>OZ253580.1:0-5827500 GCA_965263035.1 Acidobacteriota bacterium
GCTCCGGTGCCCCTCGTCCAGATCGGCCTGCTTGACCCACTTCCGGATCGCCGAAGCCGAGGGCTCGAACTCCCCCGCCAGTGCCTCCGGCGATCGCCCCGAGCGCACCAGCCCTACGATCTCCCGCCGGAACTCCGGCGGATACCGTCTCTGCTTTCTTGCCATCGTGGATCCCTCCTTACTCCCCTACTTTGGATGTGTCCACGAAAGCGGGTCAACTCCAAATCACTGACGGCGGTCCACTGGTCTTTTTCACTCAGGTCCGCACTCATGTCGAATTCCGCATCGGGCACAACGTCCACACCCTGCGCATTAGTCTGATCGACCGTGACCCCTCCGCCAACTGAATGCATTTTGGGATCAGTAAGGCCCTCGGGTGCAGGCAGTCGGATTTGTAGTTGCTCGCTCACTACAGGATCATCGGTCAGATGAACTGTCTCGCTAGCTACTCTCCAGGCCGCCCAATGATCATATTCCTCCACAAATCCATCCTCATCGGAGCTGGTACCCGTGAGGAATTCCTCCAGGAACTTGGTATTCCATCCCGCACTTCGAGTCGAAGTATCCGCCGATCTGGTCTGGGCAGATTCTTCGTTTTCGGATTCTGACCCAGAGGAGAAATCGATCGGCGGAATATAATCGAGGGACCGATCCTCGACTAGACTGGGATCCAGCTGCTCCGCAAGTTGGTCATAATAGTCGGTCGTGAGCCCGCCGCGGCGGTCGATTTCCTCGCGAATCTGACGACGAATCGCACTGGGCTGGACCTGTTGACCCCGCACCACGATCGGGATCCAGGGATCTCCCAGGAAGTGTGCGATCACACGGGCATTCGGATTCTCGCGCTTGATGACCGGATGCAGCTCTTCCAGAGTGTCGACGAAGAATCGCACCAAGTCGTTGACTGCGAGTTGATTCCCTTGGCAGTCGACGAAGACCGAGAAATGCGGTTCGGGGCCGACGATCCAGTTGTCGATCTCCGGAAAACCTCGGATGATGGTGCCCCACATCTGAGTTCGCAGATCGATCAATCGACGATATTCTTGTCCGCCGAGAGCCGGGATACAGTGAAGCCTGGACTCTGGAACAGCCACGCCGGTGATATCTAAATGTGGCCCGAAGTCGGGCTCCAGTGCAGCATGCGCAAAGGAGGGAAAGATCCATATTGGCAAGGTGCCGAGTTCGGTGACTCCTGAATCGGGATTATCCCGGATGACCGAGCGTCTCCGGTTGGACGAGGTCTGATTTAGCGCACCAGGTCCATCCTGGCCATGAAAGAGATCCCTTACAGACAACGTGTGGGTCCTGTACCGCGCTTTCTTCTGAGCTTGAGTGTTAGAGTTCTCAAGCAACAGGCCTGAAATGACGACGATCATGACGCAGGATGTTGCCTTGAACTTCATGGGGTTTCCTCCCTGTTTGCACTCGAGGTCGCAACTCATGGGTCTCCACAGCGGCAGTTGCGACGAATAAAAACCGTCATTGTTACGGTTGTTGAGCGCACGGTCTGCCCGCTAGTACCTGTGACGGTAAATCTCATCGTGCCCTCACTCACCGTTGAGTTAGCGACAATGGTGAGGGTGGAAGGCGGATAGGAAGACTGTAGGATGCCCCGCTCCAGATTGACGGTACTGGGAGAAAAGGAACCCGTTACACCCGTCCCCAGGCCAGACACGGTCAGCTCTACTGGCGAAGAGAATCCTCTTAGGCGATTCACCATCACCGTGTAGGTCTGAGAACAGTAGTGTGTGTCTGCGCAGTTTGGATCTCCCGAGGGAGCCCGTGCCACGTCCCTGCTCCAGGGCAACACAGATAAGGAGAAATCCGGCCCGGGCACTGCGATGTTGATCGTAGTGGTGCGGGTCAGAGTCCCGCCTGTTCCGGTAATGGTGAGTTGATGGTTGCCCGGAGTCGCACTGTCAGAGACTTTGACTTTCAGATGAACATCGCCGTCCCCGTCGGGAAGCGTGAACGTCGGGTTCGAGGTGGTGGCTGAGTCGGCCGGCAGCAATTCATTGGAGAAGCCACCGGTGAGTCCCGAACCGAGGCCGGAGACACTCAACTCCACGGCGGAGCTGAAGCTGGTGTTTCGGTCCACCGTCACGTGATAGATCCGGAAGGCGCCTGGTTCGATGGTGTTGCTTTCAGGCGAGACGGAGAGTTGGAAATCAGGAGGTTCGGGCACTTCGGCGACGGCGGTGACGGCGGTGACGGCTTGGCGGGTGGGCGATCCGGTTCTGGGGGTGGCGGTGGCGTTGATGATGAAGGTTTCCTCGCCGGGGGCGGCGTTAGCAAGGGCGGTGATGGTGAGGACCGAGGAGTTGCCGATGTTGATGGGGTCGTCCGAGAACTCGCCTCGGAATCCCGCGTCCAGATCCCGCAGGCTCAGGGAGACGGGATCGTTCCGGCCGCGTATCGGCGCGATGCGCACGGTGTAGGTTTTGGATGCGTCCGGGGCGATGGTGCGGCGAGTGGGCGAGACCGTCAGTTGGAAGTCATTGGCCCCCGGACTCCGGACGTTCACGTTGGCAGTGACGGAATCCGTCACCCCGGCCGCACTGCCGGTGATGGTGAACTGGTCGTTGCCGGTACTGGCTGGTTCGCCGACCACCACCGTGAGCCGGGAGCTGTTCTCCGAATCCGAATTCGGGACCGGGTTGACCGAAAAGGAGGGGGTGTTGCGGCTCGACAGGCGTGACACGGAAAGCGTCACGGGAGCCGAGAATCCGCCGGTGCGATTCACCGTCACCGTGAAGGAGCCCCGGTCTCCCTTCGTGACATTCCTCCTTTCGGGAGAGACCGAGAGGGTGAAGCTGCCGGTTTGCTGGGCCTCGGCCACCACGACCGTCGCTGGGAGCTCCCGGGTCAGGGAGCCGCCCGTGGCGGTGATGATGAAACCGTAGCTGCCGGCCGTAGCGTCGGCCGTGGCGCTGACGGTCAGCGTGGAAGCCGGGTTCGGGTTCGCCGTCGTGGGCGTCACCGAGGTGGGCGAGAAGATGCCGGTCACCCCCGCGGGCAGGCCCGAGGTCCCCAGGGTCACCTCAGAGGAGAACCCCCCCGTGGCGGTTACCGTCACCTGAGACGTCTGTGGCGTGTCCGAATCGACGTTGACCGTCGTCGGGTTGGCCGAGAGCGTGAACCCGGCGCTGGAGACCTGGATCATCCCGGTCCCCGTGCAGCTGCCCCGGGTCCCCGTCGCCGTGACGGTGAAACTGCCGGATGCGGCCGGAGCCGTCGAGGACGCCCTCAGGGTCAGCGTCGAGTCCGAATCACTGTTCGTCACCGTGACGGGATTGAACTGTCCCGTCACTCCGGTGGGGAGCCCCGAGACGCCGAGGTCAAACGAAAAGGCGCTCCCGACCACGGAATTCAGCCTCGCGGAGACCGCCACGGTCCCGGAGGATCCCGTCGCCACTCGCAGGCTCGTCGGGTCCAGCGTCAGGATGCAGGCCGGTGTGCTGGTCACCACGACCGTGTCCGTGTCCGAAGCGCTCAGAGTCCCGCTGGTCCCGGTCACGGTGAAGTCCGCCCCTCCGAGAGTGGCGTCCGAGGCGGCCGTCAGCGTCAGCACCGAGGTCCAGGCCGGCGTCGAGCCCGAAGTTGCCGGGTTGGGGGAGAAGTCGCCCGTCACGCCCGTGGGCAGATCCGAGACCGCAAGCGCCACGTTCGACGTGAACCCATCATCCGGCGTCACCGTGACCGTGTAGGCGGCCGTGGCGCCCCGCTGCAGGTTGGCGCTCTCGGGAGTGACCGCCACCCGGAACGCGGGACGCGTGATCTCGATAGGCACCATGATGGATCGTGGACAGCCGTGCGCCGTCCCCGTCACCGTGATATCCGCCTCGCCCAGGTCCGCAGTCGATATGGCCGTCAACGTCAGCGTCGAGGCCGAACCCGTGGACGTGGGAGACAACGTCCCCGTCACTCCCGCGGGCAGATCCGAGACCGACAAGCATCACGTTCGACGTGAATCCCGCATCCGGCGTCACCGTGATCGTGTCTCCGGCCGAGCTCCCCTGCGCCACTCGTATCCTCTCCGCCGGCGGCGACAGCGAGAACCCCTTCACCACGACGACGTCCGAATCGGAGTCCGCCGCGCCGCCGCCGGTACCCCTGACGGTGAACGTGTCCGACCCCAGAGATGCATTGCAACTGGTGGTGACCGTCAGCACCGAGGTCCAGGCCGGTGTCGAGTCCGACGTCGCCGGATTGGGGGAGAAGCTCCCCGTCAACCCCGTCCCCAGACCCGAGACGGCCAGCGTCACGTTCGACGTGAAACTCTCTTCCGGGTCCACCTCCACGTCGTAGGTCCGCGACGAGCCCCGATCCACGTCCCCACTCTCCGGCGTCATCAACACCTCGAACCCGGGATCCGGATCTGTCGGCGAGTCGACAACGACCACTTCGTCGGTGTCCGAGTCGCTACACCCGCCGCCGGTGCCCTCCACGGTGAACTGGATCGCATCCAAATCCGTGTCGGTGTCGGCACTCAGGGTCAGCGTCGCGGTCCCGGTGGCCGATATCGAGGTGCGGGACCACTCGTGCGGCACGTCTGAAGGCAGCCCCGTGACCCGCAGCCGGACCGAGGACGAGAATCCCGAATCCACAGTCACGGTGGTCGTGTAGTGGACCGAGGCCCCCCGCTCCAGATTCTGGGTCTCCGGGGAGTTGGACACCGAGAAGCCTTTGACATCCACCGTGGCCGAGTCGCTGTGACTGAATCCCCCTCCCGTCCCCGTCACCGTGAAGGAGTCCGGACCTCGGGTGGCGCTGCAACTGGCACTGATCGTCAGATCCACTGTGTCCCGGGGCGTGATCGGATTGCGGGAGAAGCTCCACGTCAGACCCGTCCCCAAACCCGAGACGCTCAACGTCACCGGCCTCGAGAAGCCGTCGATCGAATGGACCGTCACCGTGAAGTGACGCGACGAGCCTCGATCCACGTTCGCCCGTGTCGGCGTCACCTCCACCTCGAAACTCGGCACCACCAGATAGCCCGTCGCCGTGCGCGTCTTCCCTCCCCCCGTGCCCGTCACCGTGAACGTATGCCGCCCCGGCCGGGACGACGAACCGACGTCAATCGTCAGCCTCGAGGTCCCCGTCGGCGTGACCGATGTCGGCGAAAAGCTCCCCGTCACCCCCGAAGGGAGACCGGAGACACTCAAGGAAACCGACGAGGAGAATCCGTGAAGGGCCGTCACCGTCACCGTCGTCGTCCCGTTGTCCCCCCGATACGCCGTCACGTGGTTCGGGCTCACCGAGACCTCGAAATCCGGCGGGTCCGGCGGCGGCAAGGGAGGCTTGACGACCAGGTTCACACTGCTCGTGAACCACGTGCTCGCCTGCGTGTTCTTGTACCCCGTGAACACATAGCTTCCCACCTGGCTGTCCAGCGTCGGCGTCGCGCTCGCCCGGCCGTTGGCGTCCAGCGTCGGCCAGCCCGTGATCGTCTGCACCGCGCCCCCGTCCTTGCGGTAGCGCAGATCCAGCGTAATGTTCGCCGCGTTGCCCGCACTCATCGTGTAGGCCTCGTTCAGCCGCACCATGCCCGGTGAGATCGAAAACGACGTCGGCTGGCGGGCCGTCACCGTCACCCTCCCCGAGGCCGTGCGCTCCAGCCCGTTGTCCGCGGTCCCGGTTACCGTGAAGTCGGAACTGCCCAGCGTTGCACTGTTGCCGGCCGTGATCGTGAACGTCGTTGAGGTGTCCGACGAGGACAACGTCCCCAGTGAGGAACTCGTCAGACCCGTTCCCAACCCGCTGATCGTCAGAGAGATCTCGTCGTCGAACCCGTCCCCTTCGATGGAGACCTCCACCGTGTAGGTCCGAGACGACCGCTGCACCACGCTCCCCGTCGAAGGCGAGATCGTCAACGTGAAATCATGCACGACGCGCTCGTCGTTATCCCCGTCCCCGCCCTCTTGGCCCAGGACGCCGCCCACGGCCATCAGGCCCAGCAGCACCAGAACCAGGACATGTCTCGGCCACAGGGTCAGGGGCGAACACCCCGTCCAGACGTGCATCATCGGTCCTTCCCTCGATCTTCGCTGCGGGAGGCGGGTCCGGAGCCCTGAACTCGGCCGCCACGGGGCGCAATGGCCCTACGAATGCGCGGTCCGAGAGTGGCGCCTGGGCTGGGGTCCGCACCTCGAAACCCGGCCGGCGCCCCCGGTGATCCATCACCGAAAACGCCGGCCTCGCTGAGACGTAAACGCCCCGGGCCGGAGAAAAAACAGAGATAGTAGTGGAATAGAATGGCTACCAGGTTGACTCCTCCTCCGACATAGGACGAGTTGGCTTAGAGCCTGTCACGTGCGTCACCACTCGGCAGGCTCGCCTACAAGAACGAGAGGTTAGACCAGCGGCCTGACATTACTTTCTGGAGGCCGGGAATCCAGGGGCCAAACAGGGCCCCGGTCTTTAGGGGGAAGCTCCCGAAATGCCCTGCTATAGCGGGAACAACGAGTACCTTGCAGGACCCCGGAAACCCCGCCTGACCGCTTCCCTGCCCCGTCTCAGGAAGAGTTCTGACGAGGAGGGCAGCGGAAGAACTACCGGAAGGTGAGCGAGAACCGGGAAGACGCCGGGACCGGTTCCTGGACGCGGCGGATGGCCGTCGCCACCCGGAGGCGCGACGGCTGACCTAGTACCCCATAACATGTAATTGGTCGTATGCTATAGTAGGAGGCTGGAGAACTCGGAAGGAGGGGTTCTCATGGCACCACGCTATCGTGTCACGCTCACTGTGGAAGAGCGCGCGGAATTGAAGGCATTGACCCGGGCCGCGACCAAGACCACCGGCAAGCGGTTCCTGTACGCACGGGCTCTATTGTTGTGCGACCGCGGGTCGGAGGGGCCGGGATGGACCGTGGCCCGGGTGGCCGAGGCGCTGGGCGTCTCAGTCCGCACGGTCGAGCGCTTGAAACGGCGGTTTGTGGAGCAGGGTCTGGAGTTCGCCTTGGAGCGCAAGCGGCGGGTGCGGCCGCCGCGGGAAGTCATCTTCGACGGCGTGTTCGAGGCTCGCTTGGTCGCCTTGGCCTGTTCCCAGGCCCCGCCGGGGCGGAAGCGCTGGACCCTGCGCCTGCTGGCGGAGAAAGCAGTGGAACTGGGCTGGGTCGAACGGGTGTCGGTGATGACGGTGCAGCGGACGCTAAAAAAAACCAACTACAGCCTCATCGGAAGAAGTATTGGCGGATCCCGCCGCGGGGCAGCGCCGCATTTGTAGCCTGCATGGAGGACGTTTTGGAAGTCTATGCCCGTGCCTACCATCCCCGTCGGCCGGTGGTCTGCATGGATGAGACCCACAAGCAGTTGATCGGCGAAGTGCGGGAGCCGCTGCCCGTGGAGCCGGGCCAGCCGGAGCGGATCGAGCACGAGTACGTGCGCAACGGGGTCGCGCAGATCTTCCTGGAGGTGGAGCCGCTGACCGGCCGCAGCCATGTGGAGGCGGGCGAGCGGCGTACGCGCCAGGATTGGGCCCGCTGGATTGAGGGCATGCTGGAGAGGCGATATCCGGAGGCCGAGCGGGTGGTCCTGGTCATGGACAACCTGAACACGCACGGAATCGAATCGCTGTACGCGACCTACGAGCCCCGACACGCTCGCCAACTGGCGGAACGACTCGAAATCCATTACACGCCGAAGCACGGGAGCTGGCTCAACATTGCGGAAATCGAACTGAGCACGCTGTGCGGACAATGCCTCGACCGCCGCATTCCAAGCTTGGCCCAGATGCAACGCGAGATCGAGGCTTGGGTCGGCGATCGGAATCAACGGCAAACCGAGATCAACTGGCAATTCAAGACGGAGGATGCACGGATCAAGCTGAAGAGCCTGTACCCGAAGCTTTAAGTGTTAGTAGGTACTAGCTTCGTTGATGGACGCCCTCCTGTCCAGGCCGGAGGGCGTCGCTTGGTCTGTGCTGGTCGCGAAAGCCAAGGCGTACAGCGACAAGCACGGGTTGACCACTTCTGTCACGGTCGGTCTCTGCCGCGCGCACGCGAAGTTCCGGGCGCGCAAAGATGGCGTCACTTTCGTCGATGATGGTGAGATTGGAAAGCTCGTCCTGAATTCGGATCATCCACTGGGGCGGAAGGAACTCGTCGAGCGGGTCGCGGGAACACGCCGGAACAGGAGAGATCTTCCTGGTACTGCTCCGGTCAAGTATGAGCCAAAAGACTACGATATAGGGGATGGGTGCAGCTATGTGTATGCCTACTACTTTCCCGAATACCGCAAAAAGGGGGAGGTTGATTTCCCGATCAAGATAGGACGCTCGATCGAGTATCGAGGACGGATCGAAACCCAAAGTCGAGCAACGGGGATGCCAGAAGAACCAGAGGTCGCAGTAGTGTGGCGAACGGACAAGCCAGTGGCGGCGGAGAGGCTGTTGCACGAACACTTGAAATTCCGTGGCAAGCACAAAACTGATTCTCCAGGGACCGAATGGTTCCAGACATCACCCGATGAAATCCGACAAATCATTGAGAGCATTCACCCCGGCGTGAGTATCCGGAGCATCCTGCCGGCTTAGGAGACTTAGACCTAGGAGCCTGCGCCGCAGAAATTGATCTACTGCGAAAGCGGTAGAATCGGTCCATATTTCCTCGATTTCTCGGCGAATAGAACAACTATGCACCTCCAAATCGAGAAAATCCGGCCTCGATTCCCCACTTTCTCGCTACGATCATTTCTACCGCGCAGACTCCTAGCGGGGAAACCAGAAAAAGGGGACAGTTACCTTCTTTACTCCCGCCCTCGTTCATTCGGCGAACTCGGATCAGCCCTATCCCCCACCCCTGACCCCCGCTTTCCCGCTCGGGACGTGACTTTGTGCCGTCACTCTCTTTCCCAACCCGGCGAGCCCATGTCTGTGCCGCCTCCTGTGGGACTCCATCGCGGATGCAGGGTCCTCACAGGTCGCCCGGTCTGGGCATGCGGTAGCCGACTTGGCGCTCGGTGAAGATGTAGGCTGGACTGGCCGCGTCATCGCCCAGCTTGCGGCGGAGCCTCTTCACGAAGGCGTGCACCACCCGATGGTCGCCGGATTCCCGCCGGTCCCAGACTTGGCGCAGCAGGGAATCGTACGTCAGGATCCGGCCCGCGTTGACCGAGAGTGCTCGGAGCAGCTCGTATTCGGTAGCCGTAAGTTGCACCGGCCGGCCACCGTCACCCGGCGGGCCTCATAGTGGATGGCCAGATCCCGCAACCGAAAGGGTTCCGGCGGCTCGTGCCGCCGGCGCAGGGCCGCGCGGACTCTTGCCGTCAACTCCGTCGGCGAGAAAGGCTTGACGATGTAATCGACGGCTCCGGCCTCGAAGGCCCTTGCAATCGTCTCGTCCCTCCCGTAGCCGGAGATGAAGATGACCGGCAAATCAGCCAGCTCGGGGACATGCTCCATCAATTCGATTCCATCGGTCCCGGGAAGCATCAGGTCCAACAGGACCAGGCGGGGCTTCTCCGTCTTGATGAGGTCGGATACCTCGCGCGGGTCGCCCGTCACGAGCGGCACGTATCCTGCCCCCATCAAAGCGTCACGAACGTACCGGAGCGTCTGCGGGTCGTCGTCCACCACCAGGATGCGCGTTCGTTCCTGGCCGTCCCGAGACGCGTTGGACGAACTCCGGGCGAAGCCGGACCCGGCTCCGGGGCCGGCCTCGTGGACCACTGGAATCGTGAAGGTGAACCGTGTTCCCAGGCCCACCCCGCCACTCTCGGCCCGGATGCGCCCCCCGTGCGCCTCCACCAGACCCTTGCAGATGGCCAGCCCCAGGCCGGACCCGCCGATCCCGCGATTGTCGCCGCTCACGCGCGCGTGCTTCCGGAAGGCAGGTGCGGCAACAGTTCCGGCGGCACTCCCAGGCCTTCGTCGGCGACGGAGATCGCCACGTGGACGCCATCCCGGGCCGCGACGACCCGGATGGGGGACGACTCGGGAGAGTGCCTGGAAGCGTTGGACAAGAGATTGTTCAAGACTTGGATGATCCGCCGCTTGTCGGCCATCACCCGGGGCAGGTCCGGAGGCAGGTCGATGCGGATAGTGTGCCGGCCGCCGCCACTCAGGAACGTGTTTCTGGCCTGGTCCACCAGGCCGGCCACGTCGGTGGGATCGGGGGTGACCGACAGCGTGCCCGTCTCGATGCGCCCCGCATCCAACAGGTCGCTGATCAGGCCGCGCATGTGATCGGCCTGCTCGTCGATGATGCGGAAGAACTGGAGCAATTCGGCCGGGTCGGGCGCCGGAGACGCCCCGAGTACCGTAGCGGTCGAGCCCTTGATGGAGGTCAGCGGAGCCCGCAGCTCGTGGCTCACCATGCCCAGGAACTCGGCCCGCAACCGCTCCAACTCCTCCAGAGGAGCCAAATCCTGCATAGTGACGACCACCGACTCGATCGTGCCGTCCTCGGAACGGATTGGCGCAGCGTTCATCAGCGTCGTGACACTCCGGCCGTCGGGCACCTGAAGGACGATCTCCTCGGCGCGGATCGTCGAAGCGTTGCTCATCGCCTGAGCTGCGGGAAATTCTTCCAGCGAGATTTCCCATCCGTCAGGGCGGCGCAACGTCACTACCTCCAGCAGATCCTCCACGCCGCGGCCCGGCGAGAGCAGGCCTCCGACAATCCGCTTTACCTCCCGATTGAACGACACCGCCTTGCCGGACTTGGCATCGAAGACCGCGACGCCCACGGGCGAGATGTCGACCAAGGCCTCCAGGTCGGCCCGGGCCCGCTGTTCGTTTCGGAAGGCGCGGGCGTTCGCAATCGCCGTCGCCGCCTGCGCCGCGAACAACACCAGGACCTCTTCATCCTCGCTCGTGAACCCCTGTCCGTCTTCCTTCCCAGCGAGAAAGAAATTGCCGACTTGGACGCCCTGATGATGCATTGGAGTACCCTGGAAGGTGGACGGCGGCAGCACATCCAGGGAATAGCCGAGCGATCGGACGAAACCGTGCAGGTCCCGGAGTCTCAGAGGTCCCGGAAGATCACGTAGGTGCTCGAAGAAACGCCAATTATCGGGCCAGTCCAGCATCCGCCGATGGTCGTCGGGAGTCAGGCCGGATAAGACGAAGTCCTGGGGCTGTCTAGATTCGTCGAGGATCGTGATGGCTCCGTAGCGAGCGCCGGTGAGCTCGCGGGCGCTTTCCACAACCTCGCGCAGGACGGTGTTGAGGTCCAGGCTCGAGCTGATGCGCAGGCTGGCGGCGCTCAGCTTGGAGATGCGATCCCGCAGCGCCTCCATCCCTCGCCTCAGTTCGTCTGGACTCTGCATTCGCCCTTCTTTTTCGGCCCCTGGACCGAGCCCCGTTCAGCGTCCCCAGGCATCGACTCGATGGAGGAGCCGGGTTGGAGACACATTGACTCTGTGGGATCCAATAATAGGGTCTTCGGATGATAATTCACGGTATTGGCAGTAGATACACCCCTATTGTCATCTAAAGTTCACTTATTTGCTGTATATTTCTGAAGGTGGCTTTCCATTCAGTGCTGTGGGTGACGTTTTGTCCCGCTATCTTCTGCGGAGAACCCATCACCATTGCATAGAGATCACAAGTCACCCCGGAGGGAACTAGAAAGTAGGGCTCCGAGGAAAATGACGAAAGCGAAGGGATCTCCTGTCATTAGAGAGTCGCCGGATCAACAGATCGCCAAGACCGGTGAGCCTTGTAAGGTCCCCGGCTTATACGAATCGGACTGCCGCCATCGGGAAAGGAAGCTGATCCGCCAAGGGGCGGCATTCCCCTGCTGCATGGCGGGTCGGCACGTCGTCTCCTGGCATCTGGTCAGGTCGATTCGTTAAGAGGCCCGTTAATCCCTCTTGCGACAACGCTAACGGCATCGCGTCGTTGCAACGCCGCGGCGAGTTCTCGAAGGCGATCGATCCGACCGCCGCCCCCTCCCAGCCATGCAGGTAGTGTGGTGGGTTCCTGATCAGCCGACCTCCTGTTCCGTACGTTCCCGGTCTTGCGCGGTAGTGGTGTAGAAAAGGTAACTGTCCCCTTCTCCCGCTTTTCTCCCCTTCTCCCGCTTTTCCTATCTTAGCCGGTAGGGATCCACGACCTCGCTGCTGACCGTAACCTTGTGTGGGGGTCTGCTGGCCGCGCTGGAGCCAGCCACGGGCAAGCTGGAGAAGATCGATCCGGGCCGAGGGAAGATAAGTTTCAGCTCCATCATGATGCCGCCCGGCTCCCGGGCGACCTCCTTTCCCGGTTGGGGCTTCGCAGGCCGAGGCGAGGGGAAGGGGTACTGGGCTCGCTAAAGCGAACCCCATCCAGAGCGGCCACGATTCTGGCGACTGCTGCCAACTGAACCTTGAGATTCATCCGCCCAATACTGGGTGAAGACAATCTCATCGAGTATTCCCAGCGCCGTAACACGGCCTGTCAAGTTGAATCGTGCAGAACTGTTATTTGCCATCCTCAGGTTCTCCGGCCGTCTTCTTGAGGATGCTCAGAACCAGTCCCTCTGGTCCGTGCCTCCAGGCGTATGTACAGTCCGAGTCTTCCCGCCCGGCGGTCTCATAGACTGTGTAGGCATGAGGATAGATCTGAGACGCTGGAATGGTTGGTCCAGGCCTCCAAGTCCAACCGTACCAAAGTCCTGAGGGGCTTTCCTTTTCGCGCCACCGGCCGCTGATCGTTTCCGAGGCGAAGTCCCCCCAGGCAATGTAGGGCATGAAACAAAACCAGCCTCGTTCCCAGGACAGCAGAGGAATCTCATCGAACACCAGGTCACATCCGGCCGGTGGAGGTCCTGCTTCGCGCAGGGCCGACACCCACTGACGGCACAGTTCGGCCTTCCCGGGAATGGGAGCGTCCATGTTCGAATTAGAAAAGGCCCGATCGCGCTGAAACACGCTCCAGCAGAGAAAGAGACCCAGCAGTACCAGAAAGGACCAGCGTGTCAGATCGGTGCGTCGGAGTGGTTCCCAGAGCGAGGCCGCCGCCCAGCCCAGGGCTGCCGTGGCGACACTTAAGTAGTGAGGCGCAGCCGAAGGTACGAACAGGGTTGGAACAAACGACAGGAATGCGAGCGCCGTCAAGCCTCCGAGTTGCCGGGCCAGAGACCTGCGCTGTTCGGGCGAAGTCAGACAACAGATCCAGATGAGAATCAACGGCAGCAGGATGGCCACGGCGTCCAGTTTCGGTGACATCCACTGCAAATAGGTCAGGATCTTCGAAGCCATCAGATTCAAACTCAGTCCGAATTCGTAAGTGCCGACACCTTCGGGCAGACCAAACCCCAAGACCCAGAATCGAAGCCCCAGATAAGCGGACAGGAGAACCCAGAAAGGGACAAGCTCGAAGCAGGTCTGCTTCCGGAAGAACGGGCGAGCCAACCCAAAGAGCCACGAGAACACGGTGACGATTGCAGGCAGCATGACGGCATCTTCCTTGCTCAGGAAAGCTGCGGCCGCCGCTACCCAAGCTCCCAGGCGCCAGTACCGCCCCCAACGGTCCTCGTCTTTTCTGGACCAGCAATAGAGGACGGAGAGCAGACAGAAGACGAACCCGGATTGGCTGATCCCGGAAACCCAGAAGACCTCGTAGAAATGAGCCGGATGAAACCAGAACAGGGCCGCGGCGATCCAAGCCGACCCCGGAGAAATCCAGCGGAGCGCCAACCAGAACACCAGCAAGCCGTTCACCAGGTGGACCAGGAGATTCGACAGGTGGTGCCCGGTCGGGTCCAGATCGAAGAGGAGTTGATTGAAGTAGAAGTAGAAATGTTGCGTGAGGGGGCGATACGCGAGCGGATTTCCCATCACGAAGAACTCCCACGGCGAGACCCAGCCGGGGCGACTGCTGGCCAGCAGCGGGAAATCGTCCTGGGAGAAATAAATGGAAAGTGCTGGAAAGTGGAACCAGGCGTAAAAGAGAGTCAGGACGATCAGGGGAAGGTGGGGGTTCCGTAGCGCGATGAGTCTGCAACAACGCCGTGTACGGGCAGTTCTCGGAAAATGACAAACTGAGGGCGAGTTAGAAGCCACGTACCAACTGATGCATGACGGCATGGATTTGGCGGAGAAGGAAATACCATTGGCTGGCAACGGACAGGCAGCCCGGTTCATCCACGAGTTGTTTGCCCAGGCCGTGACCTCCGACTTCGAGGGATCGGTGCGCTGCACCGCGCCAAAGGACGGGAGGTTCTCGGGAGTGGACCTGGAGATGGACGCCGGCAACCGCGTCTTCACGAAGTTGCCCGTGGCGCCGGTTCGACGATGAGCTACCGAGAACGGGTGGAGACGGCGAAACTCTGGATTACGTCGGGTAACTGAGATTAGAGGGCGTCGACTACCCTGCCACCTGTGAATCGAAACTCAAGACGCCGTGTCCGTTCCCGGTCTCGGTGAGCCCATTCCGGCGAAAAACTCACATTGGTTGATGCGTACCTTCTGCCCTCTGTGGGGGCGGCCCACGGAGGTGGGAGACTGATGATTCGATGATGCCGTGATCGTCCCCGAATAGGGCCGACGGCACTCGGATTGAGAAGGAGGGGCCATGATGACAATGCCAACGATGAAAGAGCAGGCCTCCGAGAATCCGATTCACCTCCCGATTGAACGACACCGCCTTGCCGGACTTGGCATCGAAGACCGCGACGCCCACGGGCGAGATGTCGACCAAGGCCTCCAGGTCGGCCCGGGCCCGCTGTTCGTTTCGGAAGGCGCGGGCGTTCGCAATCGCCGTCGCCGCTTGCGCCGCGAACAACACCAGGACCTCTTCATCCTCGCTCGTGAACCCCCGTCCGTCTTCCTTCCCAGCGAGAAAGAAATTGCCGACTTGGACGCCCTGATGATGCATTGGAGTACCCTGGAAGGTGGACGGCGGCAGCACATCCAGGGAATAGCCGAGCGATCGGACGAAACCGTGCAGGTCCCGGAGTCTCAGTGGTCCCGGAAGATCACGTAGGTGCTCGAAGAAACGCCAATTATCGGGCCAGTCCAGCATCCGCCGGTGGTCGTCGGGAGTCAGGCCGGAAGTGACGATGTCCTGGGGCTGTCTAGGAGCCTGCGCCGCAGAAATTGATCTACTGCGAAAGCGGTAGAATCGGTCCATATTTCCCCGATTTCTCGGCGAATAGAACAACTATGCACCTCAAAATCGAGAACATCTGGCCTCGATTCCCCACTTTCTCGCTACGATCATTTCTACCGCGCAGACTCCTAGAGTCGTCGATGATCGTGATGGCTCCGTAGCGAGCGCCGGTGAGCTCGCGGGCGCTTTCCACAACCTCGCGCAGGACGGTGTTGAGGTCCAGGCTCGAGCTGATGCGCAGGCTGGCGGCGCTCAGCTTGGAGATGCGCTCCCGCAGCGCTTCGATCTCTCGCCTCAGTTCGTCGGGACTCTGCACTCGCCTTTCCTTGTCGGTTCCCGGATCGAGCCCCGGTTCAGCGTCCCGGTGCATCGACTCGATGGAGGAGCCGGGTTTGAGACACATTGGACTCTGTGGGATCCAATAATAGGGTCTTCGGACAATAACTCACAGTATTATCACTAGATATGCCCCTATTATCATATAAAAATCACTTATTCACTGTATATTTTTAGAAGTGGCGTTCCATTCGGTGCTGTGGGTGGCGTTTTGTCCGGCTATCTTCTGCGGCGAACCCATCACCATTGCATAAAGATCACAAGTCACCCCGGAGGGAACCAGGAAGCAGGGGTCCAAGGAAAATGACGAAAGCGAAGGGATTTCCTGTCATAAGAGAGTCGGCGGATCTGCAGATCGCCAAGTCCGGGGAGCGTTGTGAAATCTCCGGCATATACGAATCGGAATGCCGCCATCGGGAGAGGAAGCTGATCCACCAAGGGGCGGCATTCCCCTGCTGCATGGCAGGTCGGCACGTCATCTCCTGGCATCTGGTCAAATCGGTTCGTTAAGAGGCCCGTCAATCCCTCTTGCGACAACGCTGACGGCGTCGCGTCGTTGCAACGTCGCGACGAGTTCTCGAAGGCGATCGATCCGACCGCCGCCCCCTCCCAGCCATGCAGGTAGTGTGGTGGGTTCCTGATCAGCCGACCTCCTGTTCCTTTGCCGATGAACGGTGGCTTTCCGCCCGCCGAACCTCCCGCCGTCATCGGGGAATGGGGGACAAGACTGCCCCCCCTCCAATTCACCCCGTCGGGTAGTCCGTTCCCGGTTCGCTTTGCGAGCAGGAGTCATCCCATGCCTGGAGCTCTCGCTTCATCGAGGCAGCCAGTTCAGGCAGGTCCGCGACCAGGTTGTGCCGCTCCCCCGGGTCGACGGCCAGGTCGAAGAGCATGTCGTCCCCGACGCGCTCCTGGTCGAGATAGGACAGGAACTTGTAGCGATCGCCGATCAAGGCATGGTCAGGCGATCCCAGCCGGCTCTGCATCCCCCTCTCGCCGCTATCCGGGGTCTGGAAGGCGATGCGCTTCCCGCGTTTTTGCATGCCGCCGTCGACGAGGGACAGCAGGCTGATCCCGTCCACAGGGCGGTCATCCGAAGGCACATCCAAGCCCAGCGCGGCGGCCACGGTCGGAACGTAGTCGCTCGTCGAGCAGGGCACCGCGGTCGACCTGCCCGCTTCCACCCGACCCGGCCATTCCAGGATCCCCGGCACCCGGATGCACCCCTCGAAGAGGCTGCGCTTGCGACCCCGGAGACCTCCGCTCGATCCACGATCGTTCCCGGATTGAGGCGTCCTCCCCTCGGGGCCGTTGTCGCTGCAGTACCAGAGCATCGTGTTCCCCGAGATTCCCAGTTGCCTCAATTCCCCACGCAAACGGCCGACCTGCTCGTCGAGCGCGGTGATGCAGCCGTAGTAGTGCTGCTCGCCCTCGCTGAACCCGGCGTACAGCTCGCGGTTGCGAGGGCCGGCCAGCACCGGACTATGGGGAGTGTGAAACCAGATCACCGCGAAGAACGGGGTTCCGCTCCGGACGGCCTTGCGAATGAACGGGACGGCGCGATCCATGATGACCCGCGAATCATCGCCGTCGAGGATAGGAGCCTGCGCCGCAGAAATTGATCTACTGCGAAAGCGGTAGAATCGGTCCATATTCCCTCGATTTCTCGGCGAATAGAACAACTATGCACCTCCAAATCGAGAAAATCTGGACTCGATTTCCCACTTTCTCGCTACGATCATTTCTACCGCGCAGACTCCTATCGGTCGCGTACTCGCCGGGGCCGGTCCAGTACTTGGAGGGAAATACCAGACAATATTTTTGGGGCCGGTCCAGTATTTCACTGGGACCGATCCGGTGTTTCTGTAGGGCCGATCCCGTGATTTTAGATCGACGAAGGATCATAGGTATGGAAGAAGGAATGAGCCAGCCAAATCAATTCAACCAGACGTCGTTCACCTTGGCGCAGAAGGTGGTGGCTGATGCCAAACGGTGGAGACAGCGGTTAGACCTGGAAGAGATCAAGCTGCATGATGCAGATGCCGAGTTCATCCTGGTCCGTGAGGCCCTTCGAAGCCTTGCCAAGCCTACCCGCGTGAATTACAGGTCCGCGTTACGAAGGATCGATGCGTGGCTCGGGGAGAGACCGCTCACGGACTCCACTCTGGCCGCCTACGTCATGGAATTGCACCGGCTGGGCAAAGCACCGGCGACCATCGGTCAGGCCGTGATAGCCGTGAAGTTCAGGGAAAAGGTCTTCGACCACCCGTCTCCCGCCGGAAAGCATACCGAGCAGGCGCTCCGGGCCGTCAGGCGGGAGGGCTCCGACCGCCGCAAGGGCAGTGCGCCGGGTCTGACACTCGATCAGGTGGAGTCGATCATCCAGGCGGCTGAGCAGGACGGGACCGTTTGGGGTCTGAGAGACAGCGCGATTATCGCCACGGCCTTCTACACTGGTCTGCGAGTCGGTGAAGCTGCTGCCATCCGGGTTTCGGATCTGACATTTTTCAATGACGGAACGGGAATATTGAGAGTACGGCAGAGTAAGACAGATCAGTTCGGCGTCGGGACCCAGCTCGGTCTTGCCACAGATGCAGTGCGGCGGATCGTGGCGTGGTTGGAGAGAGCCCAAATCCGTAGCGGCGTCGCCTTTCGGGCTGTCCAGTGCAACGGGTTCGACGGAAGCTACGTCGTGACATCCAGAGCAATGTCGAGTGGCCACGTCGCCGAGATCGTCAAAGCGCGGGCCAAGGATGTAGGAATCCGCTGCACGTCACACAGCCTAAGAAGGGCATTCGCTCAGCATTTGACCCGTGAGGGGGTGTCAATCCAAGCGGTGGCGGCTGCGGGCCGATGGTCCGACCCGGCCCAGGTTGTCCGATATGTCCAGAATGAACAGCAGTCTCAATCGTTGGTCGTTTCGATCTTCGACCGGAAGCAACGGGAGAAGAAGCGTCGCCGCCGTGCTGGACGTGTTTGAAAAGAGGAAGAACTCATGAATACCAAATTCGAGCAATGGTCCGAGGAAGATCAGTCCGCTTTTATCGCTCGCATGGAATGCGCCGTCCTGTTGGGTCGGTGTGTTCAGGCTTTTGGCAAAGAGACGAAAGCAAGGCGGCGAGAGTTGGACCGCTTCGCCGAAACTTTGTTACAGGTGGTTGAATGGACGATGGATCGTTCCCCCGAAAACAAGGCAGTCTTGACCCGCTCACTCGATGTCATAGTTCAAGTCACGGCGACTGAGGCGCAGCGCAGGGGCAACGAGTAGGCTACAAACGTCAGCTCAGACCCGCCAAGCGCTCGGCGTCCGCTTGGCTCCACCCTTCCTTTTTGAGACGGGCGGCGGCACCGATTCTTGGTCCGATCGGAACGATTCGCGCCAGTGCCGGTTCCAGATTCAACCGAACCGGACGCTCCAAAACCCTTGTCAGTTCATCCCGGAGAGTGTTTACCCAACCGTTCCCGGTTGTCGCAATCCAAGCCCGGAGCACGTCCACTCTGGAAACTTGGCCAGTGGATCCGACACCAAGAAGGGCGCGACTGATTCCCAAAGACTCGGCAAGTTCCCCGGAGACGGTTTCTTGAGCCTGTCGGAGCTGCGCCAAATCGTTCGGTTCCAAACGGACAGGGTGCGGACTCGGGCCGGGATTCTCACCTTGCCGCTAGGAGCCTGCGCCGCAGAAATTGATCTACTGCGAAAGCAGTAGAATCGGTCCATATTTCCTCGATTTCTCGGCGAATAGAACAACTATGCACCTCCAAATCGAGAAAATCTGGCCTCGATTCCCCACTTTCTCGCTACGATCATTTCTACCGCGCAGACTCCTAGCAAGGGATGCGAACTCAGTCCACCTTTCAACCGCATCAAGGCGGACATGAGTTTGGTAAGGCGTTGCGGAGACTCAGCGGAGACAGTCGGTAGCAATGTGCCACGAGGCGCGCCCGCGTCTTGGTGGATTGCGTCGTCTATGGAGGCGAGTTGTTGGACCGCATACCCGCCGGACACCCGCCAACTTTCTCCCCTCCAAGGTTGGAGACTGGAAGGGCGCGTGATGGCATGGATAACTTGGTCCGGTTGTAGGTTCCGGTACTCGAACGAACGGGAAGGGCCGGAGACCGTCACAAGCCGATAGACTCTGTTATCAGCGGACCCTTGCAGGTCGTATCCCGTGACCGGGCGCAGGTTCAAACCGTCGTCCAGCAATAGAACGCACTCGCCATTCTCCACAAGTTGCCGAGATATCCACGGGAGCAAACCCGCCAGCACGGGGTCCGCCGTGCCGGATCAATAGGTCCATGCCCTCCACAGGCCACGTGACGGCACCGGGAACGAATAGCTCCCGGCGTCCGCCAGTTGCGGCCCTTCCTTCCTGGAGGATCACCCCGGACAGGGTTTGCCCATTGTCGCTTTCCCGGATTTCCACCGGGACTGTGAGTAGTTTTTCACTCATGGCGACTCAGGCCAGTTTGACTTTGAGGCGTCCAAAACCCGCAGAGCGAAGCACGGAAAGCCCGTACAGAGCAACGGCGGTCAGCTGAACTTGTCCGTTTGCGGCTTTGGTGACGCGGTCCGGGATCAGCGTGATTCCCCGCCACAGGGGCATAACGGCATGGAGAGCACTCGGACGCCGTACCGCAATCAAGCCCTGGATGTTGGCGCTCGGTGCCACAACGTGCGAACTAATGCGCACGCCGCCGGACTTCCTCACCAAAAGCTCATAACTGCTCTCGTTGACGCCGCCATTTGCCGCCAGAACGCGATAGAGCGTCTCCATGTGGGTGTAGGTTTTCGAGCCGATCAACATACGAACTTGGTCCGGCATGGAGGCATAATGCCCGTCGACCTGGTTCGTCAGAAGCCCCTTGTATCCAGGCCAGTCAACCACGGAAGAGGGGTCGTTGGGCGCAGTCAGTCCGCCACCAAGCAAACCGGCGGTGCTGTCGTTCAACAAGATATTGTCGAACTTGCTACTCAAAGCCTGTGTCAGGTTGCTTCTCAGAGCATCTTCCATCCCCGCCAGCCTCGCCTCGTCCTCGATGCTCCAGAAAAATGACGCCTGCGCCCGCTTGGGAGACAGTACCGAAGCACTGAAAGCACCCGTCGTTTCGGCGGCGGCGGAACTCTTTGCCGGAGTGTGGACGGTTGCACCCGTGGTCTAAACCGTGTAGGTTGCTTCCCCAACTCCGACAGTCGGCATTCCGACGCCCAAGAACGAAGCGACGCCGTCCGGGAAAATCGCCGGGATAATAGGCTGCTGACTTGATCCCACGTCCGAAGGTGCCGGCAGTGACGGCGCGTGTCTCCAACTGTTCCAGTGCGATTTGATTCGCGGCGAGTCCAAAATGCTGCTGCAATTCGGCTTCCGCTCCATCCGTGGAACGTTGAGAGAGTGCCGCCGTCAAGACGCGCCCGACTGTAGAGCGTGACAGAAGTTCGTCAAACTCCCGCGTCTCTCCATCCCGCACAGTCACTCTCGGTTCCACGGTGGGCTCCAAGGCGGTGCGGTATTCCTTCTCCAATTCCTTATGTTTGTTCCTGAGCTCCGTGAGCTTCTGGTCTTCTTCAGGGGTCCGGTCAGCCTTGGCCGCTAGGTCGTTGGCGGCCTCCCGGCTGGTTGACAATTTCAATTGTGCTTTTTGTAGCGGGGTCATTCGTAAGATTCCTCCAAATATTGCGCCCATGCCCTACGCGCGGGCGGTAACGTTTTCATCCACTCATTGCGATGGATCAACCGGTGACAATTCACACATAAAAGGCGCACATTCCCCGGTACATGGAATCCGCCTTGAGATAGGGGCACCACGTGGTGCAGTTCGCATCGCCTTGATCCCAACCGGCTGACTCGGCCAGCAGTGATCCTATGCCCGCATTTCTCGCGGCGGAAGCGAGCCCGAGTGGTCAGGATCTTCCTTCTAAGTCGCCCCTGATCGTCACCGAGCTTGGTGTGGTGCTTCGACATGTCAAGATCTAATACAGTAATTCTGCCTAGTAAGTATACACTATACTGACTAATCGGTGGACATAGAATGTCCATGTTATCGACATTACCTGATAGAATGGAGCGATGGTAGCCGAGGAAAGATGGCTATGGTCCGCCGTGCTCCAGTCCGCGGTGCTGGACTATTTGGGGCGCAGACGGGTGCTGAAGGATCAGATCCAACATCGCGAAATTGATGAGCGGGCACAGATCGAGTTGGCCCGCGAATGGCTCTGGGATGATGAGTCGCGGGATGTCGGCTCCCTCCGCTGGATCGGCGACGTTCTTGGATTCGATCCTGATCACCTCCGGCAAGCCCTGATTCGGTGGGAGAAGAGCGGAGCGAAGGGTGAGATCCCATGGAATCGAATCCGCCGGTAATTTGTACAACAAACTAAAATAGAATGATAATAAACGGCAGGGACTCCGTTGAAACGCCGCCCTTCCCAGCCTCCATATCGGATGCCGTAGATGTAGGGACATATCGCTGGGTATGTGACCTTTTGGGATACGACTATGCATATTCCAGGCAGTGCATATATGAGAACATATCGATAAACGAGATACTTAATGCTTATTACATTCACAAGAGGGGCTCCCCCAAGGCATAGGGGCATATGTCCGAAACCGTATTGGCACCCCAACTCCAAATAAAAGTGTTACAATGAACTGGAAACACAACAGGTTGATAAATTTAAGAAGGTTTCAGAGTCAGTTCTTAAAAAAGCCTTTTCCCCTGGTATGTTAACGTCATGTCTATCAACGCAACGCGGTCAAGGAAAGTCTACGTTAGCGGCATGGCCCGCCCTACAAACCCTCACTCCGGGGAGTCCATTGTTCGAGGCGGGGTCAGAAAATCACGTAGTCGGATCAAGTCTTGGTCAATCGAGGCGGACAACGTTCGGAATTTTGCGGAGAATGGTAGAGTCTTTGCCCAACTTTGGATCCGATTACAGGGTCAGTGATAATTCCCTTATGTGCCGGATTCGGCACCCGAAAACCCGGACGGAAGTGACAGTGCTCCCGGCAAGTGGAAAATCCGCCATGGGACTCGTGAACGCCCGTCTTGTGATTGCGGATGAACCGGGAAGTTGGAAACCCGCTGATGGTCTGCTGATGCATGATGCCTTACAAGGTGCTCACGGCAAGCCGGGAAGCGCTTTGCGCGTCTTGTATGTCGGCACTGTGGCACCCGCCGTTTCTCCCCATTGGTGGGCCGATCTTGTTGAAGGGGGGCATCGAGATCAGTCCACGTCACCCTCTACCAAGGAAACCCGGACAAGTGGGATCGGTGGCACACTATCCGGGCGGCAAACCCGTTCATGAGCCACTTCCCGGAGTCTAGCCCGGATATCTCAAAAGAAAGATTGATAAAGGCCGCGTTTTCTGCTATAAGTGTTGTGTAATCAATAACTTACAAAGCAGAAGGGACGCGACCTTATGACCGCAGAGTGTACCAGAATAAAGCTCAGATTTCAGGGCCTGGACGGACGGGATGTCGTGGGCCGGTTCGACGGCGGCGAGATCACCTCCGACGCCGGTGGCGTGCTCCTGCGCGAAGTGGAGCAGCGGACCCGGATTCTGGGTCGTCTGAGCGAATGCTTCACCGACTATCGAGACTCGGATCGAGTCGAACACCCGGTGGAGGCGTTGATCAAACAGCGGGTGCTGGGGCTGTGCCTGGGCTACGAGGACCTCAACGACCACGACGAGTTGTGCCGGGACCGGCTCTTGGCGCTGTTGTGTGATCGAGATGATCTGACGGGGGAGTTCCGGCGCGTGGAGTCGGATCGAGGCAAGCCGCTGGCAGGCAAGAGCACCCTGAACCGACTGGAGCGGACTCCGTTGGAGGGACCGGAGGGCGCGTACAAGAAGATCGTGGCCGACCCGGCGGGGATGGACGAGCTGCTGCTGGAGGTGTTTGTGGAAGCGCATCCGGAGCCCCCGGAGGAGGTGATCCTGGATGTAGACGCCACGGACGATCCGCTGCATGGGAAGCAGGAGGGACGGTTCTTCCACGGCTATTACAAACGCTACTGCTACCTGCCGCTGTACGTCTTCTGTGGGGAACATCTGTTGTGTGCGCGGCTGCGCACGGCGGATCGAGGCGCGGCCCACGGGGTGGTGGCGGAGTTGGAACCGATCGTGAGGCGGCTGCGTGAAGCGTGGCCCCAGGTGCGGATCACGGTTCGAGGGGACAGTGCCTTCTCCAACGACGAGTTGATGGTCTGGTGCGAGAAGGAAGGGATCGATTACGTCCTGGGGTTGGCGCAGAACGATCGGCTGAAGCGGAGGATCGCGACCCGGATGGAGACCGTCCGGCAGTTGCAGCGGGCGATCGGGAAGGCCGTGAGGCAGTTCCAGGAACTGCGCTATCAGACGCACAAGAGTTGGTCGTGCGAGCGCCGGGTGGTGGCGAAGGTGGAGCACCTGCCCCGGGGAAAGAACCCGCGATTCATCGTGACTTCGGTCCCGGTCCAGGAATGCGATGGGCGAAGATTGTACGAGGAGGTCTACTGCGCGCGGGGAGACATGGAGAATCGGATAAAGGAACAGCAGATGGGTCTGTTTGCGGACCGCACGTCGACCCGGAAGCTGGCGGGGAATCAACTGCGGTTGTATTTCTCGGCATTCGCCTACGTGATGATGGAGACGTTGCGACGGGTGGGGCTGGCGGGGACGAAGCTGGCGCGGGCGCAGAGCTGGACCCTGCGGGTGAGATTGCTGAAGATCGGGGCACAGGTCCGAATCACCAGCCGCAAGGTCTGGTTGTCCTTTTCCGAGAGCTATCCGTATGCGGCGCTGTTGAGGACGGCTCTGACGCAAGTGCAAGCCCTCCCGCTTCGCTGTTAGCAACGGATGGAAAGAACTCTTTGGACGATGGCGACTTGGGAGTCCCCAGGATGGACTGCGCCCCGGAGTGGGCACCGGGTCGAGAGTCGTCGCTCAGAAGCGCAGGATGGGCGTCAAAAGGCTCTGGAGAAGCGCTGCATCTGGCCGTTGGTCGGCACGTTCGAGCACGAAAACTGCCTCTTGAACTCGTATGGATAAAGAATCACCCAGACGACGGTTCAACTTCCGTTTATTGTTCTACTGATGAGAAATGCAGGCTAGGAGCCTGCGCCGCAGAAATTGATCTACTGCGAAAGCGGTAGAATCGGTCCATATTTCCTCGATTTCTCGGCGAATAGAACAACTATGCACCTCAAAATCGAGAAAATCTGGCCTCGATTCCCCACTTTCTCGCTACGATCATTTCTACCGCGCAGACTCCTAGGAGGCTGTCCGAGAATGCGATTTTCGTCCAAATCGAAAGATTTAAGTTATTGATTTATAAGGAGATAGGTTTTACGGGATCGTGAGTTTTGGAGTTCTCGGACAGCCTCCTAGAGGATGGGGGGTCCTCCGCGATTCGTGACGAGACCAACCTCGAACCGCTCGTAGATGGAGGCTTCCAGGCTCACCGCACCACCCACCTCTACAGCGCACCTCACAGACCTTGCTGACTCAAAGTTGGGAATCTCTTCATTGTCCTCGTTCAAGGGAGGGGTGAACGCGGAGAAGTAATCTGGAAGTCTTCCTTCCCACCTAGCTCCAGATCCAGCAATAAGCTTCCCGAACTCATCCCTGGAATGGCAACCTATGAGATATGGAGCATCTCTATACTTCCTTGAATCCTGTGTCCTGGGTGACCATTTCAAGGTGCATCGGGACAGAGAACCTCCTGGGTAGATGTCGCAGTCAATAAAGATCGCGGAGTGGGCTTCTGCGTTTTCCTTGAACTTCCGATCATATTTGATTGGATCTGGGAGAGGCGTCGGAGGCGTAGGATCAGGATCATCCCATCCCAGCACAATGCCGCTGGGCCCGCGCAACCCTGTGGTGACGAGGTCTTCCACCTGGGACCCGTCCAGATTGGCCCGCTGGATCTTTTCCGTCCCGTAGTCCGTCCAGTACATCTTGCCGGCACCCGGGTCCAGCACAATGCCGCTGGGCCCGCGCAACCCTGTGGTGACGAGGTCTTCCACCTGGGACCCGTCCAGGTTCGCCCGCTGGATCTTTTCCGTCCCGTAGTCCGTCCAGTACATCTTGCCGGCACCCGGGTCCAGCACAATGCCGCTGGGCCCGCGCAACCCTGTGGTGACGAGGTCTTCCACCTGGGACTCGTCCAGATTGGCCCGCTGGATCTTTTCCGTCCCGTAGTCCGTCCAGTACATCTTGCCGGCACCCGGGTCCAGCACAATGCCGCTGGGCCCGCGCAACCCTGTGGTGACGAGGTCTTCCACCTGGGACCCGTCCAGATTGGCCCGCTGGATCTTTTCCGTCCCGTAGTCCGTCCAGTACATCTTGCCGGCACCCGGGTCCAGCACAATGCCGCTGGGCCCGCGCAACCCTGTGGTGACGAGGTCTTCCACCTGGGACCCGTCCAGATTGGCCCGCTGGATCTTTTCCGTCCCGTAGTCCGTCCAGTACATCTTGCCGGCACCCGGGTCCAGGGCAATGCCGCTGGGCCCGCGCAACCCTGTGGTGACGAGGTCTTCCACCTGGGACCCGTCCAGGTTCGCCCGCTGGATCTTTTCCGTCGCCACGTCCGTCCAGTAGATCTTCGTCGAAACCGGGCTGGGGGGAGGAGGAGCACCCAATCCGACCCGCTCGAAGACCACGATCCCTTGATCTTCGGTGTCCAGGTAGGCGTGTCTGCCGTCGGGACTCGCCGCCAGATTCCGAGTGGGTCCGAAATCGGGAACAGGGTGATTGAAGCGGTCCTGCTGCCACGGCGCAACGAAGTCGGTCACCGCCAGAGCATCGGATTCCGGCTGCCATTGGACGGCGAAGGCCACGTCCTGGCAGAAGACATCGACCGCCGGGATTCCCCTTCGCGCACTGGCGAATCGGCACTGGTTTCTCCAACCGTACGACCACGGCCGGGCCCAAAACTGCGGCAACCTGTCGAGCGCACTCGGATTGGAAGGGTTCTGTTCCAAATCATACACGTTCGTCCTGGTTCCGTCGCCGTCGAAGACGAACAGGTACCGGTCGTCGCTGGTGATCGCCAATGCTTCGGCGCGCCACGTCAGACTTGCGCGATACGCCGTCTGCGTGAGTCGACTCGTGTTGGCGTCACGTCGGAAGACGACCAGGTAGAAGTCCGTGACCGCGTAGACATGGCTGCCGCCATTGGAGATCACGGCTCGTTTGAGTCCGTGGACCTCCAAGGTCTGGACATGCCGCAGATCTCCCTCCGCATCCAAGGCCAGGACCTGCAACCGACCTGCGGAGGGAAGAACCGCGTTCAGGAACGAGCCTCCACCGTCCATAAAGACGTCGCCGAATACGCCGACTCCGCACTCGGAGGCGTCCGGCGGATCCCCGCTGACCGAAATCGTCCCCTCGTCCTCAAGTTCCTGTTGGGTTTCATCGAGCGGTGCGAACCTGCGCCAAGTCCCACAGCGATGGGCGTAGAGTTGGTCTCGATGCGGGTCCCAGATCAGAGAGGCGTCTTCGAGACCGTCGTCTTCCAATAGTTGAACAAACGTGAGGCCTCCGGTCCTCGGATCTCGTTCGAAGACTTGCAGTCCCAGCTTCGACGCCACGTACAGAGCCGTGCCGCGGTCGTTGAATGCCAAACTGGACGGCCCGCTGAGCTGCACCGAAGTTCCGCTGGCGTCCAGGTCGCCGTCGGCCAGGCGTGCAGCGTACTTGAGCCAGACCGGCGGTTCGGTTTCTCCCCAGTGCATCGTGAAATCGCCGCCGCCCCCACGGCCGCGGCCCCCCAGCCGAATCGTGTAGCGTTCCCTTTCTTCGGCATGAACGATCACCTCGATCCCGTCGGTCTCGACCCCTTCCGGCTGATGGCTGCTCCTGACGAACTCCAGACCTCCGAACCCGTCCCCGCCTTCCCTGTAAACGGCTAGCACCCACGATCCGTCCGGATCGTCCACCCAGAATCGATGCCAACCGGTCGCGGTGGCTTCGTAGGTCCACCAGAGCGACGAATGACCCAGCACGGAGCCCCGTTCACCGCGCTCGAGAGTCGCGAAACGATTCGAACCCGAGAGGGACCCGGCGGCTCCCGTCAGCGTCGCGGCACGGGCCAGATGATTGTTGTCGGGAGTCGGTCCCCAGGTCATACTGGCGCACGAATTACTGGTTGAATACGCCGCGATGTCTCCTGTCGGAAAACCGACGGTGAGCCAGTATCGGTGCCCGCCTCTTGCCTGCAATACGAAATCGGACGGCACGGTATCGGGTCCGGTCCGGGACAGGAACTGCAGATCTTCGGACGACGGCCCGGTGAACACCGTCAACTGCAACTTGGGGTAGTGCGGGTCCCCCTGGCCACCATCTTCGAGCCGCCAGGTATACCGTCCGGATGCCGGCGCCTCCCACACCCACCACCTCGTCCTGACTCCGGTCTCGAGGGGTTCGCCCGGCTCCACCGTCGTTGAACTGCCGGTGCAGACGATGTGTTGGGAAGAGGGCTCACTCTCGATCTCCTCCGCGTCAACGATATCGTCGTTGGCCGGAAAGTACCGATTTGAGGATTTCCAACTCAATTCATACGGACCGCCGGACTCGTAAGCGTTCCGGTCGGCGACGGCGACGTGATAATCTCGGCCAGCGCCAGCGGGGAAGGACACGTATGAACCACGGTAGTCAGAAACCAGCCGGAGTGTGCTAATGTCGTCCCCCTCGAATACGAAGATATATTTGAAAGGCTCGCTCGAGAATGCCCACCGGCCGTCGTCGGGAGCCGTCCACCGGTGCCAGGTGGTGCCTGCGAACCCGCCGAACCACTCGCCGGGCTCCAGCGTGGCGCCCTGGGTGGTCCCCTCAACCTCGCCCGCGTCCCCCTCCAGATCGGTGGCCCGCGCGAAATTGTCGTTCACCGGACGGTCCCCCTGAGACCAGCGGAGATCGACGGGCGTCCCCCGGCCCAGATGGCTCACCCGGATTCGATAGGATTGTTCCTTCTTGGCAAAAAATTGTGTCCGCCACTGATTGGAAGAGACCGTTTCCAAGGTCGAGATTCGATCGCCGCGGAAAACGTCGACGCGATCGTCGCGTCCGTCTCCGCTCTTCTCCGGCGGGTGGAGGTTGAAACGAACCGCACCGTCCGCCGGCGCCGTCCACCGGTACCAGACCGATCCGGCGGGCCGACCTTGACGGGAAGTGAACGACGGTTCCCCCGGCTCGGGGGTCGCCAGCACCAGGTCCACCTCATGCGAGCCCTGTTGCCCTCCGATGACCGCTGCCGAAGCGAATTCGTCGTGGGCGGGGCTTTGGGCCCTCCCGGGACCACGGCCTCCATTCGGCGCCACTTCCACCGAGACGGAGGCCGCCGTGGCATTCCACGCGCTCGCCGTGAAGTAGAGGCGGACCGGATCCATCGGGACGGACGAAACGCCGAACCGGACTTCCTGAGTCTCGCCGGCCGCGACCTCACCGAGCGGGATCGACACGCCCGGACGGATCAGCGGGCCCACTTCATCCGTCAGATCGACTGAAACCCCATCCTCGCGAGACACGGCCATGGAATCGATGCGGAGCTGCTCACACCCGGAGGTCTCCCCTGTATCCCGGCAATCCAGGTGCAGCCGGCTCCCGGCCGCCACGTATTCGTCTGCGGTCACCGTTACGGTCAGATCCTGCTCCCCATCGCCCACAAGACGGGTCCGGTCGGTGTCGATCACCAAGTTCGGAGTGGACGCCCCCCGGATCACCGTCCACGCCAGCGCCGCCCGAGGAGGTGCGGTGTAGACCCGCCGCGCCACCACCTTCGCCCGGTACGTGCCCGGCCGCGGATTCCTCACGATGATCCACTCCACGTTGTCCACCCGGGACGCGGAAGAGTGCTCTCCGCACGCTCCGTCGCCGCAGTTGCCGTCCCGGTCCAGCCAAAGGTCCAGATCGTTCAACACCGTGCTGGTGACGGTGTCCGCCGGGGGTTCGTCCCAGGTCATCACCAGGTCGAGGCGGCTGGCGCCCACCGGTACCTCGATGTCCACTTCGCCGATCTCTCCCTCCGTTAGCGCGCCCCACGCTCCGCCGCCGTGCCAGCCGCCGCGACCAGACCGATTCAGCACGCTGGTGCGTGCCGACACCTTGCCCAGGCCGTACTGCGCCTGCAGGGAGCCGGGTCCACCAGTGTTGGTCGAAGGGAAGGCGTCCGGCGCATCCAGCCAGGGATCCGGCCGGATGGCGCCGGCCATGAGCCGGGCCCGGGCCAACGCCGGCCGTTCCCGGTGCTCGGGGGCCACATCCATGAGCAGGGCGGCCACCCCCGCCACCGTGGGCGAAGCCATGCTGGTGCCGCTGAGCGCGACATATTCCCCGCGGCTCCCGTCACCGCGGGTCGAGTGGACGCGGACGCCCGTGGCGACGACCTGAGGTGCCAGGCGTCCGTCCGCCGTGGGCCCGTGGCTGCTGAACCCCACGAGGTCGCCGCTGTCCAGGGCGGCGCCCACCGAAAGCGAGCTTTTGGCGGTACCGAAGTTGGAGAAACCGTTGATGTTGGCGTTCGACTGCGCAACGACATAAAGCTGGCGGTGGCTCCAGACGATGGAGTCGAGCTTGCGTTCGGAGGATCCCCGGCCCTCCCACGTCCTGGACGTTGCGGCCAGGCTCATGTTGACGATCAGGGGCTTGACGGCTACGGAGGATCGGCCCTCCTCGGCACACCCGGTCGCTTCGGCCAGGAAGTCCATCCCGCGAAAGATGCCCTCAAATGACCCATAACCAAGAAGTGACAGCACTTTAGCGAAGCGGATATGCCTCACAGCGGGCGCCATGCCTGCGAAACGCGGCTGGACGGTACCGTTGCCGCCAATGGTCCCAGTGACGTGGGTCCCGTGGCCACCCTCATCGATCCACAAATCCTCGGCCTCGCGGAACGTTCCGTCGGGTCCCCCGACATACCACACGAAGTTGGCGCCGCAGATGCTCTCTCGGTTCGACGAGATGTCCAGGTGATTGACGTTGAGCCCCGTGTCCATGACGCCGATAGGGACGGAAGCGCCACCCATCCCGGAAAAGATCCCGGGAGAACCGTCGTAAGCACGCAGGACATCCGCCCCCATGGCGGGAACGGCTGTATCGTGCGCCGGCCGGACGATGCCGACCCGCTCGATGGCCAGCACGTAATCCAAAGTGGCGATGGATTCCACCTGGTCGTAGGCCAGGCTGGCCGTGTAGGCCCGCAGGTCCGGATCGAACCGGGCCACCACCACGCCCTGGTCCTCCAATGACCGCCGCCACCGGCCGTCGGGATCGTCCGTCATCAGGGTTATGAATACCGGTGCCTGTTCCTGCGGAGGCGCCTCCCGGGCCTCGCGGACGAACCTCTCGGAGAGCTTCCTGTCTACGGGCACAGCGCCCAGTCCATCGACTTCCGGCAAGGCCGCGATCTCCTGCAACAGGGCCGGTTCGCCCGGCAGTTGCGCGCGCACGAGATGGCCCGAGGAACCGAGGGCGGTCGCGCCGAACTTGGAGAGCAGCCCGGTCACCTCGTTCGGCTTCGCGTCCTCGGCCAGCCGGACCCAGCCGAAGGACCAGTCCCGTCCGGCGGCAGACGCCTGGGTGGCGAGGACCTCGATGGAAGTGACCGCGTCCAGCCAGTCCGGACCAGGCCCCGCCGGCTCGTCTCCAGCGTCGACCTCGACTGCGATTCGTGCCCGGGGCATCTCTCCGTGGTAGGAGACGAAGGAATATCCTTCGGGCGGCGAGTGCACCGTCTCCTCCGCGGAGCCGTCGAGGAGGGGCGGCGTTTCAGAAGATCGGGGCGGGGCCTGGAGCTGCGGCTCCAAGACGATTCCTCGGCTCTCGGCTTCGATTCGGGCCAGGGCAGCGCGCGACGCCTTGGCCTCCCCGGTCAGGGACACGGCTCCGGCCTCTTCTCCGGGCGCCCGGTAGTAGACGATCAACCCCGCCAGGCTCGCGACCAAGGCCAACGACACCAAGACGTCGGAGTAGTCTCTTGTTTTTTTTGGCCTGTGCCTCTGAGGTCCCGAGCCGGCACTGTCGTTTCTGTAAGGAGTTCTGATCGTGATCATAACTCCTTATCCAGGGTGAAATCGGATGGGCTCACTCTCCGAAGCCGCGATCCGGCGGACTTGGAGCTTGATCGCCGCCGGGAGGCTTGTCGTCGCCAACGATCCTCCGGCGCAAGAATTTAGAGTAGCAGCAGACGGGAAAACGGGAAAATATGAAGGCACAAGCTACCTTACACGACTCACGTGATATTAAGGTGAATTTACAGTCTAATATGGTGAAATATTAGTGAAATCTTGCCTCAATGCGCGATCCGTGCCGCTTACCGGGTTCGGTACGGCTCGAACTCGGTCCCTCCATCGAGCCGGCGGATGGCGACGCTGAACCGGGTTTCGCCCCGGGGTCCGACGAGGTTGGACCATGGAAGAGGGCCGAAGAACTGAGGCGAGAGAACCCGACTCCCACAACAGAGGGCGCATGAGCACCTGAGAGGGAGGCCCGGAGACGCGCCATCCACTCCTCACAGCTAAGCGGTGGCTTCACAGTTCACCCCCCCTAAAAGCCGCTTGGTCTGACCGGTACGGTCACGCGTCAGTTAAGGATTGCGGACTTCTCCGCACGGCGCTTGCGGCGGGCTTGGGCGGAGACCTTTCCCATCCGCGTGTTCTTATCGTAGGCCCGTTGGAGTGAAGAACATGACGCTGTAGCAAAGCACGTCGAGCGGCTCCCAGCCGTGATCTTCGGCGAAGCGCTCCACGGCCTCGACCATCTGGGGCGGGAACACCTCGTTTTCCGGGTCTACTTCAGGCGGGAAACCCCACACGGCCAAGAGCATCCTGTAACTCCCTATCGTTCGCTTTGTTGAGCGTGTCCCGATTCGTCATGTCCTTCCCCCCCAGACCCCCTCTTCCATCCCAAAACCAACTCCAAATGCGGACCGAAGACGGACCAACCCACTCCCCATCCACAGGGGATCCATCCAGGGCCTACCCCCCCCCGTGGAAAATCAGAGATTTCCCACCGGGTGCTACGGCGCGCTTCATAGGCCAACGAGAACCGAAGACCAACAAATTAAACTCTCCAAGAGAAAGAAAGTCCGGACCCGAGCACTGTCAAAAGTTTGGACGATTTCAGCCCAAAAACCGGCCCGGCCCCAGGACTAACCTGTGTAGTTCATGTAACACCCCGAAAGAGCGGAGCGTCCCGGTGGACAATATGGTGGACGGATCACCCTGACACCCCGTGCAGGCGAGCCAGAGAGCGTATCGAGGCTCCGCTTAGCCAAGCCTGGACGGGGGATGGCCTGGTCGCGATCCTGCGTCCGCTTACGGCGGGTCTGGCCGCTTCTAATGCCCCGCTCCCGGCCCCAGTTCGTCCGCTCCGCATCACCCGGGGCCCCGAACTGACCCCGCTTGATCCACTTGCGCCGGTAGCGCTCTACCGATCGCGAGATCCCGGCGACTTCCGGCGGGTCCAGAGGGACCAGAAAGGCGTCATTGATCCGGTGGGCCTCGTTAAAGACCGGCAGGCCGAGGTTCGTTGGGGAACCAGCCCACTTCATGCAGTGGCAGAAGACGTCGCAGTTCCGGCCCGCCGCCGTGCGGCTCACCTTTGGCCTGCGCCAGCGGAAAGGGATGTAATCACCCAGCTCGCCCAGGGTGTACGGCTTCCGGCGGAGCCAATGCGTCTTGAAGCCCCGGAGCTGGGCGTCCTCCATGGGATTGTGTGTCAGGACGCCCGTATAACCCGCGTCGGCTCCCAACACGGCGGCGTGATACTCGGAGATGCGGGCCCAGCGCCGCAAAGACGATACCCGCGCATCATCACCACTGTGGACCGGAGTCGCCAGCGTCCAGACCCCATGAATCCCGCCCGCCGCCCAGTAGACTGCGCACACCTTCCACAGCGGGCCGGGACTTTTGCACGCATAAACTGGAGTTGACCCGCTTTCGTGGACACATCCAAAGTAGGGGAGTAAGGAGGGATCCACGATGGCAAGAAAGCAGAGACGGTATCCGCCGGAGTTCCGGCGGGAGATCGTAGGGCTGGTGCGCTCGGGGCGATCGCCGGAGGCACTGGCGGGGGAGTTCGAGCCCTCGGCTTCGGCGATCCGGAAGTGGGTCAAGCAGGCCGATCTGGACGAGGGGCACCGGAGCGACGGGTTGACGACGTTCGAGCGCCAGGAGTTGCGTCAGGCGAGGCGGGAGATCAAGCGCCTGCGGATGGAGCGGGACATCCTAAAAAAAGCCGCGGCTTGGTTCGCCCGGGAGAGCGACTCGATCCCAGGAAAGGATTCGAGTTCGTAAAGGCGCACCGGGCCCAGTTTCCGATTCGGGTGATGTGCCGCGTGTTGGGTCTCTCCCCCAGTGGGTACTACGCCTGGTTGAAACGTCTGCCCTCGAATCGAGCTCGCCAGGACCAGGCGCTTCGGGAAAAGATCGTGCAGATCTGGAACGAGAACCGGAGAGTTTACGGTCGGCCTCGTCTGCATGCCGAACTGAGAGCTCGAGGGGAACGGACGAGCCCGAAGCGTGTCGGTCGATTGATGCGGGAAGCCGGGATTCAGGGGGCGAGCCGGAGACACCGGAAGGCCGGGCTCACCCGGAGGGACCGGGAGGCCCGTCCAGCACCGGACTTGGTGAACCGGAACTTCGCGGCTGAGGGACCGGATCAGCTCTGGGTGGCGGACCTGACGTATGTCCGCACGAAGGCGGGCTGGTTGTATGTGGCCGTGGTCCTGGACGCTTGGAGCCGCTTGGTCGTGGGCTGGGCGATGGAGACCCATCTGCGGTCCGAACTGGTCGAGAAGGCGCTCGCCATGGCGGTGATACGGCGGCAGCCGAAGCAGGTGATCCACCACTCGGACCAAGGGGCGCAGTACACCTCGACTGCCTTCGGGAAGAGATGCCGGGAGGCCGGGGTGCGGCCGTCGATGGGCTCGGTGGGGGACGCTTACGACAACGCCATGTGCGAGAGCTTCTTCGCGACGCTGGAGTGCGAGTTGCTGGACCGTCACCAGTTCCGGAATCCGAATCAGGCGAGGCGGGCCGTCTTCGACTTCATTGAGGGATTCTACAACCGGCGCCGCCGACACTCGGCGCTGGGCTACGAGTCGCCGGTCCGCTACGAGCAGCAGGCAGCGTAGGACCCACGGCGTCGTCGAAACTCGATCCGGACGACGAGATCCTCGATTCGTGCTCTCGCCGAGTGCAGTGATGACCTGCTGGGGTCGTCTTTCCTGCCTCCAATGCCGGTCCTGCGGGCCGGGAGGCTCAGAAGGACTGACGCCGCCTCACGAACCGGTTCGTTTTCGCGCTGCTCGACCACGAAGCCAGCACCATCACCGTCGCACCAAGCGTCGCGCGCGACACGATTGAAGAGGGCAGGGGGGCGCTGCCCCCCTGAGACCCCCGGATGCAAAGAGATACACACCACTCTTAAATCCCTGGAAAGAGAGCGCCGAGGCCCCCTCGTTACGCGGTATCCCATTGTGGAAAATCAGAGATTTCCCACAACGTGAGCCCTTTTGCTGACGCCTCCATCAGTCCCCCCCCAAAGAAGAAAGAACGCTCTGTCAATGGTCAACACCCTGACATTTTCTATGGCCATTGACATTCAGCGGGAGGAAGTCTTGCTCCCCAACGACAGAAGGAGTATTACAACCTAGACCAACGTAAACCGCACTAATAAATCGTCCACGAAAACGGGACACCTTCAAAACACCCTCACACTCTTTAAGACAGGAAGTTAGTTACAAGAAGTAATCCCGGCGGGCTGTGGAAACCGAAGGAGGGGGAACGGTGGCTAATGGACCCCTAGGAGGCTGTCCGAGAACTCGAAAAATCATAGTCTTTAAAAACTTAAACCTTTATAAATCAATAGTTTACAAACAAGACTGTTTGAAAAAAGTCTATTCTCGGACAGCCTCCTAGGGCCGTGCTACTGGCCGAAAGGGACGCGGCAAGGCGGGATTCCAGACTCCGGGCGCGGTTCCTGAGCTACCGATTGAACGCTCCGGCAAGGGACGAATCCGCCGTCTTGTTACAGGTTGCGGACTGGAAACGGACTCTCGTCCGTACTCTCCCGGAACGTGACGGCGCTCCGGCCGTCCTCCTGGTCGTTGGTCAGGGTGCCCAGGTGCCATTTCCCGAAGTGCCCCGTCGTGTAGCCTCTCTGCTTCAGCATTTCCGCGAGAGTGACTTCCTGGTCGCGGATGTGACCGGTGTTGGCAAACGGGATCCCGTACCGGTAGGGATGGCGCCCGGTCAGCGCGCTGCCTCGGGTCGGCGAACACACCGGTGCTGCCGAATAGAACCGGTCGAAGCGAAGTCCGGCCGCGCTCATCCCATCGAGGTTCGGCGTCTTGAGGAACGGATGGAACGGATGCCCGTTGTAGCCGGTGTCGCCCCATCCCTGGTCGTCGGACATGCACAGGATCACGTTCGGCGTCGTGGGCGGTTCTCCGGGGCCGGTGGCCGACACGCACCCCGCAAGGGGAACTGCGGCGACGGCCAGCGAGCCGTGCAGGAACTCCCGGCGGCTCGGTCTGTCTGCCATCCCGGTTCCCTCTTCCTACCGTCTCGGCGACTCGAATGGAGATCGCGGCGGTCAGCGGTGGACGGCCGGAGCGTCGGCCGAACTCTCATCAATCGACGCGATCCCTGTGGACGCGCCGAAGCAATAGAGCCGGCTTGTCGTTCGAATGAGGAGACACCCGCCGGCAATCGCCGGCGTCGCGTACACGTCCTCGTTCAAGTCGTTCGTCTGCAGCACCTTCCAGTCCGGACCGGGCTCGAGCACGACGGCTTTTCCGGCGTCGCTCACCATGTAGATCTTGCCGTCTCCAGCCACGGGCGAGGCGTAGAAGCCGTCGAGCGCATCCTGCAGCCTGCCCTGCTTGAGAACCTTTCCGCTGGCCGGATCCAACGCCGTCACGATGCCGCCGTTGCGCACCAGGTAGAGCACGCCGCGATAGAGGATCGGCGAAGCCACATCGGGGAGCGACTTCTGATGGCGCCAGATCAGGTGAGACTTGGTCACGTTCCCCCGGCCACCGAGGCGGATTGCCATGCAGCCGTTCTCGGAGACCCGGCGGGCCCGGTAGTGCTCCCAATCCCGTGCGTTCATGGTGCCGTTCTTGTTCCGGTCGTGCATCTCCCAACTGCCGGGCAGCCATTCTGCGGGGATCTCCTGCTTGGTCAGTTCCGAATCGCCGTTCGTGTCGAACCGGTCGCGCATCTCCTCGAACGGCAGCAACTCTAGGCGAGCCGTCGGCTCTCCCCCGGGAGCCCACCCATTGAAATAGAGCCGGTCCCCGTCAACAACAGGTACGGACTTGACCTGGTAGGTCAGTCCGTCGAGCCGCCAGAGTTCGCGGCCGTCTGCGGCGTAGCCGGTCATACGGTACGAGCCCGGCACGATGATCTCGGGGCTTCCCTGTCCCCGGTCGTGGACGACGGGCGTGGAGAAGCTGTGCACGACGTCGGGGCGCGCCTGCTTCCAGAGAATTTCGCCGTCGGCCGGGTCCACGGCGATGACGAAGGCGTCGAGGTCCTGGTCGCAGACTTGGACGAGCTTGCCGTCGACCAGGATCGGGGACGCCCCCATGCCGTGGAAATTGGTGAACGGTCCCAGCGGCCGCGTCCAGAGCTCGGTTCCGTCCGCGCCGTAGGCGACGAGACCGTACCCGCCGAAGAACGCGTAGACGTTCGTCCCGTCGGTGACCGGAGTCGGCGCGGCCTCGTCGTTCAGACGGTGCATTTTCTCGGTTCTTGTGGAGGGCGCGGCCCGGCGCCAGATCTCCTTGCCGGTCGAGCGGTCGAGGGCCATGGTGAGAAGCTTTCCGTCGTGGTGTGCCGTCAGGAAGATTCTGGTTTCCGTAACGATCGGTGAGGACTTGCCCGGAGGCAGACTCGTTTCCCAGATCACGTTGGAGCCGGGTCCGAAGACCGCGGGCAGCGGGCCCTCTTCAGCGACGCCGGTTCCGTTCGGCCCGCGGAACCGCGTCCAGTCCGACGCGATTGCGACGCAGGTGAAAACCAGCAAAGACAGGACTGACTTGGCCAACGGCATGGCTAAAGACTACCCGATTTCGACAGACCATGGTCCGGAAGGAGGGGCGATTTCCAATCGCCCATTCCCCGCTTACCCAACTCTCCTCCGGTGTTCGGCGGCTGGAAACCGCCGCTCGTGCGCCCGACATGGGCTGTATCTAAGGGATGAAAGATCCCAAGGGAGGTGATGGGACCAACCCTAGCCGAACCGCAAGGCGTAGCCGCGAGGTGAAGCTGAAGGAAGCGGAAGGCAAACCCACGACCGCAGGAACACGAACCGGCAGTGAGGCCGGGTGCGGGCGGTGAGCTGGCGAGCAACAGCGAAACCCGAACCCCATCCAGACGCATCAGGTAGAGCCGGGCGGCCCGGGGGGAAAGATGCAGCACCTTACTCGGGGAGATCTCAAGGGTGAGAGCCCTTGAGAAGTCAGCAGAGGTCGTAGTAGCGAAGAAGCTGGGTAATGCCGGTGGAGCGAAGGACCGAAGGAGTCGGACTGGCCCTATGGTGGACTCGTCAGCGGGATCGCAACTACCTCCGAAAACGGGCCGTGGGGAGGCCCCTCGGACCCGGCATGGAAGGCCCACGGGTGGAGCCCGGCAAGCCGGAAGGGCGGAGATCAAGTCTCAGCGGCGGCGGAAACCGGAAAGAAAGGCCCTGTACGAGGCTCGAAAGAGCCTCGGGTGACTCCAACCGCCGGATACTGAAAACGGTATGTCCGGTGGTGTGGGAGGGTGCAGGGGCGCAATCCCCTGCACTCGACCCGATCGGCTCGGCGGTTGGAAATCGTTGCTCCAATCCTTGGAGAACACCGACGGGCCGGCAGCGCATTGACAGCGTCATCGCGGTGTACGGCCGGACCTGCATCCCGGCGGACTTCATAGCTCCCCGGTCACATACGGGCTAGAATGCTCCCTTGGCGCATTTGGTCCGGCGAGCCGGGTCCCGGTTACGGGGGACGGTCACCACGGAAGGATTCCGAGGCGGGATTGCCGAAGCCAAAGGCTCAACGATCTGCGGAGGATCCGTGATGATGACGAATACCCGTTGGCTTGTGGCCCCGATCTTGGTCTGCCTGTGCCTGTCACAGAATGTGCGTTCCCAGGACTCGCCCACTCCGGTGGATCTGACTCCCTATCTCGTGCAGCCGAAAGCACAGGAATCGGGTCCGTCCGGATTCCAGTTGGCGTTCGCCGGCGAGGCCAGTCACCGGCTCCAGTTCCAGTATGGAGCCGAGGAGGCCGTCGAGCTGCAGGTGTCGGTGGGGTACCCGGCGGGAGGAGCTCGAACCCTGCGTCAGCTTCTGGACCCGGGTGCGGAAGGCCGTGAGGTCGGTTTCGATCTGGGGCCCCTGCTGGCCCACGGACCCTATCGTCCGATCCCCGCCTACACTCGCAAGGGTCCCCAGGCGAAGACTTGGCGTCCCTTGCGCACCGGCTGGTGGGTCGATACCCAGGATCCGGGCAAATATCTCGTGACCGTCATGGGAAGACGGGTGCGGGACGGCCAGACCCTGTTTACGACCGACCTTCGGATCCCGGTCCAGAACTGGGTGGGGGCAGATCTGGACCGCTTGGCCTACATCGACGACAACGCGGCCGAGGCGGAGCTCTGGCTGGAGAAAGGCGCACCCGTCACGGAGCTGCCGGTCGAAGTGGATCTCGTGGAAGCCCGGACCGGCAGCCGGCGATCCTCCTCCACTCCGGTCCGCCTGACCCGGGACAAGATCCGGGTGGCCTTCGACCTGAGGGACCTGGAGTCAGCGACCTATCACGTTCGGGTCCGGCCTCGTATCGACGGCCGTCTCTGGGACGACGGTGTCCGCCGGGCTCTCTACGTGTTCCGGAACGGGCCGCCGCCAAAACCGGAGCCACCTATCGAGATTCCGGTGGCTCCCCAGTTGTTCCTGGACGACTTCCTGATCGATGAGCAGCGGAATCTCCAGAGGGTCTTCCATCCGGCTCGCAAGCTGGATGCTCAACCGATTGTCCGGGCGGACCGGCCCTGGGAGGGGCACGCGGTCATGGTGCCCAAGGGCTCGAGATACGAATTCAACGAGAAGCAGAACCGTTACGAACTGGAATACATTAGCCTGAGCCGCTATCGGTTGCTGGCCGTCTCCAGTGACGGAGTGCGTTGGACCAAGCCGGATCTGGGCCTGGTGGAGTTCGAGGGATCCCGGGCCAACAACATTCTGGAGATCGTTCCCCGCGGGAGCAACGTGGAAGCGGACGGCCGCTTCGGGGGACTGTGGGATTACAGGACTCGCGGGGTGCCTGATCTCCGGACCGCCAGCATGGTCTACACCCCCAAGACCGAAGACATGTTCTTCCTCCGGGGGACGTACCTGGTGGTCCGGGACTCGGACGGTGTCCGGTATCTCACCACGGAACGGCCCTTCATGCGGCATCACTCGCAGTTGGAGTCGTTGGACAACCCCAACGACAACCTGGGGCCCATGTTCTACGACGAGCGGACGGGTGAGCTGGTGCTGTACTTCGCGCCGCATCCTCCGGCCAAGGGGCGGGGACTGGTGCGTTACGACAACAAGTGGGCGGTCTCGCGGAACCTGGGACGCATGACCACGCGAGACGGCGTGAACTGGCACCGGAGCTACATCTGGGCGCCGCCGCGGGAACATCCGAAGCACCAGAGTTACGGAATGCAGCGGGTGAAGCAGATCGGCGACCTGTACGTGGCGTTCTTTCCTCTCTACGACTGCGGGACGCAGCAGATGGACGTCCATATCTGGGTGAGCCGGAACGGGATTCACTGGGAGGATGTTGGAGGGGACCAAGCCTGGATCCCCAACGGACCCGACGGCAGCTTCGATCATGGGATCGTCTACAGCCTCATCGACGGGCCGGTGGAGGGGGACCGGTCCGAGGCCTTCTACCACGGGACGAACACCCTGCACTTCAACGCCTGGATCCTGAGCCGGTTGAGGGGGGGATTGGATGATCCTCCAGTGCCAGCCTCCAAGATCTTCGACGAGAAGACCTACAACGGGCGGCCTTATCTGTCGCCGCCGGCGCCGGTGGGGCCGGGGTGGGCCATGTACGACTGCATCTGGAGTTGGCGGCGGCCTCGCTGCAGCCAGACCATGGAGGAAGTACGGGAAGCCTTCTGGGCCGAGGTGGAGGCGAACACGGGGCAGAATCGAAGCAACCACGTGGAGAAGAGCCGTGAGTACGAGATCGTGCCGTTCCGGGTGGAGTTTCGCACCAATGGGTTCGCGTCGAGACGGGCCGGGGAGCAGGAGGGCGTGTTGACGACCCATCCCTTGATCTTCCAAGGGAGCCGTCTGACGGTGAATGCCGCGGCAAGTGTGGGTCGAGTGGCTGTAGAGGTCTTGGACGAATGGGGTAGTCCCCTGCCCGGTTACGGCCGAAAGGAGTGCCGGCTCGAGGCCTTCGACAGCATTCAGCAGGAGGTCACATGGCGCGGACAATCGACTCTGGATACATTACGAGGCCACCCGGTTCGTCTCCGATTCTACGTTCACAAAGCTGACATTTACGGATTTCAAATACATTGACCAGCAGGGTTCATATGGAGCTTCGCCGATAGAGCAGAGGCCGGACCCTGAGGTGCCGCAGATGAGGGAGTGTCGGTGTGGATAGATTACATATTGTGCTGTGTCACGTCACCGCTTCTTGTATCCTTTTAACGATGGTATTAGACGGGTTGAACCAATCTCAGCAACGAAGATCATTACCCTCTTCTAGACACTAGGTCCAACTGCCATTCGCAGGCCCGCATTATGGAACCCAATGCCCCCACATTCCCATCACGCAGAGTTCGAATCTTGGGAGTACTCACATCAACCATCGTCATCATCCTTGTATAGATACCACAAAATATCATTAAGGTAAGATTCAATGTCTAGTTACACCTCCAATTTCGCCGTCCGTCTATTCTACAGTTATAGCCACAAAGACAGTCATTTTCGCGACTCTATGGAAGACTCGCTTTCATTGCTCAAACAACGTGGATTGCTCGATGACTGGTCAGATGTAAAGATTTTACCCGGAGGAAAGATCTCGAAAACCAACAGGAAGAAGATGGATAACGCTGACATCATGGTGTTTCTTCTCAGCCGGAACTTCATTGCTTCGACCGAGTGCATGAAGGAATGGGAGTACGCAAAGCGTCGTACTAATGAAAAAGTGCTCGTCCGCATTCCAATAATTCTATCCGATTGTGCGTGGCTAGATTTGCTTGGGAGCGACGACATCAAAGCATTGCCGCGAGATGGCAAACCTATCATGCGATTTGCCGATGACGGTGGCGCCTGGCAACAGGTATATGAGGGCATTAAAGTCGTTGTAGACAACTTACGAACAACTTTCACTCCAAAACAGGAATTCTTGGAGATAATGGAGAAAACCGATTTCTTGTCCGTACAACACATTAGACTACAGGACATTTTTATATTTTTAAGATTGTCCTGTTACGCACCTCATGCAAGGGGGGAACATCCACCAAAAGAACAGGTTGACACCATAGAGGAGCTATTAAAGAATAAATATACGATAGTCCACGGTGACGAGATGAGTGGCAAGACAGCTCTCGGGCGCTTTCTGTTTCTTTCTCTGACAAAGGAGTTGGAACCTGTTCTGCATATAGATTTGCAACATCTTCCTAGACGTCCCCTTCGAGAAGAAACCTTTCGCCATACATATCACCGGCAGTTTAATGGCGATTATTCTCTCTGGAAGCGACAGCCTTCAAAAACCCTTATATTGGACAACTTGCAGCCAACTCCTCAATTAGTTAAATTTATTGTACTCTCCAAGGATTATTTCGATAAAATAATAGTTACTTTATCGTCTGATATATTCAACTCGTTTTTCAGGGACGAAGAGCGTCTGGCCGAATTCTATGAAATGGAAATTGAACCGCTTACTCACCGACAGCAAGAGACGTTGATTAGAAATAGACTCCGATTGTCGGATCGTAGCGAAACAATCACCGACGGCGTCGTCGATCAAATAGAAAACCGAGTGAATTCCATAATCATTTCTAACAGGATCGTACCACGGTATCCATTGGGGACTACACAGATGTCTAGGCACGCCCAAATGCGCCAAATCAGAGACTATCAATCTCGCACGAAAGTGCTAGAATAGGAAGAGGGGAGCACAACAACCAAGGGCCACACCATCACAACTGCAAGGCCATCAGTCATCTTAAGGCTCCCCTGCCCCATTGCCTACCGAATCAGGTAGAATGGCGGGGAGGGGAGCATAAAAACCAAGGCCGACACTAACACAATTAGATCAGCGGCATCAGTCATCTTAAGGCTCCCCTCCATCATTTCATTATACTGCTTGCCTGTAAGATCAGACCCACGAAAGTGCTAGAATGGGATGGAGGCGGGTTGCCCGACTTTGGATGATGGGGCCTGTTTCAGAAACAGGTTGGTCCTTATGGCCACGGAGGTTCGAGTCCTCCACCCGCCTCCATCAGGGTTATTGTACTGCTTGCCTGTAAGATCAGACCCACGAAAGTGCTACAAGCCCTGTCGGTGAGACCTTTCTTTTGGAGTCAATGCCCATTCGACACCTCTCGGTTGATGGACTTTCCCTTGGTCCCTTAACAGTTTGAGTTGTCCTGTAGTAATTGCATTGAACCCCTGCTCTGGCAAACCGAGCTTTTCAGTAATTGGACTTAACGACAACCCCTCCTCGTATTTCTCCAATAGATTCAAGATTCCAGCTTGGATCAAGCGTTCTCCCATCTCTGCAAGCATTCTAGCCTCTGCCATCTGCTTCCTCCTAAGTAAAATACATCATGGAACTAGGATTCACACTTCCACCCACCCGACCCCGCCCAAAGATCCCTCTACAGCAAACGTGTAAGAGGTGTGGGCAACCAGACAAGTTCGACTTCCACGTACCAGATCATCTTTGGAAGTCTATAGTCCCAAAGTCCCATCGGAACCTTGCTATGTGTCTGTATTGCTTCGATGAGGAGGCCGCCGCTAAAGGTATTCCCTACGCGTGGGCCATCACTGAGTTTTGTTTTGCAGGCCGCGGAGCCACATTTGGCTTCACGGTGTCACGATACGTTGAAAAGAGGCAACTGATCTAGTCGTCACAGTCGCCGTCCTTTTCTTTGGCCTGGCACTGATTGCAAAGTTCCCCGCTGGTCGGCTTCGCGTTCCTGCTAACGTAGTCGTCCGTTGGCCAGTTGGAACAGTTGCGGCAATAGTGCCACGTATCGCTCGTTCTTCGCTTTCGGTATTGTCTCGCCATGCTTTTCACCCCCTTTCTGGCTAGTCGTGATCCCATTAAGGAAGGAATCAGAGGAGCTTGATAAGAGACTTCAAATATAGCTTGAGTGCACGCCCAAATGCGCCAAATCGGATATTCTCAATCGTCAATCTGAGAGGCAGCGAACTCCAAGACTCGGGCTAGTTCTCGGGCTTGGTTAGTACTCATATATGAGTAAACATTACCGTTTTCAATCCTCAGTTCCAGTGGGTAAGTCTCTTTGCAATCTTCCTCGTGAGGGTATCGAAGGCGAACTTCCCTGGTGGGGTACGCGCTCAATGTGATCTCAAATTCTTTCTTACTGTCTATCATGGTCCTCTCCTCCTATAGTCCCAACATTCGAGCAAACTGCTCCTTGGTCATGCCGTCATAAATGCTGCGTTTCGGCCTGAAGAAGTTATTTAGATGTTGCAGTACAATAATGACAATTGCCATTGGTTTACATCTCCATAGTTATTTCATTGGCAACGGCCAGGGGGTTTGGGAGTTCTTCCCCCTGGCCACTAACCTTCCTCAGATATCATACCACAGAATCAGGAAAAGGGAACGGCGGGGAAGAGCGGAGGAGTCTGACGGCTCCGAAGCGACACACTACGCATCAGATCCGACACCCGGCTTTCCAGTGTGTCACAGGCTCCCTTGCGTGCGTGAGCAAGTAGGCAAGGAGTTCATCCTCCGCTCCTCTGTCCTCTTATTGTACTCCGTGTGCAATACGTGGAGGATTTAGGAGGCGGCGCGGCTCCAACATGGAGCAAAGGGTTTTGTGTAGCCAGTTCAGTTAGGCAAAAACGCGCCGCCCTGGTAAATGCCTACCATGATATTCGATGGAGTGCAACCTGTGATCTGGATTTCTTGTCACAGGTGGTCTACGATGCGGTGGAGGAGGGGTGGCAGAATTGGCATTGCACTCGAATTTAAACTCGTAGGTCAGTAGGCGTTGCACCACAGCGCACCTGTACGGGTTCAAATCCCGTCCCCTCCTCCATTGTGATGTCGGGAGCGTGGCCGAGTTGGATTATGGCGCCCGGCTGAAAACCGGGTGGGTGTAACAGCCCCGCAGGTTCGACACCTGCCGCTCCCGCCATCAATTCATAATACTCGGAGCATCAAAAAAGCCTTTGACTTCGTTGGAGCAGGCCATCGAGTCTTCCTTTCGGAAGTTTTCCAACAGATTCCCAAATCGTCTCTCCAAAAACCGCCTCATACGATCCTGATTCGATGAACTCAGTAGCGTTTAGCGAGAGGATGACCCCAACACAGTCCGCCAGTATCAGTGCGGCCAGCGCCTCACGTCGGACCATCCCTCCAAAACCATTACGGGCACCAAAATCAATTAGGACTAGTCGATACCCTTTAAGTTCAGGAGAGCTAGACGCGATCGTTTTTATTACTGTAGTGCTGTACACCTCCAGGCTGTTAGGGTCTGTCAACTTCTGTTGAATCTGCTCGTTTAGACCCGGAACACTGCCGTCTGAACTCATGCAATTAGACCCACTCGACGGCGTACAATTGGCGGTCAGAAGCACAAGAAGCAAAACGGTGCAGGAGTTTTCCATAACTCAATCTTTAATTAGAATAGATGTAGACGGCGGGTTGCCCGACTTTTGGATGATGGGGCCTGTTTCAGAAACAGGTTGGTCCTTGTGGCCACGGAGGTTCGAGTCCTCCACCCGCCGCCCTTGCAATGAAGGAGGATGAGAACCGAAACCGTGCCTTCCCTAACTTCACACTGCCGACTAGAGCAGCTTAAAAGAAGGCGAGTAACGAACCGAAAAGCTCATCCTCCTCCATCAATTTATAATACTTTGACCTAAAGTCCTGGCACAGAACTGCACTTCGATGGAACGATCACAGGATCATCCGATTCCTCAGACTCTCGGTACCTAATAGACCCTCTTTGCGACCAGGGGAGGTTAGGCACATCGGGCAGTTCAATCTCTGTTCTAGTACCGCCTACGAATCCCTTATCTGGCACCAGTACCCATTCACCACGCCTGTACCAGATGTGAGATCGTGCCCAGACCCGCGAGTACCTAATATCGATCGGATCATCTTCGGACATACGTCGGTGGAAAGCGCCGATGTTTGGATTAGGTTTAGAGCTACTAGAAAAGGAACTCGTCCAACTCAGCTTTCCAGAGAAATTCAACCTGGCCGTAGCGACACATCGACCTGGTCTTTCTTCAAATACCTGGTGGATCTGGTATCCTTGTGCAGTATCAGGCAACTCATATCCGCCATCAGAGGTACGGGTTCTACCACCTCCTGCAGGAACCACTGACATCCCATTCTCCAGAGCAGGAGGGATCCCTTGGTAGTCAGCACGTGCTGCCTTCCCATAGATGCCTTCTATTGTGGTGTCAAAAGCTCCCTTTTCCCGTATTACAATGTCTCTCCAGTCACCAGGGGGACAGTCACCTTCCGTCACGTCTGGAGGGCCTTCATACAATCGCTCCCACTGTGCTTCATGCCACCGGGCGTTTCCATACTCCGGAGCAAAAGACTCAACTACCATCAAGGTGTAATCGAGCCCTGTCCCTGACTCTGGGTCGTCCACTTTGACAAGCCAACGCTTGAACTCATCTACAACTCGCCGATTCATGTCGGAGTAGCTTTTGACTCCGACAATGTGCCCACGGAAGTACTCGGTCCCAGAGAACGAATCAGAGAGAACACGTATACATTCCTCTGTCTTGAGGACTTCATGGGCATCTTGAATGGGCGCTTCGGTGAGCTCCACTGATTCGCACTCGAGTTCGTCTTTGAATCTAAAGGAGTCTGTTGGGTCCTTGTCTCCATAGATGAGTACAAGAGGGTCGGGAAGAGGAACGACCATTGCAGCAAAGAACTTCCCTGACTCGTACTCTGTGACTCTCCACTCATAGATGTGACCACAATGGATCGCATCAAAAAATTCTAGGTTGATGATCTGACCGTCGTGGGGAGGCTCTGAAAGACTCACCTCAACGCGACAATCTGGACAGGCGTTAGGGATAAATCCGTATGGAGTGTCGAATCCCCACTTCTCCTCGGCTTGTACATTCGCCAGGAATGCAGCAAAGGCCATTAGCACAATTACTTTTCTCATAGCGTACCTCCTTACTCTGTATTCAGATTCAGAATCCCAATGCCTTGCGGGCGAACTTCTGGATCTGTTTCCACATAATGACCTGATCGAAGTGATGGTCAACGCCGTAATGGTCAGTGTGCGTTATACCATCCTTCAAAATCTCGCCTGCAATGGGGAGCACGGAGTCGGGAGTCCACCGAGTCAGAACGTCCGAAGGATCGTCCGTCCGGCACAGGTACATCTGTGCTGTAATAACGATCATGTAGTCGCCTGTGTCGGACGGAATCACGAACAGTGCGTTTGGAGGAGTCTCCACCTCCGTGTTCCAAGGGTGTCCCACACCAAACGCGACGGATAGAATTGTGATAGCGATTAGCAATGTGTTTCTCATAATGCCTCCTTCTCGTACCTTGTGTACGACTTGTTGATTTATGACATCGGTGACCGACGCATTTAGTACACTATTATATCACATTATAATAGATGCACAAAGCAAGACGACCAAGGAATTAAGGAAGTATTCGGAAGGGGCGGGACAATAACAAACCGCCCCTTCGAACATCGCTCCGGGGTCGGGTGAAAGTAGTAAAGCCCTCCCCCATGTGGGAGCGATTACCGGGGTGGCCGAATCAAAGCTACACCTTCATCGTCGTACTGTCCGACCCAATTATCGTGGGACAGACGATGTCGGGCGTGCGATCTCAACTGTGCCCGAGTTGCCGGGAGGAGCAGACCCATGAGGCGCGTCTGATCCTGAGCGAGGGGCAACAACGCTTCCCAGGTAATGCCTCCTGGCGCAGTCATCAAGTGATCGAGGTATCCGGCGTAGGTGCTGAAATTGCGGGGCATCGCGGGTCCCTCCTGGGGGAGGGTCCCGTATCAGAGGCGTAGCAAGCTGACAACGTATCGGGTAAACTGTCTGACAGGCTGACTTTCCTCCAACACAGGACCAGTTGGCTCAGAGTCCGTTGGGTGCTGATATCACCTGACGGACTCACCTTTTCAGAGTACTCGGCCTAGCTACAAGGAGCACTCGTTCCCTTGTAAGGGAGCCGGGTCTGAGTGCTCATCGAACAGCGATGCTGATGGAAGAGTTGCTTATTCACCCGGCGCGGTTCATGAGGCCACGCTTTACCAGGTTGTTTTATTCAGCAAGAGACCCGACACAAGCGAATCACTGCCGAGAGCACTGAGGCGGGATTGTGCCGGATAAATAATTGGTAGTCAATAGAAGGGAGAAAATTATCTCAACTCTCAGCGGAGGGTGTCCACCACGGCATTCCGTACCGATTCCATCCAGGTCTCAATCTCCCGCTGGTGTTGGACCAGGGCCTTTACCTTGTCGTCCACAATCCGCAGCCGTCGGATAATGAGCAGGTGAGAGACGATGATGAGGAATAGGACCAGGAGCAAGGCGAAGGCGTACCAGTGTTGATCGACGATGGGAGGGATTCGGGAGAGTAATGAGTTGAGCTGTTCCATGCTTCAATCTTCCTGCTTTGCCGAAGTATAATACATACATGGCGGAGGGTTGATGGACGCAGCGGGCTTCGGACCCGCGTCTCCCGGTTTTCAGCCGGGTGTGTTATCCGGGATAAACACTATGCGCCCTCGGTTTGCTTTTCCCTCCGCCATTCTAAACATCTTGCCAAGGTCAGGGGTCTTTGGTATTTTGGCCTCTCTCGCGCATGATTGTAGGCAATCAATATTATGTGTTATCATGTGTTCTTCAATGATGTGGAGCCGGTGCCAGGAATCGAACCTGGACACGAGGACTTGCTGGGCCCCGGCGTTTGCCATTCCGCCACACCGGCTCCCTTCATTATAGACCGTCAGAGGGGAGCCGGTGCCAGGAATTGAACCTGGAAACAAGGAATTGCGAGTCCCCGACCTTGGCCACTCAGTCACACCGGCTCCCTTCATTATAGACCGTCAGAAGGGAGCCGGTGCCAGGAATCGAACCTGGAAACAAGGAATTGCCACTCCCCGACCTTGGCCACTCGGCCACACCGGCTCCCTTCATTTTAGCACAGGGGGACTATCGTGAAAAAACGACCTCGCAAGCCCGTGGACATCCTAGCCCTGGCAATGCGCCGGGCTTATGAGCAAACTAGGGGCGGAGAAGCCGAATCCCTCAATGAAGATCGTCCGCCTTGTCGGAAACCAGATCGAGATACAGCAGACGACGACCGACCATCCCCGCCACGATGTGCTTCATCTGGTCAATAGTATCCAGTTCCCGGATGTTGTGACGCTTGACAAACTCGTTGACGTAGCGGTGCAGGTGCTTCACGCTCAAGCTGTGGAACGTCCCCATGTAGCCCCGCTTCAACATCGACCAGAAGGATTCGATGCCATTTGTGTGTACTATGCCGTCAACGTACTGTTGAGCGCTGTGTCTCACAGACTTGCGATTTGAGCCCATCCAGGCGTAAGCCTGATTCTCGTCCGTGTACGACTTCACTCCGAAAGTGGAGCTGTCCAAAATGAACCGGGCAAGAGTCTCCTTTGTCGTGTCCGGCACCACCCTGGCCCTGATTTGATTCGTAGGCCGGTCCTTCATGCCTACCACTGCGGTCTTGCCTGAGGGTCCACGACCGGAAAACATCGCCCGTCGCTTCTTGCTCATGTTCCTCCGCTTGCCTCCCATATAAGTCTCGTCGATTTCCACGGGACCGATCAGAGCTTCCAAATCGTCCTTGTCCAAGGACTCGCGGAGTCGGTGCAACATGAACCACGCCGTATTCTGCGTCACGTCGATGTCTCGATGGAGTTTCATCGAGGAGACTCCCTTGAGGTTCGTGACGTAGATGAAAATGGCGTAGGCCCATTTTCGGAGCGGAACCTTGGATCTTGTCAAGGCCGTGCCAGTGCGGACGCTGAAATACCTACGGCAGTCCGAACACCAGTACGGCTGCGGATATCGGTTTGGCGTCTCATTCGTCTTGACGCTGCCGCAATGACCACAGCACCGTTCCTCGGGCCAGAGAACATCCTCAAACCATTTCGTCGCGGCTTCCTCCGTGGGGAACATCTCCGCGAGTTGGATCATTGAGATCCCTTGTCGGTAGAACTTTCCGGGGGCTTTCCCCTTGCACTTGTCCATGGTGGGCCTTTCGTGGTAGGATTCTCGGGACGCGGCTGAACCGAGGAACCCACGGCCTGGCAACCTCCGTTTGTAAGTGAGAGACCAGAGCGCAGGACCTGCTTCGAAACCGCGTCCAATTCAATTATATCACACCTTTATAGATGGTGTTTTTATCAGCCTTACTCTCCTTTAATTCCCTGTAATTATGCCATCGGACCCTGACATTTTTCTGTCATAAATCCTTTGTTTAGTTTAAGGTTACGAAGATTTAATTGACCTTTTGTGTGATTGTGTGGTAAAATTATTGGGTTAATGTGAACAGGAGGCATGATGACTAAGAAGGAACTCAACGGATTCACAGAGGCAGTTCGAACGGTTGTCCGAGAGGAATTAAAGCCGATTGAGCAGCGTCTCGACAAACGCCTTGACGACTTGAAGAAGGAAATCCCTGGTCTAGTTGCGGACGTGATCGCACAACGATTTCCAACCCTGTTCCCACACTCATAGGCTGCCAGATCAATTAGGAGGAAGGTTACGAAGATTTAATTGACCTTTTGTGTGATTGTGTGGTAAAATTATTGGGTTAATGTGAACAGGAGGCATGATGACTAAGGAAGAACTCAACGGTTATGTCAACGCCGTCAGGCTCGTGGTCCAGGAGGAACTTGAGCCCGTCAAATCTCAGATTACAACCCTGACTCTTCGAATGGGAGATGTGGAACTGAGGTTGGGAGAGGTTGAAGCCAGAATGGGCACGTTGGAGTCTCGCATGGGAACGGTCGAGGCCAGAATGGGGACATTGACTCAGAGAATGGGTGATGTTGAGACTAAGGTAGGGGCGTTGACTCAGAGAATGGGTGATGTTGAAGCCAAATTGTAGGATGGGGTGATGGAGGAGAACGACTAGACGTAGTTGTAGGGGTAGGTGACTACTGCCCCTCCGGGGGGAGCGATGGAGTTAGTCAAACTACCACTCCCTCTGTCCCCTCCATCATTTAATTATACTCCCCACGAAAGTGTAGAATGGGATGATGGAGGAGGGAAACCAATCCTGCCGTCCCATGTATTAACACCACAATCGGCAGGGCTACCGTTGAGGCACACCCCAAGGCGGTAGGCTGCTCAGCGATAGTGTGTCTTCCACTGGGTCCAGCCATCGCCCTCCTCCATCATGTGATTGTACTCCCCACGAATGTAAGGCCCAGTTCAATGACCCTGGAGGCGTGCCTAGACATCTGTGTAAGCCCCTATCCATTCTACGTACTCTCAATACTCCAAACCTACGAGGCCTTTATGCCTAGTGAGCTCTCTATTACTTCCTACGGTCACTGTTACTATGTCCTTATTATTGCCAACTTAGTTAAGGCAGGCATACCTCGTAGCGACGATCAACTAAATACATGTTTTTACTTTGCAGAACGCTTAGCATTTGAAATTTATCGGATTGCAAGGAAATCCAACTCGGGGTCGTTGGATTTTGACAAGTTTGTGGCGGACTACAGAAATCAATATATAATTTCGCGATCGGTCCTGAGTAGGTTGATGCATCCCGATTTTGGAATCATCAATACAGAAGGTCAATTCAAAACAGCGTACATGTACTACTTCTTTCTGGGCAGGTTCCTCTCGAAGAACCGCAGCACACACATATCCATAATTGAGAATATGTGTGAAAATAGCCACGTGACTTCGAACCACCTGACGCTTCTTTTCGTTATTCATCATACTGATGATAGACAAATAATTGATGACATATTGCTTAGGACAATGTGCACACTGGACACTGTGCAACCCGCGGTTCTAGATCGAACGGAAACTCGGAGATTCAAGGATATCATTGCCGGGCTCCCCACAAATATACTCTCCAATGATAGTGTGGTGAAGGAAAGGAAAAGACAGAGGGATGGTCGCGACTTGACCGAGAAGCAAGACGGGTACGATGGTGATACGGATGGCATCGATCAACAAAGCCTGGTTAACGACATTTACAAAATCTTTAAAAATAACGAGATTATGGGGCAAATTCTACGAACCAAATACGGAACGTTAAAAAAAGAGACGATTGTGGAAATCATCGAGACGATTGCGGACAGTGGGCTACGCCTTGTCAACTTTGTCCTCAAGGATGAAAAGGAAATAGCCGATACCGCCCACTACCTTCATGCGAAATATCCGAAGGATGATATAAAGAAGATAAAAAACTATCTTCAATTCTTTTCTTTTTTCTGGACGATAGTAAATGTTGAAAAAGTTGCTAGAGCCATAAATGTTCCAGAGATTATTGAAACGGTCGATTCAGTCGTTACGCGGAAGGGGTCGCCGGCGTACGATCTTATTGGATACTTCAGCCTGCTCGACAGTTCTCCGGAAATCTCAAGGAAAGTTAATAAACGACTAGGATACCTATTGAACACTCACAAGGACCTGTTTGTTAAGTGGGTGTTGTCAATTAGAACGCAATACTATATGAATACCCACGATAGTGGGGCATCGATGGAGCAATCGGTCTGTTCGTTGTTAGATATCAAGTATTCCTCAGCCCATCGTTCCTTACGACGGTAAGTGGTAGAGTCATACGCGCGTAAAGAAGAGAACTGTCCCCCTTCTCCCGGTAGTGCAACTCTTGGAACTGCCTAAATGGCTCCCTGCTCGCCAACAACGGCTGCCGGGCTACCTCCATCGCCTTTTTGATTCGGGCTTCAGCCGGTGCTTCCTCGCCGGCTCGAGTACGTATTTGTCGTGTTCCTCCTCCCACCACACCATTGACTCGTCATCCCAGATTATTCATGGAACATGTTGATAAGAGCTTCCAACCCGGCGTTTTCGTGCGATCGGAGCCCGGTTTCTCTTGAACCTCTGTCGATTCGACTGAATCGGCTCGAAAACAGGACGATTGAACCAGTCATTAACCGTTTACCGGCCAGGGGGACCGTCACCCGCCGACAGGTTGACTTTCCGGTGAGAAATCCCCACCGTTTCGGTCCCTTCCACGGGCCCGTTTTCTCCTCCGTCCACTATCCCGGCGCCCAGGACACCCGCGCCAGTCTCTGCCACAACCGCTTCCAGTCCGTCGCCCCTTGACTGATGACGAAAATCAATCGCCTCCCCTGACGCAGCGCCCGACTCGCCACTCGCAACACCCGCTCGCGAAAACGACGCAGACTCCAGCCCCGACGCGTCGCCTGCTCCATCAGCACCCGACCCAGGTGCAGGATCTCGTACCCCAGCAGATTCAGCAGGAACCGGACTTCGTTGTGGGGTCGAACGCCGGCCTCCGTCCTCGCTTCCGGCTTGGCTTCCGACTTCAGCGGTTGGCCCCGATAGTGCGTCTTGGGCCGGCTCGCGGAGGACAAGGCCGGATCGAGCACGTCCATGAACTCCCCCATGTGGCCTTCCGCCTTCCCCCGCTTTCGATACTGTGCCAGCAACTCCTGAGCCTCGTATCGTTTCCGGCTCAGGCTCGTCAGCAACCAGAAATGATCCGGATACAACTCCCCCGGTCGCTCCCGCACCACCAGCACCACCCGGAGCGTCAACTTCAGCGCCTTTTTCCCCAGGTAGCTGGCTCCCGGAAAAATCTCCCCGTCGATCAGGTCCCCCGTCTCGGCACAACTCGCCACCAACCCGTGGTACATCCGCTGGCGATAGTATCCGTTCCATTCGCTTCCCGGGGGATGCCCATGGACCTCGACCGGGAGACCGTCCACGTCCAGGTACATCGTCTTTTTCCGTCTCTTCTTCCGTGGGGTCTTTTTCCCCCGTTTTCGCCGCTGGCCTTCGATCATCTCGATCCGACGGCACGCCAGCTCCGTCACCGCCTGGTGCAGGACCGGAAGGTTCTCCTCCCGGCTGAGCGTGTCCAGCAGTCGGGACAAGGTCGGCTGCGACGCCAGCCCCTGGCCCTCCTCCAAGGCCGCCGTGCCCCGACGAGTCCGGCTCGCCACCCGCAAGCTCGGATCCTGACGCAGGCGGTCGGCGTCGGACTGGTCGCGCCAGCCCTGACCCAGCAGCAGGAGTCGAGTCCGCAGCAGATCCGACAGCGGATAGCGGATCGAACTCGGGTGTCGCGGATCGTGCAACCGCCCGGTCAACCAGTCGATGAGGCCGCTGCGATCCATCAGCTCCCGCTGCACCAGGGCTCCCGTGTCCGCACTGAGCAACTCGGGGCGGGTCTCGAGGCGGAGGGATCGGTTGAATGAGGGCCGGATCTGCGGTATCGTCTCAGGCATGGCGTGCTCCGTTCTTTGTGGTTGTTTCTTAGCACTATAATCATACCACAAATGACGGGCACGCCGTCTCTTTATGCCGCCCTTGGAGGGGACGAAAACCGTGGAAATGCTTGGGTTTCGGCCCCCCTTGAATCCTGGGGTTAAACCGACGTTGAAAACAAATATAGCGTTTCACCCAGGTCGGATCCCATCCGTTTTCTGTGGGTATCCGGTAACCCTCTGATCCGACTCGACATGACGGGCACGCTTGCTCATTTTATGTTTGCGTGATGAATAATCTGGGATTAAGGGGATTATCTACCAAACTATACAAATCCCCTATCACTTCGGCTTCTTATGGACACGAATAGACGGGTCCGGTCGCTTGGCGTTGGCGAACATCCTACGGGCAACTTCCTCCGGTGTGGCATCCAATTTGATGATGCGGGTGACAGGGCGTCCACCTTTGTTCTTAGGTTTGGGTTTCTTCGCCATTCTCACGTTTCCCGAATGGACATATATCTCCGCTTTTTATTCTCTTTTCGCAAACCGATCAGTGTGTAGACGTTGGACTTGAGCCGGTTACACGGACCGCATCAATGGGCTGTGGACGGTTACTAGGCTCACGCAATCAAATCCCGGTAGTGTAGGAGCTTCCTGTCCATTCTCCGGACTATGAAGCCCATCTGTGTGTCCATTTCCCGGATGTTCTGTCTTCCAGCGAACTCCCGAACGTATTTGTGAGTGGGCTTGGACGAGAAGTGATGGAACGTCCCAACGTATCCCGGCTTGAGCATGCTCCACAGGGACTCGATGCCATTGGTATGAACTTGGCCCTTCACTTACTCTTGGGCGCTATGATTGACCGAATCGTGGGAGTATTCCTTCAGGCCGATGTAGGCGGGCGAGTCATCCGTGTAGACTTCCGACTCCGGGACCACAGTCTCACGTACGAACTTTACGAACTTCAGGAGGGTCTTTCCCTTGGGGTTCGGGACCACCTTGGGCGCCACCCGCTTGGTCTGCCGGTCTTTTATCCCGACGACAGCCGTCTTTCCCACGGCCCCACGTCCTTCCATCTGGGCTCTCTTGGCCTTTGGCATGTTCTTCCGCTTCCCGCCCATGTAGTTTTCGTCCACTTCGACTGGACCCGGCATAACTGTTGGATCACCGAAGAACTCCTCACGGATTCTCTGCATGAGATACCAGGCCGTCTTCTGCGTGATTCCCAGCCCCCTGTGGAGCTTCATCGAAGAGGTGCCCTTCAGTCCCGTAGTCATCATGTAGATGGCGAGGGCTCACTTCTGGAGGCCGATCTTGCTGGACTGCATGACCATGCCCTTGCGGACGCTGAAGTAACGTCGACAATCCCGGCAGTGGTAAGGCATGGGTTTCCGGGACTTCACGGCCTTCGTATTGACTGAGCCGCAATCTGGGCAACATCTCTCGTTGCCCCAACGCTGCTCTTCAAACCACTTCTCGGCGGCCGTATCGTCGGGAAACATCCGAAGCAACTGGATGATGGTCAACCCTTCTCTATGGGCCTTTCCGGGGGCTTTCTTCGCTGTTCTCTTTGTTCCTTTCATGTGTAGTATTCGACCAGAATCCACTGACACTTTTCAACGGATTAGTGTAGTATGGTATATAATCTCCCAAATTAAGGTAGGGAAAGTAGACTCCGAATGTTGAAATTGCACCCTCAAATCCATGACACATGGCTCCGCTGAGCGACGCCCGTTTGCATGTCACCAGCACGTGAACTTGTCCGGTTTTATGACACGTGATCTGTCCGGTCGGTGAAAATGTGAACCCCCTCCTCGCGTCGCCTGGGGGCCGTCTGTGAGACTTCCGGTCAGACTTGGCCGGAAGCTTGACCCGACGCTTCCCAGGGCGCATCCGGCTCTCTGGAGTCCCGACTTCACGCCGCCTCCCTCCCTTGGTGCGCTTCCCCTGGGGTCCGCCCACCCAGCGCCGAGTGAGGCCGCTCCCCGTTGTAGAACTCCATCCACTCCCCGATCACCCGCTCGGCCTCGAATCCGTCCGCCAGTTCACGCAGGTAAACCGCTTCGTACTTCAGCTACCGCCAAACCCTTTGATGAACACGTTGTCCAGACAACGACCGCGACCGTCCATCGAGCACTGTGCCCCGGACGCCTGCACCCACTCGGTGAACGCCCGGCTCGTGAACTGCGCTCCCTGATCCGTGTTGAAGATCGTCGGTAGCCCTTGTGAGAGCGCCCTTTCCAGAGCCTCGACACAGAACTCGCTGTCCATCGTGTTGGACAACCGCCACGACAGCACGTACCGACTGCCCCAGTCCTTCACCGCCACCAAGTACAAATACCCCTTTTAGACAGGGATATACGTGATGTCAGGGCACCAGACCTGATGGGGCTCGTCGATCTTCAGGCCCCGGAGTAGGTAGGGGTAGACGCGGTGTTCCGATCGGGCAACGCTGGTTCTCGGCTTCGGGTAGATGGCCTCCAAACCCAGGAGCCGCATCAACCGACGAATCCGGTGCCGACCGACGAGGACCCCTTCGCGGCGCAGGTGGCGCCTCAGCTGCCGGCTGCCGTAGAACGGATACTGAAGAGACAACTCGTCCATGCGGCGCATCAGTGCGAAGTTCTCCGGGCCCTCCCCCTTCGGCGTGTAATACAGCGACGATCGACTGATCCCCAAAGTAGAGAAGGTGACTGTCCCCTTCTCCTCCAGGAGGCTTTCATGACACGGTTCCCCCGGCGGCGAGAGATTCCGCAGGTCTTCGGTCGGCGCCCGGAAGGATCGCCTTGAAGAACTCGGCGTGGCGGCACATCCGATAGCTGTTGCCCCGGATGTTGACAATGTGGCAGCGGTGGAGCAACCGGGCCAAGAGCGCGGCGGCCATCACCTCCTTCGGGATCTTTCATCCCTTAGATACAGCCCATTTCGGGCACCCGAGGGGCGCCTTTCCAGCCGCCCGCCCGCATCGGACTGGTTCAACTTACGTCTCACGGCCGAAACGAGGGGTCCTTCCGGTCCATGAGCCGCACCAGACCTCGACCTCCAGTTGGCTAAGTTGGAGGCATGCTGGCCGAATGCCTCCATTTGCTCCGCCGACCGCCTGACGACCAACTCGGAGGGGGCACCAAGTTCTGCCGATAGGCCATGGCGTCGACCTGGACTTGACAGGCCCTCTCCAATCGGTAGATGTAGAGAAACGCCGCCGCGACGGTTCGCTCCACGGTCAACAGACCATGATTGCGCAGGATCATGGTATTTGCATCCTTTTCAAAAACTGCTGCGTCCTAGTAAATCGAGGGCAGTTTGCGGCCGTAATGGCTCGATATGGGCGAGTGCATTGCGCGCCTTGCGCAGCTGCCGGACGCCTCTGCGCAGGGCCCAAGTTCCTCCTCGCCGTACCACCGAATGTAGTTCCCCAATTTCCAAGTCATCAGGGTTCCTGGAGGCCATGCCATTTCGACGTAAGTGACGCCTAATCTCAGAAGCATTACGTCGCACGATCACACCGCGCCATGATTCAATTCGTGGAAGTAACACCGATGCTTGCGCACTCCATACCCGGCGGTTGATCTCACGCGGCGGTTCGTCGAGCGCGGCAAGGGCTGCGTGCACTTTACCCGATCCAGACGCGGTACCGAATCTCCACTCGGAAGGTGTTGCGATCGTCCAACCTCTATCGTGTGCAAACAAACGAAGTATCTCACACGGAGCCAGGATCGCGTTGATGTCCTCATCGACCAAGAGCTCGGCGGTTTCGAACTCCCAAGCCGCCACACGGGCGATTGTCATCGCCAACAAAACTGCTTCCGACTCAGCTATCCCCCGTCGCAAGAGACATTCATGCGCCCAGAACAGAATATCCATTTCGCCAACTACGTTGTTCCAGTCGTGAACAGACATGCACACATCTGTATCCGGTGGATTCCCCAGCGGTGCACCCTCCAACGGCGCTACAAACAGAGTCCGTCCCAACGCCGATACGCTACGACAAGCGTGAGCGTACTTCGCGAGAAAGTCACGCCAGCAAAGCCAATTACTCGACGTCAAGTCGTCCAACCAGATTAGCCTTCCGCGGAATGCATCGTTTTCACAAATTACTGGCAAATCGTCGTCATGCATAGAAGAACCAGGCGCATACTGATTACATAATGACTCAAACGGAGAATCGCCGGCGCTGAACCTGTTCATGACCAGAACATGATCCAATTTCGCCATCACGGAGTCGCAGAACCCATTCGGCATGGCGCCTGGGAACCTCGCAACTACGTTGACTCCGTTGCGAAGAGATCGCTCCACCGCTTCCACGAATCGTACCGGACCTGGCAAGTCCCATAGTCTCATTTTGAGTTACGTTCTTTTAGAAGTCGCTTCAAAAGCGAATTGTAAGACCAATGGCCGTCGTCACGCCGCTCCAACAGATGTAGATGTTTCATCCAAGTAAAACGCCGCTTCAACGTGGTTTTTTCAAAAACGTTTTCGGAGGGACCGGCATCTTCGGCCAACTCCTGTGCAAGGGTGTTTGCTTGACTGATCGATTGGACGTTGTAGTCGACAAGTGTTTGTACTTCGCGTTCAACCTGCTTCGAGTCAATTCCCAAGCGTTTCAGCCACTCTTCCCGATTATCGTTGACCATATTTTTGAGTGCATCCATGCGCGCCGGTCGCGAAAGTATTGACAGTTTATACTTCTCCACGACGGCTGACCAGCCACCAGAAACCTTCAACAACTCCTCCATCTCCTTGTTGTCTTGCAAATTATGGTCCGCACTCCACTGGCGTACAAAGGTTCGGTGCCACGGGCCCAATTCGGCCCACTCAACATTGTCAATACCCCGACAACCCTCGTCAATGTCGATAAGTGTTCTCCAGAGCGTATGCGGTTTTGCGACGAATACAACACGAATATAACGTCTATTCGTCATACGACGCCAAGCGTCCAGAGTTAGCTTTAACCACCGACAAGACCACGGCGTGTCCAACGGAACCAGATAAATGTGTGTACCGCGTTTGGGATCCGGCCGGAGCTTCGTTATCTCCCGTTTGAATTGTTGCGCGTCTGCGTGGGGTGGCAACTTCCTGTACATCTCCGGATCAAACCGTCCCTTCAAGAAGATACTAATATGTTCGACCTTCGTTGCATCCACGCCCGACACAACCGTAACGCCGCCGCGCCGCTTCAGACGTCCCTCCTGTTCCGATGTCAGCGGACCACGTCTTCGTGACGAGTGATCACCATAGTAACGCCCATGAAACAATGCCGGCTCATAGATCGCCGGCAGTTCACGATCTTCTCTGAGAAGCGTATCCGCAATAACGTTCTTGCTGCCCAGAAGCGCCCGAACATTCGGATTTCTAAGTGTGTATCGTTTTTCGTCCCATTGACTCTTCTGGACTGCCCTCAATACACCCAAACCAACCATCTCATCAAGGAGTGCGCCGAACTCAGCGGCTGTTGAACTAAAGCCGGCGTCCCACCAACCTCGCGCCTCCTGCATGATCTCTGAACGATTCAACGCCTTCGCCAAGTTAGCACCATGACCTTCCAATTCCCGAGCAGTCTCGTGTGCAATCGCGTAGGCAATGACTTCATACCGCGGATCGAGTTTCAACGTTGCTAGAAATCGATCAAGAATATTCTGCCGTAGGTCATCCTTCCTGAATACGGTATAGACGTCATCCACCGTAATCTTGTACGGAAAACCTTTGTTCGAATCCCGCAAATACTCCACGAGCTTTGCTCCATAGAGTTGGATCAACGACGGGAAATAGTTTGTGCGAGCCAATATGTGGGTAACAATGTTTTCACGCTCGAAGCGGCAACCAATTACTGCCAACGGATCGCTGATCAGTTGTCTCGCCTCCTGCCATTCCCCGTTTGAAAGCAGCGGTCCGACACAAACAGGATTGCCGAGATGAATCAAAGGATGATTTGCCCTTTCTGTAGTACGCAGCACGTTGTGTAATCCAGAGAACACCACCTTGAATTTTCGTTCAGTATCATCCATAAGACCCTTGAGGCGCGTGGACTCGGGAAAATCGTTCCTCGCATCAAGCTTGAGGAAGTTGTCTGCTTCGTCCAGAAGCAGCAGTAACTGCCTTTCATTGTCTTCGTTTATCCAATTCTTGACGGCTTGCATAAACTTCTCGATCACACTTGAATTGCTCCTAGGTGCTGTAGTGCCTTCGGGAAAAAGATCGTCACTAAGCTCGCGCCAAAGTAGGCGCCAGATATCCTCCGGTTGCTTATCCTCGCCGATCCCGCGCGATTTCAGATCGATCCATTTGGCGACTTTCCGTGCGCTGGGGTTGTGAAACTCCGCCTCGGCAGAACGGAGCAGCGCCGTCTTTCCAAGCTGACGGCCCCCGTATACAAAACAGCTGCCATAACGATCCTTTACCTTCTCGAGTTCCCTGCTGCGTCCAAAAAACATTTCAGGCGGCACCAAACTTGAGGTGGTCACGAATGGTTCTGCCGCTGTAAACGGTGCGGCGCAACGGAATAACGTTGGTAAGCGTCCTGAGGGAATTACCGATAAGTACAGCACAAGCGTTTCATCTACTATCAACATGTGCCTCTGGGATTCCCTCGTTGCCCACTTGCGCAACAGCTCCCGATCCTCACCGAGACGGCCAAAGTGCAATACAATCGTTGGATGACTTCTTGCATCGCCGACCGACTGAATGATGGAGTCTCGGGCCGGCGTTCTCCAATTCAGCACAAACCTATATTTCCCATTTGCCGAGGAGCCATATATGTGCAACGGGCAAAGCGTTCGTTGTCGAAGGGGTTTTGTGGTCACCAATAATGATCCATCAGGCTTCTCTTCGACATCTTTCACGTCAAAACCCAGCATCTTCAAAAGCTTGACGATGGATTCATTGTGGACTCGGCCGCAGAGTGCTATCTCATACCACGTTGCCAAAATTTCTTCCGCTTGCTGTGCCTCATCCTCGGACATGGAGCTAAAGCTGATGCCTGCGATGTCGGTACGGCTTTCGGCTGCGCGAACAATATCGTCAGGTCCTGGACGTTCCGGACCGGCGAATAATTTCTCGATCCTGCCGGTTGCGGTCATGAATGAGTTGAAGTGATCAGGTTCGTGTCCGATGGCTGCGATGGGTTCACCGTCCCGCAATCGCCCCACCTGCTCAGCTACAGTCCTCCAGTCGCGGGACTCAATGGCTTCGCGAACCCGTTCCAGTTCTGCTTGGGAGAGATTCCGGTCCATCTCCTCCAAATCGTCCTCGTACTTCCTTTTAATCTCCCCGTGGCACTGGTTCAACCGATCACGGATTGCCTTGAACCTGCTTTCTATTTCCACGAGCGCGCCGCCGCGATCAGTGATTCTCCCATTTGGCGGCAAGGTCTCCACCATGTCATCCCGCTCAGTATCCGTGAGTGCATTGAAGTAGTAGCAGATTTCAATCTCTTCCGTTAGTTCGACCCACACCTTCCACAACTCATGGAGTTTATTGCGTTCCACGCCGTTTAATGTTTCAATACATGAATCTTCATCGGGGTCCCCAACGACTCCCATTTCATCACACGCAAATGCAGCACCTGCCAGATCACCTCGTGCGAGTCGTGCATCGAAAGCCGCCTTCAATGTACTTGCGTGGTCATCGAAATTGGTCAAGAGTCGTAGCAATTCAGGGTTCCGTGCTACAGCCCCGGACTCCATGTCATAGTCTAAATCAGTTACGAACAAAAGATCTTTCGAAAGCAATAGCGCGGGTGTGTTGACGTGACGGAACGTCTCGACAATTTCCCCTTCAAATACGTTGATCAGTGCCTTAATAGACGCCCGGCCTCTCACAAGAGCCGCCGATAATGGTAGTGAAGTCTCCAGCGTGTTCCCGGCGGCATCTATGGCATCTAGCGCACCTGAGCCGTGCCGTGCAAGGTCTTGTGCAAGATCCTTTACCTTACTCTCGATGAAGCCGTCCGGATTCGGTATTGTCTTCATAAGCCGGAGCCACTCTTTGGCCAATCCGATTATGGGCTCTACACTTCTTCCCAGCTGAGTTAGGGCCCGAGCCTCGATGTTGCTGCCGGTATTTCGCCCCAAGTCATTTCGGTCGGTATTGTGGACCAGTTCCTTGAATCTGCGCTCCTCCTCAAGTTCTTTTAGAATTTCACGGACTCTTGGGGCCGCAGCCTTGTCTCCCTTGCAGCAGCGTCCTGCCAGTTCATTCAGTATCCCTCGTCCACGCTGCCAAAAACGCCAGACCCGCTGTGCTGGACCAAATAAAACTCTTCTTGCAGAGGCCTCCTCACGCCAAGTCTCCACTCGATTCACAAGATCCTCGAGACTGGCCGTCCATGCAGTCTCATCAAGCGCACTTTGTAGCTCGCGAACCCCGAAGTGTGCAGTCTGTAACGGTTGTGCCCCCCGAACGATGGCATCGACGAAATCGGATACACGAGAGAATCTAGTGGATACGTCGAACCGACGTAGCATCGAGAGAGCTCCGGTCGCCGGCGCAAACAGCGTTGGGAACAATGCCGCCGGCAACAACATCAGGTTCAAAGCGTCCTGTAGATCCTCATCGTTCCGTTTAAGAGAATTCTCACCGACAGCCGACAAACACTTCGCGAGAGGCTGCAGCAAGTTACCTTCGTAATTGTTCACGGAATCTCCCATAGCCGCTGCCGCGATGAGATCGGACGGGGGAATATCTGCGCCGTCAGTTGCATCTTCCTGCGCCAACAATGCGATATGGTACGCGATCCCGAGTCGATCCTGTGCGATTGCGCGCCATAAAGCAGTTGAGAATGAAACATAGGAAGAACCAGCTTGCTCCATCTGTTCAAGACGGGCTGCCCGCGGGAGTTCTTTGTCTGTCTCGTGGGTGTGCCGTTGTCCTATAGGCAGGCACTTGGACGCTAGCGGTATTGATGGGTCCGCGGGTCCAGGTTCCGAGCCTGTTGCAACAACCTCATTATCGTTTCCCTGTTCGTCGCGATTCTGAGCAGCTTCCTGTGTTTTCCTGGCTGAGTGTGGTATGATTTCTTCTTCGTCGGTCTCGGATGGCTCGCTCTGGTCTTGTGGCGTGACGTCGGGCTCGTGAACTGTTGGCGATGCAACCTTGAGCACTTTCGCCATGGCTCGGTCCTGTTGCGTCATCGCCTTGTGAAGACTACTGAAGAGTTTTGCAGTTCGTTTAACCGCCTTGATTCGATGCGTACGGTCTTGTGAAATAGACGCTTGCGCCTGGTCAGCCTCACACTCACGCTCCAATCGGGTTACTTCATTGGTAGCTTCAAACCAGCCGCTAATTGTTTCCGGCAGTTCAAGCTTCACCCGTTTGATGTCTGACTGGAGTTGGTCAATGTCGGCGGATTCGTGGGGATATGCTCGCTTCCACAATTCATGGATCTTATGGGACTCATCAAGTTCCTGCGCCAAGCTTGGCACATCCGATGTGCGCTCCTTGATCGTTTGTGCAACATCGTAGAGTAGATCTTCAGCGCTCGGAGTGAGAAAGGCCAAGACCGGTTTACGTAAACGTAGCACGTCGTCGACTTGATTTGATAGATTGTTGAATAATATCGTAGCCACTGCTACTGACGATACTTCAACCAGCTTCGATGCTGTATCCGCAAGTTCGGAACATGCATCACGGAAATCGTCTGCGATTCGTTCCTGACTGCGGAGCGATTCGACAGGTTCGTCGGTATCTTCATCCTGTTCAGGCGATTGATTCAGGGCAAAGCTGAACTCATTCGCAAAGACATCGATCTTATTGGTTGCCTCTATTATCAACCGGGCATCATCGAGTATCGTAGCCACGGCGAAGGCCACCAGTACTACTTGTTCTTGTCTTTCCGAATCCAGCTTCGCCCAATTCAAAATGTCGTTGCGGACGACTGGAAGTACGGCCAGGGCCGGACACTGCCAGTCAATCGATTTCGCAGCTGTATCGAAGAGATCCTGGCAGTCCAAGAGCGCATCTTCATCGATTTCAGCATCAAGCAGATCCTCGTCGTATTCGACAATCACGCATTGCTCTAGTGACGGGATAACGCCCGGTCGAGCCTCCTGATCCCATATGAATCGCCATAGATTCCGACGGCTGTCCGGCAAGCTGTAGAAAGTCGTAAGATCAAGCCTCATGCGATCTGCCGTTCGAAGACGGCCGCGCGGTCTGTGGCCTGATCTCCTGAGGTCACGTTTGATGTCTTGTTGGTTGGAGATACGCTGTCTATCGGCTCGGGTCCTGATTCCCAAAACCTTGCACAGTCGATCAAAACCTTCTTGACTAGACGCCAAGCAGGCGGGTAGGCCCTTCGGCACTGGAAATTCCGATTTTGTCATCTTGCCCTCTCACGTCGGTTGGGGTACGGGGGCGAAAACTCGCTGATGAGAGCGTTTCCTGTCATTCTCAGTCAACACCAGCCAGTACGCGACGCCCGATTACGGCTACACCCATCGTGCGTCCGGCAGTTCACTGGCCCATTCCGATGTGCGAGTGAACTGCACATCTTGCAACCCCCGCGCCACCAAGTGACTTAAAGTCAGGTTACCATGAGTACACGTAGATCAAATATAGCTGAGCGGGAAACTACAATCGACACTGATAGACGCATCGACAGCCTAACGAGAGTTGGTCGCCGCGGGGATTGCAGTGTTGGGTGAAATCCCCCCGGTTGTCCAAACGCGACAATGCGATTGGGTTCCGATCACTGGAGAAACGAGGGCTCTTTCAGTCCATGAGCCGCACCAGAGCATCGAACTCGATTTCGCCCGAGGCGGCAGCCTGCGAAATCAGGCATTTGGCCGCGGACTGCCAAGACAAACTCAGACGGTCTGAAAGCAGACTACGGAATCCCCGGACGGGCAGACGAATCAGCCGCCGTTCAACATTCAATCGGCGGTCGATCCGGTCCCACTGGTAGCCGAGCCCCGTCCCCCGCAGCGTCGACGTTCGTATCCTTTCCTGCTCCAGCTTGAAGAAACCAGGGTGGACTGCCCGCTCCGTCTCGCTGCTGGCGGGAAAGAACTGGCGGCTGTTGGAATCTACGCCCCGAATGGTCTGCAGCCGGCCCGCCAGGCCGGCCGACTGGAGCAGAGCGATGCCCGGGTTCGTCAAATCCTGAACTGCGAATGGAGCGCCGGCGGCACCGGCCCGGGGGGCCAGCACAAGCTCGGTCGACTGGCACTTGCAGGTCTTCAGGGCCAAGCCGCTGTAGCCCAATTCCAGCGCCAGTTCCAGATCCTCCAGAGAACTCAGGGCATCGTCCAAGATGACCGGCTTGACTTCCCGCAATTCTGCCATGTCCAGCATTCGTTTTCGCAGGTCCCGTTCGCACGTTTGTTCCACGTAGAGTAACGAGTCGAACGCCGCCCGATTTTCCTCCCGCAACCGGACCAGCAGCTCCACCATGTACTGGGGCGTGTCGCACATCTCGTTGGTATCCGCCGTGAGCCACAGTTCATCGATGCCTAGGCGGCGTTGCTCTGCATGGGCCAACCGGTAGACTTCCAGCAGCCGAGCCAGATCCCACTCCAGGTCGGTCCCCACCAACTTGACCTTCAGGCAACCGAGCGCCTCGTACCGAATCCATCAGTTGCCGGATTCCGGAATTCAAGGTAGAATTTTTCCAGTTTATTGCCGTTGCAGAACCTATTCTGTTCACGCGAGCCATAGCGGGCAGACTCTGGAAGGTGTTTTCAGGTGAGCCCCTGTCGACGAGACGCTTCCCACCCCACCTTGCGCAATATCGCGGCCACACTGGGCCTCATATTGCTCACTGGTAGTGCTCTTCCAGGAGTCCGGTCCATCACCGAACAGACCGAGTTCTTCGAGTCCAAAGTCAGGCCCCTTCTGGCACGAAATTGCTACCAGTGCCACAGCGAACAGGCCAAGATCCTGTATTCCAACTTGCGGGTGGACGACCGAGCCGCCTTGCTGAATGGAGGCAACCGGGGCCCTGCGATCGTCCCCGGCGCCCCGAGCTCAAGCCAGCTGATTCAGGCAGTCCGTTACGAGAACCTTGAAATGCCTCCGGCCGGAAGGTTATCGGAGGATCAGATCGAGGCGCTGGTCAAATGGGTCGAGATGGGTGCACCCTGGCCGGATCTGGAGGTGGCCGGTGGCGTCAAGACCTCCAAAGGGCAAGGCACCCTGGCCGCCAGTCCTAGCCCTGCCCTATACCCACAAATAGTGCTGGACAAACAAGAATGCCTGTCGTAGTCTTCACGACATGGTAGTTCAGAACCAGATCAAGCGCACCTTGAGCCGAGAGTTGGATCGTTTGCACGCCGTGATGAGGCGGGAGAAGTTCGCCCACCGGACGGCGCTGGCGGACCGGGTCTGCTCGGAGTTTGGATTTCACGATGCCCGAGGGCGGGCGCAACGGAGCGGCTGCCTGAAGGCGCTCCGGGAGCTGGAGGCGGGCGGACGGATTCGTCTGCCGACGCCGCGACGGCGGGTGAACCATTGCGGGCCCCGAGGACTGGGCCGTGCGGTGCCGGAGCCGGTCGGGGTGCCCGAGACGGTGGACGGCGTGCGGGAGCTGGAGTTGATTCTGGTGGAGACGGGTCCGCAACGAGCGCTCTGGAACGAGTTGATGGCGCGAGAGCATCCACGGGGCGCGGGGCCGTTGGTGGGTGCTCAACTACGCTATCTGGTGGGCTCGGCCCACGGCTGGCTGGGGGGCTTGGGGTTCGGGGCGGCGGCGTTGCGGTTGCGGGACCGGGACCGCTGGATCGGATGGGATGAGGAACAACGCCGGGCGCACCTGCACCGGGTGGTGGGGCTGAGCCGGTTTCTGATCCGTCCGTCAGTGAGGTGTCGTAATCTGGCCTCCCGGGTGCTGGGGGAGGTGTTGCGGCGGCTGGGTCCGGAGTTCCAGGCGCGCTACGGCTACCGTCCCTGGCTGGTGGAGACCTTCGTGGAGACGGCTCGCCACGATGGGGCCAGTTTGCGCGCCACGAACTGGAGGGTTCTGGGGCAGACGCAGGGTCGAGGCCGGCAAGATCGGGCGCACCGGGGTGCGGAGACGAGCAAGGCGATCTATGGGTATGAGTTGTGCCGGGATTGGCGTCGGCGGTTGGGGGTGGGACCGGCGCCGAGGCGGGGAGTGGAACCGATGTCGGAGGGCGAGGGACTGGAGGGAGAGGGCTGGGCTCAGCAGGAGTTGGGCGGGGCGCCGCTGGGAGACCGGCGCTTGAGTCGGCGACTGGTGGAGAGTGCGCACCGTCAGGCGCAGGAGCCGGGGCGGGCGTTCACGGGAGTGGCGCGGGGCGATCCGGCGGCGGTCAAGGGATACTACCGGCTGATCGACCAGCCGGAAGCCTCGGCGGTGACGGTGTCCAACATCCTGGCCCCGCACCGGGAGCGGACCCGGCAGCGGATGCAGGGGCAGCGGACGGTGCTGTGCATCCAGGACGGGAGCGATCTGAACTTCACGCGGCACGGCCGGTGTGAGGGACTGGGGGTGATCGGGCGCAACCAGACGGGAGCGACGGCGCGGGGACTGCATCTGCACGCGACGCTGGTGGTGAGTGAGACGGGGCTGCCGCTGGGGGTGTTGCGGGCGAAGCTGGACGCGCCGAAGCCGGGACCGGTGGCCACGCGGAAAAAGAAGAAGACGTATCGCTGGATCGAGGGACTTCGGGACTGCGCCGAGGTGTCGCGGTCCCTCGACGGGGTGCGGGTGGTCAGCGTGGTGGACCGGGAGGCGGATTTTTTCGCACTGTTCGCCGAGCAACGAGCGTCTCCGGAGGTGGAGTTGCTGGTGCGTGCGAAGCAGGATCGGGTGCTGAAGAGGAAGACCCCGGCGAAGGCGGCCGGGAAAAGCGCGGATCCGGACCCGGAGCAGAAGCGGAAGCTGTTCGGGCGCCTGCGATCGGCGCCGGTGCGGGCCCGGATGCTGCTGGAGGTGAAGCGTCAGAGTGCGCGGATCAAGGCCAGCAAGCAGGCGGCCCGCCCGGGGCGGCTGGCGCGGGTGGCACGGATGGAACTGCGCTACGAGACCCTGACGATTCCGGCGCCGCGCGGGAACCCAAGCGGCATCCCGTCGCTGAGACTGTCGGTGGTGCACGCGCGGGAGGTCGCGCCGCCGGCGCAGGGGAAGCGCCTGGAATGGTTCCTGCTCACCACCCTGCCGGTGACCGATGCCGAGACGGCGCAGCAACTGCTGAGATGGTATGCCCTGCGCTGGCGGGTGGAGGATTATTTCCGGGTGCTCAAGACCGGATGCCGGGTGCAACAGCTCCAGCACCAAACCGCCGAACGTCTGAAACGGGCCATCGCCATGCACGCCGTCATCGCCTGGCGGATCATGCTGATGACGCTGCTGGGGCGAGAGGACCCGGACCTGCCGGCGCAATTGTTGTTCTCGGATCTGGAAATCCGGGTCCTGGGGGCGTTTGCCGCGTCGCGACGATACCCACCGCCGGAAGACCTGGGGGCGGCCGTGCTCGTGCTGGCCCGCCTGGGAGGATATCTGGCTCGTAAACACGACCCCCCACCCGGGCATCAACTGATGTGGCAGGGCTACGTCACGCTCTACGGCATGTGTCTGGGCTTCGCTTTACGAGAAGAAACATGAATGAAACCGGACCCAGGCTAATGTGCCCTGTGCAATATGTGGGTAAAGGGCAGTCCTAGCCACTGGGCCTGGAAGCCGGTGAAAAAGGGCTCCCCGCCTCCGGTCCGGGACAATACCTGGCCCGCCCATCCCATAGACAACTTCATTCTGACGAGGCTGGAGGCCGAGGGTCTGAACCCGTCCTCCGAGGCTGACCGTTACACGCTGTTGCGACGGATTTACTTCGATCTCACCGGTCTTCCCCCGGAGCCCGAAGACATCGAGTCGTTTGTCGGAGACGATTCCGAACTCGCCTTCGAGAAGGTCGTTGAGCGGATTCTGAGATCTCCAGGATTCGGCGAGCGCTGGGGACGGCACTGGCTCGATTTGACGAGCTATGCCGACAGTCTGGGCCAGGGTCGCCGCATTCCGGCAAGGGAGGCCTGGAGATATCGCGACTACGTCATCAATGCGTTCAATTCCGACAAGCCCTACGACCGCTTTGTTCAGGAGCAGGTCTCGGGAGACGTCCTGCCCTGGAAAACCGACGACCAGCGTCGTGAGCAGATCGTGGCCACAGGCTTCCTGGCGATCGGGCCCTGGGCGGTCGTGGATGCCGACAAAGAGAAGCTCCGCATGGATGTCGTGGATCACCAGCTCGATACCCTGGGCCGGGCCCTTCAGGGACTGACTCTCGGTTGCGCGCGCTGCCACGACCACAAGTTCGATCCCATCCCCACCCGCGATTACTATGCATTGGCGGGAATATTCCGAAGCACTCGAACGCTCAACGGCCGCATGAGCGGCGGCTTCAGCGACGTCAACCGGGTGTTGCTGCCGGAGACCCCATCCGAACTGAGGAAGCGTGCCCTGGCCACGGAGGACTATCAGGAGGCCCTGCACAAGGCCCTGAGTGAGTATGAAGCCGTCGAATCTGAAAAGAAGCGCTTGACCGACCAGCAGAAGGCGCTCGAAGAGGCCGGAACCGAATCCAAGGAGGATCTCGAGAAGGAAATCAAGGAAATCGAGAAGAAGGTCAAGAAAGCGAAGGACCGGATCAGACTGCGGGAGTTCCGCAGACCGGGTCCGGCAATGGCGATCGCCGTCCAGGATCGGGCGGTCCCCGAAGACTGTCGCGTCAACATCAGCGGGGACCCGCACAATCTCGGTGAAGAAGTTCCGAGGGGATTTCCTTCAGTGGCTTCGCCCTCGCCGGCTGGTCGAATCGACAGCCATCGAAATCTGAAAGGGCTGTATGAGGGTTTCCAGAAATCAAGCGGCCGACTGGAGCTGGCCGAGTGGCTCATCGACCCGCAGAATCGCCTGTTGGCCAGAGTCATGGTCAACCGGATCTGGCATCATCTCTTCGGCGCCGGCCTGGTCCGTACGGTCGACAATTTTGGTGCGGGAGGAGAGCCTCCCAGCCATCCGGAACTGCTCGACCACCTCGCCTCCCGTTTTGTCGAACTGGGATGGTCCGTCAAGGGGATGATCCGGGAGATCGCTCTCACGCGAACCTACCGCCAGGCCAGCCGTCACAAGCTGAAAGGGCACGAGGTCGACCCGGACAACCGCCTGCTGTGGCGGACCAATCGCCGCCGCCTGGAGGCGGAATCTTTTCGCGATTCCGTGCTGGCCATCAGTGGAGCCCTGGACCGCACCCGGGGAGGCCCCACCCTGCCCCTGGACATCCCCGAGAGCATCGAGTTGGGTTTTCCCACGGCTCTGAGGCAGGATGCCAAAGTGAACGAACAATTCCTGTATCGGCGAACGGTTTACCTGCCGTCCGTGCGCAAGAATCAGCTCCCGCAGCTCGACATGCTGAACCTTTTCGATTTCCCCGATACCGATCAGACGATCGGAGCCCGGTCGGTCACCACTGTCCCCACGCAGAGCCTCTATCTGATGAATTCTTCTTTTCTGCGCGAGCAGTCTCTGCTGACGGCCCGCACCCTCTTGGAGACCGGGGAGCTGGACGACAAAAGGCGTATCTCTGATTTTCACCTGCAAGCCTTGAACCGGACCGCCACGAAGCAGGAAGTGAACCGGGCGCTGGATTTCATCGCGAGTTTCGAAGGGAAGCTGGGCCGTTTGTCCGAGGCGTCTGAAAATCCGCGCCTGACAGCCTGGGCGCGCTACTGTCATTCCGTGTTTGCGTCAAACGAATTCCTTTTCCGAGGATAGTTCCCTATGACCCTCCCGCCTCACCGAGACGTGACGCGCCGCCGTTTCTTGCGATCCTCCGCTTGCGGCTTCGGTTCCGTGGCGCTGGCCGCCATGTGCACCGAGCAGGCTGCGGTCGCCGCCGGACCCCTGGCGCCGAAGGTTCCGCATATTCCTCCCCGCGTTAAGCGCGTGATTTTCATGTGGATGGCGGGCGGCCCATCCCAGATCGACATGTTCGACTACAAGCCACGGCTGGCGAAAGAGAGTGGAGAGGCCATTCCCTACGAGATTCCCGATGGGGTTGGAATGGATTTGAGCCGCCTGTTGGGACCGATCTCTCCGATGCGGCCCCAGGGACAATCCGGGTTGATGATGACCGATTGGCTGCCCCACCTGGGGAAGCACGCCGATGAGCTGTGTCTGCTCCGTGCCATGCAGGCGGACAGCGAAGCCCATGCTCCTGCGGCCAGGCAACTCCACACCGGTGACCCCCGCCTGATTCGTCCGTCAATGGGATCTTGGGTCGGGTACGGGCTGGGAACCGAGAACCAGAACCTGCCCGGCTTCGTCACCATCTGCCCACTTATTTTTCATGACACGGGCAGCGTCCAGTTTTTCGGGAATTCGTTCCTCCCCGCCATCTACCAGGGAACGGCACTGGGAAGTCGGTCCACTGGTGCTGAGAAAGCCGTGTTTCACTATCTCGAGGATCCGAGCCTGCCGGCCGAGCTGCAGCGCGATCAGGTGGATTTCATTCAGCAGATGAATCGAGCACATCTGAGTCAAGTTCGAGCCGACCGCCAGATGGAGGGACTCATCCAATCCTTTGAGCTGGCGTTTCGGATGCAGTCGGAGGCTCCGGACCTCATCGACCTGTCTTCCGAGTCAAAGGCCACGCTCGATCTCTATGGCATCGGCGAGAAAGAGACCGACGAGTTCGGACGCCAGTGCCTGCTGGCCCGCCGCTTTGCTGAAGCCGGCGTCCGCTTCATCCAGGTCACCTCAAGTGGCTGGGACCATCACGAAGCGATTGGTAAGGGTCTTCCCAAGAAATGCGTCTCCATAGACAAGCCGACAGCCGGCCTGATCACGGACCTCAAAGCCAGGGGACTGTTCGACGACACGCTCCTGGTCTGGTCGGGTGAGTTTGGGCGAACCCCCCACTTCGAGGATTTTTCCTTCGGAGACAAATCCCAATACGGCCGGGGCCACAACCCCGAAGGCTTCTGTGCCTGGATGGCCGGAGGTGGTGTGCGTGGAGGCATGGTCCACGGCGTCACCGACGAGTACGGCCTCCGGGCCGTCGACCAGAAGGTGCATATCCATGACTTGCACGCCACCATGCTCCATCTGTTGGGCCTCGACCATGAGAAGTTGACCTATCGCTACAGCGGTCGCGACTTCCGCCTCACGGACGTCTACGGGCGGGTGGTGAAAGAAATCCTGGCTTGACGACAGGTGGGGGCAGGTCCTGAGGGGCGGGCGGTTGGATCGGTGCCCGGCGAACGCTGGTCCGTTACGAACGCGTCAGGCGTCACGCGTCAACTTTCGTCGTCGTTATCCACCGGCCAAGGATAAAGACTACCAACGGGATCATATAGATCATGATTCCCCCCAGATGGCTCACCTGATAGGAGAACAGGAACTCGTAGACCCAAACTGCGGCCGCGGTGAACGCACTGGCTCCGACAAAGGCCGAGTCCCGCCGGGTCCAGACCCGCTTTTTCTTGGGAAGAAGGACGAGGTAGATGACCACCCCGGTGACCAAAAAGCCCAGGAAGTGCAGTGGCCGGTACAGTGAAGGACCGACGTACTGATCCAGGGACGCCAATCTTTCATATAGGAAGACTGACAGGACTACGGCAATAATGAGCCGCAGGATCCTCATCGCTCAGCTGCCTTTAGGGAGCCTTCGGACTCGCCCGCTCGAATCGATCCAGAGAAGCCGGAATCAGTTGCGGAACGAGGGGTCCCTCTGGTCCATGAGCCGAACCAGGGCTGCGAACTCCAGTTGGCCCAGGTCTGCGGCGCACTTGGCAAAATCATCCATCTGGTCCGCCGAGCGCTTGATGACCGATTCAGGCGGGATCACCAGGTTCTGCCGGCAGGCCATGGCGTCGAGCTGGACCTGGCAGGCCCGCTCCAGGCGGTAGATGTGCAGGAACGCCTCGGGAACGGTCCGTCCGACGCTCAGCAGACCATGGTTGCGCAGGATCATGGCGTTCGCCGTTCCCAGGTCCTGGGCCAGTTTCTTGCGCTCCTCCAGAAAGAGCTGAGAGCCTTCGTATTCGTGGTAGGCGACGTTGTTGTAGAAACTGGTGGCGTTCATGCTGATGTTCAGGAGACCGCATTCCAGCGCCGCCACGGCCATTCCGGCCCGGGTATGGGTGTGGATCACGCAGTGGGCATCGTCCCGGTGTTCGTGGATTGCGCTGTGGATGACGAACCCGGCCGGGTTGAAGGGATAGTCGGAGGGCTCGACGAGATTCCCGTCCAGGTCGATCTTCACCAGGCTGGAAGCCGTGATCTCGTCGTAACGCAGTCCGTAGGGGTTGATCAGAAAGTGGTGTTCGGGGCCGGGCACGCGTAGCGAGATATGCCCGTAGATCAGCTCGCACCAGCCGAAGTAGTCCACAATCCGGTAGCAGGCCGCGAGCTGGACCCGGAGATCCCGTTCGACGGCATCTATTTCCCGAGGAATCTCGGAGACTACGGTTGTCTGTATCGTCGCCATGGCTGATCCTCCTTAATCAGTTGAGAAACATGTCCGGGTGCCCTTGTGGGGGTCTAGGAGCCTGCGCCACAGAAATTGATCTACTGCGAAAGCGGTAGAATCGGTCCATATTTCCTCGATTTCTCGGCGAATAGAACAACTATGCACCTCAAAATCGAGAAAATCTGGCCTCGATTCCCCACTTTCTCGCTACGATCATTTCTACCGCGCAGACTCCTAGGAGGGGCGATTTCCCAGTCGCCCATTCCTCCATTCGCCCGTTCCCCCCTTGTTACGTAGGAGTTCGGCGGCTAGAAACCGCCGTTCCTGTTCGGCGGTTGGAAACCGCGGCTCCTTTGAAATCAGATTACCACGACGTCAGGACGATTCAAATCGGCGGTCGATCCGGTCCCACTGGTAGCCGAGGCCCGTCCCCCGGAGTGTCGACGTGCGGATCCTTCCCTGCTCCAGCTTGAAGAAACCAGGGTGGACCGCCCGCTCCGGCTCGCTGCTGGCGGGAAAGAACTGACGGCTGTTGGACTCGACGCCGCGAATAGTCTGCAGCCGGCCCGCCAAGCCGGCCGACTGGAGCAGAGCGATGCCCGGATTCGTCAGATCCTGCACCGCGAATGGAACGCCGGCCGCGGCGGCCCGGGATGCCAGCACCAGCTCGGCCGACTGGCACTTGCAGGTCTTCAAAGCCAGACCGCTGTACCCCAGTTCCAGCGCCAGCTCCAGATCCTCCAGCGAACTCAGAGCCTCATCCACGATGACGGGCTTGATCTGCCGCAATTCCGTCATGTCCAGCATTCGTTTTCGTAGGTCCCGTTCGCACGGCTGTTCCACGTAGAGCAGAGAGTCGAAGGCGGACCGGTTCTCTTCCTTCAACCGGACCAGCAGCTCCACCATGTACTGGGGTGTGTCGCACATCTCGTTCGTGTCAGCCGTGAGCCATAGTTCATCGATATTCAGGCGTCGTTGCTCGGTACGAGCCAGCCGGTAGACTTCCAGGAGCCGGTTGAGATCCCACTCCAGGTCGGTGCCCAGCAGTTTGACCTTGAGACACCGGAGGGCCTCGTAACGGATCCATTGGTCCAGGGAAACGGGCAGGCCGTCGTCGGGATCGTCTTCCGCGACTTCGGCTTCCGAGAGCTTGTCCATTCCCCCCACCAAGTGGAAGGCATCCACCTGTTCCGGCAGGGGATGGAGAAAATCCGCCACGTAGCGTCCCGTATAGGAAGACCCCAGCCAGCGGGAGAGGTCGTGATCCATGTGCTCAGGGCCGTAGCCCAGGTAGGTGTCGATGCCTGCCGCGTTCCCGAAGGCGTCGTGAATGGCGGCGTCGGCGGCGGAGGCGCAGATGAGGGCGTTGAGGCGAGGCATCTCCTCGGCGGCGTCCGCGTCCCGGCAGAGGTTGTGTGTCAGGGACTCCAGTTCCGGCTCCAGTTCCCAGAAGAGGTCAATGGGATGCGCGAAGGTCCGCACCTCCCCCAGACGTCGGCACCAAGCCGTCACCAGCTGGACCATCAGCTCCTCCCGCTGCGGGTGGTCCACTAGGCTCGAAGGCCAGCCCCAGACGTCGGAGAGAAAGATGGCGCCCCAACCTTCTCCTCTCTGTCCCTGCCGATTCTCCACTAGCACACGGACGTGGCAGAGCCAGGCCGAGTCCATGACCACACCGCCGAACTTCAGGGGCGTCCGGGACTGCTCCCGGGTGAAATACGGCTGAATCTCCAGGATCCGAACGTCGGTCTCCATATCCGATTCCCTACCCTTGCAACAGGCTTTCCACCATCGGCACCACTCTGAGGGCCGTCATGCCGGCGATTCCCAACAGCACCGCCGCTCCCAGAACGACGAAGGCCCGTTCCGGAGTAGAGAACGGACGCTGTGCCATGGCGTCGCGGTCGAAGAAGGCCAGCAACGTCGCCAGCACCCCCAGGGGCACTGCCAACAGGGTCAGGGCCTGGGCCAGGGCGAGAGCCCGGATCTCCAACTGGCTCTTGGCGGCAGCACCCGCCGCGGCCGCGGGATCCGCAGGCGCCTCGGATTGGAGGATGGCGACGGCGGTGGCCAAGCCGATGAGCAGGATGACCGTGGCGAAGAGCTTGGTGGACGAAGAGTTCACCTTCCCGCCCAATCCCAGCCCGTCGCTGACCAGGACCCCGCCGATCAGGGCGTTGGTCACGAAGCTGGAGAAGGCGGCGGTACCGAATCCGACGCAGAAGATGATGCGAGCATATGCCCCGAAGACACCCTCCAGTTGCATCGCCATGCCGGCGGCGCTGTCCACCGACCCGCCGGGATACAGCACGGCGGCCGCCGTCATCATGATCACGCAACCAATTGCCGTGTAGAGGATGGACGCCAGCACCGTGTCCGTGACGCCGCTGGAAAAGTCCTCCTCCTTCCAGCCCTTGGCCCGGACCAGATAGGCCTGAAAGAAGGCTGCCACCATCACGAAGGTGGTGGCGACCAGGCCTCCCAACGTGAGCCAGTCGGCGCCTTCCGGAACCCGCGGGATGAACGCCCCCTTCAGCGCGGCTGACCAGTCCGGTCCGGCCCACAACAGATTGACCAAGAAAGCCAGGATCATGAAGACGAGGAAGAAGGTCATCAACCGCTCCAGCAGCAAATAGATGTTCCGGAAGCCCAGGAGGAAGACGATGGAAAGCAGTGTGAAGCCCACGGGCCAGACCAGCTTGGGGACGTCAGCCCAGAGCGTGGTCATGGCGGCGGTGACGCCCAGATTGTTGCCGAACTGGAAGGTGGCGTTCACCGATGCCAGCGAGAGGCCGCAGACCACGGCGAACCAGGGTCCCAGCTTGCGGGAGGCCACGCCCAGGAAAGTCTCTTGGGAGTAAAGGCCAAAGCGAAGGAAGAGGGCGAGAAACCCCGCCATAAGGGCGCCGGCGAGAATGGCCAGCCAGAGCATGGAGTAGCCGTAGGCAGCGCCGGTGCGCGACATCAGGGTGACGCTGCCCGGTCCGATGATGCAGGCCCCCACGATGAAGGCGGGTCCGATTCGTTTCAGTCCAACGGCCATGATCGATACCTTCTTGCCGTTCTCTCCGGCACCCAGTGTACAGGGCACCGAAAGGAGCGGCGACTTCTAGTCGCAGAAGAGGAGTATCCATGTTGCAAGTGGTGGGTGCTAATCGGTGTTTCCATCCCGTGTCGTTAGTACGTGATCTGTCCGGTCCAAGAGGCACAGGGTTAGGAGGAGCGTTCTTCCGCCGGAGGTGAGGCGGAGATCGAACTGGATCCGCCGGGCGCCGTGCAGGGGGCGATGAGTGGACCGATCAACTGGATCGAGGGGCCTGAGATCGTCGATGTCGGTCCTCCGGGAGGTCCGGATACGCCCTGGGGAGCGCCGGGTCAAGCCTCCGGCTCCTCCGCTTCGCTGCGCCCCTTCGGGTGACCCGACGCTCCCCAGGGCGTGAAGAGCTTTCATGGCCGTAAGCAAGCTTCCGGCCAGACTTGACCGGAAGTTCGACAGACGGCCATCAGGGGTCCACACGCTCCCTTTCCTCACGGGGTCTCTCCGTGGCCTCAGAAGGTCGCTCGGGGCGCTACGGGCAACCAGGTGCGGTCCTGCCGGACGAGGGTGTTGGCCAGGACGATAAGCTTGCGCATGACGGCGACGAGGGCCACCTTGCCGGGCTTGCCGCGCTCGCTCAGCCTCCGGTACACCTCGGCCAAGTCGGGGTTCCAGCGCAGGGCGGCCACCGCCGGCATGTACAGGAGCCGTCGCGCCCGCGCCCGTCCGCCCCGGATGAAGGCCCGGCCCTGCCAAGCCCCCGACTCGCGCGGAACGGCGGCCAACCCGGCCAGACTGGCGGCGGCCTTGCCGCTAAGGGCGCCCAGCTCGGGCATCTCGGCCAGCAGACCGGCGGCGGTGGTGGCCGCGATCCCGGGGATGGAGGTGAGGATCTCCAACTTGCGGGCCCGCGCCTCGTCGGCCGCAATCAGCTGCTGCATTTTGCGGTCGATGGCGCGCAGGTGGCGCTCGAACATGTTGATCTGGATCTGGTTCTGCTGTTTGAGCAGGGGTTCGCGGAGCTGTCGGCGGCGGTTGAGCGCGGCCGTGCGCTGGCGCATCAGCGCGTCCCGGGACGTCTGCAGATCCTGGAGCCGGCGTTGCGTTTTGGACGGCACCTGGGTCCGGCGCGGCTCCAGCGTGGCGGCCAGCTGGGCCAGTTTCCGAGCGTCTACGGCGTCGGTCTTGGCGCGGCTCCCGGTCGCCTCGGCGAAGCGCCGCGCCTGCCAGGGGTTCACCTTGGCCAGCGGCAGCTTCGCTTTGGACAGCGCCTCCTCGAGGTCCCGGTGGTAGGGGCCGGTGGCCTCGTAGGCGATGCACTCGACCGGAGTTCCGATCCAATCGATCAGCGCCCGGAAGCCGGCCGGGTCATTGTCGAACTGGGCGGAATGGCCGTCGGCCAGCCGGTGCGCGTCCAGGTGCGCTTTCGAGATGTCGATGCCTACGGTATGCTGTTTCATCTTTCCTGTCTCCTGTGCTTGTCATTCGGGCCTTGATGCCCTCGTATCCATTCAGGACATCGGGAAAGACGGTGGCCGACCTGACTCCTTTTCGGTTCGCAAAAGTCCGCGGCGGTACGGTCCAGCCACCGCCGTCCGGGTCGCTCATGAGCGACCCGGACGGCCCCATTTAAACAGACAAGCGGCGGTTTCCTAGCCCGAGTTTACTGTGTTCGCGTCAGCATAGCACTGGCCTAGCGCATGGGCAGACCGATTTCTCAAATTCAAGTTATTGATAAGGAAGAGTTTATCCACCCAGCCCGACCGAGGCCACTGCGCCCGTGACCTCGACTTTTGTATGACCTAATTCCTGTTGGACTGTTCTAGGTTAATCCCGGAAGTATCTATCTGATTTCGCAGGATAAATTTTTGATTTCAGGCGAGGACCTTTGACAATCGACCTCTCGATACGCTAGTGTATGACCTAATATATGGCCAGCATCGTCAAGAAGATCATCCGCGGCCGCCCCTACTACTACGCCCGCGTCTGCAAACGCGTCCACGGCAAGCCCAAGATCGTTTCCCAGACCTATCTCGGCCGCGCCGACAAAATCATCGAGAAGCTTCGGGCCGCCCCCGTGCTGGCCCAACCACTGGAGGCGGTCGTGCGCGAATTCGGCGCCTCCACCGCCCTGCTCGCCCTCGCCCGCCGCTTGCAGCTCGTCGAGCACATCGACCGCCATGTCCCCAAGCGCGGCTCCGGCCCCTCCGTCGGCACCTACCTGCTCGCCGCCGTCCTCAACCGCTGCCTCGCCCCCGGCTCCAAGGCCAGCCTCGCCCGCTGGTTCGACTCCACCGCCCTCGGCCGCCTCCTCCCCCTGCGCTCCAGCCAGCTCACCAGCCAGCGCTTCTGGGACCACATGCACCGCGTCCCCGTCTCAGCCATCCCCGCCATCGAACGCGACATCGTGACCGCCATGACCCGTGAGTTCGGCCTCGACCTGCGCCAAGTGCTGTTTGACGCCACCAACGTCTTCACCTACATCGATTCTTTCAACGAGCGCTCCCAGCTGGCCCAGCGCGGCCACAGCAAGGAGGGCCGCAGGTCGTTGCGCATCATCGGCGTGGCGCTGCTGGTCACGGCCGACTTCCGCCTGCCCCTGCTGCATCGCACCTATCCCGGCAACCGGCCCGACGCGCCGCTGTTCCAGAGCCTCTCCGCCGACTTGGCCCGGCGCTACCATGAGATCGCGGCCGGCGCCGAGACGGTCACCCTGGTCTTCGACAAGGGCAACAACTCGCGCGAGAACCTGGACTGGGTCGAGCGCGGCCCCTTCCACTTCATCGGCTCGCTGGTGCCGACCCAACACCCGGACCTGCTGGCCGTGCCGGCGGACCAGTTGCGCTCGCTGGAGGCCGACGGGTTGCCCGGCGTGCACGCCTACCGCACCCACTACGAAGTGTTCGGCGTCGAGCGCACGGTGCTGGTGATTTGGAACCAAGCGCTGTTCGACGCCCAGTGCCGGACGCTGCTGCGTGAGATCGCGAAGCGGCGCCAGCACCTGCGCGCGCTGCAGCGGCAGCTTCGCCGCTGGCGCGACGGCAAGATCCGTGGGGGGCGCAAGCCGGGCGTGGCCACCACGCGCAAGAAGGTTGACGGCTGGCTGCGGGCCCGGCACATGCGGGACCTGTTCGACGTCCAGGTGCGTGAGGAGGACGGCTTGCCGAAGGTGAATTACCGCTTCCAGCGGCGCGCCTGGGAGCAGCTGCAGCGCAGGTTGCTGGGCAAGACCCTGCTGTTCACCGACCAAGCGGGCTGGAGCGACGCCGAGTTGGTGCGCGGCTACCGCGCCCAGCATCATGTCGAGAGCGCCTTCCGGCAACTCAAGGACAGCAACTGCATCGCGATCCGGCCGCAATACCACTGGACGGATCAGAAGATCGCGGTGCATGTGTTCTGCTGCGTGCTGGCGCTGATGCTGTGCGGACTGCTGCAGCGGGAACTGAGCCGCCACGGCGTGTCGGGCTCGATCCCCGCACTGCTCGACGCACTGGGTGGGATCCGCGAAGTCGACGTACTCTATCCCGCACAGGAGGAGGGCGGCAATCCCGAACTCAGGACGACGCTCTCGCAGATGACGGACGAACAGCGCAGGATGTACGAAATCCTAGACCTACAAAGCCAGACGATCTAACCTCTGATGCGGCTCCGTAGGTCATACGGGAGGGCTGACCTATGTCTCTGCAAAAAAAGAACTTATCTTTATCTTTTTGTCCAACACGGTAAACTCGGGCTAGAGCAAAGCCGTGTCTTTGATTCAGGGCCATGGTGGACGGCACAAGAGAGAAAATCACGCATTGAAACACGTACCTTTTGGTACGGAGATAGACTATGACTGGAGTCGAGTTCATCCGCCGTGCGAGTCGCTATGCGAAACGGACCGGTCAGGATTTCCGATTGGAGCCCAGCCGCGGCAAGGGCAGCCACGCACGTTTATGGATCGGCCGGCGATTTACCACAGTAAAGCGGAGTGAGTTGCAGCGGGGGACCTTTTTTGGGATGTTGAAACAGTTGAACATCAGCACGGAGGACTTCTGACGATGCGATACGTTTACCCCTGCGTCCTGGCACCGGAACAGGAGGGCGGATTCTCTGTCACGTTTCCAGACGTTCCCGAGGCGCTGACTTGTGGAAACGACAGGGTTGAAGCCTTGGCGATGGCCGAGGACGCACTCGCGACAGCATTGGCTGGATACGTTCAGGAACGTTGGGACATCCCAATTCCGGCCATACCTACCAGTGGTCAAGAACTGATCGCCGTTCCGCCTGTCGTTGCCTCCAAGCTGGCCCTCTACAGATGCATGCGCAAGCAGGGCATCACCAAGGTCGCTCTTGCCAAGCGCTTGGGCCTGAGCGAAGGCGCTGTCCGAAAACTTCTGAAACTGGATCATCGGTCGCATATCAACCAGGTCGAGAGAGCGCTTCGGGTGGTAGGGCGCTACTTGGTCGTCGAGGACAGAGTCGCCTGAAGTCGAGTTGAAGTCCCGCTTCGGTTCTCGGCCGAGCCGCAAGCTCAGAGGAAAACCCGTAGACCGTCTCACGTATCGGATGTGAACAGCCAACACCGGTGTGGTACCTTTCGGTCTTCCCGGACGAGAATGTCAACCCTTTCAACCCCAGCCGAGAGGAGCCCATGAAATCCCACTTCTGGACACGAACGCTATCCCTGCTCGTACTGTCCACCATCACTGCCGCCGCTTCCGACGTGCCAAGCCTGGTGGAGATCGGCAATCGCAAGCAGTTGTTCATCGACGACTACATGATCCAGAGCCTCACCGACGCCAAACAGGTGCTCAACACCGCGGTCAAGGAGCCCAGCAACCCGGTGATCCGCCCGGACCGGCCCTGGGAGGGACATTTCTCTCCTGTGGCCAAGGTCCTCTACGACCCGGAGGAGAAGCTCTTCAAGATGTGGTACTCCACCAGCGGCGACTGGCGCGCGGAACCGGGAGGGCAGCTCGTGGAATTCCACTGGACCGACACCGGCGCCACTCGGAAAAGAGTCGATGCTCCCTACCGATACGTGGGGATCTACGGCAACTACAACTACCGGCTCTGCTACGCCACCTCCAAGGACGGAGTCCATTGGGAAAAACCGAATCTGGGCAAGGTGGAGTTCAACGGCAGCCGCAACAACAACCTGCTGCCGGCCGGCGGCCGGGCGCCGACCTTCGAGGACCCCAACGAGACCGATCCCGCCAAGCGGTACAAGTCGATTGCCATGACGCGGACCAAGAATCCGCCCGGCATGCAGTTGCACGTCTACTATTCCCCGGACGGATTCAACTGGACTCCCGAGCCGACCAACCCGGTGATGGACACGACGCCGGAGCCCGGTCGCTGGGGCCCCACCCACTACATGGGATGGGACCCGATCCGGAAAGTCTACGCCGCCCACATCGAAAACTGCCTTCACCGCGCCTGCCCCACCGGCAAGAGGATCGTGGGGCGGGCCGAGAGCCCCGATTTCAGGAATTGGAGTCTCCCCCAGAACATCCTCCTTCCGGACGCTGAGGACTACCCGGACGCCGAGTTCTACCTCTTTCCGGTGGTGGCGTACGAGGGCACCTACATTGCCCTGCCCTGGATCTTTCGAACCACCCGGACCCTCCACTACCCGACCCTGGCCTTCAGCCGTGACGGAGTGAACTACGAACGGAAGTTCCGGGAGCCCCTGGTCCGACCCGGCGCCGAGGGGAGCTTCGATTCGGTCAGCGTCTACGTCCACGCACCCATCATGCAGGGAGGGAAGATCCGGATCTACTACACGGGCGCCAACTGGCGGGGGCCCGAACAGCTCTATCTCAGGCAGGAGGCCGAGGGAGAATCGCCGCTGAGGGCACCCGGTCTGGCGACCCTGCCGGAGGACGGGTTCGTCTCCATCGACGCGGGCAAGCTCAAGCCCGGGATCCTGCTCACCCAGACCTTCAGCTTCGATGGCTCGGGCCTTTACGTCAACATGGAGGCCGCCCGGAACAACGACGGCTCCGGGATTCCCCAGATCAAGGTGGAGATCCTGGATCACCAGACCAAGCCGCTGCCCGGCTTCTCGTTGAAGGAGTCGGATCCTCTGGCTGCCCGGGGATCTGCCCAGGCAAGTTGGCAGGGCAATAGCGACGTAAGTTCATTGGAGGGGCGCCCTGTCCAGCTTCGCTTCTGGATCCGGAACGCGAGCCTTTTTTCGTTTCAGTTCAAGTAGATCGTGATGAAGAGGGGGACTGCAAGTCCCCCCTCCCAGGGTGCTCAGGCTTCGGGCATCAGTTCATGGAACCGGTTCCAGACGCGGTCTCCCTGCTCCCGAGTCAACGGAATGCCGGGTGGGCGCGGGACGCCGCAGTCGATTCCGAGACGCCTGCCCATTAGTTCCTTGAGGACGGCGACGTAGGGACCATATTCCCCATCGAAGAGGCCGAAGATCTCAGTCGCCTTGTCCTGGGCCTTCCGGGCCCGCGTCCAATCCCCTTCCTGATAGGCGTCCCAGACTCGGAGGAAGGGTTCGGGAGCCACGCCGGGCGGTCCGTCCACACACCCCACGGCGCCCTCGACCAGGGCCGGCAGCATCAGGCAGCTGAAACCCTTCAAGCAGGCCAGTCCCATTTGGGCGAAGATCCAGACGTTCCTGAAGTTGACCGCCGAATGCTTGAGACCGGTCAACTGAGGCACCTCATTCTGGAGCTTCTTCATCAGCTCGGGGGTGAACTCCAGGCCCGTGGCGTCGGGCAGGTTGTAGACGAACAGGGGCAGCCCGGCGGCCTTGCCGATGGCCTGGTAGTAGCCGATCGCCTCGTCCTCGCCCGCACCGTAGAAGGAACCGGGCAAGGCGCAGACGGCGTCGACGCCGGCCCGGGCGGCCCGCTCCGCCATCCCGGCGGCAGCCGACGTGGTCGGCGCGCCCACGTGCATGATGATCCGGGCCCGGCCCCGGCACTGATCCACGGCGACCTCGGCGACCCGCCGATTCTCCTCCGGCTGGAGCAGCACGCTCTCGCCGCTGCCGCCGGCCACCCAGAACCCGTGGACTCCGGCCTGGACGTTGAATTCCAAGACCTGCCGAAAGGCCTCCTCGTTGAGCCGATCCTCTCGGTCCATGGGAGTGATGACGGCCGGATAAAGCCCTCTGAAACTGGTCATTGGGGTCCTTTCGTTGTTCGAAGAGTGTTCGGTGACGATCGGCGCGGCGGGCTGCACCGCTGGAGATTCAGGCCATGATGTCCATGATCACGTTGCCGTGGATATCGGTGAGGCGAAAATCCCTTCCCGCGTAGCGATAGGTGAGCTGGGTATGGTCCAGGCCCATGAGGTGCAGAATGGTGGCGTGCAGATCGTGGATGTGCACCTTGTTCTCCGTGGAGTAGTAGCCGTAGTCGTCGGTGGCGCCGTAGGAAAAGCCGGGCTTCACTCCGCCGCCGGCCATCCACATGGTGAATCCCTGGGGATTGTGGTCCCGTCCGTCGGACCCCTGTGCCACCGGGGTGCGTCCGAACTCGCCCCCCCAAAGGACCAGCGTGTCCTGCAACAGGCCCCTCCCCTTGAGGTCCCGGAGCAGACCGGCGATGGGCCTGTCCACTTCCCGGGCGTTCTGGGTGTGATCGCGGCGCAGCCGCCGGTGCTGATCCCACTTGTAGCTGTGACTCACCTGCACGAAGCGGACCCCCGCCTCGGCCAGACGCCTCGCCATCAGGCACTGGCGGCCGAAATCCTCGGTCATCCGGTCGTCCAGGCCGTAGAGCTTCCGGGTGGCGTCGGACTCCAGGGAGAGGTCCTGCAAGCCGGGAGCCTGAGCCTGCATCCGGAAGGCCAGTTCGAAGGCTTGGATTCGCCCTTCCAGACTTCGGTCGGGTCCGGTCCGGGTCAGTTGCTGCTGGTTCATCTCCCGAATGAAGTCCAAGTGCTTACGCTGGATGTCTCGCGGGACCTGGTCGTTGGTGATGAACGGGATCCTGGCGTCCTTCGCCTGGATTCGGCTGGTGCCGATGGCGGTGCCGGCGTAGGGAGCGGGGAGGAACGCCGAACCGTAGTTGTTGGCTCCACCGTGCCCCTGAGTGGGACAGACGGTGATAAATCCCGGCATGTCCTGATTCTCGCTTCCCAGACCATAGGTGAGCCAGGAACCGATGCTGGGCCGGACGAAGGTGTCACTGCCGGTGTGCAGTTCCAGCAGGGCCGCTCCGTGACGGGAGTTGGAGGCATGCATGGACTTGATGAAGCAGAGGTCATCCACGAATTCGGCCACGTGGGGGAAAAGCTCGCTGACCCATTGCCCGCTCTCGCCATACTGCTTGAATGCCCAGGGGGATTTGAGCAGGTTGAAGGTCTCGCTGGAGACCACCCGTGGACGCTCGTAGGGGAACGGCTTGCCGTGGTCCCGCTGGAGCAGCGGTTTGTAGTCGAAGGTATCGACCTGTGAGGGACCGCCGTGCATGAAGAGAAAGATGATCCGCTTGGCCCGGGACGGAAAATGGGGCGCTTTCTGGGCCAGAGGGTTGTCGAAATCCCCGGGAACCCGTGCCTTGGCCTCGTCTGCCAACAGGCCCGCCAGCGCCAGAGAACCGAACCCGCAGCTGCTGGCCTGAAGCATCTCCCGGCGTGAGATCCGGGTCCCCGACAGGCTGTTCCAATGTGAGTCCATGATTCGAACCTCTAATTCAGATACACGAATTCACTCGAGGCCATCAATGCCTGGCAGAATCCCTGCCAGGATCGGAGGCGGCGTTCGCCGGGCTCTTCCACCCGTTCCCCCCAGCTTGCATCGATGCGGGCCACGAACTCCAGGGCCTGCCGGGATTCCTTCTCGTCGGGCAATCGGCCCAGGGCGCGTTCGTAGGCCACGCGGATCCGCCCGGTTTCGTCCAGGTCTTCCCGGGCCAGGAGCTGCGACGCCATCCGGCGCGAGTTCTGCAGCACGAGAGTATCGTTCATGATGAACAGGGCCTGGGGAGCCACCACGCTGGCGCCACGATCCCCATCCGTCACCGACGGGTCGGCAAAATCGAACGCCCGCAGGAAATCGTACATGGAACTGCGTACCACCGGAAGATAGACCGACCGTCGATTCCAGTCGTAACGGATCCCGGGACGGATGTAAGACCGGCCGTTTTGGCCCAACAACGATCCTCCCGGCTCCAGGTCCAGGTTGGCGGAAACGGCCAGGATGGAGTCGCGAAGCGCCTCGGCTTCCAACCGGCGCCGGTTCATCCGCCAAAGCAAGCGATTCTCAGGATCCTTTCCGGATCCCTCCGGGGAATAGCGGCTGCTCATCCGATACGTGGCCGAAAGCATGATCAGACGGTGCATCCGCTTCAGGGACCAGTTCCCCTCCACGAACCGGATCGCCAGCCAGTCGAGCAAATCGGAGTGAGTGGGTGTGTCGCCCAATCGGCCGAAGTTGTCGGTGGAGGCGACGAGGCCCCGTCCCATGTGCCAGCGCCAGATCCGGTTGACCATGACCCGAGAAGCCAGGGGGTTGTCCTCGCGGGTCATCCAATCCGCCAACTCCAGACGTCCGCTGAGTGCCGGATCCCGCAGCTGTTCCGCCGATTTGCGACCCAGACCCGGAAAGCCGCGGGGCACCTTCTCTCCCAGGTCCCAGTGGCTGCCGCGCAGATGGATGGCCAGATCGTCGATCTGCTTGCCCTCGGTGACTCCCATGGCGCTGGGAAGCTCGGGCAGGCCCTCCTCCAACTTCGTCCGCCCCTCTTCCAGGGCCTCCAGGTCCCGTCGAGCGGCCTCGGGAAAGTACTCGGTGGTCTCCTGGGGCGGCCGAAAGGGCCCCCACTTCTCGTAGAGGATCGCCCTCATGGCTTCCAGAGCCGGATCCTCCAGCTTGGTCTCTTCGGTCTCGTCGTCGGTCCGAACCGTGCTGAATTTCCTGCCGACGATTTCCCGTTCTCCCACCAACGCCTGCCAGGCCTCCTCGGCCCGCCGGAACTGCTCCTGGTAGTGGCCGGCCAGCTCCGTCAGGCCGGCCGCCTCAAGATCCTCGAAGAGTCTGGCCGCCGGCGACTGCCACCCCTCCCACGATTTCTCCTGGGCCAGAGCGTGCCAGGCGTACAGCACCGAATAGGGCGCCCCGTGGCTCCGGCGCAGGCGGTCGATCCACTGCTGCAGGAAGACCGGATTCAGATCGTCCCGATGGGCCACCTGGATCAGGGTTCTGGGGATGGGAGCTCCGTCCGGAAAGGGATTGGGGGCGAACAGCAGCTTCTCGAAATAGGGATAGCGGTTCTGGTGCTCCAGTCGGAGTGTGTTGTGTCCGGCGTTCAGGTCGAAGATCCCGGCCACCAGCCAACCGCCCGCATCGGGCGAGGCCGTCCGGTTTTCGATGGCCTCGATCCCGCGCTTGACCAGGGTGCCGTTGAGGTGGATATCGGCGGTTCCGGCACCCGTCTCGGCTTCCAGAAACTCCAACTGGTAGGGGCCGGCGGCGGGGACCTGGACGTCATATTCGGCGAAATAGGCGTCGGGAGGCGCGTCGGAACTCCCGGCGTCGGGGACATTCGTCTTTCCCTTCTTCAGCTGCCGCTCGACGTTTCCCCGGTCCCAGCTCCCCGCCTCCCGTACGGTGAGGGATTCGGGTTCGGGATTCCGTCCTTCGAACACGCTCCTGAGCCGGATCTTTTCGTAACCGGCCAACTCCTGCGCGGCCAGCAGATAGGCCCCCACCCGGGTGCGGCCCTCCTGCGCCAGCTTCCGGTTCTCCCGCTTGGTGATGGCTTCGATGGCCTTGGTCTTGGCCTCGATCTTCTCCCGCTGCTGCTGCAACCGGAGGCGGTCGTCCGCCGGAGCCAGGACGTGCTCATGCCACTCGGCCACCACCGTGTGGTGTTCCATGGTCTTGGAGCTCCTGAAGATTCCAGCCAGGGAGTAGTAGTCCCGAATCGAGATGGGATCGAACTTGTGGTCGTGACAACGGGCGCAGCCCATGGTCAGCCCCAGGAAAGCCCGAAAGCTGGTGTCCAGCTGTTCGTCGATGATGTCCATCCGCATCTTCACGGGGTCGTCTTCCGCCAGCATCTTGGGACCCAGGGAGAGGAATCCGGTGGCCGTCCAGTGCTCCAGCGTGGTCTCCAGATCACCCGAATCGGGCAGGAGATCTCCCGCCAGTTGCTCCCGCACGAACAGATCGTAGGGCTTGTCCCGGTTGAAGGCCTGGACCACGTAATCCCGATAGCGGAAGGCAGTCGTATACGCCATGTTCTCGTCCAGCCCGTTGGAATCGGCGTAGCGGGCCACGTCCAACCAGTGGCGGCCCCAGCGCTCTCCATAGCGGGGCGAGGCCAGGAGACGTTCGATCAGCCGGGAGTAGGCTCCCGGCGACCGGTCCTGGAGGAAGTCCCGGATCTCTTCGATGGTGGGGGGAAGACCGGTCAAATCGAAGGTGGCCCGCCGAATCAGGGTCCGCCGGTCGGCGGCCGGGGCCGGCTCCAGCCCCTCGGCTTCCAAGCGGGCCAGTATGAATCGGTCGATGGGAGAACGAACCCAGTCGGCTCGACGGACCGTCGGCCGGGTGGGTTCCACCGGAGGCTCGAACGCCCAGAAGCTTTCCGTCCCGGAGGTCGTTGGGTCCGGATCGGCAGCCACGCCCCAGGGGGCGCCCATCCGGACCCAATCGGTGAGCAGGGCGATTTCCTCATCCGGAAGCCGGCCCGCAAGGGGCATGCGCAGCTTCTCGTCCCGATGGGTGACGGCACGAATCAGCAGACTCGACTCGGGGTCGCCGGCGACGACGGGGGACCCGCGGCTGCCTCCCTTCCGGAAGCTCTCTTCCTGGTCCAGGATCAGCCCGCCCATGACCGGCTGGCTGGAGCTGGAGTGACACGCATAGCAGTGCCGGGCCAGGAGCGGACGGATCTTTTTCTCGAAATACTCGCCGGCGTCCGCCGGACCGGCAATGAGCGGCTGGGAAAGCAGCACCGCAAGCAGCCACAGCGCAGGAAATCTCCGGTTTCCCAAATCCATCGAGTCCTCCCCGGACGTGAGGGTATACGCTACCTGATTTTAACATTGAGAGTCTGAGAAATTCAGCCGCCAAGCCAAGTCCGGACTTTCCCCACAGGAGGGGGGACATCCCTGTCCCCCATTGGCGACTTTCTTGTCGCCTGTTCTTCTAAGTTCCCATGCGATTCGGTGGCCGGAAAGTGTAGAGTGGGGACTCCGTCCCCCCTAGACCCCCCTAATCGGCGGCAAGAAAGCCGCCGCTCGTGCGCCCGACATGGGCTGTATCTAAGGGATGAAAGATCCCAAGGGAGGTGATGGGACCAACCCTAGCCGAACCGCAAGGCGTAGCCGCGAGGTGAAGCTGAAGGAAGCGGAAGGCAAACCCACGACCGCAGGAACACGAACCGGCAGTGAGGCCGGGTGCGGGCGGTGATCTGGCGAGCAACAGCGAAACCCGAACCCCATCCAGACGTACCAGGTAGAGCCGGGCAGCCCGGGGGGAAAGATGCAGCACCTTACTCGGGGAGATCTCAAGGGTGAGAGCCTTTGAGAAGTCAGCAGAGGTCATAGTAGCGAAGAAGCCGGATAATGCCGGTGGAGCGAAGGACCGAAGGAGTCGGACTGGCCCTATGGTGGACTCGTCAGCGGGATCGCAACTACCTCCGGAAACGGGGCGGGGGGAGGCCCCTCGGACCCGGCACGGAAGGCCCAAGGGTGGAACCCGTCAAGCCGGAAGGGCGGAGATCAAGTCCCAGCGGCGGCGAAAACCGGAAAGAAAGGCCCTTTACGAGGCTCGAAAGAGCCTCGAGTGACTCCAACCGCCGGATACTGAAAACGGTACGTCCGGTGGTGTGGGAGGGTGCAGGGGCGCAATCCCCTGCACTCGACCCGATCTTTAGAGACCTTTTATTATCAATGGCAAAAAATGGGGTCACAATTTGCTATTGATAGCAAAATTTGCATGAAGGAAGAGTGGGGGACAAGAATGTCCCCCACTTCTGAGAGGTCCTTTTCTGGAAAAGGAGGGGACCGTATTAGGAGGGGACTGTCCCCACTTTACGTGTCCCGTGTCCATCCATCCGACCGCCGCGCGAGCGGTCAGCGCCCAGGAATCCGGAGCCGGAAGGAGGGAGGCATGAGGGGACCAGGTCCGGCCGCGGGAGCCCCCGTGGCGGTCGCTCCGCTCCCTTCACGGGGGCTCCCGCGATGTGTGCAATTTTCAGTGGCCATTGACATGTCCTTTATTACGGACTGTCCCCAATTTAGAAGGAGCACCCACTTTAGGAGGAGTAAGAGCGTATGTAGGAGGGGACTGTCCCTACCTCTATGCGCCCGGGAGGGGACAGTCTGGATCGCGACGAAGCAGTCCCATTCCCGTGCTCCGGCCTAACCGGAGCGACGTAGGGGCACCCCTTGTGGGTGCCCGCTGTCGTCCCTTACTGAGCGGCCCGGGGACGGCGACCACACGTAAGGAGGGGACTGTCCCCACTTTAGTAGAGAGTTGGGGGTTAAAAACGCTCGCTCCTAGGGACTATTTTTGCTATCAATAGCAAAAACTCGTTCATTTTTCGCCATTAATAGCAAATTCTGGCGAACACGCTGAGGTTGGACCGGCAGTGGTGGCTTCCCTGCCACCGAATTTTCAATGGAGCTTGGGGGAATGGGCGACTGGAAAGTCGCCCCTACTGAGAGGGCCCTTCCTGGAAAAGCGTCTCCGAATCGGGTAAGAATGAAGCCGCTTCCCGGGGACGCGCGCCGTCTCCCCCTCCGGACTCTCTATGCGATCACGAAAGAGCAGGAAGAAGCCCTCTCTCACCACCGTCCGCTACGCCTTCAAGAAGATCATCTGGCCGCGCCGCAAGCTGCTCCTGTTGGGATTGGCCCTGATCCTTCTGAACCGCATGGCGGGACTCGCCCTGCCCGCCGCCAGCAAATTCCTCGTCGACGACGTGATCGGAGAGGGGAATATCGAGCTGCTCCGGACTCTGCTGGCCGGCGTGACGGTGGCCATCGCGATTCAGTCTTTCAGCTCCTTCTTTCTGACCAAGCTGCTGAGCGTAGAGGCGCAGCACCTGATTTCCATGCTCCGGGCGCAGGTCCAGCGCCACATCATCAATCTGCCCATCCGGTTCTTCGACAACACCAAGTCGGGCGAGTTGGTCTCCCGGATCATGACCGACGTGGAGGGCGTCCGGAACCTGGTCGGCACGGGCCTCGTCCACCTCTGCGGCGGAGTCCTGACCGCCATCGGCTCCCTCTTTTTCCTCTTCAGAATCAGCGTTCTGATGACGCTCTACACCCTGGTTCCCCTCACCGTCCTCGGGCTGATCTCGCTCAAGGCCTTCGGCCACATCCGGCCCATCTTCCGCGAAAGGGGCAAGATCACCGCCGACGTCACCGGACGCCTCGCCGAATCCCTGGGCGGCATCCGGGTCATCAAGGGGTTCAGCGCCGAGCGGCAGGAGATCAGCGTCTTCGAAAAGGGGGTGGCGAGAATCTTCGACAACGTCCGGAAGTCCCTCACCGCCACCAGCCTGGTCACCAGCGCGTCGACCCTGCTTCTGGGCCTGGCCAGCGTGGGGATCATGGGTCTGGGGAGCTCCATGATCCTGGAAGGCGAGATGACGGTGGGAGACTTCGTCTCCTTCACCCTCTTCCTGGGATTCCTCATCACTCCCATCGTGCAGATGGGCAACATCGGCAGCCAGATCACCGAGGCGTTCGCCGGCCTCGACCGGAGCGAAGAGATCCTGACGACGGCTCGGGAGGACGACGACCCGGGCCGGACCGTGGTCCTGCCGGACGTGGAAGGCCACATCGTCTTCCAAGACGTGACCTTCTCCTACGAGCCGGGAAACCCGGTGTTGACGGAGGTGAGCTTCGACGCTCCGGCCGGGAGCGTGACGGCCCTTGTGGGAAGCTCCGGATCCGGAAAGACCACCCTGGCCGGCCTGGCGGCCTCCTTCCTGAAGCCGGACCGGGGCCGGGTCCTGGTCGACGGCCGCGACCTGTCCACCGTGACCCTGGAATCGTACCGCTCGCGGCTGGGGGTCGTGCTGCAGGACGACTTCCTGTACGAGGGGACCATCCGCGAGAACATCCTCTTCGGCCGTCCCCAGGCCAGCGACGAGGAGCTTCTGGAAGCGGTGCGGGCTTCCCACGTCAAGGAGTTCACCGACCACTTCGACGCGGGACTCGAGACCCTCATCGGAGAGCGGGGCGTGAAGCTCTCGGGAGGCCAGCGCCAGCGGGTCTCCATCGCCCGCGCCCTGTTGGCCGATCCCAGGATCCTGATCCTGGACGAGGCCACCTCCAACCTGGACACGGAGAGCGAGCTCTACATCCAGCAGAGCCTGACCGGGCTGATGCAGGGACGCACCACCTTCGTCATCGCCCATCGACTCAGCACCATTCGCCAGGCTCATCAGATCCTGGTGGTGGAGGCGGGCGAGATCGTGGAACGGGGAGATCACGAGGAACTGATCCGGCGACAGGGACGCTACTACCAGCTTTACACTTACCAGGCGCGAATCTGATGGGTACTATGGGCGTTCATGCCTGCAATCGTGGCACTTTCAGGCACCCTCATGGCCGTACTGGGAGTCCTGGGACTGGTGCGCCCCGCCGTCCTGATCGAGGTGACGGACCCTTTCCGAAAGGCTCACTCAAGCCTCTACCTGGCCGCCGGGATCCGGCTGCTGGTCGGCATCGCCTTGATCCAGGCCGCTCCCGAATCCCGCTTTCCCCAGGCACTCCGGATCTTGGGTTGGCTGCTGCTGGGGATCGCCGTCCTCATCCTTCTCTTGGGGTCGGGGCGTCTCAGTCGTCTCGCCGACTGGTGGATGGCGGCCTCGGAGCGGATCATCCGGGTCTGGTCGCTGGTGACCGCGCTCCTGGGAGTACTGCTCCTCTACTCGGTTTCGTGAGCTGAGCGATGCAGTTGGGCGATGCCAGAGCAGGCACTCCGCGAATCGGTCTGGTCTTCGGCGTCGCCTTGGCCAACTACCTGGCCCACGCGCTCATTCGCTACAGCACTCCCTTGTACTTCAGCGCCCTCGACTATCCGAAGGACGCTTACGAAACGTTCAGCTTCTATTGGCTGGTCGCCTTCATCGTAGGCTCGACCTTCTCGGGACTGCTGGCGTCCCGATTCGACGAGCGCAACGTCTGGTCCGGCGGGGTCGCCGGGTTCGCCGGGCTGGGTCTGCTGCTGATCTTCATTCCCGGCTACTGGGTGGTTCCTTTTGCGGGGCTGCTCTACGGGATCACGGCCGCCGCACAATGGGTCGGGGCCATGGCCCTGGTCCAGACCGCGGCGCCGGGCAAACGAGGACGGGCCAACGCCCTGCTGATGATCGCACTCGGAGGCGGCAGCTTCATAGGAGCTCCACTGGGCGCGGCGCTTCTGAACTGGACCTCCAGCGGGGATCCAACACCCGGCGACTTCGTGCTCCTGTTATGGTTCCACACCGCCCTCTGCCTTGCGGCAGCCCTGCTGATCCGGACCGTGGCGAGACACCGGGGGCCGGTTCGCCGCCAGCGGGTCAAGGAGAGCTGGAAGACCAACTTCTCGCTGTTGCGAATGCCCCGTTACCTGGCCATGGTGATCCCGTTGAGCCTGATGGGCGGTCCGGTCTTCCAGACCGTCAACATCTACCTGCCGTACCGGGCGGAGGCTCCGGAGATCGCACTGAAGGTGGGCGCCATGGACCAGGGGTGGTCCATGCTCCTCACCGCCGGCTACGGCATGCAGTTCCTGGGCGGTCTCTTCATCATGCTCATCGCCGGGAAGAGGGCCGGCGCCCTCATGGCAGCGGCGGTGCTGGGAGGTTACGCCGTCTGTAGTCTGGGCATCGGACTGTCAGACTACGTCTACGGCGTGGTGATTTTCACCGCGTTGTTCGAATTCCTGAGGCAACTCATGCGCTGGTCCCAGACCGGCTACATCACCGAGCACATGCCCATCGGGTTGCGAGGTCCCGCCATCGGGTTCTCCACCACTCTGAGCGGCCTCAGTTCCACTCTGTTCGCCATCTTGATGAGGAATCTGCAGTCACCGGACAGCCCCGACTTCTCCTCTTCCCTGCCCTTCCTTGTGGGCGGGTCCATTGGCCTGACCGGGGCCGTGCTGCTGTTGCTTGCTCACTACACCATATTGAAGCCAAAGGAGAACCATCGCTGATGTCCATGGCCGACAGCCGCTGGCAACGTATCGCAACCTTGTGCGGCCTCTACGCCGCCCAGGGACTTCCCTGGGGCTTCATGACCATCGCTCTGATTTCGTACCTCACGGCCAAAGGCGTCAACGAGAGTCAGGCCGGTGAACTGGCCGCCATCGTCCTGGTCCCCTGGACCTTCAAGCTGGTCTGGGCGCCCCTGATCGACACCATGACCATCCGCTCCATGGGCCGGCGGCGGCCCTGGATCATCGGGGCGGAACTGATGATGGGCATCACCCTGCTGGGGCTTCTCCTCATGGGCAACCTGGAGGGCGATCTGAAGTTCCTGGGTTGGATGTTCTTTCTGCACAACTGCTTCGCCTCGCTGCAGGACGTCTCCACCGACGCCTTGGCGGTGGATATCCTGCCCCGTAGCGAATACGGGCAGGTCAACGGCTTGATGTGGGGCTCCAAGCTGGTCGGCAAGGGGATCGGCGCCGGTCTCATGGCCGTGGTGATGAACCACTGGGGGATCCCGGCTGCGGTTCTGGTGCAGTTCGCCATCATGGTGTTAATCATGCTGATTCCTCTGCTGCTGCTGGAGAGGTCCGGGGAGAAGCGCTTTCCCTGGAGCCGGGGCCGGGCATCCGACGAGGTGAAGGCCCCCAGCGTCCGCAGTCCCTGGGAGGTGCTGCGGGACATGCGTCGCGGCTTCGCCCTGAGCTCCATGTACATCTTCGCCATTGTCGGAACCATCAAGACCATCGGCTACGGCGTGACGGAGATCGTTAACAAGACCCTCTACACCCAACGCCTGGGTTGGAGTTCCGTAGACTACTCTGTCGTGTCGGCTTACGCCGTGGTTCCCGAGCTCGTGGGAGCCATCGGGGCCGGGTTCCTGGCCGACCGCTTCGGCCGCCGCCGGGTCATGGGCGTCAGCCTGGGAGCATCGGCCCTCCTGGCTCTGCTCTTCGGCGCATTGCCCGAACTCTGGTCCGCCACTTGGTTCACCACGCTCTACCTGGTGCTGGCGCCGGCCCTGTGGGCCGTCGTTGGCGTCAGTTTCCTTTCGTTCTCCATGCGAATCACCTGGACGCGTTCCGCGGCCACCATCTTCACTACCTACATGACCCTCTCCAACGTGGGTCATGTCATCGGGAACTGGATGGCCGGACCCGTCCGCGAGGCCTTCTCCTTTGAGCACTCGTTCATGGTCTCGGGTCTGATGATCATCGTGCCCATCCTGCTGCTCCCGCTGGTTCGGCCCGCCCAGGTCGACCGGGCCCGGAAGCTGGACACAACGACCGCGCAGACTTCCTATGAACCTGGGAAATAGAGCCGAAGTCTGAGAAGAATTCCAGAATTTCGCAGGAGAGTATTGTGGTTCAAAGACACCAGCGATGCGCACGACGGACGCGGTGCGGAGGCTTGCGGGCACTTTGGGCTCGAATGACTCGCCGGGTCGCCTAGTGCGTGACGAAAGAGATTTTATCTTCCGTCACTTTCTGACCGTATGGCGACATCTCCCGCGTACAAGCTGCGCTCGGCGAATCCGCTTTGCATGAAAACTTTCAACGTTTCCAGGAGGCTGTCCGAGAACTCGAAAAATCACAGTCCAAAAAAAATATCCCCTTATAATTCAATAACTTAAAGATATCGATTTGGAAAAAACCGAATTCTCGGACAGCCTCCTAGTGTAGTGTCCCGTTAGTTCGTGTATAATAATAGGCGGTTCCTCATTCAGAAAGGAGACTGCCTATCCTGCATTTCTCATCAGTAGAACAATAAACGGAAGTTGAACCGTCGTCTGGGTGATTCTTTATCCATACGAGTTCAAGAGGCAGTTTTCGTGCTCGAACGTGCCGACCAACGGCCAGATGCAGCGCTTCTCCAGAGCCTTTTGACGCCCATCCTGCGCTTCTGAGCGACGACTCTCGACCCGGTGCCCACTCCGGGGCGCAGTCCATCCTGGGGACTCCCAAGTCGCCATCGTCCAAAGAGTTCTTTCCATCCGTTGCTAACAGCGAAGCGGGAGGGCTTGCACTTGCGTCAGAGCCGTCCTCAACAGCGCCGCATACGGATAGCTCTCGGAAAAGGACAACCAGACCTTGCGGCTGGTGATCCGGACCTGTGCCCCGATCTTCAGCAATCTCACCCGCAGGGTCCAGCTCTGCGCCCGCGCCAGCTTCGTCCCCGCCAGCCCCACCCGTCGCAACGTCTCCATCATCACGTAGGCGAATGCCGAGAAATACAACCGCAGTTGATTCCCCGCCAGCTTCCGGGTCGACGTGCGGTCCGCAAACAGACCCATCTGCTGTTCCTTTATCCGATTCTCCATGTCTCCCCGCGCGCAGTAGACCTCCTCGTACAATCTTCGCCCATCGCATTCCTGGACCGGGACCGAAGTCACGATGAATCGCGGGTTCTTTCCCCGGGGCAGGTGCTCCACCTTCGCCACCACCCGGCGCTCGCACGACCAACTCTTGTGCGTCTGATAGCGCAGTTCCTGGAACTGCCTCACGGCCTTCCCGATCGCCCGCTGCAACTGCCGGACGGTCTCCATCCGGGTCGCGATCCTCCGCTTCAGCCGATCGTTCTGCGCCAACCCCAGGACGTAATCGATCCCTTCCTTCTCGCACCAGACCATCAACTCGTCGTTGGAGAAGGCACTGTCCCCTCGAACCGTGATCCGCACCTGGGGCCACGCTTCACGCAGCCGCCTCACGATTGGTTCCAACTCCGCCACCACCCCGTGGGCCGCGCCTCGATCCGCCGTGCGCAGCCGCGCACACAACAGATGTTCCCCACAGAAGACGTACAGCGGCAGGTAGCAGTAGCGTTTGTAATAGCCGTGGAAGAACCGTCCCTCCTGCTTCCCATGCAGCGGATCGTCCGTGGCGTCTACATCCAGGATCACCTCCTCCGGGGGCTCCGGATGCGCTTCCACAAACACCTCCAGCAGCAGCTCGTCCATCCCCGCCGGGTCGGCCACGATCTTCTTGTACGCGCCCTCCGGTCCCTCCAACGGAGTCCGCTCCAGTCGGTTCAGGGTGCTCTTGCCTGCCAGCGGCTTGCCTCGATCCGACTCCACGCGCCGGAACTCCCCCGTCAGATCATCTCGATCACACAACAGCGCCAAGAGCCGGTCCCGGCACAACTCGTCGTGGTCGTTGAGGTCCTCGTAGCCCAGGCACAGCCCCAGCACCCGCTGTTTGATCAACGCCTCCACCGGGTGTTCGACTCGATCCGAGTCTCGATAGTCGGTGAAGCATTCGCTCAGACGACCCAGAATCCGGGTCCGCTGCTCCACTTCGCGCAGGAGCACGCCACCGGCGTCGGAGGTGATCTCGCCGCCGTCGAACCGGCCCACGACATCCCGTCCGTCCAGGCCCTGAAATCTGAGCTTTATTCTGGTACACTCTGCGGTCATAAGGTCGCGTCCCTTCTGCTTTGTAAGTTATTGATTACACAACACTTATAGCAGAAAACGCGGCCTTTATCAATCTTTCTGATGAGATATCCGGGCTATGCCCCGCGGACGCAAACTTCCCCCCTTGGTACTCAGCGACGAGCAGCGACATCAACTCCAGGGAGTCGCCCGTTCCACCAGTCTGCCTCACGGCTTGGTCCTGCGAGCCCGCATGATCCTGGCCAGTGCCGAGGGCCTCACCAACCGGGCAGTGGCCGAACGGGTCGGGGCTTCGCCCCAAGCCGTCGGCAAGTGGCGTCGACGCTTCCTCGAACTCGGCGTTCAGGGCTTGCATGACGAGCTTCGTCCCGGTCGTCCCCGCAGCTACGACGACGAGAAGGTCGCCCAGGTGATCAGCCGCGCTCTGCAGCAGAAGCCGGCCAACGCCGAGAACTGGAGCGTGCGCTTGATGGGCGCCGCCGAGGGCGTCTCCAAGACCACCGTGCAGCGCTGGTTCTCGCTTTTTGGCATCAAGCCTCATCTGGCCCAGACCTTCAAGCTCTCCAACGACCCCTTCTTCATCGAGAAGGTCCGAGATATCGTGGGACTTTACCTCCATCCCCCCGACCACGCCATGGTGCTGTGCGTCGACGAGAAGTCTCAAATCCAGGCCCTGGACCGGACCCAACGGGCCCTGCCCCTGGGTCTCGGGTACGTTCAAGGATATACGCACGATTACATCCGCCACGGCACCACCACCCTTTTCGCGGCCCTGGATGCCGCCACGGGTCGCGTGATCGCTCAATGCAAGAAGCGCCACCGCCACCAGGACTTCCTGGCCTTTCTGAGGTTGATCGACCGGGAAGTGCCGCCCGATCTGGACCTCCACTTGGTCGTCGACAACTATGCCACGCACAAGCATCCACGGGTCCGGGCCTGGATTGCCAAGCGGCCACGCTACCACTTACACTTCACCCCCACCTACGCCTCCTGGCTCAACCAAGTGGAGCGCTGGTTCGGTTTGATCACACAGCGAGCGATCAAGCGCACCTCGTTCCGCAACGTGAGACACTTGGTGAAGACGATTGAGGAATTCACCCATCGATACAACCAAGAGGCGAAACCCTTCGTGTGGGCCGCCACAGCCCAATCCATCCTGGACAAGCTAGCACGATTATCTACTCGTATTTCCAGGACACCACACTAGTACTCCTTAAACGTTACTCTTCTTATTCCCCTCCTACGGTACCTGCGGGCACGGATGCCAGGGGTCAGGCTCCCGCACTGGTGCGAGCCCTTCCAGCTAACGCATCCAACCTGGCCGAGGTGCGGAAGCGCTTCTTCAGGGAGTACGACCGCTCCGCCAAGAAAATGAACGATCTACGCAAAGAGTGGTTTCGGTACCAACACCCCCGCTCACACACGAAACGCGAGAGGCGGCCCAAAGTGAAGGTGCGAAGGTGGAACCCGCCATTTTTTGGCGGATTTCGGGGAGCGAGCGTTGTATCAGGTGAAGAAACCCTATGAGAGTTGAGCGAATCAGCCACGTAGATCAGGACTGCACTTTGGATCCGGCAATGCGAAGTTGGGCGGAGGCTGAAATGGAGAGATCGGTCCTGCCACCCAACGATGCCTAAAGTTCGAGACGCGATCCGTCTCCTGAAACGGGATGGTTGGCTATGGGTACGAACTCGGGGCAGCCATCGCCACTGCAAACATCCCGAAAAGCTTGGAACCGTTACGATTGCGGGGAGAATGAGCAACGACTTGGCCCCGGGCACTTGGAATAGTATTTTGAAGCAGGCTGGACTCGATCAGGGGGAATCGTCATGAAGTACACCGTTGTCATCGAGAAATCCGACAACGGTTACTCAGCATATCTGCCGGACATGCCGGGCTGTGTAGCTGCTGGAGACACTCTTGCCGAAACGGCAGATCTGATTCGTAAAGGCATCGTCTACCACTTGGAAATGCTCCGAGACAATGGCGACCCGACTCCCGAACCCCGGGCCATGACCCTCCAGGTCACGGTAGAGGAAGCGACACCGGACCTCCGCCGGTCGCAAGCCAGAAATCGGTGATGCGACGTTCATCCCTTCTGAGACAGGGATCAGAGTGGGCGAGACGGTGATGCGTACCTGGAGCGAACTGAAGCGTGAACATTCTCAGGGCCGGGGTTGTTGCCCTGGGTGCCGAAACGTGGGCCGATAGGCCGAGCGTGGCACCGGAATTGTAGTCGTCAAGTAATGTCTATAAGCCCCCTTTGTTTAGACGGCCATCTAATCGGTCGCGAGAATGATGAAGGCTGCGACTTCATCATCCAGTTGTTCGAAATGAATCCATTCGAATCCGACGAGATGTGGCCACCTCCACTTCTGTCAAGAATTCAGGAGGACGCATGAGGTCAAACATCGCAGAAATTCAGCAGGCGATACTAGAACTTCCTGAATCCAATTTCGTTCGATTGAGACATTGGTTCAACGAGTTGGACTGGGCAGAATGGGACCGGGAAATCGAAACGGATTCAGGTTTAGGCAAGTTGGATTTCTTAGTTACGGAAGCCAAGGAAGCGAAAGAGCGGGGCAAGCTTGAAGCACTCTAGATGCATCGGACAACCCCCGGAAGCACTCCAGCCGGCGGTTCCGGGTCGGCGATGAAGAGGGGGACAAGACTGTCCCCCCTCCCAGGGTGCCCCCATGTTTTTCTATGGAGAATTTATCCATAAGGGGAAACCACCCTGCCGAACCGAATTTCAAACTTCGATTCACTCGCCACGCCATGAGGACACGGTTCCACCGTTTGACAGTCGTCTGAGTTGGATGCGAGACTTTAGTAAGACTCGGTAATACTCAGCTAGGGGAAACATGGGAAGAACCAGCAAGACCATCACATTTTCACTGCCTCCTGAGTTGGCGGACAGGGTGGAAGAAATCTTGAAACAGGAGGGCCGCACCAGGAGCGCACTTCTGCGAACGGCATTGATCCGGTACATCGAGGAGTGTGAGTGGAGGCAGTTGCTCCAGTATGGAGAACGGCGGACGAGAGAGAAGGGCATCGGACCGGAGGATGTGGGGCTCCTGGTTGAGGAGTATCGGGCCGAGGCAGACGCTTCTCACTCATGAGGGTCGTTCTGGACACAAACGTCATCGTCTCCGGCCTTAACTTTCCTGGAAACGAGCGGCTGGTTCTGAATCTGGCCCGCCGGGGGCGCTTTACACTGTATCTCTCCCCGTTTGTGCTGCTTGAGGTTCGGGGTGTATTGGTGTGCAAGTTTGGTTGGAAGGTGGGGATTTCCGACCGGGCCATTCGAATGCTGCGCGTCTCGGCAACCATCATTGAACCCCAACAGTTGCCGGACGTGATCGAGAATAACGAAGCCGACAACCGGATCCTTGCGTGCGCGATGGAGTCCGCTGCCGACTATCTGGTAACGGGCGACCGGCGGCATCTGCTGCCCCTCGGAGAACACCTTGGCACCAAGATCGTCAACGCTCCCCGTTTTCTGTCTGCCCTCGGGATGTAGTCTCCTCTGGTCCGGCTTCAGAGAATTGTGGTTGCGGGTTAAGGATCCCGGCTCCGGAATCGGGATCGGCGGGCACCCGCCAATCGAGTAGTATGACGCGCATGCACACCCAGAAACCGCAACACCGGATCGACGTCCTGGAACATGGCCGGGACCGGGACGGGAACGAGCATTCGACCGACCGGCGTCTCTTCATGCAACTTCACGTCTTCAGCGGCTGCCGCGACACCGGGCCGCTGATCCAACAGGTCGAGGCCAGCGGGCTGAAGCCGGCCGTGCTCTATCTGGACCTGAATCATCCGCGAGGAGTCGGGCTCCTGACCATGTCCGAGGACCCGGCAGATTTCGTCACCCTGGTGCGACCGTTCCTGAACGGTGGGTCCTTCGCCTCCCTCACGCTGCGGCCCGAGTTCACCATGCTGGGAAGGAGCTACGCCAGCGGTTACGAACCCGACGTCGAGGACTGGCTCATCGAACGTCCCCAGCGAACGGCCCTGAATCCGGATTGGCCCTGGGCCGTCTGGTACCCACTGCGCCGCACCGGCGCCTTCAACGCCCAACCGCAGAACGTGCAGCAGAGCATTCTGAGGGAACACGGCGGCGTCGGCCGGCTCTACGGACAGCAGGATCTGGCCCACGACATCCGGCTGGCCTGCCACGGAATCGACACCAACGACAACGAGTTCGTCATCGGCCTCGTGGGCAAGGATCTCCATCCGCTCTCCCACCTGGTCCAGAGGATGCGTCGGACCCGGCAGACCTCCGAGTTCATGCAGCAGATGGGACCGTTCTTCGTGGGACGGACCCTGTGGCAGAGCCCGCTGGTCTAAGAGAACCAACCGCGACCACACCCCGGTACGCCAGCTCGCAGAAACAGGTAAGGGCGATTCGGGAGGCGTGGCTATGCGTTCCGGCGAATTCCATGCATTGATGCCTCGTTTGTCACTTGGGAGTGCGGCGGCAAGAAAGTCGCCGCTCCCATTCGGCGGCAAGAAAGCCGCCGCTCCCATTGGCATTTGTTATCCTGATTGGAAAAAGGGGGAAACCCATGAGTTTCTTCAACCGGTACTTCTTCGTTGGTCTGGCTGCAGGTGTGGGGCTCACGGTCGCACTGATCCTGGTCGCCGGCCTTTTGATCACGCTCCAGGTCCGGCAGCAGATGGACGACCTGGGCGATCTGGGCGGAGGCCTGCCACCCCCGCCATTTCCCCAGCAGGAATCGCTTACCGACGTGGAGTGGAAGCTCCAGAGTCTGGACGGGGAGGAGACTTCGCTGTCCGCGTTCGAGGGGAAGGTGCTCTTCGTCAATCTCTGGGCCACGTGGTGCGGCCCGTGCGTGGTCGAAATGCCCGGCATTCAGCGGCTCTACGAACAGTTTCCCCAAGAGGACATGGCGTTCCTGCTGGTCTCCGACGAACCGCCGGACGTGGTCGAGACGTTCGTCCAGGAGAAGGGGTGGGAACTACCCTTGTACGTCTCGGACGACGAGAAACCCTCCGCCTTCGAGAGCCGGGGGATCCCGGCGACCTTCATACTGGACCGGATGGGCCGGATCGTGTTCCGGCACGTGGGGAGCGCCCGCTGGGACGACGAATCGTCCGTCCGCTTTTTGAACGAACTGCTGGAGAAGGGGGCCATGGAAGGAGACAGCACATGAGCGGGGAACGACAGGGACCGCGCGTCCTGGTCACGGACTATGCCTGGCCGACCCTCGACCCGGAGAAGGAGATCCTGGGGCGGATCGGAGCCTCCCTGATGGTGGCTTCTACGGGCGAAGAGGACGAGCTGGTGGAGATGGCGGCCCAAGCCGACGCCATCCTGACCTGCTGGAAGGCGGTGTCGACGCGGACGATCCGGGAGGCCCCGCGCTGCCAGATCATCTCCCGCTACGGGATCGGCCTGGACAACATCGACATCCCGTTCGCCACCGAACAGGGCGTCATCGTGGCCAACGTTCCCGCCTATTGCCTGGAAGAGGTCACCGACCAGGCCCTGGCGTTGCTTCTGGCCTCGGCCCGCAAGGTCGTCCTCTTCGACCGGGAGGCCAAGGCAGGCCGCTATGGAATGGCGCCGGGCCGGCCCATCTTCCGGATCCGGGGACGGACTCTGGGCATCGTGGGATTCGGAAAGATCGGCCGCACCCTGGGCCGCAAGGCCCGGGCCTTGGGCCTCAAGGTCGCCGCCTTCGACCCCTATCTCGACGATTCGTCCGTGCGGGAGCACGACGCGGAGCCGATGGATCTGGATCGCTTAATGGAGGTCAGCGACTACATTTCCATCCACGTTCCTCTCAACGCCGAGACCCATCACCTCTTCAGCCGGGAGGCCTTTCGGCGGATGCGGCCCGAGGCCTTCCTCATCAACACTTCCAGGGGGGCCGTGGTGGACACGGCCGCGCTGGTGGAGGCGCTCGATGCGGGCGAGATCGCGGGCGCGGGATTGGACGTGCTTCCCCAGGAGCCGCCGGAGCCGGGCGATCCGGTGGTGCTCCACCCCAAGATCATCATCACTCCCCACGCCTCCTTCTACTCCCAGGAGTCGCTCCTGGAACTGCAAACCACGGCAGCTCAGCAAGTTGCCGATGTTCTGTCAGGCAGGGTCCCGGACTGGGTCGTGAATCCCGACGTCCTCCGGCGGCCCAATCTTCGTGCCTCCATCGATCGCTGAAACAGGAGGAGTTCAAGCACCATGGAGAGAACGATCTGGGACGTGGCGCGCCAGCAATTCTTCGAAGCGGCAGAGCTGACCGATCTGGACGACGATCTGAAGGAGGTCCTGAGCCAGTGCAACCGCGACCTGACCGTCCGGTTTCCGGTCTGCATGGACGACGGTTCCATCCGGGTCTTCGAAGGCTACCGGGTTCAGCACAATCAGGCCCGCGGACCCACCAAGGGTGGAATTCGTTACTCGCCTGAGGTGACCCTCGACGAGGTGAGAGCGCTGGCCATGTGGATGACGTGGAAGACGGCCGTGGTGCGGATTCCATACGGTGGGGCCAAGGGCGGGGTGATTTGCGACCCGCAAAGCATGAGCCTGGGCGAGCTGGAGAACCTGACCCGCCGGTACGCCTCCGAGATCTCCATCATCGTGGGCCGCGAGAAGGACATTCCGGCTCCCGACGTCAACACCAATCCCCAGATCATGGCCTGGTTCATGGACACGCTGTCCATGCGCAGCGGTTTTTCGGACGCTGGCGTGGTCACGGGCAAACCTATCGAGATCGGCGGCTCTCTGGGGCGTCTGGACGCCACCTCGCGGGGATGCCTCTACGTCGCCGAAGAAGCCCTCAAGGAGCGCGGGGAGACGCTGGAGGGCAAGACCGTTGCCATTCAGGGTTTCGGAAATGCCGGCAGCTTCGCCGCTTCTCTCTTCGCCCAGGCCGGAGCCCGGGTCGTGGCCGTCTGCGACTCCCGCGGAGGCGTCTACAACTCGGCCGGGCTGGATATGGACCGGCTGCTCCGGCTCAAGAAGGAAAATACGACGGTGGCCGAATATCCGGACGGGGACCGGGTGGATCCGAAGCAACTCCTGGAACGGCCCTGCGACATCCTGATTCCGGCGGCCGTCGAGGACCAGATCACCGAGGCCAATGCCGATCGGATTCAGGCCGGCATCGTGGTGGAAGCCGCCAACGGCCCCACCACACCGGAGGCGGACCGGATTCTGAACGAACGGGGGGTGACGGTGCTCCCCGACGTGCTGGCCAACGCCGGTGGCGTGACGGTGTCGTACTTCGAATGGGTTCAGGACCTGGGCTCCTTCTTCTGGGACGAGGACCGGGTCTACCGGGAGCTGAAGCGGGTCATGACGGCCGCGTACCGCGACGTTTCGGCCGAACTGGGCCGGCTCCAGAGTCTCCATGGCCCGCAGATCAACCATCGACAGGCCGCGTATGTTCTGGCCATCCAGCGGGTCGCCCGGGCCACCCAGCTTCGGGGCATCTATCCCTGAAGGCGAGGAGCGGCGGCTTCTAGGAGCCTGCGCCGCAGAAATTGATCTACTGCGAAAGCGGTAGAATCGGTCCATATTTCCTCGATTTCTCGGCGAATAGAACAACTATGCACCTCCAAATCGAGAAAATCTGGCCTCGATTCCCCACTTTCTCGCTACGATCATTTCTACCGCGCAGACTCCTAGCCGCCGAACTCGGGTGGAGCAATGAACATAGAGGGAACGGGCGATTGGGAACTCGCCCCTCCGGGCGAGTGAAAAGGGTGAATCACAGCGGCTCTTTCGGAGGAGTGGGTTAAGATAGCGGCCTTGCGGGAAAAGCCCCGGCGGGCGTATTCTTGATCGTAATTCGTCCACCGGGATGTGGCGAATCCGCGGGGCTTCCCAGCGCGGGCACATGAGATGATGGTGTTTTCCAGATCTGCACTTCCGCTCGTCATAATCTTGGCGGTCGCTTCGGCTACAGGGACGGAGGGCTCGACCGCGAGGCGTCCGGACCCGACCGTCGAGTTCAACCGGGACATTCGGCCGATCCTGTCGGACAAGTGCTTCGCCTGTCACGGGCCGGACGAAAACAAGCGCATGAGTCCCTTGCGCCTGGACACGCCGGATGGCGCTCTGGCCGATCTGGGCGGCCGCTTCGCCATCGTTCCGGGAGACGCGGAGGGGAGCGGCCTCATCAACCGGGTGAACTCGGGGGACAGCCTGGCCCGAATGCCTCCGAGCTACTCGGGGAAGAGCCTCTCGGATCATGAGAAGGATCTCCTCCGGAGCTGGATCGATCAGGGCGCCCACTGGCAGAGCCACTGGTCGTTCCGTCCCCCCGTACGGCCGGAACCGCCGACCGTCAGCGATCCGGAGTGGGTCCGGAATCCCATTGACCGATTCGTTCTGGCCCGTCTGGAAGGGGCCGGGCTGAAGCCGTCTTCCGAGGCCGATCCGGCCGCGCTCATCCGCCGGGCCTCGCTGGACCTGACCGGCTTTCCTCCCGAGCCGGAGGACATGGACCGCTTTCTGGAGGACCCGACCGACGAAGCGTATGGGTGGGCCGTCGACCGGTTGCTCAACTCGCCCCGCTACGGGGAGCGCATGGCCATTCGTTGGCTGGACGCCGCCCGCTATGCCGACACCAACGGCTACCAGACCGACGCCGAGCGCAGCATGTGGCGCTGGCGCGACTGGGTGATCGACGCCTTCAACCGGAACCTCCCCTTCGACGACTTCACCGTCGAGCAGGTCGCAGGCGACATGCTGCCGGACGCCACGCTGGATCAGCGGATCGCCAGCGCCTTCAATCGCAACCACCGCGGAAACGGGGAAGGCGGGATCATTCCCGAGGAATACCGGGTGGAATACGTGGTGGATCGGGTCGAGACCACCTCCACGGTCTGGTTGGGCCTGACCATGGGCTGCGCCCGCTGTCACGATCACAAGTACGACCCCCTCACCCAGCGCGAGTTCTACGAGATGTTCGCCTACTTCAACAACGTCCCGGAGAAGGGACGAGCGTTCAAGTACGGGAACTCTCCCCCCTTCATCCCGGCGCCGACGGACGCTCAGCAGCGCCGGTTGAAGGAGTTGGAGGCGGAGCTGGCCGGGGCGAAACGGAAATTCGAAGAGCACGGACCCGAACTGGACCGGCTCCAGAGATCGTGGGAAGAGGCGCTCACGAACTCGAACCTGGTCAACTGGTCCCTGCGCGACGACCTGGAAGTCGCCTACTCCCTGGACGGGCACCTGACGGCCGACACTCCGGGTGTGCATCCTCCCAAGGCCCGGCTCCTGGACGGAGTGCCTCACTTCGTTCCGGGTCCCGTCGGAACGGCGGCCAGCTTCGACAACAAGAGATACGTGGACGCCGGCACGGTCGCCGCATTCGAAGTCACCGACCGCTTCACGTTGGCGGCATGGGTCCGGCCCGAGACTTCCGAGGGGGCCATTCTCTCCAAGACCCAGAGTGAGTTCGAGGGAGAGGGTCAGGGCTCTCGCGGGTACGGCCTCTTTCTGCGAGACGGGAAGCTCCAGCTGAATCTGGTCGTGCGCTGGTTGGACGACTCGCTCCGGGTCGAGACGGTCGAGGCGCTGAAGCCCGGCGAGTGGCGCCATGTGGCCGCGACCTACGACGCCTCGTTCCAGGCCAAGGGCATCCGGATCTACATCGACGGCAAGCCGGCGCCGGTCCGGGTCCTGCTGGACTTCATGAACCAGAACTTCTACGTCAAGGATCCGTTGCGGATCGGCGCGGCCGGTCCCAAGGAGCGGTTTCGAGGTCAGATCGACGACATCCGCATCTACCGCGGCGTCGTTCCCCCGGAGCGCATCGCCGTCCTCGCCACCAGCCAGAGCCTGGACCGGATCGCCCGGATCCCACAGGCCGAGAGGACCCCGGGACAGACTGAAAAGCTGAGCCTCGGCTTCGTGGATCAGTACGCGCCCGAGGAAATCCAGGACAGCTGGCGGCGGGTCCTGGAACTGGCGGCCGAGCGGAAGCGCTTGGTCCAGAGCTTTCCCACCGTCATGGTGATGCAGGAGCGAACGACTCCCCGGGAGACCTTCATCCTGGACCGGGGAGCCTACGACAGCCCGACGGAGAGGGTCGAGCCCGGCGTCCCCGCCCTGTTCCCGGGACTCCGGAACGGCGCGCCTGCGAATCGGCTGGAATTCGCCCGCTGGCTGGTGGACCCGTCCAACCCCCTCACGGCGCGGGTCACCGTCAACCGTTTCTGGCAGATGTATTTTGGGCAGGGCCTGGTCCGGACGGCCGAGAATTTCGGCTCTCAGGGAGAGTGGCCCACCCATCCCCTCCTGCTTGACTGGCTGGCCACCGAGTTCATGGATTCGGGCTGGGATGTGAAGGCGCTCCAACGGGCCATCGTCTTGAGCGCAACGTATCGACAGTCCTCCCAATCGACTCCCGAAATCCGTTCCCGGGACCCGCAGAACCGGCTCTTGGCCCGGGGGCCCCGCTTCCGGCTTCCGGCCGAAGTGATTCGGGACCAGGCTATGTTCCTGGCTGGTCTGATGGTGGAGAAACAAGGGGGACCGTCCGTGAAGCCCTATCAGCCGGACGGGCTGTGGGAAGAGCTCACCAGCGGGCAGTTCTACAATCAGAGTGAGGGAGAAGATCTCTATCGGCGAAGTCTCTACACCTACTGGAAGCGGACGATAGCTCCGCCCTTCATGCTCACCTTCGACGCTTCGGGGAGGGAGGCCTGCGCGGTGCTGGAAACACGGACCAACACGCCGTTGCAGGCCTTGAACCTGATGAACGACGTGACCTACGTGGAGGCCGCCCGTTTTCTGGCTCAGCGGATGATGCTGGAAGGGGGCGCCTCACCCGGGGAACGGATCGGATTCGCCTACCGGTTGGCCACGGGCCGGCGGCCCGACGCCCGGAGAGAGGCGATCCTCCTGGAGAGCTACCACCACCATCGGGCCAACTACGAAGAGGATCGAAAGGCGGCGCTCCAACTGGTGAGCCAGGGAGAGAGACCCCGAAACCCGGAGTTGGACTTGGCGGAGCTGGCCTCATACACAACGGTGGCCAGCCTGATCCTGAACCTGGACGAGACCATCTCCAAGGAATAAGACGATGGATCCACGACCTGAAATGGGCCTGCTCCAGACCCGGCGTCATTTCTTCGGGCTCGGCAGCACAGGGATCGGGACGGCGGCTCTGGCGACGCTCCTGAATCGGGACCTGGGCGCTGCGGTGTTCGGACGGTTGCCGTCCGGCGCCGACACTTTGCGCGGGTTACCCGGCTTTCCGCATTTCGCTCCCACCGCCAAGCGGGTCATCTACCTGTTCCAGTCGGGAGCCCCCTCGCAGATGGAGCTTTTCGACTACAAGCCGGGACTGCAGGAGCTGCGAGGAACGGAGCTTCCCGACTCCATCCGCAAGGGGCAGCGCCTGACCGGCATGACGGCCACCCAGTCCAGCTTCCCGGTGGCTCCCACGCTGTTCAAGTTCAGCCAGCATGGCCAGTCGGGGGCCTGGGTCAGCGAACTCATGCCGCATACCGCCGGAATCGCCGACGACATCAGTTTCGTGAAATCCATGCATACGGAGGCCATCAATCACGACCCGGCGGTCACCTTCTTCCAGACCGGAGCCCAGTTGGCCGGCCGGCCCAGCATCGGCTCCTGGATCTCCTACGGCCTGGGCAGCGACACCGAGGACCTGCCGTCGTTCGTGGTCATGGTCTCCATGGGAACGGGGGCGCCCGGCGGTCAGCCGCTTTACGACCGGCTCTGGGGCAGCGGCTTCCTTCCGACGCGCTACCAGGGAGTGAAATTCCGGTCCGTGGGAGACCCGGTCCTGTTCCTCTCCAATCCACCCGGCCTGAATCGGGCCGGCCGCCGGCGATTTCTGGACGATCTGGGCCGCCTCAACCAGCTCAAGGCCAAGGAATACCAGGACCCGGAGATCACCACACGGATCTCTCAGTACGAGATGGCCTATCGAATGCAGGCGTCGGTTCCGGACCTGACCGATCTCTCGGACGAGCCGGAGCGGATTTTCGAACTGTACGGTCCGGAGTCCCGGAAACCGGGCACCTTCGCGGCCAACTGCCTGCTGGCCCGGCGTCTGGCCGAGCGAGGCGTACGGTTCATCCAGCTCTTTCACCGGGGCTGGGATCAGCACACCCGCCTTCCCAAGCAGATCCGGGGACAGTGCTACGATACGGACCAGCCGTCGGCCGCCCTGGTTCAGGACCTCAAGGAGCGAGGGCTACTGGAGGACACCCTGGTCATCTGGGGAGGAGAGTTCGGACGAACCGTCTATTCCCAGGGGCGTCTCACGGAGGACGACTACGGACGGGACCACCATCCCCGCTGCTTCACCATCTGGTTGGCCGGAGGCGGCGTCCGGCCGGGAATCGTCCATGGAGAGACCGACGACTTCTGCTACAACATCACTCGGGACCCCGTCCACGTCCACGATCTTCAGGCCACCATCCTCCACTGCCTGGGAATCGACCACACGCGCTTGACCTACAAGTACCAGGGCCGGGACTTCAGGCTCACCGACGTTCATGGAAACCCGGTGAAACCGATCCTCTCCTGACCCGTTTTTCATCTCCCCAGAAAGGAGTCATGGCATGGGCACCTTGCTCACGGTGGCCGCGCTCACGCTGATCATCTCGGGAATGTGCTCGCTCTTCGAGGCGACCCTCTACTCGACGACGGTTCCGACTCTGGAGGCGGCCCAGACCAAGGGTCGGAGACGCCACTTGGCGCGTCGCTTCCTGGCCATGAAGACGGACATCGCCCGCCCCACTTCGGCCATTCTGATCCTGAACACCCTCGCCAATACCGGAGGCGCCACCCTCGCCGGCATGTACGCCGCCCAGGTCCTGGGCGTGTCCTGGGTTCCGGTTTTCTCAGGGGGGCTGACCCTGAGCATTCTGCTGCTGTCGGAAATCCTCCCCAAGACCTACGGCGCCGTTCATTGGCGACGTCTCTGGCCCTTCATCGTCTGGCCGCTGGCGAGCATGGAGAAACTCTTCTACCCGATCATTCGCTCTTTGGAGGGGCTGACCCGGCTCCTGACCCGGGGGACCCCGGTGGGCCAACCGACCGAAGGGGAGATTCTCTCCATGATCCGGTCGGGGGCCCGCTCGGGCGAGTTGAGCGCCACCGAGCTGCAGCTGCTGAACTCCGTCTTCCGCTTCGACGAGATGGTCTGCCGCCAAGCAATGGTGCCGCGCCGCGAGGTCGCCTTCCTGAAGCTGGATGACAGCTTGGACGAGGCCCTGGCGCTGGCCCGGCAGACGAGTCACTCGCGCTATCCCCTTTGCCGGACCTCCCTGGACGATGCCATGGGCCTGATCCATATCAAGGACCTCCTCAACGTCTCCCGGGATCAGAACGCGGATCTGGTCTCTCTGGCCAGATCCTTCCCGGCGATCCCGGAAACCCTCCCCCTGAGCCGGCTGCTCCGGCGCATGCAGGCGGACCATCTGCACATGGCTCTGGTGTTGGACGAGCACGGAACCGCGGTGGGGGTCATCACCCTGGAGAACGTGCTGGAGGAACTCGTGGGAGCGGTTCAGGACGAGTTCGACCGGGAGACCCCGGACATCGTGGCCGACGGGGAGGATCGATTCCGGGTCAAGGGGCAGATCTCACTGGGCCGGCTCAATCAGGAGCTGGAACTGGAACTGGAAGCCCCGCACGTGGACACCCTCTCCGGCCTGATCGTGAGCCACCTGGGCCGCCTGCCCACCAGAGGCGACCTGTTGGAGCTGGAACAGGTCACCGCCCGGGTGCTGGAGGTCAAACAGGGGCTGGCGTCCCAGGTCCGGCTTCAGATCAAGCCGAAGCCCCCGGACCTGTGATGGCAGGCGTGGCCCAACCCGTTCATTCCCGGCTCTTTCTGATCCTGTTTTTCGTTGCCGCCACCACGGCAACATCCTGCATCCTGCGCTCCGGGCAACAGTATCGCCATTTCTCCACACCCACTCCCATCGCACAGGACGACACGTTGATTCTGGGCTTCATGGGCGGCCGCGACGCTTGGAACAACACCGCAGTCGGCGTGGGCCGTCTGGCCGGGAAACTCCGTAATCTCGCTCTTGCGGGAGTGCACGTCGAGACGGTCGAGAACCGGAAGCGGGATCTGGCTCTTCGTTTCGTCCGCTCGGCTCTGGACGCGAACCGTGACGGAAGGCTTCAGTCCGCCGAACGCCTTCAGGCGCGCATCGTGGTTTATGGCCAGAGTTTCGGGGGGGCCGCCGTCGTGAAATTTGCCCACCAGCTCTATACACTGGATATCCCGATCCTTCTGACCATCCAAGTGGACAGCGTCGGCCGTGGGGACGGCATGATTCCCCCCAACGTCCGCGCCGCGGCCAATATCTACCAAGACAACGGACGCCTGATCCGGGGGGAGGCGCCGATCCGGGCCGCCGATCCGAGCCGCACCGAGATTCTCGGCAACTTCCGCTTCGATTACCAGAACAGCCCCATCGATGTATCCGATCTCCCCTGGTACAAGACCCTCGCCCGCGTGGCCCACGCCAAAATGGACCGCGACCCCGAGGTTTGGAACAAAGTAGAGACGCTGATACTGGAGGTCCTGGGAGAGCCCTAAAGGAGAGGAGCATCCACAGCGGCCGGAGTCCCACGTTGTCATAACGGAACCCTTCTTTGTCTCCGCCGACAGGTGGTTATGAAATCGCCGCCCATTTCCCATCTTCCGTTTGGAATTTGGAATCTGGAATCTGTCCGAGTTGGGGTGGGCCGTGCTGGGATCGAACCAGCGACCCTCTGCTTAAAAGGCAGATGCTCTACCGACTGAGCTAACGGCCCACGGTTGGACGCCGGAAGAACGCCCTCCGCCCAGGCTGGGGTTTCCGGCGAACGTCAGTCTAGCAAATCCCCTTGAGTCGGGCTATGGATTCCGGGTTTGCACCGCCTGCCTCTTCCCCGCCTCCGACGTGGACACTTGGTCCGCATGATCGCAAATATCTGACTCAGTTGGTGTCAGTGTGCCTCTTCCCAATACCGGCCGCTCCCAAAAGCGAATCGGTTGCTGAGAGTCGATCTGCTCCCGCATGATCGACGCATAAGTGCGCAGACGAGGAACAAGGGACAAAATATCAGCGGCCGAGGGTGAACCCCGACGCCCTTTCGTTGATCGAATCAATCGAGAGCAGCGTACTCCCGGGCTTGGACACCAACCGTGCAAATCGGAATCCGACCCTGCAGCTCCATGAGTTCTCTCTGCCGCAATCTCGCCGGGTGCCTGCTGGCGCTCTGCATAGGATCGTCTTGGACGATCCAGGCGCAGGATCAGATCCCCAGCTTCCGGGCCGAATCGGACGTCGTGCTCGTGGACCTCATCGTCACCGACCGGAACGGGAACTTCGTGGCCGATCTGAAGCCGGAAGAGGTCCAAGTTTTCGACGACGGAACACGTCAGGACCTCCGATTCTTTCGACTTGAACGTGGGGACTCGCTTCCCGGCAAGTTAACCCAGGACGAAAATTCCCTTTCTACGGGCTCCTACTATGCATTTCTCGTCGATCTACAGACGCTGACCCTGGAAACGGTGGAGAGAAGCAAGGAAGCGATTCGAGAGTTCCTACGGTCCGAGATCGAACCCAGCGACTATTTCATGTTGGCTGCAATCGGTCCCAAACTTCGCGTCATTCAATCATTTACACGTAATCTCTTAGCGCTGGAACAGGCCTTGGATCAGATTTCCTACTATCCATGGTTGCCGCCGGGTATCACTCCTCATGAAGTACTCTACTTGGTCGGCAGACAGGGGGATCTGTCATGCCACGCGCTATCAGCTATTTCCCGTCATCTCGGCTCTTTGCCAAACAGAAAGCATGTTCTTTACTTCTCAAGAGGGTACCCGCTGAACATGTCGACACGTGTGCGTTTCGATCCCAGACGCCCCAGGACCTCACCCAGGGCCACTTACTCTCTGACGAGCAAATTACTTTCCACGGTAGATCAGGCGAATCGTAATCAGGTGACCCTGCACGGTATCGACCCTCGAGGATTGATGACGAGCCTGAGTCCCTCCGTGAGTGGTTCGGCCGTTGAGGCTACCCGCGAATTTCTGGCGATGCTCTCGACGAAGACCGGGGGGCTTCTCGCAACCAACGAAAACGAACTGCTCGCTCCCGTTCGAGAGGCGTATCTCGACGGCCGGGCGTACTATCTCCTGGGATATGTGCCGCATACGAAGAGGAAGGTCGGCAAGTTTCACGAAATCACCGTCCGCGTGGATCGCGAGGATCTCCGCCTCCGGTACCGCAGGGGATACGAGGATCGGGACCCGCTGGTCGCCGCACAATCGGAGCTGGCGAATGCATTCAAGTTTCCAGATCTGTACAGCGACTTTCCATTCGAACTTGATGTCGTTCCCAAGGGCGGAAGGCTTGCCGTGCGTGCCCGGATTCCTACGAAAGTGCTTCGCTTTAATTCGGAAGGTGAGAAGTACCGTTGCGTTCTTGAGATCTTCGGAGTCGTTTTCGACGAGTTCGACGAGCCCACGGAGAAGGGATTTTTCCTGACTAAGAGCATCGACCTCGACTTCGATACCAAAGGGCTGGAGACCTTCCTTGGTTACGAGACCCTCGGGCCCTGGATGGAGAAGGATTTGCCGGAAAAGGGCAACTATCTCGTGGTTGTGCTCCGGCAGAACCTATCGGGAGAACTGGCTGCTGCCAAGGCTGGTCTCGAGATGATGAAGATCGTAGATTAAGCGTCCCACAGAAAACGAATCAGTTGATCAAGCTGACCGGAGTTACCTGAGCGGGCGGTGTCGGAGCAGCATATCGACGAAATCGGAGCAACGGTACGAAATCACTTCCTCATTAGACAACGTGGTACGACTGGTCGAACAATCTTTTCAATTTGGATGGAGGCGTACCATGAAGACGATTGGATCCGCAAAATTCACAGAGCAGTCCTTGACTCTGATGGATCGGCCGGATGCAGAGGGCTTGATCGTCACCAAGCACGGCAAACCGATCGCACGCGTCCTTCCCTACAATCAGGATTGCGCAGACCTGATCAGCAGCTTGAAACACAAGATTGAGATTCGGGGCGATATCTTGACGGCCGGTCGCCGCTGGAACGCAGATGCTCAATCTTGATACTCACATTCTTGTCCGTGCTCTGAATGGTGAACTCCGCCCGTCCGAGCGGTCCCTTCTGGCCCGGGACAAATGGTCCGTTTCCGCCATTGTGCTTTGGGAGCTGGCCCAACTGGTTCAACTCGGCCGGATGGATATCGACCTAATCGACCGCGAAGTGATGCGCACAATGATCCGCGTGCAGGTCTGGCCGATCGATCTCGCCGTCGCCATCGCGTCTAACCGTCTCGACTTCCAGGGCGATCCGGCGGACGAACTCATTGCCGCGACCAGTATCGTGCACAACGTGCCGCTCCTCACCCGCGACCGCGCCATCCGGGGTTCGAGTATCGTCCCGTTGGACGGGTAGCCCGGATATCTCGTGTGCTCTCGAACGACTAGCCGTAAACGACTGAAAACAGGATCAATGCAGGAAACGGCGGAGAGGGCGAGAATCTAAAGTACGCTTTAAATGATTGATTTTAAAAGGATTGAGGTCATTGTTTTTGAGGTGCCCCCACAGTTGCCCCCTGATTTTGAAATGTCGTTACTGGCCTCGGCCCGTCAGGCAGCCCACTGGGCCGACAGCACCTCGGCCTGCACCAACACCGTCCGCGGCCCTTTTCCCTGTCGATCCGGCGGGTAGCCATGTTTGTGCAGGACGCGCTTGACGAGCACGCGCAGATGCGCTCGCACGTTTTCGCGCAGCATCCAGTCGATGGTGTCGGTGTTGCGGATGGTCTTGACCAGCTTCCGGGCGATGGTCCGCAGCGTCTCGTCCCCCAACACCTGCACGGCGCTGTCGTTCGTTTCCAGCGCATCGTAGAACGCCAACTCGTCCTCGGACCGTCCCAGTTTCTCCCCGCGAACGTTGGCGTCGCGCAGTTCCTGAGCCAGTTGAACTAACTCCTCGATCACCTACGCGGCTTCGACGGCACCGAATTGATAGCGACGGAGAGTTCGTTCCAACATCTGGGCAAAGGAACGCGCCTGGACCAGGTTCTTGCGCCGGTGAGTGGAGACCTTGCCCTTCAGGGCTGGATTGTCCCGTTCGATGCCGGCCATGGCATCATCCACCGAGCGGCCGATGGTGGGTGGCTTGGCTTGCGCCTTCAGCTTCGCCCAGCGCGCTTCGGTCGGCACCCAGAAAATGTTCTGGGCGCGGTATTCGTCCGGGCCCACCGGGTCGGCTCCTTGGCCCGTTCAGCCGCCAGCCGGGTCTGGGCTTCTTGGAAGACACCGGAGATGGACTTGAGGAAGATCATCGCCAGAACCACGTGTTGGTACTCAGCTGGATCCATACTGCCGCGCAAGGCGTAGGCCATCTGCCAGAGCTGGACTTCGTAGCCCACCTTGGTGGCGCTTTGCTCGGTTGTCTTGGGGTGAGCTCTAGTTTTACCCAGTGGTCTCTTGTCCAACCCAGCGCCTCTTTCGCACTTCAGACGATGATCTCTGGCAGGGGGGACATCAAGGAACCGCTCGGCACCATCCTGTAGAGTGCCGGAAAGCCTCCAATCGTTGCCACTCCATCGGGGTCTTCCACGCCTTCCCGCAGGGATTGTTGGGACGGGAGCGACCCTCCCAGGCGATGGCACGCCAGTGCACATCAGTCTGCCCCGCCGTGCCGATCCGGGAGGCAAAAAGGGGGGGTCGCTCCCGTCCACCTCCAAATTCCCCGAGCGGCACGGCGGACCCGAGATTCGAGCCGTAACCGAAACGGGGACAGCAGGTTAGAGAGAAGTGTCCGTGCCCATCGAAAGGCCTCTTTTGTGCACATACCCCCCTTTGTCCCATGTGCACTCCCCGATCGGCACGAGACGCCACTGATCAGCGGTCAAAATCATCCTCCAGCAAACCTGTTACCCACCAAGTGGAATAGCTGTCGATGACCACGCCGACGGAGCGACTGTGGGCCAGCGGTTACAACTCGATAGCCCGCTTTCGGGCCGCTGAAAGCCGTTCTTGGAGTGTCCTACTGACGATCTGGACGGAGATTCACTCACAAGCACCTAAGATTCAGGGGGTTCTGCCAGGGCGAAGGGCAATCTCACCGAAGCAATCCGCAATCCGGATCATGACCCGCCTGGCCATTTCTCGGGCCTCAAACAATCGTCTCCTTTGGACATCTTTCTTGAATTCGATTCCGTGCACCAAGTTGCTACGGAGACCAAGTTGCTACGGAGATTGTAGAACTCCTTGAACTGCTCACGCAGCCTGTTCCTTTCCTTAATCCTTCAACCCCAGTCCAGCCTTCCGAGGGCGGGGGGTCGGTCTCTTTTCCCAACTCGTTTTCGGTCGAAAAACCGGATCCTGGTTCCCTCGCGCGCGCGTGTACACCTACCACCGGGAACCGGGTTCAAGAGACTCCTGACGGCTCCGACCTCGCCCTGGTATCTCATCTTTGACCAAGCTCCAGAACACGGTCTGTTTGCCCTTCATGCGCCGTCTCAATCGCCCTGGTCCGGCCAGTTCGTTCAACACACTGGTGATGGTGTCGTTTTTGCCCTCGATGTCTTCTCGCAACTCTCTAGTGGAGATCTTCTCCGCCTCGTTCGCCTCCAAGTAAGTTCGGATTTCCTTTTTGATTCGTGCATGGATTCTGCGGCTGACGCCCTCCATCTATTCTCGGGAAGTCATGTCTTGCACCGGCACGACCGGCAGGGTGGTGAAGATCCGGTTTCCCGTGTCCAGCTCCACCGCGACTCCGGTGAACATTTCCTCCCCGAGAGCCGTGCACCGGACCGAGCCCACGAAGTCCCTCGTCTCCGTCCTCGCGAACACCTCTTCGATGAACCGGGCATCCTGGGCGCGTCCGTTGAGGGGGATGTCGACCCATTCCAACTCCTCGCCTCCCCTCATCAACCAGCAGCGTACGGTCGTCCGTTCCGCTCCCAGGTTCCGGATTGCCGCCGCCGTCCGAATGCCTCCCGCCTGCCGGCGCGCCGGGAACAAAGCGTCCGACGTCGGTTGACTCACGCCCACTCCAGCGACTCCCACACCCGGAATGTCGAAGCGCAACACTCCACCGAGGGGTCCGTTCGCTACCACCCGCACCGATCCCGTCACCACCTCGCCCCGCCCATGGGTCGAGATCGTCCGCTCGCCCAGACGAGCCATCGCGGTTCGTAGGGTCAGACTTCCGTCCTCTCGCACCACCAGATCCTCTCCCACCTCCACCATCGATTCCGGTTCCAGAAGTTCTCCCGTCCGATCGTAGAAGTAGATGGCGGGGCGGGCCGTTGACGCCGCCACGTTCACCAGCACCAAGTCGGACCTGATCAAGGTCCCGTCGCCGGAAGTGCCATTGGCGAAGTGCGCGAACGTCAGGGTCGTTTCTTCCTCTTCTCCGCCCTCCGGACCCACCGGCACCACCGGCAGCGTGGTGAAGATCCGGTTGCCCGAGTCCAGCTCCACCGCCACTCCGGTGAACGACTCCCCGGCCGGGACCGTACAACGCACCGACCCCACGAAGTCCGTCGTGTCCGTCTCCGTGAACAGCTCCTCGATGAACCGGGCGTCCTGCCCGTTGGCGCTGAGTTTGATCTCCCTCTCTTCCAGCACTCTGCCGTTCTTCATCAACCGGCACTGCACGCCGACGTCCTCCGTTCCCAGGTTGTGGATGGCCGCCGCCGTGCGGATCCCTCCCGCTTGGCGCCGGGCCGGAAACAGAGCGTCCCCGGTAGCTTCGCTGGCGCCCACGCCGGCCACCCCGATCCCCGGGATGTCGAACCGGACCACTCCTCCGATGGGGCCGTCCGAGACCACCCGCACCGATCCCGTCACCACCTCGCCCCGGCCGTGGGTCGAGATCGTCAACTCGCCCAAGGGCGCCACCTCGGTTCCGGGCGACACTCCGCCGTCTGCTTCCACCTCCAGATCCTCCCCCACGTCCACCACCGATTCGGCCTCCAGCAGATCTCCCGCCCGGTCGAAGAAGTAGATGACGGGCCGGATCTCGTGCTCGGCCACGTTCACCAACACCAGGTCGGAGGTGATGAGCACGTCGTTGCCCGAGACTCCGTTTCCGAAATGGGCGAACTCCAGGACCACCTCCTCGGCCAGGGGCGTGGCCTCGACGGCGTTGGACGGCGGACTGGGGCCGACCTCGTTCACCGCCCGAACTTCGAAGACGTAGGTCTGCCCGTTTCGCAGATCCGTGACGATGACGGTGAGATCCGTGGAGCCGATGGAGATCCATTCCCCGGTGCGGTCGATCCGGACTTCGTAGTCGGTGAGGTCGGAGCGGCCGTCGCTCTCGGGGGCCTCCCAGGAGAGGGTCACCTCGCCGTCGCCGGCTTCCGCCTGCAGTTTCAAGGGCGCCGTGGGCGCGGTTGGAGGAGGCGCGGGCGGCGGAGCCGGTCCTGGGCCGGGCCCCGGCGGCGGCGGCGGTGGAGGCGGCGGAGGCGGCGGAGGTGGTGGCGGAGGCGGGGCCGAGACTTCGTTGTCCTCGACCGTCACCCGGGCGCTCTGGGTCGAAGTGGGTCCCAGCCGGTACTCGTCTCCCGGCTGCAGCCGGGCGGTGACCCGGCTGGTGGATTCGGCGACATCGTCATCGTCGGTCAACACCTCCAACGTCGCCGTGTCCTGTCCGGTCCGGAACTCCACCTCGTCCGGCGGTTCGTACCCGCCCGAGGTCTCGATCATCGATCCCGTCTCCGTGACCTCCAGGCGCACCGTCAGCGCGGCCTCCGTCGGAGGCCCCCGCGTCAGGGTGAACTCCACGGGGCCAACTTCCGTGACCGTCTCGGATCCCTGCTTGGCTTCGATGGTGACCAGTGGCGGGTCCGCCCGTTGATCGGTCAACGCCTCCACCGCGTTACCCACCTCGTCCTGGATCGGGTCGAACCCGGGTGTATAGCTCACCCTTACCGTCTCGCCCGCCGCCACCGGTGAGATCAGCGTCAAGGTGACGCTGTTTCCTCTCACCCGGACCTGGATGACCGTCCGGTCATTCCCCTCCACCGTCACCGCGAAGTCGTCCCTGGCCGGCCTCGAGTCCTCATCCAACGCCTCGTCGTAGGTCAGCGCCACCCGCGAGCCATGCACCGTCACGCTCTGCAGTCCCGGCACGCTCGCGTCCACCTTGTGGTCCGCCTGCATCTCCACCTCGTCGTAACTCCGCGCAGCCGGGTTGTCCGACAGATCCAGGATCTTTCCCCCGTTGAGCGCGATACTCCCTCGCGGGACGCTCACGCCGTCCTCGTCTTCGTCCCCCTTCTCCACCGTGTAGACGAATACCACTGCGGTCCGCGCCGACCCCACACTGGCGCTGGCCCGCTTCCTCTGGTTCCCCACCAGCAGGTCCAGCGTCGGCGTCCCCCGCACCGTGTCAACCGTCACCGTCTCGTCGTAGCGCACCGTCACGGAGATCATGTCGTCGACCGCGTAGGTCTCGTCCGTCCCCGGGTCCGAGCTGATCTCGATCCCTTCGATCGATGGGGCCGTCGTGTCCGGCGTCCGGTTGTCTACGAACTCGTCCCGGAAGGCCTCGGCATCGTTGCCGATCGCGTCCTGGATCGGATTCGACCGCGACTCGTAGCCCACCCGGATCCCTGTCTCTCCGTACTCCGCCGCTGGACTCACCGTCAGCCGAACCTCACTCCCGGTCACCTGAACCCGGGTCACGGTGCGCGTCTCGTTGCCTCCCGCCACGGTGAAGTCGCTGGTCGCCGGCCGCGAAGAGGTGTTGAGCCGTTCGTTGTAGGTCAGCGTCAGCGTCGCGCCGTTGACCACCGCCGGATCGGTCAGTGCCAGGACCGGGGCGACCGCGTCCACCTTGTGGCTTGAGCTGGCCGCCACCGCATTGTGGTCCAAGGTGGCGTCATTCTGTGCACCGTCGCGGATCATCCCGCCGCTTCGCGACAGCCCGTTCGCCTCGATGCTCACGCCGTCCTCGTCGTTGTCCCCAGTGACCACCCGGTAGGTGAACTTCACCGCCCGGTTCGTGACGCTCTGGTACTCTGCCGTCTGGTCCCGGCTGCCCACGTTCAGGGTCAGTTCGGGCGTTCCCGTGATCACCAGCGTCTCGTCGAACGTCACCGTCACTTCGATGGTCTCGTCCACGCCGTAGGTCCGGTCCGACCCCGCACTCGAGGTGATCGCCACGGTGCTCACCGTCGGCCCCGTCGTGTCTCCCGTCTGGTTCGCGACGCTCCTGTTGCTCAACCGGTCCGCATCGTTGCCCGCCGTGTCCTGAATCGGATTCAATCCCGGCTGGTAGTTCACCCGGAGGCCGCTCTCTCCGTCCGTTACTGCCGAGCTCAGCGTCAGGAAAACGGCACTCCCGTCGACCCGAACTGCCCTGACCGTCCGCGTCTCGCTCCCTCCCGTCACGGTGAAGTCGTCCGTCGACGGTCTCGAAGAGGAATCCAGCGGCTCGCCGTAGGCCAGCGTCAGCGTCGTCCCGTTCACGACTGTCCCGTCGGACGTCGCCAGCACCGGCTTGACCCCATCCACCTTGTGGCTCGAATCGGCCGCCACCGGCGCGTGGTTCAGCACGGCGTTATTCTGGGCGCCGTCGCGGATCGTGCCGCTGGACAGGCGGTTCGCCTCGATCCTCACCCCGTAAGCAGCACTGTCCCCAGAAACCACTTTGTATTCGAACCTCACGTCGGCACCCGTGACGTCCTGGTAGTTGGCCGTCCGGCTCCGGCCGCCCACGTTCAGCGTCAACCGCGGCGTCCCCGTCACTAACACCGTCTCGTCAAACGTCACCGTCACTTCGATGGTCTCGCCGGCTGCATAAGTCTGATCCGACCCTGCGTTCGAGGTGATCCTCACCGTCTGCACCGTCGGCCCCGTCGTGTCTCCCGTCCGGTTCGTGACACTCTGATTGCTCAAAGCGACTGCGGCGTTGCCCACCACGTCCCGGATCGGGTTCGTTCCCGGCTGGTAGCTCAGCCGGAAGCCGAACTCTCCGTCTTGCACCGCCGGACTCAGCGTCAGGAGTACCGCGTTTCCGTTCACCTGCACCCGGGTGACCGTGCGCGTCTCATTCCCTCCCGTCACGGTGAAGGCGCTCGCCGCCGGTCTCGAGGACGAGTTCAGCGGCTCGCTGTAGGCCAGCGTCAGCGTCGTTCCGTTCACCACCGCCCCGTCCGTCGTCGCCAGGCTGGGCTTGACCCCATCCACCTTGTGCCGCGAATCGGGCGCCACTGCTGCATGGGTCAACGTCGCGTCATTCCGGGCCCCGTCGCGGATCGTCCCGCTTCCTCGCGACAGGCTGTTTGCGTCGATGCTCACGCCGTCCCGGTCCCGGTCGCTCAAGACGACCTTGTACTCGAACTTGACGGTGGAGCCCGAGACGCTCAGGTATTCCGCCGTTCGATTCTGTCCGCCTACGCTCAGCGTCAACCGCGGGGTCCCCGTCACCACCACCGTCTCGTTGAACGTCACGGCCACCTCGATGGAATCATCCACGGCGTAAGTTGAATCCGACCCCGTGCTCGAAGTGATCCTCACCATCTCGACCGTCGGTCCCGTCGTGTCTCCCGTGACGTTGGTGACCGAGCGGTTGCTCAACCGGTCCGCATCGTTGCCCGCCGTGTCCTGAATCGGATTCGATCCCGGCTCGTAGTTCACCCGGAGGCCGCTCTCTCCGTCCGTGACTGCCGAGCTCAGCGTCAGGAATACGGCACTCCCGTCGACTCGGACTACCGTGACCGTCCGTGTCTCACTCCCTCCCGTCACGGTGAAGTCGTCCGTCGAAGGCACCGAAGACGAATCCATAGGCTCGCCGTAGACCAGCGTCAGAGTCGTCCCGTTCACGACCGCTCCGTCGCTGCTCGCCAGCGTCGGCTTGACCCCGTCCACCTGGTGTTGAGAATCGGCCGCCACCGGCGCGTGGTTCAGCACGGCGTTATTCTGTGCGCCGTCCCGGATCGTGCCGCCGGACAGGCGATTCGCGTCGATCCTCACCCCATAAGCAGCACTGTCCCCAGAAACCACTTTGTATTCGAACCTCACGTCGGCACCCGTGACGTCCTGGTAGTTGGCCGTCCGGCTCCGGCCGCCCACGTTCAGCGTCAACCGCGGCGGCGCCGTCACCACCACCGTCTCGTCAAACGTCACCGTGACCTCAATGAGATCATCCATCGCGTAGGTCTGATCCGACCCCGCATTGGAGGTGATCCTCACCGTCTGCACGGTCGGCCCCGTCGTGTCTCCCGTGTTGTTGGTGACCGGTTCGTTGTTCAACTCCTCCGCGGCGTTGCCCACCGTGTCCTCGATCGGGTTGTCCCCCGGCTGGTAGCGCAACCGGAGGCCGCTCTCTGTGTCCGTTACGGCCGGGTTCAACGTCAACAAGACCGAGTTTCCGCTCACCTGGACCCGGGTCACCGTCCGCGTCTGACTGCCCCCGGTCACCGAGAAAGCGCTCGCCGCCGGTCTCGAGGAAGAGTTCAGTGGCTCGCTGTAAGCCAGCGTCAGCGTCGTCCCGTTCGCCACTGCTCCGTCGATAAGGGCCAGCATCGGGGGCACCCCGTCCACCTGATGCCGCGAATCGGCTGCCACCGCCGCGTGCTCCAACACCGCGTCATTCTGGGCCCCGTCCCGGATCGTCCCTCCGCCTCGCGACAGGCGGTTCGCTTCGATGCTCACCCCGTCCCGGTCGCTGTCGCCCCGGACCACCTGGTGCTCGAACTTGACGGTCGCACCCGTGACGCTCATGTAGCTCGCCGTTCGATTCCGGCCCCCCACGTTCAACGTCAACTGCGGCGTCCCCGTCACCACCACCGTCTCGTTGAACGTCACCGTCACCTCGATCGCATCTTCAATCGCGTAGGTCCCATCCGACCCGGCATTCGAGGTGATCCTCACCATCTCCACCACCGGTCCCGTGGTGTCTCCCGTCTGGTTGGTGACCGGCCGGTTGCTCAGGCCAGGCGCGGCATTGCCCCCCGTGTCCTGAATCGGATTCGCTCCCGTCCCCGTCGGCACCGTGTAGCTCACCCGGATCCCGGTCTCTCCGTGCTCCATCGGCGGATCCAGCGTCAACTCCACCGCGCTCCCACTCACCCGCACCCCGGTGACCGTGCGCGTCTGGTTGCCCCCCGTCACCGTGAAGGCGCCCGTCGGCGGCACTGAGAACCGGTCCAGCTCCTCGCTGTAGGCCAGCGTCAGCGTCGCCCCGTTCACCACCGCAGAAGAAAACGCCGGCGCCGTATCGTCCACATCCTGAAGCCGGACGATGAAGTCCGCCTCCACGGGATTGAACCCGTCGGTGACCTGCACCCTGATTTCGTAGTCCCCGTCCCGATTGGCGTCGTCCGGACTCTCGTAGTCCTTCGCCGTCTTGAACGCGAGTTCGCCGTCGGACGTCAGCGTGAACTTGCTCCGGTCCGCGCCTCCCGCCAGCTCCCACTCCAGATCTTCTACCCGGCCATCCGCGTCCGTGGCCGCCAGCGTCTCCACCTCCGTCTCGTTCTCCGCCACCAGAAGCGGAGGGGTCGTCGTAATTTCCGGTGCGAAGTCGTCATCGGTAATGGTGACCGTCTGCTGCGTGCCCACGGCCTCACGATTGTGAGTCGCCGTGATCAGGATCTCTTCATCGTTTTCGACGAGTTCGTCCTCCACCGCGGTGAGGGTGGTCGTCACCGAACTTCCACCCAGCGTGAGGGTGAGCCGCTCCGTTCCCACCGTGTAGTCCGTATCCTTCGCCGCAGTCCCTGCCCAGGACAGTCGGATCTCCTGATCCGCTGCGAAGGTGACACCGTTGGTGATTCTCACCGTCACCGTCGAGGTCCCCGCCGCCTCCACCATCGTCGACGGACCGACCTCCAGGGTCATCACCGGCTCATCGTCATCGTCGGTGACTGTCAGCGTCTTCTCGGACGGACCCGTCACCCCATGGTCGTTGCTGGCCCTCCCCGATACCCGAACCGTCCGGTCCGGCGCGTCCACATCGTTATCGTTGGCGCTGATCGTCACCGTCCCGATGCTGTCCGTCTCTCCCGCCAGAATGATCAGGTCCCGGTTCGTGCTCAGCCTGAAATCCTCCTCTGCCGCCGGACTCACCGGCGTCGCCGAGACCGTCACCGTCGTCCTCTCACCCGAGGCCCGGCTCAGACTTGCCGTCACCGTGCTCGACTCCCCGTTCTCACCGATCGAGTCTGGCGACAACTCCAGCGTCACCGCGGGCGTTCCATCGTCATCCCTGATCGTCAGCGTCACGCCGGACGGACCCGTCACGCCCTGGTCGTTGGTCGACGTCCCGGACACCTGCACCGTCTTGTCGGGGGCGTCCACATCGTTGTTGTTGGCGCTGATCGTCACCGTCCCGGTGCTGCGTGTCTGACCTGCCTCGATCGTCAGCATCTGGTTGGTGCTGACCGTGAAGTCCTCCGCCACCGCCGGACTCACCGGCGTCGCCGAGACCGTCACCGTCGTCGGCTCACTCGACACCCGGTCCAACCGCGCCGTCACCGTGCTCGACCCTCCGTTTTCACTGATCGAATACGATGTCAGCAACCAGGTCACCGTCGGGGCCGGCTCCGCCGGCTCCTCCATGAACGCCGCCGCCGCATTGCCCACCTTGTCCTGAATCGGATTGAACCCCGGCGTATAGGTCACCGTCACCGCTTCGCCCGCCGCCACCGGCGAGGCCAGCCGCAGCGTGACCTTCTTTCCACTCACTTGGACCTGGATCACCGCACGATCATTCCCCGCCACCGCCACCGTGAAGTCGGACCCCAAAGGCACCGAGCCCTCATCCAGCGCCTCGTCGTAGGTCAACGTCACCCGCGACTCATGCACCGTCACGCTCTCCCGCTCCGGCTCCACGCCGTCCACCCGGTGGCCCGCCTGCGCCGGCAATGCTTCATAACTCCGCGCCGCCAGATTGCCCGCCGAGTCCTCGATCCTGCCCCCGTTCAAGTCGATCCGGTCGGCAGCAATGCTCACCCCGTCCGGGTCCAGGTCCCCTTTCTCCACCGTGTAGACGAACACCACCGTCGCCGATTCCGGACCGGCGCCGGCCCGGGCCGCCTTCCGCCGATTGCCCACCGTCAGATCCAGCGTCGGCGTCCCCTGCGTGGTGACCACCCTCACCGGCTCGTCGTAGCGCACCGTCACCTCGATCGCGTCCCCGGCCGCGTAGGTCTGGTCGGTCCCCGGGTTCGAGCTGAGCTCGATCTCTTCCAACGCCGGCGCGGTCGTGTCCGGCGTCCGGTTGTCCACCCCCTGGTCCGTGAACGCCCCGGCGTCGTTGCCTGCCACGTCCTGGATCGGATTCGACCCCGGCTGGTAGCTCACCCGGATCCCCGTCTCTTCGTGCTCCGCCGCCGGATTCACCGTCAGCTCCACCGCGCTCCCGCTCACCTGCACCCCGGTCACCGTTCGCGTCGCATTCCCGCCCGTCACCGTGTAGGCGCTCGTCGCCGGCCTCAACGACCCGTTCAACGGCTCGTCATAGGTCAGCGTCAGCGTCGATCCGTTCATCGTCGCCCTGTCCATAGGGGCCAGACCCGGAGCCACGCCGTCCACCTTGTGCTCCGAATCGTCCCCGACCGCCGCGTGGTCCAGGATCGCGTTATTGCTGGCCCCGTCCCGGATCGACCCGGTGCCCCGCGACAGGCGGTTCGCCTCGATGCTCACTCCGTCCGGGTCGTTGTCGCCGACCCCCACTGCGTATCCGAACCTTACGGCGGCCCCGGTGACGCTTTGGTACTCCGCCGTTCGATCCCCGCCGCCGACGTTCAAGATCAACTGCGGCATCCCCGTCACCACCACCGTCTCGTCGAAGGTTACGGTCACCTCGATGGTCTCGTCCACGCCGTAGGTTCGATCCGACCCGGCCCTGGAGGTGATCGCCACCGTCTCCACCGTCGGCCCCGTCGTGTCGCCCGTGCGGTTGGTGACCGACCGGTTGCTCAGGCCGGCCGCATCATTGCCCGCCCGGTCCTGAATCGGATTCGCTCCCGTCCCCGTCGGCACCGTGTAGCTCACCCGGATCCCCGTCTCTCCATCCTCTGCCGCCGGACTCACCGTCAGCGTTACCGCGCTCCCGTTCACCTGCACCCCGGTGACCGTCCGCGTCTGGCTGCCCCCGGTCACCATGAAGGCAGCGTTCGCCGGCACCGAAGACTCGTCCAGCACCTCGCTGTAAGCCAGCGACAGCATCGCTCCGTTCGCCACCGCCCCGTCAGTGGCGGCCAAGCTGGGCCCGACCCCGTCCACCTTCTGCTCCGCATCCGCCTCTACCGCCGGGTGGGTCCGGACGGCGCCGTTCCGCGCGGTGTCCCGGATCATTCCGCCGGATACGCTGTCCGCCTCGATGCTCACGCCGTCGGTGTCGCTGTCATTGACGACCACCGTGTAGGCGAACAGCACCTCCGCCCCGGTGACGCTTTCGTAGTTCGCCGATCGATCCCGCTCTCCCACCTTCAGCGTCACCCGGGGCGTCCCGGTCACCGTGACGGTCTCGCTGAAGGTCACCGTCACCTCGATCTCCTCGCCGATGCCGTAGACGTCCCGGCCGTCCGGGGGATCCGACGTGATCTCCACCGAGGTGACCGTCGGCGGGACCCGGTCCGGCGTCGCGTTCGTCACCGGCACGCCGCTCAATCCGTCCGCGTCGCTGCCCGCCGGGTCCTGAATCGGAGTCGCTCCCGGTCCCGCCGGGACCGCATAGATCAGCCGGATCCCCGTCTCCCAGTGCTGCACTGCGGGAGTCACGGTCAATTCCACCGCACGCCCTCGAATCACGACACCGGAAACCGTGCGCGACCCGGCACCTCCGAACACGATGAAAGCGCTCGTCGTCGGCACCGAAGACGAGTCCAAAGTCTCGGTATAGGTCAGCGTCAGCGTCGCCGCGTCTACCACCGCCCCATTGGTGGCCGCCAACTCCGGCCGGATCCCGTCCACCCTGTGCTGCGACTGGTTCCCCAGCGCCCGATGATCCAGATCGGCCTCGTTGTCCGAGCCGTCGTTGACCTCTCCTCCGTTGAGCGACAGGCTGTCCGCCGCGATGCTCACTCCGTTGGTGTCGAGGTCACCGGTCCCCACCTGGTAGCGGAACAACACCTCGGCATCCGTAACGCTCTGGTACTCCGCCGTTCGGTCCTGGTCCCCCACCCTCAGTGTCAACTGCGGCGTCCCCGTCACCACCACCGTCTCATCGAACGTCACCGTCACCTCGATCGCCTCGCCGATCGCGTAGGTCCCGTCCGGCCCAGGATCCGAGGTGATCTCGATCATGCTGACCTCCGGCGCCGTCGTGTTTTCGGCGATCCTGAGGATCCGGTCCTCGCCACCGCCGTTCGAAGTGGTCACATACAGGGCTCCGTCAGGGCCCATCATCGGGGTCCGCAGGCGACCGAAATCGCCGTCTAGTTCGGGTACGATGACCTGACTCACGAAGCCGCCGTCCGGAGTGAACTCGAAGAGGCGCAGCTTGCTGTCCCTCAGCGTGGCCACCGCCAGTCGTCCCTCCCAGACGCCCCAGTGTTCGCCCTCCAGGAAGATGCCCCCGCTGGTGGCCAGGGTCGGTAACCCCGAGGACCACTTGGCCTCGAAAGCGTCGGGGAACTTTACTAGATCGGTCATGGGAACCTGTTCGTTGTAGCCGGGCACCGGATCCCAGCCGTAGTTGCGGCCGGCGACCAGCAGGTTGATCTCGTCGTCCTTCGACGGTCCGTGCTCCACCGACCACATCTCGCTCGTGCCGGGGCGTAGCGCCAAGCCCTGCACGTTCCTGTGGCCATAGGTGTAGATCCGTGGCGATGAAGCGAACGGGTTTGTCGTCGCCCCGGCGCCCGTGGATGCGTCGACTCGAAGGACCTTCCCTCCGAGCGAGGTCAGATCCTGCGGAACCGTCCCCGCGGCCGCGTCGCCAGTCGCGATCCACAGATAGCCCTGCGGTCCGAAACGCAGCCGGCAGCCGCCGTGCCGGCCGCTGCCGGCGGGCAGACCCCCGACCAGGGGATCGGCGACTCGGGTGGCCTGGGTGTAGTCCGCATTGACGGTCCAGGTGATCACCTGTAGCTCCGGCCCGGAGTGGCCCTGGCAGGTATAAAAGCGCCGGCTCGAGGCAAAACTCGGATCGACGACGATGCCCATCAACCCCGTCTCTCCGATGGCGAACAAGTCGCTGAAATCGGCGGTGACGGTCTGGACCGTTCCGTCGGTAAGCCGACTGCTCAGCACGCCTGACCGCTCGGTGAACAGCATCGTCCCGTCGGGCGCGAAGGCGATGCCCCAAGGGATGGACAGCCCGGAGACGAGGGTGTCAACCTGGAGATCGAGCGGGGCGATCTCGCTGCTGCTTATCCCCTGCGCCTGCTTGCCGGAATCATGCCCGTCGTCGTAGGACACCGTGGCTCGCAGGTACATTTCCTGGTCGCCGCTGGACGGCGTGTAGCGGGCCGACGTAGCGCCGCTTATGTTCGTCCAGCCCGTGCTCCGCTCCGAAGACCTAGCCCATTGCCAGGCCGCGCTGCTCACACCACCATCTGGGTCGCTCAACCTCGCCCCGATGGCAGCTCCCACCTGCGAGAAGCTGACCGTTCCGGCTTCCTCCACGTTGCGCACGCTGACGGTGATCGTCTGCCCCACCGTCAGCGCCCGCTCAGCCGCGCCGCCGGTTGCCGTCACGGCCACGATGTACTCGTTGTTCCCCGCCTCGTTCGGGGGATCCGTGCTGGCGACATCCGCCGCTCTCTCGTAGTTCGGCGGGACCTTGAAGGTCAGCACGCCTGTCGTTTCGCCGATATCGAACTTCGAGGCGTCGGCGCCGCCGGTGATCGCATAGGCGACCCCGTCGCCGCTGTCCGGGTCCGTGGCGGTCAGCGTGGCTGCCGCTGTCTGGTTCTCGTCCGTCTCGAAGCTCGTGCCGCTGCTGAAGGACGGCGCAGTGTTGACCGACTGGCGGGTGAAGGTCAGGGTCGCGATCGGCTCGTTCGAGAACTTGCCGGTCCCCCGCAGGCTCGTGATGGTTTCCTGCGGCGAGGTCGCGGAGTTATTCAGCGAGAACTCGGTTCCCTCCTCGGTTCCGGCATCCCACGGATACAGATTCACCGTGCGCGATGCCAACCAGTCGCCTTGCGCATCGAGCAGGGACAGCCCGGAGACGCCCACGAACCAGTCCGGGCTCGGCGCCACCATCGTGAGCAGGGTGACCCGGGGATGGTCGGTGCCGAGCGTGACCATGTTGATGGTTGACGAGCCTGTCGGGCCGATATTGCCGCCGCTGCCCTGAACAACGCTGAGCGCATCCGGTTCGGCTGCCCGGACTTCATTCGCCAAGGTGCTCGTTCTGCCGAGTTCCGCCATCAACTCGACCCCCGCGCTGGCCATGCCGCCCTCTCTCAGGAAGGTCACGCCGGCGTTGTGGACACTGCCGATCAGGGTCGTGAAATGCGCTCCGGAGGGAAGGCCGTCGGAGGTGACGGTGGTGGTCCAGGTTCCCTGGAAGGTCACGCTGTAGGTGGCCGCAGACTTGACCGCGGCCACCGGATCGCTCGCCGGCGGGTTCAGCCACATATTGGGCAGCGCGGTTTCCGGCGTTTCGTTCGTCACCGACCGATTGCTCAATCCGATCGCAGCGTTGCCCGCCGCGTCCCGGATCGGATTCGTCCCCGGGCTGTAGCCCACCGTCACCGTCTCGTGATGCGCCACGACCGAGGCGAGTGTCAGCGTCACTACCCTTCCGCTCACCGAAACGTGGGTGACCGTGCGCCCATCCCCCGCGACCGTGACCGTGAAGGCGTCTGTCGCCGGCGTCGAACTCTCGTCCAGAGCTTCCCCATAGGTCAGCGTCAGCGCCACCCCGTTCACCGCCGCTGAGGCAAGAGCCGGATTGACGACGTCCACAAGGTTCGGCCTGAGGATGAACAGGCCCTGCTCAATCACGCTGACAATCACGATTCCACTGTCAAAGAACGGATAGTTGCTCCACGTTCCGCCGCGGGTGTTCGTCGGGTCGCTGCCGGGGTTGAAGTCAAAGAAAGCTGCTTCACTTAGATTACCGTTGGCGATGTCGGTGAGATCCAAGATGCGCAATCCAGCGTAGTAGTTCGACTGGTAGGTGTATTTGCCCTTGACGTACAGGTTGTGGTCGATCGCGGTTGTCGTGGAGTCGTGAGAACCGATGAGCGCCGGCTCGTCGAGATCGCTCACGTCCCACATGTAGGTACGGGTATTCGTGACATCGGGGTTATTCTTTTCATCCAACTCGTCGCCCAGCAAGAAGTAGGCCTGATCTTCCGTTAGCCAGCCTTGGTGGGTGTACCTAGAACCGCTGTAACCCTTGCGGGCGAGCATCACCGGATCTGCCTTGTTCGTCACGTCGACGATCGTCAGCGTGTCCACGTTGGAGTTGAAGCAGATCTCTTTTCCCTGGTGATCGAGGTCAGGGCCATCGTAGTTCACACATTGTGCATCGTGGGTGTAGCCGTCGTCGCTGAAACAACCGGCTGAGGTCGGGCTCGTCGGAGTTTGAATGTTGATCATATGCAACCCGCCGCTGCAAGTGTTCGTACCTACCGCGTAAGCAAAGCCACTGTCTTCGTTAATCACGAGATTGTGAGCAAGCAAGAAATCAGGGTAGTGGGCGGTTTCGGAAAACGTGGCAGGGGGTGAGGCCACCGTTCTCAACTGAGTCAGGTCAAATACCTGCATGCCGCTGTTGTTTGCCTCCGTCACTATAAAGGCATGATCCGCGTATACCTTGATGTCCCGGAAGGTCGAGTTGGCGGAGCGTCGAGGAAGGTTGCCAAGATAGATCGGGTTGAGCGGGTCGCTAATGTCCACGAACGACGTGCCGTTGGTCCGGCCCATAATCGCGTACTCCTTGCCGGTCGAGGAATCCGTCCAGCCCCAGATGTCGTTAGCGCTGCCGCCGCCAATGTCGGCTAAAGCCAGAAACGACATCAGGTCGACATTACTGCAGGGGTAGGTTCCAGCCATCCCTCCGGAGCAGGTTGTGGGGTCGTCATCGATGATCGTGATCGTCTGCTCGGCGCCGATCGTGCCGCCCCCATGACTGGCCGTGATCAGGATCGTCTCGGCATCATCGTCGACCCTGTCTTGTACGGCTGTGACGGTGGTCGCAACCGAGCTCTGCCCCGCGGTGAGCGTGAGACTCTCCAACGCCACCGTGTAGTCCGTGCCCTTCGTCGCCGTGCCCGCAAAGGAGAGTGCGATCTCCTGATCCTCCGCGAAGGTGACGCCGTTGGTGATCTCAACCGTCACCATCGCGCTTCCACCCGCCTCTACGATCGCCGCTGGAGAAGCCGCCAGGGTCAACTCCGGGGCGGTGTTGACCAACTGGCGAGTGAAGGTCAGGGTCGCGATCGGCTCGTTCGAGAACTTGCCCATCCCCCGCAGGCTCGTGATGGTTTCCGGCGGCGAGGTCGCGGAGTTATTCAGCGAGAACTCGGTTCCCTCCTCGGTTCCGGCATCCCACGGATACAGGTTCACCGTGCGCGATGCCAACCAGTCGCCTTGCGCATCGAGCAGGGACAGCCCGGAGACGCCCACGAACCAGTCCGGGCTCGGCGCCACCATCGTGAGCAGGGTGACCCGGGGATGGTCGGTTGTGAGCGTGACCATGTTGATGGTTGACGAGCCTGTCGGGCCGATATTGCCGCCGCTGCTCTGAAGGACGCTGAGCGCATTCGGTGCGGCGGCCCGGATCTCACTCGCCAGGGTGCTCGTTCCGCCGAGTTCCGCCATGGACTCGACCCCCGCGCTGGCCATGCCGCCCTCTCTCAGGAAGGTCACGCCGGCGTTGTAAACACCGCCGATCAGGGTCGTGAAATGCGCTCCGGAGGGAAGGCCGTCGGAGGTGACGGTGGTGGTCCAGGTTCCCTGGAAGGTCACGCTGTAGGTGGCCGCAGACTTGACCGCGGCCACCGGATCGCTCTCCGGCGGGTTCAGCCACATATTGGGCAGCGCCGTCGTCTCCGCCGTCTTCTCCACCAGGGCACTGCGAGTCGCCTCGCCGCCCGCGACCACCGTCGCAACCTGGTACGTGTTGGTCGTGCCGGCGGTCACGTCGGTTTCGGTGAAGGTCAAAACCCTGAGGCCCCCGTCGAGGGTGTCCGAGGTGGCGCCGTCGTCGCGGGTCAGTCTGTAGGTGACGCTTGGCGGCGGGTCCCAGTGACTCACCGTCACCGGGGTCCAGGTCAGGGCCACCTGCGTCGGCCCGGCCGTCGCCGTCAGGGTCGGCCCTTCCCGAAGCTGGTAGCCGAACTCCTGCCACGTCGCGGTTCCGCTCTCATCGAAGTCCGTCTTGAGCGCCGGGTACTGGGCGTCCGTTCCGAAGTGCCAGGGATCGTCCGAGGTGCCGTCGTTGTTCAGGTCCACGTTCCAGTCCGCATAGATGCCACTGTAGCCCGTGGGCGCCTGCAACTGTGCCGTTGTCTGACCGGTCCCGTCGCCGATTCCGTAGGTCTCCCGGCCCGCTGCAGGACTCGAGCTGATCTCGATCCTGCGCACCGCCGGCCCCGGCGGGACCGTCAACGGCTTGGTCTCGGACTCGATCCGGAGCATCCCTCCGGAGACTGCCGCGCGCAGCGCTTCCGGTGAGGTGTGGTGGAATCCACCGGCCGCCTCCAGGATCAGAGCGACCATTGCCGCCGCTTCGGGCAGAGGCGCCGACGCCCCGCAAAAGGTCTCGAAATCCGGATTGGCCGCGCTCACGCACGTCGCCGAGGAAAGATCAGATTTCGATCCGGCCGAATCCCCGGTTCTCGAAAAATCGTTTGGCGCCGACCGGCCTGGAAGGAACTCTCTTTCCCAGATCCCGGCCTGATTCTGACCGCCGGCCGCAGAGACGTAGACACAACCATTGCGGACCGCCGCCTTGACCGCCTGGGCCTGGAGGCCGCCTTGACCGATCGTCGTCTGGTAATCGAAAAGATCGTCGACGATGACGTCCGCGCCCGCTTGGCAGAGCGCCTCGAGGTTGGCGGCGAACCGCGCCGGCCCACCCAGACCGGTCGCGAAGTAGAGGTCGGCCCCCGGGGCCAGGTCGTGGAGGATCGAGAGGGTCGCCGTCCCGTCGTCGCCTTCGCCCGCCTGCCCCGGCAACACCGTCACCCGGTCCCGCAGGTCCTCCGCCGCCTCACCGGCCATAACCGCGGCCACGCCGGTCGAGAGCACGCCGATCCCGACGCCCGTGCCGTCGACACTCTGACGCCGGCGTAGCGCAGCCAGTTGCTGCGATGCGCGATCCCGGGACGGACGGACCCTTCGATGCGCGATCTCGTCCTTCGGGCCCGTCCACTCAACGGACGGGAACTCCGGCCACGGCTGCTTGATCGGCCGACTGGCCTGCTTCGGGATCCCGCCGACAACGGTCGGTGGTGGGTGCTGGGACCAGATCGGCTCCACCCACAGAGAAGTCGCCACCAACACCCCGAGGGCCCAGCACGTGTTTCCTGTCCAGCGTGGCTGCCGCATCATCCTGGGGCGTCGAAGATCGGGTTCCGTGCAGTGGCTTCGGAAAGGAGCGGGAAGGGATGCCCGCTCTCATCAATGGTCTTTAGATCTCGGCTGGATCGCGTGTCCCGCGGGAACCTGCAACTCACATGCTGAGTTCTCTGTGAAAGGTCAGGGGGCCAACGAATGGCCTCCAACACAGGATACAGAACACTCTGGCAACTTTAGAACGTTATGATGAAAATGGAGTGATAATATGGGCTATTTTAGTGACATTAGTGTGAAATATTCCACCCGGTGGCTGGCCCAATGGGCTGCCGAGCTGGGCGTTCGGGGACGGGGAACCGGGCCTCGCTCCGGGGTCCGAGAAGGTTGGACCATTGAAGAGTTCTGAGGAATGCAGACGAGAGAACGAGGCGCTGCGGGACCGTGTCTCCAGGTTGAGCTCGGCGATCCTGCGCATCAGCGAGAGCCTCGACCTCGGCACCGTCCTGCGCGAGGTCGTGGACGGCGCCCGCGCGTTGACCGGCGCCCGTTTCGGCGGGGTGACGACCCTCTCCGATTCGGGACAGGTCCAGGAATTCGTCACCTCCGGCATCACTGCGGCCGAGCACCAGCGGGTGGCCGACTGGCCCGACGGACTGCAGATCTTCGAACACTTCCGGGATCTTCCGGGCCCACTGAGACTCGCCGACCTCCCCACCTATCTCCGGTCGCTCGGCCATTCCCCGGACCGGTTTCCGTCGAAGACCTTCCAGTGCACACCGCTGCGTCACCGGGGCGTGCATGTCGGCCACTTCTTTCTCGGCGAGAAGGAAGGCGGACAAGAGTTCACGAGCGAGGATGAAGAGATCCTGGTGCTGTTCGGGGCTCAGGCAGCCACGGCCATGGCCAACGCCCGCACCTACCGGGATGAGCAGCGGGCCCGGGCCGAGCTGGAGGCCCTGGTCGACACCTCGCCGGTGGGGGTCGTCGTCTTCGATGCCCGGACCGGAAAACCAGTGTCTCTCAATCGGGAGGGAAAGCGGATTGTCGGAGGCCTGGGTCAGCCGGACCGCTCTCCGGAGCAACTGCTGGAGGTGATCACGCTCCGGCGCGCCGACGGGCGAGAGATCTCGCTGGAAGAGTTCCCCCTGGCGCAGGCTCCGAGTAGCGGCGAGACCTTGCGCGCGGAAGAGATCGTCCTCGAAGTCCCGGACGGCCGGAGCTTGACGACGCTGATCAACGCCACGCCCATCCCTTCCGAGGACGGCGCCCTCGACTCCGTGGTCGTCACCCTGCAGGACCTCGCGCCGCTGCAGGAGTTGGAGCGGATGCGGGCAGAGTTCCTGGGCCTGGTGAGCCACGAGCTGCGGGCGCCACTGATCTCCATCAAGGGCTCGACCGCAACCGTACTGGGGGTCTCCTCGGCCCCGGACCCGGCCGAAATACACCAGATCTTCCGCATCATCGACGAGCAGGCCGATCACATGCGCGGCTTGATCAAAGACCTGCTCGATGCGGGGCGCATCGAGACGGGCACGCTCTCGGTCGTCCCCGCGCCCACGGAGGTCGCCAGCCTGGTGGACCAGGCCAGGAACATGTTCCTGAGTGGCGGCGGGAGGCACACCATCCCCATCGACCTGCCGCCGGACCTACCCCGGGTGATGGCCGACGGGCAGCGCATCGTCCAGGTCCTGAACAACCTCCTGTCCAACGCGGCCAGGAACGCTCCCGAGTCCTCCCCCATCCGGGTCGCCGCGGTCCGTGACGGCGTTCACGTGGCGATCTCGGTCGCGGACGAAGGCCGGGGGGTGGCTCCGGAACTGCTGCCGCACCTGTTCCGCAAGCACGCGCGGGTCGGCGGCGGTACCAGCGGGATCGGGGGATCCGGCCTGGGTCTGGCCATCTGCAAGGGACTGGTGGAGGCCCACGGCGGGCGCATCCAGGCCGAGAGCAGCGGCCCCGGTCTGGGCACCCGGTTCACCTTCACGGTTCCGGTGGCCGAAGAGGCCGGGACGAGCGCGGCCGGTTCCCACGGAGTTCGTCCCGCCCATCCCGGGAAGGGCGGGAGCGACCGCGCATCCTGGTGGTGGACGATGACCCGCAGACGCTCGGCTACGTTCGGGACGGTCTCGCCCCGGCCGGTTACTCCCCGCTGCTGACAGGCGACCCGAAGGAGGTGCCGCGCCTGATCAAGACCAACCCGATCCGTCTGGTGCTGCCGGATCTGATGCTGCCCGGGACCGATGGAATCGAGTTGATGCAGCGCCTTCCCGAACTGGCCGAACTGCCGGTCGTCTTCATCTCCGGCTACGGCCGGGACGAGACGATCGACCGGGCCCTGGAGGCGGGGGCCGCCGGGTGACCCTGGACGGCCGTGTGGTGCTGTTGACGACCACCGAATACGAACTGCTTCGGGTTCTTTCGATCAACGCGGGACGCGATCAACGCGGGACGGGTCATGACGTACGAATCGTTGCTGCGCCAAGTGTGGCGCCGGGAGGAATCCGGCGACTACCGGCCGGTGCGCGCCTTCGTGAAGATGCTCCGCCGCAAGCTGGGCGACGACGCGGCCCGCCCGACCTATATCTTCAACGTGCGTCAGGTCGGCTACCGCATGCCCAATCCCAGCGACCTGTGAGCGACGTCCTTTCGGGTCGAAGAGGATTGGTTTTCACCGCAAGCTCAGGAGCCCGGATCGGTCGGCATCAATTGTTCACTGCCTTCAGCTGATCCAGGTAGTCCGCCCACTCCTGCATCATCTTTTGCCGTTCCGGCAGATAGGCCGTGCGATTGTACGCCCGCCCGTTGGGGTCCCGCACCGCGTGGGCCAACTGGTGCTCGATAAAATCGGGACGAAATCCCCCCCCCCACTGAGGTGGTCCCGGTTCTTTGGACCATCTGAGGGTCAAAATAAGGTAGGGAAAGTAGACTCCGAATGTTGAAATTGCACCCTCAAATCCATGATACATGGCTCCGCTGAGCGACGCCCGTTTGCATGTCATCAGCACGTCAACTTGTCCGGTTTTTATGACACGTGATCTGTCCGGTCGGTGAACATTTGAACCCCCTCCTCGCGTTGCCTGGGGGCCGTCTGTGGGACTTCCGGTCAGACTTGGCCGGAAGCTTGCTTTCGGCCATGACAGCTCTTCACGCTCTGGGGAGCGTATCCGGCTCTCCGGAATCCCGACTTCACGCCGCCTCCCTCCCTTGGTGCGCTTCCCCTGGGGTCCGCCCACCCAGCGCCGAGTGAGGCCGCTCCCCGTTGTAGAACTCCATCCACTCCCCGATCACCCGCTCGGCCTCGAATCCGTCCGCGAGTTCACGCAGGTAAACCGCTTCGTACTTCAGCGACCGCCACAACCGTTCGATGAACACGTTGTCCAGACAACGACCGCGACCGTCCATCGAGCACTGTGCCCCGGACGCCTGCACCCTCTCGGTGAACGCTCGGCTCGTGAACTGCGCTCCCTGATCCGTGTTGAAGATCGTCGGTACCCCTGGTGAGAGCGCCCTTTCCAGAGCCTCGACACAGAACTCGCTGTCCATCGTGTTGGACAACCGCCACGACAGCACGTACCGACTGCCCCAGTCCATCACCGCCACCAAGTACAAATACCCCTTGTAGACAGGGATATACGTGATGTCAGCGCACCAGACCTGATGGGGCTCGTCGATCTTCAGACCCCGGAGCAGGTAGGGGTAGACGCGGTGTTCCGATCGGGCCACGCTGGTTCTCGGCTTCGGGTAGATGGCCTCCAAACCCAGGAGCCGCATCAACCGACGAATCCGGTGCCGACCGGCGAGGACCCCTTCGTGGCGCAGGTGGCCCCTCAGCTGCCGGCTGCCGTAGAACGGATACTGAAGATACAACTCGTCCATGCGGCGCCATCAGCGCCAGGTTCTCCGGGCTCTCCCCCTTAGGCGTGTAATACAGCGACGATCGACTGATCCCCAACAACCGGCACTGCTGGCGCCGGCTCAACTCCCCGTCCCGTTCCACCATCCGCAAACACTCGGAGCGACTCAGCGCCGCAACCCGCGCCGAAAAAAATCCCGCTCCACCGTCAACTCTCCGATCTTCGCATGCAGATCCCGAATCCTCGATTCGTGATCCTTCTCGCGCTTCGAGCGCCGGCCCGCGAACACCTCCTTCAGTCCCTCCACGGCCTCACGCTTCCAGTTGCTCACCTGGCTCGGATGCACCTGGTGCTTGGCTGCAACCGCCTGAATCGTGTGGTCTCCTCGCAGCGCATCCAGCGCCACTCGCTGCTTGAACTCTGCCGTGAATCGTCTCCGTCTTGTGGCCATTCCAGACCTCCTCCAAGGCTCTGAAGTTTACCTTAACCCTTGGTCCGAAAATGTGGGACCACTTCAACCTGGGGGGGATCGACTCTCGCCGACCAAGACTCGGACGCCACGAGCCGCTGGCTCGAGGGCACGCAGGAGCGTCTCGGCTTGAGGCCAAGCTGCGGAGGGGGCCAAGTCAACTGCGGCTCGCTCAGGAGAAGGAGCCGGTGTGGCTACAATGAACCCCCGGAAATCGGAGCGACTCAGGGCCGACGAAGAGGTGGAATTAGGGGCATGTTACACGTAACGCCGATGGGGCGCTTTGACCCCGCTCCGGGGTCGGGAGCGGGGTCAAACAAGGATGCAAAACACTCAGGGGGGTGTTTTGCACGGGCGGGGGTCGCTCGCTTCTCAGTTATCCTTGCAGGAAGGCCGAAGGAAAACTACAGGAGACGAGGAGCTGGAGCCCCTCCGAGAGAGAACTCGTGACCTGGCGTGAGCGCGGGCTTTTTGTGATCCACAGTTTCTCCTTCATCGGGGGCCTCATCCTCACCCAGTCCCCCGCCGTCCGCTCAGAGCTTCGTGACGCTGCTGGGCTCGAGGCCGTTTCGATCGCCGGAGCTTGTCGGGTGAAGCCACTGGAGTGGGGGCGGAACTCGCTTGTTTTAGAGCCGTGACAAGAGCTGGTCGTAGGCGGAGTGAGAGCCTATCCAGAACCAGACGATCGCCTCGTCCTTCAGGACGCCCACGGCCCGATAGCCTTGGCTCACACGGACGGAGTAGATCGGATCGGTCTGGTGAACCCTCTTGAAGCGAAGACCGGGGTGACCGGGATTGTCCTGAAACAGCTGATAGGCTTGCCGGGCTTGGCTCTGAATGTCAGACGGCAACTGGGCGAAGCACTCGTGGAAGCGTCTGGTGCGGCGGGACTTCACAGCCGGTCAGGATCGAGCGGCTCAGTTCGGCCGGCCAGATCCTCTTTGAGAGCCTCCCGAGCAAGATTGGCGAGCTGCCGCTGGGAGGTCTCGAACGATCGGGACCAGCGCCGCTCGGACTCGATCTCGTCCAACAGCCATCGCGCGAATGCGTCCTGCTCGTCGTCGGGCAACCGGGCGGCCTTCGAGAACGCTTTCTCCAGTAGATCCGTCACAATCGACACCTCCTGAGACGATTGTACCGCGTCAGAGAGCTGGTGCGTCCTCAATCTGCTCGAATCCGAAACAGATACGGACGATGGCGAGGTTCTGTTCTACGTAAAAGATGGTATTCCGCGGGACCTCATCAGCGACATCACTACGCTCTGGCGGGAGACTTTTAGAGACGCGATGAACGCTCTAGTGGTGCGACATTTCCAGCCCCGATCCCGCGTTTATACGCGCACCTTCGTCTACCAAGACATGCCGAGGACGGTGGGTGACATCAACAGGGACGTCGGCGTCCGCCGCAACTCGTCACGGACTGTGCTAGAACCCGGCACCGCGTTCGGGTTCGTGCTCGATCACACTGGTAGGTGCTTGGCTTCGACTACGCTGACGATCACTCGGGGGGTTGACTGACTAGACCGAAGTTCCAGCCACGAAGACAAGATAACCCCTTGATTATAAAGGGATCAGTCACGAATCCGCCTTGGTCGTCACTGGGAACGCTGTGACCAACTCCAGAGCCCGTCGTTGCAGCCTCGGACCGTCCGGGGCCGAGGCGGTTCGGCACTGGTGACGGGCACGTGTTCCCATCTCCGCCATCAGCGTGTGGAAGCTCTGGATCGGCAGTCCGTCCTCGGTTCGCCGCTCCGTCTTCTTCCGTTTGGCCGATGCCGACGGCTGGGCTTTCAGCACTGGATCCCGTCGAGCGCGGTGCGCGTCCAGGTCCTCGTCATCGAACAGCAACGGGGCCAGGGCCCGGCGCAAATGCCCCTCCACATAGTAGGACAGCAGGCACAGGAACAGGTGCGACCGCACCCGCGCCTCCGCCCGGTGACGGATGGGACGGATCTGCAAGTCCACGGTCTTCAGAGAGCGGAAGGCTCGCTCCACGTGCGTCAGGTTCTTGTAGCTGCGCACCACATCGGCGGTCGGCAGCCGCTCTTCCGGTTCGCTGGTGCGGATGATGTAGAAGCCGTCCAGTTGCGCCTCCCGGGCGACGGCTGCGGTGCGCCGGGCGTACTCGAAGCGCCCGTCTTCGATCACCAGCTCAAAGTGCTTGGCCACTTTGTACCGGTTCTTGACCCGACCCACCTTCTCGGCGATCTGGGGCGCCAGCAGAGGCGTCTGGGTGCGCCGGGCCACCTCCCGGGCGATCTTGCCCAGCTCCTCTTCCGTGGCCGCCACCAGGTTCTCGCGTTTGCGGCGCCGATACTCCCCCAGCAGCGGGTTGTGGCAGACGACGAGCCGTTCGCCCGGATAGGCCTCGGTCCGGATCTCCGCCAAGTGACGCTCGTCGAAGATCGAGAGCTGAACCGCTTTGGTTTCCACCAGTTCGCGGATCGCCGTATGCCGCAGGGCCGAGATCCAACCCAGTCCCGGATGGCGCTTCAGATGCTTGAAGGGGACTCTTTCGGATTCAGAGATCGGGTCTCCACGAATCTGAGACGGGTGTAGGTCCCAGATCCAGGGTCGTAGCTGAACAGGTCCATCCCCGCCTGTGCGGGGGAAACCGATCCGGTTCTGGTGGAACCGTTTTGGCCCGATCTTTGCCGCCGAGCTCCGCAAGAAACGGACAGGTCGAATGCGTGCGTTGTCGGCTTGGCGGTGGCACCTTGATGAGGTGTTCGTGAAAATCAATGGCGAACGCCATTACCTGTGGCGTGCCGTGGACCAGGAAGGCGAGGTGCTGGAGGCCTTTGTCTCGAAGAAGAGAGACCGCAAGGCCGCTTTGAAATTCCTCAGGAAACTGAGGAAGCGCTACCCCCCCAGGCCGGATGCGATCATCACGGATCGGCTGAGGTCTTACCGCGCGGCCTTGCGTGAACTGGGCGGATCCAGTCTGCATCAAGCTGGCCGATGGCTGAACAATCGTGCGGAGAATTCCCCCCTGCCGTTCCGGCGGCGAGAACACGCGAGGCTCCGTTTCAGGCGGATGCGAAGCCTCCAGAATTTTACCACCGTCCATTCTTCCGCCTACAACCACTTCAACCTGCGACGACCTCTCTGTTCACGGGACACTTTCAAGCTCAACCGCGCCGCTGCACTTGCCCAGTGGCGTCAACTCGGGGCGGCCTAATTCCCTGTCCCCGGTGGAATAACTCAGACCTGCGATTTTACTCTGACAGTGCCTTGCCGACTGGTCGGGAAGCAAAAGAGGCGGGTGCGTGGAACTCAAAGGATATTTTTGCAGCAATTTGGACAGTACCTTGAGCAGGCACTTCAGGCGGGCATCCCCTCCTATCGATCACCCAAGGCTTCCGCCTGCCGTTCGAAGCTCTTATCGACCACTGCGGAACCAATCGAATCGCCGAAGACGTTCACCGCCGTCCTGAAACGATCTAGGAGCCAGTCGACCGACAGGATCAGCCCGATATATTCGACAGGTAATCCGACCGCGTTCAACACGATCACCATCGTGACCAGCCCGGCTTCGGGAATGCCCGCGGCTCCGATAGCCGCCATGGTAGCAGTGACGGCAATCACAAGCTGCGAGGTGATCGTGAGCTCAAACCCAATCGCCTGTGCGATGAATATGGCAGCCGCGGCCTCATAGAGGGCGGTGCCATCCATATTGATCGTGGCACCCAAGGGAAGAACGAAATCGGAGGATTGTTTCGATACCTTGGCCTTTTCGACAGCACAATTCATCGTGATCGGCAGCGTTGCCGTTGAACTTGCAGTTGAAAAGGCCGTCAGTAGAGCCTGGGACATCTGGTACATGAAACGGAACGGGTTCCTTCGGGTGAAGATCCACAGGATCAAGGGAAGCGTTAAAAATGCATGGACCCCCAGCCCGGCAAGGACCGTTCCAAAGTACGCTCCAGTCTGTTGCAGAACCGCTCCCAGATTTCCCCCAGCCTGGGCTTCACCAAAGCGGGCAGTCACCAGGCAGAAGATTCCGAACGGGGCCAGTTTCATCAGCAACAGGATGAACGACAAGAGCGCTTCGTTGACTTGGACGATTATCTTGGTAAGCGCCTGGACTCGGGTGCCCATTGTCGTGAGCATTCCGGCAAAGATGATCGAGAAGAAAATCAGCGGTAGCAGGCTGGTCTTGGCTGCCGACTCGATCAGGTTGTCGGTAAAGAGCATCAGGACCAAGCCCCGAAGGATTGTTCCCAGGTCCGCATCTTCCCGGCCAGCAGTGCTCACCTGACCCTCCGCGAGGCTCGCGTCCAGGGTCGTCTGGTCGACACCGACACCAGGTTGAATCAAATTCACCATAAGCAGACCCACGATCACAGCCAGGACGGTTGTCATCAGGTAGTAGGTCACCGCAAAACCGCCGGGGCGGCCCAGTTTTCGAATGTCGCCGAGTCCAATGATGCCGCTCATCACGCTGGCCATCACCAGCGGAACGACCATCATCGTGAGCAGGTTGAGGAAGATCTCACCCCCAAGCTCGAACTGCATTGCAAATCCCGGAGCAAAAACAGCCAGGAGGATGGCCACAACAATCGCAACGGCGATGTACAAGGTCAGACGGCTCTTCGGTTTATCGGGCATTGTGTAACCTCTCCGAGTTCGATGCGACGACTCTGCTTTCGCTTGGCGGCGATGAACCATCATTATGCTCTTGCCAAGCCTGAAAAAACTAGCGAACGAGCATCGCTGCGTTCCGAGGACAAGAATCGGCCCTCAAAGGCCGCTCAACGGCCCCGAGTGGTTCTTACTCTGGCAGCCGTGGGAAAATGGATAGGAGGAGGCTGTTAGTACTCTACTTAAAGTTCTGCCCTTCAGTATCGCGGACAAACTATTCGACGGCATCCGGCGGCAGATCGAGATCGACTTTCCAGCCCAGATCCGCCAATCTCAGAACGCCCGCCGCATAGAAGAGAAAAGCAATGGTCAGGACGGCCAGCACCCGCATACCAGCCGATAGGCATCCAGTAGGTGCTGTCAAGTTAAGTAGAATTCTCGGGTTTTGGAGGCGAAATCGGCCGTAGGCCTAACGTAGAATCAACAACTTAGGGAGTGGCCAAGGCGCTGAGCAGGAACCAAATCGGTTAACTTGACGGTACCGCCGGTTCCTTTCGGCGGGTCGGCAATGTCCAGTCTACAGCATGGACTAAAGGTGCCGATCCAGCGCCATGTCGCGTCCTCATCCTCGTCGCTGTTCTCGTCGAGCACCCGGGGCTCGGCCACCAACATCCGGTCGCCGGAGGACGTCCCCACTGCGTACGGAGTGAGGGGGGAAAAGCGACACCTCCTAAAACGTAGTCGGGTCGCCAACCGCGGTCGCGATTCCATCGAACGATGAGGGCACGGCAGGCCCCGCGCCCAGGCTGATTGTCGTCCCATCCAGAGGGGTTATGGCAATTTCGGCGCTTCTCGTGTGCCCAACCGGAACCGTGATTTCAGATACGCCGGTCGGCAGCATTCCCCCAGTCGCGCTGATCGTCGTCGTCATGTCGAACGGCGCACCTTCAGGAACCACGACCACCACTCGGTTCGTGTTGTGAACACGCTGGATCGTCATGGTGAAATTGAAGTCCGCGCCCGGATTCGTCTCCAGGTACAGGGCCTCCAGACTGGTGAGACCCGAAAACACACCTGCGGGCAACGTCTGCAACCGGTTGTTTGCCAGGTCCAGCCACTCAACGTCAAGACTGGCGAAGACCCTGTCCTCCAGCGTCGCCAATTGGTTGTGTGACAGATCCAACGTCAGGCTACCGCTGAGTGAATCGAACATCCCGGCCGACAGTGTTCGGAGCTGATTCGCCTCCAGGCCGAGGAATCTGAGGTTTAGCCCGGCGAACAGCCCGGAGGGTAATGTGGTCAGGTTATTGTACTCCAGATCCAGAATGTCCATGCTGGCGAGACCGTCGAACAAGTTGCCTGGCAAGGGCCGGCCAACTCCCGCATCCTGGCGTTTCGAGGCGGATGTGTGCATGCCGGGCGTGGACGGGCTTCGGATTCCATTATGGGATTCAGTCTGCCTGTTGACGTGTGCCGTTGATGCGGCCCGTCCCTGGAAGGGCATGGGAACCTTGGAGGTTGCGGATCAAACCGGGCCCCTGTTCAGAGACTTGGAGAGTTCTCCAGCAAATGAGTCCTCAACTCCTACCGGATTCTTGCTCCCGGTTCCGCAGGGCGCGAATGCGGACTAGGAGGACGACCCACTGGCCGCCATGCAATCGGATCTTAAGTCCCTGGGCGGCGACTTGGCCCCAGTGGTGACGACGGCGGCGGGCTTTGGGGAGGGCCGGGGCGCGGTTCCTCAGAAGGACTGGATACCGTCCAGGCTAGGAGCCTGCGCCGCAGAAATTGATCTACTGCGAAAGCGGTAGAATCGGTCCATATTTCCTCGATTTCTCGGCGAATAGAACAACTATGCACCTCAAAATCGAGAAAATCTGGCCTCGATTCCCCACTTTCTCGCTACGATCATTTCTACCGCGCAGCCTCCTAGGAGCCTGTCCGAGAATTCGGCATTGAGCGACCTTCACCCATAACCATGCTCAGGGGCAATGGTCCAAGGCTCCGAAGACCCTCGAATCCTGGCCTCCGAAGCCGAGGGAACCGATGGATTGCTCTAATTCCGACGCGAAAAGAGGCTACAGAGGCCGATTTTTGACTTCATCCGCCCTTATCCGCCCCTTTCTTACGCCCAGGCCGCTCGCTTCCCGAACTCCGGACACACCTCTCCCCGCAGAGCCGCAAGCATGATCTTTTTGAGATTGTGTGCCACGCAGACCAGCGAGAACTCCCCCGCCACTTTCGCCTTGCCCCGCAGCCCGAATCCTCGAAATCCCGAGTTCTTGATCTGCCCGAACACCGGCTCCACGATCGTCTTGCGACGCGCGTAGATCGCCTGGCTCTCCGGTTTCGACATCCGCTCGTTCATCGCCCGTCGCAACGGCTCCTTCCCGTCGCTCGTGATCGTGCGCGCCGCCCCTGACTTCGACCGGCAGCAACGACGATAGTAGGCACAGGATCGGCACTCATCGATGTCCCCCTGATACACCCGCTGTCCCGTGCCGCGGGTGGTCTTCAACCTCAGCAGTTGGCCACCGGGACAATGAAAGCCGTCCTGCTCCTCGTCGTAACGAAAGTCCGCTTTCACCAAGTAACGCTTGCTCGCGTCCAGGTCCCCCTTCCCCCGCTTCTCTCCCCGGTCCGTCGCGATGTAGGCTTCCACCTTCCGATCCGACGTCTCCTGCAGGTTCTTCCCCGAGTAGTACCCGTTGTCCAAACTCAGCTTCTCCGGCAACCGACCGCTCGTCTCCTCCACCTCATCCAAGGCTGGAGCCACTTCCTGGGCATCGTTCGCCTGCTGGCTCACGTGCTGACCCACGATCACCTGCGACTTGCCGTCCACGCTGATCTGTGCGTTGTACGCGTACTCGAAGTCCCCTTTTTGCTTCATGATCCGCGCCTCGGGGTCCGCAAAGCTGATCTGCTTCTTGTCCTCGATCGCCTGACCCGGTCGAAGCTCCTGCTCCCGCGCTTCCAGCAGCTGCTTCATCTCCCGGACCTTCTTCAACCGCTGCTTCTTGTCGCGCAGGTCATCGGGCAGCTCATACCCGGTCCGCTCCTGGTAGACCCGATCCTCTTCCTCGTCGCAGCGGTCCGCCTGCCGGGTCAAGGCTTCGATCTCCTCGCACAATTCCTGCTCCTTCTCCTTCAGCCGTCCGTAACTCATCGCCTTGTGCTTCGAGCTGTTCGCCTTGAACTTGGACCCGTCCAGGCTCACGTGGCCCAAACTCACCAGCCCCAGCCCCATCGCCAGTTGCACCGTCTGCTTGAAGCAGGACCGGAAGAATTCCCCGTGGTCCTTCCGGAAATCGCTCAACACCCGGAAGTTCGGGCAGTTCCTCCCCGCGATGTACATGAACCCCAGATCCTCCCGGCAGCGCTGCTCGATCTGCCGGGAGCTGAACACGCCGCGGCTGTAGGCGTAGATCAGGATCGACACGATCTGACGCGGCGCGTAGGCGCGCTGGCCCCGGTCGCTGTACTGGGCCTCCACTTCCGACGTGTCCAGTTGCTCGAACAGTTCCTGATAGAGGAAACATTCGTGATCCTCCGGCAAGAGGTCGAACACGTTGGCCGGAAACAGCTGACTCTGGTAGTAGTCTTTCGGGTAGGCTTTGAATCGCGGGGGCATCCAACATTCTCCTGATGATCAGATGCCCTGATTTTAAGGAGCTTCGGTGACAGCCCCGTTCTCGGACAGCCTCCTAGGACCGGCACTACCGGAGGGATTTTGTATGCTTCGAGAGGACCTGGGCCGGTCGGTCCTGGCGGCGTGCGGAACTCCTCCGAGTTTGTATCTCGATGCAGACGGGGTGCCTTAAAGGGAGGCAATGAGGCGCTGGCCACGTCGGGGCCTCTGGCAGGTGGATAGCCGAGCGCTCGGTATCACTTCTGTTATTTAAAGTGATAATATTTTTTCCGAACTCCTAAAATATTATTTATTTCTAGTGATTTATAAAAATTGGATGGCGGAGAGGGCGGGATTCGAACCCGCGGTACAGTTTCCCGTACACACGCTTTCCAAGCGTGCTCCTTAAACCACTCGGACACCTCTCCAATCCGGAAATATCAAGCCGTGAATTCTACTTCCTGAGTGGGTTCGGAACAAGGCCGCGTCCCGGCGGGGGCCCGGCCGAGGCCTTACCCGGAGACAGGATTCGGCCAGTAGGCAGCCGCGGCGTTCTCTCCCATGACGGCGGCCAATTCCGCGGGATCCAGGTCGGTGTAGAAGCGTTCCTGGAGGCCCAAAGCGCTGGCGTAGCTGCACTTGAGCAGGACGTGAGGGAAGTCGCTTCCCCAGACCAGGCGGTCCGTACCGAAGGCCTCATGGAAAGCCTTGAAGAACGGATGGCAGTCCGAGTACGGCCAACCCTGGCGGGAGTGGTAGTAGTAGCCGCTGACCTTCACCGAAATCTGGGGAAACCGGCTCAGATCCAGCAGGTCCCGGAATAACGGATCGCCGGTTCCGGCCGTCACGTCGGGATAGGCCATGTGATCGATGAGGAGAGGGACCTGGGGAAACCGTTCCGCCAACCCGGCCAGAGCCGGAACGTGCTCCATCCTCATGAGCAGGTTGACGGCGATTCCCAGATCCTGGGCCGCTTCCCAGACCGGATACGAAGCGGGCCGGCCAAAGGTCACTTCCTCTCCGGGAACGCTGGGACGGATTCTCAATCCCCGGCAACCCCGTTCCCGGACCCAGTAGCGGAGACGCCGGTCCGCGCCCTCCCGCCGTGGGTCCACATAGCACACGGCCGCCAGGCGTTCCGGATCACGGGCGGCGCAGTCGGCTACGTAGGAGTTGTCCTCGCCCGGGTAGAGGGGTTGCACCACGACGGCCCGGTCCACCCCGTGCTCGTCCATGTACTGCTTCAGCAGTTCCACGGGGACGTCCGAGGTCGGACTGACGATGGTGGCGCCGGGATTGGGATGATCGGGAGCCGAGCGCCAGACGTGAAGATGCGCGTCTACAATTATTCGTGTTTCCAACGGTGGTCATGGACGGGGAGCGGCCTCGGCCTCATCTCCCGCCCGTCTTCTCCAAGGTCCAGAATACTCCCGCGACGACCCCTTTGAGGTGGTCCGGGACCGACTTGATGTGCTCGTAGTGGTAGACGGCCGTCATGAAGCGTCCCGGAGAAATCTCGATGGTCGGGGACGTGAACCCCGCCACGGGAGCCAGCAGAAACTTCTTGGACCCGTTCATGAGCGGGGTCCCGGAGCGGGTGCCGTTGACCCAGGTCTGTCCGCCGTCCAGGCTGATCCGCGCCGCCCTGCGCGTATTCCCACTGTGTCCCCAGGCGTGGGTCACCACCACGACGTTGCTGGGTGTCCAATCGACCGTCCCGCGGTGACCGTACCATTCGGTCATTCCGCCGGGCGCCAACTGGAAAGTCCGGCCGGCGTCCTTGGATTCGAAGAGCGCCCCCTGCTTGTAGTAGTGCATGGGGTTCCCCGTCTCCATCATCATCTTGGCGCCGTCCTCTTCGGGCCGGCCCAAGCGCTGGATCCGGGTCATGATCAGAACATGGTCCGGGTCGCCGGGTCCGATGGCCAGCGTCGACTCGTGGGCGTTCAGGTCGGTGTAGACGCGGGCGGGTTCCCCCCAGGTCACTCCGCCGTCGGTGGAGCGCAAGACCACGTCCCCGAAATAGTCCTCCGATGTGCCGCCGTACATGAAGTTGGGAGGACTCACCGGATCGGTGGGCGGATGTTTTTTCTTGTAGTCCTCGCTTGGCACGACGGTCGTGTTGAACAAGAGGGTCCCGTCCGGCTGCTCGATGACGGCCCGATTTCCATCCTCGTGGAACTTGATGTTGGGCGTCCCCGCCCCGAACTTGGTGAAATCGGTTTCAGAGGCGGTCCAGGTCTTGCCGCCATCGTCCGAGTAGGAGACAAACAGGTCCTGGCCGTAGAGGCGCAGCTCCTTCTGGTTCGGCGGATGCTCCCCGCTGGTCTGGTGGACCAGGAAGATCCTTCCTTTTCGGTTCACGCCCATTCCCTGCACCACCTGGTGGGGCCGGCCGAGTTCCGCCGGCGAGGAGGTCCAGGTCTCGCCATTGTCGGCGCTCGAGTACAGGACGGGCGGATCGGTCTGGAGCGCCAGGTAGATGGTCCCGTCCGGATGCCGCGCCATGGCCATCATCGCCCGTTTGGAGGCGCCCGCGGGGACGATGGTCACCAGCCGGTCGATTTTGACCGTCACCCGGTGATCCATCCCTTCTTTCTCTGTCTCCTGGGTTGCTTCCTGGCAGGCAGGAGAGATCAGCAAGAACAACGTCAGCCAGATCGGGATTTGTTTCATAATTTTTCGTTCTCCCAGAGCGGACATGGTGGTAGCGGCGATGGAAGATCCGCGAATTGAATAACTTCCGCGCCGTCGACCGGAATAAGAAATCCAGAACGTTGGTCTATTGTCAACGCGACCGCAGCACGCCGTCAAGGAACGGTCCCTGGGTTATCTGCCCGATACACTCTGCCTCACCCTGCCTCACCGGGAATTCACTTCCTGCTGACAAAGAGCACGCGGCTCGCTTCTTCGATTCCGTGGTTGCGGTCAAGGGATATACAAGAGACATCCGTCAAGCCGCTCCGTTCGAACGCCCGGACAACCGTGGAAACGGGATGCCAGGTCTGTAACAGATGAACAGTGTCGGGGCGAACCCGATCCGGGGATGATGTCGTCGCCCGGAACTCCGCCAGCCGAGTGTCCTCATCATATGACGCCGACACAACAGTTGTCATTCCCGGATCGCGGATCGTCCGCGTGCCGGACCACGTCGTCCGATACATGATCGCAGTGTTGAGATCGAAGGCAAATGCGCCTCCTGGAGCGAGGCAACTTGAAACGTTGAGGAGTGCCGACTCGAGATCGTCCAACGTCAGCAGATGATTGAGGCTGTCGTACAGCGAGAAGGCGGCATCGAACTTGCGAGACAGGAAAAACGATCGGATATCCGCACAGATGAACTCACAACCGGGAGCGTTCACGGCCGCATGCCGGAGCATTTCGAAGGAGGCGTCGACACCAACAACCCGAAAGCCCTCTGCGCTCAGCTTCCGGGAAAACTGTCCGGTGCCACAGCAGGCATCCAGGATGGTGCTGCCGGGATCGAGCTTCCGCAATACAAGGCGCTCCATTTGCGGGAACCAGCCGAGGGAGGCCTCACCCCAGTGCCTGTTGTAGACGGCGGCGAATTTGTCGTACTTGGAAAGCATGACTTTTACGGGTTAGAAGTTTCGTGGAACCGGCAGCGGCCCCGGCCCTCATTTCTCACCGTGAAATGCGATGATCACACTGGGTGGTGTCTTCGGTGTGCGCTCGCGAAAGCAAGCACGAAATGGGCTTGGCGGAGGAGGTGACCCCTACCGGGAGGTTTTTTACGGTTTCAGGGAGTCTCACAAAGTCCACCTATCCCAAATCATTACTGGTATTTAGGGGTTCTTGACGTTTCACTCCGTTTCGGTTAGTCGCAGTACGATAGCGATACTGTAGGGAATACCGAATGAAGAGACCACGGATACTGTCTGCGGCTTTTATCCGGAATGTCAATCGGCCTGGACGCTATGGCGACGGGCGCGGTGGGCATGGATTGAGCCTTCTCGTCAAGCGTACCGCAAACGGGCGACTCTCGAAAACCTGGGCGCTGCGGCTCCGAAAGCATGGCAAACCGTTCAACGTCGGGTTGGGCATCTACCCGCTTGTGACGCTGGCCGAAGCTCGACAGGCTGCACTCGCCAACCGGCGGGCTTTGGTGCAAGGCCACGACCCGCGGGGTGGCGGCATTCCGACATTCGAGCAAGCCGCCGAAAAGGTCATCCGAATCCATGCGGCGACGTGGACGCCCGGCGGCAAATCTGAGGTGCAATGGCGGGCAAGTCTTCGCGACTACGCCATGCCGATACTCGGCCACATCCGGCTGGACAAGATCACGACGGCTGACGTGCTAGCCGTGCTCCTCCCAATCTGGAACGAGAAGCGGGAGACGGCTCGACGGGTGCGGCAACGCATCGGCGCCATCATGAAATGGGCGGTGGCTCAGAACTACCGTCAAGACAATCCAGCCGGGGAAGCCATCGGCGCCGCTCTGCCGAAAAACGGCGTTCATCGCCAGCACCACAAGGCGCTCCCGCATGGTGAAGTCGGGGCCGCAATTCAGAAGGTTCGACAGTCGGGCGCCTACCGGGCCACGGTGCTCGCGTTCGAGTTCATTGTGCTGACGGCTTGCCGCTCCGGTGAGGTTCGGGGCGCCCGGTGGAAGGAAGTGGACCTTTCGACGGCGACTTGGACCATACCGGGCAAGCGAATGAAAACTAGGCGGGAGCACCGGGTTCCATTGTCGAAACGGGCCCTGCAAATTCTGAACGAGGCGCTGGCATTCGCGGACGGTTCCGGGCTGGTGTTTCCGTCTCTGACCGGACGGACCTTGAGTGATTCGACGATTTCCAAGCTACTCAGAGAAATCGGTATCCCGGCGGTGCCGCATGGCTTCCGGTCCAGTTTCCGCGACTGGTGCGGCGACAACGGGACGGCGCGAGAAGTCGCGGAAGCGTGCCTAGCGCACACCGTCAAGGGTGTTGAAGGTGCATATTTTCGGAGTGACCTCTACGCGCGGCGGGCAATTCTTATGGAGAAATGGGCGCAGTATCAATGTATGGAACTCAGTAAGACTCTATGATATAATTACCGAGATTCGTTTTTAAATCGATGTTCTAGATCCGTGTCAAGGCAAGGGAAATAGACACGAATCAACGGGCACTCTAGAACTCGAAAGAGCCATTCCGTCTTATAGGCAAGATGGCTTCACGAGAAGGAGTGCTAAAGTGTACATCGAACCTCAGATTCTCCGCATCCACGAAATTTGCCGAGTTGTCGGTCTGAGCAAGCCGACCGTTTACCGCGAGATGAAGCGGGGCACATTTCCGCCGCCGATTCGACTAGGAGTCTGCGCGGTAGGAATGATCGTAGCGAGAAAGCGGGGAATCGAGGCCAGATTTTCTCGATTTGGAGGTGCATAGTCGTTCTATTCGCCGAGAAATCGGGGAAATATGGACTGATTCTACCGCTTTCGCAGTAGATTAATTTCTGCCGCGCAGGCTCCTAGGCAAGCGGGCCGTCGGCTGGCGGCGGTCTGATATCCAAGAGTGGCTTGACTCCAGGCCATCGTCAACCAGCGAGAGTCGGGGCTGTGCCGATGAATGTAGTTCAGTTTCCTGAACCGGACCTGTTCGGCTCTCTGGACATTCCCCCCGAACCGCAGAATCGCAACGAACGGAATCATTTTTCGTTTGCGCGGGCTTTCGTTGCTCAGCATCCAGAGGACCGCCGCTTCGATTCGACTATAGCGGCCCGTGGTGAAAGTCCGGAAACGTCAACCCGGTCATATGAAATTGTGTTATGGCCATGGGAAAGAAACCGTCTGGAGGACCGCAGCGGAAGATGTGGGTGCCGACGGAGAAACTGCCGCGCAGCCCGGGACATCCGTTCTACGAGCGGTTGAACCGAGTGCGGGAGAAAGCCGGCTTTGACGGCTTCGTGGAAGGCTTGTGCGCGGTTTTACGCGGAGCGGTTGGGTCGACCGAGTCTGCGGCCGGGAAGGTACTTTCGGATGCTGCTGATCGGGTACTTCGAAGGCCTGGACTCGGAGCGGGCCATCGGCTGGCGGGTGGCCGATTCGATGAGTGTGCGGGCCTTTCTGGAATACGATCCGGAGGAGGCGGTGGACCTGGAGACGGGGGCGGTGGTGGCGGTGACGGTACAAGGGGCGGAAGCGGGCGACACGAAGACGATGGACAAGACGTTGCGGATGGCCCGGGAGGAGGTGTCGGCGGTCCAGCCGGGGGCCGAGGTGAGGAAAGTGGTGGCCGACAAGGGATACACAGTACGAAAATCGCGTTGGAATTGAAGCAACAGGGATTTCGCAAGTACGTGTCCGAACCGGAGCGGAAGGGACGACGACGCTGGAAGGGGCGGGTGGACGCCCAACGGGCCGTCTACGGCAACCGGCGGCGCCTTCGTGGCGTGCGCGGCCGGCGATTGCAGCGCCAGCGGAGCGAACGGGTGGAACGACCGTTTGCCCACAGGCGCGAGACCGGAGGGCTGCGCCGGATCTTCGCTCGGGGCCATCCCAATATGCGCAAACGACTGCTGGTGCACGTGTGCGGATTCAATCTGGGCCTCTTGATGCGCCAGCTGACCGGTTTCGGGACGCCCCGCAGCCTACAGGGACGCACGGTGGCATCTATTGGAGCGCAATTGGCTTGGTGGAGCGGCTTGGAGCGTTTGCTGAAGCGCTGCTGCGCGTCGATCCGCCCCGATCCGTCGATAGTCGCGTCCCAAATCCATCGTTACACTATCTGAACGTCAACGTTCGAATAGAACATTAACGCGCAAAATCAAGCCTTTTGCCACGGGCTGCTAGGAGCAATCGATTCCCATGTCTCAGAAAAAGCGTTTTTCCATACTATATTGAAAAGCATTGAAGCACCTATCCCAGATTATTCATCATACAAACATAAAATGGGAAAGCGTTCCCGCCATGTCGAGTCGGATCAGAGGGTTACGGGATACCCACAGAAAAAGGTCGAGAGCCGCCGTGGGTGAAACGCTATCGTGGTTTTCGACTCCGCCTTAATCTTTGGGTTCAGAGGGGTCCGAAACCCATGCATTTCCAAGGTTTTCTCCCCTTCCAGGGGCGGCATAAAGAGACGGCGTGCCCGTCATTTGTGGTATGATTATAGTGCTAAGAAACAACCACAAAGAACGGAGCACGCCATGCCTGAGACGATACCGCAGATCCGGCCCTCATTCAACCGATCCCTCCGCCTCGAGACCCGCCCCGAGTTGCTCAGTGCGGACACGGGAGCCCTGGTGCAACGGGAGCTGATGGAGCGCAGCGGCCTCATCGATTGGTTGACCGAGCGGTTGCACGATCCGCGACACCCGAGTTCGATCCGCTATCCGCTGTCGGATCTGCTGCGGACTCGACTCCTGCTGCTGGGGCAGGGCTGGCGCGACCAGTCCGACGCCGACCGCCTGCGTCAGGATCCGAGCTTGCGGGTGGCGAGCCAGACCCGTCGGGGCACGGCGGCCTTGGAGGAGGGCCACGGGCTGGCGTCGCAGCCGACCTTGTCCCGACTGCTGGACACGCTCAGCCGGGAGGAGAACCTTCCGGTCCTGCACCAGGCGGTGACGGAGCTGGCGTGCCGTCGGATCGAGATGATCGAAGGCCGGCGGCGAAAACGGGGGGAAAAGACCCCACGGAAGAAGAGACGGAAAAAGACGATGGTCCTGGACGTGGACGGTCTCCCGGTCGAGGTCCATGGGCATCCCCCGGGAAGCGAATGGAACGGATATTATCGCCAAAGGATGTACCACGGGTTGGTGGCGAGTTGTGCCGAGACGGGGGACCTGATCGACGGGGAGATTTATCCGGGGGCCAGCTACCTGGGGAAGCAGGCGCTGAAGTTGACGCTACGGGTGGTGGACCGCTGTCGCGGGCGCCTGTGCGGCTCGATGATCGTGCGGATGGATGCGGGGTTCCCGGAGCCGGGGCTGCTGAAGGGGCTGGAGTCGAGAAGCGTGCCCTATATCGCTCGAATCCGCAAGAATGAGGTCCTGAACCGGATGGCGAAGCCCTACTTGACCCAACCGGCGGGGCGATCCCCGGATGCACCACCGAGGCTCTGGTTCCATGAGCTGACCTATCAGGCGGAGAGTTGGGATCGGGCGCGCCGGGTGGTGCTGGTGGTGCGGGAGCGACTGGGGGAGTTGTATCCGGATCATTTCTGGTTGCTGACGAGCCTGAGCCGGAAACGATACCAGGCTCAGGAGTTGCTGGCACAGTATCGAAAGCGGGGGAAGGCGGAAGGCCACATGGGGGAGTTGATGGACGTGCTCGATCCGGCCTTGTCCTCCGCGAGCCGGCCCAAGACGCACTATCGGGGCCAACCGCTGAAGCCGGGAGCGAAGCCGGAAGCGACGACGGAGGCCGGGGTTCGACCCCACAACGAAGTCTTGTTCCTGCTGAATCTGCTGGGGTACGAGATCCTGCACCTGGGTCGGGTGCTGATGGAGCAGGCGACGCGTCGGGGCTGGAGTCTGCGTCGTTTTCGCGAGCGGGTGTTGCGAGTGGCATCTCGGGCGCTACGTCAGGGGAGGCGATTGATTTTCGTCATCAGTCAAGGGGCGACAGACTGGAAGCGGTTGTGGCAGAGCCTGGCGCGGGTGTCCTGGGCGCCGGGATAGGGGACGGAGGAGAAATCGGGCCCGTGGAAGGGACCGAAACGGTGGGGATTTCTGGCCGGAAAGTCAACCTGTCGGCGGGTGACGGTCCCCCTGGCCGGTAAATGGTTTATGACTGGTTCAATCGTCCTGTTTTTGAGCCGATTCAGTCGAATCGACAGAGGTTCAAGAGAAACCGGGCTGCGACCGCACGAAAACGCCGGGTTGGAAGCCCTTATCAACATGTCCCATGAATAATCTGGGCCTATTGATTTGACGCCACTACAGTTTCAACTTGAGCCACTTGAATTTCCTCAACTTATCGACGACGTGCCTTTCGTAGAATTCCTTGTTCTCGTGGCCAACTATATTTATTAGGGACGTGATAGTCTCGTCTATATTGGTGCATAGGTGCCGAACGTCTTTCTTTATCTCGTAGGGTAGGACAGACGAGTGGTCGTTCAGCACAACTTCCAAATTGGGTATCATTATTTTGAAACAACGGTATCTGGCCGCATTAATCCCGTCAAATGGCATAGGTTCTTGCATTGGATTGTCGTCAAGGATCGTGCTTACACCATCATGCACAATCCTCCTGACATTCTTGATCTGCTTACGTCTCCGGCAATACGCTCGAAGGTTGAGATTAAAACCGAGAAATCCCAAGACTACGAGCAGGAACAGTAGATTATTCTGATCTAGAATATAATCCAGTATGTAATCGGCTAGTTCTGAAATATCCATTGGTTCCCGTCCGGTTCCTTGGAGTCTAACGACAATCCCTGACTACGAATCCCGTTGACTTCAGAGGTCCCCGGCCAGCGTCCAGGGCCAGGAATCGGCCTGATTCCGGCCAGATTACCGCCAGGGGCTTGACGCCTTCTCCCGGCTCCTGATAGCAGTTACCGGCAGTCGGATTTCAGATAATTTCAGTTAACGGACGTAGAGTGTCCATCAGGGGAGACCGACCAAATCAGAGCGGCGGTCGGGTCCATCCCCGCCTGTGCGGGGGAAATCGATCCGGTTCTGGTGGAACCGTTTTGGCCCGATCTTTGCCGCCGAGCTCCGCAAGAAGCGGACAGGTCGAATGCGTGCGTTGTCGGCTTGGCGGTGGCACCTTGATGAGGTGTTCGTGAAAATCAATGGCGAACGCCATTACCTGTGGCGTGCCGTGGACCAGGAAGGCGAGGTGCTGGAGGCCTTTGTCTCGAAGAAGAGAGACCGCAAGGCCGCTTTGAAATTCCTCAGGAAACTGAGGAAGCGCTACCCCCCCAGGCCGGATGCGATCATCACGGATCGGCTGAGGTCTTACCGCGCGGCCTTGCGTGAACTGGGCGGATCCAGTCTGCATCAAGCTGGCCGATGGCTGAACAATCGTGCGGAGAATTCCCCCCTGCCGTTCCGGCGGCGAGAACACGCGAGGCTCCGTTTCAGGCGGATGCGAAGCCTCCAGAATTTTACCACCGTCCATTCTTCCGCCTACAACCACTTCAACCTGCGACGACCTCTCTGTTCACGGGACACTTTCAAGCTCAACCGCGCCGCTGCACTTGCCCAGTGGCGTCAACTCGGGGCGGCCTAATTCCCTGTCCCCGGTGGAATAACTCAGACCTGCGATTTTACTCTGACAGTGCCTTGCCGACTGGTCGGGAAGCAAAAGAGGCGGGTGCGTGGAACTCAAAGGATATTTTTGCAGCAATTTGGACAGTACCTTGAGCAGGCACTTCAGGCGGGCATCCCCTCCTATCGATCACCCAAGGCTTCCGCCTGCCGTTCGAAGCTCTTATCGACCACTGCGGAACCAATCGAATCGCCGAAGACGTTCACCGCCGTCCTGAAACGATCTAGGAGCCAGTCGACCGACAGGATCAGCCCGATATATTCGACAGGTAATCCGACCGCGTTCAACACGATCACCATCGTGACCAGCCCGGCTTCGGGAATGCCCGCGGCTCCGATAGCCGCCATGGTAGCAGTGACGGCAATCACAAGCTGCGAGGTGATCGTGAGCTCAAACCCAATCGCCTGTGCGATGAATATGGCAGCCGCGGCCTCATAGAGGGCGGTGCCATCCATATTGATCGTGGCACCCAAGGGAAGAACGAAATCGGAGGATTGTTTCGATACCTTGGCCTTTTCGACAGCACAATTCATCGTGATCGGCAGCGTTGCCGTTGAACTTGCAGTTGAAAAGGCCGTCAGTAGAGCCTGGGACATCTGGTACATGAAACGGAACGGGTTCCTTCGGGTGAAGATCCACAGGATCAAGGGAAGCGTTAAAAATGCATGGACCCCCAGCCCGGCAAGGACCGTTCCAAAGTACGCTCCAGTCTGTTGCAGAACCGCTCCCAGATTTCCCCCAGCCTGGGCTTCACCAAAGCGGGCAGTCACCAGGCAGAAGATTCCGAACGGGGCCAGTTTCATCAGCAACAGGATGAACGACAAGAGCGCTTCGTTGACTTGGACGATTATCTTGGTAAGCGCCTGGACTCGGGTGCCCATTGTCGTGAGCATTCCGGCAAAGATGATCGAGAAGAAAATCAGCGGTAGCAGGCTGGTCTTGGCTGCCGACTCGATCAGGTTGTCGGTAAAGAGCATCAGGACCAAGCCCCGAAGGATTGTTCCCAGGTCCGCATCTTCCCGGCCAGCAGTGCTCACCTGACCCTCCGCGAGGCTCGCGTCCAGGGTCGTCTGGTCGACACCGACACCAGGTTGAATCAAATTCACCATAAGCAGACCCACGATCACAGCCAGGACGGTTGTCATCAGGTAGTAGGTCACCGCAAAACCGCCGGGGCGGCCCAGTTTTCGAATGTCGCCGAGTCCAATGATGCCGCTCATCACGCTGGCCATCACCAGCGGAACGACCATCATCGTGAGCAGGTTGAGGAATATCTCACCCCCAAGCTCGAACTGCATTGCAAATCCCGGAGCAAAAACAGCCAGGAGGATGGCCACAACAATCGCAACGGCGATGTACAAGGTCAGACGGCTCTTCGGTTTATCGGGCATTGTGTAACCTCTCCGAGTTCGATGCGACGACTCTGCTTTCGCTTGGCGACGATGAACCATCATTATGCTCTTGCCAAGCCTGAAAAAACTAGCGAACGAGCATCGCTGCGTTCCGAGGACAAGAATCGGCCCCCAAAGGCCGCTCAACGGCCCCGAGTGGTTCTTACTCTGGCAGCCGTGGGAAAATGGATAGGAGGAGGCTGTTAGTGCTCTACTTAAAGTTCTGCCCTTCAGTATCGCGGACAAACTATTGGACGGCATCCGGCGGCAGATCGAGATCGACTTTCCAGCCCAGATCCGCCAATGACCTTGCCCCCTAAAACGAGTCCAGTTTGAATGTTAGGATTTTCGGTTTAGGAAGGAGGCAAGGATGGCACGGAAGCGGTTTACGGCAGAATAGATCATTATGAAGCTGCGTGAGGCAGAGGTGGGTCTGGCCCAAGGACAGACGGTGGGACAGGTGTCGAAGCAGATCGGGGTGACCGAGCAGACCTACTACCGGTGGCGCAAAGAATACGGAGGGCTGCGGATGGACCCGGCCAAACGGTTGAAGACCTTAGAGCAGGAGAATACCCGGTTGAAGAAGCGGGTAGCGGATCTGTCTTTGGACCAGCAGATCCTGAAGGAAGTGGCCTCGGGAAACTTCTAGGCCCGGCGAAAAGGAGACGCGCCGTGGTGTGGGTACGAGAGAGATCAGGAGCCGAGCGAGTTTCCGAACGTCGGGCCTGTCGAGTGCTGGGGCAGGGTCGGTCGACCCAGCGAAGGGAAAGGCATGTTCGCGATGATGAGGCCCGATGGGTGGCCGAGATCGTGGATTTGGCCACCCAATAGGGCCGGTACGGATACGGAAGGACCACGGCAATACTTCATCGGAAAGGGTGGAAGGTAAATCACAAGCGGGTCGAGAGGCTCGAGAGACAGGAGGGGCTGAAAGTCCCGTCCCGACAGCCAAAGCGAAGGAGACTATGGTTTCATGATGGATCCTGTGTTCGGTTACGAGCGGCTCCTAAGGATCAGGTCTGGAGCTATGACTTTGTCCCTGAGCGAACCCATGATGGACGGGCCTTTCGGCTGTTGACCCTCCTGGATGAGACCACTCGAGAGTGCCTGACGATTCATGCCAAACGACAGATGAATCATCAGGACGTGTTGGACCGATTGGCGGAGTTGTTCGTGAATCGGGGAGTACCGGAATACGTTCGATCTGATAACGGTTCAGAGTTCACAGCACAGGCGGTCAGGGATGGGCTCAAGGCTGTAGGGGGGAAGACGTTGTACCTCGAGCCCGGTAGCCCCTGGGAGAACGGGTATGTGGAGAGCTTCAATGGAAAACTCCGGGATGAGTTGCTGAATCTGGAGGTCTTCGACACGCTGTGGGAGGCGAAGGTATTGGCCGAGAGATGGCGTCGGGAGTACAACCAACGTCGGCCTCACAGCGCCTTGGCCTATCGGCCTCCGGCGCCAGAGGCCAAACTCCCCAGGTCGCAGGCATTGGGTCCTATCCCTTGGAGTGGCCTTCAAATGGTCCCGGGGCTAACTTAGAGGGTGATACCACTCGTGGGGGCAGGTCAGGACAGATCCAGGTTTCTCTGTGAGGGTGGGGGCTATCCGTGATCAACCAAAACACAGAGGCTGCGTGGGAATATCACAACGCCACCAAGCATTCGCCGTCGAGTGTCCGGGCCAATACACACCGTATGGATTGGTCCATCAAACCCCTTCCGTTCAAGATTTACCCCAAACTGGAGCCGATCCGGCTGGATCCGTCGATTGCCGGAACCGAAGTTCCGGCTCTTGTGGCCCTGTCGGCCACCGAGGTCGACTCGGAAACCGAAGCCGCTCCGAACCTCGAGCAGCTGGGGCAGTTGCTGTACCTTTCGGCGGGTGTCACTAAGAAAGTCGATTATCCGGGCGGGACCCAGTACTTCCGTGCCGCATCCTGCACGGGCGCACTCTATGAGTTCGAGTTGTACATCGTATGCGGCGATCTCAATGGGCTCGACGCAGGCGTTTACCACTTCGGTCCAGGCGACTTGAGCCTTCGCCGACTGCGCGAAGGCGATTATCGGGGTGTGCTGGCCGGGGCAGCCGGAAATAATCCGGCCATCGCCGGCGCTGCTGCGGTCCTCATCTGCACCGGCACTTACTGGCGGAACGCCTGGAAGTATCAGGCTCGAACGTACCGTCATTTTGGCTGGGATAACGGCACGATTGTTGCGAACACGCTGGCCGTTGCCGAGGCTCTCGGTCTCCCGGCGCAAGTGACGTGTGGTTTCATCGACGCTGATGTCAATCGTCTGCTCGACCTCGACACGGAACACGAGGTGGCGTTTTCGATGATTCCGCTGGGGAGTCAATCCGTTTCCCAACCAGCGTCTCCAAAGCACATTCCACCACTGAATCTTGAGACGGTACCGCTTTCAGAGAGCGAAGCGCAATACCCCCAGATGACCCGGATGCACGAGGCGTCGTCGCTCGGGAGTATTGAGGAGGTCGTGGCCTGGAGCGGACACACGCCGGTCGGCTCGGGACCGTCCTTAATAAACGGAACTATTTCTCTCTTGCCGCCGCCTGACAGTCAGATATCCAAAGACAGCATCGAGACAGTGGTCCTGCGACGTGGATCAACACGGCAGTTCGACCGGGTGTCGATAGAGGCCAAGCAGTTAGGGACAATGCTCCACTGTGCGACGCGGGGCATTCGGGCGGACTTTCTCTCTCGCTTCGGTTCGTTCCTGAACGACGTTTATCTGATCGTGAACGCCGTGGACGGAATCAAACCCGGCGCGTATGTGTACCATCATGAAGAGAACAAGCTGGAGCTTTTGAAGGAAGGGGATTTCCGTGGCGTGGCCTCACACCTGGGGTTGGACCAATCGCTTCCCGGCGACGCCAGTATCGCCGTCTTCTTTTTGGCGGACCTCGCCCCAATTCTCCGGCGGTTTGGAAACCGCGGATACCGTGCTGTGCAGCTTGAAGCCGGGATCCTCGGTGGGAAACTCTACCTGGGGGCCTACGCCCAGCGTCTCGGCGCGACGGGACTCACCTTCTACGACGACGAAGTCATCGAGTTCTTCTCACCCCACGCCGCCGGCAAGAGTGCAATCTTCTTGATGGCGCTGGGCAAGAGCGTCAAGCGCGGTTAGTTCGAGCAATACGAAAGGTCGTTCAAATCTTCCGCCACGCCGGACGGCGGACTTGAACATCCTGAAGGCCCTGAAGCGCTCCACCCTGGGCCTGGACCTGTACATGTGGATCTCCTACCGGACCTTCATCTTGAAGAAGCCGGTGATGTTGCGCTGGCGTGATCTCTACCGCCAGTTCGGGGCGCACCCGTCCCAAGCGCGCGACAAGCGCACTGTCGATGCCTTTCGCACGAAGTGTCTCCGAGAGCTAAAGAAGATTGAGGAGGCGTGGACGGGCTTGAACTACGGGCTGGCGAGGGGTGTCCTCATTGTCGAGCCATCAACCCCGTCAATTCCCTCCCTCACCCAATAGGCTACGCACATTTTCCACAGCACCTAGAAACTTTTCCACGGACAAACGGGTAGACTTCTTACAAGTAGTTAAGAGCATCTAGGAGCCTGCACTGCAGAAATCGATCTACTGCGAAAGCGGTAGAATCGGTCCATATTTCCCCGATTTCTCGGCGAATAGAACAACTATGCACCTCCAAATCGAGAAAATCTGGCCTCGATTCCCCACTTTCTCGCTACGATCATTTCTACCGCGCAGACTCCTAGTACCTAATAACACTTAAAGTTTCGGGTACAGGCTCTTCAGCTTGATCCGTGCATCCTCCGTCTTGAATTGCCAGTTGATCTCGGTTTGCCGTTGATTCCGATCGCCGACCCACGCCTCGATCTCGCGTTGCATCTGGGCCTAGCTTGGAATGCGGCGGTCGAGGCATTGTCCGCACAGCGTGCTCAGTTCGATTTCCGCAATGTTGAGCCAACTCCCGTGCTTCGGCGTGTAATGGATTTCGAGTCGTTCCGCCAGTTGGCGAGCGTGTCGGGGCTCGTAGGTCGCGTACAGCGATTCGATTCCGTGCGTGTTCAGGTTGTCCATGACCAGGACCACCCGCTCGGCCTCCGGATATCGCCTCTCCAGCATGCCTTCGATCCAGCGGGCCCAATCCTGGCGCGTACGCCGCTCGCCCGCCTCCACATGGCTGCGGCCGGTCAGCGGCTCCACCTCCAGGAAGATCTGCGCGACCCCGTTGCGCACGTACTCGTGCTCGATCCGCTCCGGCTGGCCCGGCTCCACGGGCAGCGGCTCCCGCACTTCGCCGATCAACTGCTTGTGGGTCTCATCCATGCAGACCACCGGCCGACGGGGATGGTAGGCACGGGCATAGACTTCCAAAACGTCCTCCATGCAGGCTACGAATGCGGCGCTGCCCCGCGGCGGGATCCGCCAATACTTCTTCCGATGAGGCTGCAGTTGGTTTTTTTTAGCGTCCGCTGCACCGTCATCACCGACACCCGCTCGACCCAGCCCAGTTCCACTACTTTCTCCGCCAGCAGGCGCAGGGTCCAGCGCTTCCGCCCCGGCGGGGCCTGGGAACAGGCCAAGGCGACCAAGCGAGCCTCGAACACGCCGTCGAAGATGACTTCCCGCGGCGGCCGCACCCGCCGCTTGCGCTCCAAGGCGAACTCCAGACCCTGCTCCACAAACCGCCGTTTCAAGCGCTCGACCGTGCGGACTGAGACGCCCAGCGCCTCGGCCACCCGGGCCACGGTCCATCCCGGCCCCTCCGACCCGCGGTCGCACAACAATAGAGCCCGTGCGTACAGGAACCGCTTGCCGGTGGTCTTGGTCGCGGCCCGGGTCAATGCCTTCAATTCCGAGCGCTCTTCCACAGTGAGCGTGACACGATAGCGTGGTGCCATGAGAACCCCTCCTTCCGAGTTCTCCAGCCTCCTACTATAGTATACGACCAATTACATGTTATGGGGTACTAGTTAGTTACAAGTAATCGGAGCGGGGTCGCTTTTTGAGCGAGCCAATAGGGCAGGTCGTTAATCCCGGACCCTTGCCGCCCTTCAGGACACGCTGCTCCCCAGGGTCATGTCCGGCGAAATCCGCTTGGCCGAGGCCGAACAGGCGATGGAGGCTGAGGCATGAGGTCTCTGACGGACATTGAGAAGCGCTATTTCGAGAAGCTGTTCGGCATGGGTAGCGGCTATGTGCTCGATTTCTCCGACGCCACTTTTGGCGAGTTCTTCGGACGGCACAACGTCGATATCCACGGGCGCAAGTATCAGACCTTCGGAACATCCAAGGCGAAGAAGCTTCGCGCCTTTTGGGGATCGGAACCCGATCGGCTGGTTGGAGCCGTGCTCTCTGAGATGCTGGATTCCTATGTGGCCGACTGCGAGCTCAATGGCAGGGACATGGACGGAGCTTTGCTGGAGAAAGCGCGTGGCATCGTTGGCCGCATAACCGGTCGATCTGTCGTCCTCAACTCTGCCATGAAGGAAAGAGAGTTCTTGGACCGCGAGTTCACTATTCCAAGCATCCAGAAGTTGCCGGTCGACGTGCAGGTCGCACCGATCGTCGAAGCGCGGCTCAACGAGGCCCGCGTAGCGCTTGGCGCCGGTGCCCATCTGTCTGTGATTTTCCTGTGCGGTAGCGTTCTGGAAGCCGTGCTGCTTGGCGCGGCTCAGCAGGCCCCAGCAAGCTTCAATCAGGCGAGTGCGGCGCCGAAAACGGCGAATGGATCGCCGAAACGCTTTCACGAATGGGGCCTCGCCCAGCTGATCGACGTCGCGTGCGAGGTCGGCGTCCTGAAGCTCGACATCAAGAAGTTCAGTCACGGGTTGCGAGACTTCCGAAACTACATCCACCCTTATCAGCAATTGATCTCGGGGTTTACGCCGGACGAACACACCGCCAAGGTCTACTTCCAGGTTCTCAAAGCGGCGTTGGCAAGCCTGACAGGAGAGCGCTAATGATCCGCGTCCCCGTAAACCCTGGCCTTCTCCGTTGGGCGCGCGAGCGCTCCCGGATCGCGCATGAATACTTGGAGGACACCATCGTTGCGTGCGATCAATCCTTGTCAGTAGCCGGCTTGGGGTGGCAGCGTCCGGAGGTTCCGTAATGTCCCGGCTTCGCCGCCCAGACAGCGCTGGAAAAGCCTGGGAAATCTGGGGGTCAGGAGCGTAATCTAGGGTACGATAAAGTGCAATTATCGTGCTCTAGGAGTCTGCGCGGTAGGAATGATCGTAGCGAGAAAGCGGGGAATCGAGGCCAGATTTTCTCGATTTTGAGGTGCATAGTCGTTCTATTCGCCGAGAAATCGGGGAAATATGGACCGATTCTACCGCTTTCGCAGTAGATCAATTTCTGCCGCGCAGGCTCCTAGTATGACCGATCAGAAGATCGCCCTCAAAACCCCGGCCGCGGCGGCCGAAACCGACCTCCAGACGGCCTTCCCGGCTCTGCTCGTGCGCGCCGGCCGGGCCGCCTGCTTTGCGGCCGATGAGTTCTTCTCCGCTCAGATCTCGAACCCACACACCCGGCGAGCCTACGCCCGGGCCGTCAGTGAGTTTTTGGCCTGGTGCGAGGCCCAGGGACTCGAGCTGCGGCAAGTCACGCCCGGAACCGCCGGCCGTTTCATCGACCGTGAGAAAACCTGAAGACAAAAAAAGAGGGATCCGGCCGGACCCCTCTTTCTGATATCGCAGGGATGGCTTCCCCGGCTTAGTACATGCCGCCCATGCCGCCCATGTCGCCGTGGGGGGCCGCCGCCGCCGGCGGGTCATCCTCCGGCAACTCGGTGATGAGCGCTTCGGTGGTCAGCAGCAGGCTGGCAATGGAGGCTGCGTTCTGCAGCGCCGTCCGAGTCACCATGGTGGGGTCGATGACGCCCGCAGCAACCAGATCGACGAACTCTTCCGTGTCGGCGTTGAATCCGAAGTTGGTGTCCTTCGAGTCCCGAATCCGGCCTACGATGACGGCCCCTTCGTGGCCGGCGTTTTGCGCGATCTGGCGCACCGGCTCTTCCAGGGCGCGGCGCACGATGTTCACGCCGGTCCGCTCATCCTCGTCCTCCAGCTTCAGGTTGTCCAGGCCGGAAAGGGCGCGCAGGAAGGCCACTCCGCCACCGGGGACGATTCCCTCTTCGGCGGCCGCCTTGGTGGCGTGCATGGCGTCCTCGACCCGGGCCTTCTTCTCCTTGAGCTCGGTCTCGGTAGCGGCGCCCACCTTGATCACCGCAACCCCGCCGACCAGCTTGGCCAGGCGCTCCTGGAGCTTCTCCCGGTCGTAGTCGGACGTGGTCTCTTCGATCTGGTTGCGGATCTGCTTCACGCGTCCGGCGATGTCGGAGTGGTTTCCGGCGCCTTCCACGATGGTAGTGTTGTCCTTGTCGACCGTCACCTTCTTGGCCCGGCCCATGTCCTCGATCCGAACGTTCTCCAGCTTGATGCCCAGATCCTCGGAGATCACCTTGCCGCCGGTCAGGACGGCGATGTCCTCGAGCATGGCCTTGCGCCGGTCGCCGAAACCCGGGGCCTTGACCGCACAAACATGAAGGGTTCCGCGAAGCTTGTTGACCACCAGGGTCGCCAGCGCCTCGCTCTCCACATCCTCGGCCACCACGATGAAAGGCTTGCCGGTCTTGGCCACCTGCTCGAGCAGAGGCAGGAGCTCCTTCATGGAGCTGATCTTCTTCTCGTGCAGCAGAACGAAGGCGTCTTCGAGGATGGACTCCATCCGGGCCGGGTCGGTCACGAAGTAAGGGGACAGGTATCCGCGGTCGAACTGCATCCCCTCCACGATCTCCAGAGAGGTCTCGATGGACTTGGCCTCTTCCACCGTGATGACGCCGTCCTTGCCCACCTTCTTCATGGCCTCGGCGATGATCTGGCCGATGGCCTTGTCGTTGTTGGACGAGATCGAGCCCACCTGGGCAATCATCTCTCCCTTGATTTCGATGGAGAGCTTTCTGATTTCGACGATCGCCGCAGCTACGGCCTGATCGATCCCTCGCTTGATGGCCATGGGATTGGCGCCCGCAGCCACCGTTTTTACGCCCTCTCTGACGATGGCCTGGGCCAGTACCGTGGCCGTCGTGGTGCCGTCACCGGCCACGTCGCTGGTCTTGCTGGCCACCTCGCGGAGCAGGGAGGCTCCAACCTTTTCCAACCCTTCCAACTCGACTTCCTTGGCGACCGTCACCCCGTCCTTGGTGATGACGGGAGAGCCGAACTTCTTTTCCAGAACCACGTTCCGGCCCTTGGGACCCAGCGTGATCTTGACGGCATTGGCCAGGATGTTGACACCCCGAACCAGGGCTCGTCGCGCATCCTCGCCATGAGTGACTTCTTTTGCTGCCATGTTCCTAGTCTCCTCTTCCCCCTAAAGAATTGTGGGGATCGTTGCTGTTTGCGGCGATACGGGCCGGATCAGGCACTGGCGGCGGCCGCCTTGCCTTCCAGGATGCCCAGGACTTCGTCCTCGCGCATGATCAGGTATTCCTCGTCGTCGAGGGTGACCTCGGTTCCGGCGTACTTCCCGAACAGGATCCGGTCGCCGACCTTGACCGACATGGGCTGAAGCTGGCCGCTGTCGAGCACCTTGCCGTCACCGATCGCTACCACCTCACCCTCCTGGGGCTTCTCCTTCGCCGTATCGGGAATCACGATGCTCCCGCGGAATGCTTCTTCCGACTCGATGCGTCTGATCAGTATCCGGTCCTGCAATGGCCTGATTGACATCAGTACCCTCCTCTTCAATCGTGTATCGCTGTTTTCAGGTTCCAGACCTCAAACCGCTCGAGGTCTGATTTCTCTGGCTGGCACTACCTCTAGTAGAGTGCCAAATTATAGGACCCCAACCCGCGCCAAGTCAAGGAAGGCCGACTGCAGCGAGCCCCGCTGGCCGGGACCCGGGTGCTGGAGGTGCCTTCGCTAAGTCCTCAGCAGGCCTCCCTGTGGAAGAACGAGGCGCTACGGTCGCTGCTTCGTGAGATCGGAACTCAATGACCGTGGCTTCTCCTCTCTGAGGGGGAGTGACCCGCCCCGGCCATCCGGGCACGGGATCCTCAAAGAGGCAGTGTATCAGCCGTCCAGGATGTCTCTTGACGTCTTGCCAGTTGGTGGTTTGTCCGCCGGCGTTATGAACTCCGGAGGAGTAGACAGGGGGTTGCCCGGTGACCAGAGTTCCAGGCTTTCGGCATGCGCCTCATAGTAGGCCGGATCGGTCGCCACCCGGACGGGTTCGTTCATGCCCAGTTTGAGCACACTGTATTCGCACTTCCCCTGCGGTTGGACCTCGAAGCCGGGCGGCATGAGATCGGGCGATCCGATCACCCGGTCGAGGTCCTCCATAGTTCAGCTTCTGCGTGTTCTTGCTAGGAGGCTGTCCGAGAACTCGAAAAATCATAGTTTTTGAAAACTTAACCCTTTATAAATCAATAGTTTACAAACAAGACTTTTTGAAAATAGTCTATTCTCGGACAGCCTCCTAGTGCGATGGTCTCAGCACATTGGGAATGTTGGTCCCGTTCATTTCTCCTGCCTAGATAGGTCGGCCCGTACTGGATTGTACTTGGCCTATAGTTGAAGGCCTATCCTGCGATCGATTCGGTTCATTCACGCCCCCGACATTCATCTGAATAGCCTCTGAGGGGCCCACCGGGTCAGGAGATCAGGGCGCGTGCCGACTCCATCGGTCCTGAATCCGATAGAACGTGAATGGGTCCACACCGAAGAAGTTTTGTTTCTCATCAGCGTTGAACCCGGGCACCGGATCCTGACGCTGGTCGGGAAGTAGGACGTGAAGGGCCGGCGATTTCCCGCATCCTGGCGTTTCGAGGCGGATGTGTGCGTGCCGGACGTGGACGGGCTTCGGATTCCACTATGGGATTCAGTCTGCCTGTTGACGTGTGCCGTTGATCCGGCCCGTCCCTGGAAGGGCATGGGACCCTTGGAGATTGCGGATCAAACCGGGTCCCTGGGCGGCGACTTGGCCCTAGTGGAGACGACGGCGGCGGGCTTTGGGGAGGGCCGGGGCACGGTACCTCAGAAGGACTGGATACCGCCCCGGCTAGGACCGGAACTACCGGAGGGATTTTGTATGCTTCGAGAGGACCTGAGCCGGTCGGTCCTGGCGGCGTGCGGAACTCCTCCGAGTTTGTTTCTCGATGCAGGCGGGACACCTTAAAGGGAGGCAATGAGGCGCTGGCTACGTCTGGACTTCTGGCAGGTGGGTAGCCGAGCGCTCGACATCACTTCTGATATTAAAAGTGATGATATTTTTCCTGCAATCCTAAAATATTATTCATTTCTAGTAATTTAGAAACATGGATTGGCGGAGGAGGTGGGATTCGAACCCACGTGCCCGGCTCATCACCGGACAACCCGATTTCGAGTCGGGCCCGGTACGTCCACTTCGGTACTCCTCCGCCGCTCATTAGAGCCAATCCGGCGGCTCCAAGTCAAGGAATTGGACCCCACCCGAGCGGCAGTCCAGCTCGCTCCCGCCGCGGTTGGGGAGTGGTATAGTAGGGAGCGTCCAGAGACCCTCGGCGGCGGGATCCACCCGGATTCCGGCCCTCGAAACGGGACTCCGGCCTCCTCTCCGAGACGGCGGGTTCATTCATGAGCTACGTGGTTCTGGCACGGAAATGGCGCCCTCAGACCTTCGATGAGATCGCGGGCCAGGAAACGGTCACCCGGGCGCTCAGGAACTCCCTCCGTAGTGGCCGCATCGCCCATGCCTTCCTCTTTTCGGGAGTGCGGGGAGTGGGAAAGACCACCACGGCCCGGATCCTGGCCAAAGCCCTCAACTGCGAGAAGGGACCCACCGACGAGCCTTGCTCCAAATGCGTTTCCTGCACCGAGATCGCCGCGGCCAACAGCCTGGACGTTCTGGAGATCGACGCTGCCTCCAACACCGGCGTGGACAACATTCGGGAACTGCGCGAGAGCGCCCGCTACACACCGGCCCGGGACCGCTTCAAGATCTACATCATCGATGAGGTCCACATGCTCTCCAACGCGGCCTTCAACGCCTTGCTCAAGACCCTGGAGGAGCCGCCGGCTCATGTGAAGTTCATCCTGGCCACGACGGAGCACGCCAAGATCCCCGTCACCATCACCTCCCGCTGCCAGGAATACGCCCTCAAACCCATCCCCTTCGTTCTGATCCTGGAGCACCTGAAACGGATCTGTGCCAGCGAGGAGATCGAGATCAGCGACTACGGCCTGAGGGCCGTCTCCTCGGCCGCCGAGGGCAGCATGCGCGACGGTCAGTCGATTCTGGAGCAGCTCACCTCCCTTTCCGGGAAACAAGTTTCCGACGAGGACGTTCGCGTGCTGCTGGGAGTGGTCGACGAGAAACTCGTGGCCGGGCTGGTGGACTGCATTCAAGAGCGAGACGCCCCGGCCCTGCTGCAGCGGATGCAGGATGCCGTCGAGTCCGGGATCGATCCACGGAATCTGGCGGGCCGGATGTTGGCCCACGTCCGAAACCTCATGGTCTTTCAGGTCAGTGGTTGGGAAGAACGACTGCTCCAGCTCCCCGACAGCCAGAAGGAGGTGGTGACTCGGCAGGCAGCGGGTTTTTCGACTCCCGACCTGATCCGGTTCTTCGACGTTCTCACCCGATGCGAGGGAGAGATGCGGTGGCACCCCAATCCAGGGCTCCACCTGGAAATGGCCTTCATGAAGCTCATCGAGCTGGCCGGACTCCCCCGGCTGGAGAGCGTCCTGGAGCAACTCGAATCGGGACGTTTCCAGGCGGTCGCAAGCACACCCGATAAACCTCCGGAGAACCCGGCTCTGTTTGCGAGCCGCCCCACTTCCCCCAGATCTACCGGCACGGTGAATCGCCCGCCGGGGCCCGCCCGGCCCGTCTCCGCACCCGCCCCCGAACCGGCCCGGTCCGAACCTGTCCAACACCGGCAGGGGTTCCGGGAACGGCTCCTGGCCGCGGTCCAGGACAGGGCGCCGGGACTCTACTCATCGTTGCTGCACTCCACGGACAGCCAGGTTCAGGACGGAAATCTGATCGTCGTCTTCCCCGCCTCCGAGCAGGTCCTTGCCGGCGTGGTGCAGGACAAGGCACAGCTCCTCGGCGAGCTCTCGGAACAACTGACAGGATCCCCCTGTAAGCTTCAGATCCGGTTCGAAGACACCCAGCCGGCGAGGAAGGATGAGGAAGAGGACCCCATGGAGAACCCCAAGGTCAAGGCCTTTCTGAAGCGGTTTCCGGGCAAGGTGATCGTGGAACGCGGCCCCTAGGAATCCGCATGTAATCTGGTCGGGGATGCGCTCGGTCCAATCCCTTGGCGCTTCGATTCGCCGGCTCACAGGAGTGAATGCGCATGAAGATGCGAAGAAAGAACATCAAGGGCCTGATGAGACAGGCTCAGCAGATGCAGGAGCAGTTGCAGCAACAGATGCTTCAGACCCGCGTGGAGGCCACCAGTGGCGGCGGCGCCGTCCACGTCGTCATGGACGGATCCAAGAAGATGCACTCCATCCGCATCGATCCGGATGCCGTGGACCCGGATGACGTGGAGATGCTGCAGGATCTAGTCCTGGCTGCCGTCAACGAAGCGGGACGCAAGGTCGATGAGATGATGAGTTCCCAGGTCAGCAGTCTGACCGGCGGAATTCTTTGACCCGCATCTCACTGGGAGAAGCCATGAACACCCACCGCCCGGACCCCATCAACAGACTCGTCGACGAGTTGAAGCGCCTGCCCGGCATCGGCCCCAAATCGGCGCAACGGCTGGTCTTCCACCTGATTCGTAAGCCCGACTCCGAATGCGACCGGCTCGCCCAGGCCATTGGAGATCTCAAGCGCAGCCTGGTGTTCTGCTCCGTATGCAACCACATCGGCGGTGCCGATCCCTGCTCCATCTGCAAGCAGGCCAATCGAGACCGAGAAACCATTTGTGTTGTGGAGGAGCCCTTCAACGTGCTCTCCATCGAGAAGACGGGTCAATACCGGGGCCTCTACCACGTGCTCCACGGCGCCATCTCTCCCATCAATGGAATCGGCCCCGAGGACCTCAAATTGAGGAACCTCTTCGAACGCTTTCGCGACGGCGAGGTCAAGGAGGTCATCGTAGCCACCAACCCCACTAACGAAGGCGAGGCCACCGCGCTCTATCTCTCCAAGCTCATCAAACCCCTGGAGATCCGAGTCTCCCGAATCGCGCTCGGCATCCCCATGGGAAGCGATCTGGAGTACACCGACCAGTTGACCCTGACCCGGGCATTGTCCGGGCGCCAGGCTCTTTGACCGCCTTCCCTTCGCCGACTGGCGAAGAGCCCTTTTCCCTCATCTGCGCAGGGACCCGGTAGAAATACATCCTAACCCGGCGTAGCCGGAACCGAGATTGCTTCGCCGGAGCGGCGGCTTTCTGCCGCCGACTCTTCATTTGGCCGCGCCTGGCTCCGATACAGACCGAAGAGGTCACCCACAAGGGACGCTCCTACGAAAAATCCTTCGTCCAATTGCACAGGATTTTGAGGGTACGGGCCAAAAAACAAAAATGCCTGCACCACCCGGAGGCGGTGCAGGCATTCGGATCACTCAATGGTCACCGGCTCGATGGGACCCCATCCAGCCGTGGAGTCTGGGCCTTACGGAACGTAGAGTTCCACTTCGACCCGGCGATTCTCCTTGCGGCCCTCGCGCGTCTTGTTGTCAGCGGCGGGCATGGATTCGCCGGCGCTCTTGGTGGCGATCCTGGAATCGCCGACGCTGTGCTGCGTGGTCAAGTAGGCCTTCGTTCGGTCGGCCCGCTTGGCTCCGGCCCTCATGTTGCCCTTCTCGCTGCCCACTGAGTCGGTGTGGCCGGTGATCGTGGCCATCAGACTCGGGTTCTGCTGCATCTTGAGGGCGATCTCGTCCAGCTTGGCCTTGGCCACGTTGTTCAGCCGGCCGTTGACCTGGATGATGATCTTCTCGCGGACCTTGAAGGAGGCCGTGGCCATTCCCTTTCCGCCTCGATCGTCACTGGCCGTGACCGAAACCGCGTGAGAACCGCCGCCCATTCCACTGGTGTTGACCGTGGAGGTGCTGCCGGAACCGGACATGCTGCGACCGTTCACCGCCCAAGCGTAGGTGATGGGATCGCCTTCGGCGTCGCTGGCCTTGGCCGTGGCCATGACCGCTTCACCCATCATGACCTCCGACTTGTTGAGGCTCAGGGTCACCTTGGGATCGGTGTTGGGCCTGCGGTTGAGGTTCACGTTGAAGGTGCAGCTGGCCGTCATGTTGTCGGAGTCTTTGACCGTGACCATGGCCTTGTGGGCCCCGACCGAACGGCCGGCGGTCCCGAACTGGAAGCTCGCCATGTTGCCGCTCACCGAACTCCCGTCGACCTTCCACGAATAAGTCAGAGGATCGTTGTTGGCATCCGATGCGCTGGCCTTCAGCATGACGCTCTTCCCTTCGGTCACATTCACCATGCTGGGGTTGCAGGAGATCATGGGTTTCTGCTTGTTTTTTTCGACCATGACGTCGATGGAGCAGGTCTCCTGCAGCTTGCGGTCGTCCAGCTCAGCCGTGACCTGATACGTGCCCGGCTTCAAACCCGTCGAGTCGAAGGTCGCGGACACCGATACCGGAGTGTTGGCATCCTGGTCCAACCCGCCTCCCGACACCCTTCCCTGGCTGGCCGACCAGCTGAGTGTCAACTTGTTGCTGTCTCCACCGAAAGTGAATCGGTCGGGATCGGAGGCCTGAACCGTCAACTGCACGGAACTGCCCTCGACCACGGAAGCTCGACCGGCACCGCAGTCGATCTGGGGCGGACGATTCACACAACCCGTCGCTAACAGAACCGCAAGACCCAGCACTGATACCGCCAGGAACCGTTTTCTCCAAGCCATGACATTCCCCCCTGTGGATAATTTCGATGAACTATACTCAGTGGGCATTATACAGACGCGGTTTCCAATGTAAATACCCCAACAGAACCAAAAGACCGACGACTTCAAGTCTCTTGTGGAGTACCGCCGCGTGATCAGGTCCAATTGATACAGACACCGATCATTTCCGCCTCTCCCGAATCCATTTTGGCATAGACGTCTGGCAATTCCTCCCATTCGAACTGGTGGGTGACCATGGGAGCCACTTGCAGGCGTCCTCGGGCAAGGTAATCCAGTGTCAAATCGAGAGAGCGCCGGCGGTCCCAACGTTGCCCTGCCGGCGGGTAACCGTAGGAGGTCTTCAAGGAAAGATTTTTGCGCAAGTAAGGATAGTTCACCGGACTGAAGTGGGGCTGGTCGGTGTGGCGCGCCACCACCACGACCCTGCCCCCGGACCGGGCCACGTCCAGGCCCGTCTCGACGGCCTTCCAGGTGGAGGCCGCCTCGACCACCAAGTCGGCTCCCTCACCACCGAAAAATCCCATGATCCGGTCCGTGAAGTCTTCCTCGGCCGGGCTTCCGGTCCAGTCGGCTCCCATCGATCGGGCCACCTTCAGACGATTCCGGTCCAGGTCCACGACCGCCGTCCGGCAACCGAAGACGCGGCAAAAAGCCAATGCCGAGAGACCGATGAGGCCCGATCCGACGATGGCCACGTTTTCCCCGGGCAGGACGTCACCCCGGCGCAGGGCGATGTGAGCCACTTCCATGATGCTCAGGAAAACACCCAAGTGGTCCGGTAAATCCTCGGGAAGGCGCGTGGCCGCTTCGGCCGGGGACACCGCCATCTGCTTGTGAGGCTGCGGAACGAAAACCCGATCGCCGATCCGGAAATCGGAGACGCCGGACCCTGCCTCCACGACTTCTCCCACCATGGAATATCCGTTCTCCACCGGGAACTGCAGCGGGAATCCGGGATACAGGTACTTCTGCTCCCGATCCACGGGAATCCCGCGGTAAACGCGAAGCTCGGTCCCCGTGCTGATGGCGGTCATTCGCGCCCGGACCAGCAGGCCGCCGGCCGGACAGTCAGGATCGAAAACCTCTTGGAACTGAGCGTTTCGGGGGTCGGTAACGATGAGTCGTTTGGACATTTTGAGCTTGTGCCTTTCCCAATCCCGCACACTATAATGGATCGCCGTTCGTCATATGATCGGCGCGGTTTCAAGGAGGGTCCATGAGTTATCAGGAATACAAGGCGGCCTACAAGCGGGATGGACATCTCGTCATCCGGCAATTCTTGACCCAGGACGAGTTCCAGGAACTTTCCGACAACATCGGCCGGTATATCCGGGACGTGGTGCCGGGCCTGCCCCCCAGCAAGGCGTTCTATCAGGACCCCGAGAAGCCCGAGACCTTGAAACAGCTTCAGGACATGGAGGAAGATCCCTTCTTCCGGGATTTCCTCGATCACCCGAAGCTGGTCTCTCTCGCCGAAACCCTGGTGGGGGAGCCGGCCAGAGGGAATACGGAATGGTTCAATAAGCCGCCCAACACCCAGCACCCCACGCCGCCTCACCAGGACAATTACTACTTCTGTCTGATTCCCTGCAACGTCGTGACCCTCTGGCTCCCGCTGGAGCCGGTCGACGAGGAGAACGGCTGCCTGCGCTACGTCACCGGCTCCCACATGGAAGGTTACCGCCCCCACAATCCGACGGAAGTCATCGGCTTTTCCCAGGGGATCACCGACTACGGACCTCGGGACCGGCTCCAGGAACACCGGGTGGTGCTGCAGCCGGGCGATCTGGCCGCCCACCATGGGATGATGATCCACAGCGCGGAACCCAACCGCTCCACCCACCGTAATCGGCCGGCATTCGCCGTGGTTTTCAAAGGAGTCAGTTGCCGCCGGGACGAAGATGCGGCCCGCCGCTACCGGGAGAACCTCCGAAGGCAACACCAAGAGGCCGGAATGGCCTGAACCGGCGGCCGGGTTTCTGGCGGATGATACTCGTATCTGTTCTGATCGGTTTCCTGCTCACCCTGCCGCTCGCGGCTCAGTCCGCGCCCATCTCCATCGGTTCCGAGAAACAACTGTTCCTGGACCAGCGGCTGATCCAGTCGAGCCGAAATGTGGAACTGGTGCTGAACCTTCCCGAACAGCCTCGGGAAAATCTCATCCTCAAAGACCGTCCCTGGGAACAGGGGAGGGCGGGTGGATACGCCCATGTCCTTCGCGACGGCGCCCTCTACCGCATGTACTACAACAGCTTCGACCGCTCCTACCGGGTCCGGTATTTCTGTCTGGCCCTCTCTCACGACGGCGTCCACTGGACCAAACCGAACCTGGGCCTGATCCCTTACGCCGGGAACTACGACACCAACATCATCGCCTTGGACGTTTTCGGGAGCCCGTTCATCGACCTCTTCGACTCACCCGAGCGTCGCTACAAGCTCTATTCCCGTGTGGGACGGGCCCGGGGAGAGCGCGATCAGATCATGCAGGGGGACTCGCCGGATTCGGGTTCGTTCTCCTGGCCGCCGGCGCAGGACGCCGATCCCCAGAGCGTCTACCTCCTGTACTCCGGGGACGGCGTCTTCTGGCAGCGGGAGCCGGAACCGGTGATGCCTTTCTACGTGGGCGCGCCCACCTCGGTTTTCTGGGACGAAGACGCCGGCGTCTGGGCCATCTATCCCCGGGCCTATCTTCCCGGCAGTCGCGTTCGGGTCTTCAGCCGAACCACCGCCGGCAAGCATGAGCTGGGAGAAGCCTTCGACCTGAATCTCATGTCGCCGGCCCGCCGCCGGCTTGAGCAACAGACCGGATCTCGGGTCACAGGTCTCCTGGACGAACTTCCGGTGGCGCTCAAGCCGGATCTCGAAGACCCCGATGGAATGCAGGTCTACACCATCTACGCCTACAACTACCCGGCTCAGGACGCGTACGTCGCGTTTCCCAGCATGTGGTATTCACGGCGCCCCGACGATTTCGAAAGAGTGGACGCCGGGGCAAGCGACACGCTGGAGATTCAATTCACCTTCTCCCGGGACGGAATCCGATGGCAGCGGCCCTTCCGGCAGCCCCTGGTCTCCCTGGGCTCACGGGGGTCGGCCTGGGAACACCAGATCTACGGAGCCGGACTGGTCGAGAGCGGCGATCGGCTCTATTTCTATTACAACGGCCTGCCCAGCGAGCACCTGACCATGGACAAGGCCGCGGACTGGACGTGTGTGACCGCCCGGGCCATCTTCCGCCTCGACGGCTTCGTTTCGGCCGACGCGGCCTACGAGGGAGGAGAACTCACCACGCCACCCCTCACCTTCACCGGTTCCAGGCTCCAATACAACGCCAAGACCGGGGGCGGCGGCTTCATCCGGACCGAGATCCTGGATTCCACCGGCGCTCCCATTTCCGGGTTCACCCTGGCGGACTCGGACCGGGTCAACGGCAACAGCGTCCGTCACCTGGCCTCCTGGAGAGGCTCCGCCGACGTCTCCCCCCTGGCCGGGCAGCCGGTGCGGCTGCGGCTGGTGATGCGGGACACGAAGCTGTTCGCCCTCCAGTTCGTCCGCTGATCGAGCGTCTCTCCGATTCGATCTGAGTCAGGCAGCCGGACTCACGTAGGGAATGGTCTGCGGTCCCTGGGGCAGGACGCCGAGGCGGGCGTCGGGACCGTATTCTTCCAGCAACTCCCGGACGGTGGCTTCCAGGTCCTGGACCGGTTCCAGGTGTGCGCTCCGGATCTGGCGCGGAGTCAACCCGTCCGACTTCAACAGGACGCGGGCCTTGAGTTGGATCTGGCTCTGGATCTGGACCTGCCACTGGTCGTGCGTGGTGACGTCTTCCCGTTGGATCCTGTCCAGAAAACTGGCGGGGTCAGCGGTCGAGGCCAGAAGTTTGCGGTACTCACCATGCTCCGGGATCCCGTCGGAGCACTCCGCGGCACAGACGATGGCGCCTCCCCGGCGGACGATGCGGGCCGCCGCCGACATCCCCTTCACCGACTGATAGAGGTTCAGGTCCAGGGGATAACCGCTGTTGGTGGTCACGACCACGTCGAACGGCCGGGCCACCGGTTGCATGGCCGTTTTCTGGGCAAAGCGGCAGGCGGACCCGTGGGACTCGAAGATCTCACCCGCGTGCACGCTGCTGATCTCATGGTCCCGATTCAAGGTGACGTCCAGACTGAAGTCCACGCCGGAGAGCGCAGCGACCTCGCGAATGGCGTCATGAATGGGATTGCCGTGGGTGATCCCCCAGGTGGCTCGCGGATGGGCGATCAGGGGGGCGCTGTGAAGGTTCATGATGGTGTCGAACCCGGCCAGACCCGGAGCCACCAACTTGGGTCCGCCACTGAACCCGGCAAAGAAATGGGGCTCCACGAACCCGGTGGTGATCCTCACGTCCGATTCAAGCCAGATCGAGTTGAGCCAAACCGGAATCCCGGAGGGAAGGGTGCCCCGGTAGCTGAGCGTTTCGGGCCGGAAGGACTGGTGATTGATGACCGGGTAGTTGCGGACCACTTCCGCTCCCAACATGCCCTCCAGTTCCTCCACGGTGTTGGAGCGGTGGGTGCCGGTGGCCACCAGGATGGAGATCCGGTCCCTGGGCACGTGCTCCAACTCGGCCAGCAGCACGGGAAGAACTCGGGAACTGGGCATGGGGCGTGTGATATCGCAGACCGAGATGGCGACGGTCTGGTCGGGCCGCGCCAACTCTCTCAGGGGGAGAGTGCCCATGGGGCTTCGGAAGGCTTTCCGGAGCGCCTCCTCTTCGCACCGGACCCCCGGGAGATACGAGGGCTCCAGAACCGTCGTCCCCTCCCCGGGAAGCTCCACCACGAGACCGTTCTTACCGTATGCCAACTCAACCCGCACGGATTTCCTCCGATGTCTCTCCCGGGACGGGCCGTCCCGTCCTCCGGGTGGGGCCGCTCTCTCCGACGCCTCGATTCCTCAGGCGGGAAAAAAAGCCTTGCAGAAGCTGGCGCGCCTCGGCTTCCCGGACGCCCGGCACCACCTCGGGAGCGTGATTGAATCGACCCGGCTTCAACAGGTCGACCCGGGAGGAAACGGCTCCCGACTTCAAATCCGGTGCGGCGTAGACCAGACGTCCCACCCGAGCCCAGATCAGGGCGCCGGCACACATGGCGCAGGGTTCCAGCGTCACATAGAGGTGAGTGCCGGTCAATCGGTAGTTGGACAGGAGCTCGCCCGCTCTTCGCAGTACCAGGATTTCCGCGTGGGCCGTGGGGTCGGATCTCTGGATGCTCCGGTTGTGGTCCCGGGCCAGAAGCTCTCCCTCGTGCACCAACACGGCTCCTACCGGCACTTCTCCCTCACGGGCGGCCTGCCGGGCCTCCTCCAGGGCGATCTCCATCCAGCGATCCACCGCACTCTGTCCCATCGGAGCCCCTCCTGACGATCGGATTCGACCTGAGCCAGGATAGCAGCCTGTGGTGAGCCACCGGAATTGGCGCCCTTGTGCCGGACTCGCCTCACGGTTGGGGCAGCGATCGCCGGCCGGCGGCTCAACAGTCCGTGGTGAAAGTCCCGCGAGCACCGAGACCGTTCCTGCGCCCGCCGGACAAGGCGCGATGCGGGAGCATACCGGGAGTATGTGAGCCGATAGCAACGCAGTCCGCGCACGATGCAGGGACGGTCGAATGCCGTGACGACTTTTGCCACGGGCTGTCAACACCGTGCGATTTGCAATGATCCCGCAAGGCTGGCATAAAATCGATGTCCGGAAACTGCCGAGACGCCCTCACAATTCATGACAGTCCCCCGAATTGCAACGCTCATCCTGACCGCACTCCTGGCCTCGTGCCAACGTTCGACCGAGACCGTCACCTTTTTCCACACCGCGAGTCTGTCTCCCCTGGTCGAGACCGTCTCCAAGCGGTTCGAGAGCATGCATCCGGACGTCGTGGTGGTGGGCGAGTCCGGGGCCGGGCTGGACATCATCCGCAAGTTGTCGGGCCAGGCACCGGGCCCGGATCTGCTGGCGATTTCGGACCGGCGGCTGCTGGAGCGGCTCCTGGATTCCGGCACCGTGAGCCGCGCCTTCGAGTTCCTGGGGAATGACGTGGTGCTTGCCACCCGGGACCCCGAAATCCTGAGTGCGACCCGGCTCTCGGGACGTTCCCACCGGCGCTGGCATGAAATCCTTCTGGAGCGGGATTATTCCTACGGGATCGCTGATCCCGACCGGGACCCACCCGGTTACTGCGCGCACCTGGTGTGGAAACTGGCCGAGATCCACTATGAACGTCCCGGTCTCTACCGGCGGCTCCTGAATGGGCTGGATTCGCGCTGGATCTGTCCTGAGTCCGGCGAGCTGGTGGCGCTGCTTCGGGCCGATGTCCTGGACCTGGCTTTTCTCTACCGGTCCACGGCGCTCCAGAACGATCTGGCCTTTCTGGATCTGCCTCCCCAGATCTCTCTCGGGGAAATGCCCTATCGGGAGGTCTACTCGCAGGCCACTCTCCGGGTCACCGGTGCGGGTCCCGATTCCATGGCCGAGATCAGCGGCGCGCCGATACGGTACGGCGTGGTCCTGACGCGGGAGAGCAATCCGTGGGCCGAACGCTATCTGAACTACCTTCTGAGTCCCGAGGTCCAGGCCCTCTACCGGGAGTTGGGCTACCGCAACGTGCCGGTGACCGAGATTCCTCCCTGGTAGCGCTTGGCGGAAATCGCCACCGGGTGTGGTCGGCAGTCTCACTCATTCCGAGGAAAGAGAAAAGAGGAATAGAGAAAAGAGTGAAGATAGGCGCATAGTTTACGCGTAGCGGGCACCTCAACCGAAATGATCTCTTCAGGGATACCGGAGCCAGATTGGTTCGACGCCCTGTTTCTCCCATGTATCCGCCGGGGCCCAGCCGGTGAGGGTGCTTTCCTCTTTTCTCATTCCCTCTGTTTCAACGAAGAGGAAAGAGGCTGTGTTCGTCCAGTCGGCCAGATCTCCCTTTTGAAACCTTCTTCCCGACACCTCTTTGGGGTAAAGTGACGCCACCATGGGAAGAATACGCACGATGATCCCCCTGCTGTTGATTCTGACGGTCTGGGGCGCACTCGCCGGAGGGGTCAGCCTCTATATCGACTATCTCTGGTTCGATGCCGTGGGCTACCTGGAAGTCTTCCAGACCACGCTCGCCTCCAAGTTTCTATTCTGGCTGGCCGGATTCGCCGTCAGCTTTCTGATCCTGGGTTCGAACCTCTACCTGGCCGCCCGGCGTCACCACGGCATCTACTGGATGAGTCCGGAACTGCAGGCGACCGCCCGGAAGGGAACCCAACTCGTCTTCTGGATCGCCATTCTGGTCCTGTCCGTTCTGATGGGAATGGTGGTCCAGAGCCAATGGCTGACCTTTCTTCAGTTCTGGAACCGGGTGCCGACGGATTTCGTGGATCCGATCTTCAATCAGGACATCTCGTTCTACATTTTCTCCCTTCCTGTCCTGAGCTTCCTGGTCCATCTGGGACTGGTTCTGGTTGCCCTCTCCGTACTGGCGGCTGCCATCACCTACGTGACCCATGGTCACCTGGCCTACCTGCAGCGCCTGCAACTGAGCCACGAGGCCCGAGTGCATCTGACCCTTCTGGCTGTGGCGGGATTCCTGCTGCTGGCCGGCCGTTTCTGGCTCAATTGCTACGAGATTCTATACAGCCGGGAAGGAGTCATCTTCGGCGCCGGGTACACGGACGTTCACGCCCGTCTTCCCTGCACCATGATCCTGGCCGGCGTCTCCGTCCTGACTGCGGTCGCCTTCGCCGTCTCCATCTTCGGAAAGAACCTTCGAACAGCCGTCTATTCGGGAGTCTTCTTCGGGGCCGCGTACCTGGCCCTGAACTTCTACCCCATGGTGATTCAGACCTTCATCGTGGAACCCAACGAGCTGCAGTTGGAGACTCCGTTTCTGGCACACAACATCGGTCTGACCCGCAAGGCCTACAACCTGGACAAGATCGAAGTGCACGACTTCTCCGGGACCGGTGACCTCTCCCGGGAGGAAGTGGCCGCCAACGAGACCACCATCAGCAACATTCGACTCTGGGGATGGCGGCCCCTGATGGACTCCTACAACCAGCTTCAATCGATCCGCTCCTACTACGAGTTCCAAGGGGTCGACCTGGACCGCTACGTCATCGACGGGAAATACCGGCAGGTGATGCTGTCGGCCCGGGAACTGGATTTCAGCAAGATCTCGGAGCAGGCGCAGACCTGGATCAACCAGTACTTCGTCTACACCCACGGCTACGGCCTCTGTCTGAGCCCGGTCAACGAGGTCACGCCGGAGGGACTTCCCGAGTTCTTGATCAAGGACATCCCGCCTCAGAGCAATGGGAGCTTCGAGATCACCCGTCCCGAGATCTACTTCGGCGAAAAGACCGACAATCCGGTCTTCGTCAAGACCGCCCAGGAGGAGTTCGACTATCCCCTCGGCGACCAGAACGCCTTCACGACCTACCAGGCCGAGCGGGGACTCGGCATCGGCTCGTTCGTTCGAAAGCTTCTCTTCGCCTGGGAACTGAAAAACTACAAGATTCTCTTCGCCGACGACTTCAGGTCCGAGAGCCGCGTGCTGCTGCACCGGCGCATCCAGGACCGGGTGCCCAGGATCGCACCGGCGGGCCTGGATTTCGATCCGGACCCCTATCTGGTGATCCACGAGGGCCGCCTCTTCTGGATTCAGGACGGCTACACCTCCACCAGCCGCTATCCCTATTCGGAGCCGACCCGCCGCGGGATCAACTACATCCGCAATTCCCTGAAAGTCGTGGTCGACGCTTATCTGGGAGACGTGACCTTTTACGTCTCAGACCCGGAGGACCCCCTGATTCAGGTCTACTCCGCCATCTTTCCGTCCACTTTTCGGCCGCTGGAGACGATGCCCGAGGGTCTGCGCCTGCACCTGCGGTATCCCGAGGTCCTCTTCAACGTTCAGCGGGAGATGTTCCGCACCTATCACATGCGGGACACCGGCGTCTTCTACAACAAGGAAGACATGTGGGACATCCCCACCGAGATCTACCGGGACCAGGAGCAGGTCATGGAGAGCTACTACGTGATCATGAGACTGCCCGAATCTCAGGAGGAGGAGTTCATCCTTCTGGTGCCCTACACCCCCCGAAACAAGAACAACATGATCTCATGGTTGGCGGCCCGGTCGGACGGGGAACACTACGGGACCCTGGTTCTCTACCAGTTTCCCAAGCAGGAGCTGCGCTACGGACCTCTCCAAATCGAAGCCCGCATCGACCAGGACCCGACCATTTCCCCCCTTCTGACCCTCTGGAGTCAGCAAGGATCGGAGGTGATCCGCGGCAACCTTCTGGTGATTCCCATCGAGGGGACCCTGCTCTACGTCGAGCCTCTGTACCTGCAGGCGGAAAAGAACATGATCCCCGAGTTGACCCGGATCATCGTGGTGTTCGAGAACCGCGTGGCTCTCGGGGAAACGCTGGATGAAGCCCTGGCAGCCGCCATCTGGCCCGACGAGGCGCCCGGAGTATTCCGGGCGCAAGCCGCCGAGGCATTTTCCCCGAATGCGAAGGTCGAACCGGGACGCGACAGCCCTCTGATGGTCCGGGCTCTGCAGCACTTCAGTCAGGGTCAGAAATACCTGCGCGAGGGAAATTGGGCCGGCTACGGAGAGGAACAGGAAAGGCTGAAGCAGGTCCTGGAAGAGTTGGTCCGGGAGTCCAGAAAATAGGCTCGGCCCTGGTGGCGGCCCGTGGCGACGACCCGCTGAGAAATTCGGTCCAGTATTGTTCCACCTCTGACCCTCAGGCGGTTTGAAGTCGGTGGCGCGCCCGCGTAGAATCACCAAGCAGGAGGCCAATTCTCATGATTACCCTGACGAACGAGGCAGTGAACCAGGTCCAGAAGGTCATCTCGGAACAGACTAAGGGGTTTGCCGGTCTCCGGGTAGCGGTGGTGGGTGGGGGCTGCTCCGGCTTCCAATACACCATGAACCTGGAGCCGCAGAGCCGCGAGGGCGATGACGTCGTGGAGATCGACGGCTTCAAGGTCTTCGTGGATCCTCAGAGCATGCTCTACCTGGACGGGACCGAGATCGACTACGTCGAGACGACTCAAGCCGCCGGGTTTCAATTCAAGAATCCCAACGTCACCGGCTCCTGCGGCTGTGGCGAGTCTTTTCACGTCTGAACCCGTTCCTGCTCTAAGCATTTCGATCTGCCGTCCGTATTCTGCGACGCCGGTTCGGGCCTTCCTTGAAGCGCCTCCGTCCTAGGGAGCCTGCGCCGCAGAAATTGATCTACTGCGAAAGTGGTAAAATCGGTCCATATTTCCCCGATTTCTCGGCGAATAGAACAACTATGCACCTCAAAATCGAGAAAATCTGGCCTCGATTCCCCACTTTCTCGCTACGATCATTTCTACCGCGCAGACTCCTAGGTTAGATAATGAGCGGCATGGAGACGACCGACGTATTTCGCAGACCCATGAAGGATCTGCGAATTTCGGTGACGGACCGGTGCAACTACCGCTGCCGGTACTGCATGCCGCTGGACCAGTACGTCTGGATCGAGAAGCGGGAGTTGCTGACCTTCGAAGAGATCGTCCGCCTGGCCCGCCTCTCCGTCGACCTGGGCGTCAGGAGAATCAGGATTACGGGAGGCGAGCCCCTGGTCCGGCGCGATCTGGATCGGCTGCTTCGGGACCTGTCTGGAATCGGGGGCTTGGCGGACCTGAGTCTCACCACCAACGGCTCGTTTTTGGCGCGGTCCGCTCCAGCGTTGAAACGGGCGGGGCTGCGGCGGATCAACGTCAGCCTGGACACGCTGGACCCGGAGAAGTTCAGGACCATCACCAAGCGGGGACGGCTGGACGACGTTCTGGAAGGGATCCTGGCCGCCCGGGACACGGGAATGACGCCGATCAAGATCAACACGGTCGTGATCCGAGGCATCAACGAGGACGAGATCCTGGACCTGGTGGAGTATTCGCGCGAGCACGGTCTCCAAGCCAGGTTCATCGAATACATGGACGTGGGAAACGCCAACGACTGGAGTCTCGAGAGGACCGTCACCAAACAGGAGATCCTGGATCGGATCCAATCCCGGCACCCCCTGGAGGCCGTGGGACGGGAGGAGAGCCGCGCACCCGCCGTCAACTACCGCTTCCTGGACGGCGCCGGACAGATCGGAATCATCGGGTCGGTGACCGAACCGTTCTGTTCCACCTGCAGCCGGGTCCGGCTGACGGCCGACGGGCAGATGGTCACCTGCCTGTTCGCCTCCCAGGGCCATGACCTGAAGCGCCTCCTCCGAGGCGGTTGCTCCGACGTCGAGATCCGCTCTTTCCTGGAGCAGGTCTGGTCCGTTCGGGAGGACCGGTTTTCCGATCGTCGCTGGCAACAGATTCGCACCGGCGGTTACCATCGGGAAGATCATCGGAAGATCGAAATGATCACCCTCGGTGGGTAACAGCCTGTGCGGAGTCGTGAAGACTCGGTCAATTTGCCCCCGTTTCCTGGTCCGGACCGTGAGCCGGGGGTTAAACTGGCGTCATCCCCCGGAGAGATACTGTTGCCGTCCGGGGCCGACGGCGAATCCATAGTTTCGAAGACTCAGACATCACAGGACAGCCATGACATCAAATCCAGATTCTCCTGTAGTCACTCCAGACCGAATCCGATCCCTTCAGGTGATGGCCAACCGTTTGCGGCGCCACTCCCTGGTCTCCACCACCGAGGCCGGTTCGGGACACCCCACTTCCTGCTTTTCCTGTGCCGATCTGGTCTCCACCATCTTCTTCCAGTTCCTGCGCTTCGATCTCACCCGGCCGGATCATCCGGCGAATGACCGCTTCGTGCTTTCCAAGGGACATGCCGCACCGGTCCTTTACGCGGCCTTGGCCGAAGGCGGAGCCTTTCCGGTCGAGAAGCTGCTCACACTGAGGCGGATCGACAGCGAGTTGGAGGGGCATCCCACCCCGCGAAGTCCGTGGGTGGACGTCGGTACCGGTTCTCTGGGTCAGGGACTGGCCATCGGCGTGGGCATGGCGCTGGCCCTCAGGAACAGCCCGGCGGGAAACCGGGTCTATGTCCTCATGGGAGACGGAGAGACGGCCGAGGGGGCAGTGTGGGAAGCGGCCGCCCTGGCTGGATTCTACGGGCTGGACAATCTCATCGGCGTGGTGGACGTGAACGGGTATGGCCAGAGCCAGGACACCATGTACGGCCACGACGTGAACGGCTACTGCGAGCGTTTTCGAGCCTTCGGCTGGCACGCGTCGGCCGTGGACGGCCACGACGTGGAGGAGATCGCCGCCGCACTTCAGGACGCGTGCAACCAGACCGGAAAACCCTCGGTCATCGTCGCCCGCACCCTCAAGGGGAAGGGAGTCTCCTTCATGGAGGACAGGGACGGGTGGCACGGGAAACCGATTTCCCGGGGTGCAGATCTGGACCGGGCGCTGGAGGAGCTGGGTCCCGACGTGCCCGCGGACCCGTCTCTCCGTGTGGCGCTTCCGGCCTCAAACGGGGATTCCGGGGACTCGGATGCCGACGGGACCTCGAAGATGGAGCCTCCCGGCTACACCGATCAGGATCAGGTGGCTACCCGCGTCGCATACGGGACCGGCCTGCAGAAGCTGGGAAACGCCAATCCCCGGGTGGTGGCTCTGGACGGCGATACCAAGAACTCCACCTACTCGCTGCGGTTCATGGAACGTCACCCGGACCGGTTCTTCGAGTGCTTCATCGCGGAGCAGGCCATGGTCGGGGCGGCAGTGGGAATGGGCGCCGTGGGCAAGATTCCATTCGCCTCAACCTTCGCCGCCTTCATGACCCGTGCCTACGACCTGATTCGGATGGCGGCCATCTCCCAGAGCAACCTCAAGCTCTGCGGCTCCCATGCCGGCGTCTCCATCGGTGAGGACGGCCCCTCTCAAATGGGCCTGGAGGATCTGGCCATGATGCGGGCCATTCAAGGATCCACGGTCTTCTATCCCAGCGACGCCGTCTCCACCGAGCGCCTGGTCGAGGTGGCCTCCCAGACTCCGGGCATCGTCTATATTCGAACCACCCGTCCCAAGACCGCCTGCCTCTACGACTCTGCGGAGGCCTTCATCCGGGGCGGGTCCAAGACGGTTCGCACCAGCCCTTCGGACCGGGCCACGGTGGTGGCCGCCGGAATCACCCTTCACGAAGCACTCAAGGCCCACCGGCAGCTGCAGGAGGAGGGCATCGGCATCCGGGTCATCGACCTGTACTCGGTCAAGCCGGTCGATTCCGAGACCCTGACGCGGGCGGCACGGGAGACCGGCGCCATCGTCACCGTGGAGGACCACTACGCCGACGGAGGCCTGGGAGACGCCGTCGTGGACGCCCTGGCGGGACAGCAGTACCGCTACCGGAAGCTGGCCGTGACCGACCTGCCCCGGTCCGGACCCTCAGGCGAGTTGATGGACAACCACGGCATCGGCGCCCGCGCCATCATCGAGGCCGTGCGGGACCTGGTCTCGTAGCCGCTCGTCAGCAATGTATGAAGTTCTGGAGATGCCGGCAGCAGTTTGCCTATCGTAGGAGCCAACCGATGGAGCGTGCCTCCACCAGACGATGAGTGCTTCTCCCTCTGTCGCAGCGCGCCTTGACCGCTCTCGGCGGGACCTCCTTGACCTCACCCTCCGCAATCCCCTCCTTAATTTTCGCCCGTCCAAGACCCGCGGACTGACCATCACCGGCGAGATCCCAAGGGAGATCTTCAGGATCATCGCCCGGGATGAACGTCTGATGTATTTTCTGCCGACGGGTTCGAGTGGGGAAGACGAGTCGCTTGAAGCGGTGATTCCCCGGGCACTGCTGTCCTCGATCACTGAATACGAGGACCCTTCCGCCGAGCCGGCGGCTCATCACGTCGACAACCAGCTCCAGACACCCTACTCGGCAACCCATTTGGAAATCCGGCTCAAAAACACTTTCAGGGCGGCCCACACTTCCATCGAAGAGCAAGGCGTCAACATTCTCTTTCTCGCTCTCGGCACCCTCAACTGGTCCGAATCCGAATCGAGCGAATTACCCCGCATCGCTCCTCTGATCCTGGTTCCGGTGAAGCTGGCGCGCACCAGCGTCCGAGCACGCTACCGGCTTGGCTACACCGGCGAAGAGATCGGGGCTAATCTCTCCCTGGAAGCCAAGCTGAAAGCAGACTTCGATATCCGGCTGCCGGAACTCCCGGATGCGGAAGACCTTGACGTCAACGACTATTTTCAAAAGGTCCGCGCTGCGATTTCCGGAAAGGAGAGGTGGACGGTTGACGCCAACGCCATCTTCCTGGGCTTTTTCTCCTTCAGCAAGTTGCTGATCTACAAGGATTTGGACCCGGCATCGTGGCCAGAAGATGCGCCACCGTCGGATCATCCTGTCGTTGAAGCTCTTCTGAGCCCGGACGGCTTCCGAAACGGTGCACCCGACGACATCGAAGAAGAGGGTCTCGACCCCCGCTTGACCGCTCCGGATGCCCACCAGATCCTCGATTCCGACAGTTCACAGACTCTCGCCGTCATCGATGCCATGAAGGGCCGCAACCTGGTCATCCAAGGCCCACCCGGAACCGGCAAGTCGCAGACCATCACCAATCTGATCGCCGAAGCGATCGCCCAGGACAAAAAGGTGCTGTTCGTCGCCGAGAAGATGGCGGCTCTCGAAGTCGTGAAGCGGAGACTCGACAGCGTTCACATCGGGGACGCCTGCCTCGAGTTGCACAGCCATACCGCCAACAAGAAGGCCGTCGTCGATGAACTGAGGCGCACGCTTCATTTGGGGAAACCCCAGATCAAGGATGTGACGGAAGACCGGCTGCTGATGGAGAGGCGGAGAAAACGGCTCGATGGGTATTCGACCGCAGTCAATACACCCATTGGCCAAAGCGGCTTCACTCCCCACGAAGTCATCGGAAAACTGTCCCGGTTCGAGGAATTGGATGCCGGAACCGCCTGGCCACTTCTCTCCGGTGGCGTCGTGGCCTCTTGTGGGCGGCGCGAATTCTTGCTGTTGCAGGAGTTCGTGGCGGAGCTTCAGGAGTCGGTGAGTGCCATCGGCAAGCCCCGAGAGCACATTTTCTGGGAAAGTACTCGGACATCGTACCTGCCGACGGAACGATTGAGGATCTTGACGGCACTCCGGAACGCCGCCGATGCGCTCCGCAAGCTCCGTGGATCGGTCGTGACCCTACAGAAATCCGCGCGATTGGACGATCTGGAGCCGGACCTGGAGAAGGTGGCAAGACTGACCCGCACGGTTTTGCGTGCCACCGAACGTCCGGACCTCATGAACGTCGATCATCGCCATCCTGATTGGAAGTTCCGGCACGACGAGATCGAGGAAACCGCCCGGGAATTACTCGAGGTTTCCGAGATTCGGTCCCGATACGAGTCCCTCCTTGTTCCTGAAGCCTGGGACCAGAACGTCTTGAGTTACCGCCGGCCTCTAGTCGAGTGTGGTGACAAATGGTGGCGGTTTCTCTCCGGCAAGTACCGCGCGGCCCGCAACGGTTTGCAAGTCCTTTGCCGGAGCGATCTCCCTTCCGAGGGATCGTCTCAGGTGAAAATCGTCGAGGCGATTCTTCGCGAGCAGCGCCTTCGAAAACGGATCGAAGACTCAACCCTTCTCCCCCATCTCTTCCCGGGATTCAGACTGGATCGGAATCCCGCAAGGAATCGTCAACTCAGCGAAGTGATGAACTGGCTTCTCGTTCTCTACCGCGAGAAAGCGGGGGACGCCGTCGATGAACGAGTCCACGAACTGCTCGACCGAGATCTGGACCGCGAGGAACTGAAACACTTGGTTGAGACCTGCACTGGTGACGCGGGAATCCTCTCTGCTGCCCTTGCAACCGTGGCTGAGATCCTGGAGCTGAACCCTTCGCGCTCCCCCAAAGGAATCGCACTGGCCGAGCACCGATTCTCCGATATGGAGATCTGGCTCGATGCCGCCCGGAACCAGCTCAACTCTCTTCGCGAAATCGTCCGATTCAATACCACCGAGAAGCGGTTGGTCGACGCCGGACTGAAAGAAGTGATCGATACCGCAATTTCCTGGAGCCAAGCTGGAGTTCATCTGGTCGATCTGTTCGAGCGTAGCTGGTTGGTCGCTCTGATCGAGGCAGCCTTCCGAGAACGTCCGGTATTGAGCGAATTCGACGGGGGCACGCATCAGAAGTTCATCGAACAATTCTGCAAGCTGGATACCGATTTTTTCCAGCACAATCGGGCTCTCGTCGCTCAAGCTCATTGGGGGCGGCTTCCTCGTCATCATGGCGGCGGGCAACTCGGTGTTCTGAAGCGTGAGTTCGAGAAAAAGAGAAGGCATCTTCCCCTGCGGAAACTCATGGCCAAGGCCGGAAACGCGATCCAACAGGTCAAACCGATCTTCATGATGAGTCCGCTCTCGGTGGCGAAGTTCATACCTCCGGAATCGGTCCGGTTCGATCTCGTCATTTTCGACGAGGCCAGCCAGGTCAAGCCGGTTGAAGCTATGGGCGCCATCCGCCGCGGCCGACATTCGATTGTCGTGGGTGACAGCAAGCAGCTTCCGCCCACTCGTTTCTTCGAACGGATAGTCGAGGGGGAGGAAGACGAGGATCAGTTTGCAACGAGCGACATCGAGAGCATTCTGGGACTGTTCGCCGCTCAAGGAGCTCCGGAGCGGATGCTTCGCTGGCACTACCGAAGCCGTCATGAATCGTTGATCACCGTCTCGAACCATGAGTTCTACGAGAATCGGCTGGTGATTTTTCCGAGTCCGGACGCGCAGCGGAAGAAGGTCGGACTCCAGTTTCGGTGCGGCCCCGACAATTACTACGAGCGGGGCGCCGGGCGGAGTTTCAATCCAGGCGAAGCCCGTACAGTAGCCGGAGCGGTCATGGAACACGCGCGAACTCAGCCCGATCTGACGCTGGGAGTCGCCGCGTTCAGCATTTCGCAGGCCCGAAGGATCGAGGATGAACTGGAAATTCTCCGCCGCCAGGATCCCTCCCAAGAATCATTTTTCGCCAAGCACCCGGATGAGCCTTTTTTCGTCAAGAACCTGGAGAACGTCCAGGGGGACGAACGGGATATGATCTTCATCAGCGTCGGCTACGGCAAGACCGAGGACGGGCGCATGCCGATGAATTTTGGACCTCTCAACCAGGACGGTGGCGAGCGGCGCCTGAACGTGCTCATTACGCGCGCTCGCCGGGTTTGCGTCGTCTACTCGAACTTCAACGCCGACGACTTGGACCTGAGGCGAACCAACGCTCGCGGCGTCCAGGCTCTCCAGACGTTTCTGAAGTATGCCGCGACCGGAATCCTTGAAGTCCCGCGAGCATCAGGGCGGGAGGCCGATTCCTTGTTTGAGGAGGCGATCGCCTCGAGATTGAAAGCGCGCGGCCATTCCGTCGAACACCAGATCGGATCGAGCGGATTCTTCGTGGACCTGGCGATCGTCGACCGGAATCGCCCGGGACGTTATCTGCTGGGAATCGAATGCGACGGGGCCACTTACCACAGCGCGCGCTCGGCTCGCGATCGAGACCGCCTCCGGCAGCAGGTACTCGAGGGCTTGGGCTGGACCATCCATCGTATCTGGAGCACCGACTGGTTCCATCACCCCGAGCGGGAGATGGAAAAGGTCGAAGATGCGATCCGGCGGGCCAAGCTGGACGATTCCTTCAGCGAACCGGCTCCCGAGAGACCCCGGAGTCACGCGGCTCCAATTTCCCGCGTTCAGGTCCCGGAGGCTACACAGCAGGTTGCTGGTCCATACCTCCTGGCAAACCCAGGGGTCCGCCTAATGGGTCAGGAATTCCATGAAGTGTGGTCCGAGCATTTGATGAATTGGATTCTCCAGGTAGTTCACGTGGAGAGTCCGGTGCACCTGCAAGAGGTCGCGCGCCGAATTGCCACCGCGGCCGGTGTGAAGCGGGTCGGCCGCCGAATTCGAAATCGAATTCAGACTACTGCTGACGAAGCCGTCCGCGACGGAAAGATTTACCGGATGGACAACTTCCTGTGGCGTCGCGACCACAAACAGGTTCCACTTCGGCGCCGGGACCGCCTGCCACCTGCGATGCGCAAGATCGATCTGATCTCACCGCAGGAAATCGGCACCGCTCTAATACACGCGGTCCGAGCCAGCCATGGCATCGACAAAACCGGTGCCATCAACGAGGCGGCCCGGCTATTCGGGTTCAAAAGGGTCGGGCCGGGTATTCGATCAAGCTTCAAGACCGTCCTTGACAGACTTGTCGAGGGCGGCGCTCTGAATTATCAACGGCAGCACCTGCATCCGGGTCCAAACGAGATTCCGCTTCCGGGTGCGGATGAAGGATAAGGAAGTCTCCATCGTTCCCTTCATCAATTTCACCGAGGAGCCTGCGCCGCAGAAATTGATCTACTGCGAAAGCGGTAGAATCGGTCCATATTTCCTCGATTTCTCGGCGAATAGAACAACTATGCACCTCCAAATCGAGAAAATCTGGCCTCGATTCCCCACTTTCTCGCTACGATCATTTCTACCGCGCAGACTCCGAGGTTCGGGCAACCTGCGACGGCAGTCCTCTTTCGACTTGGGATCAGTCCACTCTTAGTCGAGATTGGCTTCAGCGAAACCTTTGGAGGGGTCTTTCTTGATGGCGATGATGGTCCGATCGTCGTACTGTCGATCGGCACCGTCGAAGGCCGCAACATCCGCCATGATGGTGTCGCAGATCTCCTTGGCGGAGCGGTGCCGGTTGGCCCACGCCAGCTTTCGAAGGGCCTCGAACCCGTATTCCCTTCCCTCCCCGTTCCGAGTCTCGATGATGCCATCGGTGTAACCGAGGAGCACGTCATCCAGCTCCATACGCGTCTCGCCGATCCGATACTCGATGGGTGGAGTCCAAAATGCCCCCAGGACCAGGCCGCCCACGTCCAGGGTTTCGATTCGATCCCGTTTCAGGATCAGGGGACTGAAATGGCCGGCGTTGATGTAGCGGACGACGCCGTCTACGTGAACTTCCCCGTAGAACGCGGAGATGAATTGATCGGTCCGGGACGACCGGAACATGCGGCGATTGATCTTGGAAAAGAGTAGAGAGGTCGTATCCTGGGCGTAGGCCGCCTCGAAGGCGATGGCCGTATAGAGGGCCGTGTTGAAGTCCCGGATCAGCATCGCCGCCACCAGACCGTGACCGGCGGCATCGGCAATGACGACGCCGAAACGGCCCTTGAGACCGAACCGCCCTTCCAGATTGATGAAATCGTAAAAATCCCCTCCGACGACGGCGGTGGGGAGGGTCATGCCGAAGATGTCGTAGTCGGCATAGGCCGTCACCCGCCCCGGATCGGGCATGATGCGGCGCTGCATGTCGGCCAGGGAGACGAACTCCTCTTCAATCTCCCTCAGGTCCATGCGGGCGATTCGGGTGAGCTTGTCCGGATCGCTCGCCTCAGTCACGCTTCCTCACTCGTAAAGCGATCCACGACCCGGGCCTGGATCTGACTCTCCGGACCCGACTGCACGCCAAGAATCTGTCCCGGACGGGCAAAAGCCCGCCTCACATACCCCAGGGCAATGGGTCCGTTCAGACGCGGTGAGAGCACGGCGCTGGTCACCGAACCGATGGCCTTGCCTTCGGGACTCAGGACCCGAGCTCCCGGCTCCGGAGGCACTTCTCCATCCAGGACCAAGCCCATGAGAAACCTTCCGACGCCTCCGATGTGGGTGGCCTTGGCCACGACCTCCTGCCCCAGATAGCATCCCTTGGTCAGGCTGATGGCCGAGTCCAGCCGGGCCTCCATAGGGTAGTTGCCCTCGTCCATGTCCACGCCGAATTGCGGAATGGCGGCCTCGATTCGAAGCAGATTCCAGACCTCGGGATCCAGCCTCCGGACGGGAAACGATCCATTCCACTCCGACAAGGCTCGGCTCATGGAGGAACCGGTCTTCCGCGGCACCAGAATTTCGCAGCCTGCCGCCCCGATGTCCGATTTGTGGATCAACAAGGCGGAGTCTCCGTCCCAATCCGTCTCCACGACATGAAGAGGCCGGGCCGGGATCTCGGCTGGAAGCAGCGCCCGGACCAGATCTCCTGTCCTCGGACCCTGGAGTGAGAAGTGGCTGAATTGGTCGCTGAGCGACAGCTCCACCTCGTCCATGATGACGTAGGCCTCCAGCGCCTTCCGGGTCCGCTCGGCCAGGGACGACTCCAGGTCCATAAGGACCATTTGGGGCAGCCGGTAGTAGTAGAAGTCCGCAACCATCTTGCCGCGGGCGGTCAAGAAGGTCCCATACCGGCCCTGGTAGTCCTCCAGGCCCTCGACGTCGTTGCTGATCATGGAATGGAGGAATCGGATCCGGTCCGCTCCGGTCACCCGAAGTTGGCCCCGGCGGGACAGGTGCCGCCATCCGACGCCGGTACTGACTGATTGGTACTGTTTCCGACTTTCAGGATTCATTTGCAGTCGAAGTCGGGAATGCGCCGAGGGATCCGCCCACATCCGGAGCCGTCCGCGCTTGGGCCATCACGGCGCCTTCGATGGCTAAAGCGTCTCGCCAGGGCTCATGGCGAAGACCTCGGTCCCCAGATCCCGGGTCAGACGGGCCAACTCTGCCGGGGTGCCGGTGAGGATGGGAAAGGTCCCGTAGTGCATGGGAATCACCTTCCGGGCGTTCATCAGCCGGCAGGCATAGGCCGCCTCCACGGGACCCATGGTGAAGTGGTCTCCGATAGGCAGGAAGATCAGCTCGGGCTGGTAGATCTCGGCGATGATCTTCATGTCGCCGAAGACACAGGTGTCGCCGGCGAAATAGATGCGCAGGCCGTTCTCGAACTCCACGACGTACCCGGCGGGCTCTCCGCCCTCGATCATGTTGCCGTCGGCACCCATGATCCCGGAACTGTGCCGTGCGTCCACCATGGTGACCCGAAGATCCCCCACGGTCACGGTTCCGCCCTTGTTCATGGCCACAATGTTGGAGACCCCCTGCTTTTCCAGCCAGTTCCCAATTTCCAAGATGCAGACGACCTGGGGCTCCAGCCGTGTGGCCAAGCTGACGGCATCCTGAATATGATCGAAATGCCCGTGGGTCACCAAGATGACGTCCAGCGAGTCGATCTGTGCCGCCTCCTTGGGACAGGCCGGGTTGTGATCGGTCCAGGGATCGATCAGCACCTTCCGTCCGGACGGTGACGTGAACAGGAACGTACTGTGACCCAGATATTGGATCTCGACTCCGCGACCGATACCCATGGCGCCCTCCTTAGGGGGCACAATATACTCGCCCCGGAGAATCGAGTAAACTCGCCCCGCTGGTGAGAGTCCCGCGTGACACCGAAACCGGGAATGCACGCCGGACATGGCGCGGCGACTCAATCGCAACCCGGTGCGGTTGCCCTTCTCGTTCGATCGCCCCTGGCTGCCTGCTCGCCACGGCGGTTCACATGTGACGTCAGGAATGGATAGCCTACGTCTACAAGACATCGAGTGCCGGTCCCGCATCGGAGTGACCCCCGAGGAGCGGGCGCGGCCCCAATCGATCCGGGTCGACCTGGATCTGAGCCTGGACCTGGAAGCGGCCGGCAATAGCGACGCCATCGATCTGACGGTGGACTACGTGACGGTCGTGGACCGGGTGCAGGCCATCGCTGCCGAGAGGGAGTACCGTCTGGTGGAGGCGCTGGTCCGGACCCTCTGCCGGCGTCTGCTGGAGGAGAACCCTATTTTTCGAGTTCAGGTGACGGTCAGGAAACGACCTGAAGAACTGAAGGCGAAACTGAGGGAAGTGGCCGTGACCATGGTCCGGCCCGCTTGATCTTCCGACCGGCGGCTCGCGATCAGAAGCGCCAGTCGGGTCCGGAGGCGGCCCGGCGGGTCAGATGCCGAAGGACTGGCCGCAGCTACAGGTTCGGCTGGCGTTGGGATTCACGAAGGTGAACCCCTGCTGCATCATTGATCCGCGCCAGTCCAGTCCCATGCCCTTGAGGAACAGATAGCTCTTCATGTCCACAAAGACCTGCACGCCGTAGTCCTCGAAGATCCGGTCGCCCGGTCTCTTCTCCTCCTCGAATCGCATGACGTAGCTCAGTCCGGAACATCCCCCTCCGCGGACTCCCAGGCGAAGTCCACCTCGGATGAGCCCCTCCTGTTGAAGGCCCTGCTTGATCTTCTCTGCCGCTGCCTCTGTGATGCTGATGGACATGTCCTGCCGGTGCTCCCGCTTCGTCTAGTAGTCCGTGGTGAAAGTCCCGCGAGCACCGAGACCGTTCCTGCGCCCGCCGGACCAGGCGCGATGAGGGAGCATACCGGGAGTATGTGACCGAGTCGCAACGCAGTCCGCCGGGATGCAGGGACGGTCGAATGCCGTGACGACTTTCACCACGGACTACTATACTACCATCCAATGCTGAACCGGGTCGCCTCCGTGATTCTGGCCGCAGGCGACTCCCGCCGTATGGGGCGCCCCAAGGCCTTGGTGCCACTGGGAGGCAAAGCCTTTCTGCAACACATTCTCGACCGCCACCTGACCCTCGGGTCGGACTCCTGGGTGGTGCTGGGACGGCAGCATCGCCAGATCCGGAGCCGGCTGGACCTGACGGGAGCGCAGGTCCTGGTCAACCCGGAACCGGATCGGGGTCCTCTCTCCAGCCTCCTTCTGGTTCTGGAGAGACTCGACGGCTACGACGGCGTGCTGGTGCATCCGGTGGACCACCCCCTCGTGGCCACGTCCACCCTTCATGCCCTTCTCCGAGAACATTTTCGGTGTCCCGCCTGCATCCTGATTCCCCGGCACCGCGGGAAAAAGGGACACCCGGTGCTCTTTCCGCACCGGTTCTTTGCCGAGTTGAAGCAAGCCCCGTTGAACCAGGGGGCGCGCTGGGTGGTCAGGCACCGATTGAGCTCCCAGTTGCTGGTGCCCGTGGTGGACGCGGGCGTGGTGACCAACGTCAACCTGCCGGAGCAGGTGGATCGCCTCCGGCGAGCCGGACACGGCGTGGGTTATCCGACGGTTTAATACGCCGGGACCGAAGGATCCACGTCCTGGGCCCAGGCCAGGATTCCGCCCTCCAGGTTCCGAACCTTCCGGAAACCGGCCTGACGCAAAAGTTGAACGGCCTGTGCGCTCCGGGCGCCTGATCGGCACTGGGCCACGATCTCCCGGGAGGTGTCCAGTTCGTTCAGCCGGTTGAGCAGATCGCCCAAGGGGATCAGGTGGGCCCCGTCGATTCGGCAGATCTCGTATTCGGGCGGGTTGCGCACGTCCAGAATGAAGACGTCGTCACCCCGGTCCAATTCCTGCTTCAACTCCACCGCCGTCACTTCCTCCACCGATGTGGCCGACTCGGGCTCGATGCCGCAGAACTGTTCGTAGTCGATGAGCTCGTGCAAGGTGGGTTCGTCCCCGCAGACGGGGCATTCCGGATCTCTACGCAGCTTCAGCTCCCGGAACTTCATGCCCAAGGCGTCGAAAAGGAGCAGGCGGCCCATCAGGGGATCGCCCTGCTCCAAGATCAGCTTCACGACTTCGGTCGCCTGAATGATCCCCACGAGTCCCGGAAGAATCCCCAGGACTCCCCCCTCGGCGCAGGAGGGCACCAGGCCCGGGGGTGGCGGCTCCGGGTAGAGGCAGCGATAGCAGGGTCCGTCCGGGAGAGCGAAGACCGAGGCCTGACCCTCGAACCTGAAGATGCTGGCGTAGACGTTCGGTTTTCCGCTCAGCACACAGGCGTCATTGACCAGATATCGGGTGGGAAAGTTGTCGGTTCCGTCGGCCACGACGTCGTAGTACCGGAACAGGCCGAGCGCGTTCTCGGAACTGAGGCGTAGCTGGTGGGTCTCCACCTGGACGTGGGGGTTGATCTGAGCCAGAGTCTCTTGTGCCGACACTAGCTTGGGCCGTCCCACGTCGCTGGTTCCATGGAGAATCTGCCGCTGCAGATTGCTCTCGTCCACCACGTCGAAATCCACGAGACCGAGGCGGCCGACTCCGGCCGCCGCCAGGTACATGGCCAGGGGTGACCCCAGACCGCCTGCGCCGATGCACAGGACGCTGGCCTGCTTCAGCTTCCGCTGTCCCTCCAGGCCCACCTCGGGCATGATCAGGTGACGGCTGTACCGCCGAATCTCGTCGTGGGTGAGCTGGCCGGGCGGCGTGGCAACTACGCTGCCACCGGCGATGGAGGGCACGATGCTCACCGTATCGCCGTCGCTGACGGCCGTGTCTTCCCTCTGCAGGTATCGAATGTCTTCGTCGTTCAGGTAAACGTTGACGAAGTTCCTCAGACGGCCCTGAGGGGTATAGAGGTGCTTGCGAAGCGTACCGTGTTGCTCGGTGAGGCTCTGCAGAACCTCCCGTATGGTGGCTCCCTCCAACTCCAAAGACTCCCGGTTGCCCACATGAGGCCTCAGGGGAGTGGGAATGAACACCTTGACAGCCATGGCTTTCCTCCTAGTCGGAAACGAACAGATCTTAATCTCCCTGGGGTTCCAATTTCCATTCTTCCGGCTCGAAGCCGGAACGGTCTTCCATCAAGAGCCAGGATAATATTTCCGCCGTCTTACCCTGGCGCACCGACGCGATCAGGTACGAGTACCAGGGCCAAGCATGGTCCCGATCATATTCGGACGGGCGGGCCGGGACGTCCGGGTGACTGTGAAAATAACCCAGAATCTCCAACTCGCCTCCCCGCAGTCGCTTATACCACTCCAGCAGAAACTCGGGGGCGATCAGGTATCGATTGGCAGCACTGTCGCTTCTCTGGTTCTGAGCCTCCACCACCCGGGAAACCCGCTTGAACCCGTCGCCCGCCGAACCGACCAGGAGTCCGCAGCACTCGTGAGGATAGGTCTTCTCGGCAATAGTCTTGATGCGCCCCAGGTCCTCCGGTTTCAAATAGAGCATCAAGCACTCTCCCAGAACGCCTCTGAGAGGTATTTGTCTCCCGCATCCGGGAATATGGCTACGATGACGCCGTGATCCAGGTTGCGGGCGACCTCGAGCGCCCCAGCCATGGCCGCTCCCGCGGAGATCCCCGCGAAGATACCCTCCTCCCGGGCCAACCTCAGGACCATCTGCTGTCCTGCTTCGGTGGATATCTCCATATTCAGGTCGGCCAGATTTGGATCGTAGATGGAGGGGACCAGCGCCGTGGGCATGTGCTTGAGACCCTCCAGGCCGTGGAAGGGAGAATCGGGCATGAAGGAGATGGCCTGAATCCGCGGATTCAGCTCCTTGAGCCGGCGGGTCGATCCGACGAAGGTTCCACTCGTTCCCAGACCCGCCACGAAGTGGGTGATCCCGCCGTTCGTCTGCCGGTAGATCTCCAATGCCGTGGTCTCGTAGTGGGCCCTCCAGTTGGCGTCATTGCTGTACTGGTCCGGGTAGAAATACTCTTCCGGAGACTCCTGGTAGAGGCGGCGGATCTCCCGGATAGACCCGTCGGAACCCTCCAGCGGATCGGTCAGGCGAATCTTGGCCCCATAGGCCCGCAGAATCTTCTTCCGTTCGATGCTGGCGTTGGCGGGCAGGGCCAACAGGACATCGTAACCCCGGGCGGCTGCGATCATGGCGTAGGCAATCCCGGTGTTGCCGCTGGTGGAATCGATGAGCGTGCGCCCCGGCCGCAGCAACCCCCGCTCCTCCGCCGTCCGGATCATGTTGTAGGCGGCCCGGTCCTTGACCGATCCACCGGGGTTGAATCCCTCCAGCTTCGCCAGGATGCGGACCCGGCCCGGCGGCAGAATCCTCCGGATCTCAACCAGCGGCGTGTTGCCAATCCGACTCAGCAGACTCTCTTTCGGCTCGACTGCCAACTCGACTTCCATGAGTCCCGTACACGCTCCTCAGATATGGTAAACCAGAACCCGGTCATCCCGGATCTTGCGGCGAACCAGATCCTCGATGGAGATGGATCCGAGTTTTTCCACGAACTCCCGCTCGATCTCTTGCCAGACTTTGTACAGGACGCAACTTGGCTTCACTCTGGAATCCAGCAGAGTGACGTCTCCCTCCACCGCCTCCAGAATCCGCGCCAGACTGATCTCCCTCGCCGGACAGGCCAAACTGTATCCCCCCGCGGCTCCGCGGACACTCTCGACCATGCCCGCTTTCTTGAGCTGAATCAGAATCTGCTCCAGGAACCTCAACGGAATTTCCTGACTCCCGGCCAGCTCGCGGGCCTGCACGCGAGTGGTTGCGGGGTGCAGCGCCAGTTCGAAGATGGCCAGGATGGCGTAGTCGGCTCGCGCAGTGATCTTCATTGAATCTCCACAATCCCTACCGATTTAGTCAACTTTCGCCGGCATTATGAGATTGCCTGAGAGATGATGTCAAGAATCTGCCGGGTGGTGAGGACCTCCCGTCAACAGGTCACGAACTCGACGTCCGGCCGGTGGGGAATCAGGCCGGCGGAGTAACCGCGGTCCAGGAAGAGGCGGACCGCCCGGCGCCCTTCCTCGCCATAGCTCAGGGTGCGCTGGTTGACGTACATCCCGACGAACTGGTCGCCCTGGCGCCGGCCCAGCCCCCTGCCAAAACTCAGAGCATAGTCCAGGGCCTCGTCCCGATGTTCCAGGGCATAGCGGATGCTTTCCTTCAAGAGCCGGCTGACCTGATGGATCCGTTCGCTTCCCAGATCCCTTCGGATCACGTTCCCCCCCAGAGGAAGGGGAAGGCCGGTACTCTGGTTCCACCATCGGCCCAGGTCCACGACGCAGTGCAATCCCAGACTTTCGTAAAGCAGTTGGCCCTCGTGGATGATCAGACCCGCATCCACGTCTCCGGCCTGAACGGCGGGGATGATCTGGTCGAAGTCGATCACCCGGTATCGGAGATTGGGCTCCAACAGCTTCAGGGCCAGCAGGGCGGAGGTTTTCTCGCCCGGCACCGCCACCAGCAGCGAGGAGATCTCTTCCACCCCGAACGGTTTCCGCGCGACCAGAACCGGCCCATAGCCTTCCCCCATGCTGGCGCCGCTGTCCAGCAGGGCATAGCGATCGGCGAGATAGGCATAGGCATGGATGCTCACAGCCGTCACCTCGTATCGGCCCTCCTCGGCATCTTGATTCAGGCTCTCGATGTCATTGAGTTCGTGCACGAATTGGAGTCCACTCGTGTCCATGGCGCCGGTGGCCAACGCGTAGAACATGAAGGCATCGTCGCTGTCGGGACTGTGAGCTACATGAATAACCTGATCTGTCACTGAGGATCTCCTGTTCCGCCGGCCGTTCGGCCCAGCCCGGCACCGTCGAGAGGCCGCACTATAGCAAAAATGAAATGATGTCCTGCAAGTCCTCCACGCGGTGCTCGGCGCGGCCCGCCCAACGTCGTTCGGGATCGTAAAGAAGAGCGTGCAGACCCGCCGCCCGTCCCGCGTCGTAGTCCTCCGCCGGATGGTCTCCCACATGGAGGCACCGGCCCGGGACGGACCCGGCCTGCCGGACCACCATCCGGAACATCGCTTCCTCAGGTTTGGCATGAGGTGACTCGGAGGAAACTGAAACCAGCTCGAAGAATCGCCGGATTTCCAACGCCTTCAGGACAGAGTCGATCCGGCTGTCGAAGTTGGAGACGATACCCAGGTTTCGCCCCTGGAGCTTGAGGCGGCCCAGGATCCGCCGGCATCCTGGCTCCAGTTCCCAGGCAGCGTCCGTGGCGAAGAGATCGAAGACCGATTCGAAGAAACTGTCGAACCGGGGGAATGGCCCCAGGTCCCGGAAGGTTTCGCGAACCACCTCCCTCCACCACTCCTTCTGGGTGGTTTCTCCGGATCTCTCGGCCAGGGGAGACGCCGTCTGAACCTTCCGAAAGGCTCGCTTGAAGGCACGGTCGATGCGGCCGGTCCCGGCCCGATCCCGGGCGTCCCGGAAGCCGTGGCGGGACGCTTCCCGGCCGTAGATTTCCCCGACCGAACCGCGGACCCGAAACAGGGTTCCCACCGCGTCGAAGAACACCCATTGTATCTTCCAGGGTGGACCCATCATTTCCAGCCGGGAGCGGTAGTTGCTTCGGAGTTGTTGCCTGTTCTGACTACTAGGAGTCTGCGCGGTAGAAATGATCGTAGCGAGAAAGTGGGGAATCGAGGCCGGATTTTCTCGATTTTGAGGTGCATAGTTGTTCTATTCGCCGAGAAATCGAGGAAATATGGACCGATTCTACCGCTTTCGCAGTAGATCAATTTCTGCGGCGCAGGCTCCTAGCCCTGCCCTTTACCCACATATTGCACAGGGCAAATTAGCCGTCCGGTTTCATTCATGTTTCTTCTCGTAAAGCGAAGCCCAGACACATGCCGTAGAGCGTGACGTAGCCCTGCCACATCAGTTGATGCCCAGGTGGGGAGTCGTGTTTACGAGCCAGATATCCTCCCAGGCGGGCCAGCACGAGCACGGCCGCCCCCAGGTCTTCCGGCGCTGGGAATCCTCGCGACGCGGCAAACGCCCCCAGGACCCGAATTTCCAGATCCGAGAACAACAATTGCGCCGGCAGGTCCGGGTCCTCTCGCCCCAACAGCGTCATCAGCATGATCCGCCAGGCGATGACGGCGTGCATGGCGATGGCCCGTTTCAGACGTTCGGCGGTTTGGTGCTGGAGCTGTTGTACCCGGCATCCGGTCTTGAGCACCCGGAAATAATCCTCCACCCGCCAGCGCAGCGCATACCATCTCAGCAGTTGCTGCGCCGTCTCGACATCGGTCACCGGCAGGGTGGTGAGCAGGAACCATTCCAGGCGCTTCCCCTGCGCCGGCGGCGCGACCTCCCGCGCGTGCACCACCGACAGTCTCAGCGACGGGATGCCGGTTGGGTTCCCGCGCGGCGCCGGAATCGTCAGGGTCTCGTAGCGCAGTTCCATCCGAGCCACCCGCGCCAGCCGCCGCGGGCGGGCCGCCTGCTTGCTGGCCTTGATCCGCGCACTCTGACGCTTCACCTCCAGCAGCATCCGGGCCCGCACCGGCGCCGATCGCAGGCGCCCGAACAGCTTCCGCTTCTGCTCCGGGTCCGGATCCGCGCTTTTCCCGGCCGCCTTCGCCGGGGTCTTCCTCTTCAGCACCCGATCCTGCTTCGCACGCACCAGCAACTCCACCTCCGGAGACGCTCGTTGCTCGGCGAACAGTGCGAAAAAATCCGCCTCCCGGTCCACCACGCTGACCACCCGCACCCCGTCGAGGGACCGCGACACCTCGGCGCAGTCCCGAAGTCCCTCGATCCAGCGATACGTCTTCTTCTTTTTCCGCGTGGCCACCGGTCCCGGCTTCGGCGCGTCCAGCTTCGCCCGCAACACCCCCAGCGGCAGCCCCGTCTCACTCACCACCAGCGTCGCGTGCAGATGCAGTCCCCGCGCCGTCGCTCCCGTCTGGTTGCGCCCGATCACCCCCAGTCCCTCACACCGGCCGTGCCGCGTGAAGTTCAGATCGCTCCCGTCCTGGATGCACAGCACCGTCCGCTGCCCCTGCATCCGCTGCCGGGTCCGCTCCCGGTGCGGGGCCAGGATGTTGGACACCGTCACCGCCGAGGCTTCCGGCTGGTCGATCAGCCGGTAGTATCCCTTGACCGCCGCCGGATCGCCCCGCGCCACTCCCGTGAACGCCCGCCCCGGCTCCTGCGCCTGACGGTGCGCACTCTCCACCAGTCGCCGACTCAAGCGCCGGTCTCCCAGCGGCGCCCCGCCCAACTCCTGCTGAGCCCAGCCCTCTCCCTCCAGTCCCTCGCCCTCCGACATCGGTTCCACTCCCCGCCTCGGCGCCGGTCCCACCCCCAACCGCCGACGCCAATCCCGGCACAACTCATACCCATAGATCGCCTTGCTCGTCTCCGCACCCCGGTGCGCCCGATCTTGCCGGCCTCGACCCTGCGTCTGCCCCAGAACCCTCCAGTTCGTGGCGCGCAAACTGGCCCCATCGTGGCGAGCCGTCTCCACGAAGGTCTCCACCAGCCAGGGACGGTAGCCGTAGCGCGCCTGGAACTCCGGACCCAGCCGCCGCAACACCTCCCCCAGCACCCGGGAGGCCAGATTACGACACCTCACTGACGGACGGATCAGAAACCGGCTCAGCCCCACCACCCGGTGCAGGTGCGCCCGGCGTTGTTCCTCATCCCATCCGATCCAGCGGTCCCGGTCCCGCAACCGCAACGCCGCCGCCCCGAACCCCAAGCCCCCCAGCCAGCCGTGCGCCGAGCCCACCAGATAGCGTAGTTGAGCACCCACCAACGGCCCCGCGCCCCGTGGATGCTCTCGCGCCATCAACTCGTTCCAGAGCGCTCGTTGCGGACCCGTCTCCACCAGAATCAACTCCAGCTCCCGCACGCCGTCCACCGTCTCGGGCACTTCCACCGGCTCCGGCACCGCACGGCCCAGTCCTCGGGGCCCGCAATGTTTCACCCGCCGTCGCGGCGTCGGCAGACGAATCCGTCCGCCCGCCTCCAGCTCCCGGAGCGCCTTCAGGCAGCCGCTCCGTTGCGCCCGCCCTCGGGCATCGTGAAATCCAAACTCCGAGCAGACCCGGTCCGCCAGCGCCGTCCGGTGGGCGAACTTCTCCCGCCTCATCACGGCGTGCAAACGATCCAACTCTCGGCTCAAGGTGCGCTTGATCTGGTTCTGAACTACCATGTCGTGAAGACTACGACAGGCATTCTTGTTTGTCCAGCACTATTTGTGGGTATAGGGCAGTCCTAGGAGCCTGCGCTTTAGAAAGTTTGTGGGACGATGCAGACTGTCGGTTCCCGCATTGACGATCCCTATCGCAACAATTCTTCCGGTCGGCAGTCAGGGGGAACTCCCGAGACCCGACTCTTGGAACGAGAAAACCGGTTGCGGCGGGCTCGGAACCTCGTCGGCACCTCTGATTCGCACCGCTGGGGAGCCATTTTCAGTGGAACGCTCCTCATTTACGTCGCGATCAAGGTTTGCAGCCGTTTCACGTTCAGCGCCAGACACACCAAGTCCCACTCCCCTTGCACCTTCTGGAGTCCTCGAAGGCTGAAACGCCGAAATCCCAGCACTTCCTTGATCCAGCCGTGGGCCGCTTCGGACCGCCATTTGCGGGTGGCGTATAGCGCCCGGCCCGCCGCCGTCGTCAGTTTCTCCGCCATCTGCCAAGTCGCCGGTGCCGTCTTCGGATCTCCGCTTTTCGTCGCCTTCTTCCCCTCCCGCCCCAGCGCCACGTAACCGTCGATGCCCCGCGTCTCCAGTTCGGCCAAGTCCCGTTCGTTGGCGTAATTCGAATCCGCCAGGATCGTCTCCGGCTGTCGTTCGTAGGTCTCCTTCACCGCATCCAGTTGCGCGATCATCTGACCTTGGTCGCTCGCGTTATCCGTCACTTCCGTCGCCACGATCAACTGATTCGCTCCCTCCACCGTCACCTGCGCGTTGTAGCACTGCTGGAACCCCTCGGTGCTCGTCTTCATGATCCCGCTCTCCGGATCCGTGAAGTTGCTCTGCGCCTTCGGGTCCGGTTCCCCGTAGGCCCGTTTGTACGGCGGCCCTCCCTTCGGATTCCGATCCTGTCCCGGCTTCCGGCCCCGGGCGTCATCCGCCGCTCGTGGCTTCGCCTCGAGGCGCTCTTGGGCCGCCTGAATCGCCGCCAGACGTGTCTTCCGCCGACGCAGATCCTTCGGCACCTCATCCCCCCGATTCGCCTCCCCATACCGAGCGTCTTCCTCGGCATCCGTCTCTCCCGCCCTTCGCAGCAACTCCCGGATCTCCTCCTCCAGTCGGCGTTTCGCCTCCGGCATCCGCTCGTAGCTCATCGCCTTGCGCTTGCTCGCATTCGCCCGCACCTTCGTGCCGTCGATCGACAACTTCCCGAAACTCACCAGCCCCAGTTCCCGCGCCAGCCCGATCACCTCCACGAACAGCTTCCGGAAGTCCTCCAAATGCCGGCGACGAAACTCGCAGATCGTCCGATGCTTCGGGAAATTCCCCGCCGCCAGCATCCGATACGCCAGATCCTCTTCCAACTTCTTCGCCATCCCTCGCGATGAGAACCCCCCCGTCGCATACCCGTAGATCAGGATCTTCACCATCATCCTCGGCTCATACGGCGTGTTGCGCCGTCCGTCCCCTTCATAGGGGGCGTAAAACGCCGTCAGGTCCAGCCGGTCCACCAGATCGCTCACGTGGTGCGCCAAATGGTCCTCCGACAACCAGTCCCGCAGATCCGGCGGCAACAACAGCTTCTGCTTCGGGTGGTAGGGACGAAACGTCGTTGGCATCCAACACCTCCGTCATCTATTCTCCCATCATCGTGAGACGCTGTTTCTACGGCGCAGACTCCTAGCTTCTCACCGGGCCGCAACTTCCCGTTCGGATTTCGGAGGCTCCATGAAGTCGGACCAGATGCGGTCCAGGCGCTTCTCGAAAACGGTGAAGGCGTTGGCCCGAAAGAGGCGCCAGTCACCGCGGTTCAATTCCGAATCGAGCTGTCCCGAAGCCCATCCTGAATGCCCGACGAAGAGGCGGAGTTGGTGGGATTCCCTTTCCTCTTCCAGAAGACGCTCCAGCGTCTTCTTGTCGCCTCCGAAGTAGACGTCCCCCATCACATGCGTCGACTGTTCCAGCGGGTCCTCACTCCGGATCAGAAACATGAGCGTATCCAGACCCACCGGGCCTCCGTAGTAGAGTCGGGCCTTCCGACCTGGTGTTTCAAGCTGGGGCAGGACATCCTTCAAAGAGACCTTGGTAGCCCGGTTGACGATCACACCCAGCGTTCCGCCCGGGCCGTGGGCCACGAGCAGGACCACGGATTGGCGAAACCGGGGGTCGAGCATCCCCTTCCGGGCGACCAGGAACACCCCCTTGCCCGGCTGGACCGCTTGATAGGGAATGCGGGGCCGCGGCTTTGGAATGGAAGCGGCTTCCGTTTCCATTCCGACACCCTGGCAGACCTGGAGCAGAACGCCCAGGGCCGCCCATCGCTTGACAGTCCGTGGCAAAAGTCCCGCGAGCACCGAGACCGTTCCTGCGCCCGCCGGACAAGGCGCGACGAGGGAGCATACCGGGAGTATGTGACCGAGTCGCAACGCAGTCCGCCGGGATGCAGGGACGGTCGAATGCCGTGACGACTTTTGCCACGGGCTGTTGAGGCTGACCCGCATGGTTGCCGCCCAGTCTACTACGATGATGGGACCCGAGAAAGAAGCGACTGCCCGACGAACGTGCCCCGCGGTTTGAGCATCAGCCAGAACAGAGCCGCCACCACGTACACGCCACAGAACACCCACAAGACCGGGGTCCAGTTGTCACCCGACGGTCCCAATAGCAACGGAACCACGACGGGAAACACTGCCGCTCCCAAATTCCCCGCCATGTTCATGGTGCCGAAGATCGTCGCCACGTTGTTCCCTCCCATGGCGATGGTCAGGGAATTGACGATGGGGCTGACGAGAGCGCCAAAGAAGCCACCCACCCCAATGAGAGAGACGGCAAGCAGGGGACTGTGAACCAGACATCCAGCCACCGTGAGCAGGACTCCGACCATGAGGCAGCCCAAGGCCATCCCTTTCCGGGCCATTGCCGCATTCCCGCTTCTGGAGTAGATCCAATCGGAGGCGATACCACCCAACGGTCCCCCGAATAGAATCGCAATCAGGGGAACACTCGTCAGCAGGCCCGACTCGGCCACCGAGACGCCTCGCGCTTCCTGCAGATAGGTGGGAAACCAGCTGGCATAAAAAATATACCCGGCGGCCCGGAAGAACTGCTGCCCGCAGATGGCCCACATGGCCGGACTCGCGGCCAGATGCTTCCAGGGCGTCCTGCCGGGTCGGCCGCGGTCCGATCCCTCGTCCGCCGCCCCTTTCGCTTCCTGGGTGGCCTTGGACTCGGCCAGCAGAAGATCCAGTTCTCCCGGCGTCACGGAGGCATGGTCCTGAGGGCGGTCACGAAACCAACGATAGAACAGAAGCGCCCAGATCCCCCCCGGAAGCGCGTAGAGGACGAAGAGCCAACGCCAGCCAACACCCCATTCCAAAAGAATCCCGGTCAGGAAGGCGACGAGGATGGCTCCTATCTGCATCCCGGCTCCGAGAGAGCCACTCGAAACGGCCAACCGGTTCACCGGCATCCATCTCGACAACACGACCGCGGAACAGGGGAAGAGGCCCGCCTGGGCGACTCCGGAGAACATGCGGGGGACCAGCAACCAGAGGTAGGCCGCCACAATCGCTCCCGCCGGTCCCGCCAGCCAGAGGGCCAATGCCGTTCCCGCCAACGCCGACAGCATGGTGCAGACCGACCAGACCACCGAGTAGAACGGGAGGGTCCGGCGGGCGCCCCAGCGATCTCCCAGCCAGCCGGCCGGCACCTGGAATCCGGCGTAGACCCAGAAGAAGCCGCTCAGGATCCACCCCATCTGCTCCTTGCTCAGTCCCAGATCGGCCCGGATCGTGCTCTCGGCCACCGAGATGTAGTTGCGCTGGATGTAGGCGATGGCGGCCGCCACGCAGAGCCAGACCAGGACGGAGTAACGGACCCGGCTCCGAGGAGGGGACGGGGTAGCGGTCAGGGAGAACCTCCGGAGCTATCGCACTACTGGAGAGACGCGGTCTTGTTCAGGCCGTCTGCCGCAGACGGTGCGCGCACCTGGAATACCTGGCCGGCGCTGACCTCCTGGTCGCTGATCTTGTCGTGGACCTTCACGTTCAGACTGTAGCGGCCCGGCTTCAGTTGCTGGATGGGAAGGCTCTTGATCAGGACCATGCGCTGGCCGGAGAAGTACTGGATCGACTCACCCGACTCGTCCACTTCCTCCATCAGGACATCCTTGCCCGCGGAAATCCGAAAGCTGGCCTGGATGGAGGGAACCATCGTGGCCTGGTCGGCGTGCACGTTATACACCTGAAGATAGACGGCCAGAGGCGACGAGGCGGCGAACCTGTGATCCAGCACCGGACGCACCTTCACGTTCCCCAGGATGAACATCTCCTCCTGAGGAACATTCTCTATCTGCCGAACCAGATCGGTGAGGATCATGGAGCTCGCTTTCAGCTTTTCACCTCCGAAGACCGGCGGGACGATGGCGGTCCGGCTGACTCCCACCTTGCCGCTGCTCAGATCCTTGACCACCAGGTCCAGGCGGTAACGCAGCTTCCGGTCCAGGACCAGGATCTTCTGGTAAGTGGACCGGCCCTGTTTCTGAGCCTGGGCGGCGTACGCCTCCGGATGGTAGGTCTGCACCAGGTCGTAGTCGAACTCGTCCACCACCTGCCTGGTCATGCTGGTGACCGCGCCGTAGACACCCACCTTGGCCACATAGCGCTGGTTTTTTTCCAGCTTGAACGATAGTTCGCCGTTGTCGAGTTCGACCGTCACCGGAACCACCACGCGATCGTCGCCCAGCTTGAAGTAGTCGCGCCGGACTCGGAAAGGGAGTGACTCGTAGCCGATGGAGACGTCCACCAGTCCCTTCAGATCGCCGTACTTGATCTTCTTGGGCGCCTTGATCATCACGTAACGCTCGTAGCGCTCGAACACGTCGTCCTGAGCCCGGGTGGCCATGTAGGGGAAGCTGTCCCGCATGCCCGGAGAGAAGAAAGGCCGATCCTTCTTCTCGGCCAGACCCATCTCCTCGGCCAGCGTCAGGCCGCCACCGGGAAGATAGAGCAGCGCGTCCTTTTCGGCGGGGTCCAGGCTCAGCCGGTACTCTCCGCTCAAAGAGGGGTCCACGAACTCCAGTTCGATTTCCTGCCCCAGACCCTCGATCCAGCGGTAGCGCCAAGTTTCGAAGGGATAGGTGGAGGTCACGCCGCCCCCTTCGTGCATGGGGCGGGCATAGAAGCCCCCACCGGCGCGGGACGTGATCTGATCCGGCGGTCCATGAATGATGTAAATGCGGCCCCGATCGGTCATCCAGCCCGGCTTTCCACTGGGAAAGCGCTCGTTGGCATACGCGATCCGCCGGTAGTGTTCTTCCTTGTACTCGTTGATGGCCGTCCTCAGGTCCGGGTCGCGCCGGCGCCAGAACTGCTCGATGAACTGCTCCTTCTCCTCCATGGTGCCCAGGCCGTTGAACACGTCCAGCTCTTCATCGGTGATGATGTAGACGATGTCCTCCTTGAGCCATTTCTTGTAGTAATCCTGCTGCTCTTCCTGGAGAACGGCCCGGTCGTCCCGCTTCTTCTCTTTGGCCTGAACCGGGAGCAGAACCAGAAACAGGGAAAGCAGAACGAACCTGACATCCATGGGAGAATTTACGAAGGTTCTTGACATCAGCACCTCGGAGATCCTGACCTGGACAAACGGTCGATGCGATCCATTATACCCGCTGCTCCGTTCGGTACAACAAACTCGGGTTCCTGCGAGCCGGGATCATACGTCAACCGGAAATGGGACCGGACGATCCTGCGGAATCAGCAGCCGCGCTTACGTTAGTAAGGCTGGTAGAGCCGTACCCGCGCGTTGCCCGGCATCCGAAAATACGTGACGAGTCCGAAGCCCTGGCATGTCACTTCGCCGTCGAACACCACACCCCGGCCCTTCAGTTCCGTAACCGTGGTCTGGATGTCGCCGCAGTAGAAGGAAATGTCGTGGGTACCGGCCGGACTGCCGTGCTTCCCCGAGGGATCGGTGGGATGCACACCCATGTCCGGGCAGGTCGAAGATGAGCCAACCGCCGCCGACGTCGGTATAAGAGTCGAAGCCCAGCTTGTCGCGCAGGAACTCGCGCAACGCTTCCGGCTCCGACGAATAGAACATTGTATGAACGCCTTTGATCCTGGTCGCCCTCCCGGTCCTCATGCGCCACCTATCCGCGGCACCCGAGCAAAATGGATGCCGTCCCGCTACCAGGCGCCGTAGTAGCCGTTGACCGGATGGCTCGAGTCGACGCTCCCGTAGCCGTAGTAGGCCCGCTCGCATACCTTTTCGGGATAGGGGCGCAGGGCGTGGATCACCACCGGGACGTGGCTCTATGTTTTCATCGACCTGTGCCGATCAACTCGGAGCCTTCGGCCGCCGCCGCTCCGTTTCTCTTCAAGAGAGCGACGGCGCTGCGATCGAAACTCGCGAACACGCTTGCACCGAATCTCTCTCCTTGATGGGCGATGACTTCGTCAGCGAAGTCTCCGCCTGCGCGCAGCAGGGTCAAACCCGCCTCGACCGCCGGAAGATCAGTGACCACGGCATCGATTTCACATATCGCCTCGATCGCTACGGCGATTTCATCGACTTTGCGACCGTAGCCGCGCCTCGACATCCAAGCGAACTCACAGAAGACCGGCACGGGAACGGTAATGACCGTTGAACGCACGAGCAACGCCTGTGCCGCCGTGGCCTGCTACGCGTTGTCCTGCAGGACCGTACGCAGCGGCACATTCGTATCGGCTGTAATCCTCACTCCTCGTCCGTCCACCCTGAAGCGGCGACCTGGTAGATTTTTTCGATGGATAGCTGCGGTGTTCCCAGTCTTGCAAGCATGCCGAAGACGCTTGCCGCCAAGGTTCCGCGCTTCGGCCTCAGTTGCATGCGTCCGCCCGTCAGCAGATCGATGTCAAGCTTGTCGCCCGGACGCACCCCCAGATATTGAGCACCTCTTTGCGCAGGGTGATCTGCCCCTTGGCGGTCACTGTGAGCGTGATGGCCATGGCTCCAACTCCATTGAACTCTACCCGCAAAGTGTACGGCAGTTTTGCCTTATTTCAATCGATGCCCATACGGAGCGCCCCGACCCGGCATCCGCCGTCGGCTCCCGGAACCTGCCGGCGCCCTCGCCGTCCCTCACTCCGATTCCGGCTGGGGATTCAACGTGACCCGCCAGAACCAGCCGTCCACCTGGACGAAGAGGACGTTGGGCTCCACCTCGATCACAGTGGAGTAGGAAGAACCCATCCTCTCCGCTACGGTGGCGGTCTCCCACGTCTTCCCCTCGTCTTCGCTGATGGCAAAACGCACCAAGGCGCCTCGCTCCCTGGGCTTCAGGTGGCTGCCGGCCGGGAACCGGAGTCCGTAGCTCAGCAGAACCCGGCCGTCGCGAAGCTTGAGGAGGGTGGGATCGCAGCCTCGGTCGAGGCCGGTGTAGACCGGTTCGCTCCAGGTCCTTCCCCAATCCTCGCTCCAACTGGCGTAAAGAGGTGTGAAGTGGCCGGTCCGCATGACGCAGAGGAGCCGGCCGCCACCCAGATGCAGGAGAGACGGTTCGGTGAAGCCCTCGCCCACCGGATCTCCCGGCTTGGGTGCGGCGACGGTGGAATAGTAGTCCCAGGACCGCCCCTGGTCCTTGGAGATCAGGGTGAAGGTCCGCTGCTGGTAGTGGGTCTCCGACGAGCTGCGGCGGTCGGTGGGAGGCAGGCTGTCCTGTTCCAGGTTCCCCTCCATGGAGGTCAGGAGGGTCCCGTCCGGCATCTCCAACATGTCCCGATAGAAGTAGAGCCCGTACCATTCGTCCTTTTCCCGGGCCCTCGGCGGTCCCCCCGGAACCCGGATCACCGATTCCTCCTCTTGCAGTGTCGCCAGGTCGTCCCGCGAACGCCACGAGCGGACGGTATAGTTTCCGGGCGACTGGAAGTCGGCGGCCCCGCCCAGCACGAAGAAGTGCCCCTTGCGGACGTGAAAGACCCGCTCCGGAATGCGGAGGACCTCCTGCAGGGACGTCCCCTCGTGAGCCACGTAGGTCTTGCCGCCGTCCAGAGTCTTCTTGTCCCCGTAAAGATAGATGGTCCCGTCCGGCGCCTGGAAGGATCGGGCCCATCCCCCATCTCCCCAGCCTCCCCCCGTTCCGTAACGCCGGATCGGCCCGACTTCCCGGATGAAGCTCGGTTCCGCTTCCGACGGCCCGACCGCTCCGGAGGTCCGCCGGCTGACCCGAACCTCGTCCACCAGGCCGACCAGTTGATTCCGGGGATCGCTCCGAGCCTCGTGGCGGTGGGTGATGAAGCGCCCTTCCAGGTCCTGTCCCACCCTCAGATCTGAGGCCAGGTAGAGCCCCACGGTCGGAGCCCTGCCGGGAGGGGTCAAGTGGCGCACGATCGACCGGTCGTAATAGAGGTGGGAGGTCCCTGCCATGAGCTGTCCCCCGCCGACCTGGACGCCGTCCAGGTAGAGGCGGACCCGCCCCTCGTCGTAGGTGGCCTCCATCAGGTGGAACCGATCGGTGAGGATGGAGACCGAACGGGACCGCACGGTCTGACCGTTGCAGACGAAGCGGAGGTCGCCGCCGTTGGGATTGAAGTCGAAGATGAGCTCTCCCGTGGCCGGGTCGCCCGTCCCGCGGTAGTTGCTGAACAGGCGCATGCGCCGTTTCAGGGCCGGTTTCACGCGGGCCGAGAGGGTAAATCGGGTGCCCAGATACCGGGTTCCGGGAATCTCAAGGGAGTCGTGGGTCTTCCCCTCCCCGAAGAACTCCGCCGCGCCGCTGCCGGAGGAGGCGGCTTCTCGATCCTGGACGATCCGGACCGAGTTGTGCAGCCGCACCTCCTGTCGTCCGTCTTCGGTCCGCTTGTCCCGGACCGAGCTCTCCGCGTCCCCCTCGAAATCGAGCAGGACGTCCAGAAGGGGCGATTGTTCCGCCGGCACAATGGGCCCGGCCGCCCGGAAGGAGAAGAGGGAGGCGTTCTGGAGGTAGAACCGGAGATGCGCGGGCCGCGCGGACTCCGGCCATCGGTCCCGTCCCTCCCAGCGGACGACCTGGTCGACGCCGTCGTCCTTCACGGGATCGCATTGGTCCTTGCCGAAACCGGGAATGACGTTTCCGGACGAGTCCAGCAACTCGACTCGCACCCAACCGCGGCGGGCGTCGGCATTCACCCGGAGAGGTCCGGCAAGACGACGCAGCCGGCGAGTGGTGAAAGAACCCACCTGCTCTCCTGCATCCAAGGAAGCGAACCCGTCCTTGCGCAGGGTGGCCAGTCCGATGGCGCAATTCCCCCATCCTCCCGCCACCGGGCTCACATGAGTCTGGTCCGAGGCTCCGTAGAAGAGCTTGATCCCGTCCCCCTCGACCAGGGGCTGACTGGGAGTGTGCAACATGCCGTCGTCCCATCGGCCCGCCGCCCCCAACTCCAGCAGGGGCGGCCGGTCTCCCTCTTCCCGCTTCCATTCGATACCGTCGCGGCTGCTCACCAACTCCACGTGGATGGTCCCGTCGTTGTGCCCGTCGTCGATCCGGAACACCCAGAGAAAACCCAGATACATGGATTCGTAGGCAAAGGCGGAGAGGCCGTAGAAGTCGGTGTGTTGCCGGTCGGCGGTCACCCAGCGGTCGTCCACGGCGTCGGGGACCAGGACCAGTTGGGTCGGAGGCCAATGCAGGAAATCGGTGGTGGCGGTCAGACCGATGGCCCGGCGCCGGTGCCCGCCGTTGGGCACGAAGATCTTGGCGTAACCCAGATAGCGCCCCTGGTGTGGGTCCCAGACGAAGTTGCCCACGTCTCCGGGGTCCGCAAACAGGGGTTGGTCCCGAATCGGGCTCCAATGGATGCCGTCGCCGGACCACGCCCCGTAGTAGCCGCTGACCCGGTGACGCGGATCGGTGCGGCCGTAATCGTAGTAGACCAGCTTGTATTCCTTCTCGGGATCCAGGTCCCAGGGGGTGTGGATCACCAGCGGAATGTGGCTTTCCCGCATCCGGTCCAGGAAGATGTTGTTGGCTCCCGAGCCCCGAAACCGGACGATCCCCAGGCCCGGCTTGGTCCAATGGACGCCGTCCCGGCTCTCTGCGTAGAGGTTGCGATACTGTTCCTTCGGGTCCGCATCCGGATTCGCGGTGTGGTACCACATCCGGTAGCCCTGGCCGTCCGGGAGCGGGAGCACCGTCCCCAGCAGATACGCCACCTGTCCTTCCCAGGGACGGTCGGGCTTCAGGACCGGGTTGCCAGGGTGCTTTCGAAACGGGTGATAGCGGCGGACCAACCCCCGCTTCTCCTGAATCAGATGGTCGTCCACCACCAGCTCCCAAGGACCGGTCAGGTCGCCCAGAGACCGGAGGCTCGATGCCGCGGTGGACCCGACTACGAATCCGCTGGAGAGCAGGAGAGAAACGACAAGACCGGTTCCAGCCATTCCAGTAAGTCTCAAGACATCACCTCCCCCGCCGAGATGTCCACCGCCTGCCCCGTGATGGCCGCTCCCGAGGGCGACACCAGGAAGTAGACCAGATCGGCCACCTCCTCGGGACGGATCATGGATCCCAAGGGGATCCCATCCAAAATGCGCCGCCGCATTGCTTCAAGGCTCAGACCCTCGAGGAGGGCGGTCTCCTGGAGGTCCTTGCGCGCCATGGACGTCCGCACCCAGCCGGGGCAGACGGCATTGACGGTGATCCTGCGGGGAGCCAGTTCCAGGGCCAGGGCACGAGTCACGCCGATCACCCCATGCTTGGAAGCGCAGTAGGCACTGTACTCGGCCGCGCCCACCTTCCCCGAGATGGAGGAGATGTGGACGATACGGCCTCCGTCATGGAAATGGGAAAGCGCCCGGTGAGTGCAGAAATAGACGCCGGTCAGATTGGTGGCCAGCACCTCATGCCAAGTCTCGTCCCCCGGCTCCAGAATGGGATTCCGTTTCGAGATTCCGGCGTTGTTCACCAGGATCCGGATCCGGCCCCATTCTCCGGTGACTGCCGAGACGAACTCCTCCACCTGCCGGCTGTCGCTGACATCGCAGACCCGGGCCAGGACCGGGAACCCGCTCGCCGCCATCTCCCCGGCAGCGGCTTCGAGACCTTCCCGGTTGCGGTCGCAGATGGCGACCCGGGCGCCCTCACTACCGAGTTTCCAGGCGATGGCCCGGCCCATGCCCTCCGCCGCGCCCGTGACGACGGCCACCGCCGAATCCAATGCCATTCTGCCGCTCGACTCCTTCGCCGCTACGCTCCGGATCACTTGACAGACCGGCCCACAGAGTGCACAAGTAACAAGGTTTCCGGAAGCTATCAATCGAAATGAACCGAATCAAGGTAACGCCATGACTGTCCTCGACGCCACTCGATCCAAGTCCGCCCAGGTGCTGGATTTCAACGAACGCTACATCCCCGGCGGCGTGGTTTCCATCGTCCGCAAGGCAGAGCCCGACCTCGCCTTCGCCCGGGGCCGGGGGGCCTATATTTGGGACGTGGACGGCAACCGCTACCTGGACTATCACGCGGCCTTCGCCCCCATCGTCCTGGGCCACAACGACCCCTACGTCAACGAGGCGGTCCGAACGACCATTGACGGCGGCGCCAGTCTCTACGGGAGCGGGACCAACGAGTTGGAGGGCCGCTTGGCCGAGATGCTCTGCACCCACGTCCCGGCTGTGGAAATGGTGGAGTTCCTCAACACGGGCACCGAGGCCTCCATGGCTTCGGTGCGTCTGGCCCGGGCCGCGACCGGCCGCGACCACGTCATCGTCATGCAGGGAGGCTTCAACGGTTCCCACAACGACGTGGCCTGCAACGTGCTCACGCCACTGGACCAGATCGGCCCTCGCGTTTCCCCCGGGGAGTACCGCTTTGTTTCGCTGGGACCCGGGGTCCCCGAAGCTCACGCCCAACTGGCGCACGTGATCAACTTCAACGACCTGGATTCGGTCCGCTATGTCTGTGAGCGCCACGATGTGGCCGCACTGGTGACCGAGCCCATCCTGCAGAACATCGGCATCATGAAGCCGGTCCCCGGATACCTGGAAGGGCTCCGGGAACTGGCCGACGAGTACGGCTTCGTGCTCATCTTCGACGAGGTCAAGACCGGATTCCGATACTCCGTGGGAGGGTACAGCGAGGTCAGCGGCGTCCAGCCCGATCTCGTCTACTTCGCCAAGGCCGTGGCCAACGGCTATCCCTTTTCGGCACTGGGTGGAAAGAGGGAGCTTCTGGAACATTTCGCTCATCCCGATCCCTCCAAGCGGCCCATCGTCTCGGGGACCTACAACGGCCATCCCGTCTCGGTGAGCGCCGCCATCGCCACCATAGAGCGACTGCTGGAAGGCGACGGCCAGGTGTACCGGTACATTGACCGGCTGGGACAACGATGCCAGGCCGGGATCGAGTCGATCCTGAGTTCCCGGGGAATCACCGGGACCGTGGCTCGCCAAGGATCCGCCTTCTGCCTCTACCTGATGGATCACGAGCCGGTGGACTGGCACGATCTGGCCGGAAACCATGAATTCGAAACGGACCTGGCCATGCGGCGCGCCCTGATCGAGCGCGGAATCTACTTCTTCCCGGTGGCGACCAAGCAATGTTCCATCTCGGCGGCTCACACCGAGTCGGACATCGACCGCACGCTGGAGGCCCTGGACGCCGTCCTGTCCCAACTCTAGGTCGCGGGGGCGGATTCGACATCATCCATGGATGTTCGCCACCGCTTCGCCGTCTGGTGCTGCCACTTGGCCCTCCTCTCCCCCCCGCTCTATTCCCAGGGAGGTGCGAGTGAGGCCTGCAGTTCGTGCCACCAGGAGATCTACGACTCCCACCTGAGCACGGGAATGGGCCGTGCCTTCTCGCTCCCCGGCCCGGCCAACACGCTACGGGAAGATTTGCAGGAGGCGGCGTACTACCACCCGGCGTCCGACCGGCACTACACGGTCGCCCGCAGGAACGGCTCCTACTATCTGAGCCGGCACCAGTTGAACGAGAAGGAAAAAATCATCAACCGGGTGGAGAAGGAGATCCACTACGTCCTGGGTTCCGGGAACCGGGGGCGGACCTATCTCCACCGGACCGCCTGGGGCGCTCTTTACCAGCTGCCTCTGGCCTGGTACGCGGAAGACGGCGGGCAATGGGCCATGAGTCCCGGTTACGACCGCCCCGGCCACAAGGGGTTCAGCCGGCGGATCGACTACGCCTGCATGTTCTGTCACAACGCCTACCCGCAACTACCACCGGGAGAGGATGCCAACGGCAAGGATCCTCTCTTCCCGGAAGAGCTCCCCAACGGCATCGACTGCGAGCGCTGCCACGGGCCTGGGAACGGCCACATGAAGGCGGTTCGCAGCCGCGCCTCGAAGGAATCTATCCGCAATTCCATCGTGAATCCGGCCCGGCTCGATCCCCAACGACAGCTGGAGGTGTGCCTCCAGTGCCACCTGGAGTCCACCACCAAGGGACTGCCGGCCATGATCCGGAACTACGACCGGGGCGTCTTCTCCTACCGCCCGGGAGAACCGCTGGCGGACTACATCCTTCACTTCGACGCTTCGGATCAGGAAGAGGCGGAGGAGCGGTTCGAGGTCAATCACGCCGGATACCGGTTCCTCAGGTCGGCCTGCTTTCAGGAAAGCGAAGGGCGGTTCACCTGCGTGACCTGCCATGATCCCCATCGGCCGGCGTCGGCGCCCGAGTCGCGGCGCGCCTCCCGGGACGCGTGCAATCGTTGTCACGCCGGCCAGGTCGAACCACTGGTGGCAAGCGGAGAACACCCCGCGGACGAGGACTGCCTGGTCTGCCACATGCCCCGGCGCAGGACTCAGGACGTGGTCCACGCCGTCATGACCGATCACCGGATCGCACGCCGGCCACCCGAGGGCGACCTCCTGGCGTCGCTGGCCGAATCCCACCAACAAGTCATCCGCGGAGAGGTCATCCTGTATTACCCGCAGGGTCCCGCCGAATCGCCGCAGGTGGAGCTCTACGAGGCGCTGGCTCAAGTCAAGCAGAAAGCCAACCTGAAGCCGGGTGTTCCCAGGCTGGAAAAGGCCCTGGAGGCTCAGCGCCCTCTCCAGCCCGGATTCTACTTCGAGCTGGGGGACGCCTATTTGTCGCAAACGAGGTTCGAGGACGCCGTCCGCCTCCATCAGGCAGCCCTGCGCAGACAGCGTGACTACCTGCCGGCCCTGCGCAACCAGTGGCTGGCGCTGTCGGGCCAGGGTTCGCTGGAGCAGGGTCTGACGGTGCTTCGAGACACCCTCGCGGTGAAGCCGGACGACACGGTCAGTCTGACGCAACTGGGCTACGCCCTGCTGGAATCGGGCCGTGCCGCGGAGGCCACCCAGGTGCTGGGGACGGCTCTCCGCCTGGATCCGGACCTCCCCGAGGCTCACAACAACCTGGGGTTGGCCCTCTCCCGCCAAAATTTCGGGCGCCAAGCCACGGAGGCTTTCCTGGAGGCCATCCGTTTGGAGCCCCATTTCGCCAGCGCGCACTACAATCTGGGACTTCAACAGTACGCGGAAAGAAGCGCCGGACCGGCCATCGCTTCTTTCCGCCGGGCCATTGCCCTGGCTCCGGAAATGGCCGCCGCCCACACCAACCTGGGAGTCGCGTTGGCGGCCACGGGAAAGCTGGAAGAGGCGCTCGAGGCCTTTCGCCGGGCGGTGGAGATCGAGCCGGATCTGCTGGCGGCCCAAGTCAACCTGGGCCTGTCTCTCGCTGCCCTGGGGCGGCTCCGGGAAGCGGCCGATGCCATCCGGACCGCCTTGAAGTTGAAGCCGGGCGACGAATTCCTGATGCAGCAGCTGGAGCAACTCGAAGCGAAAAACGGAAAGGAAAGCCGTTCACCATGAGAGAAAGATTGCAGGGGGTGATCGCCAACATTCCCATGTGCTTCACCTCCGACTGGAGCATGGACGAGACCGCCCTCCGGAACAATATTCGCGCCTACCGGAGCGAGGGCCTGGAGGCCATGTATCTGTTGGGGACCAGCGGCGAGCTCTTCAACGTTTCTCCGGACGAATACCGGCGAGCCGTGCGGATCTTCGTCGAGGAGGCGGGACCGGAGACCCTGAAGGTGGTGGGGGCGACCTCGGTGCGCCTGGGAGGGATCTTGGAAACCGTCACCTGGCTGGCTGAAGCCGGCGCCGACGCGGTCCTGGCCATCCCGCCCCACTTCATTCCCCTGAGCGCCGAGGAGCGGACCGGAGCGCTGCGGGCCATCGCCCGGGCCTGCCCTTCCCTGGGAATCGTCCACTACAACACCAACTACGCCCCGGAGGTGAAATTCGAGCCTCGTGAATACGCGACCCTGCTGGACGTGCCTAACCTCTGGGGCACAAAGCAGGGACAGTTGACCCAAGGATTCTGGGACGGGCTGCAGGAACACTCCAGCTCCCTGCGGCATCTCAGCCTGGACGACTGGATGGTCCCCTCCATGAAGCAGGGCGGGTACGGCGCCTTCTCCCTCCTCACCAGTCTGGTCCCCCGATTCGCCCAAGCCTGGTACCAAACCTGCAAGGCCCGGGAGTGGGAACGTGCGGAGGAGATGCAGGTGGAATTCGACCGCTGCATGGACCAGCTCTACTGGCCGTTGAGCCGGCGCGGTTACACCGACGTGGCCGTGGACAAGGCGCTGATCGAAGGCTTCGGTTTTCTCCGGTCCAGCGCCCCCCGGCCGCCGCTGAAGCCGGTTTCGGAACCGGACCAGGAGTGGGCCCGAGAATTGATCCGGAGCGAAGGATACTTCCGAAACTTCACCTGATTTATCACAAAATAAAATGCATCAGACCATCAGGCAGGACTGAATGAATCTCAATCCCATCGACATCCTGGTCATCATCGCCTACATGGGAAGCCTCTCTCTCATCGGGATCTACTTTTCGCGCCGCCAGAAATCCCGCGACGAGTACTTCCTGGGGGACCGGAAGGTCTTCTGGTTTCTGGCCGGAGGCAGCGTTCTGGCCACCATCCTCTCCACCATCAGCTACCTCTCGGTCCCGGGAGAGGTGATCCGCTACGGTTTCGCCTACTGCTTCGGCCTGATCGTGGCGCCGCTGGTGATCCCCATCGTGAACCGGATCCTCATCCCCACCATCAAGGGGCTCGAGATCACCAGCGCCTACGAGTACGTGGACCGGCGATTCGACCGGAGCACCGGCAACCTGGCCTCCACCCTGTTCGTCTTCCGCACCCTGATCTGGTCCGGGATCATCATCTATACGGCCAGCTTCGCCTTCTCCGAGATCTCGGGCCTGGGCCTGTTCACCACCATCATCCTGCTGGGGGTCATCACCACCTTCTACACCAGCGTGGGAGGCTTTCGCACCGTCATCTGGACCGACAACCTGCAGCTCTGGATCCTGCTGGCGGGCGCGCTCTCCATTCCAATATACGTCTACTATCTGGTGGGGACGGGACCGATGGGGTGGTGGGAGACCTTCTCCGAAGCGGGACGGGGCGAGATGCAGATCTTCAGCTTCGATCCCACGGTCCGAATTACCATCGTCGGCATCATGCTCAACATCCTATTCTGGAATATCTGCGCCAACGGCGGCGATCAGGTGGCGATCCAACGGTATCTGTCGACCCCTTCCATAAAAGCGGCGCAGCGCTCGGTCTGGGTCTATGCCTGGTCCAACGTGGTGCTCTACACCACCCTGGCCGTCTGCGGCCTGGCCCTGTTCGCCTTTTACGCCCATATCTCCAACCTGCCGGTGGCCGAGTTTCAGGCCAAGATCGCTCCCGAGGGCGACCGGCTCATGCCGCGCTTCATCGCCCAGCAACTTCCCACCGGAGTATCCGGCCTGGTCATGGCGGCCCTGCTTTCGGCGGCCATGTCCAGCCTCAGCTCGGCCATCAACTCCATCTCCGGCGTCCTGACGACCCATTTCGCCGATCGGCGGAACGACTCCCGGCGGGGTCTCCTGCTGGACAAGGGCGTGGCCGCGGGGGCCGGCGTGTTGGGGATCGGAGTGGCCGTCATCATCGCCGTGGTCATGAGCCGGACGGACTGGAACATCCTGGACCTGAGCGGCCGGGTCAACGACGTCTTCGTGGGCCCCATCGCCGTCCTTTTTTTCGGCGGCATCCTGTTTCGCAGGGTCGGCCCCCAAGCGATCCTGCTGGGCTTTTTCCTGGCCGCGTCCGTTTCCCTGTTCGTCAGCTTCAGCAAGGAATGGTTCGGGATGGAGAAGGCCATCTCCTGGATGTGGGGAATTCCCTTCTCCTTCACCTTGGGCATGATCGTGGCGGGACTGGGCGGATTTTTCTTTCGCAGTCCTTCGCCTGACCGGATCCAGGGCCTCACCTATGGGGATCGAAGGGCGCCATGAAAATCGGCCCCTGCCTCCTGGTCCTCTTCCTGATTTCGTTCAGAGACGGACATCCAGGTACGGAGGCGGAAAGGAGTGTTCCTCGTTTCACCGACCTGACCCCGGAGGCGGGCATCGATTTCCACCACTACAACGGAGCCCGGGGCGGCTACCACCTGTTGGAAATCATGGGTTCAGGCGCCGCTCTCCTCGATTTCGACGGAGACGGCTATCTCGACCTGTTCGTCGTAGGCGGCAGCAGAATCCCGCCGGGCGACGCGGAGGAGTCCCGCGCCCGGCTCTACCGGAACCGGCGGGACGGCACCTTTCGGGACGCGACCCGGGCCTCGAGTCTGCAGATTCGAACCTACGGGATGGGGGCGGCCGCCGGTGACTACGACAACGACGGCGACCCCGACCTCTACGTCACCGGGTATCCCCGGAGCCAACTGTTCCAGAACCAGGGAAACGGCCGGTTTCGGGATGTCTCCCAAGAGGCCGGGGTCGAAAACTCGGGGCACTGGGGCTCCAGCGCCGGATTTTTCGACTACGACCGGGACGGTCTCCTGGATCTGTTCGTCTGCAACTACGTCGCCTACGATCCCGGCGAGGAGACGCCCTGTCACACGGCGGGCCGCAGGAATTACTGCCATCCCACGACCTTCGAGACCGATGCCAGCGTGCTGTACCGGAACCAGGGGAACGGCAGGTTCCAGGACCGGAGCGAATCCAGTGGCATTGGCCGGGCCAGGGGCAAAGCCCTGGGGGTCGCCTTCACCGATCTGGAGCCGGACGGCTATCCGGATGTCTTCGTGGCCAACGACACGGTGGCCGATTTCCTCTTTCGGAACAATCGGGACGGCACCTTTCAGGAGGTCGGCTTCGACCAGGGGGTGGCTCTGGACGAGAACGGTCATCCGCGGGCCGGCATGGGGGTCGACTTCGGCGACTACGACGGAGACGGCCGGATGGATCTCATAGTGACCAACTTCGCCGACGAGGGGAACGCCCTCTTTCGCCGAGCCGGAACCTATTTCAACGAAGTCACCTACCAGTCGGGCATCCTGGAGAAGAGCTACGTCAAAGTGGGGTTCGGCGCCCGCTTCTTCGATTACGACAACGACGGAGACCTGGATGCCTTCGTCGCCAACGGCCACATCGACCCCACCATCAATCAACTGCGGGACTACGTTTTCTTTCGCCAGGAGAACCTCCTGTACGAGAATCGGGGAGGGAGTTTCCGGGAGTGCTCCCGGGAGGCCGGTGCCTGGTCCCAGGTCCGGGACCTGAGCCGGGGAGCCGCCTTTGGAGACCTGGACAACGACGGAGACGTGGATATCGTGGTGACCAACAACGGCGGTCCGGTGAACCTGTTGCGGAACGACACGGTCAACCGGAACAATTGGCTTCTGATCCGGCTGGAGGGGGTCGAAAGCAACCGGGACGCACTGGGTGCTCGACTCCGGGTTCAAGTGGCCGGCCGGCAGCTGCACCGAGAGGTCCAACGGGCGGCCAGCTACCTCTCCAGTCACGACCCCAGGGTGCACCTGGGACTGGGTGGCTCGGACCTGGCGGAGCTGGTGGAGATCCACTGGCCCTCGGGAATCCTCCAGAGCCTCCGTAACGTCAAGGCCAATCAGATCCTGACGGTTCGGGAGAAAGCCGTACCTTGAGTCGTCCGGGAGAGGCGGCTTTCTTGCCGCCGACTCTGGACGTTGCGCCGGGGAATGGGCGACAAGAAAGTCCCCCTCTAAAAGGGGAAGATGAACCGGCAATGAAGAGGGTGCTCCAAAAAGCAGACCTGGTGGAGTTTCTGCGGGAAGGGGGCGTGGACCAGACCCGCCTCCTGATGATGCACAGCTCTCTTCACAGTCTGGGCCGCGTCGACGGCGGCGCCGAGACCGTGATCGACGCCGTGCTGGAGGTCCTGGGAGCGGACGGCACGCTGATGGTGCCCACCTTCAACTACGTTCTGGAGATGGAGGTCTTCGATCCCGCAACCGTACATTCCCAGACCGGCCTCATCACCAACACCCTGCGCCAGCGCCCGGAAGCGGTGCGAAGCCTCCATCCCACCTATTCGGTGGCCGCCATCGGCCGCCATGCCGACGAGTTCACCCGGGAGCACTGGAAGGAGGAATCCGTGGGCATCGGCTCACCCTCTGACCGGATCGCCCGGGCCGGCGGCTTCATCCTGTTGTTGGGGGTCAAACACGACACCGACTCCACCATGCACGTGGGAGAGGCCTACGCCCAAGTCCCCTACCGGGGCGTTCCCTATGATCCCAACTTTCCCCGGAGCGCCCAGGTGCGGACGCCTTCCGGCGAAGTGGTGAAAGTGGACCTGAACGATGAGCCGGGCTGCAGCACCGGATTCGGCGTCATCGAGATGCCCCTCAGAAAGAAGGGCTTGATCCGGGACTTCAAGATCGAGGCCGCCAAGTGCCAGTTGGTGAGAGGCCTGGACGTCATCGAAACCACGGTGGAGATCCTCAATGAGCGGTCCGACGCCCTGCTCTGCGCCAACCCCGGCTGCTATTTCTGCACCCACGCCCGGAAAAAGACGGCACGGCATCCGAGATCGGGGAAATAGCCGGGATGGCGAATCGCGAACCCATCCGGCCGAAGATCGTGACCCGTTTTCCGGAGTCCCATCGAAGGACCTTCCTGCAGACACTGGGACTGGCCATGGTTCCGTCCTGGGGTCCACTTCGGGCCCTTTCCGCTCCACCGCCGATTGAAACTTCTTCAACGAATTGGCTCACGCCGGTGGAGCACTTCTTCGTCCGGAGTCACCTGGGGACTCCCTTGATCGATAGAGAGGACTGGCGGCTTTCGGTGGAAGGAAATGTCCGCAGGCCCCGGAAATGGACCTGGTCAGAGCTCCGGGGGATGGAACAGAAATCCCGGACCGTCACCGTGGAATGCGCCGAAAACCTGCCGGGAGGCCAGTTGGTGGGAAACGCCCGGTGGACCGGCATTCCCCTGGCCCGTCTGCTGGAGGAGGCCGGCGTCGAGCCCGAGGCCCGTGAGGTGGTCCTGGAGGGGGCCGACCGGGGTCTGGACGAGTTGGAGATGATCCCCGTGACCTATGTGCGAAGCCTGCCTCTGGAGGAAGCCGTGGCCGCCGGAACGCTGGTGGCACTGGAGATGAACGGCCAGCCCCTGACGCCGGAACACGGCCATCCGGCACGGGCCATTGTCCCCGGCTGGTATGGGATGGCCCACGTCAAGTGGCTCACCCGGATCCGGGTGGTAGCGGAACCGTTTCGAGGTTTCTACATGTCCAAGCGCTACTTCACGGCCCGGCGCCATCCCAACACCGGCGAACCGGTCGTGACACCGGTGACGCGCATGGGCATCAAGTCCCAGATTGACTGGCCAAAAGAAGGTGAGACCCTGAGTCCCGGTCCCACCGTCGTGCGGGGGCGGGCGTGGGCCGGCTGCCGGACCATCGAGAGAGTCGAGGTCAGCAGCGGCGGAGGCAGGTCATGGACCCGGACCCAATTGCAGGACACTCGCCCACCCTGCGCCTGGGTCCATTGGTCTCACACCTGGGAGCCTCCCCGGACCGGACCGTACGTGCTACAGGTCCGCGCCTTCGACAGCCGGGGCGAAACCCAACCTGCACAGGAAGACCTGGGCCGGATCAACCGTTACGACAACCGGTGGATCCACACGGTCCGTTGTGCGATCAGGCGCCCGGTCTCCGCGGCAACACTGATTCCTTTCGGAGCGCAGCAGTGAGGCAGCGCTCGATGGTGTCCATCCGGCTGGCCTCGGCCTTGCGCCCGCTTCTACCGGCAGCCGTCCTGGCGCTGACACCGGTTTGGATCCACCCGGGCCGAATCACCTTCGTGGACCGGGCCACCCAGGCAGGCATCACCCTGAAAGACCTTTCGGGCGGACCCAGGAAAGATGCCCTGCTGGAGACGTTGGGACATGGGGCCGCCTGGTTCGACTACGACGGAGACGGCTGGGTGGATCTGTACCTGGCCAACGGTTCCACGCTGGACAAGATCCGGGGACGGGACCCGGAGCCGCCCCCCGGAGGCGCGCTCTATCGGAACCGTGGCGACGGGACCTTCGAGGATGTGACCCGCCGGGCCGGTGTCGACGGCGGCGACCTGTGGGCCATGGGGGCCGTGGCCGCCGACATCGACAACGACGGGGATCCGGATCTGTTCGTCACCGGCTACGGCCGGAATCTCCTCTTCCGAAACCAGGGGGATGGGACCTTCGTGGAGATCTCGCGGGAAGCGGGAGTCACGGGCGGCGGCTGGTCCGCCGGCGCCGCCTTCGGGGACTACGATCGCGACGGGTTCCTGGATCTCTACGTAGCCCGCTACGTGGAGTTCTCCCCGGAGAACTACCCCACCGAGTGCCTCTTTTCCGGTCTGCGGGTGACTTGCGGACCCCGACGCTATGCCGGGAGCCCTGACCTGCTCTACCGCAACAACGGGGACGGCACCTTCCAGGACGTCTCGATCGCTGCGGGCATCCGCCGCGGCGAGCCGTACAATGGCCTCGGCGTCCTCTTCCTGGACTACGACAACGACGGCCTCCAGGACATCTACGTCGCCAACGACGCCACTCCCGCCAACCTCTGGCGGAACAACGGCGACGGCAGCTTCACCGATAACGCCGTTCTGGCCGGCTGCGCCTTCAGTGAGGATGGGCGGGAACAGGCCCGGATGGGCGTCGACGCCGGCGACTTCGACCACAGCGGGCATCTGTCCCTCTTCACCACGAACTTCTCGGGAGACGTCAACACTCTGTTCAAGGCGAATCGCGACGGGACCTTCTCGGACCAGACGGGACCCCTGGGACTGGGTGCGCCAAGTCTGCTTCATCTGGGCTGGGGCGCCGGGTTCATCGACTACGACAACGACACCTGGCTGGACCTGTTCATGGTCAACGGCCACCTCTACCCCGAAGCGAAACGGCTCGACTACAAATACCTCCAGTCCAAGCTCCTGTTCAGGAACACGGGAGCCGGCCAATTCATTGAGGTTACCGGGGAAGCAGGCACGGCACTGACACGTCCGAACGGCGGGCGCGGAGCCGCCTTCGCCGACTACGACAACGACGGCGATCTGGACGTGGTGGTGACCAATATCGACGGGCTACCCGAGTTGTTGGAAAATCAGGGGGGCAACCGCGGGAATTTCCTCTCCCTCCGTCTGGTGGGGACTCGAAGCAACCGGGACGGCGTCGGAGCTCGGATCCGGGTCCGCACCGGGGACACCCTCCAGATGAGGGAGGTCCGTAGCGGAGGCAGCTTCATGTCCCACAACGACCTCCGGACGCACTTCGGACTGGGAGACGCCCCTGCTGCCCAGGTGACGATCCGCTGGCCCGACGGCCGGTTCCAGGAGCTCTCCAATTTGGAGGCCAACCACTTCTACACGATCCGGGAATCAGAAGGAGTGATCCGGAAAAGCCCGAGGAGATGATCCGATTGGGTCCTGAGCAGATTCGCGGCCGAAACAGATTCCGGTCCCTGAGGGCCTTGACCCTCTGCTCGGCGATCACTCTGGGAGTCCTGGGAACTGCGGGCCTCGGCCAGACGAAGGAGGAGAGGCTGGCCGAGGTGTATTCCCGTCTACGCTCCGAGTCCTACGCCCAGGCGGCCCGATCCTTGGAGGCCCTGGTTCAGATGGCCCCGTCCGACGCTGCGCTGCAGAATCTTCTGGGCACTACCCGGGAGAGAGCGGGAGAACCGGCCAGAGCCCCCTCCTGCTACTTGCGCGCATTGCAACTGCGCCCCAATTGGTCCACCGCGCGTCTGAACCTGGCCCTCAGCTATCTCCGCTTGGGACAGCGCTCGGCCGCCGCCGGGCAGTTCGCCCGTCTGGTCCGGTCCACCGCGCCGGCCACACCTGCCCTGAGCTTCTACCATCAGGCGCCCATCGGCGACGAAGTGGAGCAGTTCGCCCTGACCCTGGGGTCGGAACAGCACGAGTACCTTTCATTGGGGGGAGTCTTCCTGGTCCACGAGCTTCCTGAAGCCGCGTCGGTGGTTTTCTCCGCCGGCGTCCAGGCCAATCCCGACTCTCCTCTGCTGCAGGACGCCCTGGGACGCACCTACCTCAAGATGAAACGCTTCCGGGAGGCGGAAACGGCCTTCGCCCGGACCCTGGAGCTGGAGCCGGACGCCGAGGGCTCCTGCCTTCACCTGGGATATGCCCAAGCCTCCCAGGGCGGAGTCGAACCCGCCCGGAAAACCTACGCCGAGTGCGTCCGTCAGGACCCGGATGACTACGCCGGTCACTACTTCCTGGGCTCGACGCTGTTGGATCTGGACCGGCCCCAAGAGGCCATCTCCGAGTTGGAAGAGGCGCTACGGCTCAACCCCCGTTCGGTCAACTCCCGCCTCTTGCTGGGAAAGGCGTACGCCGCCGCCGGGAGAGAATCGGAAGCCCTGGCCGCGTTTCTGCCGGTCGTGGATCGGGAGCCGGACCACGAGGCGGCCCTGTTTCATCTGGGGACTTTGCACCGGAAGATAGGTCAGTTGGAGAAAGCCCGGAAATTCCTGGTCCGCTTCCAAAAGGTCAAGGCGTTCGAGCGGCAAAGGTCGCGGCGGGCCCTCCTGCCCGGGTCGGACCGGGTCGACCCCAGAGAGAGCTCCGAGGTGGCCCGGGCAGTGAATCGATTTTACCTCCGTTACAAGGAGGCCCTGTTGGAGGGAAGGTACGGGGAGATCTGGGATCTGCTGACGCCGTCTTCGCAAGCTCTCTACGGGGACTTTCGGAGCTTCCGGACTACTGCTTCATCCGTCTTTGGCAACAGCCAGATGCGGCAACGGATCGCGGCCAGCCGGATCCGGGACGGCAACACCCTGCGCAAGCGGATCTTCTGCCGGCTGGTCACGGCGTGGGGCGAGCCCCTCCCGCTCCTGGTCCTGGTGCGCCAGGGAGACGAACTGAAGATCGACTATGACTTCGATTTGAGCCTGGCGGGGGTTCGCACTCTCGGAGGCCGGTCCTCAACCGCGCAGTAACAACGGATATCCCGATCAGGGGATACGGAAGATCACCTTCTTCAGATGCGTGGAATACTGGGCTCGGAGGCTCTCGTACCGCTCCCGGTGGCGGGAAGCCGCTTCCGGTTCGTTCAGACGAGTGTAGACCTGGGCCAGCTTGAAATGGGCGGCCGCGTGTTTGGAGTCCAAGGTAAGGACTCGTTTTAACAGGAGTTCCGCTTCCCGATAGTCGTTCCGGAGCCAAAGGATCCGGGCACGGTAGAAGAGCGCCTCGATCCGCTCCGGGTCTGCTTTGAGGACACTTCCAAAGGGCTTCCAGGCGGCTTCCGGTGACCCGCTCTTGTAGAGGTTGACCCCATAGCGGTGGGTGGCCTCCAGGTGGTCCGGTCTTCGTTCCAGGACGTTTTCCAACTGGCGGACGGCCTCGCGGTGACGGCCCTGCATCTCGTATCCGATCCCCAACAGGTAATACGGCTCCGCTCGGTCCGGATTGGTTTTGATCGCCTCCTCCAACAGCGGGACGCCTTTGGCGAGACGGCTTGAGGTGAGGTAGCCGTAACCCAGCGATTGGAGCAGTTGCCCGTCGCGAATGCCCAGCTCCAGGGCCCGCTCCAGATGCGGGAGGGCCTCCTCCGACTGTCCCTGCTGCAGGAGAAACAGGCCCAAGATCCTGAGGCCGGCCCCATTGTCCCTGGCCAGCTCTGCGACCTGTCGGGAGCGTTTCAAACCTTGCTCCGTCTGGCCGTTCCGGAAATGGATCTCGGAGAGCAGACGCAGCAGTTCCGGATCGCCGGGAGCAGACCTCTCGGCTCTCAGAGCCGCCCTCAGAGACTCCTGTGGATCGTCCCGGGCCAAAAGGACTCGGGCACGCCCCGCCCAGGCCGCTGAATGATTCGGGTCCAACTTCAGAACCCGATCGAACCGGGCCATTGCCTGACGGTGATTCCCCAAGGAGAACAGGGCGTACCCCAGGTTGCTTCCGGCCGCCACATGGTCCGGGTTCAGGGCCAGCGCCCTCTCGAAGCTCCGGACGGCCTCCTGCACCCGTCCCTGTCGCCGAAAGATGATCCCCCACAAATTCAGGGCGGCCGGCCAGCGGGGAACCGCCGCCAAGGCCCGGCGCACTTCCGCCTCCGCCCGGGAGAGTTCCCCCTGGTCCAACCACTCACTGGCTTGACGGTAGTGATGAGCGGGGTCCCCCTGATCTTGAAACCCCAGACTGGGACCGGCGAGGAGGAGGAACAGAACTGGCGGGAAAAACGGACACGGCACGGTCGATGCTGCTCTCCTATTCACCGAAAGCCGTGGCTGCAACGGCAAAAGCAAAAGGGGCGGGAGTCGCCTCCCGCCCCTCTTCGTTTAACGAATCGTTCCGCAAGGCTGTCCGGGACAGCCTTGACGACGAACTAGAACATCCACTTGACGCTCATCATGATTCGTCTCGGCCAAGTGACGTCCGACCCGACCGCCCGAAACTTCCGCTGGTGGGGCTGGTGTTGGCCGCACCGAAGCTGGCGTGGTTGAGGGCATTCAGGAACTGGGCCTGGAAACGGATCCTGTGATCGTCGTTGATGTAGGTGTCCTTGATGACACTCACGTCCCAGAAATCGATGAAATCGGACCGCAACTGGGCGAACCGCAACGGAAAGGTCCGCTTGTGGGTGCCTTCCGGCGCTTCACTGGGATTGCGCACGAAGCCGGCATTGGTGTTGAACCACTTCTCCACCGTCTTCCCCCCGCCGGAAAGACGGTCGGGGCTGAAGCTATCGGTGGTGAAGACATTGCCGAAATTCAGCGGGAAGCCACTCTGGAGCTGCCACACCGCCGAGACCTGCCAACCTCCGAGCAGGCTGTTCTTCCCCCAGGGCAACTGGTAAATGCCGCTCAACTTGAAGTTGTGGGGCCGATCGGCGCGGGCCACAACCTCGAAGGGAACCGCATCGCTGGAATTCAGGAACTGGACCGCCTCATGGAACCGGGACCAAGTGTAGCCGAGGCTGTAGCTGAAGCCGCCGGCGAGGCGCCGCTCAAGACGGCTCTCGAAGGCGTGGTACCAGGAATAGCCCTGGTTGGTCTGATTCAGGGATACGCCCGTGAACTGGGGATAGGGCAGCAGCAGCTGTCTTCGAGAGACAGTGTTGGTGTTGAGACCCGTCCCTGGCAGCAGGCCAGCGAACGGATTCGGCACCGCCGTGTTCAGGTAGGCGTGATTGTCGTTGTTCCGGACGTTGGCTGAGCTCAGGTACCGTTCCGGCAGGACGTTCAGGTTCCGGCCGCCGATGATGCGCACACCGCGTGTCCCAATGTAACCCAACTCGAGAAGGGTGCTGCCCAGCATATGCTGGACCGTGAGCGACCAGCGCTGGTTGTAGGGCACCTTCAGGTTATTCTCGTTGAAGAAACTGACGCTCTGGCCCAGGTTCGTCGCCAGTCCCCGGGCGTTGCCGATGGGGCTGAGGATCCCGTCCGGGAACGGATTGGCGAAGTCGGCCACGAAGGTCTGGCCATTGTCGAATGTCGGTACCAAGTCCGTGGTCTGACTGTATCCGGTCAGAATGGGGGACACGCTGTTCCCCAGGATCCCGATAGGCTGATGGAAGATACCGTAGCCGCCCCGGATCACCGTATCCTCGCCGAGGCGGTACGCAAAGCCGAAACGGGGCGCGAAGATGTTCGAGGGGACGTCGTAAAGAGCCCGCGGTGTATCTCCGACGCCGGCGTAGGTGATCCCGCCGTTCACCGCAAAGGCGCCGGCGGCGATGTCAGGAATGGGGTTCATGGCATAGGCGGCCTGCGCCGCCGCCGCAACCGGGCTGGCCGTGTCGAACGCGAAGCCGGCCACGCTCCGGTCGAAGCGCTCCGTGAGCGGAGCGAAGTACTCCCAGCGGATCCCGAAGTTGAAGGTCAATTCCGGAGTCGCCTTCCAGTTGTCCTGGATGAACCATGCGTAATAGTTGTGATGGGCGGCGTAGTTGTCGTTCCGGTTGATGAAGCCGGTAGAGGGCTGTCCCAACAGGAAGGACGCAAACCCCTGACCCTGGGCGCTGGGCGAGGTGTTGAGTGGGCCGTTGGTGTAGGTCGACCGGAACCGATAGACCGGGTTGGACCAGCGCTGATCGTTCCGGTTCAGATAGTTGGAGCGCGCCTCCACACCGAGCTTGATGTTGTGATTCCCCTCGTGGATGTCGGTGGCCGCCTCACCGAAGACATAGGTGGAGAAATCGAAGTTGTTCCGGGTCTCGTCGTGGATCCCGCTGAAGCTTTCGATCTGGACGTGGGGCAGCGCCGACTGGTCCGGATCGAGCTGGGCCTTGAGCGAATCGGCCAAGGGCAGCGAGAAGATGTCGAAGGGCTCGCCCCGCGGATGCAGCTTGTGGCTCTTGTGCACGCGCGGATCGGTCCCCCGATTGTAACCGCCGCGGAAATTGAGGATGACGTTGGGATTGACGGTCCAGACATCGTCCACGCCGAAGGTCTCGCGAATAACGGACTCGTGGAAGCCGGTGGCGCCGTTGCCGTAGTAGTCCCGCCATTCCCCCGCCCAGTTGTCCAGCTTGGTCAAGCTGCCGAAGATCCGGTTGGAGGGACCGAAGGTGTGATCGACTCGTAGGAACCACTGCTCCCACTGGGTGGGCGAGGCGGTGCTGGGCTCGAAGTTGCCGGTAGAGTCGCTGCCGCCCGCAAGATTGGGTTCCGGGTAGTAGGACATGAGCTGCTGGGAGATGGGGTGGATCCGGCTGGCGGGGATCACGTTGTTGGGAAAGGGCATCCGGGAGAAGAACCTGTCTCCGGTGGCCTGAATGGTGGACGGATCGTAGATCTGGTACTCGGGCCCCAAGGCCAGGAGAGCCGAGAAGTCCCCCCCCTTCATGGCCCCGGTCGGCACCGTCCGGGCACCGTAGAACTCCAAGGTCTGCTGGAAGGTGCGCTCCCAGTTGAAGGCGACGTGGGTCTGGTCCTTGAAGATAGGCCCGTTGATGCCACCTCCGGTGCGCCGGTATTTCGTGTCCGCCTTGGGGGAACCGGCCCGGTTCTGGAAGAAGGCATTGGCGGCCCAGGCGCTCTGGCGGAAGAAACCGTAAACGGATCCATGCCAGTCGTTGGTCCCCGACTTCAGGGTGACGTCCATGGTGGTGCCGTTGTGGTGTCCCCGGGCGGCCGTGTAGTCGTGGGAGATCTTGATCTCCTTGACCGCCTCGGCCGGGGGCGCCGTCTGGGCCTGCTGGGCTCCACCGAAAACGGTGCCCACGTTGTTGATGCCGTTCAGGGTGAAACCCACGGCGTTGCCCTGGCTTCCATGGAAATAGAACCCGGTGGTGATGGACCACCCGGGCTCATCCCACTTCCAGCCGCCGCCCGGAGGGCTCGAAGCGCCGGGGGCCATGACCAGCAGATGGCTCGGATTGCCCTGGGCCATGGGCAGGGTCTCGATCTGCTCGGCCTCGATCAGGTTGCTGAGGGTGGCGTTCGTCGACTGCAGCAGAGGCGCCTGCGCCTGGACTGTGATCTGCTCGGTGACTTCTCCCACGACCAAGGTGAAATCCACGGTCGGGTCATCTCCAGTCCTCAGATCAATTGTCTGGGTCGTCGTCTTGAATCCCGGAAGAGAAGCCGTCACGTCGTACGGACCGGGGGTCAGAAAATCGATACGATACAAACCCGTATCATTGGTGACCGTCGGAAATTCGACACCGGTGGCGGTGTTCGCGGCGGTCACGTTCACGCCGGGAATCACGCCTCCCGTGTTGTCCATCACTCGGCCATTGAGACTCGCGCGTGCGCCTTGGCCCCACAGCGGCGCTGCCGCCAGCGGGACTAGGAGCAAGCCCACGAAGAGGATTCTCCACTTCCGCATTACTTAAAACCTCCTAAAACTGAAATCAGAACTCCGAGCACTGGGGATGCAAGTCTGCCTATCAGCGCGGCATTCTAGGTCATTCCGACTTTGGATTCAAACCCTCCGCGAAAGAAAATTGCGCGACTCGCCGGAATCTTCTCCCGCACGAAGGGCCGGGGAGCCGGAAGTCTGGCCTCCGCAGAGCACGAAGTCTACAATGTCCCCCCGACAGGAGCGGCGACTTTCCAACCTCCGAAATTCCTTATGTTCGAACCACTATTCGTTTCCGGTTATACAGGATTATGAATTTCGAATTGAAGACAGAAATGCTGCACGGACTTTGGCAAGTTCTCAGGACGACTGGAACCGGGTGGACCCTGATCGGCCTGCTCTGGGTGCTGTTTTCAGCACCGGTTTTGCGGGCTCAGGAAGCGTCACACCGGGTCCCCGACCTCGCCGGAAAGGTCCTGACGGTCAACGGCCCGGTAGACCCGGAATCCCTGGGCGCCGCCATGGTGCACGAGCACATCTTCATCAACCGGAACCATCCCAACCGGCCGGCGCCGACGGAAGCCACCCGGGTCCGCTTTTATCTCAGTCCGTTGACCATGGACATGCTGGGTGCCGTGACCATGGGCTATCCCAATCGGGACAATCTGATCCTGGGAGATGAGCCGATGGCCGTCCAGGAGCTGACCGACTTCCGGAAACGGGGCGGCGGGACGCTGGTGGACGTAACCAGCATCGGACTGGGCCGGGACCCGGCGGCGCTGCGGCGGGTCTCCAAGGCGACCGGAGTCCACGTGGTCATGGGCACCGGTTGGGATATCCGCGCCGTGGATTCCCGGGAACTGGAGAAGCGCTCGCTGGAGAACCTGACCTGGGAACTCGTCCGGGACGTGACCGCCGGTGTGGGAAAAAGCGGCATCCGATCCGGAATCATCGGCGAGGTGGCCACTGCCGGGGATCCCTTGACCGCCGTGGAGATCAAGGTGATCCGGGCCGCTGGCCGGGCCAGCCGCATCACCGGCGCCGCCGTCTCCATGCATACCGGCGACAGCGGAACCCGGAGCACGCACGCGATTCTGGACCTGCTGGAAGCGGAAGGGACGGACCTGGGGCGGGTCATCCTGGGACATTGCGACAGCCTGGTCCGGGATCTGTCCTCCTTGACCAGCCTCCTGAAGCGAGGGGTCCATGTGGAGTTCGACGGCATGTCGGAGTTCCACATGCTCCGCCAACCGGCGACGGCGGCCCATGTCGGGGACGGCATCCTGGAGCTGATCCAGCGCGGATTCCTGGAGCGGATCCTCCTTTCCCAGAACGTGGACCGGAAGATCGATCTCAAAGCCCTTGGCGGGATGGGCTACACTTTCGTCCTGGATCAGTTCGTTCCCCATCTCACGGGGAAAGGGGTCACGGAGGAGCAGGTCCGGACGCTGATCTACGAGAATCCTAAGCGGGTCCTGACCTTCGTTGCTCCCAGGCCGGCCCGGTGAAGGGACCGGCCGGACGCGAGATACCGGGAGAGGCGGGTTTCTTGTCGCCTGCACCGGACTGAGGAAGAAGAAAGAGGAGGGGGACTAATCGTCCCCCCTCAACCCCCTAATCGGCGACTGGAAAGTCGCCGCTCCCACTCGGCGGCAAGAAAGCCGCCGCTCCTGACGGCGAACTACTCCACCTTGATGGAATAGAGCTTGGCGTTCCCCAGGAGGAACTTGAGGCGGACTGGCCCGTCTCCCACGCCCGACAGGTCGCGGCCCCCTTCCCAGGTGACCTCCTGGTAAAGGTTTCCATGGTGCACGGGCGTGCAGTTGGAGGCCTCATAGCCAGCCAGTGCCACGCCGTCCGTGTCCTGGACCTCTACCCGCACGTACCCCTGAGCTGACGGATTCTTGCTGTAGAGCTTGCTGTAGAGCTCCTTGCCGCTGTCCCGCTGGAAGTTCAGCCGCTTCTCGGTCATGGAGGACATGTTCACCGACAAGGTTCTCCCCCCGAGATTCAGCGGCGGGGTCAGGACCCAACCTTCGCTGGTGGCGTCGAAGGAGACGAACCCGTCCTGGCGCAACGTGCCGAGCCCGATCCGGCCGTCGTGGTCCCGAGACGGTGCGTTGTGCAGATTGGTGAAGCCGGAGTAGTAGATCCAGACCTTGCCGTCCTTCACGAACGGACTGCTGGAGGGGTAGACCATGCCGCTGTCGAAGGTGTCGTTGCGGTAGTTCCCGTCCGGCGCCAGCTTCATGAAGCGCCGGCGGCCCACCGAGCGCTCCCACTCGAGCCCGTCCCGGCTGGAGACCAGTTGGGAGTCCATGAACTGGGTGTAGGTGTGGTAGACCCAGAGCAAGCCCAGGTACTGGCCGGCGTAGGGAAAGGCCGAGAGACCGTAAAACTCGGTGTCGGGCGGATCATACGGATCCGGATCCAGGACCTGCTGGGAATCCCGCCATTGGATGAAATCGTCGCTCACCAGTCGGGAGACCTTCCGGATAGGTCTGCTGATGGTCTTGTGGTAGAGCAGGAACTGACCGCTGTCCGGGTCCTGGGTCACCGAAAACGTGTCGCCGGTCGCCCAACACGGCACCACCGGATTCTCCGGGTAGTCGGTCCACTCCTTCCCGTCGGGCGAGAAGGCCACCGAGATCCCGCAACGATCCATGTCATGGGTCTGCCAATAGGCCAGTTTGTAGCGCCGCTTCGGATCCGTGTCCGAAGGGTCTTTCAGGAGGGTGTGGGTCCAACCGGACCACTTGAGGAAGATGTTGTTTTTCTTGGATCCCCTGAACTCCACCAACCCCAGATCCGGTTTCTCCCAGGCGAGGCCGTCGCGGGAGGTAGCGTAGCAGAGGTAGTCTTCGACGTAGGGCCGTTTTTGGGTGCCGATGGTGTTGTACCACATCTTGAAGAGCTGCTCTTCCTCATCCCAGATCACGGTCCCGGGTTGGAGCACCAGGTAGCCCTCCCAGGGCCGATCCGGCTTCACCACCGGGTTTTCCCGGTGCTTGGTCGGGCGATTCAGGGAGCGCCATACCCTGTCCGTCTGCGCCACCAGACGATCGTCCACGAAGAGGTGGGTTCCCGGTCCCACCTCGATGGGAGGCGGTCCCTCCTCAGCGGGTTCGGAAGTACAGGAAAGCGCGCCGAAAAGGCAGGCGAACAAAAGGACCGTTGCGAATCTCCCCAGATTTTTCACGATTCATCACCTCTTGAGTTGATGGTCTTTGACACGGACGCAGGATCAGACCGGTTCACGTGCGAATTGAAATGAAAAGAGTTTGGCCCTGCGGACCTGGAAACGGACCTGCACCGGCTTCCCTTCCAGGGCGCCGACGTCCGCGCCACCCCGCCAGCTCACGGTGTGGCGGATGCTGTCGGAACCAAAGGCGCGGCAATCGTCCAGACCGTATCCGGGCAGAATCCGGCCGGTCTCCCCGTCCAGCAGGGCCACCTTGACCGTCCCGTAGCCGTCTCCAGCGTACCGGTCCCGGCCGGTGGCATTGAGGTTGAGGCGGTTGCCCTGGAAAACGAGAGGCCGGGTGGTCAACGACCCGGCGCCGGTGATGCTGACGAACCCGTCCAGACGAAGGATGGCCAAGCCGACCTGGCCTCGTTGCTGCTCGCCCCGCTGGTTGAAGTGGTGCCGTCCGCCGAACCCTTCGTAGTAGATCCAGATCTCCCCCAGGTCCTCTCGAACGATGGGCGCCTGGACCGTGTAGCAGAGATGCTCATCCCAGCTGCCCTCGGGGCCGTTGGGCAGAAACACCCTGCGGTCCCCGACCCGCTCGAAGCGCCGGGCGTCCCGGCTCCAGAGCAGCTGGACGTCGATCCGGTCCACCCATGGGCTCCGGGCCTTGCCCAAATCGGTCCCGGCGGGAATCTGGCCCATCAGGTTGTGGTAAACCGACGTGAAACCGACCAGCCCGCCACCATAAGGGAGCACCTCCAAGGTGTAGAAATCCCGGTCCCCGATGCGGTCGGCGGCGTCAGCATGAAAACAGAAGTACCGATCTTCCGGCTCCTGCTTGTCGCCGGGACCGTCCCAGTCCAGGAAGTCCCGGCTGGCCGCCCAGGCCGCCGTTCGCGCCCGCGCGCCCTCGGGATAGACGGGCTCCGGCTGAAACCAAAGATCCAGTCTCGGGTAGGTCCTGTGGTAGACGAGGTATTCGTTGGTCCCCGGGTTCCAGATCGGGTTGTTGTTGGTATCGCTATGGAAGGGAATGATGGGCCGGGAGACGGGATAGGGCTGGAAGCGGATGCCATCGGCGGAATAGCCGGGATAGAGCCCCCCCGCCCCGTCCTGCTTGCGTTGGAACACGATCTTGTACCGTTCCTGGGGCCTTCGGGCCGCCGGATCCCGGAAAACGCCGATGTTGCCGGGACTCGCGTCTCCCAGGAAGGGTAGTTGGATGAAGTTAGTGTCGAACCCCAAGTAACGAACTTGGCCCAAGGGTGGCTTTCGCCAGTGGAGACCGTCCTCCGACTCGGCGTAGAAGATGAACTTCCGAACCGAACTTCCCCGGGGAGGCCATGGGATCATCCAGCCATAGAACCGATAGAGCTTGAGTTCCGGGTCGTAGAGGACGGACCCGGCGTCGCCCCCGTGGGAGAGCCCTCCCTTCTGCTCCCAGTCGGTCCCCAGCGGAATCACCGGATTCTCCGGGTAACGGACGGGCTGGTTCAGGAGCTTGAAAACCCGGGGCTCCATGGTTTCGACGACATGGTCGTCCAGGAAGAGCTGCTTCTCCTGACCGATCTCCAGGGGCGTTCTCGACGGCCCGGCGTGGACGGCGCCTCGGACCGGCGTCGAGACCGCCGTCGGCAGCGCCGAGGCAGCCGCACCACCGGATCCCAACAGTCTCAAGAAACTCCTGCGCTTCATATCGACTTCCCCTCGCGTTTGGGGCTCTTGCAACGGCGATAGGCAGAGATGAGGCCGGCTTACCTGGAAAAGTGCCCGAAACGCACTGGGACCGCCTCCGTCTCCTCCTCTTCCAGCATCGCTCGGTAGATGTCCTGCCCCTTCCGGAAGAGGTCCAGGGTCTTCTGCTTCTCCCTCTCGTGGCTGAACTGGCCCCTGTCATGAACTCGCTGGATCAGTTGATCGATCTGCTTCACGAAGAACTGGGCGGCGGCCCGGGAACGGACGGGACGATTCTTGAAGCTGAGGTAGACCGGACTGGTATGGGCATAGAGGGCAGAGTCGTTGGGAAGAAGCCGGTGCGCCTCGCCCCGGACCCGGACCGCCATCCAGCAGCTGTCCGTGACCTCCAGCCCCTTCTTCAAACGGACCCGCTTCCCATCCTTGCGCGCCTTCTCGGTTGCCACCACCCGCCCGTTGACCACGAGCTCGATGCTGGACATGGGAATGTGGGACTCGGCTTCGGCCTCCACCTTCACCTGCAGCGTCCCCTTCTCCCACTTCAGCTCCGACCCAGGCTCCCGGCCGTTGACGGTGAAGGTGACCATGGGGGCGTTGGTCGCAAAGCTCTTACCCTCCAAGTAGGCGTCGATCCAATCGGAATAGTCGAGCCGGGGACCCGACTTCACGTAGACCCGACCGGCTCCCGGGATGAGATGGTAGGGCAGGTCAAAGTAGCTGTCGGTTCCAGCCGAAATGGGACAACGGAATCCGGCGTTCAGGAGCTGGTACCAGTGGGCCGTGTTCTTCTCTTCGTCGCCCTGGCACATGACGTCGATGGTGTCGACCACGCCCAGGGCGATGTCCACCGGGTACTCGCTGGGCAGGCTCGGGTGGACGTAGATGACGGCGGCATTCTGCGCCTTGGCCTTGACGGCCTGATAGTAGTTGGCCGGGTCATCCTGGGGATGGGTGGTGCCGGGCCAGCCCACGAAGGCCGGCTCCACGAAGCTCTTGATTCTCAAGAATCCCATGTGCCCGTAGAGGCGCAGGTTGCGCATCTCCTCGTTCCAGTAGAGGACGTAGCGATCCTCCGAGAGGGCATTGGGCCGGCCTTCGACCCGCTTGCGCTCATAGACGTAACCGTCCTCGCTGTTGCAGGCCAACATGTGGGCCACGTTCAGGTCTTCGGCCTTCACCACGAAGAGCACGTCCTTCGGTTTGATCCGGTCGTCCGCCCCGGTGATGGGATCGTGGAAGAGATTGGCGTGCAAGTGAGTATCGCCGGACCACCAGCCCTTGGCGCCCATGTCCCACGTGCGCTCCAACCGAAAATCCAGTTCCTTCACCTGACCCTTGGCGACTTGGACCTTTCGCGCCACCGGTGCATATTCCAGGCCCTTGACCACCTCCAGCGAGACGGTCCCGGCCGGGACGCCCAGTTCGAAGCTGCCGTCGGCGTAGAAGTAGTACTCCCCGCCGTAGGGCTGGCGGTAGTCGCCGTTGGTGATGCGAGGTTGAGCCCCCGCCGGAGTGTAGGACTTTCCATCGGGTCCGGAGAGATAGACCCGCGCCTGGGTCGGCCGGCCGTCTTCATCCACGACGCTGACCTTCAGGGTCCCCGAGTCCCAGGCCCGGGTGGGAAGCGAAATCTCCCGGGACAGCGTCCCGGCATCGAGCTTCAGGAGCACGGCGCCGCCCGCCCACCCCTTCAGGGAGACGGGGACGAACCAACCCAGGGTCTGTCCGGCTTGCAGAGTCCGAGTCTTCTCCTGGACGCTCACGCCCATGGTCCCGCTTCGGGCCGACACCTGGATTTCCCCGGTTCCCGAATTCCGGACGATGAAGGGGACGGGAATCACCTGCGATTGCAGGAGGTCCAACCTTTCGGGCGCCTGCTTGACCTCGATCCGATCCGAAATCTCCAGCTTCACCAGGCGCGGACTCTCCAATTGCTGGTACGCATCGCTCATCAGATCGACCACTCCCTCCAGGGGCAGCGGGTTGTAGTTCAGATTGTCGCCCCACTCCTGGGCGTAAGTTTCGCCCTTGATGATGCGTTGAACCTTGAGGATGGAGGGCCGATTCGTGTCCGACCACTGGAGCAGCCGGATGGCGAACTCGGCGGCGTCCCCCAGGTGGGGCGCCACCGGCTTGTTCATGACGTAGTTGCCCAACAGGGGGATCTGGGTCAGAGGAACTTTTTTGGTCTCCGCCCGGAGCGAGCCGGAGCCGGCGGCAAGAACCAACAGAAACACGAGTAGCCATCGATGCATTGATTTTTCCATGAAAAGGTGACCTCTGGAGCCCGAAACTGGGCCGGATTCTAGCAGTCTGCGGCCAAAGTCGCCATGGCATTGACCGGCAACTGCGACCCCCAACTGTGCAAACCGTCAGCGGGTGGCGAAGGCAGACGCCACGACCTGCGTCGACAATCCCGGAGTCGCGAGGGCATCGTCACCGCCATTGAATTCCAACTTGACCAAGCCCTTGAACCGTTCAGCCAGAGGCGCATCGAATTCTCCACCGTCATGGACATCCGGCCGGCAAGTATTCCGAAGGTGGGACGGTATGAGGTATGGGAACCTATTCCAGATGTGCCGTAGGCAAAGGGACCATTGATGAGCGTTTCGTACCCGGGCTGAACCGTTCCGGAGTGTCCAGCCGGTAGGCCGCCCTCACTTCTGCTGGCCTTCTGGAAGTGCGAGCAGCCGCTCACTACGCCAGATACGCACGATCCTTATTCGGCGTGAGTCGCGTCGGTAGACGATACGAAACGGCGGATGGATCAGCTCCCTCAGATAGGGTTGAGTGAACTCCGGCACGATCCGCCCCAGCTCCGGATAATCACGCAGAGCTTGGATGCGCCTGAAGATTTCCTTGACGATCCGATTGCCGACCTCGGGCACACCCTGCTCCGAATACCAGGTCCTGAGCGCTTCCAGATCCGCGACCGCGGAATCGGCGAAACGAATGGAAACTTCAGGCATTCGGCTAATTGAAACCGAGCCGCGCCTTTGCGTCCGCCAAGGAAACCTCCCGGCCGGCCTCAAGGTCTGCAAGCCCGGTGACGACGGCCCGCATGAAAACCCGTTCTTCTTCGGCCCTCTCGTAGTCTGTGACCGACTGAACCACGGCCACGCTTCGACCGCGGCTGGTCAGGAGCACCGGTCGGTGTGCGTCCACCGCCTGCTTGACCACCCGACGTGGATCAACCTGCAGGTCGGTAAGAGAAACTGGCTCGTCGAAGAATTTTGTGTCCATCCTCGGCGATTCCTAACTGGGAAGTGATCCTACAGTAGCATCCGGCAACAGAGTCTTGCTACCGATTCCATCCGGCTTTTGCCCCAGCATGTCTTGTAACTATCGTGCTTCGCAGACCCTGTCGAAGTATACTGAGTTGGAGAATCAGAAGGGTAAATCCTCCGCAAGAAAAGATCGAAGGCCATGAGAAAAGCACGCATCGACGACCGCGACTGGAGCGCTCTGTCCCGGGGAGAACAGCTCTATCAGATCGAGGTGGAGGGCTATCTGCTCATGCCGAATATGCTTTCGCCCCAGGAGGTGCGGCAGCTCAAGTCGGAGACGGCGCAACTGAAGACCTTCCCCATGCCCTACAGCGAGCACCAGCGCGACCGGGTGCTCCAGCCGGGGCCCAACCCCTATCCCGGCTCCGACTGGGAACCCTACCGCTTCGGCCGGCAGGGGGGCGCCATCGCGAACCTCATCGGCCACCAGCCCATGGTGGACTTTCTGGAAGGGCTCTTCGGTGACGAGATCGTCTTCATGACCTATCTGTACGCCCGGTCCGAGCCGGGACACCCGGGGATCAGCCTTCACACCGACGGGCAGCCCTACGGATCGGAAATCTTCGGATACGAGTGCAGCTGCCCGGTCATGGTCAAGGTCCTCTACTACCTGGACGACCTGACTCCCGACGTCTCTCCCTTCAGCGTCCTTCCCCGGTCCCACCTGTCCCTGCACCGGCAGGCCAATCCCTACCAGCGCTACCGCGACCACCCGGATCTGGTGATGGTCACGGCAACGGCCGGATCGGCGCTGGTGCTCCATCACCGTGTCTTCCATGGCACCTACGCCAACGTGGGCCGCCGGTCTCGGGAGATGTTGCAGCTGGGATACCGCCCCGCCTGGTCCGGACCCATCCAGGAGAAGGTTCCGGCCTGGGACCCCGAGGAACTGGACCTGCTTCCGCCTCGGGTGCGGCGCCTGTTCACGGACCGGAACGCCTGCAAGTTCAGGGACGACGGCGATCACAAGCCGGCCGACATGGCCAGCTCCGCCGACTGGATCAGTCCCCAGCGCTGGGACTGGAGATAGAACCGCCTTTCGAGCGGGCGCCGGCGCCTGAGGTCGGGTGATGCCTATTCCTGGAGCCGCGTGAATGTGAAGGTTCCCAGTGGGTTCGCAGTCCGGCCGTCGCCGAGGGGAGGTTCCGTGATCCTCCGAATTGGCTGCGGTGGAACCGTAGGCGCGTTGGGAGAGTTGAAGGTCACTCCACTGTCGGTCCCGGCGTCATAAGGGAAAAGCTCAAGAGTCCGTTCCTCGACCCAATCCTCCGATTCGAAAAGACTCAGATCACGCACGCCCACGAACCAGTCAGGGCTGGGGGCGATCATGGACACGAGGGTCACCAGTGGATAGTCCTGACTGATCTCGAATTCCAAGGAGACCGATCCAGGCGACCTGCCGATGCCCCTTCCCTGGAGCACGTGCTCGGCGGTCCCGAGCGGGATGGCGCCCCGGACTTCACCAGCCAGCCGACTCTGGGCGCCGGTCTCGGCCATGCTCTTGATCCCCGGAGTGGCGTTCTGTCCCGGCCCCCAGAAACGGACCGCCTCGTTGTGAGTGCCTCCGATGAGTCCCGAGAAATGAGGTGACGACGGGAAATCCCGGGGTTGGGTGGCTGCGCTCCAGGTGGCGTTGAAGACGACCCGGTAACGAGCCGTGGCCGGAAGATCGGGGGGAATACCCGGGAGAATAGCGGCCGGGACTCCGGTCAGATGAAACCGTCCTCCCTCCAGCAGCCGCTGCCGGAGTGCCACCAGATGAAAAGGGTCCTTCGATTCGCAGAGAATCGATCCGATGAATTCCCCTTGACCCGCGTGCTCGGGAAAGAACTCGCTGGCGAACCTGGCGCCCTCCTCTTCCACCGGGATGGTGTCCAGCGACTCACCGCCTTCATCGAAAAGGGTCAGCCGAAAGGGCGCCGGCTCATCCCCGACGGATTCGCCGGAGCGAGGACGGCGAATGGCGATGCCGGTCCTGGTCTCCGTCGAAGGAGACACCTCGACCGGGATGCTCACGCGGTGGGCCGCAGGCGAGGCTGCCACCCCCACCATGTCCACCAACTCTCCGTCCAGCCAGTACTCCAGAAAAAAGGTCACGGCCAAATCGCTCGCCGAGGACCCGTTCTGCCCCTCGATCTGGAAGACGTCGGACCAGATGGGCGAACCGGGTGGAGCCGCCAGGACGTGGCGCATCGTGGCCTGGGGCTCAAGGAGCAACGGAGTCCCGTCGCTGCCGGTGCGATCGACTCCGTTGTGGGTCCAGGACCGTCCCGACCCGGAACCGAAATCGGGCAGCCGCATCGAACCCTCCCACGTCCGGTCGGTCGGATTGGTGGTCAAAACCACCACCTGGAAGCCTCCTCCCACCACCAAGTGGGGGTAGACCACCGGTTCGGATTCTTGGGCCCAGGTGGAGGTTCCGAAGACCAGCAGGATCCCGGGAAGGATCCGTTTGGCCATCGGAGTGATCATGCTGTTCGCGAACTCAGGAAATGTGATTGGCATACATTATAGTCTTACCCAAAAGTTGCGTTGCCGGGGCCGAATTACACCAAGGGAGTGTCTGGAACCCGCGCCGTGGCGCCAAATCCCGTCTACGCCGGCAGATCCAACTCCTCGATGGTCCAGGAGACGGGACGGCCCCGCTTGTCGAAGGAAAAACGTTCTCCCAGGTTTCCGGTAGTGAAGACGAAGCCGTCAAACCCGGCGAGCCGAGCCAAATCCTCCAGCTGCTCCCCGTCCGGTTCCCGGCGGTTCAGATCGACCCCCGCCCCCAGATAGAGTCGGCATCCCGCCCGGCGGCAGACGGACCCGTAGACCCGAGCCAGATCCTGGTCCAGAGGATTCAGACCGACCCCGTCCTCGCCGTTGTTCAGGTACCCGTAACCGGACAGCCCTTCCGTCAACTGGCGCCCGCTGATGACGTTCACAACGAGCTCGTCCACCAAACCGTCGCGGACCCACTTCTGCCAGTCCAGGTGCAGGTTGCCGTAGGGTGGCCCCAGGTAGTTTCCCCGGGGGACCGCCAGGGAGAGACGCCGGCCGGCGGCCCTGAGCAGAGCCTTGACCTCGGAGAGAAACAGGCTCAGCGACTCTCCCCGAATCCGGCGCCAGGATTCCAGGTCGAAGTCGCTGTGCAGAATGTCCACGCCGTGACGGCGGCGGTACTCCTCCACCACGGGGCGATTGAAGCCGAACTGGTCGCCGTAGGCGGCCGGCAGCACGTAGGAACGGGTGCAGAGGTGGAGCCCGTCGGCCGGAGCTTCCGCCAACAGATCGCGCAGCATCTCGAGACGGTAACGGCGGACTTCCGGGTAGTCGTAACAGAGGACTCCCCAGTGGCGCTCCGTCCCTGAGCGGTCCACCTCCACAAGATCGGGATGGGCTGCGGAAAAACCACTTTGATAAGGATACGGCGTCCCGCGGGGCCGATAGAGCAGATCTCGGGGAAGACCCTCATCCAGGAAGGGGAGATAGAGATAAGCTTGCGCTCCCGCGGCACGGGTCACCTCGACGAAATCGGCCACATCCTGGATCCGGGAAGCCGCCAGCGTCTCCCAGAACCGGGACCAGCCCCGGGACACTTCCCGGTCGTCCTTTCGCTCCACGCAGTATCGCTGGATGAACCAGTGGTCCACCCGCCAGTAGAATCGACGGACGCCGAAACGATCCCTCCAATACGCGACCGCCGCCGCCAGCTTCTCCCGATCGTCCAGGCGGGCCTCCCCCCGCCCGTACTCCAGATGATCGGGCCAGTGCACTCGAAGAACGATTTCCTTCGGCATACGCGCTCTGGGGACCGAAAAGACAGATGCGGACGTCTCATGCCGCCGAACGGCATGGCGCCGCCTACTCGGCGATAAAGGTCATCTCCCAATCGCCGATTTTCTTGAGCCGGCTGCCGGACATCCGGATGGGAGGCTCGCCCGATTCGGCCCAGGCCTCCAGTTCCTCGACGTGCCCCAGGCGCCTCAAATCCGGCAGCGACGTGCCGTGGCCCCAGAAATAGGCCGAGTGGGCGTCGAACTCGGGCCCCCAGACCTTGGCCGTATCCCAGAAGACCAGCGACTCGACTCCCAGAGCATAGAGCTGGCGGGCCTTTCGCCGGTACTGCTCCGCGCTCAGATGCCGGGGCATGATGTTGAGAGTCAGCCGGCATGAGGTCCCCCGGGTCAGGTCCAGCCAATATCGGACGTCGTCCGGATCCTCCCAGGCCAGTTCCCAGCTGTACAGATCCTCCGCCGAGGTGTAGGGCACGATGGTGTCCACCAGGCCCTCCCGGATCCACCGCTCCACGTCCAGACCCCAATAGAGGTTCTCGTCCCGCCGCCCGAACACCCAGACCGAAAGCTTCTTGGGACGACCCTGCTCCGCGGCGGCCTGATCCAGCATCCGTCTCAGATCCCGGACGAACTCGGTCAGCACCGCTGCCCGATGGTTCAGCCAGCGCGGGTCCCTCTCCTCCAGCTTCCGGGGATCCTGCCCGTATTTTTTCCGAAAGCTCTCCACCAACGGCTCTTCATACTCCACGTAGGGCGGGCGACGATTGAACAGGGGACAGATTCCATCCACCGGATAGCCGACCATCTCCCGAAACAGCGACACCAGATAGCGTCGGGTCTCCGGATAGCTCAGGGAAATCCGGGGCGCTCGGCTCCCATCCCGCCGGACCGCCCTCAACTCGGGATGGTTCTCGTAGAAACCGCCCTGGTTCATCTCCTCGAATGGAGGGGAGAAATGGAATGGACCCATCCCCTCGGCGAACCGGTAGGAAGCATGAAACTCCATCCCCAGCTCGTGGGCATGGTCCACGGCAATACGGAACGGATCGATTCCTTTCTCGACGTACTCGGTCCAGTTTTCCACCAGCCGCCGATACTCGAAGAGCGAGTAGTCGTCGATCTGCAGGTGGCGGGTGGTGCATATCCGGCCGATTTGGGTGAAGTAGGCGCAAAGATCCCCCGCGCCCGCTTCCCAATAGATGCTGCCGAAGTCTGTGTCCCGGTAAGTCTCCAGCAGATCCCGGACCGTGCCCGGCTCACTGTCGACCACGATCCCCGTTCCCACGTCCTGGGTGGCCACAAGACGCTTTCGGTCGGACCGCTTCCGGTCGGCCTGCAGAGTCTCGACCTCCTCCGGCTCCAAGGGCACCAGCTTGATGTAGGCGATCCACACGTTCTCGCTGGTGCTGCGCCCCGTCTCCCCCGCCGGGACCTGCTCCCGGCAGAGCTGTTTGAAGCGGACCCCCTGACCGGTCAGATCCGCCGTCTTCCAATAGACGTCCCGGACCGCCTGGTCGCTCTCCATGGCGGGAGCCGGGAGGAAGACCAGGGAAAACGCCAAATCATCATCCAAGCGGGTCCACACACGTTGTCCCCGAAAGGGCCGAAACGGCGTGTTGTACAACCCGATGTAGACGTCGTGCCAGCCTCGAATCTCGAGCGGATATCGAACTTCCGCCGCCGCCGTCTCGGGACCCGCCCGCAGGAACACTCCCCGGAAGTCCTCGGCCTCGTAGTCGATCAGACGCCAGCACGACCGCTTGCCGACTCGACTCAGGGACGAATCGGGCCGGCATCGGTTCAGATCGGTCAAGTAGATGGGGTCGTTGTTCCGCGTCGGTCCATCGGACATGAGGGGATTCTCCTTAACAGTCCGTGGTGAAAGTCCCGCGAGCACCGAGACCGTTCCTGCGCCCGCCGGACCAGGCGCAACGGAGGGAGCATACCGGGAGTATGTGAGCCGATAGCAACGCAGTCCGCGCACGATGCAGGGACGGTCGAATGCCGTGACGACTTTTGCCACGGGCTGTTAAGGTCGAGTCCTGGAACGCTCCAGTCATACAATAAATGAACCCTTATGGTAATGGTGCCGTCAATAAAACTAAGAAGCTTGCCAAGAACGATACCGTCGATACTTCCGGCTCGATCGACGCCTTCATTAGCGATGGCCGTTTCACGCCCAGACGGAGGTTGTGGGATGAACCTGCCCAACCGACTTCCCCTATTTCAAACTCTCGTAGCGGCAGCATTGATCCTGGCGAACACGCCGGTTTGGGGCGCTACTCCGGTGCTGGATGCCATGAAGCAAGAGCTCCAACGCTCCGTCAAGCTCCTCGCTGAACAGCCGATTCCCATCTACTATCTCAGTTACGAAGTCACTGAAAACCGGAATGTCATCCTGGGCTCGGCCTTCGGCAACATCACCAGAAGCTCCAAGGGAGATCGCCGTCTCGTGGACATCGATCTCCGGGTCGGCAGTCCCCAACTGGACAACACTCACCCGATCCGCGGTGATTTCTTCTCCAACTTCCGTTCTTTTTCCCGAGTGGAGGCGCCTACCGGGGATCTGGAAGCACTACAGAACATCCTCTGGTACGAGACGGACAAAAAATACAAGGAAGCGATCGAACGGCTGACCAAAGTCAAGGCAAATGTCCAGGTCAAGGTGGAGGAGGAGGATCAGGCGGGAGATTTTTCGTCCGAGGCGCCGGAGACATGGGTGGAAGATCCTGCGTCTCTGACCATCGATCGAGCCTCGTGGGAAGAAAAGCTCCGCAAGTACACGGCTCCCTTCTCCCATTCCGGTCAGATCTACTCGGCAGATGCGACCCTGTCGGCCAACGCCGAGACTCGATGGTACGTAAACAGCGAAGGATCCGAGATCCGAACCTCCCAGACCTACTATCGACTGATGATCTCGGCGTTCACCAAGGCTGAGGACGGGATGGAGCTGCCCCGCTATGAGTCCTTTTTCTCCTTCACGCCTGACGGACTTCCCGACGACGGCGCCGTGCTGAGCGCAGTGGATGACATGATCCGTGATCTCGAAGCACTGAGGGTGGCCCCCGTGGTCGCTCCGTATACCGGGCCCGCTATCCTCTCGGGCCAAGCCAGCGCCGTCTTCTTTCACGAAATCCTCGGCCACCGGGTGGAAGGACACCGGCACAAGGAAGAAGACGACGCCCAGACCTTCAAGGAAATGGTGAATCAGAAGGTTCTGCCCGAGACGTTCTCGGTCATCTTCGATCCGACGGTTCGGCGAATTGAATCAACGGACCTGGTCGGCGCCTACCGCTATGACAATCAGGGAGTGAAGTCCCAGCGAGTGCCGGTCATCGAAAACGGGATTCTGAAGAGATTCCTCATGTCCCGAAAACCGGTCGAGGGCTTCTCGAACTCGAACGGCCACGGCCGTAAACAGGCCGGTCTGCCGCCGGTTGCCCGCCAATCGAACCTGTTCGTCGAGGTGACCGAATCCCATTCCCGGGAAGAGCTCAAGGCTCGGTTGATCGACTTGATCAAGGAGGCTGACAAACTCTTCGGACTCTACTTCGAAGACGTCCAAGGTGGATTCACGTTCACGGGCCGAACCATTCCGAACGCCTTCAACGTGCTGCCGATCATCGTGTACCGGATCCATGCTGACGGACGCGAGGAACTGGTCCGGGGCGTTGACCTGATCGGCACACCGCTGACGACATTCAGCAAGATCACGGCCGCTGACAACCAGATCGACGCCTTCAACGGAATCTGTGGAGCCGAGTCGGGCGGCGTTCCCGTTGCCGGTATCTCACCGGGGGTTCTTGTCTCCCAGATCGAGGTCCAGAAGAAGGAGAAATCCCAGGAACGTCCTCCGATTCTCCCTCTTCCCGAGTCAGGGCCTTAGACGCAAGGGAGCAGCCCCGCCATTGTCTGCTATCACCGGCACCGACCAAGACCCTCCAATCGTCCAGCAAACAAGGAGCAGGTCCCTGATGCCCCACCACGCCCCTATTCTGTGCATGCTCATTCTTTTCTTGTCGGGTCCGTCGTGGCTTCAGGCGCAAGAGAACGTCCTGATGAAGGCGATGCGCGATGAGCTGGGACGGACTATGGAAAAGCTGCAACTCGAAGGTCTGGAGAAACCCTATTACGTCGCCTATTGGGTTCAGGAATCCCAGAACCTGAGGGTTTCGGCCAGCCTGGGGGGAGTTCTCAACCGCGGAGGGGGAACCAGCCGTCAACTGTCGATTCAGGTCAGGGTTGGCGACCCTTCCTTCGACAACACGAATTTCTTTGATTTCGGCGAGATGCGTTCCGGAGTGGTCTGGACGATAGGCCCCATTTCCTTACCACTGCGAGACGACTACCGGGAGTTGAGACGGCAGATCTGGTTGGCCACCGACGGCACTTACAAGCAGGCCGTGCAAAGACTTGCCAAGAAACGCGCAGCCCTCCAGAACAAGACGCGCGTCGAGGAGGTGGCCGACTTCAGTCAGGAAGAACCGGTTGAATTCAGAGGTCCCCAGGACCCGGCGGAACTGCCGGATGCGGCCCAGGTAGAGGCGACGTTGAAGGAACTATCGTCCCTCTTCAAGGAAGCACCGCACATCTATGCTTCCAGCGTACGAGCCAACGTTCGCCGTGTGACGACTTACTTCGTGAACAGCGAGGGATCTTCGTACGTGCAAGGCGAGCCTTCAGCCTATATCCGGGCTCTGGCCCGGACTCAGGCCTCCGACGGGACGGAGTTGGAAGACTTTGTCGTTTCTTACGGACGTTCGTGGGACGACCTGTCCAGCCCGACTGAGTTGGCGCAAAGGATAAGGGCGATGGCCGCCCACCTGGGGCGGTTGCGGAAGGCCGAGATCGCAGACCTCTACAGCGGTCCGGTCCTCTTCGAAGGACAGGCGGCGGCGGAACTGGTGAGCCAGGGTCTGGTGCCCAGACTTCTGGGTCTGAGAGTCCCCATATTGGACGACCCGAGAAGCCAACGATATATGCAACGCGCCAGAAACCCCTTCCAGGACAAGTTGGGGGCCCGCGTCCTCCCCAGGTTTCTCTCGGTCATCGACGATCCGACGGCCAACCGCCACGGTGAGATTCCTCTTTTGGGCGGATATCAGGTGGACGAAGAAGGAGTCCGATCCCGCGAAAACACCGTTATCCAGAGGGGAATGCTCAAGACTTTGCTGACGACCCGAAACCCGGTCCGGGGCGTACCCAAGAGCACGGGAAATCGGAGGAACATGGGGCCGGCCCCCTCCAATCTGTTCGTTCGCGCCCGAAACGGCATGACCAAGGAGGAGCTGAAACAGGAACTGGTGAGTCTGGTGCAGGAACGGGGACTCGACTACGGAATCATCGTGCGCCGCCTGGGAAACCCGCACCTGAAGTTTTCCAGGGACCGCCGTCCCTCATTCATGATGCGGGGCGCCCGGGGGGGAACCCGGATTGAACCGGCCGTTCTGGCCTACAAGGTGCTGCCGGACGGACGGGAAGAGTTGATTCGAAAGGTCACGCTGTCCGGATTCAGCGAGTCGAGTTTCCGCGACATCGTTGCTGCGTCCGAGACGGCCGTGCCATACACCACTGAATACCGTCCTCCGGACCGAATGTTCGCTTCGCTCGATATGTTCGGCACCGGGGGGTCGAGCGAAACCCCTCTGATGTCTCTGGTGACGCCGTCTCTCCTGTTCGAGGACCTGACCCTGAAGAGACCCACGGAGGACATTCCCCGCCCGCCCGTGACGCCTCCCCCATCGCGGGGGCAATAGTCCTCCGTCTCGAGTTTCGACATTTTGACGACCTGAGGCCCCGCTCACTGCGGCTACCATTCCCACCCCGCCCATGTACAATGGGAGCCGGTTTGCCATGGTCTTCAAGTCCTGCATTCTCATCGTTTTCGGACTGCTCGGGTTCGGTTTCGGGGCGGAGTCCCGTTCAGCGGCGGTCCCGGACCCGTTGGCCCAAGAAGTCCGGACCCTCTTCGAGAATCACTGCATCCAGTGCCACGGTCCCTCGCAGCAACTGAACGGCCTTCGTCTGGACAGCCGGGAAGGCGCGCTGGAAGGGGGCTACTCGGGACCCTCTCTGGTCTTGGGCGACGGCGGCGGCAGCACCTTGATCCGGAGATTGACCAGCGACGACCCCAGCACGCGCATGCCCCTGGCGGCGCCACCCCTCCGTCCGGATCAGATCGAGGTGCTGACCCGTTGGATCGACCGGGGAGCCCCCTGGCCCCGCGACATGACGGTTCGAACCGGAGCGGATTCCATCTCCTCGAAGCAGGTCCGGCACTGGTCGTTCCGCCCCATCGACCGGCCCGAGTCCCTGCCGGAGGCAACGGGACCGTGGGACCGGTCTCCCCTCGACTCGTTGATCCGGAACCGACTGGAGCAGGAAGGTCTGGCCCCTTCCCCCATGGCCCCCAAAGAGACCCTCATCCGAAGGGTCAGCCTGGATCTGACCGGTCTTCTGCCCAGCGTCGAGGAAGTGGAGGCCTTCTTGCGCGATGACCGGCCCGACGCCTATGAGCGGTTGGTGGACCGGCTGCTGGCATCACCCCGTTACGGCGAGAAATGGGCGCGTCACTGGCTGGACCTGGCCCGCTACGCCGACAGCGACGGTTACGAGAAGGATCTGCTCCGTCCCCACGCCTGGCGCTGGCGGCAGTGGGTGGTCCAGGCTCTGAATCTCGACCTCCCCTTCGACCGCTTCACCATCGAGCAGTTGGCCGGAGACCTCCTTCCCGGGGCGAGCCTTGAACCGAGGGTCGCCACCGGATTCCTGCGCAGCGGCCTCAAGAACCGGGAAGCGGGCGTGCCTCGAGGTCAGGTGCGGTTCGAGGAGACGGTGGACCAGACCAACACCATGGGCTCGGTCTGGCTGGGCCTGACCTTGGGCTGTGCCCAGTGTCACGACCACAAGTACGATCCCTTGAGCCAGATGGAGTACTACCAGTTCCTGGCCTTCTTCAATCAGACCCAGGGCCGGGAGATGGACGCACCCCTCGCCGGAGAAACGGAGCCCTACCTGGAAGAGTTCCCGCGCTACCGCCAGAAGCGGAGAGAACTTCTGGACAACGGCGAGATCTCGGTTCCCAGGCTCCAGGCGCGGTGGGAGGCCATGCTCCTGGAGGCAATGGAGCACCCGGGAAGGCATCTGGACTGGGACGACATACTCCGGGGCGCCATTCTCAGCGAGTTGGACCGGGCTCCCGAGTTGTTGCGGTCCGGTCCTGCGGGCCGCACTTGGCGGGAAAACGATCGGGTGACCCACTATTTCTTCAAGTTTCCCGGTCCGGAGAACGCCAAGGACGAGGCCCTGAGCGAGAAGTTGAAGGACCTGAAGGGAAAGCTGGCCGAGCTGGAGGGGTCCTTCCCCGACGTGACACGGGCCGACGTGGTCCAGGCCATGCCGGCCGCCACCCATATCGCACTGCGGGGGGACTATCGAGTTCCTGGGGTCGAGGTCCGGCCCGGCACGCCCGGCTGGCTGCCTCCCCTCCCGAATGGGGAAGAACCACCCCGGCTGCGCCTGGCCCGATGGCTGGTGGATAAGAACAATCCCCTGACCGCCCGAGTCGCCGCCAATCGATTCTGGCAGGAACTGTTCGGCCGCGGACTCGTGAGAACTCCCGAGGACTTCGGCACCCAGGGATCCAAGCCCTCCCACCCGGATCTCCTGGACTGGATGGCCTCGGAGTTCATGCACCGGGACTGGAGCCGGAAGCAGATGCTGCGCCGGCTGGTGACGTCGGCCACCTACCGCCAGGCCTCTCGCGTCGATCGGCGGCTGGAGGAGATGGATCCGGAAAATGTCCTGTTGGCCCGGCAGAATCGGCTGCGGCTTTCCGCCGAGTTGATCCGCGACGCCGCGCTGAGGGCGGGCGGTGTGCTGGATTCCCGAATCGGTGGCAAGAGCGTTCGTCCGGCTCAGCCCGATTGGATCGCCACGATCACGTATGGCAAGTCCGGCTGGGAGCCCAGTTCGGGTGCGGACCGCTTCCGCCGCGGCCTCTATGTGCTCTTCAGGCGAAGCGCCCCCTATCCCCAGATGGTCAACTTCGACGCTCCCGACGCCAGCGCCGCGACCTGCCGGCGGGAACGTTCCAACACACCGCTCCAAGCCCTGAACCTGCTCAACGACCCCGTCTTCATGGAAGCCGCCCGGTTCCTGGCGCAACGCACACTCCGGGAGGCCCCTCCCCGGTGGGAAGAACGCTTGGACCACATCTACCATCTCTGTTTGAGTCGGGACCCCACTCCGGGCGAACGTCGTCTGTTCCGACGTTTTCTCGTACGGCAGAGGGCGATTCTCCAGGAGGAACCGGAGTCGGTGAAACAGCTCGCGAACGGTGCCGGTTCCGATCTGGAGCCCCTGCTGGCGGCCACTTGGATCGCGGCTGCCCGAGCCGTGTTGAATCTGGACGAGTTCATCACCCGGGAATAGAGATGACTCCCTTTCAACTTCGTACCCTCCACGGCCGCCGGGACTTCCTGCAGAACTGCGCTTCCGGAATCGGCGTCATGGCTCTGGCCGACCTGCTCACCCTGGACGGCCTGACCGCCGCCTCCACTAAGGGCGGCCCCCTGCGGCCGGCGGCTCCCCACTTCGCACCCAAGGCCAAGAACTTCATCTTCATGTTCATGGAAGGCGGTCCCAGCCAGTACGAACTCTTCGATCCCAAACCGGCTCTCAACCAATATCACGGCAAACCTCTTCCCGAATCCCAGACCGAAGGCCTGGAATTCGCCTTCATTCAACCTTCGGCGTCGATCCTGGCAAGCTCCGTTCCCTTCCGGCGCTACGGCCGATGCGGCATGAAGCTCTCGGAGTTGATCCCCCACATCGGCTCCTGCGCCGACGACATCAGCCTGGTCCGCTCCATGCACACCGACTCCTTCAACCATCATCCGGGACAGTTGCTGCTCTTCACCGGAACCATCCAGATGGGCCGTCCCAGCCTCGGCGCCTGGATCGCCTACGGCCTGGGGAGCGAGTCCAGGAACCTGCCGGGATTCGTGGTCCTGACTTCCGGCCCCGGGGGCACCAGCGGCGGGTCCACCAATTTCGCCAGCGGCTTCCTGCCCTCCCACTACCAGGGAACGGTCTTTCGCCAGTCGGGAGACCCGATTCTCTACCTGGGCAACCCACCCGGGATCAGTCATCCCACCCAGCGGGCTTCGTTGGACCTGATTCGGGATCTGAACCGAAAACATCGCGATGCCACCGGCGACGCCGAGATCGCCTCTCGCATCTCCAACTACGAGCTGGCGTTCCGGATGCAGACGGCGGCTCCGGAGTTGACCGATCTCTCGTCCGAACCGGCCGAGACCCGGGAACTCTACGGCCTCGACCGTCCGGACGAAGCGGAGCGCCAGTTCGCGGGTAATTGCGTGCTGGCTCGCCGCATGGTGGAGCGGGGGGTCCGTTTCGTCCTGATGATGGACCACGGCTGGGACGATCACACCGAGATCAACAAGAAGCTCCCCAAACGCGCCCGCAAGATCGACCGGCCCACGGCGGCCCTGCTCAAGGACCTGAAGCGGCGGGGCTTGCTGGAGGAGACCCTGGTGGTGTGGGGCGGTGAGTTCGGGCGAACGCCCATGGTAGAGCTGAGAACCCCTGAAGACGCCAGCTACGCGGGCCGGGACCACCAGCCGTCCGCCTACAGTCTCTGGATGGCCGGAGGGGGAATCCAGGGAGGTCAGGTGGTGGGTCGAACCAACGACTTCGGGATCCGGATCGAGGAAGACCCGATCCACGTCCACGATCTGCAGGCCACCCTGCTCCACTGCCTCGGCCTCGACCACACTCGGCTCACCTACCGTTACATGGGCCGCGAGTTCCGGCTCACGGACGTGGCCGGCCGGGTGATGGAAAAGCTCTTGGCGTAAACGCCCTCTTTTGTCTGCCCCCTGGCGCGACGACGTCCTGTTCCCTCCTCTGAGAAAAATAGGAAAGAGAAAAGCTCCCCCACCGGCCCGGTCCGGCGGACGCCCGGTAGAAAAAGGGTAGGAGCGCCGGTTTCCAACCGCCGAACTCCGGTGGAGCATGGAGGAATGGGCGACTGGAAGTCGCCCCTCCTTGTTTCTTAGAAGAGTGAAGAAAGGCGCGTAATTTACGCGTAGCGGGCACCGCAACCGAAATGATCTCTTCAAGGCTACCGGAGCCAGATTGGTTCGAAGCCTTGTTTCTCCCATGAATCCGCCGGGGCCCAGCCGGTGAGGGAGCTTTCCTCTTTCCTTACCGGGCGGCCAGGATGCTCCCCAGGAACTTTCGCGTCCGGGCTTCCCGCGGCTGAGAGAAGATGATCTTGGGAGCCGCGTCCTCCACGATCCGTCCCCGGTCCAGAAACACGACCCGATCGGCGATGTCCCGGGCAAAGCCCATGTGGTGGGTCACGATCAACATGGTGATGTCGCTCTCCTGGGCCAGCATTTCCAACACCTGAAGCACCTCGCCCACCAACTCGGGGTCCAGCGCAGACGTGACCTCGTCGAAGAGCATGATCCGGGGCTGCATGGCCAGCGCTCGCGCGATAGCCACCCGCTGCTTCTGACCTCCCGAGAGCTGCGCCGGGTAGGCTTCGATCTTGTCCAGGAGGCCGACTTTCTCCAGCAGAGCCAGAGCACGCCCCCGAGCCGATTCCTGGGACAGGCCCAGGACCCGCAGGGGCGCCACCGTCAGGTTCTTGAGCACGGTCATGTGGGGAAACAGATTGAACTGCTGGAAGACCATTCCCACCTTGCTCCGAATCTCCCTCAAACGTCGAGATCCGGCGGGAACCTGCCTGCCACCGCGGTCCTGTTCCCAGACCGCCTGGCCGTCGATGAACACCTGGCCCGAGTCCACTCGCTCCAAGGTCATGAGGACTCGGAGAATGGTCGATTTTCCGGAACCGCTGGGACCGATCAGCGCCAGCTTCTGGGACGGGGGCACTTGGAGGTCGAGATCGTCCAACACCAGAAGCTCACCATACGACTTCCGGACCCGTTGCATGGAGATGATGGGATTGGGGCTGGTCTGGGACAAGAGCTGCCTACTGAATCTGGAATCCGTACAGGTCGGCGCGCTGGAGGTGGAAGCGAAGACGGACCGGCCGGCCTCGCAAGGAAGCGAGATCCGGTTTTTCTTTCCAGGTCACTTCCTGCCGAGTGCTGTCGAAGGCCGCGAGCAAGCACTCGTCCCGGCCGTAACCAGCCAGCGGACGTCCTCCTTCGTCCAGGACCTCCACGGTCACCCCGCCACCGGCGGCCGCCGCGTTGACCGTCAACCGGGTCCCCTGGAATACCAGCGGATGGGTCGTCAGCATGCCTTCCCGCTCTCCGGCCCGCCGCGACGCGAACCCATTGGTGCGGTACTCCACCCGGGCCGGAGCGATCTGGAACCCCCGGCTCTTTTCGATATGGTCCTCGCGCGTCTGGCCGGTATGGGCTTTTATCTCCGCCCAAAACGCTTCCCGCACTTCCTCCACGGTCTGGCTGCAGCGGGGCCGCCGCCAACTCCAGATGCAATCGTACAGAGCCCACCCCGGTTCCACCGGAGCCGGTGGGGAAAGGTAGGCGCGACCGCTGTATTGCATATCGTCGAAGATCTTGGAGGCGGGAATTCCGGGGTCATCCGGACCGCCCCCCACCAGCTTGTCCCGGTTCCAGGCATTGAAGTGCAGGGTGTTTGTGCCGTGGTAGAAGCCGATGGAGCGGTCTCCCTCCACCGGGCCCTCCGCGAAACCGTAGACGATCCCGTAATCGAAGCTGCCCTCGGTTCCGTTGGGAATCCAGGCCTGATCTCCTCCCAGATCCTCCCAGTGGATCCCGTTGCGGCTCATCCAGAGTTGGATCGCCATCCGTTGAGTCCCGCAGTCGTAGAGCGGAAAGAAGGCGACGTAGAGGTCGCCGATCCGCTTCACCCGCTGCATCCCGTAGCTCTGGTGTTTCGGGTGTTCCCGCGGCGGCGCCCAGATGTAGCTCCGGTTCCAGTTCACCCCGTCGCGCGTGGTCATCCGTCCCAGGTTTCGCGAGACGGCCCACTTGTTGTCGTACCTCACCAACGCCCGGCCCTTGGACGGGGGATGGGCCGCGAAATAGAGCACCAGCTCCCCGGTCCGCTCGTCGTAGAACATGGGTCCCAGGTTGTCGGTGGGACTGTCCAGCGTTTCCACCTGCAGGTGAAGCCGCATGAAGGGGCGTTCCGTAGTGAGGTACCCCACGCCCTCCGAGTCCCGGACCATCAGGTAGACTCCCCGCTGAAACTCCATGTCCGGGAATTTGGGACTGTTGACCCGGGTGGCGGTCCGCAGATCGGGCGTCCCACGGGTTCGGTAATCCCACAGGCCCCCGTACTCGTCCCCTTCGCCCACGTGGCCCCGGTCCGGCATCTTTTCCAGGATGTTGTTGGCCCGGGAACCTTGGAACTCCACCAGCCCCAGCTCCGGCTTGGTCCAACGGACGCCATCGCCGGACACCGCCAGTAGCCGATAGCGGGTCGGGCTCAAATATTCCAGTTCGTACCGTTGCTGCTCCCGGTTGAAGGCAGGGGCGGCTCCGGCGGGCAGCATGACGGCATGGCCCTCCCAAGGCCGGTCGGGCCGGACCAGGGGCCGATCCTCCAATTTGCGGGCCGGATGGAAGACCTTCCGGAGATTCCGCTGGTCCTCGATCAGGAAGTCGTCCACGAACAGCTGGGGAGCCACGGGGATCTCCAGGGGCGGTTCCGGTTTCGGCGCCGGCCCGTTCCGGTGCAGGTACAATGCCCGGCGGACCCCATCCTCCCAGAGCCGCCCGTCGACTCGGGGCCTCACCCGCACGTGATACGTGGCCGCCTTCAGGCCGGTGAGATCGAAGCCGACACGAGCCTTGTCCCGGGTGAGCCGGAGTTGATTGGCGGGTGACCGCCGGCGGCCGGTGCCGGCTTCCACCAGATCCACCTCCACCGACAATTCCCGGACCGGCGCGCCTTCCCTGAGCCAGAGCTCCACCTCGGCGGCGTTGTCGTCGATATAGGCCAAGCGGTCCAGATCCGCTCCGACCCAGGTCTGGACCGGAAGCCGAAAGTCGTTGGAGAACAGGATCCGGCCGTCCCGCACCCGCCTTCCCTTAACGGTCAGGAGGTAGTTGCCCGGGTCGTGGGTGTCGATCCACCAGCCGGTTCGCAAATATCCCCGGACCCTCTCCTGAGGTCCCTTGTGGCTGGCGGCGGGGAGCGGCCGGTAAGGTCCGTGACCCAAGAGAGGACCCAGATCGAAGCCGACCGTTACACCGTCCGCGCCCGGCTCCACCAGTCGTTTCTCGGTTCGGGCCCCTCCTGCGGGAAACCCCACCGACACTTCCAGTTCCACGGCTTCCGCCGCGGCGTAGTGAAATTGGAGCCGATGTCCGGCCTCTCCCACAAAATTCAACCGGAGCCCGGTGGGATCCGCTTCCTGACCGCCCCGTTGGACCCGATAGGGAGTCAGATCGATGGGCGCGGACGGACTCTGAGGAACCACCTCCGGGGAGAAAAAGAACAAGACCAGGATCGGAGCCAGCATCCGTCGGGCGCTCGAATTCATCGCAGACCCTCCACCGATTTCGGGTGTTCGTTTCGTATCAGTTTCGGACTCATTCTAGCCTGAATTCCACACCGGGTCCCGGTGGCAACAAGGTAACGGGAATTGTCATCAGTCCGTGGTGAAAGTCCCGCGAGCACCGAGACCGTTCCTGCGCCCGCCGGACCAGGCGCAACGGAGGGAGCATACCGGGAATATGTGAGCCGATAGCAACGCAGTCCGCGCACGATGCAGGGACGGTCGAATGCCGTGACGACTCTTGCCACGGGCTGGTATCGTGCTGCGATGGCGAACGCTCCCGCCCTCCGTCTTCGCGGCATCAGGAAGAACTACGGCAAGAAGATGGCCTTGGGCGGAGTGGATCTGGAAGCGCCACACGACTCCATTTGTGGTCTGATCGGCCCCAACGGCGCCGGAAAGACGACCCTGCTCCGCATCATTCTCGACATCATCGGTCCCGACGCCGGAACCGTCGAGGTGTTGGGCACTACCGATCTCCGGTCGACCCGCCTCCGCATCGGATACCTCCCGGAAGAACGTGGGCTTTATCCCAAGATGCGGGTCGTCGACCACCTGGTGTTTCTGGGCGTGCTCAAGGGTCTGGGCCGACGAGACGCCATGAAACGGGCTCGCGCCGGACTCGAGGAGGTCGGACTCGGCGAGCGCGCCCGGGACAAGGTGGAGACTCTCTCCAAGGGAATGCAGCAGAAGGTCCAGCTTCTGGCCACGATCCTCCACGAGCCGGAGCTGCTGGTCCTGGACGAGCCGTTCAGCGGGCTGGACCCACTCAACGTGGAGCTCTTCAAACGGTTGGTGCTGGAGCAACGCCGGGCGGGAGCGACCGTACTCTTTTCCACCCACCTGATTGAAGACGCCGAGCGTCTCTGTGACCGGGTGTGCATGATCGCCGGCGCCAACAAGGTCCTGGACGGGAAGGTGAGCGACTTGAAGGCGGCCTCCGGGCGGCGGGATCTGGCCATCGCCTTCGAGGGGAACAGCGAGTTCCTGGCGGCGCCCGGCCTGGTGGAACGGGTGGCCGACCAGGGCGGTTACGTGGAAGTTCGGCTCAAGGCCGATGCCGACCCACAGGCACTGCTCCGCCGGGCCCTGGAATCGGGAGTGACGATTTCACGTTTCGAACTGACGGAACCCTCACTGCGCGAGATCTTCATGGAGAAAGCGGAGGCGGCCGGTCTGTCGGCGAGTGACGCCCCCAGGGCTGGTGAGGGAACCGGTAGATGAACCCGTTTACGCCGAATGTACTCGCAGTTGCGGCCCGTGAGTTCATGCAACGCGTCAAGACAAAGTGGTTCATCCTGGGCACCATCGGAATGCCGGTGATCATGGTCGGGGTGGCATTCCTGATCGTTTTCGCGATGCGGGACGTGGAGGACTCCGAGCGGGGGAAGACCATCGGCGTCGTGGACACCGATGGCACCGTAGCGGACCTGCTGGTGGAGGAGTTGAACGACGGTTTCGTTACGGCCTCGAGGGTGCGCGATCTGGAACGTCTTCCCGCCCCCACGATCAGGGAGCGGTTCCTGTCGGCACCTTTCGACTACCTGCTGATTCTACCGTTGGGTGCCGCCGCTTCAGAGGGGGTGGCCCGCTCCCCGAATCGACGGGAGCCGGCGAAGAACGGGGAAACGGATGACGCCGGGGACCGGCTGGCCGCCACCCTGCTGGGCAAGGACAGGGTCCCGTCGGCAACCCGGAGATCGGTCCGAAATGCGCTCCAACGCGCCCTCTTGCAGACTCGCCTCCAAGCGGCGGGAGTCGAAGCGGTGGACGCTCGAGAGCTGTTGCGCAGACCTCGATTGAATACGGTGAACGTCACCGAAACGGGCGATAGCCGCTCCCAGACCATACAGACCGTTGCCAGCATGGGTATCGTCTATGTCTTTTTCATGCTCCTGGTGGCTTACGGGCAGATGGTCCTGATGTCGACCATCGAGGACAAGCAATCGAACATCGTCGAAATCCTGGCATCGTCGTTACGCCCCTGGGAACTGATGTTGGGGAAGATACTGGGGTGCGGCGCCATGGCCCTGGCTCAGATCGGAATCTGGGCGCTGATGTTGGCGGCCACGGCGGGCTACGCTCTCGCCCGCGGCGGATTGCCGAGCCTACCGTCCACCGCCCCTGTTTCCGGCGGCCCCGGCCCTCTCACCGGTGCTGCTGCCGAGTTGGCGGACATCGACCTGATTTCGGGCTCGATCCCGTGGGACAGCATGGTCCCCGCTGTCCTTTTCTTCCTGCTCGGCTACCTCCTCTATACCTCGGTTTTCGCCGCTGTCGGGGCCACGGTCAGCGACCTTCAGGACGCCCAACAGGCGGTGACGCCCATCGTTTTCGTGAGCATGATCTCACTTGTCGCGGGCCCCTTGCTGATGGAGAGTCCCAACAACCGATGGGCCGTGATCCTGTCGATGGTCCCGCCCTTCAACGCCGTGGTGATGCCCTCCAGGCTCTTCGCCACCGAGGTGCCCTTCTGGCAGTGGGCACTCTCCCTCCTCCTGTTGGCCACGGGTGTGGCGGCCGCGGTCTGGGTGGCCGGGCGGATCTATCGGGTGGGAATCCTGATGAGGGGACAGCGCGCCAGCCTGCCCGAGATCGTTCGCTGGGTCCGCCACGGCTGAACTGACCACCCCCTGCATTGGCCAACTCTCTCTAGAAAAACAATACGGGCACCCTGGGAGCGAGGACATTCTTGTCCCCGTCTTCATCGCCGACGCGGAACCGGCGGCTGGAAAGCTGTTGCTCCCAGACATCCCGTTTTTCTGGTTGGATTGCGCCGGACCGGGGCCGGTGGGGGACTTCTGAGAAACCGAGCAAAGAGCAAAGAGCAAAGCTCCCCCACCGGCCCGGTCCGGCGGACGCCCGGTAGAAAAAGGGTAGGAGCGCCGGTTTCCAACCGCCGAACTCCGGTGGAGCATGGAGGAATGGGCGACTGGAAGTCGCCCCTCCTTAGTTTCTTAGAAGAGTGAAGAAAGGCGCGTAGTTTACGCGTAGCGGGCACCTCTACCGAAAACGATCTGGTTAAGGATTCTGGAGCCAGATTGGTTCGAAGGCTTGTTTCTTCCATGAATCGTCCGGAACCCAGCCGGTGAGGGAGCTTTTCTCTTTCCTCGCCTTCCCCTCGTCCTCATTGCACCCAGGTTCGGTTCGGCATAATCTGCCCCTGTGAAGACCCTGGCCAGCTCCATGCTCCTGCTCGTCCTGGCCACCAGTCCCATGGTCTGGGTGGTTCAAGAATCGGAGAGCGAGCCGGCGGCTTCGGTCTGCCCGACCCATGGGAGCGTCTGCTGCTGCCCGGTATTGTGCCTGAAGCAGTTGAAGAACCCGGACGACGGTCATCGGGCCTGCGCCCGGCCGGTGCGGAAGGCGGACCCGCTCCGGTTCGTCGCCGACTGCGGAGCCGATCCCTTGGGCATCGGTTTCATGACCCTGAAGGCGGTCTTCCTGCCTCCGGTCCGGACCGATTTCGGAGACCTTGACTCCGGTCTTCCCCAGGACGCCCCCGTTCGAACACCCCTGGTTCCGCCAGCCGTAGAAGATCCTCCTCCACGCCGCTTCTCCTGAACCGACGACAGCAGTACGACGATTTCGGGTCCCCGACCGCCGGAGTGACATCCGCGCGCCCGCCGGGGTCCCCGTCTCATCTGACCGTGCGACACCACAAGGAGGATCGTATGCGCCGACTTATTGGCACCGCGGTCTGGCTCCAACTCGCCGGCATCGCTCCTGCGGGAGGGATGCTCCTGGCCTCGGAAGCCGAACCCATATTGTTCGAGGGCCGGGTCCTGGACCCTCACGGCTATCCCATTCCGGGCGCCGAAGTGAAGGCTCTCAGTTCCGGTCGACCGGTGGAGGCCCGCTTCACCGATGATCGAGGCGAGTTTCGGGTCCGCCTGAAACCGGGACGCTACTCGTTGAGGGTCCGGGTGCCTGGATTTCAGATCTACGCAAAGACGTGGCTTCTAGGAGATGAGCCCCAGGAGTTGCTGTTGCGGCTGGAGGTGGACACCACCACGCAACATCTGGAGGTCAGGGCGAGTGCTCCCCGGATGCACAGCGAACTGGCTGTCGGGAGTGGCAAGATCGACCGTCAAGAGAGTCAGGACCTGGCCGAGCTCCTCCGGGGCGAGGCCGGAACGGCTGCGGTCCGGCGAGGACCCATCAACCTGGAACCGAACATTCGGGGCCTGCAGGAAAACCAGATCGGAACCTTCGTGGACCGGACCCGGACTTTTGCCGCCGGTCCCGCCCGGATGGACTCGGACATGAGCCACGTCAGCCCCCACGCGGTTCGGTCCATCCGTGTGGTCAAGGGACCCTACGCCCTGGGTTGGGGGGCCGGGGTTCTGAGCGGAATCCAAGTGCAGACCTTCCGGCCACCCTTCTACACCGGCGGCAGCCGATTCCATGGCCGGCTCGGGTACCGCTACGGACAGAATGCCGTCAACCAGGATGGACATGGCCTGTTCTGGGGCGGTAACGAGTGGATGCGGCTTCATCTGCTCTTCAACCGGCGGCAGGGGAATGACTACCGTGCGGGCGACGGGAGCCGGGTCCCAGGCGACTACAAGTCGGACGACGTGCATTGGAGCCTGGGATTCAAGCTCCTGCCGGAACTCGTCCTGGACTATGCAGGGAGCTACCAGCAACAGAATGGCATCGATTACCCCGGACGCATCCTGGACGCCACCTATTTCTACACCCGGTCCAACGCCGTGGGGTTGACCTGGAATCCGGCCGGGGGAGCCCTTTCGGAGATCCGCGGCCAGTTCTACCTGAACTTGAAGGACCACCTCATGAACAACGAGGAGAAGCCGACGGCGCGTCCGATGCCCGGCCGCACGCCTCCCTTCGGTCTGCTGGTGGACATTCCCACCGAGTCGAACACCGTCGGTGGAGACTTCTCGGCTCTGGTTGAGCGAGGTCTCTGGGACTGGAGGTTCGGACTGGACTTCTACAATTCGAACCAGTCGGCCACCCGGTCCATCTTCAGGCGAAGTCCCAGGGTCCTCCTGTTCCGGGACGTGGTCTGGCCCGATGCCGAATTGAACGACCAGGGATTCTACGTTCAGATGCGCCGCGAGGGGGAGCACTCCGAACTGGCGGGGACGGTCCGATTCGACCGGGTCCAAGCCGCGGCGGGCGCCGTTTCCGATTTCTTCGCCGCCAACACCAAGGGCGGGCTCGACCAGGGGGAGACTCATCTGAGCGCTGCCGTGAACGGCAGTTGGTGGATCAGCCGGGACGTGTCCTTGACCGCCGGACTGGGACGCGCCGTGCGAACCGCCACGGTCCTGGAACGCTATTCGGACCGATTTCCCGCGACCAAGTTCCAGATCGCGGCCGAGTTCATGGGCAATCCGGCCTTGAACCCGGAAGCAAGCCTGGAATTCAATGTGGGCGGCAGTCTACTGCGGGAAAGGACCCACTTGGGCCTGGACCTCTTTCACCGCGAGATCGACAACTACATCACCGTGCAGGCGGACCCCTCCCTGCGGAAGCGTCTGCCTTTGAGCCCGCCGCTGGTGTTCCGCTACATCAACGGTTCGCAGGCCCGTTTCCGCGGAGCGGAATTGACGCTGGAACAGGACCTGACTTCCGTTTTTCGGCTCCGGGGATTCCTCTCCTACGTCTGGGGGGTGGATGAGCTGTTCGGAGAACCGATCCTGGGTCTACCCCCGTTTCAGGGACTGGCGGCTCTGGAACTGAGCTCGCCCGACCGGCGGTACTGGGTGGACCTGGCCGTGACGCTGGTGGACAGTCAAACTCGGGTGGCCTCCCGCCGGTTCGAGCAGATGACCGATGGCTACACCATCGTCGATCTGAGAGGACGGGCTTCTCTCACCTCCGGATGGACTCTGAAGGCCGGGGTCGAAAACCTGGGTGATCGGCTCTACAGCAATCACCTCAACTCTCCGAATCCCTTTAACCGCCGCCGGATCCCGGAGCTGGGCCGGAATTTCTACGTGGGACTGGTGTACGAGTTTTGAGGGAGCGGAGGCTTTCTTGCCGCCGGGGAGCGGCGACTTTCCAGTCGCCGATTAGGGGGAGTTAGGGGGGACGGTTAGTCCCCCCTCTACGCTTACCGGCCCCTACACCTTCCGACCGCCGAATCGTACAGCATCACAGAAGAGCAGGCGACAAGAAAGTCGCCTGTCCCAGTGGGCGACAAGAAAGTCGCCCCTCCTAGCAGGCGACAAGAAAGTCGCTCCTGTCACACCACGCAACGCGGTTTCAGCAACCGCTGAAGCCTGGGGCTCTCCTCCAGAATAATGGTCTCGGACCGGTTTGGACCGGTGGAGATGATGGAGATATCCGCGCCGGTGAGTTCGCGAATCCGATGCAGGTAGGACTTGGCCTTCTCCGGCAGGTCGTCGTAATTCCGAATGTCGGAGGTGTCCCGCTGCCATCCGGGATGCGTCTCGTAGATGGGGCTCACCTCTTCAAGTGCTCCCACGTCCGTGGGGAAACTCGTCATTCGGGTCCCTCGGTAGCGGTAGCCGGTACAGATCCGAAGCTCTTTCAAATGGTCCAGTACATCCAATTTGGTGACGACCAGAGTGTCCACGTGGTTGATCAGATTGCTGTACCGGGCGACGACGGCGTCGAACCATCCGCAACGCCTCGGCCGCCCCGTGGTGGCGCCGTACTCGACGCCCCGCTCGCGGATCTCCTCCCCTTCCTCACCGTCCAACTCGGTCGGAAACGGGCCGCCTCCGACACGAGTCGAATAGGCTTTGGTAATTCCCATCACTCCGTCGATGGCACCCGGCCCCACGCCGCACCCGGTGCAGGCTCCACCGGCCGTGGCGTTCGAGGAGGTAACGAACGGATAGGTCCCGTGATCCACGTCCAGCAGCGTTCCCTGGGCGCCCTCGAAGAGGATGTTCTTTCCCCGCCGGATCTCGCGATTCAGGTACTCGGCCGTGTCGGTGACATAGGAGGCGATCCGTTCGCCGATCGCCAGATAGGTCTCCTCGATCTGGTCAGGGTTCACCCCGTCACGCCCGTAGACCCGGTTCAGGATTCGGTTCTTCAGATCGGCATAGTTGCGGAGCTTGGAGCGAAAGAGCCGGGGCGACAACAGGTCGCCGACCCGGATTCCCCGGCGGGCCATCTTGTCTTCATAACAGGGTCCGATGCCCCGGCTCGTGGTCCCGATTTTCGCCTTGCCCAACCGGCTTTCCTCGGCGCCCTCCAGCAACCGGTGGTAGGGCATGATCAGGTGTGCCCGGTTGCTGACATGGAGCCGGCCTTCCAAAGAGAACTCCCGGAGCGCCAGCAGTTCCTCTTCCAGCGCCACCGGGTCCACCACGACCCCGTTGCCGATGACGCAGACCTTGTCGGGGTGGAGGATCCCGGACGGAATCAAGTGAAGAACATACTTGGCGCCCGCAACGGAAACGGTGTGCCCGGCATTGTGTCCACCCTGGTAACGGGCGACGACGTCGAAGTGACGTGTGGTCAGATCGACGATCTTTCCTTTGCCTTCGTCACCCCATTGGGTGCCGACGATCACGACGTTAGCCATAGTGCAGGCGAAAAACGGAAAGCCGGTTAACGGACTTGGACCGGATCGGTGCGCATACCGACCTCAGACCAAGCTGCAGTCGACTCCGCACGGAAAGTCCGTAAACCGGGTGAGCCATCCATTCCCGAACGCCGGGACGGCTAGAGCTGGTTCTCGATCAGCCGAGCGATGTTCTCTCTAGACGTGGCGCCGACGACCTGGTCCTTGAGTTCTCCATTCTTGAAGAGCAGCAGGGTCGGAATACCCCTGATCCCATATCTGGCCGAGGTCTCACGGTTGTCGTCGACGTTGAGCTTGACCACTTTGGCGCGACCGGAAAAGTCCTGGGCAATCTGATCGATGGTGGGGGAGAGCATCCGGCAGGGAGCGCACCAAGCGGCCCAAAAATCCACCAGTACGGGATCGCTCGACTGTAAAACGTCGGTCTCGAAACTCTGATCTGTTACGTCCTGAACCTTGTCGCTCATCCTGACCTCCTGAATTCTCGCTCCAACTGGCGCCCAACGCCGCCGCAGGCTCCGCTTGACCTTCAGAAACCCTTTTCAGCTGCCTCTTGTTGCGGTGGCGCAGAGACCCGAGCGCCCACCTCTGCACATGTTAACATAGGAGCCTGCGGTGGAAGTCGCCGCGGACTGCCTGCGGTCCTGCCGATCAGCCATATCAGCCCGTGGCAAAAGTCGTCACGGCATTCGACCGTCCCTGCATCGTGCGCGGACTGCGTTGCGATTCGGCTCACATACTCCCGGTCTGCTCCCTCCGTTGCGCCTGGTGCGGCGGGCGCAGGAACGGTCTCGGTGCTCGCGGGACTTTCACCACGGACTGATATGACTCCAAACTTCCCCCGGGCCAAGCGTTCCCTGGGGCAACATTTCCTCCACGACGCCGGCTACTGCCGCCGGATGGTCCGGCTGGCGGCGCCGACCGACAGGGACACCGTCATCGAAATCGGCCCCGGCACCGGACAGCTCACGCGCCTGATCCTGGCGCGAGCCCGCAACGTGGTCGCCATCGAGTTCGACCGGGACTTGGTCGACCACCTCAAGCGGAGTCTCGGCCCCGAGTCCCTGGCCCGGCTGACCCTGATCCAATCCGACGTGCTGGATCTCGACTGGGACTCCACCTTTCCCGAAGCTCCCGTCAAACTGGTGGGTAACCTTCCCTACAACATCGCCACCGCCGTACTCACCAAGATGATTCCTTTCGGCCATCGGTTTCACAGCTTCACCTTCATGGTCCAGAAAGAGGTGGCCCAGCGCATTCTGGCCCGGCCCGGCTCCAAGTCCTACGGCTACTTCACTCTGTTGCTCCAATACCACTTTTCCGGAGTGCCCGGTTTCGATGTGCCGGCCGGCGCCTTTGCCCCTCCACCCGAGGTCCGCTCCCACGCCATGCAGCTGATCCCGCGCCCGCGGCCGCCCCGCCTCCCCTGCTACGACCGATTCCTGGGGCTGATCCGGACCGGATTCCGCCAGCGCAGGAAGACACTCAGGAACAATCTCCAGAGTGCTTTCGGACCCTGGAAGGGGCGCCTGGAAAGGGCCTTCGAAAGCGCTGGGATCGAACCCCGTCAGAGGGCGGAGGAGGTGTCTTTGGAACAGTTTGTGTGTCTGGCACGCATGCTATAGTTGGCCGCCATATGAGCAGTCAACTGGAAGTCATCCCTCTGGGAGGCCTGGGCGAATTCGGGATGAACTGTGCCGCCCTCCGGGCCGGAGACGATCTGATTCTGGTCGATGCCGGGATGATGCTGCCGGACCGTGGCGCAGTGACCAGCCTCGGCGTCGACCTGATGGTTCCCGACATCAGTTTCCTGCTGGAGAACCGGCGCCAGCTGCGAGCCATCGTGTTGACCCACGGCCACGAAGACCACACCGGGGGAGTCTCCTACATCATCGACCAGCTCCAGGTCCCGGTCTACGGCAACCGTTTGACGTTGGGTCTGGTTTCATCCCGTCTCCGGGAACGAGGATTGGACAAGGAGGCGGATCTTCGGCTGCTGGAACCCGATCGGCCGGTGGACCTGGGGGCCTTCCAGGTGGAACCCCTCCGGATGACCCATTCTTTTCCCGAAAGCTATTGTTTCGCGATCCGGACCCCCGTGGGCCGGATTATCTGGACGGGAGATTTCAAGTTCGACCAGACTCCCATCGATGGCCGCAGGAGCAACTTGGCGAGACTCGCCGAACTGGGCCAAGAAGGCGTTCTGGCGCTCTTTTCCGACAGCACCAACGGAGACGTCCCGGGTCTTTCCCCTTCCGAGTCGTCCGTCTACGAACCGCTGCAAAAGCTGTTTCGACAAGCTGAGGGAAAGATCGTCCTGGCCACCTTCGCCAGCAGCATGCACCGGATTCAGATCGTCCTGGACCTGGCCCGCGACGCGGGGCGGAAGGTGGTGCCCATGGGGAGAAGCATGGTCTCCAATATCCGTCTGGCGTCCCAGCTGGGATACCTGAGGACCGATCCCGAAGTCCTGAGATCGCGGGACAATCTGGCCAGGATTCCGTCGGACCGCCTGATCGTGTTGGCCAGCGGCAGTCAAGGGGAGCCCATGTCGGCCATGAGCCGACTGGCCGTGGACGGGGTCTCGAAGGTTCGAATCGAGTCTGGCGATCTTGTCCTCCTCTCGTCCCGCATCATCCCCGGCAACCAGAAGGCCATCGGCCAGATGATCAACCACTTCTACCGCCGAGGGGCTCGGGTGCTGGACTCTCGCCATCAGCCGATCCACGCTTCGGGCCACGGTTACCGGGAAGACCTCAAGCTCATGATCGACCTGACCCGGCCCCGGTACTTCATTCCCATCCATGGCGAATTTCGTCAGTTGGCGGCCCATGCCCGCTTGGCCCGGCGCCAGGGGATCCCGCCAGACCAGGTCCACCTCCTGGAAACCGGCGAAGTCCTGGGCCTGAGTCCCGACAAGGCCGAAATCATGGGCCAGGTCCCGTCAGGACGCCGCTACATCGATGGGGGCATCCGGCGGCAGGTGGATCAGGAACTGCTCAGAGACCGCCGTTTCCTGGCCACGGACGGAGTCCTGGTGGTGGGACTCCGGATCGACCGCAAGAGCTGGGAACTCATCGGGGAGCCGGAGCTGATTTCCCGTGGATTCGTGCGGCCGGAGGATTCCCAGGAATTGATGCGGGAGATTCGGGCCCGAATCCACCGTCTCGTGTCCGAAACCGGTGCCAACGGGAAACGGGACGAAGGCCTGCTGGAGGAGATGCTGCAGACTGGATTGAAGCGTTTCTTGCGCAAGCGCACGAGAAAGAGGCCCCTGATCGTCCCGGTGATGCTGACCCTGTAGTCCGGGCGGCTTGAATTCGGAAGGAGCCGACATGAGCATCCAGGCCTACCAACGCGTTTCGGAGTTGTTGGGACTCTCGCTCCTTTTCGGGTCCGTCCTGCTGATCCTCTCCCTCGTGAGCTACGATCCCACCGACGCTTCATTCAGCGTCGCCTCGTCCCGCCAGATCTACTCCAATCTGGCGGGCAAGATCGGTGCCTTGAGTTCGGACATCCTCTACCAGCTGCTGGGTTGGTCGGCCCTCTGCGTGCCCGTTCCGTTCCTGCTTCTGGGATACCGGTGGCTTCGGAGACGGCGCCTCGAAGACCCCTTCCTGAAGCTGTTTTGCACTGTCTCCGGCTTGATCTCCTTGAGTGCGGCCATCTCCATCGTTCCTCCCCCCATCGGTCCGGATGTGAACTTTGCGCCCGGCGGCATCCTGGGAGTGATGCTGGGGCAATACCTGGCCGCCCTGCTGAACGGTCCAGGAGCGCTGCTGCTCCTGGCGACCGTTCTGATTCTGTCTCTGGTGGCCGGCACCACCTTTTCGGTGGACCGGTTCCTGGGCTGGATCGGAAGCCGCAACTGGAATGTCCTTCGGATCGCCCGGGAGAAATATTCGGAGTGGTCTCAAGAGCGGCGCCAGACAAAGGAAGTGGAGACCTGGAACAAGAAGAAGGAATCCCGGGTGGCACAACCCATGCCCCGGAAGATGACGTGGGACGGGGTCAAATCCGAAGATGAGCCTCCTCCCGAGACCATCCCGGAAACCATTCCATGGACGGTTTCACAGACCGTCTCAACGACCGTCCCGCAGGCCATTCCGGCCACCGTTCCCGAGGCCGAACCGGAGCACGGATCCGACCCCGACCCGGTTGCGGTGCCGGTGGCTGCGGCTCCCGCGGAATCGACTCAGATCGATCGGCGGCCGCAGACTGCGGCTTCCGCCTACACGCTCCCCCCTCTGGACTACCTGGAAGAGAACCTGATCAAGCCGAAGATCGACAAGGCCGACCTTATTCAAAGAGCCCATCTCCTGGCGACCAAGTGTGCCGAGTTCGGGGTCTTGGGACAGGTGTTGCAGATCCATCCGGGACCCGTGGTCACGACCTTCGAGTTCAAGCCGGATCCGGGCATAAAGTACAGCCGCGTCACCAACCTGTCGGACGATCTCTGCCTGGCTCTGAAGGCCGAGTCGGTCCGTATCGAACGGATCTCCGGAAAGAACACCGTCGGCATCGAAGTCCCCAACTCGGATCGTCAGATCATCTATTTGAGAGAGATCCTCTCGTCCGGCAGCTTCCATAAGATGGAGTCCCCTCTGGCCCTGGGACTCGGGAAAACCATCCATGGCGCCAATTACGTGGCGGACCTGTCGCGAATGCCGCATCTGCTCATCGCCGGAGCCACCGGATCGGGAAAGAGCGTGGCCCTGAACTGCGTCGTCTGCTCCATCCTCTACAAGGCCGGTCCGGATGAAGTCCGATTCATCATGATCGATCCGAAACGGCTCGAGCTGGGACTGTACGCCGATATCCCGCACCTGATGGCACCCATTGTCACGGACCCCAAACAGGCGGCCAACGCATTGAACTGGGCGGTGGGAGAGATGGAGCAACGGTACCGGACGCTGGCCCGGGCCGGTGTCCGCAACATCGCTCAATACAACAGGCGGGTGACCGAGGATACGGACGAGTCGGAAGAGGGTCCCCTTCCCTACATCGTGGTCATCGTCGACGAGCTGGCCGATCTCATGCTCACCACGGGCAAGGAGGTGGAAACCGCCGTCACTCGACTTGCCCAGATGGCCAGGGCCATCGGGATCCACCTGATTCTCGCCACTCAGCGCCCCTCCGTGGACGTCATCACCGGCTTGATCAAAGCCAACTTCCCCAGCCGGATCTCCTTCCGAGTCTCCTCCAAGATCGACTCCAGGACCATCCTGGACAGCAACGGCGCGGAACAGTTGCTGGGTATGGGAGACATGCTGGTGCTGGGCTCCGGAACCTCGCGACTGGTTCGGGCACACGGGGCCTGGGTGAGCGTGAAGGAGATCAACGGCCTGACCTCCTTCATCAAGGACCAGGGCAATCCCGAATACCGCGAGGAGATCCTTGCCGGCAACGAGGAGGAGAATGAACCTGGAGCCGTCGGCGGCGTCTCCCCTGCAGAAGACAGCCTGTTCGATGAGGCCGCCCGGTTGGTGGTGGCGACCGGCAAGGCTTCCACTTCCCTACTGCAGCGAAGGCTCAGAATCGGATACGGACGTGCCGCCAGGCTCTTGGACATCATGGAGCACGAGGGCATCATCGGTCCCCCCGACGGAAGCAAAGCCCGGGACATCCTGGTGGCATCCAACTACTTCGAAGAAGTGGACAATCGGGATTGAGAACGATGACGAACCGGGGATCGAGATGCTCTCCCGTAGGTCCGGGGACACGGCGTTGTTCGGGCAGATCGTGAATCACGCACCCCTGACCCAATACACTCCCTTTTCGGTTTCGTTCCGCGGCCAAACCTCCCCCCTGCTCCTCTCCCTCCTCCCTTCCCGCCGTCCCTTTTACTTTTCAAACGTATGCCCTAGAATGGTTTCAGTACATGGGTAGTTTTCTCCCAGCCGCACTCATACTGTTGCTGGGGAGCACCTGGGCTTACGCCAACGAGCGGGACCTGCCTCCCCGGTTCCGGGTCGATGTTGACATGGTGGCCCTTCGGGTCACCGTGACCGATCCCCTGAACCGATACGTGATCGGCCTTGAACCCGAGCACTTCCGAGTCTTCGAAGGCAAGGTCGAGCAGTCCATCATTCACTTCTCCGTCGACAAGGCGCCCATCAGTGTCGGCGTCATTCTGGACCGAAGCGGGTCCATGGGCGACAACATGATGAGTGCGCGCAATTCCGTAGTCCGCTTCCTGAAACAGGGCAACCGTAAGGACGAGTATTTTCTGGTCACCTTCAACGACCGGACCTCGTTGGTCCAGGACTTCACGGCGCAGAGCGAGAACGTCCAGAATCAGGTCACCATCTCGAATCCCAAGGGAAGGACCGCTCTCTACGACGCCATCTACCTGGGCTTGGAGAAGATTCGCGAAGCGCGGCACGACAAGAAGGCTCTGATCGTGATCACGGACGGGGAGGACAACAGCAGTCGATACACCTTCAGCGAGCTGAAACAGTTCGTCAAGGAGTCGGACGTCCAACTCTACGTCATCGGCGAACGGGGCCGACTGCCCTATGGCCGAGGCATCATCTCCGAGATCATCAGCCTGACCGGCGGGCGGGCATTCTTTCCCAATAACTTCAAGCAGCTGGACTACTTCGTGGACCTGATCCACACCGAGCTGCGTAATCAGTACCTGTTGGGCTACGTCCCCACCGACCGAACCTTCAACGGCAAATGGCGGAAGATCAAGGTCAAGCTGGATCCCCCCGAAGGACTGCCCAGGTTGATCGTCCGCGCCAAGAAGGGTTACTTCGCTCCCAACAAGTAGCCGTTTGCGGGGCCCGGGTCACCGCCATGTTCCTTCCCACTTCGAGCAGGGTCGCTCTGGCCGGTCTCCTCTTTCTGAATCTGGCTCTGGCGGCACAGTCATCGGGCGGCGCGGACGCCAGACGGGACCGCCCCTTCTTCCGCGCCGAAGTCGACCAGGTGGTCCTGTACGCCGCTGTATTTGACGACACCGGCGAACTGGTTTCGGGACTGACCTCGGAGGACTTCATCATTCTGGAGGATGGGGCCGAGGTCGAAATCACCTACTTCGGGCAGGACGACGTTCCCTCCACCAGTGGAATCGTGATGGACAAGAGCGGCAGCATGAGGGCCAAGCAGGACCTGGCCCACCGGGCGACAAAACTGTTCCTTACCCTGAGCCATCCGGAAAATGAGCATTTCCTGGTCATGTTCGACGACGAAGTGAATTTGGAAGAGGACTTCACCCGCGACCCGGAAGATATCCTGGACATGCTGGACAATACCGTCGTGGGCGGGGGAACCGCCCTCTACGACGCCATCTATCTCGCTCTGGAGAAGGCTCGGACCGGGTCCGAAGCCAAGAAGGTGGTCACCGTATTCACCGACGGTGAGGACAAGGACAGCTACTATCGGCATGAAGAGCTTCTGGAAAAGATCGTCCGGTCCAACGACGTCCAACTCTACGTGGTGGCCCTGCTGGACCAGGCGTTGAGTCGGGACAGAGGCTTCTTCGGCGTGTTCAAGTCCCAGTACGACAAGGTGAGGGCCACGGTGGATGCCATATCGGGGCAGAGCGGCGCCAAGGTCTATTTTCCCGAGGAGCTTCACGAGCTCAACGACGTCTTTCGACGAATTGCCGGCGAGCTCAGAAACCAATACCGGATCGCCTACATCACCCCCAATTCGTTGGCGAACGGCGGTTGGCGCACCATCGAGGTCCGACTCGGAAACCCAGGTGAAAAACAGTTGACGATTCAGGCCAAGAAGGGGTATTTCGGCGGCCCGGAGACGAGCGGGGAATGACCGGTACAGGGTGGGCGCCGAAGTCAATGTCACCTGTGATTCGCTATTATCGGAGAACGCCGAAAACAGGACTCAGGGGAGTTTGACTTGACCCGGAGCGGTCCCTATTCTGGATCGTCATGACCGAGCCCAAGAGCAGTTACGTCTGGTACAACGGAAAGCTGGTTCCGTGGGAGAAAGCGACTGTTCACGTCATGTCTCACGCCCTTCACTACGGCACCTCCTGGTTCGAGGGGATCCGCTGCTATGAGACTCGCCGGGGACCCGAGATCTTCCAATTCAGGGAGCACGTTCGGCGCCTCTTCAACTCATGCAAGATCTACCGGACCGACGTCCCCTTTACCCCGGCCGAGATCGAGAAGGCGATCCTGGAGACGATCCGGGCCAACTCTCTGCGGCGATGCTACATCCGGCCCCTGATCTTCCGTGGCTACGGGGAATTGGGCGTCAACCCCCTCAAGAACCCCATCGACGTGGTCATCCTGGTCTGGGAATGGGGGCGCTATCTGGGAGAGGACGGCTTGGAACAGGGGGTCGACGTCTGCGTCTCCAGTTGGGCCAGGGCCGCTCCCAACACCTTTCCGACGCTGGCCAAAGTGGGTGGCAATTACATCAACAGCGCTCTGATCAACATGGAGGCCACCCTCAAGGGTTACGCCGAGGGCATCGCCCTCGACACGAACGGTCTGGTGAGCGAGGGAGCGGGAGAGAACATCTTCGTGATTCAGGACGGGAAGATATCGACGCCCCCGGTAGTCAGCGCCATCCTTCCGGGAATCACCCGGGGCACCCTCATCACGCTGGCCCGGGAACGAGGTTACCCCGTCATCGAAGAGCAGATATCTCGCGAGCGCCTCTATATTGCCGACGAGGTCTTCCTGACCGGCACGGCGGCCGAGGTCACTCCCGTCCGCTCCGTGGACGGCATCGCCGTGGGCCCGGGGAGACGGGGACCCATCACCAAGCGGATTCAGGAAGACTTCTTCGACTACGTCCAAGGTAAGGTGGAGGATCGGCACGGCTGGATGACCAGCGTCTACCGGCAGGCTCACGCCGAAGCTTAGCCGGCGTTGCTCACCGGGGGCGCGGGGCTCCCACCCCGCACTCGGCGGGGGCAGAGTCATTCCCGAAACGCCTCTTCCGCTCCTCCGAACTGCCGCCGTCAACCTGAGATCAGAACCATGAAGACGTCCGTGGAAATCCGCAACACCTTTCTGGATTTCTTCCGGGAACAGGGCCATCGCGTGGTCAAGAGCAGTTCCCTGGTTCCGGGAGACGACCCGACGCTGCTCTTCACCAACGCCGGGATGAATCAGTTCAAGGAGGTCTTTCAGGGACTGGAACAGAGAGACTACAGGCGCGCCACCACCTGCCAGAAATGCATGCGGGTGAGCGGCAAGCACAACGATCTGGACACCGTGGGCCGAACGCCCCTGCACCATACCTTCTTCGAGATGATGGGGAACTTCTCGTTCGGAGACTACTTCAAGCGGGAAGCCGTCCGGTATGCCTGGGACCTGTGCACCGAGGTGTACGGGCTTGATCCCCAACGGCTCCACGCCACGGTCTACGAAGACGACGATGAGGCCTACGGCCTCTGGCGCGACTTCATCGGCGTTCCCCGAGAGCGGGTCTACCGGCTGGGCGAGGCGGACAACTTCTGGGCCATGGGAGACACCGGCCCCTGCGGTCCCTGCGCCGAGCTGCACTTCGACCTGGGGGTCAGTCCTCTGGGCCACCGGGACTGCAAGCTGGGATGCGAATGCGGCCGCTACGTGGAGATCTGGAACCTGGTCTTCATGCAGTTCAACCGGGATTCGCAGGGCCGCACCGCTGCCCTGCCCTCTCCGTCCATCGATACGGGCATGGGTCTCGAGCGGATCACGGCCATCCTTCAAGGCGTGACCAGCAACTACGACACCGATCTGTTTCAGCCTCTCATCCAGGAGGCCGAGCGCCTCACCGCGAGTACCTATGGGAACGACGAACAGACGGACGTGAGCCTGCGCATTCTGGCCGACCACAGCCGTGCCTGCGCCTTCCTCATCGGGGACGGGGTCATTCCGGACAACGAGGGCCGCGGCTATGTGCTCAGAAAGATCTTGCGGCGCGCCACCCGCCACGGTCAGCTTTTGGGAAAGGAAGAGCCCTTTCTGTTCACTCTGTCCGCCCTGGCGGCCGATCTGATGAGCGAGCCCTATCCCGAGCTGGAGCCTCAACGGGAGTACCTGGCGCGGGTCGTGCGCCACGAGGAGGAAAAGTTCCGGGCCACGCTCAACCACGGAATGGGCCTGTTCGAAGAGATCGTGGCTCGGGTTCGGGAATCGGAAAGCGGAATGCTTCCGGGCGAGGATCTCTTCCGGCTCTATGACACCTTCGGGTTTCCCCTGGACCTGGCACGGGACCTGGCCCAGGAACGCTCTCTTGAGATCGACGAACAGGGTTTCTTCGCCGAGATGGAGAAGCAGCGCCAGCGGGCTCGCGCCAGTTGGAAAGGGGCGGGCAGGACCCTGCAGCCGGTGCACCAGGAGTTGATCGGACAGGGATACGAAACGGAGTTCACGGGATACGAGCAGTTGGAAGCCGTCTCGGGCTCGGTTCTGGCACTGGTTCGCAACCAGCGCCGGGTCCCGCACCTGGGACCCGGAGAAGAAGGCGAGGTGGTGCTGGACCGCAGTCCCTTCTATGCCGAAGCGGGAGGCCAGGTCGGAGACCAGGGGACCCTGGAGACCGACTCCGCTCGGTTTCGGATCCTGGACACTTACACTCCGGCCCAGGGGCTCCGCCTTTCCCGGGTCCGCGCGCAGCAGGGCGAACTCAAGTCGGGAGACGCCGTCCGCTCCAGCCTGGATCTCCTGCGGCGGAAAGCCACGGCCCGAAACCACACTTCGACCCACCTCATGCATGCCGCCCTGCGCCGAATCCTGGGAGTCCATGTCAAGCAGGCCGGATCCCTCGTAGCCCCGGACCGCCTCCGATTCGACTTCACCCATTTCCGGCCGGTGACGCCGGAGGAGATTTCCCAGGTTGAGGATCTGGTCAATCAGGTAATCCGGCGCGACAGCGCTGTCGACACTCGTGTCCGGAGTCTGGATCAAGCTCTCGAGGAAGGCGCCACCGCCCTTTTCGGAGAGAAATATGAATCGCAGGTCCGGATGGTCTCCATTCCCGGCTTCAGCAAGGAGCTCTGCGGCGGCACCCACGTGGGAAGAACCGGTGAGATCGGGCTCTTCAAGATCACCAGCGAAGGAAGCGTCTCCGCCGGGGTGCGGAGAATCGAAGCTGTGACCGGAGAGGTGGCGATGTCCCGTTACTCTCGGATGGACGCCATCGTCTCCGGCCTCTCCCGGCGGCTGAAGACTCCCATGGCGCACCTGGAAGAGGCGATCCGGAAATCCCTGGAGGACCTCAAGCAGTCCCAGAAGCAGGTCGACGCCCTACAGTTGAAGTTGGCCGGACAGAAGAGCCTGGATACCCTGGACCGGTCCCGCCGGGTCCGGGGAATTCGCGTGGTGGCGGAAGAGGTGGCGGATCTGGACCGGAGTTCGTTGCGCCAACTGGCGGATCAGCTCAAGAACCGGCTCAAGTCGGGGGTCGTGGTCCTGGGAACGCCCATTGACGGAAAGGTGAGCCTGATCGCCATGGTCAGCGACGACCTGACCGATCGGATCCAGGCCCATCAGCTGATCCGCAAGCTGGCCCGGTTGGTGGGAGGGGGCGGAGGCGGCAGGCCGGACATGGCCGAAGCCGGTGGCAGGGATCCCTCCCGGCTGGGGGAGGCCCTGGAGCAGACCTACCGGCTGGTGGAGGAGTCGCTGAACTGAACTTCGGGCTAACAGTCCGTGGTGAAAGTCCCACGTAGCACCGAGACCGGGGCTGCGCCCGCCGGACATGGCGCAACGGAGGGAGCATTCCGGGAGTATGTGACCGAGTCGAAACGCAGTCCGCGCACGATGCAGACCCGGTCGAATGCCGTGAGGACTTTTGCCACGGGCTGTTAAACTGGCTGCGAGAAACTCGAATGGCAGCATCCGACCCAACGCATCGAATAATCCGAAAGTCGAATCGGCCATCCCGGCGGGCAGCGCATCCTATCCGGAAAATGATCGCATGTCTGCTGGTATTGCTGGTGGCGTCGCCCTCCCTGCTGGCGAACCGAATCCACAGCTATTGGAGAGAAGACGGTGTCCGCGTGCTCACCAACCTGGTCCCGGACCGGCCGGAACGGGACAGCCTGCGGATTCAGCCCGGCCAGGGGGCTGGACTCTATCGATCCGCGGTTCAGAAAATCTCCCGGCGCTACGGCGTGGACATGGATCTGGTGAACGCCGTTATCCGCGTCGAAAGCAACTTCCGTCCGGAAGCGGTCTCTCCCAAGGGATGCCTGGGACTGATGCAACTGCACCCCGATACGGCTCGCCGGTTCGGCGTCCGCGACGTGTTCGATCCGGTCCAGAACATCGAAGGGGGCGTTCGTTACCTGGAATTCCTCCTCGACTATTTCCAGGGCGATCTGGAACTGGCTCTGGCGGGATACAACGCGGGCGAGAACGCGGTGGTCCGTTACGGGGGGGTGCCTCCGTACCCGGAAACCATCGACTACGTGAACAAGGTCCGGCAAATCTACGGATTCGCCTCGCCCCAGGCCCCCGAGGACCGGATCCTGCGCGTGGTGCAACCCGGCGGACGGATCCTGCTCACCAATATCCCCCATTCGAACCCCTTTTGACAGTCCGTGGGGGAAGTCCCGCGAGCACCGAGACCGTTCCTGCGCCTGCCGGACAAGGCGCAACGGAGGGAGCATTCCGGGAGTATGTGAGCCGATAGCAACGCAGTCCGCGCACGATGCAGGGACGGTCGAATGCCGTGACGACTTTCGCCACGGGCTGTCAACGCCGCGCGGCCACTCTCGCCGCTTCGAACTTGACAGCCGCAGTGTGTACAATTGCGGACGGTAACAGTCCACCCCGGGGCCAAAGGAGTGTGACTGTGTGGTTCCGATTTCGACTGCTGTCGGCGCTGTCGTTGGTGCTGTTTGGCGGCTCCCTGTTCGCGGGTCAGGATCGCGACCCCGCCGAAACGGCTTACGCCGAGGCCTTCCGGTTCGGACTCGAGCTGCTGGCCAAACCGGAGCCCCAGCGGACGATTCCCGATTACCGGAAAGCCGTCTCACTCTACCTCGGTGTCGTCGACCACGACCCATCCCCGGAGATCGCTGCGGATTCCCTCTACGCCGTCGCAACTCTTTACGACCGCATGGCCGATCGTGTGCCGCAGGCCGAATACCGTCAGGAAGCCATTCACGCCTACCGCCGCCTGGCCCGGGAGCACCCGCAGTCGCGCCATCGCCGCTCCGCCCTCGAACGGGCCGCCCAGTTGGAAACGGCGGCCCGCCGTCGGGCCCCGGTTCCCGAAAAGACGCCGCTGGCGGTGGTCTCCGAGATTCGATACCGCGCCAACGAGGACTACACCCGGGTCGTCATCCAACTGGACCAGGAAGTCGAGTTCGAGAAGCAGGTGCTCAAGTCACCCGACCGAATCTACTTCGACCTGGTGGGAACCCGACCGGGGCCCGAACTGAATGGACGCACCATCAGTGTGGACGGGGTCTTCATCAAAAGGATCCGCGTCGCCCGGAACCGCCCGGAGGTCGTCCGCGTGGTCCTGGACTACCACAAGATCCGCGACCACAGCGTGTTCGCCCTGTTCAATCCGTTCCGCATCGTCATCGATACCTACGGTCACGACTCCGGACGGAAGGCCAAGACGACCCGGGAGTTCAGTACGGCCCAGACGGCTCGTCCCATCCCGCCGCCCGCTCCAACTCGCAAAAAACCTCCGGAATCGCCACGCGCCGCCAAACGCGACCCGGAGGAAGACCTCACCCTAACCCGGATGTTGGGACTGAAGGTCGGACGAGTCGTGGTGGACCCCGGGCATGGCGGGCATGACACGGGAGCCATCGGCCCCGGAGGGCTGCGGGAAAAGGACCTGGTTCTGAGCATCGCCAGACTCCTGAAGCCATTGCTGGAAGAACGCCTGGGAACCCAGGTGATCCTGACTCGGGACGACGACCGTTTCATCCCCCTGGAAGAGCGCACGGCCATCGCCAACCAGCACAGAGCCGATCTCTTCATCTCGATTCACGGAAACTCCAGCCGCGGGAGACGAGCCACCGGGGCGGAGACCTTCTACCTGAATTTTGCCAAGACCGCCTCGGAACAGGACGTGGCCACCCGAGAGAACGCCGCGTCCCAGCGGACGGTGGGGGAGCTCGAAGACCTCCTGCGCCAGATCGCCAAGGGAGACTACAACACCGAGTCCCGCAAATTGGCCGGTGTGGTCCAGACCAGCCTGTTCTCAGGAATCAAGAAGCATCGCCGTCCCTTCCTGAACCGTGGCGTCAAGACCGCTCCCTTCATCGTGCTCATGGGAGCGAGCATGCCCAGCATCCTCACCGAGGTCGGGTTCATCAGCAATCCCGCCGAAGAGAAGTTTCTGACCACTTCCGAGAACCGCCAAAAGGTCGCCGAAGCCCTGTTCGAGGGTGTAAAACAGTACCTCCAGGACTTGGGAACCGCCGGTCCCGGGCAGGAGTTGGCCGAGGTGAGGAGCGAGAAGTGAGAGAAGAGGGGATTGAGCGGTGAGAATTCCCTGGCTTTGTGTGCTCGTGTTCTCGGGATTCGTGGCTCCGCTCAATTCCCAGGAAGCGCCCGTGGGTGTTCAACGGTATTTGGAGGGGCTGTCCGAGTACCGATTCCGCTTGCTCGAGAAGTCCGCTGACCTGGAACGGGGGGCCGGGGATTTTTCGCGGCCCCTGCTCGAGGAATACGCCCTTCAGTCCTATTCCCGCTGGCGCTTCCAGAAGCCGGGGGCTTCCTCCCTGGTGATGGAAGTCTACGAGATGCTGCATCAGCAGGGCGCTTTCGGAATGTACCGCCTCGATTCGGTGCTGCGGCCCACAACCGGAGACCGGCTCGAGTTGCCCGTGGAGAACCGTTGCGGAGAAAGCGGTTGTATTTTCTGGCGGGGTCCCTTTCTGTTTCGTCTCACCGCCAAGCCGGGAGCCCAGGCCAGAGATCAGATCAAGGGCGCCGTGGCGGCTCTCGTGGAAGCGATCCCCATCGTCAACCTCCATCCCGTGACGGTGCTCCACCTGCCTCGCCAGGACCTGGTCACGGATTCCGTCGGCGTCTATCTGGGGCCGGCGGCCTTGGCCTACAACGATCGCTTCCCCGACCCGCTCATGGCCAAGATCGGCTTCCAGGACCGGGTCGAGATCGCCTTCGCGGACTATGGTCCAGACGGCGGCTCCCTGTTTCTGCTGGCCTACCCGACGCCGGCCCTGGCGGCCGACTACTTCCTCGAACTCCAGAACTCGCTGCATTCGTTCTTTTCTCCCGACGGCATCTACATCAAGCGGAGCGGCGTGCTGCTGGCCCTGTTTCAGGGAACGGAATCCCGGGCACAGGCGGTGTTGGGAGAGGTTCAATGGGCGCCGGCGGTGAAGTGGGTCCACGACCGGACCGTCGAAGTGAAACCATCGGACCAGGTCCGGAGTTTTCTGGACATGCTGATCCGCACGGCACTGGCCACAGTCTGCTTCATCCTGGGCAGCCTCGGGTTCGGCTGTCTCCTCGGATACACCTGGTACCGGCTTGATGAACGCTTCCCGGTGTGGGGGACCAGGAATGACGCCATTCGATTGAACCTGTCGAGCGCCGCTCCCATGCCGGGCCGCGTCGAGAGGTCATACTGGAGCGGATTCGACAAGTCATGACCGGCAGGAAGTCACTCCAGTTGGAGAGGGCCCTCGAGCTTGTCTACCGTTCGGCTCTGGCGGCGGTCGACCCCGGCCAGGTGGTTCGAGGCTCTTTGTCTCTGGACGAGGAAGCGCTTCACGTAGGCGACCGAACCTATCCGCTGAGGGAGTTCCGCAAGGTCTTTCTGGCCGGCGCCGGGAAGGCCGCCGTCCCCATGGCCGCTGCCGTCGAGCAGATCCTGGGAGATCGTCTGAGCCGAGGTCTGGTGGTGGTCAAGTACGGGCACGGCGGCGTCCTGGACAAAACCCGGGTGCTGGAGGCCGGACATCCCGAACCGGATGAGAACGGAGTTGCCGCCGCGTCGCAGATCCTGGAATTCCTGGACCGGAACCTGACGTCCCGCGACCTTCTCCTGGTGCTCATATCGGGGGGCGGCTCGGCCCTGACTCCCTGCCCGGTCCCGGGAATCACGCTGGCGGACAAGCAGGCGACGACCTCGGTCCTCTTGAACTCGGGCGCCACCATCCACGAGATCAACGCGATCCGGAAGCACCTGAGCCGCTTCAAGGGAGGCCGCCTGTTGCAGCACACCCACGGCGCCCAGGTCGTCTCCCTGCTCCTCTCCGACGTGGTCGGGGACGACTTGAGCAGCATCGCCTCGGGACCCACCGTACCCGATCCCACCCGCTTCGAAGATTGTCTGGGAATCCTGAGACAGTACGGCATCCAAACCGCGGTTCCCGATCCCGTGCTGCAGGTCCTTCAGGAAGGCGCCGGCGGTGGAGTTGACGCCCCCCGGGAGACGCTCAAGGAGAACCATCCAGCCTTCGCGAAGGTGCAGAACAGGGTGGTGGGAAGCAACATCCTGGCTCTGAAGGCGGCGGCAGCCGAAGCCGAGCGCCTGGGTTTCACGTCCCTGATTCTCTCCTCTTCCATCTACGGCAACACGGAGGACGTGGCCAAGGTCCACGTGGGCATCGCCCGGGAAGTTCTCCAGAGCGGTCTCCCGGTGGCCCCACCCTGCTGCATCATCTCCGGAGGCGAGACCACGGTCAGAGTCACCGGATCGGGCAAAGGGGGCAGGAACCAGGAATTCGCGCTCTGGTGTGCTCGGGAGATGGAGAGTTGGGGAGACGAGCCGGTTCTCATCTCCTCCATCGGTTCTGACGGCAACGATGGTCCCACCGACGCGGCTGGGGCCTCGGCTACTCCGGAGACCGCGCGAAGGTCCCGCTCACTGGGCCTCGATTTGGAGTCCTACCTGGGCGACAACGACTCCTACCACTATTTCGAGACGCTGGGCGACCTCATCATCACCGGCCCCACCCAGACCAACGTGATGGACCTCCGGTTCATCCTGGTCGGTTCTTGACCTCTCTCTTGGGAACCAAGGAAAGAGCAAAAAGGAAAGAAAGGCGCGTGGTTTACGGGTAGCGGGCACCTCTACCGAAAACGATCTGGTTAAGGATTCTGGAGCCAGATTGGTTCGAAGGCTTGTTTCTTCCATGAATCCTCCGGAGCCCAGCCGGTGAGGGAGCTTTCCTCTTTCCTGATTTCCTCTTTTCTCAATTTCATCAGAACCCACGCGCCTCACCCCAGAGGCGAGGGTCGGCCACACCTTCCCGCAGGCCGCTGACAGGGTCCACCCGGATGCAGTGGGCATCGCCGATCCGACCGCGATAGACCACCTCGTGTCCCAAGGACTCCAATTCGGCCTCGACCTGACGGGACAGGGCTCCAGTCTCGGCGACGATCCGGTCGGGCATCCACTGGTGATGGATTCTGGGAGCATCGACCGCCTCATACAGATCCATTCCCTCGTCCAACACGTTGAGAATGATCTGCAGAACCGTGTTGATGATGGCGGGTCCGCCGGGACTCCCCAGAACCAGAAGAACCTTGCCGTCCTGCTTGACGAGGGTGGGCGTCATGGCGCTCAGCGGGCGCTTTCCGGGAGCGATGGCGTTGGCCTCGCCCTGGATCAGCCCGAACATGTTGGGGACTCCCACTCGGGACGTGAAATCGTCCATTTCGTTGTTCAACAGGAACCCGGCCCCCTCGACGGTGACACCGGAGCCGAAATTGCCGTTGATGGTGGTGGTGATGGCCACCGCGCTTCCCTCGGGATCCACCACCGAGAGATGCGTGGTCTGGGGCGACTCCTCTGCCAGTGGGACCGCGGCAACCCGCCTGCTTTCGGTGGCGGACGCTTCGTCCAGATCCTCCAACCGGTCCCGGGCATGTTCCGTGGACAGGAGCCGATCGACGGGAACCTCGGTGAAATCAGCGTCGCCCATGTAGGCGGCGCGGTCGGCGAAGGCCCGGCGCATGCATTCCGCCAGCAGATGGAGCCGCGGAGTGGTCTCCTGCCGGCGTCCCGCCAACTCCAACATGTTCAGCATTTCCATGAGAATCACGCCCCCGGAGCTGGGAGGCCCCATGGACACGACTTCATAGCCCCGGTAATGCCCCCGGACCGGAGGCCGGATCCGGGCGACGTAACCGGCCAGGTCTTCCCGGGTCATGATCCCGCCGTGAGCCTGCATGTCCCGTTCGATCAGCTCCGCGATCTCGCCCCGGTAGAAGGCCTCGGCGCCGTCCCGGGCGATGGCCACCAGCGTGCGCGCCAAGTCGGGCTGGGTGAAGGTCTGGCCCGGCGCAGGGGTACTTCCGCCCGGCAGAAAGATGCGGCGGCTCTCATCGAAACGCTCCAGTAGGGGACCGGCCGCTTCCAGGGATCGGCTGAAGTGTTCCTCCACCACGAAACCGTTCCGGGCCAGATCGATGGCCGGCTCCAGCAACCGGCTCCAGGGAAGCGTCCCGAAACGGCTCCAGGCCAAGTGAAGCCCGGCCACGGACCCCGGAACTCCCGACGCCAGGTATCCCACGGTGGACAACTCCGGAACCACATCTCCCGCAGCATTCAGGTACATGTCGCGACCGGCGGCGGCGGGCGCCATCTCGCGATATTCCACGCTGATCTCCCTGCCGGTTCCGGCGTCGTGGTGGAGGAGGAATCCCCCGCCTCCCACGTTGCCGGCGATGGGATGCGCCACGGCAAGTGCGAAACTCACCGTGACGGCGGCGTCGATGGCGTTGCCGCCCTCTCGCAGGATGTCGACGCCCGCCTGGCTCGCCAGCGGGTTGGCACTGACCACCATCCCCCGGGAAGCGATGGCGACGCCCGGAGCGGTCTCCTCCGGACGGCAGGAGACGATCCCGAAGGCCACGAGGAGCAGCAGACCCCAGATTGGCAGCCTGCCCTCTCGGGATGCCTTTGGCTGACCCGCCTTACGGGCCGAACGATGGACGGAATCCAGCAGGCGATCCAAGTAAATCAAGACGGTCTCCAATGGGTGGCAAGCGTGAGTTCGGGCGTCAGGAGCCCTTGGTCTGTGCGGAAGAAAGTTCCAGGTTCACCACCTGATTCAGGGAGCCGGATCGAAAACTCTGCAGATCCAGAGTGACATACCTATAACCGAGGGAGCGGAGCTTCCGGTTGACGTCGTCGAAGAGATCCGGATCCATCAGCTTCTGGCGCTCCGCCCGATCGACCTCGATCCGGGCCAGTTCCTCGTGGTGACGCACCCGGAAACTGATCACCCCCAGGCTCCGGATGTACGCCTCGGCCGCGTCGACCTGCTGCAGCTTCTCCTCGGTGATGGCGACACCGTAGGGAAAGCGGGAGGAGAGACAGGGCATGGCCGGAAGGTCCCAGGTGGGGAGACCCCACTTGAGAGACAGGGACCGGATCTCATCCTTGCTCAGCTTCACGTCGATGAAGGGACTCAGGACGCCCTGCTCTCGAGAGGCGCGCCGGCCCGGCCGGTAGTCGCCGATGTCGTCCAGGTTTGAACCGTCCAGAATCGCTTCCGCATTCCATTCCTGAAGCAGTTGCTTCAGGTGAACGTAGAGTTCGTCCTTGCAGAAGTAGCATCGATTCGTGGGATTCCGGACGTAGTCGGGATTGTCCATCTCCCGGGTCTCGATCAGCGTGTGATTCAACTGGTAGCGCCGGGCGAAGTCCAGAGCCAAACGGCGCTGGTACCCGGAAACGGAGGGCGAAAGGGCCGTGACGGCCCGCGATTCGTCTCCCAACACCCGCTGGGCGCAGAAGGCCAGGTAACTGCTGTCGACGCCGCCGCTGAAAGCCACGACGACCCGGTGATACCGCTCCAAGTATTGAAAGAGGTTTTTTTCTTTCGCTTCGAGATCCACTGCCGCGATTCTATCATTCGGAGGAATTATCAGGAACGGCGGACGATGAGTACGGATCTCTTGCCACGGCAGGGACCCGGCAAAGTCAGGGAAGATACTGCCTATTTGGACCGACTGCCTCGGGCGTCCCCGACAAGATCGCCTCCCGTACTCTTTCCTCTTTCCTCGTTCCTCCCCGGTCGGAAAACTCCCCATATGTTAGTATGGAATCAATCCAATCGGCGCCCTCGAGCCTGGGAGAAACCATGAAAATAACGCCGAGACTTCTGTTGCTGGCTACCCTCCTCGTCCCCTCCGGACTGGCCCAAACGGCGGCCTTGGCCTCAAGCCAGGCGGCGGACCGCGATTCCCGGAAGATCGAGGAGGAAAGGGATCGGCCCCAGGGCCGGGCCGCCCTGACCGTAAAGGTCAATCAAGTCCGATTGGACGCCACCGTGCGCGACCGCAAAGGCAACCTGATCCAAGGGCTCCAGCAAGAGCACTTCGACGTCTATGAAAACAAGGTGAAGCAGAAGCTCACTCACTTCAGCCCCATCGAAGCTCCCATCACGGCCGTCCTCGTGACCGAATACAGCGCCGTCCTGCCCTGGGAGATGCTCTACGAAGCCTGGCTCGGGTCCCGAATCTTCGCGGAGAACATGCGCAAGGAAGACTGGATCGCCGTGGTCGCCTACGACCTGAAGCCGGAAATCCTGGTGGACTTCACCCAGGACAAATTCGAGGTGTTTCAAGCCCTTAAGCGCCTGAACTATCCCGGCTTTCGTGAGAGCAACCTCTACGACACCATTTTCGACGTCCTGGATCGAGTCGAAGAGACGGAGGGCAAGACCGCCGTCGTGCTCATCTCGACCGGCTTGGACACCTTCAGTCGAATAAACATGGGAGAGGCCCTGGACAAGGTCAAGAGAACCAACGCGGTGATCTATCCCGTCAGCATCGGCCAGAACCTGAGGCTCCGGTACGAACAACACTTCTCGAGCTCGACGAGGATGGACTTCTACCAAGCCGACGTGGTCTTGAAGGAGATGGCCAAGTACACCGGAGGAGAAGCGTTCTTCCCCCGCTTCACGACCCAGTTTCGAAACATCTTTCTGACCATCTCCAATCTTCTCCGGAACCAGTACTCGTTGGGCTATATCTCGACCAACACCAAGAAGGACGGGAAGCTGCGCCGGATCAAGGTGGAAGTGAAGGTGGACGTCGACGGGGACGGCAAGATCGACAAGCTCAAGGTCGCCCACCGGAGAGGTTACCTGGCCGAAGAGAAAGAGAAGTAAGCGCCCCCGGAGCGACCGCATCGCGCTGCTCCGACCTGTCTTCCCTCCTCACTTCTCGCTCCTCATTCCTCGCTTTTCCTCTTGCCTGACTCCCTCACCGTGTACCGGAATGCTCAACTGCTCCACCACGTTCAGCTTGAACCCCTCCAGACCGACGATCTTCTTGGGATGGTTGGTGAGCACCCGGATGTTGCGTAGACCCAGATCGGCCAGAATCTGGGCTCCGACGCCATAGTCCCGGAAATTGGCGGGATACTGGATCTCCCCGGTGATCTCCCGCAACAGCCGGTCCTCCTTGTCCGTGTACCGTAGGTAGACCAGGACTCCCCGACCCTCGTTCTGGATCATTTCCAGCGCCTTCCGGAGCTCGCGTCCCGAGTCATGCTTCAATCCGGAGAAGACGTCTCCCAGAAGCAGGGCGGAGTGGACTCGAACCAGGATCGGTTCATCGGTGTTCACTCTCCCCTTGGTCAGGACCAGGTGACGGTTCCCGTCCAGCTCATTCTCATACAGGAGCAGTTGGAACTTGCCCTGCTCGCCTTCGAAGGGAGTCTCCTGGATGCGTTTGACGAACCGCTCGGTCCGGAGCCTGAACTTCATCAGGTCGACGACCGATACGATCTTGATGCCGTGCCTCGCGGCGAAACGCTGGAGGTCGGGCAGCCGCGCCATGGTGCCGTCCTCGTTCATGATCTCGCAGATGACGCCGGCCGGGTCGAGGCCGGCGATCCGGGCCAGGTCCACGGCCGCTTCGGTCTGGCCCGCCCGTTCCAGAACTCCTCCGGGCCGGGCCCGCAGCGGGAAGACGTGCCCCGGCCGGATCAAGTCTTCCGGCCGGGTGTGGGGGTCGATGGCGGTCAGGATGGTGGTGGCCCGGTCCGCGGCCGAGATTCCGGTGGAAACATTCCGTCGGCCCTCGATGCTGACGCAGAATGCGGTCTCGTACATGGACTCGTTCCTGGAGACCATGAGGGGAATCTCCAGACGATCCAGCCGTTCGGGCGTCATGGACATGCAGATCAGGCCGCGTCCGTGGGTGGCCATGAAATTGATGCTCTCCGGCGTCACCCGCTCGGCCGCCATGGTCAAGTCACCTTCGTTCTCGCGGTCCTCCTCGTCCACCACGATGATCATCTTGCCGTCGCAGATGTCCTCGATGGCGCTCTCGATGGAATCCAGGCTCATGTCTGAAGATAACTCCTATTATTCCCCCTACTTCACCGGTGGGAGCCGGCGAAGCCAACGCAGCGCAACCTGGGACCGGGTCTGGAAACTGGTCAGGGCGAGACGATATCTGCGTTCCGTGTATTCCAGGAGGATGGGATTGTCCGGGTCCTTCAACAACACCCATTCGGCGCCTCGATCATCCTCTGCCCGGATGACGGGCACCTCGTACGGGCGTCGATTCAAACTGAGCCGGAATCGATCTTCCTCCAACAATTCAAGCTTACGGGGAAAGCGGTTCATCTTGATCCGGGTCCTGCCTGTGGTCACGAGCTCACCATAGGTCTTCCGGGAGACCCAGACCGTCATGACCTTCTTGGACTCCATCTCCACACCGGGTTCGAAGAGGCCGAAGAGACTGAAGCTGGTCCCCTTGAGCACGGAGTTGCGAAAGAGATGGAGAGTCCCCTGATTGGCGTAGGACTCCCACTCCAGGACCACGTCGGGACCGTAACGCGCCACCCGCAGGATCCACTCCCGTTCCACGGGACCCGAGTAGCTCTTGTAGATGAGAACCGAGTTGGGACCCACCTCGATGGGTCCGGCCCCTTCCGCCTTCGAGCTAGCCGGAAAAATCAGCAGGCTGCCCAGTATGGTGACGAATGTGTGTTTCCACATACTTACTGATCAGGTCCGATTCCAGGTTCAATCGATCTCCGACCGCCATCCTCCCGAAGTTCGTGACCGCCATGGTATGGGGGATGATTGTGGCCTCAAAGCCCTTGGAATTCAACGCCGACAGCGTCAGGCTCACGCCGTTGACGGCGATGCTCCCCTTGAACGTGCAGTAGCGCAACACTTCCGCTGGGGCTTCGATCCGGAAGATCCAGGAGTTCCCCTCGGGCCGCTTGGAGACCAGACGTCCGGGTGCGTCCACATGCCCCTGCACCAGATGTCCCCCCAGGAAATCGGAAAGCCTCGCCGCCGGCTCCAGGTTCAGTGGATCTCCGACTCGCCGGTCCGAAAGATTGGTGCGGAGAAGAGTTTCAGGCGTCGCCTCCACCTGGAAGGTCGTCCCGGTCCTGCGGAACACCGTGAGACACACGCCGTCCACGCTGATGCTGTGGCCGATCTCCAACTCGCCGAGGAGCCCGGGGCTGCATTGCAGGGTCAGCCGCGCGCCCCAGGGCCCCATTTCCTGCTCCCGGATGGGGGCCGTCTCCCTTACGATTCCGGTGAACATTCGATTGCTATCCTCGCTTCGAGACGACCTCTCCGGTCAAATCGGTTGCCAGTTTACTACGACGCGGTGCAACAGCCGCAGGACCGGCGCTGTTTCTACGGCGCAGACTCCGAGCGGTCATTCGTTCCGGAGTATCGATCTCAAAGATAGTTCCTCGATCATTTCGTGAAATCTGTCCAAGGCGGGCCGCAAGTCACTGTGCGGCAGGCCGAAACTCACCCGCACGAAGTGATCGATGGAAAAGTGATCCCCCGGTACGATCAGGACACTCTTTTCCAAGGCGAGTCGTTCCACCAGTTGAGTCGAGTTGATGTCGAAATGGTAACGAATGAAGGCGATCGCGCCAGCGTCCGGTGGCCTCAGGCTGAAGCTGCCCGGATGCAGATCCATCCAGCTTTGGAGTACTGGATAACCTCGACGGATGTAGGAACGAGTGCGGCGTAACAGCCAGGAGCGAACTTCGGGGGACAGAGCCAGGGCCGCCAGTTGGTTTGAGAGCATTGTCGCACTGATCGTCGTGTATTCATGGCGTGCCCAGATATCATCCACGATGCCGGCCGGCGCCGTTACCCAGCCGATCCTGAGGCCCGGTAGTCCGTAGGCCTTGCTCAGGCTCCCCGTTACGAGGACCTTGTCGTACCGCCCATAAAAGGAAGGGGTCTCCTCGTCGGTGAGGCGCTCGGCCCCGGCATAGACTTCATCGGCGAGGATCCAGCTTCCGACCCGGTCAGCGATGTTGATGATGGCGTCCATCTCGGATTCGGAAAGAACGCACCCGGTCGGATTGTTGGGATTGCACACCGCTATCAGCCGGGTTCTGGCGGTCACCATTGACTCCAGTTCCGCCAGATCCGGCGTCCAGCCCGTTTCCTCCCGCAGATGAAAGGTCTTCAATGCAAGGCCATGGTTCTTGGCCAGTCCCCAGATCTGCATGTAATTCGGGAGCATTACAACGATCTCGTCACCGGCGGCCAGAAGGGTCTTCAGCACAAGGTAGTTGGCTTCAATCGCCCCGACCGTTACCAGGACGTTCTCCGGTGTTCCGCCTTGATAGAGCCGCGCGATGTTCTGCCGAAGCTTGGGTATCCCATTGGTGTGGGGGTAGTTCAGGTCGGTGTCCAGCAAGCTTTGCAGATAGCCGTTCTCCCGATCCACGAGTTCCCGGAGCAAGACCGGATGGACGCCGCTCTCGGAAAGATTGTATTTCACCTCCTTCTCGAGCCTGGAAAACATGCGTTCCATATGGAATGGCTGAAATACGTGCATGATTCCCGCTTCCTCTTACTCCTTTCTGTTCTTGCCTCGAACAGGTCAATTTTCCCCAAACATTTTTCCTGCGACGCAGGCTCTTAGGAGTCTGCGCGGTAGAAATGATCGTAGCGAGAAAGTGGGGAATCGAGGCCAGATTTTCTCGATTTGGAGGTGCATAGTTGTTCTATTCGCCGAGAAATCGGGGAAATATGGACCGATTCTACCGCTTTCGCAGTAGATCAATTTCTGCGGCGCAGGCTCCTAGCCTGCATTTCTCCGCTTGAGCCGGCGGACCTCCCAATCCGCAAGTTCCCGATATCGTCCCGGGGTCAGTCGTCCCAGCCTCAAGGGGCCGATTGCGACCCGTCTCAACTTCATGATCAGGTGGCCGACGGCCTCGAACATGATCCGAAGCTGCCGATTCCTGCCCTGCACCAGAACCACCTCATACCAAGGGTTGTTCCCCGGCTCCAGCAAGCGGATCCGGCGGACCGCCATTCGTTTGCCTCCGGAACGAATCCCGCGTTGGAGGCGCCGAAGCGCGGCCGGCGAGGGACACCGCGCCACCTTGACGTGGTAGACCTTCTCCAGGGTGCCGGCTCGGGTGATGGTCCGGACCAAGTCCCCGTCATTGGTGAGCAGCATCAGGCCCTCGCTCTGAAAGTCCAGCCGGCCCGCGGGAACCAACCGGACCCGGGAGGGGACCAGCTTGGTGACGACCGGCCGGCCACGGGGGTCGGAGACGGCGCTCAGAACGCCGCGCGGCTTGTTCACGATGTAGTATTCGGTCCGCTCCGGGCGCAGAAGGACACCGTCGACCCGCACCTCGTCCCGGACCGGATCCGCCCGTGTTCCCACCCGGTCGACGACTTTCCCGTTGACTGTGACTCGGCCCTGGAGGATGAAGTCCTCGGACTTCCGCCGGGAAGCCAGGCCGGCATGAGCCATGATCTTCTGCAGTCGCCACATCGTTCTCTGAGAATCTTACGCGGCGTCACGACCTGACGCGAACCGAACTGGAAAGGAGGGGCGACTTCCAGTCGCCCCTCCTCTGCGCCCCCGTACGTCCATTACGCCATGCCCCGTTCGGAGTTCGGCGGATGGAAACCGCCGCTCCCGTCCCTTTTATTCCGCGATTTCGCCGGACCCCGGCTGGTGGGGGAGCTTCTATTCAATTCCCGATTCCTGAAAAACGGTCAGATTTTACTATTCATAGCAAAACTCATGTCGAAATTTGCTATTGATAGAAAATACTCCCAGGTTGCCCCCAAGCGGTTGGGGGATTTTCTAACTGGAAAGAATCTCTTCGAACTCGGCGAGAGTCGGAAGCTCGTTCAGGTCATTGAGGCCGAAGTGGACCAGAAACTGCCGGCCGATCCCGTAGAGAATGGGGCGTCCCACCGTCTTCTTGCGGCCCTGAGCTTCGATGAGCTTCTTCTCCAGCAGGGTCCGTATCGTCGAGGTTCCTTTCACGCCCCGGATTTCGGCGATCTCGGGCAGGGTCACCGGGTGCTTGTAGACAATGACCGCCAGCGTCTCGAGTGCGGCCAGCGAGAGTCGGGCCGATGGCCGGCTCTTCAGATATCGCCGGATGGTCTCGTGATGCCGGGCCTGGCTGTTCATCCGGTAGCCTCCGGCGACCTGCCGGATCTCCACCGAGTCCTGGACCGTGTTGAATTCTTCCGCCAACTCCTTCAGGAACCGAGCAAGGTCCTGGGAAGAAGTATCCGGAAAGACCTGGTGGAGCTGAAGGAGGGAGACAGGTTCCTTGGCGACGAAGAGTACGGCCAGGATCTGTGAAGCGAGCGGGTCCTTCAACATGCCACGATTCGAATGTCCTGAAACGCGCCTTTCTGGAAGAGGCGAATCTCACCCAGACGAACCATCTCCAGGAGCGCCATGAGGGCGACCACCAGGTGGCGCCTGGAAATGCCCCGTTTGAAGAACAGGGAAAAGAAGAACTCTCCCTCCAATTGAAGGAGCCGTCGAATCTCGTGGATCTTGCCTTCCAACGTCACCTCGTCTCGATCGATCTTCACCAGAATCCGGTCCTTGTACCGGTTCACGATCTGGTGAAACGCTCGGACCACGTCAAAGAGGTCGACCACGACCATCTCCTTCTCTTCCTCCTCGAACTCGTTCGCCCCTCGAGTCCAGGACGAGTGCTCCAGGATCTCTCTTTCGTGGAGCAGGTGGGCCGCTTTCCTGAACTGCTCGTGCTGGAGCAGATCCCGGACCAGTTCCTCCCTGGGGTCTTCCTCCGGTTCCGGCTCGGACGAGTCGTCCTCAGGAAGGAGCATTCTGGACTTGATGTAGATCAGCGTGGCCGCCATGACCAGGTATTCACCGGCAACGGTCAGGTTCAGATTCCGCATCAGTTGCAGGTAGTCGAGGTATTGCCGCGTCACCCGGGCGATGGGAATGTCCCGGATGTCCAATTCCTGGGTTCGGATCAGGTGGAGCAGCAGGTCCAGCGGGCCCTCGAAGACATCGAGCTGAACTTGGCACGTCTCGGATTCGGTCACCATTTCGAACGCCGGTCATAATCTATCCTCATGGCCTGACGCACCTCGCCCAGAGTCTCCCGGGCACGGCCCCGGACCCGCCGGCTGCCCTCCACCAGAATCTCCTTCACTCTCTCCCGGTCTCCCTCCAAATCGAGCCGCTTCTGGTGCAAGGGCTCCACGACCGGGATCATTCCCTCCAGCAGCCGGCGCTTGCAGTCGATGCAACCGATCTTCGCCGTCCGGCAACCCTGGGCCGCCCACGCCTGCCCCTCGGGCGGCGTGAAGACCTTGTGGTGGTCGAAGACCGGACACACGTCCGGGTTTCCCGGGTCGGTCCGGCGCACCCGTGCCGGGTCGGTGACCATGGTCATGACCTTGCGGCGGATCTTGGCCGGATCTTCGGACATCTGGATCACGTTGCCGTAGCTCTTGCTCATCTTCCGGCCATCGGTGCCCGGTAGCCGCGGATTGGTGGTGAGCTTGGCCTGGGGCTCGGGAAAGACCCGGCCGAAGAAATGGTTGAAGCGCCGGGCGATCTCCCGCACCAACTCCAAGTGGGAAACCTGATCCTCGCCCACGGGCACCACTTCCCCCTTGTAGATCAGGATGTCCGCCGCCTGCAGAACCGGATATCCCAGGAAGCCGTAGTTCGAGAGATCCTTCTCCCGGAGCTGCATGACCTGCTCCTTGTAGGTGGGGACCCGCTCCAGCCAGGGCACGGGAACCACCATGGACAAGAGCAGATGGAGCTCGGCATGCTCCGGCACCAGAGACTGGATCATCAGGGCCGATTTTTCAGGATCGAGCCCGGCCGCGATCCAGTCGATGGCGATCTCGATCACGTTGTCCTGCACCGCGCGGGTATCCTGATACTCGGAGGTCAACGCGTGCCAATCCACGATCCCGTAGATGCAGTCGTACTCCTCCTGCATGCCGACCCAGTTGTCCAGGGCGCCGATGAGGTGCCCCAGATGCAACCGGCCCGTCGGCCTCATTCCGCTGAAAACCCGTTTCTTGGTCACGATTCCGGTCTCCCAATGAACTCGCACAGACTACCCGCCGCCACTGCCGTCCTCCACATTCGAAAGCGACGCCCATGATTTACCAGATCCCCCCGTCTCGCAACCGGGCGCACGAGGGGCGACCAGGAGTGGCGACTTTCTTGTCGCCTGCTCCGGACTGTACAGGGGGGACTAATCGTCCCCCCTTGCCCCCCCTGGTCGGCGACAAGAAAGTCGCCGCTCCACCCCCCAATCGGCGGCAAGAGAGTCGCCGCTCCGTGACCGCCGCTCTCATTTGTAGCTCCTCATACGCCGTTCCTCTCATTCGCTATAATAGCGCGCTGTGAGTGCCCTTCTTTTCAATACCGCCTTTGCATTTTATGTGGCCGGACTCGGCATCAGCACGCTGGTCTTCTTCTCCAACAAGACGGCCCTCTTCCGGATTGCGGTCATTACGGTGGGAATCGGCTTCGGGCTGCATTCCGGCTTCCTCATCGCTTCCGCCGTGGAGACGGCACGCTTCCCGCTCACCGGTCTTCGCGATTCGTTGGCGTTCTTCGCCTGGACCGTCTCCCTTTGCTTTTTCGTTTCCTACGTCAGGTACCGGATCCGGGCCCTGAGCACTTTTCTGCTGCCGGCGGTGGCGGCACTGATGCTGGGAACGGTCTTTCTGAAGGCCTCCCCCATAACGCCCATGCTTCGCAGCGCCTGGCTCTACGTGCATACCCCGCTCATGTTTCTGGCCTACGGCATGTTTCTGGTCACCTTCGTGGCGGGCGCCCTCTACGTGTTCCAGGAACGGGAGCTCAAGTACAAGAAACCCAAGACCTTCTACTACCAGCTCCCTTCCCTGACCACGCTGGACGACCTTTTCCTGAAGTTCCTGGTGGCCGGCTTCTGCTTCATGACCGCCGGACTCCTGACCGGGATCGTCTGGGCCGAGCAGGACTGGGTCAACGGATGGCACAAGGATCCCAAGGTCATTTCGGCCATGGTCACCTGGTGCATCTATCTGGCTCTGATCTACCTGCGGCTGACGGCGGGTTGGCGAGGAAAGAGAGCCGCGGTGGTGAGCATGGCCGGATTCCTGTGGGTGCTGTTCACCTATTTGGGCGCCAGCTACTTTGGAGGCCTACACCAGTTCTAGCCCCTCCAATTGCGGAGCGGAGAGATCTCGAACATGCATCCTGTGCTGGTCGGACTGAGCCACAAGACGGCTCCCATCGAGATTCGGGAACAGGTCGCCTTCCGCGAGGAAGCGGTCGCGTCCGCCCTGGCGACGTTGCGCCGGGAATACCAGCTACGGGAGAGCATGATCCTGTCGACCTGCAATCGGGTCGAGATTCTGGCCCAGGGTGGAGACGACAAAGAGGCCATCCACGGCATCAAGGACTTCCTGCACCGCTACCACTCGCTGGAGCCCGATTCGCTGGAACATTACCTGTACGCCCTGAGAGAGCAGGATGCAGTCGTGCACGTGTTCCGGGTGGCCAGCAGCCTCGACTCCATGATTCCGGGAGAGGCCCAGATCCTGGGACAGTTGAAACAGGCGTACGCCGTGTCGGGTCAGGCGGGAGCCGCGGGAACGGCGTTGAAAACCCTTCTTCCATCGTCGTTTCGGGTCGCCAAACGGGTCCGGACCGATACCGGAATCTCCCAATCCGCGGTCTCGGTGAGCTCCGTGGCGGTGGAACTGGCCCGAAAGATCTTCGGGAGTCTCAAGAGCAAGTCGGTTCTTCTCCTGGGGGCGGGCAAGATGGCCGAACTGGCCACCCGCAGCCTGGTCCGCTCCGGGATCTCCCGGGTCTTCGTCGCCAGCCGGACCGAGGCCCGGTCCCGGCAACTGGCTTCCCTGTTCGGCGCGACGTCCATTCCCATGGCGGACCTGGAGGAACGCCTCCCCGAATCGGACATCCTCCTGGTCTCCACCAGCTCCGACTCCTACGTCCTGGGACCTGAAGCCGTCGACACCGCGGTCCACCGGCGCAAGTACGCACCCTTGTTCATCATCGACATCGCGGTGCCCAGGAACGTGGACCCGCGGGTGAACCAGATCGAGAACGTCTTCCTTTACGACATCGATGATCTGCAGACGGTGATCGGCGCCAATCTGCGAGAACGCCGGCGCGAGGCCGAGTTGGCCGAGGAGATCGTCTTGCAGGAATCCGAGCGCCACATGCAGCGCGTCGCCTCCATGAGCCTGGGGCCGCTCATCGCCGGCCTCCGTGGCCGCATCGAAGAGATCTGCCTGGCTCAACTGGAACCGAGCCGCCAGGGAATGACCGACGCCGATTCCGACCGGATGGAACAGATTCTTCGCCAGACGGCCCGCCGGATCGCGCACCCCATCATCATGGAGATCAAGGCGCCGGCCCAGGACCCGCAACGGCGATTGCACAACATCCAGATGATCAAGCAGGCATTCGGTCTGGACAAAGGGGAATGAGACGAATCCGCGTGGGGTCGCGCGGCAGCCCCCTGGCGCTGCGGCAGGCCGAGATCGTCTGCCATGAGCTGGAGCGGCGCCACCCCGATGTCGAAACCGGGATCCGGGTGATCCGGACCAGCGGAGACCAGCCGCGGCCCGAACCGCAGTTTACGGGACTCTCGGTGAAGCGGATGTTCGTCAAGGAGATCGAGGACGCCCTTTTGAAGGAAGAGATCGATCTGGCGATCCACAGCCTCAAGGACCTGCCCTCCGAGCTGCCTCATGGGCTCTGCCTGGCCGCCATTCCCGAACGCGAGGATCCGCGCGACGCATTGGTCTCGTCAGCCCGGATCGGATGCCCGGAGGAGATCCCACGGAACGGCCGGATCGGCACCAGCTCGCTTCGGCGGACCGTCCAGTTGAGGCTCCTGCGGCCCGATCTGGAGATTGTCCCGCTGCGGGGGAACGTGGGGACGCGAATCCGGAAGATGGAGGAGCAGCGCCTGGACGGGATCGTCCTGGCGGCGGCCGGTCTCAAGCGCCTCGGTCTGGAAGACCGGATCGCCTTCACCTTCTCTCAGGACGAGATGTTGTCCGCCATCGGTCAGGGCGCCCTGGCCGTGGAATGCCGGTGCGACGACCGGCAGACCCGGGAGTTGCTGGCTTCCATCGACCATCCTCCAACCCGCGCCTGCACCGATGCCGAACGCCGGTTCCTGGAGCGGATGGGCGGAGGCTGCCAGGTCCCCATGGGGGCGTATGCTTCCCTCACGTCCGAGGGCGGCAAATTTCACGCCCTTCTGGCGAGCCCTTCCCGGTCCGTCAGCCTCCGTTACCGCAGCCACGGATCCGAAGAAGAGCTTTCGCAGATGGCCCTGGACGCCGCCGAGTCGATCCTCTCCCGGGGTGGCGACGAAATCCTGCGGGAACTGGAGGAAGGGGGCCCGGTGTGAGACCACCACTGGAAGGACGGAGGATCCTGGTGACCCGAAGCCGCAGCCAAGTGGGGGAGTTCTCCCGGCTTCTGCGGCACGCGGGAGCTGACGTGGTGGAGATCCCGGCCATCGAGATCGTCCCCCGGCCCCATCGGGAGCTTGATCCTTGCATCTCTCGGACCCACCGTTTCGACTGGCTCTTTTTCACCAGCGTCAACGGCGCGGAGATCTTCCTCTCGCGCGCCCGCGAGTTGGACTCGCCGTTGCCCGGGAAAGACGGCACGTCCCCCAGAATCTGCGCCATCGGACCGGCCACGGCCCGGAGAGTGGAACAATTCGGCTGGGAGGTTCACCTGGTGCCGGAGCGTTACCAGGCAGAGGGTGTGCTGGAGGCGTTTCTGGAACGTCACTCGAACCGGATCGAAGGCCTGAGCATCCTGATTCCGAGAGCCAGCCAAGCCCGCTCCCTGTTGCCCCGGGAACTGAGCCGGCACGGCGCTCACGTGGAAGTCGTTCCCGTCTACGACACGGTGGTCCCGGAAGAGAGTCGATTGGCGCTCAAGCAGGCCCTCGCCGCAGGCGCACCGGATCTCATCACCTTCACCAGTTCCTCAACGGTTCGCCATCTGCTGAATCTGGCGAGGGACCCGGACCGAGTCCGGTCCGTTCCCTGCGCGGCAATCGGACCGATCACCGCGGCCACGGCCCGCGAGCATGGATTCCAAGTGGCCGTTGAATCCCAGGAATCCACCATCCCGGGGCTTTTCGACACCATTTGCGGATATTGCGATTGGAAGGCTGACCGGAGCAGACCTTGAAGGAGTCCGCACTCGACCACATATCCGTCGACAGCTTTCCTGATGGCTTCGATTCGATGGTTCCAGTTGCGCTCACACGCGAATCAGAATTCCGCGTCGCGGAACGAACAACATAGGCCCCCAGGGCCAACCGATATCGATCCTCTACGACAAATGGCGCGGACTGGTAAACTTCGAGAAACGTTGGAAACCGGGCCAACGCCCGAAGGAGATTCGTCATGCAGACAGATGTGGTGCAAGGGCGCGTTTCCCCTCAAGAGCAATCATCGGGGACATCGTCCGATCTGACCGATGAGGCTCGTTTGCGCACCGCGAGGTGGGCATTTCGGCGTTTCTATGGGCAGTGTTTCTGGTACCTGCGCGCTGACCTAGAAATAACGCTCGCAGACCTGCCAATGATTGTCGATGGTCTGAGAAAGAACGGCGGCCATTCCGGATTTCTGCTAGCCGCGAAGCTATGCCGCTAACCTCTTCGCAAGCCGAAATTCTGCGCCAGATCGCCGCCAATCGTAGTCCGGAAAGCTACGTTGCGGGCGCTACGGTCCTCCATCGAGATGCCGATTCGCCACGTTTCTCGGAAGATATCGATCTATTCCACGACTTGGAAGACAGCATCGCCCAGAGCGCGGCGGCGGATGCTAAATCGCTTCGGCATGCTGGATACGCGTTCTCATGGATACTGCGCACCCCGACGTTCCAACGAGTTGTTGTAGAAATTGCGGATCAGCATCTGAAAATGGAATGGGCCTACGACAGCGCCTTCCGCTTTTTTCCGGTCCAAAAGGACGACCTCTGCGGTTATCGGCTACACGACGCCGACGCTGCGACCAACAAGGTCCTGGCCTTGGCGGGACGCAGTGAGATCCGTGACTTCGTGGATGTGTTGCACCTGCACGACACGTATCTTTCGCTCGGCGGTCTGGTATGGGCGGCCAGCGGCAAAGACCCCGGCTATACCCCGGAGTTTCTGCTGGATCAGATGGGACGGCATGCCGCGTATCGACAGGTGGATCTCGATCGTCTCAGTTTGAGGGAACCGCTTGATCTCAGGATGCTTAAGCTGCGCTGGATTGTGGCGGTCGATGCGGCCGCAGCGACCGTGAGCAAGCTCCCTCCTGAAGAGGTGGGCTGTCTCTATCTCGGACCGGATCTACGGCCTCGGACGCCTGATCCGAACTCGCCCGACTTTCCCCGGCTGACACGCCACTACGGCCGCGTTCGCGGGGCTTGGCCGACCCTTTCGCCGTACCAAGGGTGATGGCTCCCTTCGGAGGTAAGAGGACACCCACAAGGGATGCCGCTACGGATATCCGGGATTGTCCGACGTGATGCCTGCTGGTCCAAGGATTGAGGCTGGGCCGAAATCCACTGAAAAAGCCACCCCGCCTACCTCCTGAACCGGACGTTCAGCGTCAGCTCGCTGGCGACGATTTCCCCCTTGGAGATGGCCGGCAGGAAGCGCCACGAGTTCCGGATCGTATCGAGGGCCATCTGGTCCAGCTTCTCGTCGATGCCCTCGACCACTTCCAGATCATAGACACCTCCCCAGGGACTGACCATGATGCTTACGACCACCACCACTGGATCTTTCAGGTGGGCGGCATGGCTGGGCAGTTGCGGTTCGGAGCCCTCCGCCAGAACGGTCGGAATGACCTCGGAGTCTGGAAAGTATCCGCGGAGCCGGGCGCCCACCTCCGACGCCTTGTGAAGAACGCCATACCCGCGGTTGAACCCGACGTCCCGCACCATGGCGGCCGAATTGGCCGCCTCCAGATCCAACTCGGACACCATGGCGGCCAACTGGTCGAACTGTTCCTCGTTCAGGGGCTCCAGTTCCAGAATGCGCCCGCCCACCTTGAGGTAGCACTCTTCGGGAGGTGTCGCGAACTGATACCGCCCCGCGATGTTGTATCCCAGGAAGGAGCGGGGCTTGATCAGACCGCTCACCTGGTAGGCCTCTCTCGGGCTGGGCGGATCCTCCCGGACGATCAGGTGTCCCCGGCCGGTTCGGCCACCGGCGTCCACCAGCACCAACTCGTGAGCCCGCACCGCTTCGAAGCTGTCTCCCAGGTTGATGAAATTGAGAATCGCCATCCCGGGGTCCAGCAACTCCACCGTCACGACACGTTGATCGGACAGATAGAGGAAGTATCGGGACCCCTCTGCAGCGATGGAACCTCCGGCGAGGGCCCAGACCATCAGTCCCAGAAACATTCCCGGCCTCTTCCACATATGCCAGCTCTCCCTGATCCGGAATTCTAACCGGTAACCAAATCTCGCTGTCCCTGAACCCAATTCGCGGCCCCCTAGTCTAGATAGATGGAATCAGGAAGACGAAAGGTTGCGACAAATCTCGGGCACTCCAATTCCACTCCTTATCGCCACTCTGCTCCTGACTTCCGCCTCCTGGGCATCCGAATCCACCGGGGAGCAACTGCTGTCGGTGGCGCCGGGTGGAACTCTCCAGGTCCACAACGACTTCGGGCGGACGTTCATCCGAGGATGGGACGGCGACCGGGTCAAGCTCCAGTTTCGGAAGATGGCTTCCGATCCGAATCGTTTGGACAAGATCACCCTCAAGACCCGGGAAGGCCCGGAACAGACCCGGATCTCGGTTCGATTTGACGATCACGTGTCCGAATCCGCCTACCTGGAGATTCATGCTCCACGCTCGCTCGGCATCCTGGTGTGGGGAACCCATAGTGCCATCGAACTCCACGGGTTGGAAGGTCCGGTGCAGGCCTGGACACTCTCCGGACTGCTGACCTCGGAGGACGTGACCTCTTCCGTATCTCTTCGCAGCCAGAGCGGCGACATCCTCTTTCGGACCCGAACCCAACCCCACGGCGACATCCGTCTGGAGTCGTTCGGGGGAAAAATTACCTGCCAACTGAGCCCGGATCTCGATCTCCGTGGATGGATCCGAGCCGGTGGCACCCTCTCCTGGAACGGGGAACTGGAGCTGCGGAACGGATCGCTGCAGAGGAACCTGGGGGTCGGAGGACCGCTTCTCTACGCCAGCAGTCTCAGCGGCAACGTGCTCTGTAAAATCTTCCGGCCCGACGGCATTCGTTCGCGGCCGGAAAGAGTCGACCGGGTGCCGGTCGAACGAGTGCTGCCCCCGGCCGGAGTCCAACCTATTTCCCATGTCCCGGAGGCGAAACAGGAACCGGACGTTCCGCCGCCGGTTCCGGAGAACGCGCCGACCCGCGTATTTTCCGAGAATGAGCGATCCGGCGGCCCGGAATCCGATCCGAAACCGGCTTCCGGTCCCGGGTACGCTCTCAAGGTCCTGGTGAACTGGGTCAACCTGAACGTCTCCGTTCGGGACCCGAGGAACAACCGGAGCGTCTCGAACCTGACCCGGGACGACTTCCTGGTCTACGAGGATGACGTGCTCCAGACCGTCGAGAAGTTCGAACCCACCGAGGCTCCGTTTCGGGTGCTTCTGCTGCTGGACGTGAGCGGTAGCACCCGGCCCCATCTGGACCTGCTCCGAAGGGCCTCGGCCGATTTCTCCCGCGAGATCAAGACCAACGACCAGATCGCGGTGGCCACCTTCAACTCCCGAAGTTGGCTGATTCTTCCCTTCACCAGCGATCGCGAGAAGGTCCGTACCGCCATCGACGGGATCTACTCCGGCGGCGGGACGGCGCTTTATGACGCCCTCATGGACTCGCTGAACGAGTACTCGGACGAAAGCCACGCCCGCCAGGCAATCGTGGTCTTTACCGACGGCGTCGACAACCAGCTCACCGGAAACCACACCGAGGGTTCCCGCACCACGTTCCCGCAATTGTTCGGAGAGATCCGGGATTCGGATTCCCTGATCTACCCCATCTTCCTGGACCACCGGAACAATGTGGGCCGAAGGCCGCGCGGAATGGCGGGGGTCCTGCTCCAGAAGATTCCACGGGGCAGGCGTCCAGCCATCTCCATCAAGCAACAGGACCGGAACGTCTACCGCCAGGCACGAAGACAGCTGACGAGCATCGCCGACCAGACCGGCGCCCGATTCTACTCGCCCCGCCGGATCCAGGAGCTGTCTCCCATCTTTTCAGAGATCGCACACGATCTCCGGGTGCGCTATCTGCTGGCCTACACGGTCCCCCAGCCGCAACGGAACCGGTCCTGGCGCTCCATCCGGGTCGAGATCCGGGATCGTCCGGACCTGGTGACCCGCACGCGACAAGGCTACTACTCAGGTTCGGGCTCGAACTGAAGACCCTTGGTAGCAATCCCGGGTAGCGTCGGGCCGACGCGGCCGTTTATCTTTCGTCTGGAAGACGCGACGCCTGCGGTCGCCCCCGGGGGCGCCGCGAACGCTATCACCCGATCAAGCCGCCGATACTGGCACACGGGGTCCGGGCGCGGACTTCGGTGAGTCGCGAATGTTCGGAGATAAAGAGGGCACCCACGAGGGGTGCCCCTGCGGATTGCGGATGCGACCCGTCGTGATGGGTGATCGAAGAATTCGGCGGCAATCGCGGAGGAATCGCCCGTGGATCAATGACAAAAGACAGGTGCAGGGGCTTTTCAGCCCTCGATTTCGGGGGGATCGGAGGGGGGGCAAGACTGTCCCCCCTCCAATTGTGCGGCGCCGTCAGGCGGCCGGTACCGTGAGATAGCCGGCGACCTGATTCCGGACGATACGCGTGATCACCACTTCGTAGGGCTTTTCGACCCCCTCCACGAAGAAATAGACGGGCTCGTTGGCGTATTGGTGCTTCTTCCGGATCCGATTTCGTCCCACGTAGATGTCCAGATCGAACCGCTGCTTCCTGGCATTGGCGTCCCGCAGATTCAGGTGAACGTCGAAGACCTTGATGAACCCTCCCTTTTCCTGCAGCTCGAACTCGATCCTTTCCCGCTCCAGCGACCGGGAGAGCTGTGACAAGCGCTCGCCGGTGGCGTCCAGATCGCGGTCCAAACGGTCCAGCCTCCGCTTCGAATTGGCCAGGCCGGCCCGGTTGACGCCGGTGATCTCCTTCAGATTGGTCAGACCGGACGAGACCTTGTCCACCTTCTTCCGGATGCCTTGGTTCTCTTTCCGGATCCCCTCGTTTTCCCCTTGGAGCTTCGTGATCTCCTCCCGGTCCGCCTTGTTCACGGTCAGCGACTTCAGGCCCAGAGTCTGCTGCTCCTGCTCCGACTTCAGTCCCTGGAACAGATTCCGGTACTGACTCAGTTCCTTATCCTGGGATTGGATGTGGCTCCCGCGCGTGGCGGCTCCCTCCTCCAGCGTTCGAATCTTTTCGCCGGAGCTCTCCAGGGTTCGTTTCATCTGATCCAAGCGCATCTCGCTCTCGGTCAGGTCCCGGTTGAGACGCTGCATCTCCTGCTGCGTGTCCCAGAAGACGTACGCCCCCAGGCCCAGGCCAACGCCGACCATCATCCAGATCACCGCTCCGGCCAGGCGATCCGTCCGGGGTCGAGACGGAACCGGCTCCCGGTCGGGGTCTCCGCCCACCGCCGCCAGCAACGGATCCGCAAACTGTTTCCTATCATCCCATTTATCCATTTCGATCCTCCGTGAATACTGGTTGAGACCTCATCAGATCGACCTCGATCTGCATGTTTGGATAGACGACGGCCGGTTCCGGAAGGTTCAGACGCGTGGAAATCGCCGTGTGCTCCTGTCTATATCCGAAAAGAGAGACGCCGGCGGGTTCGGATCGCGCGGCGACTCTCACGCCCGAATGACACCGACTTGTATAGAATAGATTCCCTGATGTCGCGTGCCGCCGGAGTGATGATTCTCATGGGATTGGCCCTGCCCGGCTTCATCTTCTACAGCATCTTTTTCGCAGGACCGTCCACCCCCGGAATGTCGGAGGCGGTGGAAATCACCGAGCAGTTCGACCATCTGGCGGGCGGGGATTTCCGGGTCCTCAGCGTCCATTCCGCCGGTCCCACCGTCCAGGCCAGGATCGTGCTGGAGCCGTCCGCCGCCGATAACGGCGACATGCACCTGCGGGGCTTGAACGCCCAGTACGACTTCCAGGCGGTTCTGGGCCGAGACCAGGATCTGGGGGTCGTGGTAGGTGAGACCGACGAAGCGGGAGTCTTCAGGCCCTTGGGCGTGATCTTCTATTCCGCGGCGACGGAGCAGTCCCACTTTCGCCGTGTCGCCGCCGGGCTCTCCGAATGAAGCGAACGCCCCTCTACCACTCACACTTGGAGTTGAACGCCCGGATGGTGGATTTCGCCGGCTGGGAGATGCCCGTGCAGTACGCAGGCGCCCTCAAGGAACATCTGGCAGTCCGGACCGCCGCGGGACTCTTCGACGTGAGTCACATGGGCCAGATCGAGATCCGCGGTTCGGACGCCCTGGAGTTCACCCAGCACATGACCTGCAACGACGCATCGCGCCTTGAGGACGGTCAGGCTCAATATTCGGCTTTGCTCTATCCTGAAGGCACTTTCGTCGACGACGTCGTCATCTACCGGATCCATGCCCGGTATCTGCTCCTGTGCGTGAATGCATCGAACCGGGAGAAGGACGCCCAATGGCTCCTGGAGCACCGGCACGGAGACGTCGAGATCCGGGACGCCAGTGACGAATACGCCCAACTGGCGCTGCAGGGACCCCGGTCCCAGGAGATCCTGCAACGTCTGACCCGGTTGGAACTGGATACCCTGCACTACTACCGGTTCACCCTGGGACGGGTCGCCGATGCCGACTGTCTGGTCTCTCGCACCGGATACACTGGCGAGGACGGCTTCGAGCTGTACCTTTCGCCGCCGGGAGCGGCCAAGGTTTGGGACGCCCTACTGGACGCCGGTAAATCTGAAGGCATCCAGCCGGCGGGACTCGCGGCCCGCAACACGCTGCGGCTGGAGGTCCGCTACCCGCTCTACGGCAACGACATCGACGAGACCACCAACGCCTGGGAAGCGGGCCTGGGCTGGATCGTCGACATGGATCAGGGGCCGTTTACGGGCCGGGAGGGTCTGTTTCGAATCCGGCAGGAGGGGCCCACCCGGAAGCTGGTGGGTTTCGAAATCACGGGACGAGGCATCGCACGCGACCACGACCCCGTGCTCATCGATGGTGCCCGTTCGTCCCAGGTCTCCAGCGGGAGCTATTCGCCGCACGGCAAGAAGAGCATCGGTCTGGCTTACCTGCCGGTGGAGAAGGCTGTCCCGGGACAGGAGTTCGAGATCGAGAACCGGCGCCGGCTCCTTCCGGCCGTGGTGGTGAAGACGCCCTTCTACCGGCGGAGCTGATCGATGTTGAATCCTCGGTCCCGGTTGGGTAAATAGGGAACGCCCCGAGGCGGGGAGGGCGCCCGGCGGGTCGGGTCCCAAAACCAGAGGGAGGCGAGGATGACAATCCCGGAAGGGCTTCGATACACCAGAGAACATGAATGGGTCGAAATCCTGGATGAGAGCCGGGGCCGCGTCGGCATCACGCACCACGCCCAGGACGAACTGGGTGACGTGGTCTTCGTCGAACTTCCAGGCGTGGGAGACGAATTGGGCGGCGAGGATGTCTTCGGCACCGTGGAATCGGTCAAGGCCGTCTCCGATCTCTACAGCCCCGTCACCGGCAAGGTCATTCAGGTCAACGAGTCCTTGGAGGAGCAGCCGGAACTGGTCAACGAAGACCCCTACGGTCAAGGCTGGATGATCCAGGTGGAACTCGGCGACCTTGCTGAGCTGGATGGACTCATGTCCGCCGAGCAGTACGCCGCATACCTGGCTGAGGAATCCGGGCACTGATCCGGTTGGCCCATGCGCTACATTTCCCTGACTCCGGAAGAAAGACAAATCATGCTCCAGGCCATCGGCGTGGAGAAGACGGACGACCTTTTCGAGTCCATTCCGGAGGGGGTTCGGTTGGGCCGTCCGCTGAACCTGGCGGAGCCTCTGTCCGAATCGTCGCTTCTGGCCGACTTCAAGGCCATGGCGCGAAAGAACGCCTGCGGCGAGGATTTCGCCTACTTTCTGGGCGCCGGCGCGCACCACCATTTCATCCCCTCCGTGATCGACACGCTGGTCTCGCGCTCCGAGTACTTCACGGCCTATACGCCCTACCAGCCGGAAGTCAGTCAGGGAACCCTCCAGGCCATCTTCGAATACCAGACCCTCATCGCTCAGCTCACGGGGATGGAAGTGGCCAACGCCAGCCTCTACGACGGGGCCAGCGCCTTGGCCGAAGCGGTCATGATGGCGGCCCGGGTGACCCGCCGGACGCGGATCCTGGTTCCGGAGGCGCTCCATCCGAACTACCGGAGGGTCCTCGGCACCTATACGGGAAATCACCTCTCCGTGACCTCCGTCCCTGCCACCTCCGCCGGCTCCATGGATCCGGAGGTCGTGGACGCCCTCCTGGATGACCAGACGGCGGCCGTGGTGGTCCAGTCTCCCAACTTCTTCGGCGTCGTGGAGGAGATGGAAGAGTTGGGCCGGTTGGCTCACCGGCGCCGCGCTCTGCTGGTGGCCGTCACCACCGAGGCCCTCTCCCTCGGGCTGCTGAAGCCGCCGGGAGAGATGGGCGCCGACATCGTGGCCGGAGAGGGGCAGAGTCTGGGTCTTCCGCTGAGCTTCGGCGGGCCCTATCTCGGGCTGTTCGCCACCCGCGACCGCTACAAGCGGCAGCTGCCGGGCCGCCTCGTGGGCCAGACCGTGGACCGGAAAGATCGACGCGGTTTCGTCCTGACCCTCTCCACCCGGGAGCAGCACATCCGCCGCGAGAAGGCCACCTCGAACATCTGCACCAATCAGGGCCTCTGCGCCCTGGCCGTGGCCATCTTCCTGTCCACTCTGGGCAAGAACGGCATTCGGGAACTGGCCGAACAGAACCTGAAGAAGGCCCATTACCTCAGGCGGAGGTTGGCCGACCGCCTCGTCTTCTCGGGTCCCGTCTTCAATGAAATGGTGCTGCGTGTGGACGATCCTGAGGGACTGAACCAGGAGCTTTACCGGGAAGGCATCATCGGGGGGCTGCCCCTGGGAACCTGGTTCCCCTCGCGCCGGGACCAGCTGCTGGTCTGCGTCACCGACCAGAACACTCGCCGCCAGATCGACCGCTTCATCCACGTCCTGCAGCAAAGCCGGGTGACCGTATGAGTCGAACCAGTCCGGTATACAACCTCAACGAGCCTCTCATCTTCGAACAGTCCTCCCCGGGCAAGTCCGCCTACAGTCTTCCTCCCCTGGACGTGGAGGACACGCCCATCGAGGAAATTCTGGACCCGGGGCTGACCCGGGAGGAGGTTGCGGGCTTCCCGGAAGTGAGCGAGGTGGAGATCATCCGGCACTACACCCGCATGTCGACCTGGAACTATCACATCGACCTGGGGATGTATCCCCTGGGCTCCTGCACCATGAAGTACAACCCCCGGCTCAACGAGCGGACCGCTCGCATGCCGCGGATCGCCATGGTGCATCCCATGCAGGAGGACGCCCTGTCTCAGGGCAACCTGGAGCTCATCCACCGGCTCCAGGAGTGCCTGCAGGAACTCACCGGCCTGGACGCCGCCACCCTCCAGCCGGCGGCCGGGTCCCAGGGAGAAATGGTGGGGATCCTCATGGTGCGGTCACACCATGCGGCGCAAAAAAGACCTCGGCGCTACGTCCTGATCCCCGACTCGGCACACGGCACCAACCCGGCCAGCGCCGCCATCGCCGGGTACCAGGTGGTCTCGATTCCCTCCGATTCCTCCGGCAGGATCGACACCCGGATCCTGCGGGAGCGCATGAACGAAGACGTGGCCTGCCTGATGTTGACCAATCCCAACACGCTGGGGATCTTCGAGAGCCAGATCGAGGAGATCAGCCGGATCGTCCACGGTCAGGGCGGGCTCATCTACATGGACGGGGCCAACTTCAACGCCCTCATGGGCTACGCGCGTCCGGGCGACATGGGGATCGACGTGCTCCACCTCAATCTGCACAAGACCTTCTCGACCCCCCACGGCGGCGGTGGACCCGGCTGCGGAGTGGTGGCCTGCCGTGAACTCCTGGCCCCCTATCTCCCCTCTCCCGTCATCGAAGCGTGCGGAGACGGTTTCCGGACCAACTCGGACCGGCCCCACTCCATCGGTCCGGTCCACGCCTTCTACGGCAACTTCGGCATGATGGTGCGGGCTCTGACCTACATTCTCACCTGCGGCGGGAGCGGACTGAAGCAGCTCACCGAAACCGCCGTCCTCAACGCCAACTACATCCGCGTCCGGCTTCAGGAATACTTCCACCTTCCCTATCCGACCCCTTCCATGCACGAGGCGGTCTTCTCGGACAAGACCCTGGAGCCCTTCGGGGTCAAGACGCTGGACGTGGCCAAGCAGCTCATCGACGAGGGCTTCCATCCGCCGACGATCTACTTCCCTTTGATTGTCCGGGGTGCCATGATGATCGAGCCCACCGAAAGCGAGAGCAAGTCGGAACTTGACGCCTTCGTGGACGCCATGGTCCGGATCTACCATCGAGCCCGTGAGGGTGCCGAGTCCGCCCATGAGGCGCCCCGTCTGGCCAAACGGACCCGGCTGGACGAGACCCGGGCCGCCCGCCGACCCGTGCTGAGGTGGAGTCCCGAGGAGGAAACCTGACAGCCCGTGGTAAAGGTCGTCACGGCATTCGACCGTCCCTGCATCGTGCGCGGACTGCGTTGCTATCGGCTCACATACTCCCCGTATGCTCCCTCATCGCGCCTGGTCCGGCGGGCGTAGGAACGGTCTCGGTGCTCGCGGGACTTTCACCACGGACTGTTAAGAGGAGGGCCGAGATCCGGAGGGTCTGGTCGTGAGGTTTCGGAGTGGAGTCGTCCTGTTCAGCGCCTGCTGCCTTCTGGCGATCCAATCCATCCGGTCCCAACCGTCCTCGGATTCCGTCCCCCCCGCATTTCGAGTCCGGGCCAGCTTCATCCGGGTTCCGGTCACCGTCTTCGGGCCGACGGGGAAGCTCTTGACTCACCTGGAACGGGAACACTTCTCCCTGCTGGATGAGAACAGCCCCCGGGCCATCGAGAACTTCGTGCTGGACCAGGACCGCATCCACGTGGCTCTCCTGCTTGACGTGAGCGGCAGCGTCCGTAGCGAGTTGAAGCAGATCGCACAAGCGGCCCTCGACTTCGCCCGTGCCTTTCAGAAAAACGACCGGTTCTCCGTCATCACCTTTTCCGACAGCGTCCAGGTGCTCCAGGACTGGACTTCGAGCCTGAGGGCGATTCGCCGCGCCCTCAGGAAGCTGGAGCCGGGCTATCGGACCGCCATGTACGACGCTCTGTGGACCACCACCAACAAGCAACTGTCCCGGGTCAGCGGGAAGAAGGCCATCATCCTGCTCACCGACGGCCTGGACAACGAGAGCAGTCAGAGCTACGACCAGATCGTCCAGCGCCTGATCGCTTCCAACGTCGCCCTCTACATCATCAGCAGGACGCGTCTGATCCGGGACGAAGTGGGCCGGAGCAATCGGGTGGAATTCCTGAACCGGGTGATGTCCGAGTTGGTGAACCCGGAGGAGGACTTCGTCGAAGCCTACTTCGAGCAGAAGGAGAAGGCCATGCTCCACCTGGCCGAGGCGACCGGGGGCCGGGCCCTCTTTCCCGAGAGGCTGGAGGAACTCACGGACAGGTATTTGGAACTGGCCCGGGAGCTCAAGAGCCAGTACGTTCTCACCTTCCGCCCACCTCTCAGATCGGATCACAAGTTTCGGACCATCCGGGTCCAATGCAGCGAACCCACCGGCAAGATCCTCCACCGCCGCCAGTATTACTGGCCGAGTCCCCAGTTTTGAGGAACGGAGCGGCGGTTTCCAACCGCCGATCTCCCAAGTGATCGAGGGGCGCAAGAATGCAGGGTGGAATGAGCCCGCGGGCCAACGCAGGAATGGGCGATTGGAAATCGCCCCTCCTCGCAGTTTTCCCGCTCTTCGACGTTAAAGAGTTTACTGGATGTTCCACTGGAAAAACTGGGCCGTTTCTGCCTCTTCAACCCCTGTCTCGTTCTGGTGCTCCTGGTGGGTGTGGTCCGCCTCCTGACCGAGGAGCAACAGCGTCCTCGACTCGCCGTTGATCGGAATCAGACCGTCGAGTTGGTGGGCCGGATCGATCACCCGCCTCTCGCGCTGAAGAGGGGGTTGTATCTGGAGATCACTCCCCTCTCGGTTCGGCAAGCGGGCCGCGATCTTTCCCTTCCCGGCAAGGTGGCTCTCTACGTCTACTCCCTTCCCGGAGGATCCGAGTCGGAGCCATTCCTCCGCTACGGCGAGAGACTGCGGGTCAGCGCCTTCCTGGAGGACCCGACCCACCACGGAATCCCGGGAGTGGACGACCTGCGCCTGCGCTTCTGGCATCGGGGAATCGTGGGAGTGGTGCGTCTCAAGTCGCACCTCCAGGTCCGGCGCCTGGGGCCGGATCCGGGATGGGATCCGCGAAGGCCGCTGTTCGCGTATGTCCGATCGTTCGAGCGCTTCTGCCGGCGGACCCTGAAGCCGGAGCAGGAGAATCTGGTCCTGAGCACCCTTCTGGGTCAGACCCGCCGGCTCGAGGAGGTCGATCGCGTCAGCATCGAGAAGCTGGGAATCTTCCACCTCTTCGCCGTGTCCGGATTTCACGTCTCACTGGTCTACCTGTTTCTCCATCTCCTGTCCCGTCCCCTGGGGTTGGCCGGGCGCCTCCTGGCTCTGGCCGCCGTCTGGAGCTATGTCGTGGCCGTGGGAGCTCCCGTCTCCGCCATCCGGGCCGGACTCATGGCCAGTTGGATCCATCTCCTCTTGTCGTTGGGCCTGAAGTCCCAGTTCCTCAACGGTCTCGGTGTGGCCGCCCTGATCACGTTGGGGTTCCGTCCCCAATCCCTTCATACGGCGAGCTTCCAATTCTCCTATCTGAGCCTCCTGGCCATTGGGCTCTGCGTCTTTCCGGTCCAGCCCTGGATCCAGACCCTGCGGCGAACCGCATGCTCGGTTTTTTTGCCTCAAGTCCGGGTCGAGGCGACGACCCCGGGACGACTGGGACGGCGAATCCGATACCGTCTGGAGCATCTCCTGGAGCCGCTGCCCCGAACCCTGTCCCAATCCCTGGTTCCCGCGTTGAGCCGCGGCTCCGGATCGGTCCTTTCATTGGTCTCGTGCACGCTCTGCATCCAACTGTTCACGCTGCCTCTGGCCCTCTACTACTCCAACCTCTGGTGCTGGACCCATTGGCTGTCCAATCTGGTCCTGGTTCCCTGCTTCTCCCTCTTCCTGCTGGCCGCCTTTCTCCTGCTCATCACCTACTGGCTTCCCACCGGAGAGAGTCTCTCCGTGCTGGTGGGGACGGTGGCCGATCTGATCCGTATGCTGATGGAACTGGTGCAGTGGATCGCCACCATTCAGTACGTGCCCCACCCCTCGACCGCCGAGCTGATCCTCTACTTCCTGCTTCTGGGACTGGGCCTGATCCTGGGCCGGAGGGCACTCCACCTCCTCTGGCTGGCGCCGGTGCTCCTCTTCCTGTCCGTCACCTGGGAGTCCGATTCGGCGACCGGACAGCTGGAGGTCACCCTGCTGGACGTGGGCCAGGGGGAGAGCATCCACATCTCCTATCCCGACGGATCCCACGCACTGGTGGATACCGGGGGCCGCTGGTCGTGGGATGCGGAGCCCAGCCGCTTCGTCGGGCAAAGACTGGTGGGACGCTACCTCTGGCACCGGAGAATCCGGAACCTCTCCTACGTCCTCTTGACCCATCCCCATCAAGACCACGTGCAAGGTTACGAGTTCATCCGGCAGGCCTTCCCGGTGGGACAATTGATGGTTGCGGAACCTCCGGCCGGAGAGCTGCCGGAACAACGGCTGACCCTGAGCGACGGTCAGGCCTTTTTCCAGGGGGGAGTCGGGCATCGGGTGCTCCATCCACCCGGGAAGGGGGACCCGGTATGGAACTCCGCCGGCGCCAACAACAGGTCCGTGGTCCTGCTCCTCGTGTACGGGCGCTTCCGCATGCTGTTGACGGGAGACATCGACCGGAACATCGAGGGGAGATTGATCCCCAGGCTGGGACGGACGGCGGTCCTCAAGGTGGCACACCATGGGAGTGGCTCCAGCAGCTCTTCCCCGTTCCTTTCCCGGCTGCGGCCCCGGGTGGGCCTGATCTCGGCTGGACGCAAAAACCCCTTCGGTCATCCCTCCCAGGCCGCCCTGCACCGCCTCCGCCGGGCCGGAGCGCTCCCCCTCTCCACCAGCCAATGGGGGAGCCTGCGCGTGAAGACCGACGGACGAAGCTGGCGGGTCGCCCACTACCGGCGCCAGACCGATAGCTTTTGTCCCATCACCGGAGGATTTGTGGAAGAGGAGAATTGAGGAGCGGAGCGGCGGCTTTCTTGCCGCCGATTGGATCGGGTCGAGTGCAGGGGATTGCGCCCCTGCACCCTCCCACACCACCGGACGTACCGTTTTCAGTATCCGGCGGTTGGAGTCACTCGAGGCTCTTTCGAGCCTCGTAAAGGGCCTTTCTTTCCGGTTTTCGCCGCCGCTGGGACTTGATCTCCGCCCTTCCGGCTTGACGGGTTCCACCCTTGGGCCTTCCGTGCCGGGTCCGAGGGGCCTCCCCCCGCCCCGTTTCCGGAGGTAGTTGCGATCCCGCTGACGAGTCCACCATAGGGCCAGTCCGACTCCTTCGGTCCTTCGCTCCACCGGCATTATCCGGCTTCTTCGCTACTATGACCTCTGCTGACTTCTCAAAGGCTCTCACCCTTGAGATCTCCCCGAGTAAGGTGCTGCATCTTTCCCCCCGGGCCGCCCGGCTCTACCTGGTACGTCTGGATGGGGTTCGGGTTTCGCTGTTGCTCGCCAGCTCACCGCCCGCACCCGGCCTCGCTGCCGGTTCGTGTTCCTGCGGTCGTGGGTTTGCCTTCCGCTTCCTTCAGCTTCACCTCGCGGCTACGCCTTGCGGTTCGGCTAGGGTTGGTCCCATCACCTCCCTTGGGATCTTTCATCCCTTAGATACAGCCCATGTCGGGCGCACGAGCGGCGGCTTTCTTGCCGCCGATTCGGGGGGGCAGGGGGGGCTGGAAGCCCCCCCTCTACACACCCCCCACACACCCTCAAATTCGTATACTAAGGCCTGATCGCGTTCACGAGACCCAAACCGCCGTGTCTCAGAAATCTCTCCTACAAAAAAACCACGCCCCATCCTACGCCACCTCTCGCAGGCTGGTGGACGCAGTCGGTTGTTGGTGCGCGTTAGGCTACGGGGCCCTCGCCTATCTGGCGCGACAGCCCGGTGAACCGGATCTGTCCATCTTCTTCGTCCTGGCGGCCTGGACCGGACTTCCGGTCTTCGGACTCTACTTCTATTTTCGGCGGCGGGGCGAACCGTTTCCGATCGGGCGCATGTTCTTCTGGGCCGTGGTGTTCAGGGTCTTCGGCCTCGTCGGTGGACCCTTTTTCGAGGACGACTTCTATCGTTACCTATGGGACGGCTACCGATTCGCCACGGCCGGAACGCCCTACGGCGCGGCGCCGGAGGCGTTCTTTCTGGACACGAACGTTCCGGCGGCGTTTCAACAATCGCTGGACAACATCAACAACCCCGACCTGCCGACCATCTACGGACCGACGACGCAGCTCCTCTTTCTGCTGGGCTACTGGCTGCAACCGGGCAGCGTGACGGCACTGCAGTTGATCCTGATCCTGATCGACCTGGGTATGGTCTGGGTCCTGCTCCGTATGACGCCAGCCCGGAACGTCATGCTCTACGCGTGGTGTCCACTAGTGGTCAAGGAGATCGCCTTCACGGCCCATCCGGACGGCGCCGGAGCCTGCCTGCTCATGGCGGCGATCCTGCTCGTCCGAAACCGGCGCCGGGGAAGCGCCGCCGTCTGCCTGGGGATGGCCGCCGGGGCCAAGATCTTCGCCTTGGTGCTGGCGCCGTTGGTGTTGCTGCGAGCTCGACCCCGCCACTGGTTGCTGTTCGGCGCTACACTCGCCGGGTTGTATGCTCCATTCGCCCTGATGGGCGGCACGAACCTCACCTCGTTGCAGGTTTTCGCACGGGAATGGGAGTTCAATTCCGCGGCCTTCGGCTTGCTGGGGACCCTGTTGCCACGGTTCGAGGCCCGGCTGATTCTGGGTCTGATGTTCGCCGTTTTCTGGCTGCGCCAGGCCGCCAGGTTTGCACGAGGCGGCCAACACGCCATCCCCCGGGGCGATTGGCTCTACGGAGGGTTGCTCGTGGTTTCCCCGGTGATCAATCCCTGGTATCTCCTCTGGTTGCTCCCGTTCGCGGCCATCTTCCCCAGCGCCTGGGCCTGGACGGCCTCGGGCGCCGTCCTGCTCAGCTACGTGATCGGAATCCACCTGGATGACTACACCTTGCAGGCCTACCAGCAGCCGACATGGATCCGATTCCTGGAATTCGGTTTGATCTTGCTGGCGCTGGCCGGCGACCTGATCCGGCGGCGGTCCACAAGCCTGGATGTCGGAACGGACCCCGGGCATAGCGCCCATATGCCATGTACGAGAACCTGACCGTCGGCGCCGTGATTCCGGCAAACGACGAAGAACAAAACATCGGCGCCGTCGTCAGAGCACTGCTGGACCTGCGCACGGAGAGCGGGCTCCCACTGATCGACGATCTGGTGGTGTGCGACAACGCTTCGGCAGACGAAACGGCACAGCGGGCAAGGCAGGCCGGCGCGCGCGTGGCCAGGGAGCCGACGCCGGGTTACGGTAGGGCTTGCCTGACGGCCATCGCGGCCCTGCGACCGGTGGACGTGATCCTGTTCGTCGACGGCGATCAGGCCTTCGACGTCCGCCAGTCCTGTGATCTACTGGCGCCGATCGCAGCCGGCGCCGACCTGGTCATCGGGTCCCGGGTCCTGGGACGGATGGAGCCGGGCGCCCTGTCGGTGCCGCAGGTCGCCGGCAACCGCGTGGCGAGCCTGCTGATCCGGTTGCTGTGGAGAGCGAGGATCACCGATCTGGGTCCGTTCCGGGCCATTCGGGCAGACGCGCTGCGGCGCCTGGAGATGCGGGACACCGCCTACGGCTGGACGGTGGAGATGCAGGTCAAGGCGATCCAGTCTAGAATGCGCATGGTCGAGACCCCGGTCGACACACGGCGCCGGCGCTTCGGAAAATCGAAGGTCGGGGGAACCGTCAGAGGCGTCATCGGGGCCGGCGTCGGAATCCTTTCCATGATCTTCGGCCTTTGGATTCGCGGTTGGACGCCAGTTTAGACGGCGCCCGTCCGCCACGGCAAGGAGAACAAATCCCCATGAGACGGATACGTTTACGGAACCCCATGGCTCCCTGGATGCTGTGCCGCCGCGTCGCCGCGGTTGTGATCGGTCTGACCCTGATCAACGGCGCCGTGTCCGCGCAGAGCAAATCGAAGCCGATTCCGTTCTGGGACGCCAGTGACGAATCCAATACGTCCCAAATCGATCACAGTGCCTGGCAGGAGATCCTGGATACCTACCTCCAGACCCCCAGCTCGGGCATCAATCGATTCGACTACGCCGCCTTGAAGGCCAGCACCGAGGACACGGCCAAACTGGCCGGATACCTGTCGTACCTGCAGGGCCTCGATCCCAGGACGAATTCCCGCCGGGAACAGAAGGCCTACTGGTTCAATCTCTACAATTCCCTGACCGTGCAGGTGGTGGTCGAAGCTTATCCCGTCGACTCGATCAAGAAGATCAGCAACAGCATGCTCGGCGGTTTGATTCCGGTCGGCCCCTGGGGCGACGTGCGGGCCATGGTCTGCGGCCAGGACCTGACCCTGGACAACATCGAACATGGCATCCTGCGGCCCATCTACCGCGATGCCCGGATTCACTATGGGGTGAACTGCGCTAGCCTCGGATGTCCGAATCTGATCGAGAAGGCCTTCAGCGCAGCAAATACGGAGACGTTGCTGGATGCTGGCGCCCGCGCCTATGTGAATCATTCCCGGGGCGTCGATTTCGTCGACGACGATTTCATCGTCATTTCCAGCATCTACACCTGGTTCTCGGAGGATTTCGGCGACACCGAGGAGAACGTGCTCAAACACTTGGCGCGTTATGCGGACGAGGAACTGGCGGAGCGCCTGAAGAAATTCGAGGGGGCAGTGGATTACGAATACGACTGGACGTTGAACCAGCCGTGAACGATGCCGGTCCGGGCCCAGGCAGCCCGCGGCGAAAGTCGTTACCACCTTCGTTGCGGGCCGCCGGCCCGATAGATCTTCGCTTTAGAACACTAGGTTGAGGGAGACGCCGATGACGTTGGAGACCGCCGTATTCCGCCCGGCGATCACCCTGCCGTACGAAGCTCCGATGTTGGCCCGGTCCGAAATGGCGATGCTCACCGAGGGACCGACAATATGGAAGTCTTCCTGCAGTTCGGGAAATACCATGGGAGAGAATCCCGGGCCTCCGATCTCTATACCGGACGTGGAATCCTCCATCTGATAGTTGAACGACACTCCGACCCGGCTTCCCACAACGACGCCGGCCGCCAGCCGGGCAAAGAGGTTGGGCGGGATGTCGTGGTCACTGGAGGTCCGGTTGCGGTAACCGAATTCTCCCGACACGGCAAAGCCGTTGTCGAGGTACTTGCCGATCAGCGCCGACACCTCGAAGCCGTTGCCCCCGTCTCCCAGAGAATTGATGTAGCCGGTGTCATAGCCTCCGGCCACGATGACTCCGGCCCGAAAAGCGATGGTCGGCCCGTTGCTGACGACTTCGTCCAAGGCCCGCCACACCACGCCGGCATTGATGTCCGCCAAGCCGCTGATGCTGTCCTGGGACGGGGGCAGACCCGGCCCGGTGGCGTATGAGCTCTGGGCTCCGCCAAACCGGAAGTCCAGCGCCAAGGCATCGGTCAGACCATACGTTCCCTCCACCCAGACGGTCTTCTGGGAGAGATCGTGCCCCCCTCCGGGGGTCGGGCTCTTGGTAGTGCTGCGGAAGAACTCGGTGGCGTTCTGAGAAACGTAGGAAACTGTGAGAGAGCCTCCGCCGGGTGCGGGAAGCCAGGGCGAGCCGCCGGCGAACGCGGGTGACCCGTTGATTGCGATGGCCGCGGCAGCGGCCAAGACTAAGAGATGTTTTCGTTGCATTGCCATGTTCCTTGGTTAGGCTCGTTGATCGGAGCGGGTCAGCGTCGAGCTCGATGCCGTCACAGTTTGTAACGGCGCGTCAGGTAGTAGTGGACGAGTTCCTGTTCATCCACGCCGTCATCACACCCGACGGCCTCGAAACCCGGACACAGCACTTGGATGTTCCCATCGTCCGGCGTACCGGGCTTGTTCGCGGAGTCGCGGGCCTCGAAGCTGTTCTTCAAGTTCTGTGCGCGGGCCCGGTCGAGCTCCCCCTTCTGCAGCGGGCAGGACTTGCACGCCAACTTCTTGTAGGTGAGGGCCTTGCCCTTCGTGTATGCATCTCTGGGATTGATGCCCCGGCCAGCCGTAATGGAGCCGGACGCGGACAATGTGGCCGGCGCCAGCACACCAACCATGGCCACGACCAGTAAGCCGATCATCTTTTTCATCTGGTTTCTCCTCAATAAAGCGTCTTGGCCGATGGGGACCGCGACTCGTTTCTCAGCCTCGGAAACAAGTGATTTCGCATCGGCTCCTCCCCACCCTGCCGATGCGATATCAGTTTTTCAGATACTCATCGTAAACGATTATCGGTGTCGGTAATTGAAATATGTGAAACATAATCACGTGACAACACGATCAATCACCGGAATGGAGACCCGGTCGAATGTTTTGGCGACTATCGCAGTGGACCGTTACGGTGTTTCGCCCAATTGCATGGCGAGGAGGCCGAATTCGGGGATCCTTGCGGACTCTCTCAAATTGCGATGGAGGCAATTCTCCTCCATGCGTCGGAACAACTCCCGCGAGAGGTGCCTCTTGTAAATCTTCATCTCCTTCCTGACTTCGCTCCGGAGGCTCCGCAGCTGTTTCCGGTCCATCCCATCCCGGAGGACCTCCGCAACCAGGACCCCGATGTGGTTCAGATCCTGGTCGATCTGTTGCCCGTCGAGTTGTTCCCGAGCACTGATTTCCTGCCTCAGGGACGACAACAGGCTCAAGGGCGCGTCGAAGTCTTCGGGACGTTCGCGGAGCGACGCCGTCAGTCGATCCACATGTTCGAGAACGAGGGCGCCGTGCACTCCCCTGCCCTGCAAGTCATCCGGTTCACCCTCTTCATCTCCCGAGCCCACCATGGCCCGTTGATGCTCCTCGAAAGCCTGGGTCACGGCGGGATGGCAGTAGGAGAGACTTCTGGGCGAGGTCCTCCGCGACCGGGCGGTCTCGAAACTGCGGTCGATCCCTCGAATCACCACGTGTATGGGAATCCCGCTGTTCTTCCACAATTCGATCAGACACCAATCCAGAGGGGGAACCAGCAGGTGCTTCTGCCGTCTCCGGATGAAGTGTTCCTCGACTTCCGTGAAGTAGTTGAAATAGTTATCCAAGACAGCCCTGCCGACGGTCCAGCGACCGCAGCCATTGACGGCGGCTCACCATTCTCAACCCGGGCTTCCGGACATGCGCTCGTGATAGATCCGGAGTCCGTACAAGGTCAGATTCTCCTCGATCAGGTCGATCCCCTCCGAGGCGCCGGCGATGAGGGGGGCCAGCCCTCCGGTAGCCACGGTTCGGGCGCCAACCAACTCTTCCTTCATCCGTTTCAGGATTCCTTCCACCAGTCCCACGTAGCCATGGAAGAGGCCCGACTGGATGCTGCCGCTGGTGGAGGTTCCCACGACCTGCCCGGGGCGGGCAATCTCGATGCGCGGGAGCTTGGCCGTCCGGGCGAAGAGCGCTTCGGCCGAGATTCCGATCCCGGCGGCGATGACCCCGCCCACGTATTCCCCCCGGTCCGAGATGGCGTCGAAGGTGGTGGCGGTCCCGAAGTCGACGGCGATGGCCGGAGCGCCGACCAGATCCAGCGTGGCCAGCGAGTTGGCCACTCGATCGGCGCCCACGTCGGACTTTGGCTGATAACGGATGGGCAACAGGGATTGGCCCACGGGATCCACCATCAGGGGTTCACGGCCAATGTAACGGAGAGACAATTCCTTGAAACAGTCATTCAGCGGCGGAACCACACTGCAGACGGTGATGTCCTCCACCCGGTCCATCTGGACGCCCGCCATGCGGAAGAGATGGTCGCAGAGGGAGGCGTACTCGTCGACGGTCCGGTTCCTGCGGGTGGAGATCCGCCAGGAATGCTCCAGCGTCGTCCCGTGGAAGATTCCCAGGACGATGTTGGTGTTCCCGATGTCGATGACCAGCAACATGGAGGGGGTTCCGTGGGTCGGGCCGGACCGGCTGACCGGCCACTCCCGTCAATGTCTGAAGTGCCGCATGCCCGTAAAGACCATGGCCATTCCGTGCTCGTCCGCCGCCTCGATCACCTCCGCGTCCCGGACCGATCCTCCGGGCTGGATCACCGCCGTGATCCCACTCTCGGCCGCCTCGTCCAGCCCGTCGCGGAAGGGGAAGAAGGCATCGCTGGCCATGCTGGCGCCTGCGGTCGAGCGCTGGGCTTTCTGAGCCGCCAGCCGAACCGAATCGACCCGGCTCATCTGGCCCGCTCCGATTCCCACGGTCTGGCCGCCTTCGGCGAAAACGATGGCATTGGACTTCACGTGTTTGGCCACGGCCCAGGCGAAGAGCAGGTCCTGGAGTTCACCCGGCTCCGGCGGCCTGCGAGTCACCACCTTCAGATCGTCTGCCGTGGCCCGGACCAGGTCCGCATCCTGGAGCAGGCAGGCCCCCGAAATCATCTTGAGGTCGAAACTCGGGGAAGAACTCTCCGATGATTGCGGCTCGAGCCGCATCACCCGGAGATTCTTCTTCCTGGCAAAGATCTCCAGGGCTCCCTGCGCGTAGGCCGGCGCGATGATGGCTTCCACGAACAGCGTCCGGGTCGCCTCCGCCGTGGCCGCGTCCACGGGCCGGTTGAAGGCCAGGATGGAACCGAAGGCCGAAACCGGATCGCACTCCAACGCCTTGACGTAGGCTTCCCGGGGATCGGCTCCCACCGCGGCGCCGCACGGGTTGTTGTGCTTGATGATGATACAGCACGTTTCCTCGAACTCGGAGACCAGACCCCAAGCTGCGTCCAGGTCCAGGTAGTTGTTGAAGGAGAGCTGCTTTCCCTGGAGCTGAACCGCCCCCGCCAGACCCTGGGGCGGACCGGCCGCCGGCCGGTAGATAGCGGCCCGCTGATGTGGATTCTCGCCATATCGCAAGAGGTCCTGCCGATCCAGGGAGAGGGTCACGGTGGCCGGAATTTCGGCTTCCGACCCGCTCTGCTGCTCCAGATACTGAGAGATGGCCGTGTCGTATTGAGCCGTATGCCGGAAGGCCTTCCGGGCCAGGGCCAGGCGGGTGGCCTCGCGCGTCTGCCCCCCATTCTCGGCCAGCTCAGCCAGCACGGACGTGTAATCCGACGGGTCCACCACGACGGTGACGTGGGCACAGTTCTTGGCCGCCGCGCGGACCATGCAGGGCCCGCCGATGTCGATCTGCTCGATGGCGTCCTCCAGGGTCACCCCCTCGCGGCTCACCGTTTGCACGAATGGATAGAGGTTCACCACCACCAGTCCCAAGGGCTGGATCGCATGTCGGGTCAACACCTCACGATGATGGGGCAAGTCGTGCCGGGCCAGGATGCCGGCGTGGATCCGGGGGTGCAGCGTCTTGACGCGGCCGTCCAGGATCTCGGGAAATCCCGTGTAATCGGATACCGGCGTCACCTCGACGCCCGACTCCCGCAAGGTCCGGGCCGTGCCCCCGGTGGACAGGCAGCGGATTCCCAGATCGTCGAGTCCCCGGGCCAGGTCCGCCAAGCCATCCTTGTTCGACACACTGATGAGAGCCCATTCGATCTTCATCGCATCTCCATGTAGGAAGATCATGTTAACAGTCCGTGGTGATAGCGGCATTCCCGTCTCCTCGTCAAATTCCGGTTTCTAATTCATAATGGCCGCGTGCCCACTGCCCACGAGACACTGCGCCGGATCCCTTCCGTGGACCTGATCCTGCGCGGGTCCTGCGCGGAATCCCTCTTGGACGAATATCCCCGGAATCTGGTGGTCGAGGAGGTCCGGCACGCCCTGGACCGGCTGCGGGAGTCGATACGCCGGAGCGACGACCCCGACCGGGCGCTGGAGTCGGGACTGGCAGCTCTGGAGCCGGAGTTGGGCGGGTCGCTCCGGAATCGCCTCCGCCCCTCCCTGCGTCCCGTGGTCAACGCCACCGGCATCATTCTCCACACCAACCTGGGCCGCGCCCCCTTGAACGAAGAAACGGCTCAAGTCATGAAGAGTCTCTCCCAGGGGTACTCCAACCTGGAGTACGACCTCGATCGGGGAAAACGGGGGCACCGGGACCGGCACCTGGAGGAGCAGTTCCGGAGGCTGCTTCCCTGCGAAGCGGCCACCGCGGTGAACAACAATGCGGCCGCTCTCTTCCTGGTCCTCAGCACCCTGGCCCGGGGCAGGAAGGTGCTGGTTTCCCGGGGCGAGCTCGTGGAAATCGGCGGATCCTTCCGCGTCCCCTCCATCCTGGAGCAGAGTGGAGCCTCGTTGAAGGAGGTGGGAACCACCAACCGAACCCGGATCGAGGACTATCGTGATGCCCTGGACGGGGACACGGCTCTCATTCTCAGAGTGCACCCCAGCAATTTCCGGGTCGTGGGATTCAGCCGCCGTCCCGCCCTCTCCGAGCTCGCCGCTTTGTCTCGGGAGGCTGGTATTCCCTTGCTCAAGGACGCCGGCAGCGGCTACCTCTTCCGGACCTCCCACCCGTCTCTGCGGTCCGAGCCCACGGTCGAAGAGATCCTGAAGGCGGGCGTGGACCTGGTCTGCTTCAGTGGGGACAAGCTCCTGGGAGGACCTCAGGCCGGCATCGTCCTGGGGAAGCGCTCGCTGATGGAGGCGGTCCGCAAGAATCCGCTGGCTCGGGTCTGCCGTCTGGACAAAGCCACCTTCGCCGGACTGGAACAGACGCTCTCCCTCTATGAGCAGGGCGTGTACCTGGAGAGACTTCCCGTCTACCGGATGCTCGGGACCTCCAGCGCCTCTCTGGAAGGCCGGGCCCGGCAGATCCGGAGGGGTCTGGACCCGGGAGCGTACCGGAGCCGGATCCTGGACGGTTTCTCCCTGGCTGGCGGCGGATCGGCCCCTGAGGAAACCATTCCCACCATCTTGTTGGCGCTCCGCCCCACGGCCTTTTCCTGCAACGAGCTGGCCAGACGCCTCCGCCGTGGGTCCCGACCCGTGGTGGCCCGAATCGAGGACGATCGGGTCATCCTGGATCTGCGGACGGTGTTGTCCGAGGAAGACGAGGTTCTGGTCCAATCCCTGTCCCAGGCGGCGTCGGAAGACTGACATGGCCGAGAACCCCTTGGCTCCACCGCGGGACCGGCAGTTGCTGGAGTTTTTCTGCCGGCAGTACGGCCTGCGCCCCGGTGAGGATCGGCTCCACACCCTCGGGACCCTGGCCCGGAGCTTCTCCCAGCTGCCTTACGAGAACCTGACCAAGATCATCCGGAGCTCCCGGAACGGCAAAGGACCGGCCGCACGGCGCCTCCCCACCCAGGTCCTGACGGATCACCGGGATCTGGGAACCGGAGGGACCTGCTTTTCATTGACGGCGACCCTGCTCCATCTGGTCCGCAGCCTGGGTTTCAGGGCCCAACCGATCCTGGCGGACCGGCACTACGGATCGGACACCCATTCGGCACTCCTGGTCTGGATCCGGGGGCGCCCCCATCTGCTGGACCCCGGCTATCTGGTGGTCGAGCCGATTCCCTTGCAAGAGAGTCGCGAGGTGGAGGTCAAGACTCCTTTCAACCGTCTCCTCCTCTCCCCCGAGAGCCCGGAAAGAATGCGTCTCTACACCCGGCAACAGGGCGGGCGGAGTCATCGACTGACGTTCAAGACCTCGCCCGCCGATCCGGGGCAGTTCCTGAAGGCATGGGACGAATCCTTTTCCTGGGAAATGATGACCCATCCCCTGCTGACCCGGGTTCAAGCGGGGAAACAGATCTATCTCAACGGCCGGCGGTTGCAGACCCGATCCCACACCGAGGTCGTCCGGACAGAGTTGGACCTGGAGGAGCTCCATTTGCAGATCGCCGCGACCTTCGGAATCGCCGTGCCCGTGGTCCGCACGGCTCTTGCCATATTGGACGACGCCTCCCGTGGCTCGAATTGAAGCGGTGGAGCCGGTCAAGCTCCTGGTGGCCCTCCTCTGGGCCGACGCCCGTTCCCGGGACCTGGCCTTGGAGCGTCTGGAGCTCCGGTGGGGCGCCATCGACTTCAGTGGAGCCGCCCGCCCGTTCGACGTCACCGACTACTACGAAAAAGAGATGGGACCGTCGCTGCGACGCCACCTCGTGAGCTTCTCCCGAATGATTCCGCCGGAATCCCTTCCGGAGGTGAAGCTGGCGTGCAACCGGATCGAGGAGCGGCTGGCCCGTCAGGGCCGGCGGAGGGTCAATCTGGACGCGGGTTACCTGGACCACAGCAAGGTGGTCCTGGCCAGCTTGAAGTTCGCCGGCCAGAAGATCCACCTGGGACAGGGCGTCTACGCCGACCTGATGAGCCGCTACCGGAAGGGCCGGTACCGGCCGCTGGAGTGGGCGTTCCCCGACTTTCGAGACGGGCGGTACGACGCGGACCTGGCACGGATCCGGGAACTGTACATGACCCGTCGCCGGACAAGGCGCTACGACTAGTACCTATTAACACTTAAAGTTTCGGGTACAGGCTCTTCAGCTTGATCCGTGCATCCTCCGTCTTGAATTGCCAGTTGATCTCGGTTTGCCGTTGATTCCGATCGCCGACCCAAGCCTCGATCTCGCGTTGCATCTGGGCCAAGCTTGGAATGCGGCGGTCGAGGCATTGTCCGCACAGCGTGCTCAGTTCGATTTCCGCAATGTTGAGCCAGCTCCCGTGCTTCGGCGTGTAATGGATTTCGAGTCGTTCCGCCAGTTGGCGAGCGTGTCGGGGCTCGTAGGTCGCGTACAGCGATTCGATTCCGTGCGTGTTCAGGTTGTCCATGACCAGGACCACCCGCTCGGCCTCCGGATATCGCCTCTCCAGCATGCCCTCAATCCAGCGGGCCCAATCCTGGCGCGTACGCCGCTCGCCCGCCTCCACATGGCTGCGGCCGGTCAGCGGCTCCACCTCCAGGAAGATCTGCGCGACCCCGTTGCGCACGTACTCGTGCTCGATCCGCTCCGGCTGGCCCGGCTCCACGGGCAGCGGCTCCCGCACTTCGCCGATCAACTGCTTGTGGGTCTCATCCATGCAGACCACCGGCCGACGGGGATGGTAGGCACGGGCATAGACTTCCAAAACGTCCTCCATGCAGGCTACAAATGCGGCGCTGCCCCGCGGCGGGATCCGCCAATACTTCTTCCGATGAGGCTGCAGTTGGTTTTTTTTAGCGTCCGCTGCACCGTCATCACCGACACCCGCTCGACCCAGCCCAGTTCCACTACTTTCTCCGCCAGCAGGCGCAGGGTCCAGCGCTTCCGCCCCGGCGGGGCCTGGGAACAGGCCAAGGCGACCAAGCGAGCCTCGAACACACCGTCGAAGATGACTTCCCGCGGCGGCCGCACCCGCCGCTTGCGCTCCAAGGCGAACTCCAGACCCTGCTCCACAAACCGCCGTTTCAAGCGCTCGACCGTGCGGGTTGAGACGCCCAGCGCCTCGGCCACCCGGGCCACGGTCCATCCCGGCCCCTCCGACCCGCGGTCGCACAACAATAGAGCCCGTGCGTACAGGAACCGCTTGCCGGTGGTCTTGGTCGCGGCCCGGGTCAATGCCTTCAATTCCGAGCGCTCTTCCACAGTGAGCGTGACACGATAGCGTGGTGCCATGAGAACCCCTCCTTCCGAGTTCTCCAGCCTCCTACTATAGTATACGACCAATTACATGTTATGGGGTACTAGGAGGGGCGACATCCTTGTCGCCCACTGGGAGTGGCGGCTTTCTTGTCGCCTGCTCCTCTGTGTTGCTATGCGATTCGGTGACCGGAAAGTGTAGAGTGGGGACTCCGTCCCCCCTGCCCCCCTGGTCGGCGACTGGAAAGTCGCCGCTCCCAGCGCGAACGGTTTATGATGTCGCCAATGCAAGCAACCAAACGCAGGCTCTCGCTGGCCGCCGGCCTTGTGCTCGCCGTCCAGCTCGCCGCGTGCGTGGGTGCCCCGCCTGGCGAAACGCCGCAGCCGCCCGCACCGGAGGCCGTCGCCGGCTGGCGGATGGTCGACCTCAGCCACGCCTACGGCGGCGGCACGCTCTACTGGCCGACCGACACCACCGGCTTCAGGCTCGATACGCTGGCCGAGGGCCAGACGCCGGGCGGCTACTTCTACGCCGCCAAGCAGTTCGCCACCGCCGAGCATGGCGGTACGCACCTGGATGCGCCCTTCCATTTCGCGCAAGGGGGCGCCACCGCCGAGTCGATTCCCCTGGAGCGGCTCATCCTGCCGGGCATCGTGCTGGACGTCAGCCAGTCGGCAGAGGCCGATCCGGACTACCTGGTCACTCCCGATGACGTTCTGGCATGGGAGGAAACCCACGACCGCGTGCCGGCGGGATCGGCAGTGCTGATCAGGACCGGTTGGGCCGCCCGTTGGCCCGACGCGCTCGCCTACCTCGGCGATGACACACCGGGCGAGACCGGAAACCTGCACTTCCCCGGGATCGGTGAAGCGGCGGCGCGCCTGCTCGTGGAAGAGCGCGGCGTGGGGCTCCTGGGCATCGACACCGCCAGCGTCGACTACGGTCAGTCGACCGACTTCATCGTCCACCGGATCGGGGCCGCAGCCGATGTGCCCAACCTGGAGAACGTCGCCGACCTGTCGGCATTGCCACCGACCGGCTTTCTGCTCGCGGCGCTGCCGATGAAGATCGAAGGCGGCACCGGCGCCCCGGTGCGCATTGTCGCACTGATCCCGCCGCGTTGACTCGATGAGAGATGCGGGACAGACGCGGAGCCTCGCGGCAGGCTCAATAGACCATAATTCCCATGCAAAGGAGGACGCACATGAACGCACAACGCATCAATCCCCCGTCGTTGCCGACGCCGGCCGCCGCTTATTCTCAGGTGGTCCGGAAAGGATCGCTGGTCACCACGGCGGGAATGATCGCCTTCGACGCCGAGAGCAACCTGGTGGGAGAAGGCGACATCGGCGCCCAGACGCGGCAAACCCTCGACAACCTGCAGACCGCCCTGGAAGCGGCCGACTCGTCGCTGGACGACGTGGTCAAGGTCACCGTCTTCCTGAGCGACATGGTCTACTACGAGGGCATGAACGCCGTCTTCAACGAGTATTTTGACGGGCGCCCTCCCGCCCGCTCCACCGTCCAGTCGGGCCTGGTCCTTCCTTCGCTATTGGTTGAGATCGAGGCGATCGCCGTGGCGGATTGAGGTTGATTCGGTCGATCGGCCCCAACCTGAACTCATCCCCCCAGTCGTTCCACCGAGGCCGCCGACGTCTTGACATGCGCCATCGGGAACGGTAATACCATAAATCCAGTCTGGTATTACCGGAGGATGCGATGAATACCGTTTCGTTGAAGGTGCCTGATCCGCTCGCCGCTGAATTGGCCGCGACGGCGCGGCGGAAGGGCATGAGCAAGTCCGCCCTGATTCGCGAGGCTCTGACCGCGTACCTGAGCAGGTTGGAGACCGATCGACCCGGGTCGGCTCTGTCGCGCGTGGCCGATCTCGAGGGCATACTTTGCGGGCCCGAAGACCTGTCGGCGAACCAGGACTACCTGGAAGAATTCGGCCGATGAGAAAAGGAGTCATCCTGGACACGGGTCCGCTGGTGGCATTGTTGAACCGGCGCGACCGGCACCATCGCTGGGCGAAGGACCAATGGGCTGAGATCGCCCCGCCCCTGCTCACTTGTGAATCCGTCCTGGCGGAAGCTTGCTTTCTGGTCCAACCCTTCGCGGGTGGACAGATGGCCGTGCTGGAAATGGTCCGGCGCAGTGTCTTGGACCTGTCATTTCGCCTGGCCGAAGAAACCGCCGCCGTCTCCCGGTTGCTGAAGAAGTACCAGGACGCGCCCATGTCCCTCGCGGACGGCTGCCTTGTCCGAATGGCCGAACAGCATCCGGAGAGTGTCGTCTTCACTCTCGACAACGACTTCAAGATCTACCGCAAGTTTCGGCGGCAACGAATACCGACTCTGTCTCCAACCATTTGAGCACCATTCACTGTCCTGAATTCGAGAGAATCCCCGGCGTTATCACGACATGAACCTGTTCGAGAGCAGCGGGGGGCTGGCGCCCATCGACTGGATCATCATCGTCCTCTACGCCGCCGGTACCATCGCGTTGGGAAGCTACTACACCCGGCGGCAGACCAACCTGGAGGAGTACTTCACCGGTGGCGGCCGCATGAACCCCAAGCTGATCGGGGTGTCTCTCATGGCCACCTCGCTCAGCACCATCGCCTATCTCGCCATTCCGGGTGAGGCCATCGCCAACGGACCGGTGGGGCTCGCCAACCAGCTCGCGCAGCCTTTCATCTTCCTGGTGGTCGGCTTCGTCTTCATTCCCTATTTCATGCGGAAACGGGTCATCAGCGCCTACGAGTTGCTGGAGGCTCGCCTGGGTCTGGGGATCCGGATGCTGGGCGCCGCCATGTTTCTCGTGTTCCGGTTGGTCTGGATGTCCCTCCTGATCTTTCTGGGCGCCAGGGCCCTGGCCATCATGATGAGCCTGGACGCATCCTGGATTCCCTGGATCACCTTGATCACCGGAATGGTGGCCGTCACCTACACTTCCCTGGGAGGACTCCGAGCGGTGGTCATCACCGACAGCTTTCAGACCGTCATGATGTTGGGAGGCGCGATCCTGGTCATCGGGCTGGTGACCTGGCGAGTGGGAGACTTCGGCTGGTTCCCCACCTCCTGGCAGCCTCACTGGGATGAGCAACCCCTGTTCAGCTTCGACCCTTCCGTCCGGTTGAGCATCCTGGGCACGGCGTTCTCCACCTTCGTCATGGCGACTTGCGGACTGGTGGGCGACCAGACCAAGATCCAACGCCTGATGGCCACCGTCGACGCCCGGGCCGCCCGGCAGGCCTACCTGGTCAACCAGATCGTGGGAGTGACGGTGGTTCTGGTGCTCTGGGTGGTGGGGTTCTCGCTGATGGGCCTGCTCCAGAGCCATCCCGAACTCCTGCCCTCGGGGATCGACATGGTCCGCAACGGCGACAGCGTGTTCCCTTATTTCATCGCGCATCTGTTGCCGCCCGGGATCTCAGGACTGGTGGCCGCCGCCATGCTGGCCGCCGCCATGTCCAGCATCGACTCGGGGGTCAACTCCATCACCGCCGTCGTCAACCGCGACTTTTTGGACCGGTTCGGCTGGCTCCCCTCCGATCCGCGGACCCAGGCACGCTGGGCCAAGATCCTGGCCTTCGTCATCGGCGCCGTCGTGGTGGGGGGAAGCGCCTACATGGGGGCCGTCCCCGGCAACATCTTTGCGGTGAGCAAGAAGACCTCCGGATTGCTGATGACCCCCTTGTTCGGACTCTTCTTCTTCGCTTTCTTCGTCCCCTTCGCCCGCCCCGCCGGCGTGGCCGCAGGCGCCGTCGCCGGCATGACCACGGCGGTCCTCCTGGCCTACTCCGGACCCATCTTCGGCATGCACCCGGTGACGGGAGAGGACCCGGTGAGCTTTATCTGGATCGCCCCCGGGTCCCTGGTGGTGAACCTGGCCGTAGGACTCGCCGTCAGCTACCTTCTACACGTTCGCCAGATTCGGAGCCCGCGCCGGCCGGGCAATCGTTCCGGGCCGTGAATTCGCTACGGTGGCAGGCAGTGCCCCCGTGCGGGGGCTCAGCTTCCCAATCGGAAGGAATAGAGCTTCGCGTTCCTGAGCAGGAAGCGGATCTGGATCTTCCGTTCCTTCAACGAGTTCAGATCCGGTTGACCCTCCCAGCTCATGGTGTGCGACAAGGCGTCGCTTCGGAGCGGTTCGCAGCGGGCGGCCTCGAAGCCGGGCAAGACCGAGCCGTTTTCGTCCAGCAACTCGACCCGGACTTCGCCCTGGCCCCCCGGATGTTTCTTCCAGCGGTTCACCTCCCGCCTCCAGACGGAAGGGTCGGAGGCGTCGGCGTTGACCACGAGACTCCCTCCCCGGCACCAGAGGGTCCGGGTCACGACCTCTCCAGTATCGGCGCCGGCGTCCAGGGAGACGAAGCCGTCGCGCCGGGCCACCGCCAAGCCGCCCGCGCCGCCGTGCAGAGTCCAGGGCTGGGGCATCACTCCGTACCACCAGGCGGCTCCCTTATAATCGGACAGCGCCTCTTCGGTCCCCGGAGGCAGCGCTGCAGGCCGGTGGGCCAGGACCGACAGGTCTCCCGGCGTCAGCGAATGGGCCTCGTCCTGCCCCTTGTAGTAGACCCGGATCTCCTCCTCCAGAACCACCGGCGGGCCGTAGACGTAGATGCCGTGGGAATCGAACCGGTCGGGCATGCCGTAAGTGAGGACGGGATGCCTCTTCCCCACCCGCTGCCACTCGATCCCGTCCCGGCTGAAGGCCAGTTGGATGTCCACCATGAGGGAATTGGCGTGGTAGACGCTCAGGAACGCAAAGTAGACGCCCCGATCCTTGAAGACGGAGGCCGTGTAGAACTGGGTGTCCAGCGGATCCTGCTCATCGGGCGCCAGGACGACCTGTTTCTGGGGCAGGTCCCAACTCAGGAAGTCGGGACTGGTGGACCGGCCGATGACCCGGATGGTGACGTTCCCCATGGCCGCGATGGGAGGGGACGGCAGAGGCCGCAGGAAACCCACGTATTGCTGGATCCGGTCGTCCCAGATCACCTTCCCGTTGCCGACCTTCTGGTCGATGACGGGGTTCCCCTCGTACGGAGTCCAATGGAGACCGTCGGGGGAGAAGGCCACGCCCATGCCCCGGGAGCGGTCCCCGATGCCGATGACCGCCTTGTAGCGCCTCTGGGGATCGGGATCCCGGAGATCGTAGAGGGAGGGCTCATGAACGACGGCGTTGTTCTTCAGTCCGTGACCGGGCACCCGGATCAGGCCCAGTTCCGGTTTCTCCCAGACGATTCCGTCTTGCGAAACGGCATAGGCCCGGCCGGCGCGGGACCGGTCGACGCGCAGGTACTTCTCCCCCGGCTTCTGGTCCCGATCGACGTAGACGTACCACATCTTGTAGAGACGGTCTTTCCGGTCGAAGACGACGAAATTGGGCTGAGTGTACTGTCCCTCCCAGGGCCGGTCCGGTCTCACAATGGGGTTCGCGGGATGCTTTTTCAGTGGATTCAGGCGCCGGGTCACCTGGCGCATCTCCCGGACCACGTGATCGTCCACGAAGAGCTGGAACTGATCGGAGATTTCCAAAGCCTCTTCAGGGGGCGCCCCACCGCCGCACGCGCCCAGGAGGACGGTAAGGAGGATCCAGGCTTTCCACTTCCCTTCCCGAGTCGTTCTCACGGCAGCTCCTTGGAAACGACGCCCTGTGCGTCAGGCCAGTATGGGGCGAACCACCCGGGCGGGGTCGACTCCGGTCAGGCGATTATCCAACCCCTGGTAGCGAAAGGTGAAGCGGTCGTGGTCGATGCCGAAGAGCGAAAGGATGGTGGCCTGGAAGTCGCGCACATGGACCGGGTCGCGCACGATGTTGTACGCGAAGTCGTCGGTCTCGCCGTGGACGACGCCTCCCCGGATTCCGCCCCCGGCCATCCAGAGGCTGAAACAGCGGGGATGGTGATCCCGCCCGTAGGTCGTTTCGGTGAGCTTGCCCTGGCAGTAGGCGGTGCGGCCGAACTCTCCGCCCCAGATCACCAGGGTGTCCTCCAGGAGCCCCCGCTGCTTCAAGTCCTGGACCAGCCCCCAGCAGCCCTGGTCCACGTCCTTGCACTGGCTGGGAAGGACTTGGGGCACCTCGCGGTGCACGTCCCATCCCCGATGGTAGATCTGGACGAAGCGGACGTTGCGCTCGGCCAGACGGCGGGCCATCAGGCAACTGTAGGCAAAGGTGCCGGGGACCTTGGCGTCTTCTCCGTAGAGGCGATAGGTGCTCTCCGGTTCCTTGGAAAGGTCGGTCAGCTCCGGGACCGAGCTCTGCATCCGGAACGCCATCTCGTATTGCTCGATCCGGGACAGGGTCTCCGGATCACCGATCTGCTGGTGCTGCAGCCGGTTCATCTCGGCCAGAGAGTCCAGCATCCGGCGGCGAATCCGGCTGGGCACGCCGTCAGGATTGTTCACGTACAGCACCGGGTCGCCGGTGGACCTCAGGGAGACCCCGGCGAACCTCGAGGAGAGGAAGCCGGAAGTCCAAAGCTTGGCCGAGATGGCCTGCACGTTGGCCTTGGGGTGGCTGTGGGAGGCGTTGAGGACCACGAAGGTGGGCAGGTCCCGATTCATGCTGCCCAGTCCGTAGGCCAGCCAGGAGCCGATGCAGGGCCGTCCCGCCACTTCGCGCCCCGTCTGGATGAAGGTGATGGCCGGCTCGTGATTGATGGCTTCCGTGTGCATGGACCGGATGATGGCCAGATCGTCCGCCATGCTGGCCGTGTAAGGAAGAAGCTCCGAGATCCAAGCCCCGCTCTGACCGTGCTGCTGGAACTTGAAGGCCGACGGAACGATGGGAAACCGCTCCTGTCCCGAGGTCATGGTGGTCAACCGCTGCCCCTTTCGAATCGAGTCGGGCAGGTCCTTGTCCAGCCACTTCTCCAACTCCGGCTTGTAGTCGAAGGTCTCCATCTGGGGCGGGGCCCCCACCATGTGCAGGTAGATGGCCCGCTTGGCCTGGGGAGCGAAGTGGGGCAGATAGGGAAGTCCACCCGTCTGATCCAGGGCCGTGGCGCCGGCGGCCGTGGCGTCCTCCCCCAGCAGAGTGGCCAGGGCAGCCAGTCCGAGACCCCGGGCTCCTCGGGCGAAGAGTTGACGGCGGGTCTCGATTCGAACCGCTTCCTCGGAAAGAATGCCGGGAGGAGTCCAATAGCAGGTCATTTGTTCAACACCTCGTCCAGATTCATGAGCTGATTGGCCACCATGGTCCAAGCGGCGAACTCGGCCTTGGGCAGGCTCCCGTCGGCTTCGGAATCGCCGACCGAGAGAGCCTTCTCGGCCTGATCGGGGTGGCTCCCGTAGTAGCTCAGGTAATCCCGGTAGGCCTTCCCGGCCACCTCTTGTTCCGGTCCATGGAGGGAACGCGCCAGGAGGTGGGAGGCCAGGAAATCGAGCCGCCGATCCGGACCCGGCGCCGCCTGCATGGCCCGCTGGGCCAAGTGGCGGGCGGCTTCGAAAAACTGGGTCCCGTTGAGCGTCAGCAGAGCCTGCAAGGGCGTGTTGGTGCGCTCGCGCCGAACCGTGCATTCCTCCCTTGTGGGAGCGTTGAAGACCATCAGTTGAGGCGGAGGCGCGGCCCGCTTCCAGAAGGTGTAGAGGCTCCTCCGGTAAATGTCAGATCCCGAGTCCTGCTTGTAAAAGCGGGTGTTGCTCCCATCCATGGCCACCGCTTCCCACAGTCCCTCCGGTTGATAGGTCTTGACGCTGGGTCCGCCGATTCGGCGTTCCAGCAGGCCGCTGGCAGCCAGGACATAGTCCCGCACCATCTCCCCGTCCAACCGAAAGCGGGGCCCCCGGGAGAAGAGGCGATTTCCCGGATCCTTCTTGATCTTCTCGTCGGTCGCCCGGGCCGACTGCCGGTAGGTGGCCGAATCCAGCATCAGGCGGAAGAGATGCTTCACGTCCCATCCCGAATCCCGAAACTCCACCGCCAGCCAGTCCAGAAGCTGCGGGTGCGTGGGCGCTTCCCCCTGGGACCCGAAATCTTCCGAGGTCCGTACCAGGCCGATCCCGAAGACCTCCTGCCAGAAGCGGTTGACCATGACCCGGCTGGTGAGGGGGTTGTCGTCGTCCACCAGCCATTGGGCCAACCCCAGCCGATTCCGCGGCAGGTCAGGATCCATGGCGGGCAGGACGCCCGGGGTGGCCGGCCGCACCTCCTCGCCTCTCTGGTCGTACATCCCCCGGCGGAGAATGTGGGCCATGGGATCGCTGTCCGGGTTCTCCCGCATCACGTGAGTCAGACTGCTCCGGCGAAGGATCGCCCGGCGCTCGTCCTGAAGCGATTTCAAGTCCCGAGCCGCCTGCCCGAACGCGGCGTTCCGGCGAACCAGAAAATAGGCCCGTAGGGCCTCCCGGTCTCCGGAATCCAACTCCTCCCGATCCCGTTTCCGAACGGCGGCCAGCGTATCCCAACGCGCCAACAGCCGGGCTTCCGACTCATCTACCGCCCGGTCCAGAATCTTGAACTGGCGGACCGAACCGTTCAGAAAGTCGTACTTGCCGGCGGACGGCCGGTCGCCGGCGCCGAGCACCAAAGGCTTGCTGTTCCGGATCGATCCCTCCAGGACCCGGATGGCCCGGCCGAAGCTCTGGGTGGGGACGACAGCACCGTCGAGGTAGAGGTTCATGCCTGTGCGCTGGCGCAGGCCGTCGTAGGTGACGATCAGGTTGTGCCACTGATCCGGCGCCAACTTGTTCTCCTCGACGCCGCGGACCCCCATGTTGCGGCCATCCTTAACCTGCAGGTTCAGCAACGGCCGTTCGCCGACGATCTCAATACTCCAGCCGCGGTTGTCTTCGTCCGGATCGACCTGCCGGGCAAGGATCATTCGGGAGCCCCCCTTCCGAAACCGGAAGGTCACTGAAACGGTAAAGGGACGGTCCGCTTCGAGGCCCGGGGAATCCTGGATCTCCACGAAGGAGTCTTCGGGCAACTCCAGGGAGGGGATGGGACCGGACCGGTCGACCCGGGTGGATCCGGACAACACCAGTTCTCGTTTCTCCGACCCGACGCGGAGGTGTGGTTCCTCTCCCAGTTCCAGGGAGAAGGTCTGGGAGTCGTCGAAATCATCCAGGTTCAGACCGAGGCGCGAGTCCGAGTCCAACCAGAGGAGGAACTCGTTCTCCGCAGCCCGCTCGACCTCGTCCCGCCTGTCCCTGGCGGCCGGCTCCTCCTGCTTCAATTGATCCCATCGCAGAGTGTCGCTTATGGCCGGGACGATCATCACGGGAGGCGGGTCGAAGACATTTCCGTCCAGAGGTTTCTGGGTCGTATTGCGGAAGAAGGCGGCCAACGAATAGAAGTCCTTCTGGGTGATGGGATCGAACTTGTGGTCGTGGCAGGTGGCGCACCCGACCGTCAGACCCAGCCAGACCGTTCCCGTGGTGTCCACGCGGTCCTTGGCATACATGACCTCCACTTCGTCTTTGATGACGCCCCCTTCGTTGGTGGTGATGTTGCAACGATGGAAGCCGGTGGCGACGAGTTGCTCCGGCGTCGGGTCGGGCAACAGGTCGCCGGCCAACTGGTCCACCGTGAACTGGTCGAAGGGCAGGTTCCGGTTGAAGGCCCGGATGACCCAATCCCGGTAGGCCCACATCTCACGGTAGTTGTCGATGTGCAGGCCGTGGGTGTCCCCGTAGCGGGCCGCATCGAGCCAATAGCGCCCCCGGTGCTCCCCGTAAGCCTGGGACCGCATCCGTCCCGAGATCCACTTGGCGTAGGCATCCGGAGAGGCATCCGCCACGAACTTCGCCACTTCCTCCGGATTGGGGGGCAAACCGGTGAGATCCAGGGAAACCCTCCGGGCCAACGTGCGGCGGTCCGCCTCCGCCGCCGGCGTCAATCCCTCCTTCTTGAGACGGGCCAGGACGAAGCGGTCGATGGGATTGCGAACCCACTCCGGGGTCTGGACCTGGGGCGGACGGGGCCGGGTCAGGGGCGCGAAGGACCAGTGCTCCTCCCACGGCGCCCCCGCCTCGATCCAGCGCCGCACCACCTGGATCTGATCCTCCGTCAGCTCCTTGTGGGCGTATTTGGGCGGCATCCGCAGGGCGGCATCCGCATGGGTGATGCGTTGGTAGATGAGGCTCGACTCCGGGTCCCCCGGCGTGACCGGCGACCCGGTCGGCCGCTTGGAGAAGACTCCGTCTTCCAGGTCCAGCCTCAAATCCGCCAGCCGGGCCTTGGGGTCCGGGCCGTGGCACTCGAAACAGGCGTCGGAAAGGATGGGGCGCACCTGCGACTGAAAGTCCACGGCCGCCTCGTCCGCAGTCGAGCCCGCCACGGGGGGCGCGCTCAACACCGCAACACCGGTGAGAACCGCCACAATAACCGCTGGAATCCGTCTGAAACCCAAACCTACAGGCAAGATAGTGCCTATTCTACACCGTTCCTCTACTTGTCTCATATCCCTTGGTAGTGACCGCTGGCTAGGACTGCCCTTTACCCACATATTGCACAGGGCACATTAGCCTGGGTCTGGTTTCATTCATGTTTCTTCTCGTAGAGCGAAGCCCAGACACATGCCGTAGAGCGTGACGTAACCCTGCCACAGCAGTTGATGCCCGGGTGGGGAGTCGTGTTTACGAGCCAGATATCCTCCCAGGCGGGCCAGCACGAGCACGGCCGCCCCCAGGTCTTCCGGCGGTGGGTATCGTCGCGACGCGGCAAACGCCCCCAGGACCCGGATTTCCAGATCGGAAAACAACAATTGCGCCGGCAGGTCCGGGTCCTCTCGCCCCAGCAGCGTCATCAGCATGATCCGCCAGGCAATGACGGCGTGCATGGCGATGGCCCGTTTCAGACGTTCGGCGGTTTGGTGCTGGAGCTGTTGTACCCGGCATCCGGTCTTGAGCACCCGGAAATAATCCTCCACCCGCCAGCGCAGCGCATACCATCTCAGCAGTTGCTGCGCCGTCTCGACATCGGTCACCGGCAGGGTGGTGAGCAGGAACCATTCCAGGCGCTTCCCCTGCGCCGGCGGCGCGACCTCCCGCGCGTGCACCACCGACAGTCTCAGCGAAGGGATGCCGGTTGGGTTCCCGCGCGGCGCCGGAATCGTCAGGGTCTCGTAGCGCAGTTCCATCCGTGCCACCCGCGCCAGCCGCCGCGGGCGGGCCGCCTGCTTGCTGGCCTTGATCCGCGCACTCTGACGCTTCACCTCCAGCAGCATCCGGGCCCGCACCGGCGCCGATCGCAGGCGCCCGAACAGCTTCCGCTTCTGCTCCGGGTCCGGATCCGCGCTTTTCCCGGCCGCCTTCGCCCGGGTCTTCCGCTTCAGCACCCGATCCTGCTTCGCACGCACCAGCAACTCCACCTCCGGAGACGCTCGTTGCTCGGCGAACAGTGCGAAAAATGAAGGTGTCCCGTTTTCGTGGACGGTTTATTAGTGCGGTTTACGTTGGTCTAGGTTGTAATACTCCTTCTGTCGTTGGGGAGCAAGACTTCCTCCCGCTGAATGTCAATGGCCATAGAAAATGTCAGGGTGTTGACCATTGACAGAGCGTTCTTTCTTCTGTGGGGGGACTGATGGAGGCGTCAGCAAAAGGGCTCACGTTGTGGGAAATCTCTGATTTTCCACAATGGGATACCGCGTAACGAGGGGGCCTCGGCGCTCTCTTTCCAGGGATTTAAGAGTGGTGTGTATCTCTTTGCATCCGGGGGTCTCAGGGGGGCAGCGCCCCCCTGCCCTCTTCAATCGTGTCGCGCGCGACGCTTGGTGCGACGGTGATGGTGCTGGTTTCGTGGTCGAGCAGCGCGAAAACGAACCGGTTCGTGAGGCGGCGTCAGTCCTTCTGAGCCTCCCGGCCCGCAGGACCGGCATTGGAGGCAGGAAAGACGACCCCAGCAGGTCATCACTGCACTCGGCGAGAGCACGAATCGGGGATCTCGTCGTCCGGATCGAGTTTCGACGACGGCGTGGGTCCTACGCTGCCTGCTGCTCGTAGCGGACCGGCGACTCGTAGCCCAGCGCCGAGTGTCGGCGCCGCCGGTTGTAGAATCCCTCAATGAAGTCGAAGACGGCCCGCCTCGCCTGATTCGGATTCCGGAACTGGTGACAGTCCAGCAACTCGCACTCTAGCGTCGCGAAGAAGCTCTCGCACATCGCGTTGTCGTAAGCGTCCCCCACCGAGCCCATCGACGGCCGCACCCCGGCCTCCCGGCATCTCTTCCCGAAGGCAGTCGAGGTGTACTGCGCCCCCTGGTCCGAGTGGTGGATCACCTGCTTCGGCTGCCGCCGTATCACCGCCATGGCGAGCGCCTTTTCGACCAGTTCGGAGCGCAGATGGGTCTCCATCGCCCAGCCCACAACCAAGCGGCTCCAGGCGTCCAGGACCACGGCCACGTACAACCAGCCCGCCTTCGTGCGGACATACGTCAGGTCCGCCACCCAGAGCTGATCCGGTCCCTCAGCCGCGAAGTTCCGGTTCACCAGGTCCGGCGCGGGACGGGCGTCCCGGTCCCTCCGGGTGAGCCCGGCCTTCCGGTGCCTCCGGCTCGCCCCCTGAATCCCGGCTTCCCGCATCAATCGACCGACACGCTTCGGGCTCGTCCGTTCCCCTCGAGCTCTCAGTTCGGCATGCAGACGAGGCCGACCGTAAACTCTCCGGTTCTCGTTCCAGATCTGCACGATCTTTTCCCGAAGCGCCTGGTCCTGGCGAGCTCGATTCGAGGGCAGACGTTTCAACCAGGCGTAGTACCCACTGGGGGAAAGACCCAACACGCGGCACATCACCCGAATCGGAAACTGGGCCCGGTGCGCCTTTACGAACTCGAATCCTTTCCGGGGATCGAGTCGCTCTCCCGGGCGAACCAAGCCGCGGCTTTTTTTAGGATGTCCCGCTCCATCCGCAGGCGCTTGATCTCCCGCCTCGCCTGGCGCAACTCCTGGCGCTCGAACGTCGTCAACCCGTCGCTCCGGTGCCCCTCGTCCAGATCGGCCTGCTTGACCCACTTCCGGATCGCCGAAGCCGAGGGCTCGAACTCCCGCGCCAGTGCCTCCGGCGATCGCCCCGAGCGCACCAGCCCTACGATCTCCCGCCGGAACTCCGGCGGATACCGTCTCTGCTTTCTTGCCATCGTGGATCCCTCCTTACTCCCCTACTTTGGAAGTGTCCACGAAAGCGGGTCAACTCCAAAAATCCGCCTCCCGGTCCACCACGCTGACCACCCGCACCCCGTCGAGGGACCGCGACACCTCGGCGCAGTCCCGAAGTCCCTCGATCCAGCGATACGTCTTCTTCTTTTTCCGCGTGGCCGCCGGTCCCGGCTTCGGCGCGTCCAGCTTCGCCCGCAACACCCCCAGCGGCAGCCCCGTCTCACTCACCACCAGCGTCGCGTGCAGATGCAGTCCCCGCGCCGTCGCTCCCGTCTGGTTGCGCCCGATCACCCCCAGTCCCTCACACCGGCCGTGCCGCGTGAAGTTCAGATCGCTCCCGTCCTGGATACACAGCACCGTCCGCTGCCCCTGCATCCGCTGCCGGGTCCGCTCCCGGTGCGGGGCCAGGATGTTGGACACCGTCACCGCCGAGGCTTCCGGCTGGTCGATCAGCCGGTAGTATCCCTTGACCGCCGCCGGATCCCCCCGCGCCACTCCCGTGAACGCCCGCCCCGGCTCCTGCGCCTGTCGGTGCGCACTCTCCACCAGTCGCCGACTCAAGCGCCGGTCTCCCAGCGGCGCCTCACCCAACTCCTGCTGAGCCCAGCCCGCTCCCTCCAGTCCCTCGCCCTCCGACATCGGTTCCACTCCCCGCCTCGGCGCCGGTCCCACTCCCAACCGCCGACGCCAATCCCGGCACAACTCATACCCATAGATCGCCTTGCTCGTCTCCGCACCCCGGTGCGCCCGATCTTGCCGGCCTCGACCCTGCGTCTGCCCCAGAACCCTCCAGTTCGTGGCGCGCAAACTGGCCCCATCGTGGCGAGCCGTCTCCACGAAGGTCTCCACCAGCCAGGGACGGTAGCCGTAGCGCGCCTGGAACTCCGGACCCAGCCGCCGCAACACCTCCCCCAGCACCCGGGAGGCCAGATTACGACACCTCACTGACGGACGGATCAGAAACCGGCTCAGCCCCACCACCCGGTGCAGGTGCGCCCGGCGTTGTTCCTCATCCCATCCGATCCAGCGGTCCCGGTCCCGCAACCGCAACGCCGCCGCCCCGAACCCCAAGCCCCCCAGCCAGCCGTGGGCCGAGCCCACCAGATAGCGTAGTTGAGCACCCACCAACGGCCCCGCGCCCCGTGGATGCTCTCGCGCCATCAACTCGTTCCAGAGCGCTCGTTGCGGACCCGTCTCCACCAGAATCAACTCCAGCTCCCGCACGCCGTCCACCGTCTCGGGCACCCCGACCGGCTCCGGCACCGCACGGCCCAGTCCTCGGGGCCCGCAATGTTTCACCCGCCGTCGCGGCGTCGGCAGACGAATCCGTCCGCGCGCCTCCAACTCCCGGAGCGCCTTCAGGCAGCCGCTCCGTTGCGCCCGCCCTCGGGCATCGTGAAATCCAAACTCCGAGCAGACCCGGTCCGCCAGCGCCGTCCGGTGGGCGAACTTCTCCCGCCTCATCACGGCGTGCAAACGATCCAACTCTCGGCTCAAGGTGCGCTTGATCTGGTTCTGAACTACCATATCGTGAAGACTACGACAGGCATTCTTGTTTGTTCAGCACTATTTGTGGGTATAGGGCAGGGCGAGCCCGCCGAGTGGTGACGCACTCGACAGGCTCTGAGCTAACTCGTCCTATGCCGGAGGAAGAGCCAGCCTAATATCTATTCTACCTTGAATGGCTCCCCTGGCTTCAGTCCGGCATAGGACCCCTTACCCAAGTCAGGATCTTCTGACTGTGGAGGATGACGTCCTGCACTTTGCACCAGCGACGCCGTTGGCTGGCAGAATGACTGGAGTTGACCCGCTTTCGTGGACACATCCAAAGTAGGATGGTGAGGCGTCAGCACGATCTCTACGAGTGTTCCCTCAAGGTCCCGAGACTTTCTCTTGTATTCCACAACTTGACCAGTTTGTGAACTTTTTCTCGACCAAGGAACTATAGGTGTGCGCGGCGAGGCGTCGCCAGCGCCATCCTGACAGGGCTTACAACCGAGCGACGAGTACGACGTTCAACTGATGCGAGGCTCGAGTCCGGGACCGTCGGTGCTGGCTGCTGTATCAATCCACAACCAGGTCCCATCCGAAACCCGGCCGATCTGAGGGTCGCATGTAGATTCCCTCGGGGCCGCGGCTGATGTTGTTCTCTTCCTCGAATCGCTGGTAGACCTCATCAGGGCCACCGGGTGGGGGCAGGAACATCTCGCACCAGGGGCTGTTGGGCGTGGCCATGATGTAGTGGGGACCACCTCCACGCCAGCCACCGTGAGGAATAACGGGAATGTCGTGGGTCGCAGCCAGGGCTCCGATTCGACGCAATTCGGTCAGCCCCCCACACCAGTTCATATCCGGCTGCCAGATGTCGGCCCCCTGGCATTCCAGAAGCAATTGGAAGCCGTAGCGTGTGTACTCGTGTTCCCCGGTGGCCATCCGTGTCGAGCTGATTTGAGCATTGAGGCGTCCAAAGCCAGCGTAGTTGTCGGGTGGCAAGCACTCCTCCATCCAATACACACGGTAGGGCTCCAGGGCTTCGGCGAATTCGAGCGTGTAACGTTCGGTGAGGGCCATCCAGCAGTCGAGCATGATCTCGCCACTGGGTCCCAGGAGCTTGCGCGTCCGCTCTACCAACTCCACGTTCTTCTTCATTCCCTGAAGGCCGTCCGCCGGCCCGTAGGGGACCGCGAGCTTGAGCTTGGTGTAACCAAACTCGATGTGCTGTTCCAGATCGTTACCGGTGCAATAACTCGGAATGCGTGACTTGGTTTCTCCTCCCAGGAGTTGGTACACGGGCATCTTCAGGGCGTTACCGACGAGGTCCCAAAGGGCGTTGTCTACCGCGCTGATGGCGTGCACCACCATTCCCTTGCGACCGTAGTAGAGCGTCGAGCGCCACATGATGTCCCAAAGTCGCTCCAGGTTGAACGGATCTTCGTCGATCAGTAGTTGAGCCAGGTGTTTCTCAATCACAAAACCCGCACCTGGCCCCCCATAACCAATCCCTCGAACTCCCTTGTCCGTCGTGATTTCTACTGCCGACGGCCCCAGGTCTGGGGCCATGAACAATGATCGACGAGCCTTGTATTCAGGATAGATAGACATCGGATTCGCCACTTCGACGTTACCTGTCGACCAGGAGCCGGGAGTTGGTTTGTAGGTGGGCAGCGGTCGTCTTGGCCTGGGGTCAACCATACGGACACCGGTGATCTTCAGCTTGCTTCGTTCCTCGGAGAACGGCGGCGAAGGAGTAGTTGGCATGACGCCTTCCTTTTTCTGGGCCCAGAGCGCGGCAGTGCTGATCGAACTCATCAAGCCTGCCTGTAAGAAATTGCGGCGATCCATCAGGTGGCGATCCATCAGGTATAGAAACGGGAAATTGTCGTTTGCAGCTGGATGTTAAATGGCTATCGAGTCAGGAGTCAACGCGATCGGCGCTGTTGGGGATCGGGTCCGGCGACAGGGGTCGGGAAGTACGGTTACCCGGCTCCCCTCCCTCCGAACCGCACGTGCGGTTCTCCCGCATACGGCTCTCCAGTCAGTAGGTTCCTGTGGATTGGACGAAACGAAGATATGCCCACGCTCGACATAATTCTGCGCCAACCGGGGTTTGACCCTTCCTCACACACACAAGGTGACTGTCCCCTTCTCAAGCAAGGAAATCAGACTGGTCCGATAAGTAATCTCATCGGGTCAGGAAATATGGGGAATTGCCGGAACTTTCGGACGACGGGCGCAACATTGAGACCAGGAGCGGATCTTTCGGAGAAGGGTGGAAAGTTCGGATGAGGGGCTAGTTGTCCGAAAGGGCCGCGTCCAGCCACAGCCAATGGGGGCATCTTCGACTATCACGGGAACGTGCGGTAGATTGGGAATTGTTGAATCATGATTGAATACCCCGTGTTGATGGATGGTAAGGCGGGGGCGTACGGGGTTTCGTTTCCAGATCTGCCGGGGATCGTCGCCATGGGAGTGACCAAGGACGAGGCCCTGCTACAGGCAGAACGGGCGCTTAGAGACTGCGCGATCGAAACCGAACGAGCCTGCGAGGACAGGGAACCACCGAGTGCGCTCGAACAGATCGAAATCCCGCCCGGGCACACTCTCGTTTCCGTATTACTGCCATCAACAACACCGTAAGAGACGCTGCGATGGACCGTACCCGGCACGACGGTTGATCAGTGATGGAGGCAACGCGTTTGAACCCAACAAGGACCCTTATGGCGCTTTTCCAAAGGCGACTCTTGCCGGTTGCCGTACTGCTCGCCGCTGCCGGACTGATTTGGGCTCCTATGACCGGTGGCGCCGGTCATGCCATTCCCGACATCTCGGGAAAGATCCTGACGGTGAGGGGACCCGTCGATCCAGCCGAGGTGGGCCCCACCATCATGCACGAGCACGTCCTGCTCGACTATCGCGGAAAACCCAAGGAGGGGCTCACTGCCACTGAAGCGGCGTACTACAAAGAACCGGTTTCCCTCCGGAATCTGAGCCGGCTCCGCTCCTGGATCTCGCCCAACGAAGACAACATGTTGCTGGGCGACGTGGACGTGGCCATCCGCGAAGTCCTGGAGTTCAAGCGCTGGGGGGGCAGCGGGATCGTGGACTGCACCAGCATCGGACTGGGGCGCGACCCTACGGGTCTGCTCCAGGTCTCCAACGCCACCGGACTCCACATCGTCATGGGTGCCGGTTGGTACATCCACTCATTCCACCCAGCGGACATGGGTTCCCGGACGTTGGAGGAACTGACCGAGATCATCATCAAGGACATCACCGTCGGAGCCGAGGGCACGGCGGTCCGGTCCGGCATCATCGGTGAAGTGGGCGTGGGAACGGCACTCAATCCGAATGAGCTCAAGAGCACCCGTGCCGCCGCCCGCGCCAGCCGGGCCACCGGAGCCGCCATTTCCTTTCACCATGCCGGCCGCGGCGAGGGGAAATTCACCGTCCTGGACATGGTGGAGGCGGAGGGCGCCGATCTGAACCGGGTCATCATCGGACACTCCAACCACATCGCCACCCAGATCCCCTACATGAGACGGCTTCTGGAGCGGGGCGTCTACATCCAATTCGACCTTATGGGCGAGGTAATTCCCCGGCTGGGCCGGGTCCACGACTACGACACGGTCCGGTCCATCGTCCAACTGATCCGGGATGGATACGCGGACCGGCTGCTCCTCTCGCAGGACGTCTGCACCAAGACCATGATGAAGACCTACGGCGGCATGGGGTTTTCCTTCGTGATGGAGTTCGTCCTGCCCGAGCTGAGGCGTCTGGGGGCTCCGGAGGAGGCCCTCCATCAGATCATGGTGGAGAACCCGCGCCGGGTTCTGACCTTCGCCAAGCCGGGATAGTGTTCGTTCGACGCCGGCGTCGGCTTTCCCACCGTCGACAATCAATTCACCGGCGATGCCCCAGACCCGGCGCTCTCGAAGTAGGCCACTCTCAACCCTGAAACGAGCCACTATGCACTGAAGGCGGACCTGTCTATCGATAGGTCCCCTCTTGGAAGCTCTTCCACCGGTCGGGGCTCGGCGAAATCCCGGAAGAAATGGGATGGGGGCGGCGGTTTCCAACCGCCGAACTCCGGACGGAGCATGGGGCAATGAACGTACGGAGAAACGGAGGAATGGGCGACTGGAAATCGCCCCTCCAAGGCACCCCTACATTCTTCTCAGAAGCAGGTTTTCGGTCAGGGTGTGTGCGCATCAAGGAATGCACGGAGATGGTTCGTCAGGATCTCCGGCTGGTCGATTGGAATCAGGGTCCAGCTGTCGTCGACCCACACCAACTGCGAGTTCTCGAAATGCTCGGACAGTCGTTGGGCGTGGGCGGGCGGCATCAGCTTGTCCTCACGTGCCCAGACGATGAGGACCGGCCCGCGGAACGAGCGCTGTTGCTCGGCCCACTCGAGGAGCACCCTTTTCTTCGGTACGTTTCGAAGGTACTTGTTCAGGTCACGACGAACCTTCCGGTTGTGGCGCGCAGGATGAATCCAGCCCATAAAGATGTCGTTGGGTACCCGCCTCTTCGACACGGTGCCGAAAGTCAGAGGAAGATGCCGGATCCAGCGAGGCCGCAATAATTGGACCGACATGAAGGTGCCGCCTGGCAGGAACGCGTTGAGGCAGAGCAGCCGGCCGGGGAGGCCGGGCGGGTAGTTATCGAAGGCTTCGCAGGAGACGAGGACCAGATTTGCGACACGATCGGACCCTCCGGGGCTGATGACGAGTTGCGCGCCGCCCCAGTCGTTGCAAACGAGTGTGACGTTGTATAGGTCGAGTTCCACGAGGAATTCGGCAATCATGGTCGCGATCGATTCGAGGGAAAGGTCAGAATCATCGGGCATCGGCGACTGGTGCGCGCCGAAAGGCAGCAGCGGGACGATGCAACGGTAGCGATCTCGTAGACCGTCGACCACCTCGTCCCACAAGCTTTGGTTCATGAGCACCCCATGCAGCAACACAACGACCGGTCCGTCGCCACCGGTGTCCGCGTACCTGAAGCCGGCCGTAGTTGGTCGGTCGATTTGCATCTGGAGACCCCGTTTTCGGTGTGTGACGAGACAGGCTTCTTCTCGAAGCCGTGTCGGGTAGACCTCGGCATCCCATCTGGCGGAGCGTCACCGGGGACGGTCCTTACTGCTTGATGACGGTGCCGTCCCGTCTCCGAATCACCCCCCAGCCGCCGTTGTACTCCTTTCTCTCTCCCGACTCGAAGCTTCCGAAGGGGTACTTGCGCGCCGCCGCTTCGTCCACCTCGATGCCCCAGCCGGGTTTCTCGCTGGCGAACAGGTAGCCGTTGCGGTATTCGGGGCAGCCCTGGAACACCTCAAGTTCGCGCTCCGAGAACCCGGAGAACTCCTGGATGCCGAAGTTGTGACAGGCCAGATCCAGGGCGACGTTGGCGGCATGCCCGATCGGTGAGACGTCGCCGGGACCGTGCCAAGCGGTGCGCACGCCGAAGAGCTCTCCCAGGGCCGCGATCTTACGGCAGGGGGTCAGCCCGCCCGCTTGGGAGATGTGGATGCGGATGTAGTCGAAGAGCCTTTCCGAAATGAGGGGGATCCACTCGTGGGGGCTGTTGAAGAGCTCTCCCATGGCCATGGGGGTCGTCGAGTGGTTCCGGATCAAGCGGAAGTAGGCGATGTCCTCGGGAGAGAGGGGGTCCTCCAGAAAGAAGAGGCGAAACTGCTCCACGTCCTTGCAGAGTTGGAGCGCCTGGGTGGGGGTGATCCGCTCGTGCACGTCGTGGAGCAGTTCCACCTCGTCCCCCAGTTGTTTGCGGCACTCCTCGAACAGGGCCAGGATCCGGCGTATATACGGGGCCGGTTCGAAGACCGGATCCTGATGCAGCTTTTCCGCCGAGCGGCCTCCGCCGCCGCCTCCGTAGCCTGACATCCCCGGCACACCCACCTGCACCCGGACGTGGCGGACGCCATCCTCCATATAGGACCGGGCCATTTCGATGACCTGGCCGATCTCGGCTCCGCTGGCATGCCGGTAACAGTCGGCTGCTTCCCGGCATTTCCCACCCAGAAGCTGATAGACCGGCAGCCCGGCCTGGCGCCCCTTGATGTCCCAGAGGGCCATGTCCACTCCACTGAGGGCATTGTTCAGGACCGGACCGTTCCGCCAGTAGGAGCTGTTGTAGCAGGCCTGCCACGTGTCATCGATCCGATCGGCCGGCTTGCCCACCAGAAACGGCTTCAGGTAATTCTCCACCGCCGGAACCACCAGGTCGGCCCGCTGCGTGAAGGTGGCGCATCCGTAGCCGTAGAGGCCATCCTGATCGGTGAGGACCTTCACCACCACCAGACGCAGACCTCTCGGAGCGGTGGCGATGACCTGGATGTCCCGGATCCGGGGAGAAGGCATGCCCCGGGTCCTTTTCTCCACCAGCGCCCGGGCGCCGAGTTCCTTCGAGGACACGACGCCGGAGAGAGCGCCGGCAGCCAAGCCGCCCAGAAGTCCACGTCTGTGCATTTTTCTTCTCCTCCCCATCAAATTGAGAATCCTGCGCTCTGCCGGTTCACCCGCCATAGTAGACTGGGCCGGATCACCAGATAAGCCGAAGCGAGCGACGCATGAATACTCTGACCCGACGCCGCTGGATGTCCGGCTTGGCCCTGGCCGCGGCCGTCGGACAAGGAGGCCGGGCCGCACCATCCGGACCCGCCATCGTCGACGCCAATGCCCACGTCTGGTCCCCCGACTTCCAAAAGTATCCTCTGGCGCCGGGACTGACCAGAGAGGACCTCTGGTTTCCCAGCTTCACGGTCGAGGAACTGGTCCAGCGGGGAAGCCGAGCCGGGGTGACCCGCTACAACCTGATTCAGATGACCTGTTACGGCCTCGACCACAGCTACATCCTCGACGCCATCGCCGACGCGCCTGACCGGTTCGTCGGCACCGGAATCGTTCCCGCCTTCAGCGACGTTTCCCTTCCCGGTCCCGACCGGACCATGACGGCCCTGGCCCGCGGCGGCATCTACGCGTTCCGGATCCGGGGACGGTCGACGCGTCCGGACCTGGGAAACAGGGAACGCTGGATGGATCACCCGGGCTTCGACCAGATGTTCGCCGCCGGAGCCCGGCACGACCTCTGCCTGAGCTTCCTCATGACTCCGGCGGACCTGCCCGAGTTGGACCGCATGTGCCGTCGCTTCCCCGAAACTCCTGTGATCATCGACCACTTTTGCCTGATCGGCAAGCAGTCCGAATCGGTGGAGAAGCAGACCCGGGCCCTGTGCCGCATGGCGCGACACCCCCGGGTGATGCTCAAGCTGGGCGCGTTCTACGCCCTGGGCAAGAAGAAACCGCCCTATCGGGACATGTTGCCGCTGATTCGCCGCCTGGTGGATGCGTTCGGCCCCGACCGGTGCATGTGGGAAAGCGACGCCCCGTTGCAGACCAGGAACGGCCACACTTTCGAGGCTGCCGTCGCCGTGATCCGGGATCATGCCGATTTCCTTTCCGCCTCGGACAAGCAGCAAATCCTGGCAGGAACGGCCGAGAAGCTGTTCTTCCGGCGCGGTCCGCCGGCGTGAACCTGCGACCGGGAAAACTTGGGACCGGGGATCACCGCTCTCCCCATCCAGGCCGACGGCAGTAGCAGTCGGCGACCGGGGGCTCTAGAATGAAGCCCCAAGAGGAGTACTTCCATGGAACTGGGATTTTTCACCATGCCTCTGCATCCGCCGGGGTCGGACTTCACTGAGACCCTGGACAGCGATCTGGAGCAGATCGTCACCCTGGACCAGCTGGGTTTCCAGGAGGCTTGGCTCGGCGAGCACTTCACCAGCGTCTGGGAGAACATACCCGCTCCCGACCTGCTCCTGGCCAGCGCCATTCCCCAGACCGAGCAGATCATCCTGGGCACCGGTGTTACCTGCATGCCCAACCACAACCCCTTCGTCATCGCCAGCCGCATCGCCCAGCTGGATCACATGTGCCGCGGCAGATTCCATTGGGGCGTCGGATCGGGCGGTTTTCCCGGCGACTTCGAGGTCTTCGGTTTCGATCCCAAGACCGGAGAGCAGAGAGGAATGACCCGCGACGCGGTCGACCTGGTGCTCCAGCTCTGGGAAGATCCGCGCCCCGGCCTGTACGAACACAAGCACTGGCGTTTCACCGTGCCGGAGCCCCAATCGGACATCGGTCTCCGGTTCCACCTGCAGCCCTACCAAAAACCTCACCCGCCCATCGGAGTTGCCGGCGTGTCGGTCAAATCCGGAACTCTGGTGCGGGCCGGAGAGCGGGGTTGGATTCCCATGAGCATCAACATCGTGCCGACCCGGATTCTCCAGAGTCACTGGGAAGCGGTTCTGGAAGGAGCCGCCCGGACCGGACGGACTCCTGACAGGACCCAGTGGCGCGTGGCCCGAAACGTGTTCGTTGCGGATACGACGCAGGAAGCCAGAAGGTGCGTCCTGGAAGGGACCATGGCCCGAGACTTCGAGGACTATTTCCTTCGCCTGCTGCCCAAGTGCAAGATGCTCGACCTGATGAAGACCGATCCCGAGATGCCCGATTCGGAGGTGACCCCGGAATATCTGCTGGACAATCTTTGGCTCGTGGGCAGCCCTGACGACGTCGCCGGGAAGCTCCAACGGCTTCAGGCCGACTTGGGCGGCTTCGGGGTCCTCCTGGTCCTGGGTCACGAATGGGACCCGAAGGATCGTTGGGTCGAGTCCATGAGGCTCCTGAAGGAGGAGGTCTTGCCCCGGGTCAACGGAGTTGGGGGGTGAGAAATAGGAGCGGCGGCTTTCTTGCCGCCGATTCAGGGGGGTTATGGGGGACGGTAAGTCCCCCCTCTTCAGTCGGCAGCAGGCGACAAGAAAGTCGCCCCTCCCAGCGGGCGACGAGAAAGTCGCTCCTCCCGCGATGAGGTGAGCGGGTTGGAGGGTAGAGAGGAGTCAGGATCATGGCAAGGTTCACGCTGAAAGATCTCGGGAAGCACGAAGAAGGCATCCTGGACTCCATCGACCTGCCGGAGCGGGACGCGCGGCGTTTCATGGAGCTGGGCTTCCTCCCTGGCTCCGTGGTTTCGGCCGCCGGACGTTCGCCGTTCGGCGACCCGCGGGTGTACCGGGTGGACGGCTCGGAAGTCGCCTTGCGCCGGGAGACGGCGGCCCGCCTGATTCTTCGCAAACCCGGTTCGCCCGGCCGGAAAGACTCATGAGCCACAGCCATGGGGCCGGCGCGGCCGTCCCCGTTTCGAAGGCCCGGCCTGGAGACTCCACCCGCTTGCGCACCGTCGCCGTCGTGGGCCCGCCCAATACCGGGAAGTCGACTCTTTTCAACCGGTTGACCGGGCTCCGCCAGCGCGTGGCCAACTATCCCGGCGTCACGGTGGAGAAACGGATCGGGCGTGCCCGCCTCCCTGGAAAGACCGAAGTCCACCTGATCGATCTGCCCGGCATCTACAGCCTCGAGCCCCGGTCGGAAGACGAGCGAGTGGCCCGGGACGTCCTCACCGGACGAATGCCGGGCGTCTCCAGTCCGGACGCCGTCATTCTGATCCTCGACTCCACCAATCTGGGGCGCCATCTCGGATTTGCCGCTCCCATCCTCAGCCTGGGAATCCCGACCCTGGTGGTCCTGAACATGGCCGATTCCCTCCGGAGCCGCGGCGGAGGTCTCGACCTGGACACGGTGGCGCAACAGATCGGGGCGCCCGTCGCCTTGGTCAGTGCCCGGACCGGAGAGGGGACCGAGGCGATCCGGGAGTTCCTGGTGGGCGCCCTGGCCGTCCCTACCCCCTTGGAACTGCCGGTGATTCAGGATGTTCGCCGTTGCCGGGAGTGGTCGGCGCAGATCGGCGATGCAGCGGAATACCGTCCCCCGGCTCCACCCCTCTGGACGCGGCGCCTCGACGCCGTGCTGCTCCATCCGGTGGCGGGTCTCCTCATCTTCGTAGCGGTGGTGGTCGCCGTCTTCCAGACGGTTTTCACCATTGCCATTCCCCTCATGGATGCCACCGGCGCCATGGTCTCCACCTCGGGAGAGTGGGTCCACGCCTTGTTGCCCGACTCCTGGTTCCGCAGTCTCCTGATCGAAGGGGTCTGGGGAGGAGTGGGATCGGTGGTGATCTTTCTGCCCCAGATCCTGTTGCTGTTCCTCTTTATCGGCGTGCTGGAGGACTCGGGCTACATGGCTCGAGCGGCGCTCATCGCCGACCGGACTATGGCCCGGGTGGGCCTCCAGGGGAAGTCCTTCATTCCCCTGCTCTCGGCCTACGCCTGTGCCGTCCCGGCCATCCTGGCCACCCGGACCATCGAGAACAAACGGGACCGGATCGCCACCATCATGATCGCGCCCTTCATGACCTGCTCGGCCCGGTTGCCGGTCTATACGCTGGTGATCGCCGCCTTCATTCCGGAACGCCCCGTCCTGGGCGGATTTCTGGGCACCCGGGCGGCGACCATGCTGGGATTGTACCTGCTCGGATTCCTGGCGGCTATCCTGACCGCGTGGGCGCTCAAGTCGTCGATCCTTCGGGGAACGGGAGCTCCCTTCTCCCTGGAGATGCCTCCTTACCGGCTTCCCGGCATCCAGTCGCTGTTGCTTCGCCTCGTGGACCGCGCCAAGATCTTCCTGCGGCGCGCCGGCACCATCATTCTGGCGACGACCATCGTCCTGTGGTTTCTAGCCAGTCTCCCGCGCCAGAATGGAGAAGCCCCCCCGATTTCCGAAAGCGTCATCGGGACCGTGGGGCGGACCATCGAACCGGTCATCGAGCCCCTTGGATTCGATTGGAAGATCGGCATCGGACTCATCACCTCCCTGGCCGCCCGAGAAGTGATCGTGGGAACGCTGGGGACCATCTACGGGATGGAAGCGGACGAAGGCTCCCGGGATCTGCAACAGGCTCTCAGGGGCGACCTGGATCTGGGCGGCGCCGTGGCGCTTCTGGTCTTCTTCGCCTTCGCCATGCAGTGCATGTCCACGGTGGCGGTGGTGCGGAGGGAGACGGCCGGGTGGCGCTGGCCGGTGGCGCAGTTCGCCTACATGACGCTGCTGGCCTATGTCTCGGCCTATCTGGCCAACCAGATCATCGGGCCGTGAGCTCCCGGAACGGGTCGCTCATCCGATGGCGTCCTGAATCCCTCTCAAGGACGCATTGAAGGCGGGCACGCTGACGCTCAGGACGTCATATTCGGTGAGACGGGCCACCACCAGATCTCGCGACGGAATCACCAGCGTGTTCTGGCCTCCGGCCCCGGCGGCATAGAAAGCATCGGCGGGGGCGTCCCAGACTCCGGTCGTATTGAGCCACCACATGGCGCCATAACGCGATTCGCTCGGTTCCCCCTCCTCGTTGAACCACGCCGGCGCCGGGGTGCGGACGAACTCCACGAAATCTTCGGGCAGCAGCCGCTCCCCCTGCCAGACGCCCTCTTGCAGATACAGCAGCCCGATCCGGGCCCAGTCCCGGACCGTCCCGTACTCATAGCCGGAGAGGATGAAGTTGCCGTAGGGGTCCGTGTCCAGCACCATCCTGCGGATCCCGATCCGGTCGAAGAGGGATCGCTGCGGGAAGGTGTGGTATTGCTCTCCCCGTTGCTCCACAGCCCGGCGGACCAGGTAGCCCAGAGTCAGGGGATCGCAGTTGCGGTACCGTCCGACGGTGCCGGGAGGAAAGCGAAGCCGGCGCGAGACGGCGTACTGGAAGACGTCCAGAGCGCAGGGATAGACATAGTAGTGATCCGGGTAGGCCGTGGAGATCCGGTAGGTTCCCTGCGGTGTCTGCTCCATCACTTCGTAAAGCGTGAAATCGAGTCCGCTGGACATGCGAAACAGGTCCTCCATCCGGATCCGGCGCCGTGGATCGTCCGGCGTCTGCCACTCGGGCACCGGCGCCGGGCCGGTCATCTTCAGCCGCCCCTGCTGAATCAGGCGTCCCGCCAGCGTGCCGGTCAGGCTCTTGCCCATGGACCAACTCTCCAGCAGCGTGTCCTTGCGGATCTCCGGCGCATAGCGCTCGGCGACGAGACGGCCCTTGTAGACCACCGCCATGGAGGTGGTCCGGGCCGGCGGTTGGAAGGCGAGTTCGACCGCCGCCCGCAGCCGCTCCTCATCCACTTCGGGTGGGAGGGGATCCTCAGGGATGAGGTCCCCCATGGGCCAGGGCTGGGTATCGGCCGGGGGCAGAGCGGTCCGCACCGGAACCGGATCGAAGTAGATTCCGTCGTGGTCCCGGGGATGAACGATGCATCCCTGGTCGCCGTAGAAACCGGCGGTGCGCCGGTAGCCACCGGGGAGGGTCGCGTGAACCCGCTTTCGGTCATAGTCGATGACGTCGTCGAGGTGCTCCAGGTCCGACTCGGGCAGTTTCAGCAGGTCCACGGCCACGTTTCGGCTGTGCCTTCGCGCCGCTTCCTCCCCGGTTCCGGTGACGAACACGGCCGAGCAGAGGAGCTTCGCGTACCCGGCCAGACCGAGGTCGCTGGGGTCCTGATCCTTGGCTTCCTTCATGGGGGTACTATACGAGCCTGGGGCAAGAGCCGCCCCTGCCCTGCGACGAAATGCCGCCCGATGGAGGGAGGGCGCCCGGCCGCGATGCGCGACCGGGCGTGTCTTTCAGTTCACTTCAGGTCGGCGATGGAGGCGCCGAAATTGATGTGATACGGTTTGCCGTCCACGACGAACGCGGGGACCGACGCAACGCCGGCCGCTTCGGCCTCGGCGATGCGGTCGGGCGTTTCACCCAGGTGAACAACTTCCACAGAGTAGTCCTGAGGGTTGAGCGCCTGCGCGAACTGGGTCTCGGCATCGACGCAGACCGGACAGCCGGCGTGGTAGAAGGTGGCCTGTCTTGACATGGTTGAGTCTCCTTTCCGGTTGATGGTTGGTTCTCGGAATCAGTTTTCGCTCGCCTCCTCGGGGTGAGTGGCCCGCTGCTCCAAGGGCTTCACCGCCAGGAATCGTTGCCAACGCTGCTTTCTCACCGACTCGTCGGCCGGTATGTGGTCGCCGCAGTCGACGCGCAGAGACACGGAACCGAACGGCGCGTCCACGAATTCACAGTGATGCGGCCGGACCGCATCCGAATGGACGTAGGGTCGGAAGAAGCGGCAGGTGCAACACATCCGTTGCGGTTCGATGGCTCCCGTCTCCTGCAGGTGCAGAATGATCTTGCTGAGAACGCGATGCAGGACGGTGCTCTCGATCGGATCGAGTCCGGCCAAGGCTGCCATCAGCGCTTCAGGGAATTCGGACTGCCGGGACAGGAGCCGGATACCGGTGGCCGTCAGCGAGATTCTGGTGGCACGGCCGTCGTCAGGATCGGCCCTCTTTTCCACGAGGCCCTTGCGTTCCAGCGTGGAGATGGCGCGGCTTGCAGTCGCCTCGGTGATACCGACGAGCTTGGCCAACGCCATGACTCGGTTGGGACCCCGCCGCTTGAGGAACCCCAGGATGCTGATCTGGGTGGACGTCAGACCCGATTTTTCCGCATTTCGCCATTGCTTCGATCTCAGGTAGAGGCCCAACTGGAAGAACCCCGCCGCAACCTGCTCGATGTCACCGGTGTTTTGCATCGCCAAGTATATATAGCATAGCTAACTATATTTGCCTAGCATTGCTAAGTATTTTTCGTGTACCTCTTGGCTCGGGTCCCGCATAGGCCCAAGTCTTCCCTGTCCCGGGTCCGAACGACCACATCGTGGAGTAGAATGAGGCATGTTTTACGTGAGATTTTCCGCATTCCTTCTCGCCTTGGGCATCTTTGTCAGCTCAACGTGCGCCGCCATGAGCCAGGGGGGTGAAGAGCTTCTGAACCGCGCCGCGGAGGCGGCCAACCGGGGCCGGAGCTCCGAGTCCGTGGAACTGGCCACGGGTGCTCTGGCCGGGAACCCGGAGTTGGCCTATGCCTACTACCTGCGGGGCCGGGAGCACTTTCGACTGGGCAAGATCACGGAATCCGTCGCCGACCTGGAGCAGTACGTCCGGCTCCGTCCCGATATGGAGCCGAGGCAGTGGGAGCTGGGTCTTTCCTACTACTACGCCGGTCGGTTCCGGAAGGGAGCGAGGCAGTTCGAGCTGTATCAGACCTACCACGACAACGACGTGGAGAACTCGGTCTGGCGCTATCTGTGCATCGCCCGGACCGAGGGTACGGAGAAGGCCCGTTCCACCCTGATGCCGATTGACAACGACCCGCGGATTCCCATGATGGCCGTCTACGACATGTTCCGGGGAGAGGGGGCGCCGCAGAAGGTCCTGGATACCGCCCGTGCCGGCGAGCCCGGCCCGGCACAACTGGAGGGACGCCTCTTCTACGCGCACCTCTATGTCGGGCTCTTCCTGCTCGCCCAGGGTGACGAGGAGGGCGGAAAAACACACATCCTGGCTGCCGAGAAGAAGCGGATCGGCCACTACATGTGGGATGTGGCCCGCTACCAGGCCAGCCTCCTGAAGGTTCCTCATCCGGCCTCGAAGACACGATGATTGTTCCTGCGCGCTGGGATGTTCCGGAACCGATCGTGGAATTTGAGGTGCGTGCGACCGGTGGTTTTCCGATCAGCGTCCGGCGGCACGGCACCCCGGACGGGCCGCGGCTCGTTCTGAGCCACGGCAACGGGTTTTCGATCGATTCCCACTATCCCTATCTGGTCACGATTCACCGACCGTTTCGATCTCTTCATCTACGATCTCCGGAGCCACGGCTGGAACCCGGTCGGAGACCGACGTACGCACAATCTTCCAACCTTCGTCAGCGACAGCAAGTTCATTGTGCGGGATATTGACCGGCGCTTCGGGACGAAACCGATGATCGGCCTGTTTCATTCTCTTTCGTCGCTGATAGCACTCCGGCAGGCTGCGGCCGAAGACAGCTTCTCAGCCCTGGTCCTGTTCGATCCGCCCGTCTGTCCTCCTGGCGGCTTTCCCCACGACATGGAACACATAGGCCAACGGCTGGGAGAAATCGCTCGCAAGCGCCAGAACTGGTTCGAGACTCCGGAGCATTTCGCGGAGCAGCTCTCCAGCAAGAAAGTTTTCGCGCGCGTGTGCCCAGGTGGGGTGGATCTGTTTGCCCGGACGACGCTCCGCCGTTGTGCCGACGGGAGAGGTTACGAACTTCGCTGCCCACGCGAATACGAAGCCCAGATCAACGAATATGTCTTTTGCTGGTCCATGACCGTGGACCTGGAGAGCGTTCATTGCCCCATAAAGGCCATCGGAGCCGATCCCACCGTTCCGCACTCGTACATGCCCAGCATGGACCTCAGGAAACTCCTACTCGTCGACTATGACTTCGTACCCGAGACGACCCATTTTCTCCAGATCGAAGAGCCGGAGGTATGCGCCGCCCTGGCGGTCGAATTCCTCGAGGAGCACAGACTTGCTTAGCGGGGCCGATTCCCAAGCTGACGGTCAATCCGCGGCTGGCCGGCATCGACCGAGGGGTGAAGATTCTCTCCAGCTTTTTCGAACCGCTTTCGGATGCACTGCTGAACGAATTCGGATGATCGTCAGTCCCCCGTATCTTTCCCCTGGCTCAGCCAGTCGAGGCCGAATCGGGCCAGCGTGATGGTCTCATAGGGAGACTCATCCCCTCGTTCATACAGACACGCGATGGAACCGTCCGGCAGGACGGCCAGGCTCGAATAGGCGGACGGACCGGCGTGCAAGAGGCGCGACCCCGGCCAGGATTCCCCCTCGTCGTAGCTGAGGCGCACGGTCATCCGGACTCGCTCGGTGGCCGCGGGATTGGAGAAGAGGAGACGGCTGCGGCCTCCCGCCCCGGGCCAACTGTAGCGAAGCAGGCTCGCCTGGCAGACCGGCTCGGTCAGATGGGGATCGTCCTGCGACTCCGACCAGGTCATGCCGCCGTCGCTGCTCCAGGAGCGGCCCCGGAGGTTCCGGCCGAAGTAGGACCGGAAGTTCAGCAGAATCCGGCCGTCGGTCAACTCGGCGACCTGACACTCGTTGGCCTGAGGCTGGATGGCCCCACCGAGATGCCAGGTCTTGCCGTGGTCGTCGCTGTAGATGACGTGGGAGCCGAATCCGATCGGGGGGCCCTCGTATTGGTGAACCACCTCATCCGGATTCGATGTCGGATAGGAATAGTCGCACGGGATCACCAGCCGGCCCGCATGGGGTCCCTGGCGAAGCTGGATCCCCACGCCGGGGCCGGTGGCATACCAGTCCCAGCCCGGTTTCTTGGTGGTCGCCGTGATCTCCCGAGGCGGCGCCCAGGTCTTCCCATCGTCCTCGCTGGAGGTGACCCACACCGTCCGGGTCCCTTGGGCTCCTGGCAACCGGATCTCCCTCAGGCCCTCGTCTCCCGGATTGTGGGTCAGCAACAACCAGATGGTGCCGGTCTCCTGGTCCACCACCGGGCAGGGGTTGCCGCAGGTGTTGCCGCCGTCGTCCCAGACCACCTGCTGGTGGCTCCAGGTCTCCCCCCCGTCGGTGGACCGTCTGATCAGGAGATCGATGTTTCCGTGGTCGCTCCGGCTGTCCTTGCGCCCTTCGCAGAAGGCCAGCAGAGTTCCCTTCCCCGTGGTCAGGAGCGCCGGGATCCGGTAGGTGTCATACCCGTCCTGCCCGCGCACGAAAAGCGGTTTCTGATCCGGCTCGGCCGGGGTGGGAGTGGGGGTAACGGAGCAGGCTCCCCCCGGAAGCAGGATCGCGATCCACAAAACGTGGATCAGCGGGGCCGGACAACCCTCACGTCTGGAACACCAGTTCTTCATGACGGGACCCTCCTGAAACTCTCCTGGCAAGGTTCGAAAAACCTTGAGCTGACTCCGAGGGTACGTCGCTGAGAACCTCCGCCGCAATCAGGTCTGACCCGGTGCAGCAACTGGGAGCCCTCGGACTTCAGGCAAGTGGCTGGTGCCTCGTTTGGGAATCTTCGGGAGCCTATAGTAACCTTGCGGCCATTATGAAACCGGCAAGAATCCTCCTCGCCATCTTCTTCCTCGGAACGGTCGCGGCGCAAAAAGACAGCCAAGCCCCCAAGCCACAATATGAATGGGAGCAGATCTTGATCCCGCCCGCGTCGGCCCAGGAGCCGATCCGGGACCAGTTCTCTCCCAGCCGTGCCGTAGCCTACATGGAGGAGGGAGCGCTGGCCTGGACCCGGAAGCGGGAGTGCATCGCCTGTCACACCAACGGCACCTATTTCGTGACGCGTCCTGCCCTGACCGGAACCCTGGGTCAGCCCCCGTCGGAGCTTCGAAAGTTCATCATCGAGGAACTCGACGAACTGCGGGCCATGGAGTCCCGGAAGCTTCGTTCCAGCGTCTATCCAACCCAGGTGGCCTATGCGGCCCAGGGTCTGGCCGAATGGGACGCACACGTCACTGGCGAGCTTTCCCCGGAGACCGGGGAGGCCTTGAACCTGATGCTCGATCTCCAGGACCCGGAGGGTGGCTGGAACAACGCCGACACCTGGCCGCCGTTCGAGTCCAGCAAGTATCAATCCGCCACCGTGGCGGCAACGGCCATGGCGGCGGCTCCCGGATGGTTGGCCGCCAACGGCGACCGGGAAACGGTGCGGAAGACGAGGGAATACGTGAGGACCCGGGCGCCCCATGACTACGGCCGCCTCCTCCTGCTCTGGGTCTCCACCCGATGGCCCGGACTTCTGGAGGATGAGAAGAAGCAGGAACTGGTCGAGATGGTCTGGCGGCATCAACGCGCGGACGGGGGCTGGTCCATCCGCACTTTCGCCACTCCCGAGACCTGGGGCCGGGGAAACCGCGCCGAGAAGCTCCGAGCCGAAGACGATTTCGACAATCCGCCCAGCGACGGCCACCAGACCGGACTCTGCGTCCTGGTCCTGAGGCGGGCCGGAGTCCCGGCCGACGATCCGCGAATTCAGCGCGCCATCGACTGGCTCCTGTCCAACCAGCGGGAGTCGGGCCGTTGGTGGACCCGATCCCTCAACACGGACAAGTTCCATTTCATCACCTACAGCGGCACCTGCTACCCGCTGCTGGCGTTGGAGAGCTGCGGCCGGCTGGCCCTGGAAACGACGGGTCCGTGATCCCAGTGCGCAATCCCAACAATCCCAGGATGAAAAAGCCCCGATCCGCGCTCATCCGCCGGAATGCTCCTGATTCTTCCAACTCCCAGGTTTCATCGTGAGTGACTCCAAGTGGACGCGCAGGCAGGCGCTCACCTCCCTCTCGGGAAGCGGCGTTATTCTGGCTTCCTGCCGGGAGGAGACTCCCGTGGACACGGAGATGAGAATCACCGCGGAAATTCTGCAAGCGGCCCAACAGGTCATCGGCCTGGATTTCACGCTCCCGGAACGGGAGCAGATGCTCAAGCGGGCCAATCAGAGCCTGGAATTCTTCGGAAACCTCCGGGAGTTTTCCCTGGACAATTCGGTGCCTCCCGCCATCCAGTTCGATCCCGTTCCGCGCGGGAGCGTGCCGGAACCGCCCGCCGGGAAGCCGGCCAAACTCTCGTCTCCGATCCCTGACGTTCCCGGCCGTCTGGAGGATCTGGCCTATTGGCCTCTCTCCCGTCTGGCGCCGGCAGTCAAGGCCCGGAAAGTGAGCTCCGTGGACCTGACCCGCCTCTATCTGGAGCGCCTCAGGAAATACGACGAAAAGCTCGAATGCGTCATCTCCTACACCGAGAAGTTGGCCCTGGAACAGGCGCGCCGCGCCGACCGGGAGCTGGCTCGTGGACGCTACCGGGGGCCGCTCCACGGAATCCCCTGGGGAGCCAAGGATCTGTTGGCGGTCCGGGGATATCGAACCACCTGGGGGGCCACCTCCCATCGCGACCAGACCCTGGAATTGGACGCCACGGTGGTCCGCATGCTGGAGGACGCGGGCGCGGTGCTGATCGCCAAGCTCAGCCTGGGGGCTCTGGCCGCAGTCGACGTCTGGTACGGCGGGAAGACCCGCAACCCCTGGAAGCTGGACGAAGGCTCGAAGGGGTCCTCGGCCGGTTCGGCCGCGGCGACTGCCACCGGCCTGGTGGGCTTCTCCATCGGATCCGAGACCATGGGGTCCATCGTCTATCCTTCCGCCACCTGCGGAGTCACGGGCCTGAGACCGACTTTCGGGCGGGTCAGCCGTCACGGCGCCATGACCCTGAGCTGGAGCCTGGACAAGCTCGGTCCCATCTGCCGCAGCGCCGAAGACTGCGCCCTGGTGTTCGCCGCCATCCACGGACTCGATCCCCACGACCGGACCACCTGCGACCGGCCCTTCGTGTGGCCCGTCGGGGACAACCTGGAGGGGCTCCGGGTGGGCGTCGCCGAGAGTCTCTTTCAGGAACAGGAGGAGGAAGCCGCCAAGGAGAACGACGCCCGGAGCCTGGAGGTCTTCCGATCCCTGGGAGTCGACCTGGTCCCCATCGAGCTGCCGAAGCGGCCTCTTGCGCCGGAGCTGATTCTCTACACCGAGGCGGCGGCCGCCTTCGACAAGTTCACGCGGAACAACCAGGACGACCTGTTGAGGGAACAGGAGGAGAACAACTGGCCCAACATGTTCCGTCAGGCCCGGTTCGTTCCGGCCGTCGAGTACATTCAGGCCAACCGGCTGCGCTCCCTGCTCATGGAGGACATGGCCCGCCTCATGTCCGGGGTCGACGCCTACCTGGCCCCCAGCTTCAGCCAGAACGTGCGGCTCACCAACCTGACGGGGCTCCCCAGCCTCTGCCTGCCCAATGGGTTCGACCCCGAGGGCCGGCCCACCAGCATCACCTTGACCGGACGCCTCTTCGACGAGTCCCGGATCCTGGCCCTGGGCCACGCCTACCAGCAGGTCACCGACCATCACTCCCGGCGACCTCCGGGGTTTTGATTTGAAGGTCCGGCCCGTTTCAACAACATCTGTGGAATGAGAGAGATGCCCTATCCAGCTGACGAGAGACTCCAAAATATCGCAAACAGGATGAAAGCCGAACGGGATAGCGGGGCTATGCCTGTTGCGGAACCCACGACGGTCCGCGAGCTTCTGGGTTGGTTCAATTACGCGCGCCGAAGCGACAGGCTTATCAGACGGATCAGGACCAAATTCGCGGAACTGAATCTACGCACGGTCCCCGATTTCGAGCGCGAGCATATCGACGGCGACATCTCGATCGAGCTGGACATGGAGGCGACGGGCGTCCGGAAAGAGTCGGTCGATCCGACCGTGCGTATCCGCGTACTTCCGACAGCCCGCTGCACACTGACCAGCGTGCAGCCGAACAACCCGCTCGCCAAGGCGACGACGACCATGCTGATCGAGGATTTCTCACAGCTCCCCGTGATGGTAAACGAACGCGAGGTTAAGGGTGTGGTCAGTTGGAGGTCGATCGGAACGGCGTTCACGCTAGGATGCCAGAGCGACGAGGTCCGCCACTGGATGGAGCGCCATCGGGAAATAGCCATCAACGCTCCCTTGTTCGATGCAATCAAGGACATCTGGGAACATGGATACGTTCTCGTTCGAGATGTCGACCGGACCATCTCAGGAATCGTGACGGCAAGCGATTTCGCCAGACAGTTCGCGCAGCTTGCCCAACCGTTCCTGATCATAGGCGAGATCGAGCTCCATCTGCGTAACCTCGTGAGCAAATTCACTCTCGAAGAGATGGCGGAGGCGTCCGATGATCCAAGCACATCGATCGAGGGCTCCTGGGACCTTAACTTCGGCACCTATTGCCGACTCCTTGAAAACCCGGATCGATGGGACAGGTTGGGATTGCGAGTGGACCGCGCCACCTTCATGCACAACTTGGGCCAAGTGAGGGAGATGCGAAACGAGGTGATGCATTTTGCGCCTGACGGCCTGGACCCAAACGAGGTCGAAAAGCTCGAACGCGTTGCGATGTTCCTCCGCATGTTGACCTGAAGTCCCGACGTCCCTGCCCTGTGAAACCTGTACCGGCAGGTGATTTCCCAACAGCAAAAGCACTTTCGCCAATCTCACCCACTACCCCGGAAAACAATCGAACGGCTAAAATGGAGAGCGTCTGCCAAGCTCGTCTCGGCGTCGACACAGACGGAAAGGCCGGCGTGGCAGACGGATGCGAGTCATGTGAGTGTGGGGTCCGCAAGGACCGGCAGACAAACGGATCAGGAATACTCGTAATGTTCGAAGACGCTTTTTCACCGGCCCGCGACTGGCCAGGTAATAGCAAGCCTCGCGGACATCCCGCCATCTGGCAAATGACGATCGAATGAGGAAGGAAGTAACGAATGGATGCTGATCTCGGGCCGGTCCTCCCCAAACTGAGGGAGCCAACGGATAGGTTCTACGTAGAATCCGGATTCCAAGGCGCTACTCTCGGCGACTACTGGCGCTGGTCGAGTTCGAGCGTACTCGACAACACGGAGCGCGGCATTCTGGCCGAGTTTCTCGTGGCGAACGCACTGGGTCTGACTGACAAGCCGCGTGTCGAGTGGGGTTCGTACGACCTCAAGATGCCCGACTGTACCAAGATCGAGGTCAAGAGTTCAGCGTACCTGCAGTCCTGGCGTCAAAAAAAGTATTCTACGATAGAATTCGGTATCGCCCGAACTAAGGAGGCGTGGGACGCCCACACGGGAAAGAGCCAGACGCACGACCCGCCGAAACGCATCGCCGACATCTACGTTTTCTGCCTGCTGACAACACAGGGACAAAGCCACGGTCGACCCTCTCAATACGGAGCAGTGGGAGTTCTACGTGGTTCCAACATTTCGAATCAACGAGGAGAAACCATGTGGCCGGACAATCGGGCTGGGGCCGCTTAAGGACTTGGCAGGCCGCCCTACCCCATACAGCGACCTCGCAGCCACGGTCACCAGGGTTGCCGCGTCAATTCCGTCGTGACCCGCGCGAACCCTCGTCGGCGGTCGCCCAACGCCGCTCCGATGCCGCCCGACGCAATCAACTCCCGAGCACCAGGTCGGGCCTCCATAAAACCGGCCCGAGATCCTGTCTCAGCACGGCCAATTGCGGGGCTGTCGCCCGGGTTCTAGACGGCGGCGCCCTCGATCGCAGTTCGTTGATGCGACCCGTTCATGGACTCAAGAGGCCCTACATCCAATCCTGTGTATTCTTGAAGGATAGGAGGTTGCCATGCTGACAATCCGACTTCCGGCCGAGATTGATGCCCGTCTCGAGCGTCTCGCAGAAGAGGCAGGCAAGACCAAGAACGACTACGCCCGTGAAGCCATCCTGGAGAAGATTGAGGAGATGGAAGACTTGCAACTGGCCGGGCAGGTTTTGGAACGAGTTCGCAAGGGGGAAGACAGAGTCTTGAGTTCCGAACAGATGTGGCGTGAGTTGGAAGATTGAGTATGCTGAGAGTGTCCAGAAGCCTGTTGGAAAGCAGAATCGGCAAACTCAACAGCGTCTTCGGGATTACTTGGAATTTCCAATGAAACGTGGAGGAAGAGTGGGGGACAAGAATGTCCCCTGCTATGAGCCGTCATTCAGCGGTGGCTGGATGGACCGTCGTGGCCGGGGCCTTCCCCAGCAGGGAACCTTTTTCCAGATGATGGTTGATCCGGGCGAAAGCCGCGGCGCGGGGATCGTGTGTGACCATGACAATGGTTTTGCCGAAGTCCCGGTTCAGGGCCTCCAGCACGTTGAGGATGTCTCCAGCCGAGTCGGCGTCCAGGTCACCGGTCGGTTCGTCGGCCAGGATGAAGGTGGGATCGGTGACGATTGCCCGGGCGATCGCTACCCGCTGTTCCTCGCCTCCGCTGAGCTGGCGCGGATAGTGGCGTATTCGGTCCGACAGGTTCACCAGTCTCAGGGCGGTCTCCACATGCTCTCGCCGTTCCTGTCGGGAGAGTGAGGTCAGCAGCAAGGGGAGTTCGACGTTCTCGAAGGCGGTCAGGACAGGGATCAGGTTGAAGTGCTGAAACACGAATCCCACGTGTTCATTGCGCCAGACAGCCAGTTCGTCTTCGCTGAGTGCAGTCAGATCTTCTCCCAGGACCTGGAGTTGGCCGCCGGTCGGCCGGTCAATCCCGGCAATCAGGTTGAGCAGCGTGCTCTTTCCGGAGCCGGACGGTCCCATCAGGCTGATGAAGTCCTGATCGCGGATATCCAAGGTGATGTCCTTCAGAGCGACGACCTGGACCGTATCACGCTGGAACACGCGGCTCAGATTGCGCATTTCGATCAATACCTTCGTCATCCCGTGTCCTCAGCGGTAGTGTCTTCAGCCCCGGAATCGGTCCGCTTGCGAAAGAAAGTGACCTGAACATCCATCTCCGGCCGAAGGTACTCATCCGGTTCCAGAATCTGGACCTTCACCTGGATCGTGGCTCGCTGCCGGTTGGCCTCGGGTGCAATCTCTTCCAACTCACATTCGTATTCCCGCGCGGGATAGGCGATGGGAGACATCCTGCACCCGTTTTCGGGCGAGATGTTGTGAAAATCGGATTGAGGGTCGCGAAGTATAATAAGGGGGAGGACACAACATGACGACGAGGACAGCGCACGAGATTCTGATGGAGGTCCGACGGGACCCGAACGCGACGAGGGAAGATCGGGACTTCGCCTATCGAAAGTACCTGCGGGCACTCACGGTCCAGTTCAAGCCGGCCTGGAAGACGGCCATTCGGACGGTCGGGACCCGACGGGAAAGTGCCAGATGAGCGGACGGGCCAACGGAAACGTTCTCCGATTCCCCGGCAGGCGGGGCTGCCTGTTCTCGGACGAGCAGATGCGGGAGATGAGGGCCGCCGACCCGGCCAAGGTCCTCCAGACGCCAGCCGCGTTGCGGCGGTCCACGTTGGAGCGCAGCTTCCTGTCGGTCAGCAACTCCACCTCCAAGACCTACAAGGCCGCGTTGCGCGGGCTCGACAAATGGCTCGACGACCGGGACCTCGACGACGGGCTCTTGGCCGACTACGCGTTGAGCCTCCACCGGGACGGGAAGGCCCCGAGCACGATCTCGACCGTGCTGGCGGCCGCGAGGTTCCGGGCCAAGGCCCTGAGGCAGCCGAACCCCGTCGGACCGGAGACGGAAGCCGTGAGGCGTCACGTCCGGCGGGAGGGCGCCGGACGCGGCAAGGGACAGGCCAACCCCCTGACCCGGGACGAGGTGGAGCGGGTGATCTCGACGGCGGAGCGGGACGGCTCGGTCTGGGCGATCCGGGACGCGGCGCTGGTCGCCGCCGCGTTCTACTGCGGGCTCAGGTCCGCCGAGGTCACGGCCGTCAAGGTTCGGGACCTGGAGTTCCGGGACGACGGGACCGGGCTCCTCTCGATCCGGCAGTCCAAGAGCGACCAGTTCGGGCGCGGCAAGACGGTCCCCATCCCGAGGCCGGCAGCCCGTCGGATCTCGGCGTGGCTCCGCCTCGCCGGCATCGAAGCGGGACCGGTGTTCCCGGCAATCCAGACGAACGGGATCGGCGGGGCGCCGCCGAAGGTCCTGGACAGGGCGATGCACAAGGTCCACACGGGTAGGATCATCCGGGACCGGGCCAAGGCCGCCGGGTTTCCCGGGATCAGCTCCCACTCGATGCGAAGGTCCTTCGCCCAGCACCTGAGCCGGGAGGGATACGAGACCCACGTCATCGCGGAGGCCGGTCGGTGGTCCGACCTGAGCATGGTCCTGCGGTACACGCAGGGGACCCGGGCCGCCCGGTCCGCCGTCCTCTCGGCGTTCGACGAGTAGACCCCCCGGCGGGCTGTCACCGCAACACGATATGATTGTTCGCGTGGCCGATTTTCTCCTTTTCTGGCCACAAGCTGCCTCTCGGTTGGGGAGGGAATTTGATAGCCTCCCTCCCCGATCCGCCGGGAGGGAGTATAATAGGCTATGCGGGTCGCCACCCTTCCCCCGGCGATCCGTTTCGTGGCCCCGGGAACTCGCCGATTTCATTGCACAATCTTGGTTCCCTCCCGGGGCCTTTCCCCCTTCTGTCGTGCCGTTGGGGTAAAGTGGTTTCGCAATGAAATTGGCGAGACGCTTACCGGTCGGCAACGGCCACTTGCACCCAGCGCCAATCGAGCACGCCGTTACTGGGGGGGAGATCCCGCAGCGGCAGCCCAAGATCCACGGACGGAAGCGGGCTAGGGGAGATCGTCAGGTCTCAGAGAAATCCGTCTAGTCGCGGCTGCTGACGCAGTGAAACGCGGCCCCACGACGGCCCCTGCATATCAGGGTCCGGGCAAGGATCTGCACCTCGCAAGTCTTGGAACCTTCGGGTTTCGGGCGGGGAGGGGTAGATCCTCGCCCACTCAAACCCCGCATATTCGGATTATGGGGATTAAGGGGGAATGGGGAACGAGAGAGAGAAAGAGTATGTCGCCCGTCGAATCACCGTCTGGGTCAAGACCACCGAGCTAAGGGGGAAGGAGGGAGGTCGAACATGATGGACTTGTTCAGGCCGTCGTGCCGAATCCCGGGATTTACGGCCAAATCCCTCAGTGGTATCAGCCGAGGGCAAGGGGACCCCTATGAATTCTCCCCGGAAAGCAGGGGGCGGTCGTGTGGGGGGTCTTCGCACACATGAGCCGCCGCCGGGTCGAGTGGCCCCCCTCGATAGACCTCAGGCCGTTCCAACGCCGGTTCCTGTCCAATCTGCTAAGGCCAAGCACCAGAACCGCCGTCCTCTCGATGCCGAGGGGGAACGGGAAGTCGACCTTGCTCGCCCACGTTTGCCGGAGGGTCATGGACCCCGGAGACAAGCTGTTCGCCGACGGCGAGGACGTCTACCTCGTCGCCAACAGCCTCCAGCAGGCCGTCAGGACGACGTTCGGGATCTTCCGGTCGATGATGCCGGACGACCCGTTGGCGTACCGCTTCACCGAGAACACACAGGCCGCCCAATGCCTTCACGTCCGCTCGCGGACCAAGTTGACGGTCCTCCCCGCCAGCGGCAAATCGGCCTCCGGGATCGTACGGGCCCGGCTGGTCGTCTGCGACGAGCCGGCCGCCTGGCACGCCGCCGCCGGCCTGACGATGTTCGAGTCGATCCAGGGGGCAATCGGCAAGCCGGGGTCCCGGCTGAAGGTCGTCTACATCGGCACCCGAAGTATCGGCGGCGCCGCCCCCCCGGACCCCGAGAGCTGGTGGCCGACCTTGATCCGGGAGGGGTCCCGGGGGTTGACCTACGTCCAATTTCACCAGGGGGACCCCGACCGGTGGGACCAGTGGCAGAACATCCGCCGGGCGAATCCCCTCATGAGCCTCTTCGCCGAGTCGAGGGCCGTCCTGTTGGAGGAGCGGGACAAGGCCCGGACCGATCCCCGGCTCCGTGCGGCGTTCCTCTCGGATCGGCTGAACGTCCCCCGTGGGGACTCCTCCGCGGTGCTCTTGACGGTGGACGACTGGCGGCGGGTGCTCGACCGGCCCGTGGCGCCGAGCTCGGGCCGCCCCGTCTGCGGGGTGGATTTGGGCGGCGGACGGGCCTGGTCGAGTGCCGTGGCCGTCTGGCCGGGCGGCAGGACGGAGGCGGTCGCGCTGGCCCCCGGGATACCGGACCTCGAACGGCAGGAGAAACGGGACGGGGTGACCCCGGGCACCTATCGGCGGCTGGCCGACATCGGCGCCCTCGTCGTGGCCGAAGGCCTCAGGGTGCCGCCCGTCTCCCTGCTGGTGGCTCACGTGCGGGAATGGGGACCCGCCGCCATCGTCTGCGACCGGTTCAGGTACTCCGAGTTGCAGGACTCGAACCCCGGATGCCCGATCGTCCCACGGATCAACAGGTGGTCGAACAGCACGGAGGACATAAGGTGCCTCCGTCGCGGGTGCCTCGACGGACCGCTCTCGGTGGCCGCTGGCTCCCGGGCCCTGGTCGAGGCGAGCCTGAGGGTCGCGACCGTCGTCAACGACGATTCGGGGAACTCCCGGCTGCGGAAGTCGAGCAACAACAAGGCCCGGGACGACGTGGCCCAGAGTTGGCTGCTGGCCGCCGGCGCCAACGCCCGCAGGAGGCCCGCCAGGACGCCCAGGATCTCCTTGGTGGGCTAACCCGGAGAATTCATGGCATAATGACTTGAGCTTGACAATTTGAACCGCATGTGAGAGCCCGCCGCCGCTGATTGGCTGCCACCTCTTTAGCCGTGACCACCCGGGAGGGGGAGCCTTGACCCGCAAAGAAGCCAACGATCGAATCTACTCGTCGCGACGGTGGCGACGCCTCCGCCTGTCGGTCCTCGACCGTGCCGGCTGGCGCTGCCGTAAGTGCGGGCGGGCCGGACGCTTGGAGGTCCACCACAAGCACCCTGTTCGCGAGGGCGGCGAAGCCTGGTGCGAATCCAACCTCCAGCCCCTCTGCCGTACCTGCCACTTCCGCACCCATGTTCCCCTGCCGGCTGACGTGGCCGAGTGGAGGGCCTTCGCCGGTGCCTAACTTGAGTAGGATATGGCGGCTCCACCCATTGACCGGCGGGCAGCCCAGCAGCCACTCGCTCTCGATTTGGGTCGAGACGCTGGGGTTGCGGGGGGAGCCGTACGGGGACCGTCTGCAAAGCGCGGACCCGCCCAGTTTCATCTCCCCCGCCAGCGGCTCCGAAGAGGCGCCGTCCCCCCGGACGAAACGGGTCTACACCCTGTCCCGCATGGGCGACCCCGTGCTCGTGGACGTGGGGGACCCGATCGGCTTCGAGACGCTTCGCATACGCCACCGGGACCTGTCCACCCACTCGATCTTCAGCGACGAGGACGGCCGGGAGTGGCATGTCGAGAAGTTCGCCGACCCCGACGGGCGGCGGCGCTGGACGCAGGTCGAGCTTGTCGCCTACCGGATCGCCCCACCAGACGAGGTCCCCTCGTTCACGGCCCCGACGGGCTGGACGCTGGAGGAGGGCGGGGACCCGGTCCAATTGCTGACCGTGTCGGCCCGTGTGCGGACCCAGGACGCCTACCACGAATTCGTCGGGCTCCGGTTCGGCCACGTGAACGCGTGGACTGCTACCGGCTTCGTCGTCGGGGAGTACCCCGTCGAACGGCCTGACGGCCTTGAGGGGACATTGATGTTCACCCAGGGGGCCGACCCCCAGGAAGGTCTCGGGGCGGGGGAGGACTGGCCCGGAGACGGAGCCTGCCTCATCGACGGAATACTAGCGTCCCGGGCCCTGGAGCTCGGGGCCGTCATTCGAATCAAGGGAACCTAAATGGAGGAGTGACATGACCAAAGAAACACGCGAGGCGCTGCTGAAAGCCAGCGAGATTCGCACCAAGATCAACATGGAGCAGGCCAAGTCCGAGCCGAATTCCGAGACCCTGGAGACCCTGCGAAAGCAGTCCCTGGACGCGGAGGGGGAACTCCGGGAGGCCCTGGCCAAGGACGAGGACGACGAGTCCATCGCCAAGACCCCGGACCGCGAGGAGCGGGACCGCCTGGAGCTGCGGTCCAAGTCCCGGTTCCATCGGTTCGTCAGGGCGGCGGTTCTCGGCAGGGAGGTTGACGGCGCGGAGGCCGAGTATGCCGACTCCCTGGGCTGCCCCGGACTGGTCCCGCTGGACCTGTTCGAGACCCGGAGCCGGGAGCAGCGAGCGGTCACTCCGGGCCCGGCCGACGGCGACGTGAACAAGACCACGGCTCGGATCGTTCCGGCCCTCTTCGACCGGTCGGTTGCGCCGTGGCTGGGAATCGCCATGCCCACGGTCGGAACGGGCATCCAGTCCTTCCCGGTGCTGAGCACCAGCCTGACCGGCGGACCCAAGGCCGAGGACGCGGCAGCCGCGGAGACGGCGGGCGCGTTCACCGTCACCGACGCCGACCCTCGGCGGCTCACCGGCTCGTTCAAGATCCGCAAGGAGGACATCGCCAAGATGTCGGGCCTCGAGGAGTCCCTCCGGTCCAACCTGTCCAGCGTCCTGAGCGACGAACTGGACAAGCAGGTCGTCAACGGCACCGCACCGCACCTGAACGGCATCCTTGAGCAGCTCACCAACCCCACGGCCCCGGCTGCTTCGGCGGAGAGCTTTGTCCGATACGTCACTGCCTTCGCCTCGCACATCGACGGGTTGCACGCTGTCCAGGAAACGGACGTGCGCGGTCTCGTCGGTCGGCAAACGCTCCGGCACATGGCTGCCACTTTCGGTGGCGCGGCAGTCCGTGGGGACCGCTCGGCAGCCGAGTACCTGCGCACGTCGTTCGGCGGGGTGCGGGCCACGAGGCGGATCGCGGACCCGGCGAGCAACGTCCAGCAGGTCATCATCCGTCGGTCCAACCCGGCAGGCGACCGGGTGGCCGTGGCTCCCGTCTGGAGCGGCTTGGAGTTGATCCGCGACCCGTACACCGAGGCTGGCAAGGGCCAGATCGTCGTGACCGGGATCGTCCTGGTCGGCGGGGTCGTCCTGCTTCGGTCCGGCGCATTCGTGCAGGACTCGTTCAGACTGGCCGCGTGATGCCAATCAGCATCCTGAGGGGTCCCGCCGGCGCGGGCAAGTCGCAGTGGTTAAGGCGGAACGTTGGGGATGGCGAGATCATCCTCGACACCACGCCGATTTGGGCTGCGTTGACCAACGTCGAGCGGGACCCAGAGGGCCGTTACCGGGTTCGCCTCTTGGGAGAACCCGGATTGCGGGCGGCCCAATTCGCCAAGTGGAGCACCTTGGCCTTCGCAGCCAGGGAGAACCTGCCGGCTTGGTTCACCATCGCCAACTCCTCACCGGAGGCCATCACCCGCGTCCAGCAGGTCGTGGAGCGTGCCGGCGGGAGGATCGGGCGGATACGGACCGAGGACCCCGGCTTGGATACGGCCCTGGATCGGCTGGTCATCCCCAAGGCGTCCGTACCGGACGGCTGGGAGATCGTCGAGGACGGGGACGGCCGGAAGTACCTGCTCGACGAGTGCGACAACGCCCTCGCCAAGTGGTACGCCCGGAGCCCGGTTGCGGCGCGGATCGTCGCGAAGAAATACGGGCTGGCGTCCCGGCGCTCCGGGAGGAGGTAGACATGGTGGAGAAGATTCATCGAAACGTCGAGATGGAACTGAGGGAAGGCCGCAACGGGCCCATGCTCCACGGGACGATCGTCCAAGAGGGACGGGCCGCCACCGGTGGCCGGGCCGAGTTGTTCGCCCCCGGGAGCGTCACCTGGCCGGAGAACGGCATCGGGATCAAGGTCGGCCACGACGGGACGGAGGAGAGCCGGACCTACCCCGTGAGGTCCCCGAACGGAGAGATCAGGATCGCGGCCAAGGCCACCGAGCGGATGGTCCGGGCCGTCCGGGAGGGCAAGACGGGGATGAGCGTCGAGTTCATCGCCTTGAGTGAGAACCGGACCAAGGGCGGGGTCAGGGAGCTCACCCGTGCCCTGGTGGACGCGGCGGCCATGACGGCGACCCCCGAGTACCAGCAGGGGCGGGCCGAGCTCCGGGCCAAGCGGGGGTACCAGATATGGCTGTGAATGCCTCCCAGTTGGCCCTGGCCCTACGCATCGTCGCCGACGAGGGGGATAGCCTGCCATCGGGCCAGACGGCCGTCCTGACGCGAATCCTGGCCGTTTCCGTCGCCTTGGTCGAGAAGCACGTCGGCGAGGGCGACCTCGACACGGACGTGGAGGACGAGGCCGTGATTCGCCTGTCCGCGTACTTGTTCGACACCGACCCGGTACGGTCCAGGGGGAACGCGATGGTCAACAGCGGGTGCGCCCATCTGATCGACCAGTTCCGAACCCGGCGATCCGCCGTGGTCGAGGAGGACGACGAATGAGGTTCCAAGGCCGGGAGGTCCGGCTACCGTGGGAGCAGCGCTCCACAAGCTACTCGGAACTGATCGTGGCCGGTCTCCAGGCCCGGGCCGGGGGGGATGCCAACGCGGACCTGCTGGCCACCGTCGAGGCGGCCTGCGGGATCTGGGAGAGGTCCCTGGCTGCTGGACGGTCATCGGTCCTCAGTCCGGCGCAACTGGCGATGATCGGGCGCTCCCTGCTGCTCACCGGCGAGTCGGTCTGGTGGAAGTCCATGGGGTCCGGCCTGATGCCGGTCTCCCAGTGGGACCTGTCGGGCAAGTCGGCGGCCCAGAGCCGGTGGACCTACAAGCTCACCCTCTCGGTGCCGGATGGGACGATCCTCAAGGACGCCCATTCCAAACGGGTCCTCCACGTGCGGATCGGCAGCACCCCGGACCGGCCATGGGAGGGCACGAGCCCCCTGGCCCGCTCCGCGGCCACCAGGGACGCGCTGAGGGCGATCGAGGCGTCACTCCGCAAGAGCCACCAGGGACCGATCGGGGACATTTTGCCCGTGCCGGACCCCACCGACGAGAACCTGAATTCGGCGCTGCTCGGACTCAACGGCAAGACGCTGCTGGTGGAGCACTCGGAACTCGGCCTGCCGGGAGAGGGTCAGTCCGGCCGGACGACCTGGAACCCGAGACGGATCGGGCCGGCACCCTCGGAGGGAACGGTAGCGGCCCGGGAACCACTGCGACGTGACCTGCTGGAGGCTGCCGGCCTTCCCCCGAGCATGGTGGCACCGTCCACGGCCAACAGCGCCAGGGAGGGCCTGCGCCAGTTCCTCTGGACCACCGTCTCCCCGGTCGTCGGGTTGATCTCGGCGGAGTTGGAGCGGGTCGGGCTCGACCCCGAGATCGACATGAGCGGCCTGAACGCCAGCGACCTGGCGGGCCGCGCCCGGGCACTGGGCCAGATGGTCAAGGCCGGGGTTCCGCTCGACGAGGCCCGGAGGCTCACCGGCATGGAATGAGGAATGAGGCTTGCGGCCACTCGCCGCCGGAGGCATGGGAAAGGTGCTCCGTCAACAAGAACCTACCCACAGCATTCTCCTTTTTCGGTTGGGGAGGGGGGCGACCCCCTCCCCGTTTTCCCCCGACCTGATGGCGAAGAACCCCGAGACCGCGGAGCGGATGCGGAGGCTGTGGGCCGACCCGGAGTTCCGGGCCAAGCGGTCCGCCGCCATCAAGCGGGCCCACTCGAAACCCGACCTCCGGGCCAAGCGCCGGAGGATCACCACGAAACTCTGGCGGGACCCGGCCTACCGGGAAAGGGCCAGCGCCGCTTTGAGGGAGGCCCAGAACCGGCCGGAGGTCCGGCAGAGGAAGTCGGAGTCCATCCGGCGGGCCCTGGCCGCTCCCGAGCAGCGGGAGCGCCTGGGGAGGCCGCGCAGGCGGAAGGTCAGCGACTTCGCGGCCGCGTGGTTCGGGCTGGACGAGCCCTATGTCCCGGAGGGGGGTAGTGTCCTAATTTGAATCTGGCGCAGAAACTCTCCGGGCTCGGCCCTGGAGGAAGGGACCAACGGACACTCAGAGCAGCGGCGGATCAGGATCGCTTCCCGACAGCGTGATTCGGCTGGAGTCCGGTTTGACCATTACAATCCCGGCGCATAGAATCAGCGGAAATTGACCGTTCTACCATGGGAGGAGGGTAGTTTTGAAGAAACAAAGAAGAACGATCAACGGTTCCGGTTCAAAATTGAAGCCACCCGAAAAGATACCTATTCAGTGGGTTCACGCAAAGGAATCTCGTTTGGTACCATATCACGGAGTGTTCGGGGGCCTCATACCCAGGGGGGATCTTCACGTCTCGATTTATGCTGAACAGATGCCCGACCCCGAGCCTGGACAGAATTTTCTCCAGCAGATTGAGGGTCAGACAGGTCGGTACAAGGAAGAAAACAAACCCCGGAAGGCATCTCCGATCATCCGTGAGGTCCAGGTTCGATTTGTTATTCCACGCAGTCTGGTGCGCGATGTTGCGGACTGGTTCGCGCAGAAAGCGAACGAGATTGATCAATTCCCTTCTACCCCAGTGTAAGCAGCCGGACAGAAAAGGAGGTCCGATGACCAAAGAATACAAGATGCCCAAATCTACGGCGGATGCTTCCTCCCTTCCGACAGTATTCTTGCTAGTGGGGTCGTTCGTGGCCGTGTGTCCGCTCTACGGAAATCATATATCACATAGGGTGGACGGGTCGGGTCCGGAATCACTGACCGCCCCGGAAGTGATTATGAAGTCAGCGACCGATTACCCCAAGGAGCCGAGAGACCCGATTGAGGGCCCACCTAACGAAGGGGCTCTTCGGATGGTCGAGGAGATTTCAGAGGACTGCGCCATGGATGATTGGGACGGTGAAGGCGCAGACCGGGTCCCCTCGGAATCGGTCGTGATTGCTCGTAATCTCGTGGCGAATCTGCCCCCCCATGCTCTTACGACCGGACTTGACATCGATGCTACCCCGTTCGGCTCTATCGACTTCGAGTGGGTGCTGGAGACGGAAGCCATGTTGAACATCCTGATTCTCCCTTCAGGAGAGCTTGGTTTTGCTTATTCCGTTCGTGAGGACGTGGGTGAAGGCAAAGTGAGATGGGAAGGCTCGATTCCGACTCCTATTGCGGCGGCACTCAACAGAGTATTTGAGCAGTGAGTGGACGGGATTCAGCCCTTGCTCGATTTGCAGTATTCAGAAAGCAGATAACGCCGAGCCGAACGTTGCCGAAGCTATTCCGGCCAGATAAGCATAGGAAGGTTTCTGTCTTTCGGATTCAGGACAAGACTTGCAAAGAGGTCGTATCGGTAGGGGTCGGAGTCGCAAGATCACATCGTGACTCTAGGAACTTATACGGTTGGGCGGAATTGACCTACCGACAGATTCAGAACATTGGACTATCCGTTGACGATGATGAGATTCCGAAGGACCACTCGCACATCGTGGGATGGCCTGACGATGAGGAGAGGTCTCTACGGTATCGACAGAGTCTTGCCAAACAGGCTGCGCGAATATTGCTTCCAAAACCTATTCCTGTACGGAACAGCATATAATTGGTGCGAGTCAGCCCTTTCCCTTTGCGGCCATCGGCAAGAGTTGGTCCACTGACCCCGCCAGACCCGCCTCCAGAATACCATCGGGTGGGCGATGAGAGAAGGGAGAACCCGGCACAGTTGAAACCCATTCCCTAGTAAGATCTAGTCGGGGTCGGCTATTAACACCCGGCCCCTCTCCCACCCCCTCGAAATTCCCGTTTTACAAGGTCGGACGGATGTTGTATAATTCCCTTGGTTGTCGTATAAATCGGATTGGCTGATATCCAGCTCCGCCTGCAGATCCCGCAGATCCGCCAACGCCACCAGGACGGCTCCCCCCATAAAGTAGGCCGAGACCATTTCACCGACTTCAACGACTCGTTCCAGAATGGTGCCGCTGACGGGTGCCCGGATCTCCGTCTCCTGCAGTTGGGTTTGCCAGTACCGGATGGCCGCCTGGCTTCGCTCGAGCTCGGCACGGGCAGCCTGGATCCGCTCGGTTCGGGGGCCGATCTCCAGGAGCCGGTGGTTTTTCTCGGCGACGGCAACGGCGGCCTTGGCCATGTCGCGGCGAGACCGGGCATTGTCGACCCGTTGTTGAGCGATGACACCACTTTCGATGAGTTGGCTGAAGCGACGATACTCGAGATCGGCGATGTCGAATTCGGCACGGCTTCTTTCCAGCTCCGCCTGTGCGATCTCAATCTCTTCCGGCCGTGACCCGGTTTCCAGTTCGGTGAGGCGGGCCCGTGCCGAGTGAGAATCGGCTTCTGCCTGCTGGAGTTGGGCTCGGAATTCGGCGTCCTCCAGCCGGACCAGCAATTGGCCCTTTTCGACTCGATCCGATTTATCGACTCCGACCCAGGCGACCTTCCCCATAATTCGGGAACTGACTTCGATCCGGTGATGAGGGACGATGTAGCCCGAGACGATCAGCAACGGCCCTTCCCGATCCGACGCCCCATCGGCCGCAGCACCGGCAGGGGCAACCGTGGCCGGGTCCGCCCGGACCTCGGCCCGCGCCGCATCGGGCGTCTGCCGGGAAAGGTTGTGGAAAAGCAGCGCAGTCAGGACGGCGCCCGCCAGGAAGGCCGCCAGTCCGATCAGCCACAAGTTGGGGGACGGCCTGGAACGCCGGCGGTTGCGGTCGATGCGCAACGCTTTCAAATCTTTTTCCATCAGTCTCGCATCACATCGATCAAGCGCACCCGGGCGGCTCGTGCCGCCGGGAGCAAGCCACCGGCAATCCCCACCAGGCTGACGAATAGAATCGCTTTGAAGAGAATTTCGGGAGTGATTCGAAAATGGAACAAGACTTCGCTGAAACTGGCGAAATTCGTGGTCCCCGTGGTAATGCCGTGGACCGGCAGGGCCATGACACAACCCACGACTCCTCCCAGCAACGCCAGAAAAACGGACTCCGCCAGGAAGGATGCCAGGATGCTCCGTCTGCGAAATCCCAGTGCCCGCAAGGTCCCAATCTCTTTGAACCGGGCCATGACGGTACCGTACATCATGTTCATGGCGGCAAAGCAGGAACCGATTCCCATGACCACCGCGATGAAGATGCCCAACGCCTTGAGTCCCACGGAGGATATCGTCTGTCCCTCGTAATATTCGGTTTGGGGAATGGCTTGCAGTTCGATGTTCCGATCCTCCTCGATCCGTTTCGCCAGAGCCGCTCGAGCCTGTGCATTATTGGCGCGCACCAGGAAAGAGGTGTAGATCGGTCGATTCCAGGCTAACGCAATCTCGTCGTAGTCCCCCCAGATTTCGGAATCGTAGGCCGTGCCACCAGCATCGAAAATACCCACCACGGACCATTCAGTCTGCGCGATGGCCAAGGTATCGCCCAGCTTCATGTTCTTGAAGCGACGCGACAGTGAACGGCTCACGATCAGTTCCCGCACGCCTTTTGCATGGCGCCGTCCCTCGACGATCCGGACTTCCGGCCGCATTTCGAAGCCCCGGTTGCCGGTGCCGCGCACGACAATGTTCGAAGTCTCGTTTGCTCCCGCAATGCGCTCATGATTGATGACGACGATGAGCTCGCCGGAAGCCCACGGCTCATCGTCTTCGTCGCGAGCCACCTCCGGCAGAAAGCGGACCTTCGGAAAGAGGTTCCGGTCCAGATAGCTGTTGGTCTCGTTCTGGGAACCTTGCCGAATGACCACCAGGTCATTGGGGTTTCCGGTGTTGACGAAGGTCGAGTCGAGGCCTTCGATGAGGGCCATCATCGCGACCAGAATGGCCACTGTGAACCCAATTCCCAATGCGGTCATCAGGGTGCCGACTCGCCTTACCCAGAGACTCCGCAGGTTGTATCGAATGGGGATCTTCATCACGCTCTATCCGCGCCGGTTACGAACCGTGTTCCAACCGCCGTCTTGGTGCTGCGTCCGTCCTTCACCACGAACCGCTAGCCCACACTTTGCAATGCTGCGAGAGTCGGACGCCGGGCCGCCTGCCAAGCGGGCAGGCCGGCGGCGAGTAGTCCGATCACGGCTCCAATCAAAATGCAGACCGCGATCGTGGAGAATTGGACTTCGAAATTCTGGATGAACCCGTTGCTGATGGCCTGCATCGGCACGTACTGGAAAATCAGGCGAGCGCTCAGCGCGCCGAAGCCTGCTCCGCTCATTGCCAAGAAAAGCGACTCACTCAACAACAAACCCAAAACCTGCGCCTTCCGGAAACCCAGGGTCTTGAGAATCCCAATCTCCCGTACGCGCTCGCGGATGGACATGGCCATGGTGTTCGCCGCTACCAGACTGACGGCAAAGATCACGGCCAGACAGATGCTGCTGATCAGAAACTGGACGTTCCCCAGCATGGAGACAAACCCCATGATGAAGGCTTTCTCAGTTTCAGTCTTGGTGGGAGCCATCGAGTTCTTGAAGAGGCCGTCCACGTCCTCGGCGATGGCCGACAACATCTCGGCTGAAGAGGCCCGGATCGTGAAGGTCCCGGTAACGCCTCTGTCGTCCAACGTTTCATTGAAGTAATCCCAATGGAAATAGATGCTGCCGCCCTCATCGCCCCCGCCCTGGTAGATGGCGCGGATCTTCAACTCCATTTCGGTCGGGAAGAGATTGCTGCCGGTATGAATCGTCTGCCCCAGCTGCCAGCCGAACCGGTCGGCCACGACTTTGCCCACCAGCGCACCGGAACGATCCTGCAGAAAGGCTTCTTTCTGCTCGTCGGGAACGATGATATCGGGATAGACCCGAAAGAAATCGTCAGTATCGGAGGCAAACTGCGCCAAGCTGACCTCAGTGCCGTTATGGTTAAAGAGGCCGCCAAACCACATCGATCCGATCACGGCTTCCACACCGTCGACGGCGGCGATTTTTTCCCGATAGGAGGTGGGCAGCGTGTTGAACAGGGAGATCTTGTGCCGGACGATGAGCCGCAAGGCCGAGTCCGGGGTCTCGGGTGGACTGCTCAACTCGTCGAGCACCGTCATCAGAGTGGCCACCAGGAAAATCGATGCTCCGATGCTACTCGTCGTCAACAGAGTCCTGAGCTTGTTTCGGAACAGATTCCTGGCGAGCAGTCTGAAGAACTTCATGTTCGTACTCGGCACCCCGGTCCAGGAGCCTGCGCCGCAGAAATTGAGCTACTGCGAAAGCGGTAGAATCGGTCCATATTTCCTCGATTTCTCGGCGAATAGAACAACTATGCACCTCCAAATCGAGAAAATCTGGCCTCGATTCCCCACTTTCTCGCTACGATCATTTCTACCGCACAGACTCCTAGCCCGAAGTTCTCAACCGGCCGCTGAGTATGTGCCGAAAATGATTTTATCTTGAGTCGACGACCGGCGTTCAATTGGAGTCTCGCCAGCCGTGACCGAGTCGGGGGTCATGGCTCCTTCGGGTTCGTCACTTCCCTGTAATTCGCCGGCAGCCCCGTCACCTGGGGCAGCGCCTCCAGTTGTTGGCGGAGCCGTTTCTGGACCTCGGGAGCGGCACCGGCCCGTCCCACCGACGGGTGCTCATGGGACCGGTAGAAGTTGCCCGGCTCCACGTACAGCTTGACCCCGTATTTCTGGCAGAGAGGACCGTAGTCCCTGCGAATGGCGTGCACCAACTGGGGCAGCCCGAGGCCGGTCTCCTGATTCTGCAGGTACCCCCAGGTGCGCTGGATGCGTTCCGGATAGCGCGAACGGACCCGGGTGATGTGGCCCAGGACCAGGTCGTCGATGATTCCCTCCTGGATCCACCGCCGCCATTGGATCCTCATGTTTCCGAAGGGAGGCCCGATGTGCTCACCCTGCTGGACGCCGATGGAGAGCTTCTGTCCCTTCGTCTTCAGGTGAGCCTTCAACTCCCGGAGAAAGAGGGTGAGGTACTCGCCCCGGAGCTCGCGCCACTTTTCCACGTCGAAGTCCTGCCGCATGATGTCCCGGCCGTAACGGCGCTTGTACTCCTCCACGATGGGCTCGTTGAAACCGTATTGATCCGCGTGGTCCGGCGGCAGGCCGTGGGACCGGATGCTCAGAAAGACCCCGTCGAAATCGAACCCGTCCGAAAAGGTCCGGATGATCTTGTTGATCATGTAGTCGCGCACCTCGGGGTAGGCGTACTCCATGACGTGCCACTGGTACTTGCGGCCGTTGGTGGTCAGGCTCCGGTCGTGGACCAGGAACCGCGGGTTCGCCTTGGTGAACTTGGAGTGCCACGGCCAGAAGGCCCGCCCGGTGGGACCGAAGTCGAACACGTTCACGTCCGGAGGCCGCCCCTCGTCGGTGGGTGCGATCCACATGAAGACCTCGATTCCCGCGGCCTTCAGCGCATCCACGGCGGTCTTGACGAGCCCCTCCTTCCAGGCCCGCCGGGTGATCTTGATCCACTCCCGCAGGTACTCGTTCTTTCCGTCCACGGTGATGTCGGCATACAGAACCACCCGGAAGTCGTCGACGCGGAACAGGACCTTGTCGATGCCGTTCCGCTTCCAGTTCCGGGTCGCCTCCAACACCTTCTCGGGGGTGTCCAGCTTGGCCACCCCTGTCGCCATGTGGATCACATCGCCCCAACTGATGGTGAGAAACTTCTCCTTTTCCTGGCCCCAGGCGGTTCCGGCCAAACTGAGTCCCATCAGAAGCAAAGTCCAAGCTCTCATGATTGATTCCTCCTACACCCAATCGGGGTGCAATCCGACTTTCGTCACTGAGGTTCGTAAACGCGGACGGTCTCCCGGTCGGAATCGACTTCCACCCAGTCCCCGTCTGCGATCCAGCTCAGGTCCGCGGGTTCGACCTGAATCACGGGGATCCCGGCGATGACGCACCCAAGCACCGAAGGCGGGTCCGCCTCCAGGTTGATGAGGGCGGCCGGGGCCGTTCCCTCCATGCCGGCGACCCGGACGTGCATGGTGTTGCCCGACGAGCCGGTGCCCGAGGGCATGACCAGCACCCTTCCCGACAGGTTCCGGTCGTAGAGCGGATGCTCAACGTCGATCACCTTGCCGCTGGCCGGATCGAATTCCGACCGGAAACAGAGAGGCGTGTCGCTCACCATGGCCCGGCCCGTGGCCTGTCCCGGTACGATCCTCTTCCCGCGGATGACCTGTTTCTCTTTCAGACGAGCCACCTTCCCGTGACGGCCGCATCGATGCAGCCCTCAAGGGGCAGGACCCCGGTGCGCGAGGCCAACGCGCTGCGGCCGTAGAACGCCTGCTTGAAGGAGTTGGAGACGTAATTGCGCGGACGCGCATGCCCCAGGGCGCCGGGACAGATATCCGAGAGGATGTGCCCTCCCGACTCCTCGATCACCCCGGCGTAGCCCAGCCGTTGGGCGTCGACCAGCGTGTCCCGGGAGGTGCAGACGATCAGCTTCACTCCCGGAGCCACCCGCTGGCGGGCCAACACCCGGGAGATCTCCCGGAGCTCGTCCAGGGAACTGAAGGGACAACCCAGAGCCACCGTGTCGATGGGCTCTCCCTTCTCCATCCGGTTCATCTTCCGGTACGTGGTCCGGAGATCGACCCGGTCGAAGGTCAGCGATTCGACGGGCTGGTGCGGGTCCAGGGCTTCATCCACCGTGGGGGCCTCGGGAGTCAAGCCGGCGATATGGAACATGGTGGTGCCGCGGCCGGCGTAAGGCAACGAGGCGGAGAGTTGCTTCGCCTCGGCGGGCGCGATCTCCTCGATCCCCTCGAACACCGGAATTCGCGAGCCGGCTTTCTCCCCCACGTAGTAGCCGAGGGCGCCCCAGTCGCTGACCGAATTCATCTCCACCTGGAGCTCCACCCGCACTGCCGCCTTGCGATATTGGTCCAGGAGGACGCCGAACTCGGGAACCCAACCCAGGAAAGCCGCGGCCAGCGAGCTCTCCATGCCGTTGCGGTTGGTACGGGCTCCCATCATGGCGTTAGAGTAGACCACCGCCGAAGACTCAGTCCAGGCGCAGATCTCGCCGAACTTGGGAACCGCTCCCACTTGGTACGGAGCACAGGACCAGGTGGTCCGCACCCCGGCGCGAGCGGCCATGGCATGCAGCTCCTGCTGGAAGCTCAACTCTTTTTCCGTCAGGCCCTTCTCCCGCAGGGCGGCCAGGTCGGTGCAGTTGGCGTGGGTCATGGTGATGCACTTGACCCGGTGGCTGCAGAGCTCTCGAAACTCGTCCAGGTAGGTGTCCAGCGTCCGCTCCGAAATTCCCTTCAGGCAAGGCGTGCGCAGGATGCAGTGGACGTTGGTGACGGGCACGAGCCGAGTGGCGCCCAACGCCTCTCCCCAAAGGATCGACCATTCGAGATATCTGGCCAGAAGGTCTCCACGCTCACCTCCCAGGACGGCCTTCTGTTCCTCCGTCAACCTCATTCGGGCTAGCTCTCGATATGACCGTTCCCTGTCCTCATCAAAATCCCCTCGCCTTGTCGCAGACGAACCGCAGCGGTTCTCCGGCCAGGTAGCGCTTCAGGTTCTCCTTGAAGATCTCCCGGCGGCGCTCCCACATCTGGGGGGAGTCGGCCGAGACGTGGGGCGAGATGATCACGTTGGGCAGATCCCAGAGCGGACTCTCCGGGACCGGCGGCTCGGGGTCGGTGGCGTCCAACGCGGCGCCGCCCAGGTGTCCGGAGCAAATCGCCTCGGCCAGGGCGTCCTCGTCGACGATCCCCCCACGCGAAACCACGATCAGGCGGGCACCCCGCTTCAGACGATCCAGGCGGCCGGCGTCGATCAGCCCACGCGTGGATTCGACCAGCGGCGCCGTCACCACGAACCAGTCGCTGAGGGCCAGCATGTCGTCCAGGCGGTCGAGGCCCCACACCTCCCGCACGCCGGGCGGGGGCTCCATCTGCACGACGTCCACGCCGTAGACTTCCATGTCGAATCCGGCGGCCCGCTGGGCCACGGCCTTTCCGATGTCGCCCATGGCCAGGATCCCCAGGGTGGTGCCGGCCAGCTCGGTCATGGCGCCGAAATATTTGTTGGTGTCCCAGCGGCACACCCGTTGGTCTTCCACCAGGTCGGGGACGCGGTGGGCGAAGGCCAGAACCATGGCCAGTGCGTGGTCCGCCATTGCGATGACGTGGGTCTCCCGGGCGTTGGTCATCACCACGTCGCTTTCGACAAGCCCTGGGGCACTGCTGAGAACATGGTCAAAGCCGATCCCCACGAAGTGAAACCAACGGAGCTTGCGAGCGGCCTCAAGGGCTTCCCCCGTGATCACACCGAACTGGACTTCGGCATCGGGGGCCTCCCGCAGCTGTTCTTCCGGTGTGTAGGCGGTTCGAAATTCGACCTGCGGGAAGTTCTTCCTCAAGTCTTCGACAAAATCGGGTCCGATTCTGTGAGCGATGACGACTTTCATGAAATGAATGACTCCATCTACAGCGCGAGCCGTGTGGGTCAACCCGAAGCTCCGGCCGCGCCCGGGTCCGACGCGAAGACGATCACTCCCCTCGCCACTCGGCCCGTCTCCATGTCCTCGAAGGCCTGGGGCAACTGCTCCAGGGTATAACGCCGGGTAATCAACTCGTCCAGTTGGAGCCGTCCCGCCCGGTACAGTTCGATCAACCTGGGCAGATCCAGGCGCGGCCGGACCGAGCCCACGAAGGAGCCCAGGAGCCGCTTGTTCTGCAAGACCAGGGTGGCGGAAGAAATGGGGACCTCCTCCTTGAAGCCGTACAACCCGACGATAGTGGCAGTGCCTCCCGGACGGGCAGCCTCCAGGGCCTGGGGAACGGTCCGCGGCGAGCCGACGCTGTCGAACACGTACTCGGCCCCGCCTCCGGTGATCTGGCGCAGGCGCTCCAGGGCGTCCTCACTTCCCGCGTCGATGGTGTGGGTGGCGCCCATTTGGCGGGCGAACTGCAGCTTGCGGTCCACCAGGTCCAGGGCCACGATAGGGTTGCACCCGGCCAGACGGCAACCCTGGACGATGCACAGGCCCACGCCGCCGCAGCCGATGACAGCCGCCGGCAGGCCGGGCCGGGCCCGGGCCGTGTTGATGACGGCACCGACTCCGGTGGCCGCCGCGCACCCGGCCACCGCCGCCGCCTCGAAAGGGACGTCGTCGGGAAAGGGAACGGCGCTGGCCTCGTCGATGACGGCATATTCCGACATGGTGGCCGCTCCCACCATGTGCTTGAGCATGGTCCCATCCAGCGTGCTCAGGCGGGACGTCCCATCCAGCATCATGGCCTTGAAGGTGGTCTCAGGCAGACGTTCGCACAGATTGTGGCGGCCGCTCAGACAGGTGGGACACCTCTCACAGGCCGGCAGCCAGTTCACCATGACCCGGTCGCCCGCCCGAACCGACTGGACCCGGCTGCCCACCGCCTCCACCACTCCGGCTCCCTCGTGTCCGATGACCAGGGGAGGAGTGGCCCGGAGTTCCCCCTTGTAGGTGTGGAGGTCGGAGTGGCAGACCCCCGCGGCCCGCATCCGGATCAGGACCTCGGTGGGCTGCGGCGGCGCCAGCTCCACTTCCCCGATCTCCAGGCGGCCCGCCTGAAGCGAATACGCGGCCTTGGTCCTCATGGGCGGCTTCCTCCCCCAGCCTCTCCGGCGCCGGCGCGATACTTCTCGAACCAGGCCAGGATATAGCTGACCTTGGCGACCATATGGCTGGGACGCTGGGCGATGCCGTGGGACGCCCCGGGAATCCGCACCATGGCCGTGTCCACCTTCCGCAGCTTGAGGGCCTGATAGTACTGTTCCGTCTCCGAGATGGGTGTCCGCAGGTCCGACTCTCCGGTGAGCAGCATGGTGGGCGTCGTGACGTTTCCCACCAGGGAGAGCGGCGAATACTTCCAATAGGTTTCGAATCCCTCCCACACCGGAGCCGGCATCCAATACTTGCTGAAGGTGACATAGATGTCGCTGGTTCCGCTGATGCTGATCCAGTTGATGACCGGTTTGGAGGCCACCGCCGCCCGGAAACGGCCGGTTTTACCCACGATCCAGGCGGTGAGCACGCCTCCTCCCGATCCGCCGGTGACGAACAGGTTGTTCGGATCGACGTAGCCCTTCTCCAGCACGAAGTCCACGCCCGCAATCAGATCGTCGTAGTCCTGGCTCGGATAGTTCTGGTGGATGAGGTTGGCGAACTGGGCGCCGTAACCGGTGCTGCCGCGGGGATTCGTATAGAGCACGACGTACCCTGCCGAGGCCATCAGCTGGAGCTCGGCACTGAAGTAGGGCCCGTAGTAGGCGTAGGGACCTCCATGGATCTCCAGGATCAGAGGATACTTCCGAGACGGGTCGAAGTCGGGCGGCCTGATGATCCAGCCATCGATGCGACGGCCATCCGCCGAGGACGAATAGGTGACCTGTTCCACCGGGCCAAGCGCCTTGTGGACCAGCAGGTCTTCGTTCAAACGGGTCAGGCGGCGGGCTCGACCCGTGGCTGGGGCGAAACCCACGTCCGGTGGTCTCTGGGTCGATGCGGCCGTGTAGACAATCCCCTCCTTTCCGGCGCGAAAGGCTCCTGCTCCATAGGGCCGCCCCAGGGAGAGGCCGCCCAGGTTCGTGACCACCGTCTCGATCTCGCCGTCGAGGCTGACCAGCGCCACCCGAGTCGAGCCCTGGTGGCCGTATTGGACATAGATGCTCTTGCCGTCGGGATGCCACTGGGGACTGGAGACGGAACGGTCCAGGTCCCGAGTCAGTGCCCGCGGCCGTCCGCCATCCCGGTCCATGACGTAGAGGACGCTGTTGGCGTAGCTCAATCCCTGGTCGTCATACCCGGTGTAGGCGATGATCTTGCCATCCGGCGAAACGGCCGGGTCCGAGTCGGGTCCCTTTCTCCGGGTCAAGGTCCGGATCTGACCCGTGACGGACACTTCATGGATCTCCGACTCCCGAGGCTCATACTCCCAATTCGGGGAGCGATTGGAGCTGATCAGGATGCCGGTGCTCTCGGGCAGCCAGACCGGTGGACCCGAATTGTATTCCCCTCGCGTGAGCTGCCGGGGTGTGCCTCCGTCCTCATTCAGGAGAAAGAGCTGGACATTCCCCTCCTCCACCAGGCCTTGGCCGTCCCGGCGGTATTGCACACTTTGGATTTCCCGGGGCAGAGGGGCCCATTTGGCGCCCTCCGGCGGGGACGGCAGCTGCACCATGGGTTGCCGTTTACCGGGAACGAATTGGGTGAACGCGATCCACTTCCCATCCGGGGACCAGGCCGGGTTCGAAGGCGCCCGCGTCAGATGGGTGAGCCGGGAGGTCTGCCGCGTGTCCATCCACATCACGTAGAGTTGCGGACTCCCTTCGGCATCGGAGATGTAGAGAAGCCGCCGCCCGTCCGACGAGAGGCGGGGAGAGGAATATCGGGCCCCTCCGGCGAGAAGCGGGCGATGACCGCTTCCGTCCAGATCGATGGTCCAGACGCTGCTCCGGCGCCGGTCCGTCATCAGGTCCATGGAGTTGCGCATGTAGATCACGCGACCACCGTCCGGCGTGAAACGCGGATCGGAAGCCCATTCCAACTCGAAGACGTCCTGGGGCTCGAATCGCTCCAGTTCCCGGGCCAGGAGCCGCACCTGGAGGGACGAGGCAAACCAGACCGTCAGGGTGGCAATAAGAAATAAGAAGGATCGACGCATCACCATGACCCCATCCACATCGGCGCTACTCGGCACCTCTCGATGAACCGCTAACATTCTGCGCTTCGACTTCGGACTCCACAAGAGCCGGAGAGGAAAGAGAAACGAGGAGAGAGGACAGAGATAAGAAGCCGGTGTTGGTCGACTACGGGGCAGGTCGGTCGGTTTTGAAGTATGTGGCTCGGGCGTCCCTGACAAGCTACGTTGTTGGTTCTCTCCACCACCGTACAATCGCCACCTTCTTCACTCTTTTTCCTCTTTCCCCTTTCCTCTTTCCTGCTTTCCCTCCGTTGCCGGCTTCCGGGGCTTGGTGTAACTTGTGCCCATGATTCGTACAATCGAATGGACCGACGAGGGCGTGGTCATGATCGACCAGCGCCTGCTTCCGACCCAGGAGATCTACAACACCTACACCACCGTCGACGGGGTGGCCGAGGCCATCCGGAGCATGGTGATCCGGGGAGCCCCCGCCATCGGCGTGGCCACCGCCATGGGTTTGGCGCTGGGGGTGAAGAACCTGACGTCCGAGGAGGACCTGGAATCGGAATGGCACGGGATTTGCGAAACCATCCGGGTGACCCGGCCCACCGCCAGGAACCTGTTCTGGGCCATTGAACGGATGGACCGGGTGTTCCGGGCCCACTGCGGTTCCCTGGCCGAAGTTCAGGACGCCCTGGCTAGGGAAGCCCAAGAGATGCACCGGGAGGACATCGAGACCAACCGGCGCATCGGCCGGCACGGACAGCAGTTGCTCTCGCAAGGCTCGACGGTGCTGACCCACTGCAATGCCGGCGCCCTGGCCACGGCCGGATACGGAACGGCGCTGGGGGTCATCCGCGCGGCAGTCGAGGCGGGTAAGGGCATCCAGGTCTTCGCCGACGAGACCCGGCCTTTTCTGCAAGGGGCGCGCCTCACCTCCTGGGAGATGGTCCGGGAAAACATCCCCTGTACGCTCATCACCGACAACATGGCCGGGTACTTCATGCAATCGGGAAGGATCCAGGCCGTGGTGGTGGGCGCCGACCGGATCGCCGCCAATGGCGACACGGCCAACAAAATCGGCACCTACAGCGTGGCCGTGTTGGCCAGAGAGCACGGGATCCCCTTCTACGTGGCGGCCCCCCTCTCCACCATCGATATGGGCACACCCACAGGCGCCCAGATCCCCATCGAGCAGCGGGACGTGGCCGAGATCACGCGGATGGCCGGACAGGATCTGGCTCCCAAGAGGGTCCAGGTCGCCAATCCCGCCTTCGACGTGACCCCCAACCGGCTGGTCGACGGCATCATCACCGAGGAGGGCGTGGCCCGTCCGCCTTACGGCGAGTCATTGGCCGGTTTCTACCGGAAGGCTGCTGGTGATCGTTCTGGGGATTGAGACCAGCTGCGACGAGACCGCGGCGGCCCTGGTCGAAGACGGACGACGGATCCTTTCCAGCGTGGTGGCCTCCCAAGTGGATGTCCACGCCGTCTACGGCGGCGTCGTCCCGGAGCTGGCCAGCCGGGAACACGCGTCCAACCTCAACACCATCGTCGATCTCTGCCTGGAACAGGCCTGGAAAGATGAAACGGCCTGGGATCGGGTGGACGGAATCGCCGTGACCCGGGGCCCGGGTCTGGTGGGAGCGTTGCTGGTCGGAATGGCCTACGCCAAGGCGCTGGCCTTCGCACTGGAGATTCCCATGGTGGGGGTCAACCACCTGGAGGGGCATATCCGTTCCGTCTCTCTGGAGCACCCGGGCGCGGAGCTGCCGGCGCTGGCTCTGGTGGTGTCGGGCGGGCACACCAGCCTCTTTCTTCTGGACCATGAGAATTCCTGCCGGGAGATCTCCCGGACTCGCGACGACGCCGCCGGCGAAGCCCTCGACAAGCTCTCCAAGGCGCTGGGCCTAGGATATCCCGGGGGTCCCGTCATCGATCGTCTGGCCCCGCTGGGGAACCCGAAGGCGGTGAGGTTTTCGCTCCCGAGAATCAAGAGCGGAGAGCTGGACTTCAGCTTCAGCGGAATCAAGACAGCCGCCTTGCGTCATTGCCGGTTGCACGGAATTCGACCCGTGGAGCCTGAATCGGCGAAGCATCCGGAACGGATGCCGGAGAAGGTGTTGGACCTGGTGGCCAGTTACCAGAAGTGCGTGGTGGATCAACTCCTGGACCGGATCGAGAAGGCCTGGAAACAACACGACGTGCGGTCCATTCAGATTTCAGGCGGCGTCTCGGCCAACAGCGAACTCCGCCGCCGGGCAGCGGACCATTTCCGTGACCGGGCTCCCGTCTACTTTCCTTCCCTGCTTCTTTCCACCGACAACGCGGCCATGATTGCCGCCACCGGACACCGGCGACTCGCCGCGGGAGAGAAGGATTCGTGGGACCTGACCGCCGAGCCAAACCTGCCCCTCTGATCCCTGTTTCTCCGTTGCGCCGCCTGCGAAGCGTTTTCGTGTTTTCGCTCCAACTGTCGTTTGGTTGACTGATGCACCTCTCCCAACGGGGAATCTTCGGATTCGCCTCCCCAAAGTCGCGGCCGAGGCCACATGACCGGAAAAGGCTATGGACCAGGACTACCGAAACTTCGTTGAGCAGCTGACCGAAACCCGGCGCCATTTCGACGTGGTGGGCGAAGCCTTACGGGACGAGATCCAGATCGTGGCCGAAGGAGAGATGAACCTGGAAAAGGGCCTCGGGGGTATCCGTCAGGAAATGACGGTGGAACTCTCTCAGGTCAAGGCCATGCTCCGGCTGTCCCACGCCGATCTGAAGCACCGCATCTCCTGTCTGGAAAGGACCGTGGAGGCGTTGATCCGGGAATCGAACCTCTGACGGGTCCGAAGTAGTCTTCCCTTCGAAGACCGGCGCGGTTGTTCTTGCCGGCCGGCAAGTGGAGTGAGACCAGTCCTACTCGGTGCCGATGGCGGCCAAGATGCCTTCCAATGCCTGGTTGACCTTGGACTTGCTGTGCGCCTCCAGGGAGTCGTCGTAGTCCGTGAGTCTGGCCAGAACCAGGTTGCGGGACGGAATCACCACCGTGCTCTGTCCACCGGCCCCGGCCGCGTAGTAGGCGTCCTCCGGAGCCGCCCAGTTCCTCTTGGTGTTGACCCACCACATGCCGCCGTACCGGGACACGCTCTCGCCCCGGTTCTCCTCGTTCTTCCACGCCGGGGCCGGAGTCTGAACGAAGTCGACGAACTCCTCAGAAAGGAGGCGTTTGCCCTGCCACATCCCGCGCTGCAGATAGAGGAGACCGATGCGGGCCCAGTCCCGCGGCGTTCCGTGCTCGTAGCCGGACAAGACGAAGTTTCCGTAGGGGTCCGTGTCCAGGACCATGCGCCGGATCCCGATCTGGTCGAACAGCGCCCGCTGGGGGTAGGTCAGATACTCCTGGCCCTGTTCCTGGACGATCCGTTTGACGATGTAGCCCAAGGTCAGGGGATCGCAGTTGCGGTAGCGGCCCACCGTGTTGGGCGGGAACTGGAGGGGCCGGCTCACCACGTAGCGAAAGACGTCGACGGCGCCTACATAGGGGTAGTAGTGATCCGGGTACTCGGGCCCCACCTCCGATCGCCCTTCGGGACTGGTCACCAGCCTCTCGTAGAGCGTGAACTCGAGTCCGCTGGACATCCGCATCAGGTCGGCGATGGTGATCTTGGACCGTTCGTCGCCGGGCCCCTGCCATTCGGGGACCGGAGCCGGATCCTCCAGTTTCAGCAGGCCCTCCTGCTCGAGGCGGCCGATGAGCGTCCCGGTCAGGCTCTTCCCCTGGGACCAACTCTCCATCAACGTGTTCTTGGTGATGCCTTCGGCGTAGCGCTCGGCCACCAGCCGGCCCTTGTAGACGACGACCAGGCCGGCGGTTCGAGACGGCGGCTCGAAGGCCACCTCCACCGCCGCCTTCAGCTTCGCCCCGTCCACCTCGGGGGGCAGCGGATCTTCCGGCAGGAGATCCCCCATGGGCCAGGGCAGGGTATCCGCACCGGGCAGAGAGGTTCGAACGGGAACCGGGTCGAAATAGATGCCGTCGTGGTCCTCGGGATGAATGATGCAACCTTGGTCCCCATAGAGCTTGGCCGTCCGCGTGAGGGACCCACGCAGAGTGGCCCGCACCAGACGGTTCTCATGGTCGATGGACTCAGTGACCTGCGCCATGTCCTCAGCCGGGAGACGCACCAATGCCCGCGTGACTCTTCGGCTGTGTTCGATCGCCACGTCGTCTTCCATTTTCGAGACGAAGACCGACGAGCAGAGAAGCTTGGCGTAACCCGCCACGCCCAGGCTGCCGATATCCTGGTCCTTGGCTTCCGGGATGGGTTTGGACGCGGGCTCGTCGCCGGGGCCGGCGCAGGAGGTGCCTGGAAACAAGCCAATCATCAGAACCAAAAGGAATGAACCAGCAGAGACGATGGAACGACACGTGGAAGACAATTTCTCTTGAGACATGCGGCGTACTCTACTACGCCCCTGCGAAACAAGTCCCGCACACCCGAGAGGCCGGCCGAGTCACACGAAATCGGACGGCTGCAGATCCTGGGCGATGGGACGAAACGAGAACCAGCGCGCGACGGAATCCGCCGGCACTCGGCGCGAAACCTGTACCCACTCCCGCTTCCGGAGGAAGCGCTTCCTGAGCCTCCACACCTCCCGGAAGGCGCCCGACGAAGATCGCTCGCGCAGAAGCACGTACGCAATGATCCCCAGATCCCGAATCCACATGTAAGGCAGACATCGGCGCCTGACCGCCGGGTCCAGGTTCTTGATCCTCATCAGGTAGCGGTTCTTGAGCGAATGGTAGTTGATGTGGGAGGCGAGACGAGCGCGTCGAGAGGGGAGGACCCGGCGCAGGTGCAGCCCCTGGGCAGCCGGCTCGTAGAGAGCCCGCCACCCCCGGAGTTGAGCCCTCCAGGCCAGGTCCGCGTCCTCCCGGTAGGCGAAGAAGTCCTCATCCAGGTATTCGTCCCGGTACCGGACGTCCTCCAGCATCTCCCGGGTGCAGAGGAGGGCGGCGCCGCTGATTCCGAACACCAGTTGGCGGCGATCGTACTGGCCCCGGTCCGGTTGCTGGCTGCCCCGGTCGAAGTGCCGCTGAGTCGGAGTGAAATAGATGCCGGTCGTGTCCAGCACCGGGTATCCACCTGCATGAACGGTCCGGCCCGCGGCGTCCATGCGATAGAGCTTCCCCCCCGCCATTCCCACGCGCTTCACGCCGGCCATGGAATCGATCAGCGTCTTCAGATACCCCTTGGAGAGAACAACGTCGGGATTCAGGATGAGGACGTGATCGAACCCCCCTTGGCGAAGGTGGAAATTGTGGCCGTGGCTGAATCCACGGTTCTGGCTGGAGCGGTGCAGCCGGGCCCCGTGGTTCAGCGCCACCCGGCAGCTGTCGTCATGGGAGGCATTGTCGTAGACGCGGATCCGGACCGGAACCTCCTGCTCCCGCACCGAGCGCAGACAGGCATCCAGGTGCGCCTCGCTGTCGTAGGTGACGATGCTGACCAGGACGGGAAGACTGCCCATTTCGAAAATCACCTCTGACGCCATCGGCCGATCACGCCACGCCGCACCAGGGCTCCCAGCCGAATCAGGGGCCGCAGGAGCGGATAGGCCAGCTTGTGGTGCTTGGCCAGATACCGGAGCATGTTGCGGGTGTAGATCTCCACGAAAGCGGCGTATCCCAACCGATCCAGGGAAGAGCCGCCCAGATGGGTCCCGACCCGGAGCTGGGGAAAATGAAGGATCTCCCAGCCGGCGTCCAGAAGCCTGCGGCAGAAGTCCACGTCCTCGAACCAGGCTGGATGGAACCGGCGGTCGAAACCGCCGACGGCTTCCCAGGCCCGGCGCCTCAGCATCCAGAAAGCGGCCGCCGGCTGTTCCACTTTCAGCGCCTGCACGGAGGAACCGTCCCCCGCAGGACCGGCACTGCCGGGATCTCTCCTGCGGTCCAGACCGGAGAACGCCAGCAGCTCGTCCAGGAAGACGGCGTCCCGGAGCAGGCTCCACGGATTGGGAAGAGGACGAATCTGGGGTGTCCTTGGGGAGAGGGAGAGAAGAGTCCCGGTGGCGATCCCGCAACGCGGCCATTCATCGACCTCGTGAAAGAGGGTTTCCACCGCCTCGGCATCAAGGGTCAGGTCGGGGTTCAACAGCAGGACCCAGGGCGTCGAGACCCGGGCGATTCCCCGGTTGGCCGCGCCGGCGAAGCCCAGATTCTCCCCGGCCTCCACCAGTTCGACCCCGTCCCTTCCCCGGGCCGGACCGGCGCTGCCGTCCTGAGACGCATTGTCGACCACCACGACCTGGCCCATGCCGCTCCGGAGCGGCTCCAGAGATTCCAGCAGCTTCTCCAGGCAGGAACCGCTGTTCCAGTTGACGACGACGGCGCTCAGCCCCAAGCAGTCGGCCATGGGCAATCATCAGACCGACGGGCCGTCCCCGTCCCGAAAACGGCGGAACCTGGGCGTGACCGCCCAGCGCATCATGCCGTAGACCAGGTCCGGACTGGTCAAATCCAGGATGTAGGCGTTGTCGATCCAATCCTCGATGGTGTGTTCCCAGATGTTCCCCCGGGCGACGGCTGTGGAAATGGAATAGCTGCCCGGCCGCAACTCGGGGATCCGGAACTGGAAGCTCGCCGACAGCACGTCTCCCGTCCGAGCCGGCGGCAGGTCCAGTCCCGCATAGGAGGTGTTGGAAGAGGTGATCTCCACGCCCATGCGGTCCCGAACCGTGAAGCCGACGATGGGGTTCTCCAGATCCCTCAGGATCCGGACCGAGATCAGCAGGTGGACCTCCTCTCCGACCTGCGCTTGATTCAGGACCCGTCCGCCGGGAGAGTGGAGCAGGACCCCCATGATGCGGGCGCCCCCCTCGCCGTAGCGGTTGTGCACGTGAGGAACGGTGCGGACGATCTGGAGGCGGTCATCCTCGCCGGCGCCGCTCCATTGGAGCCTGTCTCCCTCCTCTCCCGCTTGTCTCCGTGCGACCAGGGCCTGATACCGCTGGACCACCCGTTCCGGCGAGCCGTCTTCCAGCATTCTCCCCCCTTCCAAAAGAATGGCCCGGTCGCAGAACTGGGTGATCGCCTGCAGATCGTGGCTGACGAAGAGAATGGTCTTGCCCAGGCTGCTCAGATGACGGATTCGCTGGATGCAGCGGTGCTGGAATATGAGGTCGCCCACCGCCAGGGCCTCGTCCACCAGCAGGATATCCGGGTCCACGTGGACGGCCACGGAGAAGGCCAGCCTCATGAACATCCCGGTGGAATAGACCTTGACCGGTTGGTCGATGAAATCGCCGATCCGGGCAAACTCCAGAACGTCGTCCTGGCGTTCCTCCATCTGCCGCTTGTTGAATCCCATGACGGCGCCGGCCATGAGCATGTTCTCCCGGCCCGTGAACTCGGGGTTGAACCCGGAACCCAGCTCCAGCAGGGCGGAGACCGTGCCTCGGACCGCCAGGTCGCCTGCGGTCTGCCGGTGGATCCCGGCCAGTAGCTGCAGCAGCGTGCTCTTGCCCGATCCGTTCCGGCCCACGACGCCCAGAGTGGTCCCGGCGGCCACTTCCAGATCGATCTCCCTCAGGGCCCAGAATTCCCGGTGCAGGTGTTTCCGTTCTCCCAGGAACAGCTCCAGGAACTTGTGGCTGGGCCGTTCGTAGATCCGGTATTTCTTGGAAACGCGCCTCAGGCTGACGACCGGCGCCGGCAACTCAGAGGGCATCGGCGAACTCCCGCTTCATCCCTCTGAAGACCAGGCCCCCCAGGAAGAAAGTCGCCAGCGAGAGCCCGGCCAGGGCCAGCCACGACTCGGGCGCCGGTATCCGGCCCTCCAGCAGCAGCAACCGGTAACCCTCCACAACGTGGGTCAGAGGATTGAGCCGCAGCCAGGGCTGGAACCGGGGCGGCACCATCTCCACCTGGTAGAAGATGGGAGTGAACCAGAACCAGAAGACGAGAAGCACCGACAACACCTGTGCGGTGTCTCTCAGGAAGACCTGCAAAGCCGCCGCCAGCCAGCCCAGGCCCAGCGCCAGCAACATCAGCCAGAAGCTCCACGCCGGCAACAAACAGACGGTCCAGGTCAGCAGGTCGAGATACACGAGCAGAGCCAGAAGCACCGTCAGCCCGAACAGATGCGTCACCAGGTTGGAGATGGCCAGAGTCAGGGGCAACACCTCCGAGGGAAAGAGAGTCTTCTGAATGAGGTTCCTCTGCTCCACGACCGAAGTGCAGGAGCGCTGCAAGGTGTCCTGGAAGTAGAGCCAGGGCAAGAGTCCACAAAAGAGAAATACGGCGAAGCTGTCGGTCCTGCCCAGGAGGGGCCGGACCTGGAAGATGACCTGAAAGACGAAGGTATAGGCCGCCAACAGAACCAGGGGATGGAGAACCGACCAGCAGAGCCCCATGACCGAGCCCACGTAACGGCTCCTCAGGTCCCGCCTCACGAAGGTCCAGATCAGGTGCCTCCTCACCACGAGTTGGGTGAGGAAGCTGGACAGGATTTGAAACGGCACCGTGATCTTCACTCGGGAAATGACCTCACTGCGGCCCGCGCCAACTCCTTCCCTTCCCGGCTGTATGGTAACAGTCCGTGGTGAAAGTCCCGCATAGCACCGAGACCGGGGGCGCTCTCAAATGGTGGCCCCTCTGCTATCATCGGCGGCGACTGTGGATCGCTTCGACGGACTCGGGGCGATGGCCGGTGGAGAGGGGATAGTGACAGAGAACATCCTGGCCCTGGATTTCGATGGCGTGATCTGCGACAGCGCCCGGGAATGCCTTTACACGGCATACGCGTGCTACGGACCCGTGGCGGGATTCCCTCCCGCATCGAACCTGAGGGAGATCTCCCCGAGCGTGCAGGGACCCTTCTTCCGAATGCGGCCCTTTGTCCGGGACGGCAAAGACTATATCGTCATCCTGAATCTCATCCTGGGCCAGGAGGCGGTTTCGCGGCAGCAGGACTTCGACCGTCGCTCCCAGAAACTCCTGCCGGATCTCTGCGCTTCCATGGGAGTCTCCAACCCCCGGACATTGGAGGAGGTGTTCCAGGAGCACCGAAGAACACTGCGCCAACGGGACGAGGCGGCGTGGATGGAGATGAACCCTCTCTATACCGGAGTGGAAGACGGCCTGCGATCCTGCCGGAGCCACTTCGACCGGATCTACGTCACCACCTCCAAGCCCAGCGACGCGGCGGTCAAGATCCTCCATTATTACAAGATCGATCTCGCCACCGACCACGTCTACGGGTATGACCGGGTCCGGCGGGCCCGGGGCAAGAATGGGCACTTGACCCACCTTCATGACCTGACCGGCACACCCTACTCCCACATCCACTTCGTCGACGACCAGGTCTCTCACCTGCAATCGGCGTCGGAACTGGGAGTCGGCTGTTACCACGCCACGTGGGGATACACGACTCCAGAGCAGGTCAAGGACGGGATTTCGGCCTCGGTGATCCCTCTACACGAAGATTCGGTGGCCGCCTGGATGCGCCGGCGGCTGGATTGAAAGCTGTCGATCAGGACGTCTCACCCTGCCGCGTCTCGGCCTCTCGGGCTGGAGGCGGCCTTTCGGCGTTTTGATCCCGCAGGGAGCGCAGCTCCCGGACCAGTTCCTGCTGTACCCGGGTCTGCTCCTGGACCGCCCGGATGACCGAGTCCAGGCGCGGCTTGATTCCGAAAATCGCGAACGGAACCAGGCACCAGATCAGCGCCAGCACGACCAGCAAGCCCAGAATCAGAACAAACGAGCTTCCCAGGATGAAACCCAAGATGTCCATGATCGGCTCGGCATCCATCGGAGACACTCCCGAAAACGGCTGACTGATCGTACTCAGCCGGAATTCGAAGGAACCAGCATTGCTCTAACCGGCCGGTTCCAGAACGTGGGCGAATTCCTCACGCCGGACCTGATCTCCGAACAGGACCGGTGCACACCCTTCCAGGTCGTAGAGGAACATGGCCCGGGTAGCCTGTTCCGGATCGACGTCCCGTACCAGAAGCTCCTCCTCTCCCAGTCCGGTTTCTCCCACGACCCGGCCGTCCGGGGCCACCACCAGGCTGGTGCTGTTCTGATGCTCTTCGTAACAGCAGTTGCAGGATGCGACCCAGACCGTGTTCTCGGCCGCTCGAGCCACGATCAGGGAACGGTGAATCGGGATCTTCCAAGCGGCAGGACGGGTGGTGTTGTTCTGAGGGTGAAAGATCAGCTGGGCTCCCTGGGAGACACACTCTCGCGTCGATTCGGGAAAGCGGAATCCCTCAAAGCAGATGACCACCCCCACCCGGACTCCCCACAGCTCGTAGGTCTCGAATCGGGTCCCCGAAGTATAGGCGGTGGCGTCCAGAGGAGTCAGCCGGGCCTTGTGGTGGGTCCCCAGAATCCGTCCCTTCTCCGAGACGACCAGAGCCGAGTTGTAGGGTTTTCCCAGGACCGGATCCTCCGGGTTGGGAATCTCGGTCCCCAGGATGCAGGCCATTCCCAATTCTCCGCAGCGCTGCGCCACCTGCCGATGGAGTCGGGAAAGGTGGTCCACCGGCACCGGCCGCTCTGGTGGGGGCGGCGCCACGTCGACGCGGTAGCCGACGGTGTGGGTCTCGGGAAAGCAGAGGATCTGCACGCCCTGAGCCGCGGCCTCCTCCATGAACCGAAAGATGGTCCGGGCATTGATCTGAAGGTCATCCACCTGCTTGGCCTGAGCCAACCCAATCCTGATTGAAGCCATTATCGCCTCCCCCGCCTGCCTCGAATCCTACCATTTCTCTCCACTCTTTCCTCTTTACTCTTTTCTCTTTACTCTTTTCTCTTTACTCTCCGAACGGTTTATTCTGAAAACGGGAGGACCAACATGAACAGGATCGATCTGACAGGAAAGAATGCGGTCGTCACCGGTGGAGCTCGGGGCATCGGCTATGCCATTGCCCGTCGCATCTTGGAATCGGGAGCGGCCTGCTGTATTTGGGACGTCAATGAAGAGGGCGCGGCCGCGGCCGCGGACCGACTCGGGGAAAGGGGAGCATGCAGCTTCCGGGCGGTCGACCTGACCCGGGCGGATCAGGTCGATGCCGCTGCCGAAAGCACCCGCGGCGAGCTGGGGTCCATCGACATCCTGGTGAACAACGCCGGCATCGCCGGCGCCGCCAAGCGCCTTTGGGAGTACGACCCGGGGGAATGGCACCGGGTCATCGAGGTCGACCTGTACGGCGTCTACCACTGCTGCCGCTCGGTGGTCCCCATAATGCTGGAGCAGGGCTGGGGCCGGATCGTGAGCATCGCCTCCATCGCGGGCAAGGAGGGCAATCCCAACGCCTCGCACTACAGCGCGGCCAAGGCCGGCGTCATCGGTCTGACCAAGGCCCTGGGCAAGGAATTGGCCACCAGCGGGATTCTGGTCAATTGCGTCACACCGGCCGTGATCGAGACCGACATGCTGAAACAGCTGACCCAGCAGCACATCGACTACATGCGCTCGAAGATCCCCATGGACCGTTTCGGGAAGACCGAAGAAGTGGCGGCGCTGGTGACTTGGCTCGCGTCTGGAGACTGCTCCTTCAGCACCGGCGGCGTGTTCGATATCTCAGGCGGGCGAGCCACCTATTAGATCAATACAGACTTGTAGCGATGGCGCTTGCGGCCTTCCATTCCTGGCTCAGCCGTGGCGCGGCGCCGTTGGAATCAGGTGCCACAAAATGCGAAGGGCCCCGGCCTGGGGTCAGGCGCGGGGCCCAGAAAGGATATGGTTTCGGTGGCGTTGGGTCTCCTTCCGTGGGGAAACCCTACTTGACACCACTGGACAAGAGTGACTTCCGTTAGGAGGACGCCACCTCCGCCATACCATGTTTATCTAATTCCACTGAGTCACCTCCTTTCCGGGCAATACCCTCAATCAGCAGGGCCCATCCTGCTCGGTCCCGTTGGCCGCCCAAGACCGTGGAACCGCCACCGCTTCAGCTTCGAAGCCTGTGGAACTCAGTCATGTTCGACGATCGAACGTCCGCTTGTCAAATAGCGGCCAGCAAACCCGTCGATGCTGACTCCGACCCGTCCCGGCAGGAACTTTTGGGCCACCTGAACCATTCGGTCCCTGTAGGCAAGACGGGTGGATTGCTCGTCGATTTGCTTCATGGCCCTAGGCAACGCCGTCTTCAGAGTCCGGGACCCGTCCCGTGTGCCATCTCCCTCGATGAAATGGTCGATCACGACCCGATCCGCGGCTTCACCGATGCGCCGGAAAAAGCGTTCCGGGGCCCGGATCGGCAGCAGCGGAGAAACGGTGATCACGGTAAAGAGACCGAGCCGTCTGAGCCGGCGCGCGACTTCGAAACGGCGGTCGACGGAACTGGCGTGCGGGGGCAGGCCCGGGAGCGCGTCGAGATCGGTCTCGATGGAGATATGGACCCGCAGCCGGCAGCGCCGGGAGATTTCCAGACAGAGGTCTTCGTAGTCCATCACCCGGTGGGAGTGGGTCTGGAGCACCAGCAAGTCGGGTGGCTGCTCCAACATGGCCTCCAGGACGCTGCCGGTCACGCGATAGCGGAACTCCTGGGGCAGGAAAGGCTCGGTGGAACTGGACAGAAAGACCCCGAACCGCCCTCGGTGGCGCCGAGCCCAGTTCCTTTCCCGCCGCCAATGCCTCCGATATGAAGCGGCCGCGTTCTCCCGGACCTCCAGAAAACTCCCCCAGGCACGACCCCGGGTCACATAGGGATTGTGCCGGACGTAGCAACCGACGCCGCAGAGAGAGTTGCCGAAACTGCAGCCCCGATAGGGTTGGAGCGAATGGGAAGTGACGGTCTTGAGGAAACCGGTGGTCCGGGTGAGGACGTTTCCCACTTCCCGCAGGGCGACTTCCATCTTTCCCACTCCGGCCCGCCGTCTCCAGCGAGTTCGGGACGGATCTTCAGTTGATGGTGCTCTGACCCGGCGTCGGCAGATCGTTGGGGAGGACGTTTCGGTTCACCGCCTGGTCCAGATCGATGACGTAGGTGTGGCGAGACTCCAACAGAGCCGGCGAATGGGTGGCCGTGACGATGCGCATGTTCTTCTGATCCACCAACTCCATGAGCATCTTGAGCACCCGGCGCTGGTTCGACTGGGACAGGGCCATCTCCGGCTCGTCCAACAGGAGCACCGTCCCGTCCGGCAGCTTGGGAAACGAATCCTTGAACAGCGACAGCATGACCTGACCATGACTGGCGGACCGCAGGAACTCCAACATTTGCGGCTCATCCTTGAAGAGGTGCAACTGGTTCCGGGGGTTGTGCTGCTCGGCGTCGAAGAGACGGACTTCCTTGACCTCCAGGTCCCGGGTTTCGAGACGGTACGAGAAGTTTTCCAACGTCTCACCCTTGAGGGCGTAGTAGATGGAATGAAGGAGCGTCGACTTGCCGGACCCGTTCTCGCCGCTCAGCATGATGAGAGGATGACGCAGGTCGATGATCATGGGCATGTGAAAGTTCAGGTTCATGAAGATGGGATGCGTGAGAATTTTCAGATACATGGTTCGCTCGTTTCGACGGGGATGATGCCAGCGGCGGAGTTCGCCGCCGGACGGGACCGGAGCCCCATGTTAGGGAGCGTGCCGGGACCCGTCAAGGACAGACCAGCAGCATGGGTCGTGAGCACGTGAAGTGTCCGGTCCGAGCCGGGCGAGGTCAGGATGAGCTCTTTTCGCCATAAGGAGAGGAGGAGAATGCTATCCCTTCACCGACCGGACAGATCAGGTGTCAAAAAACCGGACTTGCAACTGTCTTGAAGTAACCCTTTCGGAGTCATCTCCTTCGATTGGACCACTGGTCTAAAGCCTGTTCCGGCGCGTTCCTTGCCACGAACCGTCGCAGAGGCGTATTTTGAAGCATTGATCGATAATGTCCAGCGAGCGCGCATCCGATCGCTGTGACTAGACCGGTGCCACTGGCGAGCAGGCGTGACGGAAGCATTTTGAACCGCGAGAGCAGGAGTTGGCCATGACGGAAGCGCCGAATGGTTTCATGCGGCAATTCGAGGCAAAGGGCTACGTGGTGCTGAAGGGAATTTTGGACCCGGAGCAGGATCTCCAACCCATCCTGGACCATTACGGACGGCTTCTGGAAGATCTGAGCCGCCAGTTAGTGGACGAGGGGGGTCTCTCCAGAAGCTACGACGGCCTGCCTTTCGGGCCGCGTCTGGCGGCCGTCGTCAGCGAGACCGGAGGTGCCTTCTTCCAGCGGATGGAAATCTCGCTGCCTCAGAGCGGGGTCGACCGCGACACCCCGATTCATCATCCGCCCGAGGTGTTCCATCTTCTCAGACACCCGAGACTCCTGGATGCGGTCGAAGGTTTCATCGGTCCCGAAATCTACTCCAATCCGGTCCAACACATCCGCATCAAGCCGCCCCAGCGCCTGCTGTCCGAGGACGTGCAGTCGAATTCCCTGGTCTCGCGCACCTTCTGGCATCAGGACCAGGGCGTCGTGACGCCGGACGCCGACACCACCAAGATGCTGACGGTCTGGGTTCCGGTCACTGATTCCACCAGAGAGAACGGTTGCCTGATGGTGGTGCCGGGCAGTCACAGACGGGGATTGGCCGTGCACTGCCTTTCTCCGGGAAAGTTCCAGATACCCGACCGGCTCATCGGCGCCGGGGCCATCCCGCTACCCATGAAGGCGGGCGACGTGCTCTTCATGCACAAGCTGACCATGCACAGCTCCCTTCCCAATCGGAGCGACCAGCTGCGATGGAGCTTCGATCTTCGTTACAATCCCACCGGGCAGGCCACCGGGCGCTCCTGGTTTCCGGGCTTCGTGGCGCGGAGCCGTTCCCATCCCGAATCGGAACTCCGGGACCCGGCAGCCTGGGCCGAAAGCTGGCGCCAAGCCAGGGACTACCTGGCCGAAGTCGATAATCCCAAGTTTCAACGCTGGGTCGAAGGCGACCCCCGCTGCGCCTGAAGTGTTTCTGACTCTCAAATTCCCGGGAGCAGACTATCCGGCCGGATGAAAGCTCCACAAACGCGGGATGAAGATCACGGAGAGGATCCAGAACAGGATGCTCAATGGCACCCCGGTGCGCAGGAAGTCGGTGTACTTGTAGCCGCCCGGGTTGTAGATCATGGTGTTCGTCTGGTAACCGACCGGTGTGGAAAACCCGGTCGAGGCGGCGAAGGTGATGGCCATCAGAAAGGGCCGCGGGTCGACTCCGATCTGTTCGGACGTCGAGATGGCGATGGGCGCCAACAGCACGGCCGCGGCATTGTTGCTCATGGTATCGGTCATCACCGAGGTCATCAGATAGACGACAGCCAGCACCGCGACCGGTCCCATCCCACCCACCATGCCCACCGCGCTCTCGGCGATGAAGCCGGCCGCGCCGCTCTTCTGCATGGCGATCCCCAGAGGAAGGATGCCGGCAAGGAGGACTATGACCTGCCAGTTGACGGCGCTATAGAGTTCATCCAATCGCAGACAGCGCGTCAGCACCAGCGTCAGACAACCGAGTAGCGCCGTGACCAGGATGGGAAAGACGTTGAAGGCGGCGAGTCCGACGACCGCGACCAGAATGCCCAGCACCAGGGGGGCCTTGTGCCGCAGGGGGGTCCCCGGCACCTCGTCGAGCACGATGAAGTTTTCGTTGCCCCGGAGTTCCGTGATCTGGGCCTCGTGGGCCTGAATCAACAGGGCGTCCCCAAGACCGAACCGGATGGAGTTGAGCTTGTCGAGAATCGTCTCTCCCCGCCGCTGGATCGCCAAAACCAGCGCCTTGTGCCGGTTGCGGAAATCCAACTCCTTGAGATTGTGGCCAATCAGCTCCGATCCCGGCGCCACCAGAGCCTGGACGAGCCGCAGGTCCCCGGTCTGTAGCGTCTCGTCCCGCAGCTTGAAGTCGACGTTGAGCTCGAGCCGCATCGAGTCCCGGAGGCGCATCAGCTCGTCGATCCGGCCGCGGACGAGCAGCACGTGGTCGGCCTTGAGGACCTGGCGCAGGGGCGCCCAGACATCCTCGCCGACACGCAGGATTCGAAGGACCGTGACGTCATGCTCCTCTCCCAGCCGGCTCTCCAGGACGGACTTGCCGATCAGCGGCGAGTCGTGGCGAATCCGCATCTCGGTGACGTACTCACCCAGCTGATAGCCGTGGCGAGTGCCGGCGCCTGGCGCTCGGGGAGCAACCAGCGTCCCAGAAGCAGGAAGAAGAGGGCCCCGGCCACGAACAGGATCAGTCCCATACGGCTGAACTCGAACCTGCTGAACGCCCCGTACCCGGCCTGCTCGGAGATGGAGCTGACCAACAGATTGGTCGAGGTGCCGACCAGCGTGCAGACGCCGCCGAACTGGGAAGCGTAGGAGAGCGGGATGAGCAGTTTGGAGGCGGCAATCTGGCGTCGAGTGGCGACGATCATCACCAGCGGTATGAACACGGCGACGGCCGCCGTGTTGTTGACGAACGCCGACATGACGGTGATCGTCCCCATGATCACGACCAGCGCCGTGAAGTAGCTCCGGCTGAAGCGCAGCATCAGACGCCCCACTACGGCCGTGGCGCCCGTCTTTTGTAGTCCCGCGCTGAGGATGAACATTGCCGCGACGGTCACGGTCGCCGGATTGCTCAAGCCGGAGATGCCCTCTTGAGGCGTGACAAGACCCAGGGCGAGCAGGGTGCCGAGCACCAGCAACGCGACGAAATCGATGGAGTACTTCTCGGAGACGAAGAGGGCGACCGCTCAGACCAGGATCGCCAGCACCAGGATTGCGTCGATGGACATCGCGGAGAATCTATCACGGCGTCCCGGGGGAAACTTCGCCGTCACCGGGACCACTGACGATCCGATCGCTGGGCGGGGTGCGATCATCGCGCCCTCCGGTGAGGACTGCAGGCTGCTGCGGGTTAACAGTCCGTGGTGAAAGTCCCACGAGCACCGAAACCGTTCCTGCGCCCGCCGGACCAGGCGCAACGGAGGGAGCATACCGGGAGTACGTGAGCCGATAGCAACGCAGTCCGCGCACGATGCAGGGACGGTCGAATGCCGTGACGACTTTTGCCACGGGCTGTTAAGGACGAGTGTCCTCAAGGGGCGACGACGAGCGCCGCCCCTTCGGAGTCGTCTCCAACGCCTTGACGACGCTTAGAAGATGTACTTCACGCCCAGCATGATCCGTCTGGGCCAGGTCACGTCCCTCTGAACCAACCCGAAGCTGCCGCTGGTGGGGTTGGTCACCACGGGGCCGAAGCTGGCGTGGTTGAAGGCATTCAGGAACTGGGCTTGAAAGCGAAGCCGGTGTCCCTCGGTGATGAACGTGTCCTTGATGACGCTGATGTCCCAGAAGTCGACGGGTGCGGAACGAAGATTGCTGAAGCGGAAGGGGAAGGTCCGCTTGTGGGTCCCCTCGGGCGCCCTGCTGGGATTCGTCTCGAACCCGGCGTTGGTGTTGAACCATTTCTCCACGGTCCCGCCGGACAAAGGCAGCTTCTTGGGGTCGAAGCCCGAAGTGGTGAAGACGTTTCCGAAATTCAGGGGAAATCCGCTCTGGAGCTGCCACACTCCGGAGACCTGCCAGCCGCCCAGCCAATGGCCGCGTCCGAAGGGCACCTTCCAGATTCCCGTGAGCTTGAAGTTGTGGGTCCGGTCCGCGGTCGCCACCACTTCGTAGGGGACCGGATCGCTGGCGTTGAGGAACTGTCGGGCCTCCATGAACTTGGACCAGCTGTAGCCCAGCATGTAGCTGATGCCTCGGCTCAACCGCCGCTCCAGCCGGGTCTCCAGCGCGTGATACCAAGCGTAGTTCTGATTGGTCTGGCTCAGACTCACCCCCCGGAAGTGAGGATACGGCTTGAGCAGATCGCTGCGGCTGATGTTGGCGGTGTTCAACCCCGTCCCCGGGAGCAGTCCGGCGAAGGGATTGGCAAAAGACGCGCCCAGGAACGCGATGTTGGCTTCGTTGCGCTGGCTCGACGTGCTCAGGTACCGGCCCGGCAGTAGGTTCAGATTCCGTGAGCCGAAACCGCCCGTCGCCCGGGTTCCGACGTAACCCACCTCCAGCAGCGTGTCGGCCGGCAGCATACGCTGGATGGTCAGAGACCAGCGCTGGTTGTAGGGGATCTTGATCTGGTTCCGGTCGAAGAAGCTCACGCTCTGACCCAGGTTGGTGGCCAATCCCATGCTGTTACCGATGGGCTCCTTGATCCCGCTGGGAAATGGATCTTCGAAGCTGGCGACGTAAGTGACGCCGTTGTCGAAGCTGGGAACCAGGTCGGTCGATTGACTGAAGCCGGTCAGGATGGGACGGAACCGGTTTCCAAAGATACCCACCGGCTCATGAAACAGCCCGTAGCCGCCGCGCAGCACCGTGTCCTCGCCGAAGCGGTAGGCGAAGCCGAAGCGGGGAGCGAAGAGGTTCGAGGGAACGTCCCACAGCGCCCGTCCGACTCCGCCGACCCCGGCATAGGTGATCCCTCCCTTGACCTGGAAGTCGCCAGGAGAGATCTCGGGGATGGGACTGGTGCCGTAGGCGGCTGCGGCTGCGGCTGCGATGGGGCTGTCGGCCCCGAAGTCGAAGCTGCTCACGCTCCGGTCGAAGCGCTCCGTCACCGGAGCGAAGTATTCCCAGCGAATCCCGATGTTGAAGGTCAATTCGGGAGTCGCCCGCCAATTGTCCTGGATGAAGATCCCGTAGTAGTTGGTGTGGGCGGCGAAGTTGGCGTTCCGGTTGATGAAACCGCTGGAGGGTTGCCCCAGCAGGAAAGCGGCGAAGCCCTGCCCCTGGGCACAGGGTGAGGTGTTCAGCGGCCCGTTGGTGAAATCGCAGCCGAAACGGAAGACCGGGTTGGCCCAGGTGAAGCTGGCCTGGTTGGTCAGGCTGCTTCGGAACTCCATACCCAACTTGACGTTGTGGTTGCCGCGGTTGAGATCGGTCGAGGTCTCGGCGGTATGGACCATGGTGCGGTAGAGGGCGTTTCGGGTCTCGTCGTGGATGCCGCTGAAGCCTTGGATCTGGATGTGGGGGAGCGCCGTCTCGGTCGGGTCCACCTGACTCAGCATGTTCTCGGAGAAAGGAAGGGTGGCCAAGTCGAAGAAACCGGAGGGATGATTCGTCTTCTTCATGCTCTTGGCGTAGGCGGGATACCCTCCCCGGTTGAAGCTGTAGCGAAAATTGAGGATGGTCGTGGGACTCACGGTCCAGACGTCGTCCAGCCCGAAGTTCCACCGTTTGATGGCCTGCCAGAAACCGGTGGCCAAGTTGCCGTAGTAGTCCCGCCATTCACCCGACCAGTTGCCCAGGAGGGCGTAGCTCCCGAAGAGCCGGTTGCTGGGACTGAAGGTGTGGTCCACCCGGGAAAAGTACTGGGTCCACCCGGTGGGAGACGGAGTCACGGGCTGGAAGTTCCGGGTTCCGTCGCCTCCTCCGGCCACGTTGGGCTCGGGCCAGAATTCCAGCAGCTTCTGGGAAATGGGGTGGATCTGGCTCGAGGGAATGATGTTGTTGGGAATGGGCATTCGCGAAAAGAACCCGTCCCCGGTCGCCTGGATCGTATTGGGATCGTAGATCTGGTATTCGGGACCGGCGTCCAGCAATGCCGACAGGTCCCCCCGCAACATGGCGGGGGTGGGCACGGTCCGGGTCCCGTAGAACTCGGTGGTCTCCTGGAAAGTGCTCTCGAAGGTGAAGGCGAAGAAGGTCTTGTCCTTGAAGACGGGACCGTTGACTCCGCCGCCGTGCCGCCGATAGAAGGAGGGCACCTTGTCGGCACCGGCACGGTTGTCGAAGAAGCCGGCGGCATTCCAGTCGCTCTTGCGCCAGAATCCGTAGACCGATCCGTGCCATTTGTTGGTGCCCGTCTTCATGGTCACGTCCATGGTGGTCCCCGAGTGGTGTCCCTTGGTGGCGTCGTAGTCGTGGGAGATCTTCATCTCCTGGACGGCCTCGGTGGAGGGCTGCACCTGGGCCTGCTGGCTGCCGCCGACGGCGTTGCCCACGTTGTTGATGCCGTTGAGAGTGAAACCGATGGCGTTTCCCCGAGTCCCGTGGAAATAGAAGCCGGTGGCGATGGACCAACCCGGTTCGTCCCACTTCCAGCCGCCACCCGGCGGGCTGGAGGCTCCGGGCGCCAGGATCAGCAGGTGACTCGGATTCCCTTGAGCCAGCGGCAGCGTCTCGATCAGCTCGTTGTCGATGAGATTGCTCAGCGTAGCGTTGCTGCTCTGAAGCAGGGGCGCCCGGGCCTGGACCGTCACCTCCTCGGTGACCTCGCCCACCTCCAGCGTGTAGTCCCGAATCAGACTCTCACCCGTCCGCAATTGGACCGGCTGCTTAATGGTCTTGAATCCGGGAAGTGATACGGTCAGCTCGTATTCTCCCGGGTCCATGTAGTTGATCCGGTACGAGCCGGTGTCGTTGCTGACGGTGGAAAGATCCACTCCGGTGGCGACGTTGGCGGCGGTCACCGACACGCCGGGAATGACGCCGCCGGTGTCGTCCACCACGCGGCCGCCGATGGAGCCGCGGGTTCTCTGAGCCCAGACGGGACTCCACGCCAACACGGCGACCAGCAGAAAAAGGACCAAGCCCTTCCGCTCGCTCATGATTTCCCCCTCTCTACAAGACCAATAGGAAAGAAGCCGGGATGCGACTTGCCTCAAGCCTAATCACCATCAAGGTCCAGAGTCAAGAGATGGCACCGGACCGTATCCGATTCCAGGTCCGGACCGGCCATTGCCGCCGCGTTGTAGAGTAGGTGAGATGCGGGCAGGCCTGAGTCTACGGGTTCTGGGGTCGCTCCTGATGGCTATTGCCGCCGTCAAACTGCTGGACTGGTCCTTGGTCCAGCTCAACGCCCGGAAGATCGTCCTTCCCCAGTTCGACGTCCGCTTGATTCCGACCCACGATCCCCGGGTGACGAAACGGCTGGCCAGCGTCCTCAGGTACGAGCGGCCGCCGCGAATCATCTTTACGGGAGACTCCCGGACCAAGTGCGGTTTCGACCCGGAGGTGATCGGCCGCACCCTGGGCGTTCGGCCCGAAACCTTCTTCAACTTCGGTACCGGCTCGCAGACGGTCCATTTCACGCGCCAGGTATTCCTGCCCGAGCTCCTCCTGGGCAACGGCATCCGGACCGAGACCCTGGTATTCGGGGTGAGTCCCGATTGGCTCCTGACGACGGACAAGTCGGAACGACTGATCCGCCACTACCGGGAGTCGCTGCACTACCGGATGGCGCATCCCGATTCCGGCTCGGACGATCCGTTCGGGACGGCCGTCTCCCATTTCCTGGCCCGCCATCTGGCCCTTTACCGCTACCGTTCCGACCTCATCCATCAGGAGGTGATCCCGGACCTGAAGTGCTGGTTTCTGGGAGACTGCCACGTCACTCCCTACGTCGACGCCTCCATGACTTTCCGGGAGGCGGAACGGGTGGCCGGCCTGCAGACTCGATATGGGTGGCACAGCGATCTGTGGGCCTTGCTGACCAGCGGCGAGTACCGGAGCGAGGGGGACCGGCCCCGTTTCACGGAAGAGAATGCAGTCGACAGGAATAATCTGTCAGGGCTGATCGATGAGGTCAGAGACGCCGGGATCAATCCGGTCTTCCTGATCATGCCCCTGCACCCTTCGTTCCTCCGGGTCCACGAGCCGGCCACCTCCCGAAACAAGCGCCTGCTGGAATCTCTGGCCGAAGAGAAAGGGGTCGACGTTCTGTACCCTCTCCAGGATTACTCCGACGCCAGTCTCTTCACGGATGGGCACCACCTCTCCCCTACCGGCGCGGCATGGTTCAGCGCCGACATCGCCCCTCGGCTCAGACCGTACCTGTCCGGCCGTTGAATTTCCCCGCCGCAACACAAAATGATCCAACCTCGGGCGCCATGCCGAACTGAGTCCGCCGACTCTGCTATTTTAAGATCTCGTCGCGGTTATATTTACGGACCCTTGATGTGGGCGCCGGCGATGGAAGAGGGGAGAATCGTGATCAGCCGCCGCAAGTCGACGTGTGCCTCTCGGTCGATCGTGAGAACGGTCAAGAGAGGTTCGACGATATGAAGCTGGTCGTCACGGGGAGCAACGGCTTCATCGGCCAGAACACCTGCCGGAGGCTGATCGACCTGGGCCATCAGGTCATCGGCGTCGACGACCTGTCCGAGGGTTCCTCCAGGCGCCCGGTGGATGGGGTCCGGTACCACGTCCGATGCGTCACCGATACGGAGTGGCTCCGCCGCCTGTTCCGGGAAACCAAGCCTTCTGGGGTGATCCATTTGGCGGCCGTGCCGCGGGTCTCCTATTCGGTCCAGGAACCTCTGAGGAGCGCCACGCCCAATCTGACCGGGACCATCTCGGTGCTGAATGCGATGCTCAAGGCGGGTCTCGTGGGAGAGAGCCGGCTGGTCTTCGCCAGCAGCAGCTCCGTGTACGGCGGCGCCGACACCCTGCCCACGCCCGAGACGCACCCCTGCAATCCACAGTCGCCGTATGCTCTGACCAAGCTGCAGGGGGAGCAGTGGTGCCGGATGTTCCACCACCTCTACGGTCTGGACGTGGTGAGTCTGCGCTACTTCAACGTGTTCGGGCCCGGGGCCCGTTTCGGCGGGGCCTATTCCACGGTGTTGCCAGCGTGGCTCCATCATCTGTACGTGGATCCCTCATACCAGCCTTACCTGGAAGGGGACGGCACGCAGACGCGGGACTTCTGCTTCATCGACAACGTGGTCCAGGCCAACGTCGCCGCGGCGGAGCGGACCGGTGGCTTTTCGGCTGAAGTGCTGAACATCGGGCAGGGACAGGCCTACTCCCTGCTCGAACTCCACCAGGCCTTGGAGCGGATCAGCGGCAGGAAGCTCCCGCTCGAACGCCGGCCACCCCGCACCGCCGACGTGGCCCACACCCAGGCCGACATCTCTCAGGCGCGGGCCGAGCTGGGTTTCAATCCGACCAGCGACTTCCAGACCGAGCTCACTCGGACCGCGGACTGGTACCGGGAACGCCGGCCGGCGCCCGGCGGGAACGCCTGACAAGCCGCCATGGCGAGCGGACCCGGATCCCAGCGAAGACGATCAGACCTCAGCCGATGATCGAGTGGTTCCGACATCTCGGCGCTTCCCTCTCCCGCTTCACCGAACGCTGGGTGCCCGATTCGTGGGTGATCTGCATGTTTTTGACGGGCGCGGCACTGCTGCTGGCGGTGGCCGGCGCCGGCGTGGGGGTGGAGGCGGCGGTCCTGGCCTGGGGGACGGGCATGTGGGCCCTGCTGGAACTGGCGATGCAATTCGCCATCGCCATAGGTAGCCTCCCACGCCTGCGTGTCGTCGCGGCCGGTCTACCGGCTGCTGGATCGCATCGCCCGGATTCCCGACTCCGAGCGACCGCTTCAGGCCGTGCTCCTTGCGGGCCTGTTCTCTCTGGTCACCGGATACCTCAACTGGGCCTTCTGCATCGTCGGCGGCGCCCTCTTTGTTCCCTTCCTCTGCCGTCACAATCCGAAGGCGGACGTCCGAATTCTCATCGTCGGCGCCTACCTGGGAATGGGGACGGTGTGGCACTGCGGACTTTCGGCTTCGGCGCCCCTCATCATGGCCACTCCGGGGAATCCACTTCTGGAGCCGGCTGCGGGCCAGCCGGTGGTTGATCGCCTGCTTCCGGTCACCGAGACGCTGTTCTCCCCTTTCAACCTGGTCTACACGATCGGGATCGCCGCCGTCGGGCTGGCGGCCCTCCTTCTGCTGCACCCCGGACGAGATCGGATCACGCTCACTCGGGAGCAGGTGGAAGCCATTCTGCCTCGGCCTCCCGTACTTCCGGAGAGGATCTCGACACCGGCCGGAGCTTTGGAACGCTTCCGGGGCTGGGTTGCGCTGGCCGTGGTCCTGATCCTCTACCCCTTGGGCCATACCCTGGTGACTCGTGGCTTCGGGACGGCCTGGACCATCAACGGCTACAACATGGTGTTTCTGGGAGCGGCCCTGCTGCTCCATGGGCGTCCCGATTCCTTCGTCCAGGCCTGCCGCAAAGGTGCGGGGGCGACGTGGGGAATCATCCTGCAGTTCCCCTTCTATGCCGGCATCTTCGGGGTGATGAACAACACCACGTTGGGTGCCTGGCTGGGAGGGTTGTTCGCCAAGCTGGCCAGCGCGGGCACCTATCCGATCGTGGTCTACGTCTACTCGGGTTTCATGAACCTCTTCGTTCCCTCGGGAGGCTCCAAGTGGATGATCGAGGCCCCTTTCCTGATCCCCGCCGGCGAGGAGCTGGGTGTTTCGGTGACTACCATCCTGCTTTGCTATGCCTATGGCGACTCCACCACGAACCTGATCCAGCCCTTCTGGGCCATCCCCATCCTGTCCCTGACGCGGATGCGATTCGGCGACGTAGTAGGCTACTCCTCCCTGGTGGGTCTGGCCTGCTTCTGCTTCAGCCTGATCGCCATGCTCCTGATCCCGATCCGGCTCTAGGAGCGAGGGTTTTCAACCCCCGAATGGGAGCGGGGGGTTGTAACCCCCGATTCTTGAGATGGTGGGGGACAAGGCTATCCCCCCTCCCATGGCGCGTTGACCGGGATGCCCGGCCGGGAATAGACTCGATTCGAGCAGATCATTTCATGGCCTTGCCAGGAAGCAGCCGGTGAATTTGAATCAAGCCCTCCATCCGGAGTGGACGCGGCGCCATTTCTTCTCTCGGACCACCTTGGGTGTGGGGACGGCGGCTCTGGCGTCGTTGTTACCTCCCGAGCTGGCGGCCGGTTCCGTGGACAGCGGAGCCGGGAAAAGGGGCCTGCCCGGCCTTCCTCACTTCGCTCCCCGCGCCAAGCGGGTCATCTTCCTCTACCAGTCGGGTGGACCCTCCCAACTGGACCTGTTCGACTACAAGCCCCGGCTCCAGGCGCTGAGAGGCACCGATCTCCCCGCCTCCATCCGCATGGGCCAGCGCATCACGGGAATGACATCGCGGCAGGCTCAACTCCCGCTGGTCCCCTCCCTCTTCAAGTTCGAACAACACGGCCAGTCCGGGACCTGGGTCAGCGAGCTTATGCCTCACACCTCCCGGATCGTGGACGAACTGCTGGTGGTGAAGACGGTGCACACAGACGCCATCAACCACGATCCGGCCATGACCTTTATTCAGACCGGAAGCCAGCAGCCGGGGCGGCCCAGCATGGGCGCTTGGCTGAGCTACGGCCTGGGAAGCGAGAACGACAGCCTGCCCAGCTTCGTGGTCCTGGTCTCCAAGGGGGAGATTCGGGCCATGCAGCCCATCATGTCCCGGATGTGGGGAAGCGCTTTCCTCCCCTCCAACCATCAGGGCGTGAGATTCCTCGGCCGTGGCGATCCGGTGCTGTATCTCTCAAATCCGCCTGGCATCAACACGGCCACCCGGCGGCGGATGATGGACGGAATCGGAGAGTTGAACCGGATCCGGATGGATACTTTGGGCGATCCCGAGATCTCCGCCCGCATCTCCCAGTACGAGATGGCTTTTCGGATGCAGGCCTCGGTCCCCGAGTTGACCGATCTCTCCCTGGAACCGGAGCGCACTTTCGATCTCTACGGTCCCGACGCCAGGAGACCGGGGACCTATGCCGCCAACTGCCTGCTGGCCCGGCGTCTCAGCGAGAAGGGGGTCCGCTTCGTGCAACTCTTCCACCGGGGTTGGGACCAGCATCTGGACCTCCCCAGCGCCATCCGGGAGCAGTGCACTGCCACCGATCAGGCCACGGCCGCGCTGGTGACGGACCTGAAGCAACGAGGTCTACTTGAGGAGACTCTGGTGATTTGGGGCGGCGAATTCGGAAGAACGGCCTACTGCCAGGGCCAGCTCACCGAGGACAACTACGGGCGCGACCATCATCCCCGGTGCTTCACCATGTGGATGGCAGGCGGCGGCATGAAGGCAGGAACGGTCTACGGAGAGACCGACGACTTCGGCTACAACGTGGTCCGGGACCCGGTTCACGTCCACGACTTCCAGGCCACGGTCCTGCACGCCCTGGGCATCGACCACACCCGGCTCACGTACAAATTCCAAGGCCGCCACCACCGGCTGACCGACATCCACGGAAGAGTGGTGGAGGATTTCCTGGCCTGAGACAGGCGTCAACATCGGGTGAAGATCACGCGGTTGGCCACTCCCCGGATTTTTGATTTTCCTACGATCGCGGCCGGCCGGACGCCGTGTAATCCCCCGGACGCCAAGTGGCCACGCGCATCTCGTAGTGGAAGTCCTCCGAGACCTGAGTGTAGTAGGCGGTGACGGCCTGGCCGTCAGCCAGCTGCACGCTGCTGGGATACCCGCAGTCGGCCCGGGGACAATCGGCAATACGGATGGGCGGGCTCCAGGTCTTACCCTTGTCCTCGCTGAGCCGGACGTCCACGCCGAAGTTGTTCCAACAGCGGTTCCCATAGCTGAGGAGAACGCGTCCGTCCGAGAGTGCGGCCAAGTTGCCCGTCACCTGCAGGGGCAGACTCAGTGGCATCTTCCGCTGCCAGGTGCGGGCGTCGTCGCTGGAAACGAACAGTTTCAAATGAACGTCGCGCCTCTCCTTGAACTCTCTCGAGGCGGCCAACCAGTGTCCTCCCCCCAGATGCAGGATATCGGTCTCGTTTCCGCCCGGATTCAAGGGAACCGGATCGCCCCAGGTCCAGCCGTCGTCGCGGCTGCGAAGCAGGTAGGCTTCCCGCAGGTCATCCCGCCGGAGGTAGACCGCCGCGCACAGAGATCCGTCTTCTGCGATGCGAATATTGCCGAACGCGATGAACTCATTGTCTTTGCCGGCTGGAGACTCGGGAGGCGCGGGGAAGTCCCGGCTCACCTCCCAGGTCCGGCCGCCGTCGGACGAGCGGCAGACCCAGGCCCGGATCACCCGCCGGTGAGGCCCGCTCAGGACACCCTTGGGAGCCCGGCCCCCCCAACCGCTGCACAGGACCACCAGATCACCGTTGGCGGCGAAACCGGCTGCGCAGTTCATCCGGGCCGTGGTGGGCTCATGTTCGGCCGGCCGGCTGCGAAAGCGCCAGGTCCGGCCGTCATCCTCGCTGGCCCAGCAGTCCAGGTCCCCCTCCCAGAGCCCGTGACAGGGTTGGTTGTAAAGGAATGCGACCAGGGTTCCGTCCTCCAGGCGCTTGAGATTGGGCCAGGCGCAGACCTTCTGGATGGCCGTCCGAATTCGGCTGCCCGAAGGACCTCCGGCGGTGTGGGCCGACGTTGGAGAGACCAGCGACGGCAGGATCAGCGAAGCCGCGCCGGCTTGAAGCGCTTCCCTTCGATTCATGGAGTCCACTCCCGATTGGATTCGGTGCCGCTGCGGGAGGCGCCAGTATAGCAGCCGGCTGCGAAAGTCCGATTCGGCGTTGCTTCCATAGGATGGTTCACTTGCCGCTTGGCATATGCCCGTGATATACAATGGTCGCATTGAGACGGTGCAGGTCAGAGTCGGAGTGCAAGTATGGAAACTACTGCCAAGCTGTTCGTAAATGGTCGCAGTCAAGCCGTTCGGATCCCCAAAGCGTTTCGTTTCGAGGGCGTCGATGAAGTGATCATCCGTAAGGACGGAGAAGCCCTGATCTTGTTGCCTGCTCGCAAGAGTTGGAAATCCTACGCCGAGGAAGCTCCGACCGTGGGCGACGATTTTATGGAGTCCAGACCAGAGCTGATGGATAGGCATCGAGTCACGTTTTGATGCGGTATATGCTGGATACTGACATCTGCAGCTACGTGATTCGCGAGAAAGATCCGCAACTGCTGGCGACCTTTCAAGCAAGAGCGCATTCGGGTGCGGAAATATCGATTTCCGCCATCACCTATGCTGAGTTGCGACTTAGCGCCGAGAGGTCTCAACGCGTCAAGAGTTACAAACGAGCCATCCGGCTGTTTTGCGATCGACTGAACCGCATCATGGCGTGGGACGCAAAGGCAGCGGAGGAGTTCGGAACGCTGCAGGCAGAGTTGTTCAGAATCGGAACGCCCATCGGCGGCAATGACGCCATGATCGCCGCGCACGCTCTCAGTATCGACTGTGTTTTGGTGACCAACAACCGGAAACACTTCTCCAGAGTTCCCGGACTCAAGATCGAAAACTGGATCACTTGATTCACATCAGAAAGAGACCCCATGCCCGAACATCGCAAGACCAGCATCGGAATTGACAACCCCTGGTACCCGGAGGGGGGACCGGGGCGGCACCTCAAGGCCCGGCTCAAGCGGGGTGAGGTGTTGATCGGCCCCATGCTGGAGGCGTATGCCCACCCGTCCCTGGTCAAGCTGTTCCAGCACGCGGGATTCGACTTCGTCTACATCGAGTACGAGCACAGCCTCTTCGGCCTGCAGGATCTGGCGGACACCATTCTCTCGGCCCGGGACAACGGTCTGCCCGTCATCGCCAAGACGCCACAATTGGAGCGTCAGGAGGTCTCGAAGCTGCTGGAGGCGGGAGTGGTGGGCATCCAGCTTCCCCGGACCGAGACCCGGGAGCAGGTCCAGAAGTTGCTGAGCTACCTGAAGTTTCCACCGGAGGGAACCCGGGCCGTGGCGCCGGGATGGGGCAACAGCGACTACCGGCACGTCACCGATTGGCAGGGCTGGATGGACGAACAGGACCAGGAGACCGCGGTGGTGGTGCATCTGGAAACGGTCCGCGGATACGAGAACGCTGAGGAGATCCTGAGCCTGCCCGGGGTGGACATGTGTTACGTGGGCCCGGGAGATACTTCCATCGAGTTCGGACACCCGGGCGACTACGATCACCCTGCGGTGCGGGGCCCCATGGAGACGGTCCTGGAGCTCTGCAAGAAGTACGGCGTGGCCTTCGGCACCACCCCGTCGAGCGGCGGCGCCGCCGGCGAGTGGGCCCGCAAGGGAGCCACCTTCTTCGAAGCCGAATCGGAATTGGGATTCATCCGGACCGGGGCCGCAGCCCTGCTGGACGACTACCGGGCAAACATCAGATAAGGATTGGAGCGGCGGTTTCCAACCGCCGAACTCCAGAGTGACAATTTGGCGCTGAAGAATGGGCGATTGGAAATCGCCCCTCCTGTCAGACCCGCTCCACCGCTTCGGGACAGCGGACTCCCGTCCCGCCCAGACCGCAGTAGCCCGCAGGATTCTTGGCCAGATACTGCTGGTGGTAGTCCTCGGCGTAGAAATAATCGGGAGCCGGCAGGACCTCCGTGGTGACCCGACCGTATTCGGCCGCAGTCAGCTCCTGTTGGAACGGGTCCCTCGAGGCCACGGCCAAGTCATTCTGACGATCGGAACCGGTGTAGATTCCTGAGCGGTACTGGGTCCCCACGTCGTTGCCCTGGCGCATACCCTGGGTCGGATCGTGGTTTTCCCAGAAGATTCGGAGCATTTCTCCATAGCTCGTCCGCGTGGGATCGAAGACCACCAGGACCACTTCGTTGTGACCGGTCAGGCCGCTGCACACCTCCTGGTAGGTGGGGTTGGGGGTGCAACCACCAGCGTAGCCGACGGAGGTCGAGAAGACCCCGGAAGCCTCCCAGAACTTCCGCTCCGCGCCCCAGAAACACCCCAGTCCAAAGAGAGCCGTCTCCATCCCGTCCGGGAACGGGGGCAGGAGAGAACTGCCCAAGACAAAATGCCGGGCGGGAACCGGCATGCGGTCATTCCGGCCCGGAAGCGAATCCTCCGGTTTCGGCATTCTGAGCTTGCTGGAAAAGTCCCAAAAGATCATGTTCTCTCCCACATTCCGGCGCGCCGTCCGGGAGCCGGTGATGCTGTTTCGAGTTCCTGCCTATTCCTCGGACCGCCGCAAGAAGACGTCGCTGGTGGCGACCGCCACGACCGCAGCGGAGATTCGATAGTCGTTCTCTTCCAGAGCGCGCCGCACCGACAGCACCGTGTAGAAGTCGCCGGACTGGAGCTCCCGGGTCAGGGCGTATACGACCAGATTCTCGGCAAAGTTCCGGACGAACGTCCGCCTCCGATGTTCCCGGAGCAGGTAGCGCTTCAGGTCCTGCAGACCCCGCACCAGGGTGCCGTCCGGCAATGGCTCGGGATCCGACACCGGATCCTGGCGCCGGCGTCCGATGGCGTCGAACTCCTCCAGCGCCAAACCCAGAGGATCGATGCGGTTGTGACAACCGGCGCAGCGCGTGTCCTGGCGGTGCCTCTCCATCACCTCGCGCAAACTCAACTCGGACCCGTCCCCGTCCTGGGAGTCCTCCAGCTTGCCCGTCTCCACCGGCGGCGGCAGCGTGGGCGTGCCCAGGATCTCATCCAGGATGTAGGCGCCGCGCTCGATGGCGCTGCGGCGATTCGGGTGGGAGGTGAGACTCAGGATGCCCGCCATGCCCAGCAGGCCGCCGCGGCTGTCGCTCTCGGACAACGAAACCTTCCGGAAGGCGTCGCCTTCGATCCCCTTCATGCCGTAGAAGTCGGCGAGCTCTCCGTTGACGAAGGTGAAGTCCGAGTCCAGGAGATTCAGGATGCTCAAATCCTGCCGAATGATCTCCTCGACGAAGCTTCGGATCTCTCCGTACATGGCCCCCTGAAGCGACTCGGAGAACGTGGGGAACTGCTCCCGCGAGACGTTCAGATGGTCCCTCACCTTGTTGAACCTGAGCCACTGGCCCACGAACTGGGTGGCCAGAGCCGCGGCCCGGGGATCCCGCAGCATTCGCTTCACCTGGGCCGCCAGGACAACCGGGTCGTGGAGCCGTTCCTCCAGTGCCAGCCGGAAAAGCTCCCAATCAGGCGGTCCTGACCATATGAAGTAGGAGAGACGCGACGCCACCGCGTGGTGCCCAAGCGGCCCGGTGGCCTTGGACGGCTTCCGTTTCTTGTCGCTCCAGTTGATCTGCTTCCTCTCCCAGCCGTGCTCTTCGGCCAGATAGACGAACTGGGGCGAGGCCAGAATGCCCTGCACCACCTTGCGGGCAGCGGTCTGGCGATCCATCCCCTCCCGGATCCGATTGTCCAGAAAAGCGGTCAGACCTCTGACTTCCGGCTCCCTCAACGGCCGGCGGTAGGCCCGTTCGGCAAAAACCAGCAGATGGTGCAGGGCCCGGGTGCGCCAAGCATCGGCCGGAAGCGGATCCGGAGTTACAACAGAATCCGGCGGCCCGAATCGGAGACCCCGGTCCGGGTCCAGGATGGCGTGGGAGGCGATCCGGTCGCCCGCTTGCATGTACCGCGTCAGCTTGGTGGGCGACAACTGCATCTCATGACCCCGATTCGCGAAGCCGCCGTCGCTGGCCACGCCCCCCGGTTGGGTGAGGCGGCTCAGGTCCAGGTCGAGTCCGGTCAAGTCGCGAACCGTGTTGTCATACTCGTAGGGAGTCAACTGCCGCAGACGGGCATTGCTGGCCCGGGAGGATTCGGGGGTCACCCTCTCCTCCAGCGCCCGCTCGTACCACCTGGCGAAGAGCTCCCGCTCCCGTTCCGACGGCTGGTGCTTCTGGGCGGGATGGGGCATGGAACCGGTGGTGATGGCCCGGGTCACGTTGCCCCAGGTCTTGTGCCATTTACGCAGCTCGTCATCGAACCGCATCTCGACACTTTCTTGCAGGTCGAGCCCCCCTTCCCGTGTGGCGTTGTCATGACAGCCGTAGCAGTAGTGCTTCAGGAAAGGGTGGATGTGCTCCTTGAACTTCAACTCCGAGGCGGGTCCTTGGAACTCCACGTAAGGGATGGCCGGCTCGGAGGCCTTCTCGGCCGAAAGGTCCGCCGGTTCCGGCCAGGAGGACGCCCGGTCGATCCAGTCGGCCAGCAGGGCGATCTGCTCCGCCGTGGGCCGGGGAAGACCCTTGGGGGGCATGGTCTCAGGATGGTCCGGAGGCAGGCTGAGACGCTGGATCAGACGGCTTCCGGCCGAATTTCCGGCAATCATCACCCGGCCGCTGTCACTGCCCCGAAGGGCGTTTTCGAACCGATCCAGCCGCAGGCCTCCCTGCGGGTTCTGCCCGCCATGGCAGCTCTGGCAGTATCGGCTGAGGAGGGGCCGGATCTTGGCGTCCCAGTCGCCGGGCGGCGGGGCCGGACGGCCCAGCACGCTTAGCCCCGCCGCACCCAGGAGCAGAGCCCACAGGAATCCGCAGGTTCGGATACGGGACGAGCAACGTCCGGGAGCGGACGTCATGACGGCCTCCTCAACCGGAAAGCGTGGACCCGAGTGAATCGGTGGCTTCCTTGAACCGGTCCATAGGGGCTCCCATGTTCTCGGCCAGCGACAGAAAGAGCTGAGACATGGATCCGCCCTGGAAATCGATGGCTCGGCCGGTCTTGATCCGGCCGCCCGCACTTCCGGCCAACAGGATGGGATACTGGTTGCAGGTGTGGCGATTCCCGTCCCACATGCCGGAGCCGATCATGACCATGGAATGATCCAGCAGGGTTCCCTCCCCTTCCTTCACCTCGTCCATCTTCTGGAGCAGATAGGTGTACTCGGAGACGTGCCAGCGGTTGATGAGATGATACTGGTGCAGCGAACTGGGAGTTTCCTTGTGGTGGCTCAGGGCGTGCCACTCTCCCCGTACACCGGGAATGAAGCTGAAGTCGCTGTACTTGGGTCCGTAGCTGTCGAACATGAAGCTCAGCACCCGGGTCTTGTCCATCCGCAACGCCAACACGATCAGATCCAGCATGAGCCGCGTGTGCTCGCGGAAGTTCCCCGGCTGATAGAGGGCGAAGTCGGCGGTCTCCCCCGCCCCTCGGGGATCTTCGGGATGAAAGCGCCGGGAGATGGAGCCGGCTTCGGACTGCTGCTGCCGCTGCCAATCGGCCTTGTCCCGGTCGAGGCGGGCGATCCGCTGCTCCAACTCGCGAATGCCCTGGAAGTACTCCGACAGGGTCTGGCTGTCCTGAGCGCTCAGACGCCTCTCCAGAGTCTTGGCCTGATCCAGCACCAGGTCCAGAACGCTTCGGTCCCGCTTCAACCACGACTTGTCGGCGAAGAGGGCGTCGAAGGTCATGGCCGGATCGATCTCTTTGGCCAAGGGCTTGTCGGGGCTGCCCCAGGAGACCGCGGAATCGTAGAACCCGCGGCGGTTTCTGGAGGGCGCAATTCCGAGCGCCAGAGACGGAAACTCGGTATCGTGCCCGATCCGGTTGGCGATGTGTTGATCGATGGAGGTCCCGGCACGGCTGTGGTCGCGTCCGCCCGGCTCGCCGGTGAGGAGGGAGGCCACCTTCCCGGCGTGTCCCCGCAGCTTCTTCAAGTGGGGATGGGACAGATCCTGCAGGATATTGACCTTGTGCTGGATTGGCCGGAGCGGTTCCAGGGTCGGCTTGAGGGTGAGACTCGAGCCCTCGCCGGAGGCGCCCCACTCATGAGTGTTGACGCCCAGGGGAAAGAAAGTCGCTACGAAGCGAAGCGGCGGCCCGGCCGCCACATCTCCCACCGGCGCGGCCACCACGCCGGGAATCGACTCCAGCCACGGCAGGGTCAGGCTCACCCCGGCGGCCCTCAGGAATGATCGACGATTTTGCAACATGAGCGATCCCCGCGGAAAACCTCCCGTGGTTTCAAGCATGCCGACGGATCATGATGCTCCGGGAATGGGCAGTGCCGTCAAACCGATGTTCGACAATATAACCTCCTGCTACGACCTCCGCCAGCGGCCGAAGGCGAGGAAAGAGAAAAGAGTGAAGAAAGGCGCGTAGTTTACGCGTAGCGGGCACCTCTACCGAAAACGATCTGGTTAAGGATTCTGGAGCCAGATTGGTTCGAAGGCTTGTTTCTTCCATGAATCTTCCGGAGCCCAGCCGGTGAGGAAGCTTTCCTCTTTCCTATTTTCTCTGTCTTCGACCGGAACAGCTAAACGGGGACTTCTTCCGGCGGCAGGTGTCGTTCCATCCAGGCTTTGAGCGGGACGTCCTCGGGGCCCGGCGAAGTGTAACCCATGCCGCCGGTGCTGACGCCCAGGAGTTGCTGGCGAATCGGGTCGCAGCGGTCCATCACGTGATCGACGGTCATGTCGTCCCGGGGCCGGAGCCAGCGGTAGCTGTACCCGTAAAAGAGAACTTTTCGGGTCCAGTCCGAATCGTTGGGACTTCCCGAGTGCCAGAGACGCCGGTCGAAGAAGACCGCGGCGCCCGGCGGCACGCAGACGGTCAGGGCATCGTCCGGGTCGGAGACGCCGCCTTTCGGAAGGTCCAACCGGTTGCGCCGGTGGCTTCCGGGCACGATGGTGAAGTTTCCGCAACCGGGCACCGACGTGTCCGTGAGGAAGAAACCGATCTTCAACGAGACCCGCGGCCGGGGGTCGCCTTCCAACTCCAGGTTCAGGCGACCGCTGTCCTGATGCCATTCCAACCGTCTCTTTTCAGCAGAATGAACTCCTCGGGGCGGCGTGATGACCAGGTCGGAATGATAGAACTGGATGTTCCAACCCAGGATTCCCCACACCTTGGGGAAGGTCAGAGGCCAATCCAGCAATCGTAGGAAGAGGTCGTCCCGGCCGATGAAGTCCAGGATGTGGATCATCTCCCGGCTGTCGATGCCGTGTTTCTGGCGAGACTGGCGATCCAGCCGGTCCACGACCGCCCCCAGGTCGTGGACCAATGACGCCGGCAGGGCGTCGGGAATGATGAAATAACCCTCCTGCTCAAACTGACGGCGTTCCTCTGCGGTGAGGCGATAGTCGAGAGATTTGAGATCCATTCTGCCGAACTCTCCGGCGGCCCGGTCGTCCGCCGCACGACGTTCTCCAGCAATCCTGTACCGGACGTCCTTTCGATATCAGAACGCGGCATGGCAAACAAGCTTCGCATCTTGCGCCTGGTGTCCGGCTCGATGCGGCTATGAGGCAGTCGGGGAATAGTGCTATTAGGTGGTAGTTTTCACCGATGGTGCCGTAAATGCGCCGGCACCGACGCCTGACGCCAGGAACCGGCCAATGGTGATCGGACTGTTAGAATTAACATCCGGAGAACCGATCGGTTCGCAACTGCCGAGCCATCGGATCCTCCTGCAGCACGAGAAACGCTCCGCAAGCAACGCCTCGCATTCTTTCGACCGATTGCCGGCTCCCCGGCGACGGTCGTATTTTTTCACCCACCGGCGATCGAAAGCCGTCCAGTTCGCGGAGGGGTAAATCAAACTCAACCTTCACCCAATTCGAATCCGAAAGGAGTAGAGCCATGCCACCACTGGTCAAATGGAGCCGGAGAGAAGGAATTCTGATTGCGATGCCCGTCGGCCGTATCGACGGGAGCAACTACCTTGAATGCCAGAACATCCTGGAGTCAGGAGTCGATCCCGACGAGAACACCATGATTCTGGACTTCGCGCAGTTGGGCTACATCAGCAGCGCGGGTCTACGCGTCTGTCTGATCATCGCCAAGAAGTTCAACCAGACTGACAAGGCCTTCGGAATCTGCAACCTCTCAGCTTCGATCCGCGATATTGTCACCGTGAGCGGCTTTGATCAGGTCATTTCGCTTTACGACACGCAGCGTGCGGCAATCGAAGCCATCACGGGACAGACGGGTGCCGGAAGCGATAGGAGAGAAGGCGCGACTCCCCGCACCATCCCGATGAAGAGCGCGGTCAACTTCGACATCGTCGGAGAAAACATCCGGGATATTGCCAATTTCACGATCGAGAAATACGAATACAAAAACGATCGAACTCTCTCGCTCCAGGCACGGGAGGCGGCGATCGCTGAAATTACGAATTCCCTGTGGAGGTTCGTCGAGCGCTTGAGAAACCGGCGCCAGAAGATTCTTGAGGAAATGTTCAGCTCGGCTGATAAGGCGCTGGACGAGGTCATAGCGAGGACGGAATAACGGCAACGGTGCCGGTCACGCCCGGGCGTTCCGCAATGGCGCGGCCGCCATTGAGAAGTCCTGGCTCACCGCAAGCGGCGGGCTGACTTGCCAACCGAGCCGGATCACGAACCGAATTCGCGAATTCCGGTGCGGGTCAGAAATTCTCGATAGCCCGAAAACGCAGTGTTGACGTCCTCGGACGTCAGGCCATAGTCCGCCAGATCGTAGCGATGTTTCGGCTCCTTGCGGCGACGCTGCGCTTGCTGGTAAAGCCAATCGTCCATCGTGTTCAGGACCGACCGTTTGAGCGGCCAATTGAATCGCTCATAGATGCTGTGCACCACGGCCAGCGGATCCTCCACCAGATCGACGTAGTTCACGTCCATCCAGCGATGCTCCAGTTCGGGATGGGTTTCCCGGAAATGCACGCCTCTGGCCATCATTCCGCTCATGAATTCCAATAGTTCGGAACCGAGGCTCTGGATGGAGGGAGAGCGAGCGAGCCTTTTCCACGAAGCTGTTCCACGACCCCATGAATTGGCTGGGGCTGCGGTGCGTCTGGATGAAAAGGGCGTCGGGATAGGTCTCGACGAGGGTCTCCAACTCCATGAGGTGAAAGGGCATCTTGAACAGCCATTGCCCCAGGTGCCCAGGCTGACGTTGCCGGCGCTGCCACGTGTAGTTCTGCATGATGCGGCGGTGGTGGGCATAGGCATGTTGTGAACCGGTGGCGGCCAGCCAACGGCCGAACTGCGGGACATGGAATCGAACGGTAGAGGTCCATGACCCGAAGGCCATGCTCAAGATCGGGAAGTCCTCCGCCGGTTCGTCGAGGTTGAAGTCGTGAACCCCCTTGAATATTTCGACGACCCTGGACGATTCAAGCATTTCCTCGACCCGCGCCCGGCGGGGATCGTCCGGCGTGCCCCCAATCGTTGCGTATTCCTCCTTGGACAGGACCGGCGCGGCGTACTCGTAGCCCCGTAGCGACCAGAAACGCGGGTTGCGGACCATGAGGCGATGCAGGTAGGTCGTGCCGGTGCGGTTGATCCCGACGATGAAGATCGGCCGCGTGATCTCCTCCCGTTCGATCTCCGGGTAACTGCATCCGTTCACGGGCGAACGCGGCATTGTTGCGTAAGAGACGGCTGAAATCGAAGACCAGACCAGGCAGCTTGTCCTCCAACAGTTTGACCTCGGACGTTTTCACGGCCCCAACCAATTGCTCCAGGTTTCGACGCATCCAGAGGGGATACGCCTGATCGAAGGAGACGCCGTTGTCTTCGGCGTGGCGCTCTGCCCGGGAGACCAGGCAGTCGAAGTCCAGACGGCCCCGCGACACGGGATGGGGCCATTGCCACCGGTGGTCCATGACCCACTGGTAGGAGTGTCGAAGCTTGGTCAACACACCCGGCCATTTGATCGGGTGCGGACAGTCCTCCCGGAGGGCACGGTCTGAAATGGGCAGCCTGTCCTCCGGCTTGTTCGCAGTCTCCGGAGCGCAACGCGTTGAACGCCGTGTGCAGCGCCGTCAAGCTGGCGGAACAAGCCGTGCAGCAGGCGAGTGACGGCCCCATCAAGTTGAAATGGTAGGAGATGCGGTTGGCCAGCATGGCCACGCTGATGCTGGCGATGGAAAACTCGGTTGCACCGGGCGGCCTGCGCCAATTGGACGTCGCCGGAACCTGCGCGCCGACGAACACACCCGTGCGGCTGTTGTGCAACGACTACAGGTCCCAGCCCGCTCGTTCGCAGGTCTCCCAGGTGCAGGTCAAGAGCATCCGCACGTGCGGATCGGCGGACAGCATTTCGTGATGCGACATCCCGAAGAGGCTGCGATCGAAGAGCTTCTCCCCTTCCTCGCGAATCAGCCCTTCGTACGGGCTGGCAAACCGCCCCGGGCCGGAGAAATCTCCGATCGGCCGGTAGCCCCTGCCGTAACGGCCGGTGATCGGCTCCCGGACGATCTCGCGCTCGCTGAGCAAACGCCAGAAGTCGTCGTCCGTGTCCACTCCACCGGGCATGCGGTAGCTGTAACCTACGATCGCAACGGCGTCTTCGGGTTTAGGGCAGCTCATACTTCTCTCCAGTCGTCTGCTTGCGATTCCAATCGTTCAGGGATATGGCTCAAGGATCTGAACGGGACTCCGACCCGACGCGACGGCCCGGCGGCGTCACCCGAAAAAAGACAAGGATACCGCTGTATTCGTGACGACGATTCAACACACATTGAATTGCAATCTGCGTCCATCGTACGACGAAACCGTGCCCATGATACCGAGGCGCCCCACTTCCTCACAATAAATCCTCAGCGGTTGGACCGCCTATGCAAGCGCCATGCGAAGCAGCCCACTTGCCTCAAACCTTAGAAAAGTTTAACTTAAGTTAAACTTTGCGAAGAGAGCCCTCGATGCATGAGATTCTCAGCGCCAAACAGCTCCGAGAGAGATTGAAGGACGTCGTCGAAAAGGTGAGACATGGTGAGAAGTTTACCGTCCTGTACCGGAGCCGCCCGGCGTTCGACATCGTCCCGGTAGGCACTCCCTCTGTCGAAAGCGTGCCTTTGGAATCGGATTCCCTGTACCGGGCCGAACCCGTCGGCTCCTCCGACTCGGGGGACGCGGCCATGAGGCACGATGAGCTGCTTTATCGATGAAGCCCATTTACGTGGATACGGCCGCATGGGTTTCCGCCGCCGACAGCGCCGATATTTCGGGTTCGCTCGTACGGCAAACTCGGGATCGATGGCTTTCGGAGGGCGGCATCCTGGTGACAACCGACTACGTGGTCGACGAGACCCTGACCACGATCCGGTTGCGCCTCGGTCTCGACGCCGCTGAAGCCTGGTGGCGGCAGATAGAGGGGTCGACCCGACTTCGCATGGAGTCGGTCGGTGCAGCGCGAAGAGCGCGCGCACGATCGATTTTCTTCCGCTACCGCGACCAGGACTTCTCCTTCACCAACTGCTGCAGCTTCGTTGTCATGCGGGAACTACGAATTCGCAGGGTCTTGACGTTGGACCACCACTTCCGGCAGATGGGTTTCGAGGTCGTTCCTTAACCCGGCCACACTTGCCGGACTTTGGCTTGTCCCAAGGAGTTCGCATACGCGGCACCCGAGGTGTTGCTTCGCCGTCTCCTGCTCTTGGAGTCGGCGCTTTCGCGGAACCAGAATCTGGGAGCCCGTGCGGCGCTTTGACGGGAACTGATCGGAAAATGCATGATCGAAGAAATCGAACAGGAGGCAGAAACCCATGGAAAGACTCAAGCGAGTCATCGGCGTCTACCTGATCGCGGTAGGGGCTATCGTAGCCGTCCACACGATCATCGAGCCGCTGTATCACACGTCCACCGAAGCCGCCCCGTACACCCCGAATTGGGGCTACATCAACCCGCTGATGGCGCTGGCCGTGGCGCTGAGCCTGGTCTGCAGCTATGGCTGTAAGAGACGAGCCGACCGTGAGGGGGGCGATGCTCCGGTCACCCGGTATTACTTGGCAGCCAATACGCTGTTCTACGGCTTCGTTTTCGTTGGAATCCTGTTCTTCTGGAACTGGTTCAACTACGTGAGCCCCGGCTTTACCGCCGTAGGAGACGATACGGTCACACTGGTCTGGGGCTTCATCGACGCTGCACTCCCGCCGCTTCTGTGGGCGATGGGCATGTGCCTGTTGCGGTGCGAAAAGTAAGCCGGGGAGAAACGTCGTCTGAAGTCCACTGGCGCTGCGCCGGGCTTACCCCGTCAGCGCCGGGACTCGGGGTGGGACTCCAGCACGACGGTGGTGTCCGGTGTCGCGGCGGCGACCGTGCCGTAGAGGGGACAGCGAGCCTTCCAAAACCCCGTCAGCACTTCGGCGGCGTCGTCGTTCACCCCCCACATCTCGATCCGGACCCGGACCGAATCGTAGAGGGTCAACTGGCCGTGGTCCTTGTCGGGATCGCGGTAGGCCTCCACTGAGACGTCCATCCAATCCAGGGAAATCTCGTCCGCCGCAGCGATCCGCTCCACCATGTTGACGGCGCAGGCGGCGACGCCGGAGAAGAAGAGCTCGCCGGCTCCCACCTCTTCTCCTCCCAGGTCGTCGGCGACGAAATGGTGGGCGCGGGCGCTGCAAATGGCCCGGCCCAGGGTTCCGGTGCTGTAGCTCCGGGCTTTGTATGCGAGCTTCAACTCTCCCATGATCATTCCCCCCCGATCGGACCTGTGACGCCCCTTGGATTCAGGCGTCCAGCAGCTTGTTCACCACGTTGCCGCCCACGTCCGTCAGCCGGAAGTCGCGGCCCATGTGATGGTAGGTGAGACGGGTGTGATCCAGTCCCAGGCAGTGCAGGAGCGAGGCCTGGAGATCGTGGACGTGCACCGGATCCTCCACCGGATTCAGCCCCAGCTCATCGGAACGGCCCACGACCTGTCCACCGCGGATTCCGCCACCGGCCAGCCACATACTGAAACAGGTGGGATGGTGGTCCCGTCCCGGGTCTCCGCCGTGGATCTCCGGCTCACCCATGGGCGTGCGGCCGAACTCGCCGCCCCAGAGCACCAGGGTGTCCTCCAACAGCCCCCGCTGTTTCAGATCCTTCAGCAGGGCCGCCGTCGGTTGGTCCGTATCGTGGCAGTATTCTTTCAGCCTCTCGTCGATCCGGTAGTGAAAATCCCAGTTGGCGTGATTGAGCATGACGAACCGGACTCCCCTTTCCACCAGCCGGCGGGCCAGGAGGCAGTTGACCGCGTACGATTTGGCCCGCGTACCTTCCCGGTTGACGCCATATTCTTCCAGCAGCTTCGGCGATTCCTGAGAGAAGTCCAGCAACTCGGGAGCCGCCATCTGCATCCGGAAGGCCAGTTCGTAGGAGGCGATGCGGGCGCCGATCTCGGCGTCGCCGGTATCCCGGTACCGTTTCTCGTTCAGGAGCCGGATGGCGTCCAGGTGCACTCTCTGGATCCGGGAATTGATGCCGGGGGGATCCGACAAGTAGAGGATCGGCTCCCCGGTGCTCATGAAGGGGGTCCCCTGGTAGATGGAGGGCAGGAATCCGTTGGACCAGTTGTTTTCCCCCGCGCTGGGCCGGCTGCCCGTGCTCAGCACCACGTAGCCGGGCAGATCCCGCGACTCGCTTCCCAGACCGTAGGTCACCCACGATCCCATGGTGGGATGACCCAGAATGCTGGTGCCCGCATTGAGGAGCAGCTCGCCCGGATCGTGGTTCACCGCGTCGGTCTGCATGCTGCGAATCAGGCAGATGTCGTCGGCGTGAGCCGCCGTGTAGGGGAGGTAATCGGAAAACTCGGTGCCGCATTGCCCGTGGGGCTTGAATTCCCGGGGGCTTCCCATGAGGGTGGCCGTGGGCTTGAGGAAGGCCTGCTTCAGGTCCTTCCTGAGGGAAACGGGCAACTGCTGTCCGTGCCACTTCTTCAGCGCCGGCTTGGGATCGAAGAGATCGATCTGACTGGGACCTCCCGACATGTAGAGGAAGATCACCTGCTTGGCCGTAGCCGGGAAATGAGCCCCCCTGGGTTCCAGGGGATTCACTATTCCGTTCCCATTGGGCACAGCCGCGGTCAGGCCTTCGCCGGCCATGAGATGGGCCAGGGCCAGGGAGCCGAACCCGGCGGCCGTCCGCTCCAGGAACAAGCGCCGATTCGACAAGGGTCCGATACGATCAGGGCTCATGGGACTACTCCCGCGTGATGAACTCGTCCAGGTTCAAGAGAATCCGGCTGGCGCCGACCCAAGAGGCCGCTTCCGACAGAGCGATTCCGGGAAATTCCACGGGCAGGGTCAAACGCGCCAGCCCCTGCTCCTGCTCCAGAATCTCCGACTGGCGGCGCATGGCCGTTTCCAGCCATTCCAACTCCTCGGGCGCCGGCGACCTGGCGAGACAGAGCCGGAAGGCATGTTCGAGGCGTTCCTGAGGATCGGCAGGTCCTTCCGCCAAAATCCGGAACGCCATCGCCTGAGCGGCTTCGAAGAAGACCTCATCGTTGAGGAGATTCAGAGCCTGCAGCGGGGAGTTGGACCGGCCCCGCCGACACACGGCTTCATAACCGCCCGGCATATCGAAGTTGGCCAGAAACGGATACGGAAACATGCGCTGGTACTGGATATAGAGACCTCGCCGGTAGCGGTCCTGACCTTCGCTCTCCACCCACTTCCTCCGTTGCATCTTCCCCCCGGGCTGGGGCGGACGAACGCTCTTTCCTCCTACCGAGGGATTCAGCAGTCCGCTCACGGCCAGAGCCGAATCGCGGATCAACTCCGCCGGCAACCGCATCCGCGTCTGCCGCGCCAGCAGGACGTTGCCCGGGTCCTGCGCCTGAAGGTCGGGCCGGATCGCCGAGGACTGCCGGTAGGCGGCGGACATGACCATGGTCTTGATGGCGCCCTTCAGGCTCCAGCCGTTCTCGCGGAAGTCGCTGGCGAGCCAGTCCAGAAGTTCAGGATGGGACGGTTTCTCTCCCTGCGACCCGAAGTTCTCTGTGGTGAAGACGATGCCCCGTCCGAACAGTTCCTGCCAGAGGCGGTTGACCGTCACTCTGGCGGTGAGGGGATTCTCGGGACTGATGATCCATTTGGCCAGCCGGACCCTGGGCGGGGAGGCCTGGTACGGCTCCGGGTGCAGAAATCCGGGCACTCCGGGCTCGACCGGTTCCCCCATGCGGTTGAATTCCCCGCGGACGTGGATATGGGTGGGACGGACCTCCGCCTCGGTGGCGATGGTCAGGGCCTGACTCGGAGCCGGAAATTCGGCCTCCAGCTCCTTGAGCTTCTTCAACAGCTCTCCGAACTTGAGCTTCTCCTCGTAGACCTTCTTGGGCACCACTTGGCTGGAGTAACGGATGAAGTGCTCGGTGAGGATCTTGGCTTCCTTCTCGCTCCGTTCCGACGGCTCCTTTCGGAGGATCTTCTCCCCCATTCCGTACACCGGGTGCATGTCGCCGACTCGGACCGTCCCCACTGCCTTGTCCCAGTTCTGCCACCGGCCTGGATGGGCTATAGCCTCCAGCAGCTTGGCCTCCCACGCCGGCTGGAGCTTGGGCACGCGGTATTCGGCCAGCAATTCGGCCCGTTTCTTCCGATACGAAGCCACTTCCCGCAGATAGGGGCCCATCTCCCCCGGCAAAGGAGCGTCGATGTTCACCTCTTCCGCGTCATTGAAGAAGGAGAACAGCCGGTAATAATCCTTCTGGCTCAAGGGATCGTACTTGTGATCGTGGCACTGGGCACAGCCCACCGTGAGTCCCAGCCAGACCGTCCCCACGGTGTTGATCCGGTTGATCACCTGCTCGAACCGGAACTGGACCATGTTGGTCCCGCCCTCCCGGTTGCTGGGCGTGTTGCGGTGGAATCCGGTGGCGACTCTGGACTCGATTCCGCCATCCGGAAGCAGGTCCCCGGCAATCTGCTCCAGGGTGAAGCGATCGAAGGGCAGGTCCTGGTTCAGGGCTTGGATGACCCAGTGGCGATAACGCCAGGCATGGGGCCGAAAGTCGTCCTGGCGGTAGCCGTCGCTGTCGGAATACCGGGCCAAGTCCAGCCATTGGCGTGCCCATTTCTCGCCGAAGTGGGACGACTCCAGAAGGCGGTCGACGGCATTCTCATAGGCTGTATCGCTCTCCTCCGCCAGAAACGCGTCCAGATCGGCAAGCTTGGGAGGGAGCCCGGTGAGGTCCAGGCTGAGGCGCCGCAGGAGAGTCGCCTGGTCCGCCTCCGGTGAAGGCTCGACGCCCTCGGCTTCCAATTTGGCCAGGACGAACCGATCCACCGGATTCCGGATCCAGGACGAGTCTTTCACCGCCGGCGGAACCGGCCGGACCAGGGACCGGAATGCCCAGTGCGAGGACTCCGCTCTTGTGTTCGGACTTGCGTCCGCGGCGGCCTCCACCTCCACCCAGCGGGCGCCCTGGTCGATCCAGGCGCGCAGGAGTCCGACCTCGTCGGAAGTGAGTCCCTTCCCGCCGGGAGGCATGACCTCACCCGGAACGACGCCGGCCACGAGCTGGATGAGCCGGCTCCGGGCACTGTCGCCGGGTCGAATCACGGCGCCGGACTCTCCTCCCCGCAGCGCGTCCTGGGCCCGGTCCAGGCGCAGACCCTTCATCTGCTGCTGGGGTCCATGGCAGAGATAGCAGCGGCTCTCCAGCAGGGGCGCCACGTCCGTGGCGAAATCGACGGTCTGCTCGACCGGAGGAGGCAGATCGGACGATTGCCCCGACACCGGCGCCGCCAGACAGAACGGCAGCAGCAAAAGAAACAGAAATAGGAGGTTGGATCGCTTCAAAGGATTCATCCCGAACTGACCTAGTTCCTACATGGAACCCCTGGCGAAAGTCAACAGGGACCAGGTTTCCACGCCGTCAATTGAACCGAATCGAATAGAGGTCGCCGTCCCGGACCAGAATCCGCAGACGAACGGCGCGGCCGGCCAAGCGGGACAGGTCCGAGCCCCGGTCCCAGGTGACGACCTGCTCGATGCTGTTGCCGTAATGCTCCACGGCCTGCATCAGACCGTATCCCGGCAAGGGATTTCCCGTTTCGTCCTGGATCTCCACTCGAACGCTTCCCGCCGCCGACGTGGCGTAGTTCATGACCAGGTTCTTGCCTCGGAAGATCAAAGGCCGGGTCACCAGTTCCCCGCCCCGGTAGGAGGCGTTGACAGAGACCAAGCCGTCGGCTCTCAGAACTCCCCGGCGCAAGTGGATGCTGGGGAGCCGGAAGTGACGCAGGACATACACGGACATCTCATCGGACCCGGTGGACACCAGGCCGGCGGCCACGTAGTTGCTCCGGTCGGTCCAGTCGAGGGGATCCGAGCCGGGCCGGACAAAGCCTTCCAGGTAGCGCCGGTCCCAGTTCACACCGTCGCGGCTGAACATGAATACCGAGTCGGAGAGGCCGATCCCGCGCGTGGCATCGTATTTTTCGGGTAACTCGGAGCGGCGGTATTTCATCAGTCTCTTGGGAAAGGCCATGTAAATGTGCGGCGCCCTGAAATAGGGCGTCGCGGAGAAAGTGTAGAGCTGATCGGGCGGGGCGTCGCCCATGTCGATCCATTCCGGGTAGCTCCAATCGGCGAAGTCGGTGGAGGTCGTCACCCGGACGCAGCGGGTCCGCTCGCCGAGCCCCGGCGACAGGTACATGTCCCGCAGATAGGCCTGGTAACGCTCCCGCTCGGCGTCCCAGAAGATGACGTTGTGGCTGTCGAACCCGTTGATCATGGGGACCGTGGTCATGTCGTGCTTCATGAAGGGCTCGCTGCCCTTAGCCTTCCAATGGATCCCGTCGGCGGAAACGAGCAGGTAGAGCCCGCGGTTGATGCCCCCCACTCCCTTGTAGCGTTCCTCCGGCGCCACTTGCGGATTGGTGTCCCGAAAGGCGAAGAAGTTGCTGGTGGGGTTCCCCCAGTCCCCTGGGGGTCCGGTCAGGATGATGTTGTTCTCCTTGCTCCCCTGGAACTCGGCCAGGCCCAGCTTGGGCCGGGTCCAATTGGTGCCGTCGCGGCTCTCGGCATAACACGTGTTCATGGGCCACCCCTTGCCGCTGGCCGGCATGTCTCCGGCCCGCACGCAACGGTAATACATGCGGTAGAGGTCCCCATCCTGGAAGACGGTGATGTAGTGATTGCCCGGTCCTTCCCAGGGGGCGTCGAACTTGAGTATCGGCTCGGTGAGCCGGGGCCGGTGCATGCGCAGCGAGAGACCGCCGCTCATGCTCTCGATCAGGTAGTCGTCGACGAAGGGCTCCAGGCGAGAGCCGATCTCGATGGGCTCGGTGGAAGTCTTGCCGCCCCCGCCGGCTAACGCTGCCGTTGAACAAAACAACAAAGCAGCGAGCAGGGAAAATATCGACCGTGTCCTCATGAGCTTACCTCCAGCATTGAGCATTCTCGCAGATCCGGGTGTCCTCCGCCGGGATGAAACGGACAGGTCTTCGTCGTGGACACCAACTTCATCGTGTCCGGACTGATCGGTGCCGACCCGAGCAGCCTCCCGCACGTATCCTGGACGCCATGCTGGATGGCGATCTTCTATACCTGATGTCCAGCGTTCGGCTCGCGGAATACTCGTCCGTATTGCGCCGTCCGCGAATCGCCCGATGGCACGGCCGAGCAGACGACGAGCTGGACCGGTTGCTGACCGATTTGACGGCAAACGCCGGGTGGCGCCAGCCGTCCACGGATCCTCCAGCTCCGGAATCCGGCGACAACCATTTCTGGGCATTGCTCTCCAGCTGGCCGCATAGCCGGCTCGGTACAGGTGACCGGCTTCTCGTTGCGAACCCTCCGGCCACCGCCGTCATCGTAACTCCTCGTCAAGTGGCGGATACTTTCCTTCCAGCGAGGGAGTGAGAAGTTCCGCCATCGGTTCGTGCTTGGGAGATTTCATCGGAGAGCCAAACGAATTAATATTGTCGCCAGACGATCGTGGCGCCGGTGTTCGAGCGGATCGGGAACGCGGGATTCCAGGGAATTGGAAGTGCTGGTGACACGGAGGGTGGCAAAGGAACGTTCATCGGTCTCCGGAGCGTACGACACAATAAACAGCACCTGGGGCCTAGCGGTACGGATTGTGCTGGGAGTTGACACAAGGTACCTGAAAGTCGTCGCAGATCCGACTCCACGCCTTCGACCGAGGACGTAACCATTTAAGGGTCTCAACGAGAAGAGACCCGCAGAGGAGGCTTACGATGGCAATGGGCGTACCCGTGGCAGGCACGGCGCCAGTCGCCGGATCTCGCAGAGATGCTTGGTTGTTGAACTACATCGAAAGACGGTTGCAAGACAGCGCCATCGGTTTCGAGATGACAACTTCTGACGGGAATACCTACCGTTTCGGCGCCGGTCCGGCCAGCTTCAGGGTAAGTATCACGCATCCGTCCGGGTTGAGGGCGATCGCCTCGCTCGACGAGGGAACCATTGCACACGCCTATGTCGTCGGCTGGTTCGACGTCAAGGGCGACTTCATCAAGATCTTCGATCTGCGTGAGCAGCTGCATGACCGGCACCCGTTCCATTGGCTCTGGCGGTTCATCGCGCCCTTATTAATGGGGCAGGTCGCGCTCAACATTAATGGGGCAGGTCGCGCTCAACAAGTCGGCCATCAGCCGGCACTACGAACGGGATCCGGAGTTCTTCCTTACGTTCCTGGACGAGAGTTTCCATTGCTACACCCAGGGCGTCTTCCTGTCGCCGGATGAGGAGCTCGACGTGGCGTTTCGTCGAAAGATGGATTGTGTCGTCGAAGAATGCCGGTTGGCCCCCGGCAGCCGGGTACTGGAAGTCGGCCCTGGCTGGGGCGCATTTGCGGCGCACGCTGCGCGCAAGGGGATCGAGGTTACGGCCGTCACGATTTCCAGGCAGTCGCTCGATTTCATGAATCGGCTGACCGCCGAGGAGGGTCTGCCGATAACCATGGTGATGTCCGATTTCCTGGAGTTCGAGTCAGAGCAACAGTTCGACGCCGTCGTGGTGCTGGGAATCATGGAGCATATGCCCGACTACCCGCGCGTATTGGCGCGTATTGACCAGTTGCTGAAACCGGGTGGCCGTGTCTTTATCGACTCCGCGGCCTATACCCGGAAGTACGAGATGTCGTCGTTCATTACGCGCCAGATCTACCCCGGCAATCATTCGTTTCTCGTACTCCACGATTTCCTGAAGTCGTTGGCGTCTGCTCCGTTCGATTTGAAGGGCGTGTGGGACGACCGGATCAGCTACTACTGGACAACCGTCGGTTGGGCCAGGCGCCTCGACTCCAAAAAGGAGCTCATCATCGAAAAATTCGGCGAGGTCGAATACCGGCGTTTTCAACTCTACCTGTGGGGATCCGCGCACTGCTTCCTGCGCAACCGGTTGCAGTGCTACCGGCTGGCACTGGAGAAACACCCGTCCTGATGCGGTCTTCCGGGATTCGTGCGGAAAAGCGGCATGGAGCGAACTTCCTGCCCTTCTCCCAGGTACCGGATCCGTACGAAATCTTGCCAGGCGCCGCCGCCTTGGCCCAAAATACCGTTGGCCCCCACCATGAAGCTTCAATCCGGAACCCTCCTCATCCTGATCCTGGCCGCCTGCCCTCTGATGGGCCAGGTCCAGGATGACGCAACGGCCGACGGGTCGTTGCTCTTCCGGGAGACCATTCAGCCGATACTCCAGAACCGCTGCCTGGCTTGCCACAACCAGAAGGTTCGCAGTAGCGGCCTCTCGCTGGAGAACCGCTCGGAGATCCTCACGGGGGGAACTCGGGGTCCCGCCATTCTGCCCGGAGACTCGGAGCAGAGCCGGCTGATCCAGGCGTTGGCCCATTCGTCCGATCTGAATATGCCTCCCGGAGGCAAGCTGCCCGAGGCGGAGATCCACGCACTGCGTCAATGGGTGGTCCTGGGGGCTCCCTGGGACGAGCCGGGCGATTCCGGCAAGGGCGGTCACTGGTCATTCCGGCCCGTACGGCGTCCCGTGCCACCGCAGGTGTCCGACGCGCAGTGGGTCCGGAATCCCATCGACCGGTTCATCCTGGAGCGGCTGGAGGAGGAGGGCCTGGAACCGTCCCCGAAAGCCCCCCGGATCACGCTGTTGCGCCGCCTCAGCCTGGATCTTCTGGGCCTGCCTCCCTCACCGGCCGCCGTCGACGGTTTCCTTGCGGACACTCGCCCCGGCGCCTACGAGCGGCTCGTGGAGCGCTTGTTGGCTTCGCCCCATTACGGAGAGCGGTGGGGCCGGCACTGGCTGGACGCGGCCCGCTACGCCGACTCCGACGGGTTCTCCGACGGACCCCGGCAGATCTGGATGTACCGCGACTGGGTGGTCCGGTCCCTGAATCGCGACCTGCCGTTCGACCGGTTCACCATCCAGCAGTTGGCAGGCGACCTGATTCCGGATGCTTCCAAGAAACAGATCGTCGCCACCGGATTCCACCGGAATACCCTCCTGAACCAGGAGGGGGGCATTGACGTGGAGCAGTATCGCGTCGAGCGGGTCGTGGACCGGGTCGAGACCACCGGAGCCACCTTTCTGGGTCTGACCGTCGGTTGCGCCCGCTGCCATGACCACAAGTACGATCCCGTCTCTCAACAGGAATTCTTCCAGCTCTATCTCTTTCTTCAACAACATCGAGGAGAGGAGCCCCGAACTGGAAAAGACGGACCGGCCCCGTCACTGGCCCTTCCTGGAGTTTGGGAGCGACGAAGAGTTCACCCGGCGAGACATCATCCGGAGTCAGGTGGCGCTCCTGGAGGAAGAGCTGAAGACCTACGAGAAGGAGCTTCTGGCCCGTTTGCCGCAATGGGAAAAGGAACTGGACCCGGAGCGGCGCCGGGCGTTCCCTCCCGAGGTTCAGAGGATTCTGGCGCTCCCGGCCGAGGAGCGGAACGAGATTCAACTCAAGACGTTGCATCTGCTCCACAAGGAACAGGATCTGGGCCATTCGACCCGGAAGGCCGGCATCGACTCCCTGAAGCAGGCCGAACCGAAGTTGCCCAGCACCCTGGTGATGAAGGAACTGGCGGAGCCCCGGGAGGCCTATATCCATCTGGGAGGCGAGTTCACCCGCAGGGGAGACCCGGTCCAGCCGGACGTGCCCGCCGTCCTGCCTCCGCTGAAGGCCCAATCCAGACCCAATCGGCTGGACCTGGCGCGGTGGTTGGTGGACCCAGGACATCCTCTCACCGCCCGAGTCACGGTGAACCGCATCTGGCAACGCTACTTCGGGGCCGGCCTGGTGGACACCGAGAACGACTTCGGAATTCAGGGGACCCGTCCCTCCCACCCGGCACTCCTGGACTGGCTGGCCTCGGAACTGATTCGCAAGGATTGGAGCCTGAAGGCGATGCACCGGCTGATCGTCACCTCGGAGGCCTACCGGCAGTCGTCCCGGCACCGGGACGATGCCGCCAAGCTGGATTCAGCCAATCGGCTGCTGGCCCGGCAACACCGCCTGCGCCTGGAGTCGGAGGTGGTGCGGGACGTGTCCCTGGCCGCCAGCGGTCTATGGAACCGGGCCCTCGGCGGCCCCCCCGTCTTTCCTCCCCAACCTCAGGGGAGCAGCCGTCTGGGCCATTCCAAGCGAGCCTGGATGACCAGCCAGGGTGAGGACCGGTTCCGCCGGGGCCTCTACACCCATTTCTGGCGCTCGACGCCACATCCCGCCCTGATGGTCTTCGACAGTCCCAACGGAATCACCACCTGCACCCGGCGGAGCCGCTCCACCTCGCCCCTGCAGGCGCTGACCCTGCTCAACGACGAGGCCTTCTACGAGTTCGCCCAAGGCCTTGCCCACCGGGTACTCAGGGAGGGCCCGGACCAGGACGCGGAACGCATCGACTACACCTTCCGCGTTTGTCTATCGAGACCGCCCAGCGCAGAGGAGAGCGCTCAGTTGATGCGCTTTCTGGACCACCAGAGGAACGATCTGGCACGGCGCCCGCGGGAAGCCCGATCATTGCTTTCCCTGGAATCGGAGGACGAAGATCCGCAGGAACTCGCGGCTTGGACCCTCCTCTCCAGCGTGCTCCTGAACCTGGACGAGTTCATCACCCGGGAGTGAACCCCATGCAGAGCTACGAACCCTGGCATCTTGCGGAGACACGGCGGCACTTTTTCAGCCGTTGCTCCCTCGGTTTGGGACAGGTCGCCCTGGCCTCCCTTCTCAGTGACGGGCGGCTCCTCGCCGGGAAACCGGATCTGGCGAATCCCTTGGCGGCCCGGGATCCCCATTTCCCCGCCAAAGTCCGAAACGTCATCTATCTCTACATGGTGGGAGGACCCAGCCAACTGGATCTCTTCGACCACAAGCCGAAGCTCCGGGAATTGGACAGCCAACCACTTCCCGATTCCTTCCTGAAGGACAAGCGCTTCGCTTTCATGGACTTCTTCACCAAAGAGAAACCCCGGCTTCTGGGTTCGGAACGGGAGTTCGAACCTTACGGCCAATCGGGCAAGACCATCTCCGAGTGCCTGCCCCACACCGCGTCCGTCGTCGACGACCTGGCGTTCATCTCCACCGTCTCCACCGACAACTTCAACCACGGGCCGGCCCAGATCTTCAGCAATACCGGGTCTCCGCGGCCCGGGAGCCCCAGCATGGGTTCCTGGATCAGCTACGGCCTGGGAACCGAGTCCCAGGACCTGCCCGCCTTCGTGGTCCTCCAGTCCGGCCGGCAAGGTCCCCGAGCCGGCGTCTCCAACTGGGAGAGCGGCTTTCTCCCCACCATCCACCAGGGGATCCCCTTCTTCAGCAGCGGCGATCCCATCCTGAACCTGGCGAGTCCCGCCGGTATGAGCCGGCAGCGGCAGGCGAGCCGGGTGGAGGCGATCCGCAACCTGAACCTGGCCCGGTTGGCCGAGACGGGGGATCCCGAGATCGCCACCCGGATCGCTTCCTACGAGATGGCCTACCGGATGCAGACCAGCGGTCCGGAGCTCATCGACTACTCCAGCGAGACCCGGCAGACCCTGGACCTGTACGGTGCCGAACCGGGAGCCCGGTCATTCGCCAACAACTGCCTTTTGGCCCGGCGCCTGGTGGAGCGGGGGGTCCGTTTCGTCCAGCTCTACCACGCCGAGTGGGACCATCACGGAAACGCCCACGTGAACCTGCAGGAGGGGCTGGACAAGGTCACCAGGCAGACCGACCGCCCCTCCGCGGCCCTGGTCCGGGACCTGAAACAACGAGGACTCCTGGATTCCACGCTGGTGGTCTGGGGAGGAGAGTTCGGCCGGACTCCCATGGGGGAGAAACGGGACTCCGTCGGACGCAACCACCACATCGACGCCTACACCATGTGGTTCGCCGGGGGCGGCATCCGGCCCGGTCAGACGATTGGAAGGACGGACGACCTGGGCTTTTCTCCGGTGGAGGATCCGGTCCACGTCCATGACATCCACGCCACCATCCTGCATCTGCTGGGACTGGATCACACCCGGCTCACGTTCCGTTTCCAGGGACGGGAGTTCCGTCTCACCGACGTCGCCGGCAACGTGATCGAGAAACTGTTGGCATAGGCAGGACGCACCCTTTGTCTTCACGGGCTCCGGCCGCACCACCGAGGTCATGAAAGCCGCCATCTATCGGGGTATCGGGCGAATCGGTCTGCAGGAAGTGGAGCGGCTTCCCCCTCCGCCCGGATACGTCACCATCGATACGCGGCAGACGGGCATCTGCGGCAGCGACCTCCACGTCTACCGGGGACACTGGCCTCAGCCCGCGACCTTGGCGCTGGGGCACGAGACCTCCGGCGTCGTGGTGGAACTGGGCGAGGGGGTCTCGGGAGTCGAGCCCGGAGACCGGGTCGCCATCGAGTGCTTCTCCCACTGCGGGCGGTGCCGCTACTGTCGGGGCGGCCACTACAATCACTGTCTGGAACGGCAATGGGTGTCGCAGGATACGCACGGAGGTTTTTCCGAGTTCACGACCGCTCATGCCTCGGCTCTCTTCCGGCTCCCTCCGGGCCTGAGCTTTGAAGAAGGGGCCCTGGTCGAGCCCCTGGCCGTGGGTTGCCGGGCGGTGGGTCAGGCAGGCGCGACCTGGCGGGATCGGGTGGCGATCCTGGGCGGCGGAACCATCGGCCAGTGCTGCCTGGCGGCGGCCAAGGCAGCCAACGTGCGGGAGACCTGGATCACCGTCAAGTACCCGCAACAGGCCCGGCTGGCCAGAGATCTGGGCGCCGACCACGTGTTCGTGCTGGGTGGGAGCGACCTCGACGACTGGGTGAGCGATCTGGCCCGGGGTCCACGGCCGGACGCGGTGATCGAGACGGTGGGCGGAGGAGGCAATTTCGATCTCGCCCTTCAGATTGTCCGGCCCCGCGGCGTGGTGGTTCTGTTGGCCGGCTATCCGGAGCCGGTGGAGGTGGACCTGGGACGGGTTCTGGAATCCGAGGCGGTGGTAACCGGATCCCACTGCTACGCCTCGACCGGATTGGACACCGACTTCGATCGGGTCGGGCGCAGGGGATTGCGCCCCTGCACCCTCCCACACCACCGGACGTACCGTTTTCAGTATCCGGCGGTTGGAGTCACCCGAGGCTCTTTCGAGCCTCGTACAGGGCCTTTCTTTCCGGTTTCCGCCGCCGCTGAGACTTGATCTCCGCCCTTCCGGCTTGCCGGGCTCCACCCGTGGGCCTTCCATGCCGGGTCCGAGGGGCCTCCCCCCGCCCCGTTTTCGGAGGTAGTTGCGATCCCGCTGACGAGTCCACCATAGGGCCAGTCCGACTCCTTCGGTCCTTCGCTCCACCGGCATTACCCGGCTTCTTCGCTACTACGACCTCTGCTGACTTCTCAAGGGCTCTCACCCTTGAGATCTCCCCGAGTAAGGTGCTGCATCTTTCCCCCCGGGCCGCCCGGCTCTACCTGATGCGTCTGGATGGGGTTCGGGTTTCGCTGTTGCTCGCCAGCTCACCGCCCGCACCCGGCCTCACTGCCGGTTCGTGTTCCTGCGGTCGTGGGTTTGCCTTCCGCTTCCTTCAGCTTCACCTCGCGGCTACGCCTTGCGGTTCGGCTAGGGTTGGTCCCATCACCTCCCTTGGGATCTTTCATCCCTTAGATACAGCCCATGTCGGGCGCACGAGCGGCCATCGACCTGATGGCCACCGGCCGGGTGGACGCGACCCGCCTCGTCACCCACCGGTTCCCTCTGGAAGCGGTCGAGGAAGCCTTCCGCGTCGCAGCCGACAAGTCCTCCGGGTCCATCAAGGTCCACCTCTGCCAGTGATCCAATCGCGGCCAGCGGTCTTGGGGAAAGTCGAATGCCGCCTCCTCCCCGAAAGGATTTCGACCGTGACTTCGCCGGGTCGCCGTACGGCATGGAAACTCATTGCAGAGAACCCGCAGAATGCGGACGGTGTGGACTGGAACTCACCCCCTCTGTTCCGTCGAGAAACCTAAATAGGTATCCTTGACGACGTAGAAGGCAACAGTCCCATGCGGGTACGACGTACTCCGGCCATGACGCGAAGATCGCTGTTGACTCGCGGACTTGCGGGTCTGGCGACGGCAGCTTGGACGAGTCGACCGACTTCCGGAGCCGCACTCGCCGGAACGGCCGGGTTCGAGACGCCAACGCAAGGCGGGCACGGGGATTCACACTCCTGTCCGGCGGACAATGAGATCGTCCTGGGCATGTCCGCCGCCTTTTCCGGCCCTTCCCGGGGCTTGGGCAGCGAGCTTTACCGCGGAGCCAAAGCCTACTTCAACCACGTCAACGACAACGGCGGCGTCAACGGCTGCCAGATCCTTCTGAAGCTCTACGACGACGGTTATCAACCGGACCCCTGCGTCCGGAACACCATGGAGATCATGCTGGAGGACCGGGTATTCCTCCTGTTCGGCTACGTGGGAACACCGACGGTGACGCGCGTGCTGCCCCTGCTCAAGAAGTTTCAGGACGAAAGGGTCTACCTCTTCTTTCCCTTTACCGGAGCCCAGCCCCAGAGGGAACCGCCCTACGGCGACTTCGCCTTCAACCTCCGGGCGTCCTACCGGCAGGAGACCGCCGGCCTCGTCGACAACTTCCTTCGCGTCGGCAAGAAGCGCATCGCCGTGTTCTACCAGGCCGATGCCTACGGCAGAAGCGGCTGGGCGGGCGTCCGAGCGGCTCTGGCAGCCCACGGCGAGCGACTGGCCGGTGAGGCCACCTACCGCCGCGGGCAGAGGTTCACCGGCACCATGAGAGCCCAGGTCGAAATCCTCCAGGCTGCTTCCCCCGACGCCGTGATCTGCATCGGTTCGTATGCCGCATGCGCCGCGTTCGCACGCGACGCCGTGGACCTGGGCCTTCGCGTTCCCATCGCCAACCTCTCGTTCGTGGGGAGCGAAAACCTCCTCCAATTGCTCACCGAGGGTCGCGGCGACGCCGAGAGATACACCCGGTACCTGGTCAACTCCCAGGTGGTTCCCAGCTATGAGAACACTTCCATTCCGGCGGTGCGCGAGTACCGGGAATTGATGGAACGTTACGACCCCGCCGTTCCCCGGGAGCTGGTCAAGGAACCTTACAGTCCGTTCCCCCAGAGCTTCGTCAGCCTGGAGGGATTCCTCGACGCCAAGTTGATGGCGGAGATTCTACGGCGCATGGGGGGCGGGCACGATCGAGCCAAACTGGAGAAGGCGGTCTTCTCGGTGCGGAACTACGACCTCGGGATCGGCGAAAAGGTCTCTTTCGGACCCGACCGCCGGCAAGGGCTTCAGACAGTCTATTACACCGTCGTCGAGGGCGGGCGCTTCGTGACTTTGGAAGACTGGCAGAGTTGGGTCTCTTGAGATGAAGATTCAGAAGCTTTTCCAAAAAACCCGTTTCGGCATCTTCGCCCTCTTCGGGCTGATCGTGCTGTCCACGTCGATTCTGTGCATCTACACCGTCGACACCCAGTTGTCGGCGGAATACGAGACCAACACCAGGAATATCGCCAAGACCATTGCCGACGCCAGCGTGGACATCCTCCTGAACCGGAACCTGGCGACGCTGCAGTCGATGATCGACCAGTTCGTGGAGATTCAGGGAATCCGCTACATCTACATCACCAGTGAGTCGGGCGAATACCTGGCTCATACCTTCGTGCCGGGAATACCCGAGCAGGTCCGGGCCAGCGATCCGTCCAGCACCGAACCGGTCGAACGGAGCATACCGGGGATGGGGGATTTCGTAGAAGTGGGCAGCCCCATCCTGGCCGGTGTCGCGGGCACGGTCCACGTGGGAATGGATCTGGACCTGGTTGCACTCAAGATCCAGCGGGCCATCGGTCAGCAGGTCATCCTCATCTGCATCTTTCTCGTGGTCAGTGTTCTGGCGTCGATCTGGTTCGTCAACCTGGCGGCAAAGCCTCTGGGTGGACTCCTCGCCTATGCCGTCGACGTGGCCGGAGACAGAGAACCGGACACGTCGAGGGAGGACGAGCTGCTGGCCCGGGACGATGAAGTCGGAGACCTGGCCCGCCTCTTTCGTTACGTGTCCGAACGCGGGTCCGGTTCGAAGCGGTCCGGGGCCACGCCGGGACAGGCCGGGTAGGAGGAAGTCGAGCGGTGCGCATACCGCGAAGCGTCATAGCTCTTATCTGCACGACTCTTCAAATCTGCTTCGGCACGGTCTACGCGTGGAGCTTCTTTCAGACGATGCTGGTCCGGCAGATGGGCTGGACCCATACTCAGACCGCCTGGGCCTTCAGTATCGCCATCTTCTCGCTGGGCGTTTCGGCGGCCTGGGCGGGAAGCATGCTGCCCCGGCTGGGTCCCCGGATACTGGCCCTGGCCGGCAGCATCATGTTCTCCGGCGGATACCTGATCGCGGGTACGGCGCTCCAATTCGATCTGGTCCCCCTTTTCTACCTGGGCTACGGGGTGATCGGCGGCGCCGGAATCGGCTTCGGATACGTGACGCCGGTCGCCACGGTCGCCACGGTCGCCAAGTGGTTTCCCGACCGCAAGGGGCTGGCCACCGGCATCGTGGTGATGGGATTCGGCGTCGGCGCGTTTCTTCTGAGCAAGGGACTGGCGCCGTTCCTGATCGTCGGGACGGCAGGAGCGCTGCCGCTGGTCTTCTTCTGGATGGGGATCATATTCGCCTGCATCCTGATTCCCTGCAGTCTTCTCCTGAGCGATCCCCCCGCGCCTGCTTCTCCGGGCGCCGGCAACCGGACCTCCCTTCGGGACGCCGAACCCCAGTCTGCCCGGACCTATTTGGGCACCACCCAGTTCGTCATCATGTGGACGGTGTTCTTCTTCAACATCGCCGCCGGGATATCGGTGATCAGCTTCCAGTCGGAGCTCCTGCAGGAGGTCTGGGGACTCGCCGATCCCTCGATCGAGCCGACCACGCTTGCGGCATACGGAGCGACGCTCATCGCCGTCAGTTCGCTCTGCAACGGAGTGGGGCGCCTCTTCTGGGGACTCCTCTCGGACCGCTTGGGCCGGGCTGCGGTCTTCCGCATCCTGCTGGCCAGCCAGATGGTGGTCTTCGGGGTTCTGATGACGGAGACCAACCCCTGGATCTTCTCGATCCTGGTCTGTTACGTGCTCCTCTGTTTCGGCGGCGGGTTCGCCACCATGCCCTCTTTCGTGCTCGACGTCTTCGGCACCAGGAAGATGTCCACCATCTATGGCGTGATTCTCACGGCGTGGGCCGCCGCCGGCATCTGCGGACCGCTCTACATGGGGTATCTGAAGGACACCTACCCCGACCGGGCCGTTATGTACTGCTTTCTCATCGGCATCCTCATGCTGGGCGCCGGGTATCTGTTCTCCTACCTGCTCAATGACGGGCGGATTCGACTGGGGCGTCCGACCCTGGAGAGCACGTTGCACCGGTATGGGATTCCGGTGCCGGGCAAGAGCTGAAAACGGCCCGGCGGGTTTGTTGCAGCCCGGATCGGAATGCTTCAAATCGTGATTTTTTCAGTCCGACTTCCGGCACCGGATTGCGGTATCCTTTTCCGGGCGATCGGCTCCCGAGTTTGGCGCCGGCGATCGAAGGATCATGCGAAGACGCGAGTGGTTTCAGAAATTGGTGGGCGGCGTCATAGGAATCGGCCTGTTGGTCGTCCCCCTGGGAGCGGGCCTTCTCTTCCTTCTCAACCCCCTTCGCCGTCGTGCCGAGCAGCACGGCTTCAACCGCGTGGCCTCCGTCGACAGCCTTCCGATGGGCACCCCCCGTCACTTCCGGGTGCGAGGCCAGCGCCGGGACGCCTGGGAAGTGGGCGCCCAGGTTCCGCTGGGAGCCGTTTACCTGGTGCGGCAGGAGACCGGTATCCGGGCCTTCCAGGTCATCTGTCCCCATGCCGGATGCTTCGTCGGATATGAAACGGCCAAGCGCCGGTTCCTCTGTCCCTGCCACGACAGCTCCTTCGGGCTGGACGGCGCCATTGCCGATCCGGAGAGCCCGTCTCCCCGGGGTCTGGACGAACTGGAGGTCAAGATCGAAAAGGGCGAGGTCCTGGTGCGCTACCAGGAGTTTCGACCCGGCGTACGCGAGAGGGTCGCCATCTCGTGAGCCGCCCGAGCGACTGGCTGGATCGCAGGACGGGCTACCGGCGACTCGTGTCCTGGCTGCTTTACGAGTCGATCCCGGGCGGCGCCAGATGGCGCTATGTCTGGGGGAGCACCCTGGTCTTCACCTTCCTGCTCCAGCTCTTCACCGGTCTCCTCCTTTGGACCGCCTACAGTCCGTCGATCCGGGCGGCCTGGGAGAGCGTCTACTTCATCCAGCACCAGATGGAGCTGGGCTGGTTCATCCGGGGGCTGCATCACTACGCCTCCCACGCCATGATCGTGCTGCTGGTCCTCCATCTCATACAGGTGGTGATCGCGGGTGCCTACCGTTCTCCCCGCGAGATCAACTGGTGGTTCGGACTGCTTCTGATGGGGCTGGTGGTGGGAACGGCCCTCACCGGATACCTGTTGCCCTGGGACGAACGGGGATACTGGGCCACCCAGGTCACCACCAAGATCCTGGGGATCGTGCCGCTGCTGGGACCGACCCTGGAGCGCCTTCTTCTGGGCGGACCCACCTACGGACATCACACGCTCACACGTTTCTTCGCGCTTCACGCCGGATTGTTGCCGGCTCTTCTGGTGCTCGTGACAGTGCTGCACGTCGTCCTGTTCCGCCGCCACGGCGTGACCCATCCCGAGGACGCCAAGGGAGAGACCTATTTCTGGCCCCGGCAGGCGTTTCTGGACGGCCTCGCCTGCTTGGCCGTGCTGGTGGTCCTGGCGGCGATGGCAGGCTGGGGCGGTTGGGAACAGGGCTTCGTCTTCGGACCCGAAGGCGGAGCTCCCCTGGACGCGCCGGCCGATCCTTCCCGGCCCTCCCCGTCGGCACGTCCCGAATGGTACTTGCTCTTTCTTTACCAGTTCCTGAAGTACTTTCCAGGACGGAGCGAGGTGATCGGCGCTGTGGTTATTCCCTCGTTCGTGGTGGGAGTGATGTTCTGCTTCCCTTTTCTGAGCCGCATCCGCCGGGGCCACGCGTTGTGCGTCGGGATCACCTTCGCCACCCTCACCGCTGCGCTGCTGCTGACGGTGACGGCCATTCGGGAAGATCAGACCCGGCCCATGTACGAGGCGGGACTGGCCGATGCGGAGAAGAAGACCGGGCGCATCCTGGAGTTGGCCAGGGAAAACGGGATTCCTCCCGACGGCGCCCTGGCGATGTTGCACCGGGACCCTCAGACTCAGGGTCCGACGCTGTTTCGAGACAACTGCTCCGCCTGCCACCGCTGGGACAGCCATGACGGTACCGGGGCCCAGGTGACGGAGATCCGGGACGGAGCATCGCTGGCCGTCCCTCCCGGCGCCAGCGATCTGGCCGGTTTCGGGACTCCGGAATGGGTCGCCGAATTTCTGAAGGATCCGTCGGCGGAGCGCTTCTTCGGACAGACCCCTCACCGGGATGGGACCATGGTTCAGTGGGCGAGGAAGAACATCCCCCTCATGACGGAACGTGAGATCGATGCCGTGTCCGCTTTCGTCATCCACCAGACGAGAGATTCCGAATCAGCGGCGGCGGACCCGGAACTCATGGCGCTCGGAGCGCACGTTTTCTCGTCAGGAAATTCAGAAGGGGCTCAAGGTTGCATCACGTGCCATCAACTCGACCACCCGGAGGTTTCGGGGTCGGGAATGGCCCTGGGACCGGACCTGACCGGATATGGTTCTGCGGAGTGGCTGGGCGGAATCATCAGGGATTCTTCCCAACCTCGTTTCTACGGTAACCAGAATTCCGGGATGCCGAAGTTCGCCCACCGGCTCCGAAACCAGGAGCTCCAACTCCTGACCGAATGGATCCTTGAGGAGAGCCAGACCGAAAAATAGAGGACAGTGATCATGAAGCCGGAAATCGTGTCCGACCGGAAGCATCTCACCGCCGCTTCGGACGGCTTCGGAACCGGCTCCCGGGCCCTGTCCTTAACAGCCCGTGGCAAAAGTCGTCGCGGCATTCGACCGTCCCTGCATCCCGGCGGACTGCGTTGCGATTCGGTCACATACTCCCGGTATGCTCCCTCATCGCGCCTTGTCCGGCGGGCGCAGGAACGGTCTCGGTGCTCGCGGGACTTTCACCACGGACTGTTAATGGTCCTGGCCGCTGCCGTCCTACTCCCGGCCTGTACTCAACCGGTGCCGGTCGAGACTCGGGAGGACGGCCGACTCCCCATCTTCCATCGGACCGAAACTCCCATCTACTTCACCGATCTCAGCCGGTCCCAACCGGCCTCGGCCCTGACCCGCCAAGAGAAACGTTTCGCCTGGAGACTCATCGACTACGTGGCCGAGGATTTCAAGGGAACCCTGGTTTTTGCGGGAGAGGAGGCTCAGGCGCCCGACCTGACCCTGTCGCTGGACACCACCGGCGTCCACGACGTGTACGTGGGCATGTTCAATACGGCCTGGAGGCCCTACCAGAACCTGAATGCGCGGGCCAAGCTGACCGGCGACCCGGCTTTTTCGACCCTTTTCCTGCCGGCTCCAGAGGGACTGACTTCGGGGGTGCCGGAGGACGACACTGTCCGGGGCCCGCGGATTCAGGACGTCTACTTCAAGACGGCCGATCTGAGCGGGCAGGACCTCATCATCCGGCAACCCTGCCAACGGATCGTCCCCCCGGACCAGGAGTACGGCAACCCGTGCGAGAAGGTCTGGATCGCCTACGTCAAGCTGGTGCCGCTGAACCCGGAAGAGGTGGCCACCCTGGAGCAGGATCGGGCGCGGACCGATACCCGCCGGCTCTTCGGCTACAACGATTCCTGGGGCGTGGCCTGGGGACGTGCGGAGCCGGCCTCGGCGGAGTTCGTCCGTTCACACCTGGAACCCTACCGCGGCACCGATTTCCGGCGGATCTACTGGGACGGGGTCCACGGGGACGTCTGCAACTACTTCACCCGGGTCGGAAGGATGTGGACCCGGGAACACTATCCTCTGGAGGATTTCGTCCGGACCGGCGACCGGCTGCTGGTCGAGTCCTGGACCGAGTACGTGGAGAAAGGGATCGACCCTCTTCAGGTGGCGGCCGACGCCGCCCGCGAGATGGGCCTCGAGATTCACGTCAACTACCGGCTGGGTTGGGGGCCCTTCTACTGGCCGCCCCCCTGGGAAGCCTTCAACCGGGGAGGTTTCTGGGACCGGCATCCCGAGTGGCGCACGGTGTGTCGGGACGGCACCCGCGGCACCGCCATGTCCCTGGCCTTTCCGGGGGTTCGGGACTACATGCTGAGTTTCGTGCGGGAGATGGCTGCCTATCCCGTCGACGGCATCGCCATCCTCTACAACCGCCAACCCCCGTACGTCGAGTATGAAGCTCCCCTGGTGGAGGGTTTCAAGGGCGAATTCGGTAGGGACCCAAGGGAGATGGACGGTCAGGATCCGGAGTGGCGCGACTGGTTGGCCTACCGGAGCCGGGCCGCCACCCAATTCATGAAGGACCTGCGCCGGACGCTACAAGAATCGGCCCGGGAACAGGGCCGTGGCAAACCCTTCGAGATCACGGCGTGGGTCTTCGGCAACCTTCAGGAGAACCTGGAATTCGGACTGGATCCGGAGACCTGGGTGCGGGAGGGGCTGGTGGACACCCTGATCCCCTACTCCTCGGCCAAACATCTCTTCAGTTGGCAGCCGTCGTGGGAAGACCCGCGGGACGTGGCCGCGTGGGTGTCCCTGACCCAAGGAACCCGGACCAAGCTCGCGCTGAACGTCATGCCCCGGAACCTGCCGGTGGCCGAATACCGGCGCAAGGCCCATTCCCTTTACGGCGCCGGAGTGGAGTACCTGGCTTTCTGGGACACGGTTATCCACGGAAGCGCCTCATCCCTGGCTCTGAGGCGCCTCGGACACGCCGAAGAGATCGCCGCCTGGCTGAGAGCGGGACAGCCTGCGGAAAAGCTGCCCTTCTCTCGACTGCGAAAATTGGGCGACTGGGACTTGAGCTTCTTCCCTGAATGAACTCGCACTGCACTCTCAAGCAGGGGGACTGATCCCATGGAGAATCGCATCGCTTTAGTGACCGGCGCCGGCCGTGGCATCGGACGCGCCATCGCTGCCGGGCTCGCCGCCGAAGGCGCCCGAGTCGCCGTCACCGCACGCAGCCTGGACGAGCTGGAGAACTTGGCCCGGGAAGTGAAAGCCGGGGGTGGAGCCGCGCTGGTGGTTCCGGGCGACCTGTCAGATCGATCGGGGCCGGCCCGCATCGTCCGGACCGTCACGGAAACCTGGGGCCCCATCGAAATCCTGGTCAACAACGCCGGTGTGGGAAGCAGTCAGAATCCCAAGGCTCTGGTCGATTTCGACGACGACTTCTGGGACCTGACGCTCATGGTAAACCTGACCGCTCCCTACCTCCTCACCAAGCTGGTCCTCCCCTCCATGATGGAGCGGGGATGGGGACGGATCATCAACATCTCGTCCATCGCCGGAAGGATCGGAAGCGAGCACGGCGCCGCCTATGGCGCCAGCAAACACGGCCTGTTGGGGCTGACCCGCAGCACGGCCGTGGAAGGAGCCCCCCACGGCATCACCGCCAATGCCGTCTGTCCCGGCGTGACCCGCTCCCGCCTCAACGACCGGCGCCTGGAGTACGACTCGCAGCGGCTGGGGATCAGCTTCGAACAGTTGGAAAAGGAATCCACGCCTCTGGGCCGGCGCCTCGAACCCGAAGAGGTCGCCGTCCTGGCCGTCCAGCTGGCCCGGGACGAAGCAGAGGCATCAACGGCCAGTCCATTAACGTCTGTGGCGGCCGGGTGTTCAGCTAAGCCGCCAAACCTTGGAGGGACGGTTTTCTTGCCGCCCTTTGCGGGGGACAGTCTTGTCCCCCGCTGGGAGGGGCGACTTTCTTGTCGCCCATTGGGACAGGCGGCTTTCTTGCCGCCTGCTCTTCCATGTTGCTATGCGATTCGGTGGCCTCAAAGTGTAGGAAAGTGTAAAGGGGGGACTCCGTTCCCCCCTGGTCGGCGACAAGAAAGTCGCCGCTCCACCCCCCATCGGCGACAAGAAAGGCGCCGCTCCCGCGTCTTCCTTTTTGTCGGCGCACGGGACTATAGTGGTCAGGCTATGCCACTCAAGAAATCAGAGCTCGATCGAAGAGGATTCTTCCGGAAGACTGCACTCACTGCTGCCGCTCTCTCGGCTCGAAGCTACGGGCGGGTCCTGGGGGCCAATCATCGGCTCCGCATCGGAATCATCGGCTGCGGAAAGATCGCCGGCAGCCATCATCTGCCCAAGCTGCTGAAGATGGCCGAGGCCGCCAACGTCGAGGTCGTGGCCGTGTCGGACGTCTACCGGACCCGAGCCCGGAAGTTCCAGGATCGAATCTCGAAGGCCGGGGGAAGCGCCGTGGACAAGGTCCACCATCAGGACCTGCTGGAGATGAAGGATGTGGATTACGTCGTCATCGCCACGCCGGAGCACTGGCACCACCGGCAAACCCTGGACGCACTGGATGCGGGAAAGCACGTCTATTGCGAAAAGCCCATGACCCACACCATTCCCGAAGCCCAGGAGGTGGTTCGGAGGGTCCGGGAGACGGGTCTCAAGATGCAGGTCGGCGTCCAGGGGATGAGCGACGACAGCTACTCCAGCGCCAATCGGGCCATACGGGCCGGCAAGCTGGGTACGGTGGTGGAAGCCCAGTTGGAGTATGTGCGCAATCACCCCCTGAACAAGGGACCCTGGCGCAGAGGGATCCGGTCCGACGCTTCCAAGCCTCCCGATCTGGACTGGGATCGCTGGCTGGGACCGGCGACCAAGCGGCCCTGGTCTCCCCATCGCTACTTCGAATGGCGCAACTACAGGGACTACTCGGGCGGGATCTCGACGGACCTGTTCATTCACCGCCTCACCCGGGTGCTGAAAGCCTGCGAACTGACGTATCCGAATTCGGTAGCCGGGTTGGGGGGAATCTACATCTGGGACGACGGTCGAGACGTGCCCGACAACTTGGAGATGATCGCCGAATACCCGGCAATCGAAGGAATAACCAATGGGATGACCCTTCACATGCTGGGCACCATGGCGAATAAGCACGGTGTCGAGCACTGTATCCGGGGGCACAAGGGCACCCTGGTCTTCACCAAGAGAGGTTGGAAGATCCTGGATCAGGGAACCGGCAAAGTCGTGGAAACCCACAAGAAGACGGGCGCCGAGGACATGGCGCTCCACCATCGCAACCTGCAGTCGGCCATTCGGGACGGCAAGGCATTGGCGTGTCCCGCTGAGTTGGGAATGCGCGGAGTGGTCGCCGTGGTCATGTGCAACGAGTCCTGGGCTCGAAGGAAGCTCATGACCTGGGATTCCGAAAAGCAGGAGATGCTCGAGGCTTAGGAGCCTGCGCCGCAGAAATTGATCTACTGCGAAAGCGGTAGAATCGGTCCATATTTCCTCGATTTCTCGGCGAATAGAACAACTATGCACCTCCAAATCGAGAAAATCTGGCCTCGATTCCCCACTTTCTCGCTACGATCATTTCTACAGCGCAGCCTCCTTAGCCCGCGACGGGCTCATCCAGGTTCACAGCAACTCGTAGAACAGTTTCTCGTACTGCTCGGTGATCCGCTCCCAGGCGAAACGGCGGCGAACCCGATCCTGCGCCGCCTTCCGCAGTTCCCGGTAGTCTTCAGGCGTGCGGCAGACTCTGGCCATGAGCCGGGCGAGTTGCGTCTCCTGGTTGAAGGGATAGAAGAGGCCGGCGGCGGCTACGGCTTCCCGGTTTTCCGGGATGTCGTTGACCAGGACCAGACAACCGGCGCCCATGGCCTCCAGCAGTCCAGGGTGAATCCCGCCGATCTCCCCGCCATAGACGTAGCAACGGCAGTGGGAGAGCAGCTCCCGGTAACCCCGACCGTAGATGGCTCCCGGCAACAGAACGTTGGTCCCGCGCGCCAACTGGCGCAGATAGTCGATATAGGAGCGGTTGTAGGGTGCGTCCCCCACCACCACCAGCGGGAACTCCAGACTCGACTCCCGATAGGCGCGGATCACCCGATGGGCGTTGTTCTCCGGTTCCAGCCGGCTCACGAACAGCAGATACCGATTCGCCTCCAGGCCCAATTCCCGCAGCACATTTTGGCTCTCGAGACGCCCCACCGGCGCCCCGTAGGGAATGAACGGTGATTCCCGGCCGTAACGACGCCGGTAGTACTCCTGGGTCGTCCTGGCGTCGGTTACGAAGCAATCGGGAAAACGGACGGCCAGCGACTCGCCCATGCGATGGAAGGTCCGGCCGGCCCAATTCCACTTCTTTCTCTTCCGCTCGATGCCATCCACGTTGAGCGCCACCCTCTGGCCCGCCAGCCGCGGGAGCCAGCAGAGGAAGGCGTTGGCCGCGTTGCACACCAGGCAGACGTCGTAGCCCCGAAAACAGGCGGACAAAACGGAGAGGGCAGTGTGGGAGACCGTCTCCAGATACTTGTGCCGGATTGCAGGCAGGACCCTGATGCGGACTCCCTGGTAGGTGGTGAGCTTCGGTTCCACGAAGTGGCTCCGTCCGTAGACCGTGACCTGATGCCCCCGGCGAACCAGACGAACCGCCAGCTCCTCCGCAAAGGTCTCGAACCCGCCGTAGTTGGCAGGAATCCCGCGGGTGCCCAGGATGCCGATTTTCAACCCCATGTCCGACTCGTCCCCGCGGGAATGCAGGAGTCACTGCCGCATCTGCAGCGTTACTGGAACTTCTTTCTTGAGGCTGGCATCTCCACGTTGCGGCCAGTGGGATTCAGTGGAGATATATAACAGGCTTCAGACTCAGATATTTGACCATAGGCAGGAAGTCACGGTCGGAGAACAACAACGGGAACCCTTCGTCGATGCAAAAGGAGGCGATGACGACGTCGATGGTCTTGCGGATCGTGACTCCTGTCCTGCGCAGCTTTCGATAGCGCATGGCCACCCGGTGCGCCCGCTGGCCCCTGAGTAGATCGAAAGACGGAAACTTCGACAGTGCTCGCTTTGCCGCTCTGAAATCCGAGTCGTTTCGAAATCCCTGGAGGACTTCCACCAGAATCAGGTCGCCGGTCGCCACGACATCCTGTCCCAACAGGGCATCGAGACGATCCGTTTCCGGTGTTGGAATACCGTTGAAAAAATCGATCCAGACACTGGAATCGATCAGAATCATCAGTCTCGCCTCATCCTCTCCAGATCACCCGTCCAACGAAGCTTACCGCGCAATGCGCGGATTCCTTCCTGTTCCTTCAATCGAATCAACGAGGCCAAGCCCAATTCCACGACCTCGCGCTTGGTTTTTGCCCCGGTCGCGCGCATGGCGCGTTCCAACAGGTCGTCGTCAATGACGATGTTCGTACGCATCTGGAAGTCCTCCGTTCGATGTGTATAACACGATCGAATTATACACATCATCCATGCAGGAATCAAGAGTTTGATCGGCGCCCGGAAAGACATTCCGGTACACCGGATTTGGAATCACGCCGGGGATTCAGGCGGCTTTGGCCCGGCCCCGTTCCTGGACCGCATATGGGGCCGTCAAGAAGAACAGCAGCAGGATCAGCACCTCCGAATCGCCGAAGTTGTATTCCAGGCAACCCGCTACGTGAAACGCCGCCGAGATGCAGAGGCCGTTCAGACCCAGGAAGCGGACCCATTCCGATTCGGACCGGAGCCACATCCGGATCAGGTCCCGGATCAGGACGATCCAGAGCGCCAGCCAGAACGCCAGCCCCACGAGTCCGGTCTCGGCGGCAACCTGGAGGAAATTGTTGTGCAGGTGCTGATAGGCCCAGTCGGGGTACTCCTGGTGTGACCGGTACTTGAGAACCTCCCGGGAGACCATGCCGGGTCCGACTCCCGTCCAGGGATGGCCGGCAATGAGACGAGATCCGGCGCGCACCATCTCCAAGCGGACCTGAGTCGTCGTGTCGCTCAGATCCACGCCGGAGTAGAGACGATCCCGAAACGGCGTCGGCAACAGAATCAACAGGGCCATCACCGCCAGCAGCAACAGCAGCACCCGGGTCTTCTTCCTCAGGACCACCAACAGCAGGCCGCCCGCGGCCGTTCCCAGCCAGGCGTTTCGGGTGAAGGTCACGAGCAGGCTCCAGCTCAGGAGGCTCAACAGGAGCAACCCCCGGACGGGCAGGCGACGCCATCCCGCCTCCTCCCGGTCAGCGGTGGAGGTGCCGGCCGGCTTGAACCGCTCCCGGCACAGAAAGACCCCCAGCGAGACGGCTCCCATCATGAGCTGGCCGGAAAAGGTCATCCAATGGCTCATGAAGCCGGTGACCCGGTGGAGCAGATCCGGCTCCATCAGCCAGTAGTATTGCGCCAGGGCGTACACGGCGCTGGCGCCCAGAACCCAATAGATTCGCCTTATGGTCCACTCCACGTGAACCTGCCCGAACCAAGTGAACAACAAGGGAACGAAGAGGAAGCGCACCAGCTTCTTGAGAGAGCCCGAACTGGTCACGGGGTCTTCCGAGAAGAGGACGGCGATCCCGATGGAAATGACATACAGGAGGAGCGGCAGTGCGAAAGGTGGCCAACGGAGGCGCAGGCGCCGACGCCGCAGAGTATCGATGATCCAGAGGAGCAGGGCAGTCCCGGCGAATATGTAGGCCGCCGCGATGGAGACGAGCGACGCTACGATGGAGGCGGCGGCGCACCATGGAATCCAACGGGCTTGCAAGAGACCAAATATGCGCAGCTTTTCCGATCCCATCCCACCGCTCGCCGTACCGGTTCCTGGGACCGGCCGCCGCGACCTGCGGGAGAGATTACGACCCCCGGTCCCCGTCCGCAACACCTGCCGCTACTGGAATCTGACTTCGACCCGGGTCAGAACGGGGCTGGCTCCGCCATTGGGAGTCGCGAGCCGAGCCCGGTATTGGAGCCAGGAGGCCGAGGATGCGCTTCCGGAAATCGGTCCCGGCTCCAGGAACCAACTGTCCGGACCCGAGGGGCCCGTCCAGGACGCCTTCTCCAAGGCCTCCCTGTCCTTCGCGGTCCGAATCTGGAGCGCGATCATGGTTCCCAAGGGAGTCTCCGCATCCCATCCGATGGAGACGGGACGGACGCCGGCCCCGAATCGGTGCGGCGGAGAGACATAGGTCTCGGCCAACTCCCGGGTGTAGATGTTCCCCGGGTCCCGGATCATCTGACCGTGGGGGCCCACGGTGGGAAGCCAGGTCCGTTCCCGGAGGGAAAACCCGTCCGGCCCGTTCCAATAGAGGACCGACGGGGTCGTGTGCCGGATTGGATCCCCGGGACGATCCCGGTTTCCGTCCCGCTTGTGATTGAGCAGGAAGATGTCGGTCCAGCCGTCGCCGTCGAAATCGGCGGCCAGGGAGGCGGTCCCCGAGTCCCCGGGCAGTTCCAGGCGGCGGTCCGGATCGAACCCGGAGGCGCTTCCCCAGTAGAGGAAGCAGGGGACGCTTCTGGCGGTGTTGCTGGAGTAGTTGGGCACGAAAAGGTCCAGGAATCCGTCCCGGTCGAAGTCGGCCACGCTGGGGTCGAGGGCCGACATGTGCCGTAACGGCCGGCCCTCCCTCAAACGGAAACCGTCCCCGGATCCGAAGTAGATCCGGATCTCCCCTTCCTTGTTGCGGGGATAGTCGCTGACCGGCACCACCAGGTCCAACCAACCGTCGGAGTCGAAGTCGGCGGTCTCCAGGTAGGGGACTCTTCCCTGGGAGATCAACCGGTGATGTTTCTCCCGAAATCCTTCCTCGGACCCGTAGACCAGGTGCGCACCTTGCTTGGCGGAGCCCCCCGCCAGGTCCAGATACCCGTCGCGGTTCCAATCGGCCACCACCGGGGGAAAACCCAGCCCGCCGATGGGAATCACCTCCCGTCTGGCGGGAGAGAATCCGTTCCCCGCGCCGTAGAGGATCACATAGCCGGGACGCCCCTTCGCGTCCCGCTCCGCAGCGCCGATCACCAGATCCAGGTAGCCGTCCCGGTTCAGGTCGGCGGTGACCGCTCCCATCTCCGGGTCCTCCACGGAGAGGACGGCCCGGCGCCGGGGTTCGTAGCCGTCGACTCCCCCATACCAGACATAGACCCCGTTGAGGGTCACCGGCCGGCCCAGGGCATAGCGGGCCTCGGCCGAGACCAGGTCCACCCAGCCGTCGTCGTCCAGATCGGCCTGGGCGGTGCCCACCGTATAGCCCGCCCACAGTTGGCTGCGCCGCCGGGTGGAGTAGTTGCGCGTCCCGTCGCCCCAGTAGATGAAGTTGGGGTTGTGGCCGGTCCGGAGCCCGCCCTCCAGGTTGAAGAAGATCACATCCGGATGTCCGTCGTTGTCCACGTCGCCGATGCCGTTGCCATGGGCGCTCCGGGTGTCCAGCATGGACTTGTGCGCCGGGAGGAACTTCCCTTCCCGGTTCCAGAAGACGAAGGACTGGACGTTCAGGTCGTTGAAGGAGTGATTGTTGCTCACCACCAGCTCGGGCCAGCCGTCCCCGTCCAGGTCTCCGGCGCTGATCCCCCGGGCGTGGACCGTGGCCAGAGGGGTCGGGTCGGTCTCGGACAACCGTCCGTTCCGGTTCCAGAAGACCAGCGAGTCGGTGTACCCGTTGCCGCCGTGGTCCGAAGAGGTCACGGCCAGATCCGGGAGCCCGTCCCGATTGAGATCCTGGACCGCCAACTGCCAAGGGTTCTCCACCGGAAGCCGCTGCAGGACCTGAAATCCGTCCGAAGGCGCCGCCCGAACCTGAACCTCCGATTCGACGGCGACAAACAGCTCGATCCGTCCGTCCCGATCCAGATCCCCCGCACCCAGATGCCGTGCCTCCACGTCCAGTACCAGGGGCTTCTCCAAGTCCAACCCGTCCTTCCCCGCCGCATAGACGAAGACACTGGGTCCGGCGGCCAGAACCAGATCGAGCGCCTCGTCTCCGGCCAGGTCGGCAGCCAGGACCGCCGTCCCCGGGCCGGCAAGCGGCGTCCGGCGATCGGGATCGAATCCATGGGCCGAATTCCAGTAAACGACCGAGTGGCTTGATTGCTCGTCTCGCCCCGCATTGGCGCAAGCGATGGCCAGATCCGGCCATCCATCCCGGTTCCAGTCCCCGACGGCGGCTTCCTTCCCCGCCCACGACCTCAACTGCCGGCGCTGGGACACGGGGAAGCGGCCCTCGGCCCCGTAGTAGACAAAGCTGTCGGACCTGCTGGTGGTACCGCCCGTTCCATTGACCACCACCACGTCGTTGACGCCGTCCCGGTCCAGGTCGGCCACCAACCCCTCGACAGCCCCATTCGTAGGCAAAGCGATCCTCCGGCGAGGATCGATGGTCTCGCCGTTGTTCAGGTAGACGTAGGCGTCTTCGTCTTCACTGTGTCCGTGGCCGTTGGCCACGAACAGATCGATGTGACCGTCCCGGTTCAGATCCAACCGGTTGATCAACTGGATCCTGCCGCGGCGAGAGACGTAGATGTTGGAGCCGGAGTCCTCGAACGATCCCTGGGAAAAGGCTCGATAACCCTCGTGACGCCAAACCCGGGCCCAAAGCCCGCCGCCGGCGACCTCTCCGCCGAGAAACAACGCCGCCATCATTGCCACCAAGTGCCGCAAACCAGAGCTCAGCTTCATGCCCATCCCAACACGAGACTAACAGCCGGCACTAAAGCGAACCATGGCATCGGCTCCTTTTCTTCATCCCCCTTTCTGCTACTATCCCGCCGTGACCGGATTCGACGCCTTTCTCTACGGCGGTGGGGAACTCGTCTGCGAAGGGACTTCCCTGACGCAAATCGCCCGGCAGGCGGGAACCCCAAGCTACGTCTACAGCCGGCGGGCGATTCGGGACTGCTATCACCGGCTGCAAAACGCCTTCGCCGGCGTGGATCCCCTGATCTGCTACTCCCTGAAGGCCAACGACAACCTCTCCCTGCTGAGGGTACTGCAGGAGGAGGGCAGCGGTTTCGACGTGGTATCGGGAGGAGAACTCTTTCGGCTGCAGCAGATCGGCGCCGACCCCGGGAGCATTGTCTTCAGCGGCGTCGGCAAGACCGTCCAGGAGATGGAGATGGCCCTGGAGTGGGGGCTCTTCAGCATCAACGTCGAGTCCCGGCAGGAGTTGGAGACTCTGGCCCAGATCAGCCGGAGGATGGGCCGCGAAGCCCGAGTCGCCATCAGAATCAATCCGGACGTGGACGCCCGGACCCATCCCTACATCGCCACCGGTCTGCACCAGCACAAGTTCGGCGTCGAGGCGGACCAGATCGACGACCTGTTGAAGATTATCGAGAACTCCGCCGAAATCCGGCTTGTGGGCCTCGGATATCACATCGGCTCCCAGATCCTGGACGTCCAGCCGTTTCTGGACGCGTTCGACAAGCTCAGGGAATGGGCCGATCGGATCCGGGACCGGGGGTTTCCGGTGGAACATCTGGATCTGGGCGGCGGCCTGGGAATCTCCTACCAAGGAGAAACGGGCCCGGATCTTCAACGGTACGCCGAGGCCCTGGCTCAGAATGGTGAAGGCTACCGCATCGTCATGGAGCCGGGACGCTATCTGGTCGGAAACGCCGGCGTCCTGCTGACTCGTGTCCTCTATCGGAAGACCAATCGCGGCAAGGTCTTCCTGGTAGTGGACGCCGCCATGACCGACCTGCTTCGCCCCAGCCTGTACGATGCCCACCACCAGATTCTTCCGGTACAGGCGGATCGATCCTGGATCACGGCCGACGTGGTCGGGCCGGTCTGTGAGAGCGGCGATTTCCTGGCTCGCAACCAGCGGGTTCCCGACGCCCAACCTGGAGACCTCCTGGCGGTGATGAGCGCGGGAGCCTACGGATTTGTCTTATCCTCCAACTATAATTCCAGGAGGCGGGCTGCCGAGATTCTGGTAGATGGAGGCGAGTGGAGAGAGATCCGGGTCAGAGAATCGTTCGAGGATCTGATCCGTGGCGAATCCATTCCCTGAAGGGCCCCGGTGAAGGTCGTCGTGGCGTGCCTCCGAATTTCCATTCCACAGCAGTCGGGGAGTATTCAGGAGCGGTCTGGACACCGGTAAGTGCCCTGGATTCTTTGTTTTTGTGGGGTTTCCTTGACTGGTCCGAAACCGTTTCAATATCATGCGCAGCCAGATGGCGTGCTCGCCGCGTTAACCACGATTTGCAAGGAGCCGAGTCTTGTCCTTGGAAACTGACGTTACGCTGGAGATCGAGCCCGAATCCCGTGTGGACGTGATCAACGTCCGCGATCGTATTCCGGATCGGACCCGCTCCCGATTTTCCAAGTATTCCAAGTCGGTCTACTACTCCTACCACACCACGGCCGGCTACTTCGGTGAGAAGCTCTCGGCCCAGCTGAATCACAGCGGCGAGGCCCTGCGCAACTTCGTGCAGATGTTCCAGACGCTGTTCCCTTTTCGGCGGGGATACCGTCACGACCAAATGGATCTGCGCACCGAGTTGAGCCAGGAGCAGAAGGTCACCGAGCCTCACAATGCCGACTCCCACCTTACGTTCATGAGTTCCGGCCTCACCAATTGCGCGACGTACGAGAACAATCCCGATACCCCCGTCTATTTCGTGGACCTGGACGGCATCTGGAACGACATCCGGCGCCGGCGCCGGACCACCGTGATGGCATTCAACGAGGAACAGGTGGTTGATCGCGTGGACCTCCCGGTCCCGGTATCCCGGCACCCCATCGATTCCATCAACCTGATGGATCCCAGACTTGAATTCTTCTCCCGGGTGCAAGAACTGATCCGGACCCATGGCGTCGACCGGGGGCGTATCGATATCTCACTGGCGCCGGACGAACAGAATGCGGGCCTCACCGTAAACGAGTACGAGACCCTGCTGATAAAACACGATCTGGCCAGGGTCCTGAGAAATCCCCTGCATTTCATGGCGAAGAGCGGCCGGCAGATGTTGGGAAACCCGAGGGCCATTCCGGGCAGGGCCAGGGATTACGCCAAATACGATCTGGTCCAGATTCTCAATCAGACCGTGGACGCGCTGGGGTTGAGCGAGTCGGTCTTCGAGCGCCTGCTGCAAAGATTCGTCAGGGCGCCCGCCGACCACTTCCTGGGCATGGAGCGCTCATTGATCCTGTTGGTCTCCAACTCCCATGCCAATGGTAACAGCCATGGCTCCATCGTCCACGGAACCTACCAGAGCCCCATCCTGGTTCAATGGGACCGGCCCGAATCCAACACGCGGCGGCTGGAGATCTCCCTGGTCCGATTCGACTGATTCAGTCGCCGCCCGTTTGGACCCATTCCAATATCGTTCGATAGGACGCGGACTCCCGATTCCATCGAACACCTCCGCCGTGTTGGTCAGAGCCGGACGCCCGGGTTCCTTTGGGGGGAGGCTCACGGGTCGGCTTCAGCAACACGAGGCTCTGCTCCGGCCGCTTCAGGTCAATGACCCGCAACGCCGAACGATAGTAACCCTGGACGTCTTCCGGTCCGGCCCGTTCCTGAGCCGGCTCCAGGCGGAAGATGACGTGAGACTTGTGACAGTCGAAGCAGGACTTGCCATCGGCTCCGGATTTCTGCAGCAGGGGCAAGACGCGGTCCCGAAAGAATTGGAGGGAAGGAAGCGTCGGATCCGTAGCCGGACCTTCTTCCGGGAGTTGAGTCAGGCTCTCGACGATCGCCGGAAGATCACGCAGTCCAGGCCGGCTCCGAATCAGGGAAAACGCCAATTCGGCCAGGGCGGGATCCGGGTCCCTCAACGCCTCGCTCAAGAGACTCACGAAACGGAGATCCTGCAATCGCCCCGGTACTTGCCGAGCCAACTGCAGGATCGCTTTGCGCTTCCACGCATCCTGACTGCGGAACGCCAGACTCAACCGCCTCCGGATCATGGCGAAGGACTCCAGTCGCGGCGCCTCGAGACACAGTCCGACGGCCGCCCGGAAGATTTCGGGATCCTTGGAGGCCAGGGACCGGAAGACCTTCATCTGCACCGTCCGGCGATCCAGCAACTCGGGAAACGAAGTCACCGCCTGGAACTCCCCAGCCCCGGCCTCGTCCGCCAGAAACAACCGCTCCACGTCGGCCGAATCCTCCTGACCAGCGGCGGAAACGAGGGGATAGCCCACCGCCAACCAGGAAACCGCTACCATCTCAATCGATATCAGCACCAGAAAACCTATTGAGGCCACCGCGTCAGAAGCACTGTAACAACAAGCAGCAAGTCTCGCTGCCGCGTTCACTTCCCACAGCACCCACGCTTTGGCACCGAACGCGTAGCCTGCATCGGGCAAATTCCAGCCGCTCAAGGAGCCAGCATGCGCCTACTCTTCTCTCCCCCTCTTTTCTCTTTATCCTCTTTCCTCGGCCGACAGGTCAGATCCGCCTGATATCTTGAATTGGCTATCGTGGTGAATTGTCGTTCTGATCATGGCGGGAACCCAATCGGGTCGACCCCGCGACTGAATCTTTGGAGGAACGAGCCATGTCCTTCAACCGAGCCCTGACCGTAGCGCTAATCGCAACTTTGCTCCCGACCGCCGCGCCTTACTTGCACGGCCAAGAGGAATTGCGGAATGTCAATGGACTCATCTTCGACCTGAGGCACCCGGAGCTGGAGCGACGGAAGACGGCGGTCGTAGCGCTGGGAAAGCATCGGATTCGGCGGGCTGTCCCCGAACTGTCGAGGCTGGTCAAGGATCCGGATGACCTGCTCCGGACGGCGCTGGCCCGGGCGCTCGTCAAGATCAACGACATCAGGGCTCTTTCGGCCCTGATGACCCTCTGCCACGATTCCAGGAAGCAGACCCAACTCGTGGCGATGCGCGGACTGGTCAGTCTCTATGTGACCACTCCGGACGGCTTCATCCAGGGGATGAAACGCGTCGTCGGTTTTGTGAATCCCGCGAATGATGACTACAACCCCCTGATCGTGGAACCTTACGTTTCCGTCAGCCCTGAAGCCATCGACACCCTGGCCACTTTGCTGAGCTCCCCGGACGCGGACATTCGCAGGAACGCCGCCTTTTCGCTGGGAATCCTTCGCGGCCGTCGAGGCCTACCTGCCCTCCAGGAAGCCTTGGAACTGGAGCCGGACAACGGCGCGAAGGTGGAGATGATCCGCGCCATTTACAAGATCGGAGATCCCGAAGGGGGCGTCGCACTGATTCCCCTGATCTGGGACCCGGACAAGAAGGTTCACGACGAGGCCATCTTCGCTCTGGGACGCCTGAAGGTGGAATCAGCGGTCCCGGCGCTGACGGAGCTGTACAACAGCGGAGTCACGGAGCGGAAGAAGATTCTCGGCGGACTGGTCCCCGTGAGTCGCAGCGACGATCTGAGGCGGAAGACCCTGGAGGCCCTCGCCTACATCGGCGATCCTGGCTCCCGGCCAATATTCATTGAGGCGATCGCGGACGAAAGAGCGACCTTCCGGCGGTATGGCGCCGAGGGTCTGGGCCGACTCGGAGACCCGGACCTCGTCCCCACGTTGGCGCCCATATTCCAGAGGGAAAAAGATCCCGAGGTGATACTGGCGGTGAGCTTCGCCCTCTTTCGTCTGGGCGGCGAGGAGCATCTCCCCGAGTTGGTGGACCAGATCAATACGGATCAAGTCTACTTTTATCTGTTGGAGCTGGAACCGGATGAGGTTCCCAAGCTCCATCCCCTACTCCCGCTGCACACCAGGGATCCCGCCGTTCAAGTCCGCCTCCTGGACGTGATCGGTCAGCGCGGCGACGCCTCTTCCCTGGAGGTGGTGGAACCCCTGACCCGGAGCGAGAACTCCGACGTGATCTCCTCGGCAAATGTAGCCCTGAGGCGGCTGCAGGGCCGGCATCCCGGTGCGACCTTGAGTTCCATGGTGGTCGCCCCGGGCGGCACCGGTACCGGTGCCGCTATACCGGCGAACTGACGGGCAACGCAGGGAGACTCAGTCCAGTCCCAGGCGAGGCCAGAGCCGGTCCACTCGCTCCCGGACATCATCATCCATGATGATCTCGTCGGGCCAGTCCCTCTGGAACCCCTCTTCCGGCCATTTCCGAGTCGCGTCGATCCCCATCTTGGATCCGAAGTTGGGCAGGCGGGAGGCGTGGTCCAGGGAGTCGACGGGGCCCAGCGTGAACTGGATGTCCCGCTCCGGATCGATATGGTTGAGGGCTCTCCAGACAACCTCCGGGTAGTCGTTGAGATCGGCCTCCTCGTCCAGCACCAGAACGCACTTGGAAAACATGGCCTGACCCATCCCCCAGATAGCGCTCATGATCTTGCGGGCGTGTCCCGGATATCGTTTTCGGATACGGACCAGGACCAGATTGTGAAAGATGCCCTCGAAGGGCATGTGCATGTCCAGGATCTCCGGAAGCTGCTTGCGAATCAGGGGCAGGAAGATCCGCTCCACGGCATATCCCATGTAGCAGTCCTCCTGGGGAGGCTTGCCCACGATGATGGTCTGGTAGATGGGGTTTCGGCGGTGGGTGACGCAGGTCACGTGAAAGACCGGGTACTCGTCCGCCAGGGAATAGTAGCCGGTGTGATCTCCGAAGGGTCCTTCGGTGCGGAGCTCGTCCAGATTGACGTACCCTTCCAGAACGATCTCGGCATTGGCCGGAACCTCCAGGTCGACGGTCTTGCAGGCCGTCATCTGCACCGGTGACCGCCGGAGGAACCCGGCGAACATCATCTCATCCAGGTCGTCGGGCAAGGGAGCGATGGCGGAGAAGACGGTGGCAGGGTCCGCACCGATGGCGGCTGCCACTTCCATACGCCTTCCACCCGCATCGGCGCCGCCGATGCGGACGGCCTCTCGAAAATGCTGGGCGCCGTGCTTGTGGGTCTGCCAGTGCATGGCTGTGGTCCGTTCGTCGAAGACCTGCATGCGGTACATGCCACAGTTGCGCTTTCCCGTCTCCGGATTCTTGCTGAAGACCAGGGGCATGGTGATGAAGCGGCCGCCGTCCCCGGGCCAGCATTGGAGAATGGGGAAATCCAACAGCGAGAACTCTCCCGTCTTGACGACCTCCTGGCAGACACCCCGGCGCACCATCTTCGGCGTCAGGGACGCCAATTCGGTGAGCTTGGGAAGCAGTTTCAACTTGTCCATCGCACCCGAGGGGGCCTTCAGGTCCAGCAAGGCCTCGATCCGATCCGCAATCTGATTCACGGAATCGACTCCCAGGGCCAGATTCATCCGGTTGTAGGAGCCAAGGGCATTAATGAGGAGCGGATGGTTTGACCCCTTGGGATTCTCGAAAAGCAAGGCAGGACCCATGCGCTTCGAGACCCGATCCGTGATCTCGGCGATCTCCAGCACCGGGTCCACCGGTGCGTCGATGCGTCTCAGCTCTCCCTGTTGTTCCAGGACTTGGACGAACTCTCTCAGATCCCGGTGCGGGTACCTCATCTCAGCCCTACCTTCCCCAGGAGGTCATCCAGTTCCTGCCGGAACGCCTCCCGGTTCAGATCGCGGCTCCCTTCGGGTCCGTCCACCCGAAACAACTCCGCGTGCCGGATCGCCTCCGCAGGCGAGGGCAAGCCCCTCAGCTCACTCAAGGCGAGGAACCGGCCGTAGTTGTTGGAGCGTTCCAGGCCCCCCGAACTCACACGGATGAAGCCGGTATCGGAGCTCCCCAGCCAGATCTGGCAATCCCGCAGCCGGCAATAGTCGGAAATCTCTTCAAGGGTCATGGCCAACAACTGGTTATTCTCCAATGCGGTCCATTCCAGGTCAAACCCCAGGTGGTGGGAGCGGCGGCTTTCTTGCTGCCGAACAGGGGGTAAAGGGGGGACGGCAAGTCCCCCCTTTACAGTCTCGTTCGGTCGCGTGCGGAGCGTGTGACGAGGTGAACGAGTAGTGTGTCCAGGAAATCTGAGCGGGCGCTTTTCTGCCGCCCTCCGCCCAGCTAACCTGAGAGGCATGTCAAATCAACACGAGGCCCTTCTGGGAGCGCACATGTCGATTGCGGGAGGCATTCCCAAGTCTCTCGACCGGGCCATGGACGCCGGCTGCAACGTCCTCCAGATCTTCGTCAAGAACAACAACCAATGGCGGGGCCGGGTCCTGCTCGATCCGGAGGTCCACGAATTCCGGCAACGCTGGGCCGAATCCCCTATCCGCCAGGTCGTGGCCCACGACTCCTACCTGATCAATCTGGCGTCGCCCAAAGAGGAACTCTGGGAACGGTCGATCGCCGCCTTCCTGGATGAGATGGATCGCTGCGAGCGGCTGAGCTTGAGCCATCTGGTCACTCACCCGGGAGCCCACGTGGGGGCCGGGGAGGCCTGGGGCATCGACCGGATCGCGGCGGCCCTGAAACGGATCCTGGAGAGAACGGCCTCCTACCGGGTCAAGATCGCCCTGGAGACCACCGCCGGCCAGGGGACCACGCTGGGTCACCGCTTCCAACATCTGCGGGACATCCTGGCGGGTTGCGGTTCTCCGGAGCAGATCGTGGTCTGCATGGACACGTGTCACGTTTTCGCCGCCGGCTACGACATCAGAACCGAGGAGGGTTACGCCGGCGTCATGGAACAGTTCGCACAGGCCGTGGGACTGGACAAACTGGAAGTGCTTCATTTCAACGACAGCAAGCGATCTTTCGGAAGCCGGGTGGACCGGCACGAGCACATCGGTCAAGGACATATCGGGAAAGCAGGGTTCGGCTGGTTTCTGAACGACCCCAGGCTGGTCCAGGTCCCAAAGTTGCTGGAGACCCCCAAAGAGAACGAGGGGGAGGCCGACCGGAGAAACCTGAAGGTGCTGCGCTCGTTGTTGGACAACCCTGAACCATGAGCGCCTACACCGACAAGGAACGGGAAGAGATCATCCTGGAGTACTTCGGCTCTGCGTCCGAAGACGAGCCGCTCTGCCCCGACTGTGGAGAAGTCCTGGGGTTCCTATCCCGATACCCCTCAGGAGATTCTCCCTACCGGCTCCAGGTGGATTGTCCCGACTGCCACGCCCGATTCATTTGGGAACAGGACCGGGACCGGGAGGCCTGGACCTCGATGCAGCTCTCCTACTGCCGGGAACGGCATCGTCAAGGTGAAACACCCCGCTGTCCGGTGGACGATTCCTACGTTATCTGCACCGAGTTCAACGACGGCGCGGTGGAGTTTCGCTGTCCCTACTGCAACCGGAGCGGCCGGGCACGGGCGAGCGGAGGCTCACCCATCCCCGAAGCTTAGAATCTCAAAGTGCATCGAAGGGGCGGCCGGACGAGCGACATTCTTGTCGCCTGCCAGGAGGGGCGACTTTCTTGTCGCCCACTGGGACAGGCGACTTTCTTGTCGCCTGCTCCGGACTGAAGAGGGGGGACTTGCCGTCCCCCCTACCCCCCCTGAGCGGCGACAAGAAAGTCGCCGCTCCCGCTCGGCGGCTGGAAAGCCGCCGCTTGCGGGTGCTACCATTTGCCGCGATTTTTTCGCTTTTTGGTAACAGAACCGAGGGGGTAGAGAGACATGAAGAACTACGTGGTCGAGTTCATAGGGGCATTCTTCCTGGTGCTGGTCATCGGATTGGCCTCGGGAGACCTGGCGCCGTTGGCCATCGGCGGTGCGCTGATGATCATGGTCTACATGGGAGGCCACGTCTCGGGCGCCCACTACAATCCGGCCGTTTCCATCGCCTGTCTGGTCCGGGGCGCCCTGGACGGCGCCACTACGGGAATCTACATCGTGAGCCAGATCCTGGGAGCCCTGGCGGGAGCCTGCACGGCCACCTTCCTGAGCGGCCAAGCGACCACGGTGGCCCCCGGTGACGGCGTCAGCGCCACGAATGCGCTCCTGGCCGAGTTCCTCCTGACCTTCGCGCTGGCCTCGGTGGTCCTGAATGTCGCCACTTCCAAGGACCATCCGAACAACTCGTTCTATGGACTGGCCATCGGATTCACCATCTTCGTCGGAGCCGTTTCCGTGGGTCCCATCTCGGGAGGGGCCTTCAACCCGGCGGTGGCGCTGGGCCACAACATCGTCTCCGGTTCGCTGGGGAACATCTGGATCTACCTGCTGGGACCTGTCGCCGGCGGCGTTGCGGCCTCACTCGTCTTCAAAATCACGAATCCTGACGAGTTCGCGTAGTCGGTTTCCAACCGCCGGATCGGTACAGCGGGAAACCGGCCTCATCGGAAATCCGTTTTTGAGCATGATGGGCCCCCCACGCATGGTTCCATTCCAATATTGAGTAAAATTAGGCATTATCGTATCATGAAGGAATGGCCAGCTATGAACGGGCCCAAATCTCGACGCTCCTCGACCGCCTTGAGGAGACTCCTCACCGGCTGATCATCATCACCGGACCGCGCCAGACGGGCAAGACGACTCTTGTCGACCAAGCTCTGAATCGGATTCGACAACCTCATCACTATCTGGCCGTCGATGAACCTGAAACGGCGATGTTGCCCCCCTTCCCGAGGCTCGCCGAGGGCCTGACCGCGCCCTCCAAACAGTCGTTCATCCCACTCGGAGGCGAGAGAGACATACAGTGGCTGGTCCACCATTGGGAACGGGCCCGGATTGAGGCCAGCCGTTCGGAACGGGGCTTCGTTCTGGTGTTTGACGAGATCCAGAAAATCCGGAACTGGTCCGAAGCGGTGAAAGGGCTCTGGGACGCAGACCGGCGCCACGGCCGCGCGCTCCATGTGGTCCTTCTGGGCTCGGCCCCGCTGCTCATGCAGAAAGGGATGAGCGAGAGCTTGGCCGGCCGTTTCGAGACCATCCGTCTCCGACACTGGTCGTTTGCGGAGATGGCGGCGGCATTCGATTTCGATCTTGCGAGCTACGTCTATTTCGGAGGCTATCCTGGGGCCGCGCCGCTCACGCGCCAGCAGGACCGGTGGCGCGACTACATCCTGACCTCGCTGGTCGAGCCGAACATCGAGCGCGACGTTCTCGCCATGCACCGCGTCAACAAGCCGGCGCTTTTGAAACGGCTGTTCGATCTCGGTGCCGGGTATTCCGGCCAGATCCTTTCCTACACCAAGATGCTGGGCCAACTGCAGGACGCGGGGAACACGACGACCCTCGCGCACTATCTTGATCTGTTGTCGGCTGCCGGTCTGATCACCGGGCTTCCCAAATACGTTGGGGGAGCTTATCGGCGCAGAGCTTCGAGCCCCAAGCTGAACGTGCTCAACACCGCACTCATGTCGGCTCAGTCCGACTACACGTTTCAGGAGGCCACGTTGGATCGCAGCTTCTGGGGACGACTGGTCGAAAGCGCGGTTGGCGCCCATCTGTACAACACGGGCACCCCCGAGCTTCGCATCTACTATTGGCGCCACAACGTCCACGAGGTGGATTTCGTCCTGGAACGTGGCCGCCGCCTCGTCGCTATCGAAGTAAAAAGTGGCGTACAACGGCGAACCGTCAGCGGACTTCGAAAATTCGGCGAGCGCTTCAAAGTTGAGAACTCCATTCTGGTCGGTACGGGAGGCATCCCTCTGCCGGAATTTCTCTCGGTTCCAGCAAGAGAGTGGTTTGAAGGCTCATGACTCATTACGTCGCTCGTACCTGTACCGAGATCCGTGAAAAAGACGAGCGGGGCGAGTCCGAAATTCGTTCCCGGTCTCTCGATGATTTTCGGGACCTGGATGCCTACGTGCTGCTCGGCGCGCCCGGAGCGGGTAAGACGGAGGCTTTCAAACGAGAAGCTGCAATGTGTCCTGACGGGCGGCGCGTTTCCGCGCGCAACTTGGTTAGGTCTACCGACAGGTACAGATGGCATGACGCAACCCTGTTCATCGATGGGCTCGATGAGATCCGGGCGGGGTCGACGGATGGGCGTACGCCGCTCGATCGAATTCATAGCAAGCTCAACTCCCTCGGATGCCCTCGATTTCGCCTGTCCTGCCGGGAGGCTGACTGGTTCGGAGCCAACGATCGAACTCACCTGAAAACGGTTTCGGCAGACGGCGAGGTCAGTGTGCTGAGACTAGACCCGCTGTCCGAGGACAATATCCGAGAGATATTGCGCCGAAATCTCCATATCCATGACGCCGACAGCTTCATCGCGTCGGCCCGCGAGAGAGGCATCAATGGATTGCTCCCGAATCCCCAAAGTCTGCGGATGCTGGCCGCCGCGGTCGCTGGTGGCCGTTGGCCCGAGACGCGGAAGGAAACCTTTGATTTGGCGTGCCGGACACTGCTCAAGGAACACAACCGAGAACATCAGATAGCAAAGCGGGATGCTTTCGATATTTCCAGCCTGATGGACGTGGCGGGTCGCCTATGCGTCGTGCAACTACTGACAGGCAACGCCGGGTACGCCCTCACCGGGAATGGAATCGGTGATACTGACTACCCGGGCTTGGAACAAATTCCGGGAGACAATCGTCCAATTCTACGACACACGTTGGGCACCAAATTGTTCGAGGGGCCCTCCGAGGGTCGATTAGCTCCCGTACACCGGCAGGTTGGCGAGTTTCTGGCTGCAAGATACCTCGCGAGTCTTATTGGCAAAGGCCTGCCTGTCGGACGGATTCTCGCCTTGCTGACGGGACATGACGGCGTCCCCGTGTCGGAGCTGCGCGGTCTTACGGCTTGGCTTGCAGCCCATAGCAAGACCAGCCGATCGGAGATCATCGCACGGGACCCGCTCGGAACGATCCTCTATGGCGACGTTCGAGAATTCTCCACCCACGAGAAACGCCGATTGTTGGAATACCTGGATCGGGAAGCGAAAACGAAACCCTGGTTCTGGGGCTTGTTCGGAATGGATGCTCGGTTGGGAGATATCACCACGCCAGACATGGGAGAGGCAATCAGAGAGACATTGCGTGACTCGGCGCGAGACGATGCGAGGCAATCCTTCGTTCGGATTGTACTCATGTCGGTCACGCATAACCGCGTCCTCGCAGGGCTTTCCGTTCCAATAATCCAGATCGTGAGAGACGATAACTGGACCCCAGGAGTGAGACTTGCGGCTATTGACGCGCTCACGAGACAAATGGGCAAAACCGAAGCGGCAGTCGCCCGTCTCAAGTCGTTACTGGAGGACATCGAATCCGGATCGGTGTCCGACCCGGAGGATGAACTGTTGGGTTCCCTGCTGACCCAGCTTTATCCCGTGAAGCTGTCGCCAACCGAAGTCCTGCGATATTTTCGGAGACCCAAAGTCGCGCCATATATCGGTACATATTTATTGTTCTGGGTGAATAGAGTTCCGAATATCTCAACGAATTCTCAGCTTGCCCAGCTTTTGGATGCGATCGCCCGAGATTACCAGCAGTTGTCGCCTGAATTCGTGGGGCTCGAGGAACAAGTCAATCCCCTGCGCCGAGTACCCCTCTTACTGCTGAAGCGTTTTCTCGAAACTTTGGATAAGAACATTTCCCCGAATCGCCTCTTGAAGTGGTTGAAGATTGTATCAATTCCAGAGTTTCGAGAATCACCGGATCAGGTTGAATTCATCCGAAACTGGCTGATTTGCCGTCCCAGCTTGCTCCAGGAGACCCTCACACTAGGAGTAGAGCTTTGCGCCGATTCGGGGAATTTCTCCCACTGCGTAAATGAGATGGAGCGTCGCTTGTTTGACGTTCCGTGGCCACCGGAATGGTGTCTTGAGCAAGCGCTGTCCTCTACCAACCGCAACGTCGCCAGACATTTCATTCAAAGGGTCGCCGATTTTGTGCATGGACACCCGAGCGACGAGAGTCTTTCGCGAGGCAAGGTCAGGGACCGACTTGTTGAAAACCCCATTCTCATGCGTGCGTTCGACCAACGGCTGACGTTCTTCGGAGATATTATTACTCAGCAGAAGGACCAACGGTTGCAGTATGATGAGAATAAGAGACAGTTCAAGCAGGATTGGTGCGACCGCGTAAGTGCTCACAAAACGGCATTACGCGAAAATCGATGTCCACCCGCGTTACTCCACGATCTAGCCTTAGCGTATATGGGCCACTTCGTCAATGTTGAGGGTGAGACGCCTCTGGCCCGACTGGAAAACCTTCTGGACAACGACCAGGATCTGATCCATGCCGTCTTGGAGGGACTTCGTGGATCGATCGAGCGAAGCGATCTTCCCCGCGCAGACAAGGTTTTACAACTTGACACTCAGAATCAGCAGCACCTTCTGACGTGGCCGTTCATGGCCGGATTGGAAGAGGCCACTCATACTGCTTCGAAACGCAAGTTCTCGCTTCATGAAAAGCAGATGCGCTTGGCCCTCACGATTCATTTTACCGTCTTGATGCCCTTTGGCGCACCGCAGAGCCCGAGGTGGATTCCTTCATTGCTGACGTCCCATCCGGATGTAGTCGCTGAAGTTCTGGTTTCATCCGTCCGATCCAAGATCAATAGCAATGCAAATTTTGCTGACTACCTATACGAATTGGCGCAGTTGGAAGATCACGCAGAGGTCGCCCGTTTGGCTACATTACCATTGTTGAAGGTGTTTCCGGTGCGCTGTAGCAGACGGCATCTGCCAGCTTTGCAGGTATTGTTGGAAATGGCTCTTCGCCACTGTGAGGAAACACCGGTGCTCGAAGTGATCGAAAGAAAGCTTGCCTACCGCAGCATGAACGTAGCGCAACGCGTCTACTGGCTGGTTGCGGGCCTTGTTGCTTCGCCGGAGTCCTATATCGAGAGGCTCGAATCCTATGTTGCCGGGAACGAGGTTCGAGTTCGTCATTTAGCCGAGGCAGTCACTGGAGTTCGAGGGGGATCGGATCCAATCGAACGCTTGGACGGTTCGGCGGTGAAGCTCTTGATCCGGATGATGGGTGTCTCCTACAGGCCAAATTCGCACACTATGTCGGAAAAAGAACACGTCTATACACTAGACCGGAAAACAGCCGACCACATTCGTTGGGCCATTGGTCGACTCGCCTCCGACCCTTCACAGAGTGCTGCCGGAATCCTCCATTCGCTCGCGAAAGACGACAACCTGATTCCATGGCGACCCGATCTTAACTATGCAATAACTCAGCAGAATGATCTGCGCCGCGACGCCTGCTTCCGGCATGGGAACATCGAACAGGTGATTCAGGTGCTCGACAACCGGAAACCGGCGAACGCTGCCGATCTGGCCGCGCTAACGACCGAGTATTTGCGAGAAATCTCAGCGAATATCCAAGATGGGAACACTTCCGACTGGCGCCAGTATTGGAACGATGTCAACCACAGGCCCTCGAACCCTAAGCACGAAGATCGCTGTCGAGACGCACTGCTCTCAGACCTGCAACACAGGTTGAAGCCATTGGACATCGACGCCCAGCCGGAAGGCCGTTACGCCGACGACAAACGTTCGGACATCCGCGTCTCGTTTGGGAAATTCAACGTCCCGGTGGAGATCAAGAAAAGCTGTCATCGCGATCTGTGGAGCGCCATCAGAAGGCAGTTGATCGCCAAATACACCCGCGATCCGGGCGCACACGGCTACGGAATCTATCTCGTTTTCTGGTTCGGAAACACGGAACATTGCCGACCGACACCGGGGGAGAAGTCCCCTCCGAAGAGCGCCGCCCAACTCGAAGAACGTCTGCGCGACCCCCTCTCAGAGGAAGAGAAACGCAAGATTTCGATTTGCGTCATCGATGTTGCCAAGCCCGACATACAGCGCGGCACAATTCGGCGTGACCTTCACACAGATCGATGATGGGGGCGCTGTCCACCACGAATCGTCCGGCCGATGGGTAGTGTATCACTCCAACCCTTAAGTATATCAGTTTCCCCTGATCCATAAAGGGTCAGCAGCACCCGCCGCTTGACATCTAAGGCCCGCTACAGTATACATAATCTGCGCTCGCCTTTGAGTTGATAGCCTGTTCATAATACGCCTCCTTCCTATCCTCCTAAACCCAAAAGGCGAAAGGACCGACATTTCTGCCGGTCCTCTCTAGTTTAACTGATCCTTCAGCGCAAGTTAGTCTGACGTGACGAACTTCATCCACTCACCCTCATAACAATAATATGCAACGGAAGCCTTCTCTAGACCCAGATTATTCATCACGCAAACATAAAATGAGCAAGCGTGCCCGTCATGTCGAGTCGGATCAGAGGGTTACCGGATACCCACAGAAAACGGATGGGACCCGACCTGGGTGAAACGCTATCTTTGTTGTCAACGTCGGTTTAACCCCAGGATTCAAGGGGGGCCGAAACCCAAGCATTTCCACGGTTTGCGTCCCCTCCAAGGGCGGCATAAAGAGACGGCGTGCCCGTCATTTGTGGTATGATTATAGTGCTAAGAAACAACCACAATAAACGGAGCACGCCATGCCTGAGACGATACCGCAGATCCGGCCCTCATTCAACCGATCCCTCCGCCTCGAGACCCGCCCCGAGTTGCTCAGTGCGGACACGGGAGCCCTGGTGCAGCGGGAGCTGATGGAGCGCAGCGGCCTCATCGACTGGTTGACCGAGCGGTTGCACGATCCGCGACACCCGAGTTCGATCCGCTATCCGCTGTCGGATCTGCTGCGAACTCGACTCCTGCTGCTGGGGCAGGGCTGGCGCGACCAGTCCGACGCCGACCGCCTGCGTCAGGATCCGAGCTTGCGGGTGGCGAGCCAGACCCGTCGGGGCACGGCGGCCTTGGAGGAGGGCCACGGGCTGGCGTCACAGCCGACCTTGTCCCGACTGTTGGACACGCTCAGCCGGGAGGAGAACCTTCCGGTCCTGCACCAGGCGGTGACGGAGCTGGCGTGCCGTCGGATCGAGATGATCGAAGGTCGGCGGCGAAAACGGGGGAAAAAGACCCCACGGAAGAAGAGACGGAAAAAGACGATGGTCCTGGACGTGGACGGTCTCCCGGTCGAGGTCCATGGGCATCCCCCGGGAAGCGAATGGAACGGATACTATCGCCAGCGGATGTACCACGGATTGGTGGCGAGTTGTGCCGAGACGGGGGACCTGATCGACGGGGAGATTTTTCCGGGAGCCAGCTACCTGGGGAAGAAGGCGCTGAAGTTGACGCTCCGGGTGGTGGACCGCTGTCGGGGGCGTGTGTGCGGCTCGATGATCGTGCGGATGGATGCGGGGTTCCCGGAGCCGGGGCTGCTGCAGGGGCTGGAGTCGAGAAGCGTGCCCTATATCGCTCGAATCCGCAAGAATGAGGTCCTGAACCGGATGGCGAAGCCCTACTTGACCCAGCCGGCGGGGCGATCCCCGAAAGCACCACCGAGGCTCTGGTTCCATGAGCTGACCTATCAGGCGGAGAGCTGGGATCGGGCGCGCCGGGTGGTGCTGGTGGTGCGGGAGCGACCGGGGGAGTTGTATCCGGATCATTTCTGGTTGCTGACGAGCCTGAGTCGGAAACGATACGAGGCGGAAGCGTTGCTGGCGCGGTACCGCAAACGGGGGAAGGCGGAAGGCCACATGGGGGAGTTGATGGACGTGCTCGATCCGGCCTTGTCCTCCGCGAGCCGGCCCAAGACGCACTACCGGGGGAAGCCGCTGAAGTCGGAAGCCAAGCCGGAAGCGAGGACGGAGGCCGGGGTTCGACCCCACAACGAAGTCTTGTTTCTGCTGAATCTGCTGGGGTACGAGATCCTGCACCTGGGTCGGGTGCTGATGGAGCAGGCGACGCGTCGGGGCTGGAGTCTGCGTCGTTTTCGCGAGCGGGTGTTGCGAGTGGCATCTCGGGCGCTACGTCAGGGGAGGCGATTGATTTTCGTCATCAGTCAAGGGGCGACGGACTGGAAGCGGTTGTGGAAGAGACTGGCGCGGGTGTCCTGGGCGCCGGGATAGCGGACGGAGGAGGAATCGGGCCCGTGGAAGGGACCGAAACGGTGGGGATTTCTCACCGGAGAGTCAATCTGTCGGCGGGTGACGGCCCCCTTGGCCGTTAAACGGTTTATGACTGGTTCAATCGTCCTGTTTTTGAGCCGATTCAGTCGAATCGACAGAGGTTCAAGAGAAACCGGGCTGCGACCGCACGAAAACGCCGGGTTGGAAGCCCTTATCAACATGTTCCATGAATAATCTGGGCTAGAAAAGCATGGTTGATCGCATCGTGTGTCCTCATGCTAGGCACCCCTGACTCTACATCCGACCCGGAAAGTGCGCTAGTCCATGGTGAGGCCCTAGAGATTACACGAGAGAAACCGATGCTGTTACGTTCAGGAACGGCTGTGTGCTGGAGGGAAATGTAGTCATCTCGTGCTACCAGCACTTCCGATCTACAGTTTACTGATCCACCCCATAACACAACAATCGTTGACCTACCATCACGCGAACATAGTGCAGCCCAATCTGTCTGCTCTGGTGTAGCGAACTGGCCTGACACGATGTTGTGCTTTTTGTCTTTGAATCTCCAAGTAGCTTGAGGTATTGTACAGCCCATTTCAGACAGCTTCCGCTGAACTTCTGCAGGCACGTACTCGAACTCCATTGGGGATAAGCGAGTGATGTTCTCTGCTGCCTTGTCGAAACGCTCCGTCAACTCCTTGTGCTCTTTCGAGAGTTGAGTCATGTTTGCAAGAGATAGCAGCAGAGAAAATAAGATGTAGATCGTCATCGTCAGCTACTACCTCACTCTCACTTCGTAAGGTGCCAGTGATCCGGGTCGGTATGGATCTCCACCCGGAAACCCAGAGCCTCCGCTACGTTCCGGAAGAACTCCTGCTGCGTCTCCGTCATAGATCACAACCTGATATCGACGTTGCGGCCTTCGCGATGGAGTGAATGATCTGGTGGAGACCAGTTCTGGTTGAGATCGAACACTCCTCCGTCTTTCAGGCTGATGTCGTTGACGAATATGTTTTCACCATATTGATTGTACCCAATGGCTCGTCGACGAGATCCTACAATCAGTTGAACACCACCATCGTCATGAGCGCACCAAGCTGCCCGGACTCGTGACACCCGATCTGTCCGCTCCTGGCCACAAGCCCGCCCGCAACTCGCCAATCTTCATTCCGACTCGTAATCATATTCGCCGGGAGAGAGAGGTCCCCGGCTCGAAGACGCGAAAGCGGAGGTAGCACCCCTGTCACAATTCTGTATCTGCCAGGAAATCAAGCCCCCGAGATCTGGGTCTGGACACGATTGCAAAAGAGGCCCGACGTCTTTGCTGCCGATCTCGGAATCGATTCGTCGAGCCTTGCCCGGAACATTCGGAATTTAGACGCCCTTTACAGCCCTGCGAAGGATTCCGATTCGGCAATTGCCAAGGCCAAGCTCAACGACATGGCGGATGCACAAGACCGGACCGTGCCCGAAATCTGCCGTCTGATTGCACGTATCGAAGCCGGCGGCGACGGCAGCGAACTCCAACCACTGGTGGAAGACCGGAAGGATCTCTTTTCCAAATGGCGCGCGGACTGAATCGATTGACCTCTTTCCGGCAACGCCTGCTGTTCCGGTTCCGGAATCGCACGGCATCATTTTTATGCGTCATGAGCGAAGTAGACACTCCTACGAAGATACCATGCTTGAGCGCTTAAAACTCCAGAATACAGGTCTCGCTCCTGAAATGCAGCTTGAATATCGCCGCCGCGTGAATCTCCATGGGCACCGTCTGGGCAAGACCTTCCACCTGGACGCCGCTTGGTGGTCCCTGACGGGGCGTTAGCTGCACGCCGTGAACCCGAAGTTGACCGTCGGATTCCCGGCAAGGCCCACCGATGTGGAAACAGTGGCGAAGATCGAAACCAGAGTTCGTTGGTCAGCGGCCCCCCCCCGGACCTTACGGCCACTTGGTCGCGTTTCGAAGAGATGGACTCGCAACCACTTGGTCGGAGCAAGTCTGGTCCTGTATGCGCACTCCGATGGCTCCGTATCGGTTTGGGACCCGGCGCGAAACCATCCGGGCGGTGACGAACGCCACCCTACCGACGGCGGGAAGCATACCAATGCCAGCGACGACGATCCGGCGTCCATTCCGTGGACCCGCCGCCGTGGTAAAGTGAAGCCGGTCGATTCACCCGGGTGACGTTCCGTATGAATCCGAATTGCGGCGTAGACGGCGGGTGACCGTGGAGTCGACATCCCCCGTTTCGAGTCCCCGGGAGATTCAGGATGTTCCATGGCAGGAAGGAACTGCTGGACAAGATTCGACTGCGAGAAGACTCCTACCATGAAGTCAAGGAGGTGCGGTTTGCCGGTCATCGGGTCACCGCGCCACACTGCGACTCACTTGCCGACTCCATCGCCGCTTTCGCCAACACCCGCGGCGGCGGGCTCGTCCTGGGAATCGAGGCCAAGACGCACGACGTCGTCGGCATTCCTCTCGATCGTCTTGAAACGGTGACGGACTTCGTCCGCGAAGTGTGCATCGACTCGATCGACCCGCCCGTAGAGCCCCTTGTCGTCGAACATCTGCGACTGCCTGCGCGCACGGGTGAAGAGCTCGCCGTGGTCAAGATCGACGTGCCGCGCAGTCTGTTCGTCCACCGCAGTCCCGGAGGCTATCTGCACCGCATGGCCAACGCCAAGCGGCGGATGTCCACGGAGTACCTCGCCCGACTGTTTCAACAACGCAGCCAGACTCGCCTGATCCGATTCGACGAGCAGGTCGTTCCGCGGGCGCGCTTGGACGATCTCTCCTCCCACCTCTGGAAGCGTTTTCGAACCGCCCGCTCCGGCGACGACCGGGAGGCTTTTCTGGAAAAGCTCAACCTGGCGCAGGTGGACGAGGAGGGTGTGTGGAGGCCCACTGTCGCCGGTGTGCTCATGGCCAGTGAGGACCCGCAGCGATGGCTGCCCAACGCCTACGTTCAAGCGGTCGCATATCGAGGAAACAGGATTCGAGCCCACCCGGGGGCCATTTATCAATTGGACGCCGCGAACCTTTCCGGGCCGTTGGACCGTCAGGTGATCGAGACCTGTCGGTTCGTCGCAAAAAACATGAGGATCGCCGCGTTCAAGGACCAGGGGCGCATCGACCGTCCGCAGTTCGACATGACGGCCGTGTTCGAGGCGGTCGTAAATGCCGTCGTGCATCGTGACTATTCGGTGTACGGGTCCAAGGTCCGGCTGCGCTTGTTCGAGAACCGACTGGAACTCTACTCTCCAGGGCCGATCGCCAACTCCATGACCATCGAGAGTCTCCCCTTCATGCAGTCGGCCCGGAACGAAGCGCTCTGCAGCCTGGTGACGAAGTGCCCCGCACCGGATGAGCCCTGGCTTCACACGGATCGGCGAACCCTGATGGAGAAGCGTGGAGAAGGTGTGCCCATCATCTTGGACAACAGCGAACGCTTGTCCGGTAGAACGCCGGATTACCGCCTGATCGGCGATGCGGAACTGCTGCTGACGATCCATGCAGCCGGTGGAGATGGGGAGGACGCGCCGACACCTGTCTGAGGGAACGCCAGAACACAGGCGGGTCGGCAATCACAAGTTTCTGGCGTCCCCTCCAAGATCTCTCCGACCTCTACTCAGAACGGACCAGCTCCCGGTCAGTTTCGTGTCCAGGATTCGAAGCCGGCGCACCGGTCAGGTATTCCTCGAAACGTGAGGTGTACGGAAGATCCTTGAGGAGGACGACAAGCCGAGCCACGTGTCGAGCAACGAGTCCGAGGATTTCCAAGCCGGAGTTCCGGTAGTCGATGAGCACGTCTGCGTCGAGGACGAACGTCGGCTTGATCGCCATCTAACTGACCCATTGAAGAGCCCGCTTTCTCAAGTCTTCGCGGGTGATTTGCAGGATCTCGGCGGCTCGCCCCAGAGAGATCGCGTTCTCTTTCACTGCCCAACTCACGAGCCAGGACAGGCGTTTCTCGGCAAAATCACGCCGGGACATCCCAGCGGGCTCGACCGAAGCGTTCCAGGGCCATCCAGACTCGTTCATCCGGAAGGGATCAGGAGAGTCGGTGCATTTGAGCCGTTCGTCAGCGGCCCCGCTATATTGCCGTTGGAACCGGCGCCACACGTCGGACGGCCGGCGACCCGACCCGACCAGGCGCAGAAGCACGACTTTGTAGCTCACGCGGAAGATCCGCTTGACCTTCAGGACACGCTCCACCAGGGAATTGCCACTTATCGTCTCCCATTCATGAGCAAACGCTGCATCCGGCATCAGGAACTCGCTGGCGAAATGGTCGGCATCACGCTCCGATTGCATGGAGTATTCGGCGGAGTCGCGCCCGTACTCGGACGGGTGGAGCAGCAGGTGGCCGAGTTCGCGTGCCGCGGCGAATATCCATCCCTCCACGGATGACCGGTCCGACGCGTTGACGACCACAGCCGGACCACGATCACCCGGACCAATGCTCAACCCAAACAGGGGATCTTGCTTCCGCTTCAGCAGAAGGAGCTTCACCCCGTTATCCTCAAGCAGCCGGGCGAGGTCACACACGGGTTCCAACGATCCGAGCCCTACGGCCTGGCGGGCGTCCTGCGCGGTTTCGACCGGAGTCCTCGAAGAACCGGAAGTTCTCTCCCACTTGAAGCGAAAATGCGGGGGCTTTCCCCCGCTGACCCTGTCCAACCAGGTTTGGAGTTCGGTATAGGAATCCAGCCACGTCGAGACGGCCGCCTGTATCTGTTCGCGTCCGCAATCTCGTTCCCGGCCGGGAAACCTCACCTGTTCAAGGGGTCGAACAGCCACTACCAGTTCGCCGACCGGTACCGCCAACGTCTTCGCCAGATCGTCCACAGTGGGCCCGAGGGGAACCAACGAACCTCGCTCAATTTGCCGCACCGCCATCTCCGATAAACCGGCCCTCACGGCGACATCCTTCCGGGTCAGTTGCCGGTCCATCCTCAAGCGAGCGAGATTGACGGCGATGCTGCCCGCAATCGTAGTCTTCTCTTCCGGTGGGTCGACATCACCCCCGAGGAGCCTTGTGAACCGCTTATTCCACCATTCCTGGACCCTGGGCTTGTCCAGGTCCAAGCGCACATGGAACAGTTCTCCCGGACCCGGAAAGCTTGGCCATCGAAGCCTGCCGGAAGGTTCCCGCTTCAACTGCACATAGATATGCCGTCCTCCGGAAGGCTTCTTTCCCAAGTCCATTGCGATACCTAAGTCCGCGCCACTCTCATGGCGTTGCTGCTTTCTCTGAAGGGTTGCCGAACATCGTCAGAGTTCTTGTCGAAACGTTTCCATTCGGCTCGTGAAGCGTCCGGCTCGGTTGGACCGGGGACCTCCGAGTCACCCGCGCTTCCCGGAAGGGGGAGCGGGCCATCGTCACCTACACCTCGACGCGTGCAACTTGTCATATCTTCTCGTGCCCCTGCTTACCGCGTCACGGCTCGACGAAACCGTCTCGCGTTACGGCACCATTGCGGTGTGAGAGGAGGCTCCGGGACTGACCCGGCGCCTATTTTCGGCCACTCGACCTCATAAGGAAACGCGTAGAAACGCTCGCGATGTTGTGAGTATGTACCTGCACATCCCCGTCAAACCAAGAATGTATCTATCTGGTGGGTCCGACATGCGAATGTCCTCGAAGTCCCATCCAAGCTAAGACTGACAACGTGGCCCTCAACCCGATCGCCTACACCGAAAACGTCGTCCAGAGCTTTCTCCGCTACCAGCTCACGGCGTACTCCTTCACCGACCCGAACCTGTATGCGCAGATGCGAGACCTGCTCTCGCTCGATGAGACCCGACAATCGCCGCTATTCAAGGGACCCTACGTCAGTCTGTCGCGCCCGTTCCGGCAGGGCGCGGCGATCGACAGGCTCGTCGCCGAAAAACTCCTCCACCCTCATCTGCAACAACGGATACCGAACCAGATTACGCACCTCTACAGCCACCAGGAGCGCGCCATCCGGTCCATGGCCGGCGGCCGAACGACCCTTGTCTCCACCGGTACAGGATCCGGAAAGACTGAATGCTTTCTTTACCCCATTGTTAGCCAGTTCTCATCCGGAAAGCCGTAAGTTATTGGGAAATAAGGACTAAGGAGGCATTTTCAAGCCCCGGTTCTGTCATAGTCGTTTGGTAGTCTATTGGTGCTAAATAAAAGCAACCAAATGACTTACACAAAACCGGGGGCTTGAACAATGCGTCGAAAACGGGAAAACCAGCTTCCGCTCTCCGGGCTCTGGCCCGGTCACCGACTCGCCCAGGAATTGAAAGCTGTTTCCAAGATCTTGGATGACAACCCCTCGATCCTGAGTCTGGTTCTACACGATCTGTGTGACACCGCCGGTTCAGGCCAGGGGGCTCCGGGTCTCTCCGCAGAGCAGGTCCTGCGCGCGGCCATCCTCAAGAACTGGCATCAGCTGCCCTACACCAAGTTGGCGTTCCTCTGGAGCGACTCTCAGAGCTTTCGTCGCTTCGCTCGACTCCCTTGGCAATGGACCCCCAGTGCCTCCTGCCTCCAGGACAACATCAGCCGGATTCAAGCCGGAACCTGGCAGCAGATCAACCGGCTCCTGGTGCAATGGGCGGAGGGCCAGGGACTGGAACGGGGACGGAAGATCCGAGCCGATGCCACGGCCGTGGAAAGCCCCATCCCCTATCCGCGGGATTCCCAGATGTTGTCCGACTCGGTTCGAGTCCTCACCCGCTGGCTGCGCCGCTTGGCCCGACCTCACAAGATCGTCTTTTCGGATCACCGGCGCCGGGCCAAGCGACGCTGTTGCGAACATCGCCAACCACCGGGGCAAGCGTCGTCTGCGAGCCTATCGGGATCTGTTGAAGGTCGCTCGCAAGACCGCTCATGACGCCGAGAGGGCGCTGCGGCAAGCGGATCGGTTCACCGACCTGCCCAGTCTGGTCATCGCCGGTCAACTGCGCCATTACTTGGATTTGACGAAGAAGATCATCGACCAGACCGAGCGGCGTGTGCTGCGGGGAGAGACGGTTCCGGCCGCCGAGAAAGTCCTCTCCTTGTTTGAGGAGCACACCGACATCATCAAAAAGAAGCGCCGGGAAACGGTCTTTGGGCACAAGCTGTTTCTGACCGGCGGCGTCTCCGGCCTGATGCTGGATGCTGAGGTGGTGCGGGGGAACCCTAACGATGCCGGTCAGTTCCAGCCCTGGATGCGGCGCCAGTATGATCTGTACGGCCGTTGGCCTCGACAGGTCAGTTGTGACGGATGCTTTGCCAGCCGCTCCAATCTGGAGTGGGCCAAAAAGCAAGGCGTCCAGGATGTCGCCTTTGCCAAGAAACGCGGACTGAAGGTCCCTGAGATGGTGCGCTCCAGTTGGGTCTACCGGCAACTGCGACGCTTCCGGGCCGGCATCGAAGGGTGCATCTCGTGGCTCAAGCGAGTGTTCGGACTCGGACGCTGCACCTGGAAGGGCTGGCCCCACTTCCAGCAATATGTGTACCTCTCGATCGTCAGCTTCAACCTGCTGGTGCTGGCCCGCCTGCTGCTGTAAGCGCAGCTTGAATCCATTGCCGATGCCCCGTCAGGGACTCGTGTCTTCAAAATCCGGGATCGGCTCTCAACGGACTTGAATTTCCTGCTTTCGGCCCCCATCGAGCCGGTTTATTGCAGTTTCCCCGGTCTTCCTCGGGCTACCCAATCCCCCAAAACCCGACTTTCTGGATGAGAACTAGCCAGTGCCTGACCCTGCGGGATCAAGGCGCACCCCCCGGCATCAGCGCCGTCATCGTCTATCCCATGAACGCGTTGGCGGAAGACCAGTTGATGCGATTGCGCGGGCTGCTGGCGGGGACTGGGATTCCGTTCGGGATCTACGTTGGCAAGACGCCGGAGCGGGAGACGGACGTGGCGGGAGTCCGGCTTCGGCCGGGATCCTCGCGCGCCACCTATATAGCCCGGTTAAAACGGGCGCGGCGCGAAGGCTCCGGCGAAACGGTATATCCCTCGGAAGAAGTCTGTTCCCGGGAGATCATGCGCACTGCCGGCCGGCAACCGAGGATACTGCTGACCAACGTCAAACAACTTGAGTTGTTGTTGACGCGACAGCAGGACATCCAGCTGTTCTCCGATGCTCGTCTGGACTACCTGGGGTTCGATGAGGCGCATACCTTCACGGGCGCTATGGGCGCGGAGACGGCTTGTCTGATCCGGCGCCTCCGGGCCTTCTGCAATGCCGAAACCAGCCATACGGTCTGCGTCGCGACTTCGGCGACCATCGTTGATCACGACGATCCGGACGCCGCGCGCAGCTTCGCGTCGCGGTTCTTCGGCGTCTCCTCCGACAAGGTGACCACCGTCGGCGAGGACTATGCGGAAGAGATCTGGGACGAGCCTCGTTTCGTCCCACCGGAACCGGGCGAAGATCCGGAGGTCATCCTCAACCTGTGCGTCGGCGCGGTGGAGGACGAAGACCGATCCGGAGCCGGCATCCGAAGAGCCTATCGACTGCTTTCAGGGCAGAATCTGGGTCAGGGGAGTTGGCCGGAAGCGCTGCACCAAGCATTGTCCCGCAGCGACCTCGTCTACGGTCTCAACGAGGAATTGAAAACACCCAGGCCGTTGGAGGAACTCCCGGAAACCCTGGAGCAACGCGTGGGTCGGCCGGTGACGGAAACCGAGATCCTCGCTTGGTTGACTCTCGGCGCCGCCGCACGGCACCAAGAGCGTCCGCTGCTACGACCGGTCGTACACGGATTCGTGCGAGGCATCGGAGGCGCGGTCGTAACGTTTCCGGAGGATTGGAACTCCGCACGGCTATGGCTCGCCGCCGAAGACAAAGGCCAGCACCAGGAGTTCGGCGAGAATGACGCCCACTTTCCCGTCACCACCTGCACGACTTGCGGGCAGCACTACTACGCCGCCTTCCTGAAGGATTTCGAATTCACCGGCAGTCGACCGGGCGGAGGGGAAGCCGGTTCGAATAGCCATTGGTGGCCGCCCCTGGAAGAGACTCTCGGCGGCAAGCGAGTCTTGCTGGTCGATCACCTGGTTGGCGCGGGCGACGACGAGGGGAGCCGTTCCACCACTCGCACGTCCCCGCTTCACTGCTGCCGAAAATGTGGAGCAGTGCATCCCCAGGCGGCTCCGCGGTGTCTTTCGTGTGGCGCCATGGCCTCCACCGTTCAATTGGATGCGATTCGGCAGAGCAAGAAGAACCCCGGTTTCCTGACCAGCTGTTTGTCCTGTGGAGCAACGGCTCGGCAGGTGAACGGCCGTTACCGCGAACCCGCGCGGCCCGTGCGGGCGATCAACGTCTCGGATGTCCACGTCCTGACCCAGGACATGGTGCACCACGCACAGCGCCGGCGCCTCTTGGTGTTCTGTGACAACCGCCAGGACGCGGCGTTCCAGTCGGGTTGGATGAAGGACCATGCCCGTCGCTTCCGGCTGCGGGCATTGATGGCCGAAGGCATCAAGGAACGCCCTCGTTCAGTGGGAGATCTGGCGGCCTATCTCGACGACCTGTTGGAAAGCGATGAGACACTCTCCCGGGCGCTGATCCCGGAGGTCTGGCAGGTCGCCCGCCGCGAGAGCGCCGGCGGACGCCACGGACAGGAACGCCGGAAGTTCCTTCGCTTTCAGGTCCTGCGCGAAGTCGCTCTGTCGGCTCGGCAAGCGTTCGGGCTGGAACCCTGGGGACGAATGAAGGTGGAGTACGACGGTCTTGATTCGTTCCTGCCATGGATTCAGGAACGCGCCCACTCCCTGGCCATTTCGCCGGATCGCCTGTGTGAGGGCATCGCCGGCGTTCTCGACTACCTGAGGCGAAAACGCGCCTTGCACGACCCGGAACACGAGATCTTCACGAAGTACTGGATGGAGGGTGACCGCGAGATCCAGCAGGGCTACCTGCCCAGCTTTCTGAAACCCAACGGCACCAAGCTGCGGCGCGGGTCGACGGAAAAAAAGGAGCAGGTCACGCAATGGCTGAGCGATGCCGGTGACACGACAATGCGTCAAGTCGCCCGGAAATGGGGTGTCGCCCGGAAGGACATCGAGCCGGTCCTGGAGAGCCTGTTCGAGTTTCTGGTCCAACGCCGGCTGCTGGTTCCGGTACGGCTCAAGGGCGCCAGGGGCCGTCCATTGCCCAATCTTCAAGGCGTCTACCAGGTGAACTCCGACCGCCTGCTGTTGAGTCCCCACCGGGGCGTCAAGCGATGCCGGCATTGCCGGCGTACGACCGTACGAGAACTGCCTTACGACCTATGCCCTGCGTGGCGATGCAAGGGACTTCTCGAATGGGTGCCGGAAGACTCAGACAACTACAACCTGCAACTGCTCGACGGCAGGTACTCAATGCTACGGCCCGAAGAGCACACCGCCATGGTCCCGCAGGTGGAACGGGAGCGCCTGGAGAATCTGTTCAAGGGCGAAACGGACGCAGTCAACTGCCTGGTCTGCACCCCGACGCTGGAACTCGGCATAGACATCGGTCAGCTCGACTCGGTGCTGATGCGCAACGTGCCGCCGTTGCCGGCCAACTACTGGCAGCGCGCCGGACGGGCGGGAAGACGCCACCGCATGGCCGTCGACATCACCTATTGCCGATCCGTCTCACACGACCGCGCCTACTTTGCCGAGCCGCTCAAACTGCTCGGCGGCAGGATCGATCCGCCGGCCTTCAACCTTCGCAACGAGACTATGGTCGCCAAACATGTCCATGCCACGGTCATCGGCGGCCTCCATCGGTACGGCCGCGCCCCAGACCGGACGCAGGTGGAAAAGGATGAGATACGGGGCATCCTGGAGCTCTGCCTGCCGCGGGTCGTCTCCCCCTACCTGTTCGACGGCGGCGACGTGCGTCGTGTGCCGTTCGACTTCACTCCATTGCGAGATCTGGTGGGCCAAAATTCAGAGGATTTGACCACCGTGGTGGAACGGGTGTTCCGGCAGGGCTGGCCCGAGGCGGACGCCGGTGTTACGGAGCCGACAATTCTGCGGGCCCAAGTCGAGGGGTTCGTCGACAACTTGGAAGCCGTCGTTGCGCGCTTGCGACGCCGCCTGAATTAGGCCTTGACCCAGATCCGACGGCTAAACGAGCGGCGTGTGCGTAAGGGAACACTCGACGCCGAGGACGAGGCACTGTTTCGACGCTGCGACAGGTTGGTCAAGCGGCTCAAAGGAACCGCTGGTTGGTCCTGGAAGCAGGCGCAGGGACACGACGATTACAACACCTTCAATGTGCTGGCAGCGGAAGGATTTCTACCCGGCTACGGTTTGGAAGTCGGTTCGGTGGTCGGGTGGGCGGAGATTCCGTTCTGGCGGATGGGGGCCATGGATTTCAGCTTGCCGCGAGCGCCCGCGACCGCCTTGCGCGAATACGTTCCCGGCAACCTCATCTACGCCAACGGCCACCGCTTCGTGGCGCGCCGCTTTCACCGTGAGCTCGCCGAAGAGCATGCCGAAACTCCCGTCTACCACGTCTCGCCGGATCGCCAAGCCGTAAAGGCGGCCACGGGGACCAACGGCTCGTCTTTGACCGGACAACGTCTGCGAACGGTAGCTGTCTGTGACACGGACCTGATTCACACCTCTCATATTTCCGATGAGGAGGAATTGCGCTTCCAATTGGGCGTCGCCGTTTATGGGCTCGAGCTCGCCCAGCACAGCGGAGGAAAGGCGTTCCGTTGGGGACTGCAACCAACGCACCTGAGGCGTGGCGTGCGCATGCGCCTCGTCAACGTAGGTGCGTCGGGAACCATCAAGAGGTCCGGCGAGTTGGGCTATCCAGTGTGTACGGTGTGCGGCCAGAGTGTCTCGCCGCTCTCTTCGGAACGCCAGCGCAAGAAGTTTCGTGAGTCCCACGCTGAACGATGCGGCCGTTCACCGAAACCCATGGGCTTCTACGCAGACGTGACGGCGGATGTATTCTCCCTTCCCGCATGTGACGACGCCGCCACAGCCTACAGCGTGCTGGAGGCTCTGCGGTTCGGCGCCGTTCGTGTGCTCGACATGCATTTGGACGACTTGCAGATTCTCGTGATCGGACATGTCGATCGCGACGAAGTGGACGCACTGCTCTGGGATCCGATGCCCGGCGGCTCCGGCTTGCTCGATCAGATCTGCGAGCGCTTTGGGGAAATCGTTAGAGTGGCTCGCGAAGTCGCCGACAACTGTCCCGCCGTATGTGAATCTTCCTGCATCGACTGCCTGCAGACTTTTCGAAACGCCTACTACCATGCACGACTGAATCGTAGGATCGCGTTCGAGCGGTTGGAAGAGTGGGGAAATCGCTTGGCCTTCCGTCACGCCATCCCGCCGCTGCAACCGGACCCGAAACCGGATGACACGCAGATGCCTGTCAACGAAATTGAAACCAAGTTGCGGCACTTGTTGCGAGCTGCTGAGTTCGGAGAGGGTATCCGCGGAGAGCAGATACAACTGGGGCCCCCATTGGGCACCACGACACCGGACGTCATCTACCGGGCCGAGGACGACGAGCCGGACGAGGGTCTCTGCATCTATCTCGACGGCATGAGTGGCCATCTCCACGGCAATCCGAAAACGGCCGTACGGGACCAGAGAATCCGCACTTGGCTCCGAAACAACGGATACGAGGTGTTGGAGATCCCTGCCAACGAGTTGGACGACGAAAACGCAATGGTCGGGTATTTTCGCCGGCTGGCAGGCTATTTGGGGATGCGCGACATCAGGAAGAAATTGCGCCGCGACCGTTCTTGGTTTCGCGACCCCGAGTCCCAAATTCGCAATAGGGGGACTCGCCTGCGACTGGTCACACCGAGCCCCGAGTCATGCTACGTCAACTGCGTGCCGCTGGTTCCCATGGAAGCGGCTGCAGGAGCCTTCGGCGATCCTCACACTCTGCCCGACGAGTCCGCCTGGGATTGGGTCAGATTCGATACGGCGCACCCGTTGCGGCGAGGCATGTTCGTTGCTCGAGTGGCCGGGCAATCGATGGAGCCAAAAATTCCGGATGGATCTTATTGCCTCTTTAGGAACCCAGTCACCGGTACACGTCAGGGACGCACGGTGTTGGTCCAGTTACGCGATGCGATAGATCCCGATACGGGCCAAAGATTCACGGTCAAGCGCTACCGGAGCGAGAAGACAGCCGACGAGTACGGTTGGAGACACGTCAGGATCGTCCTCGAACCCGTCAATCCCGAATTTCAGCCGATCGAATTGACGACCGAGGACGAATACGCCGTGGCGGTAGTGGCGGAGCTGGTCGAAGTCATCGGCCCGGCACCGCCTGAATGATGACGGGGAACTGGAAAAACCCCCATCTGACATCGCACAGCGCCAACGAAGTTTCTCGGCGGTAGATTGAAACCAACGGAAAGGATATTGTCGTTTCGTGGCTTGATCGAAGCTCTCTCGATAAGTCGGAGACGTTTTGATGAGCAATGTGGAACGGGTGCACGTCGACGGCAAACTTCTCGCGCGGCTCACGAGTGCTTTGAAGGGACGGGAGGAGATCCTCGAAGCTTACCTCTTCGGATCTCATGCCCGTGGTCAGGCGCAACCGCACAGCGACATTGACGTCGCCGTCTACATCGATGAGGCGTTGGCCGACGACGGCGCGTGGGGTTATCAGGCGCAGCTCACAACAGACCTCATGGTGGTTCTGGGTACGAACCACGTAGACGTCGTCGTGCTCAACCGGGCCTCCATTCTCTTGTACCATCGGGTTCTGCGCGACGGCGTCCGATTGCTCTCGCGGGACCTCCAGGCGACCACCATCCGTGCGGGTCAAGCGCTGTCGCGCTACTTCGATTTCCTGCCCCAACTGGACAAGATGGACCGCGCGCGGCGGCACGCCGCCGACGCCGCCACCGAGGACCGGCGGTGACTCCGGGCCGTGCGGACCGCCGTGCTGTGGAGAGGCGTCTCATTGCGCTGCGCCGAGCGGTCTGCGTCCTGCGTGGGCACGCCGGCTGTACGCCGCAGCAACTCCGCACCGATATCAACCACCGTTGGGCCGTAGAACACGGTCTTCAGCTCTCCGCACAAGCCGCCCTCGATGTCGCCACTCATCTGGCTTCGGCTTTGGGTTTCGACCCGATGACATACGGTTCGTCCATTGACTGTCTGGTAGAAGCGGAGGTCTTGCCCGCGAATTTCGGGGATCGTTTCCGACGGATTGCGGGTTTCCGAAACGTGCTTGTGCACGGCTACCTGGATGTTGACCTCGACTTGGTCACCCAGATTCTCTCCGAACGATTGGATGACTTCGAAGAGTTCGCACGCCACGTCGAGAGGTGGTTCTCCGAGTCGGCGAGTCCATGAATTGGTGCGACCTACGACGGGGACGGTCCTCAGCAATGGTATTCATTGCAACCAGCCGTTCGTTGCGGAAGAAACGTATATCCGAGACAAAGTAAAGGAGAAGAGGAATGAATTAGAGACTGATCATCATCGGTGGCCTGGTCTTCTGGGTGGTAACCAACATCTTGGGATTCGGGGTCACGAGTCTGATCATCCACGGTGCGATTCTCGACCCGTTCTACAGAGCGAACGAATCCCTATGGATCGAGCCCTTGCGGCAGGACCCACCCGATATGGCGGCCGTCATGCCGCATTGGATCATGGTGTCACTGATCAGCAGTCTGGTCGTAGCCGGTCTTTACAGCTGTTTACGCAAGGCTTTCGAGGGTCCCGGCTGGAAATGCGGGATGATCTGGGGGCTCTATCTGGCCATCTTCTCCTTCGTCACTCTGTTGGGCTATGCTGGGGTGATCGCGCTGCCCATGACGATCGTCATCTGGTGGAGTGTCGATGGACTGATTCTGTTCGTGTTGGGAGGAGCCGCTATGGGTTGGGCCGGGGAGAGGTTTGCGGGCGACTGAAAGTCGCCCCGCCGGTCGTCACTCCCGTGAGGAATCACGGTTGAATTGGAACCACCGGTAGCGTGGTAAAGATCCGGTTTCCGGTGTCCAACTCCACTGCCACTCCCGTGAACATCCCTTCCCCGGGAGCCGTACATCGGACCGACCCCACGAAGTCCCTCGTGTCCGTTCGCGTGAACAGCTCTTCGATGAACCCGGCATGCTGCCCGTTGCCGCCGAGATTGATGTCCACCGATTCCAATTCCTTACCGCTGCTCATCAGCCAGCAGCGAACCGTTATCCGTGCCACTTCCAGGTTCCGGATCGCCGCCGCCGTGCGGATCGCTCCCTGCTTGCGCCGCGCCGGGAACAGCGCGTCTGCCGTGGGTTCGCTCGCACCCACCCCGGCCACGCCGACACCGGGAATGTCAAAGCGCAGGACTCCCCCCATGGCCCCTGACGCCACCACCCGGACCGATCCCGTCACCACCTCTCCCCGGCCATGCGTCGAGATCGTCAGCTCGCCCAGTCGAGCCATCGGAGTCCGCAGGGTCAGACCTCCGTCGTCCCGCACCAACAGATCTTCGCTGATGTCCACCATCGATTCGGGCTCCTGCAATTCTCCGCTCCGATCGTAAAAGTAGATCGCCGGACGGGCCGTTGACGCGGCCACGTTCACCAGAACCAGATCCGACGTGATCAGGGTTCCGTCACCGGAAGTCCCGTTGGCGAAATGCGCGAAGTTGAGGGTCGTTTCCCGATCTTCAGAGGCCTCCGGGTGGATTGGCACCACCGGCAGCGTGGTGAAGATCCCATTGCCCGAGTCCAGTTCCACCGCCACTCCGGTGAACGACTCGCCGTGCGGGACCGTACAGCGCACCGACCCCACGAAGTCCCTGGTGTCAGTCGCGGTGAACAGTTCCTCGATGAACCGGGCGTTCTGACCGTTGGCGCCGAGCTCGATCCCCCTCTCTTCCAGTACCACACCGTTTTTCATCAACCGGCACTGCACGTCGACGGCGGCCATCCCCAAGTTGTGGATGGCCGCCGCCGTGCGGATCTTGCCCTCCTGCCGCCGGGCCGGGAACAGGGCGTCCCCGGTGGGTTCACTGGCGCCCACGCCGGCCACACCGATCCCGGGGATGTCGAAGCGAACCACTCCGCCCATGGGTCCGTCCGACACCACCCGAACCGATCCCGTCGCCACCTCTCCCCGGCCATGCGTCGAGATCGTCAGTTCGCCCAGCCGAGGCACCGCAGTGCGTGCGGTCAGGCCCCCGTCGTCATGGATCTCCAAATCGTTCCTGACATCCACCAATGATTCGGCCTCGAGCAGTGCGCCCGCCCGGTCGAAGAAATAGACGACGGGGCGGATCTCATCCTCACCGACGTTCACCAGCACCAGGTCAGAGGTGATCAGGACGTCATTGCCCGTGTACCCGTTGCCGAAGTGAGCGAATTCCAGGATCACCTCCTCAGGCACGGGTCGGGCCACGCCCACGGGCGTGGCCTCGGCCGGATCGGAGGAAGGACTCCGGCCGACCTCGTTCACCGCCCTCACTTCGAAGACGTAAGCCCGGGCGTTGCTCAGTCCGGTCACCCTATGCGTCAGGTCCGTGGATCCTGTGGAGATCCACTCTCCGGCCCGGTCGATCCGGACCTCGTAGTCGGTGATGGCCGAGCGGCCGTCGCTTTCAGGCGCCTCCCAGGAGAGGGTCACCTCTCCGTCGCCGGCTTCCGTCTGCAGGTTCAAGGGCGCCGTGGGCGCCGTGGGCGCCGTTGGAGGCGGCGCGGGTGGCGGAGGTGGAGGTGGAGGGGGTGGCGGTGGAGGTGGAGGGGGCGGCGGTGGTGGTGGAGGTGGGGGAGCGACTTCGTTGTCCTGGACCGTCACCTGGGCACTCTGGGTCGACGTCGGTCCCAGCCGGTACTCGTCTCCGGACTGCAGCCGGGCGGTGACTCTTCCCGCGGACTCGGATACGTCGTCATCATCCGTCAACACCGACAGCGTCGCCGTCTCCTGCCGGGCCTGGAACACGACTTCTTCCGGCGGCTCGTATGACGCCGACGTCTCGATCACCGACCCCCGCTCGGTGACCTCCACGTTCACGGTCAGCGACGCTTCCGTAGGCGGCCCGCGCGTCAGAGTGAACTCCACGGTGTCGCCTTCCGTCACCGTCTCCGATCCCTGCCTCGCTTCGATGGTCACCAGCGGTGGCTCGGCCCGCCGGTTCGCCGACGTCTCCGCGGCGTTGCTGACCTCGTCCTGAATCGGGTTGAATCCCGGCATATAGTCCACCATTACTGTTTCACCGGCCCCCACCGCTGAGGCCAGCGTCAAGATGACGCTGTTGCCCCTGACCTGGACCTGGGTGACCGTTCGATCGTTCCCGTCCACCGTCACCGCGAAGTCGGAACTCGACGGCACCGAGCCCTCATCCAACTGCTCGTCGTAGTTCAGCGCCACCCGCGACCCGTGCACCGTCACGTCTTCCAGCTCCGGTTCCGCCCCGTCCACCTTGTGGTCCGCCTGCGCCTCTACCTCTTCGTAGTTCCGCGCCGCCGCGTTGTCCGCCAGGTCCAGGATCTTCCCTCCGTTGAGCGCGATGCTTCCCCGCGGGATGCTCACTCCATCCTCGTCCTCGTCCCCCTTCTCCACCGTGTAGACGAACACCACGGCTGGGCGGTCTGGCCCCACGCTGGCGCTGGCCCGCTTCCGCCGGTTCCCTACCAGAAGATCCAGCGTCGGGGTCCCCCGCACCGTGTCCACCGTCACCGTCTCGTCGTAGCGCACCGTCACCGAGATCATGTCCCCGATGGCGTACGTCTCATCCGTTCCCGGGTCCGAACTGATCTCGATCCCTTCGATCGACGGCGCCGTCGTGTCCGGCGTCTGGTTGTCCAAGAACTTGTCTGTAAACCTCTCGGCGTCGTTGCCCACCCGGTCCTGGATCGGATTCGATCGCGGCTCGTAGCTCACCCGGATCCCCGTCTCTCCGTGTTCCGCCGCTGGACTCACCGTCAGCCGAACCTCACTCCCGGTCACCTGAACCCGGGTCACGGTTCGCGTCTCATTGCCCCCGGCCACGGTGAAGTCGCTCGTGGCCGGTCTTGAGGACGTATTCAGGGGTTCGTTGTAGGTCAGCGTCAGCGTCGCCCCGTTCACCACTGCCGGATCGGTCAGAGCCGGCGCCACCGCGTCCACCTTGTGGCTCGAACTGGCCACCACGGCCGTATGGTCCAAGGTGGCGTCATTGCCTGCCCCGTCCCGGATCGTCCCTCCCGCCCGGGACAACTGGTTCTCCTCGAGACTCACACCGTCCTCGTCGACGTCGTCCGTCACCACCCGATAGGTGAACTTCACCGCCCGGTTCGAGACACTCCGGTACTCCGCCGTGGGATTCCGGCTCCCCACTATCAATGTCAGTTCGGGAGTCCCCGTCACCACCACCGTCTCGTTGAACGTCACCGTCACTTCAATGGTGTCGTCCACGCCGTACGTCCGGTCCGACCCTGCACTCGAGGTGATCCGTACCGTCGACACCGTCGGCCCCGTCGTGTCTCCCGTCCGATTCGTGACGCTCCGGTTGCTCAGCCGGTCCGCGTCGTTGCCGGCCGTGTCCTGGATCGGGTTCGATCCCGGCTCGTAGCTCACCCGCAGGCCGCTCTCTCCGTCCGTGACTGCCGAGCTCAGCGTCAGGAAAACGGCACTCCCGTCGACCTGGACTCGCTCGACCGTCCGGGTCTCGCTCCCTCCCGTCACGGTGAAATCGTCCGTCGACGGCTCCGGAGAGGTGGTATCCAATGGCTCGCCGTAAACCAGCGTCAGCGTGGTCCCGTTCACGACTGCCCCGTCGGACGTTGCCAGCACCGGCTTGACGCCATCCACCTGGTGCTGGTTATCGGCCGCCACCGGCGCGTGGTTCAGCACTGCGTTGTTCTGGGCCCCGTCGCGGATCGTGCCGCCTGAAAGGCGGTTCGCATCGATGCTCACCCCGTACGGGGCCGTGTCGCTCGAGACCACCTGGTATGCGAACCTCACGGCGGCGCCCGTGACATCCTGGTAGTTGGCCGTTCGGCTCCGGCCGCCTACGTTCAACGTCAACCGCGGCGTCCCTGTCACCAGGACAGTTTCGTTAAACGTGACTGTCACTTCGATGGTCTCGCCGGCCGCATAAGTCTGATCCGACCCCGCGTTGGAGGTGATCCGCACCGTTTCGACCGTCGGCCCCGTCGTGTCTCCCGTCCGGTTCGTGACCGGTTCGTTGTTCAACTCGTCCGCCGCGTTGCCCACCACGTCCCGGATCGGATTCGATCCCGGCTGGTAGCTCAAACCGAGGCCGAACTCTGCGTCTTGCACCGCCGGGCTCAAGGTCAGGAAAACGGCGTTCCCGCTCACCTGGACCCGCGTGACCGTCCGGGTCTCACTGCCCCCGGTCACGGTGAAGAGGCTCGCCGCCGGTCTCGAGGACGAGTTCAGCGGCTCGCTGTAGGCCAGCGTCAGCATCGTTCCGTTCACCACCGCCCCGTCCGTCGTGGCCAGCATCGGGGGCACGCCGTCCACCTTGTGCCGCGAATCGGCCGCCACCCCCGCGTGGGTCAAGGTGGCGTCATTCCGCGCTCCGTCGCGGATTGTCCCGCTCCCTCGCGACAGGCTGTCCGCGTCGATGCTCACCCCGTCCCGGTCCCGGTCGCCCGAGACGACCATGTACTCGAACTTCACGGCAGCTCCCGAGACGCTCACGTACTCCGCCGTCCGATTCTGGCCGCCCACGCTCAGCGTCAACCGCGGTGTCCCCGTCACCACCACCGTCTCGTTGAACGTCACCGTCGCCTCGATGGAATCTTCCACGGCGTAGGTTGAATCCGACCCTGCACTCGAGGTGATTCTCATCGTCTGCACCGCCGGTCCCGTCGTGTCTCCCGTGACGTTGGTGACCGGCCGGTTGCTCAACCGGTCCGCATCGTTTCCGGCCGTGTCCTGAATCGGCTTCGCTCCCGTCCCCGTCGGGATCGTGTAGCTCACCCGCAGCCCCGTCTCTCCATGCTCCACCGCCGGATCCACGGTCAGCTCCACTGCACTCCCGCTCACCCGGACTCCCGTGACCGACCGCGTCTCGCTCCCTCCCGTCACGGAGAAGGCATCGTTCCCGGGGACCGAAGACGAATCCAGAGTCTCGCTGTAAGCCAGCGTCAGCATCGTCCCGCTCGCAACGGCGCCGTCGGTCGTCGCCAGTACGGGTTTGATGCCGTCCACCTTCTGCCCCGTGTCGGCCGCCACCGCCGTATGGGTCCGGACGGCATTGTTCCTCGCCGTGTCCCGGATCGTCCCGCCCGACAGGCTGCCCGCCTCGATGCTCACCCCGTCCGTGTCGCTGTCGTTGACGGCCACCGTGTAGGCAAACACGACCACCGCCCCCGTGACGCTCTCGTAGGTCGCCGATCGATCCCGTTCCCCCACCTTCAGCGTCACTCCCGGGTTCCCGGACACCGTGACCGTCTCGCTGAAGGTCACCGTCACCTCGATCTCCTCGCCGATGCCGTAGACATCCCGGCCGTCCGGCGGATCCGAGGTGATCTCGATGGAAGTGACCGTGGGAGGGATACGGTCCGGCGTCTCGTTTATCACCGGCATGCTGCTCAGTCCGTCCGCGTCGTTGCCGGCCCGGTCTTGAATCGGCATCGCCCCCATCCCGGTCGGGACCGTGTAGCTCACACGGATCCCCGTCTCCCAATGCGCCACCGCGGAGGAGAGAGTCATATCCACCGCACTGCCCCTAAACGCGACACCAGAAACGGTGCGCGACGAAGCGCCCCCCGAGACGAAGAACGCGCTGGACGGCGGCATCGATGTCGAGTCCAGAGGCTCGGTATAGGTCAGCGTCAACGTCGTCCCATTCACCACGGCCCCGCGCGTCGGCGCCAACTCCGGCCTGATCCCGTCCACCTTGTGCCGCGAATTGTTCCCCAATGCGCGATGATCCAGATCGGCCTCGTTGTCCGATCCGTCCTCGATGGTCCCTCCATTGACCGACAGGCTATTCGCCGCGATGCTCACGCCGTTGGTGTCCACGTCGCCGGTGTCCACCCGGTAGCGGAACAGCATCTCCTCGTCGGTAACGCTCTGGTAGTCCGCCGTTCGATCCTCGTCCCCCACCCTCAGGGTCAACTCCGGCGACCCCGTCACGAAGACGTCCTCGCTGAAGGTCACCGTCACCTCGATCACATCCCGGATCGCGTAGGTTGAATCCGATCCCGGGTCCGACGTGATCTCCACCTTGCTGACCGTCGGATCCGTCACATCCGGGATCGGCACGACCACCGAAACCCGCATGCTTCGGCTCGCTTCGCCGCCATTGATCGCGGCCGCCACCTGATAGACATAGGTGGCGCCGGTGGTCACGTCGGTATCGACGTAGGTGCGGCTTGAAGTGTTCTCAGAGATGATCTCGACGGTGCTTCCGGAGGTGCGGTAGAGGTTGTAGGTCACATTCGAAACGGCGGACCAGGTCAGCGTCACCTGGCCCAGCGCGGGGGTCGCCATCAGGGCCGGGCTGGTTCGAATCTGTTCGCCGAACTCCTGCCACGTCGCCCCCCCGACCCCATTCGTGTCCACTGAAAGGACCGGGTACTGGCTGGACGTTCCGAAGACCCACGGGTCATCGTTCATGCTGTCGCCGTTCAGGTCCAGGTTCCAGTTTTGATAGATGCCGCTGGTGTCCGTGGGCATCTGTAACGCTGACGTGTTCTGGGGTTGACCGTAGGATCCCGTGGTGCGCCCCGAGGTATCGCTGTCCCAATAGCTGTCGGTGATCCTGCCGCTACCGCTGTTGCGGCCAACCAGGCCACCGATGGTGCTGCGGCCCGACACGAGGCCGGTCGCATAGCTGATGTTGACGTCGCCGGTGTTCCGGCCGATCAATCCTCCGGCCTCGAAATCCCCCACAACTCGGCCCGTCGCGTAGGCGGCGATCACGTCGCCGCTGTTGGACCCGATTAGCCCGCCGACGCGGTCGTCTCCCGTCACGTGGACGGTGGAGTAACTGACGGTCACGGCCCCGTCACTCAGGTTGGCTCCGATGAGGCCCCCGACATCGTCGTCGCCGGACACCTTACCCGTGGCAAAACACCCGCTGACGGCGCCATCGTTGGAACCCACCAGACCGCCGACCTGGTCCGTTCCCGTCACCTGGACCGCGACCATCTCCAGGTTCCGGATGACTGCGGACGACGTGGTCTCACCGAACAATCCGACGTCGTTTCCACTACCATCGATAAACAGATTGGTGATGGTCCGCGCGTTCCCTTCGAAGATGGCCGCGAAGCTGCTGGATGAGTCACCGATGGGCACCCACCCGGCTCCGCCGTTCCAGTAGTCGTCGCCCATGTCGACGGCGCCGCTGTTGTCAGTGTCGAAGTCCAGATCGGCGCGGAGTTCGTACCCCACGCACCCGAAGAGGCCGCCGCAGGCCAATTCATCGCCGGCGCCGGAGAAGGCCGCGATATACGTGGTATATCCGCTGCTCGGAAGGCCGTCACCGTCCAGGTCGTGACGGACCGCATCGAGCTGCTCCAGATTGCTGATCTCGATGAGTCCGTCGTCGTCGGTGTCGTAGTCGGTGGTGGATGTCGAGAGCACCACCACCTTGAACTCCTGGGTCGAGCTCCGGTTGGACCCGTCGTCGGTGGCCGTCACCGTGATGACGGCATCCCCTTCGCTCAGCGGAGTCATCGTCAACCGCGTCCCCGAACGGGTGACCAGGACGACGCTCGTGTCGGACGAAGACACGCCGTAGGTAATCATGTCTCCCTCGGGGTCCACGAACGCCCCCGAAAACTCCGTCATGGCCGAGTCACCGACGAGGAGCGTCCGTTCCGGCAGGTACCCCACTGGCATCGGCGCCCCGTTTCCGCGCGCTTTCACCGTGACCCTCGCACTGCGTGTTGCCTCGCCGCCGGCGACGACCGCCGCGACCTGGTAGGTGTAGTCTTCATCGACCGTCACGTCGGAGTCGGTGTACGTCCGCACCGAGAGGTCCTCCGCCAGGGTCTCGACGGTGCCGCCGTCGACGCGGGTCACGGTGTAGCTCACAGTCGGCGCCGGCATCCACTCGCTGCTTACGGACACTTCGGTCCAGGTCACCACCACCTGGGCCGGATCGGGGGACCGCGTCGTCGAAGTCGCAGTCACGGTCGGACCGGACCGGAGCTGGTAGCCGAACTCCTCCCAGGTCGTATCGTCGTTTCCATCCACGTCGACGGAAAGGGCCGGGTACTGGCTGGAGGTGCCGAAGTCCCAGGGGTCGTCCCTATCGTCGTCACCGTCCAGATCCACGTTCCAGGTCCCGTAGATGCCGCTGTAGCTTCGGGGCGACTTCAACTGGGAGGTTGTCCTGCCCGAACCGGCCGACCCGGAACTATGGCCCGTCGTGCTCGTATCCCAGTAGCTGGCGGTGATGGTCCCTCCCTCTTCGTACCCCACCAATCCGCCGACATTGGAATTTCCCGTCGCAGGACCCGTGGCGTAGCTGGCGCTGATCTCGCCAATTGATTTGTTGTTTCCGACGAGACCACCCACGTCGGTATTCCCCGAGGCGCGGCCGGTGGCGTAGGCGGCGATGATCTCGCCTCGGTTGTCCCCCACCAGCCCGCCGACGTCGTCGTCCCCCGAAACGAGACTCGTGGAGTAGCTGCCGAGAATCGCGCCGAAGACATAGTTCATCCCCACCAGTCCGCCCACGTTGTCGTCCGAGGAGATCTGTCCGGTGACATAGGTCCCGCGAATGACACCGTTGTTGAAGCCGACCAACCCACCGGTGAGCCCGTCACCCGTCACATCGACCTCGGACAATCCGACGTTCCGGATGACGGCAAAGGCGAAGCCGAACAAACCCGATAGGACCAAACTGTCCGAATCGATGAACAGGTTGCTGATGGTATGCCCGTTGCCGTCGAAGACCGCGATGTACGGATTCCTCGCCGTGAAAAAGAAACCGCTGGATGTGCTGCCGTCCCCGCCGATGGGGACCCAACCGTCACCGCCGTTCCAGTAGTCATCGTCCGAGTCGACGTCGCCATCCCCGTCGGTGTCGAAGTCCAGGTCTGACGTCAACTCGTAACCACGGCACCCGTATATCTGGCTGCAGCCCATCCGTTCCACCGCATCCCCAAACGCCCTCTCATAGGAGGTCTTTCCATCGGCCACGGGCGTCCCGTCCCCGTCCAGATCGTGACGAACGGCATTGAGCCGCTCCAGCGTCGCAATCTCGATGAGCCCGTCCTCGTCGCTGTCGTAGTCGACCTCGGTGGCCGACCAGACCAAAACGGTGAAGCGCTGCGTGGCGGCGGTGCTGGAACTGGACGCGTCGGTGGCCGTCATCGTGATCGTCGTGCGGCCCGCGGCCACCGGCGTGACGGTCAACCGGGCAGCCGACCGGGTGACCGTGGCCACGGATGTCGCCGACGAGGACGCCCCGTAGGTGAGCGTGTCGTTGTCCGGATCCCGAAACGACCCGGAGACGTCCACCTCCTTCGTGCTCCCACCGACACGTAGCGTCAGATCCTGCAAGGCTCCCACCGCCACCGGCGGCTGGTTGGCCGCGCCCACGATCACCGAAACCGGCCGGCTGCGAGCCGCTTCACCGCCGTCGAGCAGGGCCGCCACCCGGTAGGTGTAGGTATTTCCGGTGGTCACGTCCGTGTCGGTGTGCTGGCGCGACGTGGCGCCTTCCTCGACCGTCTCTTTCGTGGTTCCGTCGTCACGGACGAGGTCGTAGGTGACGTCCGGAGCAGGACTCCAGGGACTCGTCGACACCGCGGACCAGTTGAGGACCACTTGAGCTTGGCCATCGGTCGTTGTCGCCGTCAGGGTCAAGGCGGGCCGAACCTGGTAGCCGAATTCCTGCCATGTCGCGCTATGGTTCTCATTCAGATCTACGGCCAGAACGGGATATTGGCTGGACGTCCCGAGATGCCAGGCGTCGTCGAGCTCCCCGTCCAGGTCAAAGTCCCAGTTCCAGTTCTCATAGATGCCTTCGTAGTCCGTGGGCGACTGCAGGGCGGCCGTGGTCTGGCCCGCCAAACCCACCATCTGAGATTCCGTTCCGTCGATCACGCCGTTGTTATTCACGTCGTCCTCACCGACGCCGACGCGTACGCCCGACGACTCGAGGTCCCAGTAGCTCCAGCGAAACGTGACGTCTTCGGAGACGGCGCCCACCAGTCCTCCCACCACCGCGTTGCCGGACACGGTTCCTGTGGCGTAGCTGGCCAGAATCAGGCTGCAGGCATTTCCAGCCAGCCCGCCGACGCCGCCGAATTCACAATCGTCCACGCCCGTTCTGCGGACCCCTTGGCCGGACACGTTCCCCGTGGCGTAGCTGGCCCGGATGGGATCGTTGGAGGACCCGACCAACCCGCCGACCGCGTGGTCTCCGGAGACGTTCCCGGTGGCGAAGCTGCGGATGATCCAGCCGTCGAACTGATTGCCGACCAACCCGCCGACCGCTTCGGTTCCCGATACCCCTACAGCGGCGGTGCTGTCCACGACGAAACTGTCCGACCAACCCACGAGGCCGCCCACGTCATCTCCGCCGGAGACCTGACCCGTGGCCCGGCTGCGAACGATCAGTGCGTCTTCGACCTCACCGGCCAGACTGCCGACAAAATCGTCACCGGTCACGTCCACGTCGACCAGATCGACGTCCCCTAACGCGGCCGTCTCGAACACTCCACCGTCGACGCGGCCGAACAGGCCGACTCGGTCCTCCGAATCCCGGTCGATGAACAGGCTTGTTATGGCCTGACCGTTGCCTTCGAATATCGCCGTGTACGGATCGCTTGAGTCCCCGATGGGCTCCCAGCCGTCGCCGCCGTTCCAGTAGGTGTCGTCTGAGTCGACGTCACCATCTCCGTCCGTGTCGAAGTCCAAATCCCCCCTCAGCTCGTATCCGATGCACCGGTCGGGGCACCCCATGCTCTCCGCAGCCTCTTCGAAGGCGTCGTAGTACGTTTGCCAGTTGGTGCCATCCACCACGCCATTTCCGTTCAGGTCGTAGCGGATGGCGTCGAGCTGGGCCAAGGTGTTGACATCGATGAGGTTGTCGTTGTCAGTGTCGTAATCCCGGTTCCCCAAAACGACCGAAACCGAGAAGTCCAGAAACGCGCTCAGACCGTCCGGATCTGTAGCACGCACTAACACGGTAGCCGAGGTGGGACGCCGCGGGGTCACCGTCAGTTGGGACCGCGGGGAACCCGAGACACTGACCTCCAAACGATTGTCGGTGGAAAGCGCCTCATAGGTCAGAGGATTGTTGTCCGGGTCGGTGAACTTGGTCGACAGATCTACGGTTATGGGCGCGTCGCCCGGAGTGAAGGTCCGGTCGTCCAGCGTGCCCGTAGCGGTGGGCGCCCCGTTGCGGTCCGCCTCCGCCACATCGACGGCATCCACGGCGCCCGGCGCCATGACGATGCCGGCACCGGAGTCGTGGTCGACCCCGGTGGCCTCGATATCGAGAGCGGACCCGGTCATGCCCATGAGGAGCTGCGACTGGATGACGTTGCCGGGCCCGCCGGCCGCCTCCAGCATCAAAGCTCCGATTGCCGCCGCATGCGGCGCCGCGGAGGACACCCCGCAGAAGATCGAGAAACCGGGCGTCGCGGTGCGGACGCAGGTCGCCGCGGTGATGTCCGGTTTCTCCAACAGTTCCCCGCCGGTGGAGGAGAAATTTCCTACCGTGATGGGAGTGCCGTCCGGCTCGAAAAAGATTCGGCGTGGCCCGTCCGAGTTGGAGGTTCGGACCGATTCGGTCCCGTCGAAGACGCCGCCCGTTCCACCGGCGCTCTGGACGGCAACCGCCGCGATGCTGATCGCGTTCTCCGCCGCAGAGTGGCCGTAAAGGTTGCCGGCGGTCGCGACGGCCAAACGCCCTCCGACGGTGTCCAGACGGAGGTACCGATTCGAACCGGAGGACTTGACGATGACGAGCCGCGCACCCGAATGATCCTCTTCATCCGAATAGACGGCCTCGAACGGATCCTGGGTGCCGTCCTGGGTGGCGGTCGACGCGTCCAAAACATTGCCGTTTTCGTCGATCAGGAAGAGGTCGTAGTCGTTACCCGAGGCCTCCAGCGGATCGGCCCACTGGAGAATGTAGGTCTCGAAATCGCTTTCCTGCGTGATCTCGTTCTGGATGACGCCTCCGCCGAAGTCGTGCGCCACATACGTGGTTCCGTCCAGAGTGATGGACCCCCCCGCAACGTAGTCGCCCTCCCAGACCCCTGCGGTGCCGTCGTTCAGATTGCCGTTGTTGCCTCCGGCCGAGAAGAAATAGCAGCCGTCGGCGACCGCTGCGTTCACCCCTTTTGAAACGGTGTCGTCCTGAAACGCAGCTTCGAAGATATAGCCGACGTCGTCGACGATGACGTTGGCCCCGGCCTCGCAGAGCGCCTCGATGTTGGCTGCAAACCGGGCTTGCCCACCGAACGCCGTCGCGAAGTAGAGTTCCGCCCCTGGAGCGAGGTCATGGACGATCTCCAGCATCGCCGTACCCTCATCCCCTTCTCCCGCCTGTCCCGCCAGCACCGTCACTCGTTCCGGCACGTCGCCCGAGGCTTGGCGCGCCGCCAAGGAACCGACGCCATCCGAGAGGACGCCGATCCCGATGCCGGTGCCGTCGATCGTGTGGGTGGTCCGCGCCACATCCGCCTGGTGGGCGACGTCGCCCTGCGTGGTGTTGACCTTACGGGTTACTGGAATGTCTACGGCGCCGGTGCGGATGAACGATGGGAGGCTTTTCGCCAGGCCGCGCGTGACCGCCTTGTCGGCGGTGCGGATCGATTGAACCGCGTCCAGCTCGGCCAGCGTCTCCACCGCGCCCAAGGGAAGCCGGGCCCGAATCGACCGGTACCGCGGCACGCTGTCGATCACCGTGCCTCCCAGGGTACGGATCCGGTCCAGGACCTCGGTCGTCACGTCCGCCCGGATGTCCACCGTCACCGGCTCTTTCAAGGGATCTGCGCCCGGATCCGGCCGGCTGCCGGCCTTGTCCGAGACAATGACCCCGCCGGCCATCCGCCGCGCGTCCAGAAGCTCCGAGCTCACCTTTTTCTGGGCGGGGGTCCGCTGTGCCTTCGCGGCCAGGATGGCCTGAATCTGCTTTACGGTCTTCGCAGACAGTTTCCGGCCGGCCGGCTCCGTTTCCTCTCCGGTACGGTTCGTCACTGACTGGTTGGTGAAGGCCGTGGACTCGTTCCCGGCCGGGTCCCGGATCGGCTTCGCCGTTCCTGGCGCGGGCGCGGTGTAGCTCACCGTCACCGACTCGCCCTGAACCACCGGCGAGGCCAGCATCAGCGCCACCTTGCTCCCCGCCACGGCAATCGTGGTGACGTCACGTCCCTCACCCGCGACGGTCACCCTGAAATCCCCGGCCGGAGGCGCCGATGACCGGTCGAGTGGCTCTTCATACCTCAAGCTCAGTCTGGCCCCGGTCACGGTGGCCTCGTCGCCGGTCACCAGCGACGGTCGGACGCCGTCCACCCTCTGACCAGCCTGATCCTCCAATCCCGCATGTTCCAACACCGCGGGATTTTCCGAGCCGTCCTCGATCACTCCGTCACCAAGTGACAGGCTGTCAGCCTCCAGACTCAGCCCGTCGGTGTCTTCGTCGCCATCGGCCACGGTGTATGAAAAAGTCAGTGCCACTGTTCCCGTGCCGCCGGTGTAGATCGCCTGCCGGGTGACGTTCCCCACGTCCAGCCCCAGACGGGGAGTCCCGATCACGTTCACCAATTCGCTGAAGGACACCGTGGTTTCGATCGAGTCGCCGACGCCGTAGGCTTCCCGGTCCTCCGGAGGAATCGAACTCACTTCGATCTTGCTCACCGTTGGTGGTTTCGTGTCCTCAATCGCAGCGGCTGCAGACTCGATCCGAAGGGCCGTGCCGGAGACCGCTGCCCGGAGTTCTTCCGCCGTGACACTGTGGCGGCCGCCGGCCGCTTCCAGGATCAGAGCCGCCAGCGCCGCCGCTTGGACCGGCGTTGCCTCACTACCGCAAAGGGTCGAAAAATCCGGAGTCGCGGCGGTCACGCAGGCCTCGGCGGCGGGTTGCGGTTCGGTACCCGGCCGGTCCCCTGCAGCAGAGACGTAGACGCAGCCGTCTCGCACCGCTCGGGCGATCCCCCGGGCCATGAGGCCGCCCTGATGAATGGTCTTCTGGAAGTCCAAAACGTCGTCGATGATGATGTCGGCGCCCGCATGGCAGAGTGCCTCGACGTTGGCCGCGAACCGGGCCGGTCCACCCAAACCGGTCGCGAAGTAGAGTTCGGCGCCCGGTGCCAAACCACGGAGGACCCCGAGGGCCGTCATCCCGGCGTCGCCCTCTCCTGCTTGCCCCGGCAGCACCGTCACCCGGTCCAGAAGGTCTTCGGGCGCGTCACCGGTCGCCAGCGACGCTGCGCCGCTGGAGATCACGCCGATCCCAATTCCGGTGCCGTCAACACCGTGACTGCGGCGCATCGCAACCACTTGCCGGCGGACGCTGCCTCGGGACCGCCCGGCTTCCGGGTTCCTCCGAACCTCCCGCACACTCACCCCGGCAGCGGACCGGAACTCCTGCCATACGGCCGGGTCCTCCGGCCCCGCCTTCCTCGGAAAGGCACCGCCAGCCGCTGCTTGCGGATGCTGGGTCTGAATCGGCTCAACCAGCAGGGAGATAACGGCGAAAGCCCCGAGCAGTCCACGCCATCGGGCGCCGGAGCGTGACCCGATTCGTAATGGGTGGTCCTGTTTTTTCATCTTCCGGCCGTCGGGGACATGCCTCCACGGACCAGCTCAAAAAACATCCGGGAAACGAGCTGCAACGAGAGCGGGGTGCGAGAAGAAAAGGAGGAAAGAAAACACTTGTTCCGGGTGGTCGCCGGTCGACATTTTTGAATGACTATTCAAGAGAGAAGCATTGAAAGGTGAACGAGGCTTCGGCGCGGACGTAACGGTGACCGGTTCGCGTCCCAACATCATCCAAGGGCAAAAACCCGTCGGGATCCCTCCTCCGTATACTTCACTGAATCCAACGGATTCCGCCTAATGGCGGAAGCTCATTATTCCACCCAAGGGCGACATGGCTGGTGAATCACCCGGCGTCAGCCGGCGGGACATCACCCAGTATATTTCAGGGGATACGACCGAAATATCCGGGATGAATCAGGATGGGATTGGTGGAGCTGATGGGATTCGAACCCACGACCCCCTGAATGCCATTCAGGTACTCTTCCAACTGAGCTACAGCCCCACGCTGAAGAGTTTGGAACGGGAACTCTAGCACGTTTGCCGCCTGGGCATAAAGCGGCGGCGGAGAGCGGCGGCTTCCAGCCGCCGAACTCCAGATTAACAGTTCGCCGAGGAGGGAGAGGGCGACCAATAGTTGCCACACACCCTTGCAATCAGGGATACAAGCGTTTCACCGACCAACCCTGGCCGGTCTTTTCGTAGAGCACCCGATCGTTGAGGCGGAAGGAGCGCCCGGTCCAGAATTCGATGCGATGAGGGATCACCCGGAAACCGGACCAGTACTCGGGACGGGGAACGATGGATCCCTGGTATTTGGCTTCGTATACGGCGACCTCGGAGATCAGTTGGTCACGGCTGGCAAGGGGCCGGGACTGCCGCGAGGCCCAGGCTCCCAACTGGCTGAAGCGGGAACGGGTCGCCCAATAGAGATCGGCCTCCACCGGGCTCACTTCCCGCACCGGACCCTCCACGACGGCCTGTTCCCAGTAGGGATCCCAGTAGAAACAGAGGGCGGCCCAGGAATTGGCGGCCAGTTGCTCCCCCTTACGGCTCTCCCGGTTGGTGTAGAAGACAAAACCCTCCCGGTCGAAGTCCTTGAGCAGGACGGTGCGGACCGAGGGTCGACCCCGTGCATCCGCCGTGGCCAGCGTCATTGCCGTGGGTTGGCGAATGAGCCCTTCGTCCCGCCCCCGGTGGAGCCGACGGCCAAATTCCTCCAAGGCTTCCTGGTACAAATCCTCGCTCACGTTCCGCTCCCGGCGGTCTGCACGATAATGTCCGGACTCGGGGGATTCAAGGGGCTGCGTGAACGGAGGGTTCAGGAACGAAGCAGCGGGAAGGCACCGGGGAAAATCCAAGTTACTAGTTGCATCCCAGGCTCAATTTCGTAATGGAACCCCCGGGACTTCCCGTGACTGCTCGTTCGACCGTTATCTAGCAAGTCCCGTGCCGAAAATTCTCCGGAAGCCCGTAAACCTTTTGATATCAACCCAAAAAACCGGTCGGGAACAGGGTCTCCGGCTCCTGCCCCGGTTCGAAAATCCAATAATCTGGTTCAAAGAGCGGTCGTGTTTCTCTTAAACCAATAAAAATTAAGGACTTACACCATACAATAATCTGAATCTCCGAGAGGGGACTTCATGTCGCCTCATGTATGGGCGCACGATTCCCGTAGAGTGTAGGATGAGATCCGGCAGGAAGTGGCGATGTATCTCGGCGTGGATTGCGGTACCCAGAGCCTCAAGGTCATCTCCTGGGAACCGGATTCAGCATCGCTGGTCTCCAGTTCCCGGAGTTACGACTTGATTTCGGGTCTCTCTCCCGGGCACAAGGAGCAGCATCCCCAAGACTGGATCGACGCCCTGGACGCCTGCATGAAACGGCTCGCCGGCCTGGGTGCGGACCTGTCCCGGGTACGAGCCATCGGTGTCTCCGGTCAGCAGCACGGCCTGGTCCTTCTCGACCGTTCGGACCGGGTCCTGAGACCGGCCAAGCTCTGGAACGACACCAGCACCGGCGCTCAATGCCGCCGGATTCTGGAAGCGGCCGGCGGACTCGACGCCTACCGCCAGGAGATCGGAAACAGCCTCCCCCCTGGCTTCACCGCCTCCAAGGTCCTCTGGGTCAAGGAGAACGAGCCCGATACCTACCGCCGGGCCGTCACCATGCTCCTGCCCCACGATTACCTGAACCTGTATCTGACCGGAGAGAAGACGGCCGAAGCGGGCGACGCCTCCGGGACGGGGTATTTCCACGTGGCGCGGAGGACCTGGTCGGACCGCGCCCTGCGATGGCTCGATCCCCGGCGCGACCTCCGCGCCTGCCTGCCCCGGCTCATCGGCGCCCGCGAAGCGGCGGGACAGCTGCGGCCGAGCCTGGCTCGCAAGTGGGGACTTCCCGACGGCGTCTGGGTGAGCTCGGGCGGCGGAGACAACATGATGGGCGCCATCGGCTCCGGAAACGTCTCCGGCGGCAAGGTCACCGTCAGCCTCGGGACGTCGGGGACCCTGTACGGCTACAGCCCCACTCCGGTGCTGGACCCCCAGGGCGAGATCGCCGCCTTCTGCGACAGCACGGGGGGCTGGCTGCCGTTGGCCTGCACCATGAACGTGACGGTGGCCACCGAGATGGTCCGTGCCGGGTTCTCATCCAACGCCCTGGAAGAGTTCAACCTCCAGATCGAGGCGGTCCCTCCCGGCGCCGAAGGGTTGATTCTGCTTCCCTACCTGGAGGGTGAGCGAATGCCCAACGTCCCGGAGGGGACGGGTGTGCTGCTCGGTCTTCGGCCCCGGACCGCCCGGCCCGGCCACTTGGCCCGGGCCAGCATGGAGGGCGTCACGCTGGGACTCCGCTACGGTCTGGACCGCCTCCGGGAGCTGGGCGCCCGGCCCGACGAGATCCGGCTCATCGGAGGGGGTTCCAGGAGCCGGCCCTGGCGGCAGATCGCGGCCGACGTCTTCGGATGTCCGGTGGTCTCCCTGAGCCAGGAAGAAGGACCGGCCTTCGGAGCCGCGCTCCAGGCGGCCTGGTGCCGCGAAGAGGAAAGTCTAGAAACCTGGGTGGAACGATTCGTCCGGCTGGATGAATCCACCCGCCAGATGCCGTCTCATTCCGGACAGGAACTCTACGAGCAGGTCTATTCCGTGTACCGGAAGCTGAGCGATACGCTCATCGACAGCCCCGTCTTTACCGGGCACCGACAACTGATCAACAGAAAGGACTGATCCATGAACGGCGACTATCGACCCACCCCGGAGGACAAGTTCAGCTTCGGTCTCTGGACGGTGGGCAATCCGGGCCGCGACCCCTTCGGTGGTCCCACCCGGTCGTCCATCCCTCCGCACCGGCTGGTTCGTCTGCTGGGAGAAGAGGGAGCCTACGGCGTCAACTTCCACGACAACGACCTGATCCCGATCGATGCCACGCCGCGGGAAAGAGCCCGGATCCTGAAGGACTTCAGGCAGGCCCTCGCCGACTACAACGTCTGCGTCCCCATGGCCACCACCAACCTCTTCAGCGAGCCGGTCTTCAAGGACGGAGCCTTCACTTCCCATGACGCGGACGTGCGGGCCTATGCCCTCCAGAAGACCATGCGGGCCATCGACCTGGGGGTGGGACTGGGAGCCCGGGTCTACGTCTTCTGGGGAGGCCGGGAGGGGGCCGAGGTGGACGCGGCCAAGGACGCGTCGGAGGCCATCAAGCGTTTCCGCGAGTGCCTCAACTTCCTCATCGGCTACGTCAAGGAAAACGGCTACGACCTCAAGTTCGCCCTGGAGGCCAAGCCCAACGAGCCGAGGGGAGATATCTACTTCGCCACCACCGGCTCAATGCTGGCGTTCACCTACACCGTGGACGATCCGGACATGGTGGGCGTGAATCCGGAACTGGCCCACGAGCACATGGCCGGACTGAACTTCTACCACGCCGTGGCCCAGGCCTGGGAAGCCGGCAAGCTGTTTCACATCGACCTCAACGACCAGAAGCCGAATCGTTTCGACCAGGATCTCCGGTTCGGGTCGGAGGGCCTGAAGGCGGCCTTCTTCCTGGTCAAGTTCCTGGAAGAGGTGGGGTATTCCGGGCCGCGGCATTTCGACGCCCACGCCTACCGGACGGAGGACGAAGCAGGAGTCCGGGACTTCGCCGCCGGATGCATGCGCACCTACCTGATCCTCAAGGAGAAGGCCCGGCGCTTCGCCGAGGATCCGGAGATCCAGGAGATCCTGGGGGATCTCCGAGAGAATGATTCGCTGGTCCCGGCCGCCGCCATGCAGAGCTACACGCCCGAGACCGCCCGGACCATCTTGGGCGCCCCGCTGGACCGCCACCAGCTGGCGCGGCGAAAACTCCGCCACGAACGCCTGGACCAACTCACCGTGGACCTGCTGCTGGGAGTCCGTTGAGCCGAAGTCCCGAAGTCTTCCGGCACCGCCGGCGGTCAATGCGGTTGGAACCGAAACCGGATCACTTGAAGCGGATCGAGTAGAGGTCCGCGTCCTTCATCACGAAGCGGAGGCGCACCGGGTGGCCGGCGAACCGGCGCAGGGGACGATCCGACGTGCCCTTGGCGTGGGCCCGCACCCACCTCACCTTCCCCTCGATCTCGTCGCCCCAGATCAGTGGAGACTCCTCCAGGGCGAACCCGGCCAGCGGATTTCCCGCCAGGTCCTGGATCTCCAGGCGAATGCTTCCGGCGGCCGAGGTGGCGTAGTTGAGATACAGATTTTCCCCTTGGAACAGGATGGGCTTCGTCACCAGCTCGCCTCCCGGATAGCCGGCGTGGACCGACACGAACCCGTCGGTTCTCAGGACCATCCGTTCCACATGGCAACTGGGCAGGTTGTAGTTGCGAACCACGTAGAGGGAGATCTCATCGGGAGCCGTGGGGTGCACTCCGACCCCGACCAGATTGTTCCGGTGCGTCCAGTTGCGCTGGTCCCGGCCGGGACGGACGAAGGCTTCCATGAAGCGCCGGTCCCAGTGCAGACCGTCGCGGCTGGTCAGGAAGACGGCCTCGGAGGCGCCGGGATAGGGAGTCGAGGCAAACCGCTTCCGCCAGGGCTGAAAGCGCTTGGGGAAGGCCATGTAGATGTGGGGCGCCCGGAAATAGGGCGTCGTCCCGTTGGTGTAGAGGTGCTCGGTGGCGGCTCCTCCAAAATCGACCCAATGGGGCATGTCCCAGTTGACGAAGTCCTTCGACGTGGAGAACTTGAAGCTGCGGTTGCCGTAGTTGTACGGAGGCCCGGCCGTGTGGTCGAAGGGGAGCGAGTGCGGGCTGATTCCCCGGTCCGAGTCGCGGAAGAAGATGCTGTAGCGTCCCCGGTACGAGTCCCAGAAGGCCACGTTGAGGGCGTCGAAGGCGTTCCGGTGGAGCCCCTTCCGAATCAGCGACTTCTGGCCCTGCAACTCGGTCCAGCGAAGCCCGTCGGAAGAGACCAGCGCGATCAACGGATAACTGCTTCCCCCCAACGCCTTGTAGCGCTGGGAGTCGGGAGCCGCCGGATTGCCGTCCTTGAAGACACTCATGCAGTCGGTGACCGTCTGGTCTCCCGGCTTGTCCAGCCAGACGATGGAGTTTTCCCTGGAACCCTGGAACTCGTACAGCCCCAGCGAGGGACGCTCCCAGACGATGCCGTCGCGGCTCTCGGCGTAGCCAATGGTATTGGGATGGTCTTCGACCTGTTTTTCGCCGGGCTTCAGCAATCCCGGGTCCATGTATTCGGAGTTGTTGCTCCCCCGGAAGTACATGCGCAGCCGGTCGTCATCCTTGACGACGCTGACGTAGAAACTGGTATTCCCTTCCCAGGGCCGGTCGAAGATGAGGACCTTGCCTGCCGAGCGTGGGCGGTGGAGCTTCAATTCGACTCCCGACGTCCGCTCGATGAGGAAGTCGTCCACGAAAAGTTCGAGCCGTGACCCGATGTCGATGGGCTTGGATTGCTCCGTTCCGCCCCCGACGGCATTTCCCGACCACAGACCCAGCCAGACCAGCAAACAGACCTTCTTGAACATGATTGAGACTGTATCAATCCCAGGAAGAAGTCGCCAAGCCGGGGACGGCGTCAGATTCGTAGACGGGTGATCCAACTGGTAGGATTGCGGGCGAGGAGGACGACCATGAGCCAGCCGGTTTCCGGCCCCCTGTTGCTTCAGGACCCCGCCTACGACTATCCGGTGGTGGAAAGAGGCGAGGGAATCTACGTCTACGACGGCGCCGGCAAGCGTTTCATCGACGGCACCGCCGGAGCCGGCAACGTCATTCTGGGCCACGGACGCCGGCGGATCGCCCGGATCATGGCCCGCCAGGCCGAGACGCTGGCCTTCGTCTTCACTTCTCATTTCACCAATCCGGTGGCCGCCGAGCTGGCCGGACGGCTGGCGGAAAAGGCGCCGGGCCAGCTGAATCATGTCTATTTCGTCTCCGGCGGCTCGGAAGGAGTCGAGACCGCGTTGAAACTGGCACGGCTCTACCACCTGCGGCGGGGCCAGGGCCAGAAACATCAGGTCATCGCCCGTTGGAGCAGCTATCACGGAGCCACGCTGGGCGCGCTCTCGACCACCGGATCCGGAGTCCGGCACGCCTTCAGTCCCTGGCTGGCCGGGTTCGAGCACATCGACCCCTGCCTGCCACGGGCGTGTCTCTTCGACGGATGCGGGGAATCCTGCACGCTGGCCTGCGCGCGCGAGCTGGAACGGGCCATCATCCGGGCCGGACCGGAGAACGTGGCGGCCTTCGTGGCCGAACCCGTCTCCATGGCCGGCGGTGCCCCAGCCATTCCGCCGGCCGACTACTTCCCTCGGATACGGGAGATCTGCGACCGCTACGGCGTGCTCTGGATCGCCGACGAAGTGGTGACCGGATTCGGCCGGACGGGGCGTTTCTTCGCCATCCAGCACTGGGATGCGGTTCCCGATATCGTGGCCTTCGGCAAAGGCGTCAGCAGCGGCTACCTCCCCATGGGGGGCGCACTGTTCACCGATGAGATCCGGCACGTGTTGGAAGCCAAGAAAGATGCCCTTCCCCACGTCTTCACCTACGTGAACAACCCTCTCGCCGCCCGGGTCGGGCTCACCGTCCTGGACCTGATGGAAGAAGAGAGCATCGTGGAGAGATCGGCCGCCATGGGGGACTACCTGCTGGAGCGAGTCCGGACCCTGCGCAGCCATTCCATGGTGGGCGACGTCCGGGGCCTGGGAATGCTGGTGGGGTTCGAACTGGTGAGCTCCCGCAAGCCCTACACCTACTTCCCCCCTAATCTGAAGGTCCATGAGCGATTGCACCGGCATCTGATCCGCCGGGGACTCTCCATCTCCGCGACGGGAGGTCCCGGCGACGGGAGCCCGGGGGACAGCGTCCGCATCTTCCCCCCCCTGGCCATCACCCGGGCGGAGATCGACGAAATCGTAGAGATGTTGGACGAGGCGCTCACGGCAGTGCGGCGCCAGATCGAGAGGGTAATGAGGCATGCGTGAGAGAGACTTCTACCGGGAACGGCGTGAGACCAAGACGGCTCGGCTCTCCTGTCCCCACTGCCGGGAACCGGGCGACTTCCAGGTCCGATGGCTGGTGCGGGAGAAAAAGGGCCGTCTGCCCCATCGCACCAACACCGAGGACCGGCGCCGATTCACCAACCTCCGCTCCTACATGGTCCGGGAAGACGAGTACCTCTTCTGTCCCAACCCCAGGTGCCGCAGACGCTTCGAAATCCCGAGCCAGCAGTCGGTCGTGCTCCTGTAGATCGGGTCGGGCGCAGGGGATTGCGCCCCCGCACCCTCCCACACCACCGGACGTACCGTTTTCAGTATCCGGCGGTTGGAGTCACCCGAGGCTCTTTCGAGCCTCGTACAGGGCCTTTCTTTCCGGTTTCCGCCGCCGCTGAGACTTGATCTCCGCCCTTCCGGCTTGCCGGGCTCCACCCGTGGGCCTTCCATGCCGGGTCCGAGGGGCCTCCCCCCGCCCCGTTTTCGGAGGTAGTTGCGATCCCGCTGACGAGTCCACCATAGGGCCAGTCCGACTCCTTCGGTCCTTCGCTCCACCGGCATTACCCGGCTTCTTCGCTACTACGACCTCTGCTGACTTCTCAAGGGCTCTCACCCTTGAGATCTCCCCGAGTAAGGTGCTGCATCTTTCCCCCCGGGCCGCCCGGCTCTACCTGATGCGTCTGGATGGGGTTCGGGTTTCGCTGTTGCTCGCCAGCTCACCGCCCGCACCCGGCCTCACTGCCGGTTCGTGTTCCTGCGGTCGTGGGTTTGCCTTCCGCTTCCTTCAGCTTCACCTCGCGGCTACGCCTTGCGGTTCGGCTAGGGTTGGTCCCATCACCTCCCTTGGGATCTTTCATCCCTTAGATACAGCCCATGTCGGGCGCACGAGCGGCGACTTTCTTGTCGCCGAACAGGGGGGAAAGGGGGACGGAGTCCCCACTCTACACTTTCCGGCAAGAAGAGCAGGCGGCAAGAAAGCCGCCTGTCCCAGTGGGCGACAAGAAAGTCGCCCCTCCCAGCCGAAAACACTCTTGCACCGCCAACCCGGAACGAATAGCATCTCCACTGCTTTTCTTCCGGTAAGCGTACCGAAAGGATCGACATGCAACTGCACTTCGCCGATCACATGGTCCTGGTGGCCTACCTGGGAGCCATGATGTTTCTGGGTTGGCGGCTCTCCCGGGGCCAGACGACCGGTGAGGAGTACTTCCTGGGTGGGCGGCGGCTTCCCTGGTTCGCCGTGGGCATAAGCATCATCGCCTCCCTGCTCTCCAGCATCAGTTTCCTGGCCTATCCCGGCGTGGTCTGGCGTTTCGGCTTCGGAAACCTGGTGAGCACCTTCCTCGGTTTTCCCATCCACGTGGCCTTCATCCTGCTGCTGACCATTCCCTTCTTCGTCCGCTTCCGCTTCACCACCGCTTACGAGTACCTGGAACACCGGTACGGCCTCTCGGCGAGGCTCCTGGGAGCCTCCATGTTCCTGGTGTTCGTGTCGGTTCTGATGATGGTGATCGTCCTGGTCTCTTCCCGGGCCCTGGCCGTGGCCACAGGCATCCCTCTGATCGTCATCATCCTCACCGTCGGCGTCGTGGCCACGGTCTACACCATGATGGGCGGGATTCGGGCCGTGGTGTGGACCGACGTGATCCAGGTGGCGCTGCTTCTGGGCGGCGGATTTTTCACCATCGGCTACGTGGCCTGGGCCACCGGCTCCAACCTTTGGGATTGGATGGAGGTGGTCAACCTCCGAGACAACGAGAGCTTCACCTTCTTCTCGCCCGACCCGACCCTGCCGGCGACGGTGGTCACCTTCACCTTGACCGACGCGCTCTGGATCGTCGTCGCCCACTGCGCCAACCAGATGACCATGCAGCGTTACTTCAGCACCGTGGACGTCGCGGCCAGCAAGCGGAGCATGGTGACCGGAGCGGTCACCGGAATCATCATCATCCTGGTCCTCACCATCGTGGGCGCCAGCCTGGTCTACTACTTCACCCAGGGACCCGAGCCCCTTCCCGGTCACATCGACCTGGCCAACGGCAAGGACCGGGACAGCATCTTCCCCTTCTTCGTAGCCTCCCGAGTCCCGCCCGGCCTGGCCGGCGCCATCTTCGCCGCGCTGCTGGCGGCCGCCATGTCCACCATCGACTCGGGGGTGAACTCCTTTGCCACGGTGGCCACCGTGGATTTCGGACGCCTGCGCAAGAAGAAAAAACCCGTGGACCAGGTCCACCAGGCCCGCATCATCACCCTGGTGGTGGGCTTGGCAGTGACGTTGGGAGCCTTCTTCCTGGACAACCTCACCGGCGCCGACGACATCCTGACCATCCTGCCCAAGACCTTCAACTCGCTGGTGGGTCCCATGGGCGGGCTCTTTCTGGCCGGGATGCTCCTGCCCCGCGCCGGCCGGAGAACCGTCTGGCCGGCGGCCATCATCGGCTTCCTGACGGCCCTCGGGGTCGCTTATTCCCAGCCCCTGCTCCAGTCTCTCAGCCCCGCGGCCCAGCAGACACTGGTGTCGCTGCTGGGAGAGAACTTCGGCCCGCGGCTGATCGAGAAGGGGATGGGTTTCACCTGGATCATGCCCTCCTCCTTCGCCGCCAGCTTCGGCACGGCCTGGATCCTGAGCCTGATCTTCCCCAACCGGAACCAGGACCGCCTGGCCGGACTGACCTGGAAGACCCGCCACGAGAAGACCTGGCTGGCCTCGTGAGGACGGGTGCTTCTTCTCCAGTTAACTAGTGCACTATGGAATACAGACGCCTTGGAAGAACCGATCTCCAGGTGAGCGCCATCGGATTTGGAGGCGCCACTTTCGGCCGCGAGATCGATCAGTCTACGGCCTGGATGCTGCTGGACCGGGCCTTGGAACGTGGGATCACCCTCATCGACACCGCCGAATCCTACAGCAAGCGGGAGTCGGAGCGGATGATCGGCGAGTGGCTCCGGGAGCGAGGCACGCGGCAGCAGATCGTCCTGGCCACCAAGTGCGGCTTCTCCGGACCGCTGGACGGGCCGAAGGTGACGCAGAAGATCGAGCAGAGCCTCCGAATGCTGCAGACCGACGTCATCGACCTGTTCCAGCTTCATCACTGGCCCCTGGAGGGAGACCCGGTGGACGAGATCCTTGAGGCCTTTTCCCGAGCGGTGGAGCAGGGCAAGGTGCGGCACCTGGGACTGAGCAACTCGGCCGCCTGGCAGCTGTGCAAGGCGCTCTGGACTCAGGACATCAACGGCTGGGCTCGTTTCGACTCCATCCAACCCCAGTACAACCTTTCGGACCGGTCGCTGGAGGAGGAGATGGCGCCGCTCTGCAGGGACCAGGGCCTGGGCATCCTCTCCTACAGCCCCCTGGGCGGCGGTTTTCTGACCGGCAAATATTCGCCCCAGGGGCCGCTACCGCCGGGAACCCGTTTCGAGCTGGCCAACGACTGGATGCCCGGCTACTTTCATCGGCGCGGCTTTGCGCTGGTGGAGAGGCTGAAAGTGGTTTCCCGGGAAGTGGGGCGGTCCATGGTGGATCTGGCCCTGGCCTGGGCGCTGTTCCAACCTCAGATCACCTCGGTGCTGATCGGAGGCAGACGACCCGGCCATATCGACCAGGCCTTCGACAGCCTGGCCGCCGGCCTGAGCCCTGAACTGCGGGACCGGCTGGACCGAATCTCCGATCCCTCCACTTACGGTTGACCTCCCCGGACCAGGAGCGCTCCTCCGTCGTGCGTGTCGCCTTCTACTACCATCAGGACCGGCCCCTTCCTCCCGATCACGAAGGGAGCAACCCGTACGGGGCGCTGCTCACCGAGGCTCTGGAGCGCCAAGACGTTCGGGTGGAGTACTCCAGGGATTACAGTCCCGAATACCTGCGCCGGAACAGCGGCAGGATCCAGGTCCTTCATTTCCACTGGCCCCACCATGACTACTTCCACCCGGAACGCCACCTCATGGAGGAACGGATGCGGGGGATGGTGGCCTCATTGGAGCTGGCCCGCGAGCTGGGCTACAAGATCGTCTGGACCGCCCACAACATCTATCCCCACAACCGGCGTCACCGTTCCATCGACCACGAGTTCCGCCTCGAGATCTGCCGCCTGGCTGACGCCATCATTGCCCACTGTCCCGTCAACGCCCAAGGGTTGAAGGAACGCTTCGGACGCTCTCGGCGGGTCTTCATCATTCCCCACGGGCATTTCATCGACGTCTACCGGACCGACTTCTCGCGCCGCCGGGCACGGCGGGAGCTGGAGATCCCGCAAGACGTCTTCGCGTACGGGTTCATCGGCGGCATCCTGCCCTACAAGGGGATCGAGGAGCTGATTTGCGCGTTCGAGCGGCTCTCGACGCAGGATTCGTGGCTGCTCCTGGCCGGAGGCGGGCCCGGCGACTATCCGGAGCGGATCCGGCGCCGAATTGCCGGCCGGCCCCGAATCGTCTCCCGGATCGTCGATGGAGACATGCAGGCGACGAACCGGGACCTCCTCCTGTTCCTGGAAGCCGGCGACGTGGCCGTGCTCCCCTTCCGGGCCACCATGACCTCGGGAAGCGTCATCCTGGCCCTGTCCCGGGCCCGACCGGTGATCGTTCCGGCGCTGGGCTGCCTCCCGACCGTGGTTTCTCCTCACGCCGGGCTGCTCTACGATCCGGGACAGAAGGAATCCCTCCTGACTGCCATGGAGGAGATTCGAGGCTGGGGCCGACAGGCCGCCTCGGCAGCCGCTCTGGAAAGCGTCCGGCGCTTCGATTGGGACCGGATCGCGGAGCTGACCCTGGAGGCATATCGCGCATGACCATACTGACCCCCGAATGGAGCCGGAGCCTCCGGATTCGGGCGGCTCACCCCAATCTGGCCGCGGCCAGACAAGCCTTGGACCATCAACTGGACACCTACCGTGACTCGCTCCCTCCGGTGCCGGACCAACAAGCGGGCTACTACCACGACTTCTTCTGCGCCCAACACGCCACCCAGCTCCGGTTCGACCATCGGAGCCCCCGGCATCACGTCTGCCCCGTGGACGGCGCCGTCTTCAGCGGCGAGCCCTACGACAGCGCCTGGCTCTGGTCGGTCAACGACATGCTCAGCGACGCGGCCCTCAAGTTCGCCTTTCGGTCGCACCTGGAAACGGGCACCAGGCGGGCTCGTGCCGACGCCGCCGAGGCGACCCGGATCCTGGAGACCTATGCCCGGCGGTATCGGAAACTGAAACCGGCGCCGACGGTCTACGAGGAGGAACCGGGAATCGCCACCTGGCAGAATCTGGACGAATCGGTCTGGATCACGCGGCTCTGCTGGGCGTATGCGCTGCTTTCGGAAACCCTGCCGGCCCCCCTTCGGGAAACCCTGGTCCGGCGGCTCTTCCGGCCGGCCGCCCGGCACATTCGGCGGGTCCGGTGCCGCGAGATCCACAATGTCAGCAATTGGAACAACGCCGCACTGGTGACGCTGGCTCGAGTCCTGGAGGACGACCAGCTCCTGGAGGAGGCTCTGGAGGGGGATCTGGGGCTGGCGGCCCAGTTGGAGCGGGGAGTCACGAAGGAGGGACTCTGGTGGGAAGTATCCCTCAGCTACCACTACTACAGCTTGGACGCCATCGTCCGGACGCTGCGCATCCTCAAGGCCACCGGCAGGTCCTTCGACGACGGCGGCGTCCTGAGACGCATGTTCCTGGCCACAATTCTGGTCTCCCTTCCCGATCTGAAGCTGCCTTCGGTCAACGACTGCTGGCACTTCATCGGTCTGGAAGAAAGAGTGGGCCATGGAATCCCCGACGCCGACGGCTTCTACGAAACTGCGTACGCCTGGTTCCGGGACCCAGCCTTCGCCTGGATTCTCCAGCGCAACTACCGGTCCCGCCCCCGCGACTCCTTCGAAGCCCTGTTGGACGGGGCCCGGACGATTCCCGACGGTGAACCGCAGGGCCGCGACAGCCGCCTGCTCCCGGATGCGGGGCTGGCCGTTCTTCGCGGGGGCGGGTCCCGGAAGCGTCAGAACTACCTTCTCCTGAAGGCGGGCCCCCATGGAGGAGTCCACGGCCATTGGGACCAGCTGCGGATCCAGCTTGCCCGTGCCGGATCGTCACTCATTCCCGACCTGGGGACGCCCGGGTACGGCATCGATCTCAACCACACCTGGTACCAGCAGACAGCCAGCCATGCGACGGTTCTGGTGGACGGCGAGTCGCAGCCTCCGACCCAAGGCCGATTCGACCGGTTCGTCGACCAAGACGGTTTCACACGGGTCGATGCTTCCGCCTCCTGGGAGGTGGGCGCCTACGCCGGGGTCCGGATGCGCCGCATCATCCTCTGGCGGGATACCCATTTCGTCGACCTCTTTGAGGTCCTCTGCCCTTCGGAACGGGAACTCTGCTGGGTGTGCCACGTTCAAGGCGAACGGGTCCACGGAGATTCAGGGCTGCAGGCCGCCGAACCGCTTTCCGGTAGCGGCGGGCTCGGCCACGTCCGGCTGGACGGAGAAACCATGGAGCCCCCGGATACCCGATTGCGCTGGCGTCATCCCGACGGCCGGCTGGACTTGCACCTGGCCGGTCCCTTTGGACGCCTGCTGGTGGGCGATTCCCCCTCCAACCCCGCCAGCCAGCGGCTCTCCACCGTCATCCGGCACCGGTGGGCCGCTCGGACGGTCTTCGTCTCCGTCTTCTCCCTTGCCGGCAAGAGTCAGGAGCCGCCGGTCCGGCACGTGAAGGGAAGCTGGCAAGAGGAGGATCCATGGCGCCTGGTCCTGGCGACTCCGGAAGGCCGGGAAGAATGGCTGGTGGGCTCCGAATTGGCCGAAATCCAGCTCTTGAATCAAACCGATTCCTGAATTGGAATTCGAGAACGGAAAAGAATCGCTATCGATCTATTTATATTTATCTTGTATAATTATATTTTAATTTAATATACGTATTTAAATTAAAATATAATAACATTACGATATATTTATATACGATTATAAATATATCGTAATGTAAATTGTGGCGCAGTCACTTTGGAGTACGATCCATGCAGCAAAAACCGCCGGTACAATGGGGCATCATCGGCGCCGGAGACATTTCCCACCGGGTGATGGCGCCGGCCATGCGCGCCACCCAATGCAGCGAGCTGGTGGCCGTGATGCGGACCACGCAGGCCGGCGCCGAGGAGTTCGCCCACGAGCATGGGGCCCGGCGAGCCTATGACGACGTGGAGGCGCTGGTCCGGGACCCGGAGGTGGAGGCCGTCTACGTCTCGACCCCCGTGGATCAGCACTGCCCCAACACCCTGGCGGCCGCCGCTCAGGGGAAACACGTGCTGTGCGAGAAACCCCTGGCCCTGAGCGTCGTCGAGGGAGAGGCCATGCGGCAGGCCTGCCGGGATGCCGGGATCACCTTCATGACCTGCTACTACCAGCGGTTCAGCGCCCGGCATCGCAAGATCAAGGAGCTCATCCAAGCCGGTGACATCGGCCGCGTCACCGCCGTCCGCTGGAACTTCTCCGGACGTTATCCCACCGGGCCGGGAATCTGGCAACACGATCCGGCCCGAGCCGGCGGCGGCCCTTTCACTGACCTGGGCACCCACGGCGTCGACCTCATGCGGTTCCTGGTGGGAGAGATCATTGCCGTCACCGCCTTCGTGGACACTCTGGTGGAGAGCTATGCCGTCGAGGATACGGCCAGCGCCATCTTGAAGTTCGGCAACGGAGCCCAAGGGGTGGCCACGGCCCATTGGAGCACCGGGGATCCGGACGAACATCGGAACTCGTACGTCGAGGTGCTGGGCACCGACGGCGTGATCCTCTCCTCCCCGCTGCACGACAAGTTCTCCAGGGGGCGGCTGGTGGTGGCCACCAAGGAGGGTGAAACTTCTTACGAATTCGACCAGAGCACCCATGCCCTGGTCCTGGAGGAGTTCGCTGCCGCACTCGCCGAGGGTAGAGAGCCTGCCATCACCATCGAAGACGGCATCCGCGCCCAGCAGATCGTAGAAGCCGTCTACGAATCGTCAAGGACGGGCCGCATGGTGCAGCTTCCCGCTCCGGAAAGGAAATGAGGAAAGAGGAAAGAGTGAAGAACGGCGCGTAGTTTACGCGTAGCGGCAACCTCAACCGAAAATGATGTCGTCAGGAATACCGGAGCCAGATTGGTTCGAAGCCTTGTTTCTCCTATGAATCCGTCGGGGCCCAGCCGGTGAGGGAGCTATTCTCTTTTCTCTTTTCTCTTTCCTGGTTTTCCTTTCTCCCGCGGTTGAATTAGCGGCCTCTTTGGGCCATTCTTGGGGACGGTCATTTCGTTTGCTCACAGTCCATTAGGAGGAATCCCATGTCCCTTACCGTCGGAGACACCGCACCTGATTTTTCGGCCGATACCAGCCAGGGGCCCATCAAATTCCATGAGTGGATCGGCGACGGCTGGGCCATTCTCTTTTCCCACCCCAAGGACTTCACTCCGGTCTGCACGACTGAACTCGGATACATGGCCAGCCTCAAGCCCGAGTTCGACAAGCGCAACTGCCAGATCATCGGGTTGAGCGTGGATCCTGCCGACAGTCACCGGGCCTGGGCACAGGACATCCGGGACGCCACCGGCCATGCCCCCAACTACCCCATCATCGCCGACACCGAGCTGGCCGTCGCCAAGCTCTTCGGCATGCTGGCGGCGAACGCCGGGAATACGTCCGAGGGCCGGACCCCCATGGACAACGCCACGGTCCGATCCGTGTTCGTCATCGGACCGGACAAGCTGATCAAGCTGACCCTCACCTACCCCATGAGCACGGGCCGCAACTTCGACGAGGTGTTGCGGGTGCTCGACTCGGTTCAGTTGACCGCCAAGCACAAGGTGGCCACTCCCGTGAATTGGAACGAGGGGGACAAGGTCATCATCTTGCCTGCGGTCTCGGACGCCGCCGCCCGGGAAAAGTACCCTCAGGGTTGGGATTCTCCCAAGCCCTACATCCGTTTCGTCGATCAGCCGGCAGATTAGGGACGCTCACCCAGGTCAACGGCCGCCCCACATCGTTCGCTTGACTCACCATCTCTTTCGACCGGAGCCGAGACGGCCGGAATTGACGAATCCGAGGTCATCGACCGACAAAGTCGAAGTACGGTTTCAACAATATTTTTGTTATCTTGACGCTGGTTTAAGGATCCAGGCATTGAAATTTCGTTGCGCCGGCATAGTCGCGTACGATTCGAAAACACGCCCATGGATGGACCTGAGGGTATCTTAGAGGCGCCGCAACCCTCTCATCAGAGCGTCGAACGGTCGACTCGCGATGCACGCGGCGAGACACCGGACGGCCTCCGGATGTCCCCTGAAGCCATGCTCGATCTGGCCCGCCGGGCGGCGGAGCTCATCGTGGAGCGAATCGAGTCCCTCCCGGAAGAGGGTGCCTGGGAAGGGGAGTTCCGCCAGGAGTTGGTGGACCAGCTCCTGGAAGATCCCCCCGAGTCCGGCCTGCCTGCACTGCAGGTCATCGAACGGGCCGCCCGAGACATTCTGCCGGTGGCGGCGCGTATCGATCACCCTCGTTTCTTCGGGTTCATCCCGTCTTCGCCCACCTGGCCCGGCGTGGTGGCCGACTTCATGGCCGCCGGGTATCACGTCAACCAATGCACCTGGCTGACCTCGAGCGGTCCCAGCCAGCTTGAATTGGTGGTCCTCGAATGGTTCCGCCGTTGGGTCGGATATCCCGAGAGTGCGGGAGGGATCCTGACCAGCGGTGGCTCCGCAGCCAGCCTGGACGCCTTCGTCGCGGCGCGAGAAGCCGCAGGCCACCCCGGCCGCGCCACGGTCTACATGGGCGACCAGAGTCACAGCGCGCAGATCCGGGCGGCCAGGATCATCGGCATCCGGTCTGATTGCATCCGCAGGGTGGCGAGCGATGACCGCTTCCGACTGGACCTGGAGGCACTCCGGCGCGCCGTGGACGACGACCGCGCCGCCGGATTCAATCCCATCGCGGTGTGCGCCAACGCCGGGGCCGGCAGCACCGGGGCCATCGATCCGCTGGTCGCGATGGCGGACTACTGCGAAGCGGAAGGCCTCTGGCTCCACGTCGATGCGGCTTACGGCGGTTTCGCGGTGGTCACGGAAAAGGGCAGAGAGTTTTCTTGCGCGGAATGGAGCGGGCCGACTCCATCGGCCTGGACGCCCACAAATGGTTCTTCCAACCCTACGAGGCGGGCTGCCTCATGGTGAAGGATGCCACGACGCTCGACACAGCGTTCCGAATCCCCCACGACATGCTGCAGGACACGATCTGGGGGGGGGAGACATCCCAACTTTTCGGACCGCGGCCTGCAGTTGAGCCGGTCGGTCCGGGCCTTGAAGATCTGGATCTCGGTCCAGACCTTCGGCATGGACGCCTTTCGCCAGGCCGTCTCAAAGGGAATGGAGCTGGCCGCCCGGGCCGAGAAATACATCAAAGCGAGCCCGGTTCTGGAGGTCATGAACCCGGCGTCCCTGGGGATCGTTTGTTTCCGCGTCAACCCGGCGGACGCAAATCTGGACGCGGTATCGCTGCAAGAGATCAACCGCACGGTGCTGGTGCGCATTTTTTGGGAAGACCGGGCGTTCATATCGTCGACGCTTCTGCATGGGAAGTTTTCACTCCGGATGTGCATCATCAACCACACCACGACCTGGGACGATGTCCGGGAGACGCTGGAGGCCGCCGAACTATTTGGGTCGGAAGCGGTGTCCGCAAGGAAGGATTCGTGAGCGGGACCGGACGGACTCGGTGCCGGCGCCGGCGCCGGAGCCGCATTCCATGAGGGGTATGTCCTCTTTCACGGGTCTTGACCGGACCAGCAAGGTCACATTCAGATCGAGCGCCAGGACCGTAACGGATTCAAATTCGTGAAAGCCCTCATCGATGCGGCCACCTCGGGAAAAGGTTACGTCGAATACGACTGGGATGATCCCTCGGTAGAAGGGGACGAGGACATTGGTTCCGCCAAGGTCGGCTACACCGAATCGTACACGTTTCCTGATGATTCCTCCGTCTTCGCGGGCCAGACCGTGGTCATCGGCTCCGGCTTCTACAAGGGAAGCCAGATGGCCTTGGACTTCGCCCACTTCGGCAACGGGGAATCCTTCAGCTCCGACGTGGTTTTGGTCAATCTGGCCGCCACGCCGATCCGGCCCCTCGTCTACTTCTATGACACGTCGGGTGAGCTCATCGACCCGGGATCGTTGGTGGACGTCATGGGGAATCTGTATACCACGGACTTCGGCGCTCTGACCCTCCTGTCCGAATTGCCGTCCCTGGGAGAGGTCACCATTTCGACGAACGGTATGGGAGACCTCATGACCGGTTCGGTGAAAGTGGTGACCGAAGGTCTCGACAGTCCCATCGGAGGAGTCCTGCGCTTTGACTTTCCGGGCGTCGGCGTGGCCGACGTGGGAGCCAGCCAGGCGCTCCGCGACGCCATCATCCCCGTGCGCCGCCAAGCCGCTGGCATCAACACGGGAGCGGCACTGCGCAACCTGAGCGAGTCCGAGTTGATGTTGGCGTGCCGATTGATGATGGGTGGCGAGATGATCGAAATGAAGCCGGTCACTCTGCCGGCCAACGGTCAGGTGGCCATGCTCATCAGCGAGCTGTTCGAGCACGACACGTCCGACTTCACCGGGTCGGTCCGTTGTACGGCGCCACCGGGAGAACAGGAGTTCACCGGCGTGGCCGTGGAGATGGACGACATGAACGGTATCTTCACCACGCTGCCGATGGTGCCACTGGACGGAGACATGAGCGCGCACGAGGAGATGGCTTCGGAGGAATAAACGAAGGCAGAACTATCATTTGAGTCCGGGCAGGCCGTGGCTTCGGCCTGCCCGGTTCTACCCGGAGTCAGAGGAATCGGCTCTCGACGCCATGCCGACGCCAGCCTGACCCACTGATTCGACGGACGTCCGTGGCAGCTTTTACCACGGACTTTTTGTTGTTATAAAGGTCTTGTCAAGCCCATGGACCACACTATTCGAAACGGAGTGAACGAAATGAACTTTTCAAGATCGATGATCCTTTGGGGGACTGTGCTGACCTTGTCCGGCTTTTGCGGCGTAATGCCTTCGGTTCTTGCCGACGAGGATGAGCGGACCACGGCCAAAGATGTGGTGGACTCGAAAACCGACATGGAGTACCAGGACAACCTGAAGGAATTCGTCCGCTCCGCAAGGGATTACTTCCTTGGCCTTCCCCTCAGTGCGCTACTGTCCACGGTTAAGGATATCCTGCAGGAAGAGGGCGGGGATTGGAACTACAAATCCATGTACCTCGTTGTCCTGTTCCCGGATGGCACTGTGTATTCGCACGGCGAAGATCCGAGTAAAGACAACACGAACATCAGAGACGCCGTAGACGACAATGGCAAGGAAGTCGTCGAGGGAATACTCGCCGTGGTAGATGCAGACGAAGAGGGAGGATTCGTCGAGTACACGTGGGACGATCCGGCTACGGACGAGGACATGAATCCCAGGTATTGCTACGCCATCAAGGGCGGTCATCCCGAATACCCCGTCCAGGAATTCATTCTGGTCGGTGGCTATCACCACAACGTGACGAGGACGGAAGAAGAAACGGAAGAACTCCCTGAATTCCCGGAGGTTTCAGCCCAGGACGTTCGGGACCGGGAGACTCTGAAAGCCTTCGTTCAAGGGGCGGGTGATTGGGCTCTCAGGGCCCTGCCGACATTGAGCTTCGATCTGCCGAAATTGTGGACTGAATTCAGGCGGGAAGGGGGGCATTGGAGGCATGGCTCCACCTACATCTTTGCGATGACGCCCGACGGTAATGTGATCTTTCATGGTTCCCGTCCGGACCTGGAGGGCCAGATCCTGATCGATCTCGAAGACCGCAACGGATTCCAATTCGTAAGCGCTCTCATTGATGCTGCCGTCGACGAAGAAGCAAGTAGCTATGTCGAGTACTACTGGGACGATCCGGGAGTCACCGGCGACGAGGAATTCGGGTCCGCGAAGGTCGGATACGCCGAAGCCGTCACGCTACCGAATGACTACGCCATCTTCCCGGGTGCGACCATCGTCATCGGCTCCGGCTTCTATAAGGGGGGACAGGTGGCCCTCGACTTCGCGCACTTCGGCAACGGGGGAGGCATCACCTCGGACATCGTGGTGGTGAACGCGTCCGCCAACGCGGTCCAACCGGCCATCTACTTCTACGACAAGATGGGTGAACTTATCGACGCGGGATCGGTAGTCGACGTCATGGGGCAGGGTTTGGAGGTCACGAGCTACGGAGCTCTGACCGTTCCGAATGAAATACCGTCCCTGGGAGAGCTTACGATCCCGACCCACGGTATGGGAGACCTCATGACCGGGTCGGTAAAGGTGGTTTCCGACAGTACCGAGAGCCCCATCGGGGGGGTATTGCGCTTTGACCTGACGGGTGTCGGCGTGGCCGGTGTCGGGGCCAGCCAGCCGGTCCGAGACGCCATCTTCCCGGCTCGCCGCATGGCTGGCGGGATCAACACCGGGGCGGCGTTCCGCAACTTGAGCGAGTCCAAGCAGATGTTGACCTGCCGGCTGATGAAAGACGGCCAGGAACTCGACATGGAGGAGGTTGATCTGCCAGCCAACGGACAGGACGCCAAGTTCATCCACGAGATGTTCGAATACGACACGTCGGACTTCTCAGGTTCGGTCCGCTGCACGTCACCGGAAGGGGAGCAGGAATTCACTGCCGTCGCCCTGGAATTGGATACAAACAACGGCATCTTCACCACACTGCCGGTGGTGCCGGTGGCGCAATAGAGAGTGACATCGCAGGAATGGATCAGCGAGAGCGTCCGTTCGTCAGCGAAAAGGAGCAACCAACTTGAAATCTTCAAGAACGCTGTTTCTCATGGGGATCATGGGGCTGGCGGTAGTCCTTTCCGCTCTGCAGCCCGCCCTCGCCCAGGGCACCGGGATCATGGCCAGCAAAGTCCTGGACCGGGAAACCCTGAAGGCTTTCGTCAGGTCTGCAAAAGCGTACGTGGAAGGCATCACCGATGCTGCCCAGATCGACGATCTTTTAAACGAGCAATGGAAGTCCGACTCCGTCTACCTCTACATTTCGAATGACGAGGGCATCATCCGCTGGCACGGGGCCAATACGGCCCTGGTGGACCAGGATCTAAGCGGTCTGGAAGACGAGTTCACCGGAGCCCTGTTCGTCCAGGAACTCGTTGCCACGGCCAAATCGGGGGGAGGCTATGTCGAGTATCATTTCGACGATCCGGTAGTGATCGGAGACGAAGATCATACTTCGCCCAAGTTGGGATACGTCGAGCCTTTCACTTCGCCCCTCCCGGACCTCTTTCCCGACCGGAACATGGTCATCGGATCCGGAATCTATCTCGGGCATCAGGTCGCGCTGGACTTCGCCCATTTCGGCAATGGATCCGCCATCAGTTCCGATGTCGTGCTGGTGAATCTGGCTGCAACGCCGATCCGGCCTGCGGTCTACTTCTACGACAAGGCTGGCGAACTCCTCGACCCGGAATCGGTGGTGGACGTCGGCGGAAATCTGGAAACCACGGACTACGGGGCGGTCACGCTCCAGTCCGAATTGGCACCCCTGGGCGAAGTCACGATTTCGACCAACGGTATGGGAGAGACCGTGACCGGATCGGTGAAAGTGATCTCCGACGGTCCCCACAGCCCCATCGGCGGGGTCTTGCGCTTTGACGTTCCCGGCGTTGGTGTGGCCGGCGTCGGAGCCAGCCAGGCGGTTCGCGACGTCATCTTCCCGGCCCGCCGTCAGGTTGGAGGCATCGACACCGGTGCGGCACTCCGCAACCTGAGCGAGAAAAAGCTGACGTTGACCTGCAGCCTGATGATGGGCGGCGAGGTGCTGGAAGAGAAGGAAGTCCCGCTGGCGGCCAACGGTCAGATTGCCAAGTTCATCGGCGAGATGTTCGACTACGATACGTCGGACTTCACGGGATCGGTGCGCTGCACGGCGCCGGGAATCGCTCAGAAGTTCACGGGAGTCGCGGTGGAGTTGGATTCCATGAACGGAATCTTCACCACGCTGCCGGTGATTCCTCTGGAGGGCGGGATGCCTTCCGGGGATGAAATGGCGTCCGAGGAATAGGAGGGGGGACCGGGCGGGCGACTTCCCAGTCGCCCGCCCGGAAGGGCGATTTCTAATCGCCCAGTCTTCGCCCATCCGGAAAGTGTGAAGTGGGGACTCCGTCCCCCCTACCCCCCTAATCGGCGACTGGGAAGTCGCCGCTCCACCGCCGCTCCGGTCAATTCTTCAGGAACGCGTAGGTCACTCCCAGGGCCAGATAGAGACAACCCATCAGCAGGATGCTCGCCCACCAGGCCTTGCCGTAGCGGTACTCGGCCGGCAGATAGCGCCGTCCCAGGAAGGCGTAGGCCACCATCATGATGCCGATCATGGGGGTATCGATGGCACCCATGATCAGGACCAGCGTGACCGGTTTGGGGAAGAAGGCGTAGACGACCCAGGAGCCGACCATCATCAGGCTCAGGATCAGCTTCTGCCAGATCTGCGGGGTCATCTTTCCGAACAGGCCCGGCGCCTTCATCCGCAGGGGCTGCATAAACATGCGCGAGGAGCCGTCGAAGATGGAGATGGCGGTGCTGATGATGGCGGCCCACGCCCCCAGGTAGAAGACGTTCCGGGACCAGGGCCCCAGCACCTCCGTCATCATCAGGCTCAACTCCCGGGCCAGACCGGGACCCGCAAGCGTGATCCCGGCCGGGTGCAGAATCCCAACGCCCAGGATGAAGGTGGACAGGCAGACGATCAGTCCCAGCGCATAGGTCAGGACGATGTTGGTCCGGTTGATCCGCAGCCAGCCCAGCATCCGGCTCACCTCCTCCGGCGAGTTGGGCTGAAACTGCTCCCGCGTCAATCGGCCCTGGTCCCGGGCGTGGCCCAGAAGGCCCATCCCCCGCTCCTCGGCCCAGGCGCTGTACTTGATGGTGCCCGAACCGGCCATGACGATGCCGGCCAGGGACATCATGATCAGCAGCTGATCGAAGTCGGTGGCCATTCGCGGCACCAGGCCCCGGCCCAGCTCCCCGGTCACGTCCGGAACCACGAAACTGGCGCAGATCAGGAGGCTGAGGGTGAAGAGGAGGCACATGACCGTGTTGAAGGTCTCCACCGGCCGGTAGCCGCCGACGATGAGGATCACCCAGACCAGCAGGAAGTTCAGGAAGGTCCAGAAGATCTGCTGCTGGACCTCTCCCGCCCCCGGCAGCAGGCCGCCGAAGATGTCGTGGCAGATGAGCCCGGCGATGGCCACGATCCCGCCTCGCAGCAGGAAGTCCTTGATCAGGTTGACGCAGAACCAGATCCAGGGCACCCAGGAGACGGGCGCTCCCATCCCGGAGCACGCCTCCAGGAAGTTCTGACCGGTGACGATGCAGACCCGGCCGATGGCCTCGTTCCAGAAGGCCTTGGTGACGATGGTCAGGAGGATCAGCCACAGCAGGGCTCCTCCGTAGCGGGCCCCGGCGACCGGCTCGGTGAGGATCTCGCCGCTGCCGATGGCCTCCGCCAGGAGCATCAGCATGGGCCCGATCCAGGCCAGGGCCGTGATGGTCTCTCCCGAGACCCGCATCACCCGCGGTTGTGCCGATTTCTGATCCGTCACCACTCAGCCTATTCCATCCAGAATGCGAAGAGACTGGCCTGGCTCAGGTGGAAGCGAATCCGGACCTGCTTCCCTTCCAGTGCGGCCCAGTCGGGAGTCCCCTTCCACTTGAGTTCCGCCTTCAGATGATCGCCCTGGATGGGTACGCTCTTGTCCAACGAGAAGGTGTCGGTCGGGCCCAGGATCTCGGCCCGGATCTGGCCGCCGGAGGCGTCGGCGTTCACGAACATCCGCTTGCCTTCCAGATGCAGGCGAACCGTCAGGAGGGTCCCCTCCTGGTGGCCGGCATCCATGGAGACGAACCCGTCCAGACGCAACTTGGCCAGCAGGATGGCCCCATTGTCCGGGACCGAGACGTAGCGCCGTCGTCCGTCCACGAGAGGGCCGATGTTGTCCGGCTGAAAGCGGCGCCGCATTCCGCTGTAGTAGAACCAGAGCTCACCGTCCCTCACGATGGGACGCGTCGGCGGAACGATGGTGCCGGTGTCGTAGCGGCCCAACCCGTCGTAGGAGAGGGGTATGAAGATGGCCCGTCCCGCCACTCGTTGCCATTCCATCAGGTCCCGGGTGGAAACCATCTCCACCATGTGGAACCCGTCCTGGTTGCCGATGGGCGTGGGACCGGTCTGATGAAACTTCATGGGAAGACCCAGGTACATGCCCTCGTAGGGGAAGACCGGCATGTTGTAGATGTCCACGTTGTAGTGCGAGGGCTGGTTGATGGTCATCGGAACCCAACGGGGATCGGACATGCGATTGGCGATGCGTTGCCGGCCCAGGACCTGGTCCTCGCCGTCGGCATGGAAGATGAGCCTGGGCTCGGTCCAGGTCACGAAGTCGGGGCTCAACGTGAGGTAGACCGACCGGCCGTAGGGCGCGGCATGTTTGACGGTGGCCAGGAACTGCTTCCCCAGCTCGTCGTAGATCAGTTGCGACTCGTCGGCGCTGGGGACGGCGGAAACTTCCAGAGGCGTCCAACGGAGACCGTCGGGTGAGACGGCCGGCTGCCGAATCCCGAGCCCGAACATCCCCTTGTAGCGCCTTTCCGGCACGTCGTGGGGGTCATAGACGACATGATAGAGAAACTGGTCGCCGCGATCATGGTGGGCCACCAGGTTGTTGGCCTTGGAACCGTTCCACTCGATCAGGTTCAGCACCGGTTTGTCCCAGCGAAGGCCGTCCTTGGAGATAGCATATGCCGAGGTGTGCTGCTCCTTCGTCCCCTTCCCCTTCTTCGCAAAGGCCATGTAGAAGAACTTCCACACCTTCTCTTCCGGGTCCCAGATCGGGGCCGTACGTGTCTGTACCACGAAGTTTTCCCAGGGATGGACGGGCCGGACCATAGGCTTCGGGTATTTTGTGGGTTGATGCAGCGTTCGCTTGACGTTGACCAGCTTCCCGATGAGGCGGTCGTCGATGAACAGCTGCTTGTGCTCGGGAGTCACCCGAGGGATCCGCTGGGCCGATAGAAGACCCCATCCCCCTTGAACGACTACGAAAACGGCCAGGGCAACGGTTACGATCCGGTTCATGTGTCTTCCTTCCGCTACAGGTGTCTCTGATTCAACGGTCTGACGAGCGCGGCGGCGACCCGGGCACCCGGACCCGTCCGCAGGCCGCCGCAAGGGTACGCTTGCGTCGCTCGTCGCTGCAACCTTAGACAGGCCCGACCGGAAGGCGTAATGAGGTGGGCTCAGACCAGGACGTATTTCCCTCCCGGCTTGAGGATCACGACGTCGGTGGCTGGCAGATTGTAGTTGCGCGCCGCCAGGGCGGTGACGAACTCCGCCGGGTGCCCTCCCTGGGAACGTACCGGCGGCGACCAGAATCCATAGTGGCAGGGAATGACCACCTTGGGCTGCAGGATCCGGGTCAGCAGGGCCGCGAATCCCACGCCCAGGTTGGTGTCGTTGATGGGAAGCAGCAGGTAGTCCACCTGCAGGCCGCAGTTCTCGGCCTTGTGGGGGTGGTCGAAACGGCCGTCGCCCGGATGGTAGATGTTGCCGTAGCGGGTCTCCAGAAGGAATCCGCAGGCGCCCTCCGAATTTCCATGATGAGCGTATTGGATCTGGACGGTGAAGCCTTCCCCGCGGATGCGATCCCCATGCGCGACCGGCTGCAACTGCTCTTGGGGAACTCCCGCTTCAATCAACATGGCGTGGCAGGACGGCGGAGCCAGAATCCTGGGATTGTGGCGGGAGAGAGCCTTGACCGACCTGGGCTCGCAGTGGTCGGTGTGGTCGTGGGTCACGAGGACGTAGTCGGCCCGCTTCACGTCGGAGCCGGAGAGCGGGTAATGCTCGGTCTCCAGGTAGAGATTGTCGGGATCGTAGAACCGAACCTCCGGCGGCAGCCGGTCCGCCCGCTGATGGCGCCGGCGCAACTCGGCATATTCGGGATTGCCGCTCTGGAGGATCGGGTCCAGGAAGATGCAGACCTCTCCCAGGCGGACCACGAATCCCACGTTCACCAGGTACCAGATGGCATCGTAGCCGCCGGCGCCGAACACCTCCTGCGCGATCTTGCGCGGCTGCGGGAGCGCGAGCCGAGCCGTTTTCTTCCCTTGCGCCTGGGGGATGCCGGTCGAGGCGGCCGCCACGCCGGCCGTCAGGCCGGTCTCGATAAAACTTCTTCGATTCATGGGAACAACTCCTGGAAGACTTGTACGGTGAACGGAATGACCCTAGACTTTTCCGTTGAGGAATAGAGAACGAGGGAGCTTTTCCGTGAAAGTTGCAATCGCTGCATTATTGCAGGAGACGAACACTTTTTCCCCTCAAGCCACGGTCCGCGGCCACTTCCTGATGACTCCCGGTCACGAGTTGATCGAAGGCCACAAAACGGAAAATAGCGAGATTCACGGATTTGTGGATGCCCTGACCGAGGGAGGAGCGCAGATTGCGCCCATTCTGGGTGGGTGGGCCGTAAGTTACGGCAGGATCAAGCTTTACGATTTCCAAACCCTGCTTGATGACCTCAAGGAGGAGATCAGGAAGGCCGGACCCCTGGACGGATTGCTCCTGGCGCTGCACGGCGCCTGGGCCGGCGAGGGAATCGACAGTTGCGACGGCACCATCCTGCGGGAGCTGAGAGCACTGTTGGGACCCTCGGTTCCCATCGTCGCAACCTTGGATCTCCACGCCAACCTGACCCGCACCATGTGGGAAAATGCCGACGCCCTGGCGGGCTATCAGACCTGTCCTCACGTGGATCTCTACGACACCGGACGGCGAGGGGGTGACTTGATGGTCTCCCTCCTCCGGCGTGAGGTCCGCCCCACCATGCACGCCGTAAAGATCCCGATGGTGGTCCAAGCGGAAAACATGCTCACCGACCGGGGCGAATTCCGCCGGATCTACGACCGTGTCCGGTCCTTGGAGGGCCAGGGAACAACCATCTCCGCTTCGGTGTTTGCAGTCCAACCCTGGATGGACGTGGAGGAGTTGGGTTGGGCCTCGCTGGTCATCACGAACAACGATCCCGCTCGAGCCAAATCGCAGGCCAATGAACTGGCCCGTTTCATCTGGTCCGTCAGGAAGTCTTTTGTCATTTCCCTTCCCTCGGTGGACGAGGCCTTGGAACAGGCTCTGAAAACACGTGGGGGTCCGGTGGTGCTTGGGGAGGGTGCGGACGGCACCATGGGGGGTGCGCCCGGAGATGGAACCAGTATTCTGGCCGGCATTCTGCAACATGGAATCGACGTGTCGGTGGCGGCCGTTGTCGTCGATCCTGGAGCAGTCGAGGAGGCGATTCGGGCGGGTGTCGGGAATACCGTCAACCTGCGAGTCGGGGGGAAATTGGATCCTGCCTACGCCACATCAGTTCGTGTCACGGGTAGGGTCAAGCTCATTTCCGACGGCGAGTTCCGGTACAAGGGCCGCGTCTACACCGGCCGGTTGGTCAAGATGGGGAGGGCCGTCGTGTTGTCGATCGGACGCATCCGCTTGCTGATTTCCGAGCGTCCCGTTCCCACAACCGATCCGGAGCTGTATCGAAGCCACGGAATCGAACCGCGGGACATGAAGCTGGTGTTGGTCAAGTCGCCCCTGGGATTGCGTACCGAGTACGAGCCCGTAGCTCGTTCCATCATCATCGTGAACAGCCCCGGGTGCTGCAGTCCCGACCTGACCTCCCTCCCGTTCGTGAGGATGCCCCGGCCCATGTTCCCTTTCGACGAGTTCGACTATTCACCTCCCCAATAGAAAGCGGAGAGTGCCCGATCATGTGCGGACGTTTCACTCAGATGATGTCCTGGAGTGAGGTCCACGACCTGTACCACTATCAGGAACCCGCCGCGCCGCAGAGTCTGACGCCCCGACACAACGGTGCACCGACCCAGAACTTCGCGGCCTGCCGGCTCGACGAGGCCGGCCGGCGCACGGTGGCCAAACTTCGTTGGGGGTTGGTGCCGTCTTGGGCCAAGGATGTCCGGATGGGCTTCCGATTGATCAACGCGCGGGCGGAGACGGTGCACTCCAAGCCGTCGTTCGGGGCCGCCTTCCGCTCACGCCGTTGTCTGGTGCCGGCGAACGGATGGTTCGAGTGGCGGCGGGACGGCCGCAACCAGCAACCCTACTTTCTGGCCCTGGCCGACGGTTCTCTCCTGTCGTTCGCCGGGCTGTGGGAGCGCTGGAGCGGACCGAAGGAAACCCGCGAGACGTTTACCATCATCACCACGGCGGCCGCTCCCGGACTTGCCGACATCCATCACCGTCAACCCGCCATCGTCGATCCCGCCCGATTCGGCGGCTGGCTCGATCCGTCATCGTCGGTGACCCAGCTCCTCGACCTGGTTCGGGAGCCTTACGCCGGCCCCTACGAGAAGCGCCCCGTCAGCACCAAGGTGAACAGCGTCAGGAACAACCATCCGGACATCCTGGCCCCGGCGCCCGAGCGGAGCTTGTTCTGAAATCCATGGCGAAACCCCAGGGCCGGCTCCGTCGCCCCTGGCGACGGCATGGATCGGGTCGGGCGCAGGGGATTGCGCCCCTGCACCCTCCCACACCACCGGACGTACCGTTTTCAGTATCCGGCGGTTGGAGTCACCCGAGGTCCGATGGAATGAGGAACCCATAGCGGCGCAGACGGCGGTTGCTCAGGGCCGTGTGCAGCGCTGAGTGCCGGGCGATTCGCCAGCTTCCTCGACTGCTGTGGGCCACTCGAAGCAGCGGCTCACGCACCCCCAGAGACCGCAGTCGCCGGAGACGCCCTCGCCAACCATGCCAGCGCAACCAGAAGCATTTGCGCATGTGGCGCCGGATCCAGCCTTCCAACCTCCAGACCGGACGCCGCCATTCCGCCAGCCGGTAGTATCCCCACCAGCCTCGGATGTGCTGCCGCCATTGGTCTCTCAGTCCCAGGCTGCTGAGGTTCTGTCGGGCGTCCCAGAGTTGGCGCACCCGTAACTTCAGCCGCTTCAGGCTCTCCGGGGCCACTTCGATCTGCCCCTTCCGGGTGATCCGGAACCCCAGGAGCTTCCGCTCCCAGGGCCGGCCCACTCCAGTCTTGCGCGCGTTCACCTTCAACCGCAGATGCTTCGCGATCCACTGCGGCAGGTTCCGGACCACTCGATCCGCCGCGGTCGCTCCCCCTACGTAGACGTTACAGTCGTCCGCGTAGCGTACGAAGCAGTACCCGCGTCTCTCCAGTTCTTTGTCCAGCGGGTCCAGGTAGAGGTTCGCCAGCAGCGGGGAGAGCGGTCCGCCTTGCGGCGTCCCCTCCCGGGCTCCCACCACCACGCCTTCCACCAGAACCCCGCTGCGCAGGTACCGGCCAATCAGTTTCAGCACCCGTTTGTCCCGGATGACGGCCCCGATTCGCCGCATCATGATGTCGTGATGCACCCGGTCAAAGAACTTCTCGATGTCCAGATCGACGACCCAGTCCCGGCCTCCCCGGACCACGTACTCCCGTGCCGCTCTCACGGCATCGTGAGTGCTGCGTCCCGGTCGGAACCCGTAGCTGTGCTCGCTGAACCCCGGTTCGAAGATCCGCCCCAGCTCCTGCAACAGCAGTTGCTGGATGAATCGATCCAGCACCGTGGGGATCCCCAGGCAGCGGACCCCACCGTTCGGTTTCGGGATTTCCACCCGCCTCACTGGGGTCACCGCGTAGGTCCCGTCCAGCAACTTGCCACGGATTCGCGGCCAGTGCTTCTGAAGGTGTCCCTCCAGTTCGGTGGTCTTCATGCCGTCCATCCCCGGCGCCCCCCGGTTGCGGAGTACCGCTCCCAAGGCCGCCCCGTAGTTGTCCGCCGAGACCACCTGTTCCATCAGCGACTCGTACCTCTCCCTTCTTTCCGGGTCTTCGCCGCCACCGAGACTCGATCTCCGCCCTTCCGGCTTGACGGGTTCCACCCTTGGGCCTTCCGGACCAGGGCCAGAGGATCTCTCCCCGGCTCCCGTCTTCGGAGTTCTTGGCGCCTCCATTGGCGAGTCCTCCATAAGGTCGGTACGACTCCTTCGGTCCTTCGCTCCACCGGCTCTACCCGGCTTCTTCGCTACTACGACCTCTGCTGACTTCTCAAGGGCTCTCACCCTTGAGATCTCCCCGAGTAAGGTGCTGCATCTTTCCCCCCGGGCCGCCCGGCTCTACCTGATGCGTCTGGATGGGGTTCGGGTTTCGCTGTTGCTCGCCAGCTCACCGCCCGCACCCGGCCTCACTGCCGGTTCGTGTTCCTGCGGTCGTGGGTTTGCCTTCCGCTTCCTTCAGCTTCACCTCGCGGCTACGCCTTGCGGTTCGGCTAGGGTTGGTCCCATCACCTCCCTTGGGATCTTTCATCCCTTAGATACAGCCCATGTCGGGCGCACGAGCGGCGGCTTTCTTGCCGCCGATTAGGGGGGGTAGGGGGGACGATTAGTCCCCCCTCCTCATTCTTCTTCCTCAGTGCGGAGCCGGCGACAAGAAAGTCGCCTGTCCCAGTGGGCGACAGGAAAGTCGCCTGTCCCAATGGGCAACAAGAGAGTTGCCCCTCCCATCCGGCGACGGGATCGTCGCCTCTCCTCTGCGGTGGTCTTCCAGTCTTTGCCAAATATTTGCCATAGTTAGTAAATTTCGGCTTAGTTTTTACTATCAGTAGACAATATTCGCCCCTTTAAGGAAAATATTGGAGCGGCGGCCTCAAATCTATCCGCAGGGCCGATCAAGGACCGCTTCTAATCATTGCCCACCGGTGGTTAAATCGCTTCCAACCATTTCTTGAGCTGGCGGGAGGCCGCATCCATGAAATCCGGATATCTTCGCTCTTCCCTCTTCTGCGGGCTGGTCCTGCTGGCCGTTTCCGCACTGATTTACCAACTCCTCCAGGTCCGGGTATCGCCAACCGAACCCGCGCTGACGGTCGCGGAAGGATTTGAGGTGGAGCTCGTCGCCGGGCCGCCGCTGGTGGAACGCCCCATTTCCGCCGACTTCGACGAGCAGGGCCGGCTCTACGTGACCGAATCCTCCGGTTCCAACGACCCGGTGAAGCAACAGCTGGAGCAGAAACCTCACCGCGTCAAGCGCCTGGAAGACACGGACGGTGACGGCCGCTATGACCGGAGCACTCCGTTTGCCGACGGCATGATGATCCCCCAGGGCGCCCTCTGGTTCGACGGCTCACTCTACGTGGCGGCGCCCCCCAGCATCTGGAAGCTGACCGATACCGACGATGATGGAATCGCCGACCAGCGGGAGGAATGGTTCGCCGGCAAGACCCTCACCGGTTGCGCCAACGATCTGCACGGCCCCTACCTGGGACTGGACGGATGGATCTACTGGACCAAGGGAGCCTTCGCCGAGCAGACCTACGAACGGCCCGACGGTCCTCCCCTGGTGACCCGCGCCGCCCACATCTTCCGGCGACGGCCCGGAGATCCGTGGATCGAGCCGGTCCTGACGGGGGGCATGGACAACCCCGTGGATGTCGTCTTCACGCCCCGGGGAGAACGGCTGCTGGCGTCCACTTTCGTTCAGCACCCGAAACTGGGCCGCCGGGACGGCATCATCCACGCCGTCCATGGCAGCGTCTACGGAAAAACGCACGGCGTCCTTGACGGCCACGCCAGGACCGGGGATCTGCTGCCGGCCATGCTGCACCTGGGCCCGGCCGCTCCCTGCGCCCAGACCATCTATGCCTCCGGGGTCTTCGGCGGCGAGTATCAGGGCAACCTGTTTGCCTGTCTCTTCAACCTGAACAAGGTGACCCGCCACGTCCTGGAGCCCAGCGGAGCCACCTTCACGACCCGGGACGCCGACTTTCTGGCCTCCACCGATCGCGACTTTCATCCCACCGACGTGGTGGAGGACGCCGACGGCAGCCTGTTGGTGGTCGATACGGGAGGGTGGTACAAGCTCTGCTGTCCCACTTCCCAGCTTCACAAACCGGACGTCCTGGGCGGGATCTATCGAATCCGTCGCAAGGGTGCGTCCGGCCCCGAGGATCCCAGGGGCCTGCGCATCGACTGGGCCAGCGCCGACGGCGGCCGACTGACGGAACTCCTGGACGACCCGAGACCGGCCGTCCGCAGCCGAGCCATCGGAGAGCTGGCCAAGAAAGGGAGTCCGGAGGTGCCGGTGCTGATCCGGACGCTTTCGAGGTCCAACTCAGTGGAAGCGCGCCGCAACGCCGTCTGGACGCTCACCCGCATCGATCACGAGGAGGCCCGCGCGGCCGTTCGACAGGCGCTCTCCGACGGTGACGAGAGCGTGCGGCAGGCCGCCCTCCATTCGGTCAGCGTCTGGCGTGACGCCGGCAGCGGCCCCAGCGTGCTGGAACTTCTGGAGCAGGGCGCCGCGTCCATTCAGCGGGTGGCCGCCGAGGCGCTGGGACGCATCGGAGACCGCCGCGCCGTCCCCGGGTTGCTGGCTCGGGCCGGCGCGAACAACGGCCGGATCCTGGAGCACTCCCTGATCTACGCGCTGATCGAGATTGCCGACCCGGAGGGCACCGCCGCCGGACTGGGGGCTTCTTCTCCCCACACGCGGCGGGCCGCCCTCATTGCCCTGGACCAGATGCCGGGCGGTGGACTGACGCCCGAGACCGTCACTCCCCTTCTCGCGGACGACGAGCCGATCCTGAAACAGACGGCCTCCTGGATCGCCGGCCAACATCCGGAGTGGGGTGAAGCGTTGGCCCATTATTTTCGCCGGCGCCTGGCCCGTCGCGAACAGGGACCTGAAGAGCAGGCTGATTTGGTGCGGCAACTGGCCAAATTCGGAGAAAACGTCACCATTCAGAGGTTGCTTGCCACGACGGTCTCCGGCACCGGCTCGACCGAGTCCCGCCTGACCGCGTTGCGGGCCATGGCCGGCAGCGCCCTCAAGGAGACACCCTCCGTTTGGGTCGACGGACTCGCCGCGGTCATGTCCGGAGGGGACGCGATCCTGATCCGGGAGGCGGTCGCAAGTCTACGCGCCCTGCCAGACCCGGGGGAGGAAGACGCCGGGCGCCTGAAGGAGGTCCTGCTTGGCGTCGGCCGCGACTCGACCCGGGACGCCGAGCTGCGCGTGAATGCGTTGGCAGCCGTTCCGGGAGAATTGGACGGACTCGATCCCGATCTCTTCGAATTGTTGCAGGCCGCCCTCGGGCCTGCGGCAACGGTGAATGCCCGCACCGGCGCCGCCGGCGTCCTGGGCAGATCCCGGCTGACCCGCGATCAGTTGCTGGACTTGACCGAGTCGGTGCGGACCGCGGGACCCCTGGTCCTCTCGCCGTTGCTTGGGGCCTATCGGAACGGAGGAGACGAAGATCTGGGGCTGCGGCTGATGGCGGCCGTACGGGATTCGAGAGGGCTGAACGGACTGCGGGCCGACGTCATGAACCAGGCGCTGGCCAACTTTCCCCCTCCGGTTCAACGCCAAGGGGAGCAACTCCTGGCGTCCCTGGAAATGGATCCGGTCGAGCAGCTGGCACGTCTGGAGGAATTGTTGGCGACTCTGGACGAAGGGGACATTCGCCAGGGTCAGGCCGTATTCAACAGCAACAGCGCCGCCTGTTCCTCGTGCCATGCCATCGGCTACCAGGGAGGCCGTTCCGGCCCCGACCTCACGCGGATCGGCGACGTGCGAAACCGGCGCGATCTGCTGGAGTCCATCCTCTTTCCCAGCGCCAGCTTCGTGCGCGGCTACGAGCCCATGGTGGTGGTGACCGAATCGGGAGAGCTGCACCAAGGGGTCATCACCCAGGACGGGCAAGAGGAGGTCCAGCTCGTGACCGGCCCGGACACCGAGGTGAGGGTGGCCCGGTCGGAGATCCGGGAGATCCGCCCCGGCAACGTCTCGGTGATGCCCTCGGGCCTGGAGGAGCAGGTGAGCCGGGAGGACCTAGCCAGCCTGCTGGCCTTCCTGAGCAACGCCCGCCGGCGCCCTCGGTGAGGTGACGATCGGTACTCCGAAGACGGGGGCCGAAAGCCCCCGCTCCTATCCGGCCGTCAGCCACTGTTCGATCTGGTTTCCGACCTCGTCGATGACCGTTTCCAGAGAGCCCTTGGCCAGGACGGCGATGGTGTCGGGATAGCGGCCCGACCCGTAGGCCCCGGCCGGGATCAGATAGTTCGCCCGGGCGCCGTTGGCCAGGGAAGCCACCATGATGGGTACTCCGGGAAAACGCTCCCGCAACGACCGCTGCAGAATCTGATAGGGCTCCCCTTCCACAGCCAGCCAGAAGGCGTTCCCGATGCTCCAGAGCCAGATCGAAAAGGGGATGCTCTCTCCCGCCGGAAGGAATTTCAGACGCTGCAACCGGCGGCCCTGCTGTTCGGCCAGGGCTCGGAAATCGCGGGCCCGGGCTTCGTCTCCGGCAGCGCGCGCCCGCTCCTCTCCGGCACGGCACCGTTGGAGCTCGGATTCGACCCGCTCCCGGGTGAGCGGCGTCCGGCGACAGGGGAGATCGACGGCCCAGCTCCGCAGCTTCCAACGGCTGGATCGTCTCTCGTCATCGCCGGAGAACCGGGTCCAGGACCAGGTTCCCAGGGTGGCGCCGGACTCCCGGGGACCGGTGTACTGAAAGCGCCGGTTGGGCGCCGGCAGTTCGCACAGGGCCGAAAGAGCGGCGTAGCCGAGCTGACGCCCGTTTCGGTCCGCCACTTCCAGGTCCCCCACGAACCCCTCCTTGGGCCCCAGGTCCCCGGACGCGCCCTGAAGGAAGAGGCAGGGCGCCCCGGTTTCCCGTTCGACGACCTCCCGCATGGCGCCCGGAAAGTCGGGGCTGATGAGCGTGTTCTGCCAGGCCAGGGTCGTGGGATGGCAGGCGTAGTTGACGATGGTGGCAATCGGCTCATCCCGTTCGCCGGTGACCCGCGCGGCCAGGAGCGTGTCGTCCGACGGTCCGTCCGGGTTGTACCCGCACACGTATTGCTGCAATTGGCCGTCCCACAGATCCCGATTTCGGGCCAGCGAGCAGCGGCCGAAGCCGTAGGTGATGGTGGCCGTCTGCGACCGGGATCTGGCAGTCGTAATCAGATCGCCCACAGAGGCCGCAACCCTTTTCAGATAGCCGCGGATCAACTCTCCCCCGGGCAAGGACTCTCGTTCCAAGCCCATCAGGCCCGCGGCGTGGGTATGGGAGAACACCACCAGGAGGGAGTCACGGCCGACCCCGGAGAGCCGGCCGGCCCTCTCCAACAGCAGGTCCATCTCAGCGGGCCACAGCAGGACGTGGTCCAACAGGATCAGAATCTGCTCGCATCCTGAAACCGGTCCGGTCTCCTCAAGATCCCCAAAAGCAACGGCCGCCGCCGTCAAGGGACGATGGACGCCCGTGGAGCGGTCGTGGCTGGCCGCACCCCACATCCGGTGATAGATGCCGACAGGAGGGGTGATATCCGCCTGCGCCAAGCCGAACCGGCAGCGGCTCTGAAACGTCTCGACAAACCGCACGTCTTCCTTCATGCCCTTCTTCTCGACAATTCTCTACCCCAACTTCGCTCCGATTGGCTGAGTGAATTTGGTTCCGCGATGACTCTCGCTGCGGGCTGTCAAGTTGCCGGGTCGAACTGGGGAACCTCCATCTGCTCTCCGTTGCGGAGGGCGGACTGCTGGGAAACGATTCCCGGCACGGTCATGGCCAGCGACTCGTAGACGTTGATGGCCGGCTCCCGGTCCTCGACCAATGCGTTGACGAACTCCGCGGTGAGGAAGGTGTGGCTGCTGCCATGACCGCTGGTGTGACGCATCCGTTCCGGCAGCCGGCTGGTGTTCCAGTACTCGGGGAGAGTCACCTCCCGGGGCTTGCTTCTCCGCCCGTCCCAGATGACGCGATGGATGCCCTCCCGGGTCATGTAGAAGGTTCCCTTCTCTCCGAACCAATTGGCCCGCTCGCCCCCCGCCGCGATCTGCCACATGACGTTGCAACGCACCATGTGGCCCTGATCCGTCTGCATCCAGGCGCCCATGTTCGAGAACGGGTTCTGGTAGGGATTGGCCTTGAACGTCGCCATACCCTCCGGATCCCCCCAACCCAGAGCCGAGGTCCTGACGATGCGCTCGCCGGTGACTCCTACGATGTAGCCCAGGGAATGGGTCGGATAATGCATGGGAGGAAATGCCTGGCGCCAACTCACGGAACCGTCGGGATGGTAGTAAATGGACTTCGGATCGTTGATCCTGCTCTTGAGATAGACGTCGTGGTAGTACTCGACCTCGCTGTAGAAGAGCTCTCCGAAACCACCCTCCTGAAACAGCTCTCGCGCGTAAATGCAGGCGGTGTTGTAGTAGCTGGTCTCGGCCATCATGTATCGGAGACCCGTCTTTTCCTTCCGCTCCTTCAGCTCGTACGCCTCTTCCATGGTGAAGCACGCGGGTACGGCGGAGATCACGTGCAGCCCCCGTTCGAAACACATTTTGGTGTGTTTCACATGATCGAGAGCCCCGCTGAAGACCGCCACGGCGTCCAGGTCGTTCGCCTTCTCCTTCAGCATCTCCTCCATGGAGTCGTAGACATTGTCGCAACCGTAGACTTTCCGGAGTCTCTCCCGGCGCTTCGGGTAAAGGTCCGTCACGGCTTCGACGACACACTGCGGATGCTCGTGCCAGTAGAAGGCACAGCCGAACCCGCCTCCGACGATCCCGATACGGATCTTCCTGTCCGATGTGGTCGACCCGTACCCCACGTATTTCGGACTCGCCGAAACGGCCTTGGCGGCTACGCCCATGGCAGCCGCGGTCAGGAACTCACGTCTGGATGACATATTCTCTTCCTCGTTGACCTGATGGTTATGGCAGGACAAGACCCGCGGCGGCAGCGGCCCCTGATTCTCTTCACTCCCCATCCCCGGTTCCTCCTCCTGGATGAGTCTCTCTCGGCGCAGACCGGAGAATCCACCGGGCCCGCTTGACGACGGGCAGATCCACCATCCGTCCATCGACGGCCATCGTCCCTTCCCCGGGGGCCGCTTCGAAGGCCTCTACCACCCGGCGTGCCGACTCGACCTCCTCGTCCGTCGGACGGAAGACGCGGTGGACGGTTTCGATCTGAGCCGGATGGATCAGGGTCTTTCCGGAGAAACCGAGCTCCCTTGCCGCCCGGGTCTCCCGGGCCAAACCGTCCGGATCCCGAAAATCGAGGTAGACCTTGTCCACCGCCTCCAGCCGGGCGCTCCCCGCCGCCACCACCAGCGCGGAGCGTGCGTAGGACATCAGGCCTCCTTCGTGAAACGAGAAGAGGCCCAGGTCGACTGCAAAATCTTCCGCGCCGAACATGAGGGCCACGAGCCGGGGAGAAGACGCGGCGATGGCCGGCGCCTGAACCAGGCCCGCGGCGCTCTCGATCATCGCCGCCAGCCGAACACTTCCGGACGGCACGCCGGACCCGGCCTCCTGCTCTGTGAGGGACCGATCGACGGCCGTCACGTCCTCCGGGCGGTCCACCTTGGGGAGCACCAGCCCCCGCAACCCCGGCCGGACCACCGCTCGAAGGTCGGCCTCCATGGCGGCATGCCGGGCGCCGTGAATCCGAACGAATCGGTGAGCCCCCCCCTTGGCCGCATCCAAGGCCGCGCCCACCTTCATCCGGGCCGCGTCCATCTCGTCCGGAGGGACGGCGTCCTCAAGATCGTATATCAATGCATCGGAACCCCGGCCAGGTGACTTATCGATCATTTTCTGCCGGTGACCAGGGACAAAGAGCCAGGACCGTATCATCACCATCGGTTAGTTGATCTCCTCGAATTCGGGAACAGGGCCTGCCGAGGGCGCCTCATCCCCTTTTAGACCATGGTATTGTGCACAGGTTCGATTAAGACCTTGTCATCCTGTATTGATCCCGCGGTGATCGTCTGAATCCGCATCGGAACGGACGATAACACAAACTGCCAAACATCATTTTTAATGACGGAACGGAGTTCGAGACGCACGGAGTCCGACATGACCGATCAAGGGCATGAGAGCGGCTTGATTTGCCGCCGGGAAGGCCGGAAGATAGGCGCCGACATGGGGACAAGCGGTGGTCATGGGGTTCGCCGATCGCTGGCTGGGGCGGTCCGCATCGTGATCAAGGTGGGATCCGGCGTCCTGGTGGATTCGGATCAACGTCTGGATACGAATCGGATCGGCCGACTCGTGGAGAGCATGGCCCAGCTCTTGGCGGAGGGGCGTCAGCTGGTGCTGGTGACGTCGGGGGCGGTGGCGGCCGGGGCTCCGGTCATGGGTCTGACCGGTTCGGCCAAGACCATCCCCCAGCTGCAGGCTTGCGCTGCCGTCGGTCAGAACCTCCTCATGTCCGTCTACGAACGATTCTTCTCGCGGCTCGGCCGGCACACGGCGCAGATCCTCCTGACCCGGGACGACATGCATAACCGGGAACGCTATCTCAATTCCAGGAACGCGCTGGAGACCCTGCTCGCTTCCGGAATACTTCCCGTGGTCAACGAGAACGACACGGTGGCGGTCAACGAGATCAAGTTCGGCGACAACGACCACCTCTCGGCCCAGGTGGCGGTCCTGGTTCAAGCCGACCTGCTGCTCATCCTCTCCACCGTGGGCGGATTCTACGAGCAGATCCATGACGGCGTCCCCGAGGAAGGCCGTCTGATTCCCACCGTGGAGCGAATCACCGATTGGCATTTCCGGCATACGCGCGACACCCGCGATTCGGTGTCCATCAACCGGGGAGGAATGCGTTCCAAGCTGCAGGCCATCCGCAAGGCGGCCGATTCGGGAATTCCCTCGTTGCTGGTCAGCGGCATGGACGACGGGATCCTGGAGACGGTCCTGGAAGGCCGGGAGGTGGGGACCCTCTTCCTGCCTTTCAAGGAGCGGCTTTCGGCGCGGAAGCACTGGATCCTGCATTCGCTCCAGCCACAGGGGCGCTTGATGGTGGACCGGGGCGCGGCGCGAGCACTGACCCAACAGGGTAAGAGTCTTCTCTCCATCGGGATCACCGCGGTGGAGGGTAAGTTTCACTCCGGAAACCCGGTCCAGGTCATGGGACCCGACGGCCGGGAGATCGCCCGGGGACTGAGCTACTACAGTTCCAGGGAGGTCAAGGCGATTCGGGGTTGCAAGAGCGAAGAGATCCGGGCGCAACTCGGCTACAGCTACTACGATGAGGTGATCCACCGAGACAACTTGGTGCTGGTAAAATGACCTGCCGCTCTTCGTGGGAGAAATATGATGACGACTACCGTAACCTCACTTGAAAACGAGATCGTCCATCTCTCCAGGCGGGCCAAGGGGGCTTCCCGCCGGTTGGCCGGGCTCTCCACGGAGGCCAAGAACTCGCTGTTGGAGAATCTGGCCGATCGGCTGTCGCAGCCGGACACTCGTGAGAAGCTGCTGGCGACCAACGCCCGGGACCTGGAAGCCGGAGTTCGAAAGGGGCTCACCGGCGCCCTGCTGGATCGCCTGAAACTGGATCCCAAACGCATGGACTCCATGATTCAGGGCCTGCGGGAAGTGGCTCGGCTGCCGGACCCCGTGGGTGTCGACCGCCAGAGCTGGACCCGGCCCAACGGGCTCCAGGTCGCCAAGCGGACCATCCCCCTGGGAGTGATCGGCATCATCTACGAGGCCCGGCCCAACGTCACCATCGACGCCTTCTCCCTCTGCTTCAAGGCCGGCAACGCCACCGTCCTCAAGGGGGGCTCCGAGGCCATCCACTCCAACCGGGCCCTGGTGGACCTGGTGGGCAAGACACTGGCCCCGGCCGGACTCTCGGACGCCTGCCGGCTGGTGGACACCACGGACCGGAAGGCCATCTCCATATTGGTCCGCCAGGAGGAGTTCATCGACCTCATCATCCCCCGGGGTGGCGAAGGATTGATCCGCCTGGTGGCGGAAACGAGCCGCATCCCCGTCATCAAGCACTACAAGGGCGTGTGCAACATCTACGTGGACGAGGAAGCCGATCTGGAGAAGGCTCTGACCATCGCCGAGAACGCCAAGATCTCGCGTCCGGCAGTATGCAACGCCGTGGAGAACCTCCTGATCCACGAGCAGGCAGCCGGCCGGTTCCTGCCCCGTTTCGCCCGGCGGATGGAGGAAGCCGGAGTCGAGTTGCGGGGAGACGACCGGACCCGCGAGATTCTACCCGGCGTCACGCCGGCCACGGACGAGGATTACCACGAGGAGTTCCTGGATCTGATCCTGGCGGTGCGGGTGGTCTCAGATATGGACGAGGCCGTCGCCCACATCGAAACCTATGGTTCGGACCATACCGAGGCCATCGTCACCGAGAACCCTTCCACGGGCCAAGCCTTTCTGAACCGGGTCAACTCCTCCGTGGTCCTGGTCAATGCCTCCACTCGCTTTTCGGACGGGGGCGAGCTGGGGCTGGGCGCCGAGATCGGAATCAGCACCACCCGCCTGCACGCCTACGGCCCCATGGGGCTGGAGAGCCTGGTGACGGAGAAGTTCGTCATCGTCGGCGACGGGCAGATCCGGGAGTGAGGAAAGTAGGAAAGCAGGAAAGAGAGAAGAACTCCCCCACCGGCCCGGTCCGGCGGACGTGAGACGAGTAGGAGAAACAGGTATCGAGTTCATCCGGCTCAGGCATCCTCGACGAAATCATCTCCCCTGCAGCGCCCGCCAAGCGTAGACTATTCGCCTGTCTTAACTCTTTCCTCTCTCCTTTCTTCTATTCCGACGGCAGCCGTACCTTCGCCAGGTAGATATTGCTCTTCCCCTCGTGGGAGGAGTAGTAGCTGACCCAGAGCAGGCCCTGGTGCCAGACCATTCCGGGATAGCTGGTGTCCCCGCCGCTGGGCAGGGTGAGGACCGGTTCGAAGCTGGTCCGGGTCATGCGGGCCAGAATCGTCGTGGGATCCTCGGTATAGGCGCGGCTTCCCGCCCAGAGCCGGCCGTCGGGCAGTCGAATGAAATTGGGTCCGCCCAACCGGTGCCCCGTGTCGGTCCACGTCCATTTCCGATAGGGAGGGTGGCTGGTGCCGATCCAGCCGGTGGCGTTGCGCCGCAAGAGAATCATCATCTCGTCCCCGGGCAGGAAGCGGATGGTGGCCTCGTTGGGCCAGGGAGGAATGTTCTTGAATACGGTGACCCGGTTCCACTCGATGCCGTCCCGGCTCGAGTAGAGGATGACTCGGCGGGTATTCTTCCCGTCTCCCATTTTGGAGACGCTGTAGGCGGTGCCTTGGTGCCAGGTGATGCGCCAGAGCCAGTGCTCTTCGGCCAGGACACGCTGTGGAGAGGTCCACTCGTAGCCGTCCGGGGAGAAAGCCACGCGAGGCACCCGAGTCTGGAACACATCATCGATGTAAACGCTGCCGCCGGCCACGAGCAGGAGGCGATTGTCGGGCGTCCGGGAGAGCTTGGGATCCCTCAGGTCCACCCCTTCCGTCGTCACGAGGGCCGCCGATTCCCAGCTCTTACCATCAGATGAGGTGATGACCCGGATCCGTCCATCCTGTCCGGCGGCATGTCGTTCACCCTCTCGAAAGGTGCAGAACCATCTCTCACGAAAGCGGATCAGGTCGGTGAAAGCGCTGTGGGGAGCCTGGTCCCAGATCTTCTCCACCGACACGATCCGCGGTTCTTCCGCTCGGACCGCCGAGAGACAGAGGACCGTCAACACCGCCGAAAGCCAGTAACATCTTCCCTGGAGAGACTGCATCGTTCGTGTCCTCACGAGTCGTCAAAGCGCGGCGATCTTCTCCACCAGCGGCCAGAATCCCAGTTGCTCCACGGCGTGGCTGCGGTAGATCCCCGCCGCTTCGGCTCCGCTGCCATAGGCGCGGCGAGCGGCTTCCAGCAAGAGGTCGGGATCCTGGAAGCTCCCCACGTGGTAACAGGAGAACTCGGCCACTACGGGACACCGGCCCGCGACTCTCTTGACCGCCGCCGCCACTTGGCGCTCCACCTGCAGGACGTCGGAGGTGGTGCGGAACCAGAGATGGAGCTCATCCACCAGATTCTGGTCGACCCAGGTCGGCCAATCCTGAAACACCTTCACATATTCGTCCATCTCCCGCGCCACGAAGGCCACGGTCAGGGGCGCCGACGGGTCCTTCTCCCTCAAGGCTTCCCTCAGCTCACGGATGGCGACCGTGGTGTAGTCGGCCCGGAACCGGACCCAGGAGGGGTCGTCGTTGGGCAGGTCCATGGGATCCCGGCGGAATTTCCGCTGGTAGGCCCGGGTCATCGGTTCTTCGTAGCCGTCGGTTCCGACGCCGTTCTCGTCCTGGTTCAGACTGACGAACTCCACCTGGAATCCGTGGCCGCCGGTGCGCTCCAGCATGGCCATGTAGTTGCCCTTCTCGTGCTCCCGGGCCTCGGGTGCGGCCAAGCTCAGCGTGCGCCTCTGTCCCGGCTGAATCTCGTCGCTTCGACTCCGGTCCCGAGCCCAGTACTCGGGGTGCGCCTGGGCGAAATCGCTCAGGCTGGGGGACGACCTGGGATGGGACCAGATGGGCTGGTGGCGCTCCAGCTTCGCCTTCATCTCCGGAGAACCGGGTGGTGCACTCAGGTAGTGAATGGACCAGGCGTAGTTGACTCGGCGGGAGCCGTGGGAATTGAAGGCCAGGTACGGATGCACCTGTATACCTTCCTTCCTCCCCTCCTCCACCAGAACGCGGGTCCCGCTCCAAGGGATCAGATCGGTCACCCCGTGATCCGAGCACTTCCGTACGAATTCGGCCACTTTCGGATCATCGGCGGGGCCGGCCGAATTGATCAGACCCCCCTTGTCACACCAGAGGAGAAACCGGCGCCGCTTCCCTTCCTCCCGAACCGCCCGCGGCCCGGCTCCGGCGGAAGCGAAGACGGACGGAGAGACCGCCAAGGCGCCTCCCAGGAAATGACGCCGGTTCAATCTGCTAATCATGCGCTTAATCCTCCCTCACAGCCTACCATTGATTCCGGGAAACATGAATTTCAATGCATGTTTGGATGATCGTATGGGACGCCGGAACATCCTTGCCGTCCGGGGAAAACCGCTTCAGCAGCGGGCCGAACGCGGTTCCGGTTTGTTATCATACAAAATCTCTGCCGAAGCTCCGACACAGAAATCACCGGCGCATTCTCACAATTGTTTTAGAGCATAAGGGTCCTCGCCGGAATGGCCGAACCGATGAAAATCAACTGTCACCATTAAATTTGTGGATTTGAACTGGCAATTGATGGATAATAGTCGTTGTAATGCTGCTGGGGTTTTGTATAGTTGGTTCCGACAATAGATGAAAGGATAAGACAATGGCCAAGAGGAGACGTCGAAAGCGAGCTGAGTTGCAAAGGATACAGAGAGGCCTGGAACGGGCCGTCCGGAGAGAGGGCTCGGCCAGTGTGAGTCAACTCATCGCCAACAACGGTTCCAAGTTGGGTCTCAAGTCGACTCCGAACGACAAGAATCTGGTCAAGCGGCTGCTGAATGCCGTCGACGGGGTCGAGATGGAAAAACGGGGTCGCGAACTCTATTTCGTGTCCCAAGTCGAGGCCCCGCCGGCCATCGACGCCGAGGCTCCGGCAACTCCCGAACCGGCTCCCGAGCCCGTGGCAGAGGCCGGCCCTGAGCCGGAAGCCGCCCCGGAGGCTCCGGTAGCTCCCGAACCGGAGCCAGAGCCCGAGGCCGCAGCGGAGCCCGAGCCTGAACCGGAACCCGCTCCAGAACCCGAAGAGGCGGGCCCCGAGGCGGAGACGCCTGCTCTGGCCCCTGAGCTCCAGGCCTTGCGCGCGTACGCCCGGCAGTTGGAAGAATTCTCCGATGCGCTGAAGAACCAGGTCAGCACGTTGGTGCGGATGATCGAAAAGTTGGGTTCCTGAGCCCGCGACCGGATCCGTGCGGCATTGGGAAAGAAGATGCGCGCCGGTCCGAAAGAAACGGCACCCGGGCAGTCGTATGGGTTGCCCGGGCGCCCCACCCCGCCGACTCCCGCTGTGGTTCAGGTCCTGAGCCCGCGCTGAAGAAGAAATCTTGCGCGTTCACCACTCTCACCGGTCAGAATCTGATTGCCGACGATTCCAGGGATGCCTCAATGTCGGCTCGTTGGCGTACCGCGTCATCCCGAAGGTCAATCGGGTCCCACACCCGGGCTCCAAACGGACCGTGACGAGGAAGTCGTCCAGATCTTCTCTTGATCCACCCCGTTCGACTCGCGTGAACTGATGCTCCCCGTATCCTCCTGCCTGTACGACTACGGTGCGCGGAGCGACGGGATTGAGGTTGACCAGGGTGAAGGTCACGGAATCGCCGGTCATTCCCTGGATTAACGCGCCCACATCCGGCGGGACGCCCGAACGGCGCCGGTGGGGATCGAAGTAGCGCAACCTGAAGTTCACGCTCCAGATGACACTGGGAAGGTAGGCCCCGGTCATCAGACTGGCCAGATTCCGGCTGGAGGACGGGTTCAGGTGCATGAACCAGTCGGGCAGCCGGGTGCCGGGCGTCGTGGGGTCATCCCGAATCGCCTGTACCCGATTCCGAACCCGCTCCAGGTCCCTCCTCAAGATCCGGGCCGGGTAGCCGGGCTCCGACCCTTCCAGGAATCCGATCCAGCCGGTCTTGGGAATGGGCTCCAGATCGGCAGGATCCATGCTCCACAGGTAGAGCTCGGTCCAGCGGTCCAGGTTCAGTTTCTCGGTCCAGGCGTACCATTCGGGTTTCCCCGTGTAGGTGTGACCCCGCGGATCGCCGTACATCTTGGGGATGAGCGTCTTGCCGTCGGCCACCTTCTTCCGGCTGTGGAAGTGCAGGAGCTGTTGTCTCATGACCGCCAGATAGGCCGGGTCGCCGGTGAGGAGAAAAGCGTTTCCGAATCCGTCCCAGGTCCCGATGAAGATGGTTCCCCGGTGCTTCACGTATCCCACTTCGGCGTCGAAGTTGGTGAAATTCCACCCGTAGAGCCCCTTCCACCACTGTCCCGACTCACCGCCCGGCTTGCCGTCCAGGCCCACCTTGGTGGGGATGAAGCCGTTGTTGGAGCGGGTCCGCTCCTTCCAGGCATCCACGTATTCCAGAAGCCAACGCCGATACTTCTCCTGGCCCGTCATCATGTAGGCATTCAACGCCAGGTTGGTGGCGGAGAGATTCAAATGGCTGTCCCCGGCGCTGTCGTTGTAGTTCTCGCAGTGGGCCAGCATCTTGGGATAGTGGCTGGCGAAGTCCAACATCCGCTCCGGACCGGCCGAGCTGTGCAGGAAATGGAAACGCCCCCTGACAGGGTCTCCCACCCAGTCGTAGACCGTGGGAGGCCTCAACATGGGTCCCTTGCTGCCGGTCCAGACGCTGCGGATCAGCTTGCGGACCGGGTCATAGTTGGAGACGGACGGATCCTCGTTCATGTAGAGGCCGGCAAAGCGGGCCATGCGTTTTCGGTAAGGGGCATTGCCGGGTTCCGAAAGACCCAGGGACATGAAAGCCTGCATTCCTTCCCGGGTGTGCGCCCAGTCGGACATGGTGATGAATTCCTGAAAATAGGCCCCGTCCCTGGCCAGATCCGTCTTCACCGTCCTCAGTTCTCCATATTGGAGCCAGTGGCCCTCCTGGGCCCTCTTGTAGTCCTCCAACACCGAATCGTCGGCTCCGAGGGAATGCAGAAGAGGCCAGTCGGCGAAGGTCTCGATGGCGTCGTCGGGCCCGTCGATCACTCCCCAGCGAGGCACGTGAAGGAGATATCCGCGGTCGTCCAGGCTGTGTTGCGCCAGGACCCGGCAGGCCTGGCTGTTGGCCTCCAGGAGCTGACGTTGCAAAAGGGCCCATTCGGGCGGCTCCATGGGCGTATCCACCACCAGGAGCTTTTCTTGGGCCTGGGTCATGGAGCAATCCAAACCCAGCAGGAGGAGGCAGAATCCGACCCCTGCGATCCTCCGTGAGGCCCTCATCCCTTCAATCACGGGCGGCGAGATCATTCCTCACTCCTTTCCTGGCACCGGGTCCGCCGTCCTGTCCCGCCGGAATCCGGACCCTGATCCCCGCTCTCAACCCTGTTAACAGTCCGTGGTGATAGTCCCGCGAGCACCGAAACCGTTCCTGCGCCCGCCGGACAAGGCGCAACGGAGGGAGCATACCGGGAGTATGTGAGCCGATAGCAACGCAGTCCGCGCACGATGCAGGGACGGTCGAATGCCGTGACGACTCTTGCCACGGGCTGTTAAACTCTCCCGCCATGAAACGAAGGAACTTTCTCCACAGAGCCGCTGCTGGAGCCTTTCTCGCTCCTTCGATTCTGAGCCGCGGGGTCCGATCCGCCGCCGTCGAACCCCTCCGGGTCGGCGTGATCACGCAGGAGAAAGGACCCCATCTGAGCGCCTATCTCCGATCTCTGGCCCAGATCGACGGTGTGGAAGCCGTGGGAATCTCCGACGAAAGCGGGACCACATTCCCGAGTGCGCGCGATGCTCTGGGCGCGAAGGTGACCACGTTTCGGGACCACGACCGAATGCTGCGGGAGTTTCGACCCCGCGCAGCCGTCATCAGCCTGGCCGCCCACAAGGCTCCGCCCTTGATCCGGAAGTCCTTGGAAGCCGGCTGCCATGTCCTGAGCGAAAAACCGTCCTGTACCCGTTCCCAGGACTTCGAGCCCCTGGTCCGACTCGCCGAGACCAGGAAGCTGACGCTCACGCTGGCCTTCTACCTGCGGGTGCATCCGGGAGCCGTCAAAGCCCGCGATCTGGTGCGATCCGGTTTTATCGGAAGACCCTACGGGGCGCATCTTCTGGTGGTGGCCGATCAGACTCGCCTCACTCGCCCCGAGTTTCACCGCTCCTGGCTCGCCTCGCGAGACACGGCAGGCGGAGGAAACCTGATCTGGCTGGGAATCCACTACGTGGACCTGCTCCAGCATCTGACGCAGGACCGCATCGAACGGGTCTCCGCCATGGCCCGCAACGTGGGGGGCCAGCCCATCGACATCGAGGACTCGGTGGGGGTCACCTTTCAGTCCCGGAAAGGGATGGTGGGAACCTATCACGGCGGATACTACCTCGATCGGGGCTACCATCTGGGCCTGACCCTCTGGGGGTCCAAGGGATGGCTCCGCTTCGACGAGGACAACTCGCCTTTGGAGTGGTACTCCACACATCCCGATGCTCCCAAAGGGGTCCAGTCGTTTCCCTTCTCCTACGAGGTCGGGCCCTACCAGCGCCTGGTGGAGGCGGTCCTGAACGCGGCCAGGGGCACGGGTCCGCCGCCGGCCACCGGGGAGGAGTGCCTCCACGTCCTGAAAGCCATCTTCAGCGCCTACGAGGCGGCCCGGACGGGTCAAGCCCAGGACGTGATCTAGGAGCCTGCGCCGCAGAAATTGATCTACTGCGAAAGCGGTAGAATCGGTCCATATTTCCTCGATTTCTCGGCGAATAGAACAACTATGCACCTCAAAATCGAGAAAATCTGGCCTCGATTCCCCGCTTTCTCGCTACGATCATTTCTACCGCGCAGACTCCTAACCGAACGCACGCCGACCCGCTATTCCCGCAGGAAATCGTGCACGATCTCCGCGAACCCTTCAGTGTAGTCGGTCTCCATGTAGTACGCCCCCAGGTATTCCCGGGGAGCGAAGTCGGTCAGGTCGTAGATGGGTGAGGGATCGAACTGGACGACGCCGTCGCCGGCCCGGCAGACGTGGACGGTCACGTCCGAGGTGCACTTGGCGCCGTCGATGACCTGGAGGACGTCGAACCCCTTGCCGTCCACCCTGGGGATCGCCTTCAAGCGCCAGGACGGCGTAAAAACGGGCAGGCTCTCCGGGTCCGTTGGGCGGTGCATGGTGGACCGGATCGCCAGGATCGAAGCGCCCGCCAGTCGAGTGTCCGTATACATGACCCGCTCATCCATTCCCACCCGAATGTCGGAATACACCTTGGGCGTGCCGTAGATCTCCCGTCCCGCCGGAATGCTGGACTTGGAGTTGAGGAAAGCGATGGGCGCAAAGTAACCCGGCTGTCCCTGGTAGCTGCACTTGACGGTGAGCACACTCTCCAGAAACCCCCCGTAGTTGGCCGTCCAGGTCGCGTCGATGCCGATGGCGGCACAGTTGCCGTCCGGGTCCGGCTCGAAACACCAGGGGAGGACCCGGTCCAACGCGCTCGGGTCCGCCCGGAAGCAGACCACTTGGAAGCGCACGTTCCGGTAGCGGGCCGGAAGCGGAGGATAGTAGGGAGAAAAGGCCGGCATGTTGGTGATTCGGTCCAATGGGATGGTCATGGCTGAACTTCCTTCTTCAATTCTCGATGCCTGAATCCTGATTCTCGAAACACCCGGGGTTGGCGACATGCTCCGGGCGCCGTCCCTGGAGCACGTCCAGGATCCCTTGAGCGGCCATCAGGGAGGCGCGTTCCAGAGCGCTGTCCGTCAAGCCGGAGATGTGAGGCGTCAACAGAGTGTTGGGCGTTCGGCAAAGGGGATGATCCGCCGGCAGCGGTTCCTCCTCGAAGACGTCCAGAGCTACCCCGGCCAGCCGTCCGTCCCGCAGCGCCTGGCCCAGGGCCGCCTCGTCGATGACGGACCCTCTGGAGGTGTTCACCAGGCGGCAACCCGACTTCATCAGTTTCAGGCGCTCCTGGTCGATGAGATGATGCGTCGCGTCACTCAGAGGAACGTGGAGACTGACGAAGTCGGCCCAGGCCAACAGAGCCTCCAGGGAATCTTCCAGAACGGCCTCTCCCGTCGTCGATCCGGGGTGCAGAAACGGGTCGTAGGCGCGCACCTTCATGCCGAATCCGCCGGAGGCGATTCCGGCCAAGCGGCTGCCGATGCGGCCCAGACCGATCAAGGCCAGGTTCTTCCCGGCAAGCTCGACACCCTGGAACCGATTCCGGTCCTCCATGGTTCCGGAGCGGATGGCGTGGCTGGAGGGATAGATCTGCCGGGAGAGAGCCATCATCAGAGCCATGGCGTGCTCGGCCACCGTCTGACCGTTGGAACCGGGCGTGTAGACGACGGGAAGGCCTCTTGATGTCGCCGATTCGCAGTCGATATTGTCCACGCCGACCCCATGCTTGGCGATCACCTTGAGGCGGGGGGCGTTTTTAATATCCTCGGCTCCGACCTGGAAGAGGCGCACCAGGGCCGCGTCGGCGTCCCGGAAGGCGGCCCGATGGGGAGCCGCTCCTACGGCGTCCGGCTCCGCCGGCACGGTGATCCCCTCTTCCCAAGGGGTCTGGCAATGGCAATACGTGCGCAGCAACTCCACCCCGGGAGAGGCGATGGGTTCGGGGATGAAGACGGTGGGTTTCATTCTTTGGTCCGGGGCGTTCTGGGGGGAGTCGCCGAGACGCCCTGCAAGCCCCCGGTCACCTGGAACACCTGCCCGGTGATCCAGGACGCTTCGGATCCGCACAGGAAGGCGACCATGGAGGCGATGTCCTGGGGCTCTCCCCAGCGCCCCAACGGTATGGATCGGCGGACCCGCTCGACCATCTCGTCCCGGCTGATCCCCAGCGTCCGGCTTCGCTGGGCCATGGTCCTGCGGTTGAAGTCGGTGTAGACCGGACCTGGGCTCACGGCATTGACCCGGACACCATAGGCGGCCAGCTCGATGGCAAGCGTCCGGGTCAGGCTTGCGACGCCCGCCTTGGCCGCGTTGTAGGCGGCCACCAGAGCCGCCGGACTGTGGGCATTGATGGACGCCAGGTTCACCATGCTTCCCGATTCCCGCCGCCGCATGAGCCGGCCCGCCGCCCGGCAACAGTAGAAGGTCCCGGTCAGATTCACCTCCAGGATGCGCTGCCACTCTTCGTCGGCCAACTCCACGGTCGGGGTCACCTTCTGGCCCAGACCGGCGCTGTTGACCAGTATGTCCAACTTCCCCCGGTGCCGGAACGTCTCCTCGAAGACGGCGGTCACCGCCGGGGCGTCGGTCACATCCAGGGGGGCCGACTCGGCTTGGAGCCCGTCCCTCATCAAGGCGTCGGCGACTCCGCGGACTTTTTCTTCCTGGAGGTCGCAGAGCAGGACGGAGGCACCATCCTGCGCCAGCCTCCGGGCGATAGCCAACCCCAGACCCTGGGCAGCCCCCGTCACCACCGCGACCTTGTTCCCAAGAGGCATGTTCATCCCCGCGCCAGGATTCCGGCTCTCCGCGAAACCTCAGGATATTAACAGTCCGGCTCAAACCACGTCACGGCATTCGAACACCCCGCGTCCCCTTCGCGGAACCGCTCTTGCCTCTCTTCAAAGAAACGAGGAAAGAGAAAATGAGGAAAGAGAAAAGAGTGAAGACCGGTGCAGAGTGTACGCGCAGCAGGGCGCGGCATGGAAAAGGATCTCATCGAGGATGCCTGAGCCAGGATGACTCGATGCCGTGATTCTTTCATGACTCCCCCGCCGGCCGGTGGGACAGCTTTTCGCTTTCCTCTTTCCTCCCGGTTGCATAAACTGGCACTTCATTGCCTCCGGGGGATGCCCCGCCGAACGGAAGGAGATGAGTCATGATCACATCATTGGAACATGTGGCCATCGTGGCCGATGACCCTCGGGCGCTGGCCGACTGGTACTGCTCGAACCTGGGCTGCGAGATCGCCGTAGCCGACGAGGCGTACTCCACCTACTTCGTGGCCGTTCCCGGCACCGGAGTCCTGGAGATCCTTCCCTCCAGCGACCGGCCCCGCATGGAAGCCGAAGGGGACGACGCCGGCATCCGCCACATTGCCTTCACCGTCGTTGACTTCGAAGAGGCCTGCCAGCACATCAAGGAGCGGGGCATAGAACTCCTGCAACCCATCTCCGTGAGTTCTACCGGCACCAAGCTGGCTTTCTTTCCCGATCTCGAGGGCAACATCCTTCAATTCGTCTATCGCCCGAAACCGTTGAGGTAAAAGAAACCTGGCTGCGCACCCGCCAGGGGCCGGGCACGCCCGCAGCGACTCTCGGCTACCCTACGATTTCCCGGAGAGCCGGCTCCAGATCGGGGAAAAGAAAGCGGTACCCACTCTCCTGAATCCGGTCCGGAAGCACCTTCTTGCTGGAGAGCAGTTCGACGGCAAAACCGCCGAGTACCAGTTTCAGAGCGATCCCGGGCGTGGGCAGGAACGCGGGACGGGAGAGGACCCTTCCCAACACTTTGGCAAAATCCTTTTGCCGGACCGGGTTCGAGGACGTCGCATTGAAGGGACCCGAGAGGTTCTCGCCGGCCAACACGTGCTGCACCATGCCGATCAGATCCTCCCGGTGAATCCAGGACCACCACTGGCGGCCCGATCCCAGGGGGCCACCCAATCCCAGCCGCGCCGGCAGCAGCATGGCGTCCAGGGCCCCTCCGCCTGCGGCCAGGACGACGCCGATGCGGAGATGGACCACGCGGACGCCCGCCTCCGACGCGCGAGCGCCTTCTCTCTCCCACTGGCGACAGGCCTCCCCCAGGAAGTCGTTGGCCGCCGGCATCGACTCGGTCAGCTCCGTCTCTCCCTGATCGCCGTAGTAGCCGATGGCGCTGGCCGAAATCAGGGTTCGGGGTCGCGGTTCCGCCTGCCCTATGGCGTCGACCAGATTCCTGGTGGCACGAACCCGGCTTTCGCGGATGGCCCGCCGTTTGCGTGCGTTCCAGCGGCCGACCACACTCTCACCCGCCAAGTGGACGACGGCGTCCACCTGCTCCAGGCTCTCGAGCGGCGGAGCCTCCTCCACCGGACGCCAAGCGTAGACCTGGGAAACACAAGGAACGATTTCACGGGCCATCTCCGGACGGCGTGACAGGGCCGTCACCCGAAAACCCGACTCGGACAACACCTCGCAGAGCCTGCGTCCGACGAATCCGGTGGCTCCGGTAACGAGAACTCGCATTTGATCATCTCCTCTCTGAAAGGGGTTCAGCTATGGGGCCGGTTGTGGGCGACTCCGGCCGGAGCCCCTCTCGCGGCCTCCGGGAGCACTCCCTCCAAACCAGTCTACTATCTGGAGTGGACGGGGGTTCCAGGTTTTCGAAAGCCCACCATCATCCGGACTCCTGCCCGGCCGGAAAGCCTGTGGCGTGGCACCTTTACGGGAAGACCGCGCCGCTGTCGCCCTGCCATTTCCAGTTGTAGGCGACGCGGAAGTAGTAGAACGCTCCATTGTAGTTGAACGGCGTGTAGGGACTGTATCGATTGCCGACGGCGGAGGCGTCGGGATTTTCTTCCGGCTGATTGTCGAACACGTTCCGGGCGCCGAGGGTGAGGGTGACGGCATCTCCGATGGAACGGGAGGCTTGCAGATCGAAGATGTAGTCGCCGTTGTAGACCCGAACGTCTCGGGAATCGTACCAGTCGTCATAGTAGTTCAGGCGCCCCAGGAGCCGCCAGCGGCCCAGGTCTGTTGGGCCGAGACGTTCCAGCGAGTTCCGGGAATGGCCTCTTGCAACTGCCGGAGCCGGACGGCGTCCAGCACGCCCCGGTTGAACTCGGTGACTTCGGTGTCGGTATGGTTGAAGAGGAAACCGAAGGTCGTGGCGCCTCCCAACGAGGCGGGTGTGACCGTGGCCACCAGGTCGATCCCCTGGGTCCGGGTCTCGAAGTCGTTGCTGAAGAATCGGAAGTTCTGCAGGTTGCGGGCGCTGGTGACCCCCTCCGAGATGAGGGTTTCCACTTCCTCCGGGCCGAGGGCGAACAACTGGGTCAAGGCGAGGCGATTGGAGAGATCGATGCGAAAGTAGTCGACCGTCAGCCTCAGCGGTCCCCGGTCGGCCACCGCACCCAGACTGGTGTTGACGGACTGCTCGGGTTCGAGCAACCGGCCGCCCCGGAGTTGGGCTGCCCTGGAAGTCGAGGGGATGGTGCCGTCATTGACCAGGTCCCGGAGCTGAAGATCGTAGCGGGTCGACACGTTGAACGCATTCTGTTGCCCCGGTGTGGGCGCGCGGAAGCCACTGCTCACGCTGCCGCGCAGCGCCCAGGCCGGGGTCAAACGGTAGCGTCCCGCCAACTTGCCGTTGAGGGTGGCGCCGAAGTCCTCATAGTCCTCGATCCGAGCCGCGGCGCCGACGGTCCATTTGTTGGAACGTCCGCGCAGTTCCAGGTCGCCGTAGAGGGCGTAGTTGGCCCGGTCCCACCGGCCGGCGGCGATGGGACTGAATCCGGGGAATCCGTTGGAGCCGGCACTGAAGCCCTGAGGTGCATAGGGTCCGATCTCCCACGACTCGTTCTGACCCAGGCCGATCTTGAAGTCCTCCTCGCGCCATTCCCCGCCTCCGGCCAAGTGGAGGTGGTCACTGACCGCATAGCTCAGATCCAGATTGAAGGCGAGATCCTGTTGCCGGTAGAGACCGGGGTCGAATTCCGTGGGCGTGGCCGGACCCAACGAAGCATTGACCGTGTCGAAAATGGAAAAGTCCACCGAGTTGGAACCCAGGCTGAAGCTGGCATCCCACACCATCCCGGCGGAGGTCTGTCCCCGAAGACCGGCGACCACCGATGCATCGGTCAATTCGCCGCCGAACTGGGGCCTGAAGCCTCCCGGGAAGATCTCTTGAAACGAGAAACAGTCGGGATCGGAAAAAACTCTGTCCAGGGCCTGCCGGTCCGGGACCCCGTCGGCGATGGGGACCCGGGGACAGCCGGCCGAACCGTCGAGGATGCCGTCCCGAGCATCGAGACGGTCCCCGATGAGGAGAGTCTTGCCGCCGTCGGCGCTGAAAACGGCCGCCCGGGTATTGGGATTGCGGAAGAAGAAGCCGCCGGCGACTCGTCTGCTGGCGTAGTTGGTGTGGCCGTAGAGCTGAATCTGGTCGAACACGTGTCCAAAGTTGCCCCAGAATTTGAACTCGTCGTCGATTGCGGGTGAACCCCAGGTCTGGGCCGGGTCGGCGACCTGGGTGTTCCCGGCCGAAATCAGGTGCGCGGCGTCGGCGCGTTGGACACTGCGGCTGGTGGCGGCGGTGTTGCCGTACTCGACGCTCAGGTTGGCGAATCCACCCGGGCCGAGGGGCAGGCCGACGTTCCCGGAGACGGTGTAGGTGCCACCGTCTCCAGCGAGAAAGCTGCCGGTCCGGAACTCCACGCTGCCGCCGGAGGTGTCGTCCTTGAGCAAGAAATTCAGAACGCCGGCGATGGCGTCCGAGCCGTATTGGGCCGAGGCGCCGTCCCGAAGTACCTCCACCTGGCGCAACGCGATGGACGGGATCACGGAGATGTCGGGCCCCTGGGCTCCATCCGCGACTCCGTTCCCCAACCAGGTGATGACGGCTCCGCGGTGACGCCGTTTCCCGTTCACCAGGACCAGAGTGTGATCGGGAGCCAGGCCCCGGAGGGTCGCGGGGCGGATGATCCGGGCCGCATCGCCCACGGGTTGCGGATTGACGTTGTAGGCCGGCAGCACGTTGCGCAACTGATCGGCCACATCGGGCTCACCCTGACCGGCCAAGTCCTGGGACGAGATCACGTCGATGGGCACCACCGACTCCGTCACCGTCCGCGGCTGGGCCCGAGTGCCGACGACGACGATCTCTTCGGTCAACTCGGGTTGCGATTCCTCCAAGGACTCCTTGGACTCTGCAGATTCCGCCTGTCCGGCGGGCTCGCTCTGTTGCTCCGCGGCCTTCCGCGACTGAGCCGCCGCCGGGAGAAGCAGACAGTATGCGGGGATCAAGAGAAGGCAGGACGCGAGCAGTCGGCGATCGTACTCCATTTCTTCTCCGGACCCGAGAGCGCTCCCGCCCTCGTCCCGGTATTTTGCTACACGTGAGCCCGAGGCAAAAGTCGCAGGGGCATGGGAAGTTCGCTACGGAAAGATATGTTCGCCGATCCGCGCCCTGTGGTACGCTTGATCGCCTGCGGTTCGGGATCCGCTTCGGTTGGCCTCCACCTTCTCCTGACGAGTCATGAATCCGATTCAAGCTCCCGTCACCAAGGATCTGGTTCTGGTCGGTGGCGGCCACAGCCACGTGGGAGTCCTGAAGGGCTTCGGCACCAGGCCCATGCCGGGAGTCCGACTGACCCTCATCACGCGCGACATACACACCCCGTACTCAGGAATGCTCCCGGGCCTCATCGCCGGTCACTACGAATACGACGAGACCCACATCGACCTGGGGCCTCTCTCCCAGTTTGCGGGCGCCCGCCTCTACCCTGACGAGGCCGTCGGCCTGGACCACGATTCCAAAAGGATCCTGTGCCGTTCCCGGCCACCCGTACCCTACGATCTGGTCTCCATCAACATCGGCTCCACACCCACTCTCGATCCGGTTCCGGGAGCCGCCGAATCGGTGGTTCCGGTCAAGCCCATCGGTAACTTTCTAAGCCGCTGGGCCGAGGTCAGGCAACGCGTCCTGGCCAGAGCCGCACGAACCCGGATCGCTGTGGTTGGAGCCGGCGCCGGCGGCGTCGAGCTGCTGTTGTCGGTCCGACATGCGCTGGAGAATCTTCGGCGGGAAACAGGCCACCCTCGCGAGGCTCCGGAATTTCATCTCTTCTTCGATTCCGAAACCATTCTTCCCACCCACAATCGCCGGGTCCGGGCCAAGTTTCAAAGGCTGCTCCAACGCCGGGGCATCCGGCTCTACCCCGGACTGAGGGTCATCCAGGTCCGAGGCCGGATTCTGTACTTGGAGGATGGCTCCACCCATGAACTGGATGAAATCCTGTGGGTCACTCGGGCGTCGGCCGCCGGCTGGCTTCGGGAGTCGAATCTGGAAGTGGACGCCCAAGGCTTCGTGAAGGTCGATGCCACCCTGGAGTCGACCTCACATCCGGGAGTCTTCGCTGCGGGAGACGTGGCCGCGGTGGTCCCGCATCCCCGAGAAAAGGCGGGGGTCTTCGCGGTCCGTCAGGGGAAGCCACTCGAACGGAATCTGCGCCGAGCCCTGCGGGGACTTCCACCGATACCTTTTCATCCCCAGAAGAAGTTCCTGAGCCTGATCAGCACCGGGGACCGGCGCGCCGTGGCCTCTCGGGGCTCCTGGTCTCTGGAGGGACGTTGGGTCTGGCGTTGGAAGGATTGGCTCGACCGGCAATTCATGGAGCGCTTCAACGGTCATTCGGAGATTCACGTCGAGCCGGCCGCTTCCCGTCGGAGAGGGACCTCGGAACGGCCGGAATCCCCAGCTACGGATCGCCTCATGCGTTGCCGGGGATGCGGGTCCAAGCTGGGGGCTGCAGTGCTGGAACGGGTGTTGGGTCGGATCGATCCAGCGAACCTGCCGGATGTGGTGCTGGGCCTCAAGGCCGGGGAGGACGCGGCCGCGCTGTCGGTCCCACCGGGCCGGACGCTCCTCCAGTCGGTCGACATGTTCCCGGCCATCGTCGACGACGCTTACGTCTTCGGCCAGATCGCCGCCAACCACTGCCTGAGCGACATTTTCGCCATGGGCGGGCGGCCCCGGACGGCATTGGCCATCGCTGTTCTGCCCCTGGCTTCCGAAGACAAAATAGAAGCGACATTGGAGGAGTTGCTGCAAGGCGCGAGGCGGATCCTGCGCCGGGCAGGAGCCGAGTTGGTGGGAGGCCACACTCTGGAGGGCTCGGAGTTGGCCATGGGACTGGCCGTCTCCGGCCTGGCCGATTCCAAACGGCTCCTGCGCAAGGGGACGATGGCGCCGGGAGATCGCCTCATCCTGACCAAGCCCCTGGGAACCGGCGCCCTCTTCGCCGCTCACATGCGGCTGAAGGCCAAGGGCCGCTGGATTCAGGGAGCTCTGGAATCCATGCTCCGGTCCAACCAGCAGGCCGCCGACTGCTTTCTTCGCCAAGCGGCTCACGCCTGCACGGACGTCAGCGGATTCGGTCTTCTGGGTCATCTGTTCGAAATGGTCCGGGACTCCAACGTCCAGGTCCGCATCTCGTTGCCCGCCGTTCCCTTCCTGGAAGGGGCTATCGAGACCGCCAGTGCCGGAATCCACAGCTCGCTCCAGCCTCAGAACCTTCGGTTGCAGGGAGCCGTTCGGAACCGTAGACTGGCGTCCAGAGCACCGGCCTTCCCGCTGTTGTTCGATCCCCAGACCGCCGGAGGATTGCTCGCCAGCGTACCGGACCAGTGTTCGGAAACCTGTGTCGAAGAATTGCGGGCCGGGGGGGACTCCGAGGCCGCCATCATCGGCGCCGTGGAAGCGAAGCAGGACGGGCGCGAATCCATCACCATTGACCTCTGAAAGGCTGTGGCGTCGACATATTTCATCCGGGAGAATCAAGGAAGATGATCGAAATCGGAAAACCGGCCCCTGACTTGAGCCTCAAGAACCAGGCGGACCAGGACGTGCGTCTCAGCGATCTGGACGGCCAGTGGGTTGTCCTCTACTTCTACCCCAAGGACAACACCCCCGGCTGCACCGTCGAGGCTTGTGAGTTCACCGCCGGCGTGGAGGAATTTGCAGCACTCGACGCGGTAGTCCTGGGATGCAGCCCCGACACGACCCGCAAGCACCGGAACTTCATCGACAAGTTCGACCTGAAGATTTCGCTCCTTTCGGACCCGGACCACAAGGTGATGGAGAAATACGGGGCCTGGGGCGAAAAGAAGATGTATGGCCGGACCTTCCAGGGCGTGAAACGCTCCACCGTGATCATCGATCCTTCCGGAAAAGTGGCTCACCACTGGCGCAGCGTCAGGGCCAGGGGACACGCGCAAAAGGTGCGGGACAAGCTGGAAGCGCTGAGGTCCACCTGAGATCTGGCCGAGGCCCCGGAGTCGCCGCGGCCGGCGGCTCCGGGGCCGGACCGCTTATGCGGAGTGAGCCGCCTCGTACCGGCTGATCTTCTCCTCGTGCCGGAGGGTGAGTCCGATCTCGTCGAGGCCCTCCAACAGGCAGTGCCTCCGGAACGGCTCCACCGAGAACTCCAGCTTCAGGCCCATATCGTCTCGCAGGGTACGGTTCTCCAGGTCCACCGACAGGGTGTAGTCCGGGTTTTCCCGGACGCGCCGGAAGAGATCCCTCACCTGCCGCCGGGAGAGCCGAATCGGCAACATCCCGTTCTTGAAGCAGTTGTTGTAGAAGATGTCGGCGAAAGAGGGCGCGATTATGGTCCGGAAGCCGTAGTCCAGCAGCGCCCACGGGGCGTGTTCCCTGGAGGATCCACAGCCGAAGTTGCTGCCGGTCAACAACACGCCGGCTCCGCGGAAACGAGGCTGATTCAACTCGAACCGGGGGTCGAGGCTCCCGTCCTCCAGGAATCGCCAGTCGTAGAAGAGAAACCGGCCGAATCCGCTTCGTTCGATCCGCTTCAGAAACTGCTTGGGAATGATCTGGTCGGTGTCCACGTTGGCCCGATCCAGAGTGGCCACCTTACCCGTCTCCTGCCGGTACGGTTCCATACGAATTGCCTCAGAACCAGTCTCGAATATCCACGAATCTTCCCTGGATCGCCGCCGCTGCCGCCATAGCGGGACTCACCAGATGGGTTCGTCCGCCCTTCCCCTGACGCCCCTCGAAGTTCCGGTTCGACGTGGACGCACAGCGCTGTCCGGGCTGGAGGACGTCGGGGTTCATGCCCAGACACATGCTGCAACCCGACTCCCGCCAGTCGAACCCGGCTTCGATAAAGATCCGGTCGAGCCCTTCGGCTTCGGCCTGTCCCTTCACCCGTTGCGACCCGGGGACCACCATGGCATAGACGCTGTCGACCACCTTCCGTCCCTGGGCGATACGGGCGGCACTGCGCAGATCCTCGATCCGGGAATTGGTGCAGGAACCGATGAACACGCGGTCGACGCGAACTTCCCGGACCGGCGTTCCCGGGTCCAGATCCATGTAATCCAGGGCTCTCCGCCCCGACTCACGATCGGCTTCCTGGTCAAAGGTCTCCGGATCGGGAACCACGTCCGTCACATCCACCACCATCCCGGGATTGGTTCCCCAACTCACCTGGGGCGCCAGGGCATCCACGTCCAGATCGAGCTCCCGGTGGAAGCCGGCGTCGGGGTCGCCGGGGAGCAGCCGCCACCGGTCCACCGCCTCCTGGTACTCCCTGCCCCGGGGAACGAACGGACGCCCTTCCAGATACTCGAAAGTGGTTTCGTCGGGCGCCACCATTCCGGCGCGTGCCCCGGCCTCGATGGACATGTTGCAGAGCGTCATCCGCTCCTCCATGGAGAAGCGTTCGACGACCGGCCCGGAATACTCGACGACGTGACCCACCGCCCCGTCCGTCCCCAGGGTCCGAATCAGGTAGAGAATCACGTCCTTGGCGGTCACGCCGGCGGAGAGCCTCCCGGAAAAATGGACCCGCATGGTTCGCGGGCGGCTCTGGATCAGACATTGGGTCGCCAGTACGTGCTCCACCTCGCTGGTTCCGATCCCGAAGGCCAGAGCTCCGAAAGCGCCGTGGGTCGAGGTGTGACTGTCGCCGCAGACCATGGTCAGCCCTGGACGGGTCAGGCCCAGCTCGGGGCCGATCACGTGCACGATGCCCTGATTCCGGCTGTCCAGATCGTAGAGCGTGATCCCGAATTCCCGGCAATTTTGGCGAAGCGTCTCAACCTGCTTTCTGGCGATGAGGTCGGCGATGGGCAACCTCTGATCCACGGTGGGGATGTTGTGATCCAACGTGGCCGAGGTCAGATCGGGATGCCGGACCTGGCGTCCCGCCTGCCGCAAGCCCTCGAAGGCCTGAGGCGAGGTGACCTCGTGCACCAGATGGCGATCGATGTACAGGAGTGCGGGCCGACCCGGTTCCCGATGAACGACGTGAGCGTCCCAGATTTTCGCGAACAAGGTCTTGGCCATGTCTGTGGGTTGTTCCTCCGGCCGATCCCGAGATCTATCGGCGGGGCGGCCCAAGGCGGAACTCCGGCGTCTGCAGATTGGAGCCGAAAATCGGCTCGCCCGGCCGAAAACGTCAGGCCGAGGCGGTGCGGGGCGCCTCCCGCTCCAACCTGCCCGCCTCGTACAGAGCCTTGTTGACGGCGTTCAAATAGGCCCGGGCGCTGGCATCGATCACATCGACGCTGGCGGCCTTCCCCGTGTATCCGATCCCAACAAAATTCGTGCGCACGAAGACTTCACCCAAAGCGTCCTTGCCCCTGCTCACGGCGCTGACATTGTAGTCCAGGAGCCGGCCGGTGATCCCCGTAATCCGGTCGATGGCCTTGTAGATGGCATCGATGGGGCCGTCGCCGTGGGCGGTGGCGACGAATTCGTCGTCACCCTGCCGGAGTTGGACCAGAGCCGAAGCCAACTGCTGGTTTCCCCCTTGGGCATGAACGTATTTGAGCTTGTAGGTGTCGGGTATCGTCTTGATCCCGTCCTGGATGATGGTGATCAGATCTTCGTCGAAGATTTCCTTCTTCTGATCCGCCAACTTGGTAAAGAAGAAATAGGCTCGATGCAACTCCTCCGGTGAGAGCTCGTAACCCAGATCCTGATACTTCCGACGGAGGGCATGGCGTCCACTGTGCTTGCCCAGCACCAGCGAACTGCTCTTGAGACCCACCGACTGGGGAGTCATGATCTCGTAGGTCTGAGCATTCTTGAGCATCCCGTCCTGGTGGATCCCAGCCTCGTGGGCGAAGGCATTCTTGCCCACGATGGCCTTGTTGGCCTGGACGAAGCTTCCGGTCAGGTTCACCACCATGCGGCTCGCCGTGTAGAGCTCCTCCGAGACGATGCCGGTGTAGTAGGGCAGGATGCTGCCTCGCGTTCGCAGCGTCATGACGATCTCTTCCAGCGAGGCATTCCCTGCCCGTTCGCCGATGCCGTTGATGGTGCATTCGACCTGGCGGCAACCGCCCTCCAACGCGGCCAGCGTATTGGCGACGGCCAGCCCCAGATCATTGTGGCAGTGGGTGCTGAAAATGGCGTGCTCGTGGTGGGAGAGGCGGGAGCGGAGTTGCTGGATCAGAGCCCCATATTCGCCGGGAACGGAATAGCCCACCGTGTCGGGGATGTTGACGGTCGTGGCACCCGCCTCAAGGACGGCGTCGAACACCTCCACCAAGTAGTCGATGTCGCTCCTGGTGGCGTCTTCGGCGGAGAACTCAACGTCCTCACAAAGGTCCCGGGCGATCCTGACGGCCTCTACGGAGGCCTCCAGCACTTCGGACCGGGATCTTCTGAGCTTGTGTTTCAGGTGGATGTCCGAAGTGGCGATGAAGGTGTGAATCCGGGGCTTGTGCGCTCCCTGCAGGGCCTCCCAGGCCCGCTCGATATCCATTCGATTGGCCCGGCACAGACCGGCGATGGCGGGCTCCCTCACCTCGCCGGCAATGGCTTGCACGGCCTCGAAGTCTCCCTGGGAAGCGATGGGGAACCCGGCCTCGATGATGTCCACGTTCAGCCGCTCCAGCTGACGAGCCATCTTCAGTTTTTCTTGAAGGTTCATGGAGCATCCGGGAGACTGCTCGCCGTCACGCAATGTGGTGTCGAATATGTGGATTTTTTCCGACATGGGCACCTTCCCAGGGTTGGACTCAACCGAAAAATAGCCCCAAACAGTAGCAGGAATGGTCCTTCCAGGTCAATTCTAGAGCCGTCGCGAGGGAGCGCCGTCAGGTCACCCGCTGCACGAACCAGAACCCTCCCAGACCCAGCATCAGGGCAGATGCCAGATTGATGGCGACCGAGTGCCAACGCCGCCGGCTCAGGTAGAGGACCGCTGGAAAGAGTAGGAGAAGAATCGCCAATTGTCCCAGTTCGACACCCAGATTGAAGGAGAGGAGGGAAACGGCCAGGCCTGACCTGGGAAGCTGCATCTCCCGCAGCACGTTGGAAAAACCGAATCCGTGAATCAGCCCGAAGAAGAAGGTGATGACCCAGCGGTACCGGACCTCGCGCACGAACATGTTCTCCAGAGCGACATAGCAGATGCTGAGGGCAATGGCCGCCTCCACGAACCGGGTGGGCAGGATGACCAGGTCCAAAGTCGCCAAAATGAGAGTGAGGCTATGGGCCACGGTGAAGGAGGAGACGACGCCGATGAGTGACCTCAGGGCTCCTCCCAGGATGATCAGGCCCAAGAGAAAGGCCAGATGATCGTAGCCGGTGAGGATGTGCTCCACACCCAGAACCAGGAAACGGCTCGCGCGGCGGGCGAGACCGGACCAGCCCGTCAGCACCTCGATCCGCTCCACCGGTCGGCTCGCATCCAGGACGTATTGGGTCAGCGCTCCGTCCATGTCGACTTGACAGAAGGTCCGGTGACGGTCGTCGGTGAGCTTGTGAAAGGTGGATTCCAGCTGAAGTACGCCCGGCGGCTGATGAAAGAGGTGGAGTAGGGACAACTCCATTTCCCCGGAGTCCAGGATCCGGAATTTCTCGACGCGGGTCTCGAGCGTGCGGTCTCCGCTCCGAATCAGGAAGTGCTCCAGGAGTCGAGACTGTATCTCCTCCCTCCGGGCCGAGACTTCCTGATACTCGAGGACGCCGTTGCTATTGGCATCCAACTCGGGAAGAAAGTTCAAGTCCAGGATGGAGATGCGAATCGTGGACCGCACCTGGAGCGGCTCCACCTGAATCGACCAGTAGCCCACCGAATCCTGGTGTGCCTGAAGCTGAGGCAGAGACAGAGAGAGCAGGGCGAAACCAGCCCACCTGCTCAATCCAGTGAGAATCGGATTGAGCCGCAGAGCAACCCGACGGTGCGCCTCCGGGCCGGGAGTCGTCATTTGGGAAGGCGGTTCCCCGCCCTCTGCAACTCCTCCTCGACGACCTTCTTCATCCCGTCGTAGAGTTTGGACCCCTTCAGCGGACGGCCGTTGATGAAGACCGCCGGCGTCCCTGAGACTCCGGCCACCATTCCGTCCTCCAGATCCTGCTGGACGGTCGCCGCATACTTGCCTGACTCCAGACACTGGTTGAATGCCTCCATGTCCAGATTCAGTTTCTTGGCCCTGGCCGTCAAGTCCTTGGGCCCCAACCTCTTGATCTCTTCGAAGAGGGCGTCGTGCATCTCCCAGAAACGGCCCTGATCGAAAGCGCACAGCGAAGCCTCCGCCGCTTTCTGGGCGTGAGAATGGATGCTCCTCAACGGAAACTGCCGGAAGACCACCCGGAGCCGGCGAGGATATTCACCAGCGATCTTCTTCACAACCGGGGCGAGACGCGCGCAGTGGGAACACTGGAAGTCGGAAAACTCCACCAGAGTGACCGGCGCATCCAAAGGTCCCAAAGACGGACTGCTCAGGGTCTGGACCTCCACCCGGTTCGGCTCCAGGAACAACTCGACCTGGCTCGCTGCCTTGAGACGATCCACATACGCTTGATAGCGCTTCTGGTACCGCTGCCGACTCAGATATCGCCGAATCTCTCCGGACATCTCCTCCAGGGACTTCTTCAGCTTCTTCCGGTTGCTGTGGTAAAAACCGGCCACCTCCTGATCGGTCGGCTCCTTCATGCCGGCGCTGACTTCCAGCCGCAGTAGCGCCTGGAGCGGGAGCGACCGCCGTTCCGCTTCCTGCTCCAACAATTTCTGGCCTACCAGCCGATTCAGGTTCGACTCGACCGCGCCGTGGACCTTCTCCTTGTGTTTCGCCTCGTACTGGAGTCGAGTGAGGCGGAGCTTGTGCAACTCCGGCGCCGCGGCCTGGCGGACATCGTCTTCCATGATCTCCACGCCGTTGACCCGTGCCAGCGCACGGCCCCTCGCCGAAGGAGCAGCCATCGATGCCTCCATGCAGCCGACCGAAACCATGACTGCCAGATTGAAAAGGACTCCACTGCGACGGGTGGCCCAGTGTGATGCGTTCTTCATGACGACTCCCGGCCCTGAACTTCGAGTTCCGGTTCAGTCTACTACGACAGGAAGACGAGGAGTTAGGAGGGAGTCATTACTCGGTTAAACCCGAGTAGCCCGGTGACCTGATCGGGGAACAATTGGATGCGGTGCTCATGCAAATTGACGGTGGAGACGGGCGTCTGATAGCTTGTATGTATAAATGTTTATACGTGTATGTGTGGAACGTGTGGAACGTGACCGATGATTCGATGGAGCCTTTCCATTCCGGAAGCAACAGACCGGGCAGTCCGTATGCATCTTGCCCGCAATGGTGGCAGGAAAGGGGATCTATCCCGGTTTGTCGATGAAGCCGTGCGGCGCCGGATTTTCGACCTGACTGTTGGCCAGGTCAAGGACCGCAATGCGCGATACGACCAACGAGAAATCCTCGACCTGATCGGCGAAGAGTTGAACGCCGCGCGTGCGGGTCATTCTTGATACGAAATTCCTGATCGGCGCTCTGATCACCAAGGGAACACCGCCGGACAGGTTGTATCGGGCTTGGTTGCGTGGCGAGTTGGAACTTGTGACATCCATGGCGCAACCGGCTGAATTGGCCAACGTTTTGTTCGGCCCCGCCTCCAAAGGTTTCCCGACGCAGATGAAGCATCAGCCATCGTCCAGAATATCGGCACACCAGCTGTGATCCTTGACCAGCCGCCACAAGTGAACCTGTCTCCTGATCCCAAGGACAATCCGATTTTAGCCGCGGCAATCGCCGGTCGGGTCGACCTGATCGTTTCGGGCGACGAAAAATACATGCTTGCACTCCGGGAAGTGGAAGGCATCCCCGTCGTGACCGCCCGCGAAGCCCTGGCACTCCTCCGTAACATCTGATCCAGCAAAGTCCATTTCGGCGAACAAGCCACGATTCGTGGCCAGATTCCTCCCCTGGAACCTCGAACAGCTACAGCCGGGTGACCCGGACCCGCAGGAAGAGGCAGTAGAGAGCGACCCCTCCCAGCAAAGCGCTCCCCACCAGCAGGGCGAAGGGCGCAGAAATGCGGGAGGCCAGTAGTCCCGCCACCAGGTTTCCGACCGGCATGCCTCCCCTCATGGCCAGATTGAAGATGCTCAAGACCCGCCCGCGCATCTCTTCCGTCACACCCTCCTGGACCAGCGACATGATTGAGGAAAACAGCACCATCAGGCAGACGCGGCAGAGGAAGAGAAGCAGAAGCCCGATGTAGAGATTCGTGGAAACCGCGAAAAGGGCCAAGAGCACCGCCAGGACGACCTGAACCTGCAGGCTGAACCGGCCTCTATGGCTCATCCATCCCAGGTTGGCCGAGATCAGGGCACCCACTACGGCTCCAATGCCGGAGCAGGTCATCATGCCGGCGTACCCCTCGGAACCCAGACCGAAGACGTCCCGGGCGTAGACCGGCAGGAGAATCGTCATGGGCAGGGCGCTGAAGGTCAGGACGAAGCCCAGAAGGCTCAATTGCCAGAGCGCCTTGCGAGCACGGACGAAACGGAGACCATTCCGGATCCCGACCCAGACCGTCTCATTCCGGACAACGGGCCGGAAGCTGCTCTTGACCAGGTAGAGAGTGCAGATCACCGCCACGAAAGAGAGCCCGTTGATTCCGAAACAGGCGACGGCGCCGTACGAGGTCATGACCAGTCCCGCCAGAACGGGTCCGATCACCAGCGCCAGATTGAACTGGATCGAATTCAGCGCGATCGCGTTGGCCAGGTCCCGGCGCTTCACGAGCCCCGCCATCAGAGCCGGGTAGGCTGGAGCCCCGAACGCCTGGGCCGTCCCCACCAACGTCACCAGGACCAGGAAGTGCCACAGTTGGGCCACCCCGGCGAAGACCAGGAGCGTCAGGATGAATGCCGAGACCATCTGGCCGTACTGGGAAAAGAGCAGAAGCTTTCTTCGATCCATCCGATCGGCGGCGGCTCCTCCCAAAAGGGACAGCAGGACGATGGGCAACTGGGACAGAAAGCCGATCAAGCCGAGATAGAAGGGGGAGTTGGTCAGGGTGAGGACCAGCCAGGACTGGGCCGTCGTCTGCATCCAGGTCCCAGTGGCGGAGGTGCAGGCGCCGATCCAGATCAGCCGGTAGTCCCGGTAGCGGAAGGCCTGAAAGGTCCGCAGAAAAATGCCCGGTCTGGATTGAGGATCCGCTTCCGAGTCTCCCATGGCGCGGGTATTATGCAACGCAAGGCTGTCCCCTGCCGCAGACGGCGACAGCAGACGGCGCGGACTCTCACGAGGAAAAGAGAAACTCCACCACGTCTCCGTCCTGAATCTCGTATTCCCTGCCCTCGGTGCGGATCAGGCCCTTCTGGTGCATCTCTTTCCAGTTCCCGATCCCGCACAGCTCCGGGCCGGACGCCACCTGGGCGCGGATGAATCCCTGTTCCATGTCGGTATGGATCTTCCCGGCCGCCCGGACGGCCGGTGTGCCCCGGGGAATCTCCCAGGCCCGGAGCTTGTTCCGGGCGATGGTGTAGAAGGTCACCAGATCCAGAAGTTGAAAACCCTTTCTGATCAGGCGCTCGGGGCCCGAAGACGGCAAGTCCAATTCATCCAGGAACTCTTCCCTTTCCTCCGGCTCCAACTGCTGGAGCTCATGATCCAGGGATGCCGAAACCACCAGAACCGAGGTTGGGCCGAACCGAGCCACCTCCTCCATGAGCGACCGGACGCAGGGGGGGGCCTCCCCAAGCGAATAGTCCTCCTCGGCGACGTTAGCCACGTAGACGACGGGCTTACCCGTCAACAGGCCCAGCCCCTTGAGCCGCCGTCGCGCCGGGGATTCCAGGTTCAGCGACCTGAGGGGAACCCCCTCTTCCAGGCATCGTTGGAAATGAAGGAACTGCTCCTTCTTCCGTGCGTGAGTCCGGGGATCGGTCCTCCAGGTGTTCCGCTGCTTGGAGACGATCCGGTCGAGGACCTCCAGATCGGCCAGCAACAGCTCCGTTTCCACCACTGACACGTCCCGTACTGGGTCCACCCGATCCAGGACGTGGACGATATCCGGGTCCGGGAAGCAGCGGACCAGATGGATGAGAGCGTCGACCTGCCGGATGTGCCCGAGGAACTGGTTGCCGAGGCCCTCGCCCCGGCTGGCTCCCCGGACCAGACCGGCAATGTCGATGAACTGGACGAAGCAGGGGGTGCACTCGCTGGGCGCCAGCAGCCGCTCCAGTTCCAGGAGCCTCGGGTCCGGAACCGGCACCTGGCCCACGTTCTGGTCGATGGTGGCAAAAGGATAATTGGATACGCCGGCCGCTCCCGAGGTCAACGCGTTGAAGAGGGTGGACTTGCCCACGTTGGGCAGACCGACGATCCCCAGTGAGAGCATTGGATCATTCTAGAGGAAAGAGGAAAGAGGTAAAGAGGGAAAGATGTGGCGTCATGGAGCGTTGCCCAGGGAGAGGAGATTGGCCCAGAGTCGAAAGGCGCCGGGTACACCGGCTGGGAGTTGCCGGAAGAATCCCAGGCCCGTGTAGACGTAGGTTCCCTTGCCATAGCGGGCGACGACCAAGGCTCCCCGCTTGACCTCCGGGTTGTAGGGGAAAGGATCCTGCAGCTCGAGCAGCGGCCGATAGGCCGGATCCCATTCTCCCAGGAAGTAGAGACCCCGTTCCTGGACCCATCCCTCCCAATCGGCATCGGTGATGGTGTTCGGCCAGTTCAGGACGGGATGATCGGGCTCCAGAACACGCACCGGCGACGTCTCGTCGGTGACCCGGTCGTGGGGACGGTGAATGCGTGCCGGATAGGGGCCGTACTGCTCCCGGTTGAACTCGTACTTGTTGTATTGAACCACCAGATGGCCTCCCTGGCGCACGTATTCCAGGAGCCGATGGTTGTTGGATCTCAGATCCGCGCGATTCAGGTAGGCTCGGACCCCGGTCACGATGACGTCGAAACCGGACAGGTCACCCTCGGCCAGATCCGAGGCGTCCAAATACGTGAGTTCCAGTCCCAGATCTTCGATGGCGGCTGGGACCTGGTCGCCGACTCCCATCACGTAGCCGACCCGGACCGGGGCCACCTTCACGTCGAACGCCTGGACCAGCGACCGGGCTTGCCGATAGAGGTGCCGGGTCTCGACGTGGTGGTAGTCGATGGACCGGTAGCCCTGGGAGTAGGTCCTGGCTCCGACTCTCGCCCGGGCCTCGAGCCGGTAGCTGCCCGGCTCGAGACCCTGCGGAGGTTCCACTTCATAGGTGACGGAGGCGGTTTCCCCCTCCCGCCGGAACGACAGATCGCGAGTCCGGGGCTGCACCCGCCAGCCCTCCGGCGCCAGCAGCTCCACGCGCGTCTCAAGACTCCCGCGGCGCTCGTTCTCTACCCGGACATGAAAGGTTTTCCCTTGCGCGGCGCCCGGAACGAAGATCCGGACCTCCGGTTCCAGGCCGAGAGTCACTTCGGGCACCACCTGGAGTTCCCGACGGCGCTCGCCGCCGATCACCGGGTCGAACCAGCGGTACTGGACCGGAAGCTCCAGACCGGCCTCGACGCCGTCCGAGACATAAGTGACCCGGGCCTTCAGGGCCGGTGGACTCACCGCCTCCACGCCGCTGAAGCCCCCGCGAACCGAAAAAAGATCGATTTTCGAATCGCGCCGAAACCAGTACGGCTGCGTGTAGCCGGCTTCGGCCGGGACCGTGACCCGGAACTCGCCGGTAGAACCGGATCGGCCCACCCTGCGGACGTTCCAATCCCCGGTGCCCGACAACTGCACCGAGCGCAGGCGAGCCGGATTCCCGGAACGGCTCAGAAAGCGGACCTGGACCGAAACTTCTTCACCCGGATTGACGCGTCCGTCCCGGCTCTGCCGGACCAGTGCGTCCAGGTAGATGAAGCTCCCCTTGCCGGCGGCCGCAAGCAAGTCCTGCTCTTTTGCGCGAAGAAGAAATCGAGCCTCGGCATTGCCGGTTTGGGCCGCCAATTCCCGGACCAGCGCCAAGCCCTGCATGACGCCGGCCGCTGACTGCTCGATGCGAGACTCGGCGTAGTCGTCGCGGATCTGCCGGATCAGCCGCCGGAGGCTCTCCAAGCCGCCGGTCAAATCCGGGTCATGCCGGGCCACTCTTCCCCATGAGACATCGAGGCCGCCGAAGAAACCGGTCCCGTCCTTCAACTCCGTATTGCCCTTGATCAGCCGGTAGTAAGCCGTCCGCGATCCCGGCTCGGGCAAAATGTTCATCCCCTGGCAACGGTGGCTGCTCCGGGCCCGGGCACCGAACTCGGCGTAGGATTCTCCCAACAGCGGGTCGTAGTCGCCCACTTCGATGGCGGCTGGGCGACCCGGGCCGGAGCGCCCGTCCCCCCAAGCCCAACCCACGCCCGGGGCTTGAAAGAGCCGGGAGGGCCGCCAAGCCCGGAGGCCCTCCTCGATCTGCTCCGGGAAACGAGAGTCATCCGACGCCAGCTCGAAAGCTCGCGCGGCCAGTCGCGCCGACGCCTGATGATGTTGTCCTCCACCCGCACCGCGAGGGTTGAGGGTCAAGATCACGTCGGGCCGAAACTCCCGGATCACCCGGACCACGTCCCGCAGCACCTCCTCGCCCCAGCGCTCCAAGGTCTCCTCGACGCTGAAGGAGTAGCCGAACTCATAGGCCCGTGTGAAGTACTGGCGGGCGCCGTCGAAGCGGTGAACCCGCATGAGTTCCTGGGTCCTGAGCACTCCCAGGGCTTCGAACAGCTCCGGGCCGATCTCGTTCTGTCCCCCGTCGCCCCGGGTCAGGCTCAGAAGCGCGGTGCGGATCCCGAGCCCGCGGCTCACCTTGGCCAGGACGGCATTGTTCTCGTCGTCGGGGTGGGCCGTGATGTAAAGGAGAGAGCCCGTGGTCGGGAGACGCCGCAGGGCCAGGCCGAAACCGGTCAGCCCCTGGTCCTCTTCCAGCTCCGGCGGAGTCGCGGCCAGGAGCAGGGAGAACCCCGGCAGCAGCAGAAGCCCCGCCAGACAAACCAATACGCTTCGGGATCGTGCTGTCTCGTGGCGGTCGATATCGAGTCTCTCGGGATCCATAGATTGAACTCTCGGGACTGGGAACAGGATCGTGTATGCAGCCGCCGGCGCGGCCCAGGACCAAACCTGTAGAATCATATGGCGCTTACAGGCATTACTTGACGACTACAATTCCGGTGCCACGCTCGGCCTATCGGCCCACGTTTCGGCACCCAGGGCAACAACCCCGGCCCTGAGAATGTTCAGGGCCCCGTTCTCGTCCCTGTCCATCCTGAGTCCGCAGGCTGCGCAAGCGCACCGTTCGCTTCGCCCGGGCCGGTTCCTGGCCCCACACCGGTGGCAGTCCTGCGACGTGTATTTCGGGTCCACTTCCACGAACTCCCGCCCGGCCCACTCTGCCTTGTACTGGAGTTGATTGCGCAAAAGCCCCCAGGATTGCGTGAGGATCTCCCGATTCAGGCCCTTCCTCTTGAGGCCCTTGGTGGTCATCCCCCTGACGTTCAGTGTCTCGACGGCGATGAGTCCGTGAGAACGGACGATCCGAGTCGTGGCCCGGTGGCACGCATTCCGGTTCCCGACCCGCTCGCGGTAGCGGAGCCGTGCCAGTTGCCGGACCCGCTTCTTTCGGCGGTTCGATCCCCGCTTGCAACGGGCCACCCTTCGCTGCTGACGCTTGATCTCCGGCCAGTCGCGGCGCTGGCGTTCGATCCGTTCCCCGCTGGACAAGACGGCCCGTTTGCGGACTCCAAGGTCGATCCCCACCGCAGAGTCACATCGGGGCAACGGTTCCTTCTCGACCTCGTAGACCAGATCCACGTAGACCCGGTTGGGCTTGCGGACGATCCGCAGGGCCTTCAACGGGCAGCCGGCCGGCAAGGGACGGGACGGAAAGATGCGGATCGTCGGGAACCCTTTGGGCTCGATTCCCCACTTTCTCGCTACGATCATTTCTACCGCGCAGACTCCTGGCTTTGTCTATAATCTCCAATCATATCAGTCTCGGAACGGAGGAGGCATGGGCGACTCCTATTGGGCGGCGGCGGTTCAGATGACCTCGGGAGAGGACAAGGAACGCAACCTGGAGACCGCCGAGCGGCTGGTCCGGGAGGCGGCCGAGCGGGGAGCCCGGCTGGTGGCCCTGCCCGAGCTCTTCAACTGTCTGGGCCGCAAGGAGCAGGTGATCCGGGCCGCCGAGCCGGTACCGGGTCCCACCAGCCAGAGGATGGGTGACCTGGCGCGCCATCTCCGGATCACGTTGTTGGCCGGCAGCATCTGTGAGCGGGCCGAGGGCCGCGACCGGGTCTTCAACACCAGCCTTCTGTTCGACGACTCGGGAACCCTCCTGGCGCGTTACTGCAAGATCCACCTCTTCGACGTGAACCTGCCGGGGCGGGTGTGCTACCAGGAATCGAGCTGGATCGCCCCCGGCCGCGAAGTCGTCTCCGCCGATACGGACCACGGCCGTCTGGGCTTGTCCATCTGCTACGACCTGCGCTTTCCCGAACTTTACCGGCAGCTGGTCCGCCAGGACTGCCGGATAATGTTGGTCCCTTCCGCCTTCTCGCTACCGACCGGACGGGATCACTGGGAGGTCCTGTTGCGAAGCCGCGCCATCGAGAACCAAGCCTACGTCGTGGCTCCCAACCAGTGGGGTCAACACACGCCCGGATTCGCCACCTGCGGCCGCTCTGCCATCATCGATCCCTGGGGCGTCCCCCTGGCCGTGGCTCCTGACGGCGAAGGCGTGATCCTGGCCCGGCTGGATGCCCGGCGTCAGGAAACCATTCGGCGGGAACTCCCTGCCCTGAGCCACCGCCGACTTGACCCCGACGGCCCGATTAGGCCAAGATGACACTCAGTTCATGCGTTTTTTTGCCCGTTCGTTCTTGGGCAATCGTCCCGCGTCGCACCGAGAACGAGTGTCCTTCAACAAGGGGTGAATCATGAAAAGATCGATGAGCCTGATCGTCGCCGCCGTCGTGCCGTTTCTCTTCGCGACGCCGGACCTCCCGGCCAAGAAAATGAAGCCGGAGGAATTGATCGCGCAACATCTGAAGTCCATCGGCGAAAACCCGGCCCGGAAGAATCGGGTCGCCCAGGGATTGGGCACCATGGACATCCGGGTGGGAGGCCAGGGGAAGCTGGGCGGGCCCGCAATGCTACTGGCAGAGGGGGACAAGCTCCGGACCGACTTCAATTTCGGCCATACCCAGTACCCTCGGGAACTTCTCATCCGAAACGGGGACAAGGTGGACATCGCCTACATCAGTCCGGGCATCCGCTCCCAGTTGGGGAGAACGCTCTGGAACGACTTCCCGCGTCTGGCTCAAGAAGGACTCTACGGAGGGGTTCTCTCCACCGACTGGGCGCTGCTGGACCTGAGGAAGAGGCGGGCCAAGGTCCGCTACCGGGGACTCAAGAAGTTGGAAGGGAAAAGGTTTCATGAGCTGGAGTACAGACCCAAGAAGGGGGTGGACTACAAGATCCGGCTCTATTTCGAGCCCGAGACCTTCCGCCACGTAGCCAGCCACTACAGACTGGTCGTCCCCGACGGAATGGGACGGGGGCTGGTCGACATTGGAGGACGTGGCACAGTTGGAGCAGGCGGTCCGGGGATCGGCGCTAACTCAGGTCAAGCACCAGGCGGGAGCCGGCGTGAGATCGGGACCCAGACCGGTCCGGGGTCCCGAAGCTACATCAATCTGACGGAGACGTTCTCGGACTTCAAGGAAGTCGACGGTCTGACTCTGCCGTATCACTACAAGATCACCCTCAACTTCGATGCCGCCGACTCTTTCGTCGGACACTGGGAGATCAAGATCGACCGCATGTCGCACAATCGTCAGATCGCCGCCAAGGCCTTCGCCATCAAGTAGATCTCGGAATCGATTCGAAGGAAGGGGCTCTCCGCGGAGGCTTCGGGACGTGTTGTGTGCCTAGCGCCTCAGAAGGATTGATGAGCATCAGCAAGAGGGTCAGGTGGGTCGCACTGGCTGCGGTGGCGTTTCTCTGCGCCACGGTGGACGGATCGGCCAAGAAGATGGAGGCCGATGCGCTGGTCGCTCTCCATCTGAAGGCCATCGGCGAAAATCTGGTCCGGAAGAATCGGGTCGCTCAGGGTCTGGGCACCGTGGACATCCGGGTGGGAAACAATGCCAAGATGGTCGGTCCGGCCATGCTCTTGGCAGAGGGGAACAAACTCCGGACCCAAATCCAATTCGGCCACCCACAATACGCTGGGGAGACCCTCATCCGCAACGGGGAGAGGCTGGACATTGCCTACGTCAGTCCAGGCGTCCGCTCCCGGCTGGGGAGTACGCTTTGGGACTTCTTCCCCCGTCTGGCCCAAGAGGGACTCTACGGAGGGATCCTCTCCACTGACTGGGCGTTACTGGACCTGGGAAAGAGACGGGCCAGGGTCCGTTATCAGGGACTCAAGAAGTTCGAGGGTCGGAGACTTCACAGGTTGGAGTACAGGCCGAAGAAGGGAGTCGACTACAGGATTCGAATCTACTTCGAACCTGAGACCTATCGTCATGTGGCGAGCAGGTACCGGTTGACTTTGCCGGCCGGCATGGGGCGGGGAATGGTAAACATTCGTGGAGGAGCGTTTGGAGCCGGGTCCGGGCCCGCAGACAAGATTCGAATCAGCTTGACGGAGACCTTTTCGGACTTCAAGGAAGTCGATGGGCTGACCCTGCCGCATCACTACAGGATCGCCCTCAACACCGCTGCGACCGGCGGTTTCGTGGGACATTGGGAAATCAAGATCGACCGCATGATGCACGATCAGAGGATCGCTGCCCGAGCCTTCGCGATCAAATAGATATGAGGAATCGATTCGAGGGATGATTGCAGTTGCTGGAACCCTCGGACTGGGGTACGACCGAATAACGATGAGGTGAGTCATGCCTAAGTGGGGATTCCGGATCGCTCTCTCCGCCCTGTTGTTGCCGATCTCGGCAGCGGATGCAACGGCCAAGAAATTGAAGAAAGAGGAGTTGATCGCCCTCCATCTGAAAGCCATCGGTGAGAACCTCGTTCGGAAGAATCGGGTCGCCCAGGGATCGGGTTCCATGGACATCCGGGTGGGCGGCCAGGGCAATCTGAACGGCCGGGCCATGCTCCTGACGGAGGGGGACAAGCTTCGGACTACGCTCACCTTCGGTCACGTCCAGTACCCCCGGGAAACCCTCATCCGAAACGGCGAACAACTGGATATCGCCTACATCACTCCAGGGGTCCGCTCCCAACTGGGGACGACCATCTGGGAAAACTTTCCCCGGCTGGCCCAGGAGGGACTCTACGCAGGCGTCCTTACCACCGACTGGGCACTGCTCAACCTGAAGAAAAAGCGGGCCAAGATCCGCTACCGTGGACTCAAGAAATTCGAGGGCCGAAGGCTTCACGAAGTCGATTACAAGCCCAAGAAGAAGGTCTCCTACCGGGTCCGGCTCTACTTCGAGCCTGAGACCTACCGCCACGTGGCCAGCAAATATCGAATCGTCGTGCCCCGCGCCGCCATGCGAGGCCTGACCAACATTTCAAGCGGAGGAGGAGCCCCGGTGGGCGCCAGCGGGGGAATCACTCCCGGAAACCGCACCGTATCCAATGATCGAGGCAGCCTGTTGGGGCAGATCGGAGGGCCGGGAGCGGGGGATGATCCCACAAACCGCAGCACCGTCGAACTGACGGAGAGGTTCTCGGACTTCAAGGAGGTCGACGGACTGACCCTGCCGCATCACTACAAGATCACTCTCAACGTCGACGCCAACACCGGATTCGTGGGCCATTGGGAAATGAAGATCGACCTCATGTCGCACGATCGTCAGATCGCCCAAAAGGCCTTCGCCATCCCGTAGAAGGGCGCCCGGAGGAGGAACGATGCAAGGGATCGCCGCCGTTTCCCTGGGCCCCCGGAAAGAGATGGTGTTCCGGGAATTCCCCCTTCCCGACGTGGGTCCCGACGACATTCTGGTCCGCGTCCGCCGCTCCAACATCTGCGGTTCGGATCTACACATCTGGCACGGTCATGGTCCCGAGTTCACCCAGGGGGAGGGCTTCGTCCCCGGGCATGAAATGGTGGGAGAAGTCTTTCGCCTCGGTCGCCGGGTGAAGACCGACGTGCTGGGGCAACGCCTCGAGGAAGGCGACCGTATCGCCTATACCTATTTCGTCCCCTGCGGCAGTTGCGTTGCGTGCATGGACGGATCGCCCGCCTGTCCCAACCGGGGCGTCCACTGGTTCCAGGATGCCGGTAAATCCCCTCATTTCAGGGGAGCCTACGGAGAGTATTACTACCTGCGCCGGGGACAAACGGTGTGCAAGATCCCTCCCGGATTGAGCGACTCCGAGGTCTCGCCGGTCAATTGCGCCCTCTGCCAGGTGCTCTACGGTCTGGATCAGATCGGGATCCGCCTGGGGGACACGATCGTCGTCCAGGGCGCGGGGGGTCTGGGACTGTACGCGTGCGCCCTCGCCAAGGAAATGGGCGCTGGTCAGGTCATCGTCTTCGACCGGCTGGAGAGCCGGCTGGAGCTGGCCCGCTCGTTCGGCGCCGACCTCACGGTCAACATCGATTCCGTGGACCGGAAGACCCGAAGAGAGATGATCATGGACCTGACTCGAGGCGATGGTGCGGACGTGGTGGCCGAATTCGTCGGCTCACCGCTGCCGGTGGAGGAGGGCGTTCACCTGCTCCGCCAGTTCGGGCGCTATCTCTGGGTGGGTAACATCGCGCCGGGGAGGACCGCCGCCTTGGACCCGGCCATCAATGTGCGGTCCGGGCACACCCTCCGTGGGATCATCGCGTATGCCCCCTGGGCACTGCCCCGGGCCCTGGACTTTCTGGCCCGCCGGGGGCACGCCTACCCTTTCGAGCAGATCATCTCCCACACTTTCCCCCTGACGGATCTCAACGAAGCCTTCGCCCTGGCCGACGAAGGCAAGGCCATCCGCGTCTCGCTGACCTCCTGATCCGATAGTGGGGAAACTAACGTAGGCCGGGCCTCAGACTTCGTTCCTGCGGAACCGTTCCAACAGATGATCGCAGGCCCGGACCGTGAGGGCCATCATGGTCAGGGTGGGATTCTGGCAACCGGCGCTCACGAAACAGGATCCATCGGTGACCAGCAGGTTGTCGACGTCGTGGCACTGATTGTAGGGGTTCAGCACCGACTTGGCCGGTTCGTTCCCCATTCGGGCCGTTCCCACTTCGTGAATCGCCATGCCCGGAGTCGCCGTCTGGGCATTGACCTTGATGTTCCGGGCCCCAACCGACTCCAAGAGTTCAGCGGCCGAAGCGGCCGCGTCCTCCATCATGGCCGCCTCGTTGGGCCCATGGGTCATCTGGATCTTGAGGGCAGGGATCCCCCAGGCATCCTTTTTCTCCGGGTCGATCTCACAGTAGTTGTCCAGCCGGGCCAGGGATTCTCCGAATCCGCTCAGACGGATCATGTAGAAGCCTTCCTTGACCGCCGCCTTGTAGGACGCTCCGAACCCTTCGGCATCGAACCGGAAACTCGGTGAGCTGCCCCCCTGGAAGCCATAGCCTCGAATGAACCGGGGGTGCCTCTTCTCGCCCGCCAGATTCCGAAACCGGATCATATAGATCCCATTGGGGCGCCGCGGGTCCGAAGCCCGCATCCGGACCGAGAATTGAGGCAGCTCGCCCGCCGCGCCGGCGCCCACCACGTGGTCCATGAGGTATTTCCCCAGGAGTCCGCTGGCATTGCCGAGACCGTCGGGGTGCTCCCGAGTTGCCGAGTTGAAGAGGATCCGGGTCGATTCCAGGGCCTGGGCACACAGAATCACCGCCCGGCTCCGCACCTGGTAGGTCCGGCGGTGGTGCCGGTGGACGTAGGTGACTCCACGGGCGCGGTTGCGAGACGGGTCCATGTCCACCTGGCTGACGATGGCGTCGGTGAGGAGCGTGCAGTTGCCGCTCCTCAGGGCGTCGGCCACGGTGGTGGCCGGGCTGTTGAAGTAGGAAGCGGTCACACAGCCCCGTTCGCAGGGACCGCAATAGTGGCAGGCCGCGCGCCCGTTGAGCGGCCGGGTCAGTACGGCGGTCCGTCCAATGGTCAGGGTGCGGCCGAATTTTTCCCGCGCCCGGCTCCGGAGCAGCCGTTCTCCGCAGGTCATGGACATGGGAGGCAGAAACTGCCCGTCAGGCAACTGCGGCCGGCCCTCGGCCTGTCCGCTGATGCCGACGTATTTCTCGACCCGGTCGTAGTAGGGCGCCAGATCCCGGTACGATACGGGCCAATCATCGCCGTAACCGTCGTGGCTGGCCGCCTTCAGATCCAGGTCGCTGAGACGATAGCTCTGGCGCCCCCAGACCATGCTTCTGCCCCCGACGATTCGAAGCCGCTGCCAACTGAAGGGCTTGTCCTTCGGAGTGGTGTACGGATTCTCCAGATCGTTGACGAACCAGTCGTAGTTGTACTCGGTGCAAGCGTAGCAGGCTTTCTGGATGGGACGCGTCCGAACCAGTTCCGGCGAGTGGGTCCGGTATTCCAGCTTGTAGGCGGGCATGTGTTCGGTGAATTCCCGGGGAGAAACCTTGCGGCCGGCCTCCAGCAGGACCACCTTCAGGCCGGCCTCCGAGAGGACCTTGGCCGCCCAGCCTCCGGTGGCGCCGGACCCGACCACCGCCACGTCATAGAGCACGCTGTGGGGAGCTTGGACCAGGGCGGAACTCACTTGTGGAAACCCTCGGGATGCGGGCATCCCGGAAAGGAACCGGACATGGCGTCCTCGCTCCATCCCAGTTCTTTCAGGCCCGCCTCCGAACTGTAATAGGCACGACTGATCCAATCTTTCAGTTGCAAGAAGTGGGAGTGACCTGAGAAGTCGGACCGGTTGCCGCGCCAATTCACCAGCTTGTGGGGATAGGCGACGAAATTGAGAAACTCCAATTGGCTCTCGGAGGGCAGGTGGATGAAGGCCGCGCCGTAGCGTCCCAGGCATTCCCCGTCGAACCAGGCCAGGCTGTCCAGGAACCGGCTCTGCGCTTCGCGAGTCTCACTGGCCAGAAGCCGGTCGATGAAGCGGTTGACGAGTGCGGCCTTGGCCCCCGGGGTGTCGGTCTCGGGGATGATGAGGTCGCTCAGTCGGATCAGGGTGTCGTTCTGGTGGGCGTCCAGGAAGACAGGTGTCCAGTTGGGAGAGGCCAACTCGGCCGAGGCGTCGTGGCCGGGAGGAAACTCCCGGGCCCGAACCGGCTCCGCTCCGGCCAGGGCCGCCGTCAGCGACGCCCCGAGAGATCGTCCAAAGAAATCGCGGCGCTTCATGATCCCGGCTCCTGACTTCGAGAATATCCCGAGAGAGACAATATAATCTACGCGACCCAGTCTACTACCAAGGAGGAACCCATGCGAAGAACAAGTCTACTGCTGGCATTGGCCGCCTTCGGTTGCGCTCCTGCCGTCGATCCGGCAACCCCTGAAAGCGTTTCCCAACAGCAAGTCGAGGAGGGAGTGATGAGCCCTTCCGGTGTGCAGAGTCTCGAAGCGATCTCCAAGCTGGAGTTCTCGTGGGGATGGATCCGCTGGATGATGAACTCCCAGATCGACCCCAATGCCGAGCAGACCTTCGGAATCGTCGAGCTGAATCCGGGCCAGCAGAACCCTCTCCACTCGCATCCCAACTGTGAGGAGCTGTTGTATGTGGTCTCGGGATCGTGCCGGAAGACAGTGGGAGACAAGACCCATCTCATGCAGCCGGGCGACCTGGTCCGCATTCCCACCGGTGTTCCCCACCGGGCGGTCACGGTCGGAGAGGAGCCCATGCTGGCGGTGATCGTCTACAGCTCGGCCGACCGGCAGATGGTGATCCACGAAGAGTAGTTTCTCTTCCCTGCCCGGCTCTTGTGGATCTACAGGTGCGCTATTACGATGGCGATGACATGGTGGCGACTGTCGAACACCGAGAGGGGGCCTGGAACCGGCGGCGCTGGATGGCCGCCGCTGTAGGCGTGACGGGACTGGCCAGTGTCGAGGACATGGCCCTGGCCTTTTCGCCGGCGGCCTACGGTGTGGCACGAAGCGGGCGGCCCCGGGCCCAGGGTCCCCGGAGCCGGATGAAGATCGGCTCCTTCGAAACCACGCTGGTGGCGTCGCCCGACTACGCTCTGCTGAATTCCTGGAACGTCCACGACACCCACTTCCAGCGCGCGATCCTGGAATTGGAGACCACGGACGGCTACACGGGAGTGGCCGAAGTCGGGGGAGCGGTGCTCCAAGCCCTCCAAGCGGCGCGTGAGACCGTACTGGGACGAGACCCCCTCGAGATCGAATATTTCCGCCGACACCTCTCCCATCGCTCCGAATTCGCCCCAAGGCACAATTCCGAATCCCTGGCCGCGGTGGAAATCGCGTGCCTGGACTTGATCGGAAAGGTGATCGACCGGCCGGTCGTCGATCTGATCGGCGGCCCCTTCCGCAATGAGGCTCCCTTTTCGGCCTACAACTTTTTTGTTCTCCCGGAGGAGGGCGGACCGGACATCACGACTCCCGAGGCCATGGCCCGGGAATTCCTGGACTTCCACCGGGACCACGGGTTCACGACCTGCAAGTTCAAAGGGGGCGTTCTTAAGCCCGAGCTGGAGATCGAGGCCTTGACCCGGATCCGGGAGGCCATGCCCCAGGCCAAGCTTCGCATCGACCCGAACGCCTCGTGGAGCGTGGAAACCTCGATCCGGGTCGCCCGCCGGCTGGAGCCGCTGGGGATGGAGTACCTGGAGGATCCCACGCCGGGACAGGAAGGCATGGCCGAGGTGCGCAAACACACGTCCATTCCCCTGGCCACCAACATGTGCGTCACCCGCATGGAGCACATCCGCCCCGGGTACGACCGGGGCGCCATCGACATCGTGTTGCTGGATCCCCACTATATGGGCGGGCTCAACAACGTCCGGCACTGGGCGGCCACGTGTGAGGCTCTGGGATGGGGCTGCTCCGGCCACAGCAACAACTACCTCGGTATCTCCATGGCCACCCAGATCCACATGGCCTGCGCCATCTCCCATATCGCCTACGCCGTGGATTCGCACTATCCATGGACCACTCAAGACATTGTCCGGGGCGGGATGCTCCGGTTCCGGGACGGCAAGATGGCGCTCCCCCCAGGTCCCGGCCTCGGTGTCGAGATCGACCCGGACAAAAAGGCCATGCTGGCCGAGAACGTGGCCCGCACCCAGCCCCGGCACGATCTGCTCCATAATTGGGACCCCGGATACCCCAAGGACCGCCATGGCGTCCGCTGGTAGACCGGAACTCAGGTAACTCCGCATGAAACGCTCCCTGTTCCTGTTTCTAGGCCTGCTCCTGTTGAAGACCGGATGCGGGCCGGACCCTGCCTCGACCCCTCCCTCCCCGGAGGAAATGCTGGAGACCTTTCGCATCAGCGACGAGTTCCGGGTTGAAATCTTTGCCGCCGAGCCGGACGTGACCGATCCGGTTGAGCTGGCGTTCGACGAACAGGGGCGGGCCTGGGTCGCCGAAATGCGGGACTATCCCTACCAGCCGCCTGAGGGGGAAACGGCCCTGAGCCGGGTCCGCGTCATGGAAGACCGGGACGGCGACGGCCGGGTGGACCACTCCACCATCTTCGCCGAAGGACTGCCCAACGTGAAGAGTGTCCTCCCGTGGAAGGACGGCGTGCTGGTGAGCTCGGCGCCGCACATTCTTTATCTGAGGGACACCGACGGAGACATGAGGGCGGACGAGACGACACCCCTTTTCAGCGGATTCACGATCCTGGTGGACCCGGAAGGCCAGCTCAGCAACCTGCGCTTCGGGATCGACAACTGGATCTACGCCGGCAACGACAGTCAAGCCGGACAGATCACCTTCTCCCGCCGGCCCGACGCCGAACCGGCTTCGATCTTGAACGCCGACTTCAGGTTTCGTCTGGACCGGAATCTATTCGAGACGGCTTCGGGAGCGACGCGATTCGGAATGAGCTTCGACAACTGGGGACGTCGCTTCTTCTCCCAGGCGGGGAGACACGTTCAGCACGTGGTGGCGGCCCGTCGCTATCTCCAGCGCAACCTCTTTCTGCTGGCGCCTCCCGTCACCCGCTTCATCTCCGATCACGATCAGCGCATATTCCAGCTCACTCCCCCCGAGGCTTGGCGCGAGGCCCGCACCCGGATGCGCCAGCGGCGCTCCCGGGAACTGGGGAGAGAACGGGAACTGGCCGCCACCGGCTTCTTCACCGGAGCGACCGGAAACACCATTTACAACGGAGATACGTTTCCCACGAGCTACTGGGGCAACGCGTTCGCCGGCGACGTGGCCGGCAACATCGTTCACCGCGACGTTCTCACCCCCAGCGGCGTCAGTTTCGTCGCCAACCGGGCTGAGGAGGAAGAGAACCGTGAGTTCATGGCTTCCACGTCACGCTGGTTCCGGCCGGCCAACTTCACCGTAGGTCCCGACGGGAACCTATACGTTATCGACATTTGCCGCCAGTATGTGGAGACTCCGGCCTCCATCCCCGAGCCCATCAAGGAGGGCCTCGACTTCTACGCCGGGACCGATCACGGCCGCATCTACCGGATCGTGCCTCGGAATTCCGCCTCCAGCCCGCACCTTCGCCCCGAACTCCACAAAGCCGCCACACCGGAGCTGGTCGGGCATCTCGCCTCTCCGAACCAATGGTGGCGTCTCACCGCCCAGCGGCTTCTTCTCCAGCGGCAAGACCGGTCCGCTCTTCCCGCGTTGAGAGAGATGGCGGGCAAACGGAAGAATCCCCAAGCCCGGCTCCACGCCCTCTATGCTCTGGAAGGTCTGTCCGCCCTGGAGGAATCCATCGTCGGAGAAGCTCTGGGAGACGAACATCCCGGTGTTCGGGAATCGGCCGTCCTCCTCGCCGAGAATTTCCCCGGCCTCCTGCCCAGGCTGGTGAAGATGACGGGGGACCCTTCTCCCCGCGTCGCCTTCCAGCTCTCCCTGAGCCTGGGTGAATTTTCCGGTCCCCGTGTGCTTGACGCCTTCCGAAACTTGCTGGCCCGTCACGGAGAGGACCCGTGGCAACGAGCCGCCATCCTCAGTTCCGACGCGGGCTCCTCGCTGCAGCTGCTGGAATCGATGGTGGCGGAACGCGGCTATTTCAAGGATCCGACTCCGAACAAAACCGGCTTCCTGGAGGATCTGGCCGCCGTCGTGGGTGCTCGCAACCGGGGTCAGGAAGTCCAGCGCCTGGTTCGCTTGCTGGCCCGGTCGCGGCCTCTGCGAGAGAAAAGCTGGCAGACGGCGGGCCTGTCGGGGCTGGCCCGCGGTCTGGAGCTGGGACAGGTGCTTCACCTGAAGCCGGCAGGCGCGACCGGGTCACTGCGAAACCTGTTGGCAAACCGTTCACAGGAGGTGCGCGGCGCCGCGGCCAGAGTCGGCAAACACTTCCAAGTTCCGTCGCTGGTGGCGGCCGCCAGGAAGGCCGTCTTGGATGAGACCCTTTCGGCAACCCGGAGATCCAGCTCCATCCGAATGCTCGCCTCCGCCCCTTACCGGGAGGTCGAACCGATCTTGGCGCGTTTTCTGACTGCCTCGGATCCGGAGTTGACGCGGGCCACCCTGGAAACCCTCTCCTATTTCGAAGACCCGGGTGTCAGCCGCCTGGTCCTCGAAGGGTGGAGCACGTTCTCCCCGGATGTCCGTGCGGCCGCTCTGGCGATCCTCCTTGACCACCCCGAGCGGGTGCGGGCTCTCTTGAACGCCGTCGAAAGCGGCGCTGTCGAACGGGCCGCGCTGGACCATCAGCAGAAGCAGTTCCTGAGAAACCACCCACGGGAGCAGATCCGACAACAGACCGCAGAGGTCTTGGAGGCGGATACCACGGACCGGGAGGCACTGGTCGAAGAATACCTGCCGATTCTGGAGCTGGAGGCCGACCCGATCAACGGCCGGGAGGTCTTTCGCCAGGAATGCGCTCGCTGCCATGAGCCGGATCAGGGGGTTGGCGTCGGCCCCGGGCTACGGACAGCGGTCCAGGGCCATACGCGCGAACAGCTCCTCTTCGACATCCTGAATCCCAGCGGACTCATCCTGTCCCGCTACCAGAACTACATCGTCACCACCCGTGACGGCAGAGTCTATGGAGGAATCATCGCCGCCGAGACTCCCGGCACCCTCACGTTCAGGAGCGGGCCGAATCAGGAGGAAACCATTCTCCGGGGCCGAATCGCCGAGATCCGGGCTTCGGAGGTGTCGGTCATGCCCGAAGGTTTCGAGGAGAATCTGACTCGCCAGGAACTGGCCGACGTCATTTCGTTTATGCAGGCGGGATACTTGATCCCCGAGGAGCTGGCCGCGCCGAGGAACGACTGAACCTGATCCCCCATGTCACAGGTCTCCGACACACTCGGATTCTCAAATGACGTTTAACGAACTCTTTATTCCCCCTTTAAAATGTGCATGTAGACTTCCATTGGCACTGGATCACCTGAGATGGAAGCACCCCCATGAATGCCAGCAAGAAAGTCATCGTCATCGAGGATGAACCCGATATCCAGGAAATCATCGTTCACAACCTCCTGAGAGACGGGTATCAGGTGGAAGCGACTCCGAATGGGGAACGGGGACTGGAACTGGTACGCAGGCTCGAGCCCGATCTGGTTCTGTTGGACCTGATGCTTCCCGGTCTGGACGGAGTCGAGGTCTGCCGCCGCATGAAGACCGACCCTCGTACGCGAGCCGTTTCCATCATCATGGTCACGGCCCGTGGAGAAGAGAGCGACGTCGTCCTGGGATTGGGCCTGGGCGCCGACGACTACGTGTCCAAGCCCTTCAGCCCCAGGGAGCTCATGGAGCGGGTCAAGGCGGTTCTCCGCAGGGGGCCACTCCAGGACCATCAGAGCCGAGAAAGAATTGTCGTGGGTGACGTCGTGATCGACGCCGGACGCCACGAGTTTCGAGTCTCCAAGAGGCGGGTCGACCTGACCGCTTCCGAGTTTCGCCTTCTCCATTGCCTGGCGTCCCAGCCGGGTCGGGTCTTTACCCGGGACCAACTCTTGAACCGGGTGGTGGGAGAAGATACCTTCATTGACGATCGCAACATCGACGTCCATGTCGGTGCAGTTCGCAGGAAGCTGGGGGCTCACAAGTATCTCGTCGAGACCGTCAGGGGCGTGGGCTACCGCTTCCACGACGATTACATGTAGTAGATGATACGTTCCCGCCTGCTGTGGAAACTCTATCTGGGCTATTTCGTCCTGATCGTGTTGACCGCCTCCATCCTGGGCGGTCTGGTCTTTCGGCGAATCAAGGAAGATTCGCTGGAGGAGATCCAGACTTCCCTTCGGACTCATGCCCTCCTTCTCAGGGAGTTTGCCGGGCGCCGTCCCGCTGACGAATCGGCAACGGAACTCAAGGATCGACTCCGCATCCTGGGCCGGGAAATGGGAGCCCGTCTCACCGTCATCGGCGCCGACGGCGTCGTCCTGGGGGACTCGGACCAGGACCCCGCCGAGATGGACAACCAGCTGAACCGGCCCGGGATTCTGCGGGCTCGTTCCCACGGCCTGGATACCCGTCCCAGATTGAGCGACCTCCATGGGGTCCCTGGGATCTCCCTGGCACTGCCCATAGGTGAGAAGTCCGGCTTTGGGGGATACATCCGCGTCTCCATGCCGCTGTCGGCGATCGATGAGCGGTTGGGAAGATCGGGAAGGGCCGTTTTGGGTGGCACTGTCATCGTGGCGGCGGTGGCCCTGATCCTGGGGTTGCTGGTGGCTCGACGCCTGCTCAGGCCCCTGGTTTCCATGACTCGCATCGCCGAGTCCATGGCCAAGGGTGACTACGGCCAGCGCCTTTCCATCGCGCGATCCGACGAGATTGGAGAGCTGGGGGATGCACTCAACCGGATGGCCCGCAGTTGCCAGCGACGCATGGAGACGTTTCAAACCGATCACCGGCAGCTCCTGGCCATTCTCGGCGGCATGGCGGAGGGAGTGGTGGCCGTCGACGAGAACGAACGCGTCCTGCATATGAACCAAGCCGCTGGTCGGATTCTGGGAGCCGATCCGTCGACCAGTCTCGGCAAGCCGGTTTGGGAAACCACGAGGATCCTTCAAATCTCAGAAACCATTTCCAGAACCCTCCGGGAAGGGACAGGCGTCAACACCAGCCTGGAGCTCAGGTCGTCCCCGCGAGACCGCTCCATCGAGTTGAAAGCCACGCCGCTCCGCAACGGCGACCAGGCACCGGCGGGAGCCGTGGTGGTGATGCACGACATCTCGGAGCGCCTGAGGGTCGAGACCATGAGGCAGGATTTCGTGGCCAACGTCTCCCACGAACTGAAGACGCCCGTAGCGGCCATCCAGGCTCTCGTGGAAACGATCCTGGATGACCCGGACATGACCTGTCAGACGCGAGACCGATTCCTCCGGAAGACCCGGAACCAGTCCCTCCGTCTCTCCTCCATCGTGACCGACTTGCTTACTCTGTCCCGAATGGAATCGGAAGAGGGAGTCTCCCGCGAAATCGTCGACCTGAGAGACACGGTTGCGGTTCCGGCGGAGGAAGCCATTCCGACGGCGGAAGTTCGGGGCATCCAACTCCACATTCAAGTTCCGGATCGGCCCATGTGGATCGCCGGCGACATGGAAGGCCTCTGTCTGGTGACCTCGAACCTAGTGGGAAACGCCCTCAAATACACGCCTGAAATGGGCGAGGTTACGGTGAGCTTGAGCCAGGAGGGGAATCAGGCCCTATTGGAGGTCGAGGACAGCGGGATCGGCATCGAGGCCCGACACCTGGACCGCATCTTCGAACGCTTCTACCGGGTCGACACGGCCCGTTCCCGGGAACTGGGCGGGACCGGATTGGGCCTTTCGATCGTCAAGAGAGTGGTGCTGGCTCACAATGGCACCGTCTCGGTGGAGAGCATTGCCGGTCGAGGCAGCAGGTTCAGGGTTCTCCTTCCCGTTCCCGGAAATTCCTGGCCCGAATCTGAACCGCGGGTTATTCGCTCACCGGCCTCCTGAGGCGGTCGACGGCAACCATTCCCTCGCTGCGAAATCCGAAGACCTTGGCGTTGAAGAGCTGAAAGCGCAGGCGCACGGTCTTCCCGGCCAAGTTCCCGATTCCCTCCCGGTCCTTCCAAACCAGCGGAACCCAGAGATGGTTCCCCGAAATCGGTTGAGCCGGATAGACCTTCCGGTCCGGAACCCCCTCAACCATCAACTCGACGGCTACCGATCCGGAATCACCGTGAGTCTTGAGGTTCACCTCCACCGGTTTGCCCTGGAAGCGGAAGCGCTGGGTCGTGAACTGGCCCTCCTGTCCGGCCTCGATTCCGGCCAGGCGGCCATCCTCCCAGGTGGCCCAGCCGATTCCCCGAGGCCACTTCCGATCCTTCTGGAACCGGACCTTCCACCACTCGTTGTGGGACCAGCTGGATCCCACGATGGGAACCGCTATCCGGCCGTCGCGCAGCTGCACCATGGCGGAGACCGCGTACATGGAGCCGCCGTCCCAGTCTCCCGGCCGGCCCAACTCCACGATGGAATCACGGCTCACCCAATTCCAGACGACGCCGTCGAGACTCGTGGCCAACCGCAGGTCGACCAGACTCGTGTCCCGATGGTAGACGGAAGCCAGCATGAGGTGGGTGTTCTCCGTCCCCGGGTAGTGGAGGTAGGTATTGTTGTAAAAGTCATCGGAGGGGGACTCTTCGGGTCCGGGAGTCAGGATCAGGTTGGGATGAGGCCACCGGCGGAAATCCGAGGTCTCGGCTCGGGCGATGCTGCGGCGGCGAGGATAGTTCTGCCGCATCAGCATCACGTACTTTTTCAACTTGCCGTCGAAGTAGATGCTGGGAACGCCGTCGTTGTTGAAATACGTGTCCCAGAGCGGTTCGGGAAGGCGTTTCCAGTGGATCCCGTCAGGAGAGACGGCCGCTCCCAGGATGCCGCCCATGCTTTTGGCATTCGGCTTGAACAACCGGATATTGGTGAGGCTGGCGGTCTTGTACCGCTCCTCGGGAGGAGCGTTGGGATCGACGAAGATGTGACCGTTGATTCCGGCCAGACCGTTGAAGGCAATCAGATTGTTGTCCCGGCTTCCCTCGAACTCCAGCATTCCCATGGAGACTCGTTTCCAGTTCAGGCCGTCCTCAGACTCCGCATAGCACACCCCGGAGCCTCCTCCGTCCGATCCCAGTTTCAAGCGGCCGTCAGGGGCCACCACTGCGCGGTCTCGTACGGTCCAGCCGCAGCCATACCAGAGACGGTAGCGGCCGTCCTCGTGGAGCACGGTCTTAGGCCCGATGCCGCTTCTTTCCCAAGGTTTCTCCGGTTTGAGCCAGGGACCGACCCGCCGTCCCTTCTCGATGCCGATCTTCACGCCGCTGGCGGCACGTATTCTCCGGGAAGCAGTGGGTCCTTCGGAGATGTACATGGTGGCCTTGTAGTAGTCGCGCACTTTGGCGATCAGTTGCCGATCGTGCTCGTCCACGTAGGTCAGATCGACGGGAAAGATGGCATTTCCCGGATCCACCTTGGTCCAATCGGTGAAGATATGCGTCACCACCGGGGAGGAGTCACTCTGGGACAGGGATATCCCCCACGAGAGACTGCAGACCATCCCCACCAGAATCGATTTGAAGCGGCGTTTCGTGTTCATTTGGGCAGTGTTCCTCGGTAGTTGACCGTCCGTGCCAATTGAGAATTCATCCTGGCAGGGCACTCGACTTCAGACCGGCCAGAGGGAAGATTCTATCGAAACTTCAAGGAATAGAGATCCGCGTCCTTCATCACGAAGCGCAATCTCACCGGGTCTCCCGAGATCCTCCGCATCAATTGTTCGGATGTCTTCCGGGAACGGCTCCGGTCCCACTGGACCTCGTGGTCGATTTCATCCCCCCACAAGATGGGCGATTCCTCCAGGGCGAAACCCGGCATCGGATTGCCGTACAGGTCCTGGATCTCGACCTGAATGCTTCCGGCGGCGGAGGTCGCGAAGTTCAGGGTCAGGGAGTCGCCTTCGAAGATCAGCGGTTTGGTCAGGAATTCACCTCCCGCGGCGCCGGCATTCACGGAGGCGAAGCCGTCGGTGCGCAGTACGAACCGCTCCAGGTGAACGCTGGGAAAAGTGTAGTGCCGCTGCAGGTAGAGGGAAATCTCGGCCGGCCCGGTGGGCAACAGACCGGTCGCCGGCGTGTTGGCGCGATGAATCCAGTTCCGGACGTGTCGGCCGGGCCGAATGAAGGCTTCCATGAAGGTGCGCTGCCACCGTTGTCCATCGCGGCTGCTGAGGAGGACCACATCTGATGCTCCAGCGTACCGTTGGGACCGGAAAGGTTCCAGAGTGCGCCAGGGGACCATGCGCCGGGGAAAAGCCAGAAAGATGTGGGGAGCTCGGAAATAGGGGTTCGCGGCATTCGTATAGAAGTGCTCGGGCGGCGTGTCCCCTACATCGATGTACTCGGGTGGGGTCCAGCGGATGAAGTCGGGGGATGTGGACCTCACGACCTCCCGGACCCTCTGGCCCCGGAGGCCCCGGAGATAGGCGACGTATTCCTCCCGTTCCGAGTCCCAGAAGGCCAGGTCGCCTCCCCAGTCCACCTTCTGTGTAATGAGGGGCTCGTCCTGGATGAGTCGCCAGTGGATCCCGTCGGCAGACACGACTCCCATGACGTGCTTCAGGCCCGGGGTGTGGTAGCTGGCCAGGGCCTTGTACCGTTGATCTTCGGGCGCCCGGGGATTCTCGTCCTTGAAGGCCATGAAGCAGTGGGATGCGTCTCCGTGCGCTCCGGTCCAGACGATGTTGTTGTCCGTGGAACCATTGAACTCGAACAGCCCCAGAGAGGGACGGGTCCAGTGGATTCCGTCCCGGCTCTCGGCGTAGCAGGTCCACTCCGGATGGTCGGGAGTGACCACCTCCCCCGGCTCCAGCATGGAAAAGACGGTCAGGCCCTTGGCGGCATGAGTGCTGCCACGGTAGTACATGCGATACCGGTCCCCATCCTTGAAGACCGAGATGTAGTCGCTCGTACCCCCTTCCCAAGGACGATCGAAAGAAAGGACTCTGCCGGCCGAACGGGGGGGATGGAGTTTCAGCTCCACACCCCGCATGGATTCGATCAGGGTGTCGTCGACGAACAGTTCCAGGCGCGAGCCCAGCTCCAGCGGCTCCCCCTGCCGGGCGGTTTCAGCCGGAGAGACGTGGATCCACAGTATGACCAACAGGCAAGTCACAATGGCGCGTGGCATCATCGTTTCATCCTACACGGCGGTCGAACTGCCGGCGCGGAAAGAGGGTGGATCCCACGTCGACGCGCGTATCCGTTTTTACGAAGGGAGAGATGGTAGCCCCAACGGGAGTCGAACCCGTGTTACCGCCTTGAGAGGGCGGCGTCCTAGGCCACTAGACGATGGGGCCACCCGACGATGACCGTTTTTTAAACCAAACCGGGCGGCGTTGTCAATTCTGAGGACTGTTCCCCATATCGTTTCGTCCAGCAAGATGCATCTGAAAAGGTCGAATGATCGAAATGGGTTCAGCGCCTCAATTCCTGTACCAAGCGCTCCTCGATCCTGGGATCGATGATTGCTTCCCCCGCGAGGAGATTCAGGAAACGATCTCTGTCAACTGCCGTTTCGAGGGCTTTGGCTTCGCCTTGGAACACTATCTCCATTCCACCTCGCGCGACTTCCAGACGATAGTCTCCGTGACCCAACTTCACACGCGTTTCCAGACAATCCCATCCTTGCGCCCGGGCCAGTTCCACGGCAGCGGCACGCTGGCGAGCGTTCCAACTGCCAAGGAACCACTCGGCGAGGGGTTTCGGGCGTTCCGGCGGCGGTCCCAGGTCGAAGTCGGTGTCGGCCATCCAATGGCTCATGGCAGCCATACGATGGGACACGGCCCGGGAGGCCGTCGGACCACCCCGCAGGGACAGCGGCAATGACAACCAGCCGGAACGGGCGCCGAACAGCACGGCGGCTGCCAGCCAGTCTTCTTCACTCAGTTCCGGAGCCTCGAATTCCAGCAGCTCGGCACAGGTTCGCCGAAGAAACAGCAGCGACATCGCCCGAGGCAACGGAGTCGAGTACTTCGTCCACAGCTCCGAAGTTCGGAACTTCCCCAGTCCCGTCAGGGACTCGAGGTCGTCCCTGAGCCCCCGGACACGCTCTCGCAGAGTGGATGGAATCCGCGTCGAGGCGTCGCCGAAGTAGTCGAGCAGCACGGCGGCCGCATTGCCTCCGTCACCCGCGACCGTCTCCTGGGAGAGTCGGCCGGCGGCGCCCCAGAACAGCCGCCGCCACGCATTCCGGCCGCCGACATCGGGCAACGATTCCGTGGCCGACCGCGGCTCGCCGCCGGAGCGCATCCAGGTTCCGAGCCCCGAGAGAATCGTGTCCCCCAGCTCGGACGCGCGTTGCGGCGGCGGATCGAAAGCCACGCGACAGGCCGCAACGCCCAGGGTCTCTCCCGTCGCAGGCATCTGGTTCGCGCTCCGGTTGCCCATCAGCCGCATCATCGCCATGATGCCGCCGGCGGCCCGCGCCAAACTCAGCGGCGTATCCCGAGCGTCAGGAACTCCCTCCGGAGGCCAAGGTGCTTTCGAGGCGTTCGAGAAACGAGGTTTCTCCGTTCTGGTCGTGAAGTCTGTCCAGGGAACGTTGGCAAAATCCCGGGCGTCCACACCGCACGCCTTCCGCTCCTCCACCGAGCGAAACAGAATCTTCTCAATCGACGATACAGGAAGCGGCGCCGGCAGGAACAGCAGCCTGGCCTTGCCCACGTCGCCCGGGAATCGACGTTCCTGAAGATTGTCCGACTCGACGGAGAACACCCGGCCGGAGAACTCCTTCAGGGAAATCTGCACGATACAGGGTCTGAGGTATTTCGCTTCGGAGAGGGATCCGTCAATTGCTGCTGGGCAGGGTCTGCCGGTGAACAATGGGATCCAGCCCGGGCAACATTGGAGGGTGTCCCGAAAGTACTTGTCCCCGAAACCGGTGGGCGGCAGCACCAGACCCGAGCCCAACATGTACATCAGATTCAGGTGATTGGTGACCAAGTAACCGGCTGCCGGCGCTGTCCCTGGCGTGACGGATTCGGGCGGTCGTGCAGGGTCACTCAACAGATTACGCTGAGTCATCAGTTCCCGTTCCTCTCCTTCAAACACATCCTCCGCAGTGCTTCCGGATCGTCAGGCAGTATCTCTTCGATTCGACTGTCGACTCCGCTCTGTCGAAGCAGGATCACCTGTTCCTGCGCCCGGGCCACCATGACGTAGAAAAGTTTCTTTGTCGGCTCTGGATCGTCAGGCCGATAGGAATGCTGATCGATATCGGCCAGCACGGCGATGTCGAACTCCAGGCCCTTGCAGGCTTGGGCGTTGATCACCAGGATCCCGCCTTCATCGAAACGGATGTCGGGCCGATGGTCGCCGTAGAAGGTTTCGATGTTTGGGAGATCATGGTCCAAGATGTCCCTTTCCACGGCGCGCAATCCGTCAAGATAGCGTTGCCGGACGGCGTTGTCGGGCGCCAGCACCCCGACCAACCTGGTCGGGTCGCGATCAGAGAGCAGGATGATCCGCCGGCAGATCTCCCCCATGCTCTCCGGAGGATAGTCGAAGAGCCATGCGGGAACACCCCGGCGCTCAGGCAGCCCTGGAGGCGGGCTGGCAGGATCGCCGGTCTGGAACGCGTGCGCCAGCTTCGCCACCGGCGCGCTGTTGCGGTAGTTGCAGGTCAATTCAATGACCTCCTTTGCGTCGATGTCCAACTCGGTTTCGATGTCCTTGCGACTGCTGTGGGCGTCCGTGATCTGCTGATTCTGATCCGCCGTCACGAGGAGACGTTCGAATCCCAAATTGACCAGGGACCGGTAGAATTCGGGCGGCATATCCTGGCCTTCGTCGATCACCAGGTACGGAGCATCTTTGATTGGCGTCACCTTCTTCACGTGATCCAGAACGGCCGGCCAGTTGACAGCTCGGTACCCACCCGGTGTATCTGTAGGCTCTCTGGGCAAGAGTCGGCCGATAATTTCCCGGAACTTCTCGGCAAACCACCTCTCCCAGGTGGCGCTAGACAGCGTTTCGCCAGCCAGTTGGGCGCTCGAACGGTGGAGCAGGTGGTTGTGGACCAGGAACACATGACGGTCACGATCCCGAGCGTGACGCCGGACTCGGATCAGCGCCAGCACCGTCTTTCCAGTCCCAGGGCCGCCGACGATCAGGTGCTGGCCCTCTTTTGGCAGAACCCGAGCCGCTTCCTGCTCCTTGCTCAGGTCCTGGACGCCGGGGAGTTCGAACCGGCGCTTCGCCATATCAATTCCAGCGTAAAGCACGCCCGGATGCATCGAACAGCCCGGGTAGACGACCGTCGACGTCCGTGACGAAGATTCGATCCAACAGCATGTTGCCGAAGGCGCAGCTGGTCTCCGGCACCAGGGCGCAGGCGTGGCACGCCGCGCCGTTCAGGAGACCCGGGCCATGACCCTCCTGTCGGGCACAGACGGGATCCAGCGAACACCAGGAGGCCGCCTCGACCGCCGCGCTCAGTAGGCGCAGAAAGCGGCGCGGCTCCGCCTGACTCATCAGGCCGCCGAGCGAACCTTCCGTATCCGGCACGGCGACGTAGATCAGAACTCCCGCCATCGGCTCAGGTCCTCTGTCACGACCGATCTCGCAGTAGATGCGATCCTTCAGCGAGGCTGCGGGGTAGCCGGCCTTGCTCTCCAACTCCCGGATCATCAGGTGGGCCAGCGTGTGGAGAGCCAGGAAGCGGGGAGAGATCTGCGGTTGCGGCTCCACAGGCAGGCGCAGGTCAGACTCTTCGAAACGCCTGCAGAACGCCTTGGCGCGCCCTTTGACACCGGCATGCTCCTCCCAGCGCCGCAGAAACGACTCTCGTACGGTGAAGAAGAGCCCTTCACCGTAGAGTTCCAGCGCTGGCAGCCATTCGGCTTTTCCGGTGAGGTCGGGAGGCGTCACTTGGCCTCCGAGCCGCCGGAATCCCGTCAGCACCATGATCTCCTTGAGCCGGTTGACGGCGATCAGCCGATCCACCCCGGCGGTCAGCCGTGCGGCGGCGCCCTCCAGCTTCCGGCCGAGATCAGTCCATGCCGGCGTGTGATGCTCGGTGACGAAATCCTCGTCCTCTTCCAGATCCGGGATCTCTCCGATCAGTGCCCGGTACTCGGCGACGAACAGATCTTCATCGCCGATCGGTTCCCCGTAAAGAGGATATCCGCGTGCGACCTCCCCGACCGCACCCTTGACTTCATCGATACCACATCCCCACTCGCGGGCCATTCGCTTCAGTGTCGTCCTTCGCTGTAGACGAGTTCGTGCCCCCCGGATCTCCGCCTGCTTTTCCGTGCTGCTGTACAAGCGGTCCACTACGGTTCCCTTGCGGATGCGGGACTCTGGGGGAATGACCAACGCCGTCCGGGTTTCCGCCGAGTGGACGCGAACGTCGTTGATCTCGAGTATCCAGGCCGGTCCCTCCGGCGGACTCGGCGGAGGGTCGCGGAACCACGGCTGCCGCCACTCATGCACGGAATAGGGGAAACGCCCCCCGATCGAGCCGGAGGCTCGACATTCCTTACAAGCGACTCGGTAACCTCGCGGCGCTGGTCGTATCTTCAGGTAGGGGCTCGTCCAATCCGCACGACACGCACTTTGATCCGGATGCCTGGTGTCGTGGTGCGCCAGCGCATGCCAGGGGACATCCGCCAGATACCCGTGCTCGTGAACCAGCACCCAGGGCGTCTGTTCCAGTTTTCCGCCGCATACCGGAGTGTCGTCATCCCTCCGGCCGCCCTGTCCCGGACCCGAGCAACGCAGTGGGTCGATCTGCACCTGGCCACGTGTCTCCGTCTCGCTCGTCCGGGCGCGCCGCCAGGGACGATAGTGCAGCAGTCCGCATTTGGAGCACCGTGTCCAGCCCGGAAAACGCATTGCGGGTATGGGTTGTCCCAACACCCTGTCCTCCTCGATGCGGGCCTTCGGCGGCGTACACAGGATCTTCCTGCCGATACGAAGGGTGCTGCGCACCCGTTCGACGTGTCGGATCACCCGCTCTTCGTGACCTCTCCAAAGGGAGGTGTCCTTCACCGTCACCAGATGATCCGGACCCCGGACCACGGCGCCCACGGAACAGTGCCGCAACAGGTGCGAAAGGCGCACCGGCATGGCGTCGTCAATCATCGCGCTGCAACACTCCCGTGTCTTCGACGTTGCGCATGGAGTTCAACGTCCGCCACAGCCCCCGAGAAGGAGGGTCGTCGAATTGGCGCAACAGGCCGTCGGAGCTTCCATCCTTCGCCTCGTAGTTCAGTCGGCGCTTCTGCCGCTCGCAACGCCGCGCCTCCTCGTGCCACCGTTCTGCGAGCCGGTCGAGGTGGCGGAGCGTGGCGCTCGCTCGGGCCTTGCCGGCTTGCCGGCTGCGGCACTTCAGCCGTTCGATCACGGCCTTCACCGTGCCGTCCTCCGTGTCGAATGCGCCGGCGTCCTCGTTCCTGCACAAAGCGTCGCAGCCGTGGCGCACGGCGGAGACCAGGGCCGCATGCAGGGCACGGGTGCGAACCTGATAGGTGAACGGCGTCACGCTGGTCGGCTCCACGAAACGGTAGAAGGACTCGTGGTAGGGCCGGAAGTTCTCGTAATGGGAGAGGCTGCGCGCCTGGTGGCGATAGTAGTTGGCGAACACGAGGCCCGGGACGTGGGCGCGCCCGATGCGGCTGCTCGCCTGAACGTACTCGGCGGTGGTGAGCGGCTGTCCGTTGATGACCATCGCCGCCAGCCGGTCGACGTCCACTCCCACGGAGATCATGTTCGTGGCCAGCACCACGTTCAGACAATCGGGGTCCCCACGCTCCAGCTTCAAACGATCGAAGGTTCGGGCATTCTGCTGTGCCGTGGACAGGCTGGTGAGTTGCGCCAGACTCTGGGGTGTTTCGGTTCTCTCCCTTGCGCCGTCGGCGTCGCCTTGATCGCGTCTCCTCTGTTCTATTTCTTGATCGAGACGCCGCACGAAGTCGCGCACCGAGGTGGCGTAGGCGTTGTGGCTGTTGCCGACGCCGCGCAGGCTGCCATGATAGATCACCTGAGTCCACCAAGCTTCCAGAAGATCGTCCCGATCCTGCTGATCCTCAAACACGGAGAACGGCGCCTCGAGCAGGGCCCCCGCCAGCGGCGCCAGACAGTGCTGCTGATCCAGCGCCGGCGCGAGATAGCCGACGTAGAGACGGCCCGGACGCGAGTGATCCACGCGCGCGAACCAGGAGTCGTCGGCCGAGAGGCCCGGCGGCGGGAATACGGCGAGGTCTCGGCCGTACAGACTTCTCACCTGCTGCCGCGCCATGCGGATGGTCGCCGTCGAGGCGACGTACTTGGGACGCACGCCGCGTTGCGCCAGAATCGTCTCCAATGCCGCCTCATAGAGGCCGGCCACGGACCCCAGGGGTCCGGCGATGAGGTGAAGCTCGTCCTGGATCACCAGTTCCGGTGGCCGGCAGGCACAGCCGGTCCCCGGCCGCGGGCTGCCGAAGAAGCCGGCGGCGCGTTGTTCCCAGGCCAGGCGGGCAAACTTGTCGATGGTGGCGACCAGGAGCGTCGGCGGGCGTTCATACAGCACTTCGTCCACGACGTTGCAGGGCAGGGGCCGCGGGTCGGCCGACTCGCCATCGGGACCGAATTCGCAATCGGGATTGCGGCACAGAAATACGAAGTCAATGAGCGTCGCCCGGTAGCTCCGCGGCGCGGTGAACTCATGGTGGCACCACGGGCACGCTCTCAGCACGAACTGGTGACCCGCGTCCTCATCGCCCGCCGCCAGGTCGTCCACGCACCCCTTCGCCTGCCTGCAGGTGTTCGGAGTCGCCGCCCGGCCCACCCAGATGCCGACGGTGATGGGCTCCTCGCCCAGCCGTTCCGGATCCTCCCGACGTATCAGCTCCAGAGCGCAGATGATGCGGGTCGCGCGCTCGAACTGCTGCCTCGTCAAAAGGCGGAGCGTATAGCGCATCAGCACCGCCGTGCCGCCGCCGTGGGTCCCATGTCGCAATCGCCGCCACACGATCAGGAAAGCGATCAGACCCAGGTAAGCCTCCGTCTTGCCGCCGCCTGTGGGAAACCAGATCAGATCCAAAACGCCGCGGAAGTCGTCCTCCTCCCGAACCGTGGACTCGATGACGCCCAGCAGAAAGGCCAGCTGGAACGGTCGCCACCGGTACTCCCGCGAGTCCTTCCTTCGATCCCACTTGTTATCATTCCGGTTGCGCTCCTGTTGTTGCATCTGTGCCAGCATCGCCCGATTGGCTTGGCGGAATGCAAACTTCGCTCCGGCGTCGGTGCGGAGTAGCGCCACACCGCGGCGCATGCGCTTCCGGGCCGTGGCCATCCGCCCGCAGATACGCTCGGCGGTGGCCCGTTCCACGGCGGTTTCCAGTCCCTCGGCCTCCCGAGACTGTTCCCTGATCCAGCGCTGGTATCCATCCACGAAAGCGTCGAGCCGGTCGAGGACCACGTCCCAAGGGGCTTCGGCGAGGTCCTGCATGACCAGAACGTCCGCATCGACACCCTGGGCGTCGACCGTCACCAGGGGAACGTCCACCTCCGGCATGAATTCGGTCCAGATCCTGGGGGGTGTCCCCGGTTTCACGGACCAGTCCACCGCCGCGCCGTGACCCACCGCATAGATGCGCTTGTGCCGATACTGCAGTTCGAGTTCCCGCTCCTCTTCGGTGAGCAGACCCGGGTCCACGCGCGGGTACTCCGCCACCTCCCCGTTTACGACCTCCACTTCCAGACCCGCCTCGAACAGGCAGCGGTGGTCTCGGTCCTCGTTGAATCGGGCCGGCTCTCGGCAATTCGCGAAGACCACGGTGAGGATGCGGCCGTCTCCGTGTGTCCGCTCGCGCACTTCAAGGAGCACGTCTTTGGGCAGCGTGGGGTCGCCCCCGGGCCATTCCATTGCGTATTCGAGGGACTTGCGCCTGTACTCGTGCCTCAGGAAACGTCCTCGAGAATCCCTTTCACCCGTCCGTTCGTAAATTGCGGCGGAAGCCGTGATGCGCAGGCTCAGGTCGTCATCGGAGCGAACAAAAAACGAAAAACTGACGGAAGACGGGGGCACATAACGCCTTCGCCGAACCGGTTGCGCCAGATTCCGTTCGGCGGCCTCGCCATCTACGACAGGCGTCTCGTGCTCCTCGTCGTCCTCCGGATTGGCCGGATCGAGGCCCGAGAATCCTGGTTCCACGGGATGCAGAACGCCCGTGGGATACCGCTCAAGCGGGGATCCCTGCAGGCGACCACCATGCGCGGGGCCCATCAACTGGCGACGTATCCAGCTAACCAGACGTTTCCGTTGCTCTCCCCAACGCCTTTCGGATAAGTCACTGCTGGGTGAAGGCATTGAACTGACAGTTCGCGACCGAAGCCGCAGCGTCGCGATTCCGGTTGCGGGTGGAGTTTGATCTGGGGTTCGAGTTTAGCCGGATCTCGGGAGTATCAGAGGCCCCAATCCGGCAATTATGCAGTTGGGAAATTTCTCTTCCTAGCAGTCTGCGCGGTAGAAATGATCGTAGCGAGAAAGTGGGGAATCGAGGCCGGATTTTCTCGATTTGGAGGTGCATAGTTGTTCTATTCGCCGAGAAATCGGGGAAATATGGGCCGATTCTACCGCTTTCGCAGTAGATCAATTTCTGCGGCGCAGGCTCCTAGTCGAAGTGCTTCACCTGCAGGCGCTCCGCGGCCTGGTCCGTCTGGTCTACGACGGAAGCCGCGGCGACACCCATGGCAATGGATATGGTCTCGCTGATCTCTTCGGGGGTGGCGCCGTATTTGAGCGCCTTCCGGAGATGACCGTCCAGACAACCCTCGCACTTGAATCCCAGGGATGCGGCGATGGCGATCAGTTCCTTCTGCTTGCGGTTGATGGGAGAAGCCTTGTAGGTCTCCTGGTAGAACCTGAAGTAGATCTTCCGCATCCGGGACTCGACCATGCTGTAGGAGGGCCATTTCTCCCGATTTCCCGGATCCTTCTTCTCTGCCATGTTGAGGCAAAGGTTAGCACACCGTCTCAGGGCCGTTCCAGATCGGGATCCGGCGCCCCCCGGGAACTCCGAAACGGACGCCCGAGCAATTCTGCTGCTATCTTTGACCCGTGTCAGCCGTGGGACTCCTACTGCTTTTGATTCTCCCTGCCATGGGGCAATCCCGGGATCGGGCAAGGGTCGAACTCGTGGCCGAGAGCGGCACCGTCACCATCGAGGCCGACCGGATCGCCCGGGAGTCGAAAGATCTCTGGGTCGCCGAAGGGCAGGTCGTCATTACCCACCAGGACGGCACCATCGAAGCCGGGAGGATGACCTATGACTCCCGCACCGGCCAGCTCCGGATCCTGGAGAGTTTCGAAGTGAAACGGGGCGACCTCCGGCTCAAGGGCGCCGACGGGGAGCTGAACCTGGAGACGCAGACTGGGATTCTGAGGCAAGTGGAGGGCTCCACCGACAGGAACATCCTGGTCCAAGCCGAGACCCTTCTCAAGACCGGTCCCGACAGCTACGAGGCGCGCAACGGCTTTCTGACCGCCTGCCGGGAAGCCGTCCCCAAGTGGAGCTTCACCGTCAAGAAGGGAACCATCAAGAGCGGCGAGAGGGCTCGGATTCACCACACCTTCTTCAAGATCAAGAACATCCCGGTGTTTTATTTCCCCTTCATGTCGATTCCCACCGAGAAGAAGGAGCGCTCCAGTGGATTTCTGCTTCCCAGCACCGGCGCCTCCGACAACAAGGGCAGGCGTTTGAGCCAGTCGGTCTACCTGGTCCTGGGCCGGAGCACCGACATCATCTTCCATGAGGACTATTACTCGAAGCGTGGCTTCGGCCACGGCTTCGCCCTCCGGACCCGGCCCAACCAGACCAGTTCTCTGGAGTTGGACGGGTACTTGATCAAAGACAGCCTGGGCCAGGGAGGCGCCAGCCTCAACGGCCAGGGCGAGACCAGGTTCGGAAACGGCTACCGGGCGGTGGCCGATTTCAACTTCGTCTCCAGTTTCCTATTCCGGCAGGTGTTCTCGGACAACTTCTTCACCGCCACCCGGCCCACGGAAAGCTCCACCCTCTTTTTGACCAGGAACCAAGGTGCCAGGAGTCTCAACGTCTCCTTTTCCCGGGAAGAGACTTTCTTTCCGGAGGGAAACGTCGTCGTTCAGAGCGTTCCAGGCGCCCAGTACCGGCTGAGCGGCCATAGATTTCGGGGGACTCCCATTTATCTGGATCTGGACACCTCGGCCGAGGGGCTGACGCGGCGTGATTCGCTGCTGAAGACCTCGGGCCTGACCCAACGCCTCGACTTCTTTCCCCAAATCTATATGTCCCTTCCTCTGGTCCAGGGCCTGCGACTGACTCCGAGGCTGGGTCTACGGGAGACCTTTTACGGGAACAGTCTGGCCGAGGCCGGCGGCGGCGAGTCCCCCGAGGGGTTCAGCGAAGAGAGCTTCTCGCGCCGATATGCCGAACTGACTCTGGATCTGAAGGGATGGGGCCTCTCGCGGATCTACGGCGATGCTTCGCGGGGCGGGTCCATGAAGCACCTGATCGAGCCGATATTCCGATATCAGTACCGAACTGGCATCGACCAGTTCGATCGGCTCCTCCGCTTCGACCATCTGGATTCCATCACCGATACCAATGAAGTCGAGTACGGACTCTTCAACCGCTTCTTCGTCAAGCGCCAGACCCCGCACGGCTCCCAGACGCAGGAATGGATGGCGCTCAAGCTGGTCCAGAAGCACTTTCTGGATCCCGACTTCGGCGGTGCGTTCCGAGCCGGCGCCGTCAACCAGTTTCTCTCTTTCCACTCCCTCACCGGATTTCCCTTTGGGGGTATGCGAAGAGGTTATTCTCCGATCGCGGCGGTGGCGCGCGTCACCCCGGAACCCCGTGTCAACTTTGATGTCCGCGCAGATTACGATCCCGACTTTCACCGCGTCCGAAACGTCGCGGTCATGGGATTCGTCCACAGCGAGCGATTCCTTCTGGGCACTGCCTACTTCGTGACTCGGGAGCTGGAGCCCGGCACGATCCAGACCAACCAGGTCCAGGGACAGATCGCCTTGGGACGCCTGAACCGGGGCGCGTCCCTGTCCAGCACCCTCAGCTACGACGTCCACTCCGCCCGATTCCTGAATTACCGCACCCGCCTCAACTATTTCTGGGACTGCTGCGGCGTGTCTCTTGATTTCGTGGGGTTCAACGTGGGAGTGCGCCAGGAGAACCAGATCCGGTTTTCCTTTTACCTCAAAGGAATCGGGACCATTGGGACCATCAAACAGCCCCGGAGCGTTTTCTGACGATTTCTCCCACCGAGTCCGCCATCCTGCTTTCTCTCGGGTCCAATTTGGGCAGCCGGGAGGACTACCTGGCCCGCGCCTTGAACCAATTGAATGAACAGGGCGTGGACCCGGTGCTCTGTTCTTCGGTGTACGAGACCGAACCGGTGGGCGTCGTGGACCAGGGCCTCTTCCTGAACCTGGTCAGCCAGGTGGAGACTCGCCAGTCCCCTGCGGAACTGCTGGTCACCTGCCTGGACGTCGAGGCCTCTCTGGGCCGTTCACGCGAAGTTCCCAAGGGACCGCGCCACATCGACATCGACATCCTCTATTTCAAACAGGAGATCGTCCAACAGCGGCACCTCCAGATCCCCCATCCCAGACTCCGGAACCGGAAGTTCGTCCTGGTCCCCTTGAACGAGGTCCTACCCTGCTTCAGAGACCCGATTACGGGGAAAAGTCCTGCCGCACTGCTTCGACTCTGCCCGGATCGGACGCGGGTCGCACTCTATTGCGCGGCGACTCGCACCCGGGAGCCGCCGTACTGGAAGATCGGATAACGACGTCGTCCCGGACCCGGAGCCGGCGCCGTACCGTGCGGCCATCACCATCGGCTGGTATACTCGGCGGCGTTTTTCGGGACTTGCCCGGGTTCGTTTTCCGGCCGCGTGACCGTGGTCGAATCCCGAGAGCGTCCCGGCGCGCCAGGTCGTGACCCATTCCGGCCGCAGCAGCATGAAAAAGGAAGAGCATCAGGAAACGCCCGCCAAGCAGGAGAACACCCTGCGGGAGTACTTCGTCACCACCGTCGTCTGCACCATCTTCGCGCTCTTCGTCACCACGTTCGTGGTTCATCCGATGACGGTCCCCACGCCGTCCATGGAGCCCACGATCCTGGTGGGAGACCGCCTGCTGATCGACAAGTTCAGCTTTCGCAACGGTTACAAGCCGGGAATCCCGCTCGCCCCCGAGCGCGAGATCAAACGGGCCGACATCGTCGTCTTCAAGTTCCCCAACAATCCGGACACCCTCTACGTGAAACGCGCGATCGGGCTGCCCGGTGAAGAGTTGGAGATTCGCGGAGGAACGGTCCATATCAACGGATCGCCCTTGGATGAACCCTACAAGGTGCACCGCGATTCCACCTTTGAAGCGGGGCGGAACTTTCCGCACGATCCGCATCGGGGCGACCGTCGAGACAATACGAACCCCATCACGATTCCGGACGACAGCTATTTCGTCATGGGGGACAACCGGGACGACAGCGCCGACAGCCGCTACTTTGGATTTCTGCCCCGAAGCCATATCGTGGGGCGACCTCTGATCGTCTTCTGGTCATACGAGGACGAGTCGAATGCGTATCTGAAGACCTCGATCCCCGAGATGCTCGGTCTTTACCTGGAGAGGATCGTCTTTTTCGTGACCCGGACCCGATGGAGCCGGATGGGGCACGTCGTCAGTTGACCCCAGGGTCGCCGGAGAACCAGGGGGATAGACCAGAGAGTATGAGAACGCCGCTGGCCCGCCTTTCACGAAACAGGCGGCTTTTCGCCAATTGGTTTGTCCGGCGCGGCGAGATGGCGCTGGCGATGTTTCGCCGGACTATTCGGGACCGCCCCTGGGAATGGAGTCCTTCGGATCCGAGGCGAAAAGGCCATCACCTGTTGGACGGCTGGCGACTCCGGCTCTCCCGCGCCGGAGTCCTGGGACTCTTGGCGGCAATCTCCATCGGTCTCGCCCTTTGGGTCGGAACCGGGTCGAAACCGGCGCTACCCTCCCAGACGGCGCCCGCTGCAGTTGAAGCGGACGCCGGCCCGCCTCCGGCCGCCCCAAGTTATCAGCCGGAGATTGCCGAAAGCACGCGCCGGCCCGATCCCGACCTGACGCGGAAGATCGACGCCCTGCTGGACAGCAAGCGGTACCGCCGGGCCTCGTGGGGAGTCGATGTGCGCTACGTCGACGGAGGAGCCGTTCTCTATTCCCGGAATCCCCTGAAGTACTTCATTCCGGCCAGCAACATGAAGGTCTTCACGACGACGGCGATTCTGGACCGTCTGGGGCCCAACTTCCGATTCGAGACCCGCCTCGGCTACGAGGGGCAACTCCAGGAAAACGGGGTTCTGACCGGAGACCTGGTCCTGATCGGGGGAGGAGATCCCGGCTTGGCCAACAATCTGGGTTCCGGACACATTTTCCAACATCTGGACAACATGGCCCGGGAGGTGGAACGGGCCGGCATCCGCCTGATCCAAGGGGACGTGGTAGGCGACGACTCCTTCTTTTCCTATGCACCCCACGGGCGAGGATGGAACAAGAAGGACCTGGAATACCACTACGCCCCTCGAGTCTCCGCCCTATCCTTCTATGACAACCTCCTGAATCTGGTGGCCCGTCCCGGCAGACGGACCGGACAGCCCATCCGTCTTTCCAGCTACCCGTCCAACTCCCTTTTTCAACTGGTCAACATGGGCACGACCGTCGCGGATGGTCCGCAGGCCACTGGGTACCTCTACCGATCCCTGGGAAATCACAAGGCGGTCATCGGTGGCCAAATCCCCGTCAACAGTCCAGGCTGGACTCGCCGGATCACGATGGAGGATCCCGCCCTGTATACGGCAACACTCTTGAGGGACCGTCTTCGCAAGCGGGGTATTCGGGTCGGAGGCTCGGTCCGCTCCCGTCACATCGCGCCCACAGACGGCATGGAAACGAAGGGAATCTACGTCCACGAGTCCCCGCCTCTGATCGAAGTCATCTTTCGGGTCAATAAGGAGAGTCACAATCTCTACGCCGAGATCCTGCTCCGGACCCTGGGCGCCGTCGTCAAGGGCCGAGGCAGCGATTCGGGTGGACTGGAAGTGGTTTACGAACTGCTTCGGGAAGCGGGGGTCCCCTTGCGCCTCACCGACCTTCAGGACGGGTCCGGGCTTTCGGAGCAGAACCTGATCACACCCCGGGCGCAATCGCTGTTACTTCGGCACGTAGCGGGAAAGTCCTTCTTCCCCTTCTTCCTGGGGAGCTTGCCCGTTGCCGGCAGGAACGGCACGCTCAGAGGGCGAATGGGGGGAACGCCCGCAGCCAACCGCGTCTTCGCCAAGACCGGGACCCTTTCCAATGCCATCACCCTGGGCGGCTATGTCCAGTCCCGATCCTCGGAACTGTTGGCCTTTTCCATCCTGGTCAACGACCACCGCTTCGGCCACTACAACGCCCGCCGCGGAATCGACCAGATCTGCAGCCTTCTGGCCAAGCGTTGAGGAATTCCCGCCACATCGCGACGGCAAGCCATGAAGACATTGGGAGAAACTCTGGCAGGGGCGACTCTTGTGGGCACCCGAATACTATCGTGAGGGGGATGCAGCACCGGTCGAATGCCCCGATAACCATGGGCAAAGTGCAGCCAATATCGGCTGCACTTTGCCGCTGATCAGGGCTCGTCCTCATGGCGCCTGTGCGGCATAGGTGCCAAACTCCTCCGGTGGAGTGTTTGCCCTGACCCTCACAGATCGAGATGCAGACGGAGAGCGTTGTCGATCTCGTTCATAAGCTGCAACGCTACTCGACCGATGCGAGCTTGGAGGCGTTCTACAGCGACGGCCCGAACCTGTTCCGCCTGGGCCTTCGAGTCACGTCGCAGACCACAGGCACGGGCGTGTAGTCGGACCTGAAACGGGTACACCTTGCTTACATTGCCGGTCACGGGAACCACGGTAACGACTCCACGTCCCAGGGCGGCTGCACTCTGGTTGGCTCCGTTGTTGCTCACGACCACCGCTGGTCGGCGATAGGCCGCCTCGGCGCCTGCGGGGATGCTGAAGTCAACTGTCCAGATATCGCCCCGACGCAACTGTTCCAATCGGTTCAAGGTTTCAATCCGTCGGTGGCTGAACGTTCCCATGCATCAGCGTCGTCATCGGCATTCCATTCCTCCCACGCGGCCGCGTAATCGCGGGCGAGATCCATGGTACGCAATAGATGCAGGGCTGTCCGCACCACTGCGGACCGCGACTTGATGCCTTGTGCGCGGGCATAGTGGTCAACGAAGCCGACGTCTTCTTCCCGAAGGCTGATGCTGAGTTTCATCTCTCGATACTACATAAAATACTACTGGATATGCTACTGGCTGTCTGTGGTCGGTTTCCATTTGGCACCCGAAGGTGGGGCCTGCCGTACGAGAACGTCTTGATCCTCTGAAAGCCTTGCATCCCGGCAGCGAGTGACTCCAAACTGCCCGCCTCATCGCCGTCCTCGATCAGACCGGAACCCACGTTCGATCGTTTCCCGGTAGAAGGATTCATAGAGAGGGGCGACCTGCTGGGCCGAATAGTTCTGGGCCCGCTCCCGGCATTGGATCCTGAGCTCTCGAAGCCGCCCTTCCTCGAGAAGGCTCACGGCCCCCCGGGCCATGCCGTCCACGTCACCCACCGGGTAGAGAAGGCCGGTCACCCCTTCCTGGATCAACTCCGGGACCCCGCCCACGCGTGTGGCTACCACCGGAACCCCGCAGGCCATGGCCTCCAGCGCCGCCAGCCCGAAGCTCTCGGTCTCGCTGGGAAGCAGCATGAGGTCGCAGACCGAAAGGTAGTTCTCGATGGCGTCCACCATGCCGACGAAGAAGACCGAGTCGCCGAGGCCCAGCTCGCTGGCCAGGTACTGGGCGTTGGATCGCTCGACGCCGTCGCCGATCATGAGCAGGACGGCCGGGATCTGCTGCCGGACACGGTGAAAGACGCGGACGACGTCGTCCACCCGCTTGACCGGCCGGAAATTGGAAAGGTGGACCAGGATCTTCTCGCCGCGGGGGGCAAACCGGCGATGAATCTCGGGCGAAAAGCGCCGCTGCATGCGGTCGACGTCCACGAAGTTGGGAATCACCCGGATATCGCATTCGCTGCAGAATTCCCGGAGCGTCGCCTCCTTTAGGAAGTGGCTCACTGCAGTGACCCCGTCGCTCTGACGGAGCCCGAACTGGGTGACGGCCAGATAGGAATGGTCCCGGCCCACGAGCGTGATGTCGGTGCCGTGGAGCGTTGTGATCACCGGAACCCAGCGGGGATGAATCATCTCCCGGGCCAGGTAGCCGCTGATGGCGTGGGGAATCGCATAGTGGACATGCAGCAGGTCCAGATTCTCCCGCTTGATCACCTCCACCATCTTGGTGGCCAGAGCCAGGTCGTAGGGAACGTATTCGAAAAGGGGGTAGGCCATGACTTCCACTTCATGGAAGAAGATGCGTTCCCCCAACTCCAGCAGGCGGCTGGGCATGGACGAGCTGATGATATGGACCCGGTGACCCCTCCGGGCCAGACACTGGGCCAATTCGGTCGCCACGATGCCGCTTCCGCCGTAGGTCGGGTAGCAGGTGATGCCGACGTTCATGGCAATTCCGGCAGCAATTTGGTCAGGCCTGCCGCGAAAGGCGGCGGGGAGCGCGCCGGGATGAGCCCGGCCGTCCCGGGCTTAAACGATGTCGTCCACCTTGAACTGGATCTTTTCGAAAGCTTCCTCGGAGATGGCGCCGGTGCGGCCCGATTCCAGCTTTCGGGCCACGTAGCGATTCCCCTCGTGAGCAAACTGGAAGTTCCGGATCGACCCATCCTTCAGCTCGATCCGGACCCGGACCTGAGGCTGAGGAAGATCCGTCCCCGCCTTGACGGAATCGGCGTCGATGGACTCGAACTTGATGTCGTCCATGGGGTACCAGAACTTGTAGGCCAGGGCCTCTTTATCCTTCTGCTGCTCCGGTTTTTCCAGGATCCACTTGTAATCTTCACGGCGAGCATGGATCTCCTGGTCTCCGATCTTCACGACGACTGCCGCGATATCATCCTGGTCGACGTCGATGACGTCTTTGTCACGAAACTCCCACAAGTCCTGGACCAGCTTGTCCCGGATCTCCTTGCCGATGCTGAAGACGGGAGAACGAGCGGGATTGCGCGCCAGATACTGGTCCTCGGCTTCCTCGAATTCGTTGCCCAGCTCGAGGGTTTCCCACTGCTCCTGACCCTCCTGCTGGAAGCGGACCGACAACTGCGGTTTCTCCAACCCGTAGCGCCCCAGATCGATGCTCTCCTCGGAGACGTACCGCTTAGCCTCGGCGAGCTCCAGAGAGGACAGGAGACCGCTCACCGCACTCTGGTCGGCCGCCTCCTGAAGAGGCGATTCCAACATCCATTTGTCATCTTCCTTCTTGAGCCGGAGCTTCTCCGTAGCGCGCAAAATCTCGATGGTCGCGATCTTGTCCCGCTCCATGGAGATCACTTTCTTGTCCCGCCAATCCATCAACTTCTTGTCGGCCGTGGTGAAGAGCTGGTCCGAGGCCAGGTGAACCTGGGACTCGCCTTCGACCTGGACGTACACCTTGCTTCCCGTGAAGTCGTCGCCGCCCACGCTCAGGACCGTGCTCTCGTCACCCGCCTCGATCGTCAGCTTGAGACGGGGTTCGGCCAGGCCATACTCCTCGGGTCCCGCGCCCATCTCCACGAAAGTCCGGTCGATGCGTGCCGTCCCCAAGTCGCGAACCAGAGACTCGACGCTGGTCTTGTCGGCGGGCGCCTCCAGCGGCTCCTTGAGGGCCCAGCCCCCGCCGATCTTCTCCAGGAGAATCGAGTCCTGACCGGGCCGGTCCATCCTCACCGAACTGATCTGGTCCTGTTCCAGGCGCAGAAGGCTCTCCTCCCGATCCTTGGCCGCTTGGCGCGTTTTCTCGCCTTCGATCTCGTAGAAGTAGACCCAGAGGACCAGGGCCAGAAATGCAGCAAAAAGGATGCCGATCTTTTTCATGGTCATCATCCGGAAACTGCTCGGGAGCCGTTCCCGTATCCGGAGCCACCCCTGGGAGGACACCGGGGCACGGCTCACGGGCCGCCGAGCTTCATTTCCGCCTGAGCCACACCGCCATACCGAAGACCAGCGTCACCAGAGGCATGAGGATGACGGTGGCCCAGAACATCAGGGTCGATTCTCTCCGGGTCAGATTGACTCTGCGGTTCTCCGGATCTCTGGACTGGACCGCCACCAGATCCGCATCCTCCGCCAACCAGCTGACCGTCATCCGAAGGAAATCCCCATTGGCGGATGTGGTGGAGTAGGCATTGGTGGCGAAATCGGAATCGCCCACCAGGACGATGCGCGACTCGCGGGATTCGGCATCACTCGCTCCACCGGCCTCAGGGTCCGGTTCAGGAGCCGTCTCCCCGGCGCTGTCCTCGTCTCCGCCCTCTCCGTGGTGGGAAGACTCCTCTCCTCCCGGTTCACCCCCGGCCTGAACCGTCTTTACGGCCACGGCCGCCAAAGCCAAGGGCCCTTGGATGTCCTTGTCCTCGTCGAACGCCGCCTGGTCGCCCTCCAGGTCCGTTTCTCCCCAACTTCGTGCAGACGTGGAGAAGAGCTTGGACGAGTTGTACCCGAGCGAGCTGTCGGTCACCTGCACGCTCTGAGCCATGGGGAAAAAGGTCATGACTCCACGCAGTTCATCCGTAATCGGGTGGGTCTCGTAACTGGAGACGATGGGCGCGGCCACTCCCAGGCCGAAGAGTTGCCCCACTCCGCTGGCGTCGATCACCACGTTCCCGTCCACACCCAATCCGTACTCAGCCAGAAGATCATCCATGGAGAATCTGGTCCGGGGGTCCAGCAGCAGCAGCAGCTTCCCTCCGCCCTCCAGGTATTCCTTCAGGAGCCTGACTTCATTGGGGAGAAAGCTCACCGTGGGACCGGCCGAGATCAGGACCGCGGGATTCTCGGGCAGGGCATTCTCCTGCGCCAGGTTGTAGCTCCGGACCACGTAGTTCTGTCTCTCGACCGCCTCCTTGACTTGGGACAACCCGTCAGGGCCGGCCTCCTCCAGACTTCGCTCTCCGTGACCCGTCAAGAAGTAGACGATCTTCTGTCCCTCGCGGGTCACCTTGATGATGGCGTTGGTGATCTTAGCCTCGTCAAAATCATCCACGATCTCGGTCCGGGCTCCACCGGCCACGGCGACCTGGCCAAAGCGTTCCACGTCGAACCGGGCCACGCGGCTCGGTTCCTTCTGCGGGTCCACCACCTCAAAGTTGACCCGGGTGGAGACATATCGGTACTGCTGCATCAACTCCTCAAAGACTTGGGCCTGGATTTCGTCCTGGAAGAAACCCACGATCCGGATCTCCCCTTCCAGGGCCTCGACCACCTTTCGGCTCTGGCTGGAAAGGGAGTAAAGCTGGTTCTCCGTCAAGTCGATTCTCCGATTGTGGCGCAGATTGAGGAAACTCAGCAGACAAACGATGGCGACCACCAGCACCGTGGAGGCGCCCGCGGCGGCGCCATGGCGCCCACGGCGCGAGGTCAAGCCCGACCGCAACTGCCCCAGGTTCAGGACGATCCAGAGAATCAGCAGGCCGGCGCCGCCGTAAACGGCCGTCTGGGCCTTCCAGTCCCAGAGATTGTTGACCGAATAGTAGAAGTAGCCGCCGATCAGGCCTCCCGCGCCGGCGTAGATCAGGGTCTCGGAGGTGCCGAATGCCGAGACCAGAGGCTGAATCAGTTTCTTGAACACTTCAGGACCTCCATTTCGGGGAGTTCAGGGAAACCGAAGTCAGGAAGAGCCCCATGAAGATCAGCGACAGATAGAAGAAAACGTGGCTGGTGTCCAGGACTCCCTTGGTGAAGTCTTCGTAGTGGTTCATGATGGAGAGGTAGCGCAGGACCTCGTTGCCCAGCGTCGATCCGGTTCCGGCCATCCAATCCACGACCCACAGGATGATGAAGAGACCGAAGGAGAGGATGCCCGCGACGATCTGGCTCTCGGTCAGCGAGGACGCGAAGATCCCCAGGCTCAGGAGCGCACCGCCCAGCAGGAAGGCTCCCAGGAATCCGTTGAGAACCGGGCTCAAGGGCGGCAGCGGATCGCTGTAGAAGTAGAGAAGGCACAAACTGAGGATGGTGGGGACCAGCATCACCAGAAGGAAGACCATGACCGCCGTGAACTTGCCGAGAATCAGCTGCAGGTGGGTCAGCGGTGAGGTGAAAAGGAGCTCGACGGTGCCCCGCCTCTTCTCTTCCGCGAAGACGCCCATGGTGATCAGGGGCATGACGAGCAGAAATATGGTGCTGATGACGCTCAAGATTTGGCTCATGATCACGGAGAACGCATCCACCGGGGGCGGTGCGGACCCGAACTGTTGGGCTTGGAATCCCATTTGCTGAATCCTCTCGATGATGGAGGTGGTGATCCCGAAGAAGAAATAGCCAGATACGGCGAAGAAAACGCCCAGCACGGCGTAGGCGATGGGACTGACGAAGAAACCATACAGTTCCTTGCTGACGATGGCGAAGTAGTTTCTCACGATGCCACCTCCCCCTCCGGCTCCAGATCGTCCCCTTCCCGGATGGTTCCCTCCGACGTTTCTTCCTCGGTCGTCAACTCGACGAAGACGTCCTCCAGGCTGACGGACCGGACCTTCAACTCATAGAGATCGAGTCCCCCCCGAATCACCTGGCGGGCCACCGCGTGGCGGATCTCGGCCTGACCGTCCGCCTCCACCAACACGGACGAAAGGCCGTTCCCGGTCTCTTCGACCGCCACTCTTCTCACGTGGGGGAGGGCACTCAGGAGCTCCGTCACACGGCCGGTGTCCCCGCCCACCGTCAGGTCGATCTGTTCCCCGCCCTGCACCTGGCTGGTCAGGTTCTGGGGAGTATCGACGGCCACGATGCGTCCGCGGCTGATGATGATGACCCGGTCGCAGGTCATGCTCACTTCGGGCAGTATGTGAGTGGAGAGGATGATGGTGTGCTCACCCCGGAGACTGCCGATGAGGTCCCGGAACTCGATGATCTGTTTGGGGTCCAAACCGATGGTCGGTTCGTCCAGAATCAGGACGTCCGGGTCGTGGATCAGGGCCTGAGCTAATCCGACCCGTTGCCGGTATCCCTTGGACAGGTGCTTGATCAAACGTTCGCCCTGACCCGACAGTCCGCACCGTTCCTTGACGATCTCCATTCGGCCCGGCGTGTCGGAGCTGGCCAGTCCCTTGATCGTGGCCACGAATCGAAGGTAGCTGTCCACCGTCATTTCGGTGTACAGAGGTGGACTCTCCGGCAGGTAACCCACCCGGCTCTTGGCCTCCAGCGGATGCTCGAAGACATCGTAGCCGGCCACCACTGCCCGTCCCTGTGTCGCCGGGAAGAAGCCGGCCAGAATCCGCATGGTGGTGGTCTTCCCGGCTCCGTTGGGACCCAGAAATCCAAGGATCTCTCCCTGTCGAACCTGGAAGCTCACGTCCTCGATGGCCGCCAGCAGGCCATATCGTTTGGTCAGATGTTCCGCCTCGATCATCTGTGTCCAATCTCCTGGGAAATTTCTCTGGGAATGAAGAATCTTCAGGAACCGCCGGTGGCGGCTCCCGACTTGACACGCTACGTCGGACTCAGACTGGTGCTCCTCGAAACTTCTCGAGAGGCACCGTACCGATCCGTTACATAATCTTCCAGTATCCGAATGAACCGGTCGGGGATCCCATCTCCCCGCAGCGTCGTGAACTGCCTTCCGTCCATGTAGACCGGCGCCTTCGGCTCTTCGCCGCTCCCCGGCAGCGAAATACCGATATCCGCATGCTTGGACTCCCCGGGGCCGTTGACGATGCAACCCATGACCGCCACCTTGAGGTCCTCGACGCCCGGATAGAGTTGCTTCCAGTCCACCATCCTAAGACGCAGGTGATGTTCGATTCGTTCCGCCAATTCCTGGAAGAAGCTGCTGGTGGTCCGACCGCAGCCGGGACAGGCACTGACCTGGGGGGTGAAGCTGCGAAGGTTCAGGGATTGGAGAATCTGCTGGGCCACACGAACTTCCTTGGTTCTGCTGGCTCCGGGCAGCGGAGTCAGACTCACACGAATGGTCTCTCCGATTCCGTCGTGCAACAGAACGCCCAGAGCTGCCGAACTGGCCACGATTCCGCGACTCCCCATCCCCGCTTCCGTCAGCCCCAGATGCAGAGGGTAATCACAAGACCGCCCCAGAACTCGATAGATCCGGATCAGCTCGGGCGCCGAGGACACCTTGGCGCTCAGAATGATGCGATTCTTGGGAAGGCCGTATTCCCGGGCCAGCTCCGCGGACTCCAGGGCACTCGCGACGATGGCCTCCTCGAGCACCGCGGCGGCGCTCCTGGGCTCGGCCCGGGCTGCGTTGACCTCCATGAGCCGTGACAGCAGATCCTGGTCCAACGAGCCCCAGTTGACTCCGATGCGAACCGGCTTGTCATATTCCAGCGCCAGCTGAATCAGCCGCCGGAAGTTCTGGTCGCGATAGCGGCCCTTTCCCACGTTGCCGGGGTTGATCCGGAACTTGCTCAGGGACCGGGCGCAGTCGGGATGATGGCCGAGGAGCAGATGGCCGTTGTAGTGGAAATCTCCCACTATGGGTACGTCGTTCCCTTCGTCTCTCAGCCGGCGCACGATTTCGCCGACCGACCGGGCCGCGGCATTGCTGTTGACGGTGATCCGCACCAACTCGGAGCCGGCCGCTGCAAGCTCCCGGATTTGACGGAACGTGGCCCCCACGTCGGCGGTATCCGTATTGGTCATGGACTGGACCACGATGGGCGCATCGCCACCGACCGTGACATCTCCCACCTTGACCGCAACCGTTTTCCTGCCCCTGGACATGGTCGGAATTCTACAATACGGCCCTCTTCCCCAACAAGCCGGAAAGCCCTCGGGACAGCCCGGACTCCACCCTCCGGAGGGCCGGAAAAGTTGTGATCGACGGGCCGATTCCGTATCATGAAATTGCCCACTTTGAGGCGCGGATTTGGGCCCTGAAGCGCCCATAGAGGTGCCGGGAGCGGGTTCCTGACTCGTCCATTATTCCCTCGAAGGAGTTATTCGAAGATGACCGAAATCATGGAACGCCTCCTGGAAGCGTCGAGCCCAAAGGAGTTTTCGGGCTGCATGAAGGAGGCTCAGAACCATTTCTCGGCTCCCGCCGATTTCGTGGAGGCGGTGGCGGGTTACCTTCCCACCCGCTTGTATGAGAACTACTACGGCGATTCGGTTCCGCGCGGCTTCTTCGGAATCATGGCGGCCACCGAGGCCCAGACCATTCTGCCTGCGGAAACCGGGTGGCGCCCCTACGTTCAGCAGACCTGGAGCGCCGCCAGGGAGCGGAAGCGGACTCCTTGGGAGCTGGACAAGATCGAGGCCCGCAACCACGAGAGCCTGGAGAAGCGCTGGCACCACTTCACCCAGGCGGCCGCGTCGGCCGACGTTCCCGCTTCGCTCGCATGGGCCAAGGGATTTCTTGCCAGCCCCTCGGACCGGGACTTTTTTCGGTCGCAGGGACTATCTTACGCCCTGGCCGATACGGTTCATGGAGGATTCAAATTTCTCTATCTGCTCCAGGCCTGGAAACTGGCTCAGTCGCTCCAGTGGAAGAACCTGGAAGCGATCCTCTTCCCTGCACTCCATTTCCTGGTGGCCGGCCCCCGGGAGAAACACCTGTCGGCCCAGGTCCGGGAATACTGGCAGGCCAATCCCCTGACCGCGGCCTTGAAGAACAGCGGGACGGTTTCCGAGGAGTTTCGCGCCCGTTTCGAGCAGACATGCCTCTTCGGAGAATCGATCGAAGAGGCGTTGGATGCCGTGATGCGACTGGGTCAATCCGGCGCCAGTGTGGAAGCGATTCGGGACGTGCTGCTCCTGACTGCGGCCCAGGCCGTGGCCAACTCCCGGACCGGTCATTGGCCGGACCCGGCACGCGCCTTGAACTTCGTGTACTTCTTGCGAGACTGGGCGAATCTGGTGGAGCCTCACCGCCGGACCTTCGCGCTGCTCCTGGGAGCCGCCCTGATCCACCGGGCCTCGACGAAGAGCTCCGAAGGCGGTGAGAACCGGGTTCTGGATCAGCTCCCCGGCCATTTGCTTCCCACAGATGCCACCAAGGTCCTACGAAGTGTCGTCAGCCATTCGGATCCATACGCGTCCGCTACAGCGGCCAAAGTCATTCTGGACCGGGAATCCGAGAACGGCGCCGGCTTGGCGACGACTCTGATGGATCTGGCCGTCAAGAACGACGGGCACGTGTGCGGCGGAGACGACATCCTTCTGGTCAAGGTGGCGGCGGACTGCCACCAGGCCTCTTCAGCTGCCGACAGGAACCGGTATCTTGTCGCCACGGCCTTCTTTCTGGGGCGGATTCCCAAGAGCTACAAGCTGTTCGGTGCCTACGGCTTCTAGGAAAACCGTAGGGGCGCCCTGGGAGGGGGGACATTCCTGTCCCCCTCTTCATCGCCGACCCGGAACCGCGGCTGGAGAGCCGCCGCTGACACGTAAAGGCAAGAATTGAGGAGAAACTCCCTTCCCGCCACGAGCGATCTTGCCATCATCGGCGCCGGTCCCATCGGCATGGAAGCGGCCAGTCGAGCCGCTCTGGCCGGTCTGAACGTCGTCGTCCTCGAGAAAGAGGCGGTGGGACACCACCTCTCCCAGTGGGGTCACGTTCGACTGTTCAGTCCCTTTCGATCGAACCACTCGCAGTGGGGCCTGGAGCTGATCAGAGCCGCCTTTCCGAAGCTCTCCCTTCCGCCACCGGACAGCTACCCGACCGGTGCCGAAATGGTCGAGACGTACCTGAAGCCGCTGGCCCGGACTCCTCAACTCTCGGGCCGGATTCTGGAGGGGATCACCGTCCGGTCGGTGGGACGGGAGGGGTTGGGCAAAAAGGATCTCCTGGGCAAGCCGGAGCGTTCTCATCACCCCTTCAGATTGCTGGTAGAGCAAGGAGGACGGAGTTCGATCCACAGATCCCGATCCGTCGTCGACGCCTCGGGGGTCTATTCCTGTCCCCAGTACTTGGGCAACGGCAATATCGCCGCGCCCGGCGAGTGCGAGGCACAACAGGCTGCCCCGGATCATTTTCACCGGCAAATGGTGGACGTGAGTGGGAACCAACGTTCCCGGTTCGCCGGTCGCCGCGTGCTGCTGGTGGGCGGCGGCTACTCGGCGGCAACGACCCTCGAGGCCCTCCAAAAGCTGGCGGAGACGGCGCCCCGCACCCGGGTTTTCTGGGTCAATTCCTCGCCCCAGACCACCCCTTACGAGCGGTATCGGGACGATCCCTTTCCCTACCGGGACCAGATCGCCGCGTTGGCCAATTCACTGGCCCAGCGTCCACCCTCCTGGCTGTCGTATCTGGGAAGCTCCATGGTGGATGAGATTCTGTCGTGGTCCCCGCAGGGTCCCTTCCGGGTCGTGGTTGACGGAACTCGGAACGGAGACCGGAAGCGGCGGGAGATCGAGGTGGACGAGATCGTCTCCCACGTGGGATTCGAGCCCGACAACTCCATCTACCGGCAGCTTCAAGTCCACGAATGTTACGCCACCTCCGGTCCCATCAAGCTGGCGGCCAGCCTGCTGGGTGGATCGGGCGATTGCGGCGATCAGGCCGGCCCGGACCTCGACCTCCTGAGGAATCCCGAACCCGACTTCTTCATCGTGGGCAACAAGAGCTACGGGACCAATTCCACGTTCCTGATCCAACAAGGCGTCACCCAGGCGAGACTCATCATCGACCACCTGGCGAGCCGGCTCAAAGCCGCGCATCGCCCAATGCCGGTTGCTTGACCAGCGCGTGGCCGGAATCTACGGTGGATTCCGACTGCACCGTCCGCTGGGGAGACCGTCACAAGACAACCACAAGGGAGGAGGGCAACCACAAGGGTTGCCCCTACCGCCAGTCTCCCAGCGCGTCCAGCAGATCCTTGATCATGCGCGCGGTCAATCCCCAGACGGAGTCGCCTTGGTAGTTAAAGAAATAGACCGGAAACGGACGGCCTCCGCGATGCCGGGTTTCCACCCGGGGACGGGTGTCGCGAAAGAAGGCGTAGGGCACTTGCAGGACTCGTTCCACTTCCGCGGGACTGGGAATCAAGGAGAATCCCGGCTTCAAGTATCCCACGTAGCAGGCGACGTGGGTGTCGGTCACGGCCTGGTAATCGTGAAACCGGCCCAGTAGCTCCACATACTCCGGCTCGATCCCGACTTCCTCTCCGGTCTCCCTCAGAGCAGTCTGCCAGAGGGAGCGATCGCCAGCCTCCTCCACGCCTCCCGGAAAGCAGATCTGCCCCTTGTGGGTCGCGACTTCCCGGGTTCGCTTGGTCAGCAGGAAAGAGGGCTCGCCCCCGCCATCCAGAAGGCCCATGAGGACCGCAGCCTGAGCTTTGGATGGGGCCGGATTCCTTCGTGGCGGAATCCGCAACAGCCGGCGCCGGATCCGCTCCTTCCACACCACTTTCAAGGGGACGACTCCTGGCCCGGGTCAGTCGGTTGGACCGCCGGAGATGTATTGCTCCAGTTGCCTGATGGTGAACTCCTGCTCGGAGATGATGGACTTGACGACGTCGCCGATGGAGATCATCCCCACCAGTTCTCCCCCCTCCATCACCGGAAGATGCCGGATTCGCTTCTGGGTCATGAGCCCCATACACTCCTCCATGCCCTGCTCGGGCCGGACGTAGATCACCTTCCGGATCATGATCTCCCGGACTTGAGTGTTGTGGGAGGCCTTGCCCTTGAGGATCACCTTCCTGGCATAGTCCCGCTCCGAGAAGATCCCCACCAGACGGCCCGACTCCAGCACCAGAAGAGCTCCGATGTTCTTTTCGGCCATCAGCTTGAGGGCATCCAAAACGGAGGTGCCGGGGCTCACGGACCAGACGTCGAAACCTTTGGAGTGGAGCAACTGGCGGACAGTTTTCATGGCGCGCCTCTGGATTCAATACGGACGGCTGCTGCCCGGATCATTGCCAATGATCTCTTCCTCACCGACTAGTGCCAGCACGCGACGGCGGATCGCTTCCGACATCCACATACCGGTATTCTCCAGCGAATATAGATGGGTAGCAATGCGTTCGACCAAGCCATGCGATTTCGCTTCGATGAGAACCTTCAGCGTTCCCCATACATTGAGTCCCGCAGCCTGCGCTATACGCCGCGCCTGCCTGTCATCCAGCAGAACGGTACATCCAGGATGTTCCAGCGCCAAAGCGAGTACGGCCAGCTCTCCCGCCCCCAGATCCAGATTCAGCCATTTGGACGGGATGACGCGAGGGTCAACGACCTCAAGCCACTCGTAGTCTTGCGGATCGGGAACGTCATACCCTTTCTGTTGCCCTTCCGACAACTCCCTCACCACAGCCTGAGGAATCCGGACTTCGCCGCAAAGAATGGGAAGCCATCTCAAAGCGTCGATTCGATAAAGATACAACAGCGGTGACGTGTTGCTGATGCACTCAGACATGATCGCGTTCCAGGTCGTTCAGCTCCGCCTCGAGCGGGAAGACCTTGTAGCGATCGAGCGTCAGCAGGAACTCCACCCGCGCCATCCCGGCAAGTTCCGCAGCTCGCCCGGACGAAAGACGACCGAGCTCGTAGAGCTTGACCGCGGCCAGCATACCGAGTTCACGAGCAAAAGCGCGCTCGTCAGTCTTCTCGGCTAGAAGCACGCTCTCCGGAACGCTGATTGCGATTTTGCGCATTGTCATTTTCTCAGATGTCCTGTTCGAGAATTTGGCCGTGGTCCCTGAGCCAGCGCCGCGCTTTTTCCATTGTAGGAGCATGCGTCCTGACAATATTCCAGAATCGAGGCGTATGATTCGCCTCAATCAAATGAGCAAGTTCGTGCACGATGACGTAATCGATCACGAACATGGGCGCCTTGATCAATCGCCAATTCAGGTTCACGTTGTCCTTTACCGTGCAGGACCCCCAGCGGAAACGATTGTCCACGATCCTCGCACCGGCAAAATCCACCCCGAGAGTCGCCGCAATGGATTCCACCTTCGGCAGAATCCTCTCTTTCGCTCGCTCGATGTACCAGTTGCGAAGGATTCGCTTACGCCCGCCCGTCAGGGAGGCCGGGATCAGGAAACGCCGTTCGAAGCGTATTTCCGTCGAGTCGGTCGGGATGATCTCGATTTGGTACTCGCGGCCGAGATAGAGCGTGGATTCCCCGTTCACCAACTCCTTGCCGGGCGGATGAGGTTGCTTCTCATATTTCTGGGCATGGGCCCTTTTCTCATAAATCCACCGACGTTTTGACTCGACAATTTCCCGGATTATTTCTTCGGAAGTAGATTCGGGTGCATGCACGACAACACTGCGATCCCGTTCGACCGTAATTGTCAGTTTCCTACGTTTCGATGAGCGTCTGATTGTGTAGGACATGCGCAAGGCTACTTTGCGTAGAGAATGATGTCGTTGTTCTTTTTCGCGATTTCCATCACGCGGCTGATTATCTGGTTACGTTTTCTCACAAGGTTCGGTAACACCAGGAACCGAGGCTGGAGCAGCGTCTTCTGAATCTCGGCCTTCAGTCTATTGCGTGCTGGAATACTTTCCCAAAATCCCGTCAGCTTCAACTCTCGCTCGATCACCAGTGAGGCACTCTGCGTCAATGCGACCAAGTGGCTGATCTTGTCGTCTTCGCTCAATCCGTAATGCGGACTTGTTTCAGCCACCATCAATACTTCAGTGTCTACCCCAAACAGCTCTCGTCGAAATATGCGAAAGAACGGCATTTGCTTCTTGCGGTGAAGCCCATAGGTCGGCTCCCGGCTGGCGGTGATGATCCGCCGCCGCAATTTCTCCAATTCTTCGTGAATTTTTTCCCAGTTGTCCCGGAAATCCTGAAATATCTGCGCCAGAGCTTTCGCGAAGGACGCTTGCAAGTCCGGGTCGTCATCCAACTCGATGTCGAGGTAGTGGCGGATAGCATGCTCAATCTCCGCCGCTTTGGTCTTTGTGCGACTGCGCTTGACAACGTTCTTCTGGAAGTCCTGGTCCAAAATCGAAATTGGTTCGACCATCTGATCGATACTCTTCGACTTCAGGTACTTGTCTGTAAGCACGCGCAGCTTCGGCGGGATGCCTTTCATGCTCAGGCGCCGGTCCCGGAGGTGCTTGCCTGCCAGGACGTTGATTTCAGAGAGGGCGTTGTAGTCGCCCATGAACTTCAATGCCTGCCGTGAGGGGAAGACGAGGTTCAGGCACTTGGTGAACTTCTTGAACGCCTTCATGTAGTCAAAACGGAGGTCTTCGTCGTAAAACACATCGAAGAAGGCATCATGGTCCGTCAGATCTGTCAGGCCATGATCCTCAAGCAACGTTATAACTACCGCATGACTATTCTTGTGATTGTGTAACTCTTCTTCGGGAAAGCTGAGGGCGTCGATGACTTCCTTCTGTTCTCGCTCGTCATAAACGTCGATGGCTCTCTTGAGGTGATGACCGATGCCGACGTAATCGATCACGAAGCCTTTGTCCTTGGCATCCCCTCCGACCCGGTTCACCCGGGCGATGGCCTGCAACAGGTTGTGGTCGGTGATGACCTTGTCCAGGTAAATAACCTGCTCCAAAGGAGCATCGAAACCGGTGATGAGCATGTTGTTGACGACGAGGATGCCCATATTCCCGGTACCGCCTCCATCTTCGCTCCCGAACGCCATCTTGAAACTCTTTGTGCGCGCTTGCGATCGAATTCGTCGGAAAGCCGTTTCAGAAACAGCATTCCGAAGATGAATTCTTTGAACTCGGACGCATCCATTTTGCCGCGCAGGATGTCGGCGGCTTTGAACAGAAAGGACTCCAACCGGACCAGGGTGATTTTATTCATCCGTCATCTGGGGGGACGAACCGCGACCCGTCGCCACGCGCCGTCGAAAAGTAGATGTTTGTCCTCGTCATAATTTCGAGTCAGGTGCTCATGTGGTGCGGTCCAGAAAGGCACGCGGGGAGAAAACCTCCACGGAGCCGTACCGCGACTCCGTGAAATCCCGGCTATTGCCAGTGATGAGAACCGCACCGCCGGCCGTTGCGGTTGCCAAGTAGACTTCATCATCCTGGTCGCTCAGGCCGAATGTCACATTCGGCGGCTCGACCAAGATGGCAACTCGTTCGAGGTGTCTGATGGCAGTCGTCAGGGAATCGCGGTAAGTGGCATGCTTGGGTCGTTCGGCGACGGTCCCGTATTCCGCTACGATGAACTCCGAAAGGACGATCTCGTGCCGACGCACTCCAACGTCGATCACCTTGTGGCACACGCCGTCAGTTCGAGCGGCCGCAACCAGAACGTTGCAGTCGATGACAACCTTCATTCCTCGCGTTTGCGGCGCTCTCGGCGGGACGCGGCGATGTCGGCGATGGTGTCTTCCATGATCTCGTCCTCGGAGCGGCCAGCGTCTTCGGACGAAATCTCCACCGCCGCGAATTTGGCGGCGATACGGTCGGCGGCGGAATTTCGGTCCACAACGCCCATGGGCCGAAGGAGGATGCCGTCTCCGACTACGGTGACCTCCATGATGTCGCCTTCACGCAGATTGATGCCTCTACGCAACTTGGCGGGAATAGTGACCTGGAACTTCGGCTTCACTGTGACCAGCGGCATGGCGACCCGATATCGAAGTCAGATAATCATATATTCAATACCGTAGGGTGTGCCCATCCGCAATCCAGGCACGGGGGACCTTGGCAGGGTCGGACCAAGCGTGCGGAGTGTGGGTCTTGCTGACCGTGCAACGCCACTCAGCAGCCCCCAGATCAATTTCCGGCCACTTGCGCGGCACAACTCTCACCAGGGCTGCACGACGACGAGGAGAGCCGACCGCAATCAGCGTCCCCTGGTACCCTTCGCTCTCAGCAACGCGGCAATCTGAATGCCTTCGCCAGAACCCGATGGAGGGGTGGCAGTAGCGAATCGTTGGATGTGGGACTGGTGCCGGAGGCGGGATTCGAACCCGCACACCCTGTCGGGCGCCACCCCCTCAAGATGGTGTGTCTGCCAAGTTCCACCACTCCGGCACGTACCTACTGCTGGTCCTCCGGCACCGCCTCGGCCGGCGGGGTTTCCGGAGCCTCTCCCGTCACCGGCACGTCCTCCATCACCGTGGACTCCGTCCCCTGCGTGAAGAGGATCGCCAATCCCAAAGAGGTCACCATGAAGATCACGGCACACACGGCGGTCCCCTTGGTGAGAAGCGTCGCCGCTGACCGGGCGCCGAACGCCGCCTGGCTGGTGGTCCCGCCGAACGCGGAAGCCAAGTCTCCCGCCTTGCCCGACTGCAGGAGCACGACCAGAATCAGAATCATGCAGGCGAATATGTGGAAAATCGTCAAGAAGGTCATTTTGCTCTCTCAATGCCTCTGCGGGCCGGGCGCCAAACCGGGCGGCCAAGTCCCAAATCAGCGAACTACTGTCCTCTTCGGTCTCCAAAAAACGGGCCGTGGCCCCATTATACTCATTTGAACTCGACAATCCGCGCGAAAGAGCCGGCGTCAAGACTGGCGCCACCCACCAGGGCGCCGTCGATGTTCTCCCGGCTCATCAGCTCTCCCGCGTTGGCCGGCTTGACACTCCCGCCGTAAAGAATCCTCACCGCTGCCGCCATGGCCGCCGAACAGCGCCGGGCCAACCACTCCCGGATCATGCCATGCACCTGGTCGGCGATGTCCGGAGTCGCCGTCATTCCGGTGCCGATGGCCCAGACCGGCTCGTAGGCCACCACCAAGCCACCCAGACACGAGGCATCCACCCCTGCCAGCGCTCCCGACAGCTGTGCCTGGATCACTGCTTCCGCCCGGCCGGCCTCCCGCTGGGCCAGAGACTCCCCCACGCACAGGATCGGGATCAGAGGAGTGGAGAGCACGGTCCTGAGCTTGCGGGAGACGGCCTCATCCGTTTCGAAGAAACATTGGCGCCTTTCCGAGTGTCCCAGCAGGACGTACCTGCAACCGCAATCCAGGAGCATCCCGGCCGAAATCTCACCAGTGAAGGCGCCCTCGTCCTCCCAGTGGAGGTTCTGTCCTCCCAATTGGATGCCGGACCCGGAGAGAGCCTCCTTGACGGCCGCCAACGCGGTAAACGGCGGGCACACGACCACCTCGCGAGACTGCAGCGCAGGCCCGCCGGTCAAGAGCAACTTCAACTGCGCCGCCGTTCCCATCGCCTGGGAAATCGTCTTGAACATCTTCCAGTTCGCGGCAATGATGGGTGTTCTCTGATGGCTCAACTTGATCCCTCCACTGATCTCACCTTCCGCAGGCGTCAGGTCCTCCCGGTCAAGGCCACAACCCCGGGCAGGGTCTTTCCGGCCAGATAGGCCAGGGACGCTCCTCCACCGGTGGAAACGTGATCGATAGAATCCCGGACCCGGGCCCGGCCGACTGCGGCCGCCGAGTCCCCGCCGCCGACGACCGAAAAGGCTCGGGAAGCCCCCACCGACCGGGCCACCTCCAGCGTCCCGGCGGCGAACTCCTCCACTTCGAATACACCGAGTGGCCCGTTCCAAATGACGGTTTCGGCCTTTTCGATCTCCTGGCGGAAACGCCGGCGGGTTCCGGGTCCGATATCCAACCCCATCCGATCGGGCGGAATCGACTCTACCGGGACCGTCCAAGTCTCCTCTCCAGAAGCGCACTTGCGGGCAACCACGACATCCTCGGGAAGCATCAGGCGAGTCCCGCACTCATCGGCGTGCCGGAGTGCTCTGCGGGCCGTCTCCAGGCAGGAGTCCTCCACCAGCGAGCGTCCCACATCGATTCCGAGAGCCTTGAGAAAGGTGAAGGCCATGCCCCCGCCCATCAAAATGGTGTCGGCCAAGGACAGGAAGTTCTCGATCACGCCGATCTTGCCCGACACCTTGGCGCCTCCCAATATGGCCACCACCGGAGGACGGGGGGCGGAGAGCACCCGATCCAGGTAACGGAACTCCTTCTCCATCAGGAGTCCGGCTGCTCCGCGTCCCAGGACCTGGGGCACCCCGACGGTGGAGGCGTGTGTTCTATGGGCCGTGCCGAACGCGTCGTTGACGTACTCCTCGGCGGGAGCCGCCAGTTGGCCGGCGAAATCAAGATCGTTCTCCACCTCACCGGAATGGAATCGCAGGTTTTCCAGCAGCAGGATTTCTCCCGGCCCGAGAGAGTCCACGGCCCGCCGGACCGGCGGGCCCACGCAATCCCCGACGAATCGAACCGAACTGCCCAACAGCGACGAGAGACACCCGGACACCGGATCCAGCGACAGGGACGGGTCACGCATACCCTTGGGTCGGCCCAGGTGGGACGCCAACACCACTCTCGCGCCCTTGTCGACGGCAACCCTGAGGGTCGGGATCGAGGCCCGGATGCGGGTGTCGTCGACGACCCTCCCGGTCCGAATGGGCACGTTGTAATCGACTCGGAGGAAGAGTGCTCTTCCCGTCAGCTCCAAGTCTCGAATAGATCGCTTCTGTGGATACACCTGGACTCACCTCGACAGAGCCGATCCGAGTCGCCGCTCGGGAAAGCCGGTTACTTGCCACCTATCAACTCGGTCAATTCCAGGACCCGGTTGGAGTAACCCCACTCGTTGTCGTACCAGGCCAGCACCTTGACCATGTTGTTGGAGAGCGTCTTGGTGAAGGGACCGTCCACTACGGCCGACGCGGGATTCCGGTTGAAGTCGGTGGAGACCAACTCTTCTTCCGTGTACTCCAGGATCCCCTTCAGCTCTCCCTCGGCCGCTTCGCGGAAGGCGTCCTTCACCTCTTCCGCATCCACGTCGGTCTCCAGGGTCGCCGTGAGATCCACCAATGAGACGGTGTGAGTCGGAACCCGGATGGAGATGCCGTCCAAGCGGCCCTTCAACTCCGGCAGCACCAAGGTGACCGCACGCGCTGCACCGGTGGTGGTGGGAATCATGGACACGGCCGCGGCGCGGGCACGCCTCAGATCGGAATGGGGCAGATCCAGAATCTGCTGGTCGTTAGTATAGCTGTGAATGGTGGTCATCAGGCCCTTGGCCAGACCGAATTTTTGGTGGAGCACCTTGGCCACCGGGGCCAGGCAGTTGGTGGTGCAGCTGGCATTGGAGATGATGGAGTGATTCTCGGGGTCGTAGGCCTCCTCGTTGACCCCGAGGCAGACGGTGACGTCGGGACCCTTGGCGGGCGCGCTGATGATCACCTTGCCCACCGAGCCTCCCAGATGCTTCGCGGCCAGCTCCCTCTTGGTGAAGAAGCCGGTGGACTCGATGACCAACTGGACCCCCTCGTCACTCCAAGGGATCTGGGCCGGATCGCGCTGGGAAAAAATCCGGATGGGCCGGCCGTCCACGATCATGGTGTCTCCATCCACTTCCACGCTTTGCTGCAACCGGCCGTAAACCGAGTCGTAGCGCAGCAGGTGCGCCAGCGTTTGGGGACTGGTGATGTCATTGATGGCCACGACTTCCACCGGGGTCTCCCGGTCCAGCGCCGCCCGAAACACGTTCCTGCCAATTCGTCCGAAACCGTTGATTCCAACTCTCAATTCCGTCTCCTCCTGCTTGAACTTTCAGTCCTTCGAGAAACGGCGGCCAGTATAACAGTCCGGTCCAACAGTCCTGACGGCACATGGTCCGACCTGCACCCCGCCGCCGGTGCCGCCGCCCCGCAGGTACGGACCGGCGAATTTCCGCTATACGCCATTTCCCGGGCACCCGGCGCGGGTCTCGGCGGGGCGTGACGCAGCCCGATCTCCGGATTCCGAGTAGGGATCCGCGCCGCCGTTCCCAGTGTGGAAACGCCTGTGCCCCCAGAGCCAGCAGTGGGGAAACTCGCGAACCATCTCCTCGATGTACCGGTTGAAACGGGCGGTGTTGGTCCGGGCGTCTTCCTCGTCATTCCCGGTCCTGACCAGTGCCACCGCGGGATAGAAGCGAATCCGGTAGTAGCCCCGCCGCCGGGCCGGACAAATGAATCCGGGGACCACGGGGTGGGAGGTCCTCAAGGCCAGAACCGCCACTCCGGCATGGGTGCTGGCCAGACGTCCGAACAGAGGGACGAAGACTCCATCCTTCCGCTGCGTGTTCTGGTCGATGAGGAGCCCCACGTCGCTTCCCTGGGAAAGCCCCCGCAATATACTTCTCATGGAATGCCGCTTGGGCAGGACCTGGTTGCCGGGCCAACTCCGGATTCGGGTGACCCAGGATTCCAGATAGGGATTGTCGAGAGAGCGCACCACAAAGCCCAAGGGATATCCGGCAAGTGCGTGGGCCGCCGGGAGCAGTTCCCAGCAACTCACATGGGCGGTCAGGAAAATCACGGATCCGGTCCGGTTCTTGGCCTCCAGATAGTTTTCCAGCCCCCGGCCCGGCTCGTAGCTCACCCGGCTGCGAATCTCAGAAGCCTCCTGTCGATTCAGACGACTCAATTCGACGGTGTGGTGGCCTTGCTGGCGGTAACTTTCCAGCAGGACATGCCGGCGCCAGCGCTCGTCGCTGCCGGGGAACGCGATCTTCAGGTTGATCATGCCGATACGTCGGTGCTTGGCGTCGGCGAGATAGACCAGTCCGGCGAGGCCTCGGCAGAGAGGGTAGGCGATGAACCGGGGCAAAAACCCCACGATCTCCACGAAACCGCGAACGGCGAGATAGAGCGGCAGGTCGAACCAGCGACGGGGCTTCATCGGACCGGACCCTTGAAAACGGGAACAACGAGGCTCCGCACCCGGGTTCCTACCGGGGCACGATCGGCCTCCTAGGAACCTGCGCCGCAGAAATCGATCTACTGCGAAAGCGGTAGAATCGGTCCATATTTCCCCGATTTCTCGGCGAATAGAACAACTATGCACCTCCAAATCGAGAAAATCTGGCCTCGATTCCCCACTTTCTCGCTACGATCATTTCTACCGCGCAGACTCCGAGGCCCCACAGTAGGCCAAAATCAAGAGTTTCACACCGCATGCCCCGCTTCAAGTCAGAGTTCCTGCGGCTCCGGCAACGGGAATTGATGACCCATTCCCCCGCAGGCGCCATGGCGACTTTCAGCCCTGATCCCCAGCAGCTCGTGGCAAACGTCGTCACGGCATTCGACCGTCCCTGCATCGTGCGCGGACTGCGTTGCTATCGGCTCACATTCTCCCGGCAGGCTCCCTCATCGCGCTTTGTCCGGCGGGCGCAGGACCGGTCTCGGTGCTCGCGGGACTTTCACCACGGACTGCTAGAATTGGTCCAAGCAAGGCACCGACAGCCTGGGAACGATTCATGGTCCAGTTTCAACCCGTGGTGCAGGAGTGGTTTCGAGCCCGGTTCGGCGAGCCGACCGAGCCCCAGCGTCTCGGGTGGCCCGCCATTCAGAGGGGTGAGAACGTCCTCATCGCCGCCCCCACCGGCTCGGGGAAAACGCTGGCCGCCTTTCTCTGCGCCATTGACCGGCTCATCGGTCAGAGTACCCGCCATGAACTCTCCCAGAACACCCAGATCGTGTACGTCTCGCCGTTGAAGGCCTTGGCCAACGACATCCGCATGAACTTGCTGGAACCCTTGGAGCAGATTCAGCAATTGGGGAATTCCCGGGGCATGGAGCTCTCCCCCATACAAGCGCTGGTCCGGACCGGAGACACCCTGGCCCGGGAACGCGCCCGAATGACGCGAACCCCTCCGCACATCCTGGTCACGACTCCCGAGTCCCTCTTCATCCTGCTCACTTCCCGTGGCGGAAGAACGATGCTGAAGGAGACCCGAACCGTGATCGTCGACGAGATTCACGCCCTGGCCCGCGACAAGAGGGGCGCTCACCTGAGTCTCTCCCTGGAGCGGCTGGAGGATCTCACCGGAAGCGCATTTCAGAGAATCGGCCTCTCGGCGACCCAGAAACCGATCCGGGAGGTGGCCGGATTTCTCACCGGACCCAATCGCCGGGCCCGCATCATCGACGTGGGTCACCGCCGGAAGATGGATCTGGCCATCGAGGTCCCCGGTGCCGAGCGGGGGGCGGTCATCTCCCACGAGACCTGGGACGACGTCTACAATCGCATCACCGAGCTCATGGAGGAGCACCGCTCCACCCTGGTCTTCGTCAATACCCGGCGACTGGCCGAACGCCTGGCACATCAACTGGCCCAGCGGGTCGGCGAATCGGCCGTTCAGGCCCACCATGGGAGCCTGTCCCGCGAGATCCGACTGGACGTGGAGTCGCGGTTGAAACGGGGCGAACTCAAAGGAGTCGTGGCCACCGCCTCGCTGGAGTTGGGAATCGACGTGGGCTGGGTGGATCTGGTCTGTCAAATCGGCTCGACGCGCAGCATCTCTCTCCTGCTCCAGAGAGTGGGCCGATCCGGACACTGGAAAGGCGCCATTCCCAAGGGTCGAATCTTTCCAACGACTCGGGACGAACTGCTGGAGTGCGCCGCCCTGGTCCGATCCATCCACGACGGAACCTTGGACCGCATCATCATGCCCCGGTGCCCGCTGGACATCCTGGCGCAGCAGATGGTGGCCGCCGCGGCTTCCCGGGAGTGGGGTGACGACGAAATGTTTTCCAGGTTTCGCCGAGCCGCCTCCTACCGGGACTTGAGCCGGCAGGACTTCGACCGGATTCTGGCCATGCTCTCCGAGGGCATCTCCACCCGCCGGGGCCGCCGGGGAGCCCACCTCCACTGGGACCGGATCCGGGGAAGGATCCGGCCGCGAAGAGGCGCGGGCCTGGTGGCCATGACTTCAGGCGGAGCCATTCCCGACAGGGCCGACTTCCTGGTGAAGGAAGAGCCCGAAGATACGGTGGTGGGGACCTTGGACGAGGACTTCGCCGTCGAGAGCAGCCGAGGTGACATCTTCCTCCTGGGCAGCACCTCCTGGAGGATCCAGCGGGTGGAATCGGGAACGGTGCGGGTCCGGAACGCCCAGGGAGCCCCGCCCACCGTCCCCTTTTGGCGTGGAGAGGCTCCTGGGCGGACCTGGGAACTGTCTCATTCCCTGTCCCGGCTCCGGGAGGAGATCGTGCGGATGAGCGATGCCCGGGCCGAAGAGTGGCTCCGGAAGGACTGTGGCCTCGACCAGTTCGGCGCCATCCAGGCGATCCGATACGTCCGGGCCGGCGCCGCGGCGCTGAAAATGCCGCCGACGTTGGAATGCGTCGTGGCGGAGAGATTCTTCGACGAATCGGGCGGGATGCAGCTGGTCGTTCACGCTCCCTTCGGCACCCGCATCAACCGGGCCTGGGGCCTGGCGCTGAGAAAGCGCTTCTGCCGTTCCTTCAACTTCGAGCTGCAGGCGGCCGCCACCGACAACGGCATCCTGATCTCCCTGAGCGACCAGCACAGTTTTCCGTTGGAGACGATCTTCTCCTTTCTTTCCACCGCGACCGTGAAGGAGATCCTGATTCAGGCCCTGCTGGATACGCCTCTGTTCGGAACCCGATGGCGCTGGAACGCCTGCCGCGCCCTTGCGGTTCCCCGCTTTGCCGGGGGCCGTAAGGTCCCGCCGCCGCTGCAGCGCATTCGATCCGACGATCTGCTGGCTTCCGTATTTCCGGAACAGGCCGCCTGCCAGGAGAATATCCAGGGCGACATCGCCGTTCCCGATCACCCCCTGGTCCAGGAGACCCTTCACGATTGCCTCACCGAGGCCACGGACATCGAGGGCCTGGAAGAAATTCTGGCCCGAATCGAGACTGGAAACATTCGTGCTACGGCTGTGAATACGCGGGAACCGTCTCCCTTCAGCCACGAGATCCTCAATGCCAATCCGTATGCCTTTCTGGACGACGCGCCCCTGGAGGAACGCCGGGCCCGCGCCGTCCGGACCCGGCGCAGCATCCTGCCCGAGGAGGCTCGGGAGCTGTGCGATCTGGATCCCGGGGCCATTCGGGAGGTCTGCGCCCAAGCCTGGCCTGCGATACGGGACGCGGATGAGCTTCACGACGCGTTCCTGACCCTGGGCCTGATGGAGGAATCGGAAGTCGCACCCCACGCCGACCTGTTGCGGCAGCTCCTCGCGGAGGACCGGGTGCGCCGAGTTCGACTGCCGGAGACGTCCGAGGACGCTGGACCTGGCCGGGCGTCCGGTTATTTCGCGTCGGCCGAGCGGACGAGGCTGGTCCGAACGGCCTACCCCGGAGCGCGCTTCGAGCCGGAGGGCGGGTGCGACGAGGACGAACTCGTCTGGGAGCGCGACCGGGACCTGGATCAGCAGAAGGCCCTGACCGAGCTGTTCCGCAGCCGACTCGACGCCTCCGGTCCCCTGACCTGCCGGGAGCTCTGCCGGCAACTGCGGATCGCCGAGGCCGACGCCACGGCGGCTCTCCACGCCCTGGAGGCGGAAGGCCATACCCTCCGAGGATCGTTCCGGCCCGGCGCCCAGGAAACCGAGTGGTGCGAGCGAGGACTCCTGGCCCGCATCCACCGTTTGACCCTGGGCCGGCTGCGCCGCCGAATCGCCCCGGTCTCCGCAGCCCAATTCATGCGCTTCCTCTTCCGCTGGCAACACCTCTCCCCCGCCAGCCGCCTCCACGGCGAGGTGGGCCTGTCCCTGATCCTGGAGCAGCTCCAAGGGTACGAGGCGGCGGCGGCATCCTGGGAAATGCACCTGCTCAAGGTCCGTCTCCACGATTACGAGCCTGCGCTCCTGGACCGAGCCTGCCTCTCCGGCCTCTTCACCTGGGGACGGCTCAGCAACGGATTCTCCCGGGGGACGCCGGATCGAACAGGCGTCCGGATGAAACCGAGTCGGCTGACTCCCATCTCATTTTTCCGCCGGGAGGAGATGGCCCATTACCTCTCTCTCCGATCCCGGGACACAGGCGCCGACGCCTCGTCTCTCTCCCATCCGGCCAGGGAGGTGCTGGCCGACCTGGAGCGCTGGGGTGCGTCGTTCCTGGAGGATCTGGTGCGCGGCACCGGCCGGCTCCCGGTGGAAGTGGAGGAGGGACTCTGGGAACTCGTGCGCTGCGGGCTGGTCACGGCGGACGGGTTCGACAACCTGCGAGCCATCATCGATCCCTTGCGGCGGCGGGGTCCTCAGCGGCCCTCCCGGAGCCGAAAACGGAAGCCACGGGTGAAACCGGCGGCCGGCCGCTGGACCCTGTTGCGAGGCCGCGGGGACCACGAGATCGAATCCGCCGCCTCAACTCCGGATCTGGAGCCTCTGGCTCGTCAGTTGCTCAAGCGCTGGGGTGTCGTCTTTCGCGATCTGCTGGCGAGAGAACCGTGGGCCCCGTCCTGGAGAGACCTGCTTCAGGTGTACCGGCGGCTGGAAGCCAGAGGAGAGATTCGGGGAGGACGGTTCGTCGCCGGATTCTACGGCGAGCAGTTCTCGCTGCCGGAAGCCGTGGAAGCCCTCAGAGCCTGCCGCCGCCTGGAGCCGAACGGCGAGGTGATCCGCGTGTCCACGGCGGACCCTTTGAACCTGGCCGGAATCATCCTGCCCGGGAACCGCGTGCGGCCCACTCCCGGCAACTTCCTCTACTATCGCGACGGACTCCCGGTGGGGGATCAATCGAATCCGCCGCCGGGGCTGACGGCCGGGGCCGCTGCACGCGTCCGCAGCCGGCGCAAACCTACGTTTGCAGCTTCGCCACCACCGACTTGATCTCCTCCAGCCGATTTCTGGGGACGATCAGGGTCCGATCTCCGGCCCGGACCGCGACCAGCCCTTCGACGCCCACCACCACGACCGTCTCCGCCGGGTCGTCGCAATAGATCAGGTTTCCCCGGGCGTCCAGGGTCCGGACCCGGCCCCGGCAGGCGTTCCCATCCGTGTCCTCATCCAAGAAGGGCAACAGGGCCAACCAACCTCCCAGATCGGTCCAGGAGAAGGACGAGGACACGCACCGAACCTCCCGGGCCTTCTCCATCACCGCAAAGTCGATGGAGATCGGCTCGAGGGGATGGAGACCGGCCACCAATGCCTGGGGCCAGGCATCGGTCCCGAAGTTCTCGACGGCGGCCGTGAGATGCCGGACGTGAAGCGGCAGGTTCGCTTCCAACTCGCGGAGGATGGCTTGAGTGGACCAGACGAACATCCCCGAATTCCAGAAATAGTTTCCCGAGGCCACGTACTTCCGGGCCAACTCCAGGTCCGGTTTCTCCCGGAAGCTGGCAATGCGGAAATGCTGGATCTGGGGGTCCAGATCCAGCCGGTCGCCCAGCTCCAGGTAGCCGTAGGCGGTGGCCGGGGCGGTGGGGCGGATCCCGAATGTATACAGCGCTCCGCTGGCGACGGCGCCCCGGGCGGCCGAGATCAGGCTCTTTCGGAATTCCTCCACCGGCTCGATCAGATGGTCTGCGGTCACCGTGGCGATGACACTGTCTCCGAATCTCTTCCGCACCAGGGCGGCCGCCAGGCAGACGGCGGCGGCCGTGTCCCGGCGCAGCGGCTCTCCCACGACGTTGCCGGCCGGAACCTGAGGAAGCTGCTCCCGCACCAGGGGCACGAACGCCTCGTTGGTGAGGACCAGGATCCGTTCCCGGGCGATGAGCCCCTCCAACCGGAGAAAACTCTTTTGTAGCAGGCTCTCCTCGTCCACCAGTCGGAGGAACTGCTTGGGCCGCTGAGCGGTGCTGAGAGGCCAGAAACGGGTTCCGGCGCCTCCGGCCATGATGACTCCTACCAGATCCATCCTTCTTCTCCGTTTTACGCGGCGGCACGAACCAGCGACCTCCCGCCGCCGAAATTGCCGGGTCCGGGTTGCCGGGAAGAGAGACCCAGAACCGGACGCCGGGACAAGACCGAAAGTGTAGTAGAGTCTTGGAGCATTATGAATAGCACGGCAGGTTCCGCTAGCGGAGCGAGAACCGGCATGATCTCACCCTCGCAGGCTTGTCGCTGGCTGGATCTGAAGGGCGGCGTCCCGCCGGTTCATGAACCTCCCGACCCGGCGTCGTGCCGCGACTGGATCCGTGAGCGGAATCAAGCGGGAGATGCGGTCCTCATCCTGGGAGGCGGCGGGCAGTGGTTCCTGGGAAACGAGCCGGAGCGGGCGACCCACATCCTTTCCGTTCGTGGATGGGACCGAATTCTGGACTACAGCCCCGGCGACCTGACGGTCACCGTAGAGGCGGGCTGTCCCTTGGAACGGCTCCAGGAAACGTTGTCCGAGGCCGGACAATTCCTGCCCTTCCGCCCACCCAACTATCAGCATGCCACCGTCGGCGGGGCCGTCGCCACGGCTCTGGCCGGGCGCTATGGCCCGGCAATGGGCGGGATGAGGGAGTTCCTCATCGGCATCGAGGTCCTGCACGCCGACGGCCGGCTGAGCCACGCCGGAGGGCGCGTGGTCAAGAACGTGGCGGGGTATGATCTGTGCAAGCTCTACGCCGGATCCATGGGGACCCTGGGAATCATCACTCACGCCACCTTCAAGGTCCGTCCGCTCCCCCCCGTTTCCCGGACCGGATGGTTGGAATTCGACAGCCTGGGCGAGCTGCTTGAGACGGCCATTTCATTGCGCAACCAGGTCGCGCCAGCGGCGCTGGAGTTGTTTCGGCCCGGTGCGGGGTTCCTGGAACCAGAGGAAGAATCGGGGCTCCGGCCGCCGGTGGCCGCCTCACCGGACTGCTACGGTCTGGCCATCGAACTCCTTGACTCGGAGGGACCGCTCGGGTGGAAGACTCGCTTGCTCCAGGACTCGTGGCCCGGGATCCGTTTCCTGGAGACCGCCGAGGCGGACGCGTTCTGGCAGGGCTGGGACCGGGAGCTGAGTCAGGCCCTGGAGCCGGACAATGGAAGGGTCGTGGTCCGAATCAGCGCCCCCGCCGGGCTGCTGGAGGAGGTCCATCGGTGGCTGGAGCAGACGCTTCCGGGTCACGGACTCTCGGGGCACGCTGCCGGCAGCACCCTCCTGGTCTTTACCACCGGGAACGGTTTTCTCCGGGACCTCCGCTCCCGCTGGGAAAACCAGCCCGTCTACAGCACGCTGTTCAAGGCGGACGCGGCATTGAAGCAGGGCCTGGACGTCTGGGGACCCACCACTCAGCCCCTGCCCCTGATGAGACGGATCAAGGAACAGTTCGATCCCCGGCGGACGCTGAATCCGGGACGATTCTGGGGCGGGATCTAATCCGGTATCGACCTATGCGGGAATTGACCGGACGGACTCGTAGAGCAACTCCACCGGATGCTGCACCGGGATCGAGGCGCCGGAACTCTTCAGTCCGAACCGGATCTGCATGAGACACCCCGGATTGGCCGTGGTCACTCGTTGCGGATCGACGCTCAGAATCTCGTCGAGCTTCCGATCCAGCAACTGCCCCGCGAGCTCCGGCTGCAGCAGGTTGTAGATGCCGGCACTTCCGCAGCAGCGTTCGCTGTTGGGAACTTCCAGGAGAGTCAGTTCGGGGATCTGCGCCATGAGGCTGCGGGGCTGGGAATAAATCCCCTGCCCGTGGAGCAGATGGCAAGGATCGTCATAGGCGACTCGGAGCGGAAGCGGACCCAGCTCCCAGGATGGATCCATCTCCACCAGGAACTCGCACACGTCCTTGACCTTGTGCGAGAACCGGGCCATCTCTTCGGTGCTCTCCGGGAGATGGGACCACTCCTTCATGGCGGCGCCGCAACCGGCCGAGTTGACCACGATGGCGTCCAGATCCCGCCAGGGAAAGGCCTGGAGGTTGATCCGCGCCTGCCGTACGGCCCCCTCCTGGTCTCCGGCGTGGGAGTGAAGGGCGCCGCAGCAGCGCTGGCCCGGTGGGACCACGACCTCACAACCGGCTCTCCGGAGCAGTTGAATGCTGGCCCGGTGGACTTCGGGAAAGAGGATGGGCATCACGCACCCCGACAGGAACCCGACGCGAGCCCGTCTCGGCCCCTTCGCCGCATAAAACGCTTTCAAACGGTCCGGCGGCGGGACGGCGGGCAACTTCTTTTCCATCTCTACCAGCTTCGGAGCGTAGCGGGCGAGGGCGCGGCTGGACCGCACCCACTGCTGGAGGGTCGCTTGGTAGAGACGCGCCAGCCGGGCACCGTGACGGAGCAACCCGGGAGAGGGCAGGATCCGGCGAAAGGCGAGACGCTCGATCCAGGAAGGAGGGCGGCTCTCGTAGATCCGGGCCCGGGTCTCGTTCAGCATCAGCTCGTAGCGGACGCCCGAGGGACAGGCGGTCTCACAGGCCCGGCATCCCAGACAGCGGTCCAGGTGCATCATGACGGTGTCGTCCAGCGGCAGGCGCCCCTCCCGGACCAGGTCCATCAGGTAGATGCGGCCGCGGGGCGAGTCGTTCTCGTCGCCCAAGACCTGGTAGGTCGGGCAGCTGGGAAGGCAGAAACCGCAGTGGATGCAATCCAGGTTGACCTCGAAGGGGTCCTTGACGGTCACCTTGCCCGGCATATCCCTCCTCGTCTCGATTCCAACTCCGAGAGCAGTTCGTCCACGTCGGCTCCGACCCGGCAGAGGGATCGATACTTGGGCCGGACGAAACCCTCCTGGACGGCCCGGTCGAACATCTCCACCAGGGGATCGAAATACCCGTTCGCATTGAGCAGGCCCACCGGCTTGCGGTGGATGCCGAGCTGGTCCCAGGTGATCATTTCCAGCAGTTCCTCGAAGGTCCCGTATCCTCCCGGAAGGGCGATGAACGCGTCGGAAAGTTCCGCCATCAACGCCTTCCGCTCGTGCATCGTGGCGACGACGTGCATTCGGGTCAGTCCCGGGTGAGCCACCTCGCGGGTGGCCATGGAACGGGGAATCACGCCAATGGCCTCCCCCCCGGCCTCCAGGACCGAATCGGCCACCACACCCATGAGCCCGGTCGCTCCACCGCCGTAGACCAGGTCGTGACCGTGGCCAGCCAGGCGGCGCCCCAACCGTCCGGCCACTTCGACGTAGAGGGGCCGGTTTCCCGTCTTGGAGCCGCAAAAGACGCAGACCCGGCTCACTCGGCCTCCCTCCCCGCCGGAGCAGGCAGAAACTCGGCGGTGACGGCGTCCGAAAGCAGCAGACCCCGCCGCGTCAAGCTCACCCGGTCGTCCCGCCACGAGATCAATCCGTTTTCGGACAGGAATCGCAACGGCTCCTGGTAGAGCCGGTCCACATCCCGGCCGTAGCGCGCGGACAGTTCCGAAAGGGAGACGCCCTCCCGTCGCTCAAGGCCCAGGAGCATGTCCTCGCCCAGAGCGCGAAGCCCGGAAAGATGCTCCTCTGAGGCCCGAGGCACGGCCCCTGCCCAAACTCCCCGGATATAGGACTCCAGGCGGGAGGTATTGGTCCACCGGGTCCCATGGATGAAGGAGGAAGCACTCGCACCCAGACCCAGATAGGCCATGCCTTTCCAGTAGATCTCTCCCTGCCGCCATTCCCGGCCGGGCCGGGCGAAACTGGAGACGTGGTAGTGGACGTAACCCGCCTCAGTGGTGCGATCCAGCACGGATTCGACCATCCGAGCGACCGTTTCCTCGTCCGGTTCCGGGAGCTGACCAGTCTCTATGGAACGGGCCAACCCGGCGCCCTCCTCGACGACGAGATTGTAGAGGGAAAGGTGCTCCGGCGCCATGGAGAGGGCCTGCTCCAGATCCCCCATCCATGCTCCGAGCGTCTGACCCGGAAAACCGTAGAGAAGATCCAGATTGAGGTTGTCGAAACCGGCGGTCCGGGCCCACTCGCAGCTCCGCCGGATGTCCCGGACTTGGTGGCGGTGTCCCAACAAGCGAAGATAACGATCCCGGAAGGACTGGGCGCCCAGACTCAGGCGATTGATGCCCTGTCGCCTCAGCGTCCCCAGGAAGTCCAAGGTGAGGGTTTCGGGGGTACACTCCAGACTCCACTCGGCGTCGCCGGCCACCGGGAAGACTCCTCGCACCGCGTCCACGAGGGAGGCAACGTCGACAGGGTCGAGTTCCGAAGGGATTCCTCCACCGAAGGACACGGCCGGAACCGGATACCCGGCCCAGGGGCTCGTCCGGATCTCTTCCTTGAGGGCCTCCAGGTAGCGGCGGCGCATCGCCTCCGGATGGGGTCCCGAGTTGAAGTCGCAATAGGGACACGTGTGCCGGCAAAAGGGAATGTGAAGATAAATTCCCAGCCCCTGCGCCGGATCGCCTCGTTCCGGCATCTATTCGTTTCCCACCCGCAGCACGCTGAGAAACGCCTCCTGGGGAATATCGACCCTGCCGATGGACTTCATCCTCCGTTTGCCCCCCTTCTGGATCTCCAACAGCTTCCGCTTCCGGGTCACGTCTCCTCCGTAGCACTTGGCCAGGACGTTCTTCCGCAAGGCGCGAATGCTCTCGGCGGCAATGATCCGGGACCCCAGCGCCGCCTGGATCCGGATCTCGAAGAGCTGTTGGGGGAGCACGTCCTTGAGCCGGCCGACCAGCGCTTTCCCGCGAGCGTAGGCCCGTTTCCGGTGAGTGATGAAGCTCAGGGCGTCGACCCCCTGACCGTTGATCCGGATGTCCAACTTGGACAAGTCCCCGACCCGATATCCCATGGGCTCGTAGTCGAACGAGGCATAGCCGCGGGTGCGGCTCTTCAGGGTGTCGAAGAAGTCCATGAGAATCTCGGCCAACGGAAGTTCGAAGGTGAGAATCACACGCGTCGGACCGCTGGAGTCCAGGTTCCGGAAGGTGCCGCGCCGATCCTTGCACAGGTCTATGCAGACGCCCATGGACTTGTTGGGAGTGATGATGGTGGCCAGAACGTAGGGCTCCTCCACCGCATCGATCTCCCCCAGCGAGGGCCACCGCGTGGGGTTGTCGATGGTCCGGACCGAGCCATCCTTGCAGACAACGCGGTAGACCACCGACGGACAGGTGGCCACCAGCTCCAGATTGAACTCCCGCTCCAGCCGCTCCTGGATGATCTCGCTGTGGAGCAGACCCAGGAAACCGCAGCGGAAGCCGAAGCCCAGCGCCGCCGAGCTCTCGGGTTCGAAGGAGAGGGACGCATCGTTGAGCTGGAGCCGATTCAGAGACTCGCGGAGATCGGAATAGCGATCGCTGTTGACCGGATAGAGGCCGCAAAAGACCATGGGCCGGCTCTGGTGGTAACCGGTCAGGGGCACCGGCGCCGGGTTTGGAGCCGCAGTGATGGTCTCTCCCACCCGGCAGTCTCCGATGGACTTGATGCCGGCATGAACGTATCCGACCTGACCGGCCTCGAGGATCCCGGTCTCTTTCCGTTCCGGAGTGAAGACGCCGACCCCCGCCGCCTCCGCTTCCCGGCCCGATGCCATCATGCGAATTCGCATTCCTCGCTTCAGCACGCCGTTGACGACCCGAACGTAGGCGATGATTCCCAGATAGGTGTCGAAGTGACTGTCGAAGATGAGCGCCTGCAGGGGCGCCGTCGGTTTTCCCGGAGGTGGCGGTATGCGCTGGACCACACCCTCCAGGACGTCGTCGATGCCCAGCCCTTCTTTGGCGCTGGCCAACACACACTCGGACACGTCCACGGCCAGAGTCTCGTCCATCTCCTCCATGACCCGGTCCGGGTCTGCCGCCGGGAGGTCGATCTTGTTGATGACCGGCAGGATAGCCAGACCGTGATTCATGGCCAGGCTCACGTTGGCCAGAGTCTGGGCCTCGACCCCCTGCACGGCGTCCACCACCAGGATGGCTCCCTCGCAGGCGGCCAGGCTGCGGGACACCTCGTAAGAGAAGTCCACGTGGCCGGGAGTGTCGATGAGGTTCAACTCGTAATCAAGACCGTCCGCAGCCCGGTAATCCAGCCGAACGGCGGCCATCTTGATGGTGATCCCCCGCTCCCGTTCCAGCTCCATCTGGTCCAGGACCTGTTCCCTCATTTGCCGGGCATCCACGGTGTCGGTCGCCTCCAGCAGCCGATCGGCCAGAGTCGACTTTCCGTGGTCGATGTGGGCGATGATGCAGAAGTTCCGGATCCGGGACTGGGCCATGGGGTTACTCTTCGTTCTTCGCCGGGAGCGATCCGAGGGCCGGACTGCCCGGCGTTCGGTGTCTACGGGTGGCTATTGTAACAGCCCCCGGCTCAGGTTCCGCCGGGACCGATGAAACAGACGGATCCCAGCCTGATCAGGTTGGGATGTCTCCTGGCTGGCGCGGCGTGGGAAAATTGGGACGTTTGAAGACGAGAGGCAGGCTCAGAACGTCTTGCAGAGGACCCCGCCGTCCACTACCAGGACGGTTCCGGTGATATAGCTTCCCGCCTCGCTGGCGATCAACAGAGCCGGTCCCACCAGTTCCTCGGGCGCGGCCCAGCGGCCGAGAGCGGTGCGGTCCGAAAAGACCTGCTTCTCCGCGGGACTGAGAATGCTTCCCGGCATGTCGGTGAGGAAGGGGCCCGGTGCCAGGCAGTTGACGGTCACGTTGTGGGCCCCCAAGTCCAGGGCGCTGGCGCGGCAGAGCCCCAGCAACGCCGCCTTGGTGGCCGAATAGGCGTTGCGCCGCTCTTTGGAGCCCAACCCCATGATGGAGGAGATGTGGATGATCCGGCCCCACCGCCTGGCCTTCATCTGGGGGGCCAGCGCCCGGGTGAGCGCCATGCACGAGGTGAGATTCAACTCCACAGTCCGATCCCAGATCTCGTCGCTGATCTCGTCAATGGGCTCGGGTGTGTTGCAGCCGGCGTTGTTGACCAGGATGTCCACCCTTCCCATGACTTCGAGCGCGGTCTTCGCCAGCGAGCGAACCTGCTCTCTCGAGGTCATGTCGGCCACATGGTAGTGAATGGTCGCATCCGGGACTCCGCCGGCCGTCTCCCGGAGACCCTCCTCCCCGCGGCTACTGATCATCACCTCGGCCCCCGCCCGCGCAAATCCGTGGGCCATGGCTCGACCCAGCCCTTGGCTGCCGCCGGTGATCAACGCGGTCCGACCGCTCAGATCGAAGATGGTTCCCTTCATTTGATCGCTCCCTTCAGTTGCGGGCCGGAACCCGCGCGCCGGTGGTACCAGAGTGTCCGGGGAAAGTCAAAGCGCCGGGCCGGCAATTCACCCCTGGAATGCGCTTCGGTCACGGCGCGGTCCCACCTTCCCGTGTGCGAACACCTTACTCCGATTCTGACGGCGCCGGTCCCGCATCGTCAGGAGCAGGCGGGGACAACAGGACATCCAAGACGGCTTCGTTGTACTTCCGCGCCAATTCCAACGGGGTCATTCCCCCTTCGCCTTTGACATTGAGCGTCGCCCCACTCAGCAGCAACACCTCCGTGACTTCGGGATTCGAGTTGTTCCGGGCCGCATAGTGCAGTGGCGTATTTCCTCGGCGGCTCTTGGTATCAGGATCCGCCCCCGCCAGCAACAAGACTTCGGACACTTCAGCGTTCGGATTGTTCCAGGCCGCGTAGTGCAGGGGAGAATCGCCTCTGCGGTTTATGACGTCCGGGCTGACGTCGGTCTCCAGCAACACTTCCACGACATCCGAATTCGGGTTCTTGGCCGCCGCATAGTGCAACGGAGTATTGCCGTCCCTGTTCTTGACGTGGGGATCGGCCCCGGCCTCCAGCAAAGCGTTCAAAACTCCCGGGCTCGGATTGTTGCCTGCCGCGCGGTGCAGTGACGTCTCGGCCTGCCGATTCCGGTGGTTGGGGTCCGCGCCGTGTGCCAGCAAGATCTTGACGACACCGGGACTCTCGTTCATTTCCGCCGCGTATTCCAGAATGCTGTTGCCGCTTGGATCTTTGGCGCCGGCTTTGATTCCCAATTCCAGGAACACCTTGACCACTTCCGGGTTTCGGCTGAACATGGCTGCGCTGAGAACAGGCGTGTAACCCGCCCCGTTTCTCGCCTTGACCTTCGCCCCGGCCCGGATCAGGGCTTTGACCACGTCCGGGTTCCGATTGTCCCCTGCCGCATGGTGCAACGGAGTATCGCCGGCGTTGTTCCTGGCATCGATCTTGGCGCCACGCGCCAACAACTGGCCCACCACCGCCGGGTCCTGGTTGTAACGGGCCGCATAGTGCAGAGGAGTGTCGGACACGTCGTCTCTCTTGTTGACGTCCGCCCCAGCGGAGAGCAGCGCCTGCACCAACTCGCGGCTCCCGTTGTCGCCGATGGCCCAATGGAGCGGCGTCGTCCCGTAGTCGTCCTTGACGTCGAGCTTGACTCCGGAGTTCAGCAGCACCCTGAGCACCGAGAACTTGTCGGGGTGACTGACGGCCAGGTGCAGCGGTGTCACGCCCTCGTCATCCTTGGCGTTTCGATTGGCCCGGGCGGCGACCAGGACGCGGACCACCGCCGGATTCTCGTTGCTGCCGACCGCCAGGTGCAAGGGCGTCGCACCGTCCTCGTCCTCGGCGTTGCGCTTGGCGCCGGCGCTGATCAAGGCCTGAATCACCTGGGGATTGGGATTGTTCCAGGCCGCGTTGTGCAGGGGCATATAGCCGTTCCGGTCTTTCACGTTGACCTTGGCGCCGCCGTCGATAATGGCTCGGACCACGCCGGCGTTCCGGTTGCTCCAGGCCGCATGGTGCAACGGTGTTTCACCACTTTCATCCCGGGCCTTGGGGTCGGCCCCCGCGGCTACCAGGATGCGGATCAGCCCGGGATCGCTGCCTGTCCTGGCCTCGACCCACAGGCGCGTGGCGGCCATCCTCGCCATGAGCACCAACGCCTGCTTGCGGGATCGGCCGGTGACGCCTGTGGCCAGGTAGCGCTGCAGCGACTCCATGGCTTCCGCGGACGCGCCGCACAGGTTCAGGATCTGCCCGTACTTGAGATAGAACCTGGGTGGCAACTCGATCCCATGATCCCGGTGCAAAGCCAGAGCCTCGCTCATGGCCTCCCGGGCCGCCTGGTTCTTACCTTGGCCCAGGTGTTCATCTGCCTCCGCCAGGAACCGGTCGGCCAATAACTGGGGCGAGTCCTGGGCAAACGGCACTCCGGCAAGCGCCGGCATCAGGGCCGACGCCAGCATCACCAGCGCACAGAGTTCCCGGTTTATTCTTGCGGTTCGATTCCAGTCCCGCACATCTGCTCCGGCCGGCCTTGGGACACACCTCCTGCCGACACCATTTTGACGGCAAGTTTAGCAGTCCCGTTCAAGAATTAGGAAAGAGGAAGGAAAGGCGAGTCGTTTAGGCGTAGCGGGGCTTGGATTCACGTAGAATCTGTCCACGGGTTGTCGGCCCGTCTCACGTTATTGGTGGGTAAGGAAGGCGAAACCATTGATCCGAGAGCCGAGGAACAGAGTCCGCAAGACGCTGGTGGTTCACAGCCGCTACGGATGGCGGAGTCATCGGACACAAGCGGCTTTGGACGGCGAGCAGGGTCTGGGTTTCCTGACCATGGAGCAGCTTGCGGCCCGTTTGGCCGGAGGCTTCCTGCGACCCATCGACCCGGATGCCCTGAAGATCGCTGTTGCGTCATCGGTCTCCGAACCGCTGGGTGAGCTGGACGGCATCAAGACGCTGCCTGGTTTTCAACGGGCGGCAGCGGCAAGTCTGTCCAAGGCGTGGAGTGCGGGTCTCATGCTGCAAGAGGAAGCCGCCAACGCGGCCAGCGAGCCGGCGGGAGTTCGACTCCATTCGCTGGCTATCCTCGAGCGGGAAGTGCTCTCCCGTCTACGAGACAATCAGCTCCGCCCGCGAGACCTGGCGGAGGCTGCGGCACAGCGTGCAGCTCATGCCCCCGCGATCCTCGGCCGGGTCGAGATTCACGGCCGCACCGAAATGTCTCCGGTCTGGCGGCCTCTTCTGTCCCTCATCAGCCGGGAAACGGAAGTGGTTTGGGTAGCCGGAGCGAGGGAGACGCCAGATTGGCTCCGCGAATTCGGCATCGACGTGGAGAAAGCTCCAAAGGCAACCCCCACGATCCAGGCTCTCTCCTGCGCCAGTCCACGTCACGAGGTGTTGGAAGCTCTGCGTTGGGCCCGGTGGCATCTCACCCGAGATGCGTTGCCCCAGCAGATTGCCATCACCGCGGCCTCTCCGCAGAACTGGGACGACCACATGCTGGCCTTGGGGGAAGCGGCCAATCTGCCGCTTCATTTCATTCATGGCCGGGCTGCGCTGTCGACGGCTGACGGGCAACTTGCCGCGGCCCTCGCCGAGGTCCTGCTGCGCGGATTCTCGCGCACTCGCGTCGTCCGTTTGGCGGCACTCCTCCGCTCCCGAAACAAACGCTTTGAAGCGCTTCCGGGCAATTGGTGGCGGTCATTGCCGGAGGAAGCCCCGTTGCTGGATGCCACCGGTTGGCGTCGGGCAATTGACAAAATGAGCCAATCGGAGTCCCCGGACGGCGACTGCCGGCCGCTTCTGCAGGAGATCATCGGGACTCTGGCGCAGGGACTGCAAGAAGCATCAACCGTCGGCGAAGGGCTGCTGGAGGGAAGGTCGTTCCAATTGTGGCGCAAGGCGCTGATGGAAGGGCCGCCGGCGGCGCTCGACATCACCCTGACCGGGCTGCGAGTCGATGACCACGTCGAGCCGGGCGCCGCCATGGTATGGGGTCCCGCTTCGTCCATCGCCGCCGTTCCACGACCCTTTTGCTGGCTCCTCGGCCTGACCTCGCGTTCCTGGCCGCGGCGCCCTGCGGAAGATCCTCTGTTGCCGAATCACATCATCGCAGCAGAGAGTCTCGACCCCCTGCCAGTTCACGAAGCAGATCGGCGCGACTTCGAAACCATCTTGCATTCGACGCGGTCGGAAATCGTCTGCTCCCGGGCCCGACGGGACAGCGAAGGACGGCTCAACGGAATCTCTCCGCTCTATCCCCATGAACTTGGCGAGACCTATCTGGCGCAGAGCCGGGAGCCGGAGCATGCCGCCACCGAAAGCGACCGATTGATGGCACGGCCCCAAGAGTTCAGCCGGCGTCGTCGCGCTCAGTCGGCGCTTCAGACCTGGATCGATTGGCATCGGTCCGAACTGACCGGGCATGACGGCCTGATCAGGAAGAATCATCCGCTACTCGTCCGTGCCCTAAACCGCCGCCAATCCGCCACTTCGCTGGCCAAGCTGCTGCGAGACCCGTTGGGATATCTCTGGACCTATGGGTTCGGATGGAAAGCTCCCGAGGAAACGGACGAGCCGCTCATCCTCGACGCGCTCGCCTTCGGCACCCTCTTGCACGAGATCCTCCAGGAAACGGTAACCCGGCTGGAGGAGCCTGGAGCTCCTGGTTTTGTAGCCGCTTCAGCTGACGAAATCGAAGAGTTCGTACTCCTGTCCGCGAGCGGGGTAAGAGCCCGGTGGGATGAATCGCGCCCGGTGCCGCCTCCTGCTATCTGGGCACGGGAACTGGAGGAAGTGGTGGGATTGGCCCAGCAGGCATTGACGCTCGATGAGGCCCCCTTGCCAAAGCAGCACAGTTGGGCGGAAGTCCCCTTTGGAGGTGGCCCCTGGATGGAGGCTCTGAGCGACGAGTTCCGCGCCCGTTTGCCGTGGGACCCCCGCACCCAAGTCGAAATCCCGGGCACCACGATGCGCATCGGTGGATCCATCGACCGTCTCGATCTTGCGGGGAATCTAAGCCGCGCAAGGGTCACCGACTACAAATCAGGCAAGCTGCGCGGTCGCCCGCCGCAGATCAGGGGTGGAGCGGAACTCCAGCGGTGCCTCTACGCGTTTGCCGTGAAGACACTGATCGCGGGACGTCCCCAGGTGGATACGCGTCTCCTTTTCCCACGCACGGGGAATCCCCCGTATCCCTTGGATGACCCCGACGCCACACTCGAGAAGTTGGCGAAATATCTGGTCACGGCGTCAGCCTCGTTCGCGGCGGGAAAGGCCCTGCCCGGCCCCGCCGTCCGTGAGAACTGGTACGGCTTGGACTTCGCACTGCCGGGAGGGGCCAAGGAGAGTTACGTCGCCGGCAAGCTCCAGTTGGTTGAACTCGCATTGTCCGACCTCGCACCACTGTGGAAAGAACCTTGAACCGCCTCGGAACGGACGGCCGGTAAGGGAGTCGAATAAGAGTCTATTTCAATGTCCAGCGTCAGACCGGTAACTCCCCTTCCCGATTCCGCGGCCCGCGTCGCGGCCCTGACCGACCATGAGCGCACCCTTTTGGTGGAGGCGGGCGCCGGAAGCGGAAAAACAGCTCTCTTAGCCGGACGTGTGGCCCTGATGGTCGGCGCAGGTGTGCACCCCAGAGAGATCGTCGCCATCACCTTCACGGAAGCAGCGGCGGCCGAGCTCCTGGAGCGAATCGAGACGATGGTGAGAAACCTCTTGTCGGGTAAGGTTCCCATCGAGCTCGCCGAGCCTTTACCATCGGGCCTCTCTGAGGCGCAGAAGCAGAGTTTGGAGCGTGGATCGAGGGACTTGGACGAGATCACCTGCACGACCATACACGGATTCTGTCAACAACTGATCCGGCCCTATCCGGTGGAAACCGGACTGGATCCAGGCGCGGCCATCATCGATCCGGCGGCGGCCGAACTCGCCTACCAGGATCTGCTGGAGGCTTGGCTTTCGGCGCGGTTCGGGCGGGATCGGGGTGCCGAGGGGTTGGGCCGAATTCCTCCCATCCGGGAGACCGGAAAAAGCCGGGACTTCCTGGCCACGCTCGTGCTGGCGGCGCCGCGCGAAACGCTGGACCGGGTCAGAAAAACGGCTGAGTTCCTGAAGGAACACCGGACCGCACGAGCGGCGGAGCCCGAGATTGAACCGGGGGTCTTCGAACGATTCGTGGAAGCCGCCGACGAGTTTGCCGCCTGGTACCGGAATTGCGGTGTGACGGAGCCCGGCGCCGCCGAGACGATCGAGGATATCCTGCGGGTCGCCGATGTCGTGCGAGAGGCGGCCACCCAAGCTGCCACCCTGCAAACCTCGAAGGACCTCCTGTTCCACCAACCGCCGTCGGCCTGCAAACGGGGCGCGGTCCAGTTCAAACAGTGGCGCCGCAAGACCGCGTGGAGGAACGCGGCCGCGGCCGCCGGCGGGAGCGCCGCCCGGGGGGAGCAGCTCAATGCGGCGGGAAAGGCCCATTACGACGCCTGCTCCGACACTTACTCCGAATTTCGGTCCCAGCTCGGCGCATTGGCATTTGTCCAGTTCGTGGCGGAGTTCGAACCGTTTCGGGACCTGTACCGGAACTACAAGCGCGATGCCGCTCTTCTGGACTTCGACGACCTGCTCTATCGGGCTCGGGACCTCCTGAGAGACCACGAGCCGGTTCGCGAAGCTCTATCTCGCCGCTATCCCCGCATCCTGGTCGACGAGTACCAGGATACGGACCCCCTGCAGTCCGAGATCATCTGGCGCCTCGCCGGTGAAGGCGATCCAGCGTCACCGTGGCACGAGAGAGTCATTCGCCCCGGCGCACTGTTCGTCGTGGGTGATCCGAAACAGGCGATCTATCGATTTCGCGGCGCGGACGTCAATACCTACCTGCTGGCCAAGAAGGCATTGGAGCAGTTCGATCCGTCCTCGATCCTGGACATTACGGCCAACTTCCGGACCCGCGAACCGATCCTGGAGTACGTCAACACGCACTTCGCGACCATGCTTGACGAAAACCGGGGCCAACCCGGCTTCACGCCACTCGACGCGACGCGCTCCGGCGGCGATGGACCCTGTGTCGCGGCCTTTGACATCGAGCTTGAGGACGAGGACAAGTCTGCCAGAGGGAAACCCCTGGTCCATCGAGTTCGCCTGAGGGAGGCCAAAGTTCTGGCCTCCCTAGTCGGCAGTTTGATCGGGACCTACCCGGTTTGCGACGCGCAGGAGAAGAAACTGAGATCGGCCCGGGCCGGAGACATAGCTCTGCTCGCCCCCACCGGGACCAGCCTATGGATCTATGAACAGGCCATGGAGGAACTGGAGATCTCCATCGCCACTCAGGCCGGCAAGGGCTTCTTTCGCCGGCAGGAAGTGCAGGATCTGATCGCCATCGCTCGGATCGTTGCCGATTCCCGCGACACATTGGCGCTGGGCGCTCTGATCCGGGGACCGCTGGTGGGTCTCACGGAAGAAGAAATCGCCGACGAGATCGAGGCGCTCCACAGTCAAGCTGAGACCAATGCTTCCACCAAGGATGAGAGCAGGAGCCGCAGCGGCCGGCTTCGCCTCTGGACCGACCTGAAATCCATCGGAAACGCCCCGCTCCGTAGAACCCTCGAGGTGTTGCAGAACCTGGCGCGCAAGTCCGGACGGTTGACTCCCTACCAATTGCTGGTGGAGGCGGTCGAAGAGTTGCGCGTGAATTCGATTCTCAAGGCCCGGCATCCGCGGGGCGCCGAGCGGGCCCTCGCCAACGTGGAGCTGATCCTGGAAATGGCACGCGCCTATGACGGCCGAGGAATTGGTGATTTCGCCCGCGCCGTTTGGCAACGGTGGAACGACGGGGACATGCAGGCGGAAGGCCGGCCCGACGCTGCGGCCGACTCCGTCTCCATCATCACCATGCATTCCGCCAAGGGGCTGGAATGGCCCATCGTGATTCCCATCAACTCAACCACCCGGCCACGTTCCGTATCGGGAATCCTCTACGGACGTCAGGACGACACGATCCACATCAGAACCGCATACCTTTCAAGCCAGGGATACGAGGAGGTGCGCGAAGAAGAGCAACGGGAACTGCTGGCCGAACGGATCCGTCTCTGGTACGTGGCTCTGACCCGGGCCCGCGATCTGTTGCTGCTCCCCAGGCAGAACGAAAGGATTCCAGGAGATTGGCTCAGCTTGATCGATATCGATATCGATTCCCTACCCTCTCATTTCTCAATGGGACCATTCGGAGGAATACCTGGACCAAGCACCCCCGCAAGCGCCAACCGCCAGGACATCGCCACCTGGAGACGGGAGGCGGCCACGATTCGTGACCACACCCGGCGGATCTCGTGGGATCAGCCCTCCCTTCACGAGGGTCCCGAGGAGCTGGATGAAGAGGAAGAGACCGTTTTTGCCGGAACCGACGCCATACTGGACGCCGTTCCTGAGAAGGTCCAAGAGATGCCGGTCCAGGGCGGACGCCTCCGCGGTCGTATCCTGCACACACTGATGGAGGAGATTCTCACCGGAGAAATCGCGGACGACGAAGCGACTTTGCAGGCCAGGGCCAGTCAGCTGATTGCTCAACGGGAACTGACGGATGCGGAAGACGCATCGACGGGACCATCCAGCGTCGAAATGGCAGCTTCGATGGTACGAACTCTGCAACTCCCGATGGTCGCCGCCCTCCGGCCGCGTCTGGTTCCCGAGTTCCCGGTCTACGCCAGTACCGTCGAGGGTTCGTCGGTGTCTCTCACCGCGGGGATTGCCGACGCCGTCGCCATCGATGGGAAAGGGCGGATCGAGCTGGTGGTGGACTGGAAGAGCGACGTGAAGCCCACCAGAAAGGAGGTCGCCAAGTATCACCAACAGGTTCGCGACTATCTCCGGGCGACGGCCGCCCGGACCGGCCTGATCGTCTTCATGAGTACGGGCCGTGTCGACAGAATCGTGAAAGGCGGATGACGGGCCGCAAGTGAATCTCCGCAGGCCGGCGGACACCGGATAACTCCGGTGGCATCCTCTTCGGCATCCTGGGACAATCCAGGCCATGTCCGGCCGAGCTTGGCTCTACGCCTTTTCCGCCGTACTCCTCTGGTCCACCGTCGCCACCGTCTTCAAGCTGACCCTGAGGCACGTGGACTTCATCCACCTGCTCCTGATCTCCTCCTGGACGGCCTTTCTGGCCCTGCTTCTCGTCATGATCGCCCAGGGAAAGGTCTCCCTCCTGCGTCGGCTGACCGTCCGTGAACTCCTCTATTCCGCCGGCCTCGGGGCGCTGAATCCGTACGTCTACTACTTGATTCTGTTCAAGGCCTACTCCCTGATCCCGGCCCAGGAGGCCCTGGCCCTGAACTACACATGGCCCGTTGTCCTGGTCCTCCTCTCGGTGCCTCTGCTGGGACAACGAATCGGGCACGGAAGCGTGGCCGCTATCCTGGTCAGCTTCTCCGGGGTGGTCCTGATCGCCACGCGGGGGGACCTGGGAACCCTGGGCGTCTCACATCCTTTTGGCGCCTCCCTGGCCTTGGGCTCCTCTCTGGTCTGGGCCCTGTTCTGGATCTTCAATCTGCGAGACCGGCGCGACCCGGTCCTGAAGCTGTTCCTGAGCTTCGGATTCGGCTCGCTCTTCATCCTGGCCACGGTGCTCCTGGGAGAGGGGATCCGGAGCCCCAACTGGCCGGGATTCCTGGGAGGCGTCTACACCGGACTGTTCGAAATGGGACTGACCTTTCTGCTCTGGCTCAAGGCTCTGGAACTGGCCAATACCACCGCCCGGGTCAGCAATCTGGTGTTCCTCTCCCCGTTCCTCTCCCTGGTCTTCATCCGGGTGCTGGTCGGCGAGCCGATCCTGCCCTCCACCTTGGCCGGCCTGGTCCTGATCATTTGCGGAATCCTGCTGCAACAGCGCCTGGGGCGATCGTGAAGCATTCGGTCCATGGCGACTTTCGCCACGGACTGCTAACCTGAGCCGGCTCGACATCGACGGAGAACGCCATGCGAAGTCATCGGATCACCGCTTACCCCGGCGATGGAATCGGCCAGGAGGTCACGGCAGAGACGCTGCGCGTACTGGACGCGGCACAAGACGGTTTCGGCGACTTTCGCCTGGAAGTGACCCGGGTCCCCTGGGGCTCGGACTACTACCAGCGGCACGGCGCCGTGGTGCCGGACGACTACCTGGAACATTTGGCCCCCAGCGACGCCATATTCCTCGGAGCCGTCGGGGACCCGGCTCGAATACCCGACCACGTGACCCTGGCTCCACTGATCCGCATCCGGCAGAGCTTCGATCAGTACGCCTGCGTGAGGCCGGCCCGGCTCTTCCCAGGGGTTCGAACGCCTCTGGCCGGGAAGGGGCCAAAGGACATCGACCTGGTGGTGATTCGGGAAAACTCGGAGGGTGAGTACGTCGACAACGGAGGCCGTTTCCGTGTGGGCACGCCCGATGAGTTCGCCGTCCAGACCGCCCTGCACACGCGCAAGGGCATCGAGCGGATTCTCCGTTTCGGATTCCGGATGGCCGGCACCCGGCGAGGCCACCTGACCATGATCACCAAGTCCAACGCCCAGCGCTACGGCTTCGTGCTCTGGGACGAGGTCCTGGACGAGCTACGGGCCGAGTACCCGGACATCGAAGTGGCCAAATATCACATCGACGCGGCGGTCATGAACCTGGTCCGGTGGCCCGAACGGTTCGACGTGGTGGTGGCGTCCAACCTGTTCGGCGACATTCTGACCGATCTCTCAGGGATCCTGGCGGGGGGACTGGGCCAAGCGCCATCGTCCAATATCAACCCTGAACGGCGCTTCCCATCCATGTTCGAACCGGTCCACGGATCGGCTCCCGACATCGCCGGTCAGGGCATCGCCAACCCCACCGCAGCCATCCTGAGCGGGGCCAACATGCTCCGTTGGCTGGGTGAGGAGCGGGCAGCGGCCACCGTCGAACAGGCCGTGGAAGCGACCTTTGCCCAAGGCCACGGCACCCCCGATCTGGGCGGTGAGCTCACCACCCGGTCGTTCACCGACCGGATCCTGGAGAACCTGCAGGCCTGACCGCTACGGCGAGAGGCGTGGTCACATTCGAATCGTGGATTCGAGAATGTGGCCGTCCTTCACCGTCCGCTCTTGTGGCCTGCGCCCGGACACGTCCAACTCTCCATCTTGCCGCATGTCATGGCGGAAAAGGCATGGGTCACCACTGTCAGAAGCAGGCTCGATCGTCAACATTCTGCAACCCATGATGCGATCACTGGATCAGGCCCCAGACTCATCAGCCAAGACACCCCATTGTTACCGAGAATGAACAACCGAAGCTCAACTGAAATTGGGAGGCTCGCGCATTGGTTCGCGCGGCGGCAGTTCGAGGTCCACGCCGCCGAAGGGCGCGAAGCATTCTCCGATTAAACTGGCCAGATTCTCCGGTTTGGCTTCCCGGCTGACCGCCTCGTGCAGTATGACCCTTGCCTCCTCTTCCATCGATCGACCGTTGGAGGCTGCGCGAACCCGAAGTCGGGACTTCACATCGTCGTCCAGATTGCGGATCGTGATACTTGCCATTGTGCCGTCTCCCCGCATGGAAGTAGCGTACGCTCAAGGGACCGAGGGTAGCATCGTGGGCTGAATGACGCACCGAGATCCACTACGGGATTTTCGACTTGCCCGGGCGAGGGCGCCCAGACCTCCCTATCGAACAGATGGTCCTTCCATGTCGTCGCTGTCATGGCCTTCAGGTCAACGCGTCGAGAGCATCCAGGAGCCGAAGGATCTCCTCCTGAGTGTTGAAGGCAGCGACGGAAACTCGCAGCGACGGCCGCTCCGGCTGGTACTTGACCACGATCCCCTGATCCAGGAGATCGTCTATGAGTCTCCGCAAACCGATTTCTTCCAGCTCTTGGAACTCCAGCGCCACGAGACCCGAGGCGAGCCCCGGCTTGGTGGGAGTGACGATCCGGATCCCGGGCCGGGCCTTCAGTTCATCGAAAAGAAACTGGACCAGTTCCTGTACGTACAGCTCGATCCGGTCGGGACCCAGTGCATCCATGATCTCCAGCGCTCGGCCCAGCCCGATCCGCAGGGCATAGTTGTGGGTTCCCAATTCGGAGCGCAATGCGGCCGTGACTGGCGGAGGGGGATCCTCCGGCTTCAACCAGGCGCTGGAATCGGGGATGAAGTCGGGGCGAAACTCGGTGAGCCAATCCGGAGCCACCCAGAGAAACCCGACTCCCAGGGGTCCGAGCAGCCACTTGTGACCCGAGGCGATGTAGTAGTCGCAATCCAGGGCCGGAATCTCCACCGGAAACTGTCCCGCTGCCTGGGCACCGTCCAGCATCAGGGGAACCCCTCTCGAACGGGCCAATCCCGCCGCTTCTCGGGCGGGCAGCCTCCGGCCGTCGAGGGTGGAAACCTGGCTGAGACAGACCAGCCGCACCGGACCTTCCAGCGCCGCCTCCAAACCGCTGAGGAGAGCGTCGTCCCCGAATTCCGCCGGGAAGGTTTTGACCACCACTCCCCGATGACGCTCCAGCGCCCGGCAGGCGTCTTGTGTGCTCACGTGCTCGGCCGAGGAGACGACGATTTCGTCTCCGGCCCGCCAGTCCACGCTGCGCAGGACGCGTTGCATGGCCTGGCTGGTGTTGGAGGTCCAGGCCAGATGCTCCGGCAGAACCCCCAGGATTTCGGCCAGTTGCGTACGGACCCGTCGCTCCTGATCGAGCAAAATACCGGTCACCCGCGGCGAGGCCGACCCGTGACGGCTCTGAAATGCCATCGTCTCGGCGACCACCTTGAGCACCGAATCGGGGGTCGGTCCGTAGGAGCCGGTCTGGAAATAGGCCAGCCGCCGGGTCAGGGGCAGATCTTCACGGAGTTGTCGGAAGCTCAGGGGGGCTTGGGTCACGCCGTTTCGACCCCGTCACCGCCTCGCGCCAGCGTGCGGACCGCACCCCAGAGATTGAGACGCTCGATGCTGTCGGCCCGGTAGACGCCCACCTCGTCGGCCCCAGCCGCCAAGGCGGCATCAGCACCCTGCCGGAGCAGATCCGGAGTCACCAGCTTGGGAGGTCCCCAGCAGACCAGTTGGGCCACCAGGGGGACCCGACCGGCGACGGCCCGGGCAGCCGCGCGCGTGTCCTCGATGATGTGAGCCAGATTCCCGGTGAGGTGCCGGATGTGGATCTCGTCCACCAAGCCCTCACGGACCCACGTCGGCCAGTCCTGAAGACGCTTCCAGGTCGTCTCGGGATTGGATGCCACCGCCACCGTCAAGAACACTTTCCGCTCCAGGGCATCCAGCTGCCGCTTAAGCTCCCGCACGAAGCGGGTGACGTACCCGGCCCGGAACAGCGTCCACTCCCGATCATGATTGGGTCCGGCCATGGGGTCCCGGCCCGTCTCCCGGCGGTAGTCCTCGACGATGGCCCTCTCGTAGCCGTAGACCATCACCCCGTGATCGTCCACCTGCCCGGGAACCGATTCGATCTGGAATTCCAGTTGGACACCGTCCACGGCGTAGTCCCGGGCCATTTCCAGAAACGGTCGCTGCTCGTGGAGGCGAGCCTCACGCGTCCCGTAACTGAGGACCACCGACCCCGAAACGTCGAAGCAGGTCTTTCCGTCCCGCCGCCTCATCCAGAGTTCGGGGTGATCGTTTGCGAACCGGGTCAGGCGCCATTCGGGCAGCCGGGTTCCGCTCTGGTAGTCGATGCCGGTCATTCCGGTGTAACCGACGGCGTTGTAGGGATGGACCTCGATTCTTCGCCGATGGGCCTCCTCCACCAGGAACGAGAGGGGGTCCCAGCCGTGAACGGAGTAGAAGCCGGGCACCACGGCGAGGATGTCTGCCGGATCGTGTCCTCCGCGGCCGTGTTCAAAGCGAAGGCACATCTCCCGGTCTGGGGTATAGCCGGGTATGAAACGGCTCACTCCGGCTTCGCCGCATTGGTCCAGAAAGTCGCAGACCATTTCCCGGTTTCCCTCAGTGGGAAATACGCCGTTGTATCCTCCGATCCCTCCCCAGATAGTCAACCGTCTCGACATGGATCATTCTCCTGATCACCGGGCGTAACGCACCTTGAAGCCTTCGTCAGAAGGAACGATTCGAGCAACTGCCCGCCGGGACAGTGAAAGCCGTCCCGCTCCTCGTCGTAACCAAAGGCCGCCTTCACCAGGCGACGGTCACTCTCGTCCAGGCCTCCCTTCCCTTGCTTCTCTCCACGGTCCGTCGCGATGTACGCTTCCAGCTGACGATCCGACGCCTCCTGCAGGTTGTTCCCCGAATAGTAGCCGTTGTCCAGGCTCAGCTTCTCCGGCAACCGACCGCTCGTCTCCTCCATCTCATCCAAGGCTGGAGCCACTTCCTGGGCATCGTTCGCCTGCTGGCTCACGTGCTGACCCACGATCACCTGCGACTTGCCGTCCACGCTGATCTGTGCGTTGTACGCGTACTCGAAGTCCCCTTTTTGCTTCATGATCCGCGCCTCGGGGTCCGCAAAGCTGATCTGCTTCTTGTCCTCGATCTTCTGACCCGGTCGAAGCTCCTGCTCCCGCGCTTCCAGCGCCTGCTTCATCTCCCGAACCTTCTTCAACCGCTGCTTCTTGTCGCGCAGGTCATCGGGCAGCTCATACCCGGTCCGCTCCTGGTAGACCCGATCCTCTTCCTCGTCGCAGCGGTCCGCCTGCCGGGTCAAGGCTTCGATCTCCTCGCACAATTCCTGCTCCTTCTCCTTCAGCCGTCCGTAGCTCATCGCCTTGTGCTTCGAGCTGTTCGCCTTGAACTTGGAGCCGTCCAGACTGACGTGTCCCAAACTCACCAGCCCCAGCCCCAGCCCCAGCCCCAGCGCCAGCGCCAACTGCACCGTCTGTTTGAAGCAAGCTCGGAAGAATTCCCCGCGGTCCTTCCGGAAATCACTCAACACCCGGAAGTTCGGGCAGTTCCTCCCCGCCAGGTACATGAAGCCGAGATCTTCCCGGCAGCGCTGCTCGATCTGCCGCGAGCTGAACACGCCGTGACTGTAGGCGTAGATCAGGATCGAAACGATCTGGCGCGGCGCGTAGGCCCGCTGACCCCGGTGGCTGTACCGCGCCTCCACTTCCGACGTGTCCAGTGGCTCGAACAGTTCCTGATAGAGGAAACATTCGTGATCTTCCGGCAAGAGGTCGAACACGTTGGTCGCAAACAACTGACTCTGGCAATAGTCTTTTCGATAGGGCTTGAATCGGGGCGCCCTCCGACATTCTCCTGATGATCTGTTCCCCGTATTCTAGGGAGTATCCATGTTGCAAGTGGTGGGTGCTAATCGGTGTTTCCATCCCGTGTCGTTAGTACGTGATCTGTCCGGTCCAAGAGGCACAGGGTTAGGAGGAGCGTTCTTCCGCCAGAGGTGAGGCGGAGATCGAGCTGGATCCAGCGGGCGCCGTGGAGGGGGCGATGAGTGGACGGATCAACTGGATCGAGGGGCCTGAGATCGTCGACGTCAGTCCTCCGGGAGGTCCGGATACGCCCTGGGGAGCGCCGGGTCAAGCCTCCGGCTCCTCCGCTTCGCCGCGGCCCTTCGGGTGACCCGGCGCTCCCCAGGGCGTGAAGAGCTTTCATGGCCGTAAGCAAGCTTCCGGCCAGACCTGACCGGAAGTTCGACAGACGGCCATCAGGGGGTCCACACGCTCCCTTTCCTCACGGGGTCTCTCCGTGGCCTCAGAAGGTCGCTCGGGGCGCTACGGGCAACCAGGTGCGGTCCTGCCGGACGAGGGTGTTGGCCAGGACGATGAGCTTGCGCATGACGGCGACGAGGGCCACCTTGCCGGGCTTGCCGCGCTCTCTCAGCCTCCGGTATACACCTCGGCCAAGTCGGGGTTCCAGCGCAGGGCGGACACGGCCGGCATGTACAGGAGCCGTCGCGCCCGCGCCCGTCCGCCCCGGATGAAGGCCCGGCCCTGCCAAGTCCCGGACTCGCGGGGAACGGCGGCCAACCCGGCCAGACTGGCGGCGGCCTTGCCGCTGAGGGCGCCCAGCTCGGGCATCTCGGCCAGCAGACCGGCGGCGGTGGTGGCCGCGATCCCGGGAATGGAGGTGAGGATCTCCAACTTGCGGGCCCGCGCCTCGTCGGCCGCAATCAGCTGCTGCATTTTGCGGTCGATGGCGCGCAGGTGGCGCTCGAACAAGTTGATCTGGGTCTGGTTCTGCTGTTTGAGAAAGGGTTCGCGGAGCTGTTGGCGGCGGTTGAGCAGGGCCGTGCGCTGGCGGATCAGCGCGTCCCGGGCCGTCTGCAGTTCCTGGAGCCGGCGTTGCGTTTGGGACGGGGCCGGGGTCCGGCGCGGATCCAGGCTGGCGGCCATCTGGGCCAGTTTCCGAGCGTCTACGGCGTCGATCTTGGCACGGCTCCCGGTCGCCCGGGCGAAACACCGGGCCTGCCAGGGGTTCACCTTGGCCAACGGTAGCTTCGCTTTGGACAGTGCTTCCTCGAGGTCCCGGTGGTAGGGGCCGGTGGCCTCGTAGGCGACGCACTCGACCGGAGTTCCGATCCAATCGATCAGCGCCCGGAAGCCGGCCGGGTCATTGTCGAACTGGGCGGAATGGCCGTCGGCCAGCCGGTGCGCGTCCAGGTGCGCTTTCGAGATGTCGATGCCTACGGTATGCTGTTTCATCTTTCCTGTCTCCTGTGCTTGTCATTCGGGCCTTGATGCCCTCGTATCCATTCAGGACATCGGGAAAGACGGTGGCCGACCTCACTCCCAAACGGTTCCTAACAGTCCGCGTCGGTACGGTCCAGCCACCGCCGTCCGGGTCGCTCATGAGCGACCCGGACGGGCCTATTTAAACAGACAAGCGTCGGTGACGGCTCCATTCTCGGACAGGCTCCTAGACAGTACTGATGTGAGGATTTTTCCCTCGCTTGTTCCCCTGGCAGATCGCCTCGATAGCGTCTGTACGCCAACATAGGCCCAGCGCTGCTTCGCTTGCGTTTGCCCCGGCGCGGCCGCTGTAACAGCCGACAAACTGCGTGCCTTGGCTCCCCCAAAGTGCTAAGTCTTTCCTTTTCCAAAACCCTGGTTCGTTTGGGTCGACTTCCCGGTAAGGATGTTGCATATCCCACGCACCATGATAGCGAGCAAACACGGGAGACCCCGACATGCCAGCTCGTGTCAGTGTGTCTATGAAGAACGCCGGTATGCGGCGGCCGCCTTTGAGCCCACCGTAACCCGACAACCTGCCGCCAAGTGTGACATTGAAATGCGGCTCCGAAGCGATATACCCAGACTTCCATAACGGCAGCCCGAAGCCAACGCTGAGCGAGCGCGGAAAGCCGATCACGAAGACAGTAGATCCAGGCACCATGGGTATATTGTCCTTGCTTATGAGATTTGCCGCATTGTGCATGAAATCTGGACATGAAGCCGGTCTTGCCATGGGGATGGCAACCACATCACATAATGCGCTGAGTTCCGGATGTTCAAACCACACTGGCTGTTCTCCGCGATAGAGTCGTATGGGGTACGGTGCGATTCCAAACGTGCCGCGTTGTCGGTCACCAACTGCGTACGAGGACAATTTGGCCGCCAGACTAAAAGGCTCAATGAACGGGTGGACCAACGGTTGGCGGGTCAGAAAGTGACGACCGCTGACGACGTGCCAATTGGTGATGATGAACCACCTGCTGTCCATTTCGAAGAAAAAGGCGCTGGCAGCGGAAAGGACAGTCCCATCTTGACCGCATATCAGCAGCTGAAATGGGCATTGGGAAAAGGTGCTCCTGATACCATGCTCTGGCACGAGTTGTACGACCTCCGCTAGCAGCGTTCATCCATAAGTCTAACGTAAGCTGGGCTACATTGTGCTTAGATTTACCTTGATGGGTTTCCGAATTCTAGGGAACTGAGGAGAATCTAATCGAGGCATCTGTTCGGATGACCGTTTGTGAAGCGCCTACTCACCGAGTATGAAACCCTTGAGGACGATGCGGGCCGATCTGAAGTGTACTCGGAGAACTGCAACCAGAGGCGGATGCACTGCAGCCGATTGCTAGACTGTCGAAATCATGCGATCATCGGAGATTCGAAAAGGAGACGACGATGGAGTTCGAGGAGCTTTCCAAGAAATTGAGTGATACCTACTCTTTGGGTTACGGGGATCGGGACAAGGCGCTCGGAGACTTTGGTCGGAAGTACAGTGGCGATCTAGTGGCCATGGAGGAGCAGAACCATACGATAGAGGACATTCTGGAGGCGGCACATATAGGGTCTCCGGTGTACTGGGCGAAGGCAATTAGACAGGGCATGGATGTCCAGGACCGTTTGCGAATCCTTGAACATCGCGTAGGAGAAATGAATCGGGAGAGCGGTTGACGGTCTCCACAATAGGTTTTTGCCTAGGAGGCTGTCCGAGAACTCGAAAAATCACGGTCCCGAAAAAACTATCCCCTTATAATTCAATAACTTAAAGATATCGATTTGGACAAAAACCGAATCCTCGGACAGCCTCCTAGTGCGAACATGATCGCCAGCGCTCGGCCCAAACCGATCCGGAGGGCGTAGTTGTGGGTCCCCAGTTCGGAACGCAAGGCGGCCGTGACCGGCGGTGGAGGATCTCCGGGTTTCAACCAGGTGCTGGCATCGGGGATGTAGTCGGGGCGAAACCCGGCGAGCCGATCCGGCGACACCCAGAGAAACCCGACTCCCAGGGGTCCGAGCAGCCACTTGTGACCCGAGGCGATGTAGTAGTCGCAACCGAGGGCCGGAATCTCCACCGGATACTGCCCGACGGCCTGGGCCCCGTCCAGCATCAAGGGAACTCCCCTTTCCCGGGCCAAGCGCGCCGCTTCCCGGGCGGGCAGCCTCCGGCCGTCGAGGTTGGAAACTTGGCTGAGACAGACCATCCGTGCCCGACCCTTCAGCATCGTCTCCAGGCCGCTGAGCAGAGCGTCGTCCCCTTCTTCCGCCGCGAAGGTCCAGATCACCACCCCCCGGTGCCGCTCCAGCGCCCGGCAGGCGTCCTGTGTGCTGACGTGCTCGGCCGAGGAGACCAGGATCTCGTCTCCGGGCTGCCAGTCGACGCTCCGCAGGACCCGCTGCATGGCCTGGCTGGTGTTGGAAGTCCAGGCCAGTTGCTCCGGCTGGGTTCCAAGGAAGTCGGCCAGTTGATGCCGGACCCGATGCTCCTGATCCAGCAGCACGCCCGTCATCCGCGGAGAGGCCGACCCGTAGCGGCTTTGATAGGCCATCCTCTCGGCGACCACCTTCAGCACCGAATCGGGAGTCGGCCCGTAGGAGCCGGTCTGGAAATAGGACAGCCTCCGAATCAGGGGCAGATCTTCGCGGAGTTGGCGGAAGCTTATGGAGGCTAGTGTCACTCCGTTTCCACCCCGGTGTCGCCACCGCGAGCCAAGGCGCCGACCGCGCTCCACAGATTCAGCCGCTCGATGCTGTCGGCGCGATAGACACCCGCCTCGTCGGCGCCGGCAGCCAGGGCGGCATCAGCTCCCTGCCGGAGCAGATCCGGAGTCACCAGCTTGGGCGGTCCCCAGCAGACCAGTTGGGCCACAAGGGGGACCCGGCCGGCGACGGCCCGGGCAGCCATCCGCGTGTCCTCGAAGATGTGGGCCAGATTCCCGGTGAGATGACGGATGTGAATCTCGTCCACCAGACCCTCCCGGACCCAGGCCGGCCAGTCCTGAAGGCGCTTCCAGGCCGTCTCCGGATTGGATGCCACCGCCACCGTCAAGGAAACTTTCCGCTGCAGGGCATCCAGCTGCCGCCTCAGCTCCCGCACAAAGCGGGTGACGTATACGGCCCGGAACAGCGTCCACTCCTGATCATGATTGGGTACCGCCATGGGGTCCCGGCCCGTCTCCCGGCGGTAGCCCTCGACGATGGCCGTCTCGTAACCGTAGACCATCACCCCATGATCGTCCACCTGCCCGGGAACCGATTCGATCTGAAATTCCAGTTGGACGCCGTCCACGTCGTAGTCCCGGGCCATCCGCAGAAACGGCCGCTGCTCGTGGAGGCGAGCGTCGCGTGTCCCGTAGCTGAGGACCACCGACCCCGAAACGTCGAACGACGTCATGCCGTCTTGGCGCCGCATCCAGAGCTCGGGGTGATCGTTTGCGAACCGGGTCAGGCGCCATTCGGGCAGCCGGGTGCCGCTCTGTTAGTCGATGCCGGTCATTCCCGTGTAACCCACGGCGTTGTAGGGATGGATCTCGATCCCTCTTCGATGAGCCTCCTCCACCAGAAACGAGAGGGGGTCCCAGTCGTGAACGGAGTAGAAGCCGGGCACCACGGCGAGAACGTCCGTCGGATCGTGTCCGCCGCGGCCGTGGTCAAAAAGAAAGCACATCTCCCGGCCCGGGGTATAGCCGGGAATGAAACGGCTGACTCCGGCTCCGGCGCACCGATCCAGAAAGTCGCAGACCATCTCCCGGTTCCCTTCCGTGGGAAACACGCCGTTGTTTCCTCCGATGCCACCCCAGATGGTGAGCCGTCTCGACATGGGCCTGTCTCCTGATCACCGAGCGGTCAGACGCTGGAAATCCCGGTTACGGCGACCGATTCGCATGAGGCGAGCCATGATGACAGCCGACAACAGACTCTGCCAGAGACGGTCTGGAAACTGCGGTCGTCCGGGCCAGCTATATTCGCAGGATCGTACCGTGCCACGGATAATTGGCGGAAAGTGGCCCTGGGACTGGCATGGATAGCAGTTCGCAAATCCAGCATTCGTACGACACCAAGAGGAGAAGCGAATTTCAAATCATAGGCATTTACAAGTAGGCCGGCAAACTTGCCGGCTAATCGAACACGTATTGAATTTGCACCAATTTAGTCTGGTAGAATCTTTCCAATGCTGAAGTTTCCCGTTGATTCGCAACTAACTCAGTCCGCGGTGAAGGCCGGGCTTCGATACGGTAACAAAAGCACTCACACCAGTCGGACGATGATGCTGGCCGAACTGAGCGAGCTTCTGGCGACCGTTCCCCCCGATGCTGAACGCGCTGACTACGCGGCGGCCATTATCGACGAGAACGTCCTCGGCAAGGCAACGGCAGCGACGCGACGTCTGACGAACCAGCGATTGGGTGAGCTTTTTGCGCTCGACTCGCGCGTCCCCATTTTTCGGGTTCTGCGCAAACTCTGGCCGGTGGACGCGGCCGGGCGGCCCCTGCTATCAATGCTGTGCGCTCTGGCACGCGATCCGCTGCTGCGTTCGACGGCCGCGTTGGTGCTCGAGTTGCCGGTGGGCGCCGAACTGATTCGGGCGCGCCTGGTCGACACCATCCGTCAGGCTGTAGGACAGCGCCTCAATGACGCCGTGGTTGACAAGGTGGCCAGAAACAGCGCGAGTTCCTGGGCCCAGGCCGGCCATCTTGTCGGTCGCGTTCGTAAGACTCGCAGACGAGTGGCCCCGACGCCCGGAACCCTGGCAATGGCATTCTGGCTGGGTATGGTCGAGGGACTCGCCGGCAGAGCCCTGCTCGACAGCCGGTGGGCGCAAGTGCTCGATCGAAGTGGAGTGGCGCTGATACCGGTCGCTTTGCGGGCGAAGCAACTGGGCCTTATTCACGTGCGAACCGGAGGCGACGTCGTCGAGATTGACGCGCGATGGCTGGATCCGGCGATGGAGGTCTGAAGATGGGCAAGATCGAGGATCTGGCGGCAGTCTACGAGCAGCATGTGAGCGTACCCTGGCAGCGAACCTTGGCGGGCGCGCAACGGGTGATGTTGGTAGTCTACGAAAAGGAATCGGAGCGGACCATGCGAGCGCGCATCGGGGAGTTCAAACAGGCGACCGAGCGTAGCGGGCACCGTTGGACGCTGGTCGATTGCACACGCTGGTTCACCCAGTGGCTGGCCGGGGACGAGTACCGGGAAGCTTGGTTTGAAAATCCGGGACTCTTGGGAATGAAAATCGAAGGGGAGTTCCGCGGTCAAGCGGTGCGTAGGCTAGCGGCGGAGTTGGAGAACGCCGGCGAAGACACCGTGGTGGCGCTCCTGGGGGTAGGTTCACTCTATGGCTTTCTGCGCGTCTCCGATCTGATCCGCTCCGTGGAGCAATCGATCCGGGGCCGGCTCGTCGTCTTTTTCCCCGGCACCAAGAACGACAACAACTACCGGTTGCTCGACGCACGTGACGGCTGGAGCTATCTGGCGCAGGGCATCACACTCCACGGCGGAGGTCTGATCCCGTGAAGATCCATGAGGTACTCGATCGCGATCCCCGCACGGCACGTCTCGCCAACAACGGCCAAGCGCGGATCACGGAGACGGCGGACGAACAGGAAATGGCCGAATTACGCGCCGAGCTTGAAACCTTTGTCTGCGACGGACAGTTTGGCGATGCTCTCCAGCGGATACTGGACAGCTACCTTTCCAACATCGGGAATCCCCGCCAGGACTCGGCCTGGGTCAGTGGCTTCTTTGGTAGCGGCAAGTCCCACCTGCTCAAGATGCTGACCCATTTGTGGGTGAACACACGGTTTCCCGACGGCGCCCGAGCCCGCGCCCTGGTGCGCCGAGGACTTCCGGACGAGATCCAGGCGCAGCTTCGCGAACTCGACATCCAGGCACGCCGCACCGGCAAGGCTCCAGTGGCCGCGGCCGGCACGCTCTTGGGAGGCAGTATCGACCACGTGAGGAGCACGGTGCTCTCGATACTGTTGCGCGCCCGCGGCTGGCCCGCACAGTACCCTCAGGCCCAGTTCTGCTTCTGGCTACGGGAACAGGGTCTCCTGGAAACCGTCCGCGGCGCGGTCGAAGCGGCAGACAAGGTTTGGCTCAGCGAGTTGAACAATCTGTATGTCAGCCCGGTGATCGCTCGCGCTTTGATCGACGCCGACCCGGGCTTCGCGGCCGACCTCCAGAGCGCTCGCCAAGTGCTGATTCATCAGTTCCCCCAGCTCACCACTGATATCAGCACCGAGCAGTTCATCGAATCGGCTACAAAGGCGCTCGCCGATGATGGGTCGCTGCCGTTGACCGTCCTGGTTCTGGACGAGGTCCAGCAGTACATCAACGAGGTGCAGGACCGATCGGCCGCCATCACCGAGGTCGCCGAGGCGGTCCAGACGGAGTTCGACAGTCGCGTCATGCTGGTCGGGGCCGGCCAGTCGGCCCTTTCCGCCGACACGCACGCCCTGATGTGGTTGCGCGACCGTTTCCGGATCGCGGTGGAGTTGAGCGACTCGGACGTCACGGCGGTGACCCGCAAGGTGCTGCTGCACAAGAAGCCGAGCGCCGTCCAGGAGGTCGAGCGGATGTTCGAGGCGCACTCCGGCGAGGTGGCGCGCCATCTCCAGGGTACCCGTCTCGGGTCACGGACCGAAGACCGCAGGATCGCACCCTCGACTACCCGCTGCTCTGTTCCAGGCGCCGCTTCTGGGAGGCCTGCTTCCAGGCGGTCGACACGGCCGGGAGCCAGAGCCAACTCCGCTCGCAACTCCGTATCCTTCACGACTCGCTCCACCGAGTCGCCGAACGGCCCCTCGGCGGCACCATCCCGGCAAGCGATCTCTTCGACGCGCTGGCGCCGAGTCTGGTTAACACCAGCGTGCTCCTGAACGAGATCAACACCCGCATCCGGAAACTCGACGACGGCACGGAGGAAGGCCGCCTCCGGTGTGATCTGTGCGGGCTCGTCTTCCTGATCGGCAAGCTCCCGCGCGAGGCGCTGGTGGACGCTGGGGTGCGGGCGAACGCCGTCACGCTGGCCGACCTGCTGGTTGTCGACGTGACCGCCGACTCCGGTCCATTCCGCAAGAGGGTGGCCGATACCCTGGACGGCCTGGCCCGCGAAGCCATCATCATGCGCGTGGGGGACGAATTCCGCCTCCAGACCACCGAGGGCGCCGAATGGGACGGGGAGTTTCGCGCGCGGCAGGCCGCGCTAAGACAGACCGAGGTCGAAATCGCGTCCCGCCGCGATCAGCATTTCGGCGCTGCGGTCCAGGAGATCCTGAACGGAATCAGACTCATCCACGGGAAACCCAAACTCCGGCGTACACTCTCGCTGCACGTCGGCAGCGACCTTCCCGGACCGGGAGGCGACAAAGTCGCCGTGTGGCTGCGCGACGGCTGGTCGGCGCGCCCATGGGATATGGAAAGCGAAGCTCGGCGGCTGGGGACCGAGGATCCGATCCTCCATGTCCATCTGCCCAAGAAGAACGCCGATCTGCTTAAGGATCGGATCATCGACATCGAGGCCGCCCGCCAAGTCCTCGACCACTATGGGACACCGACGTCCTCCGAGGGCAAGGAGGCGCGTGAGAGCATAAAGAGCCGGCAAGCACTTGCCGAGCATGAGCGGGACGACATTATCGGCGAGATCATCCGCTCCGCGACAGTCCTCCAAGGGGGTGGCAGCGAGATCTTCGGGACGGACCTCTCGGAGAAGCTGACTACCGGCGCCAAGGCGTCCCTTGCGCGCCTCTTTCACCGGTTCGGCGACAGCGATCACAAGGCATGGGAAGCCGCCCTGCACCGCGCCAGGGACGGTTCGGACCAGCCGCTTAAGGTGGTCGGTTGGGATGGCGCTACCGATGCCCACCCTGTGGCCAAGGAAGTGCTCAGCGTCATCGGCACGGGCGCGCGCGGCACGGCGATCCACAAGAAGCTCAAAGTGGCTCCTTATGGCTGGCCCCAAGACGCCATCGATGCGGTGCTGATCGCGCTTCACCGCGCCGGATACCTGCGCGTCACTCGAAACGGGCAGCCCGTACCCACGGGTGGGCTCGACCAAGCCGGGATAAAGGGGGCGGAGTTCCGCCCAGAGAAAGTCCGCCTGACGACGAGCCAACGGATCGCCCTTCGCGGCCTATTCGCTAAGCTCGACGTGACGACAAGACCGGGGAAGAGGAGATCCGCGCGCCCGAGTTCCTCGATGCCCTCGCCGATCTCGGAGGCCGCGCGGGCGGCCCGGCTCCGCTTCCAGCCGTACCGGACACCACGTTCGTCGATGACCTGAAGCTTCTGGCCGGCAGCGAGCAGCTCGCCGCCATTCACACCAGCAAGGATCATCTGGAGCAACAGATAGAGGTCTGGACCGAGCTGGAGAGAAGGGCTCGCCGCCGCAACCCAACTTGGAACCTCGCGACCGCACTTCGCCGCCACGCCGACGGACTTCCGGTGGCCGCTGAAATCGGACCGGATCTCGACGCCATCCATGCACAACGTTCGCTGCTGGCCGAGACCGACCAGGTCCGGCCGCTTGTAGCGACCCTTGCAGGCGCATTGCGCGATGCCCTAAGTGGGATGCACTTAAAGCTGACCGGGAAGATCAAGACCGCTGGAGCCACGCTGGTCAGCGACGCCAGTTGGTCGGCGTTGGACGCCCGTGATCAACAGGAGATCCGCCGTCGAACCGGCCTCGAAGCGCCGGCGGCTCCCGCCATGGCGACGGACGACGATTTGAGAAGGACACTCGACGCCCGCCCGCTCGACGCTTGGCGCGCCGAGATCGACGCCGTGACTGCACGGATCGACCGGGCAATGGAGGAGGCCGCCAAGCGGCTGCAGGAGATTAAGCCGGACCTTCGCACGACGACGGTCAAGGTTCGCCGGGGAACCCTGGCCGATGAGATGGCGGTGCGGAATTGGTTGCAGGAGCAGGAGGAGAAACTGGTCGAAGCAGTAAAGAACGGACCTGTGATCGTACGTTGATTGCGATGCATGGACACAAGGAACGGCAACATGCTCGGCACGCTCAAACTGGACAATTTTCGCGGATTCGACGCGTACGAATTGACTGATCTGACACGCGTCAATCTGCTCGTCGGCAAGAACAACTGTGGTAAGACGTCGATTCTCGAAGCGATACATCTTCTCGTTTCGGGCGGCGATCCCCTCGTCCTTGTGCGGATGGCGAATCGGCAGGGTGAAGTGAGTGACACGGACGCTGCGTCCGGACGAGGATGGGAACCCGACATCTCCCACTTCTTCTCCGGTCATCGTGTGACGCCGGGCATGGGTTTTCGTCTTTCTTCAGGTGACGGGAACGGAACGTACGGACAAGTGTCCGTCATGGTTGAACATGCCGCCCTTGAAGACCCGGTCCAACGTGACCTTGGTCAAAAATATGCTGCAACGCTTGGCAACACCGCATCCGACTATGCAAGCGATCAACGCGCTCCGTTCATGAATCCTGCGCGTGCTGACGCTCTTCAATCTCGATGCGGAAGCTGGGTCGGCAGAATACTCACGCAATACGAGCCTTCTTTGGCCTCTAAGACTATAGTCGACGTGAAACGAGGGAGCTTGAACGCCGCCAAGAGGCTGATGGATTGGGCTCGCGCATCTCCCGTCTCCGGTTTTCCGGACGGTCAAAAGAAGGAGGGATATGAAGTCCCTCATCGAGACATGAAGCCCGTTGTTGAGTCGACGACCGCGCCCTTGGTGGCGACAGACAACGACCTGAGACGGCCGCTCCCGATTCGACGGGGTTGGTGTTGTGAAAGCTGAGCGTGCTGATTGGGCAGAACGGATCCGACAAGTCGAGAGCGCCGCTGGCATGGCCGTGTATTCTTCCAGGCCGTGGCGTGTGCCGGTGATTCGCTGACCACACTTTCGCCAGAGGTCAAACAACGGCGAAGCACATGGATGATGCAAGAGACGGAAACGAGAAACCCCGTCGCGATCTCGGTACGGGATCAAATAGGACTGGACGCCAGAACGTTGATGCCCATTATTTAGTTTAGTGGAAATTCTGTCGCGCACAACCGCACCCAATAAGAATCAGGAGCAATTTCGTGGACCACGGTTGGTTTGAAATGCGCGCGGTTCGCCGCCGTAAACTCGCAAATGCAGTGTGGATACCATTAAGAGCTATCCACCGCATCGAAGAAATCGGACGTAAAGGACACGCTGGATACAGGACGGAGTTTTATGGCGTTGGAACTTTGGCCGTTCCTACAAAATACAGGCGAGATGCCGAGAAGCTAGGATGGAGCGAGATCGGGATAAGGTACCAGCATTCCGGATGTGTCGACAACGGCAAGTATCTTCCCGCAGACACATATAACGATTATCGTAGCGAGCTGTCCGGCATACATTTGGTACTGCATCAAGTTTTCAATAGTGTAGATCCTTCGGAATGGCATCTACATCAGGACTTGGTTATTACGCTCGGGCTGAAGCGAGAAGGCGATGTCTGGGTTCGTCCAGATGAAGGTTACGATTCGATTGCCCGGCTCTCCAAGGGAGAAGACGGCACCCCCTATCTTCTCGAAATACGTTCATCACACTTGAGAGATTATCTCTCCGCCCGCGGGATGGGCCTGTATGTCACGTCCTATCGTGAACGAGTCGAGATACGTGAAGAGGTCGGGCAAACAGCATGGGCGGAGAAGCAGGCCGATGAAGTTAGCAGTAACGATCGTTGGCAGGGTCGTATCCTGACAATACATGAAGGTGGCATGCCTTATGGTGAAAAAACAGCCGTTATCCATGTCGCCAGAACCGATGTGGATCCAAAAGAAGATGTTCCGGTTATTTGCGGGCCACCGACGAACGATAAAGTAACCTCGCAGTCATGGACCGTAGAACACACTGGGGCAAAGCTGTATCGGGTCACCGGAGAATTGTGGCGTACTGAGTGGATCGAACCTTTGTCTCGCAGTCCGATTGTTCGCGGTGATGACGTATCACCGACGGTCTTCTTCATCACCGATGCAGAAGGGAAGCGAGAGAACAGAGAAACATTGGTTGAAGGAGGGCGATGGCTTTGGTTTCGTCCCGAGGTAATGACCGCGCTTGCACATCGGAGAGGAGGCTCGCTCAATTGGTACACAAAGGATACGGGAGGAGTAGGCTGCTCGCCGGACAGCACCGTGCACTTTGGGGTCAACTCTCTTGGTTTGATTAACGTCTATGCAAAAGATATAGCGATTTTACCCGAGTGGGAGCAGAAAATCTGGGCTGGCTACAACATAAGCCCCGAAGGCAAAGTTTCTAATGAGTTACTCGCATCGCAAGTCAAAGCCGATCCAGCGAACACACAAGCACCAGAAAATTTTTTGGACAAGAGTTTATCCAGGTTAAATGACCTTGCAAACGAAAAACTCGGAATCGATCTGATCAGACCGCACAAACAGATTCCACACCTGATTACACGTGCCCATCGTTTTCGAGCTACGGACCAAGACGGGCTATTTGCATTGGGGAAAGATCTGACCCGGCTAACAGCCGATAGCCTTGATACCGCTGAACTCAAGAAACTAGTAGTCCCTCCTGAGGGTAAGAAATGGGGCTCCCTCAAGTTGTTGCAGAATCTTCTAGCGACCAAGATTCCCCCGGAGTCTGCCCAAAGAATTCTGAGTCCACTATTTTGGATATACGAACTCCGGCTTGCAGATGCACATCTTCCCAAGCAGAGGCTTGGCGATGTCTTGAGTTCATTGGGAGTGGATCAAGACGCACCCTACGTTATCCAGGGCTATCAGCTATTACACGCTTGTATCAGCAGCATTTATAGCATTTGTCAAGTTATTGAGAACTGGTGTGACGAAGAAATTGAGTCGTAGGGGTTTTTCCGGTCGCCGTTTGCGTAAGTCAGTATGTTGATGAACACAATGTCACCAAGTCTACGAAAGCAACTCGAGCGGACTGTCGTTGACGCCCGCGAGGTTGCGGAGACCGGCGCTCGTGCGGCGCTGGAGGCGCTCGCCGTGCACCAGCACAAACCCTACAAACCCATGGCACCTAAGCAGCGCGGCCTGCGCCGACGACTACGCGCTCATGGCCGGCAGCTTGGCGACCGGCGCGACGGGCGTGGAACCCAGACCATCGACCGCTTGGCGCATGAATGCGCGTATGAGCACTGGCACCGGATGTTGTTCGCGCGCTTCCTGGCGGAGAACCAGCTTCTGATCGAGCCGGATTCGGGCGTTGCCATTTCGCTGGACGAGTGCGAGGAGTTGGCACGCGAGCGGGCACAAGATCGCTGGACCCTAGCTGGTCGCTTTGCCGAACGGATGTTGCCGCGTATCTTTCGGCCCGACGCCCCCGCTCTTGAGGTCAGGCTTGCTCCGGAGATCCGACAAGCACTGGAGCGGCTGGTTGACTCGCTGCCGGTCGAGGTGTTTGCGGCGACGGATTCTCTCGGTTGGGTCTACCAGTTCTGGCAGTCCGAGAAGAAGAAAGAGGTGAACCGCTCCGAGGTCAAGATTGGGACGGACGAACTGCCTGCCGTGACGCAACTGTTCACCGAGCCGTACATGGTGAGTTTCCTGCTCGACAACGGCCTCGGAGCCTGGTGGGCGGCCCGCCGTCTCAACGATGCCGACCTGGAGAAAGCCGGATCCGAAGCCGAATTGCGCCGAAAAGCTGCGGTCCCCGGGGCGCCACTCGATTACCTGCGCCTAGCGCGACACGAAGACACCACAGGAACGACAAGGTGGCGACTCGCCCCCGGCAACTTCGACGGCTGGCCGGAGCATCTTGGGGAGCTGAAGATCCTGGACCCCTGTTGCGGTTCAGGGCATTTCATGGTCGTCGCCTTCTCGATGTTGGTTCCCATGCGCATGGCGCGGGAGCATCTCACGGCTCCCACCGCTGTAGATGCGGTATTGCGAGAGAACCTGCACGGCCTGGAGTTGGACCCGCGTTGCGTCGAGCTGGCCGCGTTCGCACTCGCTCTCGCCGCATGGACCTATCCCGGCGCCGGAGGGTATCGGCCACTGCCGGAGCTGAACCTCGCCTGCTCGGGTCTGACGCCCAACGCGACGAAGGAACAGTGGCTGGCGTTGGCGGAGCCGGCCGCGGCCGCCGGCGGGATGCCGACGGAGCGGAACCTGTTCGCCGTGCGGGATTCGCTGCTCTCCGCACCGCTCCGTAACAGCTTGGCCGCGCTCTACGATCTTTTCTCGCAGGCCCCAGAACTAGGTTCCCTTATCGGGCCGCATGCTCTGAAGGCCAATCTCTTCCAGGGTGATTTCGAGTTGGTTCGGGGCCTGTTGGCAGCCACGCTGGAACAAGAGCGAACGACCGAGGAGCAGGCCGAGCGCGCCGTGGCTGCTCAGGGGATGGCGCGCGCAGCGGAATTGCTGGCGGGTCGTTACCACTGGGTGATCACGAACGTTCCCTACCTCACTCGCGGCAAGCAGGACGAAAAGCTGCGCACCTTCTGCGCGCAGCACTACCCCGCCTCCAAGAACGATCTGGCCACGGTGTTCCTCGAGCGCTGCTTGGAGCTGTGCACGGAAGGCGGAACTGCCAGCCTCGTGCTGCCGCAGAACTGGCTGTTTTTGACCAGTTACCGGAAGTTGAGGGAAAAACTGCTAAAGACGGAGATTTGGCATTTGCTCGCTCGGCTGGGTCCAGGTGCTTTCGAGACCATCAGCGGTGAGGTCGTCAAGGTGATCCTGCTCACCCTGATCCGCGGCCATCCCGCCGGCCACCCGATCGGTTTGTCAGACGAAACAAAGGCGTCCGGAATAATGTACGGCCTGGATGTTTCCGAATCCCGCACCGCTGGCGAGAAAGCTGCGCGGTTGCGGGTGGCGGAAATCCAAAGAGTTGAACAGGCCAGACAATTGAATAATCCGGATGCGCGGATGGCATTGGAAGAGATCCCCACCGAAGCAAGATTGGATAACTATTGCGCAAGCATTGAAGGCCTGACAACCGGGGATATGGAGAGATTTGTCAGTAAATTTTGGGAGGGAGCACTTTCAAGAGGTTGGGACCCATACATTCAAAACGTAGATTACAATACACATTTCGGAGGCCGTACCGATCGTATTCTGTGGGAAAAAGGAGACGGTGTATTGTCCCGATTTCCGACCGCACATAATTTTCCCGGAGAAATCATGAATGGAAAGAGGATTCTGGGAAAATCCGGACTACGCGTTACCCAAATGAGAAAACTCCCTGTAACAATTTATACGGGTGAGGTATTTGGGAAGAGCGGAGCAACAGTAGTACCGGACGATTTGAAACATCTTCCTGCCATATACTGCTTCTGCTCCTCCCCAGATTACAACCAGTTGGTGCGGCAAATCGACCAGAAACTCAACGTCACGAACGCCACGCTGGTCAAGGTCCCCTTCGACCTCGACCGCTGGACCAGAATCGCACGAGAGAGATACCCCAACGGCCTCCCCTGCCCCTACTCCGATGATCCCACCCAATGGATCTTCCACGGCCACCCCTGCGGGTCTGTGGTCTGGGACGAGACGGAGAAACGAACCGAGCAGGGTCCGATTCGCACAGACTCAACAGTGTTGCAGATCGCCGTCGCCCGGCTGCTAGGAGGCTGTCCGAGAACTCGAAAAATCATAGTTTTTGAAAACTTAACCCTTTATAAATCAATAGTTTACAAACAAGACTTTTTTAAAATAGTCTATTCTCGGACAGCCTCCTAGGCTACCGCTGGCCCGCAGAGCAGGATGTCGATATGGAGTTGGCCACAGAGCAACGCGAATGGGTCCGGAGCTGCGACGCTTTGCCTGCCTGCGCGGACAAGGATGGCATCGTCTGCGTCCCATCGGTGCGAGGCGAGCCACCGGCCTGGGAACGGCTGCTCCGATTGCTGTCAACCTCCTACGGAGATTCATGGAACGACGCTGTGCTCGGCAAACTGCTTTCCGGAGCAGGCAGTCCAAATCTTGATGAGTGGCTGCACGACCGTTTCTTCGACCAACATTGCAAACTGTTCCGCCAGCGCCCCTTCATCTGGCACGTCTGGGACGGCCGGCGGCGTGACGGCTTCCATGCACTGGTCAACTCCCACAAGTTGGCCAAGAGCGGCGGCAAAGGCCGCCGATGCCTGGAATCCCTCACCTACAGCTATCTCGGCGACTGGATCAACCGGCAGCAGGACAGCGTGAAACACGGCGAAGGCGGCGCGGAAGGCCGGCTGGACGCGGCACTGGAACTGCAAAAGCGGCTCGTTGCCATTCTTGACGGCGAGCCGCCCTTCGACATCTTCGTCCGCTGGAAATCCATCGACCAACAGCCCATCGGCTGGGAGCCGGACATAAACGACGGCGTGCGGCTCAACATCCGCCCATTTATGGCCGAAGACATCCCCGGCGGGAGGAAGGGCGCCGGCATCCTGCGCACCAAGCCGAACATCCACTGGCGAAAGGATCGCGGAAAAGAACCCTACCGTGAGAAGGAGTATTTCCCCTGGTTCTGGAATTGTCCCGGCAACGGCACACGCGCCGAGCGAGTCGACTTCAGAGGTCGCCGTGACTTCGACGGCAATCGCTGGAATGACCTGCACTACACGAACGCCGCCAAGACAGCCGCGCGGTCGCGAAGGGCGGCCGAGGCCGCGACCTCGTGAGGACGCCGTTGTTCACCGAAGTCGAGTTTCGAGATTTCCTCTCCCGAGGAGCGGACCCGTTTCTGGAATTCAAGTCGGCACGGAACCGGGGTGACGCGAGGTCGGGACAAGTCAGTCCATCCGCGGGTCGAGATGCAATGGCTGAGTCTGTCCCGGCTTTTGTCGATGCCGATGGCGGCCGATTCTTGATCGGCGTCGAGAAAGATGCCCCGCCCACGGGCCTCGAACATGCGAAGACAGTCATCACGGAAGGAATCGTCGACCAAGTCAGACGCGCAGCTACGCAACGGCTGCTCCTCCTGCCGCACGCAGTTCGTCAGATGGCCCACCCGGACAGAATGATCACACCAGGCGAGATCCGAGCGGTCATCGAGCAGGGTGCCATCATGGAGGATTGTCCGGGGGATTCACGCGGCCACAGTGGCTTGCTTAATGGACGAGGAAACAAAGGGCGGAACATCGACGTGGTCTGCTCTCCCAAGGAAGACTTTCTCGCCATCATCATAGCGTATCTTCCTTCGCAGAAAGAAAGGGAGCGAGGGCTGAGCACGAGGAAAACGTTATGAACTACTTCCACTGCCGCGGAGAAATGCAGCGCTCGACGGCACCCTTCCACGTCATTCGGAACAGTTACCATTTGGCACTCGACAGCGTCCCCGCCTGGGTCTGCAACCAGTGCGGTGAAACATATTTCGAGGAACCGGAGGTGGTCGCCATCCAGACGGCGATCCGCACTCTCGATGACCAGACCCGACAACTTGCGGCAGAACCGGCAAGGCAAGATCGATGACGGGCGAAAAAGAAGCGCCGGGTCTCATTCCCCGCCAGGCTCGAGGATGACTGACAGGAGCCGCTCTGGACGGATAGATTCAGTGGCTGTTCAGGAATCCTGTGAAGTTAATGCTCACACGCAGGTCCCTGTCGTCATTCGTTCAGTGCCTTGTTCCGTGGACCTGGGCGACAAGCTCGAAGATTATACGTGGCTGCGGAAGCGTCCCGGCGCCGACACAGGAGTTGAGTGCACCAACTTTCCCGGCGGCCGCGACTTCGACGGCAACCGCTGGAACAACTTGCACTACACATACGCCACTAAACGAGTCGCACGTTCGCAACGAGCCGCCAAGGAGGGATCACCATCTTGAGGACGTTAGGATCCACGGACGTGGAGTGTCGCGATCTCTTTTCCCGCGGCCACGACCTGTTCTCCCAGTTGCAGTTAGTCAGGAATCTGAATGGCTACAGGCCGACCGAGAACATACTCCAGGTGATTCGAAACACGATTGCCGAGATGTACGAAAGAAATCCGGAATTAAGCCCACGGTATCACCTCGTCCCAGCGTGTTTCATTACATTGCGGTCACGACGTACTCGGCGCCGAGCTGCATTCCTGCTCGGCAGACAGATCTTCTTAAGGCTCCAATCCACCAGCAAGATTCGATCTCACTTTTTCCTGAACGAAGACGAGTCCCCGGGAGAACAGGTCAACGACATGCGTATAACGACTGCGAGACAGTAAATGCAGCGCCCACGAGTCGAGGCACAATCATGACATCCGTTCAAAGCCGAAATTGGCGATACCCGGGAGCCCGTTGGTGGAAGTTTGACTTCCACACGCATACGCCTGCCTCACACGACACACATTGGTACAGAAGCAACCAAAACAGACTGACGCCGCATCAATGGTTGCAACGCTTCATGGATGCAGGAATTGATTGTATCGGCGTAACCGATCACAACAGTGGAGCCTGGATCGACGAACTCAAAGCTGCTTATGAGGAAATCCAACAGGACAGAGCGGATGGGTTTCGAGAACTGCATCTCTTCCCAGGCGTGGAAATTTCCGTCAACGGCGGCTTCCACCTATTGGCACTCTTCGACACGGAAAAGACCACGTCGGATATCGACACACTTCTCGGGGCAGTTGAATATGACGGAACTAAGGGAGATAGCGATGGCGTGACACGAAAATCCGCTGTTGAGGTCTTGGAAGCTGTCGTGCGCGCCGGCGGCATTCCCATTCCCGCCCATGTCGAATCTAATAAGGGCCTATTGCGATTGAGAGACGACACATCCGCAATTTCGGCGCTGGACGCCAATACATTGCGTCAGATCTTCAAATGCCAGGACATTGTCTCAATGGAGGTGATTGACCGATCCAAGCCAAAACCTGCGTTGTACGAGGAATCAAAACTCTCATGGTCTGAGGTCTTGGGCTCGGATTGCCACAGTTTCCGAGGACAAGATCCACCGGGATCCCGCTATTCATGGGTAAAGATGGAAGACCCGTCTCTGGAGGGGCTGCGTTTGGCCATGATGGATGGAGAAGGGTTTTCAATCCGACGGAGCGATGATCCGGAAACTTTCGATCCCTTCCAATTTCCAAGCCGATTCGTCGAGTCGGTGGAAATCGAACAGGCGCGATTCATGGGCAACGGAGAAGCGACCCGGCTCCCGTTCAGCCCGTGGCTCAATGCGCTGGTCGGGGGTCGTGGCACGGGAAAGTCCACCGTTGTTCACGCAATACGGCTGGCGGCGAGGCGTGAGCACGAACTAACGGGTTTCGACAAAACCAGCGAGCCGCGCTTGACGTTTGAGCGATTCAATCAGGCGCCAACGGATCGTGTAGATACGGGCGGATTGACCACGTCGACCTCGATCGCCCTTACCAAGATGCGTGATGAGGTTCGGTATCGCGTGCTTTGGCGGTGCGGCAAAGGACGATACCGCAAAGATCATCTGGTCGTCGAGGAGGAAACCGGCAAGGACGAATGGAAGAGGTCCTCAATTCAAGCGGTCACACCTGAACGCTTTCCCATACGTATTTTCAGCCAGGGGCAAATCGCTGCACTCGCAGGTGAAAATCAGCAAGCATTGCTGCAAATCATCGACGACGCAGCAGGCGTCAAAGCCCGCCAAGAAAAGCTAAACGAAGCGAGGAACGCATACTATGCGTCAAGAGCTCGGATTCGGGAACTTGACAGCAAGCTGGGCAATCGCGACGACCTCGTTGTCCAGCGTCAGGATGCAGGGCGTAAGTTGAAGCGCTTCGAGGAATCGGGCCATACCGAAATCCTCATAGCCTATCGGCTGCGGAGCCTTCAGCGCAGGGAAGCGGACCGGCAGTTCCATGCAGCCGAAGCGGCCACCGAATACATCGATGCGGCGGCGGCACAGCTGCAACCGGAAGACCTGCCCGAGGGACAATTCGTTACGGAATCGGATGAAGATCGCGAAGTGACGGCGATCATGGATGCTCTGGCCGCCGCCGTGCGTGGCGCAGCCACAAACCTGCGCAAGAACGCACAGCAGCTCCGGAGCGTCGTCGAGACGCAACGCAAAGAATTGGCCAAGAGTGCATGGCAAGAGGCTGTGGACCAAGCTGCCGTCGACTACCGGCGTCTGGTCGAAACGCTTCACGCGGAAGGCGTCTCCGACCCGAGCGAATATGGTCGATTGGTGCAGGAACGGCAACGTCTTGACAGCGAGTTGGAACGCCTGGAATCGATGCGGAAAGAGCGTGACCGATTGATTGCGCAAACACAGTCGAAGCTCCATGAGGTCTTGGAAACTCGCCGCGAAGTGAGCACAACTCGCGACCGCTTTCTGACTGATATGTTGGCGCAGAACACTTTCGTTCGCATTCGCAGCAGGACGTATGGCGAGGATGCTCGTGTCATTGAACGATCCTTACGCGAGGCGCTAGGTGTTCTCGACGATCGTTTCCAAAGCGACATCCTAATCATTGAGGACGAGCGCCCAATAGCGGGAGCCGTGGCAGAACTGCTGGAAAGCTTGCCAGAGGCACCGGAAGTACGACGGGAGGAGTTCGAAAACCGCATCTGTCGACTCAAGCAAGGCCTTGTTGCTGCCTACTTCGGTGAGCGTCCCTTCGGAGGTCATTTCAACAACTATCTCAAGAACGAATTCACCAAGAATCCGGAGTTTCTCGACAAACTGATGACTTGGTTTCCCGAAGACGGGTTGTATGTGGAATACAGCCGTCGCGGAGACGGCACGGATTTCCGGCACATAACCCAGGCTTCAGCAGGACAGCGGTCGGCGGCCATGCTGGCTTTCCTGCTCGCACATGGCGAGGAACCTCTGGTGCTGGATCAGCCGGAGGACGACCTGGACAATCATCTGATCTACGACCTGGTCGTCCGCCAGATTCGAGAGAACAAGCTGAGACGCCAGATCATCGTCGTGACGCACAACCCCAACATCGTTGTGAACGGCGATGCGGAGATGCTCCATGCGCTCGATTTTCGGGCGGGGCAGTGTGTCGTGGCGCAGTCGGGCTCCTTGCAGAAGGAATCCATGCGAGAGGAAGTCTGCCGAGTGATGGAAGGCGGACGCGAGGCATTCGAGCGGCGCTACCGGCGGCTGGGACCGGAGTCCTCACATGTTTGACAGCCGGAAAGAGTTGCTGGAGAAGATTCGTCTGGGTGAGGCCACGTTTCTGGAACTCAAGGAAGTGCGCTTTTCCGGCAGTCGGATCCGCGGACCGGGGCGTGACGAATTGGCCGACGAACTGGCGGCTTTCGCCAACAGTCGCGGAGGTGTCTGCCTGCTTGGAGTTGAAGACAAATTACGCGAAATCGTGGGTATTCCCGTGGATCGTGTGGATACAGTGGTGCGTTTCGCCCGCGAAGTCTGCACGGACTCGATCGAACCCCCACTGAGTCCCGTGATTGACCCGCTGTGGTTGCCGGCGACGACGGGTGAGGAACTCGCCGTCGTCAAGATCGACGTGCAACGCAGCCTGTTCGTGCACAAGAGCCCCGGCGGCTACCTGCACCGAGTCGGCGATGCCAAGCGAGGGATGTCTCCCCAGTATCTCGCTCGATTGTTTCAGCAACGCAGCCAGACCCGCATCATTCGGTTCGATGAGCAGACCGTTTCCGGTGCCAGATTAGATGACCTGTCTCCCGATCTCTGGGAGCGATTTCGGACCCCTCGCACCGGGGCCACTAGAAACGATCTGCTTTCAAAACTGCGTTTGGCGCGTCCTGATGAGCGCGACGAACTGAGGCCGACCGTTGCCGGCGTACTGATGGCAACCAACGATCCGCGCCGTTGGGTTCCCAACGCCTACATTCAAGCCGTTGCCTACCGGGGAAGCCAAATCCGGCCGGAAGCGTTCGGCGATCCATACCAACTGGACGCCGCCGATATTTCAGGACCCTTGGACGTTCAAATCGCGAATGCGTGTCATTTCGTCTTGAAGAACATGAAGACGGCCGCCTTCAAGTACCAGGGACGCAGGGATCGACCACAATTCGATATGATGGGCGTCTTCGAGGCTATCGTCAACGCCGTTGCGCACCGGGATTATTCGATCCATGGATCCAAGATCCGGCTGCGCCTCTTTGACGACCGGTTGGAGCTCTACTCGCCGGGTGGCATTCCCAACACGATGACTGTGGAAAATCTCGTACATCTTCAATCGGCCCGGAATGACGTGATCGCGAGTCTGCTCGCCAAGTGTCCTGTCCCGGCCGCTGGTCCAGGATTACACACCGATCGTGTGACCTTCATGGACAAGCGGGGAGAGGGTGTACGGATCATCTTGGACTACAGCGAACGGCTCTCCGGGATTACGCCTGTGTATCGATTGATCGGCGACACAGAACTCGTCCTGACGATTTTTGCGCCCACCAGGTGAAGGAACGTGTTTCTCATCCAGGACAATGAAAAACCCTTCGATGTGCTGGACGATCAAGTGCTCCCTGGCCCGTTGGTCGCTTGCCGGCAAGAATCGTCCGCCAGCAGACGAAAATGGGTTGAAATAGGTCGTGTCAAATCCTCGCGGACTCGATGCGTCCAATCGTTTGAGAGGACAGTGGCGAAGTCGCCGAGTCAAGGTGCCACGAGTACCGTTGGCACTAGGCTGATCGTAGCCCATGAAGAGTCTTCGTGAGGCCGTCCTGAACGCGCTCGCTCATCGCGATCGGACCCGCTAAGAGGAGATTGTAATGGTCGGCTATGTTGACGCGTGGGGCATGAGCGTTCGCGAAGGGATATTCACTCTGCTACCCAAAGTGAATGGCGCGGACCTCGATCTCGGAGCTACTGAGGACTATCTGAATGTGACTAGGCGGAAGAGGCGTGCGGGGGACGAATGAGCGAAGAGACCGTCCTCGATCAGTTGATCTCCAGTCTTCGATCCAAGGGTACACCCATCGACGGCCAAGACCGACCGGCCGCCATCCTCTGGACCGACCCGAAGCGGGAGTGGGTGCCGCTGATCGAACTGTTATTGCAACGCGTCGGTGAATTTCTCGTCCTGGGAGATTACCAACCCGAGCGGCGCACCGGTCCCGCCGTCTGGGTACGCTGCGTCGTCGACCGCGCCGTCGACGAGCCTGATCTCCCCGCTGATCGACCGCCGATCGTTTACCTGCCTGACGTTGCGCGCCAGCAGCTCCGCGCCGGGACGGTGTGCCCGGACCGGTTGAAGCCGATGGTGGAGCTTCTGTTTCGGGGCGCACTCTGGCATCACCCCAACGGCAACGACTGGACGGTGAACGCCTACTTGACTTCACGATCTACCCTGGCCCTTGACATCGCCGGTGATCGGGCGACCAGCGACGCGCTGCTGCGAGCGTTGTCCGAGGTGGCCCTCAGCCCGGTGAAACATCTCGCACGCCGTCACCTGGCGGCAGACGACTTCGATCGTATGCTCGCCGGCGACGTTGTCAGAGACCTCCTGAGGTGGATGGGGGACCCGGACGGCGCGCGGAACCGCTTGGGATCGAACGAATGGGAAGCCTTCTGCAGCCGTTGCCGGGACGAGCTGGAGTTCGATCCGGCGACGGAGGCGGATGTCGTCGCAGGCGGGCTTATGGCTCAGGGCGAGGGCCCGTGGTCGGCAGTGTGGGACCGTTTCGCCGAGGCACCCCGTAGCTACGGCGACATTTCCGGACTACTTCGGCGCAGCAAACCGTCCGGCGGATTCCGCTTCGAACGTGAACGATGGCCTGACCTGAATGACGAGGATGAGGAAACCGTTCGGCGCAGGCTCATCGCGATACCGACGCTCTTGCACGATGAGGCTTGCGAGACGGTCATCGGACTCGAAGAGAACCATGGCGTACGCCGGAAGTGGGTCTGGGCTCGCATGGGGTCGGCTCCAATGGCACGGGTCTTGACGCCTCTCTCCAATCTTGCCAAGGGGGCGCGGAATGCCTTGGGAGGAACGACCCCCGATGATGTGGCCCAAGCCTATCTCGATCGGGGCTGGCAAGCGGACCTTGGAGCGTGGGAGACGTTGGCCATCGCGCCGTATGAAGACGAAGAGTGGATCAAAGCGACCGTACGCCACCTCCTTGAGCCGTGGCTCGAGGACTCGGCGCGAGCGTTTCAGACAGCGGTCGAGCGAGCATCCCTGCCAAGTCGCGGCGATCAGCCGACCGTAGTGGCTGCAGATGACGGCTGCATCCTGTTCGCCGACGGGCTGCGGTTCGACTTGGCACAACGTCTGGCGGAGCGGCTGGAAGGCCATGGTCTCCGCGTTGAGTTGGACCGGCGGTGGGCGGCGCTGCCGACGGTTACGGCTACGGCGAAACCGGCGGTGACTCCAGTTGCAGAGCAGGTCGAGGGCGACATGCTCGATCCCGCGTTCGGCGTACGGTTGAAGACCAGCGGGAAACCGGCTGACGCATCGGGTCTCCGCGCGGCGATGGAGGCACATGGGTATCAACTCGTTGGCGGCTCCGGCTCGTACGCGCCTCGTTCCCATCCGGCACGCGGCTGGCTTGAAATGGGAGCGTTCGACAGGCGTGGTCACCAGATGGGGGTTGGGGTCGCGCGCCAACTGGGCAACGAAATTAAGCGTGTGGCGGAACGGATCATCCGTGTCCTCGACGCTGGATGGAACACGGTGCGCGTCGTTACGGATCACGGGTGGCTGCTGTTGCCGGGAGGGCTTCCGAAGGTGGGCCTACCGAAGCACTTGACCGAGAGCAGTTGGGCTCGTTGCGCAGTCATCGCGGGTGAGTCGACGCCTGACGTCACCCGTGCCCCATGGCACTGGAACAGCTCACAGTGGTTTGCGACGGCGCCCGGTATCGCCTGCTTCAACAAATCCGATGAATACGCCCACGGCGGGTTGAGCATTCAGGAATGCCTCATCCCGGATCTCCTCGTGACACGCGGAGGTGAGACGAAGTCGACCGGCCGCGTCAAGTCGCTGACTTGGCGAGGCCTGCGCTGTTTCATCGAATCCGAGGTCCGTGGCGGGCCAGTGACCGCCGACCTTCGGCTGAATCGACCGAACGGTGAATCGGTTGCAGCGACGCCGAAGCTCCTCGACACCGAGGGGACCGTCAGCTTGGTCCTAGCCGATGACGAGCATGAAACTGCAGCGCTGGTTCTGGTTCTGCTGGATGAAGCGGGCGGGATCTTGACCCATCAATCGACTCGAGTGGGAGTGGACACATGACTCAGTCCGTAGAGATGGATCACCTGGACAACATCGCCGCGAGCGCATTTCCAGGCTATCTGGTCCGTAAGGACCTGGTTCGACGCTACGCGCGCCAATACCCCGTTCCGACCTATGTCGTGGAATTCCTCCTCGGGCGCTACTGCGCGAGCGTTGACGAGGAAGAGATCGAGGAGGGGTTGGCCATTGTAGAAAAGCAGCTCCAAGGCCGGACGGTCCGGACGAGTGATCGCGAGATCTTCAAGTCACGGGCGCGGGAGCGTGGTTCCGTCAAGCTGATCGATATCGTTCGTGCGCGCTTGGACGCTCGGAACGACTGTTACGTCGCCGAGCTTCCGAGTCTGCATCTGAAGGACGTCCAGGTCGCAGATTCCATTGTCAAAGACAACGAGAGGATGCTCGCAGACGGATTCTACGCGGAGGTCAAACTCACGTACGACCCCATCACAGCCCAGGAGAAAAAAGGCCGACCGTTTCACATCGGCCTGCTGCGCCCGATTCAGATGTCGAACCCGCACGTACTCGACGTTCTGGCCGCGGGGCGCCAAGCATTTGATACGGAGCAGTGGCGTGACTTTCTGATCCGCTCCACCGGCCTCGAACCTGAAGCGTTGGGAGAGCGGGCGAAACGGGTCGCCTTGCTGCGTATGGTTCCATTCGTCGAACGCAACTACAACCTGGTCGAACTCGGTCCTCGCGGGACGGGCAAGAGCCACGTTTACCAGCAGATCTCGCCATACTCCCATTTGCTTTCAGGCGGCAAAGCCACGGTTGCCAAGATGTTCGTCAACATGGCGAACGGTCGTCGTGGCCTGGTCTGCCAATACGATGTCCTCTGCTTCGACGAGATCGCCGGAATCTCCTTTGACCAGAAGGACGGTGTCAACATCATGAAGGGCTACATGGCCGCCGGTGAGTTCAGCCGGGGAAAGGAGAGCATCCGTGCCGAGGGTTCCATCGTGATGGTCGGCAATTTCGACGTCGATGTTGAGCAACAGCAGCGGATTGGACATCTCCTGAGCCCGCTACCCAAGCAGATGCGCGACGACACCGCGTTTCACGATCGGATACACTCCTACGCCTCCGGATGGGACTTCCCCAAACTCAATCCCAACGAGCACCTGACCCATCACTTCGGACTCGTGAGCGACTTCCTGAGCGAATGCTGGTCACGGATGCGTCAGACCAGCCGTCTCACAACGCTGCAGAACCGTGCGTTTTGGGGTGGGGCTCTTTCGGGCCGCGACATCGAGGCCGTGCACAAGACTACGTCCGGGCTGATCAAGTTGCTGTATCCGGACCCGGAGATGCCCGTTCCCGACGAAGAGCTCGAGTGGATTCTTCGCTTGGCGTTGGAGTCACGCCGCCGGGTCAAGGAGCAGCAGAAGCGTTGCCTCAAGAGTGAATTCAGAAACACACATTTCTCGTTCACGCTTGGGGTTGACGGTGTCGAGCAATTTGTCGCGACCCCGGAGCTGCACAGTGACGAGGCTATCGACTCGGACCCGTTGCCTCCCGGGCAAGTCTGGGCGGTGGGACCGGGTAGCGCTGAAGCGGGAGTCGGACTTTATCGAATCGAGGTGGCCGTCGGTCCAGGAGGAGGCAGCAAGATCCTGAACCAGCCATCGCCCCCGGCGTTCCGGCAGAGCGTGAAGGTGGGTGAGCAGAATCTCTACGCCCGTGCCAAGGAGCTGGTGGGGAATCGCGATCCCCGCTCCCACGAATATACGATCCAACTTCGTCCGTTCGATGCGGACAAATCGGGCACAGGACTGGGCCTCCCGGTCCTGGTGGCTTGTGTCGGCTCGCTTTTGGAACGGAGCACACGCGGTGGCGCCATCATCGTGGGACCGCTCAACCTGGGTGGATCCCTTGACCTGATCTACAACCCGATCGCAATAGCGGAGTTGGCGGTGGACAAGCAGGCCGCCACACTGCTCATGCCCGTGTCGTCCCGGCGTTCCCTCATCGACCTCCCCGATGAGCTATGGACCAAGATCAACATCGAGTTCTACAGCGATCCCGCTGATGGCGTCTTCAAGGCGCTTCTGGACTGAAGACCTCGCCGCCGTCCAGACGGATTACGCTGGGACAGCCGCAGTCGCTGTACAGCCGGAATCTTCAGGGGCCGCTTCTTGCTCCGATTCGGACCGAAGAGGGCACCCACAAGGTCGCGGTAGGGACGCCGGTTGCCCAGCGCCCCCCCGCGCAGATCCGTGCGTGCCCGCTAAGGCACACGGCTCCTACTTCAGGTAATGACGGCGGGTCGTGACACCCGCCATATCCGACCCCCACCTGGGTCACGGCTGCCCGGCTCTGAGTCCGGTCCGTGCTTTGGTGTGCCGAATTCCCCTTGGTTCCACCCCTTCGCTCCACCGACTCCGCAGAGAGTTCCCCCTCCTTGTTCGCCCGCTTCATCACTACTATGGGTGAATCCGATTGCTTCCTCTCTCCCCTCATGGGTTACGGCTTTCTCCTTTCTCACAAGGCCCCGGCTCTCGCCGGGGGAGAGAAAGCCCTCCCAGGTCCCGACACAAGACGTACGTGCGTGCTTGGATTCCTCGACACCGCGGAGCCCGACTGGCCCTCACCTTCCCGGTCCAGCCGGTATTGCCTTCGACCGCACCCACAGCCTCGGCACTTCCGTTCATGTAGGTTTCGATGCTCCATAGCCCCGCCCACACGCGCCGCTACCGATGCTTCGCCGACACCCTCACGAGTGCCGACGCACGGCTCGCGGAGAAACGTGGATGGTTACTCCTTCGTTTCAGCGGACTTTCACCGCTTGTCTTGTGCCAGTTAGCCTGGCACACGGGCACCCCTACCAAAATTTCTTCGTACAATTGCACAAGATTTTGGGAATAAGGAACTAACCTGGCGCATCCTGAGGGGCAGGATCCAGGGATGACGACGGGTCGCTGGCTTGCCAGCTCCGCCTGAGCCACATGGTCAAGTCGTCGAAGAGGGTGTAGTAGGTGGGCAGCACCACCAGAGTCAGCACCGTGGAGGCGATGAGACCCCCCATGACGGTGCGGGCCATGGGAAAGTACCGCATGTCGAACAGGCTGCTGTAACTGTAGGCCAGCGGGATCAGGCCCACCACCGTGGTGGTCGCCGTCATCACGATGGGACGAAAACGATCGCGGCAACCCTCCAGAATGGCGCGGCGACGGTCGATGCCCCGGCGGCGAAGGGTGTTGATATGGTCGATGAGGACGATGCCGTTGTTCACCACGATGCCGATGAGCACCAGGCATCCGATCTTGGCCATCAGATTGAAGGGCGTCCCGGTGATGAGCAGAAAGCCGGCGATTCCCACCACCGAAAAGGGCAGCGAGAGCATGATGGCCAGGGGATGAGTCAGGGATTCGAACAGCGCGGCCATGACGAAGTAGACCATGAAGAGCGCCAGCAGGATGTTGAAGATCCACTCTTGATTCTGCTGCTGGCCCCGTCTGGTCCAGAAACCCAGCGACCACCCATAGCCGTCCGGGTAGTCCAACCCATCCATGACCGCCTTCACTTGCTCGATGCCCTCGTCCCTCTTGTCTCCCGTGTAGGTGACGAAGAGGTTGGAATAGGTCTGCCGATCCTCCCTCTGGAGCCGTGCCGCCACCTTCTCGACCCGAAGGTCGGCGACCTGAGACAAGAGAATCTCCTCACCCTCGTCTCCATAACCCACCACCGCCGCGCGCAGGTCCTCCAGTCCACTCCGATCCTCCGGCCGTAGCCGGATGATGACATCCACCTCCCCCTCCGCCGTGCGAAAGCCCCGAACTTGCCGGCCTCGCATCAGGATGCCCAGAATCTCGGAGACGGATTGGGAGGAGACGCCGTAGCGGCGGGCCAGATCCCGGCGCAAGCGGATCTGAACCTCCTCGCGCGTGCTGTCCCGAGGCGCCGACACCTGGGAAAAGTCCTGGTGTTCCCGAAGGCGGGTCCGGGCCTCACGCAGCAGTCCGTCCAGGACTCGATGATCGTCGCCATAGAGGCTCACATTGATCCCTTCCCGATTCTGCCTTCCACTCTGGCCGGACAACTCGATCCGGCAACCCGGTATCACGGGGAGACCGCTCGAGATCTTCCGGCGGATCTCCTCCATCTCTTCCAGCCCGACCTCATCGCCATGGAAATAGATTTCGGTCGACGCATTGTTGTTGGAGAAGGAACTGAAGACCTGGTCGATCTTGAAGGCCTCCCTGTTCTCCGCAAGAAAGGACTCGACCGGATCGACGTAGTCCTTCTCGATCTTGGCGTAGTGATAGTTCTCGGTGAATTCATACCGGATCTGGAAGCTGCCCGGCTCCTGAGCGTCGGGAGCGTTGTCGGGAACCAGGTTGAGAAGCATCCAGCCGGAGCCGGCGACCGCCAGCGGAACCAGCAGGCCCCCGACCAGGACCCGGTGTCTCAGGGGCCAGGCGACGAGTCTCAGGTAGAAATCCATGATCCGCCAGAGGTCCGGTTCCCGCCGTTCCCCGGCGCCCGGCCCGTCATCGCCACCTCCGGTGGGCGACGGTTTGGCGGCGGCGGGACCCACGTCCAGCTTCAGGAAGCGTCCCATGGCCACTGGGATCAGGGTCAGAGAGAGAAACAGGGAACAAAGGAGTGCGAAGATGATGGCCAGTCCACAGTGGCGAAGCCAGAAGCTGAGAAAGCTCTCGGCGCCAAAGACCAGGGGAACGAAAATGATGATGGAAGTGAGGGTGGCTGCAATCACCGCCATTTGCACCTCCTGGGTTCCCCGTTTGACCGCCTCCAGGCGATCCACACCCTGCTCCAGTTTCCGATAGATCGATTCCAGCACCACGATGGCATTGTCCACCAGCATTCCGGTGGCCAGCATGAGGCCCATCATGGAGAGGACGTTCAGGCTCAGGCCTCCGAAATACAGGAACCCGACACTCCCGACCAGCGAGAAGGGGATGGCCAGAGCGACCGCCATGGCCGCCCTCCATTTGCGAAGGAAGAGGATCAGAACGCCTAGAGCCAGGAGTGCGCCTACGGTCCCGGCCGTGAGGAGACCCTTGAGGGCCTTGACGATCTCGTCGCCGGCGTTCCGGAGGTATTCGAACTGGATTCCCTTCAAGGCGGGATCCGACCTGATCTTCTCCAACTCCTCCTCCACACCTCGCACCGTCGTGACAGTGTTGGCCTCGGCGGCCTTGCGAACCCAGAGCCCCACCGCGTACTCGCCGTTGAGGTGCTGGCTGGCATGGGCCACGGGACTCTCGTAGCTCACATTGGCGACGTTCTCCAGCCGAAGGCCCCGCTCGTTCACGGGGAAGACTTTGAAGTCCGTCAGAGACCGGAACATTCCCCGGGTCATGGCTCCGTAGCGGACTCCGCCGTCCGTGAACCTGCCCAGGGAGCGGTCCAGGTTGATGCCGGACAGGTTTCGGAAGAGCCGGCCCACGTCCACCCGGTACCTTCTGAGTTCATCCAGACGCAGATACACGCCGATTTCGGGTCTCTGGGTTCCGAAGAGCTCCGCTTCGGCCACCCCCGGGACCCGTTCGATCCGTCTTCTGACCTTCAGGTCCAGAAACTCGTAGGCGGTCTGCAAGTTCCTCCCGGACGCGATCCGCAGTCCCAGGATGGGCTGGTCGTCGGTACTGAAGTTGACCACCTCGATCCGCTCCACGTCTTCCGGAAGCTCACCGCGGATCCGCTCCACCTTCTCCCTGACCTCTCCGCGGAGCCGTTGCACGTCCATTCCCATGTCGAAGAAGGTTTGTACCCCGGCCATGCCGCTGCTGGAGAAAGACTGCATCCATTGAACTCCAGAGACCGTGCTCACGACCTCTTCCACCGGTTTGGTAATGGTCTCCAGGACGTGAGCCGGCGTGGCGTTGGGATAGGGGACCCGCACCATCACAAAGGGGAAGTCCAGGTTGGGAAACAACACCAGGGGAATCTTGAACAGGGACACCACTCCGACCAGGAGCAGCAAGGAAAAAACGGCACAGATGGTCACCGGATAGCGGACCGAGAAACTGGCCAGCGCCGACGAGTTCGCGCGGCCAATCGGATTCGATGACGAGTTCGGCTTCCGGTCAACCTGCATTTCTGGATGGCTCCGCCTTTCGGTCCAGGCCCTCATAAAGCACTGGCACCAGGATCAATGTCAGGAGCGTGGCGAAGAGCAGTCCGCCCATGACGGTGACGGCCATGGGGGCTCGCACCTCCGATCCCTCGCCCCAACCCAGGGACATGGGAAGCAGTCCCAAAACAGTCGTCAGGGTGGTCATGAGGATGGGCCGCAGCCGCACTCGCCCCGCCTCGACCAGGGCCTCCCGGCGACCCAACCCCGTGCGGCGGAGTTGATTGGTGTAGTCGATCAGGACGATTCCGTTGTTGACCACGATCCCGACCAGGATGATCACGCCCAGCAAGACCATGACGCTGACGGTGGATCCGGTCACGAAAAGGGCGGCCACCACACCGACCAGGGCCACCGGCACCGTGAACAGGATGACGAGCGGGTGGACCAGGGACTCGAATTGCGACGCCATCACCAGATAGACCAGGAGTACCGCCAGAGCCAGGGCGAAGAGCAGACTGCTCCGGGAACGGTCGTACTCCTGGTGTTGCCCCCCCAGAGTCACCACCGCATCGGGCGGTAGCTCCCGGGACATGCCGGAGAGTTCGGCCTCGATCTGCCGGGAGACGGTGCCCAGGTCGGCGCCCGTCAAGTTGGCCGAAACCACGGCCGCGCGTTGGGAACCCATCCGGCGTATCTCACCGGGTCCCCGCGACAACTGCACCTGGGCCACGGATCCCAACCGGATCGGCACTTGGGAATTCTCTTCCTCGCTGTCGGATTCCACCTCAGTCCGCGCCGGATTCGAATTGGACTGCGTTCCACCCGCGCCGAAGCGGGAACCTCCCACGCCGGACCGCGCGGTGTCTGCGGCGCCACCCCGGTTCCCGCCGGCGCCGTCCATCCGAGTGTTGATGACTAGATCGCGAATATCCTGAATCGCGTTCCGATCCGATTCGGCCGCCTGGACGAGAATGTCGAGCTGTCTCTCCTGGTCCCGGTAGCGAGAGGCCACCTCGCCGCGGATCTTGCTCCTCAGGATCTCAGCCGCCTGACCTTCGTCCAGGCCCAGCCGAGCCAATTGCTCCCGCCGAAACCTGATCTGGACCTCGGGGTTCCCCAATCGGGTCGAACTCTGAACATCGGCCAAGCCGTCGATCCCGGAAAGCCGAGCCATCACTTTCTCGGCGATGCTCCGCTGCTCCGCGAGGTCGTAGCTGTAGATCTCCACCTCCACCGGCTGTCTGAAGCTGAACAGGGTGGGACGGCCGAACAGGTGGGTAAGTCCCGGATATTGTCCCAGCAGACTCCTGGTGCGGCCGATCACACGCTCCTCGCCCGCCTTGTCGCGGCCGTCCTGCATGGAGACGTGAATCCAGCCCCGGTGCTCCTCGAGCGGACCCGTCGCGAACTGGTCATCGGCCCCTCCTCCCACGCTGGAGAAGACGGTGTCCACCCCGTCCAGCGCCAACACCTGGCTCTCGACCTCCCGGATGATCCGATCGGTCTCTTCCAAAGGCTTTCCTTGGGGAAGCTGGATCTCAAAGGAGAACTTTCCCTGAACCAGGGATGGGATCAACTCGGTGCCGAGGAACTGGGCCAAACCGGCGCTGACACCCACCAGGCCCAAGGTGAGAGCCAATACGCTCCCCTTGTGGTCGAGAGACCAGGCCAGGAAGCGGGGATAGGTTCGCCGCAGAGACTCGAAGCCGGAATCGAACCGCCCCAGCAAGGGGTTCAGGGGTATCAGCAGGCCTCTCCCCAGAGTCCTGAGCAAACGTCTCAGGTCGCCAACGACGACGAGAATCAGATCCACGGTGAGGAACTTCCAGACCCGCGCCCCGCCGCGTCCCGCGGCTCGGAACAGACGCGCCAGCCGGGCTTCCTCGCCGCCTGCCGCCGGGACCTGCCCGTTGCCGGACCGGGGGACCGGTTCCACCGCGATCCGCCGCCGGGACAGGAGCATGGGAATGACGGTGAGGGCGACGGCCAGGGAGGCGAGGAGGGAGTAGGTGATGGTCAGGGCCTGATCCTTGAAGAGCTGGCCCGCAATCCCCTCCACGAAGATCAGGGGCAGAAAGACGGCCACCGTGGTCAAAGTCGACGCCGCCACGGCCTGCCCCACCTCTCGGGTGCCCTGATAGACGGCCTCCGCCAAGTCCCGGTTCCGCCTTCGGTGCCGGTGGATCGATTCCAGCACCACGATGGAATTGTCCACCAGCATGCCGACTCCCAAGGCCACTCCGCCCAGCGACATGATGTTCAGGGTCACGCCGGTCTGGTACATCAAGGTAAACGTGGCCATGACGGAAATCGGGATGGAGAGGCCGATGGTGGCGGTGCTGCGAAGGTCCCGAAGAAAGACGAACAGGACGAACGTCGCCAGCAATCCTCCCAGGAGGGCCGCCGCCGCCACGTTCCGGACCGCCAGACTGATGAACTGCGCCTGGTCGTAGACGATCTCGTGGGTCAACTCGCCGGGATAGGTCTTCTGCTGCTTGAGCTTCTCCAGGCGTTCTCTCACCGCCTCGGAAACCGCCACCGCGTTGGCGTCGCCTTCCTTGTAGATGCGCAGCTCCACACTCTCCCGGCCGTTGAAGCGGGATATGACCTCCCGCTCCTTGGTCCCCCGCCAGACTCTGGCCACGTCTCCCAGAACCACTTGGCGTCCATCCAGATTCCGAACGATGAGGTTCCGAATCTCCTCGACCGATTGGAACTCGTTGAGCACCCGGACCAGATAGTTGGCGTCCAGGTCATACAGGCTCCCGCTCGCCTGATTGAGGTTCGCCTCGCGAATGACGCTGCTGACCTCGCTGATTGGAAGGTTCAGCTCGGCCAGCCGTTTCTCGTCGATCTCGATCCGGATCTGCTCCTCGCGGCCGCCGGCCACTTTGACCGCCGCCACTCCCGAAGTCGATTCCAGACCTTGCTTCACCTTTCGCTCCGCCAGGTCCCGGACTCGGCTGAGGGGGGCGTCCCCATACAGATGGAGCCTCATGACCGGGTCATAGGCGGGATCGAAGCGCAGGATCACCGGCTTCTCCGCGTCCGTCGGGAGGTTGGCCAGATCCAGCTTCTCCCTCACGTCCATGACCGCCAGGTCCATGTCCGTGTCCCAGCCGAATTCCAGGATGACTTCCGATTGGCCCGGCCGGGAAATCGAGCTGATCCGGGAGAGACCCGGAACCACCCCGACGTTCTCCTCGACGGGACGGGTGACCAGCGCCTCGACTTCTTCCGGAGCCGCGTCCTCGAACTCGGTCTGAATCGTCAATGAGGGATAGGAGATGTCGGGCAGGAGATCCAGCGAGAGGCGATCGACCGAAACCGCTCCGAAGAGACAGACGGCCACCACGAACATGGAGACGGTGACCGGGCGGCGGATCGCGGTCCTGACGATTCTCATCGGCTGGCGGTCACTGGCCTTGGCCGGTTACCCGGACCTTGGAGCCCTCGTTCAACTGGCCGTGACCGGCCACCACGAGCGGGTCGCCGGGGTCGACGCCCTCCAGGACTTCGACCTCCTGGTCCCGCTGATAGCCCAGGCGCACGGGACGCCGGTGGGCCACTCCATCCCGGACCAGGAAGACGAAACTCTCGCCGTCCTGCTCCCGAAGCGCCCTTCTGGGGACGATGGTGGCCTGCTCCCGAGTGTCGGTGCGGATGTCCACCCGGACAAAGGCTCCCGGCTTGAAGAAGGAATCGGAGGAGACCAATTCGATGGTGACCTTGACCGTTCCGGTGGACTCGTCCACGACGGGGCTGATGCGGATCACCCGTCCCTGGCTCGACTCCGTCCCGCCGGCGTCGAGCGCGACCGCCGCCGCCTGTCCGGGACGCACCAGGCGGGCTTCCCGCTCGGCCACGTGGACGTCGGCATACAGGGGAGAAAAGGCGCCCAACCGGAACAACGCGTCCGATCCGCGGACCGTCTGGCCAAGCTCCACGGTCCGCCGGGTGAGGTGGCCGGAAAAGGGGGCACGAAGCTCACTGCGGGAGATCTCCAACTGGACCTGCTCGATTTCGGTTTCCAGCTCGCTGACCCGGTGGGTGAACTCCCTCACCTCGGAAGCGGCGGCGCGCTCGTCGTGCTCCAATTCGGCGATCCGGTAGCGGAGCGTGGCCACCTCCTCCTCGCTGACCAGGTCATCGGCGTAGGCCCGCTCCTTCCGGTCCAACTCCAAGGCTGTGTTCTTGATCTGGACCTGGGCCTTCTGTCCCCGGATCCGGGCCTTCTCCAACTGGATTCGGGTCTGCGACACCTTCTCCTCGGTGAGCCGGCGGCGGATCACCAACTCCCGGTCGTCCAGGACACACAGAAGCTGTCCCTCTTGGACATAATCGCCCTCTTCGGCCGAAACGCTGCGCACGGTCCCTTCCGTCTGGGCCATGAGATCCACTTCACGAAGGGCCCTCAGGTTGGAGGTCGAGGTCAGGAACGAGGAGATGGAACCCTGACGCACTCGCTCCAACTGGACCGGGATCGCCCCTTCATCCGATTTTTCCTCTTGAGAGGCATCGGCGGACGGATTATTGGAGTCCTGGTCCAGGTAGGGATATCCAAAGTGCCAAGCGGCGGCGAGAATCGCGACAATAGCCAGGAAACCGTAGACCTTCACCCGGATTTTCATTGCGGACCACGAGAGGAGCCGCCGATAGCTGGTGAATTCCAAACCGGGGCGGCGCTTCGGGATTCAGAATACTATACGACACGCCGAGTCTGTTCGTTCCCTGGGAACCGGAATCCCAGGCCTCGCTCTTCCGGTTTCCTGACCCGAAGCGTCAGGTGGTACGATCGCTCCCATATTCCCCGATGAGGAGGCCTCCATGAAGGATCCGTTTCACCGACCCGCCCTGGCGATAAACGTCCTGGTGCCGGCGGTCCTGATGCTGTTGGTTCCGGTCCGGGCGCACGAGAGCACCCGGGCCGCCTTTCTCAAGCGGCACAACGTCGCCGCCCTGGCGCGTCCCGTGGGAACCGGGGCCTTGGCCGGTCACGAGGTCTGCAAACTGAAGGTGGCCCTGACGGAGGAGGGATCCGGGGTCGAGCTCCCCGGGTTGATCCGGGTCACCCCCGAAGGCCGGGAGGAGGCGCTGGAGCTCCCGGGGCTCTTTCACCGGGCTCGAGGCTGGCACACGCTGCCTCCGTCCGCCGAGATTGCGGTGCCCCGGACCCGGCTCCGGATCGAGGCGCTGCATGGATTGGAGACGGAGAAGACGGAACGGTCCTGGGATCTGTCCGGGAAGAACCGGGCGGAGATCCAGTTGCCTCTTCGCCGCATTTACGACCCGCGGGCCAAAGGGCTGAAGTCCGGCAATACCCATCTCCACCTCATGAACGTCACCTTCCGGGACGCCGAGCGCTACTTGCGCGAGGTCCCCCTGGGGGACGGCCTGGATCTCCTGTTCGTCTCCTACCTGCGGAGGATGCCGGACGAGGCGCGCTATACGACCAACGGGTTCACCCGAAGGGATCTGGAACGGCTTTCCGGGGACGGGATCGTCCTGGGCTGGGGCGAAGAGCACCGCCACAACTTCGGCCGCGGAGAGCAGGGGTACGGCCACGTGATGCTCCTGAATCTGCTCAAGCTGATTCGCCCGGTGAGCATCGGAGCCGGAATCATGGGTGCGGGCACCGATGGACGCCCCCTGCAGACCGGGATCGTGCAGGCCCGGGCGGACGGCGGCACTGTCATCTGGTGTCACAATGCCAACGGTCTGGAGGACATCCCCAATTGGATGGCCGGTCAGGTGGACGCCCAGAACATCTTCGACGGCGGAGCGGAATCGGAGTACGACGAGACCTACTACCGCTACCTGAACCTGGGACTGAAGACGCCGTTCTCGACCGGGACCGACTGGTTCATGTACGACTTCGCCCGGGTCTACGTACCGCTTGAGGGACCGGTCACGGAGCCGGAATGGCTGAAGGTCCTCTCCCAGGGACGCTCCTACATCACCAACGGCCCCTTCCTGGAATTGGATGCGGGGGGACGTCAGCCCGGCAGTACCGTCTCTCTGGCCGGGAAAGAGACGGTGCGGGTCCGGGGCCGGGGAGTGGGGCGCCTGGATTTCACGGCTCTGGAACTGATCGTCAATGGCCGCGTCGTCCATTCCGTATCGAGTCGGCCCTCGGGAGACCACTTCGTGGCCGACCTGGACTTTCCATTGGAGGTTTCCGAGCCCGGATGGGTGGCTCTACGAATCCCTCGCGAACTCCCCGACAACGAGCTGGCCCGTCCTCTTTTCGCCCACACCAGCCCCGTTTACCTCCAGCTGGAAGACCGGTCCGTCTTCCAGCCCGAGGTCGCCCGATCGCTGTTGTCGGAGATGGAGGAGAGCGTGGCGAAGATTCGCTCCCGGGCTTCGTTCTCCAGTGCCCGGGACCGGGAATCGGTGCTTCGAGTCTACCGGGAGGGCATCCGGATCCTGAACCGGCGGCTGGCGGATTTCAGAAACGTCCCCCACTGAGAGATCCGGCTCGAGCGTCGCGGTCCCGTCGAAGATCTCCCTCGCCGAGCACTCCCCAGAAAAATGTAGGGACGACTTGAAGGGGCGACTTCCAGCCGCCCCTTCCTCCCCCGTGCGCTCATTCCCCCAGGCTTCGTCCGGAGTTCGGCGGTTGGAAACCGCCGCTTCCCGCACCCGGTTTCCAGCTCCTCCCAAAGAGACGGTGTTTACTATCAGTAGACAATTTTTCTCTATTGATAGTAAAAACTTCGCCACGGACCCCAAAATGACCACACAGGAAGGGTGATTCACCTGGCGCCGAACTGCCTCTCCCGGTTGTCGGTTCGGGATCTTGAATTTGCGATTCGGAATTTTCGCCCTATGATGGTGCGTCGTGACCGATCCGTGGCTGTATCCCTTGCTGGTCCTGGCCGGTGTCGTCGCCGGCGCCTTGAACGTCATCGCCGGAGGAGGCTCCTTCCTGACGCTGCCGATTCTCATCTTCATGGGCCTTCCGGCCAGCGTTGCCAACGGCACCAACCGGGTGGGGATCTTCTTCCAGAACGTGGGCGCCGTCTGGGGATTCCACCGCAACCGTCTGATGGACTGGAAGTCCATCCTCTGGGCGGCTCTTCCCGCCAGCCTGGGAGCCATCGCGGGCACCGTCCTCGCTCTTTCCATCGGAGATGCCACCTTTCGCCAGGTCCTGGCCTTCCTCATGATCGCCGTGACCCTGTGGACCCTCTGGGACCCTCTTGCCAAGAAGGATCCATCGAGCCGTGCGGGGAGCGTTCGGCTGCCGTTTCTGGCATTCGGTTTCTTCCTGACCGGCGTCTACGGAGGGTTCGTCCAAGCCGGCGTCGGGTTCCTGGTGCTGGCCGCCACCACCCTGGCCGGTCTGGACCTGGTGCGTGGGAATGCGGTCAAGGTGTTGAGCATCCTGGCCTTCACCATCGTCTCTCTCGCCATTTTCGTCTCTCAGGGAAAGGTCCTGTGGCTCCCCGGCCTGGTCCTGGCCCTGGGCACCTTTCTGGGAGGACAGTTGGGCGTCCGGTTCACCGTCCTGAAGGGCCACGCCTGGGTCAAGCGGGTGGTGACGGTCACCATCATCGTCTTCGCGGTCAAGCTGTGGGTCGCCGGCTAGCGTTCCCCGCGCAAACGATTTCCACGGAGGGCTTCGCTTGAAGAGGGTCGGTCTCGCCTCCCTGATGCACGAATCCAACACCTTCTATCCGGTCCCCACCACCCGGGAGATGTTCCAGGACACCTGCCTGGTGTCGGGTCCGGAGGTCTTCTCCCACTGGGGTGAGGCCCATCACGAGCTCGGAGGCATGCTGGAGTCGTTGCCGGCTCTGGGACTGGAGACGGTCCCACTCGTCACCGCCACGGCCATGCCCTCGGGTCCCGTCGAGGAAGAAGCCTACGAGGGGATTCTGGAGGAAATCCTGGACCGGATCTCGGGCCAGTCCCTGGACGGCCTGCTCCTGGCCCTGCACGGCGCCATGGTGGCGCAGCACGTCCGGGACGCCGACGGCCGGACCGCTGCCAGGATCCGCCAGTTGGTGGGGCCGGATCTACCCATCGTCATGACGCTGGACCTTCACGCCAACGTCTCCCCGCTCATGATCGAGAGCGTCACCGCCGCCACCATCTATCGGACCTACCCCCATCTGGATCAGCGGGAACGGGGCCGGGAAGCGGCTCGGATCCTGGCGGAGACGATTGCAGGCAGGATTCGCCCGGTGCAGTCCCTGGTCAAACCTCCCCTCTGCATCAGCATTCTGGCCCAGGGGACCCACCAGGATCCCATGGCCGGCCTCTACCGGCGGATGGAGGACCTGATCGAGCAGGACGGCGTCATATCGGCCAGCATCGCGCCCGGGTTCGCCTACGCCGACGTGGAGGAGATGGGCCCGGCGTTCCTGGTGGTGACCGACGGCGATCGGGATCTGGCCCGGAAGGAGGCATTGGGCCTGGCGCGCCGGGCCTGGGAACTTCGGGACCAACTGACCCTCCTGGGGACTCCCATCAGGGAGGCCGTCGCAGCAGCCATGGACACCGATGCAGGCCCCGTCACGCTGCTGGACGTGGGCGACAACGTGGGCGGCGGCAGCCCCGCCGACGGCACCCTCATCCTGCAGGAAGTGATTCGGACCGGGTCCGGTCCTGCCCTGGTGGTCCTGTTCGACCCGGCCGCCGTCCAGGCTTGCGTCGCCTCCGGAGTGGGAACCGAAGTCTCGCTGCTAGTGGGCGGGAAGAGCGATGACCTGCACGGCCCGCCCATCCCCATTCGGGGCCGGGTCCGTTGCCTGCACGACGGCGCCTTCGTGGAGGATGAGCCCCGTCACGGCGGCGCCCGTTTCAACAACCAGGGGCTCACCGCACTGGTGGAGACGGACGCTGGTCACGCCATCGTTCTGACCTCGCTCAGGATGGCGCCCATGAGCCTGGAACAGGTCTTGAGCCTGGGCATCAAGCCGAAGTCGTACCGGATTCTGGTGGCCAAGGGGGCCATCGCTCCGGTGGCGGCCTACGAGCCGGTTTCCAGCCGGATGGTCTACGTGGACACGCCCGGCATCACCTCGGCCAATCCCGCTCACTTCGACTACCGGCATCGTCCCCGCCCCCTCTATCCATTCGAGCCGGAGACGGTCTGGGAAGCGTCCCAATGATCAGCCCGGCGGCTTGACAGTCCGTGGCGAAAGTCCCGCGAGCACCGAGACCGGTCCTGCGCCCGCCGGACCAGGCGCAACGGAGGGAGCATGCCGGGAGTATGTGAGCCGATAGCAACGCAGTCCGCGCACGATGCAGGGCCGGTCGAATGCCGTGACGACTTTTGCCACGGGCTGTTGACTGCGAGGGGAAAACCGTCGTAGTAGACTGGCCCCGGGTCCGATTGGCCAGAACGGCCAACCGAAAACATTCAAGGAGAAGTGGAATGCTGACAAGAGAGAACATGGATGGTCTTTACATCCTCGTGGTCACCCCCTTCGACGACAGGTTCCGTCTCGACACGGAAGGGTTTCGTTACAACATCCGGAAGCTGGTCCGGATGGGAGTGGACGGGATCATCACCACCGGGACCAACGGCGAGTTCTTCGTCGTCAACGACGAGGAACTGCGCACCATCAGCCGGATCACGGTGGAGGAATGCCAGGGAACCCGGACCAAGGTGGTCGTGGGAGCCAGCGCCGTCAATACCGAGGTGTCGATTCGCCGCTCCCGCATCGCCATGGAGGAAGGCGCGGAGGGGGTCATGAACGTCGTCCCCTTCTACCAGACCCTGACCAAGGCGGAAGCCTACCAGTACTTCCAGGATCTTGCGGAAGCCTGCCCCGGCCTGGGCATCATCGTCTACAACAACCCCGGCACCACCAAGCTGCTGCTGAACGACTCGGACTTCGTGGAACTCCAGAAGATCCCCACCGTGGCCGGCGTGAAGATGATCGGCGCCGACATGAATCTCTATTTCAACTGCCTGAGGCGAACCGAAATCCCCCACTTCCCCCTGGAACAGCTCTGGAGCGTGAGCCACCTGGTGGGGGGCAACGGAGTCATGGCCAGCTTCGTCTACGCCTTCCCCGCCTTCATGCAACGATGGTGGAAGGCGATCCGCGGCGGGGACGTGGCCCAAGCCATGGCCTACCAGCACCAGAGCAACGAGATCTTGCAGGAAGCCATCATTCCCCTGGCGGGTGAGGGCTACAACGACACTTCTCTTACCAAGGCCACGGTGAACGCCGCCGGCTTCTTCAAGGCGGGGCCGCCCCGTCCTCCATCGGAAGCGGCGCCGGCCGAGAGGATCGAGCGGCTCCGGGCCACATTGGAGGAAAAGTTCGCCCACTTTCTGGAGGACGAGATCGGCTGATTGCGGCCGGCGGGCGTCCGCCAACGGAATTGAGGAGACCATGAATTCACTTCGAGGAACGCTTCAAGGCGTGGTGACTGCGCTGGGGACACCCCTGGATCGGAACGAGGACCTCCATGAGGCGGGCATGAGGAAGCAGATCCGGATGCAGGTGGCCGCCGGCGTGGACGGCCTTCTGGTCCTGGGTTCCATGGGCTGCATGCAGATGCTCAAGGATGAGGTCTTCGTGGAGGCCGTGGAGGTGACTATCGACGAGGTGAGGGGGGCCGTGCCCGTCATCGTGGGATGCGGCGACACCAGCACGGAACGCACCCTGGCGCGTATCCGGCTCGCGGAGAACTATCCCCTGTCCGGGGTGGCTCTGATCCCCCCTTTCATCTTCCGCTTCAGTCAGACCGAGCTCCACGACTACTTCACCGGCGTGGCTTCCCAGACCAGCCTCCCGGTCTATCCGTACGACAACCCGGGACTCACGGGCCATTCGCTGGAATTCGAACTGGTCCAGGAGTTGGCCCGGCACCCCAATATCGTGGGGTTGAAGGCGTCCGGAGACTTTCTCGCCTTTCGACGTTCCGCAGAACATTTCCGTGGGTCGGAATTCGCGGTCCTCTCCGGACACACCACCTTCTTCGACCTGGCTCTGAATTTGGGAGCCAAGGGAATCATCGAGGGGCTCTTCGCACTGGCGCCCGAGTTTGGAGTCGAGATCTACCGAACTTTCCGGGAGGGAGACCGGGAAGGGTCCGCGGCAGCCCAGAGGAAGCTCCTGCGTTTGAGGGAGGTCGTGGCGTACGACTCGGTATTCGCCGGTTTCACCTCCGCCATGAACCTGAGGGGCGTCCCCGGAAACTTCACTCCCCGTCCCTTTGCTCAGCCGACGGAGCGGGGCCGCGAGCAGGTGGAGACGGTGTTGCGGGGGCTGGAGCTGGTTTAGGAGCCTGCGCCGCAGAAATTGATCTACTGCGAAAGCGGTAGAATCGGTCCATATTTCCCCGATTTCTCGGCGAATAGAACAACTATGCACCTCCAAATCGAGAAAATCTGGCCTCGATTCCCCACTTTCTCGCTACGATCATTTCTACCGCGCAGACTCCTAGCTCCTATCCGACGTCTTTCGCCGGGGCCATTGAACGCCCGGTTCGCCGCGGAAGTTCACCCCCGGACGGCCGAGAGGAAGGCCGAGGCCTGGGCCCGGACCATGCCGGTGGCCTCTCCGAACGACAGGAAGTGAAATCCCCGTTCGATCCAGAAACGGCCCTGCTCCAGGCTTCCCACCACCATGCCGCAAGGTTTCCCGGCGGCTCGAGCCCCTTCGAGAACCCTCAGAATGGCATCGACCACCACCGGATGATCCCACTCACCGCAGTGCCCCAGATTGAGTGAGAGATCGTAGGGACCCAGCAGGACGGCATCGATCCAGTCGCGGTCGGCCAAGCGGGGGAGCGCCTCGATGCCTTGGGGAGTCTCCACCTGGAAACAGACGAAAAAGTCGTCCTCCACCTCCTGCCAGCCTTGCAGGTCCAGGCTGCGCGCACCCATCACGGACGGCCCCCCCGGTCCGCGGCGCCCCCGGGGCGGCACGTAGATGGCGCTCTTGACCGTTTCCAGTTGTTCCTCACTCTGGGTCCACGGAATCATGAATCCGGACGGGCCCATGTCCGCATAGCGGCGCAGAAGGTGGTAGACGCTGTCCTCGGGACGCAGGATCAGGGGCAGGTCCAGCAGCCGGGCGGTGCGGCAAAGTTCCTCCGCCTTGGCCAGGTCGGCGGACCCATGTTCCATGTCCAGGAACACGAAGTCCATGCCCACCTGCTTGTAGATTTCCAGGTATCCGGCCCAGAAATCGAAGGTCATGAGGGTCCCCACCACCAATTCGCCCCGGGCCAGCTTCTGTTTCAGGGAAGCATTGACCATGTCAGGAATCCTTGTACTCTTCCCGAACCGGATAGAAGACCTCCAAGACCTCCGAATCCGCCTGAACCTGGCAGCCATGGAACTTGTAGGGATCGAAGACGTAGGAATCGCCCCCTTCAGCCATGAAAGTGTCCGCTTCTTCCTTGCCCACAAACTTGAGGGACCCGCTGACCACGTATCCCACCTGGCTGGCCCGGTGATTGTGCAGGGGAATGGTAGCCCCTTGTGACATGGAAAAGTGGCAGAGCATGACTTCCTCGTTATAGGCGAGCGTCTTGCGCAGAATCCCTGGAATGCTGTCGTTTCCCTGAACTTCACCCACCGAATTCTTCTTCATGGATCCTCCCTTTTTCTCTTTCTGTGAGTGGTTTTTCCGACGACCCCCAAGTCGCACCCAGTCTACTACGGCCAGAGGGAGAGGCGATCCGAACCAGGTTCCAAGACCCCCGGCCAGCGGCATCGCGTGTCAAGAATAACTTTGAATCGTGGGCGTGACGACGATTTCGGGAACGCAGGCGCGTGGCGGAAGCCCGGCCACCAGCAAGGCGCACGCCGCCACGTCCTCGGATCGGAGAATCCGCTCTCTCCACTCGCGGGGAACCGGCTCCGGGCGGACGTCCAGAATGGGGGTATCCACCTCGCCGGGAAGGATCACGGTGGAGCGGATCCCGTTGACCCCTTCCTCCCGGTTTGTGGAGTGGGTCAGTCCCACCATCCCATGCTTGGAGGCCACGTAGGCCACTCCCGCCACTTTGCTGGCCCGCTTCCCGGCGATGGAAGAGACGTTGATGATGACGCCCCCGCCCAGCTCCCGCATGCCGGGCAGGACGGCGCGGATGCAGTTGAAGGCGCCGGTCAGGTTCACGGCCAGGACATGGTCCCAATCCGAAGGTTCGATATGCGCCAGATCCCTCACCACCGTGTTGATCCCGGCGTTGTTCACCAGCAGACTCGCCACTCCCAACCGCTCCCGGATCCGCGCGAAAACGCCGTCGACCTGATTTCGGGAGGAGACGTCGCAAGCACAGGTCAAGACCCGGTCTCGAGGCAACTGAGCCGCCACCTCCCGAAGTGGTTCTTGCCGGCGCCCGAGCAGAGCCACTGCGGCGCCCTCGCGAGAGAACGTCTCGGCCACGGCCCGGCCGATGCCCGTACCCGCCCCGGTGACCACCGCCACCTGATTTTCCAGAACACTCATGGACCGTCTCCCTTAGCTGATCCCAATACCATCACCACTTCGCGAAAATACATTTTTCTCATGGTTTCTTCTTGCAGTCCTGCCATCCGCACCCTAACCTCGGGGTGGAGGATAACCTTGAAAAAGCTCTCAACCAAGTTCTTGCTTCGAGTCTCTTTCCTGCTGGCGGGCGTGGCTTGCTGGTTTTTCCTGCAGCATCCGGCCACGACCCTCTCCTCGCACGATCAGGGGCCCGACCCGGACGAGCGCTTCGTCCTGGAGACGGGCCAGCCCGTGGGTGAGCTCTCGTTCGAGGTTCTGGAGGACAAGACCGGAATCCATCTGCCCTCCCGGCTCTACTTCGCCCACGCCGACGGCCGGCCGGAATCGCCTGTGGTCGGACGCTTCAAGAACTTCCTGGTGACGGCTTCCGGCCGGGAATTGAAGACCATTCCGGTGGGCCGGTACGATGTTTACGTGAGCCGCGGAATCGAATACACCCTGGACCATCAGGAGGTGGAGATCCTGGAAGGGACACGGAGCCACTTCACCTCCACGCTGTCGCGGGCCATCGACACCAGCGGCTTCATCTCGTCCGACTTCCACCTGCATCTCCAGTTCGCCATGCGGGACGGCGCCATCGTGTCGGCCGCGGCCGGACTGGACCTGCTCACCGCGACCGATCACAACATCCTCAAGGATTACTCTCCCTACATCGAGCAACTGAACCTGGGCCGCTTCATGTCCTCGGTGGTGGGGTCTGAGATTGACACGGTATTCGGCCACTTCAACAGCTTTCCCATGTCGCTGAACCGGTGGCAGGAACGTTCATATCGCCACTCCATTCGCACTCCGGGAGAATTCCTCCGGCTGATGCGGCGGAACCCGGGCGACGAGATCGTCCAGATCAATCATCCCCGGTACGATGCGTCCAAGGGAGGCTACTTCAACACGCGGCTCAACCGGGACACCGGGGAGATCGAGTATCCCTTCTTCGAAACCGGTTTCGACCAGATCGAGGTTTACAACGCCCTGACCGTGGTTGAGGACGGGGAAAATCCTCAATTCGGCCGGAACCACAAGCTGGACCAGAATCTGAAGGATTGGTACAGCCTGCTCAACCGGGGGATCGCCATCACCGGCGTGGGCAACACCGATGCCCACCGGTACCCCAGCGAGTTGCCCGGATACCCTCGCAACTACGTCCTGTCGGACACGGACAATCCCTGGGAGATCGATCCTTACAAGGTGGTCGACGCGTTGAAGCGGGGCGCGTCATCCGCTTCGCTGGGTCCCTTCATCCGCTTCACCATCGACGACGGCGTCCAGATGGGCTCCACCCACACCGCCAGAGACGGGTCGGTGATGCTGCACGTCAACGTCCAGAGGGCTCCCTGGATTCCGCTGGACCGGGTGGAGATCGTGGCCAACGGCAAGGTGCTCAAGACGCTCTCGACCCTCGAGGCGACGGAGGACACCCGACACCATTGGGACATCGAGGTCAAAGCCGACCAGGACACCTGGATTCTGGTGCTGGCCACCTCCGACCGCCCCTGGGAGACGCCCTTCTCCCATTTCACCTCGTTCGCCTTCACCAATCCCATCTGGGTGGATTTCGACGGGAACGGCTATTTCGACCCTCCCAATCCCGGCTATCCCGCGAACGAGACCTCTGAGTAGGGCTATCGAACCGGGTCCGTCCGGATCGGTATTTTGGAGCCATTGACGCGGTTTGGTGTTGGGCGGTCCGGGAGCAGCTTCGCCTACTCTGAATTGTCGGTTGCGATGCGGTTGGACAGGTCGTCCGCGATCTTCTGCGCTTCGGATACTTGATCGGGGGACATCTTCGGGCTGAGCCAAGCCTTGGTCCTGTTCGCGGCTTCGTTTCCTTGCGACGCAGCCAGAATAATCCAGGCGAAGGCTCTCACGTTGTCCTCCGGCACCCCCCAACCGTTGGCGTACATGACTCCAAGATTATTTTGGGCGCGGGCCTCTCCCTGCCCGGCGGCTTTCCGGTACCACGTCACGGCTTCGCGATCATCCTCCGGCACCCCCCAACCATTGGCGTACCTGAAGCCGAGGTTGTATTGAGCGTTGGCGTCTCCCCGCTCGGCGGCCCTTCGATACCATTTCAACGCCTCGCCGGCGTCCGCTCGCACTCCTCGACCATCGGCGTACATATCACCCAAACTGAATTGAGCGCCGGCTTCCCCCTGTTCCGCGGCCTTCAGATACCACTTCGCGGCTTCGCCAACGTCCGCCGGCACGCCCCGACCCGCGGCGTACATGTCACCCAGGTTGAACTGGGCTCCGGGGTCTCCCTGCTCGGCGGCCTTCAGATACCACTTCATGGCTTCCTCGTCGTCCTTCGATACCCCGCGACCGCTGGCGTACATGACGCCGAGGTTGTTCTGAGCGCGGGACTCTCCCTGCTCGGCGGAGTTCCGATACCACTTCAAAGCCTCGGCGGCATCCTCCGCAACCCCCTGACCATCCGAGTACATGTCGCCCAGAAACAACTGTGCGCGGGCGTGTCCCTGCCCGGCGGCGAGCAAGTACCACTTCGCGGCCTCGGCGGCGTCCTCCGGCACCCCCCAACCGTTGGCGTACCGGAATCCAAGGTTGTATTGAGCCCGGGCGTCTCCCTGCTCCGCCGCCTTCAGATACCACTTCACAGCCTCGGCGGCGTCCTTCGTTACGCCCCGGCCGATGACGTACATCAGGCCCAGGTTGTATTGAGCGCGGGCATGCCCCTGCTCGGCGGCCTTCCGATACCATTTCGCGGCCTCGGCGGCGTCCCTCGGCACGCCCTGACCGTTGGCGTACCGGACTCCAATGTTGTACTGGGCGCGGGCGTCTCCCTGTTCGGCAGCCCTCAGGTACCACTTCGCGGCCTCGGCGGGATCCCTTGGCACCCCCCGGCCGGTGACGTACATGACGCCAAGATTGTATTGAGCGAGAGCGTCACCCTGCTCCGCGGCCTTCCGATACCACTTCGCAGCCTCCTCAGGGTCTCTCGGCACGCCCCGGCCGGTGGCGTACCTGAAGCCCAGGTTGAACTGAGCGCTGACGTCTCCCTCTTCAGCAGCCTTGCGCACCTCTTCGACGTCCTGGGCCCGGGGGGATCCGAGTTGAAACACAGCCAGAACGGCAAGAGAAACGAGCCAGAGCGTAACTTGGCGCGGGCGGATACGATGCTGCGTCATCGTGGGCTCCAAATATACCGGAATTCAGCCCGTTTTTCCGAGGGGCGCCGCCCCCTGGTCAATCCAGAATAGCCGCGACGCAATGGGGGAACATCAAGGAGCCTGGAAGTCAAAATGAACGCGACTGACGCAACCCCTCGTATCGGTCCATCGTCACCCTGAGTCCCCCCCGTCTCACACCTTTCGGGGTCCTGCCGGTCACGGCGCAGATTCATGGGAAGGTCACCTGGACCGCATTTCCGCCGGCACCGATTCCCGGTTGCGCCGCCACTCGATCTGGAGTCCGCATCGGGCACAGAGCGCATTCTTCCACATTCGGCGGTGGAGCCGCCGGCGGAACCATCGTTGCCCGCAACCGCACGTGCCCACCCATTGGGGAACGCTGTGAGTGACCTCGTGACAGCGTTCTCCACTGCAGCCGATCTCCCGAGCCTTGGCCTTCCAGACGGTGTCGTGATGGTGACCTTGACCGACGATGGCGTGAGCGATCTCGTGGAGCAGAGTGTCCTCGATCTGGGTCCGTGTTGCCCGGAGGCAGTAGCTCACGGAGAGTTCGATTCTCTTTCGGACGTACCGGCAGATTCCCGCACGCACGGGAGAAAGGTCGAATCCGAAGGTCCAGCCGGCATCCAGGCCGCCGACCCGCCGGTGGCGTTCCAGCAGCTTCTGGGCGCGGTCCTCGACCTCCCGGAGTGTAAACTCTGCTGCCCGGGCCCGCTCGATGACGGTCACGGCCCCGTAGGGGACCCTCCAGCGGGTGCCGTCCATTGCCGCGACGACGGCATACCGGAGTCTCAATCCGGTGACGGCGCCCTCGATCCACCCTTCGGCGGATGGAAAACGCACGCGACTTCCCGGGGGACAGGCGGCCCCGGGAAAATCGGCTGAGATCACGGTCTTGTAACGCGGGATCATGGGGCAGAGGTCGAAAGATCCTCCTCGTCCTCCAGGTGAACGGGGGTGTCAGCCGGTCCCGGAGTCGCATTCATGATGCCACAGACGACTGCTAAATCGAGGTTATCGGGTTGACGCCGGCGGTGGTCTCTTGAAAGCGCCCCGTTGCTCCGATAACATGATCGGTTGAGTCCCGGCTTGCGGGCCCGAGACCAACTTTTGGGGGAGCTGAAGCCCGGCTGAGAGGATGGAGGAGATCCATCGACCCCATGAACCTGTACGGATAATGCCGGCGTAGGGAATGTCTTTCCTCCCATCCCATTTTCCCCGCGACCTTCCCGCCAGCGGCGTTGGAACGAGGATTCTTTCATGAGCAAGAGAAGAGCCAAGAACGGCAACGGGGCCGTCGCACTTTCCGATCCCATCCGGCCGTTCCCGGCCTCCCGAAAGCTGTACGTGCAGGGTAGCCGGAGGGACCTGAGAGTGCCCATGCGGGAGATTCAGTTGAAGGGGAGCCGGAGCAACGGTCACGCCGCGCCGGGAGCCTCCCGATTCACCGTATACGACACCTCCGGACCCTACACCGACCTGAGCGCCACCCCTGTCATCAACCACGGCCTCTTTCCCATCCGTCTCCCCTGGATTCGGGAACGAAAGGATACGGTGGAGCTTCCTCAACCCAGTTCCGGGTACGTCAGAGAGCGTGCGCGCGATCCCCGGCTGAAGGAGATCTCGTTCCCCCAGCCGAGCAATCCGTTGCGGGCCACGCCGGGCGGCAACGTGACGCAGATGCATTACGCGCGCAAAGGGATGGTCACTCCTGAGATGGAGTTCATCGCCATCCGGGAAAACGCCCGGCGAGCCCAGTTCGGGTCCGAACCGGTGGCTGACCAGCTTCGGTCTCAACATCCGGGCAATTCGTTCGGGAGCTCAATCCCCCGAGAGATCACGCCCGAATTCGTGCGGGACGAAGTGGCCCGGGGCCGAGCCATCATTCCTTCCAACATCAACCACCCGGAGTTGGAGCCCATGATCATCGGGCGGAACTTCCTGGTGAAAATCAACGCCAATATCGGCAATTCGGCCGTGGGATCTTCGGTCGAGGAAGAAGTCGAGAAAATGGTCTGGGCCACCCACTGGGGTGCGGACACGGTCATGGACCTCTCCACGGGGGCCAACATCCATGAGACGCGGGAGTGGATCATCCGAAACTCTCCGGTTCCCATCGGCACCGTACCCATTTATCAGGCTTTGGAGAAGGTGGAGGGGCGACCCGAGGAACTGACTTGGGAACTGTTTCGCGACACTCTGGTGGAACAGGCCGAGCAGGGGGTCGACTACTTCACGATTCATGCCGGAGTGCTGCTGCGCTACGTTCCGCTGACGGCGAACCGGATGACCGGGATCGTCTCCCGTGGAGGCTCCATCCTGGCCAAGTGGTGCCTGACCCACCACACCGAGAACTTCCTCTACACCCACTTCGAAGACATCTGCCAGATCATGAAGGCGTACGACGTCTGCTTCAGCCTGGGAGACGGGCTCCGGCCCGGCTCCATCGCCGACGCCAATGACGAAGCCCAGTTCTCCGAGCTCAGGACCCTGGGAGAGTTGACCCGGATCGCCTGGGAGCACGACGTGCAGGTCATGGTCGAGGGACCCGGACACGTCCCCATGCATCTGATTCGGATCAACATGGAGAAAGAACTGAAAGAGTGCAGCGAGGCGCCTTTTTACACCTTGGGGCCCCTGACCACCGACATCGCCCCTGGATATGACCACGTGACGTCGGCCATCGGCGCCGCCATGATCGGCTGGTACGGCTGTGCCATGCTCTGTTACGTCACCCCCAAGGAACATCTGGGACTGCCCGACAGAAACGACGTGAAGGAAGGGGTGCTGGCGTACAAGATCGCGGCTCACGCCGCCGATCTGGCCAAGGGCCACCCTGGGGCCCAGGCCCGTGACAACGCCCTCTCTCGGGCCCGCTTCGAATTTCACTGGGAGGACCAGTTCAACCTTTCTCTCGATCCCGAGCGAGCCCGGGAATACCACGACGAGACCCTGCCGGCACAGGGAGCCAAGGTCGCCCACTTCTGTTCCATGTGCGGCCCTCGATTCTGCTCCATGCAGATCACGCAGGAACTTCGCGAATATGCTCGAGAACGCGGACTGGGCCATCAGGCCGCGCTGGAGGCGGGACTCCGAGACAAGTCGCAACAGTTCAGTCAAGCTCCGGAAGGGGTCTATCCTTGACAGCCCGTGGCAAAAGTCGTCACGGCATTCGACCGTCCCTGCATCCCGGCGGACTGCGTTGCGACTCGGTCACATACTCCCGGTATGCTCCCTCATCGCGCCTGGTCCGGCGGGCGCAGGAACGGTCTCGGTGCTCGCGGGACTTTCACCACGGACTGTCAACAGCCCGTGGCAAAAGTCGTCACGGCATTCGAGCCCACCAAGCCGGCCCTTCCGGTCAGGGCGCCGCCATCTCCAGGCTGGTCCGGCCGTGACCCGAGCCCGGACATCGAGGCTGGCGCTCCTGGCCGCCGGCTCACTCCTGGTCATTTCGCTCTGCATCGCCGGTCTCACCGACGATCTCGGTGAGGGAGGCGTGTCCAGCATCAACGAATCCGATCTGAGATCGAGCGTCTCGTTCCTGGCTTCGGATGATCTCCAGGGACGCGGCACCGGATCTCCGTTTGGCCGGATCACGTCGCGTTATCTCGCCCACCGATTCCAGCTGTTGGGTCTGGAACCCGCCGGAGACGGGGATTCCTATTTCCAGCATTTCAGGCTGGTGCAGATGGAGCTGGGCCAACGAAACGCCCTCGAAATCCGATTTCCGGGTGGAGCTTCCCCCAGGAACCCCGAGTTGTTCGCCGAATTCTGTCCGGCGCCCCTCTCCGCCAAGGGATTCTCCCGGGGCCCAGTGGTCTTTGCCGGCTACGGAATCGTGGCTCCGGAGTTGGGGTATGACGACTACGACGGCCTCGACGTCAAGGACAAGGTCGTCATGGTGGTGCGTCATGAGCCCGGAGAAAAGGATCCGGAGAGCCCCTTTCTGGGAGTCGTCGCTACCGAACATGGCCTGACCCGCCGCAAGATTCTCAAGGCTCAGGAGCGAGGCGCCGCCGGCGTTCTCCTGGCGCCGCATGTGCTCGATCACACGGAACGGAGAAAGCTGACGCGATTGGCCCGATACTTCTGGCCCGAGCAGGGTCTCACCCGTCGGCGTTACCTGGAGATCTGGGCTGAAGCCGTAACGATTCCGGTTCATTACGTCTCCGCCGAGTTGGCCGATTCCATGTTGGAAACGCAGGGGACCAACCTGAAGGAACTCCAGCAGAAGATCGATCAGGACCATGGGCCTCAGAGTCTGATCCTGGAGGGTGTGGAAGCGCACCTGGAGTCGGACACGGTGCCGCATGCGACGGACGTTCGCAACGTCCTGGCCACTCTCCCCGGGGTTGATCCCCGGTTCAGCGGAGAGGTGGTGGTGGTGGGCGCCCATTTTGACCATCTCGGCGCCGACGACGCCGAGGTCTATTACGGCGCCGATGACAATGCCAGCGGCACGGCGGGACTTCTGGAAGTGGCGGAAGCGTTCTCTCGAAACGCGCAGGGGGCCCGGCGCTCCGTCCTTTTCGCCGGCTGGGACGCCGAAGAATCAGGCTTGCTCGGCTCGTACTACTATGTGGCGCGATCCAGTTTTCCCCTGGAACGGACCGTCGCCATGCTCCAAATGGACATGATCGGCCGCGACGAGGAGGTTCCCGATTCCCAGGATCGACGATTTCGAGGCATGGAGAAGCAAAGCGCGCAACAGAACCGGAACTCGGTGAACGTCCTGGGTTACAGCCGAAGCAGCGATCTGCGGGAACGGGTCCGGGAAGCCAACCGCCGGGTCGGGCTGGAGTTGAGATTCCGCTACGACGACCACCCCATGAACCTGATTCGACGGAGCGATCACTGGCCCTTTCTGGCCCACGGGGTGCCGGTGGCCTTGTTTCACACCGGACTCCATCCGGACTACCACCGGACTTCGGACACGGTCGACAAACTCAATTTCGCCAAGATGGAGAAGGTGGCGCGACTCGTGTATCTCACTGCCTGGAGCACCGCCGACGAAATCACGAAACCTCGGTTGATCCCGTAGCGGCGCCTCGGTCAGCGCCGTTCCAGAGTTCCGGAAACCCAGTTGCAGTTCCGCCCGCCGTGCCGTTCGACTAGCCGGCGCGCGCGATGGCGTCCAGCGCAGCGTCGTAATCCGGCTGCTCGGTCACCTCACCCACATACTCGACGTGCCGGACCACCCCTTCGGCGTCAACGACGAACAGGGCGCGACTGGCCAAGCGCAACTCCTTGATCAAGGTCCCGTAGTTCTGTGTGAACGAAGCCTCGCGATGATCGGAGAGCATGGAGAGATTTTTGACGCCGGCGGCGGAACACCAGCGGCTCTGGGCAAAGGGAAGATCCATGCTGACCGTGTAGATCTTCACGCCCGGCAGTTTCGCGGCTTCCTCGTTGAAGCGCCTGGTTTGCATGTCACAGACGGGAGTATCCAGCGAGGGGACTACGCTGAACACGCGGATGGAATCCCCGGTGTCGGCCAGCGTTACCGGGGTCAGGTCGGTAGAGAGGGCCTGGAAATCGGGAGCCGGGCTTCCCGCTTCGAGCTCAGGTCCCACCAGGGTGAAGGGATCGCCTTTGAGCGTTACTGCATTCGATCTTTCAACCGTCATATTCGCCTCCTTGGTGGAGGGGTATTTTAGCACGCCGGTGGGAACCAAGACGAGAAGTGAGGGGAAGGGAGGAAGCCAACCGGAAAATGTTCCCCTTCCGCCCCCCCCCCGTTCTGTTCCTTCGTTGTCCCTCCAGCCCGTCAGCCCTGATCGGTACAATTCAGGAGTAAGCACCGGTCGCGGGGGTTGAATTCAGGCTTGACTTGCACGACGGATTGAGGGGAAGCCACCGAGATGCATATCTCCCGTCCGACCCAAGATTTCGTTTTAACGAAACTTTTTTACTCGGAATTGCATCAAGTAAGATATTAGAAGAAGTGTAGCCCGGGCGAGTTGGATAGGAAGTGGCGTTAGAAATGAAGACTTCGGTAATCGAAAGCGAGGGCCTTTACCCTAAAACCCGAAAGCCGGATCCCTCCCTGAGGAATCTCGCCCTGGGAATTCTGCTGCAGGCATTTCGAGATATCGTAGCTCCCAAGAAGTCTGCCAGCAGGGAATGGGAACTCTGGCGCCAAGATGCCCTGGATTGGTTCTTCTCGAAAGAGAAAGATCCGGGAAGCTTCTGCTGGGTCTGCGACGTTCTGGCCCTGAGCACCAAGGAACTGCGGGAGTGGCTGGACCTGTACAACAGCAGCGACCTGGAGCAGAAGCGGGAAATGGCGCGAAAACTGACCCGCTTTCAGATCCGCCACTAATCTGCGCCGAGCACTGAATCGGAGCATACCGGAAGCGAAGAATCCGGAGGTCGCCCTCCGCGAGACATTCCGGTCGGGTCGCGGCTGCGGAGCATATGTTCAACAGCCCTCTTCTTGTTCTGCTCTGCATCATTCTGCCGCTGGCTCTTGCCATTCTGGTTGTGGGGATCCAGAGGCGCCGGTCGGCCCAGCCTGATCCCACCGGCACCACCTCGAATCAGTCGCTGCCGCCGCGGCAGGACTCATCCCTTCCCCTCATCGAGTTGACCGAGGTCTACAAGTCTTTCGGCCTCCAGATCGTCCTGAGGCAGTTGAGCCTGAAGATCAACCGTGCCGAAACCCTGGGGATCCTGGGAATGAGCGGAGGCGGCAAGAGTGTCCTGCTCCAGCTCATCGTCGGGTTGCTCTGGCCGGACAAAGGCGAGATTCGTTTCAAGGGTCGGAGTCTGGAGGAGATGAGCGAGAGTGACCTGCTGGACGTTCGCAAACGGGTCTCCTACGTCTTCCAGAGTGGCGCCGTCTTCGATTTCCTCAGTGTGGGCGAGAACATCGCCTATCCCCTGCGGGAACAGGGCATGGCCAACGAGGATCAGATCAATAGGCGGGTCGAAGAGCTGCTTGATGCCGTGGAACTGGAAGGGATGGGAGACCACGAGTACGACGAATTGAGCCTGGGCTCCAAGAAGCAGGTGGCCATCGCTCGCGCCATCGCCACCAATCCGGAAGCGATCCTTTACGATGAGCCCACCTCGGGGGTGGATCCCATGATCGGCAAGTCGCTGTCGCGCCTGATCCGCAAGCTGAACCGCCAGAACAACCTCACCTCGGTGGTGGTCACCCACGACCTGCAGTGTCTGGCCACCGTGTCCGACCGGGTCATCCTGCTCAAAGGTGGCCGGATCCACTTCGAAGGCGATCTGGAGGCGCTTTACTCCTCATCCGACCCCTTCGTCCAAGCCTTCATTACGGGTCGGCGCCTGGACGGGCGGAGTGCGCCGTAGACCGCCCCGCATCGGGAAGGCGGGGCCTCACGACTCCCCGGTGTCCCGAGGAACCGGACGCACCGGGATTCCACGTTCCGCCAGAAACTCCTTCACGCCGGCGATGGAATACCGGTCGTAGTGGAAGATACTGGCCGCCAGTATGGCGTCGGCACGGCCGATCCGGACCCCCTCCAAGAGATGTTGCGGGGAACCGGCTCCGCCCGAGGCAATGACCGGAATCCGGACCAGCGAATCGACCTTGTGCAACAACTCCAGGTCGTATCCGGATTGGGTCCCGTCCCGATCCATGGAGGTGAGAAGGATCTCTCCGGCTCCCAGCTCGGCACCCCGCTGGATCCACTCCAGGCCGTCCCAATCGGTCTCGTAGCGCCCACCCCCGATGTAGACCTTCCACGACTTTCCGTGCCGTTTCACGTCCACCGCCAGCACGATGCATTGGGCGCCAAAGGCCCGGGAGGATTCCCGGATCAGCTCCGGCCGCTTGACCGCGGCGCTGTTCATGGACACCTTGTCGGCTCCCGCTCGAAGCAACTCCCGGATGCGCGGCAGAGAGGTGATTCCTCCACCAACGGTGAAGGGAATGAAGATGGAGTCGGCGACTCTTCGGACCCAGTGCAGCGTCGTCTTACGCTCCTCGACGGTGGCGGTGATGTCCAGGAACACCAGTTCGTCCGCCCCTTCCCGGTAATATCGGCGACCCAACTCGACCGGGTCCCCGGCATCCCTCAGGTCCACGAAATGGATCCCCTTGACCACCCGCCCGCCGGCAACGTCGAGGCAGGGAATGATGCGCTTAGCCAGCACGAGCCATCTCCTCCAATGAGATTCTCCCCTCGTAGAACGCCCGGCCGATGATCGCTCCGCCCACACCCATTCCGTCGAGCCGGGAAAGATGTCCGGGTGTCGTGACACCGCCGGCCGCCACGAGCAGCACGTGAGCGGGCAGCAATCCCAAGATTTTCCGGCAGGCTGCGTACCCGGGCCGTTTGAGCATTCCGTCCTGTTCCACGTCGGTACAGATGATCTGTTCGATGCCCCAGTCCAGGATTCTCTTGAGCACGGCCTCCATGGTCAGTCTGCTTTCCCGCTCCCAACCCTGAGCCTGGAGGCGACCGCGGCGCAAATCGACGCTCACGATGAAGGGAGAGGGTCCCCATTTGGAGATCCATCTCTCCACCTTTTCCGGGGTCTCCAGGACCGACGTGCCAAGGATCAGATGACCGGCGCCCCAGTCCAGGAGCTGGGAGACATCCGCTTCCTCACGAATGCCGCCGCCGATCTGGACGGTGACCCCCACGCGCGAGAGAATCCTGCGGATCGAATGCCGGTTGCGGCCTTCCCCAAAACGGGCGCCTTCCAGATCCACCACATGGATCCGGGGCAGACCCGCTTCCTGAAACTCCAAGGCCTGCTCCACCGGGTCCCCCGAGTAGACCGTCTTGCGATGGAATTCGCCTCGAACCAGCCGCACGCATTTTCCATCCACCAGATCGATGGCCGGTATCACGAGCATGGTTCATCCACCCCGACGAAGTTCCTGAGCACACGGAGCCCCGGCTCGCCGGAACGCTCCGGATGAAACTGGACGCCCCAGAAATTCTTCCGGGACACCAGGGAGGCGAAGCAACTGGCATAGTCGGTGACCGCCACCGTCTCGGCCGAGCCGGAAGGAGCGTAGTAGCTGTGCACGAAATAGAAGTAGGAACCGTCGGGGATACCGTCAAGCAACCTGTCTGCTCTCGCCTGTGCCGGCAATGAACGGCTGCGCCGGATCTGGTTCCATCCGATATGAGGCACCTTGACCCTGGAGTCGTCGAAGCTTCTGACTCGCCCGTCCATGATGCCCAGGCAGGGGGTGTCATCCTCGTCGGAACCGTCGAACAGAAGCTGCAGACCCAGGCAGATCCCCAGGAACGGAACCTGGAGTCCTTGAATGACCGGGATCAGTCCCTGCTCCCGCAAGGAATCCATGGCGGCCCGCGCCGATCCCACTCCGGGAAGGATCACCTTGGAGGCCCTCCCGACCCGCTCGGGATCCCCGGAGAAGACGAAATCCACGCCCAGATAGGCCAAGGCGTTGCCCACGTTGTAGAGATTTCCCGCCTTGTAATCCACGACGACGATCATACGACCCTCACAGGCTTCCCTTGGTGGAGGGAATCTTCCCCCCGGCACCGGGATCCAGGCTGACGGCAGTGCGTAGAGCGCGGCCGAAACCCTTGAACATGGCCTCGATTCGATGGTGCTCGTTCTCTCCCGGATTGAGGAACTGAAAGTGGAGATTGGCGCCCACTTCGACGGCGAGCGACCGGAAGAAATGCGGCGCCATTTCGGTGGCCAGATCCCCCACCTTCTCTCTTACGGGACGGTAGTCGGAACGGAAGGCGAACCGCCCTCCCAGATCCAGGGCCACCGCCACCAGGACCTCGTCCATGGGCAGTAGCGTCCATCCATAGCGGCAGATCCCCCGCTTCTCCCCCAGGGCCTGCTTCAACGCCTGCCCCAGGACGATCCCCACGTCCTCGATCAGGTGATGATCGTCGACCTGCAGGTCCCCGTCGCCCTGGACCCGGAGGTCTATGGAAGAGTGCAAGGCCAGCAGTTCCAGCATGTGGCTGAAGAAGCCGGTCTGCAACTGGGCCGAGTAGCGGCCCTGCCCGTCCAGATTCAGCTCGATCTGAACCTGGGTCTCTCTGGTCCTTCGATCCACCGATGCTGTTCTCTTCACCTCTAATTCCCCGTAGTTGGTCCCCGAGAGCGGGTCGGCCCTCAGGAAAGAATTCGACGCAGCTCTCTCAGAAACAGATCGTTCTCCTCCGGAGTGCCGATGCTGACCCGGATGCATTCGTCCAACCCAGGCAGATCGCTGCGGTCCCGGACCACGATACCCTGCTCCCGCAGTTTCCTGCAGACGGTGCCGGCATGGGGGCAGTCGAAGAGGAGAAAATTGCTCTGAGACGGGAAGATTCGTCCCAGGCTCGGCAACGAAGCGAGTTCTCGAGACAACCGCTCCCGCTCTCCTCGGATCCGGAGCCATTTTGGGCGGTGGCGTTCCCAACCCTCCAGGGCCTCCAGGCCCTTCTGCATCACCAGCGAGCTGAGATTGTAGGGCGCCTTCACCTTCAGGAAGAAAGACGTCACCAGAGGACTCGCCACTGCGTATCCCAGCCTCAGGCCCGCCCGGCCAAAAGCCTTCGACAGGGTTCTCATCACCACCAGGTTGGGAAACGCCTCCACCTGAGGGACCAGAGAGGGAGTCTCGGAAAACTCCACGTAGGCTTCGTCCAGCACTACGATGCCCCGCCATTCCCCGCACAGTTTCAAGATCTGCTCCGTTGCCAGCACATCACCCGTCGGATTGTTGGGAGAACAGAGAAACACGACCTTCGCCGAAGCGGGCACAGCCTTCAGGAAAGCGTCTGCATCGAGACGTTGGTCCCGGTCCAGGCGAGACTCGAAAAGGGTGACCCCGAAAGTCTGCGCCATGACCCGGTACATCCCGTAGGTGGGCTCGACGACGGCCACCTGATCCTGACCGGGTTGGCAGAAAATCTTGAAGATCCAGTCCAGCACCTCGTCTGATCCGTTACCTGCAACCACTTGCTCGGGCCGGCTGCCGACGTATGCCGCCAGCGCTTCCCTCAGCTTGGCCTGATTGGGATCCGGATAGCGGTTCAGCTGGATCCCGTGCCAGTCGACTGCGAAAGGACTCTCGTTGGCGTCCAGCAGAACACCCTGCTGCACTTCGTCGCGGGCCGACCGGTAGGCCTTGAGCTCCAGGATGTTCCGTCTCACCAGTTCGCGAACCTGCATATCAGTCTCCCGCCGGAACCCGTCCGGCGTCCTCACAACGAATCCGTACTTCAACCGCTCGTCGATGCCCCTCCAATTGCTCCAACTCGGCCATCACCTCCAACGTGGGGGCCAGGGACCGAAGTCCTTCCCGGCTCAATTCCTGGAACGTGATCTTCTTGACGAAACTGTCCAGGGAAACTCCCGAAAAACTCCGGGCCAGACCCGAGGTGGGCAGCGTGTGGTTGGTCCCCGACGCATAGTCTCCCGCAACTTCAGGAGACCAGGGGCCCAGGAACACGGAACCGGCGGCCTGTACCCGGGCGGCCCATCGCTTCGGTTCCCGAAGCTGAAGGATCAGGTGCTCCGGCGCGTACCGATTGGTGAACTCCAACGCCTCCTCCAGGGACGAGGTCCGGAGAGAGAAACTGGATCTCAGAGCCTCCCCGGCCAAGTCCCGTCGTGGGAGGTCTTCGAGGCGGAGATCCAACTCCCGGTTGACTCGAGAGATCAGCTCTCGCGAAGTGGAAACCAGAATGGCGAGGCTGTCGGCGCCGTGCTCCGCCTGAGAGATGAGATCGGCAGCCACGAAGTCGGGTCGAGCCGTACGGTCCGCCACCACCAGGACTTCACTGGGACCGGCCACCATATCGATGGCCACTCCCCGCTGTTGGGCCAACAGCTTGGCCGTCTGAACGACGGCGCTGCCGGGTCCCAGAATCTTGTCTACCCGGGGAACCGAAGTGGTGCCGAAACAGAGGGCTGCGATGGCCTGGGCGCCCCCAATCCGGAACACCTCGTGGATCCCCGCGATGGACGCGGCCGCCAGAACCTCGGGAGTCACCGACCCGTCGCGGCGCGGAGGCGTGCAAAGGGCCACTCGCGGACAACCGGCCAACACCGCAGGGACTCCCAGCATCAGGACGGTGGAAGGGAGGACGGCCGTTCCGCCCGGCACATAGAGGCCCACCGATTCGATGGGCCGCTGTTCCCTCCAGCAGCCGATCCCGGGCTCCACTTCCAGAAATTCTTCCTTCAGACCCTGGGCGGCGTGAAATTTCCGAATGTTGGACGCCGCCCGTTCCAGGGCCCCCAGTCGAGCCGGAGACACTTCCCCCAGGGCCGATTCGAACTCGATCCTCGCGACCCGGGCATCCCCGATCTCCGCTCCGTCGAACCGGCGGGTGTACTCCCGGACCGCCTCGTCGCCTTTTTTCTCGACAGCCGAGAAAATCCGGCTGCAGACCTTCCATAGGTCCGGGTCATCCACAGGGTTGCGGCGGCACAGATCCGAGACCTGGGTTTCGGACAGTCGTGAGTAGTCGTAAACCTTCATCTCAGCCCACCTACGCTCAGCCCTCGTTTCACACTGCGCCAGGGCTCCGCGGCGTCAGGATGCCGTCGGCCGCGACTCGACGGCAGCCAACCGTCGGATCATGAGCCGATATCCGCCTTCGCCGTATCGAAGCCAGTGGGCGATCCGGGTGATGGTCGCCGTGCTGACTCCCGTGATCCGATGGATCTCTCGATAGGGGATCTCCCGCGCCACCAGCTGGGCCACCTGCCAGCGTTCGGCCATGGCCTTGAGCTCCCCCATGGTACAGAGATCTCGAAAGAATAAGGCGTACTCTTCCCTGCCCTGAAGCCGGGACATGGCATCGAAAAGCTCCCAGAGAGCCTCGTTCTCCTCCAATACACGCTCCATGTGATAACATGTTATCACAATATCACAAAGAAGACTACCCCCAATTGAGGCTTGCTCTTGACCGGGTCCCATCGTTCCACACCGATATCTGGCGACTCCCTTTGGTTCCTCAACAGTTTTTCCACAGTTTTTCCACAGATCCGTAGGCCTGCTATGGAATACCGATCGTCTCTGCCGTCCCCAATGGAGGTCGCATGGCCCACCGCGTCACTTTGGTTCCAACGAAAATGCCTCTTTTCCGGTGAACAATACGGGCTGACGTCCACCTGAATCCGGGGTGAATTTCGGCTCTTCCGAGAGGGGCCTCGCGGAGCCTGCCCCAAAGGGTGGGTGTGACTTGGAAAAGGCGGCTGGGAGCCGGCAACCGGGTGACGGCCCAAGAGCCGGCGGGCAAGGACTACATCAGGTCCTGCATGACCTGTTCCAAGACCTCCGGACCCGGCTTGACCTTCTCGTGGGGCAGCTCCACCAGAGGCTCGTCACACAGGTTCAGCGTATCCAGGAACGACTTGGCCAGCGGATTGACGTAGATGAGACCGGTCAACAACTCCGACGCAGCGGCGGAACTGTGGAGCATTCGGACGGCTTCCCGGCGATTCATGGGGTCGTATTCCGTGTCCACCTTGCGCAGCCGGATGACGGACCCATCATGCATCTCCACATCCAAGGCTTCGCCTTCCGGATAGTCCACCGCGGCGATGGGCTCGAAGCCAGGGATGAAGTCGATCTCGTGCAGCAACTCCTCGTGTTCCTTGGCCCACGAGTAACTCTTGGTCGACCCGGGATGGTTATTGAAGGTCACGCAGGGGCTGATCACGTCGAGCATGGCGGTTCCACTGTGGCTGAGCGCCCCCTTCAACAGCGCCACCAGCTGCTTGGGGTCTCCGGCAAAGGAACGGGCCACGTAGGAGCATCCCATCTCGATCGCCAGCGAGCAGCAGTCTATGGCCGGCAACTCGTTGACCACACCGGTCTTGAGCTTCGAGCCGTCGTCGGCGGTCGCCGAAAACTGGCCCTTGGTGAGACCGTAGACGCCATTGTTCTCGATGACGTAGATCATGGGCACATTGCGCCGCAGCAGATGGCAGAACTGTCCCAGTCCGATCGATGCCGTGTCCCCGTCTCCGCTCACCCCGATGCAGACCAGACCACGATTCGCCAACATGGTCCCGGTGGCTACCGAAGGCATGCGTCCGTGGACGCTGTTGAAGCCATGCGACGCATTCATGAAATAGGCCGGCGTCTTGCTGGAGCAGCCGATACCGCTCATCTTGGCCACGGAGTATGGGTTGACGCCGATCTCGTAAAACGCCCGGATGATCTGATTGGTGATGGCGTCGTGGCCACACCCGGAACACAGCGTCGATGGGTGACCTCGATAGGCGGAACGAGACAGCCCGATTCGGTTTCTTTTCTTTGGCGCCCTTGTACGTACAGCCATGGCGTGAATTCAGTGTGGACGCTCCAAGGCCATCACCTGGTCGGTGACGAAGCGGGCATCCAGCGGAAGTCCGGTATAGTGACAGATTTTTCGAATCTTGGTCCCCTCGTCGCCGAGCTCCAGCCGGATCAGATCGGCCATCTGGCCGTCGCGATTCTGCTCGACGACGTAAACCCGCCGGCACGCGGCGACGAAGTCCTTCAGTGCCGGACTCAACGGCAAAGCTCGAAGCCGGAGATAGTTGATCTCGATCCCGTACTCTTCCAGGAGTTGGTCCCGGCATTCACCCATGGCCGAGTCCGACGATCCGTAGGCGATGATCCCGATCACAGCCGAGTCTCGCAAATCGATCACGGGTTGGGGCACCAAGCCCCTCGCAGTTTCGTATTTTCGCTTCAGACGATCCATGAGCTGAACGTAGTCCTCGGGCCGCTCACTGTAACCCGCGCTGTCATTGTGTCCGCTGCCCCGGGTGAAATAGGAGGCCAGGGGATGCTCCGTACCCGGCAGCGTGCGATAGGGAATCCCGTCCCCGTCCAGGTCGCGGTAACGGGCGAACTCCCCAATCCGCTCCAAGTCGGCTGCCGTGAGGACCTTGCCCCGGTCCGGCAGCTCGGTGGGATATTTGAAAGGATCACACATCCAGTTGTTCATGCCCAGATCCAGATCCGAGCCGACGAAGACCGGCTGCTGCAGCCGCTCGGCCAAGTCGAAAGCCTGCCGGGACATCTCGAAACACTCCTCCATGTTCCCGGGCAGCAGGACCGGATGAGCCGTATCCCCGTGCGAAAGACTGTGCAGCGACAGTATATCGCCCTGGGCGGTGCGTGTCGGCAGGCCGGTGCTGGGCCCGACCCTCTGAACGTCGAAAATGACACACGGGATCTCGGCAAAATAGGCCAGTCCCGTAAATTCGCCCATCAATGAAATACCGGGACCCGAGGTCGAGGTCATGGATCTGGCGCCGGACCATCCTGCCCCGATGGCCATACCCAGGGCCGCCAACTCATCCTCGGCCTGGACGACTGCAAATGTGGCCTTCCCCGTCTCGGGGTCGGTTCGATACCGCTGCAGATAATGGGTGAGAGCTTCCCCGAGACTGCTGGCCGGCGTGATGGGATACCACGTCACCACGGTCACTCCACCGAACATGGCGCCCAGGGCGCAGGCCGCGTTTCCGTCGATGATGATCTTGCCCTGGGTCTGGTCCATTCTTTCAACCGGTACGGATCGCGCTTCGGCAGGTGACCCTTGACGTACTGAGCCCCCATGTGGGCGATCCGGATGTTCAGATCGATGGCTTTCTGCTTTTTCTTGAACCACTTGGCAATCGCCACCTCCACCTCTTTCATCTCGATGCCCAGGAACTCGGCCACAGCACCCACGTAGGCCATGTTCGCCACCAACTTGCGCAGCCTGGGAACCCGAACCACCTCCGCCGCCAACTTGCTGAAAGGAATCGGATAGTAGATCAAGTCATCCCGAAGACCGGAGAGCTTGAGCCGCTCCTCATAGAGCACCACTCGACCCGGATCCAGGGTTTCCACATCCTCACGGGACGTCTGCGGGTTCATCGCAATCAGGATGTCCACTTCCCGCTTGCAGCCGACGTAGCCCCGCTTGGACGCGCGAATGGTGAACCAAGTGGGCAGCCCCGCGATGTTGGAGGGGAAGAGGTTCTTGCCGCTGGTCGGGATGCCCATCTGGAAGATGGACCGCATCAGCACGTTGTTGGAGCTCTGGCTGCCGGAACCATTCACCGTAGCGACCTGGATGCTCAGATCGTTCACCACGCTGGTCTGGGCGCCTTCCTGCCGGGAGACGAAGGATCGGGTCTGTGCGATGGCCAATGTTATCTCCACCGTAGCTGGGGACAGCCTCTCCCCGCCAAACGCGCATTCATTTTAGCAAACTACCAGGACAAAGCATGGACGCGGATGGTCGGAAACACACGGCACCGAACGGGGAATTCGACTTCCTGGAAATCTTCCGGACACGAGTCTTGACGCACCTGGGGACTATGGAAGCTCATGGACGACGGATCCCGGACGAACACCGGGCGCGAACCGGGTAAATGTCGACGCAAACCTGAGGTCACGATTGGCTCAGCCTCGATTCCAACACTCAAGCCGAGCGTCCCGAATTTCGCCCCAGGAATCGCCCGGCAGTTTCAGGGCGCATATCATCCTCGAAACCCCGACCCTTGTCAACGCGATGAATGCGATTCCATGCTCGGAAATCCTGATTCTGGTTTCGTGTAGACTTGCGGTCTGAGATGCTCCAAGACCATCTCCACTTCATACTGGTCCGGACCCAGTTCGCCTCCAATCTGGGAGCAGCCGCCCGCATCCTGAAGAACATGGGTTTCGGCAGCCTGGTCTTGATCCGGCCCCAGTGCGAGGTCGGGGCCGAGGCCCGCATGCTGGCCATGAAGGGCGCCGAACTGGTGGACAACGCCGTCTACTACCCCTCTCTCCGTGAAGCGAGGCGGCAGATTCGGCTTCTGGTCGGGACCACGGCGAGATCACCGAAATCAGGCAACCGCCGTATCAGCAGCCGCACCCTGGCCGGCGAGCTGGTTCCCCGACACCAGTCCGGGCCTTTGGGCATCGTCTTCGGCCCTGAGGACAACGGCCTGTCGCGAGAGGAGATTCGGCTCTGTGAATGGTTGGTGGAAATCCCCACCGCAAGCGACTACCCGGTCCTGAATCTGGCTCAGGCGGTGGCGCTCGTGGCCTACGACCTCCACCTGGCGTCCCGGGAGCCGGACGAGGTGCAATTTCTGCACCTTGCCGAAACCGCAGAGTTCCAGTCCCTGATCGCTCACCTGGAGGCGGTCCTCACATCTGCCGGTCTCCCCGCACATCTGTCCCGGCAGCGGATCCTGGCCCGCTTGAACCGAATCTTGGGACGTGCTCAGCTGGAAAAGGAGGACGTCAAGCTCCTGAGGAATCTGCTCGCCCTGGTTTCCCGTTCCCATTTGGAGAATCGACGGGCCGGAGCACAGGGGCGTCGCGAATGACATCCATGAAGGAAGAGACGGAGAAGACGGCGTTGCCAATGCCCGGTTTCCCGTAACCTGGAGGGACCGGGAGCCGGTAGCGTTCATGGGTATCCCTCCAGACTCTCAGCAGCCCCAGGTGATACTCCAGGGGGGCCCCTCCGGGATTGGACTTCCCCAGGACGCTCAAGGGTTCCGGACACCAGGTGGTAAAGCGGGGTGCCACGCCTCGGCTCATGAAGAAGTCGAGGCCCTCACCGGTGGACGCCAGCGCCTCCTCGACGCTGGTGAACCCGGCCGGCTGCGCCATCTCGATCCCCGCAACGAAATTAGGAATCACGTAGGACGGCCCGAACACCTGGGCCGCGTCCAGGATCCGCCGAATCCACTCATCCCGTCCGATGTACTCGGCCTTTCCCGGACAGATGATCTCGAAGAGCCTGGCGTCCCAGACCTCGTAGTTGGGATGGTAGATCCGGACGCCGGCGTCCTTGAAGCGGCGCACCGAATCGAGGGGCAGAGCCTGGACCACGACTTTGCCCAACCAGCGCCCGGGAAACCGCTCTTCGATGGCTTCCGGGTACCGGACGTAAAAGTCGATCTCTTCCTGACCATCCAACTGGGACGTGATACTCCCCCCGGTCACCGTATAGGCCTTGCTGATCGAATCGGTATCCTGAATGATCTCAAGAGCCTCCAGTATTTCCTCGACCGTCTTCATACCGGTATAAGAGCGGCCCGATTTCCGCTGCTGCCGATAGTTTTCGTTGATGTCGCAGAACTGGCACTCGATCTTGCGGCCGAAGTATTGGCAGATCCGGAACACGGTGAGGTAGAGGAGGTAACCCCATTCGATGCTGGGAGCGATGTCGGTAATGGGCTTGCCGCCGGCCAGCGTGGACTTGTAGTACTCAGGCACCGAGGGGAACTCCACGCCGCACACTTCCACTCCATCCAGGATCAAGACCAGCTTCCCATCAGGAGAGCAATCGACACGGTAGGGAGATCCCGGATTCAGCCGGACCGATACGATGGTTCGCCGGAACTTCCCGGCGCCGCCGGTCAGACAGATCTCCTCGGGCGCATGCAGGTTCTCCTGCTGCTCCATCTCGGTGATGGGCACCAGATCGAAGGAGAAGATGAAGTAGGCCTTGGGTTTGTACCCGGACGCAATGGCCAACGCGTCTCTGGAAAATGCAATCCCGGTGCGCAGGAGGTCCTCTTTGATGACCACCTCGCGGGGCAGGTCCCGAAACTTCTCGGCCAGCGATTCGACCAGATCCAGACGTGGGCTCACGAGGCACTAATGTAACAGAAAGCGAAATGGGGAGTGAGGGGTGGGAGAAGACTCGTTGGGGTCAGTCGAGAGCGTTGGAGATTCGGGAGAGACGCGGGAGTATTGCGCGGGCCTTTCATTACCGGGAAATGGACTCCGCCGGATCTTTGCAGAGCTCATGGTATTCTTGCAGACTTTTGATCCGGATCTCTTCCCGCTGCAGTGCCCGGATGGCACTGACGGTCGCGGCCGCCGCCGAGAGCGTGGTGATACAGGGAGTGCCGTACTGGATGCATGCCCGCCGAATGGCCTTTTCATCGAAGAAGGACTCACGGCCCAAGGGGGTGTTCACTACCAGATGGATCTTCTCGCTCTTGATCAGATCCACCACGTTGGGCCGCCCCTCGTTCACCTTGTATACGGTCTCAACTTCCATTCCCGACAGCGCCAGCACCTTGGCGGTGCCGCTCGTGGCCACCACCTGGAAACCCAGCCGCTGAAAGTCCTGGGCGATGGTGATGACGTATCGCTTGTCCCGCTCGTTGACGCTCAGGAAAACGACTCCGGACTTGGGCAGGTGGTTGCCGGCAGCGGTCTGAGCCTTGGCGTACGCGTAGCCGAAGGACTCGTCTCCCCCCATGACTTCGCCCGTCGACCGCATTTCCGGTCCCAGAATCGTGTCGACGCCGGGAAACTTGGCAAAGGGAAAGACGGGGGTCTTCACAAAGCAACTGGTGACGGCCAGATCCCGCGTCAGTCCCAACTCAGAAAGTTTTCTTCCGATCATGAGTCTGGATCCCACCTTGGCCAGCGGGATTCCTGTGGCCTTGCTCACGAAAGGTATGGTGCGGCTGGCCCGGGGATTCACCTCCAAGACATAGACAAGCTCCTCCACCACCGCAAACTGAATATTCATGAGACCCACGACCTGGAGCGCTTCCCCCAGCCGCCGAGTGTAGTCTCGCATGGTCTCCAGGTGCTCTTCTTCGATGATGATGGGCGGCAGGACCGAGGTGCTGTCCCCTGAGTGGATGCCCGCTTCCTCGATGTGTTCCATGATCCCGGCGATGATCACGTTCTCGCCGTCCGCCAGCGCGTCGACGTCGTACTCCCGGGCATCTTCCAGGAACTTGTCGATCAGGACGGGGCGTTCGGGGGAGACATCCACGGCAGTGCTGACATACCCGTCCAGAGAGGCCTCGTCATAGACGATGGCCATGGCTCTCCCGCCCAGCACGTAAGAGGGGCGAACCAGGAGCGGGTATCCGATGCGCCGGCCGATCTTGCGCGCCTGCTCGATGGACATGGCGGTTCCGTTCTCGGGCCGGGTAATGTTCAATTCCCGAAGGAGCCGCTCGAAACGCTCCCGATCCTCGGCCAGGTCTATGGACTGGGGAGACGTTCCGACAATGGGAACCCCAGCCTCGAAGAGGGGCAACGCCAATTTCAGAGGAGTTTGACCGCCCAGCTGAACCACGACGCCATCGGGCTGCTCCCGCTCCACCACCGCCATCACGTCCTCGAAGGTCAAGGGCTCGAAGTAGAGGCGGTCCGAGGTGTCGTAGTCGGTGGAAACCGTCTCGGGGTTACAGTTGACCATGATGGTCTCGTACCCCTCCTCCTTGAGAGCGAAGGAGGCGTGGCAACAGCAATAGTCGAACTCGATCCCCTGACCGATCCGGTTGGGTCCACTCCCCAGGATCACGATCTTCTTGCCGTCGCCCGGATCCGCTTCGTCCTCCATTTCGTAACTGGAATACAAGTAAGGAGTGTAGGACTCGAATTCGGCCGCGCAGGTGTCCACCCGCTTGAATACAGGACCGATACCGTTGTCTCTTCTGAAATTCCAAACATCCCGTTCCGTGACGGCGAGACTTCCAGCTGCCCGGTTGCGGCTCAGGATCTGAGAAAGCCAAAGGTCGGAGAACCCATTCTTCTTGGCGCGAGCCAGCCTGGCGGGTCCGAGGGCGTCAAGCCGGTTCCCCTCGAGTTCCTTGATCTCCGCCAGCAACCGCTCGATCTGTTCCAGAAACCAGCGATCGATGCCGGTCAGCTCGAAGATCCGGTCCCGGCTGTAGCCATGCTCGAAGGCCAGGAACACATGAGCGAGACGACTGGGATTGGGACGAACCAAGTGCTCCTTGATGCGCTGGGGATGGGTCTGTTCGGCAAACAGGGTCTTGCCCGTCTCCAGAGATCGGACACCCTTGAGAAGGGCTTCCCGGAAGGTCCTCCCGATGGCCATCACCTCTCCGACCGACTTCATCTGGGTCCCCAGCAACGGTTCGGACTCGGGAAACTTCTCGAAATTCCATCGGGGTATCTTCACCACGACATAGTCCAACGTAGGCTCGAATGAGGCCGGCGTCTTGAGTGTGATGTCGTTGGGAATCTCATCCAGCGTGTAGCCCACTGCCAGCTTGGCCGCGACCTTGGCAATGGGAAAACCGGTGGCCTTGGAGGCCAGGGCCGAACTCCGGCTCACCCGAGGGTTCATCTCGATGACCACCATTCGCCCGTCGTCCGGATTGACGGCGAACTGGATGTTCGAGCCTCCCGTCTCGACTCCGATCTTGCGGATGATGTCGATGGCCGCATCGCGCATCTTCTGGTATTCCCGATCCGTGAGGGTCTGCGCAGGAGCGACGGTGATGGAATCCCCGGTATGCACGCCCATGGGATCGAAGTTCTCGATGGAGCAGATGATGACGACGTTGTCGTTCAGATCGCGCATCACTTCCAGTTCGAATTCCTTCCACCCCAGAACCGATTCCTCGACCAGGATCTCGCCGATCGGCGACAGCTGGATTCCCCGGTCCGAGATTTCCCGAAACTCCTCGGTATTGAAGGCGATGCCGCCGCCGGTGCCGCCCAAAGTGAAGGATGGACGTATCACGGCGGGAAGACCCACCCGCTCCAGAATCTCCTGACTCTCCTTGAGACTGGTGGCGAATCCGGAGCTGGGAACCTGGAGCCCGATTTCCTCCATGGCGGCCCGGAAGAGGCGCCGATCCTCCGCCATCTGAATCGCGTCCAGATTGGCTCCGATCATGTCGACGCCCAACTCCCGGAGCAGGCCGCTTTCGCTGAGCTGAACCGAGATGTTGAGACCGGTCTGGCCGCCCACGGTGGATAAAACGGCATCGGGGCGCTCTCGCCGGACGATTGCGCCCACATATTCCGCCGTCAGCGGTTCCACGTAAGTTCGGACCGCGACTTCGGGATCCGTCATGATCGTGGCGGGATTGGAATTGACCAGGATGACCTGGAACCCATCCTTCATCAGGGCCTTGCAGGCCTGGGTCCCGGAATAGTCGAACTCGCAGGCCTGGCCGATGACAATGGGTCCCGAGCCGATGATCAGGATCTTCTCAATGTCGTCTCGCCTGGGCATGCCTGCTGTGCTCGAGGGCTTGGTCCTGGGAACTCAACGTGACCGATGAGCTCGCATCAGATCGAGGAAATCGTCGAACAGGTACATGGAATCATGGGGTCCCGGAGAAGCCTCGGGATGGTATTGCACGGAAAACACCGGCAGGGACCGGTGCCGCATGCCTTCCAGAGTTTGGTCGTTGAGGTTGAGATGGGTCAACTCGACGCTGCTGTCGTCCAAGGAATCGGGCTCCACGGCGAACCCGTGATTATGAGACGTGATCTCGATTTTTCGAGTCACCAGATTTTGGACCGGCTGGTTGGCGCCTCGATGCCCGAACTTCAATTTGTAGGTCCGCCCTCCGAAGGCCAGTCCCAACAGCTGGTGACCCAGACAGATTCCGAAGACGGGTCTCTTCCCCAGCAGCTTCTTGACGTTGGCGACAATGTAGTCGAGAGGTTCCGGGTCACCGGGACCATTCGACAGAAAGACACCGTCCGGGTTCATCGCCAGAACATCCTCGGCAGCCGTAGTGGCCGGGACGACGGTGACGTTGCACCCTCGGGAGGCGAGGCATCGAAGGATGTTGTACTTGATCCCGAAGTCGTAGGCCACCACCCTGAATTTGGAATCCTCCACCGGCCAGGAATAGGATTCCGAGGTCGTGACGAACTTCACGCAATCCAGTCCGGCCATCGTTGGATGAGCCAGGACTTTCCGTCGTATGGAATCGACAGAGGACGTGGAAATTCCGCCCCGCATGGCCCCCTGCTCCCGGATGCGGCGAACCAGAGCTCGAGTGTCGATCTCGGAGATACCGCCGATGCCATGCTGTTTCAGATAGGCGTCCAGCGTCTGCTCCCCCCGCCAGTTGCTGTAGATGGGACTGCATTCACGGAGGACGAAGCCCTCCACGTGGGGCTTGAAGGACTCTCCATCTTCAGAGTTGGTTCCGTAGTTTCCGATCTGGGGCTGGGTCATGACCACGATCTGACCGGCGTAGGAGGGATCCGTCAGAATCTCCTGGTACCCCGTCATGGAGGTGTTGAAGACCACCTCGCCCAAAGATTCCGTGTCTGCGCCGAAGGCAACGCCCTCGTACACGGTCCCATCTTCCAGGTATAGAATCGCCCGCTTGCCCACGTTTGTTGGATCCTCGAATCAGGCAGGTCTGGTTGAGCCGGGTCCGTCTCCCGGCTATTCGATCATGCCCGCCTTGGAGACGGGCCAGTATCGGAACACGGCCTTCCCGAATATGTTCCGGCGCGGCACGCATCCCCAGTTTCGACTGTCGTTGCTGGAGTTTCGTCGATCTCCCAGAACGAAGTACTGGGCCTCCGGAACCTTGGTCGTGTGATAGTCGTGGTCCAGGTACTCTGGCCGCAAGTAGGGTTCCTCCAGGCGCCGTCCGTCGATGAATACGACGCCTCCCTTGATCTCCACGGTTTCACCGGGAATCCCAATGACCCGTTTGATGAAAGACTTGGCCGGATTCCTCGGGTACCAGAAGACCACGATATCGCCGCGTTCGATATTCGAGAAATGATAGGAGAGCTTGCTGACAAAAATTCGCTCCTGATCAGCCAAGCGAGGGGCCATGCTGGTCCCCTCCACCTTGACCGGCTGCACCACGAATACGACGATGAGGACGGCGACGATGGCGGCGACAAGGATGTCTCGAGCCCAGCCGCGAAATTCATCGAAAACGCCGGCCAGAGACCGCTGGTTTTCGCTGGTTTTCGCCTCTGTCCGTTCCTTTCGGACCGCGGCTTCCGGCGGTTGCTCTTCAGGCATCTCCTCCTGGACCGCTCCCTCCAACGAGGCTCATTGATACCACAGTTCCGAAAGCGAACTCAACCGGGGCAGCGAGCACCGGACCCGCTGTTTGCGCCGGTGGACGAGGCGGGGAAAATCGAGTATAGCACCTCGTTGACAATTACCCGCAGTCCGCGGCGGACACCCGTCGGATACCCATCGGCTGCGGTCCGGAAACAGGAGTATTCTGCATGCTGGTGCCCACCAGACTGTTCTTGACGCGTGGTACCGGATGTCACCGGGAAAAACTGATCAGCTGGGAAATGGCGCTCCACGACGCCGGGATCTCCTCCTTCAATCTGGTTCGCGTCTCCAGCATCTTTCCTCCCAAATGCAAGTTGATCAGCAGGGAGCAGGGTTTGAAAGGTTTGGTCCCGGGTCAGGTGGTCTTTGCCGTGATCAGCGCCAATGCGACTCCCGAGCCGGGCCGCCTAGTTGCCGCATCCATCGGATTGGCGACGCCGAGGGACTCGAACAGGCACGGATACTTGAGCGAGCATCACAGCTTCGGGGAAACCGCGGCCACAGCGGGAAACCACGCCGAATCCGTGGCCGCACAGATGCTGTCGGCCAGCCTGGGACTACCCTCGGAGGAGGAGGCTGCCGGCGAAGACTCGAAGGGGTCGTGGGAACGCTGCGGCGAGTTCGCCGAAACCACCAGCATCGCCCAGTCCGCCTTCGGTGACCGGAACGGACGCTGGACGACCGTCGTGGCGGCCGCCGTCCTGCTGCCGTGATTCTGCTGGGATAACGACAACGGCTCCGGTGCTGCACCGGGCATGGGGTCACACCGGTTCAGGAAAACGTCGGCACTCGGAGTCTGCGCGGTAGAAATGATCGTAGCGAGAAAGTGGGGAATCGAGGAAATATGGACCGATTCTACCGCTTTCGCAGTAGATCAATTTCTGCGGCGCAGGCTCCTAGGTTCAGACTTCGAGGACCTCGCTCTCCTTCAGCCGCCCCAGATCGTCCGCTTGGGCGACGAAGTCGTCGGTGATCTTCTGGACCCGATCGTACCCGCGGTGCTCGTCATCCTCGGAAATGGCCTTGCTTCTGGAGAGTTTCTTCAACTGGTCATTGGAGCTCCGGCGGATATTTCTGACCGCGGTCCGGTGCTGCTCGGTCACTTTCCGGACATGTTTGGCCAGTTGCCGGCGCCGCTCCTCGGTCAGCGGAGGGATAGGCACCCGTATGAGCCTTCCGTCGCTGGAAGGATTCAGACCCAGGTCGGAGGCCAGAATGGCCCGGGTGATGCTCTCGATCTGAGTCGGGTCCCAGGGTTGGATGGTCACCATGGATGCTTCCGCCACATGCAAGGTGGCGAGCTGGTTGATGGGCGTCAGGGTACCGTAGTAGTCCACCTTGATCGGATCGAACAAGTGGAGGGAGGCTCGGCCCGTGCGGACCGTCGCCAGCTCGCGACTCAGGTCGTCCACGGCCTTCCGCATTCGGGTTCGGGTTTCAGTCAACACCTGCTGGACGGAATTCCCGTTCATGCTGTCCCCCCCTTGAGCCGCCGGGCGTCCCCGGCAAACCCGGCACGGATCGCTTCAGAGGCTGATGATGGAGCCCACCTTCTTGCCCAGGACCACATTCGTGATGTTCCCCTTCTCTCGGAGACTGAACACGATGATGGGCAGATCGTGATCCATGCACAAGGATATGGCCGTTGCGTCCATGACCTTGAGACCCTTTTCCAGAACCTGAAGATAGGTCAACCGGTCGTAGCGTTTGGCATTCGGATTGACTTGCGGGTCCGAATCGTAAACTCCGTCGACTTTGGTCCCCTTCAAGATCACATCGGCCCGGATTTCCATCGCCCTCAGGGCCGCTGCCGTGTCGGTGGAGAAATAGGGACTGCCGGTGCCGGCAGCGAAGATGACGACGCGCTTCTTTTCCAGATGCCGGATGGCTCGCCGCCGAATGAAGGGCTCCGCAAGTTCCGAGACATGGATGGCACTCAGAACTCGAGTGTCGGTGTCATTCTTCTCCAGGGCGTTCTGCAAGGCCAGAGAGTTGATGATGGTGGCCAACATGCCCATGTAGTCGCCCGTGGCCCGGTCGAATCCGGCCTCGCTGACGTTCACCCCACGGATGATGTTGCCACCGCCGACAACGACGGCAGTCTCAACACCCAATGCGTGAACCTCTTTGATCTGGAGGGCGATACCCTCCATCATGGCGGGATCGACGCCGAAGTTGCCGGTGCCCATGAGCATCTCGCCGCTGAGCTTGACGAGAAGCCGACGGTAAGCGGGGCGCTCCAGCTTGACCGGGTTTCCTAACGGCGCTTGGCTCTCCTGGGGCAAAACCGCCTCCTTCGAATGCAAGGAACTCCCTGTGGTATAGCAGCCCGCGGTAAACGTCGTCACGGCATTCGACCGTCCCTGCATCGTGCGCGGACTGCGTTGCTATCGGCTCACATACTCCCGGTCTGCTCCCTCCGTTGCGCCTGGTCCGGCGGGCGCAGGACCGGTCTCGGTGCTCGCGGGACTTTCAGCACGGACTGCTAGAGTTCCTCTCCCACCTTGAAACGGCAAAAGCGACGGGCCGTAATGTTTTCCTTCAAGGTGGCAATCTTGGACTTGATGAGTTGCTCCACCGTGATCGAGGGATCCTTGACGAAGGGCTGCTCGTAGAGGCACACGGCGGAGAAGTACTTCTCCAAGCGGCCCTCGACGATTCTGTCGACTATCCGTTCAGGTTTTCCGGTTGCCAGCGCCTGGTTGCGGTAGATCTCTTTTTCGCGATCGATCTCTTCGGAACCCACCTCGTCCCGCCGCACGAAAAGGGGGTTGGAAGCGGCCACCTGCATGGCCAGATCCCGGACGAGTTCCTGGAACTCATCGGTGCGTGCGACGAAATCCGTTTCGCAGTTCACTTCCACCAGAACACCCAGCTTGCCACCGGCATGGATGTACTGACCCACCGTCCCCTCACTGGTGGCGCGGCCGGACCTCTTGGCGGCAGCCGCCAGACCCCGTTCGCGCAGGATGACGATACCCCGATCCAGGTCCCCTCCGGCCTCGACCAGCGCTCTCTTGCACTCCATCATTCCGGCGCCGGTCCGGTCCCGGAGCGCCTTGACCTGTGCTGCGGTTACACTCATTTTCGATCGACCTTCCCGCTGAAAAGGCTTGACGCGCCGATTCCTGTCTGACGCCCTAGCTGTTGTCGGAGGTGGGGGCACTCGTGGCCTGCACCGCGGAAGCGGTGCTGGTCGCCACGGTGGCATCTGGAGGTATCGAGGTTTCCTGCGCCGCCTGCTCTCGCGCGGCCTTCTCCTGCAGCGCCTTCTCTCGCAGAGTCCTCTCGCGAGCCGCCTTTTCCCGGGCCGCCTTCTCGCGAGCCGCCTTTTCCCGGGCCGCCTTCTCGCGGGCTTCTGCCAAACGAGCTTCCCGGATCGCCTTTCCGGCCAGGATCGCATCCGCGATGGTAGAGGTGAACAGCCTCACCGATCGCAACGCGTCGTCGTTTCCCGGGATCACGAAGTCGACGTCGTCGGGATCGCTGTTGGTGTCCACCACGGCGATCACCGGAATACCCAGCTTGGCGGCTTCCTTGACGGCGATGACCTCCCGGTTCGTGTCCACCACGAAGAGGACATCGGGTAGTCGCTCCATGTCTCTGATACCGCGCAGATTCTTGTCCAGCTTCTTGCGTTCCCGCTCCAGCCGGGCCACCTCCTTCTTGGAGAGCTGGTCGTAGAAGCCGTTGACCCGTTTTTCTTCCAGGTCCTTGTAGCGCTTGATGCTGTTCCGGACGGTCGCGAAATTGGTGAGAAGACCGCCGAGCCAACGGTTGTTGACGTAGTGGGCCTCACATCTGCTGGCTTCCCGCTCGATGGTGTCCTGAGCCTGTCTCTTGGTGCCGACGAACAGCACCGAACTTCCTCGGATGCTCCGCTCGACGATGAAATCGATGGCGCGCTTGAAATACCGGAGCGTGGTTCGCAGATCGACGATGTGAATGCCGTTTCGCTGGCCGAAGATGAACGGTTTCATCTTGGGATTCCAGCGCCTTGTCTGGTGCCCGAAATGAACACCGGCGTCCAGGAGTTGCTTGATGGGAATGGAACTCACCTATTTCTCCCTGTCTACCTCTTGGAAAACTGGAACCGCTTGCGCGCCCCGGGCTGTCCGTATTTTTTCCGTTCCTTGACCCGCTGATCGCGTCTGAGAAGTCCTGCCTTCTTGAGGGTGCCACGGAGATCGGAATCGAATTGGAGCAGGGCACGGGCTATTCCCAGCCGGACGGCACCGGCCTGTCCGGAATATCCCCCCCCCTCAACGTTGACGTACACGTCGAACTTGGCGTTGTTCTCTGTCTGCATCAAAGGTTGCAGAACCACAACCTGTTGTGTCCGGTTGCGGAAGTACTCCTGGTAATCGACGTGGTTGACGACGATCTGCCCTCCCCCGAGCATCAGGAACACGCGTGCGGTGGCGGACTTCCGTTTACCGGTGCCGTAGTATTGAACCTCGTTCAAGGAAGATCTCCTGTGGCCGGAGCGGACAGATTACAGGGCCAGTGGCTCCGGCTTCTGAGCTTGATGCGGATGGTCGGCGCCGGCATAGATTTTGAGTTTCCGGATCATCCTCTTGCCCAACTTGTTCTTCGGCAGCATTCCTCGAACCGCCAAGCGTATGAGACGATCCGGATACCGGCGCAGCAGATTCTCGGCCGTTATCTCTTTCAGCCCCCCCGGGTAACGGCTGTGGGAATAGTAGACCTTCTGAGACCACTTCTTCCCAGTCAGACGCACCTTGTCGGCATTGACGACGATCACGAATGCGCCAGTGTCGAGAAAATCGGTGTAGTGCGGCTTGTCCTTGCCCATGAGGAGGGTAGCCAGACGAGTCGCCAAGCGACCCAGGACCTGATCACCGGCATCCACGACGAACCACTTCCTGTCGATTTCGTGAAGACTAGGAAGAATCGTCTTATTCAAATTCCTCATTTCGCCACACCACGCCCTAAGAGTCTGGCAATCTACCGAACGGACACGTTCCTTGTCAAGGTTGCGCCCTGTTCTCAGGCGCCGGATGTCGAAAATTTTCGGGACTCGCCTACGCTTGGTGGGAACCTGTAGGGGCGCCCCTTGCGGGCGCCAGCTTTCGTCTTCGGAGGAGGGGCGACCGTTACTCGCCCTCTCTCCCATGCCCCATCCGGAGTTCGGCGGTTAGAAACCGCCGTTCCCATACTTTTTCTTCCGGGATTCTGCCGGGCGCCGCCCGCTGCTCGAGCTTCTCACCCTTCATCTTCCATTCACGTTCCAGGCGGTTCGAACGTTGAGGACATTGAAGATGAAGGGGATCAACATCCATTCGTCGATACTGGCGGCGCCGAGACGCGACTTGGTGCTCCTCGCGGCCGCATGCGCCATCCTCGCAGGAACCGCAGTCTGGCGGCAGTCGTTAGGCTCCTGGACAGACTCGGGCCGAGCCAGGCTCGCCACGTTCGCTGACCGGAGTGGGAGACTGGAAGCGGTTTTGCAGAGGGTCCGGCGCTGGGAAGAGGCAGTCGCAGTCCTGGTCCTGTGCCACGACCGCGTCCGCGAACTCGAAGCCCGTCAGAATGCTCCACTTCTGTTGTGGAACCGGCTTATGGACCGGTTCCCGTCCCGGCAGGAAGTGTCCCTGCACCGTCTGGATTGGGAGAACGAATCCCTGACCCTTGAGGGAACCGCCGCTTCCCCCTCCGCCGCGGGGACTCTGCTGCACCGTTTGGGTCCAGACGCAGGTTTTTCCCAAGTAGAACTGCGCGCCCTGGAACAAGTCGGGAACACCCTCCGATTCACCGTCACTGCCCGTACCGGGCATTGACCTGGAAACGTGAGTATGGAGAGACTCCGTCGAACAGTTCGCGAAAAACCTGCCCTCTCCCTGGCCATCATGGGGATTCTCCTGGCAGGTTCCATCTATGCCTCGACCATCCGTCCGCTTCAGTTCCAACTCGAGGGACTGGAGAAGGAGTTTCTGAGAGCGCAGTCCCAACAGAAACAGATCGCCTCGGCCGAGGCTCGCCTCTCACGGGTCAAGGAAGAATTTGCCGAACACCGCACGCGTCTCCTGGATGAGGGAGGACTGCCGGAAGAGGAGACTTCTCGTTCCGAGGCGATCAGTCACATCGTTCAACTGGCTCTCCAGCATGACCTGCGTCCCACACGAGTCTCTCCTTCGACCCCCGTCGTGGAGAAGGTCCTGACCCATTGGCCAATGGACCTGGTAGTGGAAGGAGGGTTTCACGGCCTGGGCCGATTCTTTCAGGATCTTGCAGGACTGGATGAGATTGTCAATATCCGAAAACTGTCCATCAACAGCCGCCGCGACCCGTCCCGTCAGGGGATAACCCTGGACGCTTCCATCTCCCTGAGCCTTTTCCGGATCAACCTTGAAGAATTCGACCCGGGCCGGGAGCCGGAACTGGAGGAGACCCCATGATCCTGGTCCCGTTTCTCCAACTCGGCTTACTCCTCGGCATGGCAGTCTCCAGCCCGGAAGGCCCGGCCGCCTACACGCCTCAAGGGAAAAGAGACCCGTTCGCGCCTCGAAGCCCGGAGCGACAAGACACGGTGGAGACGCCGTTGACGGCGCCGTTGCGGCAACTGGAAATTTCGGAATTGGTCATTGTGGGGACGGCCGTCGGGAAAATCGGCGGTTTCGCGCTGGTCCAAGGACCTGAACGCTTGACCCACTTGGCTCCCGTGAAGGCTCGATTCGCCGACGGACGCTTGGTGCGGATTGCGGGAGACTGGGTGATTTTCCGGGTCGACGGGATTGACATGGGTCGGACCTGGGTCACGAAGCGAATTCGATCCGTCGGGAAGTGAGTAAGAGCATGCCAATCGGTCCGCGGCTCCTTCGCAGTTGGGGTCCTCTCTTCTGGATCTTGGTCGCAGCCACTCCCACGAAAGGTGCACGACCCGAAGTCTCAGAGGTCCCCGCCCCACTCCGGCAAACGGTTTCCATGAGTCTGGTCGACGCCTCGCTGGTGGATTTCTTTCGCACCGTCGCGGAGTTGAGCAACCTCAATCTGGTGATCGACTCCGACGTGTCGGGAAGCGTGACACTACGCGTGGAGCGAATAGCCTTGGACCAGGTGGTGGAGATGGTCCTCAAGAGCCATTCGCTGGAACAGACGGCACAGGACAACCTGATTCGTATTTCTCGTCAAGAAACTCTCCGGGCAGAGCAGGAACGGGATCGGAAGATTCTGGAACAGGAACGTGAGAGTCAGGAACCGACTATCGTGGCCCGGTCCCTGAACTACGCCTCCGCCGACGAGGTGGCCAAGAGCCTGAAGAACCAACTGGGGGAGAAGGGCCACTTGGACGTGGACACCAGGACCAACACGCTGCTGATGACCGACATCCCGTCTCGAGTCGCGGCGATGAATCGTCTTCTCGACCACTTGGACGTTGCGGAGCGCCAAGTCGAGATCGAGGCCAGAATCATCGAGGCCACCACCACCTTCGCCCGGAACCTGGGTCTCCAGCTTAATCTGCTGATCGGCGAAACCGGCCAACGAGCAGGGGGTTCCGTGCGCATGAGCACCCCGCTAGGGCTGGGATTGGGTTCTCCCGGTTTCGCGGCCGCGCCAGTACTGGACACGGTGCGCTTGGATGCTCTGCTCACAGCTGCCGAATCGGACGGGGAAGTTCGAATCATTTCCAAGCCCCGGGTCACCGCCCTGAACAACGTCGAGGCCATCATCACCCAGGGAGCCCGAATTCCGATTCCAGTCGAGCACGACTTCACGACCACGGTCCGCTTCGAGACCGCCGCCCTGCGCCTTCTGGTCACGCCACAGATCACACGCGAGAAGACGGTTCTGCTGAAGATCAAGGTGGAAAACAACGTCCCCGATTTCAGCCGGACTGTTCAAGGCATTCCCACCATCCTCACGAGCGAATCCCAGACCGTGGTTCTGATCTCGCATGAAGGTACGGCTGTGATCGGAGGGATCCTTCTGGACATCGAGAGGACGCTGGGGCAAAGAGTTCCGGGCTTGGCCCGAATTCCGGTCCTGGGCCGGCTCTTTCGGAGGGACTCCCGAAGCCGGGAAACCCGGGAAATAATCTTCTTCATCACACCCCGAATCAAGTAGAGTCCGAGGATGCACGACTTTCGGGGTCGTTACGGCCGCTTTCTGACCCGGTTGGAGGACCATGGTCTGGACGGATTTCTGGTCCGGCATGGACCCAATCTGACCTACCTCTTCAACTTCACCGGCTCGGCGGGGTTTGCCTGCTGCCTGGGACACGAAACCATTCTCCTGGTGGACTCCCGCTATCTGGAACAAGCTCGGGCCACGGCCGTGAACTGTACGCCTCAACTGATTCGGGGTTCATTCGAACAGGCCCTGGAAGAGCTGTTGAACGACCGTTTTCCCGGCGGGAGCACTCGGAAACGACTGGGGCTGGAGGCGACTCGCGTCAGCTGCGATCTCTGGCTGCGAATCCAGACCTGGTCAGCAGCCGTTGAGTGGGTACCGGAACACGACCTGATCGAAACCCTGCGAATCATCAAGGAACCCAGCGAAATTGCGGCGCTGACCCGTGCCTTCGAGCTGGCGCAGAGTGCATTTGCCGGCTTTCTCGACCAGATCTCCCCCGGTATGGCTGAGGTCCGGATGGCAGGCATTCTGGAAATGGAGATGCGAAAGGTCGGAGGCGAGGGCGCCGCCTTCGACACCATCGTGGCCAGCGGCCCCCGATCGTCCCTGCCTCACGGCGTGGCTACCGGCCGGATCTGGGGAGAGAAGGAGATCCTCTTGATCGACTTCGGGATCCGCTCTGGAGGGTATTTGAGCGATCTCACGCGCGTCCACCTTCCTCGCGGAGTCAGGAAGCCGGAGATCTTCGACATTGTCTCGGAAGCGCAGCATGCGGCTCTGGATTCCATCCGCCCCGGCGTCGTTTCCTCCGACGTGGATCGGGCGGCTCGCCGTGTCATCGAACAAGCGGGACATGGTGATCACTTTCAACACGGTGCCGGACACGGACTGGGTCTGGAAGTCCACGAACTTCCCCGAATCTCCCCGAGTCGGCCCCAACCCCTCGAGCCCGGAATGGTTTTCACCGTGGAACCGGGGATCTATCTTCCGGAACGGATGGGCGTCCGGATCGAGGATGTGGTTGTCGTGACCGGAACCGGGTACCGGCTGCTGTCCGATCCGGGCCGGTGAAGAGTGAGGAAGGGGGAGTCCTCCTGCCGAAAGAGGTGCGATAGCGACTGCCAAGGGTCGTTGATCGGCTGACACAATGGACTGTTCCGACTTGTTCCCGTGGGGCCGTGGAGACTAAACTTACATCGCGCGGGGAGAAGCCGGTGCAGGAAGTACGATGAACACCAGGGAGATCCGATCTTTACTGAAACTCATCGACGAGTTCGAGGTGGTGGAGTTCGAGTTGGAACGGGACGGAGTCCGACTCCGGATCCATCGCGGCGGTGTCGCCTCGCCGCCCGAACCCGGAACTCCGACGGTACAGGAGGTCCCTGCCGTAGAAACGGCCCCGGTCGAGCCCACACCCGCCCCCGAGAACCTTCACGTCTTCACCGCGCCCATGGTGGGGACCTATTACTCTTCGCCCAAACCCGATGCAGACACCTTCGTCCAAGTCGGATCCACCATCCGTGAAGGGGACACTCTCTGCATCATCGAGGCCATGAAGATCTTCAACCAGATCGAGAGCGACGTGGATGGCCAGATCGTTCGCATCCTGGTTGAAAACGGCCAGCCCGTCGAATACGGCGAGCCCCTGTTCGAGATCCGCACCTAGCAATCATGTTCAGAAAGGTCCTCATCGCCAACCGGGGTGAGATAGCGCTACGTGTCGTCGCCGCCTGCAAGGAATTGGGCATTCGCACGGTCGCAGTCTACTCAGAGGCCGATCGGGACCTGCTCCACGTCCGCTTCTCCGACGAAGCCGTCTGCATCGGCCCGGCCCGAAGCTACGACAGCTATCTGAACATCCCCAGCATCATCAGCGCGGCCGAGATCACCAACGTCGACGCCATCCACCCAGGTTACGGCTACCTGGCCGAGAATTCCCACTTCGCGGAGGTCTGCGACAACTGTGGCATCCGGTTCATCGGCCCCTCCGCGTCCGCCATCAGTCTCATGGGAGACAAGTCCCGGGCACGGGAGACGATTCAGGCCCTGGGAATTCCCACCATTCCCGGAACCGGAGTCATCGAACGGGAGAGCCCGGATCCCTCGGCGTTGGCACGGCAGGTCGGCTTCCCCCTCATGATCAAGGCGGTTGCCGGAGGCGGCGGGAAAGGGATGCGCATCATTCGCCAGGAACAAGGTTTTCTTGACTCTCTGGCGTTGGTCCAGTCCGAGGCGGAAAGCGCATTCGGCAACTCTCAAGTCTATCTGGAGCGGTATCTTGATAACCCGCGCCATATCGAGTTCCAGATCCTGGCCGACGAACAGGGGAACATCGTCCACCTGGGCGAGCGTGACTGCTCAATTCAGCGGCGCCATCAGAAACTGGTGGAGGAGTCCCCCAGCCCGTTTCTCAGCCCCGACAGGCGAATGGAGTTGGGAAACCAGGTGGTTCACGCCATGAAAGAAATCGGCTATCAGAACGCTGGGACCGTGGAATTCCTGTTCGACCAGCAGGGGAACCACTACTTCATCGAGATGAACACGAGGATTCAGGTCGAGCATCCGGTGACCGAAATGATCACGGGAATCGACATCGTGAAGCAGCAGATCCTGATCGCGGCAGGCCATCCCCTGGACTTTTCCCAGGAGGACGTCGTCTTCAGAGGAAGCAGCATCGAATGCCGGCTCAACGCCGAATCTTCCGAGACCTTCACTCCTTCCCCGGGTCGAATCCATGCCTACCATGCCCCGGGGGGACCGGGGATCCGGGTCGATTCCGCAGCCTATACGGATTGCGTCATTTCACCCCACTATGACTCCCTCATCGCCAAACTCATCGCCCACGGCAACGACCGGGAGGAGGCCATCTCTCGGCTGAACCGGGCCTTGGACACTTTCATCGTGGAAGGGATCGAGACCACCCTGCCCTTTCACCGAAGGTTGATCCGCCATCCCGACTTTCTGAGTGGGACCTATGGGACCTCATTCCTCGACGAATTCTCGGAAAAGACGGCATGAGCGCACCCGCCGGGACCAACCAGAGAGGCTACTGGGGCTCCGGCCTCGGCTTCATCCTGGCTATGGTCGGCTCCGCCATCGGGCTCGGCAATATCTGGAGGTTCCCCACAGAGGCGGGACAGAACGGAGGAGGCGCCTTCGTTCTGGTCTATGTGATCGCCACCTTTCTGATCGGTGTCCCGGTCATGCTGGCCGAGCTGGCGCTGGGCCGGAAGACCCAGAGAAATCCGGTCGGGGCCTACCGAAGCCTGGCTCCCGGGAGCGGCTGGGGACTGGCCGGAGGGCTCGGCGTCCTCACCGGGTTGATCATCCTGAGCTATTACAGCGTGGTCGCGGGCTGGACGCTCAAGTACGTCTGGGTCGCAGTCAGCGGCTCCCTCCACGGCGCCACACCGGAGGCCATCAGCGCGACGTTCACCCATTTCATCCAGGACCCGGTGGCGGTCCTCATCTGCCACCTGCTCTTCATGCTCATCACCATCCGGATTGTCCTGGGGGGCATCCAGGGTGGGATCGAAAGGGCCTCCAAGATCCTCATGCCCGTGCTGTTCGGTCTGCTGCTCTTGCTGGTGGTCCGTTCATTGACGCTGCCGGGAGCCTCCGAAGGCCTCAGCTTCTACCTCAAGCCCGATTTCGGAAAGCTGGATGTCGTGGTGATCCTGAAAGCCGTGAGTCAGGCCTTCTTCTCGCTGAGCCTGGGAATGGGGGCGATCATCACCTATGGAAGCTACCTCTCCCCCAAGCAGGACCTGGTGTCGAGTGCCCTGTACGTGAGCTTCTTCGACTTTTTCATCGCGTTCCTGGCCGGCTTGGCCATTTTCCCGGCACTCTTTTCCGTCCCGGGCCTAGCGCCCGACGTCGGACCGGGGCTGATCTTCGTGGTGCTCCCCAACATCTTCAATACCATTCCCCTGGGAAATTTATTCGGAGCAGCGTTTTTCATATTGTTGGCCATCGCCGCGCTCACGTCCGCCATCTCCATGTTGGAGGTGGTCGTGGCATTCACCATTGACGAGTTCGGGTGGAGCCGCCGCCGAGCGGCAATCGGAGCCGGTAGCGTGATCTTCCTCCTGGGAATCCCCAGTGCGTTGGGAAACGGCGCCGTTCCGTTCTTTTCCGGAACCCTCGATTTCGCGAACCAATATTTTGGAGGGATGGCGTTGGTCGTGGGAGCTCTGCTGGTGAGTCTGTTCGTGGGCTGGAAGTGGGGTGTCGGGAACGCCGTCGAGGAGCTGGAGCGGGGCCGCGGCACTTTCCGCTTCGGAAAGGCGTGGGGGTTCCTGATCCGGTTCGTCTGCCCCCTGGCCATCCTCATGATCCTCTTTCAGATTCTCAGGGGATGAGGCTCGATGCTGAAGTCCCTGCCCGGTCCGCTCTACCCCATCACTCATTGCCCCAACTCGCAGGACTGGGATCATGTGAACTTCTCGCGCTGCCTGATCCGTTGCGGGATCCGGTTCTTTCAGGTCCGGGACAAGGCGCTTCCGGACCGTTGTTTCTACCGGCAACTCCTGAAGATCCGGCGCCTAAGTCGAGATGTGGGGGCCCGCTTCGTGGTCAATGACAGGGTGGATCTGGCTCTGGCGGTCGAGGCCGATGGAGTCCATCTGGGCCAGGACGATCTCCCGCCGGCGGCTGCCCGGCGACTCTTGGGAGAGGAGGCAGTCATCGGACTCTCCACCCACAATTGGGACCAGTTCAGGAGGGGACTGGAGGAGCCTGTCGACTATCTTGCGCTGGGCCCCATTTTCCCAACCGGGACCAAGGAGGACGCGGCCCCCGTGCTGGGTCTGGAACTGCTGCGCAACGCCTCCGGCAACACCGATCTCCCCTTGGTCGCCATCGGTGGAATCTCGGTGGAAGAGGCCCCCGGTGTGTGGCAGTCAGGAGCCCGCTCGGTGGCGGTGATCTCCGATGTTGCGGGAGCCGAGAGCCCGGAGCGCCAGATTCGCGCCTACCTGGAACGGTCCGGGATACGGGTCAGGACGACATGAATCTCCTGTTGTTCGAATCACGTCGGGGCGCTGCGCTGCCCGTGTTGCAGCCATTGCCGAAAACGGCCATAGCGCAGCGCCGGAATCCAACCACGCGGTGGTCGAGGCTGCAAGATCAGATCCGCACAACTTACCGACGACTGGAAGAGCGCTTCGACTACGATGAAAGGCTCTGTTCGGCTCTCCGCCAGGTTCCCGAACTGAAGGTGCACCACTCAACCCGCATGGACAGCGAGGCAGCAAGAAAACTGCTGCACCGCTTCTTTGCCAGGCAACGCCTGAAGCATTCCGCCTGGCTCAAGGTGGACGTGGTCCTCGCCGGTCTGGGCAGCCTCCTCACTCCCATTCCAGGACCCAACGTCTTTTTCTTCTATCCGGCCATCCGAGCATTCGGCCACTATACGGCGCTCAGGGGAGTGCGGGACCCTGGAAGGCTGGACCGGGCATCGTTCAGGCCGGAGCCCTTGATCGACCAAGTCCAGATGAACATTGACCAGATCGAGAAACTCCGTCCGCTACTGGTCCAGTTGGAGCAACGATACCACCTGACCGACCTGGAACGGCGCCTCTTTTCCAGAGGCGCCCGGCGCTGACTTCCGGCGGCGGTTTCCGGTCTTCTGTCTGGGATCCGGGGTTTTCTCAGCGGGGGACCAGACATCCGTCCAACAGGACATCCTGACCCAGTCTCCTGACCTTGAGACCGGACACGCTGAGGGCATCGGCGAGGCGGTCGACCTTGAGTTCTCCCACTCCCGGGATGCCCCTGCTGCCGAGAATCTTGGGGCCATAGTAGAAGTGGAGTCGCTGGACAACGCCTTCCTGCAGGGACGATCCGGCGACCCGGCCGCCTCCCTCGATGATGAGACTGGTGATGGAATCCGTGCCCAGAGACTCCAGCACCGCCGGCCAGGAGAGAAACGGCCCGCTTCGCGGGACCCGCACCAGACGGGCCAAGCTTGCAAGGGGACTTTCGGGCGGACATGGACAACTATGAAATATCCATACGGGATCACCCGAGTGGAAGAGTCTGGAACTCACCGGGGTCCGTAGTTGAGAGTCCAGAATCACCTTCCGGGTCCGCTTCCTCAGCCTCCACCGGACGTCCAGGGAGGGGTCGTCCGCGAGGACGGTCTCTACTCCCACCAGAACGGCGTCATAGAGAAAACGGTGACGGTGCACGTGCTGCCTCGCCTTCTCGCCCGTGATCCACTTGGAATCACCTCCCGGCGCAGCGATCCTGCCATCCAGCGTGAGAGCCAACTTGAGCAGGCAGAAGGGTCTCCGGTGTTGGAGGAAAAAGAAGAAGGCTTCGTTGAGCCGGCGCGCCTCTTCGCCACACAGCCCCTCATGGACCCGAATTCCGTGGGAACGAAGGTAGCGCACCCCTTTGCCCGCCACGTGGGGCGAGGGGTCGGTCACGGCCACGAAGACCTCCTGGATCCCAGCTTCGGCGACTCTCTGCATGCAGGGAGGCGTCCGGCCCCAATGGGCACAGGGTTCCAAGGTGACGTACAGCGTGGCTCCTCGGGCGCGGCTTCCGGCCCGGTCCAGAGCGACCACCTCGGCGTGATGGAGTTTCTGATAGAGATGATAGCCCTCGCCCACGATCTGACCGTCCCGCACGACAACTGCTCCCACCATGGGGTTGGGACTCACCCGGCCGGCACCTCTCCGGGCAAGCTGGAGAGCGCGGCGCATGAAGCGGAGGTCAGCGGAGGAGGCAGGCATGGGGTGTTGTCACCGGTCCTTCATCATTCACGGCAGCCCGCGGCGAGAATCACCGGCGCGATCAGGGAAAACCGGCCCGGGTTTCCGTCAACGCCAAACGGATTCGCAGGGTGTTGATCTTTCTCTGATCGGCGGTGAGAACCTCGACTGGGATGCCGTTGATGTCGGTGGTCTCGCCCGGATGCGGAACCCGGCCCATCTGGGAGACGACGACGCCCGAAACCGTCGTAAAGGGGGTATTTCCCAGGCTCAGACCCAAAGCCTTCTCCAGATTCTCGATCTCGGCCGCACCCCGGACGATGTAGCTCCCTTCCCCCTCTGAAATCAGATCCACCAACTGCAACTCGTCTTCATCTCGAATCTCGCCCACGATCTCCTCGATCAGGTCCTCGATGCTCACCAGTCCACTGACCGCCCCGTACTCGTTGATGACGATGGCAATGTGCTCGGCGCTCCTTTGCATCTCCCGAAACAGGTCCGCCACCTTCTTGGTCTCAGGAACGAACAACGGAGGCGTCATCAGCAGCGTCACCGGTTCGTCACCACTTTCCGCGTTGAGGTAGGAGAGCAGATTCCGCACGTAGACGACGCCCACGATGTCATCCAGGCCCTTTCGATAGACCGGAATTCGGGAATGCTTCCGGGAGACGATGAGATCCCGCATCTCGGAGACGGTCGTGGTCTGGGAAGTCGCCACGACCTGGGTGCGGGGAGTCATGATCTCCCTGACCCGAGTGTTCCCGAACTCCAGCGCCGAAAGGATGAGGTCACCCTCCCGGCCCTCGATGATCCCCTCCTCCTCACCGACATCCACGTAGGCTTCAAACTCGCCTTCCGTCGATTCTTCCTCCTGGCCTCCCGTTTGGTCACCGTTGGCGGACGTGCGTTCGAAAGGCTTGAGCAAGGACGCCATGGGACGACTGATCCATGCCATGAAGGGATAACACCGGGAAAGCACCGGCACCAGGCGAAGCAGTGCCTGTTCCGGGTACCGGGTCGCCATGATGGGAATCGCCAGCAGAACCAACACAAAGGCCGGCAGAACCACCAGCAGCGCCCACCATGCGCCCTGAATCGGCCGGAGCTCAAGGAAGAATCCGGTGGCGAAAACGACGAGTGTGACCTGAATACACAGGAGCACGAGGCGAACCGGAAGCAGGAAACGGCTCCGGTCCGAGGTGATGATCCCCACGAGACCCGGTTCCTGAGACGACTCCCGCTTCGAAAGTATCCTGAGAGTCAGGCGGGAGATTCGAATGACGGCAGTCTCAACCACCGAGAGAAAGAGGAGAATCAGAAGAGAGAGCGCCAACAACAGGGCGACCGCCCAACTCAAAGAAGTTGAAACTCCCTTCTCAGCTGCACTTCCATTGATTCCATTTCACCTGAGTCGATCTCATGGTCATACCCCATGAGATGAAGAAGACCATGGAGAGCCAACACCTTCAATTCCGTCTGCAGACTTTTGCGGCGCTGCCGGCCGGCTGTTTCCACTGAAATCAGGATATCACCCAGGTAGGACTCCTCTCCCATGGGGAATGCGAGCACGTCCGTCGGTTCGGGCACTCCCCGGTAGCGACGGTTGTAAAGCCGGATTCCGCGGTCGCTGACGAGGACGGTCGAGAACTCCGCTTCGACTCCCAGTCTATGAGCAAGACGGCCCAAGAACTCCTCAAGACGCCGGGTCTCAACCAGGACCTTTTTCTGCCTATTGAATACGTGGATGTGGGAGTTGCTCTTCCGCAATACGCTTGTTGAACCCGAATCCGGGGTACTCCACCCGATGGTGATACATGCCCCCGAGGACCCTTTCGAAGGCGGTTCCGATCCGGCCCAACTCCTTGATGGTGACGTCACACTCGTCGAACTGTCCGTCCTCGATGGTGGCCTGGGTCAAACGCTGGATCATGCTCCGGATCTGTCCCGGCCCCGGATCTTCCAGGGTGCGCGAAGCCGCCTCCACCTGGTCGGCCAACATGAGGACCGCCGCCTCTCGACTCTGCGGTTTGGGGCCAGGATAGCGAAACTCACTTTCGCTGACATCCATGCCCTTTGGCCGGGCGGCCTCCTTGGCCTTCTCGTAGAAGTACTTCATCACGCGGGTCCCATGGTGCTGCGGAATGAGGTCCCGGACCTTGGGAAGCAGCTTGATCTCGTCGGCGATGGCGAGTCCGTCCTTCACGTGACTGCCCAGGATGAGACTGGACATGCTCGGAGTCAGGTTGTCGTGCTTGTTGCCGGTGTAGATCTGGTTCTCGACGTAGTATTCGGGTGCCTTGAGCTTGCCGATGTCGTGGTAGTAGGCACCCACTCGAACCAGGAGATTGTTGGCTCCGATGGCTTCGGCTCCCGCTTCGGCCAGGGTGCCGACGGTGATGCTGTGGTGATACGTTCCCGGGGCTTCCAGGGCCAGACGCCGCAGGACGGGGTTGTTCAGATTCGAGAGCTCAAGCAGGCGAACGTCGGTGGTGATCCGGAAAAAGGACTCCAGTATCGGGAGCAGCAGGGAAGCCAACATGGCGGCCAAGACCCCACTCAGGAGTCCGCTGGCTGAACGCAGAGCAAAGAGCAACCAATCGAATCCCGCCTCCATGGAAAAAAGCTGATAACCCAAGGCGATCGCGACGTTGACCAGACCGATGATCAGACCGGCCCGGGTGACGACCGAACGCTCCCGATACTGGTCCAGGGCATAGATGGCCGCCAGCGAACCGGCCAGGGTGTAGATGACCATGAGACCTTCGCCCGTCATGAGTCCGACGAAGACCGCGAAGGTCAGGGCGTAGAAAACGGTCAGTGGAACGTTGGTCAAAAGAACGGCGATGATGGCGCCGGTCGCCGTGGGCACCACAAGATAGAAATCCACGGGGTTCCGGAATCTCTCGAACCCGATCCCCTCCACCAAAAAGTCTGCGAAAACCACAAAGACCTTGCAGACCACCAGCGTGGAAAGGAGCACCAGCGACAACAGGACATGGTACCTGGGCGCCTCCGCCTTCCCCTCTCTCGCCATGACGGCATAGTGGCCCAGAGCGAACAGGAAGAACCCGACCATGATCAGGATCCCGAAGAACTTCCCCGCAACCCTGCGCGGTTGCTTGATGCTCTTGAGACCGTTGAGCAACAGGATTTCCCGGGCCCCGACCTCGTCGCCGCTCCGGACGAGGGTACGGCCCTTACGGACCTGGACCAGAACCTGATTCACTTCTTCGGACGCCAAATTCTCCAAGTCTCGGGTGGCTCTCTCGTTGAAGCTGACATTGGGAACCACCCACGTATCCAGGAAGCTGATGACCCGCTTCTTGGCCAGCCGACCCACCGCCGTCAGTTCGTATTCGTTCTGCCGCAGGACGTCCCGAGCCTGCCCCAGATCCCGAATCGCGATCCAATCGTCCAAGGGTTCCTGCCGGCCGGTGATGGCATTCTGGAGAATGATTCCCCGGTCGCGATAGAGAAGGAGAATCTGGCGATTGAGAATGACCCCCGGAGATTTCATCGATTCCCGGAGCACCGCCAGCATCTGGTCTTCCAGTTCGGAGGAGAAAGCCTGTGCGAGACAGATCTCCAGCACTTTGCCCTGGGCAAACCGGGGGAGGGCGTGGCTCAACTCGGAAAGCAGCTCGGCTTTCGCCCGCTTGGGGAAAGACCGTCTGTCCCCCAGTTGGTACCGCGTCCGGACGGCCGAGATAATTCGCCGGGCATCGGCAAATGCACTCTTCAACTCCGATTCCAGACGATGGTTGACGGTGAGGTCCAGATCGAACACACCGGGGACGCCCTGGATGATCTCCCGCTTCTTCTCATCGGTCGCCTCCAGGTCCACCACCTGGAAGTCGCGGGGCGCTTCGATGGTCCGATCAGCAATGACGCCCGCTTTGTAGCCGGGAATGGATTGGAACTGATAACCGGCCAGGACACCGGCGACCACTACGGACAGAATCAGGCCGGCCGAAAGCTGCAGCATCGTCAGTTGGCCCAATATGCTTTGGCGCCAATGCTTGAGGCCGAGAAACCGCCTCATCAGCAGGCTTCTCCGGCTGGAGCCGCTGACCGTCTTCGCACTCCTTCTAAATTCCATGGAAGAGTCCGGAACCGGAACGGTCTCCGAGCGGAATGAAATGGACTCGACTCACGGTCGCATTTCCCCACGCCGGCCTTTTCATCCGCCGATTCTCCTCAAGAACAAGCCTATTCAAGAATCGTGCCGCTTGAACAGCAGGCAGGCATTGGTTCCCCCAAAGCCGAAAGAATTGGACATAGCATACCGAATATCCGTCTTCCGTGCCTGGTGAGGAACATAATCCAGATCACAGTCCGGATCGGAGTTTTCCAGGTTGATGGTGGGAGGAATGATCTGATCCTTCAGGGTCTGCACCACGATTCCGCCTTCCAATCCGCCGGCCGCTCCCAGTAGATGGCCGGTCATGGACTTCGTGGCGCTGACCGCCAGCTGACGGGCATGATCTCCGAAGACCGTCTTGATCGCCAGGGTCTCGATCCGATCGTTTGGAAGCGTGCTGGTTCCGTGGGCATTGATGTAGTCCACTTCCTCGGGAGAGACCCGGGCGTCTTCCAGGGTCTTCCTCATGGCTCGGGCGGCACCCGACCCATCTTCCGGGGGAGCCGTGATGTGATAAGCGTCGCCGCTCATGCCGTAACCCACGACTTCGGCCAGGATTTCGGCGCCGCGTTTGCGTGCCTGTTCCATCTCCTCCAGAACCAGGATTCCGGCCCCTTCGCCCATGACGAATCCGTCCCGCTGGAGATCAAACGGGCGGCTGGCCTTCTCAGGAGCGTCATTGCGCTTCGAGAGGGCCCTCATGGCGGAGAAGCCGCCCATGCCCATAGGGGTGATCGCAGCCTCCGTCCCGCCGGCAATCATGACGTCGGTCTCGCCCCGTTGAATCATGCGGAAGGAGTCCCCAAGTGCATGGGACCCGGCTGAACAGGCGGTGCAGGTGGCTGAATTGGGTCCCATGGCCCCGTGCCGAATGGAGACTTGGCCCGCCGCCAAATTCACGATGGTTGAGGGAATGAAGAAGGGGGAGATCCGGCGTGGCCCTCGGGCCAGGAAATTGTTGTGCTCCCGCTCGATGATGCCGAAGCCGCCGATACCCGAACCAATGAAAACCCCGACCTCCTCGCCGTTCTCGGGTGTGATCTCGAGACCCGAGGCATGCACGGCGTAATCACTGGCCGAAATGGCGTATTGAATGAAAAGGTCCATTTTCCGGACCTCCTTGACGCTCAGATAGCGGAGGGGATCGAAGCCCTTGACCTCGGCGGCAATCTTGGTTGGGAACAAGGAAGTGTCGAACCGGGTCACGTACCCGACACCACTCCGTCCCTGAAGCAACGCCTCCCAGGTGTCGGCCGTGTCCAGACCGACAGGCGAAACCATCCCTACGCCCGTTACCGCGACCCTTCTCTTCAAGCTGCCGTCGCTCCCAAAGTGCCCGTCGGAGTTTTAATTATAAGGGAGTCACTTCTGTTGAGCGTCGATGTAGTCTACGGCGTCGCGGACGGTTCGGATCTTTTCCGCGTCTTCGTCGGGTATTTCCAGCTCGAAGTCCTCTTCGAACTTCATCACCAACTCAACCGTGTCCAGCGAGTCGGCGCCCAAATCCTCGACGAAGCGAGCATCGGCAATCACATCCGAATCGCTGACGCCAAGCTGGTCCACAATGATCGATTTCACCTGTTCCTCGACCGATGACATAGCTCCTCCATTCATGTTTCCGATGATGATCGACTACGCGTTATCCTCGACCGATGACGTGGCTCCTCCATTCACAAAGCCAATGGGGACCCCTGGCACCGGGCCCGCGCCGGATACGGCGCGCAAGCTACGAGTGAACTACATATACATGCCGCCGTTAACGTTTAGCACATGCCCAGTTACATATCCAGCCTCCTTTGAAGCCAGAAATCGCACTCCATAGGCCACTTCCCCGACGGTTCCGGGCCGCCGCAGGGGGATTGTGGCTTCAAGCTCGGAACGGGCCCGAGCGGGGAGACTACGAGTCATATCGGTGTCGATGAACCCCGGGGCAATGGCATTCACCGTGATGTTGCGCCCGGCAACCTCCCTGGCCAACGCCTTGGTGAACCCGATGATTCCCGCCTTGCTGGAGACGTAGTTGATCTGACCCGGGTTCCCGGTCTGTCCCACCACGGAGGTCAGATTCACGATCCTGCCGTAGCGCTTCCGGACCATGCTCCGCAGCACCGCCCGGGTGACGCGGAAGACACCGTCCAGGTTGGTGTTGAGAACCTGGCGCCAATCCTCTTCCGTCATCCGGAGCAGAAGCTTGTCCCGGACAATCCCGGCGTTGTTCACCAGAATGTCGATCCTGCCGAACTCCTCCAGTACGCGTTTCGCCCCCTCCTGAACGGAGAGCGGCGATGAGATATCCATGGCGACACCCAGGGTCCGGTGGCCCGTCGCCGCTACGGCAGCCGCCACACCCTCGATCTCCACCCCCTTCCGCGAAACGAGGGCGACACTTGCTCCATGGATCGAAAGATCCTCCGCGACACGGCGGCCAATGCCCCGTGAGGCTCCAGTAACCAGTGCGACCTGCCCCGAAAAATCAAACATAGGCTTCCACCTCGGCACGGTTCCCGATCCACTTCACTTCTGCACCGGGTATGATCTGTCGTATCAGACGACTCAGCACCCGACCCGGCCCCACCTCGACGAAGGTCCGCGCTCCCAGTTTCCAAAGGACCTCCACCGAACGGCGCCATTGGACGGGGGCGATCACCTGACGAATCAGACCTTCCCGAGCCGCGGATCCGGTGGTGACGGCGCTGGCGTCCACGTTGTTGATCAGAGGACAACTCAATTCTCCAAACCGGATGTCCTGAAGCAATGGTTTCAGACGTTGCCTGGCCGGCTCCATGAGGGAGCAATGAAAGGGGGCGCTCACGGGCAACGGAAGCGCCCGGCGAGCTCCCCGCGACCGGACCAGCCGGCAGGCTCGCTCCACGGCCCCTCGATGCCCCGCAATGACGATCTGCTGAGGAGAGTTGATATTCGCCGCGGATACGACCTCGCCCTCCGCAGCTTCATCGCAGACTTCCTCCAGCGGTTCGATGTCGAGACCCAGCACGGCAGCCATGCTCCCCTCACCCACCGGTACGGCGTCTTGCATGAAGCGGCCGCGCTGGCGCACCAGGCGAACGGCATCCGTAAACTCCAAGGCTCCAGCCGCCACCAATGCGGAATACTCTCCCAGGCTGTGGCCCGCAACAAAATCGGGCCTGCGTCCCCGTTCGCCCATCGCCCGCAAGAGAGCGATTGACGTCGTCAGAATTGCCGGTTGGGTGTTGGCGGTCAGCGCCAGATCTTTACGACTTCCGTGGCGGCAGATCTCGCTCAAGCCGAAACCCAACGCGGCATCGGCCTGGTCGAAGACCTCTTGCGCCGCCGAATAGGCCTCCGCAACGTCCACACCCATCCCCGGGGCCTGGGACCCCTGACCCGGAAAGACAAATGCGATCATGAAACCTCACGGCAGGAGGGTGGATGGCAAGGTGGTTCCTGGACAAGCCCCCGATTGGAGGAGCCGCGGGCACCCTTCCAACGTCCTCCGAGAAGATGCACGGAAACCCACGCTTTTTGCAGGCGCCCGGCCAACAAGCGGTGGCAACGGGCTCCCGGCGATCGGACGCGGGCCTTCACCGCGGTGGGCGCTGCACGGTCCGTCCGCCACGGACCGCTATGCCTCCCCCGCCTTGATGACCTGCCGTCCCTTGTAGTATCCACACTCGCGACAGACGCGGTGGGGGAGCACGGTGCTGCCACAATGGCTGCAGGTGGCCAGACTCGGAGGCGTCAGGAAATCATGAGATCGCCTTCGTCCCCTGCGGGCCCTGGAATGTCGTCTCTTGGGATTGGCCAAAGTCTCGTCCTCCGGCGGGCCGGGGCGCTCCATCCGCGAGTGACGCGGCGGAGGCCACGAACCGGCCGTTCACTGTTTGCGGTTCATCTTGAGCTTCAGATCGGCCAGCCTGGCCAGCCTGGGGTCCAGCGGGCGCCTGGAACAGGAACAGGACCCTTCGTTCAGATCCTGCCCGCACTGATCACACAGACCTTCGCAGCTCTCCTTGCATACGGGCTTCATGGGTATTTCCAAAACGATCTGCTCGCCCACCGAAGCGCTCACGTCCAATTGCTCGTTCCGGTAGAAACCAACGGTCAAATCTCCAAACTCGAGCTCGATTTCCTCCCCTTCCTGGCTGACCTCCGGGTCGGGCTGATACTCCAGGTCGAACTCCTTGTCCAAGGACCAGTCAACGGGTTTGAGGCAACGGCTGCAGGAGACCTCCAGAACGGCCTTCACCGCGCCTGCGACCCGAACGGCATCGCCGACGACCACCAGTCTGACCTGGGCCCGGGCCGGGCGGTTCAAGGCACAGACCGATGAACCCAAAGCCAAGTCCCGATCGGTGATCGCCAATTCCAGAGAGAGGGGCTCTCCCGTCCCTTTCAGCCGCCCAATGTCCACGATCATCCATTGTCCCCGGAACGAAGAACAGAATGAAGTTTCGAAATTTACTCCAAAAACCGGCTCCTTGTCAAGGGGGACCGATCCCGAAGATAGGGTTCAACCCTTTTCTTTTCAGTATTTTCCGCTATCCGGAACGACTGGAGATCCGGACCCGGATCTTGCGGGCAAAGGAATCCGTCATGCCCGCGATGTAATCGCAGACGACCCGGTGAACTCCGTGTTCCTCGATCCGGCCGTAATGCGCCGGAGGCAATCTCGCCGGATCCTCCTCGTAGTATCGGAAGAGATCTGCGATCAACACCTCGGCTTTCCGCCGGGGACGCTCCAAGTCCGGATGGTGGTAAAGATTGCTGCGCAGGAAAATTTTCAATTGACGGACGAGAGCGGCGATCTCGGATCCGAACCCCACGACTCGAGTCGGAAATCTCCGGACGGCCTCCACCGAATCCAGGGATTCGCTCCGGATCCGATCACGGCTGGCTCCCACCAGATCCGTCACCAGCACGTCGATCAGGTGGCGAATGGTCTCGCTGACCAGGATTCCCTCGGGAGCTGTGGGGAAATCGCCTCGGATGCGGAGGTAGAGAGACCGAAAGAGATCCGAGCCCTCCAGGATCTGGTCCAGAGAAATCAGCCCGGAACCGTAGCCGTCGTCCAGATCCGCCGCGTTGTAGGCCACCTCGTCGGCGAGATCGATCAATTGAGCCTCCAGCGGCGGGCGCTCCCCTTTTCGATAACAATCGATGTCCACGTACGGGCGGTCCTGGGGAGCATAGTCACGGCTGTGTTTCACAATCCCCTCACGAACCTCGAACGTCAGGTTCAGCCCCCGGAAGCGGGCGTAGCGCTCTTCGAAATCCTCGATGATCCGCAAGGCATGGAGGTTGTGTTCGAATCCCGAACCGTACGACCTCATGATGCGGTCCAGAACCGCCTCTCCGGCGTGGCTGAACGGGGGATGGCCGATGTCGTGACTCAGGGCCAGGACTTCACACAGATCGAGGTTCAGGCAGAAAGCGGATCCGATGGTGCGCGCAATCTGACTGACCTCGAGGGTATGGGTCAATCGGTTTCGGAAGTGATCCGAATAGTTGGGGTTGAAGACCTGGGTCTTCTTCTCCAGACGGCGAAACGCCTTGGCGTGGATGACGCGGTCCCGATCCCGCTGGAAAGGGTTGCGATAGGGGTGCGGCGGCTCCGGGTAGCGCCGTCCCTCGCTGTTTTCAACTCTCATGGCAAAGGGAGCGAGGGACGGCATGACGGGGATTATAGTCTCTGGGAGGAGCGAGGAGTGAGATGGAAGAAGTCCTCGCAGGGGCGACCCTTGTGGGTTGACCTCCCCGGGCCGATCAGGGAGGGCGACAGCGGGCACCCACCAGGGGTGCCCCTACGTCGCAATCCTTGTTAAAACCTGCTTCTGAGAAACCGAGGAAAGAGCAAATAGGAACGAGAAAAGCTCCCCCACCGGCCCGGTCCGGCGGACGCCCGGTAGAAAAAGGGTAGGAGCACCGGTTTCCAACCGCCGAACTCCGGTGGAGCATGGAGGAATGGGCGACTGGAAGTCGCCCCTCCTTTGAGGGAGCTTTCCCGGATCTCCCGAACCCCCAGAAAAATGGGGAAAGTCTTGCCGGACACTTCCTTGACAGGCGAAAGGGCGTCCATGGAGAATTGTGCGCCAGGCCCGCATGAAGCAAAACGCTCCCCAAAAGAGTGACCGATGACCAACTGGCGAGTGTTCTTCACAGCGGTGCCGTTACTTCTCGGTCTGGCTCCAGTCAGCGCTTTCGTACTCCACGCTCAACAGGACAGCCTCCGTCAGGAGGAACGGGAGGACTACTACAAACGTTGGCTGGAGAGAGACGTCATCTACATCATTACGCCTGAGGAAAAGAGAGTCTTCTCGGGTCTTACGACACCCGAGGAAAAGGAACAATTCATAGAACAGTTCTGGCGCCGTCGGGACCCCGACTCCCGAACCGCCCACAACGAATACAAGGAAGAACACTATCGGCGAATCGCCTATGCCAATGACAATTTCCATTCCGGTGTCGAAGGCTGGTACACGGATCGCGGCAAGATCCATATCAAGTTCGGACCCCCGACCAGCATAGAAAGGAATCCGACGGGGGCCGTTTATGATCGTCTCATCAGCGAAGGCGGCGGGACCACCATGACCTATCCGTTTGAGGTCTGGTACTACCAGTACCTTGAGGGAGTGGGCAATGGCATCGAAATAGAATTCGTCGATTCAACCAATACGGGCCGTTATGAAATGGCCATGAGACCGGATGAAAAAGACGCTCTTTTCTACACTACGAACGCCGGCAACACGCTGTTCGAAAGCTTGGGCCTGGAGACCCGGGCCCTGCGGCTTCGTCGATCCGATGCGATGCGGCCGCTGGGCCTGGGAGATGACCTCACGAATCCCGGCGCCAGCCCCTTCACCAAGCTGGACCGGCTCTACCGGCTCGAGCGTCCGATCGCCAACAAGTTCGAAGACCTTCGCACCATGGTGGACGCCCGGATCCGCTACGACAGCCTGCCCTTCACGTTCAGAGGCGACTGGTTTCGGGCCACTGCCGAAAGAGCCATCGTCAACGTCACGCTTCGCCTGGATCCCAAGCAGCTCTCCTTTTTCGTGATTCCCGGAACCGAGGCAAGGCGGGCGGAAGTCAAGCTCTTCGCGAGGGCCCAGACCTTGAACCGGGTCGTCTATGAGTTTGAAGACGTCCTTTCGGTTGACGTGACGCCGGATGAGGTGGAAGAGCTCAAGGTCTTTCTGTACCAGTACACCATCCCGCTGAAAACCGGCAGGTACAAGCTCACGCTCATTTTGCAGGAGGAGACAAGTGGGAAGATCGGAAGCTCAGAAACGATGGTACTGGTGCCCAAGGCCAAGGAAGAAGAAATCAACATCAGTTCCATTCTTCTGGCCGACCATATCGGTTCGGCGATGACCGAGGAGTTTCCGGCTCCCTTTGTGACCGCGGGTGGATTGAAGATCTACCCCAACATGGGCAATGTCTTTTCCGCGAAATCCCCAATGGGCCTCTACGCCGAAATCTACAATCTCGGCATCGACCAATCGACTCGCCGTCCGTCGTTAGACGTCCTGGCTCAGGTGATCGGTCCCAAAGGCGAAGTGGTTCAAGAGGAGAACCTCACTTCCATCGGCACGGTTTTTTACGGTGACCGCGTCTCGGTGGCACGTTTCTGGCCACAGCCGAACCTGCCGGCGGGAAACTACACCTTCCGGCTGAGCGTCAACGATCGAATCGGGAACAAGACGATCCGCCAGGAAACGGGATTGACCGTGGCCGCTGCCAAACCCTGAGTGCCAACCCAAGTCGTATTGGAAGTTCTCCAACGACAGGAATTGGCTCACCTTGGAGTCTGCGCGGTAGCAATGATCGTAGCGAGAAAGTGGGGATCTACCGCTTTCGCAGCAGATCAATTTCTGCCGCGCAGGCTCCTTGGTGAATCCATGCCGAAATAGCGCGCCAATTGATCCCTGTCCTGGGGCATTGTCAGCATACTTCCCAGATAGACCATTAGAGCCGATCCGAAGAACCCATAGACGAATGGATGCAGGGGGAGCACCTCCCCCAACGGCGGGCTGACCACACAGGCCAGATACACTAGCGGGCCACCGGCGAGCCCGCCGATCACCCCTTCCCGGGTGGCGCGCTTCCAGAAAAGAGTGGCGATGCCCGGCCAGAACAGGGCGGAAGTCACGGCGCCGCCGTAGTGGATGACCAGAGGCTGGAGAAAGACCGGTTCTATCAGGAGGGTGAGGGAAAAAACCAGGACCCCGGTTCCTGCCGTGACGGCATAAATCAGGGCCTTGACACTTTTTTCGTTCAGCCGTGGATACCAGGTTTTTTGGACCACGTCTCTCACGACTGATGCGCTGATGACCAACAAAGCCGAGTCGACCGTGGACATGACGGCGGCAAAGGGGGCGGCGATCAGCAGGCCGGCCAACAGAGGCGGCGCCACGCGTTTCGCCAACTCCGGAACCGCCTGGTCGGATTCCAGAGGGGACAGGCCAAGGTCCAGACTGTGGGCACAACTCATCGTGATCAGACTGCCCCCGTACATGAGCAGGAAGTAGGGCGCGATGAGGATCAAGGCTCGGCGAAGGGCCACCGTATCTCGGAAGGCGAGCATCCGGGGGACGGTGGTCGGGGCCAGGACCGAGCTGAGGGGCCGCAACAGAAAGAGGGAGATCCCCATGCTGAAGGGCAGCCAAGGATCGGATCGGGGAGCTGCTCCCGGCGGGGCGCCGGATTCGGTGCCGACGACTTTTTCCGGACCCGGGCCATAAAGAGTTAGGAGTGAGGGGGTGTTTCCAGTCCTCGGTCCATGGCGATGGGATCGTCACGCGTGGCCAGTTGGCGGGTGGCCGCTTCGAGTCCCCCCGCGGCTGAGACCGCCAGCGGTACCAACACCAGAATCCCTGCGATCATGACGATTCCCTGCAGGGTATCGGTCCAGGCAACGGCCCGGAAACCGCCATAGGTGGTATAGGCCACGACGGAGAGCGTGAAGAGGACCAGGCCGGTGGGATAAGTCGTGCCCAACATGGTCTGGAGGACCCGTGTTCCGGCTGCGAACTGAGCGATGAGGTAGACCAGAGTGGGCGGTATGATCACCAAGATGCAAAGGATGCCGATCAGATTGCTCCGGAAGCGGTCACGGAGCAGATCCACCAGCGTCAGCGCTCCCGTCTGGCGGGCCAGCCGATTGATCCTCTTGCCGGCGATTCCGAGACCCACCAGAGCGGTGACGGTCGATCCGCTCACCCAGAAGGCCACCCCGTCCAGCCGTAGGAATAGATCAGGGAGGGATAGCCCAGGAATGCTCCCCCACTGAACATGGTGGCCACCCAGGACAGGGCCAGGACCCAGGCACCCAAGCCCCGGCCGGCAACATAGTATTCGGATTCGAAGCTCGTCGCCCGGCGGTGGCGGTGGGCGAGAACGGCGATGACGAAGACGCCCACCAGGTATCCGATGAACGGCACCAGAATATGGGGGTCCGTCTGCTTGAAGTCGAACCAGTGGGCGGCTTGGCCGGCCTGCTCAAGCACCGGTTCGGAAGCAGAGTTCATGGGTCGATTTCGGAAGCGTCCGCCTGCTGGCCGGGAAACGGCAGAAGAGGTTCATCGTCCCTGAGAAAAAAGAGTGCAAACCACCAAGTGACTCCCATCAGCACCAACCAGGGAAGAAACAGACCCCAGAAAACCCACTCCGGAATTCCCCAGATCAGGGCGGCTTCCGGGGGGCGCTCGTCGGGGCCGGGATACCCCAGCATCGCAACGGCGGTCGCGCAGTAGAAAAAAGCGAGCAGGAAAACAGCCGCCGCCAACTTCGCCTCCTTCAGACACTGGAGGTAGTGTTTCGCTTGTACCACGGCAAAGGATTTCTTTTCGAGGTCTTTCATGAATTACCTGGATTCCAGTGATTCGCCTTTTGGTTCGTCCAAGAATCTCGCAACCGGCTCATCCCGCACTGCCATGGAAATCGGGATTCTGTCCGGGGACGGGGGTATTACCAAAGGTTCCTCTTTGTATTACCTTTTCCCGGCCTCCATGGCGTCCGATCAGGACTCGTTGATCGGCCTTGGCTGCGGCGTCGACTCCTTCCGGGTCGACCAGCGCGCGTAGCCTCCGCTCACACGCCGTGACCACTTCCTGAGAGTCGGGATCCGCGGACAAATCATTCAGTTCCCGGGGGTCCGACTCAAGATCGAAGAGCTGGGGTCGCTCGCCGACATGGTGAATGTACTTGTAACGCCTTTCCCGCAGCATGTAGCTCGCGCTCGTCGACCCCACCGCGTGATACTCGCTGAAAGCCAGACCCGGACCCGAGCCGCCTCGGACAATCGGCCACAGAGACCGGCCGGGCAATTCCCGCTCCGCATCCTTCAGCTCGTGACCGAGCGCTTCTACCATGGTGGGGTAGCAGTCCACCAACGAAACGATTTCGGACGAGACTTCGCCTCTTGGCACCCCCGGTCCCGCCAGGATCATGGGCACCGCCACCGACTCCTCATAGAGAGTGAACTTGCCCCAGAGACCTCGACGGCCCATGCTCTCGCCGTGGTCACTGGTGTAGATGACACGCGTATTGTCCGCCAGGCCCAGCTTCTGCAACGTGCTGAGAACTCGTCCCACCTGGCGATCCACGTAGGTGCACATCGCATAATAGGTTGCCGTTGCTCTGCGGATCTGTTCGTCCGTGAAGGGTTCCTCCAAGTGCAAAGTCCGGCGCAATATCGCCAGCGACGGATGCTGCGGTTGCTCGCCGGGACGATATTGAACCGGTAGCGAAATTGCATCCGGAGGGTACCTCTCGTACAACTCGGACGGGGCCACAAACGGGGGATGGGGGGAAACGAAGGAGACGAACAGCATCCAGGGATGCCGGCTGGAACTTCGCGCCCGCCGCTTGAGCCAATCACAAGCGAGACCGGCGACGTCGGCATCGTAGTCCAAGGAAGCGGAAACGCCTGGGCCCGCGTTCTCGACATCCGCTCGTTCCATTTCGTAGACGGGGGTGGTGTCGCGAACCGATCCCATCACGTCGCCGATTCCGTCAACCACGTTCATCGGCAACAGGGTTCGGCTGAAACCGACCGGGTCCTCCACGCCGCGATAGTGCAGCTTTCCGATGGCGTCCACCCGATGTCCAGCCTCCATCAGGCGCTGCCCCCAGCCGGGAACTCGTCCATCGTAGGGGCTTGCGTTGTCCCAATAGCCGGTCTGGTGCACGTAACGGCCGGTCGCCAGACTGGCGCGCGAGGGGACACAGAGCGGACTGTTGCAATAGGCGGAGTTGAACCGAACCCCGCTTGCGGCCAGAGCGTCGAGACAGGGCGTCTCGACGAGCGGGTGACCGTAACAACCCAGCGTATCCCGATTGTGCTGGTCCGAGAGAATGAACAGGAGATTGCCGGGTCGCTCCGGGCCTGCCGAGTCTCCTCGATGCATTGATACGTGCCTGTCTGGCAAAGGGAAATCCAGTTGAGTCGGTGCCGCAGTCTACTCGCCGATTTCCTCGTCGTGCAAGCCGGCAGATTCAGATTGCAGCACAGCGGTCCCGGGGTGGACGCGCAACGATTTCCAAACAGGCGAAACAACCCCGGATGACACTGCCTCGCGAATCTCATGCGAGGATCTGCTGCCCCTCGTTTTGCTGCCCCTCGTCTTCAGCGTGCCTGCTTGGAGCCCCTAACCGGGTCTGGTACCCTTCCCGCACGTCCGGGGACTGGAACGGGATGGGGTTCAAACATCTCCGCCGAACCATACTTCTTCTGGGACTGCCCCTCCTCCTTTTGGTGAATCCAGGAAGCGCCTCTCTCCCTGGGCCCTCCGCCGGATCCGAGGCCGGCACGACGATCTCCGTGGGCCATGAGTCCCGCCAGGACGACATGCCTTCGATCGCGGCGGCGCCGGACGGCTCCCTCTGGGTGGTCTGGCTCAGTTTCGACGGACAGAGAGACGATGTCGCCATCCGCCACTTCAGGGACGGAATCTGGCAGAACCTGCATTGGGTTCCGGGCACCAGCGGCGACAGCTGGCTTCCCCAGATCGGTGTGGACAGCGCCAATCGAGTCTGGGTCGTCTGGTCGCAGCAACTCGACTCCAACTGGGATGTCTTGGCCCGCCGCTTCGATCCCTCCGAGTCGACATGGGGACCCTTGGTCAGACTGAGCTCGGACCCTCTACCCGACGTCAACCCGAGAATGTCGCCGGACGGCCGGGGCGGGCTGGCCGTCGCCTGGCAGGGTTTTCGCCGGAAACCGGAGGCACACCCCACAGCCAAGAGCCAAATCTTCTCGCGTCAGCTCGATGGCGATCGATGGACAGAGACGATCCAGGTCACCGACGGCGCTCAAAATGACTGGGCGCCCAGCCCGGCGATCGACAGCCAAGGTGTGGTCTGGATCTCCTATGACACTTACCGGAACGGCAGTTTCGATGTCTGTCTGGCACAGATCGTTGGAAGGAAGGTCGTCAAGTCCCGCATACCGGTGGCCGCGACCCCTGCCTTCGAGGCCAGGGCCACCACTTCCGTAGATTCTGAAGATCGGGTTTGGGTTGCCTGGGAGTTCGGGCCTCGCCATTGGGGAAAGGACAACGGCAGGGCCCTGGGCAATCGTGGAACGGGCGCGCCCCTGGGTGGGTTTCGGGAGCCGCGGATCGCCTGCCTGGCTCAGGGTAGATGGCTGGAGCCCGTGTCTCCCCTGGAAGCGGTCTTTCGTCCCTACAACACCTACCAACCCCACGTGTTTTCCGATGGCTCGGGCTCGATCCGCGTAGTAGCGATGGAGCGGCGAACAGGCGGGCCCACCAAGGAATCCGTCCTCTTCCGTAAACGGTCCTATCCCGAGTATTGGAGGGGGCGTCAAGACGGCTACTGGAGTTATTGGGTGACTCATCTGCAAGGGGAACAGTGGACGGCTCCCAGGCTCCTGCCCAACAGCAAGGGGAGATCCTCGACGCGGATGGGCGCCGCGCTGTCGAAGGGCAAAGACCTCTGGATGATCTGGCCCACCGACAATCGAAGGGAAAGCTACTATCACCGTCCCCTTCGCCAGCAGGTTTATGTCGGCGTGGCGCCGTCCACGGCAGGGACACCGCCGGTTCTGCGGGAGCGAAGGATCGAAGCAACCGAACCTGATCTTCGCCAGGAAGCCGAGCTCGGACATTTGGAGCGCATCGCGGGTTATCGGACTCGCATCGACGGCAAGGACCATCGCCTGCTGCGGGGCGATCTTCATCGCCATACCGAATTGAGTTGGGATGAAGGCGGCGCCAACGACGGTTCTCTCGACGACTACTACCGCTACATGTTGGACGCGGCTTCCCTGGACTTCGGCGCCAATACCGAACACCAGGGAGGCGCCTGGCCCTATTGGTGGTGGTACTCGCAGAAGATGAGCGACATGTATCACCTCCCGGGCGCCTACGTCAGCTTGTTCGCCCACGAACGGAGCGCCAGCTATCCGTATGGACATCGCAATGTCTTCTATTCCGACCGGGCGAAAGCGAAGGTGATCCCTTTCTTCCTGAAGGACGGTGTCTCTCTTTATGCGTTTCCACTCACGCCTGAGGGCGATGAGCCGGCCGACGAAGCCGGTTTCCTGGTGACCAACGACACTGAACTTCTCTTTGAGGAAGTCCGCGCTCGCGGCGGAATCACCATCGCCCACACTTCGGGCTCCGGAATGGGGACCGACTGGCACCATCGGCCGGAGCCGGACGTGGAACCGGTGGTCGAGATTTTCCAAGGCGCCCGGCGCAGCTTCGAGCATGTCGGCGCCCCTTACAGTTCGACCCAGGCTCAGGTCGAGACGGACGCAGCCCGCGTCCGGCCGGACACGGGCCGGATTTCCGACTGGATCCAGAACCTGTTCCGGATCCGGCCCGACGGCATGGTTTCAGAAGCCTGGAAGAGAGGCCACAAACTCGGCGTGATCGCCAGCTCGGATCATGTCTCCACCCATATTTCCTACGCCATGGTCTACAGCCAGGACGCCAGTAGGAAAGGCCTTCTCGAAGCGATCCGAAAACGACACACCTATGGGGCCACCGACAACATCATCCTGGAAGTTGGAATGGGCGAACATTTCATGGGAGACGAGTTCAGCACCGAGGTAGCGCTGCCGGTTGTCGTCAAGGTCCAGGGAACCGCTCCGATCGAACGGGTTGATTTAATCAAGGACGGTGAGGTCACTCATTCAATTCAGCCCGGACAAGCCGCCGTGGATTGGGAGTTTCCGGAGAACAACTTCGACCTGCAGCCCCACTACTATTATGTTCGGCTTCTCCAAGAAGACGGGATGATTGCCTGGTCGTCGCCGTTGTTCGTGAACTACCCGTCAACACCCCGCTGAGGACCGAAGATCCAGTATTGTGTGCCGCCGCGGTGCCAGAGAGATTCAGTCAAGGCAACTTCTTGATTGATCGAGTTTCTGACCTGCGTGCCGGAGCCCCGCGGACAGCTTCAAAGCTCGCCCCATTCGCCGTAACCCTCGCGTCAGGGGCGTGAGATCCAGATCGGACTTGACCAGGCCATCTCTCCATCCTGCTGGATCACACGGACGTAATAGTAATCGGACTCACCTTTTTTTGGCCTCTCGGTTTTCCCATATTCGAATTCAAGTTCGATCCCGTCTCCGCCCATACGCACATAATCCTGATTGTTCTTTACCAGCGTGATCGACTCGAGGGGGGCGGTCCCGATCACTTTCACCGAGAAGTGGGGTGCCTCGTCGCTCTGATACTCCTCGCCCATCCAGTGGTCATCCGCCCTGAAGTCCAGAATGATGCGCACACCGGTGGTGGCATAGCAGCGACGCCGATAAATCGCATCGAAGACCGCCTCACGCGTGAGCTCGCGGGCGTAGAGACCGGTGAAACCTCCTGTTCTTGCATTCGGATTCCAGTATGAGTAGTCATAATCGAAGTAGATGCGTCCGTGCGCGGGAAAGCCGGGCCGGCCCGAGTGCGAATCACTTCCACCCACGATCCCAAGACGCTGTCCGGCCGCCAAGGCATCCTGCACGAAGTGGCCCGGAGCACTGCCGCCGGCCACGGCGATTTGTCTTGGACCTTCCGGATACTCGGAATTGCCCCAGGTGGAGTAGACTTCAACGCACCGTTGAAACTCTTTGTCGTACTCATCCCAGGGTACCGGGAACGCCTTCGAGGCAGGATGGTGAGGAAGGGTCATGGCGGGCTTCCCATATGCTTTCAACTTCGTCCACAGGTCGAAAGCACTGGTGGTCTGGGAGTCGCGTCCCTCCCAGGCAAGGGCTCGCCAAACCGGTCCCTCCCCGTCCCTGTAGTAGACGTTTTTATGGCCGGCATTGAGGTTGTGTCCAGTCCACTCGTAGGCCGACATCGTTGCAAACCGGCCCGGCTCGTACAGTTCTTGGGCCTTGTCCTTGATCCTTTCCCACATTGCATCCGTCGGATCGTGTTCGGTGAGACAGGCAAAATCGAGATTCATGGCGTCCCGAGCATAGATATAACTATCGTCCGGCGCGCCCCGCGCATCGGGGCTCCAACCCGAGTGGATGTGAATGTCGCCGAAATAGAGTTTATGCTCCGGTTCGCTACCCGAGACGAGGATCACATTGCTTGGGAATTCCCTCCCTTTATCCTCGTCTCGCACCGTGACCGTGTGCTTGCCGAGTCTGTTCAGGACGACTTCAAACAAGTGACTCTCGTACCGATCGTCCCGGCGAGAAAACTTATATGGTTTCGGAAGCACGGCTTGGGGGTCGGACGAGCGGAAGGAAACCCGTCCTCGATAGCGATCCCTCAGTCCAGGACGCAATACCGCCGTGCTGAGACGGAAAGGTTGCCCCATGCGCTGGTTGGTTGAAGCATTGACGATGTGGGTGTAGTGGTTCCAGAACGGCCCGTACTTTTCCCGGTCGATGCGATCCTGGGCCGCCGGCAAGTATCGGATCGGGCCTGCCGCCGCCGTGAGTTGCAGCAGCCACTCTCTTCTCGTAGAGGAGGTTAGCCGCGGAAAATTACGCACCGTCGCGGTCCAAGTAAACGGGACGGGATTCTTCTATACGATTCGACTAAAAATCCAACCGCAGTGCCACCTGCCCGACCCGCGGGGCCCGGGTCGAGGTGACAAAACCGGTGAGTGGGCCATTGAGAACTGAATTGGGCGTACCCCATTGCGTGTGATTCCAGGCATTGAACATCTCGACACGAACCTGCAGCTTGGCATATTCCCCGATGGCAAAGTTCTTGGCCAACATCAGGTTCCAATTGTTGATTCCGGGGCCGATGGCCTCACCGCGGCCCGTGTTCCCGAAGGTTCCCCGCGGACCATGTTCGAAGGCATCGTCAATATTGGCCCATTGGAAGTTACTCTTGCGAGGGTTGAAGTATCGGACCTCCCCCACCTTGTTCGGCCTTATATCTCTGGCGGACTGCCCGGTGTTGCTGAAATCCGCTGAGGCCCGCACGTGCAACGGGTTGCCCGACTGGAAGATGGTGATCCCGCCGAACTGCCAGCCTCCGAGGACCCCATCCAGCACCGGGTGCATACTCGAGCCAATTCTCCTGCCGCGGCCGAAAGGAAGTTCCCAATTGTACCCTGCGGTGAAGCGATGCTTGGCATGGTGCGCAGCCAAGCCTTTGTCCAACCTCAAGTTGTAAGAGTTCATCGGTACCGTAAGGGTGGGTCCATTGATATCGCCAAAATCGTCGATGGTTCTGGAAAAGGTGTAGGAACTGGTAAGGGAAAGGCCTTTTTCAAACCTCCTCTCCACTCGCACAACCCCTGCATTATAGGTGTTGTGGGAGGTGTGCTCTATCTGGGTTATTCCACCGATCTGGGGGTAGGGTCTTCGAGAATTGACCCCGGTCAGCTCTCCGGGCCGGTCTGGTTGTGCCTGATTGTATGAGGTTCGCCTGTTTCCATTGTATCCGTGGGAGCCGATGTAGCCGAGCTCGAGCATCAAATTGGGCAGGATTTCCCGTTGCAAGGTCAATTGCCAGTGCTGAATGAGCGCGGTCGGTAAATGCCTGCTCACATTCCTGAATCCCACGCCCGGAGGCAAAATATAATCCGGGCCCGTAACAATCGGGAAGTCGGCCCGCGTAAAGGGTGCTTGGGGGAACAAGTCAGGGTTGGCGGTGTCGGTCGTGGTGACATCGGTAAAGGGATGATTCGGAAGTTTGGTGTACGTCTGACTGCCAAGCACGCCGCCCAGGCTGTTGATGATGTCGTTGCCGGGTGCTGGTGAGTAGAAGATTCCGTAGGCAGCTCGGATGACCATCCTTCTGTCACCGAACGGCGAATAGGCCAGCCCAATCCGGGGACCAAAGTTGTTATAGTCAGGGTCGTAGAAGGTCTCGCCTGGGCCGGTTTGTATAAGCGGCGTTGGCGGGCAGGGATTTGTATTCTCAAAGCAGGTTCCAGGCGCGGCAACAAAATCGAATCTTGATGCCCCAACAGAGTTCTCAACCCAGGGCGGGTAGTATTCGTAGCGCAATCCCAGGTTCAAAGTCAGATTGGGAAACAGCCGCATGTCGTCCTGAATGAAGAAACTGTACTGATTGCCCTCCGCCAGGGCTTCGAGTTGCCCCACCGTTCCGAGCACCAGATGGGTGTTTCCCAGGAGCAGATCGGCAGCCGAATTTCCCCTTGAGAACGGGGTTCCAGGAAAGGTGGTGAATCGGCCGTTAAAAATGAACAGGCCTCGGTTGAAGCCTCCCGCGGCGGTGTGATTATAGTTCTGGAAACGAAGGTCAACGCCGGTTTTCACGGAGTGGGTTCCGGAATTCACGCTCAGGGTGTTTGAGATCTGGTGGGTCTTGACTTCCCCAATATGGGGAGCGTTGATGTTTCCGCCAAATCTTCCCTCCCGGGCCGCGACGACCACCGGCAGTCCGTAAGTACTCGGGGGCCCGGCGAGATTCTTTATCCCAAAGACGTCCGTAATATAATCAATGCTTTCGTCACAGGGGCCGTGACATCCCGCAGTCCCCCCTTCCTGATGGATTCCCCAATAACCTTGGTTGTACCCGTAACGCAACTCGTTGATGATCCGAGGGGTGAAGGTGTGAGTTTCCGCGATCATCAAGTTGTACCCGTCATTATTCTTGAAATCTCCCGAGAGGGGCGCAAGTAGTTGGACCGGAGCACCGGTCGAGGTCAGGGTTTCTCTTGACTGCATGTAACGGCCATAGAGGCTGTCTCGCTCGGAGAAGGTGTGATCGATTCGCACTGTCCAATAGTTCACATCCGAGTCGCGTCGGATGGTCCCCGTCAAGTTCTGGTTGCCGACCAGGGTGCCGACTTTGGCGTTAGGAGCCGGAAACAACGCTGCCGCCGCCGCACCGAATACGCTGAACCGGCTCCTCGGAATTTGATTGCCTGGAAAGGGGTCCCGGATGAAGCGTCCGTTTTCATCGCGACGGACGGTCAGAGGATCGTAAAGTTGATGGCGGAAGTTGGAAAAATCCCCCTGGAGGTATTCTGAGGGTGGTGTCCTGGCCGCTGCGTTACGGGTTTGACGAAGACGCTGGCCCTCGTAGGCAAAGAAGAAAAAGGTCTTGTCTCGCCAGATGGGCCCTCCCAGGTTGGCTCCGAACTGGTTGTGGTTGAAGGGTTGTCTGGGCCGTCCGGTCCGATTGGAAAAGAAGTTGTTGGCGTTGAAGATGGCATTTCGGTTGTAGTTGTAAATCGCACCATGAAACTGGTTCGAGCCCGACTTGGTGATGGTGGTAAACTGCACTGAACCCCGCCCGTATTCCGAGGAATAATTGTGCGTCTGCAGCTTGAATTCCTGAATCGAATCCAGAGATGGAATCAGTGATTGGGTCTGGAACATGATGTGGTTGGCATCGATTCCATCGATGTCGTACGCCGCATCGGATCCACGCTGTCCGGCGACCTGAAACCAGTTGCCTCCGGTAAGGTTGGCCCCATTGAAGTTTCTCAGGATGTTCGTGATCGGGTTGACGGCGGTCGGCGACAACAGGGCCAATGACTGATAGTTGCGTCCCAGAAGCGGCAAGCTCTTGAGCTGATCCTCTTTGAAATGCAGTCCGACGGCCGTGTCATCCGTCTGCACCAGGGGTACGGCAGACCGCACCTCTACCACTTCATTGGGGTCACCGACCGGCAGGGTCAAATCAACGCGCAGCCTGGTGGCCACGTCCAATTGGGCTCGGGGCTCTACGGCCTTCTTGAAGCCTGTCAGCACCGCGCTCACACGATATTCTCCCGGATCCAGAAACGGCACCATGTAATTTCCCGTATCGTCCGTGATGATGGTTTGACTCACATTGGTCGCCAAGTTCGTCACGGCGACGGTTACACCCGGAACTACGAGTCCGCTCTCGTCTGTGATCGTGCCCAAGATGGCGCTTCTGACGAGCTGGGCCTGCACCACGCCGACCGCCAGCAATCCCGTCATGAGAATCGCCAGCATTGCACTCTGCCAATGATTGACTTTCATCCTGTCCCCCTAATAATTTTAAGGTCGCTTGGCCGGTCCTGCCCTCGAAGACAGAGTCCTTTATTCCGTGGCGAGAGAGAACCCCTCGCCGTTTGCTTCCAATGGCGCTCGATCTCATCCCACACCCACCGGGACTCGTCAAAATGCCGGTCCCTGGCCTGCAGGCCATCACGAGTCGGGTCCCTGACAGTCTCTCGAATCGATTCCCAAAGGTGGGCCATCATGACATGTGTGGCGCGGGCGAGCCACAAGTGGAATCGCGGGCTCAGTACAATTGCCTCATCCGGGTCTGAGACGTGCTCTCTCACCCGCAATCGGACATCGGCAAGGTCACGAATAGGCTGGCGTGTGGCTCTCCTGCCACCCAGAGGATCACAGTGGATGCTATTGCGTCAAGGTTCACTTCTGTTTCTGTGAATCTCAGGTATGCAATAGTTCTTCCGGTGTTTCAGGGCTCGCAGCAGGTACACCCCAGGATTGGAGATCGTGTTAGGTTCAGGTTCATGATCCCCAGGATCCAGTGTCTGCTGATATGTTTCGCCCTGCCATTCTTTTCCACCTGCACCGTTACTCCGGTTGACGACAGCGGAAAGTCGAGTGAGTTCAGCCTGGAACAAGTGGCGCGTTCACGTCATGAGGTCCAGGGGGAGGATTTGGCGGGCCTTGAGACCCCACTATCGGTGCGAGTACCGATTCAGTCCCGACTCTACCCTGAAGTAGCGTTTGTCCATCCCGATCTCTCCATCGCCCTTCCTGCCCTGCCCGTTCCATTAGGACAGCGACGACAGGCGTTGGCGCTCGGCTTTGGCATGGGCGAACCAGCACGGTTTCCGGATTGGAATAAGGTCACCCGTAGACTGCGTCGTGGTTATCAACCCATCGTCGAATCCAAGTGGACACCCAGCTCGATCAGCGTTCAGCAGACGGCTTTCAGCTACCTGCCCTCGGACCAGACCGTGATTACCGGTCGAGAAAAGTTATTCGTCATGGTTCGTATGACCTTGATCAATACCACCGATCTTCCCCAAGACACTGTATTAATGCTGTCCGTCGGACGGGCACGGGGCAGCCAGGTCGACGATCTTGCCGGACGCATCTATGAGGCCCCCGACCTGCGCTGGAAGCAGGGTCCCTTCGGTATTCGCCATACGGGAAGATCTCTTCTCATGCAGGGAAAAGTGCTGCTCAGCTACCGCACCATGGTACCCACTCCCGCGACTCTTCGGTTCGAAAAGGTCCACCAAGGACAACTGATCACGAACTGCCTCGAGTTCGATGTCGCCCTCGAACCCCGGGAGGCGAGAACGATCGACTTGGTGGTGGCGGGCAGCTCGAAACTGTTCCCGATGTCAGAGCGGAAACGGATGGAAACTCAAAGTTTTGAAACGGCTCTCAAGCGATCGGAGGACTATTGGGAGCGCCTTCTTGAACCCGGAATGAAGCTCACGGTGCCTGAAAAACGGCTCAACGAGATCTACAAGGCGCTCATCCTTTCGAGCTTGCAGAATATCAGCAGGAATCCCGAAAACCCCTGGCATTCACCTCATCACAGTCCCTTTTGCACGGGTGTCTGGGCGTGGGAGTTCGCACACCTGGCGGTTGGGATGAGCTCCATCGGTTTTTACGAGGCCATCCAGCCGTGCTTGCTTTTCTTCACCGAGCGGCAAAACGGTGTCGGCGCACACTCGGCAAACTTTGGGCCCCGTGGTGATCTGAATTCGATTCACGGTTCGTATGTGGGGTCTTCGGGCTTCGAGTGGATGAGCGAAACCGGAGCGGTCCTGTGGGCGATGGCCTCCCACTACCTCTATTCACGCAATACGGAATGGTTGCACCAGAACTCCCCCGGTATTCTGGCGGCCTGGCATTGGATTCAGCGGGAGCGCGAGCGGACACGGGTCACCAAGGAGAATGGCGCCAAGGTGCGCCACTATGGGCTCCTGCCGTTAGGGAAAGGCAGTGATGCGGTCGGCGAAGTTTATAACTATACCTTTTCGGACAGTTTCACTTGGCTGGGCATGTCCGAAATGGCCAAGGCTTTCACCGAAGCCGGCCGACCCGAAGCGGAGCGTCTGACACGGGAAGCGGAAGAATATCGCCAGTGCATCCTGGATGTCATGCACCGCGTCGAGCACATCGATCCTGACACGGGACTGTTGTTCGTCCCGGACATCGTTTACCCGCGAGCGGGCAGGTATTGCAGTTCCCAGTGGCATGGCGCCGGGCCGATACAGTTGTTTGCCACGGGTCTTCTCGACCCAGCCGACAAGCGCTTCGAGCCCATGCTGGAATATCTGCGAATCACGCCCGAGTTTGGCTTGCTGATGGGCTTGGCCCAAAGGATGGGTCCGGATCACTGGTACATCAATCAGGTGGAGAAAACCTATTACAAATGCTATCTGGCTCGCGGCGAGTTCGAGAAGGCCCTGCTGACGTTTTATTCAAATTTCACATATGGCCTGTCCAGTGATTGCTACCAGACGGTGGAGCGCATCAGGCCTCTCGACGGCAACTTTTCACCGTGGCAGCCCAACGCATCGGGCAATGGGCGGATGCTCGAAATGCTGCGAAGGATGGTCATCGACGAGCAGGAGGCGGGCAAGCTCTGGCTACTGCGTGGCTGTCCCCGCCGCTGGTTCGAACCGGGTAAATCGATCGTTGTGACCGACGCACCCACGCTCTTTGGGAAAATGGCACTCCGTACTCAGGCCGACAACCGGAAGATCAGCGTTGAAATCGATGCGCCCGAACGAAAGAGTCCGAAGGAAATGATTGTGGTTATGCGTCACCCAGAACGCCTCGCGCCGTCCCGGTGCGTGGTCAATCAGTCCGACGTTCGGGTATTTGGAGAGACTGTGATCGTACCGGAACCGAGGGGGCGGTTGAAGGTCGTCTGTGAGTATTAGAGCAGTTCTCCGGCCAAACAAGAAGAAGATAATTTTAAGAGGCTGATGAGGAACGCAGATGGATCATATTGAAGATCGGGGCCTTGTTTCCGACCTTGATTCCTCTGCCGATTGAACCTGCCGACCAAGGAGTGGCCAGCGACTCCGTACACCGAATTTTGGTTGCGGTCTAACCTGAATCCAGATTCGCGTTTCGCTTGATTTCAAAAGACTCCTCGGCCATCACGGTCTGCTCTCGGATGCGATCATGAATCTTGACCAACACCTTGTATTTGCCAAGCCCTAGACCCGCCACCGGCAGTTGTCTGATTATGACGACGCGCCGGTTCGAATAAAACTGGATCGTGTCACCGCTTTCATCGATGACTTCCTCGAGCGTCTTGCCGTTCTGGACAATCTTGTAACTGATGCTCAGGGCGGGCGCCGAGTTCGTCTGATCCAAAGCGGCATTGTAGACCTGAATATAAACTCCAAATGACGGTGGAAGCGGAAATACCTTGTCGATGCTGGGACGGACGCTTACGTCGCCCAACACGAACATTACATTGTCTTTCGGCGTTTCCTTCAGAGGCCGGATGTGATCGGAAAGAATCAGAGAACTACTTGCCAGTTTCTCTTCCGGATAGGACGGAGGAATGATGCCCTGGCGAACCGTTCCAACATTGCCGCTGTTAAGATCTTTGACGACCACGTCGATCTTGTAGCGCATCTTGGGCTCCAGAAGTAGAATTTTCTGATACTGCGAGCGCCTGGTCAGCGCCTGTTTGAGCAGTGCCGGCCGATAGGACAGGCTGAGATCCTGCTCGAATTCGTGAACCACTCGATTCGTCATTGTCGTGACCCGGCCGTAGACCACAACGTCAGCCTCGAAAATATCTCTCTTCTTCCGAAAAGTGAGATTCTTGTTGGCGACCTGAACCGTTACCGGCACCAGAAGCCGTCGGTCGCTGAGACGAAAGTAGTCTTTTTGAACCTGAATGGGGAGTGAATGGTAAGCAAATTGGACCTTCACCAACTCCTTCAAATCAGGGTATCTGAGCTGCGGGGGGCGTTGGATTCTGTCGTAGGTTTCATACCGCTGAAAGGGACTGTCTTTGGCTCGCGGATTGATGAAAGGATATCTTTGCGAATTTCCGGGAGAGAAGTAGGGTCGATCGGCTCTGGTAGCCAACCCCATCTGCTCGGCGATCGTCGGACCGGCCCCGGCCACGTGGAGCAAGGCATCTTTCTCCTCGGCCATCAATGCCAGACGGTATTCGCCCGTCATGGATCGATCCACGAATTCGAGTTCGACGTCGGACCCGATTCCTTCGATATAACGGTAGCGCCAGATCTCAAAAGGGAAGGCTGTTGAGGATCCGCCTCCTTCGTAAATGGGGCGGTCGTAGATGCCCCCGGAGGCATGGGTTTCAATCTCGGCCGGTGGACCGTGGATGATATAAACACGGCCGCGGTCGGTCAGCCAGCCCGGGATGCCGCTGGGAAAGTTCTCGTTGGCATAGGCAATGCGTCGATAATGTTCATCCTTGAACTCATTGGCAACCGTCGTCAAATCGGGATCGCGGCGGCGCCAGAACTGCTCGATAAACTGTTCCTTTTCAGCTCCGGTTGTCAACCTTTTTAAAACGTCCTTTTCGCTGTCGGTGATGATGTAAGACACGTCTCTTTCCAGCCACCGTTTGTAGTGATCCTCCTGTTCTTCGCGCCTGACCTTTTCCGTGTCCCGCTGTTTCTGCGCGGAGAAGGCAGCGGTTGTAGACGGCGGCGGCACCAGACAGGCGAGTACCAACAGGACTCCAAGGTGGACACCACTTTTCATGACTGGAACTCTGAAGTCGATTGGTTCAATCCTATTGGTTATGCAAACCCGGTTCAACTCGCTACCGGATCACTCCCGTCCGGGTAGCGCCCAGACGGCGTTCAAGACCCCGCCGGTAAAGTCTTCTTCGGCCTGCTCGGTATACGGGGAAATGCGGGGCTCGAAGCCTCCTTCGGCGAACGCCTTTCGGGTGGTCAGATAACCGAGGTAGCCATTGTTCAACCCATAGAAGAAGGTGTAGGGGAACGGAGATTGGTCTCGGACCTTCATGGCGATCTCGCCGAAGAGTTCCAGCGGTGCCGCCCAGAGCAGGATCTCCCGATTGATCTTGAGGAAGTCGACCGGGATCCTCACCAGCGTCACCCCGTCATCGGTTTCTCGCTTCAAGCCGCGCATCGCCTCCTGATACCAAACGGTCTGCTTCTCCTTGAGCGGGGTCTCGATCATGGTTCGTCCTGTCCACAGCCTGACCTCTGTCGTCGTTGCCGCCACCGATCGATTGGCCGCCAGAATTCGATCGCCCAAGAGAACTTTGAACTGGCTGAGGTGATTCAGTCCCTGGTTCTTCGCATGAGGCATGGTGATGGTGCTGTAGATGGGAGCGACATCCCCCTCGGCGCCACTCATCAACAGGAGGGGGGCTCCGGTCTTCTCTTCGACATACTCGGCGACGACCCCCTGGGCATCTCCGCTGATCAAGAGGAACTCCGGACCGTTCACCGGCAGGACGGTACCGTGCATGGCATAACTCGCGATCAGAGCCAGTAGGGATCCGTCTGCTCGTTCCAGACGGATCAGTCCGATTTGCCGATCCACCGGACCCTCGGGATTCAATCCGACATAGGGCACACTGCCGTCGATCTCCCGGGGCCGCCGGTTGATGTTGGCCATGGACATCCCGGTCGCCACGCCGAGGCGAGCCGGCTCCAGTTTCTTTCGGGCCTCCACAATGGCGTCGATCAGTGCTCTCTTGAGCCAGGCGGAGTAGTCCGGGTTGGCCTTGAACGTGCCCGAATCCTCAGGTTCGAGGCCGACCTGAGGGCCGGAATGAGTTTGGGTTGTATTCCACCAGACCTGTTCCGGCAGGATCCCAGTCTCCCTCGCCAGCCTTTGGGAGAACTCGCGGTAGACATCATAACGGACTATGGCCAGATCGCTGGAGATCAGAAAGACCTGGGTCTCGCCGTCGTCCAGGGCAACGACCCGATGGTAGATCCGATCCAACACCCCCTCCGAGGGACCCGGTCTCGGATAGGCCTGCATCAGCACAGGCTTGCCGGGAGTGATGTCGACCTTTACACAAGAGGCACGCAGCTTCCCGGCCAGACCTTGCTCGATGCTGCCGGAGCTAAAGAAGATCAGTCCCAGAACAAGCGTTGAAAATCGATGCATGGAAAGTCTCCTGACTGCTGGACAACGACCATCGGCAAGGGGGCGGCACCGGTGATATATTCTGATGACTCTGAAACCAGAAAACAGCTGTTCGAGCAACATCTTTGGCGGCCCCTTGCCGCCTGGAACGAAGTCAACGCAAAACCGGTCCACTTCCAGGAGGACGGCTTGATGTTCAAGGCGAAGGCCAGCCTACGATCCAGTATAGTGACGATGGTGTCTTCCTCTCTACTGTTTACGGTCTTCGGCTGTGGACAGGCCGAGCCCTCGCAACCCGGGCACAAGGTCGTTTTTTCGCTCGACGCCAAGGTGCCGATGCGGGATGGAGTCCAGCTTTCGGCTGACATCTACCGGCCGGATGCACCCGGCCCGTTCCCGACACTGATGTTGATGACCGCCTACAACAACATGCGCCCGGACGTGGTGCGCCGGGCGGTCTATTTTGCCGAGAGGGGCTACGCCGCGGTCTTGGTGGATCTCCGCGGCCGTCACGACTCCGAAGGAATCTGGCACCCCTATGTCAATGATCCGCAGGACGGATTCGACACTCAGAAGTGGCTCGCCGAGCAGAGCTGGTGCAACGGGAAGATCGGGACCTTCGGACATTCCTATGACGGCTTCACGCAGGTGATGCCGGCCCGTTACCAGCATCCCAACCTGAAAGCCTTGATGCCGAGCGCCAATCAGGAGACCAACTTCGGCCACCTATACAACGACGGCATTCCCCAACTGAACGTGATCTTCGTGGCCGAGTTCCTCTGGGTCAATCGAGGCATGGCCTTCTGGCCGGGCATCTTCGACGAGCCTTTGATGGATTGGAACGAGATCTTCTCGCGGCTCCCCCTTTACACCGCGCTGGACGAGATGGTGGATCGTCCCTGGGTCAAGACGCTGCTGGATCACCCCACCTACGACGACTACTGGAAGTCCTATGGGACCAAAGGAAAGTACGACAAGATTCTGGTCCCGGCCTACTTCCTGACGGGTTGGTACGACAATCTGGAACATGAGATCTGGAGGCAGTTCATCGGCTTCCGGAAAGAGGGAGGCTCGGAGTTGACCCGGAAGCAGACCAAGATCCTGGTCGGCCCCTGGTCCCATGCCTACAATCAGACGTACGACAACTGGGTAGTCGATTTTGGGGAATCCGCCTCTCTCGACATCGAGGAGTTGCATGTCCGCTGGTATGACTTCTGGCTCAGGGACGTTCCCAACGGCATCGACCAGGAAGCCCCCATCCGGCTGTTCGTGATGCGCGCCAACAAATGGCGCGACGAGCACGAATGGCCATTGGCCCGCACCCAGTGGACCAAGTACTACCTCAACAGCGGCGGCGCAGCCAACTCCGACCGGGACGACGGCACTCTGGGGACTTCACGGCCGCCTGCCGGTGCTCCTCAGGACAGCTTCCAATACGATCCCGCCAACCCCGTCCCCACCGTGGGAGGACAGACCGAGTTTCCGCCCGACCAGAGAGGGCCTCAGGATCGCCGCCCCGTTCAGAAGCGGGACGACGTCCTGATCTATAGCAGTGAGCCCTTGACCCAAAAGCTGGAGGTCACCGGTCCCATCGAGTTGAAGCTCTATGCCGCTTCCAGCGCCGTCGACACCGATTTCACTGCCGTCCTGACCGAGGTGTTGGCGGATGGAACGGCAATTCACATCAGTGAGGGGATCCGGCGGGCCAGCTTCCGGGAATCGTTGGAAAATCCGACCTTGATCGAACCCGGAAGGGTCTACGAGATCCCAATCGAGATCTGGGAGACGAGTTGGGAGTTTCAGGCGGGAAGCCGGATCCGGCTGGAGGTTTCCAGCAGCAACTTCCCGCGCTTCGCCAGAAACCTGAACACCGGCAATCCCCTGGGCAAGAGTGCGGAGATGAAGGTCGCGACCCAGACCATCTATCACGATGACCGCTACCCGTCTCATGTGGTCCTGCCGATCATTCCCGACTGATTGGAATTCGGATGGATGCCGGTTCCGATCCGACCGGCGTCACAGGCGAGTCAGGCTTTTTCGCAACGCGTCCAGAAACTGGGCGGCCTCGGCGCCGTCGACGACGCGATGATCCGCCGCCAGCGTGAGCGACATCTCGGGCCGGATTCCGATCATCCCTTGGTTCACGAAGGGTCGTTCCCGGATCTCTCCGACGGCCAGCAGCGCACTCTGGGGGGGATTGATCAGGCCGTTGAACTCGCGGATCCCATACATGCCGAGGTTGCTCAGAGTGAAGGTGCCCCCGGCGAATTCCTCGGGAAGGACTTTCCCCGCTCTGGCGCGACTCACCAGATCAACCAGTCGCTCATCGATTTCGCCGATGGTTCCGGAAGCGCAATCACGCAGGACGGGGACGAGCAGTCCTCGATCCGTGGCCACCGCAACATTGATGTTCACATCGCGGTGGATCTCGATGTGATCCTCCTTCCAGGAGGCATTGAAACGAGGATATCGCTTCAGCAATTCCGCCAGCACCTTGACCAACAACGCGGTCATCGAGATCCCCTGGCCGGTCTGCCGGCGTTGCCGGTACGCCTTCAGCAGTGCGCCGGCGTCGGCATCCACGGTCAGATGGAACTGAGGGATGGTCGTGGCGCTCTCGATCATTCGCTGGGCCACCACACGCCTTAGTTGTGAGAGTTCCTCCCGCTCCGTTTCGGGTCCACTGCCAGGGGCCAAGGCTGCTGCGACGGGTGGGGAGACACCGATCACTCGCTCCACGTCGGCCCTGACGATCCGGCCTCTCGGGCCGGTACCCCGGATCCGGCCCAGATCGATGCCATGCTTCCGGGCCAGACGCCGGGCTGCGGGCGCCGCGCGCACATTGGGCTCGGCTGAGAGCCTGGTCGAGCGGGCCGGGCGCCGCGGTACGACCGGAGCTTCCGGAACGCCTTCCGTGGCGGGACCCGTCTTCGTCGATCCGGCGGAAGTTGGACCCGGAACAGGAGATTCGCCGGCGGCGGTCTCGTCCTCGACGACGGCCAGAAGCTGTGCGACGGAGACGTGACCTTCGTCGACACAAATCTCTCGCAAGATCCCGGTGGCCGGGGAATCCAACTCCACCGCTGCTTTTTCGGTTTCGACCAGGACTAGGGATTCACCCGCTTGAACGGCGTCCCCTATCTTCTTCAGCCACCGAATGACCGTGCCTCCGGCATCGGAGATGCCGTATGCGGGCATTCTGAGATCGGTCATGGCGAATCACCTTTGCCCAGCGGCGTCCGTGAGATCAAAACGATTGCTCCGTGGCGAACTCAAAGGTCAAGCTGCTCCCGAACCGCCGCTTTCAGCAGCTCAGCGTTGGGAATCAACTCTTTCTCCAAGGCCGGAGAGAACGGAATAGGCGTATGTTGCATTCCCAGTGCGACGACCGGGGCGTCCAGCCAATCAAATGCCGCTTCTCCGATCTCGCTGGCCAGGCAGGCGGCAAAAGAGCCTTGGCGGGGAGCCTCGTTCAAGACCACCGCTGTGCGTGTTTTTCTGACTGAGGAAACGATGGTTTCCATATCGAGGGGCACGATAGTCCGGGGATCGATCACCTCCAGTTCGACGTTCTCCCGCCGCGACAGATCGTCGGCGGCCTTGAGAGCCTCCTGGACCATCGCTCCCGTGGCCACTACGGTGACGTCATCCCCCGGGCGACGGATGACCGCTTCCCCGAAGGGAATCGCATAGTCGATCTCGGGGACCGGACCTTTGGTCTGGTAGAGCAGCTTGTGCTCCAGGAACAGGACCGGATTGTCATCCCGGATCGCGGTCTTCAGCAGACCCTTGGCATCGTAGGGTGTGGTCGGCATGACCAACTTCAATCCGGGAACGTGGTAGAGCCAGGCCTCCAGACTTTGGGAATGGGTCGCGCTGCCGCTGCCGCCCGCGCCGGTCGCCGTCCGAATCACCACCGGCACCTTGACCTGGCCGCCGGTCATGTAGTGGAGCTTGGCCCCGAGATTGACGATCTGGTCCATGGCCAGGGTCGTGAAATCCACGTACATCAATTCAACGACGACCCGATAGCCGCGCACGGCCGCCCCGATCCCCACTCCGGTGAAGGAATTCTCCGAGATCGGCGTATCTCTGACGCGATCCTTGAACCGGCGGGCCAGGCCGCGAGTGACTCCGAACAACCCTCCCAGGATTTCAACGTCTTCTCCAATGACGATCGAACGATCGTCAGTTGTCATCTCCTCCCGGAGGGCTTCGTTGAGAGCCTGGGTGTACGTGATCTCGCGGTTGCCTGCCGGCGGCTCAGGCCGGGGGGGAACGTAAGCCGGCGAATAGACCTCCGTGGTGGCTTCGGACGGATCCGGCCATTCCGAATCCAAAGCAAAGCGAAGGGCGTCTTCCACCCGAACGCGCACACGAGCGCGAATGGCCTCGTCCTCTTCCTCCGTGAGGACTTTCGTCTGCTCGCGACGGAGGCGGTCGATGGGATCGCGTTGCTTCCATTCCTTGACCTCCGCCGCCGGCGCCGGGTGCAGGGCGGGCGGAAAGACGGTGGCGTGCGGTTCGTAACGGAACGTATTGCAGACGATCAGGGACGGACCCTTGCCGTCCCGGGCCTCCCCCACCGCTCTCTTGGCGGCCTCATGCACCGCGGCGAAATCGTTCCCGTCCACAGTGAATCCGGGCATCCCATAGGAACCGGCCCGTACTGCCAAGTCCTTGACTGAAGTCACGTTCGACGACTTCACCGTCATGGCGTAGCCGTTGTTCTCGCAGACGAAAACGACGGGAAGCTTCCAAGCCGCGGCCAGATTGAGCCCCTCGTGAAAGGTCCCCTGGTTGGCGGCTCCGTCGCCGAAAAAGCAGACGGTGACGCAGCTGTCCCGGCCCACTTGGCTGGCCAGGCCGCTTCCGACCGCAAGCGGGATTCCGCCGCCCACGACACTGACCGCTCCCAACATCCCGATCTTGAGATCGATGACGTGCATCTCGCCGCCCTTGCCCTTGCAGTAGCCGGTGGCTTTACCGGCAAATTCGGCCATTGAGCGGCGTAGATCGGCCCCCTTGGCGATGAGGTGGCCATGGCCCCGGTGCGTGCTGGTGATGAAGTCATCCCGCTCCAGTGCCTGGCAGACTCCAACCGCAACCGCCTCCTGTCCCTGATAGGTGTGGGCGTGGCGAGGGAAATTTCCGCCCCGGAACTGGCGAGTCACCTCTTCCTCAAACGCCCGAATGATCAACATGTCTTCGTAGGCCGTTATTGCCAGCGATCCGTCAATCTTTTCCATGTCTGATCGGCTTCCAGCGAACGTGGCGTCTATTTTTCCAATGCAACGGCGTTGAGGGCCGGCAAGACCCGCTGTCGATCTACGTGCAATTCGTATCCTGCGCCGCGGCAAAAGGATAGCGTAGTGGTGTTGGATCTACTATGCCTGGTCCGGGTCCAGGACGCCGGCAGCGGAGACCTTCTCTTGAACCGTCTCCCGGTGCAAGTTAGGCTACTCTGCCACGGTGAACGCCTGTTGGAGATGAAGACCCTGCACACGATCCAGCAAGACACCCAAGATAATCACTAATCCTGTTTGTCATCCAACTATGAGTGAGCAACACGGACACATCCGGATTGGCGCCGACGTTGGCGGTACGTTTACAGACGTGATCCTGCTGGACGCCGAGGGCAGAATCTGGAGCCAGAAGGTGCCGTCGACTCCCCCCGACTTCGAGCAGGCGGTCCTGCTTGCCAGCGCGAGTCTTCTGCGCGAGAGCGAAACCGGCGGTCCCGCCGTGACTCAGGTCGCTCACGGAACCACGGTGGCCACCAACGCCGTCCTGGAGCATCGGGGCGCCAAGACGGCCCTGATCACCACCAAGGGCTTCCGGGACGTGCTGGAGTTGCGCCGCATCCGGGCTCCCCAGATCTACGACGTGTTTTTCGACAAACCCAAGATTCTGGTCGAACGCTATCTCCGTTTCGAGGTCGACGAGCGGATTGCGGCCGACGGCACCGTCCTGGTGCCGCTGGATGAAGCCGATTTGTGGCGTATCAAGGAGCAGTTCGAGGCCGAGGCGGTCGAGTCCATCGCCGTCTGTTTCATTCATTCGTACGCGCATCCCCAGCATGAGATGGTCGTGGGCCGGTTTCTGCGCCGGCACTTTCCCCACACGCCCGTGTCGCTTTCGCACGAGGTGCTGCCGGAGCGCAAGGAGTACGAACGAACGGCAACCACAGTGGTCAACGCTTACGTGCGGCCCATCATGCACGTGTACCTGAATGCCCTGCGGCACGGGCTTCACGATCTGGAAATCGATGCCCCGCTGCACATCATGCAGTCCGCAGGCGGATTGACGCCGGACGACAATGCGGCGCGGCGTCCGGTGTTCGTGCTGGAATCGGGCCCGGCGGCGGGAGTTCTGGCCGCAGGTTTTACCGCCCGCCGTCTGGGGATCGAAAACGTCGTGACACTGGACATGGGGGGAACCACAGCCAAAGCCTCCATGATCGAAGGCGGGAAGATCGACTACAGTCCGGAATACGAGGTCGGCTCCTCGCTCTCCGTCGTCAGCCGGCTCGTGGGCGGCGGCGGCGAGTTGATTCGGGCGCCCAGCATCGATATCGCGGAGGTCGGCGCCGGTGGCGGGAGTATCGCCTACCTGGACAGAGCCGGTGGCCTCCGTGTCGGTCCGCGCAGTGCCGGCGCCGTGCCCGGCCCCGTCTGCTATCAACGGGGTGGCCAGGCACCCACCCTGACGGACGCCAACGTGGTCCTGGGTTACATCCGGCCCGGCGATCTGGCGGACGGCCAGGTCAGCATCGATCGCGAATCCGCCGAGAGAGCCATTACCGACCAGATCGCAGCGCCTCTGGGCCTGGATCTCATTCAGGCGGCCGAAGGCATCCATCGCATCGGAAATGCCCGCACCATGAGGGCCTTGCGGGCCGTCTCCACCGAACGCGGCCGCGATCCGCGCCATTTCGTGTTGATGGCGTTCGGGGGCTCCGGGCCGATCCATGCTGCGGGCCTGGCGCGTGAACTGGGCATCAGCCGAGTGATCGTTCCTGCGCTGCCGGGCCTGTTCAGCGCCTTGGGACTGCTCTTTTCGGGAATCGAGCACCACGACGTCCGGAGCTGTCTGCACTCCGGTTCGGATTTGACGGCAACGGCGCTTCGGAACGTGAGCGACGAGATGCGCCGGAGCATGCTGTCCCAGTTCAAGGCCGAAGGCTTTCCGGCCGAACAGGTCCGGCTGTCGGCCGCCTGTGACGTGCGCTTCAAGGGGCAGACCTCCGAGATTCGCTTGGAGATCACCGCAGGCGAGATCAGCGGCCACACCGTCCAAAACCTGTGCACTGATTTCGTCGCGGAGCACGAGAAACTCTACGGACACCGTTCCGATCCCGACAATCCCATCGAAGTGGTGGCCGTCCGATTGATCGGCCGGGCCGGGGAGCCGCGTCAGGAGGGAGCCTTGAAGCCGGCCGAGTATCTGGGCGCCAGGGCGCCCAGCCGGAGGGCCTGTTTTTCCGGAACCGTGATGGATGCGCCCGTTCTGGGCCGAAGCGACCTGACAGACCCTCAAAATGGTCCCCTGTTGATCGACGAATACGATTCGACCATCGTCGTACCGCCCGACGCCCGCGCCTGGCTGGACCCACAGGGGAATCTGAACCTGGAGTTCGTCGATGACCGAAATCGATCCCATCACTCGTGAAATCATTCAGAACGCCCTCTCGTCGGCCGCCGACGAAATGTCACTGGCGCTCTATCGGACCGCTTACTCCACGATCGTCCGGGACTGTCTCGACTACTCCACCTCACTGTGCAACGCCCGAGGCGAGATGATCGCGCAAGGTGTGACGATCCCCCTGCATCTGGGATCGGTCCCCCACGCCATGGAGACCCTGCTGGACAAGTACGGCGACGACATGGAGCCGGAGGACGTTTTCATCATGAACGATCCTTTCGGCGGAGGAATGCACATCCCCGACATCTACGTCGTCAAGCCCATATTCATCGAGGGCCGTCGCGTTTCCTTTGCCGTCAGTACGGCCCATCACCTCGATCTGGGAGGACGTCTGCCCGGAAGCTCGGCGTGTGACAATACGGAGATTTTTCAGGAAGGATTCCGCATCCCCTGGCTCAAGCTCTACCACCAGGGGGAACCCGACGTGACGATCTTCGAGTTGATGCGAACCAACGTCAGGGTTCCCGAACAGACCATCGGCGACCTCCGGGCCCAGGTCGCGGCCTGCAATATCGGTGCTCGCGCCATCCAGTCGCTGGTGGAGCGTCACGGTCCCGAGACCTTTGCCGATTGTGCCGACGATCTCATCGCGTACACCGAGCGCCTGATGCGCGCCGAGATCGCCGCCTGGCCGGACGGCAGCAACACCTTCACCGATTACATGGACAGCGATGGTGTCGGTGGGCCCAGGGTGCGTATCCAGGTGAAGATCACTATCGAAGGCGACACCCTGACGGCCGATTTCACCGGAACCGCTCCGCAAGTCCGAGGTGCGCTCAACAGCACGCTCTCATTTACCGAAGGCGCGGTAGCCGTCTGTGTCCGCTGCGCGATGCGGGATGAGGTGCCCAATACCGCCGGCATGTTCAAGCCCCTGAACATCATCACCGAGCCCGGTACCGTGGTCGACGTCGTGATGCCCGGGGCCTCCTCGATGCGCGGCGTGACCGGCTTTCGCATGGTCGATGCGATTTTCGGTGCGCTGGCCGGGCTGCTGCCCGACCGGATTCTGGCCGCCGGCGAAGGAGGCAACACGTTGGTGGTGATCGGGGGGATGCGAAAGGACCGGTCGCCCTATGTCTACTACGAACTGATGACCGGAACTTGGGGCGGCCGTCCTGACCGCGACGGCAACGACGGCCTCTGTAATCCCATCAACGTCGCCAGCAACATACCCGTAGAGCACGCCGAAACCGAGTACCCGCTCCGCATCCGGCGCTACGGCCTGGTGGGAGACTCGGGAGGTGCCGGAAGGTACCGCGGCGGCTTGGCCGTCGAACGGGAATGGGAGTTGCTGGAGGGCGAGACCCACTTGGCCATCCGTTCCGACCGGCGCGACCACCTGCCTTATGGACTCTACTCGGGGAAACCTGGAACGGGTTCTCTCACCGTTCTGACCCGGGATGGAGACCAGGAAGTCCTTCCCGTCATGATTTCGAGCACGTTGAAGGAAGGCGACGTGCTCTACCATCGGCAGCCTGGGGGCGGTGGCTGGGGCGAACCCCTCGATCGGCCCCCGGAGGCCGTTCAGCGGGACGTCAAGAACGAGAAAGTGTCGATCCAAGCGGCTCGCGATGACTATGGCGTGGCTTTCGGCGACGATCTGGCCGTGGACCACAGGGCCACGGCAGTTCTGCGTCATCGGCTCCGCAATGAGAATTCGGTGGCCGTGCACGAATTGTGATGCGGCAAATCAGAAATTCACCCTCCATGGCGTACCGTCCCGGCGACAGCCGATAGACGCATCCCGGCCCCTAGTCCAAAGCATGGGATTCCGATGAAGATTCAGGACATCCGTCTGCTGCCGCTCCGCGGCGAAACTCCCGATGGCGGATGGGATGACAAGTTTTCCGATCTCGAGAACAACCTGCACACGCTGGTCGAGGTCATTACCGACGAAGGCGTGACCGGAGTGGGCAGCGTATTCACTTCGGAACGGCTGATCCGGGGCGCCATCGAAGTGATGCGGCCGTTCCTGATCGGCGCCTCCGCTCTGGATCCGACGGCGACTTCCGAAACTTGCCACCAGCAGACATTCTGGCAGGGCCGCGGGGGAGCCGTCACCCATGCCGTATCGGGCATCGACATCGCTCTCTGGGACATTCTCGGCAAGGTCACCGGCCAGCCCATCAGCCGGCTCCTGGGAGGCCGCTACCGCGATCACGTCAAACCGTACGGTTCCCTGCTGATGGATGAACCCGAAATCCTGCGAGCCTCGCTGGAAGACGGGCTCAGCCGGGGATTCCGGGCCTTCAAGATCGGGTGGGGCCCGTTCGGCCGCCGCGACCGGCAGACCGATGAAGCCATCGTCAAGGCCGCGCGCGAAACGGTGGGTCCCGGTATCGAATTGATGGTGGACGCCGGCGGTTCGGATGCCTTCTGGCCTCACGGCTACAAATGGGGACTGCAGACCGCGCGGATGCTGGCGGACCACGAGATTGCCTGGTTCGAGGAACCGTTGCGGCCGGATGATCTCGAGGGTTACGTGAAATTGACCGAAAACGCGCCGCTGCCCATTTCCGGCTGTGAAGTCTTCACCCGGCGGCAGTCATTTATCGAGTGGATCGAACGGAGAGCCGTGGACTATATCCAGCCCGACGTCACCAAAGTCGGCGGAATCAGCGAGGAATTTCGCATTGCCCAGTATGCGGACGATCACTCGATCCGTTTCGTTCCCCACGGCTGGAATACGGCGATTGGCCTGGCAGCGGACCTGCAACTCGTCGCGGCCGTCCCCTGTGCTCGCTGGGTCGAATACATTACGCCGGCCCCCTACATCGAAGAGCTGCTGGCCGTTCCGATTCATCCCGACGAAGACGGCATGATTCCCATTCCGGACGGTCCCGGTCTCGGGCTGGAGTGGAACCCGGACGGTATTGCCCGGTTTACCGGTGGAATGCAGTTGACGCCCTCTTCGATTTAGTAGAGCGCCGCCACGCCGCCCTCAAGTTGGTGGAGGAGCCGAACTTCATCGTCGCTGAGGGCTCTGTCAAACACGGCCAGCTCATCGAACAGGCCGACGTAGTTGATCCCCAACCTGATCGTACTGGCGGGAAGATCCCAGGTGAACGGTTCCTGAATCCCTTCGGTGGCCCCCTGTAGACGGCCGTCGAGATAGAGCCGGGCCGTCCCGCCGGCCTCATTGTTCAGGCCGGTGTAGGTGATCACGATGTGGGTCCAACTGCCGCGCGTGAACGGAGGACGTGTGACCGCAACCAGTCGGTTCATGAAATCGGGATTGTCATTTGGGGAGATTTTCTGCGGATTCCAAATCTCGAGATCCCCGAAGACTCCAAGTCTGAAATCCCGCGGCGGGTCCTTGCTGAAGTCCACCCAGATCGCAGCGTCGTTGTAGGCGCTGTCCGTCACCTGGATGGGATCGCAATAGCCGGGCTCGAGATCCTCGTCCGGATCCAGATTGAGCCAGAAAGAGATGGTGCCGGCCCAGTCTTCGGTTGAGTAGGCTACGTTCTTCTCGGACCTGTAGAACAGGGCGCTCTTGTGGCTCCGCTTGAAATTGAGTGCGTCTCCATAGCGGCCCACACCGTTTTCCAGGGCGATGTCCGGATTGCCGATGCCGGCCGATGCCGAATCGAGCTGGTCGTACTTCGGTGCCGAGTAGATCTGCGAATCGCCACGGGAGAAATCGGCGTCCACGCCCTGGTCAAAGGAGGCATGAAAGCTGAGGGCCTCGCTCAGGCCGTCAATTGGCGACGACGGCTCTTCCTTCACTTCGGCCGGGTCCGAAACGGAACAGCCTGCGGTCCCGATCACGATCAGGAGCCAGGGAAGGCACCCTCTGAGACCGGCGAGTCGATACGGCATGATTCTTTCTCTCCGTTCCTCGGATCGGCTCACACCTTCAACTCTCAGTTGAAACCGGCGAGCCTCAACCGTCGCTCTCCAGCCGCTTGCCGACCACCAGGATCAGGGTTGATATCAACACGCCAATCAGCACCGGGTCGAACACCCAGATGAAAAAGCTGGCTCCCGCCTTGAGCTCCCGGGGCGTGACGGCCTGAGCGACGATGACCGCCACCGCACTGACCGTCAGCGCGGTCAACACCGTCCGGGTTTTCTTGCGCATCGACGGGAAAAGAAGGATGGCGATCAGGACCGGCGACAGCGAGCCCGCCACCAGCCGGCCCCCGGCAAAGAAGAGCTCCAACAGAAGCGGAATGTAGTAGTAGGTGACGCAAGCCAGAACCGCGGTCAGCAGAATACTCAGTCGGGACACCAGGAGCATCCGCGACGCGCCGGCGTGGGGATCGATGAACCTCTGATAGATGTCCACGGTCACGTTCGATCCCATGGTCCCGATGGTGGAACTCAAGGTCGACATGTTGGCGCTCAGGATGGCAATGAAAATGATGCTCCCCAGATAGGGCCCCGCCAACTGACCGGAAAGATTCAAGAAAACCTGGTCGGCTTCGACGTCCTTACCGAAAAAAGCGATCCCGACCAGGCCCAGCAGGGCCGGAATGATGTACCACAATATGGTCAGGAACCCGCCATAGATGAACCCTCGGCGCGCCACTGCGGCGCTGGATGCCGAAAAGGCTCTCTGCGCCAGACTCTGGTACCCGCAGGCCAGGAAGAAGCCCATGGAGAACCAGCCCAGGATCTCCAGTGCGTCGAAGTTGCCCGTGAAGGAGAACAGCGCCGGCTCGTCGACCTTCTCCACCATTGCCCCCAGACCGCCCAGATTCATAATGGACAGGACGAGAAGCAGCACCGTCCCGAGCACGATGATGAAGAACTGGATCGCATCGGTGAGCAGAACCGCCCACATCCCCCCCAGCGCCACGTAGAGGACGGTGATGAAATAGGTCAGCACGAGGGCGGTGAAGATGCTGATATCGAGCGCCGAGGAAGTCACGATGGCGGTGGCGCCGATGGTCCCCGCCGTGGCGCCGAAATCACGCAGCATCGCCACGAACAGCGCCACCAGGCGATGCGTCGGACCGAAGAAGCGCTCCAGGATCTGAGGAGTGGTGATGACCCGGAGCTTCCACATTCGGGGAATGAGAAAGATCCCGATCCACAAGGTGCCAATCCCGACGGCGCTGGTGTGCCAATAGGAGCTGAGACCGAAGCTCTTGCCGAAACCGGTAATGGTGATCAGGGTCACGCCGTTGATCCAGGTGGCGGCCACCGAGCAGGCGATCAGCCAGGGGCCCACGCTCCGGCCGGCGACGGTCATGTCCTCATAGGTCGTAACGCGCCGCTTCGCGCTCCAGACGCCGATCCCCAACACGACCATCAGGTAGACGGCGACCAGAGGCCAGAGGATCTCGTTCATGGAGAAACCAGGTGAAACAGAAGAATCCAGAAGATATAGAAGAGGCCCACTCCCAGGAATATGAGGATGAATCCGATCACCGCACTCCGCCAGGAGGGCTCGTTCCGATCGAGTTGAGCCAAGTTCACCGAAGAATCGCGTTGGCGGCCGGCTTTGTCCATGAGTCGAACCTACATCTGAGGAATGAGCGTGACCGGAAGGTCGTCACGCCCTTCGCGGGCCGCGTAGGGCCCGTCACGCCGATAACGCTCGGCAGCCTTTCCTACCGCCTCCCGGTCCAGCTCAACTCCGATCCCGGGGCCGTGTGGAATCTCCACGCAGCCCTGCTCGATCTTGGGCGGGCCTCCCCGGATGATATCGTCCTCCCGCATCATGAGATAGCTCTGATTGGCGTAGAGGAAGTTGGGGCTGGAGGCGGCAACATGGAAGCCCGCGAAGTGACCGACGCTGGTTTCTCCCCAGGAATGATGATTGACCCCGACGCCGTAGGCTTCGGCCAACGCCGCTGCCTTCTTGTAGAAGAGCAACCCGCCCATCTGCCACTGATCGATGACCAAAACGTCGGCCGCGTTGGCCTGCAGGATTCGCTTGGCGTCGTACAGGGTCCATGACGACTGATTGGCGGCGATGGGGGTGTTGACCGAGCGTCGAACGTGGGCCAGGGCGTTCAGATCGTTGATGATCACCGGCTCTTCGACCCACTCCAGATCGAATTTCTCCATCTGTTTGATGAAGCGGATCGCCGTACCCGGGGTCCAGGCCTCGTTGGCGTCAACCCGGATGTTGGCATTCGTCCCGACGGCGTCACGGACCGCTTCAATGGCGGCGATGTCGCCGTTCATATCGCCCCCGACCTTGAAGAAGGGGATTATATACAATAGTGACGAGAAATGTCAGCGCCATGCTGTATAGTGTTAGCTGTAAGGGGTTGATATGAAAAGACATAAGGCACCTGGAAAGCACTTCCGTCAGGGACTCTCGGTGAGTCAGTTCTTTGCCAAGTTCCCGAACGACAAGGCGGCAGAAGCATGGGTCGCGAAGAAGCGGTGGCCCGATGAGGTCTGCTGCGCCCGTTGCGGATCGGTCAACGTTCAGACCCAGACCAAGCACCGGACGATGCCTTATCGCTGCCGTGAAAAGGAGTGCGGTAAGTGGTTCAGCGTCAAGACCGGGACGCCCATGGCTTGCTCCAAACTTGGGTGCCGGAGCTGGCTCTATGCCATCTATGTCGTCTCGACTCACCTGAAGGGTGTCTCCAGTATGAAACTGCATCGTGATCTTGGCATCACTCAGAAGTCGGCATGGCACCTGATTCACCGGATTCGGGAGACCTGGAACGACGACCCGACGATCCGATTCTTCGGCCCGGTCGAGGCGGACGAATCGTATTTCGGTGGCAAGCGTCGGAATATGAGCAACCAGAAACGGAAGCAACTGACGGGACGCGGGCCGGTGGGCAAAACGGCGGTTGTGGGACTCAAGGACCGGCAGACCAACGAGGTCCGGGCCCAGGTTGTCGAGGACACAACGGCCAAGACCCTCCAGGGTTACGTGCTGGACAACACGCAGCTTGGAACGACGGTTTACACGGATGACGCCCGCCCATATTCTTCTCTGAAGAACCATGAAACGGTCCGTCATTCAGCCCTGGAATTCGTCAGGGGTCCGGTTCACACCAATGGCGTCGAGTCGTTCTGGTCGATGCTCAAAAGGGCGCACACTGGAACTTTCCACAAGATTTCCAGAGCGCATCTTCACCGCTACATCGGGGAGTTTGCAGGCCGTCACAACATGAGAAACAAGGACACGCTGGACCAGATGGCTCACGTCATCGGCCGGATGAACGGGAAGTGGCTGCGTTACAAGGACCTGGTGGGGTGAGCCTGGAGCCTGGGAGGTTAATTTACGGAGACGGTTTGGACTGGAGGTCCCAGTGGGATGACCAGTGCGTTGACCTGATTTACCTGGACCCCCCTTTCAACTCGAATCAAGATTACAATATTCTGTATTCAGACCAGGGCGGAGACCTCGCCCCATTCCGGGCGTTTGCCGAACGTGGTCGATTGCGGAATCCTTTGACCACAGGTTTCCAGCACTTCCCCTGATGACACACCCCTACGCGGGAAAGCCGCTATCCACACAACGCAGCCTGCTGGACTGCACATGAAACGCCAACGGCCCAAGCCCCGAAAGGTCAAACTGGTGAAGTCGTCCTATCAACCCTCCAAGGTGGAACTGGAGGAGGAAGTCAAACTGGACTGTTCCTTCGATGAGTTGTTCCAAGCCATGTTCCAACCCGTTGATGTTGAGTGGATTGAACGGCCGGAGAAGAGGGATTGAGGGCCAGGGTTTCGTCACTTTTGTACATAATCCCCTTGAAGAAGATGGTCTGGTAGCCCTCGGAAACCGCTTGCCTGGCCCTCCGGACCATCTCGTCCAGGGGGAAGCGGAGAAGATAGTAGAAGATCGGAATGCGCTCCCGAAGCAACCCCCCGAGCAGGTAGTAGAGCGGTTGGCCGGACACCTTCCCCATGATGTCCCAGAGAGCGGTTTCGACTCCTCCCATCATCACGTTTCCGACACGTTCGAAAAAACTCCAGTTCCCGAGGCTCTTCAGATCATTGAGAATGCGCTCGATGTTTCTGGGATCCCGTCCCAGCAAGAACGGCTTGGCGGACAGGATGGCCGCTTCGATGACTTGTGAGTTGGGCCGGCAGATGCACTCTCCCAGCCCCGTGATGCCTTCGTCGGTCTCCACTTCAATGAGAATTTCGGTCGTCCCCAAGCGATAACCGGTGGACACGAACTCCGGCTCTCTGTGGGGGAGATTCAAGAAAGTCGTCTTGATGTCGCTGATCTTCAAGAAACGTCCTTTCAGGACAATATTTGACCGGTGACGGCGATTGCGGCCGGTTCTTTACCCTGTTTCAACGAGGAATGACGGGAAGAACCAGTGCCGACGGGTACTGGCCATCATGGTGGATGGTCTGCTCCGCAATTTTCGTTTCGGCGCTGGCGCCCAGGCGATTGCCCGTATTCAAATTTCTCGCATAGCGGGGGAAATTGCTGCTGGAGATCTCGAGCCGGATTCGGTGACCCGCTTTGAAGACGGTGCTGGTCTCCCAGAGACTGATGCGATACTCATATATCTTCCCCGGTTCGATCAGGCTCGGGTTCTCGAGAGACTCCCGGAAGGCAGCCCGCTGAATCCCTTCGCAGATATGGATGGCCCGTCCATCCGGATAGACGTCAGTCAGCGTTGCAGTGAAATCCGTGTCCTTGGCGGTTGAGGCCGCGTACAGCCTCAACTCCACCGGTCCGGTAACTTCCGTGTCCCGGTCCAGCGGTGGGCTCGTATACACCAGGACATCGTCTCTTCTCTGGACCGGACGGCGGTCTCTCGGACCCTTCAGATCACCATGGGTCGAAATCTGTCCTCCCAATGTCGGCACTGGATCATGGGGATTGTATCGGTAGGAATCCGCAGGGGCGGCGGAGAGGTCCGGTTCAGAAGAAAGCCGGCCGTTTCCATGAAGAGAGTTAGCGCTCCCGCGGCTGGAAAGATAGTAATCCGTCCACTGGGTCCGTTCCAAGGGCCATTCCTGTTCATCCCTCCACCGGTCGTCCCCCATCACGAAGATGCGTATCGGCGCTTCCTGATCGATCCCGTTTTCGATCCCCTTCAACCAATGGTCATACCATCTCAGGTGGACCGCCCGTAGATCGATGCCGTCGCCAAAAGTGACGCTTTTTCCATCTGCCATTCGATAGCCGCCGTGAGCCCAGGGACCCACCAGGATCTTGGTTCCTTTCCTTGCAGTCTCCGAGCCGCCTTCCTTGCGCATGCCTTCGAAGTTGCGAAACGCTTCGTGCACCAAGTTGTCGTACCATCCGCTCATCAGATAGGCCGGGACCGTGATCTGGCCATATTTTTCCTTGACCCCATAGGACTTCCAATAAGAGTCATAGGTCCAGTGGCTCAGCCACTCCTGGTAGTACGAGCCCTCGGCCAAGTCGTCCAAGGCAGTCATGAGGGGGAGCCGCCGAAACACCTCCTCGTAGTTGACGGTCACTTCTCCGTGGGCGAAGCGGGATATGTTGGGCTGCAACGTATGGCCCGCGAGAAACACTCCGGCCATGAAGATCACACCCAGTTGGGGAACTCCGTCGTTGAAGAGATGGCCGAAATTGGTCTGCTGGTTGGACGCCGGGACCATGCATTTCAGATAGGGGCTGCCCAGTGGAGCGGACATGAGCGCCGTGAAGCCGTCGTAGGATCGTCCGAACGTTCCCACCGCTCCGTTGCACCAGTCTTGCTGTCCCAGCCACTGTTGGGTGTCGTAGCCGTCTTGCGGTTCATCGACGTAGGGTTCCCACACACCCTCGGAGTCATAGCGTCCCCGCACATCGACCAGGGCGACTCCGTAACCGCGGCGGGCAAAATAGAGTCCCCAGGGCACCTTCAGCGGGCCGATGTTGTTGCCCCAGTAGGTCCGCAGCAAGAGACAGGGAAACTTCCCGGACGCGTCGGGACGGTAGATGTCCGCAGAAAGATTGACTCCGTCCCTCATCGGGACCTTCACGTTGATCTTGACTTTAACCGCATACTGCTCAGGGCCGGGTTCCCATCCTGGTTGGGCCGTGGCGGCGACGATCGAAACAAAAAAGGCCAGAGCCGACAGGATCAGAACCCGGCTCCACGTTCCTGCAAACATCTATTCTCCGGAAGTCTTAGGAATGGCTCCGGGGATGCCAAATGCTTCCCTGGAAACACAAAATTGGCTGGGAGTATAGTATCGGGATCCTGGCTGAAGCAAGGTGGGAGGGGGGACGGTGGGAGGGGGGCATTCTTGTCCCCCACTCTATCTTCCGGAGGACGGCGGCTGGAAACCGCCGCTCCGCCGTCGCTCCACCGCCGCTCCGTCGCCGCCTTTGAAAGGATCTGCCCGGTGTCACCAAGACTCGCACGCGTCATGTTTGCAGTTTGGGTCTTCTCCTCTTGTCTGGCCGGGGCAGTCCGGGACGACTCACTCGTCGATCTGCAGATCATCACGGTCGCCACCAAATCCCAATTGAACGACGTTCTGTCAGAACTGAAATCGGGCACTCGATTCGACGGCGTCGCGCGCCGAAATTCCAACCATCCCACCGCTGACGGCGGCGGTTATCTCGGCCAAATATCCATCGACGACCTCAGCAGGGAGTTGCGCCGGCAGGTGGAAGGAATTCCGCCGGGTTCGATGACTCATTTCGTTGACCCGGGTCTGGGCTACGTCGTGGTCCGGAAACTGGAACGGAAAGCCGCAAACCAGGCTTACTCCAGACAGGCGTTACGACTCGGTTCGAGGTATCTGAATCAGGGCAAGACCCAGGAAGCGATCAAGGAACTCAAGGCGGCTCTCACGCACGATCCGAGGTCGGCCGGCGCCCACCTGATGCTGGGTTACGTCTACCGGCTCCTTGGCTCCTATCGCATGATCGGCGAAGCGAAGGGGGAGTTCAGGCAGGCACTGTCCATCGATCCCGACAATACCAGTGCCCGATTTCATCTGGCCCGCGTCTATCTCGATCTGGGCCGGGCCCGAAAGGCCAAGGAGACCCTGGAAGAGCGATTCAAGACCACTGAGAACACACCTGAACTGCTCTCTCTCCTGGGGGAAGCGAATCGGCAGTTGGGGGATCCTCGGGTGTCGATTCGGCAGAACGAGTCGGCCGTCATACTGGACCCGGACCTGGCTCAAGCCCACTACTACCTGGGATTGGCTCACCTGGATCGAGGTGAAACGGAAGAGGCTCTCAGCCGACTGGACCGCGCCATCTCTTTGCAGGGCGCCACCTCCGACATGGTTCTCAAGGCGGGTTCCGTCTACCTGCAAGAGGGCGTCCTGCAGAAGGCCACCGAGCTGCTTCGGAAGGCCGTAGAAATCAGTCCCGCGGTTCCGGAAGGGCGCCTGGAACTGGCCCGCGCCCTTCGCCTCACGGGTCGACCCGACTCGGCCCTCGCGGAGTTGGACTCGGCTCTCTCCTACGCCGGCGGATTCTCGGCTTCCCGGAAGTACCTGGAGTTCGAGTTGGAGGTCTACCTGGAAAAGGGCCGTGCGTTCGACGCCAAGGGCCCACCGGCGGACGCGATCCGCTCTTATCTTCGAGTGTTGGAGCTCGACCCCGACCATGGCGAGGCCCACCAGCGGCTGGCCCGGCTGTTCGCATCGACCGGTGATCGGGCCAAGTCGCAGAGACATGCTTCCAGAGCAAAAGAATTGGGGTACACGGAGCCGGCGGGCGGGCGTTGAGACTACGGCTCGGTGACTTGCAGGATCTGATTGGCACGTACTTTCGAAAGAACCTGCTTCCTGCCGCTGGGCCAGTTCAACTCGATACTCTTGACTTGTCGTTGCCGGCCCAAGCCGAAATAAACCCGGAGGTCGTTGGCGCTCAGGTAACTCGCCACGTTGTTGATCTGCCTCACCTGAATTCCCTGCTCCGTTTCAATCCGCACGCCGGCACCCAGGCCGAAGGAGTTGCTCTCCCGGCCGCGAGCCTCGATTGCGATCCAGTTGTTGCGGTTTCCCCCCTCGTTTCTCATTAAAACCGCACGCTCGCCCGAGTTGGACAACGCAATGTCGAGGTCGCCGTCATTGTCATAGTCTGCAACCGCCGCCCCCCGTCCGACCGCCGGCCGACTGAATGGGGTCCCACTCTTGGCGGAGACATCGAGGAAGTTCGTGCCCAGATTCTCGTAGAGGAGATCCGTCTGAGCGTAGGTGAGGTTGGGAAAATAGAGATGAACGTTGTTTTCGGTGTGTCCGTTGGCAACGTAGATGTCCACGTCGCCGTCATTGTCATAGTCGAAGAGCTTGGTTCCGAATCCCAAGGGAAGAAGTCCGGAGCCTAGTCCCACCCTCTCCGCAACCTCTTCAAAGAGAAGGCCGGGACCGTTCCGGTAAAGCGCATTGAGTTCGTACGCGAAATTCGTAACGAAGATCTCCGGCAGACCATCCTGGTTCAAATCGGCCGCGTCCACACCCATTCCCGCCTGCGGTTCGCCGTTGCCGTCGAAACCGACCGCGGCGGCGTAAGTGACGTCGGAGAACGTGCCGTCCCGGTTGTTGCGGTACAGGAAATCCCGAATCGTATCGTTGGCGACGTAGATGTCCGGATAGCCGTCTCGATCGAAGTCGGAAAAGGTCAACCCCAGGCCCTTGCCGGCCGGATTGGCGATCCCCGCGGAACTCGACACGTCGGAAAATGAACCGTCGCCGTTGTTTCGAAAGAGCTGATCCGCCGCTCCCTCGAACATGCGGATGTCGCAGTAGAGACGGTAACCCTCCTTGGGCAGTCCACAGTAGGGACTGTCTTCCGGATCGTAATCCAGATAGTTGACGACATAGAGGTCGAGGTCTCCGTCGCGATCGAGGTCGAAAAAGCCGGCGCTGCTCCCCCACTGCCGGCTGTCGACACCGGCCTTCGAGGCCACCTCCCCGAAAGTTCCGTCCCCATGGTTGCGGAACAGTTGATTGGGACCATAGTTGGTCACGTAGAGGTCCAGCCAGCCGTCGTTGTCGTAGTCTCCCACGGCCACACCCATGCCGTAGGATCCATTGCCTGCGACTCCGGCCTTCACCGTGACGTTTTCGAAAGTCCCGGCGCCGTCGTTTCGAAAAAGCGCATTTCCAGGTGACGGTTTCTTCTCGGCAATCACTGAACCGTTCACGAAATAAAGATCCAGATGGCCGTCATTATCGTAATCGAGCCACGCCACACCGGAACCGACCGTCTCGACGATCAGTTTCCCTTTCGATAGCCCGTTCTCGTGAAGAAAGTCGATTCCGGCCGCCTGGGTGACGTCGGAGAACACAACCCGGCTGTCCGGCGGCTGTTGCGCAAATTGCTGATGGCACAGGAGAAAACACGCGATTGCAATCATTGCAGACCGCAATGCATTGAATTGGAATGATGACAATCCCGTGCCGCCGGGACCCCATGTTGGGATCATCCACGGGATTGGGAATTCAGCCGGACGTGTGCCGTCTAAGATCGGGTAGTCAGAGGGTGTTTGCTCGTTTTCCGCGATCTGCCAGCTTCTCTACGGGATTACCGGGGAATCACCGGGAGAATCACATGCGAGGGATACATCTCGTTGTGATAGATCGTCTGCGTGGCGACCTTCATCTCCGAGGTCATGCCAAACTCGGCACCGGTGTTCAGATTGCGGGCCCAGCGGGGGAAATTACTGCTGCTGATCTCCAGCCGAATCTTGCTTCCCGGCTGAAACTCCCAGCTCGTCTCCCAAATGTGGATCGTGTATTCGTACACCTTGCCCGGCTCGATATGGGTTGGATTCTCCAGAGAGTCGCGGAAGCTGGCTCGAACAACCCCTTCACTGATGTGGACGGACCGGCCGTCGGGCAGGACCTCGGTCAAAACCGCCGTGAAGTCGGTGTCGACGGCGCTGGAGGCCGCATGCAGCTTGACCTCGACGGGCCCGGTGACTTCCATCGGTTCCGACAGCGGGTCGGACGTATAGATCAGGACGTCCTGCCGCCTCTGGACCACCAGCCGGTTCTGCGGGCCTCTCTGGCTCGCGGGAAATTCGGTCTGGCCTCCAACTGTCTCCACCGGATTCGCCGGATCGTAATCGAACGTATCCTGAGCGGAATCCGACGAAGGCTTGGAAGTGCCGAGTGTGCCGTCTCCGTAAAGTGAATTGGCCGAGCCTCCACTATCCAGGTAATACTTGGTCCACTTGGTCCGGGCCAGCGGCCATTCCCACTCGTCCCGCCACTTGTTGGCGCGCATCACGAAAATCCTGAGTGGCGCTTCGGTGTCGACGCCGGTCTTCATTCCCTTGAGCCAGTAGTCGTACCACCGGACATGTTCATCCAGGATGTCGACGTAGATGTCGGGACCGAAATCGAGGATCGAGGTCTCCATGCGTTTGTTGACGCTGTGGGTCCAGGGTCCCACCAGGAGCTTGGTCTGGCGGGCCGCCTTGGAACCGCCCTCTTTCCGGAAGCCGTTGAAGTTTCGGAAATTCTCACGCACCAGGTTGTCGTACCAGCCCGTGATGAAATAGGCGGGCGCCTTGATCTGTCCGTACTTCTCCTTGACCCCGTAGCCCTTCCAATAGTCGTCGTAGGTGGGATGCTTGATCCAGGTCCGGAACCAGGGCAGATCCGCGATATCGTCCAACGCGGTGATCAGGGGCAGGCGCCAGAAGAACTTGTTCCAATCGAGTATGGGATTCTCGGTAATTCCTGGTCCGTGCAGAAACTGCATGGTGTGACCGGCCCAGAAGAACCCGGCCACGAAGGTGACGTTGAGCTGCATCACGCCGTCGTTGTAGAGATGCCCGAAGTTGGTCTGCTGGCAGACCGACGGGACCATGCACTTGAGGTACTCGCTGCCGTAAACCGACGGCATGATCTGGGTGAACCCTGGGTAGGAGTACCCGTAGGTCCCCAGATTTCCGTCGCACCACTCCTGCTTGCCGATCCACTCGTGGGTGTCGAACCCGTCCCTGGGATCGTTCACATAAGGATCCCATACGCCTTCGGAATCGTGCCGTCCCCTCAAGTCGACCAGCACGGCCGCATATCCGCGCCTGGCGAAGTACAGGGCGTGCTCCATGTCGTTGGAGCCTCTCATGTTGTTGTAGGGGGTCATCAAGAGCACGGCGGGAAACTTGCCCGGAGCGTCGGGACGGTAGACATCCGCCGAGAGATGGACTCCGTCCTGCATGGGGACCAGATTGTGAATCTTGAACTTCACCTGATATTCAGGTTTCGATCGCTCGTTCTGCCCCATGGCGAGAACCATGGTGGCGCCCAGAAGCAAGGGTAGGATCAACGGGAAAGAGCGCTCGCTTACAGAAAGCAGATTTTCAACTCCAGAGAGCATATCTTCAACTTCTCCTTCTTATCGAGACCTTTCGAGACGGACTTGCCGACAGGTTTTCTTTCCGGGCCGAAGACGATGTCCCTAGGAGCCTGCGCCGCAGAAATTGATCTACTGCGAAAGCGGTAGAATCGGTCCATATTTCCTCGATTTCTCGGCGAATAGAACAACTATGCACCTCCAAATCGAGAAAATCCGGCCTCGATTCCCCACTTTCTCGCTACGATCATTTCTACCGCGCAGACTCCTAGAACTCGATATTCAGGCCGAATTGCAGATGCCGCGAATTGCCGGCGTTGCCCATCGTCGCAAAGGCTCCACCCGTGAAAAGCGTATTGGGGAGATCGAAATTCGTGTGATTGGTGAGGTTGAAGACATCGACACGAAACTCGACCCGGGCCGCTTCCTGCGCAACGTGCCACGACTTCCAGACCGAAAAATCGATGGTGGTCCAGCCGGGACCGTCGATGAGGTTGCGTCCGGCATTTCCAAAACGGTAGACACCCGTTTCCGCAGGATCCGGGACCCGCGTGAAAGCCCTCGTGTTGAACCACTGCTGGGCGTTGCGGGGTGCGCCGCTGTTGGGATCCCCGGTGAGATCAGGCCGATTGGCTCCTCCCGAGTTGTCGGGGTCGAACGGGCTGCTGATGTCCACCGCACCCGACGAGGAAAAGGTCCCGATGCTGCTGATGTTCCAATCCCCCAGAATGGCTCCCGCGAATCCGTGGCCGGACCCCCGCATGACCGGAATCTGGTAGACGAAGTTGTAGACGAACCGCTGCCGGTAATCGGAAGCGCTGCGCCCTTTTTCCGCGGCGCAGTCAAAAGGATCCCTCTTCACGCTGTCCCCCAGGTCGGCGAACAGGTTGTTGCCGCCACAATCCAGCCATTTCGAATAGACATAGGAAATGTTGCCCAGGAAACCCTTGCTGAATCCCTGCTTCAGATTGACTCTCATGCCGTGATAGGAGGAATTGGCGGTGGGTTGCCTCCAGCCGACCGTCGCCCAATTCTGGTAGGGCCTGCGGGCCACGCGGTTACCGGGACCGGGAGGGGCCTGGTTCAAGTTTCCGTCCCGGATCAGTTTGGTGCCCTTGTTCCCAATGTAACCGAGCTCGAAGACGGCCGTCTGAGAGAGCGCTCTTTCCACGGTGACGTTGTACTGCTGGTTGTAACCGTGGGCCCAATCCGCCTGAAATCCCTGCCCCGTCGACGATGGAATTCCGGAGCCGGCGGGAAACGGCCTGTCTATGGTGAACACGGGAACACCTGAATCGTCCAACTGATTCACGAAGGTCTGCTGATTCACGAAGGGCTTGTTGAAGCGGACCCGCTGCATATAGAAGGTGTCAAACGGGGTGTAGAAAATGCCGTAGCTGGCTCGAATGACGGTCTCGTTTCCGCCGAAGGGACGAAGAGCCAGCCCGACCCTGGGGGCCCAGTTGTTCAGGTCACGCGCCTGCAGCAGCCTTCCATGAGGCCAGCTCGCGTCCGAGATCAACGGATCGAGCATGCGCTCGGCAACGCCGTACTCCGCCGGCAATGCATAGTGGGACGCGTCCGTGGGGCGCGGGTCTCCCACCAGAATCAGCGATCCCGAAACCGGATCGAACTGCGAGATTCGATCTCTTGAATCGGTATAAGGTGAAAAGTAGTCCCAGCGAAGACCCAGGTCCAGGGTCAGAATGGAACTGACTTTCCAGGTGTCCTTGAAGTGGATACTGACGTTGTTGTGGCTGTAGTTTCCGAAACCGTCCTCCCGGCCCGTGATGGCCGTCCGGTGATACCCGAGCATCAGATCCGACATGGCATAACCGGTGTAGAAAGGGCCGAAAATGAAGTACCCATTGGGTATGGGTTGGGATCCCCCGTTCTGCTCTCTCTCCCTCCACTCGCCTCCGAATCCAAAGGCATGAGAACCCACGTTCCACGAAATCGTATCTCCGGCGAGATAGGTATTGTCCACCCGGTTGTTGGGAGCGTTCAAGAGGGTGCCGGTCCGGCTGAATCCAGTCACGGCCACCCAGGGATTGTACTGAAACAGCGTCGACGTCCCCTCGATTCCCAGGAGCTTCGGAACCGGCGTGCCGTAAATCTCATCTTCCAGCGTCTGGGTCATGCGGTTCATGCCCAGTTTCAGTTCATTGACCGCCGTCGCCCCCAGAACCTTGGTCCAACCCACCCGAGCATTGTGGGCGGGCGTGGAGAAAATGTCGTTGTAGTCGGGGAGTTGGTGGAGGAACTTGTTGTAGCGCAGGACGCGGTCCTGTTTGTCGTAAATGTAACGGACGTAGATGTTGTCCGAGTCCGTGACGCTGTGGTCCACGCGGAAGACGAACTGGTCGAACACCTGCTCCTGGACGCGGCTGGGCAGGACGTTGTTGGCGATTCCGGGACGATCGGGCAGGGGCCAAAGCGGGTTGACCTCACCCACTCCGAACATCATGTTGCGGGCCACCGGATGGATCCGGTTCTCGGGGATGATGTTGCCCGGGAAGGGCTGGCCGGTCAGCGGATCGTTGATCACCGTTCCGGGAAGTATTTCGGAAAAGTCGCCGTTTCTCATCTTCATGGTGGGGACGCTGGCCGGACGCGTGAGGGACTTGTTGTCCCGGGTCCCCTGGTAGTTGAAGAAGAAAAAGGTCTGGTCCTTGACGATGGGCCCCCCGGCCGAGGCGCCGAAGATGTTGAATTGCAGGATGGGGACTTCGGACAGACCCTCGCGGACCCGGCTTTCCCGGGACGGATCGAAGAAATTCCGTGCATTCACCGCCGAGTTGCGATGGTCCCAGAAGACGTTCCCGTGAATTTCATTGGTCCCGGACTTGGTCACCATGTTGACCTGGATGCCGCTGTTCATTCCGAACTCCGCCGAGTGGGAGTTCATCTGCGACTTCATCTCCCGGGTGGCGTTGCCGCTCAGACGGATATCGATCCGGGAATAGGCCGTGTCCTTGACGTCCACGCCGTCGATCATGAATCTCGAGCCGTCCGGGGGTGAACCATAGGCGTTCGTCATTCCTCCGAACAGGTCGGTGAAGATCGAGGTCAAATGGCCGGATACCTTGGCGGCTCCGGCGTCAAGCGAGACCAAGTCGACAAAGGAGTTTTCGCCCCTGAGGGGGAGTTCCTCGATTTGCTGGTTCTCGACCACCATCCCAATGTCGGCGTCGTCGGTCTTGGTCAGAGGCGCCTTGCCTTCCACCTCCACGAGTTCCGTGATTTCACCGACCTCCAAGCTCAGATCGATACGAGCGACCTGGTCCACCTGGAGGATGATTCCCGAGATCTCCTGCTTCTTGAAACCGACCAGCTCGCCGCTGACGGAATAGCGGCCGACCGGCAAGAGGCGGACGTGGTAGTTCCCGGAATCGTCCGCGACGGTGTTTCGGGTCAGAGCCGTGTCCATATTGGTGATCACGACCTCCACGCCCGGAAGCACGCCTCCCGTTTCGTCGGTCACCGTCCCCACCATCTCCGCCGTCGTCCTTTGAGCGAACGTGCCGGTAAAGCTCAGCAGAAGGAGGAGGATCCCACTCGACAACAAGTTGACATTCTTACCCATCTCGAAACTCGGCCTCCGTGGCTGGTTGATTTAGTGGTTTGCGACCAAAAGGAAAAGAGTCTGGGATGCGGTCACGAGCGCTGGGTGTTCTACAATCCTCGCCATCAGCCGTCAACGTATTTCGGTGTCGAAAGCAGGTCATCTGTCCGGGCCGATGCCGTGGCGGCTTCCAGCCCGGGGATGCTAGACTATTGGTGATTGCGCCTGTAGCTCAGAAGGACAGAGCAAGGGGTTCCTAACCCCTGTGCCGCAGGTTCGAGTCCTGCCAGGCGCAAAAAAGACTAATTGACTGAATACCGCAGGAGGGTTGTTTTGTGGCTCGCAGGTTGACGCGCAGGGAGATCGTTCAAGAGGACCGGATCTACTCGATATTGAGCCGGATTTCCCAGTGGACGGTGGGAAATCGGACTCAGTTGGTGGCGGGATCGGGGATCGTGGTGGTGAGCCTGCTGGGTTATTATATCTGGGAGGGCTATCGCGAAAGCTCCATCCAGGAAGCTCAGAAGTTGTTCGCCGAGGCGCTGGACACCTACCACGCCCCGGTCAAGGAATTGATTCCCGAACCCGGCTCCGATCCTGACGGTCAGAACCAGTCCCGGGATCCGGCGCCGGAGTACCGTTTCGAGACCGTATCGGAACGGCGGGCGGCCTCCGAAGCGGAGTTCGAAAAGGTATCGAGCGACTACCCCGACACCCGCCTCGGCTTTTTCTCCCGCTATTACCTGGGACTGATTCAGCGGCAGAGCCAGGACGGGGAGAAGGCCCGACAGCATCTGAAATGGGTCGTGGAAAACAGCGGCGACAGCGACGTCAGAAACCTGTCACGAAACGTCCTGGCGGACATTGCACTGGGGGAGGAGAATCACGAGGAGGCCCTGACTTACCTCCAACAGCTCCTGGGAGACCCCACTCCCCAGGTCCCGGAGCAGACCGTCTTGATGCGGATCGCCCGGACTCACGAGGCTCTGGGCAATATCGAGCAGGCTCTGGAGAGCTACAAGAAGATCACGAACGATTACCCCACCAGCACCCAAGCCCCGGAGGCTCAGTCCGAGATCGATCGCCTGGAACCGGACCCCGTCCCCCAAGCCTGACCTCGGTTTTTCCAGACCTGCCCGGTACTTGCAAGGGTTCGGCGATCAGTACTTGAGGAGCGAGAAGATCTCCACGCCGGGGACCTTGGATCTCCCCTGAAGAAACTCCAGTTCCACCAGAAAGGCCGCGCCCACCAGGTTTGCCTCCAAGCGGCGGACCAACTCCACGGCGGCGGCGGCCGTGCCACCCGTGGCCATCAGATCGTCCACGATGAGGACCCGCTCTCCGGCTTCGATGGCGTCCTCGTGGATCTCGATACGATCCTGCCCGTACTCCAGGTCGTAGGCGACCTCCAGGGTCTTGGCGGGAAGCTTGCCCGGCTTCCTGACCGGGACGAATCCGGCTCCCAGACGGGTAGCGATGGCCGGCGCCAGGATGAATCCCCTCGATTCGATCCCCACCACCTTGTCGATCTCGGAACCGGCATAGCGAGCCGCCATGAGATCGATGGCCTGACGCAGCCCGTCAGCGTCCTTCAGCAGGGTCGTCACGTCATAGAAGAGGATACCCTCCTTGGGAAAGTCAGGGATCTCCCGGATTTTCTTCTTCAATTCCTCCACGGCTCACCTCTCGATGGAAAAGTTCAGGAACGGACTCGGAGACACGTTGGTCCACTCCAGGCCCAGCACCCGGGCAAAGAACGGTCCCGACCTCAGTTGAGCTTCGAACTCCTTCAGGGTGGTGGTCTCAGCCTCGGCGTGGACCTCCACGTCCCCATCTTCCCGGTTTCGGACCCAACCCCTCACCCCCAGGAGTTGGGCGGACCTGTATGTGAAATACCGAAAGCCCACGCCTTGGACCCGGCCCGTCAATCGATAGCGGCGAGCAGCCATGACATCCACCCGTGATTCGCCCGTTCCGATTCCGGGCGACGCTGAGAAAAGCCTTCGGTAACCAGATTGTGTCTGGTCGGGGCGAGAGGATTTGAACCTCCGACCTCACGGTCCCGAACCGTGCGCGCTACCAAACTGCGCCACGCCCCGAGGCAGGGAAGACTAATAGATAGCATATTTCAGGAGCAGGAATCCACCGATCAGGAGAACCCCAAAGACCACGGTCAGCCAACTGAAGTAGCGGTCGATGAACTGCTTCACCCCGGGACCGAACCGAAGAATGAGAGCTCCGACCAGCAGGAATCGAGCTCCCCGGCTGACGGCCGAAACCAGCAGGAAGGTCGGGAAGTCGATTCGGAACGCCCCCGCCGCGATGGTGAAGACCTTGTAGGGAAGCGGGGTGAAGCCCGCGACGAAGATGGCGACGGCGTCCCATTCCCGGTACAGCGCCTGGACTTCCAGGTACGCACTCTGGGCCCCGTAGATCTCGATGATGGGCCGGCCCACCAGCTCGTAGAAGTACAGGCCGAGAGCGTAGCCCAACGCGCCTCCCGCCACCGACCCGGCCGTACAGATGGCCGCGAAACCCAGGGCCCGGCCGGGGGCGCCCAAAGCCAGGGCGATCAGAAGCACGTCGGGAGGCACCGGAAAGAAGGACGACTCGGCGAAAGCGATCAGAAACAGAATGGCGGCCGCGTACCGCCGGTGGGCCAACGAGAGCACCCAATCGTAGAGTCCCCGGACGACGCCGAGAGCCCAGGACAAGACCCCCCAAGGCGTACGGCCCGTGCTCGACGAGACTTTCACCGGGAGTTCCAAACCTTCATATCTCAAGCCCGTAAAGACGCCACCGAACCGGGTGGATTATACCCGGAACGCGCGGGTACAGTGGGTCCGCCGGATGCCCGGGCGGTGTGATCGACCGGGAGCGGAAACCGGCTTGAGTGTTCGGCGAGGTCACCACCCATGGCGACGGGAGCGGATCTGGAAACGACCCTCAGACGGATCGACGGCCGCGGCTACAGGGCCTACCGGGACATCCGGGGAACGTACGATCTGGGCGAGTTCCAGCTCTCGGTCGACCACGTTCAAGGGGACCCGTTTGCCGCGCCCTCCCGGATCAGCGTGCGGGTGGAGTCGGGCCGAGCCGGCTTTCCCGACTCCCTGAGCGTCAACCGGGTCCGGCGCATCGCCTTGGCCGACTTCCTGACCCGGGCCTTTCATCGGGCCATTCGCGAGACCGCCTCGGGGCGCCGGGGTACCGGACGCAGCGGCCTCTTCGAGATCGATCGCGGGAACCAGGAGGTCCTGGAGGCCAACAGCGTCGTCATCCACCGCGGATTTCTGGAGGCCCGCTTCACGGCCGGTCTTCCCGCCGCCGGCCGGTCGATCCGTGGCCGTCAGGCGGCGGAGATGCTGCTTTCGGAACTCCCCCGGATCGTTCGCCGGTCCCTTTTTTTCACCCGCCTGCCGCGGGAGAAACTGCGGAGGCAGATTCAGGTCGTGGAAGATCAGGAAGCGCTGCGCAACCAGCTCGACGAGCGGGGGCTCGTGGCCTTCGTGGCCAACGGGTCCTCCCTGCCCCGCCGTACCGGCGTGGACGATCGCCCTCTCGTTCCCACACCCTTACAGCCGGTGATCGATTTCCGATCTCCCGCGAACCTGGAAGTCGAACTCGAAAGGCCGAACGCGGGACCGGTTCGGGGAATGGGCCTGAAACCGGGCGTCACTCTCGTCGTGGGAGGGGGCTTCCACGGCAAGACCACTCTGCTGAATGCATTGGAGCGGGGCGTCTACAACCAGATTCCCGGGGACGGGCGGGAGGGTGTGGTCACCATCGAATCCGCCCTCAAGATACGGGCCGAAGATGGGCGCTACGTGGAGAAGGTGGATCTCTCCCCCTTCATCCGGAACCTCCCGCTGGACAGAGAAACGGGAAATTTCTCCACCGAGAACGCATCCGGGTCCACCTCACAGGCAGCCGGAATCGTGGAGGCCCTGGAAATGGGCTGCCGCCTCCTGCTCATGGACGAGGACACCTCGGCCACCAACTTCATCATCCGGGACGCCCGGATGCAGGCGTTGGTGGCCAAGCCCAAGGAGCCCATCACCCCCTTCATCGACAAGGTCCGGCAGATGTTTCGGGACTACGGCGTTTCCACGATCCTGGTCATGGGTGGGTCCGGAGATTATTTCGACGTGGCCGACTCGGTGGTGATGATGGACGAATATCGTCCGCTGGACGTCAGTGCCGAGGCCCGATCCATCGTTGCGGCCCAGCCCAGCCGGCGCTGCCCGGAGGGGGGTGACCGCTTCGGGCGCGTGCTCCGGCGCCGTCCCCGCGCCCGCAGCTTCGACGCCAGCCGGGGCAGGCGGGCAGTCAAGATCGACGCCCGGGGATTGCGAAAACTCTCGTACGGCCGCGCCGACGTCGATCTGTCCGCCCTGGAACAACTGGTGGATTCCTCACAGACCCGGGCCATCGGACTCGCCATACACCATATGGCGACACGTTACTTTGGGGACGACCTGACCCTGGAGCAGGCCCTCGACCGCCTCATGGAAGACCTGGACGCCGGAGGACTGGAGATCCTGTCTCCGTTCAAGGTGGGCAATCTGGCCCGGCCCCGGCGCTACGAGGTGGCCATGGCCGTCAACCGGATGCGGACCCTCTCGGTCCGGGCCTGACCGGCTCTCCCGTCGGTTCCCAGCCGGCGGAGTCACGGCATGAACTCGGACCTGGGCGCGCGTCTCTCCTGCGGACGGGTCGGGTCGAGACTCACGGTCGTCCGGCCCGAATGATGCCTGTTCAATGTCCTGCCCCGCGGGGGATCGCGCGCGCGGGGAATCGAGACTGTCCCTTTCCTTCGGACAGAGGCCAGGACGGGATGCGCGCGTGTCCAGAAGGGGACAGTCTGTTTTTCTGGGCATGGTCAGTTTTTCTGGGCATGTGTTTTTCCGGGCATGTTTTTCCGTTCTCTTGAGTTTCCTTCGCCTTTCTCAGATCCGAATCGTTGTTGTCATCAGAGGTGCGAACCCATCCCTGCTGAGTCCGAGTCCGGTGAACCGAGGACCGTGGCCATGGCCCGAACCGCACGACACAAGAGCTCAGAAGCCGCCTTCTATCACCTCACCAATCGAGTCACCGGCTGGACCGATTGGTTCCCCTTTGAAAACCGCCAAGCCCGTCGCAAACTCCTGAACATGATGTTGTTCTACGTCAATGTCTACCGGTGTCGTTTGGCCGCTTTCCAGATCATGGGCAATCACTTCCACTTCATCGTCCATTTTGAGAAGCCTCGCCTCTTGTCCCGCGAGGAGTTGTGGGAGAGCGCCCACAAACTTTATGGACGAAAAGCAGAGGTGACAACCGCCCGTTGGACCGACGCCCAATGGGCGGCTTTCAACCAGCGTCTATTTGACGTGTCCAAACTGATGGCGAACTTGGACGGGCAATATGCCACGTGGTTCAACCACGAGTTTGCACGGCGAGGCCATTTTTGGGGTGATCGTTTCAAGAACCCGGAACTCCTGGGACGCCAAGCCGTCCAGGACGCCATCCTCTACGTGGAACTCAATGCCGTCCGGGCCGGACTGGTCAAAAGGCCCGAGCAGTGGAAGTGGGGCTCGGCCCGCTGGCGACTCACCGGCAAGGACCAAGACCTGATTCCACTGGAGGAACTGTTCCCCTCGGATCCCGGAACGGACCTGTACAGCAGTTACCGGGCTCGCTTGTACTATCGAGGAGCCGTCCCCACCCGGGAGGACCAGGCCGCGATCCCCCGGTGGATCCTCCATCAGGAGCAGCGACGTGGATTTATCCGTCCTGGAGCTTTTCGCCGGCGTTTGCGATTTCTGACGGACGGATTGGCCGTCGGGCCGGCAGAGAAGGTGGCGCAGCTGCTGGAGACCTATCGGCAGCAAGGTCGATATCGACGTCGCCGACACCCCATCCCCCAACTGGGCGGAGTGCTGTTTTCCTTGCGGGAGCAGCGTTCGAACGCGTTTGTCACGTAGACTCGCCTGATCGCCGACCGTGGACTGTGCCACCGCGGCACCGAACGACCCCGATCACGGGAACCACCCAATAGACTCTGGCCTTTCCCCATTTTTCTGACGGTTTGACGGTTCAGGAGAACAGGGGAATCGGGTTTGAACAAGGACCGTGACGTGGCAGTCCAATCCCGGCGGCCCGGCCAAACAAAGCCTGCTTGATCCCATCCGCAATCGCGTAGAAACGGAACTCGGGAATGCCGTAGATTCGCTTCGCGGCCCGCTCGATGGGTTGGACCGTTCCCGTTCGGGGAATCGAGACTGTCCCTTTCCTTCTTGCTGCCTTTCCTTCTTGCTGCGCCGGTGGATTCCTCACAGACCCGGGCCATCGGACTCGCCATACACCATATGGCGACACGTTACTTTGGGGACGATCTGACCCTGGAGCAGGCTCTCGCCCGGCTCATGGATGATCTGGACGCCGGAGGGCTGGAGATCCTGTCTCCGTTCAAGGTGGGCAACTTGGCCCGGCCCCGGCGCTACGAGGTGGCCATGGCCGTCAACCGGATGCGGACCCTCTCGGTCCGGGCCTGAGCGCTGGAGATTCAGAACAACAGCTTGAGGCCCAACTGGATGTGCCGGGGCTCGCCGGCGGAGAGGATCCGGCCGAAGGTGGGCGAGCCCAGGAACAGATCCGGGAGGTGCAGATTGGGCCGGTTCAGGAGGTTGAAGAATTCAGCCCGAAACTGAACCGTCGCCTCCTCGGATATCCTCGTGTCCCGCACCAGCGACAGGTCCACCGTCGCGTATCCGGGCCCTTCGAGAACGTTCCTTCCCGAGTTCCCGAAACTGCCAAAGGCAGGAAAGGCGAAGGCCCGGGTGTCGAACCACTGATTCGGACCGGGATTGGAGATCCCTCCGCTGCCAGTCCGGTGAGGCCGGTCGTTGGCGCCGAAACCCAGTATCGACCGTCCCGTGTTGCTGTTGTCGATCTCCGGAAGCAGGGCCACGGTGAATGGATGCCCCGTCTGGAAGGTCAGGATCCCGAAGCTCTTCCAGTTTGCGAGGAGGCTGGAAAACCACCCCTGATTCCCCAGGAGGGACCGGCCCCGGCCGACGGGAATCTCCCAGGAATAGCTGACGGAGAGCCGATGGGTCAGGTCGAAGTTCGACCGCGCCCGCTCCGTCCCCACGTTCCAGCTGTCCTGGGGAAAGTTGGGGTCGCCGGTGCTGGAAAAGAAGCTGGAAGAGTCATCGATGGACTTGGCCCAACTGTAGGAGGCCAGCAGCGAAAACCCGGAACTCAGCCTGCGGTTGAACCTCGCCTGGAGCGAGTGGTAGCTGGAGTTCCCGCGGGATTCCAGCATGTTGATGTCGTCGAACTGCGGAACCGGCCGGGGATTCGGCCACACGGGACTGGGACGAGGCTGGTTGAAATCGCGTGCCGTCAGCAGCTTGGTCCCCTTGGAACCGACGTAGCCCACCTCGATCATCTGCCGGCTTCCCAGTTCCCGCTGCAGATTCAGGCTCCAGTGCTGGCTGTAGGCCTGGGCCAGGTCCCGCTGGTAGAAGAGGACCGACGGGGGCAGTTGAAAGGGATAGTTCCTGGGGAAGGGGTCGTACAAGGTCAACGGCAGCCCGGGCAGCGGGAAGAAGAGATGGAAATCGAAATACGGGGGATTGAAATACAACCCCTCACCCGGCGCCAGGGGCGACTGGTCGTAGAAAACTCCGTATCCGGTCCGGAGCACCGTGCGTCCGCCCCGGTCCAGTCCCCAGGCCAGGCCGAGCCGGGGAGCCCAGTTGTTCCGGTCGGGCAGGTAGCCGCCCCGAGGCACGCCGCCGGTTCCGACGGCGACCAGGGACCCGCTCACCGGATCGTAGACGTTGGCCCGATCATCCTTGTCGACCGGTGGAGAGTTGTACTCGTAACGGACCCCCAGAGCCAGGGTCAGGTTGGGCCTCAACTTGAAATGGTCCTGGACGAAGAAGCTGTAGCTCCGGTTCCGCAGGTGCTGGGGATTGTCGAGCTGAGCTCCACCCGTCAGCGAGGGCAGGCCCAGCAGCAGATCGGCCAGGCCGTTCCCCGTGATTCCGGTCCGACCCACGAAGTTGAGAAAGCCGCGGGACTGGACGTCCCGGTAGGCGTCCTGACGGACCATCCGGGTCTCCGCGCCCAATTGCAATAGATGCTTGCCGCTGGCGTAGGTGGAATGATTCAGGAACTGAAAGGTGTCGGAAGCGCTGTGTTGGGGGTTGTTGTACTCATCCCCCAGGGACGAAAAGCCGGAGACGGTGATGAAACTCATCCCCAGGTCCCGCGGACGGTCGGAAAGGTCGGGCAATCCCAGCTCGGAGTTGAGGCTCCGTCCCAGGTTCTCCTGGAATGCACCGGCCGCAACCCGATTGAAGGCAAAGCGCACCTGATTCAGGAAGCGGGAGGTGAAGACATGAGACTCGCTGAAGGCCAGGTTCTGGGCCCGCCTCGGGACGTCGGTTCCGTAGCCGGGCACGGCTGAGAAGAGAGGACCGGAAAAGGGATCGAAGAGGTCCCGGTCTCCGAAACTGTAGCGCAGGGCCAGACTCGAGGACGGGCCCGCGGCGTGATCGATCCTCACGTCGAAATGGTCGTCCCGATCCCCCAGGGTGGGGGAGGAGACGAAGTTGGGACCCTGCCCGGACCGATTGGGCTGGGGGTAGAGCTGGGCGATGGCGTGGCCCGTGGGATGGATCCAGGGGGACGGGATCACATTCCCGGGAAACGGCTGGCGGGTCAACGGATTCACCGGCACCGGACCGGAGGAGCCGGAAAAATCGCCGGAGCGTTCGTCCAGGGTGGGAACCGTGGTGCCCCGGGTGATTCCCTGTCGAACGCGCCGGCCTTCGTAATCGGCAAAGAAGAACGTCCGGTTCCGGACCACGGGTCCTCCCAGCGAGAACCCGAACTGGCTTCGGCGATACTCCGGGTCAGGCCCCTGAGGCAGCGAGAAGTAGTTCCGGGCATCCAGCGCCGCGTTCCGGAAGAAACCGTAGACGGTGCCGTGGACCCGGTTGCCGCCCGACTTGGTCACCACGTTGATCTGACTGCCCACATTGCGTCCGAACGAGGCGTCATAGGTGCCCATGAGCACCTCGAACTCCCGAATGGCGTCGACGGGAGGATTGACGCCGATGCCGTTGAGCTTGGGGTCTCCGTTGTAGACACCGTCCAGCAAGAAGCTGTTGGACGCTTCGCGCTGTCCGTTGATGTTCAGCGCGAAGTCCCCACGGACCGAACCGGCCGATCCGGGCGCCGACGGAGCGCTCCCCGGAAGCAGCAGGCTCAGCTCGAAGAAGTTCCTGCCGTCCAGCGGCAAGCCCGCGATCTGCGAGTTCTCGATCACGCTCCCCAGCGCCAGCGAGTCTCGCTTGAGCCATCCCCGATTCTCCAGGACCAAGACCTCTTCGGTCAGTTCGCCGGGCTGCAATGTCACTCGAAGCTCCAACCGCTCGTTGACCCGCAGGGAGAACTTCTCCACATGCCTCTTGTAGCCGGCGTGGGAAAGTTCCAGACGGTAGGCCCCGGACGGGAGAAGGGGGATCTGCAGATGGCCGTCCCCGTCGGCGACGCCGGTCCGCCGGCGGTTGGTCTCTTCCTGGATCAATTCGACAGCGGCGCCCGGCAGAGGGCCGGTTCCATCTTCGATCTGCAGCCTCAACGAGCCTTCAACGGTCTGGCCCCGCAACGGGCCGCCGGCGCAGAGCAAGAGAATCAGGATCAACTCGGTTCTGGGTTTCAGTCGCAAGGGCATGGACTCCATCCAATATCTGGGTAGACGATCGAGGAGTGATGTTACCAGCCCGTCACCGAACTCTCCACGGCATTGGAATCACCGACATTTGGCGCCGGTGGTCCGGCGGCTGGAGATCCGGCACTCTTGATCCCGCCCGGAGGGACGACCCGCCCGGAGCGGCGAGTTTCACCATAAATGGAGAAAAATGACCCAGAATTTACTATTGATAGAAAATTCTGGGTCATTGACGCGAAGACGACCGCCAAGGGGGCGCGACTCCGGGATCTCCCCGACGTCCACTCCGGTTCCTTCGGTTCGGGATTCCGGATTGACGCAGGAATGATTGGCGTCCGCCGCTTCTTCCATGTCTTGCAGCAGGGACCGGCCCCGGCGTAACCTTCTTCCCATGAGGGTCGTGTACATCACGGCGGGAGCCGCGGGCATGTACTGCGGCGCCTGCATTCGGGACAACACCCTGGCCTCCGACCTCCTGGCCCGGGGACACGACGTCGAGTTGGTTCCCCTTTACACTCCAACCGTCACCGACGAACCCAACGTGAGTCTCGGCACCACGTTCTTCGGTGGAGTCAACGTCTACCTGCAGCAGCGGTTTCCCCTCTTCCGATCCACTCCCTGGTTCCTGGACCGGATCCTGGACTCGTCCTGGCTGCTGAACTCGGCGGGGCGCTGGGGCACTCAGACCGATCCCGGCGAACTGGGGGAGATCACCGTTTCGGTTCTCCGGGGGGCATCGGGCTTCCAGCACAAGGAGTTGGAGAAGCTCGTCAGTTGGCTCCGAACTCGGCGCCGGCCGGATCTGGTACACCTGGGGAACAGTCTTCTCAGCGGTCTGGCCCCTGCCTTGAAGCAGGCACTGTCCTGCCCCGTCTGTTGCACCCTCCAGGGAGAGGACCTGTTCCTGGAAGCGCTGAAGGAACCCTACCGGTCTCAGGCCCGGGAGAGAATCCGCGCCAATGCCGAGTTCATCGATCAGTTCCACGCCGTGAGCCGTTACCACGGACGAGTGATGCAAGACTATCTGAGCATCCCCGGCTCCAAGGTCGGCGTGATTCCCTTGGGCATCCACGTCGACGACTTTCCGCCCCGCAGCCCCGATCCCTCCCGCCCCTTCACCGTGGGATACCTGGCCCGGATCGCGCCCGAGAAGGGGTTGCACCTGCTCTGCGAAGCCTATCGCGGCGTGGCCCGCGAATTGGGTCCGGGAAAGACGCGCCTCCTGGTCGCGGGCGATCCGGCCACCGATCATTCCGGTTACCTGCGTGGGATCAGGAAGAGAATGCGCCGCTGGGGCCTGGAGGACTCCTTCCAGTACCGGGGCTGTCTGAGCCGTGCGGAAAAGATCGGCTTCCTCAAGGAACTGGACGTGCTTTCGGTGCCCACCTGCTACGACGAGCCCAAAGGACTCTACACGCTGGAGGCTCAGGCCTGCGGCGTTCCCGTGGTTCAGCCGCGGCGGGGCGTCTTCCCGGAGATCATCGCCGCCACCGGCGGCGGTCTGCTGGTGGAACCGGACGACGCCGCTGCCCTGACCCGGGGGATTCTGGATCTTCACCGCGATCCGGAACGGGCCGCGGAGTTGGGCCGCCGCGGACGGGAAGGCGTGCGGGAGCATTACGACGCGAGAAAAATGGCAGACGCCACGCTGCAGTCCTATGAGCGCCTGGCCAGCCCGTCCGGATCCCCCCAAACTCCTTCCGAGAGCGCCGGCTCTCCCCGGAGACCGGGCGACCTGCAGGTCCGTGGCCTGAGCAAGGACTACGCCACACCCCGGGGCACGCTGCCGGTTCTCTCCGGCGTGTCGTTGTCCCTGTCCCGGGGAGACGCGGTGTCGATCGTCGGACCCTCCGGGAGCGGCAAGAGCACGCTGCTCCATATTCTGGGAGCACTGGAGCCACCCACGGCCGGCACCGTCCGGCTGGAGGGACAGAATCCGTTCGAGCTGGAGCCCCGGGAGCTGGCGTATTTCAGGAACCGGCAGGTGGGTTTCGTCTTCCAGGACCACTGCCTCCTTCCCCAATGCTCCGTCCTGGAGAACGTCTTGATTCCGACCCTGGTCGCCCGCTCCCGGTCAAACGGCGGGGACCAAGCGCGGAAGGCCCGCAGCCTGCTGGAACGGGTGGGTCTCGGCGATCGTCTCGAGCACCGGCCCTGGGAGCTTTCGGGCGGGGAGAAACAGCGTGCGGCCCTGGCTCGAGCCTTGATCCTGGATCCTCTTCTGCTGCTCTGCGACGAGCCCACCGGCAATCTGGACCGCCGGTCGGCCGAAGCCGTCAGCGAACTCTTGCTGGAGCTGCACCGGCGCCGGCGCACGATTCTCATGGTGGTCACCCACAATCTGGAGCTGGCGGCCAGGTTTCCCAGCCGCTATGAGCTCCGCGAATGCCGGCTCCACCCGCGATGAGACTCCGCCGGATCGTCGCACGAAGCCTGGTCCACTACTGGCCCACCCAATTGGCCATCGTGGGCGGCGTGGCCGTGAGCGTCGCCGTTCTGGCCGGCGCCCTCCTGGTGGGAGATTCGGTCCGCTCCAGCCTCAGGGCGCTGGTGCTGGAGCGCCTGGGCAGCACCCACACAGTGATCACGGCCTCCATGCCCTTCCCCGAAGATCTGGCCCGGAGACTCCAGTCCCATCCCGGCTTCTCCCAGGCTTTCGGCGGCATCTGTCCCATCATGGTGGGGGACGGGGCGGTGGCTCACGCCGAAACCCAGCGATTGGCGTCCCGGGTCCAGATCTACGGAGTGGACCCGCGCTTCTGGGCCTTCCACGGACGGACGGCCGAGCCCCTGGACCGCCGCAGCGCTCTGCTCAGTCCGGAATTGGCCCGGGAGCTGGATTGGAAGGAGGGCGACAGCCTGCTGGTGACTATGCAACAGCAGGAGGCGACTCCGGCCGAAACTCTTCATGGCAGGAGGGACTCCTCGGGGGCCACTCTGCGGGTCCGGGGCAGCCGGGTTCTGCAGCCGGAGAACCTGGGAGAGTTCTCGATCCTGCAACAAGCCGCCGCGGTCCGGACCCTGTTTCTGCCCCTGGCCGAGATTCAGCGGGCCATGCAGCAGGAGGGGCGGGTCAACGCGCTGCTCCTGTCCGCAAGCCCGAACCGGACTGAGGATGACGGGAACCGGCTTCGGGGCCTGCTCCGGGACACCTTGACTCCGAACGATGCCGGACTCCGGATCCGGGCCCTGGAACATTGTTCCTGTCTCTCCCTGGAGCATGACGGCGGCCTGCTGGACGAGCCCGTGGTGGCCGCGGCCCACCGGGCGGGCGCGGCCCTGGACCTGGAGTCCCAGTCCATCTTCAGCTACGTCGTCAATTCCATCGCCCACGGGGAGAAGAACGTCCCCTATTCGCTGGTCACGGGGCTGGAACCGGACCACTTGGCCCGCATCTCGGGGGAGGCGGCTGCCGATTCCGAAGGGGAGGAGTCTCCGGCGCCGCTCTGGATCAACGACTGGACCGCCCGGGACCTGGGGATCGGACCCGGGACGCCGGTGACGCTGGAATCCTATCTGTGGGATTACCGCCGGGGGCTCTCGACGCAAATGGCGGACTTCCGAGTAGCCGGGGTCATTCCCCTCTCCGGTGCGGCCGCCGACCGGGACCTGGTTCCCGAGTTCGAGGGCATCAGCCAAACCGAGTCCATCTCCCACTGGGACCCGCCCTTTCCCGTCGACCTCTCCCGCATCCGGCATCAGGATGAAGACTACTGGGAACGCTACCGCACCACCCCCAAGGCCTTCCTCCCGCTTGCAGCCGCCCAGGAACTGTGGGGGTCCCGGTTCGGCGACCTGACCTCGCTGAGATTCGAAAAACCGGAGGATCTCACCCTGGAAGAGACTCTCGACCGCTATCGGGAGAGCCTGCTGGCGAACCTCTCCCCCGAGGAGATGGGGTTCTCCCTGCACCGGGTGAGGGAAACCGGCGTCGAGGCCTCCCGCGGGAGCACCGACTTCGGCGAGTACTTCCTCTACTTCAGCTTCTTCCTGGTCGTCTCCGCCCTGCTCCTCACGGTCCTGTTCTTCAAGCTGGGGCTGGAGCAGCGGCTGCGCCAAGTCGGCCTGTTCAAGGCCCTGGGGATTTCGGAGCCACTCATCCGGCGGATCTTCGCGGCCGAAGGTCTGGTTCTGGCCATCGCCGGGAGCCTGGTGGGCCTGGCGGGAGCCGCCGCCTACGGCTGGCTGATGATGTGGGGCCTGCGAACCCGCTGGATCTCGGCGGTTGGAACCACGAGGCTGACCCTGCACGTGGAACCGGGGACCCTCCTTCTGGGGGCCGCCGCCGGGGTGACGGCCGCCTTCCTCTGCATCCTGTTGACCCTTCGAAGACTCGGCAAGGCATCGCCTCGACTCCTGCTGGCAGGCGAGCAGGAGCCGCTGGCCCCCGGCTCCGGCCGCCGGTCCCTGCTGGCGGCGCTGGCGCTGGGAGCGGCCGGACTGATCTTCCTGCTGGCGGCGATCCTGGGCTGGATCGGCCAGACGGCCGGATTCTTCGGTTCCGGAGCCCTGCTGCTCGTCTCCCTGCTGGCGTTCCAGTGGTGGCTCCTCACCTCGGGCCGGGCGCTGCGATTCCACGGGCGGGGGATCGCGGCCCTGTGCCGAATCGGACTCCGGAACATGAGCTACCGGCCGGGTCGATCCCTCCTCTCCATCGGCCTCATCTCCCTGGCCACATTCATCATCGTGACGGTGGGAGTCTTTCGCCGTGAGGGAACCCCTTCCCTGGCGCCCGGGTCAGGGACCGGCGGGTTCTCCCTGACGGCCGAGTCTTCGATTCCCTTCTTCCAGGATCCCGACGACCCGGAAAGCGCACCGGACCTGAACCTGGACCGGCTGCCCTCCCCTGAAAAGCTCCGATTCTGGTCGTTCCGGCTCCGACCCGGGGACGACGCCAGCTGCCGCAACCTCTATCGTCCGGCCAACCCGAGAATCCTGGGCGCCCCGTCCGCTTTCCTCGACCTGGGGCGCTTCAAATTCAGTTCCTCGCTGGCTTCCGAAGAACAGGGCAACCCGTGGCGCCTGCTGGAGGCGGACTCCCAAGACTCGGCGATTCCCGCCATCGCCGACGCCACCTCCATGGCCTATGCGCTGCACACGGGCCTGGGGGAGGAGATCATCCTGGAGCGGGCAGAAGGAGAGCCGGTCCGGTTGAAACTGGTGGGAGCCCTGTCCGACAGCGTGCTGCAAGGCGAGATCGTGATCTCCGAGCGGAATTTCCTGAAGCTGTTCCCGAAACAGCAGGGTTACCGCTACTTCCTGATCGAGACCCCCGACCGGGAGGACGGAAACTGGGTTCAAAGCCTGGAACGGAGTCTCTCCGACTACGGGTTCGACGCCACTTCCACCGCAGACCGGCTGGCCAGCTTCCACCGGGTCGAGAACACGTACCTGTCCACCTTCCAGAGCCTGGGCGCATTGGGCCTGCTGCTGGGAACGCTGGGAACCGCGGTGATTCTGCTCCGCAACGTGCTGGAGCGCCGGAGAGAACTGGCGTTGATGCGGGCCGTCGGCTACGGGCCGGGCCACCTGGGGACCATGGTGCTGGCGGAGAACCTGCTACTGGTGGGACTCGCCCTGGTGACGGGGGTCTCGTCGGCCCTGGTCGCCGTGGCCCCGGTTCTCCTCGCCCGGGACCTCGGCCCCTCCCTGGCGCCCACCGGCGCCCTCGCCGCTCTGGTTCTTCTGGTGGGCCTGCTGGCGTCGCTGGCCGCCGTCGCCGCCGCCGTACGCACTCCCGTCATCGATTCGCTGCGTTCCGAATAGACCGCTGCCATTTCATTCGTAGAGGCGACCTTTGTGGTCGCCATGCTCTCGCCGGCCATTGAGGTTGGGACGGAAGAGGGCACCCACAAGGGGCGCCCCAACGTGTTTTTGCCGGTGAGAGAGAAAGGCCCCCCGGCGTCGAGAGGGGCATCGGCATTCCGTTTGATAGAATGACCGGGCGTGGCGGCCGGCGATCCGGACACCGCCGCGGCCGGGTTCCAATGATGCAGTCCGTTAAGGAGACAGTCGCCAGCAACTACTTCATCGCCAACTATCCTCCCTTCTCCTTCTGGAAGCCGGAGGGCGTCAAGGATGCCTTGGCGGCCCTGGAGCGCCCCCGCGACCCGGAGACGCCGCTGGGCCTCTACCTTCACATCCCGTTCTGCCGCAAGCGCTGCCATTTCTGTTATTTCAAGGTCTACACGGGCAAGGGCTCGCGGGAGATCCTGGGCTATCTGGACGCGCTGGTCCGGGAGCTGGGCATCTACGCCCGCCGGCCCTTCGTCAACGGCCGGCAACTGGACTTCATCTACTTCGGAGGCGGAACCCCGTCCTACCTCTCGACCCGTCAGCTCTCAGGCCTGGTCGGGGAGTTGAAGCAGCACTTTTCCTGGGACCATGCCCGGGAGATCACCTTCGAATGCGAGCCCGGCACGCTGACCCCGGGAAAACTGCAGCTTCTGCGCGAACTCGGCGTCACCCGGCTCAGCCTGGGAGTGGAGAACTTCGACGACCACGTCCTGGAGATCAACGGCCGGGCTCACCGCTCCGGCGAAATCTGGGACGTCTACGAACGGGCGAGCCGTCTCGACTTCCCCCAGGTCAACATCGATCTCATCGCCGGGATGGTGGACGAGACGGAAGAGAACTGGCTCCGATGCGTGGAGAACACCCTCCAACTCCAACCCGACAGCGTCACCGTCTACCAGATGGAGATCCCCTTCAACACCACCATCTACCGTCGAATGCGGGATCAGGGCCGGACGCGGGCTCCCGTGGCCGACTGGCCCACCAAGCGCCGGTGGGTGGACCTGGCTTTCCAGGAACTGGAGCGGAACGGCTACCAGGTGGCCAGCGCCTATACGGCCGTCCGATCGCCGGAACGGAGCCGATTCCTCTACCGGGACCAGCTCTGGTCGGGGGCCGACATGGTGGCTCTGGGAGTGGCCTCCTTCTCCCACGTGGGAGGGACCCATTTCCAGAACGAGCACGACATGGGGCCCTACCTGCAACGACTCGGCCAGGGAGAGCTCCCCCTCCACCGCGCCCTGACACCGACCGGAGACGAGTGCCTGATTCGAGAGCTGATCCTGCAGTTGAAGCTGGGCCGGGTCCGAACCGGATACTTCCGGAACAAATTCCAAGTGGACATTCTCGAGAGGTTCGAGGGTCCCATCGGCGAACTGGTCGGGCAGGGTTATATGAGCGCCTCCCCCGAGGGATTGGAACTCAGCCGGGAGGGCCTCCTGCAGGTGGATCGGCTGCTGCCCCTCTTCTTCCTCCGGGAGCATCAGGATTCGCGATACACGTAAATGACGGAGACGGTCCGAGAGTACGACGTGGTTGTGGCCGGGGGTGGACCCGCCGGAGCCACCACCGCCGCCTTGCTGGCCCAGGCCGGTTGGAAGGTGCTGGTCCTGGAGAAGGAGCGGTTTCCCCGCTACTCGGTGGGGGAATCCTTGATGCCCTATTGCTACTTCACCCTGGAGAGGCTGGGACTCATCGAGCAGCTCAAGGCGTCCGCCTTTCCCCGTAAATACAGCGTTCAATTCGTCTCCACCGGGGGAAACGTTTCCCAGCCGTTCTACTTTTTTCAGCACCTGGACCATGAAGCGGCCACCACCTGGCAGGTCCTGCGCAGCGAGTTCGATCAGCTCCTGCTGGACAACGCCAGGGCCGAAGGGGCCACGGTCCGGGAAGAGGTTTCGGTCACCCGTCTGATCCGGGAAGCGGGTCCGGTGACGGGCGTGGAGGCCGTCACCCGGGCCGGAGAGAGGTTGCGGGTCCGGGCGCCCATGACCGTCGACGCCACGGGCCGGTCCGCCGTGTCCGCCGCCTCCAATCGCTGGAGGATTCGGGACCGGGCCCTGAACCGGGCGGCGCTCTGGACCTACTATCGTGGAGCCCTCCGGGACCCGGGCCTGGACGAAGGCGCCACCACCATCGCCTATCTCCCCGAAAAGGGGTGGTTCTGGTACATCCCGCTCCCGGAAGACCGGGTCAGCGTCGGCGTGGTGGCCCACAAGAGCTACCTCTTCCGTGAGTCCCGGGACCTCCAGGTGGTGTTCGACCGGGAGACCCGGTGCAATCCCTGGATCCGGGAGCACGTGGCGCCGGGACGCCAGGAGGGTGCGGTGAGGTTGACGGGGGACTACTCGTACCGGTCACGCCACTGCGCCGCCGCGGGCCTGGTGCTGGTGGGAGACGCCTTCGCCTTCCTGGACCCCATCTTCTCGTCCGGCGTGTTCCTGGCACTGAAGAGCGGAGAGATGGCGGCCGACGCCATCGACGCAGCTCTCAAGGCGGGGGATGTCGGGGCGGACCGTTTCACCCGGTATGGACGCGACCTGACCCGGGGCATCGAGGCCATGCGGCGCCTGGTCTACGCCTTCTACGATCAGGAGTTCAGCTTCAGGCGCCTCCTGAACCGCCATGCGGACCTGAGAGGCGACCTCACCGACTGCCTCATCGGTCACCTCTTTCGGGATTTTTCCGATCTCTTCGGCGCCATCGAGGAGCTGGTGGAGCTGCCGCCGCCCCTCAAACATGGTCATCCGCTGGCCGGGGAGGGCTTTCGTCCGCCCACCCGCCGGGCCGCAACCGCAACCGAATCAGCGATCGGGTAGTCGAGCCCAGTGGCATACGAATTCAAGGTCGATCGCCGGATTCAGTTCGCGGACACGGACATGGCCGGCATCGTCCACTTCGCCAACTTCTTCCGCTTCATGGAGGAGACGGAGCACGAGTTCTACCGCTCGCTGGGATTCGCGGGGCACTTCAGCGGGCCCCGGGGAACCCTGGGCTGGCCCCGGCTCAGCGCTCGCTGCGACTACAGGAAACCCCTCCGGTTCGAGGACGTGGTGCAGATCCACCTCCTGGTGCGGGCCAAGGAGGAAAAATCCCTGCTCCTGGATTTCACCTTTCGGAAACAGTCGCAGGACGGTCTCCAGGTAGTGGCGGCCGGCGCTCTCAAGGTCGTCTGCGTCCGAGTCTCCAAGGAGACGGGCCGGATGTCATCCATCCCCATTCCCCCGGAGATCTCTTCCCGGATCGAAGCCGCTCCCTCCCACCTCTTGGCGAGACGCTAATTCCATGAATGCACCCGGCCCGGAAGAAATCCGGAAGCGGCAGCAGGTCAAACTGCAGCATCTGCTGGAAACGGTCCTGGCCTCGAACCCGTTCTACCGGGAGAAACTGGATCCCAAGCAGCTGACGCTGAGGCCGCTGAGCCTCGGGGAGTTTCGCCGCCACGTTCCGTTCACCGAGAAACGGGAACTGCTGGAAGACCAGATCCGGAATCCTCCCTTCGGCCGCAACCTGAGCTTCCCGCTGCATCGCTACACGCGATTCAACCAGACCAGCGGCAGCCGGGGCGAGCCATTGCGCTGGCTGGACACCGCCGAGACCTGGGGAAAGATGCTGGAGTGCTGGAAGACCGTCTACCGGATGTCGGGGGTGAGACCCGGGGACCGGATCTTCTTCGCCTTCTCGTTCGGGCCCTTCCTGGGCTTCTGGACCGCCTTCGACTCGGCGCAGTCCCTGGGAGCCCTGTGCCTGCCGGGCGGCGGCCAGAGCAGCCTGGGGCGCCTTCGAGCCATCCTGGACAACCGCGTGGACGTCCTCTGCGCCACACCGACTTACGCCCTGCACCTGGCCGAGGTCGCGGCGGAAAACGGCCTCTCTCTGGAACGGTCCGCGGTCCGAATCCTCCTGACCGCCGGAGAGCCGGGGGGCTGCATCGAGGCCACCCGCTCCCGGCTGGAAGCGGCCTGGGGCGCCCGTCTATGCGACCATCACGGCATGACCGAAGTGGGACCCGTCAGCTATGAGTGCCCTTCCCAACGGGGCGTCCTGCACGTCCTGGAAGATGCCTACCTGACCGAGGTGGTGGATCCGGCTACGTCCCGTCCCGTGGCGCCGGGGGAGACGGGAGAGTTGATCCTGACCACGCTGGACCGGGCCGGGTCACCGGTCCTGCGCTATCGAACCGGGGACCTGGTGAAGCCGTCCCCGGGGACCCCCTGTGCCTGCGGCCGCTTCGAGCTGGCGCTGGAAGGAGGCATTCTGGGGAGGGTCGACGACATGGTGGTGATCCGGGGGGTGAACCTCTTCCCGGCCGCGGTGGAGGAGGTGATCCGAAGACGGCCGGAAATCTCCGAGTACCGGGTCGAGGTCCACGACTCGGGCGTGCTCAGGGAAATGAAGATCCAGATCGAGTCGAGCCGGGGCGAAGGGGGGGCGCGTCAACTGGAGCAGGAGCTTCACGCCGCCTTCTCGCTGAGAATTCCCGTCTCTCCGGTGCCGCCGGGGACATTGCCGCGATTCGAGATGAAGTCCCGGCGCTGGATCGTGAAGTGAGGGACCCGGGATCGCCCCCGGCCTCGGGCCGGGAATTAAGGCGGACCGGCGCCGAAACAGTAGAGCAGCCCGTCCTGGGACCCGACGATGACCCGGCCGGCGGCCACCGCCGGCGAGGCGGAGATCCTTCCGCCCGTTCGAAACTCCCAGAGCTGCTTCCCCGTGTCGAGATCCAGCGAGTAGAGCCGGCCGTCAAAGGAGCCGATCCAGACCCGTCCATCGGCAATGGCCGGAGAGGAATCCACTCGAGCCCGGGTCGCATGGGTCCACAACGCCTTTCCCGTGGAAGCATCCAGGCAATGAACCTGCTTGTCCCGCCCCCCCAACACCACTTTCCCGGCGAGCTGGGCCGCAGACGAGTAGAACGGAGCAGCGCGTTCCGGGGACTGGTAGCGCCAGAGAACGGAGCCTGACTTCAGCCCCACGGCCAGAACCTGGTTGTCGAAGGTGCCGAAGACGGCCCGGTCCCCTTCCAGGGACGGGGAGGCCCCGGTGTAGGCGCCCACATCCACGGTGACCACCTGCTCTCCGTCGGAGACCCGGATCCCGCGCAACATGCCGTCGCACCCTGAAACATAGGCGATCCCGCCGCGAACCCCGGGGGTGCAGTGGACCGGTCCGTCCGTCTCCTGCTTCCAGCGAACGTCTCCCCCAGCGGCGGAGAGGCAATAGAGGTACCCGTCGTAGGAACCCACGAGCACCGAGTCCTCCACCACAACGGGAGAAGACTTCACTTCCCCGTCGGTCTGAAAGGTCCAGCGCTGCGATCCGTCGGCCTCGGACACGGCGTGGACCATTCCAGACAGGTCGGCGAGGTAGACACTGCCGCCGGAAACGGCAGGCGAGGACTCTCCGATGGCGTCCTTCGCCTCGTACTTCCAGACCAGCGCGCCCGATCCCAGGTCGACGGCCTGCAGTTCCCCTCCCGCCGAACCGACGAAGACCCGCCCTCCGCTGACGGCGGCCGAAGACTCGATGGGATCGCCCGCGTCATGAGTCCAGGCGAGTTCCGGAGACGACGGCAACCGGGAACTGGAAACTCCAGTCAGGGATGGGTTCCCCCGGAACTGGGGCCACTCCCCGGCGTCCCGCCCGGCCGCGTTTGCAACCTGAAGGACCAAAGCCAACAACCAGACCGTTTCTCGCAAGCCCGACTCCTCCTGCCGGAAAGTCTACTACGGGAGGGCGAGGAAATGAGGAAATGAGGAAAGAGTGGGGACGATATTTCCCGCCGGGTGCTGGCCGAGAAGCCGCAGCAGGATCAGGGTCCCGAGTGAAACTGATCTCTTGGACTCGACATCCCCTTTCCGGGTTTCTTCCGTCTACGCGAATGCCTCCTCTTCTCTATTTCCTTTTTTCTCTTTACTCTTTCCTACGACTACATGTCTTCGAACCAGATTCAGGAGGTCACCCGATACGAGTCGGTCCCGGCAGCGGTGGAACGGTGGATCGATTCCCTGGACTGCCCCGGCGAGATTCTGATTCTGGGTTCGACCCGCGCGGCCGCGGACGAATTGGCGCGGGCGCTCTCCCTGAAGTCGCACGGGCGGGTGGGGCTCCATCGGTGGACACCGGCTCAACTGGCGGCGGCTCTGGCGACCCCGGAGTTGGCGAACGCGGGTCTGGCTCCCCTCAGCCGTCTGGGACTGGAGGCCCTGGCCGCTCGGGCGGGTTACCGGAGCCGGGAAGCAGACACGCCGGGCTATTTTGCTCCCGTCTCCGGAATGCCCGGCTTCTCCCGCTCTCTGGCGTCCACGCTGCTGGACCTTCGCCTGTCTCATGCCGACGGTGACGAGTTGGCGCAATGCGGCGGGGGCGGACCCGACCTGGCCCTCCTGCTGGAGCTGTACACCCGGGAGCTTCAGGCGCATTCCCTGGCCGATCGGGCCACGTTGCTGGCGCTGGCCGCCACGGCTCTGGAGGGGGACTCCCCCTGGTCCGGCCTTCCCCTGGTGCTGTTGGACGTCCCTCCCCGCTCCCGGTCCGAGCTGCGCTTCTACAGGTCCCTCATCGACGGATCTCCCGCGACCCTGGGCCTGGTTCTCTCCGGTGACGAACCGGGTGCGCAGGCCTTCCGTACGCTTCTGGGAATCGCAACTCCAGCGGCGGCCCGGAGCGAGGAAGGGGGTGCCGGCGCCACTCTGAGCCGAATCCGGACCAGCCTCTTCGCTGCCGGCGACGTTGCCGGCGGCCCCATGGATTCCAGCTTTCGACTCTTTTCGGCCCTGGGTGAGGGGCACGAGTGCGTGGAGATCGCCCGTTCCCTCCTGGAGGAGGCCAAGCGGGGAACCCCCTTCGACCAGATGGCGGTCCTGTTGCGCAATCCGGAGACCTACCAACCCCAGATGGAGGAGGCGTTGGCCCGGGCAGGCATCCCCGGGTACTTCAGCCGCGGCATCTCCCGTCCCGACCCGGCCGGCCGGGCTCTTCTGACCCTCTTGGAGTGCGCCGAGGAGGGCCTCACCGCCAGCCGATTCGCCGAGTACCTCTCGCTGGGTCAGGTCCCGAGGGACCAAGCCTCCCCGGAACGACTCGAGCAGGAACCTCCCTGGGCCGGTCCGGGCGAGGACCTGGAAATGCGCTTCAAGAGTGGCGGCGACGTGCCGACGGCGGAGGACGGCGATTCGGATCCGGAGGACGACCGCTCTCCGGTCATCGCCGGAACCCTCAGGACTCCGGCGCACTGGGAGCGGCTTCTGGTGGATGCCGCCGTCATCGGCGGGAGGGACCGATGGGAAAACCGGCTCGCCGGTCTGGAATCGGATCTCATATCGAAGCAGAGACGAAGGGAGGCGGAGGGAAACGAAGCTGCCGGACAAGCGCTCCGGAGCCGGTTGGACCGGCTCCGGAACCTCAGGGATTTCGCCCTGCCCGTCATCGAGTTTCTGGGAGACTTTCCTCACCAGCAGAACTGGCGAGCCTGGTTGGAGCGACTCCGGCGGCTGTCCGCTCTGACCCTTCACCGGCCGGAGACGGTGCTGTCGCTCCTGGCCGAACTGGAGCCCATGGGGCAAGTGGGACCCGTGACTCTCACCGAGGTGAGGGAGGTCCTGAGTCAACGCCTCGGCGTCCTGAGAAGGGACCCCCCGGAAAGACCCTACGGCCGGGTCTTCGTCGGGACGCCGCGGGAGGCGTGTGGCCGGTCCTTTCAGGTGGTCTATCTGCCCGGACTCTCGGAGGGGATCTTCCCCCGCAAGGCATACGAGGACCCGCTGCTCCTGGACCCCCGGCGCCGGCGGGTCTCGACCCACCTTCCTCTGCTGGCGGACAAGATCCAGGAGGAGCGCCGGCTGCTGCGCATCGCGCTGGCGGCGGCCTCTCGGCGTCTCGTCGCCTCCTACCCCCGCATGGATCTGGTGCGGGGACGGTCCCGCGTCCCCTCCCTCTACGCCCTGGAACTCATGCGTGGGGCCCTGGGACAGTTGCCTGACGTCCAGGAGCTGGAGCGGAAGAGCGCCGCGGCCTCCAGCACCCGGCTGGGTTGGACGGCGCCCCGAGATCCGGCGCGGGCCATCGACGACGCCGAGTACGATCTGGCCACGTTGGGGCCCGTCCTGCAGGCGCCGAAATCGCAGGACACGGGCCAGGGGCGGTACCTGCTTCTGGTCAATCCGTGGCTGGCGCGCTCGCTGCGGGCACGCTACAAGCGCTGGCGGCCCTCCTGGTCGGACGACGACGGGATCCTGGCCCGGTCCGATCCCGCGACCCGCCGGATCCTGCACAAGCACCGCCTCCGCAACCGCAGCTATTCCGCCACGGCTCTGGAACAATACGCGTCCTGTCCTTACCGCTTCTTCCTTCATTCCATCCAGAGGCTGCGGCCCAGAGAGGAATCCCTGGCGCTGGAGCGCCTGGATCCCCTGACCCGGGGCTCCCTCTTCCATGAAGTGCAGTCAAGGCTCTTTCGCCGTCTCCGGGAAGAGGACCTGCTTCCCATGAACTCGGGGCGGCTGGAGCCGATCCTGAGCCGGGCGGACCAGGTGCTGGACCAGGTCGCCGGGAGTTTTCGGGAGCGGCTGGCTCCCGCTCTCCCTCCGGTGTGGGAGTCGGAGGTCGAAGACCTGCGGGTCGACCTTCGGACCTGGATCCGCAGCGCCAGCCAGGATCCGGACGGATGGGTGCCAATCCACTTCGACTACGCCTTCGGCCTCGCCGCCGGGGAGGATCGGGACCCCGAAAGCACTTCCGAAGAGGCCGTCATCCTGGACGGAATGCGGCTCCGGGGGATCATCGATCTGGTGGAGGTGCATCCCTTGCACCGCGTCCTCCGGATCACCGACCACAAGACCGGAATGGCCAAGGATCCCGTGCCCCAATCCGTGGGACGCGGGGAAACGCTCCAGCCTCTTCTCTACTCCCTGGCCTTGCAGGAACTACGCGGTCTCCGGGTCGTGGGGGGCCGCCTCGACTACTGCACCCAGAGGGGAAACTTCCAGGTCCAGCGGATCCGCCTCGACCGGGAGGGCCGGCATCGGATCGGAGAGGTCCTCGAGACCATCGACCGGGCCGTGGGCGAGGGCTTCCTTCCGGCCGCACCTCGCGAGCAGAGTTGCGCCTCCTGCGATTACCGGGCCGTCTGTGGTCCGTATGAAGAACTTCGGACCGGTCTGAAGGAAAGCCGGCCCTTGGAGCCACTCCGTCAGCTCCGGAATCTCCCCTGAGTGACCCCATGAACGATTCCTTGAAGTTCGGTCCCCAGGCTCCCTCTCCTTCCGATTCCGCCGGGCGGATGGCCATCCGAAACTCCCTGGACGTCAGCCTTCTGGTGGAGGCGGCGGCGGGCACGGGCAAGACCAGCGAGCTGGTCCGGCGCCTGGTGGCCGTCCTGGCCGGCGGCCGCGCACGCGTCGACCGGGTCGCCGCCGTCACCTTCACCCGCAAGGCGGCCGGCGAACTGAAGCTGCGTCTGCGGGACGCTCTGGACCGAGCTCGGCGGAAGGCCTCGGATCCGATGGAGATCCGGAATCTGGAGCGGGCGGTGGCGGGGCTGGAGGAGGCCAGCATCGCCACCATCCACTCCTTCTGCGCGGACCTGCTCCGAAAGCGGCCGGTGGAGGCCGGCGTCGACCCCGATTTCCGGGAACTCTCGGAGGATGAGGCGTCCCGCCTCTTCCGGAGGGCCTTTCGGCAGTGGATGGAAACACGGCTGGCCCACCCGGCGCCGGGTCTGGCCCGGGCCCTCCAGCGGTCCCTGGTCCCGCAGGGAGCCGACTTCGGCTCGCCTCTGGATCGGCTCCGCTCGGCCGCCCGGAAACTCATGGAATGGCGCGACTACGGGAGTTCCTGGAGACGAGAGGGCTTCGACCGGGAAACGCTCTTGGACGCCTTGGCCAGCCGGATCCGGGAGTTGGCGGACACCAGTGACCGGGCGGCCAACCGGCAGGACAGGCTTCGGCAGGAACTGGGTCCGGTCCGGGACCTGGACGCCTGGGTCCGGCGCTTCGAGCGGGAACGGCCCCGCGACTACGATCGCCTGGAGGGCCGGGTGCTCCGTCTGCTGCGCCGGCTGAGGTCCCCCTTCTTCCGGCCGAGCCGGACTGGAGAATATGCTCCGGGACTGCCCCGGGTGGTGGTGGTCCGGGCGCGGGAGGATCTGCTTCGGGAACTGGAGGATTTCATACGGCGCGCCGACGCCGACCTGGCGTCCCTGCTCCGGGAGGAACTGCTGGAGGTGGCCCCGTTCTATGAGGAGCTCAAGGAACAGTTGAGCCGACTCGACTTCATGGACCTGCTGATCAAGACTCGCGACCTGATCCGGGACAGACCGTCCGTCCGGCGGGATTTCCAGGAACACTTCAGCCACATCTTCGTCGACGAGTTCCAGGACACGGACGCGCTGCAAGCGGAGATCCTGCTGCTGCTGTCGGCGGACGACCCCGAGGAGACGGACTGGCGCAGGGTCCGGCCCGTTCCCGGAAAGCTCTTTCTGGTGGGAGACCCCAAGCAGTCGATCTATCGGTTCCGCCGCGCCGACGTGGTCCTGTACCAGGAGATCAAGGAGATCCTCGAGGCCGCCGGGGTGAGAGTGGTCCACCTGAAGCGAAACTTCCGCTCCGTGCGGCCGCTGCAACTGGCCGTCAACGCGGCCTTCGCGCCGGAGATGAAGGCCGACCCCGTCAGCGGACAACCGGACTACGTTCCGCTCGAGAGCCACCGAACGGCCGAACGGGACCAGCCGGCGCTCATCGCCCTCCCGGTGCCGGAGCCCTACAGCAAATGGGGAAATCTGGCCAACGCCGCCATCGAGGAGAGCCTCCCCCAGACCGTCGCCGCCTTTACGAACTGGCTGTTGCGTGAAAGCGGCTGGCAGGTGGGCGACCCGGAGGACCCGACCCGGCGCGTCCCCATATCCCCCGGTCACGTCTGCATCCTGTTCCGGCGCTTCGTCAGCTGGAGGCGGGACGTCACGCGTGAATACGCCAGGGGGCTCGAGATCCGGGGGGTTCCCCACGTCCTGATGGGCTCCCGATCCTTCCATCAGCGGGAAGAGGTCGAGACCCTGCGGGTGGCCCTGAGCGCCATCGAGCGGCCGGACGACGAACTCTCGGTCTACGCGACGCTCCGCGGCTCCCTCTTCTGGATCCGGGACTCCCTGTTGCTGCGGTTCAGGGATCGATACGGTTCACTCCATCCGTTCCGTCCTCGTCCCGAGGATCTGCACGACGACCTGGAGCCGGTGGCCAAGGCGCTGGAGATCCTGGCCCGTCTGCATCGACGGCGCAACCGGCGCCCCGTCGCCGAAACCCTTTCCCGGCTCCTGGCTCAGACTCGAGCTCATGCGGGATTCGCACTGCGCCCCGCCGGACGACAGGTACTGGCCAACGTGCAACGGGTCTGTGATCTGGCCCGGGCTTTCGAAACGGGCGGAGGAGGCTCGTTCCGGGGCTTCGTGGAGCATCTGGAGAGACTGGCCCGGCGGCGGACCGGAGCCGGGGCACAGGTGTCGGAAGAAGGGGTCGACGGGGTCCATCTGATGACCGTCCACAACGCGAAGGGGTTGGAGTTTCCCGTGGTGATCCTGGCCGACATGACGGCCCGCCTCTCCTCCTTCCGTCCCGACAAATTCGTCGATTCGGGCCGAAACCTGGCGGCCTTCAGCCTCATGGGGTGCATCCCCTGGGAGCTGTTGGACCATCAGGACGTGGAGGCGGCACGGGACCGCGCGGAGGGGGTCCGACTCGCCTATGTCGCGGCGACGCGAGCCCGGGATCTGCTGGTGGTCCCCGGTCTGGGGACCGGCCCCAGGCCGAGATCGAGGTCCGAATGGTTGTCTCCGCTGGAGAAGGCCATCTACCCGGCCCGGGCGGACTGGGCCCAGGGTGGACCGGCTCCCGGATGCCCCACCTTCGGGCAGAGAAGCCTGCTCCAGAACCCCAAGGGCCGAATCCAGCCCTGCATCCGCCCCGGCCTCTACCGCCCGCAGACGGGGGATCATCCCCTGGTCTGGTGGGACCCCGAGTTGCTGGACCTGACGGTTCGTCCGAATTTTGGCCTCCAACGGGAACGGATCCTGGCCGACGACGAGCGGGGCCGGGCCGGACAAGAGGGCCTCGCCCGCTACCGGCAGTGGCGGGAAGGACGACGGCTGGCGCTGCAGTCCGGGTCCCGGCCAACTCTGCAGGTGTTGACGGTCACCGGGGAGCCGTCGCCGGGAGATCCTCCCGAATGCCCTTCCGTGGGGTTGGAGACTCATCCGATTCCCGATTCCCGGCCCACGGGACCCAGGTTCGGGACCCTGGTCCACACCCTGTTGCGGGATGTCCGCCTGGACGCCGGCGAGCCGGAGATCCGGAGGCTCGCCCGGCTCCATGGAAGGGTTCTGGGGGTGACCAACCCCGAGCGCCGGTTCGCCATTAAGGCCGTGCGCTCCGCCTTGGACCACTCGTTGCTGGAACGGGCGCGGGACGCCCAGAGGCGCCATCGTGAGCTCCCTTTCCTGCTCACGGTCGAGGAGGGCAAACTGCTCGAGGGAACCATCGATCTGGCCTTCCAGGAGGAGGATCGCTGGATCGTGGTGGACTTCAAGACCGATGTGCACCTCAAACCGGACGATCCCGGCTACCGGCGCCAAGTGCGGTGGTATGTCTACGGACTGACGCAGATCACTGGACAGCCGGCTGAAGGATGGTTGCTGGGGATCTGAGAGAAATTATGGTAGTATTGCATCAGTATGGTCAAGGTCACTTACTCTCTCAACGAGGCGACGGTGCGGCAGATCCGTCGGATGGCGGACCTTCTTGGCATGGCGCAGAGCCATGTCGTTCGGGAAGCAGTCGCCGACTACGCCGCGCGGAAGGATCGGCTCAGCGAACGGGAAAGGCTTCGTCTGCTGGCGGTGCTCGACCGCCTACACGACGCACCGGTGACCCGCTCCGAGCAGAGCGTCGACGCCGAGATCGGCGCGGTGCGGGCCGCGCGACGCCACGGCGGACGACCCGGGCAAACGCCGTGACGATTCATCTCGATACGTCGGCGCTCATCGATGCGCTCACAGGCCCTCGCCGTTCGCTGGAACGGCTGTCGGCATTCGTGGCGGAAGGCCACCGGGTGATCCTGTCGACGATCGTGCTGTATGAATGGCTGCGCGGGCCCCGCACGACAGCAGAGTTGCAGGTGCAGGAGGAAATGTTTCCGCGCCGCGCAGCAGTCCCGTTCGATGCCGAAGCTGCCGCCCAAGCCGCGATGCTTTACCGGCAGACGCCTCGCCCTCGGGGGCGCGAGGTCGATCTCGCCGTGGCGGCCTGCGCACTGGCGCAGGGTGCTGCCCTCTGGACGCTGAACTACGACGACTTCAGCGATCTGCCCGGTTTCGAGTTGATGTAGGAACCGGAACCGGCTCCCACGCCGCAAAGCCGGTCCTCAGACCCGAGAAGCCGTTCGCGCTCCCACCCGCTACGAGAGAAAGACCCAAAGGATGGCTCGTTGCGTCTGATTCCCTTATTCATAGCTTCAGTACCGAAGGGTGGCTACCCTCCGGCGTGGCCATGACAGTTCGATGGCCATTGATATGATGATTCCCTCCGGTGCGGTTCGTCAGCGCGAGGATCAATCGCCCGGCTCGCCGCGGAATTCTTCCACGGCGCAGGCGACTAGGGAGATACGTTGGCTGGCTCAGATTTCATCGGCGTCACTCTGCTGCCCGAGTACTTCCAGAGCGAGTCCGTCAACGGTGTGCTCGACAACCTGCAGAGTCGGGCCGCGGCCACGGCGGTGACGACTTCGCCTTACGTGATGCAGTTGGCCGACTCGCAATCCGGTTTCCGGGAGCCTCCCGTCGACGCCGGAGCCGGGCAGGTCCGCCTGCTGGATCGGCCTCTCTGGGGAAAGCGGGAGCTCTGGGTCCGGACGGCTCCGAGCTTTCGCCCCGATCTCCGCCTCTATCACGGTCTGCGCTATCAGCCCCCGCCCGCGAACGGCCTGACCGCCGGGCACGGCCCCGTGGTCGAGCAGTTCCTCCAGGCCGCCCGGTCCCGGGGATTGAAGGTCTACCTTCAGGTTCAGGCGGCCATCCCTCCGGGTTACCGGGTCCAGTTCGGGGAACCGGAACTCGAAGACCGTCCCCGCCTGCCCGACGGATGCGTTCCCCGACGCCGTCTCTCGGCCAACGGAAGCCTGGCCAGTCCTCACATCCGGGAGTACGCCCACGCCCTCATCCGGGACCTCTGCCGGCGATACCCGGACATCGACGGCCTTCGCGTGGACTGGCCCGAATATCCCCCCTACCTCCTGGACTCCATCTTCCTCGACTTCGGCGAGCCGGCCCGGAGAAAAGCGGGTGCGATGGGATTCGACTTCGAACGGATGCGCCGCGCCGCCGCAGAGCTCTACGCGCGGCTTCACGGTGGCCTTGACGATTCCACATTGTCCGCGTGTGCCGAAGCCGGGAGTGCCGACGAGGCCCGGCGGCGGCTCCTGCCCGATTCCGCCGGACTGGCGGAATGGATCCGATTCAAGGCCAAGCTGGTGGAATCGTTGCACGCAGGGTTCCGCAAGACCATGGATGAGGCGGGCGCAGATCACATGGAGCTGTGGTCCAACGCGTTTCCGCCTCCCTGGAACACGTTCTCGGGAATGGACTACCGCCTGGCCGGCCGGTACAGCTCAGCCATCTCCGTCAAGCTCTATACGATGCACTGGCCCATGATGCTCCGGTTCTACGGAGACCAACTGCGGCGGGCCAATCCCGGAGTCTCCGGTTCGTTCCTGGCGAGGGCGCTGGTGCGGCTGTTCGATATCTCCGACGATCCGGGTCCTGCCCGGCTGGAGGATCTCTACTATCCGGCGCCCGAGGAACCGCACCCGGCCGGCGCCGCGGCCCAGCACCGCAAGATCGTCCAGGCCCAGCTTCAAGCGGGTGGGACGCCCGTCTACGCCCTGGCGCATGGTTACGGGCCGGTTGGGGACTTCCGAAACCGCCTGGAGACCGCCATGGCGGCGAGCCGGCACGGTTGCTGGATCAACCGGTACGGTTATCTGAGCGACGAGAAGCTCGACATCATCGGGAGGGTCGCAGGCCGCTCCTGATCCTTTTCCTGCAGACCCGGCGGCGGTGTAGACTGGTCACTCAAGATGAACCCCTCGGCAGCTCCCCCGCAGGTCAAGGCCTTCCACGTCCTCACCAAACCAACCGGGCCCATCTGCAACCTGGACTGCAAGTACTGCTTCTACCTGGAAAAGGAGAACCTCTACGCAGATACGTCACGGTGGGCCATGCGGGAGGACGTCCTGGAATCCTACGTCCGCCAGTACATCGAGTCCCAGAGAGCGCCGGTCATCAGCTTCGCCTGGCAGGGGGGCGAGCCCACCCTCCTGGGTGTGGATTTCTTCCGGAAGGTGGTCCGGCTACAGGCCAAGTACGCGGCGGGGAAAAAGATCGAGAACGGCTTTCAGACCAACGGCGTCCTGTTGGACGACCGTTGGGGAGAGTTCCTGGCCGAGAACGGGTTCCTGGTGGGGATCTCCATCGACGGGCCCGAGCGTCTCCATGACCGCTACCGGGTGGACAAGGGGGGAGCCCCCTCCTTTCGAAGAGTGATGAGGGGACTGGGCTACCTCCGGAAACACGGTGTCGAGTACAACACCCTGACCGTGGTGCAGAGGAGCAACTCCCGCCATCCCCTGGAGGTGTACCGCTTTCTCAAGGAGGCGGGCAGCCGCTTCATGCAATTCATTCCCATCGTGGAGCGAGCTTCGCACCAGCCGGACGACGCCGGCCTGGTGCTGATTTCCCCGGATTCGGGGGAGCCGGCCCGGGTCACGCCCTGGTCGGTGGAAGCGGTCCAATACGGCAAGTTCCTCTGCGCCATCTTCGACGAGTGGGTGCGGCGGGACGTGGGACGGTATTACGTGCAGATCTTCGACGTGGCCCTGGAGAGCTGGATGGGCATGAGCGCCAGCTTGTGTGTCTTCCGCGAGACCTGCGGCACGGCCCTGGCCCTGGAACATAACGGAGACCTCTATTCTTGCGACCACTACGTCTACCCCGAAAACCTCCTGGGCAACATCATGGAGGATCCCATGGGGTCCCTGGTCACCTCATCCAGCCAGGTGCGTTTCGGCCAGAACAAGCGGGACCTCCTCCCCCGCTACTGCCGGGAATGCGAGGTCCGGTTCGCCTGCAACGGCGAGTGTCCCAAGCACCGTTTCATCCGGACACCTCACGGGGAAGAGGGGCTCAACTACCTCTGCGCCGGATACAAGCTCTTCTTCGGGCATATCGACCCCTATATGCGTTTCATGGCGGGAGAGCTTCGCCAGGGACGGGCTCCGGCCAACGTCATGGCCTGGGTCCGGCGGCAGGAATTGGAGGCTCAGGGAAGACGCCGCCCCGGACGAAACGATCCCTGCCTCTGCGGAAGCGGCAAGAAGTACAAGAAGTGTTGCGGCCGGCGTTGAAGCGGCCCGGCCGAGTGGTCAGGAGCCTCTGTCCCGACGCAAGATAGCCGGGAGCCTCGGCCAGTGGCGCCGATGTGTCCGCGCCCGTGCCGACCAACAGGGCAGTCTAAGAGCAAAAAGAATAGAGTTGGATCGGCCGACGACGAGTACGAATCATATCCATATCCACACTCACGATTCGTGTCACAGTAGCCCCGAAAACTCTTCAACACTGAGGCCTACATGCCTGATGATGCCACGCAATGTTCCCCTGTCCAGTTCCTTGTGATCGGGAACAACTACCTGAGAGAAAGGAATGTCTCGACGCAAAATCATATGGCTGCCATGTTGTCGTTTCAGGTAATATCCGATCTTTCCAAGTGCTTTCGCGCAGTCTCGTCCCGATATTCTCGGCAACCTCTTCATAGGGCGACTACGACTGCCTCAAAGTGTTCTTCCGGAATCGGCAATCCGTCTTCCTCAAGAGACGCGATGTATCCGGCAATTGCCTCTTTGATATTCACAATGGCTTCCTGTTTGGTTCTTCCCTGACTGATGCAACCCGTTAAACTGGGGCATTCAGCAACCCAATAGCCGTCTTCGCCGGGGTAAAGCATGACTTGCCTCATCACTGCACCTCCAATTCGGCATAGCCGCCCGTAGCTGCCGCAGTATATCAGCCCACTCGGTTCGCACGGCCTGTCTATTCGAGACTGGCTTCGTTTCGTGGTCGAACGCGGGATGCTACCTATGCGGCGTGGTCAGGGCTCGCGTCGCCCAGGTGAGCGCGCGAAAGGCAAATGTGACATCGCCTCTCCTGACGAGCGATGCACTCCGAACCCCTGATCATCGACCGGAGGTATCTTGGCCCCCGGTCGATACGGCGACCCCCGGTCCTTCTTCCAGCAACCGGGCCAGGACCTCCGGCTCCGACGTGGGTAGCCGGCAGACGTAGTTCTCGCAGACGTAGGCGGTCGCCTTCCCTCCGGCGGGAACCATGGCCCGGACGGCCGGATTGCTCCTCCCCAGGTATTCCTGTCCGGTTCCACCGTCGGCAAAGAGGAGGACCTTGTTGGGAACGTAGGTGGAATGGACCACCTCGAGCAGAGCCCGGACGGCGGCGCCTGACGGGTCGCCCGCCAGAACCACCTGCTTCGGCGTGCCCAGGTGGAAGTCGAGGGCGGCGAGCATGTGGGGGAGGGCTTGGGGATGCTCCCGCAACCGGTTCCCGAAATGCTTCAGGGCCGCCTCGGCCAGTCCCTTCCACTCCGGGTGATGGGTCATCTCCGCCAGGCGCAGGAGGTTCCAGACGGCGACCGAGTTCCCCGCGGGCTCGGCCGCGTCGTAGTCGTCCCGGGTCCGCAGGATCAGCGACGCGTCTCGTCCCGAGGTGTCGAAGAAGGCCCCCGTTTCCTGGTCGTAGAAGAGTTCGACGGCCGTCTCCGTCAGTTCCATGGAACGTTTCAGGTCCCGGATGTCGGAACCGGCCTGGTAGAGGTCGATGAGACCCATGACCAGGAACGCGTAGTCTTCCAGATGCGCCTCGAACCGGGCTTCCCCCTCCCGGTAACGCCTCAGAAGCCGTCCCGTCTCCTGCTGGTAGAGGTGCTCCATGATGAAGTCGGCCGCCCGCCGGGCCTGCTCCAAATATTCGGCCTCCCCCAGAACCTGGTGGGACCGGGCGAAGGCGGAGATCATGAGGCCGTTCCAAGAGACCAGGATCTTGTCGTCCAGATGGGGCCTCAGCCGCTGGTTCCGGGTCTGGAGCAGCCGGCGCCGAGACTCTTCGAGAACCGATTCCACCTGGTCCGGAGACCGCTTGAACTTTCGCGCCGTCTCCTCCAGGGAGTGGGCCCGGTAGAGAATATTCTGGTTCACGAAGACCTGGTGCGGATCGCTCGGAGCGTTCCCGTCCGGCTCCACCCCGAAGCTGTGGGCGAATACGGCTCCCCGCTCCGGACCCAGGATCCGGTCCAGCTCCGCCTGGGTCCAGACGTAGAAGGCGCCCTCCCGTTTCCGATCGGGCTGGGACGGGTCCGTAGCGCTCTCGGCGTCCTCGGCGGAATAGAACCCACCGGGCGGGTGAGTGAGCCGCCGGCTCACGTAATCCAGGGTCCTCCGGGCCATGGAGGCGAAGAGCGGATTTCGGGTCGACTGGTAGGCCTCCAGGTAGGAGTTCACCAGTTGGGCCTGATCGTAGAGCATCTTCTCGAAGTGGGGGACCCGCCACTGGCGATCCACCGAGTAGCGGTGAAAACCACCCTCGAGGTGGTCGAAAATCCCGCTGGTCGCCATCCCTTTCAAAGTGGTCAAGGTCATTTCCAGAGCCCGGCTCTTGGCCTCCCTCCGGTGATACCGGAGCAGAAAGTTGAACACCACGGGCCGGGGAAACTTGTTCCCGCGTCCGAAGCCGCCGTAGGTTTCGTCGTAACCGGCTCGAATCGACTCGTACCCCTTCTTGAGAATCGACACCCCCAAGAGTGAATCCCCGGCCTCCACCCGAGCCTGCTCCCGCAGGAACTCGGTGAGCTGGCGGCCCGCCTCGGCGATGTCGTCCCGATTCTTGACCCAGACTTCATGAATCCGGCCGATGAGCGCCCGAAAGGTCTCCGGCGGGACGTAGGTCCGCCCGAAGAAGGGCTCCAGCTCGGGAGTCAGGAACATGGACATGGGCCAGCCCCCACTCCCGGTGAGAGCCTGCAACGCCGACATGTAGATTCGATCCACGTCCGGACGCTCTTCCCGATCCACCTTGATGTTGACGAAGTACCGGTTCATGAGGTCCGCGATGCCGGGATTCTCGAACACCTCCCGCTCCATCACGTGGCACCAGTAACACGTGGAGTAGCCGACGGAGAGAAAGATGGGACGGTTTTCTTCCCGGGCCAGCCGGAAGGCCTCCTCGCCCCACGGGTACCAGTCCACCGGGTTGTAGGCGTGTTGCAGAAGGTAGGGACTCTTCTCTTGGATCAGCCGATTGGATCGGCCTTTGGACGTTTCCTCGGCGCCCGCTGAGCAGACCTGAATGGCGCCTCCCAGCAGAACCAGCAGCAGCGTCAGAACCGGTCTCATAAAGGCACGCTCCATCCCCCGGCGCTAAGTGCGATCGGCTACTACCAAGCCTCCCTGTAGATCTCCATGGCGTCCAGGGAGGTCAGCCGGCGTGGATTGAATCCCACGGTCCAATGAGAGGAGGCCTCAGCCGCCAAGCGATCCAAATCCCCCTCCGAAACCCCCTCGGTTCGCAGTTCCCGGGGGAGTTGTGCCAACGCGGCCAATTCGTCCAACCTTTGGGCCAGTGACTCGGAAGCACCACTACGCTTCCAGGAGTTGCCGCCGGAAAGGTGCAACAGATCCCGGTAAGCGGATTCGGCTGCACTGCCCGTCCAGCGGATGACCGGCGAAAGCAACAGGCCGATGGCGACTCCGTGCGGTGTCCGGTACCGGGCCGACAAGGGATTGGCGCAGGCATGGGCCGCACCCACCGAGGAATTCTCGATGGCCAGACCGGCATAGAACGCGCCCAACTGCATCGCTCCCCGGGCCGCCAGGTCCGTGGGGTCGCGCAGCACCCGCTCGTAGTTCCGTTCCAACAGCCACCAGGCTTCGCGGGAGAAGGACTGGGAAAGCGGAGTGTTCCGCTTGCTGCAATACGATTCCACCGCGTGGGAGAGGGCGTCGAATCCCGTGGCGCTGCTGACGCCGGCCGGTTGGGAAAGGGTCAGGCAGGGGTCGAGTATGGCGACTCGAAAAGCGGCTTGGGGATCGCCACAGGCCATCTTCACGTGAGTGCGGGCATCCGCGATGATGGCGTACGACTGGGCTTCGCTCCCGGTCCCGGTGGTAGTGGGAATCCCGATCATGGGCAGCATCCGGCCCGGTGCCCGGCCATAGCCCTGGTAGTCGTGGATGCTTCCCCCACCCGTGAGCAGAAAGTTGATGGCCTTGGCGCAGTCCATGGAGCTGCCCCCTCCGAGGCCCACCAAAGAGTCGATTGCCAGAGGTCGTGCGAACCTCGCGCCTCTCTCCACCATCTCCGAGTCCGGATCGGGCCCGAAGTCATGGAATCCATGCACTTGGACGCCGGACTCGGCAAGGATCCCGGAGACCGTCTCGACGTGACCCGATTCCACCAGCCCCGGGTCCGAGACCAGCAGCGTCCGTTTAAATCCCAGTTCCCGCACGGCCGGAGCCAACTCGCGGACCGAACGCTCACCGAATATCAGACGGGTGGAAGCCTCGAAGACGAACGATTTCATGGGATCCGCAGGCAGGTTAGCACGGGCCTCGATCCGGGGCCATGGAATTCAGTCCTGCAACGGACTCCGAGTGACCAAGCCGGGAAAACGGCTGAAGTCCCGGTCGACCGTCCAAAACTCCGTGACGCCGGACGCGATACAGATCGCCGCAATCCTTGCATCGTGCACCATCGCTCCTCTCACTCTTCCGTTTTCGAGTTGTTCCTTGAGGAAATTCCAGTGCGTGTCGGTTTCGGCGAGCAGTTCCGCAACCGGGGATTCCAGCCACGCTTCGACCTGGTTCACGGCCTCGGTGATCGTCGACGGCGGATCATAGATTCGAGGGTGGGTCACAATGGCCAGGAACTCGTGAATACACGGCCACGGCAACCCCCAACTCACCCGGCCTGGGGCAAGTGACTCGAGACAGGATTTCGCGGGCCCATGCCACTCGGAGTCGGCGCGGTGAGCGTTGACAAGAATATTTGGTATCCGCGGCTAACAACTGCCTCGGTCCTTATAGATGGTTTCGCGAATGCGCGGCCAATCGGCGCCGCGATAGGACGGGTCCAAGCCCCGGCCACCGACACCGGCATCCTTCAACTTGAAGCGATGCCGCCGGCTGTCGGCGCGCAACGCCATGCACAGCCCACGTTCGATCAGTGAACGTAGCCTGACGTTCTCCTTGGCCGCGTGGGCCTTGGCCTTTCCGGCGAGGCCGTCGGCAATCTCGATGGTGGTTTTCATACGAGGCTCCGTTCCGTCCGATATGGCTCTACAGCTTACTTGTGCCGGCAGCCGGATCAAGAGGAATGTGGCGAGCATCCAGACTCCTTAGCATGTAAACTCGCCCGTGGCCGCAGGGATACGGGACGGGAGATTTTGCGCCTCGACGGCGGATCGAGTCCCGACAGACCTGGGATGAACGTCCAGTGAATTCAAACAACAACGCCCACGTCGAATTCGAGAACGTCAGCAAGAGTTATGACGGCCGGACGCTGGTGGTTCGGGACCTGAACCTGAGCGCCGCCGAGGGGGAGTTCCTGACTCTGCTGGGGCCGTCCGGCTCCGGCAAGACCACCTGTCTGATGATGCTCGCCGGCTTCGAAGCGCCCACCTCCGGCACCATCCGAATCGACGGACGGTCGGTGCACGACCTGCCCCCCCGCAAACGCGGCATCGGCGTGGTTTTCCAGAATTACGCCCTGTTTCCGCACATGACGGTGGGGGGCAACTTGGCGTTTCCCCTGGAAGTGCGGGGTCTCGATCCGAAGGAGATCCGGGAGCGCGTCCGGCGGGCCCTGGAACTGGTCCGCCTGGAGGGCATGGAGGACCGGCGACCCGCCAAGCTATCAGGCGGCCAGCAACAACGCGTGGCCATCGCCCGTGCACTGGTTTTCGAGCCGCGTCTGGTCCTGATGGATGAACCCCTGGGCGCCCTCGACCGCCGGCTGCGCGAGGAGATGCAATTCGAGGTCCGGCGCATCCAGCGGAGCTTGGCCGTGACCGTCGTCTACGTGACCCATGATCAGCAGGAGGCGATGGCCATGTCTGATCGCGTCGCCGTCTTCGAGCAGGGCCGCATCGAGCAGGTCGCCCCGCCAGAAGTCCTCTACGAAGAGCCGGAACGCCAGTTCGTCGCCCAATTCATCGGAGACAACAATCTTCTGTATGGAAACGTTGTCGCCGCCGACGGTGACTTCTGCCGGGTGGACACCGGCGGCGGGATCGTCAGGGCGTTCCGGATCGCGCCCAGCCGGGTCGGGGACACGGTGGCCCTTGCCATTCGTCCGGAACGAGTCTCCCTGGCACCCAAGCCGGGCGTCTACCACAACGAGTTCGACGCCCGAATCGACGACATCATGTTTCTGGGCGATCACCTGCGGCTCCGCCTGACGGTCTGCGGCCACTCGGATTTCGTCGCCAAGATTCCCAACATCGTGGGGCACGGGGCGGTGTTGGAAGGGGACCAGATCCGCATCGGCTGGGCGCTCACCGACTGCCGGGCGCTGGAAGCCCCGGGCCAGGAGTGAGGACACCTCATGACCAAGAAACGACCCGAAACCCCGACATCGCCTCTGGCCCGGGCCGCGGGGATCCTTTCCCTCACCCTCTTTGCATGGAGCCAGAATGCCGCAGGCGCCGAATCGGTGACCGTGGTCTCCTGGGGAGGCTCCTACGCCCGATCCTACACCAAGGCCGTACTCCAGCCGTTCACCGCCGCCACCGGAATCGAGGTCCGCTTGGAGGACTACAACGGCGGACTGGCCCAGATCCGGGCTCAGGTGGAGACGGGCAACGTTCACTGGGACGTGGTGGATCTGGAAATGGCGGACGCGGTGTTGGGTTGTGACGAAGGTCTCCTGGAACCGATCGACGCCGGCGACCTCCCGCCGGGACCGGACGGCACGCCGGCCGAGCAGGATTTCTTCCCTGAGACGCTCACCGAGTGCGGCATCGGCGTGGTCTTCTATTCCACGATCTACGCCTACAACAAGGAGAAATTCCCTGGCTCGAAGCCGGCCACCATCGGCGACTTCTTCGACCTGGAGAAGTTCCCGGGCCGGCGGGGAATGCGCCGGACCCCCGTGGTCAACCTGGAGTTCGCGTTGATGGCGGATGGCGTGCCGATCAAGCAAGTGTACGCCACACTCGGAACGCCTGAGGGGGTGGACCGAGCCTTTCGAAAGCTCGACACCATCAAGGAACACATCATCTGGTGGGAAGCGGGCGCCCAACCGCCGCAGCTGCTCGCCGACGGCGAAGTGCTGATGAGCACGGCCTACAACGGCCGCATCTTCAACGCCCAAGTGCTGGAGAACCAGCCCTTCGCCGTGGTCTGGGACGGTCAGGTTCTGGACTGGGGCCAGACGTCCATCGTGGCGGGAACACGCAACCTGGAGGCAGCGCGGCAGTTCGTCGCCTTCGGGGCCAGGACCGAGTCCATGGCCGCCATCGGCCGCTACATCTCCTACAGTCCGGTGCGGCGTTCCGGAACGGCACTCGTTTCAACGCACCTGGAGACCGGGGTGGACATGGCGCCACACATGCCCACGACCCCCGCAAACGTGGCTCATGCCCTGCACAGTGATTGGGAATGGTGGAGCGATCACTCCGACGAGGTGAACGAGCGCTTCAGCGCGTGGCTGGCGCGCTGAGGAAGCCACAGGTCCGGGCGGCGGGCCCTGGTGCTCCCGTTGTCGGCTTTCATCCTGGTGACCTTCGTGGCGCCGCTGGTGACCATGCTGACGCGCAGCGTCTACGATCCCATGGTCGCCGACGCGATGCCCGAAACACTGGCTCTGTTGCGCGAGTGGGACGGCAAGGACGCTCCTGCCGAGGCGGTCTTCGAGGTGGCCTCGCGCGAAATGCTGAAGGCGCGCCAGGACCGGAGTCTGGGACGGGTGGCGACGCGCGTCAACCGGGTGGAAGCTGGGCTGCGCAGCGTCGTCATGAAGAGCGCCCGCAGACTGCGGCGCCTGAAGGAGGTGGACTCCTGGCGCGACGCCATGATCTCCGTCTCGCCCGAATGGGGTGAGGCGAAGACCTGGCGCGCGATTCGCCGTGCGGGCGAGCGGATCACGACGCGACACTATCTCCACGCCCTGGATCTGCAGCGTGACGCCGACGGCAGCGTCGTTCTCCAGCCACCGCAGCGGCGCGTCTATCTTCCGCTTCTGAGGCGCACCCTGGCCGTGAGCCTGGGCATCACCGTACTGTGTCTCCTGCTGGGGTATCCGCTGGCATATCTCATCGCCCACGCGCCGCCCCGGAGAGCCAACCTCCTGTTGTTGCTGGTGCTGGTTCCCTTCTGGACGTCGCTTCTGGTGCGGACCACCTCCTGGATCGTACTGCTCCAAACCGAGGGCGTGGTCAACGACCTGTTGGTGGCGCTGGGACTGATCGCCGACGAAAACCGGATCTCCATGATCTACAACATGACCGGCACCGTGGTGGCCATGACCCACGTCCTGCTGCCTTTCATGGTGCTGCCGGTCTACTCGGTCATGCGCACCATACCGCCGCTGTACATGAGCGCAGCCGCTTCGCTGGGAGCGAGTTTTCCCCAGGCGTTCCGGCGCGTCTACTGGCCGCAGACCCTGCCCGGCGTGGGCGCCGGATCGCTGCTGGTGTTCATTCTTTCCATTGGTTACTACATCACGCCCGCATTGGTGGGGGGACAGAGCGGCCAGCTCATTTCCAACATGATCGCCTATCACATGCAGCAATCGTTGAATTGGGGACTCGCCGCGGCGCTCGGCAGCATCCTGCTGGGGTGCGTGGTGGCGCTCTATCTGCTCTACGACCGCGTCGTCGGCATCGACCGCATGAGGTTGGGGTGAGATGACCGTTTTGGGAGGTGGATGGGAACGCGCCGGCCGGGTCTCCTACCTGGCCTTCTGCGCCGCCGTCTTCCTGTTTCTGATCGCGCCCATCCTGGTGATCGTCCCGCTCAGCTTCAACGTCGAGCCCTATTTCACCTTTACCGAGGGGATGTTGCGCCTGGACCCGGAAGCGTATTCGCTGCGCTGGTACCGGACCGTCGCCGAAGACGAAGGCTGGCGGAGGGCGCTGGCGAACAGCCTCATCATCGGCATCGCGGCGACGGCGTTGGCGACGACCCTGGGCACGCTGGCCGCGCTGGGACTGGCGAGTCCCGCCATGCCCGGACGGCCCCTGGCCATGAGCCTGCTGATTTCGCCCATGGTCACGCCGGTCATCATCTCGGCGGCGGGCATGTTCTTCTTCTACTCCAAAATGGGGCTGGCCCAGACCCACTTGGGGCTGATCCTGGCCCATGCCGCGCTGGGCACGCCATTCGTGGTGATCACCGTTACGGCGACACTTTCCGGTTTCGATCCCAATCTGACTCGGGCCGCCGCCAGCCTGGGGGCCGGGCCGGTGCGGACGTTCGCACGCGTGCAACTGCCGCTCATTGCACCCGGCGTGGTCTCGGGAGCGCTCTTCGCCTTCGCCACGTCCTTCGACGAAGTCGTGACCGTGCTGTTCATGGGAGGGCTGGATCAGCGCACCATTCCGCGTCAGATGTGGTCCGGAATCCGCGAGGAGATCAGTCCGGCGATCCTGGCCGTCGCCACCTTCCTGATCGCCTTTGCGTTGGTTTTCATGCTGGTCGTGGAACGGCTGCGCCGCCGTGCGAGTGGGTAGCCGGAGGGGACTTTGCTGTCGCCCGCTGGGAGAGGCGGCTTTCTTGCCGCCCATTGGGAAGGGCGACTTTCTTGCCGCCTGCTGGGAGAGGTGACTCTCCTGTCGCCTGCTCCGAACAGACGAAGAGGAGGGGGGACTAATCGTCCCCCCTAAGCGGCGGCAAGAAAGCCGCCGCTCCTGTTCGGCGACTGGAAGTCGCCGCTCCGGGCCGCGATCATCGGAGGGGCCTTATGTCAATTGAATCCCCTGCCGACTATGAGGGACTTGTCCGCGTCGGAAGGGTTGTCGCTGCAACCCTGAAGTCCATGGCGGACTACGTTCGTCCAGGAGTGTCGACGGCAGATGTGGATCGGGTTGGCGCACGAGTTCTCAGGCAGCACGGGGCGCGGTCCGCGCCCCAGAAATTCTATGGCTTTCCTGGAGTCAATCTGATCAGCGTCAACGATGAGATCGTACATGGTGTTCCCGGTGACCGCGTACTACGACCCGGGGATCTGGTGAGCCTGGACGTCACCGCCGAGTTGGATGGATACATTGCGGATGCGGCGACGACCGTGCCGTTGGCGCCGTATTCCAGGAAAGCCGCGAGATTGTGTCGATGTGCCAGAAAGGCCTTTGAGGAGGCGGCGGCTGTTGCCCGGGCCGGAAGACCCATCCATTGCATTGGCCGAGCAGTCGAACGAGAAGTGAGACAACGGGGATTTACGGTGCTCGGAGAGTTGGCCGGTCATGGAACAGGCAGACGCATCCACGAGGATCCGGTCGTTTCCAACGTCTACTGCCCGACCGACATCCAGCCGTTGACCGACGGCCTCGTCCTCACCATCGAGCCCTTGATCGCCGAACGGTCGGAGAGAGTCTTCGAGGACGACGACGGGTGGACTTTGCGAACGGCCGGCGGTGATCTGTCCGCTCACTACGAACACACCCTCGTGATCACGAAAGGCAAGCCGATTCTACTCACGGCGGCGGCGTGATGGATTCCGGCGCCACCTAGCCGGTGTTCCCCAGTCGGGTTGCCTTCCTTCCCATACGTGTGGTGAAATCCGAGCCTGACGGCTATCGGCAGGGAGGGGTTCATGGGGAACAAGTCGACACGACGACTCGTCTACGCGGTTCTGTTGCTCGTATACCTGCTCCATAACGACCTCTGGCTCTGGCACGATTCCAGCATCGTCCTGGGCCTTCCAGTCGGCCTCCTCTACCATGTCGGCTTCTGCGCGGTGGCCTCGGTGATCCTGTTCCTCCTGGTTCGCTTCTGTTGGCCCCTTCCGCACCAGTCCTCACTGGCCGCCCCCGGGACATCGCATAAGGACGAGGCACAGCCGTGATCATCCCCATCATCTTCGTCTACCTGGCTCTCGTGATCCTCGTCGGCAGCTTGAGCCACCGGCTCTTCCGCGGTACGGGAGAGGACTATTTCGTCGCCACTCGAAGCATCGGCCCCTTCGTCCTTCTCATGTCCCTGTTCGGTACGAACATGACGGCCTTCGCACTGCTGGGCGCATCGGGGGAGGCTTATCACGAGGGGATCGGAGTCTTTGCCCTGATGGCGTCGTCTTCGGCTCTGATCATTCCCAGCGTTTTCTTCTTCGTGGGGACCCGTCTCTGGGCCATCGGGAAACGGGAAGGCTACATCACACAGGTTCAGTATTTTCGGGCACGTTGGGGTTCCGACCGCCTGGGACTTCTCCTGTTCGTGGTACTGGTGGGGTTGGTGGTGCCCTACCTGTTGATCGGGGTGATGGCGGGAGGAGTCACCCTGAACCAGGTGACCGACGGCCAGATTCCCGAATGGCTGGGCGGCCTCATCGTCTGCGCAGTGGTCCTGACCTATGTATCCACCAGCGGTTTGAGAGCCACCGCCTGGGTGAACACTTTTCAGACCCTGGTATTCATGATCCTGGGCGCCGTGGCGTTCGTGGTGATCACCCGCAAGCTGGGAGGCCTGTCCCAGGGACTGGAGCGGGTCATGGAAACCCATCCCGAGCTCCTGATCCGAGGCGAACTCATCACCCCACTTCAGCTTCTGAGCTACACCTGCATCCCTCTCTCGGTGGGAATGTTCCCCCACATGTTCATGCACTGGCTGTCGGCGCGGCGGGCCGAGGCCTTTCGCTTCCCTCTCATGGTTTACCCGCTGTGCATCGCGGCGGTCTGGGTGCCGAGCGTCCTGTTGGGGATCTTGGGCCGAGTCGACTTCCCCGAACTGACGATCGGACAGGCCAACTCCGTTTTGATCAAGATGATCGCGCTGCACTCGCCGGAGATCGTGGCCGGGCTCCTGGCGGCCGGGGTGCTGGCCGCCGTCATGTCCTCGCTGGACTCCCAGTTCCTCTCGCTGGGGAGCATGTTCACCGCGGACATCGTTCGCCACTACGGGTTTCACGACCGGATGACCGAGCAGCAGCAAGTGCGGGCTGGACGGCTGTTCGTGGTCGGCCTGGTGGCCGTCATCTATCTCCTCTCTCTGGTCACCGATCGGAGCATCTTCAAGCTGGCGGTCTGGTCCTTCACCGGCTTCGCGGCGCTGTTCCCGGTCGTGGCGGCGGCCCTGTTCTGGAAGCGAAGCACCAAGTACGGCGCCTATGGCTCGATCCTGAGCGTCGTCGTCCTCTGGATCTATTTCTTCCGCCAGGGCTGGGAGTCACCCGGATACACGTTGGGGGGCACCGGAGTCATGCCGGTGGCGGTCATCCTGGGAGTCTCTGCCCTGTCGATGATCGTCTTTTCCCTGGTGACGCAACCGCCACGGGAATCGGTCCTCCGGAAGTTCTTTCCGCCGTCCTGATTGGCCGATCCCGCGGAGCGTCCCGGCTCCGGAAGCGCCGGCTGACTACTTACGGTTCGAGCCAAGTGGCGGCGTCTTCGGGGGTGTCAACGTCCTGGGAGGCCTGGAGGGCAACCTCACCCACCGACGACGCGACACGGGTCAGAGCCCGGGCTCCTCGGTCTCCCTGCAGCGTCATGATCTGGGGGAAGAGGCTTCGGTCCACCAGGGCCGGGGCTCCCAGCACGCCCTGGTATCGGGAGAGAACCAGGTCACAACTGTCCGTACGGTGCCGCTCCACCAGGGCTTCCAAGTGTCCCTTCTCCACGAAGGCCTGGTCGGCCAGAAGGATAAGAGCCGCGCCGAACTCTGGTGGAAGAGCCTCGACTCCCCGGCGCAGGGACGAGGCGAGTCCCTCACGCCATTCCGGGTTCACGACCAGTTCAACTCCGGGAGCATTCACTTCGTTCCCGTACCTCCGGGGGTAGGCCCCGACCACGACCCACACCGCGTCGCAGACCTGCGCGGCGGTGGTTACGGCATGCGCCAGAAGGCTCTGGCCGCGATGCCGGAGGAGGAGCTTGGCAGATCCCATGCGCCGGCTCTCGCCGGCGGCCAGAACCACCCCGGCGACGTTCACAGCCGATCCGTGAAACGCCGCAGGCTGGCCAGATCCACGACGGGGGCGAAGGTGTCGGTATGCGGAAGAATGACCCGGATGCCGGCCGTGGCCGGGCGGTATCCGGGAGCGGCTGCCAGCGGACTCAGCCAGAGGAGCCGGGACCCGGACTGCTTCAGCCGAATCAAGGCCCGCTCCAACAGGTCCAGGTCTCCCGTGTCCCAACCGTCGCTGAGGACCAGCACCGCCGTTTGCGACCCCAGTTGGTACGGGTACCGTTCCAGGAAATCGTGGAAGCAGGCTCCGATCCGGGTACCGGTGCTTCTCCGGGGCAGGACTCTGAAGAGCGCCTGCCGTGCACCCCGCGCACCTCTCGCCTGAAGAGCCCGGGTCAAGCGGTAGAGCCGCGTGCTGAAGGCGAAGACCTCCACCCGCCCCAGACCCCGCTGGGAAGCGCAGGCATGGGAGAACTGGAACAGAAAGGAACTGTGGAGCTCCATGGAGCCGCTCACGTCCACCAGGACCACCAGACGGACCCGGTCCAGGCGGCGTCTCCGGAAGACCAGGTCCATCAATTCGCCCCCTCGCTGGGTGCTTCGATGGACCGTACGCCTCAGGTCGAGAACTCTTCCGCGGGAACTGAGCCGCCGGCGCCGGGACCTGCGGCGGGACAACTTCCGGGCCAGACGGCGAACCGTAAGCTTCAACTGGGCGGACTCGGACAGGCCTGGAGGAGGACTTCCCGAGAGGACTTCCAGCGGACTGTAGGAGCCCTGCCGGATTTCCCCTTCGGTCTCCGAACCTTGGGACCAAGCCACCAGGCTCAAGCCGAAACGGGGTATGGCTGCTTGAATCCGTTCACTTTCTTCCGTTCCCGGTTCGGCTCGCCCGTTCCCATCCAGTAATCCACCCTGAAAGTACCTTTTGAACAGGTGGTCGAAGCGCTCGATTTCGCGGGGGCTTCCGGCAAAGAGGGTCCGGAGCACGTGGAAGAAGTCGCCCCGGTCGGTGGTCCCGAACCTCTGAAGCGCGGTCAAGGCGTCCCCCACCTCCCGGGGGCCTGCCCTCATCCCCTCGGAGCGCAGAATGCGGGCGAAGGCCGCCACATTCTCCTCCAAGCGACCCGGATAGGACATCAGGACTCCGCCAGGACGGCTTCCATCTGCTCGACCGCTCTGGTGATCCCTCCCGATTCGAAACCTCCGAGGCCGGACAGCAGGGCCGTGAGAAAACGGCTTCGGACCCGGCGCTGATCCTCGACGTGCTTGAGCAGCACTCCCAGGGTCGATTCGATCACCTCCGGACCCAGCCGGTCCCGGTCGAGGTAGAGGAGAGCCGCTACCCAATCCAGGGTCTCGGAGACTCCAGGCGCCTTCTCCAGGGGGAGGAGTCGGAGCATCTGGACGAAGGCCACGATCCGTGCCGAAATGGACTCTCCGGCACCGGGCACCCGGGCTCGCACAATGGCCAGCTCCTTGTCGAAAGACGGATAGTCGATCCAGAGATACAGGCACCGTCTTCTCAGGGCATCGGCCAGATCCCGGGTCCGGTTGCTGGTGAGGACCGTGTAGGGAACCTGCCGGGCCGTGAGCGTGCCCAGTTCCGGAACCGAGACCTGCCAATCCGAGAGCAGCTCCAGGAGGAAGGCCTCGAATTCCTCATCGCTCCGATCCACCTCGTCGATGAGAAGCACCGGCGCCTTCGAGGAGGTGATCGCCTCCAGGAGGGGGCGTTTCAGAAGGTAGTCGATGCTGAAGATCTCGGCTCGCCCGGAGCCGCTGGCCTCGGCCAGGCGAATGTCCAGCAGCTGTTTCTGGTAGTTCCACTCATAGAGGGCGGAGCTGGTGTCGATGCCTTCGTAACATTGGAGACGGATCAGATGGGTGTCCAGGACGCTGGACATGGCGCTGGCGATCGCCGTCTTTCCCACTCCCGTCGGTCCCTCCACGAGGAGGGGGCGACCCAAGACCGCCGCCAGTTGAACGGCCGTCGCCACCGGGCGTTCGGCAATGTAACCATGGCGCTCCAACCGGCGTTGGAGCTGCTCGATTTCAGGGTGCATTGGACAGAATTGGACGGAAGGGCCCAGGAGTGGACTGGGCCCGATCCCGCGATAACAGGCACGAAAGTGCGCTTGGAAACACCGGGAGCTACCCGGCGGCGCGCTCCGAGGCCGTGGTGAGGGCCCGCCTCACATAGGCGGCCGCCAACGCTCTCCGGTAGTCGGCGCCGGCAAAGTAATCCTCCAAGGGCTCCACGCCGTCGCTGGCATGCGCCGAGGCCGCCGCGATGGCGTCCGCGCTGATGGCGGATCTCTCCAGAGCCGACTCGACACCGGTGGCACGGTAGGCGCCGTCGGAGATCCCCGTCACCCCGACGCGGCACTTGACGCAGTTTCCTCCGCCGTCGGTCTCGACCACCGCCGCGACGCCACAGACGGCGTATCCCGACGCGGGATGCGGGTATTTCAGGTAGGCGCCCCCGGAATTGGCACCGAGGCCGGCGACCCGCACTTCCACCAGCAACTCATCCTGTTGCAGTGCCGTCGAGAAGAATCCGAAAAAGAACTGGTCGGCGGAAATGGTCCGTCTCCCCCCCGGACCCTGGGCAACGAGCTGCGCCTCCAACGCCAGAGCCGGAGCGGGCTGATCGGCCGCCGGATCGGCATGAGCCAGGCTGCCGCCCAAGGTTCCCATGTTCCGAACCTGGACGTCTCCGATCAGTCCCGCGGCCTCCGCCAGGGGAGCCGCCTTCTGCCGCAAACTATCGGAAAACTCCACCTCCGAATGAGTGGTGAGAGCTCCGATGGCCAGATCGCCGTTCTCCTCTCGAATGTAGCTCAAGCTGGACTTGAGCTTCTTCAGATCCACCAGATGCTGGGACGAGGACAGACGCAGCTTCATCATGGGGATCAAGCTGTGCCCTCCCGCCAGCAGCCTGGCGTTGGAGCCGTGACGACTCAGAAGGTCGAGGGCCTCCTCGATGGTCTCGGGAGCGTGGTACTCGAATTCACCTGGAAACATGCTCTACCTCCCCTGTGCCTGCTGAATGGCCTGCCACACGCGCTGGGGCGTGAAAGGCATCTCCACATGATCAATTCCGAAAGGACCGAGCGCGTCGGCAACCGCATTGGCTACCGCGGCCGTGCTGCCGATGCTGCCGGCTTCCCCGATCCCCTTGAGTCCCAAGGGATTGACGGGAGAAGGCGTGACGGTCCGATCCAGCTCGAAGCTGGGCATCTGACCCGGCTTGGGCACCGCGTAGTCCATCATGGTCCCGGTCAGGAGCTGTCCTGACTCGTCGTACTGTGCGTGTTCGTACAGCGCCTGGGCGATTCCGAAAGCGATGCCGCCGTGGATCTGGCCGTCTACGATCAGTGGATTGATCACCTTTCCGCAGTCGTCCACGGCCACGTACCTGACGATCTTGGTCTGGCCGGTCTCGGCGTCCACCTCGACGATGCAGGCATGCGCTCCGAAGGGAAACACGAAATTGCTGGGATCGTAGAAGGACTGGGACTCCAACCCCGGCTCCATGCCCTCGGGTAGGTTCCAGGCCAGATAGGCCTGCAGAGCCACGTCCTGGAAACTCATTCCCTGATCGGTCCCCTTCACCTGGAAGCGCCCGTCCTCGAACTCCAGGTCTTCGTCCCGGGCCTCCAACTGATGCGCCGCGATCTTGCGAGCCTTGTCCACCACCTTTTCGGCGGCCTTGAAAGCGGCGATCCCGCCCACGGCCGTGGCGCGGCTGCCGTAGGTCCCCATTCCCATGGGAACCAGATCGGTGTCTCCGTGAACCAGCTCCACGTCGTCTATGTCCACTCCCAGCACGTCTCCCACCACCTGGGCGAAGGTCGTCTCCTCCCCTTGGCCGTGAGGGTTGGCGCCGGTCATGACGGTGACCTTGCCGGTGGGGTGCACCCGAACCACCGAGGACTCCCAGAGCCCCCCCTGAAATCCGGTGCTTCCCACGACCGCACTGGGGCCCAGCCCACAGATTTCGACGTAGGTGGAGAAACCGATCCCAAGATAGCGGCCCTGTTTCCGCGCCTCCGCCTGTTCGCTTCGAAAAGCCTCGTAGTCCACCATTTCCAGGCACCGGTCCAAGGCCGCGTCGTAGTCGCCGCTGTCGTAGCTGACCCCGGTGGCCACCTGATGTGGAAACTTCTCCTTGCCGATGAAATTCCGGCGCCGGATTTCTACCGGGTCCATGTCCAAACGTTGGGCCACCAGGTCCACGACCCGTTCCAGGAGGTACGTGGCCTCGGGCCGGCCGGCGCCCCGGCAGGCGTCCACGGGAGTGGTGTGAGTGAAGACTCCCACCACCTCCGCGCCCACGGCCGCTACGTCATACACGCCGGAGAGCATCAGACCGTACAACCAGGTCGGGACGCCGGGAGCCGCCGTGGAAACGTAGGCTCCCATGTTGGCCCAGGCCTTGAACTTCAGACCCAGGATCTTTCCTTCGTTGGTATAGGCCGCTTCCACGTCGGTCACGTGGTCTCGCCCGTGGGTGGTGCACAGGAAGTTCTCCCGCCGGGTTTCCACCCACTTGACCGGGCGGCCCGTCTGCATGGCGCAGAATGCCATGACGGCCTCGTCGGCGTACACGGCGATCTTGCTGCCGAAGCCGCCCCCGATCTCGGGAGTCACGACCCTCAACTTATGCTCGGGAACCCCCAGAACGCTGGAGAGCAGCAGTCGATGGATATGAGGATTCTGGCTGGTCATCCGCAACGTCAACTCGCCCGAGGCGGCATTGTACTGGGCCACGCATCCTCGGGGCTCGATGGCGCAGGGAATCATGCGATGATTGCTCGTCCGGAACTTGAGGACATCGTCGGCGTCCTCGAAGGCCTGATCCAGATCGCCGCCGCCGAGCTTGAACAGAAAACATCTGTTGGAAGGCGCATCGTCGTGGACCTGGGGAGCCCCCTCTTCCACGGCCTTCGTCTGATCCGCCACCGCGTCCAGGATCTCGTAGTCCACCTGGACCAGTTGGGCGGCGTCCTCGGCCTGGTAACGGTCCTCGGCCAGCACGACGGCCACGCCGTCGCCGACGTACCGGACCCGATCCCGGGCCAACGGAGGATGGTCCGGCGTCTTCAGATCGCTGTCTGGAATGAGCCAGGCCGTGGGTATGGAACCCACCCCCTCCATATCCTTCCCGGTAAAGACGGCCACGACTCCCGGGGCCGACCGAGCCGCTTCCACGTCGACGGACCTGATGTTGGCGTGGGCGTGGGGACTGCGAACGATGGCCGCGTGGACCATTCCCGGGATCACGAGGTCGTCCGTGTACTGGCTGCCTCCGGTGAGCAGCCGCCGATCCTCGCGGCGCTTGACTGGTGTACCGAAAAATTTGGTCGCCATTCTTCCTCCTCCCTAGCTTGCCGCTTCCCGCATCTTGCCGGCCGCATTCTGGACGGCGTTGACGATGTGCTGATACCCGGTGCAACGGCACAGGTTCCCTTCCAGCGCATGCCGGATCTCGGCGTCGTCCGGATCCGGATTTCGCTCCAGGAGCTGGACCGTGGCCATCAGGAAGCCGGGAGTGCAGAACCCGCACTGAAGTCCATGCTCTTCCCAGAAGGCTTCCTGGATCGCGTGCAGGTCTCCGTTCGTCGCCAACCCCTCCACCGTGGTGATCTCGGCGCCGTCGGCCTGAACCGCCAGCAGCGTGCACGACTTCACGGCCAGATCGCCCAACAGGACGGTACACGCTCCGCAACTGGAGGTGTCACAACCGACGTGAGTCCCGGTCAAACCCAACACCTCCCGAAGGAAGTGCACCAAGAGCAATCGTGGCTCCACCTCCCTCCGATAGGTCGACCCATTGACTCGAACCTCAATGGACACTTGTGCCATCTTCTACCTCCTTGGATGGTAGTTCTAACCCAGGGAGGGCGTGCAAAGGTTCAACCGCTCCCCTCCCGCTTAAGATTCTCGAAGAATTCCGCCGCCAGTTTCCGGGCCATCCCGGAAAAGAGACGGCTACCCACAGCCGCCAGGGTCCCGGCCACGAGGGCATTCCCCTGATAGTGGACCAATGTCTCCTGGCCAACCTCCTCCAGCCTCAATTTTCCCTCGGCCCGGACCCCGCCCACGCCGCCGCTTCCGTCAACCCGCAGTGTGAGGTCCGAGGGCTCCTGCTTGTCGCGCACTTCCACGTGTCCGCTGAAGACGCCGCGAACCGGTCCCAGGCCCAGTTCCAACTCCGCTTTGAAGCGGTCTTCACCGTCTGGCACCAGGGTCTTGACTCCGGGAGTCGCCCGGGCCAAAACCTGGGGATCGTTCAATAGCTGCCAGACTCGGAGACGGGACAGGGGCAGTCGGTGCGTTCCCGATAGCTGCATCAAGGGCCTCAAGTAATGTTGATCAGAAGTTCCCACTCAGGACACTCCCTATTCTTCAACCGCTCGTAAGGTCTGTCAAACACTTTTAATACAAACGCGGGAAAATTCCGGGCAAGCGGGGCCATAGTCGATTCTCACGCCGCGGCTGGTTCCCGCTTCTCACTTCATTCCTCTTTTCTCTCTTACCCCTTTCCTCTCCCCTTCCTCTTCCCCATGCTATGATTCCCGGGTGCGATTTGGGCCCGGGTACAAAGTGACTATCGGTCCTCTCATGACGCCGATGGTCAAGTACCTGGTCATCGGTTGCGGACTCGCCTTTCTCCTGCAATGGGCCGCCGGCCCGGACCTGTTGTGGATCTTCGGACTGACGCCTACAGCCGTCTTGGCGAAACTCTACATCTGGCAGCTGGGAACCTACCTGTTTCTCCACGCCGACTTCTGGCACCTGTTCTGGAACATGTTCACGCTCTGGATGTTCGGCCGCGAACTGGAACGGCACTGGGGCAGCCGGCAGTTCCTGCGCTTTTTCCTGATCACTGGAATCGGAGCCGGGCTGCTGTCGGTCGTGGTGGATCCAATGGGAAAGATACCCACCATCGGAGCCAGCGGGTCGATATACGGGATCCTCACGGCCTACGGCATGATGTTCCCCGAGCGCCGCGTCTATCTCTACTTCCTGCTGCCGGTCAAGGTGAAGTACTTCGTGGCCGTGCTGGGACTATTCGCCTTCATTTCGGCCCTGGATTCGCCTGGCAGCACCATCGCCCACGTCGCCCACCTGGGCGGCATGATCTTCGCCTTCATCTACCTGAAGCGCTGGCTCTCACTCGGAGCCGTGCGCCAGGCGTACCATCGATGGAAACTGAAGCGAATGCGCAGCCGATTCCGGGTGCTCGACGAGAAGAGACGGAACCGCAAGGACGACTACTGGATCCAGTAGCCTCGTGCGCCGCGAGTCCCCTGCCCTCCCTCCAACGCCGGATTACGGCGTACGGCACATTTCGTGGATTCCCCCGGATCGTGCCGCCAAAAAGCCGCCGCCGAATCCATTATGGACGGCCAGGATCTCCGCCAGAATGCTGACCGCGATCTGCTCGGGACCCTCGGCTCCGATGTCCAGGCCCACGGGGTTGTGAATCCGATCCCGGGCCGCCGCATCGGGGCGAAAACCCTCGACGGCCAACTCATCCATGAGCTTCTGGAACCGGGGGCGGGGTCCCAGTACACCCACGTAGAGGGCTCCGCTCTCCAAGGCGTAGCGGATCCCGGCGCCATCCCGGTCCAACTGGTGGCTCATGATCAGAGCGTAGCTGCCGGCCGGCATCGCCACCTTCTCGGGGAATTCCGTGGGATGGGAGATTGTGGTCCTCGCTCCCGGGAAGCGCTCCGGCCGGTTCAAGGAGGGCCGGGGATCGACGACGTTCACGGAAAAGCCCAGACTCAACGCCAGCCGGACCACGGGCACGGCGTCCATGCCGGCCCCGAAAACGACAATCTCCAAGGGGGGGCGATTGACGTCCAGAAAGACGCGGGCGTTTCCCGAGGCGTAGACCCTGGACTGCGGAAGAGGTCGGCCCAGGATCTCACGGGCTGCCGGGATCACTTCTTGGCCCAATGCTTCCTGGGCCAGGGGACCCGCCGGCGACTCGCCCGGAGCCAGAAAAAGCCAACGCCCCAGAGACTCCGGTTCCGGGTCCGGTTCACAAACGACGGCCCGAACCACCCTTTCCCCGTTCCTCAAGGCGCTCAGCCAACGTTCCCAGACCGGGTCCCGGCCGATGGGCTCCAGCAGGACGTGGACGACTCCTCCACAACCCAATCTCAATCCCCAGATCGCGTCCTCCGTGAGATCGAACACCTCCGTCATTGCCTGTCCCGTTTTGAAGACCCGGCTTGCCGCCCGCGCGACTTCCGGTTCGAGGCATCCTCCCGAGATCATGCCCCGGAAGTCGCCGTCGGAGCCGATGACAAGCTTGGCTCCCTGCCGGCGGTATGCCGAGCCGGTGATCTCGATGACTGTAGCCAGGACGGCGTCGCGGCCGCTTTCCAGGATTTCCTCGATGGCTCCAGCCAGCTCGGCAGACTCTCTCACGGTGGGCACAGTTTACCGGAGCGGAGGGAAGTTGAGGAGTGAGGAGTGTGAAGCAGATGGATGCAGGAGTCTGGGTGTCAGAGTCCGACGGCTTGACGCAGGGCTTCGGCTCTGTCGGTCCGTTCCCAGGCGAAGCCCTCGTCCTCCCGGCCGAAGTGCCCGAAGGCGGCCGTCTGCCGAAAGATGGGGCGCCTGAGCTGCAGGATCTCGATGATGTCCCCGGGGGTCAGACGGAAGTGCTCCCGAACCAGATTGCCGATGGTCTCCTCATCGACGGCTTCGGTCCCTTCCGCGTCCACGGCGACGGAGACCGGTTCGGACACTCCGATGGCGTAGGCCAGCTGAACCTTCAAGCGCTCGGCAAGTCCCGCGGCGACGCAGTTCTTGGCGATGTAGCGGGCCATGTAGGAGGCGGAACGGTCGACCTTGGACGGGTCCTTCCCCGAGAAAGCGCCCCCTCCGTGGCCTCCCATGCCGCCGTAGGTGTCGACGATGATCTTCCGGCCCGTCACGCCGCAATCGCCCTGAGGGCCGCCCACCACGAACCGTCCCGTCGGGTTGATGTGGATCGTCGTGTCCCCGTCCATGAGTCCGCCGGGAACCACCGCGTGGATCACCTGTTCCCGGATGCCATCACACAAATCCTCGTAGGAGATGTCGGGGCTGTGCTGCGTCGAGACCACGACGGTATCGACACGGACCGGTTTCGTCCCGTCGTACTCCACCGTAACCTGCGACTTTCCGTCCGGACGCAGCCAGTTCAGGATTCCCTGGCGTCGGCATTCGGACAGACGTCGGGTGAGCGCGTGCGCCAGCATGATGGGCAGCGGCATCAACTGAGGGGTTTCGGTGCAGGCGTAACCGAACATGAGTCCCTGGTCGCCCGCCCCCCCGGTGTCCACACCCAAGGCGATATCGGGCGACTGCCGGTCCACGGAACAGATCACGCCGCAGGTCTCGTAGTCGAACCCGTACTTGGCGCGCGTATATCCCACATCGCGAATGATTTGGCGGGCAATCCCGGAATAGTCGGGAGTGCAGGTGGTGGTCACTTCACCGGCGATGACCACCAGACCGGTCGTCACCAGAGTCTCGCAGGCCACCCGTCCCTGAGGGTCTTCCGTCAGGACCGCGTCCAGTACCCCATCGGAAATCTGGTCCGCAATCTTGTCGGGGTGCCCCTCGGTGACCGATTCCGAGCTGAACAGGTGTCGACTCTTTGGCGCCATGCACTCTGGTCCTCATTGTTTGGAGATTTGTCAGGTGACCGCCGGAGACGGCAATAACTAGCACAGGGCCCCGCGGAGTGTCAACGCGGGCGGATGCACGGTATCGTTCGTACGTGAAGTGTCAGGTCCTATTGGCAGGTGAACTGCGCGGGCCAAGTGGCCCCGGGTTAGCCCGAATTCCTCACCAGAAAGATAGAAGAATATCGTTGTTTGTGACGTAAGTGATTTTGAAAAAACCACTTACGTCACCACAGGAACGCGACATCTTGTGTGGTGAGCACCCGTTGTGGGTACGACTACGTTCCTCGGATCGAGGGGACACCCACATTCCTTTGTCCCGTAACCACGTCCCTTCAATTCTGCCCGCCTAGTACCCCATAACATGTAATTGGTCGTATACTATAGTAGGAGGCTGGAGAACTCGGAAGGAGGGGTTCTCATGGCACCACGCTATCGTGTCACGCTCACTGTGGAAGAGCGCTCGGAATTGAAGGCATTGACCCGGGCCGCGACCAAGACCACCGGCAAGCGGTTCCTGTACGCACGGGCTCTATTGTTGTGCGACCGCGGGTCGGAGGGGCCGGGATGGACCGTGGCCCGGGTGGCCGAGGCGCTGGGCGTCTCAACCCGCACGGTCGAGCGCTTGAAACGGCGGTTTGTGGAGCAGGGTCTGGAGTTCGCCTTGGAGCGCAAGCGGCGGGTGCGGCCGCCGCGGGAAGTCATCTTCGACGGTGTGTTCGAGGCTCGCTTGGTCGCCTTGGCCTGTTCCCAGGCCCCGCCGGGGCGGAAGCGCTGGACCCTGCGCCTGCTGGCGGAGAAAGTAGTGGAACTGGGCTGGGTCGAGCGGGTGTCGGTGATGACGGTGCAGCGGACGCTAAAAAAAACCAACTGCAGCCTCATCGGAAGAAGTATTGGCGGATCCCGCCGCGGGGCAGCGCCGCATTTGTAGCCTGCATGGAGGACGTTTTGGAAGTCTATGCCCGTGCCTACCATCCCCGTCGGCCGGTGGTCTGCATGGATGAGACCCACAAGCAGTTGATCGGCGAAGTGCGGGAGCCGCTGCCCGTGGAGCCGGGCCAGCCGGAGCGGATCGAGCACGAGTACGTGCGCAACGGGGTCGCGCAGATCTTCCTGGAGGTGGAGCCGCTGACCGGCCGCAGCCATGTGGAGGCGGGCGAGCGGCGTACGCGCCAGGATTGGGCCCGCTGGATTGAGGGCATGCTGGAGAGGCGATATCCGGAGGCCGAGCGGGTGGTCCTGGTCATGGACAACCTGAACACGCACGGAATCGAATCGCTGTACGCGACCTACGAGCCCCGACACGCTCGCCAACTGGCGGAACGACTCGAAATCCATTACACGCCGAAGCACGGGAGCTGGCTCAACATTGCGGAAATCGAACTGAGCACGCTGTGCGGACAATGCCTCGACCGCCGCATTCCAAGCTTGGCCCAGATGCAACGCGAGATCGAGGCTTGGGTCGGCGATCGGAATCAACGGAAAACCGAGATCAACTGGCAATTCAAGACGGAGGATGCACGGATCAAGCTGAAGAGCCTGTACCCGAAACTTTAAGTGTTAATAGGTACTAGCTCGATGTGACCTCGATTAATTTGCCTCTAGGCAATGATTGTGTCGAGAACCTTTCCGCCGATATCGGTCAGCCTTCTGAAGCGTCCTTCGTGGAGGTAGGTCAACCTTTCGTCGTGCAGACCGAGGAGATTCAAAATAGTCGCGTGGACGTCGCGCATGTGAATTGGCTGGCCAATTTGGCCTATGCCGAACTCATCCGTCTCGCCGACTCGTGAACCGCCTTTGACGTCTCCACCCGCCAGCCACATGACCAGTCCATACTGGTTATGGTCCCGGCCGGGCTTGTCGCCGTACAGATCGTTGATAAAAGAGGTGCGCCCCATTTCAGACGCCCAGACGACAAGCGTTTCTTCCAGCAGTCCCTCCCTCTTCAGGTCCTTGAGCAGCGCAGCTACGGGTTGATCCACCTCGATTGCGTGCCGTGGAAGCCGGCCTTTGATATTGCCGTGGTCGTCCCAACTACTCTTGCCGTTCTCGACTCCGTGAACGACAAGACTGTAGCGTACTCCCTTTTGCACGAGGCGCTTTGCCAGCAGACACTGACGTCCAAAAGCCTCCGTAAGAGGATTGTCAAGTCCGTACATCTTCCTGGTCAATTCCGATTCCTTGGACAGATCCACAACTTCCGGGGCTTCGGCTTGCATGCGGAACGCCAATTCATAGGCGTTGATGCGTGCCTCCAACTCCGAGGCGTCCGGTCGCCCGGCCTTATGCCGGCGGTTGAGCCACGTCAACAGGTCGAACTCTTCACGCTGCTGTCTTCGGCTGATCCCTACAGGCGGTTTCAGGTCGAGAATGGGCGTGCCGACGGAGCGAAAGAGGGTACCTTGATAAGAAGCGGGCAAGAAACCGCTTCCGCGCACGCCCGCGCCGTTGATGGGAGCTCCCCTCGGGTCCTGAATGACAACGTAGCCGGGAAGATTCTGGTTGGAGCTTCCCAGCCCATATGTTATCCAGGCACCCACTGAAGGGTCGCCCGGAAACTGGGAGCCGGTATTCACGTGGAGCGTGGCCGGTCCGTGATTGTTGTTATCCACCTCGATGCCGAAAATGAATGCCAGATCGTCGACACAGTCGCTGAGGTGCGGAAACAGGGTGGAAATATAATGTCCCGACTTCCCGGCCCTCTTGAATTCCCAGGGGCTGGGAATGACCTGGTGGGGCGCGTTCAGAAATCCGTCTATTTCACCGCTGAAACCTGTCATTCTGGGAACCCGCTGTCCCGCGAATTCCTGCAGTGCCGGTTTGTAGTCGAATGTGTCCATCTGGCTCACGCCTCCGGACATGAAGAGGAAAATGCAGTGCTTTGCCTTGCGCGGAAAGTACTGCGCACGGGCAGCGAGCGGATTTGGCAGCGTAGGTGCCGCGCCTAGTCGCTCGGCGAGAATCCCGGCTAAGGCGAGGGCTCCGATTCCGTTATATGAACGGGATAGGAATTCCCGGCGAGAGCAGGCATTGGGACCGAAACCGGTACACCGTCCACTCGATTGATTCGGGGAACACTGCGGATATTCTACTCTTTTCTTCACGACGTACTCCTAGTCGACATAGAGTAACTCGTTACTGTTTAAGAGAACCCGGCACAGGGCCACCAGGGCCTCCCGACCGGATTCCAGGGTGCTGACGAACCTTTGTGCCTCGCTGAGTTCATCCGGGTCCGGATTGCGTCCGAACGTCAACTGAAAAGCTCTCCGGACATGTCCGCCGTTCTGAGAACCGCTCTCCCTGACGATTCGTTCGGCAATGGCTTCGGCTTCAGTATTCACAAAACCACTATCGTACATGGTCAGAGCCTGCAGCGGGGTAACCGAGATTTCTCGGCGTTCGCACGGAAGCGTGAGAGAAGGCGAGTCGAAGACTTCCAGGAATGGCAGTGGCTGTGAACGGCGCTGGTACACATAAATGCTCCGTCTCCACGCATCAGGCTCTTGGGAAGTGTCCCAGCGGGCCGCCCCGCGTGTCTCGGCCGAAAGCTGCTGGGCCAGCCCCTTCGGCAGCGGTGGGAAGACCGGCGGGCCGCCTCTTTGTCCATTCAGGTGTCCGCTCACTTCCAGGATTGTGTCTCGAATTACTTCGGCTTCCAGGCGGCGGCGGTCAAAACGCCACAGCAATCTGTTTTCGGGGTCGATTCCTTCAGCTTTCGGGTCCTCCCGGAAAGATGACTGACGGAAGGTACTCGAAGTCAGGATCAGCCTTTGGACTGCCTTGATGCTCCACTCGTCCTCCACGAAACGAAGAGCCAGCCAATCCAGAAACTCGGGATGAGTCGGAGGCTTTCCGTTTTTTCCAAAATTGCTCGCAGTCTCCACAATGCCGCGGCCGAAGTTGAACTGCCAGAGACGGTTGACCATGACGCGTGATGTCAGCGGATTCGCTGAACTGGAAATCCAGTTCGCCAAAGCCATGCGGCGGCCCCGACTCGGGTGTTTCTTGTAACGATCGATTTCTATGGTTGCGGGTCTGGAATGCCCCGTGATGGCACTGGGAAATCCCGGCTCAACCGGCTCTCCCGGTTGGTCATGCTGTCCCCGGTTGAGGACGTAGATGGCGGGAACGCTGGGTGCGTACGGGGGGCCGTCGAAGTTGGTCAGGGACATGGCCATCGGCTGAAGCCGCTCGACAGCCCTTTCGAGAGCCAGAATATCAGCGGTGTACTGATTGAACTCTCCCTTCTCTGCGGACGAGAACAACTCCTCCTGCTTCTCAAAACCCACCGTATTGTCCGCTTCGTTGTCAATGGCTTTCTTTAAATCGCGGAGTGTAACAAGGGGCTTTTCGCCCTCCTGGTCTGTTGCTCTCACCTGCGCAATTTTTTTCGTGATCTCATTGAGTTCCGCCGTCTTGTCGGCGAGCGCCACTTCGAGTTCCCGTCTCTTAGCGTCCAATTCCGGCGCCGGCACCTCGCTGACCACCCGAAGATCGCCTCTGGCTTTCTCGATCTCGAGCGCCAAGTCGTCTCTCCGCTTATCCAGCTTCGATGTTTCACGGCGCTTGGCGACTGTCAGCCTTTCCAGAAGGGGCTTATGAAATCTCTCAAATTGCGCCCTCAAATCCTTCAGTTGCTCTTCGCGCAGAGACCGACGGGCATCGAAACGCTCCTTGTCTCCCGGGCGATAAAACTCGGCGGGCAGCGGGCCTCCGACCTCGATCTTGGCCCGCGGTATCCTGACTGCCGCGAAGAAAGCCTTCATTCGGTAAAAGTCTCGGGTCGGGATCGGGTCGTATTTGTGATCGTGACATTTGGCGCAACCCATGGTCAGACCCAGGAAAACGGTGCTGACAGTGGTCGTCATTTCGCTCAGCAACAGGTCGCGGGATTCCTCACCGCGCGGCTCCGTAAAAGGGGCTAATCGAAGAAACGTCAGTGCGACCGCCTGCTCTGGTTCTGCCGGCGGCGGATAACCTGCCGCAGAAGTGACTTTGAAAAACTCGTCACCTGCAATTTGTTCCTTGATGAACCGGTCGTAAGGTTTGTCATGGTTGAAAGCATCGATTACATAGTCCCGATAACGCCACGCATGTGGAAAATCCCGATCTCCTTCGTAGCCGTTGGTGTCCGCATAGCGGGCCACGTCCAACCAGTGACGGGCCCAGCGTTCCCCGTAGCGCGGATCGGCCAGCAGTCGGTCGACCAGATCTTCATAGGCGGTGGGAGATGGATCATTGACGAAACTTGCGATCTCTTCGTACGGCGGCGGCAGTCCAATCAAGTTGAAATAGAGCCGGCGAATGAGAACACTGCGATGGGCCTCGGGTGAGGGAGACAGACCCTTGTCCTCGAGCTTTCTGAGAATGAAGTAGTCGATCTCGTTCCTGGCCCAGTCTCTCGCGTGGACCTTCGGAACCGTGTGTAGGAGAGACTTCTTGAAGGCCCAGTAATCGCGCCCGGGACCTGCTTCATTGTCCGGCTTCAGTTCCCGGATCCAGGCTTCAATCGCGACAATATCACTCTCGGGCAACGACACCGACGAGTCGAAGGGCATTCTCGGTGTCAGTTGACCCCGCAATAGCTGAACAAGCGGGCTTTCCTCGGGCCGGCCTGGTTCGACGGCGGCTCCACGCCGGGCGCCTCCCTTCAGAATCGACTCCAAGCTCCCGATGGAAAAACCACTCATTCTGGTCGATTCGTCATGGCAGGAAAGACATTTGGACTCCAGGATGTCCCGAACTGCTTGGGGAGGTTCGTCTCCGGGATATGACGTGCCCAAGAGGGCACCAAGCCCCATCAGAAAGGCCAAGTTTGCTGTTAGCACCCTGAAGAAGCTCAACTCAATCCACTCTCTGGGGTATTGTTCGCCACGATCCGGTAATTCCCCCTAAAGTACCGTCGATACAGAGGTTATGTCAAGCTGGATCCGCATCATGGAAGTGGGCTTTGACCCGCGGCCCACCCCCCGATCGCTCCTTAAATTTCCTGTTACGTGATCGTACCCCATTACCGAGGCTATAATTGGCCACAGACCCTTCATTCAAAAGGCTGCATCCCGGACTGGAAACGGTCTTACGGATTTTTATTCATGAGGAGCCAAGAAAATGCTGAGACGTAAATTCATCGAACTTGGGGTCGGGTCAGGACTCGCCGGCGCTGCTGCAAGTGGGCGGATCTCCGTTGGAAGTCCCGCAACCGTGGCAGGCCGGAAGGTCGAAACGCCACCGATTCTGAGCTCCTACACCTCTGAGGATCATCGGCGACGACTGCAGAACATCGCACGCTGCGAGGCAGCCATCCCGAAATACGTTCGAAGGCACCTCATCACCGACTACATTCCGGGTCAGGCTGTGTACAACCTGGGCGAATACCCTTGCCGAAAACCCTGGGATCCGGACGAGTATGACGAGCGTCAATTGGACGAGCTGTGGAATAACGGCATTCGACTCGTCCAAGTCATGGAGGATTGGAACGATTTGCTCCGGCTTTTTGGCGGTGACAAATATACCTCCGTCAATCCGGCCGGTCTCAGGCGATTCATCGACATGGTTCACCAGAGGGGCATGAAAATCCTCCTCTACACTTCGACGGGCCACTTCCAGATCACAGACCCCGATTACCGCCCTGAGTGGGCTCGCCCCGGATTCTCGACGCGGGCCGCTCATTGGCAGTTGATGCATTGCTCCGCGGCCAGTGCCGGCTGGCGGGCATACGTTCTCCCGCGGACTCTACGGCTCATGGACGAGTATGAGATCGATGGCCTTTACAATGACGCCGGTTCCAGGCGCTTGCACCGCGACCCGGAACTCGCCACCAGCGATGAGGTGCTGGCCTTCGAGGAAAGCCCGGACAATGACGGAGCCTTGGGTGACATGCTCTCCCTGATCTACTCCGAGGTCAAACGACGAGGCGGTATCTACAAGATTCATCTACATGATTCCCAGCACCCGAGTACAGCGGAACAACTCTGGGATTATCTGTGGGTGGGAGAGGGGTTGTCGAATGCGGACCGGCTGCGGGAGGAAACCAAGAGGCATGATCCTTATCTGGTCCCAATTTTCGACTGGCGCGATGGAAAACTAGAAAGCGACGAGGAGATGTTCCTGCACACCATTCCTTTTATGCAGTTTCCAGGGCTTCTGGCGGGTCGGCCTTTCACGGGCGAGAGGTCTGTCATTCCGGGCGTTGACTACCAGGCACACCCCCTCCTTGACAATTGGCGGGAGAGATGGCGTTACCATCAGGAACACCCCGACGGGCCCTACAGCTACGGTCCCTGGGACGCCTTTCCCGGCAGACCCAGCATCCGAACTGCCCACGCCCGCTGGCTGAAGCGGTATTACCCTCTGGTCGAAACGGGCACGTACGCCTACCTGGAGATCGAGAACAGCCGCCTGCTGGCCGGCCGGCCGGCCAGTGACGTTGTGGCGTCCGTGTTCGTGAATCTCGATATCCACCTGGTGCTGGCGAACTACGCAAGAACATCGGCGCAAATTGAAACGACCGATTCCTATTTTTCCGTTTCCGACGATTCGGCGTCGCCTGGGAAGAGGTTCGTACTGCCACCGCGCTCGCTTCTCATACTTCGACAATCGACGTGACATAATGACCACAGCGTGTACCAGAACAACGCTGATATTTCAGGAATTGGACAGGCTGGAATACGGTCGTGGGCGACCTGAAGGACCGAGGTTGCCTCGCATTGCCAAGCCTTAACAGCCCGTGGCAAAAGTCATCACGGCATTCGACCGTCCCTGCATCCCGGCGGGCGCAGGAACGGTCTCGGTGCTCGCGGGACTTTCACCACGAACTGTTAACTTCGAAGGATTCTTTCGATTTCCCGCTTCATCTTGGGTGTCTCGACCTTGACATCTACGCCGCATGCCGTGGTTTCATCGCAATCGACGTATTCGACCGCTACGACTCCGTTGTAGGTGGAAGACTTCAGCAATTCGAATATCCTCCCAAAGTCGATCGTACCCTCTTCGACCGTCTCTACCCGTTTGCCGGGAGCTGCTTGGCGGATGTGAAAATGTCTGGCGTAGGCATGCAACGGTTCGACTTCGTCTTGGGAATGCCCAGGGTCGACAAAGTGTGAATAGTCCAGAGTGAGCCCGAGTCCAGGCACCTCCCGGCAGATCCGGAGAGCGTCCTGAGGATCTTCAGCCACCGAAGGCTCGCAAGCTTCGATATTGAGAGCCAGCCCGCCTCCATTGGCGATTCCCACCAATGCCCTCAACTCCTTCACTGACAACTGAAAGGACTCTTGCCGACCGAGTTCAGCGTGTATCACTCCCGGAATCAACATGATGCTGGCACACCCGATTTTCCTGGCAAACCGGACCAGGCCCCGGAAAAGATGCCGCGTCCTGGCCCGGATCTCGGGGTCGGGATGATTGATCGGATCTCCAAAGTCCAGGAAGAAGCATTCGTTCAGTTCAAATCCCCACGGCTCCAATGCACTTAATACCCGATCGGCCATGCCATCTGGGTCGCCGGCAGCCATGATTGGATCTACTTGGGCATTCTCGTTGCTGCAGACACCCAAGTCGATCGTTTGGAATCCAAAGGCGGCAAGTATGGAAGCGGCCTCTTCCAGACTGCGGGGACCAAAAGCAAACGTGCAGCCGCCAATTCTCATCTCAGTTTCTTCACCTTGGACTACCACATTGGCCCATCAACCTCGGTACGGCCCGTTAGCAGTCCGGTAGATCGTTCGTCCATCACTCGAGGTGGAACACCTCGGTCAGGATGGGAAACATCTCGCCTTCGCGGCAAGCCGGATGTTTTTCCATGATGGGCTCCATTTTCTCGGCCCATTTTTCGTAGAGAGGGTGGGTGACCAAGGCTTCCAGCGATCGCTCGAAATCCTCAACTTCCACATAGACAAAGAGGTCGAGCTCCCTCTTGAAGATCGAATAGTTGTGAAATCCCACGTTCTGCAGGTGTTGGATCATTTTCGGCCAGACATTCCGGTGGGCTTCCACGTATTCTTCCTCCATCCCCTCCCGAATCCGCAACAGGTAGGCGACTCTCGTCATCTCTTCCCCTCTTACCACTTGTCGTCCGTCATTTGCCGGCGATTCGAACAAGATTCGTTCCCGCGAAGTCTTCGGTGACGAACAAGTAGTCTCGCTCTCGGACTTTCTTGGCGTACGCAGTGACCGGCCGACCATCGATCTGCACGGTCTGCCCTTTCTGTTTCGAAGGGATCATCAGACTCAGCCCTTGGACCTTCTGGGGGGTGTCAACGAAAAATTCATAGCCGCTTGCATTCTCGCGGAACCCGCGGATTCTGACTTGACTGCGGGCCCGCACGAAGTCATGCCACTGGTCGCCACTCACAATGGGAACTTCCATTTCTTTGGCGATCTCTATGCAGCCATGCGTCCAGGCTTTGTTGGAATTGATGGAATCGGGAATTGGGAACAGATAAAACGGCGGATGAAAGTTGATCGTAATCGCAGTATGAAAGCGAGTTATGCTGTTCTTCAACAGCTCGCGAAATCTTGTCAGAGCTTCCTCTGTGCTCCAGTTGGAAGAATAGAACATTTGAGAAATAATGACGTCGTCCTCGTACTGTGTAAGCTGCTGAAAGATATCGGCAGTTCTGCCGAAACGGTCCACATAACGCATCGGCAGTCCACTTCCGGTCATGTACCCGTCATAAACGGGAATGAAATTGACGTACGTATAGTCCATTCCGACACCAACTTCAGCCAATAGGCGAGCCTGCGTGATCCAACCCATCCAGCGCAAATTGTGCATGCGGGTGGTCTGAACGGGAAGTCCGTAGATCGCTCGGAACTCCCGGACGTCTCTCTGCAACACCGACCGCATTTGCGCCTGATTCGGAAACAGAACGTCAGAACCGCCTTCGAAATGAACGCCAAATGAGATCTGATTCGGTTCCCACGATTGATGGAAGACGTGGGCTGAGGGGGCTCCCCCCTCACCGTAGGGACGGGTCAAGTAGATGGTCAGGGGGACTTCGAGTGACTGCATGTCTCTTCGAACTGCTTCCATATCACTCGCAGTTCCAAATTCGTGGTCACTCGTCAGGATGAAGACAGCATCGGCGCCAGCAGGAAAATACCAGACCCTCGGCAGCGTTTGCGGCTCCGTCAAGCTCCGGAGAATACCGGTCAAGAAATGCATCTGCTGGTCTGCTTGGGGGATCATCACCTTGGCCGAATCGATCCAATGGTCTTCACCGCGCAGAAACATGTCATTGGGCCGGAGACCACCGACCGCATCATTTTCCTGGTCGGCCCAGGCCGGATTGCCTTGGCGGGTCAGAGCAATGCTCCACGGAAGATCGTAGGCGAAGACGACGAACCGTCCTTGACCGAGATCACCTTCCAGGATCGAAACATCCTTGGACGGCCGTTCTTTCCCGAACCAAGCCAAGGGACGGATTCCGGGGGCAGTGTAGAGGCGACTGGGACCGTGGATCTGAAGGCTCTCGGAAACCAATCCAAGCGCCTCGGACCGGCTCGTTTCAAAGTGAATATATCCGCGTTCCGCAGTCAGCTCCGATTCCGCTTCGAGACCCAGCCTTTTGCTGAGGCTCGGCTGGGGTAGAAACGAAATCAGGTGCCCTCCGGACTTCACGTAGGAGTCGATCCGATCCAGTTGGTCACTCGTGTAGGATCCCGGAGGGAGGATCGCGACACGATATTTCCCAAGATCGCCGGGCGACAACTCCGCCAGACGCTTGAGTTCATGTTCGACGAGACCTTCAGCAAGCAGTATTTCTGCAATATAGGCGCTGAAGTCCCGTACTCCTTCGTTTTGTTGAACGATCAGAATTCGCGACGCCTGACTGTGGCCGTTATCGCACAAACCCAGGAGCAATCCCAGAATCAGCACCGTCTTGAATGGGTTGCGAGCGATTAAGAGTCTTTTCCCGCTTTGCATAGTGGACCTGCCTTTGCCCCTCATACGTCCATGGGACATCTTGAGACGTTTGTGGCTGAGAATACAGCAATCTATTTCGGTTCCACGACGGTCAGTATTTGATCTGCTTCCACATTCCGAAGTGTTTGGACGGCTCCGGTCGGCCACCTGATGAATAGTTCATCTATTCTGTTTCTGTGGCCCAGGCCGAAAAATAATCGACGATCGCTGCCGGAGAGGTAACTGTCTCCACTAGCTACTTCCTGAACCTGGTTTCGGTGGTCAGCTGACTTCAGCCAGGCCCGGGCGCCGATGGCATCACGATTGCTCCGCGTGCCGACCAGCTTCAAAAGGAGCCAGTGTCGATCGCCGGTTGCCTGATTGTAGAGCAGATTGGGACGTCCATCCAGATTTGAGACGACTATGTCGAGAGCACCGTCGTTATTCAGATCTCCGGCTGCCGTCCCGCGGCCGACACTTTTTGGTTGGGCCAATCTATGGGACACGTTGGAGAAAGTTCCCCTTCCCAGGTTTCGATAGAGAAGATCATTCTGGGGATAGGTCAGGTCGGTTTCTCGCTCCACTTCCGGATAGAGGTGACCGTTGACGACGAAAAGATCCCTCAACCCGTCACCATCGTAATCCAGGAAGGTGCTGCCCCAACCCATGTAGGGAAAACTGTCGGCGAGTTTGGCGCGGGCAGTGACGTCGATGAAGAATCCGTTGCCCAGATTCTTGTAGAGCGTGTTGGTATCTTGCGCGAAATTGGTCACAAACAGGTCGAGGTGGTCATCGCCGTCGTAATCGCCAAAGGCGACGCCCATGCCGGCTTGCTCCAACCCGTCTCCGCTCAGAGCCACGCCGGATAGCAGCCCAACTTCGGAGAAAGTTCCATCGCCTTGATTTTGAAAGAGGAAATTCGGGTTCGAATCATTGGCAACGTAAATGTCCAAGTCCCCATCGTCATCGTAGTCGAGAGAGACGACTCCCAGACCGTAGTAGCCTGGATCCTCTATCCGGCTGGCCCGTGTGACCTCGGCGAATGAACCGTCGCCTAGATTCCGGAATAGAACGTCGACGTCTCCCGGCAGCCCTTGTGGCCCGCACATGACTTTCAGGCCCATGTATGAGCAGAAACGATTCTGGTCCGGGTTCGGGGGAGGCAGGCTCAAATCAAGCTTCACGTAAGCCGCGACGTAAAGATCAAGCAGGCCATCGCGATCATAGTCCCCCCAGGAACAACCCGTACTCCAGCCACGATGAGCCGTTCCGGATTTTTCGCTGATGTCTGCGAAAGTCTCGTTGCCAAGGTTTTCGAAGAAGACGTTGGGACCCAGATTGGTCACGTAGAGATCCTGATCTCCGTCGTTGTCGAAGTCAGCAGCCGCACACCCCATACCCCAACCCGGATCACCGACCCCGGACTTTGCCGTCACATCCTTGAAATGACCATTCCGCAGATTCTTGAAGAGGTAATTCTGGAGAAGTGCCGGCCTTGATTGCTGAGACTGACCGCGAACGGTGGAACCGTTGACAACATAGACATCGAGCCAGCCATCGTTGTTGTAGTCAAATAGGCAAACCCCTCCGGTCATGCCCTCTACCAGGTATTGCTTGTTGTAGGGATCGCCTGCGCGAATCTGGGCATGAAGACCATGGCGGGCGGCTGTGTCCCGGAAAATCGCCGTCTGGCCATTACTGGAGGCCTGGGCACGGCCATTGATGGGGGCGAGCAGAACCAACAAGAGGTTCCATGACAGTCGACGGATGGCGGAATGTCGTCGCCACGTCAGAGTTTCCGGGCGACTACGAGGTGTCGACAAGGACTTTCCGGACCGGAGAACTTCTCTCGCCGAAAACAAGAGTCGGATCGATCAAAATTGACTGCCAAAGGTGGGGCGTCACGCCAATCCCGGTGTTGCTGTAGCAGGTGGGTCCCATTGCCACCGTTTGGCGTTCTAGCCCAGAGGCGCAGTTATATCCTAACGATGTCTTAAAATGTAAATCCGGTAGCGGCCTTGGTCAGAACCTGAACTTCAGAGCAAACTGTATCTGCCTTCCTGCGGCGGCTCCCTGGATTCTTCCCACGACACCCGAGGCCAGATTGCTGACTGGATTGCTAAAATTCGGACGATTCAACAAATTAAAGAACTCTCCTCGCAACTGTAGGCTGCTAGTTTCAGTTACAGCAAAGTTCTTCATCAATCCGAAATCAACATTGGCATATCCGGGACCCACGAGAGTGTTTCGCCCCAAGGTTCCAAACGTCAATACGGGATTGGGTTCGAACGCGTCCGGGTTGAAATACCTCTGTATGAGCTGACCCCGGTCGCGCCCGGAATCCAGTTTCGCATTTCCAAACTGATTGGGCCGGTCTTGGTTGAGCGCCGTCCGGGAGTTGTCCAGGCCTGTCATCACCGTGAAAGGACTTCCACTCTGCATACTGACCAAGCCTGTAAACTGCCAGCCGCCCAGCAAATTCCTGATGACGACCGAATCATGCCGGGTTAGCCAGCCTGGACTCCATACCCACGAAGCGGAGAAGATCTGGCGCCGGTCAAACGCCGCCGGTCCTCGGTCCAGACCGGGGTTGTCCGAATCTTGATGGACGCCACGATTTTGGTAACCCGTACGGGTTGAATCTATCCATTTGCTCCAAGTGTAGTTCACATTGAGCAGGTAGTTATTGGTAAACCGTTTGCTCAACACGACCTGCAGCGCGTTGTAGTTGGAAGACGCACCGTCTTCGAAGCGCCGAATGGTGCTTATGCCGGCCGGGGTATAACGGCGGCGCTGCTGGCGATTCCCCAACGTACAGTCGGCGGGGCTCCGAGATGGACAATCTGCGGGATTCCTTTCGACTGTGTCGGCCAGTTTACGCACCGTATTTCCTACAAACGCGACCTCAAGCAGATAATCCTGAGGCAGTTGCTGCTGCACGGCAACACTGTAATGCTGAATGTAAGGGTTTCGGATTTCCGGTTCAATCGCCCAAGCTGAGATCGGTTTTGAAAAGATCACGACCCCGGTCTCCGGACAAAATGTCGATATTGTTCCTGGGCAAGCACTGGGCAAGGGATTCTCTCGGAACGGATTGGAAAACTCGCTCAGGAGGTCCGATCCCAGCGAGAAGATGGGAAGAAACGGCTGGTTCAGCGCCGAAAACTGAGAGTAGCCATTGGTGCTGAATTGGTAAAAGATACCCCACCCGGCACGTACACTCGTCTTTCCAGTTCCGAACACGTCCCAGGCCAAGCCCAAGCGGGGGGCGAAGTTGTTCCTGTCGGGAGCATAGGTCGATCCCGAAATCCCCGGGTCGTTTCCATATGCCATCCCCTCGGGAGCTGTCGGGAAAAGCGTGGACTGGTATCCCGGTATCCAGGTCGCAATCCTATCGTCCTGTTCCCGAACGGGATCGTCGTATTGATATCTCAATCCCAGATTGAGAGTGACGTTGCTTGAGACCTGATAGTCGTCCTGCACGAAGAAGTTCAAGAACCAGGAACGATGATCTTCCCTCTCCAAGAGCAACAGGAGGCCGCTGGCGTGGCCCAGCATGAAGTCGGACAGCGTATTGCCGGTCAGTTCTCCGTTAAAGGTAAACAGCCCCTGGTCAAAATTGGGACGACCCACCATGTGAAGCTTCTCGTAGGAGAACCCGAAACGTACACTGTGGTTTCCCTCATTGACATGGACCGTATCTTGCGCCTGCCACGTGTTGTCGAGTCTCACGTGGTTCCCGAGAAAACTCGAGGAGAGACTGAAACGACCAACGACATTAATGTTGGGAGGGAACGGAATTTCAGTGTTGACGCCCTGGATTCCGTAGTCAGCCGGTCCCCGCTGATTCGAGTGAAGTTGGGACTCGTCTCGGCGTCCGTATGAAATCTGAGCCTCATTGATCACCCGGGGACTGAATGTGTGCGTGTTTTGCAACGTGGCGTTGTGTACGGAATAGGGCGTAGTCTTGGTGGTCCAGGGAATATTCCCGTCATTACGGAAGAACTCCGATTTATCTCTCCAGAACCGTCCCGTCAGTCGATTGTTCTCGGTAAACTGATGATCCACACGTATCAAATACTGATCGCCGTTGGACCCGGCGCTCGTATTCAACGCGAACCCGCCACCCGCAGCATTGGCATTCGGAAGCTCCGAAATAACGTTCAGGGCAGCCGGGTCCAGCCTGTTGGATGGAATGATGTCCCCCGGGAATCGTTCTCCCGTGACTGGATCGATGGGAGGATTGGAGGAAGCGGAGAAATTTCCCTGCCGCTCGAGGGCGGAGGGAGGAATGGCGCCTGACATTACCCTTGACTGGCGGATACGGGTTCCCTGATAGCCAAAGAAAAAGTGGGTCTTGTCCTTGATCACCGGTCCGCCCACAGTTCCGCCGAACTGGTTGTACACCAGAAAGGGAGACTCAGGCGCAAAGAAGGAACGGGCGTTCAAGGCGCCGTTGCGGTGGAACTCGAAAGCACTCCCGTGAAAGCGGTTGGTTCCTGACTTCGTAACGACGCTGAAACTGGCCACCGCACCGCGGCCTTTCGAGGCATCGTAACTGTTGGTTTCCGCTCGAAACTCCTTGACCATGTCCGGCGGCGGCATGGGTAGCCCCCTGGCTCGTTGGACGTTGTTGAATTGAGCTCCGTCGAGCTGGAAGGAGTTCATCTGCCCGTTTCCGCCACTGATGTTCACAGTGATGTCCCGCGTGCCCTGTTCTGGAATCCGAACTAGTGCTGCGCCCGGAATCAAGGTGATCAAAGCCAAGGGGTCTCGACCGGAAAGAGGCAGTTCGTCGACTCTCTTCTCGTCCATGAGGCGACTGATGGACGCGCTTCTCGTCTCCACCTGTATGGCCGTCGATGCAACGGTGACCTCCTCAGCCACCTCGCCTATCCTCAAAACCAGATCGACCCGGGAGTTCTCCTCTACCGTGAGATGAATTCCTCCCATCACGAGTTTCTTGAACCCGGCCAATTCGGCTTCCACCCGGTAGTCTCCCAAGGGCAGGAGGGTGATCCTGTAAAGTCCCTCATCGTTGGAAATGGACGACCGTTGGAAGCCGGTTCCTTCGTTGACGGCGACGACTTCCACGCCGGGAATCACGCCCCCGGTCTCGTCCTGGACCTTCCCCAGAATCGTCGCGGTCTGTTGCGCCTGCACAGATACCGTCGCGACCACCGCCAGCATGAGCCCCAAAGCGATCTGAAGACAGGGCTGTTTTGGCCTCATGATCCATACAATTCTTCTTGCCATTGCAATATGACTCCTTGGCAGGGGGTGGACCCTCATGTGTAAAACACCTACGGTTCCCACCTCGTGGAGGAAAATTTATTGCCGGAGATGGTGCTCCAGCCGAGAATAGGAGACCAGTATCGTGCAGAAAGACCGCTCGGGTCAAGCAAAAGTGACCCAATTCCATCCACGACTTCAACCAGGAAGATAGATCAGAGATCAGGTGAAGATCGGACGCGGGGGCTGGCTTGGGGGGTGGAGTTCTCGCGATTTCGGACTCCGGGGCCAGAGTCCGATCATAGGCCAACAGCGTTCAGATTGGGGAGGCCGACGCGCTCCGTCTGTCACCGAGAGGATCCTCAACGCGTCAGTTCAGGGCGTTCGAGCAAGGTCGGTCTCGAGGCCGGCGAGTTGGAATGTCGTAGAACAGGTCGCCGAGTGGTCCAAGATCTCGTCGGAAATGGTGATTTCCAGTTTGTACTCGCCGGGTCCGAGATTCTCCAGCTGCAGTGCATTGATAGCAATGACCCGGTCCCGAAGCCGGAATGTAGAAAAGGCCGTGCGCTGGCTCGCCGCTGGCGATTTACCGGCGCGCTGCCGGATCTGGTAGTCGATTTTCAGGTCCGGTTCGCCGGTCGACGCGTCCAACCCAAAATTGTACACCTCGAAATAGACAAGGAGTGGCTCACCAGAGTGATAGCGACGATCGACTCGAGGGACAACCTTGAATGGACCCATCACAAATGGCTCCGCGACGAGCTCGGGATCTTCTACGGACTCGATTCGTCGAGCCAGGAAGACTGCACTGGTGATAAGCCGTTCCGAGTTCTGCCGCCCGAGAGATATGCGTTGTCTCGCCATCCCCATCTGCTCATTGTTGGCGTCTCTGACAACCAGTTCCACCTTGTACAAGCCGGGCTCCAAACCGATCTTCTTCTGGTACACCGAATGTTGTCGAGCCAGATCGTCAAGGTTCGGCAGGAAGGTCGAGACGGTGTCGTCAAATTCGTAGACTATCCGACCTTGTAGGGAAGTCACTGCACCATAGATGTCGACGGTTGCCTTGTGAGCACCTGAGTGTTCCTTGAATTGCAGATGGCGATCCTCGATTCGAACCGTAATTGGAACCAGCATCTCCTTCTCGGTCAACCGGATGTGATGAACGGCCGACTCGACCGGAATGTGGTCAAAGTAAACCTTTGAACTCACGACCCGCTGAAGGTCTTTGAACTTAATTTCGGCGGGCCGGCTCAGCTGAAAGAGTCGTTGCATTCTCTGGAACGGCAGATCCTGCATCCGGAGAGTGCCGTACATCGGCTGTATTGGATCCGCGACAATCTGGTTACGTATCCGATCGCCTCTATCCATGCTTCCGGAGAGCTCGGCCATCGTCATCCCGCCTACGCCGCCCACATGCATGAGGGCGTCCTTTTCGTCCGGATTTCGCGCCAGCCGGAATTCTCCGGTCATGGTCGGATCCACAAACTCGATCTCTATCTCACCGCCGATTCCCTCAAGGTAGTCGTAGCGCCAGACCTCAAAAGGAAAGGCCGCGGTAAAACCGCCTCCTTCCCACGGCTCTCTGCGGTAGTGGCCTCCTTGGTGTGTCTTCTTGCTCGTGGGAGGTCCGTGCATGATGTAGATTCTTCCCCTGTCCGTCCGCCAACCCGCAACTCCTGATTTGAAGTTCTCGTTTGCATAAGCGATTCGCCGAAAATGCTCTTCCCGGTACTCGTTGATGGCCGTTCTGGGGTCCGGATCACGACGCCTCCAGAACTGCTCAATGAAGCTTTCACGTTCGTCATCCGTGCGCAGTTTCTCGAAGGATTTCTTCTCCTGGTCGATAATGATGTACTTGACGTGCTGCTCAACCCATTTCTTGTAATAGTCCACAGGCTCCTCCGACTGTTGAGCCCATGGAAAAAGCGATGAAATACCAATGATGACGCAAATGATGCAGGTAGTCAGAAGAGGCGACTTCGTAGGTTGATTCTTTTTCATGGTGGTCCAACAACCCCTACTCGGCAACTCTTTTCGTTTGGGAGCCCGAGTCCGGTCAATTTTCATGATACGAAACCTCACGATCCTGAGACGTCTTCCCGAATCGAAGTGGAGCTACCTGTCTTGCCGCCCATCTACCTCGCCCTTCAGATTCGAAGATCCCTCTTCAACCACGACGACCTGATTGGCTTGGATCTGCTCCAGCCGGTCCACCACACCGCTGGGCCAGGAAATTTCAATCAGGTCGACAAACTTGTTCCTGTCCAGGCCGAAATGCATCCGCATATCATGGGCCGAAAGATACGATCCGCCTCCTGTCATCTGGTCGAGTCGGGTCTTCTCACCGGCGACGACACGAACTCTGGACCCGACCCCGCTCCGGTTGCTGGACCGCCCGACCAAGTGGAGCGAAATCCAATTTCCGCTGGGCGTGCTCTGGTTCACCAGAAGTTCCGGAGAGTCATCGATGTTGGTCACGACCAGGTCGATGTCTCCGTCGTTGTCGAAATCGCCGAATGCCGCACCACGGCTGACTCTGGTACTCCGCAGGGCCGGACCTGCGTCCCTTGAAACATCGTAGAAGCGTCCGGCCCGGTTTTCCAGTAGCTGGTTGGGTTGGGAGTAAGAAATGTTGTTCCGATAACTGGAAATGTCGTCCAGAACATGGCCGTTGGCGACAAACAGGTCCAAGTCTCCATCGTTGTCGTAGTCAAAGAAACCAGTTCCGAATCCGAGCAGCCGTATGCTGGCTTTGGCGACACCTTGGACCCACCGATCATCACTGAAGATTTCTTGCCCCAGGTTCCGATAGAGACCATTGGTCTCCAGGTCATAATTCGTGACGACAATATCGAGAAGCCCGTCGCCGTCGAAGTCACCGAAATCCGTGCCCATCCCGGCTTCGGCCTCACCCGCGGCGTTGAAGCCGGTCAAGGAAAAGTAGCTGATATCCGTATAGGTCAGGTCCCCATTGTTCTTGAAAAGGAAATTCCGCGTCTGGTCGTTTGCCACATAGATATCCATCCAGCCGTCCGTATCAATATCGGCCATCACCACACCCAACCCTTTTCCTTCAGGGTTCGCGATCCCACTCCGCTCGCTGATGTCATCAAAGGTCCCATCCCCCCGATTCCGGTAGAGCCTGTCGGCCACACCCGCGAAAGCGTCGGGGTCGCAATAGCTGCGCCGAGCCGGAGCTTCGGCTCCACACACTGGATGGGTCTCATATTTGAGATCCAAGTAGTTGGTGACGTAGAGATCCAAGTAACCGTCATTGTCAAGATCGAAGAATCCCGCACTCTGGCCCCAGAACGGATCATCGACTCCAGCCTGCCGAGAGACGTCGGAAAAGGTCCCGTTGCCGAGATTGCGATACAAGACGTTGGGACCAAAATGAGCGACAAAGAGATCGGGCCAACCGTCGTTGTCGATGTCTCCCACCGCCACGCCCGTTCCGTACCGCCCATACCCTGCCACGCCACTTTCACTGGTGACGTCCAAGAATTTTCCATTCCCAAGATTGCGGTAGAGGGCATGTCTCGTCGGCTGATTCACTCCACGGGCCGGATTCCCCGCCCCATTCACAAAGTAGATGTCAAGCCACCCATCCCGGTCATAGTCGATCAGGGCGACTCCGGAACCCATGGTCTCGACGAGGTACTTCTGCGGTGAAGCCCCGCTGAAGTGTTTGAAGGTGATCCCGGCGGTGCTGGCGCGGTCTTCAAAATGAGCGGTGGACAGGCGAGGTGGCTGGGACTGACTGTGGAGTGGCGCCAGCAAGAACGAAAAGAACGGAAAGAGGAAACGAATCATCGGGATCGGACTCTTGGTTGGAGCCACGAGGTCATTTCCTGAGGACAGGATTATTCACATTATTCCTTCGTGCTCTTTGCAGATGTTCGAAAAATTCGAATCCTTTGCGTGCCTCTTCAATTCGACCGAGCTTCAACAGGGCCGTAGCGTGTACGAATCGCGGTTCCGGGTTGGCCCGGTCGAGACCCATGGCCTGTTCCAACAACGGAAGAGCTTTCTTCGGATCCCCATTCTGTATGTGACAATGGCTGAGTTCGAGGAGGGCCGCCGGTTCAGGCCGTTCCTTGACAACCTGGCTCAAAAGCTCGATCGATTTCCGAAACGCTCCTTCTCTGCGCAGAATCGACGCCAAATGAAATGCAGCCTGAGCCCACAAGTCCCGATTGGCTGACGATTCCACAACCTTAGCCAGCTGGAGAGATTGTTCAAACAAGGGCTTGGCCCGGTCGAATTCTCCGTCCAGCTTGAGCCCTGTCGCCAGACTCAAATAGGAGCGGGGATGGTCCGGAAATCGCGTAACCAGTTGTCGGGCGTGGGCAACGGCCGCTCGTGCGTCCCCCTTCAGATGATAGACCTCGACCAACTCGAACGAATATTCGGGCTTTTCGGGAGCCAGCTCCGTTGCCTTGCGAAGGAACTGCAGGCTCTCGTCATGACTTCCTCGCTCAAGTAGGAGCTGCCCCAACAGAAAGCAGGCATGAGGATGAACTGGGTTGAGTGTCAGGACCGACCTCAAGATCGCCTCGGCTCTTGGCCGCTTACCCATCTTCAGAAGTGCAATGACCAGTGCCATTCGTGTCTTTTCGGACCTTGGATTGAGGGCCAACGCCCGGTCAAGTGCCCGAACTGCCTCTTCCAAGCGACCGAGTTGAAATAGAGTGACCCCAAGTCCGTGACTCGCCGAATTGGAATCGGCTTGGACCACCTCCGGCAGTCTCAGGATATTTTCCGCCCTACCCCAATATCCCTTTGACATCAAGAGACTTGCCAGAGAGAGGAGTACCCGGCCATCCTTCGGGTGATTCGACTGAATCTCATCCGCGATTTGAAGACCGTCTTCGCCGCGCCCAGTCTCCAGGTAGGATCTGCTCAGGTAGAAGAGGGCCTCCGGGTCCTGTTTGATCCGCTGCAGGACGGGTTCCAGAAGAGCGATACACAGCCCGAACTTGCGCTGTTTACCCTGTAGAATCCCCCGCCGAAGGCGCGGCAGCAGGATGGATTCGTCCAACTCGATGGCGCGCCCGTAGGCACGTTCTGCCGGCGCAAACCTGCCGAGCGATTCCAAAGCATATCCCTGAAGGGCATGAGCCATGGCCGAGCGAGGATCCCGGTCAATGACCTCCTGAGCCGCTGCAACAGCCAGTTGATGACGGCCACTATCGATCAAATCGATGATCCGTTCGACCTCTTGCCCCGAAGAATGAACTGAGGCCATGACGACGACGGCCAAAGGCGCAAGCAAGAGTGGAATGGGCAGCCAGCGCTGCCGCTTGACTAGGAGAAGATGTTTCACCACTATGAATTCAATAGTTCAATTTGATGGCCACTCTTCCACAGCAAGACGTTTCGATCGGGGGATATGTCAATTCCATGAAGTACTACGCCGTGTTGACTCTGTTAGTCCTTGCCACAACGACCTGCAAGATCGCCAATGGTCCATCGTCGACGCCTGACTTGATCTTAGCGCAAGGCGGCGTATCGGAGTTACAGATCGTAGTTTCACCCGCTGCCGAGGCGCCCGTACGGTTCGCCGCCGAGGAACTCCAGCGCTACCTGTCCCAGATCTCATCCATAGAAATTCCCATCACGACCGGTCCGGCACGGGGCCCGTCAATTCGAGTTGGCCTCGATGACGAGGGGAAGCTCTACGATTCTCTCCGGGGTCGGCCTGAGGACTCCTTTCTGGTTCGGGTAGACGAAGGAACACTTCATCTGGGCGGGAACACTCCTCGAGGCACGCTCTACTCCGTCTACTACTTTCTGGAGAGGTATCTGGATTGCGGTTGGATCAAGCCCGGTGAAGACGTCGTCCCGAAACGAGATCCGGTTGTATTGGCGGGGGATACCAGGGATATCCAGAGTCCTGATTTCAGTCACCGGAGTGTCAATCTTTATCCATTTATCGCGGACCGGAATCTTCGCAACGTCGATTGGGCCGCCAAGAACCGTCTCAACTGGATTCATGCCTGTGCCAACAGTTCCCAACTTTGGGAGGATTTCAACAGCCGCTCCGAGCTGGTGCCCGAAATCGAGAAACGGGGACTGTTGATCAACTATGGCGGACACACCTTCCATAAGTGGGTCCCGCCCGCCCGATATTTCAGTAGCCATCCGGAGTACTTCAGCTTGCTGGATGGGAAGCGGGACAGCCGGCAGCTCTGCATCTCGAACCAGGAGGTTGCGGAAGTCACAGCCCAAAATATCAATTCATTCTTGGATCAGAATCCTGAAATAGACATGGTCGACGTCTGGCTCAGTGATGTCATTGCATGGTGTGAGTGCGGGCCATGCCAGGAGATGGAAGAGGGTAGGAGGATCAGCGTTTTCGACCTTCGTGGACCCGTTCAGAGTCGTTCCGACTCCAACATCAAGTTTATAAACCGAATTGCAGAAGGAGTATCTCTCCGGCATCCCGAAGTGTTGATCCAGACGCTGGCCTATTTCATGCTCATGGACGCGCCCCTAAAAGTCACACCGGCCCCCAATGTCATGGTGGGATTTGCGCCGATTACAAGGCAACCATCACAGAGCACGATCAACCGAACCGGTTACTGGAACGCGATTTACGATCCTCGTCACGAGGTCAACCGTTCCCGGCTGCGGGAGATCAGGAAGTGGCTCGCGATCATCGATCCAAAACGTTTCTTTACCTACGAATACTACTCCCATTTCAGCACGGCCTTAGCCATGATCAAACAAGAAACGACCCCTGAGAACCTGGAAGCCAAGCTCATTGATCCAAGCCAGAGGACGTTTCACGTTTACTCGGATACAGTCGCCAAGGACATCTGGTACTACACCCAGATTGGAATGGAAGGACTCGGTTCGGAGGAGTGGGACTGGAACGAGATCAATATGTACCTCTATCCCAGACTGCTGTGGGAACCGGGGCGATCCTCGGTCTCTCTTTTGGAAGAGTACTGCAACCGAGCGTACGGCCAAGCGGCTGCGCCGATGACCCTGCACTGGCTGATTCTGCAGGAAGCACGGGAGAAATATCCTTCAGAAAAGAGCTATTGTCTGGCTTTGCTGGACCAGGCGGAGCAATTGACTCAGGACGGAGACGTGTTGCGGCGCATTGGCGAAATCCGCGAGATTTGGAGCCACATTCCAAGCCCGTGATCAATATTGGTGCCGAGTCGGCCCACCGGCGACGAGGGATTCCGGTGATGGCTGTTTCCAATCGGAACTCTGAGGGTCCGTGTCTTAGCTGGAGGACATCCGGTAAGCCTGTTCGATGATCCTCTGACTGCGAAGCGCCAATTCCGGACGGGGATCGGGTTCTCGTCCCTCCTGCACGGCGCGGACGAACTCGCTCAACGCCCCACGCATGCCGACAAGGGCACGTTGGGGGACGGTTGACTGGCTCGAAAAGGCAACGCTGTCTTTGTCTTCGTTGGTGCCGCGCAACGTCCATCCTTTCCAAGGCTGGACCTCAAGAGTGCCCTTCTCGCCGAAAATTCGTATTTCTCCTTCCATTCCAGGACCACCCGGACGCCAGGACAGGGCAATATGAACGGGAGAGCCATTCTCGAGGCGCAAGAAAAAGGCCGCCGTATCTTCCACATCTCCCATACCCTGCGAATATCCGAAACACGCGGACTCCAAACTGAGCTTCTGTCCCGTCAGCCAGCTCACGTGGTCGAGAAGATGCACACCGCTGGTCAGCCCTACTCCACCTCCAGCCTGCCCCCGTTGGAACATCCATGCGGGCAGCGATCCGAACAACCCGACATTTTCAAGCAACAAGTCATCGACGGCCAGCACATTTCCGATCAGTCCATCGGCGATCAATTCTCGGGCTTCTACGACCGGAGGCATGAAGCGATGGGTCATTTCGACCATCAGGACCAGGGACGCCCGCTTGGCCATCTCACAAAGCTGCTCGCCGGCTTCAACCGTGAGCGCTAAAGGTTTTTCCACCAACACATGTTTGCCTGCCTTCAGGGCAGCGGTTGCAACCGGCTGGTGGGCCGAATGAGGCAGACAGACAGTGACGGCGTCGATTGTGGGGTCGTCGAGCAGAGCTCGATAGTCGTCAAATGATTTGACGGTGCACTCCGCCCGTCTTTCAGGACTGGTCTCCGCAACGCCTACGAGAGAGGCGGATTCGATCTGTTCCAAGGCCCGGGCGTGTTGTTTGCCCGTATAGCCGTATCCGATGATGCCGAGCCTCACGAGTCACGACCTCTTGCCATCCGTGTGCCCAAGCCAGAATCAAGCAAACGTAAGGATTCCCAGGGCCGCCATCCCCAGGACGATCCCGGCCACCCCGTAGACCGACACACGTTCCTTAAAGAAGAGAATGCCGACCAGAACGACAAAAAACAGCCCGCCTCCCGGCGCCACTTGAAAGACGACGAACCCGGGGATTCCGTGGTCCAGGGACAATGCCATTCCCAATTGACCCAGCACGGCGCTGGAGGCCAATCCGATGCCAACCAAAACCTCTTGCTTGGTGAAGCGGCGATTCTTGGAGAAAAAGATGGCCGCCGAAAGGATAAATCCAGCCCAAAACCAGAGCATCAGGTAGGGGAACTTGAATGTCTCGGATAAACCCATCCCGGACATGATCCTCAGTCCGAAGGCTCCCAGCCCATTGGTCACGAAACAGATCAGCATCATGCGGAGCCACATGGGTCAATTCCCTTTCGGCGAACTGGAGGCTGCGGCAGCGGGCGCGAGGCCCGCGGCTGCCGCTTCGTCGATTTGCTTGTCCTTCCAGAGCAGGAAAACAGCCAAAACCACTAGAATGAGCCCGACTATCTTCCAGGGGCTGACGGGTTCTTTGTAGATAACGATCGAGAGAATTGTGGGAAGTGACGTCGACAGGTTGATGACGACCCAGCTAGTGGCAATTTTTCCCTTCCCATAGCGCAGACCGGCTTGGAAAGCCAGGATCGCTGCGGCCGCCAGGAAACCACATACTGTGGCCACAAGGTAGAGCATCCCGGGCGTTTCTCTAACCAGAGCAGCCTTCCCCGCAGCGAGGAGATAAACAGTCGTAAAGAGTCCTGCCCAAAAGAATATGCTCACCGAGATCGCTCGGGGACGGCACCGATACTGATCCGCCACCTTATGGAAGATGCCGATCAATCCGAGAGCCACCAAGGACATGCCCAGGAACAAATGACCCAAATGCAAGTTTCGACTCCTCTGGATGTTCCTTAGGAAACGTCAGCGGTTTTCAGCGGACGCTCCGACCCAATTGCTCAACAAACGTCAATTCAAGTGGAGTTCATGTGGGCAACCGACCTACCCCGCCCAACTCAACTGTGCGCCAATATAGTGCGGGGAGGAAATGAAGTCCATTCCCGCATCGTCCGGTCTCCACATTCGATGGCTGGACACCGGCAAGGCGGCAGATGTCATCAGTGGCTCGGATGCTTCTCGGACGAACCACGAGAACCTTCTATGACCTGGAGACGCTGATTGGCCCGAATTCCCTTCAGTGTATCCACGGTGCCGGATGGCCATCGGATCGCCAGCTCATCCACTTCGCTTCGTTCTCCCAGCCCCAAGTGCACCCAATAGGGTGAGGCTGAAAGATAACTGGCCCCGCCCAGCACCTGTGTTCTGAACCGCTTGTCTCCGACCCGCAACTCTATCCTTGCGCCAATGCCATTCGAGTTGGACTCGATTCCCTTCAGGCGGACTTCCAGCCAATTCTGTCCACTCCCGTGGTCGTTGGACAGGAGCATGGGACCTTGGCCGCAATTGCTGACCACGGCATCGAGATCCCCATCCTGATCAAAGTCACCCACGGCCAAACCGCGGCTTACCTGGGACCCCGACAAGGGATCACCAGGCTGACCTGCCTGGTTGACGAAACGCCCGTCCCGATTCTCGAACAGCAGCTTGGGCTGAGCGTAGGATGCTCCGGGTCGGATCTGAACGATATTGTCGATGATATGTCCGTTGACAACGAGGATATCCAAGTCGCTGTCGTTGTCGAAATCGAGGAAACGGACACCGAAACCCACCAGATTCCGGGACGCCAATTTGACTTCGAAGAGGGCCGCGACCTCCTCAAAGAAAAAATCGTGATTCAGGTAAAGGGCAAGATACTCAACGTCCAGATTGGTGACTGCAATATCGGGCAAGCCGTCTCCATTGAAGTCGGCCATGTCGGCTCCCATACCGGCCTGGGGCGCCCCATTCTCATCGAAAGCCACACCCATATTGAGGCCGATCTCTTCGAAAGTACCGTTCTGCAGATTCTTGAACAGGTAGTTCCCCTGGGAATCGTTTGCGACGTAGATGTCGATCCATCCATCCCAGTCGAAGTCCCCCGCGACGACTCCAAGGCTCTTTCCGGTGTATCGGGCGATTCCCGCCTGCTCGCTGATATCGGCGAATGTACCGTTTCCGTTATTTCGGAAGAGGAGGTCCGAGAGGCCATCGTAGACCTTGGGTGAGCAATAGGTTCGAATGCCCTTCTCGAGCCACGGTCCACAGACACGATTGTTGGCGAAGTTGTGGTCGAGGTACCTGGTCACATAGAGATCGAGGTCCCCGTCGTTGTCGATGTCCAGGAATGCCGCGCTTGCCGACCAGCGGCCGTCCCCTGCCACTCCGGCTTGTTCGGTTCGGTCCTCAAAAGTCCCGTCCCCTTGATTTGCATATAGGATATTGCGTCCTGCGAAGTTTGTGATCAGGAGGTCATCGTCCCCATCGCCATCGTAATCCGCCACGGCAATCCCTTGTCCGTAATCCTCGCTGGCCTTGATTCCTGCTGTGCGTGTCTGGTCGCGGAATCGTCCCTCCCCCAGATTTCGGTAGAGTGCGTGTCTGACGGGTGAAGGATCGATCACGCCCGGAACGCGTCCGCCATTGACAAAGAAGATATCCAGACTGCCATCCCCATCGTAGTCGAATAGCGCCACGCCGGAGCCCATTGTCTCAACCAGATACTTCTCGGGGCTGGCGGAGTTCACATGTCGAAAACGGATTCCCGCCGGCTCGGTGATGTCTGAAAAATAGGCGTTTGGGGACGTCTGGGCAGCAGGCGTACCAGCGGCAACGACCAACAGGTTCGACCAGATGAATGCGCATCGTCCAACGCCCATCCTCAATTTGGACTCGATCCCGTGGACAAGAGTTGCTCAAAAATTTGTCTCTGGCGCGCGGCTTCTTGCACTCTTCCCAATCGTCGGAGAACCGATGAGAGGTTGAGGTGAAATAAGGCGTTCTTGGAGTCAAGCCGGATAGCTTTCTCGTAGGCGGTACGCGCCTTCTCGAATGAGCCAGTCGCAAAATGGAGATTTCCCAACTGGTTTTGGTGCGATCCGTTGGCTGGATCCAAGGTGACAGCATGGCTGAGAGCATCGATGGCCTCGGCGGTTCTCTGAACACTGTGCAGGATGTCGGCGAGAGAACGATAGTAGGCTGCGTTATAGGGCCTGGATTCTATGGCTTTTCGCAGCGCAGCGATGGAACCCTTGGAGTCCCCCTTCAGTGCAAGCACTTGAGCTATCCCGTAGTGACAGATGTCCTGATTGGGATGTGGTCCCAATGCTTCCCTGAATGCTTCCAAAGCAGGTTCCAGCCTCCTCTCCTGCAGAAGTTTCATGCCTTTCTGGTAGAGGCTCTGACTTCTCGCGATCTCTTCATTCAGTTGACTGGTCTGCTCTTGCAGCTCTCGGTAACGATCGAGGGCCTCACTGGACTCTCTGAAGGCACCGGACCTCCTGTGGGCACGGCTTAGAAGATAGTAGGCTTCCGGAGCCAATTGGTTTAATTCGACAGCCTTTTCCAGGTGCCGGAGAGCGGAACTGATCTGGTTCCGTTTCAGGTGAAGAGCTCCCAACTGCAAATGGAGCTTGAAGTTTCCCAATCCCAGAGCTTGAGCTCGCTCCAGGGAAAGCCGGCCCTGTTCAAAAGTGGATTTCTCCTGACTGTAATAGGTCCCAAGAGCCAGGTGTGCGTAGGCGAGTTCAGAATCGAGTTCAATCGCTTTGCGTAGCCGTGCTTCGCCTTGAGAGTCGTCATTGATGGCCAAACGGTTTCTACCAGAGACGTACCACGCCTCGGCGTTTTGCGGGTCCGATTCAATGATCCGTTCTGCGATCCCTTCTGACCGAGCGTGTTCTCCCTTCTCGCCCAGCACATAGGCCAGCGTGAGCTGTGCGGCTGGGCAATCCGGCGCCAGCTTGGAGCAGGCTGTGGCGGTGTCTTCCGCAGCGCCTGGTTCATTGAGTCGGAGGTAGATCCTCGCCACGTATAGACAATAGGGCCACCGCTCGCCCGAAGAAGCCGCCTTCAGATAAGCCGCCAGGGCATTGTTATAGTCGCCTCGCATTTCCAGTGACTTGGCCGATTCAAAGTGAACTTGACCCGGAGCCTCGGACACCGGCCTCGCGCAAACATAAGTCAACCAAGGCATTCCGTCGGGTTGTTGCTGCTGCGAGGCAATAGTGCTGACCGCAACCAGGAGCAGGTGCAGGCTAATCATGTACAGGTGAGATCTCCGCCAAGTCAGCCTTGATCCACGGAAAACGCCGACTCGAACACCCAAAATACCCGGGATCCAGACGACTGCAAGACCCGAAAACAATCCATGACAGCGAAAGATGCCTACTCGGCTGTCAAACCACTCTGGAGCTCATCGATCTTCTCGCCGATCAGCGCCGAGTAGTGACGCCAACTGGATTGATCCCCTCCGCTGGCGTCGGTCATCTGAAACTCGAAATTGTCGTTCATGAAGGTGACGGTTTCTGCAAGCCGATCGCGGGCCCGTTGAAGAGTCTCTTGGGAGACGTCAGAGCTTTTGGTTGCGCAATCCCGGTAGGCAACGTGCAGAGCCGACACGCTGTCGGCAAACCGATATCCAAGATTGAGGCGGGCGAACAGGTGCTCAAGATCTTCTTTGGCTTCTGGTCTCAAGTCCTTCGATTGCAAGGCAGTCTGAACCAGCCCCGACGCCTCTCGAGTTACGGCAGCTCGCAGGTTCCAGACCCTCGATAGTTTGTCATGCAGCACCGCGCCGGTAATCTCAGTGGTCTCCCCCGAGGCCGCCAGGGCCATCCTCACCAATCGCCGGTCGACTTCGACAAGGTCCGGCCTCCAGGTGCGTGAAGCCCGTGCAGAATTATAGGCAAGTGTGTGCATGGGGTAGATTCGCCGGCTAGCCCAATGGGGCGTGGTTTCATTCACCCTTTTCTTTTCGGTTACAAACTCGCGCTGGACTCGGTAAAGCCGGTTATACCGATACATGAATGCGCCCGCCCGTTCGCCATAGATCTTCCTGCAAGCCTGGCCCAGAAAACCGTTTTCGCCGAAGATCTCCGCCGGCTCATCCAGATTGAAGGTTCCGCGCATATAATTTTCCCGCGACTCACTGTGCGTCGTAGCGGGAATGAATATTCCGTGAGCTCGAGTATTCCAACTGTAAGCTGCGTTGAGCAATTGCATCGGTTCCTGCGCAAATGAGCCGGAACTGTTTTCGATGGTCGTTGCCCCCTCAAACATCACATTGGTCAATGGCGAAGTCACAAATGGGTAGTCATTGTAGGTAAAATCCGCGCCTTGAAAGACGAGAAAGTAAGTACCGATCTCCAGGTCGTGTCTATCGAACCGGGATTGGAGTGCCGGCACCCACCTGTCCCGCGTCTCTTCAAGCGGCCAGATTTCCCGAAATCCGATTTGTACCTCAGGTACCTGGTAAGTCAATTGCTTGCCGACGTTTGTCCACAGTGCCAATAGATTGTTCCAATCTTCGTGCGCCTCCGGGACCGTTTTTATGCTGTACAGCTCCGACTCCCCTGTTCCATAGGTCACGTAACCGGGAGAAATCAGCCCCACAAAGCAGTCTCTCTTGGCATCATAGCCGGTCTCCTCGTTCCGGACGCTGAAGACCGCGTCCAGCAGCGCGTTGAAGCCGTGAGCCAATGCGCCTGCCCCTCCGTCAGGCGCCTTCAAGTCGTCATTCGGCCATTTCTTGCGGCAACGATCACAGCGGCGATTCTTCCATTCCGGCGCCGCGTCCCGGTAGTTGTCCACGTCTTCGTTGTGAATATAGAGACCGCCGGGCTCCAGGGCGCGAACATACGCCGCAAGCTCCTCCGCCTTCAATCCGTTGAGCGGTTCGTTGCTCCGGCACGTACCAAGACCGCGGGTGAAATCCGCAGGCAGGCGCCCGAAATATTGCTCGTCCTCGTAAGGATGTCCGAGGCAACTATAAATCTCACCATCCGGATAGGATTCCCGGTTAAAAAAGATCCTTCCCTGATAGGAGGGCGCCCCTCCTTCGCTGGTTCCACCAAAAAACTGGTACGTACCTAACGCGTACCCGGCGCCATAACCCCCGTGGAAAAGGCGAATTCCCCGTTGTCTCGCGTACTTTGCCAGTTCCCTGATCAAGGAGTTGTACCCGGGGGCCCGGTCGAGCGCCCAACCAAAGCCCTCGAAACGAACCGCGTTTATCTTGTAGAGAAGACAAAAATCGAGTTTTCTTTTCGCTCGTGCGAGGTATTTCTCGCGGCCGTCGCCGTAATCGTATGCCCATCGGTTGATCTCATTGTTGAGCAGCCAATCAGAGGCGACCCGGTATTTGAATGAGGGGAAATCCCGAATATGGGCCGTCGTGATCCTGATCTCCTCTTCCCGCCGATTGATGAGCTGGATCAGCGTCGTGGCAGCATAGAGGAGGCCCTGACCGCCGGCTCCCACCAGAAAAATTCCATTGCCTTGGGTACGGATCACGTAATTTTGTTCGAGGTTCCGGGGGTCCTCGAGGACCTGACGGTCCGCCTCGTCCAGCAGCGGGAGATCGGGCCGTTTATCGTAGTTCACCAGAAAAATCGTGGCCTGCGCCTTTTCCGGCACAGGCCCAGGAAGCTGAGCCACCTCCGCGATGTCAGACACAGCTCCCAACTCTTGGAGCCGGTTGAGGATGATTCGTTGGGCAAGAACCTCCTTGAATGTGGGAGCTGTGGAAGGAACGATCACCAGGGCCGCCGCTCGATTCGGCACCAGAATGTCACGTGTCTGAAACGAAACAAACTGGGGATCGGGAATAATAAAAGGACCTGCGACGGGCTGTTGGCGGCACGCCGGCTGGGTCGCGAGCACCCCAACGACGACGACGGACAAGGCTGCCGAGAACACTTTCTTGCCGACGCGCCGCATTCTGAATCTCATCGTCAGTTGCCGGACGAAATGACTTTCCGAATTCGCTTCAATGCCGCAAGAGAGCTTCCCACTTCACCTCCGGAGGGATGGAGTGTCTCAGTCCCAAACTGGTTGCGAACGAACACTTCGAGGCGCTCGCTCTGGACCCGTATCAACTCCCTTTGGACCTCTTTTGCCTTGCCAGGCGTCATAATGAAATATGAGTGCAGGTTGGAAATAAGGTCTGCAAACCTCACTCCGAGCTGTACAGTCGACAACAGGTGCTCCAAGTCTGCCCTCGAATCCTCGTAGGGGCCAGTCACTCTGAGAGCGTTTTCCAGGAGCCTTTCTCCCTGCCGCGTGACTCGTTCCCACTTCCTCCAGCGAGATACGAGGCGCGAATGAAGATCGTCTACCGAAAGTTGGTGTTCCTTCATGAACTGCACTAGACGAACGTGTTCAATCTGTCGGCCCCAAGTCCTTCTATCCACTGCAAGATTCCGCCACATGGCCGTGAGTGGATAGAGCCTGGGCCACATTCTCGGCGGCGTCTCATCGGCGGAGGCTTCCTCAAAGAGGGTGTTGAAACGCACCATCGAGGGTGCCGCTTTCTCACCGTAGAGGCGGATGCAAGCCCGCTCGAGCAATCCTCCCTGTCCAAAGATCTCCTCCGGCCAAACTCGATTGTGTTGAAGGTCCAGCCGGATCGTCATCGCCGTCTCGTAGGACTTGGGGTCCCTGTAAAACCCAGTGGACTGAACGTTCCAACTGTATTCGGCGTCGATCCACTGGAGCGGTTCCTGATTGAACCCGTTCCCGCCGTCATAGATGGTGCCGGCTCCCAAAAACGCGGCGTTCAAAGCCGGAGAGGAGACAACGGGATAGTCGTTGTAAAAATAGTTTGCACCACTACAGAAGAACATGAACATTTTGAATGGCCGGTCCGCCCTTTCCATCGCTTGGTTATAGTCGTCGACAAATCTCCTGGCCGTATCCTGCTGCGGAAAGATCTCGCGGAATCCGATCTGAATGTTTCTTGATGCCGGCAACAAACGCGCAGTCTCTTCCCATAGTTCAACAACATTCTCCCAATCCGCCGGAGATCGGGAGTCCGTTATGTAGACCGGGGAAATTGGGACGACTATACAGTCGCGCGATGCATCGTAACCGGTGTCGGGATTCTTGACGCTGAAGACGGCTTCGATCAGCTCGCGGTATCCATGGGCCAGTCCGCCAGCTCCGCCATCCGGAGCCTTCAGGTCGTCGTTCGGCCAGCGGGCGCGGCAACGGTCACATCGCTGCAGCCAGGAGCCCTGCGTGCCCTTGAATCCCCCAAAATCCTCGAAATGAATATAGAGCCCTCCAGGTTCTGTTTTCGCCACATAGTTTCGTAACTCTTCAGCTTTTAGCCGATTGAGGTCACTATTGGCCCGGCAGCTACCAGTGGTTCGAGGATTCATCCCTCCTTTTCTCGTCCTGGGAAATCCCATACATTCATAAACCTTCCCTTCGGGATAAGATTCCCGATTCAGGAAAAGCTTACCCAGATAAGGCGCTTCTTCGTAAAGAGGACCGCCCTGGTAGCTCATGCCATAGCTTGCGCCGTACCCGCCGGTGACCAAATGGATTCCCCGCTGACGGGCATACTGGTTCAGTTCCTGCATCAGCGCCGGGAATTCGGGGAACAGATCCGTGCCCCAGCCATATCCGTGAAACAGGACCATGTTGATTTTCTGTCGCAGGCAGAGGTCGAGCTTTCGTTTGATTCGTTTCGAATAGGCCTCGATCCCGTCACCCCAGTCATAGCTCCAACGATCGATTTCAACGTTCATCAACCAGTCGGCAGCCAGCCTGTATTCGAAATCGGGATGGTCCCTGATCTGACAACCTTCAATTTGGATTTCACCGGCCGCGCCTTTGATCAACTGCGTCAGAGACACGGCTGCGTAGAGCACACCCTGGCCTCCGGAACCAATCAAGTAAATGCTTCGATTGGCTGGATCGACCCAGAGCACATATTCTTGGCCGGTTGCGCTTGGGGAGCTCAAAAGCTCGCGGTCACTGAAACTCAATACCTCACGCCGGTCCGAGTCACCTGGGCGTGTCCAGTCGGCATAGGACGCAAGCAGGACCTTCAAATCACCGCCTGATTGTTGTTCCAACAAGCCGTAACGGTGCGGTGTGATCTCCACTTCCGCGTCCCGTAGGGCCTCGTCGATCAAGCCGACGGCGATTTCCAGCTTTTCGGACGGCGCATCGGGCAAAAGGTAGTCGACCGTAATTTCCCCACTGAGGGAGATAGCGCCATGCGTCCGCTGAAAATCTTGAGGCGTCGGCAAAACGCCTGAATCTTCTCCGTAAAGGACGATCGTGGGGGTAAACAGGAACAGAATGAGAACGACTTGCCTCATCGCAATGCCTCCATCTGATTCGTTTTTCCGGGGCATTGGCAGAAATCGAGGAACTGCCCCACCAACGAGATTTCCCACCAAGATAGACTGGGGCCCAAGGGAAGTCCACTCAGCTATTGGATGTCCTGGATGACGACACCCGGGCGCGGCTGGCAATTGGAGTTGATAAGCGGATGAATCGGAAAAGAATTCAGGATCCGTTACCGAAGTGGTTCGTGGATGCGAGTGTACCGGAGTCCATTCGGTCAGGTCAGGTATCTGGGATCACGGTGGACTTCACTCGGTCCCCGGTCTATCTTAGTTGGTAGTTTTGTCATTGAGGGCAGATCACGGTGACAATTAAGTCTTGCGTTTGCAAACTCTTGCAACTAGGGATCGTCTTCCCCGCCATACTCGTCGGGAACTTATCCGCTACGGACGTACGCGTAGATGCCCTGGCCAACGAGGTGCAGGACAAAGGGTGGATCATTTACAGCGCCCGCACGGAGAGCGGCGATTGGGACCTTTACATGAGCCGTCCGGACGGCAGTCAGCGACTCAATCTGACAAATTCACCTGATCGGCACGAAATGGGAGCACGGTTCTCCCCAGATGGGAAAAAACTGCTCTACCGCCGGCTGGCCGTGGGCTCGACCTTTCACCATCTCAACTGGGGCCTTCAAGGTTCTCTCGTCATGGCTCATTCCGATGGGAGCAACGCGGTTGAGTTGGGCGGCCGAGGTGACTACCCGTGGGCCTCGTGGAGTCCGGACGGAAAGAAGATCGCCTGCTTGTACAAGGATGGGATCAGGATCCATGACGTCGAGACCGGATCTGTGATGAGCAAGATGCCGCGCCAGGGCATCTACCAACAACTGTTCTGGTCCCCAGACGGCACCATGGTGTGCGGCCCGGCAAATCGACGAGGAGATGCCTGGGGCGTAGTGCAAATTGAGATCAATTCGGGGACGCTACACTCGATCAGTGGTCCAAGTTGTTGCACCGGTGACTGGTTTCCTGATTCTGGGCGTCTAATCTATTCTCACCGTCCTCCCAATCAAGAAGTTATGGACGGGGGTGGAATGGCTCACCGATCCGGTCAAAAGCTCGAACATGGGTGGACCCAACTCTGGATGGCTGACAAGACCGGGCAAAACCGAAGATTGGTCTACGGAGAGGATGGGCGTCATGTCTACGGTGGCTTGGTTTCGCCCGACGGGAACTACGTTCTCTTTACGCGATCCCCTGAAGAAGACCTCAAGGTGATGAGGTCACAAACAGATCAGACAGGCGTGCGTCGACAAGGCGCCGCTATGGCGCTGATGCGTTTGAGTGACGCTCCGACCATCGGTGGCGAAAGCAGAGCCTTGCGAAAACTGTACCCAGCCACCAAGGATGGACCTGTCTTGCATCTGCCCGAATCCTGGGAGCCCCATTGGACCTATTCTGAAGTTAGACGGAAGTGAGACCGTTAATAGCGCTTCCCTCCGGTGGACTTTCCTTCAGGTCCGGTCTCCTCCTGATGGCGCTGTCATTGGCTGCGTGCACCGGACCTCAACGATGTTCCGGAATCGATGCTGAAATCACCACCGCGGGAAGTGTGGAGATTACCGCCGAACTCTTGGAAATTCCCGGCAAGTTCCCGTCCAACGATCTCTACGACTATGCCTACATCCTGAAATACCAAATCCGAGCAGTCCATCGCGGGCAGGTCAGTTCCAAGAACATTCTGGTCGCCCACTACAATCCGCTGAAACCGCGTTCCGAGGCTGAGAATGAGTTCTCGGGTAAAGTGGGAGGCACCGTACGACGATTCAAGGAGGGAGACCTGCATCGCCTCGCATTGGAGGAGCCACTCGATGACCACTATATGGGGGGTGTGATCGACAAGTTCCAGGAAGTCGGTACTCGCTACTGGTCGGTCTGGGCCAACCTCGTGATCGAATAGTTGGTTTTCACTTCTCATATCTTTGTTTTCTATTTCTTGCCTCTCGTCCTATTCAGCTACTGGCTGATACCGCCCCGGTTCCGCAACCTCTTTCTGATCTTCGTCAGTTATCTGTTCTACGGATGGTGGAAGCCGTGGTTCGTGGTGTTGATGCTCGCATCGACCATCGTGGACTTTCTGTGCGGCAAGACCATCTCGAACCCGGCCATCTCGGAACGGGGAAAAACCGCGGCGCTGGTGTGTTCGATCACCGCCAACCTGGGGCTACTGGGGTTTTTCAAGTACTACATGTTCGCCGGCGAGAATTTGAACTACCTGCTGAATCTGGTTGGATCCGAGACCTTTTCAATCCTCCATATCACGCTTCCGATCGGCATTTCTTTCTACACCTTCCAATCCATGAGCTACACGATCGACGTCTACCGAGGTCGTGCGCCAGCAGTCCGGTCGTTTACCGATCTCGCGTGCTTCGTTAGTCTCTTCCCACAACTAATTGCCGGGCCGATCGTACGCTACCGCACGATTGCCGCCCAACTGGTGCGGCGGACTCACAACTCGGAGAGGCTCGCTTCCGGGGCCTCCCTTTTCATTCTCGGGTTCTCCAAAAAGATACTGTTGGCAAATCCGATCGGCGCCATTGCCGATGCTGTGTTCCTGGCCGAATCTGCGGGAGCTTTGGAAGCCTGGTTCGGCGTCACAGCCTACGCTTTCCAGATCTACTTCGACTTCTCAGGCTACTCAGACATGGCTCTCGGCCTGGGACGCATCTTGGGCTTTGACTTCCCCAAGAATTTTGCCTCTCCCTATCGCGCCGAAAGCATTACCGAGTTCTGGAGACGGTGGCATATCTCGCTCTCTACGTTCCTGCGAGATTACCTGTACATCCCACTGGGTGGAAATCGGAAGGGTCCCTCCCGCACCTATGTCAATCTAATGATCGTCATGCTGGTCGGGGGGCTTTGGCATGGGGCCGGCTGGACCTTTCTGGTGTGGGGAGCCTACCACGGAGCCCTGCTGGGTCTGGAGAGATTAAACGGCAAGGGCAGTTTCTATGCTTTCCTGCCTGTTCCCGCCAGAAAGGGCGCTACTTTTGTTCTCGTTCTTATCTCGTGGGTCCTCTTTCGCGCCTCAAACCTTGGCCAGGCGGGAGATTATCTCGGCTTCATGTTCGGTTTCCATTCCCAACAGGTTTCAACGGCGCTACTTTCGGCCCAGATCTTCACTCCGGCCAATGTTCTCATCTTAGCCGTCGCAGGCGTGTTCGCCTTCGGCCCCGCCGAGGCCGAACCGTGGACCCGCCGTCTTTCCTGGCCAAAAATCATGGCCATACTTTCCCTTTTTCTGGGTTCCCTGATGGTGATGTCCGCCCAGACCTTCAATCCTTTCCTCTATTTTCAATTTTGAGACGTCCATGGTGAAACTGAAATATCGATTTCTGGTGACGACATTTTTCGCCGTGATCGGCTTTGTTCCCGTATCTCAGGTCGTGTTCGAGTTGACACAGGGTGATCGACCTGTCGTCGCGGAATTGGTGTTGAACCTGCCTACCGAGCAGCACCTCAGAGAGGTCGAGAGCGAAATCGAGGAAACCTCCTGGTTTATCCGAAACTCCCGCTCCTTGGTGCAGCGCATCTGGTTCCGACTGTCGGGGCAACCCGGCGAAAATATCTTGGTCGGGCTCGATGGCTGGCTGTTCTATCTTCCCACAGTCCGTTTCCTGGTCGAACCCTTCCCACCCGGCAAGGATCGGCAATCCCACTTCCATGATCCCTTGGCCGCCATCACCGACTTTCATCGGCAGTTGGCCGGCCGCGGAATCCAACTGTTGGTGGTACCGGTCCCCGGCAAAGCCAGCATCTATCCCGAACGGGTCAGCTCCCGTGCCGATCCCGAGAAAATCGCGGATTCCTCGCATACGCTGGAGTTCATCTCCCAATTGAACAACGCGGGGATACCAACGATCGATCTCTTTGAGATATTCCACCAGGAGCGTCGGCGGGACCGTTCAACCAACGTAGAGCACTTCTATCTCTCGCAAGACACGCATTGGACGCCGGAGGGTGCCGGATTGGCCGCTCAAGCCGTTGCGCAGGGAGTCTTGAGAGAGGGTTGGGTGACCGCAGGTTCGAAAGAATACGCTCAAAAGCCGTTTACAGTGGCACGCCGCAGCGACATTCTCAGAATGGCGCGTTCACCATCGATCGAAAGGCTCTTTCCTCCCCAGGAAGTCACCTGCCAGCAGGTGTTCGAATCGGACACCGGAAACCTCTACCAGGACGATCTCGATTCCCCGGTGCTCGTCCTCGGGGACAGCTTCTTGAGGATCTACCAGACTGACAATCCCAAAGCGGCGGGCTTTCTGGCGCATCTCGCCAAGAACCTGAGACGTCCGGTCGCTTCGATCGTCAACGACGGAGGCGCGTCCACGTTGGTCCGACAGCAGTTGAGCAGGAACCCCGACCTGCTGGAGGGCAAGAAACTAGTCGTTTGGGAATTTGTGGAGAGGGACTTGCGCTTCGGAATGGAGGGCTGGCAGAAGATTCCAATTCCTTCCACTTCGAGTCGCCGATGAACGCCTGAGAAAACCTGGCCGGCGGTATCTCGTCTGATTCAAGTCAATGCACCCCAATTCGCCCCATTCAGGGACTCATCTCGCCCAGCTTATCCCGCATCACATCGATGTAGAACTGCCAGGATGACTGGTCTCCGCCACTTGGGTCTGTCATTTCGAAAGTAAAGTTCTCGTCCTTGAAGCTCTCCACATCAGCAACGAGGCGTTTCGACTCTTCCAGAGACTTGGTGACGGAATCGATGTCGGCTTCATGTTGGAATTGGTAGACACGAAAAAGCGCGGCTACAGCGGCCGAGAACCGGTACCCGAGTTCAAGGCGCTTGGAAAGGTGAATCAAGTCTTCTTTATTACCGGCCGTCAACTCGGCCACCTGAAGTGCGTTCGCGACATCCGCCGTCGCTTCTCGGGTCACTTCCGCACGCAGTCTCCAGATTCGCTCCAGTTTGCGATGGAGATCCTGAGTTGAGATGTCCGGATCGCCACCAACGTTCCGCGCGAAATCAGCCAGAGTTTTCCCGATCTGGGTATCGGCCAGATTCTTCTCCCAGGTTCGTTGTGCATTGGCCAGGTTGTAGAACATGGTGTTCATGGGGTAGATCTTGGACAGAGTCCAGCGGCCGTGGCCCTCCTGGTAATAGCCGGGAGAAGCGAATTCCCGCTGCTCTCGAGAGCGCCGGAAGTACTGATACATGTATCGACCCGCTTCGTCGCCATAGAGCTTGCGGCAGGCTTCACCCAGGAAACCTGATTCCGAAAAGATCTCTTCCGGCTCAACCAGATTCATCTGGTACTCCCGGAGACGACGCTCGGTTTCGACCTGTATGGTCGGCCGCAGGAAGAATTCCCGGGCCTTGAGATTCCACGCATACTCGGCATTCAGAAGTTGCTGCGGTTCCTGTGCGAAGGTGCCTGAAAAATTGTACAGCGTGGTGGCCCCTGCAAAACTGGCATTGCCAACCGGGGCTGCCATAAAGGTGGAATCGGAATTGTAGTAGTTGGCTCCCTCCACTACGAAAACATAACTGCCAAAATTCAAGTCCTGCTCACGCAGTTTCTCGTGCAGACGAAGAGGCCAAGTGTCCTCCGGCCCTTGGAACGGAAACATCTCACGAAACCCGCCTTGAACCCTGGGCCCCTGATGCCTGAGCTGCTTGAAGATGTTCACCCAGAGTTCCTGTACGTTGTTCCAATCCTGCCGCGCCGCTTCAATGGAGTCGTGATGGCGGGGTGTCTTCCCCACGCCGAAGGCCATATAGGAGGGTGAGATCAGGACTACGATGCAGTCTCTGGAGGCATCATAGCCCGATTCCTCATTCTTGACCGAATAGATGGCGTCCAACAGCGTGTTGTACCCATGGGCAAGAGCTCCCGCCCCTCCGTCCACCTCCTTCAGATCGTCGTTGGGCCAGCGTTTCCGGCAGCCTTCATCGCGAACCTCCCATTCGACCTGAGTGTCCGGATAGTTGCTGAGATCCTCGTGGTGGATGTAAAGGGCACCGGGCTCAACGGCCCTCACAAAAGCAGCAAGTTCCTCCTGTTTGAGCCGGTTCAACTCTTCATTGCTGCGACAGGTTCCCAGGGTTCGCGGCGGGAAACGCTCGTTCTCATGGGCCATGCCGATACATGAGTAGATCTCCCCGTCCGGATAGGAACGGCGATTGTAAAAAAGTTTCCCACGGTAGGCAGGGGTGTTGAAGAAGCCCTGATAGGTTCCCAACCCGTAACCAGCCCCATATCCCCCGAAGAACAAGTGGATACCGCGCTCTCTGGCATACCGATTGATGGACCGCATCAGAGCAGCGTACTCCGGTTCCAGAGTCCACCCGAAACCGTCAAAGGTCACTGCGTTGATCTTGTATTTCAGGCAGAAGTCGAGTTTTCTCTGGATCCGCCGGAGGAAGTTGGCCTGACCGTCTCCATAGTCATATCCCCAGCGATTGCCTTCCACGTTCTGCAACCAGTCCGCCGCCTCGCGGTATTTGATATCCGGAAAGTCGCGGATGTGAACTCTTGCCAATTCCAAGCGGCCGGAACGGGATTCCAACAACTGAATCAGGGTAGCCGCCGCATAGAGGGCTCCTTGATCGGTGCTGCCCACCAGAAACGCGTCTCGTTCTGCGATTCGAATGACGTAACTCTGTTCCGTTTCTGCAGCATCGCGGAGAACGCTGATGTCTTCGCTGTCCAGATTCACCGCGTCCGACAGGGCAACTTGGTCGTCTCGCCAAACTTGGAAACGAATGGTCAAAGCGGCATCTTCAGCCGTGTTCGCGGATTGCCCAGCAGATGCCAGGCCGTCCGTACCTGACAATTCAGCAAGCCGTTCCCGTACGAGTTGAGCAGCCAACTGCAGTTTGGGGGATGGGTTATCAGGTAGCACGAAGGCGACGCTGCCTGGGCGTTCAGGGATCAGAACGGGATCGCCGGCCACAACCATCGATTGTGGGTCCGGGATCACATAGGGCAGCCGAGCCGAAACGTCGTCGGAAGACCGACAGCTCTGGGCCAGCATCAGCCCCATTCCCACGGCCACTGCGAGAAATATTCTCTGGGACATCGCCTGATCTCCTCCTATAGGAGCAGACCGCCACAGCGGTCACCGAGGATCTGCTCAGGTGTCTAATCCTGGTCCATTGTGTCCGTCGAAAGCTCCTGCAGGCGCGCCTTGATTTGGTGCAGGCCCTCCAGCCAGGTCGCCTGGTCTCCGCCCAGTGGATCGACGGTGTCAAACGTAAAGTCCCGATCCAGGAGCGATTCCAACGTATCCAGTTCGTTCTTGGTCCGCGCGACCAGGGGTGCCACTACGTCCCGACCCTTTTTGTCCAGCGAAGCCGCCAGCGCCTCATGGTAGCGATTCAAAACCCTGGCGAATCCCCGTCCCACTCGCAGACACTTGCGCAGGTACTCGACATCGGGGCGGGCATCGGCGCGGAGATCGGAGGTCCGGAGCACTTCGGACGTAAGCGCGACCGCCTCGGCGTTGACTTCGTCGTAAGCCTGCCAGAGTTCTGCCCACCGTCTCTGCCAATCCACGGAGTCGATACCCAAAAGCGTCGTCAGTTCCTTGGCGCGCGCCGACAATTTCGGGCCTCCGGATTCCTGGTCCATGCTCAGAATTCGCCAGAGGATCGAGAGTGGGTATAGTCTCTCAGCCGCCACCGGGACCAGAAGATCGATTTCACTTCCGTAGACCTCATCCACCGTCCGGTCGTAGTGGGTGGCCATGATCGTGCGACCGATCCCTTCCGGCACTTCAACCCGGCGCTGAGTCCGGTAGAAGTTGAAAATTCGGTGCATTTTCCCGCCCGCATCGTCCCCGTAGAGCTGTCGGAAGGCCTCGGAGAGAAACCCGGCGGGACCGGTGATCTCCGGTCCCAGATCCCGATTGTTCATCAACGCCTTCCAAGTCGAACGGGTCTCCTCATTGCGGATCGGAATGACATGGCCGGGGGCATCGACGTTCCAACTGTACTCCGCATTGAAGAGCTGAAGCGGCTCCTGGAAGACGGCCCCACTGAAGTTGTAGATCGCCTCAGCCCCCTTGAAGATCCCATTCATGGCAGCAGTCCCCGCAAAGGGATAGTTGAAGGAATCTCTTGAATAAAGATCAGCTCCGCCCAGAAAGAAGAGGAACGTGCGGGTGTTCAGGCCTTGGCTTCCCAACCTTTGGCGATAGGCATCGATCCACCGCACATCGGTTCCCTGCTGAGGGAAGACCTCCCGGAAGCCGATCTCAATGTTCTCGTCATGGGGAAGCAGCGACATCACGTTCGACCAGTAGATCAGGTGGTTTTCCCAGTCGGTGGGCAGGGTCGGAAACGGGTTGTATCCGGGACTGAGGAACATGACGGTACAGTCGCGGGCGGCATCATAACCCGAGTCGGCATTCTTGACGCTTCGTATGGCCCGCAGGAGTTCGTTGTAACCATGAGCCACGGCTCCGGCCCCGCCGTCTTTGGTGATGAGGCTGTCGTTGGGCCATTGCTTGCGGCAACGAAAACATCTCTTTTTCCAGGTTACCCAGAGTTCGTAGTTGGTCAGGTGATAGTCGAGGTTGGGATCACCGATTCCGCGGTCTTCATGGTGGATGTAAAGCGCTCCCGGCTCTATGGAGCGGACAAAGTCGGCCATCTCGGCGGCTTTGAGCCGATTCAGCGCCTGGTTCCCGCGACAGGTTCCCAAGATGCCACGCCCCGGACGGTTTTCTCCGAAGCAGGAGTAGATCGTTCCGTCCGGATATTGATCGCGGTTGTACCAGACCTTGCCGACATTGCGTTCGGGTCGGACGATACGGCCATAGTTGGCGCCGTACCCGGCAAACAGGAGCTTGATACCTCGCGCTCTGGCGTAGCCGTTCAACTCCCTCATCATTCTCGAGTAGCCGGGAAACTTCTCACGGTTCCACCCGTAGCCGTCGAAGAAAACCAGGTTGATCTTGTAGCGAAGACAGAAGTCGATTTTCCTCTTGAGGCGCTGGACATAGGCCTCCTTGCCGTCACCCCAGTCATAGGCCCAGCGGTTGATTTCCGCCAACAGCAACCAATCGGCCGCGGCCCGATAGCGAAAATCGGGAAAATCACGAATAGAGCCGTTCGGGACCAGAACCGCACTACCGGTCCGCCTCATGACCTGCCGGAGAGAAGCGGCAGCATAGAGAACGCCCTGGGCGCTTCCACCGACGAGCCAGACCTGTGGCTGGTTTCCCGGAACCACTTTGAGCACATACCCTTGTTCGGCCCTGGCAGGATCGGAAAGCAGCTCTCGATCGGCCGGCTCAAGGAAGGAATCGGCTTGCTTTCTCAAAATGCCGTTACGACTCCAGTCCACCAGGTGAATCCCACCCAGGACGGGCTGAGGTGCGGCGCCCGTCAGGAAAGTGGGCGGGGGAAAAACTGAAGGATCTTGGGAGCGGATCAGGTCAGCCGCCAGACGTTCTTTTGCCGAAGCTCCCTCTGCTAGAACCAGTCGAGTCGAGTCCGATCCTTTCTCAAACCGAACCGTCTGCTGGTCCCAAACCTGATGCTGGGGTGTGGGAATGATCCGGGGCGTTCCTTCCAAGGCTTGCCCGCTGATGACCAAGAGGATTGCAATGAGCAGTCCGGACGTACTCAATCGATACATGGCTGCACCGTGTTCCTTTCCTCTAACGAAATTCGACGCCTCGACGGGGCATCGATTGAGCCCACGCCAACAGGTTACTTCTTAGTTCCTCGAGGGTCAGCGCCCAACTCGACAGGTCGCCGCCTTTCGGATCCACCGTGTCAAACGAAAAGGAGTCTTCGAGGTAAGTCCAAACCCGCTCGATCCCGGTGAGGATCTCCACGATCTCCCCTTGTCCATCCGGCCCTGTCACCCGATTGCCGATCGCGTCATGGTAGGACGCCAGGAGACCTCCAAACCGGATCCCCACTTCCAGGCAGCGCTCCAGGTGGCGCAGATCCGGCACGGCTTCCTCCCTCACGTCGCCGACGCCGAGGGCTTCGGTCACCATTCGCTTTCCCTTTCGGTTGACCTCGGCAAGTTGCCTCCAAAAGGCTGCTATCCCTCGTTGCAAGAGAGCGTACTCCTGGGCTGAAAAGGTGCGCACACGCCCCCTGATTCGGATCTCCGTGGCGGCATCCTCCGTGTCTTCCAGCGCGCGGCTGCCCGCCGAACCCGATCCCCAATAGGCGCTGTCGGCTTGAAAGAGCCTCCAGAAGACAGCGTTCGGATAGACCTTCCTGGGGTAAAAGGCGGGAATCTCATTGTCCCCAAGCGGTTCGAAGAAGTTGAAGAAACGCGCCATGAGCTTGCCCGTCTTCGCCCCGTAGATTCGAACGCACGCCTCTTCGAACAGTCCCCCGGAACCGTACACCTCCTCGGGAAGTTCCTGGTTCGACCGGAGCCGGTTCCATGCAGCCAGAGCCGTCTCGAAGGTATTCGGCCGTTGGTAGCCAGGGGCGTCGACATTCCAACTGAATTCGGCGTTGACGACCTGCAACGGTTCCTGGTGGACTCCTCCACTGAAATTGTAGATCGCTTCGGCGCCTTCAAAAATTCCGTTTATGACCGGGGTCGCCGCATACGGATAGTTGAAGACGCCACCGGAATATTGGTCAGCGCCCCCCAAAAAGAACATGAAGGTTTTATCGCTCAACCCTCGGGAGGCCATTCTCTCCTTGAACGCTGGAATCCACGGTTCACCCGTTCCCTGACGAGGAAAAATCTCTCGAAAGCCGATCTCGACATTATCTTGCGACGGCAGAAGCGATACCGCGTTGGCCCAGAATTCGAGGGTCTTTTCCCAGTTGAGATCTTCATCGGTGTCGACGCCACCCAGGCCGGACCGCCCGGAATCTATCCCATAGGGCGGCGAGATCAGAATAATGGTGCAATCGCGCGCTGCATCGTAGCCGGTATCCGGGTTGCGCACTCGTTGGATACTCTCGACGATCTGACCGTATCGATAGGCAAGGGCTCCGGCACCACCGTCCAGAGCGGCGAAATCGTCGTTGGGCCATCGGCCCTTGCACCCCGGGTCGCGTGCCTTCCAACGTTCCACGTTGCTCTTGTAGTGTCCCGTGTCCTCGTGATGGATGTACAAAGCCCCGGGTTCTACCGTGCGAACCAACTCGGTGATCGCTCCGACGATCTCCCTGTTTTGCGCCTCGTTCGAGCGACAGGTGCCCAAAGTGGGGTGGAGGGGTGTTCGAAGTTCGCCGTAACACGCGTATAGAGGCCCGTCAGGGTAACTTTTCCGGTTCAGAAATATTTTCCCGATGTTGTGCTCGGGCTCGACTTTCAGGGGGTCGAAGTTGGCGCCAAATCCAGCATAGACAAGCTTGATCCCACGGTCACGGGCATAGGAGTTCAGTTCCCGCATCATCGCACCGTAGCCGGGTACTTTTTCGGCAGTCCAACCAAAGCCGTCAAAGAAAACCATATTGATCTTGAAGCGCAGACAGAAATCGAGCTTGCGCTTGATCCGCTCCATGTAGGCTCTCCTGCCATCTCCCCAGTCGTAACCCCAGCGGTTGAGCTCGGCACGCATGAGCCAGTCCGCTGCGGCCCGGTACTTGAAGTCCGGGTAATCCCTCACTTCCACTTCAGGGATGACGAGCTCCCCGTCCTCCACTGACCACAGTTGCACCAGAGTGGTCACCGCGTAGAGCGCACCCAGCGGAGCGGACCCGAGCAGAAGTATCCGTTGGTGTTTAGGATCCGTCTTGATCACATAAGCCTGGCCGGTATCTTGGGGATCATTCAGCACCTTACGATCGGCGTCGGAAAGGAGTCTCAGTAACTCATAGGACCGGTTTTCCTTTTGGCTCCAGTCCAATAGCAGTATGCACGGCGTTCCGGAACACTCCGTCGCCATCTGTAGCTGAACTCCACTGACGCTGGCCTCCTGGCGAAGAAACTGCTCTGCAAGCTCAAGCATTCGGCTACGCGACGGGCGGGCCACTACCCAACCGCCGGAGGCTCCTGCACCGCTCTTAATTGCCCCGGACCCGGCTTCCAGGACCTGAGGCATGGGAATCACGCGGGGCGTGGCCCAAAGCGCAGGGACCAGGAAGAAAAATGAGAGGACGAACGACGTTCTTCTGAGGAAACACATAAATCTTTCTTCTCCTATTATGCGTCGCGACCGCTTCGCTCGACCTGCCTCCCCACTCCGCTCCGAGTTACAAGTCGAATCCGCATCTCCAGAATAAAGTTCCCGAAGTCGGCATACCGCCGACGGTCCATCCAACTCCGGTAGCTGCGAAGTGAAACCCGTGGCCGGCGCGACGACAACTTGCCGCACTCGCTGAGAGGGGAGTCGGGAACGCCCCTACTCTTCGGGCTCCGGGGCCACACCCCGGACTACGCGAATCTCAGGCCCTTGAGCCGGCACCCTGAAGTGGACTTCACTTGGCCCCCAGTCTATCATTGGTGAAAGATCTTGTTGGTTTGAGGGCAGGTTATGGAGAAGAAGAGATGATGTCAAGCCAGGGTGAAATTGTTACCGTTTTGGGCTCCATTCCCCAGGAAGACGCTGGTTTCACCCTCTGTCATGAACACCTGATCTGCGACCTCTGGCCACTTTTCCCCAGTTACAACAACATCTTGGATGAAGAGAAGCTCGCGGTACAGGAATTGGCCGAATTCAGGAAGGCGTCCGGTGGCACCCTGGTGGATTGCACCAGCATCGGACTCGGCCGAGATCCCCAAGCCCTGAAACGTATCGCCCAGTCGACCGGTGTGAACATCGTCATGGGAACCGGCTGGTATCGTGAGGAGGTCTATCCGCCGGAAATCAGGGAGAAGTCGACTGAGGAACTCGCCGATCTGATGGTTCAAGAGATTCGGGAAGGTGTCGATGGAAGTGGTATACGGGCGGGCATAATCGGAGAAATCGGGACCGAGCGTTATTCCATCACACCTGCCCAGGAAAAGGTGTTTCGTGCTTCAGCTCGAGCACAGAAGCGGACCGGCGTCAGCATTTGGACTCACACCACTTATTTTGGAGAATTAGCGCTTGAGCAGATCGATCTACTTCAAGAGGAAGGCGTGCCTTGCGACCGTATCGTCATCAGTCACTTGGGAGACCGTCCGGTACCGGACCGGTTTCTGGCTATTGCCGAAAGGGGGGTGTTCCTGGGAATCGACAATATCGGATATGTCGGTGATGGTTATCCTGATGACGGCATCCGCATTGCCAACATACTGGAATTGATATCAGCTGGACATCTGAACCAGCTCATGCTTTCGCTGGATATTTGCATGAAGGGCCATCTTCTTGCTTACGGAGGCAAAGGATACGCATATTTGCAAAGAGAATTCTTGCCTCGGCTGAAGCGGGCGGGCGTAACGGATGAACATATCCGATGCCTGACCGTAAGCAACCCCCGCCGTGCCCTGGGTATGCAGAGGGCGCAGGGTTGATGGGTGCAAAGAGAAACCCCATTTATCAACGGCTGGGCGTCCGTGAAGTGATCAATGGCCGAAGTTTCAGCACCAAAGTCGGTGGCTGCATCATGGATCCTCAGGTGATCCAGGCCATGCAGAAAGCAAGCCGGTCCTTTGTTCGCATTGAAGATCTGGAGGAGGCGGCAAGCAGGACCATCTCGCAGATCACAGGCGCCGAAGCAGGTTACGTCACTTCAGGCGCGGCAGCGGGACTCACCTTGGCCATGGCTGCTTGTATGACGGGACTCGATCCCGAAAAGATGAATCGCTTGCCCGATACGACGGGGATGAAGAACGAAGTGATCATTCAGCGGGGTCATCGCAACGATTATGACCACGCGTTGAGAGCGGCAGGAGCAAGGGTCAAGGAGATCGGTTACAACTACGCCACATTCCCCTATGAGCTGGAGCGGGCCATCGATGAGAAAACCGCTGCCGTCTTTTACTTGGCTGGAATCGCTGACGGCAGCTTACCCATCGCCCGGGTCACCGAAATCGCCGGAGAAAAAGGGGTCCCCGTCATCGTAGACGCGAGCGCAGAACTGCCGCCACGAGAGAACCTCCGCAGATTTATCGGCCACGGAGCCGATCTCGTCGTCTTCAGCGGCGGAAAACACATCCGCGGACCCCAGTCGAGCGGCTTCATTTGCGGTCGAAAGGAACTGATTCTAGCCGCCGCACTGCAGCATCAGGACATGGACGTATTCCCCGAAACCTGGAGTTCCCGCAATTTGATCGATGAGGGCATTCTTCCCGGCCCCCCACACCACGGGATCGGACGGGGCTTCAAGGTCGGCAAGGAGGAAATCGTCGGTCTCGTGACAGCCTTGACCCGTTATGTTGAAAGGGATCTGGAGGCAGAGCTACAGCACTGGAAGGAAACCACTCATGCCATCGTGGAGGGCGTGAATCAGATTGACGGTCTGAGTGGAGCATTCCAGTTTCCGAAACCAAGCGGCAGGATCGTCCCGGCGGCCCATATCCGAGTAGACCCGATGAAGTACGGCCTGGACGCCCATGGCCTCATTAACGCGCTCCAGGATGGTGACCCCATCATCGCCGTTTATGAGAGCTTCGCCGCTAAGGGTAAAGTGATCATCTTTCCCGAGAATCTGCGGCCGGGCGACGTTCCTCTGATCTTGGATCGTCTACGGGAGATCAAGGCGTGAAGATTCGAAACTCCTTATCGACGTTCTTGGATTGGAGTTCGCGGTAGGTCTTGAGTTCCGTTTGCGCCTCTTCTCGCCGGCCTAGTCTGGCTAATACCTGAGCGGCTTGGAAGTGAGCCTGGGGGAACCCGGGATCCAATTCGATCGCCCGGTGACTATCTCGCAACGACGCCAAAAGGTTTCCTCGCATGAGGAGGATTTTGGCTCGCTGAACGAGGGCGTGAACAAAGGCGGGATTGAACGTAAGGCATTGATCGAAAAGCGCCAGAGCCCGATCTTCTTCGCCCCGTTGGGAGTGGATCAGACCCTGAAGATAGTGGATGCGCCCGTCCTCTGGAGACAGCCGGAGCGCCTTCTCGAAATACGAGAGTGCTTGATCCGGCTGTCCGGCTTCCAGAAATGAACTGGCGAGATAAAGCATGCCGGAGCTGTCTGAAGGCCGAATCTCAACCAATCTTGAAAAGGTCCGCTGAGCGTCCTCAAACCTCCCTTTGAGCTGCTGCGCGAATCCCATTGCCCTCAGCAATTGTGGAGACTCTGGAAAGTGCACCAATGATTGATCGAGTACCGTAATCGCTTCGTCGTAGGCGTCGGCCCTCAAGAGCAGGAGCGCTAAATTGTAGTGGGCCTCCAGATTTCCGGGTTGCAGTTCGATGGCCTTTTCAAAAGACTTCCCGGCTTCTACGACTTGCCCCAACTTGGCGTTGGCCGCCCCCATGAGGTTGAAGTACTCTGCGTTTTTCTTGGATTCGGGCCAACGCCGCAGTTCCGCCAGACAGCTCTCATCCGCCCCCTGCTTGAACAGCCCCGAGGCCAACGAAAACCTCAAGTCCCAGTTGCCAGGATTGAGCGCCAGGGCTTTCTTGAGACTGGCAACCGACTTATCCAAGCGTCCCGTCTGTTCGTAGGCCGTTGCCAGGGCGGCCCAGAGTCCATAGCTGTCGTCGCCCAGTCTGTTCGCCCGCTCCAGACTGGCAGCCGCGGCCTCCGGTTTTTCCAAGGCCACATAACACTCTCCGAGTAGTCGATAGTATTGGCGACTGTGGAATTGAGGATCTTTTCCTACCTCTTCCAAATGGTTGACCGCACTTTTGAATTGCCCCTGTTCAGCGTAGATAACACCCAATCGATAATGGATTTCCGACGAATCGGGACTTAAATCCAGCAACTCTTGGAACTGCTGGAGCGCCTGCTCCAACCTGCCTAGACGGACCCAGTGAAGAGCCAAATTCCTTCGGGCCTCAACGTAATCGGGCCTGAGCGCAATGGCCTTCTGGAGGGATTCTTCAAATAGTTGAGGCCGATTCATCTTCTGGTAGATGATCCCCATCAGGTTGTGAGCCTCGGCAACTTGCGGCGCCAACTCCAAAAGCTCCGTCAGGCTGGAAAGAGCCGACTGGAACTGTCCCTTTTGGAATGCGTTGAGCGCCTCCGAATAGTGGTGGCGAATGAGTTCGGCCGTAGTCCCTTGGTTTCCAGCGAGACTCCATGGAACAGCAAGGAGGTTGAGGAGGAGCCAGATGAGCGCAAATGACGGCCGTGATCCTTGTGCCATGGCCAGTTCAGTTTGCCATAGACGGATTTCCGCTTCACGGCTACGCGGTCACCACGACGCGAGGTCTGTTTCTTGGACGACCGGACAGATCACGTGTCAAGAAACGTTCGCTCGTGCCAGGCGGCCCGGAGGAGTAGCGCCTTGCACGTGAGGCGTCTTGGGACCTATTCTCGGCCTATGATGGGATTACTGACTATTGCCGCATGGGCCGTCATCAATTCGAGCGCCACCATCTCTACAACTGCCGGGGCTGCGAGTTCGGAAACCCCCTTCGCCGTCAGTGCGCGGGCCTGGACACCGGGGGAAGAAACCCTGGACGGACCAGACTTCAACGTGGACGCGCCCTACTGCCGATCCATCTGGGACACCGCCGGATGCACGACGGCGGCGACTCTACCCCAGATCGTGATGGGACCCTTGGGACAGAATATCTCCCGGACCGAGATCGTCGTCACCAACGCGGGGCCGGTTGGGCGTGCATGTGACTTGGCGCTGCTCTTTCACCGGGGCTCTTCCCAGGCTCCGGAAGCCCTATTCAACGGCCGGGCAGCAGAGGGGAATCTCATCCGGACGACACTGTCCGCCGGGGGAGCCCGAATCTTTACCCTGACTCCCGCCGATCCGGCGGAATTGGCGGTCGGAGCGGTATCGATCTTCACCAAGTCTCCCTGCTCCTCCGACTCATTGCACGTTCAAGGCCGGTATCTACTGGAACACGAATCCACCGGAGAGATCGACGAGATCTTTTCCGTTGCGGGTCAGCGGCCCGAGGAGTGGCTTTCCGACGGTGACTGCCGAGTCCTGACCGGGGTCTTCGGCCCCGGCCGGGACGTGGGTTTTGCGGTGGTGGCCGGGGAGCCGGGACAAGCCGCGCCACCCGGCACTGAACTACGCTACCGATCCTTCGACCTGGATGGGAACCTCATCGGCGAACCTGGCGGACTGCCCGTTTCCGGACGGCACCAACCCCAGTTTCCTTGGGATTTCAGCGAACCCACCATTATCGAGATGTGTCTGCAGGTCCCGGAGGACCCGAGCGACTTCCACGCCTCCGTCATCGCCGTCGGGATCACCGAGACCGACAACAACATACAGTGGAGCGACGAGATCCTGGTGGACAGTTTGAAGCCGTATGACCGGATCGAAAGTGCTCTGGTCTACGATCACGATCCGGAAACGCGCCTGGGGGACGAGATCTTCGGCGACGTCATCGTCGATTTCGAGAACGACGATCCGGGGCGCAACTCCCATGGGGGTCCCGTCTGCATGCAGTACGCCGACGGCCGAATCGTGGCCTTCCATTCCAATGCCAGCGACCACAACCTGGACGGCTGGAGTGAGTATGCCTTCAGCGACGACGGAGCAACGAGTTGGCAGAGATACAACAAATTCCAGTATTCCTACGACCAATACAGGCGAGATCCGGAGCATCCGGTCTGGGTTGAAGAGGGCCTGGTCACGGAACAGGGCACCGCCGTCCTGTTCCTGACCCATTTCCTTCTGGACAACACCCGGACCGGCAGCGGGACCATGGTCAGCCGAGACAATGGGTCAAGCTGGACCGAGTACGCGCCCATCGACGGCGACTTTACCGGGTATCCGTGCGCGGTGGCGGTGGACGGCCGGAACAACTACGTCCTCTTCGACAGCAACTCGGGTCACCACGTGCTGTACGTCAGCACCGACGACGGGCAGACCTGGACCAGGCGGAGTACGTTGGCGCTGGACCGTGACAAGTGGTATGGCGCCATGTGCATCATGGAGGATGGCCGCTTCCTTGCCGGAGCCTACACCCACCACGACGAATACCATTTCTACTACACCATCAGCGGGGATCAGGGAAAGACCTGGAGCCCCCAGGAAAGGGCCTATGTGGACCAGAAGATCCGCGATCCGGAGCTGGCCTATCTGGGAGGCAAATATTACCTGCACGGGCGGTCCGGAAGCGTCGGAGAGGGACGAGGCCGTTTCGTTCTCTACCAGTCCGACGACGGGATCAACTGGGGTGAGGGGATTATCGTCAGCAGTGACGCCCGGCATCTCGACGGGTACAGCCACAACTGCATCATCAATCGGCCAAACGGCGCGCCGAACGAGTTGATGGTCCAATACAGCATCATTTACGACGGCCGCGACACCAACACCTACGCTTTTTTCATCCAGCCCGACTCGGCACCTTGATTTCGGAGAGTGTCGGGGAGATCCCTTGCCGGTGCGCCGTCAGACGGCGGCCTTCAACCCGTTACGAAAATATCTGCCACACGGCGGACCCCACCATGGCGATCGCGATGGCGGGAAGCAGAAAAGCCAGCGTGGCGCCGACCCGCCCCAGATCCTTGTCGATGCAGGTGGCTCCGATGCCCAGAACGATAGACTCCCAGATGGTGAAGAGGCCGATCGCGTTCATCCAGGTCCTAAAAAACCCTTCGCCCAAGAATGGCAGAAGCGTTCCCACGCTGAGGTTCGCAAGAAGATCACCCGATTGAATCTGAAGCGGAATGCTGACCAGTCCACCGGCGTAGGCGACGAAGCCGGCGATCAGGACCATGGAGAAATATTGCCTGAAACGGCCTTCGCCCCCCAATATGCCTCGAAACAGGAGCAGGGCCCAAAGAGCGGTCATCAACGCGGCGACGATCACGCCAACGGCCCCGGTAAGGAGATTCGTCACGCTGGTCGGGCTGAAGTCGTGAGAGTCCAGTTCAGCCGCGGCCGCGCCACCCATTCCCGGCATCTTGGAGAGCATCCTGCGAGTCGACTGTTCCACGACCTCCCCGGGGATCAGGAATGCGGCCAACACTCCCAACCCCAACAGCAAGAGCAACGGTCCCACCCAGGTGGGATTCTCGGCCACCGACTCCATCACGGCCCGTGGCTGGTGGAACACGCCGGTGACGCGCTGAAGAAGCGGCATCGGCTCGGGATTGGACGAATCGGTCTCGAAGTCGTTCACTGGCTTTACCTCCTCTTTTTCGAACCCTTCGAACTCATTTCCAAGCCGCCCACTTCTCCAGGTGCAGGTACCGGTCCACCTCCTTCGGGGCCAGCAGCCACATCAGCAGCGCCTTCTGGACGTGGAGCCGGTTCTCCGCCTGCTCGAACACCAGCGAGTAGGGAGCGTCGATGACCGCGTCGGTCACCTCCTGATTCCGGTGCGCCGGAAGGCAGTGCATGAAGAAGGAATCCTTGCCGGTCCGCGCCATCAATTCAGGTGTCACCTGATAGGGCTTGAATTCGGCCAGTCTCTCCTGAGCCTCGGTTTCCTGGCCCATGCTGACCCAGGTGTCGGTATAGACGGCATCGGCTCCCCGGATTCCGTCGGGGGAATCGCTCCATTGACAGGAGGCGCGAGCGTTGGTGGACAGTTTCCGAAAATCCTCTTCCCAACCCGCATAGGGCTGCCGGTTTCGGGGAGTCACCGCCGTAAAGCACATGCCCGACAGGGCGGCCGCATGAACCAGGGACGCGCACACGTTGTTTCCGTCCCCGATGTAGGCCAGGGTCCGCCCTTCCACATTCGACCACTTCTCCGTCAGGGTGAAGATGTCGGCCAAGGCCTGACAGGGATGTTCCGCGTCGGTGAGGGCGTTGATCACCGAGCAGCGGGCATACTCCGAGAGCTGGATCAGCACCTGGTGGGAGAAGGTGCGGGCCACCAGGCAGTCGAACCAGCGCTCCAGGTTCTTGGCCACGTCCCGCAGCGCCTCCCGCTCTCCCAGATTGGCCTCCTGATAGTCGAGATAGACGGCATCGCCTCCCAATTGTTGGATGCCCAGCTCGAAAGTCAGCCGGGTTCGCAGCGACGGCTTCTCGAAGATCAGGACGATGCTCTTCCCCGGAATCATGCGTCTGAAATTGGGCGGGCGTGACTTGACCTCCCGGCTCAGATGCAGGAGTTGGTTCCACTGCCTGGGGTTCAGGTCCGCCAGAGAGATGAAGTCCCTCATGGCTGTTCCTCCCTTGAAATACTTCCGTTCCCGTGGGTCCGGAGCCGGTCCTCCCAGCGGGCGATCTGTTCGCGAATGGAGGCCAGTCCGGTGCTCCCCGAGTGGATCTTGTGATCGAGAGCGCCCTCCGGCTTCAAGACACCCTGGACGTCAGAACCGCACTGGGGTGCAAGCTCGCGGATCTCCTGCAGGGATAGTTGCCGGAGGGTGAGGTCATGCTTCACGCAGTAAGCCACCAGCCGCCCCACTTGTTCGTGTGCGGTTCGGAATGGAACCCCTTGGGACACCAGGTGTTCCGCCAAGTCGGTGGCGGTGAGGAACCCCCTTTCCAGCGCCGGCCCGGTCCGACTCGAAACCACACGCATCCGGCTCACCACCAGTCTCAATATCTCCAGCGTCTCTCCGACCGTGTCCACGGCGGGGAAAAGGTGTTCCTTGTCCTGCTGCAGATCGCGGTGGTAGGAACTGGGCAGACCCTTCAAAAGCGTCGCCAGAGCCGTCGCGTGCCCCAGGACCGTGGCCGTTTTTCCCCGGCACAGCTCCAGGAGATCCGGGTTTTTCTTCTGGGGCATCATGCTGCTGCCGGTGCAGAGGGACTCGGGAAGCTCCACCCATCCCACCGGTGTGCTGGAGAAATAGATCAGGTCTTCGGCCATCCGGCTGGCGTGGAGCATGATCTGGGTGGCGATCTGCAGCAGCTCCAGCAGGAAATCGCGATCTCCCACGACGTCGTAGCTGTTCCCGAAGCTGGAGGCGAATCCCAGGTCCCGGGCGGTCTGGCCCGGGTCCAGCGGCAAGGTGCTGCCGGCCAGGGCGCCGGCGCCCAGGGGGCTGACGCTGTGGAGGCGCCGGTAGCCGGCCAGCCTCTGGTGGTCCCGGTCGAACATCTCGCAATAGGCCAGCAGATAGTGCGCCCAGGAGATGGGCTGGGCCGCCTGGAGGTGCGTCCATCCCGGAAAGAGTTCCCGCTCCAGCTTCAGGGTCCGGGACAGGAGTGTCTCTTGAGCCCGCCGGATCATCTCCTGCCATCCCAGCGCCGCGTCCAGGCAGAACAGCTTCAGATCCACGGCCACCTGGTCGTTGCGGCTTCGCCCAGTGTGGAGCCGGCGTCCCTCCTCCCCCACCAGTTCGCAGAGGCGGACCTCGATGTTCATGTGAATGTCTTCCAATTCGTCCCGGTATGGAAACCGTCCGGAGCGGATCTCCTCCTGAACCTGGTCCAGTCCCTGGAGGATCCGGTCCCGGTCCCGCTGGCTGAGGATCCCCTGCCGGAACAACATTCTGACGTGGGCCCGGCTGCCCTGGATGTCGTAGCGGGCCAATCGCCGGTCCAGATGGAGAGACCGGGTATAGTCCTGGACTGCCTTGTCCGGATCTTCCGTGAAACGGCCTGCCCAGGGGGATCGGGTCATGGTGTGCCCTCTTCCTCCGATCCTCAGGATCCGGCTGCGACCGGCTCCCGGCCCCGGCGTGTCCGGTCGTCCCGCAGAGAGGCGATCCGGAGACGAAGCCCGTTGAGGCGGATGAACCCTTCCGCATCCGCCTGGCTGTAGACCTCGTCGGTCTCGAACGTGGCGTAGTCCGGATCGTAGAGGCTCAGGGGAGACCGGCGCCCCAACAGAGTGCAGTTTCCCTTGTAGAGCCGGACCTTGACCTCCCCGGTCACCCGCTGCTGGGATTCCCGTACCAGACCCAGCAGCATCTTCATCTCGGGCGAAAACCAGAACCCGTTGTAAATCAGGGTGGCCATGCGGCTAGAGAGCTCCCCCTTCAGGTGCGCCGCCTCCCGATCCAGCGTCAACGACTCAAGAGCCCGATGGGCCTTGTGAAGAACGGTCGCGCCCGGCGTCTCGTAGACTCCCCGGGACTTCATGCCCACCATGCGGTTCTCCACCAGGTCGACCCGTCCGATCCCATGGCCGCCCCCCAGCCGGTTCAACTCCTCCAGCATCCGGATCGGACCCAGTTCCCGGTCGTCAAGACGGACGGGAACTCCCCGGTGGAAGCCGATGATCAGGTCCTGGGGCATGTCGGGAGCTTCACCGACCGCCACGGTTCTCAGGAAGATGTCCTCGGGAGGCGCGCTCCACGGATCTTCCAGGATGCCTCCCTCGTATGAGGTGTGCATCAGGTTCTGGTCGATGCTGTACGGCTTCTCCTCCGTCGAAGTGATGGGGATTCCATTTTCCCGCGAATAGCGGATCAGGTCCCGCCGACCCCGAAACTCCCAGGTGCGCCATGGAGCCAGGATTCGGATACCTGGGGCCAGCGCCTGGTAGGTCAGCTCGAAGCGGACCTGGTCGTTGCCCTTGCCCGTGGCGCCGTGAGCGACGCAGTCGGCCCCCCATTCCTGGGCGACCCGAACCTGCTCTCGAGCGATCACGGGCCGGGCCAACGAGGTTCCCAACAGGTATTCTCCCTCGTAGACGGCGTGGGCTTGGACCGCCGGAAAGACGAACTCTTCGACGAAGGAGCGCCTCAGGTCCGAGACCACCACCTCGTCGGCCCCGGTTCGGCGCGCTTTCCCCTTGATCTCCTCCAGGTCCTCCCCCTGCCCCACGTCGGCCAGGAAAGCCAGAACCGGACATCCATACTTCGCCTTCAGCCAATGGAGCATGGCGGACGTATCCAATCCACCCGAATAGGCCAGGACGATCTTCTTTACCTCTTGCACCAGCTTGACCCTTTCTCTGTCTCGCTTCGTCTCCGGAGGCGTCACCGGTCTCGCCGCGAGCCGGGATCTCCACCCCGAGCTCCCAGCTCGCGCTTCACCTGACAGGCGTCGTGGCCGTCGGCGACGACTGCCAGGAGGGTGTCCTCTCCCGCCACGGTGCCCAGAACCCCCGCCAGACCCATCTCGTCGATCCGGTAGGCGACTGCCGGAGCCATCCCTGCCTCCGTACGCACCACGAGGAGATTGCCGCTGACCTCGCAACTCCAAAAGAGCGGAGCGCTTCGATTCTCCCGGAACGCATATTTATACCCACCCTCATCGTCCACGGTCTTGATCACGCCCAGTTCCTTCAGATCCCTGGAGAGCGTGGCCTGGGTGACACTCAAACCCTTGACTATTAATGCCTTTCTCAAAGACTTCTGGCTGGAAACGGTTTCGGTTTCCAGGATTCGGACGATGGCATCCTGTCTCAGTTTTTTATTCATTTCCAGGGAGAATGCAATTTTATTCACAATTTCCCCCGGAGTCAAGGTGACGGGAGTGAGCAGCCGGGCGGTCGCCCGGAATCAGGCGATTTTCTTGAAGGAACTGTAGACGGAGTTTCTCTGAGCGGGAACGAAGCCGGCGTCGAGGATCAACCGAATCAGGTCCGAGCGCCGAGCCGAGTAGTGGGCGCCGGCAGTGCTGATCACGTTCTCCTCGATCATGATGCTGCCCACGTCATTGGCGCCGAAGTGGAGCGCGATCTGGCCCACCTGCAGGCCCTGGGTCAACCAGGAGACCTGGAGGTTGAGGATGTTGTCCAGATATATCCGCGCAACCGCCAGCAGAGTGAGGTATTCCACCGCCGGAACCTCCCGCCGGATGGACTCCTGCATGGGGGTCCCGTCCAGCTGGACGTTCCATGGGATGAAGGCCACGAACCCTCCCGTCTCATCCTGGAGACTGCGGAGGGCTTCCAGATGTTCGATCCGCTCCTGGAGGGTTTCGCCACCTCCGATCATCATGGTGGCGGTGGTGGGGAGGCCCTCTTCATGGCCGATGCGCATCACCTCCAACCACTGCCGGGCGGTACACTTTCCGGGACTGATATCCCGGCGCATCCTCTCGGTCAGGATCTCGGCGCCGCCGCCGGGAATGGATCGGAGTCCCGCCGCCTTCAACCTCCGAATCGATTCCCGGAGGGAGAGCCGGCTGAGCCGGGCCAGGACGACGATCTCCGGTGGCGAAAAACAGTGAAGGTGGATGGCGGGGTAGCGCTCCCGTATGGAGCTGAGCAGTTCTTCGTAATAATCGATCTTGAGATCAGGATGCATGCCCCCCTGCATCAAGATCCCGGTCCCGCCCAGCGCCAGAGTCTCCTCGACCTTCCTGAAGATGGTCTCATTGGACAGGACATAGCCCTCGTCGTGACCGGGGCGCCGGTAGAAGTTGCAGAAGGTGCAACGGGCGACGCACACATTGGTGTAGTTGATGTTCCGGTCCACCAGGAAGGAGACCACCCCGTCCGAATGGAGTCGGCGGCGCATCCAGTCGGCGGCCTGACCCAACTGCTGAAGCTCACCGGACTTCAATAGGAGGAGAGCGTCGGACGGCTCCAGCCGCTTTCCCCGATACACCCCGTCCAAGATGCTCTCAGGCGTCTTCATGACGAACGTATTTTAGCAGCCCGTTCCGAAACTCGCCGTGGCGCCCGACCGACCCGCCCAGCGGCCGGAGAGCCATGTTTTCCCTATTTCCTCTTTACTCTTTCCCCATTCTCTCTCCGCCCTCTGCTACAATCGCGCGAATCGGCAATTTGCCCGGAAACCAGTTGGACGGTCCCACACAGGGCAACATCATGATCTGGACACCTCTGGCTTATCTCGACCCTGGATCGGGGAGTCTTTTTCTTCAACTGCTGTTAGGGGGCATCGCGGGGGTGGCCGTCTTGGGTAAACTCCTCTGGCAGCGGATTATTGCGGCCTTCGGGATCCGGCCCGGTTCCCCGGACAGAAACGCCGCTTCCCTGCAGCAGACCGACCGGAAGAAGAAATAGCGGATCCCGACGCCTCCGGTCTGACGCTTGATGTTCCCTTCTCATGTCTGAAGTTCGAAGCGAGCCGGGATCGTTCCGTGATCGTCATGGGCGCGTCTTCTACAAGGACGGCGCCGTCTACCGCGCCCTCAGCCGTCATTCCCTTACGGCTTGGCACACACTGGAGAAGACCCGGTTCTTTCCGCGATTGGTGGAGGAGGGTCTGATCGTCAAGACCGGTCTGGCGGACGCCGCCGCGTTGGCGTCCTCGGCAGCGCCGCCCGGAGACTGGGCGGGAATTTTGCGCCACGAGACCATCCCCTACGTCTCCTATCCCTACGAGTGGTCGTTCCCAATGCTGCAGGACGCCGCCCTGCTGCAACTGCGCCTCATTTCCGAGTCTCTGGCCGAAGGGATGATCCTCAAGGACGCCACCCCCTACAACGTTCAATGGAACGGGGTCCGGCCCGTCTTCATTGACATTCCGTCCTTTGAGCCGTGGCCCCCGGGCGGAGCCTGGACCGGATACCGGCAGTTCTGCAGCCTCTACTTGTACCCGCTGATGTTGCAGGCTTATCGAAATCTGCCGTTCCAACCGTGGCTGAGAGGAAGTCTGGACGGAATCTCTCCCCGGGAATGCCGCGACCTGCTTTCGAGCCGGGACCTGTTCCGCTCCGGAGTCCTGCTCCACGTCTGGCTCCAGAGCCGTTTCCAGGAAAAATACGGCGCCCGTCGGGAGAGCGCCAGCCAGCTTCTCAAGGACGCCGGGTTCAACCGGAAGGCGATTCTCTCCAACGTCGGGCGTCTGACTCGGCTGGTCTCACGACTGAGATGGACGCCTTCCGCCTCCCAGTGGACCGGATACGCCGGGGACAACACCTATTCCGGGCTCGACCGGGAGGCCAAACGGGAATTCGTTCGCTGGGCGGTGGGTCGAAAGCGATGGAAGATGTCGTGGGACCTGGGGGCCAACACGGGTGACTACTCGCGTCTGGCGGCCGCCGGCTCCGATACCGTCCTGGCCATGGATCGAGATTCGGCCTCGGTGGACCTCCTCTACCGGGACCTGCGCCGGGAGGGTCCCGCCAACATACTGCCACTGGTGGTCAACTTGGCCGACCCCTCACCGTCCCTGGGGTGGCGCTGCTTGGAACGAACCTCCCTGACCGAGCGCGGGTCCCCCGAGTTGGTCCTCTGCCTCGCTCTGATCCATCACATGGTCATCGACGCCAACATTCCCCTGGCCGAGTTCGTCCAATGGCTCTCGGGGCTGGGTTGCTCTCTGGTCATCGAATTCGTGCGGCGGGACGACCCCATGGTCAAGATGCTGCTGCGAAACAAGGAAGATCAGTACACCGACTACCGGATGGACTACTTCGAGGAGTGCCTGGGAAAATGCTTCCGAGTCCACCGGCGCCAGGAGCTTCCCTCCGGGTCCAGAGTCCTCTACTTCGCGGAGGCGTGACCGGGAAGGGCGATGCCTTCCAACTCCAGCAGCCGGTCGCTGCGCCTACCGGGCCTTCGCGTATGGCTGGTTCGCCCGGTTTCCGAACACACGACTGGCTTTCGAGTAGCGTGTGAAGGGAATAGAATGAGGTCAAATCGCCTGTTTCCTCACTGCTCAGGAGTATCCAATGCCAAACCAGTGTCGATTGCCATCCGTCTCGATCCCGCTGACCATCCTCCTGCTCGCCGGCGCCGCGCTGGCGGCAGGCAATGCACTCCAGGGTGCAAAGGAACCCAGGTCCCAGCCCGAGTATCGCATCAGGACTCAAATCAACCTGAAGGTTCCCATGCGCGACGGTGTGAATCTGGCGGCCGATGTCTTTCGTCCTGACGCACCCGGAAAATTTCCGACACTGCTCCTGCGCAGCTATCACGGGACGCAGGGGTATATGAAGATGGCCCTGTACTTCGCCCGAAGAGGCTATGCAGTGGTCATGGTGGACGTCCGAGGCCGCTACGATTCGGACGGAGAATTCGAATTCTACGTGTACGAACCGGAGGACGGCTACGATACCCAGCAGTGGGTGGGGAAACAGAGCTGGTGCAATGGAAAAATCGGCACCTTCGGCCATTCCTACAACGGCTTCACCCAGCTGATGCCGGCGCCATTGCAGAGTCCTCATGTCCTGTGCATGATCCCCAGCTCCTGCCAGCAGACCAATTTCGGACATATCTACAACGATGGCGTGCTCCAGCTCAACGTCGTGATCACGGCCGGTCTCTTCGGTTCCGGAAGAGTGCTGCAGCCCACCATCGCCGGTGTCTACTCGGGAGATCCCTTTCTCGACTATGACGAGATCTATCGGCGATTGCCGTTGATTACGGCCCTGGATGACATTGTGGATTTACCCAACGTCAAGAAATGGATTGAGCATTCCACCTATGACGAGTACTGGAAGGCGCACGGAATCAGGGACAAGTACCATCTCATCCAGGCCCCTGCCTATTTCGTCAACGGCTGGTACGGCAATCTCCTGCTCGAAGGCTGGAGAAACCTGAATGGGTTTCGCCAACACGGAGGATCTGCCGCCGCCCGGGAGGGAACCAAGATCATCGTCGGGCCCTGGACCCACGCGGTAAATCGCGTGGACCCGGACTGGCCCGTAGACTTCGGCGAGAACGCAACCTACGACAGTCTTGATTTTCATGTGCGCTGGTATGACTTCTGGCTCAAGGGGATGGAAAACGGCATTGGGGAGCAGCCGCCCATCAAGATCTTCGTGATGGGAGCGAACCAGTGGCGCTTCGAGAATGAATGGCCTCTGGAGCGAACCCGATTCACGCCGTTCTATCTGCACAGTGGCGGAAAGGCCAATTCGCTCCGCGGTGACGGATCTCTGACGACCGAAGAACCCGGCCTGAATCCTCCTGCGGACGGCTTTGGCTACGATCCGAAGAATCCCGTCCCCACCTTGGGCGGGCGGATCTCCACGAATCCCGAGCTCCAGGGCCCGCAGGATCGGCAAGCGATACAGGAGCGTCAGGATATTCTCGTCTACACCTCGGAACCCCTGGAGGAGGACCTGGAAGTCACCGGGCCAGTGGAGCTCAAATTGTATGCCGCGTCGAGTGCCGTGGACACGGACTTCACCGCAGCCCTGACCGATGTCTACCCGGACGGTCGAGCCATCCTCATCTGTGAGGGAATCCGGAGAGCCAGCTTTCGGGAGTCACTGGAGCATCCGACTCCGATCGAACCTGGTAAGGTCTATGAATACGCCATCAGCCTGTGGGAGACCAGCAACGTCTTCAAGGCGGGTCACCGGATTCGCGTCGAGGTCTCGAGCAGTGACTTTCCCCGCTATGCCCGGAATCTGAACACAGGGAACCGGTCCGGGATGAGTGCCGAGATGTTGAAGGCCCGCCAGACCATCCATCACAGCGGGCGGTATCCGTCCCGTCTGGTGCTGCCGGTTATTCCGTAAGGCCGGTCTCCTGCCGAGAGGCGGTGAATATCCGCGGCTTCCGCCTCTTTGGCTTGGCAGCCCGTGGCAAAAGTCGTCACGGCATTCGACTGTCCCTGCATCGTGCGCGGACTGCGTTGCTATCGGCTCACATACTCCCGGTATGCTCCCTCATCGCGCCTTGTCCGGCGGGCGCAGGAACGGTCTCGGTGCTCGCGGGATTTTCACCACGGACTGTTAGCGGACGGCAGGGCTGAAATGCGATTGCTCCCTGCCTTCCCAGCGGCTGCCCACCACCAGCACGACCAGTGAAACGAGCACCCCGACCAGGACCGGATCCATAAACCCCCAGACAAAGAAGCTGGTTCCTGCTTTGAGCTCCCGGGGACTTAGGATCTGACACAGGATGACAGCCACGCCGCTGATGGTCATGGACGCCAGCACTGTGCGGCCCTTTCTGCGCATGGACGGAAACAGGAGGATCGCAATCAGGACAGGTGCAAGTGAGCCGCCGACAATACGGCCCCCGACCAGGAAAAGCTCCATGAGAAAGGGAATGTAGTAATAGGTGACGCAGGCCAAGACCGAGGTCAAGAGGATGCTGACGCGTGAGATCCAGAGCATCCTGCCGGAACCGGCATCCGGATCGATGAACCGCTGATAGATGTCGACCGTGACGTTGGATCCCATGGTGCTGATGGTTGAACTCAAGGTGGACATGTTGGCGCTCATGAGGGACACAAAGATGATGCTTCCAAGGACGGGGCCGGCCACTTCGTTGGTCAGGTTGATAAAAACCTGATCGGCCTCCACCTCTTTCCCGAAGAAGGCGATCCCGGTCAATCCCAACAGGGCGGGAGTGATGTACCAGAAAACACAGACGATCCCCCCGTAGATGAAACCGCGGCGCGCCGCTTCGCGACTGCGAGCGGAAAACGCTCTCTGGGCCAGAGTCTGGTAACCGCTGGCCAGAAAAAATGCCACTGAAAACCATCCCATGATCTCAAGAGCTTCGAAGTTTCCGGTCAGCGAAAAAAGGGTCGGATCGTCCACCTTCGCAAACACCCCACCAAGGCCACCGGCACCCTGAATTGAGAATATGAGCAGCAGGCCCGTACCCAGCACAATGATGAAGAACTGGATCGTGTCGGTGACAAGGACGGCCCACATTCCACCGAGCGTGACATAGAGCACGGTCACGAAGTAGGTTAGAATCAGAGCCTGGAAAATGCTGATTCCGAGTGCGGTAGAGGCCACGAGTGCGGTCACTCCGATGGTCCCTGCGGTAGCCGCGAAATCGCGTAGCATTGCCAGTATCAAGGCCACGACGCGATGAGTCGGACCGAAGAAACGTTCCAGGATCTGGGGGGTCGTGATGACCTGGAGTTTCCACATCCGGGGGACAAGATAGATCCCGGCCCAAAGGGTTCCAATTCCCACAGCGCCCATGTGCCAGTAGCCGCTCAAACCGAAGCTCTTCCCAAAGCCGGTCACCGTGATCAGGGTAACGCCGTTGATCCACGTGGCTGCCACCGAACACCCGATCAGAAAGGGTCCGACGCCCCGGCCGGCGACGGTCATGTCTTCATAGGTCGTGACGCGCTTTCGGGCGCTCCAAACTCCAATACCGATGACCACGACGAGGTAGACGGCGACCAGGGGCCAGAGAATTTCGTTCATGGGGAGGAAAATCGAAAAAGTCCCACCCACAAGAGAAAGAAGAGACCGACCGTGAGGAAAATAACTACGAAACCGATCAGGGCGCTTTGCCAGGAGGGTTCATTCTGATCGAGTTGAGTCCAATCTTCGAAGGAGTGTTGGTCGTTTCCGGGATGGTCCATAGAGTGAGCTACATCATGGGTGTCAAATTCACTTTGAGATCTTCTCGCACTCCGCGGCCTGCACAGGAACCGTCGCGTCGGCAACGCTCAGTTGCCGCATCGACCGTCTCTCCGACAAGCTCGACCCCGATCCCGGGACCGTGGGCAGCGACACGAAACCGTTGACGACTCCGGGGAGGCCGTCCCTCATGATATCGTGTTCCGGCATCACCAGACAGCTCTTGCGAAACCAGGTGTCGGAAAAAGTCGATCCCATCCTTTTTGAGGTGATCCGCGCCGCTCTGGTCGAGGCGACCGAAGAGATGTCGGTCTCCCTGCAACGGACCGCATATTCGACCAATATCAAGACCCGGCTCGATTATTCCTGTGCCTTTGTGGACCGCAGAGGAAGAATGGTGGCCCAGGCTTTCTGCCAGCCTGCTCACCTGGTGACGATCGGCAGGCTGGTGCCGCGGGCCGTGGCCGAGTATGGAGCGGAGAACCTCAACCCCGGCGACATGCTTGTGGTGAACGATCCCCATCGGCAGGCCAGTCACCTCAACGACATTTTTCTGGTCGCCCCTTTTTTTCACGCTGGAGAACTCTTGGGTTACGTTACGAATACCTGCCACCACGTCGACGTCGGAGGAGGGGCTCCGGCCAGTATCGGAGCTTTCCGGGAGATCTACCAGGAAGGGCTCATTCTGCCCGTGGTCAAGCTGGTCTCCCGGGAAGAAGTCGATCCCGAAATCTGGAAGATGGTGTTGGCGAATGTGCGGGCGGCACGGGAGGTGTCCGGTGACCTGCGGGCACAGATCGCGGCCAACAAGATGGGCATGCGCCGCTTGGCGGCTCTGGTGGAACGCTATGGAATCGAGCAGCTCAAACTCTATATGGACAGGCTGCTTGAATACACGGAGCAGCGCACGCGCAGCGAATTGGAGAAGCTGCCACGGGGAAGCTACGAGGCCGAAGGATGGCTGGACGACGACGGGATCACCGACCAGCCGGTGCATTTGAAGGCGCGGGCGACCCTGGACGGAGAAACCATCACCTTTGACTTCACCGGCTCGGACCAGCAGCGCTGGGCACCCATGAACAGCAATTTGACTCAGACCTTTACGGCCTGTGTCTACGTGTTGAAATGCCTGGTGGATCCGGACATTCCGGTCAACGACGGTTTTTACCAGCCGATCCGGGTGATCGCCCCGAAAGGTTCGGTCGTGAACTCCCGGCATCCGGCAGCCATCGTAGGCGGCTGGGAAGTCTCAGTGCGCCTTTGCGAGATTCTATTCCAGGCGCTCTCCCAAGTTCTGCCCAATGCGGTTCCGGCTGGAACCAAGGGCATGATGTGCCAGGTCGGATTCGGGGGTAGAGATCCGAAAAGCGGCGAATACTACACCTATTACGAGAGTCTGGCGGGAGGATACGGCGGCCGCGTTGGTTCGGACGGGCCGGACGCCGTGCAAACCCACATGCAGAACACCCAGAACGCCCCCATCGAGGAGACGGAGCTCAACTACCCGGTTCGCATTACACGTTACAGCCTGATCCCTGATTCGGAGGGCCCGGGCCAGTTCCGGGGCGGCCTGGGGCTGTGTCGCGAATATCTCTTTCCCGACCACAAAGCGGTCTTCACCTCGCTCTCCGACCGGGCCAGGTTCGCGCCACACGGACTTTTCGGGGGAGAGGAAGGCAAACTGGCTCGCTATCTCGTGATTTCCGATGGGCAGGAACGGAAATTCTCATCAAAAGCCACGGTGCACCTTGCAGAGGGAGAAACCGCCCGCATCGAGACCTGTGGAGGTGGGGGCTACGGACCTCCCCTGGCCCGCGACGCGGAACTCGTCCTGCGGGATGTCAGGGAGGGGAAGATCAGCCGGCAGCGAGCCAGGGACCGATACGGAGTCGCGATCGCCCCTGACGGCTCGATTGAACCGGCTGAAACGGATCAGTTGCGGTCGTGTCGCGGGTCCCCTTGAACGAGTCGAATTACAGGTGACCAGATCGGAGTGGGATCTCTCTCCCATCCTGAAGAGCTTCTCTTGTCGCAGCCTCCGCTCTTGAGAGATCAGCCCGGGGCACTCATCGATCCTGGAGGTGACGGTGCGTATCAGGAACAGCTCGTTTTTGAGCATAGTCCTGGCTGCTTTCCTGCTCCCGTGCCTCGATTGTCGAGATTCCGAAGAATTGAGACCGTCCACCTTGGAGCAAGTGCAACCCTCCACTCAGGACGGCAATTCCTCAGACCTTTCCCTGATTGCTTTCGACACCGGCATCTTGAGAGGTCACTTCCGCTTCGGGCACGGGGGGAAACCGGGGAGGAGTGATTTTCCGGGTGTGGGGCAATGCATCTTTGCGCCGTTGAACGTTTCCCTGGTGAATGCGACACGCCCCAATGCTTTGCTGATGCCGGAATGGATCCTCAGGCCCGGCGGGCCCAGGGATGTCACACCGTGGCGGCTCGCCAGTTCAGTCAAACCGGAGCCGATCCCGGATGGAGTTCGTCTCTCCTACCCCGATGAAGAGCTGGCAGACCAGGGTTTGCGTGTAACGCTGGAGTACCGGGTCGTGGATGACGTGATTTTCCTGGATGGCCACATCGAAGCCATCCGCCGGCAAGATGATCTGGAACTGCTTTTTGCTTCCTACCTTCCCAACAGGCTCAATGCCACATATGTACCCTCCCGGTCGGAGAGTGGGATTTCGTGGCAACCGGTCACCCGGGGTGAGCCCTGGAAGAGTTCTTATTTCATTTCCTCCTCGCCGGAGACCCGCCGCTGGCGTCGCGACGGGCGTGTGGCGGATGCCAAGGAAGTAGACTGGAGCATGGCTTTTGATCCGGACTGGTTCTTCGCTGACCCCATTCTGGTCGGCATTGAGGACTCCAGCGGTTTGACGGCTGTCCATTTCGTGGATGACAACTGCACCGCTCTGGTGGGCCAACCCCACGACCATGACACGGCCCATGACTTCACTTGGGGCTGGTCGGTCTTGGAATCGGGGCAAAAGGTCCATGCCCGCGCCGCCGTGTGGATTACTCAGCTGCAGGGAACCCATGATCAGAGAATGGCGCAGGTCTACGAAAAATATCGGGAGTGGAGACACTCCTGGACGGGGAGCTGACCAGGCTTCACCGTTTTTTCTGGTGCGATTTCTTGCCACCTGCACAACAGAATGACAAGGCATACGCCTGCCGTTGCATTCAGCGGCTGCCCATCGATTCCCCCTCGATGATGGTCAGAATCTGGCCGGCTTTGATTTTTTCCAGGGTTTCCCGCCCGCCGCCGGGCCAGTTGATCTCGATTCGATCCACCTGCCGACTCTTCCCCAGGCCGAAATGCAAACGAAGGTCGTTGTGGGACAAGTAGTTTCCGCCGCTCCTTATTCGACGATTCCGGACCCCTTCGCCCGTCACCACCCTAACTGTGGCCCCAATTGCTGAACGGTTCCCGGGTCGGCCAACCAGACGAAGCTGGAGCCATTGTCGACGATTTCCTCCATTGTTTCGCAAGAGGGCAGGAGTGTCGTCAATGGCGAGGACGACTAAATCGAGGTCCCCATCATTGTCATAGTCACAAGCCGCAGCCCCACGGCTCGATTTGGGAGACAGACGCGTGAGTCCGGCCGCCCCGGAAACATCCTCAAACTGGAAGCCCCCAGCACCGCGAAACAAAAGATCCTGTTGCTTGTAGCTGAGACTCTCGATTTCCGAGGCCTGCGGATAGAGGTGCCCGTTGGCCATGAACAGATCCAAGGCGCCGTCGTTGTCAAAGTCACCCGAAATGGCGGCCCAGCCCAGGTAGGGGATTGTGATTTTTCCCAGTCTGGCTTGAAACGATATCTCTTCGAAATTGAAGTTCCCCAAACTTCGAAACAAGGGGTAGTAGTCTTCTGAGAACGTCGTCACAAATAAATCGGTGAATCCGTCATCTCCTATGTCTCCCATAGCCACGCCCATGTTGGCCTGAGCCCTGCCTTCGCGGTTGTAGGCGACGCCCGCCAGCAGAGCAAGCTCCTGGAAGGTCCCGTCCTTCCGGTTCTGATAGAGATAATTCTGTCCGGCGTCGTTGGTGACGAAAAGCTCAGGAAACCCGTCATTGTCCAGGTCCTCGAAGACAGCAGAAAACCCATACCCCAATTGCTTGTCCTCGACGCCGGCCGCTGCCGTAACCTCACGAAAGGTCCCGTCCCCCAGGTTCCGGTAAAGCACATCGGGAGCTCCCTTCAGGCCCAGGGGGCCACACATGACCGGCAGCCCGCGGTAATTGCAGGACGCTCCGCCGGTGGGAGGATTTTGCAGATCGAAATCGACATAGCGGCTAACATAAAGATCGACCCAGCCGTCGCGATCATAATCGCCGAAGGTCGCTCCGGTACTCCACCATCTGCCTCCGCCAACGTTGGCGCTTCCGGCTACATTAGTGAATGTTCCATTGCCATTATTTCGATAAAGGAGGTCCTCACCGTAATTGGTGACGAACAGGTCAATAAAACCGTCGTTGTCGTAATCGGCGGCCACCACCCCGTTCCCAAGGCCCGATCCAAGAATTCCGGCCTTTTGAGTGACCTCGGTAAAGGTGCCGTCTGCGTTGTTTTGGAACAGGAAATTGGGAGCCCGGGAAGCATCCGTCTCACCGTTGAAGAGATTCTCGGGTGAGATCCCATTGATAATGTAAAGGTCCATCCACCCGTCGTTGTTGTAGTCGATCCAGGCACAACCACTACCGTTTCCCTCCACAATGAACTTTTTTTCAATAGTTCCACAAGTGGTGGTTACATTCAGTCCGGCTGCCTCGGTCACGTCTTCGAAACTCACTTGGAAGTCCTGTGAAACGGCTCGGACGCTGGATCCTGAGAGCAGCAGAACTCCGGTGAGCAGTATCCGCAATGACAAGGTCATGTCTATTTGCATTCCCTACGGGTTTCCTGTGCAGAAACACCGTTTCAATTTTTTCGCAAGTGGAGCCGGGGGCACTTGACCGCTCGTCGGCTTAATAGTATCAATCTCGTAACCTTGTTGAGCCCCAGGTCCTCTCTTTTATTTATTTTTCCGCTTTGTCTTTTCTGGGTCGTGAGCTGCGGGCACCCGGTTCCGCCCTACACGCCTGCAGAGGCTCTGACCACCTTCACCATCGAAGAGGGCTTTCGAATCGAGGTCTTCGCCTCCGAACCGATGATTCTCGACCCTGTAGCGATGGAATTTGATGAGCATGGTCGGGTGTTCGTAGTCGAGATGCCCGGCTATCCTTTAAACGTCGGGGCGACCGGGCGCGTGAAGCTGTTGGAAGACACCAACCAGGACGGTTTCCCCGATCAGGCTACGGTATTTGCAGACGGACTCGTGCTTCCCACGGGGGTTCTGCGATGGAAGGAAGGTATTCTGGTTACCGATCCGCCCAACGTCTGGTACTTCGAAGACACGGACGGCGACAACCGTGCCGATCTCCGGCAGGCCGTGCTGACCGGATTCGCCCTCTCCAACCCTCAGCACACGGTCAGCAGTCCTCTTTATGGACTGGACAACTGGATCCATCTCGCCCACGAGCCGGCGATCAAGACGATTGTCTTCAAAGACAGGTTCGGTGATCCAGGTTCCAAGAAGAGGTTTCCCAACCGCAACGACGGGCCCCAACTGGACAGTTCCACCGGCAATCTCCGCTTCCGCCCGGACACTTTCGAGTTGGAGGCTCTTTCCGGCATCTCTCAATTCGGACTGAGCTTCGATCGATGGGGACACCAATTCCTGGTCACCAGCGGTCGACATATACGCCAGGAGGTCATCGCGGCCGCTTACCTGAGGCGCAACCCGTCCTTGCGCGCCGCTTCCCCGGTAGCAGACATTTCAGATCACACCACTCGCGTCTATCCCATCACCCAGAACCCGGAGCACCGAATTCTCACAGGTCCGGGCAGCTTTACCTCTGCTTGTGGGATTTCGATCTATTTGGGAGGACTCTTCCCCCCTCCATTCAGTCAAGTTTCTTTTGTAGCCGAACCGGCCCACAACCTGGTTCACTGCGATGTTCTGAAAGAAAACGGGGTCACCCTGCAGGCCAGTCGAAGTGGCGAAGAGACGGAATTCCTGGCCTCCACGGACAGTTGGTTCCGACCGGTCAATTTGTATACCGGACCGGACGGAGCTCTTTACGTCGTGGACTACTATCGCCGGATCGTTGAGCACCCGGAGTGGATGTCCGACGAGTTCCACAGCCAGGACACCGGGCCTCGGATTCTTTACGAAGGCAGTCAACAGGGCCGAATCTACCGCATTACTCCCGCCTCCGAGGAGCCTGTTCCTTTGGTGCGGAACTTCCCGCTCGGTAAGGCCTCGGATCCGGACTTGGTCGAATATTTGAACCATCCAAACCTGTGGTGGAGGATGCACGCCCAGCGACTCCTCGTTGGCCGTCAGAACGTACACGCAATCGACCGTCTGATGGAGATCGCCACAGAAGGTCGCAGGCCCGAATCGCGGGTGCATGCTTTGTGGACACTGGAAGGCCTGGGAAAACTGGACGCCTCTCTCATCCGGAAAGCCCTGGGAGATCCGGAACCAGGCGTCCGGGAGAACGCGATCCGGCTGGCAGAGTCGCGATTGGCGACGGCTCCCGGGCTGGCGGACAAGTTGCTGGCATTGACCGGGGATGCTCATCCCAGAGTGCGCTTCCAACTCCTTTGCACGCTGGGGTGGGTGGACTCGCCCGGAGCCCGCAATGCTCGCCGCCAATTGCTGATGCGGGACATTGACGACGAGTGGATGCAAATGGCGGCTTTCAGCGCCTCTGACGTCCGGCCGCTCAATCTGTTCGACACTGGCGTGACCGAGTTTGGTGACGCAGCGTCAAAGGAGAGAATCGCATTCTTTCGCCGGATCGCTGCCATGGTCGCCGCCGGTTCCGGCCCGTCGGGGGTCAGACAACTCTTGCGCAAGGTAGCGAACGCCAAGAAACGAGGATCCGATTGGTGGCGTGCGGCCGCTCTGGAGGGGCTGGCCCAGGGAATCGGGCAAGGCTCGAAAAGCGTCACGGAAGGGCTTTCATCCAACCGACTCCTCGCCTTGTACCAGGCATCGGCCCCACCGGTGCAAAGGGCAACGCTGCAGTTGCTGGAGCTCATGGAGAAACCCCTCGGTCCAGCTCCGGAACCCCTCATAAGGGTCCTCCTGGACAGAATCGAAGATCGAGCTGCAGACCCTGCTCTGAGAGCCGGCTCGGTACGCCTTCTGGCCCTCTTCGGTGTGAACTCGAGATTCGCCCTGCTGAGCTCACTGCTCGATCCACAGGAGCCCCCAGAGGTGCAGACCGCAGCGGTGCGCGCTCTGGGGCAGATCGAGGGGATCGAGTCTGGCCGATTGTTCATCTCCAAATGGAGGGAACTGACTCCTCCGGTCCGTCTGGCGGCCACCGTAGCTCTTCTATCCAGGCCGGAGCACGTAGAGCTGTTGGTGACTGGGATCGAAAATGATGAGGTCCCATTTTGGACGATCAATCAAGGTCACAAAATTCGCCTTGTAATGCAGCAAGATGCCTCCATACGGTTCCGCGTCCATGAGCTTTTGCGCAAGCTGGAGGGGGAACGACTCCGGATTCTGGAACGCTACCGGGCGGCCCTGAGTCTTTCCGGGGATGCAGTCCAGGGAGCTCAGGTGTTCAAGAAAAGCTGTGACAAGTGCCATCAGGTCGAGGGGGTGGGAGGCCGCTTCGGCCCTGATCTTGGGACGGTTCGGAATCGGTCGCGGGAGGAGTTGCTCACCAACATCATGTTGCCCAGTCAATCGATCTCGGACAACTATGAGCTGTACGTGGTCGAGTTGAACAATCGGGTTCTACAGGAGGGAGTCATCGGCTCGCAAACTCCTGTGTCCGTGACCTTGCTGCGTGAAGATGGCACTGAGGCCGTGATTGCCAGAGAGAATATTCGACGGATGTATTCGTCGACCGTTTCGGGAATGCCGGAAGGCTTGGAGGAGGAGATCAGCGTCCAGGAAATGGCCCATCTGCTGAGTTTTCTCACCACCTCGGCGGTTCCCCCGATTCAATAGTCCCCCGACTGGAAGCACGGTTCAGGAGCCGCTTCCATGCGGCCGACGGGAAGAGGCAGCCATAGAGTGGGAGCGGCCTCCACGCCGTGAATCTGTTCGGACCACGGAGAGTCCTCCCCCATTGGGAAACTCCACGCCCGGGCCATGGAAGGCCCTCCCACACTCAGGAAGGATGCAAGAGGATCGTTTAATGCCAAGTGTGAGACCGTCCGGACACATCAGAAGACCCTCGGTGGAAGAAATTCGATCTCTGGCCGCCAGGGAATACATCAACCTGTCCGAACAAGAGGCTGCCGACCTCGGGTCCCTCATGAATGGAATGCTAGTGGACGTGGGTCGCCTCGATGATCTGCCTGTTGCCGGGTTGCAGGTCAGATACCAGGATCGCGACAGAGGCTACCGCCCGTCACCGGAGGAGGACCCCTACAACGTCTTCATTCGAAAATGCCGGGTGAAGGGTGCGCCCAAGGGGAGGCTGGCCGGAAAGACTGTTGGACTCAAAGACAACATAAGGGTGGCAGGTGTTCCCATGACCAACGGCTCGCGCCTCCTTGCCGAGTACGTCCCCAGCGTCGACGCGACGGTTACCGAGCGCCTTTTGGATGCCGGTGCGACCATTGTCGGCAAGTTGAACATGGATAGTTTTGGCATGGGCGGCACCAACGAGACCAGCGACTTCGGCCCTGTCCGCAACCCCCACAACATCGAGTACTCCGCCGGCGGTTCTTCGGGCGGCAGCGGGGCGGCCCTGGCGGCCGGTGAGGTCGATATCGCCTTAGGCGTCGACGAGGGAGGCAGTGCGCGTATCCCGGCCTCCTGGTGTGGAGTCGTAAGCATCAAGCCCACCCATGGACTGGTTCCAGCCTTCGGTCTTTCCTATCTTGACCACACCCTGGATGAGATCTGCCCCATGGCCAGGTCGGTACAGGAGGTGGCGCTGACCCTGGAAGCCATAGCGGGAGAGGATCCCAGAGACCCGCAGTGGGTTCGAGGGCCGATTCAAGTCGAGAGCTACAGCAAGGCCCTCCAAGAGGATGTCTCCGGTCTTCGGCTGGGGGTCATCAAAGAGTCGATGGAATGGGATCAATCCGAGCATGAGGTCAGCCAGGCGGTATGGGAAGCAGCGAGAAAACTGCAGGCCTGCGGCGCCTCGGTCGAAGAAGTATCCATCCCCTGGTGGCCGGACGCCTGGCCGGTTCTGTTGTCGATCCTCGGACATTCGCTGTCGGCCATGGTCGAGTCGAATCTGGAAGGCTATTGGAGGGGGGGCAGGTGCGACCCGGATTGGCAGGAGGCTTTCGGCAAGGCCCGCAGAGCCGGCAGCGACGGATTCCCTCCCCTCCTCAAAGTCTGGATGGTCATGGGCAAATATCTCAGACGCGAGTATTGCAGCGTCTATTTCTCCAAAGCCCAGAATCTGAGGCATGCCATGACGCAGAAGCTGGACGAAGTGTTTGAAGCCTGTGACGTCCTGGTCACTCCCACCACGCCCCTGAAGGCCGTCAAGTTGGCTCAGTCGAGCCGGGCAGGATCCTGGGAAGGGAGAGGTTCGATTGAAATGAACCGCAACACCTGCCCTCTGAACGTCACGGGCTATCCGGCTTTGTCGGTTCCCTGTGGTTTTGGCGACAATGGCCTGCCCATAGGACTGCAGCTCGTCGCCCGGCGTTTTCGCGAGAGCTTGCTCTTTCGGGTGGCTTCTCAGGTTGAGCGAGGAGACTCCGATCGCTGACCCTCGCGGCTCCGTTTAGGGACCACCGAAATCAAGGCGGAGCCCCAAGTGTGAGCGCGGGGAGAAACACTGCGCCCGACGATCCGGGATCAGACAATCCTGTCTTAACAGTCCGTGGTGAAAGTCCCGCGAGCACCGAGACCGTTCCTGCGCCCGCCGGACAAGGCGCGATGAGGGAGCATACCGGGAGTATGTGACCGAATCGCAACGCAGTCCGCCGGGATGCAGGGACGGTCGAATGCCGTGACGACTTTTGCCACGGGCTGTTAAGTGGGAGGCCTTTCCATCCTTGCTCCAACCAGAAGCGCAAGTACCGTCGCGGCCGTCCCGGGGATACAGGGATGCCACTGCCAGACATAGGCGATCCCTCTGATCTCGCCGGCGCTGTGCTGGCCCACCCAGGTGAACAGAATGGTGACACCTGCGCCGATGACCATGGCGGACAGCACTGTGACGGGCATTCGCCGCAACGGCCTGTGGAACATCAGGCCGACCAGGACAGGAGCAAGCGCCGAACCCAGAACTCGCTGGCCCACCAGGAAGACTTCGATCGTCATGGGCAGGGCATAGGCGAACAGGCCCCCCAGGAGTGCGCTTCCGGCCACCGCGATGCGCGCCGCGGTGACCATTTCGCCCTGGGTTGCGGCCGGCTTGATATGCCGTTGGTACAGGTCGATTGTCAGGTAGGAGGCCACCGACATCAGGGCGCTGTCCAACGTGGACATGGCACCGGCGATGGCGCCGGAGAGCACGAAGCTCACCAGCAAGTCGGGCAGTCCCTCAGACATGAGACGGAGGAAAACGTGGTTGGGCTCCGTTCCAACTCCAAAGGAGGCCCTTCCCAAGAGGCCCAAAGCGTGAGGGAGGATGTAAAAGAAGGTACACAGTATGCCGCCGTACAGAAAGCCGAGCTGTGCCTCCCGGGTGCTCCTGGCCGACAAACCACGGACGAACAGGGCGTGGTAGACCATCGCGATCACGATTCCCTCTACGACCCAGCCTGCCATCGTACTGAATTCCAGCGTCCCGGTGACTGAGACCATCTCCGGGGGAAGCCGCCCCACGAATCCGGTCCAGCCACCCAGCCTTGTCACTCCGATGACGAAGATCGAAATGCCCGTTGCGGTCAGCATCAGGGCCTGGATGGAGTCGGTCCAGAGGACCGCCCACTGCCCCCCCAGTAAGACGTAGATGATCGTGACCCCCAGGACCATCATCAGCGCCGGAACAAAACCAATACCCAGAAAAAAAGTAACCAGGATCACACTGGCAAGAATGGTTCCGGCAATCGCACCCATATCCCCAATGAACACGAGTATCAACGTCACCAGCTTGTGTCTTGCGCCGAAGAGCCTGTCGATCAGCTGTGGCACGGTCAAAACACCGGTGCGCCGGACCTTGGGGATGATATAGAGGCCCAGCCAAGCGGTGGCTCCCATATAGGAAAAATGGATCCAATAGAATGAGATACCGAGGTCGTAGGCGCCGCCCGCGCCGCTGACGAAGGTGCCGACACCGACCCACGTGGCCAGAATGGAGAGGCTGATCATCCACCGGTTCGCCCTCCGGCCCGCTACCAGGAAATCCTCCACGTCCCGGATCCTTCTGGACAGGACGGCCCCGAGAACCATGAGGCCTCCGATGTAGAGAAGTACGAGTGACCAGAGAAGCATCTACGTCACCACCCGTGTGATCTTCGGTCACCCACCGAGGGCCTTCGAACATAGGAAGAGCCACGCTACACCCAGCAACTGCAGGATCAGGAATGTGAGGATGGGGCTCAAGCGTGGGACCCGAGCCTCGTCGGCGGCTTTCATCAGTTCCTCGGGTTCCGAGCCGGTTTCGAAGTCACTATCAGGTGAAATCATAGTTTCCTCTCGACCGATTCCGCAGCGGCTCTACCCATTTCGCCGGATTGTACATCGGAACTCCCGGCAAAGGCCGGAGGTCACGAAGGTGGGAAACCTGGAACGGGGCGTGATTCTAGCAGTCCGTGGTGAAAGTCCCGCGAGCACCGAAACCGGTCCTGCGCCCGCCGGACAAGGCGCAACGGAGGGAGCATGCCGGGAGTATGTGAGCCGAGTCGCAACGCAGTCCGCGCACGATGCAGGGACGGTCGAATGCCGTGACGACTTTTGCCACGGACTGCCAGAGTTAACCTGGACTGGCCTGAGGGCTCTTCACGACGACAAAGGAATCTTCCGCAGTGACCGTCTCGTCGCTGATGCGGTCCTGAACCAGAACCTGGACACGGTACCTGCCGGCCTTCAGATGTCTCAGAGGCAGCCCTTTGATCAGCACCACTCGCCGAGGGGAATAAAACTGGATCGATTGTCCATTCTGATCCAAAGTTTCCGTAAAGATCTCGCCGTTCTGGGACGAGATCTTGTAACTGATCTCGAGTGAGGGCGTCTGGTCCGTCTGATCCAGCGCCGCATTGTAGATCTGCAGGTAAACTCCCAGGCGACCGTCGCTGGAGAATACCTTCTTCAGGCTGGGATGAATCCAGACATCTCCCAGTACGAACATCTGGTCGTCCTTGGGGATTTCGCCGAGCGGCCGGATAAACTGGGACAGAATCAACGAACTGCCGACGAGCTTCTCTTTTGGAAAGGACGGCGAAACGATGGCCTGGCGGACGGCGCCAACCTTCGTGCCCTGGAGATCCTTGACCACCAGATCGATCTTGTAACGGATCTTGGGGTCCAGAATAAGGTGCTTCTGATACAGGGAATGCGTCTGAAGGGCCTCCTGAAAGACTTCCGGCGGGTAGGAAATGATCAAGTCATTTTCAAACTCTGCGACAACCTGGTTGGCGATACTGGTGACCAGGCCATAGACTGCCACCTCTGCAACGTAGCCGCTCTCATTCTGCTTGAAAGTCAGGTTCTTGTTCTCCACCTGAATTGTGATCGGCACCAGAACCTGTTGCGGGTTCAGTCTGAAGTAGTCCTGACGAGTCGCTAAGGGAAGCGTCTCGTAAGAGATACCGACTTCGACCAACTCCTGTAGATCCTTGTACTTGATCTGCAGGGGCCGCTGCACCCTCGCGTAGGTCTCATAACGAACGAAAGGGTTGTCCTTGGCACGCTGGTTCATGAAGGGATAGCGCTGCGAATTCCCTGGACTGAAGTAGGGGCGATCCTTTTTGGTGGCCAAGCGCATCTGTTCGGCGACCGTCTTTCCGGATCCGGGGACGCGTAGAAAAGCATCCTTTTCGTCCGGGACCATGGTTAGCCGGTATTCGCCCGTTAGGCTCTTGTCGACGAACTCCAACTCGACGTCGTTTCCAATCCCTTCAATATGGCGATAGCGCCAGATTTCAAATGGAAAGGTGCTGGTGGTGCCTCCCCCTTCATAAAAGGGGCGTTGGTACACTCCCCCTGACGGATAACGTTCAATCTCAGCGGGTGGGCCGTGGATGATGTAGATACGGCCCCGGTCTACCTTCCATCCCGATAGGCCACTTGAGAAATTGTCGTTTGCATAGGCGATTCGACGATAATGTTCTTCTTTGAATTCATTCTCGGCCGTGGTCCGGTCCGCATCGCGCCGCAGCCAGAACTGCTCAATAAATTGTTCTTTTTCCTCCGGGGTCGTCAGTTTGTCAAAAACAGTCCTCTCTTCTTCCAGAATGATGTGAATGACATCCTCGTTGAGCCACCGCTCGAAATGGTCCTGCCGCTCTTCACGCGCTTGCCTCTCCTGCTCTTTCTTACCCTGAACAGGTACGAGACCACCAGAAAAACCAGGAGTCAGCAGGGAGCAGGCCACCAACGCCGTCAGACAGATAACTCTCATGGGGAAACCGACTTAAAGCCTAATTGCCATCGATTTTATCCACTATTCACCAGGTTGTCAATGGCCCGATCCGGCCCGATCCCGGTGGGGTCTCGGACCGCAGGGCTGGTTCCTTGTCAGCCCGCGGCCAAGCATTGCCCGCCTTGCGATTCAGTTGGCCCCAGCTCCAGGATGACCGGCAAGCCAGACCGCTCGGTAAGCCGAACCCATCCCGCAGCCACTGCCCCGTTACCCCAGATTGAACATTTTCGACGGCCAGACCTGTAGCCGTTCAGGTGGCCGCCGGCACTCGTGACCCAAGTGGCAAAGTGTCGCCTCTGCGACACCGCTCGAGCTGACTCTCTTCGCACCGTGGTTTCTCTGATTTTTTCCTTTTCATCTTGGCGGCAGGAGGAGTAGTATCCTACTAACGGTACGGTCTTGGCCTCCTGAAGCACATTCACGAAGGAGGGTCTTCGATGCTCAAACGCTCCTTTATTGCCGTTTGTCTGGTCTCTTTCCTGGTGGCGTCTGCAACGGCCCAACAACAGGGAGATCCGGGAAAAAAGAAACCGCCCGAGTTTCACAGGGAGGAACAGCCTGTTCATCAGGGCCGCCGCCAAAGGCCGGTCTTTATTCAGGGAAAAGTTGTGACGGACGATGGAATGGCGCCGACCGAGCAAGTTCTCGTCGACCTGGTTTGCAACGGTTCGGTGTACCGGCAAAGCTACACCTCGGCCGGGGGCTCTTTCAGTTTCGAAGTAGGAACTTCAAGGCAGGTTGTTCCAACAGCCTCGATGGACGCCAGTGTTTCGACGCCTCCGTCCAATCTCTTCGGCTCCAATGCCAGAAAGATCAGCGCCAAGGAACAGAACTTCGGCGGTGGTCATCCGTTGAGCTTTGATTCGCTGAACTTGGCGACCTGCGAGTTGCAAGCCAATTTGCCGGGATTCCGATCCGAAGTCGTTTCCCTGGGAGTCCGCAAGTCGTTGGACAATCCGGACGTGGGGCTGATCGTTCTGTATCGTCTCGGGAGCGGTCACGGGACAGTCGTCAGCAGGAGCACTCTGCAAGCGCCGAAAAAGGCCAGACGAGCATTTGACAAGGCGGTGAAAGAGCTCACGAAAAAAAAGACCGACTATTCGAAGGCGGCACGGAATCTGGAACGAGCCGTGCAACTGTATCCCCAGTTTGCAGAGGCCTGGAATCTTCTGGGTGAAGTCCGATTGGCACTTCGGGATTGGTCCGGAGCCCGTGAGGCATTCCGGCGTTCAGTGGCCGAGGAGCCGAACTACATTACTCCCTATCTCATCCTTGCCAAGATTCAGGTGAGAAGACAGGAGTGGGAGGATGTGGCCCAGCTCACGAGTCGAGTCATCGAACTCAGCCCCGATATGACACAAGCTTATTACTTTAACGCCGTGGCGGGTGTTTCATTGGGACAGTTCGATTTGGCAGAAGAGAGAATCCGTCATGTAAAGGAGAGTAGTGAGGCCGCAAACTACCCCGTCGCTCATTACCTTTTGGGAATGATCATGGTCAAGAAAGGGGATGTTGCCGCGGCCGCCAGTGAGTTCCGTCAGTTCTTGAAGGTGAATCGCAATCCGCAAATGGTGGAACCCGTAAGAAAGCAGCTGCAGGAATGGGAGGCACTGGGTCTGATCGGGAACACTACGAGTGGAGAACTCAACTGAGTCTATTGACAGTCCGTGGTGAAAGTCCCGCGAGCACCGAGACCGTTCCTGTGCCCGCCGGACCAGGCGCAACGGAGGGAGCATACCGGGAGTATGTGAGCCGATAGCAACGCAGTCCGCGCACGATGCTGGGACGGTCGAATGCCGTGACGACTTTTGCCGCGGGCTGTTGAGGTGGTCCCAATTTTTGATCGGCTGTTTCGGTGTATTCCAAGGTCAGAGCAGGGCACTGGGACGGCCGGGATACGGCGTCGATTTACGGTCCGTCGATTCCGAACAGCTTCATCGCATTTCCCCCCAGGATCTTTCCCATGTCGCCCGGGGCGATGAAGTCGCAGTGGCAGCGCAGATAGTCTAAAGACTGGCGGTAAGTGCAAACGCGCTCGACTGCCGGCATATCCGATCCCCACATGATCTTGTCGGCGCCGATTTCAGCATAGAGTTGCTTGATGATTTCCTGCGCCTGGGGATACGGATACTCCCAGCGCCCGCCGTTCATGATCGGGAACAGAAGCTCCAAATGGATATTGGGAAGGCGGCAGATCTCCAGCGCGAGGCTGCTGAGCCTGTCGTTCTCGAAGTGGTTCATCTCGAAACAGTGAGTGACGACGAAGTTGATGTCCGGCCATTCTTCGACAAATGCTCTGAATATCTGCAACTCATTGGCAAAATCAGGCGGACTGAGTTCGATTCGACACCGCAGGTGCCATAGGACCGGAATCTCCAGCCTGGCGACTTGTTGCCAAAACGTCCTGAATTCGGGTTGGTCGTAATACGTCTTGTAATCGACCATGAAGAAAGACTCGGTGCCGTCGAAATACAGCGCCCGCATACCGAGGCTTTCCACGCATCGGCTCAATTCCGCTATCTGGCTGTCTTCATAGGCCCGCCATTCATCGATCTCGGCTGCACCCACGAAGCGGCCGGGAAATCGATTGATCGCGTCCGCCACCAGGTCATTGAGGCGACCGTAGATGTGGGCCCGCGAAATGACGCCGACGTCGACACCGAGTCCGTCCATCTGAGCGATCATCAGCTCGGCCGGCGCCTCGAATGCCTGTAAGGCGGCGGGCATCCATTGCACGAAGTAGTCCTCGCCCTCATAGGTCCAGACCAGACGGCCATGCTCTCCCGGCCGGAAGTTCACATCCGACATGTTGGTCAGGCCGGATCCCAGACCGTCATGCAAGGTTCGTCTGTTCACCAGATATTGGTCGGAAAGACGGCGAATTCCCTGCATATGCCAGAGCATATGCCGCTGTTGGAATCGCATCCGCTCCTTGACCGTTCCATGTTCATCACGACCAGGATGCGGCCACACATGAGCGTGAGTGTCGATAATCATCGTGTTGACCGAATGCGTCGCTACCGAGGCATCCCCTGAAGATAGGTGCTCACGCCCTGGGTAAAATCGTCCTCGACCTGCTCGGTGAAGGGAGAGACGCGTCCCGGTTCGTAGCCTCCTTCCGCGAATGCCTGCCGAGTGGGCAGATACCCCAGAAAACCATTCGTGTAGCCGGCAAAGAAGGTGTTGGGAAAGGGAGAATGGTTGCGCACGTTGATGGCGACCTCGCAGAAGAGCTCGACCGGCGCCGTCCACAGGACAAGATCCTGGTTGATCTTCAGGAAGCGTACCGGTATGCGAACCAGGCTCGCTCCGCTTTCCGTCACTCGAAGGTAATGTGCCAGTTCCTCGACCCAGCTAAAGTCCGCCTTGCGGGGAGTCTCGATGACCGTTTCTCCAGTCCACAAAATGACCTTTGAAGTGCCGCTCTTCAGTGAGCGGTTGGCCTGCAGGATTCGATCCCCCAACAACACGTTGAACTGGGTAATGTGACCTTTTTTGAAATCCGGATAGGTGCTGTAGAGAGGTGAGATATTCCCGGCCGCACCGTTGACGTACAGCATCGGCGCACCCAGTTTTTCCTCCACGTACTCCGCCACAATCCCCTGAGCATCTCCACTGATCAAAAGATTTTCGGGCCCGAGAACGGTCCCGTGCATGGCATAGTTGGCGATCAGACCCAGCGGCGACCCGTCCAACCGGTCCAGCCGTATCAGCCCGATCTGACGGTCCACCGCTCCCTCCGGGTTCATTCCATAGGAGGCCCGTCCGTCAACGTCGATGGCGCGCCGGTTTATATTGGCCATCGAATGACCGGTCGTCACTGCCAGACGCGCCGGTTCCAGTTTCGATCGAGCCTCCCGAATGCCCTCGATCAATCTGGTTTTCACCCACTCGGAATACTCCGGGTTGGACTTATGAAGGAACCTCTCAGGCTGCATGCTTCGGATGAGGCCCGGCGAGCCCACCTCGGGAGCCGAGTGGGTGTGAGTCAGAGTCCACCACACCTGCTCGGACTGGATACCGGTCTCCTTCTCCAGTTCTCTGGAAAACTCCTCGTAGAAGGCAGGAGATATGGCGGCCAGATCCGAGGAGACGAGAAAGAACTGCATCTTTCCATCATCCATTGCGGCGATTCGATGATAGATGCGGTCGTGTACGCCCTCAGACTGTCTTGGGCCATAACCCAATAGCCACAGAGATTCTTCCGGAGTGATATCCACTTTCACACAGGAGGCCCGAAAATCCCCGGAGGCCGCTCCATGGAGCGTTCCTGCGACAGCCACGACCAGGAAAAGAACGAAGGTTTTAAAGCCATGAAAAAGTTTCACTATCGGATCCTGTCCCGGCATTTTACACCCCCGTGTCAGAGATCTCTTGAACGAGTTTATATCACGATGAGAACGGAACTGCAGCGTAACCATCCTCGAATGAACGGCAGGACGAGGCGCGAGGGCAATGCTCTACCGGCCTCATAGTTGGGAGCTATACTTGGGCGCATTGCTCAAGACGAAACCCGCAAACCGGAACTGGGAAAGCGGGAGAGTGGGAGGAGCGTCGGGCCGTAACCGGCGGTCTTGTAGGTTCAAGCGCGCAGAGGCGCCGCCAGAGACCCTTTCCAGGTTTGAATTCTGACCTCATACTGACTTCGAAATCGTAGTGCCCTCGCCGCAGTCGGCGAGTTCGAGACGGATGGCTCATGGCGGGAATCGACTGGTTCATAGTGATCGCTCTCAATCTCCTGATCTTCGGCTACGCGTCCATCCGTTCGCTCAAGACGCACTCCGATGTGGACTGGTTCCTGGGCGGTCGCAGCCTGCCCTTCTGGCTGATTGGCCTCTCGATGTTCGCTACCTCGGTTGATGGTGGCGAGTACGTCGCCATCAATGGTGCGACCTACCAGGATGGCTTGGTGATGTTCACCGGCGTTGTGTTCGGAGTCGGCGTCGGGGGCATGATCGCCGCCTTTGTCGTCGTGCCGAGCATGTACCGGGCGGGGCTGTTCACCAACGCGGAATACCTCGAACACCGCTTCGGCATCTCGGCGAGGATCATCAGTGTTCTGGTTCAAGTCCAGTACCGGACGGCCACCCTGGCAACGATTGCGGTGGCCTTGCATCTCATGCTGACCGAAGTGGTTCCTCTCCCTTCCCACAGCGCTTGGATTCTGATTGTCGGGTTGATCGCGGCAACGACTTTCTACGCTGCCTGGGGCGGATTGAAAACGATTGCCGCCGCAGATGTTCTGCTCGGCGCACTCATGCTTTTCTCGACCCTGGTGCTCTGGTCCGTCATTTGGCAGGAAGCAGGAGGTTGGGCCGGCACCCAGGCCGCACTGGTCGGGCAGCTCGGTGAGCGAGAAGCACAGACGTTACTGCACATTGGGAGTGGGCGTGATGCGAGCAGTCATCCAGTTGTGGTCGTGATCGGATGGTGCCTGATCGCGACCGGTTATTTTGTCGTGAATCACACTCAGACCATGAAGATGTTCGGCGCCCGATCCATGTGGGATCTGAAGATGTCCGTCGTAGCGGGCACCGGGCTGATCATACTTTCGGGTTACTTCAGCAGCTCACTGGGACTGCTTGGGCGTGCACTGGTTCCCGACCTGGCCAACCCGGACCTGATCTATCCACGGCTGGTCGATCAATACCTCGTCTCCGGACTGAAAGGTATCGTCATCGCCGGAATGATCGCATCCGCCATCAGTACCTTCGAAGGCATTGGAGTCGCCCTGTCTGCAGTTTTCACCCGTGACATCTACGCTCGTCTGCTGGTGCCGGACAGAAACGATTCTCACTATGTGATTGTGAGCCGGATTGCCACCGTTGTCATCGTGGGTATCACGTTTCTCTACATCCCATTTATCCTGCGTGCTCAGAACATCGTGGAGTTCTTCGTCGGTATCACCAGCGTCTTTGTGACGCCTTTGATGACCGTATATCTGGTGGGCTCGATGACAAAAGTGGACAGACGCACCGGCCTTGCCGGTCTGATCGCCGGACCCGCATTCCGACTGTCGGTAGTCGCTCTGGAAGCGGACCTTCCGTTGTGGTTGACGGACCGATTCGCGGCTTACCTTTGGACTACCGGAGTAACTGCCGCCTCGATGTTTTGCGTATCGATGATCCTGGGCGTCATTTCTCCGTCGGCTACTCAGCAAACCATCCGAATGACAACTCAGCCCTCTGGTTGGCTGGCACGCTCCCAAGGAACGGTCAAGCAGGTTGTCCTGTCGCCGTTTCCGAACGGCGTTCCCTGGTGGGCATCCCCTGCCCTGTGGGCGGTCGCAGTTCTGAGCACGTCGGGCTATTTGGTATTCGTGGTCCTCTGGTAGCGATCGGCGGTCGCGACCGGAGACTTCTCCCCTCTTCAAATTAAGATTACTGAAGATCCCGCAGATAATTGCGGAAGGACCACCTTGATCCGGATTCGGCCAAAGACCCCTCAGGGTACAATTTCGCCGCGAGGAACAATCTTCCCTCAACAAGTAAGGGGGCGGAAAACCGCCCCCTTCTTGTTTCCAATATTCTCCCGGGACTAGAACTCCAAGCGAAGTCCCAACTGGATGTTCCTTGGTGGACGGGATGCGGAGATTACTCCGAAGTTGCTCGATCCTACAGAATTGCCAAAGCCAAAGAACTGCGTGTGGTTGAAGGCGTTGTAGAATTCGGCACGGAATTGTACTCGGGCCCTTTCTCCGAAATAAAAACTCTTGGACACATTGAGATCCCAGTTGTTGATTCCAGGCTCCAAGACCTCACCGCGGCCCGTATTGCCGAACGTTCCCAACTCTGGATTCGCAAAGTAGTTCGTGTCAAACCAGCGCAGGTTGTTGGCACGAGGATTGAGGGTCTTCACCTTACCTGTCCGGACTTTATTCGGTCTGGTTGCCCACCAGAACTGACCCGTGTTACTGAAGTCCCGAGGAAACGGTCGAATAATCCTGGGGCTCCCGGACTGGAATGTGGTGATTCCGCTGACCTGCCAGCCGCCGAAAATTCCATCAATCACCGGGTGCATACCGGATGCGAAGCGTTTGCCGCGACCAACCGGAAGCTCCCAGATGTACCCGACGCTGAGCCGGTGTTTGGCGTGGAACTGGGATAAGCCCTTCTCGGCCTTCTTGTCATACGAATTTTGGGCCCAGAATCCGGTGGCATCGTTGAGGTTGCCGTAATCATCAAGCGTCCTGGCAAAGGTGTAAGAGGAGATGAACGAGAGGCCCTGGTTAAACCTCCGCTCCAGGCGCACCAGACCCGCATTGTAATTGTTCTGAGCGCTGTGCTCCATGATGAAGGTGAAATTCGACAGGTCCGGATAAGGCTGTCGAGTCGAAAAGGGTGTCGTGACTCCCGGGGGATCCAGGTGAGACTGATTGTAATTGATGCGGCGCTGGCCATGGTATCCATGTGAACCCACGTAACCCACTTCCACCAGCAAGTTTCTGACGACTTCCCGCTGCACGGTCAACTGCCAGTGTTGGATGATGGCATCGTCGAACTTCCGGGTTACCGAATGCAGGGTGGCGCCGGCCAGGGAGGGATGCCAGGTGGGTCCGGTGACCTGGGGGAAATCTGCACGAGTGATATCGGCAACCGGGAACAATTTGGACAAGTCATTGGTCTCCAGATCGGTATACAAGGTCTTGGGGTTGATGAACCGCAGGACGTTGGACGGCGGATTCAGGGCCCCATTGACCTGGTCGGTGGCATCCGGTGGAGAGTAGAAGATGCCATATGCGGCGCGAATTACCGTCCTGTTGTCTCCGAAGGGGGAGTAAGCAAGACCGATTCGTGGGCCCCAGTTGTTTCGGTCGGCATTGTAGTAACTCTCGCCCGGCTCGGCGGCGTCCAAGGGAGTGGGTGGGCAGGGAGTCGTATCCCGAAAACAGCTTCCCGGAGGAGCTACAAAATCGAAAACCGAGTAATCTCCGCGTATCGCATTCCAAGGCTCATAGTACTCATAGCGCAGCCCCAGGTTCACGGTTAGCTCAGAAGAGACTCTCCAGTCATCCTGCAGGTAGAGCCCCCACAGCTTCTGATTGAAGTAACCGGTGCCATTGCCGGCCAATCCCCAGGTTTCTTGTGCCTGTCCCACCATGAAATCCGCGAATGGACTTCCCGTCGCAGTATCTCCCGGGAATTGCGTGAAAATCCCGTTGAAGGTGAAGTTCCCTCGGATGCCGGCCTGAGCCAGCCAGCGCATGCGAATCTCCCGTATATCGAAGCCCACCTTCACCGAATGGTTTCCAGACTTCACCATCAGGTTATCGGAGATCTGGTAGGTGTTGTTCAAAGCACCAAAAGGTGCGTCAGGGGTTGGCCCGAGGCCCGTGTAGTTGCTCCAGCCGAAGCGGGGTAGGCCAAAACCGAGGGGCGAGCCGCCGATGTTCTTGAATCCAAAAACTTCTGACGAATAGTCCATATCCCCTGATCCGTCCTGTCCTCCGAACCAGTTGCCCCGGTTGAAGCCGACGCGCAGCTCATTGACGGTCGTGGGCGAAAACGTATGGATCTCCGACATCATCGCATTGTGCATATTGTTGTCGTTGTTGGTGCCGGAGAGAGGCACCAGGCTGCCTCTTCTCTTGCGGTCGATCGACTCCATGTAGCGCCCGTAGATCTGATCGCTATCGGAGATAACGTGATCGATGCGTACGGTCCAGAAGTTGATATCCTCCGGGCTCGACGTGGTTCCGAGGAAATTGCTGTTTCCAGGCAGCGTCGTCCCCTCCTCGTGGTTGGGGCTCGGAAGCAGCCCTAAACCGATCAGGGTCTTGGCCTGAGGATTGAAGCGGCTGCTGGGGATCTGGTTTCCCGGGAAGGGTTGCCGGGTGTATCCCCCAGGTGCACTTGCATCCTCGACTGTCGTCCAGGGATCGTAAATGGTAGACCCCAGAGTGGAGAAATCCCCTTGGAGCCACCGGGGATCAGGAAATCGCCCAAAGCTGGTTGCACTCTGCCGAAAACGGGTTCCTTCGTAGGCGAAAAAGAAGAAGGTCTGGTCTCGGCCATCATAGCCCGGTACGCGAATGGGTCCCCCGACGTTGGCACCAAACTGATTGTAGTTAAATGCGTTTTTGTCCGCCCCGGCGCGATTGCTGAAAAAGCTGTTGGCGTTGAAGACGTCGTTTCGATTGTAGTCGTAAATCGCGCCATGAAATTCGTTGGTGCCGCTTTTGGTGGTGGTTATAAACTGGACGGATCCCCGACCCTGTTCAGCTGAAAAATTATGACTCTTGACTTTGAATTCCTGAAGCGCATCCAAGGATGGAGTGGCTGACTGAGTTTGAATCCAAACCGTATTCGAGTCAATTCCGTCGATGGTGTAGGAGGTATACGCCCCCCGCTGGCCGGCAAGCTGGTAGTAATTACCCCGGTTCTGGTTGGGTATGTAACCGGTGGCGCTGGGAACGGGAGTGACGGCGGTGGGCAATAAAGTCGCCAATGCCTGGTAGTTGCGGGTCAGCAGCGGCAACTCGCGCATCTGCTCTTCTTTGATAGTCCCCCCGACTTCCGAGGTCTCAATCTCGACCAGCGGCACCGCTGCCCGGACTTCCACCTCCTCCCGGGTCTCCCCCACCTGCAGTGTCAAATCAACGCGAAGCTTGGTGGCAAGGTCCAGTTCGGCACCCGGTTCGACAGCCGTCTTGAAACCCGCCATCTCAGCCGTGACTCGATAAGTTCCAGGATCCAAAAAAGGAATTTCGAAGCTACCCGTATCGCCGGTAACAACCGAACGGGTGATATTGGTCCCCAGATTGGTGGCCGTTACACCGACGCCGGGCACCACCCCACCGGTGTCATCCCTTATCGTCCCTGAGATGGTGCTCTTGACTTGGCCTTGGGCACCGGCGGTGGCAAGCGCCAGCAAACCAAACAGCAGAAGGGTGTTCTTGGCAGAAAAAAGAGAAGTCTGCATCGTCGCGTCCTCCCTGGCGGGCATTTTGGAGCGTGTGGAAGAAATCTCCCACTAGCTGTAACGGACCCTATACGAATTTGTCAGCAGGGGTCAAGAACAAATTCAGGCTGATCAATCGTGGGGTGCCCTCCACGACGTGAGGGGACGGGTGACAGGTTCTCCGGGGTCCGCGGCGTAGCGCCCCAATGCCCACCTCCGCCTCCGGAGCTCACCTTGACGACCAGTCCACTAAGTGGGACCAACTCATGTGCTGTGCTACGCTTACATGTACTTTGGAATTTCAAGCAATTGGATCAGCTCACCCACATGAGCTTTGAGAAGACGATCCTGATTCCGACAGTAATCTGCCTTCTCTGGGTGTCCGCCTGGGCGCAAAATGAGTCCAGCTCAAGCCAACTCGGGGTTCGTTTTGTGGATATTGCAGCAGGAGCTGGACTGGATGAATTCTTCTGCTATTCGGGAGGAACTGAGCGAAAAGAATACATACTGGAAACGACTGGAGCTGGCTGTGCTTTTCTAGACTACGACAACGACCGCGACCTTGACATTTTCCTGATGACGGCCAGCCGGAGTGAGGGGTTCGAGGAGGGCGCCGAGCCTTCCAACCGCTTGTATCGGAATGAGGGGAACGGCCGGTTCAGTGACGTAACCCGCCAGGCAGGACTGGTGCGATCCGGCTGGGGCCAGGGGCTGTGTGCCGGAGATTACGACAATGACGGCTGGATTGATCTCTACCTGACTTACTACGGACACAACGTTCTTTACCGAAACACCGGAGATGGCTCCTTTGTGGATGTCACCCGAAAGGCAGGACTCTACACGAATCACCGATTGTGGGGCGTGGGCTGCTCGTTCCTGGACTACGACCGGGATTCGGACCTCGACCTGTTTGTCTCCAACTACATCGATTTCGATCTGGAGTCCGCTCCCCGTCCGGGAGAGAATTCCAACTGCCTGTGGAAAGGGATTCCCGTCATGTGCGGTCCTCGAGGTCTGAAAGGTCTGCCCGCTAATCTCTATCGGAACGATGGCGCTGGGACATTTACCGATGTGAGTGAGCAGGCTGGGATCAGTGCCCCAGGAGAAAGATACGGATTAGGGGTTTTAGTGGCGGATTTTGACAACGACGGCTGGCCCGACATCTACGTCGCTTGTGACTCAACACCCAGTCTTCTGTTTCACAACAACCGCGACGGATCCTTCTCCGAGATGGGCCTGCTGGCGGGAGTGGCATACAGCGGTGATGGAAAGGAGCAGGCCGGCATGGGCGTCGATGCCGGAGATTACGACAACGATGGTGATCTGGATATCGTGAAGACGAATTTTTCGGACGACAAATCGAGTCTCTACAAGAACCATGGCGACGGCACATTCAGTGACGCAACATCTGAGGCCGGGTTAGGCGTAAACCTGGCATATCTTGGCTGGGGCGTCGGCTTTCTTGACTATGATCACGATGGTTTTGACGACATCTTCATTGCCAACGGTCATGTCTACCCGGAAATCGACGGCCACGGTTTCCGGTCCCGATACAGGCAGCGGAAAGTCCTTTACCGGAACACGGGCAGAAGCACTTTTGTCGACGTCACTGCGTCATCCGGAGCGGATCTGCTGCAGCCACAAACCAGTCGCGGTATTGCTCTCGGAGACTTCGATAACGATGGGACGCTCGAAATCTTGGTGAATAACGAAAACGGAAGACCCAGCCTTTACAAGAACCTTGGGCCACATGGGAATTGGATCGTATTTCTGGCCATTGGCAGCCGCTCGAACCGGAGTGCGATTGGCACGCGTGTCTCGGTGGTCGTGGACGGAGGGAGACGACAGATCAAGGAAGTGCACAGTGGCGGGACTTACGCTTCACAGAGCGACCTGCGACTGCATTTCGGCCTGGGAAGCGCAAGCAAGACGGATGTAGAAGTCCGATGGCCCGATGGCTCAGTGGAAAAGTTCGCCGGGGTGGCAGCCAATCAGTTCCTCACCATCACGGAGGGCGTTGGGATTGAGGGCGCGAAGAACTGAGGCCGGCACTCTGCGCCTGAAGAAGAAGGGCACTTTCCGCCAGGCACACTGCATCCCGGGTCCTCGTCTACTGACAATTTTTCTGGTGGCTCTTTTCCTGCAGGGCGAGGCTGCCGGGCAGAGTCCGCAGCAAGCATATCGCCTGCTCCAGGAAGGCAAACTCGCAGCGGCCGAAAAAGCTTTCCGGGCTCTGCTCGACACGTACCCCAATGAACCCTCCCTGCACGGCGGCTTGGGCATGGTCTATTCGAGAATGAAGCGCTATGCCGAAGCCGTCCACGAATTCGAGCGTGTTCTCGAGTTGAAGCCCGGAGATTTGAGAGCCCACAACAACCTGGGCGTCACCTACCTGCGTCTCGACAACCAGGAGAAGGCGATCGAGCAGTTTGAGCAAGTGACCAAGCTGGACTCCGACAGCGCCTCCGCCTTCTACAACCTGGGCCTGCTTTACCTCAGGAAGGCAAACTTGCCCCGTGCCCTGGCGACTCTGGAGCGGGCTCATCGTCTGCGACCGCATGACCCTGCGATTCTCGTTTACCTGGTCGAAATCTACCTCGACCTGGGGCGGACACGTGAGGCTGTCCCCCTGGCTTCTCGACTCAGACAGATCCTGCCTGCCGATACCGCTATCCACAAGCGCGTGGGGGCATGGATGCTGGAACGGGGTCTGGCTTCCGAAGCCATCGCCCAGTTCGAACTGGTTCGGCGCCGGGAGTCTTCGTTCCCGGTGAACTATTGGCTGGCCTATGCCTGCTATCTGGAGGCGAACTATGCACGAGTCGTTCAGCTTCTGGAACCGTACATCCCCAGCGCAGCGAAAACGCCCGTCAAGCTCCATGGACTCCTGAGCGTCGCCTACCTGAAGCAGGGGCTAGAGGAGGAGGCTTCCAATACCCTCAAGCGGGGAATGCCTGCGGCGGGCCGCGAACCAAAGTTTCTCTACGATATTTCGATGGAGTTGCTGAAGGAGAACCTTTTACCGCTGGCCAGGGATCTTCTCAGCTATGCCGCCGCCCGATTCCCGGATGACCCGGATCTGCTCCTGGCCCAGGCCCGGAATCATCATGCCGCAAATCGTTACGAGGAGGCGCGAGACGCCTCGGCGTCGGCAGTGAAGATCAGACCCGATTTTTATGCCGGCTATCTAGCCCTGGGAAACAGCCTATTGGAGCTGGGCGCCTACGACGAGGCATTGCAGGCCTATGATCAGGCGCTGAGTCTCAATTCCCGAGATCCTTTCCTCTATTACGTCTATGCTACCGCGCTGGAACGCCACAACCAGCTCGAGCCGGCGCTCCTGATGGCTCAGCGAGGCATCGCAGTCGATGCCAACGATGCCGCCTGCCGCTTCATCCTGGGAAAGGTTCTGGAAAGAAGCGGAAGACTGGAGGATGCAAGCCGGGAATACGAGCTAAGTTCCAAACTCCAACCGCTCGAGGAGGAAGTCCACTATCGTCTCGGGCTCCTCTATAAGAGGCTCCAGCAGCACCAGAAGGCAGAAGAACATCTGAGTAGGTTCGAAGAACTGAAGGCAAAAGCCAAGTACTCCCGTCACTAAGGCGTTGGATCAGGAGAAAAATCCTCGGGTCGATAAGGGGGGCCATTGGATGTCGTATTTGCGATTACTTTGCTCGGCCGCGATCACACCGGGATTGGTCGCCTTGCAGGTGCTGAGCCTGGAAACAGCTGCTCAAGACCAGGAGGAAGAGCTGACCATAACCAGGCTTTCGATCCCGCTCGAAAAAGACGCCAAACCCTTTTGTGCCAGTGGCACTGAAGATGGGAGGCTATTGGCCTTTCAAGTGGACCATCCGGAGGGTCTGGGAAAGCTCGATATCTGGTTCTCCCGCCTGGAGAATGGGCGTTGGTCCGTACCCTTCAACGCGGGCCCGCAGATCAACACCGGGTCCCACGAAGCCGATGCCAAACTGTCGGCTGACGGGACCGTTGTGGTTTTCCTGCGCAGCGACGATTTCAGCAAATCCTCCGGCGTCTATGTCTCCCATTTTCGCGACGGCTCCTGGTCCACGGGCCAGTTGCTGGGTCCGCCCGTCAGTCTTCCCGACACGGTCCAATTCGGAGCCATGCTCTCCAAGGACCTGAGAAGACTGTACTTTTCCAGCAATCGGTCGGGTGGACAGGGTGGGTTCGATGTTTACTACAGTGATCGTATCGGATCAGGCTGGGACCAGTGGGGAGAGCCCGTCAACCTGGGCCCCGTCGTCAACAGCGCCGGCGACGAAAACGACGTGGCTGTCAGTTCCGACGAAACCACGATCATCCTTCCACTGCGGAGGAATGATTCTCCAAGCGAAAGTGTGGATCTCTACATCAGCAGAAGAATCGACGCCCAATGGACTCCCCTCCAGAACCTGGGCCCGCGGATCAACACTCCTGGAACCGACACCTGCCCCTGGCTCGGCTACGATGGTCGGACTCTGTATCTGAACTCCACCTGGGATGGACTGGTCGGAGGAAAAGAGGCCGCCACCTGGATCTGGGCCATTCGCCATTCCAAGGGCTTTTGAAAAAGGGGACAAACCAAACTGTCCCCTTTTTCCGTCCTTCCATTCGAGTCGGACCTGACCGGGCACAATCAGTTCAAGAGTCGGGGCACGGTACGAGACCAGCTCTTGTTGAAGTGAAGCTTCCCATTGACCGTTACCGTCAGTTGCACCAGGTGGCGAAAAGCCGATGCATTACTGGTGGTCAGTTCACTGGACTCTATGCGTATGTCCGAACCCGCCTGCTTGAGCGTGTAGGCGCAATAGGCCTTCAGCACTGCCTCCGCAGGATTGACCGAGGAAACCGTCAGGCTCGAATGCTGTTGCAGGTCAAAATCAGCCGATTCGGGCACGTGCACCGGTGCGATGCGAAAAATCGTCTCCTGATTCACAAGGTCGTGGGTGATCGAGTACTCCTCCGGTGTGGACAGGTCTTGCGGGTCGGCATTGGACAATTGCACCAGATCGGGCTGGGGCAGCTCTGCATTCTGCTCGGGGATCACCGGTAAAACGATACGTGACGGATAGCGGCTGCCTCGATGGATCGTATTGACGGCAGGTTCGGCTGTGGGCCAGGCATTCTGGATGTCGGCGCTGGCAATGGCCACACGGATCCGGTGACCTGTCCCGAAAACATAGGACATCGTTTCCAGGTCAATCTTGAGTTCATACACCTGCCCGGGTGAAAGGGGCTCGGGTTCGATGTGGGAGTCGCGGTGGGTGGCATTCAGACCTCCATAGCGAACCAGTTTGGAAGTGCCGTCCGAAGCCACATCGATAAGCTTGACCCGAAAGTAGGCCACCTTGGCCGTGGAGGAGACGTAGATGACAGCCGTGGGGGTCCCCGTCACCTCCAGATCTCCTTTCAGTGGAGGCGTTGTATAGGTCACCGAATAGGCCTCGTCCCAGCGCTGGTCGATGGGCATTCCCCAAGGGAGGATGCCTCCCCCCCAGTGCATCCCGGAAGTGATTCCCACAGCAGGGTTGTAAGGGTACTCGTCTCGCTCCTCAACGGCCGCCTCGCAAGGCTCTCGGCTCAGCTTCCCGTGGGAGCGAAAGTAGAGGGGCGTGCGCCGGGTCCGGGCGATCGGCCACTCTCGCTCCGATCGCCAGAAGCCTTTCTCTTCGAGGGGCATGCGCGCAGAAGGCGGGCCATACCGCTTGACGAAAAAAGTGACCGGAGGCTCGTCCATCACCCCGTTGTCAATCCCTTTGAGCCAGCGGTCGAACCACTTCCGGTACAGGGGGCGGGTATCAATCCTGGGGCCGGGTACGGCGCATTTTTCTTCGCCATACCAGTGCCCCCAGGGTCCCACCAGCGCTCGCTTGTGGGGAACCTCCAGCTTTGAGAAAGCACGCAGCAGCGCCGTGGGATAGCAGTCAGACCAGCCGGCAATTACGAAAACGGCACACTGGACCGCGCCGTAATTCGTCGATAGCGACCGGTCCTGCCAATAGGGCCCGTCCAGAGGGTTCGAAATGTAACCGATGCCCCAGGGTTCGCTGTTTTCCAGACGCTGTTGCCAGATCTCGCTCCATTTCTCTCCTACGAGATCCGGGTCAGGAGGCGAGAAATTGTAGGCGTTCATCAAGGCGGAGTAGCTATCGAACATGTAGGGGCGAAGGACACCTCCCGGATAGGTCCACTCCGTATAGACATTGTCATTGGCCGACCGCACTATGATCGCTTTCAGATGGGGGGGAGCCTGCACCGCTACTTGCCACTGTACGACTGCACTGTAAGATTTCCCGAGCATCCCCACATTGCCGTTGCACCAGGGCTGGGCAGCGGTCCACTCCACCATGTCGTACCCGTCCTGCCTCTCTTCTGCGGAGTAAATGTCCTTGGTCCATCCGCTGGAATTGCCCGTACCACGCACGTCGAATTGGACGATGACATATCCGCGCTCGGCCAGGTATGGGACGACGGGGGGGTACTCCTCTCGATAATCGGCCAAGGGCTTTTTTATGCGACGGTAAGGATTGTATTCCAGGATCGCCGGGAATCGACCTTCCGCGTCCGGCCGCGTAATTTTCAACGCCAACTCCACTCCGTCGCGCATCGGCACGCGCGTGTAAAGGATTTTCACCTGGTATTGAGAGTGGGAGCGGTCTCTATGGCTTGAATCCATTCGGTCCACGGAGGGTCCTCCTTCAACTGTGACTTGCTCTTAACAGTCCGTGGTGAAAGTCCCACGCAGCACCGAGACCGGGGCTGCGCCCGCCGGACAAGGCGCTCTGAGGAAGCATACCGGGAGTATGTGACCGAGGAGCAACGCAGTCCGCGCACGATGCAGACCCGGTCAAATGCCGTGACGACTTTTGCCACGGGCTGTTAACCCAAGCTGGCCTGCCGAGCTCCCGCCGTAATTCCTATAACCGATGACTAACAAAGGAGATAAGATCTTCCGGTGGTCAGCACGGGAGTCGGCCTGATTGACTGCCAGTTGGCTGCCTTGGTAGATTCTTGCTGCAATGCTGGTCGGCCTCTTGCTCTCGGGGCTCTTGTTTTCAGGTCTTCAGGTTCAAGCCCAGCAGCAGCGACTTGAGCAATACTACCAACAGGCTTCCGAGGCAACAAGACGCCAGGATTGGGTTTCAGCCGAGCAGGCCTACCTGGGCATATTGAGGCTCTCACCCGAGAGAGCCGATGCCACTTATGGTTTGGGTCTTGCCCATCACTTTCAGGGGAAATATGAAAAGGCCACAAGAGCCTTCGAAAAAACCTTGCAGCTCGATCCTGAAATGATCGAGGCGAACCTTTTTCTGGGCCTCGACTACTATCTTCTTTACGAATACGAGAAAGCACTCGGTCCTCTCGGGCGGGCCATCGCCGTTCGTCCCGGGGACATCAGCCTTCAGCTGTGCCTGGCAGGATCTTATCTGGCTTTGAAGCGTTTCGATGAAGCGATCGGCATGCTCGCTGAGGTGGCCCGAAAGAATCCCAAGCATGTCCAGGTCCTTCACCTGCAGGCACAGGCCTACCTCAACTCCGGAAAGTTTGCCGAGTTCGAGAAGACTTACGAACGGCTCCGTGAACTCGACTCCGGATCCTACCGAACCTATCAGATGCGGGCTGAAGCCTACGTTTTCCAGGGCCGGGCGGAGGAGGCACTGAGCGAGTACCGGAAAGCACTTTCCCTCGATCCGAATGTAGCTGGACTCAACCAGGCTGTGGGAATTCTCTATGTGGAGAAGGGGCTGTACGAAGCAGGCCGACCCTATCTGAAGAAGGCGCTCGAATTGGAATCGGACCTTCCAATCGCTCATCTGAACCTGGCTGTCATCAAAAACATGGAGCAGGAGTTTGACGAGGCGATCCGGCATCTCAATGAAGTTCTGCGTGCCAATGACCAGATGCCGCAGGCATTTATGGAACTGTCGAAAGCTTATTCCGGAAAGGGGCGTTGGGAGGAGGCGGCAGCAGCTGTCGGACGTGCCATCGCCCTGGACCCCGACGAACCTGCTCCTCACTATCAGTTGGCCCAGATCTACAAGAAATTGGGAAACACGGGAAAAGCGCTGGAGGAACTTCGGCGCTTTGAGGCGATTCAACAAAAACTGCGGCGAGAAAAACATCTCGCCATCGAGAGTGGTATTCAAAAAGAACCTCAATAGACGTCAGCTCACCATTGGGGAAACAGGCAGACTCAGGTCTTGCCGTTCTGCTATTTCAGGACTTGAATACACTGTTAATGGGGCTGAGACGAAGTCTCTTTTGTAACTGCTTACGCTCGAGGAGAATCCAATGGCGAGTCTGACCAAGCTTGGCATTTGTATATGTCTATTGGGCCTGACGGTGATCCCGTGGGTCCGGGGCTCCAACCTCAAAGCCGGAGTGGCCAAGGTTGACATTACTCCGGCTCCGGGAAAATACATGCTCGGTTCCGGGACCACGCTGGCAACCGGAGCCAATGATCCACTGTACGCACGCGTCCTGGTGCTGGAAGTTGATCAAACACGGCTGGCGCTGATCACAGTCGATCTCTGCCGGGTCTTTCAGGCACCCTTGATGGAGCGTCTACGCCAACAAGTAAAGGAATCAAGCGGTATCTCCTTTGTGCTCATGGTCGCGACCCACACTCACTCCGCTCCCATTATTCCCATCAATGAGAATCATCCCTTAACCGGCATGGTGGCTTGGCAGGAGGACGCCGTCACTAAAATCGCAAGAGCCGTTGAAAAAGCTCACCGGCAGGCGGCAGAGGCATGGGTAGGTACAGGTTACGGAGTGGCCTACATCGGCCACAACCGGAGAAAACTGAACCCGGACGGCACCGTGACTATGATGTTCAGGAACCCGACCAAGATTCCTACGGCCCCCTTCGATCCCACGGTGGCAGTCCTGCGCATAGACACCGAAAACCGAAAGCCATTGGCCATTCTCGTGAACTACGCCTGCCACCCTGTGGTGGTGATGGCAAACCTCAAGCAGTATTCGGCTGATTTTCCTGGAGTCATGTGCAATACCGTGGAAGAGGCTTTCGGCCCTCAGACCATGGCCTTCTTCCTGAACGGCGGCGCCGGCGACATCGACACCTATTACACGGGTGTGCCTCTTGAAGAAGACCCGGTCGCAAGAATGGAGTGGAGTGGAGAGACTCTAGGCAAGGAAGCCGTTCGCGTGGCCAAGAAGATCGAAACCGAACCGTCCCCTGAGGCGAGTCTCGATTTCTCGGAGGATTGGCTGACCTTCGGTTTTCGCTGGGACCTGGAGAAGTACATGAAAGCCTTTGATAAGAGTGTGGAACCCGAACTCCGCGAGTACTATCTGCCCGAGATCAAGCCGGAAAAGCAAGTTCCCGTCACGACCGTTCTCGTCAACAAGAAAATTGCATTCATGGGGATGCCGGGCGAGCCCTTTATTGAGTTCCAGATGAACTGGCGCGAGCGGTCTCCTGTCTCCGACAGTTTCTTCCTGGGGTACGCGAACGGCTTTTTCAGCTACTTTCCCACCATTCGTGCGGCGACCGAAGGCGGCCACGGAGCAAAGAATATCTGGGCTCGGATCGAACCGGGCGCCGGTGAACGGATCGTGGATCATTGCATCATTCGAATCTATGAAATGTTGGGGCGTTTGACCGATGACCCGGCGGTGCCGGCGCCTGCGCAGGACGTTGAGGAGCAATAGCACCGACCTGCGGGCATGCTCGGCACCGTTTCCGTTGCCAGCAGGCGCTGCTCCCGTAGCAGCTCCAGTACACCGACTATTGGATGCCGGATTTCGAAGAGTGCCAGGGGAAGTCCTTCCGAGACCATCGGGGACGGGAGTTGGCCTCCGGATCCAGGGTCCTCTACCTGACGGTGGCGTGACCCGGAACGGTGACGCCTTCCAACTCCAATAGGCACCGCTTCAGATCCAGGCCGCCCGCATAACCCACCAGGCGTCCATTGGAGCCGATGACCCGGTGGCATGGAACCACCAGGGGTAGGGGGTTGCGGCCCGTTGCCGCACCCACCGCCCGAAAGGAGCCGGGACGCCCGATACCGGCCGCCACCTCGCCATAGCTTCGCGTCTCGCCGAAGGGGATCGATCGCAGCCGGGTCCAGACCTCAATCTGGAACGGCGTTCCCCTCAGATCCAGCTCCAGATCGAAATCCCGTCTCTCTCCCGCCAGGAACTGCCCCAACTGCGACGTTGCGCGCCGTAGAGCGGGGTTCCATCCCGGAGACGCGGCCCCCCCGAAATGCCGGTCGAACCATCCGGAACAGTCCGCTTCGCCGGGGAGGAGCAACCGGCAGAGCCCCTGATCGGAGGCGGCCAGGAGAAAGGTGCCCAGAGAGGTGTTCAAAGGCTGGCAGCAGAGAGTTCGCATGGATCAGATTCCTTTCGCGCCGAAATCCGTGGTCCCGCCATGGTACGTGGTTCGTGAGCCGGATTCAGGCCCGGGGATGGAACTTGTTGTAGACCTTCTTCAGGCGCTCCCGGCTGACGTGGGTATAGATCTGGGTGGTGGAGATGTCGGCATGCCCCAGCATCACCTGGACCGCTCTCAAGTCGGCTCCATTTTCCAGCAGGTGAGTGGCAAAGCTGTGGCGCAGCACGTGAGGACTCAGCTTTCCGTCGATTGCCGCCCTCTTGCCGTAGTTCCGGGTCAATTTCCAGAAATTCTGACGGGTCATGGGCCCGCCCCGCCGGGTCAGGAAGAGGAAGGGACTCGAGAAACGCTTGCGGAGAAAATAGGGCCTTGCCTCTCTCTGATAAGCATCGACGAAATCCGCGGCCTCGTTCCCCAGGGGAACCAGTCGCTCCTTGCTCCCCTTTCCCATGGTCCGCAAGAAGCCCGCCTCCAGACTCACCTCGCGGACCCGGATCTGGACCAGTTCCGTGACCCGCAGACCCGTGGCATAGAGGACCTCCAGCATGGTGCGGTCCCGCAAGCCGTACGGAGTGGAGAGATCCGGACCTTCCAGAAGGCGTTCGACCTCATCCGGCTCCAGATAGACCGGCAGTCTCCTCCAGAGCTTGGGCGATTCCAGGGTCTCTGTGGGATCCTTATCCACGTAGCCGTCCAAGAGTAGAAAACGGTAGAAGGACCGAAGGCTGACGATCTTACGCATGATGGAGGAGACCGAGAGCCGCTGGTGCAGGCGGCGCACAAAATCGAACAGGTCCTGTCTTTCGGCCTGGTTCAACTCCAGTTCACGTTCTTCCAGGAAAGCGAGGAACCCCAGGAGATCCCGGCGATAGGCTTCGACCGTGTTGGGAGAGAGTCCCCGCTCCACGACCAGATAGTTGATATAGCTCTCGAAAGCCCGCCGGCGCGTTTCGTCCTTCATTTTCGCAGTCGGGCAAATAAGTGTCCGACCTCCTCGACACCCAGGAGGCGGCAACAGACAAAATAGAAGAGAGCTCCGGCGCCGATGCATCCGAAGAGGGCCGCCGCGTCCCCCAGCCACGTGCTTCGTGCCATATCCAGTTGGAAATAGCTCCCCAGAAATCCGACCAGGATCCCCATGAGGATCGACGCCCCCAGGTTCTTGGCCACGGTGGAAGCCACTCGATGCGACGCCGACGAGCCCACCCTGCGACCGAACGTACGGACCAGGAGAGCCAGATTCACCCAGACCGAAGCGGCCGTCCCCAGAGCCAGACCCAGATACTTGTGGTCGGGGGGAAGCAGCCAGATCAGGAGCAGGTTCACCGCCAGATTCGTGGCGACTGCGATCAGGCTGCTCCGCACCGGCGTCCGCGTGTCTCCCAGGGCGTAGAAGGTGGGGGCGTAGACCTTGATGCAGCTGTAGGCGAACAGCCCGAAGGAGTAGCAGATCAAGGCGGCAGCGGTCCTTTGCGTGGCCTCGGCGGTGAACTCGCCGGTTTCGAAGAGCAGCCGGACGATGGGTCCGGCCAGGATCAGGAGCCCGACACCGGCGGGCAGAGCAATCAGCGAGACGGTCTTGACCGAATGGGCCACCATCGCCTTGAGCCCGTCCCACTCCTCGCGGGCGGCCGAAATCGACACCTCGCGAAGATTCACCACGCCCACCGCTACTCCGCAGAGGCCTATGGGCAGGTACATGATCCGAAAAGCGAAGTTGAGCCAGGAGATGGGTCCGTCGCCGCCCAGCCACGAGGCCAACTGCGTGTTGATCAGAACGTTGATCTGAAGCGCGCTGACTCCGAGCAGAGCCGGCGCTACCAGCCGCCCGATCCGGCGCAGCGCCGGGTGGCGGAAGTCGAGACCCAATCGGAATCGGTATCCCCGCCGGTAGAGGAGGGGGAACTGGACGGCACACTGGAGACCCCCACCCACCAGGGCCCCCAGAGCTACGGCATAGATGGCCAGGATCCCTTCGTACTCAAACCAGGGAACGACGAATATACAGAAAAAAATCAGAGCCAGATTGAACAGCGCCGGTGCCAGCGCGGGGACGAAATACCGATTCAGCGCGTTCAGCATCCCCATCAGGATTGAGGCCACGGAGACGAAGATCAGGAAGGGGGATAGAATCCGAACCAAGTGGGAGGTGACCTCGAGCTTGCCTGGATCGCTGGCAAATCCCGCCGCCAGCAGGTAGACCCAATAATCGGACAGGGCGAAGAACACGACCGCCAGCAGCCCCAGAACGAAGAGCAGTGTGCTGACCACCAGATTGGCCAGGCGCCATGCTTCTGCTTGGCCCTGCTTGCGAAGGATCTCCGTGAAGGTAGGGACGAACGCCGAGCTCAATGCTCCTTCGGCGACGAGGTCGCGGAAGAGATTGGGTATCCGGAACGCCACGTTGTAGGCGTCCATGTAGGCCCCGGCTCCGAAGAGCCGCGCCAAGAACCGGTCCCGGACCAGACCCAGTATCCGGCTGAGTAGAACGGCGGCGCTGATGCTCCGGGCGGCTCGAGTCGACCGAATCCTTCGTTGGGACTCCTGATTGTCGGCTTGGACCATCCCGCGGTCACTTGATTGAGGGAATCGAAACCGGCGCTACAAAACGCGCCATCCCGCGGTTACGCTATCATTCTCATCTGACCCGCAAGTTCGGATATCACGGAGTCCGGAATGAAGCTTGGAGATCTCGCCCGGGAACTGAACTGCGAGCTCCGGGGATCGCCTGAAACCGAGATCGACGGGGTAGCCGGAATCGAGGAGGCGACGCCGACCCAACTCACGTTCGTCTCCAATCCCAAGTACTACTCCAAGATCCCGTCGACTCGAGCCGGAGCCATCATCGTGTCGCGGGACGCGCCCGATACCGGGCATCCGACCCTTCTCAGCGACAATCCTTACCTGGCATTCGCTCGTGCCATCCCCCTCTTCTACCGGCCCCCTTCCGTCACTCCGGGAATCCACCCCACGGCCATCATCGCCGAGACCGCCAAACTGGGAGAGGACCACTCCATTGGAGCCCACACGGTCATCGGCGACGGAGTCCGAGTGGGCCGCAACGCCGTAATCTACCCCAACGTGGTCATCTATCCCCACACCCGAATCGGCGACGACTTCGTGGCCCATTCCAACGCCGTGGTCCGCGAGCATTGCCGGCTGGGGGACCGGGTGATCCTCCAGAACGGGGCCGTCATCGGAGGCGATGGATTCGGGTTCGCTCCCCGGGCCGACGGCAGCTATTTCAAGATGGTCCAGTCGGGGGTGGTGATTCTGGAAAACGACGTGGAGGTGGGCGCCAACGCCTGCATCGACCGGGGAACCGTGGGTGAGACCCGAATCGGGAAAGGGACGAAAATCGACAATCTGGTCCAGATCGGACACGGTTCGACCCTCGGGTCCCACAATATCCTAGCGTCCCAGACCGGACTCGCCGGGACCACCACCATCGGGAACCACGTGACCCTGGCGGGGCAGGTGGGCGTGGCCGGCCATCTGAAGATCGGAGACCGGGTCGTGGCGACGGCGCAGACCGGAATCGGGCGGGACGTTGCCCCGGGGAGCGTCGTCTCCGGATCACCGGAGATGGAGACCACACTCTGGAAACGGAACTACATCCTGATGCACCGTTTCCCCGAGCTGGTGAAGACGGTCAGACGGATTCAGAAGGAACTGGCGGAACTCCGCAAGTCCCTGATCGGCCGGTAGTGTGGACCCTCTCAGGCAGTCAATTGCCGAAACCGCGGGTCAGTAATGATAGCGTGCCTGGAGGAACCGGACCTCGTTCTCCGAGACTTCGTAGACGACCCGGTGTTCTTGGGTCAAGCGGTGTGCCCACAATCCGGCCAGTTCACGCTTGAGTGGTTCCGGTTTGCCGCTGCCCCCAAAGGGGGACCTCAGGACCATGTGGACAAGGCGGAACAAACGGAGGGCGGTTCTGCGGTCGGTGCGCACCCAATATTCCATGTCCTGTAGGAAATGTGTTGCGAAGAGGGCTCGCCGGTCAGTCATCTAGAGCGAACTTGCTTCGGAGCTCCGCAACAGTCATCACGACACCATTCCCGGACCGAACTTCTTCAATCGAATCGAGTCGTCGTCGAGCATTCTCGGGGGACCGTAACAGATGAGCTGTTTCTTCCAGCCCGGCCAACTCTTCCAGACTGACCAGGGCCACATCGGCGCCCCTACGGCGCTTGATGATCAGCGGTTCTCCGGTTTCGGCGACCCGGTCACAGTGGTTCTTGAGGCGGGCACGGAGGTCGGAATAGGTGGTTACTCGAGGCATTTTAGGATTGCACAAGACTCCGTACAGATATGTGAACGAATCCGGAATCGTCGACCCCGGCGGGTGCGCCCGCGAGCCGATCTTGTGGCTTAACAGCCCGTGGCAAAAGTCCTCACGGCATTCGACCGTCCCTGCATCCCGGCAGACTGCGTTGCGACTCGGTCACATACTCCCGGTATGCTCCCTCATCGCGTCTGGTCCGGCGGGCGCAGGAACGGTCTCGGTGCTCGCGGGACTTTCACCACGGACTGTTAACTTTGGAGATCCGAACTCAGAGCGAACCCGATCCTCTCGTGGAAGGACTCTATCTGCGGCGGGCATCGAGAAGATCCGTTCCTGTAACCCTTCGGCCAGACTTCGGATATGGGGTTCGCACTCGCCTTGGGCTGCGGGTTGCCGACCTCCAAAAATCCGGGTTAGACTGTGAAAAGTCATGACTTATGCAGAATCGTTCCAGCGAAGAGAGTTTCTGAAACGAGGTGGCGCCGTGGCAGCGGTCCTCTCGGCGGCTCCGCTTGGAGCGCAGTACAACGGCGACCCCGGCGAGCCCAATTCCCACACCCAGCCGGCGCCGAATCGCCGGGACATCGTTATCTACCGCGACCCCTTCGCTTATTGCTCCCATGCCTCCATCGTGTGCCTGGCCAACGGGGAGTGGATCACTGCGTTCAACGAGTGCCAGAGAGTCACTCCGTACACCCACCCGCCCGGTGATCCCCATTTCCACAATCTGATCTCCCGTTCCGACGACGAGGGCCGCACCTGGAGCCCTCCGGAGGCGGCGCCCAACTGGGACTGGTACGGGGTCGAGTGCCCGGGCCTGGCCCAACTTCGGGACGGGACGGTGGTCCTGAACCAGTGGCAGTTCCTCTGGTATCCCCTGGCCCAGGGGAGGAAACTCGCATCCCGGGGAGAGGAGATCTGGCTCAGAACCAGTCGGGAACGGGGTTGGCTACCGGCAGCTTCCGACTCCGATTTCAGCCGCAGCCTCTATCCCTGGGCCCGGGCCAACGGCGGCTGCTACGTCCACTTGAGCTCCGACGGAGGCCGGACCTGGGACCGAACGGTCCGGATCCCCACCGAACCCTACATGGGAGGCTACACGCCCCGGGGCGCGGCTCAACTGGAGGACGGAAGTGTCCTCATGGTCACTGCGGACCACCCGCGGAATCGTACGGCCTATGCGGTGCGATCCCGGGACGGCGGTTTGACCTGGAGCCGTCCGGTGGTCGTCGGAACGGTGGTCGAAGGTGATTTTTCCGAACCCACAGCGGCAGTCCTTCCCAGCGGGAAGGTGGTGGCCATGATTCGCACCAGCACCCGCTACCTGCACCAGAGCGAGTCCTCGGACAATGGATCCACCTGGACCCCCGTCCGCAAGACCCGCGTCTGGGGCTATCCGGGGCATCTTCTGCACCTTTCCGACGGCCGGCTGTTGGTCACTTACGGCCATCGCCGCTCGCCCTTCGGGATCCGAGCCTGCCAGAGCCGAGACGGCGGTCAGACCTGGGACTACGAGCAGGAGTTCCTGATCCGGGGCGATTTCCCGAACCGGAATCTGGGCTACCCGGTGACCATCGAATACCGGCCGGGGCATCTGTTCACCATCTACTACGGTGAAGAACCAGACGGGGTCACCAGCATTCAGGGCTCCTACTGGGAGATTCCCGCTTAGCCTCATGTCTGAAGTCCGCCCATTTCGGTTGCTGGCGGCGAGGCGTGTCACCGCCAGTTCCGTTGGCGCGGCGATGCGGACCGCTCTGGTGGCAGCTTTCATTCTGGGACACTCCCAACTTCTTCTGCCGGTCCAGACTTCGGATCCCAAGAAACCACACCATCACCATCCGAAACCGGCAATACAGGACAAGGGGGTCCACCCAGCGGTCGATCGGGATCTCTCCCCGGGACACCGGCGCATGCTCCAGGTTCTTCGGAAGATAGCCGTCGAGACGGCTAGCAAGAATCCCTACCAGGGAGACAGCGTCGTGCGCGACTACCGGCGCCAACTGGAGGAGTTGGAACAGAGCGCCTCCGACCCGGACACTCCCTCCTATTGGAAGAACCTGAACCGCTGGGACATCCTGCTGGACCTGGGAGTCGCCGAGGTGCGGCTCGGCGAGGAGGAGGCAGGCGTTGAGCACCTGAAAGCCGCCTACGAACTCCTGCCCGAAGTCCGCACCCATCTCCAGCGGACCAAGGTGGACCAGACCATCTTCGAGTTGGGCGTGGCCTACATGCGAATGGGGGAGACCCAGAACTGCACCGTCCAGCACGGTCCCGAGCGCTGCATACTCCCTCTACGGGGAGAAGGAATCCACTCCCTCCCGCAGGGATCCACCCGGGCCATTCGGTATTTTACCGAGATGCTGGACAACTCTTCTCCGGAAGAGGGCTACGGCTACTATTACCCGTCCCTTTGGCTCCTCAACATCGCCTACATGACGCTGGACCAGTACCCGGACGGCGTTCCGGCCCGCTATCGGATCCCCGAATCGACCTTCCAGTCCAAAGTCCCGTTCCGGCGCTTCCGCAACATCGCCCTGAAACTGGGAACCAGCAGCTTCAATCTGGCCGGTGGGGCCATCGTGGACGATTTCGACGGGGACGGTTACCTGGACATCCTCACCTCTACTTGGGACGCCTCCGGCCCGATGCGCTACTTTCGCAACAGCGGAGACGGGACCTTTCGGGAGAGGTCTCGGGAGGCGGATCTGGAGGGACTCTGGGGAGGCCTCAATATGCTCCAGGCCGACTACGACAATGACGGGCACCTGGACGTCCTGGTCCTGCGCGGGGCCTGGTGCGGCGTGGAGGGGCAGCACCCCAACTCCCTCTTGAGGAACCGGGGGGACGGCAGTTTCCAGGACGTGACCTTCGATGCCGGCCTGGCGGAGGTCTCTTATCCAACCCAAGTGGCCGGCTGGGCCGACTACGACAACGACGGCGATCTGGACCTGTTCATCGGAAACGAATCTCTGAGGGATTACCAGGCCCCCTGGCAGTTGTTCCAAAACCAGGGGAACGGCACGTTTCAGGACGTGGCGGAGCAGGCCGGCGTCAAGGGCTACGCCTTTACCAAGGGAGTCTCCTGGGGAGATTACGATGGAGACCGCTATCCGGATCTGTACGTCTCCAACTACCGGGACCCGAACCGGCTTTACCGGAACCGGGGAGACGGAACCTTCGAAGACGTCACCAGGACGCTGGATGTCGGGCGTCCCAGCGAGAGCTTTCCGGCCTGGTTCTGGGACTACAACAACGACGGGCATCTGGACCTGTTCGTCTCCAGCTACGCGGGTCACATCGGTCACCAGGCCTCCTACCGTCTGGGACTCTCCCCGGATTTCGAAAAAGCCTGTCTCTACGAGGGAGACGGACGAGGCGGCTTTCGGGACGTGGTCCGAGAGCGGAACCTGACCGTACCCATGCAGCCCATGGGATCCAACTTCGGAGATCTCGACAACGACGGCTACCTGGACTTTTACCTGGGAACCGGGGATCCCAGTCTCGCCAGCATCGTCCCCAACCTCATGTTCCTGAACCAGGCGGGCCAGGGGTTCGAGGACGTGACCATAGCGGGGGGATTCGGTCATCTTCAGAAGGGTCACGGCGTCGCCTTCGCCGATCTGGACAACGACGGTGACCTGGACGTCTTCGAGCAGATGGGAGGCGCCTTCCCGGTGGACGCCTTCAGCGACGCCCTCTACGAGAACCCCGGCAACGACAATCACTGGCTGGCCATCCAGCTGGTGGGCCGGGAGTCCAACGCTTCGGCCATCGGCGCTCGGATCCGGGTGCGGATCGAGGAATCGGGCGCCACCCGATTCATTTACCGTCACGTCAACAGCGGGGGAAGCTTCGGGGCCAACCCCTTGCGCCAGACCATCGGCCTGGGCCAGGCCAACTCAGCCGCCGAGGTCGAGATCTTCTGGCCCCGGACCGGAAAGACCCAGCGTCTCGGCAAATTGAATTCGGGCCAACTGATCCGTGTCGTCGAGGGCAAGGAAGGATACGAGCAGCTACAGTTGAAGCGGCTGCGCTTCTGACGAGGGGCGGCCTGAAGCGGCGTCGCCCATTCTCCATCGGCCCGGCCACGGCCGTCGCAGACCCCAGGTTCAGAGCTGAATCACCACCAGGGTGTAGGTTTCCAGCCGGGGCAGCGTGAACCGGATCCGATTCCCCTCGGCTCGGAACTTGAGGTCGAGGATCTCTCCCCCGTCGGGGGACAGGGTGTAGACTTTCCGGACCTCCCCCTCCCCTGACTTGAGGTTGATCTGCAGGTCCCGGACCAGCGGATTCTCTTCCATTCCGTAGTTGACCAGATGCAGGAGCAGGCGGTTCTCCCGCTCCTGGCTCAGCAACTCGGCGGTGACGGTCATCGGCCCCTCGATCTCCAAGAGCGGGTCGCCGCTGCCGGCCCATCGGACCGACTCCACCAGTTCCTTCCAGTTGACGGGAAGGTGCCAATACCGGCTGGTCATGGGCTCCGCGGCCGGTTTCTCGACGACCGGTTTCACCTCGGGCAGGTAGACCACACGGCCTTCGCCTTCGCGGCGCCGCACCGGGTCGATCCGCAGAATCGACTCGGGCTGCCGGGGCCAGGGCACGAACTCCGGAGCGTGGACCGCGAAGAGATCCGCCAACCCGAAGTCACGGCGGCGGCTTCTCCGGGGTGTCAACAGGGAGGTGTGCTCGGTGGCCACCAATCCCCCTCCCCTCTTTACAAAAGCGCGGATCCGTTCCATCTGTTCATCGCCCAAGCACTCCTGATCCGCCAGGACCAGAACCCGGTAGCGGGAGAGATCGGAAAGATGGCGGTCGAAGATGATGTCGAAAGGGACCTTGGCCTGGATCAGGGCCTGTTCGAAGAGAAAAGTGCTCTGATAGGGCCGATCGTTGTTGAAGGCCATGGTGGCGTAGGAGTGGAGCACGGCCACGTCGGCGGCGCTCTCGGGCTTCCGGTAATAGTCGAACCGGTCGCGGTAGAAGCGAATATAGCGCCTCTGTGCCGGGGGTGGATCGGGGTACTCCTGGATGCCTCCCACCATCCCCAGGCAACCCCGGTTGTAGGCCATGGCTTCGGCCACCGTCAGTGGAGTCCGGAAGGTGTAGCTGAAGATCTTGTTCCCCAGGCCGGTGGCCGTCTTGTAGCTCCGGATCTTTGAGAGCAATACCCCTTCGGGGCTGATCCCGGCCTCGTTGCCCTCTTCCGTCCAGACGATGTCCGTATGCTCCAGGAGACGAGGGAAGTCCACCCCCTGCTCCCAGATGGTGTTCACGCCCGACATGCCGGAGTGAGGGTTGTTCTCCACCGCCACCAGAGGATTGAGACTGTGGACGTACTCCTTCATCTCCCGGTAGTAGTCGGTCAACTGATGGCAGCGGAAGTCGGCCCACTCCTGGAACAGGGGATCGGTGATGGTGGAGAGAGGGGCCTCGTGCGCCGGCGGGGTGACGTAACGGAGATCGTTGAAACCCAGCCGCCGTTTCAGGTTCTCCGGGGAGTATTTGCTCTTGAGAAACTCCCGGAAGTCCTGGATGGCCATGGGATGGAAGAATATGGGCCTGCGGGCCTGGGTGCTGGTGTTGTCGAAGTGGATCAGGTCCACTTCGAAGTCCTCCACCGCCATGCGGACCACGTTGCGGATGTATTCCTTGTAGCCGGGATGGGCGAAGTAGACCCGTTTCCGGAAGGTCTGGGTGCGCCCGTAATGGACCGGTTGTCCCAGGTAGTCGGGCACGAACCAGGCTTCGGCCTCCGGCTTCTCCAGCAGGAAGGTCTCGTAGGCCACGGTGCTCCCCACGTACACGCCCACCCGGATGCCGCGCTTGCGGCACAGTTCGGCCAACTTGCGGGCGTAGGCCAGATGCTCAGCCTCGGCCTCGAGCCCGAAACCCTTGTAGAAGTGGATCACGGCCATGGTGACGCCCAGTTCCTTCAACTGGAGAACCCGCTCCTCGGTGTGGGCCTGCTCGTACGCCTCATCGTGCCAGGTCTTCAGGCTGCCCACCCGCCGCCGAAAGAGAGGCATGTCGTCCCAGCCCCCCACGATGATGATGGGCTCCTCGTCGAGCCAAGCGGGTCTTTCCGAACCTGCCGCCGATGGCGGAGCCTCATCCGGCCCGTCTCCCGGTCCGCACGAACCGGCAAACAACAGAGCCAGAACCGCCATCAGCCCCGTCATCGCGCCAACTTCCATCACCTTCCTCACTTTCCAACGCGGATTGAACAAGAACAGCTTCGAATTCCTCTCGGACTGCCGCAATTCGATCGTCCGCAGGATCCGATAGCTTCCCGCCTCCGGGTCGTAAGACAGGATTCGGGCCATCTCGTCGCCGGCGCCACTAGTCCCGGAGGTCTTTCCATCCCTCGTTCGTACCAAGCCGCGGACCCGATACTGGAGTAGGGATTTGCTCAGTTTCCGGATGGTGAGACTCTTCGTGTTCAGCCGAAACAGATAGCCGTCGGACGTCCCGCCGTAGCGGATTTCCGCCGCTTCCGACCATTACATCCCGCGTCGCCTCGTTCCGGAGCGGCTGCTAGGAGCCTGTGCCGTGGAAGATCTGTAGAACGACGCGGGCTGTTGGCCCTCGCTTCGACGAATTGTGCCGGAGAAGTATCTTCTGGTCAGTACGAGGGAGGAACGCCCGAGGCTCCACAAAATCGACGGGAAGACCCGTTCCGACCGACGCTGACCGGGGTGAAGGGCTCTCCTTCGGTCCGTTTGTGGCCCATTTCCCGTGAAAAGCTTCCTCGTTACGCCGCCATCAGGGATTGGACGCGTTTCACTTTCGGCGCCAGACACACCAGATCCCACTCCCCTTGCACCTTCCCCAGTCCCCGAACGCTGAAGCGCCGAAATCCCAGCCCCTCTTTGATCCAGCCGTGCCGCGCTTCCGAGATCCATTTGCGCCTGCCGTAGATGGCCCGACCCGTCTCCGTCGCCAGCTTCTTCGCCATTCGCCAAGTCGCCGGAGTCGTCTCCGGACCGCCCCGCTTGGTTGGCGTCTTCCCCTCTCGTCCGAGTGCGACACACCCCTCGATCCGCCGGTCTTCCAGTTCGGCCAAGTCCCGCTCGTTGCTGTAGTCCGAGTCTGCCAGATCGCTCACGTGGTGCGCTAGATGGCCCTCCGGTAACCAGTCCCGCAGGTCCGGCGGCAACAGCAGCTTCTGCTTCGGGCGGTAGGGGCGAAACGTCGTTGGCATCCAGCACCTCCGTCGTCTATTCTCCCATCATCGTAAGACGCTGTTTCTCCGGCGCAGGCTTCTAATCCGAGTCTTTCCTGCTCTGGGGCAAGGTCCGTTTCGATCCAGGGCAATGAATTGCGGAGTCCTGTCCCCCCCCATATCCTGGATCAGCTCCAACGGCCGGGCGAAATGCCCGCGGCATGCCTCGCCATGTTGTCCGGGCGGTTCGGCAGATCGAAATCGATGTTCCTCGTGTTGAGGCTCCTGAAATATTTTTGGACGGCCTGAGGGAGACCGGCCACGTTCTCCGGATCGCGCTCCGGAACGTCTTCTATGGGACCCGCCCAAGTGGGCCGGTAGGCGATGGCCAACATGCGGCGAGTCCGGTCACTGTAGTTGGGAAAGTTGGCGTGAAACACCTTCTGGTTGATGATCGCCGCCGAACCGGCCCGGCAGGTCACCATCAACTCATCGTCGTGGGAAAGATAGCGGTTGTAGGGGTTGGCATCGCGGTGGAGCGAAAGGTGGGAGCGCGGGATCACCTTGAACGGGGAGCACTCCGGAGTGAGATCGTCCAGGTAATAGAGGACGCGGACCAGACAGGGCGAGCTGGCCTGGACTCCGAATATCTTGGAGCCGTAGGGCTGGGAATCGGTGTGAATGGCGATTCCCGGGTGGCCCGGCCTGGATTCGGTGTACGTGCAGGAGGTGCAGATCAACTCGTCGCCCAAGAGTTCCTCCAAGAACTCTACCGTGGCAGGAAGGGCGATCACCGACGTAGCTCGAGGCGAGTCGGTCCACTGCAGATTGGGACGGCTTCGCTGATGGTCGCTGTAATCGGTCGGCCTGGTCGTGACTCTGGAGGTCTCCCGGCGGATTTCCTCCATCAGTTCCTCGCTCAGCAGATCCGGAATGACGACGAAACCCTCCAACTCGATGGAACGAATCTTCTGGGCGCGGGTCAGACCGTACCAATGGCTATCCGGGACCCGGTTCGCCCGCTCCAGACTTTCTCGAGTGTTGGTGAAAGATGCGTCCATTTCTCTATCCATCCTCCCTCCGTTCTTCCTAGGAGCCTGCGCCATCGGACGTTCTCAAGGCGAGACGATGAGAACCCATCCCTAACAACAACGTAAATACAGCCAAAATAATCGTCTCTCCCCTAATTTAGAACAAACTGTGACCCATTTTTGCCTCGGATAGGTCAATTTCCCCTACTATTTTTTCTGCGGCGCAGACTCCTAGCCACCTGAAACAGTCTCCTGTCTGTCACGTAGAGACTCGAGTTTAGAGTGGTGCTTCTGCGAGACCAATCGATTCGGGGGAGACGACAGTCAGATCTTCTCCAAAAATGACCGTGCCCTGAAAGATCTCACGAACTTCCGAGATGACCTGTTCTCGCACTCCCGGCCTGTCGATCTGTCCCGTAATATGAGTCAGAACGACCGTTTTGACACCTGCGTTACGGGCCAGAGTGCCAATCATTCCAGGGCTCCCACAACCCCTCGCCATGGCCTCGTTGAACTCCGTCCCCGTGAGGTAGTGGCACATGTGAATGAGAACGTCAGCACCTTCCGAAAAGGAGACCATGCGATCGGTCGGACCTGAGTCTCCACTGTAAACCAGAACGTACTCCTCCGTTTCCAATCGATAGGCCAAGCACCGCAGATACGGCTGAGCATGGGGGACTTCAATGACCCGAACCGTCCAATTGTCTCCCCGAAATTCGGATCCAGGCTCCGCCTCGGTAATGACGGGCCGCAGCCGTTCTCTCGTCCCCGTGCCGCCGCGGGCATGGTAGAGCGCCACACTGGCTTCGTTCTTGGTCCGGGCCTCCAAATCGGAATCGAAAACCCCGTCCTTATCAAACAGGGCTTCCAGGATTCGTTGGATCGGCCGAGGACCATAAACCTTCAACTCCGGAATCTTCCCCGCCCCCTGATCCCAGCGCTGAAGAACATAGTGCGGAAGATCAGTGCAGTGATCGTAATGCCAGTGGGTCACAAAGAGTTGAGTGACCTCGGTCGGCTGTCTCCCCGTCTCGAGAAAACGCCGGTAGGAACCGGGCCCGCAGTCGAACACAAAAACTTCTGACGGCGTTTCCACCATGTAGCCAGAACCGGCACGCTTTACCGAGGGTGTCGGCGACCCGGTACCCAGTAAAGTGATTCTCATGCGGCTGCTCCCCTGCTGCTACGGACCAAGACCGGCCCTGAAAATTAGTTAGTGACGGATTTTCCCCTGGAAGATTAGCTCCTTCATGTCATAATGCAAAGATGGTACTGTATTTAATGAGAAATAAGGAACCCGCAATCACACTGCCGTTTTCTTCCTCCCAGTTTTCCTATAAATTATCAGAGAAGTGAACCTTCTGGCCGAAGTCTTCTGGAGTGAGTCGGGGCGGGTTCCTTCCGGTATTCTCGAACCAGACCCAAGACACTCCCGGGTTCAGTGACAGGAGTTTCCCCGAAGAGATCTGTAATGTTGTTTTCTGCTGAGGAATATCAACATCGTCAGAACAGGATCCGAGGAGAATTAGAGGCTGTCCGTCTGGACGCCCTTCTGGTTAGCGGGGACGACAACATCACCTACTTTGCCGGCATCCGTTCCCTTCTGCCCCGCTTGATCCAGACCCGCCCTCTATTCGTTCTGATCCCCGTCAGCCAAGATCCGGTCGTACTGATTCACAATTCGCGAGTCGTCGACACCCGGGTCAACTCGCCCATCTCAGAGCATAGGATTTATTCGACTTCCGAGGAAGTTCCCTACGGTTGTGCGCCCGTTGCCGAACTGACAGATCTGCTTCGAGCACGCGGTCTGGAGCGTGGCAGAATCGGCGTAGAGTTGGGTCATGACACCAGAATGGGGATGCCCGTTGGAGACTTCGAGCGGCTACGCGCGAGACTCCCGAACGCACAATTTCGCGATGCCTCAGATCCAATTTGGAACGTGCGCATGCGAAAGTCACCCGCCGAATTGGAGTTATTGAAACGGTCTGCTGAGATCACGGGTGAAGCGCGGCAGCGGACATTCGCCCAGTTGAAGCCCGGCATGACGGATGGGCAGGTTCTGAATCTCTTCTTCCGGGAAATCCTCGAAGTGGGGGGTGACCGCCCGTCGTTCGGGTTTGTGGCGGCGGGTCCGCTGCAACCGGAAATTCCACTATTTGGAGTGCCCGCGGGCCGGCCGCTCGAAATGGGGGACCTCGTCTGTCTGGACGGAGGGTGCTGGGTGCAGGATTATAGTTGCGATTATGATCGCCTGGCCGTTCTAGGCCGCCCGAGTCACCGGCAGAAGGACCTGTACCAAAGGCTGCGTGATTTGAACGACAAAATGCTGGAATTATTTCGTCCCGGAGTGAGTACCGCCGAGGTCTACGCAGTTTATGTTGCAGAGTGTCGGCGACACAAAATTCCGAATCCAGGAGTCATTGTGGGGCATGGAATGGGTATGCTTCTCGGTGAGCCTCCCAGGGTCGCCCCCTGGGATGAAACGGTCTTTGAACCAGGAATCGTCTGTAGCAGCGAGCCCTATTTCCTGCCGGCGGATGGTCCTCTGGTCTGGGAGGACCTTTTGGTCATCACCGAATCCGGTCACGAGCTCCTGACGACGGAGAGTCCGGATCTGTTTGTGATCAATTAGCCCCTCGCCGAAGGTGAAGAGATAGAGACTTGTTTCGAGATTACCATGGGCGCGATTGAGGACAGAATGATCCGAAGAGGGTTCTTGAGTGGCTGCCTCGTCAGTTTTGCATCCGGATGGGCCAACCGTCGAATCGCTGACGAGCCAACCCACCGACCCATAGTCGCCGAAGCCGGCAAGCTCCTGAGAATGAATAGATGATTCGGGAGAGAGTCTCTGTTTCCCGGGAGGCAGTGCGCTTGTGAAAGCGAAGACGGTCCGGATTACCGTGTTGCGCAAAACCTTCAATCAGGATTTCGTCGATGCCTACACGGAGGGCTTTGAGTGGAAGCCACGTGGTTGTTGCCATGACTTCGTAGTGGGCCAGGAGTTCTTTTCGGATGGACACATGCCTGACGGCTTCAGCGATTGGGCGTGGACGGACATCCAGAAGTATGTCGTGGTTCTGGCCCGGGGAGGCAACATGGTCGGTGTCAAACCTGGGGTCTTCGTGACTTGCTGCACGGACGGTTTCAGACCCGTGTTCTTCAAATTGGAGCGGGTTGAGGAGGACGAATCGTCTTGAATGGATAGTTACGGATAATGGAATGTCTGGCATCGATATCTGAGGGAGGGACGAATCGATGAGTAAAGAACCAACAGCTGCGGACCACTTCGATGTCTCCAGGCCGGCGTGCGATTCAGCTGCCCAGAAGGGAGCTTTGTGGCTGAAGGCTCAAATGCGGGGTGACGGCTCGCTGCGTCACGCTTCAAGCCTGAGTGACTACTACAAAGTCTGCTACGGTCTGGCGGTGACCGGTCACAGTGCTGCCACGGAACGAATGCTCGACTACTTCGCCGGTAGATTTCTAAAAGAAAATGGAGATCTGGACGGAACAGGCTGCCCATGGTTCGAAGATTTTCGCATCTACGCCCATGGTTGGATCATCGCAGCGGCTATGTCAAGAGGCCGGTTCGATATCGCCTATCCAATCCTGAGATTCCTCTCGACTTTCCACGATAGCCGCAGTGGCGGGTTCTTTACGACCGCTGAAGGACGAGAGCAAGGGGACGGTTCTCAAGAGATCATGACGACGGCTATGGCTGGGATTGCGTGCGTATGGGGAGGCCGATTGGACATGGCACGGGCTACGGGGCGCTGGATGAGAAACCTCTACGACGAGCAACCTGACCTGTCGAGTCGACTCTGTTTCGTCTGGCACCCTCGTGACGGACTCGTCGTAGACTTTCCTGACGATCAGGCTCGAGAATATTGCGTATCCACGTCGGAGGTAAGTCAACGTTATTACCAGTACGGTATTGCCGTTGCGTTTCTGACCTCCTTGCATGCTGCCACCGGTGAGCAGGAATGGTTGAAACTGTCTCAACGATTCTTGGAGGCAACCCGGTATTGCGCCGAGGATGTGTACCGCCAGCCCCAGAGCGGGAAGATTGGGTGGGGGGCGGCCTGGACGTATCGGTTGACGAGAGATCCCAGGGATCGTGGTATTGCGGAGGCTGTACAGGAAGGATTACTGACTCTTCAAAGCGAGAGGGGCTGGTGGAGCGTTCTCAATGTCTACGACTACGAAATGACGAAGAGTCCTGAACCTTCTGCCGACATCACAGGGGAGTTTGTGGCTCATCTGGGAAATATAGAACTATCCTTGCAATAATAGTGGCGAGTCACGCTGCCGACCACCGAAGTATCTTCTCATCTTCCCCACCTGTGATATTCGTCTGAGCCAAATTTCGGCTCACCGCAGGGGATTGCCACTGCGTGTCTTGACCTCGCTCGCAGAGACCGGAGAAGTTTCTTGCGGCGAGCGGGAACGGTCATTTTCAGGAGTCAGCTGTTGGAGGATCTCAAACCGCCGGAACGACAATTCCGGCCTCCCGGCATCCCGATAGGCCAAGGCCAACTGGTAGTGGGCGGATTGGGACAATGGGTCAAGTTCGAGCGCGCGGTTTAAGGCTTGGATTGCCTCTTCATAGCGTTCTTGAGCCCGATAAACTCGTCCGCGCAACAAATAGATATCCGGATCGCTCGCCCGAATCTGCTCCGCTTCTTCCAGCTCTGCCAGCACCTGTTCGAAGTAAGGCTCCCCCTTACGGAAGAGGAATCCGGCCATTGCCGTAGAGACCATCACACCAGGGGGTAGAAACTCATTCCTGGCTTGGAGGACTTGAATGGCCTTATCCACCTGTCCCAGAGATTCGTAGGCCTGAGCCAGAGGCATATAGGCCTCCGCCTGAGAAGGGTTGCGGGCGATCAATTGGCGGAGAACAGTCGTAGCCCGTTCATAGTCACCCGCAGCACTATAAGTGCGTCCAAGGTGCGACACGAGATCCGTCGAATCGGGAATCGCCTTGCATCCTCGTTCCAGAATCTCAATGGCCTCTCGCAACTCCTGTTCATCCCGAAATAATTCAGCCAGAACCAGATAGTTTCTTTCGACCTCAGGAGCCAGTCTCACCCCCAACTGGAGATGTTCGATTGCCTTTTGCCTCTGCTTGGTGTTGAGATAACTGATCCCAGCCACAGTGGCTGCGGCCCCCTTCAGATCAGGCCTTACCGCTTCATTCATTAGGATCTCAAGAGCATGGCGAAGGGCGCCCGAGTAAGCTCCGCCCTGGCTTTGCAAAATCGCCAATTCAAGCTTGGCTTCTGGAGCGGAATGAATCTCGGCCTCGCTCCTTAAGAACTGGCCCAGCTCCAGGTGGATCGCCTTTCGAGGGAGGTTCAGCCGGGAAAGGCGACGAAGGTAGTGGCGGGCTTTTCCCTTATCGCCCCCCAGGATACTCAGCTTGACCAAGTCCGAAAGAAACAGCGGGTGGTCGGGGCTCAGGGCTAACAGCCGGCTCATAAACTGCTGAGCTGTCGAGGACTCGGCCCCTTCCATCAGAGCCGACACCACCCGATCATGGACTTCGGGCGAGTCAGCGCCGGCCATCAATACCTCCTTTAGTACGGCCAGCCCTTCCCGAGTGCGGCCCTGCGGGGAAGCCCCGCCGATTCGTCTCAATTCCAGCCCTAAAACGGGACCTCCGGATGGGACGTAGCTTGTCTGGGGAGGTCGCCAACGGGTTGCGCCCTAGAGGGTAGTTTCAGTATCGTGGCCATCATATAATTTATACATCGGAGGCGACGCGTCATGAGGGCGAATAGAACAGCCGATATCATCATCATTGGTGCTGGGGTCTATGGTTGCGGTATCGCTTACAATCTGGCCAAGAACGGCGCCAAAAATGTGGTGCTTCTTGAACGTAAGGCGATATGCTCTGGCGGCACGGGGAAATCTTGCGCGGCTTCGCGCACCCACTATTCGATCCAGGCGAATCTCATCCATGCCGTCGAAAGCTTGAAGATATTCGAGAATTTCGCCGAGATTGTCGGCGGCGATGCCGGCTTTCGCCGCACAGGCTACTTGATCCTTGGCCCGGAGGAATATGGTGAACCGATGCAAGCCGTATTTCGCAGGCAAAACGAATATGGTATCGACACGACGACTGTCTCGCGTGAAGAAGCCGCGCAGATCCACCCTCTGCTCTATCTCGACGATGTTGAGGTCATCGGCTACGACACTCGCGGCGGCTACTGCGACCCCTACTTGACCACTACGTCTTACGCCTGGCGCGCTCAAGAGCTCGGGGTGACCATTGAGACCAATACTCGGGTGACCGGTATCCGCCTCAATGGGCAGGTAAAGACCGTCCAGACTCCCAGCGGCGACTTCGAAAGCTCAACTGTAGTGCTTGCCGCTGGTCCCTGGACTCACGCGGTTGGGAAAATGATCGGCGTCGAGTTTCCTTTTGTCGTTAGCCGACACAAAGTCATCACGCTCAAGGGCGATCAACCCTACCAAATCGATTGGCCCATTGTGAAAGACTTGACGACGCCTGACAAAATATATCTTCGATCGGACAGCGGAGGGACAGTGCTCATCGGCACGGGTGACCACGGTGACCCGATTGAGGATCCGGATTCGCTCACCGACCATGTCGATCAAGCTCACATCGCTCGTATCGGTGCCTTGATTTCCAGACGGATGCCTGAGTTTTTCGCCAAGGCAAAATGCACGGCAAGCTGGACCGGCCCTTACGATATCACCCCCGATTGGAACCCGCTTGTGGGCCCTGTACCAGGCCTGGAGGATATCTACGTTGCGGTTGGGTTCAGTGGGCACGGCTTCAAGCTGGCCCCGACAATTAGCGAAGCATTGGCTCAGAGCGTGCTTGGCCTGGAACCGCGACTGCCCATCAGCGAGTACTCCATGACACGCTTCTGCCAGGGAGAAGCGCTACACGGCGCATATGGGATTGGTTCGATTTCGTAGTGACGTGGAATCGTCTACTAGCGGTGAGTTCTCGACTCGGTCACGGAGCTTCCTTCTTCCAGAACAATCAGTTGCCGGGGTTGGATGTTCTGAAGAGAATCGCGGACTCCGCTGGGCCAGGAAACAGTTACTTCCAGAGGGCCCTTGTACTCGCCCAAGCCAAAATGTGCCCGATAGTCACTGGCCGCAAGATAGCTTCCGGCGGACGTGACCTGGGCTAACAGGCGTTTCGGCCCGGCTTGGAGCTCCACAAGAGCTCCGAATCCGTTTCGGTTGGATTGCTTGCCGACCAGTCTTAATTGCAACCAGGGATTTCGGTTGGCCCCTCATTGCGTAGCAGTTGCGGGCTTCCACCACATTTGCTGACCAGTACATCGAGGTCTCCATCATAGTCGTGATCGGCCCAAACCAGACCCCGGCTGACCTGAGGAACCTCCAACGCATTACCCCGCATGGAAGACACGTCCTGGAAGCGGGCGGCCACGTTCTCCAGGAGAACTCTCGGCTGCCGGAACGTTGCTCCGGTCCGAACCTTCTCGGCGTTGTCCAGGACGTGCCCGTTTCGGAAATCACGAGCTCCCTTTCTCCAACCATTATTCGTCAAAGAGGCTGACGAAGATACCACAGGGTTTCAGCCGGCCCTTCATCTTCTCGGTGTAGTAACCGTAGTAGGCACACAGGATCGTGCCGTCCTCCAGCTGCGTGGCCTGGGGATATCCAAGGTCGAAATTACCAGGCTCCCACACTCGCAGCTCCTTCATCGTTTTCAGATCCCAGTTCCTGCCTTCATCTCGACTCAAGATCGCCCGGACCGAAAAAGGGGGACGACGATGGCCTTAAACCAGCAGCAACGCTCCGCTCTGCAAACGTTTCAGGTAGGCAGAATGACCCCAGACGGGCGTCTTCACGGAACGGCTCCAGGTCAAGCCGTTGTCATGTGATTCCGTCTGGTAGAGATAGTCCCACCGGGCATTCGGATCGTAGCGCGCCTCCGGCTTGGTGAAAGCGCGAGGCCGGTCGACGCGCAGCAGGGCCAGCACCTTCCCCTCGGGGCTGGCCAACATACCGGGCTCTTCCACCAGAATGGGTGGGGATTGGGAACTCGGGAAAAGTAGCGATAGGATCGGCCCTCGTCTTCACTGCGCAGGAAGACGGAGGCCCCGCGTGTTCCGGGTCCGCCGATGGACTAGCTGTAAGCGGATCCAGCAGCCAGCAGCGCACCGTCGGGTCCGGTCCATGGTGTGGAACTTGAAGGACGGATAGGGACCTCCGTCCGTCAAGGATACAGCATGCACCGAGGACAAATGGTTCGAGTACGGCATCGAGCCCACCTGTCCCTTCTGGATCAAGGCATAGCAGAGCACGTGGGATCTCATGAAGGTCATGGTGACCATGTTCCCGTCCTGAAGAGGCTGGCCATAGGACGCATCGATTATTCTGCCTACCGAGGGAGGGCCGTCGGTAGGCACCCAGTTATAGCCTCCGTCGTCGGAGATCGACCAGTGATGAACGGACACGGAATGATAATGGTGGTGAGTCTGTAAATTCTGGAGCTTGTCTATCTCCGCCATGCCAAAGGACAACACGATCTGTTCCGGCGTCAGGATCACCTGGGGATTGCTGGCGAAATATCCCAGGCTCCGCAGCGATGAACCGAACGGCGGTGTGCAGTCGGCCACATCCACATTGGTGCCTGGGAGACGCCCAGAGAGTTCCTGTACCCCCGGCGGTAGCGGGACCAGGGGAGAATGCTCTGCGGCCGGCCAGCGTGGCGCCAGTGGCGGCACCCACAAAGCCTCGACGTGTGATTCGACTCATGGCAACATCACCGTTCCGGACGAGATGCGCCAGATCATCGCCTCCGTACCTCGATCGGCAGAACGAAGATGCGGGTGAGATCGCCCTCGTGGGCCGGTCTTGGTTTCGCCCCGCGATCATAAACGAGAAGCAGCCGATTTGGGGAGATTTCCACCATCTCGGTATAGGCCGAGGTCTGAGTGCGTCCCTCACGGCCAGGAGTGGAGGTGTCGTACGCGTAGGAGCCGATGCGATAGGTGGCGTCAGGCGCCCATCCGTTGTGATGCTCTCTGATATCGACGCTCTGCCAGTTCTCACCACGGCGGTCGGTGGAAAGCCAGAGCCAAATACCGGGCCTGCCCGTGGAGATGACGATCGTCCCGTTGGCGATGCGCAGCATGCTGGGTTCCACGCTGTAGGCGGGGATGGGTTCCGCCCGTGTCCAGCTGCGTCCCCCATCATTGCTGTAGGCTCGGTGCAGGTACCAGGGGAGGCCGCTGCCCACGCGAAAAACGGCCATCAGATCTCCATCCTCCAGCCGAATGACCGCCGTTTCACTGGGACCGTTGGCTCCCCTCTTGGATGACTCGGGCATAATGGAAGGGTCTGAGATGGTCGAAAAGTAGCGCCAGGTCCGCCCCCGGTCGTCGGAGACAAAGAGCAGGTTCCTCATCAATTCCTCCGGGTACGATTTGGTGCTAAGGTATCCGGTGACGAAAAGCCTGCCTTCCAGTTCATAGGCGTTGCCATCCAGTTTGGTCCGCGCAATCCAGTTGGTTCGAGGAATGGCGCTGGGAAACATATCCACGGCCCAGGGCAAGTCCACCAATTTCGTTCCAGCCGGTTCAAAGATGAGCCTGTCGCCGCCTCGTTCAAAGCGACCGTAAGGGGCATGGAGGTTGTGTCTGTCCTCGGGGTCTGCCTGATAGAAATGGGAAGGAATGGCCAGCAGGGAGCCGTCGGCTTGCGGATAGTAGATCCAAGGCTGATGATCGGGAATCATCTCGTAGCGATGTCCCCAAGTCTTGCCCCCATCCTTGGAGATCTGCAAGCCCGTGACGTAAAGCGCCTCTTCGTTCGTGTCCGCCACCAGTGAGTATGTCACCATGAGTTCCCCCGAAGGGAATTTCGCGATGGCGGGAACGGGGTGGATGAAAGCCCAGGGCCCATCCGATCCGCTCTGCCAGGCCTTCTGGGCGGTCACCTGGATGGGCCGGCCCAGGCGCACCTGCAGCCCTTCCAACTTTACGTCGGTCATATTCTCTGCTGCGAATATGTCTGAAGCATGAGTCCGCTGGGCATGGCCGCAACTGGAAACGGCGACTAGTAGCCCTAGCAGCAGCAACCGCTTCGACGATGCGTTGTAGTCATGCAATTGGTCCATTCTACTTCCCCTCTTCCCCTCTTCCCCTCTTCCCCTCGCGACTTGAGTATCTTGGTGATTGTCGAGTGCCTGAGGGTCACCTCGAAACCTCGAGCCATCCGGGATTCGAGATTGATTATGGCCTTCGTCGGCAGAATTGCATAAATTATAAGGGCAGTCGTCGGCAAGTCAAGGAACCCACGGCGAGGCCCTCAAGGGTTTGGCTATCGTTCTCAGCGGCGAAATCAAGAACCGCTATCCTTTCGTCCTAGGCAGTGGAGAGTACAACGGCGTTGCCCGCAAAGTCATGACGAATTGAGAATTCCGTGCTTTTTTTCCGGAGAAGAACGATGCACAACCGACGAAGATTCTTGAGTAAGGCAGGCGCTCTCGCTGGCTTGGTCCCCGCCTCACTCAGCCAGAGCCTGCAAGGAACTGGGCAAACCCGGACCAAAGTGAAGCCGATCAAGAGACGACGGCGACGGATTGTCTGGAACAACGACGGCAGCGACATGCTGCAGCCGGCATACGGCGGCGGAAAATGGCCGATCCCGATGAATTCCGTACAGGATTTTCTGGAGGGTACGCTCAAATGCGTGGAAGGCACTCAGGTCGACAGCATCTTCTATTGTGCCCACGTGAACGAGCCGGACTGGGAGATTCCCGCAAGGCACATTGAGGTTCTGGGGGCGAACCCGGTCAAGCACGTGGTGGATTTTGCCCACCACAACGGAATGGAGTTTTTCTACACCATCCGTATGAATGACGTTCACGCGGGACGCTACCCGCCCAAAGCCTCTTACTGGCCGCCCTTTCGGCTCAAGCATCCGGAACTGCTAATGGGTTATATCTCCCGCGAACACTGGGAGAAGAAAGTCACGCCCTGGGTCAAGCGTTTCATGGCCATCGAAAAGGAACGTTGGGAAAAGAAGCTTTACGATCCACAAAAGACAGTGGAATTGCGCCGGCTGGCCGAGGAGGAACATCCGCTCAAGGACGTGTTCCAGCGCGACGGGGTGGCCTCGCGTGACCTGTGGTTCTGGGCAGGTTACGACTGGGCGCTCCCTCCCGTGCGAGCTCGTTACCTGGAAGTCGTCGAAGGCGCTTGCCAACGGTACGACCTCGAGGGCGTCGAACTCGACTGGTTGAGACACACCAGGTTTTTCAAGCTGGGCGAGGAACGCCGAAACATCCCCATCATGAACGACTTCGTTCATCAGGTGCGCCAACGTCTGGACCACTACGCCCGAGAAAGAGGCCGTCCCATTTTGCTGGCGGTAAGAACTCCCGACACGATCGATGCGAGCTTGTCGATCGGATTGGATCCGGAGACGTGGGTCCGTGAAGGCTGGGTCGATCTCGTGATGGCCGGAACAGGCCTGATGCCGTTTTCAGTTCCCATGGACGAGTGGGTCGACCTCGGGGACCGTTACCACGTCCCGGTCTACGGATGCCTGGACCGCTTGTATGCCACGTTTCGCCCCGGCCGCCCCAAATTCGACATGCGGGACCCCGACATCGAAGGAGATGACGCATCGCACTACGATTGCGTTCATGCAGCTTGTCATCGCTTTTGGGAGGAGGGTGTAGACGGCATCTACTTGTACGATTGGCACACGCATCACGGCCCCACCGATCCCCGGGATTACGGTACCGTGCCACGGGTCGGTGAGCCCGGTCCTCTGGCGCGCCGAAACAAGCTCTATCGAATCGATACGGATTATTACTACTCCAGCGGCTCCATCGGGGACAGCTGCATGCCCCCTCAGCTGCCGAGAGCTTTCACCACTCAGGCGGGTCCTTCCAGTGATCGCTTCACTTTGCGGATTGCGGACGATCCTGGAGCCGTTGTTCGCGCGACCCTGCAAACCCGGTGGAAGCGGCCCGGGGACGCCAGTCGAGCCAGTTGGCAACTGAACGGGACACCTTTGTCAGACCCCCGGCCCTTGTCTGTCAAAGGGTATGGAACATCTTACGGGTTCGGGTTTCAGGAGGAGGCCGGTTGGAGCGCATTTGAAGTCTCCCCCCAAGTCTTGACAAGAGGAGATAACAAGCTGGAGATTGTGGTCCAGCCTCCTGGCGCCGGTGACCCGGCCAAGCCCGTCGAACTTCTCGAAATCCGCCTCTCGATCGGCTATTCCTGAGCTTCTGTCCCAGATGCGGAACACTGAACTTGGGGAAAGGCAGTTATCGAGCGGTTGGTGACTCGTGAGAGCATTGACCGCTTGCCGCCGGTAGAGAGAGTTATGCTCAAACCCTCTTCAATTTGTGTGGCAATCCTTGTCGCCGTATCCCTGGTGTGGGCAGGGTCGCGAGATAAGGCCGTTCTCTTCGTGAATGAAATCATGACCGCCAGTGCCTTTACCAATGGGGCAATGGATGAAGATGGAGATTTTCAAGGCTGGATCGAACTCTACAACGGCGGAGAGAGTGCGATCGACCTGACTGGCTATTACCTTTCCAATGGGGATTATATCCCAAAGTCACAATTCGACCGGTCATTCGGTCTTGAACTTGAAGGGCCGAAGGAATGCCTTGCGGGCCTGTTGGAGAGACGATCCAGGCATATCAACCTCTTCCCTCAGTTCTTTGCGATTCGGTTGGTAGGACCGCTTGGGAAGGCGTATTGTGGCGGGTTTCTGTATCGTGTGGGCGGATCTTTGTTGACGGCGCTTCATGGGAGATCAGTCTCGCTCTTTTGCAGCCAAGGGCATTCCCCGCGAGAACCTGGGACCCCGTGTGGACACTATTCGATCCTTCCTGGGGAGGACACGTTCCTCCAGGTTTATGGCCGCCTTGGTATTCACGAAGTGGTGGTCCCGGCTGAACCTGCACGCAAAAATCTCATCACGCATCTCTTGGATCGGTTCAGGGACTCTGTTCTCGGCAGCAAGGGATGATCTCGACAGGGTTCCTCCTTTCAGATCCAATCCAATCTGAGTAGAGGAACCGAGAGACTTTGGCGGGTGGCTCGGTTCCTAACCTGATCTCAGTCTTACCGATCCGGCTTTTTCAAGTCAACCCACTGCTGGTCTGGCTCCACTGTCCAGTCCGTTGTCTGCAATAAGTTCCGGGTACTTGATGCGCTTGCCGATCATCCCGACAGCGACCATTCCCATCTGGTCTTCCGTGTCCGCTTCGCGGATGTTGTGACGGCCCGAGAATTCATTGACGTATTGGTGTAGGTGCTTGGGGCTCAGCTTGTGGAAGGTGCCCATGTGCGCCCTTTTCAGCATGGACCAAAAGCTCTCCACGCCATTGGTGTGAGCCTTGCCCCGGACGTATTCGCCAACTGAATGCCGCACGGTTTCGTGGTTCGGGAGAGCGTGGTAAGTCAGGGCATCGTCCGTGTAGATCTTGGCGCCGGGTTCCATCTGCTCCATGATGAAGCGGCTCATGGTTTCGCTCTTGACATTGGGGACAACTCTGGCAGAAACCTGCTTCGTGGGTCGGTCTTTGATGCCCGCCACAGCCGTCTTTCCCACAGATCCTCGACCTGTCAATTGCTTCCTCTTGGCCTTTGGCATGTTCTTCCGCTTACCGCCCCTATAGGTCTCATCAGCCTCTACCGGACCTTGAAACGTCCCGGTGCCGATCTCCGCGGCCTTGCGGAGCCGAGCCAGCATGAACCAAGCGGCTTTCTGGCCGATGCCCAGCTCTCGGTGCAGCTTCATGGAAGAAATGCCCTTGATGTTGGTGGTGAAGAGATAGCTGCCTACGGCCCAGACGCGATAAGGGAGCTTGGTGCTTTCCATGACCGTTCCCTTGCGGATGGAGAACATAGGCCGCTTTGGACAGTCCCGGCAACGGTGGGTCATGGTCTTGTGCTTGATGCCACTTTGGACGTTGAATGATCCGCAGTTGGGGCAGAACGGACCATCCGGCCAAACCTGCTCTTCCAGCCACTTTAAGGCCGCTTCGTCGTCCCGGAACTTGTCCGCAACTTGCAGCAGAGTGAGTCCTTTTCGGTGGGCTTTCCCAGGCGCTTTCTTCATCCCGTTTCCCTCTCTCATTGTGACTAAATAGTAACACGGAGGGGTGACAGAATCAAGCGTTTACGGAAGGAAATTGTGACTTTGGGATATAATCCCCTTTCCAATGATCCTCAACAGCCCAGGAGGTGGAGATTCCCGGACGGCCGCGTTTCTCCTCAGGAGTTTCTGATGGTCTGGACGTCCGCCAAGAACAAGGTCGGAGCAAACGGAGAGCTGCACACCAATTTTCAACTGTCGGGTGCGGAGCCGGTTCTTCTCACCGCCCCTGACGGAAACACATTGATCGACTCGCTCCAGGCCCCGTCAGAAATCGACCGGGACGAATCCTACGGAAGACATCCTGACGGGCACGAGGATCTACTGTCCCTACTGCGGGGCCACCAATGTCCAGATTGGATGCAAGCATAAGACGATGCCGTTTCGTTGCCGTGAGAAGGAATGCGGAAAGCATTTCAGCATCAAGACCGGGACCTTCATGCAGTCAAGCAAGATCGGCTATCAGAACTGGCTCTACGCCTTCTACCTGTTCGCCACGAATCTGAAGAGTGTTTCCAGCATGAAGCTCCACCGCGAGCTGGGCATCACGCAGAAGTCAGCCTGGCACCTGGCACACCGGATTCGCCAGGCCTGGAACTTGGACCCGGAGGAGAGATTTTGGGGTCCGGTCGAGGTGGATGAGACTTGGTTTGGTGGCAAGCGGAAGAACATGCCGAAGAAGAAGCGGTCTCAGTTGAAGGGGCGCGGCCCGGTTGGGAATACCGCTGTCGTGGGCGTGAAAGACCGGAAGACCAACCGCGTGTCGGCTCAGGTTGTCGAGGACACGACCCAGGAGACACTCCAGGGATTCGTCCAGGATCGGATCGACCCGGACGCGGCGGTCTACACGGACGATTCCTCCTCCAATGCATCGCTGGACAATCATGAGTCCGTCCGTCATTCCCAGTTGGAATACGTTCGGGGTTCGGTTCACACCAACGGCGTTGAGTCCTTCTGGTCGATGTTGAAACGGGCGTATATGGGCACCTTCCACCGGCTGTCAGAGCGTCATCTTCACCGCTACGTCGGCGAGTTCGCAGGACGCCACAATATGCGGGAACTGGGAACGCTGGCTCAGATGTCTCTGGTCGCTGATCGGGCCATTGGGCAGCGGCTCCGGTACCAGGATTTGGTCAGTTGAACCGGACTGAGGTGGCGGATTCCAGTGCCATCACATTCGTCTCGATAGACGAAATGACTACCTTCTCGGTCTTGGCATCAGGCCGAGTGAAATCCTGTTCAACGTCTGGACCAAGGTCGAGGTCTCAGAGCAACAAGCCGGGCGTCTTGTGAGGATGGCGGAAGGACGATCCGTTACCTTCAAGCTCACGAAGCGACCTGAGCAAATGCATCCGATCGAAGACCTTCCCCGCTGGGCAATAGGGCTGGAAAATGAGCAATAGGAAGTCCACAGTTCGCAAGAATCCGAAATCCAGAACCGTAGAACTGGTCCATTCTTCTTACCAGCCGACGAAGGCGGAGAAGGAAGAGGAGTTCAATTTGAAGGTGCCGGGAGAGACCCCATTAGATCGAATGGGCAAGCTGGCGCGGGCAGTCCTCCGTCCCGTCAAACCCCGGTGGATCAGAAAGCCCAGGAACCGTCGTTAATGCTTGCGTTTCGGGACTTTCGTATATAATCCCCAATAGAAGGGCACTACAAGGAAATGGGGATTATATACGAAAGTGCCGAAACCTGAGCATTAACGCCGGTTCCGTGGCCGGTCTATCCATCTGATATTCACGGGCTGGACCAATGCACGGGCCAGCTCCTCGAAGTCTGCTTCCACGCGCATATCCTGTTCCAGTTCGGCCTTGGTCGGTTGGTAGGAATCCTTGACCAGTTCGATGGTGGGATGTTGGGGATTGTGTCTGGGTTTCTTCATGCGGCCCTCGGCATCCTAGCCCGGATATCTCATCAGAAAGATTGATAAAGGCCGCGTTTTCTGCTATAAGTGTTGTGTAATCAATAACTTACAAAGCAGAAGGGACGCGACCTTATGACCGCAGAGTGTACCAGAATAAAGCTCAGATTTCAGGGCCTGGACGGACGGGATGTCGTGGGCCGGTTCGACGGCGGCGAGATCACCTCCGACGCCGGTGGCGTGCTCCTGCGCGAAGTGGAGCAGCGGACCCGGATTCTGGGTCGTCTGAGCGAATGCTTCACCGACTATCGAGACTCGGATCGAGTCGAACACCCGGTGGAGGCGTTGATCAAACAGCGGGTGCTGGGGCTGTGCCTGGGCTACGAGGACCTCAACGACCACGACGAGTTGTGCCGGGACCGGCTCTTGGCGCTGTTGTGTGATCGAGATGATCTGACGGGGGAGTTCCGGCGCGTGGAGTCGGATCGAGGCAAGCCGCTGGCAGGCAAGAGCACCCTGAACCGACTGGAGCGGACTCCGTTGGAGGGACCGGAGGGCGCGTACAAGAAGATCGTGGCCGACCCGGCGGGGATGGACGAGCTGCTGCTGGAGGTGTTTGTGGAAGCGCATCCGGAGCCCCCGGAGGAGGTGATCCTGGATGTAGACGCCACGGACGATCCGCTGCATGGGAAGCAGGAGGGACGGTTCTTCCACGGCTATTACAAACGCTACTGCTACCTGCCGCTGTACGTCTTCTGTGGGGAACACCTGTTGCGTGCGCGGCTGCGCACGGCGGATCGAGGCGCGGCCCACGGGGTGGTGGCGGAGTTGGAACCAATCGTGAGGCGGCTGCGTGAAGCGTGGCCCCAGGTGCGGATCACGGTTCGAGGGGACAGTGCCTTCTCCAACGACGAGTTGATGGTCTGGTGCGAGAAGGAAGGGATCGATTACGTCCTGGGGTTGGCGCAGAACGATCGGCTGAAGCGGAGGATCGCGACCCGGATGGAGACCGTCCGGCAGTTGCAGCGGGCGATCGGGAAGGCCGTGAGGCAGTTCCAGGAACTGCGCTATCAGACGCACAAGAGTTGGTCGTGCGAGCGCCGGGTGGTGGCGAAGGTGGAGCACCTGCCCCGGGGAAAGAACCCGCGATTCATCGTGACTTCGGTCCCGGTCCAGGAATGCGATGGGCGAAGATTGTACGAGGAGGTCTACTGCGCGCGGGGAGACATGGAGAATCGGATAAAGGAACAGCAGATGGGTCTGTTTGCGGACCGCACGTCGACCCGGAAGCTGGCGGGGAATCAACTGCGGTTGTATTTCTCGGCATTCGCCTACGTGATGATGGAGACGTTGCGACGGGTGGGGCTGGCGGGGACGAAGCTGGCGCGGGCGCAGAGCTGGACCCTGCGGGTGAGATTGCTGAAGATCGGGGCACAGGTCCGGATCACCAGCCGCAAGGTCTGGTTGTCCTTTTCCGAGAGCTATCCGTATGCGGCGCTGTTGAGGACGGCTCTGACGCAAGTGCAAGCCCTCCCGCTTCGCTGTTAGCAACGGATGGAAAGAACTCTTTGGACGATGGCGACTTGGGAGTCCCCAGGATGGACTGCGCCCCGGAGTGGGCACCGGGTCGAGAGTCGTCGCTCAGAAGCGCAGGATGGGCGTCAAAAGGCTCTGGAGAAGCGCTGCATCTGGCCGTTGGTCGGCACGTTCGAGCACGAAAACTGCCTCTTGAACTCGTATGGATAAAGAATCACCCAGACGACGGTTCAACTTCCGTTTATTGTTCTACTGATGAGAAATGCAGGCTAGGTTGCTTCCCCTCAAAGTAGTCTTCCGGCGTGTAGATTTGAATCTTGGGCAGGTCCATGAAGCGTCCGGCGTTGACGGCGGCATTTCTCATGCCGTTGGTCACTCTGTCTCGAAAGCAGGTGAAGATGCCGAGATCAGCTCCGGCCTGTTGACGTGCGCCGTTGAAGGCTTGGACGTGTCCGGGATTGGTAGAGCCGCCTTTGACCTGAGAAACGATGTCAATGAACCGGCCCTTGCGGATCGGGAGCCGTCCCACGCCGTCAATTCCGCCATCCCGTCTCTGGATTCGGTTCGGCTCCATACCGTCCACCAGAGCAGCAGCCCACCTCTCAAACCGGAATTTATCGATGCCGGCAAGCTCCTGAGCGTGTGTGATGGTATGGGGAAGGCCAATGTATTGGGTGTGTTCCCAACGGATTCATCCGGGACATCCTCCCGCATGACTTCAAGGTGGTCTCCAAAGATCAGTCGATTTTCGTTCAACCCACCAAATCCTTGTAACGCAGCCGCTTTCCCACCATCCGGTCAGCGACCAGGGCCATTTGATCCAACGTGTCCATGCGCCTTAGGTTGTGACGTGCGGCAAACTCTCCAACGTATCGGTCGGTGTGCTGTTCCGAGAAGTGGTGAAAGGTTCCGTGGTAACTCCGCTTCAACATGGACCAGAATGATTCGGCTCCGTTGGTGTGGCAGTTGCCTTTGACGTACTCCTGAAGAGAATGTCTGACCGTCTCGTGATGGACAAGCCGGCCGTAAGAGGTTGAATCGTCCGTGTAGATCTTGGCATCTTCTCCCACGTGCTCCAAGACGAAACGGGAGAGGGTTTCAGACTTGGTGTCAGGGACGACTCGGGCCGACACTTGGTTGGAGGGGCGATCTTTGACGGCAGCCACGGCCGTCTTTCCAACGGCTCCACGTCCCTCCAGTTTGGCGCGTTTGGCCTTCGGCATATGCTTCCGCTTTCCGCCGAGATACGCCTCGTCAGCCTCGACCGGGCCGGAGAACAGGGCCATTCCAGTCAGGTTCAGACCTTTCCGTATCCGGTGAGCAAGGTGCCAAGCCGTCTTCTGTGTTACGTCCAGGTCACGATGCAGCTTCATGGAGGAAACGCTCTTGAGGCTGGTAGTAAGGAGGTAGGTCGCAAGCAACCAAGTCTGATAGCCGAGTTTGGAGGACTGCATAACCGTCCCGACCCGGACGCTGAACCGCTTGCCGCAATCGCGGCAACGATACGGCATGGAAGGATGCTTGGCTCCGGTCTGGACGTTGGTGGAGCCGCAATGGACGCAACAGACTTCCTCCGGCCACCGCTGCTTTATGAACCATTCCTCAGCGGCTTTATCGTCGGGAAATCTCTTGAAGAATCCGCGAAGTGAAAGTCCCTCTCGGAACGCCTTGCCGGGTGCCTTGTTCCGTGTCTCGTAACTCATTGCATCCTCCTGACTTACAAGACATATTCTATAGGAAAGTACCGGCATTATCAACCCCTACGGGCAACTTTTTCGGCACTTTCGTATATAATCCCCAAGGAAATCCTAGCACCATTAGCACGCAGAAAGGACGAGGATAGCTGAGCAAGTTGACGAGATTCGGCGATAATTCTTCAGCCAGCCGCAACGGCCCTCGCGAGCCCAGCCTATTGGCGGCGGTTATCCCGGGTCGACAAACCAGAATTCCGAGAGTTCTCACGCTGAAGCTGACGGCTACTTCAAATATGGAGGGCCAGTGCACCACGCCGCGGTCAGCTCCCAGAAATCTCCTCGCCTCTTCAGCCCGATATTTTGTCCCTGAGTGCCGCCGTATTTCGCGGTAACTCCCTCGTATCTGGCTCCTATCTGGCTGGTGTCTTTTTCTCTGTCCAAGACATTAACATTCGATGAATCAGCAACCTGAGTGCAGGCTCTGCGGAACGAATCTTCCAAATTTTGACCCAGCGCAGGCATATTCATGTCTCCCTGCCCTCAACCGTCTCTCGCCGGCTGCCTTTTGCCCGACCGCGCCGCGCTCCGGAAGCCAGTATGGTCAGCCCGGCTGCCCGTTTCAGAAACGTTCGTCGATTTCGCATTTCGTCCGCTCCAATCACCAGGGGAGCTTTTACACAAGACCACGGCCAGCTCCCCGGTCAATCGCGCTGCACCTCGATCGGTAAAACGAAAATGCGGCTCCGTTCACCGGAATCGACGGGCGTCGGATCCCAGCCGAAGGGAGCGCGGTCGTACACCAGCAGAAGCCGGTTGGCCGAGATCTCCACGATCTCCGTGTAAGAGGTGGTCTGACCCCTTCCGCCCCTTTGGCCCTGCTGGGAAATGCGGTAGCTGGCGTCCGGAGCCCAGCGGTTGTGATGTTCGAGGATGTCGATGTCCTGCCAGGTCTGCGCACGGGCGTCGATGGAGAACCATACACGTATACCGGGGCGGCCGCTGGAGAGCACGATGGTGTCGTTCTGGGTGCGAACCATACTCGGCTCCACGCTGAAGGGGGGGATGGGTTCCACCTGGGTCCAGGAACGGCCTCCATCGCCGCTGTAGGCCCGGCCCAGGTCCAATAAACTGCCGACTCGAAACACAGCCATGAGGTCTCCATCGGCCAGCCGGATCATCGATGTCTCACTGGCTTCCAGGAGTTCCTGAGGCCAGGGTCGACCCTGGTAACGCGAGTCTTCAGGATCCCGCCTCCTGGCGTCAGCAGTCATCACAAAAGGATCAGCCACGGTTGAGAAGTAGCGCCATGTCCGTCCCTTATCCTCAGAAGCAAAGAGCAGGCTGATCACCTTCTCTTCCTTTCGAGGCTCCAGGTTCCCCCCGGTCCTCATGTACCCGGTGGCCAGGAGGCGATCGCCCATCTGAAGGGCATCGCCACAAAACTTCAGTCGGGCAATCCAGTTGGTTCGAGGCATCTGGCTCGGAAACGTGCCCACCGGCCAGGGCCAGTCCACCACCCGCACGCCGGCCGGTTCTACAACAACGCTGCTCCCACCGCGTTCGAACAGGTTGTAGCTGGTGTGAAGGTTGTGTCTTTCCTCCCGCTCGGGCTGGTAGAGGTGGGCCAGGATGGCCAGTAGAGATCCCTCCCCCTGAGGTACGTAAATGGCTGGTTGAAGGTCCGTGATGAGGTCATAGCGGTGGCCCCAGTTGTGGCCGCCATTTCTGGAGATCTGAAAGGCGCGAACCGAATAGGGATTCGCGTTGGAATCCGCTGACACGGCATAGGTCACGATCAATTCGCCGGACGGAAATTTGGCCAGAGTTGGAAACCAGGCATGACCGATGGTTTGGGTCACCTGGATCGGCTGTCCCAGACGAACGGTCAGGCGCTGCAACCTCACCTTCGTCGTTTCTCCGGTGGCAAGAAGGTGGGGTTGCGGTGCAAAACCGGAAGCCCACAGCCAGGGCGCGAGGAGAAACACGATCCTTTTCCCGTACCTTGGCCTGTGATTGCACTGGTCGATCATGATTTCCTCCCGTTCGAGAAGTCCAAGGATGAATCTTACAGCAGAGATCCAACCGGGAACAGGGCTATGGCCAGCGACACGGCTAGCCCGGATATCTCAACAGAAAGATTGATAAAGGCCGCGTATTCTGCTATAAGTGTTGTGGTATCAATAACTTACAAAGCAGAAGGGACGCGACCTTATGACCGCAGAGTGTACCAGAACAAAGCTCAGATTTCAGGGCCTGGACGGACGGGACGTCGTGGGCCGGTTCGACGGCGGCGAGATCACCTCCGACGCCGGTGGCGTGCTCTTGCGTGAAGTGGAGCAGCGGACCCGGATTCTGGGTCGGCTGAGCGAATGCTTCACCGATCATCGGGATCCGGATCGGATCGAACACTCCGTCGTGGCGTTGATCAAACAGCGGGTGCTGGGGCTGTGCCTGGGCTACGAGGATCTCAACGACCACGACGAGTTGTGCCGGGACCGGCTCCTGGCGCTACTGTGCGACCGGGACGACCTGACGGGGGAGTTCCGGCGCGTGGAGTCGGATCGAGGCAAACCGCTGGCAGGCAAGAGCACCCTGAACCGACTGGAGCGGACCCCGTTGGAGGGACCGGAGGGCGCGTACAAGAAGATCGTGGCCGACCCGGCGAGGATGGACGAGCTGCTGCTGGAGGTGTTTGTGGAAGCGCATCCGGAGCCCCCGGAGGAGGTGATCCTGGATGTAGACGCCACGGACGATCCGCTGCATGGGAAGCAGGAGGGACGGTTCTTCCACGGCTATTACAAACGCTACTGCTACCTGCCGCTGTACGTCTTCTGTGGGGAACATCTGTTGTGTGCGCGGCTGCGCACGGCGGATCGAGGCGCGGCCCACGGGGTGGTGGCGGAGTTGGAACCGATCGTGAGGCGGCTGCGTGAAGCGTGGCCCCAGGTCCGGATCACGGTTCGAGGGGACAGTGCCTTCTCCAACGACGAGTTGATGGTCTGGTGCGAGAAGGAAGGGATCGATTACGTCCTGGGGTTGGCGCAGAACGATCGGCTGAAGCGGAGGATCGCGACCCGGATGGAGACCGTCCGGAAGTTGCAGCAGGCGATGGGCAAGGCCGTGAGGCAGTTCCAGGAACTGCGCTATCAGACGCACAAGAGTTGGTCCTGCGAGCGCCGGGTGGTGGCGAAGGTGGAGCACCTGCCCCGGGGAAAGAACCCGCGGTTCATCGTGACTTCGGTGCCGGTCCAGGAATGCGAAGGGCGAAGATTGTACGAGGAGGTCTACTGCGCGCGGGGAGAGCATGGAGAATCGGATAAAGGAACAGCAGATGGGTCTGTTTGCGGACCGCACGTCGACCCGGAAGCTGGCGGGGAATCAACTGCGGTTGTATTTCTCGGCATTCGCCTACGTGATGATGGAGACGTTGCGACGGGTGGGGCTGGCGGGGACGAAGCTGGCGCGGGCGCAGAGCTGGACCCTGCGGGTGAGATTGCTGAAGATCGGGGCACAGGTCCGGATCACCAGCCGCAAGGTCTGGTTGTCCTTTTCCGAGAGCTATCCGTATGCGGCGCTGTTGAGGACGGCTCTGACGCAAGTGCAAGCCCTCCCGCTTCGCTGTTAGCAACGGATGGAAAGAACTCTTTGGACGATGGCGACTTGGGAGTCCCCAGGATGGACTGCGCCCCGGAGTGGGCACCGGGTCGAGAGTCGTCGCTCAGAAGCGCAGGATGGGCGTCAAAAGGCTCTGGAGAAGCGCTGCATCTGGCCGTTGGTCGGCACGTTCGAGCACGAAAACTGCCTCTTGAACTCGTATGGATAAAGAATCACCCAGACGACGGTTCAACTTCCGTTTATTGTTCTACTGAGTAGAGTCGAGGAGAGGCGCGACGGCCGTAGGTGGTAGGGAGTCGCTGTTGCCGGCGGCTTTCGCCCTCATGCCGGTGCCTCAATCTCCACCGTGACCCCGTTTCCTCTCCCCGCTCATCGAACCGGACGTGCGCTACTAACGCATCCGGCTCTCGGACGAGATCATACGCGCGCCCACGGAAAGCTGGCCGTTCGCGGACCAAGACGAGTGAGCTCCCACTCCTTCCAGAGTCGCTTGTCCGGGAAGCGCACCGTCTTCCCGGCCCTCACCTTGTGCTTGCGGCTCAGCCACTGGCGCAGCCGCCGGGTCGCGTGCCGATCGATCGTCGCATAAGCGGGACTCACCTGACCCAACGAGAAGTAGTTCGCCCAACCGTTCAGAAGCCGGTTGAGGCGTCCCACGACTCGCTCGGGTTCCAGGAGTCCATAGCGTCTCTCGGTCAACGCGCTCACCCTGCGGCAGAGGCTCTGAACGCTCGCCGGGCTCGGGCGCGTCCCAATGTAGGCTCGCCCCGTATCCCGGCGGTAGTTGCGCCCAATCCGGTAGCCGAGGAACTCCAGCGGTTCCTCCGGCACCCGCACCTCTCGGGTCTTCTCCGCGTTCAACGCCAGCTTCAGACGCTTCACCAAATCCTCGACCGCCGTCCGCATGATCGCGGCCGGAGCTTGGCCCAGGACCACAAAGTCGTCTGCGTAGTTGACGATTTCCGCCTTGAAGCGCCGAGCGTAGCCCAGTCCCTTCCAGCCCAGAATGAAGCGTCGCATGTACAAGTTGCTCAGCAGCGGTGAGATGGGCGCCCCTTGCGGGGTCCCTTTCCTCTCTTGCCGCGCCCGGGTCGTTCGGCGTCGTCCGCCGCAGCCGTCCTCTTCCTCCACCGCCATCTCCAACCAAACCTTGATCCAACCCACCACCCGCCCATCACTGATGCGGCGGGCCACGGACTTGATCAGTTGGGCATGGGGGATCTGGCCGAAGTAGTCCGTCAGGTCGGCGTCCACCACCTCGCGGTGGCCCCGGTTCAGCAGTCGGTGCACGTGCTTGACGGCATCGCCCGCGCTCCGGCCCGGCCGATAGGCATATTGTTCCGGGGCCAGATCGGCTTCGAAGATCGGCGACAACACCAACATTGCCGCCGTCTGCGCCACCCGATCCCGCACACACGGAATGCCCAAAGGCCGGAACTTCCCGCGTTGCTTCTTCGGGATCAGAACCTGCCGCACCGCGTTGGGCCGGTAGGTCCCTTCCTTCAGGTCCCGCGCCAGTTCCCCGAGCCACCCGTCCACCCCCGACGACTCGATGTCGGCGATCGCCTCCCCGTCCACCCCGGCCGACCCGCCGTTGCGGCGGACCTCCTGCCAGGCCACACGGAGCACGTCCAACCGCCACACCTTGTCGCACAGCGAGTAGAACCGGAAGCCCGGAGCCTCCTTCGATGCTCGCATGGAGCGTCTTCCGGAGTCTCTGAACTTTCTCTGAAGCTACTAGGTTCTCACCAGTCTTCACGTCCTTTTCCCCGTCCAACGCGGTTCTCGAACCAAGGCCCCTTCCCTCCACCGGCGTTACCCGGCTTCTCCAGTACTACGGGCCTCTCCGCCACCCCGACGGCCCAGGCTGGCCCTCACGGGTTCCCGGTTGACGCGTGCCACGCCACCGGCGGGGCTTCCCGTGTTGCTGCTGTCTCCCTCTTGTCCACATGCCACCGCCATTACCCCGGCGGAACCGGCCGGTGCTTCCGTCGCTCGCTTCCCGGCCGCTGGCAGCCTTCGTGCGTTTCTCAGGCGGGTCGGCTTCCGCATTACCCGTTTCGAGGCCTGCTCAGCGTTCGCTCAAGCTACGGCCTGCGGACTCGCTGAGTCGCCTAAAGCGACCCTTTGACATCGGAGTGCTTCAGTCCATATCGTTGCCTCCATGAACCGCTCCGACTGCTACCGGCTGGAGCGACAGTTGCCGGGCGGGTTTCGCACCCGCTGGGAGAAAGCGCCTTTCCACGGCGCACTGAGATATCCGGGCTAGGTTCGCCCGCCGTCATCGGAGACAGACAGCAAGCTGCTCATCAGTTCCTGAGGGTAGGCTTTCGTACTGATGTATCCGGTGGCGAAAAGCCGGCCTTCCCGTTCGAAGGCGCTGCCGTCCAGTTTGACCCGCGCGATCCAGTTTGTCCGCGGTATCGGGCTGGGAAACATATCCACGGCCCAGGGCAGGTCCATCATTCGAGTTCCAGCCGGTTCCATGACCACCCGATTCCCTTCCCGCTCAAAGCGGGAGTAGGTCGCATGCAGGTTGTGCCGGTCCTCCGGATCCGCCTGGTAGAAGTGGGAAGGTATGGCCAATAGGGAACCGTCGTCCCGTGGGAGGTAGATCCAGGGTTGATGGTCGGGGATCAGGTCGTTTCGATGCCCCCAGCTCCTACCCCCGTCCCTGGAGATCTGGAAGGCTGTAAGGTAAGTCGGATTTTCGTTGGTGTCGGCCACCAGCGAGTAGGTCACCATCAGCTCTCCGGTGGGGAATCTTGCCCGGATTCTCCGATCCACCGGGCCTCGGCGCCTTTTCCCTTGCCCCTCGGCTCTAGGCGCCTGAGACAAGCGAGACACGGACCTGCAGCAACTCAACGGGCACGGAGGGCTCCCCTCCCCGTCGAGGATCGACCGTCAGCTCCAAGGCGTTGTTCCCTTTTCTCAGAGTAAGCGGATCCACTTTGAAGCTCAGCCAGCCGGCTTCTTTTTGAAAACCCAGGCCGTACCCAGCTTCCGTGTACTGCCTGCTGGTTTCCGGGGAAATGTACCCTTTCGGTGAAGACGGTTGCGGATTGGAGATCGGCCGGCCGTTGAGTTTCCAGGTGGCCCGTCCCCCGTCGGTTGCGTCTTTCCATTGGGTCAGCACGGTCGCTGTCGCCACGGAATCAGGCTCATCAACGATGGTCAAGGCGAACCGCACGCTATTCGACCCCGACTGGGTGGTCAACACCCGGGGCAACTGGCCGGGTATATTCCGCGTCTTGGAAGGCCGATCCGGGTCGATGGCATAGAGCTTGTTCTTGCCTACGAGGGCCTTTGGGTCCCCTACACGAGGCACCGTACCGTAGTCTTTTGGATCGGTGGGGCCGTGATGGGTATGCCAATCAAAGAGGTAGATTCCGTCTACTCCCTCTTCCCAAAACCGGTGGGAGGCTGCATCAACCGCGGTGTAGTCAGAGGCGACATCGTCTTCCAGCTCGGGATCGCGATGGTCAAACTTGGGCCGCCCGGTGCGAAAAGGTTGCACGAGACGGTCGAGACAGCCGTAGACCTGGATACCGTATCGATGTCCGAGTCGGACCCACTCTTGGATAGGGATGGAATAAGGCATCAGTCCGGAACCGCCTATGATGAGATCCACCCAGTGGTTGCGAGCCCAGGTCTCCGGGTCCAGTCCGGCCGACAGGCTCAGCTGGATGCTGTCCGGAGGGCGGACGGCGAGTAGAATCGGATGTCCTCGCCTTTCCCCGAAGTGGTCCAGTGTCTGACGGACCTGATGAACGAAGTCGTTCATGATGGGCGTGTTCCGGCGCTGCTCCCCGAGCTTGAAGAACATGCTGTGCCGGCACCAGTCGAGTTCCACTCCATCCAGGTCATAGCGGCGGCAGGCTCCTTCCACCACCTCCAGGTATCGGGCCCGGACCTCGGGGAGCGCATAGTTGTAGCCCGCCCAGAAGCGGGCGTCGCGAGAAGCCATTCCGTTGCGTTTGATGACGTCTGCCAGCGGATGATCTTCCTCGGCCTGACGGCGCAACTCGACGATCTCTTGGGGGTCGTAAAGGTCCTGTTTCTTCTCGATTTCACTGTAGCGTTGAATCCAGGGCAGGGTTTTCTTTTCCCAGTGTTCCCTCGAAATAAAACCCAACATCAGTTCAGGATGTTTGAGCCTGAATGGGGGCCAGTAGGAGGCCTTTGGAGGGAACAGGGAGGCGTGGATGTCATTCATTCGAATGGAGTAAAAAAACTCCATTCCATTCTGGCGCGCGAAGTCGACTGCATGCCTGACGGGATTCGGACCCAGGACTTCGATGTGTTCTTGTGGGAACTCCCAGTCGGGCTCGTTGACATGGGCACAGTAGAAAATGCTGGCTACTTCCGTCCCCTTCACATAGCTGAGCGTGTTCGCCAGGAACTTGCCGGGTGATTTCAGGGGATTCGGCCACTTACCGCCTGCGTAGGCGGGCTGCAGCATGTCACTGCCGTCGTTGTTCCAAAGAACGGGACGCTTTCGCCGCCTGGCCTTCGCTCTCTTAGCAGCCGGACTGGAGCCCAGAACGGCAGGGGCGCCGCCGTGGGCAGAAACGGAGGAAAGCCAAGTTGCGGCAGTCATTTGTTTCAGAAACGTTCGCCGATTCTTCATGGTTCGTTCTCCTGTTTGCTTGACTACTGCACCAGGCAAGAGCGTCTCTAAAGAGCATGCTCCGTGATACCGTGACCCGTCAACGCGTTTCTTCCGGCGACGGTCAAGCTCTTACCAGCGCGGAGATCAAGATGACGAAGAGATTACTTGGCACGGCCGCCTATTTGCTGATGCTGTGCCTGCAGGGTAACTGCCGGAGCTGGCGGACTGGGGCAACGGCTGTGGCGAGCAATCCATGCAGAGGATGCCCAACGGGGATCTAATCGGAAGTTCCGGGAAGTGTTCCCCCTAAAATCAAGCTAAGTGGTTGATTTCCTTGCGGAAACAGCTTTGAGTCAGCTCATATATGTTCCCATGTACTAGTGTAGTGTCCCGTTAGTTCGTGTATAATAATAGGCGGTTCCTCATTCAGAAAGGAGACTGCCTATGCCCCGCGGACGCAAACTTCCCCCCTTGGTACTCAGCGACGAGCAGCGACATCAACTCCAGGGAGTCGCCCGTTCCACCAGTCTGCCTCACGGCTTGGTCCTGCGAGCCCGCATGATCCTGGCCAGTGCCGAGGGCCTCACCAACCGGGCAGTGGCCGAACGGGTCGGGGCTTCGCCCCAAGCCGTCGGCAAGTGGCGTCGACGCTTCCTCGAACTCGGCGTTCAGGGCTTGCATGACGAGCTTCGTCCCGGTCGTCCCCGCAGCTACGACGACGAGAAGGTCGCCCAGGTGATCAGCCGCGCTCTGCAGCAGAAGCCGGCCAACGCCGAGAACTGGAGCGTGCGCTTGATGGGCGCCGCCGAGGGCGTCTCCAAGACCACCGTGCAGCGCTGGTTCTCGCTTTTTGGCATCAAGCCTCATCTGGCCCAGACCTTCAAGCTCTCCAACGACCCCTTCTTCATCGAGAAGGTCCGAGATATCGTGGGACTTTACCTCCATCCCCCCGACCACGCCATGGTGCTGTGCGTCGACGAGAAGTCTCAAATCCAGGCCCTGGACCGGACCCAACGGGCCCTGCCCCTGGGTCTCGGGTACGTTCAAGGATATACGCACGATTACATCCGCCACGGCACCACCACCCTTTTCGCGGCCCTGGATGCCGCCACGGGTCGCGTGATCGCTCAATGCAAGAAGCGCCACCGCCACCAGGACTTCCTGGCCTTTCTGAGGTTGATCGACCGGGAAGTGCCGCCCGATCTGGACCTCCACTTGGTCGTCGACAACTATGCCACGCACAAGCATCCACGGGTCCGGGCCTGGATTGCCAAGCGGCCACGCTACCACTTACACTTCACCCCCACCTACGCCTCCTGGCTCAACCAAGTGGAGCGCTGGTTCGGTTTGATCACACAGCGAGCGATCAAGCGCACCTCGTTCCGCAACGTGAGACACTTGGTGAAGACGATTGAGGAATTCACCCATCGATACAACCAAGAGGCGAAACCCTTCGTGTGGGCCGCCACAGCCCAATCCATCCTGGACAAGCTAGCACGATTATCTACTCGTATTTCCAGGACACCACACTAGAATGTATATTCTGTTGTATTGAATAGGTATATGGTCTCTAACTATTGCCATGTACATCGACACCGTCCCCAATCGAAACTCCCGCCCCGCCATCCTCCTGCGCGAAGGCTGGCGCGAGGGTAAACGCGTCCGCAAAACCACCATCGCCAACCTCACCAACTAGCCTCAGGACAAGATCGAGCGACTCCGTCTCGTCCTCAAGAACGTCCCTCTCGTTCACCCCGATGAGCTCTTCGTGATCGAACGCTCCCTGCCCCATGGCCATGTCGAGATGGTCCTCAAAGCCATCCGCCGCCTGAAGCTCCCCGCTCTGATCGATCCCAAGCCCTCGCGCCAGCGCGACTTGGTGCTGGCCATGATTGTTCAGCGCTTGCTGCATCCCGCCTCCAAGCTCGCCACCACGCGGCTCTGGCACACCACCACCCTGGCGTCGGAACTCTCCGTGGAAGACGCCGATGAGGACGACCTGTACGGGGCCATGGACTGGTTGCTCCAACGTCAGAATCGGATCGAGAAGAAACTGGCCCGGCGACATCTGGCCGAAGGGGATCACGTCCTTTATGACGTCTCCAGCAGCTTCTACGAAGGGCACACCTGTACCTTGGCGCAGTTCGACCATAGCCGGGACGGCAAGCGCGGCCGGCCCATCATCGTCTACGGGGTGATGGCGGATGCGGCGGGACGGCCGGTGGCCGTCCAAGCCTATCCCGGCAATACGGGGGATCCGGGCACCGTGCCGGATCAAGTCGAGAAGGTACGCCAGCGCTTCGGGTTGAAGCGGGTGGTGCTGGTGGGGGACCGCGGCCTGATGACCGAGACTCAGATCAAGCATTTGAAGCGCCATCCGGGACTGGGTTGGATCTCGGCCCTGCGCCATACGGCGATCCGCGAACTGGTGGAAACCAAAGCGGTTCAGCTCTCGATCTTTGACGAGCGTCACTTGGCGGAGATCCGGACCGAGGCCTACCCGGGCGAACGGCTCGTCGTCTGCCACAACCCGATGCTGGGGGAGTATCGGCGCCGCAAACACGAGGTCCTGTTGGCGGCCACGGAAGAGGAGCTGGCCAAGATCGCCCGGGAGGTGGCCCGGCGCACCAAGACGCCCTTGCTGGCTCCCCAGATCGCCGAGAAGGTGGGCCGGGTCAAGAACCGGTACAAAGTGGCCAAGCACTTCGAGATGGTGATCGAAGACGGGCGCTTCGAGTACGCCCGGCGCAACGAGGCCATCGCCCGGGAGGCGCAACTGGACGGGTTCTACATCCTGCGCACCAGCGAACCCGACGAGCGGCTGAAGACGGCCGATGTGGTGCGTAGCTACAAGAACCTGACGAACGTGGAGCGGGCCTTCCGCTCTCTGAAGACCGTGGACTTGCAGATCCGTCCCATCCGTCATCGGGCGGAGACGCGGGTGCGGTCGCACCTGTTCCTGTGCCTGTTGTCCTACTACGTTCAGTGGCATCTGCGCCGGGCCCTGGCCCCGTTGTTGTTCGATGACGAGGACCTGGATGCACACCGCGCTCGACGGGACCCGGTGCTGGCGGCCCAGCCGTCGGCATCGGCCAAACGGAAAAAGACGAAGCGGCAAACCGAGGACGGATTGCAGATCCAGAGCTTCGCCACACTGATGGCGGAGATGGCGACACGCGCCCGTCACCAATGCCGAACCGCCTCGGACCCGGACGGTCCGAGGCTGCAACGACTGACGGAACCGACGACGCCGCAGCGACGGGCGATGGAGCTGATCCAGACGTTCCCAGTGACGACCAAAGCAGCTTCGTGACTTATCCTTTTATAATCAAGGAGTTATCTTGTCTCTGTGTCTGGAACTTCGGTCTAATGTGCGTCATGCGTACCCGGATGGCGGGCAACACGCTGGGAAGGCGTCCCTTGACGAAGGTGACGCATTCGCTGGCCGCCGCGCGCTCCTCGGATAACGGCTACACCTGGAGCAGGCCGGAGGCGATAGCGCCCTTCAGCGTCACGCCCCACTTGCGCACCTTGGATAACGGCACCGTTGCAGTCGTGTACGGGAGGCCAGGCGAGCATGTTCGCGCTTCGGCGGACAGCGGAAAGACCTGGAGCGAAGCCTTTCCGCTGGTGGGCCCCACGGAGGCCCAGCTGATGACCGAGTCCGGAGAAGAGCGTATGGCCCTGAGCCACACCGGACACGGCTCCGCCCAAACCAGGGTCAGCAGCTGAAGCAATATGGATGTGGTCGTCACCGGTCCCGACCGGTTTGTCGTTTCTTATTCTGACTTCCAGTACAGGGATAGGGAGGACTGGAAGCGAAAGGCCATCAAGGTATAGCAGAAGTGATCGTCGAGACGCCAAAGCAGAGACGCCTGCGACAGATACAGTGTACGCGAGTTCGCCTCAAACCCGACGGTTCCACTCTGCCACGCCTTCAGGCATCGATTTTGGCGCGCCAGTGCACGGACTTCCGAACGGTCAGCTCGCGCAAAAATTCGATCCCGTGGCCGATGCCCAGGCCGCTGCCTTTGAAGGGTTCGGCGGGGGCACCGGGGGCCTGGCCGCGCTCGGTGTTGATCTTGATCATGCCGGCCTTCAGTTTCTCGATGGCGGCCATGGCTCGCGACGCGCTTTCGGTGCAGACGATGGCCGAGAGCCCGTACTCGGTTGCATTGGCCCGTTCGATGGCCTCCTCGAAAGAATCTACCTTCACCACCGGGGCCACCGGACCAAACGTTTCCTCATACATCAGGGCCGTATCGTCCGTGACGTTGGCCAGCACCGTGGGGGGATAAAAGAAACCGGGCCGATCGAGCCTGCCTCCCCCTGCCAGCACCTCAGCTCCCGCTTGGACCGCGCTGTCGACGTGCTGTTGGACCCTTGAGAGCTGAGTCTCGTCGATCATCGGGCCCATCTCGGTCGAGGGATCCAACCCCGGCCCCACTTTGAGAGACTTGGCCGCGTCGACCAAGTTTTCGACGAAGGCGTCCCGCACGGAAGACTGGACGTAGATCCTTTCCGTCGAAGTGCAGATCTGTCCGCTGTTGGCAAAGGAGCAGCGTGCGGCCAGCCGCGCCACCGCACCGGGATCCACTGTATCGTCGACGATAAAGGCATCCTTGCCCCCGAGCTCCAGGATGACTTTCAGCACCCGCTCTCCGGCGATGCGGCCGATATGGCGACCTACCTGGAGGCTTCCGATGAAGCAGACGATGTCCACGTCCGGGTGGCGGACGATCGGCTCTCCCATGGTTGGACCGTCGCCATTCAGGTGATTGACGGCCCCAGGAGGCAGGTGATCGAAGACCCGCTCGAAAAGGAGCTGGGTGGCGAGAGGGGTCTTCTCCGAACTTTTCAGCACCACCGTGTTGCCGACCATCAGGTTGCACACCGCCAGCTCCACGGAGGCGATCACGGGAAAGTTCCAGACACTGATACAGGCGGCCACGCCCCGTGGCTCCCAACGTTGGAAGACCAGATCACCAGCCTGCGAACCCAGGTGGCGCGAGTCCAGGTAGATTCCAATCTCCGCCACTTGGTTGGTCAGGCCCACGGAAGCGTCAAGCTCGCCGTAGGACTCGGCCAGGGGCTTGCCGTTTTCTCGAGTCAGCAGACGCGCCACTTCATCCCGGCAGGCCTGCATCTTGCGAGCGGCCTCCCGAAGCTGGACCGCGCGCGCGGGCGGAGAAAGGGCCCCCCATTCCCGGCCCGCCTCCACGGCTGCCTCTACTGCAGCCGCTGCATCCGCTGGATCACCACGCGGCACGTCTACGATATGATCCAAATTCGAGGGATCGCGAATGGGCAGGGTTTCGGTCCCATGGGAAGGCACCGAACGCCCGCCGATCCACTGAGTCTGGGCTGTGGCCACCGCTGTTGTTTCCATAAGAACTCCGTCGGGACGGCTTGGAGATTGACTCCGGCTGACGCGCCGGCTGACGTACTTTGGTATGAATTATAACACCGGCATTGAATGAGTCCGCAACTTTGTCAGAACGGTGTGAGGACGGCCTGGCTTACTGCCGAATGGTCCGGGTTGAATGAAAAGCTTGAGGAACGAGAAAGTGCATCCAAGAATCTCATCCCGCCTTCTGGCCAGCTGCTGTCTGTCCTCGACCGAGTCCTTTGAGCTTTAGGAAGAGATCTTTCGACAGCTGATTCGGGGCCAGATCGAGCGCGGCCACAACAATCTCTATCTTTTCGGCACTTCGCTTGTTCGGTGTTCTGCGGTTCGGTAGTTCGATATTCGAAATTAAGCATTTAGCGTTCGACATTCGACCTTATTCCACTTTTCCAGTGGCAACCCCTTGCTGTCCCCGACACCTCGCTCGCGATTCAGGCTTCCCTGCACGGGAAGTCTCTATCCGGAATGATCCAGCGCAACAGGGTTGCAGGATGGTCACTCCTCCGGTTCGGTAACGTCCAGGATCTGGTTTGGCAGGAGGTTCCGCAGAGTTTGCTGAATCCCCGAAGGCCACTGGATCTCCACACTTTCAATCCGCTCAGCCTGTCCCAAGCCGAAATGGACCCGAGGGTCGTTCGCGGATTGGTAGCTGGAAGCGCTGCCCACGGTCCAATACTGGGTCAGGCTGCCGGCGCTCAGCTTGATTCGCGCCCCCACGCCGAATCGATTGCTCTTCCGGCCCAAGAGCCGCAGCAGAATCCAATTCCTTTGGTTGCCGCCCTGGTTCAACAGAAGGCTGGGACGCCCGTTCAGATTCGACACCACGATATCCTGGTCGCCGTCGTTGTCGAAGTCTCCGAAGGCGGCACCACGGCTCACCAGCGGAGTCTGAAAAATCGTTCCGCTGCTGGGCGAGACGTTTTCGAATGCGCCGTTGGCCAGATTCCGGAACAGAAGGGGCGCCTGGGCGTATCCCACGTGGCCCAGGTACAGAGAGACGTTGTCCATCACATGGCTGTTGGCCGTGAAGATGTCTTTCCAGCCGTCGTTGTCGTAGTCGAAAAAACGCGTTCCCCAGCCTGTGTACGCCAGCGTCATCTGGGCGATGCCGGTGGAAAAGCGCACATCGGTAAAGCTCCCATTCCCGTTGTTCTCGAAGACGACGTACGTGTCACCGGTCAGGGTGGTAATGATCAGATCGGGATAGCCGTCATTGTTATAATCCTGAAAATCGACTCCCATTCCTCCAAAGGTGTCTCCGTCGCTGTTGTAGGCCACCCCGGCGGCCAGAGCGACTTCAGAAAAGCTTCCGTCTCGGTTGTTCTTGAACAAAAGGCAGGGGCTGCGATCGTTCGCCACGTAGATGTCGATCCATCCGTCGAGGTCGTAATCGGCGAAAGCGACCCCTAAACCTTTGCCCTGCGACTCTCCTATGCCCGAGGGAGCGGACACATCCGTGAAGGTACCATCACCGTTGTTGCGATACAGCAGGTCGGAGATCCCGCCAAAGCGGTCCGGAATGCAGAAGCTGCGGTAGCCAGGTCCGGGCTTGCCACAGTAGGGATTGTTGTCGAAATCCCAATCCAGATATCGGACCACATACAGGTCCAGATCACCGTCCCGGTCGTAGTCCAGGAAGGCGGCACTGCTGGACCAAAGCTGCCCGGCGACCCTAGCCCCGGCCGTGACATCGGTAAAGCGCCCGATCCCCTCGTTCCGGTACAGGGAATTGCGGCCAAAGCGTGTCACATAGACATCCAGGTCCCCGTCGTTGTCGTAATCACCCGTTGCCACCCCCATCCCGTATCCGCGTCCCGCCATTCCGGCGGAAACCGTGACATCCTGGAAGCCTTCCCCGTTGAGGTTGCGGTAGAGACGATCCGCGTAAACGCCGCTCTTGGGCATCGAAATAGCTTCCGCCGAAGTGGCTCGCTGGAGGGGAAATCCATTGACCAGGAAAAGGTCCAGAAATCCATCCGAATCAAAGTCGAGCACGCCGACACCCCCACCCATGGTTTCGATCAGGAATTTGTGCTCGGTTGGAGATGCCCGCTGCCTGAAGCTCACACCCCAGGTCACGCCCGCCTCCTGGTAGACCACCGGACGGGCGTCCACGGTGCCGCCCAGGAGGACAGCCGTCATCAAAAGGATGGGAACTTTATCTTTCTCGATGTTTCAACTCTCTGAAAATCCGCAGTGCCTTCTCGGCTTCCTCTTTCCGGCCGAGTTTCCGGTAGGTGGCGGACAGCTTGTAGTGTAGGGAAGCATCGGCGGGAGTGATCTCAAGCGCCTTTCGAAGGTGACCCAAAGACTTCTGGTACTGTCCCTGAGCCGCGTAGAGTCGCTCCAGTCCCAGGTGCGCATCCACCATCCTGGGGTCAAGATCCAAGGCCTTCAGGAAATGTCCTTCGGCCTGCTCGACCTTTCCCTTCATGAACAGGATGTCCCCGATCTGATAGACCGCCAGCGAGTGGCCCGGGTGGGCTTTGAGGCCCTCTTGAAGCGCCGGGAGCGCATCGTCATAGCGCCGTAGCCTCCACTGCAGTTCCCCGATCGCGAGCTGAAGACGCCGGAGCGAAGGTCTGAGCGAGAAGGCTGCCCGATACTTTTGGATGGCTCCCTCCAGATCGCCCAGCTCCTCGTAGGATTCGGCCTTCAGAATATGGTCCCAATAGGGATCGGGTCCTGCCTGCAGGGTGAAGCTGGTCAAAAGGGACAGGATCTGATAACCCTCCGCCAGCAAATAGAACTCCTCGGCCGAAGCGGAGTTGGAACTGTGCAACATATGTGCCCGCGCCCGGTAACGCTCGACTTCTTCCCCGATGGCTTCAGCCGGGGGAGCATCCAGAAACCGGATGACACCGTCAATCAGGTCATCTTCGGGCCCACTGGCAAGCAGTGAGGCGACTCCGGAGACCCGCTCGTTCAGCCATCGGATCCTCTGCTGGAGCCGCTTTTCCTGAGGCCGTTTTTTCAGGGCCCGAGTATACTCCTCTCGGGCTATTTTCCAATTCTGTGTGGTGATGTGGAAGTGCGCCCGCGCCAAATGGGCGTAGAATGAATTCGGGAACTTCTGCTCGAGATCACTGTGAAATCGCCTTGCTAGATGAGCGTAACACCGGTTCAGATGGTAGCTGATCTCCCCGTCCTGCTCCTCGGCGGCCAGCGCCTCTTCCAGGTGAGGCACCGCGTCAAGAAAACTGGATCGCGCCTGGTAGACGTACCCCAGATAGCGATGAACCTGGGGGTCAGGCTTCAAGGCCAGAGCCTTCTTGAGCGGTCGCAGTGCATCCTCGTAGCGGCCGCTCTCAAAGAACAAAATGCCCAGGTATAAGTGCGGACCCGGGAGCCCTGGCTTCAGCCGGGCTGCCCTTCCAAAAGCGCCCAGCGCCTGCTTCTTCTGCCCCAGCAGGCGGTAGAGGTAGCCCAGGCTAGCGTGCACTTCGGCAATGTCGGAGCGCAAGGCAGCCAGCCGCTCGTAGTTATCGGCCGCCCTCCGATAATCCCCGGCCTGCTGGGCTTCATAGGCTTGCCGGTGGAGCCGGGCGAGATCGCTTTCCCCCTGGTTCCCCAGCCCGGCCAGTCCGACGGTAATGCATAACAGGATCAGGGCAGCGGAACCGATGAATCCCTTCACGCCAGCCACCGCAGGGCGTGGACGCCCCGCTGGGAATCCAGGGTGCCGACACCGCCTTTGCGCGGCGAAATCCACTCGGTCACTGTGCAATGCCGCCCGTTCCAACGTGGACCCGTCACGCAAGTTTGTTCTTGACATACCTCCTGGCTTGCGTGCATAGTAGAGGGTAATTATGGGTCTGTTAAATTCCTACGATCCGATCCTGATCAACTCGCTTGATTATCGCTCACTTCCACAGCTTTTCCGACGCTCTCTCAGGACTTCCCGCCGACCAGCGAAACAGCGGTCGAAACTCACCACACGAAGCTCATTATACACAGTGTTTCAGTCGGCCTTCAACCGCGGTTAGGTCCACAGCTCAGGGGCGGAGATGTGCGATTTTTTGGAATGCCTGATTAGATAAATTATAAGGTTGAGGTTGCATCCCAGCGTGTAAACATTGGAGGTTAAAATCATGAACCGCGGAAGACTTTCGATCCTTCTTTCAGGGGTAGCGGTAGTGTACCTGTGCGGGTCTGCTCTTTTGGGCCAAACCAGCCAGACTATTGTGGGAACGGTCCAGGACACCGGGGGTGGACTGATTCCTGGAGTGAGCGTAACGGCCCGCCATCTGCTCACCAATGACCAGCGCGAGGCCGTTACCAACGACACGGGTGACTACCAGGTCATCCGCTTGAACCGCGTGGGCCTTTACGAAGTACGAGCCGAGATGCCGGGTTTCAAGGTTGCCGTGGCCCCGGACATTTTAATCACGACCGGGCAGACCGTGCGGGTGGACCTGGTCCTGGAAGTGGGCGAGATCAGCGACTCGGTGACAGTGCAGGGGGCTGCACCCCTGGTGCGCTCCGAGACCTCGTCTCTGGAGACGGTGGTTCAAAACCGTGAAATCCTGGACCTGCCGCTTTATGGGCGAAACTTCCTGGAGTTGACGGGTCTGACGGCCGGTGTGTCGACGAAAGCTCCGGCGGGGATCGGATATCAGCAGACCAATCTCGTGGCGGGCGGCGCCCGCGCTCGAGACAACGATTACCGGATCGACGGCTTTCGAAGCATGGCCAACTATAACGCGGACATGACGGTCAAGCCGCCGATCGACGCCATCGAGGAGTTTCAGCTGATCCGCCATCAGTATTCGGCTGAATACGGCCGCGCCATGGGGGCGGTGGTGGAGCTGAGAACCAAATCAGGCACCAACGAGTTTCATGGAAGCGTCTACGAATTCGCGCGCCGGGGAAGATGGTCCGCCGTCCCGGCTTTCGCCCGCACGAAACCCGAGTACAAGGAAGATCAATATGGGGGAAGCATCGGGGGACCCGTCTGGTTGCCCGGGCTTTACGACGGCCGCGACCGGAGCTTTTTCTTCCTGGCCTACGAGAAGTTCAAGAGTCCGAGCGAGAAAGTCGCTCGCTTCTATACGCTGCCCGATGCGGAGCGAGCCGGGGACTTCTCCCAGTCACTCTGGGGCACTTCGCCCATCGATCCGCTCACCGGTGAGCCTTTCCCCAATGGCATCATCCCGCGGTCGCGGATGGGTTTGGGAACCCAGAAGATGTTGGGCATCGTGCCGGGGCCCAACCAGGACCTGGACGGGACCGTCAACTGGACCGGCAATTTTCCCTTCGACCGGGAGTATCCGAACTGGGTGCTTCGAGGGGATCACGAACTCGCCGAAAACCATACCCTGTTCTCCTCAGTAATGTGGACGCAGGACCAGCAGCTGATCTCCCCCGCACTCGACTGTGGCGTCGGTTGCGACCGGATCAGCGACGTCAATCAGGATGCCGGGAACACCGCGACCGTAGTCGGCTACACCTGGGCCATGAGTCCGAGCTTGGTCCTGGAGACTAGGGCCGGTTATACGTGGTCCAACTCTTACAAGTTTCTGGGCACGGACCTGTCCAAGAATTGGTCGAAGGAGCTGGGTTTTTCCCACCATCCTCCCGATGACCAAGGCCATCTATTTGGTGCGCCCCGAGTGACCGTGAGCGGGTTCGGCGCGGGTCCCACACCGGGAGCCGCCACCTTCTTCGGCCACTTCTCCGGCGGCAACCTGACCCGTTCGGAGGAAGCCTACAATCTGACCAATATCATCAGCGTGACCCATGGCGACCACTACGTCAAAGTCGGTGTGGACATCCTCCACGACCGCGCCCGGGTGCTGGCAACCAACGGCGCTGCCGGAATGTACTGGATCGGCTACGCCCAAATCACTGGAAACCGCAGTGCGGACTTTTTCATGGGCGAATACAGCATAGGGGGCTTCCAGTTCATTCCGAGGTGGTCGGGAGCCAAGAGAAGCCAGACCAGCTGGTTCATTCATGACGATTGGAAAGTCATTCCCAACCTGACCTTGAACCTGGGAGTTCGTTACGACTACTCCCCACCTTATACGTCGTTGCAAGATCGGATCATCCACTACGATCTGGTCGACGACATCGTCGTCTACCCGAGCGCCCTGGAAGCACAGTTGTCGCCGAAACAAACGGCTTCCTTGAAGTTTCCCCACCGCTTCACGGGTCCCTCCACCACCTTTCTTGGCGCCGACAAGCTGGACTTCTCGCCGCGTGTGGGACTGGCCTATCGGCCCTTTGGCGGAAGCGACATGGTGGTTCGCGCAGGTTATGGCGTCTTCTACGGCAGCCCCATGGGGTACGCGGTGGCTCGCAACTGGCAGGCGGCACCGTGGCAGGCTTGGCTAAACTACGGCGTCTGGGGAGGCAAGCCACCATTCCCCAGACGCTTCGCCGATGTCCAACCCGAACTGGGGACGGAAGAGTATTACATCCCGGGAAATATCCGAGTACCGGAAGCCGGCTGGCAGAACGCCTATACTCAGCATTGGAATTTCACGATCCAGAAGGAGATCGCGCGTGACATGGCCTTGGAGGTCGTCTACGCGGGTGCCCGCGGCGCGCACCTCGACTTCGAACACCCGGGCCGTTTGTTCGCACCCATTTACGGCCGGGACGACTTCGCGCTCGGAACCAACCTTAGACTCAATACCAGCGGTGCCGACAGCCGCTACAACTCCATGCAGGTGATACTCCAGAAGCGTTTCAGCCGGGGCCTTGCCTTCCGCGCCAATTACACCTGGGGCAAGTTGATGAACGACACTCCCGAGCGTTTCGACGCCGCGGCGAACAGCACCGTGGCCCATCTGTATCGCAAGGATCAAGAGTGGGGACTCGGTCAAGCCAATCTGCGGCACAACGTCAACTTTTCAGGAATCTTTGAGCTGCCCTTCGGCCGGAACCGGCGCTGGGGCTCAAGCTGGAACCGGGGACTCGACGCCGTGCTGGGAGGTTGGAGACTGAGCCACATCTTTGACGCCAACTCGGGAGGCCCGATAAACGTCCATTGGGGCCCCTTTCTCCGGCCCGACTTGGCCTCTACGAAAAAAGAAGCCAACCTGCCCAAGTCAGCGCGATCACGTTCCCAATGGTTTGACACCGCAGCCTTTGTGGCACCACCCCCGGGGCGGCAGGGCAATGTGCCTCGAAACGTCATCGAGGGACCTAACTACGCGAACCTGGATCTGGGCATCGGTAAGATTTTCACAGTCCACGAAGAGCACCGCGTCGAGTTTCGCGTGGAGATGTTCAATGCCACCAACCACCCCAACTTCTACGGAGGATCCACCGTCGATGTCACCCAGCCCAGCGCCACCCGGCTGCTGAGTGCCTGGCCGATGCGCCGAGTCCAGATCGGTGTGAGGTACTCATTCTGATCTGATGCGGCCTCCAGGACGAGTTCCTCCCCACCATTGACGTTGGTGATAGATCCGGATCGGGTGGGGCGAGTGAGCGGCTCGCCCCACCCTTTTTTTCGACCAATTCCTTCCGCGGCGGCAGGAAAACAGTCCCGGCTGAAGACTCAGAAAACAGCGGGCGATTGAGTCCAGGCAAACACATATCATCGATGCAAACCCACCCCGGTTGGCGCGCAACCACGCTTGTCTCTCTTCTGATGCTCACCGCGATTCCGCTGTACGGCGAACGCTTTCAACTAAAGGGATTGGAAGGAGAGATCAGCCTTCCAGCGGTGGTCGCGCGGGATAAGGGATTTCTCTGGCGGCCCACGCTGGCCAATCTGGGTGGGGGCGAACTGGTGATGGCCATCAACGTCCAATCAGACATCTACCAGCCCTTCAACGTCATGCATCTGACTCGCAGCACGGATCGCGGACATAGCTGGGGCAGACGCTGGCCGGTCGCGCAGGCGGGTTGGGTGGCGGGTTGGGCCAGGAAGGGTGAGGCGTTTTTTCTTCCTTACGACGCGGTTTACTTCCTGGACAGCGAGCACAAGGATTTCACAGGTTCTTTGATCGTGCTACGTGCCCGCTCGAATCAGGTGGTGACGGAACTGGGAGCGGTGCGTGTCACCGGCGTTCCTCGCCGGATTCACCAGATGACTTATGGTCAGCCCTACATGTACTTCTGGGGCAACGTCATTACTTTGGCCGATGGCACCCTGGCCACAACGATTTTTGGGGGCTGGGCCGGAGATCCTCCGCGCCATCCCAAGACCACCTCTCCCCGGCTGAGTTTGATGATGGTCCGATCGGCCGACGGAGGGAGAGAGTGGTCGGTACAGGGGCTGGTGGCCCGCGGTGAAGACGTCCCTCAGGGGGCGGAGGGTGCCGCCGAAGCCTCGCTGGCGAAGCTCGAAAACGGGGATCTGCTTTGCGTATTTCGAGTGGGTGTTCCCTCTCCTTATCACCGCAGCGTCAGCCGCGATCATGGCCGGACCTGGAGCCGTCCTAAAGCATTGCCGGAAGGGACGGGCTCGGTCAACCCGCGCCTGACGCGTCTTTCCAACGGCGTCCTCGCGTTAGCCGGAGGGCGGCCCGGACTTTTTCTCTGGCTCTGTTCGGATGGCCGGGGAGAGCAGTGGCACTCCATCGACCTGCAGGCGCACCACAACCGGAATCACCCGGCCAAGCCGATTGATCCAGGCGGAGCTCCCCGCACCAGCTCGGCCTATATGGACATGATCGAGCTGGAACCCAGCATGATTTTCCTGGTTTACGATCGTATCCCCGGGGGTTGGAAGGGTGTTCCGGGGGACTCCCCGGAGTGGAATGAAATCTACGCTGTTCGAATCAAGGTGAGTCGTGCGGCTCGAGTAGAGTCAGAAGGGACACGTTGATGATCCAGCCTTCTCTGCGATGTCGGTGACGTGCCGACCCTTCACTTACATTACGACCACTTCTCTCACTTTGATCGCCTTGCGCCGCCGGCCCTGGCCGTCCAGATGGCGGAAGTCCGAATACGCGACCAGGAAACGATCCGCACCGGTGATGACGACGTCAGTGTTGCTGCAGCTGATTTTCCCGCTCAAGTCCCACCGATCCTCAGGGGACATCGCCAGCAGCTCCGCCTCGGCTGGCCCCACCAGGGAGAGAGCGCCGCTCCAAGTCCGGCCGCTGTCCGCCGAGGCCCGGACGTGCACTCCGGGTCGGCCGTAGACCACCGCCACCGCCCCGTTTTCCAGCCGGCGAAGATGCGGAGTGACACTGAACGCAGCCAGCCGGCGGGGGGGCGTCCAGGTGCGGCCGCCATCGGAAGAGCGCGCCGCCGCCAGATAGTTACTGGCCCTGGGATCGCCACCCAGTTGCGTCCGCATGACGCACAGCAAGTCACCACTGGGCATGCGCTCGATCGATTGCTCACCACAGCCGTATCCGAAGGTCGCCAGGCCGGCCTGGTCGGCAATGGTCCCACGGACTTGCCAGCTTCGCCCTCCATCGCTCGAGGCCAGGCACTGAACCCGAAAAAATGTCCTTGCAAAGCGTGGATCTTGCGTCGAGTGGGCCCAGAGAAGAGTGCCGTCCGCCAGAGCCAGGACCACCTTGGGCCAGTCCGGCGGTCGGAAAATACTGCCAGTCTGATAATAAGGGCTGACTCTCACCACTCGTGGCAAATCATGCCACTCCCCGGCGGCATCTTTCGCCTCGACCAGGACACCCAACAGCATGTCCGAAGGCTCAACGGTGCCGTACTCGTTTTGCCAGGGAGCGTCGCGTCCGGCACGTGCTGTCAGGGGAAATCGACGGATCCGCTGGGGGAGATCGGCGTAGCGATAGTAGGAGAAAACCTGGACATCCCAGGCGTCTCGAAAGGTCATGACCGGGTTCAAACCCAGTTCGTCAAGGGAGATCTCTTCTCGATTCCGGTGACCGTAGCTGGAGTAATGATAGACGTACTTCTCAGTACCGAAGGCGACCTGCTCTCCGGTCGGCAGCGTCACGATATCGGGCGAGAAATCAACTTGATCCTCGGGGATCGGCTGCCAGGACTGGCCCTCATCCCGGGAGACGAAAAGCTTTGTCGGCTGATGTACGCCGACTTCCGCATCTTCCCCCACGTTCATCGCCAAGTAGATCTGGCCGCCACGGCCCCGCCACATATCGGGGAATTGGTAAAAACCCCAGCGCTTTTCGCCGGGCGGGCTCACGGCCACGATCACCGGCTCGCCGAGCGTCACTTCCGGAACGGCGGAAACTCTTTCCGATTCCCCTGCGTCCTGCGTGCAACTGCCCAAAGCGCACAGGAGAATCAGGACACCCGTTTTTGCCACCTCTTTGCCCCTTGCTCCTCTGTACTCGGTTTCCAACGCCGGAAGCGGTCCGCTCAACTCTTCTCTCCCATCCTCATCGGAGGGCCGGCAGGCCCACCCTCAGTCCGGCAATTCGGCAAAGCAGCTTCCCGCTTCTCGCACGCCAAGCGTGAGGGGCATCGGGTTTTCACCCGGGATAACCGTTCCATCGACGATTTCCAAGGCCTCGCGAATCGCCCGTTCGCGAACGCCCCCTGGGCAATCAGCCATCCCTTCTGATTCTAACCCTGTAAGGGTTGGGGCCTCTCCTTTCGGGGGGGTGCGCGATGGCGGCGTGGTTCTCGCGTCCCGCAGCACCTACAGGGATGGCTTCTCGATCCTTCCCCCTAGCCCAGGGTTCGGAAGCCCTGGGCTATAAAACACAAACCCGTTGGGGTCGGCTTCCCTCCTTGATTCACAGCTCAAGGCGTCGGCACCACCTCCACCGATCTTCTCTCAGCGTCCCCAGACTTGCTCTTGGATTGCACAACTTGATCGGTTTGTGAACTTTGCGCCGACCATGGAGCCCTGGATGTACCCGCGCCCATGGAGGCAGGGAAGGAAAAGCATGGGAGGCGATCCACCTTCAGGGGCGGGACGCCCACTGCGGCAAAGCCTTCACCTGAAACTCCTCCTCTGCCTCGACCTCCTGTCCCTTGATCCGGTCCCGGACCTGGACGGACAGCCGGAAGCGACCCGGTTTCAAATCCTGCAGAGGGAGGCCCTTGATCAACACCAGCCGTTGCGGGGAGAAGAGCTGGATGGACTCACCCGCCTCGTCCACCCTCTCCAACAGCGTCTCCGCACCGCGGGTGATCCTGTAGCTCGCCCGGATCAAGGGCTCCTGTGTGCTCTGGTCTACGCCCACGTTGTAGACCTGCAGATAGACGCCCAGGGGTCCCGGAGCCAGGAAGTCCCTGTCGAGCCGGGGCCGGATCTTCACGTCTCCGAGCACGAACATCTCATGCCTGGGGATCTCCTGTAGCGGCGAGATCTTGTCGGAGAGAATCAGGGAGCTGGCCCTCAGATCCTCCCCTCCATAGCGTGGGGGGACGATGGCCTGACGCACCCATCCCATGCGCCCACTGTGCAGATCTTTGACCACCAAGTCCAATCGGTAGCGCATCTTCCCGTTCAGGGTCAGGATCTTCTGGTAGTTGGAACTGGACTCCAGTTTCCGGGGAAGGACCTCAGGACGGTAGGACTGGAAGAGCTCGTCATCGAACTCTTCCACAATTCGCTTGGTGATACTGGTGACGATTCCGTAGACCGCGATCCTGGCCACATGGGAGCCGTTTTCCTGAGCGAAGCTCAACTCCCGATTGTCCAGCTCCAGCGTGACCGGGACCAGAACCTGCTCGTCGTTGAGTTTAAAGCAGTCCTGCTGGAAGCGGACCGGAAGCGTCTGGTACCTTACCTTTATATCGACCAGTTCTTTCAGGTCCCGATACTTGATCTCCCGAGGAGCCTGGATCCTGGCATAGGTTTCGTAGCGGGCAAATGGACTGTCCTTGGCCCGGCGCGTCATCAGAGGATAGGACTCGCGGTTGCCCGGAGAGAAGAACGGACGCTGGGCCTTGGTGGTCAGTCCCAGTTCCTCGGCCACCGTCAGACCGGCGCCGGGCACGCGCAGAAGGGCGTCCTTCTCTTCGGGATAAAGGCTGAGCCGATACTCGCCGGTGAGGGTGACATCAACGAACTCCAGCTCCAGGTCCTGTCCCAGGCCCGGGATGTGCAGGTAGCGCCAGACTTCGTAGGGAAAGGTGTTGGTGGAGCCCCCTCCTTCGTGCATGGGACGGCGGTACATGCCCCCGGAGGGGTGGGACTCCACGTCGTCCGGCGCGCCGTGGATCACGTAGATCCGCCCCCGGTCCGTCTGCCAACCCGGCCTGCCGCTGCCGAACCTCTCGTTGACGAAGGCGAGGCGCCGGTAGTGCTCTTCCTTGACCTCGTTGGCGCTCGTTCTCATGTCCGGGTCCCGCCGGTACCAGAACTGCTGGATGAACTTCTCCTTCTCCTCGGGTGTGGTCAGACGCTGGAAGACATCCCTCTCCTCTTCCGTGATGATGTAGACCACGTCTTCCCTGAGCCATTTTCGGAAATAATCTTCTCTTTCCTCCCGCCGGGCGGCTTCCTCCCCCTCCTGGACCAGCGTGCGTCCCCAGGACGGGACGGCAGCCAGCCAGAAGACGGACACAGCAGCAACCAGCAGGAAGTTAGAGAGAGGCTTCGTCGCCATTCTTCCTCCCACAAGAAGAGATCCGAGATGTGGGAATCGAGTTGTGGACATCTTACCCCAGTGGGGAGTCCATGTCACCGTGAACCGTCGTCCGGAAGCGGCGGCGGTTACCCCTCCTGGCTCAGGTCGATCGGATTGGACCAGGCACGGCCGTCCTCGCCATCCCACAGCTCGACCCTGACGTAACAGCCTACGACTCGAGGCCGCTGCCAGTAGCCCCGATCCAAAAATCGCTCGGTCATCTCTGCAACCTTGCCGGGAGTGGCCAGGGCCGAAAGCGGTGCCCGGGCCTCCTTGAGGTAGCCACCCGACGGCGCCACCCGACGGACACCCAGCCAGGGTGATGAGGCGAACCAGACCGAACGAACGGGCGTGGTCTTCACCCGGATCTCGCCGTCCCCTACTGTGATCTCCTCGATTCGAGGTCCCGTCGTGGAGTAGAAGCGGCCCTGCCGGATGGCCTCCAAGATTTCGGCGGAAGTCCGAGTCCGAGCCCAGACCATGATCCAGGCTTCCGCCTGATCACGGAAAGGCTGCCGGCCCAGGGGAGCAAAGGTCAGCTCGGGACGGACTCCGCTGTGGCGATCGTCACTGGCCACGCCCCAGAGCTTACGCCCCCCGGCCAGCAATTCGTCCCACTGGGCTGTGGAATCTCCACGGCGCCCGTTCCAGTGGTTAGGTGCATTGAAGATCTCGATTCCCACGAGACCACTCAATCGGGAGATGGCGGCGGAAGAAACACCACTGAGGGAGGGATGGGAGAGGAAGGGGACTCCACCTTGCTGCAGCACTTCATCGATGACTCGCTGCGGGCTTGCCATTTGGCTCGCCATCCGGCGGATTCCCAGGGCCAGGACCTCGGCCGGAAAGGTCTCCTGCCATGAGACCCCGATCTCGGCACCCGGCAGGACGAGGATCTCGCGGGATGGGTGCCCGCTGACATCGGTGACCAAGTTGTGGTCGGTGACGAAAAGGAAATCATACTCCTGGCGAGCGTACCACTCCGCCAGTTCGCTTAGGCTGAAGAGACCGTCCGAATTGGTGGTGTGACTGTGGACGTTGCCCCGGTACCACTGGCCTGAGCCCTCAATTAGATGAATCGGCATTTCCTAAAACCACCTGCTTCCGAGCTGCCAACCCTTCCCGGCTTGACTTGGTTTCTCAGGCGCAACCTCCTCCGAGATGGTCCGGCCTAACGCTGCGGGCTCAACCCGCCGCCACCTTCTGAGGCCTCTTCCCGGGTCGGCGGCAGGTGGGGATGTTGCTGCTGCAAAGGATTATTTACTATTGAGGACGCGCGGCACAAGTGGCGGGGCGCGGTTGAGGTGGCCTCCAGCGCCGGTGGGTACAGGGCCGGGCCCACCCCGCTGCCCGTAGCTGAGCAAAACAGCTACCGGTCTGCTTGGCGGGCCTGGTTGTGGCCGCCATGTCCAGTCTCGATTCCGGCATCAACTCCATCTCCAACGTCTTCATCGTGGATTTTCTGGGCCGCTACCGGAAGCGCCCTCCCAGCCAGCGTCACGAAGTCTCCACGGATCGCTAAGCGAGCGCCCGGAGCGGGCAAGATTTTGCTCTCCGTGAGTGCAACTGGCTGGACAATCGTCGCCTGCAGTCCCCCTCCGAAAAGCCTGCAACCTGCGACGTGCAACTCTTCCAAGTTTCAGCTCAGTCCCCTTCCAGCCTCAACCGACAGTACCGCGCATGGGTGTCGCCGGACTGCGTGCACCAGAAGCTGGCCATAAGCTCATTCGCGGTCAGGCCGATGATCTGGGGAGCCCCGTAGGCGATGACGTCATGACTGCTGGGATATCGGTCGGTCCGGGGAACGCCCAGCGCCTCCTTGCCGTAGGCGTCCCAGACCACCACCGGATCCTGGCTCCAGGTCTCTCCCCCATCCTCGGAGAAGATGAGCTTGATGCCGGGTTGGTCCGTGTTCTCCCGGTGAGAATAGACCAAAACCAGCCGACCCGCGCCCATCTCTACCAGCCCACTGGTCTGTCCCAGGATTTTCGACGCTCGAGGACGGCTCCAGTTCCGCCCCGACGCGTCCAGCGAGGTCACGAAATGGAGATCGAAGAACTGGGTCATTTGCAGGTTTCCGGTCCAGAGAGAGCCCAACAGCCGCCCATTGGACAAGCGGATGAAGCTCCCGTGGGAATAGGAGCGGTCTACGGCGGTCCCATCGGCCACGTCCACCCAGTCGCCCCAACTCTTTCCGGCGTCGCTGGAGAAAAGGGCGAAGGTCTTATTCAGGTGAGGGCCGGCATTGTCGTAGGACTTCCAGGTCTCGAAGATCTGCATCCAGTTCCCGTCTTCCAGTTCGATGGCGGGACCGTCGGCCGCCGGCTCCAGTCCGGAAGGCAGGGACGGCAAGCTGGCCGGCGGCGCGTCGGACCAGGTCCTGCCCCCGTCGAAGGAGCGGAGATAGAGGGTTTGGCAGTGGCTGATGCCACCAGTTTCCTGGTTGAAATAGAAATGGTCCGGGTCGGAATGCTCCGCTCGATTCACCTTCATCACCAAGCTGCCGTCGTGGAGCGCCGTGATCTGGGCGCCCCGGTAATTGTAGTGGCTGTCGTCGCGGGAGCCGTCGCGAATGGGACCCTCGTGGTCCCACGTCTTTCCTCCGTCGCTCGACCGGAGCTGGTGAATCATCCCGTCGCGGGAGTACATGGCCTGGCCATGCCGGAAGACGCAGATCAATTCCTCCCCCGAGAGCGGCTGCACGAAAGGAGCGTAGGCGATGACGGCTCGGTGACCCGGATGGGGGTTACGGTACAGGACACCTTGATCCAAGATTCTGAGAGCATTCATGGTGGTCTTAATTACCTCATCTTGATCTCGCCGTTACTGGCCGGGGAACCCTTCGCCGGCCAGTACCGGGTTTGTGAGTAGGCGGTCAGGGGATATGACATCAACTGTAGCCGATTCGGATACGAACATCTACGATCTGTACGGGCATGGTGGGGTCACCCTGCATGGGAGGCTCGACACTCACCCGAAGCGTGTTCGTGCCCTTTTTCAAGTTCTGCGGATCGATCTTGAATTCAACCCAGCCTGCTTCATCTACCCAACCGATGCCGTACCCTCCGTAGCGTTTGACGTTCGCTTCTGCGGGCTCGGAAAGGGAGATCCCGTTGAGCTCCCACTTGAATCGCCGGGGGTCCGTTCCCTCGGCCCGCTCAAGGTCCCAACTCGCAATGGCCGGAGGGCGCGTCGAATCGGCGGTACTGTATTGGGCTTGCACAAAAACTTCCGACGCGCGGGTTGGATCATCGGCGATCTTCAACTGGAAGGCGGCGTCTGCCGGACCCGACTGGGTGGTAAAAGCCCGGGGGAGCTGGCTGGCCAAGCACCCGTCGGCCAGGCAGCCGAGCCGGGCGTAGCCGGGGTCAATCCGGTAGAGCTTGTTCCGCCGGACCAATGCTTTCGAGTCTTCTATCGAAGGCATCCTGCCGTAATCTGCGGGGTTGGTGGGGCCGTGGTGAGTGTGCCAGTCATAGAGACAGATGCCGTCGGCCCCCGCCTCCCAGAAGCGGTAGCTGGCGGCGTCAACGGCTTCGTAGTTGGAAGCCAAGCCTCCTTCCATTTCAGGGTCCCGAACGTCCCACTTGGGCCGTCCGGTCTGAAATGGTACGTAAATGCGATCCAGACATCCGTAAACAGGGATGTCATAGCGGTGGCCCAGGGCGACCCATTCTTCGATTGGTATCGTGAACGGCATCCCGCCGGAGCCAGCCAGCAGAAGATCGATCCACCCTTTCCGAGCCCACGTCTCCGGGTCCAAACCCAGAGACAGCGAAAGCTCCAGCGAATCGGGCGTGCGCCCGCTGGCTAACAAGACGGGTCGGCCGCGCCGTTCTCCATAGTAATCCAGACGCTGGCGCACCTGGTGGACAAAGTCATTCATCACGGAAACATTGCGCCGTTCCTGCCCTACCTTGAAGAAACCGTAATGACGGGCCCAGTCCAATTCCACACCGTCCAGGTCATAGCGCTCGCAGGCGCCTTCAATCACTCGCAGGTAACGGGCCCTGACTTCGGCACGAGCCCAATCATAACCGCCCCAGAACCACAGATCGCGCGAAGCCACGCCCTCTCGTTGAAAAACGTCCTTCAGAGGGTGCACTGCTTCCGATTGCCTGAGAAGCTGCCGCTCCTTCTCGGGGTCATACAGCTTCGTCTTCCAACGCTGTTCCTCGATGGGCATGAATCGATTCAGCCAGGGGACAATCTTTTCCTCCCAGTGGGTTCGTGAGATATAGCCAAGTAAGAGCTCAGGATTGGCCAACTTGAAGGAGGACCAGTATCCGGCTTTCGGAGCGTAGCGCGAGCAGTGCACATCGTTCATGCGTATGGAGTAAAAGAACTCCTTCTGATGTTTACGGGCGAAGTCGACTACATGCTGGACCGGATTCGGCCCCAGCACTTCAATGTATTTTTTCGGGAACTCCCAATCCGGCTCATTAGTGTGGGCGCAATAGAGGATGGTCTCGACGGACGTGCCTTGCAGGAATCCTAAAGTACCGCCCCAGAACTGCTCGACCGATTCCAGCGGAATGGGCCATTTTCCGCCAGCGTAAGCAATGGACTGGATGTCACTGCCATCGTTGTTCCAGATGATAGGGCGCCTTTGCTGTCTCGCCTTCGTTCTCTTGCGAACGATCTCCGGCTGCAAAAATCGACTCCCTCGAGCTCCCGGTAAAGGCGTAGAGGCCCAAAGACCAACCCCCCCGATTCCCTTCAGAAAGGCCCTTCGATTTTTCATCCTTACCTCCCTTTCCTAGATCTTCGACATTAGGCCGTAATTTCTTACGCGGGGAGCGCGATAATCACGCAAGAATTTCTCCTTAATACCACCGCGTGCGCGCGACCGAAAACGTAGCGGGGACTCCGTGTAAGGGACACATTCGCGCTGAAGGTGAGCATGACCAGCGAGGGCGCGGCCAGCGCGGTCTGCACCCGGGTGTCATTCGCAAACAATTGTAAGTGTCTGAAGAGCAGGTCATTTTCGCCATATGCTCAGCGACCCGGTGAGTAATTCGGGTAAGGGCGCTTCAGCTTCCCCTCTGGCTGCAGCATCGAGGAATGAGCGAATCTGTTCCAATGATACGCCGTCGTCGATATTCTGGCACTCGGGCCCGGTGGGCGGTCAGCAATTTGGTCAATTCAGGATGCGCCACGGTGTGGGAGCCTTCCTCACAGCCAGCACCCGTCAAGTCTACGACCCGCCGCCAGCCAACGTCGGAGTTGCCACTCGCGCTCACTTGACTCTATGCAAATGTCCGAACGGTCGATCCCGGGCCTGTCCCAGTACTGTCTTGAAGCAACGAATCCGCTTCAGAACGATTTATTGTGAGGCAACTCGGCCCATTCTTTCTTCCAAGTCCGACCAGCATAATTTCCCACAGCTATGACGATCTGACTTCCTTTTTTGTCCGAGCCTCGATCCTTCCGGCGATGGCAATTCCCCCGAGCCTGGAGGGGGGCTGTCCCGTTGTTCGACAACCTGGGTACCCATCACCACCCTGTCCCCACGACATCACCCATGGCGCAACGCCATTTTGACCAGGGCCGCTGTCTCTATCACGCCTTCAATAGCGTCGAAGCTCTCCGGTCATTGCAGCAGGCGGCTCGGTTGGACCCGAGTTCTGCCATGGCCTATTGGGGTATCGCCTTGGCCCTGGGCCCAACTATCAATATGCCCCTGACTCGGCAGGGAGATGTTGTCGCCTACCGGGCGATCCGGTTGGCAAAATCGGTTTCAAGCGCTGCCAGACGGGACAGGATGGAGGAAGCGATCCACCACCTTAAAGAGGCGGTTCGGTATGATGAGCCTCCGGCGTGGTATTTCCCCTGCGCCAAGCCTTGGGGGCAGTTCTTCTGGTGGCCGGCCGCGCGAAGGATGCAGAGCAGGTTTACCGGGACGATCTTGGGAAGCATCCCCGCAATGGCTGGTCTCTGTTTGGACTGAAAGAGTGCCTGCGAGTCCAACAAAAGGATGAGGAAGCCGCCGTAGTGGAAGTGAAGTTCTGCAGGGCCTGGGCTTGCGCCGATGTGACGATTGAGGCATCGCGATTCTGAAGTCTTCGTCTCATCCTCCAAAAAATCCGCTCGCACCCAGAGAGATCTTGCGCCGTCTATTTCGACTCCAAAAGGGATGAATGCTGAGATGAGACATCCCTCCCTGTATGCCCTGCGCGATCTCTAAACGATGCAACGCAAGAAGATCCGGACGACAGCGGTGGAAACTGAATTCTGCTATAAATAATCACATGGATAGAGGACGTAATCGATGCCCCGATATTTGCAAATCTTTTTCATCACGGTCATGACTGCAACCTGGCTGGCTGGTGAGGTGATCTACCGTGAAACCTTTGACCAAGGGAACGGCTCCACGGGACCTCAGCAAGGTTGGACGGTGGGCAAGAATACGGAAATCAACCGAGGGCCTGAGACTTGGCACAAAAACATTTTGGGGTACATGGGTTGGGGAGCGCCGCTGGAATGGATCCCGCAGGGGGGCCGATCAGGAGGCTATGCTACCTCCTCATCACCCTGGTACTTCGACGATAACCACGGAGAATTCTATTGGTTTCATATCGTCCTCCGGGTTCGGCAAACAGGAGATATCGGGATTCAGGGCAGAGATCTTCGTAACGCCCGGGTAGAGCTCTCGCTAAGGGGGCGCGACTTGGCCCTAAACGACTTGAAACTGTATTTTTGGATTCAGGGAGAGGGCGGACGCAGTGGCTACTATACGAAGCCCGCCTTGGTGAACTGGGCCCTGACATCCGAGCCTCTGGAGGATGCCCTCCGCGATGGTCAATGGAACGACGTTTCCTTTCAGCTGACCCCCGACGAATCTCGATGGAGCCAATTGGGTTTGATCAATGGAGGTCTGGCCAAGAAGATCCGGGTCATTCAGAGTCGAACCATGGCGGACGGATTTCTCGAAGGGATCCTCGCCGGCAAGCACTGGAACTTTGGCTTTCTGCTCTGCGGAGTCGATCCTCGAGACCTCCCGCAGGGCAAGATTGACATTGACGAGTTTAGAATCGTCTCACCCGAGTAGAGTCCGTCCAGGACTCAGTGGAGCCTGAGGAACCGGCCGCGTCGACCAATTGGGCCTCCCCCATGGTCAATGCGAGCTCTTCTTTCGCTATATCCCTCGAGCTTCGGAGATGCGAAAAACATCCACGCCCGTCCGGATGCGGTTGGTTGTGGGATCAACCATTATGCCCAAAGGCCTGGCAAAGCCGGAATCCAGAGACGGAGACTCTTCCACGACTTCGACTTCGTGTCCCATCCTGACCAATCCTTCCCGGCACTCAGAATCCAGCCTCAAGTCGGTAAGGGTGACTGCTTCCGAGGCATCCACGCGAGGAGAGGCTATGGCCTGCTGAAGGCTCATCTGCCGGTCCACGAGGTTCAGCACGATTTGGGTGTTGCAACTGATGATCCTTCTTCCGCCGACAGCGCCCAGGCTGGCGAAGGGTTTTTTCTCTTTGAGCAGCAAGAGTGGCACCATATTGTTGAGCCCCCGTTTGAAGCCGGCAATTGAGTTGGCCGATCCTGGAAGTGGGTTGAAGACCACCATCCCGCTGCTAAAGAGGAGCCCGGTCCCGGACGTGATGACCCGGGAGCCAAACCGACTGACGGCCGTCTGTGTGCAGGAAACCATGTTTCGCTGCCTGTCAACCGCGGAAAAGTGAGTCGTGCACTGGTCTTCCTGCGGAGGGGAAGGTGGAGGATCCTCCAGAACGGGCGTTCCTTCTTGATAGCGCCAGGGCCGGTGCAGAGCCCTGTCGGCAAACGTGACCCAGGGTTGATCCGAAGCGTGCGCAAAAGCCGTTTGTGCAGGACTGATCAGCCGGGCAACGTCCCGGGCGTAGTCAGTAGACAAAAGGGCTTTTTCCGGTACCGGGACAAAGTCAGGATCTCCGAGAAAACGGTATCGGTCGGCGAAAGCGTTGCGAGCGGACTCAATCACAAGATGAAGGTATTCGGTAGAATTGTGCTCCAAGCCAGCTAAATCAAAATTCTCGAGAATCTTCAGGGCTTGCAGAGTAGTCGTACATCCACTGGGTCCGGGCATTCCCAGGATCTCACAATTCCGGTACCGGATTGTCACGGGCTCTGTCGCCACGACTTCGTAACGACCGAAGTCTTCCGCCGTGAGCAGACCGCCATTTTTCTTCATATCCGCTTCAACGGTGTGCGGCAGTTCTCCGCGATACAGGCCTCTTGCACCTTGACGGGAAATCAGTCGCAGAACCTGGCCCAGATCGGCTTGCACCACACGATCCACGCCGCTGACCGGAGGATATCCATTGCGCAGAAAGATCCGAGCGGGACTCCCGTATTTCACAAAATCTGCCATAGTTTCGGCAATCTGCTGCGTCGTCAGCCAGTTGGCGACAAACCCCTGCTCGGCGTAGTGAATCGCCGGCTCCAGAAGTCGTTGTAGAGGAAGGCTTCCATACAACTGATGCGCTCGACACAGGCCTGCAGTCACGCCGGGGACACCGATCGCCTTGTAGCCGGAGACATTGGCTCGATTTTCAACCTCGAAAAGCCCGTTTCCCTCTCGGGTCCGGCCGATTACCCGGTACATCTCGGGAGTGGCTGCCATCGGGGCACGATGGCTGAAATCGAGGGCCAGGCTGGCTTGGTGCTCGGCCATGTGAACGAGCATCTGCCCGTGACCGGCGATGGAGGAGGCCCAGGGCTCCACCACGGCCAGGCAAAAGCCCACGGCAACCGTAGCGTCGACGGCGTTCCCACCTTCAGAAAGGGTTTGGACCCCGACCTCGGAAGCCAAGGGATGGGAGGTCACGACCGCTCCAAATTCCGATACGACCTCATCCTTAATGGGTCGCCAGATACTGCGTTTCACCCCAGTTCCCTTGGCCTCGCGACGTTGACGCGCATCCTGCTCACTCCAGCGAAAGATCTTGCAGCTCGTGGCAAAGAGTCGTCACGGCATTCGACCGGGTCCGCCTCACGGCGGACGGCGTTACTCCCGGGTCACAAACGATCGAGTATGCCCTCTCGTCGGGCCTTGTCCGGCGGGTGCGGCCCCCGTCTCGGCGCTACGCGGGACTTTCACCACGGGACGGTTCACCCTGCGCGTCCGAGGCGGCCGATTCGCGCGCGTATGCCCTCAGTCTTTCCAGGTCCGCCCTAAGGCCGGCAATGCCCTGAATAATCAGGCCACCGATCACAATGAACCGGTACCCGGCATCATAGGCTTTCTTGCCGGCTTCAAATCCTCTCAAGGTGATGCCGCTGGCTTTTCCGCAACGTGCGGCCCGGCGGGGAAATTCTTCCAGGAAGCCTTGAATCTCGGGATGCTCCACTTGGCCGATATGACCCAGGGCCGCGGTAATGTCCAAAGGGCCGGCAAAAAGCACGTCGACGCCCTTGACGGCAGCAATCTCCTCCAGGTTGTCGATCGCTTCGCGGCTCTCAATCTGCACGATCACACACGTCTCCTGATTGGCCGCCGGCAGATAATCTTCATAGGACACGTCCATGAAGAAAGTCCACCAGGGAGAGACGCCACGCGAGCCCTCGGGTGGATATTTGGCATATTGAACAGCCCGGCGGGCCTCTTCGGCATTGTTGATTTGGGGCAACATCACCCCCGCAGCACCGACATCGAGAGCCTTCTTGATCAGCTGCGGATCCAGTCCGGCCACCCGCACGATCGGAACACAACCCTTCATCCGGCAAAGCACCGGAATCCATGGGATATCGGTGGCGTCATAGGGTCGATGTTCCGTGTCGATCCAGAGAAAGTCGATGCCCGTGTCCACAGTCAGTTTGGCGATGAAATCGGACCGGTCGGGGAGTCCCGCTCCCCAGGCAGCCTTACCCTCGGCCAAAAGAGTCTTTACTTTGTTCTCAAACATGGTTTCGTCCCGGCCCGGCTATAGTTGATGACTCCGATCATAAGGAAACCGCCGTCTGGCAGGATAATAGATTGAATCACGCCGGGTATCGTGACTCGCACAGTTCCTCCAAAGTGTTGCATATTGTAGTGGCGGCCCCAACGGTGATCAACACATAGTGAATCTTACTTTGCTCTCATATCCGGCTCGAAGTGGCGGTAAGACGCGGTGAAATGACGCCTTATCCCCTTCACTTCGGGAATGGATTCAGGCAAGTATGCCCATCAGAGAGTTCTCTTCCTTATATGGCACGTAAATCATGGGCTGATATTCCGGCAGCACCACGTAGCGACGTACCGATTATGCCCCTCGGTCATTTAGCTTTACCCACTCCATCTTATAATTTATACTCACTGGGAGAAGCTTATCAAGAACCGAGGAGTCGGATTCTCATGGTTGAATCAGAACAGGCCAAACCCGTACAGATCAACCCAGGCCGGCTGTTGTGGTCGGGCGAACACTGGATTAACGGCCTCCAGTCTCCGGAAGGCGAGATTCCCAGCGCCTGGGTGAGCCTCTTCCACACGCGCTACAGTCCAGCCGGTGAAGGTAATACCGCCCAGATCATCATTCGGGCGGATCGCCAGCTGAGCCTGATATGTGTCGATGACCCGGAGGTGGGGAGGTTTGCCCAAGACAACTTCCTGATGCGAAGCAGCTTCCAGGATCCGAAGGCTCCCATTGTGCGAGCTCGTTTCTTTCGTGAAGGAGATATTCGAAAGGACCCGGCCTGGGTCATCGAAACCGACAAGCACCGAATCGTGGCCCGATGGTGGGTCACGGCGCCACCGGTTATCGCCCACGGCACCTTTCGCCCAGGCACCGAACATTTCACTCTTTTGTACTTCAGCTCGCAGGCCTCGGTCGAAGTCGACGGTCAGCCGATTCCGGGAAAGCCGTTCTTAAGAAACATCTGGAAGCCTCACCTGCCAGGAGTTCGCAGCTCTTGCGTTTTTGCGCTGGCCGAGACCTTGATCGAGCTACCTGGTTGAGCGAGCTACCCCACGTTGCCAGACTACGAGGGTTTTCTAATCTCCTGTTCCTAGGGTCATGACACTTTGTCCGCAGCCCGTGGAATCGTACCATCGCCTGCCTTCCCACGAGGTGATGGAGAACATACGCCCCGTTACCATATCGAGGTACGGGTACGGCTTTCCCGTCCGCCGTCGCGAGCTTAATCTGCTCCCTTGCGGCCTCAACTTCCCTACCGGGAAGAAGACGATATGCAGCATGTCGTAGTGCCGGCATTGGCGGCACGTGATCAGGGACTTTCGACCGTTTTTCGGCGCTTTGACGCGCGGTCTGGGATGCCACTTCACCCCGGCTTTGTTGCACCCGGGGCGAGGGGAGCTTTCTCTTGTTCAAAGGTAGTATCGCACCGGGGACCCGGGCTTGAGCGGGCACGACCAAGTTTTTCGAACCAATAGGAGGGAAAGATGAGACGAGTGAGCAAACACCCCGTATGGTTGGGGCTTTTCCTGCTAATCACGCTCAATTTGTCGGCGGAAGTCGTTTTCCGTGAAAGTTTTGATCAGGGAGCGGGAGGGTGGACCACTGGGAAAAACAAGACGCATACCCGGGGAGAGATCTGGCACCGCAATATCCTTGGCTATTACGGCGAGCCTGTGTCTCTGAAGTGGAGCCCAAGCGGCGGACGCTCCGGAGGATACGCCACCGCCGAGTCACCCTGGTACTTTGACGATAACCACGGTGAATTCGGCTGGTTGTACCTCGTCTTCGGCAAGCGCACGGGCTGGTCCACGTACCCGGTGGACGAAAAGGCGCCGGCGACTGGCAAAGACGTACGAAATGCCACGGTTCGCGTCTCTCTGCGGGGGAGAGATATGCAGCTGAAGGGAACCAGGTTCTACTATTGGAATCAGGCTCCTCCCGCGACAGGTCCCTGGGTCTACCGATGCTGGGCTTTGACCTCCGCTCCTCTCGAGGGTTACTTGACAGATGGAAATTGGCACGACGTCAGCTTCAAACTCGATCCCCATGAAAGCAAATGGAGCTACATGGGGTTGATCAACGGTGGGCTGCGAAAGCGGATTCGCGTGATTCAAAGTCTTTCCTTTGGGCAAGGGACGTTGGAGGAGGTGCTGGGCGACGGCAAACTTTACAACTGGGGCTTTATTCTCGTGGATGTGGATCCCCTGGATCCTCCTTCCGGAAAGATCGACATCGATCAATTCAGCATCACCCTCAGCGGCGAGGAGTGAGGAGCGCAACTTTACGCTCCGGTCAGATAGGTGGATAAGGATGAAAAATATGACCAAGAAAATAAGACTCGAGATTTTCTTCACATTTATGTGCTATTCCGTGGCCGGACTGGCGGCAGGTGCAAAGCCGGCATCGGGTGACGTCGTGGCTGCGCACAGCTTTGACCGGGGACCGGAAGCCTGGCACACGGGCAAAGACAAGACCCATACCCGCGGCGTCACTTGGCACCGCAATATCCTGGGTTTCTACGGAGAGCCGGTTTTCCTGAAATGGAGTGAGAGGGGAGGCCGTTCGGAGGGGTTCGCCTATTCCGAGTCGCCCTGGTACTTCGATGACAATCATGGTCATTTCGGCTGGCTACACCTGCTCGCCAACCGATACACGGAGCCTGAGAAGCAGGGAAGACCCGGAAGTCCGAGTCCCGTGGTGGGTCAAGACCTGCGCAATGCCGTCGTCAGAGTGTCCCTTCGCGGGCGGGACGTTGAGCTAAAGGGCACCAGACTATACTTTTGGCTCGGCGGAAGTGCTCCTCCCATCAGGGCTGTCTCTCCAGCAGATCAGCGGCCCAGACCCACCGTCAGATCTTCTCAGCGGGAGGCACACCGGTGGTGGGCACTGACCTCGGTTCCACTGGAAGCCTACTTGACGGATGGTAAGTGGCACGATGTGGAGTTCCAATTGGAACCCGACGAGCGTAAGTGGACCTATTTAGGCTTAATAAACGGTGGTCTGCGAAAGAAGATTCAGGTTCGACAAAGTCTCAGTTTTGGAGACGGATCACTGCCACATGTTCTGGGCAACGGTAAACTTTACGTTTTCGGATTTATTCTGGTTGAAGTGGATCCTTTGGATCAGCCGACGGGCATGATTGATATGGACGAATTCAGAATCGCCACATTTCCTTCCAATCCTCCGCTGCCGGAACCATGACGGAAAAACGTGCTTTAGCCTGCCTGCCCGAGCATTTTCATTGGAGGTTGAGACCATGAAACGAACCTTTGCCGCGAGCTTGCTCCTCCTCTCGGTTCTGTGCAACTGCCGGACCGGTGTGGAAACCACAGAGAAGGAGCCAACCATCCGGAACCCCCGCGTCACGCTGGGTCCGCCGGTCGTAGTCTTGCTGGGTCCGCCAGGCGACCTGCGTTGGGGTTACTACGCTTTTCCTGACATGTGGCGAGCCCCGGGTGGAGAGCTGTACTTGGCCGTAAACGTGGGTGAGGACGCCAACGATGTGGGGGAACACCTGCCCACCCAATTCTTCGTCTCCCAGGACGAGGGAGAGTCCTGGCTGCCGATACTGGAAGCTCAGGTGGACTTCTCTCCGGATATCATTGCCCTGCCGAGTGGAGAGCACGTGGCCTTCGGCACTGAGAAATATGTCTATCATTATTCGACCTACGGTCCTCGCCCGCGCGAATTCCACAGCCTCGATGAACTCGGTCTCAAACTCGTCTTCACAACCGAAAAACCTGGTCTGATTGCGGCTCATTTTCGTTACGCAGATCTGCCTGAAAGCCTGACTCGGATCCCCGTTAAGCGCCGTAGAGGGCCAAATAGTCCCTGGCAGTATGATTACGCTCATTTTGACTCGTCAGACTTGCTGCTGCGCACGCCGATCGGTACCCCAAACGCCAAAGGAGATTGGCAAGAAATAGCGCCTATGATCTCAACGACGCCGCGGGATGCAGCCTCCGTCCTGTGGCCGGACCGGTTGGTCGTACTGCAGGACGGCACGCTCCTGTGGCCGCTCGCCAGCCAGGACCCACACCTTCAGAGAATGTTCTTTCGCGTCCAATGTGTCGCTTCCAGCGACGGCGGGCGGACGTGGGGAATCCGCGGCACGATTGCCGACCAGCCGGAACTGGCTGACTGGGGCTACGGCTGTGGCGAGCAGTCGATGCAGAGGATGCCCAATGGCGAATTGCTCTGTGTCATGCGCACTGAGATGGAGGGCAACAACCTGGGAACCCGTCCCTTGACGAAGTCGACACATACGCTTGTGGCCACACGCTCATCGGACAACGGCCACACTTGGAGCAGGCCCGAGGCCATTGCGCCTTTCAGCGTGACGCCCCATCTGCGAACCCTTGAGAACGGGACCGTGGCGGTGGTGTACGGGAGGCCGGGCGTGCATGTCCGAGCGTCGGCGGACAGTGGTCAGACTTGGGGTAAGGCTCTTCCGGTCGTGGGCCCCGACGAGCTCCATCTGCTGGCTCGGTCAGTGGAAGAGCGCATAGCCCTGCGCCACGCCGGACACGGCTCGGCCCAGACCAAGGTCATCAGCTGCAGCAATACGGATGTGATCGTCACCGGACCCGACCGGTTCATCGTTGCGTATTCCGACTTTCAGTACAGGGATGAGCAGGGTCGGCAGCGAAAGGCGATCAAGGTCAGGCAAGTGATCGTCGAGATGCCAATTTGGAACACCAGCTACCGATAAGCACATGGCCCTGCGGCGAGCCGCGTTTGCAGGAACGGCTGCCCTGCTCTTTCGTCGATCGTGATTTCGTCAACTGACCCGTGATCTTCTCATACCAGCGGAAGCGTCTGGCTCCGTTCCCTCCGTATCAAGTGGGTCCGCCTATGGGTAGGAGTTCGACGCCTTCTCCCTCCTCGGGTTTCTTGATGCGAAACCGGACCGAAGTCACTTCGGCTCCATGGGGGCCGAATTTGTTCTTGAAGCCTTCCCGCTGGCCGACCATGAAGATGGAACCGTCCTCCACAACGCAGGCGCTGGGGTAGTAGGACTTGGGATCACACTTGAATCCGCGTCCCGGCGCCGGTTTCACCCAGGTCTTCCCATTGTCTCGGCTGTAGATCACTTCTCCGTTGTTCGGCACCTGAGGATCGTCGCTGCTGAGTTTGTGCCGGCCCCCAAAGACCACGACCGATACGCCGTCGGGTGTCACCACCAGTTCACCCCTCCGGTACAACTTGGGGCCGCGATACTCGCTTCCAAAGTTGGGATCCTCGATGATGGGGTCTGTCAGGAGCAGACGCGGCGGCGACCAAGTGCGCCCGTCGTCGTAGGACTGAAACCAGGCCGACGTCGGTCGGCAGGGGAAGGCCAGGCTGCCGTCCGGCAAGTAGGCGGCCGTGCCCTCATCCGCATCCCAGTCATTGCTGCCAACTACCGACACGGTAGACCAGGTGAGGCCCTTATCCTCAGAGCGCATGAGAACCATGAACCAGCGAGGATCTTCGGTGGGCCATCCTTTGCCCCCGGGAATGCATGAGCCGGCGGCGAATAGCAGCAGCGCGCCGTCCTTACCCTCGAACATGCTGTAGGGGGCGTCCATATCGAAGGGTCCCACGAACTGCGTCACCTCCTTCCAGGTGTGGCCATCGTCGTCGCTTCGAAAGATCAGGGTCTTGGACTGCCGGTTGGCCATGATCCGGGCGAACTCAAGGGGCGTCGCGGGCATCCGGTTCCAGTAGCCCCAATGGGGTTTCAGCCGGACTCCCGCAATCATCGTTCCGTCACTCAACTGCACCACGTCACCGACGTAGTAGGCGCCAGGCACCATCGGAAACGAGCGGGGCCGGCTCCAGGTCTTCCCCTGGTCCCGGCTGCGGATCCACATCATCCTTCCGCCCTCCGGCGCTTCCCATTCCAAGAGCCATTCTCGATCCGACCGTCTCAAGCGCTCCCAGGCCTCAGGAGGCATGTCCCAGGGGGTGGGCCAGGAAGCGTGCCAATATCCGGCTGAGAAGGTCACGAACAGGTCCCCATTCTGCAGCCTGCACACCGTCGGCCACCCGCAGTAACCGCCAAACCCGCGGAAGGGCTCCGGCGGGTTGACGTCGGGGGAGACGATGATCTTTCGATACTTCTCGAAATCCACTCGGGGCCCATCACCCGTGATCAGTGCCTCAACCGGTGGAATGGAAGCCGCGGCGGACTTCTTCTCGCCGGCTCTGACAAGACTGGTGGTCGCCAAAGCGGTTGCTGAAGCGGACAGATATTGCCGGCGGGTCAATTGGACAGCCATCTCTTAGCCTCCTCGTGGTGCCGATTTGAAACAAAAGGACCCAGCCCGATTCATTCCTAGGGTGGGCTTAAGATCTTTATAACATATAAGATTCCCCTTGCCGATCCACCGCCTCCACGACCTCCGAACCGTAGATCCGTCGCCGTCCTCCCCACCACTGCCCTCGAACGTCTCCCTGCAGTACCACCCCGGATCTGATCCTCACTTGCCGCCCTGGCTGGCGAAGCTGCCAAGCCCATAGTGGCGACGGCAGTTCGTCGGCTCCACGAACCCGTCCAGAATTCTCCCCAATTGTTACTTGAGTCAACGAATCCGTTTCAGGACGATTCCATGAGAGTCAACTCGCTGATAGCATTGAGAGCTATCGCAACCTGACTCACGGCCGGATTCGGCGAGGTTACCGCGACAAGGATGTTGCCATAGTTCCGGGGGGCAACCCTCTCCGAGTGATCGGTGAGGTTCGGGAACAATATTTGACAATTTCCAGGAAGCCGAGGTGGCGAGCAATGAGGAGGATCCGTGTCTATCGACGGTCTGACTGACAGGACTGAAGCGGGGAACGAGCTTCGTTCCCTCCGGCCGGTCGTCATGGGGACCGAGCACATGGTCGTAGCCGGGCACTATCTGGCAGCACAGGCCGGAATGCAGATCTTGGAGGAGGGAGGCAACGCGGTTGACGCGGGTGTGGCTGCAGGCATCGTTCTCGGTGTCGTGCAGAGTGACCTCGTAAGCGTCGCCGGCGTCGCCCCTATTATTCTGTTCCTGGCTGACCAGCGGGAGGTGGTGACCATCAGCGGTCTCGGCGTTTGGCCCCAGGCCGCCAGCGTGGACCTGTTTCGGAGGGAGTACGGGGGACGAATCCCGGAAGGGCTGTTGCGCACGGTCGTGCCAGCCGCCCCGGACGCCTGGATTACGGCGCTGGAGAGGTACGGGCGCATGAGTTTTGGGCAGGTGGCCCGGTCAGCCATCCGGTTCGCTTCCCATGGTTTCCCAATGCACTCGTTCATGAGCAACCGGATTAGCGAAGCGGCGGAGGACTACCGGCGTTGGGAGAGCAGCGCCCAGGTATTTCTCCCTGACGGCCGTCCCCCAAAACCTGGAGAAATATTTATCCAGAGCGATTTAGGATCCGTTCTCCAGTATATGGTTGAGGAGGAACGGAGCGCATCACGCCGTGGACGGCAGGCAGGATTGCAAGCGGCACGAAATGCCTTTTACAGGGGAGACATAGCGGCAAGAATCATCCAATACCACCACGAGAATGGTGGACTCCTCTCCGCTCAGGACCTTTCCGACTTTCGGGTGAGAATCGAGCCGCCCGAGCGAATCAGCTTCCAAGACACTGAGATCTATGCTTGTGGACCATGGTGTCAGGGTCCGACTCTGCTCCAGACCCTCGGGCTGCTGGAAGCCTATGACCTGAAGTCATTGGGGCACAATTCGGCGTCGTATGTGCACACTTTGACCGAGGCCCTCAAATTGGCATTCGCTGACCGTGAACAATTTTACGGTGATCCCCGTCATGTCAAAGTGCCCATGGCCGGACTCCTTTCGAAGCGTAACGCCAACCAACGGAAGGGGCTCATCAACCCACACCAAGCGTGGGTAGAGATGCCCCCGCCCAGCCGACTGGGCCCGGCCGGTGAGCCGCCACACGGTTCGTCCCTGGGACTGGGGAACTCTTCCGGCGAAGCTGGAAATCCAAAGCGGCCTGGCTGGGACACGAGCTACGTCTGCGTCGTTGATCGCGATGGAAACGCCTTTTCGGCCACTCCGAGCGACGTGTCCTACGACACACCGATCATTCCGGGAACCGGCTTGGCGGTCTCTTCGCGCGGCTCGCAGTCGCGTGTGGACCCGAGTCACCCGGCTTGTCTCGCTCCCGGGAAAAGACCGCGCCTGACGCCCAACCCCGCCTTGGCATTGCGGAACGGCGACCTTTTCATGCCATTTGGTACGCCGGGCGGGGATGTGCAGCCACAGGCCATGCTTCAGGTCTTCCTCAATGTTCTCATTTTCGGCATGGATCCCCAGCAGGCGGTCGAAGCGCCCCGTTTTGCTTCCTACAGTTTTCCCAGCTCTTTCGCTCCACATTCCTGTTTTCCAGGGCAGTTGAAAATGGAATCGCGTGTACGTCGGGAGACGGGTGTAGAGTTGGAGCAGTTGGGTCACCGAGTCAGGTGGTGGCCGGACTGGAGCTGGCGGGCCGGCGGGGTTTGCACGATCATGGTCGATCAAGCCAGGGGCGTTCTACAGGGCGGAGCCGACCCGAGACGACCGGGATATGCCGTGGGCTGGTAGTGATTATACGTATGACATCGCCGCGGACCTTAAACCGGCCGCCGTATGGGATTCAGGAGGAGGGAACTCTGATCGTAAAATCGCTGACTCCTGAACTCTCCTATTGAAGGATTATATTCGAATAAATGAATTATAGTGGATTACAAGATGGGCGTGATTTCACAGGGTCACGTGCACTGCAACTCAACGACTCGACAGACGTTGGAGGTTTCCTTCAGCGGATTTACAGGGTAACTCCAGGTTAGCATTCGTCCAGCCGGCTCAAGTCAATCGGATTGGACCAGGCATAGCCATCCTCCCCGTCCCATGACTCGACGCGCACATAGTGGCCGACTGTCTTACCCTTCTTCAAATAACCACGCTGGATGAATCTCTGGTTCATGGCCGAAACGCCCTCAGGACTGGCCAACCCAAACAATGGCGCCCGGGCCTGCGTTAGTTTTTCGCCCGGTGCTGCAATTCGGCGCACACCGAGGTAGGGAACAGACGCGAACCAGATCCACCGTACGGGCGAAGTCTCCACACGGATCTCCCCGTCTACAACGGCAAGGTCCTTGATCCGCGGACCCGTCGTCGAATAGAACTGCCCGCGGCGCATGGCGTCAAGAATAGCCGGTGCAGTGCACGACTCGGCCCGGACCATCACCCAAGCTTCGTACTGGTCGCGAAATGGCTGCTTTCCGAGGGGCAGGAAAGTCAGCTCCGGCTTCCGGCCACTGTGTCGATCGTCACTGGCCACACCCCAGAGCAGGTGGCCGTTGGCAAGCAGTTCGTCCCATTGAGCGGTCGAGCGACCGCGGCGCCCGGTCCAGTAGTTGGGTGCGTTGAAGATCTCGATTCCGACCAGTCCGTTGAGCTGTGATATGGCGCTTGCATTGGCACCACTGAGGGACGGATGCGAGAGGAACGGAAGTCCCCCCTGCGCCAAAACATCATCAATAACCCGCTGCGGGGCGACCTTATGATTCTTGACCCGTTCTATACCAAGGGCCAGCACCTCCGCCGGGAAGGTTTCCTCCCAGTCCACGCGAATCTCGGCGCCGGGCATGACCAGAATCTCGGGTGAGCGGCTCTTGCTCACATCCGTCACCACGTTGTGGTCAGTGACGAACAGAAAATCGTAGCCATTGCGATCATAGCAAGCGGCCAATTCGGCAACGCTGAACTGACCATCGGAATTCGTTGTGTGGCTGTGAACATTGCCCCTGTACCACTGGCCCGAACCGGCAAATGGGTTACCCGAAACCATAATGTACGTTCCTTGATTCCCTGGCGTGGTTTCCGTCCAAGATCAAGCCCGACCTCCGATGGGCAAGAGTTCGACGCCTTCTCCCTCCTCGGGTTTCTTGATGCGAAACCGGACCGAGGTCACTTCGGCTCCGTGGGGACCGAATCTGTTTTTGAAGCCTTCCCGCTGGCCCACCATGAAGATAGAGCCGTCCTCCAGAACGCAGGCGCTCGGATAGTAGGACTTGGGATCACACGTGTAGCCACGTCCCGGCGCCGGTTTCACCCAGGTCCTCCCACTGTCGCGGCTGTAGATCACCTCCCCGTTGTTCGCCACCAGATGGGTATCGCTGCCGAGTTTGTGTCGGCCTCCAAATACGACGACGGCGACTCCGTCGGGTGTCACGACCACGTCCCCTTTTCTGTACAGCTTGGGCCCGCGATACTCGCTTCCAAAGTTGGGGTCTTCGACAATGGGGTCGGTCAGGAGCAGACGTGGCGGGGACCAGGTCCGACCGTCGTCGTACGACTGATACCAAGCCGAGGTCGGCCTGCAAGGGAAACCCAGGCTGCCATCCGGCAAGTAGGCGGCCGTGCCCTCATCCGCATCGAAGTCATTGCTCCCAATCACCGACACGGTCGACCACGTGCGGCCCTTATCCTCAGAGCGCATGAGTAACATGAGCCAGCGAGGGTCTTCGCTGGGCCAGCCTTTGCCCCCGGGAATGGGTGAGCCGGCGGCCAATATCATCAGCGCGCCGTCCTTAGCCTCAAACATACTGTGGGGAGCGTCCATGAACAAGGGCCCCACGAAGCGGGTCACCTCCTTCCACGTGTAACCGTTATCATCGCTTCGAAAGATAAGGGTTTTCGACTGCCTATTGGCCGCAATCCGGGCAAATTCAAGGGGTGTCGCGGGCATCCGCCTCCAGTATCCCCAATGGGCTTCCAGCCGCGCACCTGCAAATATCGTTCCGTCCCTCAGCTGCACCACGTGATTCATTACATAAGCGCCACGCACCACCGGAAAGGAACGGGGCCGGCTCCAGGTTTTCCCCTCGTCCCGGCTGCGGATCCACATCATTCTTCCGCCGTCGGGCGCATCCCAGTCCAAGAGCCAGGACTGGTCCGGCCGTTTCCAGCGCTCCATCGCCTCAGGAGGAATGTCCCAGGGGGTGGGCCAGGAAGCGTGCCAATAACCGGCTGAGAAGGTCACGAACAGGTCGCCGTTCTGCAGCCGGCACACCGTCGGCCACCCACAGTAACCGCCAAACCCGCGGAAAGGTTCCGGCGGGTTGACGTCGGGCGAGACGATGATCCGTCGATACTTCTCGAAATCCATCGCGCGTTCATCGCCCGTAATCAGAGCGTCAACAGGTGGAATGGAAGCCGCGGGCGACTTCTTTGTACCTGCTCTGACGAGACTGGTTGTTGCCAAAGCGGTTGCTGCAGCGGACAGATATTCCCGGCGGGTCAATTGGACGGCCATCTCTTTGCCCCCTCGTTTTGCTGAATTGAAATATAAAGACCTCGGCATGAGAAAATCTCAGTGACTGCTATTTTTTTATAACATATAAAGTTTCGCCTGACGATTACGTGTGCCATCAACCGATCTGCTCGTGCCATCAGGACTTCCAGGATCTCCCACCGGTCTCCTCGTGGGTCCATCACCAGCGGCGTCTCGGACTCCACCCGACGGAGGGGCGGCCATCTCCAGCAGATTATCCCTTAACCACTCTCTCAGACCTTTCGATTCATCTGTCGACTCCACCGTTCCACGGCTTTTTTCACTCCAAACCCCTCTTCCAACGTTGGGATCATCTCACCAAGCCGGGCCGAGGCTCGATCCTGAACCCTGTAAATCACCTTCCAGACCAATCAAGCCCCAGTCTGAGGCACTCCCGCGGAAACACTTCCCGAATACTTCCAAATAACTCGCCTGCCGGTCAGGAGCCCACGCTTTTCGAAGCCGACAGTTTCCTTATTCTTGGAGAATTCCGACCCTTTCTACTTCTCCGATCTCATTGCCCTACAGGTATTAACTTCTTGAGGCAATACTGCCTTAATATTTAGAAAAAATCGTGTCGTCCCAAAACCGTAGATTGATATCGCTAACGTAAAAGTGACCCACCCCAATCAGACCTTGGTTCTAGGCTGTTGGTGACAAACAAGCAGTCAGAACGGAGGTCGGAAGTTGATTGGGATGGGTCAGTACGAGCTTATCAGAACGGCGCACCGCGTATACGGCAAGAGTATCCGTCAGATCCAACGGGAGACGGGGCATCACCGGGTGACGATTCGCAAGGCGTTGAGGGGATTGGAGCCGAAGTACCGGCGAGTCAAGCCGGTCCCCCATCCGGTGATGGGTCCGGTGACGGAGACGGTCAAGCGGTGGTTGCAGGAAGATCGGGAGCGGCCGGTCAAGCAGCGGCACACAGCGCGGCGGATCTACACCCGGCTGGTGGAAGAAGAGGGCTTTCAGGGGAGTGAGACGACGGTGCGGCGCTCTCGTGCGGGAATGGAAAGCGGCCCAGGGCTGGGGGCGGAAGGAGGCGGTGGTGCCGTGGGATCCGGAGGCCGCCCGCGATGCCGAGGTGGATTGGGGGACGGCCTGGGGGCGGATGGCCGGACAGCGGCGGCGAATCAAGCTCTTCGCGATGCGTTCCCGGTATTCGGGCAAGGCGTTCGTCCGAGCCTACCCGTGGGAGCGAGACCGAGATGTTCTTCGATGCCCACATGCAGGCCTTCGAGTACTTCGGAGGCGTCTTTCCGGAACTGCTCTACGACAACCTGAGCCTGTCGGTTCGGCGGATTCTGCGAGGCAAGCAGCGGACCGAGCAGGAGCGCTTCGTCTGCTTTCGAAGTTACTACACGTACCGGGCCCGGTTCTGCACCCCGGGTCAAGGACGGGAGAAGGGGGGGGGAGGGGCTCATCGGCTTTGCCCGCCGGAACTTCTTGGTGCCGGTGCCTGAAGTGGCCGACTTCCAGGAGCTCAACGAGCAGTTGCTCGGACGCTGTCAGGAGCAGGGCAGCCGAAGGATCCGGGGTCGGGAGGATGCCCGCAGCATCGAGGAGCGCTTCGAGGCGGAGCGAGCGTCGCTGCTGCCGCTGCCGGAGTCTCCCTTCGAGAACACGAAGGTTCTGCGGGTCCGAGTGGACCGGTACCAGACGGTGAACGTGGACCGCAATCGCTACTCGGTGCCGGGGGCCTACGTGGGACGGTGGCTCCGGGCCCATGTGGGCTGCGAGAAGGTCGAAGTCTACGCCCAGGAACGGAAGCTGGTCGAGCACGAGCGGATCTTCGCCAACAGCAAGTGGCAGATCGACCCCCGGCACTACCTGGATCTGATCCAACAACGGGTGGGGGCCTTCGAGAGGGCCCGGCCGATCCTCCAGTGGCGGGCTCGCTGGCCCCAGAGTTACGAAGTGCTGCTGCAGACCCTGCGCCAGAAACGGGGCGAGAACGCCGGCACCCGGGAGTTCGTCCGGATCTTGAAGCTGCACCGAGAGCATGAATCTCCGCTGGTGGAGCGAGCCGTCGCGACAGCGCTCGAGCACCACTGTCCCGGATACGAGTCGATCCGCCACCTGATCGGACTGGAATCGAGCCCGCTGCGGGTGCTGGCGCCGCTGCCCCAGGACCGGATACCCGGGGTGACGGACCAAGCGGTGAGTCGGACCCGGGTCGAGGCCTTCAACGCCTTGCTGGCGGAGGCGCCATGAACCGGGCCAGTGAGCGCGTCCTGTTGGAGGATTGTCTGAAGCAACTGCGCCTGCCGGCCATGCTCCGAGAGTATCCGGCCTGTGCCCGCCAAGCGCGAGAATCGGGTCAGAGATACGAGGGCTTCTTGTTGGACCTGCCCCACCGGGAGTTGGAACAACGTCTGGCCAACCGGCTCAAGCACCGGCTCAAGGAAGCCCGGTTTCCGATGCTGAAGACGTTGGAGAAGACCGATCTCACGCGGTGGCCCTCGCTGGACGGTAGGGAGATCCGGGAGTTGGCCGCAGGAGACTGGATCAAGCAGCACGAGAATCTCGTCTTGCTGGGCCGTCCCGATCCAGTGACATACTGCACCACCTTTCTACATCGTTGATGTCATGAGACTTAACTGTGACGCGTTGGCACCTCGCGGAACTCTTCTGCCGCTTCGAATGGCCTCGGCGGCTCGTTGGACTGCTTCAGATCGCAAGTCCGAGTACCGAATCTAACAGGGTGCCATGGCCACCACCTGCCGTGCTGGCAGGAGTTTGCGGCCAACCAGCTTGCGTACGGAACTGGGGCTGATGCCCGGTTGCGAAGCCGCTTCTTCCATGTTGCAGAACTCGTGAAGGCGTTGCGAGAAGGCCGGGATGCGCCGATAGTTGCGCAAGCTGCGAACACGAGTCTCGTTCCAGCTGTGCCCTCGTCCCGTCTTCTTGCCCATTCGGTTCAGGATCCGGGCGATCTGATCGTCACTCACCTGCCGGGCCAACTGGCGAACCAACTTCACCACGTCCTCCTCGGTGCAGTAGCGATGGCGACCGGTGGAGTTCTTTCGTACCTGCAGCCGCGTGTGTTTGCCCCCGCGCCAGCGGATGATCAACTCCACCTGCCGCCTACCCTGATCCCCGCTCGCAATGATCTCTTCAATCAACCTGCGTGCGATCCGCTTCTTGATCCGATTGTCGGTGACGGCATCGGACCAGAGCGCTGGAAACTGCTCGGCTAGCCGTAGCAGTTCCACTCGATACGGTCCCAGCGAACTCGACTGTTCCTGCTCGATCTGCTCCAGCCGGGACTGCACTTGGCGAACTCTCTTCAGGGCTTCGTTCCACTTCCGCTCCAGCGTCGCAGCCACCAGCCGGTTCTCTGGGTCGACCGCATCGTACTGTCGCTCTCGTCCGTCTTGCCTGGTAGCGCAATTGCTCGAGTTCGCGCTCCAGGAGTTCTCGTTTCAACCGGTCTCGCTCGGAGGCTTCCTCTTCCACTCGCAGAGCCGCCTCGATCGCTCCTGGGGACACCACTCGCACGATCTCCCGCCCAACGGCCTGGTCGACCTTGCGTCCACCAAACGAGATGCAACCGGCGACTCCGTGGTTGATCTGCCCCCCTCGACAATGGTAGCGGGGGATCCGTCCCCCAACCCCAGCGTAGGCCACGTGCAGCCGACGACCGCAGTGCCCACACAACAGCAGGCCCGCCAGCAAACTCTTTCCCGAACGAACGGCTCCCTTCGCCATTTTGCCTCGCATCTGAGCGTTGTCGGCCAAGAGGCGTTGATTCCCTTCAAAGCGCTTCCAGTCGATGTAGCCTGGGTGATGTTCCTGGAGCCAGACCGTCCACTGTTCCGGGTGGGCCCGGGACCGAATCCGTTTGCGAGCTTGACCGTCCTTCAAGTAGGTCTCGGTCCAGGTGCGCCCCCAGGCGTAGGCTCCCGTGTACAGGGGGTTCTTCAACAACCTCAACACCGTGCTGTAGACGGGCAGCTTCCACACGGTCTCCCAACCCCATGCGCTGTGCCGTTTCACGGGCAACTGGATCCTTTCTTGCCGATACCAGAGCAGGGTCTGACGGGCGCTGCCCGTCTCGGAGAATTTAGCAAACACTCCCTGAATACTTTCCTGCACCCGGCGGTCCGGATCCTTCTCCAGACGCCCGTTCGGGGTCAGGACGAAACCCACGGGCAAAGAGGTGTACAGCTCTCCCCGAGCCGCTTTGCTCAGCAGTCCCTGTTGGGCGCGCTGCCGGAGCAGGCTCAGCTCCGCCTCGCTCAGCGTTCCCTTCAACCCGAGAAGCAGTCGGTCGTTGCTGAGACGCGGATCGTAGACGTCCTCGCTGTCGACGATCAGGGTACGCGTCAGCGAGCACAGGTCCTGCAATCGGTACCCGTCGGCATTGTTGCGAGCCAGTCGAGAGGCGTCCAGGCTAAAGATGGCTCCACTTCGTCCCAGGCTGACCTCGGTGGTCAAGCGTTGAAAGCCCACCCGATCGACCGTGGAGGCGCCCGAGCGCCCCTGATCCTCGTCGATGACCTCGGCTTGGCTCCATCCGAAGTCTTTGGCTTGGCCACCAGCTGGTACTGCACAGTCGGCGGCCTCCTGGTGGCAACGGACTTGCTGCAGGCTCGACTGGCGCACGTACACGTAGGCTTTGCGTCTCAGATGATCCTCAGTGATCTTCCCTCTCATCGGCGTCCTCCTTTCGCCCTCGCCAGGCCTGCTCGAGTAGCTGAGCCATCAGACGCAGCAGTTTCTTCCGGGTCGAAGGGGGGAGCTGGTGCCACTCGGGCTGGTTGGGGGTTGCAAACGCGAGCTCCTTTTGCTTCATGCCGTCCTCCCGGGGGAAGGTTGCCCCGGGCGGTCTGACAATCCGACTTCGACCCGAAGGTCTCGATCAGGTCCTGGAGTTCTTGCAAGGCGCAGACGCTGCAACGCGGCTGGTCGTCGACCCGACCCACTGCCGCAGCTTCGGGCTGGCAAATCCAGCGTGGGATCTTCGCGTGAGTGCCGTCCGGGAGCCGGCAGGTGAACCACTCACCCCACTGTCCGTGACGAGGATGTGCGGCCAGTTCAAGGTCTCGTCCTGCTAAGGGGTGAATGGGGTAGTGGATTCTAACGGAGGTCCCAATGTGAGCATTGTGTCGTGGGTCCGTCCGGCACGGGCAAGACCCATGCGGCGATCGCCCTGGGTGTGGAGGGCTGCCGTCGCGGTTACCGGGTGTTGTTCTCGACGGCGGCCCAGCTGGTGAACCAACTGGTGGAAGCGCGGGAGGAGCGGACCCTGGAACGACTGCAGCGGCGCCTCGACCGCTTTTCGCTTCTGATCGTGGACGAGCTCGGCTACATCCCCTTCTCTCAGGAAGGGGCGCAGCTCCTGTTCCAGGTCTTTGCCAACCGCTACGAGAGGGCTTCGCTGCTGGTGACCTCGAACCTGGCCTTTGCGGAGTGGATCCAGGTGTTCCTGGATGCTCCCCTGACGGCGGCATTGCTGGACCGTTTGACGCATCATTGGCACATTCATGAGTTCGACTGGGAGAGTCTCCGCTTGGCCGAGAGCTTGAAACGGCAGCAGAAGAAACGGCGCCCAACCGCCGGATGGCCGCCGGACCTCCCGGTGACCGTGGGGAAGGAAACCCATCCCGAGGAGGGTCGGTAGTGTCCTCGGGGCTGGCCTCTGTCGGGGAGCCCAGGGCTCGCTGTTCAAGACCCCCGTCGGGTCCCAGTCGTCGGGATACCAACAGGAAGAATAGAAAATCTCTGGAGTTTTGGACTTATTTTTTTGCCCTGTGGTGGGTCACTTTTGCGTGATCACGCCGGGTCACTTTTGCATTGACGTTTCCAGTAGATAGACTGTCTAGTTACAGATTAGTCTTTCAGGAGTAGGACTTGCTTGCCTTGGACCTGCAGAATTCGTGTGATTCAGACTCTTACTTCCGCGGAAGGCACTCTGGATGATATCTTGGGAATTATCCGCTGGTATTGGGGCCATTTTCTCTGCTGGATGAATCCTGTACACCAACCTGCCGGAGAAGCTCCACGTCGCTGAGTCCGCTAGAACGGTCCCAGAGTGACGTCCGGTCACGAGTAGGAGCTGCTGGAAGTCACATGATGTTGGAAAGGCGTCGTCGTCGAGTCGTGCGCCTGCTTGCAAGACGAACCAGAAAAACCCGATGTTACGAAGCGTGAGATTAGAAGGAGGCCGACTCAAGTCTCGGTTTTGTTGCTCCCCCTCCTTCGCAGTGGCTGGCATTTGAATCAAGCTCCCTTCTTCTTTGAGGACCATTATGAGCGTTCAGGTGTCTCGTTCCGGTGTAATAGATCGGCCACAGGTGAGAAATACCTGATTGAAACCATGGGTGGGGGAGTCGGGCTGCTGGACTACGACTTCGATGGCATCCTCGACATTTTGTTGCGAACGGTTCTCACCTGCCCCAGGGATTAGTGGATACCAAGGAGGGCAAATATTCGAATCGTCTCTATCGCGGTCTCGGCAATGGAAAATTTGAGGACACCACTCGAGTGGCGGGATTGGCGGCGAGCACATAAGCCATGGGTGTGGCCACGGGTGACTACAACAACGACGGCTACCCTGGGAACCATCCACCTTTCGACGGGGAATCTCTAATGGGAGATTCGTCGTAACGACGAAGCGCTGTCAGCGTTGCAAAAAGGCATCGAAAAGGACTCGCATAAACCGCTCTCCCTTTATCAGATCGGGGATATACTGTTGCTCCGAGGCAAGTTGGAACAGGCAGAGGTATACCTGTCTCGAGCGCTGGGCCTGGACCCGGAGACGATAGAGGCTCTTTTGGCCATGGCAGGCGTCTGTAGCTTGAAACGTGACTGCGAGGAATCCGTGAAGCATTTGAAAGCAGCCGCGAAGCTGCGCCCGAATGACCCTCAGTTTCATTTTCGGTTATAGGAAACCTATCGAAATCTGGCCCCCCTCCGGACGCCCAGAGCGAATTAAACCTTTGCCGAGAGTTGAACGCCGCACAGGAAAAGCCGTGACTTTCCTTTCGCGAAAAAGACGGCCTTGAAACCGTCGACAGGGAGCTGATGCCAAGGTAACCCAAAAGCCGATAGGCTTCGCTTCCATTGGAATCGGGCAGACCACAATTTGGGTCAAGATCGATCGCTCAATTGTAGACTTCCATGAAGAGACGCTCTCTCACGTTGCTCGTCAACGCACCCTTGGAGGAAGACCAGCGGAAGCGCATTCGAGACCTGGGAGTGCACTTGTTGGATGGGCTTTCGGAAGAGAGTCTGAGGGCAGCTGAGGTCATTTATACGACGCGCATCCCCTTTGAGCCTCGCCAAGCGCCTCGGCTTCGCTGGATTCAACTCAATACGGTGGCCGTCGACCACATCTTGACCGGCGCTGTGGCAACAATGGGAGTGCGGATAGCCAACGTTCGGGGTGCCTACAGCGTAGCCGTGGCTGAGTTGGCGGTGGGAGCGATGGTGGCGCTGAGTCGCCGTTTCCGGAGTGCTCATTCTCTACAGCTTCAAAATCGGTGGCCCGATGACTTCACCCCGCTTAGGGGCGAGAATTCCTACGGCAAAACATTGTCCATTGTCGGGTATGGGAGCATCGGGCGTCATCTGGCTCGAATCGTCACGGGCATGGGGATGAGAGTGCTCGCCTGCAAGCGGCACCCTGAACAGAAAAAGGACGAAGGTTTCTATCTGCCCAATACAGGGGATCCCGAAGGGCTCCTTCCCGACAAATGGTTTGGGCTCAGAAATATCGGTGAGATGTTGTCTGTCAGCGACGTCCTCGTAATCTGCCTTCCGTTGACCCCGGATACCAGGAGTGTAATCGGACAGTTGGAACTGGCCAGGCTACCCCGCAACGCCTATCTGATCAACGTGGGTCGGGGTGAAGTGGTCGCGGAAGAAGCCTTATTGGACGTGTTGAGAACGCACCGCATTGCCGGAGCGGCATTTGATGTCTTTCCTGAAGAGCCCCTGCCTGCAGGTAGCCCCTTCTGGGGACTACCCAACACGATTATCCTACCCCATATCGGCTCGTTCACTCGCGAGCAGGGGCACTTGGCCGGCGAAGTCCTGATTGAGAACTTGACCAGGGACCTTTCCCAGGCGCCGCTGTTAAACCTGATTGATCCCCAACGGGGTTACTAGAATCGGAGTCCTTGACGTGGGGCATTACGGCGGCAGTTTCCGACTCCTAGTTCAATCCTTTACGGTTTCTTGTATTCAGTTCTCCGTCGCTAGCCGGAACTTCACTTCCGAAATTCGTCTAATCGTTTGTATGTCAGGAAGATAGACGAAATCAACCTGCCCAATTACTGGCACCAAATCGGGTCGGGTTGACGTCGAGCAGCTCGAAAGCCTTCGCCTGCAGCGGCGTCGGCTTGGCGAACATCGGAAACGGATGCTCCGGCGCGTCCGGCAGGGTCACCTGGTTCAGGGTGAGCGTACCGAGATCGGCCAGCAGCGTCCGGAGGCTATGCACGGGGAGCCCGTCAGCCGTCCGTTTGCGTCCGGCCTTGGTCTTCGTGCGCTCGGAGACCTGCGCCTTTTCCACCGGTGAGGTCCGCAATGCTCGCGCCCCGGACCGATCCTCCTCCTCGAACAGCAGCGGCGCCAGACGCTGCTTCAGGTGCCATTGCAGGTAGTACGCCAGCAGACACAGAAAGACGTGCCCGCGCACATGATCCTCGCTGTAGACGAAGACCGGGCGCAGGGCCAACTGCGCCGTCTTGAGCAAACGAAACGCCCGCTCCACCTGGGAGAGGCTCTTGTACGCCTCCACCGCCTCCGCAGCCCCGATGTCGGAGGCCTCCAGGCTAGTGCGAATGATGTAGATGCCATCCAGTTGGGCCTCCGCATCGATCTTCTCCTGGCGCCTGGACCAGCGGATGTCATCGTCGGTCACCTCGATCAAGAAGTGTTTGTCCACCTTCTTGCGGCTGACGTCCCGGCCCACCCGGCGGTTGATCGCCTCCCGGCCGCGTAGCCGAGCGTGGGGGGAGCGCACGGCGCTGGCGATGGTCTCCAGGATCTTCTCGGTCGCGCACAGCAGGTCCTCGCGCTTGCGGGCCCGTTCCTGACGCAGGCGGGGATTGAGGCAGACCAGCAACCGTTCGCCGGGAAACTCCGGGCTCAGGATCTCCGCGATCCCGTCCGGAACCAACTCGCCCGGTCGTAGCGGAGCCGGTTCCTCGCCCTTCCCACCCGATTTGGGCGGCCGCATCAGCTTGCGGATGGCGTCCGTTCTCAAGGCCGAGATCCAGGCCAGACCGGCCGGATCGAGGTCTTTGCGCAGCCGCGCCGTGGTGAGCATGCCGCGGTCCCCGACCAAAGCGATGGATTCGATGCCGAAGCGCCCCTGGATCTTCTTGCCCTGCGCCGCCACCGTGCTGGGATCCCCGGTGTTGCCCGGGAACACCTCCACGGACAGCGGGCAACCGTCCCCGGCGCAGAGCAGGCCGAAGACGATCTGCTTCTTACCTTTCTTTCCGTCGCGGTTGTGGCCGAATGCAGCCAGGGAACAGCAGCGCCCCTCGAGATAGCTGGAGGAGACGTCATAAAGCAAAAGTGTCCGGCCCTCCAGGTGCCGTCGCGCCAGGCTCTTCTCGATCCAGACCTGGCGGCGCAGCAACCAGTCGAGCATCGCCAGCATCTCGTTGCCGCGGACCGGACCGAGGCCGAGGAGAGGACCGAGGCTGCTGGTGGCGGTCTCAGGAGACAGGCTCCGGGCGGTGGCGAGCTTGGAGGCGGGTTGGAACACCCGGGCGACGATGGCGGCGAGGGCGAGGTCGCGGTTGCGGCTGCGTTTCCGGTGCAGGAGGCGTTCCAGACCGAGTTGGCGGCCGAGACCGAGGAGGGCGGCGACATGGCCATGGGGCAGAGCGCGGCGAATGGAGAGGGACTCGTCCAGGGGACGATAGACTTGGCCCCCCTTGAGCAGGGCGCGGATACCGTCGACGATCTCCGGGGGGAGTTTGGAGAGGTTGGCGAGGGTGGTGCGGCGGATGCGCTTGCCCTCGCGTTTGGCGTGGCGGAAGAGGATGGCGGGTGGGCTGTTGCGGTTGGGGATGACATCGACGTGGTAGGACATGGTGCAGTGGACTATTACATGGAAACACTAACGATCACTGATATCCCTACAATACAGGGATATACTGACATTATACAGGAACAAATACATGGAAACAGAAATCCAGTTGGAGACTGGGCTTAGGGAGCCGTAAACGGCGCCATTTCAATGATTTGCTATGGCTTGAGGGACAGTGAAGTTCCGGCTAGCGCACACGGCCGTGTTTCACGATCTTCGGCAAAGGGCTCAGGAATCCGATAGATCCATATTACTCAGGCTTCTCTCCAAGGATCTCTGAACGTTAAACCGGATGGCCTTTGGAAGGTCTTTCCGGTTCTCCTGGCGGCAGGCCTCCAAAATGTCCCTATGCTCCCTGAGTTCTTCTTTAACTCGTTGGGCGTCGTGAGTTTGCATGGTGCGATAGCGGGTGCTACGGTCCCACAGATCATTAAGCAGTTCCAATAGTAGCGGTCGCCGACAGGCTTGGTAGACCTTAAAGTGAAATCTACGGTTGAGGTTAAAGAGCGAGCGAAAATCATGCCGTTCGGTGGCAGACTTCATCCGAGCAAACAGGGTCTCCATCGTCTTGACATCTCTTTGAGTCAGTCGTTTCGACGCCAATTGTGCGGCTAGTCCTGCCCTATACCCACAAATAGTGCTGGACAAACAAGAATGCCTGTCGTAGTCTCCACGACATGGCAGTTCAGAACCAGATCAAGCGCACCTTGAGCCGAGAGTTGGATCGTTTGCACGCCGTGATGAGGCGGGAGAAGTTCGCCCACCGGACGGCGCTGGCGGACCGGGTCTGCTCGGAGTTTGGATTTCACGATGCCCGAGGGCGGGCGCAACGGAGCGGCTGCCTGAAGGCGCTCCGGGAGCTGGAGGCGGGCGGACGGATTCGTCTGCCGACGCCGCGACGGCGGGTGAAACATTGCGGGCCCCGAGGACTGGGCCGTGCGGTGCCGGAGCCGGTGGAAGTGCCCGAGACGGTGGACGGCGTGCGGGAGCTGGAGTTGATTCTGGTGGAGACGGGTCCGCAACGAGCGCTCTGGAACGAGTTGATGGCGCGAGAGCATCCACGGGGCGCGGGGCCGTTGGTGGGTGCTCAACTACGCTATCTGGTGGGCTCGGCGCACGGCTGGCTGGGGGGCTTGGGGTTCGGGGCGGCGGCGTTGCGGTTGCGGGACCGGGACCGCTGGATCGGATGGGATGAGGAACAACGCCGGGCGCACCTGCACCGGGTGGTGGGGCTGAGCCGGTTTCTGATCCGTCCGTCAGTGAGGTGTCGTAATCTGGCCTCCCGGGTGCTGGGGGAGGTGTTGCGGCGGCTGGGTCCGGAGTTCCAGGCGCGCTACGGCTACCGTCCCTGGCTGGTGGAGACCTTCGTGGAGACGGCTCGCCACGATGGGGCCAGTTTGCGCGCCACGAACTGGAGGGTTCTGGGGCAGACGCAGGGTCGAGGCCGGCAAGATCGGGCGCACCGGGGTGCGGAGACGAGCAAGGCGATCTATGGGTATGAGTTGTGCCGGGATTGGCGTCGGCGGTTGGGGGTGGGACCGGCGCCGAGGCGGGGAGTGGAACCGATGTCGGAGGGCGAGGGACTGGAGGGAGAGGGCTGGGCTCAGCAGGAGTTGGGCGGGGCGCCGCTGGGAGACCGGCGCTTGAGTCGGCGACTGGTGGAGAGTGCGCACCGTCAGGCGCAGGAGCCGGGGCGGGCGTTCACGGGAGTGGCGCGGGGCGATCCGGCGGCGGTCAAGGGATACTACCGGCTGATCGACCAGCCGGAAGCCTCGGCGGTGACGGTGTCCAACATCCTGGCCCCGCACCGGGAGCGGACCCGGCAGCGGATGCAGGGGCAGCGGACGGTGCTGTGCATCCAGGACGGGAGCGATCTGAACTTCACGCGGCACGGCCGGTGTGAGGGACTGGGGGTGATCGGGCGCAACCAGACGGGAGCGACGGCGCGGGGACTGCATCTGCACGCGACGCTGGTGGTGAGTGAGACGGGGCTGCCGCTGGGGGTGTTGCGGGCGAAGCTGGACGCGCCGAAGCCGGGACCGGTGGCCACGCGGAAAAAGAAGAAGACGTATCGCTGGATCGAGGGACTTCGGGACTGCGCCGAGGTGTCGCGGTCCCTCGACGGGGTGCGGGTGGTCAGCGTGGTGGACCGGGAGGCGGATTTTTTCGCACTGTTCGCCGAGCAACGAGCGTCTCCGGAGGTGGAGTTGCTGGTGCGTGCGAAGCAGGATCGGGTGCTGAAGCGGAAGACCCGGGCGAAGGCGGCCGGGAAAAGCGGGGATCCGGACCAGGAGCAGAAGCGGAAGCTGTTCGGGCGCCTGCGATCGGCGCCGGTGCGGGCCCGGATGCTGCTGGAGGTGAAGCGTCAGAGTGCGCGGATCAAGGCCAGCAAGCAGGCGGCCCGCCCGCGGCGGCTGGCGCGGGTGGCACGGATGGAACTGCGCTACGAGACCCTGACGATTCCGGCGCCGCGCGGGAACCCAACCGGCATCCCGTCGCTGAGACTGTCGGTGGTGCACGCGCGGGAGGTCGCGCCGCCGGCGCAGGGGAAGCGCCTGGAATGGTTCCTGCTCACCACCCTGCCGGTGACCGATGTCGAGACGGCGCAGCAACTGCTGAGATGGTATGCCCTGCGCTGGCGGGTGGAGGATTATTTCCGGGTGCTCAAGACCGGATGCCGGGTGCAACAGCTCCAGCACCAAACCGCCGAACGTCTGAAACGGGCCATCGCCATGCACGCCGTCATCGCCTGGCGGATCATGCTGATGACGCTGTTGGGGCGAGAGGACCCGGATCTGCCGGCGCAGTTGCTGTTTTCCGATCTGGAAATCCGGGTCCTGGGGGCGTTTGCCGCGTCGCGACGATACCCACCGCCGGAAGACCTGGGGGCGGCCGTGCTCGTGCTGGCCCGCCTGGGAGGATATCTGGCTCGTAAACACGACCCCCCACCCGGGCATCAACTGCTGTGGCAGGGCTACGTCACGCTTTACGGCATGTGTCTGGGCTTCGCTTTACGAGAAGAAACATGAACGAAACCAGACCCAGGCTAATGTGCCCTGTGCAATATGTGGGTAAAGGGCAGGGCTAGTCCCTCCAACTCGACGCGAATTAGATAAACATCCTCGATTTCCTGAAGAGACAATTCGTTCACATAGGCACCACGATGCGGAATGATACTGATGAACCCTTCCGCCTGTAATTGCTTAAACGCTTCACGCAAAGGAATAATACTGATCCCCAATTCCTCGGTTAGCTGCTTCTGGTTTATACGTTCTCCCGGCCTGAACTTTCCGGAGAGAATTGCCTGACGAATCTCGTTGAAAGCAATCTCGCTGATCGTCGTGTAATTCATCTGTTCACCTTTTTATTCAAAGCCAAAAAATTCTACACAAAACCGAATTCTTTATTCAGTCATGACATGATACCAGCCTGTTCACCACCGCGTGGTCCATGCCCACTACCCGATTCTCCTCCATGGCTCTGACCCCTTGCAGCCACAGCACCGTCATCTCCGGCTCCGCGGCGCGCGGAGGATTTAGCTCCCTCCCCGTTTCCTCCCTTTCGGGGGAAAATACTCATCCAGCCCTCCCCCTGAAGACCGGGCACTTCACGTGCTAACGACACCGGCAGGTGACCACGTTGACATACTCTTCGGGTCTTTCTAGACTCTCTCCTCAATGACTGGATCTTTATACTTTATTAGACTCGCAGGAAATAGTAGACAGCGCGGCCTCCAACACGGGCGCCTTTTGCGTGAGCCCATTCAGACCGCGATCGACTTTTACAGGGAGCTGTTCAACAGACATCTGGGCATCGACTCAGTCGAAATCCGAAGGAGATCCGCGCGCTTCATCGAACCCACTGCCCGGACCAGTCCCGAGCTCTTGGCCGAGTATGAAGGAATTGCTGAGGGATCGGGCCAGACTCTGGAAGACATTTTTGCACTCTCTGGCCGTTACGAAATCACTTATGAATCGATTCGACTTGGAGAATGCTCGAACGTATTCGTAGGTCCTCAGTGCATGGCCCACGGACACACGCTGCTCGGTCAGAATTGGGAGTGGAGGCCGGAGGTGATGGCTTTTCGAGCCGTGATCATCGCCCGCTGCGACGACCTCCCGGATCACATCATGGTGACCGAATGCGGACAGCCTGGGAAATACGGCCTAAACGAATATGGACTTGGAGTGGCTGAAACCGGCCTTTCCTGCGCCAGCCAGAGGAGCGTTGGGGACAACCTGTTCGTGGTTGTGATGCGAAAGATGCTGGCTTGCCGGGATCTGGCCCAGGCCCGGCAGATGGTTCATCGGTATCCTCCGGAAGCCACCATCAGCTTTTTTGCCGCCGACAGTCGAGGTCACGGATTCAATCTGGAGGCTCTCCCCTCCGGGATTGTGGAACGAGAGTTTTCTGCGGACGAAATCGACTGGCACACGAATCACTCCCGCTTGACGGAGGAGCCGTGTCTGTTTGGAGATAGCTTGATTCGGGGCCGCCGTTGGGAGGAGTTGATCGATGCCGCGCGTCCTGTCACCGTACCCCTTTTGGGAAGGTGGCTGGCAGACTCAGCGAACGGATACAATTCGATTTGTCGAGCACCCGATCCGGGGCGAGCCCAGACCCCAACGTTTCTGCAGACGCTCTGCTCAATTGTGCTTGACCTGACGACTCGCGAGATGTGGATCAGCGACGGCCTGTCTTCCCAAATGCCTTACCAGCGTGTCGGGTTTGATGAGGAAGAGCGACGTTCATCCTTCTTGGCTAATGACCAGAAAAACATGACCCCAACCGCCACCTGATCACATTCGCCACCGAGCGTCGATGGGCTGAGCCTGTTGCTCTTCTCCTTCCTTCGTTCCGTTGCTCGTTCACGCACGCTCGGAATATGTGCATCCGAGGAGTAGAGGCGATGAGAATCACCGATCTTCGTTGTATGCGCCTGCTGGGTCCGCGACCCCATGGGGGTGGCGGAAAAGCCGGTACTTTTTCCAAGCTCCTGGTCAGAATCGATACCGACGAGGGCAGCTACGGCCTGGGAGAGGCCGAGAACATGATGGGAGTGAGGGAGGGCATTGAGTATTTGAGGGCTTGGCTGATCGGCCGGGATCCATTTTCTGTTCGTCCCTTTTTCTCTGAAATGCTTTATGGGACCGTACCTCCCCATCCTAAATTTCGGGTCTATGAACCCATCCGTTTCGAGAAGACATTTCGCCCGTCCCTGATCTGCTCCCCGACGGCGACACCGACCGGTCCCGTGATCTGGGCCCTTGGCGGAGTGGAGATGGCCTTGCTTGACCTCGTCGGCAAGATCCTGAATACCCCGGTCTACAATCTGCTGGGTGGAAAGTACCGGGATCGGATTCGCATCTACCTCGATAGGAGCGCTCCGGAAGCGGTCGACGATCTCGACGCTTGGAAGAAAATGGCCGAGGACTCGGTCAGGGACGGTTTTACCCAGTTGAAGTTCGACATCGACTATACGGCCTCTGACCTCGTCGAAGACTTCTGGAACCGCTCCATCCCCCTTCGACAAATGAACGGGATGGTCCGAAGGCTGAAGACCGTTCGCCAGACGGTCGGGCACAACGTCGAACTATGTGTCGATTGTCATATGCAATACAACGTAGTCGACGCGGTGAGGCTGGCCCAGGAACTGGCCTTTCTCAAGCTGATGTGGCTTGAGGATCCTACGCCCATAATCAATCCCCAGGCCTGTGCCGCGGTCCGGGCAAAGAGTCCGATTGCTATCTGCATCGGAGAAATGTTCATCGCCGAGCAGTTCCGGCTCTTCATCGATGCCAAAGCCTGTGACATCATCCATCCCGATGTCCTTTTCTGTGGGGGGCTGCAGGAAGGCAGGCGGATTGCGGACTACGCCGAGTTGCACTACCTCCCCATGGCCATGCACGGAAACGGAGGTTGCCTGGCAACCATAGCCGCAGCGCACCTTGCCGCGGCCTCCCGCAATTTTCTGGGTCTCGAATACCATTTTTGGGAGGCAAAATGGGTTGGCCGATACGTGAGCCGCGAAGGGGCTCCCCTCTTCAAAGATGGATATCTTCCCCTCACCGATGCCCCCGGTCTCGGAGTCGAACTCGATGTGGAGGTCTGCCTCGAGCACTTGGCGCCAGGGGAATCTTTGTTCTCCGAGAAATGACCGCCTATCTGGGAAAAATGTGTTTCAGATCGGGAGATTACAGCTGTGCCGCCGCTGCTTACGGAGCAGCGTCCGAGCTGGCACCGGATAACCGATTCTATCGGATGAATCTGGACAGTGCGTTTCGCCGACTGGCGCCATACGAGAACAACGAGTGATCGAATTCAGCCTGTGAACCGGAAAAATGTCCTGTATTTGTCATTCGGGAACCGGTTCCAACCAGTGCGGCAGTTCGTCCTGCATTCGGTTCCGGTAGATGGCGAATGCTTCCTCACTAGCCCCCAGATAAGGTGGCAGCAGCCGGAGGGGAAACCCGGGGTGATGGAGCTTAAAAATCAGCTTATCGTAGGTGCCGTCCATGTGGCTTCCATTCATCGGCAGGTCTCGCAAGATACTCGAATGATGATGCAGGTCCTTGAGGAGCTGCCTTAAGCGCCCTTTGTCCCTGCCTGTCTGTCCTAACTCGAATAGTTCGTTGGCCAGCAGGCGATTCGAAGCGGCAATGGCTATCAGCTGACCACATTTGAGGCCCCTCAGGCTCGCTTCCGCATACCCGATGTCGCCGACGAAATGGCAGAGCTGGGGAGCCCGTTCAACGGCAGACCGGATCGTGGACATTCCAACTCGTCCGGCCCATTTGACCGCGACTAGATTCGGATGACGTTCTGCCAGTACGGATAGTTCCCCGGGGTTCAACCAGCGCAACCCCCTGGGAACGTTATAGAAAAGAAAGGAACAGTCAGGATTTCGCCCGCAGGTCGCTTCGAAGAACAGGTCCCTTTCGAGATCATTCAGTTCTCCCCAAGAAGGAAACGACAGCTGAAAGCTGGCGAAACCGAGTGCCCGGCCCACCTCAATCCGTTCCTGGATCTGTGGAATAGCAAGGGCGATAATGCCCAGTTGTCTCAGGCTGGTCTTGCCTTCGGTTTCTTCGGCAAAAACACGGGAGATGCTTTCAAACTGATTCAGGGTCAGCGCGTAGCCTTCCCCCGCCGTACCGTACAAATAGATGCTCGGGTGGCCCTTGGCTAGCTGGCCGCGAACGACATCTCGAAACAGGGATTCATCCAATTCGAAACGGTCGGTCCAGGGAAGTGTACAACTACACAGGATACGGGGACTCAGTCTGGGTCTCATGTAAACGCTCGACAAGGGTATTGTATGATTTCTCTTGAAACCGGACAACGAAGAAGCCGGCGATAGTGTCCTTCCTGAAACCGGGCGAGCTGAACTTCCACAATCTTCCGAGGCTACTCACGGGACGAGGACGTACATACGCCTGCAAATTTCCGTCGTCGCATCTCTTATAGGACTCTTTCCCCCGGTATTCGGTTCTGTTTCCCCCTTCGAGCATCAGAGACGGTCTGCCGCTGAAAGTGATTCCTTCAAACCTGTCTTCACCGAGGTTCGGCTTCCTTGGGCATTCAATTCCGGTATCACAATTTACCGACTCCTTTCAAGTACGTGGTCGAAACGATAGGTTTCGAGTGTGCGTTCTTGGACTACAACCGAGATGATTATCTGGATATTTTTCGGGTTATTGGGGGTCGGCTTCCTGCCGGCGAGAAAGGCGCACCCCTGGATCACGCTCTCTACGAAACCGAGGAGACGGGACTTTTGTAGAAGTCGGAAAGGAGTCGGGGATCAAACGAAACCGTGCCTTCGGTCAGGGAGTTGCAGGGGGAGACTACGACAACGACGGATTCGACGATCTGTTCCTCCCCGGATTATTCATCACGCAAACATAAAATGAGCAAGCGTGCCCGTCATGTCGAGTCGGATCAGAGGGTTACCGGATACCCACAGAAAACGGCTGGGACCCGACCTGGGTGAAACTCTATATTAGTTTTCAACGTCGGTTTAAACTCAGGATTCAAGGGGGGCCGAAACCCAAGTATTTCCACGGTTTGCGTCCCCTCCAAGGGTGGCAAAAAGAGGTGGCGTGCCCGTCATTTGTGGTATAGTTATAGTGCTAAGAAACAACCACAAAGAACGGAGCACGCCATGCCTGAGACGATACCGCAGATCCGGCCCTCATTCAACCGATCCCTCCGCCTCGAGACCCGCCCCGAGTTGCTCAGTGCGGACACGGGAGCCCTGGTGCAGCGGGAGCTGATGGATCGCAGCGGCCTCATCGACTGGTTGACCGGGCGGTTGCACGATCCGCGACACCCGAGTTCGATCCGCTATCCGCTGTCGGATCTGCTGCGGACTCGACTCCTGCTGCTGGGGCAGGGCTGGCGCGACCAGTCCGACGCCGACCGCCTGCGTCAGGATCCGAGCTTGCGGGTGGCGAGCGAGACTCGTCGGGGCACGGCGGCCTTGGAGGAGGGCCAGGGGCTGGCGTCGCAGCCGACCTTGTCCCGACTGCTGGACACGCTCAGCCGGGAGGAGAACCTTCCGGTCCTGCACCAGGCGGTGACGGAGCTGGCGTGCCGTCGGATCGAGATGATCGAAGGCCAGCGGCGAAAACGGGGGAAAAAGACCCCACGGAAGAAGAGACGGAAAAAGACGATGGTCCTGGACGTGGACGGTCTCCCGGTCGAGGTCCATGGGCATCCCCCGGGAAGCGAATGGAACGGATACTATCGCCAGCGGATGTACCACGGGTTGGTGGCGAGTTGTGCCGAGACGGGGGACCTGATCGACGGGGAGATTTTTCCGGGAGCCAGCTACCTGGGGAAAAAGGCGCTGAAGTTGACGCTACGGGTGGTGGACCACTGTCGCGGGCGTCTGTGCGGCTCGATGATCGTGCGGATGGATGCGGGGTTCCCGGAGCCGGGGCTGCTGAAGGGGCTGGAGTCGAGAAGCGTGCCCTATATCGCTCGAATCCGCAAGAATGAGGTCCTGAACCGGATGGCGAAGCCCTACTTGACCCAGCCGGCGGGGCGGTCCCCGAAAGCACCACCGAGGCTCTGGTTCCATGAGCTGACCTACCAGGCGGAGAGTTGGGATCGGGCGCGCCGGGTGGTGCTGGTGGTGCGGGAGCGACCGGGGGAGTTGTATCCGGATCATTTCTGGTTGCTGACGAGCCTGAGCCGGAAGCGTTATGAGGCGGAAGCGTTGCTGGCGCGGTACCGCAAACGGGGGAAGGCGGAAGGCCACATGGGGGAGTTCATGGACGTGCTCGATCCGGCCTTGTCCTCCGCGAGCCGGCCCAAGACGCACTATCGGGGCAAACCGCTGAAGCCGGGAGCGAAGCCGGAAGCGACGACGGAGGCCGGAGTTCGACCCCACAACGAAGTCTTGTTCCTGCTGAATCTGCTGGGGTACGAGATCCTGCACCTGGGTCGGGTGCTGATGGAGCAGGCGACGCGTCGGGGCTGGAGTCTGCGTCGTTTTCGCGAGCGGGTGTTGCGAGTGGCGAGTCGGGCGCTACGTCAGGGGAGGCGATTGATTTTCGTCATCAGTCAAGGGGCGACGGACTGGAAGCGGTTGTGGCAGAGACTGGCGCGGGTGTCCTGGGCGCCGGGATAGGGGACGGCGGAGGCATCGGGCCCGTGGAAGGGACCGAAACGGTGGGGATTTCTCACCGGAAAGTCAACCTGTCGGCGGGTGACGGCCCCCTTGGCCGTTAAACGGTTTATGACTGGTTCAATCGTCCTGTTTTCGAGCCGATTCAGTCGAATCGACAGAGGTTCAAGAGAAACCGGGCTGCGACCGCACGAAAACGCCGGGTTGGAAGCCCTTATCAACATGTCCCATGAATAATCTGGGTCCTCACCAATTTCAACGGACCGAACCTGCTCTACTGTAACCAGAGAAATGGGGCATTTGTGGAAGTGGCTGAAAAAGATCTGAGATTCGGTCGCCAAGGGAGATCCTCTTGTTGTGGTGCATTCCGAGAAATTCGTCCAAGAGGTGGAGGCACGGGAGGAGAGAGTCCTGCACAACATCCTGGTCCAAGAAGGAGAAGAGGCGAGACCTGTCTCCCCAGATTATTCACCACGCAAACATAAAATGAGCAAGCGTGCCCGTCATGTCGAGTCGGATCAGAGGGTTACCGGATACCCACAGAAAACGGCTGAGACCCGACCTGGGTGAAACGCTATCTTTGTTTTCAACGTCGGTTTAAACTCAGGATTCAAGGGGGGCCGAAAGCCAAGAAATTCCACGGTTTTCGTCCCCTCCAAGGGCGGCATAAAGAGGCGGCGTGCCCGTCATTTGTGGTATAGTTATGGTGTTACAAAAACAACCACAATAAACGGAGCACGCCATGCCTGAGACGATACCGCAGATCCGGCCCTCATTCAACCGATCCCTCCGCCTCGAGACCCGCCCCGAGTTGCTCAGTGCGGACACGGGAGCCCTGGTGCAACGGGAGATGATGGATCGTAGCGGCCTCATCGACTGGTTGACCGGGCGGTTGCACGATCCGCGACACCCGAGTTCGATCCGCTATCCGCTGTCGGATCTGCTGCGGACTCGACTCCTGCTGCTGGGTCAGGGCTGGCGCGACCAGTCCGACGCCGACCGCCTGCGTCAGGATCCGAGCTTGCGGGTGGCGAGCCGGACCCGTCGGGGCACGGCGGCCTTGGAGGAGGGCCAGGGGCTGGCGTCGCAGCCGACCTTGTCCCGACTGCTGGACACGCTCAGCCGGGAGGAGAACCTTCCGGTCCTGCACCAGGCGGTGACGGAGCTGGCGTGCCGTCGGATCGAGATGATCGAAGGCCGGCGGCGAAAACGGAGGGAAAAGACCCCACGGAAGAAGAGACGGAAAAAGACGATGGTCCTGGACGTGGACGGTCTCCCGGTCGAGGTCCATGGGCATCCCCCGGGAAGCGAATGGAACGGATACTATCGCCAGCGGATGTACCACGGGTTGGTGGCGAGTTGTGCCGAGACGGGGGACCTGATCGACGGGGAGATTTTTCCGGGAGCCAGCTACCTGGGGAAAAAGGCGCTGAAGTTGACGCTCCGGGTGGTGGACCACTGTCGCGGGCGTCTGTGCGGCTCGATGATCGTGCGGATGGATGCGGGGTTCCCGGAGCCGGGGCTGCTGAAGGGGCTGGAGTCGAGAAGCGTGCCCTATATCGCTCGAATCCGCAAGAATGAGGTCCTGAACCGGATGGCGAAGCCCTACTTGACCCAACCGGCGGGGCGATCCCCGGATGCACCACCGAGGCTCTGGTTCCATGAGCTGACCTATCAGGCGGAGAGTTGGGATCGGGCGCGCCGGGTGGTGCTGGTGGTGCGGGAGCGACCGGAGGAGTTGTATCCGGATCATTTCTGGTTGCTGACGAGCCTGAGCCGGAAACGATACCAGGCTCAGGAGTTGCTGGCACAGTATCGAAAGCGGGGGAAGGCGGAAGGGCACATGGGGGAGTTGATGGACGTGCTCGATCCGGCCTTGTCCTCCGCGAGCCGGCCCAAGACGCACTATCGGGGCCAACCGCTGAAGTCGGAAGCCAAGCCGGAAGCGAGGACGGAGGCCGGGGTTCGACCCCACAACGAAGTCTTGTTCCTGCTGAATCTTCTGGGGTACGAGATCCTGCACCTGGGTCGGGTGCTGATGGAGCAGGCGACGCGTCGGGGCTGGAGTCTGCGTCGTTTTCGCGAGCGGGTGTTGCGAGTGGCGAGTCGGGCGCTACGTCAGGGGAGGCGATTGATTTTCGTCATCAGTCAAGGGGCGACGGACTGGAAGGAGTTGTGGCAGAGACTGGCGCGGGTGTCCTGGGCGCCGGGATAGTGGACGGAGGAGGCATCGGGCCCGTGGAAGGGACCGAAACGGTGGGGATTTCTCACCGGAAAGTCAACCTGTTGGCGGGTGACGGTCCCCCTGGCCGGAAAACGGTTAATGACTGGTTCAATCGTCCTGTTTTCGAGCCGATTCAGTCGAATCGACAGAGGTTCAAGAGAAACCGGGCTCCGACCGCACGAAAACGCCGGGTTGGAAGCCCTTATCAACATGTCCCATGAATAATCTGGGGTCTCCCCGATAGGTCTGGTGGTTTGAAGGTGCCCTTCACGAGCCCCTTGCTTTTCTGGAATACTCTTCTGCAACGACCCGGCTGAATTTGCACGTTCTCTCTCCGGATGAGACTGTGACTCCAGAGAGAGGTGAAAAGAGGGAAAGTAGTTACTCCTCCGGCCGCTAAACGGCTGGCGAGAGAGAAACCTGACCCTGACGCTCGACAGCCCGCGCGGCCTGCTGACACTAGTCTTGCACGAAGCTGTCGGGAAAGAACGTTTCAAACTAGCGCGGGCCAGAACACAGCTCGCGGGGAAGGTTCTACACGGCAAATGCACACATGAGGATTTGTGTGGCGGCACCTTTACAGTGACCAATCTGGACCCTGTTGGCATCGATTCGTTTTCTCCCATCATCAACCCGCCCCAGGTTGCTACCCTGGGAATCGGCCGGGTCCAGGCGAAAGCGGTTCAAGATAATGGAGGTTCCGTATCATTCAGGCCTTATGTGTTTTTCAGCGTCAGTCTGGACCACTGGGTCCTGGATGGAGCCGACGGATCCCGTTTTTTGAAAACGTTCGAAGCCTGCGTATCGGCTGGTTGACACTTAAAGCAGTAAGGAACTCCGAATTGATGAAGAAACCCCTGACCCGACGTTTTTTTCTGAAAGGAGCCGGGATGGCTTCGGCTACAAGCTGGACCGCACCCGTACTTGGGTCCCCTCTCCACTACACACAGACCGTTCCTTCGCCCCCAGACAGGCCCTTTTTGTTGAGCGCTACCGTCGCATTTCCAGACGACTGTTCGGAGGTCGTTTTCACCAAGGTTCTTCTGGAGCACCTCCTGGAACGCATGAAGTGGATGGGGGTGCGGCGCATTTACTGGGAGTACTACGGGGACATGTCCAGGGGATACTGGGCGACTGCCATCCGGCGTCCGGCCCAAGGCGGAGTGACAGGAGTGAACGTCCCCGGTATCCACCCGATCAAGCAGACCCTGCTCAACTTTGGCGAGCCCCCCATCAACGTCGGCGCCCGACTTGCTCGTCAATTGGGACTGGAATTCTATGCCATTATTAAGCCCTACGAGGCCGGACACTCCACCTCCGAGCCATTGGGTAGTCCGCGCCGTCGAGAAATTACGGGCCTTCCCAGGATTGGAGGAGTCTCAGATCGTTCTTATCCCTGGACGGTCCGGCATCCGGAATTGCGGCTGCGCGCCCGGCAAAGTGACCTTCCCCGGGGCATGGATGGGATTATCGTCGAAGCTATCCAGCTTCGGAAGTTGAACTATTCAGCCCACTCTCTGCGTGGAGAGCAACTTGAAATCTGGACCAGCACCGACAATTACAAATACAGAAAGAGGAACATCCGGTTTACGGTCAACCCAGATTATTCATGGGACATGTTGATAAGGGCTTCCAACCCGGCGTTTTCGTGCGGTCGCAGCCCGGTTTCTCTTGAAGCTCTGTCGATTCGACTGAATCGGCTCGAAAACAGGACGATTGAACCAGTCATAAACCGTTTTCCGGCCAGGGGGACCGTCACCCGCCGACAGATTGACTCTCCGGTGAGAAATCCCCACCGTTTCGGTCCCTTCCACGGGCCCGATTCCTCCTCCGTCCGCTATCCCGGCGCCCAGGACACCCGCGCCAGTCTCTTCCACAACCGCTTCCAGTCCGTCGCCCCTTGACTGATGACGAAAATCAATCGCCTCCCCTGGCGCAGCGCCCGAGACGCCACTCGCAACATCCGCTCGCGAAAACGACGCAGACTCCAGCCCCGACGCGTCGCCTGCTCCATCAGCACCCGACCCAGGTGCAGGATCTCGTACCCCAGCAGATTCAGCAGGAACAAGACTTCGTTGTGGGGTCGAACGCCGGCCTCCGTCGTCGCTTCCGGCTTCGCTCCCGGCTTCAGCGGCTTCCCCCGGTAGTGCGTCTTGGGCCGGCTCGCGGAGGACAAGGCCGGATCGAGCACGTCCATCAACTCCCCCATGTGCCCTTCCGCCTTCCCCCGCTTTCGATACTGTGTCAGCAGCGCTTCCGCCTCATAACGCTTCCGGCTCAGGCTCGTCAGCAACCAGAAATGATCCGGATACAACTCCCCCGGTCGCTCCCGCACCACCAGCACCACCCGGCGCGCCCGATCCCACGTCCCCGCCTGGTAGGTCAGCTCATGGAACCAGAGCTTCGGTGGTGCATCCGGGGATCGCCCCGCCGGCTGGGTCAAGTAGGGCTTCGCCATCCGGTTCAGGACCTCATTCTTGCGGATTCGAGCGATATAGGGCACGCTTCTCGACTCCAGCCCCTTCAGCAGCCCCGGCTCCGGGAACCCCGCATCCATCCGCACGATCATCGAGCCGCACAGACGCCCCCGACAGCGGTCCACCACCCGCAGCGTCAACTTCAGCGCCTTTTTCCCCAGGTAGCTGGCTCCCGGAAAAATCTCCCCGTCGATCAGGTCCCCCGTCTCGGCACAACTCGCCACCAACCCGTGGTACATCCGCTGGCGATAGTATCCGTTCCATTCGCTTCCCGGGGGATGCCCATGGACCTCGACCGGGAGACCGTCCACGTCCAGGTACATCGTCTTTTTCCGTCTCTTCTTCCGTGGGGTCTTTTTCCCCCGTTTTCGCCGCCGGCCTTCGATCATCTCGATCCGACGGCACGCCAGCTCCGTCACCGCCTGGTGCAGGACCGAAAGGTTCTCCTCCCGGCTGAGCGTGTCCAGCAGTCGGGACAAGGTCGGCTGCGATGCCAGCCCCTGGCCCTCCTCCAAGGCCGCCGTGCCCCGACGGGTCTGGCTCGCCACCCGCAAGCTCGGATCCTGACGCAGGCGGTCGGCGTCGGACTGGTCGCGCCAGCCCTGACCCAGCAGCAGGAGTCGAGTCCGCAGCAGATCCGACAGCGGATAGCGGATCGAACTCGGGTGTCGCGGATCGTGCAACCGCTCGGTCAACCAGTCGATGAGGCCGCTGCGCTCCATCAGCTCCCGTTGCACCAGGGCTCCCGTGTCCGCACTGAGCAACTCGGGGCGGGTCTCGAGGCGGAGGGATCGGTTGAATGAGGGCCGGATCTGCGGTATCGTCTCAGGCATGGCGTGCTCCGTTTATTGTGGTTGTTTCTTAGCACTATAATCATACCACAAATGACGGGCACGCCGTCTCTTTATGCCGCCCTTGGAGGGGACGAAAACCGTGGAAATGCTTGGGTTTCGGCCCCACTTGAATCCTGGGGTTAAACCGACGTTGAAAACAAATATAGCGTTTCACCCAGGTCGGGTCTCAGCCGTTTTCTGTGGGTATCCGGTAACCCTCTGATCCGACTCGACATGACGGGCACGCTTGCTCATTTTATGTTTGCGTGGTGAATAATCTGGGGTCAAGGAGAGTGTCGAAACCTGCCCTCGAGATGTTTTCGATATCAATGGCAAGCTCGTCACCGCCAAAGGAGCAAAGGTAAGAGCCCTGACGCTGCAGGGGCTGAAACTGAGCGATCCTTTCATCGCAATCACGACAAACACCCTTAGCCGGAGAGGAAGTTTCCGAAACACCGCCCTTGAGTTAGTCAGAGCCTACGGGGTGAACGGAAAGGAAATCCCAATTGTGGTGGCCAGCCATCGTTCCGTCTGGGGGAGAGTCAGAGACTTTCGGACTGGGGGTCTGGAATTCGACGGCGGTATCGGCGCCATTCCGGTCACTCTGGATGTGGATAACCGGTTGCAGAACTGCACCACGTGTTTGCCTCAGCGACGGGCAGACTGTATGGGGGCCATAACCATCTACCCCGAATTCCCACTGTGCCGCGACGGCCTCATTGCTTTTGCACGTGGACGCAATGAGTACTATTCTGGAGGACTCTGCGAAGCCTATCCTGAAGTTCAGGGCTATTGGCTCGACTGGATCGGAGAGTGTCTTGCCGCTGGAGTCGACGGTCTGGATATCCGCATTTCCAACCACAGCACTTGGTCGGACTATATGGACCTTTATGGCTTCAACGAGCCGGTGGCCGCGGAGTACGAACGACGCTATGGCATAGATCCCAACCACGAACCCTACGATCCTCAACTGCTGGCGGATCTGCGCGGTGACTATTACGATCAGTTCCTGGCCAAAGCAAAGCAGAAACTGTCGGCGGCCGGGAAAAAGCTGCAACTCCACATCGAGGTCGAGTCCTTTCGGCCGGACGCTGCTCCCATGCGAGTCCGCACCAGGCCGGGAAACACCACCTTTCATTGGCGCCGCTGGGTCGATTCCGGTCTGGCCGACGAAACCACGCTCATGCCGGTGTCCTGGGGTCTGGACAGGGTGCTGAAAGACTCTTTGGCGGACGAAATTCTCAGTCGCTGCCGGAAAGCAGGAGTCCCTCTCTACGTCCGCAACTACATGTGGAATAGCCGTGACGGGCAAGTCCAGGGGAATCTACTGGAACGGGTTTTTCGGCATGGCGGCTATTCCGAGTATAACTTCTATGAGACGGCAAGTTTTTACGACCGTAAAAAGACCGCCGAACAGGGAAGGCTAGCTTTCTTTCCGGGGATGGTAGAAGGCATTCGGAGCCGGGCCAGGCAATTGGGCTTGATTTAACAGAGGATTCATTTCTGGCTCGTTTGCGGGGGGGAGATCCAGATCATCGTCCGATCTTTAAAGGATGACAATTATTGCTTTCAGTAACTCCATGAGGGCATCGAAGTTTGCCGAGTTTGCACCGTCAGCTCTAGATGATTTGTAGAAGAGCCACAGGGAGTGAAATTATGTCCTTGACCTTCATTCACATCACCGACACCCATCTGGGAACCACTTGCGACGAGCTGGTTCACTTTTACGCTCCCGGGCAGGCCTTGATGGCGGTATTGAAGAAAATCGCAGCCGATGGTGCTTATGATGCCTCGTTTATCGCCGATACTGGAGATATGATTCGGCACTGGTCGTACCCTTCAGCCTATGAAACAGGTAAAAGGATCTACGGTTTTGAAGAGAGATCACCAGCTCCCGGACCTCTCAGGGTGCGTGCCGAAGGAATGGATCTACCCTGGTATTTTGTTCCGGGGAATGTCGACAACCGCCTCGAGTGCCGGAACAGGCTATTTACTCCAGATCCCGGAGTGGCACTCTTCAACTACACGTGGAAGGCGCAGGGGATTCGCTTTCTCAGCCTGGACTGGGGAGCACACGAGACCAATCGTTACACGTTAGACCCCCAGTCCTATAACTGGTTAAAGCAGCAACTGGATCAGAGATGCCCTACTATCATTCTCACTCATCACCCTCCCGTGTCCGTAGGCATTCCTATGTTTGACGAAATGACACCACCGGATCTGAACCGCCTTCATGAACTCATTGCCGGTTCCCCGGTGCTGGCCATTTTTCACGGACACACCCATCATCCATGGGAGAATCGGATTGACGGGATCCCAGTTTTCGGAACCGGCTCGGTGACCTATAGGCGGTGTCTGCACCACGATTACGCGCAGGGCCTGGTGCTGGAGATCCATCCCCCACAGTATCGGGTCGTGACCATACACAGTGATGGCTCGGTGACTGCCCCGATTCACGAAGTACCCTTGGAACCTTAGTCCTCCCTCGAGTAGCTCAGTGCCGCCAAAGACTCACACGAAATTTCCCACTCGGAGTGAGACCATCGCCCGCGAGGCGCAACTGGACGGTTTTTCACCCTCCGGACCAGCGAGCCAGAGGACCGGTTGCCGACTGCCGCCATGGTGCGCAGCTACAAGATGCTGACGACTGGCGAGCGGGCTTTCCGCTGTCTGAAGAGCATGGACCCGGACGGCCCTCGGTTGCAATGACTGACGGAGGCGACGCCGCTGCAGCGACGGGCGCTGGAGATGGTCCAGGCGTTCCCAGTGACGACCAATGCGGCTTCGTAACTTATCCTTTTATAATCAAGGAGTTATCTCGTCTCCGTGTCTGAAACTTCGGCCTAATCTTGCCAGCAGGTTGGAAAAGGACGGCTCCAGGTTAATCCAGCCTCAGAGCACATTTACGATTTTGAGGTTGAAAGCCGCACCTGAAGCAACTCTACGGGCACCGACGGGTCACCTTGCTGAGCTGGTTGCACGCTCAACGCAAGAGAATTTGGTCCTTTCCTGATCAGGTTCCCGGGTACGTGCAGGCCGATCCACGACTCCTGGCTACGCCGTGAATTTTCGACCCCCGAAGGGAAGCCGCTCTGGAGATCCATCCGCCCCCGGCCGTGTCCGGAAGACGTTCTGGGAACGGGAGTATCGTTGAGTGTCCAGCTCACGCGCCGCTGATCCACATCTCCCTTCCACTGGGTGAGGAGAACGGCTTGCTTTATGGAGTTCGGAGCATCTGAGACATTCAGCGTAAACTCCACGCTTGCCACCCCGCTGACCGTGGTGAGCGCACGGGGAATTTGAGCAGGATAGCAGGCATCGGCCAGAGCCCCCTGCCCGGGCCGAACCGGAAAATCGGGGTCGACCTGATACAGCTTGTTTCCGTGAGCCAGCTCGGCGGGTTCTGCCAGCCTCGGCACTGTGCCAAAATCCTCTGGATCAGTGGGTCCGTGATGAGTGTGCCAGTCATAGAGGTAAATGCCATCGGCTCCTTCGTTCCAGAAACGGTAGGCGGCGGCGCGGACCGCATCATAGTTGGCAGGATCGTCGTTGACGATGGCCGGGTCCCGGACATCGAACTTGGGCCGGCCGGTTCGGAACAAGGGGTGAATGCGGTCCAGGCAACCGTAAACGGGGACCTCGTTGCGTTGTCCCAATTCAACCCATTCGTCCATGGGAATGGAAAAGGGCATCAGACCCGAACCAGCCATCAACAAGTCGACCCATCCCCGTTCCGTCCAGGTTTCCGGATCCAGTCCTACCGCGAGACACAGCTCCAAGCTGTCCGGTACACGCACGGCAAGGAGAATCGGCCGGCCTTTCTGCTGAGCGTAGTGATCGAGCCGCTGGCGGACCTGGTGAACGAAATCATTCATGATGGGGATGTTTCGCCGCTGCTCGCCCAGCTTGAAGAACATGGGCATCCGGATCCAGTCCAGTTCGACTCCGTCGACGTCATAGCGCTGGCAGATGCCTTCGACGACTTCCAGATAACGGGCCCGGGTTCCCTCCAGAGCGTAATTGTAAGCAGGCCACGACCAGAGATCCCGGGATGCCAACCCTCTCCGGTCCAACACATCCTTGAGGGGATTCTCCTCGACGACTTGACGTCTCAGCTCGGACTCTGACGGGAGTACGTTGGAGGGCGTCTCGCCCTGCTGTGCCCTCTGTTCCTCCAACCGGATGAATTTCGTGACCCAGGGCAGATATTTTTTCTCCCAATGTTCTTGCGAGATGTAACCGAGTAGCAGCTCCGGGTGCTGGAGCCGAAACGGCACCCAGTATCCTCGATTGGGAGGGAAGTAGGCTGCATGGGTATCGTTCATTCGAATGGAATAAAAGAACTCCATCCCGTTACGACGTGCGAAGTCGACGACGTGTTTGACCGGGTTGGGCGCCAGGACGGCGATCCTCTCGGTAGGAAACTCCCAATCAGGTTCGTTCGTGTGGCCGTTGTAGAAAATGGAGTTCACCTGAGTTCCTTCCAGGTACTTCATAGTGTAACTCAAGTATTGATCCACCGACTGGACCGGTGCAGGAAACGTTCCCCGCCCACGGGCAGTACTCTGGATGTCACTTCCATCGTTGTTCCACACCAGCCGACGATTACGGCGGCGGGCTGCAAGCCGGTCTCTTGGGATCGATCTTGACCTCACGGCAGGACCTGCACTCTCCTGACTACAGGCCGTAGCCAGTGCAGTTACCGCTGTCAACTCTTTCAAAAAGACTCTTCGATTCTCCAATTTACTCCTCCTCAAAATGTCCTTACTGTCAGCGTTTCTTCGCCCGCCCGCATCAAACTCCCGGTAAACGTCTTGTGGCGGCTTCCTGGAATGCGGAAGCTAGGAGCCTGCGCCGCAGAAATCGATCTACTGCGAAAGCGGTAGAATCGGTCCATATTTCCCCGATTTCTCGGCGAATAGAACAACTATGCACCTCCAAATCGAGAAAATCTGGCCTCGATTCCCCACTTTCTCGCTACGATCATTTCTACCGCGCAGACTCCTAGTCCTCCGCTCTTCAACGAAGCATTCCAGGTTCCTTTCTGCAGCACCTGGCTGCTTCCCATTCGAGTCTGAGCCGCGACTCCTGACGGACGGTACTCAGATACAAATTCACCAATCCGAGCGAGTACTAGACCCGCTCGATCTTGACTTCCAACAGATAGATTCGGCTGCGCTCGCCGGAGTTGGGAGGAACCGGCTCCCAGCCGAAAGGAGTTCGGTCGTAAACCAGAAAAACCCGGTTCGGAGAGACCTCGATCACATCGATGTACGCTGATGTTTGCTTTGCATTCATCTGAAAGGAACTTGGAGCCGTCCGATTGTGATAAGCTATAAGGTCGACGGATTCCCACTTCTGGCCACGGGAATCTCCGGAAATCCACAGAAAGAGTCCCGGCCGACCCGTCACGAGCGTCAAAGCACCATTGGCCAGCCGAAGCAGTTGGGGGGCCACACTGTAAGCCGGCAGCCGGTCCACCCGGGACCAACTCTTTCCCCCGTCACCGCTGTAGGCGCGCGCCAACTTCTGGTCTTCTCCGGAACCGACTCGGCTCACACACATCAAGTCTCCGTCTGCCAAACGCACCAGGCAGGGCTCATCGAAGCCTTCTTTGGCATCGGGTACGGAGTCGGGTCCGGCGATTGTGGACAAATAGCGCCAGTGACGCCCTCCATCGTCCGAGGCCACTGCAACGGTGCCCCACCGAGCGTCTCCGTCGAACCGCACGGAGATCGTAGCGACGTATTGGTCCAATTCCAAAATATCGCTGAACCAGTTAATTCGGGCCCACCAAGTGCGGCTCTCCTGGGACCAGGGTTCGACATCACGCGGCAGTCCTTCCACTACAGCCCCCCACGGCTCTACCATATAGCGCTTCCCTCCCCGATCGTACGTCCATCGGTGTGCGGAGAAGCGGCGGAACTGTCCGGCGGGATCAGGTTTCAAGTAGGTCGACGTACCGATGATCCGGCCATCGCGCAGACTGATCCTGGGCTCGCCGCAGCCGTTGTGAAATCCATTCACATCGTAAGCAAAATCAAAGTTCAGTCCCTCGTCCGTGGAAACGTGAACCGCCTGAGTGTTGGTGAGATTGATATTGACATCCGCGTTCAGGGAATGATTGAGCATCAACTCACCGGTCGAAAACTTCTCCAGGCTCGGATACCAGCAGTGCCCGGACGTCGTTTCGGCCACGACCCGAGGTTGACCCAGCCGCAGTCGGAAGTCTCTGATCCGGATCTCCTCTCGCACCGTGGTGAAGCTCCTGGTTGAGGTCGCAGACAGCCCCGCGACGCCAAGGGCTGCCAGATGCCTCGATCCAACCTGAATGAATTCGCGCCGGTTAGACTGTTCTTCCAGATTTCTCCGATACCGGTCCTTCCTTGTAGAGTCCACGGTTCCCTCCTATACGAAATTACGAAATATTCAAAGGCTCTTTGATCATTTCGAATCAACTGGTGTGGAATCCCCTTTTCGGCCCCAAATCGGTGGCCATCTCCTGAAACAGACGCACCCGAGGACCCTCACTCAATGTCCCTCCTGGTCAGCGAAGCCGGAAGTGGCAGTAACGGCTACCGTGGATGTCCTTCTCGTGACACCAGTACCCAACGAAAAAAGATCCGTCGGAAAAGGTCGCAATTCTGGGCTCTCCGAAGGCAAAGTCGGCCCAGTACATGGCCTCCGTATCCTCGTCCTCCTCCCGGAAACCGGCGACTGCCCTCCAGAGGATGTCTTCGAACTCGAGATGAAAACCCTTTTCGTCAGGACGGGCGATGGCAAACCCCACACCGGGAGGATTGCCGTACCGACGGTTGAAAGCACAGGCTACCCGGCCATCCTGGAGTGCGTGAACGGCAGTCGTCTGGCCGATCAGCCCGGTGGATCGATTGGAGCAGAAGCTCTTGCCCCCGTCCCGGGAAATACTGTATTGGACAGGCAGATCTTCACCCGCTTCCATATCTCGAGCATAGGCAATGCCGAGGACCCCGCCATCGGCCATCTCTTCCACCCATACCTCCTGGTAGGCAATTTTCCCGGAAGGATCATCCATGAATTCGGCGTAATCGGGCCAACTCTCTCCCTGATCATGGCTTATCATGACGGCCGCTTTGCCCTGATTGTCGTTCGCGCCGGTGTGATCCAACCAGGGTGCAAAAGGAGCCAGCCAGCCTCCTTGCCGGGTGGCACAAATCACTCCGCCCACTTCGGGAGGCTCGGGATAGCACATGGGAATGGACCGGATAGGACTCCAGCTGACACCCTGGTCATCTGAGACAGAGAAAATCAGCTCGGTGTGGGAAGCGCCCCCGGTCTCGCGATCATAGTAGGTCTCGCCGGCAGCGGGAGTGTCCCAGAGCATCCCTAATCCCAGCAACTTTCCGTTCTGGGTCCGGCTCACATTGAGCCGCCCGCTCTTCCCGGACGAACGCCAGTCCCACATCGGGCCCTGATCTTGCCAACTGCTTCCCCAATCGTCAGAGCGGAAGATTCGGCTATAACTGCGCCCGGTTCCGATTTCGAGGTGGAACCCGACGGACGCAACCAAAGTGTCGTCCGCCAAGCGGACGATCTGGCAGTGCCTGGGATAGGCTCCGTTTTCGTCCGGCTGGCTCAAGAAATAGCCCTCTGAAAATATTTCAACTCTCTTCACCGGTCGCCCTCCACGACTACGTGACAATTAAAGTTAGGATATGGCCCGACGATCTGCGACGGCTCTTCACGCCGAACCCCGCGGATTCGCCGAGTCGCCCAGGCCGACCATTTGACGGTGCTTTAGTCGAACAAGCTGAGCGCCTTGCTTTCCCGAATACGTCTCTGTTCTTCAATGTCCCACCACCAGGTAAGAAATCAGCAGCCAGGGCAGCAGGGCTAGACCGCCCCACATGAGATTTGTCTTCCAGCCTTTTTCGCGCGTCGGAAGCATGCTCAAGAGCGGGCCAAAAATCAGGCCCGCCAGTAAGGAGACGACGGCAATCCATTGAAAGCTCACACCGGGCTGGCCGGTCAACACGTCCCAGAAGACGATCAGAGCGCCTGCCAAAAAACTGTAAATGGCTCCAAACGCCGCCCCAAAAGGGGTGGCAAAGGATACGAACAGGGCCAAAAAGAAGAGAATGAACAGGGGGACCAGAAAGAGGTAGTTGGTCTTGACTGCCACCTCCTGGATGTTACCGGGCACCTTATCGATGACCGAACTGATCAAGACCACGGCTACTCCAATGCCCACAGTGAGATAGCGGGCTGTCGCCAGGTGATATCTTTCCGTGTCCTTCTTGGACCGGTTGAGAAAATCCACCATGATGACCGTAGAAACAGAGTTGATCCCAGAATCGAGACTGGACATCACAGCGGCAAACATTGCCACAATCACTAATCCGGCCAAGCCGATAGGGAGATAGTTTGCAACGTAGTGTGGGAAAATATAGTCGGCATCTTCAATCAGACTTTGACCGTCGGGAATGAGGTGCGGATTCACACTGAAAAAGCCAAGCAGCGCAAATCCGACTAACGCCAGGACCACGGTAATAAAGATGCCGGCCACGGAGTTGACCAGGAAAGCGCGTCGTGCCGCCGTGGCGTCTCGGGTGGCCAGGTAGCGTTGAATCGCCAGTTGGTCGGAGCCGGCAGTACAAATCCAGTAGATCAGGCTGTTCAGAAAGGCGCCCACGACGGTGGCGCGCACTGCCGGGTCCAGGGAGAAAAAGGGCTGAACGTCCCAGTTGGGGGCCCAGGACGTCGGAAACCAAGCGTTAAAGCTTCCCAGTTCACGATTGATCATCACAATGGTGAGAACCGCTCCCCCGAAAAGAATAAAAAACTGTGTCACGTCGGTGATCACCACGGCACGCAAGCCGCCCAGTGCCGTGTAAATCACGGTAACGAATCCAGCCACGATCACGATATAAGGGAGAGTTTCCAGAGGCCAACCCAATACCACCACCATGACTCTTCCCGTGAGGTAAATCATCAGCGCCATCCATACCAGTCGGGTGACGATGAAAATGAACGAGCCCAGCAATCGGATCCGGGTTCCGAGCCGGCGTTCCAGGATCTCGTAGGCGCTGGTGATGGGCAGACGCACCAGATACGGAATCAGGCCGTAACCGACGATGACATAGATGAGCGGGATCATTGCCACACTGGCGAGAACTACGGGGCCATGTTTGATCATCTCCCCGGGATGAGCCAGGTAGGAAACCGTACTGAGTAGAGTGGCGAAAAGGGATATGCCAATGGCAAAGGAATTCATTTGTCGTCCGCCCACAAAAAATTCCTCGGTACTTTCCATCTTGCGCGATAGAAACCATCCGACCCCCAAGACTGCAGTGCCGTAAAAGAGCATCACGGTCCAATCCAGCCAACTCAAACCCCGATGTTGCCGGCGTTCGATACGCAAAAGGGCGTGAGCCGCGCCGACGCGCACATCGATATCCTCGCTCCTCAGCAGTGCGTCCAGTACATCCTCATCTAGCCGATCTCCCGCAGTTCCCAGGGCACCGCACACTTCGACTTTCTGCGCCGTGTTCCCCGTTGTGAGGTATTCCAACAACTCCTGCCGAGCCTTCGACCTTCGTTCTCCGGAGGAATGGACGAAAAAGGCGCCCAGGGCATAGACTCGGCTGCGGTCCTCGGAGGATAGGCTGAACGCGATTTGCTCTAGTCGAGCCAAGGAAGCGGGCTGGATCTTTTTCAAGTTCCGCAGTGCGTAACTGACGGTAGCGCGCCCGTCCGAAGAGTCCAGGAGCTTAGCCAGGGCCACTTCGTCGTCAGCGTCCCCTGAGTTGGCTAAGGCCCACCGGGCGAAGGCGCGAAAAGAGCCTTTATCCTCCCTCGCGACCCGTAGGAGTTCCGCTGGCCGCTCGGAGTAGCCCAGTTTGGCCAGCGCTTCCACGGCGTGCACTCGGTCCGCTCCTTGTACATCCAAAAAGGCCTGTCGGATTTTTCCGGTATGCCGTTTGGCGGCCGCTTGATTGTTGCCTTGCGCTTTGGCCAACGCTCTCCACAGCCCGATGCGATAGAAGGGACCCGCGTTTGCCAATTCCTCTTCCAGCGCTTCCTTGACTCCCGCGTAGTAGCCATTCCAGAGCAGTGCCTCGGCGGCTCGCACCTTGGTCCACTGGCGGCCTTCTTCCAATGCCTGACGCAGGATGAATACCGCCCGTTCCCGACGTTCACCCTGCTGAGTCAATGACGTTGTGGGCGCGGCACCAACCCACGCTATGGACAGGACGAAGCTCAGGCAGCTGACCCACAGCAGCAAGTAAACGGGCGCTATGCTGAAAACTGCGGAGAAGCGCACTCCTCCCGGGGACTTGGAAGTTCCGCCGTTCCTATCAGAGAGACGAGGCTGTATGAATATATGGAATCTTAGAAATTATAGATTAACTAATTACATATAGTTTGCAAGAATGATGTCCCAATGTCAAGGGTACGAGTCTTCGGAAGTTCCCCCATTTTGGGAAAAAACCGACCCATTTCACTTGTCTAGTCATCTTGTTCGCCTGTTATCAATCACTTGAGGCGATTCCACCTCAGTTTTTGTGGAAACTCCTTGTCTCGGTGGTCTTGACATATCGGTCTGGAATTCCCCTTTTTTTCTGACTCGCTTTACGGGACTGCTTCGGGAACACCCTCACCAAGACCCGTTGTTCCCTCATCATGAGTATTTTCGTTGGTGTCCTTCTCTAGCTCATTTCAGGTACTGTTCTTGATTGAGGCAACAATTCCATTTCGGGTGCTTACATGGTGAGGAAACTCGGACCTTTACCGGCGAGGAGATCGAAACTATCCTTGTCCAAAATGCGACCCGACTTCTAGCCTTCGTCTGAACCGACAATGCCACCCGAACTGATCATCTCCAACGGAACCCTGCTGGACGGGACCGGCGCCCCGCCGAGAACCGGTGACGTGGCCGTCTCCCAGGGCAGAATCTCGGACGTCGGGAACCTCGGAGCCGTCGCGGATGTCCCCCGGATCGATGCCTCCGGCCTCTACGTGACACCCGGCTTCATCGACATCCACAGCCACTCCGACTATTCCCTGGTGGTGGACCCGCGGGCGGTCAGCGCCATCAGTCAGGGAGTGACCCTGGAGGTCATCGGAAATTGCGGCCACGGCTGCGCACCCGTGGAGAGTGTGGAGTTGGCGGCCAGCAACATCTACGGCTACCAGTCCTCGCTGGGCATCCCCTGGAAGACCATGGCCCAGTACCTGGAGCACCTGGAGTCCCTCGAACCGGCCCTCAACGTCGCCACGCTGGCCGCCAACGGCAACCTTCGCCTGGCCACGCTGGGCCTGGCGGATCGCCCCGCCGACCCGGGAGAGTTGAGACAGATGGAGAAGCGCCTCTCCCAGGCCCTGGAGGAAGGGGCGTTCGGATACTCCACGGGGCTGGAGTACAACTGCGAGCAGGGAGCCAGCGAAGAGGAGGTGGCGGCCCTGTGCCGCGTGGCCCGGAAGGCGGGCGGCTTCTACGCCACCCACACCCGAAACCGGGCGGGGGAGGCCCGGGAGACCATCGCCGAGGCGATCCGGACCGCCGCGGCGGCGCGGATCCCGCTGCAGATCTCGCACATCGCCACCGTGGCCCGGTTGGCGCCGGACAGCCACTGGGCGGTCCAGCAAGCTCTCGACCAGGTGGAGGAAGCTCGCGCCCGCGGTCAGGACGTCACCTTCGACCAGCACACCCGCATCTTCGGCACCACCAATCTCAGCACCATGCTCCCCCAATGGGCCTTGGAGGGAGGCCCCGGTGCCATTGCGGAACGGCTCAAGGACTCCCGCATCCGCAAGGAGATGAGCGAACACCACAGCATCATCGTCTCGCTGGCTCAGCGAGACTGGAACCGGATCGTGGTCTTCCGCAGCCGGGCGCTGCCGGAGATCTCCCAGAAGAGCCTGGCCGAGATCGCCGAGACCTGGAACCTGGAGATCTTCGACACGGTCTGCGAAATCCTGCTGGCGGAGATCGACGATCTGCACGCCACCATGGTCATCTGCTTCGCCTACGAAGAAGCGGACCTCCACCTGCCCTTCGCCAGTCCCCACTGCATGCCCGGTTCCGACGCCATCGCGCTGGCGCCGGACGGCCCCCTGAAGAACGAGACCTTTCATGGAGCCTACACCTGGGCCGGCTACTTCTACCGCACCTTCGTCCGGGACAAGGGCCTGCTCACACCCCAGGAAGCCGTCCGCCGCATGACCTCATTCCCCGCTGCGCGCCTGGGTCTCACGGACCGGGGCACGATCCGGAAGGGCAACTGGGCCGACTTGGCCATTTTCGATCCCGAGTCCTTCGCCGACTGCGGAACGACTTTCGATCCGAACCGGGTCTGCCGGGGAATGGTCCACGTGCTGGTCAACGGAACGCCGGTCCTGGAGTCGGGACGGCTGACCGGGGCCAGACCGGGACAGGTGCTGCGCAGCGGTTAGGGTCGACTCCAGCGCTTGGGCGGTCCCGGAAATCCGATTCAGAACGACATGAACTCGGAACCGGGAAACGGCTCGATCAAATCGTCGGCGGCGGGTTCCGCGTGGTGGATCTGGAAGGCGTAAAGGTCTCCCTGCCGGAGATAGAACCGAAGGCGCACGGGACGGCCGGCCAATTCTCCCAGGTCTCTGCGATGCCTCCAACGAACCGGCTCTTGGACGCCGTCGAAGCTGGCGAGAACGCAGTCCGACTGACTGTAACCCTCAAGGGGATTTCCCTCGGCATCCAACACCTCCACCTTCAGATCTCCTTGAGGCACCTGGGCGTTGACCGTGAGGAGCCGGCCCTGGAAGACGAGCGGATGGGTGGTCAGGACCCCTATATCGCGGCCGGCTCTCCGGGAGACGAAACCGTTGGTCCGGAATTCAGCCAGACCGGGCCAGATCCGGAAGTCGGGGCTTTTGGAAAGGAACGACTCGGGCGTCTCTCCGGTATTGGCGGTCAGATCCGCCCAGAAGCGGGTTCTGGCATCGTCTACCGTGCCATGAGTTCCCCGTCTCCAGCTCCAACCTGAGGGCATCAGGGACCAGGAGAAGCCTCTGGTCGAGGGCGGCGCCAGATAGGGACGTTCCACGAAAGTCTCGTCGGAAACGAGATCTTGTGCGTCCTTCCCCCCCATGCCGCTGTACAGGCCCGAGAGCTTCTCGCGAACCCAGGCGTGGAAGTGGAGGTAGTTGGCTCCGTGATAGAAAATCCGGGTTCGCCCGCCCTGCCGGTGCCAGCCGGTGGGCATGTAGACGACGCCCCAGTCGAACGATCCCGGCGGGCCGTTGGCCAGCCATGCCTCTTCTCCGCCCGGCTGCTCCCAGTGGACGCCGTTGCGGCTCACCCAGAGCTGCAGATCCAGGTGCTGGGTGCGGACGTTGTAGCGGGGAAAGAACCCCAGGTACGAGTCTCCGCTCTTCCGGACACGGAAGCCGTAGTTGTGGAGGTTGGGATCGGAGACCTCGGGAACCCAGAGGTAACGGGCTTCCCAGTTGATGCCGTCCCGGGTGGCGTGGCGGGCCAGGGTCCGGGCCTTGGTGGAGTTGTCGTACCGGATCCGGCCCCGCCCGCGGTTGGGGGGACCCGGCGAAGTGTAGGCCACGAACTCTCCGGTAGCGCCGTCGTAGCCCATGGCCGCCGAGGTGTCGCCGGATACGGTCATGGTTTCGGTGCCACCCTGTCCCAAGCCGAACACGGGCGTGGGGCTGGTGACGTAGCTCTTCCCGTCCTGGTCCCAGACCACCAGATAGTAGCCGCGGCGGAGGGCCCAGCGATCACTGGTCTGCCGACCGGTGAAGAGCCACAGCCGGGCCCGGTGCAGGTCCGGATTCCCCCGGCGCGCGTAGTCCCAGACACCGGCGAAGACGGGAAAGAGATCCCCCGGTTTGGTCACGTCCATCCGGGCCAGGATGTTGTTTGCTCGTGAGCCGTCGTGCTCCACCCTGCCCAGATCCGGCTTCGTCCAAGTGCGAAGGTCCTCGGAGACGGCCAGCATGTGATAGCGGAACTGGTCGTAGTTGACGTGGCGGTAGGTCAGCTCGTAACGATTCTCCTCGGGATTGTAGCGGGCCGAGTTGTCCAACAGGATGGAGTGGCCTTCATAGGACCGGTCGGGGGAGAGGATGGGCCCGTCCGTCACTTTTCGCGCCGGGTGAAACACTTTCCGGAGACCGCGCGACTCGGCGACCAGGTAGTCGTCCACGAGGAGTTGCGGTCCATCGCCGATCTTGGCCGCATCGCGCACGCGCGGCGCCGGTCCGTTTCGAAACAGTTGGAGGGTTCTGGCCACCCCGTCCGCCGACACCTCCCCCGCCCCCGGGAAACGGACACGGGCCTGGTAGGTTCCCGGCAGTAGATCCTCCAGGGAGAAGGTCACGCGGGTGTTGCGCCGGGTCAGTGACACCCGAACCGGTTCGGCGACCCGTTGACCGGTCAGAGGCTCGACCAGGTCCACCACCGCCGGAAGTTCGTCTGCCAGGGCGCCCGGGAGCAGCTTCAGGTCCAGACCGGCCTGCGCATCGTCGATGTAGAGAAGCCGATCCAGGTCGGCCCAGATCCATTCCTGGGGCGGAAGGCGAAACAGGGTCTGGAAGAGGATCTTTTCCGTAACCGGATCCCGGCCTGAGATCCTGAGCGTGTACTCCCCGGGATAAAACTGCCGGGGCCGATGCACCCAGGGACCGTGTCCCAGTAGCGGACCGAGGCCGAAACTCACCGGGCGGGGATCGCCGGAGGCCTCAAGGTACCGCTCCTGGCGAGTCGATCCTCCGTTGGGAAAGGTGAGGTCGGCGCGAATCAGGAGCGCCGGAGACGGACCCAGTTGGAATTGCACCGCGTGGTCCAGACCCCCGTCGAACGCCAGGGTGAAGCCGGAGACGATCTCTGAAGGTGGAGCCGCGCCCTCCACGTAGGAATCGAGTGGCACGCCGGCTTCGGCAGTCGATATGGCGAAAGCCCCAAGCATCAACGAGAATGTCGATACCAAGTTCGAAATCCCAAAGCCCGAAGAAATTCTCATTATTCAAACCCCGATTTTCGATGCCAGTTTCCCGAATCCCCTGGTCCGCCGTCGCCACTGAAACCATTGAGCCGGTTACAATCCAGCGCGAGTTGTCCCGGATCAGGCACCAAACTACAATCCGGACCATGCCAAGAGCAATCCTGGTACTCCTGACCATGATAGCCACCTGGGGTCATGCTGCTGCGGCAGTTGCACCCGAGCGCATCCACTACACCGGCAAGATCGGTCACATCGTCCAACTCCAGGACGGACGCCTGTTGACCCTCTACACGCTGGGAAGAGCAGGCGAGGACGGTTCGCTCAACGGACCCGAACAGCCGGCTTACGTTCGCTACTCCGGCGACCAGGGACGAAATTGGTCGAAAGAGAAGATCGCTTTTTCATTCGCAGCCGGACGCGGGACGATGCCCACCTACAGGCAGTCGGCGGGTCCCTACCTTCTGCTGGACCGAAATGGAATCCTCCACCTGCTTTCCATCCGATACTATCGCGGCCCCAAACGAGGCGACCCGGCGGTGGTCGCGGTCTCAGAGCTTTTTCACAACCTGTCACGCGACGGCGGCCAGACCTGGAACAAGCCGAAGAGGATCGACGTGGGCCATCACTGGTTTCCGCAAATCCAGTCCATGATCCAGCTTTCCAATGGGCGTCTGCTGACCGCCGGAAACTATGCGAGCGACAACTACCTCTCTGACACGGGGGAATACGAGTATCGGATCATCGTGATTTTCTCGGATGACCAAGGTGAAACCTGGCAACTGGGACCGGACGACATCCGGATACCCATCGGTCCCTTCCGGGGGCATCCCGGCGCCATCGAGCCGGTCCTGGCCGAGCTGAGAGACGGCCGGGTCTGGATGATCTTTCGCTCCCAGTACGGAGTCTTCTACCAGACCTTCTCGTCCGACGGCGGCAGCAACTGGGAACCCACATCGCCCACCACGATCAAGGCGGCCAACGCACCCGCGGGAATATTGAGACTTGCGGACGGGAGGCTCATGCTCTCGTGGAACGATTGGGGCAACTACCCTGGTGGGCGGGTTCTGCGCCGGGGGCGACAATACCTTCACGTCGCGATTTCCAGCGATGACGGAAAGACCTGGAGTCCATCCAGACTGATCGCCGGACCCTCCACGCCTGATCCCGAAAACGCCCAGATGCGATACCCCTTCCTGTGCCGGACCAGCGACGGGTACGTGCTGCTCCGCTACCATCGCATCGAGCGAACCATCGGGATGAGTCGGCGTGATCTGCTCCGAATCGATCCCGACTGGATCGCCGAGTAGAGCAAGAGTCTGATTCAGTTTCGCGCGGACGGTGTAGACCCCGATCGGGAGCAGACGGAATTCGTAGTAAACGACGTCGCTGCAAGGACGAATTGAACTATGCAAGAAACAGCAGACGCGGTGGTAATCGGCGGTGGCATCATGGGAGCCAGCACGGCGCATTTCTTGGCCAAGAAGGGTGTCGGCAAGGTTGTATTGCTGGAGAAGCGGACTCTGGCTGCGGTGAGCACCGGCCATTCGGCGGCCAACATACGCTGTTCCTACTCCAATCCCGTCACCGTCCAACTCGCCTTGCGTTCCTTCGATATGTTCGAGAACGATCGTGAGGAAATGGGTGGAGACACCGGCTTCCGGCGAACCGGCATGATTATCCTGCTCGAGAAAGAGCACGTCGCCGCCGGCAGAACGGTGCTTGAGTCCGAGAGAGAACACCACACCGAGACCCAGGAACTCGGACCGGACGAGATCAAGGAACTGGCACCCCAGTTCAACCTGGACGGAGTCGTCTGCGGAACGTACCAGCCGCGCGGCGGTTACGCGGACCCGGTACGGACCACACGGACGCTGGTACGGGCGGCGGCAAAGTGGGGTCTGGTCGCGTACGAAGGTGTCAGCGCAAGGAGGATTCGAGTCGACGGCGACCGTGTCAGCGGTGTCGAGAGTGACCAAGGCGTCATTCAGACCGGGCTGGTGGTCAACGCCGCCGGACCCTGGGGGATCCACGTGGGGAGGTCAGCGGGCCGCCACTACTCCATTCGCTGGAGCCGGGAAGTCGATCTGGTCCTCCGGTTGCCGGAGGACTTCGGCCACTTTCCCATCATCGCCGATCCCGGGTGCCACATCTATTTTCGGCCTCAACGGCAAGGGAAACTGCTGGCCGGCTTGGACTATCCCAAGGAAATCGAACCGCTGGACATCGACGACTACGATGCCAGCCTGGACGCCAACAGCCGCCGCCGAATCGAGCGGGGACTGTTCAGACGAATCCCGTCACTTCGAGACGCCGAGTTCGACCGCGGATGGGCGTCGATTTACACCATCACCGATGACTGGCATCCGGTGGTGGGTCCTGAGGGTGGCCCGGACGGCTACTATGCCTGTTTCGGCGGCAGCGGCCACGGATTCAAGTTGGGGCCACCCATCGGCGAGTCCTTGGCCAGCATCATGCTGGGCCAGGATCCCAGGATCGACCTCCACCCACTGCGGCCAAGCCGCTTCGAGGAGGGAGATACGTTCACTTCCGCGTGGGGCGCGGGAAACCGGGCGTGACGCCGCAGCAAGCACCACCCCGAACGGTCCATTGGGGGCTTTCGCCCAGCGGCTATACTGGGGTCATGGGCATGCGAAACCGGTTCGTCGTCACCACGTTCCTTCTGATTTGCCTGACTGCCGCTCAGGGCTGCACCGGGGAAACGCCCATCAGGCCGCCCAACATCGTCCTCATCCTGGCGGACGACATGGGGTTTTCGGACCTGGGATGTTACGGAGGCGAAATCGAGACGCCCAACCTGGACGCGCTGGCCGCGGGGGGACTGCGCTTCACCCAGTTCTACAACACGACCCGGTGTTGGCCCACAAGGGCGGCCCTCCTGACCGGATACTACGCCCAGCAGGTCCGGCGCGACGTGCTGCCCGGTCAATGCGGGGGCGGCGTCACCGTTCGTCCGGAGTGGGCCCGGTTGCTGCCGGACCTGCTGGGACCGGCAGGCTATCGCAGCTATCACAGCGGCAAGTGGCACATCGACGGCAAGGTGCTGGACGGCGGCTTCCATCGCTCGTTGGACAGGAGGAACCAGGGCAACTTCTTCACCGCCGAGGGAAACTTCATTGACGACGCGCCGATCGAGCCGTCCGCGGACGAGTCCGGATACTACGCCACCACCGCCACCGTCGACCACGCCCTCGACTGCCTCCGGGAGCATGCGGACGCCTATCCCGATCGGCCCTTCTTTCACTACATCGCGTTCATCGCGCCACACTTTCCCCTGCACGCTCTGCCTCAGGACATTGCACGCTACCGGGACCGGTACCTGGACGGCTGGGACGTCATGCGGCAACGGCGTTACGCCCGGCAGCGGGAAATGGGGCTGGTCAATACGACCCTTTCGGAGCTTGAGCCCGAGGTCGGGCCCCCATATCACTTTTCCGTGGCCCTCAAGATACTGGGGCCCGGTGAAATCAACCGCCCGCTGCCGTGGAGCGAGCTGACGGAGGAGCAGCGGCGGTTCCAGGCGACGAAGATGGCGATCCACGCGGCGATGGTGGATCGAATGGATCGTGAGATCGGCCGCGTTATCGAGCAACTCAAGGCCATGGGCGCTCTCCGGAACACGCTCATCTTCTTCGCCTCGGACAACGGCGCCAGTGCCGAGATCATGGTGCGCCACGGCGGTCATGACCCGGAGGCCCCTCCCGGCAGCGCGGCCACGTATCTCTGTCTCGGCCCCGGTTTCTCAAGCCCCTCCAACACGCCGTTTCGGCGTCACAAGACCTGGGTCCACGAAGGCGGCGTCAGCACTCCGCTGGTGGTGCATTGGCCCGAAGGGATTCGGGCCCGTGGCGAGCTCCGGCACACGCCGGGTCACGTGATCGACATCGTCCCCACCATCCTGGACGCCATCGGCATCGAGAAACCGGCGAGTTGGGGCGGCCAGCCTGTCCCCCAGGCTCCCGGCCGCAGCCTCCTGGGCGCGTTCGCCGAAGACCAGGTGATCGATCGCGAATTCCTCTGGTGGCTGCACGAGGGGAACCGAGCCGTTCGTACCGGCGATTGGAAGCTGGTCGCATCGAAGGGAGACCCGTGGGAGCTGTACGACCTGTCGACGGACCGTGCCGAATCACGAGACTTGGCACGGCTTCAACCGGACAGGGTCAAGGAACTGGAAGCGATCTGGCAGCGCGAGCTCGCCGCCATGAAACACCTCGCAGCCGAGGCTGCAGCAGACGAATCCAAGTGACGGGCGGAGCGCATCCCGGACTCTGGCCAGCCGATGACTTCCTTGGGTCGAGAATCCAGGTTCCGTCTCCACAGGCGTCCGGGGAAATAGGATTCTTGATGTACGTCAGAAGAGACGGTCCTGCTGTCGTGATCTGGGTCGCCGACGCAATGGAGTTCGCGCCGATTGCAAGGTCTTGTTGAGGTTTTTCTTTTCGGTGTCGTTCAGTCGAGCTTCCAGGCGCACGGGGCGCCGTGCAACCAGATCCTCCAGCTCTACGACCCACTGTAAATCGGCCTTCTCTTCGCCCTCTGCCAGCCGAATGGCCCGATTGAATTTTCCGGATTCCCGCCAGTTGTGCAACGCGTCTCCAGGGAGCCCCGCCCGCTCGAATTCTTCGGCGGCCTCGAGTCTCCGGCCCACATTCTCCAAGATCGTTCCGGCCATCTGCGGATCGGGAGAGTCCACCCGTGACAGCACACGACCAGCTTCCCTCCACTTGCCCGCCGTCGCCAATACACCGATCGCCTGGTTGCGCAATACCTCCGCCTCGGCAGCCATGTCGCCCGTATAGCCGATCAGATCGAGCCAGACCTCAACCTCGCCCGAATAGCGAGCTGCCCACGCCGGCTCGGCAGCGCAGCGGCGCAACGCGCTCAAGAGGGACTGGAGCAGGATCGGCAGAGCCGACTGCAGCCACCTGCGATCGTGTGATTCCAAGGCGAGCGTCGCCCGGATCAAAGCGAACGGCGCCTTTGCCCTCCCTCGCGTCCAGTGATTGAAACTGGCAAACGCCTTTCTCTGTGCGTCGTTGCCCCACACCGAGGCCACTTTCCTGGCCGTGTTGACGATCTGGTTCCGTTCCCCATGCCCCAATGCAGCATCGACCATCCTGCGTGCGGCTACCAGGAGCACACTCGTGCAAACTTCTTGTCGAATTGCCTCATCGGCTTCGAAAGCGCCCACTTCCGGCTCGCCGAGCAGCCGCAGGGCTTGGCAGGCTCGCTGCCAGGCCCGTGCAGGAACCGTGTCCACCAGTGCCAATGCGTCACGACTTCTGACCAGAATCCGCTCGTCAAGAGGTCGATCGACATCCAGGAAGAACTCCGTCAGATCCTCAGTCGTGAATTCCTCGGGACTTTTCAGCAGGTCCTTGCTGATTCGCTTCTCGCTATCGTCAGGCTGAACGTCGACGAACACCAGATTCTCCGTCGCACGACTTACGGCCACGCGCAGGCCATCGATGGCCGTGCGCCTTGCCTGAATCTCCAGCGGACCGTGGTTTTCCGTGTCGTGGCGGAGTTGCTTGACGAGCTTCCCGACGTCCAGCACGCAGACCGAACCGTACTCGAGCCCTTTAACGGACTCAGGTGTGTGTATCACGTCGCGATGCTGGTGAGGCACCCATTCGGGAATCGTTTCTTTTGGGCTGACCACTGCTACATCGGCGACATCGTCCAGCTTCTCCACCAAGGAGCCCGCGCTCTCCCGGTCCGGTACGGAGACGTAGATGAGCCGGGCGATGATCTCTTCCTCGACTTGTCTGCTTTTCTGGTTCTTCGGACGCCAGTCCTTGTCGATCAGCCTGTAGAGATTCGATGCTCGTTCGATGACGTCGGAAATCAGACTCGGACTCCGAACGTTGTGATCGAGAGGAATCTCCCGGGGTTTTGTGAGCGTGCCGTTCAGCAGGGAGTTGAGGCGATTCGGGTCGAATCCGGAGGGCCTGACGGTCTGACCGTCATCAAAGGCCATCAGTAGCCACGGGGCATGACTTCGATTCAACGCCAGATCGCGGCAATACTCCACGACCACCGCCGACTCGAGCAGCGAAAGGTCTTGAACCTCGTCCACCACGACACGGTCGTATGTCTGCAAGCTCGCGGGCAGGTTGCCCGTCCGCACTCGCTCCAAAGCTGTTCGGGCGGCGGCCAGTTCAGGGAAAACCTTTTCGTACCATTCCCGCCACCGAGATCGGCTGATGATCGCCAGCAGTGCCCGGGCGGCCTCGCGTCCGACTTGGCTGTTCGCCATGTACTGCTCGTCGGACAGGCGCCTGCCGTCGGCGGCGCATTCCATGAGACCCGGTACGGCACGTCCGAACAGGACCGCTCGCAGTTCGGCGTGGAGCGCGTTCAGTTTGTCGTGCCAGGGACCGAGGTGGTCCCTCAGTTTCCACCAGGCGAAAGCTTGTCTGAATTTCTCGCGGCTCGAGGCAAGGGTGAGCCTTGAAATGTCGGTTCCGCACAGACTGCCGATGAAGACCCGGAACTCTCGGGCATCCACTTGCGATTCGGGCGACGAAAACGCCGAAAAACGAGATCGAGTGTCATCGATCAATGCACTCGACCAGGTGAGGTAGAGTGTCTTGCCCCCGCGCGATTCGACTGCCTTCCACAAGGCCATCGTCTTACCCGACCCGGGGTAGCCGTGGACCACTCTCACGGGCTCCTCGTTCTGCATGAACTCTCGCTGTGCCTCGGTCCAGGGGCTCTCGAATGTCCCGTTGGAATCTCCCGCGAGTTCACCCGCCGACAGTCCGAAATACTCGTCAAGGTTGCCCGCTTTCAAGACCCTATGTTGGTCATGGTGGCGTACCGTTCGCAAGAGGATCGCGCCTCTCGCCAAGCCATCGATTCCCTTCGATTGCGGGCTACCCTGCGGTGTCCACCAGAGGTAGTAGTGCATTCCGCCTTGACCACCAAGCGGGGTCCGGCGCCACCCCCGGTTCGCCGCGTCGCCGCAGCCCTTGACGATGGTGGTTCGACCCAAGGCGGCGAGTTGTTGGACAGCGATTGCGAGCCGCTTACTGATCGCCGGACGGCCTTGAATGTCGGCGAGGACGCTGCCGTGCAACCGAATGCGGTCACGCAGGCCTGCTCCCCCTCGCGGCTGACCATTCGTAGCGATGTCCGGACGAAACGCCACTCGACTCCATTGCCGCAGGTGCTCAAATTGCTGAAGATTTCCAGTCACGGGAACGACCTTCCTTTCAACTCTGCACACCACTTCGATGGAGGAATTATGGTGAAGACCACTGACTTGATCTCAGTGCTTACTCAAATGGACATAAAATGACGTTGTATGGCCATCTGTTCCCGCTTCAATGCCTTGGTGCGGCGTCTGACGAGTTTCGAGAGAGCGGCCCAGTGCGCCGGCTGAGGACAGGAAAAGGCTGGAAGCCTTCATGCGCCGTTGCGGAAGAAGCCCTGTCAAGCCGCCCTTGGCCTGAATGATCCTGTCCCGCTTGTAGCCGCATCACCTTATCGGCTTGGCACTTCTGAATCAGTCGCGGTCGCCGCGACTGCCACGGACGCCATGGCATCCAGCTTTGCGCCAATCTCCGAGTCGATCTCGGAATCGGGGATGTGTTCCACCAACTGGTAGAAGTTCCTCTTGGGCATCAGATTCGGCAGGTTCAGCTTTTTTGGGTAGTAGGCGCGGAACAGAGGGTCCAGGAAGTCATCGCTGGCCTTGATGTCGGGACTCCAAGGAGAGCCCTTTCCGAGTGTCTTCAGAGCCGACTGAATCTCCGCAATCGCTTCGCGCATAGCACCCAGACGCCGGTCGCACTCAACCGAAGTGAAAAGATTCTCCGGTTCCGCCTCCCTTGCCGATGCTGTTGCAAACGCTTCCAGCGCAGCTCGCGAGCAGACGTAGTTCTCGATTTCTCGACGCTTCCAGACCAGGCACTCGACCGGGTCGATGCCCTGCGGTTCATTTTCAACGTGATCGAAGAGAACGACTCCATGCAGCGACGGGAGTGCCTCTCTCAGGCCATGAAAGTGTCTTCGAACCTCTCGGGCATTGTTCCCCACGTAGCGTACGAACGGTCGCTCCAGCACTCGAAGCGCGGATTCATGACCCAGTCGCCTGGCAAATGCCTGCAACATCGACAGGTCCGTCGACCCTTCAAGGTAGAGCACCCACCCCGTCTGCTCCGCTTGCTAATATTGCTCGAGCCCAATCTCTTTTAGCGCTTTCAACACCTGACTGTGGTGGTCGTCAATACGGTGAGGCGGGCCGACGAACGCTATGACGACGTCTCGACCCGCCGCCTCGTTGAGCAGTACTTCGGAATGGCTGGCGGCGATAATTTGACTGCCGCTCTGGTTGGCCACATCGGTGAGCAGTCGGTAGATCTGACGCTGGCGCAGGATCTCCAAGTGTGCATCAGGCTCCTCCAGGAGCAGAACTGAACCAGGATTCGCGTACATGTACGCCAAGAGAAGAAGCGTCTGTTGGAGACCCCTCCCGGCTGATGACAGGTCAAGCTTGACCCCCCGTTCTCCATAGGTCATCACGATCTCGCCACGCTCGGGGATATAGCGTGGCGGATGCAACTCAGACCCGAACAAATTTTCGATCTGCTCTACCAGACTGGTCCACCGTAACGGCCGTTCTTCGTGGATCCGAAAACAGAGATTGCGCAATACTTCGACGGTACGTCCCTCTCCTATACGCACACTGACGGCACCGTAATCCAGACGTGTTTCCGTGGCCGCCAAACCCGACATCGGTGGCAGAAACGCGATCCGGGCTCTTCCCGCTTCGTCCGGCACCGGCATTCGGTCGGGGGTCTTGCCTTCGGACGAACGAAGCGGCCGACAATAGAGGGATTCTTCATTGGCATAGTCGAACTCCAGTCCGCAGACCCAGTGCCGGTCGTTGGCCACTCCCTCGACGATGAGATCGATACGGATGTTACTTGTGCGGAGCCGGCCGTCCTCCTTATCGTACGTCTCGCACGCGCAAACCGAGCCAAAGAAGGTTTGCCTCCGGAACAGGAATTGCAACGAGGTCCCTGCGGTTGACTGTTACTCCAGGGCGCTTTTCGGGGGTTCTTTTGCCGGATCGCTTCTCGTTCCAGCGCCTGAGCCCAATGTGCCAGAGCGCGAGAGCCTGTATTGCCGATGTTTTCCCGGAATTGTTGGGACCGATAAAGACAACCGGATTCCCGAGTTCGATCTCGACATCCTCAAATCGCTTGAAGTTGCGTATGGTCAGCTTGGTCAACATAAACTGTCGATGAGCCAGCGACGAGTGTTACCAAGGCGCCAGACCCGTGCGCCCACCTCAGTGGTTCCCTCTTTGAGATTTGCATTTTCTTATCCGTTACGACACGGCCCAATCCCCGTATCCGGATTTCAGAAGCCTCGGGCCGGAACCATTTCGTAGACACTCTGGTGGTTCACGATCACAGCCTCTTCGAATCCTCCCCGGTGAATGACGAGGCGGTGGCGCAGATCCAGGGGCTGGCCGCGGGGAAGATCCACCGGGTGACGGCCCGGAAAGGCGACGTTCTGCATCCCGTAGTGGCGCAGGAGCCATCTTGGCGGGAACTCGGGATAACTGGGATGGGTCAGCATTCCAACACCCGAAATCATGCCGCCCTGCCCGAACGTCCCGCTGTAGTCGGCCCAGGGGCTGGACTCTCCGACCCGGTCCTCTTTCTGGATTCCCGACAGGTCATGGATGCGACCGTCCGGGGAGGCCTGGACGCGGACCGTGAAGCCGGAATATCCCCGCGGATTCTCCGAACCACCGATTCGGATTCCATCCACGAGGGCTCGGAGCCGGATGTGGAAATCGATGACCTGAGAGTCTGGAGTGGAACGGAAGACCTGGATCCGGACCCGCTCCCGCACCAGCGGTAACAATTCGCCGGCGCCGTCCTTCTGCAGAGGAGAGGTCCAGAGTGCGGACGCCTCCAGAACGGAGAACAGAGGACCGTCGTGGACTCGGACGTTCTCCACCTCGGTCAGGAAGTCCTCCGTCAGCCACGGGTCGCCGGCCCGTTCGTCGCCGACCCAGAGTTGGTGCCAGGCCCAGAAGATTCCCCGGTGATGAAAATGGTCCTCAGGAAAGTCATGGGTCAGCACCCGTCCATCGAGGCCGTACAGGGGATGAACGTAACCGGCTCGCGTGTATCGCCCGTCAAGAGATCGGGGCGCCGACTGGTAGAAGAATACGGGGCGCTCTCCCTCGGAGACGAGATATCCCTGGGCATCCGCGGTGACTTGGAACGCCCCCTCCACGACTTCCGGCTCCGTCTTCACCGAGTGAACACCGGCCGCCGGCAGATCGCCCATCAGCCACAGAATCCCAGTCTCGGGATCCAACTGGGCCAGGTTCCCGTTTCGGTTGGCGGACAGTACGGCAAAGACCCGACCCTGGGGCACCCGGCCCTCGAAGGTCGCCGCCACCGGCGAGGACCAGCCTTCGGGAATTCCGGGGGGTATGCGCACTGTGGCGCCTGAAGGAAGCTCCTGCCCCGACCCCGCGCAACCGGCCAACGGCCAGAGCAGGATGGCCAGTCCGGCCACCCGGTTCACACTCTGTCTCAGACTCTCGAATCCGCTCACGACGATTCCCACGGTAACGGCCCCGGACTGCGGCGGCAAGACAGGCCCTCACACTTCCATAAGAATCTTCTCCTCTGAGAGAATAGGTGGCCTCAAACGTCGTCGGAATATCAACCGAAATGTCCCTGGAGAAGAGATCGATAGCATGAACAACGAGAATTCCGTCATTCGAGTCGGCCTCGTGGGCGCCGGCGCCAACACTCGCAGAAGACACATCCCCGGTTTCCAGGCCTGTCCCGGCGTGGAAGTCGTTACGGTGGCCAATCGGAGTCTCGAATCCTCCCGTAGCGTGGCTCGAGACTTCGGCATTCCCAGGACCAGCGATTCCTGGCAGGAGGTGGTTCAGGACCCGGACGTGGACGCCGTCTGTATCGGCACCTGGCCCTACCTGCACCGGGAGGTTACCTGTGCCGCATTGGAGGCGGGAAAGCATGTCCTCTGCGAGGCCCGCATGGCAATGGACCTGGGCGAGGCTCGGGCGATGCTCCAAGCTTCCCGTGAGCATCCCAACCTGGTGACCCAAGTGGTTCCCACTCCCCTCGGCCTGCCCTACCACCGGGCCGTCCGGGAGTTCCTCGACTCCGGCGGGCTGGGGAGAATGCTCGCCGTCGAGGTCCGAGACGTCTTCTCCGACCTGACCGACCCGTCCGCCCCCATAAAGTGGAGACAGCGTTTGGAACTGGCCGGATACAACTACGTGAGTCTGGGACAGTGGTGGGAAACGCTGCTGCTCTGGGTGGGACCCGTCTCCTGGTTGGATGTGTCGGCCCGCATCGTCGTCGACTCCAAGGAGGATCCGGAGACAGGGGAGACGGTGCAGGTCCGGCTTCCGGACCACATCGTTGTCCTGGCCGAATTCGAAAACGGAGCCGTGGGGAACATTCTGTCCAGCGCCGTCACCGGCAACGTTCCCGAGTCCACGCTACTCGTTCACGGCGACCAAGGCACACTCAAGTACGAGGCTCTCTCGGACACCCTCTGGTGGAGCGAGAGCCGGAGCGGCAGCTACGCCGAAATGCCCTTGGATGCGGAGATCGTCGGAGGCTGGAGAGCTGAAGAGGAATTCATCAACGCGGTGAGGGGCCGGGAGCGAGTCCGGTACATCGATTTCGAAACCGGAGTTCGCTACATGGAACTGAGCCAAGCGGCGCACATCAGTTGGGCCGAAGGACGGCGGGTCAGCCTGCCCCTGCCCTGAGTTGCCTGCATCAACCCTGCGTCACGCCCGGATCAATTCTTGCAGCGCGGAGAGGGCCCGGTCGATCTCGACTTGAGTGTTGAAGAAGTGGGTGGCGATCCGGACCGCGTCGTGTCCGTCGCGGACATGGTCATCCACACCGATGCCCCGTTCTTGAAATCCGGCTCTCAACTCCATCCCGCGGTGCCCCGGAACCTCGAAGATGGTGATGCCCGGTGAGGAAAGACGGGGCGACCGGGAACTGATCAATCGGACACGGGGCAGACTTGCCAGCCTCTCCTTCAGGTAGTCGGACAACTGGCGGTTCCGTGCGCCGATCCGTTCCAAGCCTATATTCCGGAGAAAGGCAACGGCGTCGCCGATGCTGGCGCGCGTGGAATACCCGAAGGTCCCGGGCATCTGGAAACGGCGGGCGTCAGTCGGCTCTTCCAGTGCGAGCCCCGGAGAGAATTCGTTCTGGACTCCCCGACGGACATAGAGCACGCCGGTTCCTGCCGGAGCCAGAACCCACTTGTGGAGGCTGGCTGCAAAGAAATCGCATCTCAGGTCCCGGAGATCGACCGGCATCATCCCCACCGCCTGGGCTCCATCCACCGCCGAGAGCACGCCTCTCTCCCGGGCCAGGGCACAGAGTTCCTTGACGGGATTGAGCAAGCCACCGCGCGTGACCTGACAGAAGAACAGGACCCGGGTCCGGGAAGTCATGCGAGCACTGATCCGCTCCAGAATTTCTTCCTTGGGGGGGAGCGGACTGGGCATGGGGACCTCGTACACCACGATCCCTTCCAGTTGGGCCCGGCGCCTCCAGGGCCGAATCCCGGCCGGGTGCTCGTGGCTCGTGGTCAGCACCTCGTCTCCCCGTTTCAGGGGAATCCCGGCGGCGATGCTCTGCAGACCCTGGCTGGCGTTCTGGGTGAAGGCCAATTCTCGGGGGTCCACACCGAGAAAGCCGGCCAGAGAGGGACGGACCTGCTCGATGATCCGGCAGCTCAGACGCCCCTTGGCGCCGACCGGGTCCACGGCCATGGATCGCCGGTTACGGGTCAGCGCGTCCACCACAGGCGCCGGAGGAACCCCGATGCTGGCGCAATTCAGGTAGCTCGCGCCCGGCTTTAAGAGGAACTGTTCCCGAATCTGAGACCAGCCTGCCCCGGAACCGGTTTGGGAGCCGCTCCCAGCCAGAACCGAACTCCCGGCCAGCGCCGCCACCGTCCCTTCCAGGAACCGTCGCCGGTTGGATGTGCCGGTGTGAGCCGAACGCCGATCCTTCCCCACTCCCACCTCCGTCGACCCGAACGGGTCGATTCGGCCGCTCAGCTCTCGACCTTCAGGAGTTTGATCTCCAGGACTTCCCGGTTCAGCTCCAGAAACTTCACCTCGATCTGGAAGCCCGGCTTCAGGTCCTGCCACGACGTCTTCTTCTTTCCCAGTGCTTTCCGGACCTTTCTGGAGGCCTTCACCTTGGCGCTTTCAGGGAAAAAGAGCGCAAAGGACGTGCCCTTCTTGCGGTCCAGCACGGTGAGACTCATCCGTTCATGGCTGATCCCGAGCAACATGCCTTTGACCGTGCGGGTGGGATTGAAATCGGAGCGGCGCTCAGCCCGGTAGGGTGGAGGGACCGGCGATCCCACATCTTGGGCCAAGACCCATTCCGAGCCGGCGCAGACCATGCACAGGCCGGCGCCGAATACGAGCCGCCACCACCGGGAATTACCAGTAAGCCATCGCATCTTCATACATTCGGGCCAGTTCCTCCTCACCGGCAGGGCGAGGAGAGAGTTTCGTCACACGGTGCTGGGGCAGCGTCCCCTGCACCAACCCGGGGATGTCTCCCGAATCATACCCGATTTCGGCGAGGCCGCTGGGCATCTTCAGGCGCCGCATCATGCGAATGATCTCATCCGCCAGGATTTCACCCGCGTCTTCCTCACTGGCGCCGGACGCGCGCGCTCCCAGGATCCGGGCAACCTCCAGATGGCGTCGAGGACAGGCGGGGGCGGTGAAACGGAACACCGCCGGAGCATTCAGGATGACGGACATCCCATGGGGAACCATGGGATGTCCGGGTCCGTAACCCTCCGGGCGGAAGCTCTCGACCATGCCTGAAACGGGGTACGACATGCCATGTGGCAGATGCACGCCGGCGTTTCCGAAACCGATACCGGCGTAGGTGGCTGCCAGCAACATCTGGGAACGCGCTTCATCGTCCGCAGGATCCTCGACGGCGCGGACCAGATAACGGGAGACGATCTTGAGGCTCTGACGGGCCCAGATGTCGCTGATGGGATTGGAGCCCTGATAGGCGGGCCTTTCCAAGGGCCGTGCGGGAAGGGGCCGTTGGCCGAAGGGGATGGCCGTAAAGGACTCGAGAGCGTGGCTCAAGACGTCCAGACCCGTGGAGGCGGCCACCACCGGCGGCAGGGTCCGGGTGTTCTCGGGATCGATGATGCCCAACGTGGGCCTCAATCTCCGGTGGGCAATCCCCGTCTTGGCCTTCATTCTATGCAGATCGAAGATGGCCACGCCGGTGGTCTCGCTCCCGGTGCCGGCCGTGGTGGGAACGGCAATCAATGGTTTGAGCGGACCCGGAACCGGCCGGCCCCGGCCGATGGGATGGTTCACATATTCCAGGAATTCCGCGGGGTACGTGGAGTAGAGGTTGGCCGCCTTGGCCGTATCCATGGTGGAGCCGCCGCCCACGGCGACGAAGGCGTCGAATCCGCCTTCCGTCGCGAAATCGATGGCCTGTTGAAACGAGGCGTCGGTGGGTTCCACGCGGACCGCGTCGAAAAGAGAGAATTCCACGTTTTCGCGTGAGAGGGACTCCAGGGCCGACTCGACGGGAGGGCTCTCCACCAGGTTCGGGTCTGAGAGAACCATGACCCGCTTGGCGCCGAGATCGGCCAGGTCCATCCCCACTTCCCGGGTGGCGCCGCTTCCGAAGCGGATGTTGGACGCCGACATCTCGAACGCGAAATCCCGTTTCATGGAGCCTGTCTCTCAAGACGATCCACCCGGCCCGGGAGGAGAGGACACGACCTCAACTCGCCCGGACGTTATGGTACTTGAAGGGTCGGAAAAGTCGCAAATTCAGGGCTGACTCCTTCCTCCCACAAGCCTTGACACCCTTCCGGTCCAATCCCTACAATCCGGCTTCCCAGGGGGACCGACTGATGGACTACCGACGCTTCGGCAGCACTGAACTTCGAGTGAGCCAGATCGCCTTCGGAGGAGCCACATTCGGCCGGGAAACCGACCAACCGACCGCTTGGCGTCTCTTGGACCGCGCCGTGGAACGGGGCATCAACCTCATCGACACGGCCGAGGCCTACAGCAATCGCGAATCGGAACGGATCATCGGCCGCTGGTTCGCCGACCGGAAGGTCCGCCAGGAACTCGTCCTGGCCACCAAATGCTACGGGAAGCTGGACGGGGCCATCATCACGGAGAAAATCGATCAGAGTCTGGAATGCCTGCAGACCGATTGGATCGACCTGTTCCAGATCCACCACTTTCCCCATGAGGGGGACCCCTTGGACGAGATCCTGGAAAGTCTGGATCGGGCCGTTCAGGCGGGAAAGGTCCGCCACCTGGGGCTGAGCAACTGCGCCGCATGGCAATTCTGCAAGGCGCTCTGGCGCCAGGACCGGAGCGGATGGGCCCGCTTCGAATCGATGCAGCCTTCCTACAGCCTGGTCGAACGCAGCATCGAATCGGAGATGCTCCCGCTGTGCAAGGACCAGGACGTGGCCATCATTTCCTACGCTCCCATCGCCTCGGGATTCCTGGCCGGCAAGTACTCCAAGGGAGGACCCATCCCCGCCGGCACCCGGTTCGACGTGGCTCCCGGCCACCAGGACGTCTTCTTCAGCAATCGGAACTTCGCGTGTGTGGACCGGGTCAAGGCCATTGCCGCGGAAGCAGGACGCTCACTGGTGGACCTGGCGCTGGCCTGGGCCTTTTTTCAGCCCGGCATCACCTGCGTTCTCATCGGAGGGAGAAAGCTCTCCCACGTGGATCAGGCCTTCGAGACCCTGGGACGGGGTTTGGATCCGGAGTTGAGGGAGCGCCTGGACCAAGCCTCGCAGCCTGACACCTTCGGTTGACCGAACCGCCGGATTCGATCTCCGGCTTCGGCGACGGCGATCAGCGGGTCCACTTCTTGATGTGCTCGTGGAGAAGCTCCGCCGTGTACTTCAGGCCGATGTCCATGCCGCGGTCCTGCAGCCAGACCGTCGGTTCGGGGCCGCTCTTTTGCCATGCCAGGTGAGGCTTGTAAAGGACGAAGATGTCCCAAGCCGCATCGGAGCTGGGATATTCAAGCTGTTTGGCGTAATTCTGGCGTCCGAAGTTCCAGAGGTCCCAGAAATGTTCCGCGCGCGGGTCCCGAAGATAAGCGGTCGCCTGCTGCGTCGCCCTTCGAGAATCCTTACCCAGGATGGGCGCCCAGAGCACCAGGACCTTGATTCTGGCACCGGATTCCTTACTGAGAATGTTCTGGATGTCGGCGGCTCCCCGAAGACAGTGGCCGCACGTGGGCGAAAAAACCGTCACCAGACGGGTCCGGTCCGAGGCAGCGTTGAATACGTTTATGAACTCCCGTCCGTCGGGGGAGACGGCGCTGACCCCGGGGCTGGGGCCCTGCAACGCGACTACGGCGCCAGCATGGATCGGAACCAGAAGAAGGGACAGCAGAATTCTTCTCATAACCATTGCAGGGTAATGAATCCGTCGTCCGGGAGGCAAGTGCAGGCGGGATGCCGGAATCATCGGGCCCCTTCCCCAGCCCGGATCCGGTTGGCAATCTCCTCCGCCTGGTGGAGGATTCTGAGAGTATTTTCCCCCAGGATCCGCCTGATCTGGCTCTCGTCATAACCCCGTTTCAGAAGCTCTCGGGTGATCTTGGGGAGAAAACTGACATCCTCCATCCCACGAGGCATATCCGCGCCGTCGAAATCGGAGCCGAGACCCACGTGGTCCACTCCCGCCACCTGGACGGCGTGATCGATATGGTCCACGATCCTCTCCCAATTCACCGGCGGGATCGGCTCCCGGTCCGTTTCCGCCTCCCCGCCTGAAGACACCTTTTCGATCGAGGCCTCCCGAGCCGCATGATGCTCCACGTCCAGAAACTGATCCACGAAAGTGATCTGGATCACTCCTCCCTGTTTGGCCAGGCCCCGAATCATCTCGTCGTTCATGTTCCGGGGATGATTCGACAGGTCCCGGCAGGAGGAGTGACTCGCCACCACCGGAGCTTCACTGACCTCCAGAACGTCCCAGAAGGTCTCGTCCGAGACATGTGAGACATCCACCAGCACCCCCAGGCGGTTCAACTCCTTCACCACGCTTACGCCCAACTCGTTCAGTCCTCCGTAGACGCGCGAATCAGCCACCGAGTCGGCCCAGTCGGTGTTCACGTTATGGGTCAGCGTCAGATAGCGGATCCCAAGCCGAGCATACATCCGGAGAACGGGGAGGCTGTTGTGGATCATGTGCCCACCTTCCATCCCCATGAGCACGGCGAATTTGCCCGATCGTTGGGCCCGGCGAACATCGGAGGCGCTGGCGCACAATTCCAAGGAATCCCCGTACAGTTCCACCAGACGATGAACCGAGGCAATGGTTATCAAGGAGTCGCTGACGGCCTTGGGTCCGGTGACGGTCCCGGGCATGTAGATGGAGAAGAAGGCGCCGTCCAACCCACCTCGCTTCAGACGCGGCAGGTCCACGTGCCCCGATTCGTGCTCCTGGCCGAAGTCCCAGTTCGGGTCCTTCATCTGCAACGGGGTGTCGATATGAGTGTCCAGCACCAACGAAGAAAAATGCAGCCGGCGCGCCCTGGCAGCATCGTCGCCGCTGACTCCCACAGCCAGCCAGGCACTGGCCGCCGCCATGGCTACGAGCGCCAGCACGAGATTCCATCGTTTCATGGTTGCTCCTGGTTTCCGGTTCGTCTCCTGTTTTGCGGGATCCAAGGTCAGTTCGTCCGCGAGTATACACGCGGGAGTTGGACGACAATCATAGGGGCAACCCTTGTGGTTGCCCTCCACTCACTTGACGTCTGAAACCGAGGAGTAGTCCCAACGGGGACAGGCTTGGCCGTCGGGCAGAATGCATGCGGGGCGGACCGGATCCGATTCCATCCCGAACCGGGCCAGGAGCCGGGCCAGTTCACATAGAGGAAGGCCGACGATGTTGAAATAGCATCCCGAGAAGGATTCCACCAACTCCGCTCCGGCCGTCTGAATCCCGTAGGAGCCTGCCTTGTCCAGCGCATCGCCCGAGTTCAGATAGCGGCTCAATACGGACTGCCCGAAGCGGCGCATGCGCACCTGGGAAGTCACCACCGCCGTCTCTTCCCTTCCCGATGGAGCCTCGATCACGGCCACGGCCGTGATCACGTCGTGGATCCGGCCCCGGAGCGACCAGAGCATCTGCCGGGCATCGGCACGATCGGACGGTTTGCCCAGAATCCTGCGGTTCAGGCATACCAGAGTGTCGCACCCGATGACGAGGCGCCGGCGCGCGCCGAAGGCGACCTCCCGGGCCTTCATCCGAGCCAGCTTGGCGGCCAGCATCGACGGTTCGGGCGCTTCCACCAGATCCTCGTCCAGACCACTCTGACGACAGACAAAGGGGAAACCCAGGCGGGGAACCAGTTCTCGCCGGCGGGGAGATCCCGAGGCCAGGATCAGTCTCGGCTCATCGGACATGACGCACCGCCCGCGAACCCCCTCGGACCATCGGAGGAAGGCACTCTATCCGACGGCGTTGTGCCACCAGCGTACCACCGGACCTTCCGTTCGCCCCCGCGTCTCACAGCCGGACGGGAATCAACGGGCGATCTGGCCGGACCGCAAGGGGCGCTGCAAAGTCCTGGGCTCGTCCGGATAGAGAGCGGCCACGTATTTTTCGTAACCGTTGAACAGGGGGGTCGGGAACTCCTTCTCGGTGTCGAGCCAGTACGACTCGTTCTGCGGCCACCGGGGATGGGGAATGTAGGGATTGACGTTGGACAGAAAGCCGTACTCGTGCGCCTGGATCTGCCAGAAAGTCTTGGGCTGCTTCTCGACCAGTTCGATCTTCACGATGGACTTGGGACTCTTGTAGCCATACTTCCAGGGGACGACGAGCCTCACCGGGGCGCCGTGCTGCTTGAGGAGCGGCTCGCCGTACACTCCGGTCGCCAGCAGCGTCAGCTCGTTCATGGCCTCGTCCATGCGCAGGGCTTCGTGGTAGGGCCACGGATAGAGGCGGGCTTGCCGGACCCCGGGCATCTGACTGGGCTTCAAGGCGCTCAGAAAGCGGACGAAGCGGGCCGAAGCCTTCGGTTTCACGCGGTCCAGGAGCTTGCTCAGGGGAAAGCCACTCCAGGGAACGTTCATGGCCCAACGCTCCACGCAACGGAAGTGATAGACCCTCTCCTCATGCTCGAAACCGAACAGATCGTCCAGATCCAAGGTCTGAGGCTCGTGGCACTCGCCGCTGACGACGACCTTCCACGGATCCACCTTGAAATCCTCGACGTGCTCCCAGACCGGGCCCCCGCGGCCGGGAATGAATTCGTAGAAATTATTGTGCACTGCGGCAGTCGCCCGGGGAGTCATGCGGGGGGCCACGTCCGCCGGAAGCGAGTAGGCCTGGTTTCGGTCCGGCGGAAATACGCCGGGCCGCTTGAAGGGAGCCTCCAACATTGTGTTCGAACTCGCTGCTCTTCCACAGAGCAGATTGCCGGCAGCCATTGCGGCGACGGAGAGCCCGCCGAGAAACCGGCGCCTGGAGAAGAAGACCTGGGGCACGGTTATGGAGTGGGATGAGATGTCGGCGATGCAATTCTTGTACATGGAGCCTCCTCGATCACTACTTCAAGATATCAAAGATGAGTCGTAGGGAGCGCCCCTTGTGGGCGCCCTCTTCGGTCCAAGGCGGAGCAGGACGCGGCCCGCTGAAGAGTCGCCGGCTGAAAAGCCGTCGCTACGGCGAAGATCCATTGGTTCCGGCCACGCCGGGATGGGGACTTTTCGCATTCGGGTGCTATATTCTGAAACTCGATCATGCCGGAAAAACGGCCCAACGTGCTGCTCATCTGCGCGGACCGCTGGTCCGGACTCTTCACTCGTCCGGCCGGACATCCGGTGGTGATGACTCCCACGATCGCCCAGATGGCCCGCAACGGCGTCCACTTCGACCGTGCCTACTCCGCCTGTCCCATCTGTATTCCCGCACGTCGAAGCTTGATGACGGGCCTTTCGCCGCGAAACCACGGGGACCGGGTCTTCAACGAGTATTTGGAGATGCCGGACCCGGAAGAGGTTCCGACGCTCCCCGGGCTCTTCCGGGAGGCCGGTTATCAAGCTCATGCCGTCGGCAAGCTCCATGTCTATCCCCAGCGCGACCGCATCGGCTTCGACGAAGTGATCCTCAACGAGGAAGGGCGGCATCACCTCGATAACGGGTACGCCGACGACTGGGAGCTCTACCTGGCCGATCAGGGCTATCCGGGACAGGAGTACGCCGGCGGCCTCAGCAACAACGACTACCTCACCCGGTCCTGGCACTTGCCCGACCATTGTCACCCCACCAACTGGGCGGCGGCGCAGATGTGCCGCACCATCCGGCGCCGCGATCACCGGAAGCCCGGTTTCTGGTACCTCTCCTTCGTGGGACCGCACCCACCGGTCTGGCCGCCGGCCGCGTATCTCGATCTCTACCGCAATCTGGAACTCGACCCCATGGTCTGCGGCGACTGGTCCCAATCGTTCGAAGACCTGCCCTACAGCGTCAAGCCGTACATGGACCAATTCTGCATGCGCATGGCCATTCCAGGCGAGATCGACCGGGCGAGAAGGGCTTTCTACGCCACCATCACCCACATCGATCACCAGATCCGGATGGTTCTGGGAACGCTGCGTGAAGAGGGGCTGTCGGAGAACACCATCGTCGCCTTCACGGCGGATCACGGCGACATGCTGGGAGACCACCAGATGTGGGCCAAGGGGGTCATGTACGAGAAGTCCGCCCGGGTGCCCCTCATCATCGTGCCGGCGGCGGGTGACGTCCGGTTTCGCCCCGGCAGTCGCGACCATCGGCTGGCGGAGCTTCGAGACCTGATGCCGACGCTGCTGGACCTTTGCGGCCTCGAGCCTCCCGGCTCCCTCGACGGAATCTCTCTGGCCGGCGAAGCGGACCGCGACCATCTCTACGGCGAGTTTCGGGAGGGTCCGGCATCCACCCGCATGATCCGCGACCGGCGCCACAAACTCATCTACTACCCGGTCGGCAACGTCTTCCAACTGTTCGATCTGGACCAGGACCCCCTGGAACAACGAAATCTGGCTGGAAATGCCTCCCTGCGGGAGGTACAGGATCGTCTGGTGCGGCTGCTGGTGGACCACCTCTACGGCTCGGACCTCGAGTGGGTCCGGGAGGGCCGTCTCGTGGGGCTGCCGGACCGGGAATACGTCCCCACGGCGGACCGGGGCCTGGGCGCCCAGAGAGGCTGGCGGTTTCTTTGACGCGGGACCCGGAGATCTCATGAGAGCCGGAATCGGGATTTGGGGTTCCTCCACATTGATGCTGGCGGCGACTCTGGTCCCGCTCCTGCCGGCTCAAGAACGGGAGCCCAACTACGACGAGAAGCAAGTCCCCGCCTACGTCCTCCCCGATCTCCTGGTGACGGAGGACGGCCGCCAAGTCAAGACCGCGCGGGACTGGCGAAAGATACGCCGTCCCGAGATCCTGGAGCTCTTCCGCTCCCAGATGTACGGGCGGCGTCCCGGACAGCTCCTGGAGCTGAGGTCCCGGGTCACCTCCGTGGACTCCCGTGCACTCGGCGGCACAGCCGTCCGCAAAGAGGTCTCGCTCTACTTCAGCCCGGAACGCGACCTCCCCCGGATGGATCTCCTGATCTACCTGCCGGTGTCCGGTTCCGGTCCGGTCCCGGCGTTTCTGGGTCTCAACTTCAACGGCAACCACTCCATCCATCCCGACCCGGGCATTTCCCTGACCAAAAACTGGATGCGGCCTTCCAAGGTAGAGGGTGCGGTGGTGGAGAACCGAGCCACGGAGAAGGGCCGCGGAACGTTCTCCCGGCGCTGGCCGGTGGAAAAGATCATCGGCCGCGGCTACGCCCTGGTAACGGCCTACTACGGGGACATCGATCCCGACTACCACGACAATTTCCGGAACGGGGTCCATCCCCTCTTCTACCGGCCGGGACAAACGCGGCCTGACGCCGACGAGTGGGGCTCCATCGCCACCTGGGCCTGGGGATTGAGCCGGGCCCTGGACTACCTGGAAACCGACCCGGGAATCGACGCGCACAAGGTGGCGGTGCTGGGCCACTCCCGTCTGGGAAAGACCGCCCTCTGGGCCGGCGCCGAGGACGAGCGCTTCGCCCTGGTCATCTCCAACAATTCCGGTTGCGGTGGAGCGGCCCTGAGCCGGCGCCGCTTCGGGGAGACTGTCGCGAGGATCAATCGGGTCTTTCCCCACTGGTTCTGCGGAAACTTCAAGCAATACGGCGGCAAGGAAGAAAGACTCCCCATGGACCAGCATCTGCTGGTAGCTCTGGTGGGCCCCCGTCCGGTCTACGTGGCCAGCGCGGCGGAGGACCGATGGGCGGATCCGAAAGGCGAGTACCTGTCGGCTCGCCACGCCAGCCCCGTCTACGCGCTCCTGGGACTGCCCGGACTCCCCGGGGACTCCATGCCCGGCGTGAACCAGCCCCTCATGGGTACCATCGGCTACCACATCCGGAGCGGCCGGCACGACGTGACCGATTACGACTGGGACCGGTATCTGGACTTTGCGGATCGGCACCTGCGCAAAGGACGTTAGACGGAAATGGCCGGAATTCTGACGAGCCGGTCCTCTTCCTGGCACCAGGCCGTCAACTCTCCCCCGTACACGCATCCCGAATCGAGGCCCATGGTGAGGCGGTTGCGGTAGAACCCCCGCGCTGCCCAGTGCCCGTGAACCACCAGGACGTTTCCCCGGTAGAAGCTGTCCCACGGCTGGTAAGGCGGCGTGCAGCCGGCGGGGGGGCCGCTGTACTTCAGAGGAAGACCCTCGGTGGTACAGCAACGGACCGACGTGGCGAATCGCACGCCGTCACTCTGGAGCCAAGCGTCATCGTGAGGTTCCGCGTTGAGCCTCCGGGCCAGAGCTGGCAGGTCGTTCCAAGCGGGCTTCAAGCCGGCGTGAACAATCCAGGCCTCGGGGCCGTCTCCCAGGGGCGGGAGATGCACCACCACCGGGCACGCTCTCAGCCGGGCCATGAAATCGCCTACGTCAGGTGCGGCAAAGAGTGTCCGGAGGGATCTGGGTGGCTCGGGCCTGATTCCCGAGAAGGCGAGAAGGGCGTGAATCTCGTGGTTCCCCAGAAGCGAGCGCCCGCCAATGTCCAACCAGATTCTCAGCGTCGCCAGCGAGTCGGGTCCCCGGTTGATCAGATCACCAAGGCACCACAACTGGTCCCGGTTCGGATCGAAGCGGATGACCGAGAGGAGTTTCTCGAACTCCCGGGCACAACCTTGTATATCGCCTACGACCCAGCGCACGACACTTCCCGAACTCGGTTCCGAGTCGACCGTCCCACGACGGAATCAGACTGCATTTTGGACACGCCGCCTCCCGGAGCGGATGTTCAATCAAGAAAGAATCGGCCGTTTCGCATCATGGATGTACCCGGCCGCGGATCACAGGCCTCGCAGATCACGGCGAATATCGATGATATCGAGCAGAAACGTGGAAGCAGCCCTTCCGTCGCCGGTCCCATTCGTGGGAGCTGGCCTGAGTCATTTCCTCATCAACCCCGAACTCATGAGGATCTCCAGTGCGAAGTCTAATCGAAGGAGATGATTGGAGGATCATGCGGGCCAGTGCTTCAGAATCCAGTCGGAGACTCATTGACCGCACCATTCCCGGGCGTTCTGGAAGAGTCGGAGCCAAGGGGAAACTTCCAGACGATCCTTCCAATCCTGGGGCATCCAGCCCCATTGCCATTTCAGGAAGGTTCGCTCCGGATGGGGCATCATGGCGAGATGGCGGCCGTCGGGGGAGCAGAGCGCGGCGATTCCGTCCGCCGACCCGTTGGGGTTGAGCGGGTAGTCGTCGGTAACCTGACCCGCGTCGTCCACAAAGCGGATGGGCGCCAAGCCCTGATCCCGGATCCGAGCCAGCGTGGACTGCTGCGGAAAGAATGCTCGCCCCTCCCCATGGTTCACCCAGATTCCCAGGACGGATCCGGTCATCCCCTTCAACATCAGCGCCGGACTCTCCTGGATACGAACCGTGGAGAAACGGGACTCGAATCGTCCTGATCGGTTGCGTACGAATCGCGGTTGGTCCGCGGTCCCGATTCCCCTCCAAGGGATCCAGCCCAGGAGGGCCATGAGCTGACAACCGTTGCACACTCCCAGGCTGAAACTGTCGGGCCGACGGTAGAAGCGCTCGAACTGTTCCCAGAGCTCCGGATTGAACCGGATGACGCCGGCCCAACCCTTCGCCGAGTCCAAGACGTCCGCGTAGCTGAAGCCGCCCACGAACGCGACTCCGCGGAATGAGGAGAGTTGGACGGAGCCGGAGAGCAGGTCGGACATGGTCACGTCCCAGGATTCGAAACCGGCTTGGTGAAATGCCGACGCCATCTCCCGGTCTCCGTTGCTTCCCTCTTCTCGCAAGATGGCCACCCGGGGACGCCCCTCGCCCGCGAGCCGGTCCGGCGCCGTGGCCCGGGGAGTGAACGAGAGTGAGTAGGCCGGAGCCCGCCGCCGTTTCAGAGAACGGCGCTCCTGACGGGCGCATTCCGGATTGACTTGAAGCAGTTCGATCCGGTAGCTGGTCTCCTCCCAGAGATCCCTCAGTTCCCGGACGTCGCCTTCCAGGACGACGGCGCCATCCACCCGAATCTCGACCCGGAGTTCCCGCAACGCGCGGCCGATCACCCGGCAGGGGATGTCCGCATCCTTCAGGATTCGGCGGACCCGGGCCTCCCCCTCGGGACTCACCTCCAGGATCAGTCCCAACTCCTCGGAGAACAGAAGGGGAAGAACTTCCTTCCCCTCGGCATTCTCCAGATTCACCTCGACGCCGCAGTCCCCCGCAAAGGCCATCTCCAGAATCGTCGTGAGCAGTCCTCCTTCGCTCCGGTCGTGGCCGCTGGCCAAGAGCCGCTCTCCAATCAGGGTCTGGACCGCCTCGAAGGACCGGCCCAGGATCCCGGCATCCTCCAGATCCGGGGGCTCGTCACCCAACTGTCCGTACACCTGAGCCAGGGCCGATCCCCCGAGACGGTTCCGGCCCGAGGACAGGTCCAGGAACAGTAGACGGCCTCGCCCCGGCAGCTTCAGGTCAGGTGTGACCGTTTGCGTGATGTCGGAACAGGTGACGTAGGCCGACAGGACCAGTGCCCCGGGCGCCTTTACCGTCTCCTCCCGGCCCGAGTCACCCAGAGGCGCCAAGGCCGCCATGGAAAGGCTGTCCTTGCCTCCGTCCACGGCGATTCCCAACTCCAGGAGGGTGTCCCGCAAGGCCATCGCGGCGGCGTAGACGCGGGCTCCCTCCCCCGGGAGCTTGGCCGGCCACATCCAATTGCCTGAGCACTTCACGTCCTGGAGATGACTCACCGGAGCCCAGACCAGGTTGGTCAGGGACTCGGCCAAGGACATCCGGGCCATGGCCCCCGGATCCAGCAACCCCAGAATGGGCCGCTCTCCGATGGCCGTGGCGGCGCCGGTGGACCCGAAGTGGCTCTGGGCGATGACCGAAACGTCTGAAAGGGTCAGCTGGAGAGGACCGACGCACTGTTGCTGGGCGACCAGACCGGTCACGCTGCGGTCCACCTTGTTGGTCAGGAATCGCTTGGACCCCACCGAAACCAGTCGAAAAACCCGCTCCAGCGATTCCCGGACCGACGCCGAGGCAGGAAGCCGGAGCGGCCTCAGTTGCAGCGGCAACCGCTCGAGCTGGAAGACCTTTCGCGGCATGGATCCCAACACCTGGTCCAGTTCCAGGTCCACCGGAGTCGACCCGTCCCGCTCGTCGAAAAGGACGATGCGCCCGTCACCCGTGACCCGTCCGACGAAGGCGGCCGGCACCTTTTCCCGCCGGCAGAGGTCGAGAAACAGCCGGGAGTCGTCCGGTCTCAGCAACAGAGCGTCCTGCTCCTGGTATTCGGCCACCCAGATCTCCAGAACCGACAGGGTCTCGTCTCCGACGGGGATCTTTCGAAGTTCGATCCTGGCCCCGGCCGGCTCGGCGATCTCCTTGAGCACGTTGCAGTTTCCGCCGGCGCCCTGGTCGTGGATGCTGACGATGGGGTTCCCTTCCCCCATTTCCACGCAGGCGCGGATCACCCGGTTGACCTTCTGCTCCATCTCGGCATCGCCCCGCTGGACGGCGTTGAAGTCCAGCTCGGCCACGTTCTCACCCTGCACCATGCTGGAGGCGGCCCCCCCGCCCAGACCGATGCGATAGGCGGGACCTCCGATCTTGACCACCCACATCCCCGCTTCGGGCACTTCCTTGCGCAGGTGGCGGGCGTCGATCTGGCCCAGCCCCCCGGTGAACATGATGGGCTTGATCCACTCGCGCCGCTCGCCGCCCGGCAACCGCAAGCCGAACGAGCGGGTAAATCCCTGGATCAGCGGTTCTCCGAACTTGTTGCCGTAGTCGGAGGCGCCGTCGCTGGCCTCGATCTCGATCTGGAGGGGAGAGGCCAGGTTGTCCGGATACCTGAAATCGCTGTCCTCCCAGGGCAGCTCGTACCCGGGAATACGCAGGTTGCCCACGCAGTAGGCGGCCGTCCCGGCCACCACCAGAGATCCCTTCCCAGTGGCATGGACGTCCCGGATACGCCCGCCGGTCCCCGTCTCCGCTCCCGGAAACGGGGCCACCCCCGACGGAAAATTGTGGGTTTCGGCGGTGAAAATGATGTCGTGGTCCACCTGAGAGACCGCCATGGGCCCCGGACTTCCCGGCTCCGAAGGAAGCAGGGTCTCGATCCGGTAGCCGCGAATCGCGCTGGAGTTGTCCCGAAAGGCGAGGACGCTGTTACGGGAATTGGCCCGCATCGGCTCCTGGATCAGTTCCATCAATGAGGCCGCCTGCTCCTGTCCGTCTATCACCATCCGGCCCTTGAAGAACCAGTGACGCGAGTGCTCGCTGTTGGACTGGGCGATGTCGAAGCACTCCACGTCGGTGGGGTTGCGGCCCAGCCGGCCCGCAAAAAGATCCGTGTAGTAGTCCAGATCCCAGTCGTCGAAGGCGAGACCGGCCTCCCGGTTCAGCCGCTCCAGCGCGCCTCTGCCCTCTTGGAGAACGGGGACCTGGAAGCTGGCCTCGGGGCGGACCGCGCCGTCGAATGACGTGAGGGGTGCGGAATAGGGGAACTCGGTCATCCGATCGTGGACCAACTCCAGGAATCGTCGCCGTTGACGATCCGAGAGCCGGCCAGTTCGCCGAAGAAGGTACCGCCGGGATCGTTCGATCCGAGTGATCTCCTCCAAACCGCAGGAATGGCAGACGGCAACGGCGTTGGTGCACCAGGCCGTCTTGAAGCTCAACCGGGGTCCCACTTCGAGACAGATTCCGTCCGCAGAGAGAAAGGACCGATCACCAAATCCTTCCGGCTCGAAGGTCTCGCCCAGGAGCCAGGACAAGATCGTTTTTCCTTCTTCGGTCAGCCGGCCGGCGGCTTCCACGTAGAAGCAATACTCGGTTTCGATCTCCCCGATCTCCAAGCCGAGCGCCGCGCGGACCTGCCGGATCAGCTCCCGCTCCTTCGCGTCGGAGAGCGCCGGTTTCCGGTAGAACTGATTCAGCACGAATCCTCCCTCCAGCCTCTATTGTAGCCGTCCCCTCCCGACAAGATGAGAAGTGAGTAGAGCTGGAAGAGATGCGCGAAGGTGGCCTTGGGATCGGTTCCTTCGTAGTAGACTGGACGGGAGGGAATCCATGACGGAAAGGGACAGCCTGGTCATCGTCTTCGCAGGGAGCGTCTTCGATGCGACACTGGCCAAGAATCTGTTGGAGAGTGTGCAGATCGAGGCGTTCCTGTTGGACGAGCAGATGGGCCGGCTGATCCCTGCCTACATTTCCGCGTTCGGGGCGGGGGCGGTCAAGGTCGCCGTGAGACCGTCCGATGCGGAGGAGTCAAGGGAAGTGCTGTCTGCCGCCGCGGAGTCGCCGCCGGTGGTAGACGGAACCTGGGAATGTCCCAACTGTGGTGAAGTCCTGGAAGCTCAGTTCGGGGCCTGCTGGAGTTGCCAGACAGCCCGGCCCGACAAGGAACAGTCATGAGGCCGAGTCGGTCGATATCAGGAGTTACAACACTGCTTTGCTTGGCTCTGGGCCCGGTCTTCCTGGCCGGTGGTCTCGCAGAATCGGAGGAACACTGGTTCCTGGTTCGACACGAAGATTACTTCCGTCAGAAGCTGCTCTTCGACTGGCCCACGCAAGTGTCTGATTCGTCGTTGGAGGCGCGCCTGACCGTCGTCCAACCCCACGGCTTCAGCCATGAGCTGACCGCCGTTGCGACGCGGGAGAAGGACACCGGAGCGCTCGAGGTCGACTTCCCCCTGCTGGACGAGGGACGTTATGGACCTCTCCCCGAATGGCGGTGGGACATGGGGCACTACCGCTTTCGATTGGATCTCTCCAGCGAAGGCCGGTCGGTCGGCGTCCGCACCCTGCAGCTGGATCCTCACAACTTCTTCCCCCTGAATGCGGGAAGGCCACTCTCCCTGGCGGATTCCAGCCGGCAGTTCATCGAGTGCAGTCCCGAACGTCCCGCCTACATCGATCATCCCGAAATCGGCTACACCATCCGCACCCTCCCGGACCGGGTGAATTCATGCCGCGTCGAGATCGATGTGCAGGGTCCCGACCGGACCCGGATGGCGGGCCCGGTCCGGCTGGATCTGGACCACGCCACCCAGCGGCGAAACTTCGACGGGACGGGTTGGCCCCGGGGCGAGTACTGGCTTCGGGTCCGGGTCCTGAAGAACGAAAAGGCCGTGGGCCCTTACCTGGTCCGCCATTTCTGGGTCGAAGATTCGCAGGAGGCGCAGTCTCCCCGACTGCCCCTCCGACCCGGTCATCATGCCCAATACCTGCTGGACAACTGGATCCTGGCCGATTCCAAAGGCTTGAGGCACCGCCCCGACGGGCTCAGCCGGCTCTCGGACGGGCCCGTCCTGAGACTGGACAAACCCTGGGAGGAAGGCTCTTATGTAGTCTCTCTCGAATCCATTTCCCGGGACCCCGATACGGGTCAATATCAGGCAACGTACTTTGCGGGCGTGGTGGACGAGGACCCCCTCTACCGCCGCTTCGGCGGATCGGTCGGCCGGCCCCGTTATCTCTGCCAAGTGGTTTCGGACGATGGAGTCCATTGGCGAAAGCCCAACCTGGGACGCGTCTCCTACGAGGGCTCCCGAGACAACAACATCCTCCGCGACCTGACCCGGGAGGACTTCCTCCAGGACGGACAGTCCGACAGCTATCCCTATCCCAACAAGGATCGGCCCACGCCTCGCCGTTACCGTTTCCGCTTCTACGAACCGAGACAGGACGGACCCGTGGACATGGACCGTTTCGTCCTGCGCTATTTCTCCCGGAAGGCAGATGACTCCCCGGCCCAGTATGCAGGCGATTTCCGTCCCCGGCCGGGTGAGTTCTGGGGATTGGAGCGGAGGGGCGACCTCTTTCTGGCCCTGACCCGGGAGCCGATCCTCCGCACCGGAACCGGCATGTCCCTGATGGTAACGACGGAACGGGCGTCCACCTATCCCTTCGAGGGAGAGCCCTTGGCCCTCTACCAGTCGGCGCGGTCCACCTTCACCCACTATGACCCCAGGTCCAAGACCTTTTTCTACTACTTTCGGCCCGAGTATCCCCCCTATCCTCCGCACGGCGTCTCCTACGAGTATTTCAAGAAGAGCGCCCGGCGCACGCGGGGCCTGCTCTGGAGCCGGGACGGGAGATCCTGGAACCGCCGCCACATCGTCGCGCCCGACGAGCACGACCTTCCCGGCACCAGCTTTTACGGCTTCGGGTTCATCCATCCTGCCGGGCACGTGGAATCGGACACCGGGGGCCAGCTCTTTCTGGGAGCCGTGCTCCACTACAACCTGACCCTTCAGACCCAGTTTCAGGAACTGGTCTGGAGCCGCGACAAGATCCACTGGCGCCGTTTCGGAGCGGGCCGGACGCCTCTTCTGGAGAACGGACCGGTGGGAGCCTTCGATGCCGGGTTCGCCAACAACATGTCCGCCTACTTCTCTATTCCGGGTGCCCAGGGGGAGGAGGAGTGGTGGTTTCCTTACATGGGAAACCAGGCGCGCTACATGCTGGCGGCAGCCCGGGACACGGTGAAGAAACTACGCGTAAGCCTCCGTGACGTGGGCCTGGAGATGTTTCGGGAAACCTATCCCCACTTCCGTCTGGCTCCCTTCTTCACCAACTGGGAGGACTTCTTCAAGGAGTCGCAAGCATCAGTCTGGATCCCGGGCTTGGCGCGATGCAAGGCGGGGAGGCTGGGCCACGTTGAACCTACAGATGGCACAGGGGAGTTCACCACTCATCCCCTGGTCCAGGAGGGCAACCGGCTCCTGATCAACGCTCGGATCGAGGACGGAGGAAGCGTGCGGGTGGAGGTGCAGGACGCTGACGGAAACGTCTTCCCCGGGCTGGAGTTGGAAGGGTCGACCCCTTTGTCCGGCGACTCCGTGGCGCATCCGGTCCCCTGGAAGCGGGCCGGCCTGAAGGAAGTGTACGGAAGAGTGATCCGGCTGCGGGTCGTCCTGGACCGGGCCCATGTTTACGGCTTCCGCCTGGCCCCTTGAAGGCTCGCCCCTACGACTGTTCTCTAACGACTCTCTTCTGACGGATACTCCGGCCAATCGGACGTCCACCTCTCCCCGGCGCCAAGAATTCGTATAGGAAGTGTCGAAGACCAGGAGGATCTCTCCCGGTCCCATCTCCACCATGTCGGTGTAACAGGTGGAGGCTCGACCCTCACCGGGCGGGGAAAGGAGACCGTGGCGTCTTCCTGGCTCATCCACCGGCCGCCGTCCCGGGAGATGCAGTAGCCCCCGAAATCGCTTCCCTCCGGATAGCGCTCGTCGTTGGACATCCAGCACCCGACCATCAACTCTCCGGTGGAGAAACGGCTGATCTGGGGAAACCAGAGCCACCGGTTATCCTTCCAGACCCTGGACGGCTGGCGCGTGACTACGACCGGGCCGCCCACCTGCACCGTGAGGCGATCCTTCGATTTCGCGGGCGCCGCACCAATCGGAGAGAAGAGCACGACAATCGACGCCAGTAACCAGTTTGCCGAAAACGGGAAGTCTCCCGCTGCGGAGGTGGATGGTCGAATCTTGCACCTGGCTACGCGTCATTCCTTTCCGACGGGACGTGTATCAAGGAGGGAAAACCAGGACAACGGCGACAGTTCTGACTTGAAGAGGTCCTTCCTTCCGGAAATTGTGACCAAGTTGGTCATGAACAAAAAGAATCTCAAAGAGTACCCTCGTCAGACCAGGCAGCCCGGTTCGATGCGGATTCACGGCTGGAAGTTGGGAGAGGCCAAAGCCAAGTTCAGCCGTGTCGTCCGCCTCGCCGCCTCCGGCCAGCCGCAACGTGTGACGGTTCGCGGCAAGGATGCGGTCGTTATCGTCGCGGCGGCTGAGTTCGAACGCCTCCGTGCCCGAGCTGCGTCGGACAGCCTGCACGAACTATTGTCTCAATCTCCATTGAACCGCCTGGAACTCGACGATGAGGGAGTGCGGAGTCCGGTCCGTGAGGTCGAGTTGTGAATGGATGGCTGCTCGACACCAACGTTGTGTCCGAGTTGCGCAAGACCCGGCCCAACCGCCGGGTGAAGGAATGGTCCGATGCGCAGGCGGCAGACGCCTTCTTTCTCAGCATCATCACGATTGCCGAGATCCGATTCGGGATCGAGCGACAGACAGACCCCAGGTTTCGACAGGAGCTCGAGGACTGGCTCGCCCACCGGCTGAGACCCTGGTTCGCGGGACGAATCCTGCCCGTGGACGAGGAGGTGATCCTGGAATGGCGCCGCATGGTCGCGCGCGGCAAAGAGAGGGCGTTGACTTTCAGCCAGCCCGATCTCTTCATCGCCGCCACCGCCCAAGTGCATTCCCTGACGCTCTGTACGGGTAACGAGAAGGATTTCCCCAGGACGAACATCACGGTCTTTAACCCCTGGTCAGCGTGATTCCCGGAAACATGGCGGCCGGAAACCAACTCGCGGCTCGTAGCTTTCCAGAAAGATTGTCGGATTCCGGACGTGCGGACCGTGGCGCTCGGTTCGTGAACGTCCCTGGGACGCGGGGAGAATTGCCGGTTAGAAACGCTCCGGGCAGGGGACACCCAACTCGGCCGAGAGGCGCTCCAGTGTCTTCCAGGTTGCCGCTTCCAGACAGACTCCTTCGCGGAGACTCTTCTGGACCATCCTCCAGTCCGGATCACCAGGCACGAGAATCTCATCGAATCCCGGAGCCAGCTCCGACGACTTCAACTGTTCCACGTAGTCCTGGACCCTGGCCAGGAAACGTTCCGGCTCCATGAAATGCTCCACCGACAGTGCCAGGAAGAAGTGGCCCGTGTCCTGGGGCTCCTCCTCCTCAGGCCACGGGTTGATCTGCCGACCGAAGAGAGCCCCGGTCAACACTCCGCTCAGGACGTCCACCATCACGGCCAGGCCGTACCCCTTGTGATTTCCCATCGGGGCCGGCATCCCCCGGACCACCTCCTCGGGATCGGTGGTGGGCACTCCCTTCCGGTCCAGCACCCAGTCGTCCGGGATCGGCTCTCCCCGGAGCAGCGTCACCATGATCTTGCCCCAGGCGGCGCGGCTGAGGGCGATGTCGATCATGACGGGAAACTCCCCGCCGGTGGGTACCGCGATCGCGAGGGGATTGGTCCCGTAGGTGGGCGTGGAGCCGCCCCACGGCGCCATGCAGGCGCCGGTATTGCTGACGGCGAGTCCGATGAGTCCCTGGTCCGCGGCCATGCGCGCGTAGTAACCGGCGGTTCCGAAGTGATTGGAACGGAACACGCCCACCACCCCGGCTCCCAACTCCCGGGCCCGGGAGCAGGCCAGGGTCATGGCCCGGTGGCCCGCCACCTGTCCGGGTCCACGGTCAGCATCCAGTAGGAGAACGGCGCCCTGGTCGGAGACGACTCGGACCTGGGGGTGCGGGTTGACTCCACCCTTCTGGACCCGGCCCACCAGGAAGTCGAGGAAGCCCAGCCCGTGGGAGTAGACGCCCCTCAGATCGGCGTCCAAGAGGTTGTCGACCACGCGCCCGGCCTCGGAAGAACCGAGACCGGCCCGTTCCAACAGGGATTCGGCAAACCTTCGCAGGTCCTCGGCCCGGGCCCGCCTGCCCTTCTCCTTGAGATCCGTCATCGACCCTGCACGCCTTCCTATTGACCCCCCGCCGGGAAATTTCAGTGCCCAACCATTCGAAGCAGCCTCCGACCACGGTCCCCTCTCTCGGATATTTGAACTTGCACGCCTCTGGGCCCGTGAAAACCAGCCCGCTTCATTTCTGCGTTCCGGCTTCGTTGGCGGCTCCTTCGTCCTCCTGGACTCCCAAAGCCGTGGCCGCGTTCCGCCAGAAGATGCCCTCGATGTCCGACTTGGACAGCTGCGCAATTTCGGCGGCATCCCGCAGGGACAGTAGCTGTTCATAGACCGACAGCACGGGCCGTCCGTCGCAGTGGGGGAACTTGAGGCCGCCGTCATCGGCATCGTAGTGCTGCCAGGCCCGGCCCAGCGCCGCGTACTGACCGTGAAAGAAGGCGGCTCCGACGCCGTCCGAGCCCCAGAAGATCCGCTTCGGGTCCTCTTTGGTGAGAAGGGTGATGTAGGGACGCACGTCGGTCACCGCGGAGGTGTCGTAGTGAATGTTGGGCAGATCCCGCAACCTCTCCACCGCTTGGCGAATGGGCCAGTAGGTGAAGCTCCGGGCGCAATGGGCCAGCAGCCACTTGATCTTGGGGTACCGCTTGGTGGTGTACTCGGTCAGGTCATCCAGATTCCACTCGTCGGCACAGCCGTGAAAGCGCGACAAGTGCATGGTGACCCAGAGGCCGTGATGGTCCGCCAGCTCCATCTGTTCGTGGGGCAGGAACTCGTGGATCCGGCATTGGGCGATGTCCCCGGTCACCGAATACGTCCGGTACGGTTTCAGGCCGGTGAACTGAGGGTGCCGAAGGTCCCGTTCAATGTCCTCAGTGCGGCAGGAGGGCGTGACCAGCCGGTTATAGCGGATGCCCGGCACACCGTTGATCTCCCTGCGGACCGACTCCACGTGCCGGGCCACGTCGATGCCTACCACCGGCATGCCCAGGATCAAATACTGCATCCGGCGGCCCGGATAGAGGACCCGGGCCCAGTCGTTCAGCGTGGACAAACCGGCATCGTCTCGCGCCCCTTGCGGCGGCGGAATGGGAAAATCGGAGGCCCAGAAGAAGTGAATGTGCGCGTCCAGGATCCGGTCGGGAACGAATTCGCTCAGTTCCTCTTCCCAGATCTGGCGGTCACAGTCTCGGTAGTCGATGGTCGAGTGATCCTTCATTTGCTGCTCCTGAGTTCCGATGAAGCCGGCATGGAGGAGAAGCTGAGGAACGACTCCTCTTTGGCCGCGACATACGTTACCTTGGTCCGTGACACGAATCCACCAGGGTTCGGAATTCCCCGGGGACTCCTCTGGGGATAGGATTGAACCGGGTGACCGGCCGCGCGTTCGACCGGTTTTTTCCAGCGGAAACGAGATGGATCCTTTCGTCCAAACTCAAATCGGGGACCTGATCGGCAAGACTCCCATGATGCGGTTGGGCCGGCTGGGCCGAAAAGGGCAGGCGGCGATCCTGGCCAAGCTCGAGTACCTGAACCCGGGCGGCAGTGTGAAGGACCGGATCGCCCGGAGCATGATCGACGCCGCCGAGGCTGAAGGACGGCTGCAGCCTGGAATGGGGATCGTGGAAGCGACCAGCGGGAACACCGGCATCGGACTGGCCATGATCTGTGCCGAGCGGGGGTATCGTTTGATCCTCACCATGCCGGAGACCATGAGCTTCGAAAGGCGCTCCCTGGTCATCCGTTATGGAGCCGAGGTGGTGCTGACGCCGGGAAAGGAAGACATCCCGGGAGCAGTTCGGCGCGCGCGCCGGCTGGCGGGGCGAAATCCGGGTTGGATCGAGCTTCGCCAGTTCGAAAACCCCGCCAATCCCCAGGTGCATCGGGAGACCACGGGACCCGAGATCCTGGAGGCGACCGGGGGAAACATCGACGCCCTGGTGGTGGGCGTGGGAACCGGGGGGACGATTACCGGAGTCGGCGAGTTCCTGAAGGAACATGTCCCCGGCGTCCGGATCATCGCCGTCGAGCCGGCCAGCTCCGCCGTGCTCAGCGGTCGGCCGCCGGGACTGCACGCCATCGAGGGAATCGGCGCGGGGTTCATTCCTCCGGTCCTGAACCAGGAGGTGATCGACGAGGTGATTCCGGTCGACGACAAGGACGCCTTTCGCATGGCGCGGCGCCTGGCCAGAGAGGAATCGCTCCTGGTCGGCGTCTCCTCCGGCGCCGCCGTGCTGGCGGCCCGGCAAGTCGCCGAGCGTTTGTCCCCGGACCAGAACGTGGTCACCGTCCTTCCGGACACGGGGTCCCGTTACTTCAGCGTGGAAGAGTATTTCAAGGAGGAGCGGGACTACGATGAAAGCCTGCTGCTTTGAGCTGGAAATCTGACCTGAGCCGGTCCGAGCGGAGATTCGAGCGACAGTTCCGCAAGAGACTGGCAGTCCCCCAAAAGGCCTTCCGGTGGCCGGGCCTGCTGGTCTGCGTCCTGTTGACGGTGCTCGCGGCCTGGTTGAACCACCTGCCCTACCCCCCGTTCACCACGAGCGACGGACTTCATCCCGTCAGCGAAGTCCTGCTGGCGCTGCTGTTGGGCATGGCCATGCGGACTCTGATTCGGGCTTCCGCGGGTCTGAAACCTGGTGTGGACCTGGTGGTCAAGAAGCTGCTTCCCGTGGGGATCATCCTGCTGGGCGCCCGGTTGGATTTCCACACCATGCTTCAAGTGAGCCTGGACGTGCTGCTGGCCGTCCTGGTCATCATCGCCGGCGTGGTGGCGAGCACGTGGCTTCTGGGGCGTCTGCTGGGAATGGGGGAAAGGCTCTCCCTGTTGATCGGGGTGGGAACGGCCATCTGCGGCAGTTCCGCCATCGTGGCCACGGCGCCCGTCGTGGACGGCGAGGAACGAGACGTGGCACTGTCCATTGCCACCGTCAACCTGATGGGAGTGCTGGCCATGCTCCTGTTTCCCCTCCTGGGCGCACTCCTGGAGCTGACCGCTTCCGGCTACGGCGTCTGGTGTGGCCTCTCCATCCACGCCACTCCACAGGTGCTGGCCGCCGGATTTGCCCACCATCTGAACGGGCAACTGGCCGGCGAACTCTCCACGATCGTCAAGCTCACGCGGATTTCCGTACTGGGTCCCGCCGTCTTCGTCATCGGTTACCTCTACGCCCGCAGGCGGCGCAGGATGGCCGCCTTTCCCCGGCGCACCATCCACTACGGCAAACTCCTGCCGAGCTTCATCCTCCTCTTCCTGGGCATGGCGCTGCTTCGGACCCTGGGCTTCTTCCCGGAAGTCACTTTCCACCTGACGGATCGATTCATCCTGGGTCCGGGAGACTACCGGGTGGACATGGCGCTGCTGCTGGGCAGTTCGGCCCGCTGGATCATCACGGGGGCCATGGCCGGAGTCGGACTGATGACAGACCTGCGGACCTTCAGAACGGGTGGGACCAAAGCCTTTTCACTGGGTCTGGCCGCCACCGCCGTCATTGCTCTCCTGGGACTGGTGAAGATCAGTCTTTAATCCATGCGGCGGCTTGATCGGGCAATACCCCCCGGCGATAATGGCGAATCATCGTCACTTTAAGGAGGAGCCACAATGTCTGAATCCATCGACCGGAGACGTTTTCTGGGCAGTGCCGCCATCGGAGTAGCCGCTTCAGGACTGTCAGTCTCGGCCAAGAGCGCCACCAAATACGATTCGCCCAACACCCGCGTCGTCGTCGGGATCATGGGGATGAGCCGGGGCAGGCGTTTGGCCGAAAGTTTCGGGCAACTACCCAACGTCCACATCAAATACGTCTGCGACGTCGACTCTCGCCGTCTGGACAAGGTGGCCCACACGGTCGAGCAACAGGTGGGAAAGGCGCCTCTGAAAGTCGGAGATTTCAGGCGGATCCTGGATGATCCCGAGGTGGACGCCCTGCTCAACGCCGGGCCCAACCACTGGCACGCCCCAGCTACCATACTGGCCTGTTCGGCCGGGAAGCACGCTTACGTGGAGAAGCCGTGCAGCCACACCCCCCGCGAGGGAGAACTCGTGGTCGCCGCCGCCCGCAAGTACAACCGGGCGGTCCAGATGGGGACCCAGCGACGAAGCTCTCCGGGGACCCGAGAAGCCGTTCAACAGCTGCGGGAAGGGGCAATCGGCAGGGTATACATGGTTCGCACCTGGTACAACAGCGGCCGGGGCACCCTGGGCCGGGGCAAGCCGACACCCGTCCCTGCTCACCTGGACTACGACCTCTGGCAGGGACCGGCCACCCGTGTTCCCTACAAGGACAACCTGATCCACTACAACTGGCACTGGCACTGGCACTGGGGCAACGGGGAACTGGGCAACAACGGTATCCACACCCTGGACCTGTGCCGTTGGGGAATGGGCGTCGATTACCCGATCCGGGTGACCTCCAGCGGTGGCCGCTATCTCTTCGATGACGATCAGGAGACTCCCGACACCCACACCGTCTGCTACGAATTCGAAGGCAAGCGATCCATCTCCTGGGCCGGGTTGAGCAACAACCGCCACAGCCCCGGCTTCATCACCTTCTATGGGGACCGGGGAGCCTTGGACCTGGGCACGATGGGGTCCTACGCCATCTACGACAAGGACGATAAACTGGTCGCGAAGAAGGGGGAAGACAGCTACGGTGACATTCCCCACGCCCAGAATTTCGTGGCTGCAATCCGCAACGACGACCCCACGATCTGCAACGCCGAGATCCTCGAGGCCCACAAGAGCACGCTCATGTGCCACTTGGGGAACATCGCTCACCGCACCGGCCGAAATCTCAGGTGCGACCCCGGCAACGGCCATATCCTGGGAGACGATGAGGCCATGGGTTACTGGTCCAAGGAATACGCCAAGGGCTGGGAACCGAAGGTCTAGCAGTCCGTGGTGAAAGTCCCGCGAGCACCGAGACCGTTCCTGCGCCCGCCGGACCAGGCGCAACGGAGGGAGCATACCTGGAGTATGTGACCGAGTCGCAACGCAGTCCGCGCACGATGCAGGGACGGTCGAATGCCGTGACGACTTTTGCCACGGGCTGCTAGCGCCCGCATTTCTTGCCGGGGGGGCCGTCAGGCTCCCCCGGTTCAGTCCCGCCTCTGTCCGGAAACGGTGTGCGGACCAGGTGTGTTCAGGGCTGATACGGCAGGCGCCGGATCCAGATGTTGCGGAATCGAACCGGACTCCCATGGGCCTGCAGCTTCAGCGGGCCCTCCGAGACCATGGGGTTTCTCCGGCCCCGGCCCGTCCCTTCCCTGAGGGTGCGCTCGTACTGGACCAGGACTCCGTTGTGAAGAATCGTAAAGCGGGCCGGTTTCACGACCTTGCCTGATCGCCGGTCCAGGCGGGCGGCTCGAAACAGGATGTCGTAGCTCTGCCACTCGCCCGGCGCCCGGGTCACGTTGACCATGGGGGCGTAGCGGTTGAAGAGTGAGGCGCACTGCTGTTTCGCGGTGAATCTATTGGGGTTGTGGGAATCCAGAATCTGGACCTCGTACAGGTCGTGGAAATAGAGACCACTGTTGCCGTGGGACGGGTCATCGCCGGGTAGATTGAACTCGACGTGGACCTGGGCGTCCCGAAACCAATCCTTGCTGATGATGTCGTGATCCCCTGCAATCAGCACGCCATCCTCCACTCTCCAGTCCGCCGGACTGCCATCCGGTTGGGTGAAGCGGAAGTTGCCGGAGCCGTCGAACAGAACCAGCGCGTCGGCGGGAGGGCGGCCATCGGTATCGGTCTCCACCACCGGCAGGACGGGCACGTACTTCTGGGCCGGGACCTCCGTGAGGGAGAACAATGGCAAGACGGACAGAAACCAGGTGGCCAGCGGCCGGTGATGTGGAATCATGGACCCGAGTATTCCAGTCCCGGCCCGTTCGAATCAAGGCCCAAGAGGAGGAGTAAGAATTGGGGAGTGAGAGAAGAGGAGGTGTCGCGTGGCTCCGGGGTGGATCGGTCCCATTCGAGGCATCTGAATTGCGGGTGAGAAGAAGAGAACAGCGTCGAAGCCCCGGCTCCAGATCATATCGATCCTCTCTCCTCTTTCGTCCGTAGTAGACTGGGAGCCTTGGAGCCCGGTGACACCATGACGATCCGAGACCGTGTCGCTGAAACCCGATTCCGGGTGCGCTACGCCGAGACCGACCAGATGGGATTCGCTCACCATTCCAACCATCTGATCTGGTTCGAGGTCGCGCGGCTCGAGTTCTTTCGGGAGTTGGGCTTGAGCTATGACCGTCTGGAACGGGAATCGCAGACGTTTCTTCCGGTCGTGGAAATCAATTGCCGCTACATGAAGCCACTCTTTTACGACCGCGAGTTCGTGATACGAACCCGTCTCAAGCGCCTGGGCCGGCGGGGCATGACCTTCGGTTACCGGATCGTGGATCCCACCGGAAGCGTGAACTACGCCCGGGGAGAAAGCCGGCACATCGCCACCAACCGGAACGGCCGACCATGCACCTTCCCCGACTACTTTCTGCGAGCCTGCCGTCTCGATGATGGTCCGTAACGGCCGGGGTCGGAATCGGTGGGAACGCCGGTGCGCTACGCTTTTCGTTTATCGGTCCGTCATTCGTCCTTTCTCAGCAGCATGACCGGCCCCAACGAAATCACACCATGGCACCGGCGGACGATGAATCGGCTGCCCCGTTGGCTGCATCGGCTGATTCTCCGGTTCGAAGCCTTGATCGAGGACCGTGTGGCCGAGTTCGCGCGCTCCCTGCCGGCCGGGACCCGAGTGCTGGACGCGGGAGCCGGCGAGTGCCGGTACGCCCGCGAATTCTCCCATTGCCGTTACGTGGCCGTGGACCTGGCCGTGGGAGACGCCGATTGGGACTACTCGCGGCTTGACGGAGTGGCGGATCTGGCGCGGCTGCCGTTTCGGGACGCCTCCTTCGGCGCGGCCATCAACATCGTGGTCCTGGAGCACGTCCGGGACCCCCGGGCGGTGCTGGAAGAGCTGAGCCGGGTGCTGGCTCCGGGTGCCCGCTTGCTCCTGGCGGCGCCCCAGGAATGGGGAGTCCATCAGGCTCCCCACGACTACTTCCGCTATACCCGGCCCGGCCTCCATTGGCTGATGGAGCGGGCGGGTTTTGCCGACATTGCCATCGAAGCCGGCGGTGGATTCTTCACGCTTCTGGGAAGGCGGCTGCTGGATTCGACACTCTACTTCCAGGGAGGATGGCGGTGGCTGCTGTTCCCATTGGCTGCCGTCCTGGGTGGAGCCTTGGGAATCCTCCTGCCGATTCTCGACTTCCTGGACCCAAACCGAAACACGACACTGGGCTATGTCTGTATGGCCAGAAAGCCGAGCTCGGAGTCTGCGCGGTAGAAATGATCGTAGCGAGAAAGTGGGGAATCGAGGCCAGATTTTCTCGATTTGGAGGTGCATAGTTGTTCTATTCGCCGAGAAATCGAGGAAATATGGACCGATTCTACCGCTTTCGCAGTAGATCAATTTCTGCGGCGCAGGCTCCTAGCCCGAGTTTACCGTATTGGAGATCAGGATAAAGATAAGTTGTTTTTTTGCAAAGAGATAGGGCAGGTGTCCCGTATGACCTACGGAGCCGCACCAAGGGGTCGGATGGCGTGTTTTTCGAGTCCCAGGACTTCGTACATCGTGCGCTGTTCGTCCGTCATCTGCGAGAGCGTCGTCCGGAGTTCGGGCTCGCCGCCCTCCTCCCGCGCTGGATACAGCACGTCGACCTCGCGGATCCCGCTGAGCGCGCCCAGCAGCGCGGGGATCGAATCCTGCACGCCGTGGCGGCTCAGTTCCCGCTGCAGCAGGCCGCACAGCAGCAGCGCCAGCACGCAGCAGAACACATGCACCGCGATCTTCTGGTCCGTCCAGTGGTATTGTGGCCGGATGGCGATGCAGTTGCTGTCCTTGAGCTGCCGGAAGGCGCTCTCGACATGATGTTGCGCGCGGTAGCCGCGCACCAGCTCGGCGTCGCTCCAGCCCGCCTGGTCGGTAAACAGCAGGGTCTTGCCCAGTAACGTGCGCTGAAGCTGCTCCCAGGCGCGCCGCTGGAAGCGATAATTCACCTTCGGCAAGCCGTCCACCTCACGCACCTGAACGGCGAACAGGTCCCGCATGTGCCGGGCCCGCAGCCAGCCGTCGACCTTCTTGCGCGTGCCGGCCAGGCTCGGCTTGCGTCCCCCCCGGATCTTGCCCTCGCGCCAGCGCCGCAACTGCCACTGCAGGGCGCGCAGGTGCTGGCGCCGCTTAGCGATCTCGCGCGCAGCAGCGTCCGACATTGGGCGTCGAACAGCGCTTGGTTCCAAGTCACCAGCACCGTGCGCTGGACGCCGAACACTTTGGACTCGGTGCGGTAGGAGCGCACGCCGGCCAGCCCGTCGGCCTCCAGCGAGCGCATCTGGTCCGCAGGCACGGCCAGCAGGTGCGGATGCTGGGTGGGGACCAGCGAGCCGATGAAGTGGAACGGGCTGCGCTCGACCCAGTCCAAGTTCGGGCGCGAGTTGTTGCCCTTGTCGAAGACCAGGGTGACCGTCTCGGTCCCGGCGGCGATCTCCCGGTAGCGCCGGGCCAAGTCGGCGGCGAGGCTTTGGAACGTTGGCGCGTCGGGGCGGTTGCCGGGATAGGTGCGATGCAGCAGGGGCAGGCGGAAGTCGGCCGTGACCAGCAGGGCCACGCCGATGATGCGCAACGACCTGCGGCCCTCCTTGCTGTGACCGCGCTGAGCCAGTTGGGAGCGCTGGTTGAAGGAATTGATGTAGGTAAAGAAGTGGGTGGCGTCAAACAGCACTTGGCCCAGGTCGAGGCGGAACTCGCGGGTCATGGCGGCAACGATGTCGCGTTCAATGGCGGGTAGGGCGGGGACGGGGACGCGGTGCATATGGTCCCAGAAGCGCTGGCTGGTGAGCTGGTTGGAGCGCAGGGGGAGCAGGCGGCGCAGGGCGGTGGAGTCGAACCAACGGGCGAGGCTGGCCTTGGAGCCGGGGGCGAGGCAGCGGTTGAGGACGGCGGCGAGCAAGTAGGTGCCGACGGAGGGACCGGAGCCGCGCTTCGGGAGATGGCGGTCGATGTGCTCGACCAACTGCAAGCGGCGGGCGAGGGTAAGCAGGGCGGCCGAGGCCCCGAATTCGCGCACGACCGCCTCGAGCGGCTGGGCGGGGGCGGGGGCGGCGCGGAGCTTCTCGATGATCTTGTCGGCGCGACCGAGATAGGTCTGGGAGACGATCTTGGGTTTGCCGTCGACGCGCTTGCAGACGCGGGCGTAGTAGTAGGGGCGGCCCCGGATGATCTTCTTGACGAGGCTGGCCATATATTTAGGTCATACAATAGCGTATGGATCCGACCGATGTCAAGCGAGTTATCCGTAAAAACTTCATTTATAGATGGAATAATAGTTCTGGAGAAGACCTGACAAATCCCACCATATATTAGGCCATACAAAAATCAATGGGACGAGAGCAAGGGCCTCGGCCGGGCTGGGTGATAAACCCTTCCTTATCAATAACTTGAATCTGAATCGTCGGTCTGCCCACGCGCTAGGGCAATGCTATGCTGGTGCGAACACGGTAAAGTCGAGCTAGGAGGTCACACCCATGGAGACGAGTAAATGAGCCAAAAAAAACGAGCCGCCATCAATCCGCCGGGGGTGTTTCCTCCGGGTGGAGAATACTCCTGCGCCGTGAGTGCCGGAGGCCTGCTCTTCATTGCCGGTCAGACCGCCTCTTCACCCGAAGGCAAGCTGGTGGGAGAAGGGGATGCCGCGGCCCAGACGCGGCAGGTCTTCGAGAACATCGGCCGGATTCTCGAAGGCGCCGGCGCCTCCTTCAGTGACGTGGTGGAGTTCACCACCTACCTGGTGGGTGTGGAATCGGTCGGTCCTTTCCTGGAGGCCCGCCGGGAACTGTTCCCGGCTCTCTACCCGAAAGGAGACTATCCCACCAACACCTTGCTCAACATCGAGTCTCTGGCCGGTTCCAAGGCCCTCGTGGAGATCAGGACCGTGGCGGTTCTTCCCGAATCGGACTGACCGGAGACAGAGAATCGTCAGGCACGGCATTCGACCGGCCGTTCGCTGCCGTTTCACGATGGCCGGATGGCAACCAGAGAATTGCCTCGGTGCCGTCGGGCAGCGGCCAGCGCCGGGAGACACGCCAACCGGTCTGCTCCAGGCGCTCGTACACCGCTGGATTGAAGACAGTGAGATAGCTGATCCCCTGGTGTCCCGTCTTCCCGACCACGACCTGCACTCGTTCCAGTTGCTCCGGCGACCCGGCCGAATGGCCCAGCCGGATGACGTCCAGTTCCCTTCCCGACTCCAGAGCCTGGAGACGGAGGGCCAAGAGATGAAAATGCGCCAAGTCGGGGACGAAGCCGACTCTGGCCCCCTCGGGAATCTGCTCCAGGATCTCCCGGTGGCACCAGTTTTCCCGGCGCGGCGGACCGGCCACGTCGAAGTAGCGGGAGGCGAACAAGACCCACTCCCGTCCGGCGCTCCGGTAATCTCCATCGTCCGGGACCTGGAAGAGAGCCAGCTTTCCGGGGACCAGAGGCAGAGGGAACGACACGGCCAGAAATTGGAGCAGCGCCAGCGACGCCGCCAGACGCACGACCCATCGGCGCCGGTCCCAGGGCAGGAAAATCAAGATCGCCAGCGGTCCGGCCAGCGGAAGGACATACCTGGGATCCTTGGCCTCCAACAACGTCATCAGAAACAGCCCGCCCCAGAAGGTCCATCGGATCAGGCTCACCTCCGGAGGCCGGTCCTGCTTCCGCCCGGACTTGAGGAACGCCCCCAGGACGAAGAGTGCGGTGAGGGGAAGGAACAGGTAGTAGCTGGCCAGCGACCGGGGATAGTAGAGCCAGCCCAGCAGGGATTCCAGGCCCGGGTCCTGTTCCCATCCAGCCGCCTGCATGGTGAGAGTGAAGCGCTCCGACAGGTTCCCGGCGTTGGGCAGGTACCACCAGAAAACCAGAGGAGCAGCCACCAGCGCGGCATCGACCAGATTCAGGAGCGAGCGCTTCCGGTCCCGGGAGCGGACCAGCGCCCAAACCAACGGAAACACCAGAAACAGGATGAAGGTCCACTTGGTCAAAAGCCCCGCCGCGATGACCAGACCCAGCAACAGGCTAGAGCCCTTTCGTTCCAGATGCCGGCTCTTGGCCACCAGACAGAGGGCCACCATGACCCACCCGCTGAGCGCCACGTCCAGGAGAGAGAAGCGGCTGGTCCAGGCCACGAGGGGAAAACACCAGGCCAGCAGCGCTGCCCAGGGGGCGGTTCCCCGAGTCAGACATCGGGAGGCCAGCCACCAGACGCCGCCGAAGAGCATGACCAGCCCCGGAAGATTGGAGAGGAAGACGAGGGCGTCCCGGTTGGGCCAGAGGGACAGAACCACCATTTCCTGGAGGTAGTAGAGGGGCGGGTAATAAGAGGAGAGTGAGGGAAAGTCTTCCGGCAGCCTCCCGGCGTCCAGGGTCCGCAGGGACTCCCAACCCTTGATCTGGTGGTGAGCCATGTCCCAGACCTGAGGCTGCTCATCCAACCCCAGCCAGACCAGGTGCAGCACCAGGACTCCCAGTCCCAGGAAGAGGACCGCGAATCGATCCGGCGCCGGCCGCGGCCGCTCACCAGTGGGTTGCGGGGTCGGGGACGGGACCATCATAGGGCTTCTTTACCCGGAAGATATTGAACCACTCCCACGGCCCGCCTCCGGAGATGCTGACGGGGAGAATGCCCCAGCCCGTGCTGTAGAACCCAGCGTGGGAAGACGGGTCCAGAATGCGCCACGGAGTGTTCAAGCGCGCCGGGCGCTGCTCGAGCAGATCGAGGTATTCGTCGGAATCGTAGAGGGTCACCCACGGGGAGGCCAGGACCGGCTTGACCAGGATATCTCCAGCCTCGGGACCGACTTCGGACCGCTCCAGTATCCTCGCTCCCTCCTGCTCCAGGTAATGGCGGAAGCCCCACTCGGCAGTGAACCAGAGAGTTTTCCCCTCGTGCCCGTAATCCTGTGCGATCTCCTGGGCCGCCTGCTGGTAGCTCCGAGCGAAACGGTAGTCGGCATGGGCTATGGTCAGAGAATAGACGGCGGTCAGGACCACCCCGAGCCAGACCAGGTTCCGGAGCAGATAGGTCTCCTTGACCCGTTTCTCCAGGGAGGCGATCCAGAGCAGAATCACCGGTCCCGATACCAGCGTCGAGTATCGCACCGATCCCGAATAGTACATGAGGAGGCACGCCAGGCAGCCCCCGAAGAACCAGAGCCAGATGGGAAGCCAGCGCCAGTCCCGTTTGGAGAGAAGTTCGGTCCCGCAGCCGGACAGAAAACGCCAGAACACCGCCACTCCACTGGAGAGAAACAGGGAAAACAGAAATACCTGGCTCCATGTCCAGTTCTCCCACCACAGGTAGAAGGGGACGAAGGAGAGCAGGAACAGGACGGCCAGAATGCGGGCGCCGATGCGGCCGGCCAGACCGTACCAGAGCGCCACGGGGAAGAGCACCGTTCCGCCCAGGTTCAGCAGCAGGGAGAGAATTTTCTCCCCCATGATCGAACCCGAATAGATGTCTCGCTGAAGTGCGTGAATAGCCGTGTTCAGCAGCAGGAAGCGATCGTAGTGGAGAAGGGCACGCAGGTACCAAAGACCCCACAGCAGCAGCGGAGAGGCCAGGACCAGCAGCATCTTTCCCCTGGAGATCCGGGGAGCCTCAGCCTCCCGCACGAAAAGACAGACCAGCATCAACAGCACCAAGCCGCCCCCCAGGACGGAGATGAAGCAGGTTCCCAGCAACGACACTCCCCAGATCAGCCAGTCCCAACCCGTGGCGGTCCCGTCCCGCACCCGCAGGAAACGGGAAAGGGCCACGATCCAAAGGGACCAGAAGGGGACGTCGGTCATGACGGTGTGGCTGGAAACGAGAAAACCGGGCGCCGCAATCAGGAGGCAGGAGGCAGCCAGGGGAAACCGGACATAACGCCGAGCCAGATCGTGGAACCCCCAAGCCGCCAAGACGGGAAAGATCAGAAAGCCGAGATGGTAGACCCACTCGGCCTGGCTGTTGCTCACCCACTTCAGCAGAGCCAGATAATAGCTGACCAGGGGCAGGTGGCTGTGACTGGCGGCATCGGGCGCCCCCATGCCCTCGAAACTGATTCGGAAGTCGTAGGGATAGAGGGGCGTCTGCAGAATGTTTTCGGCCACCCGCAGATAGATGCGGTCGTCGATGTGGAAGGCCTGGAAGAGGAAAGGGAGCTGAGTCCCCAGAATCAGCGGGATCAGAACCCTGGCCCGCATTTCGGGCTAATGATCCCTGAAGATCGGCATCTTGTAGAAGATGGCCAACTTCTCCATCCGGGGAATCCAGCGGCGGACCTGCAGGGTGTCCACCATGAAGCTGCCCAGGATGATGGGGAGACGGGGATTGGGCGCGTGACAGTCCTGGCACTCGGGATAGTCGGTCAGGTCTCCCTTCAGATGAGCCTCCCGCATCCGCTCCATCCTCTCCGAATTCCAGAGGTCGTAGATGGAGGAGTCTCGGACGTTGCCGATGGGCTCGGTCTGCCAGGTGTGGCAACAGGGGAAGAATTCCCCCTTGTAATTGACCATGGCGGGCCCTTGCCAGAGCTGGTAGCACGGATGCCGCCGCCGGGTGTGCTGAATCCTCTCCTCCAGCGCAACCTCCGGAATGACGATCTCGTCCTCCTTGATCCGAACTTCGTCGACGCCGTCGATGGACCACATCCGCTGGAAGTCCCGGACCTGGTGCTGATTTTCGGGAAGCCGGACCATCTGGAGAACCACGAACAGATCGGGACGCTGGACCTTCTTCATCTCCAGGAAGCTCAGGATGTTGGCCCTGACCTTCTCGAAATTGGCCCCCTTGCGGTACTTCTCGTATGTTTCGGGAGTGGTCCCGTCGAAGGCGATGATGAGACTGTCCAGCCCCGACTCCAGGAGTTCCTGGCTCCGGCGCCGGTCCAACAGGGTGGCGTTGGTCGAAACCACGGTGTAGATATCAGCGTCGTTGCAATATCGGACCATGCGGAAGATGTCGGGATTCATGAGAGGCTCGCCGCCTCCCCAAGGGAATACCAATTCGGTCTTTTGGCTGATCTCGTCGATGATCTGCTGGAAGAGGCCGAAATCAAAGTCCTCAGGGGGATAGTAGCCCAGCTCCCGCGGACACATGGGGCACTTGAGGTTGCATTTCCCGGTGTTCTCGATGATGAGGGTGATGGGGTAGGCTTCCAGATCGGCGCGTCCCGTAAGGTACCCGGAGAGCAGTTTCCACCGATTCTGTGCCTGAGTCAGCCTCATGTGCCGCTACCTGGAATATGCGGTGCTCATCTTAGCAGAAACACCACCACGGCACTTATTTGACGACATGGAGATCCGAGGCGTCGCGGATCAGAGAATTTGCCCTTCGGCGAAGAGAGGGGCCGCCCGGATTGCGGCTTGGGCCGCCGCCAGGCGGGCCACGGGAACCCGAAATGGGGAACAGCTCACGTAGTCCATCTTGATCCGGTGGCAGAAATCGATGGATTCCGTATCCCCACCGTGTTCGCCGCAGATCCCGATTTCAAGATTGGGACGCCGGGCCCTTCCCTCTTGTACCGCGATCCGAATCAGCCTTCCCACACCCTCCTGATCCAGGGTCTGGAAAGGATTCGAGGGCAGGATGCCCTCGTCCACATAGCGCAACAGAAAGTGCGTCTCCGCGTCGTCCCGGGAGTAACCCAACGTCATCTGGGTCAGGTCGTTGGTGCCGAACGAAAAGAACTCGGCAACCTCGGCCAGTTGATTCGCGGTGATGGCGGCCCGGGGCACCTCGATCATGGTCCCGAACATGTACTCGAGCCGGCATCCTCGCTCGTGCATGACCTCCAACGCCACCCGCTCCAGAACCGGCTGGATCACCTTCAACTCGTTCACGTGCCCAACCAGAGGAATCAGGATCTTGGGCCGGACCGTCCCGCCTTCCTGGACCACGTTGCAGGCCGCCTCGAAGACGGCACGCACCTGCATGCTGACGATCCCCGGCATCACGATACTGAGCCGAATTCCCCGCAACCCCATCATGGGATTGCTCTCGTGCAGCTTCCGCAACGTGGCCAGGGTCCGCTGCAACTCGACCACCTCCTGAGTCCGCCCCTCGGTTCAGCACAGCTGCAGACGCTCCCGAATCTCCTCCTCCGTGGGCAGGAATTCGTGCAATGGCGGATCGATGAGCCGGATCACAACGGGACACCCATCCATCACCCTGAAGAGACCTTCAAAGTCCCCCCGCTGCAATGGAAGGAGCCGATTCAGAGACTGTTTGCGTTCCGTCTCGTCACTCGACAGGATCATCTGCCGAACGATGGGCAGACGGCTGGCTTCGAAGAACATGTGCTCGGTCCGGCAAAGGCCCACTCCTTCCGCACCGTAAGCCAGCGCCCGGACGGCATCCTGGGGGTGGTCCGCATTGGCCAACACACCGAGATGCCGCCGGCTGTCGGCCCAGGCCAGAAGCGTTTTCAGGTCTTCCTGCGCTTCCAGGTCGGATTCGACGGTCGGGATCTTTCCCAAGAAGATTTCTCCCGAGGTCCCGTCCAGGGAGATCCAATCCCCCTCGCGCACCAGATGTCCCTTGGCCTTGAGCCGGCGTTTCGTCTCCCGAAGTTCCATTCCTCCGGCTCCCACCACGCAGGGTACGCCGAACTGACGAGCCACTACGGCGGCATGGCTCGTCGCACCGCCTTCGATGGTCAGGATGCCTCGGGACGCGAGCATGCCGTGAACGTCGTCGGGCCGGGTAAAGGGGCGCACCATGACCACGTCGGTTCCTTCTCGACCCCATCTCTCGGCCGTATCGGCGTCGAAAACCACCCGTCCGACGGCGGCCCCCGGAGAGGCGTTGACTCCGCGGCCCAGCAAGTTTCCGGCGTCCCTGGCCGTATCCTTGGCACGAGGCGCGAACGCCGGGTGCGGAAACACGTCGATATCCTCGGGACGGACCCGGAGCAGCGCTTCGTCGCGGGTGACACGTCCCTCCTTGCAGAGATCCACCGCAATGCGAATCGCCGCTCTGGCTGTTCTCTGCCCGGTTCGCGTCTGCAGGATCCAGAGCTTGCGCCGTTCGACGGTGAACTCCACGTCCTGCATGTCACGATACCGCTCTTCCAGCTTCCGGCAGATCCGAGCCAGCTCCCGGGAGACTCCCGGCATCCGGGTCCCGAGATCGGTGATCCTCTCCGTATTGCGGATTCCGGCCACGACGTCCTCTCCCTGCGCGTTGGGAAGGTAGTCGCCGTAGAGAGTCCGGGCTCCGGTCACCGGATTTCGCGTAAAGACCACACCCGTACCGGAATCGAGGCCCATATTCCCGAAGACCATGGAGACGACGTTGACCGCCGTCCCCAGGCCATGGGGAATGCCCGAGGCATTGCGACAGTCGAAGGCGCGTTTGCCGTTCCAGCTACGAAAGACCGCCTGAACCGCCATCCGCAACTGTTCGAAGGCGTCCTGCGGAAACTCCATGCCGGCCTCCGCCCGGATGATCCGTTTGAAATCTGCCGTCAACTCCTTCCAGTCCGAAGCCGTCAGATCTGCGTCCGACGCCGCCCGCCGGTCGCGCTTCAACCGTGCCAAAAGCGACTCGAATGCTTCGTCGCCCAACTCCAGCACCACACTGCCGAACATCTGGACCAGACGACGATAGGCGTCGAACGCAAACCCATCGTCTCCGGAGCCGGCCGCCAGCCCCGCGGCCGTCTCGTCGTTGAGTCCCACGTTGAGCACCGTATCCATCATTCCGGGTATGGAGTGCATGGCGCCGGAACGACACGAGACGAGCAGCGGGTTCTCCCCATTGCCGAAGCCCTTGCCGCTGGCCTCCTCGATCCGGTCCATGGCCTCCAGCACCTGGTCCCACAACCCCTCGGGAAGATCGCCTCCCGAGCGCAGGTACTCGACGCACGCTTCCGTGGTGATGACGAAACCCGGTGGCACCGGCAGGCCGATGCGGCTCATCTCGGCCAGGCTCGCACCCTTCCCGCCCAGCAGAGCCCGCAACGACTCCTTGTCGTGATGAGTCTCCGCGGGGGGCACTTCGTCAAACCGGAACACCCATTTGCCGACGTTCATACAAACCGCCTCAAAGGGAGATACGAAAAGAAAGATCCGAGGAAGACACCCCGCGGGAACCGGCGGGCGGGCGGGACCCGGTCCCGCGCCGCCGGTGAGGCGGGTCAGGATTCATAGTAGTCGAGACCCAGATGGGTGATCTGCTCTTCTCCGCGCAGATAGCGGAGGGTGTTCTTCAACTTCATGAGCTGGATGAAGAGATCGTGCTCGGGATAGAGCTCGGGCAGGGTCATGGGGCTCTTGAAATAAAAGGAGAGCCATTCCTGGATGCCCGACATTCCAGCCCGCTTGGCCAAATCCAGGAACAGGACAAGATCCAGCACGATCGGGGCGGCCAATATGCTGTCCTTACAGAGGAAATTGATCTTGATCTGCATCGGGTATCCCAGCCAGCCGAAGATATCCAGGTTGTCCCAGCCCTCCTTGTCGTCCTTGCGCGGCGGGTAATAGTTGATCCGAACCTTGTGGTAGAAGTCGCCGTACAGGTCCGGATAGTGTTCGGGCTGCAGAATGTATTCCAGAACCGAGAGCTTGCTCTCCTCCTTGGTCCGGAAGGATTCGGGGTCGTCCAGAACCTCGCCGTCCCGGTTGCCCAATATGTTCGTGGAGAACCAGCCCGAGAGCCCCAGGAGCCTGGCCTTGAGTCCAGGGGCGACGATGGTCTTCATCAGAGTCTGTCCCGTCTTGAAGTCCTTGCCGCAGATGGGAACGCCCTGCTCAAGGGCCAGCTGTTGGAAGGCCGGCGCATCCACCGTCAGGTTGGGAGCGCCGTTGGCGTAGGGAATCCCCAGCTTGAGGGCCGCGTAGGCGTAAATCATGCTGGACGGAATGTCGGGATGATTGTTCTTGAGACCCTCTTCCAGAGCCGAAACATCCTCGTGAACCGGTCCCTTCTCCAGAAAGATCTCGGTGCTGCCGCACCAGACCATCACCATGCGATCGACCTGCTTCTCCCGCTGAAAAGACCGGATCTGTTCCATCAACTGGTGGGCCAGCTCCCATTTGGTCCGGCCTTTCTTGACGTGCGTTCCATCCAGCCTCTTGACGTATCGGTTGTCGAAGACCGCCCGATAGGGTCGGACTTCTTCCAGCACCGGCCTGAGCTGTTCCAGGAGACTCGTCTCCAGTACGCCGGCCTTGACGGCCGCCGTGTACGCGTCGTCGTCGAACAGGTCCCAGGACGCGAATTCCAGATCCTCCAGTTGAGCCAAGGGAACGAAATCGGAGATCTTGGGCGACCGCCCCTCCGTCCGTTTTCCCAGCCGGACGGTACCGAATTGGGAAAGAGACCCGATGGGCAGAGCCAGTTCCCTCTTGACGGCCTCGACGCCGGCAATGAAGGTGGTGCTCACGGCACCCAGGCCAACCAACAGCACCCCCAATTTCCCCCGGGGCTCCTCGATCCGTACACCCTTCTCAATCATGTCCATTCACCTCAAATTCGTCGTGCCTTGGGCACAGCATGAGTTATTGCCGTTCGATCTTCGAATCAAGTCCTCGCCACCATGGAAATGTCCGCGTAGGACAAGAAAAGTTGCGAGATCTCATGGAGGATCCTCAATCGGTTCCTGCGCAGGTCTTCCTCGTGCGACATCACGAGTACGTCCTCGAAGAAACGGTCGACGGGTCCGCGCAGGCGGGCCATCTGCTTCAGCGCTTCCAGGAACTCCCCCTTCTCCAGCCTGGCGACGACCTGGGGCCGCGTCTCTTGGACCACTCGGTTCAAAGTCCGTTCGGCCGGTTCCCTCAGTTCGCTGGCGCGGACCCGATCCAACTCGATCGCCTGGCCTGCCAGAATATTCTTGATCCTCTTGTAGGCCGTTGCCAACACCTCGAAATCCGCCTCGTTCCTCATCTCCTCCAGGGCGACCGCTTTCCTGAGCCGGAGATGCAGGCTCCGACGGGAGTCTACCGCTTGTACGGCCCGGATGACGTCCTCGGAGACACCCCGGTTCAGAAAAACATGCCGTACCCTTCGCTCCAGGAATGCCAGGACCCGGCCTTCCGACTCCGTTCCGGCAGCATGGTCCGGGAGGGACTGCCGCGCCATCCGGACCAGGTCTTCAAGCGGGTAATCGAGGCGGTACTCCAACAATAGCTTGACGATACCCTGGGCTTGACGACGCAGTGCGAAGGGATCGCTGGAGCCCGTGGGAACGATTCCACCGGAAATACAGGCGGTGACGGTGTCCAGCTTGTCGGCGAGAGCCAGCAGGGCTCCGGCAAGTGTGGAGGGAGGGGCATCGCTGAGAGAGACCGGCTTGTAGTGCTCCAGGATTGCCTTCCATACCTCGGCGGGATAGCCCTCTCGGCGTGCATAGAGGCCCCCCATGACTCCCTGCAATTCCGGAAGCTCACGAACCATCTCGGAGGTGAGATCGGCCTTGGACAACAGAGCCGCAAGCTCCAGCTGGGGGTCCGGTTTCAATCGGGAGCAGAGCGCCTTCAACCGCCTTACCTTGTCCAGGTAACTTCCCAGCCGCTGGTGAAAGACGATCTCCGCCAGCCTCTCGCTCCGCGCCTCCATGCTGGTCTTGAGATCGGTCTTCCAGAAGAACGCCGCGTCCTCGAGACGGGCTCTCAAAACCCTCTCGTGTCCCCTTCGGATTCGGCCGTCCGAGTCTCCGTCGGTATTGACCACGGTCAGGAAGTGGGGCCGGAGCTTCCCTCCGGCATCGGTCACCGAGAAGTACTTCTGGTGGTGCCGCATGACCGTGACCAGCACCTCCCGGGGGATATTCAGAAAGGTCTCGTCGAAGTCTCCGCACAGAACGGTCGGGTATTCGTTGAGCTGAACGACCGTCTCCAGAAGACGTTCGTCCACCACGGGAGACAGTCCGGGGGGAACCTTATCCGCGAGCTCTCCGGAAATCTTGCTGCGCCGTTCGTCCACACTGGCCAGAACGTAGTTCCGGCGCATCTGATCAGGGTACTCGCCTGCGTGAGCCAAACGGATCTCGTCCTGCCCCAGGAACCGGTGGCCACGGGTGACACGTCCCGAATCGATTCCTTCGAATCGAAATGAGACGATCTCTGAATCCCAGAGCGCTGTGCACCAGCGAAGGGGCCGAATGAATCGAAACCGGCTCTCCCGCCAGTACATGCTGCGCGGCCAAGGGAGGCCGGCCACAAGCTGGGGCGTCTTTTCCTGGAGTATTTCCGGGAGGGACCGCCCCGGAATCCGCTTTCGGAATCCCAGGTATTCACCCTTTGGAGTCTCTACCCTCTCCAGCAGTTCCACGTTCAGACCCTGGCTGCGAGCGAATCCGAAAGCAGCCCTCCCTGGACCCCCGTCGGGTCCCAGGGCAACGCGGACCGGAGGGCCGAGGACAAGCTCCTCCCTCCCCGGCTGGCGCTCCGGCAGCCCGTCGGCCAGCAGGGCCAGTCTCCTGGGAGTCCCGTAGGAACGAACCGAGTCGGGAGACACCCCTTCCTGTTCCAGCAACTCCGTCAGATTTCGGCCAAGCTCGGCCAGCGCCGGAGAGATGACGTCGGCGGGCATCTCCTCCAAGCCCAACTCAAGCAGAAAGCTGTGACCCATGATATTCCAGGTAGAGCCGCGCAGTCGCCACCGCCAGGGCGCGCACCCGGGCAATCAGGGCGACACGCTCGGTGACGCTGATTGCGCCCCGGCTATCCAGCAGGTTGAAGGCGTGGGAGCACTTCAGACAGTAGTCGTACGCAGGGAGAACGCATCTGGCCTCGTGGCAACGGCGGCATTCCTCCTCGTAGAGACGAAACAGGTTGAAGAGCAGATCCGTGTCGGCTACCTCGAAGCTGTAGCGGGAGAACTCGACTTCCTCCAGCCGCCGGATCTGTCCATAGGTCTTCTCGTGGTTCCATCTGAGACGATAGACGCTGTCCTTGCCCGAGATAAAGGCTGCGATCCTTTCCAGCCCATAGGTCAGCTCCACCGAGACAGGCATCAGTTCAATACCGCCGGCCTGCTGAAAATAGGTGAACTGCGTGATCTCGAGCCCATCCAGGAGCACTTGCCAGCCCACCCCCCAGGCGCCCAGGGTGGGACTCTCCCAATTGTCCTCTTCGAAACGGATGTCATGACACTCCAATTCCACGCCTATGCTCGCAAGGCTCTTGAGGTAAAGGTCCTGAATGTCGTCCGGCGACGGCTTGAGAATGACCTGCAGCTGGTGGTGGCGATAGAGACGATTCGGATTCTGGCCGTACCGCCCGTCCGCCGGTCGCCGGCTGGGCTGGACGTAGACGACCCTATAGGGTTCAGGACCCAGAACCCGCAGGAAGGTTTCGGGGTGCATGGTCCCGGCGCCGACCTCGGTGTCGTAGGGGTGTTGCGCCACGCAACCCGAGTCCATCCAGAACTCGAGCAGACAGTGCACGATGTCCTGAAACGTCTGCGGGGCTTCCGCAACTTCCTTGGGTGCTGCACAGACCGATTCGTTCATCGCCGGGTTTCAGAGGAGTTCCTTCAGTAGTTTCCGAGTCTTCAGCGGTTTTTCGAGGTGGTATTCTATCAACTTCTCCGAAAAGCGCGCTAGCGTTTTGTCCTCCTCATGGGTCAGGCAATCCGCCTTCAGCGAGGCCGGCGGCATCCGCATCAAGGCCCTCGCCCGGGTCGCAACGGGATGTGGCAGTTCGCTGTCAAGGTCGGGGAGAACGCCTTCCAATCTGAGAGTCCATAGTTCCAGATAACGAGACAGCAGGGAGGTGGGGACCGAGTCCACCGCCGAAAGCACGGCCAGGGCCAGGCGGAAGAAACGCTCGCTTTCCTCCTGCTCCCTGCTGAATTCCTGCAGAAGCTCGGTGAAGTAGCTCAGATACAGCGTGGACTCCCACGACGGGGCCCCCTGCGATAAGACCCGTAACACGTCGCAACTCTGAATCACCGCCAACTCCTGGTGTTCCTTGCGCCGAAAGCTCAACTTCACGTAGTTCAGGGGCTCCAGGCTGCCCCCGAATTTGCCTCCTGACTTTCTGGCGCCGTGGGCGATGCCCCGCAATTTTCCGAAACTCCGGGTGAAGAAGACGGCAATCTTGTGCGATTCGGCGTAGGGGTAGGTTCTGAGAGTGAGCGCCTCGGATTGATGGCGGCTCATGAGGGGGTGACAACGGTGAGAAAATAGGTTGCCAATCCCAGAAAAGAAAGAAAACCCACCATGTCCGTGAATGTGGTCAGAATGATGCTCGAGGCGACGGCGGGATCGACGTTGAGCTTGATCAGAAACAGGGGAACCAGGGTTCCGATGATTCCGGCCACCAGAATGTTGATGATGAGCGCTCCGCCCAAGACGAATCCCAACTCAAGGCTGCCCTTCCAGGCGAAGGCCACGGCCCCGCACAGCAATCCCAAGACGACTCCGTTGGTGAGGGCTACCGTCAGTTCCTTGCGCAACGCCGCTCGACTGCTCTTCCAGGTCGCCTCTCCCAGGGCGAGTCCCCGGACGATCACGGTCAAGGTCTGGGTCCCCGAGTTCCCCCCCATCCCGGCCACTACCGGCAGAAAGACGGCCAGATACGAGAATCGGGCGATGGTGGGTTCGAAGAAGGCCACGATGGTGGCTGCCATCAGAGCCGTCACCAGATTGATGAGCAGCCACGGCAGCCGCTTCCTCACCGATTTCCGAGGCGGCGTGTAGATCCGGTCGTCACTCTCGACGCCGGCCATGTAGAAGATGTCTTCGGTCGCCTCTTCCTTGATGACATCGATCACGTCATCCACGGTGATCACGCCCACGAGCTTGTTCTCCTCGTCCACCACCGGGATGGCCAGGAGGTCGTAGAGGGCCACCTGCCGTGCAACTTCCTCCTGGTCCGTGTCGGTCCGCACCGAGAGGATGTCGGTGGTCATGATCTTTCTCAGGAAGGTGCTGGGCGGAACCATGAGCAGTTCCCGCAAGGAGACGATCCCTACCAGATGGGACCTTTCGTCCACCACATAGACATAGAACGACATCTCCAGGTCTTCAGTGGTCTGAATGGAGTGGATGGCCTCTCCCACCGTCACTACCTCCCGAAAGGCCAGCACGTTGGGGGTCATGATCCGCCCTGCGGTTTCCGCCTCATGCTCCAGCAGCCCCTGGACCTCGGCCGATTCCTCGGTGGCCATCAGATCCAGAATCGCCCCGGCCCGTTCTTCGGGTAGGGCCGAGATGAATTGGGCGGCGTCGTCGCTCTCCAGCTCCTGCAGGACGCCGGCTGCCTCTTCGGCGGAAAATTGGGCCAGGAGAGCGATGGCCGGATCGAGCCCCATCCCGGTGAGAGTCTGTCCCGCCAGATCCTTGTCCTGTTTAATGAGCAGAGCGAAGACCCGCCGCTGCTGCAGCTCACCCAGCTCCAGCATGATGTGAGAGATGTCGCCGGGGCGCAGCTTGGACAGAAGGTTGGTGACGTGCTCGAACGCACTCCGCCTCAGGAGGCGGCGGACGGATTGTGCCAGCAGATGAATCTTATGCGTCTGCATACCCTCACCCCCGGCAAAAACGGCTCAGATCAGTCTCGCCGCGGCGGACGGCCCGACAGCCTGAGACAGGACAGGTTCGTTCGGCGCCATCCTAACCCAGATTTCTCGTCGGGTCGCCGCGTGAACACGAAAAAGATCATATAACCAGGCATTTGCTCGTATTCGTCCTGGATCGAAGCCTCCCGGGCCCAGACCGTGCCGGGAGCGCCCGAGTGAGAAATGCGGGCCGATCGCCACCGAAAACTTCCTGTTTCTGAAACGGAGCAGTGAGTGAGCCCTCAGTCCGGACGAACTTCCTGTTCCCCCAGCGAGGCCGGCTCCTTGAGCCGATAACGCACATACCGGTAACCCTTCAGAACAACACCGCTGAGAAGGTAACCAGAAGCCATGGCCATCAAAGACTGTCGGGAATAGAAGAACACGGCGGCCACCATCAAGGCCAGGATCACAACCAGAAGATGAGACTTTCTGCCTCCCAGATTGAGCCGCTTGAACGACGGATATCGGACCGTACTGACCATGAGACAGGCCACCGCATAGTTCATGCCGACCAGCGAGACCTTGAAGAAGACCGTATCCGGAGGGGTCTCGAAGTAGTGGATGATCGCCGCTACGAAGGCCGCCGCCGCCGGGATGGGCAGACCGGCGAAATATTTCATCTCCTTCAACTCGACGTTGTACCGGGCCAGACGCACTGTTCCGCAGATGAAGAAGAAGAAGGCCGAAAAACGGGCGAAATTGCCCAGGTCGGCCAGCCCCCAGGAATAAATGAGCACCGCCGGAGCGATCCCGAAACTGACCACGTCGGCCAGGGAGTCCAACTGGACGCCGAAATCGCTGGTGGCATTGGCGAGTCGTGCCACACGACCGTCCAGTCCGTCCAGGATCACGGCGATCCCGATGGCGACCGCCGCCGCCTGGAAGTTCTCGTTGAGTATGGATACGAGGGCGAAGAAGCCCGCGAACATGTTCCCCACGGTGAAGAGCGAAGGCAGGATGAAGACGCTACGGCGAAATCGCCGCCTGGGGGGCCCGGAAGCCGGGAATTGGCGTTGGTTACGTCTTAACTTGCTCACGGCCCGGGGTTCCAATACGCCAGGACGGTGCTGCCGCCGTAGACTCGATCGCCTTCGCTGACAACCATGTCACAACTCCGTGGGAGGAACATATCGACCCGGCTGCCGAATCGGATCAGGCCTATTCTATCACCCCTGCCGACCACGTCTCCCTCATTCTTCCAGACCCGGATTCGGCGCGCCAGGATCCCGGCCACCAACGCGAAGGTCAGGGGCCGGTCCCCGGAAATGGTGAGAATGACCCGTTCGTTCTCCACCGAAGCCCGATCGTCCCAGGCGAGATGAAACCGCCCGGAGCGGTGTTCCTTCCGGACCAGGATACCCTCCACGGGTGAACGATTGACGTGCACGTTCCATATCGAAAGGAAAATGCTGACCTCGGTGCCCTCCTCAAACGGTTTCACACGAACGATTTTTCCGTCCGCCGGGCTGACCACGGCGGCGGGATCATCAGGAATGGAACGGTTCGGATCGCGGAAAAAGTAGGCGACGAAAGCCGCTAGAACCAACGTCACCACGCCCAGGGCCACTACCTGGAGCCAAGTCAGGACCAAGGTCAATGCGACTAGTGGAAGAAAGAAGTAGTATCCGTCTCGGGCCATAGGCGCATGCTCCGGACTCCGGCCGGGAGTCGACTCCAGATCGGGGTCCCCGGCACGACACGGGGCTCTTGCCAGGAAGGCATTCCCAGCCTGGACTGGGAGCCTACGCGGCAGAAATTGATCTACTGCGAAAGCGGTAGAATCGGTCCATATTTCCCCGATTTCTCGGCGAATAGAACAACTATGCACCTCCAAATCGAGAAAATCTAGCCTCGATTCCCCGCTTTCTCGCTACGATCATTCCTACCGCGCAGACTCCTAGGAGGCTGTCCGAGAATGGAGCCGTCACCGACGCTTGTCTGTTTAAATAGGCCCGTCCGGGTCGCTCATGAGCGACCCGGACGGCGGTGGCTGGACCGTACCGACGCGGACTGTTAGGAACCGTTTGGGAGTGAGGTCGGCCACCGTCTTTCCCGATGTCCTGAATGGATACAAGGGCATCAAGGCCCGAATGACAAGCACAGGAGACAGGAAAGATGAAACAGCATACCGTAGGCATCGACATCTCGAAAGCGCACCTGGACGCGCACCGGCTGGCCGACGGCCATTCCGCCCAGTTCGACAATGACCCGGCCGGCTTCCGGGCGCTGATCGATTGGATCGGAACTCCGGTCGAGTGCGTCGCCTACGAGGCCACCGGCCCCTACCACCGGGACCTCGAGGAAGCGCTGTCCAAAGCGAAGCTACCGTTGGCCAAGGTGAACCCCTGGCAGGCCCGATGTTTCGCCCGGGCGACCGGGAGCCGTGCCAAGACCGACGCCGTAGACGCTCGGAAACTGGCCCAGATGGCCGCCAGCCTGGATCCGCGCCGGACCCCGGCCCCGTCCAAAACGCAACGCCGGCTCCAGGAACTGCAGTCGGCCCGGGACGCGCTGATCCGCCAGCGCACGGCCCTGCTCAACCGCCGCCAACAGCTCCGCGAACCCTTGCTCAAACAGCAGAACCAGACCCAGATCAACATGTTCGAGCGCCACCTGCGCGCCATCGACCGCAAAATGCAGCAGCTGATTGCGGCCGACGAGGCGCGGGCCCGCAAGTTGGAGATCCTCACCTCCATTCCCGGGATCGCGGCCACCACCGCCGGTCTGCTGGCCGAGATGCCCGAGCTGGGCGCCCTCAGCGGCAAGGCCGCCGCCAGTCTGGCCGGGCTGGCCGCCGTTCCCCGCGAGTCCGGGACTTGGCAGGGCCGGGCGTTCATCCGGGGCGGACGGGCGCGGGCGCGACGGCTCCTGTACATGCCGACGGTGGCCGCCCTGCGCTGGAACCCCGACTTGGCCGAGGTGTACCGGAGGCTGAGAGAGCGCGGCAAGCCCGGCAAGGTGGCCCTCGTCGCCGTCATGCGCAAGCTCATCGTCCTGGCCAACACCCTCGTCCGGCAGGACCGCACCTGGTTGCCCGTAGCGCCCCGAGCGACCTTCTGAGGCCACGGAGAGACCCCGTGAGGAAAGGGAGCGTGTGGACCCCCTGATGGCCGTCTGTCGAACTTCCGGTCAGGTCTGGCCGGAAGCTTGCTTACGGCCATGAAAGCTCTTCAGGGCGTATCCGGACCTCCCGGAGGACTGACGTCGACGATCTCAGGCCCCTCGATCCAGTTGATCCGTCCACTCATCGCCCCCTCCACGGCGCCCGCTGGATCCAGCTCGATCTCCGCCTCACCTCTGGCGGAAGAACGCTCCTCCTAACCCTGTGCCTCTTGGACCGGACAGATCACGTACTAACGACACGGGATGGAAACACCGATTAGCACCCACCACTTGCAACATGGATACTCCCTAAAATAAGGGGAACAGATCATCAGGAGAGTGTCGGATGCCCCCTCGCTTCAAAGCCTACCCGAAAGATTACTACCAGAGTCAGCTGTTTCCAGCTAACGTATTCGACTTGTTGCCGGAGGATCACGAGTGTTTCCTCTACCGGGATCTGTTTCGGCAGCTGGACACGACGGAAGTGGAGGCCCGGTACAGCCACCGGGGTCAGCGGGCCTACGCGCCGCGCCAGATCGTTTCGATCCTGATCTACGCCTACAGTCACGGCGTGTACAGCTCGCGACAGATCGAGCAGCGCTGCCGGGAAGATCTCGGCTTCATGTACCTGGCGGGGAGGAACTGCCCGAACTTCCGGGTGTTGAGCGATTTCCGGAAGGACCGCGGGGAGTTCTTCCGGTCCTGTTTCAAGCAGACGGTGGAGTTGGCGATGGGGCTGGGGCTGGGGCTGGTGAGTTTGGGACACGTGAGCCTGGACGGGTCCAAGTTCAAGGCGAACAGCTCGAAGCACAAGGCGATGAGTTACGGACGACTGAAGGAGAAGGAGAAGGAGCAGGAGTTGTGCGAGGAGATCGAGGCCTTGACCCGACAGGCCGATCGCTGCGACGAGCAAGAGGATCGAGCCTACGCGGAGCGGACCGGGTATGAGTTGCCGGAGGAACTGCGCGACAAGCAGCAGCGGTTGCAGAAGATCCGGGAGACGAAACAGTCGCTGGAAGCGCGGGAGGCAAAGCTTCGACCGGGTCGGGAGATCGAGGACAAGAAGCAGCTCAGCTTTGCGGACCCCGAGGCGCGGATCATGAAGCAAAAAGGGGGGTTCGAGTACGCGTACAACGCGCAGATCAGCGTGGAGGAGACATCGCAGGTGATCGTGGGTCAGCACGTGAGCCAGCAGGCGAACGATTCCCAGGAGGTGGCTCGGGCGCTGGATGAGATGGAGGAGACGAGCGGTCGGTTGCCGGAGAAGCTGAGCCTGGACAACGGCTACTATTCGGGAAAGAACCTGCAGGAGGTGTCCGATCGTCAGGTGGAAGCGTACCTGGCGACGGACCGGGGCGAGCGGCGGGGGAAGGGAGAGCTGGAGGAGAGTGAGCGTCGGCTGGTGAAAGCGGACTTTCGTTACGACGGGGAGCGGGACGGGTTTCATTGTCCCGGCGGCCAACTGCTGAGGTTGAAGACCCCCCGCGGCACGGGACAGCGGGTGTATCAGGGGGACATCGAGGAGTGCCGATCCTGTGCCTACTATCGTCGGTGCTGCCGGTCGAAGTCAGGGGCGGCGCGCACGATCACGAGCGACGGGAAGGAGCCGTTGCGACGGGCGATGAACGAGCGGATGTCGAAACCGGAGAGCCGAGCGCTCTACGCGCGTCGCAAGACGATCGTCGAGCCGGTATTCGGGCAGATCAAGAACTCGGGATTTCGGGGATTCGGGCTGCGGGGCAAGGAGAAAGTGGCCGGGGAGTTCTCCTTGGTCTGCGTGGCGCACAATCTCAAAAAGATCATGCTTGCGGCTCTGCGGGGAGAGGTGTGTCCGGAGTTCGGGAAGCGAGCGGCCTGGGCGTAAAAAAGGGGCGGATAAGGGCGGATGAAGTCAAAAATCGGCCGCTGTAGCCTCTTTCCGAGTCGGAATTAGAGCAGCCCATCGATTCCTTCGGCTCCGGAGGCCAGGCTTCGAGGGTCTTCGGAGCCTTGGGCCATTGCCCCTGAGCATGGTTACGGGTGAAGGTCACTCAATGTCGAGTTCTCGGACAGCCTCCTAGCCAGTCTGGACCTCCATCTGGTGTCGATGGATGATGACCTGCATCTGGTCCTTCAAGGCCAGCTTCTTTTTTTTGATGACGCTCTCACGCATCTTCTCTTCCGGGTTCAGGTAGACCTTGCGAACGAGCTCCTCCAGTTGGCGTTCGTACCCCTGATGCTCCAAGGCGAGCCGCGAAAACTCCTTGTCCGTTTCCATCAGATGATTCTTGAGAGCGGCTTCATCCATCGCGCGCTTCCTCCCGGTTCTTGGACCACGGCACGTAATGCCTCGTGCCGACGCATGAATTTAGCAAACGGGCCCTCGACCTTCAAGGAGCGGACCGGGAACGGAAAAGTCGATTCGACGATAGCAATGGGCTCGCTTGATCTCAGCGCTCGACCGAGAGGCCCTGCCGGGCACGATGGCGCTCCAGACCCAGATTGATGAGCTCTTCGATCAGGTCGGGATAGCTCAGGCCGGACGCCTGCCAGAGCTTGGGATACATGCTGATCTGGGTGAATCCTGGAATGGTGTTGGCTTCGTTGACCCAGAGCCGGAGGCTGTTCTTGTCCAGCAGGAAGTCGACCCGGGCCATTCCCTCCACACCCAGCGTCCGATAGGTCTCCAGGGCCAAACGCCGCGCCTCATCCATCTGCTCTTCGGAAAGTGGGGCCGGGACCAGCAACTGACTGATCCCGTCCAGGTACTTGGCTGCGTAATCGTAGAATTCCCCGGAGGGAACGATCTCGCCCGCTATGGACGCCCGTGGATGTTCATTCCCCAAAACCGAGACTTCGATCTCGCGGGCATCGACTCCCTGTTCGGCCAGAACCAGCAGGTCATATCTCAAGGCTTCTTCCAGATGTTGCCGGAGCTCCCCGGAGTTGCTGCTCTTCCCGACTCCGATGGACGAACCCATATTGGCCGGCTTGACGAATACGGGGTAAGGGAGCTCGTTCTCAATCCGCGCCAGAACCTGGTCCGGAGCCTCCCCCCATTCGGCCTTGGTTGTGCTCACGAAGGGCAGGACCGGTAGTCCGGCCTGGGCCAGGACCCGTTTGCAGCAGACCTTGTTCATGGCCAGCGAGGAGGCCAGCACGCCGGCTCCCACGTAGGGTAGACTCAACATCTCCAACGCACCCTGCACCGTGCCGTCCTCGCCGAACGGTCCGTGCAGGACCGGGAACACCACGGGCAATGGGGGAGGCAGGCCGGCCAGAACCGCGAGCCAGTGCTCGGTTCCGGTGGGAAACTCCCAGGGCCCATCCGCCGAGAGCCCCAACTTCCGGCGCAGAATCTGAGGATCGTAGCTTCCGCCCTGCCGGTCCATGCCGATGACCGAGACCCGGTATCGCCGCTGTTCCAGGTGGTTCAGAATCGATCGGGTCGAGACGAGGGAAACGTCATGTTCGGCAGAGCGTCCCCCGCAGAGGACCACCACATGAATCCTGCGGTCTGTCATCGGCGCTGAAAGTCCGCACCCTGGAGGGTCACCGCTACAGTCGTACCGGAATACAACCGGCCGGGGACCTGCTGTCTTCTCTCACTCCTCACTCCTCACTCCTCTCTTCCCTCCGGATCCCTTGGACTCGTAGGCTTTGATGATGCACTTGACGAGTCGATGGCGGACCACGTCCCGGCGATCGAACTCGCAGATGGAGATCCCCTGCAAGCCCTTGAGCAGTCCACGTGCCTCCACCAAGCCCGACCTCTGACCCGGCGGAAGATCGATCTGAGTGATGTCCCCGGTGACGACTGCCCTGGAATTGAGGCCGATTCGAGTGAGAAACATCTTCATCTGCTCCGATGTACAGTTCTGGGCCTCGTCCAGAATGATGAAGGAATCGCCCAGGGTTCTCCCTCGCATGAAGGCCAGGGGAGCGATCTCGATGATCTCCCTGTCCATGAGTTTCCGCACCCTTTCCGCCCCGATCATGTGGATCAAGGCGTCCGAAAGGGGCCTCAAATAGGGATTGACCTTCTCCTGAAGATCTCCCGGCAGGAACCCGAGCCGTTCGCCCGCTTCCACTGCGGGACGGGACAACACGATCCTCTGGACCCTTTTGTCCAAAAGAAACGAGACCGCCGTCGCCACCGCGAGATAGGTCTTGCCCGTACCGGCCGGACCGATACCGAAGACCAGATCATTGTGGTAGATGGCTTGGACGTATCGGGACTGGTTCAGACTCCGTGGCGACACTTCCCGTATGGGAGTCTTAAGCACCAGAGCCTTGGGAAAGAAATCGTGGAGACTTTCGGCTGCCCCCTCGGCAATCTGCTGGAACGCTTCCCTCAACTCACCGTTGGAAAAAGAGCATCCATTGGAGACCAGAGACGAGAAATCGGTGAGGATGTTTTCCAGGATCTGTTCGTGTTTCTCATCTCCCTGAATGAAGACCCGGGGGCCCCGGGCGCCGATCCGCACCTGAAACAGCGACTCCAGCAACCGCACGTTCTGATCCCGGAGGTCGAAGAGAATCTCAGCGCACTGGTCCGGGAGAAGAACCTTCTTCAAGAGTGGGGGTTTTGCAGCCGTGCAAATGGGGACATGTATGGGGTCGGGGTCCAGGCAACCACTGCTAGACCGAGGAAGCCGCCAGGATCCGATTCAAAGAATGGGTCAACCGGGACTTGTACCGTGCGGCCGTCCGGCGATGGATGACACCCTTCTGGGCAGTGTGGTCAATGACGGTGTAGACCTTGGAAAGATGACTCTGGGCGTCTGCGGACCGTTGCTCCTCCAACATGCGGCGGAAGCGCTTGATTTCGGTCCTCATCCGGCTCAGATAGTGGCGATTGCGCACCCTGCGCCCTCGGCTCTGACGCATTCGCTTGTCCGCCGACTTGATGTTAGGCATATGGACTCCCCTGAAACAGCGCGCATTATAGTTGTCCCTGGCGGCAGGTGTCAATGAGCAGGCGCTCCAGGTGAAACCGGGGTTCGGAGACGCCGCTCTTGCAGGCCCGGTCCGTCTCTCGAATCCGGATCAGGACTCTCTCGATCCATTCCGGTGGATAGCGGCGCACCTCCCCCTCCTGGCCACGATAGCTCCAGATCTTGAGCTTGCGGAGAACCTCCCGAAAGGATCGTCCCTGGTCCAGCATCTCCCGGGCCACCAACAACCGTCTGAAGGTCCAGTAGAGCATGGCCAGGATCTGGGAGAAGTTGATGCCCTTCTCGACGAGCCGGTTCAGAATCAGAAGCGCCGTCGAGGACTGCCCTTCGGCCATGGCGCCGATGAGATTGAACACGTCGTATTCCCGACTCTCCAGGGTCATTTCCGCCACCGACTCCGCAGTGATTTTCCGGCTTTCCCAACGGGCCAGAAACTGTTTCTCCAATTCCATTCTGAGGCGCCCCAGGTCGTCCCCCACCAACTCGACCAGGGCGCGGGCGGCCGCCGGTTCCAGAACGTAGCCCTCCTGCTTGGACCAGGCCCGCAGCCATCGGGCCGGCTCCACCCTCTTGTCGAATTCGACCAAGGGTAGACGGGACCAGGCCCTGGGACGTTTCTTCGTTTCCAGAACCAGGACGGTCCGGGGCGCCGGGCGCGCCAGATACGCCTTCAGACCGGAGCCGGAGCCGGCGTGATCCCGAACGTACACCCATCGCCTTTTGGAAACCCATGGAAGCGTGCGAGCGGCGTGGACCAGCACCCCGACAGAGTCCTTCTCCAGATCGAAAACGGACCAATCGAAATCTCGGGCCGACTCCTCGACCTGTTCCCGGCAGAGGTCGTAAACGCGTTTGAGAAAGAGTTCCTGTTTCGAAACCACGACGTAAACGGGATGAGGCTGCGCCAGGGACTTCTGGAACTCAGAGAACCGCATGGTCCAGGAGGCGAATTGCCCGAAAGCGGGAGGTCATCAGAACCCCTCCAGCAGAGTCGTGACCACACTGGAGGAGAAATCCCGGGCCACCCGCTCCAGGGCCGGGCTCAGTTCTGAGAAGAAGTTGCGGACGTCGACGTTGATGACGTACTGCTCCCGAAAGAGGTACTGGTCGTTTTGATAGAGAATTCGTCCGTCCCTCCGGTCCTGGAGCTGGACGCGGGCCTGGAGCGTGACCAGGAAGGTGGAGCCGAAGGCCTTCTGCCGGAATATGACGGGGTTGGCGGTGGTGGAGAAGATGACTCCGCTGAAAACGGCGTCGGCCTGCGAAGGATCATGGACCAGACGGTACGAAGACCTCTCCACAAACGCGTGAATCAGCGATCGCGTGAAGATCTGCTCCACTTGAAACGTCGCGGTTTCATTCTCCAGGGGAAGAACAGCCAAAGTCTGGAGCTGGGGAGCCAGCCGATTCTTGGACGCCACCCGATAACCGCATCCGGCGAGCAAGACCGGTACGAGACCCAGCCACAGGGAGAGCAGGCACAAGGGACGGGTCCGCTTCATCGCGCCACCACGTTCACGAGCCTCTTCGGGATCACGATCACCTTGATGACGTTTCGGCCCTCGATGTGCCCCCGGACCCGCTCATCGGAAAGGGCCAGTTCCTCCATCTTCTCCGACGCCACATCGGCCGGAGCCTGGATCCGGGAACGGACCCTTCCGTTGACCTGCACCGCGAATTCCACCGTCTTCTCCCGAGCCAGATCGGGGTCGTGCTGGGGCCAGGAAGCTGACGCGATCCCGTGACGATGCCCCAGGATGCAATACATCTCCTCGGCGAAGTGGGGAGCGAAGGGGGCCAGAAGCAAGGCCATATTTTCCAGGGCCTCACGGAGCAGCTTCTGGTCAGGCTGCCCCCGGTCCACATATTCCTGCACCGAGTTCAGCAATTCCATGATGGCCGCGATGGCCGTGTTCTGGTGCAATCGCTCCAGGTCCCGCGTCACCTTCCGGATGGTCTGGTGAAGTTTCCGCTGGAGGACGCGCGCCTGGGGAGACGTCTCTGCCGGAGTCTTTCCGGCGGTCGGCATGCCGTCGCCGGACCACTCGGTCCGAAATCGATGCAACAGCCTCCATAGCCGGTTCAGAAAACGCCAGCAGCCCTCCAGTCCCCGATCGTTCCAATCCAGGTCTCGGGCGGGTGGAGCGCAGAACTGGATGAAGAGCCGGAGGGTGTCGGCGCCGTACTTCCGGACGATCTCGTCCGGTTCGACCACGTTCCCCAGGGACTTGCTCATCTTGGCACCGTCCTTGATGACCATGCCCTGCGTGAAGAGTGTGCGCACCGGTTCATCCAGCTCGACCATGCCCAGATCCCGCATGACCTTGGTGAAGAAGCGCATGTAGATCAGATGGAGGATGGCGTGCTCCACTCCGCCGATGTAGATGTCCACGGGGAACCAGTAGCGCACTGCTTCCCGGCGAATCGGTCCATCCGAATTGCGGGCGTCGGTATAGCGGTAGAAATACCAGGAGCTGTCCACGAAGGTGTCCATGGTATCGGTCTCCCGCCGGGCCGGGCCCCCGCAGGACGGGCAGGCCGTTTGGACGAACCCGGGGACCTGCGCCAGCGGGGAGCGACCCAACTCAATGCCTTCCATTCGGGGCAGAATCACCGGCAGTTGATCCTCCGGGACCGGAACCGTCCCGCATCGGGAGCAGTAGACGATGGGGATGGGTGTCCCCCAGTAACGCTGGCGGCTCACCCCCCAGTCTCGGAGCCGGTAGGAGACGGTGGCCTCCCCGAAGCCTTGATCGCTCGCGTGCTCGGCCATCTTCCGCTTGGCTTCACCGGAGGTGAGTCCGGAGAAGGGACCGCTGTCGACCAGTCTGCCCGGGTCCACGAAGGCCTGGTCCGTGTGGACCGGCGGGAGTCCTTCACTCGGTTCGATCACGGTCCGTACCGGCAGCCCGTACTTGCGGGCGAACTCCATGTCTCGCTGGTCATGGGCCGGGACGGCCATGATTGCGCCGGTCCCGTATTCCATCAGGACGAAATCAGCCACCCATATGGGAATCATTTCCCCGCCGAACGGATTCCAGGCGTAGCGTCCGGTGAAGGCTCCCAGCTTCTCGGCATCCTCTGCGGTGCGCAGGTTCTGGTCCTGGCGGCGCACCTGCTCCAACAGCGCTTTCAGCCTTCTACCGTCGCTATCGTCTCCCAACCAGGCCTTCACCCTGGGATGTTCGGGAGCCAACACCATGAAGGTCGCTCCGTAAATGGTGTCCAACCGGGTGGTGAAGATGTCGATCCCCTCTCCGAAAGGGCCTCCCAGCCGGAAACGGACTCGCGCCCCCACCGACTTGCCGATCCAGTTGCGCTGCATGGTGATCACTCGTTCGGGCCAGTCCTCGAGCTGGTCCAGATCCTGGAGCAACTGCTCGGCGTAATCGGTGATCCGAAAGTTCCACTGCTCCAGTTCCTTCTGGACCACGGGACTGTCGTCGCGCCAGCAGAGCCCGTTGACCACCTGCTCGTTGGCCAGGACCGTCTGACACTTCTCGCACCAGTTGACGGACCCCCGGCTCCTGTAGGCCAGACCCCGGTTGTACATCTGGAGAAAGAACCATTGGTTCCAGCGGTAGTACTCCGGGGTGCAGGTGGCCAGCTCCCGGTGCCAGTCGTAGGACCAACCCATGCGCAGGCACTGCTGCTTCATCCGCTCTATGTTTTTCAGCGTCCATCGCTCCGGCGGAACCTGGTGGCGAATGGCGGCATTCTCGGCCGGAAGTCCGAAGGCGTCCCAGCCGATGGGGTGCAAAACGTTGAAGCCCTGCATGGACCGGAACCGGGCTACGGAATCGCCCAAAGAGTAAACGCGAACGTGGCCCATATGAAGCGCCCCCGAGGGGTACGGAAGCATCTCCAGAACGTAGTATTTGGGCCTGTCCCGGTTCTCAGCGACGACGAATTCGCGGTTCTCCTCCCAGCGTTTCTGCCACTTGGACTCGATCGTCTGGAAGTCGTATTGCTCCTGCATTGCGAACCGACTCTATGCCAGGTCCCGGCCGGCCTGCAGCCGGGACAGAGTGATTTCCTGCTGTGCCTGGTACTTGCCTTTCCGGTCGGAATAAGAGACTCGACAGACGTCACGAGCCCGAAGAAACAGGAGCTGGGCAATACCCTCGCCCGAGTAGATCTTCACCGGGACGGGACCGTTGTTGATCACCGACATGGTCAGGCGCCCTTCCCATTCCGGTTCCAGGGGGGTGACGTTGACGGAAACGCCGCACCTGGCGTAAGTGGATTTGCCGACGCAAATGCCCAGGACGTCCCTGGGAATACGAAAGTATTCGTAGGACCGGCAGAGGACAAAGCTCCGGGCGGGAATCAGACAGGAATCGCCCTCGTAGTCCCGATAGCAGTCCTCCGACGCCTGCTTGGGATCCAGAATCGGATCCACACCCTTTTGCAATAGCTTGTACCGTCGATCCACCCGAAAGTCATAGCCGTAGGAAGAGACTCCGTACGAGATGGTCCCCTCCCCGACCAGGCTCTCCGCGAATGGTTCGATCATCCCATCCCGCGCTTGGCGGGCAATCCAGTGGTCCGGCCGTATACTCATGGATTTCACTCAGCGAATCGCGAAAGTCTACCAGTCTCTCACCCGGATTTCCCCTCCCGGATAAGCCCACTCCTGGCTCCAGGTCGACTCTTCCTGGGCGGAGCCTAAGCCGAACCTTGACATCCGGAACCTATGCCCAGTATAAGTCAACGGCTAACGACTCAGGGAGCATTTCCAAGCCGTGATCAAGCGAGATATTGTGTCACGCGTTTCCAAGAAGATGGGAATGACCAAGGTGAGGTCCGAAGAGGCCGTCGACACCGTCCTGGAGGTGTTGAAGCGCGCCCTGAAGCATGGCGAGCGCATTGAGTTGCGGGGCTTCGGAGTCTTTCTGGTCAAGCCACGGAAAAGTGGCATCGGACGCAACCCCAGGACGGGAGCCGTGGTCCCCATTCCTCCCGGCAAGACCGTTCGCTTCAAACCCGGGAAAGAAATCCGCTCCGGCTGACACCCCAGCCCCCGGACGAGTTCAACGTCAGTGACGGAACGTTCTCCCCAAGACGAGAACCTGCCGGCGCCGGAAACGGAGAAACCACGTTTCCGGCTGGCCCTTCTGTTGCTGCTCGTCACCTTCGCCACAACCCTGTGGGCCGGGTCGCTCTGGCACGCCAGCTTTATCATGAGCAGCGGTCATTCCTCACCCGACACGGCGGGTTACGTCGGGTGGCCCGACCTCCTTCTCGGACTCCCTTATTCGATCACCGTCCTGGCGATTCTCCTGGCTCACGAAATGGGTCACTATCTCGCCTGCCGCTACTATGGAATCCGTGCGACTCTTCCGTACGCGATTCCGGCTCCATTCCCCTTTCCCTTCGGCACCATGGGGGCCGTGATCCGGATCAAGTCCCCGTTCCGGGACCGGCGCCAACTGTTCGACGTGGGGATCGCAGGTCCTCTGGCCGGGTTCGTACTCATCGTTCCGGCGCTCATCATCGGGCTCGGCTATTCCACCGACTTCACTCCACCCAGTCTCGGCGGAACAACCTACGAGTTCGGGGAACCCCTGCTCTTCCGTCTGGCCGCAGAGCTCTTCGTTCCGGCCGGAGAGGACTGGAACATCAACCTGCACCCCGTCGGCTGGGCGGCCTGGTTCGGGATGCTGGCCACGGGCATGAATCTCCTGCCCATCGGCCAACTCGACGGAGGCCACGTCGTCTACGCCCTGCTGGGACGCCGGGGACACCGAACCGTCTCCTACGCCGCCCTGGGTGGACTGGTCGCCTTGGGAATCTGGTGTTTTTTCGGATACCTGTGCTTCGCGGTGATCCTGGTCTTCATGGGCCTGAGACACCCGCCACCCAGCGTCCCGACCGGACCGCTGGATCGGCGGCGCATCCTGGCCGCCGTCGCCGGGCTGCTGCTGTTGATCCTCACTTTCACTCCGGCGCCGGTAAGGATCATCGACGCACCTTAACAGTCCGTGGTGAAAGTCCCGCGAGCACCGAGACCGGTCCTGCGCCCGCCGGACAAGGCGCAACGGAGGGAGCATACCGGGAGTATGTGAGCCGATAGCAACGCAGTCCGCGCACGATGCAGGGACGGTCGAATGCCGTGACGACTTTTGCCACGGGCTGTTAATAGCGGTCCCGGAACGCTGCAGCGGTCAGGAGCGGAAGGTCTCGGTGAATTCCTTCCAGATCCGGGAATATCCCTGCTGCAGAATGATGATGGCCGCCCCACAGACGAAGAACCGGGCTCCCTTCTCGTAGTAGGGCTTGGCCGCCTCCGGACTCGCCACTGGAATGCCCCACCACTTGCCGTGACGGCGGCAGGCCTCGGCGACCCGGTCAACGGCCTGAACGATGAGGGGATGTCCCCCTTGGGTGGGGACGCCATAGCTCTGGGTCAGATCGGCGGGCCCCACCATGATCCCGTCGAGCCCCTCGACCGCCAGGATCTCATCGATGGCCTCGACTCCTTCCCGGTCTTCGATCTGGATCGAAACCAGGGTCTCCTCGTTGGCGGAAGCCATGTACTCGGGCATGGCCTCCATGCCGTAGTTGGAGGCAACCTCCACGCCATCCATGCCCCGCTGTCCCACGGGATGAAAGCGGCTGTTGCGAACCACGTCGCGCGCCTCCGCCGCCGAGCAGACGTGGGGAACCATGATGCCGTTCGCCCCCGCCTCTAGACAGCGGAAATAACTCCAATAGGGTCCCTTTCTCATTCGGACCAAGGGGTCCATCCCGGAGGCTCGGCAGGCCAGCCCCATGGCAAAGAGCTGGTCGTAGTCGTAGTCCTGATGCTCCATGTCTATCCAAACGCCGTCGAATCCGATGAGACCGATCATCTCGATGAGCTTGGGCGAGGGATAGGGCGTGGGACAGGCCAGCATCACCGGCTCACCCTTCCGGAGTCTGTGCAAGATCTTGTTCCTTCTCATGACCTCCTCTTGTTCTTCCCGGCTCGTGACGGCGCCGTTCCCGGCAATGAACACCTAGGAGCCTGCGCCGCAGAAATTGATCTACTGCGAAAGCGGTAGAATCGGTCCATATTTCCTCGATTTCTCGGCGAATAGAACAACTATGCACCTCCAAATCGAGAAACTCTGGCCTCGATTCCCCACTTTCTCGCTACGATCATTTCTACCGCGCAGACTCCTAGCCAATGTCGGCGGACCCTCGTAAGGTATCCTTTTGGCCGAATCGACTGCAAATTGCGAGTCGACGCTAGCAGTCCGTGGTGAAAGTCCCGCGGGCACCGAGACCGGTCCTGCGCCCGCCGGACAAGGCGCAACGGAGGGAGCATACCGGGAGTATGTGAGCCGATAGCAACGCAGTCCGCGCACGATGCAGGGACGGTCGAATGCCGTGACGACTTTTGCCACGGGCTGCTATAACCCCTGACGAGGAGAAAACATGAACGAATCCAGCCCGTTGCCGCCGGACGTCCTGGAGATGCTACGGCAATATGACACCCCGACCATCTGCAACGTGATCGAGCTCTTCGACGTCCGTCCCAGGACCTCCGGCTACATGGACCAGAGAATCAAGGCCCACTTCCCCGAGATGCCCCCCATGGTGGGCTATGCGTCCACCGCCACCTATCGTTCCTCGGCGCCGCCTCAGGGAGCGGACGTCTACGACGCCATGCAGAAACAGCTCTCCGTTCTACGAGAGTGCTCCGGACCTCATGTCATCGTGTTTCAGGACCTGGACGATCCGTCGACGGCGGCCACATTCGGCGAAGTGATGTGCACCTCCTACCAGACCTTCGGCGCCGTCGGTCTCATCACCAGCGGGACGGGCCGCGACCTCGACCAGGTCCGGGAAATCGGATTTCCCGTCTTCAGCAGCGGCACCAACTGCTCCCACGGCTATTGCCACACCCTGGACGTGGACATCCCGGTGCACGTCGGTGGGCTCACCGTGCGCGCCGGTGACCTGCTCCACGGCGACGCCAACGGCGTGACCAACATCCCACCGGAAATCGCGGCCGCGGTGGCCCGGCTCTGCCCGGAATTCGCCGCTGCCGAGGAAGTGGTGCTGGAGTGCCTGCGCACGCACGGACCCGATTTGCCCAGGCTCCAGCAAGCCCGGAAGGAATGCCGCCGCCGCATCGCCGAACTCGCAAAACGGGCCACCGGCTGAGAACGCTTCACAACCGGACCAGGGCCTCCGCCAGTCCACGTACCAGAAGCTCCATGGACCGATAGTCCAGGGTTTCCGGCCGGTCCGTGGAACGGTGGTAGTGTCGATTCCGGAAGAAGGCCGTGTCGGTCACCATCAGGGCCGGGTAACCCTCCTGCCAAAAGGACCAGTTGTCCGAGAGGTCGACGCCGGGAACGAAGGGGAGGGCGATGTGCTCCACCGGCAGCTTCCCGTGGACCGAGAGCAGACGGGACAGTCTCCGGACCAGACGCCGGGACGGGTAATTTCCGGCCACGGCGATGAAGTTTCCCCGGTCGGGATAGAACCAGCGCATCAGGGAAATGGGGTGACCCTGAGACCTGCGGGCGCTGCTGTAGTAGCCCACCATCTCCAGCGAGATCATTCCCCGAATCGAATCTTCCCGCTGCCGGCAGCGTCGGGCGTATACCCGGCTCCCCATGGTATCGGTCTTGAAATGGGGAGACTCCTCCAAGGTGAACGCCACCCAACGGATCGACGCGGCGGCCGGTTCCTCCACCAGGATCCGTGCCAGTTCAATGAGAACCGCCACACCGCTGGCGTTGTCGTCGGCACCTGGAGAACCCAATGCCGTGTCGTAATGGGCGCCCACCACCAGAACGGGAGCACCGGAGTCGGCGCCGGGAAGAGTGGCGACGAGGTTGCGATACTCCTTTCCGCCGCATTCGTACAGATCGTGCCCGATCCAGTATCCGGACTGAGTGAAGACTTCTTCGATGTATTCCCTGGCCCGCTCCAGACGGCGGTAGCGGCGCGAATTTCTCTCCCCCACGACTCCGGCCAGGAACTGGACGTGCCCTCTCAACCTGAATTGAAGCTCACCGGTCAAATCCGGCATACAGGATCCATTATAGAGAACCTGGTCCCGGCGGCTTGCCATCGGCGGTGCCGGGAGGTCAAAATGTCGTCGACTGCACGGAAATCGACATGAAAGATTCACAAGAATCCCGTCCCGTCCGACTCATCATATTGAATCCAGGCCACTTCCACGCGACGCTGGTGATGAAGACCTCCTACTCCCAGGTGTCGCCGGAAGTGCACGTCTTTGCTCCCGATGGACCGGAGGTCCAGGACCATGTCCATAGAGTCGAGGGTTTCAACCGGCGGGAGCAGGACCCGACCACCTGGCGGCAGGAGATCTGCAAGGGGCCCGATTACCTGGAACGCATGTTGAGGCGCCGGCCCGGCAACGTAGTGGTGGTGGCGGGAAACAATCGGCGAAAGACGCAGTACATCCACGAGAGCATCCGATCGGGGCTCAACGTCCTCTCGGACAAACCCATGTGCGTCAGTCATGAGGCCTGGAAGGTTCTGGAGAGGGCTTTCTCGACGGCAGAAGAGAAAGGACTCCTGATCTACGACATCATGACCGAGCGCTTCGAGATCACGACGATCCTGCAGCGGGAGTTGGCCCGCTGTCCACACGTCATCGGCGCACCCGTCGGTGGAGACTCCCGAGATCCGGGATTCGTCAAGGAGAGCGTTCACCATCTCTACAAGGAGGTCGCCGGCCAGACCCTGATCCGCCCTGAGTGGTATTTCGACATCGATCAGCAGGGCGAAGGGATCGTGGACGTCTCCACCCATCTGGTCGACTTGGTGATGTGGCAGGGATTCCCCGGAGAGGCGGTCGATCGCTCGCGAATCCAGGTCCTGGCGGCCCGCCATTGGCCCACGGTCCTGAGCCGGGAGCAGTACGGCCAGATCACGGGCAAGGACGATTTCCCTCCCTACCTGCGGAAGAAACTGGACCGGGATGGCTGCCTGCCCTATTTCTGCAACGGAGAGATCCTCTTCCGGGTGGACGACCTCCACGCCAGGATCTGGGTGGCCTGGGATTTCGAGGCGCCCAGTGGAGGCGGCGACACCCACTTCTCGGTGATTCGAGGGACCCAGGCTAATCTCCGCATCCTTCAGGGGGAGGAACAGAGGTTTCGGCCCGAGTTGTCGGTTCAGCCCGCCGCGGGGGCCGACGCCGGAACGCTGGAGAATGGACTGCGGCGTTTCATCGAGGAAATCTCCGATCGATATCCCGGCTTGGCCCTGGAGAGATTGGAGTCGGGCTGGCAGGTGTCGATTCCCGACCGCTACCGTGTCGGGCACGAGGCCCACTTCGGAGAAGTGACGAGCAAGTACCTCGGTTTCCTGGAGTCGGGGTCCATGCCCCAATGGGAGATCACCAACATGATCTCCAAGTACTACGTCACCACCCGAGCGCTGGAGATGGCCCGGGCGGGCGCATCCTGAAGACGGATCCTGCCGGACGGAGCAACCACGAGGAACGCCCGGCTACCCCCTGCGGTGGGTAGCGATCAGGTAGACCGCCGCCGTCCAGACGGCCAGCGCCACGAAGACGCCTGCATTGGCCAAGCCACGTTCGGCCGACCAGAGGATCGAATATCCCAGGGCTCCCGGCAGAAGAGCGTAGTAGGCAAAGGGAATCAGCGTCTTGCGCAACACCAGGCCTTCGCGGCCCACCAGCCCCACGACGGCCGAGGCCGCCACCACGTTGTGGACGCAGATCATGTTGCCGGCGGCCCCACCTACGGCCTGAAGCGCCACCACCCACGTGGGATCGACGCCGATCCTCTCCCCCACCCCGAACTGGAACAGGGAGAACATCATGTTGCTCACCGTGTTGCTGCCGGCCACGAACGCTCCCAAGCCCCCGATGAGGGGTGAGAAGAACGGCCATGCGGAGCCGGCCACGGCGGCCACTCCGTCCGCCAGAACGATGGGCATCTTCTCGAAGCCCGAATCCCCTCCCCCGCTGTGGATGAAGACCTGGACCATGGGCACCGTGAAGACCAGCGCGGCGGACGCCGTCAACATGGTCCGGGCCGACTTGCTCCAGGCCGACCGGAAGCGCGGCCACTCCATGGAATGGAGAAAGAAGGTCACGCAGCAGACCAGGATGAAGATGGTTCCCGGGAGATAGAGTGGACGCACCGATGCCGTGATATCGGTCCCGAAAAGGTCGGGAAGGGTGATGGTCCAGGAATTGGCCCACGCCAGTAACGGCAGCTCCCGCAGACGAGTCAGGACCAGAAGAAACCCCACCAACAGGTATGGGAGCCATGACCGCAGTGCACCCAGGTCCGTGCGGGCGCCGCCGGAGCCTCCGACCCGGACCGTGCCGGACCACTCCGACGGCCACCGCGCCCGGTCGTCGAACTCCCAGCACTCCTCCCGGGCGGGCATGAGAAAACCCCTCTTGGCGGCCCCGCCCACGACGGCCAGTCCGGCCAGTCCTCCGAACATGGAGGGGAATTCGGGCCCCAACAACCATGCCACCAGCAGGTAGGGAAGCGTCATGGCGAAGGCGGCGAAAAGCGCGAACCGCCAGACCTGAAGGCCCTCCCGGTAGGAACGATTCCGGCCGAAGAATCGTGTCAGGAGCGCCAGCACGAAGAGCGGAACCAGGGCGCCCGTCACCGTGTGGAGCAAGGCGACCTTGGTCCCGATCATGATCAGGAATTCCGACCAGTCCGAATAGCCGGCCCGGGTGGCGAAGGCGACGACTGCGGGGTCCGCAGAGAGCCCCGTGCTCACGCCCACCAGGATGGGGGTCCCCACGGCTCCGAACGAAACCGGAGTGCTCTGAATGATCATTCCGGACATCACGGCGCCCAGGGCCGGAAACCCGAGGGCGACCAGGAGCGGCACGGCCACCGCCGCCGGCGTCCCGAAACCGGCCGCCCCTTCGATGAAAGAGCCGAAGAGCCAGGCGATGATGATGACCTGGATCCGGCGGTCCGGGGTGATCTCGGTAAAGATGCGGCGAATGGTTCCCAAAGCCCCACTTTGTTCCAGGGTGTTCAGGAGCAGGATGGCCCCGAACACGATGTAGAGCAGGGAGAGGGCAACCACCAGCCCGTTCACCGAGGCGGCCGCCACCTGAGCCGGCGGGACCCTCCAGACCAGGAGAGCCAGTCCCGCCGCGGTGACGTAAGAGATGGGCATGGCCCGGCTGGCGGGCCAACGGAGGCCGACCAGGAAGAAACCGACGACGGCAATGGGGAGCAGGGACAGCAGAGCAAGCACGATCTAACGCATCCGATGCACCAAGGGCCGCTGGCCCCGGGAGGTGTAGGGACTAGAAAGCATCCTCACCGGCGGCAATCCGGGCCAGATCGCCGCGCGTGTAGGAGCCCAGACTTCTGAAGTCCAGTTCCGTATAGTTTCTGACCCACTGCAGGGCAATCTTGTGGGAGTCCCGATAGCGCTTGGCGGCGCCGGATCCGGAGGTTGCCGCGCTCAACTCCAGGATACTCTCCAACTCCTCCCCCAGCAGCCGCTTGACCAGAGCAAAATCGTGCTTGCGATCGGTCCGGGCATCCCGGGCTTCGTGGATCACCCTCTGCGCAATCTGGGCCACCGAGATCCGGGCCGTGGCCAGGTCCTCCATCAGGGCCGGGCGCTTACCCGGCTGCCCCGCCAGACTGTCGATCCCCTTGGCGCCCCGTCCATTGAGCCAACCCTCCACGTACTCCAGCAACATGCGCGCATTCCGGCGGGTTCCAGCCTCGGTAACGATACCCTCCGGGACGGCGATCTCGATGGGGTAGTTCTCGGGCCGGGCCATCTCCGCGGACGGCTTCCAGCCCGAGCTCCTCAGGTCCCGAAAGGGATCTGCCGCCGTCTTCATATGGAAGATATGCGCTACCCATCCCCGCAGAAAACCCTGGTCGGCCTCCCACTGCTTGTCCGCCCGAATCGCTTCGCCCGCCACCTGGTTCACCTCGGCGTCGCGGCTCGGCAGCGCCGTGGCCATGCCACCGATGGGAACCGCGCCGCGCTTGAGGCAGACGGCCACCAAACGGCGAAATATCCGTGTGAGAAAGTCGGTGGTCTTGATGTCCACGTCGAAACGATCGGGCCAGACCGAAGCCGGGTCAGCCATCACGTACTCCAGGATGCTGGCCTTGAAATCCCATCGAGCTGCGTTGAGACCGGCCGCGTACTCCCCCAGGGCGTACAGGATCTCTTCCATCTGGAACGCGGCCGGAACCGACTCCACCAGGGCGATGGCCCGGATGGTGGCGTTCCGGAGCCCCGGCAGAGATTCCTGACTTGCGGCGAAGAAGTCCCTCCAGAAACCGGCTTCTTCGGCAGACTCCATCTTGGGGAGGTAGAAGTAGATCCCCTGACCCCGCCGGGCCTGCGCCTGACCGGCATGAAAAAGAGTCAGCGCCGTTCCCAGGATGCTGGCGGAAATGGGAGCCCCATCCACCAGGACTTCCGGCTCGTCCAGGTGAAGCCCCCGTTCCCGATGCATGAAGAAGGGGAGGTCCCCTTCCGCAAGCTCGTACTTCTTTCCCTTGGCGGCGTTGTAGTAGGTCAGGGTGCGCTCCACAGCACCCTTCCGGTTGGCTGCCGCCTGCAGGGTGTCCACCAGACGATGGCCGGCCGAGTCCTCGTCGTCGTCCAGATCGCCTTGGGCCCGGAAGCCCCCCGGACCCGGATTCAGGGCGTTGATGAACATCCCGGTGACGGAGGCAGGACCCGAGATCTCGATCCCCGGCTCGTACAGATCCTCGGGCACCTCGGGAACGCTCCAATCGCCGGTGTTGGCATCGCTCGGAGGCAGATGGGCCGGTCCGGCGCCGTCCTGGAGCGCTCGCTTCAACACCTGTGCCCGCTTCTCGCGGAGCTCATGGATGCGGCCGGCGAACTGATCGTGGAGGACCAGCAGATAGTTCTGAAATTCGGGACTCATCAACTCGTTTGCGCCTGGAATCGGAGCACATTGAATACGACTGCTCATTCTCTCCCCTCCTCCTGTATGCAACCTCGAGCGACCGGTCTGGGACGAGGCTTCCGGGGCTGGCAACATGCACAGAAATGGCTGCCTCGCTGGCTGATGACCGTCTTCTGGATGATTGAACCGCATTGAGTGCACGGTTGGCCGTCGCGCCCGTACACTTTAAGCAAAGATTGATACTCTCCCAGGTCACCGTTGCTCCTCCGATAGTCTTGGAGGGTCGTCCCGCCATGGAGCACGGCTCTTTCCAGAACCCGCCGGATCGATTCGAAGAGCTTCACCTTTTCCCAGCGGCGGATGTACCGGACTCGTCTGGCCGGGTGCACGCCGGCTTCGAAGAGGGCCTCGTCGGCATAGATGTTTCCGACCCCGGCAACTACCTTCTGATCCAGCAGCAACGACTTGATCCGAGCCTTCCTCTTGGCCAATTTTCCCAGAAAGTCCTCCAGGAGATAGTCGCTGCCCAAGGGCTCCGGACCCAGGGAACCAAGCCGGGACCCCAGGCCGTCGCCCTCCTTGGAGAGCAGCATGACCCGGCCGAACTTCCTGACGTCCCGGAACGCCAGCGTCCGGCCCCGGGACATTCGGGCCACGAGGACGATGTGGGCGTCCCCGCCACTGAATCTCGATCCGTTGTTCTCCACGGGTTCGTCCTGGATCGTGAGCTGTCCGGTCATTCCCAGGTGAATGATCCAGTACCAGCGGTCCAACTCGAAAATGAGGTACTTGGCCCGGCGGGATACGGCGTGGATGGTCTGTCCCGCGACGGCCGCCTCCAGGGTGGCCGGATCCAATTGGAAGACCCGCGATGGAAACGTGCTCAGCGATCTGATGACCCGGCCCCGGAGCCGGGGCTCCAGTTCCCGGCGCAAGGTTTCGACTTCGGGAAGCTCAGGCAAGCTTCCGCTCCCGGAGGAACACTGCCTCACACCCTTCATGAAAATCCCAAAGAGGGGAGTCCTGGCCCACGATCCAACCCACGGCGGACCTCATAATAGCGGATGACCAGCCTCACGGGGAGATAGCGCCCATCTTTCCGGGCGCACCGTACACCTTGTGGTTGCCCTTCCTTACGGCCAGCGCAGAATCCGGCACCGTTCAAACTCCGCGACGGCTTCCTACAAGGGCTGATAAACTATCCGGAACGGATGGAAAGGAGTGCCCGCATGCCTTTTTTGGATCTGGCCCGAATCGAAGCCCGGGAAATCTTCCCCGGGATCAGAATCAGGGCGCCCCATGGCGAGAATCTCATGCTCTCGATCGTGGACTTCGAACCCGATGCGCATGTCCCCCTCCATAGTCATCCTCATGAGCAGGGCGGCGTGTTGCTGGAGGGTCGGATGGAACTGCAGATCGGCTCCGAAACGAGAATCCTGGAGCCCGGAGACTACTACATCATTCCTCCGGACACCCCTCATCGGGCCGCAGCCGTGGGAGGCCCCGCACGAGCCCTGGACGTGTTCAGTCCCATCCGGCAGGACTACGCCGCCTTGTGGACCAACGGAGCAACCGAATGAGACCTTCCCGAAACGTGCACCTGATCGGGGGCGCACACAGCGGCTTCATCGGAAAATTTCATCCCGACTTCATCTGGAAGGGCCATCCGGATTACGGCCGGCGAGTCAACCCGTCGTTGGAAGCGCATCTGAAGAAGGCCGTCATCGGCGCCCTGAAAGACACCGGTGTCTCGGACCACCAGATCCAGCGGGGCTACGTGGGGAACTTCACCGGCGAGCTCTTCTCCAAACAGGGACATCTCGGGTCCCTCCTGGCCGGCGTCCGGCCGGGATTCAGGAACAAGGCTTTCTCCAGGGTCGAGGGAGCCTGCGCTTCGGGCGGTCTGGCGCTGATCGCCGGAATCGACGCCATTTCCGCAGGCTGCGACTTCGTCCTGGTGGCGGGAGTCGAAGTACAGACCACGGTCAGCGCCAAGGAGGGCGCCGACTATCTGGCTCGGGCCGCCCACTATGAAACCCAGCGGGCTTGCGATCCCTTCACCTTCCCCTGTCTTTTCGCCCGCCGCTCCAAGGCCTACCGGCAGGCCTACGGGCTAGCGGAAGAAGACCTGGCTCGGGTCGTCGTCAAGGCCTATTCCAACGCCAACCGGAACCCCAACGCCCACATGCAGGCCGTCCGGTTGACGCTGGAGGAGGCTTCGACGCCTTCCGACCGGAACCCCCAGTTTCTCAGTCATCCCGATTTCCGCGACTACCTGAAGGTAAGCGACTGCTCTCAGGTCTCGGATGGGGCCTCGGCCCTGGTCCTGGTTTCGGACCGGGGTCTGGAGAGGTTGGGCAAGTCCCCCGTCCGGGACGCCGTTCAGATCCTCTCCTACGGTCACGCCACCGCTCCCCTGGACGAAATCCCGGATCCCCTGACTTTGTCCACGGCCGCGAGAGCCGCCCAGGAAGCCTATGAGGACGGACAGGTCGGACCCGCGCAGATCGGCGTGGCCGAGGTCCACGACTGCTTCAGCGTCACCGAGTTGCTCCTATACGAGGCTCTGGGATTCTGCCGTCCTGGCAAAGCGCCGGAGCTGGTCCGGAAGGGGACCACGGAGATCGAAGGAGATCTGCCGGTGAACACGGGAGGCGGCCTCATGGGCTTCGGCCATCCGGTGGGCGCCACCGGCGTCAAGCAGGCCCTGGAGATCTTCAAGCAACTCAAGGGCCGGTGCGGCGATTACCAGATCGCCCGTCGTCCCGAGTTCGGCTTGGCGGCGAATCTGGGGGGAGACGACCGGACCGGAGTGGTGACCATCTACGGGAATCGACAGCCGGGGAACGGGACATCCGGCGAAGCCCATACTTGACCGGAAATCGCCGGATTCACGCCGAACCGAGGGGGCTCCGCTTCAGGACGTAATCGATGGCCTCTTGCGGGACCTCGTATTCGGTGAGGTACTGGTTGCCCTTGTAACCCACGTCCTCAAATCCGATGGGACTGGTGTAGAACGCATCCACGATCAGGCGCCGCGCCCACACGAAGAAGTGGACACCAGGCCCAAGGCGCCGATCGGTGCGAGCCGTGTAATCCCTGAAGCCCGCATACTCGGCGCCGGCTCGAGAGCCCTTCAGGGGCTCTTCCGATCCGTCGGCAGCGGCGGCCAGATCATCCAGCAGCCGGGTCTGCGCCTCCTCGGAGGCATCCTTGAAGCGGCTGGCCTGGCGGCGGCCCATCTCGCGGTCGAGCCAGAAGATTCCGGAAATGAAGATCCGAGCCAATTCCTCGTTCTGGTTGGAGAGCACGTCGATGAATTCCGGAGCCCCGGCATCCAGGGCGCTGCCGGAATGATCGTCGGCCGGAATGATCAACTCGCTCAACCGCTGCAGCGTCTCGTACTCTCCGGCATTGAAGCATTGCGGCGTGTAGTCTCCGGTCCTTTGCTTCTCCTGAGACACGGTCTTGTGGACATGTTGACCCGCCTTCAGATCCAGCACGCCGGCTGACGTCACCGCCAGGGCAATCCGCTTGAGCAGGGCGCGGCGGGACACTTCGCTCCGCTTGCGGCCGCCCGGATCAGACATGGCCCTTCCTCATCTCCTCGGCGATGTAGTCCGAGGTGCGCCACGCCAGAGCCGTGATGGTCAGAGTGGGATTCTTGTCGGGGTTACTGACGAAAGGAGCGGCATCGGCCACGAACAGGTTGGGCACCTCGTGGCCCTGACAGTACTGGTTGAGGGCCGAACTCCGAGGGTCGTTCCCCATTCTAACGGTCCCCAGCTCGTGGATGATGGTGCCGGGGACTGAAATTCCCTTCCCGTCCACTTGCGGCGACCGGTGCCCCAACACCTGCCCGCCCATGGACTCGATGAGGTCGACGAAGGTCCGCTCCATGTGCCGGGCCTGTTTCCACTCGTAGTCGCTCCATTTGAAGTGGAACCGCAGCACCGGAATACCCCATCGGTCCACCGTCACCGGGTCCGACTCGCAGTAGCTCAGATTGTTGGGGATCATCTCGCCGCGGCCCGCGAACGAGACGAAGGCTCCGTATTCTCTTCGGATCCGTCCCTTGAGTTCCCGGCCGTAGCCGCCGATCCGGCCCACCTGACCCTGGAAGCTGCCGACTCCGGGCATTCCGAATCCGCCTCCGATCTCGATATGGTACCCGCGGGGGAAGTCCTTGTTCTTCTTGTCCCATTCCCACCACGGAGAGTAGACGTGACCGCCGCTGAATCCGTCCGTGTCGTAACGGGGCATTCCCTCCAGAGCCGGGACATACCCCTGGATTCCAAGGCCCACCGTGTCCATCAGGAACCGGCCCACGACCCCCGAATTGTTGGACAGACCCTGGGGAAAGCGGCTGGACCGGGAATTGAGAAGCAGCCGCGTGGATTCGCAGGCGCTGGCAGCCAGCACCACGACCCGGCACCGGATCTGGCGCTCCGTGCGAGTCTTCTTGTCGATGTAGGAGACGGCCGTGACGCGACCGTTCTCGTCGCTGAGGATCTCCCTGGCCATGGCCTGGTCGAAGATCTTCAGCTTGCCCGTCTTCAGGGCGGGCAGGATCTGTACCTGGCTGGAGGCGTAATTGGAGGCGGTGATGCAACCGCGGCCGCACTGTCCGCAGTAATGGCAGGCGGCGCGTCCATTGAGGGGCCGGGTAATGACCGCTCGCCGCATGGGTATGCAGGGGAGGCCCATGCGGGTGCAGGCCTGTTTGATGAGGTGCTCGTGGGCCTTGGGGGGCGGGCAGGGTTGGAAGATGCCGTCGGGGGCGCTCCGGATGCCCTCGATGCTCCCGGTGACACCGATGAAGGACTCCGCCTTGTCGTAGTAGGGGGCCAGATCCTCGTAAGTGATGGGCCAGTCGGTGCCCAACCCGTCCATGGAGTAGGGCCGGAAATCGTAGTCGGCGAATCGTAGAGAGATCCGGCCGTAGTGGTTCGTCCGCCCACCCAGGATCCGGGAGCGAAACCAGCGGAATTCGCTGCCCGGCGCCACCGTGTAGGGTTCGCCCTCCAACTCCCAGGCACCGTTGGGTGCCCGGAAAAAGCCCCATGGCTGCTTACCGAAGTAGTGGGCACCACCCACTCCGGCGCCCCGGTGATCCACGTGATGCGGGAGCATGTGCTCCTTGTAGTCCTTTTCGGGATCCAGCATGGGACCCGCTTCCAGGAGGGCCACCTCAATGCCCTTCCCGGTCAGGACCTGGACCGCAGTGCCGCCGCCGGCGCCGGAACCGATGACCACGACGTCGTACACCTTGGGAGTTCGAATGACTTCAAGCACGGGGCTATTCAAGCACATGCAACCGCCGATAAAAAGGGGGCGTGGATCGGGTCGAGTGCAGGGGATTGCGCCCCTGCACCCTCCCACACCACCGGACGTACCGTTTTCAGTATCCGGCGGTTGGAGTCACTCGAGGCTCTTTCGAGCCTCGTAAAGGGCCTTTCTTTCCGGTTTTCGCCGCCGCTGGGACTTGATCTCCGCCCTTCCGGCTTGACGGGTTCCACCCTTGGGCCTTCCGTGCCGGGTCCGAGGGGCCTCCCCCCGCCCCGTTTCCGGAGGTAGTTGCGATCCCGCTGACGAGTCCACCATAGGGCCAGTCCGACTCCTTCGGTCCTTCGCTCCACCGGCATTATCCGGCTTCTTCGCTACTATGACCTCTGCTGACTTCTCAAAGGCTCTCACCCTTGAGATCTCCCCGAGTAAGGTGCTGCATCTTTCCCCCCGGGCCGCCCGGCTCTACCTGGTACGTCTGGATGGGGTTCGGGTTTCGCTGTTGCTCGCCAGCTCACCGCCCGCACCCGGCCTCGCTGCCGGTTCGTGTTCCTGCGGTCGTGGGTTTGCCTTCCGCTTCCTTCAGCTTCACCTCGCGGCTACGCCTTGCGGTTCGGCTAGGGTTGGTCCCATCACCTCCCTTGGGATCTTTCATCCCTTAGATACAGCCCATGTCGGGCGCACGAGCGGGGGTTTGCAACCCCCGATTCCGGGTCGGTGTTGAAGAGGGGGACAAGAATGTCCCCTCCCACCCCCCTCCCAGAGTGCCCCTATGCTTTTCCAAGAAGCATCAAAGCAGCGATCGGGCCTCGGCCAATACCTTGCCGGCCAACTCTGCCTGGCGCCGGGTGTCGAAGGGTCCGGGTCCTGATTCGAACACTCGAGTCCGTCCTCCGCCGCCCGGTCTCCAACGGCGTGCGAAGAGGGGGGTGGCATGTCCGCCGAAGATGGTGATCAGATCCAGGTTCAGGGCACCGGCCAGATGCTGACCCAGCGAGTCGTAACCGACGTAGATCCGGCACTGCCGCAGAAGCGCCCCGAACTCCGCGACCGGCCCCTGAAACAAAACCAGCCGGACGGGCGATGAGCCCGAGTCATCTTGCAGAAGTCGCCCCCCCACGATTCGGGCCGTACTCAAGCCCCGCTCCCGAGTGTCGAAGTAGAGCTGCCGGGCCCGCTCCAACTCATCCGCGCCCAAGCCGGCATCCAGCACCAGCGTCGCCCCCCGATCCAGCAAGCCTGTCACCAATAGACGCTCAAAATCGGAGACCGTTTCCCGATCCCGATGAATTCTCTTGTCCGGATTGCCTCCGACTCCCAGATTCATGCCCACCAGAACCGGCTCCCGGCCCAGGTTCAGGGGGGGCAGCATCTCCTTCGCCCAACCCCGGACCGAATCCGCGAGATGCAGGGACGGACCCTGAAGCGGATTCCGAGGGTGGGTCCGGAACATCTCACCAAGCCAACGGTTCAGATCCTCCAACTGGCTGCGTTCCTTCGTCTCTCTCCCTGAAACCGACGGATCCCAACCGCAGTAGCTCCTCGCCTCCCGGCCCGCGGGAACCAGCGGCAGGAGTCCGCTCTGGAGAAACCGGGAATCGGGATTGATGACGACGAAGTCGCCGCCGGCCACCAGACCAAGGGTCTCTTCGCGGACGGCATCCACCAGATCCACCCAGGTCAACAAGCGTTCCAACAGGGAGCCACGGCGCGGATAGGAGAGCTCGCGGGTCCGGAAGCGGGGCGAGTCCCCGGCGATCAGGGCGGCGTTCTTCCGGCTGCCCAGGAACACGACCTCGGCATCGGGAAAGGCGGCCAGGCAGGTGCGGACGATGACGCCGGTGAGCAGGACGTCGGCACCCAGGGTCACCCGGGAGGGGACCAGCACCCGCCCCACTTGGCGGGGGAGGGCCCGAATCCCGCTCCGGTTCAGCCTCTGAACCCGGGTCAGGAGCGCGTCTTCATCGTCCAGCCCCATCCGGTGGAGCCTCTGATGGAACGAGAGGGCCTCCGGGAGCCGCCGGACCCGGGTGACGATTCGGGCCATCAGCCGCTGCTGCAGCCCTCGGTCCGGCGCCAGGAACGAGTCTCCCAAGGGTTCGATCAGATTTTGGAACAGGCGTTGAGTCCCAGTCCGGGCTCGATCGGGGTCTGGCGAGAGGGCCGGACTCAGACCAGTGTTCAAGATTTCCCAACCCGGAAATCGTGGGGACATTGTCGTTCAGTTCCGGGGGCTGCCACCCTTCACCGGAGCGGGGATCAGGGTCGGGCGTTCCACTTCCTGTACGGGACGGCGCCCCAGGAGCCATCGGGCAGCTCGTCCCAGATCCTCCAGAATCATGTAGGTGCACGGCACCAGAATCAGGATGACCGGAGTCGAGAATACGACGCCGAACGCCAGGGAAACAGCCATGGGGATGAGGAACTGGGCCTGCAGACTCGTTTCCAGGAGCAATGGAGTCAGGCCGGCGAAAGTGGTCAGGGAGGTGAGGAAGATGGGCCGGAACCGAGCCGCCCCAGCTGTCAGGATCGACTCTCGGAGCGGGACTCCGGCACGCTGTTTCCGGTTGACGTAGTCGACCAGGATCAGACTGTCGTTCACGACCACGCCCGCCAGGGCAACGATGCCGAACACGGACAGGATGCTCAGGTCCATTCCCAGGATCCTGTGGCCCAGAAAGGCGCCCACCAACCCGAAGGGAATCGCGCTCATGATGATCAGCGGCTGGAAGTAGGAGCGGAGAGGAATGGCCAACAATGCAAAGATGGCAGCCAGGGCCATGCCGAAACCTTGCAGGAGTCCGCTTACCGTCTCGCTCTGCTGCTCCTGCTCGCCCTCCAACGAATAGCTCAGGCCCGGAAACTGCTGCAACAGCGAGGGAAGGTAGTCCGCCTCCAACTCCGCCAGAATTTCGTTGGAGTTGGCCCGTTGAGTGTCCACCTCCGCGGTCACGCTGATGGAGCGATTCCGGTCCACCCGGCGGATGGATGCGAAGCCACGGCTCAGTTCGGAATCGGCCACCACTGAAAAGGGAACCTCATCGCCGTCCGGGGTCCGGATCCGCATCCCCTCCATCTGCCCCAGGGAACGGCGTCGATCCGAGGGATACCGGACCATGATCTTGACCTCGTCCCGGCCCCGCTGAATCCGCTGGACCTCCTCCCCGTAGAAGGCTTGTCGGATCTGTCTTGCCAAGTCCTCTTGCGTCAGACCCAGCGACTCGGCGTCCGGATGAATCTTGAGCTTGATCTCCTGCTTACCGGCCCGGAAGGAATCGGCGATGTCGTAGACCCCCGCGTATTCGTTCAATTTCAGCTTGAACTTGTGCGCGGCCTCCTGCAGTCGGTTCAGGTCGGGACCGGAGAACTGAACATTGATGGGAGCTCCCGCGGCGAAGAGTGAGGCCGAGAAGCTGAGTTCCACGGCATCTGGGATGGTTCCCGTCAACTCCCGCCAGCGGTTGCCTATCTCGGTGCTGCTGAAGAGTCTGCCGTCTTGTGCCAGGGGCCGTTCTTCGGATGGCGCCAGTTCAATGTTCACCTCTCCCAGGTGGGCGCCGGTGAATCGGGACACGCCTCCGTTGTGTCGATTCTGAATGACGCGGGTGGGTTGATCCCCCACTGACGTGAGCACATGACGGAACACGCTGGCCGAGCCGTCCCCCTGGCTGGACGAGTCGATCTCCTCCCGGAGCACCGAGGCGGCTCGCTCCACTTTCTCCATCACGCGGGCGGTGGTCTCGGCCGGTGTGCCCTGAGGCATGGTCAGAAAGGCCATCACGTTGTCCGCCTCCACCGGAGGGAAGAAATTGAACTTGATTCTTCCGCCCAGAATCATGCCGACGACCAGCACCAAGATGGAGACTCCCAGGGCCGCCGTCAGGTAACGCCACTCGACGGCCACGCGCAGGAGGGGTTCGTAGACCCGCTTGACGAATCCTTTGAGCAGTCCTGAGATCAGGTCCTGAAGGCGGTTCCACAACCCGAACAATCCCCGTTTCCGCAGACTTTCGGAGCGTCTCAGGTGGGAGAGGTGATAGGGCAGGATGAGCAGGGACTCGACCAGCGAAAAGACCAGTGTGGGCAGGACCACCAGGGGAATGACCCGCATGATCTTCCCGGTGGGGCCTTCGATCATCAGCAGTGGGGAGAAGGCGGCCACCGTGGTCGCCACCGCAAAAAACACGGGAACCATCATCTCCTGTGTCCCGTCGATGACCGCCTGCAGCTTGGGCTTCCCCTGCTCGTATTGGGAAAAGATGTTCTCGCCGACGACAATGGCGTCGTCCACCACAATTCCCAGTACGACGATGAAGGCGAACAGGGAGATCAGGTTGATGGAGACGTCCAGGTGGGGCAAAACCATGAGGCAGCCCAGAAACGAAATGGGAATGCCCAGGCTGACCCAGAATGCCAGGCCGACTCTCAGAAACAACGTCAGAGTCAGAACGACCAGCGCCAACCCCGCCAAGCCGTTCTTGATCAGCAGGTCGAGCCGGCTCCGCAGGATGCGGGAGTCGTCCTTCCACGTGGTCAGCGTCAGGCCTTCCGGCAACTGCAACTGTTTCTGCCTGACGTACTCGCGAACGGCGGCGGCAATCTCCAGAGCGCTCTGCCTCCCGACTCGGAAGACCTGGACCAGGATGGCCGGCCGGCCGTCGAACCGGGCCGATTGATCGGTCTCGGCGAACCCGTCCACCACCCGGGCCACGTCTCCCAGCAGGACCCGGGTGCCGTCCCGTCCGGAGAGAAGCGTCAGTTCCTGGAAATCCTCTCCCACGTAGGCCTGACTATTGGTTCTCAGCAGGATCTCGCCCGCCTGAGTCTTCACCGAGCCCCCAGGGAGGTCCAGGGAAGATCGGCGGACCGCCCGGGCCACCTGATCGAAGGAAAGGCTGTGGCGGAGCAGGGCTTCCTCCGAGACCTCGATGGAGACTTCATAAGGGCGGGCGCTGGACAACTCGGCCTGGGTGATCCCGGGCAGGGAGGCGACCTCGTCCCGAACCTGCTCGGCGACCCGCTTGAGGGTCCGCTCGTCCGCCTGTCCCGAGACGGCTATGTTGATGACCTGATTGCGGACGATGGCCTCCTGGATGACCGGCTGCTCGGCCTCCTCCGGAAAGGTGCTGATGGCGTCCACCCGGGCCTTGACCTCGTCCAGGAGTTCACGGATGTCGGTCCCCTCCAGCAGTTCCACGTTCACGATGCCCATGGCCTCGGAGGCCGTCGACGTGATCCGCTTCACTCCGGGAAGGCTTTGAACGGCCTCCTCGATCCGGATGCAGATTCCCTGTTCGACCTCTTCGGGTGCGGCGCCCGGATAGAGAACCGACACGCTGATCAGATCCGTCGAGAACTCGGGGAAGACCTCCTTTCGAATCTCGGGGACGGAGAGGGTGCCGCCGACCAGGATCACGACCATCAGCAGGTTGGCCACGACCCCGTTGGACGCAAACCAGGAAACGAGTCCCTTCATGGTGACACCTTGGGACTGAAATCAGCCTGAACTTGGACCCTCATTCCGTCGACGACATTGGCGGGGGACACCTGTTCTCCCTCCTTCGGAACCGAGTCGATGGCGACCCTTACCCGTTCTCACCGCACGGAACGTGAGCGGCGCAGCCGGAGAGTGGACTCCGAGCCCACGAACGGACTCAAGAAAACGATTATCCAGGAAACCGAATCCCGGTTCCAGATCACGAACGACCTGGCAACTAGTGTTTCCGAAACAGATTCGTCGCGTCAAATTCGCCGACGCCGTAGCGCATGCTCGGGACCCGAAGCGAAGCGTGGACTGCCGATTGAGCTTCGATTTTTCTCGTCAACTGCTTGAGGACGCACCGAGAAATACAGGCTATGCCCGAACGGACAGCTGCACGCGTGCGCGCTCAGCCGGATTCCCGAGGATCGGGATAGAACTGTTTGCAATAGCGCCGATAGATCCCGATCTCGCCGTCGGATCGACACAGACTGGGGCGGGATCGGTACCGTTTCCGGCTCCAGATCGCCACATCCTGAAGCACGTCGCGCTTCTGCGCCCTTATAAGGATTTTGTTCATGATCTTGGCGCGCAACCGCAACGGAACAAACCGCAAACCGACGATCGGCCGTTTCGGTTTGCGGATCTCCCGCACCTGCCCGGCCAGCACCAGATCGATGAGCGTGCCGTCGACGGGCGTTGCGAGCACCCACAAACGTACATCCATGCCGATGGAGCGCTCGTGAACATCCACGAACGAGTATCCCAATCCAATCACGCGGGTGACAACTGAGAAGTCCAATAGGATCGCCCTGATCCCCGCGATGGTCTGAGTTCGCTTGAAGTCAAAACAACTCGTGAGGCAGGCGCCGTCCACGGTGACCGGTTCGACCCGGCTGACATTGCTGTAGCCGTGCACGTACCGCAGGTGCGCCAGGTCCACGGAGTTCTCGGTCGTTTCCTGAGGATGGCCGGGAAACCGGATGGTCCGAAACCTCAATCTGCTCCAGTCGGTGCCACCCGGCGGGTCCTCGGGAAGGCTCCATTGCGGTGGCCGTCCATTGATTCCCCACCAGGCGAAGACCATGCCAAGGACCTCCCGCGTCTCGAATACCCGCAGCTTGGCGGCCCTGGGGGCCGGGGCAAAGGGAGTGGCAACGCATTGTCCGCTGACGTCGAACTCGTAGCCGTGAAACGGACAGACGAGACAACCGTCCCGCACCCGGCCTCCGGCGGCGGGCCCCAGATCGGCCCCCAAGTGCGGACAAACCGCCTCCGCCACGCAGATGTGCCCTCCACCGCCGCACCAGGCGACGATTTCTTCGCCCATCCAGGTCTTCTGAATCAGCCTTTCCTGCAGAATGGACTGACGGCTGGCAACGAAGTACCAACCCTCGGGAAACGGGGATAGCAAGGAGGAATTGTCCGGCTCGAGACATCTTGCTGGCATTTCCCACCGCAACGTTGTGTTCTGACGGCTGCGGTAACCTCCGAGCCAAGCGGCTGGCTTAAAAATACCGGAATACGGGTTTTTGATCGTATGCCGGGGTTCGAACAGAGGCGCATCGCGAGATTATCCGTGACTGGAGTGAAACCCATGGCCGCGGCTTGGCGGTCACGCCACAAACGCGACTTCCCCTACCGGGGCCTTCGCCAGACGGGGCGCCAGACGGCGGGACAATGACGGCAGACGATTCTTGCCTCCCTGAAGCTGTCCCGAGGAGAGACGAAAGAGCGTCTCCGTTCTTTTTGTCGTCGACGATCCCATCACTCCCTCGGCCTCGTGACACGTAACGCCTTTCTCGCCAAACTTCCAGTCGGGACCCCATCGTTTCACATCGGCCGGACCGGGAAACAAACCAGGCAGTCAAGCTTACGAATGCTAGGAGTCTGCGCGGTAGGAATGATCGTAGCGAGAAAGTGGGGAATCGAGGCCAGATTTTCTCGATGTGGAGGTGCATAGTTGTTCTATTCGCCGAGAAATCGGGGAAATATGGACCGATTCTACCGCTTTCGCAGTAGATCAATTTCTGCCGCGCAGGATCCTAGGATAAACCGTTTGTTTTAAAGGTTTTATGTCACAGGTCCATGCTTATCTCGATTCCTGGACACTATCAAGTTTGCCATCCGTCATTGGCGTAACGGCCCGCCAGCGTGGCTGGGGATCCCCTCCACGAAACGACCGGAAAAACCGCGGGATGCAGCCATGAGATCACGCCGGCAAGCCGTGTCGGCGTTGCCATTGCCATTTGTCGCCGGCCACCTTGCTACGAATTGTTTGCCGATGCGAATCCATCCGGTTTCCGAATCGATCCCCCGATCACCCGAAAACTTCACTGGCGACGCCGCTTTCAGCCGCTGTGTGCCGGCGGCGGCGTGGAGGAATTTGAACCTCCCGGCACCCGACCGGGTCCTGGGAGGCTTGTGGACCCTCCTCGAGCCGGTCGCTTTTCCAACCGGCGGCTCCGCCCGTGCGGCGAACCTCCGAGCCGCGTCAATATCTACCGAGTAGATCACCAGGGGCAAGATAGCAGGCTACTTGGTTGCGGTTGTCATCCTTGCCGGTTCCGGTGCCCTGGCCTATTACCTGGTGTCGCTGGCACCCGAACCGGAGCGCAGTGAGCCGCCTCCCCAAATCCCGTTCGTACAGACCGGCCGGGTTGCGGCCGGCTCCGGCGCCATACCCGTGTACGGAGCCGGCACGGTGCGGTCCAGCGCGGAAGTCGACATTGCTCCGCTCGTCAGCGGCCGGGTCGTCTGGATGGATCCGGGATTCCAGAGCGGCGGGCGGATCGCGTCGGGTCAACCGATCTTGCGCATCGATAACGCCGACTAATTGCAACGCTTGCGGGAGGCTGAGGCCGATCTCGAAGCCCGTCGGGTAGCCCTCTCTGTGGCCCAGGAACAAGGGGCGTTCCCCCGCACTGAATTCGAGGAGTACTCCCGCCAGCAACTCGAGGCGGGAGCTCCCGTAGGCGAACCGGATCCCTTGGCTCTACGGGCACCGGAGATCAAGGCGGCTCGAGCCGCGCTGCACCGCGCCGAGGTCCAGATTGCCGGCGCCAAGCTGGCACTGTCCCGAACCGAACTGCGGGCGCCGTTTGACGGCTACGTGCGCGACGAGTCGGTGGATGCGGGACAGTTTCTGGCTGCTGGTCAGACCGTCGGGCGGCTGCTCGCCGCCGACGCCGTCGAGGTGGTCGTTCCCCTGTCCGACGCCAACGCCGCAATGATCCCAGGGCTTTGGAAACTTCGTGCGGGGGACGCCGAACGGCGCGTGACCGCCCGCGTGACCGCCAAATTCGACGACGACAGCTATGCCTGGAAGGGCTACGTCGACCGGGCTGAAATCTCAGTCGACGAGCAGACGCGAACCATTGACGCGATCGTACGCGTGCCCAACCCCTTTTCCGCGGGTGTTCCGGCGAACGGGTCCGGCGGTCTCGGCGGCGTAACCCCGCTCTTGATAGGCAAGTTCGTGGAAGTAGAGATCCAGGGTCTTGCACCTGAGAGCTATTTCCGGATACCGCGGCCGGCACTGCGACCCGGCAACGAGGTGTGGACGGCAGGCAAAGACCAAAAGGTGAGTATTGTCCCGGTGCGTGTCCTGCAGCGGATCAACGATGAGGCCTTCGTAATGGGTGCTCTCGAAGACGGGCAGTTGGTGATCACCGGCGGTATCCAGTTCGTCACTGAAGACATGGTTGTACGGACCGGGAACGGCGTAATGCGATGAGTCCGAAGGGAGAACTGCACGGGGAGCCGGGCGGTCCCATTGCCATCATGGCGAGCAACCGCGTCGCGGCCAATCTGTTGATGATCAGCATATTGGCGTTCGGCCTCGTGGCGTTTGGGGCTTTGGAGCGGGAAGCCTGGCCGACGGTTCCCTTCAATACCATCGAAGTGTCCGTGGTCTATCCCGGTGCCGCGCCCGAGGAGGTGGAGGAGTCGATCGTTGTCAAGATCGAGGAGCAGGTCGAGGCGCTGCCGGATGTCAAGGCGGTCAAGTCCATAGCGGCCCCGGGACTGGCATCGGTCAGGGTCGAATTGAAGACCGGCGCGGACATCAACGAGGCCATGGACGAAGTCAAGTCCGCGGTCGCGCGCATCCCGTCGTTTCCCGGCGCAGCCGAGCGTCCGCAGTTCAGGGAGATGGACAATCGCACCAGCATGATCCGTCTGATCGTGTTTGGCGACATCCCCGAGCGCTCGCTGAAGGAGTTGGCCTACCAGATCGAAGACGACTTGGGGTCGCTGCCCAACGTGTCGCACGTCGAGACCACCGGGACGAGAAACTACGAGATCTCGATCGAAGTGCCGCTCGTCCGCCTGCGCGCCTTCGGGCTGACGCTCGACGATATCGCGGATGCGGTTCGCCGCAGTTCCCTGGACCTTTCAGCCGGCCGGATTGATACGCGGGTCGCCGAGGTGCGCGTCCGGACCATCGGCCAGAGCTACGATCAGCTCGACTTCGAGGAGATCGTCGTTGTCGCCCGGAACGACGGCACGATTATCCACCTCGGAGACATCGCCGAGGTGCGCGATGCCTTCCAGGACACCGACCTCATCGTCCGGCACCAAGGGAAGCCGGCGGTCTTTGTCGAGGTCTACCGGGCCGAGGGCGAGCAGGTGATGGAGCTTGCGGGAGCCGTACACGAGCACATCGCGAACGAGATCGTCCCATCTCTGCCCCATGGCGTCGGGATCACCATCAGGAACGACGACTCCCAGACCTACTCGGAGCGGGCCGACATCCTCCGCAAGAACGGTCTTCTGGGACTTATTCTGGTGTTCGTCGCATTGGCCCTGTTTCTCGAGATACGGCTCGCTTTGTGGGTCGTCGCCGGCCTGGTCACCTCGGGCGCCGGGGCCTTGGCCGTGATGCTGGCGCTCGACCTCGCGATCAATATCATTTCACTGTTCGCGTTCGTTCTGGCCATCGGCATCATCGTCGACGATGCCATTGTCGTGGCCGAGCACATCCACTACGAACGCATGCGGGGCGTTCCGGGAGTCGCCGCGGCGATCCGGGGCACGCGACGGATCAAGAAGGCGTTGACCTTCGCGGTTCTCACTTCGGTGGCGGCGTTCACGCCCCTGCTCTTCATCCCCGGGGGCATTGGAGAAGTGTGGAGCGCTTTGCCGGTGATCATCATCGGCATGCTGCTGATCTCGCTGGTAGAAGCGCTCCTGATACTGCCGAGCCACCTGTCCCACTTGCAGGGGCCGGAATGGGTGCCGGCCAACCTGGTGGATCGATTCTTCTCGTGTGTCCGACACTATATGGACCGAGGGCTGAACGGGTTCGTGAATGGCCCTCTGGATCGAGCGCTGCGCCTCGCGACGGATCATCCCGCCATCGTGGTGGCGGGGATCGTCGGACTATTCATTGTCAGCCTGTCGCTGGTACCGGCCGGTATTGTCACGACGACCTTTGCCCCCGTCGTGGAGGGTGACCTCGTCACCGCCACTCTCGAAATGCCGGACGGGACACCAGCCGAGCGGACCTACGAGGTGGCGATGGAACTGGAGCGGGCGGGAAGGCGGGTTCTGGAACGCCTGGATCGGGATCGACCGGACGATTTGCCCTCGTTGCTGTCGGGCGTGATCGTAACCGTCGGCCAGAGACCTCGCGTGGAAGGGGGAGGGCTTGACCCGACCCCCACCATGAATCCGCAGTCAAACATCGCCTCCATCGAATTCAAGCTCTTGAGTTCCCAGCAACGGGAAATGTCCACCATTGCCATCATGCAGGCCTGGCGGGACGAGGTCGGGATCCTCCCCTACGTTCGCGGGATCGCCTTCAGCGGCGAGGTCATCGATCTCGGCAGTCCCGTGGAGGCAGTGCTGTCGCATCCGGATCCGGAGCGCCTGTTGGAAATCGCCGACTCGGTAGTCGCCGGCCTTCGCAGTGTGGCGGGTGTCTTTGATGTCCGGTCCGATCATACGCCGGGCGTCGGGGAGATTCAGCTGGCGTTGCGGCCGGAGGCGCGAACGCTCGGTCTCACGATCGAGGATTTAGCGCTGCAGGCGCGGGCGGCGTTCTTCGGCGTGGAGGCGCTGAGGGTACAGCGCCATCGCGAAGAGGTCCGGGTCTACGCGCGCCTGCCCGGCGACGAGCGCGATGCGATCACGGATGTCGAGGGCTACCTGATCCGCACCCGGTCGGGAGGACAGGTGCCGCTCAGCCAGGTGGCATCGATGAGAATGGGCACCTCACCGCCGTCGATCCGGCGCCAGGACGGTCAGCGCGTCGTCACGGTGACGGCGGACGTGGACGAGAATGTGATTTCAGGCGGCGAAGCGAATGACATCCTCGAGAACACGATCCTCGCGCAACTGACCGCCGCCGCACCCGAGCTGACCTTCTCCTTTGGCGGCGAACAGCAGCAGCAGTTGGAGTCGCTGGACGCTCTGAACCGCGGGTTCATGCTCGCCATGTTCGCGATTTTCGGGCTGCTGGCCCTTTCCCTGGGGTCCTACGTCAAACCGTTTCTCGTGATGGCCATCATTCCGTTCGGTCTGATCGGCGTCGTCCTCGGCCACTTCGTATTGGGAGTCTCCATAAGTGCCGCATCGTTCATGGGCTTCTTCGGGCTCAGCGGCGTCACCATCAACGATTCGCTGGTCATGATCGACTTCATCGACCAGCGGCGCAGGGAGGGCGCCGCTCCGAAGACGGCGATCATCGATGGCGCCAAGGGACGCTTCCGGCCCATCATCCTGACCTCAGTGACCACATTTCTCGGCTTCACGCCGCTCATTCTCGAACGGGCCATCCAGGCGCAGTTCCTGGTCCCCTTCGCCGCGTCGCTCGGGGTCCGAATCATGATTACAACCGGGATCCTGATGTTGCTCGTGCCGGCACTTATGGCTGTCTATCTGCGTGCCAACTCGCGGCGCAGGGCAGCGGGGGCCATGTAACCTGAACTTCCAGAGCCCGACGCTGCAGCAGCGTCGGTTCCGTCAGTCATTGCAGCCTGCCCTGTACTGCCGTGCGCAAGTGTGCACGCATTCTCGATGGCGTCCGTCATGACGCACTTAGAGTCATGCGGTTCCAGCCGTGGCGCTGATGCGCGCTTGCGTGCTCAGGCCGAGTTTCTGACTTCAGCCACGCGTAGCTTCAGCTTCTTGTCGGGGGCAGCTGTCGGGAACGGATTGATTCCGAGTTCGTAGTTTTCGGGCACCAGTTCCAGCTTCATGTGGTAAGCGATGAGCAGGAGGTTGACGACCATCTGAAGTTCCACCCACCGACTTCCCAGGCAAGTGTGCGTGCCCAGGCCATAGGGAGCGTAGGCACCCGGCGCCAGATGCTCTGCCCGACCCGGCAGGTAGCGGTCTATGTCGAATTTCAGCGGATCCTTGAACAGATCGCCGTCGTAGTGGGACGCCGTCTGGCAAACCAACAGTCGCGTTTGAGCAGGTATTTCGAAGCCCCTGACGATGCACTGGTTCATGACCGTCCTCAGCTGCCAGGGAATCACCGGGTACAGACGCGCGGACTCCATGCAGAGGCGGTGGGTGACGTCGATGCTGTGTTGGGTAAAGTCCCCCGCTTCCGGTTCACGCCCGTTACCGAAGAACGACCCGGCTTCTTGCCGGACCTTCGCGTATAGATCCGGGTGGCGAACCATGGAATAGACTGCGAAGCCAAGCCCGCTGCCGAGATAGAGGCTGGCGATCATTGACGCGACGAAGGGGAAGACGAGGTCCGTTTCCGGAAGGAACTGCGGATCGTTGTGATGGAGTCCGAGGATTGCGTCGGCAAGATCCGGCGGCTGACCCTTCCTCTGCGCCGGCGTGTGGGATGCTTGAATCGACTCCTGGAGTTCACGGATACGCTTGCCGTAACGCTTCATCTTGGGCGTTGACATCATGAATTTCGGCAACGCGCCCTGAACGTGCGTCACCAGCGCACGATGTTCAAATTCCAGGAGTTCGTCGACGTAGTGACTGCAATCCACTCCTATCATCAGATGCGAGATCTGACTGCTGACGTGGGTCTGGAACGTCCCGGTCGCACGGAAAACGTCGCCTTCATTCCATAGCCTGAGCGATCGCCTGCAGTGGTGGATCAACTCTGGTAGCCGTCGCGCAAGCGTGGTTCGGGAATAGGCACTCTGTAGCGACTTGCGCATCTTGTAGTGTTCGGCGCCATCCATGCCCGGCAGGGTTCGGGATGCGCCGAACGCGTGTTCGAGATCCTGGATGTAGTCCTTCGACCGAAGGTAGAACCGCCCTTTCTTGTTGACCCACCGATTGGTCTCCGGCCCGATCAAGGCAACAACAGTTGCCTTGTCCATTTTGAAGGGAAGCTCGACGACCGGCCCGTACTTCCGGAAGATGTCGTACATCGCCTTTGGAATGTTGCACGTGCGGAAGTCACGCTGTCGCAGGATGTCGAAGATCCGGAGCCTTGGGATGGGCTTGGTTCGAAGAACACGGCGGGTTCTCGGTGTGGCGGTGCTCTCCCTCACCGCGCTGGCAACCGATCGCCCTACCAGATCCAGCTTGGCGATCGTCTCGATCCGCTCGAGCTTCTCCTCATATTCCTCTGGCGGAAGCAGCAGCTTGAAACCGTCGCATGTATGCATCAAGGCAACGAGGATGGCGTCTCTCGGGTCCGGAATGAAATCGTTCAAGATGACGCTCAGGACTCTTGCCTTGGCTTCCTGGCGGGTCCTTTCGTCGGAGATCGGATAGTGTCCGGAACGTGAAACGGAGCGCGAGAGCGTCCAGAATCCGCCGCTCTCGTAGTCGAGGATCCCCCTCTCCACCAGGCGATCGAGTGTGGCCGAGACGATTTCTTCGGAACGGGCCGTGTTCCGTTCGATCCAGTACTGCGAATCCCGGGTCTCCCGGGATTCGGCGATTTCGTTGAGCGTGGGGTCGAGCAGGTCGTCTCCGGTTGGACTGGGATCAACCAGATACAACGCGTCCAAATCGGTGTCGATTCGATCCTCCAGCGCAAGGTCGGCGATTACAGCTCCCGCCATGACGCAGGAGAAATTCCAGCCTGGAACCATTTCCAGATAGCCGGTCCGTTCGTTGAGCATCAGGAGGATCAGCTCTTCGGCAAGGCGTATCGGGAACTCGGGGATCCTTCTCATAAATCTCCAGTCCGGATTGGACGGCTCAAGGCCTGGGCCTTCGCCGGGAGCCGGTCAGCCGGACGCGCTGCTCATAAAGCCTTGCAGCACAAACGTCATTGCCCCCGTCCGACCAAGCGCCAGCCATCGGGAGACGGGGCCAGCGAGCGGGCGGATGGCTCCGTTTCCCTCTATATAGCATACTCCTAGCCGAATTTGAGGATGGCGTCGTCCAGCAGGGGGAAGCGGGCCGTCTTCGACTACATCGAGGGGTTCTACAACCGGATCCCCGAGAACGAAGCGAGCAACGCCGATCAGGATCAGGGCCCTCAGCCAGTTGGCCACGATACCGGATGATGCGGCCCGATCATGGTGACTTCAGGGGTTGGAATCCTCCTGAATTTGGACCTTCATCCCGTCGATGACCGTGGCCAGGGTGGCCAGCGAAACCAGTTCTCCCTCTTCCAGACCCGAATCGATGATGACCTGTTCCCGCTCCAGCCGCACGACGTTCACATGGCGGAAACGGAGCCTGGACTCCGAGTCCACGACCAACACCTGATCTTCCCCCCGAAGTGCCGCCCGGGGCAAGGTAACGACATTCTCCAGCCGGCGGCCCTGGATTTCGGCTTCCACGAACATGCCCACGGCGAGGGGAGGACGGTCCGGATCCGGACCCCGGCCATAGGGGTCAGCCACCTGAGCGATGGCGTGGATCATCCGGGTCTGAGGATCGATGGTCCCATCCGTTCGCACGATCCTCCCGTTCCATGAATGCTTCCGCTGGCCGAACTCGGCCCGCAGGAGAACGACGGGATGGCGTTTCTCCGACCCGTCGCCGCGATAGCCGAGGGGCAGGTCCACATAGGCCAACTCCTCGTCGGGTAGCGGCAGCCGGATCTCGGCATGGTCCACGGCATAGATCGTGGCCACCGGAGTCCCCGGGGTCACGTATTGGCCGATGTCCACGTTTTTTCGAAGGACCCGCCCCGCGAACGGAGCGGCGATCCTGGTCTTCTCCAGATTTCGCCTGGCCTGGGCCAAAGCGGCCTGAGCCGAAGAAAGCGCGGCCTTGGCCCGAGCGATCTGGGGCACTCGTCGCAACAGGGGGAGGGCCTCCCCTTCTCCCAGACTCTCCCATTCTTTGCGGGCGACCTCGGCCTGGGCCTCTTCGGTCTCCAAAGACAGTTGAGCCTGCGCGATCTGAGACTCGGCCTGAACCACCTGCAGGTGGTAGTCCGTGGCGTCGATCCTGAGGAGTTGACCTCCCGCCTCGAAGAACCCCCCGTCCGCGAGAGAGGGGGAGACTTCCAGGACCCGTCCCGCGATCTCGGGAAACAAAGTGGTCTGGGTTCGGGGAGCCACAGTCCCCTGGGACATGACCTTCAGCCGGAGTGTCTGAAGCTGCACGGGAACGACCCGGATCACCGGAACCGGAATCTCCGGAGGCCGGGTCTCGACCACGGGGCGGTCGTTGAATATCTTCCAGGCCCACGTCGAGGCAACGGCCAAAGTCGCCATGGGCAGCAGAACCTTCAGCAGAAGCTTGATCAATTGCCGTTCTCTCCGGTGAGAGTCACCGGGAGAAGTGCTCCCGGGGCACCCGGCGGGGCGCCCGGCTCGAAGCCGCCTCCCAGCGCCAAGTGGAGATCGATCCGGTTTTCCAGCAAGAGGCGCTGCAGGGTCAGGATCTGACTCTTGGAGTTGAGGATCCGACGATCCGTCTGCAACACCACCAGCATATCCCCCAGGCCATGGCGATAGCGAAACTGGGCCTGGTCCCGGGCCGTCTCGGCTTCCACGACTGATTCTTCCAGTTCACGCAGCCGATCTCGCAAGAAACTTTCAACCGAAAGGGCCGTCTCAACCTCGCCGAAGGCCTGCAGGACTGCACCAGCGTAGGTCTCCAGGATTTCCTGGGACCGGCCTTGGGCAATGTCGACCTGACGCTTGAGGCGTCCTCCCTGAAAGAGGGGCTGGACCAGGTTGCCCAGCAGGCTCCAGACGGCGTAGTCCCCATTCACCAGGCTCAACAGACCTTTGGTGGCCGTTCCACCGGCCGTGGTGAGGCTCAGTCGAGGGTGAAGGGCCGATTGAGCCTGGACGATTCCGACATCGGAGGCCAGCAGACGCCGCTGCGCCGCGATGAGATCGGGTCGGCGCGTCAGGAGCTGGGAGGGGACGCCGGCCGGAACGCCGGAGGAAACCTGGGGAAGGCTCTCCCGAACTTGCAGCTCCCCGTAGGGATAGCGTCCGACCAGGAGTTCGACTTGGCGATTCCCGCGGTCCAATTGCTCGCGGCGAAGATGGACGGCGGATTCAGCGGCAGAAATGTCTGCCTGGACCAGACTGATTTCCACGGCCTGCCCCAGACCCGCCTCAAAGCGATTTCTGAGCCACTGGGAGGTCGCCTCATAACTGGCCACCGTCTCCCGGGCCAGGGCCAACTGAAGATTTGCCTCCGAGCAGACAAACCACGCCTTGGCCGTCTGGCCCGCCAACGAATGCCTCGCCGCAGCAAGATCCGCTGCATGCGCGGAGGCGAGAGCACCGGCTTGAATCTCGCCGCTACGGATTCTCCCCCAGAGGTCCGCCTCCCAGTTGACGTCCAGGGAGGCACCGAGGTTGGTAAACGTTGCCCGCGGCACCCGGCCCTCGAAACCGGGTATGGGAAAACCGATAAAGTTTTGCCGCTGACGGCGGCCGTTCAAGCTGAGTCCGAGCGACGGAATCCGGTCGGCACCGGCAATCTGGGCTTCGATCAGGGCCGTCTCCAAGCGGGCGGCGACGGCCCGAAGTTGAGGATTGTGGCGGAGCGTTTCCTCGATCAACGCATCCAATTGCGGATCCTGAAACTGTTTCCACCAATGGACATCGACCGTTCCCTCCGCCGCCGTTCCCGAATTCCACGCCTCTGGAATCGGCAGGCTCGGCTGCCGTTCGGGTGGGACCGCGGTCCGGACGCATCCGGCTCCCGGAAGGAGCATGGCCAGAAAAAGAAGGTGCGTGGATCTCATCCGTAATTTTCCTGTGATGGAATCGGAGTCCGAAACCCGGCTGCCAGAAAACTGACAAGACGAGCGACCACCTCGTCCACCTGGGACGGTTCCGGGACATCCAAGAAGAGGTTCTCCAGGTTTTCCAGATTCTTCCAGTCCGCGATCACGTGAAGCGTGTGGGACATGGCGCCCACCATGAAATGAAACCTCCAGAAAGCTTCTTCTCTGGGCAAATCGGGGAGCCTTGGGCTCAGGGCTCCGGAGAAACGCTCGATGACCTCGGCGAACTGTCCATAGATCATCTCCCGAATCGCTTCGTCAGGAGAGTTGAAAGCCCGGGAGAGAAGCTGCATGAAGCGCATGCTCCCTCTCTCGGGATCCCGGATCAGCTGTACCGGCGGTCGGATGAACGCCTCCAAGATCTTCTCCAGGGAGGGCACGGCCCCATCGGCGTCAACCTGACACTGGTCCAAGAGCGTCAGGCGCTGCCGGTTGAGAGGAGACAGACGCAGGGCGAAGAGCTCCTGAATGAGTCGATCCTTGGAGCCGAAGTGATAGTGCATGGCGGCCAGATTCACATTGGCCCGCGAGGTGATCATGCGAACCGAGGTCGCGGAAAATCCCCGAGCTGCGAAGAGTCCTTCCGCCGCCGCCAGGATCCTGGTTCTGGTGTCCTGCATGATCCCCGAATAAAACAACCGTTTAAAACGTACGATCGTTCTACAAAAATTTCGTCCCGACTGTCAAATGCTGCCAACTAGGAGGCTGCGCTGTAGAAATGATCGTAGCGAGAAAGTGGGGAATCGAGGCCGGATTTTCTCGATTTGGAGGTGCATAGTTGTTCTATTCGCCGAGAAATCGAGGAAATATGGACCGATTCTACCGCTTTCGCAGTAGGTCAATTTCTGCGGCGCAGGCTCCTAGGTGCTTCGATCCTTTCAGACGCACAGAATTTCCGCTGGAGACGAGAAGGTGATCGTTTCGTGGCGGAAAACACTCGGCGCGGTTGGTGGCCTTCTGACCGGTCCGAGTCCGCCATTCGACGGGGCGGAGACGTGGCGCAAGGGCGCCCGGACACTACCTCCGGTGGATCGTCAGCTGGTCGAGCAGGAAATCTTCCAGACGTTCATCGTCGCCGCCCAAGGCCTGGACCTGTTCCCAGGACAATTTCAGGCGAAAGCTCTTCACCCGAAGATGACTGATCTCGACTGAGAGACCACCGTCACCCGAAATGACCTCGACCCGGGCATCCGACCCCAGATGGAAGAGAACGAAATTGTCCAACTCGTCCAGGAATCTGCACTTTGCCGTTTCCCGGGCGTCTCCTCCGCGAGCTTCGATCAGTCGGGTGCTCCTACTCCGGGAAGGATCTCGCCGGTCGGAGACACCGGAAAGGCCACCAGGTTCTCCCGCTCCTGCGAGAAGTTCTTGTCGTAGTAGAGGCGGCGGCCCAGGGAGATGGTCCCGGCCGTCGGCGGATTGTCTGCGGATACGTGAACGGGGGGTAACCCCAGAGGCGCCTGGATCTGGATGGGTTCGCCGATGGGCATGGTGCCGGTAGCCTGCCCGGTAGGGGTTACCGTATAGCCGCCCGACAGCAGCAGGCAGGCGACAAAGGCCAAAGCGGTGAGATAACGGAAATTCATCACGGACCAATCTCCTCCAGAAAAACCAGTGAGCGCCATCCGCGGCGGCTCGACCATTCATACGACCCCGGATATCAGATGTTTCATCTGGATTTCCGGTGTCATCAAGTGAGACGGGGCCGGGAACCGGCGGCGGATTATGGTGTAACGGCGACCAGATCCACCAGCAGATCGCGTATCCGGGGAACCTGCCGGGTATCGATCTTCAGGTGCCGATGCCGCCCGTGGCCGCCCCGCTCGAGTCGGGTTCTGCCCTCAGGATCGAGGATCACCTCCCCGGGAGAGGAGAGCAGGAAGTCATCCCGGTGGGGGCGCACCGAATAGAGAACACTGGTCAAGTCCCATGTCGGCCGGTCGTGAAGGCTCGGGACATACAGGCGGTACGACTCGCGGAGGGGATGGCGCGCGGCGCTGTCCTCATTTCGCCGCATGCGCTCTCCGGGGTAGAGGATGGACTTTCCGATCTCGTAGCCGCTCACCACGATGGGCGTGGGCCAAGCGCCGAAAAGCTTCCGCGCGGACGGCAGATCCTTGTAGATGTTGTATTCGCGCCCTCCCTTCGGCCCGGGTTGGCCGAAGCTGCCTGCCACCATGGAGAGCAGGCGGATCTTCCTGGACGCCAGATCTTTTCCTTGAAGCGGGGAGTATCGGTCGGGAGGAGAATCCAGCAGACGGGCCAGGTTGGTGGAGAAACCCACCTGGATCACCGTCACCGAATGATCGGGTTGACTCGCCAATGTCCTCCGAAGCAAGGCGGTAGCCTCCTCGACTTCGCCGGGACGCTTCAGAGATCGAGCATACCTCAGCCTGCCTTGATCCCTGGCTTCGCAGACCTGCCGAACGTACAGGCCGGCCTCCGGCGTCGGCCCGTTTTGCACTTTCCCGATGGGAATTCCGGGTCTCCCGTAGAAGTGGTTGAGAAGATCGCAGTAGGCGGCGGCGAAGAAATTGTCCTTGCTGACGGTCACGGCCAGCAACCGGCACTCCCCCCGGTCCTGAAGCGCATGGATCACACCGAGCGCCAGGGCGTCGTCGATGTCGTTCCCCATGTCGGTGTCGTAGATCAGCCGCACCGGTTCGACCTCCCCCTGCACCTGCGGGGCTTCCAAGATGGCACCGTAGAGCCAAACTCCAATCGCCAGGAGAAGAACGACGGCGTCACCCCTGTTCTTGGTACGTATTCCAAGCATCACGGATGTCCTTCCGGACGCCGTCCGATACGCTGTACACCAATCGGACACGCCCGTCGTTGCGGGTGGTTGCGATTCTCATTCTCTCCCGCCAACCTCTTCGCGTTTCCGTTCAACACCACGATCGCCTTCTATGGTGACGTTCATTCGTGCGACCCACAAGGCCAGGAACCGCCAAGTTCCCTACTGAAAAAAAGCTTTTTGGGCCTCAACCTGGGGATCGAACCAGACCCGGGAGAAGTAGACTGTCCCTTTCTCGCGGCTCACGCGTGGAGACACCCGAGGTTAATGATGCCAAGAACTTGACGGCAGGTGACAGCTTAGTCATATACTTAGCTAATCTGAGGTCGTTGTCCAAGGGGCCAAGCCATGTCAGTCGTCAACGTACACGAGGCCAAGACACATCTCTCCCGGCTTCTGGCGCGGGCCGAACGAGGTGAAGAAGTCGTGATCGCCCGCAATGGCGAACCGGTTGCGAGGCTGGTTCGTTACGAAAAAGATCGAGGCGTCCGGCAGTTCGGTTCGATGAAGAGTCGAGTTGTGGTGGATGACCGTTTCTTTGAGCCGCTCCCGGAGTCTGAGCTGGCAGCCTGGGAGTCTTGAGTCAGAGAGTGCGTATCCTCCTCGACACCCATGCATTCTTGTGGTGGCTGGCCGGTAGCGAGCGATTGTCCGAGGCTGCCCGCGCCGCAATAAGCGAGGCAGCGAATGACATCTTCATCAGCGCGGCGTCCGCTTGGGAAATCACCACGAAGCATCGTCTCGGAAGACTCCCGGGAGCCGAGAGCGTCGCCTTGGACGTGGTCGGCTGCATTCGGAGCCAAGGGTTTCGGGAACTGCCGATTACAGCCCACAACGGTGAGCGCGCCGGGCGGCTGCCCGGTCCACATCGCGACCCTTTCGACCGGATGTTGATCGCCCAAGCACTGACCCTCGACCTGCCCCTCGTATCTGTCGAAAAGCTCTTCGACAGATACGGCGTGAAACGCATCTGGTAACGGCGGTGGTCGTCTTTTCCATCGCCTACTTCTGTTCCTTGGAGTCCTTTGCCCGTGAGACCTCGCAAATTGATGACTGCTCGGCGTCCAACTCCAGGACCCGGCCGTAGTAGACTTGGCGCTCACGTGACGGGGGCCGAAAGCATGCGACACGTTCGGACATTGTTGATCCTGTGCGGTCTTCTGGCACCTGCGGCCTGCTCGTCGCCGCCGGAAGTCCGCGAGCCGCTCGACGTCGGAAGCCGGCGACAGTTGCTGCTGGACGACGCCTGGTTCGACCACAGCGACAACGTGGAGCTGACCCTGCACCGGCCCACGCTCCGGGAAACCGTGATTCGCTGCGACCGCCCCTGGGAGGGAAAGAGCCTCCACTACACCACGGTGGTAGGGGACGGCGGGCGTTTTCGAATGTGGTACCGGGTCGCCCTGGGGAATCCTCGGGTGGATTCGGGCCAGGACACGGTGCTGACCTGCTATGCCGAGAGCCGGGACGGGATCGTCTGGGAGAAACCGGACTTGGGGCGCTATGAATTTGAAGGGTCCACCCAAAACAACATCCTGGGGCCGCCGGAGGACTTCACCAACATCAGCGTGCTGCTGGACCCGAATCAGGAGGAGGGCAGTGGCGCTCGCTACAAGATGATCTCCCGGGTCAACGGCATTTCCGGGTTCGTCTCATCCGACGGAATTCGATGGACCCCGGTCGCGACCAATCCCCTGTTGTCCAACGGCCCCTTCGACAGCCACAACATCCTGCTCTGGGACGACGAGCGGGAGCGGTACGTCATTTACCTCAGAGGGGTCGACAGTTCGGTGCCCGGGCCGTTCAAAGGCGGCCGCCGGGCCATCCGCCGGTCCGAGTCGACCGACTTTCTTCACTGGACCGAACCGGAGCTGGTCTTCTTCGGCGACGAGCAGGACCCTCCCGACTTCCACCTCTACACCAACGCGGCCGTCAAATATTCCCGGGCCGCTTCCGCGTTCTTCATGTTTCCCATGATCCTGTACACCGACCGGTCCTACCCGGGTGCGCCCTATCCGGGTCTTTCCGACGTGCGTTTCGCCTACAGCCGGGACGGCATCCAATGGGAGAGATCCTACCGGGAACCCTACCTCACCCCGGGGCCGGACGAGCGCAACTGGCTGGACCGCAATCCCATCGTGGGGCACGGCCTGATCCGGACCGGACCCGGGGAGCTCTCCCTCTATTACTCGGATCTGTTCCGGGACCGCGAGAGCCGGATTCGGCGCTGCACTCTTCGCACCGACGGCTTTGTCTCGGTGGACGGGCCCTACGAAGGCTGGGGAGAATTCACCACCCGGCCCCTCCTCTTCCAAGGGCAGGAGCTGGAGCTGAACTACAAAACCAGCGGCGGAGGGGCCATCCAAGTCGAGTTCCAGGATGCGCAAGGGGGAAAGCTGGAGGGATTCCAAATGGAAGATTGCATCTCGATCGTCGGCGACCGGATCGACGCCGTGGTGCAATGGAAGTCCAACCCCGACCTCTCCGGCCTTTCCGGCAAGCCTGTCCGGCTGCGGGTCCGCCTTCGCGACGCGCGCCTCTACGCGTTCCGATTTCGGCCCTGATTAGTTCATTGAAGTACTGCTCGAGAGAATTGCCGGTCCATCCCGGACCGGCGCCCCAACCAGGAGTTGAGCGATGAAGATCTCGGACATCAAGGTGGACACCTTCCGCTACCGGACCCGGTGGTTTCGAGACTACGAGGGCCATTCCCATCCCGGACCCGAACGCTGGACGACCAACAACCTGCTGACGATCCGGACCGACGAGGGAGCCGAGGGCTATTTTTTTGCCGGACCCTCCCAGGCAGTCGTGGATTCCCTGATCAAGCCGGCTCTCGTGGGTCAGAACCCCTTCTTCCGGGAGAAGATCTGGCAACGGATGCGGCGGATGCAGAAACTCACCAATTCGCTGCCCGACATGATGATCGCCCACGTGGACTGCGCCCTTTGGGACCTGGCCGGACGGTACCTGCAGATCCCCGTGTACAAGATGATCGGCGCCGCTCGAACCCGGATTCCGGCCTACGCCAGCATAAATTCCGGCGACGACATCCCGGGCGGCCTCAGCACCCCGGAGGAGTACGCGCAATTCTCGGAGGAGTTGGTGCGGGACGGCTTCAAGGCCATCAAGCTGCACACCTGGATGCCGCCCATGCCCGGCTCACCGGACGTCAAGCGGGACGTGGCCGCCTGCGCCGCCGTCCGCGAAGCCGTGGGGCCGGATATCACCCTGATGCTGGACCCCCATCACCACTACGACCGGATCGAAGCGCTCTACCTCGCCAAGGAGATCGAGAAATTGGGTTTTCTCTGGATCGAGGAACCCATGAACGAGCACAGCATGTCCTCCTACGTCTGGCTCAACAGCAAGCTGGACATGGCGGTGCTGGGACCGGAGAACCTGGAAGGAAGTTACCAGTCCCGGGCCGAATGGGTCGTGAACGGAGCCTCCGACATGCTGCGGGGCGGCTGCGGTGAAGTGGGGGGCATCACGCCGATCCTGAAGCTGATTCACCTGGCCCAGGCCTTCAACCTCCGGATGGAGGTCCATGGGGGCGGCCCGGCCAACATGCACGTGATCTGCACCATGGACAACGGCTGGTTCTACGAGTGGGGACTGCTCCATCCCATGATCGAACGCTACCTCCCCTTTCCGTGGCAGAAGACCCTCTATGATCCGCTGGAGGCGGACGGCTGCGTCCAGGTTCCCGAGCGTCCCGGCCTGGGGGACGACATCGATTTCGAGTACGTCCGGGAACACACGATCGGTGAAGGGGGATCCAGCCTGGGAGCGCCGGACGTTTACTGAGGAAGTCAGGGCCGGCTTCCCAGAAACCGGTCGAACCACTGGCACACCAGCTCGAAGTACTCCAGCTTGAAGACGTGCCGGCCCGGGGGTTGGTAGACCTTGAAGTGATCCGGCTTCCCGGCCGCAGCGTAGACGGGTTCGACCTCGCGGATCAAACGATCGACTCCGGCCTTGGGCATGTCCTCGTCCTCGGTGGGCGCCAACATCATGAAGGGACGCGGGGCGATGCAACTGTTCACGATGTCCCAATGCTCGAAGTAGCGGAGCATGTGGGGGAGGTAGGCAAACGAGCTGTGGCGTCCGGGCATGCCCTCGTGGATGTTGATGCGCAGGCTCCCCAGCCCGCCGCAGACGGCCGCACCGGTTCGGATCCAGTCTCCCAGCGCCAACCCCAGCCAAGTGGCCCATCCGCCCAGCGACATGCCGGCCAACCCGATGCGGCCGGCGTCGACTCGCTCCAGGGCCCCCAGGACCCGGGCGGCTCGAAGCACCTCGTCGGCAATGACACCGATCTGGGACCGGCCGAAGGGGATCAGCATCCGGCTCTCCTGCTCCCAACGTTCCAGGGTGATCCGCCGCGTCTCGGCGCCCTTGGGCGTGAAGGTCAACATGGCGTAACCGCGGCGCGCCAGTTCCCGTCCCCAGCCAAAGAGCGGGCCGGCGTCGGGCCGGGGCCGGTGGCAGCGCTCGTGGGCAACCTGGTCGGCGGTGCTGCCCGTGCCGTTCATGCAGACCAGCCCGGCCAGCGGGCCTGACGGCGCCCGCGGACGGATGAACCTGGCCGAGATCACCTCTCCCAGATAGTTGGGGAAGGTGATGCGGCTCTCGTGCAGGCCTGCCTCCTGCTCCCCGTCTCGGACCTTCCGCAGGGTGAAGGCGACGCGCTCGGGAATATCCTCCAGGCCGATGAGCTCTCGAAACTTCCCGGGGACCTGGGTCGGGGGGAGGTCGACGGGAAACGCCGGCTCGATATTACGGGGGATGGTTTCCGTCACGCGCCTGCTCCGGAGAGGGACGGACCGGGCGCCGCTACGCCGGGAATTCCAATCCTCTCGGGCATGGTCCGCCGCCTCCGGATGCGCAAGGGAATCCTGGGATCGGCGTCCGGGTCGGAATCGGTCCCGGCGGGCACGCATAGAGCCTCCTCGCCGGGAACGCTCTGGTGCGTGTAGTAGTGCTCGAACACCGGATAGTTGTAGCTGCCCGGCAGGTAGATGAAATTGTCCATTCCGGTGTGCGGCAGGTCGGTCAGCCAGTAGCCGATGCACAGTCGTAGAGGAAGGACGGGCGAGAAGGTGGCATAGGGTGTGGGCCGGGGCGAGTCGGGATGCCACCTGCTCCGATCCGGGTTCCGGGGCCGGACGAAGAAGTCCGAACGCTGCACCTTCAACAGCTCGCCGTACAGATCGTAACCGTATCCAACGTGACGAGGGTGATCGATGAGCTCGCTCAGGACCGGGTCCGCCGCCACGGCGTTGGTGACACGATAGTCCTGACCGGGCCGGTAGTTCGGGTCCGAAGCGCGGGCCTGATCGATGGCCTCGACATAGCGGTCCACCTCCTCCTTGGAGAGGGCGTTCCTGAAGCTGAGCATTCCCCGTTCCAGGAACTCCTCCCACTGTTCCGCGGTAAAACCCGGCGGCGCAACTCGAAACTTCCGTTCGGTCACAAATGGTCTCTTGTCCGTTTCAAGTCACGCGCGTTCCCGCTGTCCCATCGCGCCTGTGGCGGGCCGCTAGCAGTCCGTGGTGAACGTCCCGCGTAGCACCGAAACCGGGGCTGCGCCCGCCGGACAAGGCGCGACGAGGGAGCATATTCGACCCTATGCGACCGAGTCGCAACGCCGTCCGCCGGGATGCAGAACCGGTCGAATGCCGCGACGACTTTTGCCACGGGCTGCTATGGTCAGGTTTTGGTTTTCTCCCTCACCAGGTCGTCGCGGCTCAGGTGGACCCGGTCGAAGCTGTCGCCGGAGATGACGTAGTACCAGGCGGCGAAACGGACATTGAGCCGATCGGAGCGCTCCCGCGCCTCCTCCACCTGTTTCTTCCGCTCCTCTTCCTCCGTCGAAGGGTTCTGGATGTCCTTCTCGTCAAATGAGGCGCTGATGAATAGGTAGCGGTTCTCGCCCGGGCCGCTCTCCTTGTCGTCGCTGGCGTCGCTGCCGGCGGTGACCGCCTCCCCCGACCCGTAGACGACCTCGCCGAAGCGGAGCGTGTAGGTCACGCCATCGGAGGTCAGGACCGTCATCTCCCCTTCGTTGGAGACCAGCGAGCCCTGACGCGTGAAGTAGAACCCCTTGTTCTGGAGAGACATCATGGCGGCCTGGGTGATTCTGGACGACCCCTCGGCCCGCATCAGGGTGCGGGACAACCCCGCAGGCTTGGGCCGGACACCCACGATGTTGAGTTCGTCGATGGACCGCATCAGCTCGGTGGCGCGGTAGGTCTCCATCTCCTCGTTGGAGCGAAGCTTGCCGAGGGTCCAATCGCTGCCCTTCTTGGTCAGGACCAGCTTGCCGCGCCGATTCAACGAGCCGGTGCGCTCGTTGATGGAGTAGTTCTCCAGGACGACGCTGACGATGTCGTCCTTCTCCAACTGCAGCAGGTCCTTCTCGATCCAGTCCTCGAACTTGGTGGAGGGCTCTACCGGCATCTGGGCCACATAGACCCTCTTCTGGTCCGGCAACCGAACGAAGCGGAGGTTCTCCCGCTCCTCCACCTTCTTGCCCACGATCAGATCGGCCAGGACCTCGCCACCGTCCCCCTTGATGGTGACGCGGCGTCCCCGGCCCCGCAGGCTGGTCTCTCCCTCGTCCAGCGGGTCCAGGACTCCACAGATCTCATGGTCCGAGACGTTGTTGGACCGGAAGTCATCCTTGCGCATCTCGATGATGCCGGCGGCCGTCTTGGAAAGGAGTTCCTTGCCGTCGGCGGGATAGTCGTGGTGCGATGGGATGGTCCACTTCCCTCCCTGAGAGGTCACCTTGAAGGGACGGGCCGAAGCCGTGTCCGCGTCGAAATCCACCACTTCCAGAGAGACCGCCACGTTGGGATCGGTGAAATCGGGGAAGAAGGATTCGCCGACGTCCAGGAAGGCGTCGGGAGTGACCCTGCCGGGAACCGTGACCAGGGCGACCAGCAGAATCAGAACGCCGCCGCCCAGGTAGCTCAAGGATTTGTTCGTTTCACTCATGGCTCCATGACCTCAACCTTTTTTAGCTTATGACACCGGCAGTCAGGGTCCGGCCGAAGCGGGCACCCAGCCCCTACGACCTCAACCTTCTGGCTGCCCGGGCGCCTTCCTCTTCGCGGCGCTGGCGGCGCACAAAGATGAGCACGCCCAGGACAAACACGGGAACCGGAGGAAGCAGAACAGCGTAGGTCCGAATGTTGCCCTGGATCTTCCGGATCTGACTTTCCATGTTCTCCTTGCTGGCGCTGATTTTGGATTCTTTTTCCGCCTCGATGTTGGCCTTCAGGACCTCGAAGCGGCGGTTCTCCACTTCCTGGAGATTCTGGGCCATGATCTGCTTGGCCTGAGCGTCCAGGTCCCGGCGCTGGCGGACCTCGTCGACTTTTTCCTGCAATCGTTCCTGCGCCTGCTTGAGGGCCTTCTCGGCCACCCCCTCGGCTTCCTCCTCGTCCTTGACCCGCTGCTCGATGAAGCTGCGAGTCTGCGCTTCGACCCGCTCCAGAGTCCGGTGGCGGACACGCTTGTTGCGGAGGGCCACGAAGGACTCGTCACCCATGAGAACGTCCATGCAGTTCAAGAAGAAGGTCACGTTGTCGAAGTTGAGGGTCTCGGGGCCTTGCGCCCGGATCTGGAAGAACTGCTGGGATATGAAGTCCAGGTCCGCCACCACCACGGCGTTGATCTTTTCGGGCTCGTCCTGCTTCCCTTCCGCCGCCCCCGCATCCTGGGCAACCTCGCCCTCGCCTTCCGAAACCTCTTGCGAGTCCACCTCAGCGCCGGTTTCGGATTCCTCCTTCACCGTCTCCAGGTCCTTGCTCCGGACGTGCGCGGCCAGGATGTAGTCCCGGTCATCCGGCCGATGAGGAAGCTTGCGGGCCAGCTGGACGCCGAAAAAGTTTCGTTGAACCATCCGGGAGTAGTTCTGGACCGCCGAAGCCTGTCCGGAGCGAATCAGGGGATGGAATTCCAGGTCGGAGCCGGACTCCTGCTTCAGGTGTCCGGGGAACAGGAAGACCAACTCCTGGAGCGCCACGCTGGCGGCGTGTTCCCGGTTGAAGGCCCGGTCGTTGTCGTTCCCTACCCCGATGAAAACCACTTCCTCCGGCAGGTGGGCCAGATCCGGGTGGGGGTTGTAGCTGTCCCAGACGATCCCGGCCTTGTCCCAGCGCACGCCGATCCTGGCCAGTAGCGTCAGGATGTCTCCCTTGGGTTTGGGGGGCGGACCCTGCTGGCGCTGAAAGGGGTTGGTGTTGGCACCGGCTCGCTCCGAAGGGGCGAGGCCGATATTGAAAATGGGCAGGGGATCCACCAGGAGGAGCGTCGGGTGCCCCTTCCGGACATATTCCAGCAGGTTGTCCAGCTCCGGCTGCGGCAGAGAGGAGGGCAGGGCCGCGAAGAGACCGTCCAACTCCTGCCGGATGGGAGCGGTCGCCGAAACCTGCACCACGTCGTACTGCTTCCTCAACTCCGCCACCACCGGCCAGGACGGGTTGCTCCGCATACTCTGGAAATCGAACCCTCCGAAGAGCTTGGCTTCGGTGCCCAGGATGCCGACTTTCTTCCGCTCCGTCTTGGCCACGACCCGAACGCTGCGAGTGATCTCGTACTCGATGGGCAAGCCCCTCTCCATAAAAGGGATCACCTGCTCCTCGGCGCCGCAGGTGAAGGCCACGCCCAGGAACACGTCAGTGAAGCCCGCGCGGGCGCTGCCCAGATGGGGCACCTGCCTGGGAGTGATTCCGAACTTCTCGCGGGCATCCCGAGCCGCCTGGGTGAAAGGCTCCGTATCCTCGATCAGAACCTGCACCCGCGAGCCACCCACCGACTCGATCTCTCCCAGCACACCCAGTAGATTGGCCCGAGTCTGCACCAATCGCTCCGGGACTTCCGGGCTCACGTAGGCCTGGATGAAGACCGGTCGTTCTTCGGACAACTCGGAAATCAGGGAAACCGTCTGGCCGCTCAGTGAGTGGAGTCCCTCGGCGGTGGCGTCGACCCGGACGCCCGCTCGGCCCAGAATCACGTTGAGGCCGATCACGGCCAGAACCAAGCCGACCGTGCGCATCGTATGGTGGATCCACATGGGCCGCCCATCGGCCTCTCGGGGCCAGTGACGTTTATCCACCAGGAGCACGTTGAGGTAGAGCATCAGTCCGGCAATGGAGAGGAAATAGACCAGTCCGGAGAAGCTCATGACGCCGCGGGCAAAGTCGTCGAAGTGGCGGTAGACCCCAAGGGGGGCCGCCAGCTCTCCCAGACCGGCTCCGAAGGAGCCCATCAGCTCGATGAGAACGAAGAAGGCGCAGAAAACGGCTCCCGCGATGAAGGCGATGGTGGCGTTGGCCGTGAGCAGCGAGGCCAGCATCCCCACGGCGATCAACGCGCCTCCCAGAAGCCAATAGCCCACATAGTTGCTGAACATGAGTCCCAGGTCGGGACTGCCCAGCCAGCTCAGGACCAGGACGTGGCTCAAGGAGAGCACCAACGACGCGGTGTAGATGCCCAGGGTGGCCAGGTATTTTCCGATCACGATCTCAAGACTGGTGGCGGGCAGGGTGAAGAGGAGTTCGTCGGTGCCCTGCTTCCTCTCGTCGGACCAGACCGACATGGTCAATGCTGGAATGAAGAAAAGGAGCAGATAGGGAAACATGTAGTTGAGTTGGTCCAAGTTCGCCAGATTGTCCAGAAAGAAACGATCCTGCCAGAAAGCGGCGGCGGTGCTCAGAAGGATGAACAGGGTGATGAAGACATAGCCGGTGGGACTCGTGAAGTACTTCCACAGATCCCTCTTCACCAGCGCCAGGACAAAAGTGGTATTGATCTCGAGTAGCTTCACTCTCCACCTCCCGATTCGGACGCTTCCACAGCTGCGGCCTCCTCATCGGCCGGTCCGGCTGCAGCCGGGACCGCATTCTCTTCAACGCGAGCCTGAGTCATACGGTAGAAGGATCCCTCCAGAGAGCCGTCCTCCATCAGCTCTGCGGGACTGCCGTCGAAGATCATTCGTCCGTTGTGGACGAAAAGAACCCGGTCGGCGACGGCGTCCACCTCCTGCAGAATGTGAGTCGAAATGAGTATCGTCTTTCGTTTGCCCAGTTCCTGGATGCTGGACCGGAATTCCCGGATCTGGTTCGGGTCCAATCCGGCGGTGGGCTCGTCCATGATGAGGACGTCGGGGTCGTGGAGCATGGCCTGAGCCAGCCCCACCCGCTGGCGGTATCCACGGGAGAGCTTGCCGATGGGTTTCTCCAGAACGTCCTCCAGAGCGAACTGCCGGGTGACGGATTCCATTCGCTCCTCCAGTTCTTCACCGGCCAGGCCGCGGGCCTCTCCAAAGAACCTGAGAAGCTCCGAAGGAGTCATGTCCAGGTACAAAGGCCCGTTCTCGGGAAGATAACCCAGTATTCGAGAGGCCTCGATCCGACTCTCGTGAACGTTGAAACCGCCGATGAGGGCGGTGCCTTCGCTGGCGGCCAGATAACCGGTGAGAATCCTCATGGTGGTGGACTTGCCCGCGCCGTTAGGCCCCAGAAAGGCCACGATCTGACCTTCCGGGATGGAGAAACTGATCTCCTCGATGGCGACGAAGGGCCCGTAGTACTTGCTGAGCCCCTGGGCTTCGATCATGGTGCGGGGAGAGCTTTCCATGTTCTCCTTCCTCGTTGGTCCATTTCGGGGGACACGGACCGATCAATCTCGGTAAACGACTGGCCATACGTCCGGGGTGAGTTTGGGTTCACTTGCCAGCAACCAGCCTACTCGCGCAACTTGCAGCGGGGAAGTGTCCCGCAAGAAAGGATATTCTAGCATCAGTTCGTCGGAATCTGCCAATTGCAGTGTCGTCAGCCAGGTGACGTGTCCGGTCTTCAGAGTAGATGATCCGGCCGACAGAGGAGGCGTGAGGTGCGGATGAGCTGTTTTCCCATTCATGGAGAACGAAGGGATTTTGCCGGGCTGCAGCCGGGTGAAGCTGCCAGCGGCTGAGACCGGCGTAGGCCCCCCTGGGGAAATCGGACTCCTCCGCTATAGTTATTGAGTCCCTTACCGAGAATCCCAACGGGGAGGAAGAACATGCTGAAAACTCTCGTGACGGTCGGTGTCGCTCTCCTGGCCTTGGCGTGCGATGCCACGGATATCATCACCTCCGGAGTCCGGGTCGACGATCAGAGCGAAGCGGGGCAAGGAACCAGACCGCAACTCGGTGTCATCAGCTTTCCCAACAGCGGTGATGCCGCCGCCCAGGAGCCATTCTTGCGAGGCATGCTGCTCTTGCACAGCTTCGAATACGACGACGCAGCGGCGGCGTTTCGCGACGCTCAGGCCGCTGATTCTTCCTTCGCCCTGTCCTACTGGGGAGAGGCGCTCACGCACTATCGGCCGGTCTGGGGCCGCGAGAACCTGGAGGACGGCCGCACGGCCATCGAAAAGGCTCCCGCCGACGCGTCGGTCACCTCCAGGGAGCAAGCATACATGGACGCTGCCACGATCTTGTTTGGCGATGGTGAGCAAGCTCGACGCTGGAAACGATACTCCGAAGCGATGGAGCAGGTCTCGAGAGAACATCCACAGGATCTTGAAGCCGCCAGCCTTTACGCCGTCTCGAGGTTCGGCGTGACGGGCGGGGAGCGCGACCATCGGACGTACATGAAGATCGCCTCGATCAGCGGCGGAGTCTTTCGCAGGAACCCCGATCATCCCGGAGCGCTGCACTACCTGATCCACGCCTTCGACGATCCGGTCCACGCACCTCTCGGTCTGCCCTACGCCCGCCTCTATTCGAAGGTCGCGTCGACGGCTCCCCACGCTCAGCACATGCCATCCCACATCTTCCTGGCCCTTGGCATGTGGGACGAGTGCATCTCGTCGAACGTCGACTCGTGGAATTCGTCTGAGGACCGCGTCGCCCGGCTGAGCTTGGGAAGCGACGATCGAGGCTATCATGCCCTTTGGTGGATGCAATACGCGTATTTGCAAAAAGGGATGCTGACCAAAGCCCGGGAGAATTTGTCCATCGTCGAGCAAGATGCCGCCGGATCGGACTCGAGCCACGCTCGCAATCACCAAGCCTATCTGCGAGCACACTTGCTCGTAGACGGGGAACAATGGACCGCTGACCTGCGGTCCGTCGACGACGATGACCTGTCCCCGAGGGCCTGGGGCGCGAACGCGCTCGTCGAGGGTATTCGCGCGCTCAAAACCGGAGACGTCTCGGGCGCCCGCAAATGGGCGGCGAGGCTTCGAGCCAAAGCGGACTCCAAAGGCGATGAAGAGACCTCACTGCCAATTGCCGCGCTGGAACTCGAAGGCCTGTTGCAGTTCGAAGACGGCGAGCCCGACGCCGCCGTCGCGACCCTCCGCAAAGCGGTTCGGCTCGAAGAGCAGACTCCGTTCGGTTACGGACCGCCATTTCCGCCCAAGCCGGCGCTCGAATTGCTGGGCGAGATACTGTTGGCGATAGACCGGGACGACGACGCAGCAAAGGCATTCCAGGCATCCCTGGAGCGCACCCCCAGGCGCGCCCTCTCACTGCAGGGTTTGCACAAAGCTGCGACGGCCGCAGGCGATCAGGAGGCCGCCGAACGGGTGAATCTCGAGTTGCGGGACCTGGCGTCGAGACTCTGAGTCCAACCCCCGGGAGCGGCGGTTTCCAACCGCCGAACTCCCGATGGTGCAAGGGGGAATGAGCACACGGAGGAATGGGCGACTGGAATTCGCCCCTCCTGAGCCGCCGTTCCCAAGTTCCCCACAAAGAGAGATGATTTGCTATGGATAGCAAAAAATGACCCACAATTTGCTATAGACAGTAAACACCTCCCCAAATATCCAAAGACGACCGTCGGCGTTGGCATGGAGTCGCGCCGTTGACTCGGAGCCGGGGCCGGAAACATACTCTGATCCGGTCGACCTGACCGTCGTTAGAAACCATAGAGGAGAGGATTCGTGGGACTCGGACCGGACCTCGGAAGGTGCATTCGCTCAGGTTTCGTGGCGCTTTGGACCCTGGTGGGACCGATCGCCTGTTCCCCGCCGCCGGAAGGCCCGGAGACGGCGGCAGTCGGCCCCGAGGAGGTGCGGAAGGCCCTGAAACAGGCGGTGGAGTTCTTCCGCACTCAGGTGTCCACCTCCGGCGGTTACCATTTCCGTTACGCGACGGACCTGAGCTACGGGCGGTCCGAGGCGGCCGAGGGTCCGTCTCAGGTCACGGTGCAGACCGGAGGAACGCCCCGGGTGGGAATGGCCTACCTGAGGGCCTACGAGGCCACGGGAGACCCCGGCTATCTGGAAGCGGCGCGGGAGACCGCACTGCTGCTGGTTCGGGGTCAGCACTGCTCCGGGGGTTGGGACTACATCATCGAGTTGGACCCCGAAAAGCGCCGATCGTATCCCTACCGAGTCGACGGGAATTGTGCGGAGAGACCGGATACCGCTCCGGAAGAAGTGGCCTCCGGACCCAAAGCGGCCAGTACGCTGGACGACAACGTCACTCAAGGCGCTCTCCGGCTTCTCATGAGGGTGGATCGGGAATTGGGATTCCAGGACCCGAAGATCCACGAGGCGAGCCTCTATGCTCTCGATCAACTGGCCCGGGCCCAATACCCCAACGGCGCCTGGCCCCAGCGTTTTCGGGTACTGTCCGATCCCGGTCTCCCGGCCACCCGGTCCGCCGGGTATCCCGGCTCGTGGTCTCGCGAATGGCCGGGTCCCGATTACCGCCATCATTACACCCTCAACGACAACGCCATTCTGGACGTGATCGACACCTTCCTGGAGGCGGCACGAATCTATGGCGAGCCTCGCTACCGGGCCGTGGCCGAAAAGGGGGGCGACTTCCTCCTGCTGGCCCAGATGCCCGATCCCCAGCCCGCCTGGGCCCAACAGTATGACGGCCGGATGCACCCCGCCTGGGGCAGGATCTTCGAGCCGCCGTCGGTCACCGGCTCCGAGTCTCAGTCGGTCCTGCAGATGCTCCTGGTCCTGTACCGCGAGACCGGCCGGAAGAAGTACCTGGAGCCGATTCCTCGGGCCGTCGAGTACCTCCGGAAATCCAACCTGCCCTCCGATGGACCCTGGCGCGAGGAAGGCGGGCGATGCGGTCCGGACGCACTCTGTCTGGCTCGATTCTATGAGCTCGGCACCAATCGGCCCCTCTTCGTCACCAAGGGGAGCCGGGTCCGGATGGAAAAGGGAACCAGCCGCCTGCTGGACGGATACGAGCTGAGCTACTCGCCCGAGAGCGTCATCACCCACTACGGTCTCTGGACCGACGGCAGCCGCCTGGAGAAGACGGAGCAGGAATACCGGTCACTGCTCTCCCAGGACCCCTCGGCCATTGGACGCCCGGAGCGCCTCCACGGCCTCTCGCCCTGGCGGGGGGAGACTTCGTTTCCCTCGGGCCCGGAGCTGTCCGGCCGGGTCCGGAATCTGGTGCAGAGCCTGGACCCGCGCGGGGCGTGGGTCCAGGAGGGGTCGGTGGGCAAGGCCGACCCGATAATATTCCTGTTTGCAGCCGAAGACATGGTCGTGACCATCGATGATCGGGCGATCCCTCTGAAAGAGAACGGGAGGCTGACCGTCTTTCGAGGAGACAAGCCACCGCTGGAGCGAATCATCAACTCCCGAACCTTCGCCCGAAATATCGAGACCATGGCCGCCTTCCTGAGCGAGAGCGGCCGGTGACGAGGAGCCTCCCGTCGTGACCTGGGTCGGGGAACACGGCCTGGTGCTGGCGCTCTTTGGAGTCTACACGGCACTCATGGTCTACCACGCCTGGATCGGGCAACGCCGGACCCGAGGCTGGATGGACTTCTTCGTCGGCGGACGGTCCCTGGGAGGCGTCACGCTGGGGATCTCGTTTTTCGCCACCTACGCCAGTACCAACAGCTATGTGGGTTTCTCGGGCCAAGCCTACAGCTACGGCTTGTCCTGGTTGCTCCTGGTGCCCTTCGCGGTGGGTTTCACCTGGATGGCCTGGATCTGGGTGGCGCCCCGGCTGCGGGAGCGGACCGCCTCGCTGGGCTCGGTCACCGTTCCCGACTTCATCGGATTCCGCTATGCCAGCACTCCGGCACGGGTGGGAGCGGCCCTGCTGGTTCTCTTCTCCAGCGTGATCTACATGACCGCGGTCTTCAAAGGCATCGGCAACCTGCTGGAGGCGGTCCTGGAGGTCCCCTACTGGACGGCCATCGGAATGGTCCTGGTCGTCGTCATGCTCTACACGGCGGTGGGCGGCTTTCATTCGGTAGTCCGAACCGATGTGATCCAGGGCGGCATGATGATCGTCGCCGCCGTGGTGCTCTTCACGGGGACTTACCGGGCCGCCGGCGGCTGGGAGCCGATTTCCCAGGTTGTGGATCAGGTTCCTTCCTCGGTAGCGGGACCGCTTCCGCTGACTCTGCTGCTGGGCGTCATCTTCGCCACCACCATCAAGGCACTGGTGGAGCCCAGGCAGCTCTCCCGCTTCTACGCCCTGGAAAACCGGAAGGCGGTCCGTCACGGCACCTGGATCTCACCGGGAATATTTCTGCTGGTGTTCAGCCTGCTGACGCCCATCGGGCTGTTCGCGCGCCGGATTCTGCCCCCGGGGCTGGAAGACACGGACCGGGTCGTGCCGGCGCTTCTGGCCGGGGGGGAGGTCTTCGGTCCCTTCGTGAGCGCCTTTCTCTTCGTGGCCATGGTGTCCGCCGCCATGTCCTCTCTGGATTCGGTGCTTCTGGTCGTGGCCTCCACCTGCGAGCGGGATCTGGTGGGCCTGATCTGGAAGGGCCGCAGCGAACGCGCCATCCTGCAGTGCACTCGAGTCTACGTCGCTCTCTTCGCCGTGGTGACCGCCCTGGTGGCGTTGAACCCTCCGGGGGGCGTCGTCTCCATCACCGCATTCTCCGGGAGCCTTTACGCCGCTTGCTTCCTGCCCAGCCTGCTGTTCGGACTCTATTGGAACCGAGGCAACGGCCGGGCGGTGCTGACCTCCTATGCCGCGGGGATCGCCTGCCTGATCGTCTGGCCCCATCTCCCGGAGGTTGCCCTGGTCCACCGCGTCTTCCCGGCGGTGATCCTCTCGACTCTCGCCTACGTCTCGGTATCCCTCCTGACCCCTCCGGCGTCCCCCGTTTCCGAAGTCGAGCATTCTGGAGTCTCGCGCCGCCGGCGAGCGTGAAAGTCCCCGCGGCGGACTGGTAACATCACGGGACTCCAATGAAGGCGCTACTGCTGGAACGCCCGGGACAGCTCGAGGTGGCCGACGTCCCGGAACCGGAATGCGGAGATCACGACGTCGTGATCCAGGTCGGGGCCGTAGGCGTCTGCGGCACCGACTTCCACATCTTTCAGGGCGAAGCCAACTACAACTCCGATGCCGGCGGCCGGCCGATCCCTCTCCCGGTCCAGCCCCAGATCCTGGGGCACGAGTTCTGCGGAACCGTTCTGGAAGCGGGCGCCAGGGTTCGAGATCTGTCGCCGGGGGACAGGGTGGCCGTGGACCAGGGCCTGAACTGCTACAGCCAGCGGATCACTCCGGTCTGCGAGTACTGTGCCGGCGGGGACTCGCACCAGTGTCTCCACTATCAGGAACTGGGCATCACCGGAATTCCGGGAGCCATGCGGGAACGGGTCGCGATTCCCGCGGTGAACGCGGTCCGGCTGGAGGGAGAGATGGGATTCCCGGAAACCGCCCTGTCGGAACCTCTGGGATGTATCCTCCACGCCCTCGACCGGGTGGTTCGCACCCCTGCCCGCTACATGTTCCATCCAGAATCTCATGGATCGCGAACCATGGAAAACGTCCTGATCCTGGGCGCCGGACCGGCCGGCCTTCTGTTCCTGCAGAACCTCCGGAGAGAAGTGGGATTCGAAGGGACCGTTCTGGTGGCCGATCGTGTCCCGGAGAAGTTGAACCTGGTGGAACGCCTCGGAGGAACGCCTTTGGACGTGGCCCAATCCGATCTGGTGGAAATGGTCTCGCACCTGACCCGGGGCCGGAAGATCGACCTGCTCATCGAGGCCACCGGAAGCGGAGCCGCCTTTCGGACCATTTCCTCACTGGTTCGCAAGCAGGCTACCGTGCTGCTCTACGGGCACGGGCACCAGGGGACCGATCTGAGCGTCATCAATCGCCTGCTCTTTCTGGAACCGACGCTGGTGGTCTCGGTGGGAGCCTCGGGCATGCTGAACCCGGCGACCCGGCGGTCCGAGACCACGACCCGGGCCGTAGAGCTGATTCAGACGGGTCAAGTGGACGTCCGATCCCTCATCACTCACCGCTATCCGACCTTGGAGACGGTGAGGGGCGCCTTCGGCGGCGACTCCAGGGACGCGGCCTACATCAAGGGCGTCCTGCAGGTCTCCTGAAAGATCTCGCGAATCGTCGCAGGTTTCAGGATCGACTCACGGTGCCGGCCGACATCCGGTGGGAGCCGGCTACACGATCTGGGGACCCTCGATGGGCTCTTCGGGAGCGTCTTCCAGTCCCAGATCCTCCAGGACGAGCCGGCGGATCTGCTTCAACTCACCTCTCCCCTGGGGCGTGAGGGTGTTCAACAGGAGCCGGGGCAGATGGTTTCGGAGCCACTGCCGGACGAAATGGCCGGGGATTCCCAGACGGCGGCAGGGCCAGACGATCTTGTCGGCCACCATGCGGGTGCGCTCCAGAAGCCCGAACGAGGAAATGACCGGCTCGTTGAGTGTGGTCCGATTGAACACCACCAGACAGGCGCCGGCCAGGAGACTCTCCACCGTCACCACCGACTCGCAGCCGTGCCTGAAATAGGCGTCCTCCGTGCCCCCGCACAGATTCGGCCCGGTCAGGAAGACCTGCCGGGCAAGATCGCGGGTGAGTATCTTGAATCCGGAGTGGAAATCGGGAAACTCCTCCAGCACCGTGGCGTATTCGAGCCGCAAAGGACGCCCCTGGACCGTGGCGGAATAGGCCAGGGCGTCCAGTAGAACGCGGTCCGCCAATTCCTCCATCTCGCCCCGCATGAGACCCATGGGCCGATGCCTGGTGATTCTTCTCCCCAGCACCAGGATCTCCAGATCCGGTTCCCGCCGGCGCGCGTATTGGGCCGACCGGATCCCGTTGGCGAGCTCGTGAGGAAAGTGGTCCCCGTCCGCGTCCAGCGAGGCCAGATAGTCATGGCCGCCTTCCTCCAGCAACACCTCCATGCCCCGCCGCACGGCTTGGAGTTTCCCTTTGTTCCGGGGGCACCAGGTGAGCCGGACCTGGAACCGGCGGGACAGGATCTCCCCAATGTCTCTCCCGTAGGGTTCGCCGTCCACGCTCAAACAGACGGACTCGGGCCGTTCGACTTGGCGGACGCAGGCATCAACGGTGTCCGCCAGCAGGTCGTGACCCACCTGCCGATCCACCCCGGGTGGAAAGAAAACGGGAATGACGATGCCGGTCGACGTGCGCACCGCCTCCGAGCTGGAGCGGAAGGAGTGAGGCTGGATCATGTCTGACATCCGCGGTGCCGAGCCTACCGGATGCTGCCCCCTGCCAACAGCCCCTCAGAAAAGATTCACCATCGGCGGCGGCGTTCGCTCCGGCTTCACTCCGACTTGATCTGGAGCAGCTTCAGAAGCCTCCGGTCCCTGTCGTCCAGGACTTTCCCCGATTCGTCGCCGGAATATTCGTAAAAGCCGCCGCCGCTCTTGATGCCCAACCGACCCGATGCCACCAGGGTTTCCAGCAGTCGGAGACCTCCCCGGGCCGCCGACAGGTGAGGGTTCAAGTTCCGGGTGACGATGTTGAACACGTCCAGGCCGCCCAGATCGGCGATCTCCAGGGGACCCAGCAGAGCCCATCGCATTCCCAATCCGTCCTTCATCGCCGTATCGATCTCTTCGCTGGTGACGACGCCCTCCTCCACCAGGTGAACCGCCTCCCGGACCACGGCGGCCTGGAGCCGGACGGTGACATATCCGGGGACCTCTTTGCGCACCACGATCGGCTGTTTCCCGATCCTGCGGGCCAAGTTCATGACCAAGTCGATGGTCCGGTCGGAGGTGGCCTTTCCCGGGATGACCTCCACCAGCGGAATGATGTGGGCGGGATTCAGGAAATGGAGACCGGCAAAACGTTCGGGCGGGGATCCCGCCTCCGCCATCCGGGAGATGCTCAACCACGAAGTGTTGGTGGTCAAGATGGCATCGGGACGGCAAATTCGAGTCAAAGAGCGGAAGAGTTGGTTCTTGGCGTCCAGGTCTTCGGCGATGGACTCGATCACGAAATCGACCGGGGCCAGGTCGGAAAGCTCCAGCGTGGACTTCAGGCGGGTCATGGAATCTCTGGCTTCCCCAGCCGAAAGGGCGCCCGATTCGATGAGGATTTCCTGGTTCCGGCGGACCCCGCCGAGGCCCCGCTCGATGCCGGCGGCCGATCGGTTGTACCAGGTGACTTGGAAGCCCGACTGGGCGAAGAGCTGGGCGATGCCCGTCCCCATGGTCCCCGCTCCCGCCACTCCGATTCTCCTGATCTGTTCCAAACGCATATCCTCCCCTCCGCCGGATCGCGGCCCGTTACTTGACGTGGAAATCGATCATCCTTTCGATGGCTTCCCTGCAGACCGGACAGAATTCGGGCTCATTGCGGCTGAACATCACGCAAGTCAATGCTGGACGATAAAGCCCCATGGAGGTGTAGCTGGCTCCTTCGAAAGCGCCGACGACCCCCGCATAAGGCTCCATCTGCAAAACTTTCGGCGCAGCAACCGAATTCTTTTCGTTATCGCGGCTCCTGAGCTCGTGCCCCTGCTTGTCCCACGGAGTGGGAAGCGGCGTTTCCTCCTGCACCAGATGGCCCCATTTGAGCCGGGCCGGGTCCAGCAGAGCCGTGATGTTCGGCTCCCAAGGCTCCACGCCGGGCGCCATCAGGTCCAGATAGGCCACGGTCGAGGTGAAGTACTCGTCTCCAAGACCGGCGAAGAGATGCCCGAACTCGTGCACCAGTAGGTGGGAGCTGTAGGAAGAATCCGCGGCGACCGCCGCATACAGGTTGAAAATCCCCCCTCCTCCGTACTCCTGGTTATTGACCAGGATGACCACGAAGTCACTGGGAACGGACGCCGCCGCGTTCCGCCAGGCCCGCTCGTCGGTGGTCAGGATGTAGCGCTTCAACCCAAGCGCATCGTAACGGGCGCCCAGGGGCGAATTCCTGACAACGCCGGCGCCGGGCCGGGACACGCCCGCGGCCACCGCGGGCGTAAAGAGACTCCGGACGTTGAAGTCGGTCCGGCGGGAGGCGAAGGGTTCGACCCGGAAGAGGGCTTCGGCGAGGCGCCGGCTGTCCCGCCTGAACTTTTCTTCTTCCGGATACCCGTCTCCCAGAAAGAGGAGGTCCACCTTGTCGGAAGAGGGACCGTTTCGCATCAACGTGGTCTCATCGGGGGACGTGGTTGGAGAACGGTCCACCTCGTTGGAGCTCGGGTCGATGAGAACGTCCCAGACCGGCTGGAACGCCTGTCGCCGGTCCCGCTTGTAGAGCTCCAACCGGACGGTTCGCCGCGGCTCCGGAAAGCAGACCGCTTCCGGGAAGGTGCGCCAGATTTCCTGCCTGGCCTCCTCCGTCGTCTCCCACTCCCCGTAGATGCTGGAGAACCCTCGGGAGAACAGGATTCGACCCGAATCGGGAACCACCAGTTGGAACCGGTATTTGCCCAAGCCTGTCGAATCCAGCAGACGTCGCGGATTTCCGGCCCAGGGGCCTTCGCCCTGAATTCGATCCAGGCTGAAACGCTCCCTCGAGGCCGTTCCGGTGTGGAAATAGTCGACCCGCATGAGGGCGCCCGTGAAGTCCCGGCGGTAGTCGTCCTCCACTTCCACGGCCATCCAGGCCATGGCCGCCAAGGCGATCCGAAACTGCATCTGTCGTACCCTGTCGGCCGGCGGCGAGAGGCGTTCCGGTGCCCGGCCCCCAATGCAATCCGGAGGAGAGCGTTTCGCCGCGGCTTCAGCTCGATTCGAAGCGGGCGAGAATCTCCATGAGCGAAAGCGGGTCGACCCGGGCTTTCCGGAGCCGAACGGACCAATGAAGGTGCGGACCCGTGACCCGGCCCGTGGACCCGACATGACCGATGAGGTCTCCCCGCTCCACGCGGTCACCCTTCTTGACCGTAAAATTATCGAGGTGGGCGAAATAGGAATACAAGCCCTGGCCGTGGTCCAGAATCACCGTGTTTCCCGCATAGTAAAGATCCTGGACCAGAACCGTCACCCCGGCGTTGGGACTCTTGACCGGAGTGCCCCGGGAGGCGCGAAAGTCGGTCCCGCTATGAGGGCTCCGAGGCTTTCCGTTGAGGATGCTCCTCTTTCCGAAACTGCTGTTGGCGCGTCCCGGAACGGGCCGGAGGAAGAATCCGGACCAGTGCCTCTCGCTACCCACTTCGGCGAATATCCCGGAGACGAGCCGCGATTCCCGTTTGATTCTGGCCAGGGACGCTTTGGGAGGAGTCACGAATTTTTCAGGCAGATTGAGCTTGCGCGTCGGGAAATTCTTCTTCTTGACCGTGATGCCGTGATCCGCCCGGGCAAAAATGCGGTCCTGCCCGTAGAGGTCGAACCGAAGGACATAGCCTCCCGGCTTGGTATTCAGATCGATTCCAACCAGGGCCCACCAGTTGGCCGGAACTCCTCCCAAGCCGGGCTCAAGCGGCAGGTTCTGCTGGAACACCCGCACTGCGACCCGGTCCACGCGGCGGGGAGCGGTCAGGGTGACCAGCATCACCTCCCCCGGCTGGAAAGCTCTGGCGAGTGGAGTGATCCGGACGCCCTCCGGTGCATCGTCCGTGACCGGGGGCGGTTGTCCGAACGCGGGTCCGCTCAGGAGCAACAGCAAGCAAGGGAGGATTCGCATGACGTGCCGCGACAATATCACGGCAGTCTGATGTCAAAGGATTCTGCTCCAAAGGTCTGGCCCCCGGGGACTCCCCCCGCCCCGGGGGACTCCAGCTCGTTCAGCCAGTTTGTCTTCGGGAGCTGCGTGCGCCGTCAGAAATATTGCTTGAAACCGAAGAAGAGAGTCCGGGGTACCCCTCCGTACTCGGTCCCGGGACTGCGCTCCGTTCCAGAACCGGCGCCGAATCCGAGCTGGCCCCCGATCAGGAACTCCGAGTCATTGCCGGTGGACCAGGTCAGGGAGGGCAGCCAGAGGAGGGAGCCATCGCTGCCGTTGACGAGTGCGGTGGTGGAAAAGGTGCAAAGAGGGTGCAGGAGCAGAGCCAGCGAGACCCCTCCATAGAGCCGGCCCGTCCCGTTGACCTCCCCCCGGGATATCCGGTCCGAGTCGTAGTAGAGAGGGTACTCTCCGGGCGAGGCGGTTCCATACCCGTTATAGGCTCCCTCCAGAATCAGGGTCAGGTAAGGCGTCAACTGCCGATCGACTCCCACCGAACCTCGCCAGAAGGACTCCCGGTTCCGTTCCGCATCCGCCCCGTCTCCCGACCGTGTCCAACTGACCTCACCCCGCAAGCCGGTCCCGGCAAGGTCCGAAGTCAAGAAAAGGCCGGCGACGTCATCACCGTGGAAACTGCCCCCCATGACCCCCACGTCCACCGCACCGGCGTTCAGCCGAAGTTGGAACCCGGCAGCGCCGTCCTCTCCGGGCTCAGGACCCAGTGAGGCGGCCACGACCTCCAACTCGGAGAACTGCCCCAGGCGCAAAACCCCACGAACGGCATCGATGCCGGGCTTGTAGTCGCGGTCGAGGCGCTGGGGAGCGAAGGGAGCGAAGAGGTCCAGAGCCGGCCAGAAGTAACTGACACCCCAAGTGAGTGCCTGCCTCCCCACGATAACGTTCAGCGCGTCGAACTCCACCTCCACGTTCAGGCGATCGAAAGCGGCCAACAGGCGCCCCTCCGGCCGGTTCATCAGGCGGTTCTCCAACGGCAGATAGAGGGCCGCCGAGGAATCAGCGAGATCGGCCGAAGTGGACAAGGGAGGAGAAAGGAAATTCAGTATGACGTGGGATTCGACGCGGGCCCGTCGGGAGAGTTCCAGATCGGAGGTCAGCCGGAGTATGGCCAGCTCGGAATCACGCCTGGCTGCCGGTGCCGTCCTCTCTCTCAGGAAGAGATAGGACCGGATCGATCCACCCCAGTCCAGATCCTGGGCCTGGAGCCCAAGCGTGGCCAACAGCCAGAACGGAGGAAGCAGCCGCAGCCATGACCACGTGTTAACGCCTTTCGTCGGCATCGACTTCCCCATCCACCAAGCGGATGGTTCTCCTGGCCCGTTCCATGACCCTGGGATCGTGGGTGGAGAAGATGAAGGTCGTCCCGTTGTCCCGGTTGAGCCTTTCCATCAGATCCAGCAGGGAGAGGGCCGTGCGGCTGTCCAGGTTGGCCGTGGGCTCATCGGCCAGAATCAGCGGTGGCTCCGCCACCACCGCACGCGCCACCGCCACCCGCTGCTGTTGTCCCCCGGAGAGCTGGTCCGGCTTTCGGTCTTCCAGTCCATCCAATCCTACCTCCTCCAGAATGGCCCGGACCTTTTCCCGGCGTTGGCGACGGGGGACTCCTCGAAGCAGGAGAATGAATTCGGCGTTTTCCTCCACCGTCAGCACCGGCAACAGATTGTTGGCCTGAAAGATGAAGCCGACCCGCTCGAGCCGGAGCCGAGTCAGTTGTTTGCGGCTTCTCTGCGCCAGATCGATCCCTTGCAGACGAACGCGGCCGCCGGTGGGATGGTCGATTCCACAGGAGACGTTGAGCAAGGTGGTCTTGCCCGATCCGGATGGACCCGCGACGGCCACCAGTTCGCCACTCCGGACGGTCAGGCTGACCTGCCGCAGGGCGTGGACCGTCTGCTCCCCTTGCCGGTAGACGCGCGAGACGTCCTCGAGCCGAAGCAGGTCCGATTCGCTGGCATGGAGCATGGTCACATCCGTCCCAACAGCTGGACGCTGACCCGGCGGCCCGCGCGCCATGCCGGAGCCAGGGCCAGAACCAGGGTCAAAAACACGATGACGGCAGCGGAGGCAAAGACTCGTTCGGCCGATAACCGCGAGTAGAGTACCGGGTCCATCACCGCTCCGGCGGCGGAAAGCTCCCCTTCCCCTTCGTAGAAGGCGTCCAGGGGCAGCCCGGCGGATTCCAGGTACAAGTGTGCACCGTATCCCAGGCCCATGCCCACGGCCGTCGAGAGCAGGGCCAACAGGACCGCCTCGGTGAACATCATGAAGAACCGGCCGGCAGGGGCTAGGCCCAGCGCGTCCAGGAGAGCAAACTCCCGCCTCCGTTCCAGCGCCGACATCAGCAGCGTGTTGAGGACCACGAAGGCGATGAGGAGAAGGAAGATGCCGTTGAACAGGTAGTTTCCGGCATCGTCGATGCGTATGAATTCGGTGAGCTCCGGCATGGCCTCCGTCCAGTCCAGCACTTCGGCCGAGTCGGGCAGGAGATTCCGGCCGCGCCGGGCCAGCACTCCCGCTGCTTCGACGTCTTCCAGAAAGACGGCGATCTGATGGACCTGACCGGGCAGCAGCAACAGCTCCTGGGCAACGTCCAACGGGACGATCACCAGTCGCTGGTCCAGATCCTCCAATCCTGTCTGCAGGATTCCGCGGACCCTGAGGAGCCGGGACTGGAGTTCGGAGCTGCCCGAGGCCTGGGAGAGGACCACGAACTTCGAGCCCAGACCGACCCGGAGCTTTCTGGCCACACCGGCGCCGACCACAGCCTGGCCTCCTGAGCCGGGGCGCAGAAACTCTCCCGCCACCAGCTTCTCGCCGAACTTGGAGGCCTCACTCTCGGGCCCGGGCTGGGTGCCGATGATCCGGACCCCCGTGGAGCCGTCGGCAGAGGATGCGAGCCCCGAGGCAAGGACTCGCTCCACCACGGTCTGAACCGGCGAGTCGTGGCTCGGCTGCTCGATCCAGTCTCGGACCCGGGACCGGATCCCCTCTCCCAACGCTCTCTGAACGCCGCCGTGGGCGTGATAACCCTGGCTCTGGATCAGAACGTGACCGGAACCCATGCGGACGGCATTGTCGATCATCTGGAGATGGCTGCCGTCTCCCAGGCCCAGGGTGACCAGCAGCAACGCCAGACCCAGCGCCACCGTGACCACGGTGAGTATGGTCCGGCGCCGATTGCGTCCCAGATTTCTCCAGGCCAGCTTGAAGACGATCTTCATGCCGTCAGGCCTTCGACAGATTCCTCATGGCCAGGACCGGACTCACGAACGCGGCCCGCAGAGCCGGGAGCAGCGAGGCGATGACGGTCGCCAGAACCAACCCCACCGCCGGCCACCACACGGCGTTCCACGACCAGACGACGGGAATCACAGGATCCATCCGGGTTTCCAGCATTGAGATCTCGCCCATCCAGGATCGCAGGTCCAGCCCGGTGGCACTCAGGTGCCAGACCAGCAGGCTGCCCAGCGCCAGGCCCACGCCCAGGCCGACCGCCGCCAGAGCCAGACTCTCGGAAAGGACGGTGAGGACCACCCGGGCCGGGCGCATGCCCAGGGCCGAGAGCATCCCCAGCTCCCGAACCCGCTCGAAAACCGACATGAGCATGGTGTTCAAGACACCCAACGCCGCGAAAAGAGCCACCAGGCCGATCATGAACACGTAGCTGGCGCCCGCCATGTCCAGGTAGTCGCTCAGCGTGGGAAGAAGACTCCTCCAGCTCCGGGCCACGGCGCCGGGCGGAAGGATTCCCGAATCGTTCAATCTGGCCGCAACCCTCTCAGCGTCGCCGGGGTCGCGAAGCTTGAGCGCAATTTCGTGAATCCGCTCGGGCGCCAGCGCCAACAGCTCTTGAAGATCCGTCAGGTGGACCAGGGTCAGCGACCGGTCCAGCAACGCCATGCCCGTGTGCAGCGTGCCCCGATTCCGGTAGAGGTCGTTGCCGATGGTTCCATCGGCGGCCTGGGTCACCAGGGCGATTTCGGTTCCCATGCCGGCAACCAGCTCCTGTTCCAAGGCTTCCCCCAGAAGCAGGCCCCGTCCCTGGAGATTCTTCTGACTTCCATGCCCCTGCAACCCGCTGACCTGGGCTTCCTGGACGGGGTCAATTCCCACGATCGCGACTCCGGAGGAGTATTCGCCCGTGGACGCCAGGCCGGCGGTGTGAATCCGAGCCGTGGCAGCCACCACCTCGGGCTCGTCGAGCAGTCTCTCGGTGAGGGCCCGCCAGTCGGTTCCCCCGCTGCCTCCCAACGTTTCGTACAGGTCCCGGTCGGGCAGATAGTCCTGGTGTTGGATCTGGACGTGTCCCACCAGGAGATCGGTGCCGTTGTCGACCATCTGGACCAGCATGCCTTCGGTGAGACTGACCAGGAACATCAACACGGCGTACCCGGAGGCCAGGCCGCCGATGGTGATGAGACTGCGGAGAGGGTTTCTCCAGAGATTCCTCCACCCCAGGAGAAACACCATCATGGTCTCGCCCGCAGGTTGGCAAGGGAGAAGGTCTTTTCGGTGATCGGGACGTCAAAGGAGAGGTCCTTGTAGACCATCTCGGTGAACTCCCCCTGCTTGTCCTCGGGAACGATACTCATGCGGGTGGGAATCCGCCGCCCTCCCATGACAGCGTAGTCCGAGAAGCTCATGGTTCGTTTCAGCGACTCGTCCTCGCCATAGTAGCGCGCCCAGACCGGCAACAGGTCCGCCTGCCGGACCCGGTAGACGATCCGGCCCCAGACCACCGCTGCCTCCGGCTTGGGAACGAGCTCGAACTCCCAGACCGGAATCCCCTCCCGCTCTCCTTCGAAGGAGATCCGGATGCCGTAGTCTCGAACCAGGCGGCTCTCCTTGACCAGATCGTCGTTGGTGAGATGGGACCCCATCCAGGAGCCCATCATCATGGACATGGGGACGCGGATGACCCGCTCGATCTTGGACAGGTAGTTCCACATGTTGGAACCCACCCGCAAGGTGGCGGTGCCGCGGTTCTTCCTGGGAGCCAGGATCCGAATCAGGGCCTTGTCGGTTCCCTGGGACCAGATCTGGAGGGTCATGCTGCGGTTCCATCTCCGGGTCGCCACCTTCATCTCCACGGTTCCCTTTGAAGACTCTCCGCGCATCATCTGGTCGACCCGGTCCATGATCTCCCGCGCCCGATCCTGCCGGATCGACGGCGAGGCTTGGTTCGAAGACGGCTGGACCAGGGCCAGCGATGAGACGGCGATGAGCAGGAGGAGAAGGCCCCCCGGCAGTGACGGATTCCGCGTCGTGTGTTTCACGGCGGCGGCTTCAACCGCGGGGACGGATGGTGCCCAGAAACGCCAGGAAGTCCTGGTGCCACTTGTCGATGGTTTTCCGGGGTCCGGTGAGCTTGAAGAACCAGGGTCCCGACGGCGTCTGGGCGATGGCGGCCAGCATCCGATAGCCCTTCCTGGGATCTCCCGGCCGCATCATGGGACCCGACGATGGACGGTAGCTGCCCGAGACGTCCACCAAGATCAGCGAGACTCCATTGGCTGTCTGAGACGTGATCTCGGCAGCGGGCGGGCCACCGGCGGTTTCGTCCGGACTGAACTGCCCGACCCAGCGTTTGATGTTGGCCTCGGCCGAGCCCCCCTGCCCGGGGAAGTGAAACACGACCAGCTCGCCGTCTTCGGGGTCCCCGCCCACGCGGGGAAGGCGATACTGGGCCTTCCGCATCGAGGACGCCGGTGTTTCCGCGATCCATCCGTCGGGAGCTGAGAAGAGGAGGCCTCCGGAAGCGGCCGCCGCCGCGACCGTCCCGGGAGAGACCGGACCGCCGGCGGGGGGCTCCTCCAGGTTCCTGGAACAGTGATTCAGGGCCAGGAACAGCAGCGGTCCGAAAACCCCGAGAACGAGATGTTTCTGTCTCATGTCAACCTCCGTCTTCAGTCCTCGGAAATCCGCTTGCGGTCCGCGAAACCGGTGTCGATCTCATGCCAGTAGGAGATGTCTTCTTCGCCGTGTTTCCAGCAGAGGTAGACCTCGCGCCCTTCCTTGAGATGGGGGAAATCGACGAGCCCCTGATCCACGCTCTTGACCAGACAACCCAGGCCCTGAAGCCGGGCGACGCACGATTGCAGTTGCAGTAGACGCTCCACGTAGGCCGTGCCTTCCGGGCTGCCGCGGTTGAGGTCGGCACTCTTGGCCAGTTCCTGGACGGCTTCCTTGTAGCGGGAAATCTCGCTGGACAGATTCATGCCGACCGCCACCAGCTTTCTGACCAGAGGCAGGATTTTTCTGGCTTCCGCCAGAGTGAAGAGTCGTTTCGCCACGCAGACAGTATAGCCACTATGAGCACCTTGGTTCTAACCGCGGCCGAGACTGACTGGATGCAGGATTGCGATCAGAGTCCAAAGGTCAGGTAAGCTAATCCGGCCCCATGGTGATATTTTGGCGGAGCATTCGAGAATGCGGGAAGTCTCAGCGGCATGAAGTGCATCCTGTGCAATAGCAGAAAGGGAAAGCGCCGATGTCCGGCCAAGGGCACACTCATCTGCGCCCCCTGTTGCGGCCGAATGCGGGTGGTGGAAATCCCCTGTCCCCCCGATTGCGTCTACCTGACGGAAGGCCATGGCCATCAGGCGGCGAAGAAATACGTTCACCAACTCCGCCAGGAGGAGGATACGGACCGCCGTATGCGGCTCTACCGGAATCTTCAGACGTATCGGCCGCTCATCGACCGGGTCGAGGTGGAGATCCTGCGGTACGGTCAGGGGCTGCGCAGCTTTCAAGACCGGCACGTGTTGGAAGCGGTCCGGCTGTTGCGAAAGACCTACCGGTCCGAGGACCGAGGGGTCATCTACGAGCAAACGTCGCCGGATCCCATGGTTTCGTCCTTGATTCGGGCGGTACAGGAAATGCTGGAGAAGACGAGGGAAGAACTCCAATCGTCGCTCCGGGTCTCCGATCTCCTGAACTGCTTGGAGGTGGTGGAGTCGGAGATCGACTATCACCTGAACCAACCGGCCGGCGGAGAGCCCTACCTGACCTTCATCCGGAAGAACCACCCGGATGTTACGCCGACTGGATCGGATCAGAACCTGATCGTGCTCTGATCTGACGACTCTCGATAGTCCAGCGCCTCTACGGTTCGCATTATCTCCGACGGTACCGGAGGTCTTCCGGATATTCCGGTCGATCGATCGTTGATTTTCGCCCGCGACCCTCCAAGATCACGGTCGGACATGAAATCTGTCGAAGTATCAGGTCAGCGGCGGACGGCGGAATACTTCCTTGTAGTGCCAGTTCACGAACTCAGGTCTCGGGTCCACCAAACGGTTCCGAGGAGTACGGAGGGGCTTTCCATGGTAATCGAGAAACCACCGAACCGGATCGCGCCGACCGTGGATTTCGCTGGAAACGAGCACCTTGTAGTCCGCACCAGCGCCTTCCAGACCAAATGCACCTCGGTCAAATGCCTTATGGTGAAGCCCGCACAACGCCAATCCGTTTGCTACCGTGTCCGGTCCGCCAGCCGCCACCCACTTGATATGTGCAGCCTCCACACCGATCAGGTCATCTCCGAGTCGCACGTCGAAGTTGCAGATGGCACATCGGTACTGATATTCGCGCAACACATGGCGCCGGAAAGCTGGGTCGCGCCGGCGGACCGGCGTCTCTCGAACTTCCCATGCGTACGGAATACCAGTGGCGACGCGGATTTCATTGTGCAACGACTCTGGAAAATGTGAGTCCAAGAGTCCCTGCGCGGCTTCTCGCGCAATTTCCGAGTGGCGACGCAATAATTTGTATACCCACTCGGGGAATCCGCCCTTGACGCCACGTTTTCGTAAATCCCGGACGCGAAAGTCCCGCCCCGGTGGGCAGTACAGGTTTTCGCATCCGGGAATCTCCCAAAGTTGGTCTCTAGGTAACCGGCTGAACGGAAACTCCGGATGGTAACTGTGGCGAGGTGGACCGAAGCGTCGCAGCAACTCCTTCATCCGCCCCTCTATCTCGGGGTAGGAGACGAGGCGTTCCTCATTGTTCATGACGCGCCCGAGCGCCAGCAGTAGTAGCAGAGGTTTGTGCGGTGCACGCACACCTTGCCGCTTCCACACCTGCAGATTCTGGAAGAGCTCAAGCAGCCTATTACGGGCCATCACCTGCACGTGTCAGTAGCGCACGGTCTTTACACCCTCAACTCGATTGAGCGTCTCCGACCAAGACCAAATTCAAACCCGATTAGCCGGTGGCAATGGTCTTTACGGCATTCGACCTCCGCCATATTCCGACCGATGGTGTCGCTATTCGCTTACCTACGTCCGCCGATTATCGGAGGCTGGGTTCAACGGGGAGATATCTGTCACGAGCCGATGCGACTCGATCTAACTCAGCTGGCCGTCATCCGGTCGATCTTGGCGGCCAGGACGAAGTCGCTCTCGGTCAGGCCGTCGATCTTGTGGGTCCAGAGGGTGATCTCCACCTTGCCCCAGGCCAGATAGATGTCCGGGTGGTGGTCTTCCGCTTCGGCGACTTCTCCGACCTGGTTGACGAAGGCCAGCGCGTTTTCGAAATCGGGGAATCGAACCAGCTTGCGCAGGTGATGGTCCCCGACCACCTCCCATCCTTGCAACTGGTCCAGAAGGGGTGCGATCCCGTCGGCCGTCAGCGGCGAAACTCCGCCTCGGCAGGGGATACATCTTCGTTCGGCGAGTTGGGTCACGATCAAGCCTCCTTGTCGGTGCAACAGCCGGAGGTCCCCGGCTTCAACAGCCCGAGGAGCGCCACCTGAACGCAAAAATGGAGGCTGGCGGCGAACCGCGAGCCTCCATTCGTGTCGATGACGGTCGGAACCGAGCCGGCAGGCGCCGGATCAGCCGACATTCAGGGTCACCAGGTCGTTCTTCTTCTTTTTCTTGAGCACTATCTCCTCATAGTACTCCCGCACCGCCGCCTGCTCCCGCAAGGCCTTGCGCCGCGCCATCTTCTCGTCGCGGGCGGTCTGGGGTTTGTCGCCACGGTCGCGGACGCGCGCCGCGTCGTCGCCCCGGATCTGCAACGAGTGATCGTAACTCTGCAACGGCGCATCCTTTCCACCGGCGAAGATCTGATGACGGCCGTTCTCCTTGTACCACTGGGCGACGGTCGCGTTCTTGTGCATGTTCTCGATGATCTGCCGCCAGCCATGGCCCGTGTTGTAGGCACAGAAGGAGATCTCTCCCTCCTGGGTGGCGTAGGGGATGATGCACATCTCGGTGCGGCGGAAGTCGTAGTTGAACAGGTCCTGAAACCACATGCCGGCCACGAAGAGGAAGTTCCAGGGATCGTCCCTTCGCTTCTTGCCCTGGCCGTAATCCTTTCCGCTCAGACCGAAGCTCTTGTCGAACTTCCTGAGGATGTCGATCAGAGTGAGACGGGACGGCGCATTGAAGGGGCTGTAGTTCTTCAGCACGGCCAGACCGATCATGAAATTCGAGAATTTGGTGCTCCGGGCCGCGTCGGTCACCTTCTGCATGTCCTTGACCAGCCCGGGGATGTTCAGGAACTGGGGAACCGGAGCCGCCTCTTTGGTCTCCTTGTCGATCATCATGGCGGTTCCCACGCCGCAATTCGGATGGCAGCCGCAACTGACCTGACCCCAATCGGCGTTGGGACCATGGGCCACGTCGGCAAAGTCGGCAAACGCGCCCATCAGGGACAGCGGAAACCAGTCACGGGTGGGCTCGGTGAGTCCTACTTGGCCCTTCACGTCCTGGGCCAGGTGAGACAGGGTGTACCGCTGGCGGAGCCGCCGCTCGTCGGTGATGGCCTCATCCCTGCCGGTGAAGGAGACGGGCTGGAAGGCGATGAAGGCCACCTTCTTGGGGTTGTCCATGGCGAAGCGGATGATGGGTCCGACCTGGTCGTTGTTCACGTCGTTGACCAGCGTCGTCACCAGAATGACCTCGATTCCCGCCTTGTGGATGTTGTCGATGGCCTTGATCTTCACATCGAACAGGTTTCCGATGTGCCGGTGACTGTTGGCGTCGTTGCCGATGCCGTCGAATTGCAGATAGGTGTAGCGCAGTCCGGCCTCGTACGCCTTCCTGGAAAACTCCAGGCTCTTGGCGAACTCGATCCCGTTGGTGGCCGCCTGGACGCTGTTGTAACCGATCTTGCGGGAGTACTTGAGGGCCCGGAAGAAATGGGGCGACATGGTGGGCTCGCCGCCCGAGAACTGTACGGACATCTGCCTGCGGGGCTTGATCTGCAGCGAGTTGTCCAGGATCTCCTTGATCTCCTCCCATTCCAGCTCGTGGACGTAACCCACCTGGTTGGCATCCATGAAGCAGGGGTCGCACATCATGTTGCAACGGTTGGTGAGGTCGACCGTCAGGACGCTTCCCCGCCCGTGCTTGATGGTGCTGGACCCGTGGTTGTGGAGGGTGGAGTCATTGTGGGACCGGATATCCCGACCCGGGAAGTTGGCCTCGATCCAGCTGAGGAACTTGGAGTCGATGGCCATCAGGTCCTCGCACTTCCCGTGGATGGGGCATTCCTTGACCATCCAGACCTGCCCTTCCCGCTCAATGATGGTGGCCTTGATCTCGCCCACCTTCTCGTTGATCAGGATCCGGTAGTCTTCCTGGCCCTCGATGATCTTTTCCCGGGCTTCGACCACGCACTTGGGGCAGAGAGAATCGGTCTTCCGGGGCCAACCCAGAGTGGGTTTGGTCTTCTCCCACGACTTGAGTAGAGGTTTGTCGGACCACTTGGGCGTGAAGGACGGGTTGGGCCGATAGTTGTTGAAGAACTGAATGGTGTCGAAAGCCATGCCGGCGCCGAAGGACAGAGCGGCGTCGAAACACTTCCAAGCTTTATGCAAACCGGTTGATCTTGGCATCGAGAATCTTCCTCCTGAAATCTGGGGGCGGGACAAAAGTCTACCGTAGAGCCCCTCGCAAAGCGTCACGCAGGACGCGCCACATCACCCTTGCCAGCAACTATCCTGCGCCCAAGGTGGCGCCGGGGTCAACCTGGCATTGGCGACCAGGATGGCAAGATTCCTTTTTTTTCCCGAAAGTGATCCGTTTTTGCACACTCCCTTAGAGATAAATTGGAAGAAACCCTTTTCTGAGTTAGAATCTGTGTTGCGGTTCCAACATGCGAATTCCGCGCGGGGTATTTTTCAATGATTATCTTTACCAATGAAGCCAAAGAGCAGGTCCTGGCTGTGATCCGGCAACAGCAGGGCAAGAATCCGGCCCTTCGAGTTCAGGCCACGGCCAACGGCACGGCCGAATTTCAATACAGCATGCAATTGATCACGGCCGAGGAGCAGAGCCCGGAGGATCTGGTCGTCGATTCCGGTGAATTCCGGGTGATCCTGGACCCCAGGAGCGCCGAGAACCTGAACGGGGCCACCGTCGACTTCGAGGACAAGATCCTGAGGAGCGGCTTCAAGTTCCAAAATCCCAACAAGCCGACGGTTCCAACGTTGGGCGAAGGCCCGAGAAAGGACCTTACCGGACCGGTGGTGGAACGGGTTCAGAGATTGCTGGATACGGAAATCAATCCTGCCATTGCCGCTCACGGGGGACAGGTTCATCTCCTCGGAGTTCGCAAGAGCAAGGTCTATCTCTCTTTCGGCGGGGGCTGCCACGGTTGCGGTATGGCAGACGTGACCCTGAAGGAAGGAATCGAGACCCGCATCAAGGAGGTGGTCCCCGAGATCGTCGAGGTCGTGGACACGACCGACCACACAACCGGGGAGAATCCCTACTACTCGTAGATAGTCGCGAACCAAGTCCGGCATTGCACGGAGACCGCCGTCTCGAACTTGAGGACGAGCCGCGCCGGCGCATGGGCACTCGGTATGGGTGCCGGTTCCGCAGACTCCATTGGGAAACTAAGGCGGCCATCCCCGTTGCCCGGGCCGATTGCCGCGAGTCGGGTATATCTGGTATAAATCCTGGTCTTTCGTAAATCCTGCGTCTGTTCTCACTTGAGGTTGGTTGAGCAATGAAGAGGAACCTGCTTCCCGTTTTTGGACTGCCCGCCGCACTGCTGTTTCTGGCAGGTTGCGGAACTCCGAGCAGCCTGCTTTCGATCAAGAAGGACAAGGTTGTCCTGGTCGCCACGGTTCCCTTCGAGGCGCCGCTCCTCTACCAGACGGGAGGCGAGGGCCTGGTGGGCCCCGAAGCCGAAATGGCTGCCCAGATCGTGGAGAAGGTGAATGCCTCCATCGCCGCGGAAGGCGACGACCCCAATGTGGTCCTGCGGTGGATCATCAGGCGCTATGGATCCCTGATGGCCGCCTTGGAGAACGAGGAGGCGCACGCGGTCATCGCAGTGTTCGGTGTCAACGAAGACCGCAAGCGTCGAGTCGATTTCTCCACTCCCGTCTACACCTCCAGTTTGAGTCTGGTCATCAATCCGGTCCACAAGGACTTGAGGCCGGGCGTTCTCTCCACGGCCAAGATCGGCGTGCGGGAGGACACCGAAGTTCAGAGGTGGGTCAAGAGGCAGTTCTCCCAATCGACCATCACTCCGTTCAAGACCTTGGATGACGCCGTTTTGGCGCTACGCCGAGGAGAAGTGGACTGTCTGATCGCTGACCGGTACATGGCCGCGTACGCCTTGGCCACGCTGCCGGGATCCAGCCACCTGGAAATTCTGCCGGAAGAAGTCGGACGCGTGGAGTGCGCCGTGGCGGTCCGGAAGGGCGATCCGGAAATGCTCAAGATCGTGGAAGAGGCCGTCGCCGAAGTCAGGCAGGGCAAGCGTTACGAGAAATGGCTTGCCGAGCACGACGACAATCGATTGGCGCAGGTGCAGGGCCGGCACGGCGATAGGATGAAAAAGGAGTTGGGACCTCGCAAGATTCGGATCCAGGTGTCCAAGGCCGCGGGGTATGACTTCGACATCTATCGCATCGCCAACCTGACCTTCCAACTGGTCAACCAGCAGTCAGGCAAGTCGCACCGCTCGTCCAGAATTCGGTTCCGAAGGAGGGTGGGCAGCTGTCAGGCCCAGGCGCCCCCGGGTTCCTATGCGCTGAGGCTCGCCAAATTCAAATTCCCTCCATTGGAGTTGCAGATCGACAAGGACGACGGGGACGAGGTGACCGTAAGCATTCGCATCAGTGGTTCCGGGATCACCCTGCAGAAGAGCTGAAGACGTTCGTTCGCAGGTTCGCCGCCGTCGCCAGGAGTTCCCTCCGATATTCCACTCCCGTCCGGAGCGACGAACGAGCGGTTCCCCTTTCTTCTTGAAAATAAATTTCAACATCATTAGACTGCCCTCCCAGTTTCGGCGAAATGGGACACGGTGTGGGAAAAGGGAACCGAAGCCAGACGGCTCGTTTACGGAATCTGGACGGTATGCCTTTGCTCGACCCTGGTCTTCACCGCCTCCTCGCTGGGGGTGCTGAGCCGGGAGGAGGCGCTGGCGGCGGCCTATCCGGCTGCCCAAATCCGGGCGGAACGAGTTTTTCTGACCGATCAACAGCGTCGCCGGGCAGCGAAGCTGGCCAAGGCCGATATTCCCAGTCCATTGATCGCCCGTTACGTGGCACTCCGGGCGGACCGGGTGGTCGGTCGAGCATACGTGGACACTCATGTCGTCCGAACCAAGAAGGAAAGCTTGTTGATCTGCCTTGATGGGGAGGGAAAGGTGCAGCGAATCGAGGTGACCGCATTTCTCGAACCTCCCGAATACCTCGCATCGCCGGACTGGTACGCCCAGTACGAGAGTCGCGAGCTCAGTGACGAGCTTTCCCTGAATCGGGCCATACGACCCATCGTCGGAGCGACCCTGACCAGCTTGGCCGCCAACCAGGCCGTGCGCCGGGTGCTGGCCATCGACCAGGTATTGCAGGCCGAATCGCAGCCCGGGAAGTAGATGACATGAGCCGCTGGGAAGCCTGGTCGTTTCACATCCTCTCCGTGGTGCTCTCGGCTACGGGGATTTTCCTCTTCGTCATGAAATACCTGATGGAGAGCCATGATCCGTTTCAGTTGGTCAATCATCCCTGGCAACTCTCTACCCAGAACCTTCACATTCTGGCGGCTCCCTGCCTGATTCTGATTCTGGGAATGATGTACGGGAGTCACATCACCGACAAATTGCGCAGTCGAACCAAGAGCAATCGGCGCACTGGAATTCTGATTCTGGTCAGCTTTCCCCTGATGGTGATCTCCGGCTACCTGCTCCAGGTCTTCACCCATCCCACCCTTTCCATCCTGGCCGTCGTCGTGCACTCGGTCAGCGGGACGGTATTCGCTCTGACCTACCTCTGGCACCAGTGGGTGACCTTCCGGCTCTGGCTCCGTCGGCGAAGAAAGCGCGAGATCAGGTCTCTTGCCGCCTGAATCCAGGCGGCAACCCCGGAAACCGGCGTCATTCCTATTCCGGCTGCTGGCGACAGCCTTCCTCTGCGGCGCTTCCCTGCTCCCGGCTCTGTCCGCTCCCGAGCTGGTTCCCGTGCGACGGCAGGTGGTCCTGATGGGGACGCTCTGTACCCTGAACGTCTATGCCCGGGACCGGGCTTCCGGAATCGGCCGGTGCGAGACCTACATTCGTCTTCTGGAGGAGGCGAACCGGCAACTCAGCACCTGGGTGAAGGAGAGCGAGCTCAGTCGTTTGAACCGGCATCCGGTCGGTGTCCCCTACCGGTTTTCTCCGTCGCTGTGCCTGCTCTACAGCGAGCTGCTCCACTGGAATCGGGATACCGAATCCGCCTTCGATCCCGCCATCGGCGCCCTGGCAAACGCCTACCGGAGCCTGTCGACGCAACGGACCGGCTTTCGGGAGAGACTGGAGCGGGCCCGGCAATCCTCGGGCATGAGGCATCTCAAGTTCCGGCGGGAGGATTGCACTGTCGTCCGTGGGGAACAGGTCCTGCTGGACCCGGGAGCCTTCGGCAAGGGTGCGGCCCTGGACAGTGTCTACCAGCACGCCCGAAGCCAGAAAGACCCGCCCTGGCTCATCGACCTGGGTGGCCAAGTCATGACTTGGGGCACTCCTCCCGTCGAATCCGGATGGAACGTGGAAATCGCCGATCCCGACCGCCGCACCGTACCGGTTCTGTCGATCCAACTCGACAGTGGAAGCCTGGCCACGAGCGGCGGCTCAGAACGGGACATTCGCGTCGGAGATCGGCGGGTGGCGCATATTCTGGATCCCAGGACCGGGACCGGCGCCTCCTTCCAGGGCTCGGTGGCAGTCTGGCATCATCGCGCCCTGGTTGCGGACGTTGTTTCCACCGCGCTCTACGTCATGGGTCCGGAGGAGGGCCTGATCTGGGCGGACCAGCGGAACTTGGCCGCCTGCTTTCTGGACCGGCCACGGATCGAGGGCAATAGAACCGAACTCCGGACCCGGGTCACCCGAGCTTTTCTGCAGAGATTTCCGGAGATGGAGTTCACGGAATCGACAGTTTCAGCCGGCCGCTCCCCAGGTTCCCGACGGAGTCCACGACCCGAACCGTGACCAGGTGTTCGCCCCGCTCCAAGCCCTTGAATACCAGCCGGTAGCGTTCCACGGTCCCGTCGGCGATGCCGTCCTCCGGAAACAGGAGACTCCACCGGCCTCCGTCAACGGCGTATTCCAACTGGTGGATGGCGCTGGCCGCGGTCCGGACTTCAACCTGGAGCCGGGCCTCTGCCCCTTCGATCTGAGGCGCGCCCCATTCTATGTCGGGGGCGGAGTTGGCCACGACGAAGGGCTTGCTCATCAACTCGCTCTCCAGAGCCTGGTCCGCCGGATTGGAAGGGGAATCGGAGACGGTGACCCGAACCACATACGTGCCGTCCGGCAAGCTCTTGCCGTCCAGGGTCTGGTAGCGTTCGGCGAGATCCTTTTTCAGTAGAGTCCATTTGCGGTCACCGGTGGACCGGTAGTGGATGCTGAAAACCAGATCGTCTCCGTTGGGATCCTGAGCACTCCAGGAGAGACTCTGGGCACCGGGCAGGTACACCCTCCGCGGCGGTGTCTTGACCGTCGGTGAACCCAGACGCCGAATCTCCGAGGGTAAGGAGCGCCGGTGAGCGCCGCCGGGTCCCCCCGGCGAGACTCCTCCTGCGGGATCGGTGGATGCGTAGCGAACAAAGGCGGCACCTGGGGGATGCACCGTGATCGACGAGAGCAAGGGCGCCAGGTTGTGCTGGAGATAACTGACGCTCACCATATCCACGGCGTTGGTCTGAGAGACCACGGCCTCGGACCTGCTCTCGGCAGGAAACTCCAGCTTCCATTGAAGATAGCGAGTGGGAGGACTCTCGATGCGGGTCCCGCCCGAGTCGGAATATGCCGGACTCCACTTGCCCCAGGTGTCGTCCGGGATATCGGTGTTCCCGGTCCGGACAGACGCCTTCACCGCCGGTTCGACACGGTCGATCACCTCCCATTCGATGTTTCCCCAGGAGGCGACCATTCCGGCGTCGAAGACCCTGGACTCATAGACGCCCTGCTTGGAGGGCTTGGTCTTCAACTCGAAGCCCTTCCCCAGATTGCTGGTGGCGGCAAAGAGTCTCCCGCGGCGTTCCAACAGACGTGTGACCTGTTCCTCTCCCGACTCGACCAAGAGGGTCACGAATCTTCGGGGGCTGACGGAAATAATCCGGCCTTTGTCTCCGGTGGCCACGAGCAGATTGCCATCGTTGCGGATCAGAAGATCGAATGCCAAGGCACGGTCGGAGCTGTAAAGGATTTCCACGCCGCCGCTACGGCCGATCCGGTAGATCTCCAACCTCTTTCCCGAACTGGTCCCGGATACCCGAACGGTGCGGCTCGAATTTGTGGACGGAGCCGAAGTGGTCACGGTCTTGGCGGTAGTCTTGGCCGTGCTCTCCGACTTCCGGGAGGCAGCTTGCGCGCCCCCTGACAAGGCTGCCGCAAATATGGTTCCGTACCGATCGACGGCGATCGACCTGACCTCTTCCAAGGGCGAGTCGTGGACCACGGTGGCCCCGCCTTCCGAGGACAGGCGCAGGATCAAGGCCCGCGCAGACGTCCCGGCGAGGATATTGCCGTCCAGGTCCCAGGCCAGGCTCACGATGTGGGTGGCCGGACTGTCGTAGAACTGCCGCCCTTCCCCGTCGGGGCCGACCTTGTAGACGACGCCTCTGGAACCGGTGCCCACGAAGACATTGTCCCGCCGGTCGATGGCCAGCGACCAGATGTACTTCTGGTCGGGGTCGAAGAAGACCTCGGCCTTTCCCGTCAAATCCAGCCGGTAGACGTTGCCGTCGGGAGCGGTGCCGGCGTAGACCCGCCCCGACGAATCGACCGCCATGGCGTAGACCCCCGGCTCGTCCAACTTGGCCCACTCCTTGGATTCCCCGTTGGCGGCGATCCGAAAGATCTTGCCGTCGTTGCCGGTCCCGAGATAGAAGTTGCCAAAACCGTCGACGACGGCGGAGTAGACGAACGGCTCCTCGGTGTCCAGCAAAGGCTCCAGAGCGGGGGCGATGATGAGCCGGGCGTCGCTGGTGACGGAGACTCCCCGCAGCTTCCCCTTCAGGAATTCGTCTCGAGTTGCCGACACCCATTTGCGCGGTTGAGTGGCCAATAGAGAGCCGCCCCATGAGAGGAGGCACAGGAGCGGCAAAAGCCGTTTGAGAAGACGGAAATTCATGGGAGACTCACGGGAAATGCGGGCTAGGAGGCTGTCCGAGAATAGACTATTTTAAAAAAGTCTTGTTTGTAAACTATTGATTTATAAAGGGTTAAGTTTTAAAAAACTATGATTTTTCGAGTTCTCGGACAGCCTCCTAGGGCTCCTAGGGCTTGACCTCCACCTGGATGACACGCTGACCCTGGAGGACGTATTCGGTCGCTGTCAGCTCATGCTCCACGTAGACGGCCCGATCCACGGCCCGCACGTCTCCTGAAGTCTTCCGAGAGGTATAGAGAGCCAGGAAGGAGGGCGGCAGATCGGAGAGTCGTTCCCCATCCACGACGGTGCTGGGGCGGTCTCGGAACAACCGGACATAAAGCCGGTCGTTCTTCTTCAGGTTGTTGATGGCCCTCACCAGTTGGCGCACGTTCTCGGGTATGAATCGGCCCTGGTTCGACTCCGCGTCCGACTTGGCCAGAGACAGGCCGTCGCCGATCATGATCTTGAGCGGACCGGGAAGAATGTCTTCGGGAATCTTCACGGGAAACTTCTCGACCATGGTTTCTCCATTGAACTTTCTGAGAAAGACCGTCAGGTTGACTTCTTCGCCGGGCCGGGCCTCCAGTTTATCCTGCCAGACCTTCTCCAGAGTCGCCTCCCAGATCTGCTCCACCGCCTCGATCTCGATGCCGACGCGCTCCACTTCCAACTGCTCGAAACCGCTGTTGAGCAGCAAATGGGCCGGTGCCGCCGCCGCCACCGCCGCGGCGACGGGGTTGTTGGAGGGACGCGCGATGTTGTTCTCGAACACCACCTCGGGATGCTCTGCGATGCTGACGGTGCTCTTGATCCGCAACGTCTGGTTACCGAGCGCCTTCTCCGACGAGATCAGGCTGCTGTAGACCGAAAAGGTGAGTACGAAGGGGGTCAGAAAGCTGTCCCGGATGGTCTCGAAGACGTATTCGCGATCCTCGTTCCGGCTGGTCCTGACCTTGAGATGAACCGGAATCAGACGAGCCTCGCTCCCGCTCATCCCCATGATGCCGGTGGCTCTGTCCTGCTTCACGGCCCCCACCATCCGGGTGGCCGCCGCCACTTTGTGGCTGGTATTCAGTTGCGGAATGATCGTCAGAACGGCGGCCTGATTCATGGGCATGTCGGTGTAGCCCAGATTCAAGAAGGGATGGCCGAATGCGTAAATCTTGTTCCCGCTGATATGAGTGACGGTCCCGCTGGCGCTGAGGCTGACGTCGCCCCGAGCCAACTCGACGCTGATGCTGGAACCCGGTTCCAGTGGAGCCTGGGAAAAGTGGCTGGTCTCGGCGCCGCCGGCGCCTTGCACCGGTACCAGGCCCAAGCGGCGAAACGTCTCCCGGAAGTATTCCACCGCCGGGGCCGAGAATCCGGATGTATTGACAGGGGTGGCGATGCGGGTCAGGCGAAAAGGAGAGACGCTGGCCAGGCCTGGCAGTTGGGCCTCGAACCCAAGGGGCGCGAACGGCGGCAGGTAGTCGGGAAGCTTCAGTTGCGCGGACTCCAGCAGAATGTCGGTCCGGGGTCGTTCGGGCGCGGGGGGCGCCCGAAGTCGATGGATCTCCTTGAAGACATCGAGGGTTTCCTGAATCGGAGTCACTCCCGCAATAGGCTCCTTGGCAAAGGGAAAGGAATAGGCGATGGCGCCGACCAACTTCTCTTCGATGTAGACCGGGCTGCCGCTCATTCCGGCAAACACACCGGTCCGATCCAACTGGCTTCCCGAGACCCGCACCAGAATCAGGTTCCTTCGGGGCTCGAACTTTTCCAGGACTCCCAGAATCTCGACGTCGAACTTCTCGACTCCGTTACCGTGGAAAACGGTCTTTCCGTATCCCTTCTGGCCCGGTCTGACCTTCTCCAGAGGATAGAGTTGGATGGGTTGGGCGACGGTGGAACCGGCCAGGAGAATTCCAGCCAGGAGGCTCTTCAGGATGGCCGCGCGGCCCCTTCCTCCGAATGATCCTTCCATCCCCATGGTCACGTCGAAACCGAGAGGCAGAGCCAAATACGGGTGGACGCCAGGAATACCCGCTTGTCAGGGTCGGCGGTCATCATAGCATAGGTTGGGAGGGGTCATGCCGCGTCTGGAATCGCTGGAAATACTGGGATTCAAGTCATTCGCCAACCGGACCCGGGTGCCGTTCGAAGATGGGATCACCATCGTCGTCGGACCCAACGGCTGCGGCAAGTCCAATCTGACCGATGCCCTCTCCTGGGTTCTGGGATTGGTCGGCGCCCACCGCCTGCGGGGCCGGAGGATGGACGATTTCATCTTCAACGGGACCAGCAAGCGGCGGCCGTCGGGAATGATGGAGGCCACTCTCACCCTCTCCCGGGAAGACGAGACGAGTATAGCCTTCAACGGTCTCGAGGCGGACGGACCCTCCGTGTCCATAACGCGCAGGCTCTACAGGTCCGGGGACAGCGCCTATTCCGTCAATGGAAACCGCTGCCGATTGAAAGACGTCGAGGCTCTGCTGGAGCGATTGGGCCTGGGGCTCGGCTCCTATGCTCTGATCCGCCAGGGCCGGGTGGAGAGTTTTCTCAACTCCGGATCTCTGGATCGCCGCGCCATCATCGAGGAAGCCGCTGGAATCGGCGGGTACAAGGCCCGTCGCCGGAACGCCGAACTCAAGCTGGAAATGGCTCGCCAGAACCTGCTCCGCATCGACGACATCCTGAGCGAGGTGGAGCGCCAGCTCCGGTCCCTCAAACGGCAGGCGGCCAAGGCCCGGCGGCACAAGGAGTTGAAGGAGGAGTTCCGGGATGTCCAGCAGCGGCGCTTCGGCTTGGAGGCACATGGGATCGTCGTCAGCCTGGCCGAAGTGGAAGCGGCGCAGGCGCGCCTGGGACCGGCACTGACCGAGGCGACCGCTGACATCCGGAATCGGGAACGGACTCTCCAAGAGATTTCGGAACGAATGGAGGATCTGGAAGACAGGCTCTCGGAGCTGAGAGAGAAAAGTACCGTCGCTCGAGTGGAACTGGACCGGACTCGGAATTCGATCCGCTTTTGCGGCCAGCAGATCCAATCGACGCGACGGCTTCTGGACACACACGGCCGGAACCGCCACGAACTGCTCAAGTCGCTGGAAACGGTGCAGTCGGAGCATCGGATTCTCCGGGCGGAAGATGCGAGTTTGAAAGCAGAACGGCCGCTCGTCGGCAGCCACCTCACCCTTCACACCCAGGTCGCGGACGAGTGCAAGGCTCAGCTGGAGGCCGCGGAGCAGAGAGTCGAGCATCTCCGAGCCCGCAATCTGGAACTCTCGGCCGAGCTGACCCAACTGCGGAATGCCAGAGACCGGGCATTCCAGCGCGTGGAATCGATCAAGACCCAACGGTCCCGGCTGGAGCGGGAACGTGGCGGGCACGAACCGGGAATGGAGCAGGCTCGGAATCGGCTTCAGAAGCGGCAGCAGACCGGCTCCCGCCGCCGCGAAGAGGCGGGTGCAGTCCGGGGCCGGCTGGAGACCAGCGAGGTAGAGCGCCGGAAGCTGGAGAGAGAGCTGGCGCAAGTTCGGGGTGAACTGGCTGAGGCCCGGGAAGGGTGGATCGCCGGGCGAGGACGGCTTCAATCCCTGGAAGAATTGGAAATCAGCCACTCCCTTTACAGCGAGGGAGTGGCCAAAGCCCTCCACCATCTCCGCAACAGTTCGGTGCCCGTGTACGGAACGCTCGCCGATTTTGCCCGAATCAGCCCCGAATTCGAACGCTTGGTGGAGCAGTTCCTGCAGCCGGAACTGGAGTTCGTTCTGGTGGATTCCTTGCAGCAGGCGGTGGGGGGAGTCTCCGAACTCAAAGCGTTGGACGGTGGAAGATGCACCTTCTTGAGCCTGAAGGCCAACGGGTTTTCGGCGCCGGCCCGGAACGGCGGAAAGCAACTGGCAGCCGAGAAGGGGGTGGTGGGAACCCTTGGGGATCTCCTGACCCTGGAACCTCCGGTCCGAAAGGCGTTTCGCCGGGTCCTCCCGGAGCGGGCGGATGCGGTCGTGGTGTCCGATCTGGACCGCGCCTTTGCGTTGTCTCACCGCTATCCGTCGAGAACCTTTCTCACCATCCACGGCGAGGCCCTCGCGCCGGGTGGGCTCCTTTCGGTGAGCCGGGCCGGACGAACCGGGGGCGGCCTGCTCTCCTTTCGTCGAGAGAAGGCCGAACTGGAGAAGAAGCTGGCCCGGGCGAAGGCCCAGGTGAGCCGTCTGACCCGGCGCGAAGAGGAACTGCGGGATCACATCCGGGAGACCTCGAGCGCGGCCCGCAAGTTCCAACAGACGCTTCATCAGACGGAGAAGGATGTCCTGCAACTGGAGTTGCAGGAGGAACAGGCCCGGCGCGATCTGGAGCATCATCGTCGAGCCTTGGAAGTCTTGGCGTTCGAGGAAACTCAACTCCGAGAAGAGGAATCGAGCGAGCACGATGGCGCGCAAGCGGCGTCCAGGAGCCTGACCGGGAAGGAGGATCGGGCTCGACAGATTGAGGCCGAATTGGGTGAAGCGACCGAGTTGTTGACTCAGGCGAGGAGCCAGTTCTCCGAATCCCGGGAACAGCTGCATCGCACTGCCGCCGAAGAAAGGGTGATCGAGGAGAAGGCAAGATCCGTCGAGGACTCGCTGTCCAGATCGGAAGGCCGGCTGCAGTCGCTGGAGTTACGGCTTAAGCAGACGGAGACACAGAAAGCGGAAGGCGAGGCGCTACTGAAGACACTGACCCTGGAACTGGAGAACCTGGAGCAAACCTTCGAGACGTGTCAAGCGGAGGCCGTTCGGCTGTCCAGTGCCGAGGCGAACGACCGGCAGGAGTATGAGGAGTACCGGAGCGACCGGCGAAGTCTCGACACCCGGCTTCAGGAACTGCGACAGGAACAGCAGCAGTTGCAGGAGGAGAGTTCCGAAAAGGAGGTCCAGAGGGCCCGATTGGAAACCCGGTTGGAGAATCTGTCCCGGCAATGCCAGGAAGACCTCCAGGAACCGCTGGAATCGATCATGGAGGGGGTGACTCCGGCTGAGGACGGTGCCCGGATCTCCAGCCGATACCGGGAACTCAGGTCCAAGCTGGAAAAATTCGGGCCGGTCAACATGACGGCTCTGGAGCAGTATCAGGACAACGAGGAGCGGCACAGCTACCTCAGCCGGCAACGGGAAGACCTGGAACGATCCATCGCCGACACGACCAAGGCGATCCAGGAAATCAACCGCCACAGCCGGGAGAAGTTCAAAAAGGCCTTCGACTCCGTTAACGTCCACTTCCACGAAACCTTCCGCCAGCTGTTCGACGGCGGAAGCAGCGGCATGAAGCTCATCGACGAAGAGGACGTGTTGGAGAGCGGCATCGACCTCTTCGCCCAACCGCCCGGCAAGAAGGTGCAGTACCTCTCACAGCTCTCGGGTGGAGAACAGACGCTCACCGGCGTTGCTTTTCTGGTGGCTCTGTTCCGGTACCGTCCCAGCCGCTTCTGCGTCCTGGACGAAGTCGATGCCGCTCTGGACGATACCAACGTGGAGCGATTCGTCCGCCTGATCCGGAACCTGTCCCAAGCGACTCAGTTCATCCTGGTGAGCCACAACAAGCGGACCATCGAAATGGCCGATTCACTCTATGGGGTCACGATGGAAGAACCTGGGATCTCTCAGGTCTTGGCGGTGCGCCTCAGGGAAGCCAAGACCCTGGCCGAGTAGGAGGACGACATCCTTGTCCCCCATTCCCAGCCGGGACATCCTCACCGCACATCATTTCTTTTTCCTGATGACGTGCTGACGAATCTTGGCCGCGAGCGTGTTCCGGTGCATCCCCATCAGCCGGGCCGCGGAACCGATCCTGCCGCCGGTCTGGTCCAGGGCGCGCTGGATGAAGAGCTTCTCGAACTGTCGCGCCGCCTCGTGCCAGAGAATCCCCTTGGCCACGAGTTCGTCGACGATCGCTTCCAGCCTGTCCTTGATGGGGATCTGATCGCTGCTGGCCATTGGTCATGCCCGGACCGGTCGGGTCCGCCCTTCGTTCTGAACGAAACGCCGCCGAGGAGAATCCTTCACGATTTCTTGTCGGCGCTCCGCTGCAGCCAGTACCGGTAGATTCGATCGTACTCCTTCTGAAACCGCTCCCGGAAGGACTCCGGAGTCGAGAACTCCACGAGCTTTTGGGTGACCACGAGAAAATACTCGCCGGTCACCGTGCCGCTCACCAAGCCATTACTTACCGGAAAGACGGTCAGGGCCAGAAAGATCACGGCCACGATCAACCATCCTCTGAGCAGACCGAACACTCCTCCCAGGAGACGATCGATCCACTTCATGTTCAGAGCGGAAATGAATCGATTCAGGAGGGATGACAGAAGAGACCCGGCAATGATGCAGCCCAGGAAGATGCCCACGAAGGCCAGGAGTTCCGACAGGATCGTGCCGATGCCGATCCGTTCCAGCATCGGGGACACCGCCGCAAAGTAGTAGACCGCGAGCAGGAGACCCGATATGGCTGCCGCCAGGGCAATCAGTTCACGGATCAGCCCCTTCACCAAAGCGGTGACGAAGGAAACGGCCACGATGGCAAGGGCCAGGATATCCAGGATCTTGAGATCACCCATGGGCCACCCTCTCGCGGCGTTCCTTGAGTTGATCCAATATTTCAACGGGACTCTCGGGAACGTCTCCGAACGCTACGTGAGGTTTGAGACGGCCGTGGAAATCGCTTCCCGAAGTGACGGCCAGATCCAACCGGCGTGCGACCTCGACATAATAACGACAAGTCTCCTCGGTATGGTAGGAGCTGTAGGCCTCGATTCCTTCCAGACCCATCTCCCTCACGCCGCGGGTCCATTCCTCGTCAACCACGTCTCTCTTCAGGCCCGGATGGGCCAGAACCGGAACCCCGCCCGCAGCCCTGACGGTGGCGATCGCCCGGGACAGGGACACGGTCTCCTTGGCGGCGTAAGCCGGACCGCCGGGGAGGAAAAAGAGCTTGTAGAAGTCGATCTCCGGACTGTGAGCACTGCCGGCCGGAATCTGATCCATCAGGGCGTGGTTGCGGTTCGCCCCCTTGGAGAGGACCACCGAGGCGATGGCTGGACCGGTCACCGGGACCGATCCCAGAGCCTCCCGCACCTCCTCATATCGGATATCGAATCCGAGAGCCTGGAGCTGGCCGACCCGGATCTCGTTTTGCCGAACGCGGCTCAGCCCTATGAGGGCCAGCAGATCCAGAAGCGGGCGGTCGTGCCAGTCCACCAGAGGGGCAAGCAGGTGGAGCCCCACACCCTGGTGCCGGACGCTGATCTCGACGTTGGCCAGATACTCTCCCGGAAAGTCCTCGGCCAGGGTGAACGCCTCGTCCAAGGCAGCCACGGTATCGTGGTCTGAAATGGAGAAGACATCGAGGCCGACGCGGCGAGCCTGGGCAAAAATGCGGGGGACGGTCCACTCCCCGTCACTGGAGTGGTGGGAATGGATGTGAAGGTCGGCGAAAACCTTCAATTTGTCTTCAGATGCTCGCCGGTGAGCCGAAGGAAAGCCTCAAGATAGCGATCCGAGGTCGCGGCTGCGATCCGGTCCGGAAGTGTGGGCCCGGGCGGAGTCTTGTCCCAATCCAGCGTCTCCAGGTAATCCCGGACGTATTGCTTGTCGAACGAAGGTTGAGATCCTCCCGGCTGGTACGACTCGGCCGGCCAGAAGCGCGACGAATCGGGAGTCAGCACCTCGTCGATGAGGAGCAGGTCGGAACCGTCCAAGCCGAATTCGAACTTCGTGTCGCAAATGATGATGCCTCGTTCCAGGGCGTAGTCCCGGGCGCGGCTGTAGATGGCGAGACTCAGGTCCCGTACCCGGCAGGCCAGTTCCTCACCGATGATCTCGACGCACCTCTCGAACGTTATGTTTTCGTCGTGGCCCGTCTTCGCCTTGGTCGCCGGAGTGAAGATGGGCTCGGGAAGCTCGTCCGACTCCCCTAGGCCCGGGGGGAGCGGGATCCCACAGATGGTGCCGTCGACCTGGTACTCCTTCCAGCCCGATCCCGCCATGAAGCCTCGCACCACGCACTCCACCGGCAACGGCTCGCACCGCCGAACCAGCATGGAACGGCCGCGCAGTTGATCCTGGAAGGGATGCAACTGGCGCGGAAACTCCCGGACCGAGATCGACACCATGTGATTGTCCACCAGGTCGTCCAAGAGGGAAAACCAGAATGCGGACAGCTGGTTCAGGACCTTTCCCTTGTTGGGAATCACGGTGGGAAGCACCACGTCGAATGCCGATATGCGGTCGGTCGCCACCAGCAGCAGATGGCCGTCCAAGCCGAAGATTTCGCGAACCTTTCCACGGTTCACCTTGGTAACGCCTTTGAGATCCAGGGTCCTCATTTCAGCCAAAGCCGTTTCTCCTTCAGGGGTTCGCGGCCCCGAGGGCCGCCAGTCAACAGTTGCGTTCAGCGGTCGAGCCGGAAAGGCTCTGCCTCTCCGGCGAACACATTCTAGTCACATCTCGACATGCGTTCAAAGGGAACCCCTGCCGAAGGCCACTCGAGGGATTTCTCACAACAGATGCGAGCTTGGCAATTGTGGAACGCGCTCTTGACGAGCGAACGGCCGCCTTGCTATGATCTGGCACTCTTAGAGTAAGAGTGCCAGAGTAAATCTCCAGACCATAGGGCCTCGAGTGGTTTGAGGCCCGAAATCCGAAAACCAAGGATACACGATTCAACAGGAGGGTACGGATGTCAATCAAGCCATTGCAGGACCGGATACTGATCAGGCGCATCGAGGCGGAAGAAGCATTCCGCGGGGGCATCGTAATTCCCGATACGGCGAAGGAGAAGCCCCAGGAGGGTGAGATTGTGGCGCTCGGTGACGGAAAGGTGCTCGACAACGGCCAGCGTCAGCCCATGTCGGTCAAGGTTGGCGATCGGGTCCTTTTCGGTAAGTACGCCGGAACCGAGGTCACCCTCGACGACGAGGAATACCTGATCATGCGCGAGGACGAAGTCCTGGGCATCCTGGAGGGCTAGGTTGCCTGAACCGGTCGCATTCACCGCAAGAAGCAACGATCCCCACAATTCTTAGGATAAAGAAAAGAAGGAGACAAGGAACATGGCAGCAAAAGAAGTCACTCACGGCGAGGACGCGCGACGAGCCCTGGTTCGGGGTGTCAACATCCTGGCCAACGCGGTCAAGATCACGTTGGGACCCAAGGGTCGGAACGTGGTCCTGGAGAAGAAGTTCGGTTCCCCCGTCATCACCAAGGACGGGGTGACGGTCGCCAAGGAAATCGAGCTGGAAGGACTGGAAAAGGTCGGAGCCGCCATGCTCCGAGAGGTGGCCAGCAAGACCAGCGACGTGGCCGGTGACGGCACCACGACGGCCACCGTCCTGGCCCAGGCTATCGTTCGAGAGGGCGTGAAGACGGTGGCCGCGGGCGCCAATCCCATGGCCATCAAGCGAGGGATCGACCAAGCCGTCGCAGCGGCCGTATGGGAGATCCGAAAGCTCTCTACCGAGATCAAGGGCGAGATGATCGCCCAGGTGGGCTCCATCTCGGCCAACAACGACAGAACCATCGGCGAAATCATCGCCGAAGCCATGCGGAAGGTGGGCAAGGACGGCGTCATCACCGTGGAAGAGGCCAAGTCCATCGAGACTTCTCTGGAGGTGGTGGAAGGGATGCAGTTCGACCGCGGTTACCTGTCCCCCTATTTCGTGACCGACCCGGACCGGATGGAATCGGTCCTGGAAGACGCCTTCGTCCTGCTGCACGAAAAGAAGATCAGCTCCATGAAAGACCTGCTGCCTCTGCTGGAGCAGGTAGCCAAGACCGGCAAGCCTTTCATCGTGGTGGCCGAGGACGTGGAGGGCGAGGCGCTGGCGACCCTGGTGGTCAACAAGCTTCGCGGAACCCTTCATGGTTGCGCCGTCAAGGCTCCCGGGTTCGGTGACCGCCGCAAGGCCATGCTCGAGGACATCGCCATCCTGACCGGCGGCAAGGTGATCTCAGAGGATCTGGGCATCAAGCTGGAGAACGTGCGGGTCGACGATATGGGCCGGGCCAAGAAGGTGACGGTCGACAAGGACAACACCACCATCGTGGAAGGCGCCGGAATCCCGGCCGACATCGCCGGACGCGTGAAGCAGATCCGCAGCCAGGTCGAAGAGACCACGTCCGACTACGACCGGGAGAAGCTCCAGGAGCGCCTGGCCAAGCTGGTCGGCGGGGTTGCGGTGATCAAGGTGGGCGCCGCTACCGAGACCGAGCTCAAGGAGAAGAAGGCCCGGGTCGAGGACGCCATGCACGCCACCAAGGCGGCCGCCGAAGAGGGAATCGTCCCTGGCGGCGGAGTCGCGTTCATCCGCGCTCTTGCCGGCCTCAGCAACATGAAGCTGGCGAACCCGGACGAGCAGACCGGCGTGAACATCGTGCGCCGCGCCCTGGAAGAGCCGGTGCGCCAGATCGCGCAGAACGCCGGACACGAAGGGGCCGTCATCGTCGGTCGAGTCCGGGAATCGGGGGAGACCAACTTCGGGTTCAACGCCGACTCGGGAGAGTTCGTCGATCTGGTGGCCGCCGGGGTCATCGACCCCACCATGGTGACTCGGACGGCTCTGCAGAACGCAGCCTCCATTGCCAGCCTGCTGCTGACCACCGAAGCGCTCATCACCGAGCTTCCGGAGGATGAGAAGCCCGCTCCGCCCGCACCTCACGGCGACATGGGCGGCATGTACTAGTCCGCTGCAATCAAATTTTCGGGTATCGGGAAAAGGGGTCCGACTGGACCCCTTTTCTTTTTTCCGCGGGTTCCGGCGCCGAGCCGGCATATCAGTCCGTGGTGAAAGTCCCGCGAGCACCGAGACCGTTCCTGCGCCCGCCGGACCAGGCGCGATGAGGGAGCACACCGGGAATATGTGACCGAGTCGCAACGCAGTCCGCGCACGATGCAGGGACGGTCGAATGCCGTGACCACTTTTGCCACGGGCTGATATACCCGTGCTCAATGCGGGTTAGAATGCCGCCGTGGGACGCCAACTCCATCTCATCGTCTTCGTCCTGCTGGCCGTCTACCTGACGATATTCTTCCAGTTGGGCGATCTTCCCTTCATGGGTGCCGACGAGCCCCGCTACGCTCGCATCTCCGAAGAGATGCTCCTGGGCGGCGACTACATCACACCTAAACTGGAAGGGGCTCCTTGGCTGGAGAAACCGCCGCTTCTCTTCTGGATCCAGGCCCTCAGCTTCCGCGTCTTCGGCGTGAGCGAGGCAGCGGCGCGCCTTCCGGTGGCGCTACTGGGCTTTCTTTGCGCACTTGCCATGGGAGGACTCGCCCGCCACTTGGCCGGTTTGCGTGCGGGGGTCCTGTCCATCCTCATCCTGTCGACCTCCACCCTGTTCTTCATCTTCGCCCGGGCCGGAAGTACCGACATGCCTCTTGCCGCCTGTCTCACCGTAGCCCTGGTCTGCGGTTATCGAGCCACCGGCAGCCGCAACCCTATCTGGTCACTGCTGTCGGGAACGGCCCTGGGAGCGGCGACGCTGGCCAAGGGACCGGTAGCCCTGATGCTGTTCGGCGGGATCTTCACGGTCTACTTCCTCTGGATCGAGAAGCCGGGATGGCACTGGAGACACCTGCTGTCGGGAACGGCGGCGTTCCTGGCGACGTCCATTCCCTGGTACTGGAGCGTCTGGGTCGAGAACGGGTACTCCTTCTTCGTGACCTTCTGGCTCAATCACCATTTGGCCCGTGTCATGTCGGATCTCCACCACCATTCCCAACCGTTCTGGTACTACCTGGCGGTCCTCGCGGCGGGATTCCTCCCCTGGTCGCCCTTTCTCGCCGGTTCTTGCGCCCGCCTATGGCGCGCGCGGGGCGAGACCGGTCTGAACCGCGGCCAAGTCTTCCTCTGGATCTGGGCGGCGCTGCCCGTCCTCTTCTTCTCCCTCAGCGAGAGCAAGCTTCCCGGCTACGTCCTGCCGGTATTACCGGCACTTGCCCTGCTGGTGGCGCTGGAGTGGGACAGGGACCTGGCCGGTGAGGCGGCGGGGAGAAAATCGCTCAGGATCCCGTGGCTGGTGCTGCAGGGACTGGCGCTCCTGATGGCAGGAGCCATCGTCTACTTGAGCCGGACTTCCTACGCCTCCGACTCGGGACTCTGGGTGGCGTTGCCCCTGGCCGGGGCCGCCCTCTGGGGAGCCCGGGAGTCACGGGCCGGCCGGCCGGAGCGGGCCTTTCTCTCGCTGGTCGGCGGAATGGTGCTGGCAACGGCGGCCGCCTTGTCGTTCCTGGCCCCGGTGGTTGAGCACTACCATTCGGCCCGGGGTCTGGCCAGGGCGTCCCAGCCCTTGATCAGCGAGGACCGACCGCTGGTCCTCTACCGCTATTTCCATCACACGGCGCTCTACTACACCGGTTACCAGGCGACGCGGGAGGAGGTCCCGAGCCTGGCGCACCTGCGGGACTATTCGTCCCAGCACCCGCAGCCTCACTACTATCTGCTTACCCAGGAGTCGGGAGGGAGGGAGCTGGAGACCCTTCCCGGATTCCAGTCGCTTCTGGAAGAGGGGAATCTGCGCCTGGTCCGGTTGCCGCGAGAGTCCCTGGTCCAGGAACCACCCGTCTCCCCGGCAACGGAGGACGAACTCTGATCTTCGTTGCCTCGGTTTCGGTCTTCGACTAAGATCTCGCTGCAATTTTCCCATGTCGCTACGTCTCTACAACACGCTGACCCGGACCACGGAGGAGGTCGTCCCCATCGAGGGCCGGGACCTGCGGCTCTACGCTTGCGGACCCACGGTCTACGACTTCGTTCACATCGGGAACTTCAGGACCTTCACCTTCCAGGACCTGCTCCGCCGCTACCTGCTCTACAAGGGCTTCGGACTCACCCACGTCATGAACATCACGGACGTGGACGACAAGATCATCAACGGCGCCGGAGCCCGGGGCGAGCCCATCCAGGAGTACACCAACCGCTACACCCAGGCCTTTCTGGACGATATGAAAGCCTTGCGGCTCCAGCGGCCGGAGATCATGCCCCGGGCGACCCGGCATATTTCGCAGATGGTGGACCTGATCCTGCGCCTGCGCCGGAAGGGCCTGACCTACGAACAGGAGGGGTCGACCTACTACCGTATCGACCGGCTCCCCGCCTACGGCCGGCTCTCGCGTCTCGATCTGAATGAAGCGGAACGGGGAGACGCCACCGACGCCGACGACTACAGCAAGGACAATCCCCGGGACTTCGTGCTCTGGAAGGCGAGAAAGCCGGGAGAAGCCTATTGGGACACGGCACTGGGCCCGGGCCGGCCCGGCTGGCACATCGAGTGTTCGGCCATGAGCATGGAGTACCTGGGAGAATCGTTCGATCTGCATGCCGGGGGAATCGACTTGGTCTTTCCGCACCACGAGAACGAGATCGCCCAGAGCGAGGGCGCCACCGGCAGGCCCTTCGTCCGCCACTGGGTCCACAGCGCCCATCTGGTGGTGGAGGGAGAGAAGATGTCCAAGTCCCGGGGCAACTTCTACACCCTGCGAGATCTGTTGGAGAAGGGCTGGGACCCGTTGGCGGTCCGCTACCTGTTGCTGAGCGTCCACTACCGGAAGCAGCTCAACTTCAGCTTCCAGGGAATGACCCAGGCCCAGGCGGCCCTGCAGCGGGTCAACGACTTCATCCAGCGCCTCCGTGAGATTCCGGACGACCGGGAAGAAAACCGGGAGCTGACGGAGGCGGCCGCGCAAGCCGGCCGGAACTTCGAGTCGAGCCTGGACGACGACCTGAATACGTCGGCCGCCCTGGCTTCCATCTTCGAACTGGTCCGGAAGGGAAACCTGCTCCTGCAGCAGAACCTGGTCGGCGGTCCCGACCGCGACGCCATTTTGAGTTTCTTCTCCAAGGCGAACCGGATATTCGAGACCTTCCAATTGGAAACCCTCGAGTTGGAGGACGACGAGATCGCCCGGCTCATCCAGGAAAGGACGAAGGCTCGCCAAACCCGGGACTACGCCCGAGCCGACCAGATCCGCAGCCTCTTGTCCGAAAAAGGGATCGTCCTGGAGGACACCCGAGAGGGAACAAGGTGGAAACGGGCGACCTGAACAGCCCGTGGCAAAAGTCGTCATGGCATTCGACCGTCCCTGCATCGTGCGCGGACTGCGTTGCTATCGGCTCACATACTCCCGGTATGCTTCCTCATCGCGCCTGGTCCGGCGGGCGCAGGAACGGTTTCGGTGCTGCATGAGACTTTCACCACGGACTGTAAAGCTCGACGCCGGCGAAACGGCCGGCATACTCTCCCGCTATCTGCCCGCTTCCGGAGTGGAGATCGTCGCCGACCTGTCCCGAAGCCACGGATCCCGCCTCTGCGAATTCCAGACCAATCGTCTGTTTCTGGACTTCATGGCCTTCTTTGCCACCTCGCCCATCGGCTACAACCACCCTCGCATGACGCGTCCCGAAGTGGTGGAAGAAATGGGAGAGGCGGCCCTCCACAAACCGTCCAACTCGGACCTTTACACCCCCGAGATGGGGGCCTTCGTGGACACCTTTTCCCGCCTCGCGCTGCCTGATTCCATGAAGCACCTCTTCTTCGTGGAAGGCGGCGCCCCGGCGGTGGAAAACGCTCTCAAGGTGGCTTTCGACTGGAAGGCCCGGAAGAATCGCGCCCAAGGTCACCCGGAAGAGAAGGACCTTCAGGTGATCCATTTCAGGGAGGCCTTCCACGGACGGCTCGGCTACACCCTTTCCCTCACCAACACCTTCGACCGGAACAAGACCCGGTATTTCCCCAAGTTCGGCTGGCCCCGGATCGAGAATCCCAAATGCCGCTTCCCCCTGACAGGAGACAACCTCAATTCAGTGCTGGAATCCGAGGAGCGAGCCCTGCGGCAGATCCGGCGGGTTCTGGAGAAGAATCCCTCGCAAGTCGCCTGCCTGATCCTGGAGCCGATCCAGGGGGAGGGCGGAGACAACCATTTCCGGCGGGAGTTCCACCGGGCTCTGCGGTCCGTCTGTGACGAGTTCGACCTCCTGTTCATCTACGACGAGGTGCAGACCGGCCTGGGCGGGACCGGAGAGATGTGGGCCATGGAGCATTACGCGGAGCCGGACCTGCTGGCCTTCGGCAAGAAGACCCAGGTCTGCGGGATCATGGCCAACGGCCGCATCGACGACGTCCCCGACAACGTCTTCCAGGTGCCGGGGCGGATCAATTCGACCTGGGGAGGGAGCCTCGTCGACATGGTCCGGTGCCGGATCTACCTGGAGATCTACGAGCGAGAGGGGATTCTGGCGCACGCCCGCAAGATGGGCCGTGTGCTGTTGGAGGGTCTTCACGAACTGATCGAGGAGACGCCCGCCCTTTTCTCCAACGCCAGGGGCGTCGGTCCCTTTTGCGCCATCGACCTGCCCGACACTCCCAGCCGCGACCGGTTCGTGAGGAGCCTTCTACGCCGCCGCCTGCTCATCCTGCCCTCCGGCGAGCGGTCCATCCGCTTCCGACCCGCGCTGAACATGCCGGAAGAGGACGTGCAGGAGGGTCTGGAGATCTTCCGAAAGGCCACCCGGGAATTCTGACGTGCCGCCGGTCCGAAACCCCGGATCTATAGAGGACTCGGTAGCCGCTTGCCCCCGTGCCGTGAGTGCCAGCACAGCTAGCCCCAAAGCCAATCCAGTCCTGAGAAGGCCAGTTCCCGGTCGAAATTCTCGATATTGTCACGCACGTTCACGATCAGGCACCGGTCGTTGCCGCCATTTCTCGGTCCTCTCAGACCTCTCCCGATCATCTGGAAATAGAGGTTCGGGCTGTAGACGGGACGGGCGACGATGATGACTCGCGTCTTGGGTGCGTCGAATCCTTCGCGGAAGACGCCATAGTTGACCAAGACCCGGATCTCTCCCGCCCGGTATTCTTCGACGATCCTTCGTCGGACGGAGGACTCCGTTGCGCCGCTCACCACCCTGGACCTCACGCCTTGAGAGTTCAACAGCGCCGCCACCGTCAGAGCGTGTTCCACCGACGTGGCGAACACCAGCGTGGGCCACTCCGGGCTGACATTACCAACGAGTCTTTCGTACGCGTGGACGATACGCTTGGTTCGATCCACGTCGCGAGCAATGCGATCCTCCATGCTGCGCGGCAACCAGGCGGGAAAACGCATCGCCTGCAATATTTTCAACTCCTCCCGGCTCAAGGAGAAATCGCCACCTTCGATGATTTCGTGGTCAGCGCGCGCCAGTACGCGCATCTCCTGCAGCTCGCGGACGACTTGCCCGGGTTCAGCGCTCGCCAACGCTCCGGCATCCAGGCGATTGGCACCGTAGCGACGCACCAGCCTTGCTGTTTCTCTCTCGTCATGCCCCCGGTAAGGCGTCGCGGTAAGGCCAATCAGAAACGGCTCCTCACTTCGCTGCCAACGGGTCAGCCCGATCTCTTCCATGACGGAAGTGAAGGTAGGCGCAATGGAACGGTGGGCTTCGTCGAAAACGACGAGTGTGAAATCCGAAAGGAAACTGTACTCACCGGGTTGTTTCGACAACTTGGCGTTGAGCGTCTGGATCGTCGCGACAATGACGTGGAGGTCGTTGCCAGGCAGGGGCCGCGGCTGGCCAGCCCACATCCTGGAAATGCGCAAGCGTTTCCCTTCAACGCCCACGCTGGACCAGACTTGCCCCCACGCTTCCACAGCCTGCTCACACAGCTCGTCGCGGTCCGCCACCCACAGGACACCGCCATTGAAGCCGTCACGAATGGCTTCGACAATGGCCTGCACCGCGACGCGCGTCTTTCCTGACCCCGTAGGCAGACTGATCATCCCTCGACGCCCACCATTTCCCGCGAATCCATTGCAGAGCAGGTCTCGCACCCGGTCCACGATAGTGCGCTGGTAACCATGCGGTTCCGGAAGTGAGTGTGGCCCCTCCACATCAAGAAACGGCGGACGGCGAGAACTCCGTTGTCCGGCCCACTCCGCCGAGAACCCGAGCGATCGGACGAAGTCAACGGCGCGTTGTGATCCAGCCCAACGTTTCGGCGGGTCCAAGTGGTCCAAAGCCCATTTGTACTCTTTGAGAGCTGACGTGTGATACGTCGCAATGGCGATTTCTGCCAGCTCCATGCCGGTCATCGGTGTGCGGTCGACTTCAAGCACCTGAAGGAGGGACGTGGGCAAACCGGAACGCAGGGCATCCGCCCCCACGGCTTGGGCCAGCCTCTCGGCGTCCGATGCCAGACGCCGGATCGCCGCGTGCTGTCTTTCGACTTCCTCCGGGGCTGCGTACCGCAGTATGTGCTCGAGCTGGGTGTCACTCAGATCCAGACCCAACCGTTGCGTGACCAGCCGCAGCTCCCGATCCTCGTCATCCGTCCTGACCAGGTAGACTTTGGAGTCCACCAATACACATTCGGGACCGCTGGCGCCGTCGGCGACCAGTTCCAGGCATCGGATGAGCGACCAAGTCATCGAGTGCGCACTCAGGTGCGGCGCCAGACCGGGCCACACGTCGGTCAGCGGCACCGCGTCCTCCTCGCCGACAGGTTCCACCGCGGGCTCGGCAAGATCGAAGTCTTTCCTGATTCGGCTCGCCATCGGATGCGACAGCAGGACGCTCAGCGCGGCAGGATTGGCGGGGTGAGGACCGAGCGCATCCGCCAGGGGAACGATTTCACCGGCGCACCGGATACGCCCATGCTCCCTCAGCAACGCGACCGCCGGATTCGGACACGGAAGCTCCGGATAGATGCGCTGAGTTTCGTGGCGCAGGGTCCATCCGCCATACGTGGTCTCCAGGGAAAGCAAGGCGTCGGTATATCGTGCTCTGCCTTCATCGGAAAGCTGGGTCAGAACCTGCATGGGACCACTTCCGACCGTCGAGTCGAACTGCAGTCTGCGCCAATGCGGCTTCTTCGGAAGGTCCCGAGCCGTGAACTTCCGGCGACAGGTGTATACGAACCACTCGAAAGCGGGGTCGCCCGACAATTGCCGATTCGGCCTCGGCCCATCCGTCACCCCGAGTCTCTCCAGCAACTTCAGGTCGGCACGATGGAAGTCGGTGTCGACCGTGACGTCGCTGTCGCGTGCGCCTGCCGAAGACACGATTTCACCGGGCAGGAGGGTCGAATACAGGCCCTGCCAATGGCCAGACCGCGTCCACACTTGAATCCGCCACGCCGAATCCCACCGGGCCTTGATCATCGCGTACGCCGTGTCCGTGCCCAAATCGCGCGAAGTGACCCAGAACTCGGTCCACCCCGTGCCACCCGATGCGCCGTTCCACCTGAACAACCGCCGGACCAGGGATTGGAAATGACTCTCAGCAGAGACGTACTTGATGCCAAGTTCCGTCAGAGCGGCCAAAGTGTCTGCGTCAGACACGAGCCGCGCATGAACCAGGAGGTCGTCAACATCCTGGTCGTCTTCGAACGATGACAGGAACACGCCATCCGGGTCAGGCGAGCACCAGTCCCCGCTCTGCGTCCGCAGAATGGCGCCAAGGTATGCTCCCTGCCTCAGCTCCTGCGGAATCGACGCAGCCACTTGGAGCGCCGTCATGGACGCCTCGATCGCCTCATCTCCAACCGAGCCGTCGACCAGGGCATTCAGCCACTCTCCTATCGACGACCGAGGGGCCTGCGTCAAACTCCGCCGCTCCGGAGAAAACAGCCGGTTGACCCGGGCGATCCGATTCGTACGGAGTCCGCTGTGGTGAAGCCAGTCTGTTGGACGCTGACTGGCTTCTGCCCACTCTTGGAGCGATTCCGCCCCCGACAGATCTTGAGTCAGCGCTGACGGCGCGTAGGAAACGTCCCGTATCCTGCGCAGAGTTCCGACCTGATCGGGGACCACGGGCCGGCCGCGCAGTTCCTCATACAACCGATCGCGAAGGCGGTTGCTGTGCTCGGTGTCGCCAGCTTCATATCGGCGCGGGAGAGCATCCAGATGTCGTGCCGGATCCCGCTCGCTGGCCAGATCGGGCAAGCATCTCGCCACCATCCTCGCCGCGGCATCGATCAACTCGTCGTTGTACGGACCAGGCAACAGATTCTGCCGGTCTTCGTTGGTCTTCCAGGGTGCGTTCAGGATACCGGCCAGAAGACTTGCCGTCTTGGTCGGGAAGAAGTGCCAGAAATAACCCGGTTCGTTCAGTCGGTCCAACGGCGCTGCCCACCAGACGGGCACCTCACCGCCGTCGTCGAGTGAACGTCTGTCCTCTTGGGCTTCGGCAGAAAGCTGGTGTGTGATCTTGAAGCACTTCCACCGCGAAGAACCTGAGCCGGTATCGAGGCGAAGCTTGCCGTTGAACCTTTCCAGAACGATTTTCCGAGACCGTTCCTCGCCTTCAAGGGTCAGATGCCGGACATGGTCAACAAACAGGAGAAACTCAGGCGGAAAATCGCGGACCTGTTGCGCAAGATCCTCCCATGCGCCCGGCTTCAGCGGCAGGCGGACGATGTTTGTGGCCCAAGTCATCAGATCGACCAGATCGTCGTCTCCTTCCGCCACTTTTCGAACATCAATGGGAACGGGCAACCGCAGGACCGGATAGCGTTCTCCTGGCACAAACTTGGCTATGCAGTCGGCCGCATATTCCCGGTCGAACCGAAAGGAGCCGGCGCGACTGTAGAACTCGGGTGCATCCGTGACACCCAGCACCGATTTGAAGCCCAGTCCAAACCGCCCGATCTCACTCGTGTTCCTCTTGCTCGACAGGTGGGAGAACATGAGTGCTCGGACCCCGTCCTGACTGATCGCGTCTCCATCGTCGGCGCAGTAGAGATGGTTTTCCGTCAGGCGGACCAGAATGCTCTGGCCGCAGAGTGCGTTGGCAAGCGCATCCGCACTGTTCTGGACCAGCTCGAAGAGCTGCCGATGAGCGTAACCGCCATGAGCGATATCATGCTCATGGTTTGCATGTTCGGTGATGAGATGCGGTTGCTCACGGTATGCCCGGAGCGTGTTCCTCGTCTGCTCCGCAATGAAACCGCAAATCGGATTATCGGAACCGGCCCAGCCGGGCTTTTCGATGGGTTGAGGCAGATTCAGCTTGGCATTCGGACGATAGAATCTACCGCGCTCACCCTTGGAGAAATCATACTCCTGTCTCATCGTACAGATTCGTCGTCGCGTCGCTCGTTTCGCCTTGCCGGCCGCGCCGAAATGATCCGCGTCGGGGTCCTGTCGCGGGCCTGACGGGAAGTGTGGCTCACGACCAACTAACGACCGTCCCGGGTCAGTCCAATCGTCAAATAGCGCCTCTCATCCTCACTGTGGTCTTCGTCAGCTATCGTCAATTCGAGCGGATCCTCGAACCCAGTGGCGGCATCACGAAAGTCGACGCCGTGCTTGCGCAAATTGCTTTCTGCCTCGCTCGGATCCCAATCGAAGTCGAACAAGCTATTCCTATCCACTCGTTCAACAGCCAGGGTATGCCTTCATTTTCGAGGGGATGAAACAATCCGGGTAAGTGCAACATTGACCAGCGGTCGGGCATCGACCATGCCAAAGCCACGCGAGCATCATAGGGCAGAATCAATCAGGTATTTGTCTGTTTCAAATAGCCGACCATCGACCTCTCAAAGCACGTAGTGCCGGAGCCGGAAGCGAACCTGGTCGCGGGTCTCGACGGCGATGACGTCCAATCGCACCGGCGCCTCCTCCAACTCGTGGCGCCAGATGAACTCGCAGGCGAGGCGCTCCAGCCGGCGTTGCTTCTCCGGGTCCACGCGCTCCTCCGGCAGAAATGGTGAGGGAAGAAGACTCGTCTTCACCTCGACGAAGACGAGCCAGGAATCGTTCCAGGCGATCAGGTCCACCTCGCCCCGCCGGCTCCTCCAATTCCGGGCCACCACGTCCCATCCCATCGCCAGCAGGTGCCGCAGTGCGATCCACTCGCCCCAGCGGCCCAAGTCGCCGCGAGAGGGGTTGAAGCGCCGATTCCAGAGCCAGGCGAGGATCGGGGACACCCGTCCCTCACGCACCCAACCACCGCTTGCAGTCGTGCGAAGCATCCCTCGAACAGAACGTCTCGGGATCAAAAAACACGGGAAGACCCGGCGCCGCAGGAGGGTAAGCTGGAAGACTCGGTTATTTGCCTGGTTTATCCTTGAAGTCCAGGGCCGCCGAATTGATACAGAAGCGAAGGCCGGTGGGACGGGGGCCGTCATCGAAGACGTGTCCCAGGTGAGACCCGCAACCGCGGCACAGGACCTCGACTCTCCTCATCCCGTAGCTGTCGTCCGTCTCCATGGCGACCCGCTCTTTCTCGACGGGAGCCCAGAAGCTGGGCCAACCGGTCCCCGAATCGAACTTGGTGTCCGAGCTGAAGAGCTCGCTGCCGCAGGCCACGCAAAGATAGGAGCCGTCGGCCTTGTTGGCGTCGTACTTGCCGGAAAAGGGTGGCTCGGTTCCCTTCATCCTGCAGACGTAGAACTGCGCTGCGCTGAGGGTCTTTCTCCACTCCTCCTCGGTGGTGGCAGTGGGTGTTTCCGAACGTTCATCCTCGTCCCGAGCCCCGTCGGGGTCTCTCCGCCAGTTCGCCATGAGGTCTCCTTTCCGGTCCTTTTTCGCTCAACCAGAGCGTCGCTTTGATCCCAAGACAACTTGACTCCTGCATTTCCTGAAAAGTGCCGCAAGAGATTGCCGCCAAAACCACGGCTGCTGCGAATCCGACGGAGATCTCCGTTTCTGGATACTGGCTTCGATGCTGGCCGAAATTTCCTACGGAGTGTAGGTGGTCCACCAACAGAGAAGTCGTCTTCGTAACGTATTTGCTTTGTCGAGAAATACGATCCGACCCCGTTATCAGGCGAAGAACATGGCATTGCCTTCCGAACCCACGAGGTAGCCTACCTTGTTCTTCCGGAAAGTTCGTTATACGTCCGTGTCCCCACTCGGCAAGCCAATGTGGGGGTAGCGTCCTTTGGGGCGGCAACTCGGCTTTCCAGATCAGTACGAGAGCACGTTCGACTATGCCCCTGATTCCGTAGATCGTGAGTTCCGGATCGTCAATCTCTTTGACGGCACGGTTGACGAAGTTTTTGAGGATGCTGTCTACATCCTGGCCTGCAATTTGCCTGAGGCGGAGTTCCAGTAAGGGTCCAACGTGCGTTTCGAAGTCGGAAGCAGTGCCGAAAAGGCGCGTGAGGTTGGTGAGAGCCGGCGCCTGTCGTCTCGCGTACCTCTGAATGAGTCGGCACGAGCCTCTGATACGGTTTTTCGAAACGCGGCCAAATCCTCGTTCCTCAAGTGTGCGGCGACGGCGGTCAGAAATGTCAGTTAGCGGAATATCGGCGTCGGCAAGCGCGCCGAGGTCGGCGCGTATGTCGACATCGCAGTCCTCCCACAGAGCGGCAAGGAGTTCAAGCCGTCCCTCCAATATAGTTTCAGCGGCTGCATCAATCTCCGGTTTGGAGACGCGGGCTCCGCGATGTCGATCCCATAACTCCTGGAGGAGCGCGCAAATCAGCACAGGAGCGCCTCCTGTCCAGTTGGTGATCTCCTTTCGAGCCGAAACATCCGGCTCGCAGCCGACGTCCAGGAGCGGCTGCAGGAACGGATCCCAATCAGCGTCGTCGAGCGCACCGACCCGGACCGGGGTGTCGTAAAAGATCTCCCAGAAGTCAGAGGTTCGAGGCTCCTCGGTCCGGCAGAGCTCGCGCAACGGCCGGCGACTTCCGGTGACGAGTCTGAGACTGGTCTTCTGGGCCAGCGAACGAAGCTGACCCCACAGGTTGCGCGTCAATCCCGGACCGTCGAGCACCACGAGTATCCGCGCACACTCGCCTACAAGCTCCCCGAGAACCAGTCCCAATAGATCATGAACCGCTGGATCCTCGACATCGATCCACTCGGAAAGCTCCTCGCGGTACGGTTGCAGAGCTTTTTTGATTTCTTCCCCCAACCGCTGCTTGAATGCACCGTCCGACCTGGGAGTCCCATGCCTAAGATCGACGTGGACCGTGGTCAGGTACCCACTCGACTTCGAGGTGTACTCTTTGGCGAGATGGCGCAGCAGGACGGATTTGCCGTAGTGCGCCGGACCCACAACCGATACGTGATCCGGCGAGGGTTTCTCCGAGTGGCGCTTGATGCGCCGGAGGAGGGCCTTTCTTCCCAAAAGGGGAGGTGGAATCCCAGAACACGATAAGGATTTTTCGTCATGGCTGAGCCTCCACTGCCTCCTGCTATGCGCGCAAGACGAGGTCGTCGAAATCCACGTGCTTCCACGACCACTTCGCCATCAACGGCACCGCAAGCCGGTAGCTGCGTCCACGGTATCCTTCGCCGAGGTCGAGCAACTCGAGTTCCTGGAGTTCCGCAATGTCATCGGCAAGATCGCTGACTTGTCGATAGGGAACTTTCCTCTCACGAAGTTTCATCGCGAGCAGGTCGAGGTTCACCGGATCCGGTCCATCCGTCAGTTGGTCCCAGAGCGTCAGCAGGAGTCTGCGCCGCGTGCTTCCGGCGTAGTCCCAGAGCGTCCGGAAGTGCTCGTTGTCTTCTACCATCTCGGTTGCTGCTCGCTCCACGATGCCAAGCGTGATCGTCCGGCTGCTCCCCGTCGCCGCGTGGTCAAACACGCGGTTGCACAGCGACTGGATCAGGAACGGATGACGGGCGCACAACTCCACGATCCGGTCCCGCGCCTGCGGCAGGTAGCGCACCCGACCTTCAACCGGTTCGGTGACGAGCCGCCGTGCATCCTCCGGATGATCCACACCGCCGCCATGGCCGGTGTCCCCGGGCTCAGGTGGAAGGTGAGCGAGGCGTCTTTGGCGCCTTCGCTCAATGCCGTCCCGCACCCGCGGACCGCCGCTGCGTAGATCTCGCCGAACGCCGTGGGGCTGCTGAGACCCTCCGCGAGAACATGAACCCGGCACCCATGATTTCGCTCCTCGATCCATGGAATGTAACGGTGAACGACATCATCTTCGTGGTCGGTGAGGAGGAACAGTCTTGAGTGCCGGGGAGCACGAACGCATGAACTCATCTCCGGATGCCAATGACCCGCCACCCGAACTGGAAGACACCTTGGCACGAATAGGTCTGGACAAGGAGAACCATCAGTCCGTGGTGAAAATCCCGTAGCACCGAGAACGGAGCCGGGCCCGCCGGACAAGTCGCGACGAGGGAGCATATTCGACATTATGTGACCGAGGAGCAACGCAGTCCGCCGCGATGCAGATCGGGTCGAATGCCGCGATGACTTTCGCCACGGGCTATCATGCCTCGATTCCCCCTTTCCACGCCTCGCCCGGAAGGAGCCGGATCAGCCGCTCGGAGACCGTTCGCGCCGCTTCCGCCGGCCGCCACTCGTAACCTCGTGTGAGAAGAGCGCTCATGTCGGCGCCGAATTGCGGATCATCCAGCTTTCCCGCGAGATTCCTCTCGAACATGGCACGCGTCACCAGGTGGCCGTCGCGGTCCATATATGTCCGGAAGGCGTACACGATCCGTCCAGGATCGCTCCGCGCATCGCCGAGTCCCGTCGCCACGTCGAACAGATCCCGGCCCTTCCTGCGCTGATAGAGCGCTCTCAGCTTCGTCGCCAGCAGCTCGTCGAGTTCGAAGGTTTTGACATCCGCGGTTCCGGAATACCACCTCGATTCCACCGAGAACGGGCATCCAGTGAACCCAAACACCGCAAAGTGCTCTCGTGTATTGATCTCGATCTTGAGCCGCAGCCGCATCGGCGGCACGCCCTCCGACATGAAACGGTAGCCGAACGTCACCCGGCCTTTCGACTGCTTCCATCGCGCTTCGCCAAGCCATGGATCGAGAATGCTGCGCAGGGCGTCCATCAGGGAACCGGCAGATCCGGGCGCGACCTGGACCAGATCGATGTCCTCCGAGTAGCGAGCCGGCGGAGTCAGGTAGAGCTTGTAGAGCGCCGACCCGCCCCGGAAGGCCAGCGCCCCGGCGAGAACAGGATCGGAGAATATCCCGGCCAGGGCGCGGCTGATGACGAGGTCCTGCTCGACCTGGAAATCCTCGATCCACGGCGCCCGCACCCGCCATTCTGTGATGTAGTCCCGCGGGATCACGCTTCCATCTCGATGGTTGCGTTGACATACAACCGCCAATCCTTCGACCGCGGCGCATTCTCCGCATTCGCGGCCGGCAGGAGTTTCGTGAAGTTTCGCGCCCGCTCTTGCACATGCTCCTTGAGGAGCACGGCCCTGTCTCCCGCTCCGACATGTTCGAGCAGGTAGCCCAGACGCTGCGCCCACGGGATCGACGCCGATTTCGAGGCGTCGACGAGGCGTCGCGGGTCCATCCCCTCGCCGAGTTCGGAAAGAAGACCTGCCACCCGGTCCACGCCGCCCGCGTGATGCATGTATCCGACGAGATCGACTGCCGTTGCCTCCACCGTTGAGACCCGAACGGTTCCGCGCGGATTGTTGAATCTCCGGACCGGCACGTCGCCCACGTTCCAGCGAGCGACGAATGACACCTTCACGGATCCGCACGAGATCGACGGCCTGTTCCTGCCGAGGATGACCTGGAACGCTTGCGGCCGATGATGCGCGGCGCCGTGGTATTGTGCGGCCGACAGGAGCGCCGCATAGTACGGCACCTTCCGGTGCTCCATGAGGGCCGGGATGAACTGGTCCGCCGGCAGGCAACCGAGCCTTCTGTATTCGGGCGGCACGATGACGTAGAATCCGCGCGCGGGGCTGGCGATCTCACCCTTGGCCGCCAGACGGCTCAACGCCTGCCTCGCGGCGGCGGCGGAAACGCCGAGCGCCGAGCGAAGCTCCCCCGACGTGAAGTGATGCCGGCCGCGAGCAGCCAGATCCATGATGACATCGCGGGCGCGTGGCGCGGCAGATCCATACATGACGCCAACAAAGTATCATTTTTCGTCACATAATGAGAGCGTATATGTCAGAATGGGGAGCGCACGCCCTTTTCGGTGCTCCCGTTTCATGGCCCGGCATCGCCGGACGCCGCGCCTCCACCCTTGACATCTTCAGGTCGAATTCCTAAGATTTGGGCACGTTTGGCGCGGGAATAACTCAGTGGTAGAGTGCAACCTTGCCAAGGTTGAAGTCGCGGGTTCGAATCCCGTTTCCCGCTCCATTTAACCCCCGCAATTGAGAATCAACTGTCCAGACTCAACCGGAGGTCTGGAGAGTTTCCCGTTCCTCCATACCCATCCGCACCTGATACGTGAGGAATTCCGCCCACCTCCGACCGGTTCCCGGTGACTTCCGTCACCCACCGTCCCGTAGTTCCCGATGGGGCCAACGTCAGTGAGCCGGTTTCGGCAGGAAATTCACATTCCATTGCAGGTACCGGCTATTCACGACTCCAACGGGAGGAGGACCATGAGAAATCTCTTTAGAAGCGACGTGAGGTTCTTCAAAACATGGACGGCAACTGGACTCATGCCCGTCGTGCTTCTGATGGGACTGCCGGGATGCGTGGCGAGGCACATGCCCGACTGGTCCAGGGTGCAAGCCGTTGCCCCCGAAACCAAGACCGAGCTGCAGCTATACGAGGATGAGGCCGTCCCGGGCGGCCGACGGCGAAAGCTCAAGGGACGATTCATCTCGGCCACCGCCGACTCCATCACGCTACAGCTAACGGATCGCAACTACACGGATGACCCGACTCGCACGTTGCAGAAATCGGCAGTCCGCAAGGTCCTCACCCGTCGCCCATTCTTGAAACGATGGCCTGGTTGGGTCGCTTTGGGGATTTTCGGCCTATTAAACGCGGGGATTGCGGCCGGGGCTGCAGACGGCGGCGAGGACTCCCTTCCAGGGCACTTGGTTCTCCAAGGTGGCGTCACCCTCCCGCTCGCAATCGGCTTCTTCTTCGGTTCAAGAATGGAGGGAGTTTACGAAGTCCCTCCCAAACACAGAGATTCGTCGTGGTGGACTGGGACACCGGCAGGCGGGACGAAGAAACCGAAAGCCTCGCCGTGACCGGGAACTCTGAGGACAACCAAAGGTTTTCACCAATCACGATCGGAGACAGTGGGAAAATCGAATCCGGGTGATCAGATGGCATCCCATCCGAGCGGGATTTTGGTAGACTTGCCCTGTCCCGAACCCTCTCGAAATACTGTTAACCTCAATCATATCAGTGGATTGAGTGGATTCGGGATTTCTGGTGATGACTGGAAATCTCCCGAAACACACCGATTCAGTTCTGAATTTCCGCTTCGCGCCGTTGTTCCTCTGCGGATGCCTCGCCTTGCTCCTCGCGAGCCAATGGGCCAGAGGACAGGCGGAGAGCGCCACTCTGCTGGGTACGGTCCGGCTGGAAGACGGCGGCCACGCCGGGAACGTGGAGATCACGATTCGCCGCCCGGACACCAATGAGACCTACTCCCTCCTGACCGGCTCCAGCGGCAACTACCGCCGGGACGGCCTGGCCCCCGGGGCCTACGAGATCCAGGTGGCGGCTCGCGGCCACGCCGGTCTGCTTCGGGTCGGAGTCCAACTCCTGGTGGGCCAGGTCCTCCGGGAGGACTTTGTCCTGATTCCGGGCGACGAAAACGAAGTTCGGGTTCAGGAGAGCGGGTGGGTCCCCAGCGGCTCGGACCGGGACGACCGGGGCCTGGTCATCGACCGGGAGAAACTGGAAACGCTCCCGGTGGCCTCCCGCGACATCGGCCAATTGGTGGACATGGCTCCGGGCGCCTCCCGCACCAGCAGCGGGCGGCGCCGGGGCGTGAAGGTCATGGGCATGAGACGGAGGGACAACCTGCTCTATATCGACGGGACCCTCTTTACCCATGGCGACGGCGGAACCACCTTCCAGGCCAGTACCGACGCGCTCCAGGAGTTCGACATCAAGAGCGGACTCTACTCGGCCGAGTACGGGATTCGTCCCGGGGCGCAGATCGTGGCGGTGACCAAGAGCGGAACCAACGCCTATCACGGCAGCCTCTACTGGTTTCACCGAAACGACAATCTGGACGCCCGGAACTTCTTCGAGCAGGAGAAGAAGGAGTTCAAGCGGAATCAGATGGGTGCCACCCTGGGCGGCCCCATCCTCCTTCCGGGGTTGTTCAAGGGCACGGATCGAGCCTGGTTCTTCCTCTCCCACCAATACCGGTCCATACGGGAGACCAAGCCGCTCACGGGCGTGGTCCCGACGCGAGACGAGAAGAAGGGACTCTTTTCGTCTCCGATTACGGACCCCTCCACGGGTGCTCCTTTCCCCAACAACCGCATCCCCAAAAACCGGTTCGACCCGGTGGCGCTGAAGCTGCTTCCCATTTGGCCGGATCCCAACACCGTGGGCCCCCTGAACTTCACCAGCCCCGACTCGGTTTCTCCCACCGACAACCCCCAGATCATCGCCCGCGTGGACCTGAAGACCTCCGACGTCAGCCGTTGGAGCGGCCGCTTCGTCTGGGACTCGCGGCCCATCACTTCGGCCCGGGCCGTCAGCATCTTCTCGTCCACCAGCCCCCTGTCCACCTATGGACAGTCCATCTCCTACAGCCGGAACCTGGGCTCCCGGGACATCAACGTGGCCAGCATTCACTTGTTCCGGCGGCCTTACGAGTCGGTTCCCTCCAACCCTCTGCCCAACCTGGCGGGCAGACTGGGCATCGACGAACTGCTCCTGGCCGAGGTGGACCGTCACGGGGTCCCCAGGACCCGAATCACTGGGTTTGCCGGCATCGGCGACCAGATTCTGGCCGGCAGGGCGGCGCTGGGAAACTGGCAGGTGAAGGACGATCTGGTCCTTCCCCGGGGCAACCACACCCTGAAGCTGGGTCTGGAATACCGACAGCACTTCAACCAGTATGGCCAGCACCGCCGATCCGAATTCGACTTCTACAATCGGTACACGGGGAACGGCTGGGGGGACTTTCTCCTGGGACATCTGGCCCAGAGCCAATTGGGAGGCGAGATCAATAGGGGCCGTTTCCACCAGAACAGCATCTACGCCTACCTTTCCGACGAGTGGCGGGTGACTCCGGGGCTGGATCTGAACCTGGGTCTCCGGTACGAGCTCCGGTTGCCCTGGGTGGACCTGCGGGGCTTCATGGCCAACTTCGATCCGGCCACCGGCCGCCTTCATCCGGAATTGCTGGACCTGGATCTGGCGCCCGGCGAGACGGGACGATTCAGGCCCCGCATGCCCCTCATCCAGTGGAACCGCTTGGGTGGAATCCAGCCCCGACTGGGGCTGGCGCTACGGTTGGGGGAGCGCACGGTGCTGCACACCGGAGCTGGCCTGTATTCCAACGAACCGGACGTGGGCATGGTTTCCCGGCTGGGAAGAAACCCGCGGCCCGGGGCCGAGCGGCTGATCTTCGAATCCGATCTGGAAACACCTCTCCTGTCGCTGTCCGACCCCTTTCCCGAGACCGGCAGGGCTGCGGCCGTGCCGGATCACTATGGCGTCGAGACTCCCCTGCCCCTGGCCACGACCCAGTCGTGGGGTCTGAGCTTGCAGCACCGGCTCTTCAGAGAACTCATGATCAATGCGGGATATCACGGATCCCACACCATCCACCGCATGGAGACGGTCTCCTTGAACGACGCGGCTCCGGGCACCGGCGACCGGCAGCAGCGTCGGCCCTTTGGCGATCTGCAGAACGTCCAGGTGCCTCAGGCCGACGGCGGGGCCTGGTATCACGGCCTGCAACTGCAGGTGGAAAAAGCTCCCGGAGCGCACGGCCTATCCTTGCTGGCCTCCTTCAGCTGGTCGCGGCTGATCGAGATCGGAGCCAGCGACATCGGATCACACCACCCCACTTTCTTTCGCTCCCGAAACATGGACTTGGAGGCCACCCGGGGACTGGCCGACTTTCACGTGCCGCGCAGACTCCTTATGAGCGTGGGCTACGATCTTCCCTTCGGGTCGGATGGAACGCTCTCCGGGCCGGAGTGGATCTCCAATCTGGTCCGCAACTGGTCGCTACGGGTGATCTCCAGCGCTCAGGACGGCCCCTGGATCACCATCAATCTTCCTGGAGATCCGTTGGACGTGGGTTCGGTGGCCTCCCAGTGGCCCGACCGCATCCGCGACGCCAACCTGCCCGAGAGCCGACGCGTGCCGACCCGTTGGTTCGACACCGAGGCCTTCCGCCTGCCCCGGGCCTTCCACTATGGAGACGCAGGGAAGTCCACGGTGGAAGGCCCGGGCCTCATCAATCTGGACGTCTCCCTGAGGCGGACCTTTCGGTTGGAGGAGGAACGCCGCATCGAGCTACGACTCGAAGCCTTCAATGCCGCCAACCGCGCCAATTTCGCCGTCGGCCGGAGTGACCCGGCCATCGAGTTCGGCACCACGGGCTTCGGAAGCATCGGCCGTGCGCTTCCTGGCCGTCAGATCCAACTGGGATTCAAGGCCTATTTCTGATCGCCGGAAGCAATCGCTGATCGTTATTGGCAATTACTAGTGGAAGTCTTTTTTCTCAAATACGTTACGATGGTTGCAGCTGAATTGGTACGGGAGATCCCGACCCACGAAAATTGACGGGAAACGAGCGTTTTTCCTCGACCGGGGTGACAGGCAATTGTGTCTTTCCCTCGCCGCGGGCAGAATGGAATTCCATTGATTGATCTGGACCTGTTCGTCATCGGCACCGGACCCGCAGGTCAAAGGGCCGCCATCCAGGCGGCCAAGCTGGGCAAGAGAGTCGGGATCTGCGACCGGCGCGATGTGGTGGGCGGTGTCTGCGTGAACACCGGAACCATCCCCTCCAAGACTTTCCGCGAGGCCCTCCTCTATTTGACGGGTTACCGGCAGCGCCCTGTCTACGGAGAATCGTATACGCTCAAGGAAGACTTGGAGATGCAGGATCTCCTCTTCCGTTGCCAGCACGTCGTCCAACAGCAGATTCACGTGATTCGGCAACAGATGCGCCGTAACGGGGTGACGATCCTTTCGGGCACGGCGTCATTCAGGAGCCCCCACGAAGTGGAAGTCCGCGGGTCCCGGAGGGTGACGCGGGTCCGGTCGAAACACTTTGTCATCGCCACCGGCAGCGAGCCGGCCGCTCCCGACGGCGTGGCGGTGGACGGAGCCACGGTGATCACGGCCGACGAGATCCTGAGCATGGACTCCCTGCCCCGATCCATGACGGTCGTGGGAGCAGGTGTGATCGGTCTGGAGTACGCCTCCATGTTCGGTGCGCTCGACACCGAGGTGACCATCATCGACAAGCGACCGCGGCCTCTCGAGTTCGTCGACTCGGAAATCATCGATTCCTTGCTGTATCAGATGCGGAACAAGAATTGCGTCTTCCGGCTGGGCGAGGAGGTGGAGTCGATCCACCTGAGGAACGGCGGCGCCGAGGCCCGGCTCAAATCCGGAAAACGGGTCCAATCCGAGGTCCTGTTCTATTCCATCGGCCGGGTCGGGGCCACGGCATCCCTGAATCTGGAAGCCGCCGGCCTGGAGAGCGACCATCGGGGACGCATCCCGGTCGGCGTCACCTTCCAGACCCGGCAGCGTCACATCTACGCCGTGGGTGACGTCATCGGCTTTCCGGCCCTCGCCTCCACCTCCATGGAGCAGGGACGCATGGCGGCCTGCCATGCGTTCCAGGTGCCCTGCGAATCGATCCCGGAACTCTTTCCCTACGGAATCTATTCCATCCCGGAGATGTCCATGGTCGGAAGCACCGAGGAAGAGCTGACCCGGAATAAGGTTCCCTACGAAGTGGGTACCGCCCGTTACCGGGAGATCGCGCGAGGCGTCATCATGGGAGACGATTCGGGTCTGCTCAAGATCCTCTTTCACCGGGACACGCGAAAAATCCTGGGGGTCCACATCATCGGAACCGGCGCTGCGGAACTGATCCACATCGGCCAGGCCGTGCTCGCCCTGGGCGGGACCATCGACTACTTCGTCGACACGGTGTTCAATTATCCGACTTTTGCCGAGTGCTACAAGGTGGCGGGACTGGACGGCTTCAACAAGGTCGGCCCTCCGAAGACGTTGCCGTTTGGCCAGCAGCCGTGACTCGCCTTCTCCTCCTCCCGGTCACTTTTCTGTTACTCGCTGCCGCATGGTCCTGCGGAGAACTGCATCTGCAGGGACGCACCGACGAGGAACTGGTCGAGCTGCTCTCCAATGAGCAGTGGCGGACCCGGGAGGAAGCCCGGCAGGAGTTGGTCGCCCGGGGACCGGATCGGGTGGTTCGGCTTCTACTGGAGGAATGGGAGCGAACGGGGGATCCCCGGGTTCGCGACCGGATCGCCATCATCCTGCATCCCTGGGGCGCCTTCGCCATCGGAGACCGGTCGGTCCCGGTCCTGACGGAACTCGTCGTCTTCAACCGCCACTTGAGAGAGGCGCTCCCGGAGATCCGGACCGCACCGGAGCCGGCCCTTCAGGAGATCTCCGAGGGAATCGTCCGCCGTTTCGGAACCCTGATGGAGGCCTTGAGAATGGAGATCGACGCGGAGCTGGTCCGATATCGGGACAATCTCGTCTCTTCGGTCATTCACCTCCGACTGCTCTTTAACCGGGGAAACCGAGCCCGGGCCATCGGCGCCGTCGCCGAGATGAGCCGGAAGATCGCCGCACGGGTCGAAGCCCACGGCGACTTGGACCGGGACGGGTTGTCCACCTCGTGGGAGTTGGAGCACGATCTGGACCCGCTCCAGGACGATTCGCAAGAAGACCCCGACGGCGACGGCCGGTCCAACCTGGAAGAGTACCGGCAGAATCGAGATCCTGGGGTTTCGGACTGAGTAGGGGCGCCCCTTGTGGGCGCCCTCTTCGGTCCAAAGCGGAGCAAGACGGGGCTAGACGAAGAGTCGGCAACTATAAAGCCGCCGCTCCGGCAAAGAAAATTTGGTTCCAACTATGCCGGATTAGGAACGGACCCTAATACTCCCAAATATGAGCTTGCGAAGGCAAACTACTCAAACAATCCCAAGCCTTCATTCACAGCCGCCGCGCCGAGAGCGCCGTCCAGCGTAGCCAGGGGCAAACTCCTCCGACGAGCCAATTCCAAGTAAAGGGCATCGTAGAAGGACAGGCCATGAACTCTGGCTAAGGATAACGCAGCGTCGAAGTTCGGGTCTGAGTCAGTTCGAACCGGCAAAATCCTAAGGTCGATCAACCGATCATCGACTTCATCCGGACGGATACGGCCCCGTCGTTCACCCACGATTAGCGCGTTGCGAACCTCCAGATGCCAGTGTTGGGGGACAAGAGCCTCCCATTCCGCGAGTCTTGTCAATACGGAGTCCGCTCTCGGTTCGGACTCGTCGTCGAAGAGCCACGCAGCCGCAATCGACGCATCGAGGATTAAAGCGTTCAGAACCGATGTCCTTCGTGCCGGGCAGCGAGGATTTCCTCTGTAGACATGTCGATCTTCCTCCACTTGCGCCGTCGTTCTCGAAACCGCGCCACCGCCGCTCTTCGTCGGGCGACCTCGTTGTCTTGTGCCGGAACCAAGTGCGCTACCGTTTGTCCATGACGGGTGATCGCAATACTCTCGCCGCGTTCGACCGTCCGAAGCAGTTCGGCCAGCTTCGATTTGGCTTCGGTTGCTTGTATTTCGCGCATGATGGCAATCTCTAACCGGTTAATATAACCGGATTGCATCTATTATAGTCTGGGATCGAGTGGAGAGGCAAACAGACCAGATGGGATTGAGCCTCCTTTTTTCGCCGGCGTAAACAATGCAGAGTTTGATTTGAGAGGTAGAGTAGTCGCACACCCGCGACCGAGGTGTTGCGCGTGATTTTCGCTTCGAATTGCTACGGCCGATCCCCGTTTCGGACTCTTTCCAAAAACAGAATGAAACCGGCGCGGGTCTGCTCTCCGTCGTCTCCGATCTTCTGGAACACGAAGCGAACTCCTTCATCACCCGGACGGACCGACCTGTAGGCCCTCAACGTCGCCTTCCAATTTCGCTTTTCGTACTCGTACTGGGCCTGACCCGTCTCGCTGTAGTGGCGCTCCTCATCAGTCCCGATGGGATCTGCCGTGGAGCGTAGGAAAAGGGTTCCCAGCACCGGCACGACCCAGTTCTCAGCGGTCCGCTCGTCGTAGGGACGCCCAGCGACGACGGCAACCGGTCGTTCCTCCTTGAGAAACGCCAGAGAGGACTGCCCGTTCTCCAACCGCAGTTGCAGGTCGTAGTTTCCTTCTTCGAGCACTATCCCTTTAGCGGTGTAGAGATCTCCGGGAAGGCGAAGCTGGGTGACGTAGGACGCTGCCTCCTGACCGGGTAGGAACTCGGTGAAGAGGACGAACATCAGCAACGGAAGCGGAATCATCGTTCTCATTGCGGTCGCGCCACTACTCCCGTTCAGAACGCCGACCTTTCGCCGTCAGGCCCGGGTGAGCCGCTCGGACAGGTCATTGTAGCCGCCGACGTCGGTCAGCCTCATGTCGCGGCCCTGGGTGAGATAGGTCAGCTTGGTATGGTCGAGTCCCAGCAACGACAGCATGGTGGCGTGCAGATCATGCACGTGGACCCGGTCCTCAATGGCCCGGCAGCCGAGTTCGTCGGTGGCGCCGATGACCTTTCCGCCCCGGATGCCGGCTCCGGCCATCCAGCAACTGAAGCCGTGAGGGTTGTGGTCCCGGCCGCCGTCGCCCTGGACGACGGGAGTCCGCCCGAACTCGCCGATCCAGACCACCAACGTGCTCTCCAGCAGCCCCCGCACCTTGAGGTCGGTCAGCAGCCCTGCCATGGGCTTGTCGATGGCGCCGGCGTTGTCGACATGGTTCCGGTCGCACTGGGCATGCCCGTCCCAGTTCCCCTTGTAGAGCTGGACGAATCGAACCCCGCGTTCCACCATGCGCCGCGCCAGCAGACAGACCCGGCCGAACTTGGCGGTCCGGTCCTCGTCCAAGCCGTACATTCTCCGGACCGATTCGGGCTCACCGGCCAGGTTGGTCAGTTCCGGCGCCGCCGCCTGCATGCGGAAGGCCAGCTCGTAGTTCGCGATGCGGGCGGCCAGACGGCTGTCGTCCCGCCGCGTTTCAAAGTGCCGGCGGTTCCACGACTGGAGCTGTTTCAGCATTCGGGACTGGGCGCCATGGGTGATGTCAGGCGGCGGATCCAGATTCTCGAACGCCGTCCCCTGGTGCCGGGCTCGAGTGGCCTGGTACACGGCGGGCAGGAACCCCGAGCCGTGCAGGGATTCGTCGCTTGCGGTCACGTTCCCTTCGGACATGGCGATGAAGCCGGGGAAATTCTCACTCTCGCTTCCCAGGCCGTAGACGATCCAGGAACCGAGCGTCGGATGACCCAGGCGCACGGAACCACTGAAGAGCAGATTGATGGCGGGTCCGTGAATGAGGGAATCGTGATAGCAGGAGCGGATGACCGCCAGGTCATCGGCGCATCCGCCAAGGTTCTCGAAGAGATCCGAGATTTCGATGCCCGACTGCCCGTATCTCGTGAACCTTCGGGGAGAGGCCATCAACTTCGCTTCATGGGCCTTGACGAACTGGAGACTCAGGTCCTCGGGCCGGAAGCTGGGCGGCAGGAGCTGGCCGTCGAGACGGGCCAGTGCCGGCTTGGGATCGAACGTGTCGATATGGGAGGGTCCTCCCTTCATGAACATGAAGATGACGTTCCTGGCTTTGCCCGGGAAGTGGGGTGTTCCGGGTGCGAGCGGGTTGGGGAAGCTTGCCCCCTGCCGAGCAGCAGCGAATGCGGCTTCCTCCTCATGCAGGCAACCCAGGGCCACGGCGCCAAAGCCGAAACCGGATCGGGCCAGGAATTCCCGCCGGGAATGGACCTGTTCGTTCAAGTTACAGGAATGGAAATCCATCATGAACCATGACCCTTTCCACGACGCCTCTCCGAAGACACATCAATAACATAAGAATATGCCATAATTATATTAATATATTGCTATAAATGTATCATTATAATTAATGTGTAAATATTTTGCGGCCCGCTAGTCAATATAGACGAACTCGTTCAAATTGAATATGGTCAAACAGAGTTGCGTCAAGGCCGCGGCCCGGGCCCGGCCGATCGACGAGAGCCCGGCCGGAACCTCCATTTCCTTCGTTGCCGTGGGCTCCTCCCGGGACAGAGCCTCCAGCAGGGCCAGGGCTTCACGCTTTTCCTCCGCAGAGGGAGGACGGCTCAGGGCGATCCTCCAGGCATGCTCCACCCAGGCGGACGGGTTGTCCCCGTGGCCGGCCACCAGGCGTTCGGCCAGCTTTCGGGCCTGCCGCAGACCGATCCTGTGGTTGAGAAACCAGAGGGCCTGGGGCGCCACCGTGGTCACTTGGCGGCGCGGGCAGCTGAGGGAGGAATCGGGCCGGTCGAAGGTCCGGAACATGGGAAACGTGAAGCTTCTCCGGGACAGGATGTAGATCCCCCGGCGGGTGTGCTCGGCCGGATCGCCCGAAACCGGCCAGAGGAACGGGGCCGGCAACACGTCCAACTCCTCGTCGGTCAAGGGGGGAACCGCGGGGCGTCCGCCCATTTTCAGGTTCAGCGTCCCCGCCACCGAGTGCAGCGTGTCCCACATGACTTCCGCCTCCAGACGGCGCCGGTTCATGCGCCAGAGGTTGAGGTTGCCGCGGTCCAGTTCGCTGTTTTGCCGGTTGGAATAGCGGCTGGCCATCCGGTAGGTGCTGGAGGACATGATCAACCGGTGCATCGATTTGATGTCCCAGCCCCGGGCCACGAACTCCAGGGCCAGCCAATCCAGCAGCTCCGGATGCGTGGGAGGCTCCCCCTGGGCGCCGTAGTCGTTGGAGGTGTGGACGATTCCCTGCCCGAAGTGCCATTGCCAGAGCCGGTTGACCATCACCCTTGCCGTGAGAGGATGATCGGGACGGCTCAGCCAGAGGGCCAGTTGCCTGCGCGTCCGCGGAATCGGGTTCTCGGAGGACCCCGGTTCCCAACCGTCCCACTCCCCCAGGTAGTCGAATACGGCCGGGACGCCGGGAGTCACCCGATCCAGCCGGCGGCCCAGCTCGCCCCGGTCCAGGACGTGAACGTCTGGGATCAGCTCGACCTCCCGGTGACCGAGCACGGAAGCCTTGGGCACGTCGTAGAGACCGTCGAAATTCACCAGGTGCGAAGCGTCGACTTCGGGCAGGAGCACGACCAGCTTTCCCATTTTCTCCAGGAGCCGCTTCTTCTCCTCCTTCTCCTCGGGGGTCATCCGATCTTCCCAATCCTTGTCCAGGGCCTTCAGCGCCTTGACCAAGGGTGCGGCGAGCTCAACCTGCTGAGGAGTCCTCTTCTCGTCCGGAACCCCATGGGCCGAGACCACCTCGGGTGGGAACTCCGATTTGGTGGCCGTAATCATCCGCTTCTTGGTGCCGTCGAGGTACAGCTTGTAGACCCTTCTGGCTTCGTCCACGGCGATCATCCGGGAATAGGTCTCGTTCCGGTGGAACCTGGACATCCGCGTCACCACCGGGATCTCCACCGAATCGCTGGCGGCGAAGACGGCCTGCAGGCGAAAGTAGTCCCGTTGCGAGACGGGATCGAACTTGTGGTCGTGACAGCGGGCGCAGGCCAGAGTCAACCCCATGAAGACCGCGCCCGTGGTGTCGACCCAGTCGGTCATTCTCTCGTACGCCAGCTTGGGGGCGTCGAGCAGGGATTCGACGATCTCGGGACCGAAGGTATAGAGACCGGTGCCGATACGGGCCTCCAAGTGCTCCAGCTTCTCCGGGGAAATGCCGTAGTAGTTGTCGTGGAGTTCCAGATCGTCGGGCCACAGCTCATCCCCGGCGATCTGCTCCTGCAGGAACCGGTCGTAGGGTTTGTTCTCGTTCAGGGACTTGATGACGTAGTCGCGATAACGCCAGGAGTTGGGGAAGTACTCGTCGGTCTCGTAGCCGCCGCTGTCAGCGTAGCGCACCAAGTCCAGCCAGTGTCTGGCCCAGCGCTCACCGTAGCGGGGCGAGGCCAGCAGGTCGCGGATGAGAATGTCGTAGGCGTGGGGAGAGGAGTCTTGCAGAAAACGGTCCACCTGTTCGGGCGTGGGCGGCAGGCCGGTCAGATCGAAAGCGGCTCTGCGGATCAGGGTCCGGCTGTCCGCCTCGGGTGCCGGCTCCAGTCCGTGGCTCTCCAGCTTCTCCAGGATGAACGCATCGATGGGATTTCTGACCCGACTCTGGTTCTTGACCGTGGGAACGGGGGGGAGTCGGGGTCTTCGGAGCGACCACCAAGCCGGTTCGGCAGAACCGGCAGCGGCGGCCGCCGAGTCCCAGGGAGCGCCTCCGTCGATCCAGTCCCGTAAGGCGTCCAGGTCCCGGGAGGGAAGCGGCGGTTTGCCCGGGGGCATCTTCAACTCCCCGGCGTGAGAGGCCGCCAGGAAGAGCAGGCTCTCGTCCGACTTGCCGGGAACCAGTGCCGGCCCCTTCCCGCCGCCCGCCAGCATCGCCTCGCGATGCCGCAGGTCCAAGCCGGACATCCGCTGCTCCCCGTGGCAGGAAACACAGTTGCGCTGCAGGATTCTCCTGGCCGTTTCCTGGAGCGGGGACCCCGATTGCGCGGAGAAGGAGGACAACGTCAGGAACAGGATGGATATCGCGGCGGCAATTGTATTCAACACTGACCTAACGCGCTAATGCTTCCCCTTCGCAGCAGGAAATCGACTTAGATTCATGTCCAACGACTATTGTTTCCGCATCCGGAGTTCACATTCTCACCTGTGACAGAATCGTGAGCAACATTGCCGCATAGTGGGCTCTTCGATTGAAACGTCGCAGCCGGCCGTCCGCAGCCGGACCCAATCCCGATAGGTGATCGAGGCGTTCCGACTTCTGGGATCCGGCGGCCTTCCCCGGCCAGTTTTCGAGTCCCATACACCCCCGAATCCGGCGGCCGGAGAGCCCGTGCTCCCGTCTCAGCTCTTACGGCGTCGGCCGGCGGGTTACGGCCCGCAGAGTTCGATCGAAGGTCATGACCTCGCTGACGCCGCGCCTGCGACAGCTGGCAAAATGGCAGAGGTCTCGGGCTCCCAGCATAGGATATTGCTCATGGAGTTGCCTGGCCAACGTGACATCCTCCTCCTCCAGCGGCCACACCTGCACCCGGGACCGGGCCACCAGCGCCATCGCCGCATCGAGCGCCTCCACTCTCGCGACCGGAAGATACGCATGGACCAATTCCTGCAAGACCTCCGTCGACGTACACAGGGGAGTCCGATTCCCGTTGCACATGAGGAAGAATTCCCGGGCTATCCTCCGAAGTGGATGTGGCCGTCCTACCGCGTACACGAAGACATTGGTGTCGACGAAGATCATGTTCCGCCAATACCGCTTCTCCGCGATTCGTTGATGACCTCCAGGTGCTCCTCCCAGTCCGGTTCCACCTTGGGACCTTCCAATGCGTCGCACTCCCGGAAGAATCGGTGCAGGTCCTCCGCCGATTCGAAGGGTACGGAACGCTGTTTTTCCGCGAGCCGCTGGCGCGCGGCGGCTCTCAGCCAACCACTCAACGACATGCCCTCTATTCGCGCCTGGTGGCGGAAACGGTCGCGGTCTTCATCGGGGATCAGGAGCTGAACTCTGGCCATGGCACTAACCTGTATCTGCGATAGGGATGTGTATGAAATATACACATCCTGTTCCTAGTCGACAAGTGTGTGGCCAGGCTGCAAACGCTGACTGTGACGAATCTCCCAGCGCTACGCCTCATACTGGTCGGATGTGCTGGCGTCGGCGTTGATCCATCGTCCGGGGTTCGTCAGAACAATTCGCTGATTGCCTCTTGGGGGCTGATCGCCGGGATCGGCGAGCGCCGGAAGTCCTTCATGTTCCTCGTCACGATGTACCGAGCCCCGCAGGCATCGGCGGCGGCGACTTGCATAGCGTCCTCGAAGTCGGTCATTGGAAGCGCGGCCGCGTAACGAATCGCTTCAGTACCAGTTTCTGCGACCTCCACGAAGCGGGTCAGTTCCAGGATGAAATCGCGCGCCGTTTTCTCTCCATGTGAGGGAGCCACCATGTAGAAGAAGTTCGAGACCGAATGCCATGCGATAAACGCTTTTTGATAGCCATGCTCAAGCCGGTCGAGAATCTCCGAGGCCAAGTCCGAGTGGGGGCTCCTGTCGAGCGCGACGTCGATGAGGACATCGGTGTCGAGGAGCATCAGAGGTACTTCCTGGCCAGCCTTTCGTAGCGCAGGTCGTCACGGTGTGCGGCCTGGAAACGACCCCTCCACCGCGAGGCGAAGGAGGGTGTGTCCTCCCCTGTCATATCTCGGAGCGATTGTTCGATGAGGGACGACAGCGACACCCGGCGAGACCGGGCATAACGCTTGGCCCTGGGGATCAACTCGGCATCCACCGTGATCGTCAGCTTTTTCTTCATCTCTGATCGTCGTCCTCCCTGGAAACGACTATACGTATAGTATCCACTAGTATACGTATTACCCTCTTGCGTTCAAAGTCTGACGAATCCGCGCGTTGCCCATACGCCGGCAAGTGTGAGGTACACGGAGGCTGGGGTTTGACCAGTTACTCCATATAACGATGATTACAGCGGAAGGACGATCCAGTGCTCTCTTTCAAGGTAACCTCCATCGGCTCCTCGTCCGGCATCATTGTGACCAAGGTGGCAAGGGCACGGCTCAGGGTGAAAAAGGGCGACACTCTCTATCTCACTGAAGCCCTGCACGGGGCCTGGCGAATGACGCCCTACAACGCCGAACTCACGAGCGAGATGAAACTGGCTGAAGAGATCATGCATGAAGATCGCGAGGTTTTGAGGGCGCTGGCGAAGTGACTCCGATTGACGTTTTTGCCTGAGACGGTCCGGGCGGGCGAATGGCCGGATCGCCAGAATCCGGTCAAGACTTCCGCCGATTTTTGGTTTAGACTACGCGCCAATGTGCGGCATTGTCGGGTACCTGAACCGTAGCGGCTCCGGGGCCGGCGCCCCCATCGGGTCGATTCTCCTGGGGATGCTCAAGAGCCTGGACTGCCGGGGGCCCGACTCGGCCGGCGTCGCCATCTTCGGCCCCACCCGGACACCGAATCTCAAGCTGCGGATCAAGTTGAACGGTGCGAGCGACCTCCGCGACTCGGCGGACCGGGCGCGCGGGATCGTGTCCCGCCGGCTTCCCGTCCTGGAAGCGGACGTCGTCCACGAGTACCTGCAACTGCTCGTGGGACCGGTGGAAGACCCCGAGTCCGTTCTGCCTCGGCTGGAGCGGGACCTGGAGGACTTCGAACTGGTCAGCGGCGGCCGCCAGTTGGAAATCGTCAAGCAGGTCGGGTCGCCCACCCGTCTGGACACCGGCTACGGGATCTCCCAACTGACCGGGACCCACGGCATCGGCCACACCCGCCTCTCCACCGAGAGCCGTGTCGACCTGAGCCACTCCCAGCCCTTCGGAGTCCACGGCGTCGCCGATCTGGCCACGGTCCACAACGGACACATCACCAACTACCACAAGCTGCGGGGCCGCTACGAACAGATGGGCGTCCGCTTCTTCACCGCGAACGACTCGGAGGTCATCGGCGTCTACCTGGCCCATCAGATGTCCCTGGGCCGGACCTTCCGGGAGGCGCTGGAGTCCTCGCTGGACGACTTCGACGGCTCCTTCTCCTACTTGGCCGCCTCCGGCAACGAGTTCGCCTACGCCAAGGACCGGTTCGGATTCAAGCCGCTGCTGGTGGCCGAGTCGGAGGACTGGGTTGCCATCGCCACCGAAGAGATCGCCCTCCGGTCCACCCTGACCGGAGATTTCGACGCCTTGGAGCCGGGGGTGAACCAAATCCGAATCTGGTCCCTGCCCCAGCCGGACGCAGAGACGGTGTAATGGGAGTCGAGGTGAGGGCCGACGATCGGAGTTCCCGGGAGATCAACGATCAGATCAAGGATCTGATCCGATCGGGAGAGACACGGATCCGGGTCCTGGGGACCCAGGCCCAGCACAATCTGGCCGTGGGGATCCTGTCTCAGGTCTCCATCTCCTTCGAAGGCAGCGTGGGCTACTATTGCGGCGGCCTCATGGACGGACCGGACCTGGAGATCCTGGGCAGCGCGGGATGGGGTCTCGGGGAGTCCATGGCTTCGGGCACCATCCAGGTCACGGGAAACGCCGGCAACGGCTGCGGCGCCTCCATTCGCGGGGGCACACTGGCGGTCCGCGGCAGCACGGCGGCCCGGGCAGGCATCAGCATGAAGGGGGGGCTCCTCATCATCGGCGGCAGCTGCGGGTACATGACCGGATTCATGAGTCAGAAGGGAACGGTGATCGTCTGCGGGAACGCGGGCCCCGGCCTGGGCGACTCCATGTATGAAGGCCGGATCTTCGTCGGGGGCGAGATCCAGGAACTGGGCAACGACGCCGTGGTCGAAGAACCGGACCAGGAGGACTGGGACTTCCTGACCCGGAATTTGGAGCCCCGGGGCTTCCCGGTCCCCGCCTCCTTCAAGAAAGTCGTCTCCGGCCGGCGCCTCTGGAACTTCAACCGCAAGGAGCGGGATCTCTGGAAGGAGGTCTTGTGACGGAACCGAGAGCTACCCGGCAGAGCGGAATCTACAGCCCCGACGTGATCGAGGACATCCAGACCAAGGCGGAGCTGGGACGCTACCGAATACGCGGTTTCGGAACCTTGCGGACCCGTCCCATGCCCACCCTGGACGATCTGGTGTTCATCCCCTGCACCCTGACCCGGATTCCGCTGGAGGGGTACCGGGAGAGGTGCAGCACCCGCACCGTCCTGGGGGCGCGCCACGCCCGCAAGCCCATCGTCCTGGACACCCCGGTCATGGTGACGGGGATGAGCTACGGCGCCCTCTCCTACAACGCCAAGGTGGCCCTGGCCCAGGGAGCGTCCCGGGTCGGCTCCTCCACCACCACCGGAGACGGGGGCATGCTTCCGGCCGAACGGGAACACTCCAAGGTCCTGATCTACGAGGTTCTCCCCAGCCGCTACGGCATCGACGTCCATCACATGAAGATGGCCGACGGCATCGAGCTGACCATCGGCCAGGGCGCCAAGCCGGGAACCGGAGGAATGCTGCTGGGCTCCAAGGTTTCCAGCGAGATCGCCGGAATGCGGGACCTTCCCGACGGAGTCGATCAGCGGAGCCCCTGCCGGCACCCCGACTTCCTGGGTCCCGACGACATGATCATCAAGATCGAGGAGCTGCGGGAGGCCACCGACTGGCAGGTGCCCATCTTCGTCAAGATGGGGGCCACGCGGGTCTTCGACGACGTCAAGCTGGCGGCCAAGGCCGGAGCCGACGTGGTGGTGGTCGACGGCATGGAGGGAGGGACCGGCGCCTCGCCCGACATGCTCATGGACCACACCGGCATCCCCACGCTGGCCGCGGTCTGTGAGGCCCGCGCCGCCCTGGAGGACCTGGGCCTCTTCGGAGAGGTGCAGCTGATCATGGCCGGGGGCATCCGCAGCGGCACCGACGTGGCCAAAGCCCTGGCTCTGGGCGCCGATGCCGTCTATATGGGGACGGCCTTCCTGATCGCCCTCAACTGCAACAAGCCCATCTACGTGGAGGACTACCACCAGTTGGGGACCGAGCCCTACGCGTGCCACCACTGCCACACCGGGCTCTGCCCCGTGGGGATCACCACCCAGGATCCGGAACTCGTGGCCCGTTTGCCCATCGACGAAGCGGCCGACCGGGTGGCCAACTTCTTCCAGGCCATGAACTCGGAGATCCAGATGCTGGCGCGAGCCTGCGGCAAGTCCGACATCCACGACCTGGACCCGGAGGACCTTCGGGCGCTGACTCTGGAGTCCTCCATGATCGCCGAAGTGCCTCTGGTGGGAACCCGCCGGGTCTTCGGAGGAGGAGCCGGTTGGAAGGAATCCCATTGAGCGGCCACTCCTGCGTACGACTCGGCCGGACCGTCTCGAGATCGCACCTCCATTTCCCTGCCGGGAGTCTTCCGTGTCCTTTCTGATGAGCTGCCCCAACTGCGGCCCCCGCTCCGCCTACGAGTTCCACTGCGCGGGGGAGTACCAGAAGCGGCCCGCGCAAGGGGCGCCGGAGCGGGAATGGGCCCGCTACCGCTATTTCCGGAAGAACCACCCCGGGGAGCAGCTGGAGTGGTGGCTTCACTCCACGGGCTGCCGTTGCTGGTTCCTGGCCAGGCGCGTCGCCGCCTCCAATAAAGTGATCTCCAGCTTCTGGCCCCACGAGCTGGGCGGGTCCCAGGCCGGACCGGACGGAGGCGGACAGGCGTCATGAAGCGACTGGGCCCGAAACCGGGGGAGATCCTGGACCGCAGCCGCCGGCTCTCCTTCCGCTTCGACGGCAAGACCTGTGAAGCCTACCCGGGGGACACGGTGGCTTCGGCCCTGCTGGCATCCGGCGTGAAGATCTTCTCCCGCAGCTTCAAGTACCACCGTCCCCGCGGGCTGCTCTGCGTCTCGGGCAACTGTCCCAACTGCCTCATGAACGTCAACGGGACACCCAACGTGCGCACCTGCACCCGACCCGTCCAAGAGGGAGACCAAGTAACGTCCCAGCACTGCTGGCCGTCGCCTCGCTGGGACCTGCTGTCCCTGATTGAGCGGCTGGATGCCCTGATGCCCGTGGGCTTCTACTACAAGACCCTGATCCGTCCCCGGCTCATGTGGCGGCTGGCGGAACCGGTCATCCGGCGCCTCGCCGGGCTGGGCAGCCTCAAGCATTCGACGGGGGAGCCGGCCCATTACGAACACGAGCACCGGCACACCGAAATCGTCGTGGCGGGAGGCGGAGCCACCGGGATGGCGGCGGCGCTGGCGGCCGCCGAAGCCGGTGCCCAAGTGGTCCTGGTGGAGAGCGAAACCAACCTGGGAGGCCGGCTCAGGTCCCAGTCGGTTCCGGTCGTCGATCCGGACACCGGCACCTCCCTTCCCGGCTTCGAGTTAGCTCGCGTCTGGGCCCGAAAGGTCCAGGACCATCCCGGCATCCAGGTCCTGACCGGGTCACTGGCCTTCGGTGCCTACGAAGGACGGCTCCTGAGCATCGTCCGGAAAAACCGTCTCGTCCAGCTCCGGTACGATCAGTTGGTGGCCGCGACGGGCAGCAATGAGTACCCCCTCCTGTTCGCCGGCAACGACCTGCCGGGCGTCATGCTCGGCTCCGGCGTTCGGAAGCTCTTGAATCTATACCGGATTCGGCCCGGGACCCGGGCTGCCGTAGTGGTTTCGGACGACGAAGGACTGGATCTGGCGTTGGAACTGCACGACTCGGGCATCGAGTTGTCGGTGGTGGTGGATCGGCGCTCGGACCCGCCCCGCAGCCCCGCCGCCCGCCGCCTCGCAGCCTTGGGTGTTCCCCATCTCGACTCCTCGTACCCCGCAGCCGCTCAGGGACGCCGGAAAGTGGAGGCGCTGAGGGTCGCCACCGGCCTGGCCGAAGACGGATCGAACGGGCAACGGGTGTCCACCTACAGCTGCGACCTGGTGTGCCTCTGCTCTCCCTGGTCCCCGGCCATCGAACTGCCCCGGCAGGAAGGCGGCAAGGCCCGGTTCGACACCCACAGCAACCAGCACGTCTGCGAGTCCCTTCCGGACCACGTTCACGCAGCGGGCCACCTGGAGGGCGTCCGGGATCTGACCTCCCGTCTCGGCCAGGGCCGGGCCGCCGGGTTGAGGGCCGCAGCCGCCGTCCGGTCGCTGGAAGGGGAGGCCGCCCGGCATCTGGAGAATCTCGACCGGCAGTTGCGGGAGGAGGCTCGGTCCAGGAAACCCCGGGAGGAGATTCCCTTCCCGCGCCAGAACCCGGCGGGAGAAAAGGCCTTCGTCTGCCTCTGCGAGGACGTGACCGACAAGGACGTGGTCAACGCGGTGCAGGAAGGGTTCCGCGAGATGGAACTGCTCAAGCGCTACACCACGGCCACCATGGGCCCCTGTCAGGGCAAGATGTGCCAGATGCTGCTGGCCGGCGCCTGTGCCCGGGAGACCGGCCGCACGCTGCACGAGACCGGCAGAACCACTTCCCGTCCCCCGGTGGCCCCCATCTCCCTGGGGGTCCTGGCGGGTCCCCACCACCACCCGGTCAAGTTGACGCCGCTTCACGATCGGCACCAGGCGGCCGGCGCCAAACAAATGGCCATGGGGGAATGGATGCGTCCCTTCAGTTATGGGAACCCGGAGGAGGAATGGAAGGCGGTCCGGGAGCGGGTGGGTGTCATCGACGTGAGCACCCTGGGGAAACTGGAGGTCCAGGGCGCCGATGCCGGCAAGCTGCTGGACCTGGTCTACACCCACCACTTCTCCAACCTGAAGCCGGGACGGATCCGCTACGGCGTCCTCTGCGGAGAGGACGGCATCATCCTGGACGACGGCACCGTCAGCCACCTGGCCGAGGACCACTTCTACATCACCACCACCACGGGCAACATCTCCTTCGTGGAGCAGTGGCTGGACTGGTGGGCCGTGGTGTCCGGCTTCTGCGCCCACGTCACCGAGGTCACGGCAAACTTCGCGGCCGTGAACCTGGCCGGCCCCCAGGCCCGGCAGGTCCTCTCCCGGCTGACCGACCTGGACCTCTCCAACGAGTCGTTCCGCTACATGCGCTGCCGCACGGCGACGGTGGCGGGGGTGCCGGCGCGGCTGCTCCGGATCGGGTTCGTGGGGGAGACCGGCTGGGAGATTCACGTCCCCGCCTCCTACGGGGCGCATCTCTGGGACACGCTACTGGAAGTCGGAGCCGATCAGGGGATCGCTCCCTTCGGTGTCGAGGCCCAGAGGATCCTGCGGCTGGAGAAGAAGCATTTCATCGTGGGGCAGGACACCGACGCCCTGAGCAATCCCATCGAGTCGAACATGGGATGGGTGGTGAAAATGGAGAAGCCGGACTTCATCGGCCGCCAGGCTCTCCAGAAGGCCCGGGAGGAGGGCGCGTACAATCGTCTGGTCGGTTTCGTGACCTCCCGGCGGGTCCAGGAGGGGGCCGCCGTGGTTCGGGACCAGCAGCCGGTGGGGCGCGTGACCAGCGCCCGGTGGATCCCCCATCAGAACCGCTGCATCGGACTGGCGTGGGTCCCGGAAGAAGATTCCGCCGACGGCTCGGCGATCCGGATCAGTCACGACGGGTCGCTGCTTCCGGGAAGGGTGCACGCCGCACCGTTCTACGATCCGAAAGGCTCACGGCTGCGAGGTTGACCATGCCGGACGCTTGGAATCCACTCCGCCGATCGCCGCTCCATGCCCGGCTGCACGAGGCCGGGGCCGTCTTCGAATCTGAGTCGGGTTGGGCCCTGGCCCGGCATTTCGGGGACCCGGACGCGGAGTTTCAGGCCGGCAGCACAAGTGTCGCGCTCTCGGACCTGAGCTGGACCGGCAAGTGGCAGGCCAAGGGGCGGGACCTGGACCGAGATCTCGGGCCCAGCGTTTCCGGGGAAGTCCCGGCGCCCGGCCGGGTGGCCGGAACGCGGACCGGTTGCCTCTGTCGGCTCACCCCAGGAGAGGCCCTGTTTCTCTGCCAGAACGGACGGCCGGAACCTCACCCGGCGTCCGGGGAGAGTGGCGACGGCTGCCTCCACCTGTTGGAGCGAACCGACGGACTCGCCCTGATGGCGCTATGGGGACCCGATTCCCGGCGGGTCCTGGCCAAGCTGAGCAGTCTCGACCTGCGAGAGCGAACCCGTCCCCACGGGACCTGCGCCGCGGCGCCCATGGCGGGCGTTCGAGTTCTGCTGGTCCGTTGGGACCGGGGCCGAGTGCCGGCCTACCAGATCGTGGTGAGCGCCGAGTACGGCGCCTATCTCTGGGACACGGTCCTGGATGCGGGGCGGGAGTACGGCCTCCGGCTCTGCGGTCTGGATTCCTGGACACGATTGGAGGGATAGCGAGAGTGTCACGCCTGTTTCGCTTCGATCCCATGTGGGAGAGCCACCCCCTCCGGGACCGCTACGACGTGGTGGTGATCGGCGCCGGCGTCCACGGACTGGCCACCGCCTACTATCTGGCCCACCGGGGGATCACCGACGTCGCCGTCCTGGAGAAGGGCTACCTGGGATCGGGAAACAGCGGGCGCAACACGGCCATCCTCCGGGCCAACTACCGGACCCCCGAAGCCATTCCCTTCTATGCCGAGAGTCTGGCGCTCTACGAGGAACTCTCCGACGACCTGGACTACAACCTGCTGTTCTCCCAGCAGGGCCACCTGACCCTGGCCCACACGGAAGCCGCCGTCAACGGACTCTGGGTGCGGGCCGAGGCCAACCGCATCATGGGGGTCAAGAGCCGAATCATCGGTCCGGGCGAGATCAAGCGAATGGTCCCGGCTATCGACACCTCTTCCGCCACCCGGTATCCGATCATGGCCGCCCTCTATCATGCGCCGGGTGGGATCATCCGCCACGACGCCGTCGTGTGGGGGTACGCCCACCAGGCCAGCCGGCTGGGCGTCGAGGTCCATCCCCATACCGAGGTCCTGGACCTGGGACTTGAGGGAGGCCGGATTGCCACCGTCCACACCAACCGGGGAACGATCAAGACCGGCGCCGTGGTCAACGCCACCTCCGGCTGGTGCTCCCTGATCGCCGCCATGGCCGGGGTGGAGCTGCCCGTGATCAGCCACCCGCTTCAGGCCTGCGTGACCGAGCCTATGGAACCCATCCTGGACAAGGTCATCGTCTCGGCCAATCTCCACGTCTACGTGAACCAGACCCCACGGGGAGAGTTCGTGATCGGGGCCGAGATCGACCCCTATCCCTCCTACCACCTGGGGTCCACCCTGCCGACGCTCAAGTCGATGGCGTTCCACACGCTGGAGTTGTTCCCGGACCTGCACCAAGTCAAAATCCTGCGCCAATGGGGCGGGATCTGCGACATGACGCCCGACTACAGTCCCATCATCGACGAACATCCGGAAGTCGGAGGATTCTTCATGGATGTGGGGTGGGGCACGTACGGATTCAAGGCGGGTCCGGCGGGCGGCAAATGCCTGGCGGAGTTGATCGCCACCGGACGGACGCCCGATCTGATCCAACCCTTCCGCCTGAGCCGGTTTCACGAGAATCGGCTGGTCGGAGAGAAGGCCTCCGCCGCCGTCTCTCACTGATCCCTGGCGACAGGCAGGGCTTGCAACGAGAGCCCCCTGGGGCGTACTCTCCGCACTGCTCCGGGGGCCTACGGGAGGGATTCTCAGGTCAGAGCGCCTCGGCGTGAAATAGGTCCGAAACACAACTGAATCAGGGGAGAAGTCATGAGCGGACTGGACGAGACTCGAAGACTGGTGGACGAGGGCGAACTCGAATTCTTTCTCTGTTCCTTCGTGGAGATGGGGGGCATGCCCAAGGCCAAGCTGGTGCCGGCCAAGTGCATCGACGACATGGCCGCCGGCAGCGCCGGATTCGCCGGCTTCGCGGCCGGGAACATGGGCCAGGGTCCGCACGACACCGACATGATCGCCATCCCCGACTTCTCCAGCGTGACCCGGATTCCCTGGCGCTCCAATCTGGCGTGGGTCGCTTCCAACATCGAGGTGGACGAGAAACCGTGGCCCTACTGTCCCAGAACCATCCTGCAGGACAACCTGGAGCAGGCGCGCCAAAAGGGATACGTCCTCAAGGTGGGAGTCGAGCCCGAGTTCATGCTGCTCCGGAGGGGTGAGGACGGTGGCTACGCCCCCTTCGATCCCTTGGACCGCTTGGACAAGCCCTGTTACGACCTGACGGCCCTCAACCGGAGCCTGGACCTGATGACGACCCTGGTCCGGTACCTGGACCAGTTGGGCTGGGGCCCCTACGCCAACGACCACGAGGACGCCAACTGCCAGTTCGAGATCAACTGGACCTATTCCACCGCTCTCCGGACCGCCGACCGCCACACCTTCTATCGCTGGATGGTCAAGGCGCTGGCCGAGGAACGGGGGATGACGGCCACCTTCATGCCCAAGCCCTTCTCCCATCTGACCGGCAACGGCGCCCACTTCCACATCAGCCTGTGGGACGCCGAGACCGACGAGAACCTGTTTCTGGACGAATCCGACGAGAACGGGCTGTCCCAACTGGCCTATCACTTCATCGGGGGACTCAAGAAGCATGCCCGGGCCGTGACGGCGGTGACCGCCCCCACGGTCAACTCCTACAAGCGGCTGATCCGGGGCGCTCCCCGGTCGGGCGCGACCTGGGCTCCCGTGTTCGTCACCTACGGCGCCAGCAACCGGACGCAGATGATTCGGATCCCGGGTCCGGGACGAATCGAGAACCGGACCGTGGACGGCGCCGTGAACCCCTACCTGGCCGCGTCCGTCACGCTGGCCGCCGGCCTGGACGGGATCGCGAACGAGTTGCCGGCCGGCACCCGAAACGATCGCAACCTGTATCAGGTCCCCCGCGAACAGTTGAGGGCCGAGGGGATCGACCTGTTGCCTGAAAACCTGTCCGACGCCATCGACGCCCTGGAACAGGACCCGGTGGTCCTTGGGGCCCTGGGATCCCCCTACGGCGAATACTACGTCCAGATGAAGCGGGAGGAGTGGAAGGCATACCACGACTCGGTCTCGCAGTGGGAGGTCGACAGATACCTGGGGCAGTTCTGAACCTCGTCTCCCGCCCAGGGCCTTCGAAATCTCAATTCAGGATTGACCTGGCGGCGCCCGACCGCCTACGGAACCAGAAAATCTCATGCAGGGTCTGACGCTGGCGCTTTTGGCGTGTCTGTGCGTCTCCGTCAATTACATCACCGGGAAGTTCGGCGTCACCGGCTTCGGTCCGGACAGCTTCAGCCTGGTCTGGATCACGGCGGCCACCGTCTACACTCTGGCGGCCGTCTTGGCGACGGGGCGCTCCAGCCAGTTGAAGCTGCCTCGAGCGGTCCGGGGACGGATCCTGGCCATGGGCATTCTCACCGGGCTGCAGATGATCCTGTTCTGGTGGAGTCTGGACCTGCTCGACGCCCCGTTTGCCGCGTTCCTGGGCCGGTTCGAACCGGCCCTGACCATCCTGCTGGCCGGGCTCCTGCTGGGCGAGCGGCTCCGGTTACGCGAGGGACTGGCCATAGGCGTCATGATCGTGGGCGGGTGTCTCAGCACTGCCGGCGTCTGGCAGGAGGTGGGATTGGGCGTCCTGCTGGTGATGCTGGCCTCCCTGACCATGTCATTGCAGTTCGTCCTGGGTAAGAACCTGGCGGGAAAGGTCCATCCCGGCATCATGGTCTTCTACCGCGCGGCCTGCGCGTCGGCGATGATGTTTCTGTGGGTCGCGGGTCCGGGAGAAGCCCGCTTCGACGTTGATCCCTTCTACTGGGGGATGACCCTGTTCGGGGCGTTTCTGGGTCCCTTCGTCGGATACACGCTGCTGTTTCACTCCTACCGCTTCTGGGACCTGACCCGCACGTCCATGGTCATGACCCTTCAGCCCCTCTTCGTGCTCCCCCTGGGCCTGATCTTCCTTCCGGAGCAGGGTCTGTCCCCGCAGCAGCTGCTGGGAGGGCTCCTGATCCTGGCCGGGGCGCTCTGGCTGATCGCGATCCACCGGGGCCACCGGACTGCCGGCCGCCGAGTCCCGGTTACGGTCCCGGAAGATTGACTCTCTCAGGTCCTTTGGATAGTTTCGACCCAAATGGAGAACTGGAAAGGAGCCATTTCATGACCTCAAACAGTGCCGCGTCCCCCCCGGTGAGAACCTCAGTGATTGCCCTGCTCTTCTGCCTGCTCGTATTGTCTCAGGCACCCGCCGCTCCGCCCGGAGACAGCGCCGGCCTCACCCATATCGGCAGTAACAAGCAGCTGTTCATCGACGACTACGTCATCCAACGGATGGACCACGTCAAGCGGATGCTGAATCCGGCAGTCAAGGCGCCCAACAATCCCATCATCGAAGCCGACCGGCCCTGGGAGAGCAACTACCTGCGGTGCAACCAGGTGCTCTACGACCCCAAGGACGGGCTGTTCAAGATGTGGTACACCTCGTACCGGGAATTCCGGGGCACCAAGGATGCGGGAGACGGCTACCGGACCCAATGGAGCCGGGACGGAGACGGCTACGCGAGGGAAAGAGTTCCGGACCCCTACCACTATTTCAACGACCCCAACGGCTCCCTCCAGGCTTTTTGTTTCGCCACTTCCAAGGACGGGTTCAACTGGGAGAAACCCAACTTGGGCAAGGTGGAGTTCCAGGGCTCCCGGGACAACAACATCCTGCCTCCGGGAACCCGCTTTCCCAACATGCTGGATCCCAACGAGAAAGACCCCTCCCGCCGCTACAAGTCCGCGGCCGACGACTACAAGTACCACGGTTACCATTTCGGACGGATCAACCTCTACCACTCACCCGACGGGATCGAGTGGACCACGGCGCCCGAGAACCGGGAGATGGACATCTCCGACAAGCAGGGCCGCTGGGGACCCAACAGTTTCATGGGCTGGGATCCCATCAAGGGAGTCTACGTGACCCACATCGAGAGCTGTCTGCACCGGCGCTGCCCCCTGGGAAAACGGATCACGGGACGGTCCGAGAGCCCGGACTTCATCCGCTGGTCGGAGGTGGAGACCATCATGATCCCCGATGACCGGGATGCGCCGGACGTCGAGTTCTACGCCTTCCCGGCCTTTACCTACGAAGGGATCTACATCGGCGTCCCCTGGATCTTCCAGACCACCGAGGGGCTTCACTATCCCCAACTGGCGTTCAGCCGCGACGGCATCACCTACCAGCGCCCCTTCCGGGAAGCCCTGGTCAAACTGGGAGACCACGGGGATTTCGACGAGACGACCCTCTACCTGAGAAACCCGTTTTTCCAGAATGGGCGGATCTGGTTCTACTATTCGGGTGGCAACTGGAGAGGTCCGGAGCCGCTGTACGACCGGGGCGACAAGCAACTTTTCGCCATCGGTCTGGCCACCCTTCCCGAGGACGGGTTCGTCTCCCTCATCGCCGGCAAGCTGGATCCCGGCAAGGTGCTGACACGCGTCATCACCTTCACCGGAAACCGACTCTACGTGAGCATGCAGGCCGCCAAGCACACCTGGGGATCGGGACCGGCCCAGGTGAAGGTGGAGATCCTGAATTCGGCCCACACTCCCATCTCGGGATTCACGCTTCAGGATGCCGACAACCTGGATTCCACGGGCAAGCACCTGGTGACCTGGGGAGGCAAGAACGACGTGGGACACTTGGCGGGGAAACCGGTGCAGCTTCGCTTCACCGTGCGCAACGCCAAGCTCAACGCCTTCCAGTTCCTGGAGAAGTGATGCGCGTGAAGAGCACGACTCTCCGAAAGCCCACGTTGTTGGCTGCAGCCGCGTTGCTGCTTTTGTCGGCATCGGGACAGGCCCAGCAGAGCGAGGCTCCGAAGGGGCCGGCCGCGGTCGTCGACGCCGGCAAATTCGACTCCCTCCAGGAGGCTCTGGATGCGGTCCCCGAGGCGGGCGGGATCGTTCGGCTGCCGCCAGGAGACTTCCCTTTGGAGCAGCCGTTGATCCTGGCCCGGGAGAATACCCGGGTCGTGGGTTCGGGCGCCGCAACCCACCTGATCAACAAGAACACCCAGGGGAAACCGGCGTTCATCGTGCGCTCTCCGAAACGGGACCTGGAGCCCAAAGCGCGGCTCTGGCGGGTGCAGCTGGCCGACTTCCGGATCAGCGGCAACCCCGAAAGTGGCGACGGCCTGCAGGTGGAGGGCGCCAACGAAATCTACATCGACGGGCTCTCCATAGACCGCAACGGCGGCCACGGCATGAACCTCATCGACTGTTACGAGGATCCCCGGATCGTCAACTCCATCGTCACCTACAACGGCAAGGCGGGGATGAACGTGCTGGGAGCCCACGACATGCTGGTGAACGCCAACCAGTTCGAGGAGAACCAGGACGGCCTGCGCTACATCAACGGCTTCAACCTCTGCATGACGGGGAATGTCCTGGACGATCACCTGGGCGACGGCGTCGTCATCGAACGGACCTACGGGTCGGTAGTCTCGGGCAACATGATCGAGGAGTGCCGGGGCACGGCCATCATTCTGGACCGGGACTGCTACGGCATCACCTTGAGCTCCAACGTGATCGCCCACAACCAGAAGGGGGGCATCGACCTGCGGGACGCCTGGGGCTGCACCGTCTCGGCCAACACCTTCACCCTGATTCCGAAACAGGCCGTGCGGGTGGGTCCCAATGCCGGCCGGATCGCCATCACCGGCAACGCCTTCTCCAACAGCTACCTGGGCGGGAAGACCAAGTACCACGAGCGGCTGGACGGCGAGTGGCCCAACGTCACTCTGGGAAGCGGAATCCTGCTGGAAGGAACGTCGGACATCGCCATCACCGGCAACACCTTCACCGGTCTCCAGGAACACGCCGTCCAGACCCTGGGCGAATGCCAGAGAATCACCGTTACCGGCAACGTGGCCACCGACCTGGGACGGTCCGGGTCCCAGAAGATCCCGGCCTTCGACTTGCAGAACGTGCGGGGGTTGGTCCGTGGCAACAACGCCGTCGACGACTGAACCGGGACACCCTTCGATCTCTCATTTGACAGACTGAATACCCGGAGGAAAGAAGGATGGGTGGATTCCAACACCAGGAGATTTTCGAGCACGCCGGCCAGAACGTGGAATACCGGAAGCTCGGCGATCATGTCTCCACGGTGGAGTTCGACGGCCGGCAACTGCTCAAGATCGGACCCGAGGCGCTGCCCCTCCTGGCCCAGACCGCCATCGACGACGTCTCCCACCTCCTGCGGACGAGCCACCTGGAACAGCTCGCTCGCATCCTGGAGGATCCCGAGGCGTCCGAGAACGACCGGTTCGTGGCACTGGAGCTGCTGAAGAACGCCAACATCGCGGCCGGACGCGTCCTGCCCGGCTGCCAGGACACGGGCACCGCCATCGTCATCGGCCACAAGGGTCAGAATGTCTGGACCGAAGGGGACGACGGCGAGGCCCTGTCCCACGGCATCTACAACGCCTACCAGGAGGGGAACCTGCGCTACTCCCAGTTGGCTCCCCTGAGCATGTACAAGGAGAAGAACACGCGGACCAACCTCCCGGCCCAGATCGAGCTCTACGCCGAACCGGGAGACGAATACCACTTCCTCTTCATCGCCAAAGGCGGGGGCTCGGCCAACAAGATGTTCCTCTACCAGCAGACCAAGGCCCTGCTGAATCCCGATTCCCTCATGCGCTTCGTGGAAGAGAAGCTCCATTCCCTGGGGACGGCCGCCTGCCCTCCCTATCACCTGGCCCTGGTGATCGGTGGAATGTCGGCCGAGTTCACCATGAAGACCCTGAAGCTGGCCAGCGCCCACTACCTGGACGATCTGCCCACCTCGGGGAACGAGCTGGGCCGGGCCTTCCGGGACCGGGAACTGGAGCAGCAGATCTTCGACCTCTCCACCCGGATCGGCATCGGCGCCCAGTTCGGCGGCAAGTATTTCGCCCATGATGTCCGGGTCATCCGGCTGCCCCGTCACGGAGCCTCCTGCCCGGTGGGCCTGGGGGTCTCCTGCTCGGCGGACCGGCAGGTGCTGGGCACGATCAACCGGGACGGGATCTTCGTGGAGCAGTTGGAGACCAACCCGGCCCGCTTTCTGCCCGAAGTGACCGAAGACGACCTGGACGACGACGTGGCGCAGATCGATCTGAACCGGCCCATGCCCCAGATCCTCGACGACCTGCGGCATTACCCGGTGGCCTCGCGCCTCTCGCTGACCGGGCCCGTGATCGTGGCCCGCGACATCGCCCATGCCCGGCTCAAGAAGGATCTGGACAACGGCCGTGCGCTGCCCCAGTACTTCAAGGACCATGTGGTCTACTACGCCGGACCGGCCAAGACGCCCCAGGGCTATGCCTCAGGCTCCTTCGGCCCCACCACCGCCGGCAGGATGGATCCTTATGTGGATCTCTTCCAGAGCCAGGGCGCCAGCATGGTCATGTTGGCCAAGGGCAACCGGTCCCGTCAGGTGAGCCAGGCCTGCGCCCGTCACGGCGGCTTCTACCTGGGCTCCATCGGGGGCCCCGCCGCGGTCCTGGCCGAGCACAGCATCAAGAAGGTGGAGGTGGTGGATTATGAGGATCTGGGGATGGAGGCCATCTGGAAAATCCAGGTGGAGGACTTCCCCGCCTTCGTCATCATCAACCACGAGGGCCGCGACTTCTACACCGAACTCCCCGGCGGCAAGAGCGGCGGGTTGATTTCGCTGAAGTCGTGACGGATGTCTCGCGACTTCTAGATGAGCACGGTGATCCGATGGAGGTCCTTCACGCGGGTTTAGTCACCTTCTCTCCGCCACTATAGAGACCCCTGCACGGTCACTATCGGTAAAGACCCGCTCACCGTCGACGAACGGCTTTTGGTCGGACGACAACTTCAATCGGGGCCGCCGCGACAACGCGTACGCAATATCCGCCACGGTCCGAAGAGTCAGATTTCTTCCTCCGCCGAGCACTTGGGACACGAAACCTGGGCTCTTCCCCAGACGCTTGGCCAACTCTACCCTCGTCATCTCGGCATCTTCGAGAGCCTGCGTCAGAGTCTCGGTCACCTGAAGGATCAATTCTTCTTGACGCACTAGTTGGTCGAACTCCTTGTCAGATCGATTCATGAGTTCATCCTCCTTAAGTCTCATAGTTTACATATATGTAAACTATGTTCAAGTGGATTCTGAATACTGCCTCATCCCCCACCTCCTCAAGTGGGTAGATGCGCACATTTCACGCCTATACCTCCAAGACCTGCTACTTCGGCAGCCCCGTCTTTCCCACGATCTCCCTGGCTGCTAGAATTCCTGTCGGCGGGGCGGGCGTTCCGCAGATCGCCTGATCCGGAAGGGACGAGTGGTTCGTCCCCTTGAGTTCAAACGAAAGTGACTTCCTGATGGGCAAAGTCGACCTCAACTTCAAGCCTGCGGTTCCCGTGTTCGATGCCAACGCGGAGCTGGGGCGCCGGCATGACCGGCGCAACCTCATGGACACTCCGGAGCAGCTCTTCGAGGAGATGGCCCGCGCCGGCGTGGATCGGGCGCTGGTCTGGCATCCCAACGGCGCCGCCTACGATTCCATGGAGGGGAACCTGATCCTCCAGGAGTTGATCCACGGCGACTCGAGACTGGTTCCCCAGTTCTTCTGCAATCCGTCTTTCGACGATTTCGACGTCTTCACCCGAAGCGTCAAGGACGCGGCCGTCCGGTCCATTCGCATGGTCCCCCAGTACCAGCATTACCCCTTCCGGGAGTGGGTGGTGGGTCCCTGGCTCGATTGGATGGAGCGGGCAGGATTGGCGCTCTGGCTGCCCGCGACCTACACGGTCTTCGGCAACACGACCGAACTCGATGCTGCGGACGTGTACGACACCGTCCGCGAGCATCCACATCTCAACGTCGTCCTGAGCGAGATCCACTACTCCAACATCTCCTGGGCCGTTCCTCTGCTCAAGAGCCTCCCCAACGTCTACGTGGAGACCTCCAAGCTCACCATCGCAGATCCCATCAACCGCTTCCTGGAGTTCATGGACGACTCGCGCATCCTCTTCGGCTCCCGCTACCCCAACTCCGCCATGGGCGTCCACATCTATGCCCTGCATCACATGGGGCTGCCCGAGTCCACTGTTCGCGCCATCTGCGCCGGCAACCTGGAACGTCTCCTGGGAATGGGATAGAGGTCGAAGAAATGCAAGACTTTCCCGTCGTCGATTTTCACGCACACCTGGGAAACTGGGGCCGCTTCGGCATGCTGGACACGCCCGAGCTCTTCTTGAGCTGCATGGACAACGCCGGCATCGACGTGGCCTGCCTCAACTGCATCTTCCATGGAGATTCGGACCGGGGCAACGACCGGGTGGCGGAATATGTCCGCAAATGGCCCAAGCGCTTCGTGGGCGCCGCCTTCATCAGCGCCAACTACCCCGATGAGATGGTTCCCGAGCTGGAGCGCTGCTTCGGGAGCCTGGGGATGAAATTCATCAAGATCTATCCCCACTACGTCCGCGTCGCCCATGACGACCCCCTCTACTTTCCCATCTACGAGTTCGCCAACGAGCGGGGCCTGGCGGTCATGTCCCACGCCAGGCACTACTTCGACCCGGCTTCGGTTTCCGTCTACAAACGTTACGAGAGCCTGGTGAAGCGATTCCCCCGAATCAACTGGGTGATGGCCCACGCCGGCGGCGGCACGAGTGCCGAGGCCGCGCGCACAGTGCGGGACTTTCCCACCATTTACGTGGAGACCTGCAGCTCCGGACTGCGCTACGGCGGCATCGAATACGCCGTCAAGAACGGGAGGGCCGACCGGGTCCTCTTCGGCACCGACATGCCGCTGTTGGATGCCTCTCAACAACTGGCCAAGGTGATCGTCTGCCAGATCACCGACGAAGAGAAAAAGATGGTCCTGGGCGGCAACGCCATCCGGCTTCTGAACCTGAAGCTCTGAGCTTCATCGAGCCTCCACCAGTACCTGTCGGCACCAGCGAAAGTGACTTCCTGATGGGCAAAGTCGACTTCAACTTCAAACCTGCGGTTCCGGTGTTCGATGCCAACGTGGAGCTGGGGCGCCGGCACGACCAGCGCAACCTCAAGGACACTCCGGAGCAGCTCTTCGAGGAGATGTCCCAAGCCGGCGTGGACCGGGCGCTGGTCTGGCATCCCAACGGCGCCACCTACGATTCCATGGAGGGGAATCTGATCCTCCAAGAGTTGATCCACGGGGATTCGAGACTGGTTCCCCAGTTCTTCTGCAATCCGTCCTTCGACGATTTCGACGTCTTCACCCAAAGCGTCAAGGACGCAGCCGTCCGGTCCATCCGCATGGTCCCGCAGTACCAGCATTACCCCTTCCGGGAGTGGGTGGTGGGCCCCTGGCTCAATTGGATGGAGCGGGAAGGACTGGCGCTCTGGCTGCCGACAACTTACACGGTCTTCGGCAACACGACGGAGCTCGACGCTTCAGACGTGTACGACACTCTTCGGGAGCATCCCCATCTCAACGTGGTCCTGAGCGAGATCGACTACCGCAACGTCTCCTGGGCGGTTCCTCTGCTCAAGAGCCTCCGCAATCTCCACATGGAGATCTCCAGACTCACCATCGCCGATCCCATCAACCGCTTCCTGGAGTTCATGGACGACTCGCGCATCCTCTTCGGCTCCCGCTACCCCAAGTCGGCAATGGCCATCCACCTCTATGCGCTGCATCACATGGGGCTGCCCGAGTCCACCGTCCGAGCCATCTGCTCCGGCAATCTGGAACATCTCCTGGGAATGGGATAGAGATCGAAAACATGCAGGATGTCCCCGTCGTCGATTTTCACGCACATCTGGGAAACTGGGGCCGCTTCGGCATGCTGGACACGCCCGAGCTCTTCCTGAGCTGCATGGACAACGCCGGCATCGACGTCGCCTGCCTCAACTGCATCTTCCACGGAGACTCGGACCGGGGCAACGACCGGGTCGCCGAGTACGTCCGCAAGTGGCCCAAACGCTTCGTGGGCGCCGCCTTCGTCAGCGCCAACTACCCGGAAGAGATGGTTGCCGAACTGGAACGATGCTTCGGCACCCTGGGGATGAAGTTCATCAAGATCTATCCCCACTACGTCCGCGTCGCCCATGACGACCCCCTCTACTTCCCCATCTACGAGTTCGCCAACGAGCGGGGCCTGGCGATCATGTCCCACGCCACGCACAATTTCGACCCGCCGTCCGTTTCCGTCTACAAGCGTTACGAGGGCCTGGTGAAGCGATTCCCCAAGATCAACTGGGTGATGGCCCACGCCGGAGGCGGGAAGAGCGGAGAGATCATGCGCGCCGTGAGGGACTTCCCCACCATCTACGTGGAGACCTGCGGCTCCCGCCTGCGCAACGGCAGTGTCGAATACGCCGTCAAGCACGGACGGGCCGACCGGGTCCTCTTCGGCACCGACATGCCCCTGTTTGACGCCTCTCAGCAACTGGCCAAGGTGATGGTCTGCCAGATCAACGACGAAGAGAAGAAGCTGGTCCTGGGCGGCAACGCCATCCGGCTGCTGAATCTGAAGCTGTGACAGCCCGCAGACTGAGACTCGGGCCGCACTCCCGTACTCTTGAAGGAGGAAAGTCGCTGATGTCTTCCCAGAGTCTCCAGCCATCCAGACAGTCGCGTGAACTGGAACTCGCCCCGGCATCGAAGCCGCCCTGCGCAGAGCTGGCGAACGAGCCCGGCGCAGGCGTGTACGTGTAGAAGCAGCCCGTCGCGTAGCCGAGTCCAATGAGAGCAGGACGAACCCGAAGAAGACAGCGAGCGGAACGTAGAGCTGTTTTGAATCCAAACGGATACGGAGGAAAACCGGCTCGGCAGTGGAAATACCGGCTACCGGAAATCCCAGACGCTTGATCCCGGCCGGGCGAGGCCGAAGTCAGTCCGCTATGCCCCGTCCTCTCCCGTATGGATCTGCTGCATGAGTCCGTCGATCTCCCGCGGCGGCGCGGGAGTCAGGTGGGAGACCACGATGATGGTCAGGAAGGCCACCGGAGCCCCGATCAATGCCGACGAGGTGGCGGGAATCCACGAAGCCAACGCCGTGTCGCCCCAAAAGAGGGCGCCGATGGAGATCAGCCCCCCCACCAGCATGCCGGCGATGCCCCCCTCGCGGGTGGCGCGGCTCCACCAGATCCCCAGGACGAACACGGGGAAAATGGTGCAGCCGGCGATGGCGAAGGCCATGGCCACGATTTGTCCGATGAGGGCCGGCGGTTCCAGGGCCACGACCATGATGGCGAAACCCAGGAACACGGCGCCCAGGCGCGCCACAACGACGCGCTCCTTGTTGGAGGCGGTGGGCTTGAAAAGTCCGAAATAGAGGTCGTGCGCAAAGGCCGCCGAAGCGGCCATCAACAGTCCCGCCACTGTGCTGAAGGCGGCGGACACGGCCCCCGCGGCCAGGAGGCCGGTGAACCATTCGGGAAGTCCCGCGTTCTCGGCGGCATTGATGATGATCACATCGGCCACTTCCCTGCCCCCGTCCGGATTGAGGATCCTGCCGAATGCGGAGAAAGCGGGTGAACTCCAATAGAGGATACCGATGAAGAAGAGTCCCCAGACCACCGACTTGCGGGCGTCGCGGGCGTTGGGGACCAGGTAGAAGCGCTGGATGACGTGGGGCAGCCCCGCCGTCCCCACCATCAGAGTGAAGCAGAGGGCGATCCACTGATAGATCCCCTCATCCCCCCAGGGAAGGACGAACTGGGGATGGGTCTCCTGGAGCTGGGCCACAGCTTCCCCGTAGCCCACCTGCGGGACCAGGTAGAAGAACCCCAGCTTCTTGGCGATGAAGAAGAGCGGCAGCAGGAAGGCCGTGATGAGGACGATGTACTGCACCTGCTGGTTGCGGACCACCCCCATCATTCCCGAGAGGAGCACGTAGGAGACGACCACGATGGTCCCGGTGATGATGGACAGCTTGTAGTCCATGCCGAAGATCCACTTGAACATCTCTCCGATACCCTTGTACTGGCCCACGGCATAGACGAAGGAGATGACCAACGTGATGATGGCGGCCAGAAAACGGGCCGTCTTGGAGTAGTACCGGTCGCCGATGAAGTCGGGAGCGGTGAACTTGCCGTAATTTCGGATCTGGGCCGCCATCAGGACCAGCAGCAGGACGTAGCCCCCGGACCAGCCCAGAACGTAGGCCAATCCGAAATATCCCTGCAGGTAGAGGAGCCCCGCCATCCCCAGAAAACTGGCGGCGCTCATCCAGTTGCTGGCGATGGCCATCCCCGAGGAGACGGGGCCGATCCGGCGGCCGGCCACCCAGTACTCCTCCAGGTTGCGGACCCGGGTCAGGATCCCCACCAGCACGAACAGGAGCAGGGTCGCCGCCAGGATCAGGGCGGGTCCGGTTCTCACTCCGATTTCTTCCATTCTATTCCTGACCCCGCCGGGCGTCCTCGCCGGAATCGACCACGCGATCGAAGAGCCGGTTGAACCAGAGGCAAAGGAGCAGGAAGCCGATGATGGAAAACTGGCCCGTGAACCAGTAATGGAAGGGGAAACCCAGGAACCGGGCGTCGGTGAGGAAACTGGACCCCATGGGATCTCGCTGAACCAGAAACAGGAGGATCTGGAATCCGAAGACCATCAAGGCCCAGAGGCCCACAATCAGAAAGATGATCCGGCGGACTGCCTTGAAGTAGCGGCCGCGGGGACGGACAAGGTTGACTTCCGACATGGGCGTTTCCCAAAGGGCGCCGCACTATACAGGATGGTCACCCGACGGTCAACGAACCGGGAAGTCCGGAAACCCTGGCTCTCTCTTTCTTCTTTTTCCCTTTTCTCTTTCCCCCTTTCCGGTGGTAAATTGATTCGCCGGATGTTGCTTACCTTTGTCCCAGGCATTTCGAAACTGGAAGCCCCGTTTTAGCATGCGCTTCCCATGGAGTGATCTGGCAGACGTCTTCGGCGCGGGGGAATTACGCCAGAACATTCTGGCGCTCCTTCACTATATCGTCTTTCTCTGCGTCGTCATCCTTCTGTTCGCTGTCCTCTTCCAAGCGATCATGGTTCACGTGGAGGGCCAGTCTCATTCCTGGATCACGGCCGTCTACTGGGTGTTGATCACCATGAGCACTCTCGGTTTCGGCGACGTGGTCTTTGCCTCGGATCTGGGACGGCTCTTCAGCGTCTTCGTGCTGATCTCGGGGGTCGTGCTGATGTTGGTGGTGTTGCCCTTCACCTTCATTCGTTTTTTCTACGCACCCTGGCTGGAGGCCCAGGTGCGGCTCCGGGCTCCCCGGCGGGTGCCCCTGAACGTGCGGGACCACGTCATCATCAGCCGCCACGATGAGATTGCGGCCGGGATCAGCGAACAGCTTCGGCTCCGAGGGATTTCGTGCTACATCATCGAGCCGGATCCCGAAAAAGCCGCCCGGCTCCTGCACGAGGGGGCTTCCGTCGTCACTGGTGATCTGGACAACAAGGAGACCTACGCCGGGTTGCAGGCGCAAAAGGCTCGCCTGCTCCTCGCCAACTGTGAGGACACGACGAACACCAACATCACCTTGACCGTCCGCGAGATGTGCGGCGACCTGCCCATCGTCGGCATCGTCGAGCACCCCGACTCCACCGACATCCTGGAACTGAGCGGATGCACCCACGTCCTGCCGTTGAAAGTGCGTCTGGGCGAGGCTCTGGCCAACCGGGTCGGCGCCGGCCTTGGGGAGTTGGACATCATCGGAAGTTTTGCAGGCCTGCAGATCGCCGAGTTCTCAGCCCGGGACACTCCACTGGCCGGAGTCGAGACGCGCGAGACCCAGCTTCGAGAACGGACCGGGCTGAACATCGTCGGCGTCTGGGATCATGGTCACTTGATTCCCGCTTTCCCGCAGACTCCCATCACCCACGACAGCATCGTGGTGGTCGTGGGCACGCCGGACCAGTTGTCCATACTCGGCCGAATGCTGCCGGGACACCAGCCCCATTCCGGTGCCCCTGGTCTCATCATCGGAACTGGAACCGTGGGCGCCACCGCCACCCGCACCCTCAAGCGAAAAGGCCTTCGCGTTCACGCCCTGGACCGGGACCCCCAAGCCGCGGAACAGGTGCGAGGCATCGCCGATCATGTCTTTGTCGGAGACGCCAACGACCGCGAAGTCCTGGAGCGGGCCGGACTGGACGAGATCTCTTCCGTGCTTCTGAGCACTGCCGACGACGCCATGAACGTCTACCTGGCCGTCTACTTGCGACGGCTCAAACCGGAACTCCGCATCGTGAGCCGGATCACCCACGACCGGAACCTGGAAGCCATCCATCGCGCCGGGGCCGACTTCGTGCTGAGCTACTCCTCCCTGGGAACGGAAGCCGTGGTGTCGCTCATCGAAGGGCATGACCTCGTGATGCTGGGAGAAGGGGTCGACCTGTTCTCCGTACCCCTACCGCCGTCCCTGGAGAACAAACTCCTGTCAGAGAGCCGAATCGGCTCTCTGACAGGCCTGAGCGTGGTTGCGATACAGCAAAACGGCGAAACCGTGACCAAGTTGCGGTCCGAGATGAAGCTCGAGCCTGGAGCGCAACTGGTCATGCTCGGCGACGCCGAGCAGCGAACCCTGTTCAGCAAAGCCTTCGGAGGCCAGTACTCCAGCAGTCCGTGGTGACGGCCTTCATTGTGCCGAAGCCGGTGATGGGGCCGCGGCCGGCAACCGCGGCCAGGCCATGACGGTCATGGGCAGGGCGATCGGGGACTTTGTCGCGACCACGTCTGCCCGGAGCCGCTCCGGCAGTGTCGCCACGTCCACCTCTTCGGCGGTCGCGATTCCGAAATGCTCCAAAAGGGGAAGCACACTCTGCACGCTGTCGGCAACGTATTGGTATCCCGGCCATCCGGGCCAACCGCCGGCCAAAGCCGTGTATTCCAGGTGAGGCTCGGGCAGACCGGCATCGATATAGGTGCGGTACAGACGGTAAGCCAGATCGGCATGGGCACCCGACTGGTTGAACACACCGACCGTCCAATCGACCAGCACGTCCGCCAATGGAGTATCCAGAACATGCGGTAGGCGATTCGGACTGAAACTGATCTCGTGGAAGGCCACGATGCCTCCCGGGCGAACGCGGGTGGCCAGATGCTTGAGAGCTTCGGCCGGATCGGCCAGGTACATGAGCACGAACCGGCCGATCAAGGCGTCGAAGTCGTTCCCCAGGTCCAGGGTCCGCGCGTCCCCGGCCACGAACTCGACATTGTTGTGCCCGGCTCCCTCGACGCGAGCCCGAGCCGTTTCCAAGATCCCCGGGTTGACGTCCACGCCCACGACTTGGCCTTCCGAGCCTACCAGTTCGGCCGCGGCCATCGCCACGTCGCCCGCTCCACTGCCGATATCCAGGACCCTCATTCCACCGGCCAGGCCCGCTTCCGAAAGCATGCGCCGGGTCATGCCCGAATAGAGTTTCGATTGACGGACCAAGCGGTCCGTCTCGGCCTGGGTGCGGCCCATGGTGTAGGTTGCGCCTTCTTTTCGGTTGCTCATATCTCTCCCAGTGGGTCACTTGGACCGCGTTGGCGAGGGTTTCGTGGTGTCGCGGGTTGAAAGCGGCTGTCCATGCTGCCGCAAGGAGACAACGGCGGGTCCGACTAGATCAGCTCGGGGAGCGGTTCTCCCGTGAGGTCGTCGAGGGCGTTGGCGATCTTGAGAGGGCGTCCGACGGGCGTCATGTATTCCTTGTGCCAGTCGATCCCCAGGGCCTTGTAGACGGTGGCGAAGATGTCGCCGATGCTGACCTCGCGCTCCACGATGAACGCCCCCCGGTCGTCGCTCCGGCCCACAACCGTACCGGTCTGCAGGCCCCCGCCACCGAGCGCTATGGACCAGCACTGGGGCCAATGGTCCCGGCCCAAACCGGGATTGAGGTGGGGAGTCCGCCCGAACTCTCCCATGACCAGCACCACGGTCGAATCGTAGAGGCCCCGTTCGCTGAGGTCGTCGATAAGGGCGGAAAGGGAGCGGTCCAACGGCGGCGTCAGGCGGTCCCGGTGTCCCTCGTCGTTCTTGCCGTGGGTATCCCAGGAATTGCCGTGAAAACCGGCCGCGGTGACGAACCGGCTGCCCGCCTCCACCAGACGCCGGGCCAGCAGCATGCTCTGCCCCACCGAATCGCGCCCATACACATCGCGCGTCTTTTCCGACTCCTTGGACAGGTCGAAGGCATCGCGCACCTGGGGCGCCAGGATCATCTCCCAGGCCTTGTCCATGAAGGCGTCCATGCTGGCGTGTTTCAGGCTTTCCACCCGCTTTCGGTAGATCCGGTCCACCGAGTCCAGGAACAGGCGACGATTCTCCAACACGGCCGGACTCAGCGACTTGGGCAGGGTCAGGTTCGGGACCTGGAAATCCTCCTTGGAGGGGTCCGGGATGGTCATGGGCATGTAATCCGGCCCCAGGAACGCGGAACGGAAGAAATCCTGGTACTGGCGGTTGCGCTCCCAACGCGGGACGATGACGTACGGAGGCAGTCCGTTGGAAGGTCCCATCTCCTTGGCCACGATGGACCCCAGGCTGGGAAACTCCATGGCCGGATTGTGGCGGTGGCCCGTGATGGAGTAGTGGACCGCCTGGGGATGGTCGTTGCCGAAAGACTTGATGGAACGAACCAGCGCCAGCTTGTCCATCCGCTGGGCCAGCCGGGGCAGCAGCTCCGAGATCTGGATGCCGTCGACGTTGGTGGCAATGGGGCGGAAGGAACTGTTGGTCTTGGGGTCCCAGGTGTCGATCTGGCTGGGACCTCCCTCCAGCCACACCAGAATGCAGGCCTTGGCCTTCGCCTCGGACAGATCTGCGCCGGCCGTCTTGAGAGCCGCCTCGAGCTGCAGGAACTGGCTCAGATGGGCGCCCAGAAACCCCAGCGAGCCGACCCGGATGAAGTCACGCCGACTCCAGTAACCCTGGGGTCTTCTTAGGCATCCAACCTGTTTCAACATGGGAGTACCCTTGCCGCCACTTTACACGCTACGTCCCGATTGTCGCAATTCTCAGTGGTTCTCCGCAAACTCCCGCGAGCTGAGAATGGCCCACTGGAGGTCCCGAAGGGCCTGTCCGCGATCGGGGGTCCGGGCGATCAGAGTGGACAGTTCGTCCGATTCGGCCCGAATGGGATACCGGCTGAAGGCGGCCAGATAAAGATCCGCGATGATTTCGCCGTCGGAGGTCCCTCTCTGGAAATGGTCGTACACGCGGGACCCCTCGGCCCACAGCTTGTCGTTGTAGGTCGATCCCACCAGGATGTGCAGCGCCTGGCTCAGCATCGGCTCCGAGTCCCGCTCGGGTACCGAAAAGCGGGTGGGGCGTCCAAAAATATCCAGAAAGGAGGAGGCGTAGACGTCCGGTTCCTTCAGCTGAACCGCACGAGCGCCGCGGGGGGCCGCTCCGTCTCCGACGCCGGAGAAGGCGGGGACGGGAAAATGCTCCGGAACCCCCGTCACGTCGCAAATGGCGTCCAGCAGGATTTCGGCTTCCAAGGGACGCGAAGGGGCGTAAGCATAGGTCGGCAGGTCGGCCGGTTGCGTTCCCCGGTTGGAGCTGGAGAGTTGATAGGTCCGGGAACGCACGATCATCCGGAACAGTTGTTTCAGATCGTAGTCGTTCTCTTCGAAGTACCGGGCCAGTTGCCTCAGCAGCTTCGGGTGGCTCGGCGGATTGTTGCTGCGGAAGTCGTCCACCGGCTCCACCAGGCCCCGGCCGAAGAAGTAGCTCCACATCCGATTGACGGCGGCCTCGGCGAAGTAGGGGTGGGAGGTCATCCAGCGGGCCAATTCGCCGCGGGGGTAGTTGGTGGGCGTGTGCGCCACCCGGGTCCCGTCCAGCAGCACCGGGTCGATCTCCTCGCCCGTGCGCGGGTTGCGCACGCGCTTGTCGTTGGGGCTGGGAACGTCCGGGGCCACTTCCATGCCGTTGGGGTGATCGAAAATCACCGACTCCGGATTCCCGCCCAGCTTGAACATGGAGCCGAAGAAGGCCGTCATCCCCCAGAACTGATTCTGGGTCCAACGCTCGTAGGGGTGATCATGGCACTGAGCGCAGTCCAGCCGGCGCCCCAGGAACACCCGCACCTGCTCACCCATCATGTTCTCCGGAGGGGGCACCACCAGGTAGGGCAGATAGTGGCGGGAAGCCGCACTGTACCCCTGGGACGAGACGCGCTCCCGGGCCACCTCGTCATAGGGCCGGTTGCGCTCGACGGCATCCCGGATCCACTCCCAGTACGCCTGACTCCACTTGGCGTTGATGCCCAGGGCGAAGACCGACACGCGGAAGAGGTCGGCAAAACGAAAGGTCCAATAGTCCACGTACTCGGGAGACGCCAACAGAGCCTCGACGACTTGCTCCCGCTTGAGGGGGTCCGGGTCGGCCAGGAATTCCCGGACCCGGGCCACGGGAGGAATCCGGCCGGTCAGGTCGAGGCAGACCCGGCGCAGGAACTCCGAGTCGCTCGACGGCTCCGAGGGGACGATATTGAACCGGCGGAGCTTGGCGAAGACCCGCTCATCGATGAAGTTGTGGGGGCGGAGTTCCGGATAGTCCGCCACCCGGTCGCCCACCACACCGATGTTCCCCAGGACCTCCTGGCCCGCTCCGCGCACCAGGACCGCCGTCTCGCCGCCGTTGCGAGCCGTCACCAGGCCGCTGGGAGAGATCGCGGCCACGGAACCGTGATTCACGTCGAATCGGACCCGGCCCGTGTAGTCCTCGACACTCCCGTCCGACAGATGGGCGCTCACCACCAGTTGCTGCCGCTCTCCCTGCCGCAGAATCGCCTCCCGGGGGTACACCTCCATCTTGACCACCTTCACCCGTTCGGAGTCCTTCTCTCCGTAGGGGGAACCCTGGCGGATCCAGTCCATAAGCAGCGCGTATTCCTTCGACTCCGGGTCGATTAGCGGCCCGCCGACATGGGGGACCTGCATGGTGGGCTTCTGCAGGAGAAGGCTCTTCTCGGGCCGGTCCAGATCAATTCGGGGGATTCTCGGCTCACCCGGCTCGTCGGTCAGGACCTGATACATCCCTCCTTGGACGATCCACTCGTAGTCCTGCCTGGGATGGGATCCGTTCATCGACAGCTTGAAGCCCCCCCGGCCCTTGAGCCCGGAATGACATTCGGTCTGGTTGCAACCTCGCCGGGTCAGGACGGGGAGCACGTCGCGTGAGAAATGGAACGGCCTCGTCCGGTTCGAGTCCTCCACCCGTAGCCGGGCCTTGGCTTCATGTGTCCCGAGGACGGCCGTGACTTCGGTCTCACCGTCGGCGACGGCGACGATCCGCCCCCCCTCCTGCGGCTGCGCCACGTTGGGGTCCGAGAGAGAAAACGAGGCCTGAGCCGTCAGGTCCTTCCGGCTGCCGTCGGACAGCGTGCCCATCAGCAGGTACTGCTGAATGGCGTTCTCGCCTCGCAGAGTCCGCTCTTCGGGATACAGGTGCACACCGACGATCGAGGCGTCGAACGAAGCCTCGGCCGCTGGAGACCCGACGGCGGCGAAGACCGCGGGTGGGGGTCCCGTCCCGCCGGCCGCGGACAGACCTGCAGCCATGCTCACGATCCAGCAGAGGCCGCGGCGGCCAACCCAACCATTCAAGCCCGGGGATGAACTCATTCCCTCACTCCTCTCGGTGCGCCTCTCTGGTGGGGAGCACCATGACGAACAGGTCCTTGACCGGCGTGACGGGGCCCAGCAGACCCTCCACCACTGGCCGGGCCGCGACCCGGACGGTGACCGGACGGGCAGTCGCCGGCGCGTCCGGGGAGACGACCAGCAACAGAGTTGCCTTCTTGTTTCTGGCTATGTACCGATCTTCGCGGCCCCGATTGATGGGCGGCGGCTGGACCGGCTCGGTCTCGGTGGCAGTCATCGCCTCGACTCCGGGGGGAACGCCCTCCATGGTCAGCATGATGGCCCCCTCGAAACCCTCCTCTTGATCCGTGATCACGTTCACCGTGCCGGCCCTTCCCGCTTCCAGGTTCAGGACCTCGTCCTCGATGTGGATCTTCCCCATGTGCGGCACCTGGGGACGGACCAGCACCCGGTAGCTCATCCGCCCGTCTCCATAGGTGGCCGTAATGTCCCGGATCTCCAGAGTGAAATCGCCGGCCCTGGGAAACGCATGCGTGGTCTTGGGATGGATCTGTTTCTGGATCTCGGTGTTGGAGTTGAGGAAGGAATGAACGTTGGTCACGACCTCCACGCCGTCGGCGTCGACGAGTTTCAGATAGGGATTGAAAAGGGGCATCGTCTTGTCCGGGGTCTCCACCTCAAGTGCGATGCGGTCTCCCACCGCCGCGGAAAAGCGGACCCGATGGATCTCGCCGGGCCGCTGGAGGACGCCGGTCAGCAGGGTGGGCAGGGTGATTCGAACCGGCTCCGGTCCGGCCGGCTCCTGGGGGCCCAAGCGAACCTCGGGGATGGGAGCGAAGGGGTCCGGCCGCGGCTCATTGGGGACATCCGTTTCTCCAGCATTCGACTCCTTGTCCGGCCGCCGCGCCAGCGAGGGCACGGCGCGGGTCCAGAGGGCCTTCATGCGGTCCTGCGCCAAGGTCCGAGTCCAGCTGCGCTCCTCCCAATCCTTCGGATCCGGTTCGCTGCGTTTTGCGGATTCGGCCGGCGCGGCGCGATCCGGTTCCGGGACGACCCGCAGAAGATACGCGTGGTCGGGGCTGGCCGTGCCCCTGAAACTGCTCACCCGGACGAAATAGGTTCCCGGTTTTTCGAACTGGTGGCTCAAGGCCGGCTCCGTGCTCGACCCGGGGTAGGAGACATCCTCCTCGTGAAAGGCCAAGCGCCGGGTGCCTTCAGGGTCGAACCAGCCGGCGGCCTTCTCGTAGAGCGTGATGGCCGGGTCCAGGGCCGGACTGGATTGGACTCGGAGCCGCATTCTGGTTCCGGCAGGCACCTTGAACGAATAGTCGTCCACTTCGCCCACGCGGGTGATCCGGCCGTGGACCACGAGGGGATACGGGTTCAGGGCCTCGGCACCGTCGGGGAGCTGGTGAACATCTTCCGCTTCCCACTGAGCCGGCGCCCGGTGCACCCAGAAGGGGAGCGCGTTGGACAGGCCGCCCGGGGTCACCACGCGCAGCCGGCGTTCGCCCGGCTTCTCTCGTGAATCGATCCGGACCCGGAGCGTCAGCAGGTCCGCCTGGGATTCGGGGGGCGATTCCGCGTCCGCTGCCTCTCCACTCTCGGTCTCACGGCTCACGATTTCGGCAGTCAGACCCGAAGAGTCGAACCAGACCGCTCGAGCCGAAGCCAGATGCTTTCCCCGAACCGCGACTTGAACCTGGGAATCCGGCCGTCCTCCCAGGGGAAACACGGAGGACAGGGTCGGCTCGGGGAGAGGTCCGGCACCGGCGGGAACGCTCGACAGGGCAACGAGGACTGCCATCAAAACGGAAGAAAGGATCACCGGAACGAGCGGCCGTGCCGCAACGCCCAGACCTGTTCTGCTGAGTTTCACTGTGATCCAACCCCGCCGAGATACCGTATTTCCGCCCGATTTTAGTGATTCAGGCGGCCACGAGTCAATTTGACGCCGGAGAGGGAGGCTGAAACATCGCAGCCGCTCATTCGTTCCATATGGATGTGTGGAGCGAGGAGAAACGACGAGGCGGACGTCGGGAAACAGCGCCGAGGCCTAATGGAGGCCGGCGCGTAACCCAAGGAAGGAGCGAGTAACGTCATGAGCATGAAACAACCGAAATTCTGGATCGCCGGGCTGCTGGGAGTCACCCTTCTGGGAGGCACCCTCGCCGCTCTCCACAGTCAACAGGCCGGGCCTGGGCGCAGGGCTTTCCGAGGGGCCGGCCTTCCTCCCGACCGGGCTCTGAAGCGGCTCGGGTTGACCGAGGAGCAGAGGGCCGAGGTCAAGAAGCTGCGCGAGAGCCACACGGCCGCGATGTCTTCTCTCCGCAAGAAGGGAGACGGCATCCGAACCCAACTGCGGGAGAAACTGGGGACGGAGGAGTCTTCCGCCGCCCAGGTCGGCGAACTCGTCAAAGAGGGGCACGACTTGAGGCAGCAGATTCGGAAGGCACGGCAATCCGCGCGGAAATCTTTGTCCGATCTGCTGACGGCGGAACAGCGGGAGAAGATTCAACGAGGACACGAGCGCAGGGCTCGCCGGTGGCCCGCCCTTCCTCCCGACCGGGCTCTGGAGCGGCTCGGGCTGACCGAGGAGCAGAGGGCCGAGGTCGAGAAGCTGCGCGAGAGCCACACGGCCGCGATGTCTTCTCTCCGCAAGAAGGGAGACGGCATCCAAACCCGGTTGCAGGAGCAATTGGAAAGGGAGGAGTCTTCCCCCGCCAAGGTCGGTGAACTCGTCATCGAGGGACGGGACGTGAGGCAGAAAATCCGAAAGGCCCGGCAGTCCGTGCGCGAGTCCTTTTCGGCAGTGCTCACGGAGGAACAACTGGAAAAGATCGAGAAGTTTCGCGATCGGAGAGGACGACCCGGAGCTCGCCGCGGAAACCGGCCCGGCAGGAGACTCTGATTCGAAGCCTGGTGGCCGCCGATCGACTGGTCGGCGGCCACCGGCTGCAGTCTGCAACCTGCCCACGACCCCGACTTTCCTGATTCCCCCCTTCTTTTCTGACAAGGCAGTTCCCACACCGGCCGCCGCCCGTGGGTTCGACGGCCAGCCCACGACCCTTTGTATTGTAATTTACGAGTTAAAATACAATAATGTGTATCGTTATTGTTCCCTCGCGAATAGGAACTACCCATCATGCGACGCGGCGAAATCGGCAGCTACAGAGTGACGAAGATCGGTGGTGAAATTATTCGTGCCTTCGTGCCGGTGCCGTTGCCACCGAAACCCGCTCTGGTCCTGGATGGCTCACTGCAGCAAGCGCTTGAAGCAACCGCCGTTGCTTTGGGACGTCTCGACAGTATCGCGACATTCCTGCCGTACAAGGCGCTATTTCTGTACGCCTTTGTGCGAAAGGAAGCGGTCCTCTCCTCCCAGATCGAAGGCACGCAGTCATCCCTGTCGGATCTTTTTCTCTTTGAGCTGGCTGAAGCACCCGGGGCTCCGCTTGACGATGTGCGCCAAGTGTCCAACTACGTGGCTGCTCTCGAGCACGGTCTGCGGCGCCTGCGAGAGGGTTTCCCGCTGTCGAACCGCCTGATCCGGGAGATTCACGGCGTATTGTTGTCCCGTGGGCGCGGCAGCACCAAGACGCCGGGAGAATTCCGCCGTTCGCAGAACTGGATCGGTGGAACCCGTCCTGGCAATGCGGCGTTCGTGCCGCCTCCACATACCGAGGTTCCGGACTGCATGACGGCGCTGGAGCGCTTCCTTCACACCGAAGACGACGGCATTGCGGTCCTGCTGCGGGCAGCCTTCGCCCACTTGCAATTCGAGACCATTCACCCCTTTCTCGACGGCAACGGACGCGTCGGACGGTTGCTCATCACTTTGCTGCTGTACCACGGCGGCGTCCTCCACGAGCCGCTCCTCTTCCTGAGCCTGTACTTCAAACAACACAGGAACACGTACTACGACCTGCTGACCAGCGTCCGCCAGACGGGAGACTGGGAGGCATGGCTCGCCTTTTTCCTCGAAGGAGTGAAGCTGACGGCCGAGGTTGCCGTCTCGACCGCCCAACGCCTGTCCCGGGTGTTCCAGAGCGACCGAAGCCTTATCGAAGCGGCCGCAGGCCGGAGGACGGGGTCAGCGCTGCGCGTCCACGAAGCGCTCAAGTCGAAGCCGATGTTGTCGCTGCCCGCGGCAGCCCGACAGACCAAGCTGTCTTTTCACGCGGCGGCTTCGGCGATGGATCTTCTGGCCGCACAGGGTATTGCAAGAGAGATCACCGGAAAGCGCCGGGGCCGGCTGTACGCCTACGACCGGTATCTTGCCATCCTCGGAGAAGGAGCCGAAACTCCGTGACGCCACTACAGTTCGTGGAGGCTCTGCGGGAACAGAGTCTTGAGAACACGTTCAACCCGTATTCGGAACGGTGCGACCGGTACGACCGGAATGATGCACCGCAACTCCGTTCAAAGGCGTTGCGATCCATGCTCGAGACGGCGACGGAACGGGAGGTCGATTCCCTATGGATCGGACGCGACCCCGGTCATCGGGGCGGACGGCGGACGGGACTCGCCTTTACGGACGACCTCCACATTCACGAGCACGCTGAACGCTGGGGGCTGTCGATACGGCGGCCAACCAAAGGTGAGGAAGTTTATGAGCAGACCGCTTCCGTCATCTGGAAGGCTCTCTCGCGAATCGAGTCGCCGGTTTTCTTGTGGAACGTCTTCCCCCTGCACCCCCACAAGCCGGGAAATCCCTTCAGCAATCGACCTCACAACGCCCACGAACGCAGAATCGGCGAGAAGTTTCTTTCTGAACTCATCCTGCTCCTGCAACCGCGCCGGCTGATTGCCATCGGCAATGACGCGGCGAAAACGGCTCGCCGCCTGGGCGATCGGCGGAAGGTCATTCAAGTCCGGCATCCCAGCCACGGAGGCCAGACGAAGTTTCTAGGCCAGATCGTGGAGTCGCACTTTCAATAAAATAGGGAACTCACCCCAGACAAAGGCTCAACCCTTCGACATTGCGTAGATACGAATCATTCCGTATACTGTGAATCACAGTAACTGTGACACTGTGAGTCCAACGTGAAAAACATAACCGTGTCCGTAGACGAAGAAACCTACCGGCTGTCGCGCGTCAAGGCGGCAGAAGAAGGAACTTCGGTGTCGGCACTGGTCCGCGCCTACTTGGTCGAACTGGTTCAGGGTGGCATCGCCGAGACCCAATTCGACCGCCTGCGCCGGCTGCAGGACGAGACGTTGGAGTCCATTCGCTCTCGAGGAGCGGGCTTGAGCTCCGCCGACAACCTTTCCCGGGGTGCGCTTCACGACCGCGATGCGCTTCCTTGACACGAACGTCCTGATTTATGCCGTCAGTGCCGCCTCCGAAGATGCGGGCAAGCGGCGACGAGCCCTCGAACTGCTGGCGGGAAGAAATCTCGCATTGTCTGTTCAAGTCCTGCAGGAATTCTATGTTCAGGCTACCCGAGCCTCACGTCCCGGAGCGCTGACGCATGATGAGGCGGTGGCCTTCACCGAATCCCTGCAGCGATTCCCGGTTCAGGCAAACACCCTCGACGTCATGTGGGCGGCGTTCATCATCCGAGCGCGGTTCGGCCTGTCCTATTGGGACAGCTCCATCATTGCCGCAGCACATTTGTGCGGGTGCCGAATCGTATATTCCGAAGACCTGAGCACCGAACAGGATTACGACGGTGTACGTGTAGTCAATCCGTTCGCTTATTTACGAATGTAAACCCGGTTTCCGCTGCCCCTGAACGAGATCGCTGGGAGTCCCTCCACTGGTCAGGTTAAAGCGAATTCCTGGAAGAAATAGAGAACCGAGGGTTGGCGCCCGGAGTAGCGGTTTTCTTGCCGCCTGACTACGAACGGGATATCAGCCTGAATCGCAAGGGAAGAAGGGGGGACAAGAACGTCCCCCCTCCCAGCGTCCTAATGAAACTGCAACGAGAAGAGGTCGCCGTCGCGGATTTCGAACTTCATCCGAATCGTCTGGCCGGCCAGGGCGGACAGGTCGGAACCGCCCTTCCACTTGACGGTCCGCTGGAGCTCGTCGCCGAAGATGAGCTTGCAATCGTCCAGGCCATAGCCGTCCAGGGGATCTCCCCGCTCGTCCTGGATCTCGACCCGGAGGCTTCCCGCGGCCGACGTGGAGTAGTTCAACGTGAGCCGGGAGCCTGAGAACCGGAACGGCCGGGTCCGGACGGTGCCGCCCTGAAAGTTGCCCTGCAGGGAGACAAACCCGTCCTGGCGCAGCACACCGCGCCGGATCTTGACCGACTGGGTCCCGTAGTTCTCCACGTAGTAGAGGGACATCTCGCCGTCGCCGGTGGGAACCAGGGTCGGCCCCACCTCGATGGCCCTGCCGTGCCAGTTCCGGACGTCTCGCCCGGGACGGATGAAGGCCTCGCGGAATCTCGTGAACCGGATGCCGTCCCGGCTGAACATGAAGACGATGTCCGAGAGTCCGGCGCAACCGTAGATCCAGGTGATACCCGGCACCTCCATATCGGAGCAGTCGGGCTCGTTTCCTCTGGGGTCCATGTAGACGTGGGGCCAAGCCGGGTCGAAGACCCGCTCGGGCAGGAACCGCTTGGGAAACATGAGCATCAGGTCGGGTCTTCGATAGTAGGGAACGGCGGCATTTTTGTAGAGATGCTCCTCGGGCGTGCTCCGGTACTGGAGATACTCAGGCTCGGACCAGTTCCGGAAGTCCTTGGAGACGAATCTCCGAATGTCCCGGATCCTGGGCACGGTGAACTCGGTCCCCGAGGGCAACTGGCCCGTGACGTGATAGAGCTCCTTGCGGACGGTCTTGGAGCCATACGGCACGCTTCCCCGACGGTACCAGCCCCGGGCATAGATGGCATAGTGTCCGCGTCCCGGGTCCCAGAGGCCGATGTTGTGCGAGTCCAGTGCCCCGTCTTCCCACGGCGGCTGCAGCAGCTTCTGCTCCCGGATCAGGCGCCATCTCAGCCCGTCGGGAGAGACCAGGCCGAAGATGACCGGCCGGTCGTGGTCGGCGCCCGGCTCCTTGCCGGTGGCGATGGACTTGTAGCGCTCGTCCGGCGGCGTCTGCGGGTTGGGGTCCTTGAAAATGGCGAGGGTGGAGCAGGTGACTCCCGGAATCGGCCAGACCAGATTGTTTCTCTTGGAGCCCTTGAATTCGATGAGGTTCAGTTCCGGCTTGACCCAGTGGATGCCGTCGACGCTCTCGGCGTAGGCCCAGAGGTGGGGCCGAGAGGGGCCGCCCCCCCGGTACCACATGCGGTAGAGCGACCCGTCCTTCATGACACTGGGATCGTACAGATAGAGTCCCTCCCAGGCGCGATCCAGTTGGATGGCCACTTCCGCGGCGCGGGGCCGATGCAGCTGCCGAAAAACGCCGTCCAGCGAATCCACCAGCCAGTCGTCCACGAAGAGCTGGAGGTCGACCCCCACGTCACGCACTTCGCGTCCGTCGGCTCCTTGCACCGAAGCGGCCAGAAACAGAGTGAAAATCGCTCGGAGGGTGACCTGCATGTCCGCTATTCTCCATACTATTACCGACTGCGTCCAGAGAGCGCCCATCGGGGCCTTGCCGAGCAACAGAGGAGACCGAAACGAGGGAACGATCCGAACCATGAAGCACCTGAGCTCGAGATTGGCATCCATCCTGATCTTGGCGGGATGTCCGCTCCTGGCGGGGACGGAGATCGCCGTCGACATGACCATGCCGCCCCCCGGCTGGGCCCTGATGCAGCGGGAGTTGCTGCGCACCCAGGCCGAGGCGTGCCGCAAGTTCTACAAGAAGTACTTCGACGACCGGGGATACCTGATCTGCACCGAGCGATGGGGGGCGCTCGACGGGCCCGACGACGCCATCGAGAACCTCCGGGACTGGCCCATCCTTCATTCCCTTGGCGCCTCCGACGATGTCCTGCGAATGTACAAGAAGGCCTGGGAGGGACACCTGCGGCAATACACCCTGGCCAAAACCACCGACGTGGAGTTTGCCCGCGACGGCATGTACTTCAAGGAGTTCCACACCAAGATGGACTGGATCCACATTGGAGAGGGGCTGGTGGTTGTGGAACAGCAGGCGCTCTCCGACCCGGAGGACGTCCTCTTCCAGCGGCGCATCCGCCGCTTCGCCGGTCTCTATATGAACGAGGACCCCGGCGCGCCCAACTACGACTCCGAACACAAGATCATCCGCAGCCTCTTCAACGGGAGCCGGGGTCCCCTGTTGCGGGACGCGCGACCCGAGGACTGGGCCGGAGACCCCATCGAGATCGAGAACCGCTTCCAGCCTCTCCACAGCGAAAAGAACTATCAGCTCATGCTGGAGCATTTCGAAGACTACACCGACATCGTCGGCGACCACCCGTTGAACCTGTTGTCCACCAGCCTGGCCACCCACGCCTACATGCTGAGCCACGAAGAGAAATACAAGAAGTGGGTCCTGGAGTACGTGGACGCCTGGATGGAGAGGATGGAGGCCAACGGCGGGATCATTCCCTCCAAGGTGGGATTGGACGGCAAGATCGGCGGAAAGAACGGCAAGTGGTACGACGGAGCCTATGGATGGGGGTTCACGGTCCGGGTGCCCGACACCACTACCTACGTCAACCGCAACCAGCACGAGTATGGTCTCGTGGGTTTGACCAACGCGTTTCTGCTGACCGGCGACCGCAAGTACCTGGACGCCTGGCGGCGACAGATCGACGTAGTAAACGCCAACTCCAAGGTGGTGGACGGCCAGACGGTCTATCCTCAGATGTACGGCGATCAGGGCTGGTACGCCTACCGGCCTCAAAAATACTCCGAGGGCGCTTTGGACTTGTTCTACTTCCTGATGGAGAAAAAGGAGCGCGCGCTCCTACCGAGGCGCGGCTGGCTGGATTTCCTGGAGGGGAACGATCCGGGCTATCCCGAGCGGGCGATGCAGGACGACTTCGTCACCATCCGGGACAAGATCGAGGCCATGGGCCGGGACGAAACCACTCCCGATACCCGATTGGCCGACGATCCCATGAGGTTCAGTCCTGCCCGGGTCGGCTCCCTGGTCCATCTGATGCTTGGGGCCCTGAATCACCTGGCACACGAAACCCGTTTCCAGCTCACCTTGGTGAAGAACGCCCAGGACTACATCAATCGCGGCATGGAACACCGGAAACGGATCGGTCACCTTGGGAGCCTGCTTCACGCCCGTCTGCGTTATTTCGACCCGGACCGGAAAAGACCCGGCATTCCTCCGGACGTGGCGGCCCTGGTGACGGAGATGTCTCCGGACCGGACCACGGTCACGCTGGTCAACGTCAATCAGCTCGAGGGGAGAACTGTCATCGTCCAGGGAGGCTCCTACGGAGAGCATCAATGCCTTTCCGCGACGGTGGAGGGAGAAGAGATCCCCATCGACGATCCGTTCTTTCGAGTTCGGCTGGGACCGGGCGCGGGAACGACGTTGGCCATCGCCATGAAGCGTTTCGCGAATCAACCGACCCTGATGCCGCCGTGGCGCCGCTGATCCGGAATCCGCAAGCGCCTCCCAGGAGTCTGCGCGGTAGGAATGATCGTAGCGAGAAAGTGGGGAATCGAGGCCGGATTTTCTCGATTTGGAGGTGCATAGTTGTTCTATTCGCCGAGAAATCGGGGAAATATGGACCGATTCTACCGCTTTCGCAGTAGATCAATTTCTACCGCGCAGGCTCCCAGGTTGCGGAACCTTCATCCGACGTGGCGTGCGGCAGTTCTGGTACGGGCGGCCCGCTTCCGGTCCGCCAGCCTTCCGGCCCAGAGGACGGCCTGAATCAGGCTCTGGGGATTGGCCTGTCCGGTCCACGCAATGTCGAACGCGGTACCGTGCGCCACCGACGTGCGCACCAGGGGAAGGCCGAGGGTCATGTGGATACCCCGGTCGAAGGAGATCATCTTGAAGGGGATGTGGCCCTGATCGTGATACATGGTCACCACGGCCTGGTAGCGCGAACGGACCGCGGGCACGAAGAGCGTGTCGGCCGGCAAGGGCCCTTCCACGTCCATTCCCTCCCGGCGGGCCGCCTCCACCGCGGGACGAATCACACGCTCCTCCTCGCCGGAACCGAAGAGCCCGCCTTCCCCCGCGTGGGGATTGAGTCCTGAAACCGCCAACCGCGGCGTCTCGCCGTGCAGGTTCACCACCGCATCCCGAGTGAGCCGTATGGCCTCCAACACCCGAGCCGTCGTGAGTTCGCTGGGAACTCGCTCGACGCCGACGTGGCCCGTGACCATGCTGACCCGCAACTCGTCCGAAGCCAACATCATGTAGACCGCAGGTGAGCGGGTGACCGCGGCCAGGTAGTCGGTATGCCCCGCAAAGGGGATTCCGCCGGTTTGCAGGGCCTGCTTGTTGATGGGGCCCGTGGCCAGAGCCGCGAATTCGCCGTTCAGGGTTCTGGTGGTGGCTGCCTCCAGGTACCGAAAGGCGGCGCGGCCGCACGATGCCTGGATCCGGCCCGGACGAATTCGGTAAGCCTCCAACCCTCCCAGATCCACCACGGCGGGAAAGGACTCGGGAAGATCCAGGAGCTCCTGCCCCTCGGTCACGACCCGATCCGGCCTGGGAAACCGGCAGCGGTGGGCGACGCGGGCCAACACCTCCCCGTCTCCGAACACGACCGGGATGCAGCGCTCAAGCACCTGCGGGTCGGCCAGCAGCCGTAGACAGATCTCAGGCCCGATCCCGGCCGGATCTCCCATGGTGACCGCCACCCGCGGCCGCTGATTGGAAGCTGGAAAGTCCCTGCTCACGCCTTCCGTCCCCTGTCACGCTCAGGTCGTTGACTCACAGAGGTTTTCGTCCAATGGAAGTCAACCCCGATGGCATTTCAATCTGAGGATGATAGCAGAACGCCGGGGGTCAACGGTTCCGCGTTGGCATACCGCTTCGGGTCGTCAGGCGGTTTCCGGCGCGGCCCAGAACTTCTTCCGCGTTCCGGCCCCAGAGGGCCTCGATCTCGGGGTTCAGGTCGTACATCCACCTCACCAGTTCCTCGGTGGAGGCGCGCCGTTTGGACCGGATGCGGCGGGAGCCCTTCAGATGAGGGGACAGCGCCCGAGCCAAATCGGCGCTGAAGTAGACGGCACCCCGATGGGACAGATGATGTCCATCCACGAACAGGTCCGGGTCGCTGTAATCGCGGCTTGCGCGGAGAATATCCACCTGCTCCCGGGCCGCCAATGCCTCCAGGCGAGCCTGGTTCCGGGACATGACCGGACCGTGGACTCGGCGGAAGCTGTCGTGGACCGGCATGATGAGAAGAAGTGGCGTGATCCCCTGGCTGCGGCACGCCTCAAACAGCCCCACCAGGTTCTCCTCGTCCAGGAGAGTCTCCTCGTCGAAACGGGCGCGTTTGAAAAACCCCCCGGGCGTGTGGCCGTCATAGGGTTGGGGACCCCAGCCGCAGGCGGTCTTGAAGCCGGACCGCCGCTCCAGATCCTTGAAGTGAACCGGAGTGGTTCGGGGGTCCCCCGCATCCCGATAGCAGTCATCCAGGAACCAACAACCCAGATCGGGAAGCAGTTCCTGCTCGATCAGGTCTCGCCGGTAACGAAACAGGGAGAGGCGGTAGGAGAGAAAGCGGCTGACGAAACCCTCGACGGCGTCCCCCCCGGAGGCAGGCGCATGTTCCAGTCGATAGGCCAGAGATTCCCGGTAACGATCGATGAGCTTCCAGAGCTTGTGCTTCTGCAGCGGCCAGTCGGGACTGACCCCGAAAACCAGGAATTCGGGACGGATCTCGATATCCAGGAGATGGGGAAGAAACGCCTCCCGGGCGAACCGGGCCACCTGGGAGCCTGTCCCGAAGTTGAACAGGGTCTGGTGGGGGACTCCCAGGGTGCGGGCCACCACTTCGGGGACGATTCCGTTCTTGGTGCGCGAATCTCCGGTGAATATGATTCTGGGAGGGGTGGAATACGCCTTGAGCAGTGCGTTTCGCCGGGTCACCCGCGGGTCGTGGTAGGGCAGGAGCTCCATATCGAACTGGGGCAGAACCAGCACCCTCCGATTCATCTCCAACAGAATGAAATCGGCCGCGATCAGGGCCAGCACCAGGCCGAGCAATATCTTGAGGAGGCGCTTGGCAAGGCCGGGCAGGTTCCTGTTCCGGCCCCTGAGCGCGGTCACCAATGGATCTTCAACCATACGACTCCTTTGCCTGAATCGGATTATATCCCGCCCATCGAACCCTTCCCTCCGGATCTTGAGGTCAGAACTGGAAGTAGATGAAACTCGCCTGACCTCCGGCAAACAGATAGAGCACCAGCAGACCTCCCAACATGGTCCAGCTCCAGCTCAAGGACCGCGACGACGCCAGCCGACGGGACAGGCGGCCCACTCGATAGCTGAGGACGTGGATCAAGGCGAACGCCGCGATCAGGAAGAGGGCCAAGGGGTGGCTGTCGATCAGTGCTGAGAGGCCGGCGGAGGTGAAATCCCAGAAAATCATCTTCTTAACGTAGAAAGCCAGCTTGCCCAGGTCGGAGAGAATGAAGATCAGCCAGCCGATGCAGGTGAGATAGAAGGTCCCCAGGATCTTCAGGGGGTCCCAGATCCGGGACCCGGATGCCGGCCGCCGCCAGATCAGGACTTTGTGAAGAATGAGGAGAATCCCCTGATACAGACCCCAGAGAACGAAGTGCCACGCGGCGCCGTGCCAGAGTCCGCCCAGGAGCATGGTCACCAGCAGGTTCACCAACTGGCGCGGCCGGCCCTTCCGGTTCCCACCCAGGGGAATGTAGAGGTAGTCCCGGAGCCAGCTGGAGAGGCTGATGTGCCACCGTTTCCAGAATTCGGTGATGTTGCGGGAAAAATAGGGGAAGTTGAAATTGTCGGGGAAACGAAAGCCCAGAACCCGGGCCGAACCGATGGCGATGTCGGTGTATCCCGAGAAGTCGCAGTAGATCTGGATGGCGAAGGCGGCGATGCCCAGGAACACGGCCAGCGAATCCCGGGTCAGATCCCCGTGGAAGACCGTCTCGACGAATTCCGACAGGTTGTCCGCAACACAGACCTTCTTGATGAGCCCGTAGAGGATCAGCGTCGATCCGAACCGGATCTGGTCCCAGTTGACCATGGGCATCCGGACGAGCTGGGGCAGGAAATGGCGTGCCCGGACGATGGGACCGGCCACCAGTTGGGGAAAGAAGGAGACGTAGAGGGCGAACTGCCGTATGGAGTCCACAGGCTTCAGCTTGCCGAAGTAGATGTCGAGCGTGTAGCTCATGCTCTGGAAGGTGTAGAAGGAGATCCCGATAGGCAGGAAGATCTCCCATCCCGAGAGCCGGACGCCGAAGCCCAGGCTACCGAACAGGGCTTCCAGGCTGGAAAAGGCGAAGTTGGTGTACTTGAAGTATGCCAGGACCCCCAGGTTGCCGGCGATGCTGCAGGCCAGGAAGATTCGGCGGGTCCGCAATCGGGTCGAATTGCCGATGGCCCGGCCGCAGTAGAAATCGAGGAAGCTGGAATAGAGGAGCAGGAGGACGAACCAGGTCGACGACACCCAGTAGAAGTAGTAGCTGGCCAACAGCAGGAACACATGCTGGAAACGGCGCCTGCGGACCGAGTCGGTGACCAGGAGCACCAGCAGGAAGAAGAGGATGTAGTGGAAGCTGTTGAAGAGCATCTCAGCCGGCGGCGGGAATCACGGGATCCCAGGCCACGATTCCATGGGGTCGGTGGACCGGACCACATGCATTCCGGCGTCGGCGAACCGGCGGAAGGCGGCTGTGGCGTCCTTCGTGTAGTCGACGACGCCGGGGACCACCACCGGCGAGGTGCAATCCTCCAGCAGGTAGACCGTTTCGGCGAAATTCGCCGGACCGGCCGAGCACTCTTCCAGAAGATGATCCACGGTCCAGGCCACGCAGTGGCTCTTGGCCTGTCCCGCCACGATGACCACGTCGAACGTCATGAGGGACTCCAGCAAGGTCCGGTTCTTCTCGCCGATGGGAGCGCCGTCGGCTCCCTCCATCACTTCCGGACCCAGAACCGAGTAGTGCTCCGTCAAGGGCGAGTCTCCCTTGACCTGGAAATCGGGCTGACTCTGGCGGCAGACGCTGTGAAAGAAGATGGCCTCCTCCAAAGACGACACCAAGGCATGACCGATCCCGCCCAACAGGCCATGGTAGGGCCAGACGGTGAGTTGGTAGTGGCCTTCTTCCTGAAGCCGGCTCACGTAGTGAAGGAGATGAGCCTGGCCGGTCTCCGGATCCATGCCGATCTGGGAGCAGGCGGCCGGATTGATTCGCCAGAGTCCCCGGCGCACGTCCTCGGGTGAGACGACGGTGTACGGATCGGGGTGCTCTCCGGCCTCGTTGATCAGAAACAGGGGATGGAAGATCTGCACCGGACGGTGCGTGTCCAGGGTCGGACAGATCCGGGTGATGACGCCCAGATTTCGATAGAGAAACCGGCACAGCCGCCGGTTGTCCTCCACCGAAGCCCGCCCGGATGCTCCCGCCACGAAGAGCTCGAATCCGGGAATGCAAAAGGTGTTCTGCACGTCCACGGCCACCAGACAGACCCGGATACGATCCTGGGCGGCAGGTGTGACGCCGCAACGGACTCTCCACTCCCCGGCTTCCCGGGCTCTCTCCTGATAGGGAACGCGCCAAACCTGATCGACCCGGTCAGGATCGAAGTGGGGGGGGGCCGGAAGTTGGGGCCAGGGCATGCGAGCGGTTTCAGCGATTGTAACCGGTCTCTTCGTACCACTCGGCGTTGATCTCAAGGTAGTGTTCCCACTCCTCGGGAACTTCGTCGTCAGGAAAGATGGCCTCGACCGGGCACTCGGGAACACAGGCGCCGCAATCGATGCACTCCACCGGGTCGATGTAGAGCATGGTGGCCTCGGTGAACTCGACTTCATCCGCGCGGGGATGGATGCAATCGACCGGACAGGAATCCACGCAGGCCGTGTCCTTGGTTCCGATACAGGGCTCAGCGATGACGAAGGTCATGATTTCCTCCCTCGAAGACGCTACCCAATTTAACGGAAAAAGAATCCAGGTCAAGCGGAGCGGCGGCTTTCCAGGCACCGATTGGGGTGGGGAATGGGAGAAACTTCAAGTCCCCCTTCTCAGTCCCATCCAGTTTCTCCCCCGGGCGAATGCGGTGTCGAGTCACGTCACGGACTGCTAGAATACCACGCAGTGAACCGCACCGAACGCCTTCTGGACTTGATCGCCTACCTCCTCAACTCCAGCGACCCGGTCTCCTGGAGAGAGATCAAGAACCACTTCCCGGAAGACTATTCCCGAGGCGTCGAGGAGTCGAATCAGCGAAAATTCGAGCGCGACAAGGCCGAGCTCATCACCTTGGGGATTCCCATCGACTACAAGAGCGGCGCCGAGGTGTCCAAAGAGGGCTACGGCATCCGGGAGGACAAGCTCTTCCTTCGTGAAATCAAGTTCGATCCCACCGAGTCCTCCTTGCTGATGCTTTCGGCGGAGGCCGTCCGGGACAATTCAAACTTTCCCTACCAGGCGCAGCTGAAATCGGCTCTCTACAAGATCATCAGCGTCAGTCAGGTGACCCCTCCGCCTCCCGAATTGAAGATCTCCTTTCCCAACGGGGGAAAAACCGGAAAATGGCCGAACCTGGTGCATCAGATCCGGGAAGCCTTGGAGCGGAAAAAGAGTGTCGAGATCGAGTACTACGCCTTCTCCACGCGCGAGACGACCCGGCGCAAGGTCGATCCTTACGGCCTGATCTTGAGGAGGGGCCACTGGACGCTCGTGGGTTGGGACCACCTGCGGCAGGGGCTTCGATGCTTCGTCCTCGCCCGCATGAGCGAGGTCACCGTCAACCGGAGGCGCCCCGGGAGTCCCGACTACACGATTCCCAGTGGATTCACCTTGAAGCCGTACCAGAACCAACAACCCTGGGAACTGGCCATCCACGAGCCGGTTCGGGTTTCGGTGGAGATTTCCGAACACCGGTTGCCCGAACTGCTCCCCCAGTTGAACCGCGCCGTTCCCAGGGGTGAGAACCGCTTCGACATCGAGGTGACCAATCGGTCCGGTTTCGTCTCCTGGGTTCTGGAACTGAAGACCGATGCCCGGGTTCTGGCTCCGGCGGAGATTCGAAACGAGATCTACCGGACGCTCCAAAATCTGTTATGAACGTCGCGGACCGAATCAACCGGATACTGCTCATCCTGAGCTACGTCACCCAGAACCAGGGGATCTGGTTGGACGATCTGGCCCGCCGCGTGGAGATGCGTCCCCAGGAACTGTTGAAGGAGCTTGAGTTCATGCTCCTCATCGGGAAGCCTCCCTTTCGCCCCGACGATTATGTGGACATCTACGTGGAGGACCGGCGCGTCTACGTCGAGTTCGACCAGATGTTGAACCGTCCATTGCGCTTCACCAGACCGGAAGCGGTGGCGTTGCTGGTCTCTCTCCAGTTGTTGGACCCGGAAGTTGACCCCGCGGCCGTCGAGTCTCTGAAGAGAAAGATCCGACAGGCCATTGCCCGTTCGGAGGACACCCGTTCCCGGATCGAGAATCGAGTCGTCGTGGACCGGCCGTCCCGTCCCGTCTCGGAACACTTTGCGCTCTTGCGCCAAGCCGTCGAGGAACATTTCAAGGTGCGGATCGATTATTTCTCTCTGACCCGAAACGAGACTTTGAGCCGCAAGGTTCGCCCCTACTACCTGACCAAACGTCTGGGCTACTGGTACCTGGAGGGCTACTGCGAGCTCCGGCGTGACGTTCGGACCTTCAAGTTCGATCGGGTCCTGGCGGTGGACCTGTTGAACGACTCCTTCTCCCGCCCCGAGGGCGTGGACGTGCGCGAAGACGGAAACAACTTCCTGCGGTTTGCAGGCGATCGCAAGATGCGGGTCTATTTCGACGCGGACGTGGCTCCCTGGATCAAGGAGCAATGGGGGGATTCGGTGGAACCGGGGGAAGACGATGGCGTGGTCCTTACCCTGGAGAGTGAGACCCTGGAGTTCCCTTCCCGCCTGATTCTGAGGTTTGCGCCGCACGCCCGGCCCTTGAGCCCTCCCGAGCTGATCGAGAAGGTCCGGAGCGATGCCAGGAAGGTATTGGACCTGTACGATACGCCGGTTTCGGCTTCATGAATGCCGCTGCCTGTCGCCGATTCCGGATCAATAACCCGCTACTTCCACCAAGGGGCACGATGATCGCACCAGATTTTCGCTTCCAGTACGTCTCCGGCACAGTCGGCTCCCGGGAGACTTCGATAGAATACCGGTGGTGGACTGATGATCATCATGCACTCGGCGACCCACCGAGAAATGCGGGGTAGAAGGCAACCCGAACAAGGATGGAGAGTGTCGTCATGAAGAAAACAGCGCGAAGAGGGGTGGTGCCGATCTGGATGGTTCTCCTGGCTCTGTCCTGCGGACCGGTTTCCGACGAGGACGCCTCGACCGGGTCCGAAGCGGCAATGGAGGCCGACCCTGGCCTGGCCGCGGCCGCCATTCTCCATCCCACCGAAGGAAACGCCACCGAGGGAATCGTTGCCTTCGAGGAGATGGGCGGTGGAATTCACGTCATGGCTCACGTGACCGGACTGGAGCCGGGCCGATACGGTCTGCATGTTCACGAGATGGGAGACTGCAGTTCGGGGGACGGGACGAGCGCAGGCGCTATCTTCGACCCCGAAGGATCCGGCTCGGGAACTCCCGCCGGTCAATTGGGCGAGATCGAAGCCGACGAAAGCGGCATGGCCCACTTCATGACCGATGTGCAGCAGATCGCTTTGTCGGAGGGTCCTCGATCCGTGGTCGGCCGCTCGATAGTGATCATGACGGTAGGAGGAGAGGCCATCACATCCCTGGCCTGCGGGGTCATCGAACCCCAGGCGCCGGGCGCCATGCGGGAGGGGTCGGGATACTGATCCCGGATTCTCCTGGTCTCGGCCCCGATCTGGAGAATCTGCCCGACTCGATAACCAGCGGACTATTCCGTCTCAGGCTGTCAGTCCGAAACTTTGAGCTCCGCCGTCAACCTCCTGTTGCCCCAGTCCGCCCTGAGTATGACCGCTCCGGTGTCATGGCCGTACCTGCTGCGGAGGAGGTAGATGGTGAACGTCTCCACGCTGTCGTCGACGACTTCCGTCTTGAGGGGAACCACCGCCTCGTCTCCATTCAAGAGCAACTCCCATTGGTCGGCGCCCACGCACTTGGCCTGCAACTTGTAATCGCCTGCGGGAATCGAGACCCCGCCGGACACGAGATTCGCTTCCGTCTTCATGGTCGTGGGCGCGTTCATGCCCAGGCGCCAGATCAATCCCGATCCGGCCTTGCCCAGCATGTCGCGGCCCCGCAGCGAGGGACGTCCGTATTCGATGGAGACCTTCTTCCCTTTCAAGGTCACCTCGGCGGTTCCGCGGAGATCCTGCTGGGCCTCCAACGAGAACTGAGTCAATAGAACTGCTACAACGACCAGAGCTTTCTTCATGAATCTTCTCCTCGATCAATTCCTTGATGGAAAGTGTGAACTCGACCCGACCGCCGGCGAACCCGGCAGGACGCGACACGCGCAGAATCACACAACATTTTTGACTTGGCGTCAATTCGAGCCGGCAGCATCGTCGACCTGACCGGTACCACCGTTGACGGACGAAAACCCGGCAGCCTACACTTGACCAAGGTTGACCAACTTCGGAGCTGGACATGGCTGAAACGGTCTACAATCTCTACGAAGCCAAATCGTCTCTCTCTCGTCTCGTTGATCGGGCTGCTGGAGGAGAGGAGATCATCATCGCCAAGTCTGGAAAACCCTTGGCGCGTCTGGTTCCCCTGCGACAAAGAGTCGCCCGGCGCAAGCCTGGGGGATGGGAAGGCCGTGTTTACATCTCGGAAGACTTTGACGAGCCACTGCCGCCGGAGATCCTATCGGCTTTCGAAGGACGGGGGTAAACTTGCTGCTACTGGATACCCATGTCTTCCTGTGGTGGCGAAGCCAGCCCTCCAAGATATCCCCAGACGTAACCAGGGCGATTGCGGCCGCGGAAGTCGTCTTCGTCAGCACAGCCTCGGCCTGGGAAGCTTCGATCAAAGCTGCCCTGGGGAAGCTGAGGCTCCCTGAGAGTTTCGAGTCGGGAGTTGCCAATAGCGGCTTCCAACAGTTGCCGATTGGCTTTGGCCACGCCGGCCGGGTTTCAGACCTGCCTCCTCATCACCAGGATCCCTTCGATCGCATGCTGATTGCCCAGGCACAATCGGAGGGCTTGACCCTGGTCAGCCACGATCGACGGCTGGCACCCTACGACGTGCCCATCCTCTGGGTTTGATCCCTGGTCCTGGAACAGCTCTCCGGACCTGGCAGAAATGGACTGTCCCCTTTTCGCCGTCCCCTCTTTGCATCAACGGATAGGCGGGTCACTTGAACGGGTATGCAGGAGGACCGGGGAGTCTTCTCAAGACAAGTGGACTCAGCCCTGATGAACCGTTGGGTCGAGATCGGAGGTTCCAGAAGGAGGGTGCAAAGTGACCAACGAATCGCGTGAACGCTTCGACAAAATTGCTGATAACTATGCGACGAGCGAAGTCCACTCCATGAGTCCAACGATCAGGCTTCTTTATCAGCTCGTGAATCTGGAGACTGGGGCATCCGTATGTGACATCGCGTGTGGCGCTGGCCACCTGGCACTGTCCTTTGCCACCTGTGCTGGGAGACTCGTAGGAGTTGACCCTGCACCCAGCATGTTGGATGCCTTTCGGCGATTGGCAGCGGAGCGGGGGATCGAGGTGGAGACTGTCGAGGCGTACGCTGAATCGGTTCCCCTGCGGGGACACCAGTTCGACTTGGTTGTATCGAGGCTGGCCCCCCACCATTTCGATGATGTGGATCGCGCGGTGGCAGAAATGGTTCGGCTCACGAAGATCGACGGGCGGGTAGCGATTATCGATCTCGAAGGACACGAAAACGCTGACATCGACGAGTTTAATCACAAGCTGGAACTTCTTCACGATCCAACACACGTTCGGAGCTACACGGCGGCGAGGTGGAGATCCATATTCGAGAGCAGTGGGCTGAAGGTGGAAGTGTTGAAGGATAGATTATCGGAGCGACCTCAGGGGCAGACTGTACGCAGGTGGTGCGAGATAGCATCCTCTGGAACGGAGGCGGAAGCGGAGATCCGAACTAGTCTGCAGAAGGCCCCGAGTTCATTCCTGGAGGCCTTGAACATCAGGCGGAAGGGGGGAGACTTCCTGTTGCCTATACAGACTGTGTTGATCGTGGGAACCAGGGATGCTGCCCAAAGGTGAGGGGGGGTGCCAGGAGCCTGCGCCGCAGAAATTGATCTACTGCGAAAGCGGTAGAATCGGTCCATATTTCCCCGATTTCTCGGCGAATAGAACAACTATGCACCTCAAAATCGAGAAAATCTGGCCTCGATTCCCCACTTTCTCGCTACGATCATTTCTACCGCGCAGACTCCTAGAAACCTGTCCGAGAACTCGGTAGTGAGCGACTTTCGTCCGCACCAATGCTCATGGGCAATGGTCCATGGCTCCGAATATCATCGATTCCCGGCCTCCAACGCCGAGGGCATCGATTTATTGCGCTATTTTCGACTCGGAAGGGGCCGATAGAGGCCGGTTTTTGGCTTTAAACGTCCTCACCCGCCCCTTTTTCACGCCAGAGCCGCTCGTTTCCCGAACTCCGGACACACCTCTCCGCGCAGAGCCGCAAGAATGATTTTCTTGAGGTTGTGCGCCACGCAGACCAATGAGAACTCCCCGGCAACGCGTCCGGAAAAATGGACTGTCCCCTCTTCGGTCAGCTGGAGTGGGGGGGCAAGCTTTCAATCGAGATCACAACGTCCAACCGGGACGGTAATCCCGCCTCAGCAGCGCGGTGGCCTCCGGAGAGTTGGTGATCTGCAAGTTGGCGGCGTCCCAGTCGAGTTTGGCGCCGGTACGGTACGCAAGGCTCCCCAGCATCACCACCTCCGAGATGGGGCCGGAAAAGCCGAAGTGGCAGCTCGTTGGGCTCCCGGTCTTGCAGGCGGCAATCCACTCGGAGCGATGGCCGACTTCAGCTGATCGCCGCCAAGACGGGTGAGCCTTGTAGGCGGCCATCCACTGAGCACGACGGCCGATTTCTACACCGATCGACGGAGGGATACTCGGCTCGGGTGGCTCGAAGTCCGCGAACTTTTTCGCCGGCCAGAGCATCCGCTGCCCGTAGCTGACCAGCAGCATTCCCTCGGTGCCCACGAAGACGCCCCAGGCCCAGTCGGGGAAGGCATTTTCCGCGAAAACCGGCGGCGGTTGACTGCCGTGTGTCCAGGTCAGGGTGACCGGGGGCATCTCTCCGCGGGCCGGGAATCGGTACCGAGCGTGAAGCTGCCCGGGTGTCGTTTCAGGATGAGGTGGCGGCCCCTCGGCTTCCACTGAGATCGGATAGCGGAGATTCAGAGCCCAGAAGGGCAAACTGAGGTAGTGGCAACCCATGTTGCCGAAATTACCAGAGCCGAAATCCCACCACCGGTGCCAGTTGCCGCCGCAACCGCGGGAATAGGTGGGGTGATAGGGGCGGTAAGGCGCCGGCCCCAGGAAAAGATCCCAGTGAAGCCCTTGGGGGACGGGTGGCGTCTCTGTCGGGCGGTCATTCGTGCTGCCTGCCGAGCGGAGCCAGATGTGGTATCCCTCCACCGCGCCGATGGCTCCGCCGCGGATCAGCTCGACGACGCGGCGGTAGTTGTCCGAGGCGTGCATCTGGGTTCCCAATTGTGTTGCCACCTGCTGCTCGGCAGCCACCTTGGCGAGCATGCGGGCCTCGAAGACCGAATTGGAGCCCGGCTTCTCGCAGTAAACGTGCTTGCCGCGCCGCATCGCCGCAACACTGGCGGGAGCGTGGTTGTGGTTCGGCGTGCTCACCACCACGGCGTCGATCTCACGGTCCAACTCGTCGAGCATCCTCCGGTAATCGTTGAATTTCTTCGCTCGCCCATAGCGGGCGAAGGCGTCGCCCGGGGGATTCCTGCGCCCTGGAGCCGAGGCCGCCGCCGACCGCTCGTCCACGTCGCAGAGAGCCACGATGTTCTCCCCGGTCATCTCCGGCCGTGACGCCGGCTTGACTCTCATGCCCGACCCGAATTCCACGTTCTCCCCCGCCATGTGGACGAGGTTCCACGCCCCCATGCCGCCGGCTCCGACAACTGCGATATCGAGCTTTTCGTTGGCAGGGTAGCCCCAGACCGAACGGCTGTCGCGGAGAATCACCAACCCCGCCGCGGTGCGGCCCGCAGTGCGGAGAAAACTTCGGCGCTTCCACTGGTTCGTCATCGTTCCTTCTCCATCAGTATCCGGCCATTCCGTGAGAATTGGTTTGGATAAACGGTGAGTGTTGGAAATCCGTCATCGAGGTGGCATGGATTTTGGACAACTCAGCAATATTGCTCCAACGCCCGAACCTGGGTCAATGGGCTTCCAGTGTTTTACGACTCTACTTGACAGGATCGCCGAGGATCTGCCAGTTCTTCCACGTGCAGGCCCGGCACCTGACCCTCCTCGTCATCGTGACCGCCGCGTCGGTCGTTGCCTGCACGGTGGAGACCGGCTCCCGGCGGGACCGCCCCAACATCGTCCTGATCCTGGCGGACGATCTGGGCTACGAAACCCTGGGCGCCTACGGCGGCCACTCCTACTCGACGCCGATGCTGGACCGCCTGGCCCGTCAGGGGATTCGTTTCGACCACGCCTATTCCCAGCCGCTCTGCACGAACACCCGCGTGCAGTTGATGACGGGCCGCTTCCAGCACCGCTACTGGCAGGGCTTCGGAATCCTGCCGAAAGAGGAGAGGACCTTCGGCCATCTGATGCAGGAGGCGGGCTACCGGACGCTGATCTCCGGGAAATGGCAGTTGCACAGCTATGATCCGGCGGACTACCCCGGGGCGGCGGAGAGACGGGGGACGGGGATGCGAGGCGCCGATTCGGGATTCGACGAGTATCTGCTCTGGCATGCCTGGCATACCGAGGAGAAGGGATCGCGGTACGCGGATCCCACCTATGACTTCAACGGAAAGCTGGTTCGGGAGCAGACGGGGGCTTACGGGCCGGACCTCTTCGTGGACTGCATCAACGATTTCGTAGAGCGGAACCGCGACGTTCCTTTCTTTGTCTACTACCCCATGGCGCTACCCCACGGCCCCTTCGTGCCCACTCCGGACAGCTCCCAATGGCAGGAGGAATCCCGGCGTCACGTATCGGACCCGGCCTACTTTGCCGACATGGTCGCCTACATGGACAAGCTGGTCGGAAGGATTGTGGCCAACCTGGACCGGCTGGGCCTGCGCCGACGAACTCTGGTCCTGTTCTATGCCGACAACGGCACCCACAGAATGATTTCTTCGCAGCTTGGAAACCGGACGATCCAGGGCGGAAAGGGAAAGACGACCGATGCCGGAACCCGAGTGCCGATGATTGCCAGCTGGCCCGGCACCGTTCCGGCCGGCGTAGCCTCCCAGGATCTCATCGACTCGGTCGATATCTTCCCGACGCTGGCGGAGCTGGCGGGCATCCGGCTCCCGGACCGGAACCTGATCGACGGTGTGAGTTTTACGGATCGTCTGCTGGGCCGGAACGGCTATCCCCGCGACTGGATCTTCATGCACTTCGATCCGAGGCCGGGATGGGACAAGGACAAGTACGCGCAACTCACGTTCGTCCGCGATCGGAAATACAAGCTGTACGGCAACGGAGAGCTCTACGACGTCGAATCCGACGGCCTGGAAGCCAACCCCATTCACGTGCCCCAACGCACCGAGGAGCAACGGCGGATCTCCGAGAGGTTTCGGACCGTCCTGGAAAGGCTTGAGGGCCGGAAGAAATGACCGGGGGTCGCCGATCTGGCTGCGCCTGCGGCCTCGATCCATCGTCCACAGGCGATTCCGTAGCCGCTCCAGGCGCCGGGTCCGGGAAGTAAAACCGGCGCGAACCCCTACTTGCGACGCTCCCTCCGCACCTCGCTCATGAGCCTGCTCAGTTGTCGCACGGTCGCCGCACGAGAGAGATCTTCGACCAGATTCACCAATTCCTGCGGATCCTCCCGGTGATCGTAGAGATCCCGGCCCCTCCTGCCGTCGTCCCATTCGTTGTAGCGCCAGCGCTCGGTGCGGACGGAGCGTCCCAGTTAGGCCACCTCCCTGACGTGTTCGCCGGGATTGTCGCTCCGCGCCGTCAGGGTGTATGCCGCCTCCTTCATTGGCATTTGCGGATCGTCCAGCAGCGAAACCCGGGAAGGATTGCAGATCGGCACCTGACAGTAGGCCCGCTTCAGGCGCAGCCCACGAGCCGCCAGCCGATCCAGATGGGGGGGACTGGACGACCGAATGCCCAAACGTCTGCAGGTCGTCGTTCATGTCATCGGTCACGATGAAGAGAACGTTGGGGCGATCCGGTCCCTCGTTCTTTCGGCCGTCACACGCGGCGAGGAGGAGCAGGCTCATGACAATGACGATTCCGATGGCGTTCCCTCTCGATTCAGTCAACGGCCGTCTGGAAACCACGTGCCCATCGGCTGCCGCGTTTCGACCCACCCCTGACATCCCCAAAAGTAACCGGGAAAAGCCGGAACCGCCAGCGATCCGGAACGCAGCGGAGCAGGATACGAATCCCAGCCGACTCCGCCGGTGACGCACCGCAGCAGAACCGGCAAGCCACCGTTCCCGGAGGGGCCCTCATGGCGGCCTGACCCTGAACCGAGCCGGCATCCATGCCGCACGCCCACGGGGACAGGCGGCATTTCATGACCCGCCCGCCAGGATCCTGGCCCCGGCGTGGCCCCAGGGCCGCTACCGGTCTTCGCCACCCAGGCTTGACTCCCCGCAGGGTTTCGATAAAGATTTGTCTTCAAACGCGAGCGGTCCTCTTAACAGTCCGTGGTGAAAGTCTCGCGAGCACCGAGACCGTTCCTGCGCCCGCCGGACAAGGCGCGATGAGGGAGCATACCGGGAGTATGTGACCGAGTCGCAACGCAGTCCGCCGGGATGCAGGGACGGTCGAATGCCGTGACGACTTTTGCCACGGGCTGTTAACCCGGTCCCTGGCTGGCCCGGCGCTGCAGATAAGGCTCGATGAGGCGGCTCTTGTCATTTTCTGGGATTGCATTCCACATCTTGGCCACCTTTTGTCCGTCCGTGAGGATGGCAAGGGCGGCAACTCCGTTCGCCACCGATCTGTTTGTCGGCGGGCAGGGTGGCTACCACGCTTATCGAATCCCGGCGATGAGCGTCTCGCCGCAGGGCTCGCTGATCGTCTTCTGCGAGGCTCGCAAGTCGAGCCTGTCGGACCACGGGGATATCGACCTGCTCCTGCGGCGTAGCGAAGACGGCGGCAGGACTTGGCTGGCGCCGCGGCTGGTGATCGAGGAAGGCGGAGACGCCCCGATCAAGTACGGCAATCCCACGGCAGTCGTCGATCGGGAAACGGGCTCCATCTGGTTGGCAGTCAATCGCGATTACCTCGACCCACGTGGCCGGCGTCAGGGAGGAAGACCCCTTCTCCTTCGCAGCGACGACGACGGAAACAGTTGGTTGAACCCGATAGACATATACGGCGCAGACGAAAAAACCGGTTGGAAGCATTACGCATTCGGCCCCGGCATCCGCATTCAACTGCAGCACGGCCGGCACCAAGGCCGGCTCATCCTGCCGGCCAACTATCGAGAGTCATTCGACAAACGGCAACCAAGTTGGTCCCACGTCATCTTCAGCGACGATCACGGCAGATCATTGAATGCCGTTGCGGCATTGGGAGAAAGACCGGACAGGTACTGAAGAAAGGAGACGCCCATGTTCAGACACCTGCAACGAGTGTTGGCGGCGGCGGCCGTGGTGCTGCCTTCGCTAGCCTCGACGCCTCTGGACCGTCCGCCCCGGCAGGATGAGCAGACGTTCCTGCTGCTGCATCTGGACGAGCCGGACGAAGGAATAGCGGTCGCCGACAAGGTGCTGGTGGATCCCGTCTACGTGCGGATGGAGGCCCGGCACCAGCAGGGACGTTTCGGTGGAGCTCTGAAGTTCGTAGGTCGGCCAGGTCTCCGCCAGTGTCTGTTGGTTTCTCTGCCCCAGCCGCAATATCTGACCCGTCACACCCGCAAGCGTCCACCCATCCGCTTCGCGGATGTCGAAGTGCCGGTGGTCCTCATGGACAACCAGAGGGGCTACACCATCGAGTTCTGGATGCTTCCCCAGGCCCGGCAGGCGCAGGTCATGCTGGCGGGGGTCAACTCGGCGACCTGGGTCCCCACATCCTCCTGGAAGGTGGAAATCACCGGGCAAGGGCGGTTGCGTTTCGCCAGCGGAGCCGGCCTCCACCGTTTTTACATGGAGAGCGAGAAGCCAGTCGCCATCGGCCGCTGGACCCACGTGGCCGTGGTCTGCGACAGGGGCAACGTGGGCATTTATCTCAACGGCCGCCGGTCCGGTCCGTTTCGGCGGATGGAACTGGCAGAGCGCCAGGGGGTGGGCGAGCCCGGAAGCGACGGCTCCATCCTGTGTGTCGGCGGTCCCGGGCCGGACGCCCAAACCGGCTTCTTCGACGGCCTGATCGATGAGGTCCGCCTTTCCACGACGCCGCGCCGTTTCGAGCCCGATCCCGCCATCCTGATCGGCAACGGCAAGGAGCTGTTCCTGGATGATTTTCTGCTGGCTCGAATGGAGGGGATCGAACGGGTCGTGAACCAACCTGAGCGCTACCCGGGCAACCCGCTGCTGACGGCCAAGGGCGACTGGGAAGCCGGCTCCATGCAACAGTTCGGAACCCTCTATGATCCCCGGCTGCAATTGTTCCGAACCTGGTACCGGGCCAACAACAGCGAGGACAACCAGATGAGCATGTGCTACGCCGTGAGCCGCGACGGCCTTCGGTGGGAGCAGCCGGTGCTGGGTCTGGCGGAATATCGAGGCTCGACGCGGAACAACATCGTCACGCCGAAGCGGTCCTTCTTCGTGTTCCTGGACCCTCTGGCCCGACCAGGCGAGGGGAACATCTGCGCCAGCGCGAAGATGCTTTACGGGTCCGACCGGGGGACCTTCAAGCAGATCCTCCTGCGCTCCCCCGACGGACTCCACTGGCCCTGGGGGCCGGTGCGGAACATGAGCGGCTACCAGGGTTGGCCCTACAGCCGCATCCGCCGCCAGGAAGCCGTCATGGCCACCGACCGGCCGCTCATGCAGAATCCAGTCTACTTCGGCCGCCTCGACAAGATGACGGTGATCGCTAACGAGGGCGAGGGGCTGAAGGACCAGGTCTACGCCCGCGTCGGGTGGGACCTGACCCACTGGCAGGATCCTCTGCTGACGGACCTGAAGAGGAGCGAAAAGAACAATCTGGGCTGGTACGGCATCCGGACCAAGGACGAGTCCAGCGTCCTGGTGGGATTCACCGACGCCTACCACAATGAGCAGAATCCGGATCCCCGCTGGAGGAGCCTGGGGCCCGAGGCCTACCATGACAAGCCCAGCGCCTGGCTCGACATTCAGCTCATCAGTTCGCGCGACGGCTACCGCTGGCAGCACGTGGCGGACCAGGATGTGTTCCTGCCGGTGGGTCCGGAGGGCGCCTGGGACGAGGGGATGGTGCTGTACGCACAGGCCGTCGAGCCTCCGGGATCGGACCGGATCTACCTCTACTACCAGGGCTCGCCCGTCCGCCACGACATGACTGATGCCGGATGGCTCCAGTGGCACGCCCGTTCCCAACGACCCTCAAACAACATGGGCGTCGCGTTTCTGAGGAAGGAGGGCTACGTCAGCCTGGAGGTGAAGCCGGATGCGGCCGAAGGCGTGGTCGAAACCCGGCCGCTCCGATACCGGGGACGGCACCTCTTCGTCAATGCCGACGCCTCGAAGGGCGCGGTCCAGGTGGAACTCTGCGACGAGACGGGGAATCCCCTGTCCGGGTTCGGACGGAAGCGGGCCCTGCCGTTGACGACGGACCTGACGAACCATCTCATTCGCTGGGGCCAAGAGAGCGACGTCTCGCGGTTTGCGGGCCAGGCTGTGGTCCTTCGTTTCCACCTGACACCGGGCGCAAAATTGTACGCGTATCGCTTTGGTGGGCCCGACCCCCACCTGGATCTCGAGCGCCGGGAGCCGTAGCATTTTCAGGGTCCCTGGTAACCGCACCAGTGGAGGGCTGTATTCCGCGGCTCTACGCCGGGCACGAACGTTTCCTCTTCTCCTGCTCTCGGCTTTCCTGGCCGGATTCTCCTTCGGATGCACCCGGCAGCTCGAGCGGCCGAACATCGTTTTGATCCTGGCCGATGACCTGGGCTGGAACCAGTTGGGCTGCTACGGAAGCAGTTTCTACGAGACTCCCAACCTCGACGGCATGGCTCGAGAGGGGATGCGTCTCACCGACGCCTACGCGGCCAGCCCCGTCTGCTCCCCGACTCGAGCCAGCATCATGACGGGCAAGTACCCGGCGCGACTCCACGTCACCAAGTTCATCTCGCCGCAGGACTACGTCCCCAACCCGAACGCCAAGCTGTTGGATCCCGACTGGACACCCTATCTGCGCTTGGAGGAGGAGACGATCGCCGAAGCCTTGAAGAAGCTGGGGTACGTGACGGCCGGCTTCGGAAAATGGCACCTCAGCCGCGTCAAGACGCCTCCCGAGAGCCTGCCCTTCAATCCGGACAAGCAAGGTTTCGACCAGCACTTCGTAACCTACAAGCCGGTCCCATCCATGGCCAGGAAGTGGCAGACGCCGGAGGACGATGCCCACAACGTGGGAATCATCACCGAGAAGTCCCTGGAGTTCATGGAGAAGAACCGTGAGAGGCCCTTCTTCCTCTTCGTTTCGCACAACAGCATTCACACCCCCCTGGTGGAGAAGAAGGCTCTGATCTCCAAGTACCGGAGGAAGCCGGACGTCGACTCTCCCACCAACCACCCGGTTATCGGAGCCATGATCGAGACCCTGGATCGCAGTGTCGGCCGGCTGCTGGCCAAAATCGACGAGATGAAGCTGACCGAGAGGACCCTCGTGCTTTTCTATTCCGACAACGGAGGATTGGATTGGACCGCGACCGAGGGGCAGATCGCCGCCAACGATCCGTTGCGGGCCGGAAAGGCCGACCTCTACGAAGGGGGAATCCGGGTGCCCTTGATCGTCCGCTGGCCGGGCCGAATCCCCCCCGGCCGCGTCTCCGGGGAACCTGTCAACAGCGTGGATCTCTTTCCCACGCTGCTGGAGGCAGCCGGAGGCACCGAGACGGGCAAGGACACCGACGGCATGAGCCTGCTGCCGCTTCTCACGGGGCCCGTGGTCCCCGGCCGGGACGCGCTCTTCTGGCACTACCCCCACTACCACAAGTTCGGAGCCTTCCCTTCGAGCGCCATCCGGAAGGGTGAGTACAAACTGATCGAGTGGCACGAGGCCGGGATCTACGGATCGGACAATCGGTACGAACTCTACGACTTGGTGGACGATCTGGGGGAGTCTCGAAATCTGGCCTCCGTCCTGCCGGAGAAGACCCGGGAACTGGCAGCCGACCTGGAGAACTGGCGGCGCTCGGTGGGAGCCCAGATGCCGAAGCGCAACCCCGACTATCGGCCGGAAGGCCAGCCGCGGGCGCGTGACCGGGAGTAGATCGATGCCGGGAACCGGAAGAGACTCGGGGCGGCTCCGATTTCAGCCATGGGCGGGACCGCGAGGAAAGGTGGCCATCCATCTCGCCCTGGTTCTCGGCGTGGCCTTTTCCGCCGGCTGGCCGGCAGAAGGCCTCGCCGCCGCCATCCCCATCGGCCGGGAAAAGCAGCTACTCTGGGACGACTATCTGATCGAAACGCTCCATAACACGGGGTTCGTGCTCAACCAGGCCGAAAAGGCCCCCAACAACCCGGTGATTCGGCAGGACCGGCCCTGGGAAGGGAATCTGATCCGGGTCGCCACCGTGTTCTACGACGAAGACCAGGGCCGGTTTCGGCTCTGGTATACGTCAGAGAACGTGAAACCTTCTCCCGGCGACCGCTGGGAGAGGTCCGGGCAGATCGTCTGTTACGCCACCTCCAGGGACGGATACCGGTGGACAAAACCCAACGTCGGCCGGGTGGACTTCAACGGATCGACCCGGAACAACATCCTGGACGGCCGGAGCTGGCCGGGATTCAAGGGTGGGATCATCCGCGATGCCCACGATCCCGATCCTTCCCGCCGGTACAAGGGGTTGGTCATGAGCGTGGCGGGACCGGAGCCCAACTCGACCTCCAGTCCGGGAATGCGCTTCGACCTCTACTACTCGTCCGATGGCTTCGAGTGGGAGCCCTATCAGCCCGTGGCAAAAGTCGTCGCGGCATTCGACCGTCCCTGCATCCCGGCGGACTGCGTTGCGATTCGGTCACATACTCCCGGTATGCTCCCTCATCGCGCCTTGTCCGGCGGGCGCAGGAACGGTCTCGGTGCTCGCGAGACTTTCACCACGGACTGCTATGCCGGCAACCCCGTCATCGACTGGGGAGAGAGACGGGGCCGCTGGGGCCCGACGGCATTGATGGGCTGGGATCCGATACGCGGAGTGTACACGGCCCATATGGAGGTCTGCCGTCATCGGAGATGTCCCCGGAACCGGCGTCTGATCGGACGGGCCGAAAGCCCGGACCTGATCCGCTGGACCGAATCCGTTCCCATCCTGGTTCCCGATTCCGGCGATCCCCCCGACACCGAGTTCTACAGCTTCTGGGCGATTCCCTACCACGGCAGGATCGCGGGAATGCTCTGGACCTTCCGGACCACGAACACGGTCATGTACCCTCAGTTCACCTTCAGCCGCAACGGAATCCACTACGACCGGCGGTTTCGCGAGCCCCTGATTCCCCTGGGCGCGAACGGCGCCTTCGACAGCGTGCTGCAGCCCGTCGTCCACGGCGAAAGGATATTCATGGGGATTATATGCCTAAGTGCCGAGAATTCAGGCTGATGGTTTACAATTCCTACCATGAAAGGCCACGCAACTATCCAGTGCAGAGCCAAGCTGTCCAAGGGTGGAATCCGGCGGTTGGACGGGGTGAGGTCCATCCTGAATCGGCTGTACAACGCTGCACTGGAGGAACACAGGACGGCCTGGGAATCCGAGCAACGCGGCGTGACCCTGTACGATCAGATGAAGGGGTTGACCTCCAAAAGGAAGGAGGATCCGGAGGGGCTCGGGTCAGTGGCGGTCAAGGCGGAGCGGGGGATGCTGGTTCGGTTGGACCGGGCCTTCAAGGCGTTCTTCCGTCGCTGCAAGGCGGGGGAGAAGCCGGGGTATCCTCGATTCCGGCCCATTGCGAGGATGGAGACCATCGACGTCGTCGACCCCAAAGCGACCATGGTGAAGAAGCGCGCTCGGGGCTACGCCATCCGGCCCAAGGGCTTTCCGACGATCCGGATATTTCCCTCCCGGCCGTTGCCGGACGGATGCCCGTTGAAAGCGTTGCGGATTGTCCGCAAGCCGAACCGGGTGTATGTGGACCTGACCTACGAGGTGGAGAAGCCGCCGCTACCGAAATGCGAGTCTTCGGTGGGGATCGACCTGGGAGTCCGCAAGCGAGCGGTGCTGTCCACGGGTGAGAGGATCGAACGGAATCGACGGGACTGGGGGGAGATCCGAAAGCAGCAGAGAAAGGTCTCCAGGTGCAAGAAGATTTCCAAGACCAGACGGAAACGGATCGTACAGCTATCTCGGCTCCGTCACCGGGAATCGGTCCGAAACCGTAATGCCTGCCATCGTCTCTCCACCAGGATCATTCGTGAGCACGGTCTGATCGCTGTGGAGAAACTGAACATCCAAGGGATGGTGACGAAGGGCTCGAAGAAGAAGGGGCTGAATCGAGAAATAATGACGCAATCATGGAGGCTTCTGCGGAATCAACTCCAGTACAAGGCAGAATGGGCCGGTCGGAAGTTCGTAGAAGTGAATCCCGCATATACATCGCAGGACTGCCACCGGTGCGGCGCCCGCCACGATCCAGGACGGAGCGAAACCTTCCGGTGCAGGGCCTGCGGACTTGGAATGGACAGGGACCACAATGCCGCCCTGAACATTCTCAGGGCTGGGGTTCTTGCCCTGGGCACCGGAACGTATCTCGTTGGGGAAAGCGTGGTGCCAGAACTGTATGCCAATGGCACTTAGGTATATAAGCCCCATATTCATCTACTACCGGGGGCGGAACTGGCGGGCTCCGGGGCAACTGGACCGGCTGGGCGAAGCGAGGGCTCAGGGAGCCGTCGGCCTGGCGGTGCTGCCGCTGGACGGCTTCATCTCCCTGGACGGAGCCGCCACGCCCGGCGATTACAGCGAAGTGGTCACGCGCTCCTTCGTCTTCTCCGGAAACATCCTCCTCCTCAACGCGCAGGCCGGGATACCGTCCCAAGGCAACGTGGCCGAGGTCCGTGTGGAGATCCTCCGGCCCGACTCCTTCCCCGTCCCGGGCTACAGGTTCGAGGAGACCGACCTGGTGGACGCCGCGGGTCCGGCGAGCGCCGCGAGCTGGCGGGGTGGAGACGGGGACGTGGGCCGGCTGGCCGGCCAACCCGTCAAGCTCAAGTTCTACTTCCGGCACACCAAACTGTACTCCTTTCAATTCCGGTAACAGTCCGTGGTGAAAGTCCCGCGAGCACCGAGACCGTTCCTGCGCCCGCCGGACAAGGCGCGATTCGGGAGCATACCGGGAGTATGTGACCGAATCGCAACGCAGTCCGCCGGGATGCAGGGACGGTCGAATGCCGTGACGACTTTTGCCACGGGCTGGTAAGGACCGATGAAGGCTCCCCTTGCGGCAATCCTATCCTTGTCTCTCGGCGGTCAGTGTCTCGCCGAGCTCATCGAGATCGGCACCCGGAAGCAGCTTTTCTTCGACGACAACCTAATCGAAAGCAGGACCGGGGCCCGGCAGGTGCTGAATCCGGCCGTCAAGCTGGCCGGCAATCCCGTGGTCCGGCAGGACAGGCCCTGGGAAGGCAACGACATCAAGTACGGCAGCCTCGTCTACGATCCCGAACGAAGGCTATTCAGGATGTGGTACTGGAGCCAGACGGTCGAAAAGAGGGACAAGGAGGATCACTACGACGCCAGGAAAGCCTGCTACGCCGTCTCCCGCGATGGCTACCACTGGGAGAAGCCGGCGCTGGGCCTGGTGGAGTTCGAGGGATCGACGGCAAACAACATCCTGGGCGAAGAGAGCTACCCCCAGGAGAAGCACGGCACGACGACCGAACCCGGCAGGTTCAAGGGCGGCATCTTCCTCGACCCGGTCGAAAAGGATCCCCGGAAGAGGTACAAGGCGTTCTCCCGCTCCTGGGCCGAGGGGGCGGTACCGGGGACCGATCTTCCCAAGGGCTTCCGGGTCTGGAATCTCTTCACCTCCCCCGACGCATTCCGCTGGACGCCCTACCCCGGGAATCCCGTCATCGAGCCGAAGGGTGTCCCGAAACGACATCCGGAGGGGGAACCCTGGGCTAGACGGAAGGGCTATCAAGGATACCTCTGGGGACCCACGTCGATGATGGGGTGGGATCCGATTCGTCAAGTCTATGCCGCGTACATGGAGAACTGCCAACACAAGCGATGCCCCCTCCGGAAGCGGGTGATCGGCCGGGCCGAAAGTCCCGATCTCGTCAACTGGAGCGAACCCTCGACCCTTCTCGTTCCCGACGGCCAGGACCCGCCGGACCTCCAGTTCTACGCCCTGCATGTCTCCGCCTACGAGGGGTATTACGTGGGCATGTTGTGGTGTTACCGGGCGTCGAGCCCGGCCACCCGATGGATCCAATTCGTCTTCAGTCGAGACGGGATCCGGTGGGACCGCCGCTATCGCCGCCCCTTCATCCCGCTGGGCCCGCCCCCGGAATTCGATTCCGCCGTGATCGCCGCTCTGGCTCCCGTCGTCCACGACAACGAGATCTTCTGCCTCTACTACGGAAAGAACTTTCGTGACCGGCGGTTGGATCAGATCGGAGGTCCCGCCGTGGGAGCCATGGGCCTGGCGGTGCTGCCCCTGGACGGTTGGGTCTCGCTCGAGAACGACGATCAGACCCGCAACCGCTACGCGGAGGTGGTCACCCTTCCCTTCACGTTTTCGGGAAGCCGGCTCCAGGTCAACGTCGGCCCCCAGGTTGATGGAGAGAGCGCCCGCTTCAGCTTGAATGTGGAAATCCTGGCACCGGACCACTTCCGGGTGAAGGGCTACAGCTTCGAGGAGTCCGATTCCATCACTCGGGGAGGGGTGGCCCGGGTCGCAAGCTGGAATGGAGAGGACGATCTCAGCTCGTTGGCCGGGAAGCCGATCAAGCTGAAGTTCTACCTGAAGAACGCCCGGCTCTTCTCCTACCAGTTCGTCCCCTGACCCGCAGCTTCGAGTGGAGTCATGGTCGCTGGTTCAAATCCAGACGCACCGGGTAAAGGGAAGATGGCATGTGCCCGGGAGCTGAGAACCGGGTTGCTGCTCCTGCTGTGCTGCTTCGCACCGCCGGACCTGTATGCGGGGGAGACGGCGATCCGGCACAGCACCTACGAGGAATTCATTCAGGGGTCCCTCGGAGACGGCGGCGCCCGCACCTACATCTCCCGCCGGGGCAGGGTTCAACTGATTCCGCGCTGGGACCTGAACCGGGACGGTTACCTGGACGTCGTCTTCAACCAGGACCACAATCCGGTCGAGAACGTGGACGCCTTCATCTACTGGGGAAGTGCGGAGGGATACCGGTCCCTCTTCCCTCCATTCTGGAAGGAGGTCCTGCCCACTTACAAGCTCTTCAAGTCCCTCGTTGAGAACCGCCGCCACATCTCCTTTCTCCCCACCTTTGGAGGCGGACCGGTCCGGGTGGCGGACCTGAACCGGGACGGCCATCCCGACATCGTGCTCATGAACCAGCTCAGCGGCCGGAAAGCGGGCGAAATTCCTTCGCTCATCTTCTGGGGGAACTCGGCCCATCACTACTCGGAGGCGAACGCGGCGCTCATTCCCGCCCCGGCGAAGCCCTACTTCTCGAAGGTCGCCGACTTCGATGACGACGGCTATCCCGACCTGGTCTTCTCGGGCGTGTCCCCCTTCCTGCTCTGGGGCGGGCCCCGGGGATTCCTACGAACCTTTCGCTTCGGGCTCGATGCCCGGACGACGGGGATCGACGTGGCGGATTACGATCGGGACGGCTACCTGGATGTCATCTTCCTGGTGATGTCCCGCGATCCCTCGGTGCGCCATTACGGATTGATCTATCTCGGTGGAGCGGACGGGTTTTCGGCGGGCCGGACCCTGCGAGTCGCACCCCGGGCCTACAAGAGCCTGTACCTGGCCACCGCCGACCTCGACCGGGATGGCTTCCTGGACCTGATCTTTGGGGGGACCGAGACGCCCGACCAGCTCTCGGAGATCGTCTGGGGCGGCCGGAGCGGGTTCTCCGAAAGACCCTCGACCCTGCTCAAGACCAACTGGGTCAATGTCCCGGCAGTCGCGGACCTGGACCGGAACGGCTGGCTCGACATCGTCTTTCCCGGCCGCATGGACGCTCTGACCCAGTCGACCCACACCCGAAGCCTGATCATGTGGGGCGGCACCAACGGCTTTTCCGAGAAGAACCGGACCGAACTCGAGGCTTTCAATGCATCCGTCATCCGGGTGTCCGACTTGAACCGGGACGGATCGCTCGACCTGGTTTCCAGCAACTACAAGGCGGAGCAGACCCGGCGCCTTCCCGTCTTCATCTATTGGGGCAGCGGCGGGGCCGGCTACGAAAACCGCCGCAGGACCGAACTTCCGGCGGAATCATCCTGCGGCATCCAGCTGCTGGACCTGAATCAGGACCGGTACCCGGAGATCGTCGTCAACAACCACATCAAGGATGGCGACCACAACTTCGGCGCCTACCTCTACTGGGGAGGCGAGGAGGGCTATTCCGTACAGCGCCGGACCCACCTTCCAACGGCGGGAACGCATTTCGCTCATGGGATCGCTCCCGGCAACATCTATGACCGGGGTCCTGAGTACGACTATCTGTCGCGGGTGCTCCCGATCCCGGACAAACGGCGCTTCCTGGTTCCTGAATGGAGGGGTGAGACACCCCACAACACCTCGATCCGCATGCAGCTTCGCTTCGGACCTGACCAGTCACCATTGACTGGCGCCGCCTGGAGGGAGACCGGCCGCGGGGAGTGCCACTCCCTGAATGAGGATTCCGCGGCCCTGCAATACCGTGCCGTCCTGGTATCCCCGGATGGGGGCAACAGTCCCGTCTTGGAGCAAGTCGTCCTGCGTTTCGTGGACTCATGTCCCTGACAGTCCCGGGCTCACAGCCACATTCAGGAGCGATCCCAAGGCGGGCCGGTACCGGGATGGCCGCCAAGTGTCGCTGGGTAGGATGACGAGGGGCTCCTTGCCTTGTCGCGCTGTTGCTTCCGCCCTTATATAGTATTGGCCAGGAACCTGCAGATGTTTTCTTCCTTCCTCCTTCGAACCTTCCGGATCGCAGCCGGTTTCCCGCTGCTGGCGTCGTGTCATCCCACGCCTGAACCAGCGGATGCGTCGGAATCCTTGGCGATCGGCGCGAGACTGGAACTGCTCCTGGACGACTATCTGATAGAGTCCCGCAGGAACCTGGAATTCGATGTCCATCAGCCTCGGCCTGCAGAGAAAGTGATGACCTTCGAAGCTCCCTGGGAGGGCCCCTTCTGCGACTACTTCACCGTCTTCGAGGATAAGGGTGTCTTCCGAATGTACTATGCGACCCACCCACAAGCCGGCTTCGCCTCGGACACGGATCAGTTCACCTGTTATGCGGAGAGCACGAACGGAATCGACTGGACGAAACCTTCGCTTGGAATCGTCCGTTTCCAGGGATCCGGGAACAACAACATCATCAATCGAGGCTGGACCGCTCACAACTTCAGCCCCTTCATCGACACGAAACCGGGGACGCCTGCCGACCAACGATACAAGGCGGTCGGAGGCCATGCCCGGATCGGCGGTCTGAAGACCTTCGTCTCGGGCGATGGCCTTCACTGGCGCCTTTTGGCCGAAGAGGCCCGCATCACCAAGGGCAGCTATCCGGAACCCGTGGGTTTCGATTCGCAGAACATCGCCTTCTGGGACCCGCGCCGAGAAGCCTACTTCGCCTATTTCCGAGTCAAACACAACGGCAAGCGGGCCATCGGAATCAGCTCCTCGGAAGACTTTCTCCACTGGTCGGATCCCGAGCTGGTACGAGTGGAAGCTCCTTCTCAGCAACACCTCTATACGAATGCGACGCTCCCCTATTTCCGAGCGCCTCACCTCTACCTGGCTTTTCCCATGCGATACGCTCCCGGCCACCCCTCCTTCATCCCAGACACCAAGAGCGCCTGCGACGCTGTCTTGATGTCCAGCCGGGACGGCAAAAACTTCCAACAGCATTCCAGCGAGCCTTTTCTCTGGCCCGGTCCCGAGAAGGAGAACTGGACCAAGCACAGCAACATGCCGGCCTGGGGATTGCTGGCCACATCGGAGACCGAGTTGTCGGTGTACTACACCCAGCATTTCTATCTCCCCACCGCCCACTTGAGGCGAGGAACACTGGGTATCGACCGCTTCGTCTCCCTGCACGCTCCCCTTTCAGGAGGGGAGTGGACCAGCAAACCGCTGCAATTCTCCGGCGATGACCTGGTCCTGAATTACCGGACGAGCGCCGTCGGCAGCATCCGCGTGTCGATCCTGGACCGCGACGGGCAACCGCTGGACGGCTTCGGAATGGAACAGTTCCCCGAGATTTACGGCGACGAGATCGCCCGCACCGTATCCTGGGGAAACGGCGGGGCGAATCTGGCGAAGCTGAAGGGTCAAACCGTCCGCCTGCGTTTCGTGATGGAGGATGCGGATCTCTTCTCGATCCAGTTCCGGGAGGCCCAGGCGGGCGGTAGCTGACGGGGTCGAACGGGATAGTCGATTCTCGGCCCAGGAGCCTGCCCGGCAGAAATTAATCTACTGCGAAAGCGGTAGAATCGGTCCATATTTCCCCGATTTCTCGGCGAATAGAACAACTATGCACCTCCAAATCGGGAAAATCTGGCCTCGATTCCCCGCTTTCTCGCTACGATCATTCCTACCGCGCAGACTCCCCGGTCCCTTCAACCTGGAGGACGGACGATGAGAATGAGACTTTCGGCTCTCACGGCGGCCTTCCTGGCGCTCCCTCTGGGTGCGGCGCCCCCTGCAGAGCAGGCCGAATCCGGGATGCCTATCGACATCGGCTCCCGACTGGAACTTTTCGTCGATCACCACCTGATCGATCGGCTGGACGGAGCGCGGCTGATGCTGGGACACCCCCAGCCGGCGGGAACCGTCCTGAAGGCGGATCGGCCGTGGGAGGGTCCCCACAACTTCGGTTTCCAGGTGATCCACGACGGCGGCGTCTATCGCATGTTCTACCGGGGATGGTCCGAAGACGGATCCGTCGTCCTCTGCTACGCCGAGAGCCGCGACGGCGTCCGCTGGGAGAAACTCAGTCTGGGGTTGCTGGAGGTGGATGGCACCTTTGAGAACAACGTGGTGGCCGTGGTCGACGAGACCGGTCGCCGCCCGGTCCAGAATCTCTATCCTTTCATCGACACCCGCCCCGGGGTGCCGGCCGCCGAGCGTGTGAAGGGGATCCGCGCCATCCTCCAGTCCAAGGAGCCCTTCCTCATGCACGTCTACCTCTACGGTTCCAGGGACTGGTTCCGGTGGAGGCGGCTGCGCAAGGAGCCCATCATCGTGAGCGGAATCCCCAACGCCTTCGATTCCTCCAACTACGTCTTCTGGTCCCAGACGGAGGGACTCTACATCTGCTACTTCCGCTACATGGCCGGGCGGCCCACCGGCTCTTCGCCGGCAGGACTCCGATCCATTCAGCGAGCCACCTCCCGGGACCTGATTCACTGGTCCGAGCCGGAGGCAATGACCTACAGCGACACCGGGAGCGCGACACCCTCCGATCACTTGTACACCAACAACACGGAGCCCTATTTTCGAGCCCCCCATCTCTACGTGGGTCTGGCTGCCCGTTTTATGAAGGGCCGGCGCGTCGTCACCGACGCCCAACTGGACCGGATGCGAGTGGCTTCACAAGGAGGCCACGCCTACTACGAGGACTGCTCCGACGGGGTGCTTCTGACGACCCGGCCCGGGACCACCCGGATCGACCGGACCTTCCTGGAGGCCCTGGTGCGGCCGGGGCGGGGACCGGAGAACTGGGTCTCCCGGACCAACTATCCCCTGAGGGGAGTGGTGCAGACCGGACCCGCGGAGATGTCGTTCTTCGTGAGCCGGCACTACGCCCAACCTTCCTGGCACATCGAGCGCATGACCCTGCGCCTGGATGGATTCAGCTCCGTTCGGGCTCCCTACCAGGGAGGCGAGATGCTCACCAGACCCCTGATCTTCTCGGGAAACCGGCTGGTGATCAACTACGCCACCAGCGCGGCCGGAAGTCTTCGAGTGGAGGTCCAGGACATGGGAGGCCGGCCTTTCCCCGGATTCTCTCTCTCCGATTGCCGGGAGATCATCGGGGACGAGATCGAACGTCTGGTCACGTGGGAAGGTCGCCAGGATCTGAGTCGTCTCTCAGGGAAGCCGGTTCGGCTGCACTTCGTCATGAAGGATGCGGATCTCTACTCCATGAGATTCCGATAGAAGCAGAATCCACGGAACCTCCGGGAGGTGCGTCCTGCCGGGATCGGGCGCGCCGCTGCTTCCAGCTCAGTACGGTTCCGTAACCCCGAACAAAGGCGGGTTGCTCATCCACTTGCCCTGGGTGAAATCCGGGAAGTCCACCGGTGCGCTCGAGCGCCGGATCGATTGTTCGGAGAGGGGTGAGATCGCCATCCAGGCCGCCATGTCGTAGACGTCGATGGGGGTGTCGATCTTCCGCTTGATGCACTCCTTGAAGGCCCTCAGCTCCAGAAAGTCGGTTCCGCCATGTCCTTTGCGGATGCCCTGGGCCAGGTATCTCCTCCACAGCGGATGTTCGTACCCTTCCTGAAATCGATCGAAGGACTGCCACCGGTGCGGTGGCTCCATGCCGTCCAGGTAGATCATGGACTTGTCCTTCGAACGGCTGTCCGCATCCTGCATCCAGATGCCTTTCGTACCCTGGACCACGTACAGGAAGGAGTTGGGTCGGGGCAGGCGAGTGTCGAACTTGACGACCACCGTTTCCTCATTCGCGCACTTGATGGTCGTGGTGACGAGATCGCCCTGCTTCCAGGCGATGTTTCGACGCGGGTGACCGGCCGGAAGATTCTCCTCGGACCATTTGCCCAAGCCTCGTGACTTGGTCGCCATCGAGGTCAGGTACTCGAAACGGTTCCCCCGCTGAATGTTCAGGCAGTGGGCGATGGGACCGATGCTGTGGGTCGGATAGAGCTCTCCGTTGCGGTACTGGTTGTGCGTGGAGCGGTAGTCCCCCTCCCCCTTGGGAGTGGGGCCCGTGCCCTTTCCCAGGACCAGGCGTTCGCGCAGATCGTGGGCATACCCGCACTGGCAGTGGATGAGTTCCCCGAATACGCTCTCGCGGACCATTCTGAGGATCGCCATGTTGTATCGGGCATAGCAGTTATTCTCCAGGAGCATGCAGGGAACCCGGGTTTCCTCGTAGGTCTCCACCAGTTCCCAGCACTCTTCGATGGAGTTGGCCGGGCCGACTTCGACTCCCGCATAGATTCCGGCCTTCATGGAATCGACGGCCATGGGGATGTGCAGCTCCCAGGGAGTGGCGATGACGACACCGTCGAGGTCGTCGCGTTGCAGCAACTCGAGGTAGGAGCGCTCATCCTTGCCGTACCCCTCGGGACGTGAGCGGCCCGACTCCTCGACCGCGTCCTGAGCTCGACGCAGGTTGTCGGGGGCGATGTCGCAAACCGCTGGTATGCTCACGTCGAAAAACCCCAGACACAACCTCAGGAGCTTCGATCCCCGGCCTCCTATGCCAATCAAGCCGAGGCTGACCTTCCGGTCATCGGCGCCCTTCAGGATGGCGGGCGTCAGACCGAGTCCAAGGCCGGCAACGGACACCTGCTTGAGGAAACCTCGGCGGTCGGATGGCGAAACGCTCATGTTCTGTCGGTTCATCCTGTTCCTCCTGGCCCGACCGAGCCGTCTTCCCGGCGGCAAGGTCGGTAGTCCGTGGCGAAAGTCGTCACGCCATTCCACTGGGTCTGCATTCCGACAGACCGGGTTGCTTCTCGATCACATAGGGTCGAATAGGTTCCCTCGTCGCGCCTTGTCCGGCGGACGCAGCCCCCGTCTCGGCGCTACGCAGGATTTCTACCACGGGAGGGAGAAATAGACTGTCCCCTTTTCGCCCTTTTCGGTCGTCCCGTGCCAAGGCGGCTCAACGCGCCTGAACTGTTTCATTGACCGGACGTTGTCGACATACTACTCGTCAAGGACCGATGTCGCGTCATCGTATCTTCCAACAGCTCATCATCCTCGGCTGTAGTCTTCTTGCGGCCTTCAGCCCAGGCTGCTCCCTGCAGCGCAAGCCCAACATCGTCTTCATCCTCGCCGACGACCTGGGCTACCGCGAGCTGGGCTGCTTCGGCCAGGAGCTGATCCGCACCCCCAACCTGGACCGCCTGGCCCGGCAGGGGATGCGGCTGACGCAGCACTACTCGGGCAGCCCGGTCTGTGCTCCCTCCCGTTGCGTCCTGATGACCGGGAAGCACCCGGGCCATGCCTACATCCGCAGCAACAAGGCCACGCCACCCGAGGGTCAGGAGCCCATCCCCTCCGCGGAGATCACCCTGCCGGAATTGCTGCGGACACAGGGGTACGTCACCGGGGCCTTCGGCAAGTGGGGACTGGGTGGACCCGGATCCAGCGGAGACCCGCTGCGGCAGGGAATGGACCGATTCTTCGGATACAATTGCCAGAGCCACGCCCACAGCTACTATCCCTCCTACCTGTGGAAAGACAATCAGCGCATCCCGCTGCGGAACGATCCACCGGTTCCCGGGCACGCCGGCCTCGCCCCGGGAGACGACCCTTCCGATCCACGCAGCTACGATCGCTTCAAGGGGCCCGACTATGCGCCCGACCGGATCAACGGCCAGGCGTTGGAGTTCATCCGGGCCAACCGGAACCGGCCGTTCTTCCTCTACTACCCGACCATCATTCCGCACTTGGCGCTTCACGTACCCGACGAGGAGCTCGAGCCCTATCTCGACCTGGGGTGGGAGGACCCACCCTTCTGGAACTGGTCGGCGCCCCCCAGGCCAAGCCGAAGAAGATCGATGGAATCAGCCTGGCACCCACACTGCTCGGGCGAAGACAGGACCCGCGACCATTCCTGTACCGTGAGTTCCCCAGCTACGGAGGGCAGCAGGCGGTGCGCGTAGGAGACTGGAAGGCCGTCCGGCAGAACATGAACGATGGAAATCTCGAGGTCGAGTTGTACCATCTCGCTCAGGACATCGGTGAGCGGAACAACATCGCCGACCGGCATCCGGAGGTGGCGTCGGAGCTCACCGCACTGATGGAGAGGGAGCACACGCCATCCAGGTTGTTCCCACTGAAACCGCTGGACTCGCCACCAAGCAACTCGGAGGCAGCGAAGGGAGTCCACCTTCGATGAGCCTCCTGCGAATTCTGATCCCTCATCTGGTGCTTCTCTTCCTTCTGACGGACCCTGGCGCAGCCGCGGCCCGGCCCAACGTCGTCTTCATCCTGACCGACAACCACGGCGCCTGGACCCTCGGCTGCTACGGCAACCAGGACATCCGGACTCCGAATATCGATCGGTTGGCTTCCGAGGGAATGCTCTTCACCCGGGCAATGAGCAGCAATCCCGTCTGCTCCCCGACCCGCGCCACCTTCCTCACCGGCCTGATCCCGTCGCAGCACGGCCTCCACTCCTTCCTCGACAACAAGTACATGGTCGGCCCCGAGGCCTACTACACCCTGAAGGAGTTCGAGACGCTGCCCCGGATCCTGCACTCCGAAGGCTACGTCTGCGGTCTCAGTGGCAAGTGGCACCTGGGGGCCAACATGACGCCGCAGGACGGGTTCTCCTACTGGATCACGATGGTGCGGGGAAGTACGAGAAGCTTCTACGAAGACCCCATCATCCAGGACGGCGAGATCAGGAAGACCCCCAGGTACATGACCGATCTCTGGACCGAGCACGCGATCCGCTTCATCGAACAGAACCAGGGTGGTGAGCAGCCGTTCTTCCTCTATCTGGCCTACAACGGACCCTACTGCCTCGGACCGCTGCTGCTGGAGCCGGCGCGCAATCGCCACGCGGAGTATTACGCAGACAAGTACCTGCCGTCCTTTCCAAGAGACGCGGTTCACCCCTGGCAGTACAACAACAAGGCCTACCACAACAACATCGTGAGCATCCGGCGGGTCGCCGCCGAGGTGAGCGCCGTCGATGACGGCGTGGGCGAGGTCATGGCGACCCTGAAACGGCTGGGACTGGAGGAGAACACGATCGTGATCTTCGCCGGCGACCAGGGCTGGATGGGCGGCCAGAACGGGTTCTTCGGGATGGGCGATCACACCCGCCCGATCGCGGCGCATGATCTGATGATGCAGATCCCCCTGATCTTCCGCCATCCACGAGGAATCAAACCGGGGAAGAAGGACATCATGGTCAGCAACTACGACTTCCTTCCCAGTCTCCTGGAGTATCTGGGCCTGGAGCATCGGATTCCCCGGAAGCCGAAGCTCCCGGGACGCAGCTTCGCCGCCGCCCTGCGAGGCCGGAAGATCGATTGGGAGACCCGGATGTTCTACGAGATGGAGGGCTGCCGCTCGGTGCGCACCGACGACTGGAAGTACGTGGCGCGCCGGCAGCCGGACGGGCCGGCCGAACTCTACGACATGGTCAACGATCCGCAGGAGAGGTTCAATCTCTACGGCCAGCCGCAGCACGCGAGCATTCAGCAGGAGATGGCCGAGGAGCTCCGCCGCTTCTTCGAGGAATACGCCGACCCTCAATACGACATCTGGAAGGGAGGCCGTTCCAAGGCGCGAAGGCTCCTGGCCCCGGTCGGCCACCCGGACTACCGTCCGCTCCGGAAACAATAGAGGGGAAGAGAGGTGATCCCGATGAGAGGTCGTCCACGGGGGACCCGTCCCACGGTGCTGGGGATCTTCCTGCTGCGGATGATGCTCCGCACGATTGTCCCTTTGCTGGCGCTCCTCTCCGTTATGCCTGCTGTTGCGCAAGAGAACGCGCGGCCGAACTTCCTTGTCGTGCTGGCGGATGATCTGGGTTATGGCGACCTGGCTGGTTACGGTCATCCCAGAATCAAGACACCGAACCTGGATCAGCTTGCGCGCGAGGGACTGCGGTTGACGAGCTGTTACGCGGCGGCGCCGAATTGCTCCCCGGCGCGGACTGGCTTCATGACGGGGCGGACACCCTATCGGGCCGGCGTGCACAACTGGATTCCCATGTTCTCGCCGGTGCACCTCCGGAGGGAAGAGATCACGGTCGCGACGCTGCTGCGGGACGCTGGATACGACACGTGTCACGTCGGCAAATGGCATCTCAACGGTGACTTCAATCTGCCGACTCAGCCGCAACCCCGGGATCATGGCTTCAACTACTGGTTTTCCACGCAGAACAATGCCCTGCCGAATCACCGCAATCCCGACAACTTCGTCCGCAACGGCAGACCGGTTGGCCAACTCAAGGGCTATGCCGCGCCGCTGGTGACCGACGAGGCCATTCACTGGTTGAAGCACGTCCGGGACAAGACGAAGCCGTTCTTCATCTACGTTTGCTACCACGAGCCACACGAGCCGATCGCGAGCGACGAGCGTTTCACCGATCTCTATGCTTCCGACGACCCCAGCTATCGGGCTCATCACGGCAACATCACGCAACTCGACGATTCCTTTGGAAGGCTGGCCCAGACCATCGACGAGCTTGGGTTGCGCGACAACACCTTCGTCTTCTTCACCAGCGACAACGGGCCGGCGATCACGGGAATTCACCCGCATGGATCGGCGGGCCCCTTGCGCGACAAGAAGGGATATCTCTACGAGGGCGGCATCCGCGTCCCGGGCATCATCCGGTGGCCGGGGCAGGTAGAGGCGGGGTCCGAGTCGGACGTTGCCGTCAGCGGCGTCGATCTACTGCCGACGCTCTGCGATCTCGCCGGCGTGGCCGTTCCCGGCGGCCGCGCCCTCGACGGTGTCAGCATTCGACCGCTGCTGGCGGGAGAATCGCTGGAGCGGACGACGCCACTCTATTGGCACTTCCTGCGGGCCCGCGGAAAGCCCAAAGTCGCCATGCGCTCAGGGGACTGGAAGATCCTCGCGCATCTGGACCAGCCCGACCTGCCGGTCACTGCCGACATCGTGCCCGATGAGATGCGGATGCTGAAGACTGCGAGCCTGGCGCGGTTCGAACTGTACAATCTTCGCGACGACCTTGGTGAAACCAGGGACTTGGCGGAACGAGAGCCGCAGCAGCTTGCCAGACTTGCTGATCAGTTGCGGTCGATGTATGCCGAGGTCCAGGCGGAGAGCCCGTTGTGGCCCGCCTGGAAGTGGCCCCGATACGAGGCGCAGCGGATCGAGTGGCCGCCGTACCGCAATCGGCCCAAGCCCGGGAACAAGTGAGGCCTTCCGGTCGCCACCTGGTTCCACATAGTGGTCTCGGGTTCGGATCCGTACCAAACTTGCGCATCGAGAGCTCGACCGGACTACCACTCCAGGCGGGTGTCGTCAGGACCGAGCTCCCCGGGCCCCCGAATTTCTCGACCTTCCCGTTCGGTGAGTTTGTCCCCCAGCTCGTCCCGGACCTGGGCCGCGAATCGCTCCAGCCGCTCCACCACCTCGGGATGCTGAGAAGCGAGATCGGAGGTCTCTCTCAGGTCCTGCTTCAAATCGAACAGCTCCAGTCCGGTCTCGGCCTGATCGTAGGGGACCGGGTGGCCGCCGGTCCCTCCGGCTCGACCCGACAGGGTTCGGTATTCGTGGGGAAAGTGAAGCTTCCAGCGGCGGTCCCGCACGGCCTGCAATTGACCGTTCCGGTAATACGAATAGAAGACCTCGTGAGGCGAGCGAGCCCCAGGTTCCGCGAACATCAGGGATCGGATGTCCCTGCCATCGATCTTGTGTCCGGGCAGCACCGCACCGATCAGAGCGGCCACCGTGGGAAAGACATCGATCGTCGCGGCCAGTTCGTTGCACTCCGCACCCGCCGGGATCCGCCCCGGCCAGCGCATCAGGGTGGGGACCCGGATTCCCCCTTCGAACGACGTGCCCTTGCCCTCCCGGAGTGGAGCCGCGGACCCGGCGTGATCCCCGTAGCTGAGCCAGGGCCCGTTGTCGGAAGTGAAGATCATCAGAGTGTTCCGGTCCAGATCGGTGCGTTCCAGGGCATCGAGAATCTGTCCCACGGACCAGTCGATCTCCATGACGACGTCGCCAAACAGACCTCGCTCGCTACGTCCCTTGAACTTGTCGGATACGTAGAGTGGGACATGGACCATGCTGTGAGGCAGGTACAGCAGGAAGGGCCGATCCCGGTTCCGCTCGATGAAATCCAGGGCACGCTCGGTGTACTGGGTCGTGAGCAGTCTCTGGTCTTCCCCCGTGACCTTGGGATTGACGACCTGGTTGCCCTCGATCAGGGGCAGATCGGGAAACCGATCCCCGGCGGTGGGGTGTTCGGGCCACATGTCATTGGAATAGGGCAGACCGTAATACTCGTCGAAGCCATTCTGCAGCGGCAGGAACTTGGGATGGTGGCCCAGGTGCCATTTCCCGAAGCAGGCCGTGGCATAACCCTGGCTTCGACCCAGTTCCCCGAGGGTGACTTCCTGCTCGTGGATGCCGATGTCGGCGCTGGGCCCCAGAGCACCCGACAAACCGAGTCGGCGATGATAGCAGCCGGTCATCAAGGCCGCCCGGGATGCAGTGCACACCGCAGACGAAACCTGGAAGTCCGTGAATCGCATGCCCTCTGCCGCCATGCGGTCCAGATTGGGTGTCGGGAAACCCTGGGCGCCGAAGGGGCCGATGTCGGCGTAGCCCATGTCGTCGATGAATACCAGAATGATGTTGGGCGGGCGGGCTTCCGAAGTGTCGGGTGGGCGGGTTTGCGAACACCCGGAGAATAAGAGAACACCTACCATCAACAAACCCCAAAGCACACTGGAATGAAATCTCAACGCGATTCCTCCTTTGCCCTTCCAGGCGAGTGCCCTTCCAGGCGAGCACAATCCGTCCCAAGAGATTGAAGAACGGAGACCCGGCACTGCCCCCCCTGCCCGGAAGAAACAGACTGTCCCCTTTTCGGTCCGTCCCCTTTTCGGTCCTTTCGAGTCCAGACATCGGATTGAAGGGTTTTTAGCGGCGACCCCGGGCCGCCGTGAGAGCCGAAATTCAAAAGAAAGCATACTTTGGTCTAAAGTCCAGGGCGACGACTGATACCATTCGAGCAGTTGTGAACTTTCTCTTTCCAACTACCGTTGCATGTTTACTGGTCACCGGCATGGGGCTTGCCCTGCTGGGCAGCGTGAAACTGGCGCTGGCGCAGAAGCTCCGGATCGACGAGGCCCAGGTCGGCGGGTTGGTGTCGCTTTTCGGGTTCACCATGATTCCGGTGATCCTCACAACCGGCTTCCTGACCGATCTGATGGGGCGGCAGGTGATCCTGATCGGCGGGACGATCCTGATGGCGCTCGGCCTGCTGGTGCTGGCGGCCTCGCGCCGCTACGCCACAGCCCTGGTTTCGGTGCTCCTGCTCAGTGCCGCCTGGGCGGCGCAGATCAACGTGATCAATGTGCTGGTGCCTCACGTGCTGCAGCCTCCCGCCTTTCTCTCCGGGGATATTCCGGCGATCTCCTTTGCCACGAACCTGGGGAACGTGTTCTTCGGCCTGGGTGCATTCCTGACTCCGCTGACGGTTTCCTGGGCGTTTGGCCGCCTCGGGCTCGCTTCGGGCCTTCGGCTGCTGGCCGGACTGGTGGTCCTCCAGGCGGTGATGGCAGGGTTGTCCGAGTTTCCCGCGGCGATGTCGGCGGGAGAGGGAGGCAGCATCATGAGCTCGGAGACCTGGTCCCTGCTGGGCGATCCGATCATGTGGCTCTGCGCCATGGCGTTGTTCTTTCACGGTCCGCTGGAGGCGGCGATGGGCGCCTGGACCACCACCTTCCTGGGCAACAGAGGGGTTCCCGAGGCCAGGGCGGCGACCCTGCTCTCGGCCTTCTGGCTGGCCTTCATGGCGTCGCGCCTGTTCACCGCGTTCGTGCTGGGTCCGTTTACCGCGCGAGTCGTCTCCGGACTGGGACTGGAAGCCCAGAGCGAAGCAGTGCTGATCCTGGTCCTGGCTCTGGGCTGCGTTGGGGTCACCTCGGGCGTGGTCTGGAGCGGGACCCAGAGGACGGCGATCGCTTTCGTCATCGCGGCGGGCCTGGTCTTCGGTCCGATCTTTCCTTCGATCATGGCGCTCCTCCTCGGTCATTTTCCGGGCCCGGTGCAGGGACGAGCGGTAGGACTGTTGTTCGCCATCGGAGGCCTGGGCTGGACCTTCATCCCCATGTCGATCGGCGCCTATGCGCAGCGGACGAACGTGCAGCGGGGTTTCCTGATCGCGGTCGGATCGGCGATCGCCCTGTTCCTGGTGGCGGGGCTCTTGACCCTTACGGCCACCAGCGGCTGAGTGTGGAGCTCGATCCGGGCCGAATTGAAACTCAACCTGGCAACCTGTCCTTTCGTCGCCAGTTCCAAGGGAACCGGGGTCCCCGGCACGACTATCTGTCGGCTCCGCTCGGGGTACCCGCCGGAAAAAGGTTCCTGGCGCCGGACCGGAGAGGCGGAACGCCTCACGGCACCGCGATCCGATTGCAGCTTCGCCTATGAAAGATCGCAAGCGATTGACGGGCGCCCGTTACGGTGCGAAGCTGCGGAAAACGTGAGGGCTCTCGGTTGCCCACCCTCCGACGCAGAGAGGATTGTGCCGTTGCCCAGCTCCATCTAGCCTGCACGGATTCGAAACGGCCGGACTCTTTTGCCGGAGCCTCCGGGGCCGGATCACGCCAGGGTGACATAGAGAATTCCATTATGAGATCCACAACCCGTTTTGTCTGGACTGCCTTGGGGATCCTCGCCTCCCTTGCGGGATCGAGCGCCCAACCCAGGTTCGACCACGCCGATGTCTTCGCCTCCGGGAGCGAGGGCTATCACACCTTCCGGATTCCGGCCATCGTCCGGGCCCCGGACGGGTCGCTACTGGCCTTCGCGGAGGGTCGAAAGGAGAATCGCCGCGACCCCGGAGGAGGAGACATTGATCTGGTCTACAGGCGAAGCACGGATCGCGGGGTCAGTTGGCCCCGACTTCAGATCGTGGACGACCCGGGCGAGGGCTGGAGCGCTTCCAACCCCACTCCGGTCGTCGACCGGAACAGCGGCCGCGTCCTGATCGTCTACAACCGCTGGGAGCCGGGCTTCGGAACCGTCCTCTCCCAGCCCGGGACCGACAACAACCAGGTCTGGTTCCGGTACAGCGACGACCATGGCGGCAGCTGGTCGGAACCTCGGGAGATCACCCGTGATGCGAGGGATCACGAGGACTGGGGAGCCATGTTCGTGGGCCCCGGAGGGGCGATCCAGACGCGGAGCGGGCGTCTGCTGGTTCCCGCCGCGGCCAAGATCGGAACGGCCTTCTCGATCCTGGTCTCCGCCGACCAGGAGCCTCAGACCGCCACCTATATGCGCGCCTACGTCCTGTTCAGCGACGACCGGGGCGAGACCTGGAGCCGAGGAGAATTGGTCGACGCTCTCACGGATGAGAATCAGGTGGTCGAACTGGCCGACGGGACCATCATGATGGACGCCCGGCAGAGCCGCGGCGGCCGGCGCTGGGTTGCGATCAGCAGCGACGGAGGGATCACCTGGTCCCGGCCCAGACCGGGGCAGGAAGTCACGAGGGTCGCCACGGCCATCGAACGCTACAGCCTGCACTCTGCGGGCGCCGGACGGAATCGAATCCTGTGGACGGGCCCCAAGGGACCCGGACGTCTCAACCTCGTTCTACGGGTCAGCGACGATGAAGGGCAGACCTTCGGCCGGGAGAAACTCCTCTACGGAGGATTCGCAGCCTACTCCGACCTGGAGCTGCTGGATGACGGGTCGGTCGGGGTATTGTGGGAGAGAGGGATCAGTGCAAGCTACCAATTCATCACCTTCACCCGATTCCGCCTGGAAGCCCTGGAGTGAGGACGGACCTCACGGGGCCGCATGGCTCTCCCCCTCCCTGAGGACGCCGCCCCGGCGGCGCGGGCCGTAAGAACCGCTGCCCCGAGTTGGCAAGCCATGAAGCCGATGGATCTGAAAGGCTCTATGGAACTGGCCGGCCGAAACCTGGTGGCGAACCTCTGTCCTACGCGCAACTACCTCCCCTATTGGGCGATCGAAATCGACACCGGTTACAGAGCCTGGGCGCGCTTCACCTGGCCTCAGCACAACCTGGGACGATGGTGGGATGCGATGTTGCGTCTGGAGGCCACGACCGGATTCCGGATTCCGCCCGATCGGGAAGCCGCCATGTTGGGCAATCTGCACTCCTTTTTCGACAACCCCGATCACTTCTGCCTCGCTCCTCGCCATTTCGAGGGGCCCGGACTGGAACTCCACTCCTTGAGAGAAGGCCTGCTGGCCCTGGTCGCGCTGGCACGCCACCGGAACAGCCGTTGGGCCGAGCGGAAGGGCCGGCTGATGATCGAATCCCTCCTGCGGGTATCCGACGGGAAGGGAGGTTGGAAGCTCCAGGAGATCGACTCTGCCCGGCGTTTCGACAAAGGGTATTACCAGAAGGTCAAGCCGGTGAGCAGTAGCACGGACGGACGGTTGATCGAGGCCCTGGTCTGGTTCTATCAGTCCACGCACGATCCCCTGGCGCTGGCCGCGGCCCGGCGCTTTGCCGCGTACCACCTTCCGCACACGACCCATCCCGACGGCCGCCTGAACCTCGCTTCGGGATCGAATCACACCCATTCGTATTTCGGGACGCTCCGTGGTCTGCTTCTCTACGGCGAGCTCACGGATCAGCATGAGTACGTCGATGCCGTGGAGGCGACGTACCGGAGAACGGTACGCACAATGGTCAAGAGATCGGGATTCATCTCCCATGACCTGGGAATGGACAACCGGGGAGAGACGGCTTCCCCTGGCGACGCCGCTCAGCTGGCTCTGTGGCTGGCAACCCGGCACGGCTTCACCGAATACCTCGACGACGTGGAGCGGATCGTCCGGGCGCGGATCCTCCCTTCCCAAATCTCGGAGACCCCGCCGCTGCACCCCTCTTCGGACCGGGACGGCGATGAGTATCGGAATCTCCGGGCCCGGGTCCTGGGGGCTTATGGGGGCATGCACCTGGAACCCCATTCCGGCACGAAGCCCACCACCGATGTCACGGCGGCCGGCCTTCACACTCTTACGGACGTCTATAGCCACGTCCTCCTGCGGGGCGATTCCGGACTGAAGATCCTGCTGCACTTTGACTACGAAGACTCGCGAGCCCGAATCCGCTCCTGGAGAGGAGAGAGTTCGGGCCGGTTGACCGTGCTGCCCCGGACCCGGGAGAATGTCTTTATCCGGATCCCTCGATGGACCCCCCTGGGCTCGGTTCGTCTCACGGTACGGGGCGATTCGCTCGATCCGAGAACGTATGGAGACTTCGTCCTCATCCCGGGGCATCTCATGCCGGCAGAAATCATCCTCGAATACGGCCTGCCCGTAACCCGGGAAGTCGAACGGACGACCGGTGTGGACTATCGGTTGATGTGGCGTGGCGACGAGGTCATCGGGATCGCGCCCAACAGTCGCTTCTATCCGTTCTATCCGGACTATCCTGGGGAAACGGAAGCAGAATGAATGAACCCGCGAGGCCCTTCGCCGGCGCAGGCTCTCGGAACCGCGCCGGCGGGTCACGCCCGGGACCCCGTTTGGTACCGGAGAGACATTGCGCCGCTTCCTGAGCGAAGCTTGCCCGCCCGGTTCCCAGGGGGCGACCTGGATCCAACCCGCCTGGATAGGAGGAGCAGCCGTGCGAACGTGGACCTGTTTCGTTATCGCCATGATGTGTTTCGTTATCGCCCTGATGGGAGTGAGTCATCCGGCCGTCGCGGCGGTCTCGCTGGAGCGAGCGCCGCAGCGCGACGAGGAAACCTTGCTGTACCTACCTTTGGACGAGCCGGACGAAGCGATCCTCATCGGCGACCGGCTCGCCATCGATCCCGTGTACCTGAGGATGGAGGCCAAGTACAAACGGGGCCGTTTCGGCGGGGCTCTGAAGTTCACGGGCCGGCCGGGGCTGCGCCAGTGCATGCTGGTATCGCTGCCCCAACGGTTCCACAGTGAGCGCCACGGCAGCCGTAAGCCCACGGTCATCGCCCGGATGGGCGACCGGGCTCAGGTGGTGGTCGACGTGCCCGAAGTGCTCACGGACATGGAACGGAGTTTCACCATCGAGTTCTGGGTGTTTCCGCAAGTGCTGCAGAATCAGACCATCGTTTCGGGGGTGAACACCGCCACCTGGGTGCCGGAGGCCTCCTGGCAGGTGGACCTGGCCGACGACGGGAGGTTGCGCTATGCCTGCGGCTCGGGACTGCATCGCTTCGAGATGTTGAGCGACCGCCCGGTCCCCATCGGCCAGTGGACGCACGTCGCGGTGGTCTGCGACACGGGCGACTTCAGGATCTATCTCAACGGAAGCCCGGAGAGTAGCGTGCAACGGATGGAAACGGCCAGAAACCAGGGCGTCACGCAACCGGGCAGTGACGGGACGATCCTCTGCGTGGGCGGCCCGGGTCCCGATGCCCTGGCCGGTTTCTTCGACGGTCTGGTCGATGAGCTACGTTTATCCAAGGGACCTCGGTCCTTCGAGCCGGATCCGGCCGTGCTGATCGGAAGCCGAAAGGAGCTCTTTCTGGACGACGACCTGATCGCGCGCATGATGGGCGTCCGTCGAGTCGTCAACCAGCCGGAACGTTACGAAGGCAATCCGCTGCTGGAGCCGAGAGGGGAATGGGAGGGGCGTTCCCTTCAGGAACTGGGTCTCATCTATGACCATCGGCTGGGGCTGTTTCGCGCCTGGTATCGTGCCATGGACAGCGCGGATACCGAGGCCAGCATGTGCTATGCCTTCAGCCGCGACGGCCTGCACTGGGAACAGCCGGAACTGGGTCTGGAAGAATATGGCGGCTCCACCCGCAACAACATCGTCGCTCGGAAGCGGTTTTTCTTCGTGTTCCTCGACCCGTTGGCCCGTCCTGGCGAGGGCAGAATCTGCGCCACACACAAATTGAAATACGGGGGGAACCGCGGACCCTTCAAACAAATCCTGATGCGCTCCCCCGACGGCTTGCAGTGGCCCAGTGACGAGGTGACGAACATGAGTGGCTACTACAGCTGGGGCGCCAGGCGCTACCGCCGGATGGAAACGATCATGGGGGTGGATCGACCGATTCCCTACGCTCCCGTCTACTTCGGCAAGATCGACAAGTTGACCATCATCGAAAAAGAGGGAGAGGGCCTGAAATCCCTGCAGTTCGCGCGAATCGGCTGGGATCTGACCCATTGGCAGAACCCGCATCTGACCGATTTGGAGCAGACCGAGAAGAACAATCGAGGCTGGTACGGGATCAAGACCCGCGATGAGGAAAGTGTCCTGGTCGGGATTGCCGACGCCTACCATGCCAAGGACTTGGGCCCCGAGGGCAGGAAACGCTGGCGAACCATGGGGCCCGACTCCTACAAGCGGGAGGAGAGCCGGTGGGTGGATTTTCAGCTGATCAGCTCGCGTGACGGCTACCGCTGGCGCCACGTTGCCGATCAGGCCACCTTCCTGCCGGTGGGGGCCGAGGGAGCCTGGGACGAAGGGTCGCTCTACTACGCGCAGGTGGTGGAACCACCCGGCTCCGACAAGCTCTACATCTATTACGAGGGCTACAAGGTCCGCCACGACTTTTCCGATCAGGGTGGCCAGGAATGGTTCGCAGAGCACGGACAGCCCTTCTGCAACCTCGGCGTCGCCTTTCTGCGCAAAGACGGATACGTCAGTCTCGAAGCCGACGGTTCCGAAACCGAGGGCGTCGTCGAGACCAAGCCGATCCGATTTTCCGGCCGGCACCTGTTCGTGAACGCGGATGCATCGGGAGGCGCGATCCAGGTGGAGTTGTGTGACGAGGCGGGCGAGCCACTGCGCGGCTTCAGCCGCGAAGACGTCAGGCCGCTGACCACGGACGATCTACGGCATCGGGTCCAATGGGGCGCAACCGCAGACCTGTCGGACCTTGCCGGCAAGGCGGTGGTGTTGAGGTTCCACCTCGATCGGAATGCCCGTCTCTACTCCTACCGTTTCGGAGATCCCGATCCCCATTCTCGCGGGTCCGACTGAGATCGGGGGAGGGACGTCCTCGTCCGAAAAAAGGCGGGGTCAACGGCGCCGGTCCAGCAGTTCTTCCGGTCCGGAGACCGCAGGCCACCCGCAGGCAAAATCCCGCGGGGAAGATCGGACGTCTTTGGGCTCCGTTGCACCCACAGTTGAGCCAAGACACGCGGGTCGCCGCTATTCCTTCAGGAATCGGAAGGCGAAGAGACGAGTGTTCTTCAGGTAGAACTTGAGCTTGATAACTTGACCATCCAATCCGCTCAGTTCGCTGCGGCCGTTCCAAGCGGCGATCCCAGTTCGCGTCAGGGGATCCGATTCCTGAAACGTGTGTCCCTGGACCCGGAAGTAATCTCCAGCCAGGATCTCCACCCGGACCTCCCCGGAGCCGGTCCTCGGCCCCTTCGCCAAGTTGACCTCGAGATGCTTGCCGGAGAAGGAAAAGGCCCGCGTGATCACCTGCGCGTAGCCCTCGGCGCCATCCGTCCGGGCGGCGTCTTCGATCGAGCCCAACGCCTTGGCGTTGTAGCCGCCTCCCGCTTTGGTCGCTCCCGGCTCCAAGGAGACGAAACCGTCCATCGGAATCGTGGCCACCCCCATGGCGCCCATGGGCCCGGGGCCGCCGACCTCGCGAAAGAGGCGATCCCGGAAGTTGGTGCCGTGGTAGTAGATGAAGAAACGATCCCCATGGTGAATGGGCTGCTGGGCATAGATGGTCACGGAATCCCAGGCCGGCTCTTCTCCCAGCGGAATGAAGGGCTCCCGGTAGCGCCTGTCCCAGTGAATCCCGTCACGGCTGAAGACGAACTGGGGCCAGATGTAGAGCGGATCCTCCGGAGTCCTCTGGCCGGGACGATAGTTCCAGAGCATCCCCAGGTAGAGGCCTTCATGGGTGGTGGCCCACAGGCTGTAGAACTGCAGACCTGCCGGGTCCCGGTCGTCCGGCACGATGATGGTCTGGGGGTCGGACCAGTGGACCAGGTCCCGGCTTTCGGCTCTTCCGATTATCCTCATCCGCAGTCCGCAGCGTTTGTGCTGGCAGTTCTCCATGTGCATGGCGTAGACCCGACGGATCGGATCCCAACCAACGGTGGCCGTCGGTCCCCACAGATAGCCCTGGTACCCCCTCCGCCGGGTCCAGGGTTCGCCTTCGGGATTGACCTTGGCAGGTCCCGAGGGACGAATCACGGGGTTGCCCGGATGGGGCACCCAGTTGAAGGCGTCGGCGGAGTAGTAGAGGTTCCAGACCCGGGTCCTCTTGACCTCCGACTGTCCGGGGACGGTCCCTTCGGCTGCTACCTGGGCCAGCGCCTTGTAGCGGCGTGAGGGGTCCTGCTCGCGGGGATCGACGAAGATGCCGCCTTTGATGGAAGGCCAGTTCGCGGGCGCCAGGATGTTGTTGTCCCGGGAACCCTGGAACTCCACGAAACCCAGCGAGGGCTTTTCCCACCGGTAGCCGTCCCGGGATTCGGCGTACAGGAACTTCCGGTCCTTGCCGTTGGGTTTTCCATCTTCGTCGGCGTACAGGACACTGGAGGTGTACCACATGCGAAACCGTTGGCGGGCCTGATCGTAGAAAACGGTCCCGTAGTGCAGAGACTGCCCCTCCCAGGGACGGTCCTGACGGATGACCGGGTTCCCCTCATGCTTCCGGGCAGTATGGAACACGCGACGGGCGCCCACCAGGGCCTCGACCAGGTATTCGTCCAAAAACATCTGCTTCTGGGAACCGATGTGGATGAGCCCGGAAGGACTGGCCTGCACCGTAGCACCCAGCAAGACGAAAAGCGCCAATAAGAATCGACCCTGCATTGTTGGCTCCTTTCGAGTCTGGTTGCAGTGTCCGGATGCGGACTTCAGGAGGTTGGTGTTCCCACCCGTAATGGTAGGATAGCAGGAACCAGAGCCTCTGACACCCGGGATGAAGGACCCTCTACTGCCGCTCTCGCCTTGACGCCGAACGCGTCAGGACTGGGGTATGGACAGCCCCGGCAAGACGGACGAGCCCATCGTCATAGCCGATAACCGGACCATTGACCCGGCTTACGTCCGTATGGAGGCCAAGTACAAGCAGGGGAGATTCGGCGGAGCGCTGAAACACGTTGTTCGTCCGGGTAGGAAGAGGAGGCATTATGAAGCCCGCAAGTGTGGTTCTGATCGCGGTTCTGGCCGTCCTTCCTGCGCCGGCGTGGGGCGAGGGCGGCGAGATGAGGATCGAAGACCTGCTCGAGAAACATCTGGGCTTTCTCACCGATGGCAAGGCCCCGTCGTCCGTCAACAATCGGCTGTTGATGGGAACCTGTTCCTTCCGGGTGTTGATCGGCCGAAGTGCAAGACTCTCGGGACCGGTTAACTTCCTCTCCCAAGGGAACAAGGTCAGACTGCTGGTCCGATTCAATGATTCCGGCTACCGCGGTGAGAACATCATCCACGACGGCAAGAGTGTCCGTGTCGACCAGATCAGTCCCGGTGTCCGATCCCAGCTCGGCGATTTCTTCTATCGCTTCGAGGAGGTGGTCCGGGAAGGACTGGTGGGAGGGGTGCTCTCCACCGGCTGGCCGCTACTCGACCTCAAGCGGCGCCAGGCAAGTTTGGAGTACGAAGGACTCAAGAAGATCGAAGGCCGAGAACTGCATGAGGTGACATACAAGGCGAAACGGCCGGGGGAGGCTCGGGTCCATCTCTATTTCGACCCCGAGTCGTACGGTCACATGTTGACGATCTACCGGGTGATGGTGTCGCGGTCCGGGAGCGTGGCCATCCGCACCACGCGAGACCGGTTCACTCTGGAGGAGAGGTTCGGGGACTTCCGCGCTCTGGATGGGTGGGCTCTGCCCAGCCAATGGAGCCTGAAGCTCACCCTTCAAACCGATCGCGGCAACTCGGTTTCGGAGTGGAGCATGGCGATTGACAATGCCTCCCACAACCAACAGATGAACCCCCAGTATTTCAAGCTGAAATGAGGGATGTCGGCCGGCCAGGAGGTTCGAGCCGTCGGCCGCAGCGGGACCTGACGGCCCTCGACAGCCGACGGTATCCCGTCCTGAAATCCGGTCTACGGCCGGGATGGAGTAAGACAGAAAGGGGTGGCGCCGAACCAGGTCGTTCAGCGCCACCCCTTTCTAATCGTCTCCCTCTGTTGAGGCCAGGAGATCTAGAAATCGATTCGCAAGGCGAACTGGATCTGACGGGCCATCCCTGCGGTCGTGACGACGCCAAAGCTTCCGGACGAAACGTTGCCACGGGGCGGGCCGAAATTCACGTTGTTGAAGACGTTGAAGAATTCCGTGCGAAACTCGACGAAGCGCGTTTCTCCCAAGGCGAAGCGCTTCATCAATCCGATGTCGAAATTGATGATGCCGTCGGTGCGAATGGGAAACGCGACCGAGTTGCCATAGGTGGTCGGGTTGACGGAGAAGCACCTGGTGTCAAAGAACTTGGTGACCGATCGGTTACCTTCGGATATGTTCCCGTCACAGGTGCGATCCGGAAGTACGACTCGACGCCTTCCGATGTTCAGGACATCGCTCCCCGCATCGATTTCCATCTGCGGCTGCCCGCTCTGGAGGGTCACCAGAGTGGTCAGCTCCCAGCCATAGAGGAGCTGCCGCCCCAGTCCCTGAAGACCTCGTCCAAAAGGCAACTCATAGATTCCCGTCGTATAGAAGGCGCTGGCGGCATGCCAGGGAGCTATGGTCCGAGACGCCGAGCGATCGTATTCGTTCTGGGCCGTGCGCTGCTGGTTGGTCAGCAGATTCTTCGACCAGGTATAACCGGCTACCAGACTCAGGCCGTCGCTGAAGCGCCTTTCGAAGCGGGTCTGAAACGAGTTGTAGGAGGTGTTCATGTCGGAAATGATGTAGCGGTTGGGGCGAATCGGAGGATAGGGCCGGCGGTCGAGCTGGGCACCCGTCGCCGTCACCGTGGCGCCGTCGTTGGGAAGCTGAAACCGCACCCCCTCCGGCAGCGCCACGTTGAAGTTGCGGGCTCCGAACTGATGGCTCCCCTTGTTCCCCACGTAGGCCACCTCCACGCGTGTCTCCGGCATCAGTTCGTGTTGGAGCGAAAGACTCCAATTCTGCACGTCGCCGGGTGTCCAATGGGGATCCGCCATATAGTTCGACGGCCACTCCGAAAGTGACGAACCGGCGACGATGGATGGGGCGATCCCATAGATGACCGTTGGCACCTGGCCCCGCGGGTTTCTTCCGTTTGACGCCCCGGTCAACTGGGGAAGATTCCCGGCGCTCCGGAAGTAAACGAAGGTGGAATCGTCGAACGATCTGCCGTAACCGACTCTCAGCGCCGTGCGATTCCCTCCGAAGGGTCTCCAGGCGATCCCGATTCGGGGAGCGAAGTCCCGATAGTCCGGCTCGGTCACCCGCCGGGTATCGAGCAGGACGGCCGGAATAGGCGAACGATTGGGGCCCTCCAGCGGTCCGCCCAGGATCGGCTGGACGGGGGCGTCCTTGAGGAGGCGGGCCACCGGATTGTAGCGGTCGGAGCCCAGTTCGAAGAAGGCCAGACCTCGTCCGTCGGACATGAGGACAGGCAGGCTGATTTCGTGCCGGATCCCCAGCGTCAAGGTCAGATTGGGGGTCACCCTCCAACTGTCCCCAAGGAACCAGTTGTAGAAGCTCTTGGTCGGATAGTTGTTGATGAAGTCATGCCGCAACGTGTAACTGACGGAGGAGGGGTACCCCAGCAGAAAATCGGCGATGACCTGCGATTGGGAGCCGCCGATCTGGGCAGTGGCGTATCCGTCGAATCCCATGCCGCCGCCCCCGGTGCGCGCTCCTCCCGAGATGAGCTTGTAGCGTTGGGTGGAGATGCCGAACTTGATGAGGTGGTCGCCCTTGTTCCAGCTGATCACTTCCTTGGCTCCACCGTCGGTGCCGAAATCGTATTCGTTGTCCATGCTCCGGAGGTCGGGATAGGGCCGAATCCGTGTCCTTGGAACTCCCCAACCCGCCTCTGGAACGGTATCCGCGTGGTCGAACCCGAAGACCTCGGCCCAATTCTGGTGCAGCTCATCGGGAGGGGAGTTCTTGGAGTGCTTGCGCCCCAGATAGATGCTCAGTTCATTGTTGACGGTCGGCCCGAAGTTCTTGATGTAGCCGGCGGCGACCTGAAAGCCCCGCTGCCGATCCTGGATGAAGGTCACGTTCGGCGTGTAGTGGAAGCCCGTCGTCTTGGGAGACCTCTGCCAGGTCCAGCGGCCCCAGAGCTGGTCGCCCCCCTCGAAGTTCTGGTCGATCCGGATGTTCCACTTGTCCACATCCGTGTTGTCGACGGCGTTCCAGAAAAAATTGGGGTTGGAGCCGGGAGGCTGGTTGGGAAGCAGAGGCAGGAAGGTTCCGTCCTGAAAGATGGCCCGCGCCACCGGATTCATCCGGTCCGCCGGGACCCGGTTGCCGGGAAACGGCATCCGCTGCCCGTCGACCACGTTCATCGGATCGTAGATGATCCGATCGGGCCAGTGACCATCGAGACCGAAGATTCCATTGCGCTCGTTCTCCGTCGGGGAGATCTGCGAGCGAACGAAATTACTGCGCTGCCTCAGCCCCTCGTATGAGAAGAAGAAGAAGGTGCTGTCCTTGAAGATGGGTCCGCCCAACGTCGCCCCAAACTGGTGCCGCTTGTAGGGGACCGTACCGGTCCCCACCCGGTTGGCCATGAAGTTGTTGGCGTCCAAGGCGTCGTTTCGCGCATAGTCCCAAATGGAACCGTGAAACTCGTTGGTTCCCGACTTCGAGACCATGGTGATCACGGCGCCCGCGACTCGTCCGTATTCGGCCGAGTAATTGTTCGTGACCACCTTGAATTCCTGGATGGCGTCCGGCGAGGGCCGTGTGGTCGGCATGCTCTGCGTCAGATCCTGGTTCGGGGTCCCGTCCAGCAGCAGTAGATTCTGGCTGTACTGCTGACCATTGAACCCGGGCAGCCGGGGCTGCGCCGCCGGTATGTCCCTCAGCGGCGCCACCACCGCTCCCGTCATGTAACGCGCCAACTGAAAGATATCCCGTTCATTCAAGGGGAGATCCTTGATCTGGCGTTCGGTCGTGACCGCCCCCAGATCGGCCGTCTCCGTCTCCACCACCGGCGATGCCCCGGTGACGGTGATCGTCTCGGCGATCTCCCCGACGGTCATGGAGAAGTCAAGGCGCGCCCGCTGCCGAACTTCGAGCCGCACTCCTTCTCTCACCTGCGTCTTGAATGCCGGGAGTGAAACGCGGACGGTGTAGATGCCCGGAGGCAGGTTCTCGACGACGTAGTCCCCACGCTCGTTTGTGATCCCACCTCGGGTCACGTTCGTGGCGACGTTGGTGATGTCGACGCTCACACCCGGAAGCGCCCCTTGGCTGATGTCGCTGACTGTCCCCACCAGGGTAGCGTCTTCGCCCTGAGCCATTCCCGGAATGCTCGCGAGCAACCCTGCCGCAATAATCAGACTCAAACGGATAACGGTGTTAGTCCTCATGTCACCTCCTTCGGCGAGAAACGTTGCGTCACGCTGGGGCGGGATCTGGTTCCGTCTCCACGCCGGAAGACACGATCAGGGACGGCCAATGGGAATCCGCCCGACAAGGCAGGCGCAGTCATGGACATCCGGAGCAAATGCGATGTGACGGCGAGGGAGACTCTCTGCGTGACCAGCATGATGAACGAGCCAACAAACGGTCTTGGTCTCGATGTTGAATGATCTGAACCGAAGGTTGGCGCCAAGGGTCAGATCACGCAACCTCTTTATGTCTCTATTACTAGCAATTCCGGTTCCAGGATGCAACACACCTCTTTGCAAATTGCTTAAATCGGCCACGTTAAGCCCATCTGCCGAACTTCCCGGAACGGGAGCGGATTCAACCATTTGGACAAAACCCAGGGATGTGGTTCAAGAATTTGGAACGCACGGATGGAACACGGTACACATACGCCCGTTGCCTTCCAGTGCCTATTCGATCCAGAAGGAATCCAGGAGTCTGCGCGGTAGGAATGATCGTAGCGAGAAAGCGGGGAATCGAGGCCAGATTTTCTCGATTTGGAGGTGCATAGTTGTTCTATTCGCCGACAAATCGGGGAAATATGGACCGATTCTACCGCTTTCGCAGTAGATCAATTTCTGCCGCACAAGCTCCTAGCTTGGCGTCGCGAAGGTGAAAGACCAAGCGGACGTAACGGTCGTTCAGAGGCCGCTCTTTGAGGGAGGCGAGCGACTCACTCCCCCTCCAGACGATTCGTCGCCGGGTGGTGTCCCCCCGGATCGCCCGGCGAAACCTCTGATCTCCACTGGACGGACGCGGTTCCGAGCGACGCAGCCGCGATGATGACTGCCACAAGCGGGGCGAAAGACCGGGTAGAGCTTGTCCTCTCCATTTGAATTGCCCCCTCCTTCCACCAAGAACGGCGGCTCCTCCGTCCGAGCAGAACCACGGCTGTGGAGGAGGGCGCTTCCCCCTCAGCGGAAGCGAATCGAATAAAGATCGGCGTCCCTCATGCGGAACCGGATCCGGATCGGCTCGCCGGCGATCTCCGCCAGGCTCGATCCCGCCTTCCAGCGAACCACCTGCTCAATGCGATCTCCCACGATGGCGGTGCACTCCGGCAGGGAAAAACCGGGCACAGCCTCTCCCCGTTCATCCTGGATCTCCACCCGGATGCTTCCGGCGGCGGACGTGGAACCATTGAGGACGAGTTCCCGGCCTCGAAACTTGAAGGCCTTGGTGACCATCTCACTCCCAGCGTAGGGAGAATGGACGGAAACGAACCCATCCGTCCGGAGCGTGTAGCGCCGGATATGGTGGGTGGACAGACCATAGTCCCGAGCCACGTAGAGCGACATTTCTCCCGAACCGGTCGGCACCGTTCCGACGCCTGGAAAGTTGGTTCGCGAGAGCCAGTTTCGGCGCCCCAGGCCGGGTCGAATGAAGCCTTCGCGAAAGGTCCGGTCATAGACGTAACCGCCGCGGCTGGTCATGAAGACCACGTCGGAGCAATCGTCCCACCTCCCCCCGTGGCCCCCGGGTTCCAGGGTTCGTCCTTTTTCGTCGCTGAGCACGCGGCGCCCCTGCATGAAACGGGGGATCAGGGCGATATGGATATGGGGCGCCCTGAAGTAGGGCTGGGTGCCGAAAGTGTAGAAGTCCTGGCCTGGGATCGGGCCGGCCCCTCCAAAGCTCATGGGACGATGCCTGCTCCAGTGCAAGAAATCGGGGGAGGTGGACTTCTGGATGGAGCGGACCAGCTTCCCCTTCGGGGAGCGGAGATTGCAGCGCGTATAGTGCACGTAGAAGTTCTCGACCGGACTCCAGAAAGCGGCGCCTGCCCCGACGGGGCCATATTCAGATTCGAGATTCTCCAGGATCACAGGATCCTCTCTCAGCCTCTTCCAGTGAATCCCATCCCCGGAAGCGTAGGCCATGACCCCCTCCTCCGGTTTCAGCCGAGGCGGCGACTTGAGGGCCTTCAACCGCTCGGAAGCCGGGACTCCGGGGCGGGAGTCCAGAAAGGGCGCGAAGCCCCCGGAATCGAAGATGACGTTGTTTCTGCGAGTCCCCTTGCGTTCGTAGAGGCCAAGTTCCGGTCTGGACCAGCGAATTCCGTCTTGACTGACGGCGTAGCAGGTGGATTCCTCGGTCTGCTCTCCATCCTTCCATTCCGGAAAGCCGTGGTAATACATGTGATAGCGTTGGCCGTCGCGGATCACCCGGGGAGCACCCGAGTAGATCCCCTCCCAAGGCCGGTCGTACACGAGGACGACCTCCGCGGGTTCCGGATGGTGCAAATGGAGACGAGCCCCTTTCAGCTGCTGAATCAAGTAGCGATCCACAAACAGCTCAAGACGGGAGCCTATATCTGCTACCGCCCCGCCTCCGGCAGCCCCTGCCATGGGATTCAGGAAACAGAGCGTGATTACGCACCAGGCGAGAACCGGCCTCACTGCGCGGCAGGCGCCCGGGCCCATGGGCAGATCCCTTCTTATGGTCATCTCCCCCGTTTTGAAGAGCCGGTCAGACGACTTGGATCATCACTTGATCGGGACAACGCGTCGGAAAACTGCCTCTTCAAGCTTTTGGCCTGCCGGGTGCCATCGTGAAACCGGTCACGGCGATTGATGGCGGGACAGTCGTGCCATCGTCGCCATGATGCCTCGACGGCATCATGGCGACGGGATTGGACGGATGGTATCATGGGGAAAACGAACTGGGACAGGCCGGAAAGGCAGGTCCGTTTCATGGCATCCACAATGACCGCGGAGAAGCTTTCATGAGCACGCTTTCCGCGGTTATTCTGTTTCTGACCCACCTCTCTTCTCTTTCCGGTCTTCCCCAGGACCAGAAGCCTCAAGAGGAAGAGATCGATTACTACAAGAAATGGCTGCAGGAAGACGTTCGCTACATCATGGTCGACGAAGAACGGGCCGTCTTCGAGAAACTCAACACGGACGACGAGCGAGACGCCTTTATTGAACAGTTCTGGCGCCGCCGCGATACCGACCCGTCGACGGCGATCAATGAGTTCCGGGAAGAACATTACCGTAGGATCGCCTACGCCAATGAGCGATTCCGGTCCGGCATCGAGGGCTGGGCCACCGACCGCGGCCGAATCTACATCACTTTCGGCCCCCCCGACAATATCGACGACCATCCCGGTGGATACTACGCCCGGCGTCCGGAAGAGGGGGGCGGCATGACCAGCACCTATGCGTTCCAGCGCTGGTTCTACCGTTTCATCCCTGGCATAGGACCCGGTGTCGAGATCGAGTTCGTCGACCCCACCAATACGGGAGAGTATCGGATCGCGCTGCGGCCGACCGAGAAGGATGCCCTCTTTGTGGCCGGCGGAGGAATGACGGACGGGGAGTTCCGCGGCCAGGTGGATCGGGCAGGGCGCGTGCGCTCCGCCCTCTTGATGAGGAACCTGGGTCTGGAGGGCGAACCCTACTACATGACGGGGGCTCAACCGCTGCAGCGAGTGCGCAACTATTTCTACACGAAGCGCCCTCCCAAGCTCCAGTTTGGAGAACTGCAGAATCTGGTGGACACCCAGCTCTACTACGATTCCATTCCGGTCCAGATCGGAGTCAATCAATTCCGGGTCGGACCGGACCAGGTGCTGGCTCCCGTCACCCTCAGGGTTGGGCGGGAGCAGCTGACCTATCGGAAAACCGAAGGAAGCCGGCGGGCCGTCCTGAACATCTATGGCAGGGTGACCGACCTGGGAAATCGGATCGTGTACGAGTTCGAGGATACCGTTCTGGCGGATCAGTCCCCGGACCTGCAACCGCAGGAATTCGGGGGCGTGGCTACCTACCAGAGGAGTGTTCCCCTGCGATCCGGCCGGTACAAACTGACTCTGATCCTGAAGGACGGGAACAGTGGGAAGGTCTCGGTCACCACGACTCCGATCCGCGTCGCCCCCTTCGAGTCCGGGACCCTGACAACCAGCAGCATCATCCTTGCGGACAAGGTCCTGTCTTCAGATCCCGGAACCCTCCTGAGCGAGCCCTTCGTGGTTCCCGCCGGTTTCAAGATCTTCCCCAACGTGACTCAGGAGTTCACGAATCGGGACCGCTGTTTCTTCTACGTGGAGGCCTATGAGGTGGCCATCGATCAGTCGACTCTTCAACCCTTGCTGGGAGCCGAAATCTATCTGGTCCACGACGGCCGTATCGTGCAGCAGGAACAGCCCAAAGCCGTGACCCTGGGCGATCGGGTTGCCCTTTTCCAGGACGTGGATCTGAGCCGGCTCCTCGCAGGAAAGCATCGCATCGAGTTGCACGTGGACGACCGCATCAGTGGTCAGCGAGTCATCCGCCGCGCAGAGATTACGATTCTGGAGGAGTCCCGCGGTTCCTGACCGGACCGAAACGGGCGAGTATGCACTAGCCCGCATTTCTCACCAGGGGGTGCGATGATCGCGCAGGATTTTCGCCCTCAGCGCGTGCTCGCGACCGAGAGCGTAGTGGTGACTACGTTTGAGAGAGCATGTGCGCGCTGAGGGCGAAAAGACCAGCGAGGGCGCGCCCAGCGCAGTCTGTCCCCGAGAGACCTTGGCAATAGCCGGGTAAATGCTGAAAAACAAATTCTTTTTAATCATAAGCATAGCGGCCTGGTGAGGAATGCGGGCTGGAGACGCCATTCCCGGGCGATCATCCCATTCCCCGGGTGAGAAACGCCGGATCAGAAGTTTTTCCGGGCGGTGGCCGGATCTCCCGGAACGAACTGGAAAGCGAACAGCTTCGCGTTCTTGAAGTGGAATCGGAGCTTGACCGGCTTTCCGGCCAGTCCCGCCACGTCGGAACTTCCCCTCCAGGTGACGGGCTGTCTCGTGCCGGTCTCACTGAGAGGTTCACAGTCGTCGAAACCGTAACCGGAGATCGGCTTGTAGTCGGTCCCCAGGATCTCGACCCGGACCTCCGCGGGATGAGCTCCCCAACGCTGGAAGGCCGCCCGCAGGTTGAGCCGCAGTTCGCTGCCGGAAAACGTGAAGGTCCGGGTAACGGCCTGGCTGAAGGTCAGTTTGGAGCCGTCCAAAGAAACGAAGCCATCCAACGGCAGAACCGCCAATCCGATGGCTCCGTACGCCCGCTCTTCCCCCAGCCTCTCCAACTGCTCCGGGGATCTCCAGTTCACCCCGCCGTAGTAGAAGAAGATCTTCTCCCCGTGGACGGCCGGCCTGAGGCCGTAGATCGCCACAGAATCGAAGCTGTCCCCGGCTCCGGCCGGTATGAACGGGCTGCGGTAGCGGCGGTTATAGTGGATCCCGTCCCGGCTGAAGACGAACTGGGGCAGAATCGTGGTGTTCGTGGTCCTGAAGTTCCAGAGCATTCCGATGGTGAATCCCTCGTAGGCAGTGGCGTGGAGCGAGTAGAACTCGGTGTCGGGATAATCCTGGCCGTCCGGAAGGATGACCGGAACCGCTTCGCTCCAGCGGATCATGTCGGGGCTCTCAGCGCGCCCGATGATGCCGTTTGCCCAGGGGGCATCTCTGATGGCCACAGATCTCCATGTGGGCGACGTGGACTCGATGCACGGGATCCCACCCCATCACCGATGTCGGTCCCCAGCGGCCGCTGCGCTCTCCCCAGTCGATGACGGGATTGTCGGGATGGGGCGACCAGTTGAAGGCGTCGCCGGAATAGTAGAGATGGAACTGCATCCCGGTCCTTCCCGTCTCGCTGGACAGCTTCCCCCCCACGGTCTGGACCATGGCCTTGTAGCGTTTCGAGGGGTCCGGCTCCCGGGCGTCGAAGACGATGCCACCCTTGAACCCGAGCCAGTTGTCTTCACCGACGATGTTGTTGTCCCGGGAGCCATCGAACTCCACCAGCCCCAGTGAAGGTTTCTCCCAACGGTAGCCGTCGGAGGAAGTGGCGTAGCAGAATCGACGGCCCTTACTTTCAGGTTCGCCGCCGGGGACCGGAGTCCAATTGCTGGTCGAGTACCACATCCGGAATTTCCGTTGATCCGGATCGTAGAAGACCGTCCCGTAGTGAATGTAGTTGCCTTCCCAGGGACGGTCCCGGGGGATGACGGGATTGTCGACCACCTTCCGCGGATGATTCAGGACCAGCACCGTGTCCTTCAGGGACTCCAGCAGGGACTCGTCCAGGAACAGCTGTTTGCTGTTCCCAATGGGGATGATGCTGCCATTGCGAGGGGCAGCGGCCGTCTGAACCTGAATCAGCGCCAGACCCGACACCAGCATCGTCAGGACTCTTCTTTCTAGCATCCAAAACCCCCTATGTGGCCCCGATCAAGACTCGGGCCGGGCAAACCGAATCGAGAAGAGGTCCGCATCCTTCATCACGAAACGGAGCCGAACCGGACGGCCTTCCAGGCGGCTCAAGTCGGAGCCTTCCACCCAGCGGACGACCTGCTCGATCTTGTCTCCAATGACCTCAGGACAATCGGCCAGCCGGAATCCCGGGATCGGATCGCCTCCGGCGTCCTGGATTTCCACGCGCAAGCTGCCGGCCGCCGAGGTCGAGAAGTTCAGGACCAGTTCCTTCCCCCGGAATCTCAAGGGACGGGTCACCATCTCGCCGCCATCGTAATCCGCGTGCAGGGAGGCAAATCCGTCGCTACGCAGAATATAGCGCCGCACATGATCCGAAGGTAACTCGTAATGACGCGTCACGTAGAAAGAAATCTCATCCTCGGCGGTGGGGACGATCCCGATTCCGGGAAAGTTGGTCCGAGTGCCCCAGTTCTCGAGTCCCGGACCCGGCCGCAGGAAGGCCTCAGGGAAGGTCCGGTCATACCTGTCCCCGCCGCGGCTGGTCAGGAGGATGGCGTCCGAGCAGTTCTTCCAGGTCCACCAGGGCATCCCTTCCGGCTGGATGGACTGGCCCTCCGCGTCGCTCAAGGCTTGCTGGCCGGGCAGGAAGCGTGCGGCCAGACCGATGTAGAGATGGGGCGCTCGAAAGTAGGGTTGGGTCGCGCTGGTATAGAGCTGCTCGTCCACGGTGGGGGGATACTGGCTGAATTTCATCGTCTGCCAGTCACTCCAGTGGACCAGATCCGTAGAGACGGCCCGCTGGACGGTCCGGATCACCCCGGTTCTCTTCCAGGTCCGGCCACCGTCCGCGGAGTAGCGGAAAGCGTCGTCGCCAGCCCGATCCCGGTTGCGAATGGAGAACTCCCCCTCTCTGGTGAGCAATGACCGGAACGAGCCGGGATCGTCACCCAAATGCCGAATCTTCAGTCCCAGTTCGACGTTGGAACGTCCGAACGCCACATAACATTCTTCCGTTTCACTCCAGAAAAGAGTCGCGCCTTCGATTGAAGGCCGGTCATGGAGCTTCCTCCAATGGATGCCGTCACCCGAGACCAGGATTCGGGAGCCGACCTCGGGTGTCGATCTCGGCGGCGCCTTCACCGCCTTGAAACGCTCTGAGGGAGGCACTCCGGGACGGGCGTCCAAGAAGGGAGTGAATCCACTGGAATCGAACAGGGCATTGTTGTTCCGCGTCCCCATGATCTCCACTTGGCCCAGATTCGGCTTGGACCATTGGATCCCGTCGGAGCTCGCCGCGTAACAGGTGGACTCGATCAGTGTCTTCGTCCGGGCATCCCAGACCGCGCCCCGGTAGTACATGTGGTAGCTCTCCCCGTCCATGACGACGTTGGGAAAGGCGGAGCCCAAACCTTCCCAGGGCCGGTCGAACTCGATGGCCACCTCCGCCGGCCGGGGATGATGCAATTGGAGACGGACCTCTTGCATCCGCTGGATCAGGTGCTGATCCACGAACAGCTCCAGTCGAGAGCCGATGTCCAGAACCGGCTCGCTTCCTGCCGCCGCGAAACCATTCCCCAAGAGAAGAATCACACTCACGCCCGATACGAGCGCGCGACCAAGTTTCCGGTTGAAGCACTGTCTTGCGGGCGGATCCTTTCTCATAGCGACCTCCTTGGCAGTCCCTGCAAAAAGCCGATATCACGCGTTAATGGAAACGCAGGTTGGCATGAAACGGTGTCTGATTGTGGACTCCCTGTTGTTCGCCGGTCAATCATGCGAAATTATTTGCAATAAATCTTCCTGAACGCAGAGCAAGAAGGGGACAGTGGCCCAGCACGGCCCCTCGACTCCATTGCCCCCACCGATGCGCAACGAGAATTGACTGTTAAGGAGGCCCAAGTGAGAGTCATCGTTATCGTTTCCCTGGCCGTGGTGGTCTTGGCGCCTCTTCCCGGGCCGACCTATAAGGAGGTGGAGAGACCCGGTCGGGCCAAGGTTTTGGAGTCCCCGTCCGGGGTCCGCTTCGCTCTGCTGGGGGAGGCGGGTGAGCGGCCCGCTCCGACGATTCTTGTCTTTGGCGGGGGGATGCGGGCGGGCCTGGAGGAAAGGTCCGGCACAATGTGTTGGATCCTGGCTCGGCACGGCTTCCTTGCGGTCGCTCTGGACAGTCCCTGCCACGGAGAGGATCAGAGGTCCGGCGAACCGTTCGGCCTCGCAGGGTGGCGTGACCGTCTGGAGAAGGGTGAGGAATTCCTCGCCGACTTCCTGAAAAGAACCTCATCCGTGTTGAACTACCTGATCCGGCAACGAGTCACGGATCCAGAATGGATTGTTGCCTACGGCTCCTCCCGGGGCGGTTTCCTGGCCCTGCATTTCGCCGCGGTCGAGCCTCGAATCGGCTCCGTAGTCGCTTTCGCTCCGGTCACGGATCTGCTGGCTTTGCGGGAATTCCAAGGAATGAGGGACAAAGCTGCGGCCCGTTCTCTGGACGTCATGGAGTTGGCGCCGAAGCTGGCTGGGCGCCGCCTCTTCATCCAGATGGGACACAATGATCTGCGGGTGGGCGGCCGCCACGCCATCAACTTCGCCTTGAGGCTCATGAAGCTGTCCCCCTACCATATGAAGCCCCTGCAGGGCATCTGGTCAGGGGACGCAATGAAGCTGGTGATCACCCCCTCGGAGAGTCCGAACGGCCACACCACCTATGACAGAGCCCACCACGATGCCGCGGACTGGATCCTTCGCACAGGAGCGAAACTCGGGCCAGAGGAGGAGTCGTGCGAATCAGAGTGATCAATCCCTTCGGGGGAACCGAGTTCAGGGGACGGGAGAATCTGGCGCGGATCAAGCGAAGCGACACCGAGTTCGACGTGGTCAACATCGCCGACGCCTATCCGCTGAAGAACAACCAGTTCCTGTACTTCCGGCACAAGTGCACCGATGCCACGCTGGAACAGGTGACACAGGCCGAGAAGGACGGATGCGACGCCGCCTTCATTTCCTGCAACCTGGACATCGGACTCTACGAAGCCCGTTCTCTGGTGGACATCCCGGTTACGGCCACGCTGGAGTCGGCGGCACTGATGGCCTACGCCATGTGTGAACGTTTCTCCCTGATCTCCGTGGACGACCAGAACGGACGCATCCAACGCATGATCCTGAGGCAGTACGGCCTGGACGGCAAAGTGGCGTCACACCGATCCATCGGCATCGACGCCAATGACCTCTACCCGGAGAAGACTCCGGAAGACGAGGTCTACCGGTGCGCGGTCGAGGTGGCCCGGCAGTGTGTCCAGGAGGACGGCGCGGAGCTGCTGATCTCGGGATGCACCCTCATGGGTTCCGTTCTGACCCACCGCGGCGCCCAGGCCATCGACGAGATCGGCGCCCCGGTTATCGACGGCATGGTCACCGGCTTCAAGATGGCGGAAATGATGGGCGACATCTGCCGGTTGACGGGTCTTCCCCCCGTGAGCCGAACGGGCTTCTTCCAGTTTCCTCCTGCGGACGACGTGAAACAACTGAGGGATTTCTACGGGCGGAGATGAAGGGTCAGGCCACACCTTGGGGCGTGTGGGAGATCGTTCCGGCAACCGAGACCCGGCTGTCGCGGCGCCGCCAAGGCGAAAAGCCCGCGCGATCTCCGCGTCCTTCGCAGAGCACTACCGGCCGATCGCCCGTCGTTGGAGAGGATTGCCCGCTATGAGCCGACCTGGACCACGGACCGTGCTATGGCTGATTCTTTCGATAACCTTGGGGGGACTCTCTTCGGCCTGCGCCCGACGAATTGAGAGGCCGAACATCGTGCTGATCCTGGCCGACGATCTGGCCTGGAACCAGTTGGCTTGCTACGGAAGCAGCTTCTACGAGACTCCCCATCTGGACGATCTGGCGCGCCAGGGGATGCGTTTCACCGACGCCTACGCCGCCAGTCCGATCTGTTCCCCGACCCGAGCCAGCATCATGACGGGCAAGTACCCGGCACGACTCCGCGTCACCCAGTTTATCTCGCCTGGAGACTACGCCGGGGATGCCATCAAACTGCTGGAGCCGGACTGGACCCGCCGTCTGCCCCTGGAGGAGGAGACGATCGCCGAGGCCCTGAAGGATATGGGCTACGTCACGGCCGCATTCGGCAAGTGGCATCTCAGCCAAGCCAAGACCCCTCCCGGGAGCCTGCCCTTCAATCCGGACAAGCAGGGTTTCGACGAGGACTTCGTGACCTACAAGCCGGTCCCCCGCATGGCCAGGGAGTGGCAGACGCCGGAGAACGACGCCCACAACGTCCGCATCATCACCGAGAAGTCCCTGGAGTTCATGGAGAAGAACCGGGAGAGGCCCTTCTTCCTCTTCGTTTCGCACAACAGCGTTCACACCCCCTTGGTGGAGAAGGAGGCGCTGATCTCCAAGTACCGGCGGAAGCCGGATGTCGACGCCCCCACCAACCACCCGGCCATCGGAGCCATGATCGAGACCCTGGACCTCAGCGTCGGCCGGCTGCTGGCCAAACTGGACGAGATGGACATATCGGAGAGGACCCTGGTGCTCTTCATCTCGGACAATGGAGGCTTGGAATGGAGCGGGGACGACGGTCCGGTCCCGGCCAACCATCCGCTTCGCGCCGGCAAGGGGGACCTCTACGAAGGAGGGATCCGAGTACCCTTGATCGCCCGCTGGCCGACCGTGATCACCCCCGGCAGCGTAGTCGAGGAGCCCGTCAGCAGCGTCGATCTCTTCCCTACCCTGGTGCAAGTCGCAGGAGGAGTCGAGAAGCGCGACAAAATAGACGGCGTGAGCCTGCTGCCGCTCCTGCGTGGGGCCGCCTTACCGGACCGGGACGCCCTCTTCTGGCACTACCCCCACTACCACGGCTCCGGCGCCCTGCCCTCGAGCGCCATTCGGAAGGGGCGTTACAAGCTGCTGGAGTGGCACGAGGAGAGGATCTACGGGCTGGAGAATCGGTACCAGCTCTACGACCTGACACACGACCTGGGAGAATCTACCGATCTGGCATCCAGCCGGCCCGAAAAGACCCGGGAGCTGGCCACAGATCTGGAGAACTGGAGAAATTCCGTGGGAGCCCAGATGCCGGAGCGTAATCCGGGCTATCGATCCGCCGGAGGTCCCGACGCGCCTCGAAAGGATTGATCCGGTTCGACAGAGCAGCCGGGACCGGGTTGGCACAATGCGCCGGAACTCAGCCCGTTTCGCTCAACTGACTCACTCATGGCGCCGTCGCCCGCGCTGTGCCGCCGTCCAACTCGCGAACGTAGATGTTGCGAAACCAGAGCCGGTTGCCATGGCTCTGCAGCTCGATCTGGCCGCGAGGGTCGATCCGCCGGGACCGGTCCCAGTAGTTCTCCATCACCACCTGGTCGGTGACCAACTTGCCGTTGAGCTTCACCGTGACCCGGTCGCCGACCATCTTGATGTAGAAGGTGTTCCACTGACCCACAGGCAGATCCGCCTTCACCAAGGGAAAACGGGGATGGACCTTGTTGTTCCACAGCGCTCCCGAGCCCTTGTCGTTACCGTACCTGCGGTACTTCTCGGACTCCGTATCCCAGATCTGCAACTGGGGGCTGCCGCGCAGATAGATGCCGCTGTCGCCGTCTTCCAGGATCTTCCAGTCGACATACAGTTCGAAGTCACCGTAGTCCCTGGCGGTGCACAGGCTGTCTCCCTTGCCGTCGAACTCCAGAACACCGTCGACCACTTTCCAGTGGGCTCGCATGCGCTCGTCGGCCTTCTTCTGAGCCTCCACCAGTTCCGCCGACAACATCCCAGCACGTCTTACGGGGTTTTCCACCAATCCCTTCCAACCGGCCAGGGTCTTGCCGTCGAAGAGTGCGGTAAAGCCTTCGGGCGGCTGCGGGCCGGATGCTGCCGAAAGCGGAGCCAGCATCGTGAGCAGGCAGGCGGCGAAACCGGGGATCCAGATGTTGCAGCGGTGGTCTCGCATCGGGTTCAACTCCTGCAGGATGGGTGCCACACGAAGCGACACATTCGTCTGGTGGCCGAAGTATAGCATCCGTCCTCCCGGCGATCATGCTCCGGGAGCCTCACTGGAGCCGGCAAGGCGCGGTGGAGGGATTGAAACGATCCGGCCCATGGGAAGAAACAGACTGCCAAGAAATAGACTGTCCCTTTTTTCGAAGGACGGAAGGAAGGACGGAAGGACGGACGCGGCGCGAAGGACGGACGCGACGCGCACGCGCATCTCGTTCCAGAACAAGCGCATCGGGCTAGCCCTGCCCTATACCCACAAATAGTGCTGGACAAACAAGAATGCCTGTCGTAGTCTTCACGACATGGTAGTTCAGAACCAGATCAAGCGCACCTTGAGCCGAGAGTTGGATCGTTTGCACGCCGTGATGAGGCGGGAGAAGTTCGCCCACCGGACGGCGCTGGCGGACCGGGTCTGCTCGGAGTTTGGATTTCACGATGCCCGAGGGCGGGCGCAACGGAGCGGCTGCCTGAAGGCGCTCCGGGAGCTGGAGGCGGGCGGACGGATTCGTCTGCCGACGCCGCGACGGCGGGTGAAACATTGCGGGCCCCGAGGACTGGGCCGTGCGGTGCCGGAGCCGGTCGGGGTGCCCGAGACGGTGGACGGCGTGCGGGAGCTGGAGTTGATTCTGGTGGAGACGGGTCCGCAACGAGCGCTCTGGAACGAGTTGATGGCGCGAGAGCATCCACGGGGCGCGGGGCCGTTGGTGGGTGCTCAACTACGCTATCTGGTGGGCTCGGCCCACGGCTGGCTGGGGGGCTTGGGGTTCGGGGCGGCGGCGTTGCGGTTGCGGGACCGGGACCGCTGGATCGGATGGGATGAGGAACAACGCCGGGCGCACCTGCACCGGGTGGTGGGGCTGAGCCGGTTTCTGATCCGTCCGTCAGTGAGGTGTCGTAATCTGGCCTCCCGGGTGCTGGGGGAGGTGTTGCGGCGGCTGGGTCCGGAGTTCCAGGCGCGCTACGGCTACCGTCCCTGGCTGGTGGAGACCTTCGTGGAGACGGCTCGCCACGATGGGGCCAGTTTGCGCGCCACGAACTGGAGGGTTCTGGGGCAGACGCAGGGTCGAGGCCGGCAAGATCGGGCGCACCGGGGTGCGGAGACGAGCAAGGCGATCTATGGGTATGAGTTGTGCCGGGATTGGCGGCGGCGGTTGGGGGTGGGACCGGCGCCGAGGCGGGGAGTGGAACCGATGTCGGAGGGCGAGGGACTGGAGGGAGCGGGCTGGGCTCAGCAGGAGTTGGGCGGGGCGCCGCTGGGAGACCGGCGCTTGAGTCGGCGACTGGTGGAGAGTGCGCACCGACAGGCGCAGGAGCCGGGGCGGGCGTTCACGGGAGTGGCGCGGGGGGATTCTGCGGCGGTCAAGGGATACTACCGGCTGATCGACCAGCCGGAAGCCTCGGCGGTGACGGTGTCCAACATCCTGGCCCCGCACCGGGAGCGGACCCGGCAGCGGATGCAGGGGCAGCGGACGGTGCTGTGCATCCAGGACGGGAGCGATCTGAACTTCACGCGGCACGGCCGGTGTGAGGGACTGGGAGTGATCGGGCGCAACCAGACGGGAGCGACGGCGCGGGGACTGCATCTGCACGCGACGCTGGTGGTGAGTGAGACGGGGCTGCCGCTGGGGGTGTTGCGGGCGAAGCTGGACGCGCCGAAGCCGGGACCGGTGGCCACGCGGAAAAAGAAGAAGACGTATCGCTGGATCGAGGGACTTCGGGACTGCGCCGAGGTGTCGCGGTCCCTCGACGGGGTGCGGGTGGTCAGCGTGGTGGACCGGGAGGCGGATTTTTTCGCACTGTTCGCCGAGCAACGAGCGTCTCCGGAGGTGGAGTTGCTGGTGCGTGCGAAGCAGGATCGGGTGCTGAAGAGGAAGACCCCGGCGAAGGCGGCCGGGAAAAGCGCGGATCCGGACCCGGAGCAGAAGCGGAAGCTGTTCGGGCGCCTGCGATCGGCGCCGGTGCGGGCCCGGATGCTGCTGGAGGTGAAGCGTCAGAGTGCGCGGATCAAGGCCAGCAAGCAGGCGGCCCGCCCGCGGCGGCTGGCGCGGGTGGCTCGGATGGAACTGCGCTACGAGACCCTGACGATTCCGGCGCCGCGCGGGAACCCAACCGGCATCCCGTCGCTGAGACTGTCGGTGGTGCACGCGCGGGAGGTCGCGCCGCCGGCGCAGGGGAAGCGCCTGGAATGGTTCCTGCTCACCACCCTGCCGGTGACCGATGTCGAGACGGCGCAGCAACTGCTGAGATGGTATGCGCTGCGCTGGCGGGTGGAGGATTATTTCCGGGTGCTCAAGACCGGATGCCGGGTACAACAGCTCCAGCACCAAACCGCCGAACGTCTGAAACGGGCCATCGCCATGCACGCCGTCATCGCCTGGCGGATCATGCTGATGACGCTGTTGGGGCGAGAGGACCCGGACCTGCCGGCGCAATTGTTGTTTTCCGATCTGGAAATCCGGGTCCTGGGGGCGTTTGCCGCGTCGCGAGGATTCCCAGCGCCGGAAGACCTGGGGGCGGCCGTGCTCGTGCTGGCCCGCCTGGGAGGATATCTGGCTCGTAAACACGACTCCCCACCTGGGCATCAACTGATGTGGCAGGGCTACGTCACGCTCTACGGCATGTGTCTGGGCTTCGCTTTACGAGAAGAAACATGAATGAAACCGGACGGCTAATTTGCCCTGTGCAATATGTGGGTAAAGGGCAGGGCTAGCCGGTCCTGCTACCGATCACGGAGCGTGACCGCCGAGACCGACCCTCGCAATGCGCGGGAGTTCCATAACGTTTATCGCGGGACCGCCTCGCGCGCCAGCGTGTCCTCCCGCCATCCGCGCGCCCGTCGCGCCTGCGCGAGCTCGTAGCTCGCCTGCATTCGCATCCAGTGATCGGCGGTGCCCCAACCGAGCGCCTCCAACGCGAGCGCCATGTTCGTCGACACGCCCGCCTTGCCGTTCAGCAGACGCGACAGGGTCCCTCGCTCGCATCCCAGGCGCGCCGCCGTCTCGGTCACGTTCCATCCGACCTCGTCCATGCTCTCACGGATCAGTTCGCCCAAGTGCGGGGGGTTCAGCATCGGACCCGGGCGCTCGCCGCCTGTGCCGTTCATGATCTTTCCTCCTTCCCGTCAGTGGTAATCTACCAGTTTCACATCCACGACCTCGCCGTCCTCGAAGCGGAACACCACGCGCCAGTTGCCCGACACGCGTACGCTCCATTGGCCGGTCCGGCTGCCCTTCAACGGATGCAGCCGGAACCCGGGCGCGTCCGCGCTGCCGGGATGGGTCGCTTCTTGCAACCGGAACAGTATGCGTCGAAGCCGGGGCACCAGATTCGCCGGGAGCCGAGCCCGATCATCCCGCTCATGGAGCGCCCGCAGTCCCTTGTGCCTGATCTTCATAACCTAACTGTAGCGCGTAGCGTTACCCGAAACGGAAGAAATAGACTGTCCCTTTATTGAGTCTGAATTCCTCCGTTTTATTCCAGCCCGAACAGACGTGTTGCATTTCCGCCGAAGAAGAGCGACTTGTCCTCCTCGGACATGAACTCGGCGTGCAGACGGACATAGTCCATTGCCTGCCGGTAGGTGACACTGCGTTCGGCCGCCGGCATATCCGAACCCCAGATCAGCTTTTCCGGTCCCAGCTCGTCGTACAACCGTTTGAGCATGTCCTGTGCCCATGAGAATGGGTATTCGGTGTCCGGCGCCATCAACTGCAGCATGACTTCCAGACTCAGGTTCGGGTTCTTGAGGCAGGTCAGGACTTCAACCGGGATATCGAATCGCTCTTCGGGGGGACGCATGACGATGGTCTCGATGCCGTGGGTATAGACGCAGGGAATATCCGGGTGCGACTTGGCCCAGCGGTCCAGACGGACGACCTGCTCCAGGTAGCTGCCGAGCCGATCCCGGTGACTCGTGTAGAGGTACCAGAACACCGGAATATCCAGCCGGCGGACCGTCTCCCACAGGGGTTCGAACTTGGCGTCGTCCAGGTGATCGACCCAGCCGGTGAAGGCCAACGATTCAACGGCGAAATAGAGTCCCCTCAACCCCAGGTTTTCGACGGAGTACTCCAATCGGGACCATTGGAGTTCCTGATCCGCCTCCCACTCCCGGATCTGAGCCAGCGGAAGGAACCGTCCTGGATACCGGTTCATGCAGTCGCTCAGGATCTCATTGAGGCTGCCGTAGATATGATCGTGTTGCAGGACCGCCATATCCACACCCAGATAGTCCATGTAGGCGATCATGAGTTCGGGGGGAGCCGCCATGTCCTGCAACCAACAGGGATACCACTGCAGATAGTAGTCTTCTCCATCCACGGTGCATTCCAACTGGCCGTGCCCCGCAATGCGGAAATGGACATCCCGCATATCCGCTATGCCCTCGCCGGTCGGCATCAGCAGTGAGTCATCGGCACGCAAACCGTCGCGGCGCCGACGCCAGCCTTGGGAGTGGAACTGCACGTGGTGCTGGATGATGTGCAACTGGGTCTCCGCCGTCTGGTCACCCGAGTCGGTGCCCAGACGCGGAAATACATGAGCATGGGCATCGATAATCATCTGATCCGAGCCTCCCCCGGGACGATAAGTTACGTATGCCAGGGGAGGTCAAGGCTGGTAGTCGACCCAGGCCGGAGACCCCCAGGCCATTTCCCCATCTTCCTGGATAACGCGAAGATAGTAGTAGCTCTCCCCCGGCGCGGAAGCGTTGTCCGCGTACTGGAACTCGACCCGCTTCTGATCGGGGGTAACCGAGTAGACGATCCGGTTGTCTTTGATGACGTCCACGCGGCGGATGGGCTGGGTGCCCGTCAAGTCGGCCGTGATTCGAACCGGAGTGGCGCTCCTGAAGGCCTCCCCCATCAAGTGCTCTCCGTCCGATCCGTGGAATCGGACATCCAGGATGATGTTGTCCGTGGCGGCGTAGGCACGGCGGGCGCGGATGGCCTCCAGGAGCCCCTCCGGCGTCAGCTCTTCGGCGATCAGGCAGGCGTAGCTGATATGGGTGGAAATATGGTCCGAGGAGGCGATGAATCCCAGCTTGTAGCCCTTCTCCAGCGCGCTCCAAGCGGTTCCCATCCGACGAAAGGGCCGGTTGTCCTGCTCCAGCGTGGAACTGGGCCGAACCGTCATGGGCTGAGGGGCTCCCGGGTACTCGTAGGTCTCCCGCATTCCCTGGAAGATCTCCAGCAGATGCTCGACCCTGGGGTCGTTGTCCCGCCAGTCGGTACCGGAACCGGTCGCTATGGTGTGCGGGATGGAGGTTCCGTTTTTGCGCCGGAGGTGCCAAAAGAGCCTCTCGGACCCCTCCAGGCCCAGGTGCTCGGCCGACTCGATGGGGAGGATCGAGGTTCCCCGGCGGATGAAGAAGACGTTGCGGTGACCGTTGGGGAATTCGAGGCTGCGTTCGTAACCGTAGAAGGCGGCGAAGTTCTCCAACTGGAAGAGGTCGGCGACCTTCTGGTTCCGCCACCAGTTGTAGGGCTCGACGATCTCGTGGTTGTGGTCCGTGACACCCAGAAAGTCCAGCCCGGCGGCATCCCGGGCGTATCTGTAAGCGTCCACCAGGGAGCCGTCGCCCCCGCCGTCCAGGGAGATATCGGTATGGCGGTGCAGGTCACCACGGTAGATGGTAAAAGTCCGGCCTCGTGAGTGAATCCGGTAAGAGCGGATTCGTTCCAGATCGCCGGTCTCGTCGGGATGGACGGGATCGAAGGAGTCTACGGGCGGAAGCCGGAGACGAGACAATTCGATCGGGGACGGCTCGCCGCGGCCCAGAAGCCCCACCATGACCTGTCCGTGCACGGCCAGGAAGGATTTCGTGCTGCGATTGTCGGTAGGCCAGGCGGCCCAGACGCGGCCGTCCGAGTCGAGCGCGGTTGCCGGTATCATGTCGTTCCGGCCCGCGCTGTTGAAGAGCGGCGTCGGATGAGTCCACCGGGACCCGTCGTATCGCAGACAGACGATCTCCCACGAGGGAAAGTAGCGCCCGCGGCCCTCGGACTGGCGCATCTTCAGGTGCCGAACCAGCAGCCAGGGATGACCCGCGGCATCCGCCTGGAGGTGGGGCATCTCCCATTTCCCCTCCCCCAGGACCGCGGAGAGATTCTGGCGGGTGGTCATCCATTCACCGTCGGCAAGGCACGCCACCCGTAGCGACCTGGTCTCGTAAAGCTCCGTTCCTTTGGACTGGCCGCTCTGATCGACGAGCCGCCCCGTGTCCTTGCCCCACTGCGGACCCGACTCGTGCCAGGCGATCCAGGTCCGTCCCCGGCCATCCATGGCCACCGAGGCGCCGGCTTCGAACCGATCCGTCGCAGCCACGCTCCGGACGTCCTTCCACCGTCCCGACTGCCGCAGTCTGAGATAGACGTCGTAGCTGCCGGAAGCGTAGCCGTCCCAGGCGATGGCCAGTTGGCCATCGGGACCCGCGGCAACCGACGGCCACCAGTTGTTTCCTCCAGCCGCTGGCCCTTCACTGATCGGAACCTCCTGGCCCCAGCGTTGGCCGTCGAAGTCCTGGGCCACGATCTGGGTCACGCCGCCGACCGTTTTCTGCCAGACCAGCCAGAGCCGTCCCTCCGCATCGGTGACGGCTCGGTGGTAGATGTCCGGACTCGGATGGTCGGTGAGCTGTTGGCGGGAAGACCATTGTTCCCCATCGAAATTTCGCGCGTAAAGATCCCAATTCCCTTCCTCCTGGGCAGACCAGACAACCCAGATCCGCCCCTTGGAATCCTCAGCTACGGCCGTGCGAAAGGCGTCCACGTCCGCATCCAGCAGGTGGACCGGGCCCCAGCCCGACTCGCCCCGAGACCGGGCCACGACCTGATCCGCCTCTCCCTCGACGTATTCCTGCCACGCGGCCCAGAGCTTGCCGGAGCGCGTCGCCGTCATTGCAGGATAGTCCTGGATGTCGAAGCGCTCGGGGGCCAGAGGCGAAGACGGCGGGACCGATTCCACCACGACGGCTCCCTCCAGAAACGTCTCGGCCTGAAAGAGCTGGATGCCATCGGGCCGGAAACTGACCGATCCCTTCGCCGTCTCGATCCGGATGGGCTGGTCTCCTGGATTCTCCAGCACGCTTACGATGACGCTGGGATGGCGAAGAGTGCTCTTTCCCCTGCGAGCCCAGCTCATGCGGGTGGCCGCCACCCAGCCCAGTTTCCCCTTGATCTGGTCGTTGGGAAGCTGAGGATCGGCGTCGACCGAGTGGATGCTGTCGAGGAAGCTGTGGCGGTAGATGTTGGCCCGGAACTCGTCCGGCCTCAGCTCAAGCTTCTGACCAGGTACCGGGACCAGCCTGCCGCTCCAGATTCCGGGTTCCGAATCGAGGAGTCCCAGCCGGACCCGGAAGGAAGCTTCGGGAAGCAGAATTTCAGTCGAGGGCGGCGGCGGAGAGCCGGCGGGCCGGCATTGGGACAGCCCGATCGCCAACGCCAGCACTCCCAGACCCGACAGCGACAACGATACGCGTCCGACTGCCATAGAGGTTCCTCCGAAAAGGGTGGTGATCCAGTCGGTCTGAAGAATACCAACCGAGGGGGACTGTCCAACGGATCGGAACTCAAGCCCAAGTTCGGCGAGCTCCCCGGTCCCGAACCCGGCACACCGGCATCAGTGAAACCGGAATGCGTACAGATGGGCGTCGCGGAGGCGAATGCGCAGACGGACCGGAAGGCCGGCGAAGCGGGAGAGGTCGACCCGGGGTTCCCACCGCACGACTCACCCGGTTCGATCTCCGGCGATTCTAGGGCAATCCTTCATTCCCACGCCCGGAAGGGGAGCTCCGGTTTCGTCCTGGAGCTCGACCCGAAGGCCGCCCCCTGCGCTCGTGCTGTAGTTGAGCTCCAGCCGGCTGCCGCTGAAGACGATGGGCCGGGTCGTGAATTCACCCCACCCCTCGTAGGGACCCTCCACCGACACGAAGCCGTCGTTCCGGAGCGAACAGCGCCGAAGCCGGCATTCGGGCGAGCGGTACAGTTCCGTGTAGTACATGGAGATTTCATCGCGTCCGGTGGGCACCACCCCCTGCCCCATGATGGGATTTCGGTCCACCCAATTGCGTTGGTCCGGACCCGGGCTCAGGAAAGGCTTCCGGAGCGGCCGCAGCCAGTGCACTCCGTCCCGGCTGGTGGCCAACTGAACGTCGGAGAGCCCGGTCTGATACTCCAGGCTCTTGTCGTCCCTCACGTAGAACACCATGGGGAACATGAGAAAGCTGCGGGCCGCCCGGAAATAATTGACGGCGGCATTGGTGTAGTGATGGAGGTTGGCGGGATCCTTCAGGTCTCGGGCCAGCACCATTTCGGGCTCCGACCAGTGGAGGAAATCCTGGGACTCGCAGCGCCGGATCGCCCGGCGCCCCCCTCTGAAACGGGACTTGTCCACTTCCGGCCGGTTGTGGACATAGCGCCGGCCCTCCGGATCCCACATGACGGGACCTCCGGTCGAGGTGTCGACGCCTCGCATGTAGATGACGTAGAGACCTCGTTCGTCGTCCCACAACAGGGTATTGTGGCTGTCGAAGGGCCCCGAGATGGCCAGCGGAGTCTCTCGCACCGGCTTCCAGCCGATTCCGTCCGGAGAAACATAGCCGCGAAGCCCGCCGGAAGAGGCGATCATCTTGTAGCGCCCGGGACTTCCCGGCGGCTCATTGGGATCCAGAATCTGGCTGGCGTTGTGAAGCTCGGCACCTCCCAGGATATTGTTGTTTCTGGATCCCTGGAAGGAGTACAGGCCCAGGTTCGGCTTGATCCAGCGAACGCCGTCGCCGCTTTCCGCATAGCAGGTCCGCCGGCCTGCCCGGTAGCACATCTGATATCGGCCGCCGGAGTGGACGACCGAACTGTAGTGGATGCCTTCCGCTTCCCAGGGCCGGTCGCTTTCCAGCGCCGTTTCCCGGGGCAGCGGACGATGCAGCGTGAGCCGGATATTCCATGTCCGGTCGAACCAGTAGTCGTCCAGAAACAACTGCCGCCTCGATCCGACGTCGATGGGCCCGGCACGGTCCGGGACGGCGCTTCGGCCCGGCAAGAAAGTTCCGGCTCCCAGCGTCAGGCCGGCGACGCCCGTAGACTTCAGCCAACTGCGGCGGGTCCTTCGAATTTGGCTCATGAATGCCAGACCTCCATTTTCCGCAGAACGGACCCACGGCCCGCTTGTCATCGATGCCGAGCCAGCCGCCGATGGAGTGCACCCCAGAATCGTCCCTTGAGCCGGAAAATATCCTCGGCTGACGCCAGTCTATCTGTCCCCGGCGCGGTACATCCAGACAGGCTCTATCGGCTGGTTCGGTATGAGCATGAATTGGGGAACGGGATCGAGTGAGACGAAATGAGCGGCTGCATCCGTGATTCCGTTTCCGAAAAGCGGGGTTTCGGCAGATTGGGGCGCCGGGAGTTCATCGAGTCGGAAGTGGGGCTGATCTCATCTCTGAGCGTGAACCCGCCGGCACGGAGGGAAGAAATAGACTGTCCCCTTTTTAGGTAGGGACTGTCCCTCTATAGGGGACTCCGAGAGGACCCCGTGTATGCCTCCTGGATCTCGTGAAGAAGACCGGCTTCGAGGCACGATTTGCACAATCCGTCGTCGCGGGCGTACAAACGGGAGGTCGGCGGCCACCATGGGACCAGGAGCCGGCTGGCGGCAGGGCCGCGCAAGCAATCCGCGCCGTCTCCCCCCAACCGCCCTGGCTGATCGGCACGGTCGGAAGAGAGGAGAATCCCCATGAATCATCCGAGGCTCGTGACCATCATCTGCGGTGTGGGCTGGCTGCTCCTGACTTCCTGTGGAAGCGCGACCGATCCGCCTTCCAGGGGGGCCAACGTCGTTGTCATCTTCGCCGACGATCTGGGCTACGGTGACATCGGCAGTTTCAACCCCGACTGCCCGTTCCGCACACCCAACCTGGACCGGATGGCGAGCCAGGGAGCCCGGCTGACCAGCTTCTACGTCCCCCTGCCCTACTGCGCGCCTTCACGAGGAACCCTGCTGACGGGCCGCTACCCGTTTCGCCACGGCGTCGTCTTCAACCCCGCGCCCGATGACGGACGCTCGGGCTTCGGCCTCCCGTCGTCGGAGGTCACCCTGGCGGAGGTCCTGAAGACTGCCGGCTACGCGACGGCGGCCTATGGCAAGTGGCACCTGGGCCACGAAGAGCCGTGGCTCCCCCGCACTCAGGGCTTCGACGAGTATTTCGGCATTCTCTATTCCAACGACATGTTTCCGGTACAGCTGGTTGGAAACGAGGAGGTGGTGGAATACCCCGTGGTGCAGGCCACCCTCACCCGTCGCTACACCGATCTGGCGCTTCGCTTCATCGAGACCAACCGGGCCCGCCCCTTCTTCGTGTATCTGGCTCATGCCATGCCCCACAAGCCTCTGGCGGTGTCCGATGACTTCTACACGCCCGAGAGCAGGGAGGATCTCTACGCCGATGTGATCGCCGAGTTGGACCACTCGGTGGGCCGGATCCTCCAGAGGTTGGACGATCTGGATCTGTCAGAAGACACCCTGGTGATCTTCACCTCGGACAACGGCCCCTGGTACGGCGGATCCACCGGTGGCTTGCGGGGGATGAAGGGAAAGACCTGGGAAGGGGGATTGCGGGTGCCCCTGATCGCTCGCCTTCCCGGTGTCATTCCCCCCGGAGTCGTCAACCCCGAGCCTGCTGGGACCATCGACATACTCCCGACGGTATGCGGGCTGACCGGAGCTCCCCTGCCGGAAAACCGCGTCCTGGACGGCAAGGACATCCTGCCGCAGCTCCGGGATGGCAAAGCCCCGAGCCCCCACGACGGCATCTATGGAATGAAGGGGGCGGCACTGTCCACGATTCGCTCGGGCCGGTGGAAGCTCCATGTTCGAAGCCCGGGGCCGCGGCGATACGCCGATTCGTCGGCGGAGGAGCTGGCACAGTGGGTCGACCGCCGGGGACCGGACGGAGTCACAATCCTGGCTCCCTATGAGCAGCCCAAGCCCGACCAATACCCCGGCTTGATCAGCGGCGATGGACCCGGCGACGGGATGCTCTTCAACCTCGAGAGCGATCCAGGCGAGCAACATGACGTGTCCGCTCAGCATCCCGAGGTCGTCCAGGATCTGATGACCCGATTCGAAGCGCTGGCGGCCCAGGTCCCGGAATTTCAGGGACCACCGCCCCACTACTACCTGTTTGGATCTCCTGCCGAGGGGGAGCCGAGACCCTTGATGCGGCTCATCGGCGGTGAGCTGCGATATGACGGGATTCCCAGGTCACAGCAGCATCTCTTGGCCACGCAACCAGAGTGATACGCCGTTCTCGGTTGCCGGCGCCACCACTCGGCCCGGTCGCTGATCCTACCTGGCGGGGTTTTTCTTGATCGGAATATCGTCGAAGGATTAGCAGTGACCTTCACGCGGTAGAAGGAGACTGTCCCTTTTTGGGTCGGTCCCTTTTTGGGCCGGCGAGAAGAAACAGACTGTCCCTGTCAGGGGAAGGTAGCCGATCTCATCCACCACCAGGAGTGCCGGATGGGACAGGGTCTCGAGACGGTGGTTGAGCCGGCCCGCAGTTTTCGTTTTCGAACTTTGAGCCTATACTCGACCCGGTCCGAACCGGAGGTGGAGAATCGAATGTCGTTTTGCAAGCCAATCTTTCCCTTGCTCCTGGTCGCGTCCCTGGCCGCCGGCTGCGGGGCGCCGGGCGCCCAATTGGTCTCGGTCCGGAAGATCTGGGACCGGGCTCCCCATAGCGCGTTCACCGATCTGGTCCGCTTCCAGGACCGCTGGTACTGCATTTTCCGCGAGGGAGAGAGTCATGTCTCCTCCGACGGGACCATCCGGGTCATCAGCTCGGCGGATGGAGAGACGTGGTCCTCCAGTGCCCACTTTCCCCGGGAACCGGGACAGGACCTGAGAGACCCCAAGCTGGAAGTGACCCCGGACGGGCGTCTCATGGCGCTGGCTCTGGACCGGCGGGATCTGGCCGAGGATGTCTTGGAGTTCTACTCACTGGTCTGGTTTTCCCCGGACGGGACACAGTGGAGCCCCCCTCTGCGGGTCGCCGAGCCCGACTTCCTGCTCTGGCGGGTCACTTGGCATGAGGGAACGGCCTACGGTGGAGGCTATGCCGACCACCGGGCCGCCGGCCACCGGCCGACACAGGACGAGTTCGTCCGCCTCTACAAGAGCGAAGATGGGCTCCGGTTCGAGACCCTGGTTCCGGTCCTCTTCGCTCGCGGGTCGCCCAACGAAACCGCCATCGTGTTCCGGGACGATGGAACCGCAGTCTGCCTGTTGCGGCGCGACGGGGAGGAGAACAGCGCGCAGATCGGAACCGCGGAGCCGCCGTACACGGAGTGGAACTGGAAGGATCTGAACGTGTTCATCGGCGGACCCGACCTCCTGGTCCTCCCGGATGGTCGGCTGGTGGCGTCCGGCCGCCGGCACCTTCCCGGCGGCGAGCGGCGGACCCTCCTCTGGTGGGTGGACCCGGAGGCAGCGACGGCAACGGAGATTCTGGAGCTGCCGTCCGCGGGAGACACCAGCTACGCCGGAATGGTCCTGCACCAGGGGCTCCTCTGGATCAGCTATTACTCGACCCACGAAGACAAGACCAGCATCTACCTCGCCAAGGTGGTCCTGCCCGCCGCCTGAGACCGTTCTCTCACCCTGGGAGCCTGCGCCGCAGAAATTGATCTACTACGAAAGCGATGAATCGGTCCATATTTCCTCGATTTCTCGGCGAATAGAACGACTATGCACCTCTAAATCGAGAAAATCTGGCCTCGATTCCCCACTTTCTCGCTACGATCATTCCTGCGGCGCAGACTCCTACCGGAACCGCAGCGAATAGAGATCCGCATCCTTCATGACGAAGCGCAGGCGCACCGGCTTACCGGCGATCCGGCTGAGATCACTACCCCCCATCCATGAGACCACCCGTTCGATCTGGTCCCCGATGAGCTGGACGGACTCGGCCGCCGAGAAACCGGCGATGGGACTCCCGCCGGGGTCCTGGATCTCCACCCGCAGGCTGCCGGCCGCCGAGGTGGCATAGTTGATCACCAGCTCGCTGCCGCTGAACCGGAGGGTCCTGGTGACCATCTCGCCCCCTTCGTAGAGAGCGCGGACCGACGAGAAGCCGTCCGTACGCAACACCATCCGCTCCAGCCGAGCGGTCTTCTGAGCGTAGTCCCGCTGGACGTAGAAGGACATCTCCGCCGGCCCGGTGGGGACCACTCCCAGCGCCGGGTAGTTGGTGCGCGAGGTCCGGTTGTTGAGGCCGATGCCGGGACGGACGAGGCTCTCCCGGAAGGTGAAATCATAGATCGTCGTGCCGGCCCGGCTGGTCAGGAGGACTCCGTCGGAGATGTCCCGAACCCTCCAGTCGGGATCGCGCGGAAAGTCGGGATCCGTACCCAGTTCCGCCGTCTGGGCCTCGTCCAGGACCCGGCGGCCGGCTTGAAACCGGCCCGGCAGGGCCACGTAGATGTGGGGCGCCCGGAAGTAAGGGTGGGTCTGATTGGTATAGAGATGCTGGGACGGGACCGTGCCCCCCGTATCGCTGTAGGTCATGAGGACGGGATCGGTCCAGTTGAGGAAGTCCCGGGAAGTGGAACGCGCCACGGCCCGGCGCCCTCCGACGGCGTGCCGGCAGTAGAGGACGTAAAGCTCCTCCGCCTCCGACCAGAACATCACGTTCTGGGAGTCGAAGTGGTTCCTCAGCTTCCGGGGGACGATCGCTTCGTCCCGGACCAACTTCCAACGAATGCCGTCGGCGGACACGTAGCCGAGCAGTTCTCCCTTGGCTTCCATGTTGGCCTTGTAACGCTCCGCCGCCGGCACGCCCGGGCGGCCGTCGATGAAGGGGCAGAACTGGTGTCCCGAGTCCAGGATCACGTTGTTCTCCCGGCTCCCCTGGGCCTCGAACAGACCGAGGGAAGGACGGGTCCAACGAATCCCGTCCCGGCTCTCGGCATAGCAGGTGTAGGACTGGGCCCCCAGGCCGCAGCGGTAGTACATGCGGTAGGTATCGCCGTCCTTGAGGATGGTGGTGTAGAAGGAGTACCAGTCCTCCCAGGGCTTCTCGTAGGAGATGGCGACGCCTCCGGGCCGGGGAACGTGCAGTTTCAGGCGGGTTCCCCGGAGCTGTCCGATCAGATGGTAGTCGACGAAGAGCTCCCGCCGGGAACCGATGTCCAACGACGCTTCGAAACCGGACTTCCCCCAAGCGGTTCCCGCCGCGGGAGACGACAACAGTGCCGCCGCCCCCAGAACCAACAGTCTCAACCTCATGACCGAACCTCCATTTCCGAGTCCGTTGCCGCTCTGCCGCCCTGCCCCCGGATCACCTAGGAGTCTGCGCGGTAGAAATGATCGTAGCGAGAAAGCGGGGAATCGAGGCCAGATTTTCTCGATTTTGAGGTGCATAGTCGTTCTATTCGCCGAGAAATCGGGGAAATATGGACTGATTCTACCGCTTTCGCAGTAGATCAATTTCTGCCGCGCAGGCTCCTCGGGCCGGCTGAATTCCAGAGAGTACAGGTCCCCGTCCGGAATCACCAGACTCCGCGTGGACCGCTCCGGCGCTTCCCGCCGGGGCCACGGACGGCCGGCGCGGCCCGTCGGTTCGAAGCGGCCCCGCCGCACCCGAGGACGCCCCTCGAGACCGTCCCTTTACGGCTGCCGCCAGGAAACGCCTTGTGCTAATCTCCGTGAAACCCAGTCGCATGATGCACGCGGTTATGAAGAGGAAACCGAAATGAGAACTCTCTGTCTCCTGCTGGCGAGCCTGACGGCGGGCACTTCGGCCGTGGCGGGTGCTTCGCCCCCGTCGGCGCCGACCCACGCCGACGTGGCTTACGGACCGCACGCGCGCAACCGGCTGGATTTCTGGAAGGCGGAGGGCCAGGGTCCCCGCCCCCTCCTGGTCTACATACACGGAGGGGGTTGGACAGGGGGCGACAAGAAGCGGGACGAATCGAGCTTCCGGCCCTATCTCCAGAAGGGCATCTCCTACGCCGCCGTCAATTACCGTCTGACCCCCGGGTCCCCCCTTCCGGCTCCGGTTCACGATGCGGCTCGGGCCATCCAGTTTCTGCGCTGGAAGGCCTCGGAGTGGAATATCGACAAGAATCGCATCGCTCTGACCGGCGGTAGCGCGGGAGCGTGCACCTCCATGTGGATCCTCCTGCACGACGATCTGGCGGCCCCCCAGGCCGCCGACCCCGTACTCCGCGAGTCGACCCGGGTGACGGCGGCGGCAGTTCGTGGCGGCCAGACGTCCATCGACCCCAAGGTGATCGAGCCGTGGCTGGGCCCCAACGTCCTGAAGCACCGCATGATCAACATGGCGGTGGGCGAGAAGACCATCGAAGCCGCCCTGGCGAACTACCGGAAACACCGCCCGCTGTACGTCGAGTTTTCGCCCTACAATCATCTGACCGCGGACGACCCGCCGCTGCTGATGACGTATGGAAACAACATGACGCTCCCCTCGGAGGACGCGGGGCACGGAATCCACCACCCCGTGTACGGGATCAAGATGAAGGAGAAGGCCGACCGCCTGGGACACGAGTGCCATCTGCTGATCGAAGGCGTATCGAAGTCGGCGCAGTACGCCGGTGCGATGGAGTTCTTGATGGCGAAGCTGCTGGGTCGATAACCGGCGGCTTCCGGTCCGATTCAAATCCAAGGTGACAAAACCATGATGAGCGCAGACGGCAACGGCTCTTCCCTGTCGCGGCTGATCGGCTCCCGGAAGCCCGGCCTCACCCTGGAGCAGCCGTTCTACAACTCATCGCGGATCTTCGAGCTGGACATGGAGCGGATCCACTTGCGCCATTGGCAGTTCGTGGGCCACGTGAGCCGCCTGCCGGCCCCTGGGGACTATTTCCTCTACTCTCTGGGCGGCGAGTCGGTGGTGATCGTCCGGGACCGGGCCGGTGAAATCCACGCCCTGCTCAACGTCTGCCGGCATCGTGGATCCAGGATCTGCCGGGAGGAGGAGGGCTCGGTCAAGAGATTCGTCTGTCCCTATCACTCCTGGACCTACGGATTGGACGGATCCCTGATCTCCGCCCGGCACATGCCCCCTGACTTCGATCGGGCGGAGTTCCCCCTGCATCGTTGCCACGTCCGCATGGTGGAGGGGCTGATCTTCATAAGCCTGTCCCAGATCCCTCCGCCGTTCGATCCCCTCGCCCGGGACATCTCGACCCTCTTTTCTCCCCATGGCTGGCCGGCGGCCAAGACCTGTGCCCGCATCAGTCACGTCATCCGCGCCAACTGGAAGCTGGTGGCCGAGAATTTCTTCGAGTGCTACCACTGCCTCCACACGCATCCCGAGCTGACCTCCGTCATGAGCTACGTCCGCGCCGGCGAGTCGAAGCGTTTCGGCGAGGAGCTGGACCGCTACACCTCCCGGTGGAAGAGGGAGATCTGCCGGACAGGTCACGATCCGAAGCCGTTCCAGCGCCCGGCGGGGATCCGGCAGCATGGGGGCCGCAGACCCATCCGCCCCGGCTATCTGACCCAGAGCCGGACCGGCCGGCCGGTCGCTCCCCTCATGGGGGACTACGACGCCTACGACGGGGGTGTGTCGTCCGTCATGTTCTTTCCCATCAATTGGCTGGTGGCCAGCAACGACTACGGAATGGCGACACGGTTCACCCCTCGCTCCCCCCGGAAGACCGAGGTGGAGCTCACTTGGCTCGTGCACCCGGACGCCGTCGAGGGCGTCGACTACGATCCGGACGAGGTGACGTGGCTGTGGCTCAAGACGCTGGAAGAGGACCGGGAGATCTGCGAGAACAATCAGGCCGGCGTCAACAGCCGTTACTACCGACCGGGGCCCTACAGCAATGCGGAGGAGACCGTGGACCGGTTCTGCCAATGGTACCTGGAAGAGCTGGGCGTGAACTCCCAGCAGTGAGGAACGAGTAACAAGAGCCGGCCCGTCCAGGGACAGGTTTTCTCCAGACTCTCATTCCGCTACGAATTCCGACTCCATCAGCCGCAGCCGCACGCCGGCAATGATCTCCCGCTTGCCGCCGGTGCGAACCCCCGCATAGTGGGTGGTCAGCCAGATCTCGCCGGGCCGGCGTTCGAACAGGTAGGGATAGGAGAGCCAGCCTTCGGGTTGCCGGGCCACCATCTGGGGACGGGTCCAGGTCTTGCCGTCGTCTTCCGAGAAGGCGATGGACAACTCTTCCCGCTGCCAGCTGCCGGGGATGCGGGAATAGGGGAGTCCTCTGCGCGCCCCGGGCCGGCGGTCCCACTCCTGGAGCGTCATTCCCTACCGGATGGAGCCGGTTCCAGGCCAGGATGAGACGGCCGCTTGACAGGCGCGGATCAGATGGCCCGGAGCGCTGCTGGCCTCGATGCCGCTGGGCCGGATCACCCGCCAGGAGCGACCCTCGTCCTGGGAGAACGCCTCCCAGAAGCGGTCCCAATTGGTGCGGATCAGGGTCCAGAGGCGGCCGTCCCGGAGCTCGACGAGAGTCGGCTCGATGGCCCCGTCGTGGTGCCCGTGTCCGCCCAGATCGATGAGGTTGCTCTGGGACCAGGAGCGGCCCGCGTCATCGGAGAAGAAGGTCGTGAAGCTGTGGCGCGCGGGTCCGCGCATCAGCTTCATCACCGGCACCACCACCCGGCCGGAGCGGGTCTCCAGAATGTCCACCAGAGCCCCGCAGTAGTCCCGGGAGAGGAGCTGGGCATCGATCCAGGTTTCCCCCTGGTCCAGGCTGCGCACGGACCAGACCTCGTTGAAGACGCCGGGGTCCGGTTCGTTGGTCTGGTTGTTCCAGCCCCATTTCCGCCTCCCGGTGTCCATGAACACCAACACCAGGGCGCCCCCACGGGTCTTCTGCAGGACGCGCCATTCCCGTTGTATTCCGGGATCCCGTTCCCGCAACACGGGCCCCTTGCTGCTCCAGGTGCGTCCGTCGTCGCTGGAGTAGTGGGCTTCGTTGCCCTCCACCGTCATGAGCCGGCCGTCTTCCAGCAACACGAAGGGCCCGTCGCGGTCCGTGACCAGCTGCCGGGACTTGGGGTGGGTCCATTCGGCCCGCGTCGCCCCTCCCGCGAACCCTCCGGAGAGGCCCGCCGGCCAGGAGCTCAGCCAGACCAGGATGGCGAGTCCAATCGGCACGGTGGTCAGCTTCCGAACGGGATTATGCTCTGACATCCAAGAAGTTCCTTTCCACTGGTAAAGGCGGCGTTCCGGGTGCGGCTGGAGCCCCGCTCGCGCGGCGAGTCCAGGAGGGCGCGGCAACGGCATGCGTGGATCCTATTTTTGCTATCAATAGCAAAAACTTGGCTGAAATTGTCCATTGATAGAAAAATATTCGCTCAAGACCCCAAAACGACCGCAAGAGAGGGGAAGCTTTCGACTCCCCGAGGCTCACTGCCGAATTTTTCAGTTTGGAATGTGAGACTTGGAATTTGGTTTTTGTCCGAAGGAGTTGTGGCTGGGGGACAGGGATTCGAACCCCGATAACGTGGTCCAGAGCCACGCGTGTTGCCATTACACCATCCCCCAACCGGAGGGCCAAACCGGGCGCATTATAGCAAAACGGCTCCGTCCTGTCGGACTGCCGCACACCGGGGTGAGGAACGCGGATTCGGAGTCAGTCCACCAGTTGCAGCCGCGCGGAAGCCTGCTCCAACAGGGTGAGGGCGGCGCCGTAATCGGTCCCGGGATCCCGGGACCGGAGCATCCGCTGGGCCTTCTCCCGGTCCGCCCGGGCTTGGGCGCCGTCGATCTCTGCGGGAGACTCCACCTCCTCGGCCAGCACGATCACGCGGTCCGGAAGGACTTCGGCGAAGCCGGAACTGCAGAAAAGTTGGACGCGGTCTCCACCCTCGGGGTAGGAGATGATGCCCGTCTTCAACTCGGAAAGGAGCGGCGCGTGGCCGGGCAGGATGCCCAGATAACCTTCCGCTCCAGGGATGGTCACTTCCTGAACCTCGCCACTGAAGACCAGCCGGTCCGGCGCAACGATCTCCAACTGAATGGCCTCGGGTAGCGCCACGATCAGGCGACCTCCCGCTCCAGCGCCTTGGCCTTCTCCAGGACCTCGTCGATGCCGCCCACCATGTAGAAGGCCTGCTCCGGAAGGTGGTCGTACTTGCCCTCGCAGATCTCCCGAAAGCCGGCGATGGCATCCTCAACGCTGACGTAGGTACCGGGGATTCCGGTGAACTGCTCGGCCACGTAGAAGGGCTGGGAGAGGAACCTCTGGACCTTCCGGGCCCGGGTCACCGTGAGCTTGTCCTCCTCCGAGAGCTCGTCGATGCCCAGGATGGCGATGATGTCCTGGAGGTCCTTGTAGCGCTGGAGGATCCCCTGGACGGTCCGGGCCACGGCGTAGTGCTCCTCGCCGATGATCCTGGGATCCAGGATGCGGCTGGTGGAGGCCAACGGATCCACGGCCGGGTAGAGTCCCTGCTCGAAAATGGCGCGGTCCAGGTTGGTGGTGGCGTCCAAGTGGGCGAAGGCCGTGGCCGGCGCCGGGTCGGTGTAGTCGTCCGCCGGCACGTAGATGGCCTGGATCGACGTGATGGACCCTTTCTTGGTGCTGGTGATCCGCTCCTGGAGTTCCCCCATCTCGGTGGCCAGGTTGGGCTGATACCCCACCGCCGAGGGCATCCGTCCCAACAGGGCCGATACCTCGGAACCCGCCTGGGTGAAGCGGAAGATGTTGTCGATGAACAGGAGCACGTCCTGTCCTTCCTCGTCCCGGAAGTATTCGGCCACCGTCAGTCCGGTCAAGCCGACCCGCAACCGGGCTCCCGGAGGCTCCGTCATCTGACCGTAGATCAGGGCCGCCTTGTCGATGACTCCCGATTCCTTCATCTCCAGCCAGAGGTCGTTCCCCTCCCGGGTCCGCTCTCCCACTCCGGCAAAGACCGAGAACCCGCCATGGTGAGTGGCGATCCGGTTGATCAACTCCATGATGATGACGGTCTTGCCCACCCCGGCGCCGCCGAAGAGGCCGATCTTGCCGCCCTTTGAGTACGGCTCGATGAGGTCGATCACCTTGATGCCGGTCTCGAACATCTCGGTCTCGGTGCTTTGGGACTCGAGGCTGGGAGCGGGACGATGAATTGGAAATCGCACCTTGGCCCCCACTTCGCCCATCTGGTCGACCGGCTCGCCCAGAACGTTGAGCACCCGGCCCAGCGTCTCCCGGCCCACGGGCACCGTGATGGGCTGGCCCTGGTCCACGGCCTTCATTCCCCGCACCATGCCGTCGGTCGGCTGCATGCAGATGCACTTGACGACACCCTCGCCCAAATGCTGCGCCACTTCGGCGGTCAGGTCGATCTCGACGTCGCTGTCGAAGCCCTCGGAGGTGACGTGGATGGCGTTGTAGATGTGCGGGACGTGACCCGAATCGAACTCGATGTCCAGAACCGGACCGATGACCTGCAGGACTTTCCCGACGTTCTCAGACATGACTGATCTATTCCTTTCCCGGACTCACCCTTCCAGGGCGTCCGCTCCGCTGACGATCTCGATGATCTCCGTGGTGATGGAGGCTTGCCGGATGCGGTTCATGGTCAGGGTCAACTTGTCGATCATCTCCTTGGCGTTCCTGGTGGCGGCGTCCATGGCCGTCATTCGAGCTCCGTGCTCGGCCGCCTCCGACTCCAGCATGGCCCGGAAGATCTGAGTCTCCACGTGCCGCGGCAACAGAAAGTCCAGCATCTCCCGGGGCGGCTGCTCATAGATGTAGTCGCCCCCCATTTCCGGCTGGAATTCGAGGCGCCGGATGGGCAGCAGAGGCTCCAGGATCACGTTCTGCCGCACCACGGACTTGAACTCGTTGTACACCAGGTAGACGGCGTCCAGCTCGCTGGCCGAGAAATAGTCGATGATCCCCTTGCCGATCTCTCGGGCGTATCGGTGATCCACCCGGGTCATGATATTCAAGAACTCGTGGCGCACCGGCCAAGGGCGGGTCTTGAACCAGTCCACACCTCGCCGTCCCACGAGCGTCAGGCTCAACGTGCGGTTGGCCGCCTCGTTCTCGATGAAGTTCATGGCCGACCGGATGATGTTGGAGTTGAAGGAGCCGCAGAGCCCACGGTCCGCGGTGATGACCACCAACATCACCCGTTCACCCTCCCGCTGGGCCAGAAGCGCGTGCTGAGAGGGATCGATCCGCCGGGCCATGGAGTTGAGTACGGACAGCATCCGGTTGGCGTAGGGTCTGGCCGCGACGATCCGATCCTGGGCCCGCTTCAGCTTGGAGGCGGCCACCAGCTTCATGGCCCTGGTGATCTGTTGGATGTTCTTGACCGAACGAACTCGCCGCCGGAAGTGAATCAGGTTGCCGGGCATATTGTTTCAGGCGTCCACCCGAGGCGTTGGGCTCGGGGCCGGATCGTATCCGGAAGTCAGGCCGCTTTCTCGGCCAGAAAACGCTCCTTGAACTCGGAAATGGCTGCGTTCATCTTCTGGGTCAACTCGTCGTCCAGGGCCCCCTTTTCCAGGAGCTCCTGCAAGACGCTGGCCTTGTTCGTATCCATGAAGCGGTAGAGGCCGGCTTCGAAGGCGCCGAGATCCGTCACTTCCAGATCGTCCAAGCGCCCTTGGGTGCCCGCAAATATGATCAGGATCTGCTTCTCCACCGCCAACGGAGAGTACTGGGGCTGCTTCAGGAGCTCGGTCAGGCGCACGCCCCGAGCCAGCTGTCGCTGTGAAGTCGGGTCCAAATCCGATCCGAACTGGGCGAACGCCGCCAGCTCTCGATACTGGGCCAGATCCAGACGAAGGGTTCCGGCTATCTGCTTCATGGCCTTGATCTGCGCCGATCCTCCCACCCGGCTCACCGAGATCCCCACGCTGATGGCGGGACGGACCCCGGAATAGAACAGGTCCGTCTCCAGGTAGATCTGGCCATCGGTGATGGAGATGACGTTGGTGGGAATATAGGCGGAGATGTCTCCCGCCTGGGTCTCGATGACGGGCAGCGCCGTCAGGCTTCCGCCCCCCATCTTGTCGCTCAGCTTGGAGGCTCGCTCCAGCAGGCGGCTGTGAAGGTAGAAGACGTCTCCCGGGAAGGCCTCGCGCCCCGGCGGCCGCCTCATGAGCAGGGAGACCTCCCGGTACGACGCCGCGTGCTTGGAAAGGTCGTCGTAGACGATGAGAGCATGCTGGCCCAGGTCCCGGAAGTATTCGCCGATGGCGCAACCGGAGTAGGGCGCCAGGTACTGCATGGTCGCCGGATCCGACGCGGAGGCCGAAAGCACCACACAGCGGTCCATGACCCCCGCTTCCTCCAGAGTCTTGACCACCTGCGCCACGGTGGAACGCTTCTGGCCGATGGCCACGTAGATGGAAATGACCCCCGAGTCCCGCTGGTTGATGATGGCGTCGATGGCGACGGCGGTCTTGCCCGTCTGACGGTCGCCGATGATCAGCTCGCGCTGCCCTCGCCCGATGGGGATCATGGAGTCGATGGCCTTCAGCCCGGTCTGCAGCGGCTCGGCCACCGGTTGACGGTCCACCACGCCGGGCGCCAGCCGCTCGACGGGCATGTTGGTGTCGGTGGCGATGGGTCCCTTGCCGTCCTCAGGCCGGCCCAGAGCATCGACCACCCGCCCCAGCATGGCCTCGCCGGCGGGAACCTCCATGATGCGGCGGGTCCGCTTCACCAAGTCGCCCTCCGAGACTTGATGGAACTCGCCGAAGAGCACCGTACCCACGTTGTCCTCCTCCAAATTGAAGGCCAGACCGTAAACGTCGTTGGGAAACTCCACCAACTCCAGGGCCATCACCTTGTCCAGCCCGTGAATCCGGGCAATGCCGTCCCCTGCCGAGATGACGGTTCCCACCTCACTGACCACCAGTCCGGTTTGGTAGTCCTGAATCTGATTCCTGATGATCTGACTGATCTCGTCCGCCTTGATCGCCATATGTCTCGTCCTCTTGACCTGCAGCTCTGTTGAACCCGGGACCGGGAACGGCAGTCCGTTGCCGTAGCGGTATTCACACCAGCCGGCTAGGAACCTGCGCCGCAGAAATTAATCTACTGCGAAAGCGGTAGAATCGGTCCATATTTCCTCGATTTCTCGGCGAATAGAACAACTATGCACCTCCAAATCCAGAAAATCTGGCCTCGATTCCCCACTTTCTCGCTACGATCATTTCTACAGCGCAGGCTCCTAATCCCGGCTGATCCGCCGCCTGACCTCCTCCAACTGCGTCCGGATGGAGCCATCGTAGATGACCGATCCTACCTTGATCTTGAGCCCGCCGATGAGGGACTCATCCTGCTCATAGGCGAGGCGAACCCGGGCCCGTGAAATCTCCGAGAGAACTTCTTCGAGGCGATTCCGAACCTCGGCGTCCAGTCCCCTCGCCGAGGTCACCACACCCCGGACGATGCCGGCGCGCAGGTCCATGACCTGCGTGTACGCCTCGACGTATTCGTCGTATTCACCGATTCGACCGTTCTCCAGCAGCACCAGGATGAAGTTGACCGTAATCTCGACCAGGGAGAGCCGGCCCCCCAACTCTTCCACGATCCGGCGCTTGGGAGCGAAGGGTATGGCCGGGTTCATCAGCGTCTCCACCAACTCGGGGGACGCCTGCAGGGCGGTCCCGAACGAGTCCAGGTCTTCCTGGACCCGCGTCTCCCGACCCTCCTGCACGGCCACCTGGGACAGGGCCCGAGCGTACCTGCGTGCCCGCGACGAAGCCATTGTCGGTTCCTTCCAACCCTCTCAGTTTCGGCTGTTGAGATGCTCGACGGCCCGGCCAACGACCCGGGCGTCCTCTTCAGGCGTCAGTTCCTGACTCAATTTCTGCCGGGCCAGCCCCACGGCCAGGTCGGCGGCATGGGACCGGAGCTCGTTCCGGGCCACGCGAGTCAGCAACCGGATCTCCGTTTCCGCTCTCCGGGTCAGACGGTCCACGTCCCGTTGGGACCGTTCCAACACTCGCAGGCGCTCCGCTTCGGCTTCTTCGGCCGTGGCCTTCCTCATGCCCGCCAGCTCCTCGTCCAGTCCCTGCATCTGAACCTGGACTACCGACAACCGCTCCTCCGCCTCCTGCAAGGCCCGGCCCGCCGAGCTGATGCCTTCCTGTATTCCACGCTTGCGATCCGCCAGAAACTGCCGCAGGGGAAGACGGAGAAAGTAGGCGATGATGCCCACCAGGACCGCGAGATTGAACCACCTGCCGGCGGTCTCCACCCATCCCCAGCCACTGCCTCCCGAGGCGGCGACCAGGATCGGCGCCAGCAGCAGCAGCGCCAACCAGAGGCCCCCGTAGCTCCGCCGCGAACCTGTGCCTTGAGTTCCCATGGAGGCTTCCGCGTGATCGTTCACGTTCGCGTGTTCTTCATCGGCCCGTAGCGGCTGATCCAGTGGCGTTCAGGCCACAGCCGGAAGCATCCGGCCGTCTCGCCAAATCTGTTCGCCGGACCCGAGCTTGACGTCGGGTTGCTGTTCACCCTCCGGAAAAATCGGGAAAAGAAAACCGGGGAGGACTGGCAGCCCTCAGGCCCGGCCCAGAATCCTGTCGGCCAGGATTCGCGCTGTGTCCTCGGCTTCGCCAGTCAATTGCCTCTTGGCCAAGTCCAAATCCGCTTCGATCTCACTCCTCGCATTCGACAGCATGACCTCGGCCTGACGGCGGGATTGTGCGACTCGGTTGTTTCCCTCTTTCAACGCCTCGGTTCGAACCGATTCCGCCAGCTTGTATCCTGCCTGCCTCTCCTCTGCCAGTTTCTGTTGGTACTGTTCGTAGAGAGTCTGATGTTGATCCAGAATCTCCTGGACTCGACCACTCACCTGGGTAGTCCGAGCCCCCCGTTCGGCCAGGACGTGGAAGAGGGGACGAAAGAGTACCCGGTTGAGAATGAAGAGAGTGGTCAAAAACACGACCGCCGCAACCGGCAGCGTCCAATCTGGTGTCAGCAAGGCTCTCCCACTCCCGTTTCTCGACGGGCATCTTCTAACACGATCCTCCGACGCAGGTCAAGAAATCGGGCCGTTCCGGACCTCCGCGAAAAGATGTCTACCGTGCCGGCATCAATCGCTGCCAAACCAGCGGGAACTGACCACCTTCTGCTCAGTGTAGAAGTTCACTCCGTCCCGGCCATGGGCATGCAGGTCACCGAAAAAGGAACCTCTCCACCCGGAAAAGGAGAAAAAGGCCAGGGGCACCGGAACTCCCACGTTGATTCCCACCATCCCGACCTGAACCCGGTTCTGGTACTCCCGGGCCGCCCACCCGCTCTCGGTGAATATGGCGGTGCCGTTACCGAACCGGTTGGCGTTGACGACCTCGATCGCCTGATCCAGGTCCTCTGCCTGAATGACGCAGAGAACGGGTCCGAAGATCTCGTCCTGGTAGATCTGCATCTTCGGTGAGACCCCCTCGAAGATGCTGGGACCCAGAAAATATCCGGACAGGCCGTCGACTCCGCTGTGACAGCGGCCGTCCAGAGCGAGTTGGGCTCCTTCATCAAGTCCGGTCTCAATGTATTCCAGCACCCGGTCCCGGTGAGGTCCGGAGATCAACGGTCCCAGCTGACTGCCTCCGTGGGCGGCGGCGCCCAGCCGCATCGACGCCGCACGGGCCTTGACCTTCTCCAACAGAGGTTCGTGAACCTCACCCACGGTCACCACCGCGCTGATGGCCATGCACCGCTCCCCGGCAGAGCCGAAGGCGGAACCGATGATGGCGTCGGCCGTCTTGTCCAGATTGCAGTCGGGCATGGCCACCAGGTGATTCTTGGCGCCGGCCAGCGCCTGAACCCGCTTTCCGGCCATGCTGGCCGCCTCATAGACATAGCGGGCCACGGGGGCCGAGCCGACGAAGGAAACGGCACGGACGGCAGGATTCTCCAGCAACGCCTCCACCGCTTCCCGGTCCCCCTGGACAACGTTGAAGACGCCGGGAGGCAGTCCGGCCTCCACGAACAACTCCGCCAGGCGGAGGGCGGCGCCCGGCACCTTTTCGGACGGCTTCAGAACGAAGGTGTTGCCGCAGGCGATGGCGACGGGATAGAGCCACATGGGAACCATAACGGGAAAGTTGAAGGGGGTGATCCCGGCACACACACCCAGCGGCTGCCGGAAACTGGCGCAATCCAAACCCCGGGACACGTTCTCCACCGTCGAGCCCTGGATCAGGGTGGACATGCCGCAGGCGAACTCCACCACCTCGATACCCCGCCGAACCGATCCTCGGGCTTCCTCCACAATCTTACCGTTCTCCCGGGAGATCCAATCGGCCAACTCCTCCAGCTGTTCCTCCAGGAGCTGCTTGTAGCGGAACAGGGTCCGGCAGCGCTCCACCACCGGAGTGTCGCGCCAGCCGGGGAAGGCTGCGGCGGACGAAGCGATCACCTCGTCGACTTCCGCCCTGGTCGAAAAGGGGACATGGGCCAGAAGCTCTCCGGTTCCCGGGTTTCGCAACTCTCCGTACCGAGAGGAGTTCGAGGGGGCCCGAACCCCATCTACGAACAAATCAACTCGAGAAACACTGTGCTGCATCTTTCACACCTGATTTCAGTGGAGTTCTGGAAGCGGTCCGAATGAAACTTGAAAACGAGTGCCGGATCTCCGAGAATGAATCCTACTCATGGGCACCGTCAGAGAAATATCGGAAGAGATGGGGATCTTCTCCAAATACTTGAAAGAACGGGGCCTACGCATGACCCACCAACGCCAGAAGGTGGTGCGGAGCTTCCTCCAGACCAGCGGCCACGTGAGCATAGATGAGCTTCATGACCTGGTCAAGCAGAGCGATCGGCGGATCGGGGCGGCGACGGTCTTCCGCACGCTCAAGGCCCTGACCGACTGCGGCTTGGCCCGTGAGGTGGACCTGCACGACGGGCGGACCCGCTTCGAGCCGCAGTACAAGAGGCCTCATCACCACCACATGGTGTGCGCCAAATGCCACAGCACCATCGAGTTCCTGAGTCCCGAACTGGAGCAGGTCCAATCCCGCATCGTGTCCAACTATGGCTTCAATCCGGTCCAGCACCAGGTGCAGATCTACGGAATCTGTGAAGAGTGCCAGAACCGGATCGAGACCCACCCGGAACCGGTGAGATCCGATCTGGTCTTTGCCCGAGATGCCTTGAAGATCGCCATAGCGACGGAAAAACGGGGCGTCAACTTCTACGGCACCGCCTCTGAGTTGGTGACCCATGCCTCAACCAAGTCCACCTTTCTCAGAATGCTGGAGGACGAGGAAGGTCATCTGAAGCAGCTTCAGGCGCAATGGGATCGTCTGGTTGCCGATGATGAGGCGGTGCTGAACGCGCCGGTCTTCCTGGATTTCGACCTCGACTCCCTGAAACAGATCTTCCCCGGCAAGGACCAGATCAAGGCCCGACTCAAGGAAAACCTGACCGCAGCCGAGGCCTTGAAGATGGCCATGAAGATGGAGAAGGACGCGTACGACTTCTTCCACGACTATGCCGACAAGTTCGAGGACACCCAGGGCAAGGAGATTTTTCTGAAGTTCGCCGAAGAAGAGTGGGAGCACTTCACCGAGATCCGCAAGGAATACGAAGCCCTGACCTAACAGCCCCTGGCCACCGGAAATCACCCCGCGTTCGAAAAACGATCAGAGCAGGAGGGAAGTCGATGCAGTGTCGACTGAAGGGTGCGCTTCTGCAGTTGATCGAGGGCGATATCACCCTCCAGCAGGTGGACGCCATCGTCAACGCCGCCAACCGGCGGCTGGCGGGTGGAGGAGGGGTGGACGGAGCCATTCACCGGCGCGGCGGAACCGCCATCATGGAGGAGACCCGGCGCCGCTATCCCGAGGGCTGCCCCACGGGTCAAGCCGTCATCACCGCGGCCGGAGAACTTCCGAGCCGTTTCGTCATACATGCGGTGGGACCGGTCTGGAGAGGCGGAAACTACGGCGAGCCCGCCCTGCTGGCCTCCGCCTACCGGCACTGCCTTGCGCTGGCGGTGGCCCATGAGTGCCGGAGCATCGCCTTCCCCTCCCTATCGACCGGAGCGTATCGCTATCCGGTGATCAAGGCCGCCCGGACCGCCATTTCCACCGTTATCGAGTTTCTGGATAAACGCAGAGCTCCGGAACTGGCCCGCTTCGTCCTCTTCGACAAGGCCACCTATGAGGCATACGCCGGCGCCCTGAGCGAAAACTCTCCCGTCAGCGGATCTGGAAGGAGTAGAGGTCCGCGTTCTTCAGGATGAAACGGAGCCGCACCGGCTGGTCGAGCTCCTTCAGGCTGCGCCCGCTCTTCCACTGGACCTTCTGGCCCATTCCATTCCCTTCGATGGGCCCGCACGCTTCCCGCTCAAAGCCGGCGATCGGCTTGCCGAACTGAGTCAGCGCCTCCGCCCGGAGGGATCCTCCGGCGGCATCGACGTTCACCCGAAGCTCGCCTCCCTGGAAGCGGAGGGGCCAGGTCGTAAGGAGGCCTTCTTCCTCGCCGGCGCGGACCGAGACGAAACCGTCCGGCCGCAGCCGGGCCAGACCCAGGGCGTCCCCTTCCAGCGTGCGGCCCTTGTATTCGGTGCCGACCAGTTCGTTGAGGGTCCGATGGGGAACGCTGGAGCCCCGGTAGTAGATCCGGATCTCGTCCTCCTGCACGACGGCGCATTCGGGATAGACCCGCTTGTCGTCCCAGGTCCCGGGGGTCCCCTTCAGGAAGATGTGCCGGTCGCCGACACGCGTCCAGTTCTTTCCGTTCCGGCTGAAGGCGAGCTGGGCGTCCAGCGTGAAATTGAACCCGTCCAGGAATTCGGGGTCGCCCGTGTATTCGTGATAGACGATCAACATGCCCACGTACCCGCTCTCGTAGGGAAAGACGGGCATGTAGTAGAACTCGGTGCCGGCGCCGTCCCGCTCGTCTGGCGCCACGACCTCCTTGAGATCCGTCCAAAGGGTGAAATTGAAACTCTCCGCCAGACCGATCCGCCGCGTGGGATAGGCCTCCGGTGTCCGGATCTTGGACCAACGCAGGACATGGCCGCCGTTGGGACGATGGTAGTAGACGTAGCGCTCGCGGCGCTGGTCCCAGAACGGGGTCGAAAGCCCGTCGCCGGTAGGCACGATCACCGGATACGGGTGCGACGTCCAACGCTGCCCGTCGGAAGACCAGCCCACACCGATGCCATAGGTGTCGTATTTCATGTAGGCCATCTTGTACGGGCGTTCCGGGTCGTGTTCGTCATAGAAGACCCTGATCTCGGTGATGTTCTCGGGTATGACGAGCAGGTTGTTCTGGCGGCTTCCCTGGAATTCCCGGAGCCCGAGGTCGGGACGCCGGAACCGAATCCCGTCCCCGGAGGTCGCGAAGCAGAGATAGTTGGTGGATTCGGGGCGCACGTTGTACCAGAGCTTGTAAAGCCGTTCTTTCCGGTCGTAGATCACGTTGGAGTAAAGGATCCGGTTGCCCTCCCAAGGCCTTTCCGCCTTGAAGATGGGATTTTCCGGCGCCTTGCGGGCGACGTGGACCCAACGGGCCACGTTCTCGATCCGGTCGATGAGCCAGTCGTCCAGGAAGAGCTGGCGCTCGGGCCCGACCTCCCGGACCGGAGCTTGCCGCTTGATGTGGTCGAAATCCTGCGCCAGGACCGTTGTGCCCAGCGCCAGACTCAGTACTCCGAGAACGATCACCCGCCTCTGGTTTCCGGCCCGCGTCATCATGTTGGTTCCTCCAGGTACTTCATCCGATTCCGATGCGGTGCGGTCGTCGAAGTATAGCAGCCCGTTGCGGAGCTTCGGCGTCGTGTGGAGGCGGCTTCCGCCACCGGCGGCCAAGGCTGCTAAGCTAGGGCGATGCATGCGGAACCACCGCCTCTGGTTGCGCGGGAAGAACCGAACGGAGACGCCAACCGCACCACCGGCGCCGAAGGGGTGCATTGGGACTTGGACGCCCTCTATCCCGACCCGGAGGCCCTGGAAAGGGATCTGGAACGGACACAGGATCGGGCCGGCGGTTTCGAGCGGCGTTACCGCGGTCGGGTGAGCCGTCTCGACAGCCGTGAGTTGGCGCAGGCCGTCCGCGAGTTCGAAGCTCTACAGGTCGGCCTGGGACGGGCCGCCTCCTATGCCTACCTGCGCTGGTGCACCGATACCCAGGATCCTCCCCGCGGCGCCCTCCTGCAGAAAACACGAGAGGCCTCCGCTCAACTGGTTCGCAAGATCCTCTTCTTCGAGCTGGAGTGGCTGCAGTTGGACCAGGCGCGGGCGGCCGAAATGCTGTCCAGCCCGGAGTTGCAGCCCTTTCGCCATTACCTGGAGGTGGAGCGGCTTCGGGCTCCCCACGTGCTGAGCGAGCCGGAAGAGAAGATCCTGGCCGAAAAACGGGTCACGGGCCGGGCGGCGTGGAACCGTCTCTTCGATCAGATGCATGGGGCCACCCGCTACGCCTACCGGGACGGAAAGCTGACCCGCGAGGAATTGCTTTCCCGTCTGTACCACCCGGATCGGGAGGTGAGACGGGAATCGGCGCTGGCCTTCAGCCGGGGCCTGGAAGAGCGGGTCAGCGAGATGGCTTTCATCTCCAATACCATGCTGGCCGACAAGGCCTGCGACGACCGCCTCAGGGACTATCCCCACTGGTTGGCCAGCCGGAATCTGGACAACGAGATCAGCGACGATGCCGTACAGGTCCTGGTGCAGGCGGTGACCGGACGCTACGACCTGGTGGCCCGCCACTACCGGCTCAAGCAGCGCCTGCTGAAACTGGACGTCTCGTGGGACTATGACCGCTACGCCCCCGTCGGCCTGGCCCCCGCTCGATACTCGTGGGGCACCGCCCGGAGAACCGTGCTGGAGGCGTACGGCGCCTTCCACCCCACCATGGAATCCATCGCCGCCCGTTTCTTCGACGGACGCTGGATCGACGCTCCACCCAGCCCGGGAAAATCGGGGGGCGCCTTCAGTCATCAGACCGTCCCCCCGGCGCATCCCTACATCATGATGAACTACACGGGGAACATTCGGGACTTGCAGACCCTGGCCCACGAATTGGGCCACGGCGTCCACCAGTATCTCTCCCGATCCCAGGGCTACCTCCAATCCCGGCCTCCCTTGACCACTTCCGAGACCGCCTCCGTCTTCGGGGAGATGCTGGTCTTCGACCACCTGCTCGGCAACGAGCCGGAGCCCGGGGTCCGGCTGTCCATCCTGGTGAGCAACATCGATGACACCATGGCCACCGTCTTCCGGCAGATCGCCCTGCATTGCTTCGAGGAGCGGACGCATAACGCGCGGCGGGACGAAGGAGAGCTGTCGGTCGAGCGATTCAACGAGCTCTGGATGGAAACTCAAGGGGAGATGTTCCAGGGAAGCGTTCACCTGGGAGAGCACTACGGCACTTGGTGGAGCTACATTCCCCACTTCATCCACACTCCTGGCTACGTCTACGCCTACGCCTACGGCAAGCTGTTGGTTCTGGCCCTGTATGGACGCTACAAGCAGGACGCGGACGGATTCGCCGAGGAGTATCTTCGACTGCTGGAGGCCGGAGGCTCGGACTGGCCCCATGTCCTGTTCCGACGCATGGGCGTGGACCTCACCGACCCCAATTTCTGGAGCACGGGCCTGGCCATGACCGAGGAGATGATCCGGCAGGCGGAAGAACTGAGTGAGGCGACCTGAAATGTCCGCCACTCCTTCCCGCCGGCGCAATGGATTGCCGTTCCTCCCAGGCATCAGTCTCCTTTTCATGCTGGCGCTCTGTCTCACCGGGGTTCGGGCCGGGGACTGGCCCCAGTTCCTGGGACCTACGCGAGACGGCGTCTATGCCGGGGAGGATCTGGCTCGCAAGTGGCCCACCTCGGGACCACCCGTGCTCTGGAAACGGGCCGTTGGGCAAGGGTTCGCCAACCCCATCGTGGCGGGGGACACCCTGATCCTGTTTCACAGGGTCGACGACCGGGACGTGGTGGACGCCCTGGGAGCGGACGACGGCCGGGAGCTGTGGACCTTCTCCTATCCCACCGACTACCGGGATGACTTCGGCTTCGACGAGGGACCCCGTGCCAGTCCGGCGGCGGCCGGGGACCGGGTCTACACCTTCGGCGCTCAGGGAATCCTCCAATGCCTGGGCCTGGGTTCGGGCAGCCGGATCTGGCAGGTGGACACCCGGTCCCAATTCCGACCGCGCAAGGGCTTCTTCGGCGCGGCCTGCTCCCCGCTGGTCCGGGACGGCGCCGTCTACGTCCATGTGGGAGCCAAGGGCGCGGGCGTCGTGGCGTTCGACGCCGACACGGGACGCACCCTCTGGAAGGCCACCGACGACGAGGCGGGCTACTCTTCGCCCGTTCACGCCTCCATCGGGGGCAAGCCGCGGATCGTCTCCTTCACCCGAAACGGTGTCGTCTCCATCGACCCAACGACGGGACGAGTCGGTTTCCGAGTACGCTGGCGGTCACGAAACCGCGCTTCGGTCAACGCGGCAACTCCCCTCATCGTAGGTGACCAGATCTTCGTGTCCGCCAGCTACAGCACCGGCGCGCTGCTGCTGGATGTCTCCGGAGACTCGCCCGAAGAGATCTGGACTTCGAACGACGCCCTCAGCAACCACTACGCCACCAGCGTCTACCGGGACGGCTATCTCTACGGCTTTCACGGCCGCCAGGAATACGGTCCCAGCCTGCGTTGCGTCGAGTGGCGGACCGGAAGGGTCGAGTGGAATCAGGACGGGCTGCGCGCCGGGACCGTCACCCTGGCCGGGGACCGGATTCTGATCCTGACCGAGCCGGGAGAGTTGATCCTGGCCGCGGCCGATCCCGAGGGGTTTCAGGTGATCTCGCGCGCCCAGGTTCTGGAGGGCACGGTGCGGGCCTATCCGGCTCTGGCCCGGGGCCGCCTCTATGCCCGGAACGGGACGGCTCTGGTCTGCATCGACTTGAGAAAATGAAACGAACCACCGTCGGCGGCTGGTATGCGGGCGGCGGAAAGAGTAGCCTGAGGACAACCGCTTTTGATTCAAACGGAGGATAAAACCATGGTGAAACCGATCGAGCGAAGAAGTTTTCTGAAGAGTTCCGCCGGTGTGGTGGCTACGGCCGCCGTGACCAGCGGTTCCGCCGCGAGTCTCCTGTCCCGGGCCGATGCCAACGACACCATCCGGGCGGGGGTGGTCGGACTCCGAGGCCGGGGAAAGTCTCACCTCAAGGGTTTCTCCGGATTGCCCAAGGTGGAAGTCGTGGCGTTGTGCGACGTGGACGAGAGCATCATGGCCGAGCGCGCCTCCGACCTGGAGAAGCTGACGGGACGGAAGGCCCGGACCTACACCGACATGCGCCGGTTGCTGGAGGCCAAGGACATCGACGTGGTGGGATTCGCCACGCCCAACCACTGGCACGCGCTGGGCGGGATCTGGGCCTGCCAGGCGGGCAAGGACGTGTACGTGGAAAAGCCCTGCTCCCACAACATCTTCGAAGGCCGGAAGCTGGTGGAAGCGGCCCGCCGCTACGGCCGCATCGTCCAGCACGGCACCCAGTCCCGGTCCAGCGTCGGCGTTCGCGATGGAATTCAGAAGCTCCGGGAAGGCGTGATCGGGGATGTCTACATGGCCAAGGGACTTTGCTACAAGTGGAGAAAAACCATCGGCCACACCCCGGAAGAGCCGGCTCCCAACGGAGTCCACTACGATCTTTGGCTGGGGCCCGCTCCCCAGCGTCCCTACAGCCGCAACCGGTTCCACTACAACTGGCACTGGCACTGGGACTACGGCAACGGGGACATCGGGAACCAGGGAGTGCACGAGATGGACATGGCCCGTTGGGGACTGGGAGTGGGACTGCCCACCAAGGTCCAATCCTCCGGCGGCCACTACATGTTCGACGACGACCAGGAGACCCCCAACTGCCAGTTGGCCACCTTCGAGTACCCGGACCAGAAGAAACAGTTGGTCTTCGAAGTGCGCCACTGGATCACCAACCACGAAGCCGGCCTCGGCCAGGGGGAGTCCAACGAAGTGGGGGTCCTCTTTCTCGGCTCCGAGGGCTACATGGTCATGCAAGGCGGCAAGGGTTACAGGACCTACCTGGGACGGAAACAGGAACCGGGCCCGACCCGCATGGAAACGGGCAACCACTTTGCCAACTTCATCCAGGCCGTCCGTTCCCGCCGGACGGAGGATCTGAACGCCGAGATCGAAGAGGGCCACCTCTCTTCGGCGCTCTGTCACCTGGCGAACATGGCCTACCGCACCGGCCGGACGCTGAACTTCGATCCCGCGACCGAGACCGTCCGGGGCGACGGCGAGGCCAGCGCCCTGCTGACGCGCGGCTACCGGGCTCCCTTCGTGGTTCCCGAAGTGGTCTGAGTCGACCAGATGGTGAGAGCTTCCGCCGGAGCCCACGCCGGCGGACGTAAAATCCGGCTGCACAAGTAGGCCGCCATGAGGCAGCTGCCTGCGGACACCGGTCCGTACAGGAGCCAGTGCACCTGAGTGTGGTTCTGCACGTAGTAGGACAGAGGCAGAACCACGGCCAAGGTCGCCGCCAACCAGCCTCGAAAGTGCCCCCGCCGGGTCAGTAGTCCCAGCAGGAACAGGGCCGTCACCGGCGCACCGACGTAGCCGGTGACCTGATGCACCGCCTTGATGATGCCTTCGACATTGGAAAACAGGAGTGCCGTCAGCGTGGCAACGGCGCCCAACCCCACCGTGATTCCCCGCGCCATCATCAGCGACTGCCGCTCCGTGAACCGGATTGAGGCCAGGGGTTTCACCAGGTCCACGACGATCACGGTGCTTATGGAGTGGATGCCCGAATCCAGCGTGGACATCGATGCCGCGAAGACGCCGGCGATCAGGAGCCCGGAGGCGCCCACCGGCAGGGCGTGGACGATATAGTAGGGCAGGATCCGGTCCCCCGCCACTCCTTCGGCAAGACGTTCCGGAAAACTCTGGAAATACGCGTATAGTCCGAGCCCGATGAAGAAGAGGAGGCCGACCACCAGAAGCTGCAGGAACACGTCCAGGAACACGGCCTTGTACATCTGCCGAAGGTTTCTCACCGCCAGCAGGCGCTGAATGGTGACCTGCGCGGTCCCGTACTGGCTGAAGACGACCACCAAGTTGCAGATGGCGACGGTGATCAAGTTGGCCTGATCAAACCGGAACCCGAACTCGAGGCGGGGAAGCTTGTCGGCCGCGAGGGCCATCTCCAGGATCTGACCCACGCCGCCGGGAAGGCTCGAACTCAGAGAGACCACCACGAGCAGGGCGCCCGAACTCAGGACCAGGAACTGGATCACGTCGGTCCAGATGACTGCGGCCAATCCTCCCAGCGCCGTATAGAGGGTGGCCACCGCGCCCATGACCAGGATGGAGCCGACCAGGTCCATACCGGTGACGGTCGAGAGCGCCAGCGCGGGCGCATAGAGCGCCAGTCCCATCCAGCCCTGGATCTGAAGGATCGCGAACACCGAGGTGGCATAGCGGGCGGGCCGGCCGAAGCGCCGGTTGACGTACTCGTAAATCGAGGTGACGTCGAGCCGCCGGTAGATGGGGAAGAAGAGGAGGATGACCAAAGGGGCCGTCATCAGGAGGATGACCGGACCCAGCACAAAGGAGGCGTTTTCCTCGTAGGCCAACGCCGGAGCCCCCAGGTAGGAGAGGGCGCTCAGCAGGCTGGCGGACAGGCTCAGCGAGACTGCCAGCCATGGCATCCGCCCGCCGGCCAGAAAATAGGTGCGGGTGTCCTTCTGCCGTCCCGAAAGGACCACTGCCAGGAGGGTGACCAGCAGCAGGTAGGCCACCAGGACCGAAGTGTTGACGGCGCCGAAGGAAGGCTGTTCCACGCTGATCCGGGACACTCCTTCCTTTGGGGTCCCCGTCCACGGACTGCTATACTGATTTGGCCTTAGAAACTCGTCTTCGAGTCCGCCGGACTCGGTTGTGGGCGGTTAGCTCAGCTGGGAGAGCGCCTCCCTTACAAGGAGGAGGTCGGCAGTTCGAACCTGCCACCGCCCACCAGATCCCGCCTCGCTCACGATTCTTCAGTCTTCCGGTTCAACTCTCTCGATCGGGCCGTCGCCGCTGCTACTGCGCTCATGAGCGCGGCGCGCAGGCCCCGATCTTCCAGCTCCCTCAATGCTGCCGCGGTGGTGCCGCCGGGCGTCGTCACCCGATCCCGCAGCACCGCCGGATGGTCGCCGCTTTCCTGCACCTGCCTGGCCGCCCCCAGCACGGTCTGAGCGGCCAGCTTCATGGCCACGTCCCGGGGCAGCCCCATATGGACCCCGCCGTCGCAGAGGGCCTCGATGACGGTGTAGACGTAAGCCGGACCGCTGCCGCTGAGCCCGGTGACGGCGTCCAGGAGCTTCTCCTCCACCCGGACCACTTCTCCCACCGCCCCGAAGAGGGACTCGGCCGCCTGGTAGTGCTCTTCCGTCGCCGGATCGCAGCCCGCGATAGCGCTGGCCGCGGCATCCACGGTGGCCGCGATGTTGGGCATGACGCGGACCACCGGGTTGTTCTTTCCCAGAAGGTCCCGAATGCGGGTGCTCTCGACCCCGGCCAGGATGGAGATGACGAGTTGACTGGGGCGCACGGAATCGCGAATGTCAGCGGCCACTTTGGGAAGGATCTGAGGCTTGACCGCAAGGATGATGACATCGGCTCCGGCAACATGGGGACCCGGAGTGACGTCGACTTCCACGCCATGGCGGGACCGGAGTGTTTCCAGCAGGCCGGGCAGGATGTCGATCACGGTGATCTTCCCGGCCGGGGCCAGTCCGGACTGGATGATCCCCCGGAGCAGGGCCGATCCCATGTTTCCCCCACCGATCAGGAGAACGTTTTTTTCATTCATGAGACTCCCTGAACCAACAGTCGGACAAAGTTTAGCAGTCCATGGAAAACGCCGCCGCCGAGTTCGACCGAACGATCGTCAGCAAGCATCCTCATCTTCCTCCCAAAGCTCAGGTAAGACCGGATCGGGACCGTCCGGGACGAGGGAGCATGCAGACGTGGGAAAGTTCGTCTTCGGAGGATATCATGGGCGTCTCATGGCGTATTCGGATCCTTGGAAGCGGTGCATCACGGCGGCATAGTAGACTGGGGCGAACAGGCGCGGAACGAGATATGGAGAATCGATACGAACGCTGGTCCAAGATCTCTCTGAGCGGAGAATTCTTCCCCCGGGAAGACGCGTTGGAGGTGCTGACCGATCCCACCGTCGACATCCTCCGCCTGGTGGCGGCCGCCGGCGACGTGCGGATGGCCCGCTTTGGGCGCAAGGTCAAGGTCCACCAGATCAACAACATCAAGAACGGGCTCTGCCCCGAGGACTGCGGCTACTGCGCCCAGTCCAAGATCTCGCAGACTCCCTTGCGCAAGTACGTCATGAAGGACGAGGAATCCATCGTGCAGGAGGCCCGGGAGGCCAAAGCCCAGGGAGTCTACCGTTATTGCATGGTGGCCAGCGGGCGCGGGCCCACACCCCACGAAGCGGCCAAACTGGCCCGGATCATCCGCCGCATCGACCAGGAGGTGGGGATCCGGACCTGCCTCTCGGCGGGTCTGGTGGACTTGGAGAAGGCGAGCCTGTTCAAACGGGCCGGCCTGGACCGGCTCAATCACAATCTGAACACCAGCCGCCGCCACACCGGCAGGATCGTGGGCACGCACACCTACCAGGACCGGATCGCCACCCTGGAAGCGGCCACTCAAGCGGGACTGGAAAGCTGCAGCGGCATGATCACCGGAATGGGCGAGACGGACGAGGACATCCTGGACGTGGCCTACGAGCTCCGCTCGCTGGAAGTCCCTTCCATCCCGGTCAACTTCCTCATCCCCATCGAGGGAAACCCGGTGTACGACTTCGACCAACTGTCCCCGCTTCGCTGCCTTCGGATCCTCTGCGCCTTCCGATTCGTCAACCCGCGGGCGGAGATCCGGGTCGCCGCCGGGCGGGAAGGCCACCTCCGCCAACTGCAGGTCCTTTCCCTCTACCCGGCGAACTCCCTCTTTGTGGACGGTTACCTGGCCACACGCGGCGACCCCAAGCAGCCCGTGTACCGCATGATTCGGGACGCCGGTTTCGAGATCGAAGGGGAACCGCCCCCGGGCGCATCCCGGACCTCCGCTCAGAATTACGCCATTGACGACAATCCCAGCATCCTGAATCCCAAGACGGCACGGGTGTAGGGGCAGGATGAAGAGGCAGGAACCAGGAATGAGTTCCCGACCCGGCCCGCCATCACTCGAGAGGGGCATCATCTCCGTCATCCAGACTCCCTTCGATTCCCAGGGCGCCGTAGACCGGCCCTCTCTGGACAATCTGGTGGAGGACGCCATCGCAGGAGGCGTGAACGGCTTCATGGTTCCGGCGGTGGCCAGCGAGGTCGCCTGCCTCACCCCCGAAGAGCGCTCCGGCATCGTCCGCCGTGTCACCGAGATCGTGGCCGGGCGTGTCCCCATCATCGTGGGAGCCTCCGAAACCCGGCCTCGCCTCTGCATCGAGCAGGCCCATCTGGCCCGGGAGGTCGGGGCCGCCGCTTACATGGTGGCGGTGCCCACCGAGCTGTACCGCGATCCGGAACAGGTGGAACCGTTCTTTCGGGAGGTGGTCGAGGGCGCCGGGGATTTCCCCCTGATGCTGCAGGACCTCGATTTCACCGGCACGGGTCTGGAACCCGAGACGATCCGCCGGCTCACCCAGGTGCTCCCCAGCCTGTCCTCGCTCAAGATCGAGTCGAATCCGGCCGGACCCAAGTACACGGCCATCCGGGAGATCTGCGGCGACGAAATGTTCCTCGCCGGAGGATGGGCCATCGGCCAGATGATCGAGGCGCTGGATCGTGGAGTGGACGCCATGATTCCCGAATGCTCCATGGTGCGGGTCTGGTCAGCTGTCGACCGCTGTTACCGCAATGGACATCGGCAGCAAGCGATCCGAATCTTCAATCGTGTCCAGCCCGTCGTGGGTTTTACCCACCAGGACCTGTTGGTGGCCATCGCTTTCGGAAAGCGGCTGCTGGTGCGAAAAGGCATCTTCGCCACCGACCGCATGCGGTTCGGCGATTTCCGGTGGGACCGGTACAACGGCCGTGTCGCCGACGAGCTCATCGACTACTACCTGGAGTTGGAGGCATCCGTTTCCTCTGCCTGAGACCAGGAATGGAGAGTTTCATGAATGGATCCGGGACGGCGCGTGGCCTGGACCGGTGGGTTCCAGCAGCCCGTGGTGAAAGTCGTCACAGCATTCGACCGTCCCTGCATCCCGGAGGACTGCTAGTTCCGCTCGCTTTCCTTCTGGCCTTCGCCGGGCTCAGTGCCAGCCCTGTAAAGGCATCCACTCCCGCGCCGGCAGGCGCCCCGAGCTGCGCCATCGTTGTAGGATCCCAGGCGCCGGAATTGGAGCGCTACGCCGCCCGCGAGCTTCGCCGCTACCTGAGCGATCTGTACGGCATCCAGGCGGACCCTCTCACCACGATTTCCCCTCAGGCCGACGTCAACCTGATCCTGGGCAGCCCGGGGACCAACCGATCCGTCTCCCTGGTGATGGGCGAGCAGGGCTGGCCTCAGGTCAGCGATCAGGGATTGGTCCTGAAGACCGTCACCTGGAACGGCAAGCCGGCGGTGGTTGTGGGGGGAGGCAGCCCGGCGGCCACTCTCTGGGCCGTCTACGACTTGCTGGAGAACCTGGGCGTGCGGTTTCTCCTGGAAAAGGACGTGCTTCCCGCGCAGCCGGCCCAGTTCCCCCCCCAGGGCCTGGACAAGGTCCGGGAGCCACGCTTTCGTTTCCGCTCCTACCGGGCCATCAACAACCTGGCCACGTCGCTCATCTTCTACGGAATGGACGACTACCGGCATCTCATCGATCAGTTGGCCAAGTTGAAGTTCAACGTCCTGTACTGTCAGATCTATCCCCATCAGCCCTTCGTCCATTTTCAATTCCGGGACCAGCCCAAGACGACCGGTGTGTTCCACTACGGTTGGAAGGTGCCGATCCATGGAGAGACCATCGGGCGCGAACTCTTCGGCGGCCGTACTGAACTCGTGAACCCGGACCTGGCCGGAGCCGAGACCTACGAGGAACGGGTTCGCGCGGCCCAGAAGCTGCTGCACGGCCTGCTGGCCTACGCCAAGAGCCGGGGGATGCTGACCGGCATCAACTTCCGGATCAACCAGTTCACCAACGAATTCAACTGGCGGCTTCCCGAATGGTCCGACCGTGAATACGTCCCCAGAGAGCTGATGAAGGGCACGCACAACGGCCGGCTGGGCATCTCCGAGTACGGCGTGGATCCCACGGCCTTCCCCTACATGACCCCGGACAACCCGGTGGTCACCGGCCTGAACAAGGCCATCATCCGGGCTCACATCAACACCTATCCGGAGGCGGACTTCTACGGCCTGACCCAGCCCGAGAATCCGGGAGGCGGCGAGTATTACAAGGCCATGTGGGAGCGGCTGGACCGCAAATACAAACTGGAGCCCCGATTCAGTCTGGAACGGATGGAGGAGTCGGCCCGAACCAACACCCTGCCGGTGGGCGTCCGCAGCCCAGGCCGGCCCCTGTATGAACTCAAGGGGGCCATCGCCAACGCCGACACTCTGGACAAGCTTCTCAACGAGGAGCGGATCCTGGAAGGGACCGCCAATCCGGACGCCACCGTCGTGGTCGCCACCTTCAGCGACGAGTTCTACCCGGTCATGCTCAAGATCTTCCCGGAACGTTCACTGCTTCTGGTCCGGATGGACTACCTGACCTCGCTGGCGGCCCGCCGCACGGAGATGCTGTCCTTTGCCAGCGAGCATCCGGGGCAGGTGGCCACTCTGGCGACTCTGGCGGACGACAACGTGGGCATCCTGCCCCAGCTCCCCACGCAGCCGCTGCACCGCATTCTGCAGGCCATGGAACGGTACGGCGTGCACGGCTTCTTCGGCCGGCAGTTCCTGGTGACCAAGCTGGAAGCGGGAACGGCCTATCTGGCCCAGGCCTCCTGGTCCTCGGAGGTGACTCCCGAATCGGTCTATCGGGACCAGGTGGAACAGGTCTGCGGCTCCGAAGCCGTCCCCGAGATGATGGAGTTCTACCGAACCTTGGAAAGGGCCACGGCCCGGGGGGACGAGATCGCCATGGGGTTCCTCTTTCCGGTCACCCGGATGATGCGCAAGCACTGGCACAGCCTGCAGGGTCCGGTCCCGGAATGGAACGAACTGAAGGCCTTCTACGTGGAGGCCGTCCCCCTGCTGGAGTCCGCGCTGGAGAAGACGCGGCCCGAGGGACGGAGCTACCTGGAGCAGCTCCTGGGGCAGGTCCGTTTCGGCGTCGACTACATTGAAGCCGTGCAGACGGTTCGCCGGGCCCGGGTCGAATACGATCTCTCCCAGCAGGCTTTCGTCGGGAAAGACGCCCGCAGTTTCGAGAAGCGGATCAGGGGAGCTCACCGGAGTCTTGAGAAGGCGGTGGAGCTTCTGGGCTCGGGGATCCAGTCCTGGGCCGGCGCCGTCCGCGATCCTTCCGATCTGGGGGCCCTGGGCGTCCTCAATTACTTCTGCCGCGACTACCTCAAGGGAGTCGCCCTGGACGTCTACCTGGAAGCGGAAAACTGGAGAATGCAGTTCTGAGGAATAGAGGAAAGCAGGAAAGAGAAAAGCTCCCCCACCGGCCCGGTCCGGCGGACGCCCGGTAGAAAAAGGGTAGGAGCGCCGGTTTCCAACCGCCGAACTCCGGTGGAGCATGGAGGAATGGGCGACTGGAAGTCGCCCCTCCTTGTTTCTTAGAAGAGTGAAGAATGGCGGGTCGTTGACGCGTAGCGGGCCGCGGGCCGGTGGGGAAATTTCTAACGGGATAACGAATCAATGGAATCGAGAGTTTTTTCGGCCGACGAGTTGAGGGATCTGGCCCGGCGAATCTTCGCCGCCGCCGGCTCCAACGAGCGGGAGGCGCTCAACATCGCCACCCGCCTGGTGAAAAGCAACCTGGTCGGACACGACTCCCACGGGGTCATTCGGATCCCGCGCTACTGGGAGTGGATCAAGAAGGGCCTGGTCCTGTCCAACCGGAAAGTGACGTTCGCGTTGGACCGGGGTCCGATTGCGGTGCTCGACGGAAACAGCGGCTTTGGACAGTCGACCGGAGAGCAGACCATGGAAATCGCCGTCGACCGGGCCCGGCGTCACGGTTGCAGCATGGTGGGACTCCGAAACACGGGACACCTGGGGCGGATCGGCGATTGGCCCGAGATGGCGACCGCCGCGGGAATGCTCAGCCTGCACTTCGTGAACACCAGCGGAATGGGCAATCTGGTGGCGCCCTACGGCGGCAAGGACCGGCGCCTCTCCGCCAATCCCATCGCCTTCGGCGTTCCTCAGCGAGAGGGCCCTCCCCTGATCATGGACATGTCCGCCTGCATGATCGCCGAGGGGAAGGTCCGGGTGGCTCTCCACCAAGGCGTGCGAGTCCCCGACGGGTGCCTCATCGACTCGGAGGGCCGTCCCACCAACGATCCCGAACTCTTCTACCGGCATCCTCCCGGTTCCATACTCCCCATTGCGGGACACAAGGGCTACATCCTGAGCTTCATGATCGAAATACTGGCGGGAGCCCTCACCGGCGGATCGTGCACCAATCCCGCCAACGCCCACCGGCTGGCCAACGGAATGTTCACCATCGTTATCGACCGGAGCTGGTTCGCGGACCGTGACGAGTTCTTCGACGAGGTCGACCGGTACGTCCGGTACGTGAAGAGTGCCCGCACCATCGATCCCGACGGTGAGATCCTCGTCCCCGGCGAGTTGGAGGTGCGCACGTCGGAGCGGAGAACGCGGGAAGGGATTCCGCTGGCCGGGACCACCATCGGGCAGATCCTCCAGGTCTGCGAAGAGTTGAATATCGACTCGGGATGGGAAACCGGCTGACCGGACCGGTTCCTTCCTGTCCGCTCCGGTAGATTCGCCATGGGCCTGATGGATTGGATCAAGGCAGCCGACTACGAAGCGGCCCTGCCCACCATTTCGAAGCTGCCCCGCACTCTGGCCTACGGCTTGGCCGATTTGCGGGGAAGATTGCTGACCTACACGCGCCGGGACTCCTTTGCCTGGGCCTCGCGCAACGTCGAGTCCGTTTTTCCCCACTTCGATGCGGGTGAGCGCCGGCGGATCGTCATCGGCCACTACCAGGTCGAATCCCGCGACACGATGGAGGCGTTTTGGTATTCCAAGCCGCTGAGCCATCTCCAATCCTTCGTTCGTTGCACCGGGCTGGACACCCTCCGGGAAGCCGCATCCTCCGGGAACGGCGTTCTCCTTTTTTCCAGCCACATGGGGAGTACCGGCCTCTTCCTCGTCTTCGCCGGCAAGAGCGGAGTCCCCATGAACATCGTCGCACGGTCCATCGAGCCCGAAGACAATCCCCTGCACCCCGCGCTGCTCCGCTACAGCAGGAAGCGGGTCCGTTGGATCGAAACGGCCATCGGGCATCCCCTTCTCATAACCGGACGCGGGAACTACTCCCGGCTGGTGGAGAAGCTTCGAGCCGGCGGGGTCATCATGATGCTGATCGATGTCTTGCCCAACCTGGTCAACCCGAAATACACGACGGAGGTCACGTTCTTCGGCCGGCGGGCCTGGTTCCCCAACGGCATCGCCAGCCTCTTCTTCACCACCGGATCCCGCCTTTTTCACTGGAGGATCCACAGAAACCAGAAGACGGGATACCAGGAGATCGAGATCTCCGAATTGACCGATTCTTTTCGGCCGGCCGCCGACCGGGCGCAATTCATGCAAAAGCTGGTGGGACTGCTGGAACAGGACATTCGCCGGTACCCCGATCACTGGCTGAGCTGGGACTCGTTGAGGCACTACTACCGGAAACCGTAACGCCAGGAGTCCAATGCGCCGTCCCCGGCTCCATTTCGGGTGTCCCCTTCGACCCGTCTCCCGCGCTTTCCGGAACGAATCGTCCGGCCGGTCCGTATTTGCTGAGAGACCGGTTCATTGACGGAAAGAGGCACGATGACTCGATGGATGGCCCTGGACGTAGGCTCCAAGCGATGCGGGGTTGCCGTGACCGATCCGCTGAAGCTGACGGCGCGTCCACTGCTCACCTTCGAACGGGAGAGCCTGAAGGGGGACGTCGAGAGGCTCATCGGACTCATGCGGGAATACCGGGTGGAGAGACTGATCGTGGGGCAACCCCGGCATCTCAGTGGCCGGCCCAGCCCCATCGAACAGGCCGTCATTCCCCTGGTGTCCCGATTGCGTGGACAGGCGATGGTTCGAGTAGAGTGGATGGACGAACGCCTGTCGACCAAGGAGGCCGAATCGGTCATGCGGGAGCTGGGAATCCCTGAGCACCTGCGGCGACAGAAGAAGGACGAGTTCGCGGCGGCAGTGATTCTGAAATGGTATCTGGAGGAGAGGGGATCTCCCGGATTCCCCGGGTGATTCGCGGACTGACGATCGCGATCCTGATTCTGGCGGGGAGCGCTCTGGCCGCGGTCAACTGGTGGGAGTCTCGCGTCAGTGAACCTCATCTGGGGCGTTCGACGAAAAACCGGCTTCTGACCGTTCCCTTCGGGTCGTCGGTGAGAAGCATCGGCCAACTGCTCCAGGGCTCGGACATCATTCGGTCCGACCTCATATTTGCAGCCTATGTCCGCATCAGCGGTCCCGATCCGCTCCAGGCTGGAGAATACCTTTTCGAGAATCCCATCAGCCTGACCCAAGTGGTGCAGATACTGAGGGAGGGCCGGGTTCACCACTACCGCATCACGATCCCTGAAGGATTGACCATGGATGAGGTCATCGGCCGTTTCGTCCAGGAGGGATTGGGACAACAGCACGAGTTGGAGCCTCTGACCGGGCGTACGGACCTGCTGGGCGGCCTGGACCCGGAGGCCACGGACCTGGAGGGCTATCTCTTCCCCGACACCTACTATTTCACTCGGTCGGACCAGGAGTTGACGTTGGTCTCCACACTGGTGACCCGTTTCAGGGAGGTCTGGAACTCCCCGCGGCAGAAGCGCACCGAAGACCTGGGTCTCACCGTTCGGGAGGTGGTGACACTCGCCTCGCTGATCGAGAAGGAGACGGCTCTCCCTTCGGAGCGGCCTCTGATCTCCGCCGTTTTTCACAACCGGCTCCGGCGAAACATCAAGTTGGATTGCGACCCCACCGTCATTTACGCCATCCGCAAGACCGGTGAATACGACGGCGTGCTACACCAGAGCGATCTGGCCCTGGACTCTCCCTACAACACCTATCTCTACGCGGGCCTCCCTCCCGGCCCCATCGCCAACCCCGGGACCGCTTCCATCGATGCGGCACTGAGTCCGGCGCCGGTCAGGCACCTCTACTTCGTATCCAAGAACGACGGCAGCCACGTCTTCTCCACCAGCTACCGGGAACACCGGCGGGCCGTACGCCGGTACCAGCGCTGATTCGCATCTCGGAAAACCGAATCACGGCCTCCAATTGGTTCAGCAGTGCGCCCCGGGCTGATAGACTGTGAGCCGGGAACAGCCGGTATGGGACGTAAGCTGGTCTGGACGTCATTGACCCTCTTGGCTCTGGCCGCGGCGCAGATTGATGCGCAAAAGAGATTCGAACCTCCGATGCGCCTGGGCGTCCCGTTTCCGGCGGCGTGGAAGGCCATGCTGGAAGTCCTGCAAGGCCAGAAATGGAACCTGGTCAAGAAGGACAGGGGAAGGGGCGAGATCCTGACCGGCTACCGGGAATACATGTCGGGTCCCTTGACGGCAAAACATCTCGACAAGATCGGAGTCCGGCCCCGGCTGCCCGACGGGGAGTGGGTTCGGGTCCGCTACCGTTACGATCTGTCGGTCAGTCTGATCCGTGAACGTCAGACGGTGGTTACCGTCGACAGCGACATCCAGGCGCTCAAACGCGATTTTCTGGGACGGGAGGAGTGGGTCGAGATCGATTCCACCGGGCGGTTGGAAAAACAGTTGCTGACCGCATTCGGGCAAGCCCTCTACGGGGCCGACTTCTCCCTGGACAAGCGCCGCAAGGGTTTTCTGGGACTGCCCCCCATTGGGGAAGGCCCCACTCCTGCGAAGCCGCCGGGCAATTGAGAGGAGAGAGACGGCAGACGCCGGGGCGGCCTTGTGAACGCCCGTTAGCGCCGGCAACCGGTCATCCGCCGGCAAACCCGTTCATCGCGATACCGCGGCGAACGGACGGCTCGAAGACTTTCCCACGGACTTCTGAATTCCAATGGATCATCCCGTCCTTCGAATCGTAGATTTTCCCGTCCAGGTCGGCCTCTGGGTCTTTCTCGTCTCTTTTCTGGTTTTCCTGCTGGTGGTCCGAGCTCGCATCCGCGCGCGGAAATTCAGTCTCAAGGATTACTTCAGGGAGGAGTTCGATCGATACTACCGAGAGAAACTCGAGGAGACCTCCAGCAGGACGCGCCGAAAAGAATCCTGGACCGCCACCCTGAACGAGTACCGCATCGTCTTCCAGATCATGCTGCTTTCCATCCTGTTGGCCGTCGGGTCCTTCGTGGGCGTGAGCTTCGTGCCCATGCCCTATCTCCAGAACTGGACGGGGGTCGAGTCCGTCGAAACGGAGCCCCTGAGAATGGTCGCTCTCTCCTATGATCGATTCTATACGGGATTCTCCCTCAAGGGGGAGATCTGGAATCAGGGGCAGATTCCTCTGCAGGGACTCTCGGCGCGCGTCAGGATCTGGGGACGGGATGACATGCCGCTGGAAGAAATCCTGGCCCAGATCGAGCCGGCCGTGCTGAATCCCGAGTCTTCGGGCAGTTTCGGCATGAAATACTCGCAGAAGTCCCCTTCCCTGCTCTACGGCTACGAGGTGGCATTCGTCGATTCCGAAGGTGTCGAGACGCCGCACATCCGGGGATTCGATGCCCCCTGAGCCAGCCGGAGCCGATCGAGAGTGGGCTTTGGCCACCTTGATCCCCTACCTGAGGCAGTACCGCGCCCGTATCGCCGTCGGCGTGGCGATGGTCCTCATGACCAACGTGGCCGTGGTCATCACGCCCAAGGTCCTGGGATCGGCCGTCGACGATCTCTTCAGCGGAGGTGACACCCGACTCGTGCTCGGCTACGCCGCCCTGGTGTTGGCCCTGAGCTGCGCCGAAGGCCTCTTCCGCTACCTGATGCGGTGGATCCTCATCGGCGTCTCGCGCCGGATCGAATTCGACCTGCGCAACGACCTCTTCCGGCACCTGCAGCGACTGACGCCCTCCTTCTACCAGCGGCATTCCACGGGAGACGTGATGGCGCGATCCACCAACGACCTGAGCGCCGTTCGAATGGTGCTGGGACCGGGCATCATGTACTCGGTCAACACCCTGTTCATGGTCATCCTTACCGTCCCCATACTGATTCGGACCGATGCCGGCTTGGCTCTTCTCACCTTGGCTCCCCTCCTGCTCGTCTCCTACTGCGTCAAGTTCTTCGGCAGGAAGATCCACCAGAGATTCGAGAAGATCCAGGAACAGTTCTCGATGCTCACGACGCTGGTTCAAGAGAACGTCTCGGGGATTCGAGTCGTCAAGGCCTACAATCAGGAGTCCGCCTTCGTGAGCCGGTTTCGAGACGCCAACCGGGAATACATGCAGCGAAGCATGGCCCTGGTCAAAGTCTGGGGGATCTTTTATCCCCTGCTGGCTTTTCTCCTGGGCCTCTCGGCCGTCATTCTCCTCTGGTACGGCGGACGGCAGGTCGTGGACGGGGCTCTGTCTCTCGGCGATCTGGTCTCGTTCATTTTCTATCTGGCCCGACTGACCTGGCCCACCATCGCCCTGGGATGGGTCATCAACACCTTCGAGCGCGGATCGGCTTCGATGGGAAGAATCAACCGGATCCTGGCGACCCAGCCGGACGTGCTGGACGAGGGCCGCCTTCCTGTCGAGGCCATCAAGGGACGCGTGCAGGTCAAGAACCTCACCTTTTCCTACGATGAAACTCCGGTCTTGAAAAACCTGGAATTCGAGCTGCCCGCCGGAACCACCCTTGCCATAGTGGGCAGCACCGGCTGTGGAAAATCCACCCTGGTGCAACTGCTCTGCCGCCTCTACCCCGTGCCTCGGGACCGGATCCTCATCGATGGAACGGACGTCAACGACATTCCCCTGATCCAGCTGCGAAGAAGCATCGGCTGTGTTCCCCAGGACACCTTCCTCTTTTCCGAATCGATCCGGGACAACCTGACCTTCGGAGTCCCGGAGGCCCCCGACCACCCCATCCGGGAGGCTGCGCACACCAGCAACATCCTGGCTGAGATCCAGAGCTTCCCCGACCAGATGTCCACCTTCGTCGGAGAGCGAGGGTTGACTCTTTCAGGTGGCCAGAAACAGCGGATGACCATAGCGAGAGCGCTCCTGACCGACCCCAAGATCCTGATCTTGGACGACTCCCTGTCCAGCGTGGATACATACACGGAGGAGGAGATATTGAAGCGGCTCGCTCCCATCATCGCGGGCAGAACCACCATCCTCATCTCCCATCGCATCTCGACGGTCAAGGCGGCAGACCAGATCCTGGTGATGGATCGAGGCCGAATCGTTCAGCGGGGCCGCCACCGGGAGTTGCTCCAGGTCGCGGGTCCCTACGCCGAAATGCACCGGAAGCAGTTGCTGGAACAGGAGTTGGGAATCGCATGATCGAGTACGACCAGGAAGAGATCCTGGGTCGAGTCTACGACCGGCGATTGGCCCGGAGGATGCTGGGATACCTGGCTCCCTACCGCTGGGTCGTGGGCGCATCGGTAGCGTTGCTTCTGGTGGTGTCGGCCCTGCAACTGGCGGGTCCGCTCCTGACGCTGATCGCCATCGACCAACACATCAGAATCGGCGACCGGAACGGTCTCACGCTTCTGGCACTGCTTTACCTCGGGCTCCTGATTCTGCAATTCGGCTGCTCGTTCGCACAGACGTGGCTGATGAACTGGACCGGACAGCGGGTCATGAACGATCTGAGGGTCCAGATCTTCAGTCACGTCCAGACCCTGCACGTCGGCTACTTCGACAGGAATCCCGTGGGCCGGCTGATCACCCGCATGACCAACGACGTGGACGTCCTCAACGAGCTCTTCACGGCCGGCGTCGTGAGCATCTTCGGGGACATCTTCCTGTTGGGCGGCATCGTAACGGTCATGCTCTGGACGGATTGGCAACTGGCCCTGATCAGCTTGTCGGTCCTGCCCCTCATTTTCCTGGCCACCATGATCTTCAAGATCAAGGTTCGCGGCTCCTATCGATGGGTCCGGGCCTGCGTGGTCAAGATCAACGCCTTCCTTCAGGAGAACATCACCGGCATGCCGGTGGTCCAGATCTTCGTTCAGGAGGACCGCAAGTTCGACCAGTTCCGGGAACGGAACCGGGAACACCTACAGGCCAATATTCAATCCATCTTCTACTACGCGGTATTCTATCCCGTGATCAACTTGGTGGGGGCCCTGGCCATCGCCCTGATTCTCTGGTACGGAGGGGGCCGCGTGCTGGACGGCGTCCTGACCCTGGGCACGCTGGTGGCCTTCCTTCAGTATTCGGAACGCTTCTTCAAGCCCATCAGCGACCTGAGCGAAAAGTTCAACATCCTGCAGAGCGCCATGGCCAGTTCGGAGCGGATCTTCAAGCTCCTGGACACACGTGCCGAGGTTCGGCCTCCGTCGGAACCCACACCGTTGCCGTCAGGCGGCGGCGCCATCGAGTTTCGCAACGTGTCGTTCGCCTACAAGGAGGACACGCCGGTCCTGCGGAACCTGAGCTTGAGGATCGCCCCCGGCGAACGAGTGGCCATCGTGGGACCGACCGGTTCGGGAAAAACCACGCTGATCAACCTGATCTGCAGATTTTACGACGTCCAGGAAGGAGACATTCTCATCGACGGAATCCCCATCGCCGACCTGGACCCCGGGGAATTGAGGCGAAGGATGGCGGTGGTGCTCCAGGACGTCTTTCTCTTCAGCGGCACCATCGAAGAGAACGTCCGGCTGTGGAGGGCTTCCATCGACCGGCCACGGGTCACGGATGCGGTGCGCCACGTCAACGCCCTGGGCTTCATTCAGGAGAAGCCCAAGGGACTCGACTCGCCGGTTACGGAAAGGGGCACATCGTTGTCCGTGGGTCAAAGACAGCTACTGGCCTTCGCCCGGGCCCTGGCCCACGATCCCAGAATCCTGATCCTGGACGAGGCCACTTCGTCGGTCGACACGGAGACCGAGATTCTCATCCAGGACGCCTTGAGCACGCTCATGGAAGGGAGAACCTCCATCGTCATCGCCCACCGCCTTTCCACCATCCAGAACTGCGACCGTATCGTGGTCCTCCGCCAGGGAAGAATCGAGGAAGAAGGCACCCATCAGGAGTTGCTCAAACTGAGGGGCCTCTACTACAAGCTTTACCAACTCCAGTATCAGGATGAGGAACGAACCGTGGGGAGTGAGAAGTGAGATCAGGCCGGAGGGCTAGCTCTGCCCTATACCCACAAATAGTGCTGGACAAACAAGAATGCCTGTCGTAGTCTCCACGACATGGCAGTTCAGAACCAGATCAAGCGCACCTTGAGCCGAGAGTTGGATCGTTTGCACGCCGTGATGAGGCGGGAGAAGTTCGCCCACCGGACGGCGCTGGCGGACCGGGTCTGCTCGGAGTTTGGATTTCACGATGCCCGAGGGCGGGCGCAACGGAGCGGCTGCCTGAAGGCGCTCCGGGAGCTGGAGGCGGGCGGACGGATTCGTCTGCCGACGCCGCGACGGCGGGTGAAACATTGCGGGCCCCGAGGACTGGGCCGTGCGGTGCCGGAGCCGGTCGGGGTGCCCGAGACGGTGGACGGCGTGCGGGAGCTGGAGTTGATCGCGGTGGAGACGGGTCCGCAACGAGCGCTCTGGAACGAGTTGATGGCGCGAGAGCATCCACGGGGCGCGGGGCCGTTGGTGGGTGCTCAACTACGCTATCTGGTGGGCTCGGCGCACGGCTGGCTGGGGGGCTTGGGGTTCGGGGCGGCGGCGTTGCGGTTGCGGGACCGGGACCGCTGGATCGGATGGGATGAGGAACAACGCCGGGCGCACCTGCACCGGGTGGTGGGGCTGAGCCGGTTTCTGATCCGTCCGTCAGTGAGGTGTCGTAATCTGGCCTCCCGGGTGCTGGGGGAGGTGTTGCGGCGGCTGGGTCCGGAGTTCCAGGCGCGCTACGGCTACCGTCCCTGGCTGGTGGAGACCTTCGTGGAGACGGCTCGCCACGATGGGGCCAGTTTGCGCGCCACGAACTGGAGGGTTCTGGGGCAGACGCAGGGTCGAGGCCGGCAAGATCGGGCGCACCGGGGTGCGGAGACGAGCAAGGCGATCTATGGGTATGAGTTGTGCCGGGATTGGCGTCGGCGGTTGGGGGTGGGACCGGCGCCGAGGCGGGGAGTGGAACCGATGTCGGAGGGCGAGGGACTGGAGGGAGCGGGCTGGGCTCAGCAGGAGTTGGGCGGGGCGCCGCTGGGAGACCGGCGCTTGAGTCGGCGACTGGTGGAGAGTGCGCACCGTCAGGCGCAGGAGCCGGGGCGGGCGTTCACGGGAGTGGCGCGGGGCGATCCGGCGGCGGTCAAGGGATACTACCGGCTGATCGACCAGCCGGAAGCCTCGGCGGTGACGGTGTCCAACATCCTGGCCCCGCACCGGGAGCGGACCCGGCAGCGGATGCAGGGGCAGCGGACGGTGCTGTGCATCCAGGACGGGAGCGATCTGAACTTCACGCGGCACGGCCGGTGTGAGGGACTGGGGGTGATCGGGCGCAACCAGACGGGAGCGACGGCGCGGGGACTGCATCTGCACGCGACGCTGGTGGTGAGTGAGACGGGGCTGCCGCTGGGGGTGTTGCGGGCGAAGCTGGACGCGCCGAAGCCGGGACCGGTGGCCACGCGGAAAAAGAAGAAGACGTATCGCTGGATCGAGGGACTTCGGGACTGCGCCGAGGTGTCGCGGTCCCTCGACGGGGTGCGGGTGGTCAGCGTGGTGGACCGGGAGGCGGATTTTTTCGCACTGTTCGCCGAGCAACGAGCGTCTCCGGAGGTGGAGTTGCTGGTGCGTGCGAAGCAGGATCGGGTGCTGAAGCGGAAGACCCGGGCGAAGGCGGCCGGGAAAAGCGGGGATCCGGACCAGGAGCAGAAGCGGAAGCTGTTCGGGCGCCTGCGATCGGCGCCGGTGCGGGCCCGGATGCTGCTGGAGGTGAAGCGTCAGAGTGCGCGGATCAAGGCCAGCAAGCAGGCGGCCCGCCCGCGGCGGCTGGCGCGGGTGGCACGGATGGAACTGCGCTACGAGACCCTGACGATTCCGGCGCCGCGCGGGAACCCAACCGGCATCCCGTCGCTGAGACTGTCGGTGGTGCACGCGCGGGAGGTCGCGCCGCCGGCGCAGGGGAAGCGCCTGGAATGGTTCCTGCTCACCACCCTGCCGGTGACCGATGTCGAGACGGCGCAGCAACTGCTGAGATGGTATGCCCTGCGCTGGCGGGTGGAGGATTATTTCCGGGTGCTCAAGACCGGATGCCGGGTGCAACAGCTCCAGCACCAAACCGCCGAACGTCTGAAACGGGCCATCGCCATGCACGCCGTCATCGCCTGGCGGATCATGCTGATGACGCTGTTGGGGCGAGAGGACCCGGATCTGCCGGCGCAGTTGCTGTTTTCCGATCTGGAAATCCGGGTCCTGGGGGCGTTTGCCGCGTCGCGACGATACCCACCGCCGGAAGACCTGGGGGCGGCCGTGCTCGTGCTGGCCCGCCTGGGAGGATATCTGGCTCGTAAACACGACCCCCCACCCGGGCATCAACTGCTGTGGCAGGGCTACGTCACGCTTTACGGCATGTGTCTGGGCTTCGCTTTACGAGAAGAAACATGAACGAAACCAGACCCAGGCTAATGTGCCCTGTGCAATATGTGGGTAAAGGGCAGGGCTAGCTCGCGCCGCGGCCCCAGACTACGGCCGGTATGGTCTTGAGCAGAATCCAGAGATCGAGCTTCAAGGACCACTGGTCGATGTACTGGAGATCCAGCTTCATCCATTCCTGAAAGTCCAGCTCGTTCCGGCCGGAGATCTGCCAGAGACAGGTGATGCCCGGCTTGACGCTCAGGCGCCGCCGCTGGCTCCGGGAATAGTGCCGGACCTCCTCGGGGAGCGGCGCCCGGGGGCCCACCAGGCTCATCTCGCCTCTCAACACGTTTGCCAGTTGCGGCAACTCGTCGATGCTGTACCTGCGCAGAATGCGTCCCAAGGACGTCACGCGGGGATCGTTGCGCATCTTGAACACCGGACCGTCCATCTCGTTGAGATGCCGGAGTTCCCGGAGCTGGTCCTCGGCCCCTTCGACCATGGTGCGAAACTTGACCAGCCGGAACTCCCGGCCGTAGAGCCCGCGCCGAACCTGACGATAGAAGACCGATCCGGGTGAGGTGAACTTGATCAGAGCCATGATCAGGAGCATGAAGGGGGACGCCAGCGCCAGCAGAGCCGACGCCAGGACACAATCCATGATCCGCTTGACCACCAGGGCCACGCTCTGGTCCGGAGCCATGGAGAAGGTGATGAGGGGAAGCTCCTCCAGGAAATCGAGCGATAGCCTGGAGGCGGATGCGGGGAAGAAGTCGGCGGCGATCCGGGTCCGGATTCCGAGCTCCTCACACAGTTTCAGAACCTCCTGAAACTGGCGGTTGTCCTCGGGCTGAGCGTCCACGAATATGATCTCGTCCACGATCAGCCGGTCCATGACCAAGTCGGGAAGATCCTTGAGCGATCCCACAATCCGTATCCCGGGGGCCTCGGTCCAGGTTTCTCCAGGCGCCAGATGTCCGACGACGTGGTAGCCCCACTTTCGGAACCGGACCAGCACCTCGCTGACATGCTGGGCCCGGGAGTCGATTCCCACGACCAGGATCTTGACCTGATGGTGCTCGTTGACGTTCCGGGTCCTCAAGATCCAATGCAGCAGAATGCGGTTCAAGCCCAGAAAGAGACCGGAGAGTCCGATGAAATTGAAGAAAACGGGCCGGCTCACATCCAGGTCGAACACGAAGACGATGAAACCCACGGCAAGACCGGCGGCGCAGACGAAGCGGCCGATGCGGAACAGGTGCTGGGAGGCGGAGACCTGGTAGAAGCGAGAGTATTGTTGGGTCATCCGGAGGATGGGAATCCAAATCGGCAACACGGCCAGCAGATAGACCAGGTAACGGGAATAGGGCAGCAGAACCGGATGGAATGCGGGCGCGATCAAGGCCGGCGCCAATTCCACCAGCAAGGATCGGGAGAAATAGGCCAGGGTCAAGGCCAGAAAGGCGACGGCGATGTCCGCCGCCTGAAGGAGGTTGCCGTAGACTTGAGACTGGCGATCGAACATCTCGGTGTCGTCCCCGAAGCGGCCCGCCGGACCTGGCCGGGAGCCGGGGGGCGTTCAATTCAGCAATCGGTCAGGTCCCCGATCCGGGGAGGCCGGGACATGAGGAAACCCTCCGCCAAGGAGCATCCTACTAGACTCCCCACGTGCGTGTGGAAACTCCGGATCCTTTCCAGGAACCGAGGATCGCTGAGATAGGTGGCAGGCTCGCTCGAGTCCGAGCGAAATAACTGGGACGCAAAGGCCTCCAAAGCGCGCTCCTTCTGCTCGTAGTGGTCCGAAATGTCCACTCCGAAGTGGGGTACGACCGGCTGATCGAAATGGGTCCAGTAGGCGATCCGCTGCGGACGGAAACGCGGTTGAGACGTTTCGATGGCCGCCAGGCCGGCATGGTGAACCGCCTCCTCTACCAGAATCGTTGCCTTGCCGTGGTCCGGATGGCCCCATCTGGAATGAGTCAGGACCAGCTTGGGCCGGTACTGGCGGATCACTCGGATCAATTCCAGACGGCTCTCCTCATCGAGACTCAGATCCCCGTCTCTCAACCCCAGGTTCAGCCGGAAGTCCAGACCCAGGAGAGCAGCCGCGCGACGGGCTTCGAGGGCCCGGGTCTCAATCGTACCGCGGGTTCCCAACTCGCCCCGTGTCAGATCCACGACGCCTGTGCGGCGACCCAGGGACTTCAGGCGAAGCAGCGTCCCGCCGCAACCCAGCTCGACGTCGTCGGGATGCGCGCCCACGGCGAGAACGTCGACTCGTTCCTGTTCACACATGGATCACCTGGTGGCCCATACAGAAGGGGTCGATCGTTTCCAACAGGCCATCGATGAACCCGGGTCCCTCTTCCATCAGGAACTGGTTGAAGTTGACGACCCGTTCCTGCAGCTTCTCCTCGGGATGAAGACGGGTATGAAGATAGTCCAGATGACGGCCGGCGACGCGGTCGCGGTTTCGATAGTTTTCCAGAAATCGGTTCTCCACCCGGTCCATCTGATAAAAGACTCGCTTCCAAGCCCTGGGAACCATCCTGTCGAGACTCGGATCGACGCGGACAATGTCCCCCTGTAGCCGAGTCAGGCTCTCCCTGACCACTTCCGAGATCCGGTCGAACTCGTCCAGGACGTGCTTTGAAGCTCCTGTCCTGGCGACACGTTGGGTGATTCGGGAGGCGCCCAGGGTGAGCAGCTCGACCAGATCCAGCGAGTGCTTTTTCAGCAGCCGCTGGGACTTCCGGTCCACTACCGTTACCCCGACCCTGGGGAACACGCAGCACTGAATCTTCCAGTAGGGACTGATGGCGCCGATCTGACTGAAGTAGGCGACCTCCGCCGGCCCTCCCACGTAAGCTACGGTAGGGAAAAGGTGGTCCTGAATGATGGGCCGCAACAAAACGTTGGGACCGAACTCACCAACTCCGGTTCGTATCCGTTCCAGCAGCTCTTCCGGCCGCAGCCGGAGAGAGCGGCTACCGCGGCTCCAATAGGCTCCGGATCGGTACTCCAACTTGTAACGCCGTCTCCCCTCGAGCCAGAAGAGGAGTGACTCTGAGCTGTCCACGGGCACCTGCACGCGGTGGCCATCCGCCTCCAGCTTCCGCCCGCGGGTCTGCAAGGAGCGGATCAGACGTTTCCGCTCCAGGACCGCCGTCTCGAAGACCTGTCTCAACGCGCCCTTGTATCCGGGTTGGAGCGCGTCGAAGAGAATGAGCCCCTGGTTTCGAAAGAGCCGGGCGAGCCAACGGCCCTGGGCATCGGTAAAAGGCGTGCCGGGCGCGAAGGCCGATTCGAGGGTTCGAAGGATCGCTTCCTGACACTCGGAAGTGGGAGCGCCGTCCTGGAGCCTCTTCAGGGGATCACCCACCGATTCCAACGAAACCGTGCCCACCATGGTTGACGAAGGGGGGGAGGGACCGGAATAGTCCAGATGCAACAACGATCCCTGCGGACCGAAGAAGGCTGTGGAACGGGATTCCAGAAAATCAGAGTCATCGGAAGGAAGCCAGAAGACGGGAACCGCCGGACACCCCTGAGACTCCAGGACCCGGGCCAGGCTCACGGCGGTCAGCGCCTTGTAGACGGAGAGGGCCGGTCCGCCGAAGAGGCCCAGCTGTTGGCCCGTCACCACAGCCACGGTCCCCGAATCCCGCAGCTTCTCGATATTCTCGCCGGTGGAGGGCCCCGAGCCCACCCGGGCATTGAAATCGTGCAGCATCCGGACGAGACTCTCGCGGGGCAACCGGGAGTCCCGTCCCCGCGCGGCCTCGGCCCGTTGGCGCAGAGCCTCCGGGCTGGTGTGCGCCGGTCCGGCCGGATAGAGCGGTGAGACCCGGTCGAAATCGTGCAGATACTGGAGAAAAAGCCGACTCTGCCCCGGCAACCGGCGGCGGTCGAGACGCTCGACTCTCATGCGGCCGCCAGTTTAACCGAAAGTCCCGCGCGGCACCGGGACCGATGCCGCGCGGGACTCTCATCAGGGACCTCCGGGAACAGAGTCCGCAGTGTCATGCCCCTCGAGATGACCGACGACAATCGCCGGCATCTCCATGAGACGCAAGCCTTTTGGAGGGACGGTCTGTTACGGGCGCTTCGCCTTTTCCTCGGAAGGGGAGGAGGGGGCCTTGACCATGATCCGGTCCCTGAGCCTCAGAAAGGTCTTCTCTCCGATGCCACGGACGTTCATCAGATCTTCAATCCGCTTGAAGGCTCCGTTTTTCTCCCGGAACGTCACGATTCGTCTGGCGATTGACGGTCCGACGCCGGGGAGGGTGTCCAACTCTTCCACGGTCGCCTGATTCAGATCCAGCTTGTCCGCAGCCGCGGCATCCGGACACCAGAGCCAGGGCATGGCCATCAGCAAGGTCGAGAACAACAGAATCTTTCGCATGTGCACCTCCTTTGGTTTGGGTTTGGGGCTTATATATCTGACTTGACATCAGCACACAGTTCCGGCGCCACGCTCGGCCCACTGGCCCACGTTTCGGCACCCAGGGCAAGAACCCCCGCCCTGAGAATGTTCAGGGCTGCATTGTGGTCCCTGTCCATTCTGAGATCGCAGGCTGAGCAGCGATACGTCTCGCTCCTTCCCGGTCGATACCGGGCACCAAAACGGTGACAGTCCTGCGACGTGTTTTGTGGGTTGACTTCCACGAACTCCCGACCGGCCCACTCTGCCTTGTATCGGAGCCGGGGATACCCAGGATTCTCTCCAGCCTTGCAGCGCCGGAAGAAGGCCTGGAAGGCTCGCTCCTGGCGAAACCACATCCCCCTTTCGGCCTTGACGGCAATGGCCCCGAGCCCGTCCGGATCGTTTCTCCGCTGCTGCGTCAAACCCCGCATCTGGTCATATAGAGTCACGGATTTCTCTTCCTTCTCCCAGGTGTCCTTACGCTCCTCCAGGGCGGAGTTGTAGAGGCGGTTCAAAACCGATCTGATCCAATCCAGATGCCGAAACCCTCCCTTGGACATCTTGGCTCGGCACTGAAATATTGTGTGAACCTTCATAGTGAATGCGAAAACACATCTCTAGGACGATCTGTCAAGTTAGATAAATGAGCCCCTTGGGTTTCCTATCTGAGCCTAACGCTCCAGATGGAAAAAACGCGAAGCGGAGCGGCGGTTCACCCGCCAACTGGTGCGTGGACGCCGTTGCAGAGGTAGTCGAAAATTTCGTAGTTCCGGGCTCCGTGGGCCGCCCGGGTCCGGTACTCGTCGCTCAAAGGCTCGGAAAGCAGCATGGGGACCATCTCTTCATGGCGTCCGCCGTGGGACCTTAGAGGTTGGTTCAGGACGCTCAGATCATGGTCGGCAGGGGTCCTGCCGATGACGGCGCCGGCGTCCGCCATCACGACCAGATCGCCGATGCGGTCGGCCGGCAAGTCCAGTTCTCTCGACGCCGCAGTGCGGTCGTAGACTTCGTCGATGCCGGGCAGCCGGCGGATCCAAGCGGCCACGGCAGCGGTCTTGAGCGGTTCGGTCACGTGCACCATGACCGCCGAACCCAGAGAGCCGTGGTGAACGACGTAGGGGTCCGTGATGGGACAGACCACTCGGTTTCCCTCTCCGAAACGATCTCTCAGCAGAGATTCGAGATAGACGACGTTGGGGCTCCCGTCGGGCCGGGTTTTGGCATTCATTCCGTGGTCAGCCGTCACTCCAACCCGGGCGCCGGTCTCCAGCAGCGCGCCGATCTCCCGGTCCAGCGCCTGGTGGAAATCCAGTGACTCGGAAGACTCGGGAGGGTACTTGTGCTGCATGTAGTCAGTCAGGGAGAGGAAGAGAAAATCGACCATATCCCTCTGGATGAGTCTGGCCCCGGCCGCCAGCACGAAGAGGCTGGCGTCGGCGCTGTAGATCTCCGGCTGTGGCCTGCCCACCAGGTCTTCCAGGTTCGCGATGCCGTGGGTCTCGACGGAGGCGACGGCGGCTCGCTCGGAAGAAAAGGCGATTCCGTTCAGGCCTTTCGTGAGCAGGTCACGGAGTTTCTCCTTGGCCGTCACCATAGCCACCTTTCTGCCGGCACGGGACGCCGCCGCCAGAATGGTGTCGCACCGGACGTAGCGGGATGAGTTCATCATCAGTTCCCGGCCGGTCCGCGGATCGAGAAAGAAGTTGCCGCTGATACCAGTCACGGACGGGGGGACCCCGGAGACGATGGCAGCATTGTTCACGTTGGTGAAGGAGGGGAGAGCGCCCCGGACCACGGACTCGAATCCACCTGCGGCCAGACCGTCCAGATGAGGCATGCGGCCCCGACGCCTGGAGACCTCCAGGTACTCGGGCCCGCAGCCATCGATGCAGACCACCACCAGGGGCTTGGCCGGAGGCCGGTATTCCCGCCCGTTGACCCGGAAAGGTGTGGTGCTGATCCGCATCAAGCAGCCGTCAATTGGAGAAGTACCAGCGCAGAATCTCGGGACCCCAAAGGGCGGCCGCAGCCGATGCCACACCCAGGAACGTTCCGAACGGCAACGGGTAGCTCCGTCGCTTGGAGCGGGCCCGCATGTAGATGGAGCCCGCGACGGCTCCCACCACCGAACCCAGGAAGACGCTCAGCCAGGCACACTTCCAGCCCAGGAAGGCGCCCAGCATGGCCGTCATCTTGACGTCGCCGAATCCCATCCCGTCGATGCCTGAAAAACGGCGGTAGAGGGCGGCGATCAACCAAAGAAAGCCACCTCCCACCCCGGCTCCCAGGAGGGAGAATCCCAGGTGGTCCCAGGCCGGGAGCGACGCCGTCCTCGCCTCCCAGTGGAAGAAATCCGGATCCTGAAAAGGCGACAGGAGGACACCGGCCGCCAAACCTCCGAGCGTCAGGACGTCGGGCAGGATCCGATGGTAAAGGTCGATGACGGTGAGAGCCAGGATCAACGCCAGGAACAGGCAGCTGACCACAAAGGCCGAGGACCAACCGAACCGCATCCAGGCGGTGACAAAAAGAGCTGCGGTCGCGGCCTCCAGCAGCGGGTACTGGAGAGAGATGCGCCGGTGGCAGGCGCGGCAGCGGCCCTTGAGGAGCAAGAAGCTCAAGACCGGAATGTTGTCCCCGGCCGATATCGGTTTCGAGCAGTTCGGGCAGCGGGAGCGGGGCCGAATGACCGACTCCCGGCGCGGGAGACGGTGAATGCAGACATTGAGAAAGCTTCCGATCACCAATCCGGCCAGGGCCGGCACGACTGCGATCCAATCCATCTCCCGCAATTATACGCGTGGCTTGGCAGGGTCCGGTTGCACCAGGAGACGGAGCTGCCCGAATGCCGGACTATTCGCGGCGGGCCAGTACGATGTCGTTGTTGTCGACGATGGTGTACATGGCCTTCTCCAGGTCGGTCACGGCCTGTTGATAGTCCACCCGAGCCCTCAGCTCCTGCACCTGCGCGTGGCTCAGGTCCCTCTGATAACGGAGCACTTCGAAGTTGGTGGACAGGCCGGCCTGGAAACGCTTGTTCTCGCCCTCCAACTGGGCCTCCGAGAGCTGGCGCGCAACCCCGGCCGCTTCCAGGCGCTTCCTCTGGGTGGCGATGGTCTCGTAGGCATTGCGCACTTCCACGATGATCATCTGCTGCTGGTTCTTCAGTTGACTGGCAAGCCGGCGATCCCGGATCAGGATGCTCGCTCTCTCCGCCTCGTTGGCCCGGTTCTTCAGCGGGATCTCCACGCTGACACCGAGAGTGTAGTTGATGTAGTCGAACCCGAAGACCTGACCCCACGAATTTCCGAAACCGCCGTAGAACGGACTCCCCTGCTGAGGCACGTTCTGCATTCGGGTGTCGGGGACGCCGTCCCCATCGGTATCCACGAACTCGCTTCCGAACACCTCTCCGGCGCGCCCCGTATTGGTCAGGCTCGCCACCAGGTCCACGCTGGGTCGTCCATCCTTTTGAAAGAACTCCCGGTCCACCTCGACCTGTTCCCGTGCCAACTGATTTTGTTTCAGTTCGGGACGCCTCTCCATGGCCCTGGCGATGGCCTCATCCAGAGTGATCACCAAATCCTGGACTTGAGGACGCTGGGTGGGGATCAGCGTCAGATTCCAGATGGACGCCGTCGGGTCCGGCGCCAGATAACGCTTGAGTCCGTTCTGGGAGGTAATGATCTGAACCTCCGACTGGATCATCTCCTGCTCTCGCGTGGCCACTTCGGCCCGAGAGGCGGTGACTTCGATGGGCGCCATGACGCCGATCCGGACCCGCTTCTGATTGTTCTCGTGCTGGATGATGGCCAGCTCCATGGACTTGCGAATGGCTTCGTAGCTTTCGATCGCGAACACCAGTTCCCAATACTGATTCTGCACCTGTTGGACGATCTCCGACACTTTCTGTTGAAACTGGCTGTCGTTGATCTCGGTCTCCAGGTTGTAGATCCTGAGCTGGCGCCGGGTCCAGGTCTCGCGGAATCCCCTCAAGAGCGGCTGGCGCAAGATAACCGCGATGTTGGATCCAAAAGAGGGATTCATGAAGGAAAAGGAACTGTTGGTGCTGAAACGGTTGTTGTTGAAGTTCAAGGTGAGGCTGCTTCCGTTAGGCAGATTCTGCACCAGCGAGCTGTCGAAATAGATCCGGTCCGTGGTGTTCACCGGAATGCCCTGACCCGCGTCCAGGATGGACCGAGCCGGATTCTCAGTGGCCGCCCAGCCCACCTCGAATTGGATCCTGGGATCGTAGAAGCCCTTGGTTCCAAAGATCAGTTGTCGGTTCAGATCCTCGTTGTAGTCCTCGATGGAGATCTCCAGGTTGTTGATCAACGACAGGCGGATGGCGTCCTTGACACTCAACTCCCGTACCGGTTTCTCACGGCGCATCCGATCCGCCCACGACTCGGGCCGGTCGATTTCCGGCATCTTTGGCCCGGTCTGATCCGTGGCCGCCTTCCCTTGAGGGCCACCCCGCAAAAAGGACACGGCCAATACGAGAAAGATGGGAAGAATGATTCCTGTGACGATCTTCATTGCATCTCCTGGATAGCTCGAGACTCGGCAAACTTTGGTGAAGGTCCCCGCACCATTCGACGGTTGCCATTGGGGACTTTCACCACGGAATGTACCACGAGGTTCCACCCTTATGGTGTACGAACGACACGGGAAGATTGTTTCAACAACCTGGAGGTGGGGTTAAGGGCTCGAAGCGCCGGCCACCGGGGGAGGACCCTCCCAGGAGCCGGCGCTGAAGGTGGTCGCGGCATTCGACCGGCGCTACGCGGAACCTGCCGGAGACGCCGGAATGCGTGCCGTCAATTCTCGGACTCAGGCTCAGACTCGGGCTCGGACTCGGACTCGCTCGGCCGCGTCCGCTTCAGGGAGGGCCGCTTCAACGTCGGTCGGTCGCCCTTCAACGTGGGCTCTTCCCGATCGTCCCGGTCGTTGGTCCGACGCTTCAAGGTGGGGCGGGAAGCGCCGCTCTTGGTTCCGCCCTGCCCCGGACGGATCTCCGCACGATCCATCTGGATCAGCCGCGCCTTCACCCGGTCGAACTCGGAAGTGCTGACCACGTACTCGTCCTTGGCCGGCAAATGCGAGATCTCCTTGTTCACCTGGGTGATCCGGTTCTCGAAGGAGGGGTGAGTCCGAAAGAAGCTGGCGAACTTGCCGGGCCGGTTCTTGTCCTTGGCCTGCATCTTCTCGAAGAAGGAAATGAATCCCTGCGGGTCGTATCCCGTATTCCAGAGGTACTGGGTCCCCAACTGATCGGCTTCGACCTCCGACTTGCGGGTAATGCCCAGAACCGCCAGGTTCATGCCCATTCCCAGCCCCTGATAGAGCGCGTACTGAGCCCAGCCACCGGTGAAGATCAGGGCCGGCAGAGCCGCGAACTGCATGAGTTGGCCCTTGGTCATCCTCTCGGTGGCATGCCGGGCCGTCACGTGGGCGATCTCGTGAGCCATGACCCCGGCCAGCTCGGCCTCGTCCTCGGCCTCCAGGATCAGCCCCTTGTTCACGAAGAAGTAGCCGCCTGGCAAGGCGAAGGCGTTCACCTCTTCGGAATCGAGCACGCGGATCACGAAGGGAACTTTCGCGTCGGAGTTCTTCACGATGTACTGTCCCAGTCCGTCGACGTACTCGATCACTACAGGATCTTCCACCAGCCGGGCAGTCTGCTCGATCTGCTGGGCGTACTGGGCGCCCAAATGGATCTCCTTCTCCAGCGACACGAAGTTCGGGAAGATCATGGCTACCTTCCCGTTGATATCCCGGTTGCCGATATTTTCCACATCCCCGTGTTTGCGCCCGGATTGTGTCGGCACGTTCGCCAGCAGCACCAGGGCCACGGTCACGAGAGTCAATGGGATTCTGGTTCGTTTGGTCATGGTAGCGTCCTCATGAGGGTTAGGGACTGACATTCAGTATATCCGTAGTCAGGCAGATCTGCCAAGAACACGCCGGAACCGTTACGGTCTTTCCATGTGCGCCGCATCTCTGCTAACTTCCTTCACCATATTCCGATGCTTCCACAAGCTTCCGGGTTCAATAGCTCAAGGCCACCCGTCTTCCTCGGCGGAGAGGTCCGCTCCTGGGTCAAGATACTGACCGCGTCCCAGATGGGGACCGTGGACCGGCTCACCACCCGGGACTGCGGACTCCCCAGCCTGCTGTTGATGGAAAACGCCGGGCTGAACCTGTATCAGGTCCTAAAATCCCACTTCGGGGAACGGCTTGCCAGCCGCTCCACCGTGATTCTCTGCGGCAAAGGGAACAACGGCGGAGACGGTCTGGTCCTGGCGCGCCAATTGGCGCGCCGCGAATCTTCCCCGACGGTGGTCCTGCTCTGCAGACCCGGGCAGCTGCGGGGAGACGCCGCCGTCCAGTTGAAGGCGTACCGGAAATCCGGTGGAGAGGTGGTGTCCGTCACCTCACGGGAGGAGTGGACGAAGGTTGCGCCCATCCTCGGCAGCTGCCGGATCTTGGTGGACGCCCTCCTGGGAACCGGGCTCGGACGTCCCGTAACCGGACTGCTCGCAGAGGTGGTTCGGGACGTCAACGGCAGCGGCGCCTTCGTGCTGGCCGTGGACATCCCGACGGGTACCCCCTCCGACGGCCTCCGGCCTATCGGGCCCTCGGTCCGGGCTCACGCCACCGTCACCTTCACGGCCCCCAAGATCGCCCACATTCTTCACCAGGAGCCGGAGACGTTCGGACAGATCTACGTCACTCCCATCGGGACGCCCCTCCAGGTGCTGGATACACCGGAACACTTTCTGAACCTGATGATGCCTGCCCGGATCCGGGCGGTCCTGCCGGCCCGAAAGGCGTTCTCCCACAAGGGCACATTCGGGCATGTGGCGGTCATTGCGGGGAGCCGGGGCAAGACCGGGGCCGGCGCCCTGGCCTCCCGAGCCGCGTTGAGATCCGGGTCCGGCCTGGTGACGGGCTTGGCCCCCGACGCCGTCCAACCACTGATGGCCTCCTTCCAGCCTGAGATCATGACGGAAGGGGTGCCGTCCACGCCCGCTGGAACCTTGGCCTCGTCCGGAATCGATCGCATTCTGGAACTATTGGAGGGCAAGGACGCCGCCGGCCTGGGGCCGGGCCTGAGCACGGAGAAGGAAACCGTCGACGTGGTTCGCCGGCTGACGCGGGAGGCCGAGGTTCCCCTGGTCCTGGATGCCGACGCCTTGAACGCCTATGCCGGCCGGGCCCACGAGTTGGTCAACCTGAAGGGGCAACCCCTCGTCATCACTCCCCACCCGGGCGAGTTTGCCCGCCTGACGGCCCATTCCATTCCGCAAATTACGGAAAACGGGATCTCCATCGCCCGCGAGTTCGCCCGGAACCGGAATCTCTGGCTCGTGCTCAAGGGGTTCCGGACCCTGGTGGCGTCGCCGGACGGCCAAGTCTATGCCTGTCCGCTGGGAAACCCGGGAATGGCCACCGCAGGAAGCGGCGACGTCCTTACGGGCGTGATCACCTCTTTCCTGGGCCAGTATCGGGCCCAGGCCCGCGTCTCTCCGCCGCAGACCACCGACGCCGTCGTCACCGCCGTCTACCTCCATTCCCTGGCCGGCGATCTGGCGGCCCAAACGCGGGGGATGGACTCGCTGGCGGCCACAGACATCATCGATCACCTGGGATCGGCCTTCCTCCAGCTGCGCGGCCGTGGAGGGCGGCACAGCGACCCGGTGGGAAATGCGGGCTAGCCAGATCCTTCGCTCCAGCAGCGAAGAGGAGACACGGCGCATCGGCCTCAGGCTGGGTGAGACGCTGCACCCTCCGCGTGTGGTCCTCCTCTCTGGAGAGCTGGGAGCCGGCAAGACGGTGTTCACCCAGGCCTTGGCAGCCGGTCTGGAGGTCGAAGATCTCTCCCTGGTCCGAAGTCCCTCCTTCACCCTGATCAACGAGTACCCGTCGGCTCGCGGTCCCATCTACCATGTCGACCTGTACCGCCTGGAGGGAGCGGACGACTTCCATTCCATCGGTATGGAGGAGATCCTGGAGCGGGAAGCCGTCGTCATCATCGAATGGGGCGAAAAGCTCGACTTGCCCGTGGAAGACCCCGTCCGTATCCGAATCCTGGTAGACCCGGCGAGCGACGAGCGCCTGCTGGAAATCGACGTCGGAGAGGAAAGAGGAAAGAGGAAAGAGAGATAAGGTGGCGGCTGGCTCTGAGATAACTCGATCTCACTCGAGGTATGTGACTTGGGCGTGAGAGGAGAGGAGAGCTTTCTTATGGGGCGGGATCCGGTGAAGTCACCGGAGAAACAAGGCATCGAGTTAGTCCGGCTCAGATGCCCCCGATGAGATCATTTCCCATTCTGCGCCCCCCTGCGCGTCAACTACCCACCCTCTTTCCTCTTTCCTGATTTCCCCTGCTTCCCCGAAGACAATATTCATGCTTTTCCAGCAGAGATCGTTTGAGTTCTGTGAAGCCAACACACGAAAAGAGGTGAGACCATCGCTGCCAACGCTGTACTGCTGACTCGTCTGCTGGAGTTTCCCGCAACTGCGCTTCCAACTCATTTCACCGGAGTGGCCACTGGGGAGGGGCGTGTCCGAACCGGATCCCCAGCACGTGGGAATGCTCACGGCTATCAGCTGCTGGAAGTCACGTTGACCTGCCTGCTCATCGGCTTTCTGGCCTCGCTGGCATGGCCGGCCTATCAGCAGGTGCGGGATCACTGGAGACTGTCGCAGGGGTCTCATCTCTTTCTCTCCCTCCTGGAGCAGGGGCGTACCGCGGCCATCGGGCGGAATCTGACCGTACAGATCCGAGTTTCACCCGACGGGGGACGAGCCACGATTGCACCGGCAGGGGAAGAGACCGGACATTGGCTGACCCTCCCCAGGGGAGTTCTGGTCGTCCGGAGGCCAAACCGCGAAATATCCTTCTATTCCAGAGGGACCGCCGCTCCGGGCGGGACGTTTGTCCTGGGCAACTCTGCCGGCAAGATCCGCATCGTGATCTCGCCGGCCGGGAGGATTCGATGGCAGAGAGGATAGCCGGGGACAGCGCCGAGGACGGGTTCGCCCTCCTGGAGCACCTGATGGCCACAACGATACTGACCGTCGCCGTCCTTTCCCTGATCCAGACCATGGCTCTGACCCTGGGCAACTACGCCATCATGGAAAAACGGCGCCAGGAAATTCTGCAACGGTGGAACCGGGGCGAAGAGGCCCGCTCCCGGGAGCCGGAAGGGGAGAGGATCGTCCTGGTGCCGGACGGACCCTTGTTGTGGCGCCTGAACGTCTCGGGCACCGAGGACGAGAACGCCTCAAGTTGGGAGGTGCTCCGATCGCTACCCTGAATGGAGGCGTCCGAATGAGCCCGATTGATTCGCCGGCGGGACCCCGCGGGGCGAAGACGAAAGAGGGGGAACGGGGATTCAGCCTGATCGAGGCGCTTCTGGCCACCGCTGCCTCGGCGCTCCTTTTCTCTCTTTTTCTGGGAATGTTCGACCAGGTTCAGACCACCGTCACCAATCTCACACGCTTGATGGAACGGGACCGGAACCTGATCCTGGCCCCCGTCCTGCTGGGTGGGTGGATCCTGGGAGCGGGCAACCGGGAGTGGAACCGGGCCGGGGACGGAATCCTGATCCAGTCCGGAATCCTCCAGATCGAGTCCGACCTGGACGGGAAGGACGGGTTTCCCGACGGGCGAGTCGACGGCAATTTCGAGAGCCTGTCGCTCCGCTGCCGGACGGAGCATTTGCAACTCAAGAGCGGCGGGGGGAGCTTTCAAGCCGTCCTGAAACACATCCGGCAGTGGGAAATTCTGATGCAAGGACGGTTGCTGAGCCTTCGCCTCACCGGCGCCGTCAGCCCCAACCTGATGTACTGGAAAGGGGACGGAGAGACCGTTGAGACGATCCAATTCACGCTTCGGAACTACCGGCCCAACCTCTTCCCTCCCCGGGATTGATGAACTCCGGAAATCGGAATCGGAAGCAGGACTTGCCCTGCTGGCCGCCCTGCTCACGACGGCTCTGGTCGCGACTCTGGTCTGGACCCTGAGCGTGCAGAACCTGATCCAGTGGAGACTGCTCCAAGGGGTCGAGGCGCAACTCTACAGTCTGTTTCTGGCCCAGAACGGGATCGAATTCGCTCGCGGCCTTCTTCCCCTGGTCGATGTCGACGAACTCCTTTCCGGTCCCGACGGTTCCTTCTCCGGAACCGATTTTCCCGAATGGAGAAATCCTCTCCCCTTTTCGGAGGCTCACCGTCTGGACCCGGAGAGTTGGACACCCGACCGCGACGACGGACTCCCGTCTCGTGGCCGGAACCGGCTGCTGCCGAACGGTTACCCGGACCCTGGAGGGGGGCGTTTCTACTTGAGGTTTTCCAACAACCCCGAGGAGCCGGCCCACCAGGACCGGGACGGAGTGGTCCTGGTCCGGAGCATGGGGATCGCTCCTCTCAAACTGCAGAACCCCTTCCTGGCTTCCACCCACAACAGCGTGACTCTGATCGAATCCCGCCTTCTGCAGGAGACTGCATTTCGACTCCGGAGCGCGCTCACCCTGGCGGGAGACGACGGAGACTTCCATTGGGTGGGAAGCGACTTTCTCCTGGACGGTGGACACCGAGAACCGGCGGTCCGCCTCCTCTCCCTGGGAGGCGATGGACTCGGCACCGAGTTTCTGCGGAACCTCAATCCGGCCCAAGCCGGCCGGATCCGGGGTGCCGGACCGGAACCTTCTCTTCGGGACTCGACTGCGGCATACCGTGAGGACCCTCGTTATCGTTCCCTTTTCCAAGCTGTCTTCTGGAGGCACTTTCAGGATCAGCTGCCGGCCCTCTCGTCGGCCACCGGGATTGTCCATCTTCCGGAGGGAGGAACCCTGTCAGGCGCGGTGTCGGGGGTCGTCATCGCCCGGGGGAACCTGATCCTGCAGGGAGACGTCCGGTTCCGGGGAATCCTGCTTCATCTGGGTGGGGGAGGCGTCATTCTGAAAGACCGTGCCCAGATCGTAGGAGGACTCTGGCTTTCCAACCTGAGTGTGGAGGGAGAAACGATCCGCGGGGGCTCCTTGAGCCTTCATCTTTCGGACCTGGCCAGTATCCGATACGACGCCGATGCCATCCGGTCGGGACTGCGCAGCTTTCCGCCGACTCAACTGGGTTGGCGGCTCCTCTTTCCGGAGATGAAGCTGTGAGGGACTAGGAGGCTGCGCCGCAGAAATTGATCTACTGCGAAAGCGGTAGAATCGGTCCATATTTCCTCGATTTCTCGGCGAATAGAACAACTATGCACCTCCAAATCGAGAAAATCTGGCCTCGATTCCCCACTTTCTCGCTACGATCATTTCTACCGCGCAGACTCCTAGCCCTGCTCTATACCCACAAATAGTGCTGGACAAACAAGAATGCCTGTCGTAGTCTTCACGACATGGTAGTTCAGAACCAGATCAAGCGCACCTTGAGCCGAGAGTTGGATCGTTTGCACGCCGTGATGAGGCGGGAGAAGTTCGCCCACCGGACGGCGCTGGCGGACCGGGTCTGCTCGGAGTTTGGATTTCACGATGCCCGAGGGCGGGCGCAACGGAGCGGCTGCCTGAAGGCGCTCCGGGAGCTGGAGGCGGGCGGACGGATTCGTCTGCCGACGCCGCGACGGCGGGTGAAACATTGCGGGCCCCGAGGACTGGGCCGTGCGGTGCCGGAGCCGGTGGAAGTGCCCGAGACGGTGGACGGCGTGCGGGAGCTGGAGTTGATTCTGGTGGAGACGGGTCCGCAACGAGCGCTCTGGAACGAGTTGATGGCGCGAGAGCATCCACGGGGCGCGGGGCCGTTGGTGGGTGCTCAACTACGCTATCTGGTGGGCTCGGCCCACGGCTGGCTGGGGGGCTTGGGGTTCGGGGCGGCGGCGTTGCGGTTGCGGGACCGGGACCGCTGGATCGGATGGGATGAGGAACAACGCCGGGCGCACCTGCACCGGGTGGTGGGGCTGAGCCGGTTTCTGATCCGTCCGTCAGTGAGGTGTCGTAATCTGGCCTCCCGGGTGCTGGGGGAGGTGTTGCGGCGGCTGGGTCCGGAGTTCCAGGCGCGCTACGGCTACCGTCCCTGGCTGGTGGAGACCTTCGTGGAGACGGCTCGCCACGATGGGGCCAGTTTGCGCGCCACGAACTGGAGGGTTCTGGGGAAGACGCAGGGTCGAGGCCGGCAAGATCGGGCGCACCGGGGTGCGGAGACGAGCAAGGCGATCTATGGGTATGAGTTGTGCCGGGATTGGCGTCGGCGGTTGGGGGTGGGACCGGCGCCGAGGCGGGGAGTGGAACCGATGTCGGAGGGCGAGGGACTGGAGGGAGAGGGCTGGGCTCAGCAGGAGTTGGGCGGGGCGCCGCTGGGAGACCGGCGCTTGAGTCGGCGACTGGTGGAGAGTGCGCACCGTCAGGCGCAGGAGCCGGGGCGGGCGTTCACGGGAGTGGCGCGGGGCGATCCGGCGGCGGTCAAGGGATACTACCGGCTGATCGACCAGCCGGAAGCCTCGGCGGTGACGGTGTCCAACATCCTGGCCCCGCACCGGGAGCGGACCCGGCAGCGGATGCAGGGGCAGCGGACGGTGCTGTGCATCCAGGACGGGAGCGATCTGAACTTCACGCGGCACGGCCGGTGTGAGGGACTGGGGGTGATCGGGCGCAACCAGACGGGAGCGACGGCGCGGGGACTGCATCTGCACGCGACGCTGGTGGTGAGTGAGACGGGGCTGCCGCTGGGGGTGTTGCGGGCGAAGCTGGACGCGCCGAAGCCGGGACCGGTGGCCACGCGGAAAAAGAAGAAGACGTATCGCTGGATCGAGGGACTTCGGGACTGCGCCGAGGTGTCGCGGTCCCTCGACGGGGTGCGGGTGGTCAGCGTGGTGGACCGGGAGGCGGATTTTTTCGCACTGTTCGCCGAGCAACGAGCGTCTCCGGAGGTGGAGTTGCTGGTGCGTGCGAAGCAGGATCGGGTGCTGAAGAGGAAGACCCCGGCGAAGGCGGCCGGGAAAAGCGCGGATCCGGACCCGGAGCAGAAGCGGAAGCTGTTCGGGCGCCTGCGATCGGCGCCGGTGCGGGCCCGGATGCTGCTGGAGGTGAAGCGTCAGAGTGCGCGGATCAAGGCCAGCAAGCAGGCGGCCCGCCCGCGGCGGCTGGCGCGGGTGGCTCGGATGGAACTGCGCTACGAGACCCTGACGATTCCGGCGCCGCGCGGGAACCCAACCGGCATCCCGTCGCTGAGACTGTCGGTGGTGCACGCGCGGGAGGTCGCGCCGCCGGCGCAGGGGAAGCGCCTGGAATGGTTCCTGCTCACCACCCTGCCGGTGACCGATGTCGAGACGGCGCAGCAACTGCTGAGATGGTATGCGCTGCGCTGGCGGGTGGAGGATTATTTCCGGGTGCTCAAGACCGGATGCCGGGTACAACAGCTCCAGCACCAAACCGCCGAACGTCTGAAACGGGCCATCGCCATGCACGCCGTCATCGCCTGGCGGATCATGCTGATGACGCTGTTGGGGCGAGAGGACCCGGACCTGCCGGCGCAATTGTTGTTCTCGGATCTGGAAATTCGGGTCCTGGGGGCGTTTGCCGCGTCGCGAGGATTCCCAGCGCCGGAAGACCTGGGGGCGGCCGTGCTCGTGCTGGCCCGCCTGGGAGGATATCTGGCTCGTAAACACGACTCCCCACCTGGGCATCAACTGATGTGGCAGGGCTACGTCACGCTCTACGGCATGTGTCTGGGCTTCGCTTTACGAGAAGAAACATGAATGAAACCGGACGGCTAATTTGCCCTGTGCAATATGTGGGTAAAGGGCAGTCCTAGCCACCCGATCTCGATTTTCGGCCCAGGTGAAGACATGCGATCCCGGCCGAGAGGGTTCGGTGGTGGATCTCGCGGAACCCCGCCCTCTCCAGCAACCGGTCCAGATCCTCGGGCGCGAGGAACTGTCGCACCGACCGGGAGAGATAGTCGTAGGCTGGTCCGTGTCCCGAGATCCAACCGCCGAGTCGAGGCAGGATCCGCACGAAATAGAACAGGTACAGCGACCTGAACAGCGGCAAAGTGGGGAGCGTAAACTCCAGGATGGCCAACACGCCTCGGGGTCGGAGCACCCGATGCATTTCGGCCAGACCCTGGCGGTAGCTCTCCAGATTCCTCAATCCGAACGCGATGCTGACGGCGTCGAAGGACCGGTCCGGAAAGGGGAGTCTCAGCGCGTCCCCTTCGGCGAACGCAACACGACGGCCGTTTGCGGAACGGGACGCCTTCTTCTTACCCAAAACCAGCATGGGATGAGAGAAGTCACACGCCACCACCGAACCCACATTGGAGAGCTCCAGGGCCAGGTCCCCGGTTCCCGTGCACAGGTCCAATATCCGCGGTTCCGACGGCAGCCGGCGTTCCAGCTCGCGCCTCGTCACCCGCCTCCAGCGCCGGTCCACGGACAGGGAGAGAAGACGGTTGGCCCGGTCGTATCGGGGGGCAATGGCGCCGAACATCCGGCGGATCCGCCCCGATTCCTTATCAGTCCGTGGTGAAAGTCCCGCGTAGCACCGAGACCGGGGCTGCGCCCGCCGGACCAGGCGCGGTGAGGGAGCATATTCGACCCTATGTGACCGAGGCGCAACGCAGTCCGCGCACGATGCAGACCCGGTCGAATGCCGCGACGACTTTTGCCACGGGCTATTATCCTCCATTTGAATCCCCGGAACCCGCGACGGCAATCCCCGGCGACCGCTATTTCACTTGCTTCACTTGGTCCCAGGCCCGCGCCAGGTCCTGGTCTGGAATGTCGTCCCGGATCCGGGTGATCCCGATCGCCGCCAGCAACACGACGACCGTACGTTGATTCCGGCGTTTCTTGTCCCGCTTCATGGCCTCCACGACGCGACCCGTGGGCACCGTATCGATCGTTGGCAGAGGCCCGATCTCCCGGATCGACTGCACTGCCCGGTCCCGTGACTCCCGTGAAAGACCCGTGCGCCAATGCGAGAGATGAGCAGCAGCCATCATTCCGTAGGCTACCGCTTCCCCGTGGGTCACCCCCTGAAATCGGACGGCGGATTCCAGTCCGTGACCGAAGGTATGTCCCAGGTTCAGTATTCGCCGCAGATCCGATTCGCGTTCGTCCTGGGCGGTGACCTGCGCCTTGATCTGGCAGCAGCGCTGGATCAACTGCTGCATCACCGGGGCCTTCCGGGCCTGGATCTCTTCCAGCGACGCGTTCAGCCAATCGAAGAATTCGGCGTCCCGGATGAGGCCGTACTTGAACACTTCATAGAGTCCGGACTGATACTCTCGTTGAGGCAAGGAGAGAAGGGTTTCCGGGTCGATGCAGACCAGGCTCGGCTGCCAGAAGGAACCGACCATGTTCTTGGCCAGACCATGATTGACTCCGGTCTTGCCTCCAACTGAACTGTCCACCTGAGCCACCATCGTCGTCGGGATCTGGATATACGGAATTCCCCGCATGAAGGTGGCAGCGGCGAATCCCGCGATGTCTCCGGTCACGCCGCCACCCAGGGCCAACAGGGCCGACGAGCGATCCGCGCCGCCGGTCACGAGCTGTCCGTAGATCCGCTCGACGGTTCGGAGTGTCTTGTGGGATTCTCCGTCCGGTATCAGAATCTCCGATACCCGGAACCCGAAGTCCGCGAGACCCTGCATGAGCCGCTCGCCGTAGAGTTCGTGGACCGTGGGATTGGAGACCAGGAACAGCCTCCGGGTCGTCTCGCGGTCGCTCAGCAGCCTCGGGACCTCGGCCAGGAGACCGGGACCGATCAGGATGTCATAGCTGCGGCCGGGAAGGCTGACCTGAACCGTCTTCACCGGGTTCCTTTCCTGCTGTACGCCGCTTTGGGAAATCGCGTCGGCATCGATGCGGCTGGTGCGATCTTGGAAAAAACCGGTCCCGGGCTAACCCAGCACGCCTTCCAGAGGACTGCTCGCCGTGGCGTAGAGCTTGCGGGGAATCCGCCCCGCCTTATAGGCCAGACGACCCGACTCCACGGCCAGTTTCATGCTCCGGGCCATGGACACCGGATCCTTGGCGCCGGCAATCCCGGTGTTCATGAGGACTCCGTCGATCCCCAGCTCCATGGCCAGCGTGGCGTCGGAAGCGGTCCCGACACCGGCGTCGACGATGACGGGAACCGAGGCGAACTCCAGGATGATGCGGATATTGTTGGGGTTCTGGATGCCGAGGCCCGAACCGATGGGGGCTCCCAACGGCATCACCGCCGCCGCTCCCGCATCCTCCAGCCGCTTGCAGACGATGGGGTCGTCGTTGGTGTAGGGGAGCACCACGAATCCTTCCTTGACCAGCACGTGCGTGGCTTCCAACAAGGCTTCGTTGTCGGGGAACAGCGTGCGCTCGTCTCCGATCACCTCCAGCTTGACCAGATTCGACAGGCCCGCCTCCCGCCCCAGCCGGGCGTATCGAATCGCTTCGGCCGCCGTGTAGCAGCCGGCGGTGTTGGGCAACAGCCGGTAGCGGTTGGGGTCGATGTGGTCCAGGAGGGATTCTCGAGTCTTGTCGGTCAGATTGACGCGCCGCACGGCCACCGTGACCAACTCGGCCCCGCTGGCCTCCAAGGCCTGCTCCATCTGGCCGAAGGTCGCGTATTTCCCCGTTCCCACCAGCAAACGGGAGTGATACTCACGTCCGGCTATGGTCAGCGTATCTTCCACGGCCCCTCCTCCCACGAAATGAACGATTTCGATCCGATCGCCACTTTGGATTTCCTGCTCGGCCCACCGGGCACGGCGGACGATCCGCTCATTGATTTCGACCGCGACCCGACCCCCCTCAAGCTCCAGATCCTGAACCAGATCCGCCACACTGCGGCCCAATTCCACCCGGTGCTGCAGACCATTCAAAACGACTTGGATCTTGCCCATGGGTCCATCGTTTTCGAGCCCAGTCTACTACGACGCCGCGCCCGTCTGCCAGCCGGACGGAGCCCTGACCCGCGGGGCATCGGCCCATTCCGGGACCATCGTCCGGCTCTAGCGGACCCAGGGTCGGAGCCACTCAACTTCCGGTCGAATTCCTCATCGAATGTTGGCGAGCGCCATCAACCTTGACGGGGTTCTGCACCACTAGAGTCTGCGCGGTAGAAATGATCGTAGCGAGAAAGTGGGGAATCGAGGCCAGATTTTCTCGATTTGGAGGTGCATAGTTGTTCTATTCGCCGAGAAATCGAGGAAATATGGACCGATTCTACCGCTTTCGCAGTAGATCGATTTCTGCGGCGCAGGCTCCTAGCCTGATTGCCGAAGGGTTCCTATTGCCGGAAGAGTTCGTATGCCTCAGGGAGGAAAATCCGGGCGGTCATGATCTCCGTCATGGGGATGACGACCCGAAAATCTCCATACGCCAATCCGGATGACCCCTCAAGGGACCTCCATATCATAGGCGCATAGTTGGTCTTGACTACCAACTCCTGTTTGTCTTTATCGCGGTAGCCGCTAGCCATCGGGACGATCTTAATATCGCCCTCACCCTGGCTTTCGATTCCGCTCTTGAGGGGGAAGCCAATGTATACCTTTCTGCTCTTCAGCGAGATCTCAACCAGCCTTTGATTCTCGATGGATTCCGCGACGAGCAACTCAATGAGGTCACCGCCTCTTTCTGCTACTCGTCAAGCGGCCTGTTCTTCGCTGTAGAAACGGTTGCCCACAAACGGCAGCACGAAGCCCAACAGGGCACTCGGCAGTATTGCCGTCGAGGAGTAGGGGATTGATCCGTACGACGTCCATGCCGGGTCTATCCAAGACCAATAATAGTGCAGAGGAAGAACCATCAAGTGTCCAATCCCCGCCAGAATGCCGCCGAGACCGCGGCCCGGAAGAAGACATGGTAACCGGAATCACGCAGAGCGCCGTAGCGGGTGAAGTAGAGATGGGTCAGGAACCAGTATCCACCCAGAGCCGAGACGAGAAACAGACCAAGACCCAAGGGCAACAGTTCCTGACAGATTGATGGCGTTGATCCTTACTGGCGTTTTTCCGGAGATGCACCGGACGAATCCCTTCCAAAGTCAAGTTTCGCCATTTTTTCGATGACGGCGCGCGCCCGCTTGCTGCGGAGCAGATCATCTGCTTTGACGTACAGCGCGCCCTTTGGCGTCACGTACACCGGAGGACGTTCCGGGTCCGTTGACGACGGTGCCTTTGGCGAAGTCTTCGTCATGATGTCTCCTTACTCCATAACGTCCGAAACTCATCGTACATGATCAAGGTGCTTTCGGACATGGAGCGGACCCGGCCAGCCCTCAAGATGGGCTGAAGTTCGAGCCTGCCCGGTTCTTCCTTTCATCGGAAGGGAGACCGTGTCGCTTGTAATTCACGGCGACCCGACATTAGGCGTCGCCGGGAGCGCATCCCCATATGCGGTGCGAAGCGGGGACCCTTGCCCCGAACCGTCAACGCAACAGATAGGCCAAGGCCAGGCCGACCTGGGCCGTCAGCGTCAGGAGATACATCTGCCGCCAACTGGGGTGGTTCTCCCAGTCCATGCTCCCTTCCCATTCCTGCGAAGACCGGACCAGCAGGAGGATGATCCAACCGCCCCAACCGGCGAGAATCAGCCCCAGGCCCGCCAGCAGCGCCGGTTGTCCGGACAGCAGCCCGAAGACCGCGCCCGGGACGAGGGCCAGAAATGGCAGTACAAAGAAAGGCGCGATGATCCGGATCGACCGGTGCACGCCATAGATAACGGGAAGCGTCCGGCAGCCGCCCCGGCGGTCCCCCTCCACGTCGGAGAAGTCCTTCGTGGTGACGGCCCCCAGGAAATAGACTCCCAGGATCGCACCGAGCACCCAAGGCTCCGGCTGCAGCACATGCTTCACGGTGGACCAACCGGCCACCGGGAGCAGCGTTCCCCGGACGACGGCGATGGTCAGGTTGGCCCAGATGCCTCGAGACTTGGTCCGGAATGGAGGCGCCGAGTAGAGACAGGTTCCCAGGGCGCCTCCGAGAACGACGAGAAAGCACTGGTAATTGATCCAGATGGCCAGCAGCAGGGCGACCACCAGGAAGACCAGACTGAGGCCCCAGGCTTCCGGCATGGAGATGCGGCCCGATGGCAGCATGCGGTGAGGCTTGTTGATACGATCGATCTCCAGGTCGCAGATCTGGTTGAGGCCGTTGGAAAAGGCGTTCAGCGCGGCCGCCAGAACGGCTCCGGCCAAGATCCGCAGAATGATCTCCTCACCCCCCGGGCTCCAGTCGGATACTCCCTTCGGATCCACCGAGAGCCCCATGAGTGCGCCGCAGACCATTCCCAGCGCCGGCACCAGCAGGGTGAAGGGGCGAATGAACCGGAAGTAACGGACGATTGGTTCAGGCATGACGCGGCGGGTGCTTTACCTCGAAGCCCGGAAGGCACGGGCAACCGGCAGCGATTCCGAGTCGTCGGGAATCCATCGGCGCCGATCCATTTCTCAAGGGGTCGCCGGGGAACGGAAAAGGAACCAGATTCCCCCGCTGGCGCAGGCTCCCGCCAACGTATTGTACAAGTTGAGCACCTGGTGCCGGCCCGGGCCGTCCCGCCCGTCGCCGGCCAGCCAAGACTCGACTCCATTCCCCGCAATGGCTCCGGCCGCCAACGCCGGCAGTGCCGACGCAGGAATCCAGCTCCACAGGACCGGAACCGACGAAACCGCCAGGGCCGCAACCGATCCGGCCAGCGTGCCCGCAAGTGAAACGGCGCCGGGAGTCCCCACCGGAACCGGCTTGAAGGTGCGGAGATCCCTGGGAGTCCGTCCCAACCACTGCCCGATCTCGGTGGCGACCGTGTCCAGGGTGGCGGCGGCCAGGGCGCCGGTGTAGGCCACTCGCGCCACCGTGCTGTCGGCCCAGAAAAACAGCAGCGCCAGGATGCCCGCGACCAGACCCTTGGACAGAACGTTGGCCACGCCTCTCCGTCCGAGATTCTCTTCCGCGACTCCCAGAGCCTCCTTCCGTCCCTTCCCCAACCAGGTGCTGAACCCGCCCAGGAAGAAAAAGAGGCAGAGGACGACATAGCCCGCGGGTCCCGCCGAGAGATAGACGCCGATCCCCAGGACCAGCCCGGCGGCGGCGCCGCGCCAGGAGATCCAACCCACCATCAGACTGAGGCCGGCCAGGAGCAAGTTGATTCCAACCGCGTGGGACCAGGGCGCGGCCAGCTCGGGAATCAGGTCGGGCGCGCCCAGGAGCAGCGGGAAGATCCCGGCGCCGACCACCACGATGACCAGATTGTCGTCCACCAGGTTCGGCAACGACTCGGCCAAGGCGCAGACCAGGGAACCGAAAAGACAGAAGGCTGCCAGCGTGAGACTGGAAATTCCGTCCGATTGCGGCAGGTTCCAGACCAGGAGTGTCCAGGATCCCGCCGTCGCCGCCAGGAAGAAGCCAAGGGAGCCGCCCAGGCTCTTCTCCCGATTGTAGGGGAGTGGGACCCAGGGCCACCGCCGTCCCGCCAAGTTGGAAACCGAGTCTCCCACCGCCAGAACGGCCCAGACGGCCGCCGCGACGTGAAGGCGCTCGCGAAACAGGAGAAGCAGCATCATGATTCCGAAGGCGTAGTAGAGCTTGCCGGCGGAGTATCCCGCCTCCCGTTCCGAACCCCGCGTCGTCACCCGGATCCAACGAGGGGAAATGAACGCGGCGTAGAAAAACGAAAAGAGGCTCAGGAGAAGGATCAGCCCGTAGTCCACGTAGGGAAGGAGAAAGGCGAAGGCCAGGGGCAGCACATGTTCCAGCTGCCTCAGGTCCTCTCTTCCGTCCTTCATGATCCCATCCAACGGTTCGTGCTGCTCAGGCCCTCCTCCAGGGAGCGGGCCGAGTAGCCCAGATGGGAGCGGGCCTTGCCCGAGGAAAACCGCCAGTTCTGGAGAAAGAACTCGGCCGTGGAGGGGACCAGCAACGGCGAGGTCCCCCGCAGTCGCGCGCTCCAGTCCTCCAACCGGGCGGCGGCGCGAAACAGCCCGTCCGGGAGACCCAGGGGAACGATCGGCACGTCCGCAACCCTTCGGAAGGTCGCATACAGATCCCGGAGCGTCCGGTTTTCGCCTCCCAGGACGAAATCCTCTCCGGGGTCGGCATCCAGGCATCGAACCAGAGCCTCGGCGACGTCGTCCACGTAGACGAAGTTCCAGCAGGGGGCCCCGCGGCCGGGCAGTGCCGCCACACGCAGCTTCTTCCACCGCCGAAGGAGACGCACCAGCAGGTTCCCCTCCGTCATCGGCCCGGGGCCGTACACGACGGTGGGAAAGACCGTGTTCATGGGAAGCCGTTCCTTCCACCGGCCGGCCAGTCGAAATGCCTCGAATTTGCTCTGGTCGTACCCGTGGAAGAATCGGGTCCTGTCGGGAATTCGTTCCTCGGTATGGATCCCGTCGCCGCTGGGGCCAAAGATGGTGAACGAGGAGACATGGACCATCCTGGCAACCCGGTGGCGCCGAGCCAGTTCCAGGACGTTCCTCAAACCGTCCACGTTGACCCGGAGGAAGGGGCCGGGCCGGGCCTGGACCAGGGCGGCCAGATGAAACACGGCCTCAGCGTCCCGGAAGCTGGGCTCCAAGGTCCGGATGCGGGTCACGTCCTGGCCCCGGGATCGCGAAGCCACGGTCACGTCGTGCCCTTGCTCCCTTAGCCTTCGCACCAGGACACTCCCCAGGAAGCCTGTCCCGCCCGTGACCAGGCACCTCATGGCGATTCGAATGACCAGGCGCGGCCGTCCAGGGGCTCAGGATCTTCGACCTGAAACAACCGGTACAGCGTCGGCGCCACGTCCATGATGTGAGGATTCTCCGTAACGATGGTGCGATTTGAGACCGCGAAACCCGCGGTGTCCGAAAAATCGGAAGCACAGTGGTCGCCGCTCCATTTCCTGAGGTTGGCGACGAGGACGTGCTCGGGCACCGCACCCAGGGCCGTCTGCCACGAAGTCCGGTAACCGGAGCGGAAGCTGAGCTGGATGTCTCCGGCATGCTCGATCTCTTCACCGGTGTAGATCTCGTCCCTGAAATAAGCGTTCTGCAGCACCGGTTCTCCGGTTTCCGGGTCCCGATACTCGAGAATATCGCGAGAGATTTCCCGGACCAGATCCATATAGCCGCGGCCGGGTTCGACGATTCCCTGACCCTCCCGCCCCTTCAGGTTCACGTAGATATGGCCCAGGCCCAGGGCGTAGGCTCGAGTCCGGCTCCAGTCCACGTTGGGGAAGAAGCTTCCGCCGCGATAGACCTGCTCCATCCGCTTCAGATCAGTGTCGGCCCGCACGCCTTTGAGAACCACGAAACCATTCTCCAGGAGCCAGGTGTTGGTGTTGAATTCCTTGCGCCAGGAGTGAAACCCATGATCGGAAACGACCAGCAGCAGGTCCTGGGGATCCAGGTGCTCCAGGACTCGGGAAAGGATGGAGTCCATTTTCCGGTAGACGTTCAACAGGAATCTGCCGTAGGCCTGTGCGGCCTCCGGGTCGTAACGGGGATGATGGGGGTCGATGAAGCGGTAGAACATGTGGGCGGCGCTGTCGGTGGCCGTGAAAACGGCCGTGTACAGGGACGCCTTACCTCGTTCCAGCTCGTGCATCAGGAGCCGCTCCAGATGGTTCATGTTGCGGAAGAGGTCCTCCAGAAAGACCTGCTCGTCGATCTGCTCCTCGTTCAGGCCCCAGGTCTCGTGGACCCAGCCGAGAGTCTTGAACGGGAAGAGTTGGGCGGCCAGGTCTTCCGAGTAACCGGCCGGACTCGATAGAGGCAGGATGGGATCGGCCGGATCGAGGCTGATGGGCATCAGGTAGAGCCTCACTTCGGGAAATGTCTCCAGTACGTAGAAGCGGCTGATTCCGCGGATCTTGACCAGGGGCCCCGCGGAGAAGGCGAAGCGGAACCAGTCGCTCCACTGTCCCTCGTCGACCTCCTCTTCCTGATCCTGGAGCCTCAGCGTCAGGGAGGTCGACTGCGGGTCCAACTCCACCGACAGCGGGATCGTCAGCCGGACCAGGTCCTCTTCTCTGGGGTCGGCGGGTCCGTCGATCTGCGCTTGAAAACGGCCGTCCTGCTCTTCCAGGCGGATCACCCGGCCGCCGAACTCCGTATCCTGCAGGTCCCAGCGGCTCACGTCGGTGGAGAGGTAGAAGTAGGTCCCCCAGGTCCCCCGGACGTCGGGCACGCCCAGCCCCGACAGCGTGGTCCCATGGTCCAGGGACCGGGCCGGGAACTCCAGGGGAAGCCGCAGATTGGCGGTGACGATGCCGGATCGATCCAGTTGCTCCCAAAAGGGGACGCCCTTGCGGTTGTTGGTCAATCGGGCTCCGCGGATGGGGATGGTCTTGAACAGGAAGCGAGGCTTTTCCACCGTCACCAGCCCGATGTCGGGCATGTAGGTGACCGGGTCCCGCCGGAGAAAGTCGAAGATTCCGTGCCGGCCTGGATTGAGTCCGGTGGCGAAACTGGCCCAGGCCACGGGGGACGCGGGAGGGTTGGTGGTTCCCAGGGTCGACAGGGTCCCCTGCTCCCCCAGGCGGCGGATAGTGGGAAGCTCTTCGATCCATCGATCCACCAGGTCGGGATCCACACCGTCGAAGCCCAGGACCACGACCTTGAACCCTGTACGCCTGGGGTCAGGCGTACAGAAGGATCCCAGAAGGACGATCAGAATGAGTCCCAGCCGACTCCAGGTCATGATCCCTCCCGCGTCCGTTCTTTGGGCGGAGTGGTCCCGGCTTGCATATCCGCCGTCCAGTCTACTACGACCCCGCGAATCTCAGACACAGGGAACGAACCACCGGCGCAGGGACCACGGCAGGTTCACGACTTCGCCTTTCGTCCCCAGAATGGGTCCTCGGTTAACAGCCCGTGGCAAAAGTCGTCACGGCATTCGACCGTCCCTGCATCGTGCGCGGACTGCGTTGCGAACTCGGTCACATACTCCCGGTAGGCTCCCTCATTGCGCCTTGTCCGGCGGCGGGCGCAGGAATGGTCTCGGTGCTCGCGGGACTTTCACCACGGACTGTTAAACGCCCATGTGGACGAGTGTCGAGACAGCATATTCCAAGACTCGCCGCGGCCCGATATCGGGTCCGTTCGTTGACACCATCCGGGCCCTTCACTAAGATGCATTCTCCGCAAGCGGGGGAGCCAAGTGTGGAGCAAATCGTCTTTTACGTGTTTGCAGCCGTAGCCGTCGGCTCCGCTCTCATGGTGATCCTCCAGCAGCGCGCCGTCTACAGCGCATTCTCCCTGATCGTCTGCTTCGGCGCTTTGGCCGTCCTCTACTTTCAGTTGGGAGCCGCCCTCGTCGCCGCTCTGCAGGTCATCGTTTACGCCGGGGCCATCATGGTCCTGTTCCTGTTCGTGATCATGCTTCTGGATCCGAAGTCGGAGATTTTCGGTCCCGACCGGTTCAAGAAGACGGCCTTGGCCGCATTGCCCGCGGCCGCCTTTCTGGCGTTTGTCCTGCTTCGCGTCTTCCCGGCGTGGAGTCCCCGCGGATCAGGCGACCCCCTCGGATCAGGCGAAGGTCCGAAGCGGATCGCCCAGCTTCTCTTCCGGGACTATCTGCTGCCCTTCGAGGTCACCTCCATCCTGATTCTGGTGGCCATTCTGGGCGCCGTCGTCCTGGTCAAGCATAGTCCCGATTGATGGGTATGGTCCCTGCCACTCATTACCTGGCGCTGGGCGCGGTTCTCTTCGTCATCGGCGTCGCCGGCTTCATCGTCAGACGCAACGTCATAACCATGTTCATGTCGGTGGAATTGATGCTCAACGCCGTCAACCTCACGTTTCTGGCCTACGCGCGGACGTGGAGCCAGGTGGACGCCCACATCTTCGTCTTCTTCGTCATGACCGTGGCCGCGGCGGAGGCGGCGGTGGGTCTGGCGCTGATCCTGGGTCTCGACCGGCACTCCCAGACCCTGGACATCGACTCCGCCAACAAGCTTCAGGGCTGACCATGACCGAGTACTTCTGGCTGGCCCTGGTCCCACCCCTCGCCGGCTTCCTGTTCAACGGCCTGGTGGGAAAGCGGCTGCCGGCTCGCATCGTCTCCGGCGTCGGCTGCGCGGCCACCGGAGCCAGCTTCCTGTTTCTGCTGTCCGTCTTCGCCGAGTTCATCCGGCTGCCGGCACCGGAGCAGCAGATCGTCCACCGCCTCTTCACCTGGATTCAGGCGGGGACCTTCACCGCCGAGTGCAGCTTCCTGCTGGACCCTCTGTCCATGATCATGCTCCTGGTCATCACGGGAGTCGGATTCCTGATTCACGTCTACTCCACGGCCTACATGAAGGGTGAGACGGGTCTGTACCGCTATTTTTCCTACCTCAACCTCTTCGTGTTCATGATGTCCCTGCTGGTGATGGCGGGAAACTACCTGTTGCTGTTCGTGGGGTGGGAAGGGGTGGGCCTCTGCTCCTATCTCCTGATCGGCTACTACATTGAACGGAAGAACGCCGGCGATGCGGCCAAGAAGGCCTTCGTCGTCAATCGGGTGGGGGACGCCTGTTTTCTGCTGGGCGTCTTTCTCATCTTCAAGACCTTCGGGACTCTGGAGTTCGGATCCCTCTTCGAAACCGTGAGCCGGACCCATCCCCAACCCGAGAGCGGGTTCACCGTGCTGGCGGCAATCACTCTGCTCCTGTTTCTGGGGGCGACGGGCAAGAGCGCCCAGATCCCGCTTCAGGTCTGGCTGCCGGACGCCATGGAGGGACCCACTCCGGTGAGCGCCCTGATCCACGCCGCCACCATGGTGACCGCCGGCGTCTACCTGGTGGTGCGCTCGGCCGCGCTCTACAGCCGGGCGCCCGACGTGCTCCTCCTGGTGGCCATCGTCGGAGTCCTGACGGCGCTCCTGGCGGCCCTCACGGCGTTGGTCCAGCGGGACATCAAGAAGGTCCTGGCGTACTCCACCATCAGCCAACTGGGCTACATGTTCATGGCGCTGGGGGTGGGCGCCTTCAGCACCGGGATCTTTCATCTGTTCACCCACGCCTTCTTCAAGGCCCTGCTCTTCCTGGGGGCGGGCAGCGTCCTGCTGCGGCTTCATCACGAGTTGGACCTGTTCCGCATGGGGGGGCTGAAGAACTCCCTGAAAGTGACCTGTTGGACCATGTGGGTGGGGACCGCGGCCCTGGCCGGAATTTTCCCCCTGTCCGGGTTCTTCTCCAAAGACGAGATTCTGTGGAGAGCGCTCGACAGTCCCCTGGGGCATCCGGTCTTCTGGGTAGCGGGCCTGGTGGTGGCCGGGCTCACCGCCTTCTACATGTGCCGGCTCATGTTCCTGGCCTTCTACGGCAAGGCCGCCCACGGCCACGAGGAATCCGGCTCGGAAGCGGGAACCGCCGTCACCGCGCCCCTGGCCATCCTGGCCGGAGCGGCGGCGGTCGCCGGAGTCGCCGGTCTGCCGGCCTACCTGGGCGACCACCGTTTGGACGACTTTCTGGCTCCCGTGTTCCGGTTCACCTACGACCATGGCGTCTCGGCGGGTCACGGAGCCTCCCACAGCCTGGAATTGCTGGCGGGTGGCGCCGCCCTGGCCGTCAGTCTGTTGGGCGCCGCCCTGGCCTACCGTCTCTACGCCGGAGACCGGTCTCTCCCCCGGCGGCTGGCCGACCGGTTGCCGGGACTCCACGGCACGCTCCTGCAGCAGTTCCGGATCGATCAGGCCTATTCCCTGTTCGTGGTCGGCGGTCTCAAAGCGCTGTCCAGGCGGGTGTTGTGGAGAGTCGTCGACGTGGGCATCGTGGACGGAGCGGTCAACGGCACCGCCTCCCTGTTTCGGCGATGGAGCGGCGTGGCGAGCCGGATGCAGAGCGGGAACACCCGCACCTACGCGGCCTGGATCGTGACCGGCGCCGCCCTCGTTTTCCTGTATCTCTATAGTGTGATCGGTTGATGCCCTTGGCTGCGTATCCGCTGAGTCTGTTGCTGTTGATTCCGCTGACCGGTGCGGCCGTGGTCTGCCTGCTCCCGTCCGGTCGAGAACGACTCCTGAAATGGGCCGCGCTGATCGCATCCCTGGCGGCGTTTCTCTGGTCGGTCGTTCTCTTCAGGGATTTCGACAACCAGACCGGATCCTTCCAGATGGTGGAGCAGGCCGACTGGTTCCAGACGGTCGGTTTTCGAGTCCAATACTACCTGGGCCTGGACGGGATCAGCCTGCTCCTGGTGCTCCTGACCACGGTCCTGATCCCCTTGGCGCTGTTGTCCAGCTGGAACCTGAAGGACAAGCTCAAGCTCTACCTGGCCTCCATCCTGCTACTGGAGGTGGGGATCCTGGGCGTTTTCCTGGCTCTGGACCTGATCCTCTTCTACGTCTTCTGGGAGGTCTCCCTGATTCCCATGTACTTCCTGATCGGGATCTGGGGGTCGAGCCGGCGGATCTACGCCGCGGTGAAGTTCTTCATCTTCACCATGGCCGGTTCGCTGCTGATGTTGGCGGGGATCGTCCTCCTCTATTCCCTGCTGGGAACCGGCAACTTCGATCTGGTGGAGATGATCGCAATCTTGAATCGGGGCGAGACGATTCTCTCCCCGGGAATGGAATACGCCCTCTTCGGCCTGTTCTTCGTCGCGTTCGCCGTCAAGGTGCCCGTCTTTCCCCTGCACACCTGGCTGCCGGACGCCCACACCGAAGCCCCCACGGCGGCTTCGGTGATCCTGGCCGGAGTCCTCCTCAAGATGGGGGCCTACGGGCTCCTGCGCTTCTGCCTGCCCCTCTTCCCCTGGGCGTCGGCTCAACTGGCGCCGGCGATCTGCATCCTGGCGTTGATCGGAATCATCTACGGCGCGCTGGTGGCCATGGTGCAACCCGACCTGAAGCGGCTCGTGGCCTACTCTTCCGTCAGCCACCTGGGCTTCGTGGTGCTGGGAATCTTCTCCTTCAGCTTTCAGTCCATGGAGGGAGCGGCCTACCAGATGCTCAACCACGGAGTCTCCACCGGAGCCCTGTTCCTCCTGGTGGGCATCCTCTACGATCGCCGCCACACCCGCCGGATCGACGAGTTCGGAGGGCTGGCTCATTCCATGCCGCGCTACTCGGCCTGCTTCTTCATTGTCCTGCTGGGAAGCATCGGGCTGCCCGGCCTCGGCGGGTTCGTAGGCGAGTTTCTCATTCTCCAGGGGACCTTTCTCACCAGTGTCCCGTCCGCCGCCGTTGCGGTCTGCGGAGTGGTCCTTTCGGCGGCCTACATGCTCTGGATGTACCAGCGGGTCTTTCTGGGACGGGTGGAGAAGGAGGAGAACCGCCGGCTCCCGGACCTGAGCCTCCGGGAGGGAGCGATGCTGATTCCGGCCATCGCCCTTTCGCTCTGGATGGGGATCGGCTCCGGCACCTTTCTGAGAACCATGGACGGCAGCATTCAACTGCTGGTGGACCGGTTGGACCAGGTACAGCACGCACAGGTAGTCCGAAGCGATGTCCCTTAACACCATTGCCCTGCTCCCGGAGATCCTTCTGGCCGTGGCCGGCATTCTGCTCATGTTGGCCATTCCCGTCCTTCCGTCTCGCCACCAGGTTCGACTGGGATACGCCGCCTCGCTGATCCTGGCCGCAGCGCTGGTCGTCGCTCTGCTCCAATGGGGCGATCACGGCCCCGCCTTCTTCGGCATGGTGTCCATGGACCCGTTGGGCGGCGGCGCCAGGATCCTGTTTCTGGTCTCCAGCGCAGCGGTTGCCCTGATTTCGGTCTCCTACCTGAAGCGGGAGCAGTTGCGGCACGGCGAATACTTCCCTCTCCTGCTGATGGCGACGGTGGGGATGTCGCTCATGGCCGTGAGCGCCGACCTCATCATGACCTTCCTGGGACTGGAGATCCTTTCCATCTCCAGCTACGTCCTGGCCGGCTATCGCCGGGGGGATCCCAGGTCGAACGAGTCGGCCCTCAAGTACTTCCTGCTGGGGGCATTCTCCACGGCGTTCATGCTCTACGGGATCGCCCTCCTTTACGGCGCGACGGGATCGACGAAATATTCCAGGATCGCCGAGTCGGCGACCCAGGGACAGGCGGACCAGGCTACTTTTCTCGTGGGTCTCGGACTGCTTTTGGTGGGATTCGGCTTCAAGGCGGCCCTGGCGCCGTTGCACGTCTGGACTCCGGACGTCTACCAGGGAGCCCCGATTCCCATCACCGCCCACTTGGCAGTGGGCTCCAAGGCGGCCGTCCTGATCACGCTGCTGCGCCTCCTTCATCAGGTATTCCCGGAGAGCGCCGACCAATGGCAATACCTGCTCTGGATCGCCAGCGCCGCGACCATGATCATCGGCAACGTGGCGGCACTGACCCAGACCGACGTCAAGCGCCTCCTGGCCTATTCCTCCATCGCCCACGCCGGTTACATCCTGCTCGGCGTCATCGCCAACAGCCCGCGGGGCGCCCAGGGGGTTCTCTTCTATCTGGCGGCGTACTCCCTCATGACGCTGGGAGCGTTCGCCGTGGTGCAGGTCTTCTCCCGCCGGGACGAGCAGTTCACCTCGCTCGAGGACTACCGGGGGATCGGCTATCGCTATCCGCTTCTGAGCGTCTCCCTGACCATCTTTCTCCTCTCCCTGATCGGAATCCCGCCGACAGCGGGATTTTATGGAAAGCTCTTCCTCTTCTCGGCCGCAGTCGAGGCGGACCTGATCGCCCTGGTGATTCTGGCGGTGCTGGCCTCGGCCGTGGGACTCTACTACTACCTGCAGCTCATCGTCCTGATGTTCATGAAGGAGGCGTCCTCGCCGCCGGAGCCCGTTCCGATACCTCTGGCGGCACGGATCGTGATACTACTAATGGCCGCTGGAACCCTCTACCTGGGGGTCTACCCGGCGCAGGTTCTTTCCATTGCCGGGGAGGCAGCAGGATTGTGAAGGAAGCCAAGGCCAAGCTGGAACAAGAGGTCCGGAAGTTGGAGCGCGAGCTGCGCGAGGAACTCCCCGCGGCGCTCAAGAAAGCGTTGCAGATGGGCGATCTCCGGGAGAACGCCGAGTACCAGGCCGCCAAGGAACGGCAATCCTACGTCCAGGCCCGGCTGTCCCATCTGCAACAACGGCTGGCCAGCTTCTCCCTGATCAATCTGAGCAAGATTCCCACCGGTCGTATCTCCTACGGTTCCACCGTGGTCCTTTTCGACCTGGACACCGAAGCCGAGGTGACCTACCGGCTGGTCACCAGCGAGGAGTCGGACGTCAAGGCCGGCAAGATCTCCACCGCCTCTCCCATCGGTCGCAGCCTGCTGAACCGGGAAGAGGGGGACGAGGTTCAGATCCGGACCCCCGGCGGGACCAAGAACTACGAGATCATGGAGCTCACGACCATCCACGACGAGTAGCTTTGGCGAAGGCCCTGCGCAGCCATTGCCGCAATCTCCGTCCAGAGGGTCCGCTCGCCGCACCGTAGAGGGGCTGGCTAGGACTGCCCTATACCCACAAATAGTGCTGGACAAACAAGAATGCCTGTCGTAGTCTTCACGACATGGTAGTTCAGAACCAGATCAAGCGCACCTTGAGCCGAGAGTTGGATCGTTTGCACGCCGTGATGAGGCGGGAGAAGTTCGCCCACCGGACGGCGCTGGCGGACCGGGTCTGCTCGGAGTTTGGATTTCACGATGCCCGAGGGCGGGCGCAACGGAGCGGCTGCCTGAAGGCGCTCCGGGAGCTGGAGGCGGGCGGACGGATTCGTCTGCCGACGCCGCGACGGCGGGTGAACCATTGCGGGCCCCGAGGACTGGGCCGTGCGGTGCCGGAGCCGGTCGGGGTGCCCGAGACGGTGGACGGCGTGCGGGAGCTGGAGTTGATTCTGGTGGAGACGGGTCCGCAACGAGCGCTCTGGAACGAGTTGATGGCGCGAGAGCATCCACGGGGCGCGGGGCCGTTGGTGGGTGCTCAACTACGCTATCTGGTGGGCTCGGCCCACGGCTGGCTGGGGGGCTTGGGGTTCGGGGCGGCGGCGTTGCGGTTGCGGGACCGGGACCGCTGGATCGGATGGGATGAGGAACAACGCCGGGCGCACCTGCACCGGGTGGTGGGGCTGAGCCGGTTTCTGATCCGTCCGTCAGTGAGGTGTCGTAATCTGGCCTCCCGGGTGCTGGGGGAGGTGTTGCGGCGGCTGGGTCCGGAGTTCCAGGCGCGCTACGGCTACCGTCCCTGGCTGGTGGAGACCTTCGTGGAGACGGCTCGCCACGATGGGGCCAGTTTGCGCGCCACGAACTGGAGGGTTCTGGGGCAGACGCAGGGTCGAGGCCGGCAAGATCGGGCGCACCGGGGTGCGGAGACGAGCAAGGCGATCTATGGGTATGAGTTGTGCCGGGATTGGCGGCGGCGGTTGGGGGTGGGACCGGCGCCGAGGCGGGGAGTGGAACCGATGTCGGAGGGCGAGGGACTGGAGGGAGCGGGCTGGGCTCAGCAGGAGTTGGGCGGGGCGCCGCTGGGAGACCGGCGCTTGAGTCGGCGACTGGTGGAGAGTGCGCACCGACAGGCGCAGGAGCCGGGGCGGGCGTTCACGGGAGTGGCGCGGGGGGATTCTGCGGCGGTCAAGGGATACTACCGGCTGATCGACCAGCCGGAAGCCTCGGCGGTGACGGTGTCCAACATCCTGGCCCCGCACCGGGAGCGGACCCGGCAGCGGATGCAGGGGCAGCGGACGGTGCTGTGCATCCAGGACGGGAGCGATCTGAACTTCACGCGGCACGGCCGGTGTGAGGGACTGGGAGTGATCGGGCGCAACCAGACGGGAGCGACGGCGCGGGGACTGCATCTGCACGCGACGCTGGTGGTGAGTGAGACGGGGCTGCCGCTGGGGGTGTTGCGGGCGAAGCTGGACGCGCCGAAGCCGGGACCGGTGGCCACGCGGAAAAAGAAGAAGACGTATCGCTGGATCGAGGGACTTCGGGACTGCGCCGAGGTGTCGCGGTCCCTCGACGGGGTGCGGGTGGTCAGCGTGGTGGACCGGGAGGCGGATTTTTTCGCACTGTTCGCCGAGCAACGAGCGTCTCCGGAGGTGGAGTTGCTGGTGCGTGCGAAGCAGGATCGGGTGCTGAAGAGGAAGACCCCGGCGAAGGCGGCCGGGAAAAGCGCGGATCCGGACCCGGAGCAGAAGCGGAAGCTGTTCGGGCGCCTGCGATCGGCGCCGGTGCGGGCCCGGATGCTGCTGGAGGTGAAGCGTCAGAGTGCGCGGATCAAGGCCAGCAAGCAGGCGGCCCGCCCGCGGCGGCTGGCGCGGGTGGCTCGGATGGAACTGCGCTACGAGACCCTGACGATTCCGGCGCCGCGCGGGAACCCAACCGGCATCCCGTCGCTGAGACTGTCGGTGGTGCACGCGCGGGAGGTCGCGCCGCCGGCGCAGGGGAAGCGCCTGGAATGGTTCCTGCTCACCACCCTGCCGGTGACCGATGTCGAGACGGCGCAGCAACTGCTGAGATGGTATGCGCTGCGCTGGCGGGTGGAGGATTATTTCCGGGTGCTCAAGACCGGATGCCGGGTACAACAGCTCCAGCACCAAACCGCCGAACGTCTGAAACGGGCCATCGCCATGCACGCCGTCATCGCCTGGCGGATCATGCTGATGACGCTGTTGGGGCGAGAGGACCCGGACCTGCCGGCGCAATTGTTGTTTTCCGATCTGGAAATCCGGGTCCTGGGGGCGTTTGCCGCGTCGCGAGGATTCCCAGCGCCGGAAGACCTGGGGGCGGCCGTGCTCGTGCTGGCCCGCCTGGGAGGATATCTGGCTCGTAAACACGACTCCCCACCTGGGCATCAACTGATGTGGCAGGGCTACGTCACGCTCTACGGCATGTGTCTGGGCTTCGCTTTACGAGAAGAAACATGAATGAAACCGGACGGCTAATTTGCCCTGTGCAATATGTGGGTAAAGGGCAGGGCTAGGAGCCTGCGCGGCAGAAATTGATCTACTGCGAAAGCGGTAGAATCGGTCCATATTTCCTCGATTTCTCGGCGAATAGAACAACTATGCACCTCCAAATCGAGAAAATCTGGCCTCGATTCCCCACTTTCTCGCTACGATCATTTCTACCGCGCAGACTCCTAGACCTCGCCGTAGACCTCCGCAAGGGCCTTGTTCTCGACCCGGATGCGCGTACGGAGCGCTAGCAGGTTCAGCACGGATGCGATCACTGCCAGTGTCCACGCGCCGAACATCAGCGGCACCACGGCGATCTCGCCGCAAACGATCAGGTAATTCGGGTGGTTGACGTAGCGGTACGGCCCGGCCCGAATGCGTTTGGCGCCGGGCACGACCATGACGCGAGTCGTCCATCGCGAACCCAGGGTCACGACCACCCACACCCGCCCGCACTCCAGCAGGACGAAGACGGCCAGCAGCGGGATCGACACCGGCGTCTGCGGATCGATGGTGCCAAGCAGCGCCAGCAGCCAGCCGGCGTGCAGGGCGACAAGCGCGGGATAGTGCCGCCGGCCGAACTCGATCGCCCCCCGAGCCACCAGCGCCCGATGGTTGCGCCGTGCGATGCCCAGTTCCACGAGACGCTGAAAAACCAGAAAGCCGATGATCGCGTACAGGGGGCTCATGGGAAACGAGCTCAGCATCACATCGACTGCAGTAGCAGGAATCCGGCCGAAAACCCCGGGCCCAGGCTGGTCAACAGGTGCCGTTTCGCCGTGCGGTCCCTGAGCATGCGGTCGAGTACGAACAGCACGGTCGCGGCCGACATGTTGCCGTAGTCACGCAAGACCGCCCGCGACTCTTCGAGCCCCCCGGGCGGGAGGTCGAACGCCTCTTCGAGGGCGTCAAGCACCTTGGCGCCGCCGGGGTGGCAGACGAAGCTGTCGATATCGCGAAGACCCAGGCTCCGGGTGGAAAGAAATTCCTCCGTTGCGCGCCGCATGCGCGAACGGACGAGGTCGGGAATACTGCGCGAGAACACGACCCCGAACCCGTCATCGGCCACGTCCCAACCCATGATGTCGAGCGAATCAGGCCACGTGTATTCGCCCCACGAGGAGATCGCCGGTCCCGGTCCGTCATCCGTCAGCAATACCGCCGCGGCGCCGTCACGGAACAACGCCGTGGCGACGAGGTTCCGAACGGATCGATCGCGGCCACGGAACGTGAGGGTGCAGAGTTCTACGACCAGGAACAGAACGCGACTGCCAGGAGAAGCCCGCGCACAAGCGGCGGCGCGCGCCAGCCCCAGCACGCCTCCTGCGCATCCCAGACCGAAGATCGGCAGTCTTTGCACGTCGCGGCGAAACGGCAGCTCGGTCATGAGCCTGGCGTCCAGGCTGGGCGTAGCGATGCCGGTCGTCGAGACGGTGACGATCAGGTCGATGTCGCCGGGGTCGGTGTTGCCGGCGGCCAGGCACTCGACGGCCGCGTCTTTCAGCAGGGCCACCGCATTTTCGAGGTACAGCCGGTTCTTCTCCGCGAAGCCGTGCCCGGTTTCCCCGTACCAGCTTCTGGGCAGGCAGCAATACCCTTCTCCGATCGCCGCGTTCTCGTAAACATCAAGCAGGCGATCCAGGCCCGCGACGCTGCCGGCAAAGAAACTGGCACCGAAATCCCTGACCTCGTCCTGGGTTATCCGGTGGGACGGAACCGCCGTCGCGATCGACCTGATTCGCGGACCCGATTCTGCCGTCACCGGAACCCCTCCTCCAGTCCAGTTCTCATCGGGAAATCCTCAAGTTATTGATAAATAAGGGATAAGAAGGCGTTTTCAAGTTCCGGTTCCAGCCTGATCATGGGTTAGGCCATTGGCGACAGATTAAAGACAACAAACGACTTGCACAAGACCGAGTGTTTGATCTTGCGTCGCCACCGGAAAAACCAACTTCGACTGACCAGCCCCTGGCCGGACCAAGCGCAACAAGATCCTATAGCTCGCCACCATCCACGATGAAAAGGTCTTGGTTTCTACTATCGTAGCGGGGGGCTCCAGATCGTCGCTCCGATGTAGCGCTCGGGGCCGGAGGCCTCGTCGGTGAAGTAGTACACCGCGACCACCTTGCCGTCCGGTCTCTGCACGGCTCGGACGTAGCCGATGTCGCGGCTGGCGCCGTCGTCGCGGAGCGTGACGGGTTCGCTCCAGGTCCGGCCACCGTCGCTACTGAGCACCGCACGAATGCTGTAGGGCTCGGCCCGGTAGCCGTAGAGCAGGCAGATGCGGCCGTCCCGCAGCCGGATCATGGCGGGCGGGTTGCCGACGCCCGTGTCGGAGACGGCGTCGTTGATGTACTCCCAGGTCGCACCGTTATCGGTGGACAGGTAGGTCGCGATCCACCGCCTGGGCCCTTCGCGATCGCGGACCGTCACCAGGATGTCGGTTTCGCTGAGCCGCAACGAGGCGGGCATGATGGAAAACCCCTCCTCCGGCTCGGGGGCGATCCAGGAAAGGAACTTCCAGGTCTTGCCGCCGTCGGTGGTGCGGACACAGAGGGGGCGGCCCTCCCTGCCGTTGGGCTTCGCGGCCGTGATGAACAGGGTGGAGGTTTCTTGGCCGTCGACGATGTAGTCCGTTCTGGGGGCGATTCCGGGAGTATCGAAGCTGGGTAGCCGGAACGGGCCGTCCCAGGAGCGCCCGCGGTCGTAGGAGTAGAACACCCGGCCGATTCCGGCGTGAATGCTGTTGGTGCGGACCGTCAGCGCGAAGTCGGGGTGGGTGAAGTCGATGCCGCCCTCGCTCTCCCGCAAGGGAGGGATGGTCACGCCCGGCCGCGTGACTCCGTGCAGATACCCCCCCTCGGTGAGCAGGTACCCGTTGGCGCCCGGATCCTCCAGCGACCAGGTCTCACCGCCGTCGAGGCTCCTGGCCAGCATGGGAATCTCGGGTTTTTCGCGATCGATGTGGTGGCTCAGACCCTGATCCTTGTAGTAGCCCATGCCGAATCCGACGAGAATCTCCTCATCCCAGATCCAGATCCCGTGGTTGGCCGGCCACCCGCCGAACATGCCTTTCTCGAAGTAGACCTTGACGTGGCGGGGCTCGTCCGCCGGCTCCGCACCCTCACTGCTCGATCCCGAGTCGCCAGGGACTGTGCAGGCAACGGCCCCGATCGCCAGCACGCCTGCTGCGGCAATGTTTCTCCAAGTCATGGGATCCTCCATCTCTTCTTCACATTTCGCCCGAAGCCTATACCGGAATACCCGCCGCCGAACATACGGATCCCGGTCAGTGTTGACAAGGCGTGGCGGGTCCCTGTCTTTGGGGTTGGCCGTAGAACGTCCAGGATCGGGCAAGAGTAGAGCCCCTGATCAACGCTCCATGCCCAAGCCCGGCAATCTGCTACATTCAATGGACCCGACATGAACCACAGCCAGATCGCCAGCTTCATTTGGGGCGTGGCGGACCTGATCCGCGACACCTTCAAACGCGGCAAGTACCAGGACGTGATCCTGCCGCTCACCGTGCTGCGCCGGCTCGACTGCGTGCTGTCCCCTACGAAACCAAAGGTGCTGGAAGTCCAGGCCAGATTCAGGGGCAAACTCGAGAACCTCGACCCACTGCTTCGGCGCGCCTCCGGATTCGCCTTCTACAACACGTCCCGCTACGACTTCGAGAAACTGCTCGCCGACGCGCCTCACATCGCGCAGAACCTGCGGAACTACATCGCCGGGTTCAGCCCCAACATGCGGGAGGTGCTGGAGAAGTTCGACTTCGACAACACCATCTCCAAGCTCGACGAGGCGGGCCTCCTCTTCCTGGTCATGCAGCGGTTCGGCGACCCGAAGGTGAACCTCCACCCGGACGCCATCGACAACTTCACCATGGGCACGATCTTCGAGGAGCTCATCCGTAAGTTCAACGAGGCGCTGAACGAGAACCCCGGCGAACACTTCACGCCCCGCGATGTGGTCCATCTCATGGTGGACCTGATGCTGGCCGGTGACGAGGAAGAACTGCGCAAGAAGGGCGTTGCGCGGAGCGTCTACGACCCTTGCTGTGGCTCAGGCGGCATGCTCACCATCGCCAAGGAGCACACGACCCTCGGCGAGATACGAGAGGGCAAGCGGCTGGGCGACCCCGTGAACCCGGACGCTCACATCCACCTGTTCGGCCAGGAGGTGAACCCGGAAACGTTCGCGATCTGCAAGTCCGACCTCTTCATGAAGTCGAAAGACGGCCGCGACGCGAAGAAGATCCTGTTCGGGAGCACGCTCTCGAACGATCGGCACGCCGGAACCGGCTTCGACTACATGATCGCCAATCCTCCCTACGGCAAAGACTGGAAGCGCGACCAGGACGCAGTACGGGGCGAGCACGATCGAGGCGCTGCCGGCCGCTTCGCACCGGGCCTGCCGCGGATCAGCGACGGCCAGCTCCTGTTCCTGCTGCACATGCTCGCGCACGCCAAAGAACCGGCCCAGGGCGGCTCCCGGGTGGCCATCATCATGAACGGCTCGCCGCTCTTCACCGGCGACGCCGGCAGCGGCGAGAGCGAAATCCGCCGCTGGATCCTTGAGAACGACCTGCTCGAGGCGCTCATCGCGCTGCCCGAGCAGCTCTTCTACAACACGGGGATCGCCACCTACGTCTGGGTGCTCACGAACCGGAAACGGCCCGAGCGGCGCGGCAAGGTCCAGCTCATCCACGCCACGTCGTTCTGGGTCCTGCTGCGAAAGAGCCTGGGCGCCAAACGCCGCGAAGTCCCGTTCGACCGCAAGGAGGACGTCCTGCGGCTGCTGGAGGACTTCGAGGACGGCGCGACCCGCAAGGTGGACGATAACGGCGAGGAACGGGAGGTGGTCGTCAGCCGCATCTATCCCACCACCCGGTTCGGCTTTCGCAAGATCACGGTGGAACGGCCGCTTCGGCTCGATTTCCAGGCCAGCCCCGAGCGGATCGCGCGGCTCGACGACCAGCGCGCCTTCGTCAACCTGGCCCGGTCCCGCAAGAAGGGCCCAGCCAAGGCCAAGGACGAGGCGGCGGGCCGCGAGAAGCAGGCCGCGATCCGCGCCCTCCTCCGTAGTCTGCCCGACCGGCTCTTCCTGGATCGGGCTGTCTTCGAATCCGAACTCTCCCGGGCAACGCAAACTGCCGGGCTGAAACTCACCGCGCCTCTAAAAAAAGCCGTGCTCTCCGCCCTGTCCGAGCGAAACACCGAAGCCGCGGTCTGCCGGGACCGAAAGGGCCGCCCGGAGCCCGATCCGCAGCTCCGCGACACGGAGAACGTGCCTCTCCTGGAGGACGTAGAGTCGTTCTTCGAGCGCGAGGTGAGGCCCCACGTTCCCGACGCCTGGATCGATTCTAAGCGCCGGGACCCCCAGGACGGAAAGGTCGGGCTTGTGGGCTACGAGTTCAACTTCAATCGCTACTTCTACGAATACCGACCGCCCCGTCCCTTGGAGGAGATCGAGGCCGACATCCGGCGGGTGGAGAAGGAGATCGCGGCGATGCTGGAAGAGACGCGCGGTTGACGCCGACCCGTCTGCGGCGGCTGCGGGCCAAGCAGACCGAGAGGAGACTGTCGCCGCTCCCCGTCAGTCTCCTTCGTGCGATTCACAGCAGTTGACACGCACTCGACGCCACAAGACTTCCGGTTCTACCTCCTTGACACACACCATGTGTGGCTCTAGGATCACGGACCATGGGAGATACGCGGCGAGTCCAAGTGACGCTCGATGCGAGGGGATACGCGGCGGTGTCGCGGATTGCACGACGCGAAGGGAAGAAGCTGGCCGCAGTCGTGCGGGAGGCCGTCGAGCAGTACTGCGTTCTGCCGGAGGCGCGGCAACGGCGACTGGAGGCCATCGACAGGCTGTACGCGACGGGGGCGGTCCCAGCGCCAGAATCGCTGCCGGAGTGGGAACGCCAGTACAGTCGGCTGAAGGTCGGCCTGGCTACCGACTGTCTCCACACCACCGAAGGTCCGGGAAGTCACGAGGACAGTTGACGAGCGTGCGTGATTCACTGTTCGTGGACGCCAACGTGTTCATGTACCTCGCGGGCGGTGATGCCCTGTACCGGGAGGCCTGCCGACGGGCTCTGTTGGCCGCGACTGAGCAGGGGACCATGTTGATCACCAGCACAGAAGTACTGCAGGAGATCCTCCATTACCATGTCGCCCGAAGGCGGCCCGAAAACGCCCGGACCGTGTACCGGGCAGTGACAGACATCTGCGACGAGATCCTGCCGGTGACGGAACACCAAACGGCCCGTGCGCTCGAACTGCTGGTGCGGCATCCCGGGTTGCCGGCACGAGACGCCCTGCACGTCGCGACGATGGAGGTCCACGGCGTCGAGCGGCTGCTGTCGGCAGACCGGCACTTCGATCAGATCGACACCGTCACGCGTGTCGACCCGCTCGCCCCCCCTTGATCCTCCGCCTGCACTGGACGACAAACAGGCGGAGAATGAGACCGCCGTCATGCTGCAGGACATGACGGCGAGTTGATCTCCGGGCGCGTGCGCCTCGGGCACGCGAGATCCCAGCCGAGCGGTTCGAGCCGGATTGAACACGCAGAGTGGCAGCCTCTCTGGCACAGACTGCGCTGGGCGCGCCCTCGCCGGTGTTTTCGCCGTTTGCCGGCGCCTCGCTCAAGGGGATGGCGGAGCGACGGCTTCGGCGGCCTGGGCGAATCAGGAACAAACTGTCGGCACTTGTTTTTATGTGCCGACAATCATTACGATTCTTTCATGACTGAACTCACTGCTGCCGCGCTCGAAGAAGCCGGCATTGGAGCCTTTTTCCGGCCGCGAGACATTGAGGCGCTCGGTGTCCCGTACCGTCGCCTCCGCGGACTCGTTGCGGCCGGTGCCGTGGAGAACCTCGGCGGCGGCCTTTACCGGCTGGCCGAGGTCGAGCCGACCGAGCTGGAAACGGTCGCCATGGTGGCTGCTGCCGTGCCGCACGCGATCGTCTGCCTGATGACCGCGCTCCGCGTCCACCAGATCGGAACCGAGTCCCCTCACGAGGTCTGGATAGCCATCAACCGCAAGGCGCGCCGGCCCACCCGAGTGCCGGCGCAGATTCGCGTCGTCTGGTTCTCGAAGGCGATGCTCACATACGGGGTCGTGCGCCGCCCGATGCTCGGCGTGCCGGTTGCGATCACATCGCCGGCCCGGACGGTCGTCGACTGCTTCCGGTACCGCAACAAGTTCGGCCTCGACACCGCGCTGGAGGCGCTCCGGGACGTGCTGCGCCAACGGCTCGCCACCGTGGATGAGATCATGCGCGCAGCCAGCGTCTGCCGGGCTCGCACGGTCCTGCAGCCCTACATGGAAGCGGTTCTGTCGTGACGAGACGCCATCTCAAGAACGTCGCGGCGTCCGTCCGTGCCCGGCTGCTCGCCCGCAGTCGCGAAACCGGCGAGGATTTCCAGTTTCTCCTGTGGAGGTACGTGGTCGAACGATTCCTTTTCCGTCTTAGCCATTCCCCCTACCGTGATCGCTTCGTTCTGAAAGGGGCCATGCTCTTCGCTCTCTGGAACGAGGCGTTCCACCGGCAGACCCAGGACATTGACTTCGCCGCCTACGGCGACTCGGAAACCGACGACTTTGTGACGGAGTTGCAGCAAGTTTGCTGTACCGGCGTTGACGACGACGGCGTTGTCTTCCACGCCGACCAGATCAGCAGCAGCACAATCCGCGGCACAACGGACAAGGGCGGCACCCGCTACCGCTTCCCGGCGACCGTTGGCGGAGCCCGCATAACCGTGCAGGTCGACATCGGCGTCGGCGACTCGATTCAGCCACCGCCGGAGGATGCCGAATTCCCGACGCTGCTCGACACCGCCCCGTGCCACGTTCGTGCGTATCCGAAGGAAGCGGTCGTCTCCGAGAAGTTCCACGCTACGGTCGCACACGGTGAGCGGACGAGCCGCTACAAGGACTTCTTCGACCTGTACGAATTGGCTCGGTGCTTCCGCTTCGACGGCGTGCGACTCGTGCAGGCCCTTGTCGCGACTTTCGAGAGCCGTAGTTCACCGACCGAAGCGGTCCCGCTCTCCCTGACCAGCGGCTTCTATACAGACACGGCGCGAGGCGAACGCTGGCGGGCCTATCTGACCAAGCGCGGGCGCCTGCCGGCGCCCATGGACTTCGGTGCTGTCGGTGAACTCGTCACGCTCTTCCTGGCACCGCCGTGGCGCGCCCTGTTACGTAGGGACCGATTTATAGCCGCGTGGCCTGCCGGCGGGCCGTGGCGGCCCGGGATTCGGGCCCGGACGGGAGGTGAAGGACTGTGACCGAAGGAACCGATCGGAAGGAGGAGGCGCGGCCGCGGCGTTTTCGGCCGTACCCTGAGTACAGTGACTCCGGTATCGAGTCGCTGGGCGAAATTCCGGCACATTGGGACGTGAGACGGCTCAAGACCCTAGCCCTGCCCTATACCCACAAATAGTGCTGGACAAACAAGAATGCCTGTCGTAGTCTTCACGACATGGTAGTTCAGAACCAGATCAAGCGCACCTTGAGCCGAGAGTTGGATCGTTTGCACGCCGTGATGAGGCGGGAGAAGTTCGCCCACCGGACGGCGCTGGCGGACCGGGTCTGCTCGGAGTTTGGATTTCACGATGCCCGAGGGCGGGCGCAACGGAGCGGCTGCCTGAAGGCGCTCCGGGAGTTGGAGGCGCGCGGACGGATTCGTCTGCCGACGCCGCGACGGCGGGTGAAACATTGCGGGCCCCGAGGACTGGGCCGTGCGGTGCCGGAGCCGGTCGGGGTGCCCGAGACGGTGGACGGCGTGCGGGAGCTGGAGTTGATTCTGGTGGAGACGGGTCCGCAACGAGCGCTCTGGAACGAGTTGATGGCGCGAGAGCATCCACGGGGCGCGGGGCCGTTGGTGGGTGCTCAACTACGCTATCTGGTGGGCTCGGCCCACGGCTGGCTGGGGGGCTTGGGGTTCGGGGCGGCGGCGTTGCGGTTGCGGGACCGGGACCGCTGGATCGGATGGGATGAGGAACAACGCCGGGCGCACCTGCACCGGGTGGTGGGGCTGAGCCGGTTTCTGATCCGTCCGTCAGTGAGGTGTCGTAATCTGGCCTCCCGGGTGCTGGGGGAGGTGTTGCGGCGGCTGGGTCCGGAGTTCCAGGCGCGCTACGGCTACCGTCCCTGGCTGGTGGAGACCTTCGTGGAGACGGCTCGCCACGATGGGGCCAGTTTGCGCGCCACGAACTGGAGGGTTCTGGGGCAGACGCAGGGTCGAGGCCGGCAAGATCGGGCGCACCGGGGTGCGGAGACGAGCAAGGCGATCTATGGGTATGAGTTGTGCCGGGATTGGCGGCGGCGGTTGGGGGTGGGACCGGCGCCGAGGCGGGGAGTGGAACCGATGTCGGAGGGCGAGGGACTGGAGGGAGCGGGCTGGGCTCAGCAGGAGTTGGGCGGGGCGCCGCTGGGAGACCGGCGCTTGAGTCGGCGACTGGTGGAGAGTGCGCACCGACAGGCGCAGGAGCCGGGGCGGGCGTTCACGGGAGTGGCGCGGGGGGATTCTGCGGCGGTCAAGGGATACTACCGGCTGATCGACCAGCCGGAAGCCTCGGCGGTGACGGTGTCCAACATCCTGGCCCCGCACCGGGAGCGGACCCGGCAGCGGATGCAGGGGCAGCGGACGGTGCTGTGCATCCAGGACGGGAGCGATCTGAACTTCACGCGGCACGGCCGGTGTGAGGGACTGGGAGTGATCGGGCGCAACCAGACGGGAGCGACGGCGCGGGGACTGCATCTGCACGCGACGCTGGTGGTGAGTGAGACGGGGCTGCCGCTGGGGGTGTTGCGGGCGAAGCTGGACGCGCCGAAGCCGGGACCGGTGGCCACGCGGAAAAAGAAGAAGACGTATCGCTGGATCGAGGGACTTCGGGACTGCGCCGAGGTGTCGCGGTCCCTCGACGGGGTGCGGGTGGTCAGCGTGGTGGACCGGGAGGCGGATTTTTTCGCACTGTTCGCCGAGCAACGAGCGTCTCCGGAGGTGGAGTTGCTGGTGCGTGCGAAGCAGGATCGGGTGCTGAAGAGGAAGACCCCGGCGAAGGCGGCCGGGAAAAGCGCGGATCCGGACCCGGAGCAGAAGCGGAAGCTGTTCGGGCGCCTGCGATCGGCGCCGGTGCGGGCCCGGATGCTGCTGGAGGTGAAGCGTCAGAGTGCGCGGATCAAGGCCAGCAAGCAGGCGGCCCGCCCGCGGCGGCTGGCGCGGGTGGCTCGGATGGAACTGCGCTACGAGACCCTGACGATTCCGGCGCCGCGCGGGAACCCAACCGGCATCCCGTCGCTGAGACTGTCGGTGGTGCACGCGCGGGAGGTCGCGCCGCCGGCGCAGGGGAAGCGCCTGGAATGGTTCCTGCTCACCACCCTGCCGGTGACCGATGTCGAGACGGCGCAGCAACTGCTGAGATGGTATGCGCTGCGCTGGCGGGTGGAGGATTATTTCCGGGTGCTCAAGACCGGATGCCGGGTACAACAGCTCCAGCACCAAACCGCCGAACGTCTGAAACGGGCCATCGCCATGCACGCCGTCATCGCCTGGCGGATCATGCTGATGACGCTGTTGGGGCGAGAGGACCCGGACCTGCCGGCGCAATTGTTGTTTTCCGATCTGGAAATCCGGGTCCTGGGGGCGTTTGCCGCGTCGCGAGGATTCCCAGCGCCGGAAGACCTGGGGGCGGCCGTGCTCGTGCTGGCCCGCCTGGGAGGATATCTGGCTCGTAAACACGACTCCCCACCTGGGCATCAACTGATGTGGCAGGGCTACGTCACGCTCTACGGCATGTGTCTGGGCTTCGCTTTACGAGAAGAAACATGAATGAAACCGGACGGCTAATTTGCCCTGTGCAATATGTGGGTAAAGGGCAGCCCTAGCCTCGGTGCAACTGAGCAATGTCGACAAGAAAACCGTAGAAGGCCAAGCTCCCGTAAAACTCTGCAACTACGTCGACGTTTACTACAATGACTTCATCACCGCCGGGCTCGAATTCATGAACGCAACCGCCACACCCGAACAGGTGCGGCGATTCATGCTCCGGGGCGGCGATGTTTTGATCACCAAGGACTCGGAATCCTGGAATGACATAGCAGTCCCCGCTGTCGTGGTCGAAGAACTGACGGATGTCCTGTGTGGATACCACCTGGCACAAATCAGGCCGCGATCAGGTCTTGATGGGCGGTTTCTTGCCCGCCAATTCTCGGCGATTGGCACCCGGGACCAGTTCCATCTTGCGGCCAACGGAATAACACGGTTCGGCTTGGGTGGAGATGCAATCCGTAGCGGTCTGTTTCCGATCGCGCCGATCGAGGAACAACAAGTCATCGCTGACTTCCTTGACCGCGAGACGGCGAAGATCGATGCGTTGGTGGAGCAGAAGGAGCGGCTGGTTGAGTTGCTTCAGGAGAAGCGCAGCGCTTTCATCGCCCGTGCCGTCACCCGGGGCCTCGACCCGAACGTCCCCATGAAGGACTCCGGCGTCGAGTGGCTGGGCGAGATCCCGACACACTGGAAGCTTAAGCCGCTCAAGCGTCTTCTAAGCCGAAGTGACTATGGAATATCGGAGAGCTTGGGAGTAGGAGGTGATATCCGGGTTCTAACTATGGCGCACATTCAAAATGGCGAGGTTGTATTGCCCCATGATGGCAGCATCAGTGAAATCGACCGGTCAATGAGGCTTGAGTCCGGCGACCTTCTGTTCAACAGAACCAACAGCCGTGAGCTCGTAGGTAAGGTCGGTATATTTCGTGGCAACCACGATGATTGCGTGACCTTTGCATCGTACCTTGTAAGGTTAACCCCGCGTCAGCACGTCGAACCCGAATGGCTAAACTACCTGCTCAACTCCACTGGCGTTCTTGGAATGGCGCGAAGCATGGCATTACTTAGTGTAAACCAAGCCAATCTCAACCCAACCAAGCACCAGCAAATTATCATACCTGTGCCCGCACCCGCTGAACAGCGAACCATCGCAGGTTTCTTACGCGGGGAGACCGCGAAGATCGATTCCCTCATCGTCAAGATCCGGCAAGCAATCAGCTACCTCCACGAATTTCGCACCGCTCTTATCTCCGCGGCGGTCACCGGCAAGATTGATGTCCGGGAGGAAGCGTCATGAGCCCCGAGGTATCTGAGCGAGCCTTCGAAGAGGCGATCGAGTGTTCGCTACTTCGAGATGGTCCGGACGCCTGCCCGGGCGACGCGATGACAGTGAGGGAATCGCCACGGGCATACGGTGCCGAGCCGGTGCCAGGCGGCTACCACAGACGGCGTCCGGAGGACTTCGACCGCAGGCTCTGCCTGATCACGGCCGACGTTGTCGACTTCCTCCTCGCCACCCAGCCGAAGGAGTGGGAGAAGCTCAAGCAGCACCACGGTGCCGACGTGAAGCCCCGCTTCCTGGGCCGGCTCTCGCGTGAGATCACCCGGCGGGGGGCGCTCGACGTGTTGCGCAACGGCGTCAAGGACTCGGGCTGCAAGTTCCGGATGGCGTACTTCCGGCCGGCGAGCGGGCTCAACGAGGAATTGCAGCGCCTGCACGGGGCCAACCTCTTCGCTGTTGTGCGCCAGCTCCGCTTCAGCGAGAAGACTGAGCAGAGTGTCGATCTCGCCCTCTTCCTGAACGGCATCCCCGTCTTCACGGCCGAGCTCAAGAACCCGCTCAACGGGCAGGATGTCGAGGACGCAATCCGGCAGTACAAGCACGACCGGGACCCTCGCGAGCCGCTCTTCGGCTACGGACGCTGCCTCGCCCATTTCGCCGTGGACCCGGAGCAGGTGTTCGTGACGACCCAACTCGCCGGGCCCAGGACCCGGTTCCTGCCATTCAACCAGGGACGCTTCGGCGGTGCGGGGAATCCTCCGATCCCGCCCACTCGTACGGGCTTCCCGACCGACTACCTGTGGGAGCGGATCTGGGCCCGCGACAGCGTCCTCGATCTCGTCCGGCAGTTCATCCACGAGGTCGAGGTGGAGGACGACCGCGGGCGCAGAACCGGCAAGCGGATCCTGATCTTCCCGCGTTTCCAGCAGCTCGCCTGCGTGCGCCGGCTCGTGCGTCACGCACGCAACCACGGCGCCGGTGAGCGCTACCTGATCCAGCATTCTGCCGGCAGCGGCAAGAGCTTCACCATCGCCTGGCTCGCCCACCAGCTCTCGGTGCTGCATGACCACGACGACCGGCGCGTCTTCGACTCGGTCGTGGTCGTGACCGACCGGCGCGTGCTCGACCGCCAGCTCCAGCAGACCATCCGGCAGTTCGAGCAGACCCTCGGCGTGGTAGAGAACATCGACCAGACCTCGCGCCAGCTCCGCGAGGCCCTGGAGGCGGGCCGGACGATCATCGTCACCACGTTGCAAAAGTTCCCGGTCATCGCCGATCAGATCGGCCGGCTTCCCGGCAAACGCTTCGCCGTGATCGTGGACGAAGCGCACTCGTCGCAGTCGGGAGAGAGCAGCAAGAGCCTGAAGACGGTGCTCGCGGCAGGCAGCCTGGAGGAGGCCGAGCAGGCAGAAGCAGGAGCCAAGACCCCCGAAGAGGAGCTCGAAGAGCGCGTCCTCGAAGAGATCCGCCGCCGTGGACGGCGCCCGAACCTCTCGACGTTCGCCTTCACGGCGACCCCAAAGCCCAAGACCCTCGAACTCTTCGGCGAGAAGCAGCCGGACGGGAAGTTCACGCCCTTCCACCTCTACAGCATGCGCCAAGCGATCGAGGAGGGGTTCATCCTCGACGTGCTCGCCAACTACACCACCTACAAGGCCTACTGGCGCCTGCTGAAGAAGATCGAGGACGACCCGCGGTACGACAAGCGAAAGGCGGAGCACCTCCTCAAGACCTTCGTCGAGCTGCACCCGCACGCGATCCGCGAGAAGATCGCCATCTGCGTGGAGCATTTTGCCGCGCAGGTCGCGGCCGAGATCGGCGGGCGGGCCAAGGCGATGATCGTGACTCGCTCGCGCCTGCACACGGTGCGCACCCGGCTCGCCCTGGATCGCTACCTGGAGGGAGAGGGCCACCCATGGAAGGCGCTCGTCGCCTTTTCCGGAACGGTGAAGGACCGCGGCAGGTCCTACACGGAATCCGGCATGAATTCGGCCGGACAGGAGCGGGTGATCGGCGAACGGCAGACGGCCGCCGAGTTCGAGAAGCTCGAGTACCGATTCCTGGTAGTCGCCAACAAGTTTCAGACCGGCTTCGACCAGCCGCTGCTCCACACCATGTACGTGGACAAGAAGCTCGGCGGCGTCAACGCGGTCCAGACGCTGTCCCGCCTGAACCGCACCCATGCCGGCAAGCGGGGAACGATGGTGCTCGACTTCGCCAACGAAGCCGAGGAGATCAAGAAGGCTTTCGAGCCGTACTACGAGACCACCCTCCTCTCGGAGGAGACCGACCCGAACCTCCTCTACGAGGTCCAGGGCCGGCTGCTCGACTTCGGCGTGTTTGTCCAAGACGACGTCGAGGCCTTCGCGCGAGCGTTTTTCGATCCGAAGGCGGGTCAGGACAAGCTCTACGCGGCGCTGGAACCCGCGCGCCGGCGCTGCGCCGACCTCATTCCCGAAGAGGGGCGCGATTTCCGTGGCCAACTCACCGACTACGCACGCCTCTACGCCTTCCTCTCCCAGGTCCTGACCTTCGCCGACACCGACCTGGAGAAGCTCTACGTCTTCGCCCGGCACCTCCGCCGCCTGCTGGCGGTCGGCCGGGAAACGCTGCCTCTCGAGATCCGGGAGAGCATCGACATGGAGTCCTTCCGCATCCAGCGGACGAGCCGCGGCCGGATCGCGCCGGAACGGCAGGTCCGGCCGCTTGCGCCCGTCGGGACGAAGCCTCGCCGCGGTCCCGGCGAGGAGGAGTTGGAGGCCCTCTCGCGAATCATCGAGGCCCTGAACGAGCGCTTCGGCCTGAATCTGGGCAGCGAGCACCGCGTCACGCTGGAACAGATCCGATCCGCCCTCGACCAGGACGCGGGCCTCGACGCCAGCGCCCGGGTGAACACCCGAGAGAACGTGCGGCTGACCTTCGACCCCAAGGTCGAGGACAAGATCCAGGAAATCGTCGAGACCAACTTCGACCTCTACAAGCGCATCACCGACGACGCCGACTTCGGACAGGCGCTCAAGAACTTCCTCTTCGACGACTACATCAGGCGGCACCGGCGAGCGGAGGAACTGCTCAAGCTCCAGGAGTCGAAGACGCTGGAGTTCAAGTCGAGCCTGCGCTGGAACCTGAAGCAGGATCGCAAGGACGCGAAGCACGTGACCCACGCGGCGCTCAAGACCATCGCCGCGTTCCTCAACACCGAGGGCGGCGACCTCCTGATCGGCGTGGCCGACGACCGCAAGGTGCTCGGCGTCGCGCACGACCGCCTGGAGACCGATGACAAGTTCATGCTGCACTTGGCCCAGATCGTGCGAAACGGCCTCGGTGACCGGGCCGGAACCTGCATCGATCCCAAGACGCAGATCGTGGAGGGAAAGACCGTGTGCCTCGTGAGCTGCCAGCGAAGTCCCGAGCCGGTCTACCTGCGGTGGAAGGATCTAGAGAAGGCCGAGGGGGGAGATCTCTACGTCCGCAGCGGCCCCGGCACGGTGCGGCTCGGCAAGAAGGATGCCGGGAAGTACGTCGCCACGCGGTTCGCCTCGAAGTGAAATCCGCCCGACCGACCCTGGTGAGCTCCGACCCCAGCACGTATTCACGGCCAGGCGATGCGGTAGATCCAGGGGCGCGGGATCCAGGATCCGGAGCGCGTGCAGGCTCTCGTCGCCGGACGATTGGCCTGGACCGTCTTCGCCCTGCACTTCCACACGCTGGGATTCCTGCTGATGATCGTGGGGATAGGCGTGGACACGATGCTGGGAACCCGCCCCAACGTGTCCAGCCTTGCGTTTCTCGCCGCGGCGGTCATGTTGTTTCCGTCACTCCGGCGCGTCTACGCGGAAGGGCGGCTCAGAACCATCGGCAAGCAGATCGTCCTGCTGATCGCGTACGGGTTGGTGGTCCTCATCGGGATGCTCGCGCTCGTGACCATCACCAGTCGGGCGGCTTTGCAGGACCGACCGGAATCCCGCGGCCGTCGCGCCAGAACAGTGCAGCTGTGGAACTCCTGTCGGAATGGTGTTGACAACCTGTGGTCCGCCTGTTGAAAAGTGTGAGTCAAGATTCCGTCAACTCAATCGTGCCGAACTCCCGGCCGATTCGTCCGTCCCGTTACTGACAGAGCGAGTCGTGTAGAATGCAGTGGTGCCTCGTCGAAACAAACCCTCCTCCCGCAAGAAGCCGTCCCCCCGCCGGCGCCGCTTTCTGGTCTGGGCGACGTGCGCCGTCCTGATCATCGCGGCGGCCGTGGCCGGGTCCCTCACCGGCCTGGTTCTGACCTGGGGAATCGAACTGGCTCAAGTCGATGAGCTGCAGGAGACCCGGCCGAACGTCATCTCCGAGGTCTATTCGGCGGACGGGCGGGTGCTGGGCATTTTCGCGGTGGAGAAGAGGCAGATCGTCACCTACGACAAGATTCCGGACACGGTGAAGAACACGATCCTGGCGGCCGAAGACTCGGGCTTCTTCCGGCACGCCGGCATCGACTTCCGCCGCCTCATCTACACCATCTTCCGGAACATCGTCTATGGAGAACGAAAAGGCGCCTCCACCATCACCATGCAGTTGAGCAAACTGCTGCTGACCAGTCCCGAGGTGACGATCAAGCGCAAGATTAAGGACATGATCTTCGCCATCCAGATCGAGCGCACCCTGTCCAAGGATCAGATCCTCACCCGCTACGTCAACCAGATGTACATGGGGCACGGAAGATACGGACTGGCGGCCGCTTCCGAGTTCTACTTCCAGAAAACCTTGGACGAGCTGCAGTGGCACGAAGCGGCCCTGTTGGCCGGCCTGATTCGGACGCCCGCCAGGTATTCCCCCCTGCATCACCCGGACTTGGCCGTGAAGCGAAGAAACTGGGTTCTGGAGCGAACTTACGATGAGGGCTTTATCGACGCGGAGAGGCTGCGAACCAATATGCAGGCGCCCCTGGGCCTGAAGACCTGGACCCGGCAGCAGACGCCGGCCTCCTACTTCGTGGAATGGGTGCGCCAGTATCTGGAGAAACGGTTCCCCGGCGGGGAGATCCACAGGAGAGGCCTGAAGATTTACACGACTCTGGACTACGAACTTCAGGCGGCGGCCGAAACGGCGCTTCGTGACGGATTGAAGGCGTTCGACAAGAAGCGGCGAAGATGGCGCGGCGCCGAAGAGAACATTCTCAAGGCCGGGAAAGAGCTGGACGGGTACTGGCGTTCCGATTGGGACACCATTTTCGCCCCCGGCCAGATGGTTCACGGCCTCGTTCTTCAATCGGACGAGCGTACGGCAGAGGTGAAGGTCGGCGGCTACCGGGCCACGGTCCGGCCCAACCACGTGGACTGGACCGGAAAGAAGAGTTTGGACCAGGTCCTCAAAGCGGGTGACGTCTGCGCCTTCACCCTGGAGAGCATCAACCGTGAGGAGCGGACCGTCGAAGTGAAGCTGGACCGGGTTCCCGAGGTCCAGGGGGCGCTGATGGCCATCGAGAGCGGCACCGGCGCCATTCGTGCCATGGTGGGAGGTTTCGACTTTCGATACAGCAAGTTCAATCGAGCCACCCAGGCTCTGAGACAACCCGGTTCCGTTTTCAAGCCCTTCACCTACGTGGCCGCGGTGGAAAGCGGCTATTCGCCCGAGGACACGGTTCTGGACAGCCCGGTGGAATTTCTGGACGGTCTGGGCCGCCCCTACCGGCCGCAGAACGCGGACGAGAAATACAAGGGGCTCATCCCCATCCGTCAGGCCTTGGCGGAATCGCGAAACGTCCCCACGCTACGTCTGGCCAACGCCATGGGCGTTGAGAGAGTCGTCGAAGTGGCGCACCGGTTCGGAATCGAACGGGAAATCCCACTCTATCTCCCCACCGCTCTGGGAGCGGGCGAGGTCACTCTGGAGGAGATCACGTCCGCCTTCAGCGCGTTCCCCAACGGCGGGGTCCGGGTCCACCCCCATTTCATCGACCGGGTGGAAGACTCCAACGGTGTTCTTCTGGAGCGCCACGAGGCCGGCGTGGATGAGGTCGTCACCCGGGAGACCGCCGAAGCGATGCTGGACCTGTTGAGAAACGCGGTCCTGGCTGGAACCGCCCGCAAGGCCCGGAGTCTGCCGATTCCGGTCGCCGGGAAGACGGGCACCACCAACGACTGTACCGACAGCTGGTTCGTGGGATTCAGCAAGCTGCTGACGGCCGGCGTCTGGGTGGGGCACGACACCAAGATCTCGATGGGTAAAAGGGTCTACGGCAGCACACTGGCCCTTCCCATCTGGATCGATTTCATGAAGGAGACCGTGGGCAAGACTCCGCCGGGAAACTTCGGCACGGAACTTTACGCCGCCCGTCGAGCCACTTCAGCTCCTGCACCGGTGGAAGAGGCGGACCCCGATGAGGGAGAGCCCGAACAGCAGGAGCAACCCGCCGTGAAACCGGATCCGCTACCGAACATCGTGGTGGAGGACATCCCCGCACCTTCTTTCTGACGGGCGCCGAAGAGGCTCGCCGTGACATTCGACGGCCTTTGAACCCCATGCGTCCGCTCTGGAAACCGACACTGAAGCTTCGGGTTCAGGGAACCAAATCGTAACGGATTCCGAAAAAGCTGAGCCGATTCGGAATCCACTCCGAAATCGTTCAACTGCGCAGGCCACTCCACGGTGGTCATTCCCCCGGGTGGCACTCCGGTATATTTTCAGTTGTTTCGATTCAGGACAAAGTCGGGCACCTGGAGGAGGGCGTCCCGGTAGATGGAATCGGGAAAGACCGCAATTGCATCCCTGGCCTGTTTGGCGTAGGCCTGGGATCGTAGCTTCAGCTCGTCCAAAGCTCCGTACTTCCAGACCAGGCTCAGGATCTCCTGCTTGTTGGCATCGCTGAAATCGTGCTCGAGAATCACCTGCCGGAGAAAGTCCCTTTCCGCCGGGCCAGCCCGCCGAAGCATGAAGATGATGGGGAGCGTCATCTTTCCCTCTTCCAGGTCCTTGAGGACCGGCTTGCCCATGTCCTTCTGGGCGGAGGTATAGTCGAGCTGGTCGTCCACCAGTTGGAAGGCCATCCCCAGGGACCGGCCGTAGAGGGCAAGACCCTCCTCCCGAGCCGGATCCATGTTCCCCAGAATCGCTCCCAGACGGCCGCAACCGGAGAAGAGGTATGCCGTCTTGTAGAGACTGATCTCCAACTGCTGTTGCTCGGTGACCTCCATGCGCCCCTCCTGCTCCAACTGCAGGAGCTCCCCCTCCACCATCTTGCGGGTGATGTCGATGAGGATGTCCAGGATCCTCATCGACCGCTCCTTCATGGCGATCTGGAAGGAGGTCATGTAGAGCCAGTCGCCCATGAGGACCGTAATCTGATTGCCCCACTTGGCGTTGACCGAGGGCCGTCCACGGCGGACGTCGCTGTTGTCGATGATGTCGTCGTGGACCAGGGTGGCCACGTGGATCAACTCCACCACCACACTCAGCCGCAACGCCGCTTCGGTAGGCGCCCCGCAGAGCTTGGAAGCCAGAAGCAGGACCGCCGGCCGAAGCCGTTTGCCACCGCTCGTGTGCAGATACCGATTGATGTCGTTGACCAGCGGAATGGCGCTTTGGATCTCCGAATCGAGGCGGGTCTCCACCTCGGCCAGATCCGATTTCACCAGCAGGAAAATGTCTTTCAGAGTGAGCCGGCGGCTAATCTGCACGTCCATACCTGGGTCTACGGTCCCGGGATTGCAGGGCCATCGGGGAAAGCCCCATTCTCCGACGATCTTCACGCCCGTCCGCAGGACTACGGCCGTTTCTCCGGTTGCGCTCGCGGCGTCTCCCTGCAAATAACGTGAAAACTATATCAACGTCAATTTGAGACTGCCAATCCGCCCGGGCCCCGAAGGGAACCGACGCCGAACAATCTCTCGAAGTTTGATCTGGTGCGCTCGCCGACCTGTTCCAGGGTCAGGGCCCGGATTCTCCCCAGTTCCCGCGCGACTTCCACCACCCGGGAAGGCTCGTTGGTCTTGCCCCGGAAGGGAACTGGGGCCAGGTAGGGCGAGTCGGTTTCGATCAGAATCCGGTCCACCGGCAAACGGCTCGCCAACGCTCGGAGCGAATCGGACTTGCGAAAGGTGAGGATACCCCCCAGGCCGATGAAAAATCCTCGATCCAGGCAGCGCCGGGCAGTCGGCTCATCGGAGGTGAAGCAATGGACCACTCCGTTGAGTCCCTCCCCGCTTGGGTACTTCTCCTCCAGAATCGAGCAGATGTCATCCTCGGCCTTCCTGGAGTGGATCACGATGGGTTTACCGGCAGCCTGAGCCAGCTCGATCTGTGCCAGGAATGCCTCCCTCTGAGCGTCGAGGCCGGAGTTCAGGTAGTGGTAGTCCAGACCGATCTCACCCAAGGCCAGAGCCTTGGGATGCCGCAACAGATCGGCCAGCTCGGAGGCGATGCCGTCCGAAAAGAAGCGCGCGTCGTGAGGGTGCACGCCGAAGGCCGCCCAGAGGAAATCGTACCGGTCCAACAGTTTCAGCGTGGTCTCGACAGAATCACGATTCTCTTCCAGGCAACAGATGGTCAGAATCGACTCCACTCCCGCCTGCCGTGCCCGGGACAGGACTCCCTCCAGGTCGGATTGCAGGGCGGAGGAATCGAGATGGGCGTGGGAGTCAACGAACACTGGACGATCTCCAGCCGCCGCTCAGGTCAGAACCGACCCCAGGCGGACCTCTTCGGTGAAGGTGGCCAGGACCGGTTTTCCTCCGTCCGAAGCCGCCACGATCATCCCGTTGGATTTCACACCCATGAGCTTGGCCGGTTTGAGATTGGTCACGATGACGACCAGACGGCCCGGCAGAGACTCCGGCGAATACTGTTCGGCGATTCCCGCCACCACCTGGCGGACCTCGGACCCCAGATCCACCTTGAGCTTGAGGAGACGGGTCGACTTGGGGATGGACTCGGCGCTCACGATCCGGGCCACCTGCATCCGGACCTTGGCGAACTCCTTGATGTCGATGCGGGCATCTTCCTGGCCACCGGCCGCCGTCTTCTTCGGTTCGGCGCCCGCAGCCGCGGCAGCGGAGCTGGGAGCGCGTCGATTCTTCACTTTCACTCGAAACTCCTTCTTGTCCAGGCGCGGATAGATGTGTCCCAACTTTCCGATGGTGGAACCGCTCTCCAGACCGGCCCACTCCAGAGAGGAAATCCGATGATCTTCCAGGCGACGGCGAATACCGAGCTGGCTCAGTATGGCGGCCGCCCCCTCAGGGACGATGGGGGCCAGCATCAGCGCGATCAATCGCAGCGCCTCGGCGGCGTGGTACAGGACACTCCCCAGTTGCGTCCGGCGGCTCGGGTCCTTGGCCAGAATCCAGGGTTCGTTGACCACCAGGTACTTGTTCACCCGGCTGATCAGCTCCCAGACGGCCTCCATGGCCTTGTTGATCTGGAGATCCCCGAACCGTTCCCGGTAGAGTTGCGCGGTCTCGCCGCAGAAATCCCGGAGTTCCCGACCCTTCTCGTCCGATTCTCCCGCGTCCGGAATGACGCCGCCGAAATAGCTGCGGATCATCTTCAGCGTGCGTTGGGCCAAATTGCCCAGATCGTTGGCCAGGTCGCTGTTGACCCGCGTTCGAAGCCCGTCGAAGGAAAAGTTTCCGTCTGAGCCCAAAGGAATCTCCCGGAGCAGGAAATAGCGGAAGTAGTCGGTCTGCACCACGTTCGAGAGCTCGGCGGCGGTAACGAAGTTGCCTTTGGATTTGGACATCTTCTCCCCTTCGATGGTCCACCATCCGTGGCTCAGGATCCGCTTGGGAGGAGCCAGGCCGGCCGCCATCAGGAACGCCGGCCAGAAGACGGCGTGAAAGCGAAGGATGTCCTTGCCGATGAGGTGGACGTCTACCGGCCACCAGGTCTCGAACTTCTCGTCGTCGGTGCCGTAGCCCATGCCCGAGATATATCCGGTGAGGGCGTCGAACCAGACGTAGAAGATGTGCTTCTCGTCGTCCGGGACGGGGATGCCCCAGCGAAATGAGGTTCGACTGATGCTCAGGTCCTGAAGACCGCCTTCGACGAAGCGGACCACCTCGTTCATTCGGGTGCGAGGGACCACGAAGTCAGGGTTCTCCCGGTAGAACCGGAGCAGTTTCTCCTGAAACGCCGACAGCTTGAAAAAATAGCTGTCCTCGGTCATGAACTCGGTGGGCCGCCCGCAGTCGGGACAATTCCGGCCTTCCGCCACATAGGCCTCGCAACCCACGCAATAGTTGCCTTGATACTGACCGAGATAGACGCTTCCGCTCTTCTTGACTGCCCGGAAGAGCTTGGCGACGGCGCGATAGTGACGCTCCTCGGTGGTACGTATGAACTCGTCGAAGCTCAAACCGAGCCGCTCCCAGGTGTTTCGAAACTTGGCGGCATAGGTGTCCACCAGTTCCTGGGGCTCGATGCCCTGTTGCCGCGCCGACCGCTCGATCTTGAGACCGTGCTCGTCGGTGCCGGTCAGAAAGGAGACGTCGTCGCCGCACATTCTCCGGTAGCGGACGATGGCGTCGGCGATGACGGTGGTGTAGGTATGCCCGACGTGGGGCACGTCGTTGACATAGTAGAGAGGAGTCGTGAGATAGAAGGTCTTGGACATGGCCCCTATTCCGTCTCAGTCGCCTCGCGGATCGCCATCTGTCTCAGATTCTTCAACGGAAGACGGGTCCTTTCGGCGATCCTTTTCAGGTCTTCGTACTCGGGCCAGACGGTGACCGCCTCTCCCCGAAAGCGTCCCACCTTGACTCGAACCGTTCCGTGCCCGGTCTCCACCTCCCGGATCTCGCGCTCTAGGACCCAGCGCCGCCAGGGTTTCCACCGAATTCCCAAGGTCGTCGTCTCCCGGAAGATGAGACTCATCATACGATCCCGGTCCTGGGGACGGCAGAGCACCGATAGATGGTGTCCGGGCCTTCCTTTTTTCATCTGCTGGGGAGCGCAGCGGACGTCCAGAGCGCCTTCGCCCATAGCCGTTTCCATAAAGTAGCCGATGGCCTCCGGATCCAGGTCGTCGATATCGGCTTCCAGGACCAGGATCTCTTCGTCACGCACTCCTTCGGCGGCCGTCGGGGAGGGTTGTTCCTCGCCGGCTTCGCAACCGAGGACCAGCCTCAACATGTTGGGAATTCCGGGCAACTCCCGGTCTCCGGCCCCGAAGCCCCATCGGTCCAGAGTCCAAGCGGGCGTCGCGGCGCCGGGCGCCGCCAGCGTGGTTACGATGGCCGCCCCGGTGGGCGTGGTCAGCTCCGCCTGCACCTCCCCCATGACCACGGGATAGCCGCGGACCAAGTGAGCGGTCGCGGGTGCGGGGACGGGCCAGGTGCCATGGGAGAAGGTCACGGTGCCGCCGCCCAGGCTCAGGGGACTCGAGAAAAAACGGCGGGCGCCGAAATAGTGGAATCCGATGCAAGCTCCGACGATATCCACGATGGCGTCCACCGCGCCCACTTCATGAAAGTGAACATGCTCCACCGATTCTCCGTGGACGGCCGCCTCCGCCCTGGCCAGCCGCCGAAATACCGACAGCGCCATTTCCTTGACCGGATCCTCCAGCCCACTCCTTTCGATCAGCCCGTAGATCTGCCCTGGCGTGCGTCCATGGGAGTGCCGTCCATTCTCGATCTCGACACGGAAGTCGATCCCCGAGAGTCCGTTCCGGTCGATCTTGCGGGCGGTGAGGCGATAGGGCTCGAGCGGCAACGAAGCGAGCCGCCGCCGAAGGTGATCCAAGGGGAGCCCCAGATCCAGCAACCCTCCCAGGATCATGTCCCCGCTCACGCCGTTGAAGGCGTCGAAGTAGAGTATGCGATCCCGGCCGCCGTCCGTTCCCATCCCGCACACAATAGCACGGCCGGAGAGGAAAATAGGAAAGGAGGAAAGGAGGAAAGCGAGAAGAGGGAGTGTTTGGATAGCGTAGATTTGGAAGAAAAAACGATTCAGCCGCTGACACCTTTGGCCGTCCAACCGGATCCCGGGTTGCTCCCTTGCACTCGCCGCAACCCGGGTGGCCGATCTCCCAAGTCCTCATCTCCTCCTCTCGTTTCCCACGACTCATCCCCCTTTATTCTCTTTCCTCTTTTCTCTTTCCTCCCCCCGGAACCCCCTCCGGCGTCTGATATCATTGGCCCATGTTGCTGCGCCGGGCCCGCCAGAGTGAGGCGTTGTTCCGGGAATTCGTGCGCGAACGGTTTTCCTTGGAACTGGGGTCCGCCGCCGCCAAATCGCCACCGAGGATCGAGTTCGGGGATCTGGCCTTCGCCTTTCCCTTCGAATTGGCCCGGAGCCTGCGGCGAGCTCCCCGTGACATCGCCCTGGAGATCGCCGCCAACTTCCGGATGCCCTCCTGGATGGAAAGGGTCGAGGCGGCCGGAGGCTACGTCAACATCTATCTGAAGCGGGATCGATTCCTGGCCGATCTCCAGGACTCCCTCTCCACATCGCCGGAACCGGAACGCGGACCGAAGATCATCGTCGAGCACACCAATATCAACCCCAACAAGGCGGCTCACATCGGACATCTCCGGAACGCGGTCCTGGGCGACACCTTCGGCCGTCTGTTGCGCTCTCGGGGCCATTCGGTGGAGATTCAGAACTACATCGACGACACCGGCGTTCAGGTCGCCGACGTCGTGGTTGGATTCCAGCAGTTGCGGGAATTGAACTTGGAGCAGGTCCGGGCGATTCCCGAACCCTTCGATTACTACTGCTGGGACCTGTACGCCCAAGTCTGCGACTGGTATGGACAGGAGGACTCGCGCCTCGAGCATCGCCGCCGCACACTTCGAGAGATCGAGGAGGGAGAGGGCGAGACCAGCCGGATGGCCGAGCACATTTCCCTCCGCATCGTGAACGCCCACCTGCGAACCATGTGGCGCATCGGCGTCCGTTACGACGTCCTTCCCCGCGAAAGCCAGATCCTGAGGGAGAGATTCTGGGACGAGGCCTTCGACCGGCTCAAACAGCGCAAGGCCATCACCCACGTTGCGGACGGACCCAACCGAGGTTGCTGGGTGATGCGGCTGCCAGGCGAGAACGGTCAGCCTGCGGAGGAGAAGATCATCGTCCGCAGCGACGGGACCGTCACCTACGTGGGCAAGGACATTGCCTATCAACTCTGGAAGTTCGGCTTGCTGGACAAGAACTTTCGCTACCGGGTCGTGCACCGTTACCCGGACCGGGACCAGGTCTGGATGACCAGTTCCGACGGAGCCTCCGACGTCGAGAAGGACTTCGGACGCGGCCAGAGTGTCTACAACGTCATCGACGTTCGCCAATCCTACCTGCAGCGGGTGGTGGTCCACGGCCTTCGCAGCCTGGGCCACGAAGTCCCCGCCGACCATTCCACCCACTTTTCCTACGAGATGGTGGCTCTCTCCCTGAAGTGCAGCCAAGAACTGGGGATCGAACTCTCGGAGGCGGACCGGGCCAGACCCTACGTGGAGGTCTCCGGACGCAAGGGACTGGGGGTCAAGGCGGATGATCTGGTGGACAAGCTCATCGAGAAGTCACTCCTGGAAGTGGCCAACCGCCAGCCGGACCTGACCCACGAGGCGCGGCTGCGGATCGCCACTCAGATCGCCGTTGGATCCCTGCGGTATTTCCTCCTCAAATATGCCCGCAACTCGGTCATCGCCTTCGACTTCGGGGCGGCTCTGAGCTTCGAGGGAGAGACCGGCCCCTATCTGCAATATTCGGTGGTGCGCGCCAACAACATCTTCCGCAAGCTGCGGTCCCAGGGGGGCGTCACGGTGGATCACGACCAGGAGGATCCGCAGAGGAATCTGCGGGAGTACCCGGAACAGTTCGCCGATCTGCTTCAGGACGATCAGATCTGGAAGTTGTTGCTTCAGGCTGGAAGGTCGGAAGGCGCCACCGAGCAGTCCCTCAAGACCCTGGAAATGTCCTACCTGGCCAAGCACGCCTTCTCACTGGCCCAGATCTTCAACATCTTCTACCATAGCCATCACATCCTTTCGCAGAAGGACTCGCGGAAGCAGACCTGTTATCTGGCGGTGGCGGACACGGCGCGCCGGGCCATGACGCGGTCTCTCGCACTCCTGGGCATCGAAGTTCCGGAAAGAATGTAGGCATGTCCTGCGTTTTCCAGATTCCGTTCCTGCTGCTGGCATCCCTGGCCGCCGGATCGGCCTCCGAGACGTTGCCGCCGCTCGAGCAGGTCTTCACCCTGTACGAGATGCGCATTTATCGGGCCAAGAACGCCTACAAGTCTCACATGAACCTTTTCCGGAAGGCCCTGGAGCGGAATTCCAAGCGTCTGGCAGCCTCCGGGAAGGAGTCGGACCTCAGGACCGTCCTGAAGGTGCTGGCAGACATCAGGGCCCTCTCCGAGCATGCTCTCCGGGAAACCCCCGCCCGCGAGAAGGACGGCCGCTCCAGGGAAGCGAAACGCCTGGAAATACGGGCGAGGCGCATCGTGGAGGCGATGGAGGACCTCAAGCTCGCCTTACCCTTTGAATACCGGGACGATTTCAACGACTGTATCCGATCTCTGGAAAAGCTGCGCAAGCACCTTCTGGAACAACTCTTTGGCCGGTTCACCCCGGCGGACACCCGGTCTGCGCCCGGAATCGCTCACGGCCTGCTGCCTTCCAAGCCGGCATCCCCTGCGGTCTTCTTCTCCCAGTCGGCAGACGGTTTCACCGACGAGGAATACACCAAGATCCAAAGGGCGCAGGAGCTGGACAGGCGAACCCGTGTTTTCCTGAAGATTGCGGAAGATCGTCTGGAGGCGCTGGAAGAGCGCTGGACCCGACTGACGGGGCAGGAGCCTCCGGTGACCGGGAAGAAGCGGAAGAAAAAAAAGAAAAAGAAGAATAAAAACGGGGAGGACGAGGGTCCGCTGGCGTTCCATGCCCACTGGGAACTGCTCCATGCCTACGAGCGAGCCATCGACGGCGTCATGATCAACATCGACGAGAAGGCCAACCAGCGGCGGCTCTCGGGAAAGGAGATCCGGAAGGTCCTGAAGAGGTTCTGCGAGAACGTCCTCGAGTTCGAGCCGCGCCTGGAAACCATGGAGAAGCTGGCGGTCCAGGTGGACGATGATGACTATTGGCTGACCCTGGAGGAGGCCAAGAAGACCACCGATATCGCCCGCAAAGGATGCCGCCTGGGTCTGGGCGGAGACCTGGAATAGCCGGCGGGCGCCCATTGCGTCCCGCGGGACCCGGTTTCGGTCCGTTCCGGGCGCAGTTCAATTCCGGCGTCAAAGCTTTGAGTTCGGATGCGGCCGCTCGATCGCCCGCTTCAGCCACGTGATCCCAGCCAAGCCGGCAGCCCCGCAGCCCGCGATGCGGTTCAGGTCCGACTCCACGACGCCTCCCAGGGCGAATACCGGAATTTCGACGGAGAGGGCGATGCGCTCCAGGGCCGGGAAACCCAGAGCCGGTGCACGGGACTCTTTGGAGAGCGGATTCAGAACGGGGCTCACCAGCACGTAGTCGGCTCCCGCCGCCGCCGCCCGCAGCACGTCGTCACGGCTGTGGGTCGACTTGCCCAGGAGAAACGACGCGTTTCCATACCGCTCGCGGAGTCGGATGGCGTGGGATAGATCCTGCTTCGAAGTCAGGTGGCTTCCGCCGGCCCCTTCCTGAAGGGCCAGCTCCACATGGGTGTTGATCAGAAACACTTTTCCGCTTCGGCCCGCCAACTCGACACCGTGCTTTACCCAGGTGCGGCTCTCCGCCGGCGAGAGGTCCTTTTCCCGCCACTGCAGGACGTGCGCCGGACTCCTGAAGATCCGGCCCAGATACTCCTGCGGCGCCAGACCGGGAAACGCGTCGCGATGTGAGATGCCGTAGAGGTAGGGGGGGCTATGTCTTCGGAAAATATCGCTGAAAATGGACAATTTCCCACGTCCCCAAAATCAGGTTGGCCAGCCCCAGACCGGAGACTGCGCCACGTACGAAGTTGTTGAGCATGATCAGCCGGAGCCAGGGGTAGATATCCAGCAGCGAATTCTGGCCCCACTGATCCCACCAGGGAAACAGGAGCAGAAAGATCCCGACCTCGAAACAGTAGAGCACGTAGAGACCGAACAGGACCTTCTGAATCATGAACCGCCGTTTGACACCGACTGCGGAATGCCCGCGAGAATTGCCGACAGTCCGTGGCCAAGGTCTCGTTCAGCACCGAACCCGGCGGCGCGCTCCCCGCACCGGGTGCGATGGACGATCCTGCCAAGCCTAATTTGCCGAGGAGCAACGCCGTCCACGGGAATTTCGCGCCGGGGGGAGGCCGAGACGAGTCCTGCCACGGGCGGTCAGCGTTTCTCCCGGATCCTGGCCTTCTTGCCCTTGCGCTCGCGCAGATAGTAGAGCTTGGCTCGCCGGACTCGTCCTCTGCGCAATACCTGCACGCCCTCGATCAACGGAGAGTGGAAGGGGAAAATGCGCTCCACGCCGTAGCCGAACGAGATCCTGCGAACCGTGAAGGTGGAGCCCAGGCCCCGCCTGCGAATCGCGATGACGACTCCCTCGAAGGGCTGCACGCGAATCTTGTTGCCTTCCCTGATCTTGAAGTTGACCCGCACCGTATCTCCGGGCCCGAAATCAGGGATCCCATCCCTCAACTGCGGCTGTTCGACCAGTTGTATCAGATTCATGACTCCACCCTTATCCTTTCGGCCTGCCGGAACTCAATCCGGACACGAGCAAATCGGGCCTGCGATCCCGAGTACGTCTCAGAGCCTGCTCCTGCCGCCAGGAACGTATCTCCGCATGGTTCCCCGACAGCAGGACGTCGGGGACCGGCCGATCCCGGTATGTGGCCGGCCGCGTGTACTGAGGATAGTCCAACAAGCCGGTGGCAAACGACTCCTGCTCCAACGAAGCCGGCTTGCCCACCACGCCCGGGATCAGTCGCACGATAGCGTCCACCATCAGCAGGGCCGGGAGTTCGCCTCCCGTGACCACGAAGTCCCCCATCGAGATCTCCTCGTCCACCAACTCATCCAACGCTCTCTGATCCACCCCCTCGTAACGCCCGCAAATGAACGTCAGATGGGATTTCCGGGACAACTCCAACGCCTTCTCCTGCGTGAACCGGCTTCCTTGCGGACTCGGATAGACGACCCAGGGTCTGCCCTGGCCCTGGCGGCACCGTTCCACCGCGCGGAACAGGGGTTCGGGTTTGAGCACCATGCCCGCTCCGCCTCCGTAGGGCCGATCGTCCACCGTCCGGTGCCTGTCCGTCGTAAATTCCCTGAGATCGACCAACTCCAAGCGTAACAACCCCTTTCGGATCGCCTGGTGCAGGATACCGTAATCGAAAAACCCCTGACACATCCCAGGGAAAATGGTGATGACGTCTACCTGCATTTCAGAAGGAACTCCTGCAAACCGTCCCGGTGGTCCGCAGTCTATTGCGCGACGAGTTTCCAGGAGCCTGCGCCGCAGAAATTGATCTACTGCGAAAGCGGTAGAATCGGTCCATATTTCCCCGATTTCTCGGCGAATAGAACAACTATGCACCTCAAAATCGAGAAAATCCGGCCTCGATTCCCCACTTTCTCGCTACGATCATTTCTACCGCGCAGACTCCTAGCTCGAAGGAGCCAATCCCGGGGGAAGATCCACCTGGATGACCCCTCGGTCCAGATCCACATCCCGAACGAATTCCCGTACCAAGGGGATCATCAGTTCCCGATCGTTCCCGTCCCGGATCACCAGATTCACGCCTTCGGCTCCGGTACGAAACAATTCGAGGACCACCCCCAGATTGCGCCCTTTCTGCTCGACTCTCAAACCCAGGAGATCAGACTCGTAGAACGCGCCTTCCGGGAGCGGCATGCGCTCCTCCAAGGGGATCTGGATCTCCCCCCCGATCAACTCCCGGACCTGTTCGGGTCGTTCCCGGCCCCGAAATCTGAGCAGCACGCGACCCTTGTGAAAACGAGCAGACTCGATGACCTCCTGGTACTGCACGTCGGGAAGGGCCACCCGGACCCCGGTCGCGGAGGAGAATCGCTCCGGGAAGTCCGTCAGGATCTCCGCGGAAACCTCACCCCGGATTCCCCTCGCCTTGACGATGAGGGCTATGGCGATGAATTGACTCAACTACTCAAGGATTTCCAGGACGAACCTCTTGCGCAGCTTCATCCCGGCCGCACCCAACAGCGTACGAATGGCCCGGACGGTTCGTCCTTGCCTGCCGATGACTCTGCCGAGATCATGCTGCGCGACCCTCAGTTCAAGCACGATGGTCTGTTCCCCCATCACCTCGGTCACTCGAACTTCTTCCGGATCGTCGACCAGCGTCTTCGCGATCATCTCGACAAGCTCTCTCATAGTTGCCTCCTGGCCGCGGGACCGAGAGCCCGTGGCTGGATGCCGCTACGGCATACGCACCAAGCTGCTCGGTAACTTCACCTGCCTCATGGCTGCTCTTGCTGCCGCACCCTGCTGATCAGGCTGTTGACCCTACCCGAAGGCTGAGCACCCAGTTGCATCCAGTGGTCGATTCGCTCCAGATTCAGGTGGAGGCGAACCGGTTTGAGAGCCGGATTGTAATACCCCAAGATTTCAATAAAGCGCCCATCCCTGGGCTTGGTGCGCTCCGCCACGACCACCCGATAATGGGGATCCTTCTTGGCACCGTGTCGACTTAAACGTATTCTCAGCAATGGAATACCTCCAACAAAACCCGCATTTTATCAAAAAGAGACGTTAGACGGGGAAGTTGATGCGACCCCGCGAACGGCCCGGAAAACCTCGCTTCATCCGCTTCATCATGGTTCGAGTCTGCAGATACTGTTTGAGGAGGCGGTTGACGTCGGACACCGTCCGGCCGCTGCCGCGGGCGATCCGGCGGCGGCGGGAACCCTTGATGATCCTGGGGTTGGCCCGCTCCAAGGGAGTCATGGAGTTGATGATGGCCTCCATGGCGTCCAGTTGCTTTTCTTCGACCTGGACCTGGCCCATCCCCTTGAACAGTCCTCCCTGCGGGAGCATGCCCAGAATCTGTTCCAGCGGTCCGAGCTTGCGAAGCTGCCGCAATTGGGACCCGAAGTCGTCCAGGGTGAACTCATCCCTTTGGATCTTCTCCAGAATCTTCTGGCTGTCTTGCGGGGTCACCGCCGCTTGGGCCTTCTCGATGAGGCGGAGGACGTCCCCCTGGCCCAGTATCCGGCCGGCCATCCGCTCCGGATGAAAGGTTTCGAAGGCGCCGTAGTCCTCACCGGTACCGATGAACTTGATGGGCTTACCCGTGACGGTTCGGATCGAGAGAGCCGCCCCGCCGCGGGCGTCCCCATCCATCTTGGTGAGGACTACACCGGAAAGATCGAGCCGGTCTCCAAAGCTCTTGGCCGAGCGGACGGCATCCTGACCCGTCATGGCATCGGCCACCAGAAGAATTTCGTGCGCCCCTACCCCGGCCACGATCTCCTGCAATTCGGTCATGAGCTCGTCATCCAGGTGAAGACGCCCCGCCGTGTCGACGAGCAACGGGTCGAATCCCATATTTGCGGCCCGCTTCCGGGCCGTTTGCGCCCGGCGGACCGGGTCTCGGGTCGGGGGGTCCTCCACCTCGATCCCAATGGCCGATCCCACCACCGAGAGTTGATGGATAGCCGCGGGGCGGCGGACATCCGTCGACACCATCAGGGGCCGTCCGCCCTTGGCCTCGAGCCATCGCGCCAGTTTACCCGTCGTGGTCGTCTTGCCGCTTCCCTGCAGACCGACCAGAACGATAACCGTCGGCCTTCGAGTGCCCTTGGCCAACTCTGCCGCCTCCGATCCAAGGAGCCGCGTGAGCTCCTCGTTGACGATCTTCACGACCTGGTGGCCCGGGGTGAGACTGCGCATCACTTCCTGTCCCAAGGCCTTTTCCCTGATGCCGGAGACGAACGACTTGACCACGCCGAAATGGACGTCGGCCTCCAGCAAGGCGATGCGGATCTGGCGCAGAGAGGCATTCAGGTGCGCCTTGGAGACGCGCCCCTCCCCCTTGATGTCCCTCAGAATCTTCTGAAGCCGGGAGGAAAGGTTCTCGAACATGTCGTCAGCCTCGAACGGTCGGCATCATTCTATCGTGCCTGTCAAAACGAGGCCGGCCCCGGCCGAATGCCGGCGCGCCTGGCGGTCCAACTTGCAAGGAGTCTGCGCGGTAGAAATGATCGTAGCGAGAAAGTGGGGAATCGAGGCCGGATTTTCTCGATTTGGAGGTGCATAGTTGTTCTATTCGCCGAGAAATCGGGGAAATATGGACCGATTCTATCGCTTTCGCAGTAGATCAATTTCTGCGGCGCAGGCTCCTGGTCTGTTGGACGAAATTGGAGTCGCCGGGCATGAGAGACTTTCTGGTCGGAACCGCCGGACATATCGATCACGGCAAGACCACCCTCCTGAAAGCCCTGACCGGTATCGACGCCGACCGTCTGGAAGAAGAAAAGCGCCGCGGGATCACCATCGACATCGGCTTCGCCCACATGTCCCTGGGTTCCTGCCGCATCGGGTTCGTCGACGTGCCGGGGCACGAAAAGCTGGTCAAGAACATGCTCGCCGGCATCGGTGGGATCGACCTGGCACTGCTCATCGTCGCCGCCGACGAATCGATCATGCCGCAGACGCTGGAGCACTTCCACATCTGCCGGCTCCTGGACATTCCTGGAGGAATCGTCGCCCTCACCAAGTGCGATTCGGTGGAACCGGAACTTCTGAACCTGGTTCGGGAGGAGATTCGAGTGCTGACGCGGGGCAGCTTCCTCGAGAACGGTCCCGTCATCGCCGTGGACAGCATCACGGGAAACGGCCTGGGGCTCCTCAAGCGGGCGTTGATCGAGCAGGCCGGCGAATCGGATCGAAACCGTGGTTCCCGGCAAGAAAGAGTGTTCCGTTTGCCGGTGGACCGGGTCTTCACCAAGCGAGGATTCGGGACCGTGGTGACCGGCACCCTGAGCTCGGGAACCATCCGGAAGGAAGACGCCGTTGCCGTCTATCCTTCCGGCGAGAGGGGCAAGATCCGGCGCATCGAGATCTTCAACCGGGAGGCCGCCGAGGCCGTGGCAGGACAGCGGACCGCGTTGAACCTCTTGGGCCTGGGCAAGGACGACCTGAAACGAGGGATGGTCCTTTCCCGACCCGGAGGTCTTCGGCCAACTCGTTCTCTGGACGCCTCGATCAAGGTACTGAAGGACGCTCCGCGACCGCTGAAAAGAAGATCTCCAGTCCGATTTCACCACGGAAGTGGACAGTGGCAGGGCCATGTGTATCCACTGGAAGGGAAGGCGGTAGCGCCCGGCCAGCGTGCAATGGCTCAGATACGGCTGGAGCAGCCGGCCATGTGCTGGATTGGAGACCGATTCATTCTCAGGATGGACTCACCACCCGTCACCGTCGGAGGCGGAGTCGTGTTGGACGACGTCCCGCCCAGACACCGGGCCCGGAATCTCCCCGGGGAACTGTTGGTATTGAAGGCGCTTCATTCGGGACTGGAAGCGGGCAAGCGCGACCCGGACCGGATCCGGATCGAGTTCCTGGTTCGATCCAAAGGAAAACTCGGGATTGACGTCGAAGAGTTGGCCGCCCGGACCGGCTCGCCGCCGAGGCAACTGCTGGGACACCTGCAGCAGCTTCCGGAAATCGAGCTGGTGCCCCAGGAGCCGCCTCTGGCTGTGACGCGGCCAGCCCTCCGAAATCTGGAATCATCGATGCTCTCCTACCTGGACGAGTTCCACTCTCGAAACCCGCTGGCCGCGGGCGTTTCCAGGGAGGAGCTTCGGAACCGTTTCCTGAATTCCGCCCGCATCGACTACTTCCATTTCCTGCTCTGGCGACTGGAGCAACGCGACCTGATCCGCGTCGACCGCTCAATCGTCATGCGGCGAGGCTGGGAACCCCGTCTGAACCAGGCTCAGGAGGCAGTGCGACAGTCCATTCTGGGTGCTCTCCGGAAAAGCTTTCCCCGGCCTCCGACCCTCACGGAGCTGAGGCGCCGGCTGCACCACTCGCCGTCCCGGACCGAAGAGGTCTACTTTTTCCTGATCCAACAAGGCGACCTTGTCCGGATCGGCGGGGAATTGGTCTTGACCTCATCTCAAGTCGACCGTCTCAAGAACGAGTTCCAGATCAAATTCTCTCCCGGACAGTCGTTTTCGGTCCCCGAGTTCAAGGACTCCCTCGGGATCAGCCGGAAGTACGCCATTCCGTTTCTCGAGTACCTGGATCGAGAGGGAATCACCCGGCGCCAGGGAGACGGGCGGGTGGTCCTTTGAGACTCGGAGCAATTTTTCCCGGGGTGAAGACCTGACAACCACAAGGGAGAATCCGATGAGAAAGACGGCGAAACGAATCGCCTTGATCAGCGCGGTAGTGTCATTCAGCGTGGCGGGCGGGACCTCGATCCTTGCACAGTCCACCTATGTAGTCACGATCCAGAACCTGACGCGGAACCAGATCATCACTCCTCCGGTGGTCGTGATTCACAATTCATCAACTTCTCTCTTTTCGATTGGAGAGGAGGCCAGCCCCGAATTGTCGGCTCTGGCAGAGGACGGTGACCCGGTGCCATTGCTGGAAACGCTGATGACCATGCCGGGAGTCCACGATTCCGCCGTCGGCTACGGGATCATACCTCCGTCCCAGTCCACGACGGCGACGGTGACGAGTTCATACCGTTACAGGTTTCTCTCGGTGGTCGGAAAACTGGCGACGACCAACGACTCTTTCTTTGCCGTCGGCGGGGTACAGATTCCGTTGCCCCCCAGCCTGTTTTTCTACCCCCCCCGTTCCAAGACCGTAGATGCTCCCGCTTACGATGCGGGAAGCGAGGCCAACTCCGAATTGTGCGAATTCATACCGGGTCCTCCCTGTGCGAGCCACTTCGTCCATGATCCGGCCGAAGCCGAGGGCTTCATTCACATCGGGAACGGGATTCAGGGTATTGGGGACATCAATGCAGCCGAGTCCGACTGGCGCAATCCCGTCGCCCGAGTGACGATTACCCGCGTCGATTGAACCTCTACGCTCTCCAGGATAGCCTGGACTCCAAAAACGGGGGCCGCGAGTCTCCTCAATCACCGGAGGACAGGGCATGAGGACGAACAGGTTGGTCGCAGTGGCGTTCGCGCTGGGACTCTCGCTGGCGGAAGTTTGGCCCGCCGAGCAGAACGAACCCGAAAAGCCGGTCAATATCGGTTCCCGCCTGGAGCTGTTCGTCGACGACTTTCTCATCGAATCGATGGACGGGCTGGAACTTCGACTCCAGAGCCCCCGGTCCGCCGGCAAGGTCATAATCTTCGACCAGCCGTGGGAAGGCACCACCAGCCTCTACCACACCGTCTTCAAGGACGGAGACGGCTTTCGTCTCTACTACCGGGGCAGCAGCCACCAGGAGTACGTCGACAAGTCGCAATTGCGTCCCGAAGAGGAGATCGTCCCCGTCCACGAATCCGTCACCTGCCTGCTGGAGAGCCGGGATGGGATCGAGTGGACTCGGCCCTCTCTGGGCCTGGTCGAGTTCCAGGGCTCCACCGACAACAACATCGTCTGGAAAGGAATGGCTTCCTGCTGTTTCGCTCCTTTCAAGGACTCCAATCCGGATGCTCCCGCCGAGGAACGGTACAAGGCGTTGGGCAATGCGGGCTCGGGATGGCCCAATCACGTCCTGAAGGCGTTCGTCTCTGACGACGGCAAGCGCTGGCGCCTGGCCAGCGACGAGGCGGCCATCTCCGACGGCAAATTCGACTCCCTGAACGTTCCCTTCTGGGACCCGGTTCGAAGCCAATACGCGGCCGTCTACCGGGACTCCGACGGAGTGCGCAGCGTCAAGTACGCGACCTCCAAGGACTTTCGAAACTGGACGCCCGGAACCTGGGCCGACTACGGCGGCACTCCCCGCGAGCATCTCTACACCAACGGCACCCACCCCTATTTCCGGGCGCCGCACATTTTTATCGCGCTTCCCAAGAGGTTCGTCCCCTGGAGGACCTACCACCCCACTATTTCCATCGCAGGAGTCTCGGAGGCGGTCTTCATGAGCAGCCGGGACGGCGTGCATTGGGACCGGCGCTTCATGGAGGCGTTCATCCGCCCGGGCCGGGATCCCCGGAACTGGGTTCACCGTTCCAACATGCCCTCCGCCGGCGTGGTCCCCACCTCGGACGACGAGATGTCGCTCTACGTGGCGCGCCACTACACCTTTCCCAGCGCCCACCTGGAACGGATGGTGCTGAGGACCGACGGCTTCGTCTCCATCCACGCCGGCTATGGGGAAGGTGAATGGGTCAGTCGTCCACTGCTCTTCGAGGGCGGCAATCTGGTCCTGAACTTTGCCACCTCCGCGGCCGGCGGCATCCGTCTGGAGGTGCAGGACGCGGCGGGCCGTCCTCTCCCCGGGTTCGCCCTGGAGGAGTCCCCCCTGATCTGGGGAGATGAGATCGAGCACACGGTGAGGTGGGAACGGAGTCACCTCCAGGCGGTCTCGGAGAAACCCCTGAGCCGGATTGCCGGCAAGCCGGTTCGACTCAGGTTCGTCATGAAGGACGCGGACCTCTACTCTCTCAGATTCAGGTAGCTGGAGTTCAGCGTGAGGGCAAGGATCACGGATCGCCGCGGGAGCTTCAGTTGGCTGCTGGCGGGAATTCTGGCAATAGGCGGCCCGGCCGCGTTCGCCAACCCACCGCAGATCTCCCGTTCGGGGGAACCCGCGACCGTTGGCGTGGCCTGGGGCCCCGAATCGGCGGCGGACAAGTTGCGCCGATCCGCGGACACGGTCCTGGCCAGGGTCAGCGCTCTCCGCAAACTTCCTGCCACGAATCCCGTCGAGACGGGAGTTCGGAGCCGCGACGAGATCCGCCGCTACGTATTGGCGCGTATGGCTGAAGAGTATCCGGCTGAGGAACTCGATCTCGACCGGCGCTTTCTGGTGAAGCTGGGCCTGATTCCGGACTCTCTGGACTATCGCGGGATCCTGGTTCAACTGCTCACCGAACAGGTGGCGGGATACTACGACCCGAAGACCGGGGCTCTGTACGTGGCCGACTGGGTCCCGGTCGAGGAACAGCTCCCGGTGATGGCCCATGAGCTGGCCCATGCGCTTCAAGACCAGCACTTCGATCTCGACAAGCTGCTGGAGGGCGTGGAAGGAAACGAGGACGCCACCCAAGCCCACGTCGCCGTGGTGGAGGGGGAGGGACTGGGACTCATGCTGGAATACGTTCTGGAGCCCCTGGGGCAGAGCTTCCTGGACATTCCGGACATCGTCCAGATGCAGAAGGACCAGATGGCGGACGCAAGCCAAAGCTTCGACGTCTTTCGGAGGGTTCCCGCCTTCTTCCAGGAAGCGTTGCTCTTTCCCTACGTCCAGGGGGCGCGGTTTCTTCAACATCACGTGCGCCGCGGCGGATGGCCGAGTGTGGACCGCATCTATGCCGATCTGCCCCGGTCTACGGAACAGATTCTCCACCCGGAAAAGTACGCGTCGCCGAGGGATGATCCGACCCACGTGGAACCCCCGCCACTTCCGCCCAGTCTCGGGGGGCGCTGGGAACGAATCTACCGGAACGTCCTGGGTGAATTCATGCTCCGGCTGGTCTTGGACGAGTTTCTGGATGAGTATCCGGCCCGGGACGCCGCCAGCGGCTGGGACGGCGACTCGGTCCAGCTCTACCAGGCCCCCGATGGAAAGTTGGCACTCTGGATCCGTTCCGTCTGGGACACGGAAGGGGACGCCGTGGAATTCTTCGACGCCTACCAGAAACTCATCCGGCTCAAATACAGTCAGGCCGAGCCGCAGGAAGCCCCGGGCGAGGCGCCGGCGCGCCGGCTCTGGAGAACGGAGACCGACACCCTGTTTCTGGAGCGGGTCGGTCGCCGGGTCGACCTGCTGGAAGCGACCCTTGACAGTCCGTGGTGAAAGTCCCGCGTAGCACCGAGACCGTTCCTGCGCCCGCCGGACAAGGCGCGGTGAGGGAGCAGATTTGACCATATGTGACCGAGGCGCAACGCAGTCCGCGCACGATGCAGGGACGGTCGAATGCCGTGACGACTTTTACCGCGGGCTGTTAAGGGCCAAAGCGGCCGTCCTTGAGCGGCCGGCGATTTGACAGTGAGGGAGCCGGAGGATTAAGATGCCGACTATCGAGTCTTGATTTTGAATATCTGAGAGGTCACCGGATATGGGTGGTTTGGGTGCTACGGAACTGGTCATCATTCTCATTATCGTGGTCGTGATCTTCGGGGCCAGCCGCCTTCCCCAACTGGGGAAAGGACTGGGTCAAGGAATTCGGAATTTCAAGGATTCCATGAGGGCCTCGCAGGAAGAAGGGATCGAGAAGAAAACGGAATAGTTCCGGGGAACGGCTCCGGAGCCGTTCCCATTCCACGTCCCCGCATTCACTCCCAGTTCTTCTTTTCTACCCGGTTTCAGCGACGACCCAGTCCAGGTAGGCTTTGCTTCCCTTCTGCACTGGCCAGCAAAGGATTTCCGGGACGTCGTACGGGTGGAGTTCCGCGATCCGGTCCATCAAGTCCTGCAACCGGCTGTCCTGGGTCTTGATCACCAGCAGAAGCTCGGCATCCTCCTCGATCCGATCCTCCCACTTGTATACCGAGGTCACGTTCTCGATAATATTCACGCAGGCGGCGAGACGGTCCTGAACCAGCCTTCGGGCCAGTTTTCGGGCGGCGTCGGCGCTGTCGATGGTACAGAAGACAATACGAACCGGTGTCATAGGCTCCTCCTCTATGGCTATTAGTCGCAAGGCACGGCGGGAAATCTTCTGGATCCTGCTCCTGGCTGCCTGCTTTTCGCTCACCTACATCCTGATCTTCGCCGAAGGGGGCTACCTGGGGTTCCGCAAGGCTCGGGACGAGGTGCAGCAACTCCTGATGGAGAACCAGGACTTGCGCCAACAGCGGCAGCTCTACCGGGACCAGATCCGGAAGCTCCGCGAAGACCCCGACGAGGTCGAACGCATCGCCCGGGATCGTCACGGCTACGCCAAGCCGGGTGACATCATCGTCAACCTCCCCGGCCGGACCGATTCGCCTCCAGACCGCGATCCAGGAAGCCGATGAATTTCTCCGGGTTCCGGGTCAACCCCGGAAATGTGGCCACCACCTCGTCTCCCGGCGACAACACCACGTAGAAGGGGAGCGCAATGGTCCCGAAGCGCTCCTGCTCGAGACGCATGTTCTCGGCATGCTCCAGCCCCGTGCCGTCGGTGTAGAGACGGACCAGCAGGTACTGCCGAAACCGCTCCTGGACCCTGGGCAAGGTAAAGACATTCGCCTCCATCCAGCGGCAATTGGTGCAGGTGAAGCCGGTAAAGTCGATGAAGACCGGCTTGCCCGACTCCCGGGCGCTGGCCAGACCGGCCTCGTAATCGTCGATCCACTCCAGTTCTTCCCCGGCGCCGCCTCCAGAGGAAACCCCGATGGATGCCGGGTTGCCGTAGTCGCGCGGAGGCAGGAACGCGTCCAATTCCCCCAGCGGGAACCCCACGAGGCCCCGAATCAGATGGATCGACAGGGCGGCGAAGAAGACCGCGAAGAAGGCCCGGGGCACGCCTATGGAATCCGACGCCTGCTCATGGGGAAAGCGAAACCAGCCCAGGAGATAGAAGAGGATCATAAAGGAGATGGCCAGCCAGATGGCGATCAGGCCCGGCCGGGTCAACAACTCCCACTGGTAGACCAGATCGACGTTGCTGAGAAACTTGAAGGCAAAGGCGACCTCCAGGAATCCCATGGTGATCTTGACCGAGTTCAGCCAGTTTCCACTCCTGGGAAGCGATTTGAGCCAGGAGGGGAACAACGCCAGCAGGAAGAAAGGCGAGGAGAAGACCATCGCAAACGAAGTCACTCCCACCATGGACCAGAGCCAGTCCCCCTGAATGGCGGCGACCATCAGCGTTCCCACGAAGGGCACGGTGCAGGTGAAGGACACAAGCGAAAACGTCAGCGCCATGAGCAGGATCCCGGCAATCCCCCCCACGGTCGAAGCCTTCCGGTCCAACGCCGTGGTCCAACTGGCGGGAAGACGAATCTCCAGCACTTCGAACAGGCTCAGGGCAAAGGCAATGAAGATGGCGGCGATCAGGAGATTGACGCCCGGATTTGCCGCCAGGCGGTTGATTCCGCCCGAACCGAAGAGGAAGGTGAGGCCGAAACCCAAGAGCGTAAAGGTCAGAATAATCCCCAGGGAATAGAGGGAGGCATCCCGGAGCGCCTGACCACGGGTCACGGCCTGACGTTTGGTGAAGTAGGAGACGGTGATGGGGATCATGGGGAAAACGCAAGGCGTGAGGAGCGCCAGCGCTCCCATGCCCATGGCAAAGGCGATGTAGCCCAGTGTCTCCACCGGAATTCCGTCCGAGTCCCCGGCAGGAACCGCGGCACCCGAGGCGGAATCAGGGGGCTCTTCCTGGACAACCGCCGCCGCCGTTGCTCCTGCAGCGTCGCCGGGAGAACTTTCGGCCGGCGCCCGACCCTCCCCGACCTGCACGGAGGCTTCCAGCACCCGGTTCCGGGGAGGCAGGCAGAGAGTATCGCTGCACACCATGAAGCGGACCTTCACCCCTAGTGTTTCCGCGCCCGGTTCGGTGGAGGAACGCACGCGGACCGGGACGGTAAAGTCCACCTGATCCTCGAAATACTCGGTATCGATTGCGAAACTGGGATCGTAGGCGACGATGGGCGCGGGCTGGGTGACGGGACCGGCGGCCTCGAAGGCCGACTCCTTCACCACGGTCACCGTGGTCTTGACGGGCGGAGGCGGCTGGTTGAGGGAGTAGAGGTGCCAACCCGGCACCAGTTCGGCCCGCAACTTCGCGTCGAAGACGTCCCCGGCGGGGACCTCGCCCGAATCTACGAGCAGCTCGAACCGTATCTTGTCCTGAGCCTGTGCCGGCAGGATCAGGAGCAACCAGACCCAGCCGGCTCCAGACATTTTCGCAAACCGTTGAATTACATTCCTCACGCTGACTCCTGCCGGTGGACGACCCGGCCGCCTACCACGGTTAGAACCGGCGCCCCGTGGAGTTCCCATCCCCGGAACGGACAGTTGCGCCCCTTGGACCTGAAGCCCGACGGATCCACCACCTGCCGGTGGCCCGGATCGATGACCGTAACGTCGGCGTCCGCGCCTTCCGCCAAGGTGCCCTTCCCCAGTTTGAGGATCCGGCTGGGATTGAGGCTGAAGAGCTCCACCAGCCTGGGGACCGAGACGATCCTGGAACGGACCAGATGCTCCCAGCAGAGGGGGATCGCCGTCTCCATGCCGATCACGCCGCTGGCCGCCTCCTCGAACGGCTCCTCCTTGTCCAGCCGGGTGTGGGGCGCATGATCCGTGGCCAGACAGTCGATGGTCCCGTCCATCAGACCCTCCAACATGGCGTCGATATCGGGTTCTTCCCGCAGTGGAGGCATCATCTTGAAGTCGGTGTCGAAGTTCTGGATGTCTTCGTCGGTCAGGGTGAAGTGATGAGGCGACACTTCACAGGTGACTCGGATTCCCTGCGATTTGGCGACCCGCACCTGGTCCAGAGACTCCCGCGTGGAGATGTGGAGAATATGGACTCTTGCGCCTGTGATCCGGCTCAGGATGATGTCCCGAACCACATGGAGTTCCTCGGCAGCGCGGCTCATGCCCCGCAGCCCCATACGAGTCGATGCCTTCCCCTCGTTCATGCAACCACGGGCAGCCAGGAACAGATCCTCGCAGTGGTCCATCACCGGGATGTCGAAGATCCTTGCGTACTCCATCGCCCGCCGCATGACCTGACTGTTCTGCACCGGACGGCCGTCGTCGGTGACGGCGACGATCCCCGCCGCCTGCATCTCGCCGATTTCCGCCAGCTGTTCGCCGCGGGAGCCCACGGTGATGGCGCCGGTGGGAAAGACATTCACCAACCCCGCATCGGCGGCCCGTTCCAGGATGAACCGGGTGATGGCGGCGTTGTCGTTGACCGGAGTCGTATTGGGCATGCAGACGATGCTGGTAAAGCCTCCGGCCGCCGCTGCCCGGGAGCCCGTGAGTATGGTCTCCTTGTCTTCCCGCCCCGGCTCCCGAAGGTGCACGTGCATGTCGACGAAACCCGGCGTGACCACACAGCCTGCGACGTCGATGATCTCGCGGCACTTGCGGGCGGACAGGTTCCCCACGGCAACCACTTTCCCGTCTTCCAGGAGGACATCTGCCCGCCGATCCAGATCCTGGGACGGGTCTACGACCCGGCCTCCGCGCAGCAACAGACTCACGGTTCCTCCTCGCCGGCGCCCAACAGGAGATAGAGGACAGCCATTCTCACCGCCAGTCCGTTGGTCACCTGATTCAGTATGACCGAATGGTCGCCGTCGGCGACCTCCGGATCGATCTCGACGCCACGATTGATGGGTCCCGGATGCATGATGATGGCATCCTTGCGGGCGGACCGCATCCTCTCCCGACTCAGCCCGAAGAGACGAAAATACTCCCGGACCGAGGGAAAGAAGAATTCATGCTGCCGCTCCCTCTGGGTCCGGAGCATCATCACCACGTCCGCGTCGGCCAGAGCCTCCTCCAAATGGAACGTCACCGTGGCCCCCAACTGCCCGAACTCCAGCGGAATCAGCGTCGGGGGACCGCAGACCCAGACCCGGGCTCCCATCTTGTTCAGGAGATGGGTGTTGGAACGGGCGACCCGGCTATGGGAGATGTCCCCGACGATGGCGACCTTCAAGTCCCGGATGGAACCCTTGCGCTCCAGGATGGTGTAGGCGTCCAGAAGCGCCTGGGTCGGATGCTCGTGCATTCCGTCCCCGGCATTGACGATGGAGCACTCGCGGCAGGCTTCGGCCAGAAGCCAGGGCGCCCCGGCCGCCGGATGCCGCAGGACGATGATCTCGGGACTCATGGACTCCAGGTTGCGGGCCGTGTCGACGAGGGTCTCCCCCTTGCCCACGCTGCTGGTGGAAACGCTGAAATTCAGGATGTCGGCGCTCAGGCGCTTGGCGGCGATCTCGAACGAAGAACGGGTGCGGGTGGATGCCTCGTAGAAGAGGTTGATGACCGACCGGCCCCGGAGAGTGGGCACCTTCTTGACCGGGCGGGTCGCGATTTCCCTGAAGCTCCGCGCAGTGCTCAGAATCAGCTCGATGTCGGCAACCGACATCCCTTCGATGCCCAGAAGATGCCTGCTGCTGAGCGGCATGGTCTAAGAACCCTTCCGGGTGAGAAACACCCCTTCGTCCTCATCCACCGGGGCGATGTGCACGTCGACCGTCTGGTCTTCCCGGGTATCGACCCGGCGACCCACGTAGTCGGCCTGAATGGGAAGCTCGCGGCACCCCCGGTCGACGAGCACGATCAGCTCGACCCGCTTGGGCCGCCCATAGTCCAGGAGACTCTCCAGGGCCGCACGCACGGTCCGGCCGGTGTAGAGCACGTCGTCCACCAGCAGCAAGGTCCGGCCGGTGACGGGGAAATCCAACTGGGACGCCCCGACGATAGGCTGCGGCCCGACCAGGGACAAGTCGTCCCGATAGAAGTTGATGTCCAGGATCCCGAGCGGCAGGCTGTGCCCCGTCAGATCTTCGATATTCTGCTTCAGACGCCTTGCCAGGGGAACGCCACGGCGGCGGATTCCCACCAGCGCCTCCTCCTGGAGATTCGGGTGGGACTCGACCAGGTCCGTGGAGATCTTCAGGAGCGTGCGCTCCATCTCCTGATTCGTCATCAACAGCTGCAACGGACTCCTCCGATTCGGGGATGCCGGCCGTTCTCAAGCCCGCCTGGCTCCGGGCGTGGGAGCGGTCTGCCCTACGGACACTCTGATAGCCGAACGGCTTCGCCAAGGTTCACCGAGGGCGGTCCGAGATTTGGAGATTAGCATAGGCAGAGCCCGGCGAGCATCAGTTGTGGCGAATTCGAAAGAGAGAGGCTCAACGCGTGGGTAGAGGCCCTGCCGGAGAATTCCCATTTCCGCACTCCCCTCGCTCTTGCTCTTCCCTGTGCTATCGTGAAGGAGTGATTCACGTGGTCCAGGCGCCGGTCGTCGGGAGCGTCGGCTATCCCGGTTTCAACCACCTCCTGGCGCTTCGTTCCCGTGAGATCGCCGCCAGCGCGAAGCCCGGTCAGTTCGTCATGGCCGGTCTGATGGACTCCCCTTCCGACCCCCTTCTCAAGCGCGCCCTGGCCGTCTACTCGATCCCGCGCCCGGCCGGCGACGGCAGCATCCTCACGCTGTTGATCAAAGTGGTGGGCTCGGGGACCCGCCTGCTTGCGGCACTCCGGGAAGGCGACCGGGTCAGCCTGATCGGCCCGTTGGGAAACGGTTTCGACACCTCCCGGGCCAAGGGACGGGTCAGCGTTGTCGTGGCGGGGGGAGTGGGCATCGCTTCCGTCTTCCTGTTGGCCAAGGAACTCAGCGAGGCCGGGGAGGAGGTCCACCTGTTGTACGGCGCCCGCCGGGCCCGGGACCTGGTGGGGCTCCAGGACTTTCTGGACCTGGGAATCCAGGTCCAGGTCGCTACGGAAGACGGCAGCCGGGGTTTCCGGGGACTGGTCACCCAGATTCTGGAACCTTACTTCCGCCGCTATCCGGCGCAGAGACTGGCCGTCTACACCTGCGGACCCAATCCCATGATGCAGGCTGTCTCCAGGCTGGCTTCCGTTCACGGAGCCGGTTGCCAAGTCTCGGTGGAGACTCCCATGGCCTGCGGCTTCGGCGTCTGCCTGGGGTGCAGCGTGAGAACCGTCCGCTCCTATCGTCTGGCCTGCACCCACGGCCCCGTGTTCGACGCCCGACAGGTGGTCTGGGACACGGCAACGGATGGTGAAGGGGTCCATGCCTGATCCGGTCAGCCTCGCAGTGGAGATCTCCGGCGTCCGTTTCAAGAATCCGGTGCTGACGGCGTCCGGCACCTTTGGCTACGGACTGGAGTTCACCCGCTTCTTCGACATCTCCCGGCTGGGCGGCTTCTGCACCAAGGGACTCTCCCTCCTGCCCCGTCCGGGCAATCCTCCCGGCCGCATCTTCGAAACGCCGTCGGGGATGCTCAACGCCATCGGGCTGGAGAACGTGGGCGTGGAAGCATTCATAAGCGACAAGCTTCCCCGGCTGGAACCCTACGAGACCCACGTCATCGCCAACATCTTCGGCAAGAGCATCGGCGAGTTCATAGCTATCACCGACCGCCTCAACCCCTGTCCCAAGGTGAGCGCTCTGGAGTTGAACATCTCCTGTCCCAACATTGCCGAAGGAGGCATCGAGTTCGGACACGATCCGGACCTGACCTTCCAGGTGGTGGAGGCCGTGACCCGGGTCTCGGGCAAACCGGTCTGGGTGAAGCTCTCGCCCAACGTCACCGACATCCGCGTCTTTGCCCGAGCCTGCCAGGAGGCGGGAGCCGATGCCATCAGTCTGGTCAACACCTTCGTGGGCATGAGCGTGGACGTTCACCGGCGCCGGCCCATGATCTCCAATGTGACCGCCGGACTGTCCGGGCCGGCCATCCGGCCCCTGGCGGTCCGCCTGGTCCACGAGGTCGCCGCCAGCGTCGAGATTCCCGTCATCGGCATCGGAGGCATCGCCACCACCCGGGACGCCTTGGAGTTTCTCATTGCCGGCGCCCGGGCGGTCCAACTCGGGACCGCCAACTTCTCCGATCCGTTGGCCTCCCTGAAGGTGATCCAGGGTCTGAAAGAATATTGCAGGAGTCACGGAATTCGGGACATCAACCAGATCTCCGGCTCTCTGCGAACCCGGGAGAGGCCGGTCTCCTCCCGTACGGCCGGCGGAGACGCGTGAAACCATGGGAGTCCACTTGCGCGGCCTGAGACATCGTTTGAGCGTGATGCAGCTCGGCCTCCACCTCGTCCTGGCGGCTCCGGTGGTCGCCGGGCAATTGTCGCCGACGGACACGACCGAATCGGCGACGGCCTCAGCCTGCCACGCCTTCGTCGACTTCGAAAACATCTGGACCGTCGAGTTGATCCGATCCCGAGACGAAAACGTCACTCCCATCCTGAACATCATCACCTTTACCAAGGGGGAGTGGGACCTGAGACCCGATCAGATCCACATTTTCAACCGCAAGGGTAAGGAAGCCCGGATCAAGCGCTTCGCCCTGGATACGGGCGTTCCCGGCGATGCCTACAAGAGCAACTACCTGAAGGTTCTGGGAAACAGCTTCGTCGGAGTCGACCTGGAAGGCAAGCTCAAGGACTTCCCTTCTTCCCCCCGTGTCACCATCGACCTGGCCCACCATCGCTACGAGCTCCAGCCGCTGGACTGCGGAGCCTTCGACAACCTGGCCGGCCGGATCAACAAGATCAATTTCAACAGTCCCGACATCAGGGAAGACTTCGACCTGATCAAGATCCCCCACCTGGGCCGCAGGCTGCCCCGGCCCAAGCCTCACGAGTGGTAGGTTTCAGAGGAGTCAAGGGGGCCACCCACAAGGGCTGCCCCTACGCCGCCATCCAGGTCCCATTTTCTCTCTGGCCTTCGCTGGGTCTCGGTCCGGTGGGGAAGGCTCCTTATTCCTCGCTACTCCGGCCTCTTCGTTCAAGCACCGCGCGCGGGGGCGTCCAGCCGTAACTGCGGGTCACGTCGGGCCGGTAGGCGATGGTCAGGATGAAGATCCGGAGGGCCTTCGCCTTTTCGGGCGGAACGTTGACCTGGACCTGGGTGAAACCGTTGCCGAACCAGCTCTGGTAGCCGTCGATGGGACTCTCCACCAAGGCGTGTCCGTTCAAACGGAGGTCCACCAGTTGAGGCCTGCGATACGGGATCCGAAACCGAAAACCGATGCCATGGCGGATCCGGGAAGATCCAGCCGCGTCGGCCTGATTTCTTCGGTCCAGAACGACCAGGATTTCCGGGCCTGCCCGGACGAAGGTCTCAACGGCCTCGGCATCGATTCCCGATTGGTTCCGGAGGTTCGAAAGCAAGACCTCCGGATCCGAATCCAACATCCGGGACGCCTCTTTGTCCACCGCCACCAGATAACTGTCGCGGCCCTCGGTCTGGGGATAGAGGATGCCCTGCAGGAATCGCTCCTGCTTCTCCCAGAGTTCGACGCGGCTCCTGCGGCGCTCGGCGGCGGTCCGGCCCCAGGCCGTGACGTAGTGCCCGGTGAACGACTTGACCCGGTTCACCGGATAGCCGGAGATGGGCTGGCCCTGCCAGGATCCGTTTCCGATCCGCAGCAGCCCCTTCAGCCGGGCGGCGCCGGCTTCCTCCCAACCCACCTCCAGGACGGTCTGAAGGGTATGGTAGCGGGCGTATCCATATTGGGCCGTGTAGAAGCGGGTCCGGCCCCGCCACAGGCGGCCGGCCAACGGATCCAGGTCGGGAGCCCAGAATCCCCGTTGGGCATCGGCCTCGGCCCGGTCCGATCCGTACCCCGCTTCGACACCTGCCTGGATCATGGCATCGGTGATTCGGGGATCCCAGGGACGCAGCAGAAAGTTGGAATAGGCGGATCCGGTGGACTCGAACATGGTCTGTCCCCGATAGCCCCGTCTGTCACCCAGCTTGTCCTGGGGATACTCCTGGAGGCCGGTTCCATGGACGTCGGCGTGGACCTCCGGACGGTAGCGGTTCATCACGGAAAAGACCGCCCGGATCTCCGGAACCTGTTCCAACTGCTTGAAGGACAGGTTCTCCAGGTCCCAGTTGCGGTCACCCCCTCCATAGGGATTCATTCCCTGAGACGTGCCGAAGCGATCACTCACGAAGAAGGCGTAAGGATTCACGACGGGCATCAGAAGGAGCACCTGCTTGCGGCGGGTGTCGGCGGCCTCTTTGCTGTCGCCGAGGAGCCATTCGGCCAGATGCAGAATGGTGGTGGTGCCGGAACGTTCGGGACCCCCGTGGAGTGCGGTGACGAGGCAGACCTGCTTGTCTTCGTCGGGCACGGACGAATCCGTGATCTTGAGAAGAAAGATGGGCATCTTCTCCACCGACTCGCCCACTCGCTCGACCTGGAGGATCCCGGGGTGACGCTCGGACCAGTATTCCACCGTCGCCTCGTACTCCTGGAGCGTGATGCGATGCACCTTCTGCTTCCAGGGCTGGGGCAGTCCAGCCAGCACCTGACCCAGATTAGGTTCCGGATTCTGCCTCGCCGGCAGCCCGCCGGAGACAAAGGGTAGTGACACCGCCAGGAATAAAGAGATCTTCTTCATACGAATCCACCTCCTGACGCGGGACCGGACTGGCCGCGCGTCCCCGCTTCCGAATAAACTTATGCTAATGAGCCATTTGGCGAAAATGAAACCCTTTTCCAAGCTTCTGATATCGACCTGGTTCCTCTGCATGTGCTCCGTCAACCCATCCGAGGCCTCTCAATCCTTGCGCGTTCTCCCCGAAAGGATCAACCAGGTGGAGACCAGGAAGATGGTTCGCCACTATATGCTGGACCAGGCCGGGAAGGCGTTCCAGCGTCGCGAAGCGGCGTTCGAGGAACTCAAGACTCCCGAGCAGATGCGCGAGCACCAGCACCGCATGCGGGAATTCCTGCGGGCCCAGCTCGGGGACTTTCCCGACCGGACCCCGCTCAAGGCTCGCGTCGTGGGTCGCCACCAACGCGACGGCTACAGCGTCGAGCGAGTCCTGTACCAGAGCCGTCCCGGGCACACCGTCACGGCGCTCCTCTATCTCCCGGAGGGGCCGCCCCCCTACCCCGGGGTTCTGATCGCCTGTGGACACGCGGCCAACGCCAAATCGTCGGAACTCTACCAGCGCGCCGGTGTCCTGCTGGCCCAAGGGGGGATGGCGGCTTTGTGCTACGACCCCATCGGTCAGGGAGAACGCCACCAGATTCTCGAACCGGACGGACGGCCCCGCTTCGAGAACGGAATCGAGCACATGTTGGTGGCGGTGAGTTCCATTCCGCTGGGACTCAGCGCCGCCACGTACCGGATCTGGGACGGGATCAGGAGTCTCGACTATCTGACGAGCCGTGAGGAGATCGATCCGGATCGGATCGGACTCACGGGAAACTCGGGAGGCGGACTGGTGACCACTCTCCTCATGGCCCTGGACGAGCGCATCGCCTGCGCCGCGCCATCGTGCTACGTCACTCACGTGAAGGAGCTGCTGCACACGAACGGGCCAGGAGACTCGGAGCAGCAGGTCTACGGCGAAATCGCCCAGGGTCTGGGCCACGCCGACTACCTCATGATCCGGGCCCCGAAACCGACCCTCATCTGTGCCGCGACCCGCGACGAAGTGTTCGACATCTCGGGATCGTGGCGGACTCTGAGAGAGGCCAAGCGCTTCTACGGACGCCTGGGTTATCCGGAACGGGTGGACTTGGTCGAAGCCGACGTGACCCACGGCTTCTTCCGCCCCCTGCGGGAGGGGATGGCGCGCTGGATGCGGCGCTGGCTGCTGGGGATCGACGACGGCCTCCGGGAGGACGATTCTCCTCTCCTGAGTGACGATGAAGGGTCCACGCAGGAGTTCATCGTGGCCCAAGGGGCGGACTACAGCGAGTTCAACCGGGTTCGCCTTCCCGTGATCCAGTGCAGCCCGCGGGGCCAGGTGCAGCTCATGGAGGGCGCTCGCTCCGTCTTCCAGTTCAATCGGGAACGGGAAAAGGAGCTTGCCGTTCTGAGGCGCGCCTACTGGAAACGAACTCCGAGAGACGAAGCGCTGGATGAGGTCCGGCGCTTGGCGGGAATCCGCCGTCTCCACGAACTGCCCCCCTTGACGACGGAAGATACGGGAACCCTGAGCCGTCCCGGGTACACGATTCACAAGCTGATCCTGCACCCGGAGCCGGGCATCCGGCTCCCCGCCCTGCGCTTCGTGCCCGATGCCGGCAGCCGCGATCTGGTCCTGTACCTTCACGGACAGGGCAAGCAGGTCGATGCCGGTCCGGGCGGTCCCATCGAAAAGCAGGTGCTGGAAGAGCGTGAGGTCCTGGCCGTCGATCTGCGAGGCGTGGGAGAGACGGAGCCGGCCAAGGGCAAGTGGGGCTACGGTCCGCTGTTCGGACCGGACTGGGAAGAATTCTACATGGCCTACATGCTGGGCCGATCCTACCTGGGGATGCGGGCCGAGGAAATTCTGGTGATCGCCCGCAAATTGGCGTCCGCCTCGGGGTCCGGCACCGCACGCGGAGTTCACTTGGTGGGAATCGGCGAGGCCGGACCCGCCGCCCTCCATGCCGCGGCTCTGGAGCCGGCGCTGTTCGACTCACTGGAGCTGCGCCGGTCGCTGGTGTCCTGGTCCAACGTGATTCAGACCGAGGTGCCCGTCAACCAGTTGGTGAACACGGTCCACGCGTCGTTGCAGAAATACGATCTGCCCGATCTTCTGAAGACCCTTTCCGGGATGAAGGTCAGGGTCGTCGAACCGGCCGACGGCGCCGGTGAGCGGTTACGTTAGCTCGCTGGTCGCTACTGCTGGAAGCGTGACGCTCCTGCACGAAACGAATCCAACCTGAAGACTATCCGCTCCTGGCCTTGCGGGTGAAGTATTCGGCGTTGGCGGGAAATGAACTCAGGCGCTGCATCAGATCGTTTCGTACGCCCCGAAAGGCGTCCAGATGCTGCGGATTCACCGGTTTCTCGGGTGGAAACCGGAGCTTGGAGGGGTTCAGGTACCGACCGCTCCGATCCTGGATCCGATAGTCCAGGTGGGGTCCCGTGGAGAGGCCGGTGGATCCGACTCTCCCGATGACCTGCCCCTGATCCACGCGCTGGCCATGGCGCACCTGGACTCGGGACAGATGCGCGTAGCTCGTGGAATATTGTCCGTGGCGGATCCTCACCATCTTCCCATAACCCCCGTTGCGACCGGCAAATGCGACGGTGCCGGTGGCGACCGAGAGCACCTCGGTGCCGGTGGGTGCACCGTAGTCCACCCCCAGATGCGGACGCCGCCGTTTCAGTACGGGATGGTATCGGGAGTAGGAGAAGCCTGAAGTGATGCGCGGATCGAACTTGAAGGGCACCCGGAGGAACGCCTTCCGCAAGGAGTTCCCCCCCTCGTCGAAATAATCCTCCTTGCCCGTCTTGGGATCCGCAAACAGGAATCCGAAGAAACTCCTGTCCATCTGGTCGAAGCGGACGGCCAACACATCGCCGTACTTGACGAACCGGCCGGCCCGGTACTTCTTCTCCACCAGCAAGGTGATCGAATCCTGGCGCTGCAGCTGGGTGAAGTCGAGGTCCCAGCCAAGAATGTCCAGGACCTTGATCACGAGCGCGTACTGCAACGCTTGTGGATGCAATCGGACTGCGTACAGTGGAGCAACCCGACCAGAAGGTATTCGTGATAGAGGAAGCAATACTGCTAGCAGCAACTGGCGATGTCGGTTTGTCACAACGACTCCAAACAGCCGTTGCAATGGTGTGGAGTGGTACCCGCTCGTCTGTGAAACGCAAAGACCACACCATCATTGCCAAGGCTGTCACTACTAGCGCGAAAAAAGATTTGGCAGACACTGGCCTCCAAGTAGGGTCACAAATCCCTCCCAATAACAGGGCTCCGCTGGGTGCGTTAATAGCATTCCCAACAGAGAAGGATCTGCACCTGTATGAATATCCAGTAGGAGACCTGCAACCGACACAAAAAACTAGAGGACTCTGGCATGTATCTATGGGCAGCGGGCAAATGCTGTGTGATCCGTTTCTAGGTTTCTTGCGAAGGATATTTTGGCCAAAAGTGCAGCCGACTCTAAGCGAGGGAATCTTCGCCGTGACGTGGGCTCTACAGTACGCAATAGACCTCAACACCGGCGGCATTGATGGGCCAATACAAATTGCTATACTCGTGCCTAAAACACACGACGTGCCCACCAAGAAACGCGGTAAGAAGGGCAATCAGATTAGGAATTATGAAGCGCGATTGCTGCACGAAAGGGAGTTAGGGGAGCACATCCAAAAGGTGGAAGAAGCCGAAAAGCACCTGGGAAAGTTGCAAGATACGTGGGAGGATGACGGCGAACCAATGGAGACCCCACCGTCCCTAACTGTTCAGTAGGAAGCGTCCCCGCCACCTGAATGATCCCAGATTATTCATGGAACATGTTGATAAGGGCTTCCAACCCGGCGTTTTCGTGCGGTCGGAGCCCGGTTTCTCTTGAAGCTCTGTCGATTCGACTGAATCGGCTCAAAAACAGGACGATTGAACCAGTCATAAACCGTTTTCCGGCCAGGGGGACCGTCACCCGCCGACAGATTGACTTTCCGGTGAGAAATCCCCACCGTTTCGGTCCCTTCCACGGGCCCGATGCCTCCTCCGTCCACTATCCCGGCGCCCAGGACACCCGCGCCAGTCTCTGCCACAACTCCTTCCAGTCCGTCGCCCCTTGACTGATGACGAAAATCAATCGCCTCCCCTGACGTAGCGCCCGACTCGCCACTCGCAACACCCGCTCGCGAAAACGACGCAGACTCCAGCCCCGACGCGTCGCCTGCTCCATCAGCACCCGACCCAGGTGCAGGATCTCGTACCCCAGAAGATTCAGCAGGAACAAGACTTCGTTGTGGGGTCGAACGCCGGCCTCCGTCCTCGCTTCCGGCTTCGCTTCCGACTTCAGCGGTTGGCCCCGATAGTGCGTCTTGGGCCGGCTCGCGGAGGACAAGGCCGGATCGAGCACGTCCATCAACTCCCCCATGTGCCCTTCCGCCTTCCCCCGCTTTCGATACTGTGTCAGCAACGCTTCCGCCTCATAACGCTTCCGGCTCAGGCTCGTCAGCAACCAGAAATGATCCGGATACAACTCCCCCGGTCGCTCCCGCACCACCAGCACCACCCGGCGCGCCCGATCCCAACTCTCCGCCTGGTAGGTCAGCTCATGGAACCAGAGCCTCGGCGGCTCTTTCGGGGATCGCCCCGCCGGCTGGGTCAAGTAGGGCTTCGCCATCCGGTTCAGGACCTCATTCTTGCGGATTCGAGCGATATAGGGCACGCTTCTCGACTCCAGCCCCTTCAGCAGCCCCGGCTCCGGGAACCCCGCATCCATCCGCACGATCATCGAGCCGCACAGACGCCCCCGACAGCGGTCCACCACCCGCAGCGTCAACTTCAGCGCCTTTTTCCCCAGGTAGCTGGCTCCCGGAAAAATCTCCCCGTCGATCAGGTCCCCCGTCTCGGCACAACTCGCCACCAACCCGTGGTACATCCGCTGGCGATAGTATCCGTTCCATTCGCTTCCCGGGGGATGCCCATGGACCTCGACCGGGAGACCGTCCACGTCCAGGTACATCGTCTTTTTCCGTCTCTTCTTCCGTGGGGTCTTTTTCCCCCGTTTTCGCCGCCGGCCTTCGATCATCTCGATCCGACGGCACGCCAGCTCCGTCACCGCCTGGTGCAGGACCGAAAGGTTCTCCTCCCGGCTGAGCGTGTCCAGCAGTCGGGACAAGGTCGGCTGCGATGCCAGCCCCTGGCCCTCCTCCAAGGCCGCCGTGCCCCGACGGGTCTGGCTCGCCACCCGCAAGCTCGGATCCTGACGCAGGCGGTCGGCGTCGGACTGGTCGCGCCAGCCCTGACCCAGCAGCAGGAGTCGAGTCCGCAGCAGATCCGACAGCGGATAGCGGATCGAACTCGGGTGTCGCGGATCGTGCAACCGCTCGGTCAACCAGTCGATGAGGCCGCTGCGCTCCATCAGCTCCCGTTGCACCAGGGCTCCCGTGTCCGCACTGAGCAACTCGGGGCGGGTCTCGAGGCGGAGGGATCGGTTGAATGAGGGCCGGATCTGCGGTATCGTCTCAGGCATGGCGTGCTCCGTTTATTGTGGTTGTTTCTTAGCACTATAATCATACCACAAATGACGGGCACGCCGTCTCTTTATGCCGCCCTTGGAGGGGACGAAAACCGTGGAAATGCTTGGGTTTCGGCCCCACTTGAATCCTGGGGTTAAACCGACGTTGAAAACAAATATAGCGTTTCACCCAGGTCGGATCCCATCCGTTTTCTGTGGGTATCCCGTAACCCTCTGATCCGACTCGACATGACGGGCACGCTTGCTCATTTTATGTTTGCGTGATGAATAATCTGGGATGATCCCGGTTTTAGAAGGTTGATGGCTCAGAGCCGAGGGCGCAGGGTCAAACATCCCATGGAAAGTACAAACTGGAAGAGCAGGACCATGTGGACCGGGGACAACCTGGACATCATGCGGGGCATGAACTCCGCGTGCGTTGACCTGATCTATCTGGACCCACCCTTCAATTCTAACCAAAATTTCAGTGCGCCGATTGGCTCCCTGGCCGCCGGAGCCGCGTTCAAGGACACCTGGACCCTTCCGACCTCGACGTGGCCTGGATGGGCCTCATAGCGGACAGGGAGCCGTCCCTGTTCTCGGTTTTGAAGACGGCTCGCCTGACGACCCATGGGAAGAGCATGCAGAGCTACCTCTGCATGATGAGCGTCCGCCTGATGGAGATGCGCCGGATTCTCAAGCCGTCAGGTTCCGTCTACCTGCACTGCGACGACACGGCGGACGGCTACTTGCGGCTGGTCATGGACGCCGTGTTTGGCCGGGACAACTTCAGGAACTCCCTCACGTGGAGAAGGTCCACGGCGCACAATGATCCAGGGCGCTACGGACGCAACACGGACACTCTCCTGTTCTATTCCAACGGAGAGAAGCCGACCTGGAATCCCACAGACGCGGCCACGCCCAAAACTGACGCCCAGTTAAAACAAGCGTATCCAAGTGCGGATCGACGAGGAAAGTACAGGAATGCCGATCTTACCGGAGCAGGAATCAGACACGGTGAGAGTGGCCGTTCTTGGAGAGGCTTCAATCCAACCCACAGTTCACGTCATTGGGCCGTTCCGATTATCAGCTCTTATGCCGCTTGGATCGAAGAGGCCATAATTCCAAATTACCGAAGCATTGAGGGTCCGCATGACCGGCTGGACGCATTGGACCAAGCCGGAATGATTATCCACCCTTCCGGGAGAAGGAAATGGCCCGGAATAAAACGCTATGCCGAAGCGGACCAGGGTAACCTCCCTCAGAGCTTAATAATGGAGCCCATCGGGTTCACCAATTACAGCAGGAGCAAAGAGCGCGTCGGCTACCCAACCCAGAAACCCTTGGCCCTCCTGGACAGGATCATCAAGGCCTCTTCCAATCCCGGAGACATGGTGCTGGACCCCTTTTGCGGTTGCGCGACAGCATGTGTGGCAGCAGAACGTCTTGATCGGAAATGGGTAGGGATAGATATTTCCGAAAAGGCCGCCGAACTGGTTCAGGTCCGCATCCGCCAAGAAATCAACCTGCTGCACCTGTTCCGTCCAATTCACCGCAAAGACATTCCACTAAACGGGAACACTAGCGAAAGAAACTTCCCCCAATCACCTCCGTCCTTGCGAAAGAGTACAGTAGGCACCGACGTTCACGGGGGAAGTGGGTTTGTCAAGTTCTCTGGATAATCCCCAAAGAAAAAGGGGTCGCCGAAGCGACCCCTCAGATACTAGACTCCAACTCGGTCGGCCGGAGCTACCCGTACAGGCAGTCCCAGTATTCCGCGAAACATCTCGCGATCATGTCATCGTAGACGTAGCGGCACTGGGATTCTTCATTGCGGCTCATGCAGTCCCAGTACCACCAATCGGCGTAGTTCGTGCACATGGCGAGAGCTTGCTCGCAGAGACCGGCGTAAGCGTTGCCGGCAAGGAGGAGAACCACTACGAAAAGGACTGTCGTGGCGATTTTCTTGTTCATTATTCGTACCTTTCTGGAATTTCTGGAATTGACATTGGTCTTGCGCGTTTCATCGCGTCCATCAGAGACACGATGGTTTTGCTGGCGATTTCCGGTGCCTCACGCATCCGCCTCATGGCTTCCGCAAAGTCAGGTTTGGCAGCAAACGCTTGCTCCTCCGTGAGCCCATCCTCCGTGAGCCTCTGATTCAGAAAGTCCTCTCCCCGGACCTTGATCGTTCCGCTGATGTTCATTTTCTTGGCAACATCGTAGGGAAGTTGCCCGTCAACGTTCCGCATCCAGGGGTCGGCTCCGCCGTCCAGAAGCGTCTGGATCAGCGCATAGGTCTCCTCGGTGGGCCGCGTTACCGCTACGTGAAGCTGCCGGTAAAGAGGCGTGTGCCCAAACTCACCATGAACGTTAGGATCTGCTCCGGCGTCCAGCAGAGACCGTACCTGCTCGACCGTGTAGGCGTAGAACATGGGAGTCTCGTTGCAGTTCTCCAAGTGGGAGGCGTCCGGGTCAGGAATTCCATCTTCCGCCGCGTGAGTCAGCAACTCGATGCAGGCTTTTACGTTGGACGGCAGTTCCGTCCGCTTCATGAGTCCTGCTGTCTCTGGAGGGCAGCCCACGCAATCAGAGTCCCGCCGGGTACGCCGGAACGATGTGGAGTGCGGTGGGGTCGGCAAAGGAGCTTGAGACACTTCATGCTCCGTGTGTGGAGTTGGTTCGGGTTTGCGACTCGGTCGAAACCACAGACCCACAAGCAAGATTAGGACCAATCCCCCAGCCCAAAGATGCCATTGAGCAAATTTCATTCCTGTTCCTTCCGTTAGTCGTGAGTAAGAGGCGTCACGATCGGTCGGGCTCGGCGTGTCCTACCAGTTTCCTGGTCGGTTCGCGTCAAGCCCTAGGTAAGATCAGGAGGAGGACTGTCCTTGGGTGCAGACGAGGTCGACTGTCAGGGTGTGGGGAATCTGATGCCCAGCCGACCACGCAACTTTTTTTAGCACACACTTCACCGACTGTCAAGGAGAATCGAGGGCGATCTCACTCTGTTCAATTGTGGAGTGCTCTCCACGACGTGAGGAGAGGGGAGACAGGGTCTTCGTTGTCCTTGGCCCAAGCGGACGGGGGATCAGGGGTGGCGGGCCATGGACATGGAGGTCAGTCCGGCCAGAAGGGACCGGTTTGAGGCCCCAATGGGGCCGAAACGACCGAGACCAAACCTGAGGATTCCCGGATCGAGGGCCGGTTCGTGGAGTTGGGACAGGAGACGGCGCCGACGGCTGGGTCAGCCCGGCTCGGTGAGAGCGCGGATCGCTTGGTTCCGGTCCATGGCGAAGTGCTGAACGGCGGCTTGGACCTGGGTGAAGCCCCGATGGAAAATGATCGCCAGCCCCGTCTGGTTGACGATCGCGTTGTTGGACGGTCCGTTGTTCGGAGCGGACTAGGAAGAATTCTACATGGCCTACATGCTGGGCCGATCGTACCTGGGGATGCGGGCCGAGGAGATTCTGTCCATCGCCCGCCATCTGGCCTCCGCCCCGGGGTCCGATGCCGCAGGGAAGGTTCACTTGGTAGGCATAGGCGAGGCCGGACCCGCCGCCCTCCATGCCGCGGCCGTGGAACCGGCGCTGTTCGCTTCACTGGAGCTGCGCCGGTCGCTGGTGTCCTGGTCCAACGTGATTCAGACCGAGGTGCCCGTCAACCAGTTGGTGAACACGGTCCACGCGTCGTTGCAGAAATACGATCTGCCCGATCTTCTGAAGACCCTTTCCGGGATGAAGGTCAGGGTCGTCGAACCGGCCGACGGCGCCGGTGAGCGGTTACGTTAGCTCGCTGGTCGGTACTGCTGGAAGCGTGACGCTCCCGCACGAAACGAATCCAACCTGGGGACTATCCGCTCCTGGCCTTGCGGGTGAAGTATTCGGCGTTGGCGGGAAATGAACTCAGGCGCTGCATCAGATCGTTTCGTACGCCCCGAAAGGCGTCCAGATGCTGCGGAGCCACCGGTTTTTCCGGCGGAAACCGGAGCTTGGAGGGGTTCAGGTACCGACCGCTCCGATCCTGGATCCGATAGTCCAGGTGGGGTCCCGTGGAGAGGCCGGTGGATCCGACTCTCCCGATGACCTGCCCCTGATCCACGCGCTGGCCATGGCGCACCTGGACTCGGGACAGATGCGCGTAGCTGGTGGAATATTGTCTGTGGCGGATCCTCACCATCTTCCCATAACCCCCGTTGCGACCGGCAAATGCGACGGTGCCGGTGGCGACCGAGAGCACCTCGGTGCCGGTGGGTGCACCGTAGTCCACCCCCAGATGCGGACGCCGCCGTTTCAGTACGGGATGGTATCGGGAGTAGGAGAAGCCTGAAGTGATGCGCGGATCGAACTTGAAGGGCACCCGGAGGAACGCCTTCCGCAAGGAGTTCCCCCCCTCGTCGAAATAATCCTCCTTGCCCGTCTTGGGATCCGCAAACAGGAATCCGAAGAAACTCCTGTCCATCTGGTCGAAGCGGACGGCCAACACATCGCCGTACTTGACGAACCGGCCGGCCCGGTACTTCTTCTCCACCAGCAAGGTGATCGAATCCTGGCGCTGCAGCTGGGTGAAGTCGAGGTCCCAGCCAAGAATGTCCAGGACCTTGATCACGAGCGCGTACTGCTCACCTTGGGAGACGAGGGCGTGGGACAGGTTGGTCCGGATCTCCCCGAAGACTCGTTCTTCCTCCAGTTGGAAGTCGTATTTGTGACGAGTCGCCACGTAACGGTCGCGCTCCTGGCGGACCACCAGATACTCTTCTTCGTCGATGTCGTAGCGAACGCTCCGAAACGATCCGTCGAGCTCCTGCTCCAGCACCAGGCGGTTCCCCGGCCGCACCCGGTCCAGGTTGTAGACGGAGCGGGTATCCTCCACCAGCCGGTGGATCTCCGAGCCGGAGACGTCGAACTCCCGCAGGACGGTCGCCAAGGTGGCGCCGCGAGGGATGCCGGTCCTGCGAACCTTCACCGGGTCGGGCTCGGAAACCTGAGGTTCGGTTGCAGACACCGCCTCCGGAGCCTCGAGGGAGGGCGCCGGCCCCAGCTTGAGGTCGACCCGGTGTCTCTGAGACAGAACCGCCAGGGTCAGCCCAACCGATAGAACTGCCAGAAAGCCAATACCGAACCCGCTCTTCATCGGACCCACAGAACTATCCCCTTCGTTGCAAGCCCCAAACTTTACCAGAGATTCCTTTATCCGTCCAAACCGCGCAGACTGGACTCTACGACCTCAGGCACCAAGCCCGTGATATCCCCTCCCAAGGCGTAGACCTCCTTGATCAGACTGGAACTCAGGTACGAGTACTCGGAGGAAGGCAGCATGAATATGGTCTCGATGGAAGACTCTATCCTCCGGTTCATCAGGGCCATCTGGAATTCATATTCGTAATCGGTGACGGCCCGGATGCCGCGGACGATGACCCGGGCACCCTTCTCGACCGCATAACTCACCAAGAGGCCGTCGAAAGAATCGACCTTGACATTTTCCCATGCGCCGGTGACCTGCCGCAGCATCGCCTGTCGTTCCTCGGCGCTGAAAAGGGGTTTCTTCTCCAGGTTTTGCAGAACCGCCACGATCACCGTGTCGAAGACGGACCGGCTCCTGCGGATGATGTCGAGATGACCGTTGGTCACGGGATCGAAGGATCCCGGATAGATGGCAACTACCGGCTCCGCCATGAGATCCGCATCATGTTACGCAGGCCATGCTCGAATGACAACCACGCCGGGGACAACCGCCGCGGGTGACCTGTCAAGGGGAACTTCGAGGCGAGTTTCGCACGAGCGGGCACCTGCGCCGTCTATCCGCATGACTCAGCCACGATACGAAATCGGCGTTGACACCGGTGGGATCGAATCCCTACAATTACCCACCTGTTTCGCTGCAGGATCCTCCCACCCCCTGACCGGCCTGCAGCGTTTTGCTCATTTCCGTTTCTGCGAAGCGGGTACATACCGCATGCTGGAACGGGTTTGGCAAGAAAAGTACACCGCTCTTCGCTCCATTGTTCGAAGCTTTCTGTTCGACGACGCTCGCGTGGAGGACATACTCCAGGACGCTCTTTCCCGGGTGCTGGCCTCGGGACGGAGCTTTCCTGACGAGTTGGAAACCTACCGCTACCTGCGCCGGGCCGTCTTCAACGCCAGCATCGACCACTACCGCGCATCCCGGCGTCGCATCTACCTGCCGCTTCCAGAGGAACCAGGAGACCTCACGCTCCCCATCCACACCGGCCCTTCCGACCCCCTCGCTCTCCTGCTGCAACAAGAGCGGCAAAGTCTCAAGCATGCCATTCTGCGGGAGATCACGGGGGCCATGGCCGACCTTCCGGACGCGCAGCAGGAGGCGATCTGGATGATCATGGGACAGCGAGACATGAGGCTGAAGGATCTCTGCCGGATCAAAGGAATCCCCTACAGCACCCTGCGCAGTCGTATGCTGGCCGGCGTCGAACGATTGCGCCGCCGACTCAAGACCAGGCGCCTCTATCAGGAGTACCTGAACCTGGATCGAAGGATGACGTGATCCCTTCAGGCTTGGGGGCAATTCCCGCTTCATTCGTAGGTCCGCTACCCGGTTCCCGCGGCTCCCCCGGTACCGAGTAGAAGAAAAGCTTGTTGTCGCCGACCCGCACCGTACGGGTCCAGGTGACCTGCGAAGTCGTTTCCGGAAGCGGAGTTTTCTTGAACACCTCCAGGACGATGGTGCTCTCCGGGCGGATCCAGGGCATGGCCGAGAGCCTCTCCAGAAGCTTGGCGTGGCGCTTGAACTTGTAGGGCGGGTCCAGAAAGACGAAGTCGACGGAGGGAGGCCGGAGATTCCGCAGGAGGGTAAAGGAATCCTTCCGGTGAATCTCGAATCCCTCCTCCACTCGGCAACGGGCCAGATTCTTCCGGACCAGCGTGGTGGATTCTCGATTCCGGTCATTGAAGATGACGTACCGGGCGCCCCGGCTGATGGCCTCGATCCCCACGGCTCCGGAACCGGTGAAGAGGTCGAGCCAGACGGAACCGGGGACTCGATCCCGAAGGATATTGAAGAGGGCCTCCCGGGCCCGGTCCGTGGTGGGCCGGATGTCGGCCCGAAATTTGGCCAGCCTCTTGCCTCGGAATCGACCTGCGATGATCCTCATGTCCGCCGAACCCGGAATCAACCCACGTCGAAGAGTCCGAATCGAATCCGCCACTGGTCCGCCAACTGGGCCAGATGGTCCTTGACCTCTCCCCTGGCGCCCTTGGTCAGCAGGGCCAGATGGTCCCGGGACTCCTCGGCCGCCAACTCCAGCAAGCGGCGGTCCCGGACGATGTTGCCGAACTGGAACTGGGGAATCCCCGACTGCCGGGTCCCCACGAACTCCCCCGGGCCACGAATCTCCAGATCCTCCTCGGCGATCCGGAAGCCGTCGGAAGTCCGGCACATGATATCCAAGCGGCGAAAGGCATTCTCGGATCGAGCGTCGCCGGTCATGAGGACACAGGTCCCCTGGTGGCTTCCGCGTCCGATTCGGCCCCGCAACTGGTGGAGTTGGGAGAGGCCGAAACGGTCGGCATGCTCCACCACCATAACGGTCGCGTTGGGAACATCCAGACCGACCTCCACCACCGTCGTCGCAACCAGAATCTGTGTCGTTCCGTTGCGCAGAGCCTCCATCTGCGCATCTTTCTCCTCACTTTTGAGCCGGCCGTGGATCAAGCCCACGCCATAGCCCGCGAATACTTCCCGGAGCTGTCCGGTCATCTCCTCGGCGGCGCGCAGTTCCAGCTTGTCCGATTCCTCGATCAACGGATACACCACATACGCTTGCCGATCCTGGGCCAGTTCCCGCTTCAGGAGATCGTATACCCGGTTGCGGTCCCGCTCCGAATAGAGGACTGTCTCGACCGGCAGGCGGCCCGGAGGCAGCTCGTCCAGCACCGAGAGGTCCAGATCGCCATAGACCGTCAAGGCCAGGCTCCTGGGAATCGGCGTGGCCGTCATGATCAACACGTCGGGCTGATCCCCCTTCCCCATGAGCCGGGACCTTTGCAGCACTCCGAAACGTTGTTGCTCGTCGATCACCGCCAGGCCCAGATCCCGAAACCGGACCGGGGCCTCGATCAGGGCGTGCGTCCCGATGACCAGTTGGACACCGCCCGACTGGATCTGCTCCAGGATTTCCCGGCGCCGCTTGCCCCGGACCCGACCCGAGAGCAGCGCCAACCGGTAATCGGTGCTCCGCAGATAACGGGAAAGGGTTCGGAAGTGCTGCTCGGCCAGGATCTCCGTCGGCGCCATCAGAGCGGCCTGGAATCCGTTCTCCAGCACCACCAACATGGCCTGGAGGGCCACGATGGTCTTGCCCGAGCCCACGTCTCCATGGAGCAGCCGCCTCATGACGTTGTTGCTGCGCAGATCGCCGACGATCTCGCCCACGACTCTCTTCTGGGCCGAGGTGGGATGGAAGGGAAGGATGCCCTTCACCACCTCGCGAATCCGACTGTTGATCTCGATCCGCCGGTTTTTGGGCAGGGACTCCCGGTCTCGGCGCACCACCTGGAGACCCAGGTGAAAAAGAAAGAATTCCTCGAAGACGAATCTGCGCTGGGCCGGCGTCGCGCTCGACTCCAGGTCCTCCAGGAAAGCCTCTCGCTTCCGGTCCTCCGGCGGGGAGGGAAAATGGAGTTCCCGCCACGCCCGGCGACGGTCCGGGAGGCCGTACTTCTCCAGCAACCGGTCCGGAATCGGGTCCGGAATGTCCGGCTGCAACTGGGACACTGCGCGATGGACGATGGTGCGCAGCAACCGGGTGGTCAGTTTCCCCACCCGCCGGTAGATGGGTACGATCCGTCCGGAATGGATCGCCGGTTCCGACGACGTGTCCATAAGCTCCCATTCCGGGTTCAGGAGCACCGGGCGGAGAGTGTAGTCGTCGCGGCGAACCTGCCCGTAGAGAATCAGCCGCTGACCGTTGCGGAGGACGCGCTGGAGGTAGGGCTGATTGAAGAACTTGACCGTCAAGGTTCCCGACCGGTCCTCCACCACCAGCTCGAAGATCCGGACCTTCTTCATTGGGGTGGAGTAGTTCCCGCAAACGGCGATCTCACCCTCCACCAGGGCGTCCTCTCCGACCCGAAGCTGGTTCATGAGCCGAAAGCTGGACCGGTCCTCATAGCGAAACGGCTTGTAGTTGAGGAGATCTTCCACGGTGCCGATCTTGGCTTTCTGCAGCATGGCGGCCCGAGCCGGCCCCACGCCCTTCACGTACTGCACCGGCACATCCAACTGCAGCGGCATCCGGATCAATCTACCACTCCGGTACGGCAGGAGCGGCGGCTGGCCGGCGCAATCCAAACCGGAACCGGGGCAGGGTGGGAGCGGCGGCCCAACAGCCCGTGGCAAAAGTCGTCACGGTATTCGACCGTCCCTGCATCGTGCGCGGACTGCGTTGCTATCGGCTCACATACTCCCGGTATGCTCGCTCGTCGCGCCTTGTCCGGCGGGCGCAGGACCGGTCTCGGGGCTCGCGGGACTTTCACCACGGACTGCTGGAGCGGGGACCTGCTTTGGCTGTTTTCGCCGCAGACTGCTAAGATGCGAGTGTGAAGTCGGTGCTTGCGGCGGTGCTTTTCCTGCCTCTCCTGGCTTGTGGCAAGAGTCTCGAGAAGCAGATCGTGGACGGCTTGAGCAACCTGGATCAGGCTCGGCTCGGCAAGGGGCAGGTCCAGGTCGAGAAGGTGCGCCGGACCGGGAACCACGCCGTCGCCGAGGTGACCCTGAAGACCGCCGTCAAGCTCATTCGAATAGACCGGGCGTGGGTCATCGAAGAAATACGGCTGGGCGACCGGCGATGGGAGAAAGTGGAGACCATTCTGGCGGCGCTGGACGAGGAAAGGTCGCTCCGGACCCGCTCCGACCTGCAGTTGATCGACTCTGCCATCGGCAGCTACCGCCGGGAGCGCGGGAAACTGCCTCCGGCCGAGAACTTCCGTGAGCTGATGGACCACTTGGCGCCGGAATACGTGCAGCCCACGACCGAGCTGGATGGATGGTTCAACCCCTACGTCTTTCGGACCCTTTCGGCCAAGGACTACGATCTCCGGTCGGCCGGACCCGACGGGATTGCCCGAACCTCGGATGACGTGACGTTGGAGCAACCCTGATGCGGAGAGACACCAGTCTTCTGCTCGTGACCCTGGGACTCTGCCTGGTTCTGCTGGTGGGGTACTCCCTCTACCGGTCCCTGCCCGACCGGCTGCCCTGGATCCAGAGCTATGAACAGGCCCTCAAGGAAGCTCAGCTCGGAGACAAGCTCATCCTGGCGTACCTCTATACGGATTGGTGCGGCTACTGCAAGAAGATGGAGGCCGAGACCTTCACCGACAAGACCGTGATCGACGAGATGTCCGATAGTTACGTCTGGCTCAAGCTCAACGCCGAGACGGACGAGGAGGGACGCCGACTCCAGGAGAGGTTCAACATCACCGGCTACCCGGGTCTGCTCCTCCTGAACGGTGAGGGCCAGGAGATGGAACGGATTTCGGGTTTCGTGCCCGCGGGAGCCTTTCGGGAGCGTGTCACGACCGCGGCGGGCGGCCCGGATTCCTTCGTCAGCCTCCTCCGAACGGCAAGCCAGGAACCCGGTTCCGTCGATGTCCAATACCGCTTGGCGGAGAAATACATCGAGCGCGGGGAATTTTCCACGGCCATCGAACGGCTGCGCCGAGTCATCGAACTGGATCCTGACAACAGCTCGGGGAAGGCCGACTTGAGTTACTACTATCTGGCACTGAGCCTGGCCTCCCAGGGAAACGAGGAGATGGCGCTTCTGGAACTCGAGTCCCTGGTGTCGAGCTTCCCCCGGAGCGACTACATCGCCGACAGCGCCTTCCTGAGGGGCCAGATCTATTACCACTCCGGAAACCGGGCCCAAGCCGAAACGGTTCTTGCGGCCTACGTGCAGGACTTTCCGGAGCACGCCCACGTTTCCAAGGCCCGCGACATTCTGGCGGAGAGAGAAGAAGCGGAGTAGGAAACCGGAAGGCGGCCACGGGACACCGATCGATGGGCGCGAGACGATCTCCCGCTACAGCAGGTGGCCCAGCTTCTCCTTCTTGGTCTTGAGGTACTCCTGCGACACCGGGGAGGGTTCCACGACCAGGGGAACTCGTTCCACCACCTGGAGCCCTTCGGCCTCCATGCCGCGAATCTTGTTGGGGTTGTTGGACATGAGACGAATCCGGGAGATCCCCAACCTGAGCAGCGCCAACGCGCAGAAACGGTAGGAGCGCAGGTCTGCCGCGAAACCCAGCCTTGCGTTGGCCTCCACCGTGTCGATTCCCTGATCCTGGAGCTGATACGCGTGAATCTTGTTCATCAGACCGATTCCCCGGCCTTCCTGAAGCTGATAGATGAGGATGCCGCTGCCGGCCTCGGCAATTTTCTGAAGGGACCGTTCCAACTGTTCGCCGCAATCGCAGCGGAGTGAGTGGAAGATGTCGCCGGTCAGGCACTGGGAGTGGATCCGCACCAGGGGAGGCCTCTGGTCACTCAGAGGCCGGCGGACCAGCGCCACCAACTGCTCGTCGTCTTCTTCGCTCTCGAACCCGTAGATCCGGAACGGTCCGAAACGCGTGGGCAGCACCGCATTGGGCACCGTGTCGAGACTCGCCAAGACCTCTCTCATGGGCGCTGTATAGTATCACTCTCCGGGGTGAGCGAGTGAACTCGCCGGCGTGGACCAGCGCTTCATTCCCTTGACGGCGATGTCGAAAACATCCAGGGCCCGCCCCAGACTGTGGTCCACCAGATCCTGGAGACTGTCGGGATGATGGTAGAAGGAGGGGATGGGCGGGGCGACGATCGCTCCCAACTCCGCCACTTCCACCAGCCGCCTGAGATGGCCCAGGTGTAGAGGAGATTCGCGCACCAGCAGCACCAGCGGCCTCCTCTCCTTCAAGGTCACGTCCGCAGCCCGGGTCAAGAGGTCCTTGGTAATGGAGTTGGCAAGGCAGGAAACCGTATGGATCGAGCAGGGAGCGACGATCATTCCCCGGGTCTTGAAGGACCCGCTGGAAATCGCCGCCGCCATGTCGCCCGGTTCATGGACGACGTCGGCCAGATTCCGCACCTGGTCCAGGTCGTAGCCGGTTTCCAGCTCGATGGTCCTGGGCACGGTCCGTGTGTAGACCAGATGAGTCTCCACCCCAGGGACAGCGCGCAGAAGTTCCAGCAACCGGATCCCGTAGATGGGCGCCGAAGCGCCCGACAACCCAACCACCAGTGGACGAGAACTCATGCATCCGCCTCTTCGGTGCGGGGAGTCATTGGGAGGCGTTCAACGCCGGCTCCCCGCCGTTCCAACTGCAACAGCTCAGCTCACGCGCCCGATTCCGGGGAGGTATTCGAGCCCCTGGGGAGCCCGCCACTCGTCGACTATGGAGGCTTGGTGGACACACGACACGGTGCAGTAGGCAGCGCAGCTCTTCTGGGTTCGATGCTCTCGCCGGATATCCGCCAGAGTGTATTCCGCCAGTGGAATCCCCGGGTACCCGCGCTGCTGGGAACAGTAGTGCACCAGTCCGTCTTCACAGACGTACAGATACCTGGACCCGGCCCGACAGCGCCATTTGTTGGGGCGTCCGGCCGCTAGATTCTCCTGAAACACGCGGTTGAGCCGCGAGTAGCCCCGCTTTGCCATTCTCTTGACCTGATGGAAGATGCGAACTTCATCCGCGCTGAGGGGCTTGAGCCCGCCGCGTCCGTCATGGATGACGCCGACGGTGCATGTGAACCCCAGTTCCACGGCTCGCCGCGCGATGATCAGGGCATCTTCGGGATGATTCACACCGGAACCCAGGACCGTATTGATGTTGACCTGGAACTCGGCCAGTTCCGACAGGTAAAGGAGCTTCTTGTCCAGCACCTTCAGACTCTTCATGGAGTTCCCGTCGGGCTTCACGTTGTCGATGCTGATCTGCAGATGCTCCAACCCGGCGCGATTCAGGGACCGGATCCTCTTGCGCGCCAGGAGGTAGCCGTTGGTGATGAGACCGGCGATCATGTTGCGGTCCCGAATCCGGCTGATGACGGCCTCCAACTCCCGATGCATCAAAGGCTCTCCGCCGCTGATGGTGACGATGGAGGTTCCCAGCCGGGCCAGGTGATCGATTCGTTCCTGCATCACGCCGGTGGGGATGGGAGGCGAGAAGTCGTCGTACTCGTTGCAGTACGAACACGAGAGATTGCAGCGCCGCATGGGAATGATGTGGGCCAAAATCGGGTGACGCTGGGAGAGCAGGGCTCGGCCCACCATCTTCAACTCACGCACGCGGATCCTGTAGGCTTGGAGTCTGCGCATGGGCCTCTGGCGGGCGCTGCCGGAACGGATGCGGATCATAGCAGTCTGGTCAGGGTCCGTCAACGGCCGGGTGTGCCGGACCCGTCATCCTTCTGAGACTGTCCAATCACCGTCATCGCCGAGGCGATCATGCCGGCCATGTCGGACAGGTTGGAGGGGATGATCAGGGAATTGTTGGTCCGGGCCAAGTTGCCGAACTCCTTGATGTACTGTTCAGCGACTCGCAGGTTGACCGCATCCTGACCGCCTTTTTCATTGATGGCGGAGGCGATTTCCCGGATCCCCTTGGCCGTGGCCTCGGCCACCTTCTCGATTTCGGATGCTCGCCCCACCGCTTCGTTGATCCGGCGCTGTTTCTCCCCTTCCGAGCGTTTGATCAGCTCCTGCTTGGCCCCCTCGGCGACGTTGATCTTCGCTTGTTTTTCACCCTCGGACTGCGCCACTACGGCCCGCTTCTCGCGCTCGGCCCGCATCTGCTTTTCCATGGCGTCCTTGATGCTCTGCGGCGGGAGGATGTTCTTGACCTCGTAGCGGGTCACCTTCACGCCCCAGGGATCGGAGGCTATGTCGACCGCATTGACGATCGCCGAGTTGATGGTCTCCCGTTCCTCGAAGGTACGATCCAGCTCCAGCCGGCCGATGACGCTTCTCATGGTGGTCTGGGCCAGCTGCGTGGACGCGAACTGGTAGTTGTTGATCCCGTAGGAGGCTTTCCCGGGGTCGATCACCTGCAAATAGAGAATGCCGTCCACTTCCACCGAGATGTTGTCTTGCGTGATGCAGGTCTGAGGCGGGACGTCCACCGCCTGCTCCTTGAGCGTTTGCCTGTAGGCGACCTTGTCCACGAACGGCGTCAGGACATGGAACCCGGCCACCAACGTCACCCGGTACTTGCCCAGACGCTCCACGATGAAAGCGGATCTCTGGGGAACGATTCGAATGGTCTTGAAGAACGCGATCAGCGCCAACAAGGTCAGGCCGATCAGAACAACGGTGCTAAAGTCCATGGTCACCTCCCGGCAGACCTGATGCCTGCAAAGTCAGATTTTCTTTACGATTAACGTCAGATTCCTTTTATTCACGATTTCGACCGCCGCGCCTTCGGGAATCCTCTCACCGGCCTCGGCCTCCCAGGTGGTGCCCCGGAAATCGACGCGGCCGGCCCGGTCGGACCGTATCTCACGGGCCACCAGCGCGCGCCTGCCCACGAACTCGTCGGACTCGCCGCCGACGGCCGTCGGCTGACGGCGGTTGATCCTCCCCTTGATCCTGCTTCGGAAGGCCAGGAGCAGTATGACGGACGAGACGACGAACACCCCCAACTGCAGATTCAGGGAGACGTCCACCAGCGTGCAGAGGAGGGCCACCGACCAGGCGCCCAGAGCGAAGAAGATGAGGACCACTCCAGGACCGGCGAACTCCAGGAGCAGCAGGACGACCCCCAATCCGAACCAGAGGAGTTGGGGTCTGAGCCATTCCTGAAGAAAATCCATCTACCCGCCTCCGTTCCGTCCCCGTTCAACTCTACTAGCCTATGGCAAAAGGCATCATCGCATCCACCCGACAGGTAAGCGCCTCACTTCTTCTTCTCTCTTTCCTCTCTCCTCTTTCCTCTCCCCCTGTATCATGTGGACGCCCACATCGATTCTGCTTGAGAGGAAGTTCCGCGGCGCGACGGCCCCTTGGTCACGTCTCGCCGGACGCACCGGAAGGATCTTCATATGACCGGTTCCAAACCCGACGGGACGCCGCCGGGCCTTCCGCATCGAGTGGACTTCGCCTGGGTCTGGTCCAGAGCCGCTGCACTCCCGATCCGGCGGAGAACCTGCAACGGGCGCTGGACGGGGTGCGGGAAGCGGCCGCCAGAGGAGCCCATGTCGTCTGCCTGCAGGAACTCTTCCAGTTCTCCTATTTCTGCCAGCGGGAGGACCCGGCGTTCTTCGACTGGGCGGAGCCGATCCCGGGACCGACTTCCCAACGGCTCTCGGTTCTGGCCCGGCAACTCGGCGTCGTGCTCATCGCTCCGCTCTTCGAGCGGCGCGCTCCCGGCCTCTACCACAACGCGGCGCTGATCCTGGACGCCGAGGGCCGATCCTCGGGGCTGTATCGCAAGATGCACATCCCGGACGACCCCGGCTACTACGAGAAATTCTATTTCACCCCGGGGGACCTGGGTTTCCAGACTCACTCCACGCGGCACGGGTCCATCGGCGTGCTCATCTGCTGGGATCAGTGGTTCCCCGAAGCCGCACGAGCCGCGGCGCTGGGCGGCGCTCAGATCCTCCTCTACCCCAGCGCCATCGGTTGGTTCAGAGAGGACTCTCCCCAGGAACGGCGCGAGCAGCAGGACGCCTGGGAGACCATCCAACGCTCGCACGCCATCGCCAACGGGGTCTTCGTGGCGGCGGTCAACCGGGTGGGCAAAGAGGGCGCCATCCGATTCTGGGGCCGCTCTTTCGTCTGCGACCCCTGGGGAAGGGTTCTGGCCCGGGCATCGGACGACCGCGAACAGGTCCTGCTTGTGGAATGCCGGTTGCCGGAGGTGGAGGCCACCCGCAGAATCTGGCCGTTTCTCCGAGATCGCCGGATCGAGAGTTATGACGGCCTCCTGTTGCGATGGGGTTCCAAACCGGACTTGCCGGACCTCTGAGATGGAGTCCGGGACCGGCGCACCGACTCCTCGAGGACTCGGTTTCTTCATGCCTCCCGAGTGGCATCCCCACGAATCCACCTGGCTGGCCTGGCCCAAGAACCGGGAGACGTGGCCCGGACGCGTGGGGCGAATCCAGTCGCTCTTCCTGGAGATGATGCGGCTGCTGGCATCCGGCGAGAGAATCGATCTGCTGGTGGATCACCGGGAGCAGGAGGCGGACGTCCGGAGCCGATTGGACGCGGCCACCCGCCGCCGGGTCCGATTCCACCGGATCGCCACCGGGGACGCCTGGATCCGGGACTATGGTCCCAACTTCGTGATTCGCGACGACGGCGCACGGGCCACCGGCTTCAACCACTGGCGCTTCAACGCCTGGGGAAGCCGATATCCGGAATTGGCCGTCGACGGAGAGGTCCCGAACCGCATGGCCCCGTTCCTGGACATGCCCCGTTTCCGACCCGATCTGGTGTTGGAGGGCGGCGCCATCGACGTGGACGGGAGGGGCGCCATCCTGGCTTCCGAAACCTGTCTGCTCAACCCCAACCGGAACCCGGGACGGAGCCGGAAAGAGGTGGAAGACTATCTCCGGAACCATTTGGGCGCGTGCCGGACGATCTGGCTGGGAGACGGGCTGCCGGGTGACGACACGGACGGGCACCTGGACAATCTGGCGCGGTTCGTCCGCCCGGACACCATCGTCTGCGCGGTGGAAGAGGACACCCGTCATCCGTATCACCGGAAATCAGAGGACAACCGGCGGCGCCTGACCCTGGCCCGGCGGCCGGACGGACGCCGCTACCGGATCCTCACCCTGCCGCTGCCCTCTCCTCTGGAGACTGGCCTCGGCGACCTCCCGGCTTCCTACCTGAACTTCTACATCGCCAACCGGTGGGTTCTCGTCCCCGCGTTCGGATGTCCCCAGGATGAAACAGCCCGGAAGACCTTGCAGGAATTGTTCCCACGACGCCGGGCCGTCAGCCTGAATTGCCGGGACCTGATCCGCGGACTGGGGGGCATCCACTGCGTCACGCTGCAACAACCCCGGGTCGTCAGGTGTTGAGGAAACGTTCGTCAGAAGCGGTGGTCACAATCCTGCGCGATCAACACGCCCCCGGCGGGAAATGCGAGCTATCGGCTCACCTCCGTCCACGGATTCACCGTGATGACGCCGCTGTTGCGAAAATCCCGCTGGTTTCGGGTGACGATGGACAAACCGTGGCGGATCGCCGTTCCCACCAGCATGGCGTCGGGAAGATGACTATCGAGCGGCTCGCCCCGCCGCCGTTTGGATTCCATGATACGAGCACAAGCCCGGGCATCGGCGGCCGTCCAATCGAACACCCGATCATGGAAAAGGCTGTCCAGAATGCCTTCAAACCGCCGGAAAAGATCCTCCCGACGCCCGCCAGGCTCGATCTGACCGATTCCATTGAGAATCTCCCAGACGGTGACGGACGCAAGACCCATCCCTTGACCGGCGATGCTGTCGAGAAATATTTCGACGCGCGGCTCCGGGTGCGGTCGCATCATTTCCGACACGATGTTCGTGTCGAGAATCCAGACAATGGATGCTTTCACGCTTCTTCCTCTTCGGCGAACACGACCGGCCGGTATCCATAACGGTCCGGCGGCGGCAGATCGATTCCGTGCTCCGGCCCGAAAAACCGCTTGAATACCTCGGACGGCTTGGTGCGCCGTTCGGCCCTCTCCCGTTTTTCGCGGATGAGCCGGCGGACGAACTCTTCCATGGAGACGCCGGTATCCCGTGCTTCTCGTTTGAGCCAGGATTTGTCCCCGGGATCGATACCACGGACGGTGATAACGGAACTCATCGCGGTATTTCCCTCCGTATCGTGTTCTTGACTCCGTGAGCCAGACCCTACGCTAGCACAAACTGCTGTCAGAGCTGGGGCGAGTCTGGCCCTTGTTCGTACGAACGTCGAGACGGAGGTAACTGTGGAGAAAATGGGCTACTCGCCGCGGATTTTGCGGATCTCCCGCTCCCTCTGGCGATTCAGGCGGGCTTTGTCCCGGGAAAGCTGCTGGTTCAGTTCCTGGACCTTGTCCATGGCCCCCGTCTGGGCGGCCGCGAAAATCTGAGCCTGCTTGTGGATCTCGGCCTCGGCGATGCGAGCCTGATATTTGCTTCGGACCTGGGCGATGGCTTCCTTTTGCTCATCGTTCAGGCTGACGACCGAGTATTCCTCCTGAGCCTCCAGCTTCTCGAGAGCCAGTTCCCATGCAGACTTCAACTCGCCCGGCATCGATAGATCCTTTCCAACTCGGCGCTACAACTCGTCGTAGATGGTATCGGCGAAGGTGTGTCCCGACGGAATCATGGGCAGGACGTGCTCGGTAAAGGGGATCACGACGTCCAGGACGTAGGCGGTCTCGCTGGCCAGCATCTCGTCCAGGGCGTCCGACACCTCTTCCCGCCTGGTGATGCGGCGGCCCGGGATTCCGAACCCTTCGGCCAGACGGACGAAGTCGGGATAGATGTTCTTCGGATCCCTCGGATCGCCGATGAAGGTGTGGCCCCGATTGCTGGCGTAGAAGCGGTCCTCCCACTGGACCACCATACCCAGATGCTGGTTGTTCAGGATCAGGGCCTTGACGGCGATTTCCTCGGCATAGGCGGTCGCCAGCTCCTGGATGTTCATGACGAAGCTTCCGTCTCCGTCCACGTCGATGACCTGCCAGTCGGGACGACCCAGCTTCGCGCCCACGGCCGCCGGAAAGCCGAAACCCATGGCCCCCAGACCAGCCGAAGTCAGCAGGGTGCGCGGATAGACGAACTTGAAATACTGCGCCGCCCACATCTGATGCTGGCCCACCCCGGTGGTCAGAATGGCCTTCCCGCGAGTCTTCCGGGAAAGCAGGTCCAAGACGTACTGGGGCATGATCTGATCCCCGTCCTGACGGTAGCGGAAGGGCTTGGACCGCTTCACCTCCATCAAGTTCCAAAGCCAACCGGAGTAGTCCGCCTTACCCAGGTCCATCTGGTTGAGACGCCGCAAGAGGTCGTGGACGTCCCCGGTCACCGGCACCTGGGCCGGCTTGATCTTGTTGATCTCCGAGGAATCGATGTCCACGTGGACGATGGTGCCGTGCTTGGCGAATTCCTCGGCCTTTCCGGTGACGCGGTCATCGAAGCGAACTCCGAAGGCCAAAAGCAGATCGGCGTTGTTGACCGCGTAGTTGGCGTAGACGGCGCCATGCATGCCCAGCATGTCGAAGCAGAGAGGATGGCCAGCCGGGAAACTGCCCAGACCCAGGACCGTCATGACCGCGGGGATTCCCGTCTTCTCGACGAAGCGCCGCAGTTCCGCGGAGGCATTGGAACAGATGATCCCGTTGCCGGCATAGATGATGGGCCTCCTGGACCGGCGAATAGCTCGCGCGATCTGGCCCAATTCCCGGTCCCTGGCCTTGATCTCCGGACGATAGCTTCGAAGGTCCACAAGAGACGGCCACTTGGGCTTGGCGCGAGACTGCTGGACGTCCTTCGGGATGTCGATCAGCACCGGACCGGGCCGTCCGCTGGAGGCCACGTAGAACGCTTCCTTGACGATGCGCGGCAAGTCGGAGACGTGCTGGACCAGATAGTTGTGCTTGGTGATGGGGCGGGTGATCCCGACGATGTCCGTCTCCTGGAAGGCGTCCTTCCCGATCATGGTCTGGGGCACCTGTCCGGTGACGGCCACGATGGGGACCGAGTCCATCTTGGCGTCGGCGATTCCCGTCACCAGATTGGTGGCTCCGGGACCGGACGTTGCCAGGGCCACACCCACCCTTCCCGTGGCCTTGGCATACCCTTCCGCCATGAAAATGCCGCCCTGCTCATGCCGGGGAAGGATGACCCGGATCTTGTCCTGGACTCCGAAGCGCGTCAGAGCCTGATGAATTTCCATCGAGGCTCCGCCCGGATATCCGAAGATCACCTCTACGTTCTCCCGCACCAGAGCTTCGGCCAGGATATCGGACCCCTGGAGTTCTTGAACTCGGGAGGGGACGCTACGGGAGACACTTGAGGAAGCCATGACCATGTAACCTGTCAGCTGTTCCGATTTCAGGAAATTCCCATCGTCACCGGACGAATCCCGAATTCTATCGCCAATTTCAGCGGGGGCGCAACTTGGCGGGAATCCGGGATCGGCAATCGGGGACTGCGCTTAGCAGTCCGTAGCGAAAGTCCCGCGAGCACCGAGACCGTTCCTGCGCCCGCCGGACCAGGCGCAACGGAGGGAGCATACCGGGAGTATGTGAGCCGATAGCAACGCAGTCCGCGCACGATGCAGGGACGGTTGAATGCCGTGACGACTTTTGCTACGGGCTGCTAACGGCTCGGAGTTTGGAATTCAGGTGAGACCCGCCGGCTTGCGAAGCTTCGGAACCGGGTGATAGAACTGGACTTCGACATGCGCCTCAAGGACAAGGTCGCCATCATCACCGGGGCCGCAGCCGGAATCGGAGAGGCCTCCTCCCGTCTTTTTGCCGCCGAGGGAGCCACGGTCGTGGCGCTGGACCGCGACTCGGCAGGACTGGACCGGGTGGTGGGCGAGATTCGGGATCAGGGATTCGCCTGCCACGGCCTTGGTGTCGACGTGACCTCCTCATCCCGGTGCCGGGAAGCCTTGGAGTGGACGGCTCGGGAGTTGGGGCGGATCGACATCCTGTTCAACAACGCGGGCGTCGTGCACCAAGGGACGCTGCTGGAGGCTTCGGAGGAGGACTGGGACCGGGCCCTGGACATCAATCTCAAGAGCATGTTCCGGACCTGCCGCCATGCGCTCCCCGTGATGCTGCGGCAAGGCTCGGGGAACATCATCAACACCGCCTCCGCAGCCGGCTTTTCCGGAGTCGCGAAACGGGGCGTCTACTCGGTCTCCAAAGCGGCGGTGGTGGGCCTGACCAAGAGCTTGGCCATCGATTTCGTCGGCGACGGAATACGCGCCAACTGCATCTGTCCGGCTACTGTGGACACCCCCTCTCTCCAGTCCCGGATCAACACGGCGGCGGACCCTGAACAGGCCAGGCGGGATTTCATCGCCCGACAGCCCATGGGCCGCCTCTGTCAGGCCGAGGAGATTGCGGCCCTGGCACTCTATCTGGCCTCCGACGAGTCGGTCTTCATGACCGGCCAAGCGATAGTCATCGACGGAGCCATGACCCTCTAGGATCATAGACAAGGAGAGTTCGGCATGGGCAGAAAAGTTCTGCTGGCTGCAATCTTGGCCGCGGTGCTGGCGGGGATCTTCCTCTGGTCGCCGCTGTCGGATCCGCCGCCCGTCGGAATCGAGCAGCGGGAACCCTGGACCACTTCGCGGGTCCACGGCACGCCGGATCCGCCCGATCCCTTCACCACGGAGGTCGTGTTCCCGGAGATCCGCTTCGAACAACCTCTGGAGGTGACGACGGTTCCCGGCACCAACCTCATTGCCGTGGCCGAGCGCTACGGCAAGATCTACGTCTTCGAAAATCGTCCCGGAGCCACCGAGAAGCATCTGCTCATGGACGTCGGGAAGACGATCTACGGGCTGGAGTTCCATCCCGAATTCCAGGAGAACCGGTATTTCTTCGTGAGCCAGGTGGACGATCCCGTCAAGGAATTGCCGGAGGGCAGCCAACTCTCCCGTTACCGTGCGAACCCGGGGCAACCCCTCACCGCTGATCGGGACTCGGAGACGGTCCTCCTCATCTGGCCTTCAGGCGGCCACAACGGAGGCTGCATCCGGTTCGGTCCGGACGGAAACCTATACCTGGGCACGGGTGATGCGAGCGGCATCGCCGACAGTCTGGTGACCGGCCAGAATCCCGACGACCTCATGGGATCCATCCTCCGAATCGACGTGGACCGTCCCGATGCCGGGAAAAACTACGGCATCCCGCCGGACAATCCCTACGTGGGGAGAGAGGAGTTTCGACCGGAGGTCTGGGCCTATGGACTCCGTCAGCCCTGGAAGTTCAGCTTCGATCCGGCCCGCCGTCTCTGGGTCGGTGAGATCGGACAGGACCTCTGGGAGATGATCCACATCATCGAGAAGGGAGGAAATTACGGCTGGAGCGTCATGGAGGCGACCCACCCCTTCCGGCCCGATCGCCCCCTGGGTCCCACGCCCATCCTGGCGCCTCTGGTGGAGCACTCCCACACCGATTTCCGGTCCATCACCGGTGGCTACGTCTACCAGGGAAGCCGCATCGACGCGCTGGCCGAATCTTATATCTACGGAGATCACGACACCGGCAAGATCTGGTCCCTGGACTACGACGGCACCCGCGTCGAGAATCACCGCCAGTTGGCCGACACCCTGCTGCGAATCGTCGCCATCGGTCAGGACCAGCAGAACGAACTGATGTTCCTGGACTTCATCGGCGGCCAGCTCCATCGTCTGATGCCGCGGCCCGAATCCCCCAGGCAGGTGGCCGATTTTCCCCTGCGGCTGAGCGAGACCGGCTTGTTCACCTCCACGGAGGAAATGACGCCGGCTCCGGGTCTGATCCCCTATTCCGTGAACGCGGCGCTGTGGTCGGACCATGCCGCCAAGGAGCGCTACATCGCGCTGCCGGGCCTGTCGCAGATCGAGTACGACACGGTCATCTACCCGCAACCTGCACCGGGAGTCCCCCCAGGTTGGAAATTTCCCGACGGGACCGTCCTGGTCAAGACCTTCTCCCTGGAAACGGAGAGGGGCAACCCCGAAAGCCTCAGGCGATTGGAGACGAGGCTCTTGCACCACGAGCGGATTCCCGGAACCGACGAAGTGGGAGCGCAGGTCTGGAAGGGCTACGTCTATGTCTGGAACGAGGAGCAGACTGACGCCCATCTGTTGGAAAGCGAGGGCCTGGACCGGCCGTTCTCCATTCGGGAGGCGGACGGCGGGACCAGCGAGCAGACGTGGCGGTTCCCCAGCCGCGCCGAGTGCACGCTCTGCCACACCACGGCCGCCAAGTACGTCCTGGGCGTCAACACCCTGCAGATGAACAAGGACCATGACTACGGCGGAGTGGTGGCCAACCAGCTTCGGACCTTGGACCATCTGGGGGTCTTCACCAAGCCTCTACCGGTACCGCCGGAGAAGCTGGGCCGGCTGGCCGACTATCAGAATCCCGATCTGGAGACCGAACGGCGGGCGCGCTCCTACCTTCACGCCAACTGCTCCCACTGTCACGTGAAGTGGGGAGGCGGCAACGCCGATTTCCAGTTGATCGGCTCCATGCCGCTGGAACAGACCGGCATCGTCGACACCCTGGCCGCCCATGGCAAGTTCGAACTGGACCAGCCCCGGCTGGTGGTGCCGGGGCACCCGGACCGCTCCGTCATCCCCCATCGCATGGCCATGCTGGGCCTGGGCCGCATGCCCCATATCGCCTCCAACGTGGTGGATGAAGAGGGAGTCCGGCTGGTCCGGGAATGGATCCGGAGCCTGCCGGTGCAACAGAGCCGGAACCGGTCCCGGGACGGGAACGGGCCAAGTTAGCCCCCCGGGTTTCTCAGGTACGAGAGCAGATCCAGCATCAGTCCGTTGACGGCTCGGTAGTTCTCAGCCGGCGCCTCCAGGAGTTCGCTTTCCGACTGCACGTACCTGGAGGGGGTCAGTTCAGCCCGGCAGTTGACGACCAGCTTTTCCGCCGCCTCCGGCGTGGTCTCCAAATGGAACTGCATGCCGATGGCGTTTCTACCGATCTGGAAGGCCTGATTCTCACAGCCGTCGCTACGTGCCAGGTGCACCGCTCCGGGAGGCAGATCGAAGGTCTCGCCGTGCCAGTGAAACGCCTGGATGGTCTCGGGAAACCGGAAGCGGTCCGCGCCTCCGCCGATCCCGCGCAGGGGAAACCAGCCGATCTCCTTCAGCTCGTTGGGGTAGACCCGGGCGCCCAGGGCGCTGGCGATGAGCTGTGCGCCGAGGCAGATGCCCAAGACCGGCTTTCCCGCCTCCAGGGCTCGGCGGATGAACCGCTTCTCCGCAACCAGCCAGGGAAGCTCCTTCTCGTCGTTGACGCTCATGGGCCCGCCCATGGCGATGAGGAAGTCGACGTCCTTCAACTGCGGCAGTTCCGCCGATTCGAAGAATCTCGTACAGGTCACGTCGTACCCGGCGGCGACCAGCCAGGGCCGGATGCAACCGAGGCCTTCGAAGGGGACGTGCTGAAAGTAGTGGGCGCGCATGGGATCGACGAATCAGTTTGTATCCGCAACCGTGAGAGCAGGCAAGTTGAGGATCATGGCGCAACGGCTCCCGCTGACGCGGGGCAATTCCACCGACTGTCTTCCCGCACCGGCGCCGGCCCGGAAGCCGGCAGCTCAACAGCGTGCTTCGATCTGGCCTTTCCCTGCAAGCCAGGCCTGGAAAAATACCGCAACGCCTGCCATCGGCCGGCCTGCGGTCTGGGCCGGCCGTCCCGAAACGCGCCGGCTGACCCCTGGCGGACGACCAGCACCAGCACCACCCAAAGTCCCGCCAGGACGATGACCGCCACGCTGATCCAATTGACTGAGAAGTGCAGGAAAGAGGTGAGAACCAGCAGCAGTCCCCCGGCCAAGCCACGCGACCATCGATCCACTAAGAGGTCGATGAACACCTTGGCCCGTTTCTTGACTTCCAGAGGCAGCGGCAGGAAAAGCAGTTCCCTGCCCGTCTTGTCGATGGAGGAGCGGAGGCTGCCGTCGATGCCCCGCAAGAGGACGGCGCCCCAGAGGGAGGGGACCGCCAACATGCCGAACGACGTGAGCAACAGTCCCAGCGGGAGCAACAGGATGGCTCCAGACACGCCCCAGAACCGAATCAGCCGGTAGGTCAGAAACGTCTGCAGAAGCAGCGAGACCATGCTGAGGCGCCCGTAGAACTTTCCCAGAAACGCCGCCAACGCCTGCTGATCCGGGTAAGCCTCGACAGCGACGGTCTTGAACTGAAAGTCCACCAATGTGGCCACCAGCATGGTCAGGGAGAGGAGACCCCCGATGCCGGCGAGATGCCGGTGGTCCCGGATCATCGAGCGCACTTCATGCAGAGAGTTCCGCACCGGATCCGGGAGAGGCGCCGCCGTCGCGGCAGCCCGGGAATCCCTACGACCGAGACCTCCAACCCGGCTCAGGAGGACGGCCGACAGAGCCAGGAAACCCGCGCAGAACAGCAGGAGATCCCGGGTCGAGACCTCCAGAACCCCCACCAGGAAGCTGGCCGTCTCGCCCCCGATTATGGCGCCCAGGATGCCGCCGAGATTCACCACGCCGAAGATGCGCTTGGCCTGGGTGGAGTCCAGGACCGAGTTGGCGAAGAGCCAGAACAGCGATGTGGTCAGGATTCCGTAGATGCCGACCCAGACGTAGAAGGCGTAGTAGATCCACCAGATCTCCAACGCCAGGAGCCAACGCAAGATCAGAAGGCAGCCGATCATTACGGCGCTGGTCACCTTGATCAGCCGGCTCAAGTCCAGAATCCGGGCCAGTCTTCCGTACAAGAGGGTGACGGGTAGAGCCACCAGAGCGATCAGGATGAAAACTACGGGAAGGTTGTTGGGACCGGGTCCGGCCAGAAACAGGCTGTCTCTCGCCGGCTTCAGGAAGAAATAGGTCAGGAGGATGAGGCCGTAGCCGGAGAAGAGGATTGCGGCGAGCCCGACTTCCTCCTTGCGTACGCCAAAGAGGAAATCGACCAGACGTGTCATGAATGAAAGTCCCGCCCGCCTTCAGGACTGGGTTACCGGGCCGCTGTTTCCTCGGCCGCGACCCCCGAGACCGGCCAACCCTCCCGAATCAGAGCCCGGAGCGCCTTTTCGTAGGCTTCCACCGTGAAATCCACGTCCTCTTCGGTATGAGCCCCGGTCAGGCGCCAGCTCACGCCTCCCTGGATGTCCACACCTTCATTCAGGAGAGCTTTCCGAAGAACGCCGCCGCGCGTGGGATCGTTGACCGCTTTGAGACGGGCGTCGGGAACGGTGCAACCGTTCGCTTCATCCCACTCCCCCTCGACCCCCAGGGCGACGAACAGGCCCGACGAAAGACCGTAAGCGAATCCCGGGATTCCGATCCGGGCCAGAACTCCATTGAGACCCGATTTGAGCCTTTCGGTCATCGCCTCCGCTCGCTCGTTGACCGGCTCCCGATCCAGGATTTCCAGACAGGTGGCCCCGGCTACCGCCGACAGAGGATTGGCGTTGAAGGTGCCGGGATGGGCGACTCGCCGACGGGCGTCCCATTCGGGGTCGCCCCGGTGCTGGATCATGTCCAGGATCTCCGCCTTTCCCACGACGGCGGCGCCGGGAAGGCCGCCGGCCAGGATCTTGGCGTGAGTGCTCAGATCGGGAGTGATCCCGTAGCGTTCCTGGACTCCCCCCAGGGCGGCCCGAAACCCGGTGACCACTTCGTCGAAGATCAGCAGCACCCCGGCTCTCCGGGTGACCTCCCTCAACTGCCGAAGGAATCCCGGCGTGATCGGGAGAAGACCTCCCAAGGCCCCCGTGGGTTCCAGGATCACGGCGGCGATGTCCCGGTCTCGGGCCAGCACCCGCTCCACCTCGCCGATCTCGGGAGCGACCTGAACCACGGTTCCAGCGGTCCCCTGAGGGACGCCGGCCGCCTCACCCTCGGGACTCAGGACGACGTAGTCGCTCCAACCGTGGAAATGGTGGTGGAACTTGAGGATCTTGTCCCGTCCGGTGTAGGCCCGGACCAAGCGGAAGGCCATCAGGTCCGCCTCGGTCCCCGACGAGTGGAAACGGACCTTCTCGGAACAAGGCACCAATTTGTTCACGAGCTCGGCCCAGCGGATCTCAAGTTCGGTGGCTCCGCCCAGATGGGTGCCCCGCCCCATCTGCTCGCTGACCGCCTCCACGATGGCGGGATGAGAGTGGCCCAGCAGAATCGCTCCATGGCCCACCACGTAGTCGACGTACCGGTGCCCGTCCACGTCCCACTTGTAGGCCCCTTCTGAGCGGGTCATGTAGAGGGGAAAGGGAGTGATCCAGCGCGAATCGTGCGTGGCTCCGTCGGGAAAGGCGCGGCGTCCTCCGCCGGCCAGGCGGAGGGATCCGGGATGGTCGTCATGGTATCGCTGGTCCACGGAATTCATAAACGTGCTCCTGATTCTACTGATGCAACTTCTCGATTCCAGTCTACTGACAGGTCGCGGCAAAAGTCACCATCGGCGCCAGACTGTCTCTTCGGGCGGGTGTGTGAATGGCGCCGATCACGAAATTCCTTCCAGACCCTGATCGAAATCCCCCACCAGATCTCCAGGGTCCTCGATGCCCACCGAGACCCGTACCAGCGAGTCGGAGATTCCCATCCGAATCCGTTCCTTGGCCGGTACGCCGGCATGGGAAGTGGTGGCCGGACGGGTGATCAGGGTCTCCACACCTCCCAGGCTGGGAGCCGATCTGGGAATTCGAAGACGGTTCAGCAACGCTTCCGCCGCGTCCACACCCCCCCGCACCTCGAAGCTCAGCATCCCGCCATAGCCGGAGAACAGCTTCCGGGCCCGGCCGTGTTGAGGATGGGTCTCCAGGCCGGGAAAGTTGACCCCTTCGACGGCCGGGTGCCCTGCCAGGAAACGGGCCAACGCCAGGGCGTTCTCGTTCTGTTGGCGCACCCGCAGCACCAGAGTCTTGATCCCCCGCTGCAGCAGGAAACAGGCATGAGGGTCCAGGACGCCTCCCAGCAGATTCAACCTGCGGGTCACCCGACTCACCAACTCTTGATCCCCGATGACGGCGCCCGCCGCCAGGTCCGAATGACCGTTGAGGTATTTGGTGCCGCTGTGGACGACGAGGTCGAAGCCCGAGTCCAGAGGCCGATAGTTGACGGGCGTGGCGAAAGTACTGTCGACGATGGAGACCAGACCGTGCTTCCGGGCGAATCGAACGATCTGCTCCAGATCCGGGACCTGCATCAGGGGATTGGTGATGGTCTCCACGTAGATGGCGCGGGTGGACGGTTTCAGGAGCGCGGACCAGGTCTCGGGACGGTTGCCGTCCATGAGGTCGTGAGCGATCCCGAATTCCGCCAAGTCACGAGTGACGAAGGTGTGAGTCCCACCGTAGAGCCCCTCCAGTGCCAGCAAGTGGTCTCCGTGCGAGAGCAACGCCAACAGCGTCGTGGTGATGGCGGCCATGCCGCTGGAGGCCACGACCGCCGCCTCGCCGGCTTCCAGGGAAGCCAGCTTGGCATGGAGGGATTGGTGATTGGGGGTGTTATTGAGGCGGACGTAGCGAACCGCGTCGTAGCTCTTCTCGCCCGCGGTCTCGAAGGTGGCCGACTGGAAGATGGGTATGGCTACCGCTCCCTCGATTCGAGGTTCGGGCTCACCGGCGTGGACGGCGCGCGTGGCCAGCCGGCGGGTTTGCTCTGAAAGGTCATTGTGATCCGACATTCGACCTCCTGTACGCGTCTCCCCTCCTGAACGGAGACGGGGTCCGGCGACCTCGATCTTGAAGCCGCCTGCACCCGCGGATACTCTAACAGCCCGTGTCAAAAGTCATCACGGCAATCGACCGGCCCCGCATCCCGATGGACGGCAAGGGAGGGCGGCCACAAGGGCCGCCCTGACAACCCCGGGAGTCCAGGATACCCATGAAATTGAATCGACGAGAAATGATCCGAACCGCCGCCACCGTGACCTCCATCACGGGCCTCTCCACGGGCGGCCGCGCCCGGGCCGGCACCGTCCGGGAGACTTCGGTGATCAGTCTCCGTCCCCATCTCTATCATGGGTGGCCCACCGTGGCCCGGCGCTCCAGCGGGGAGCTGCTCCTGGTCTGCTCCGGAGGACGGGAAGCCCACGTCTGCCCCTTTGGATGGGTGGAGCTGATGCGGTCCCACGACGAAGGCCGGACCTGGACCTGGCCCCGGGTCTTGATGGACGGTCCCCTCGACGATCGGGACGCCGGAGTTCTCGAGACCGGCACGGGAACCCTGCTGGTCACCACTTTCACCTCAGTCGCTTACGAGCGCCCGTTGGCCAAGGCTCCGGCCGAAACCCGGGGCAGTGGCGGGGCTTGGCCGGAGGAGAAGATGACCCGCTGGCAAGCCGCCCACGCCCGGATCCCGGTCCACCGGCGGGAGGCCCTGTTGGGCGGGTGGATGCTCCGGTCCACCGACGGCGGCGACACCTGGTCGGCCCCCTGCCGGGTCCCCGTCAACAGTCCCCACGGCCCCGTTCAGCTCTCCGACGGACGACTGCTCTACCCCGGAAAACAGTTCGGGCACGGGGAGGGCCGGATCGGCGCTTGTGAATCCGCCGACGACGGCAAGAGTTGGCGCTGGGCGGGGGGGATCCCCACCCGTCCGGGGGACAGCCAGCATGATTATCACGAGCTGCACGGGATCGAGGCCGCCGACGGCACCCTCATCATCCAGATCCGAAACCACAACGACGCGAACGCCCGGGAGACCCTTCAGTCCGAGTCCGGCGACGGCGGCCGGACCTGGTCGGAACCCCATTCCATCGGCGTCTGGGGCCTGCCCTCCCACCTGCTCCGGCTCCGGGACGACCGGCTGGTCATGACCTACGGATACCGGCGCAAGCCCTACGGCAACCAGGCCCGGGTGAGCACCGACAACGGCCGGACCTGGTCCGAGCCCGTCACGCTCTCGGCGGACGGTCACTCGGGTGACCTGGGCTACCCCTCGACGGTCGAATTGAACGACGGTTCGCTGCTGAGCATCTGGTACGAGAAGCTGGAGAGTTCGCCCCGCGCGGTTCTGCGCCAGGCCCGCTGGTCGCTATAGCGGGACAGGCCTGCGGGTGCCGGCCCTCCGGTGCTGCCAGTAGCTGACGAGCGTCCCGATGGACAGGTCCACGGTCAGGGCGACGGGCGCTACCCATATGAAGCTGACCGGATCCTCGCCTGTGACCGGGTTCATACCGAAGATGGATCCGGAAAAGGCGGTCAACCCTGCGGCCAAAATCCCCAGAATCGTACCCACGCCCACTCCCAACGGCTTGGCAAAGGGAACGAAGAAGGCGAAGAAGAAGAGCCCGAAGATGGGCGCCGTCAGGAGCGCCGACGTCTTGTTGCTGACCGCCCAGATGTTCCCGGGCACGTGCTCCAGGAAGGAACTGCCCACCACGACGAGGGCTCCGATGACGAAGGCCAGGATCTTGGCGATTCGGGTGCGCGCCCGCTCATTCTCAGGGAGTTTTCCGAAACGCGCCAGAAAATCCTGGTTGACGACGGCCGTGATGGAATTGACCCCGGAATCGATGCTGGACATGGCCGCGGCAAACATGGCGGAGACCACCAGTCCCGAAATGCCCGGCGGCAGCAGGTAGGCGATGTAATAGGGGAAGACGTCGTCCCCGTTCCCGGTGAGCTCGATCCCTGCGGGAAGTTTCCCGGGGAATTCCCGGAAGAATCCCAACAGGGCGAATCCCACCATCCAGAGGGATACGATGACGACGACGTTCACGATCTGGTGGGTCAGGTAGGCCCGGCGGGCCGCGCGGGCGTCCCGGGTCGCCATGAAGCGCTGGACCATGGTCTGGTCGCCTCCGGCGACGCAGACGGTGAGGACGAAGACGTAGAAGATGGATCCGAGGATGCTGACCCGAACCCCGGGATCGAAGCTGAACAGGGGTTGAACGTCCCAGTGAGGCTGCCAGCCGGTGGGCACCCAACCCAGGCCGCCCAACTCCCAGGTCACCAGGCCGATGGCCAGGCAGGCACCGCCAAACATGAGAAGTGTCTGGACGGTGTCGGTGATCACCACCGCCCGAAGACCACCCAATGAGGTGTACAGGACCGCCACCAGCCCGGTCAGGAGGGTGATCATAGGGATCCAGGATGGGTCCACCCCCATCATGAGGGCCATGGCCTTGGCGGACAGGAACACCAGCAGCGACATCCAGATGAGCCGAACCATAAGGAACAGCACCGCTCCCAACAGCCGGATTGCCAGACCCAGCCGCTCTTCCAGGAGCTCGTAGGCGCTGGTCACCCGGCTCCTCATGTAGACGGGAATGATGGCGTAGGCCACGATCAGGAAGGCGAAGGGATAGGCCAGGAAGTTGAGCAGTCCCCCCGGCCCTTTGGAGATGGCTTCCCCGGGGACGGCCAGATAGGAAATCGTGCTCAGCAGCGTGGCGAACATGGAGAACCCGATGAGGATCGGGTTCATCCGGCCGCTGCCGGTAAAGTACTCCCGGGTCGTCTTCTGCCGGCGGCCGTAGTAGTAACCCAGGGCGACGGTTCCCAGGGCGTAGAGAAAAATGATGGCCCAGTCGACAGCCGTCAGTCCGCCCGGCAAGGACTCCTCCTATCCCGCCGGACCTCGCGAAGAGCCTCCCGCGGCGCTGGACTCTACTGTTCGGAGAGCTTGCTTTCGATCAGGCTCACGACTCCAGGATCGTCGGGACGCGTCCTGGGCTGGAATCGTGCAACGACGTTTCCGGACCGGTCCAGAACGAATTTCTCGAAGTTCCAGCTGATCTCGCCGGGCCCCTGGGGCGAGGTCGTGACCGACTTGAGGTACTTGTAGAGATCGGCCGCGCCGTCGCCGTTGACCTCGATCTTGGAGAACATGTCGAACTCGACTCCGTAGTTGGCGCTGCAGAACTTGCGGATCTCTTCGTCGCTGCCGGGTTCCTGGCCCTTGAACTGGTTGCAGGGGAATCCGAGGATCGCCAAGCCCTGTCCGGAGTACTTCTGGTGCAGGTCCTGAAGCTGCTCGTATTGCGGCGTCAGCCCGCACTTGCTGGCCACGTTCACGATCATCACGACCTTGCCCTTGTAGGCGCCCAGATCCACGTCCTTGCCGTCCAGGGATTTCAGGGTGAAGTCGAGTGCGGGCGCGGCCTTTTCGCCCCCCTCAAGGCTGACGGTTCCGGCAACCAGGAGTACCAGAACCAGACAGACAGCGGATGGAAACAGATCAGAGAGACTGGACATGAGAGATCCTCCTCACAACAACCCGGCGTCCACCGGAAACAATTACGGTGTGCCTCAGTTTACTCCGAGCGGGCGAGAGAAATCCATACTCGGAACCTGTCCAAACCGATGACGGTCCATCTGGGGGAACCCCGAACGGCCGTCGTCCGGGACAAGACCGATCGCCCCTGTATTCGTCACGGCGAGCGGGCTATCATTTGCGGATGAGCAAACCACTGATCGTCGACCTGCATCTGGACCTGGCCTGGGACGCGCTCTACTGGAATCGGGACCTGACCCTGACCGCTCACGAGGTGCGGGAGCAGGAACGGCGGGAACCTCCCCAAGTCGCTCCCGGCCACACCTGCGGGACCTGCACCACCACCTTTCCCGAACTCCGCCAGGGTGGCGTCGGAGTCATCCTCAGCACCATCATGTCCCGGGTCCAGACTCGATCGGGGCGCATGAAGGACGGCCTGCGGACCCAGGAACTGTGCATCGGCATGGGACGGGGACACTTGGCCTACTATCAGGCCATGACCCGCCAGGGCCACCTCAAGTCGGTGCACAGTTGGGCCGATCTGGAAGAGGCCATCGAGGCGTGGAAGGATCCGAAGCCGGACACCCCCCTCTACCACGTCCTGTCCATGGAGAGCGCGGATCCCATCGCCGATCCCGACGACGTGGAGTTCTGGTGGGACGCCGGACTGCGCGTGGTGGGTCCCGCCCACTTCGGCGACAACACCTATATCCACGGCACCGGCACCGAGGGGGGGCTCAAGCCTCCCGCCCCGGCTCTCTACCGGGCCCTGCGCCAGGCCGGGATCATCCTGGACATCACCCACATGGCCGATCAGGCCGTCTGGGAGTCCCTGGAAATCTGGGACGGTCCCATCGTCGCCACCCATTGCTCCGCCCGGGCCCTGATCAAGGGCCAGCGTCACCTCACCGACGACATGATCCGCGAGGTGATCCGGCGGGGTGGAGTCATCGGCATGGTCTTCTGCCAGAGCTTCATCGACCCGGCCATCGAATGGGGAAGCCGGCCGGCGATCGACGGCTGCGGGGGCAAGTACGGCATGGACGGGTTCATCCCCATCATCGAGCATATCGGCGATCTGGCCGGCGGCACGCTGGAGAACGTCGCCGTCGGGACCGACATGGACGGCGGATTCGGAGCCGAGATGACGCCCAAGGACGTGGACACCATGGCGGACGTCGCCAATTTCGCGACCGTCCTGTCCGGTGCCGGCTATCGCGCGGAAGACGTCGAAGGGATCCTGAGCGGCAATTCCCTCAGGCTGTTCGAGCGGGTCTGGAACTCCTGATCCGGGTTCAGTATTCGATCTTCACCCAGTCGAACATGATCAGACCCTTGGGCAGGCGGTCCCGATCCACAGGGTAGTCGACCCCTGCCCGGGGGGTGTGCAGATCCGTCACGCCGTCCGAGAGAGGGACCACCTCCAACGGGAACAGGACGAAGATGAGGTCGATGTTCACGTCCTCCAGCACCTTCCCGATATCGTCGCAGCCGTACAGTTCGGTCGTGTCGTGACGCGACCCCAGGCAGGTCCATTGTTCGGGGTCAGGCGCCAGAGTCACGGTCTGCTCGCTCCATTCCCGGGTGACCCGGAAGGGTTGGCCGGTCAGAACCATGTTGGCCGTGGTCTTGTCGGTCTCGGATTGGGCCAGCAGCAGAAGCTCGGCCCCACCGTCCTGCAACTCTCCCCGCAGCCGGACCGTCATCCGGGCGTTGGCCAGACGGGTCGAGTAGCCCTGCTCCACGAACGAGTTGTTGGTGTAGGGCAGGCGGGTGGCCGCCGTGGGATGCTCGTACCACCTCCCGTCGGTGTACAGCCACATCACCAGGTGGAGATAACCCGCTCCGGGCGGAGCGTGGTTGGAATCCAGAAACCAGGGGCCGTGACAATAGGCCACTCCGTCCCACACCGGCAGCGCGTAGTGCCGGTCGGCGTACCAGCCTCCATTTCCGTGATCGAAGTCTTCCAGGTAGACCCGGGCATCCCCAACCTGTCCCGGACCGCAACCCGTCAGGGCCACCACACACCCGGTCAGCAGGAGTTCTCTCATTCTCATTGGAAATTCCCCCAAGGAGGACGACTGAAAGTCGCCCCTCCCATTCAGCGCCGGCGGTAGGGATAGAGGTCGAGGATCCGCTCCACCTCGGGCCTCCAAGATGGGCGAGCCCGCCACTCTTCCTCCAAGGGAAGATGGGCCATCCAGATGTCTCCCATCCTCTCCTTCAAAGTGAAAACGAGTTTGTCCCGGGCGACGTTGGTCCTCAGCGAGCTGGGCGAGACCCCTGCCAGCGATAGACGGGTCTCCCGAAAGTGCCAGACCAACCTGGGGTCTCCCACCTGCCGTCTGTCTACCGGGTCCAGTTGCTGCACCCAGATACCGCGGGCCCCCCCTCGGTTGGAGACGAAGTACAGGAGATTTCCGTTCGGGGACCAGCCGGTCATCCCGTCCCTGTCCTGTCCGTCCGTGACGGCCATCCACAGCTCGGGGGCGATACCCGGGCTCTCATGAAACTCTTCCTGGCGGAAGGGCGCCACATAGATTCTGGCCCGAAGTGGACCCTCGGCCACCGTAAACGCGACCCATCTGGCAGCAGGATCGAGCCTGGCCTGAACCACGCTGTACTGGGGATGCTCCAGCAGCTTGAGCCGTCTCCCGCTGGTCACGTCCAGAAGATCGACTCTTGACCGTCTTTCTCCCCTTATCCGGCGCACCACCAGGATATCGTCTCCCTGAGAGGACCAGTCCAGGGGACGGCCGCAATCCTGACAGACCCGGGCCCTGGGAGTCTGTCTCCGGGCCTCCACTCGATAGATGCTCTGGCCCTCCGAATCGGATTCGCCGGCGTTGTAGGCGACCTGACTGCCATCGGTCCGGATCCTGGGGCGCCGATCGTCTCCCGGACTCTCGGTGAGGTTGATCTCCGCGCCCGACTCCAGGTCCATGAGCCAGATGTCCCGATTCCCGGAGCGGGTGGACTCGAAGGCCATCAGGCCTCCGTCTCCGGACAGGGACGGATGGGAATCCTCTCCCGCATGTTGCGTGAGCCGCTGCAGACGCGCTCCCTCCGGCACGCGTCCCCGATCGGCGTCGATAGCCAGACTCCAGAGATCCAGGTTCTCGACCTGCGAGGAAAAGGCGATCCGGCCCGGCAGGACCGCGAAAGGCTCCAGCTCGGGGCCGACGCCGGACGTGATCTGCCGGGGTTCACCCGAGAGGGACAGGGTTCGGGGCGAGACGGCAACGCGCCACAAGTTGACGCTGTCCCCACGGTGGGCGGAGAAGACGATGAAGTTGTCGATGGGTACCCAGACCCCGGGGATCACCAGGCCGGATATCCCGGCCTGGGGCAACCTGGCCGCCAGACCCAGCCTCCGGATCTCACCGTCCTCCAGCCGAAGAATCCACCAGTCGAAGTCTTCGTCGCGCCGGGAGGATTCCCAGCCCAGGAATACGATGTGATCTCCCCGGGGAGACCAGATGGGATGACTCGCGACCGCGAAATTCTCCGCCAGTTGAGTCCGGGCCCGATTTGAACTCCAGCCGGTGGTGAAGAGGGAGCCTCGCTTGAAGTCGGCGCCGACACGTCCCGTCCAGTAGGCGATACGGCTGCCTTGGGGGGAGACCCTGGGACGGCGTCCCCGCTCGGCGATGAATCTGGCGCTGGCCTCGTCCCCCAGTGTGGTGGTCCAGTAGAGACCGCCGCCGCGCCGTTCGGATCGAAACACCATCCTGGTCCCGTCGGGATGAAAGGAGGGCTGGCGATCGTCGGCCGGGTCCCGGGTTCGCCGGGAGCCGCCCCCACCCAGCTGTTGAACCCAGATGTCCAGGTTCCCCTCGCCACTCCGGTCCGAGGCGTACCCCAGCAGCCGTCCCCGCCGGGAGATGGCCGGATCGACGGTGAGACCCGACACCGACGTCACCCGGGTCAGCATGGGTGGCTGAACCAGTCTTGCAGGATCTCCCGCGGTTCCCCACCACAATCCCCCGAACAGGACCGCCACCAGTGCCAGAGCAGCTACGGAGAACTGCCAGAGCGACAGTAACAATAACCGGCCCCTCCACCGCCGGGGAGTCTCCGTCTCCTGGAGCACGTCCTCCAGGGCCAACCGCAGGTCGCGCATGTGTTGGAAACGCCGCGCGGGATCCTTCCGCAGGCACCGGGCCACGACCCACTCCAATTGCTGGGGGACGCCCCGAACCTGCCTTCCCAGGGGCTTGGGCTCCTTCTCCAGAATCCCCGCCAGCACCCGCGCCTGGCTCTCTCCCGGAAAGGCCTTGCGGCCGGTGACCATCTCGTAGAGCAGCGACCCGAAGGAAAAAATGTCCGTCCGCGGATCCAGGGGCAACCCTTCGACCTGTTCGGGACTCATGTACGGAGCCGTCCCCAGGATCACGCCCTTTCTCGTCTTCTCGTCCATCAGGGTGGGAGAATGAGTCAGGTCCAGAGGCTCGGAACTCTCGTCGATCGCCTTGGCCAGGCCGAAGTCCAGAACCTTGACCCCGTCGTCGGGCGTAATCATCACGTTGGCCGGCTTCAGGTCCCGGTGGATCACCCCTTTTTCGTGGGCGGCCTCTACACCTTGAGCAATTTCCACCGCGTAACGCACGGCTTTCTTCAAGGGCAGAGAACCTTTTTCCAGGAGCTCACCCAGTGTCTTTCCTTCCACCAGCTCCAGAATGAAGAACTTCTGGTCGTTGGCCTCTTCGAACCCGTAGATGGCCGCGATGTTGGAGTGGTTGAGAGAAGCCAGGACCCGAGCCTCCCGCTGAAAACGGGAGAGGCGTTCGGAGTCTTCGGCGTAGCCTGGAGGGAGTATCTTGATGGCGACTTGCCGATTCAGGCGCGTATCCCGGGCGCGGTAGACCTCGCCCATCCCCCCGGCTCCGAGGGGTCCGATGATCTCGTAGCTGCCGAGCAGATCGTCAGGCATTTCCGGCGTCCAGTCTCTCCACCACCAGAACCGTGAGATCGTCGCAGGCCGAGGCCTTACCCATGAAGCTCCGGACGGCCGACAGGATGGCCTCTTGGACCACGGCCCCTCCGGAAGCCGCCGACTCCCGGACGACGTCCACCAAACGGGATTCTCCGAACATTTCCCCGTTCGGATCCATGGCCTCGGTCACCCCATCCGAATATACGACGAGAATGTCGCCTACGTTCAGACGGAAGGGAACGGACTCGTAGGTGACGTCTTCGAAGGCGCCCAGGATCATGCCGCACGGCAAAAGCTCCTCGATCCCGCCGGTCGCCACCCGACAGACGTACGCGGGGTTGTGGCCGGCGCTCACGTACGCCCCCTCACCCGAGGGTTTGACCCGGAAGAGGAAGAGGGTGACAAAACGGTTGCTCGGAGTCTTCTGGAAGAGATGGTTGTTGGCTCCGGTGACGGCCTCGCCCAAGGACAAACTGGAACCGAATCCAACCTCCAGGACCCCCTGGAGAAAAGAGCTCAGCAACGCGGCGGGGACGCCCTTTCCAGACACGTCCGCCAGAACGCCGGTCAGATCCTGGCTGTCCGGACCGAGAAAGTCGTAGTAGTCGCCCCCCACGTAACGAGTGGGCGTGCTGGAGGCATGGACGCTGAAGGACCGGGAATCGGGAAGGTTCTGGGGAAGCAGAGCACGTTGAGTCGCCTGGGCCAGGGACATTTCCTGTTGGACCCGCTTCCGTTCCTCCAGACTCTCGATCAGTTTCAGCTTCTCGAAGACGTTGGAGGCCTCCAGGGCCAGCCGGGTCAGGATCTTCTGATCCAGGCCGCTGAGCATGTGCATGGCCTTCCGGCTGTCCAGGTAGAGGATGCCTCGGACAGCCGGCCGGTCGCCGTCATCGGAGATCCACTTCAGGGGCAGGCAGGCCACGGCTCGAAGCCGCATGTTGACGATGCTCTCCTGGGCGGCGAACTCCTGGTCGATGCCCTCGGTCATGAAGAGCGAATCCCCTCGTTTGGCCACCTGCTCGACCACGGTACGGCTGGTGTTGAACTCGCTCTCGGAGAGGTGTTCGCCCCGGTGGTCCATACCCACCACGTAGTCGAAATTCTGTCCCGAGAAGGTCAGCAGAAATCCCCGCTCCGCACCGCTCACCCGCAACGCCGACTCCAGTAGCTGACCCAACATCCGGTCTGCCGAAAAGGTCTGGCCCCATTGATATTGGAAATCCAGGATATGGGAGATCTTCTCCAACTCCGAGGCGGCCGACGCAACGGGGGGGAGCACCGCCGAAAGCTGCAGGACGGACTCCTCCAGGTTCAGGGTCCTGTGCCCGTCCTGCTCCACCGGGCCCGTATAGCTGAGCTCGCCCGGACCGGGTCCCATCCGGATTTTGTCACCGGCCTCCAGGACCCGTTCAAGGACGCGGTTCCCATTGACGAAGGTCCCGTGTGTGCTGTTCAGATCGATGACCTTGTAGCCCCGATCCTGCCGCACCAACCGGGCATGCCGCCGCGAGACGTAGGGATCGGTCAGGACGATGTCCGAATCGGATCTGCGCCCGATGAACAGTTCCTGCTTCCGAAGCGCCACCCGGCAGGGCCGGCCACCCTGATGCCATTCCAGACAGTGAGCGCCCATTGCTTCACTCACGACCACCCGCGGCAAGAATTCTCTTGGAATTCAGCCGGTTCCGCATCCATGCGGCCAGCGTTGTCCAGCGGACTCATACGCCGTCGGATGCCCCATGTTTCTCCCGGTCCGGAGGCGGCAGCCCCGGGCTCGATGCTCCGCGGCCTTTTCAGCACCGAACAATACGGCAGAACGCCTGCATTATAGTCTCGCATCTGCCCCGATAGCCTACACCGTTGAAGCGAATCCCGAGAATCGTTCCCCGGGGAGGCCTCGGAGCCGATTTGGAGTTGACTTTCCCAGATTTTTCCCGAATATGAGTGGGAGTGCGCGGGCTTCTGCACCGTGACTCTTCGACAGTGTAGAATGACCTCTCCGGATTGAACCCGCAGATTGCAGGTGGTCGAACGGGATGACTGTACCCCACAGACGAGAGGAGAAAACAAGACTGTGAAGGCACTAGGTTACGCATGCCCCGAAACGCTGGAGGAGGCGGTAGCGCTCCTGGCCGAATACGACGGCCGTGCTTGTCCTCTGGCCGGGGGAACCGACATCATCGTCCAAGTGAGGGAAGGTCATCGCGACCTGGACCTGATGGTGGACGTCAAGCGGATTCCCCAGTTGAGACAGCTGACTCACGATGCAGAGCAGGGACTGGTCCTGGGGGCCGCGGTTCCCTGCTGTGAATTCTACGAAAACGCCGAGATCGCGTCCCTCTACCCGGGCCTGGTGGACGCCGGCGAGCTGGTGGGAGGGACCGCCATCCAGAGCCGCGCTTCCTTCGGCGGCAACCTCTGCAACTCCTCCCCGGCAGCCGACACCATTCCCGCTCTGATCGCCCAGGAAGCCGTGTGCGTGATCGCCGGTCCCGGCGGCCGGCGCGAGGTCCCGGTGGAGAGCTTCTGCACCGCCCCGGGGCGCAACGTTCTGGGACGGGGAGAGTTGCTGGCCTGCTTGCGGATCCCGACCCCGCGCCCCAACTCGGGAGCGCACTATCTCCGCTTCATCCCCCGAAACGAAATGGACATCGCCGTCGTCGGGGCGGGGGCCGCAGTGGTGCTGAACGACGCCGGCGACACCTTCGTGTCCGGCCGCATCGGATTGGGCGCGGTGGCCCCAACCCCGCTGTTGGTGGAGGAAGCCGGCGAAGTGTTGTCGGGAAGTCCGGTTTCGGACGCCGTCATCGACCAGGCGGCCGCGGCGGCCAGCCGCGCGGCCCGGCCCATCAGCGACATGCGGGGAACCATCGAGCAGCGGAAACACCTGTCCGGCGTCCTGACGCGCAGGGCACTCGTGAAGGCCGTCGCCCGAGCCAGAGGAGAGTCAGATTCATGAGCGTCACAGCCGCCTACCGGAAGCTACACATTCAGACCCGGATCAACAACGAAGACACCGAGTTCCTGTGCGAGCCGCGCCACAGCCTGCTGGAGGTGCTCCGCGACATTCTCCAGCTGACCGGCAGCAAGGAAGGGTGCAACAACGGCAACTGCGGCGCCTGCTGCGTCATCCTGAACGGGCGCCTCGTCAACTCCTGCGTGGTGATGGCCGGCGAGGTTCAGAGCGCCGAGATCACCACCATCGAGGGGTTGGCGTCGGAATCGGGCGAACTGCACCCCTTGCAGCAGAAGTTCCTCGAACACGCCGCCCTCCAGTGCGGCGTCTGCACGCCCGGTTTCATTGTCGCCGCCAAGGCCCTGCTGGACCGGAATCCCGATCCTTCCGAACACGACGTGCGCCTCTGGCTGGCGGGAAATCTCTGCCGCTGCACAGGCTACGACAAGATCATTCGAGCCGTGTTGGACACTGCCGGGCAGACCAACGGCAACGGCTAACCTAGGGGAGTCAAGACTGATGGCTACAGCATCCAAGACCGCACCCGAAACCCAATCCCAGTACAAGGTCATCGGCACCCGTCCCATCCGCCACGACGGAGTGGACAAGGTCACCGGAAGGGCCCAATACGGCGCCGACGTGTATCTGACGGGCATGCTGCACGGCAACGTTCTGCGCAGCCCTCATGCCCACGCCAGGATCCGTTCCATCGATGCCAGCAAGGCGCTGGCCCTACCCGGCGTGAAGGCGGTGGTCACCGGTCGGGACCTGCCCGACCCGGGAGACAAGGTCGCCAACCTGGGGGAGGCGTCGTCGCCCCTGCGCCACCTTTCCCTCAACGTGCTGGCCCGGAACAAGGTCCTTTACCAGGGACACGCCGTCGCCGCCGTGGCGGCCACCAACCCGCATCTGGCTGAGGAAGCCGCGGGCCTGATCGAGGTGGACTACGAGCTTCTTCCCCCGGTGATGGACGTCATGGAGGCCATGCAGGACGGGGCGCCGCTGCTGGACGAGAGCCTCCGCACCAAGGCCTTCGGGGCCACCGGGGACAAGCCGACCAACGTCGCCGATCATATCCACTTCAAGTTGGGCGACGTGGAGAAGGGGTTCGCCGAAGCGGACGTCGTGGTGGAAAGAGAATTCACCACGGGAACCGTCCACCAGGGATACATCGAGCCCCACAATTGTACGGCCTTCTGGAATTCCGACGGCCACCTCACCATCTGGCTCAGCACCCAGGGCGCCTTTACCAGCCGGGCCCAGACCTCCGAGATCCTGGGTATCCCCATTTCGCAGGTCAAGGTGGTGCCCACCGAGATCGGGGGCGGCTTCGGGGGGAAGATCGCCACTTACCTGGAGCCGGCGGCGGCTCTACTGTCCAAGGCCACCGGCCGCCCGGTGAAGATCCTCATGACTCGGGAGGACGTCCTGAAAGCGACCGGTCCGACGCCGGCTTCGTTCATGCGGGTCAAGATGGGCGCCAAGAAGGATGGGACTCTCACCGCCGGTAGCTTCTGGGCCGCGTTCGACGCCGGCGGTTTTCCGGGATCGCCCATCGGCGCCGCCTGCATGTGCGTGTTCGCTCCCTACAACCTTCCCAACGGGGTCATCGACGGCTTCGACGTGCTGGTCAACAAGCCCAAGTCGTCCGCCTATCGGGCTCCCGGGGCGACCCACGCCGAATTCGCCTCCGAGACGGTGGTGGACGAGATCTGTGAAAAGCTGGGCATGGATCCCATAGAATTCCGCATCAAGAATGCCGCCCGCGAAGGAGGCCGGAGAGTCGACGGGCCCGTCTGGCCGCGGATCGGATGCGTGGAAACGACCGAGGCCGCCGGCGCACATCCGCACTATACGGCCCCCCTCGAGGGACCCAACCGGGGCCGTGGCGTGGCCAGCGGCTTCTGGTTCAACGTGGGACTCAAATCCAGCGTCCACGCCAGCGTGAACCCGGACGGACGGGTGAGCCTGGTCGAGGGCTCCACAGACATCGGGGGCACCCGGACCTCGGTGGCCATGCAGATGGCTGAGGTCCTGGGCATTCCAGCGGAGAGCGTTCGGCCCATCGTGGCGGACACGGATGGCGTCGGTTACACGGACGTGACCGGAGGCAGTCGAGTCACCTTCTCCACCGGCTATGCCGCGTACGAGGCGGCCCGGGACATCCAGCATCAGATGGTCGAGCGCGCGGCTGTCCTCTGGGAAATTTCAGGGGATCAGGTCGAGGCTCGCGACGGGGACTACGTGGCCACCGACGGTTCGGGCAGGAGTATTTCCTTCGCCGAGTTGGCCGCCAAGATGGACGAGACCGGCGGACCCATCGTGGGCCGGGCCACGGTCGACCCCAAGGGCGTCGGCGGCGCCTTCTGTACCCAGATTGCCGACGTGGAAGTGGACCCGGACACGGGAAAGGTCGAAATTCTCCGCTTCACGGTCGTCCAGGACGCAGGCCGGGCCATCCACCCCTCCTATGTGGAGGGTCAGATGCAGGGCGGAGCCGTCCAGGGCATCGGTTGGGCGCTGAACGAAGAGTACGTCTACAACGACAAGGGTCAGCTCCTGAACGGCAGTTTTCTGGACTACCGGATGCCGACGAGCCTGGACCTCCCCATGATCGACACCAAGATCGTGGAAGTGCCGAATCCGGGACATCCCTTCGGAGTCCGGGGAGTCGGAGAGGTCCCCATCGTGCCCCCTCCCGCCGCCATCGCCAATGCGATCTATCAGGCAACGGGATTGAGGCTCACGGACTTGCCCATGAGCCCACCCAGGGTATTGAAGGCGATTCTGGAGCAGAACGGAAACGGGTCGGGTTGAACCGCCACCCGGCTCCGAGCCGAGGTTCGCACGAGAATTCCATGCCGACAGCCTGGATTCCCCCACCGATGCAAGAGCTCACGGATGGACGGGAGCAGGTCGACGTTCGTGGACGGACCGTGCGAGAACTCATCGATCAGTTGGATCAAGAGTACCCTGGAATCCGGGACCGTCTCCGCGAGGGCAATCGACTGCGCAGCGGCGTCGCGGTTTCGGTCGACGGTGTGATTTCGCCCGAAGGTCTGCGGGCCCGCCTGGAGTCCGGCAGCGAAGTCCATTTTCTGCCGGCCATCGCCGGAGGAGGCCGGAGGCGGAAGTAGCGCCATGGGAATGAGGGTTCTGAGCCGCGTGATGCTCATCCTCTATTGCGCCGCCACCCTCCTTCAATACAACGATCCGGACCTCTATATCTGGATGCCCGTCTACGGCTTGGCTGCGCTCTGGTCCTGGATGTCCTGGACGGGGAGGAGACTGCCCGAACCCTGGGTGGAGTTCTTTGCATTGGCGTGCCTGCTGGCGGCGTTCTACTTGGGGACGGCGCTCCCGGAGGGGACATTGAACTATCGTCGGGAGGAACTCAGTGAGTCGGGTGGCCTCCTGGTCACTGCCGTCTGGTCCCTGGTGCTCGCCCGGCGCCAGCGCATGGCGGAAAAACAACGGGCGGCCTCGTGAGGCTGGCAACATGAATCTTCCAGAAGCGGCGGTCTTCATCTATGGAGCCCTGGTGACCCTGGGAGGGCTGATGGGTTACCGGAAGGCCCGCAGCATCCCTTCCCTAGTGCTGGGCCTTCTCTTCGGAGTGGCTCTCATTCTCTCGGCACTGTTTGCCGGCGCCGAAGGCGGGGTCCCGGCAGACCTGCCGCTGTGGCTGGTTCTGGGACTGACGGTATTGTCCCTCTACCGCCTCAATGTGACTCGACGCTTCATGCCGGCCGGACTTCTGGTCCTCCTCGGCGCCATCGTCGCCGTCATCCTGTTGACAGCCAGGTAACTGCCTTGACAGCCCGTGGTAAAAGTCCTCACGGCATTCAACCGTCCCTGCATCCCGGCGGACTGCGTTGCGACTCGGTCACATACTCCCGGTATGCTCCCTCATCGCGCCTGGTCCGGCGGGCGCAGGAACGGTCTCGGTGCTCGCGGGACTTTCACCACGGACTGTTGAGCAACCGGATCGTGTGACCATGATGAAATCCCTGCCTCTGATCCTCCTGCTGGTCCTCGGACCCGCTCCTTCCCAGATCGAGACCCGGGTCTTGAACGCCATCCAGGGCATGCTTCGCCAAGGAACCGGAGTCAGCTTCTCCGAGCTTCAGAACGACCCCCACTTCGGCAAAGAGGAGAAGGAGTTCATTGGGAGGCTCTTCGAGACCCTGTTCCGCATCCCCGCCTTCGTCGAGAGCGAGCTGGAGCGGACGGGCCACCCCCCCAAGCGGGCGCAGATCGGAGAACGGTTCGGCGTCGGCGTACAATCCATCGAGCTGTTGCTGACCGTCATGGAAATCGACCGCCGTGTGCCCAGAATGTTCGACCGGGACCAGACCGGAGAGATCACCAGGGTCCACCGTCAGGGCTTGGCGGCCTTCCTCCAGCGTCACGGTAACCCGGTCCGCGTCACGGGTTGGGAAGGAAAGCCCGCACCCGGATTCGACTTGCTGACCCTGGAGGGAAAGAGGCTGTCCAGCGGGAGCTTGAGAGGGTCCAACGTCCTCCTCTATTTCTGGTTCACCGGCTGCCCGCCGTGCGCCCGAATCTCTCCCATCCTGGAGTCCCTCCACCAGCGGTACGGGAAGGATCGACTTCGGGTAGTGGGTCTGAACGCCGACCGGGTCCTGGAATTGACGGTCGACGACCAGGAACGGATCGAATATCTGAAGCAGCACGGGGTCTCCTTTCCCAACCTCCATCTGACCCCGGCGGCCCACAAGACCTTCGGAAACATCAACGTCTTCCCCACACTCTTTCTGTTGGACTCCTCCGGGACGGTGGTCCGGCGTCTGCTCAACTACCAGAGTCAGGAGACCATGGACCAAGTGGTCTCCGAACTGGTGGGACCCTGATGCCGGCCGGCAAACGTCGCAGGCGGCCCGCCCCGGCGACCCCGGCTGCGGCAAGCTTGGAATGAAGCTCTTTCGGGAAATCGGCCTCGCTTCCGCCATGTTCCTGGTGGTGGGGAACATGGTCGGGACCGGAATCTTCACCACCTCCGGACTCATCGCCCAGGAAATCGGGAATTCTCCGTGGCTTGTCGGAATCTGGCTGGCCGGCGGCCTGCTGTCCCTTACCGGTGCCCTCTGCTACGCCCAGTTGGGGGCCCGGACTCCCAGAGCCGGCGGAGAATTCGCATTCCTCTACCCGATCTACGGTCCCCTGGTCGCATTTCTCTCCGGCTGGGCTTCCCTGATCATCGGATTCTCGGGGCCCGTGGCCGCAGCGTCGCTGGGACTCGCCATCTATCTGGAACCCTACCTGCCCCTCGCATCCGGCGCTCTGGGAAACCAGGCGGTGGCGACCCTGGTTCTCCTGGCGGTCACCACTCTTCTCTCCCTGGGGCTCAAGTTCGGAACCCGTCTCCATTCCACGGTGACCCTCCTGAATCTGGGACTGCTCGCCGGGTTCACCTGCCTGGTGCTGTTCAACACCCGGAAGACCGGCGTCCTCCACGAGTTGAATCCGGCCGGCGCCTGGGACTTGGCGACGCTGGTCCCCGTGGCCTCGGCACTGGTCCTGGTCATGTTCTCCTACAGCGGCTGGAACGCAGCGGCCTACATCGCCGAAGAGATTCGGGATCCGGCCCGCAACCTCCCCAGGTCCCTGTTGCTGGGGACGGCGCTGGTCACCATCCTCTACGTCGGTGTCAATCTGGCCTACCTGACGGCTCTTCCCCTGGCCCGGTTGCGGGGAGAGCTGGCCGTCGCCCAGTTGGCGGCTTCGGCGGTGTTGCCGTCCGGTGAATGGCTCGTGACTTTACTGATTCTGGTCTCGATCCTGAGTTCCGTCACCGCCATGTCCATCGCGGGTCCCCGAATCTACTTCGCCATGTCCCGGCAACGCCTGTTTCCCTCCTGGTTGGGGGAAGTGCACCTGCAAAAGAAAATCCCCCTGAAGGCCATCTGGTTCCAGAGCGGCATCGCCCTGGCCCTGGTCTGGATGGGGACCTTGAGGCAGATCCTGCTGTTTTCGGGATTCGTGATCATACTCTTTTCGGCAGTGACGGTCTCGGCGCTGCTGCGAACGTCTCTCGACCCCGGCTCGAGCCGCGGGGCCTGGATCTTGCAGCGGGTTCTGCCCTGGATCTTCGTCTTGACGAGTCTCGCAATCCTGGCGAGCGTCGCATTCTCCCATCCCGGGGAGTCCCTGGCCGGCGTGGCCACGGTCTGTGCCGGGCTGCCCGTCTACTACTATTATCGGAAGCGCCTGGGACCGGCGCCGTGACCGGTGGTTGACAGCCCGTGGCAAAAGTCGTCGCGGCATTCGACCGGGTCTGCATCGTGCGCGGACTGCGTTTCGCCTCGGTCACATTTGGTCGAATATGCTCCCTCACCGCGCCTTGTCCGGCGGGCGCAGCCCCGGTCTCGGTGCTACGCGGGACTCTCACCACGGACTGTTATTCCTGGATCTTCCCGGTCATGGGGACGAAACGGACGGCGAGCACGTTCTGGCGCCGGATCTTGCCCTCCTCCTTGGTCAACAGGAGGAGCTTCTGGACCCGTCCCGGATCACCCACGGGAATGACGAGGCGGCCTCCTTCGGCCAGTTGCTCCTGCAGGGGCTCGGGAATCCGGCCGGCCGCGGCGGTCACCAGGATGACGTCGAAAGGAGCCGCCTCGGGCCATCCCAGATAGCCGTCCCCCGCCCGGGCGAAAACGTTCTCGTAGCCGAGACGCTTCAGCAAGGCCGCCGACCGGCCGGCCAGTTCGGGGACGATCTCCATGGTGTAGACCTGATCCACCAGCTCCGCCAGGACCGCCGCCTGGTAGCCGGACCCGGTTCCGATTTCCAGAGCCCGCGCGTCCTTCCTCGGATCCGCCAGTTGGGTCATGAGAGCGACGATGTAAGGCTGGGAAATAGTCTGTCCCAGGCCGATGGGCAGCGGGTGATCCTCGTACGCGAGATGCTTCACGGACGGGGGAACGAACTCGTGCCGGGGAACCTTGCCCATGGCCTCGAGGACCCTGCGGTCCCAGATGTCTCGCGAACCGAGCTGGGACGCCACCATCTCCCGGCGCAGCCGGGGATAGTCGGCCGCCGCGGAGGCGGAATCCCCGGAGTCCCGGGACCCGCAGGAAGCGGCCAGCGGGAACAGAAGGACCATCAGCACCAGCAGGGTCCCCCCGGCCGGAGACCGGAAACCGAAGCTGGCCCGATCACCGCTGCCACTCGATCCAGGCATGGGTTTCTCCGATGAATTCGCCGGGCCGCCGCCCGGTGCGGAAGGCCCTCTTTCCTCTCAAAAGGAGTATTTTAGCGCGACTTCGATCTCCCGGGAACGATGAGCTCCGAAGATCTTTCCGAAGAGTGACGTCCCGACCACTGCCTCGGGTCGGAGGAAGTTGACCTGGTTGAAGGCATTGAAGAGTTCCACACGAATCTCCACCAGATCGCCGTTGATCAGCCGGGTCTGCTTGATGAGGCTGATATCCCACGCATGATAACCGGGCCGCCTCAGGATGTTTCGGCCGGAATTACCGAAGGCATAGGGAGCCGGTTCAGTAAAGTCGCCGATCGGGAACCACATGTCCACCGAGGATTCGAACCGGTCGCCCGGCGTGATGGCGATCCGGTCCGCCCGGTCTCCCCCAAGGCCGTCGTTGTTCCCGTCTCCCGGCCCGTAGACACTGAAGGGTGTCCCGTCCTGGATGCGGGTAATCCCCGACAGGCGCCAGCCGTCCACCAACTGCAGCAATGGGTTCCGTCCCTCGGAATCCAGTGTCCGCTCCCGGCCCGGAGGCAGGTCGATGATGTAGTTCAAGGAGAACTGCCGAATCGGGACCCCGCGGGACGACGCCCTCTCGGCCTCCAGGTCTCGAGGGTTCGACGGTTCTCGGGAAAAACGATCATCCAGGGAACGGTGGAAGGTAAAGGCCGACCTGAGAGATACGCCGTCGCTCAGCCGCCGCTCCGCCGCCAGATTCATCTGGTGGCTGTTCCCGGAGGATGCACCGGTCAGGATCTCAAACCGGCCGTAAGCGGGGTTCGGACGCCGCGACTGGATGGGGCCCGGCGCCGGGAGGGGGACGTTTCCGGGAAGCACCCGGCTCCACCCGGTTCTCCTGTTCCCGTAGTAGGAGGCCTGTAAATGCCAGACCTCCTTGAAGTCGTTCTCCAGAGTCAACCTCCAGGCCTGAACGTAAGGAGTTCTCAGCCGGGTCTCGATACCCCGGACCACCAGCTCGGGAGGCGCTACGTTCTCGAATGGATTCGCCAGATCCAGATCGGGACTGTCTACCGGGGATTGGGCACTCTCCGTATAGTAGAAAGGATAGTTCTTCCCCAGATAGCGGCTGAAGCTATTGCTCCCGACTACCGAGTAGTAGAGGGAGTAGGAGGCCCGGAGCACCATCCGGTTGGTCCTGAAGGGTTTGTAGGACAAGCCGATCCGGGGCGCCCAGTCGTTGCGATCGGGGAATACCAGTCCGCCCTTCCCTGCCTTTCCCAGGCCGAGAGCCCGGGCTTCGGGGCTGTCGGCCACGACGATCCGGCCCGCGGGCGGGGGTTCGAACAGGAGCGGAAAGAAACCGGAGATGTTGTCACTGGTGGACCGGTAGGGCGAAGTGTATTGATAGGAGACCCCACCCGTCAGCGCCAGAATCGGACTCACCCGCCACCGGTCCCGGATATAGGCCTGCCATTGGTTGCGGCGCAAGTCGGTCCTGTCCGATCCGACCGTCCGCGAGGCCACACTGGGTAGCCCCAGAACGAAATCCGAAAACCCGTCACCGGTGTAGAACCCGCTGAATTCGAATTCGCCGCGGCCGCGGCCTTCGATATGGGTGTCATTGAGCTGACGGTTGACCAGGCTCGTTGCGATGGTCAGGGTGTGCTCCCTGAGCACCGTAGTGGTGGAGTACGAAACGGAATACCGGTTGCTGAGCCACTTGTAGGGAGACCTCGAATCCCCGAAGGAAGCGTAACCGGTGACGTCGAAGTCGGGGTAGCCTTCGGTCAGGGCATCGGGAGCTGCCAGTCCGGAAATACCCATCGACTCCAGGAGACCTGCCCGGCCGGAGTTGGGTGACGCGCTCAGGCCCAGGTAGCGATTGTATCCGATGGAGCCTTGGGTGACCCACCGGCTCCCCAGGGTCCGGTTGTGGGAGAGGCTCACGGATTGGCTGCGGAGCGTCCGATTCCAGCCGAAGGCGGGGAGGGGATGGACCAACTTCCCGTCGCCGTCCATCAGCGAGTACCGGAGGTAGCTCTTGGCATCGTCGTCGCCGGCATAGTCGAATCGAAAGAGATAGGTGTCCCGGTTGGTCACCCGGGGCTGGTTGTTGACGAAATTCCGGTCGGGGTCCGGGCGATTGGGATCGGGAATCACCGGGAACAGGTTCCGGGCGACCGGATGCAACCGGCTCTGAGGAATCTGATTTCCGGGAAATGGTTCTCCCGTCACCGGATCGACAAGGGGGGTCTCGATGCTGCTGAAATCACCCTGCTTCATCTCCGGAACGGGTACGTGGGAAAGGAGGGTCGATCCCTGGATGATGCGCAGGCTCTGGAGACTACCGAACAGGTTGATCTTGTCTCCAACCCGAACCCCCAGACTGGCCCCGAACTCGTTTCTCTTGTATTCCGGGAGCGGCTGCCCTCCGGGATCGAAGAAGTTTCGCGCATCGAGATTGTCGTTCCGGTGAAACCAATACACCGAACCGTTCAATCTCCCGGACTGTTTGGCGGGAAACGGGTTGACCATCTCCGCCAGCGAGGAGGTCGAGGTCGAGACGGCCGTTTCGCGGGCCAGTCCGATCTGATAGTCGCGGATCTGATCCAGGGAGCTCTTCCCGGAACCGGCGCCACTCCCCTGGGAAGCTGCGTCGCCCTGCTGGGGCTTGGCCCGGGCCGAACCCTGATCCCAGATGCCGATCACGAGCCCAAAGGCGAGCACCGAGTTCAAGACCCGAGACACACCGGCGCCCATCCAGGCTCCACGATGCATATTCATCTTGCGAAACGAAGGAACGGCAGGACGATGGGAGGGGATCACAACACGAGCGCCCCTTCCACCAACATGTCGGAAACCAAAAAATTGACGTGCAACCGACGGTACACCGACGAAATGTTGACCTCGAAATTGACTTCCTTCTGGTCCGGCGAAACCACCGGAACACCGTCGATCCGACGGGGAAAGACGAACTTGGCCCCCACTGCCTCCTCTCTGGGGGCGAAGTAGGCGGCCAGTTCGATCCGCGGAAAGCCCTCGGTGGCCAGATACGCCCGGTCTCTCATGGTCTCCAGCGTTTGGGAATCGAAGAAACGCTTCACGCTGAGCTCCATGTTGGGGTTGTTGGACCGGAAACTGATGGTGACCACGATCCAACGGCTCACGTCCAAGTTCAGACCGGGGGCGATGCCGGCATCGAGACGGATCTTCTCTGCCCGTGTCATCTCGTCGTAGCCGTTTTGAATCTGTTGAATACGAGCATAGGCGCGACGGATGGGCGGGGCCGAAAGCAGCCGGACGAAGAAGGTATTGAAGATTTCCTTTTCCCCGTGAATCCCGCTGCCGACACCTCCCACGACTCGGGTATAGGTCTGCTTCCGGGCCCAGGGAGACCGGTTCAGGATCCGGGTGGCTTCAGCCAGAGTCCAGCTGGAGAAACCCTTTTGCAGGATCTGTCGGGTATCCGGAACGGCGGCGGCGACCGACAAACCGAGCAGTGAGATCAGGCCCGCTCGCAGCAGCAATGGAACTCCTCGAAAGATTCCGGTCAATCCCCTCAGTCAGGAACTCACACTCCGCCGGACCGCGCCTGTCAAACCCGGCGACGGCTTACGAAAAGCTTAACATATACGACTGCGCTCCCCGCAGGCCGGAGAGCATGAAGATCGAATGAGCGGGTGACGGCGTTGCCCGTCAGGTGCCGGATGAACCGATCGATTCGGGCCTGTAGCCTCCCCGCGAGCGGAAATAGGCGATCAAGATGAGATAGCAGGCCAGCATGATGAGGGGAAGCACCGCGATCCTGGCCAGCGTCCCCTGTTTGGAGACCACCACCACCTCGCCGACCCGCTCCCGGCTCTCCTGGTCGAGACTTCCCAATACGGACTGGTCCAAGGCGTTGTACCGCCCCAGAAGTCCCAGCTTCTCGGTCATGACCTGGGTGTGCAGGGCCTGGTCCTCCTGCTTCATCATGCGATCGAACGCCTGGTCCTGAAAGGTGCCGATCAGGGGTCCGCCCAGAACCCCCACCGCCAGCATCCCGACCCCCGCGATGGCGTTGAGGGTCAAGGCCCCGCCGCGGGGAAAGGACTCGCTCACGACTCCCAGAGTCGCCGGCCAGAAGAAGGTCTTGCCCACGCCGTAGAGAGTGGCGGCCAGGAAAACCACTGAGGCGGCCTGGCCGGCCGAGGACAACCAGTAGAGGCCGCCCGCGGCGATGAGAGCCGAGGCGGCCAGCAGGCCCAAGGGGGAGATGCGGTGGGTGATGGGACCGGCGAAGAAGCGAAGGATGAACATGATGAGCGAGGTGTAGATCAGCACCAGGGCGCCGGCGTTGGGACTGGCCAGCACGTAGCTCATCAGGTCGGCGATCCAACTGTCGGTCCCCAACTCGGTGGTCGCGAGGGGCATCATGATCAGCAGCAGGAAGATGAACATGGGCCTGCCCAGCGAGCGGACGAAGTACATGAACGCGGCCGTCGGCGCCAAGACCAGGACCACCTGCATCCACGGTTCGAGTGCGCTCTGGTGGACCAGCAGGATCTGATCCAGTCCCTGCACCAGCAGATAGCAGACGATCAGGCAACTCGCCGCGCCGAATTCCCGGAGCATGTCCAGGTAGGGGACTCCGGCGGCCACCCGCTCCTGGACGGGAAACTTCCGGCCCAGCAGCAGGAACCCGTAGAGAATGGTGGGAATCACCACCAGACCCACCTTCCACTGCCAAAGACTGCCAGGAAGCCCTCCCAGGGTGTCCCCCGTTCCCAGGGTCATGGCCAGAAGCCCGCCCAGGACCAGACCTCCGGGCCAGCCGGCGTGGAGCACGCTCAAGTAGTGAGTCTTCTGCTTGTCGTAGATGGTGGCCACCACCGGATTGATCACCGCTTCGACGATCCCGTTGGAGAGGGCGAACAGGAAGGTGCCCAGGTACAGGGTCGAGAAGTCTCCGGCGAAAATGGTGATCACGGCTGAGGCCAGGTGACCCGCGAAGGCCAGCACCATGGAGACTCCGTAACCGATCCGGTCCACCACCAGACTGAAGAGAATGATGGAGATGGCAAAGGGGTAGAGCCCCGCTCCCACCAGGTACCCGATCTGTTCCCCGCTGAGATTGAACTGGGCCCGCCAGTCATCCAGGATCATGGCTCGAACCACAAATCCGAAGGCGGTGGCCACCAGCGCAAAGAAACACCCCAGAAACAGCCTTCGTCCGCCGATTCCATTCGACATGAATCCACCTTTCGTCTGAACCGGATCAATACGTGGCAGCCCGGAAGGGTCCGCTCCGACGTCTACGAAAGTTTGAGCCCGCCGCCGGCAAGTGTCAATCGCCGCCCCACTCTCTTCTGAGAAACCGAGGAAAGAGCAAAGAGGAAAGAGAAAAAAGTGAAGAAAGGCGCGTAGTTTACGCGTAGCGGGCACCTCTACCGAAAACGATCTGGTTAAGGATTCTGGAGCCAGATTGGTTCGAAGGCTTGTTTCTTCCATGAATCCTCCGGAGCCGAGCCGGTGAGGGAGCTTTCCTCTTTCCTTCCCGGCTTGGTAGGATCTGGACCCTGTCCGGTACCGGGCGACAAGACCACGCGAGATGGAGACCACCTGCGTCATTCTCTGCGGCGGACACGGTAGGCGCATGGGCTCCTCCCGGCACCACAAGGTCTGTTTTCCCATCGCCGGCGTCCCGGCCATCGTTCGCATCATCGACACCCTCAAGGCCGCCGGTCTGAAACATTTTCTGCTGGTCGTGGGCCAACAGGCCGTCGACGTCATGGAGACGGTGACCCAAGTCCACCCCGACGTCTCCTTCGCCTACCAACCCGAAGCTCTGGGTACGGGACATGCGGCCGAGTGCGCCGCCCGGGTCCTTCGCGACCGGCGTGCCGACGGCGACATCCTGATCACCATGGGAGACAAGGTCATTCAGACCCACGTGGTGAGAGACCTGATGGAACGCCACCGGGCGGAGGCCGCCGACCTGACGCTTGCGGCTCTCGCCAAGGAGCCGAACAGCACCGCCGGCCGGATCCTGCTGGACTCGGAGTCACGGCCCCTGGCCGTGGTCGAGCTGGCCGACATCCGCCGCTCATCGGAGACCGGGGTCCCCATCACGGTCGCGGGTCAGGAGATTTCCGGCGCCGAAGTCGAGTCCGGGAGCCGATTGCTCAACACCTCCCTCTACCTCTTCAGAGCCGAAACCCTGCACGCCTCCCTGTCGGGCCTCGCGGCCGGCAACGCCCAACAGGAGCTCTATCTGACGGACACGGTCGAGCAGGTTTCCGGAACCGGGGGCACGACCTCGGTCCTGGAGGTGGCCGATCCCCAGGATCTCATGGGCTTCAACACCCCGGAGGAGCTGCTCCGAATCGAGGAGACCCTGGGTCGGCGCAAGCTCCTCAGAGACGGTCCGTCGGAGCCTGTCCCCCGGATCGACCCGGGCCGCCTGAAACCGGCGGGCGAATGGCTGGAGATCCTGGACCGGAAGCCCTCGTCCCTGCGGCGCTCTCTGACACAGGTCTACGGCTTGGACGGAGTCCTCCTGGAGCCGCGCATTCGTGCCTACCGGCGCCTGCTGGAACGGTTCATCGACAGCCATGGCGCCTCTCGTCCCGTGGTCCTGGCCCGAGCTCCGGGCCGCCTCAACCTCATGGGACGGCACGTGGACCACCGGGGCGGCTACGTGAATACCATGGCCATCAACCGGGAGATCCTGTTGGCGGCCTCTCCCCGGGACGACGACAGCGTCAGCCTTCGGCACCTCTCTGCGGACGAATTTCCCGAAAGAACCTTTCGCATCCGCGATCTGCTGCCGGACACCGACTGGCTCGCCTGGATGGACTTCATCAGTTCCTATACCGTCAACCAGTTTCTCAGCGTCTCGCGGGGTGACTGGAGCAACTACGCCCGGGCCGCCGTGCTGAGACTCCAGCACGCCTACCCGCACCGCCGGTTGCGGGGAATGGACTGCGTCGTCTGGGGGGACATCCCGCTGGGAGCCGGCCTCTCCAGCAGCTCGGCTCTGGTGGTGGCCATGGCGGAGGCGTCGGTGGCCCTCAACCGGTTGGCACTGACGACGCGGCAATTCGTGGATCTGTGCGGTGAAGGGGAATGGTTTGTCGGGTCCCGGGGCGGAATCGCCGACCAGGCCGCCATCCGAGGCGGCGAGAGGGACAAGGTCAGCAAGATCGGATTCTTTCCGTTCCGGATCGAAGAGACCATCGCCCTGCCCCCGGAGCTGTCGGTCATCATCGCCAACAGTCAGGTCACCGTATCCAAAAGCCATGAGGCCAGACACACCTTCAATCACCGGGTGGCCTGCTACGACCTGGCCGAGATGCTGCTGCGCAAGAATGCGTCCTTCCTGACATCCATGAAACACCTCAGGGATCTCGACCCCAGGAAGCTGGGTCTGTCCCGGGCCGAGATCTACCGCCTGCTGAAACAGCTGCCCCCAGAAACCGACCGCCAGAGTCTTCTGAAGCAGCTGCCGGACCAGACCGATCGAGTCGAGGAGATCTTCTCGACCCACGACGACGTGGGGAAATATCCCCTGAGAGGGGTCGCCCTCTTCGGCCTCACCGAGTGCCGGCGGAGCGACCGCTTCTCTCGTCTCTTGAAGGACCGCGATTTTTCCCAGATCGGAGAAATGATGCGGGTCAGCCACGACGGCGATCGCATCGTGCGGTATCACCGGGGCCGATCCCGGCCTTACGCCGCGGCATGTGACGACCGGCAATTGGACCGTCTGATCCGGGACTCCTTCGCTCCGGACTCCACCAGGAGGGAGTACGCGAGCCTCTGGATGCAGCCGGGCAGCTACTCCTGCTCCACTCCGAAGATCGATCGGATCGTGGATCTGGCCGGTGCCCAATCCGGGGTCGTGGGGGCTCAACTGTCCGGCGCGGGTCTGGGGGGGTGCGCCATGATACTGGTCCGAACCGAAGCGGTGGAGCGAATTCTCGCCCACCTGACCCGCACCTTTTATGCGGCCCAGGGCCTGGAGGTCGAGGCCTACGTCTGCCGGCCCGTGGCGGGAAGCGGTCTCATCGACTGCCGTTGACCCGCAGGAGGAAGGCGAGAAGACATGGAATCCACCCGGTATGAAGGTCGAGACTATCGGACCGGCAACTCCGTCTCCGTCGGCGTGACGGGTGAGACCATCATCGATGTCCGGCCGGAGGTCCGCGCCGAGCCCGGCCTCTGGATCGCTCCGGCCCTGTTGGACATCCAGCTCAATGGCTTCGGAGGTTACGGGTTCAACGAAGCGGAGACTTCGCCGGAATCGGTGGTGCAGGTGGTCCGGAGTCAGTGGCGGGCCGGAATCGGCGCCTTCCTGCCCACCGTGACCACCCACTCCCGGGACCGGATGCTTCGATCCGTGAGAGCCATCACCGGTGCTTGCCGCGATCCCCGGATCCGCCGCTCGATCCTGGGAATCCACCTGGAGGGTCCCCACATCTCACCCCTGGACGGCCCCCGGGGAGCTCATCCGCTGGAACATGTCCGGCTTCCCGCGTGGGACGAATTCCTCCGGATGCAGGAAGCCGCCAACGGCGAAGTTCTGCTGGTGACGCTGGCTCCCGAGCTGGAGGGAACCGTCCCCTTCATAGAGCGCCTGGTGGACGCAGGCGTCGTGGTCGCCATCGGCCACACCAACGCCTCGGCACACGACCTGGACGCCGCCATCGAGGCCGGCGCCCGGCTCTCGACCCACCTGGGAAACGGGGCCCACTCGTTACTTCCCCGGCATCCCAACTACATCTGGGAGCAACTGTCCAGAGATCGCCTCGACTGCAGCGTCATCGCCGACGGACACCACCTCCCCGCTTCCGTTCTCAAGTGCATTCTGCGGTGCAAGGGAGTGGAGCGCACCATCCTCATCAGCGACGCCGTCACCCCGGCCGGACTGCCTCCCGGCACCTATCCGGCGGCGGGGGGAGAGGTGGAGGTGGCCGCCAACGGCCGGATCTCACTGGCCGGAACGCCCTACCTGGCCGGGGCCGGAGCCCATCTGGGCCAAGGCGTTTCCAAACTGGTCCGCATGGGAGTGGCATCCCGCCGGGACGCCCTTCGGATGGCCAGTCTCCATCCCGCCCGGCTCCTCGCTCGAGACGACCGGATGGGAGCCTTGGAAGCGGGGAAACTGGCCAACCTGATTCAGTACTCGTGGACGGACGAGGGGATCCGCGTCCATCGAACCGTGGTCGGCGGTCAGGTGGTCTTCGGCGACGGCGCCGATTGAGTCTGGGCGACGATCTCCAGCAGCTCCTCGCCATAGCGGCCGATCTTCGCCGGACCCAGTCCCTTGATGCTCTCCAGCTCGGGCAGCCGTTGGGGCCGGACGGCGGCCACCAGCTTCAAGGTGGCATCGTGAAGTACCGTGTAGGGCGGAATCCGAGCTTGGCGGGCCCGGTTCGTCCTCCACGATCTCAGTCTCTCGAACAAGGCTTCATCGTATGCCAGGTCGGTCGCCTCCGATCGACCCGCCCTGGTCTTGGCCTGCGGCCGTTTTCGGGGCGAAGTCGGCCAGGAGATCTCCACCGGCTCCTCCCGAAGCATGACGCGGCGACCCCGGGGCGTGATGGAAATCACCGGGTACTCTCCGGAAGAAACGCGGACACAACAGTCCCGGATCAGCTCTTCCAGGATTCCCCGCAAGTAGGTTTGCCCGTGGCCTTGGAGCAGTCCGTAGGTCGAGAGCCGGTCCAGGCCGCGGTCCACAATCTCCTGCGCCTTCGATCCCATCAGCACCTGGAGCACCTTGGCCAGTCCGAACCTGCCCTGCATCCGCGCCACGCAGCTCAGGGCCTTCTGCAGCACGACCCACTCTTCCTGGGTCGGTTCCCGGGTCTCTCCCGCGGAGAAACGGCGGCACCGGTCGCAGTTGGCGCACTGAGAGGCCGCCTCCCGGTCCCCGAAGTAGCCCAGGATGTAGCCATGCCGGCAACGGGTCGTATTGACGTAGCCGAGGATGTCCCTCAACTTTCCCCGGTCTCGGCGGCGCTTCTCATCCAGATAGGAGGACTCTTGGTCCAGGAGGACATCGTCCCGGCCGGCCAAGAGAGATATGGAGATCTGCCCACCGGGTGCCGGTTCCTGCCGGATCAGTCCGCTCCGCTCCAGCAGCGAGAAGAGGCTCCGAATCGACAACTCGCTGGTGTCTGGAGAGATTTCCCGGGTCCATGCCGACAATGGCTGGATTCGTGGCTCCTCCTGGGAACAGGTTCGCCGCAAGACGCTCCAGGTTCGCGCCAGGAGAAAGGGCTCCGGGTTGGCGGCTTCCAGAAAGAACTCCTGGGTCCGAACGTCAGCATAGTTGTAGAGGAGTTCGCAGAGCGCGGGCGACCCGTCACGGCCGGCCCGGCCGACCTCCTGGTAGTAGGCCTCGACGCTGCCCGGCAGGTCCCAATGCACCACGAAATGAAGATCCGCTCGGTCCACGCCCATGCCGAAAGCGTTGGTGGCCACCACGACCGGGTCCTCCTTGCCCATGAACCGATCCTGGACGGCCTGGCGCTCCCGGTCCGGCAGGCCCGCATGATAGAGGCCCGCCTTCCTCCCGGCGTCCCGCAGCAGGGAATGGACCCGCTCCGTCTGTTTCCGGGTGGCGCAGTAGACGATTCCGGATTCCCATTCGTCCAGGATCTCGATCACCCGGTCCAACTTGGCCTGGTGGTTCGCTGTTCTGGAGACCACGAGCCGGAGATTGGGCCGTTCCAGGCCGTAAACCAGAAGCCGGGGCTCGGGTCGGTCTTCCTGCCCCAGGCCCAGCTGTTGCACGATGTCCTCGCGAACGTAGGGAGTGGCCGTGGCGGTCAAGGCCATGACCCGGGCCCGCGGGAACAGGGTCAGGACCGGCGCCAGACGCAGGTACTCGGGACGGAAGTCGTGCCCCCAGTGACTGATGCAGTGGGCCTCGTCCACGGCGACCAGGGAAACCGTGCGGCTCTGCAAAACCTCCATGAACCGGCGATTCCGGAAGCGCTCCGGCGCCACGTAGATCAACTTGTACGATCCCCGCTCTAATTCCCGGATGCGGTGATCCATTTCCCGCCAGGTCAGAGAGGAGTTGATGAAGGCGGCCGGCAGCCCCCGCGCCACGAGCCCGTCCACCTGATCCTTCATGAGGGCGATCAAGGGGGAGACCACCACCGTGACCCCCTCCAGCAGCAGCGCCGTCAACTGGTAGCAGAGAGATTTCCCCCTGCCCGTCGGCATGATCACGATGGAATCGTCGCCGTTCAGGGTATGAAGAATGGTCTCTTCCTGTCCCGGAAGAAACGAGGGGAAGCCGAAATGCTCCTCCAGTGCCGCCCGCAGGTCGGGCGGAGACACGGATGAGTTGGCCTCCATGGAGCACAAAATGGAATCACCCCCGGCGGTGAGGACCGAACCGTTCAACCTTACAAGAAAAGGCTGGCAAGGGGACGATTTCAGACCCGCAACCCGATATCCTCCCGATTCGGGAGACTGGCCGGGCTCAGATTCCAATCAGCGGCTTGAGATACCGGGCGCTACGCGCCACCGCCTCCTCCACCGGCATGACGCCGGCGAAGGCCTGGTGGACGGTCACGTAGCCTCCATACCCGATGGCGTCGAGGCCGCGAAAGACCTCCTCGAAATCGACGCCTCCTGCTTCCCACAGACCGATGTGGTCCACCGCGACGCCGCCGCGGCCCCAGGTCTCGACCACCGTCACCCCGGAGGGAGTCAGGAGGTGGTTCTGAACATAGACGTTCATGAGCCAGGGCTCGAGACGGCGGATGGTTTCGGCTCCGTAGTCCTCCCCGGCGATGAACCAGTTGGCCGGTTCGTAGATGATGCCGAAGTTGGAACGGTCGACCCGCTTGAGGACGTCCAGTGAGCCTTCGACCGTCTCGAACAGACTGGCGCAATGCGCCTGGTGAGCGAGCCGGATCCCCCGCTCCCGGGCTTCGTCCGAGGCGCGGGCGGCCCATTCGATATCTGCTTCCTTCTTCATGCAGATCCGGATCAGATCGGAGCCCAGGGCCTCGGCCAGATCCAGGAAGGGCGTGATGTTGCGGAGTCCGCCCGGGCCCTGCTCATCGTTTCGGGGAACGGCGAAATCGCCGGTGACCATGGAGACGGCCAGGTCCGCCTGAGCGACGGAGCGAGCCGCTTCCCGTACTCTCTCTTGCGGCGAGTGGATGCCCACCTGAGACGCCCGCATGCAGACGGCCCCGTACCCGTGCTCTTGGGCCAGACCGATGATCTGGTCCAGTGTCAGGTCCGCCCTTTCCTTGGAACTGAAGGATTCGGCCACTCGTGCAGACAGGGATAGCTTCATGGTGTCCTCGCTGGTCGATTTCGGCGGGGGCGATTTCTCAGCCGGAGGACGGCAACCGCCCAGAAAACTCAGGGCACCCAATCCCAGAAACCCTTCCAGCAGCTGTCGTCGAGTTGGCGCCATTGATTCGTTCCAGACGATTTCCGGTTCTGTCATCGGCTAACAGTCCGTGGTGAAAGTCCCGCGTAGCACCGAGACCGTTCCTGCGCCCGCCGGACCAGGCGCGGTGAGGGAGCATATTCGACCATATGTGACCGAGGCGCAACGCAGTCCGCGCACGATGCAGACCCGGTCGAATGCCGCGACGACTTTTACCACGGGCTGCTAAGGCTCACTTCCACTCTCCGACTGGGCCGGTGGGTCCTGCCTCCAGCCAGTTGCTCGGCGATCTGGACGGCGTTGAGGGCCGCCCCCTTTCGGATCTGATCGCCGCAGACGAACAGGTTCAGGCCGTGGAGGCCGTTCCTCCCGGAGCGGCTGATATCGGAGCGAATCCGGCCCACAAACACGTCGTCCCGTCCGGACGAGTCCAGCGGGGTGGGAAAACGGTTGCCGGTCCGATCGTCCAGGACCGAGACACCGGGAGCGTTCGCCAGCAGGCTCCTGGCCTGGTCCGCATCGAGGGGCTCCTCCGACTCCAGGTTGATGCTCTCGGCATGGGCGCGCATGACGGGAACCCGCACACAGGTGGCGGTGATGGCGACCGAGGAATCGCCCCAGATCTTGTGGGATTCCCGAACCATCTTCATTTCTTCCGAGTTGTACCCCTCGGGTCCGATTCCCGAGTCGTGGCTGAAGAGATTGAAGGCGTACTGCTGGCGGAAGATCTCGCAAGTGGGGGGCCGGCCGGCCAGCACCTCGCGGGTCTGCTGCTCCAGTTCGGCCATGGCCGCGGCCCCGGCGCCGCTGGCGGCCTGGTAGGTGCTCACTACGATGCGCCGTACCCGGACGGCGCGGTGTATGGGAGTCACCGGCACGATCATGATGATGGTCGAGCAGTTGGGGTTGGCGATGATCCCGCCGCGGCCCAACTCCACGCCCTCCAGGGCTTCCGGATTCACTTCCGGAACCACCAAGGGGATGCCTTCCGTCATCCGGAAGGCCGAGCTGTTGTCGACGACGGTGGCTCCGGCCTCGGCGGCCAGGGGAGCGAACTTGCGGCTGATGGACGCGCCGGCGCTGAACAGGGCCAGCTCCACGTCCCGGAAGCTATCCTCCGTCAGTTCCTCGACGGTGTGGGGCTTTCCCTGGAATTCAATGGTCTTGCCCGCGCTACGGCGGCTGGCGAGAAGCTTGAGACGGCCCACGGGAAAACGCCGCTCGGCCAGCAGGCGGACGAACTCCCGCCCCACGGCCCCGGTCGCACCCACGATGGCTACGCTCGTATTGCCCGACACGACACACCTCCGTATTGAACGCCCACCCGGGGCAACAGTCGTCGCAGCCTCCAGCCGGCGCGACGGCAACTTCTTGCCACGAAAGGGTAAACAGCCCGTGACGACGTTGCCCACGGGCTGTCAACGTGAAGCGAGAGTATACCAGGATGCCCGCCGTTGAAGTTCCGGGAGGCGGGGTGGAGGGAGGCTGCTGCTCAGTTCAGCAGCGTCGCCTTCTTGATGTAGTCCAGCTTGGGAAAATCCCGCTTGAGATAGCTGTTGCCTTCGGCGCGAATCCGCCCCTGACCCGGTCCCCGGCCCGAGGGAGCCCCCTCGCCGTACCCCTTGTAGACGGAGTCCACCACCTCCATCCCTTCGATGACTTGTCCGAAGGGAGAAAAGCCGTAGCTGTCCAGGCTCCCGTTGTCCTTGTAGTTGATGAAGAACTGCACCGAACGGGAGTGGGGCATGTTGGTCTTGGCGAAGGAAATGTACCCCCGATGGTTCGACTTCACCACCGGGTCGTCCTGGATGTTGGCGGCGCTCCACTTCTGCCCGATGGCCGGATCGCCATGCATGCCGAACTGGGCCATGAACCCTTCGATCACTCGGAAGAAGGCGATATTCCGGAAGTAGCCGATTTTCACCAGGTTGTAGAAACGGTCCGCGCCTTGAGGCGACCATTCCCGGGTCACCTCGACCAGGAAGCTCCCCTTGGTGGTTTCGAACTTGGCCTTGAAGGTGGCGGGAGCCTTCCCGTTGGCCAGGGAAGGATTCCGTAGAGCGGGATTGGGCCCCTTCAAGGGCCGAGGTGGCTTGTCCATTTTGACGGGCTCCGGTTTCGGTTTGTCGGGTTCCTTGGCAGGCTCCGGCGGGGTTGCATCCGCAACGTCGCCGGCCGCTTCCTCGGCGGTTATCTTGTCGCCCGCATCGGCCACGGCCGCGGCCTCGTCGGCCGCAGGCGGCTCCGAGGAATCGGCTTCATCGGAGACAGGCGCACTACAGGAGAGCGAAAGCAACAACAAGAAAAACGCACAATACTCCAATCGCCTTGCATGCATGTTTCTTTATCTCCTTCATGGTTTCCGTTTCCGGTCCTCTCTCCAGACCGTCGATTATTGCCCGGCAGAGGGTTCGGTTCAAGAGAAACGGGTTCGAAGCCAAACTCGAATTCGTAGTGCCCAATTTCCAAGCCGCGTTTCTTGACACCTTACTCAGACGTCCATAGTTTGATGCAGGGAGGTAGGCAAATGCAGCAGAGGCGGCTTCGAGGGTCGGATAGAGAGGTCGGTGGATCCCCGACCGGGGCCGGAACCGGCTCACGGTTCGTTGCGGGCGCCCTTTCGGCATGGCTTGCCTTCGCGGGAATGGCGGCGGCGGGCTCTGCAGGCCTCCTTCATATCGGCGGAAACAAGCAACTTTTCATCGACGACCACGTCATCCAGAGTCTCAGCCACGCCAAGCAGATCCTCAACCCGGCCGTCAAACATCCGGCAAACCCCCTCTTGAAGCAGGACCGTCCCTGGGAGGGTCATTACGTCGGGCTCCAACGGATGATCTACGACCCGGACCGGGGCATGTACCGGATGTGGTACCGGACAACCGGAGCGTTCGAGTCCCAGAAGGGGGGCGCCGATCGGCTCAGACCCTACCGCTGGGACTGGAGCCTGAAGGACGGAAAAGCGGTCCGCAGCAAGGTGGAGGAGGTCTACGGTTACAAGCAATACGCCGACGGCCGGGATTGGCTCATCTGTTACGCCACCTCCCGGGACGGCATCCATTGGGAGAAACCGAACCTGGGCCAGGTGGAGTTCGAGGGCTCCCGCGACAACAACATCCTACCGCCCGGGACCCTGGTCCCCCTGTTTCGGGACGGGCACGAAACCGATCCCGCCAAGCGCTACAAGTCCATGAGGTCCGAGGGCACGACTCCCACCGTCTGGAAGCCGGGAATGACGCCGGGGATGCGGCAAAGCCTCTACTACTCGCCCGACGGCTTCAAATGGACGCCGTACGAGAACAACCCGGTGATCGACACCGCCCCCAAGATCGGACGGTGGGGACCCACCTCACACATGGGCTGGGACCCCATCCGGCAGGTCTACGCCGTGTTCATGGAGCAGTGCCTGCACCGGGGCTGCCCCCGGGGGCAGCGGATCATCGGCCGGGCCGAGAGTCCCGACATGACCCGATGGACCCCGGATCAGAACGTCCTGATCCAGGACGAGTTGGATTATCCGGACACGGAGTTCTACTCCATGCCGGTCATGGCCTACGAGGGAATTTACATCGGTCTGCCCTGGATCTTTCGAACAACCAATACGCTCCATTACCCCCAACTGGCCTTCAGCCGGGACGGGATCCGTTTCGAGCGTCCGTACCGCGAGCCCTTCCTGCAGGTGGGTGACAAAGGGGATTTCGACGAGAGCACCATCTACGTGCACCAGCCCATGGTCCGTGACGGCGAGATCCGGATCTACTATTACGGCGGCAACTGGAGGGGATCCGAGGCGCTTTACGGGCAGGGAGACCGGGCCATGTTCGCCGTGGCTCTGGCCACGGTTCGCGAGGACGGGTTCGTCTCCGTGGACGCCGGCAAGATCCACCCCGGAGTCCTCACGACCCGCTTCCTCAGCTTCGAGGGCCGCCGTCTGGTGGTGAGCCTGGAGGCCGCCAAGCACAACCACGGCTCGGGACGTCCCGAGGTCCGGGTCGAGATCATCGGAAACGACCACCATCCCATCCCGGGCTATACGCTGGCCGAGTCCGATCCGGCCCGCGTAACCGGGAAGCACGTCATGAGCTGGCGGGGAAAGACGGAACTGGGGGCCCTGGCCGGAACCCCGGTGCAGCTGCGCTTCGTGATTCGAAACGCCAAGCTCTTCTCGTTCCAGTTCCGACCCTGAACTGACCCAGCCGCTCACCGCTGAGAAATCACAAATCCCGACAGAAAGGGACAGTCGCTGCGACACGACAGAAGCGACAGAAAGGGACAGTCTTGAGAACAGTCTTTTTCTTCTTTCCGATTCTGTGTCGTGATTCTTGGGAATCCCGCCCGGAAGCAGCGCAGTGAACCTATGGCCAAAGGATGGAAGTCCGGAGGACATTCCACACACTAAGGAGGACAATTCAGTCTATTAGGCGGTTCCAGTGATCTGGGTCGTTCGGTGCCACGGTGGCAGAATCGACGGTCGGAAATCAGGCGAGTCTACGAGACGAAGGCATTCGAGCGCTGCTCCCGCAAGGAAAACAGCGCTCCGCCCAGTTGGGGGATGGGGTGTCGGCGACGTCGATATCGACCTTGCTGCCGATAAGTCTCCAGCAGTTGCGCCACCTTCTCTGCCGGCCCGACGGCCAATCCGTCCGTCAGAAATCGCAAACGCCGGCGAAAAGCTCCGGGACGGGTAAATCCACGTCGCTGCTCCTGATGGAGGATCCACCGGGGGATCGCGGCCTGGTCCTCCCGGGTGGGGACGGCTCCTCGATAGTACAAGCGAGCCCGGTAACTGCTGTACAGGTCCGTTCCGGGATCCGAAGGGAACAGTTCCTCCAGTGGAATCAGGTCTTGGTCCTTGCCGGTGAGTCTCCAGCGGGCCGAGCCCCACTTCCACTGCTCGGGCCTTTTGACCAGTCCGGCCCGGACGGCATTGAGTTCCACGTAGAGGATGGCATCCTGGACGGCTTGGCGTCCCAGGAGTTCCGGGTTCTTGAAACGATCACCCCCAAAATGGCCTCGCCGTGCAAACTCGTGGTTGAACCACGTGGCATATTGCCCGTCCAAGTTCGCCATCAGTTTGGACACGTCAAATAGACGCTGGTTGAAAGCCTCCCATTGGGCGTCGGTCCAACGGGCAGTTTTCACCTCTGCCTGTCGTCCATAAAGTATGTGGGCGCTCTCCCACAACTCCTCGCGGGACAAGGGGCGGGGTTTCTCAAAATGGACGATGAAGTGGAAATGATTACCCATGATCTGGAAGGCGGCCAAACGACACCGGTAGACAGCCACATAGAACAACATCATGTTCAGGAGTTTGCGACGGGCTTGCCGGTTTTCAAAGGGGAACCAATCAGTCCAGCCGGTGACTCGATTGGTGAGGTGATAGAAGGCGGCTTCTGAGCTCTTGTGTCGTGCGGTTCGGGCCATGGCCACGGTCCTCGGTTCACCGGACTCGGACTCAGCAGGGATGGGTTCGCACCTCTGATGACAACAACGATTCGGATCTGAGAAAGGCGAAGGAAACTCAAGAAAATCAGCAAATCTAATGACCGGAAAAATAGACTGTCCCCTTTTTTTCCGTGAATATCCGGTGGATTGCCAAGCCCCGCTATCGCCGGTGATTCTGGGGTTGGGCACTATTGTTAGTAATCCCCTAAATGTCGGCTCATTTTTGCTATCAATGGACAAATTGCATCCATTCCAAGCAACTTCCCCCCCCCACCGACACTTATTTTCTCTTTCCTTTCCGATCACTTGAACCGGAAGGAATAGAGATCGGCGTCCTGCAGGACCCAGCGCAGGCGGACCGTCTTTCCGGCGACTCGCCGGAGGGGTTTCGCACGAACCTTGCCTCCGTAAATCCACCCCGCCTTCCCCTCCAGCTCGTCCCCCCAGATGGGGACCGATTCGGTCAGTGAGAATCCGGGCACCGGGTTGCCGTTGCGGTCCTGGATCTCCACCTGGATGGAGCCGGCCGCGGAAGTGGAGTAGTTCAGGATCAGGTTCTCCCCACTGAACCGGAACGGTTTCGTGATCAGCTCGCCGCCCGGATAGCCGGCGCTGGCGGACACGAAACCGTCCGTCCGCACCACCACGCGCTGTAGGTGAGCCGTGGGATAAGTGTAGTGCTGAACCGTGTAGAGGGAGATCTCCCCCGGCGCCGTGGGGACGATGCCCCGGGCCACGAAGCCGTTCCGGTGGATCCAGTTGCGCCGGTTCCTCCCGGGCCGGATGAAGGCTTCCATGAAGCGGTGCCAATGGACCCCGTCCCGGCTGCTCATGAACACGGCATCGGAGAGTCCGGCCCGCTCGCCGGCAAGGGCGGGATCCAGATGCCGGGGAATCCGGTAGGTCACGAAGCGCTTGGGAAAGGAAAGGTAGATATGGGGAGCGCGAAAATAGGGAACGGTGGCATTGGTGTAGAGCTGTTCGGTAGGAGCGTCTCCATAGTCCACCCACCGGCCCTCGGACCATTCGACGAAGTCCTTGGAGGTTGCGTACTTGAGGGTCCGGACCCCGTGGAGGAAATCCCGGTAGAGCGCCACGTAGATCCCCCGCTCGCCATCCCAGAAGGCCACGTTGTGGGAGTCGAAGGCGCCGTCGGTGATGACCGGAACTTCACGCATCCAGCTCCAGCGGATGCCGTCGGGAGAGGACAAGGCCACCAGACCCCGATGGTCCCCGGGCTTGGCGAAGGCCACCGCCTTGTAGCGGGCCTCGGCCGGCGCCGCCGGATTGTCGTCGCGGAAGGGATTCAGCTTGGCGGCGCCCCGGATCTCCAGGATATTGTTGTCCCGGGAGCCGTTGAACTCCACCTGCCCCAATGAGGGACGGGTCCAGTGGACGCCGTCGCGGCTCTCGGCGTAGCAGGAGACCTTTTCGTGGGCGGCGACCCAGGTCTCCCCCGGCTCCAGCTCCTCCCGGTGGATGTAGTCGACCGCAGCGCTGCCCCGGTAGTACATCCGAAAGATTTCCCCGTCCTTGAAGACCGCCACGTGAAAGGGAATGTTCCCTTCCCAAGGTTGATCGAAGACGAAGACCTTCTCGCCTCGCTGGGGCTGCTGGACCTCCAGCTCCACCCCATCCATGGATTCGATGAGAGTATCGTCGACGAACAGCTCCAGACGGTTCCCCAAGTCGGGAACCGGGTCGGAACCGGCAGCCTTTTTCCCGTGACTCGACGCCTCGACGCCAGGCACGCCCATCAGAACCAGCAACACGAACATCCGCAAAATCGATTTCATGGATCCCTCCTTACCCGAACGCTACATGCCGAGCCGCCGGCTCGCCGGATCGATGATCCAGAGCCAATCGTCCGCGAGGAACTCCAGCCTCTGGGCCATCAGGGCGATGCGCCCCATCACCGTGTAGCCGAAGCCGGCCCCGAAGGTGATCATGAGGAACCAGATTCCCAGGCGCGAGACCCCTCCCACGACCCCCTTGTGCTCGATGGAAAAGAAAAAATAGACCAGACAGGACAAGACTCCGACCACGATGGTCAGATTCTGGAGGGAGGCCCAAAAGTCGAATCCCTGGGTCCCCACCACCACCAGGGGGAGAATCGTGCTCTGGATCTGCCGGATGAAATCGCTCTGCAGGTAGCCCAAGAGACGGATCCCCGCGGTGGCCCCGATGAAAAAGGCCAGCGACCAGCGGGAAACCCAGCCCCCGACCGGAGAGAGCCTCATCAACATCAGGACGCTCAACAGCAGCGGGACCAGGTAGATGAGTTCCTGCTCCTGGGATTCCGGCAGGCCCGGGAGCATCGAACCCCGGACCAGATCCGGGGCCAGCTTCCCGAACAGGTTCTGAACGATGCCGGTCCAGAATCCGACGACCATCCAGTAGGCCGCCGAGACCCCGACGAAAATGGCCTCGGCCAGCTTGTAGAACGGATTGTCACCGTAGAGAAAGGAGAGGATGAAAAGCGTGAAGAGGGCGGCCAACCAAGTCCCCACGGTGCGGGACCAACTCACGCGCACTCCCTCTTCACCCTGCCGCTTGGGATCCACCCCGACGACCCGGCTCCACGTTTCCTGACCCGGCTCCTGGACTTCCACCGGCTGGTCTTGAACGTAGACCAGTCCCATGCCTCCCGTGGCCAGCCTCACCAACAGGTAGATCCCGGCCAAAACCATCAACGTCGTCCAAACCCACCCGGATCGGCTCATGACGTCACCCCCTGACGCCGCTCCCAGAAGTAGATGACGTTGCCCAGAACGATGAGCAGGATCACCAGCATGTGGGCCAGGAGCTGCGGGCCCATTCGCCGCAGCCCCTCCTGCGCCGTGTCATTGCCTATCAAGTCGGGATAGAGGTCGATGACGGCCTGTTCGTATTCGGCCGCAGCCTTGATGGCGGCCAGCATACCGATCAATTGTCCCGGCACATAGGGATACAGCGTCGGGGCCGAGACTCCCGTCGTACCCCCGACGATCTTCAGGTCGTAGGGGGTCGCGGCATAAAGAATCCACTCCTTGACCCCTGGATAGCCGGCGCTCACGTTGACGATGAGGTCCATCTGGCGGATGTTTTTCAGGTTTCGAGTCAACGGCAGCTGGTCCAGACTGGCCCCGTCCACGTCGTTGGCGAAGAGTTTCTTCAGGTCTCCCACGACGACCTTGATGACCCCCTCGCCGCCGGGGCGAAAACCCAGGTTCACGTAGTCGTGCCCGTACTCGTAGTCGGGAAACTCCCGTTTCAGGAGGTCGATGCTCTCCTGAATCAGCGGCCCTCCGGTGGCCCAGAGCGTCAGGAAGTAGAGCTTGTGTTGCTTGTAGGCGCAGTGGCGAACGAAGGCGGCGGCCATGGGACTCAGCTCGCCCCGGCTGGCGGGGTCGAAATCCCAGGCCATCAGGACGTCCGAGCCGTCGGGCAACTCCTCGATGGCCGAGCGGACGTTCAGGACCATGGGCGACGGGCTCTCGGGGAACCGGATTCCGAAGAGGAGCGGAATCAGAATGGACAACAGCATCAGGAAAAAGATCCAGCGCCGGTCCAGGTTGCGAAAGAACTCGTTGATCTTCATGGGCTATTCCTTCGTTCCCAGATAGGATCGATCGACGCCCAGGAGAATCTTCAGAGAGAGGGAGACCACACCCAGGCCGATGCCAATGGTGATGGCCCGGTTCCCCGCCAGGTTGAAGACGTTCATGATGGTGCTGGTGAGATTGTCGAACTGGAGCGCCTCGGGCAGCCATCCCGTCAGGGCCGTGCCGGCGTAGGTCCGCCCCACCAGTACGATGAAGGCCGTCGAGAGCAGGATGATGGCCTCGGGGTTCTTGGCTCGGAAGGCGCGAAATGCGGCCGAGGCGATGAAGCAGGCCAGCAGGGCGAACATCGTAGCCCCCAGGGGATAGAAGGAATACTGGTAGATGAACCAGAAAAAGCTTCCCTGCTGAACGTAGTCCCCCGACCAGGCGAACTGGGCAAACTGGGGACTGGGGTGAACCCCCATCTTCGCCATTCCCACCACCAGCGTCAGAAAGAAGGCGATAACGGTGACGGCCGCGTAACCCCAGCCGGCCCCCCGGTCCGATATCTTCTTCAGGTTGATCTTCACCAGGTTGGCGCCCCCCAGAATGAAGGCGATGGCGGCCAGGATGTCGAACCAGATCATGGCCTCCTCGCCCCAGGACTGGGTGTAGGGAACGAAGTGGGCGCCGATGAGGACGAACCCCGTAACCGCGGCAATGAGCAGGGGAAGAGTTCTCTTCATGGTGTGCTTTCCTTACCAGCCCTGGTTTCCCAGGACGTGATCGGTCAGATAGGCCAGCATCTGGCCCAGAACGGGAGCGTCGGTCAGGTAGGCGGCAGTGGCCAACAGGCATCCGGCGACCATCAGCGTTCCTCCCAGGACCTTTCCCACGTCCTGGCCCTTGAGGCTGCCCAGTTGGTGGCTTTCCCCGGAGAGGTAGGCGGATGCGGCGAACAGCTCCTCGCCGATGAGCGTGTAGTCGCACGCCGCCACGAAGAAGGGAAGCTGCGACGGCATGGCGGTTCCGGCCACCTGGATCGCGCCGATGGCGTTCCCGGTCTCGGCCAGAATCAGCGACTCGGCGAAGAAGGCGCCCATGTAGAAGCAGGCGGCGGGCCGCTCCCGGAGCATTTTTCCGGTGACGCCGGCGACGTAGCCAAACTGCTCATCAGTGAGGTAATAGACCGAGTCCTCATTGTATGCATCCGGACGTCCGGCCGAAAGATAGGCTGCCTCTACGGTTTCCCGGCAGGCCGTCATCACCAGGGAACGGGAGGTAGGCACGTCCAGACGGGCGTCGAACTCGGCCGTCAATCCGGCGACCCGCGACAGGACCGTGACGCCGGCGAGGGTCTGCATGTCGTTAATGTCCAGAATCCCCGGAACATAGAGGCAGGACCGCCCCATCTCGGTGGCACGGCCCACGGCTTCGTCCACCGCTTCCAACCCGGCAATTGGGCGAACCTTCAGCTCACGTCCGCTCCGGGCCAGTTGGATGAAGTAGACGACACTTCCTCCCACGATCAGCAGAATCACACCGAACCAGAGTTGGGAGAAGTCGAAGTACTGCATGACCGGCGTCACCGGATGATCGGTGACGATGGCGGCTGATCGAGCCCCGCCGGGCCCCAACGCCACAACCTGGTAAGAGTAGCTGGTTCCCCGCCTGCACCGGTCGTCCTTGAAAGACCGGGTCCGGTACGTCTCTTTTCCGATCTTGATAAACGTTTCTTCCCCCGATTCCCGCCTCAGGATCTCGTAAGCGACGACCAGCCGTTCCCCGGGCTGGGGCCGGTCGTCGGGGGAGAGCTCCCACTCGATCCGCACCGCCTCCCCGGCGTCGTTGGGAAAGTCGACGGCCCGCACTTCACCCGGCGGCCGGGGGAGTTGCGCCAGGGCCGCGGAGGCCCCTCCCCAGAGGACGAAACCACCGGCCAGCACCGACGAGAGAATCGATTTGCCCATTTTGCTCACGCCTCGATCAACTCCACATTGGCCCGCGGCACGACCAGCCGCCGGCCCGATTCCGATTGAACCTCCAGCACCCGCGCCCGGGACCCGGAGCCCAGGACCTGGGGTTCGGCCGGAAGCCGAGAGACCACGCCGATCAATCCGAAGTGAGGGTCCCGGATCACTCGAACCGGTGTCCCCAGTTCCAGCCTGCCGGCAGCACGCGTCTCGTCCACCTCCGCCGCGTCCCCGGGTGGCGACGGAATGACGATTTCCGGCCGCAGGACTCCGGCCCGAATCTGAGTCGCGCCGTTGACCGATGCCGGATCCCCTTCCCGGGAGGCCAACAGTTGGAAGGTCTTGCGGGCCATGGCGATTCGGCCGAACCCCTCGGTGATGATCAGGGTCGTCGCCACCGGTTCCGATCCGGTGATCGCGACCCCCAAGTCGTATCCGAGGATCTGCCGCAGGTCCGCGTCGTCCATGCCTCCCGAAACCAGGGCCGAGATACCGATCCGGAAGGCCTTGCGGACGGCTTCTCCCGTCATTCGGCTGCCGCCGACCACGACGGCCCCCTTCATCCCCTCGTCGAGCCGGCCGGCGGTCAAATCTTCCTCCTCGTCCCGGCAGGCCATGCGGACGGGTCCGAAGGCCTCCCCGCCGATCCCGAAGATCCCCTGGATGAAAGTGGCGTCCGACTCCAGCACGACCCCCTCTCCCGGGATCTCTTCGACCACCTGTCCGGCCAGGTAGGCCAGGACCCGGACCGGGATCGGCTCCCCCCGGAGGATGACCTGCCCCGTCACTTGGGAAATGGACTCGATGGTCCCGGCGACCTTGGCCCTGCACTCGGACTTGAACAACCCGAAAATCCCCTTGGTCCGAGCCAGGACCTCCCCAGCCTCCACCCGCATACCCGCCTGTTTGAGCATGCATTCAGGGACGTCCGCAGGCGGCAGCGACAGGAGATTGGCCACATTGAGCGGTGTGATGTTTCCCGGCATGAAAGTCTGGGCGACCACGTCCCGGGAGTCCACCTCTTGTCCCGCTCGAACCAGAACTTCTCCCTGGATGGGCAGGATCCGCCGGCAGCGATATCGGGTGCGGGGACTGACCTTCAGACCGGGCGTGTAAGCGTGGGCCATCCTCAGTCGACCTCGTCACTCCTCTTCCGGAAGCGGCGGCTCCAGGTCCAGATCCAGGACCCATTGAGCCATGGCCTTCCGGCAAGCCTCTCGATCAGGGGGCAGCGTCAGAGGGCGGCCCCGCGCGTCCAGCAAGACTCCCACCGTCCCGCCCCTGAGTTCGCCCTCGAGGGGCCGGCCGGGACCCGCTCCCGCGTCCACTCTCCGCGCCGGCTCCACCACGATTCGGGCGCTGCCTCCCAGGCCCAATGGCAGCCGTTTGATCTCACCAAAGGAGAGGGCGCCTTCCTCCTCCAGCCCGTCGCCGAAGATGGCATAGCGGAAGGCCGGGCTGCCCCAGGCACCGGCTCCCCTGGGAGCCACGCAGGTTCCCAGGGAGATGAGGCAATCTCTCCGGAAGACCTGGAGCGCAGCCTCAGGATGAACCTGGGCCAGAACCCCCAGGTGGGGCATCATGAAGATACTGTCCTTGGCCAGCCAAGTGATGCCCTCGGGCTGGAAGGCGTCCACCAGGAGCGCCGCCGTCTGCTGCATCAAAGGAGCATGGGAGAGGACTCCGCCCGATCCCACCAACAGGTCCAGCTTCATGTTGTCCACCAGGGTCCGGCCGCTGGCCGCCTGGCTGAAGGTGTCGCCCACGGTCCTCTGTTGCTGCACGCCCTTGAGCGCGGTTGCGAACTGTCTGTGCTGGTCGTAGGCCAAGCGCAGGGCCTCCCGGGCCACGGCCTGCTCGAAGAACAGGGATTCCCGGGTCTGAGGAATCGTGGTGGGCCGGATCATCTTGTTCTTGACGTGGTTTCGCAGCTCCCCTTCCTCCATCTCCAGATGGACCCAACGGAGGATGGAGGGCAGGGTGGCTTCGGCGCAGACGTTGGAGATGGAGTAGCTCATTCCAAGGTTGGCGCTCACGGTCCGGTTGAAAGTGCCGTCGAAGACGCTGAAAACGTCGGTGGTGGCGCCGCCGATGTCCACGCCGACCACGTTGATCCTCTGCTCTTCGGCAATTCTCTGCAGGATGTTTCCCACGGCCCCCGGCGTGGGCATGATGGGGGCGTCGGTCCACTGAATCAGCCGGTCGTACCCGGGGGCATGGGCCATGACGTGTTCCAGAAACAGGTCGTGGATCTTGTCCCGGGCCGGAGCCAGGTTCTCCCGCTCCAGAACCGGACGCAGGTTGGGAACGATGGAAAGCTGCACCGAATCGTCGAAGGTCTGCTCCACCAGCGGCGCCGCATCCCGGTTCCCCGCGAAGATCACCGGCATCCGGTACTCGGCGCCGAAACGGGGCTGGGGACGGGCCGGCGCGATGAGTTCGGCCATCTGCACGACGTGCCGCGTGGTCCCGCCGTCGGTGCCCCCCGAAATCAGCACCATGTCGGGCCTGAGCTCCCGGATCCGTTGGATCTGCTCGTGGGGGAGGCGGCGGTCATTGGAGGCCAGAACGTCCATGACGATGGCGCCGGCGCCCAGGGCCGCCCGCTTGGCGCTGGCGGCCGTCATCTCCCGGACCACACCCGCCACCATCATCTGCAGGCCGCCGCCGGCACTGGAAGTAGAGATATAAAGATCGCAACCTTCACCGCCGGAAGCCGGCCTCAGGATCCGGCCCTCATCGTCGATGAGGCGGCGTCCGGCCATCTCAGCCACCTCGGCGACGGCGTTCACCACCCCCAGGGTCACGTCGGCCGCCGGTTCCTCCACCGTAGTGGGCGCCTCGCCCCGGTGGGTCTGCCGGTATTCTCCGTCCACTTTCTGGATGAGGATGGCTTTGGTGGTCGTGCTCCCGCAGTCGGTGGCCAGGATCACGTTGATGGAGTCGGGGTCGATCTGCTTCATTTGCCGGCCGAGTCGAGTTCCTCGATCCGGCGACAAAGATAGTCCACTGAGCCCCGATGCTCAAGGAAGGCGGCCAGGTGCCGGTGTCCACGGGATTGGGTCAATCCCGAGAGCAGAGGCGACAGGAAATGCAACAGCTGGGAACCCAGGAAATTCAGGGGGCGGGACATTTCGAGAAACATGAGAGCCGGCGTGGCCAGCCGGCGCCGCACCAGTTCCCGGCAGATTCGATCAACCAACTGGCGCTCCTCGTCCGAGGGCTCGAAGCTGGTCACAGTGTCCACGGCAAAGGCGTGCCGCCAGCCTTTCCTCGACCTTCCCTCTTCCTTTTTCGCCAATCTCACGTCCCCAGGACAGTGCGGGGAATTATAGCCCGAATTAATTGGGGCTTGAGGATCGGATCAACGCTTTACACTGGGAGAACGGCTGCTAGAATACACGGGTTGAACAGAGCGTGAGAACTCCGGGAGCAGGCTCCCGCACTCGCAAGGAGAAACGAGATGAAACTGGCCACGTGCAGCCTGGGGGATCGGTCCTTCGTCGCCGTAGCCACGGACGACGGACGGGTGGTGAACCTGGTTGCCGCCGACGCCGAGCTGGCCCGGAAGGAGGAAAGGCCTCCCCACGCGTTTTTTCAGGACATGATCCACTTTCTGGAGCATGGGAGCCAAGCCCGGGAGGCTGCCGAACGGGCCGCCCGGGGAGCCGTGGAGGGATCCCAGTCCCAGCCGGACGGAGCCGCCGTGCATCGCCTTTCCGAAGTGCGTCTGCGGGCTCCGGTGGCGGTGCCCCGGAAGCTCTTCTGCCTCGCCGGCAACTTCCAGGACCACATCGAGGAAGGCGGACAGAAGATGGACTCCCAGGACAAGGAGACTCCCCGCTTCTTCATGAAGCCCGCCAGCACCTGCGTGATCGGTCCGGGGGACAGTATCCGGATTCCACCCGTGGCCCAAGCCATCGACTGGGAGGGAGAGCTGGCTGTGGTCCTGGGCCGGCGGGGCAAGCGGATCTCCCGGGACCGGGCCCTCGATTACGTCGCCGGATACACCATCATGAACGACGTGTCGGAGCGGCAGCTCAAGATCTGGCCCCGGAGCGAGGACCGCCCCCAGGACGAGTGGTTCGATTGGCTCAACGGGAAGTGGCTGGATTCCGCTGCTCCCATGGGACCCTGGATCGTCACCACCGACGAGATCGGCGATCCCCAGGACCTACAGATCAGCACCTACGTCAACGGAGACAGGAAGCAGCACAACAGCACCAGTCAGATGCTGATTCCCGTGGCCGCGCTCGTCGAGTACATCTCGGCCATCGTCACGCTGGAGCCGGGAGACGTGATCAGCACCGGCACCATCTCCGGCGTCGGAAACGTCAGCGGGGAGTTCCTCAAGCCGGGGGACCAGGTGGAGATCAAAATCTCGAAAATCGGCGTTCTGGGAAACCCGGTTGCCGCAAGCTCCAGCTAGCCGTCCGCCGGCGCACCGTTTGTCAATCCTGATTCGCATTCGAGGTGGAGGTAATTACGGCTCGATATATCGAAATCACTCTCAAGAAGCGCGGGATCAGTTGCGTCGCCCGTCTCCTGGACGAGAAGGCGCCCCGGACCTGCGAGGCGGTCTGGAATGCCCTGCCCCAGGAGGGGGACGTGTACCACGCCAAGTACGCCAGCAACGAGATCTACATCCTGGTCCCCGCCTTTGCTCCCGAGGAGCCGGGCCCAGAGAACTGTTCGATGGTTCCGGCGGCCGGAGACGTCATGTATTTCACGCTGGACTCCGGCATCCAACTGCCGGTCCGGTCCGAATCGGGGGCTCCGGTCATCGATCTGGCCGTGTTCTACGATCGGGACAATCTGCTCCTCTCGCCCAAAATGGGGCCGACGCCAGGAAACGTCTTCGCCACCATCATCAAGAACGGGGACGCCGTGCGCGACGGGGGTAACAGCGTCTGGCGCGAAGGGGCGGTGGGAGAGACTCTGGCCTACAGCCGGCTGGAGGGCGAGGCGTTGCGCGCCTGGGGCATCGAGCCGTAGGTTCGATCGGTACGATCCAGTCCGCGGAGACGCGCCGCATCAGATCTCGATTCCGGGCCAGGCTTGGCGAATCCGCTCTTCCAGGATCGACTCCGAAGCCGGTTTCTCCAGCCGTAGGCGAGCGGTCGCATCCTTGCCCAGAGCGTCGCGTGGGGCCAAGCCCACGATCTCCGAGGAGGAGATCCGGGTGCCCAACTCGCGGGCGTGTTGGTCCACAGTCTCGAAGAGCCGAACCAGTGACGTCCTACGATAACCGGTGAGATTGGTGCTGACCTGCGCCCGATTCCGGCTCGCCACCCACAACCCCAGCGCCTTGACGCCGGGCAGGCCGCCGTCCCGTTCGCGGATCCGGGCGGCCACTTTCCGCGCCGCGTTCAGGTCCGGATCTTCGAGGTACATGTTGAAGGCGATCAGATAGTCCCGCGCTCCGATGCAACTGACTCCGGCCGTCGGATGGGGCCGAGCGGGTCCGAAGTCGGGCGCCCAGGCCGGGTCCCCCGCCATCCGCCGGCGCAGCGGCTCCAGACCTCCCCGCCGCAGGTCCGCCAGGGATCTTCGCTCCGGACGGGTCGCCGCCTGCTCATAGAGGTAGACCGGAAGCTGGATCTCTTCCCCCAGAGCTTTCCCCAGCCGCCGAGCGGTCCGGATGCAGCCGGACATGGAGACGCCGCGGATGGGCACGAACGGAATGACGTCCACGGCGCCGATCCGGGGATGGACACCTCGATGCCGGGACAGATCCAGGAGGTCGACGGCTCGGCGGCAGAGAGCCGCCGCCGCCGCCTCAAGGCCTGGAAGGGAGCCCGCCAACGTGAAGACGGTCCGATGGTGGTCGACGTCGGCGTCCCAGTCGAGCACCGTGGCGCCGGGCGTCTCGGCCGCCGCCCGGGCCAGTTTCCGGAGACAGGCCCGGTCGCGGCCCTCGCTGACGTTGATCACGCACTCGGCCAGCTGAGGCGGCGCTTCGCCACCGCGGTTGTCGTGTTTTCGCATATCCCCTGAGATCCTCCAGGGCAGTCTATTACCAGTCCGTGGCGGTCCTCCAGTAGGGGCGCCCCTGGTGGGCGCCCTCTTTGATCTGCGGAGTTGGGGCGGTGTAGAGGGGGGACTAGCATCCCCCCTACCCCCCCTAGTCGGCGACAAGAAAGTCGCCGCTCCCAGGTGTTCCCCCGGCAACGGTACCCGGGCTACCGTCAGGACCAGGATTCGACCGGCTTTGCCGTCCCGCTTGAGGACCTTTGAGATCTCGTGGGAGGTGGCGCCCGTGGTCAGGATGTCGTCCACCAGCACCAGATCCGCTCCCGAGATTCGGTGTCCCTGCCGGAGCCGGAAGGCGTTGCGGACGTTCCTCCTTCGAGCCTTCAGGTCGAGTCCGAACTGGGGCAGGGTCGGACGCGACCTGCGCAGGCCCGGGAACACCGGCAGATCCAGTCTTCGGCCCAAGATTCGAGTCAGGAGGAGCGTCTGGTCGAATCCCCGTTTTCTCCTGCGCCGAGGATGGGACGGAACCGGTACCAGCCAGGAAGGGGAGAAGGGATCGGGCCGCTTCCGGTAGGCTTTCTCGAGCAGGGACGCCAGAGGATGCGCCAGGCGGCGATAGCCGGAGAACTTGAAGCGATGGATCAACTTCCTCAAGTTTCCAGTGTACGGACCCCACGCGCGGGCCGAGTGATGAAAGGTCCGCGTCCGCCGACACGACGCGCAGAGTCCCAGGTCCCCTGGATCTTTCTCCCGATCCGGAACCGGAAAATCCCCGGCGGGTGCAGGCCCGCCACATATCGGGCAGAGGCGGCTCCGGAACCGAGGCAGTTGCAGGAAACACTCGGCACAAAGGGGTCTGGCGTCCGGATTGGCGACCCAACGGCGGCATAGGACGCAGCTTTGGGGGAAAAAGAGGACCTGGAGTCCCTGGAAGAGCCGCGCGCTCAGAGTCCACCGGGATCGCTCCAGAGCCGTGGCCCCAGTGGCGTCGGACCTGGATTCCGGACCGGAAGACACACTGAATGAAACGTCCGATCCGGAAATCCTGCGAAGAGAATCAGGAATTCCCCAGGGAGTGGGTCAGGAGAGTCGACCCGACTCCTTGAGTTCCTGACAGTGGACGCAGAGCAGCGCCCAGGGCACAGCCTCCAGCCGTCTGCGCCCCACCGTGTCGCCACAGTGGGTGCATTCACCATAAGAGCCGTCCTGGATTCGTTCCAGAGCCTCCTCAACCAGAATGATCAATTGCCGTTCCAGGTTGCTGAGGCTGAACATGAACTCTTTGGTGTAGGACTTGGAGGCCCGATCCCCCATGTCCATGACCTCGCCTTCTCCGTCCATCTTCCGGCCGTAACTCTCGGCCTTGTGGACGACGTCGATGAGTTCCGTTTTCTTTTCCAGGAGCTGTTTCTTGAAGTAGTCCAGGTCTCTGGATGTCATGCCAAACCTCCACTACTTGTATCACTCAATATACGACAAGCTCCGAAAAAGGTTCGGGTTCCGGTGTGACGGGGGCAGCCGGGGGCCGCGGATCGCCGAAATTTGTGGATCAGGCCGGCGGAGTGAGCGCCAGCAACCGGCCGTCGCTCCACAGTTTCTCCAATTGGTAGAAGGCTCGTGCACGTAACGAAAAGATGTGAACCACGAAGTCCAGATAGTCAAGAAGTATCCACTCGCCTCCTTTGTACCCCTCGATATGCGTGGGCCGGACCTTCTCCTGGTTCCTCAGACGATGCCGGATCTCGTCGCAGATCGCCTGATTCTGTCGCTGGTTGTTCCCCTGGCAGATCACGAAGAAGTCGGTGAAAGACGAGATCTCGGAAATGTCCACGACCTGGACATCCTCTCCCTTCTTTTCTTGAATCGACTCACAGACCAGGGTCAGCAATTCTCTTGTTGTCTTCATAGAGATGGTACTTCCGAATGTACTGCAAAACCTTGGGAGAAATCTCGCCGGAAAGGGGACGGCCCCTTCCGGCGAGGCTCTCCCGGACCTGGCTCGAGCTGATGTCGGGCGCCCCGATGTCCACCAGGAAGGAGCTTCCCGGACGGATCTCCGGACTTGAGGAACCTCCTGCCGTGACCTTTTCCAGCCGTATTTCCGGAAAGAGGGCGGTATCGACCCGTGCTCCCGCCCGCTGCACGAAGACACAGCAGTTGTCCCGCAGGAGGACCGAATGGTTCTTCCAGATGTGAATTTCCCTCAACGAGTCGCTTCCACCAATGAAGCAGAAACGGTGCCGGGGGTAGCGCTCGCGCAAAAGTGCCATGGTCTGGACGGTGTAACTGGGACCGCGGCGCCGGAGCTCGAAGTCGGAAGCGTAAAGGTGGGACTCCTCCAGGGTCTCAAGCACGACCATGGCAAGGCGGTGATGCTGCGCAGCCACCCCGTTCCTTGGCTTGTGGGGAGGCAGACGGGACACCATAAGGAGGACCCGGTCCAGCGCCAGCAGGCGCAGGACCTGGTTGGCAATATAGGTATGCCCCCGGTGGACAGGGTCGAAGGTGCCCCCGTAAATCCCGACCCTCAACCCCTGACGACTCCCAACTGCTCTGCCAAAGACCGCTTCAATTCCTGGATTCCATCACCCCGCACCGACGAGATGCATCCAAAGGGAACACCTTCCCGGGAACAGTACTCCTGGAGTCTCCTCACCTTTGCCAGGTTGGCGGCATCCATCTTCGAAGCCGCCACCATCTGAGGCTTGGCCGGCAGGGCGGCCCCATAGAGTTCCAATTCCTCCTGAACCGTCTGCACCGCATTGACGGGGTCCTCCGGGCCGAAGTCCGTGACGTCCACCAGATGAAGCAGGATACGGCAGCGTTCGATGTGCCTCAGAAACTGGTCCCCCAGACCGTGACCTTCGTGGGCGCCTTTGATCAGGCCGGGGATGTCGGCGACGACGCAGGTCCGAAAACCTTCCAGCGAAACCGTTCCCAGATTGGGCGTCAGAGTGGTGAAAGGGTAGTCGGCGATCTTGGGGCGAGCCGAGGAGATCACCGAGATCAGAGTCGATTTCCCGGCGTTGGGCAGCCCGACCAGCCCGACGTCGGCCAGCACCTTGAGTTCCAGGAGAAGATGCTTTTCCTCTCCCGCCCTGCCGGATTCCCACTTTCTGGGAGCTTGATTGGTGGAAGTGGCGAAGGCCGCATTGCCGCGCCCGCCCCGGCCCCCCTTGGCCACCAGACGATTGCGATCCGGTTGGTCCAGATCGAACAAGAGCTCGCGTGTGCTCTCGAGATAGATCTGCGTGCCGACGGGAAGATCGATGACCAGATCCTTGCCGTTCTTTCCATGACGCTGGGAACCGGAGCCATGAGAGCCGCTGCCGGCTTTGAACTCCCGCTTGTAGCGGAACGGCAGCAGGGTGTTCAGGTGGTTGGTGCTGCGGAAGTAGACGCTCCCACCATCGCCGCCGTCACCGCCGCTGGGTCCTCCCCGGGGAACGAACTTCTCCCGGCGAAACGCCAGGCAACCGTTTCCCCCGTCCCCGGCTTTGACGAAAACTTTGGTGTGGTCCAGAAACATGCACGAAAGTGGAGATCCAGAGTCCGATCTCCGGAATTCTGCGGGCTGGCAGCTAGCTGATAATGTGAACGAATCGCCCCCGCCGTCCCTGGCGCTGGAACCGGACTTTACCTGTAGTGCGGGCGAAAAGGGTGTCGTCGCGGCCCCGGCCCACATTGGTGCCGGGCTTGATGGGCGTCCCTCGCTGGCGGACCAGAATCGACCCGGCCGTCACCAACTGGCCGTCGAACCGTTTGACGCCGAGTCGCTTGGAATGGCTGTCCCGGCCGTTTCGGGAACTGCCCAAACCCTTCTTGTGTGCCATGGCGTCTACTCCCGGACCGGACTCTCGTTTCCGATCCGAATGGGCCCGATCTCCACCTCGGTGAAGCGCTGGCGATGACCTTGCTTGCTTCGATACATCTTGCGGCGTTTGAACTTGAAGACCGTGACCTTCCGATCCTTACCCTGCTCGACGATGGTCCCGGTGACGCGGACGTCACTCAGAAACGGTGTGCCGACTTCGGTCGAATCCGGATGACCGACCAGCAACACGTCCTCCAGGCTGACCTCATCGCCCACTTCTCCGGCGATGCTCTCCAGCCGGACCCGGTCCCCTTCGGCGACTCGATACTGTTTCCCGCCGCTATGAATGATTGCGTACAAATCGATTCTCCCGGATCGACGTTCTCAGAAGTTGCTTAGTATATTTGCGAACCTCGATCCTGTCAAAAATCCACGCCCCGCAAGGTGCCCCGCCGGAATCGGTCAGGTACCCGATCGCCGCTCTGGTGGCCGGCCTTTCACCATCGTCTCGCGTGGATCACATCCTCCAGAAGGGCCGCGTGAAGAGCACCAGGAGCGTGTAGAACTCGAGGCGGCCTGCGAGCATGCAGATGCTCAGGACCCATTTTGCCGCCGCCGGAAGTCCGGCGTAGTTTTCGTCGGGGCCGACCTGTCCCAATCCGGGGCCGATGTATGAACATGCAGGCCGCCACCGCGGAAATGGTGGTGAGCACGTCCATTCCAAGGGCGGCAAGACACATGCAGGCCACGAAGTTCACCAGGAACGCGAGATAGACCAAGTTGAGCAGACTCCGGATCGTCTTCTCCGGGATCGCTCTCCCGCCAAAGCGAACGGCAAAGACGCCGCGAGGCTCCACCAACTGGCGAAACTCCCGGCCCACGACCCGAAACAGGACCCCGATGCGCGCCACCTTCATGCCTCCCGCCGTCGAGCCGGTGCACCCGCCCACGAACATGAGCACCAACAGCAGGAGCTGGGCGAACGGGCTCCACGCCTGAAAGTCGGCCGAGGAGAATCCGGTCGTCGTCATAATGGAGACGACCTGGAAGGACGCCAACCTCAAGGACTCCCCGAGAGAGTACTCGGAAGCCTGTAGCAAGGTTGCCGACATGGCCGCCGTCATGACCCCGATGACGATCAGATACAGGCGCAGTTCCACGTCTCCCCAGAAGAAAGAGACCCTGCGTTCCACCAACAGGCGGTAGTGCCGGGTGAAATTGATGCCGGCCAGGACCATGAAGACCACGATGACGATTTCCAGGACAAGATTGCCAAAGGCTTCGATGCTTCCGTTACGCGTGGAGAAACCGCCCGTGGCCATGGTGGAAAAGGCGTGGCACAGAGCGTCGAATTTCCCCATTCCATTCCAGCCAATCTCAGAGCCACGTAACTGGCCAGCGTGAACGCGATGTAGATCTTCCACAGAGCCACCGCGGTCTCCGCGATTCGGGGCCTCAGCCGTTCCGAACGGGCTCCCGAGAACTCGGCCCGGTAGAGTTCCCGGCCGCCGGCCCCGATCAGGGGAAGAATGGCGATCCCCAGCAGGATGATGCCCATCCCGCCCAGCCAGTGGGTCAACGAGCGCCAGAGCAGCAGGCTGGCCGGAAGGGCCTCCACGTCCGCCAGGACCGTGGCCCCCGTCGTGGAGAAACCGGAGACGGACTCGAAGACCGAATCGGCGAGACTGGGGAAATGGGGAGAAAAATAGAAGGGGAGAGCCCCCAGAAAAGCAGCGATCAGCCACGTGGCCACCACCAGGACCAACCAAATTCTTCTCGAAGAGCTTGACCTGGACCCCCTACCGCTCCAAACGGAGGGCCGCTTCGACCCCCAGTTGTCTGCCGCCCACGATGAAGACCCGCTCCACCTTCTTCGGAAGTGGGACTCCCATGAACCGGAAGACCGACTCCGTCTCCGCGGCAGGCGCCACGATGTAGACTTGGTCTCCAGCCTGAAGTCTGTCGCCGCCCCTCGGAATGAAGGTCTGCCGTCCGCGGAAGATGATCGCCATCAAAGAGTTCTTGGGCGGGGAGCTCCGATCCAGTTCGGCCATGCTCTTCCCCACCACCCAACTGTCCTGCTCGATGTTCATCCCGAAGAGCCGCACCCGGCCTTCGGCGAACTCCAACACGTCGGAGATGCCCGGCAGTCCGATCACGCGAAGAATGCGCTCCGCCGTCTCCTGGTCGGGGTTGATGACCAGATCCACGTTCAAGCGAGAGCTGTCGAAGATCTCCTTCCAGCGATAGACCTCGTGGGTCCGGAGGCGCGCCACCTTGATCTTGACGTTGGAGTGCCGTTGAGCGATCAGGCACCCGAGAATGTTGGCTTCGTCGCTGCTGGTGACGGCGATCAGCATTTCGGCTTCCCGGATGCCGGCCTGCTCCAGAGTCCGGATGCTGCTGGCGTTGCCTTGGACGATCTTGGCGTCCAGACTCTCATCCAACAGCTCGCAGCGGTCCAGGCGCTGCTCGACGATGACGACCTCGTTCCTCTCCCGGGCGAGACGGCGGGCCACCATGGTGCCGACCGCTCCGCCACCAAGCACGATGATTCTCATTGGGTTCGGAGCACCTACGGTTCGGATCTGAGCAACTCGACGGAGGATCGAGGTCTGCCCAGCCAGCGGAACGACGAGATCAACTGCCGGAATATGGGAAGAACTTCCGAGACCGAAGCTCCGTCTCGGGCCGACAGGACGAAGATGATGAAGTAGTCCGGGACCTCGGTAAAAGCGACGACCTCCTGCTTGCCGCCCGGACAGTCACACGATTTGGCCACGACCCTGGGCCGGGTGCGGGTCTCCGGATTCAACTCCAGGTCCAAGTGAAGGTCACTGATCTCCATTTTCGGACAGAGAACCTCCTGCCCGGCCAGTTCGGACTGCAGAAATTTCTCCAAGTCCTCTTCCTGACTCCTGGGGAAGAATCTGGAGAAGGCGACGACGTCGGCCTCTCTCCAATGCGTCCCTTCCGGGTGCATGACGAAATTGGCGACCTGAATCGCCGACCCGACGTCGATGGTCCAACCGGCAGGTTCGGTCACCAGAAAGGAATAGTCCATGCCCCTGATCCGCAGCGTCCGTCCACCTTCCAACGCCAGTACGGAACCGAGCAGGCACAAGATTGATAGACAGACCTTCAGCAGGCGGCTCGAGAAAGAGGGGTTGACCGGGACCGGCAAGGCCCGGGCACCGGGTTGAGGGTCGAGAGGGCCGGCAGACCGATTCATCCCGGCGCCAGTCTAACAGGAAGAGGAGGAGTGGAGGAGTGAGAGAAGAAGCGGGGAATGCGGCATCTGGAGTGAAATCGTTCTGTTCGGGGGATGTTGCCGTGGCAAGGGAAGAAGGGGCGCGTTGAGTTTCGCCTTGCCGTTGGCTATCCTATAGCCTCGTTCTGGAAGGAGACACAGAGCGCACTACCGGGCGGCGGATTCCCCAGGCTCGGCCGTCTCGTGAGCGTCTCTTTCAGATAGTTACCCGCACCTGCCAAAAGGTAATCAGCATGCCGGATGAGAGCCTATCCATTACCGATAACCGGACCGGGAAACAGTACGATCTGGCTGTCTCGGACGGTACGATTCGCGCCATAGAGCTTCGCCGGATCAAGACGTCGGAGGACGACTTCGGTCTCCTGGCCTACGATCCTTCCTTCCTCAACACGGCGTCCTGCCGGAGCACGATCACCTATATCGACGGAGGCAAGGGCATCCTGCGCTACCGCGGCTACCCCATAGAACAATTGGTGGGCGAATACAGCCACCTCGAGGTCGCGTATCTACTCCTGTACGGGGAGCTTCCGGACGAGGCCGAGTTCCAGCAATGGAATGACGACATTCGGAAGCATTCCGAGTTGCCGCCGGCCGTCCTTCAGTTGATCCGGAGCTTTCCGGCCGGGGGTTACCCCATGGCCATGCTGGCGACTGGGGTTGCCTCCCTCTCCAACTTCTATCCCGATGCCCGTACCGTTCTGGACCCGGAAATACGTCTGCTCCAGATCCATCGGCTCCTGGCTCAGGTCCCGGCGCTGTCGGCCCAGATTTTCCGCCGCCTTCAGGGCTTGCCCCCGACCCAGGACGCGGGCGTTCGCTCATACGCCGGAAGCTTTCTGCAGATGACGTTCGACCGCGTGCCGGAGCCGGTGTTCGAGAAGGCGATGGACGCCCTGTTCATCCTTCATGCCGACCACGAGCAGAACTGCAGCACCAGCGCCATGAGAGGCGTCGGCAGCTCCCAGTGCGATCCGTATCTCACCACCGCGGCCTCCATCGGCGCCCTGTCCGGGCCCCTTCATGGAGGAGCGAACGAAGCAGTCATCCGCATGCTGGAGTTGATCGGGTCCAAGGACCGGGTGCCCGGACACGTGCAGCGGGTAAAGGGAGGCGAACTCCGTCTCATGGGATTCGGGCACCGCATCTACAAGAACTACGACCCCAGGGCCAAGCTCATCAAACAAATGGCCCATGAGGTTTTCGAGGTGACCGGCTCCGACCCTCTGCTGGACGTGGCCCTGGAGCTGGAGAGAATCGCCCTGCAGGACGACTACTTCATCTCGCGGAAGCTCTATCCCAACGTCGACTTCTATTCCGGCCTGATCTACCGGGCCCTCGGCTTCCCTTCCTCCATGTCCACCGTCCTCTTCGCCCTGGCCAGAACCTCCGGCTGGCTGGCTCAGTGGGATGAGTTGGCGCGGGATCGGGAACAGAAGATCGCCCGGCCACGGCAGATCTACGAGGGGCATCCGGTGAGGAACGTCCCAGTCCGGAGATCCTCGCCGATTGCACCTTCTTGACTCCGGGCAGTTGCGGTATAATCGTCAGATGCCGATTTATGAATACCGCTGTCTGGATTGCGACACTCATTTCGAGCAGATCGTCCTGGGCACCCAAAGCGATACCGAGTGTCCCAGTTGCAGCGGAGACCGCTTCGAGCAGCTTTTCTCCTCATTCGCGGTCGGTGGCGGGTCCATGGAATCCGCCTTCAAGGAGACCGGTCCTTGCGGCTGTGGAGCACCCCAACGAGGGATGTGCGGGCAACTCGCCAACTAGCTGATCGTCCGGACAACGCTGAAATATGCAATCAACAACCACGGAGACCTATAAAGACCGGCTGGAGTCGATCAGCAGGTCCCTGCGGTCGCAACCCGATCAGCATCTGGAGTTCCTCGGCAAGAAGGACATCATCGAGCGCATCCTCTATCTGCGGGATCTCAAGAACGTCCTGATCCTGGGCCACAACTACATGGAGCCGCTGGTCTTCCATCTGTCCGGCGAAGGCGAGAGAGGCGATTCGTTGGCGTTGAGCCGCTACGCCGCCAAGTCGGACAAACCCATCATCCTCTTCGACGGCGTCCTCTTCATGGCGGAGACGGCCAAGATCCTGAATCCGGAAAAGAAGGTGCTGATCGCGGACCTGAATGCGGGCTGCAGTTTGGCGGACCCCTTCTCGGCCGAGGACGTGAGATTCTATCGAAAGCGTTATCCCCAAGCCCCGGTGGTCACCTACATCAACAGCTACGCCGAGATCAAAGCCGAATCCGACTACTGCTGCACCTCCGCGAACGGGCTCAAGGTCATAGAGTATGCGGCTCGGGAATTTGGTACAGACCATGTGGTCTTCCTCCCCGATTCCCTGATGGGGGAGAACCTGCAACAGGAACTGGTCCGGCGGGGATCCGATCTGGATCTGATCTACCCGGGCAAGTATGACCGGAACTTCGGTCGATGCGAGGTCCACGAGAAGTTCACCGCCAGCCACATCCGGGACATCCGGAAGCAGTACGACATTCCCCGGGGAGCGCACGACGCTGCAGTCCTGGTGCACTGGGAGTGCCTGCCCGAGGTCCTGGAAGAGGCCGACTTCTACGGCAGCACCTCCCAGATGGCCGGTTATGTGAAGAATCACGCCGAACTGCGCCGCGTCTACATGGCCACCGAGTGCGAAATGGCGGCGAATCTGGCCACCGAATTCCCGCAGGTGGAGTTCGTCAGAACCTGCAGCATCTTCTGCCGCCACATGCGCAGAATCAGTCTTGAGAAGATCCTCCACAGCCTGGAGCATGAGGTCTACGAAGTGGAGGTGCCGGAGCCGATCCGCCGGGCCTCCCTGGGAGCCATCCAACGGATGCTGAGTATCGGCTGATTCGGGATCTGGGCCGGAATCGGTCGGAACGCGACTGGGCTGCTGCAGAGAACAGACCATGAAACTGGACGGACTGGACACACCTTCGGTCCTGGTCGACGTGGATATCATGACCGCGAACCTGGACCGATTGGCCGGTTACTGCCGGGAACACCGCCTCAATCTGAGGCCCCACGTCAAGACCCACAAGATTCCTGAATTGGCGCAACTCCAGGTCAAGAAGGGCGCCGTGGGCGTCACCGTGGCCAAGCTGGGCGAGGCCGAGGTCATGGTGGACGGCGGAGTCGAGGACGTTCTGCTGGCCTATCCGGTCTATGGAGAGATCAAGTGGAGGAGACTGGCCGCCCTGGCGCGCCGCGCCCGCATTTCGGTGGCGCTGGATTCGCTGGAGGTGGCCCAGGGCGTCTCCAGGCACGCGCGCGAGGCCGGGATCCGGATTCCCATTCTGGTGGAGTTCGACACCGGAATGCGGCGCTGCGGCTTGACCATCTCCCGGGAGTCCATCCAGGTGCTGGAGCGGATCGCCGAGCTTCCGGCACTGGATTACGAGGGGCTGCTGATCTACCCCGGTCATTTCCTGGTGAACCCGGAGCGGCGCAACCAGCTTCTGACGCTGGAGAACCGGCAGTTGTCGACTTTGCTGGGCCTGCTGGACGACGCCGGGATCTCCTACCCGGTCATCAGCGCCAGTTCCACCCCGACGGCCTACATGTCGCACCAGTTCGACAACATCAACGAAGTTCGTCCGGGCACCTACATCTTCAATGACAGGAACACCATCGGTTGCCAGGCCGCCGGATTGGAAGACTGTGCCGTGTCCGTCCTGTCCACCGTCGTGAGCACCAGTGTTTCCGGCAAGGCCGCCATCGACGGGGGCAGCAAGACCTTCTCCAGCGACAAGTTCCTCTCCGGCGACGGCGTGGGTTTCGGTCACGTGATGGGAGACCCGGGCGCCGTGGTGGAATACCTTTCCGAGGAGCACGGGCACCTCGTGCTGGCCAACGCCTCCAGAAAATACCGCGTCGGGGACCGGGTTAGCATCATCCCCAATCACGTCTGCGCCTGTGTCAACATGCACGACCGCATCTACGGGATCCGGAAAGACGAGGTGGTCATCGAATGGCGGGTCAGTGCCCGGGGCGCCGTGCAGTGAACCGAACCGGACCGGGACCCCTCCTTCAGCCGTGCCGGTGGACGGTCCAACTCTGAGGAGATTCCAGGAGTCTGCGCGGTAGAAATGATCGTAGCGAGAAAGTGGGGAATCGAGGCCGGATTTTCTCGATTTGGAGGTGCATAGTTGTTCTATTCGCCGAGAAATCGAGGAAATATGGACCGATTCTACCGCTTTCGCAGTAGATCAATTTCTGCGGCGCAGGCTCCCAGCATCGTGTCGTCGGCCGGAGAACTGCTGTACCTGTCGCGGGCGGACATCGAGCGGCTCGGTCTGTCCATGGCCCGCATCGTCGAGGTGGTGGAGGACGCCCTGGTGCAGAAAGGATCGGGGAACGTGGAGATGCCGCCGAAGCCGGGAATCCACACCCAACCCGACGCCTTCATCCACGCCATGCCGGCGTATATCCGAACCACGGGCGCCGCCGGATTGAAGTGGGTCGGCGGATATCCCGGAAACTCGGCCCGGGGCCTCGCCTACATTACCGGCCTCATGATCCTGAACGACCCGGAGTCCGGAGTCCCCCTGGCGGTGATGGACGCCACCTGGATCACGGCCGTCAGGACGGGTGCGGCTACGGCGGTGGCGGCTCGGCATCTGGCCCGCCGGGATTCCCTCACGGCCGCTATCCTGGGACGCGGCGTCCAGGGCCGATCCAACCTGGAGGCGCTGACGGTGGTCCTGCCCGACCTCCGGGACGTCCGTGTCTACGACACCCGCCTGGAAACGGCGCACAGCTTCGCCCGGGAGTGCGGACAACGTCACGGTCTCTCGTGCACGGTCTGCGCCTCCCCCCGGCAGGCCGTCCAGACCGCGGACGTGGTGGTCACCGCAGGCCCCATGCCACGTCCGCCTGCGCCCGTGATCGAACCCGGCTGGCTCGCGGACGGGGTCTTCGTCTGCGTCCTCGATTTCGACTGCTATGTGACGCCCGCGGCCTTTCACGCCGCCGATCTGCTGGCGACGGACGACGTGGCGCAACTCGACTATTATCGCGGGGTGGGATATTTCGCAGGCCTCCCCGACCGGCTTTCCGACTTGGGAGACGTGGTCCGGGGACGGGGAGGACGCCGGCGCGAGGAGCAACGGATCATGTCCATCAACCTGGGACTTGGCGTGGAAGACGTGGCCACGGCCCAGTTGATTTACACGAACGCATTGAAACAGGGGTTGGGAACCTCCCTTCCCCTCTGATCCGCTGAGATAAGAAAGGAGCGTTGCTATGGTTTTGACTGCATCGACCATGTTGGGCCTCGGCACCGAGGCCCCTGACTTCCAGCTGCCGGACGTGACCACGGGTGAGACCGTTTCGCTGGACAGCTTCTCGGGGAACAAGGCCCTGTTGGTCATGTTCATCTGCAAACACTGTCCCTACGTGGTCCATGTCCAGGAGGAGCTGGCCCGGCTGGGGAACGAGTACCAGTCGCGAGACGTGGGCGTGGTGGCCATCGGTGCCAACGACGTGGATGCCTACCCGGGAGACGCCCCCGGCGAGCTGAAGAGCATGGCTCAGGAGCATGGGTTCCAGTTCCCTTATTGCTTCGATGAGACTCAGGAAATCGCCCAGGCGTATACGGCGGCCTGCACGCCGGACTTCTTCCTCTTCGACCAGGACCGGCGCCTGGCCTATCGGGGTCAGTTGGACGACAGCCGGCCGGGAACCGGCACGCCGGTGAACGGCGAGGACCTGAGAGGGGCCCTCGACGCCGTTCTGGCTGGGGACACCCCCGATCCGCAACAGCGCGCCAGCCTGGGTTGCAACATCAAGTGGAAGCCGGGCAACGAACCAGCCTACTTCTGAGGCTGATCCGAACCTGATTCGGCTGCCGGCGGTCGACCGGCCGGTCGATCCGGTCCACTTTCGCCGACGCGTTTCAGGCCCTCTTGGGCGTACCGGTTGCCGGGGTTCAGACCCACGGCGCGACCGTAATGGGCCCCGGCGCCGGCCCGGTCCCCCTCCAACTCTGACAGGTACCCCAGGGCAGCCCAGTTGTAGTCGTCTTCCGGGTCGAGGGACACCGCGGCCCGGAACGACTCGCCCGCCTTCCCGACTTGGCCTTTCCGGAGCAGGGCGACTCCCAGGTTGTAGTGCGGACGCGCTTTGCCGGGACTCTTGGCCACCGTGTCGCGCCAGAGTAAAAGGTCGTTGTTCCAGATCCGGTTTCGCGCCAGCGTGGGCGAAATCAAAAGGGCCGCCAGGATCCCGATTCCCACCCATTGGGCCCGGTTCGGCCAACGGCTTTCCGGCCGGCGGTGAAACAAAAGCCAGGCTGCCATCAGGGCGAAACCGGCCACTGGCAAGTAGAGCCGCGTCTCACTGAAGGGATCCAGGTTGGGCAGGACCCAGGTCGGCAGGCCGAAGGCCAGGACCCAGAGCAGACCGATCCCCAGAGGGGAGCGGCGCCAACGCGGGCCGAGCAGCCCGATCACCGCGGTGAGGATTGCGGCCGCCGAGATGACCGTCAGGAGCACGTGCGGCTCCGGAACCTGATGGTCCAAGTTGAGGTCGGCCGGCCACAGCAACAGTCCCAGACCCTTCCAGAACATCACCGGTTGCAACAACCAGTAACCGACTGGGTCGGGATGGTTCCACGCGATACCCGCCGGGGAGTACTTGACCAGAGACCAGGCCAGAGCCAAACCGTTGGCCAGGGTCAAGCCGGCCCACCACCTCCACCGTTCCCGATTCAGCACCCACAAAAAGGGCAACAGCATGGCGGCCTCGGCACGGCTCCAGAGAGCCAGCTGAAAGCAGAGGATGGCGGCCCAGGGCCGCCGTGGAGCCAGCAGGAGAGCCGCCAGGCCGAAGCCGCTCATGAGCAGAACCGAACGGGCCCAGACATAGTTCACGGCCTGTGTCTGAAGGGGATGAAGCCCGAACAGCAGCGCCGTGGTCAGGGACAGACCCGGGTGCTGGAATCGGTCCAGTATCAGACGGAAGAGGAGCAGCACGACCGCCAGATGGAGCAGGACGCTCACCAGGTGAAAAGCCCAGGGCTGGGGGCCGGCGATCAAGTAGTTCAAATGGAAGGTCCAGAGCGTCAGGGGCCGGCCGCCGTACTGCTCCAGGAAAGTCCCGTACTCGAAGTGCTCGGTCACCAGGGGGCTTTCCAAGATCAGCGCGTAGTCGTCGAAGTGGAAGGCCGCCGGGAACGAGTTGAGATAGACGGCGCCCGTGACCAGGACGAGTGCCGCCGCCGCGAATCTCGAAGCGTTTGGAGAATCCACGAGCCCCATATTATGGACCGCCACCGCTTTTGCCCCACCCGGCGGGTGGCTTTTTTTGGCAGGACCGACTTTCCTGTCGCCTGCTGGGAGAGGCGGCTTTCTTGCCGCCTATTGGGACAGGCGATTTTCTTGTCGCCTGCTCCGGAACGAGGAAGAGGACGAAGAGAAGCGGGGACACCGTCCCTACCCCCCCTGGTCGGCGGCAAGAAAGCCGCCGCTCCCAAGTTTGACACGTATTGGGGGCTTCGCTATCGTGAGTCCTCCCCGGCGACCGGCCATCCTGGGCCATGTTCATCCCAGCGTGAACCGACGGGTCCGGGATAACTCGCGGACGGTGGCGCTCCAGTCCGTAGGAACCGATTCAGGAGAGTCCTAATGACAGACGGAAAGACCAAGACCCTGCTCGTCATCACGGCCCACCCGGCCGACGCCTTCGATCTGGCCGGAGGAACCATTGCCCTGCACCGGCAACGAGGAGACCAGGTGCACGTGGCTTCCGTGACCCACGGAGCCCGCTCCCACGCCCCCAGCATCTACGACGACAAGCAGGAAGCTCTGGACGAGGCGGCGGAGGCCCGGCTGCTCCAGGAGATCATCCAGGAGAAGAAGCAGGAGTTCGAAGCCGCCGCCCGGGCGGTCGACGCCACCGCGACCCACTTCCTGGGAGAGGACGACGAGCCCTTCGTGGCCACTCGAAGCACTATTCTGCGCCTGGCGGAACTCTACCGGACGGTCCGGCCCGACATCCTGATCACCCATCACCGCACCGAGCAGAACCATCACGACCACCCGGCCGTGGGAGACGTCTCCGTTCGGGCGTTGGTTACTGCCGCACGGTGGCTGGAGGGCTCGCGGCTGGAGCCTTACGACGTGCCGACCGTCTACTACTACGGCACCCAGGACCGCCGCGACGTGCGGATCAATCGCGGCACCGTGGGCGTGGCGGCCACCCACATCATGGACATCGAGAGCGTGGTGGACCAGAAACGGGAGGCCCTAAAGGCCTTCGCCACTCAGAAGTACCAGGGCAAAGGCTACTCCACACCCGAGTATTTGAATCGCCGCCTCGAAAGCGTCGAGGGCCACTACGGGCTCTTCAGCGGGTGCCGTTACGCCGAAGAGTTCATCGCCCGCGGGCCCCACGTGACCCGGCTGCTCCCCTCGGTCCGCTGATCCGGACGGAGGGAGAATCCCCGGTCGCCCGGAGTCCCCGCCGTGGGAGACTTGTGGGGCTCGTCTCAAACACGTGTGGCGGGGGGACTATGTCCGTCAATTCCAGTTGGCGGACGTCAGTCGGCGAAGTCTATCTGCTCCGCGGATGTTCCGTGCCTTCAGAGGCGAACGTTTTCTGTTCGTGTCTTGGTGCGACGGAATGGCCCTGAGCCAAGCCTGGAACGACTCCTCGACCGGACCGCACAGCTCAGCCGTCCGCATATTGAAACTCCGGCAGAGGGAGATTCGCCCTCACTCCTTCACGATGATGTTGCTCGAATACATGCCGAGTTCGCCGTCGATCCGAATCTCCGCCACCAACCGGTATTCGCCCGCGTTGGTCGGCGTATACGCGCAAATTTCCCCGGTCCTTTCGGTTCCCGCGATATCCGTCCATTCGGCATTCGGCGTCGCTCGACTCTGCCACTTCGAGCTGACGACGGCGTAGTGAACGCCATTGAAGACGACGTCCTCCATTCCGATACAGCCACTGCTCGAAATGGGACCGACAGTCAGCTCCGCGGACGAAACCGAGAATAGCCCCAGCAACACATACGGATCGGCTCCGGCGCCCACCCGCTCGAAGACCACAATCCCTGCATCCTCCGTATCCAGGTATGCGTGCCGGCCGTCGGGGCTGGAGGCGAGGTTTCGAGTGTGACCGAATTCGGGAACCGGATGGTTGAAGCGGTCCGCCTGCCATGGAGCAACGTGGTCGGTGGCCTCGAGGGAATCGGATTCCGGCTGCCATTGCACGCCAAAGGCCATATCCATGCAGAAGACGTCCACGGCGGAGGTCCCCTTTCGGACCCGGGCGAATCCGCAACGGTTGTTCCAATGGTCCCACGGCCACGACTCTCTCCAGAACGGCGGCAGGATGCCGAGCTCGCGTGGATTGGAAGGGTCGTCTTCCAATTGGAAAACTCTGGTCCTCTTGCCGTTGTCGTCAAAGACGAACAGGTTCCGGCCGTCGCTGCTGATCGCCAATGCTTCGGCGCGCCACGTCAAACTTGTGCGATACGCCGTCTGCGTGAGTCGACCCGTGTTGGCGTTGCGTCGGAAGACGAGCAGCGAGGAGTCCGTGACCGCATAGACATGGCTGCCGCCATTGGAGATCACGGCACGCTTGAGTCCGAAGACCTCCACGGTCTGGACATGCCGCAGATCTCCCTCCGCATCCAAGGCCAGGACCTGCAACCGACCTGCGGAGGGAAGTACCGCGTTCACGAACGAGCCGGCTTCGTCCATGAACACGTCGCCGAAAACGCCGGTGCCGCACTCGGAGGCGTCCGGCGGATCCCCGCTGATCGAAGTCGTCCCCTCGTCCTCAAGTTCCCGCTGCGTTTCATCGAGCGGTGCGAACCTGCGCCAAGTCCCACAGCGATGGGCATAGAGTTGGTCTCGATGCGGGTCCCAGATCAGAGAGGTGTCTTCGAGACCGTCGTCTTCCAATAGTTGAACAAACGTGAGGCCTCCGGTCCTCGGATCTCGTTCGAAGACCTGCAGTCCCAGCTTCGACGCCACGTACAGAGCCGTGCCGCGGCCGTTGAATGCCAAACTGGACGGCCCGCTGAGCTGCACCGAAGTTCCGCTGGCGTCCAGGTCGCCGTCGGCCAGGCGCGCAGCGTACTTGAGCCAGACCGGCGCTTCGGTTTCGCCCCAGTGCATCGTGAACTCGCCGCCGCCGTCCCGGCCGCGGGCACCCAGCCGGATCGCGTAACGGCCCCCCTCCTCGGCATGAAAAATCACCTCGATGCCGTCCGACTCGACCCCCTCCGGCTGATGGCTGCTTCTGACGAACTCAAGCCCCCCAAACCCGTCACCATCTTCCTTGTAGACGGTCAGTACCCACGGACCGTCGATTTCGTCCAACCGGAAACGATGCCAACCGGTAGCGGAGGCTCCATAGTTCCACCAGAGCGACGAATGGCCCAGGACGGAACCCCGCTCGCCGCGCTCGAGGGTGGCGAAACGGTTCGATCCGGAGATGGATCCGGCAGTTCCCGGGATTGTTTCGGCGCTCGCCAGACGGTCGTTTCCGGGGGTCGGTCCCCAGATGATCATTCCGGAGGCAATGTCCTGCGAGTATGCCGTGACGTCTCCCGTCCGAAAGCCGGCCGCGATCCAATACCGTTGTCCGCCCACGGCCTCCACCACGAAATCGGAGGGCGCCGTGTCCGGCCCGGTCCGGGCTACGAGTTGCAGGTCTTCGCTGGAGGTCCCGGTGAACATGGTGACCCGCAACTTCGCGTAGGTCGGAAACACTTCTCCGGCATCCGTGAGACGCCAAGTGTAGAAGCCGTCCTCGGGAGCGTCCCACACCCACCACTTGGTTCGGACTCCAGTTTCGGGGGGTTCCCCCGGCTCCACAGTTGAGTCGCTATCGACGTCGATACGGTGTTGCGACGGTGGTGCATTGTCGATTCTCTCTGCGCCCGCGATATCGTCGTTGGGTGGGAAATAGGCGTCGTCCGAGTCATGCCACCACAGTTTGTACGGACCGCTGGGCGAATCGGCGCCCGGCGCGACGACGGCGATACGATATTCTTCTCCGTGCCCAGTGGCGAATACAGTGTCGATGGAAGGGTAGCCAGAAACCAGCCGGAGTGAGGCAATGCCGTCCCCCTCGAAGACCAAGGCACGACTTGGGTACACGGTCGCGAACCTCCATCGGCCGTCGTTGGGAGCCGTCCACCTGTACCAAGTGGTGCCTGCCGCGGACCCGAACCACTCGCCGGGCTCCAGCGTGGCCCCCCGGCTGGTGCCTTCAACGATACCATCGGCTCCCTCCAACAACGTGGCATGCGCGAAATCGTCGTTCACGGGGCGGGACGCCTGAGACCACTGGAGAGTCAGAGCAGTTGCTCTTTGGAGGTTGCTCACGCGGACTCGATACGCATGACCCTTTTCGGCAAAAAACAATGCTCCCCACTGATCGGACGCGACCCGCTCCAAATCGGAGATTCGATCGCCTCGGAAGACATCGATGCGATCGTTGCGCGGGCCAGCCCCTTCCCCATGCCCGGGGATTTCGAAACGGACCGGACCATTGGCCGGCGACGTCCACCGGTACCAGACCGAACCGGCGGGCCGCCCGTCTCGCGGCATGAACAACGGCTCCCCCGGCTCCGGCGTCGCCAGCAGCAGATCCAACCGGTGGGACCCTCGTTCGCCTCTGATGACGGCCGCCGCCGCGAAGTCGTCGTGCGCAGGACGCTGAGCAGTATCAAATTGGCCTATCCCATCGGAGCCCACTTTTACCGAGACTGACTCCCCTTTCGCGTTCCAGGCGCTGGCCGTGAAGTACAGCTGAATCGCACCCGATGCCCCTTGGGACGAAATCACGAAACTGACCTCCTGGGTTTCACCCGTAGCGATCTCTCCAAGAGGGATCGATGATCCGAGAGGGATCGGCGGATCCACATCGTCCGACAAATCCACCGAAACTCCATCCTCGCGAGACACGTCCATAGAGTGGATTCGGATCTGCTCGCATCCGGAAGCCTCTCCGGCGCCGCGGCAGTCCAGGTGCAGCCGACTCCCGGCCGCCACGTAACCGTCCGCGGTCACCGTCACGGTCAGCTCCTGTTCCCCCTCGCCCACGAGGAGGGTCCGATCGGTTGCGACCCTCAGGTTCGGGGTGGATGCGCCCCGGATCACCGTCCACGCCAGTGCCGCCCTGGGCGGTGCCGTGTAGACCCGCCGCGCCACTACCTTCGCCCGATACGTGCCCGGCTGGGGATTCCTCAGGATGATCCACTCCACGTTGTCCACGCGGGAAGCGGAGACCTGCTCACCGCACGGTTCCTCCCCGCAGTCGCCGTCCCGATCCAGCCACAGGTCCAAGTCATTCAAGACCGTGCTGGCGATGGTGTCCGCCGGCGGTTCATCCCAGGTCATCACCAAGTCGAGGCGGCTGGCGCCTGCCGGCACCTCGATGTCCCGGTAGGCGTGCTCCCCCTGCTGCAACTCGGAAACCGCGCCGCCACCGATCCAGCCACAGGTCTCATCCCGGTTGAGGATGCTGGTGCGTGCTGAAACCTTGCCCAGTCCGTACTGCGAATGCAGCGTCCCGGGGCCGCCGGTGTTGGTCGAGGGGAAGCCGTCCGGAGTGTCCAGCCAGGGGTCCGGCCGGATAGCTCCGGCCATGAGTCTCGCCCGGGCCAGGGCCGGGTGTTCCTGGTGCTCCGGGGCGGCATCCATCAACAGGGCGGCCACGCCCGCCACCGTGGGGGAGGCCATGCTGGTTCCGTTGGACGCCCGATACTCGCCACGGCTTCCGCCGCCGCGGGCCGAGTGGACTCGAACACCGGTAGCCACGACCTGAGGCGCCAGGCGCCCGTCCGCCGTGGGTCCATGGCTGCTGAACCACGCGATGTCGCCGCTGTCCAGAGCGGCGCCCACGGAGAGGGAGTTTTTGGCGGTCCCATAATTGGAAAAGCCACTGATGCCCGAGTTCGCTTGCGCAACCACGTACAGTTGGCGGTGGCCCCAGACGATGGAGTCGAGCTTACGTGCCTCTGTTCCCCTGCCGGCGAAGGTCCTGGAGCGTGCGCTCAAACTCATGTTGACGATCAGGGGCTTGACGGGAACGGAGGGTCGCCCTCCTTCGGCACATTCGGTCGCAACAGCCAGGAAATCCATCCCTCGATGGATGTCGTCAAAAAGCCCAAATCCACCAAGAGACAGCACTTTCGCGAAGCGGACATGCCTTACATCGGGTGCCATGCCGGCGAAACGCGGCTGGACGGTACCGTTGCCGGCAATGGTCCCGGTGACATGGGTCCCATGGCCGCCTTCATCGATCCACAGATCCTCAGCCTCGCGGAGCGTTCCGTCGGGTCCCCCGAGACCCCACACGAAGTTGGCGCCGCAGATGCTTTCCCGGTTGGAGGCGATGTCCAGGTGATTGATGTTGAGCCCCGTGTCCATGACGCCGATGGGGACCGAAGCGCCGCCCATCCCCGAAAAGATGCCCGGGGAGCCGTCGTACGTTCGCAGCGCGTCCGCGCCCATGGCGGGAACGGACGTGTCATGAGCCGGCCGCACGATCCCGACCGGCTCGACCGCCAACACGTAGTCCGCCGCCGCGACGGCTTCCAGTTCAGCGTAGGTCACGTTGGCCGTATAGACTCGGACATCGGGGTCGAACCGGCCGACGACGGCGCCCAGGTCTTCCAGCGCTTTCCGCCACCGGCCGTCAGCATCGTCCGCCATCAGGGTGATGAACACGGGAACCTGCTCCTGAGGGGGCGCCTCCGACACCTCACGGGCAAAGTCCTCCGGAAGCTTTACCTCTGGCGGGACGGCTCCCAGCCCGTCGACTTCCGGCAATGCCGCAATTTCCCGCAATAGGGCCGGGTCTCCCGGCAGATGCGCGCGCAAGAGTTTGCCCGAGGAACCGAGGGCTGTGGCGCCCAAGTCGGAGAGCGGCCCCACCACGTCGTTCGGTCTCGCCTCCTCAGCCAGCCGGATCCAGCCGAAGGACCAGTCCCGCCCGGCGGCAGCCGCCTGAGCGGCGAGCGCAGCGCTGGAATCGTCCGCTCCCAGCCAGTCCGGACCCGGACGCGAGAGCTCGTCTCCGGTGTCGATTTCGATCGCGATTCGCGCCCTGGGCATCTCCCCGTGGTAGGAAACGAAGGAATATCCGTCCGGCGGAGAGGGAAGCGTGTCCTCCACGGACCCCTCGGCGGCGGGGAGGGCTTCAACAGTTCGGGGTGCGGCCTGAATCTGGGGTTCCTGGACGGCACCGCGACTTTCGGCTTCGATTCGGGCCATGGCGGCCCGGATCGCCCCAGCCTCTCCGGTCAGGGCCGGCTGTTGCTTTTTACCAGGCGCCGCATAGTAGGCGATCAGCCCCGCCAGAACCGTGACAACGGCCACCGCCACCAGGACTCGGATGGTCTTCCGTCTTGTTTCCCGCATGACGAAGCTCACCTGCTGAGAGGCGTCAGCTTCAACGTCAACAAGGTCTTTCCGTTCTGTTCGATTTCCATGGATCGCACGGCCAGGACGGATTGATCAAGGACGACCTGGAGTTCGTCGTTCGGGAATACACGTAAGGAGCGAGGTTTCTTCGGGCTGGTCCGCAATCGGACTTGACGATGAAGGTCGCGCCGCCGTGTCCGCAACTCTTTCATCCGATCCAAATTCCGCGATTCAGCTGATGGTAAAGGCACTCTGGACTCGAGTTGTACCAACGGCCAAGCTCAAGAGAAAGGAGGACCGCCGTCGTTCCGGACCACTTGAAGTTCACGTTCATATCAACGTCCTTCCGAACCGGCCTCACACTTCCACACACACAACTGTATATTCTCGGTTTCTTCCAACACGCAGTTTCTCTGGCACCCCTGGACGTCATTTTGAGCAGTCTTGGGCACCGAGAAGTATCTGGCGCCGCGTGTCGGTATGTCGTGATCTATCTGCATACAAACGACGGACAGCCGAGTAATTGCCGAATTGGAGTTGGAATACACTGGTGACCCGGCTCTTCGCCCCAACAACGCCACGGCTTCCGCGAAATTGGGAGAAGAGTGGGCGGAGACGGTCGCCTGCGATTTGAGGATCTGTGGGTGGAATTGGACTGGAGCCGCAGGGGAGGGCTCACCCCTTCTGGCTGCCGATACCTGGCCTGCTCCGACGATCATCATCCTCTGATTGCTCCCGTCCTTGGGCTCCAGCCAGTCCCCCGGACTGTAAGCAGCGGTCTGCAACCCGGGGTTGTTCACAAGAAACGTCTGCACGTCGTCCCCACCGATCCTCCGGGTGCCGACGGCTGCTGCGACCTCGAGCCCCGACCGGTCCTCACCGGATGCTTGCGGCGGATCGTCCGGAAGCAATAGTTCCTCCGGAAATTCGTCGACATTGATGCTGTCGCCGGCAAAGTCGACAAATCCTTCAATGACAGTCGGAAGGAAACCCTCTTTTGTGATCGTAAGGGTGAATTTGGCGGCCCCGTCGGAGGTGAATGTCAGGTCAAAGACCCATGTGCTTCCGAATATTCCCCTCTGGAAATCATCGAGAGATTCATAGAGACCTGAATCCTCTCCAGAGCTAGACGTGTAATCAAAATTGATCGTTATTACAGCTCGGTTGCGGCCTAACTTTTCATACCCTTGCGTGTTCAGATACGTAAGACCTTCAGAGTCGCCGCTAAAAAGTCGCTCATAAGAGTCTCCGAACAGTGTCCGTTCCCAACTACTGGAGAATCGCTCTCGATACCAATCCTCCCAGTCTTCAGGGGCAGCATCCGTTTCGATGGCGATAGCAGCAGACCAGGACGGTGGAATGGGCAGCAATATCGGCTGTGCTCCAAGCGTCAAATCCGCATGGAGGCTCCCCGGCCAGACGACGGCGTTACCATTAGGGTCGGTAGTCGTTACCCGGACATTTCCAGAAGGTTCGAAATCGAGGGTAAACACCCAGGTGTCGCCAGCCCGCTGTTTGAAGGTGAGCACTCCTTGGGTGGGTCCAGTGTTTTCGTAGGTGTAGTCGCCGTAGTATTCGCCCACATCGCCGTTAGCGTCAATCATGAGCCTCCGGGCGACACCCTGTTCCGGCGGATCGCCCAAGAGGCAATTCCCAAAGCACAATCCAGGGATGAAATCATCTCTGCCGTAAATCAGCGCGTTGAATTCTTCCTGGTTTCGCGGCGCCCGTTCTGGATCGGTTTCGATTGGCGGCGGGTCAAGATCTTCCTCGGTCCGAGGTGCCGAGCGCGGCATCCGAAAGCTCCTGTCGAACGGCACATTCGTGTTGACCCCGGCATCGAAACACTCGTCAATGAACGATCCCGCGGTTAAGGATGAAAATGCCAAAGTGATCTCACAAGAGCCCTGTGACGGATCGTCGAACTCGAGGAAAATCCTGCCGGTGTCTGGCCCGGTGTCCTCATATTCGCAGTTAGCGTCCAGAGTCTGGCCGTTGCTGGTATGCCGGCAACGCTCCCGCGTCAGGAACCGGAAGTTCCGTTCGGGAGTACCGACAGGCTGAGGCCCGAACCGGTCGAGGGGACCTTCAGGATCCTTCGGAGCATAGTCCGCCGTGGGAATCCCCGATACCGGCGTCGACCACCCGCAGTCCCCTTCTGCATTGATGGGACGGACGCGGACCTGATATCCGATTCCGTTGGTCAGATCCGCATAAATCATGCCGGTGATGTTGCGGCCAAGGAACGTACGGCCGTCACCCCAAACCCCGCTGGTTCCACGGCGTATTTCCGTCTCGTATCCCAGCACTCGCGCGTGTCCGATCAGGTCGGATAGCGGGCTCCATCTGAGGGTCAGACGTCCGTCGCTGTGATTCACTCGAAAACTCGATGGCGGCCCACATGAGGGGACCAGATCCCCGATCTGAATCGTGACGTCGATAGTGTCGCTGTTGCCGCCGTCGTCCTCGACGCCAACCGTGACGGTGTATCGATTCTTGACCTCGTAGTCGTAAACGACGCTATCCCGCGTGCGGATCTGCCCTGTCTCGGGAAGGATGACAAAGCTCTCGGAATCGGTTCCACTGATGGTGTAGGTGAGCGAATCGCCGCCCACGGCGGAGACGGGGTCACCCACATTGATGCCGGGTGGAGTATTTTCCCAGATTCCTCGGGTGGCGGACTCACCCTCGGAGAATTCCACCTGATTGCGGTCCACGCCATCCCTGATTTCTATTGTTCCAGTAGCGGAATCGTAAACGGCCTCCCGGGTGTTGCTGGGACTGCTTTCGTCAAAGAAAAGCAAATGGGTCATTCGAAGCCCGGGCCAGGACGGCAACCATTCGTTGCTGGTCCTCCGGCACACGGTCTCCGACTCGAAATTTTCCAGGCGCCCGAGTGACTGTGTCTTGATGTAGGCCGTGCTCTGCCGGTCGGCCTCAGCATTGGCGAATTCGCATCCTTTCAGCTTCCCAAGCAGCATATACGCCATCGTGCCGGCGTCTGAATCATTGGTGTACCTTGTTGGAACTCCCCAAATCCGACCATTGTCATTCAGAGTGACAGCGGCGTAGCCGGACGGCGTGGATGATTCGAACTCCTCCCGGGTGGCAGTCTCTCCGCCGCTCCCTCCTTCTCCTCCTCCGTCCGAGACCTTGATCATTGGGACCGCCGAGAGCGAACCCGTCCGCTTCCCGAACCTGAGGCCGAGGGGTGCGAACGGAGAACCGTCCTCGGTCCGCAGGAACAGGAGACCTCGAAAGTCCCTCAGGAATTCCGTGTCGACTCCCTCCACATCGAACCATTCCGGAATAGTTCCGGCCCGTTGGTGGAAATTCCGCCAGGACACGAACATCCCACCCAGAGGATCTTTCCCCGCCTCGTCCCGGATTCGGAGTTCGATCCTCGGAGAAGAATCCGGTTTGAAGATCGCCAGTCCGGTGCCGATTTCGCTCGATTCCTCCACGAACAGGGCGAAGTGACTTCCGAGCGTCACCGGTTTGACGCCGACCTCGATACCCGATTGGGCATGCCTGTAGGTCAACAGACCACTGATTGAGGCCGAGCCGATTTCAACCTCAATCCAACCGCGCCGAACTGCACCTGCCCCGGCGCTTCTCAGGACTCTGCTCCCCAGAGAAGGAATCTCGATGGTCCCTTCGGAGTCGAACAAATCTCGAACTCGCTTCCCATCCGAATCGTAGACGTCGACGTCGACGGTGGCGCCCTCGTCAGCGATCCCAATGTTGCTGAGCACCAACTGCACGGACCAACCCGCCCCGTCCACGTAGTCGGGGAAATACAGCGTTGTTTCGGACGAGGTCCGTTCCTGACCGCAAGCCTTGACGGTTTCGGCCGACGGGGCTCCGTCCAGCGAGAACGTCGCCTGCTTGGTATTGCCGCTCGACGACACGGTAACCGCGGCGTTCAGCTCGGCATGGCGTGTGAGGCGATCCAGAAAGTTGTCGGTTTCCTGCGGTCTTACCGGGCGGCCATCCAGTTGGTTGACGATTAGAACCTGATCTAAATCCTCACCAGAGGGTGATAGGTGCAGCCATTGCTGCGACTGTGTCAGGTTGGGGTTGCGCCAGTTGAGAGTGACCGGCTGGTTGTCACCATCGTCGTAGTCGGTGCCAAGTGAATCGCTGGTCGGCCACACCAGGAACGCCCCATAGAATTCGTCTGGCAAGCAGGATACGAGCAAGCCAGGTCCCGTAGAACTGACCGTGCCGGCAGAGAAACCCTCTTCCGGAGAGTTGCGTAGCACCCTCCAGTCGCTATTGGAGGTCTGGTATTGGAGTGATCGTCTGAACTGTTGGATCACCTCCTCCAGCGCCCGATCTGCTTTCCGCTCCGCGTACGCAGCAGGCAACAGCAGCAATGCGACCAACAGACCGCAAGTCTTCTTCACCAGGACCTCATTTGGCTACGGATCTATTCCGGATCGTCTTCATTCGCGTGCTACCGGGTCGACTTCCAGGGTCGGACCACACGGCTGAGAGCGTCACCATCCGTCCCGTCACTATTGAAGCGTTATCGAGAGCTTCGAAATCCTCCAACTGGAACTGTCCTCAATCTTGTTCGCCGCAAAACCAAACGTATATTTGTTGCCCGACGGTGCGGGTAATGTAGCGTCAGCAGGCAAGCTAACATTGCTAGAAGAACAACTTTGGAAACCACTACCGATAAATAGGCAGCCTTTCTCCGAACCGAAGAATTCGCCAACGGCGAATCGGCCAAATTTCATGCCTGCATCGGGAGTTCCTTGGGGAAACTCCAGTGCACATTCGCCTCCGGATTGGATCGTGCTTCCGGTAGCGCATCCCTGGGCCGTATCCTCGCCGCCATCATCAGCCGGAATATCCACCAACCGCCAACTGGAACTTCCGCTCGTTCCGTCGTTGCAACTGAAGGTTGCCCTGCCCGAGGTTGGTGCGCTGAACGTCAATCGGGCCGTACAGCGATCGCCGTCGTCGTAGTTGAACGTGACCGTGCCGGTATTCGAACCGGTGTTCCGGTAGGTATAGCTTCCAGTGTATTCGTCCGACCCCTCGGTTTCCTTGAAACGGCCGGGACTGATGAAGTCGGTGTAGCTGTTTGGATCGTCCGTCAGTATGCGCTTGCCGACGACGACTTCGTTGAAAGCATCCTGATCGGCTGGAGCCAGCGATGCTGGCGGCTCGGTGACGGTAACAGTGGTTGAGGCCGAGGCCGTCTGTCCGCCGGCTCCCCAGACCGTGATGCGGTAGGTCGTCGTTCTGGTGGGGGAGATCCGCCGCGACCCCGATGTCGGAACCGTGCCGATTCCCGGCGTGATGGACGCGCTGGTCGCGTTGGTGGACGACCACCTCAAGGTCGCGCTCTGGCCCCGCTCAACGGACGTCGGCGATGCCGACAGACTCACCGTCGGGGGCGCGCCTCCGGTACCGGAGGGAGGCATCCCGCCCGAGACGTCTCCGCCTCGGATCACGGGAACCGCCGAGAGAGAACCCGTCTGCTTCCCGAATCGTAACCCCAGCGGTGCGAACAAGGAACCATCCTCCGTCCGCAGGAAAAGAAGGCCCCGAAAGTCCCTCAGGAATCCCGTATCGACTCCCTCCACGCCGAACCACTCCGCCATGGTTCGAGCCCGTTGCTGAAAGTCCCCGTGGGGGACGAACACTCCGTCCAGAGGGTCGCTCCCTTCTTCGTCGCGAATGCGGAGTTGGATCTCGGGGGCCGATTCCGGTTTGAAGATCGCCAGACCGGTGCCGATATCGGTCGATTCCTCGACGAACAGAGCAAATTGATTTCCCAGTTCTACCGGTTTGACGCCAACCTCGACTCCCGACTGGGTGTGCCGGTACGTCAACAGGCCACTGACTGACGCCGAATCGGTTTCGACCTCGATCCAGCCGCGCCGAATCTGTCCCACCCCAGCGCTTCGCAGGATCCGACTGCCCTGGGACGGAATTTCGAAGGAGCTATCGGAACCGAAGAACCTGCGGACCGCGTCACCTTCCGAATCGTAAACGCTGACGACGACGGCCGCGCCTCCGGTGGAGGCGGAGGTGTTGCTGAGCACGAGCTGCACGGACCAACCTCCACCATCCACGAAGTCGGGGAAGTAGAGCGTGGTTGAGGACGAGGTCTGTGCCTGACCGCAAGCTTTCACGGTCTCTGCCAACGGAGCTCCGTCCAAGGAGAACGTCGCCTGCTTGACGAGAGTCGTCGGCGCCAGTTTGACCACCGTGTTCAACTCGTCATGGCGCGTGAGTCGATCCAGAAAGCGGTCGGTTTCCTCCGGCTTGACCGGACGTCCACCCGCCTCGTTCACGAGTATGACGCTGTCGAATTCCTCGTCCTCGTAAGACAGGTGTGTCCACTGCGTCTGTTGCGTCAGGTCAGGGTCACGCCAATTGAGAGTGACTGGCTGGTCGTCACCATCGTCGTAGTAGGTGCCAAGTGAATCGGCACCCTCGTACCAGTAAAGGATGGCCCCGTAGAATTTGTTCGGCTCACAAAGGACGGCCAAGACCTGTCCCCGACCGCTACCGACCGCGGCGAGGTAACCCTCTTCCGGGGAGTTCCGCACCACCTCCCAGTCCCCGTCAGAGGTCTGAAATTGGAGCGAGTCACCGAACTGTTGGATAACAGTATCCAACGTCCGGTCGGCTCCCCGCTCCGCGTACAAGGGCGGTAACAACAATAACGCAACTAACAGACTACAAAGTTGCTTCATATCAATCTCACTTTCTTCACCTTGTCAGCTGATATTTTGCATTCTCAATTACATGCCAAAGTACGCGTCCAACCGTCGCTACAGAGAGTTGGCGGGAAGGTCGTCAAGAAAACGTTTGAATTTCCCATCCCTCGACTATTGCGTTCACGTTGATAAATAAGGATATGCGAATGGAATTCTATTGCCGCCCTGGAGGAAATCGCGGCAGTGCGATATCCGAAAAAGACAGTTTCGCCCCAAGTCGCTCTTTCAATCTTCAACGAGAAACAACTTTGGCGGATTTCGCCTTCGGCGCTCGCATCGTGAAACTGTGATTCTTTGATATGTTCCATCGAATGTCCTCAAGGAACACTTCTCTTTAGGATTCAACCCCGCTTCTCGATCCCAGTGCCGAATCGTTTTACGATCCTGTCCTGCCCTCCCCTATCTCAGACCATTCTCCCGGCGAGCCGCTGCCGCAACGAGACGAGTTCCGGTGGCGGTATCGAACTTCGTAGACCGTATCCGGACTGAGGCCCGTGACGCTAATCGTAAGCGTACCTGTTCCTCCCGTGGCGGCATCGTTGGTGACAGTTGTGCACCCCTCGCTCCACGACCCTTGAGGAGTTTTCGTCCGGAACTGCAAATCATAGGCCTTGGTCTCACCCGCTTCAAAGGAGTCTCGGAAACCGACCTCAAGCTCTGTGTTGTTTCCGCTGACGGGGCTGACCGTCGGTGCCGGGGGCTTGCCGGTGTCATCGCCGGTTGTGCCCTCGCCGATCTCAGACCATTCTCCCGGCGACCCGCTACCACAACGAGACGAGTTCCGGTGGCGGTATCGAACTTCGTATGTTGTTTCCGGACTGAGGCCGGTGATGCTCAAACTAACGGTCGCTGTTCCTGCCGTCGATTCGTCGTTGGTGACAGTCGTGCACCCTTCATCCCACGACCCGCGAGGAGTCTTTCTCCGGACCTGCAAGTCGTAGGCCTTGGTCTCACCCGCTTCAAAGGAGTCGCTGAATCTGACCTCAAGCTCCGTGTTCTCGCCGGCTACGGGTCTGACCGTCGGGGCGGCCGGTTTAGGAGCATTGGTCACAGTGACCGTGGCCGTAGCCGAGGCCGTCTGTCCGTCGGCGCTTCGCACAGTGATGCGGTAGGTCGTCGTCTGCGTCGGAGACACACTTCGCGAGCCCGATGTCGGGACCGTGCCGATTCCCGGCGTGATCGACGCGCTTTCCGCGTTGGTTGACGACCATCTCAACGTCGCGCTTTGTCCCTGTTCGATCGAACTTGGCGAAGCCGACATCGTCACCGTCGGCCCGGGCTGACCTGGCCCACATCCACCGAACGGGTTGGGCGCTGCACATCCGGCATCATCGATGATCTTGATCACGGGAACCGCTGAGAGCGATCCTTTCTGCTTCCCGAAACGCAGCCCCAGCGGCGCGAACGGAGAGCCGTCCTCGGACCGCAGGAACAGGAGACCTCGAAAGTCCCTCAGGAATCCCGTATCGGCCCCTCCTTGGTCGAACCATTCCGGAATGGTGATTGCCTTCTGGCTAAAGTTCCCCAACTGTACGACCTGACCGTCCAAGGGGTCTTCTCCCTCTTCGTCGCGGATACGGAGCTCGATCTCAGGGGATGATTCCGGTTTGAAAATGGCCAGTCCGGTGCCGATGTCGCTCGATTCTTCGACGAACAGAGCGAAATGATCTCCCAGCTCGACCGATTCGACGCCGACCTCGACCCCCGACACGACATGCCTGTAGGTCAACAATCCACTAACCGATGCCGTAGCGGTCCGGACCTCGATCCAGCCGCGCCGAATCCGTTGCCCTGTCCCATCGCTTTTCAGGATTTGACTGCCGAGAGATGGAATCTCGAAAGAGGTGGCAGAATCGAACAGATCCGTGACCGAGTCGCCTTCCTGATCGTAAACATTGACGACAACGGCCGCGCCCGCGGTGGTGCCGATATTGGTGAGCACCAACTGCACGGACCAACCTCCCCCATCCACGAAGTCGGGGAAGTAGAGCGTTTCTTCTTGTTCCTCGGTTTGGAATTGGATTGATTCACTGTAAAGAACAATCTCCAACGGCTGGTCTGCTCCGCGCTCCGCATACACGGCGGGGAACAGCAACAACGCAACCAGCAAACTGGCGAGTTTCTTCATGACAACCTCATTTTCTTTGTCTTTTCAGCAGTTGTGAGCACTGGCTTCACGAGCCGAAGCGGCCCCCGCGGTGGTCGTTGCCCGAGTAGACCGCTTTCGCTTATCCATGAACGACTGATCCGCGCGAGCCGCACGACGGCGTCCTTTTTTCGCACCTAAACACCTATGACGTCTGGGAAACGAGAACCGGACAGTCTCGCCGCGAGAAATGTGCTCTATTCGTCCCTGGAAACCTTCGAAAGCGCCTTGGCGAACGCGCGCGCGTTCGGCGGCCGCGCCGACCGGGGGGCCGTCAAGATCGATGATGCGAACCCGATCACGGCCGATCCGGTGTCTGACCTTGCAGCGGACCCCGCGGCGCTAACGAGATGCTGACGCCGGATACGGTCCACCACCTCGTCGATGCCGGGGGCAGCGAACGGATACCGGCCGGACACCATCTCGTACAGAACGACGCACAGGGACCAGACGTCGTCGGTTTCATCGGCCAAGCGGCCGGAGAGCACTTCGGGGGACATATAGCGCAAGGTGCCGCCTGCGGTCACGGCATCGTCCGTCTCACGAGCCAGGCCGAAATCCAGAAGTTTTGGCGACCCCTTCGACGTAAACCCGATATTGCTGGGCTTGATGTCACCATGCAGGAATCCCTTGTCGTGCAGCGTTGCCAGCGCGTCTGCCAGCCGGGCGATGGCCAAAACGGCCTCCAGCGGCGGGACCGGACCGTCCCGCAACCGATCCTCAAGCGTGCCACTGGGAAGGAACTCCACGATGAGGAACGGACGGCCTCGCCAGAATTCGATGCCGTAGATCTGGGCGGCTGCCGGATGCGTCACCGTCGCCATGGTCCGCGCTTCCGGCCTCAGCCTCATCAGGTGGTCGGCCGACGCCCTCCCCAGGGTCTTGATCGCGACGTCTCGGGCCAACTGAAGGTCACGCGCCAGATAGACCGCTCCCATGCCCCCGACGCCCAGGCGCCGCGCCAGTCGAAACTTGCCGGCCAAGAGCTTCGGGACCTCAGTCTCTTTGTAACCGACTTCGCATTCGCAATCGGGCGGAGCACCGGCAACCACGACGCACCGGCAGACGGGACACTCCTGCGCCGGCGGCGCCTCCAACGGTCGAGCGTCCGGCGCCTGCAGGAGACGGAGGCGCGCAACCGCCAGTCCGGCGGCCGCCCCGAGCGCCTCAAGAAACGGAAGGTCGACGGTGCGCACGATCCGATCGTCGAAACGGCGTCCCACCACGAGCACGCCGGAGACCTCCGATCCCAAACCGGGAATCGGCAAGATCACGTCGGCGGATGTCTCGACGACCCACGCCACATCGTCAGGCGGCAGCAGCGGGAAGACCGATGTCTTGTCCTTCGGGTTGACCCGCAATGGACCGCCGGCCGTCTCCAGCAGGTGGACGATCGCCGAGGCGCGCGGCAGGGAAGCGATCCGAGCGTCCGGCGCGCGGAAGTCTTGTGCTTCCGTTTGGGTATCGGTGGCAATCAGCAGGACGGCGGGCGACCCGCAACCGCGCTTGGCCGTCCGGGTCACCGTCCGGCTGACCGTCGTCATTCGCCCGGCCTGCGCCAACACGGTCCCCGCGCCGGCCAGTGCTTGCCTCTGGCCCTTGGTCTCGGGGAAAATCCAGGCGTCCAGGCGAATCAGGATCCGTTCGCGGCCGATGTTCACCAGCAACATGATCCCGGTTGCCGCGAACAGCAACTGCGCCAGTGGATCCGTGGCGATCGCACCTACCGTGCGCTCCGGATGACTCGCCACCATCCAGCCCAGGCCCACCGCCGGAACGGCGGCCGTTGCCCCCAACAGGCCACGGCGCATCAGCAACCGCCTGTAGCACGCCCGGACCACCTCTCGCGGGTGGGGCAGGCGCACCGCGAGCACCGAATACCAGAGCAGAATCATCCCGGGGAATCGCATCAGTACTACCACCAGAATAAGGGGAGACCACTGAAAGTTAGACACCCACATCCCTGGCGAGAACACCTCGGCGACACTGACCGTGACCCATGCTCCTACGTAAATGGCGAACCCGCCGCTGAAGACGACGACGCGCCTCACCTCGTCGGCTGGCGCAGTGTGCGCACGTAGCGCAATGACCGCGACCGCCGCCAGCGTCAACAGATCGGTGATGGCGAACGATCCATCGATGGCCAGAGAAACGGGCGCCTTCGCGTAACCGGCTCGCGCGAACTCCAGCGTCGCCACGAACCCGGCCCAGAGGGCAATGCCGACGGCCACGCTGACCGGAACCATGCAGCGCGCGAGATCGTCGAGCCGGGTTCGGCGATAGACTCTCGGACATTCTCGAGCGAACGCCCAGAGGAACGCGGGGGCGAAGTGGAACGCGGGCACGTAAAGATAAGTGAATAGCCTCGTTAGCAAAGGTAGCTCCCGGAGAAACGCGTCGACCATGTGCGGTGGCGGGAGTTCCCCGAAAAACGCCGGCAGCATGTGAAACGGCCCTAGCGCGGCCCTGACCAGGAAAAAGCCCCCGAGCAGCCAAGTCCGCGATTCCCGGACGCCGGCGAACAGCAGCAGGGCCGCACTGGCGCCATGCCCGAAGAACAGCATCACCATGTAAACGGCCACCGCGCCATGCTGGCGATGGTAGTCGGTCCATGCCCACGGGAGCAGTATCAGCGCAACGCACACCTCGACCGCGGCGATGACCATCAGGGCGTGAAATAAACGGCCCATGAACATCCCAGCGCGCGGATCGGGGCCGGTCGCCGGCAGCGCTGCCGGTGTCTGTCCAGCATGGCGTCGGTTTCTGAAGACACGGGCGATGACCCGCAGGTTCTCAAGCTTCTCGCGGTCGGCAGGCGTGGCGAGTTCCGCGCATCGATCCCACTGGACGTCTTGGTCCAGCGTGAGCGCGTCCGCCACATCGGCTATGAGATCGTTACGATCGTCGTCACTCATCACTCGTCCGGGTTCGCCTCAATGAGCTGTTCGACACTGGAACTGGCGCGAGATCCGCTGCAATCGGACTCGCCCGGCGTTGACAGCTTATGCTGCTCTCTCTCTTATGACGTCTGATTGGCAAATTTCGGACGGGTGCAGCACGATCGGCCAGATTCTGGGGATCTCAGCGTGCGTACCGCCGGCGCAGACTCCGCTGGGCGCGTCCCCGGCGAGAAATCCCGGCTAGGAGCCTGTCCGAGAATTCGGCATTGAGCGACCTTCACCCATAACCATGCTCAGGGGCAATGGTCCAAGGCTCCGAAGACCCTCGAATCCTGGCCTCCGAAGCCGAGGGAACCGATGGATTGCTCTAATTCCGACGCGAAAAGAGGCTACAGAGGCCGATTTTTGACTTCATCCGCCCTTATCCGCCCCTTTCTTACGCCCAGGCCGCTCGCTTCCCGAACTCCGGACACACCTCTCCCCGCAGAGCCGCAAGCATGATCTTTTTGAGATTGTGTGCCACGCAGACCAGCGAGAACTCCCCCGCCACTTTCGCCTTGCCCCGCAGCCCGAATCCCCGAAATCCCGAGTTCTTGATCTGCCCGAACACCGGCTCCACGATCGTCTTGCGACGCGCGTAGATCGCCTGGCTCTCCGGTTTCGACATCCGCTCGTTCATCGCCCGTCGCAACGGCTCCTTCCCGTCGCTCGTGATCGTGCGCGCCGCCCCTGACTTCGACCGGCAGCAACGACGATAGTAGGCACAGGATCGGCACTCATCGATGTCCCCCTGATACACCCGCTGTCCCGTGCCGCGGGTGGTCTTCAACCTCAGCAGTTGGCCACCGGGACAATGAAAGCCGTCCTGCTCCTCGTCGTAACGAAAGTCCGCTTTCACCAAGTAACGCTTGCTCGCGTCCAGGTCCCCCTTCCCCCGCTTCTCTCCCCGGTCCGTCGCGATGTAGGCTTCCACCTTCCGATCCGACGTCTCCTGCAGGTTCTTCCCCGAGTAGTACCCGTTGTCCAAACTCAGCTTCTCCGGCAACCGACCGCTCGTCTCCTCCACCTCATCCAAGGCTGGAGCCACTTCCTGGGAATCGTTCGCCTGCTGGCTCACGTGCTGACCCACGATCACCTGCGACTTGCCGTCCACGCTGATCTGTGCGTTGTACGCGTACTCGAAGTCCCCTTTTTGCTTCATGATCCGCGCCTCGGGGTCCGCAAAGCTGATCTGCTTCTTGTCCTCGATCGCCTGACCCGGTCGAAGCTCCTGCTCCCGCGCTTCCAGCAGCTGCTTCATCTCCCGGACCTTCTTCAACCGCTGCTTCTTGTCGCGCAGGTCATCGGGCAGCTCATACCCGGTCCGCTCCTGGTAGACCCGATCCTCTTCCTCGTCGCAGCGGTCCGCCTGCCGGGTCAAGGCTTCGATCTCCTCGCACAATTCCTGCTCCTTCTCCTTCAGCCGTCCGTAACTCATCGCCTTGTGCTTCGAGCTGTTCGCCTTGAACTTGGACCCGTCCAGGCTCACGTGGCCCAAACTCACCAGCCCCAGCCCCATCGCCAGTTGCACCGTCTGCTTGAAGCAGGACCGGAAGAATTCCCCGTGGTCCTTCCGGAAATCGCTCAACACCCGGAAGTTCGGGCAGTTCCTCCCCGCGATGTACATGAACCCCAGATCCTCCCGGCAGCGCTGCTCGATCTGCCGGGAGCTGAACACGCCGCGGCTGTAGGCGTAGATCAGGATCGACACGATCTGACGCGGCGCGTAGGCGCGCTGGCCCCGGTCGCTGTACTGGGCCTCCACTTCCGACGTGTCCAGTTGCTCGAACAGTTCCTGATAGAGGAAACATTCGTGATCCTCCGGCAAGAGGTCGAACACGTTGGCCGGAAACAGCTGACTCTGGTAGTAGTCTTTCGGGTAGGCTTTGAATCGCGGGGGCATCCAACATTCTCCTGATGATCAGATGCCCTGATTTTAAGGAGCTTCGGTGACAGCCCCGTTCTCGGACAGCCTCCTAGGAGGCTGTCCGAGAATAGACTATTTTCAAAAAGTATTGTTTGTAAACTATTGATTTATAAAGGGTTAAGTTTTCAAAAACTATGATTTTTCGAGTTCTCGGACAGCCTCCTAGGCGCCTTCGGCATGACCTTGCTCAGCCGAATCACGGCCCGCTTGAGCGCTTTGCGTGCCGCGTCCGCGGTCGGAAGACGTTCGACGGCCGCGAGCTGCCGGTAGCTGTATCCGAGTTCCGCGCGTCCGACGATCAGCCGTCGATCACGGTCCTTCAAACCCTTGAGTCCATCCCGGTAACGCTTCCACATCTCTTTTTTCCGCAACTGTTGATGCTGTGGAGACGCATCCTCAAAGGGACGAAGGGGTTCCTGAGGCAGCGTGACACGGCGGGCGTCCAGCCGTCGAGTGGCGCGTCGCAACTCGTCCTGGACGCGGTTCTCCACGGCGCGCCGCAGATATCCCCGCAAGGCGCTCATGTGCTTCGACTCGAACCAGTTGAGCCGCGCGAATGTATGATGCAGAACGTCTTGCGCCAAATCGCTCGTGGTGATCCCGTTGCGGGCCCACTGCGGCAGCCGGCCCCGCACGCGTCTCCGCACCCACGGCGCATACCGCGTGAACAGCACCTCGATCGCCGAGACTTTCCCCTGGCGCACCCGATCCAGGAGACGCCGCTCGGAACCGAGACTGTGCGAAACATTCTCGCCCGACCGCTTCGATGATGGAGACATACGGTCCGCTAGCCAAAACGGGGCGGATCGCGCCGGAACGCCACGCCGCCGGCATCTGTCCTCACCACTATCACGCGATCTCTCCGGACAGCCACGCCGCCGCGCGGCGGCGCGCCCGGTGCCGCGTCCTAAGGTGCCCGAATTCGCTGGCTTCGACAGATCCGAGTCCGGGAATCATGGAAGGCGGGTTGAGCCCATGAGGAAGCGGTCGCACTCCCGGGCGGCTTCCCGGCCCTCCCGGATGGCCCAGACCACCAGGCTCTGCCCTCGCCGGGCGTCGCCGGCGGCGAAGATGCCCGGGACGCTGGTCGCGTAGTCGCCGAAGTCCGCCTGGATATTGGACCGGGGGTCCCGTTCCAGCCCCAGCAGATCGGGGAGCCGGTCCTCGGGTCCCAGGAATCCCATGGCCAGCAGGACCAGTTGGGCCGGCCACACCCGCTCCGTTCCCGGGATTCGTTCGAACGACGGTCTTCCACCGTTCTGCGTCCACCGGATCCCCACGGTGTGGACCTCCTGCAGGCCGCCCGAGGCGTCGCCCTCCATCCTGACGGTCATGATGGAGAAACGGCGGGGATCCGCTCCGAAGCGGGCGGCGGCTTCCTCCTGCCCGTAGTCCATGCGGTAGATCTTCGGCCACTGGGGCCAGGGGTTGTCCGGGGCCCGGCTGTCGGGAGGCCGGAGAAGGATCTCGAATTGCACCAGGCTGCGGCAGCCATGGCGAAGGGCAGTCCCGACACAATCGGTTCCCGTGTCTCCGCCTCCGATGACGATGACGTCCTTGTCACGGGCCGAAATGTATCGCCCGTCCTCAAGACTGCTGTCCAGCAGGCTCTTGGTGTTGGCGTGCAGATAGTCCATGGCGAAAAGGACGCCGTCCAGATCGCGGCCCCCCACGGGCAGGTCTCTGGGCTCGGTGGCGCCGCAACAGAGGACGGCCGCGTCGAAATCGTCTCTCAGCTTGGAGGCCGGGTAGTTTCCGCCCACGTCCATCCCGGTGAGGAAACGGACGCCCTCGGCCGCCAGGAGCTCGACCCGGCGCCAAACCACGTCCTTGTCCAGCTTCATGGCCGGGATGCCGTAGGTCAGGAGCCCTCCGATCCGATCCGCCCGCTCCAGGACGGTGACCTCGTGCCCGGCCTGGTTCAGCTGGTCGGCGCAGGCCAGACCCGCCGGTCCCGACCCCACGACGGCGACCTTCTTTCCGGTGCGCCGGGAAGGCGGGCGGGGGACGATCCAACCCTCCTCGAATCCCCGGTCGACGATGGAACACTCGATGCTCTTGATGGTGACCGGCGGCTCGTTGATGCCCAGGACGCAAGAGCCCTCGCAAGGGGCGGGACAGACCCGTCCCGTGAACTCGGGGAAGTTGTTGGTCTTGTGGAGACGCTCCAGGGCCTCCCGCCAGAGACCCCGGTAAACCAGATCGTTCCACTCCGGGATCAGGTTGTGGATGGGACAGCCGGTGGCCATCCCGCCCATCACTTCGCCCGTGTGGCAGAAAGGGACGCCGCAGTCCATGCAGCGGGCTCCCTGGCGCTGCAGCGAGGAATCGGGCAGATGCCGGTGGAACTCTCCCCAGCTTCCGATCCGTTCGCCAGGAGTCAGGACCGGACCCGACTCCCGCTCGTATTCCATGAAGCCGGTGGGCTTACCCATCTGGCACTCTATTCATACTCCTTGGCCGGCGTTCTTATCTGCCATCAGCTCGAGCCTTGTTCCGGGCGTTGACCTGGAACGCCGCCATGACGACCTCCGAATCGGAGAGGCCCTGGTCCTTCATCCGATCCTGGGTCTCCACCACCCGGCGGTAATCGACCGGATAGACCTTGACGAACCTGGCGGCCATGCCCGTTCCCGACGAGAGCAGTTGCCATCCAATTTCGCTTCCCGTCAGCTCCACATGCCTGCGCACCATGCGGGCCAGGATCTCCCCATCCTCGGCATCGTCCAGCGGCAGCAGTTCCACCATCTCGGGATTGCAAACGGAGGAGAACTCACCCGATTCGTCCAACACGTAGGCGATGCCTCCGGACATTCCGGCGGCGAAATTCCGGCCGGTCGGACCCAGGACCACCACGCAGCCTCCCGTCATGTACTCGCAACCGTGGTCGCCGACTCCCTCCACAACGGCTCTGACCCCGCTGTTGCGGACGCAGAAACGCTCTCCGGCCAGACCCCGAATATAGGCTTCGCCGGAGGTGGCGCCATAGAAGGCCACGTTGCCGACGATGACGTTCTCCTGCGCCACGAAGACCGATTCCCGGGGAGGACGGACGATGATTTTGCCGCCCGAGAGACCCTTCCCGATGTAGTCGTTGGCGTCCCCCTCCAGGCTCAGGGTCATACCCCGCGGAATGAAGGCCCCGAAACTCTGGCCGGCGGAGCCTCGAAAACGAAGCTGGATCGTGTCCTCCGGGAGTCCCTTCCTCCCATACCGCCTCGTGACCTCGGACCCCACCATGGTGCCCACGGTCCGGTTCACGTTCCCGATGGGAAGACTCTCGGCGACGGGCTGCCCCCGTTCCAGCGCCGGCCGGCACAATTCCAGCAGCCGGGTTCGATCCAGGGCCGCGTCCAGCTTGTGATCCTGCGGGATCTGGCAGAACCGCCCCACGCTGGAGGGCATCTCCGGCCGGTACAGGATCCGCGAGAAGTCCAGACCCCGGGTCTTCCAGTGGTCGACGGCATCCCGGACACCCAATTTGTCGCTCCGGCCGATCATCTCGTCGATGCTCCGAAACCCGAGGCTCGCCATGAGCTCCCGGGCCTCCTGGGCGACGAAACGCATGAAGTTCACCACATGGGCCGGGTCTCCGGTGAATTTCTTCCGGAGCTCCGGATCCTGGGTGGCCACCCCAACCGGGCAGGTGTTCAGGTGACAGACCCGCATCATGACGCAACCCAGGACGACCAGCGGCGCCGTGGCGAACCCGAATTCCTCGCCGCCCAGCAGAGCGGCCACCACCACGTCCCTCCCCGTCTTGAGCTGGCCGTCCACCTCCACCACGATTCGGCTGCGCAGGTCGTTGAGCAACAACACCTGGTGGGTCTCGGCCAGCCCCAGCTCCCAGGGGATCCCGGCGTGCTTGATGCTGGTGAGCGGCGAGGCTCCGGTCCCCCCGTCGTGGCCGCTGATGAGGACCACGTCCGCCCTGCCCTTGGAAACGCCGGCGGCGATGGTGCCCACTCCCACTTCGGCCACCAGCTTCACGCTGATCCGGGCCTCGTGATTGGCGTTCTTCAAGTCGTGAATGAGCGCCGCCAGGTCTTCGATGGAGTAGATGTCGTGGTGCGGCGGGGGCGAGATCAGGCCCACTCCGGGCGTTGAATAACGAACCTTGGCGATCCAGGGGTAGACCTTGTGCCCCGGAAGCTGTCCTCCCTCCCCCGGCTTGGCGCCCTGGGCCATCTTGATCTGGAGCTCCCTGGAGTTGACCAGGTACTCGCTGGTCACTCCGAAACGGCCCGAGGCCACCTGCTTGATGGCGCTGTTGCGGGAATCGCCGTTGGGATCTGCCGTATAGCGCTTGGGATCCTCGCCCCCCTCCCCGGTGTTGCTCTTGCCGCCGATCCGGTTCATGGCGATCGCCAGCGACTCGTGGGCCTCCAGGCTGATGGAGCCGTAGGACATGGCGCCCGTTTTGAACCGCCTCATGATCTCCTCGACCGGTTCGACCTCCTGGATCGGAATCGGCTCTTCGGAGTGCTTCAGACGGAACAGCCCCCTCAAGGTGCACAGTCTTCGGGTCTGGTCGTTGACCCGGCGGCTGTAGTCCCGATAGGCGCCTTCATCGCCGGTGCGGCAAGCGTATTGCAACCGGTGGACGGTCTGGGGATTGAAGAGATGGTGTTCACCGGTGCGGCGCCACTGATACTGGCCGCCCGACTCCAGAGGTCCGTCGCTCTGCTCTTCCCCGATCCAGGCCCGCTCGTGGAGGTGCCGGACTTCCGTCTCCAGGACCTCCATCCCGACCCCGCCCACCCGCGACGGAGTCCCGGTGAAGTAACGGTCGACGACATCGGAGGCCAGACCGACCGCCTCGAAGATCTGGGCGCCCCGATAACTCTGGACCGTGGAGATGCCCATCTTGGACATGACCTTGACCACGCCCTTGTTGACCGCCTTGACGTAGTTCTTCCGGCACTTCTCGTACGACCGGTCCGGAACGATCCCATCCCGAATCATGCCCCGGATGGTCTCCAGGGCCAGATAGGGATGCACGGCGCCGGCTCCGTAGCCGATGAGCAGGGAGAAGTGGTGGACCTCCCGCGGCTCGCCGCTCTCCACCACCAGGGAGGCCCGTGTTCTCAGCCCTTCCCGGATCAGGTGGTGGTGAACGCCCGAGACCGCCAGCAGGGCCGGAATCGGAGCTTCCGCGCGGCCAGGGTCTCGATCCGAGAGAACCAGGAGGTCGCTTCCCGACGAGACCGCCGCCGCCCCCTCTTGACAGAGACGGTCCAGGGCCTGTTCCAGATCCTCTTCCTCGACCTTGAGAAAGGCCGGCAGTACGGTGGTCCGGAATCCACCGGGACCGCTGCCGTCGAGCCGGCGCAACTTCTCCATCTGGACGCCGTCCAGGATGGGCGAGGAGAGCCTGATCTGCTGAGCCGATTGGGGACGGGGGTCCAGCAGGTTCCCTTCCGATCCCAGGTGGGTGTCCAGGGACATGATCAAGGCCTCCCGGATGGCGTCAACGGGAGGATTGGTCACCTGGGCGAAGAGCTGCTTGAAATAATTGTACAGAAGCTGGGGCCGGTCCGACAGCAGAGCCAGCGGCGTGTCGGTTCCCATGGAGCCCATGGCCTCGTGTCCTTCCGAGGCCATGGGAGCGATGAGCAACCGCAGATCTTCGTTGGTGTATCCGAAGAGATGCTGCTGCCGCCGGAGTCCGTCCCGGCCCAGGGCCGGAGGCCGCCCCCCGCCAGGAAGCAGGTCCAGAGGCGTCAGGTGTTCCCGAAGCCACTTGCGGTAGGGCCGGGCCACCGCGGCCTTCCGCTTGAGTTCACCGTCCGAGATGATTCGTCCTTGAACCGCATCCACCAGAAACATGCGGCCGGGCTGAAGGCGTCCCTTGCGGAGAACCTTCTGAGGCGGAACGTCCAGTACTCCCACCTCGGAAGCCAGGATCACCTGCCCGTCCGTGGTGACCGAGTAGCGGGAGGGGCGCAGACCGTTGCGGTCCAGCACGGCGCCGGCGCGAAGGCCGTCGGTGAAAGCGATGGAGGCGGGCCCGTCCCAGGGTTCCATCAGGCACGAGTGGTACTCGTAGAAGGCCCGCTTCGCAGGGTTCATGTCCGGGTCGCCGCTCCAGGGCTCCGGAATCATCATCATCATGGAATGCGGCAGGCTCCGCCCGGTCATGTAGAGCATCTCCAGGGCGTTGTCGAACATCGCCGAGTCGCTGCCGTCGGGGTCGATGACCGGCAGGACCTTGTCCAGATCCGGGCCCAGAAGATCCGATTCGAACAGGGCCTCGCGAGCCCGCATCCAATTGCAGTTGCCCTGCAGCGTGTTGATCTCCCCGTTGTGGCAGAGGTAGCGGTTCGGATGCGCCCGGCTCCAGTTGGGAAAGGTGTTGGTGCTGAAGCGGGAATGGACCATGGCCAGTCCGGTCTCCAGGGACGGCTCCACCAGGTCCGGGTAGAAGCCGGTCATCTGATCCGCCCGGAGCATGCCCTTGTAGACCACCGTCCGGGAGGAGAGGCTGGCCACATAGAACATCTCCTTCCGGCGGATGTCCGAGGCTCGAACCAGGTTCTCGACGCGGCGGCGAATGATGTAGAGCTTTCTTTCCAGATCCTGTCCCGGCACCGCCCCCCGGGCGCCGATAAAGATCTGGCGAATCACCGGCTGGCAGGCCTTCGCCGTCGGTCCCAGCAAGGAGTTGTCGACCGGAACGGTCCTCCAGCCCAACACCTCCTGTCCCTCTTCCCGAACCACCTCGTCCAGGAGCCTCTCGCACTCCCGGCGAGCCTCGCTCGGATCGGGAAGGAAGATCATGCCGACCCCGTAGCCGCCCTGGGCGGGCAGCCGAATCCCCGCATCGGCACAGGCGCCCTCGAAGAAGCGGTGGGGTGTCTGGAGCAGGATTCCGGCTCCGTCTCCCGTGTTCTCCTCGCAGCCGCAGGCCCCCCGGTGATTCAGGTTGAGGAGCATCTGAATGCCCATCTCCACGAACTCGTGGGAGACGCGCCCTTTCATGTCCACCACGAACCCGATTCCGCAGGCATCGTGCTCGAAGCGCGGATCGTAGAGCCCCTGTTGCTGCGGTCGTCCCCGGCGATTCACGAGGCCCTCCCCGTCCGGAAACCGGTAGCGCCGGTTCGACCGTTGCCTCCCTGACCCAAAGCGGGAAGGTTGTTGCCGCGGGTCGGCCTCGTGGCGCGGGCCTTGCCCCCGTTGTTCCCCGAATCCTTCAGTAGTTCCATGAACCGGTGCGCCGCCAGACTGAGCCGGGCATGGCGCCGAATGATGACTCCCATGGGCCTGACCATGCCGGGCTCGGCCAGAGGCACCGCGGCCAGCGCACCCGACTTGACTTCCCGCAGCAGGGTGGGCTTCGGCAGCAGGGCCACGCCGGCTCCCACCTCCACGGCTTCCTTGATGTTCTCGATGTTGTCGAACTCCAGCACCACGTCCACGCTGACGCCCTGCTCCCGCAGGAAACGGTCGACCTGGCGCCGAATCACCAAGCCCTTCTCGAAGCCGATGTAACTTTCCTTGGCGAGGTCCTTGGCGTTAACGCTGGTGCGGCTGGCCAGCCGGTGTCCGGGAGGACAGACCAGCACCATGGGCTCGTCCCTCCAGGGACGTGTGGTGAGCTCCCGGGTGTTCCTGGGAAACGAAACCAGCCCCAGATCCGCCGTCCCCTCCACAACCCTCCGATAAACCCGATCCGGGTGCAGATAGTCGATGCGAACCTCCGCGTTCCGGTAGCTCCGGCGGATGCTGTCCACGTATTGGCTCATGTCCCTGAGCCCGACCGAATAGATGGCCGCCACCTGCACCGTGACCTCCATCCGCTCCCCCTCCTGACGAATGGAAGCTTCAAGCTCCGTGTATTCGCCCAGCATCTTCTTGCATCCCCGGTAATAGATCTTGCCCAGTTCCGTGGTCTGCAGAGGCCGGGTCGAACGGTCGATCAGGCTGATGCCCAGTTTCCTCTCCAACTGCAACATGGCTTGGCTGGCGGCGGACTGGGAGAGGCTGTTGAGACGGGCAGCCTGAGAGAAGCTGCGGAGGCGGACGACGTCACAAAACAACTTCAGGGACTCTATGCGCATGAAGGTAAAAGCATACTCTTTTCTAATATCTTATCAACTCCGTATTAAATTATTGAATGATTGGACGAACCCTGGCGCGCCCGAGCCGAAGCTGAGTCAGGCCGCGGGAACAGGTAAACCGGGCGCCGCCCGGTTTACCAGGGTGCTTCCTCCGCGTATCATCTTGCCGGTCAAGTCAGAGACCGGCTCCGCCGGGTCGCTGAGCCGCGGTGGCCAGGACCCGCGGGAGCCGGGGACCGGAGCGGTTTCTGGCCGCCGGCACCTGAGAGGAGATCCGAAAGTGAAGCGATTTCACGGAGTTTATCCGGCGCTGGTCACCCCCTTGGACGACCGCGGCAACATCCGGACGGGAGCCCTCCGAGACCTGATGGAGTGGCATTTGGAAGTCGGGGTCGACGGGTTCTACATCGCCGGCGGCACCGGGGAAGGCCTGTTGTTGACCCAGGACCAACGCCGGGCGCTCACCGAAGCAACCGTCCAAGCGGCCGACGGAAGGGCTCCCATCATCGTCCACGTGGGACACGTCTCCACCCGGGCGGCCGTCGATCTGGCGCGTCACGCCGCTGCGGCGGGCGCCGACGCCGTCAGTGCCATCCCGCCCATCTATTACGGCACGGATCCGGCATCCATCGTGGGGCACTACACGGCCATCGCCTCGGCCACGCCCCTGCCCCTTGTCGTCTATCACATTCCCGCGGCCACCCACTCCCAGATGACCGTGGGCCTCATGACCGATCTGCTCCGGTTGCCTACGGTCAAGGGGATCAAGTTCAGCGACTGCAACCACTTCCTGATGCGGCAGATCGGACTTCTGAGATCGGACCTGTTGGTCTATTCGGGAAATGACGAAATCTTCCTGTCCGGCCTGGTCATGGGGGCCAAAGGAGGCATCGGTCTGACTTACAACTTCATGCCTCAACTCTTCGTCGGAATCTACCAGGCCTTCCACGCAGGCGACCTGGCCCGGGCTCGGGAATTGCAATGGAAAGCCTGCGCCATGATCGACGTTCTGCTGGGAATCAGCGGGTCCCCCCTTTCCGCGGCCAAGGTTCTGCTGCGGCACCTGGGATTCGAGGTGGGAGAAGTTCGGCGTCCGATTCGCCCGTTGACCCGTCAGGACACGGAGAAGGTGGTGGGCCGGATGACGGAACTGGGACTGGACCGGCGCAGCTGAAGGCCGCCGTCCAGCTTCGCGCGTTTCGACCGAATCGCGCCCCACGGTGAGCAACGGGGGCTACGGTTCCTGCTGCAGCCGTTCTTCGATCTCGCTCACGCGGATCACGCCGTGCTCGGCGTCGTAGGGGAGTCCGCGGGTGGCGGCCACCCGGTCGATGAAGCTCAGGCCCAACGGCCCCGCATAGGTCTCAGGAGTGCTGAAAGCCGGGTCCTCCAGAGCTTCCGCCATGGAGATGAAGGAATACCCACGTTCCTGGAGCATCTGAATCGTGTCCTCCAGGAAACTGGCGGTGGCGATGGCGCAATGCAGCCAGAGGATATGGGGGATGTTCCGGCCGAACACGGCCTGGGACTGGGCCTCGCCGTAATCGACCGCCTCGCCCACGTGCGCCAGGTAGATGGCCTTGAGCCTCTCCCTGACGGGGTCGTCGTTCTCGACGTCGAGAAAGATCCGGTTGAACCGGCGGTCTCCGGTCTTGATGGTGGCCGGAGCAATCTCATAACTGGCCCGGTAGAGCGCCTTGGCCACCCGTTTCTTCTTCTTTTCGTTATCCCCCTCGTGGAGGTAGGGGAACCGCAGATAGCGGTAGTTGAATCCCCTCCGGGATCTGGCCAGCAGCTTCAGATACTTCTGGCCGTCGCTCACGTGCTCCAGAAACTCTTTGGCCTTGAGCTGGTGAAGATCGACGTGGGCGAAGGTGTGGTTGCCCACGATGTGCCCCGCGTCCGCCCAGTCCTCCAACACGACGAAGGTGGCCAAGTCGTCCTGAATGCGCTCTTCCACCACGAAGCCGGCCGCAGAAATGTCCCGCTGCTTCAGAGCGCGCAGGATCATGTTGCTGATTTCCCGGGGCCGCCAGTAGCCCACGGGGCCCAAGACCGGGAGATCGTCGAAGGTCAGAGCGATTTTTCGGTCCGGCTCGGCAAGTCCGGGGACAGGCAGAAGAAAGACAAGAAGGAGCGGCAAACCGATGCGCCGGCCGAGTTGCCTCATTTTCCTCTTCCTCCAATCCGGAGGTCAGGAAGTCAGAAGAAGCACCTTGCCTGTGGTCTTCCGCCCCTCCAGCGCCCGATGCGCCGCCTCGGCCTCCGCGAGCGGGTAGGTCGAACCGATGCGCACTTTCAGATCCCCTTCAGCGTACCACGCAAACAGGTCGTCGGCGCGAGCCATCAACTCTTCTCGGGTGAGCGCGTAATGGTTCAGGCTCGGACGCGTCAGGAAAAGGGATCCCTTCTGGTTCAAAATCTGGGGATCGAAGGTATCCACGGGTCCGCTGGATTGGCCGAAGAGGACCAGGTAGCCTCTGGGCCGCAGGCAGTTCAGGCTCCGCTCGAAGGTGGTCTTGGCCACCGAATCGTAAACCACGTGGACTCCCGCCCCGCCGGTCAAGCGTTCCACCTCGACCTGGAAATCCTGTTCCGTATAGAGGATCACATGGTCGGCGCCCGCCTGCCGGGCCAGTTCCGCCTTGGCCTCGGTGGAGACCGTCCCGATGACGCTCGCTCCGAGGAGTTTGGCGACCTGTACCAACAGCAGACCGACGCCGCCGGCGGCCGCGTGGACCAGAGCGGTGTCGCCCTCGCCCAACGGATAGGACCCGTGGGCCAGATAGTGGGCCGTGAGGCCCTGCACCATGAGGGTGGCCGCCACCGAGGTTTCCATTTCGTCGGGGAGGACCACGAGTTTCGACGCGTCCACCGCCGCCCGTTGTGCGTAGGAGCCCAGGTTCATGGCGTAGGAGACCCGATCTCCGGCGCGAATCCCCTCCACCCGGGAACCCACTTCGAGAACGGTCCCGGCTCCTTCCACCCCCGGAGTGAAGGGCACGGGAATCGGATAGTAACCGTACCGATGGTAGGTATCGATGTAGTTGATCCCGGCAACCTCGATCTCCACCAGGGCCTGGGCCGGACCGATCGCAGGCTCCGGCGTCTCCTCGTACCGGAGGACTTCGGGGCCCCCGTTTTCGTTCACACGGATGGCTTTCATAGGCTGATCCCAGTCAACGGCCCGGATTCCCACGGTCGACGGAAACCTCCTTGTCGCGCGGACCGGGCTTTAGTGTAAGCGGGAGTATAGCTTCCGGAGAAAAGCGAGGGAAGGCGTGGAGTGAGTATCTCGGGGCGGGACCCGGCGAGATCCCGAGTGGGACGGACCAACCCCATTTTCCCAAAAACTCCCTCTCTCACTCCTCATTCCTCTTTCCTCATTCCTCTTTCCTCGTCTTGGTGTTATGATGCCGAAAAATAAGGTTCGCCAAGCGACTGTAATGAAGGGGATGAAGATGCCAAGAGTGGCCCGGTTCGTTTTGTTGGTGATGTTTCTGACATTTCCGGCCCTGGGCCAAGATCGCGTCGAAATGTCGTCTCCGGTCATCAGGACGACGGTCGATGACATCATCCTCTCCGTCGACCTCACCGATTTCTCGGCCGAGAACTCCTACCGGCTCGGATTCGGCACCGCGAAAGGCAAGGTCAAGGCCCGGCTGCAATTGGTCCAGGGCACGGAAGACGTGCCCATCCCGCAGATGGATTTCGTCCAAGGTCACACCAGCAGTTGGTGGGAGGTGCCGCAGATATCCGCCCGCGGCTGGAGCTTGAAGGGAGCGAACCTGCCCAAGGCGGGCGAACGGTTCACCTTCCGGGTGATGATCTCCCGAGCCGACGCCAAGGAAATCACCAAGGTCTACCTCCTCATCTCACGCAGCTACGGTCCGGAACTGTGGTACCTGGAAGACGGCGTGGAGATGGATCAGTCCATGTGGTGAGCCGATTCCATCCCCGATCGCCGCCCGACCCTGTTTCTCTTGAATTCCTGAATTTCCTTCGATGCGGACCCTTCTCGACCTGATCCCCCAGCTGCAGGGGCGGGCCGGTGAAGCGGTTCGTTTCGACGACGGTCTCCGCACCCGCATCCTCTCCTATCCCGACTTGTGGCGCCGCATCGCCTCCTTCGCCTGGCATCTCAGGGAAAGGGGCATCCGGCGGGGAGACCGGCTTCTTCTCTGGGGAGAGAATGAACCGGAGTGGATCGTCGCATTCTGGAGTTGCGTTTCCCAAGGAGTGCAGGTCGTTCCGGTGGACCCCAGCTCCAGCCCGGCGCTGGTGGAGCGGATCCAGGACAAGGTCCAGGCGCGCCTGCTGGTGCACGGCCGGGAGGTCCATCCGGAGACCGGCGTGGAACGCCTGTCGTTCCGGGATCTGGCCGCGCTCAAGACCCAGAGTGAGACGCTCCCTCAGGTCCGGCTGGAACCGGACGACCCGGTGGAGATCGTCTTCACGTCCGGCACCACGGGCTCGCCCAAGGGGGTCATCCACCGCCACCGGAACATTTGCGCCAACTTGACTCCCTTCGCCCGTGAGATCGCCCGCTACCGGAAATACGCCAGACCGTTCCAGCCCGTCCGGTTCCTGAATCTCCTGCCCCTGAGCCACATGTTCGGTCAATCCGCCGGACTCTTCATTCCCCTCATCCTGGGGGGCGGCGTGGTGTTCATGTCCGAGCTCCATCCAGGCGCGATCCTGGACTGCATCCGCCGGCATCGGGTCTCGGTCCTGGTTTCGGTGCCCCGGGTCCTGACCAGCCTGGAGCGGCGGCTGCGCCGGGGCGTCGAGATTCCCTGGGGGCCGGTGAAGAGGCGTGGGCTGCCGGGAGTGGCCGCCCGTTGGTGGAAGTACCGGCAGGTGCACCGGACGTTGGGCTGGAAGTTCTGGGCCATCGTGGTGGGCGGGGCCCGGCTGGAGTTGCGGCAGGAAGAGTGGTGGGCCGAACTGGGATACGCGCTGCTTCAGGGGTACGGTCTCACCGAGACCAGTCCCGTGGTGGCCGTGAACCACCCGTTTCGACCTCAGCGCGGCGCCCTGGGACGCCCCCTCGCCGGACAGGAGGTCCGGCTGGCTCCGGACGGCGAGATCCTGGTCCGGGGGGAGAGCGTCGCCACCCAGTATCTGACTTCCCGGAGCGAGACCACGGACATCCTGGACCAAGGGTGGTTCCGGACCGGCGACGTGGGCGAGCTGGACGAGACGGGAGTGCTCTACTACAAGGGCCGCAAGAAGGACCTGATCGTGACGGCCGACGGCCTCAACGTCCATCCTCAGGACGTGGAATCGGTCCTGAACCGGCTTCCCGGCATTCGGGACAGCGTCGTCGTACCCACACCCAGCTCCGTGGGAGACGTGGTCCACGGGGCCCTGATCCCGGCGGACGGGAAGGTGGACCTGGCTGAGATGGTCCGTCTGGCCAATCAGCGCCTGGAAATCCACCAGCGCGTCAGGAGCTGGTCCGTCTGGCCGGAGGGGGACTTCCCGAGAACCCCGTCGACCTGGAAGGTCCGGCGCCATCAGGTGGCCCGCCGGGTCGCCGAAGGGCGCGGGACGCTCCGTCGGGAATCGGTCTCTCCTGCCCGAGCCGTACTGGCCCAGATCACCGGCCTCGACCCGCGGCAGATTCGCGGGGACCAGCGTCTGGATGTAGACCTGGGACTGTCCTCCCTGGACCGGGTCGACCTCCTCTCCCGGCTGGAGGACCGCCGGGAACTGGAGCTCGACGAAGAGGGATTGGCCCGCATCAGCACGGTCCAGAAACTGGAGGCAGCCCTGACCGGTTCGACGCCCGCCGGCCAGCATGCGGCGGAAACAGGAGAAGAACGGAGACCCGACACTTCCATGGCCCGGGACCGGGTCGAGACTCCCCTGCCCTACTGGACCCGCCGGACGCCTGTCCGCTGGGCGCGGACCGGCCTGAGGGAGGGCTTCATGCTTCCGCTCCTTCGCAACCGGCTTCCCCTGACGGTGACTGGCGCCGACCTGCTGAAGCGGCTCCGTCCACCGGTGATCTTCGCCGCCAATCACGTCAGCCATCTGGACACGCCGGTGATCCTGGCGGCGTTGCCTCCGTCCTGGCGCCGGCGGCTGGTCCCGGCCATGGTTCAGGAGTGGTTCCTGCCCCACTTTCGCCCCGACGGGTTCTCGTGGAGGGAGAGACTCTCCGCCAGCCTCCAGTACATTCTGGCGTGCGGCTGCTTCAACGCCTACCCCCTCCCCCAGCGGATGGGAGGCATCCGGCGCAGTCTCCGCTATACGGGCGAGCTCCTGGACCACGGGTTCTGCCCCCTGGTCTTCCCCGAGGGACGGCGGTCTCCCGACGGCGCGCTCGCGAGCTTCCAAGCCGGAATCGGCCTGATGGGCGTGCGGCTGAAGGTCCCGGTGGTTCCCGTCTACGTAGAGGGACTGTTCAAGGTGTTCCCGGCCGGCAGCCGGTGGCCCAGGAGAGGTCCGGTCTCGGTGACCTTCGGCCGGCCGGTCCGGCTGGACCCGGGACAGGGATACGCCGAGGGGGCTGAAGAGGTCCGGGGGGCCGTCCGGAAGCTGATTCCGCAAGGAGCGGCGGCTTTCTTGTCGCCGATCAGGGGGGGGCAAGGGGGGACGGCAAGTCCCCCCTCCTCAGTCCGGAGCAGGCGACAAGAAAGTCGCCCCACCCAGGCGCCCCTGACCCGCGGCCCACAAGTAAAGGATGACGACATGCCAAGAGTCCAAGAGTGCACGCACCGAGAGCTTCCCGAGGTCATCGGCCTGGTCGACGACGCTATGCGCCAGGGCATGGACCAGACCATGCTGGCCGACTACCCGCTCGTGTACCAGGCCAGCAACCATCCCAACATCCGGGTCATCAAGGTGGACGGTCGGGTCGTGAGCGTGGTTCCCTTCCTGCTCCGCACCGTCGACGTGGAAGACGTCTCCTTCACCATCGGCATCATCTCGCCGACGGCGACGGCTCCGGAACACCGCCACCGGGGCTACGGACTCGCCTGCCTCAGGAGTTGCCTGCGGAGCCTGGAGGAGATGGGATGCGACCTGTCGGTGCTCTGGACCCAGATCGCCACCTTTCCCTTTTACGAACACGGCGCCTTCGAACCCGTCCGCTACCAGGAATGGATCTATGACTGCACCCGCGAGGACGGCCGCCGTTTCCGGAACCACGGAGAGCGGATTGTGCGTTACGACTCGGCTACCGGGGCGTATCTGGACCGGATACGGTCCATGCACCAAGCCGAAGGCTACGGCGTGCGGCGGTCACGGTCCGAGTGGGAGGCACTCATGCAGCTTCCTCTGATGCACACCCTGGTGGCCGAAGAGGGCGGCACCGCCACCGGTTACCTGATCGTCTCCGATGCCGGTAACAAGCCGGGACTCATCGAAGCGGGCGGCAGCGTGGAGGCCGTGGAGACCCTGTATTCGCACGCCCTCCGCAAGTTGCCGGCAGGCGGCCAGGTCCAGTCCTACGACCCCCTCTCCGGCTCGGCGGCGGGGCGCCTGCTGGAGCGGAAACTGCCCGGGCGCCGGCAACTGACCTCCAAATCCATGATGATCCGGATCAACTGTCCCACGGGTCTCCTGCACAAGATCCGCCCCTGGCTGGAGCGGCGGTCGGGGTCCCGGCGGGTGGAGTTCTCGATCGGCGTGACCGACGCCGCCGAGCGGATCAGCTTCCGTTCCGCCAGGGAAGGCCTGATTCTGGGCCGGGAGCGGCTGGAGCGGCACTACGAGTTGTCGAGACGGGAGCTGACGTCGCTGGTCTTCGGCCCGCACCCGGTCCGTGGTGAAGAGACCACCGGGATCGAAACGCCGCTCTTCCCCTTCTACTTCCCGCTGTGGCAGTTGGATCAGAGTTGATGCCCCGCATTTCCCTCCGGGTCACCGGCAATCATCAGTCCTGAGGAAAAGACCCAAAGATTCAAGGAGTAATGGTCCGGGCCAGCCGGATGCCGATACCGAAGGTCCCGCCGGTGGTGTATCCGAGGCGGTACGCGGAGCGCAGGGACCCGGGGTCGCTGACCAGGGAGCCGCCGCGCATGACGCGCAGGGAACAGTCCCCACGCTCCCACGCCGTTCCGTCCGCCGGCGCTCCCCGGTAACTCTCGTTCCAGCAGTCCTGCACCCATTCCCACACGTTCCCGTGCACGTCATGCAGGCCCCATCCGTTCGGCCCGAACGATCCCACCGGCGCCGTCTGCCGATCGTCCCACCGGCTGCCGCAGCCCCGACAGTTCGCCCGGTTGCGGCCGATCCCGTTCCCCCAACTGTATGCCGTTGCCGTCCCCGCCCGCGCCGCATACTCCCACTCCGCCTCGCTCGGCAGCCGGTACCGCCGTCCCGTCTCAGCCGACAGCCACCTCGTATACGCCACCGCATCCGCCCAAGGCACGTTGATCACCGGACGCCGTCCCCGGCCCCAGCCTTCGTCCGCCGCGAACGCCCGGCCTGTCGCTTCCGTGAACCGATCGTATTCCTCGAACGTCACCTCGTATTTGGACAGCTCGAACGCCTCCACCCTCACCTCATGCACCGGACGCTCCCAGTCAACACAGTCTCGACCCGACACGCACCCCATCCGGAACCGTCCACCCGGAATCTCCACCATCTCCGGCTCGTACTGCAGCCGTTCCCGCGCCTGCGGTTGGACACGCTGCCTCCCCCATGCATCCGCCCCGGGGGAGGTCAGCATGAGAATAACGACGACACTGAATATCAGTCCGTGTATCTGGGACTCCTCCGCTTCACGGCCGGTGTGGACAAGGTTTGGGTGCCAATCATCCTACCGGACCCGTGCCCGGTATGGATCAGATCTCTGATTGGGGCAGGGAAAGGACAGCGCCCGTTTCGCGGCGCGGCCGGGACGTCACTTTCGCTTCAGCTGCCGGGCGATCTCGGGCAGGCTGGCCAGGACCACGGCGCCGACCACTTCCAGGTTGGGCCCGGAGAGCTTGTCGAGCGTGTCCGTCGGCTTGTGCCAGTGGGCGTAGTTGAGGTCGATGAGGTCCACGGCGGGGATCCCTGCGCGGAGGAAGGGGAGGTGATCGTCGTCGATGGAGGTGCGTCCCGAGGGCCGGAAGAAACGCGTGTGGCCCAGCCGCGAGGCTTGGTTCCATATGATCCCGTTCAGCCACGGGGTGGAGTTCCCTTCCCGGAAGATCCGCAGGTCTTTGCCGCCCACCAGGTCCAGCAGGATCATGGCGCCGACCTGGCGCAAGTTTCCCCGGTCCCGCTCCCGCTTAACGAACTCCCGGCTGCCGTAGAGGCTGTCGGCGGAGCTCCAGTCACCCAGCGCCTCCTCCCCGTCGAAGAAGACGAACCAGAAGGTGAGACCGGTGGGGTTGTCCTGCGTCAGCACCCGGACCAGCTCCAGGACCAGGCCGCTGCTAGACGCGCCGTCGTTGGCCCCCACGAACTCGAAGGTGTCGAAGAACTTGCTGTCGTAGTGGCTGGCCAGGATCAGGACCCGTTCATCGCGGCCGGGGAGTATGCCCCGGATGTTGGTCATTCGCAGGCGCCCCCGGGGGGTGACCGGGCGGAAGGTGTGGGTGTCCACCTGGAGGCCAAGGGCTTCCAGGTGCCCGGCGATGTACTCACCCACCCTCCGCTGGGCCTCGGTTCCGGGGGGATGGGGACCATGGCGTACCATCTCCCGGGTGTGCCGGAGGACCTGAAGGCCGTCGACGCCGGCTCCCTGGCCGCAGCAGACGGCCAGCGCCAGCGGAGTCAGGAGGCGGATGAAAAGTCCCTTGGACATGTTGTCGGGAGATCCGGTGCGAGCACTCGGAGCGGGCGCTCGCCTTGTGCGATGGAGGACCGGCCGGGCCGGGACGCCAGCCGAACTCCGTGGCGACTTTCGCCACAGGCTGCTATCCTACATTGCTCAATTTCGTACTATACCCCAGAAAGGAGCCGTTCATGAAGGTCTACGGCAGCAGGGAGATCCGCAACGTCGCCCTGATCGGTCATGGGGACTCCGGCAAGACCACTCTGGCCAGCGCCATGCTCTACTTGGCCGGAGCGGTGAACCGCCTGGGTCGAGTGGAGGACGGAAACACGGTCACCGACTACGACGAGGACGAGATTGCCCGGCAGATCACCATCAATACGGCCGTCGCCCACTGCGAGTGGGGATCCAGCAAGATCAACATCATCGACACCCCGGGCTATCCGGCGTTCATCCTGGACGCCAAGTCCTCCCTGATGGGGGCCGACTCGGCCCTGCTGGTGGTCGATTCCACGGCCGGAGTGGAGGTGCAGTCGGAAAAGGCGTGGGAATTCGCCGAAGAGCATCGGCTGGCCCGGGCCGTGGTGTTCAACAAGCTGGACCGGGACCGGGCCGGCTTCGCAAGAAGCCTCGAGTCGGTTCACAACTCTTTCGGCAGGACGGTGGTGCCGGTGCAGATTCCCATGGGTGAGGAGGCGTCCTTCCGCGGGATCATCGACTTGATCGGCGAGAAGGCCTACGTCTACGAAACGGACGGAAGCGGGAATTTCCAGGAAACGGCCATTCCGGACGAGCTTCAGGAGGAAGCGGCGCAGCGCCGTGAAGAACTGATCGAAATGGTGGCCGAAAGCGACGACGATCTGATGGAGAAGTACTTCGAGGAGGGCACCCTGACCCAGAGCGATCTGGTGCAGGGGCTGCGCAGCTTCTTCGTCGACCGGTCCATCGTCCCCGCCTTCTGCGTGTCGGCCGGAAAGAACATGGGGGTGAAGCAGCTCATGGACGCCATGGTGGAGCTGTTCCCCAATCCCCTGGAAAGGACTCCCGTTCCGGGCCTGACGGTGGCAACGGAGGAGGAGGTGGAGCTCTCCATCTCTGAGGACGGCCCCGTCACGGCCTACGTCTTCAAGACCCTGGCCGATCCCTTTGCCGGGCGGATCAATCTGGTGAAGGCAATCACCGGCACCGTCAAGTCGGACTCGAACCTGCGCAACCGGACCGCCGAATCCAACGAACGCCTGGGTTCGGTCCACATTCCGCAGGGAAAGAGCTACGAGCCCGTGGCGGAGCTCCGGCCCGGAGACCTGGGCGCGGTGATGAAGCTGAAGAATACGGCCACCGGCGACACCCTCTCGGCACCCACGGCCCGCAGCATCGTCCGCAAGGCAGAGTTTCCCGAGCCCGCCATCAGTTTCGCCGTGGAGCCCAAGTCGCGGGGTGACGAAGACAAGATCGGCAACGCCATCGCGCGGGTGATCGAAGAGGACCCCTCCATCTCGTTCCGCCGCGACGCCCAGACCAAGCAGTTTCTGCTCTCCGGCACCGGTCAGCTGCACGTGGAAGTGACGGTGGCCAAGCTGGAACGCAAGTACGGCGTCAACGTCATTTTGAAGCCGCCCAAGGTGCCCTATCGGGAGACCGTCGCCGGAACCGCCGACGTCCACGGACGGCACAAGAAACAGACCGGCGGACACGGGCAGTTCGGAGACTGCAAGATCCGGATGGAAGGGCTGCCCCGAGGCTCCGGGTTCGAGTTCAAGAATGAGATCTTCGGCGGCTCCATCCCCAGGAATTTCATTCCGGCCGTGGAAAAGGGGGTCGTGGAGTCGGCGGAGAGGGGGTTCGTGGCCGGGTATCCGGTGGTGGACTTCAAGGTCACCCTCTACGACGGCAGCTACCACGACGTGGACTCCTCGGAGATGGCCTTCAAGATCGCGGGGTCGCTGGCCTTCCGCAAGGCCATGGAACAGGCCAAGCCGGTGCTGCTGGAGCCCATCATGAAGGTGGAGGTCTACGTGCCGGAGGAGAACTCGGGAGACATCATGGGCGACCTGAATTCCCGGCGGGGACGGATCCAGGGCATGGACATCAAGACCGGCATGCAGGTGGTCCATGCCGAAGTCCCGATGGCGGAGATGCTCAACTACGCGCCGACACTGACCTCCATGACGGGAGGACGGGGCAGCTTCCATATGGAGAAGTCCCACTACGATGTCGTTCCGCCGGACTTCGCCGAAAAGGTGATCGAGGAGGCCAAGCGGGACAAGAAGTAGTGGGAGCGGCGGCTTTCTTGCCGCCGCACTTCGAATGCAACATAGAGGCATGGAGGGAAATAAGGATGGGCGACAAGAAAATCGCCCCTCCCAGTCTCTCTCGTAAATTCACCAGGACGCCGGCCGGTTCGCAAGCCCTTCAAACACCATGTTTCCCAAGCTGCTGGAAATCGGACCCCTGACCCTTCACACCTACGGGGCGCTGCTGGCGACCGCCTGCCTGTCGGCCATCTTTCTTTTCGCCCGGCTGGGGGCCCGCGACGGCGTACCCCGGCAGCGGAGCTGGGACCTGGGATTCATCATCATCCTCTCGGCCATCGTCGGAGCCAAGCTGCTGATGATCCTCACCGATTGGAAGACCTATCTGGTGCAGGACCCCTCAAGGTTGTTCACTCTGGGATTCTGGCAGGCCGGCGGCGTCTACTACGGGGGCCTGCTGGGGGCCATGGCCGGCAGCTATCTCTACGTCCGGCGGCAACCGTCCATGGACTTCCGGACGGTGGCGGACGCCGCGGGGCCGGCCATCGCTCTGGGGCAGACCATCGGCCGTCTGGGCTGTTTCGCTGCCGGGTGCGACTACGGGCAACCCTGCTCCCTCCCGTGGGCCGTCACCTTCACCAGCGAGTACGCCCATCGTGTGGTGGGCGTGCCCATCAACGTGGCTCTGCACCCGACCCAGATCTACGAATCGCTGGCGACGTTCACGCTGTTTCTCTTCCTGCTCTGGCTGCACGGGGCGCGGCGCTTCAAGGGACAGGTCTTCGCCGCCTACCTCCTCTGCTACTCGATCCTGCGCTTCGGGATCGAGATCTTCCGGGGCGACGCCGACCGGGGCTTCGTGCTCGGAGGAGCTCTCTCCACCTCCCAGTTCATCAGCCTGCTGCTCGTTCCCTGCGGCCTGCTGCTCTACCGCTACATGAAAAGAAACCCGGTTCCTTCACGCCGTGGTTGAAACAGACGAGACTCGAACCGAGACGATCCGTCTCAGGGTGAGCCCGGGCGACGCAGGCCGGCGCCTGGACGCCTACCTGAGCGGCCGCCTCTCCAAGTTCAGCCGCAGCAGTATCCGGCGCTGGGTGGAGGGCAATCGGGTCCTGGTGCTGGGCCAGAGCCGCAAGCCCAGCTACCTGCTGCGTCCGGGAGACGAGATCCAGGTGGACCCGCCCCCGCCGGAGCCCTCGCACCTGACGCCGGAACCGATTCCCCTGAACGTGCTCCACGAGGACTCGTGCCTGCTGGTGGTGGACAAGCCGGCGGGACTGGTGGTGCATCCGGGAGCCGGCAACCGGAGCGGGACCCTGGCCAACGCCCTGGCCTACCATCTGGAGGAGCTGAGCCGAGAGGAAACCGTCAGGCCGGGAATCGTGCACCGGCTGGACAAAGGGACCTCGGGACTCCTGGTGGTGGCCAAGACGGAGCAGGCGCACGATCTTCTCTCCCGCCAGTTCGCCCGCCGGGAGGTGGAGAAGCGGTACCTGGCCCTGGTGCACGGCTCGGTGGAGAAGGATCGGGGCGAGATCGACGTTCCTATCGGGCGCCATCCCCGATCCCGAACCCGGATCTCGACCCGGACCCGCAAGCCGCGCCCCGCCCTGACCCGCTACCGGGTGCTCTCGCGGCACCCCGGCTTCACCTACGTCACGGTCGCGCCCCACACGGGGCGGACGCACCAGATCCGGGTCCACCTGACCCATCTGGGACACCCGGTGGTGGGAGACGACACCTACGGCGGCCGGCGGCTTCGCCAACTTCCCGATTCGATCCGCGAATCGGACATGGTCCGGATGGGACGCAACTTCCTCCACGCGGCCTCCCTGGCCTTCGTCCACCCCGGCACGGGACGGCGGGTACGCTTCGAGAGTCCCCTGCCCCCGGAACTTGAAGCGGCTCTGGCGGTTTTGGAATAATGGACCGGCGAATGTCCCCACGAAGCCGGCTGAAGAGTCTCGAATTCTCAAAAAAGAATTTCGAGGTCAAGAGACGAGAATTGAGGGCGCTGGCATGCTCGCTGTGTCTGCGGGAGCGGGAGGGCGGCCCGCCGCGCGGAGACGGCTGGACGACTCGGCCGGGGGTTTCCGCGCAAGAGAAGCGGGCCCGGGCGAGAGTCTCGTTCTGGCGGTCGCCGGGCCACCTCCTGCTGGCGAAGCTGCTCACCCGGGTTCTGCTCGTCCTGGCCCTGATCCCGGGCCTCCTGGCCCAGTCGAGCCCCGAGGCCGGAGACGATCCGCTGGAACCGTTCCGGGTGGAGGTGGACGCGGTGAACGTCCTGGTGGCGGTCCACCACAAGAAGACCGGCCGCTTCGTCACCAACCTCTCGCCGCAGCACTTCATCATCAAGGAGGACGGCCGCCGCCAGCAACTCACCAACTTCGCCGCCCAGACCAATCTGCCCCTGACCATCGCCATCTGCGTGGACGCCAGCGCCAGCGTCCGGCTCAAGCTGGGCTTCGAGAAGGAGGTGGCCACAGACTTCCTCTTTGACGTAATGCGGCCCACCGACAAGGCGCTGCTGTTGGAATTCGACACCGGGGTGACGCTGCTGCACGACTTCACCTCCAACCCCAACGCGCTGCTGGCCGAGATCGACAACCTGAGGGCGGGCGGAGGCACCTCGCTTTACGACGCCATCTACCTGATCTCGGAGCAGAAGATGCTGCAGGAGTACGGCCGCAAGACGATCCTGGTCCTCTCGGACGGGTCGGACCTGACCAGCGTCCACACCTTCGACGAGACGCTCCGGATGGCCTATATGGCCGAATCCACCATCTACGCCATCAGCACCACCCGGTTCGGGGCGGGTGAGGACGCCAGAGGCGACGATGCGCTGGAAAACCTGACCGAGAACACCGGTGGCACGGTCTTCTTCCCCCACTCCAGCAACAACCTGGCGGAGGCCTTCACGACCATCGACCAGGAACTGCGCAGCCAGTACAACCTGACCTACGTCCCCACCAACAAGAAGAAGGACGGCACCCTCCGCAAGATCGAGGTGGAGGTGAAGGCGGACGACGTCCGGATTCGCCACCGGCGAGGTTACTACGCCCCGTTCGACCCCATGGACAAGTGGAACCGGCGGGCGCTGGAACGGGAGCAGCGGAGGTTCCGGGACGAGCAGGAGAAGCAGGAAAAGGCGAAGGATAAGGGCAAGGAGTAGCCCGGGTCAGAAGCTCAACTGCGAGACTCGCTCGCGGTGCCGCTCGTTCCAGAATTCGGCAAGCCCACGGTAGTAGCGACCTTCTTCAGTCCGACCACGTTTCTCGCACCCCCCCGCCAGGATTCCCGATTTGCGAACGATCTCGGCGTCGGTCCAGGCCTCCTGCTGCAGGCTCAGGATCCCGCTTTCGACGGTCTTCACCATGGCGCGGACCCGGAAACGGTCCAGTCCCCAGGTGCTCCTGGAAAGCTGGTCGGCATGCCCGCCGGTCTTGACTACCAGGGGCTGGTCCACGAAGCAGATGGGATGGCAGGCGAACATGCGCAGCCAGAGTTCATAGTCCTCGCAGACGGGAAAGTCTTCGTCGAAGCCTCCGCAACGGTCCAGCAGCTTTCGGGAGAGGAGGATCGAACTGGGGCTGATGACGCAGCGGGGGAGAGAGTAGCGGTAGACCCAGCCGCCGTACTTGCGGTGGATCTTCTTGGGGTTCACGCGGCGGCCGCGGCGGATCCAGATCTCGTCGGAGTGGACGGCGAGGTCGTCTGGGTGGGACTTCAGCGCCGCAAGCTGAGTCTCCAGCTTCTTGGGGAGCCACGTGTCATCGCTGTCGAGGAACGAGATCCAAGGAATTTTCGCCTGCTGAATCCCCAGATTGCGGGCGGCGCTGACGCCCCTGTGTCCGGTTCGTACATACCGGATCCGCGAATCGCCGGGGTCTGACCAGTCCCGATCCGTGCCGTCGCTGGAACCGTCGTCGACGATGAGGAGTTCCCAGTCGGGAAAGGTCTGTGACCGTATTGATTCCACAGCCCGGGCCAGTGTTTTCCGGCGGTTGTGCGTGGGAATGATGATGCTGACACCTGTCGTCGGCATGGATCACTTCCAGAATTACGCGCTCCGTCCCGGCCCGGACTTGATTTTCTCTCAACGGTGGCGTTTACTGCCACCGTGGCTCATTTGAGCGATCACCTACAAAGATTCACGGAAGTGGAGGTCTGGTGTCGACGGCTCGGTGTAGTCGGCCCAGGCCCACTCTTACCTGGAAACCCTCGCTAGCCATAGCAGATCAATCCTTGATCTGTAACTCGGTTGCTCTGCAATCGGTTTGTTCTCTTTCGAAAAGTCGTCTGGTCGGAGTCTCGGGAAATTCTCTGTGCCAGTGCAGATCGAAGGAGTGCCTCAGTGTCTTCACGCTACCGAATTCTTCGCCCATTGGAACCCGGGCCGGACCTGCGAGTCTACTTGGCCGTTGACGAGTGGGATACCGCCCGAAACAAAGTTCTGAGTCTACTGCCGGGAAAGATCACGTCCCGGACAGGCCTTCTGGATGTGGAGCGCTTGCATGAAATGCGTACGGCGCTCGATCACCCATGGCTCCATCCGGTCCAAGACGTCGCCTTTCGAGGGAAACGCCCCGGCTTCATCTGCGATTACCTGACCCGGAAACTCATCGGCGCAAAGAGAGGGCGCCTGCCCCCTACCCAAGCCATGAAGTTTTCCGCCCAGCTCGCAGAGCTGCTCGCCTACCTTCACAGCAGGGATTTCCTCTGCGGCTATCTGAAACCTTCCCACCTTTTCGTGGGGAGCTCCGGGGAATTGCTTCTCAACCTTCCGGCTCCCAAGCAGTGCCCGTCCGGAAAGTCTTTGCAGGCCGATGTCATTCGGTATACCTCACCAGAGTGGATCAGCAATGGAACCACTTCGACACAAAACGACCTCTACTCGCTCGGAATGGTCCTCTATCGGCTGTTTACAGGCCACGATCCCTATCGGGAGGAGAACCCCGACGTCCTTCTGCAGAAACAGGCCCTGACCTACCCGGCCCGGCCCCGGAAATTGAATCCCGACATTCCAGCCAACGTGGAGCAACTGATTCTGGATCTCATTCAGAAGGATCCGGGAACTCGACCCTCTTCAGCCAGCTATGTGAGCGCCGTGTTACAGGGGGACAGCCGCTCGGCCGCTCCTCCATCCCCACGATTCCGCTGCTCGCTTATCGGCAGGACAGACGAGTCCACTGCGCTCCGCCAAACCTTGGATCTCCATGTCCGGGATCCACAACCTCGATTCGTCTCCATCGCGGGTCACAGCGGAATCGGAAAAACGGCCCTTATGAAACGGGTCGAATCGGCGGCACGGCTCCGGAGAACCAGAACGTTTTCGGTGAGCCATCATCCCGGAGGGGGGATCCTGGAAGCATTCCAGGCAGAATCCGAGCTCGGCCAGCGCTGGAGGTTCACCGACACTTGGCAGGAGGCGAAAAACTCCACACAGCTCACCGAGAATCTGCTCTCGTTTCTTAGGAACGCGTCGTCACTCTCTCCGGTCGTCTTCTGCATCAACGACCTTCAATGGATGGATGAGGGCTCTCTGGAACTATACAGACGCGCGTTTGGAGACGATCCCATACCAATCCTCTTCGTCGGCAACTACCGCACCGATGAACTTCCAGGATATTGGAACACGTTGAAATTGGAGCTGGAACAGTTTGGACACTTGAAGGAAGTCCGGCTGTCACACCTCGATCACATCGAGTCGGAGCAGCTCGTCAAAACTTTGCTTGGAGGTCCGGATCCAGCCGTCACCTCTACGATACTGCCGAAAAGCACCGGCAATCCTTTTAATATTCATGAATCTCTTCGTTATCTGCACGAAACGGGACAATTGAACTTTCGTTCCGGGCAGTGGAAGTATTCACCGATCCAAACCAGGGATTCTTTCCTGCCCGCGGCGGCATCCAAAAAAATTGCCGGCCGTTTGGATCGGCTCACGCCGGACCAACGGGAAGTCCTCGATCATCTGGCCCTCATACGAAAACCAATATCGGCCGGCAGACTTGCCAGGATTCTTCAGACCCCGGCCGATTCACTCTCGGAAGAGATCTACGCCCTGGATCGCCTCAACTTGGTCCGTGTTTCGGGGCGCCTCCACGCCCCCGGCGTCATGGTGGCGCACGACTGGATTGCCGGGACCATGGTCCAACGAATCGGCGAATCTTCGACCAGATACCAGCAGATTCACCGACGCATCGGCAGTGTCCTAGAGAACCGGTTCCTGAAGTCGGATGACACGCTCCTGCTGCAGGATCTGGTGCGCCACTACCTGTCCGCACACGAAATCGGCAAGGTGAGGCAGTACATCTGGGAAGCACTGCTCCGATTGTGCGAACGACGAGCATACGCGGACGCTTCGAGCTTGCTTCGTCGCGCGTTGCGGCTGGGAGCGCTACCTATAGACAGCCGGGACAGCGTCAAAAAATCGGCTGAGATCATGTATCTGGGCGGCAGCCTGCAGGAGTGCCACGACTATTGTCTGAAGCAACTCGATTCAGGACTACTGCTGGCAGATGATCGAGTGTACCTCCTTTCCGTAGTCGCCCAGACCCACATCCACTTCGGGAGAATGGGACAAGGCATCGATACCCTGCAGGAAGCCCTCTCCGTCCTGGACCAGGCATCCACCGAATTCTTGCAGGGAGAACTCCAGGGAAAGTGGCTCTTCGCCATGAGCCGGATGGGAAAACACCTGGAGGTCGGCCGGGTGGCCGCTCAGATGCTAATTCAGAGCAAGCAGGACGCGTCCTTGGCCGAAAAATATCACCACGCCTTCGCGTCCCTCGCGTATGCCACCGGAGATCTGGACCAAGCCATCCATTGGCAACTGGCCGCCGTTCGATCAGCAATCAAACGATGTCGAGCCATCAGCCTGATGAGTCGTATCACGAACCTCTCCGTCCTGTATTCCGATCTCGGAAAATTCAAATCAGCCAGAGATTCAGCTCGATACAGCCTGTCTCTGGCCAGGGAATATGGCAATCCCGAATTGGCGATTCTGGCGCAGAGAGCGCTGGCGATCCACAGCCGAAAGCTGGGCCGTCACAGACATGCGGCGCCACGGTTGAGGGAGTTGATCTCCAAGAACCGAGACCTGAATCGGAATCGACATACCGAAATCGAACTCCATATCGAACTGACGAAGAACCTGAACTATCTGCTGGAACTGGAGACCGCCGTCAGTGTCGGCGCTGCGGCCTTGGAAGAGTGTGCCGACCTCCCCGTGTTCTCGTCCTTTGTCGATGCCACCTTGGCGTCGAGTTGGACTTGGGTCCTGCTGGGTCGCCCGGACCGGGCTTTGGAGACGCTCGCCCCTCTCAAGGTGCGGAAACTCGGTCGCGAGAAGGGACGCTTTCTTCTCCTCAAGACCAGGATTCACCAGGATCTGGCCGAGTACGAGCAAGCGTACGACACCGCTACCGAGGCAAGAGAGACCCTGGCGTCGTATACGCCATACTACCGGGTGAAAGGGCTCCTGAGTCTTGCGGATACTCTCTTGGCGCTGGGCCGATCTTCCGGCGCCGAAAGTTGCATTCGAAAGGCAACCGACCTTTCGATGAAGCATTCTTACCTGCCTTTGCTCGCTGCGGCACATCGCCTGAGGGCGAGACATCTGCTGGCGGAAGACTCGCCCGACCGCGCCCGCGTCCTTTCTCTTCGGGCACTTCAACTGGTCAAACACATGGATCGGCCCGGACTCGAAGCCGAGTTGTATCGGGTGCGGGCCAGGGCCGAGGTCACGAGCGGCGATCGCCAGAACGGGGTCCGGAGCTACTCACGGGCTCTGCAGATCTTGAAGGAAAGAGCAGTACATCTGTCCCCCGACTTCCGAAGTTCGTTCTCCGAACGCTTCATCTCGCCCATCGAGACCGAACGCGACCAGGTGTTCCGCCGGATTTCCAGGCATCCCACGCCCAGGTACCTGGGACATCTACACAAACTGGTTTCGTCCATGGGGGAACGTGGCGGACTGGCCGATTTCGCCGAGGCGGCCCTGGACTGTCTCGCCGCGGGGGTTCCGGAGTTGGGCGCGAACCTGTTCGGCCGGGATCATTCTTCCCAGCGATTCCATCGGATCGCTCACTGCGGCAAATGCGTCAGGAGTGGACGACAGTACCTCCCCCGAGGGAATGATGGTCCAGTGTTCGAGGAGTCGCTGGAGCACATTCACGGGAAGGACGGATCTCTGGCGATGCGGTTCTACGCAGACGGAGAACTGCTGGCTCTTCTCTATCTGGAACCACCCCTTCAGGGAATGTCCGAAGAGGACATGGACTTTCTGGCGTGCGCCGTCAAACTCCTGGAATGGCAACTGCCGATCCGGACCGAACCCGCTGCGGAGCGGCTCGAAATCGCTTCACCCCTCATCCTGAGAGATTCCAGGACAATCATTGGCGAGCACCCATCCATGAAGACGTTGTTCGACCACATCAAACGGGCCGCGCGCTCCGACGCCACCGTCCTGATCTTCGGAGAAAGTGGAACCGGCAAGGAACTGGTTGCTCAGGCTCTCCACGACTACAGCTACCGCTCGCGCGGCCCTATGACTCCGGTCAACTGCGGCGCGCTCCCCAAGGAGCTCATCGAAAGCGAGCTCTTCGGGCACCGTCAGGGAAGTTTCACCGGTGCCGTGCGGGACAAGCCTGGACTCTTCGAAGCCGCCTCAGGCGGGACGCTGTTCCTGGACGAAATCGGGACCCTTGCCCTGGACCTCCAGGTTCGCCTGCTGCGAGTGCTTCAGGAGCGGAAGGTGCGGCGCGTCGGCGAAACCAGGGAACGCGCCGTGGATGTGAGGATCGTCGCGGCCACCAACCAGCCCCTGGAGGATCTGATCGCGAAGGGTCTGTTTCGGGAAGACCTCTATCACCGGCTGAACGTGTATTACCTGGAGGTTCCTCCACTCCGGGAACGGCCGACGGACATCCCCCACTTGGCCCAGTTCTTTCTGGACTCCTTCAACCAGCGCTGGGGAACCAGGAAGGCCCTTTCCGCAAGAGCCCGGTTCCATTTGGGCCGATATGACTATCCGGGAAACGTCAGGGAGCTGGAAAATATCCTGGAAAGCGCCTATCACCTTTGTGATGAGACCATAGACCTGCCCGAGGTATCTTCCCGGCTTGCACGCCCGAAGAAGAAGTCCTCCCGAGTCGAGATGCTCGCCGATCTCGTGGAGCGGATGGTGGACGGCCACGCCGACTTCTGGGATGACGTACGAGACGTCTACCTGCGCCGCGACCTGACCCGGGACGACCTTCGTCAGATCGTCTCCCTTGGCCTGGAGGCCTGCGGAGGGAGCTATCAGCGCCTGGTCCACTACTTCGGATTGCCCAAGGAGGACTACAAGAAGTTTCTCGCCTTTCTGTCCAACCACGGCTGCAAGGTCGACTTCCGGCCATTTCGGGCTCAGAGGCCGAGACCTCCTGGGCGGTGACGGAGGGACCAGTGTGGACCGTCGCCGAGAGACTCCGGCAATGGGAATTCGGATGCGGAAACTACCGGCGCCAACTTCTCTGGAGCGGACTTGCGCGGCGCGGTTATCACGTTGGATCAGTTGGCGTGGGCCGTCATTTCGCCCGAGACGAAGTTGCCTGAAGGGATCACGCACGCGCAGGTTGCCGCGCGTGCAACGAAAACAGAGATGAGGCTCGGCCGTTCCGGCGGATGAGGCTTTTGACGGGTTGGCGTATCAGACCAAAGATGCCGGTGTAGAAAAAGCCGGAGGAACCAGGCGGAACCTACGGCATCCGACCCACCGAGTATTGAATTCCAACGCCAGCCAATTAGCCGAAGACATGAATCCCGACGGAGATCAGCACGCCGTTCGTGGTGTGTCGGTAATCGAGCCGTACAGACTCGTCGGCAACCACCCAGTCGGTAAGCGAACGGAAGTAGCGGATTCGGAAGTCCACCGGCCACTTGAGCCGTAGGGTGGTCCCCGCGCCGATCGACCACGGCCATCTTCCCAGGCGCTCGCGGTCTTCCCCGGCCACTCCGGTCTCGGGATTCGTTGCTCCGCTGGCGAACTCGGTCCAGGTACGACGGACTCCGCCCAAGACGTAGACCTGGGCGAGGCCGGCGGCGACTCTCCGTCCCAGGATGATGTTGCCGCCCGCACCCGCCAAGTCGCTGTAGTCCCACCGGCCGGGCCAGACGTCGTGCACGTTCCCGCTCCGGGTCGGAGAGATGGTGCCCTCCAGCTTGCGCCGGCTGGAGACGATCCCCTCGACCTCGCCCCCCACCAGCCAGTTCCCGGGCACGCCGAGGCGCAACCCGGCCGCCACGCTGCCGGCCAGCGCGAGGCCCATTGAGGAGGATGTGCTGGAACCGGACCCGTCCCCGATGGTCACTTTCTTGGTGTGTTCCACCGAAATCGAGCCCGTCTCGGCGCCTACGCGCAGGTAGAAGGGGGACTGAGCGCGGGCGTCGACGACGCCGGCGAACAGGCCGATCACCGCTACCAAGCCGATCAATAGCCCTGGTCCAAACTTGTGAGATTTCAAGACCTTCGACTCCCTTCCGGAGAACCAGGAGTCTGCGCGGTAGGAATGATCGTAGCGAGAAATCGGGGAATCGAGGCCAGATTTTCTCGATTTTGAGGTGCATAGTCGTTCTATTCGCCGAGAAATCGGGGAAATATGGACCGATTCTACCGCTTTCGCAGTAGATCAATTTCTGCCGCGCAGGCTCCTAGGACGGATCGAAGAAACGAAGCCTGCCCGTATGTGGAGATCAGCCTATGGTTCGTTGAAGCCGGAGTCAACTTCCAGGAACCCTGCTTTCTTTCGGTTTCGGGATAGGAATATCAGGCGGGATAGGATGGGGAGAGAACCAGGTCGTGAGCACCATATCCTTTCGACACAGCTGCCTTGTCCCCTCCGGGAGCGGCAGCTTTCCAGCCACCAGACTCCGTTGGAACAATGCGGCAAGGCGGGAGCGCGCAACTGGGAAGTCGCCCCTCCACGTCGCCTCTCCTGATTCTCCTGCGTTAACTCACTCGGCGAATTTCTGCACAGCCTTCGGGGCGAATGCAGCGACCAGGAAGTACAGGACGAGCTCGGTCTTGCCGCCCGACCCCCAGCCGAACACCTCGACGCACGCGAGCACCGCCGCCACAATCAACGCCAACATGGACATCAGGCGCATTGCGGACGGATTGCCGCCGCTATCGGTCATGAACTTGCTCGAGTCACTCATGTCGTCCTCCAAATCCAAGAAAAAAAGGATGTTTCCGTTGAATCGCAGACGGCTCTTTTTACCGCGGCATTCCGCCGCAGGGTCACACTATCCCGGGAGTCCCGCGATCCTGGTGGCGATCTTCAGGCTGATGGAGAACGCCTTGAAGATGCCGTTTACGAGTCCCGCCAACTCCTTGCGTTCCCGGACCTCCTGCGCCGCGGCGTCGACGCCGGCGCGGAGGCCGTCCAGCTCGTCTGCGGTGAACAGCCGGTCCCACGTGAGCACGGCGCCGACGGTCAACGCGAACAGCTTCACGTTGATATCCCCCTTCTGCTCCAGGAGATCCGAGTATTCGCCCGCGTCGAGTTCGATGTCGTAGACGAGCCGGTCCTCGATGACCTCCCGCTCTTGCAGCAGGACTCTCTTGACTTCGCCGCTCTCGGCGGACCCGGCTGTTCCGGCACTGCCGATCGCTTCCCGGACCCTCTCGATGGCAGCCAGCGCGGCGCTCTCCAATTCCGCCGTCTTGGCGTCCTTTCCCTGGTCCCGCAGGCCCGCGACCTCTCCAAAGAGAGAACGGGTGTCCTTGGCGATTCCCATCAGGTTGCCCATGTTCAAAGACATTCCCTACTCCTCGGTCGGAACCAGTTCGATCGCCCGGTCCAGCACGTCCAGAAATTCCCGGAAGCCCTCCACAGCTTCCTCCAGGCGGTCCCGCTCTTTCTCGACAACGGCCTCTGCCTTCTCCTGCTCGACCGCAGGCGACCTGCGGAGGCGCCGGGCCTCGGCCACGGCCAGGGCCACGCGGGACAGATCGATTTCGCCGATCCGCTTGGACAGCGACGTGTCGGACAGGTACCGGGTCAGTTCCAACTGTCCGATCCGGAGCCGGCTGACCAGCGCGATCAGCCGGTCGAGCTCCGCCCGGCGTTGACCGTCGATCCCCCGGAGCCGGCGCAACTGGGCCGCCGAGACTTCATCGGCCGCCAGGTCGATCTCGGCGAGACGCATGAGAACCGCTGTCCGGAACGGCTCCTTCGTCCAAGACGTCCGCAGGCGCAGGGCAAGCTCGGCATGCTGGAACTCGCGGCGCGTGAGCCGTGCCTGAGTCAGCTCCGACTGAACCGCCCCGAAATAGAACTCCATGGCCTCCTGCCAAGCCTGTTTGTCGTGCCGTAGTTTCTTTTCGATCCGGTCCAGCGCGCCGGTGATCTTCTCGGACAACTGAACGAGTCCCGCGGGGGCGTCTTTGGCGGGGGCAGCGCCGGCGGACAGAGGCAGGAGTACGAGGGCGAAGAGCGTGGATGCGCGCGTCATTGTGGTGTCCTCCCGTCCTGGCGCTTCAGAAGGCCGTCCAGACCGGTGCCGATCTCGGTCATTCGATCGGCGCTGGGACCGATGTCGGTCATGATGTACTCGTGAATCAAAGCCTGGCTCCGGTACAGGAGGTCCAACAGGCTGCTGAGAACGTCCATCTGCTCCTCGTGTTTCGGGCGCAGTTTCCGCAACGGGCCGGGGCGGCGCGCTTCCTGAGCCTGAATCTGCGCGATCCTCACGGCGACGGCGGCGGAAGCTCCCAGGGGATCGGGGTCATTGTTGGCCTTGACCGTCTCGACGGTGCGCTTCAGGACCCGGGCTTCTCTCCGTAATTCCATGGCCGAATCGAATAATTCATCCGCGTGGAGCTGATAGTCGGAGACGTTCTGTTGCGCGGACAGCAACCCCTCGAGCTGGGTGGCGGAAGCGTTCTTGATGTAGGTGGCTTTGGCACAGGCGGACAGCGGAAGAATCAGCACTGCGGCGAGCAGCAAGCGGCGGATTTCGTGCATGGCAAGGCAAACGTGTTGCATGGGTTCTCCCTTCCCGGATGACAGGGTGACGGAATTGGCCGGGTGGTCAACGGCCGCGAGCAGAGGTGCCGATACGCCCCGGTCCGAATTGAGTTCAGACAGGTAAGTGGAAGGCAGCGAAGCAGGAGAGCATGACCATTGCCGAAGAAGTTAGCACGAACGAGACGGAGATTGCTACAGGTTGTGACCAACGCGTCCAACCCGGGCGGCAATTGACTGCGGATGCCGATCATCGCCGGCATCCGCGACACGCATGACGCCCGTTAGGCGGCGATTGGATGTTCGCTCTACATCAGAAAGCCCCAGACCAGTGCGCGGATCTTCTTCCCAGGGAGAGGAAACAAGAATTCACGCGGCAACTGACACGGATCGTTCGGGACCTTCCGGAATTGGACCTCCTTTGTCGTTGTGAAACCACTGGACGGAGAATGTGAAATGCAACTCAAGTGGACTATTCGTCTGGCGCAGGACGAGTTGGTTTAGAGGCAGTGGTCGCTCCGTTACGTGACGGAGTCGACTCAACGGTCTTGCTCTGGACATCGCATCAAAGCATCCAATGAATATTCTGTTAAAGTATAGACTCCCAATGTGAACTTGTTGTGATTTATGAGTCTCACATAGTGACTATACCGTGATATTTCTTACAGGCGCCACCACTGGACCCGTACAAGCTCGACGTGCCTCGTATCCGGATCCTCCGTCGAGCCCACGCATGGCGACGCCGAACCAGGTCTCACTCTTGAGGATGATGGGGGCGGACGGATGAAGAGTCCCGATGAGCTCAAAAAAGAGAACCAGGTGTTGCGGGAACGGATCTCCCAGCTGAGCGCCGCCAGCCTGCGCATCAGCGCGAGCCTCGACGTCGGCACTGTGTTGCGCGAGGTCGTGGAAAGCGCCCGCTCCCTGACCTGTTGTCGGTTTGGCGTAATTGTGACCATCGACGACTCGGGGCAGGTTCAGGACTTCGTTACTTCCGGCGTCACTCTGGACGAGAAGCAACGGATGTCGGACTGGGCCGACGGTCCCCGGCTCTTCGAGCATTTGCGGGACCTTCCGGAGTCACTGAGACTACGAGACCTACCCAGCTACCTCCACTCACTCGACTTTTACCCAGACGAGATTCTGACGAAGACCTTCCAGGGAACGCCCCTGCGTTATCGGGGAGTGCATGTCGGCAACTTCTTTCTAGGCGAGAAGGAAGGCGGACAGGAGTTCACGGGCGAGGACGAGGAGATTCTGGTGATGTTCGCTGCGCAGACAGCGACGGCCATCGCCAATGCTCGCAAGCACCGGGACGAACAGCGGGCCCGGGCTGACCTGGAAGCCGTGATCGACACGTCGCCGGTGGGTGTTGTGGTCCTCGAGGCCAGGACCGGCAAAGTGGTGTCGTTGAATCGGGAGGCAAAGCGGATTGTCGGGAGCCTGCGCATGCCGGGCCAGCCCTTGGACCAGCTAACGGAGGTCATCACCTTGCGGCGCGCCGACGGCCAGGAGATCGCCTTCGCGGAGTTCCCCCTGGCGCAGGCGCTGGGCCTTGGCGAAACCGTACGCGCTGAGGAGGTCGTTCTCAAGGTCCCGGACGGACGAAGCGTCACGACCTTGGTCAACCTCACGCCGATTCGTTCCGAAGTCGGTGCAGTCGAATCCACGGTGGTCACCCTTCAGGACTTGGCGCAGCTGGAAGAGCTGGAGCGTTTAAGGGTCGAGTTCCTGAGCTTGGTGAGCCACGAACTTCGGACTCCGCTGACTTCCATCAAGGGCTCGACCGCCACGGTGCTGGGCACTTCGCAGGCCTTGGACCCGGCTGAGATGCTCCAGTTCTTCCGCATCATCGACGAGCAGGCCAATCACATGCGCGGCCTGATCAGCGACCTTCTGGACACGGGACGCATCGAGACCGGCATCCTGTCGGTCACCCTCGAGCCCACTGCGGTGGCCAGCTTGGTGGACCAAGCCCGGAATACGTTCCTGAGCGGGGGCGACAGGCACATCATCCAAATCGACCTGTCCCCGGAGCTGCCCCGGGTGATGGCCGACCGACGGCGCATTGTCCAGGTATTGAACAACCTCTTGGCCAACGCGTCCCGGAATTCTCCCGAGTCGTCCCCAATCCGGATCTCCGCGGTTTGGGACGACGTTCACGTGGCGATCTCGGTATCGGACAGAGGCCGAGGGGTCCCGTCGGAACTGCTGCCGCACCTGTTCCGGAAGCACGCACGTGTCGCCAGCGGCGATCGTGGGATCGCAGGGTCCGGGCTCGGACTGGCCATCTGCAAGGGTCTGGTGGAGGCTCACGGGGGGCGCATCCGGGCCGAGAGTGGCGGGCCGGGGCTGGGTGCGCGGTTCACCTTCACGATTCCGGTGGCCGAAGACGCCGGGAACGGCGCAGCAGCCGGGGTCGCCCGCAGCACGACCCGCCCGACTCGGGTAGGGCGGGAGCGAACGCTCATCCTGGTGGTGGACGATGACCCGCACACGCTCCACTACGTTCGGGACGCTCTGACGGCGGCCGGCTACGCCCCGCTCGTGACGGGAGACCCTCACGAGGTTTCCCAGATGATCAAGACGAAGAAGCCGCGACTGGTCCTACTGGACCTGATGTTGCCTGGGACCGATGGAATAGAACTGATGGAGCGCCTCCCCGAGCTGGCCGAGCTGCCAGTCATTTTCATCTCCGGCTACGGAAGGGACGAAACGATCGCGAGGGCATTGAAGGTCGGGGCTGCCGATTACATCGTCAAACCCTTTTCGCCGACGGAACTGGTGGCGAGAGTCCAGGCGGCCCTGCGCCGGAGCGACGAGCCGCGCGAACCCTTCCGGTTGCAGGACCTGGCCATCCACTACGAAGAACGCCGGGTGATCCTCGCCGGCCGTCCGGTGCAGCTGACGGTCACCGAATACGAGCTGCTCCGAGTGCTATCGGTCAACGCGGGACGGGTAGTGACCTACGAATCCCTGCTGCGCCAAGTCTGGGATGGGCGGGGGGGCGGCGACTTTCGTCCGGTGCGCGCCTTTGTGAAGAAGCTCCGTCACAAGCTGGGCGACAACGCGACCGGTCCAACGTACATCTTTACCGAGCGCCAAGTCGGTTACCGAATGGCCAAGCCAAGCGACTTGTGAGGACCCGCTCTTCCGGGTCGAAAGAAACCGGCGTGCGAGCCCGCGAACGGTATTGGATGCCGGAGGGACCTGTCCGCTCCCGGTCAAGACCGTCCGCCTATAGGCAAAAGCTCCACGCCTTCCCCCTCCTCGGGTCTCCTGATGCGGAAACGGACCGAAGTCACTTCCGATCCATGGGGACCGAATCGGTTCTTGAAGCCCTCCCGCTGGCCGACCATGAAGATGGAGCCGTCCTCCAGCACGCAGGCGCTGGGGTAGTAGGCCTTGGGATCGCACTTGAAGCCGCGTCCCGGCGCCGGTTTGACCCAGGTCTTTCCATTGTCGCGGCTGTAGATCACTTCTCCGTTGTTCGGCACCTTGGGATCGTCGCCGCTGAGTCTGTGGCGGCCTCCAAAGACGACGGCGGTGACCCCGTCGGGCGTCGCCACCACATCCCCCCGCCGGTACAATTTAAGGCCGAGAAACTCGCTTCCAAAGTTGGGATCTTCGATGATCGGGTCGGTCAGGAGCAGACGCGGCGGGGACCAGGTCCTTCCGTCGTCGTAAGACTGAAACCAGGCCGACGTCGGCCGGCAGGGGAAACCCAGGCTGCCGTCCGGCAGGTAGGCGGCCGTGCCTTCGTCCATATCGTAGTCATTGCTGCCGATCACCGACACGGTCGACCAGGTGCGGCCCATGTCCCCGGAGCGCATGAGGAGCATGAGCCAACGAGGGTATTCGCTGGACCATCCCTTTCCCCCAGGAATGGGTGAGGCGGAGGCGAAGAGCCGCAGCGAACCATCCTTGCCCTCGAACATGCTGTAGGGAGCGTCCATATCGGCGAGCCCGACGAAGCGTGTCACCTCCTTCCAGGTGTGGCCATTGTCGTCGCTTCGAAAGATGAGGGTCTTCGATTGCCGGTTGACCGCAATTCGGGCGTATTCGAGGGCAGTCAAGGGCATCTGGTTGAAGTAGCCCCAATGGGGTTTCAGGCGGGCTCCCGCAATCATCGTCCCGTCACTCAGCTGCACCACGTCACCGACGTAGTAGGCGCCAGGCACCACCGGAAACGAGCGGGGCCGGCTCCAGGTCTTCCCCTGGTCCCGGCTCCGGATCCACATCATCCTTCCGCCCTCGGGCGCATCCCAATCCACGAGCCATTCTCGATCCGGCCGTTTCAAGCGCTCCTGTGCCTCAGCAGGCATGTCCCAGGGGGTGGGCCAGGAAGCGTGCCAATAGCCGGCCGAGAAGGTCACGAACAGGTCGCCGTTCTGCAGCCGGCACACCGTCGGCCACCCGCAATAACCGCCAAACCCGGGGAAGGGATCCGGAGGGTTAACGTCGGGGGAGACGATGATCCGCCGGTACTTCTCGAAATCGACCTTGGGCTCGCCGCCCGTAATCAAAGCCTCGACAGGTGGAATAGAAGCCGCGGCTGACTTCTTCTTGCCTGCTCTGACGAGACCGGTGGTTGCCAATGCGGCTGCTGAAGTGGACAGATATTCGCGGCGGGTCAGTTGGACAGCCATCTCGTAGCTTCCTCGTTATACGAATTGAACTAATCGACCTAGTACCCCGTAACACTTAAAGTTGTGGATACAGGCTCTTCAGCTTGATCCGTGCATCCTCCGTCTTGAACTGCCAGTCGATCTCGGTTTGCCGTTGGTTCCGATCCGCAACCCAAGCCCCGATCTCACGTTGCATCCCGGCCAGGCTTGGAATCCGGCGGTCCAGGCATTGTCCGCACAGCGCGCTCAATTCGATTTCTGCAATGTTGAGCCAACTGCCGTGCTTAGGCGTGTAGTGGATTTCCAGTCGTTGTGCCAGTTGGCGAGCGTGTCGAGGCTCGTAGGTCGCGTACAGCGATTCGATTCCGTGCGTGTTCAGGTTGTCCAAGACCAGGACCACCCGCTCGGCCTCCGGGTATCGCCTCTCCAACATGCCCTCGATCCACCGGGCCCAATCCTGTCGCGTGCGCCGCTCGGTCGCCTCCACATGGCAGCGGCCGGTCAGTGGCTCCACCTCCAGGAAGATCTGCGCGACCCCGTTGCGCACATACTCATGCTCGACTCGCTCCGGCTGGCCGGGCGCGACCGGCAAAGGCTCCCGCACTTCTCCGATCAACTGCTTGTTGGTCTCGTCCATGCAGACCACCGGACGACGGGGGTCGTACGGACGGGCATAGACTTCTAAAACGTCCTCCATGCAGGCTACGAATGCGGCGCTGCCCCGGGGCGGGATCCGCCAATACTTCTTCCGATGAGGCTGCAGTTGGTTTTTTTTAGCGTCCGCTGCACCGTCATCACCGACACCCGCTCGACCCAGCCCAGTTCCACTACTTTCTCCGCCAGCAGGCGCAGGGTCCAGCGCTTCCGTCCTGGCGGGGCCGGGGAGCAGGCCAAGGCGACCAGGCGAGCCTCGAACGCGCCGTCGAAGATCACTTTCCGCGGCGGCCGCACCCGCCGCTTGCGCTCCAAGGCGAACTCCAAACCCTGCTCCACAAACCGCCGTTTCAAGTGCTCGATCGTGCGGGCCGAGACGCCCAGCGCCTCGGCCACCCGGGCCACGGTCCATCCCGGCCCTTCCGGCCCGCGGTCGCACAACAACAGCGCCCGCGCGTACAGGAACCGCTTGCCGGTGGTCTTGGTCGCGGCCCGGGTCAAGGCCTTCAATTCTGAGCGCTCTTCCACAGTGAGCGTGACACGATAGCGTGGTGCCATGAGAACTCCTCCTTCCGAGTCCTCCAGCCTCCCACCATAGTATACGAACAATTACATGTTATTGGGTACTAGGAGCCTGCGCCGCAGAAATTGATCTACTGCGAAAGCGGTAGAAGCGGTCCATATTTCCTCGATTTCTCGGCGAATAGAACAACTATGCACCTCAAAATCGAGAAAATCCGGCCTCGATTCCCCACTTTCTCGCTACGATCATTTCTACCGCGCAGACTCCAAGCCCGAAGATATCTTCAGGCCTGCCTTGTTCTTTATCGCATACGGGGTTCCCCGTCTCTATCGGAACCGTGCGCCAAGGGCATGAAGACGGAACTGGACCGAGGGTCGGAGCCAGGAATTCACCGATGGGCGCCGGAATGTAAGGGTAGGAGCGGCGGCTTTCCAGGCACCGCTCCCCATCCGCCGAACTCCGGTGGAGCCAAGGGACGAGGAGGAACGGGGGACAAGAATGTCCCCCTCCCAGCGGGGACGAGCCTGTCTTCACTCTTTCCTCTTTCCTTTATTTCTCAAGGAATCTCGGTAGCCCTGTAGACCACCATTTCCTCTCTCTTCGTGCCGATACCGGCAACTGCACCTAGTCCGGCTCCTATTGCGGTTCCGACCCCAGCTGTCATCAAGACCACCAACGCAACCCCAGCCAGATTCAGGTCGCCAGCTCCGCTTTTGGCGATTCCGAACAAGGGCACACCGAGTCCAACTGCGGCTCCGATTTGGGCTCCCATTTTTGCCTTTTCTCCCACGCCATCCATCTTCCGAGTGGTAATGGTCCGGACATCCGTTTTTGGAATGACCGCCCGAACGGAGCCGGTCTCGACGTCCAGCTCTGAAGCGAACAAGCCTTCCAAGTCTCCGATGACTTGATCTCCGTTCTTGAGCTCAACCGCAATCGGCGTTCCCAGATCCAGCTCGGATACCTTCTCCCAACGTCCTGGGATGACCTCCGCTCGCGCCGGCAGTGCGATCAGTACCACCAGGATCAAAGAGAAGACTTGCATCCGGCACGTTTTCATCATAGCGCTTGTCATCATGGCACCCACCTCCTTGAAGTTTCTCCGCCACTCGCCGGCGGCGCCCAAGGTCACCGCCGAATCATGGATTTCCCGTCCCCTCAGGGCTCGGAGCGTCCCGGAGAAGGACAGCGACTCGGTATCAGGAGATGTGATTTTTTCGTCGGAAGGGGCTCAGCCAAGCCGGAATGGGTTGGGCTGGACAGAACGCCGGGTTGCTTGGGAAAGAACGCCACCAAATCCGTGAACTGCAGTGAACCGACTTGGGCCGGCCGGGGACAGGGCTACGTGATGGGCCGAAGACAGAGCATCCAGGTCAGTGAGGGAGTCTGGACCAAACCCACTGCCCGTGCTGCTTCCCGGTGTGGAGGCGTCCTGTATTTTCGACGGTTTCCTGGCCGCCGTCCTAGACCCATTTCAGGGTTCCGGCCCCCTGAGCCATGCCCTCGGCCCACTCGACCGTCCAACTCACAGTAGCGTCCGGCCGGAGGTTCGAAGTCCAGACATGGCATCCCGGTTGGTTAGACAACTCCCTCCAGCAGGCCGTGCCCTTCGGCGGGCCCGCGCACGTGGGTCTGCCCTGGAGCAAGGCCACCGACCCCGCTCGGGACTTCCGATCGGTGTCCGTCCCGGCCTGGGGAGGGCTCAACAGGACCCAGACAAGAACACTCGGAATCCCTAGGGGCATGGGAGTTTTCTCCCGTGTGTCATTTGGGCGGAGATGGGGACGCGTGCCCGTCACCAGTGCCGAACCGCCTCGGACCCGGCCGGTCCGAGGCTGCAACGACTGACGGAACCGACGCCGCTGCAGCGACGGGCGATAGAGTTGATCCAGGCGTTCCCAGTGACGACCAAAGCAGCTTCGTGACTTATCCTTTTATAATCAAGGAGTTATGTTGTCTTCGTGTCTGGAACTTCGGACTAATCGACCAAGCCCGAAGATATCTTCAGGCCTGCCTTGTTCTTTATCGCATACGGGGTTCCCCGTCTCTATCGGAACCGTGCGCCAAGGGCATGAAGACGGAACTGGACCGAGGGTCGGAGCCAGGAATTCACCGATGGGCGCCGGAATGTAAGGGTAGGAGCGGCGGCTTTCCAGGCACCGAACTCCGGTGGAGCCAAGAGACGAGGAGCAACGGGGGACAAGAATGTCCCCTCCCAGCGGGGGCGAGCCTGTCTTCACTCTTTCCTATATTTCTCAAGGAATCTCGGGAGCTTCGTAGATCACGATTGCCATACTTTTCATGCCGGCATCGGCAACGGCACCTAGGAGCCTGCGCCGCAGAAATTGATCTACTGCGAAAGCGGTAGAATCGGTCCATATTTCCCCGATTTCTCGGCGAATAGAACAACTATGCACCTCAAAATCGAGAAAATCTGGCCTCGATTCCCCACTTTCTCGCTACGATCATTTCTACCGCACAGACTCCTAGCCCAGCACCAATTGCTGTTGCGATCCCAGAAAATACCAGCGTGTAAAACACCACACCGGCCCCAGTCAGATCGCCGGTTCCATTGGCGGCAAAGTCGGCCAAAGAGACGCCGGCACCAACTGCAGCGCCGACTGCGGCGCCAATGGCGGCTCCGTTACCCAGACCATCCTTCGGCTGAATTGAAATTGTCTGGATGGCCTCTTTCGGAATGACCACTCGAACGGAACCCGTCTCGATGTTCACCCCTGACGCGGACAGACCTACAAAATGCCCTTCGAGTGGATCCCCATTCTTCAGTTCCAACGTGATGCGCGCTTCCAAGTCCAGATTTGCGACCTTCTCCCAGCGTCCCGGGATCACCCCGGCCCGCACCGGCTGCAAGATCAGACCCGCCAGGATCAATGAGACGATTTGCAGCCGATACGACTGAATCAACTTTCCGTTCATCATGGCATCACCTCCTCGGAGTTCCCCCACGACCCGTCGGTGACGCTCACGGTTACCAACGAATCATGGATCGCTTGTCCTCCTCAGGGTTCGGGCAACCGCGAAGGAAAACAGTGACTCGATATCAAGATATGTGATTTTTTCGTCGGAATGAGCTCAGCGAAGCCGGCAAGGGTTGAGGATTACAGAACGCAGGGTTGCGTGGGAAGGAAAGTCACCACATCGGTGAATTGCAGTGAACCGATTTGGCCCGGCCAGGACAGGATAGCGTGGTGGCCCGACGACAGGCCATCCAGGTCAGTGAAGAGGGTCTGAACCAAACCCACTGCCCGGCCGGTCGGGCTGAATAGCTCTGACGGACTGGGGAGCGCTCAACAATATCAAGACAAGAACGCTCGAAATTCCTATGGACATGGGAGTTTTCTCCCGTGTGTCAGTTGTGAAATCCAGGGTTGGTTGCCCTGGATGGGCGGCATCGCCTCAGGCCAGGGGCGAGATCAACAGATTCCCGTAGCGGTCCACCTCCACCTGATAGCCCGGCTGGACCAGGGTGGTGGAATCGATCTCCTCGACGATGGCCGGACCTTCGATCCGATGGCCCGCCTTCAGCCGGGTCCGATCGTAGATGGCCGTCGGCACGAATTCTCCCTGGGACCCGAAATACACGGGCCTCTCGTCGACAGCGGTTGCGGGGGACCCGTTCGCTGGGGCGACCTCTCTCACCCGCGGCTTCTGGATGGCCCCCAGCGCGGTCAGCCGGAAGTTCACCAGCTCGATGGGCTGTTCCGGGTAACCGTGACCATAGGCCCGGTCGTGCTCGACGTGGAACCTCTCGACCACGTCCTCCAGATCGCCCGAGGTCACTTCTCCGCCCGCGCAGTCGATGGGCAGCTCGTAGGATTGCCCCGCGTACCGCATTTCGATCTGCCGCTGAAAGCTGATCTCCTCTTCCGCCAACCCCTCGCGAATCAGACCTTCCCTGCCCTGCCCCTCCATATCGGTGAAGATGCGATTGATCTCGCCGAAGTTCGCCTGGTCTTTGGGCATGATCCGGGTGCGGGAGAACTCATGCTTGAGATCGGTGACCAGCAAACCCAGCGCGGAGGCGGTGCCCGGGCTCGGGGGCACGATGAGCAGCGGGATCTGCATCTCGGCGCAGAGGCGATTGGCGTGCAGCGGCCCGGCCCCGCCGAAGGCCACCATCACCAGGTCCCGGGGGTCGTAGCCGCGCCGAACGGTGGTGATCCGCAGGGCGTTGGTCATCTCGGCGTTGGCGATCTCCACGATCCCGTTGGCGCATTCCACCACTTCCATTGAGAGGCGCTGTGCGCACCGGCTGCGGATCCCTTCCCGGGCGTCGTCCAGGTCGAGACCCATCTCCCCGCCCAGAAAGAACTCGGGATTGAGCCGGCCCAGAACCAGATTGGCGTCGGTGATGGTGGGATCCGTCCCGCCGTGTCCATAGCAGATGGGCCCCGGATCGGCTCCCGCGCTCTGGGGCCCCACTCTCAGAATTCCTCCCGTGTCCACCCAGGCGATGCTGCCTCCTCCCGCGCCGATTTCGACCAGGTCGATGACGGGGGTCCGGATCGGGTATCCGCTGCCGCGGGACTGGCCGACTCCGGGCAAGGCCTGGGCGCCGACCTCGTACTCCTTGGTCACCTTGGGGCGCCCGTCCAGGATCAGACCCACCTTGGCCGTGGTGCCCCCCATGTCGAAGGAGATGACGTCCTTGTACCCCAGGCCGCCGGCGATGAAGTTGGAGACGATCACGCCGGCGGCCGGTCCCGACTCCACCATGTAGGCCGGCTTCTCGGCCCCGGTTTCGAAGGTCAGCACTCCGCCGCTGGACTGCATGACCAGAAACTCGCCCGACACCCCCTGTCCCCTCAACCGCTTCTCGATCCCCCGCAGATAGCGGGTGATCACCGGCCGGACGCAGGCGTTGATGACGGTGGTGCTGGCGCGGAAGTACTCCCGGAATTCGGGGCAGACGACGGAAGAGAGAGAGATGATCAGGCTCGGGTTCCGTTCCCGCAATATTTCGCCGACCCGCAACTCGTGTGCCGGATTCAGATAGGAGTGCAGGAGGCAGACGGCCACCGAAACCACGCCTTCCCGGTCCAACTTGGCGGCGACCTCGCGCACCCGCTCCTCGTCCAGGGCCAGCAGCACGTTCCCCTCGGCATCCAATCGTTCGGGGACCTCGAAGCAGAGGTCGCGTGGAACCAGAGGCCGGGGCTTCTCGAAATGGATGTCGTAGAGGGAAGGCCGGACCTGCCGTCCGATCTCCAGCATGTCGCGGAAGCCTCCGGTGGTGATGAAGGCGCAGCGGGGCGTCTTCCCTTCGATCAGGGCGTTGGTGGCCACCGTCGTGCCGTGCACCAGGTAGGAAATTTGCTCAGGTTCCAAGCCATCCTTCAGGATCCGGTCCACGGCGTTCACGAAACCGACCGCGGGATCGCTGGGAGTCGAGGGGACCTTGGCGGTCTGAGTTTCGCCGGTCTCCTCAGAGATCAGGACCGCGTCGGTGAAGGTGCCCCCCACGTCGACGCCCACTCGAAATCGGGCTTTCATTCTTCGCTTCCTCTTGCCTTCAGCTTTTCGCGCAGTCTTGCCGTCTCGCCCAGGTCGACCGTCCAGTCTTCCGTGTCGACGGACACCCCGTAGGCGTCGCGGGCGCGGGCCGGAGAAATCTTCTCTTCCCGCACGTCGCGCAGCACGCGCTCCGGGTCCCGTTCCCAGGGGGGCCCGTATCCGCCGCCGCCGCAGGTCTCGATCCGGATGCGCTCACCCAGTCTCACCTGATCCGTTCCCTTGGAAGGCAGCTTTCGCGGGCTCCCGTCCAAAAACGACAGGTAACGCGCCGGCTTGCCGTCCCCGCCCTGAAACAGGCCCCAGGGAGGGAACTTGGCCCGGTCCGCCAGGGTCGTGAACACCGGTTCGTGTCCCGTAAAGGCGTATTCCCTGCAGAGCCCCAAACCGCCCCGGAAGCGTCCGGCGCCCTCCGAGTCCGGGATCAGGCTGTAACGGGTGATCCGGACCGGATAGTTGAGCTCCGTCTCTTCGATGGGAGCGTTCTGGGTGTTCTGGATGTGCGTCTGGACGGCGTCCGGTCCGTCGGAATCGATCCGCCCTCCGTAGCCGCCGGCCAGAGTTTCCAGATAGGTGTAGTAGTCGCCGGTTCGGGGATCCTCCCCGCCGAAGCCCACGTGGCAGATCATTCCCTTGGTTCCGGCGGGCACCCGGTCCGGAACCGCTTGGGACAGGGCTTTGAAGAGAACTTCACACAGGCGCATGGAGACCTCCCAACCGCCCACGATGGCGCCCGGGTGGCGGGCGTTGAGGACCAACCCCTTCGGAGCGATCACCTCGATCGGCTGGTAGAAGCCCTCGTTGACCGGGATGTCCGGATCCACCAGGCACTTCAGGACATAGACGCAGGCGGTGAAGGTCTGGGTGAGGTTGCTGTTCATGGGGGCCGACCGCTGCGGGTCCGTCCCCCTGAAGTCGAATCTGATTTTGCGGCCCTCCATAGTGACCTTGGCCTTCAGGTGCACGGGACGGTCCGTGATGCCGTCGTCATCGAGCCAGCCCTCCGCTTCGTAGGTCCCCTGAGGCAGTTTCTCCAGTTCCCCTTCGATTCGCCGCGCCGTGTACTCCAGCAGCCGGTCGACGTAGAAGTCGAGGGTCTCTTTTCCGTATCGATCCAGAAGCGCCGTCAGCCGCCGCATTCCCATGTTGTTGGCCGCGATCTGGGCCCGGAGGTCGCCGCCCACTTCCCGGTCGGCCCGCACGTTGGCCAGGATCATCTTCCAGAGGCCCGGATGGATCTCTCCGCGAGAGACCAGCTTCACCACGGGGAGAATGATGCCCTCCTGGTAGATCTCCCGAAACGCTCCAATGCTGGCGGGAGCCCCGCCCCCCACGTCCACGTGGTGACAGCAGTTGCTCACGTAGCCCACCAGCTCCCCCCGATGGAAAAAAGGAGCGATGAGAAAAATGTCGTTCAGGTGGCTACCCTGCCGGTGGGGGTCGTTGACCACCAGCATGTCCCCCGGCTCCAGATTCTCGCTGCCGTATTCCTGAACCGAGCGCGGGATCAGACGGCCGATGGTGACCAGATGCGCCGGCTGGCAGAAGGCCTGCGCCACCATCCTGCCCTGCGCATCCACGAAGGCGCAGGAATAGTCGAGCCGAGTCTTGACGTTGGTGGAGAAGGCGGTTCGTTGAATGGAGACCGACATTTCCTCGGTCACCTCCACCAGAGCGTTTCGAATCACTTCGAAGAGAATCGGATCGACCTTGCGGTTTCCGGGTGCTACGGGTTCCATGGATTGACCTTGTTCTCAGGATGTGGAAGTGGACTCACCCGTCGCCGATCGATCTGCTCGGGCGGGAAAACCGCGCCCCGGCCGCAGGGGTCCGGCCCGGCGTTTCTGCGGCTGAAACACCCGTCGCGTTGAAGCTCATTCTGAGCCCTTGGCGGGGATGACCGGAAGCAAAATATGGGACGGATAGCCTTCGTCGTGATAGACCGTCTGGGTGGCCACCACGATTTCCGGATCGATTCCGAGGGCGCCGCCGTTGTTCAGATTGCGGTCGAAACGGGGGAAGTTGCTGCTGGAGACTTCGATCCGAATGCTGTGGCCCGGCAGGAAGGCGTGGCCCGTCACCCCCATCTTGACGTTGAATTCGTAGACCGTGCCCGGTGTCATCAGGACCGGCGTTTCGAATGATTCCCGGAAGCGGGCCCGCAGGATTCCCTCGCACAGGTTGACGGACCGTCCATCGGGAAAGACGTCCAGCAACCGGACGGTCCAGTCGGTGTCCAACGCGGAGCTGCTGGCGTAGACCTTCGCGTTCACCGGTCCCGTGACTTCCAGCTCTTGCTCCATCTCACTGCTGGTATAGACCAACACGTCGTCTCTCCGCTCGATGGGACGGTGATCGGCGGGAGGATGGGACCCGTCCCGGATCCCGGTCACGAGAGGCACCGGGTCTTCGGGATCGTAGACGTAGGAATCTGCGGGCTGATCCCCTTCCGGTTTCTCGACGCCGAGAGATCCGTCTCCGAAGAGCGTGTTGGCACGGCCTTCGCTGTGGAGATAGTAGGGCGTCCACCGGGTCTCGGGCAGCGGCCACTTCTCCGCCTCCCTCCACTGGTTCCTTCCCATGACGAAGAGCTTCAGCGGCGGCTCCTCCTCGATGCCGTTCTCGATCCCCTTCAGCCAGCGGTCCATCCACCCCAGCCAGAGTTCGTAGAGGTCGATGACCGAGTCTTCGCCGAAGTCGATGATGCCGTACTTCTGCTGCGGCCGGTCGGTATGGACCCAGGGCCCCATGACGACCTTTTGAAGCCGCTTCGCCCGTTCGGTTCCTTCGGTCTGAATGCCGTCGTAGTTGGCGAAGAGGGACACGCCATGGATGTCCCACCACCCGGCGATCTGCAGGATGGGCAGGTCCATCTTCGCGAACTTGCCGTAGTTGCCGATCTTCTTCCAGTAGTCGTCCCAACTCGAATGGCGCACCCAGTCCCGATAGAAATCGATGGGCCGGCCGGTGGCCTCCTCGTCCGCGGTCAGGATCGGCAGGTGGCGGAAGAGCTTGTCCCAGTCGTAGAAGCTGGTCGGCTGCCGGGTGACGGAACTGTTGGCCATGGCCCAGGGGAGGTTGATATGCAGCTGAAAGGCGCCCCCCGTGTAGTTCATCCCGTAGAGGTAGTAGTCGGCCGGTGCCATCTGGGGAATGATGGTCTTGAGGTGGGGAGATCCGGTGGGGGCCGCCATCCATTGGACCAGGCCCATGTAGGACATCCCGTTCATTCCCACGTTGCCGTCGGACCAGGGCTGCGTCCCGCACCAGTCGAGAGTGTCCCTTCCGTCGTCGATTTCGGGGTACCACGCGTACCACTTGCCGTCGGAGTCGTTCCGTCCGCGGCAGTCCTGAATGACGTAGACGTAACCCCGCCGGGCGAAGTACAGGGCCCTCTCCACGTACCAATTGCCACCGTTGCCGTAGGGGGTCCGCTCCAGGATGACGGGCCACTTGCCCTCCTGATCGGGCAGGTAGACGTCGGCGGACAACTCGACGCCGTCCCGCATGGGGACCCGGACGTCGATTCGTATCGCCACTTCGTGGTCGGGCTGGGACAGGTGGTCCTTCCAACTGTGACTCTCACCCGGAAGGGTTGAAATCGACGCGAATGCGAGGAGTCCGGAGACGAACACGCAACCTGTCTGAAAATGTCTTGACCGCTTGCGCGAAGCCGGTTGGGAGCTCAATCGCTCCTCCCCTACGAAATAGTCGCCAGGACCAGACGAAATGCTCGCCAGAGACTAACGCCTGGGGGGTCTCCGGTCAATCGCAGGAGCGGCGGTTTCCAACCGCCGACAGGAGCGGCGATTTCTAATCGCCGATTCGGGGACGCAGGGGGACAAGACTGTCCCCCTTCCTAGTCCGACCTCCCAGTCGAACCGGTCAGGAAGCTCAACAGGTGGGACATATCCGTCACGCTGATCTCCTCTTCCAGGCCTTCCGGCATGCCGGACACGCTGGAGACGAACATGGCGCGGATGTTCTCCCGCGGAATTGCGGTTTCCGAGCCGTCTTCCCTGCGGAGCGTCACCGATACGGGAGTCTGGGAAGCGATGACCCCTTCCTGCAGAACTCCGTTGTTCAACTCCACCACGTACAGTTGGTAGTTGTCCGCGATGGCCCGGCTCGGCAGCATGATGTCCGCCAGCAATTCCTGCCGCGACCGATGCCGCACCGGCGCCAGATCGGGTCCGAACCCGGCGTCCGTGCCCTCGATCTCGTGACATGTTTCGCAGTTCTTCTCGAAGACCGCGGCGCCCTGAACCGAATCCCCCGCGACACCCAAAGCGGCCCGGTACCGCTCCAGGGCGGCGAGCCGGCGCTTGTCCAGCTTGCGCATCAGGTCATGGACCCGAGCCCGGATCGGCGGGTCCGCGTGCATCACCAGGCGCGACTTGTGCCTCTGGCTGATGGTCCAGAAAGGCACGTCTTCATTCTCGATCGCCGTCATCAGGAGCTCGACGGTCTCCGGCTTGGAGAGCAGCGTCGCGGCGGCTCCCAGGCGTACGCCCGTCGTCATCTCCCTCCATTTGGAAATCAGCAGTGTCCCCACCTCGTCGCTTTCCGTCTGCGCCATTGCCCGGACCGCGGCGACCTGGACTCCCTCCGGTTCCTGGGGATCCAGCAGTCCGGCCAACAGGTCGAACCTGGATTTTCCATCCAGAAGCGCCAGGAGACGCACCGAATCGGCCCTCAGAGCCGGGGCCAGCGCGCGGTCCTCGATCCTGGCCAGGACTCGATCCGTACGGGACTTCCCCACCGGGCTCAGCGGCTTCGGCGCCAGATCCAGGAGCCGTAGCGCCGCGCTTCGGAGCAGCGGTGAGGACGCCTCGGCCAACGCCAGCAGACGCCGGATCGCGAGGCCTCGAGTCCGGTCGTCTCCCGAGCCCTGCCGAATCCCCTGGGCCAGCCCCTCCAGGCTGGCCGCGCGCCACCAGTCGGAATTCGGCTTGCCCCGTTTGGAGACCCGTTCGAAGAGCCGCCGGATCGCCGCAGGATCGCCCGCCGCGCCGACGAGCGCCCCGATCTGGCGGAAGAACTCGACCCTCTGTTTCGACGCCGATTCTGAGAACTCGGACACGGCCAGTTCCAGCAGCTCGAGCGGGCGGAGTGCGGATGCGCTCAGCGCCGCGAGCTGCACCCAGGGGTCTTCCATGTCCCGCAACAGCAACTGGCGGCTCGCCCGGCGCGCTGCCGGGGAATCCAGCCAACCCAGCGTGCAGAGCAGCTGGAAGCGCACCGCCGGTTGGGCGTCCTCCGTCATCGCCAGCAGCTCCTCCACCAGACCGGGTGCCTGGTCCAATCTCGCCTCCGCCAACCGGATCCCGTTTTCCCGGATCCCGGGTTCCGGGTCCTTGAGAGCTTGCCGGATGTCGGAAGGTGCCAGGCCGCCCAGACCGTCGAGGGTCCACAGAGCATGCAGCCGGGTGTCGGCACCGGGACTTGCGTGGAATATCTCCCTGAGCCGATCGACCGCTTCCCGACTCTGGCGGTCCAACAGCATTCGCTGCGCATGAGTCCTCCACCAGGCATTGGGATGGTCCAGGGACTCCACCAGCTCCACGTCCGAAGCCCGGCTCATCGCCAGGCTCGGATTCCAGGGCACGGGATTCTCCGAGTCCGGAGTGATCCGGTAGATCCGGCCGTGCTGCTCCCCCTCGTAGAGAGCCTCAGGTCCCCGCCCCGGGTCGTGGAACTCGTCCGACATCCATTCCGGGTGCTCGATGATCCGACGGTAGTAGTCCACGACGTAAAGGGCTCCGTCCGGTCCCACGTAGACGAAGACGGGCCGGAACCAATGATCCGTGGAGGCCAGAAACTCCGTCTCATCCTGAACCCGGCTGGCTTGCAGGGTGACCCCGCCCTCCTTGAGGACGTCGCAGTGAACCAGGTTGTGGGCCGGGTCGGCCACGAAGGAGGCCTGATCGTACGGGGAGGGAAAAAGGCCGCCGGAATAGACGGCGATTCCGCAGGCCGAAGTGAAGTTCCCGATGTCGGTCAGGATTCGATGTTTCGGGTTCAGAGTGACCGGATAGACGCGAGGCGGATGATCGGAGACGTCTTTGGAGGTGGCGGCGGCGCGCAGCGCAGGGTTTCGGCTCAGATAGGGAGCGGCCAGGACCTGCTGGCGGATGTGCCGGACGCTGTTCAGAGTCAACAGGCGTCCCCAGCGATCGAAACTCAAGCCGAAACCACTGCTTCCGGAAACCGCCTCCAGTTCATGCGTGTCGGGCCGAAAACGGAGATTGCCGATTCGGTTCTCCAGTTGAACGCCCTTTTCTCGGCCGGGGAACCGGATCCTGGATCCCTCGTCGCCGAACTTTTCCCGGAAAATAACGGTCCTGATGGGGGGCTCGTGAGCCAGGTAGATCCAGTTGTCCAGCCCGTAGCGCGGGTTGCTCACCGTGTGCTGCGGGTTGGTCAGGGCGAAACCGGTCAGAACGGCGGATTTGATGTCGGCCCGGTTGTCTCCGTCGCTGTCCTCCAGATACCAGACGTCCGGAGCATCGGTCACCAACACCCCATTTTTCCAACGCAGGACTCCCGTCGGCAGCGTCAGCCCGTCGGCGAAGACCGTGCTGCTGTCCGGCAGTCCGTCGCCGTCGGTGTCTTGCAGCAACTTCACGCGGCCGTTCCTTCCCGTATCGAGCGGGTAGCCGATCATTTCCACCACGTAGACGCGGCCCTGCTCGTCGATCTCCATGGCGATCGGATCTTGAATCAGGGGTTCCGCGGCGAAGACCTCGATTCGGAAGCCCGCTTCCAGGACGAAAGTCTCAAGCGCTTCTTGCGGGCCGAAAGGGGGGCCGGGCCGGGCGCATGCGGAGAGCAGCAGCGTCGTTCCCAGAAGGGCATAGAGCGCACGCCGCCATGTCGGCGGAGCCGGTTTCGGTACCGGTTGAATGAGCATGGACCGCACTCTTTCCCGAGCCCGAAAAAGTCGATCGCCGACGCTACGAAGAGTCATTGTGCACGGGGAATCACGGACTGCTGACCCGCCGCCTGAAGTTTTCTTCTCATCTTGTCGAGCATGTCGTCGACCATGCCGTCGATGTCGTACTCGGGGTTCCATCCCCATTCCCGCCGGGCGGCGCTGTCGTCGAGTGAGCGGGGCCAGGAGTCGGCGATCGCCTGGCGGAGCGGGTCGATCTCGTAGTCCATCTTGAATTCGGGGATCCTTTTCCGAATGGCGGCGGCCAGTTCCGCGGGGGTGAAGCTCATGGCGGCGACGTTGAAGTCCGCATGGTGACCGAGCTGCAAGAAATCGGCTTCCGCCAAGTCGATGATCGCCTTGACGGCATCCGGCATATACATCATCGGGAGACGGGTTTCGGGCGCGAGGAAACAGGTGTACCGCTGCTCTCGAATGGCCCCGAAAAAGATCAGGACGGCGTAGTCCGTGGTACCCGCGGTCGGCTCCTGGTCCATGCAGCTGACGATTCCCGGCAGCCGCAGGCCGCGAACGTCCAGGCCCACCTTCGTCGAGTAGTAGTTCCCCAGCAGCTCGCCGAACACCTTGGCGATTCCATAGAGGGTGTTCGGCTTCTGGATGGTGTCGTTGGGGGTGGGATCACGGGGCGTCTCCGGACCGAACGCCGCGATGGAACTGGGGGCGATGACCCTCTCCACCCCGCAGGCGTGAGCGCCCTCCAGGACATTGTAGAGGCCATTGATGTTGACCTCGTGCCCGCGCTGCCGTTCCTGCTCCGCCAGTGCGGAGAGGATGGTGCTCAGGTGATGGATGGTGCCGATCTCGTATTTCCGGATCGTGTCTACGATCTGGCCATAGTCGGTCACATCGACCACGGTGGTGGGACCGTTTCTGATCGTTGCATCGGGCAGCGGCGTCCTGTGGCCGGCCGCCACCACCGTCTCGCTCCCGTAACGCTCTCTCAACGCGGGAACCAGGTCCTGACCGATCTGACCGGCCGCGCCGGTGACCAATATTCGCTTCATGGGCTGGTCCCACAAGGTGCGGGAAATGACACGCGTCATCCTTCCTGCGGTTCAGTTTCGGCCCCGGCACCACCTTGTTGCAGGGAACCGGAAACTCGTTCCACTGCTTGCCGAAATGATTTCGGATCGATCGCCGGATATCGATTGAGCTTGGACTCGATTGCGGCAAAAAGACGCATCAGAGTCTCCGGCTCGATCCACCCGCCTCGACCCAGCGCTTCGACGTCCATCAGATCCTGGGAATGGCGCCGCTCTATCTTTGCGAGCGCTTGAGAATACGGATCGTAGTGATAGAAGGACATCCTTCCCTCACGATCAGCGAACAGACTTCGTTCCCGCCACCCGGGAAGCTCGGGGATGAAGTCGGCCGGTGACGCCAACTCCACGTTAATTTCCAGATCCTCTTTCAGCCGCGGAACCGCCCTGAAGACCTGATCGGTTTCGGGAAAGAACCGGATATCCACGTCGACTGTGGTTGAGCGCCAGCCCAGGAGAACCGCAGTCGCTCCGCCCGTAAAGTAAAGCCGGGTCTCGACCGGCGCCGCTCTGCCGACCGCGCGCATGAATCGTCGGATTCGATCCAGGTCTGCTAGTTTGCGCATTCAGCCGCCCGCTCGAAGCTGACAAGCCGCCGGATCAGCGCGTTGTATTTTGAATGGGCCCCGTCAGGATCGGATCGGGCGAGCCGCAGATACAGTTTGATTTCCGGTGAACGGATGACCTGTCTGGGAACGGGAAGCCCAATTTGTCGCAATCGGGGTGCGCCTATTGAGACCAACAGCGCAGGCACCGTCGCCGCTCCGCGCTGGAGGTCCTCGATTCCCTCCCGGACGATTTCGACTCCAGGGAATCTCTCCATATCCATGGCCTCATTTTATCAGCCGACGCTGGGAGCCTGCGCCGCAGAAATTGATCTACTGCGAAAGCGGTAGAATCGGTCCATATTTCCCCGATTTCTCGGCGAATAGAACAACTATGCACCTCCAAATCGGGAAAATCTGGCCTCGATTCCCCACTTTCTCGCTACGATCATTTCTACCGCGCAGACTCCTAGGCTCGATTTGGCTCCTCGGGACCTTCCTCTACCGATTTGTCGCCGCCGCACAGATCCGGAGCGCCGCTCCGGTCACCTCCTCGTCGGTCCCGCCGAACAACAGCCGGATGTGAATCGCGGAACCGAAGAGGTCGCCCGGTTCCGCCAGGACGCCCCAGTCGAAGAGGAGACTTCGCGCGAACTCCGCTCCCGTCAGCCCCAGTCCGCTGGTGTTGACGAACAGGAAGGGTGCGCCTCTGGGAACGGCGTATGAGAGGCCGGAAGCCGGCTCGAGTCCGGCCAGCATCAGGTCGCGGCTCCGCTGGTATCTCGCGGAAATCTCTTCGATCCACTCCTGCGGGCCCTCGATGGCGGCCTGGCCGGCTCGTTGGGCGACGTGCCCGCACTTGAGGACGCCCCATTCCAGGATCTTGCGCATGTACCGGATCAGGCGCGGGGCCGCAGCGATGTATCCGAGTCTCCAGGGTTGGAGGGCGAAGGTCTTGGTGAAGCTGCAGACCGTGATGATGCGGTCCCTGTTCTCCGCGGCCGAGGCGAAGCGGACGTGCCGGGCGCCGTCGTAGAGCATGTTGTCGTAGCACTCGTCCGAAACGACGTAGAGATCGTGCCTCGCCGCCACTTCCACGATGGCCCTCAGGTCCTCTTCACTGGCCACGAATCCGGTGGGGTTGGCCGGCGAGCTCACGACGATGGCCTTGGTCCTGGGCGTGATCACCGCCTCCAGGGCTTCGGGAGTCCACTGCCAGTCGTCCTCCTCCCGGGTCCTGGCGTAGACCGGGACGGCTCCCGCCAGCTCGATCAGACCGAAGAAGAAGAAACTGGGACTGAAGATGACCGCCTCGTCTCCCGGGTCCAGCAACGTGGTGAAGACGACGTCCAGCGCGTGCATCGCGCCGGCCGTCACCAGGATCTCCGTTTCCGGATCGAAGGACAGTCCGTCCTGGTCTTCCAGCCGTCCGGCAATGGCCCGGCGAAGTCCGGGGAAACCGCTGGACGGAGGCTGCTGGTTGCTTTGGGCCGCGCGCGTGGCCGCTCCGACGACGTGCTCCGGCGGAGGCCAGAACGGAGCTCCCTTGAGAATGATGACGTCCTTGCCCTGCGCAATGAGCGCCCCGGCGATATCGGCCGCTTCGCTGGAGGGCACCCGAGGCAGTCTGGCCCGCCGGGCGACGTCCAAGGCCTTTCGCGCCGGTGCCGATTCTCCCATCCCTGCCTCAGTTCAGCTTTCTCGGCACCGTGACCGACCAGCTCTTCTGGAAGTGCCGCGCGCCATTGACGGTCACCTCCACTCCCACCACATGGTGAAACGCCGCTTCGTCGCTGGAGGTGACCTCGTTCGCTTTGACCACGACTTCAGAATCCGGACGCTTGACCACGTACGTGGAAGTCGCCGCCAGACGGGCATCGGCGGGATTCTCTTCCGAAACGGTGAATCTGGAGCGGGTCACCATGCGCTCCGATCCCTCTCCCCGAACGCCCTTCGCCTCGCGGCCGAGTCGTAGGGTCACCGCTTTCCCCACGAGATCGTGAGTAATCGAATACTCCAAAGGCGTGTTCAAGAGCTTGGGGTCGGCTGTGGGCAGTTCCACCAGGTCCGGTTTCGGGAGTTTGGGACTCTGCTCCGGAATCACCGGCAGCAGGATATGCGACGGGTGACGGCGGCTGCGGTGCAACGTGCTCACCGCCGGCTCCGGCGTCGGCCAGGCGTTCTGAATGTCGGCGCCTGCGATGGCCACGCGAATCCTGTGCCCGGCAGCGAACACGTACGACATTTCCTTCACGTCCACGGCCAACTCGTAGATCTCGCCGGGGACCATCGCCTCCGGCTCGAAATGCGAGTTCCGGTGAGTTCCGCTGAGACCGCCGTAACGCACGAGTTTGGAGGTGCCGTCCGGCGCCACGTCGATGAGCTTGACTCGAAAGTAGGCCACTTCGGCCGTCGAGGAGACATGCAGCATGGCCCGAGGGGCGCCCGATACCTCCACATCCTCTTCCAGCGGAGAAGTGGTGTAGGTCAGAGAGTAAGCCTCGTCCGGGCGCTGGTCCACGGGCATGGCCCAGGGCAGAATTCCTCCTCCCCAATGGATGCCCGAGGTGATGCCGACGGTGGGCTTGTAGTCGAAACTGTCCGCGGCCGCCTCGGATCCGGTGGACGGCTCCCGGCTCAGCTTGCCGCCGCCGCGGAAGTAAAACCCGGTGGGCACGGCCCGGGCGATGGGCCATTCGGCTTCGGAGCGCCAAGAGCCCGCCTCTTCCAGCGGCATCCGGGATGAGGGAGGCGTGTATTCCCGGACAAAAACGGTGACCGGCGGTTCCTCCAGCACCCCGTTCTCCATTCCCTTGAGCCAGTAGTCGAACCACTTCAGGTAGATGGGGCGGGTGTCGATGCGGGGCCCGGGGACGGCGTGTTTCTCTTCGCCGTACCAGTGTCCCCAGGGACCGACCAGCGCCTTCTTGAAGGGGACTTCCAACCGATCGAAGGCACGCAGCAACGCGGTGGCGTAGACGTCCGACCAGCCCGCAACCACGAAGACCGGACACTTGACTCGACCGTAGTCGGCGGACAGGGAGCGGTCCTGCCAGTAGGGCCCCTCCGTCGGGTGAGAGATGTAGCCGATCCCCCAGGGCCGGTTGTTCTCCAGCCGGTTCTGCCAGATCTCGCTCCATCTCACACCGGCGATCTCGGGATCGGGAGGGGCGAAATTGAAAGCGGTCATATGGGGAGAATAGCTGTCGAACATGTAGGGGCGAAGCACGCCCCCGGGATAGGTCCATTCGGTGTAGACGCTGTCGTTGGCCGAGCGCACGATGATGGTCTTGAGGTGGGGAGGATTCTGGACCGCGACCTGCCACTGGACCACGCCGCTGTAGGATTTCCCCAGCATGCCCACGTTGCCGTTGCACCAGGGCTGGGCGGCGATCCACTCCACCATTTCGTAAGCGTCGCGCCGTTCGTCGTCGGCATAGATGTCATGGCTCCACCCGCCGGAGTTCCCCGTGCCGCGCACGTCGAACTGCACCACCACGTAGCCCCGCTCCGCCAAATAGGGAACGGCGGGTGGATACTCATCCCGGTAGTCCGGCAGGGGAGCTTTGACCCGCCGGTAGGGGTTGTATTCCATGATGGCCGGGAATCTTCCCTCCGCGTCAGGCCGCGTGATTCTCACCGCCAACTCCACTCCGTCCCGCATGGGGACGTAACGGTGGATCAGCTTGACCTTGCCCTCGTAAACGGGCGGGGAGAGTTTTGCCTTAGATTGACCGAAGATCCCGGTAGAAAATCCAATAATCATGAGAACGAAATAAAGCATAGCCGTCTATCGAATGAATCTTGTCTTCAGCCGTTGCTCCAGTCGTACCGCCGACGGTTCTTCCACTGGCCTTCAGTATAGTCGGGCACCTCCTGCGTGGCCCCGTTCTCACGGACGGATTTCGCCGAGAGCGGGATGAGGGAACTCCAGGTGACGGCGTCATAGACGTCGATTCCCGGGGTCTTGTCTTCCATCAGGCACTTGTAGAAATGTTCGATCACGAAATAGTCGCCTCCGCCATGTCCGGTCCGCAATGCCGCTTTCCCGTGCCGGGTCCAGAAGGGGTGATCGTAACGGTCGTGGTAGTCCGAGACGGACTCCCAATCCTTCGACTTTCCATCCACGAACATCCCCGCTTCGTCGTCGTATGAGGCTTTGGTGCCCTGAAGCGTGTAGAAATCCATGTGGTGCGGCCGCGGGGAACAGATGTCGAAGCGGAGAAAGATTACGGCTCCGCTCTCGGTCCGAATCAGGCTGACGGTGTTGTCCCCGTTCCAGGTCGCCGTGGCCCCCGGGGTGTCGGGACCAAATCGCTCGATGGCATATTCCCGAAAACTGTGGGCCGGAGTCATCATGGTCACGCATTGCCGGAGCTGGTCTCCCCGGGGGATTCCGAACCACATGGACGTGGGTCCGAGGGCATGGGTCGGATAGGTGTTTCCGATCAGATCCGTCCGGCTGTTGAGCGATCCGCGCCAGTTCAGCGAGCCGTCCGGATTGAACTGCAGGTTCCGAGCCTCGTGGATATAGCCGCACTCGGCGAAGGTGAGCGTTCCGAAGACCCCCTGCTCCACCGCGTTCAGGATCATCATGTTGGTGCGGAGGAAGCAGAGGTTCTCTGCCATGAAGTATTTGGCGTCGGTCTCCTGAGCCGCCCGCACCAGGTCCCAACCCTCTTCGATGGTGTTGCAAGCCGGCACCTCGCTGAAGACATGCTTGTGCGCCCGCAAGCTGTCGATGGCCATGGGACCGTGCCACCAGGTGGGCGTGGTGATGAACACGGCGTCGACGTCGTCGCGCTCGAGCAAGCGCTTGTAGTCGTTGGGGCCCCCGGTGTAGGTGTCCGGCTTGTACCCGAGCTTCTCCTGCACCATCTTCGCTCCCCGCTGAGCCGCCTCTTCACGGAAGTCGCACAGCGCCGGAACGTCGACGTTGAACCGGTCGAGAGACGCCTTGAGGAAGAGCCTGCCCCGGTTTCCAACGCCGATGATGGCGATCTTGAACTTCTTCGACCCATGTTTGCTGGACAGGGCGGCCGGCGCTCCCGCGAGCGCGGCGGGAGCCAGGGACGACGCCAATGCGGTGCCACTCCCGGTCTGTACGAATTCCCGGCGGTTCAATTTCTTCATTGCGGATGACCTTCTATCTGTTGGGGTGAAGATTCCGGTAGGAGGGGGGACAGTCTTGTCCCCCACACACGTAGGAGGGGACAGTCTTGTCCCCCACGCGCCAAGAATCGGGGGTTAAAAACCCCCGCTCCCATCTCGACCCGTCCGATTTCTTCGATCTCCTGATCGTCACAGGCAACGTTCGCTTTCGTCTAATTCAACTGCCTGGGGACCGTGATCGACCAGCTCTTGTTGAAATGCCGGGCTCCGTTGACGGTGACCTCCACTTCCGCCACATAGCGGAACGAGGTCTCGTTACTTGTGGTCAGCTCATTGGCTGTCACTTGAATCTTCGACTCCGGACGATCCACGGTATAGACCGCCTTGGCCTTGACCGTGGCCCGCGCCGGATTCTCCGACGAAACCGTGAACCGGGAATCCAAGAGGAGACTGCCTCTCGCCACGTGGATCCGGAGCGTGGTGGTGTTGTTCACAAGATCGCGGGTAATCGAGTACTCCTTGGGCTGGGACAGGTCGTCGGGGTCGGCATTGGGAAGACGCTTCAGTCCGGGCTCGGGCAGCTTCGGGTTCTGAGCGGGCACCACCGGAAGCACGAGATGGGACGGACGCTGGCGGTTTCGGTGCAGCGTGATCTCCGCCGGCTTGGGCGTCGGCCACGCGTTCGGCATGTCGGCACTGGCGATGGCGACCCGGACCCGGTGCCCTTTCGCAAACACGTAGGACATGGCCTTCAGATCGAACTTCAATTCGTGGACGGCACCCGTTTCCAGCGGTTCCGGACTGGAGTGGGAGTTCCGATGAGTGGCGTTCAGTCCCCCATAGCGAACCAGCTTGGCCGTTTCGTCCGGTGCGACGTCGATCAGCTTGACCCGAAAATAAGCCACGTCCGCAGTCGAGGAGACGTGGAGCACCGCGGTGGGATTCCCGGTGACCTCCAGGTCCTCTTCCAACGGCGCGGACGTGTAGACGAGGGAGTGCGCCTGGTCCAGACGCTGATCCACCGGCATCCCCCAGGGATTGATGCTCCCCCCGGCATGGATGCCCGAGGTGATGCCGACGGCCGGGTCGTATTCATAGCTGTCGGATGCCGATTCCAATGCTGCCGGCCGTTCCCCGCTGAGCCGGCCACCCTCGTGAAAGTACATCGGTGTGGATTGCATTCTCGGAACGGGCCAATCCATCTCGGATTGCCAGAAGCCCGGCTCTTCCAGATACATCCGCGCCGAAGGCTTCTTGTATTGCCGCTTGAAGAGGGTCACGGGCGGTTCGTCCATCACCCCGTTGTCGATTCCCTTGAGCCAGTAGTCGAACCACTTCTGATACTCCAGGCGCCCGTCGATCCGGGGTCCGGGAACGGTATTGTGGACTTCCGGCCACCAGTGTCCCCAGGGACCGACGAGAGCCCGCTTGGGAACTTTCAACTTGGAGAACGCTCGGAGCAGGGCGGTCGAGTACCAGTCGGCCCAGCCTCCGATCACGAACACGGCACTCTGGACTCGATCATAGTCGGGCGCCAGGGATTGGCCGCGCCAGTACGGACCGTCCAGCATGTGTTTGATGAAGCCGTAGCCCCAGGGCCGGTTGTTCTGGAGATGCTCCTCCCAGATCTCGCTCCACTTGGCCCCGACCAGATCCGGGTCCGGGGGAGCGAAGTTCATGGCGGTCATCTGGGGCGCGTACCGCCACATGACGAAGGGCCGGAGCACCCCGCCCGGGTAGATGAACTCGGTGTAGTTGTCGTCGTTTCCGGAGCGGACGATGATGGCCTTCAGGTGCGGAGGCGCCTGCTTCGCCACGTGCCACTGCACCACACCCCCGTAGGAAATGCCCATCATCCCGACCTTCTCGTTGCACCAGGGTTGGGCCGCGATCCACTCCACCATGTCGTAGCCGTCCCGCTGCTCGGCCGGGTTGTAAAAGTCCCGGGTGAAACCGCCGGAGTTGCCGGTCCCCCGGGTGTCGTACTGAACGATGGCGTAGCCCTGGCCCGCCAGGTAGAGCATGGGCTGGAAAGGCCACGGTTCTTCGTCGAAGTCGAGAGGTCCCTTCTTCAGGAAACGGTAGGGGTAGTAGATCATGACGGCCGGAAACCGGCCTTCGACGTCCGGACGAATGATGCGGGTCGCCAGCTCCACGCCGTCCCGCATGGCGACGCGCTCGTAGGTCACTTCGAGCTTGTCGCCGTAGGGTGTCCCGGCCATGGGGTCGCCGGACGGTTCGGCGGAAAGGCTCACGGAAACGAGGGTAGCGAAGAGCAAGAGAAAGAACATCTCGGCACCCCTCCGTAAACGGATGGCTTGAAGGGTCTCGACCAGAGGAAAAAAGATCTCGCGAGTCTATGCCCTGCCCCGACGCCGGTCAACCCGCCAGGAGCGGCGGTTTCCAACCGCCGAACTCCCAAGCCGAACTCCCAATGGGGAATGGGGGACAAGGATGTCTCCCCTCCTATATTCGCGGTATTGGAGGGTATTCTGATTGAGCGGGAGGTCTTAACAGCCCGTGGCAAAAGTCGTCACGGCATTCGACCGTCCCTGCATCGTGCGCGGACTGCGTTGCTATCGGCTCACATACTCCCGGTATGCTCCCTCATCGCGCCTTGTCCGGCGGGCGCAGGAACGGTCTCGGTGCTCGCGCGACTTTCACCACGGACTGTTAAGCGAGAACCTCCCGGATGACCCGTCCGTGAACGTCCGTCAGACGGCGGTCGATGCCGTTGTGCCGGAAGGTCAATTTCTCGTGATCGATGCCGAGCCGTTCCAGAACTGTGGCATGCAGGTCATAGCAGTAGATGGGATTTTCCGCGGCTCTGTAGGACCATTCATCGCTGGTTCCGTAGGTCACGCCGCCTTTCACACCGCCACCTGCGAGCCAACTGGTGAAGGTGAACGGGTTATGGTCCCGCCCTCTGCTCCCCTGACTGCAGGGCATACGGCCGAACTCGGTCGTCCAATAGACGATGGTGTCCTCCAGCAAGCCGCGAGACTTGAGGTCTTTGATCAGCGCGGCGGCCGGCCGATCCATCTCCGCGGCCATGTCTCCATGATCCTTTTCGATATTTTCGTGACTGTCCCAATTCCTTCTCGGGAAGCCGTTATCAGCCCCGCTCCATACCTGAACAAAGCGGACGCCCCTTTCGAGAAGCCGGCGCGCGACCAGGCACCGGGTCCCGAAATCCCGGGTGGCCGGCTCATCCACTCCGTACAGTTTCCGAGTGATTGCGGACTCTCCCGAGACGTCCATGACTTCGGGGGCGCTGAGCTGGAGCTTGGCGGCCATCTCGTAAGAACGGATGCGCGCTTCGAGTCGCGAGTCGGCGCCCCGCTCCTCCTGGTGAGCGCGGTTCAGTTTCTGTAGCACCTCAAGAGTGTCTGCCTCGCCCGAAGCGGTGATGTATTGCGCGGATTCCGGCGGAAAAAGGTCGTGGATGGGATTGGGGCGTCCCACGCGAATCATGGTCCCCTGATGCGATGCGGGCAGAAAACCGGCCGCCCAGTTGCCCGGACCGTTGGGTGGGAATCCGCGCACGTCCGGGAGCACGACGAAGGTCGGCAGATTGTCGTTCATGCTGCCCAGCCCATAAGACAGCCAGGCCCCCATGCTGGGGAATCCCGGAAGCACGAAACCGGTGTTCTGCATGAACGTAGCGGGGCCATGCACGTTCGATGTGGAAATCATCGAATGGAAGAAGGCAATCTCATCGACGCAAGTCGCCAGTTGGGGCACCAGACTGCTGACCCATTTGCCGCATTCTCCATTCCGCTTCCAGTCCCAGGGACTCTTCATGACCGGACCCGGTTCGCTTTGAAACAGCTCGACCTTTTCGCCGGGATCGAACTTCTCCCCGCTCCTCGTGATCAATTCCGGCTTGTAATCGAAGGTGTCCACTTGGCTGGCCGCACCCGACATGAACAGCTGAACCACCCGCTTGGCCTTGGCGCGGTGGTGCAGGCCGCCGTTGAGCTCAGGGAGGGACCTGGCCGCAGAGGTTCTGGTCAGCAGGTGCGCCAGCGCGATCCCGCCGAGTCCGCCGCCCCATTTCCACAGCACTTCCCGACGACTGACAGTCGGGAGAACGGCGGGTTCGCGGCCGAGGGGCGACTGCTGGGATCTACAACGGTGCGTGCCGTCACTTCTCATTTGGGTTCTTCCGCCCTTTCAATCCACAAACATGAACTCGTTGCTGTTGAAAATCAGTCGGCAGAGGTTCTCGAGCCCGTGCGTCCGGGCATAGGCGGCGAGCATCCGGGACTCGTCGGTACGGGGCACTCGGCCAAGCGCCAAAAGGTAGGCTTCCTGGATCTGATTCGGTAAATCGTTACCGGCCTTCCGCAGCCGGGCGGCGAAGTGCTCCGCCTGCTTCACGATGAGCGGATCATTGAGCAGCGCCAGTGCCTGGATGGCCGTGAGAGTACTGTTTCGTTTGGGAGTCAGCAGCGAGGGATCCGGGCAGTCGAGACTCTCCATGAAAGGGTCTGGGGTGCTGCGCACGAGAAAGCGATAGCTGCTTCTCCGATAACTCGCGGGACTATCGAGATCGAACCGGGTGTAATCGTAGACCGGAGAGTGATCGTCCTTGAAGAAGAACTGCTCCACCGAGGGCCCGCCATGTTCAGGTCGAGCTTGCCGGTGATGGACAGAACCGAGTCGCGCACGGACTCGGCGTCAAGACGCAAACGGTTCATGCGCCACAGATACCGGTTGTCGGAGTCGATCTTGGCGTACCGGGGATTCTCGCGGGACGATTGACGGTAGACGGCACTGGTGAGGATCAATCGGTGAAGATTCTTGAAAGAACCGCCGTTGTCTTGGAACTCCACAGCGAGCCGGTCCAGTAGCTGCGGGTGCGTGGGCTGCGAGCCCATTCGTCCGAAGTCGTTCGGCGTTTCCACGATCCCTTTGCCGAAGTGATAGTGCCAAATGCGGTTGACGATGGAACGCCAGGTCAGGGGATTGCGCGCATCGATGATCCATTTCGACAGAGCAGCACGGCGTGCGCCTTCATCGTTCGGATCGTCGATCTTGAACCGGGAGGACAGGCTTTCGACCGCCGAGACGGCTCCCGGCCCCATCAGCTTGACGGGAGCTTCCACGCTGCCGCGATCCAGCAGGTGGACCGGGCGTGGAGTCCAGGCGGGACGGAAATTACCGTTGGTTTCGAAATAGTTGGCCGCAGCATAGACGATGCGGGGCTTGGGAAATTCGGCCAGTGTCTCCTGCACCCGGACGAGCTGATCCCGTAGTGCCGCCAGTTTCCTCTGGTCGGCCTCGTCGAGCAATGCGTGGGTCATCTTCCGGCGACGTTCTTTGGCCTTGTGGAGTTTTTCGTCTGCGGCCTGGATCTGCTCGTCGAGCACCTTGTTTTTGGCACGTTCTGCCGTCGTCTTTCCGGCTGTTTTGGAATGGTTCAGGTAGTCTCGCCGGTCCTGCAGCAGGTCCATCTGTTCGTCGAGAGCTTCGATTTCAGGGCTTGAAAGCTTGGCGAGGGCGTCTGAGACGGGTTGGATGCCGGCTTCGATGTCGCGCTTCTGCTTGAGCACCCCTCGACGCTGCCGGTACGTTTCGGGGTCCAGGTCATAAGGGCGGTCAGCGCGGTCCACCCCCGCGAACACGGCCTGCAAGCTGTAGTAGTCCTCGTGCCGGATGGGGTCGAACTTGTGGTCGTGGCAGCGGGCGCAATGGGCGGTCAAGCTCACGAACGTGGACATGGTCGCCGTCACCATGTCATCGCGGTCCAGGAGCCTCGCGATTTTCTTGTCCTTGGTGCCCTCGCGCAGTTCCTTGTGTCCTACCTAGTCCCAGGGGCCGGCGGCGATGAACCCGGTGGCCACCACGCCCAGCGGATCATCGGGAAAGAGGACGTCACCTGCCAGTTGCTCTTCGACGAACCGGGAATAGGACTTGTCTTCATTCAACGACCGAATCACGTAATCGCGATAGGGCCAGGCATTGCGGCGTGGTTTGTCTTTGTCGTAGCCGTGCGATTCGCCGTAGTGGACGACATCCAGCCAGTGTCTTCCCCAGCGCTCGCCGTAGCGCGGTGAGCCCAGCAGGCGCTCGACCAGCTTTTCGTACGCATCGGCCGAAGGGTCGTTGACGAAAGCGTCAATCTCGTCGGGAGTGGGCGGCAGACCGTGGAGATTGTAGCTGAGCCGGCGGATCAAGGTCCGCCGATCCGCTTCGGGGGAGGGAGCGAGTCCCTGCTTCTTCAACCTGGACAGGATGAATGAGTCGATGGGAGTCCGTATCCAGTTCGAGTCTTCCTCCGGCAAAGGGGGGCGCTCCAGCGGCCGCAGCGACCACCACTTGTGGCTTTCCGTTCCCCGAGCTGCAGGAGTATCGTCCTTGGCGCCCTCAGCAATCCAGCGGGAGATCAGTTCCACCTTGATTGCATCGAGGGGGTCGCCGACTTGCGGCATGGCAGGCGGCTCACCGCTGATCTGTCGGATCAGCAGACTCTCTTCGGGACTTCCCGGCACCACGACGGGGCCGCTCCTGCCCCCATCTTGCAGATCCCTGTAGCTGGCCAGCGACAGGCTGGCCTGTCCCCCTTCGGCTGCGTGGCACGTTCGACAGCGTTGCTCCAAGATGGGCCGCACCTGCCTGTGAAAGCTGACCGGCGACTGCGCGGGTGCCATCTCGACGGTGAGAATCCAGATTCCAGCCAGTGACAACGAATGATGCAGTGTGCCCCGAACGCGCATCTCCTAGTCCCGGGATCAATCAAGGATTGTTTCCTGATTATGCTCTATAAGACCTTGGTCAATAAAGACGCCCGTCAGGGGCGGCGGTTTCCAACCGCCGCACTCCCAATGGGGAAGGGGAATGGGGGACAGGGATGTCCCCCCTCCTATTCGCGTTGCGCCGGGAAGCCTGCTAGCATTCCTGCAAACGACGAACCTGACTTTCTCGCCGGGTCGCTGATTGCATGGTGACAAGATTCTTTTCTTCGACCCCTTACCGGTGTTTTTTCGCGGCTGGGCTCCTCCCGCAGACGTGCCTGTTTCTGATTTTTTCCACGGGATGTAGCTCCAGCCCGCCGACGACCCTCTCCGTCGAAGTGAGTCCGGATCGCTGGCGGGTAAACGACGAAGGCCAACTGCTTTTTCGTATCCGGGTCAAAGAGGGAAAGCTGTCGTCCGGCTCCCGCATCAGCCTGGCCCTGCCGGGGAGTTGGACCTGGCACACGATTCGCCCCACCCGGCGAGAGGATGGCAAACTCGGGCCGACCCTGCGTGTTCCAACTCAGGAGTTGATGGAATACTTCGCTCTGCTTCCGCCGGACAGAGCGGACCGGTGGCGACTGGAACTACTTGAGGAGCACCACGACGGAACCTATCACCGTTTCGACCGCCGGTTGGTGCTGACGTGCCTGTCGGACCAGTTGTCGGCCGGCCAGGAGATCACCCTCCAGTATGGTGGGGACGCCCGGCCGATTCGGACCTCGCGTTTGGCCGAGACCGTCCGGATCCCGATCCGATTCAACCTCGGGGACGGCCAATGGCGGGAGCTGGAGAATCCGCCCCAATTGACGACGGTCGCAGACTCCTTTCACACCATTCTGGTCACGGTGGACTCCGTCGCTACCGTGGGGCAACCGCTCGAGGCCCACGTCACTGCCCGGGATCGGCTGGGCAATTCGACCGAGCTGCCGGGCGGTCTTGAACTCCGTTCCACCGACCGGGGGGTCGAGCCCGTCAGCATCACTGGTGCGGCCGCCGTGTGGACGGGAACGGTGCGCTTCACGACTCCGGGCTTCCAGACCCTGGAGGTGGGAAACGGCACCGTCGGGTTCCATCGGTCCAACCCGATTCGGGTAACCGAAGAAGAACCATCCCTCAAGCTCTACTGGGGGGACCTGCATTCCCACTCCACGATGAGCAAGGACGCCTTAGGGGTCGATCCCTTCACCTTCGCCCGGGATCACGCCAACCTCGACTTCTTCGCGTCGTCGGAGCACTCGACGGGGGATCGGCGGGACGAGGGCATCACCGACTCGGAATGGCAGGCGATTCAGTCGAGCGTCAAGTCCTTCTACGATCCGGGACGATTCGTGACTCTGCTGGCTTACGAGTGCTCCCTGCCGGCTCCGTTTGGTCACCACAATGTCTATTTCGCGGGTGAAACAGCGCCCCTCTATCGCAAGCAGGAGGTGAAGACGCTTGACGAATTGTGGCGCCGGCTGTCCTCACACCGGGCCATTACGGTTCCGCACCATACGGGTGTCCACTGGGCCGCCGCCGTCTGGGACCAGACCCATCCTCTGCGGCCGCTCTTCGAGGTCTTCTCCGTTCACGGACAGAGCGAACTCTACGACCCGGAACATCCGCTGAGTTACGATCAGCTCATCGGCATGGCCCCTTATGGGACCTACCCCATCGGAAGCGAGCTGGTTCCCGAGGAGCATCAGGGCATGGTCCCCATTTCCAACAGCGCCAAGGGTCCCCACTATGCCCGGGATGCCTGGGCGGCCGGTCTGAAACTGGGGACGATCGCGGCCTCCGACGACCACACCGCCCGGCCGGGTCAGCCCTACTGGGGACTCGCGGCCGTCTGGGCCGAACGGCTGGACCGCGAAACCATCTTCCAGGCGCTCGCGAACCGGCAGACGTACGCCACGACCGGCCAGCGGATCTACCTGGATTTTCGAGTCAATGGAGGGATGCCCGGGACCAAGGTCACCACCGGCGGCCCGCCCCGAATTCAACTTGAGGTCCAGGGCACGGACGACATCGAACGGGTCGAGCTGGTCGCCTTCGACCGCAGGGAACGAAGCTATTCCGTCCTGAAGCGATGGACTCCCGGCGGCCCTCACCTGCGGGAATCCTTGACCGACGCGGGATATTCGGACCGGTCGTTCTACTACGTTCGCGTGCGGCAACGCGGGCTTGTGGAGCACCGGGCCGTCATGGCCTGGTCCAGTCCCATCTGGATCGAGAGCGGTCCCTGACCCGGGGAAGGAACCCGATTTGGCAGATCGATTCGATCCCATCCTCTTCGAGGTGATCCGCAACGCCCTGGTCGAGGCGACGGAGGAGATGTCGGTCTCGCTGCAGCGCACGTCCTACTCGACCAACATCAAGACGCGGCTGGACTACTCCTGTGCCTACGTGGACGCCCGTGGAAGGATGGTGGCGCAGGCGTTCTGCCAACCCGCCCACCTGGTGACCATTGGGCGACTGGTGCCTCGGGCGGTCGACGAGTACGGGGCGGAGAACCTGGAACCGGGCGACGTCCTCTTGGTGAACGATCCGCACCGGCAGGCCAGCCACCTCAACGACATCTTCCTCATCTCGCCCTTCTTCTACCGGGAGGAACTGGCCGGCTACGTCTCCAACACCTGCCATCACGTGGACGGCGGCGGGGGCGCTCCCGCCAGCATCGGCGCCTTTCGCGAGATCTACCAGGAGGGCTTCATTCTGCCGGTGGTGAAGCTGGTCTGCCGGGGCGAGATCGACGCTGAGATCTTGAAACTGTTCCTGGCCAACGTGCGGGCGAAAAAGGAAGTGGCCGGTGATCTTCGGGCCCAGATCGCCGCCAACAACATGGGCATGCGCCGACTGTCGGCCCTCTTCGACCGTTACGGACGCGATACCCTGAATTTCTACATCGACAAATTGCTGGAGTACACGGAGCAACGCGCCCGGTCCGAACTGGAGCGACTGCCCCGCGGGACCTTCGAAGCCGAGGGCTGGCTGGACGACGACGGGATCAGCGACCGGCCGGTGCACCTGAAGGCCAGGGTGACGCTGGACGGCCGCAGCGTCCGGTTCGACTTCACCGGATCGGACAGGCAGCGGGCGGCGCCCATGAACAGCAACCTGACGCAAACGTTCACGGCCTGCGTCTACGTTCTGAAATGCCTGCTGGACCCGGACATTCCGGTCAATGAGGGCCTTTACCAATTGATCGAAGTGATCGCTCCGCCGGGTTCGGCCGTGAACGCCCGCCGGCCCGGAGCCATCGTCGGGGGTTGGGAAGTCTCGGTGCGTCTCTGCGAGGTGTTGTTCAAGGCTCTGGCTCCGGCTCTGCCCGACTCGGTTCCCGCCGGTACCAAGGGCATGATCTGCCAGGTCGGTTTCGGGGGGAGGGATCCCCAGAGCGGCGAGTACTATTCCTACTACGAGACTGCGGGCGGAGGCTATGGCGGCAGAAGCCGGACCGACGGGCCCGACGCGGTTCAGACCCACTTCCAAAACACGCAGAACGCGCCCATCGAGGAGATCGAGAGCAACTATCCGGTGCGGATCACGCGCTACGGCTTGATCCCCGATTCGGAGGGTCCCGGCCGGTTCCGCGGCGGACTGGGCCTCTGCCGGGAGTACGTTTTCGTGGGTCACGAGCCCTCGTACACCATCCTTGCGGACCGGGTCCGATTTCCGGCATGGGGGCTCTTCGGAGGCCGTTCCGGGAAAACGGCTCGCTACGTTCTGATCGGCGAAAACGGGGAAACGGACCTTCCATCCAAGACGACGGTGCAGCTCGAGAAGGGTCAGTCGGTTCGGCTCGAGTCGTGCGGCGGCGGGGGATACGGACCTCCCTATGAACGGGACCCTGAACAGGTCCTGACGGACGTGAGGCAGGAAAAGATCAGTCCCTTGCGGGCGAGGGACGAGTACGGCGTCGCCGTCACCGGTAGTGAAATCGACATCGTGGAAACCGAAAGGCTACGAACCCGGATGAAGGAGCGGCCGTAGTGGGTTGGCAAGGCGTTTCGTCCCGAGAGGAGACCTGAACATGAAAGAGTCGGCAATAGTGATCTCGATGATTGCGTTCTGTTTCGTCAGTTCGGCAATTCCGCAGGGAGCCGAGACCCGGAAGACCTGGGACGTGTCCGTATTGAAAAACGTCATGATTCCCATGCGGGACGGGGTCAAGCTGGCCACGGACATCTACCTTCCCTCCGAAAACGGGCAGCCCTCCGATCAGAAGTTCCCGGTGGTCATGCAGCGGACCCCCTACGACAAAGAGGGCAAGTTCTTCAAGGAGGCCTCCGAGTTCTTTGTCAAGAACGGCTACGTCGCGGTGATCCAGGACTGCCGCGGCCGATTCCAATCCGAGGGAGTGTTCTTTCCGTTCATCGACGACCCCGAGGACGGATACGACACGGTGGAATGGATGGCGAAGCACCCGTCCAGCAACGGCAAGGTCGGAACCTACGGCGTCTCGTACATGGCCTGGGTCCAGTTCCATCTGGCCGCCCTGAACCCGCCCAGCCTGGTGACCATGATCCCCATGGAAGGCCCCATCAACGCCTACCACTACAGCATGCGCTCCGGCGGCGCCCTGCACCTGGGGCTTCTGCAGTGGATCGTCGCGGTGGCCGCCAGCAGCCAGGAAGCGAAGGACAAACCCTTCATCGCCGAACCCATCATGACCATGAGGACCGGGCAGAACTTCCTGGACTGGGCTTCCCGCATCCCCTGGCGGCGCGGACAGACTCCCCTCGGCCTGACTCCCCAGTACGAGGACGCGGCTTTCAAGCTCTATTTCGACAACAACGAATACACCGACTTCTGGCGCCAGCCCGGCCTGGGAATGGACGAGTACTTCGAGGACTACCCCAAGATGCCCATTCTGTGGGTGGTCGGCTGGTACGACTGGTACCCCCGAACCATCAGCGACGGCTACCAGAAGATGGTCAAACTGGGACGCGAGAACCAGTACCTGCTGATCGGTCCCTGGACGCACAACAACTTCGATCCCTCCCAGGGAGACCTCAATTTCGGCAACAAAGGGGACGGCATCGACACCTACGACAAGTTCCGCCAGCTGGAGCTGAAGTGGTTCGACCGGTGGATGAAGGGCGACGAGAGCGTCGATCTGGGGGAGCCGATCAAGCTCTTCGTCATGGGCGGCGGGGACGCCCGGAAGGCTCCGGACGGCCGCTTGAATCACGGCGGCGAATGGCACTACACGGATCGTTGGCCTCCGGAAGGAGTCCGGTCCACCAAGTTCTTTCTCCACGGGGACGGCAGTCTGTCGGATAAGAAGCCAGCCGCTTCCGGCTCATCCACCACATACACTTACGATCCCAACGATACGGTCTCGAGCAACGGCCGGTGCATCATCTCTTACGGTCCGGCGCTCAAACTGGGCTTTCGGGGCATGGGACCCCGTGACCAGATCGAACTGGAGAGTTTGCCGGGACACGGCATTCCGGGAATGCCCATCTCCTCCCGCCCGGACGTCCTGGTGTTTCAGACCGGCCCCTTGACCGAGGACGTTCGGATCGCCGGCAACGTCAAGGCCGTGCTCTGGGTCTCCTCGGATGCCCCCGACACCGACTTCTACGTCAAGCTGGTCGACCTGTACCCGGCCAGTGCGGACTACCCGGCCGGCTACGGAGTACCCGTGTCGGAGGGGATCCTGCGGGCGCGATACCGGGAGAGCTTTGAAAAACCGGTCCTCATGGAGGAGGGGAAGAAATACCGGCTCGAGTTTCCGCTGCAGCCGGCGGCCAACGTCTTCAAGGCGAACCACCGGATTCAGATCCAGATCGCCAGCAGCAACTTCCCCAACTTCGACATCAATCGGAATACCGGCGATCCGCATGACCGGGGGTGGCGCATCGCCAACAATTCCGTCATCCACCAGTCGGGGAACGCGTCCTTCGTGGAATTGCCGGTGTACCCGGTGAAGTGAGGAGGGGCGATTTCTAGTCGCCTGCTCTTTTGTGTTGCTATGCAATTCGGTAGCCGGAAAGTGTAAAGTGGGGACTCCGTCCCCCCTGCCCCCCTGTCGGCGACAAGAAAGTCGCCGCTCCACGCGACAAGAAAGTCGCCGCTCCCCTCAATCTTTATCCAGGATCAGTCTTCGACGGTCTTTCTCGCTGACGCCGGTCCGGACCTTGCCGGCCATCAGCCAAAAGAACAGGCCCAACAGCAATCCGCCGATGAAGAGAGTCCATTCCAGAGGAAAACCGTCGGAGTTTGCATACGGTTCGTAGACCGTAACGGCGAGAAAGAACAGCGAGCCGGCCACCCCCAGTCCGGCGGTGAAAACGCCGCCCGGAACACGGAACGGACGCCGGCTCTCGGGCCTTTTCACCCGTAGGATCATGACCCCCAAACAGACGAAGAAGAAGACCGTAGCCAGGCACATGACGGCCATGCCGACGATGGGAGAGAGACCTCCACGACCCAGGAAACTGCCCAACGCTCCGATCAGGCCGATCAGGAGGACCGCGCGCCCGGGAGATCCGAACGCGGGATGGACCGCGGCGAAACCGGCCGGGATCATGCGGGCCCGGCCGAGCGCGAAGACCAGGCGCGAGGCCGCAATGAAGATGGGATTGAGCGTCGTGATGAGACCCAGCAGCCCCGTGAACACGATGATTCTGCCGAACAGCGGCGAATCGAATCTCGATTCGTACGTGACGGCCGTGGTCAGACCCTCCAATCGGACGGCGTCCTGCCACGGCGTCGCCATGGACACCGAGAGAATCAGCAGACAGTAGAAGGTCCCGCCCGCGGCGATGGAGGCGACCATCATCAGCGCCGCCCTTCTCATGGAGGTTCCCGGCGACTTCTCCTCCATGACCTGGGGGATCGTGTCGAAACCCGCCATGAAGAACGGAGCCGTCATCAGGGCCGCCAGGATTCCGGGCCAGACCGATCCCATCTGGTCACGGTGGAAGAACGGTTCCAGGTTTCCCGTCTCTCCGAAGGCGATCCCGGCAAATATGAAGACGGCACAGGACACGATGAAGACGGCCGTGATGACTTCCTGAAAGCGGGCCGCCAGCTTCATGCCGCGATAGATCAGGGCGGTCATCAGAACCATTCCACCCAGCGCGATCAACAGGCTCCCCAGGCGCACCGGATGGCCGCCCACCGAATAGAGTTCCGGTCCCGAAACGCCCGGGAAGAGTGCTTCCGCAATCAAGGCCAGCGAAATCGCTTCCCAACTCGTCACCGCGATGTACTCGAAGGCCAGCAGCCAACCGCACAGGAAGGAGAGGCGGAGTCCGAAGACTTCGTAGGTATACGCGACCTCGCCGCCGGAGACGGGGAACATCCCCGCCATTTCGGCGTAGCAGAGCGCGATCACGAGCATGACCACCCCGCCCGCCGCGAAACCGGCGATGGCCCCCAGGGGACCGGAGGTGGAGAGCCAGACGCCGGGATAGACCAGCCACCCCACGCCGACCACCGTGCCGTAGGCCAGCATGAAGAACTGGCGGGCGCTGACCGCTTTCCTCAACTGGGGGCGTGGAATCGGATCCGTCATGTTAAGGGTAGCCTATCGAGGACTTGTTCCATTTTTTCGGCTCCGCGTCTGGGATCGGGGGTTGTCAACCTCCGGTCCCAGGGAGTGTGGGGGACAAGACTGTCCCCCTATTGAAAGAGCGAGTGGATGGTCTTCAGGACTTCGTCAACCAGCACATCGCCGCCCTCGGGCCCGACCAGGAACTGGTCGGCGCTGTATCCGCCACCGGCGACCGCCTCCGTCGTGGGAAGATAACCCGCCAACTGACTGGCCAACTGCACCGTGAAGGTCAACACGGCCGGGCTTCGCGCCTGAATGCGGATGGAATACTCCAGGTAGAGCTCAAAAGGGACGCTCACCAGCGCGACATCGCCCACGCGCATCACATGGAAGCGGAAGGTTCCGCCGCCGTCGATGGGATAGGGCGGTTTCCGCGACGGGTCGGCTCGCGGAAGGTCGAGATGCAGGATCCTGTGCGTCAGCTGCAACCTCCTTTTGATTCCGGACTTGGAGTACGGCAGGACGGCGTCCAAAGCGTCGGCGATGCGGAGCGCGATCTCCTGGCGGCTGGAAATACCCTTGCGGTCCAACATGATTTGCTCGGCGCGTTTGCGAAACATCAGGTGCGGCGAGATGTCGCCTGAAGCGGCGCATTGCGGAAATATGAACCAGTCGGCCTGATGACGTTTTCTAACTTCCTGACGGACCTCGTGCCAGAAGTCGGCGGAGACCTCCGAGATACCTTCGGTCTCCTGCGAGGGGGCGGCCAGGTTGATCACGACGCCGGTGAGTTCCTCCTGGTCATTCCAGAAGAAGAGCATCGGCACCCCGGGATCCTCGAACCCTTCGATCCCGATGAAGTCTTCCCTGCGGGTGTCCCCGTACATCACCGACTCGCCGTTGCGATAGACGGCGCGGCGGTTGTGTCCGACCACGGCTTGCCCCAGTCCCCAACTCATGCCGGTGGGCTTACGGCTTTGCCATGCTTTCACCAGACCCTCGGACAGCCGGTCCACCAGCCACCGGCCGTACTCGGATGAGCTCATGGCCACCGGCGGCGGTTCGTCGCCCCACCAGACGCTGAAAGTGCCGTCGACCTGACCCGGGGCGGTATGGGTGTGCGTGGCGTGAAGAAACACCTTCTCAGGGTCGAGATCCTTCAGCTCTTGGGACACCGAACGCCGCAGACCCTCTTCGGTGACCTGCCGGATGTAGCCGAGATCGCATGAGATCATGACGGCCTGTTCCAGCGAACGGCCGTCCTGTTTCGTCTCGAGCGCCAGGACCGTCGCGGTCAGCGGGTCTCGAGCCCGGCCGGCGATACGTGGGCGCTTCTGCCCCACGAGCGCCACTTCCCGAGGCGGCGTGATCACCACCTCGGCCCAGCCCACGTAGAGCGTCCCCTCGGAAGCAAGACCCGGCACCGAAACCGCTGACAGAATTATCGCAACAATGAGATGAAATGTTACGGACGCTGGAAATCGTTCCATTATCATTCTCCGTTGGTTAGTCATAAGATACACACCACGCCGTGAATTTGTGACCTTCGAGAGTCCCATGGAAGATAAATGGAAGAAATCAAGGAAGTTCCTGGTTCGGGCCGAAGGGTCCCTCGCCGGCGGCGTCAGCAGTCCCTTCCGGCGCAAGTCTCCGGTGCCCCTGTTCTTTCGGGATGGCTCGGGCTGCCGGCTGGAAGACGTGGACGGGAACCGCTACATCGACTACGGCCTGGGCTGGGGCCCTCTGATCCTGGGCCATCGCCACCCTGCCCTTCTGGAAACGCTTCGGTCCCAAGTGGAGCGTCCCTTTCATTACGGCGCCCAGCATGAACTGGAGTCCCGTCTTTCCGAGCGAGTCCAACGGCTCGTCCCGTGCGCCGAACGGGTGGCCTTCACTTCCAGCGGAAGCGAAGCCGTGCAACTGGCCCTGCGGCTGTCCCGAGCCTTCACCGGGCGCAAGCTCGTGGTCAAGTTCGAAGGCCACTACCACGGCTGGATGGACTCGATCCTGGCCAGCTACCACCCCTCGCTGGAAGAGATCGGGACTATCGAGCAACCCCGGACCGCGCCCGGCACACGAGGCCAGCTGCTGGCGGCGCTGGATGATCTGCTGGTCTGTAGCTGGAATCGAATGGACCTGGTGAACGGCCTCTTCCGGCAGCATGGCGACCGGATCGCCGCCGTCATCATGGAGCCGGTCCTGTGCAACAGCGGCTGTCTGCTGCCTCGGGAGGCCTACCTGCGCGGCGTTCAAGAGATCTGCGCCCGGCATGGCGCCCTCTTCATCTTCGACGAGGTCATCACGGGCTTCCGGATCGCCCTGGGCGGCGCCCAGGAGCTTTACGGAATCACACCCGATCTTTGTACCCTCGGGAAAGCCATCGGGGGCGGCCTGCCCTTCAGCGCGGTGGCCGGCCGCCGGCAAATCATGGAGCAATTGATGGACGGCGTCGCCTTCGGCGGGACCTACAACGGCAACCCCCTGTCCGTCGCCGCCGCCGACACCACCCTGGCTGAACTCGAAAAAGACGGCGGCGCGCCTCTGGCTCATGCCCGGGCCATGGGAGAGAGGCTGATGGAGGGCCTGCGGGCCCTTGCCGCGGGCCGGCCGTTCCCGGTGAAGATCACCGGCCTGGGGACGGCATTCAGCGTTCACTTCACGGACAAAGACGACCTGGTCGACTATCGGGATACGCTGGGGGACGACACGGACCGTCTGAGCCGGTTCGTCATGGAAGCTCTGAAGGAGGGAACCTATCTCCTGCCCGACGGAAGATGGTACGTCTCGGCCGTCCATGGCGAAGAGGACATAGCCGAGACCCTGGAAAAGATGGCACTGGTATTCCAACGGCTATGCTGAATCCCGCGGCCCCGTCGATGCTCTCGGCACTGACTCTGAGGGCCATTTTTTCGTTCTCGATTCTGCTGGCGTACGGGGCAGAAATTCGGGCGGCCGGCCAGGAATCCGTCTGCCAAGGGGAATATGAGGAAGCCCTGTCCCTGATTCTCCAGGCCCGGACGGTCGAAGCCAGAGACAAGCTCCGGAAGTGCCTTTCCGGGGACCGGACCGACGCCGACCTGCATTATCAGCTCGCCCGCACCCACATCATCGACTTCAACCAGTCGCGCAATGCCGGCGAGGGTCGCCAGTCTCTGGGGAACGCCGTTCGTGAGCTGGACCGGGCGCTCGCCATCGATCCCGAACATCTCAACGCCCTTCGGCTGAAGTACCCGATCCACCGGGGAAAGGGCAGCATCCACTACGATCCCGGCGGCGCCTACGAGCTGGCCCGGAAGGTCATGGATCTTCAGCCCTCTTCCCACCCATTTGTGCTGAACGTCGCCGAGTGGATGGGACTGAGCGGGGTCCGCTTCTACGTCGAGAGTGAAGACCGGGTTCCGCATGATTCCATGATCGGACTCGATCGGGCCGCCTCCCTCCTGAAGCAAATGCTCGGTGAGACGGTGCCATTCACGCCGGACGAGGAGTCGGCGCTGATACTGCTGGGCAAGGTCCAGGCGAAGAGCGGCCGGCACGCGAAGGCCGTCGAGACCTATCAGTCCGCGCTGTTGCGGCGCCTGACGCCCGCCCAGAGGATCGAAGCCTTCCGCGGAGTCGGAATCAGCCATTTTCGCCTGGGAAACTACGCCGCGGCCGGCAAGTCCTTTCTCAACGCTCTGCAGATTCGGGTCGATCCGTTCAGTCAGTGGCTGTTCAAACTGGTCCTGGACCGTTTGGGGAATCTGCCTGTCGATTTTCCGCCCGAGCTGCTCTTTCCACTTCGCCGGGAGCCGATCGATCCGGCGAACCCGCCCCTCCTGGAGTTCACCGACGTGGCCGCCGAACTCGGCGTCAACCGGCGGGACGGCCACGGCACGTGCGCTTGGGGGGACTACGACGGAGACGGGGATCTGGACCTGCTCCTGGGCGGGAGAGACACCTTCATTGCGCTCTACCGCAACGACGGGCGCCGGTTCGTGGAGGTCACGGATCGGGCGGGCCTGTCGAAGGTTCCATCGGGTTACAGCCTCAATTTCGTCGACTTCGACAACGACGGAGCGATCGACGTCTACGTCTGTCTCAACGGCTGGAGCGGCCCCATGGCCAACCGGCTCTTCCGCAACCGGGGGAATGGCACCTTCGAAGACGTCTCGCAGAGAGCCGGCGTGGCCGATCCGGGCTCCGGGTTCGTGTCCCTGTGGGGAGATCTCGACAACGACGGAGACCTGGACCTGGTGGTGGGCAACGGGGTTCTGAGGGACGGGTCGACCACTCAGATCTACCGAAACAATGGCGACGGGACGTTCGCCAACGTGACTCGGCAGGCCGGCTTGGCGGAGCCTCCCGAATTCGGGACCATCGGAATCGCGCTGGGCGACTACGATCGGGACGGGGACCTGGATCTGTTCATCAACGGCTGGGCTCCCGCTCCCAACCGCCTCTATCGCAACAACGGCAACCTCAGCTTCACCGAAGTGGCCCGGCAGGCCGGAGTCGTTCAGCCCGCCCACGCCGGATACGTCTGTTTCTTCTTCGACTACGACAACGATGCCTATCCCGACATCCTGGCCACCAGTCTCGGTTCCTGGCCGGCGGTGCTGGCCGGTCTGCAACGTGCCTACTCGATCCCCAACCTGGAGGCGGTCGATCCCAACGCTCCCCGGTTGTTTCGAAACAACCGGGACGGCACCTTCACCGATGCGACCTGGGAGGCCAAGCTCTACTACCCGGTGGGCAGCATGGGCGCCGGCGTGGCCGACGTCGACAACGACGGTTACATCGACCTCTTTTTCGGCACGGGAGACCCGCAGCTTTCCCGTCTGGAACCGAATCGTTTCTTCCGGAACAACGGAGACGGGACCTTTTCGGATCTGACCATGACCTCGGGGCTGGGGCACATCGGAAAAGGTCACGGCGTGACCTTCATCGACTACGACGAGGACGGCGACCTGGACATCTACGCCCAGATCGGGGCGGCCGATCCCGGGGACATGTGGGAGAACGCGTTCTACCAGAACCAGAAGGCGAATCGGAACCACTGGCTACAGGTCGATCTCGCCGGAACCCGAAGCAACCGCCACGGCGTGGGAGCCACACTGGTGGCCCGGGCCGGCGGCTTGACCTTGCATCGCGAGGTGAAAGGAAGCGAGGGATTCGGCTCCACCAACCCCTATCGGGTGAGCTTTGGGTTGGGCCCCAGGACCCGGATCGACTCCCTCGACGTCATCTGGCCGAGTGGGGAGAAACAGACCTTCCACGACTTGCCGGCCGACAGGCTGATCGTGGTGAAGGAAGGGGAATAGAGCCGCTGTGAGAGGAGACTGCCAGTCCCCCGCTCCCCGGATTCGGGGGTTGAAAACCCCCGCCCCCATAGATCGAGATTGGAGCGGCGGTTGGTGTAGAATTGCCGACAGGTCCCTCTCTTGAAAAAAAACAGAACCAGCGTCGTCTTCCTGTCCATCGCCGGACTGGCGTTGGTGACCCAGACTCGTTCGGAGGTCGGTCCTTCGGACCTGGAGTCGCGGGCCACCGAACTGATCGCGGCCGAATGTCTCGGATGTCACAACTCCGACCTGGCGACCTCCGGGCTGAACCTGACCCGTCGCGAGAGCGCCCTTCGCGGCGGAGACCACGGGCCGGTTCTGGTCCCAAGTCACCCCGAGTCCAGCCTCCTGTGGTCCAAGGTATCCTCGGGGGAGATGCCTCCGGGTAGTCCATTGTCCACGGCGGATCGTGAGGTCTTTCGAGAATGGATTGTCGCCGGCGCGCCATGGGACCATCCGATCGGGTCGAAATCGCCGGCGAAACGCGGCGACTCCAACTGGTGGTCCTTCCAGCCGTTGCAAGAGTCACCGCCACCATCGGCCGAGACGGCTCCCGAACACTGGCAGACCTCGCCCATCGACCGTTTCGTTCACGCGCGGATGAAGGAAGCGGGTCTGGAGCCGAATCCGCCGGCCGACCCCCGGACGCTCATACGCCGTGTCAGCTACGATCTCATCGGCCTGCCGCCCGACTTCGAGGAGGTCTCGGCCTTCGTGGACGACTCCTCGCCTGCAGCTTACGAGAAGCTGATCGACCGGCTGCTCGCCTCCCCCCGCTACGGGGAGCGCTGGGGTCGCCATTGGCTCGACGTGGTGCGGTTCGCCGAGAGCGAGGGGTTCGAGCGGGACACGCTCCGGGAAAACGCCTGGCCCTATCGGGACTACGTCATCGAGAGCTTCAACCGGGACAAGCCGTACCTGGATTTCGCGCGGGAACAGATCGCCGGCGACGTGTTGCCCCCGGTCACCCGCGACGGTCTCATCGCCACCGGTTTTCTGGTGTCCGGACCGTCCGATACCGTCGGACTCATGTCGAGCGTGCCCGTGCAGCGCGAGATGGTTCGCCAGGACCAGATGGAGGAGATGATCGGGACGGTCTCCCAGACCTTTCTCGGTCTGACCGTCAACTGCGCTCGCTGTCACGACCACAAGTACGACCCCATCCCGCAGCGCGAGTACTACCGGATGAAGTCGGCCTTCGACGGCGTCTGGCAAGGCGAACGGGACCTGCTGACACCCGGCGAACAGCGCACACGCCGGGAAGTCGTTCATCCGCTTGACGCGCAGATTGCGGAACTCGCAGACCATCTTGCAGCCCTTGAGATTCCCGCTCGCGGGCGTATGTTGTCACAGCGGGCAGACCGTCCATCGAGCATCGCCGCGCCCTCACCCTTTGCCCAATGGACGTTCGATCTCGACAGCCGGGACTCGGCGGGATCCCTGCACACCGAGATGTCGGAGAAAGTGGTCCTGGCTGAGGGGCGCCTGCGGGCGGCCGATGGCACGAAGCTTACGGAATCCGTCGCCAGGACGGTCCCACTTGCACGGGAATTGCGTGAAAAGACGCTGGAGGCCTGGATCTGGGTGAATCGCCTGCCGGAAAAGCAGGTCATCGTCATGAAGATCCACAATACGGAAGCGTTTCTAGGCACCGTCGTGGACGGCATCATGTACTCCGGCGGCGACGCCAGGGAGTGGCGAAATACCAGCTCGAGCTCGTTCCGCACCGCCGAAGGGACCGGGACGCCGGAAGCGGCTGAGGAAGACCGGCTGATCCATGTCGCCGTCTGCTACGCAGCCGACCACAGCATTCGGCTCTACCGCAACGGAAAACCTTACGGCAAACCTTACACCCCCGATCTCACGATCGAGGAAGGACTCCTGCAGACGTACCTGGCCGGAGAAGGCAAAGTGTCGTTCAACGTCTCCGAGGATCTTGAACTCGAGGAGGCGCGGCTCTACGACGCAGCCTTGACCGGAGAACAGGTCGAGGCCTCCTACCTCACAGGGGTTCTCAATGTCCGGCGGGAAGATTTGGACGAGGTCATGACTCCCGCCGAAAGGTCGAGCGCGCTGGAACTGCGCGCCGAACTGGAGCGATTGCGGGCGCGGCGGGAGACGATTCCGGACCCGCAGAAGATCTATGCCGCCGACGTCAGACAGCCCGGCTCGACGTACCTGCTCGAGCGCGGCGACCCCAACGCAAAGTTGGAGAAGGTTTCGGCCGGCGGCTTGTCCTGCGTCCCGACACTGTCGCCGGAGTTCGGGCTGGACGCCGACGCTCCCGAAGCGGACCGACGAATACGGCTGGCCGAGTGGATGGCGAATCCCCGAAATCCCATCTTCGCCAGAACCATGGTGAACCGCGTCTGGCACTACCTATTCGGAAGGGGCCTGGTCGAGAATCCCAACGATCTCGGTTTCAATGGCGGTCCACCGACGCACCCGGAGCTGCTCGATTGGCTGGCCGGCGAGTTCGTCCGGGGCGGTTGGAGTGTCAAGAAACTGCACAAACGGATCATGATGTCGCAAACCTACCGGCAAGCCTCCGACTGGAGGGAAACGGCCGCGGCCATCGATGCCGGCAATCGGCTCCTCTGGCGATACTCTCCGCGGCGCCTCGAAGGGGAGTCCATTCGCGATGCGATGCTGCTGGTCAGCGAACAGATCAATTGGGAGATGGGGGGCGCCAGCTTCCGTCCTTTCCAGGAAGAAGAGAAGTACAACGCCTTCGAGATGTATACGCCGGTCGACTCCGATGAGCCCGCGTTCAACCGGCGAACCATGTATCGCATGAACGTCGCCTCGGCTGCGAGTCCGTTGCTCGATTCGTTCGACTGTCCCAATCCCAACGTGAAGACTCCCAAGCGAGTGGTCACGACGACTGCTCTGCAGGCGCTGAGCCTCATGAACAATACTTTCGTCCTGCGGCAGGCCCGGGCGTTCGCCGACCGGATCGAGAGTGAAGTCGAATCCGACCGGGAGCGCCACGTCCGGCGTGCTTTCGAAATCGCGCTCGGACGAACGCCGGGGCATGAGGAGTTGGCGTGGAGTGAAGATCTGGTCGGTGAACACGGCCTGTCGAGCCTCTGCTGGGGGCTCTTCAACACCAGTGAGTTTCTCTACGTGAATTGACGGAGTGCCATATGATCAGCCCATCAGCGGTCCAACGCCGATTTTGCCCGCTCTCCCGCCGCCGGTTGCTCTTCGATGCCGGAGCGGGATTCGGCTGGGTCGCGCTCTCTTGGTTGACCCAACGGGAAGCGTTGGCTGGGGCGGCGGTGCGGGGGGCCGACCCAGCTTCGGGAACGGGCCGGGTGCCGCACTTCGCTCCCAGAGCCAAGCGAGTGATCCAGATCTTCGCGGTCGGCGGCATGAGCCACGTCGACACCCTGGATTACAAACCGGAACTCTCCAAGCGAAACGGCACGCCGTTCAATATGACGACCTTTTTCGGCCAGGCGGGCCACCTCTACGGGAGTCCGTTCGAGTTCCGCCAGAACCGTGAGAGTGGACTGTGGATGAGCAACCTGCTGCCACATTTGCGCGGTTGTGCCGACAAACTCACGCTCATTCGGTCGATGGTCTCCAACAGCGCCAACCACATGCCCGCTGTGGCTCAGATGAACACCGGTTTCGCGCTGAGCGGCTTCCCCAGCATGGGTGCCTGGGTCAGCTACGGGCTGGGCACCGAGAACGAGGACCTGCCGGCGTTCGTCGTCCTGCCCGACCCCGCCGACCACCCTTGGGGCAGCGGCCTGCAATGGGGTGCTTCATTCCTGCCCGCTTCTCATCAGGGGACGCCGTTTCGAACGTCCGGCGATGCCTTGGCTGACCTGACCACTCCCGAGTCCGTCCTGCCCGCGGAACGGAGTGCGAGCCTGGAATGGCTGGCGCGAATGAATCGAATCCACCAGCGGGAACATCCGGGAGACAGCTCGCTGCTGGCGCGTATCAGCTCATACGAACTGGCGGCGCGGATGCAGTTGAGCGTCCCCGAGATTGCCGATATCGAGCGCGAAAGCGAGAGTACTCGCCGTCTCTACGGCCTCGACTCGAAAGAAACCGAAGCGCTCGGCCGCCGCTGTCTGCTGGCGCGCCGCTTGCTGGAGCGCGGAGTCCGGTTCGTTCAGGTGTATCACGGCGGCACCAAGAAAACTTGGGACGCCCACTCCAGGCTGGAGAAACACCACACCAAGATGGCGTTGGAGTACGATCGTCCGGTCGCCGGCCTGCTCCGGGACCTGGATTCGCGCGGCATGCTGGAGGATACCCTCGTATTGGGTGTGACCGAGTTCGGCCGGACGCCCGTCGCCCAGGGAGGCAGCCTGGGACGCGACCATCACCCCGAATGCTTCACCTGCTGGCTGGCCGGCGCCGGTCTCAAGCGGGGATTCAGCTACGGAGCCTCAGACGAACTGGGCTACAAACCGGCGGAGAACCCCGTCACGATCTACGACTACCACGCCACGGTCCTCCACCTGCTGGGGATCGACCACAAACGCCTCACCTACTACCACAACGGCATCGAACGCCGGCTGACCGACGTCCACGGGAGAGCAGTCACCGAATTGCTGGCCTGATGGGAGCGGCGACAGGAGCGGCGATTTCCAATCGCCGTCCCCGGGGAGCGGCGATTTCTAGTCGCCGATCAGGGGGGTTAGGGGGACGGGAGTCCCCCCTCTATATCGCGGATGAGCGGAGAGTGGGCGACTAGAAATCGCCCTTCCGGGTGGGCGACTGGAAGTCGCCCCTCCTAAAAGTCGTAGCGCAGTCCGAACTGGACCTGGCGGGCATCGCCGGCGTTGCGGATGGTTCCGAACCCGGCCGAGCCGAAACTGGTATTGGGATTCCCGAAATTCACGTGGTTGAAGGCGTTGAAGAGCTCGACGCGGAACTGCACCCGCTGTTCTTCGGCCACGTAGAAATCCTTGTGCAGTGAAATGTCCCAAAGCTGCAGTCCGGGTCCCACGATCGTGCCTGTACCAGCGTTGCCGAAGGTGTACGGGGCGGCCCGCGCGAAGAACCGGTCGCCGGTATTGAAGAACTGATTGATCATCTGGTCCCGGGACGAGTGGCCCAGGTCGTTGGGATTCCGCAGCAGGTCGGGACGGCTGCCCCCTGCGTTGGAGACATTGAAGATATCCCTGGGTGTCAGAAACGCTCCGGATTGGAAGGTTCCGATCCCTCCCAGTTTCCAGCCGCCGAAAATCAAGTCAGCCGTTCGGCCGATGTCGCCGCCCAGTGGTCTCCCCCGCCCGAAGGGCAACTGGTAGACCCAACTGATGGACGCCAGGTGACGCGTGTCGTACCGGGTCGGCCCCGTGTCCGCCTTCCAGTTCCGGTTCCAGTCGCGAATCGGCTGGCCTTCCCAGAGCTGGGGTCCGGCGATGGAGGTGCCCAAGACCTTGCCCCAGCTGTAAGCGCCCAGGAGCATGAGTCCATCCGGTCCCATCTCTTTGCGCAGTTTGACCTGAAGCGCATTGTAGTTGCTGGTGCCCCAGTTGACCGGCCCGCTGATCCCGGACAGATCACAGATGCCGGCGTTTCGGCAGAGTGCCCGGCGCTGCGCCGTGGGTTCAGGACCCGGATAAGGGTTGTTGAGCCCGAAATTGAACACGTTCTTGCGGCCCGCGTTCCCAACGTAGGCCACCTCGACGCCCATTATCGGCAACAGCTCGCGATCCAGGCTGAGGGAGTACTGTTGCAGGTAGGGGGTTCGATTGTCGCGGATCAGACCCCGGCCTCCCGAGGCCGGCACGATGGAGGTCCCGAACGGACTGGCGAAGCTGACGGCGGGAACGTCCCGGTCGCTGGAGATGCTGACCGGCGGCACCCAGGGCCGGCCCAGTCCCATGGTGATGGGGATGTCCAGAACCTGCCAGCTGTAGAAGACGCCGTATCCACCCCGAAGAACCGTCTTGTTGTCGCCCATCATGCGCCAGGCAAAGCCGACCCGCGGGCCCCAATCGTTCATTTCGGACCCGCCGACTTTCTGCAGGCTGCGGTCGTAGTCGAAGGCGTCGTTGGTGACCGCGTTGCTGGGCGTGCCCGGCAGGGTTGGAACCGAATCCGGAAATACCCATTGACCGGAAGCGATGTCGATGCCGGTGATCCGGTTCTCGCTGTCATACGGGCGCTGCCAGATCTCGTATCGCACGCCCAGATTCAGAGTGAGGTCCGGATGGACGTTCCAGTCATCCTGGAGGAAGAACATCCACCAGGTCTGCTTCGTGTTGAGCTGCAAAAGAGCGGCATTCAAGCCGGAACTGGTGACCGCGCCCAGCAGGTAGTCGGCCCAGGCGTTGAACTGATCTCCGGGGGCTCCGACACCGGCGACACTGAACCGCGGCGTGAAACCGATGATCCCTCGGCTGTTGGCCTCGAAGGCCATGTCCATGGCGTTGCGAATGACTTCGATCCCGACCTTCCAGGAATGGTTTCCCTGAACCTTGTTCAAGGTGTTCGAGTACACATAGTTGTTGTAGGGATTGTCCAACGGCGCGAAGGTGTCGTCGGCAATCGTCCTCCAGCCGCTGATGTTGATGGTCGGTATTCCCGCCTTCTGCCGTTCGGGATCCACTCCGGTGATGCCCGCCCCCGCGAAGAATTCGGGTCCGGTCACGGCGCCACGGCTGCCGCCTTGCACGTAGAGGTCCGGCAGCGTGGTCTCGTTGTCCCGAATCTGGTGGTACTGGCTGAATCCGAAGTTGAAGGAGTTGATGGTGGTGGGACTGAAGGTGTGCGTCCATCCCAACTTGTGATTCTCACCGTTCAAGTCCTGATTCTGGCGAAACCCTTGGAGGGGTGTGGTGCTCCCCCGAGGCTGCGGCTCCAGGAACTTGCGGTCCTGGTAGGTGAAGCGGAAGGTGATGGCGTCATTGTCGGAGAAGTCGCGATCGTAACGAAAGGAGTACTGGTCCTTGTCACGAATCCGATCCGGACTGGCCACGAAGTTCCCCGAGAATCCCGCCTGGGTCGGATTGGGGAAGAACTGGTTGATGAATTTTGCCTGCTGCGTAATCCGGTCGGCGGGAATGATGTTGTTGGGGAACGGTTGCCGCATGCCGGTCGCGGGATCCAGAGTGGCCGGGTCGTAGATGCAACCTTTGTTGTTGGCCGGATTCATGCAGTCGGTGCCCGGCGAGAGCAGGCTCGAGAAGTCGCCGTTTCTCAGTTCCGGCGTGGGCACGCTGATGGGAACGGTCAGACCTCGAGCGGCCCGCTGGCCTTCATAGTTGAAGAAGAAGAAATCGTTCTCGGAGCCCGGAATATTGCCGCCGAACGAACCTCCGAACTGGCTCCGGCGGAACTCGGGAATCCTGCTGGCGAAGAAGTTCCGCGCCTCGTGGTTGTCGTTGCGGTGAAACATGTAGAGAGCGCCGTGGTAGTCGAGCGACCCGCGTTTGGTGACGATGTTGATCTGGGCTCCGCCGCTGCGGCCGAACTCGGAGTCATAGACGTTGGTCTGGATCTTGAACTCCTGGATCAAGTCGATGCTGGGGGAGAAGTTCATGCGGCCGGCGCCGCTCTCCTGATTCATGACGCCGTCGACCATGGTGTTGTTGGCGTGGTCGGACATCCCGTTGGCCGAGATGCTTCCTCCGCTGTATTCCATGTATCCGACGGTGGTCCTCTGGACTCCCGGCGTCAGTTCCGCCAACTGCAGGAACTGGCGCCCGTTCAAGGGCAGCTCCAGCACCTTCTCCCGCTCGATGACTTCGCCGACCGTCGCCTGGTCGGTGGCGATGATGGGAGTGACCCCCTGGACGGTCACCTCGTCCGAGACCTCGCCGACCTCCAGTTCCACGTCGATCCGTGCTCTCTGGTCCACCTGGAGGATGATTCCCTGAACGGTCTTGGGCTTGAAGCCGGGCAGAATGGCCCGAACCGAATACTCGCCCGGATCGAGATTCACGATCCGGTAGTTGCCGTCCTCGCCGGTGACCATGATCCGGGCCACGCCGGTCCCGACGGCGGTGACCTCCACTTCGGCGCCCGGCATGACGGCGCCGGTCTGGTCGCTGACGGTGCCGAGAATGACACCCTTGCTGACCTGCGCCAACGAAATGGTGTTCAGCGCGAGCCCGAAGGCGAACACTGTTGCCAACACCCGAATTGATCTGGGGATTCGAAGCTTACTCATGACGCTCCTTCGGCGGGGGGAGTCGAACTCCCCGTTAAATAGGTCGCATTCCACGTACAATGAAGCAGAACTAGTTGCCGGTAATTTGTGCAATACAAGTTCCAGCATCAGGACAGCCTTCGTTCACCTTCGCCAATTCGCTGACATGTATGGGGTTAGGAACTCCCCCGTACCCTTCGGCGGCGATGCGCGGACGGGATTCTGTCCAAAAAATTGGACTGAGAGCGCGATTGAGTCCGGATTCTTGGACTGAACCGGCTTTCCGCAGCGCTCTGCAAGGGGTCGCGAACACACTCACGGGAGGCAACGGACGGCGGCTCCCGCGGTTCACTCCGCCGGGCGGGTGACGGTCAGGAATCGATCCACGGGGAGGTCTTCCAGGACCTGCTCTTTTCCGTCCGGCCACCGGACCAGCAGGCGGTCGAGACGTTGGGCCGGCCCCAAGCCGAAGTGCAGACGCAGGTCGTTTTGTGAGAGGTAGCTCCCGCCGCTCCGAACTTCTCTCCTGAACTTGCGGCCCGGGAGGACGGCCGTGACCCGCGCCCCGATGGCCGGTTCGTTGGGGCTCTTCCCCACCAGCCTCACCGTCAGCCAGTGTCCCCGTCGAAGCGTGTCGTTCCGCAGAATGGTCGGGGAATCGTCCACGTTGCTGACCACTACATCGATATCGCCGTCGTTGTCCAGATCGCCGAACGCAGCACCGCGGCTGGACCTGGCCAACGCCAGGCCGTAGCTCACGGAATCCGGCTCCCGAAACCTTCCCGACCCCGTGTTGATGAACAACTGGTTGCGCTGCGCGTAGCGCTCGTCCCATTCCCGTTCTTCCACCTGGGGGTAGGTATGGCCGTTGGCCACGAAGAGGTCCTGGTCGCCATCGCTGTCGACGTCGAAGAATCGCGTGCCCCAGGCCACGAAGGGGAAGCTCGGCCTTCCCAAACCGATCTGTGGGCTCACGTCGGAAAAGAGGGTCCCCCCCGTGCTTTTGTAGACGGCGTTGTACTCCCGCGAGAAGTTGGTCACCACGATATCCGGGTTCCCGTCCGCATCGACGTCGCCGATGTCCACACCCATGCAGGCCTGGGTCTGGCCGTCCCACCCGACGGCGACTCCGCTCAACAACCCGGCCTCTTCAAAACGTCCGTGTCCGCGGTTCCGGTAGAGGTAGTTCGGGGTCCGGTCGTTGGCGACGAAGAGGTCGAGATCCGCGTCGTTGTCGATATCGGTCCAGATGACGCCCAGGCCGTAGTACATCGCCGTGTCGGCGACGCCGGCCGCGTGGGAAACGTCCGTGAAGGTGCCGTCGCCGTTGTTGCGGTAGAGGAAATCGGGCGCCCCTTTGAGTCCCCGGGGGCCGCAACCCACCCGCAGCCCGTAGTAGTTGCACACCCGGTCCTTCCGGCTGGGATCCGTATGTTCGACGGCGACGTAGTTGGCCACGAAGAGATCGAGATCCCCGTCGCCGTCGTAGTCGGCGAAGGCGGTCCCGGTGCTGAACAGGGGACACGAAACTCCGGCTCGTTGCGCGGCCTCGGTGAAGGTCCCGTCACCATTGTTGCGATAGAGCAGATTGGGTCCCAGATTGGTGATGTAGAGATCGAGGTTCCCGTCACCGTCGTAGTCCCCCACACAGGCGCCCATGCTCCACCCTCGGAAGCCGACACCCGCCGATTCGGTGACGTCGGTGAACGAACCATCGCCGTTGTTGCGATAGAGCCGGTTGCCGAGTGTCGCGGACGGAACAGCGGCCGGACCCGTCAGCAGATAGATGTCGAGCCAACCGTCACGGTCGTAGTCCAGGAGGGCGACGCCGCTCCCGATCTGCTCGCGGATGTTGGTTTTCTCGGGAGAACCGGCGCCATGCCGCCACCGGATTCCGCTGGCGGCGGTCGCGTCGGTCAAGCGTACCTCCGGCCCGGGTCCAAGTCCGATCAGGAGGAAAAAAACTCCGAGGAATCCCATCGCCACAGCTAAACTATCGGCTGCCCCGAGTAGTTTCGTCTATTCCGAATCCGGAAACCACCCGGATCTCCAACGGCACTCTTTCCTTTTCAAGCGGCTTCCTGCACAATTTAGAAAACTATAGTGGATGCCGATCTACTGACAAAGCGAGTTTTTGCAAACCAGCGGCCCGAATGATTCGCAACACAAATATAAATAAGTGTGAATATATCAATATATTCGTGCCGAATCATAATGCCACGCTCGTCACATGCCGGAGGGAAATCGTATGGACTCCAAGTTGCCGACACTCAATCGCAGGGACTGCCTGAAGACACTTTCTCTGGCGGCGTTCGCCGGAACCGCGGCCGGCGCCCTCTCGGCTTGCCGGCGGGATGGACTCGGAGTCCCGGAGTGGGTCACCTATCCGGAAGAGGAATGGGTGAAGATCGATCCGGCCGACGCGGGTCTGGACGCGGGACGAATGGACCGCATCTTCGCCGCCGCCGACATTCACCCGGGAGGCTTCGGCGGCACCGCTCCCGGCGATGAGGAATGGGGCGCCGTCCTGACTCGCGGGGGCTACCTCGTCTATTCCTTCGGCGATCCAACCTACAAGACGCAGTCGGCGTCGTTGGGGAAATGTCTCGTCCGCGCCCTACTGGGGTTGGCGGTGGATGACGGCCTGGTCGACCCGGACGAACCCATCTGGAAGACCTGGACCGGGCGGGATGAGCTGTCGCATCCCCACAAGTACCTGGATCAAGGGCATCACAAGACCCTCACCTGGCGGAAACTGGTCAACCACCGGGGAGGATTCATCCTGGAGAGCGGTTACCACTGGCGGAACAAGCCGGGAGAGCGGGACCCGGAAGTCGCGGCGCATTGGATCCACGGCACCATTCCGGACTGGGCGAAATGGACCGGCGACCCGATCCATGACAACTATTCCCATACGGAACCGGGTACCGTCACTCGATACAGCAGCGGAGGCTACGTGAGGCTGGGCCAGGCGTTGACCGCCCTCTGGGACCGGGATCTCAAGGAAGTCATCGACGAGCGGTTGTTCAGCCGCATGGGGATCCCTCCCGACCGATGGGAATGGAAGCCCGGCAAGGTGCTGCAGGACACGAAGGGCTTCTATCCCGCCATTCCCCACTACGGCGAGTACGTCGATCCGCCTTACGAGATCAACGGGAACGTGGTTCGGGGCGGTCCCGGCTGGTTCCTGATCAGTTCGGAAGACCTGGCCCGCTTCGGCCTGTTGATCGCAACCCGGGGGATCTGGCGCGGCGAACGGCTCATCAGTCCCGAGTGGCTCCGGGGTCATGCCGGATTGGACATCCACGTGACGGGCGGCGATCCCGACACCTATGTCTCACTGGGCAAGACGAACACGAAGAACTTCCCCTTCGGGAGAGAGGTCGGCGCCCGGGGGTATTTCTCCTTTCCCAAGGATCTCGTCACGGGCCCGGTCTCGCCGCCTCAGGCATCGTCCTATAGTGCATACTGAAATAAATAAGATAACTATTGATATAAAATAAGTTATAATGAAATAATTTATTTTATAAATGTTATTGATGCCCGTTTGTTAGATAAAATTCATTGGTGGAGAAAATATATATGGAATCAGGCAACAATACTTGTATATACTGGACCCTCACGAAACGCAAGGAGTGCGCCCGGCCCCTATTTATTGCACTAATTCTGCTTTTCCTGTCCCCCTCAATCGTTCATTCAAAAGGAAAGATGTCTGAACCAAAATATAAAAACAATCTTAAAGTGGAATTCGTACGGGTTCCCATGCGGGACGGCGTCGAGCTGGCGGCCAAGATCGTGCGGCCCGACGCCGAAGGCCGGTTTCCCGGGGTCATGATGTACTACCCGTATCGTTTTCTGAACGACTCGGAGGACCTGGGCTTCCCCTGGCCCGTCGGGCCCACCCCCTACCTGGCGGCGAGGGGCTATGCGGTCGTGCAGTACGAAGTCCGCGGGACCGGAAATTCGGGGGGCTGGACGAAAGACATCTACTCCGCCGACGAGAGGCGGGACGGTTACGAGATGGTGGAGTGGATCGCCGACCAACCCTGGTGCAACGGCAACGTGGGCATGATGGGGATCTCCTATGGAGGAGTGGTGCAGTGGCAGGTCGCGGTGCAGGCGCCTCCCAGTCTGAAGGCCATCATCGTCCGCTCCGCCAACGACGACGTCTACACCGAGTGGACCTACCCCGGCGGTGTCCTCCGGCCGTACATGTTCGACACCTTCTCGCCCCTGATGACGGCATCCAACCTGCTGCCGCCCAATCCGGACATCACCGGCCCCAAGTGGAGCGAAATCTGGCAGGAACGGCTGCAGAAGAGCGAGCCCTGGGGGATCGGATACATCTCCAACCAGCAGCAAGGTCCGTACTGGCAGGACCGTTCGTTGTCGAAGGATTTCAACCGGGTCAAATGCGCCGTCTACGTCATCGGGGGCTGGTCCGACTGCTATCCCACCGCGCTGCTGCGGGCCTACTCGAACTTGAAGGTTCCCAAACGGGCGCTGATCGGTCCCTGGGGACACTGGTGGCCGGAAGTGGAACGGGCGGTTCCCGGGCCCAGGATCCAGGGCGGCATCGAGTACGTGAAGTGGTTCGACTACTGGCTCAAGGGGATCGACAACGGCGTCATGGACGAACCGCCGGTGACCATCTTCGTCAAGAAGTACAAGAAACCTTCCGCCCGGATGTATGTGGAGGAACCCGGGTCCTGGCGGTCGGAGCGGGAATGGCCCATCGCCCGCACCCGACCGACGCCGCTCTACTTCCATGCCGACGGCCGGCTGAGCCGCGAAGAAGACGCCACCGAAGGGCGCGACGAGTATGAATACAACCCGATCGCGGGACTCACGTCGGGGATGCACTGGGGCGGCGGTGTCCTCCCCTGGGGAATGCCCATCGATCAGCGGTTGGACGAAGCCTTCTCCGTGACCTATACGACACCCCCGCTGGAAGCGGAACTGGAAGTGACGGGAACCCCCACGGCGGTGCTCAACATCTCCTCCAGTGCCGAGGTCGCCTATTTCCGGGTGAAGCTCATAGACGTGGCTCCCGACGGGACGTCCAAGCTGGTCCGTTACGGGGGACTCAATGCGACTCACCGCAACTCGCACTTCGAGCCCGAACCCTTGGAGCCGGGACGAACCCACGAGATCAAGGTCGAGTTGAAGACGATTTCCTACGTCTACGCTCCGGGACACCGGATCCGGGTGGCCGTCACCAGCGCCGACATCCAGAACGCGTGGCCGACGGCACAGAGCGCCACCAACACCATCCACCGAGGAGGGAGTTTTCCGTCCCGGATCATCCTCCCCGCGATTCCGCGGCAGAGTCCGAGCCTCCCGCCGCCCGATCTGAAAATCCTGCCCTCTGCCGATCCGGATATCCTCGCCAAGCCCACGGAATACTCCATCACCCGCGACCTGGTGAACGAGACCGCAACGGTCCGGTTGTCCGTGGACGATCGGGAGTACGGCCGGCTCATCGAGTCCAGCTTCACGGTGTCGTCGAAAGAACCCGCCAACGCCGTGCTCAAGGCCCGCTCCATCCGGTCGATGAACCGCCCCGACATGGAGATTCAGGTGGAGGCGAACGAGGTCACCACGAGCGACCGGTCCGCCTTTCACCATGTGGGCCAGGTCGAGGTCCGGGTCAACGGCAAGCGTCACACCAACAAGAGCTGGTCCGTGACCGTGCCCAGGAAACTGAACTGAGCCCAGGAGCCTGCGCCGCAGAAATTGATCTACTGCGAAAGCGGTAGAATCGGTCCATATTTCCTCGATTTCTCGGCGAATAGAACAACTATGCACCTCAAAATCGAGAAAATCTGGCCTCGATTCCCCACTTTCTCGCTACGATCATTTCTACCGCGCAGACTCCTAGGAGGCTGTCCGAGAATGCGATTTTCGTCCAAAATCTACAGATATAAGTTATTGATTTATAAGAAGATAGGTTTTTCGGGATCGTGATTTTTCGAGTTCTCGGACAGCCTCCTAGGTCTCGCTCTGTTTTCCGGTTCCGGCCATTGCGGGATCATCTGTATTGAAACTTCGTTCGTTCGGCGAAGGAATCCCTGATGCGAAGCGGATTATTCAGTGTCTTGTCCATTCTCCTGTTTGCCAGCCAGGCCAGTCTGACGGTTCACTCGTCCCCTCCGAGTGAAAGGTCCCGGACGGCTCTGATGGGATACGCCGACCGCTTGAGCGTCCAGCCAGGCCAGTTGGTTCGCTTCATGGTCAGTTGCGACTTTGCGGAATATCGAGCCGACATCGTTCGACTCATCCACGGTGACATCAATCCAAAGGGGCCCGGATTCAAGGAGGAACTCATTCACACTCGGGTCAGCGGAGAATACCCGGGTCGACGTCAGGATCTCCGCGCCGGATCGCACGTCACCGTCCCCGACAGCCCTTCTCTTCGCCTGACTGGAAGCCTGACGCTTCAGGCGTGGATCGCCTCGAGCACACCCCAAAAAGGCGTCCAGGGCATTATCACCAAGTGGTCTCCGGCGGACCGCGCCGGCTATGGATTGTTTCTGGACCAGGATGGCAGCCTCTCCCTCTGGCTCTACGACGGCCAAGGCAGGCTCGTCAAGGTCAGAACGGGACGGCCTCTTCGTGCTTCGATTCCGGCCAGTTCAACCCGTCGCGGGGACAAGTCCACTGGAACCCGGATGCACCAGATGGTCAATCAGACCGACTGGTATTTTGTAGCCGCCACGTTCGAATCGGAAACCGGCAAAGTCGTCCTCTACCAGGAACCGGTAATCTCCTGGCCGCTGGAGGACACCCGCAGCTTGACCGCACAGGAGACTTCGGCCCGCTCCGTGGGCAGCAGCCGAGCCGACCTCTTGCTGGCAGGCTACCGGACGGAAGATGCAGTCGAAAGCGTGTTCAACGGCAAGCTCGAGAGCCCCAAGATCTTCGACCGCGCTCTCAACCACCAGGAGATCGAGGCTCTCAAGGAGGGACGAGAAGTAGCGAATCCGGTGGCTGCCTGGGACTTCTCGCAGAGGATCTCCTCCCGCGATGTAATGGATACCTCCTCCAATCAACTGCACGGCAAAACGGTGCAGATGCCGACTCGGGCCGTGACCGGCCACAATTGGACCGGCGCGGAGACGAACTTCAGACTGGCCCCCGAACAATATGGCGCCATTTATTTTCACGACGACGATCTGGACGACGCCGGGTGGGAGGTCGATTTCGAGTTCAGGGCACCGGCCAACCTTGGAAGCGGTGTCTACGCCGCCCGGTTGCAGTCCGGAACTGCGGAGGACTACATTCCCTTCTTTGTCCGGCCCGCGCCGGGAACGACGACCGCACCCATCGCCCTCTTGATGCCCACCTTCAGCTACCTGGCCTACGGCGCTTCCGGATCCCCTGTGTTGAGTCTCTACAGCTTTCACTCTGACGGAAGCGGCGTCTGCCATGTCTCTTCACGTCGTCCGATTCTGAACCTGCGCCCCAAGGTCGTGGAGAACTGGCAGGGAATCGATCTGGTGCATATGTTCAACGCCGATCTTCATCTGGTGGACTGGCTGGAAGCCAAAGGATTCCAATATGACGTCATCACCGACGGGGACCTCCATGATGAGGGGGAAGGACTGCTGTCCCCGTACAAGGTCGTCATCACCGGCTCCCACCCTGAATACTGGTCCGAGCAGATGCTGGATGGACTGCAGGACTATCTGTCCCAGGGCGGCCGGCTCATGTATCTGGGCGGCAACGGTTTCTACTGGGTGACTTCGGTCGACCCCGTCGGAGGGCACACCCTCGAGGTCCGGCGCAAGGACGGGACCCAAATGTGGGAGGCTGCGCCAGGAGAGTACTACCACAGCACCACCGGAGAACTCGGAGGTCTCTGGCGTTTTCGGGGCCGGCCTCCGCAGAAGCTGGTAGGGGTCGGATTCACTTCCGTATCCGCACTTCGGCCGGAGCCGGGAAGACCGTTTCGGCGGCAGCCCGGCAGTTTCGACCCGCGCGTGGCCTTCATCTTCGAGGGTATTGGACCCGACGAGGTGATCGGAGACTTCCCTTCACTCCTAATTTATGGGGATTACGGTGCTGGCGGATTCGAGCTTGACCGAATGGACTATCGGCTCGGGACCCCGCCTCACACACTCCTGCTGGCGACCGCCTCAGGCTACTCCGATGCCTATCAGCACGTCGTGGAGGAGGTCATGCAAGCGGACTCGATGCAATCCGGGTCCGTCAACCCCTGGGTCCGATCGGACATGGTCTACTTCGAGCATCCCAATGGGGGATCTGTCTTCTCGGTCGGTTCAATTGCCTGGGATGCCAGCCTGTCCTACAACGAGTATGAAAACAACGTCTCGCGCATCACCGAGAATGTCCTGACGAAGTTCGCCTCGGACGAACGGTCTCCTGAAGACAACTCGAATTAATCTTCCAACCCCCCTTACCGGCCCAGCCCAGAAAGAAACCAGAGTTACGCCTATGCACCATGCGCAATATGAGGCTAACGGGCACGACTAGTTCCCGAGCGCATTCTCACTCCGTCGAGACCTCAAGGTTTCGAGCATGTCGAGTAACTTGCCCACGACCTTGCGCTCGGCCTGGGCTTCCAGATAGCTGTGTTCGCCCCGCCAAGTTTCGAAACCGCCCAGCGCGTGGTGTCTGGGCGGAGGAAGATAACTTCTTCCGCCCGCCAGGGAAATCGTGAACGTGGTCCCGAAAGGGCTCTCCTGCTTCAACTCCAGACCGGTCTCCGCAAAGACTTCATTGGGGATGGCGAGGATCGCCAAATCGCCAATTCGGACGACCTGCAACGGCCGCGTGAGCGTCTCCGGATATTGGCTCAACAGGGTCGTTTCCAATGCGAAGTACTTCTTCAGCGCCTGGTTCCTGTTGCCAGGGGAGATCTTGAGCGGATACTCGGTTTGGTCCACGATTCTCTTGGCCTGCTCGACTTCACCTGGACTGGGAAGGCGGACCCCCAGCTCCAAATCGGCGTTGATCACGTCCAGCGATACCCAGTCCTGGTACTCAAGGGTTTGATGGATTCGAAAGACTTCGGCGGCCACTGCTCCGGCGATCCGATCCACCCAATGATACCGGTCAGCCTGGGGGAGGCGCCGCCGGAGGTTTCTCCAGCCGACATCGCCACTCGTGCCATTGGAGAGTATTCCCACGAACGGCGGGTCCTGACGCTGGACCTCCATCAGACGCTCCAAGTGATCGGCGAAGGCTCCGAAGTAGTCGGAAGAAACGTGGCCCACCGGAACTCCCACGTAGTGCAACGAATAGTTGGCGAGGAGAGCGATCGGTTGACCTTCCAGCGAATGGACCGCAACAAATGAGACGTCCGGGTCGACTGGACCGGCCGGCTCCAGCAGGTCGGGACTGCCTGCCGGTGGGTGCATCACAACCTGATCGATTCCACCCAGGGGATTGTGCACAATGGTTCCAGGCTTCATCTTCCATCTGCGATTGAAGACGAACTCGGGAACCTTGCCCACACCCCAACCGATCCGGGCCGGCACCAGATGGTTGATGGCAAGCTGAACCCCGTCGGCGATCTTCACCTTGAGGAGCCGCAGGTAATTCTCATCCGGCTCCATCTGGTTGGCCTTGACCACCGCCGGAGCAGAATGTGTGTGGGTCGCCGACATCAGCAAGCTTTCGACAGGGATGCCGGTTCGCTGATGGGTCAGTTGCTTGATCTCCAGCCAGAGCTGCTGGGAAATAATCGTGTTGTCGACGACGACGATCGCCAGTCGCGTCTCGCCGTCGTCCAGGACGAGGCAACGAGCCTTCAACTCATCGTGAATGTGTTCCGCTCGCCGGTCATGGAGCGCGCCGGCCAGGGAAATTCCCAGCCACGGCGTGATATTGCTGGTGGCGGCTCCGGCCTGGAACTGTCTGGCCGGCTGCGCTGCAACGAGTTGGTGGGGCTGAAACCAACAAGTGACTGACAGAGCTACGCCCGCCAGGAATAGAGATTGCCACGGCGTTCCGCGAAGCCCTTTCGCCGATAACCTACCTGCTCCCATTGCGACCATGCGCTGTCCTCCAGGCCAAACCATGAACCGACAAATCCGCTGACCACAGGGCAACGGAGCCCAAGATCGAAACTGTCGCCAGCTCTATCCTCGTTACTCGTTCACCTGCCGTACCAGTTGGTGAATCCGGCGCACCACGATCTCTTCGATTTCAGGGGCGAAGGGCCCGGGCAGACCGACCAGCAACATCGATCGTTCCGCCTCGTATCCACCTTCCTGCAACACTCGCCGGGAGGGTATATATGTCGTAACGTCATTCGAGTAGCCGACGATCCACGAGTCTCGATCGCGGGTGGCCAGTTCTTTTCTCAAGCGCACCCCGTAGTCGGCGACCACTTCACCGCCCAGGGCGATCAAAGTGAGAGAAGACCCCAATCGAATCGCTTGTAGCGGCAACAGATGGTGGCTCGCAAGTTTGCCGTCCCGCTCCAATCGAGACAGCGAGTACTCGGCGTGCTTGCGAACGTAGTCCTTATCGGCAGATAGTCGCTTCTGAAGGAACTCACGTGTCGGCGGTGGACCGAATGGAACCGGGACTTCGGCCAACGCGCTGTCCAGGTGTCCGCGAATCGACCGGCCGGAGTCCGACATGGCTCGAGAAACCGCGGCCGCCAATGCTCCTCCATGCCGGCGGGCCAACTCGAGGCTGCCTCGTTCACCGGGTTGGGCATCTCCTCCACATCCCTGCATGAACAGAGCCACCGCACCGGAATGGGTCGCTTCCAGACCACTTTGCGCAAAGCCCGGATAGTCGCCACTGATTCGATGAAAATCGCCTCGAAGGGTGGTGGGGTGGCAGGCGTAGCTGAAGAGAATCGCTTTGACGCCCCCATCACTACTTGAGACGCGCAGCACCGGGACGCCGTGGTCCACCAGTCCCTCAGGATTGGGAGCCAGCTTGACACCCTCGGGTGTGGGCAACCGGCGACTCATAGCGAACTTCGCCTCACCGCGGTGAAAGGAGAGGCGGGCCGGCGCCAGGTCCGTCAAGGCTCCATTCACCACCTGCACCATTCGTTCCTGCACCATCCGGGTGTAACGCCGCAACCCGCCAAGCTGTTCCTGGTCGAGAACGTACATCATCTCCAGTGGACGCCGAACATGCTCGACCAGAGGTCCCGTATGGGTGTGAGAGGCGTTGAACAACAGCTGCCGGCGCTGGAGAGCGTGTCGCCTTTCGATTCGGGCGGCCACGGGTTCAAGCATTTCCCGCTCGAATCCGGCCAGATCGGAGGTCACGATCACGACCCGGTTCCCCGCTGGATCCTCTATCGCCAGAGCCCGGACATGGATCTCATGTGCGATCCCCTGAGAATACCGGACTCCCAAGTACCCCCACATGCAGACGGACTCGTGCGGCGTGATCGTGACTTTGGCGACTCCTGCCTTCCACCTCCGGCGCCCGGATCGCCGGCAGGGCGTTCAGAGCACTCAGAGCGAAACACAGAACCACGAATACTGTCCTGGTCTTGAGCCTCACATTCCACCAACTTTCGTTCGGGATGCCTCTCGAATCCAAGTCGTCTGCTCCCGCCGGTCAACGGCGTCAACAGAACGGGCCGAGGAGCATTTTCCCTTCCGGTTCGCGGGATTCGATTTCGTTGACCGAAGAGGAGACAATCGCTATTCTGACGGCAATTCAGCCATCCTATGTCAACCATAGCACTCATCACCATCCTGCTTCTTTTCCATGGACTCGTTTGTGCCCAGGACGTGCGGGACGAAGAGGTCGAGGACTATTTCAATAAATGGCTCCGCGAAGACGCCGTGTACATCATTTCTCCCGAGGAAAGGTCAGTCTTCGAAAAGCTCTCGAGCCCGGAAGAGAAGGAGCGCTTTATCGAACAATTCTGGTTTCGTCGTGATCCCGATCCTCGAAACGCGTTTAACGAGTTCAAGGAGGAACACTACCGGCGCATCGCCTATGCGAATGAACATTACAAGGCGGGCAGGGCTGGCTGGACTACGGACCGCGGCCGCATCTATATCATTCATGGACCTCCCGCCAACATCATGATGCGGCCCATGGGGGGTCTACATAAACGAACTTTGCAGGAAGGCGGTGGCGCCACGACGACTTTTCCTCACGAAGTCTGGAGTTACCGCTACATCGAGGGTATTGGAAACGATGTCGAATTCGAGTTCGTGGACTCGAATCTGAGCGGCAACTACCGGTTGGCCCTCACGCCGGACGAGAAGGACGCCCTCTTGTATACCGGCATGGGATCAACTCTCGAAGAGAGCCTCGGCATGAAGACCCGGGCGGACCGGATCCGGGAGCAGACCATGCTGCGCCCGTTGGAAGACCGGACTCTTGGTGCTCAGAAAAGCCCTATAGAACGCCTGCAGAATTACTTCCAGGCGTTCAGGAATCCTGCAATTACCTACAACGACTTGCAGAAGATCGTCGAAACTCGAGTCACCTACGAGGAACTCCCGCTGGGTACTCGCGCAGACTATTTTTGGGTTGCTGGGGAGAGATTCATGGCAACGGTGACGCTCCAACTGGCCAACCGGGAGCTGACCTACAAGCCAGACGGCGCCAGGAGCGGGGCGCGCGTTGACGTGTATGGCGCGGTCCAGGACCTTTCCGGAAAGATGGCCTACGAGTTCGAGCAGACTCTTTTTGTCAACACCCCTTCAGAAATCGCAATGGAAAAGGGACATACTCTCTACCAGCATGCCATCCCTTTGGAGCCGGGACGGTACAAACTGGATTGGGTGGTTCGCGACCTTCATTCCGGAAAACTGGGCACCTCCTCACACGCTCTGATCCTGCCTCAGCGCAGAGAGGACGAGCTTTTCACCAGCTCTCTCATCCTGGCCAACCGCATCCGTGGAGGCTCAGGTGATCCCCTTGAGCCCTTCAACACACTTTCGGGTCTGAAAGTTTATCCCAACGTCAAGAAGAACACCTTCGCCCTCGGCGATAAAATCGGCTTTTATTTCGAAATCTACAACGCTGCCCTGGACTCGGCTTCAGGCAACCCGGCTCTGCACGCCGTCCTGCGCATCCGGGGTCGCGAGGATCAGGTCGTGGAAGAGCGGCGGCTGGACGAGTGGGCTCTGAACTACGCCAACGAGCGGGCTTTTGGCTCGACCATCCTGCGCCTCGATTCCATGACGCCCGGTTCCTACCTGGCCGAGGTTTCGGTTCAAGATTCGATTTCCGGGCAGCACAAGACACTCACCTCCCGCTTCCGACTGGTTTCTCCGGACGCTGACGGCGAATGATGTCGAGGAGTGTCCATTGATTCCATCAGGAGCGCCGTCACTGCGCCCCCAGGGAAGGGTTTCTACGCTCCGGACAACTCCGGCGGGAAACTCCCGCCCCCGCCTATGGGCCGTGGTTGCGATATTCGGCCTGAGTTCACTTCTCCGGGCCCAGACGGTGGATCTTGAGCAGGTGCAAGCTCTCGCCAGCTCCGGCGACCTGGCGGAGGCGCGACTCCTTCTCACCAGAGCCGTGGCAGCGGATCCGCTATCGACGCAACTATGGGCCATGCTCGGGGGCGTGTGTGCAAAGCTCGAGGATTGGCCCGCCGCCCGGGACGCCTACGATCAGGCTCTGCGTCGAGCACCGGAGAACCCCAGGCTTCTGGCTGGACTGGGTTTTGTCCTGGCTCGTCAGGGCCAACTCAAGAAAGCAACGACGACGCTCCAAAAGAGTTTGAGCCTTGACCCGGAGAACGCGTCGATTCGCTTCCTGCTGGGGCGGGTTCAGTTCGAGGCGCAGCAATTCGAAGCGGCCGTGTCCAACTTCGAGCAGGCGATTCTCAAGGAGCCGGATAACGAGACATTTTATCTGGACTACGCCCGGATTCTGGCGCGAGGTCAAGCCTATTCCGGGGCGGAGAAGATCCTGGAGTACGGCCTACAGCAACTGCCTCGTTCGGCCGCGATCCGCTTCGAGTTGGCGGTCTGCCACCAGAAGCAGTTGAAGAGCCGGAAGGCGCAGCAGGCGTTTCGGCGCGTGATCGAGTTGGACGCGACCTTCCCCGGGATCTACGCCGCGCTGGCCAGTTCGTTGCTGGAGAGCGGGCAGTTGGAGGACGCGGAGCCCGTACTCCGGAATGCACTCAAGACCAACGGCAGCGATTTCGACGCGCTCTATCTTTACGCCGTGTTGCTCACCCGGCTGGGACGACAACCGGAGGCTGTTGCGCAATTCAGGAAATGTCTTGAGTTGAGAGCCGATGACGCTCGAGTCCACTACCAGTTGGGTAAGACGTTATCTGAATCCGGGGAGATTGAGGCTGCGGAATCCGAGTTGAACGCCGCAGTCCGGCTATCCCCCGAGTTCAAGGAAGCCCATCTGGAGTTGGGTCGCCTCCATTCCAAGCAGGGCCTCACGCAAAAGGCGCGGCAGGCTTTTGGCAGGTTCGAAGAACTCCGTCAGAAACAGGAACGGGAGGACCAGGAACAACCCAGCAGAGTCCTGATCATCGAGGACTGAACCCAAGCTGGAGGTGTTTCTGCGTTCCAAGCAGTCCGTGGTGAAGGTCCCGCGTAGCACCGAGACCGGAGTTGCGCCCGCCGGACAGGGTGTGACGAGGGAGCATACCGGGAGTATGGGACCGAGGAACAACGCAGTCCGCCGGGATGCAGATCCGGTCGAATGCCGCGACGACCTTTGCCAGAGGCTGACTTCCGTGCTCGAACGCGCGGGATCTGCTCCGATCGTTCGTAATTTCTCGCCCAGTTTGACTCTTCCTCTCATCGGGTTCAGGATTGCCTACAGCTTTTTCATTCAGGCAGGAAGCCTCCGTGTCCCATCTGAATAGCACCACATCCGACAAAGGGAGAATGGCCGAATGATCTCTCCACGAAGCTTCAACGCTATTTTTATTGGCCTTATTGGGCTCTTTCTATTTCCGGCTGCGGCCCTTGCCCAAGAGGCGCAAGGAGTCATTGTAGGGATCGTGCAGGATAAGACGAGAGCCGTCGTACCTGGTGTTGAGGTGACGGTTACGGACGTCGGTCAGGGGCGGTCGCGGGTAACGATCACCGGCGATGCCGGCAACTACCGGGTCGGCAATCTCGACCCCGGGGAATACGAAATCAGAGCTTCCCTGGTCGGATTCGAAACCACGGTCCTGACCGGAATCGTACTGCAGGTGGGTCAGATCGCCCGGATTCCGATCACACTGTCGGTGGGCGAAGTCTCCCAGGAATTGACGGTTGAAAGTGTGTCTCCCATCATCCAGACCGACCACGCAACGGTGGGCGAAGTCATAGACACGACCAAAGTGACGGAACTTCCCCTGAACGGCCGTGATTTTTACCAGTTGGCGACCCTGACGCCTGGCGTGGTCGCGAATACTCAAGACCAGGTGGGCGTCTTTGCCCACACCGGGACCAGTATCTCGGCCAATGGTATCGGCCCGCAGTCGACCAATGTCATGGTCGATGGAATTCAAAACGTCGAGTTCGGCGCCGGCCGGCTGGCCTTCACCCCCAGCATTGACCTGATTCAAGAGTTCCAGATCGTCACCAACGTCTACGACGCCGAGTTTGGGGGAACCCCGGCCGCCCAGATCAACATGGCGACCAAGCGCGGGTCTCTCGACTATCACGGCTCCCTTTTCTATTTTCGCCGCAGTGACGCCCTGGATGCGCGCAACTTTTTTGAAACGGGAGCACTCCCTCCCTTCGAACGTGAACAGTTCGGAGGCTCCCTCGGCGGGCATGTTCCCGGATCGGAAAAGGACTTCTTCTTTTTCGTGTACGAGGGGCAACGGCAAGCCCGCGGTTTGACACTACGGGCCAGCGTGCCCCCGGTTGCGCTTCGGAATGGGGATTTCGGTGAGTTCGGGACGACCATTTACGATCCAATGACCACGGACCCGGCCACCGGCGAGCGGCAGCCCTTCCCCAACAACGTGATCCCAGCGAACAGAATCACTCCCCAGGCCGCCTATATATCCTCGCTGTGGCCTGAGCCGACCCTCCCCGGAACCGTGGCAAACTTCGTCGCCAACCCGGATCGGCTTCGCAACTTCGATCAATGGAGCATACGCTACGATCGCGACCTGACCGATGCGGACAGCATCATGGTTCGTTTTACCCGGAACAAGAATTCCTATCTGGAGCCTCAGCCGAGGGCCTTCACGTTGCCGGTCAATGGATTCCGTCAAAACCAGACGTTCGTCGGACCGAACTGGAAAGCAGGCTGGACCCGTACCATCAGCCCGACCACGCTGAACAGCTTCAACATCGGTTACAGCAAGTTCGATCAGTGTCGCGACTCGGAGGCCACGGATCCTGAACTTTTCGGGTGTGGCGGGCCTCACGGTCCACTGACCGGACCGGAGTTTTTCGAAAATTCCGGAATCCAAGGCGTCTCGCCCGAAGCGCAACGTGCCGATATCCCCAGGATCCGGGTCAGCGGCTGGAATGACATCGCGACTTCGACCTTTGCACCCGTCGCCTCCAAAGAACCTCATTACCAGATCAACAACGTGTTCAGTAAGGTTGAGGGGAATCATTCCTGGAAGGCGGGAGTCGACATCCTCGACAGCTTTTTTGAACTGAATTTCGAGGCCCGCACGCGTGGCAGGATCGATTTCGCGTCTCGGTTCACGACCGCCTCCGTGGGCTCCCCAGGAAACGAGTTCCATTCATTCGCGGACTTTCTCCTGGGACAGGTCAATTTCAGCAACTTGTTCGGAAACGCCTTGTTCCAGGAGATAGAACTGACCTGGTGGAGCTTTTTCATTCAAGACGACTGGAGCGTCCACCCCGATGTGACGCTCAATCTCGGTCTTCGGTATGAGATATTTCAGCGCCCCGTGGAGAGGGGTAATCGTGTCGTGGCCTTCGACCTCGCGACCGAACAGTTCGTTTTCCCGGGTTCGGTGCCCAACCTGCCGGGCACCCCTCCCAATTCGGTGACCGCCGATAGCCTGGGCTATTCCCGCACCCTGCAGCATGACACGGACCGGAATGATTACGGCCCCCGCTTGGGTTTCGCCTGGAGAATCGGTGGAGACAACAGCACCGTGTTGCGGGGTGGCTTCGGTGTCTTCTACACCTGGTTTGTGGAAGACATGCAGGTCGGCCAGGGTTTCGGCCCACCCTTCGTGCCTCAGGCCAGCAACCGCAGCGATCCGGATCGCCCGGCCGCGACCTTCGAAGCCCCGTTTGCCGGCAGCGCGGCTGCCACGGTGAGACCCTCAGGAGTCGCGGTTAAAGACAACAACACCGGATATCTCTACCAGTACTCGCTGGGCTTGGATCGAGCCCTGACCCCCACGCTGGGTTTCGAGATCAGTATTGTCGGGAATGCCGCACGCAAGATGCTTCGCAGTCACAATTACAATCAGGCGATCCCGGGGCCCGCACCCATTTCCGAACGGGTCCCCTTCCCGCAGTATGGAAGCCTCACTGCCCGGCAAAGCTGGGCCAACGGCAGTTACAGCGGGCTCCAAATGAAGCTTCGCAAGGATTTTTCGGGAGGTCTGATGGGGCTGGTTTCCTATACCTGGGGAAGGGCGATAGGCCACGTGGTTCCAGGGGCGGCCTTCCGCCAACAGCCCAATCGGAATCACAATAACTGGAAAGCGGACTACGGACCGACGCAGTGGGATATCCCTCAGATCCTTTCCCTGTCCTGGGTCTGGGATCTCCCCGTGGGCCGCGGCAAACCGGTAGGGAAGGATCTGACGGGGGTCGCCAATGCCATCTTCGGTGGGTGGAAATTCGGCGGCATCGCCAATTTCCAAGCCGGAAACAAGTTTACGGTCGGCGATATTTTCAATAACTCGAACGCCGGGGGCAGCCGGCCCGACATGATCAGCAATCCGAACGGCGTTTCTCATGGCTCCAACGCCTCCAAGATCGCCCAGTTTTTCAAGACGTCCGCTTTCGTCCGGGCGCCGAGATATACGTTCGGCAATACTGGGGTCGGGGTGGTTTCGGGTCCCGGCCTGGGGATTTGGGATCTATCCCTGTACAAGGACATCCACGTGGGCGAGGGGATGCGAGCTCAATTCCGGGTGGAGTTTTTCAACGCCTTCAACAAAGCCAACTTCTTCAATCCGAACAGCGCGTTCGGCAGCAGCAGCTTCGGCGTGATCAGCCGGACCCGAGATGCCCGCCAGATTCAGTGGGGGCTCCGTTTCGACTTCTAGTCCTCATTTCCAACCGGGGGGCGCAAGGAGGGGCGATTTCCAGTCGCCCCTTCCTCGGCACCCCCGTACGCTCATTCCCCCATGCTCTCCTGACCCCTTGGGAGTTCGGCGGTTAGAAACCGCCGCTCCGCTCATGTTCGGCGACTAAAAGTCGCCGCTCCCGGCCGCGGTGTCCGCGCCCAGGTGGGTCAGGTATTCCAGAAGATCCGTCATCTGCCGGACGCTGATGTCTTCCTGGACTCCCTCCGGCATGGCGGACACTCCCAGAGACCGGAGATTGGCGATCTGGCTCCGGGCGAGCGTGTCCTCCTCTCCCTCGCTTCGCCTCAGGGTGACCGTCGCCGGTCCCTGGCTGGCCATCACGCCCGTCAGCGCGCGTCCGTCATGGGTCTCGACCAGGTACTCCTCATATCCGGGGACGATGTTGGAGTTGGGATCGAGAATGTTTTCCAGGAATTCGTACTTGGTCCGGCCTGAAAGGCTGAGCAGGTCCGGTCCGACCTCCGAGCCGGTATCCCCGACCTTGTGACACTGACTGCAATGCTCGGAGAAGACGTCGCGTCCGGCATCGATGTCTCCGGTAGTGCGGGCGGCAACTCCGTATTGGTCCGTCAACGCCCGCAGGTCGGGAGGCGAACTCCGCAGGAGAGTCCTGGCGCGATCCAGGGTCTCTCCCTCCGAGACCCGAAACAGGCGGCCTCGCCTGGCGCCTCGGATGGTCCAGGGCTGCACGGTCCCCGCCTCGACAGCGTCCAGCAGGCTGGGCACCCGCCTCGGTTCTCTGAGGATCCCGTCCAGTGCCACGTTCTGGAGAGAAGCCGTGAACGATCGCCAGGCGTCCAGAAGAATCTCAGTCGACTTCGGATGGGGCAGGACGATCAGCGCGCGCGTCGCCGCCATCTGAATCTCTTCCGGCTGCCGGGGTTGCAGCAACCCTGCCAGCAGGGAGTAGTCCGTCCGGGAGGGGGCCAGGGCCGCCAATCGGATGGCGTGGACCCGTGCGTCAAGACCGGCTCCCTCATCGGCGGCCAGCGCGGCAGCCTGCCGCATCAAAGACCGAAATTGGAGCGTGTCCGACAGACGGACTCCGTCCACGACCTCAAGAGCCGCTGTGCCCAACCGATTCGGTTTGGACAGAAACTCCAACAGGATTTGCTGTGCCCGGCGGGGAAGGTTGACCTCTGACTCGGTCCCCCGTTTCAATCCTTCCGCCAGTCCTTCCAGGCTCAGAGCGGGCCACCACAGGTCCGCATCCCCCGCGGCATTGAGCACGGCCGCCAGAACCGCCGTCAGTTCCCGAGCCTTCTGGCGGGCTCCGATCATGGAAGTCAGCCGGCGCAGGAAAAGCTGCCGGCCCTCCGTCCCTCCAGAGGTGAACTCTTCGTTCCGGATCACGGCGCGAAACCACCGGACCGGGTCGTCAGCGGTGGCGCTGAGCACCGCGACCTGAAACCAAGGGTCCTCCATGTGGTCCGCGGCGATCTCCACCAAGGGCTTGAAAGCAATGTTGGCAGGAAGTTCTCCCAGCGTGCACGCCAACTGGAACCGGACCCGCTCATCCGGGTCCCCGGTCATCTCCATCATCCGGTCCACGATGCGGCGGTCCGACAGATAGGACTCCCCCATGCGGATCGCCTGCTCGCGAACCTCCGGGCTTTCGTCACTCAAACCGCCCAGAACCAGGCCGGCGTCCAAGGCATCCAGCCCTTCCAGCGTCCAGAGGGCATGCATTCGGCCGCGGGCCGAGGCACCGCTACGGGCGAGCTCCTTCAGGCGGGGAACCACCGACTGATCTTGACTCTCAACCAGGAGCCGCTGGGCCGTGAGCCGCCACCACCGATTGGGATGGGAGAGCCGGTCTGCAAGTTCCGCCGCGCCGGCCTGGTCGAGTCGAGGCGGCTGCTCCGGCTCTGTCTCGCCGTGGACGATCCGGTAGATCCGGCCGTGATCCTGACCCGCGTAAAACAGTTCCTGGTCGTCGACGAAGTCCTCACGAATCCATTCCGGATGCTCGACGATCTTTCGGTGGAAGTCGACCACGTACAGGGCCCCGTCGGGACCGGTCGTGGTGAAGACCGGCATGAACCAGCTGTCCCGGGAAGCCAGGAACTCGGACTCCTCAAAGGCGCCGGCGCCGGTATAGGTCGCCCCCTGCGCCGACAGAATATCGCTGTGCACGAGATTGTGCGCCGGCTCTGCGATGAAATAGGCCCCATGGTACCGCTGGGGAAATCGGCCGCCCGCATAGATGCTCTGGCCGCAGGCGGAAGTGAAATGGCCGAGCTCCTTCAACAGACGAGTCTGGCGAATGTCCTGAAGGTGCGGATCGTCGGTAATGGGATAGACCGGCGCCGGTTGTCCGTGGTCGGAAACCGTCTGCATGGGGTTGTCGACCTGGAGATGGGGATTGCGGTCCAGGTATCGAGTTTCGATCACCGAATGCCTCAGATGATTGTTGTTCCAGGAGGGGAAGCGGTGGCCTCTGGCATTGAAGGTGTGCCCGAACTCGGAGTTGCCGCTGACCGGCTCGAGCTGCAGCTTGTCCGGCTTGAAGCGAATATCCGAACGCCGCTCGAAGACATCGACGGGTGCGATCTCGGGATGATCGGGGAAATGGATCGGCTGGCCCTGATCGCTGAACTGCTTGAAGCGGCGGCCGACCCCGAATCTCGGGTAGGCGGCGTAGATCCAGTTGTCCATTTCATAGAGCGGCGTATTGATGCGGAGCTGTGGATTGACCTGCGCGAAGCCGGTCAGGATCACTTTGCGCTGGTCGGCCCGGCCGTCGTCATCGGTGTCGGTGAAATGGAGAATGTCGGGGGCGCAGGTGACCAGGATCCCCCCCTTCCAGGGCAACACGCCATGGGCCATGTGGAGCCCGTCGACGAACACGCTGCTGTGCTCGAACCGGCCGTCGCCGTCCCGATCCTCGAGCAGCTTGATCCTGGAAAGTGGTTTGTCGGAGATGGGGTAGTCCCTCATCTCGACGACGAACAGGCGGCCGCGTTCATCGAACGCCATGGAGACGGGATCCACGACCTGGGGTTCGGCAGCCGCCAGCTCGATCCGGAAACCCGGAGCCAGTTGAAAGGTCTGGAGAGCGGCCTCCGGAGAGTAGGGAGGTTCCGCATCCCCGCAGCCGCCGGTGAGAACTGCGGCCAGAACTGCGGCGAACCGGACGGCCTGTCTCAACCTCGTCCCCGCCCGTTTCTTGCTCAACCCGAATTGTCCTGGATCCGAAATCGGATGCTCATATCCTTGGTCTGGCCCGAGATCAGGTCCTGAACGGAGATCTCGGCGCGGTAGTCCCCGACGCCGTCGATATAGAGATGGGTAGAGGCCGAAGCCCGTTCCCCCAGGTAGGTCAGACCGACGTGATCCAGACGGATCTCCTGGACCACCCGCCCCTCCCGGTCCAGAACGCGCAGCGGAATCTTCAGGTCCGCCTCGCCGGTGGCGGCGTCCACGGAGAAGTTGTAGATCTCGAAATAGAGTCCGACCCGTTCTCCGGCCGGAAACGTATTCTTCTGGAGGTTGGGATAGACCTTCAGTCCGGACAGCGTGGCGAAGGGCTCCAGTGGATTGGCCTCCTTCTGGACTCGAATCCGATCCGCCAGGATCAGCGAACTGGTGAAGAGTTCCTTCCCCGGCTTGGGCGGCACCACGATGGAATGGACCGAGGTGCCGATCTTCCCGGAGTGAACGTCGCGGACCACCCAGTCCAGCTTGTAGCGGCCCGACTTCAGGGGAATCGTGTGTTGGTAGAGAGACTTCCCCTGTTCCACGAACGGGCGGTAGCCGGTGTCCTCCACGTAGACCTGGTCTTCGAACTCGTAGACGATCTTCCCCAGGAGGTCATGAACGGCGCCGTAGATCTCGACGCGGGCCTTGCGGATTTCGTTCTCCGGCTGATAGGTCAAGAGCCGGTTCCAGATCTGAAGCGTGGCCGGCACCATGAATTGCTCCGCATTGACCCAGACGATGGCCGCGCGGGTGTCGACGGGCAACTCCTCGTAGTGGATGCGCGTCCCGACGACTTTCTGCAGGTCCTTGTACTTGATGTTGGGAGGAGTGAGCGCCCGGAAGTAGTCCTCGATGCGCTGGAGGTTGCTCTTGTTGATGCCGAGACCGGTGTGATCCAGAGGCCTCAGAATGCCCTGCTGCCGGATGCGGTCGAGGCGCGTCCTGGATCCGAAGACCTCGTCCATGGTCAGCCCGTAGCCGGTCATGAGCAGAGCGTCCTTCTCGTCCGGGGTGAGAGCCAGGCGGTAGTTGCCGTTCATGCCGGAGTCCACGAACTCGAACAGGATGTCGTTTCCCAGGCCTTTGATGTAGCGATAGTTCCAAACCTCGTAAGGGAAAGTAGTGGTCGACCCACCGCCTTCGGAAAGCGGACGGTTGTGAAGTCCGCCCATGGGATGCATTTCGATGTGGGCCGGTGGGCCGAAAACGATATAGATCCGTCCCCGATCCGTGAGCCACCCGTCACGCCCCGCCTTGAAGCGCTCATTGGCGTACGCGATGCGGCGGTAGTGCTCCTCCTTGAATTCGTTTATGGACGTTCTGGGATCGGGATCCCGGCGCAGCCAGAACTGCTCGATGAACCGCTCCTTTTCCTCCGGCGAGGAAAGTGTCTGGAAGACGCTCTTTTCTTCCGGATTGACGATGTAGCGAACGTCCTCATCCAGCCACTTTCTGAAGTACTGCTCGGATTCCTCGTCTCTGACGGATTGGCCGAGGGAGACGGAAGTAATTAGGAGAAAGAGACAAATTCCCGGAATTGCCGGACCCATGGGTTGCCGAAGAGTATAACGAATGACCATCTCCCGCGGTAGCGAGCCCGTTCCACCCCATGGGAGCGGGGACATTGTTGTCCCCGGGACTCCCCGGAATCGGGGGTTTCAAACGCCGCTCCTATTTGACATTGCGACCCACCCTTCATATTCTGAGCCGCAAATTTTCACTCAGCTTCCAGTCCAATCAATCAGCAAGAATGGGAGGTCGCTCATGAGGGGTTCGTCGTGGACTCTGCTGTTCACAGTGGGACTCTGCTGTGTTGGCTTTTCGGCCGCCGGGCCGACGGTGGAGGGTAAGACCATGGATGTCGTCGTCTTGAAGGATGTCATGGTCCCGATGCGGGACGGAGTCGAGCTGGCGACGGATCTGTACCTGCCCGCAAAGGACGGCCGACCGCTGGAGGGCAAGTTTCCGGTGGTCCTGCAACGGACGCCCTACGACAAGGAGAACCAGTTCTACAAGGACCCGGCCACCTTCTTTGCCAGCCACGGTTACCTGTCGGTGATTCAGGACTGCCGGGGGCGGTTCCGATCGGGAGGCGAATTCTTCCCCATGCGGGACGAGGCGGAGGACGGCTACGATACGGTGGAATGGCTGGCCCGGCATCCCTCCAGCAGCGGAAAGGTGGGAACCTACGGAGTCTCCTACATGGGTTGGGTGCAAATCCAGATGGCGACGCTGAATCCGCCCAGCCTGGCCACCATGATCCCTCACACCGGACCGAACAACGCGTACTACTACAGCATGCACGTCGGTGGGACCCGAACTCTGGGTCTGTTGAGGTGGCACCTGCACATGGCCACTACGAGTTGGGAGGCTAAGGAGAACCCCTCCATCGTGGAAGCCATAAAGCCGATGCTGACCTCCAAGGGGTTTCTGCAGTGGGCGTCACGGATTCCATGGCGGCGCGGGCAGACGCCGCTGAGCGTGGCTCCCAGGTACGAGGACGCCGCTTTCCAGTTCTACTTCGACAACAACGACTACACCGAGTTCTGGCAACGGCCCGGCTTGGCCATGGACGAATACTTCGACAACTATCCGGACATTCCCATCATGTGGGTCACCGGATGGTACGAAGTCTACGCCCGCTCCATCGTGGACGGCTACCTGGAGATGCTCAAGCGAGGCCGCCGCGACCAGTATCTTGTGGCCGGCCCCTGGACCCACGCCAACTGGGATCCCTACAACGGGGACGCCAACTACGGCGCCAAGGCGGGGCTCATGCCACCCAACGATCTCGAATTCCTCGACTACGAGCTGCAGTGGTTCGATCGCTGGCTCAAGGGGGACGAGAGCGCCGAGCTCGGCCATCCGGTGAAGGTGTTCGTGATGGGCGGCGGTGACGGCGGGCGCGGTGAAAAAGACCGGATGAACCATGGAGGCGCCTGGCATACCGGCGACGAATGGCCCGCCGTCGATACCTCTGCCAGGAAATACTATTTCCACGGCGACGGCACGCTGGCGGCAACGAAACCCAGCGGCGGCGCCGATTCCACCACCTACACCTACGACCCTCGAAACACGGTCCACAGCGACGGCCGCTGCGAGATCGCCTACGGACCGGCGTCCGAACTCGGGTTCCGGGGAATGGGACCCTACAATCAGATTCAGATGGAGACCCTCCCGGGCCACGGGATACCCGGACTTCCCACCGCCTCCCGTCCCGACGTGCTGGTCTTCCAGACGCCTCCCCTCTCCCGGGATACCGTCGTGGCGGGCAATCTTCGAGCCGTGCTCTACGTGTCGTCCGACGCTCCCGACACCGACTTCTTCGTCAAGCTGATCGACGTCTATCCGGCCAGCGAGGATTACCCTGCCGGCTACGCCTTCCCCGTCACCGACGGAATCATTCGAGCCCGGTACCGGAACAGCTTCAAGACGCCGGAGCTGATGGAGCCGGGCACCGTGTATGAGATTCGCCTGCCGATTCAGCCGGCGGCCAACCTGTTCAAGGCGGGCCATCGCCTCCGGGTGGACATTTCCAGCAGCAGCTTTCCCAACTTCGATATCAACCGGAACACGGGCGACCCGCTGAGCCGGCAGTGGCGCATCGCCAACAACACGGTTTATCACGGCGGCAAACACGCTTCCTTCATCGAGTTGGCGATTCAGGAGAGGCGTCCATGATTCGCATGACTCGCCACTGGACGCGAGGGCTTCTTGTCATGTGCCTGCAATCCACACTCATCTCGCCGTCCTTGGCCGAGAGACCGGCCTGGAAGGACCTGCTGTCTCCGCCGGAACACAGCCCCGCCACGCTGATCGACGTCCGGGTGCCCATGCGGGACGGGGTGTCGTTGTCGGCGGACGTCTATCTCCCCAGGAAGGAAGGCCGGTGGCCGGTCATTCTGGAGCGGACGCCGTATGGCAACAGCTCCGACTGGTACGTCAACCGGGCCTTGTATTTCGCCCGGCGCGGTTACGTGTACGTGCTCCAGGACTGCCGCGGCCGTTTCGATTCGGATGGCAAGTGGTCCGGGTGGATCGTGGAGATCGAAGATGGGCGCGACACGCTGGACTGGTGCGGCACGCAGTCCTGGTCGGACGGCAACGTGGGCATGATGGGGATGTCCCACATGGGACTCACCCAGTGGAAGGCAGCTCAGACCGGTTCACCCTACCTGAAAGCCATCGCCCCTCAGATGGGGCCGGCCGACGAATACCTGTACGGGATGAACTACAGCGGGGGCGCCTTTCTGCTGCAGATCGGCATTCCCTGGTCCATCGGCGTCCGCGGGCGGACCCAGCAGACGCGCAAACCCTATGAATGGGACAAGCTGTTTCGCCACCTGCCCATTCTGACGGCCGACGTCGAGGCCACGGGGAAACCGATCGGTTTCTACCGCGACTGGATCCAGCATCCGAGCTACGACGAGTTCTGGAAGAAGGCCAGTAATTACGGGCACTTCCGCGAAATGGACATCCCCATTTTGCAGGTGAGCGGCTGGCTCGACCTGCACGCCAAGTCGCTGTTCGCCAACTACGAGGCCATACAGCGGGAGGGCACCGAGCGCGCCAAGCGTTTGCAGAAGGTGGTGGTGGGCCCCTGGGTTCATACCGATCGGCCCAAGCAGGGATACGGAGTGCTGGATTTCGGAGTCGAATCGATCATCGATCTCTATGCGCTCTACCTGCGCTGGATGGACCGGTGGCTGAAGGGGATCGAGAACGGGGTCGAGAACGAGCCCCCTCTTAAACTGTTCATGATGGGGAAGAACCGCTGGCGAACCGCCGACAAATGGCCTCTCCCCGAGACCCAATGGACACCCTTCTACCTGCGCAGCGGCGGGCGGGCCAATTCCCTCTACGGCGACGGCACCCTCTCCACCGATCCGGCGCCCGACGGCGAGTCGGCCGACCGTTACACCTATAATCCGGAGGACCCGGTCCCGACTCTGGGGATGGACCCCAACGGCGAGGTGGCGCCCCTGGACCACCGGCCCGTGGAGAACCGGGACGACGTTCTCGTCTACAGCACCGACGTCCTGGAAGAAGAGCTGGAAGTGACGGGGCCGATACAGGCCAGCATCTACGCCAGCAGCTCCGCTCTGGACACGGACTGGACCGTCAAGCTGCTGGACGTCTACCCGGACGGGAAGGCGGTCAACCTCTGGGACGGCATCCTCCGGGCGCGTTACCGGGAGCCCGCGGCCGTGAGGGCGGGCGTCCCGTCACCGGGACAGTTCGAGAATCCCCAACTGCTGGAACCGGGGACGGTCTACAAATTCTTCATCGAGGTGGGCGTCGTCAGCAATGTCTTTCTCAAGGGTCACCGGATCCGCGTCGAGGTCTCCAGCAGCAATTTCCCCCGCTTCGACCGCAATCTGAACAACGGAGGAAGACTGGGCGTCGACACCGAGATTGTCGCCGCCCATCAGACCGTCTACCACGATGCCGACCACCCGTCCCACATCCTGCTGCCGGTCATTCCGGAGCGGTGACCGGAGCGGCGACTTCCCAGTCGCCGATAGGGGGGGTAGGGGGGACGGGAGTCCCCCCTCTACACCCTCCCCAACTCCACCCGTATCCCAAGGCGACTATATTGTGAGCATGTTGATGCGTACTATCGTCCTGCTCGTAGCATCCATCGTCCCCGCCTTTGCCGACACTCCCAACATCCTGTGGATCAGCTCCGAAGACAACGGTCCCCACTTGGGCGTCTACGGCGACTCCTACGCCGACACTCCGAACCTGGATGCCTTCGGCGCCCGCGGCATGATCTACCGCAACGCGTGGTCCACGGCACCCGTTTGCGCGCCTGCGCGCACCACCATCATCAGCGGCATGTACCCGCCGTCCACGGGGTCGCAGCACATGCGCTCGTCGACGCGGCTGCCGACGCGGATGAAGATGTTCCCCCAGTACCTCTGCGAGGCCGGCTACTACACCTCGAACAACTCCAAGGAGGACTACAACCTGGTCAAGCCCGGGAAGGTCTGGGACGAGTCAAATACCCAGGCGCACTGGCGCAAGCGGGCTCCCGGCCAGCCCTTCTTCTCGGTCTTCAATCTCACGGTCACCCACGAGTCCCAGATTCGGAGGCGCCCGCATACGGCCGTCCACGACCCTGCTTCGGTGCGGGTCCCCACCTACCAACCCGACACCCCGGAAACCCGGCGGGACTGGGCCCAGTATCACGACAAGATCACGGAGATGGACGCTCTGGCCGGCGACGTACTGGGACAGTTGAAAGAAGACGGCCTGGAAGAGGACACCATCGTCTTCTACTGGGCGGACCACGGGCCCGGCCTGCCCCGCAGCAAGCGTTGGACCTACAACTCCGGGCTGAACGTGCCGCTGATCCTGTACATCCCGGAGAAGTTCCGGCACCTGCGCCCGGCCGAGTACACCACGGGCGGGGAGAGCGGCCGCCTCGTCGGCTTCGTCGACTTCGCGGCAACGGTGCTCAGCCTCGCGGGCATCCGACCTCCGGATCACTTCCAGGGCCACGCCTTCGCGGGCAAGTACGAGGCTCCACCGCAACCGTACCTGTACGGATTTCGCGGACGCATGGACGAGCGTTACGACATGGTCCGCAGCGTTCGCGGCCAGCGCTACATCTACATCCGCAACTTCATGCCGCACCGGATCTACGGCCAGTTCGTCGAGTACATGTTCCGGACGACGACGACGGCCGTCTGGCACCAGCTGTACCACGAGGGCAAGCTGAGCCCTCCTCGCACCCACTTCTGGGAGACCAAGCCGGCCGAGGAACTCTACGACCTGGCGGAAGATCCCGATGAGACGAGAAATCTCGCCGACAGCCCCGAGCATACGGCGGTTCTGGAGCGCCTCCGGACCGCGCTACGCGAGTGGTCACTGTCGATCCGCGACCTGGGATTCCTGCCCGAAATTGCCATCCACGCGCGGTCGGGCCGCGACGCGCCCCACACGATGGGGGCCAGCCCGGACAGGTACCCGCTGGAGCGCATCATGAGCATGGCCGAATTGGCTTCCTCCATGCGGGATGGCGTAGAGGACGAACTCCGCGCCGGGTTCGCAGATCCTGACGGTGCGGTGCGCTATTGGGCGGCCCTGGGCACCTTGATTCGAGGCAAGAAGGCGGTTCGGTCCCTGGCCGAAACGCTCCGGAAGGCGCTCTCGGACGAGGACCCGGCGGTGCGCGTCGCCGCCGGAGAAGCCCTCGGACGCCACGGCAGCGACGCGGACTCCGAACGCGCGGTGGACGTGCTGGTAGGACTGGCCGATGCCGAAAAGCACGGCCTCCACGTCGCCATGATGGCTCTCAACGCTCTCGACTACCTGGACGGCCGAGCCGAGCCGGCGCTTGAGCGAATCCTCGCCTTGCCCCAGGAGCTGCCGGGAATGGACCGGCGGTTCCGCATCTATCTACCCAACCTCATCGCCAAGATCCGCTCGGACTTTGAGTGACCGGCGCCAGCGTCGCAGACGGCACACAGCGGGTCGTCAACGATGCAGTTCCTGCTTGGTTCAGGAATATTCCAAGTCCAACAGCGGGATGTCCATGGCGCGGGCGACGGTTGTCATCCGGCGATCGTAGCTCGCAAGTGCAACTGATTGTCCTTGCTTGCGCAGGAAATCGCAGGAGGCAAGATGCAAGGCATCGAGGGTGCGTACGAATACAGACACGGGAAAGGCATCCAGAGCACGCGCCAATACCGGTGGAGTAAGCTCCAGCAACGCGACTCGTCCGATGAGTCGAAGGGCCGCCTCACCGTGGGAATCGGCGAGTCTGCGGGCGTGTAGCTGGGTCCAAACCTCGTACTCCATCAAACGGCTTGACACCAGGATCTCGCTCCAAAGCGAGGCGGGTGGGCGACGATCTTCGGCCAGTAGCTGGGCAAGAGCGACGGAGGTATCGAGGTAGATCATCGTTCGCTCCGGTGTTCTTCCAATTCGGCGAGAAGATCCCGGAGCGGCGCCACCGGTTCAGGTGTCGGCGGCTCACCATCGGATGGTAGTGCCGGGGGCGTCAACCAGCCCTTACGTACCGCCTCTGCGAGCAGCGCGTCGGCAAGAATCGGACTCCTCGTCGGTTTTGGCGGACCGATTTCGGCTACGACTCGGTCACGGTCTGTCACCAGAACGGTTTCCCCGGATGCGGCCAGCCGTATGTATTCGCTTAAACGGCTGTTGAGTATCTTTATCCCTACCGATCTCATACGGAATAAAGTAGCAACTGGTAGCTACCAGTTCAAGCTGTGCCCACGTGACCAATACGATTATGGACCCGATGTTTCGCATCTATCTGCCGAAACTCCTCGCCAAGACCCGCTTGAACTTCGAGTGAGCGGCGCCGGTGGCCCGACGAGAAATACGGGTCAGGCGGAACTCTTTTCTTTCTTCCAAAGTTTGTACAAACCCAGAGTCATCAACGGCACGATGTAGACCACCATGAATCCCCAGCTGACCGCTCCGTAGCCCTTGGCGACCAAGTGGACCAGCCCGAATGTCGACAGCGCCAGTCCCACGAGGAGAAGACCTGTGGCAACCAGGGGCCTGACCCGTCGAGGAAGGTCTCTCCCCCGAGCCTGTAGAGCCGACTGCAAGCGTTGGTTGACGGAATGAATCATTCCCGTCCCGGTCTCGACCAGAGTTCCCAGCAGGACCACCTGAAAGACGATGAGGAAAAGGGGCAGTTGGGCTTCGCGCAAGATGTAGACCGCCGGGATCTCCTGGGAAAGCACCTGTGGATAGTGGCCGACGATGGCGAGGTAGAAGAGCAAGCCGGGGAAAATTCCGATCACGCCGCCGAGGAGACCTGCTCCGACGGCCTGCCGCCGGCTCTTGATGTGATGCGTGGCGAATAGAACCGCAGGAATCGCACCCAGGTTGTAGAAACCGTACTTGAACGCCCCCACGACCCAGAGGGAGGAATCGATCCCGGTGGAGAGGCTGTCTCGAATCTCGGCACCGAAGCGGAGGAAGCACAGAACGAAGAAGACCAAATAAACTCCGTAGAGGAGCAGCGACCACCCGGAGAGAAACTTCTCGATCAGGCCCGTTCCCTTGAAGGTGAGAAATCCGACGGAAGCCAGCATGATCGCGACCCCGAGCAGGTAGGGAAGGCCGAAGTTGTCACGCAATAGAACTCCCGCGGTGGAGCCGATCACCGCCAATACGATGAGCAGCAGAATCAGATAGAGAACTTCGAAGCTGTACCAGAAACGGCCCAGCAACTGGAGGAAGAAGGTTCGATAGTCATGTGCCCGGTAGATCCTTGCGAATTCGATGGAGACGGCCAGAACCACCGACCACATCACGGTACTGATGAAAATCATTCCCAGCAGTCCGCCGACGGGTCCGTAGTTGAGGAAGTACTCCACCATTTCCCGTCCCGTCCCGTATCCCCCGGCGATGATCACCGACTGGAATACGATTCCGGGTAGCACGTAGGCCTTGAACACGGACGTGAATCTATTGCGTTGCACGGCAGTCATGAGATCGTGGCCGGACGTCTTGTCGAAAACATCGGCAGAGTCCGGTTTCTATACGATAAATATTTATATATCAATATCTTAAAGAGTGCCTAAAGTACGATCTTATGGCCGCAGAGTGTATCAGAACAAAGAGGTGGGTTCACAATATGGGCCGCTCCAAGTCGCCCTGAATAAGATAGAGTACGCTGTCGCGCGGAATGATGAACGGGCAGAGAAACCAGCAGGAGATCGGCGTTACCCTCAGCAGACTGGGTGTTCCCGCCGGTGAGATCCGGCGCGTGGAAACGATCTCCGTCCGTCCCGGCCATCGTCTCTACAGAATTCACACTCGCCGACGCTCGTATATTCTCAAGTCGTTCCCCGTCAAGAACCCGGGAAACGAGATCAAGGGCTACGGTCTCCTCCGGCAACTCGGTGTACCCACCATAGACGTCATCGCGATGACGGGACCGATCGCCTGCCGGAAGATCTCACCTGTAGCAAAGAGTGGAGGTTGGCCACCGAGCTGGACGCCGGGGATCGGCACGTGGGTCGAGCGGTCGCCCGCTGGTACTGGTACTTCCACGAGAAAGGCTCGGCTCTGGCGGAATCCGGCTCGGGGCCGCCGCCGTTCCTCAAACGAGAAGAGGATCTGCTCGATCGCGCCAGCATCGAATCGGCGGGCCGCGCCTTGGGTCTTTCCCGCCTGGATTCGTGGCGTCTCGCGGCCGGCCACATCGACCTTCTGAAACTCATCCTGTCCAATTTCGGGACGACCCTGAACTACAACGACTTCCACTGGACGAACTTGGCCCTGAGCAGGAATTCCGGCACCGGAATGGAAGCCATGGTGTTCGACTACGACCTGCTCGGAATCGGCACCCGTTACAGCGACGTCCGCAATGCGGTGGGGTCCTTGTCGGGGGAAGCGATCACGGGGTTCCAAGAGGTCTACGGAAGCGTCGATCCCGGCGAGATGACGCTCGACCGGCCCCTGGCCACCCTGTATGCGCTGGTGTCAGCGGCAAGGATGGCGACTTCCCAAAGTGGGCTGAAGAAAGCAGACAGGCCGTCTTGAACGGTACCTTCAAGACGGATCTGCTCCAGGCAGTCGGCTTGGTAAGTGACGAGAGGAAAAGGGATGCGACGATTCCTACGGCCAATCAAGCAACCATAAAACCAACCAAGCCGAAACCATACCCGTTATAAATCCGACCACTAACTGCTTGATCGTGCTCCAATCGCGTATAGCCATATCGTCAGCGCCATCCTTTCCCCAAGTTGCCCGTGCATTCGACGGCGGAAAATTCTAATGCATGGGAACCCTCACTATAAACGATCCTGGAAAAGCTGAACGTTTGCGCTACGATGATCGTCACTACAACGTCACCCGCGCGAGTTCGGCTAAAGGAGGGACCCCCATGCCAAGAACGATCCCCATTGCCCTCATTTCCGTCCTGTTCGGCGCCACCATGGTGGCCGTTCAACTGCCTCCCCACGTGATGTTGGACCGCCATCTGTTGCACTCGGAACGGCTGCTGGCTCAAGGAGACCCGGTAAGGGCCCTCGAAGCGATGCAGAAGGCCCTTGATCTGAAGATGGATCGCGATCTCGAGTTGCCGGAGGATTTCGACTTCAAGTATGCGGAGGTGGCCTTCTCGGCCGGCTCGCTGCAGGCCGCCATGGACTCCGTGAACCGGTATTTGAGAGTGGCCGCGAGGGAAGACCGCTTCTACCGGGAGGCGCTGGAGTTGTCGCTCGATATCGAGGCCAATCTGCCGGCACAGAACTCGTGCTCGGACCGACCCAAGGGCGCCGAGTGCTGGATGGAGTTGGCCAAACAGCCAGGATGCCACGTCTGGAATTCCGACCTCCAGCCCGACGAGACCGTCACCTGGTCATCCATTTGTGCCAGGAGCGTGGCCCAAGGGACGGGGACGATCAAACGAGTCTGGAACAACGGCAAATCAACTGTTGAAGGAACCGGACGTCTCCAGTACGGCAAGCGGCAGGGCGACTGGGTCGTGCGCGAAGCAAACGGGGATGTCTCGGAAGGACCTTACGTCGCCGGCCTGAAACACGGCCTCTGGGTCGAGCGCCGGGCCGACGGCGCCGTCTGGAAAGGCTCCTATGTGGCCGGCGTGAGGCAAGGCCGGTGGGTCGTCCGCGAAGCCTATCGCAGCGTCTGGGAAGGACCCTACGTGGACGGCATGAGGAACGGCGACTGGGTCGTCCGCCATGCCGACGGCGGGGTTTGGGAAGGGCCCTACTTCGACGACAAGATGCACGGCGATTGGGTCTGGCGCCTTGCGGACGGGGGTGTCTGGAAGGGGCAATACATGTACGGCGAGATGGACGGTGACTGGCTCATTCGCAACAAGGACGGAAGCACCAGCAACGTCTACTACCGGAACGGTGTGGCGTACTACGAATAGGTTGGCCCGGAGTTCGGATGTGTTCTGGAGAAATTCGGTTTTTTCCCGGCGCCGGCCGTGAGTGAACGAAAACAGATGGGAGAGGGGGTTTTCAACCCCCAGTTCCGGGGTGGGGGGGGCTGAAAGTCCCCCCTCCTAGGAGCCTGCGCCGCAGAAATTGATCTACTGCGAAAGCGGTAGAATCGGTCCATATTTCCCCGCTTTCTCGGCGAATAGAACGACTATGCACCTCCAAATCGAGAAAATCCGGCCTCGATTTCCCGCTTTCCCGCTTTCCCGCTACGATCATTTCTACCGCGCAGACTCCTAGTAGGACGGAAGAGGGCGCCGGAGCGGTAGGACGGGCAACGTCGTGAAGATCCGGTTGTCGGCGTCCATCTCCAAGGCCACTCCGGTGAACTTTTCGTCTCCCAGCGTGCTGCAGCGCACCGTCCCCGTGAAGTCGGTCGTATCGGTCCGGGTGAACCACTCATCGATGAACCCGGCTGTCTGTCCGTTTCCTGGCAGCCCGATTTCCTTCTCTTCCAGCACCTCTCCGCCTCGCATCAATTGACAGTCCACCTGGATCGGGTCCACGGCCGGGTTCTGGATCGCCGCTCCCGTGTTGATCCCCCCCGCCCGCCGGCGGACGGGAAAGATCGCTTCCTGGACGGACTCTCCGGCGCCGACACCGGCCACGCCGACCGAGGAGACGTCGAAGCGCAGGACACCGCCGATGAAGCCGTCGGCGACGACCCTCACCGACCCGGTCACCAGCTCCCCGCGTCCGTGGGTCGAGAGCGTCACCTCTCCCGAGCCCTGAACGCTTGCCCGCATGATCAGACCGCCGTCCTGCCGCACTTGGAGATTCTCTCCCAGATCCACCACCGATTCGGGATCGATAAGATGTCCGTTCTGGTCGTAGAAGTGGATCACGGGACGGACCGGAGAGCGGCCCGTGTTCACCAGCACCAGGTCGGAGGTGGTGGAAGACCCGTTGGCGAAATGAGGGAAGTTCAGGTATACGGAGTCCCGCGGCCGCGTCCTTGGCACCGACACCACCGGCATGGTGGTGAAGATCCCGTCTTCGGCATCCATCTCGAACGCCACTCCCGTGAAGCTTCCCCGGCAGCGCAGCGACCCCGTGAAGTCGGTCGTGTCGGTCTGAGTGAACCACTCATCGATGAACCGGGCTTTCTGCCCATTGGCATTGAATTCCAGTCGCACCTGTTCATACACGCTGCCCTGTCGCATCAATTGGCAGGTGACCGGCCTGGACCCCTCACCCAGATAGCGGATCGCAGCCCCGGTGTTGATGCCTCCCTCCTGTCGGCGCACCGGGAAGATGGCGTCGCGGAGGGGACGGCTGGACCCCACGCCCGCCACCCCTATCCCCGGGGCGTCGAAACGCAGGACTCCGCCGATGGGGCCGTCGGCCACGACCCGCGCCGATCCGGTCACCAGTTCCCCGCGGCCGTGGGTCGAAAGCGTCAGCTCTCCCAAGGGTTCCACGTCCGTCCGGACAGCCAGGGCTCCATCTCCTCGAACTTCCAGGTTCCGTGCGACATCCACCACCGACCCGGCATCGATGGGTTCTCCCTCCTTGTCGAAAAAGTAGAAGGAGGGACGGATCGGCTCGGTTCCGACGTTCACGATCACCAACTCGGAGGTGATGGACGACCCGTTGGCGAAATGGGCGAAGTCCAGGGAGAGCGGTTCCCATAACGTCAGCGTCATGGGGGATCGGACAAGCGTGTAACCGTAGTGGGGTAGAGGGCGTGTCGGCAGACGCTGGATATCGGCGGTGACGGCAGCGGCTGCATCGGAAGCCCGGGACACCGAACGGGCCGGGCTTTCCGTTTGCCCTCTGGGAATCGTAAGTCGTCGTGAACCCCCTTCGATGAGAACACCGCCGGTCAGGAGGATGGAAAGGTCGATATCGAAAGGGGCCCCAGTCGGCGCCCGGGCCTGGAACCGGCCCGGCTCCACCCATTCCAGGAGAACCGGAACGAGCAAGGGGTCGACAGGATTTCCGTTCAGGGAGATCCATTCCAAGGAAACCAGGCCGGAAAAGAAACCGTCCGGCAAGCTCCTCAACTGGTTTCGGTACAACCGGAGCGCTTTCAGTGCCAAGAGGCCGGAGAATACCCCTTCCGGAAAGCTCTCCCGGCTCAAGTTGTTGCTATTCAGATTGAGCTCTCGCAACGAGGAAAGGCCGGCAAAGAGGCCGGACGGCAGGCGGCTCAGTTGGTTGCGATTCAGCTGGAGCAATTCCAATGCGGACAGCCCTGAAAACATCCCTTCCGGCAGACTGCTCAATTGGTTTGATTCCAGAAAAATCCTCTCCAGTGCGGGGAGATCGGCGAACGTCCGGTCCGGCAGGTTCTTCAGTTCGTTGTCTTGCAGGTAGAGTAGCTGCAAGGAGTCCAGCCCGGAGAAGAGTCCCTCCGGCAGGCTGGTCAGATTGTTCCGGGCCAGGTCGATCTCTCGCAACGACGTCAGTCCCGAGAAATCGCCCGCCTTCAATTCCGAAATGATGTCCGGACGAGTTTCCCGCTCATTGATCGGTACCGACAAGATGTCTTGCGGTCCTCGCAGATTCAGGATCTCTTCGATCCCGGCCAGGTGCGCTGCGGTCACGTCGGCGCAATCGGTCACCTCGGGTATCAGGGTCACGATCTCGTCGCGCACTCGGGGAGTCCGGTCGCAGACCGGAGTCACACCGTTCGCCTGAGCCACCGCTTGCACCGGCAGGGCCGCCAGCAGGAACAGGGCCCACGCTGCCGGCAGGAGATTGGATTCGGGTCTCCTTGGGGGACGATGCGGATTTGTCGAGGGGTACGTTGTCATTTGGTGTCTATCCTCCGGCACGAGGCCCTAGGAGCCTGCGCGGCAGAAATTGATCTACTGCGAAAGCGGTAGAATCGGTCCATATTTCCCCGATTTGTCGGCGAATAGAAAAACTATGCACCTCCAAATCGAGAAAATCTGGCCTCGATTCCCCGCTTTCTCGCTACGATCATTTCTACCACGCAGACTCCTAGCCTTCGGTCAACTCCTACGTTCCGGTATCGCTGACAAGTCATCTGCGGACCGGAACCATCGGCAGCGTCGTCAAGATCCGGTTTCGAACGTCCATCTCCAGCGCCACTCCCGTGAACTCTTCGCCGTCCCGGGCCGTGCAACGCACCGACCCCACGAAGTCGGACCGCTTCGGCCCGTCGAACAACTCGTCAACGAAGAGTGCCGCCTGACCGTTCGTCATCAACGGGATCAATTTCTCTTCCAGTACCATGCCGCCTTGCAGCAGCCGGCACGTCACCTCCGCCGCGGTCGCTCCCCGGTTGCGGATGGCAACCCCCGTCCGGATGCCCCCCAAGCGGTTCCGGGCCGGAAAGAGGGCGTCCTGAACCGGTTGACTGGCTCCCACTCCGGCAACGCCGATCTCCGGGATGTCGAACCGCAGGAATCCACCCACCGGACCGTCAGCGACGACTTTCACCGATCCGTTCACCAGGTCTCCCCGCCCGTGGGTCGAAATGGTGAGTTCTCCCAGGGGAGCCACGGCCGTCCGCACGGTCAGGGCCCCGTCGGCTCGGACCTGAAACCGGTCCCCAAGGTCCACCACCGATGCCGGGGCTATGGGTTTGCCCCCATAGTCATGGAAATAGACGGCGGGGCGGATCGGCCGTGCGGCCACGTTCACGAACACCAGTTCGGAGGAGAAGGAGGAACCGTTGGCGAAGTGGGCGAAATAGAGGTGCGTGTAGTCTTGATTCCGCTTCTGCGGAACGGAAACCACGGGCAAAGTCGTGAATATGGCCTGTTCGAAATCCATCTCCAGGGCGACTCCGGCGAAAGACGCCTCGACGGGCGCGCCGCAGCGTACGGATCCCAAAAAGTTCAAGGTGTCGGTCCCGGGGAACAGCTCGTTGATGAACAGAGCCGCCTGTCCGTTCGCCTCCAACGGGATTTCCGCCTCTTCCAGCACGTTGGCCTCTTGCATCAATTGACACGTTACCGTGATGGGGTCCTCTCCCAGGTTGCGGATCGCCGCACCGGTGTTGATGCCTCCCTCGTTGCGGCGCACCGGGAAGACGGCGTCCCGTAGGGGTCGGCTGGACCCGACGCCCGCCACGCCGATCCCGGGGGCATTGAAGCGCAGGACTCCGCCGATGGGGCCGTCGGCTGCGACCCGCGCCGATCCTCTGACCAGTTCCCCGCGGCCGTGAGTCGAAATCGTCAGCTCTCCCAGCGGCTCCACCGCCGTCCGGATGCTCAGAACCCCGTCTCCTTGGACCTCCATATCTCCCGTGACGTCCACCACCGATCCGGCATCGATGGGATCGCCCTCCTTGTCGTAGAAGTGGATGGAGGGAAGGACCGGTTGGGTTCCAACGTTCACGATCACCAGGTCGGACGTGATGGAGGATCCGTTGGCGAAGTGAGCGAAGTCCAGGGATTGCGACTCCCACACCGCCAGCGGCAGGGGAGATCGAATGAGGACGTAGCCGTAGTGGGGTCCAGGGCGTCTGGGAAGACCCGCAATCTCGACGGTGACGGCAGAAGCGGTATCGGGACTCCGGGAGACCGAAAAGACCGGGCTTTCCGTGTGGCCCGTGGGAATCGTGATGCGGGGCGAGTCTCCTTCGATCGCGGAACCCGCGGACAGTTCGAGAGCCAGCTCGATCTCGTAGGGGGCGCCGGTCGGGGCCCGGGCCCGGAATCGGCCCGGCTCCACCCATTCCAGGGAAACGGGAACGAGCAAGGGGTCGCCGGGATTGTCGGCCAGGTTCAACCAATTCAGGGAGGTCAGGCCCGAGAAGATCCCGTCCGGCAGTCGCCTGAGTTGATTCTGATGCAACCGGAGTTCGTAAAGGGAGGTCAGGCCGGAGAAAACCCTCGCCGGCAAGTGGCTCAGACGATTCCCCGCCAGGTAGAGACGGATCATCGAGGAGGATCCGGAGAAGATCCCTTCCGGCAGGGTGGCCAGTCGATTCCATTCGATCCGGAGCCATTCCAGCGAGATGAGACCCGCGAAGAGGCCTTCCGGCAGGCGGCTGAGTTCGTTGCCGTCGAGCCAGAGCCAGCGGAGCGAGGAGAGCCCTGCGAAAACCCCCGGCGGCAGGCGGCTCAGCCGGTTGCGGTCCAGACTGAGCACCACCAGGGCGGGGAGCCCGGTGAAGGTCCCCTCCGGAAGTGTGTTCATCTGATTGTCATTCAGATAAAGAACCTGGAGCGACGAGAGGCCGGAGAAAATCCCCTCCGGCAGGGTGGTCAGCTTGTTGTCCCGTAGGCTGAGACTCGAGAGAGACGAGAGACCGGAGAAGATGCCCTCCGGAAGGCTGCTCGTTTGATTGCTGACGATCGAAAGAGACAGTAGCGCCGCGAGCCCGGAGAATATTCCCTTCGGAAGGGTGGACAATTCATTCCGGCCGATGATGATCGATCTCAGCGAAGTCAGGCCGGAAAAATCCCCTTCCTTCAACTCCTTGATAGGATCGGGGTAGCCAGTGAAAAAGCCGTTGAAGGGACCGTAAAGACTGAGGGAACCTCGAAACGCGGCCAGATGCTCCTCAGTCACATCGGCGCAATCGCTTACCCCTGGAATCCTTCTCACAATTTCGTCTCGGACTTCCGGAGTCCGGTCGCAAACCGGAGTCACCCCGGGCATCTGGGCCATGGCCGGCACCGGGGCGGCCAATAGCAGGAACATGCCCAGGGTCGCGGCCGAAAAGAGAGACTGGGATCTGACGCGGGGAAGATGAGGGGTCTTAGGGGGGTGGGTCAACATGTGATTTCGGTCCTCCGAGGGGGGTCGGTCGTGCTCAGAGAGGCGGGAGGCTCCTCCGAGCAGCATTTCAGCGCGTTCGCATTACTCAATAGGATGCGGGAATTGTCGATCATTTTGAACCGTACGGATTTCTCACAAGTTCTGAACCACCGTCGCCGTGTTGTTCCCGCACGTCTCGTGTTTCGGGCATTGTCCTGAGTTGCACCACGATGCTCACAAAAGGGAATGTGAGTTTTCCGTCCAAAATGGCTCACCGAATCTCAAATTCATAGAAGCGCTCCCACCAGTTGGCGTCCGGCGAAGTCCCGGAAGGAAAAGGAGGAGCGGCGGTTTCCAACCGCCGAACTCCCAAAGGGGCATGGGGGCAGGAGCGCACGGGGGAATGGAAGAATGGGGGACTACAAGTCCCCCCTCCGGGTCTGGAAATCGGGGATCGATTCTGTAAGACTGAGTCTTCTCTCAAGACTGTACACTACGAATGAGCGTCACGGAGCCAACCTGGGACCTATCCAACCGGGAGTTCTGCCAAGTTCCCCATAACTCTGGAGTCCGCATCCCTCGGGCCAGTGTTTCCCTGCCACCCGGGATAGCCTCGTTGATTCGATCGGGAGTGTCACGTCATGCCGAATAAGAGCTTTATCCGTTCTTGTCTTCCTGGCTCCGGTCGCTCTCTGCGTCAACCGGGAACCGCGGCCGCGCTGCTGCTGGCCGGCACCGTTCTGCTCCCCGCCCAGACCGACACCGGCACCATCCGGGGTTACGTCTACGACGAGACCCGGGCCGTCCTTCCCGGCGTCGCCGTCACCGCCACTTATCAGGGCCGGGGCGTGATCCGGGAGACCTTCACCTCGGACCTCGGCGAATATGTCATGAGCCGAATCGATCCGGGCCTCTACACGCTTCGCTTCGAATTGCCGGGCTTCGCTCCCTACGTGGTGCAGGATCTGGAGGTCCTGGTCGGAGAAACCCAGGCCTTCTCCCCGGAGATCGTCGTGGCCGCCGAAGAAATCGTCATCACGGCGGAGGCACGGCGGATCGTCGTCGCCCGCGACAAGACCCAGCAGTCCAACCATATCGACTCGGCCAGCATCGAGGACCTCCCCATCAACCGCCGCGACTACCTGGACCTGGCCCTTCTCACGCCTGGAGTCGTGGACTCGAACTACGTGGCCGACGATCGTGACTTCCGCATCGCCCCGACACCCGCGTCCGGACTCGGCATCGGCGGTGGCGGTGGGCGCGGCAACACCTTCACCATCGACGGGCTGAACAACAACTACTCCACCGGGAGCGTCCGGTCCTCCATCAGCCAGGACGCGGTGCAGGAGTTCCAGATCAACCGGAATTCGTTCTCCGCGGAGCTGGGCGGAGCGCCCGGGGGGGCCATCAACATCGTGACCAAGGGCGGCACGAACGATTACCGCGGATCTATCTTTGGAGTACTCCGCAACCGCCGTTTCCAGGCCCGCAATCATTTCGATCCGGCCGAGTCGGCATACACCCGGGCCCAGAGCGGGGGTTCCTTCGGCGGTCCCATCCTGCGCGGCACAACGTTCTTCTACACCTCCTACGAACGCCTCGACCGGCACGAGTCGTCGTTCGTTCCCCTGCTCCGGGACAAGTCGTTCCTGTACGAGCTGACGCCCTCGCAGCAGGCTCTGGCCGACGGGATCGCCAGCGACTCGGCTCCACCCGAATTCGCGCCACTGGCTCCGTTGGTCGGGTACCTTGCGGAGGCCCTGGTTCCGGGAAACTATCCCCACGTGGTCCGTCTGTTCGAGAGCAACAGCGGGGTCTTCCCCTTCTCGGAAGAGCGGCAGCAATTCATAACTCGCGTCGACCATGCGATAGGGTCGGCGCACAAACTATTCTTGCGAGGAAATTGGACGGGACTGAACAGCCAGAATACCAACTTCGGGTCGTTGATCGCCCGCGACCGGGGCCGGAACAACGACCTGAACGATTTCTCGGTCGCGGTCGGGAACGCCTCGGTGATCAGCCCGGAGTGGATCAGCGAAACCTGGCTGGGGATCGGGTACCACGACTTCGGCGTCTATCCTACCGACCCGCATGGACCCTCCATCGACATCAACGGATTCGGCTATTTCGGACGAGACCTCATCCTGCCCACCCGGAACGTGGAACGGACGGGACAGGCGCGGCAGAACTTCACCTACGTCTCCGGCGGACATTCGGTCAAATTCGGCGCCGACTACAATCCATTGTACGACCGGGCGCGGTCCGAAACCTTCTTCAGCGGGAAGTTCGTCTTTGGAGAGGCCATTCCGCTTTCGGTTCTGATCGACCAAGGCGCCGGGTACACCGTCGCTCCATTGCTCAAGGATCTGTTTCATTCGGTCGGGCAGCCCCAGTTGGCCGCGGCAGTCGATGCTCCCATCTCCTCATTGCAGGCCTACGCGCTCGGCCTGCCCCTGGTCTACCAGCAGGGTTTCGGCGATCCTTTCTACAGCGGATGGGCCCACACCTACGGCTTCTTCGTCGAGGACTCGTGGCGCGTCCACCAGAACTTCCTGCTGACCCTGGGGCTGCGCTACGAACTCTTCCGCAAGGCGGGTTTCCCCCGGGACAACAACAACTTCGGTCCCCGGATGGGGTTCGCCTGGAGTCCCGACGCCAAGACCGTGATCCGAGGCGGCTACGGGATCTTCCACTCTCGGATCGACGGCCACATCACGTTCATCAACGACCTGCTGGGGGAAGACGTCCAGCAGATCATTCAGGTCTTCATCCCCCTGAACGGCATCCCGGGAGTCAACAGTGCATTGACCGGAGAGCCGCTCAACTCGGCGGAAATCTATCATACGCTCTTGAACCGCGGCGTCCTGGGCAAGCGGCCGATCACGGCCGAGGATCTGGCCCTCCATGGATTCGTTCCAACTCCCGGACTGCCCTTTCACGTCCGGTTCCAGATCGCCGACGACATGGTGAATCCCTATTCCCAACAGGCGAGCCTCGAGGTTCAGAGGGAGGCCGCCGGATTCGCCCTTTCGGCCGGGTACAACTTCAACCGCGGAGTCCACATCGTCCGACCGCTCGACGTCAATGCCTACCGCGCCGGGACCAATGCCCTGGGGCGGCCCGTCGTCGGTTTTCACAACCCGATCATCTTGCAGGACAACATCTACGGCAGTTGGTCCAATTCCTTCTACCACGCCCTGATCCTGCAACTGGAGAAACGGTTCTCGGATGGTTTCCTGATCTCGGCTCATCACACCTGGAGCAAGGCGATGGACGAGATCACCGATTACAACACCTCGTTCCAGCCACATTTGCAATGGGACGCCGCGTCGGAAATGGCCTTGTCTTCCTACCATCGCGGGCACCGATTCGTCGTCCGCTCCATGGTCCAGCTTCCCTGGAAGGCCGGCCGGGGAAAGGGCTTTCTCGACAACCTGCTCGGGGATCTAACCATCTCCGGGATTGTCACGGCACGCTCGTTCGCCCCGTTCAATCTCAATACGGGTTACGACAACGTAGGGGACCGCCACAACGACACCCACCGGCCCTGGGGCGTGGGCCGCAACGTGGGGATCGGACCCAACTTCTTCAGCGCCGACCTGCGCCTGAAGCGCCGGATCTCCGTCTTGGAGGACCTGAGCGTAGACATCGTGGCCGAGGGATTCAACCTGCTCAACCGCACCAACTTCAAGCACGTCAACGGCACCGTCGGCCCGCTCACGCTGGAAGAGCTTCCGTCCTCGTACAAGGGGCGCCGGGGGCCGGTGACGGAGCCGTTCTCCTACACGTCGGCATTCGCGCCGAGGCAGTTCCAGTTCTCTCTCCGCGTCAACTTCTGAGACAGGGGCGGCGGATCGGCGGTTTCCAACCGCCGATCTCTCGACGAGGGATGGGGAACGGGGGACAAGACTGCCCCCCCTCCTGTCCATTCGGGAAAGGAATCAGATGAAATACCGTCACCTTGGAAACAGCGGCGTCAAAGTCTCGATCATCGGCCTCGGCACCAATGTCTTCGGCCAGCACGACACCTTCACCCACTACTGCGATGAAAGGGAGACGGCCGCCATCATCCACCGGGCGGCCGACCTGGACATCAACCACATCGACACCGCCGACATGTACTCGCGCGGCGTTTCCGAAACCTACATCGGCAAGGCCATCGCCGGACAGCGCGACCGGTTCGTCATCGCCAGCAAGGTCGGCCTGCCGGTGGGGGACGGCCCCAACGATGCCGGGCTCTCGCGCGGCCATATCATGGACAGCATCGAAGGCACCCTCCGACGGCTGGAAACGGACTACGTCGACCTCTACTACGCGCACCGTCCGGACCCGGCGACGCCCATCGAGGAGACGCTCCGCGCCTTCGACGATCTCGTCCGGCAGGGGAAGGTGCGCTACGTCGGCTGCTCGAACTACGCGGGCTGGGAAATCGCCACGGCGAGCGCCGCTGCCGAGCGGCGCGGCTACATGCCGTTCCTGGTCAGCCAGTCGCCCTACAACCTCTTCGAACGGTCATTGGAAGCCGAGGTCCTGCCCTGCTGCCGGCACCACGGGATGAGCATCGCCGCATACTCTCCGCTGGCCCAGGGCGTATTGACGGGCAAGTATCGCCGGGGTGCGCCGATCCCGCGCGGCACCCGGGCCTGGAAGAATCCGAGTCCCTTCCTGGCCCGTTACATGACCGACGAGCGTCTGGAGACGGTCGAACGGCTCGATGCCTGGACCCGGGATCAGGGCCGCCGGTTGAGCGAACTGGCCATCGCCTGGCTGCTGGACAAGTCCTATGTCTGTACCGTTCTCGTCGCGGTCACCAGCATCGAACAACTGGAAGCCAACGTCGCGGCCACCGACTGGACGCTCTCGCCGGATCAAGTGCAGGAAGTTGAAGCCATCGTGGCAGGGGGTTTGTAGCTGTCGAACTCCGGACGGGTGGGAGCGGGGGTTTGCAACCCCCGATTCCGGCGTGTGTGGGGGAAAAGGACGATCTTCTCCCGCGAAGAGGGGGGACAGGGATGTCCCCCCTCCCACGGCTACCGGTCCAGGCGAAGCAACCAGCTGGACGCATTACGGATGAGCCGCTGCATCATGGGGTGACCCAGCGCTTCAGGCGTGTGCCCAGGTGCCAGATAGCAGAATCGTCCCTTCCCCATCTCCCGCCACCATCCGGCCGGGGCAGCCAGGTTGTCGCGCGCGATGGATCGCAGCAGGAGGTGTTCGTGGTCGAGATGGTATTTCACCGTGTGCTGCTCGTCGAAGATTTCAAAATCCTCCACGCCCGAGGTCACGGGGTGATTCCTGTCTTCGACTCGAACGGTGAAGACATAGGGCTCGGGATGGCCTCCGTAGTCTCCTCCGAAGAGTTTGTAGTAGAGGCCGTCCGGCGGGTACAGGCCTTGGGAGTTGTGCAGAGCCAGGAAACCGCCGCCGCCGTGGACAAAATCCCAGATGGCCTGCTGCTGCGTGTCCGTCATCCACTTGACGTGCGGTTGGTCATATCCGCCGGGCCAGTTCATGCCATCGCGAAGGATGATGAGCAGATCATGTTTGGCCAGTGATTCCGCGTTCAGGGCTTCGACGTTCTCGATGAAGGTCACCGGGATGTTTTCTCGAACCAGGGCTTGGATCAAGTGATCCCGAATGTAGACCGGACTGTGGTACCGGTCGCCGATCAGGGCCAGCGCACGGGGCCGCTCAGCCGTCTGGTAGACCTCGAACGCTCTCTGCGCCGGAAGAGCCAGGGTCAGGGCGAACAGGGTCAACAACAATATTTTCTTCATGGCTCTCCTCCGTACACCAGGTTCCATCTATTCCGGCCCCGGCGGCCAGTTCAGCCGTGGATTCGACGAAATGGATGGCATTACTTGCAACACGAGATGCGCCGGCCCGCCTCACCTCCGGAACGCGAAGCTGAAGAGGGACGCCTCCTGGAGCCGGAAGCGCAGGACGACCGGTTGCCCCGCCCAGCGGGACAGATCCGGGCTCCCGGGAAAGGACAGCTCCTGGCGTAGCGAATCGCCGGTGAAGCGGGTGGACGGCCGCAATTCCTCGATCGGCCGGCCGGCCACGTCCAGGATCTCCACCGTAATCCACCCTTGGGGCCGGGTCTGGGCGTTGAGCACCAGACGGGAACCGGAAAAGGTGACCGGCACCGTGGTGAGAACGCCTTCCCGGGCGCCCGCATCCACCGAGACGAACCGATCCAGGGGCCAGGTCGCCAAGCCGATGGAGGCCGTGATCCGTCCCCGGCCGGTGGGCCGGCCGTCCTCGAAGGCGGCTCGATAGAGGGCGGGTGTGCCGTGGGTGTAGTTGGCGCCGTCGTAGTAGACCCGTATCTCGTCGCCCACCCGGAGGGCCCGGTTGCCGGTGGCCTGGTAGCAGCAGTCCCATTCCCCCATGTCACCCATGGGAATGACCGGCGTGCGAAAGGGCCTCTCCCAGTGGAAGAGATCCCGGGAGACGGCCAGTTGGACCTCCTGGGGTCCCTCGTGGTTGCCCCAGCGCGCGTTGTTGTTGATGGTGAAGATCCAGGGGAACCCGATGGTGCAGCTCTCGGCCGTGTAGACGCCGATGCCGTAATACTCCGTTCGCATGAGCTGGGGATCGTCGGGCCGATCCAGGACGGACCGGACGTGCTCGAGCCGGGCCAGGGATCCGGCGTCGTCCCGGGCGTCGGTGGTCCAGGTGAGGACCGGCTCCGTCCAGGCGACGAAGTCTCGGCTGGTGATGGTGTAGAAGAGGCGCCGCTTGTGACCCAGCCAGTAGGTGCGGGCCCGGTTCCCCACTTTGGGAAACATGACGAAGAGGCTCCGGCGCTCATCCCAGAATCCGGTGGTGGCGTCGGAGAAATCGGGCCAGACCGACCCCTGGCTGTAGGGACGCCAGTGGAGTCCGTCCGGGGAGACGTAGGTCTTCCCGTGGGAGCCCATCATCTTGTAGCGGCGGTTGGGATCGGGGTCCCGGGAATCCTTGACCACGTTGCCCAGGGTGGTCCCGGTGAGAACGGCGTTGTGGGGCTGGCCGTTGTTGGAGGGCAAAGTCCCCACCAGGGGCTTCTCCCATCGGATCCCGTCCCGGCTGGTGGCATAGCAGATGAAGTAGCGGGATTCGAAGTAGTCCCGGGAGTCTCCCGCGTCCCCCAGGTACCACATCTTGAAGGGGATTATATACGAAAGTGCCGAAAAAGTTGCCCGTAGGGGTTGACAATCCCGGAACTTTCCTATATAATATGTCTTGTAAGTCAGGAGGCTGCAATGAGTTACGAGACACGGAACAAGGCACCCGGCAAGGCGTTCCGAGAGGGACTTTCACTTCGCGGATTCTTCAAGAGATTTCCCGACGATAAAGCCGCTGAGGAATGGTTCATAAAGCAGCGGTGGCCGGAGGAAGTCTGTTGCGTCCATTGCGGCTCCACCAACGTCCAGACCGGAGCCAAGCATCCTTCCATGCCGTATCGTTGCCGCGATTGCGGCAAGCGGTTCAGCGTCCGGGTCGGGACGGTTATGCAGTCCTCCAAACTCGGCTATCAGACTTGGTTGCTTGCGACCTACCTCCTTACTACCAGCCTCAAGAGCGTTTCCTCCATGAAGCTGCATCGTGACCTGGACGTAACACAGAAGACGGCTTGGCACCTTGCTCACCGGATACGGAAAGGTCTGAACCTGACTGGAATGGCCCTGTTCTCCGGCCCGGTCGAGGCTGACGAGGCGTATCTCGGCGGAAAGCGGAAGAATATGCCGAAGGCCAAACGCGCCAAACTGAAGGGACGTGGAGCCGTTGGAAAGACGGCCGTGGCTGCCGTCAAAGATCGCCCCTCCAACCAAGTGTCGGCCCGAGTCGTCCCTGACACCAAGTCTGAAACCCTCTCCCGTTTCGTCTTGGAGCACGTGGGAGAAGATGCCAAGATCTACACGGACGATTCAACCTCTTACGGCCGGCTTGTCCATCACGAGACGGTCAGACATTCTCTTCAGGAGTACGTCAAAGGCAACTGCCACACCAACGGAGCCGAATCGTTCTGGTCCATGTTGAAGCGGAGTTACCACGGAACCTTTCACCACTTCTCGGAACAGCACACCGACCGATACGTTGGAGAGTTTGCCGCACGTCACAACCTAAGGCGCATGGACACGTTGGATCAAATGGCCCTGGTCGCTGACCGGATGGTGGGAAAGCGGCTGCGTTACAAGGATTTGGTGGGTTGAACGAAAATCGACTGATCTTTGGAGACAACCTTGAAGTCATGCGGGAGGATGTCCCGGATGAATCCGTTGGGAACACACCCAATACATTGGCCTTCCCCATACCATCACACACGCTCAGGAGCTTGCCAGCATCGATAAATTCCGGTTTGAGAGGTGGGCTGCTGCTCTGGTGGACGGTATGGAGCCGAACCGAATCCAGAGACGGGATGGCGGAATTGACGGCGTGGGACGGCTCCCGATCCGCCAGGGCCGGTTCATTGACATCGTTTCTCAGGTCAAAGGCGGCTCTACCAATCCCGGACACGTCCAAGCCTTCAACGGCGCACGTCAACAGGCCGGAGCTGATCTCGGCATCTTCACCTGCTTTCGAGACAGAGTGACCAACGGCATGAGAAATGCCGCCGTCAACGCCGGACGCTTCATGGACCTGCCCAAGATTCAAATCTACACGCCGGAAGACTCCTTTGAGGGGAAGCAACCTAGGATGCCGAGGGCCGCATGAAGAAACCCAGACACAATCCCCAACATCCCACCATCGAACTGGTCAAGGATTCCTACCAACCGACCAAGGCCGAACTGGAACAGGATATGCGCGTGGAAGCAGACTTCGAGGAGCTGGCCCGTGCATTGGTCCAGCCCGTGAATATCAGATGGATAGACCGGCCACGGAACCGGCGTTAATGCTCAGGTTTCGGCACTTTCGTATATAATCCCCATCTTGAAGATCCCCTCTTCCTGGTCGTAAATGACCGTTCCGTGCATCTCCAGGCGCCACCCCTCCCAGGGCCGGTCGGCCAGGATGAGGGGGTTCTCGGGGTGGGGACGGCCCGAATGCTGGGTGAAGAAGACCCGGTCCGCCTTGTGCACCAGGATCCGGTCCACGAAGAGCTGCGCGCGGTCGCCGACGTCGAAGGGGGATTCGGCGGCCAACCCGGTGGCAGCAAAGAGCAGGAGGACGACAACCAGACCGGAGAACCGCCGGCGATCGAGACCAATCATCGCCACCTCCATCGGATGGGTGCTCAGGAGGTCAGGCGCGAATTGCCGCCTCGTCCCTCCGGATGTGCTGCCAGTTGAATTCGGTCTCGCTCATGGGGGAGTCGGGGAAGGGCTGCCAGACCTGGGTCCGCTCCTTCTTGCCCAGGGCCCGGGCCATCTCCGCCATGTGACTGCCGATGCATCCGCAGCATCCCCCGATGAAGCTGACCCCCAGGTCACGGGCCTTGGGGGCAAACTCTCCCATCTGGTAGCGGGTCAGCAAAGTCTTCTCCAGTTGATCGGGAAAGGCCGGATTGGCGGTGAACCAGGGGACCTGGTCGGTGCAGGCGAAGGCCACGGGCTGCGCCGCCAGGTAGACGTCGGTGGCCTCCCGCATCTCGTCGATGATGGGATAGGTTCGGTCGGGGTCCCGCATGCAGTTGGTCCCCACGATGTCCGCCCCCTCAGCCGTGAGGATGCGGGCGCACTCGGAGGGGGAGTAGCCGTCCACCGTCTTCTCGCCGCTCCGGAAGGAGACGGTGATCATGGCCGGGACCGTGCTGTGCTGCTTGATCGTCTCCAGACAGAGACGGGCCTCTCCCAGATACCAGAAGGTCTCTCCGATGATGAAGTCGACCCCCTCCTGGGCCTCGATCTGCTCCTGGAACATGGCCGCCACCAGATCCCGGGCGCTGGGGCTGTCCGCCTCCCATTTCCAGGTGGCGCAGAGGTCCCCCGCCACCAGGGCCTCGTCTCCCGCCACCTCCCGGCAGATCTGGGCGGCCTTCCGGTTGATCTCGATGGTCTGGTGGTCCCGGCCCACCGTGGCCAGCTTCTCGCGGCTCCCGTAGAAGGCCATGACCTGCAGCACCTCGGCGCCGGCGTTGAGAAACTCGACGTGGAGCTGCCGGATGGCCTCGGGATGGTCCAGAACGAAGTGGGGCGTGAAGGCCCCGGCCGTTCCGTATCCCCGGCGTTCCAGCTCGATGATGTAGCCGCCGTCACAGAGGACGGGTCCCGCAGCCAGCCTTTCCAGGATGTTTCGATTCATGACAAGACCCCCTTTCCGTTCTCGTTTCCAAGCCGGGCGCGTGCTCGAAAGATCTCGACAAAAAGCGCGTAAGCGACTGAGGAAAACACTCATTCATAATACACTCATCGAACCGGTGAGGAACTCGTGCAAGCCCCGGGCAGAGGTTTCGACTGAGATGTATGGCAGAAGACTGTCGAGGCGGGACCTGCTGAGCCGGATGGGCGCCGTCGCCGCCGGCCTGGGATGGAGTTGGCATCCGGGCCTTGTTGCAGCGGCGGGAAGTCCCGCCGGGTCCTTCCTTCTCTCCCGCCAGGGATGCGGCCGGGCCACGGGGTACTCCGAATCCAACAAGATCGTCACCTGGCGCCGCCGGACTCACGTGGCCTGGTTGGATTCACCCCCGGAGGGTTTCCGGGTCCGGGTTCGAAGCTGCGATCGAGGCACCGGGGAGTGGTCTCCCACCGTCACCGCCGGTCACGCCCATGACAATCACGGAGGGCCCGCGTTCACCGTCGACAGCGCAGGCTATCTCCACATCGTCTACTATCCCCACCACCATGCCATGTGCTACCGCCGATCGCGCCGGCCCGGGGATTCCTCCGAGTGGGAGGAAGAGGTCCGATTCGGCGAGCGCCTGACCTATCCGACGCTGGTTTGCGGCCCGGACGACACCTTGTTGCTGAGCGCCCGCCGCAGCTTCGCGAATCGTCCCTGGGAGGTGGAACTGTGGGAGCGGCAGCGGGGCCGGCAGTGGCAGCGCCGACGTGCCCTTTTGAAGTCACGCCACCCCGGTTACTCCCATTTTCAGGAGTCTCTCGCCTGGGGGCCCGATCACCGGACGCTCCATCTGTGCTGCCGGTTCCACGAACGGTCGGACAGCCAGGCTTACGGCCGTCTGCAGACGGTGGCCTACCTGGTGAGTCCCGACGCCGGCCGGACCTGGAACCGCAGTGACGGAACTCCGGTCTCCCTCCCGGCGACGCCCGACTCCGCCGAGGTCCTGGCCCGGGGGGGAGTGGACCAGAGCAGACTTCTCCGGGCAGGAGCCCTGTCCGTGGATGCCGGCGGGCGGCCCCACGCCGTCTACAGTGATGAAGAGGGGGGCCGCTCCCGGCTGATCCTGGCTCGCCCCAACGGCGACGGAAGCTGGGACCGCACGGATCTGAGCCGGTTCCTGCCCGTGCAGTGGAAGGATCGGCTCCTGCTGGCGCCGGCGGGGGTCACATTTACCTCGAGCGGCGAGATGGTCATCGCGGCACAGATCGAGCCACCCGTGGACGGCTCCTCCTCCTGGGGCGGTTCCGGAAACGAAGTCGTGGCCTTCAGGTCTCCGGACGGAGGAAGGAGTTTCACGGTTTCCCCGATCAGCCGGCCGGATGGGAACCGGGCGCACTGGCTGCCCAATATCGAGCGACCCACCGGCCACAACCGGGTTCCGGGGAAGCCCGGCCTTATTTACACCGGAGGCGGTCCGGGCACCAAGAATACGGATCTCCTGTCCAACCAGGTTTTCTTCTCCTGGGGATGATGCCCCATGCTCGTCATCGACTGCCACGCCCACATCTACTCGCCGGACGAAGAGCGCTACCCGCCGGTAGCACAGCCCCTGCGGGTACCGGGGGGAGGAGGCTCTATCCAAGACCTGCGGGCCGTGATGCGGGCCAACGGCGTCGCGGCGGTCCGGGCCGTTCAGACCGTCTCCTTTTACGGATACGACAACCGCTATCTTGCCGATGTCTGCCGCGCGAACCCCGGCTGGGTCAGCGGGCTGTGCACGTTGGATCCCGACGATCCGCGAAGTCCGGCGATGCTCTGGGACCTGGTGCAGAAGCATGGGGTCCGGGCGCTACGGAGCATTCCGGCGGAGTCCCGGACCCGGTTCGATCATCCGGCGGTGCGGCGGCTCTGGCAGGCCGCTCACGAGCTGGGGATCACCGTCGACATCTTCCTCATGCAGTTGGAATGGGTGGAGGATGCCGAGAGGCTGCTGCAAGAGTTCGCCCACCTCACCGTGGCCTTCTGCCACTGTCTGGATCTGAAGCCGGGGGAAGAGTACCAGCGGAGGCTGGACGCCGTCTTGCGGCTGGCCCGGTTCCCCAATCTGATCGCCAAAGTGGACTTCATCAGTACCGGGACCGAGAAGGGTTTCCCGGGAGACGATCTCCACGAGGCGGCTCTCAAGATCATCGAGGCCTACGGGGCCGAGCGCTGTGTCTGGGGAAGCAACTACCCGAACCGTCTCTGGACACCCAAAATGAGCTATGCGGAACATCTCCGGATTTTTCGCGAGGTCCTGCCGCTGAAGGAAGAGGATCGCCGGCAGATCCTGGGTGATAATGCGCGGCGGCTCTGGTTTCCGGAGCTGTAGCGGCCGGTCGGCCCGGGTCGGGGTTTGAGGTGTGGGCACGATTGCGCGGATTGGAGCGAAGAGGCGGCGACAAGAAAGTCGCCGCTCCCATTCGGCGGCAAGAAAGCCGCCGCTTGTCTGTTTAAATGGGGCCGTCCGGGTCGCTCATGAGCGACCCGGACGGCGGTGGCTGGACCGTACCGCCGCGGACTGTTACGAACCGTATGGGAGTGAGGTCGGCCACCGTCTTTCCCGATGTCCTGAATGGATACGAGGGCATCAAGGCCCGAATGACAAGCACAGGAGACAGGAAAGATGAAACAGCATACCGTAGGCATCGACATCTCGAAAGCGCACCTGGACGCGCACCGGCTGGCCGACGGCCATTCCGCCCAGTTCGACAATGACCCGGCCGGCTTCCGGGCGCTGATTGATTGGATCGGAACTCCGGTCGAGTGCGTCGCGTACGAGGCCACCGGTCCCTACCACCGGGACCTCGAGGAAGCGCTGTCCAAAGCGAAGCTGCCGCTGGCGAAGGTGAACCCCTGGCAGGCGCGGCGCTTCGCCGAGGCGACCGGGAGCCGCGCCAAGACCGACGCCGTAGACGCTCGGAAACTGGCCCAGCTGGCCGCCACGCTGGAGCCGCGCCGGACCCAGGTGCCGTCCAAAACGCAACGCCGGCTCCAGGATCTGCAGACGTCCCGGGACGCGCTGATGCGCCAGCGCACGGCCGCGCTCAACCGCCGCCGACAGCTCCGCGAACCCCTGCTCAAACAGCAGAACCAGATCCAGATCAACATGTTCGAGCGCCACCTGCGCGCCATCGACCGCAAAATGCAGCAGCTGATTGCGGCCGACGAGGCGCGGGCCCGCAAGTTGGAGATCCTCACCTCCATCCCGGGGATCGCGGCCACCACCGCCGCCGGTCTGCTGGCCGAGATGCCCGAGCTGGGCGCCCTCAGCGGCAAGGCCGCCGCCAGTCTGGCCGGGTTGGCCGCCGTTCCGCGCGAGTCGGGGGCTTGGCAGGGCCGGGCCTTCATCCGGGGCGGACGGGCGCGGGCGCGACGGCTCCTGTACATGCCGGCGGTGGCCGCCCTGCGTTGGAACCCCGACTTGGCCGAGGTGTACCGGAGGCTGAGCGAGCGCGGCAAGCCCGGCAAGGTGGCCCTCGTCGCCGTCATGCGCAAGCTTATCGTCCTGGCCAACACCCTCGTCCGGCAGGACCGCACCTGGTTGCCCGTAGCGCCCCGAGCGACCTTCTGAGGCCACGGAGAAACCCCGTGAGGAAAGGGAGCGTGTGGACCCCCTGATGGCCGTCTGTCGAACTTCCGGTCAAGTCTGGCCGGAAGCTTGCTTACGGCCATGAAAGCTCTTCACGCCCTGGGGAGCGCCGGGTCACCCGAAGGGTCGCAGCGAAGCGGAGGAGCCGGAGGCTTGACCCGACGCTCCCCAGGGCGTATCCGGACCTCCCGGAGGACTGACGTCGACGATCTCAGGTCCCTCGATCCAGTTATCGGTCCACTCATCGCCCCCTGCACGGCGCCCGGCGGATCCAGCTCGATCTCCGCCTCACCTCCGGCGGAAGAACGCTCCTCCTAACCCTGTGCCCTTTGGACCGGACAGATCACGTACTAACGACACGGGATGGAAACACCGATTAGCACCCACCACTTGCAACATGGATACTCCCATTTGGCGGCAAGAAAGTCGCCGCTCCCGCTACGCGACGATCTGCAGGCCGTATTCCCGGGCCGAGTGATGGAGCCATAGGCCCAGATAGTCGGCGAAGCTGCGGCGGACGATCACGTCGAAGGACTGGGAGTCGGAACCTTTGCCCCTGGGAATCAGTACGACTCCGGCCTTGCCCAGATTGGTCTGGGCACATTGGCCGGGGGAGGAGCTCCTGGGGTGCAGGTCCAGAGTGCATCCCTTGGCCAGAAGTTCCCGCCTCCGGGGGCCGGAAACGTTCACCAGGGTGTAGCCACCCGTGGTGTCGACGGCAGAGGCGTGGTGCTCCCCCAGAGCCTCCCTCAGGTCAGTCACGCACCGGGTCTGCGCGCCGGGACGGAGGACGAGCAACCACTCGTCGGGGCCCATCCAGCAGACGGTGACGTCCTCGCCTTCGGCGATGGTGTTGGGATCGACCGGGAGGCCCATGTCCAGAACTCCCTCCACCGCGGCCAGAAATGGTGCATCGCCGGCATCGCCCCGCAGATTCACGTAGCCCAGAAAGGGCCGCTCAGTGAGTACGACGCCAGGACTGCCGGTGTCTCCCGCGGCTGTGCTCGACAGGACCCCGACAAAGGGGGACTCTTGCCTGAGGTCAGACATTCTGTCTCTCTCCCCCCGGGTCGTAGAAGACCGGGTCGGCGATCCTGGCGGCGATGGTCCTGCCGTCGAAGTTCTGGACGTGGACGGTCTCGCCCATTCGCCCGTGTCCCCCCTTGACCAGTCCCAGAGCGACGGAGCGCTCCAGGGCGGCGCTGTAGTAGGACGACGTCACGTGGCCCAGCATGGGCCGGGGCAGAGGCGCCGACGGATCGTCCACGATCTGCCCCCCCTCGGGCAGCACCTCCTGCGGGTCTTCGGTCAACAGCCCGACGAACTGCTTGCGGTCCTTCCGGACCAGGTAGGAGCGGAAGAGGGACCGCTTTCCCAGGAAGTCCTTGTTCTTCCCCAGCATCCGTTCCATGCCCAGATCCACGGGCGTGACCGAGCCGTCCGTATCCTGGCCCACGATGATGTACCCCTTCTCGGCCCGGAGGACGTGCATCGCCTCGGTGCCGTAGGGGGTGATTCCGTACTCCTCCCCCGCATCCATGACCGCTTCCCAGACGTGGCGCCCAAAGTTGGCGTTGACGTTGACCTCGTAGGTCAGCTCCCCCGTGAAGCTGATTCGGAAGATCCGTGCCGGTACGCCGGCGACCGTGCCCTCCCGGAGGGCCATGAAGGGGAAGGATTCCCGGCTGAGATCCACGTCGGAACAGAGCTTGCGGAGGACGCGGCGGCTGTCGGGTCCACAGACCGAAACGGTCGCCCAATGGTCGGTCACGGACGTCATGTAGACCTGCAACTCGGGCCACTCGGTCTGGAGCCAGAGCTCCAGCCAGGACATGACGTGGGCCGCACCGCCGGTGGTGGTGTGCATCAGGTAGTGGTTCTCGCCGAGCCGGGCCGTCACCCCGTCGTCCATGAGCATGCCGTTTTCATCCAGCATGAGACCGTACCGGCAGCGTCCCACGGGGACCTTCAGGAAGGGGTTGGTGTAGACGCGATTCAGAAAGACGTTGGCATCGGGCCCCTGGATGTCGATCTTCCCCAACGTCGAGGCGTCCAGCACACCGACGCGGCGGCGCACCGCGAGACACTCCCGGTCGACGGCCTCGTGCAGCGACTCGCCCGGTCTCGGGAAGTACCACGGCCGCTTCCATTGGCCCACGGTCTCGAAGAGAGCCCCCTGCTGGACGTGCCACTCGTGGATGGCCGTCTTGCGGACGGGATCGAACAGGTCCCGTTGCTCCCCTCCCGAGAGGGCGGCGAAGGTGACGGGAGTGTACATGGGCCGAAACGTGGTGGTGCCGATGGAGCCGGGGTCGGTCTGGTGATGGCCGGCCAGGATGGCGATGCCGTTGACGTTCCCCAGCCTGCCCTGGTCGGGACCCATGCCCAGGTTGGTGTACCGCTTGACGTACTCGATGGAATCGTAACCCTCCCGTGCCGCGGTCAGAATGTCGGCGGAGGAAACGTCCATGAGGGGGTCGACGAACTGCTTGGGGGCCCGCGAAACGGGTTTCACGGCCGGAACGATCCAGAGCGGGCGGATCGAGTCTCCCTCCTTGGCTTCCACCCGTGGGATCGGCCGCGAGAGCACGCCGTCGCCGTGGCCTGCGGCGTGAGCCGCTTCGGCACCTGCCCGGAATCCCTCGGTGACGCAGGCTCCCAGCTCGAAACTCCCTCTACAGGCACCCGCCGACCGCTCCGCCTGGACGGACGCGCCTGGAACGAAACCGGCCTGCTTGGAGTCATAGACCGGGCGTGCGCCCGACTGGGCGTGGAGCTGGACGGTTGGGCTCCAGCCGCCGGAGACGGCCAGCAGGTCGCACTCCAGACGACGGACTCGACCCGAAACGGACCCGCCGTCCCCGCTCAGGGTCATGAGCTGCACTCCCCGAATCCTCTTCGTCCCCCGGACGTCGATGACGGCGTGCCGGTTAATGACCTCCAAGCCCCGCTCTCGCGCCTCGGCGCTCCGATGGCCGGCCGGCCGTGCATCCACGACGGCTTCCACCTTCGCTCCCGCATCCAGCAGGTCGAAAGCCGTCCGGTAGGCGCTGTCGTTGGTGGTGAAGACCACGACTCGGGACCCCGGAAGGACCCCGTACCGGTGGATGTATTCCGAGACCCCGGAAGCCAGCATGACGCCGGGCCGGTCGTTGTTGCAGAAGACCAGGGGGCGCTCGATGGCGCCCGTGGCCAGCACGACCTGCCTGGCCCGGATCCGCCAGAGCCGCTGACGCGGGCCTTGGCCCTCACCCGGAGGAAGGTGGTCCGTCCGGCGCTCCAGCGCCAGCAGGAAGTTGTGCTCGTAGTAACCCGCCGCGGTGGTCCGAGTCAGCACCTGGACCTCCGGCAGAGAAGCCAGCTCCTCGAATCTCAGACCGGCCCACTGCCAAGCCGGAGCCTGATCGATCCGGTCGCTGCTCCCGATGAGCGTACCTCCCGACTCCGTTCGTTCGTCGATGAGGATCACGCGGGCCCCGGTCCGTCCCGCTGCCAGGGCGGCGGCCAAGCCGGCGGGGCCGGCTCCCACGACCAGCACGTCGCAGTGGGCGTTCATGTGATCGTAGTCGTCGGGATCGGCGTCCGCCGGGACCACGCCGAATCCGGCCGCTTTGCGGATATGATGCTCGTACTGCCGCCAGGAACCCGCCGGCCACATGAAGGTCTTGTAGTAGAAGCCGGGCGGCATGAAGCGCGCGAACCAACCGTGGACGGCCCGCAGGTCGAACCCGACGCTGGGGAAGACGTTGACGCTTCGGGCCGCCAGACCGTCATAGAGCTCCACCTGGGTGGCCACCAGGTTGGGCAGGGAGCGGGCTCCCTCTCCCACTTGGACCAGCGCGTTGGACTCCTCCACGCCTGCGGCGACGATGCCCCGGGGCCGGTGATACTTCAGGCTCCGAGCCACCAGGTGAACGCCGTTGGCCAGCAGCCCTGAGGCCAGCGTGTCTCCCCGGAATGCGGGGTAGTCGCGGCCGTTGAAGGTGAACGTCAGCGGTTGGTTCCGGTCGATCCGGCCACCGGTGGCAAGACGATGGGACTGGCTCATCCCGTCGCTCCCGGAGGCGGCTCGCCTGACTTGTACACCGACTTGATCCGGTTGGTCACGGTGTCCCGCTGGACGTTGAAATATCGCCGGCAGCCCGAGGCGTGGCACCACTGCTCCAGATGGTCCCCCCGGGTGTTCCTCCGGTAGAAGAGATAGTCGGCCCACTCTTCGTCGGTGAGCGCTTCCGGCTTCAGGGGCCGGACGATGTGGGCTTCGCCGGAGTAGGCGAACTCCGACTCGTCGCGGGGGCCGCACCAGGGACACTCGATCAGGAGCATGGGGTTCGCTCTCCGGGCGTCAGTGGGCCACTCCCGCGGCGCCGTGCTCGTCGATGAGGTGCCCCGTCGCGAACCGCTCCAGCGAGAACGGCTCGTTGAGGCGATGGGGACGATTCTGCGCGATGGTGTAGGCGAAGACCCAACCCGAACCCGGCGTCGACTTGTAGCCCCCGGTCCCCCAACCGCAGTTGAAGTAGAGGCCCTTCACCGGAGTGAGGCCGATGATGGGGCAGGCGTCCGGACAGGTGTCCACCGTGCCCGCCCACTGTCTCAGCATGCGAACGCGGCTGAATCTGGGGAACATCTCGATAATGGCGGCGATGGCGTGCTCCAGGGTGTTGGGACTGCCGCGTTGGCCATAGCCGTTGTAGGAGTCGACACCGGCGCCGCAGAGCAGTTCTCCCCGGTCGGTCTGGCTGATATAGGCGTGCACGGCGTTGGACATGATCACCACGTCCAGAATCGGCTTGAGGGGTTGGGAGACCCAGGCCTGCAGGGGACGACTCTCCAAGGGCAGCCGCATCCCGGCCATGGAGGCCAGGACTCCCGAGTTGCCTGCCGTGACGCAGCCCACCTTGCCGGCCTTGATGAGACCTCTGGAAGTCTCCACTCCGGTGACGGCCCCATTTTCCCGGCGGAACCCCGTCACCTCGCAATTCTGGATGATGTCCACCCCCACCGAATCCGCCGCCCGGGCCAGGCCCCAGGCCAGGGCATCGTGCCGGGCCGTCCCTCCACGCCGCTGCAGGGAGGCTCCGAGGATGGGATAGCGGGCCCGGGGAGAGACGTCGATGGCCGGGACCATCTCCTTGATCTGTTCGGGCGTGAGGAATTCGCTGTCGATGCCGTTGAGGAGGTTGGCGTTGATGCGGCGCTGGATGTCCCGAAGATCCTGGAGCGTGTGTCCCAGGCTCAGCAGTCCCCGCTGGCTGAACATCAGATTGAAGTTGATCTCCTGAGTCAGGCCCTCCCAGAGCTTCAGGGAGAACTCGTAGATGTGGGCGGCCTCGTCCCAGAGGTAGTTGGACCGGACGATCTCGGTGTTGCGCCCGGTGTTGCCGCCCCCGACGTATCCCTTCTCGAGCACGGCGACGCTGCCGACGCGGTGCTCCTTCACCAGATAGTAGGCGGTGGCGAGGCCATGGCCCCCACCCCCCACGATGACCACGTCGTACCGGGGCTTCGGGTCCGGACTCCGCCAGGCGCGCTGCCAGTTCTCGTGATAGGTGAGGGCGTTCCGGGCCAGACTGAGGAAGGAGTACTTCTGCATCGGGAAGCGCAGATTATACCCAAAGGGGGTGGGCCGGGCTATGAATCGGGGGGAGGAACAGCCCTACTTATGGAGGGTCGACTTTTTAGTCGTCCGATCCTTTTTGGGCGTATTGTGACTCTGGAGTTCGGCGGCTGGAAAGCCGCCGCTCCTGGGCGTCCAGCCGTGTCAGCAGAGTTTGGGCCCGGGTGCGCTTGTCCGGATTGAGATCCCGGGCGACGATGCGCTGCAGGGTCGAGCGGGCCAGCTCGTCCCCTTTTTCCGCCATCTCCATGGCCAGTACGTCGCGACGTTCGAAATAGCTGGGGTCGTAGTCCACGATCCGGGGATCCCAATCCTTCCAATAGTACTGAAATTCGCCGGAAGTCCAGTTCGCGTAGATCTCTTCCCAACTCAACCCGTCGACACCCATATGCGGCGTCAGGCTGTCCCGGGTGATGGGATCGCTTCTCTTCTGGTAGCGGCCGTCAATGGACAGACGCATGCGTTCTCCCCGGTTCGGGACCCCCCGGTGCGCCGCCAGGCTATGGAAGAAAAGGACGTCACCTTGCTGGAAACTGTTGCCCACCCAGCCATCTCCCAGGTCGTCGATGATCTCGAAACCGCCGGCGCCCAGGGCCGGCTTGATTTCGTAGACCCCGCCCAGGTGTGAGCCGGCGGCAATCTGCAGCCCACCCATCTCTTCCGGCAGGTCCGACAGCGGGAGCCAGGCGGTGTAGGTCTCTTCGGTCCCCTGGATCGGGATGAAGTCCTGGTGCGCCTTGGTCGTGTAAGCGTTGCGCTGCGGAAACATGAAGCGTCCGATGATGCGCGGATGGTGAATGACCGGCTCTCCGAGCATCCGTTCCAGCAACCCCAGGATGCGGGGGTGGTGCGGCAGTGCGTGGAAGTCCTGGAGCCGGTAGAACTGCTCGTAGACCTCCATGTATTTCGGCTCCGGCTCGACGCAGAACCCGGTCAGGTCGGCGACACCTTCCTCTATGGGCACTTGAGTGCTGACCCAGCCGTTGGCGGCCGCGATTTCGAGAAACTGTATGCGCAGGGATTCCAACGGTTCCGACGGCAGTAGACCACGCACGAACAGATAGCCGTCTCTTTTCATGCGGCGGGCCAGTTCGGGACCGTCGCCGACCACACCGGAAGAGTCTAAAAAGGGTTTCATGACGGGGCGCTCCGGACTGAGGTTTCAGCTTCGTTATTCGAGCATGTTAGAATCCGACGCCAAACTTGAGAATATCCTACCTCGAATTTCTTCTTAAAGACACATTTGGACAATGGTTTGTCCTATTGCGACACCCTCGAAAAACCCGGAAACACCGGTTGGAAAGAGAGGCCCGAAATGACTTCGCCGACGCGACTATTCCCTTGCCTACTCCTGCTTCTCTCGGCCTGCTCGGCTCCTGGCTCCGATCCCGCCGGTCCATCGCAACCCGTTCACAAAATTGTCGATGAGAGCAAAGTACCCGTCCCCATGCAGGACGGCGTCAACCTGGCCGCCCACGTCTACCGTCCCGATGCGCCCGGCAAGTTTCCGGCGCTCATGCTGTTGAGATATTTTCGGGCTCCCTTCCAGAATGAACACGCCGAGTACTTCGCCAAGAGAGGTTATGCCGTCGCCCTGGTGGATTCCCGGGGGCGCTACGATTCCGGCGGGAAATGGGTTCCCTACGTGAACGAACCCCGCGATGGCTATGACGCCCAGCAGTGGCTCGGTCAACAACCATGGTCGAACGGAGAGATCGGCACCATGGGGATCTCCTACAACGGTTTCACGCAGGTGATGCCGGCGCCACTGGGCAGCCCCTACCTGAAGTGTCTGGTGCCGCGCGAGAACCAACAGACCAACTTCGGACACCTCTACAACGACGGCGTCATGCAGTTGAACGTGGTCTTCGAGTTCGGGCTCTTCACCAAGCAGGGCTCCCAGACCCAGAAGATCCTGCCTTCGGAAGATCCCCACTATCGCCGGCTGCCCCTGCTGGCGGCCGTAGACGAGTTCCCGCAGGTCGAGCACGTGAAGGACTGGTTCGCCCATGCCAAATACGACCATTACTGGCAGTCCTACGGGATCAAGGAGAAGTACGGCAAGATCCAGGTCCCGGCCTACTTCATGACCGGCTGGTACGACAATCTCGTCCACGAGGGCTGGAGGAACTTCAAGGGCTTCACCGAAGAGGGCGCAACCGAAGCGGCCCGCCAAGGCACGAAGATCCTGGTCGGTCCCTGGGAACACGGGGGGACCAACTCCTATCCCGAGCTGCTCGATGTCGAGTTGAGGTGGTACGACTATTGGCTCAAGGGGATCCGGAACGGGATCGGCACCGAGCCCCCCATCAAGATCTTCGTCATGGGTCCTGACGTCTGGCGCTTCGAGAACGAGTGGCCGCTGGCCCGGACCCAGTTCACCAAGTACTACATCCGCAGCTCGGGCAAGGCAAACGGAGACCAGGGGGACGGTACTCTGGCGTCTTCACCGGCCCAGGACGAGCCCCCGGACCGCTACGCCTACGATCCGGAAGACCCGGTGCCGACTCTGGGAGGACAGATCTCGACTCACAAGGAAATTCGCGGTCGGAAAGACAGAAGCTCGGTTCAGAGCCGGAAGGATATCCTGGTCTACACTTCCGAACCGCTGGAACAGGACATGGAGGTCACCGGCCCGGTCGCGTTCAAGCTTTTCGCGGCCTCCAGCGCCGTGGACACCGACTGGACGGCCACGCTGAGCGACCTCGGTCCCGACGGCCAGGCGATTCACGTCTGCGAGGGGATTCGGGGAGCGCGCTTCCGGGATTCCCTGGAAACTCCGGCGCTGATCGAACCGGGGAAGGTCTACGAGTACAACATCAGCTTGTGGGAGACCAGCTACGTTTTCAAGGCGGGACATCGGATCCGCCTGGAAATCTCGAGCAGCAACTTTCCCCGGTTTGCCCGCAATCAGAATATCGGCGAGCCGCTGGGGACGAGTGACCAACTCGTCGTGGCCAAACAGACCATCTACCACGACGCCCAATACCCGTCCCATCTGGTGCTCCCCGTGATTCCATCCGGGAGCGGGGATTGACGCGGGGCCGGACCCAATTCCCTTCCCTCACACGGAACCTGACCATGGAGACAGGCGCATGACACACCCTCCGGACGCGGGTTCAAACGGACCGCTCGCCCCTTTCCACGAGGTCCGGATCGGCCGCGACGATCCGGCGGAGACCCGACGCTCCTATGACGAGAACGGCTACCTCTTTTTCAAGGGCGCCCTCAATGCGGACACCGTGCTCAGAGCGAAAGAGGACATTGCCGGCGTTCTGCAACAGCAGAGCTACATGCAGAAGGGTTCAGCCGAACCGCGGCCGACTCCTGGCGCCAGCGCCGTCGAGGTCGACTACGGGCCCCTCTACCGGCTGAAATCTCCCTGGGAGCTGATGGCTTCTCCGGAACTCCAGGAGGCCGTCGATATCGCTTATGGAGAGAAGGTGCGGGTCGGACGGTCTATCGGATTCCGTTACTCCATGCCCACCGATGCTCCCTATCTCACGCCCCCTCATCAGGACCACTTCTATATCCGGGAGACGGATGAGTTCCGCATGATCTGGATTCCCCTGATGGATATGGAGATCGCCAACGGAGGACTGGCGATCGCGGCCGACTCCCACAAGCACGGCCTTCAGGAACATGTCGAATTCGACGGAGTCTACTCCTATTTATTCAAGGGACGGCCGCAAAAGGGAGTGCGTCCCGAAGCCATCCGCGGCATTTGGACCTCGTCGCGGTTCGAAGTGGGCGATCTCCTCATGTTCCACAGTTGCGCGGTCCATCGAGCGCTCCCCAACACCAGCGGCCTGGTCAGACTCTCGCTCAACACCATCACCTACCCGGCGCGAAGGCCGACGATGTGGCAGGCCGAGAGAACCGGGCCGGAACTGGAAGTCTTCCGCGAGCGCATTAAGCGGATCTGCGACGCCGAGGGCATCGTCGGCGACCGGTTCGAAGAGATCCAGATCATGGCCTTCAAGCAGGGGGAGGATCCGAGTCCGGAATTGGTCGCGAAGCTGGCCGCGCAGTTGGAGGGAGCGGCGGTTTCTAACCGCCGAACTCCCAAAGCAGGTTGAGGCAAGAAAGAATGCGGGCGTGACGAATGGGAAATGAAGAATGGGGGACAGGAATGTCCCCCCTCCATGCCCCCCCTCCTAGATTCTCAACCGGCAGACAACGCCCACATCGTCGCAATACCACAGGACGCCGTCCCGGATGGTCATCCCGTGGGGTAGCGGATCGTCATCCGCGAGCTGGATCTTCTCGACGACCTCTCCGCTGTCGGGATCGTGCTTGAAGAAGGCGTTGTGGTTGGTGTCCGTACACCACAGATATCTGCCTTCCCAGCCGATCCCATGGGGACGGTTGCCGTAGGTTGGGAAACGCTGCTCGACGATCCAGCTCTCGGGATCGATGCGGTAGATCATTCGTGACGGCGGGACCGCCATCCAGAGCTTGCTGTCCCGCCATTCGAGACCGTGAGCGCCGGTTCCGGCACGGGGACTGGCATCGTAGACAGCAGGCGCGGGCTGCCCGCTCGGCGAAGGCTCCGGAGGGGGTGCGAGCGGACTCTGCCGGTTGGGAGGATCCGAAGGCATTTTGTAGATCACACCCGCCCCCGGCGTGAAAAACTTCGCCATCGTCTTGCCGTTGGACGCGTCGGCGCGGATGATCTCCCGGCTGTAGGTCGACGCTATCCAGATCGCCTCCCCGTCGAAAGTGATCCCGCTGGGGCCAACGGACTCGGTCTCGAAGTCGCGCAGGACCTTGCCGTCTTCGTAGCGGACGAGGAAGACGCGGCCATCATCCGCGCCGATGATCCAGAGGCCTTCCCGCGTGGCCTGCAGACCGTTGGGGTGGGGACCGGGGCTCTTGAAGACGGTCTCTACCCGGCCGGCGTCGCGCACCGGCACTTTGCCCATCACCGGGGCGGCGGCCATGAATGCCAGGAACTGTCTGCGTACCATCATTCGACTTGCCTCTATCCGGGAGTTTCCAATCTGAGATCCCACCCGTCCAGAATCCACATTCGGCTCGCGGCCGGGAGCAGGCTGGGCTTCCCCTTCCGGACCCATTCCTCCACCTCGGAGCGGTGCCCGATGCGAGCCGCCCGCCGCCACCGGCCCACGCCTCCCGTCCGCCCCAGGCCGTCCCAGAAAAAAAAGCGCTCCACGCCGGACTGGTACAGGCGATAAGCCAGGTCGTAGTACTCACGCGAAGTCAGATCCCGCGGCATCAAGTTGAGCGCCAAGGTGCAATCGGTACCCTTGACCAACGACACGAAGTGCTCGACGTCCTTCGGATCATCCCAGGCGGGCACGAAGCTGTTCAGCCGGACCGATGAGGAATAGGGGACCAGCGTGTCCACCAGACCCTCCCGGACCCAGGTCTTCAGGTCCATGCCATGCAGGATGTTCTCACCCGGCCGGCACACGACTGCGGTCACGGCCAGCCGGCTGCGCCCCTGCTCACGCTCCACTTCGTCCAGCATCGCCCGCAACTCCCGCATGAACCGGGTCAGGAAGGTGGACCGGTATTGAAGCCACCGTTCATCCAGAGAATCCAACTCCCTGGGATCCTCCCCGTACTCGGCCTGGAAACCCTCCACGATGGGAGCCTCATAGGCCAGCAGCGGCGGCCGGCGATTGTAGAGGAGGGCCACTCCGTCAATGGCGTAGTTGGACGCCATCTCACGAAACAGGGACAGGACGTACTTTCGAGTTTCGGGAAAGGCATAGGAGATCCGGGGCAGCGGGTTGCCCTCGCGATCGACGCACACCAGTTCGGGATGCTGCTCGAAGAAGCTGCCTTTGGTTTCGGAATAATGAGGAACCGGGAAGCGGAAGCCTGCCACCCGGTAGGCGGCGTGGAGCTCGATGCCATGCTCATGCGCGAATTCCACCGCCACCTCCAAGGGTTCGACCCCGGTCTTTTGGTAGGCCTGCCAAGTCTTGGATTCGACCCCGTCGTAGGCGCGGCCGTAAAAGGGTTTGTCCGGATCGTCTCCGTGGTTATGAGTCTCGGTTGGTTGCCGGCCGATACTGGAGGAATAGAAGACCCGGTCCCCCATGCCCGTTTCCCAGTAGAGGCGGGCCACATCCCCATGGCGGAGCGGGTCCAAAAGGGAGAGGAGAGTCTCCTTGGCGCCGGATTCGTTGGAGATCCCGGGATCGATGTGGACAAACAGCCGCTTGTGTACCGGGTTGGTGCGATCCGCTTCGAATTCCCTAACCTGCTCCTCCGACAGGGGCACCAGCTTGACGAACGCCAGCCACGCTTCGCGAATCTGGGGAAAAGTGATCTGGCGGAAATGAATGGCCTGTCCCGTCAGGTCGGCCGTCTTCCAATAGACCTCGTACAGCCGGTTTTCCTGGTGATCCTTGCCTCCCTCGCGTCCCTCCAATGTCGCAAAAGAAGCGTCTCGAGAGAGTCTGACGTCGACCGCTTTGGTCCCTTCGAAGGGTTTCTGATAGATGCCGATGTAGATTCGATGCCAGCCAGTGCGGTTCAGGGAATAGGTAATCTCCGGAGCTCGACTGTCGTGCATGGCCAGCAGCAGAGTGCCGGAGAAGGTCCGGCTGGGATCGGGCGTCTGCCGAAACGCGTCGCGAATCGACTGGATGTCAATGGCTTGAGCATCCCGTTCGGCGGTGTAGTCGACAACGCGCCAGGCACCATGTTTCCACTCCCGGGAAAGAGAGGACTGGGGCTCCGACCGGTCCAGGTCGCTCAGATAGATGGCTTCCGAAGATGCGGTTTCCAATTGTTCAGTAGCCGGCGTGGACGCGGGACCGTCGTTTCCGGTCTCCGAACAGGACGCGACCAGAAAAAGCGTCACGATCGGCAGGAATCTGTTCCGTAGCAGCATGGTTGAAGCTCCGCGGGATGACGCCGTACGGCAGTCAGTTCCACCCAGCATTCCAAAGCGAATTTGGGCGGATGTGAATCTCCCGGCCCCCTGAAGGCCGGCGAGCATCTGACGAGCATCCTAACAGGGGACCGCCATGCGCGGGAACCTTCTGATCTCCTCCACTTCCCTGCAAGTCGGATATGATCCGGTTTGGAGCGACCGGATGAAGACCATGTCCAAGAGACGGGATTTCATCAAGGGGGTGGCTGGATTGGCGGCGGGTCTTCTCACCGGATCCTGCCTCAGCGAAACGTCTGAATGGCGGAACCGCCAACCCGGGAGCGACCGGTCCGAAGGCGGCAACCCGGCGCGAAAGGAATGGGCCATGATCGTCGACTCACACGCCTACGTGTTTCCACCCGGGGACGAGCCTGCGGGCCACGCCAGCCCCGAAGAACATCTCGCCTGGATCCAGGCGGCCCACGCGGGACATCATCAGCCGGCCTGGAGAGTCCGGGACCGGGCCCCGGCCTCGTCCAGGCCTCTGGCGCCGGGGGGATTCAAGAGCCTGTCCGAGTTGCCCGACGTGAACTTTCGAGTGGATCGCGAGCGGGGCCGGGTCGTCTGGACCGTCGACGGAGAGGACTAAACCAAGCAATTTTACCCGCCCAACCTGAGAAACCTGGAGTTCACTTTCCACAGCCTCATTGCCGAGATGGACTACGCCGGCGTGGACGTGACGCTCCTGCGCACCGACCCCATGTTGATCCGGGAAAGCAGCCCTAATGTGCGCAGCCCGTGAGCCATCATCAAACCGACGTAACCACCGTCGACAATCACCGCCCGGCGCAGTTGTAGGCGCTCGACCTGTTGCCGAATCTGGAGTCCACGTTCCAAGCGGCTGACCGTCCAGACACCGGCTAATTCGCAACCTTCGATATTGGGCTGGATCGGTATGTAACCAGTGGCCAGCACTAGTTGATCGTAGGAGAGATCGAAACTGTCGTTGCCGTAGACAGGCTGGCGGCGGAGAGTTTTTTTGCCGGCAGATGATCCATTTTGCCCGCTTTGGTGGAGTGTCACCGGACGGGATTCATTAAAAAATCCTTCCTGAACCCCTGATGATCATCAAGAGCGATGCACAGAATGTCGATTGCTACGATACTGTGCGCAAGAAATATGTCTGGTATTTGAAGGCCAACTGGTTTTCAGGGCGTCGAAGCATTGCCCAGGCTGAGACGGGCGATTTCCGGCACTGGCCTTTAACTGAGTGAGTGACCGGCCACCACCCACCAGTCGGGAATAATCGGACACGACATAAAGATGTCATGTTGAATAAAAGAATTCTCTACGTTGTATTCGTTTCGTTTGTGGCGGCCCTGGGCGGTTTCCTGTTTGGCTATGACTTGGTGATGATCTCGGGGGCGGTCATATTCCTTAAAGAGGAATATGGCCTCAGCGCTGCGGGATTGGGGTTTACCACGGCCAGCGCGGTCATCGGTTGTATTGTCGGACCGATAGCGGGAAGCCGGCTGTGTGACCTGCTGGGCCGCAAGCGGACACTGATCACCGCGAATATCCTGTTCGGGATCAGCGCCATTGGCACAGCGTTGCCTGAGACCATCGATCAATTCAATTTTTTTCGCGTCATCGGCGGAATCGGGTGTGGTCTTGCCAGCGTAGCCTCGCCCATGTACCTGGCTGAGATTGCTCCCGCACACCAACGGGGCCGACTGGTGATGATCTACCAACTGGCCATTGTCGTCGGGGCCTTTTCCGCCACTCTGGTGGCCTATTACCTTGCCTTTTTCGAGGCTTGGCGCTGGATGTTCGCTTCCGAGCTGGTTCCCATCCTGGCCTTTGGAGTCCTGTTGACCCTGATACCGCGGTCACCGAGGTGGCTGGCCCAGCAAAACCGCTACCAGGAAGCTCGAAGAGTCCTGGCTCGAATCAACGGGCGGGAAAAAGCGGAGGGACTACTCCAGGAGATTCAGGAATCGCTGGCCGAGGAGACCGGCACCCTTTCCGAATTGCTGAAGCCCGGAATCCGAACCGCCTTTGCCGTAGCCGTGCTGCTGGCCGTTTTCAGTCAATGTACCGGTTGGAGTTTCATCGCTTCCTACCTGCCTATCCTGCTTCAGAAAGCTGGATTTGAAGAAGCCAGCGACGCCATCTTCCAATACGCGATGGTTAACGGAATCAATATCGGATTGACTCTCGTCTCCATGTGGCTGGTGGATCGCGTCGGCCGTCGGCCTATCTGGTTGGTGACGTCGTTGGGGATGATTTTCGGGGTCACGCTGCTCGGCGCGGTCTTTCACTTTGATCTCACCGGGTTTGTCGTGGTTGGGGCGGTGTTGATGTGCGCCTGGCCTCATGTCGTTGGTCTCGGCCCGTTGCCTTGGGTCATGATGTCGGAGGTCCTGCCCACCCGGGTGCGGGCTCGCGCTGTCAGCATTGCGACCATGTGCCTATGGATAGCCAACTATTCGGGTGTTCACGCCTTTCCGGTTCTCCTCGAGTTGTCGGAGGAGCGCTTCGGCTCTCCAGCAGCAGTTTTCTGGATCTTCACGTTGACTTGTGCCTTGGCCTTTATCTTCGGCTGGAAATTGGTGCCCGAGACCAAAGGCAAGAGCCTGGAGAAAATCGCGCAGGACTGGCGGCATTCCGGGCATCGTTGAGCATCCCGCATTTCTCACCAGGTCGCTATGCGTATGATGAAAAAGAATCCGTTCTTGAGCATTTACGCGAATTTTTCCAAGTTTCTCCGGAACCGACTGCGCTGGGCGCGCGCTCGCTGGTGAGAAATGCGGGATGGGACGAACCCGGTAATCGTCACCCCACGATCTTGATAGGACATCGTTTGGGGAGATGATCATTCCCTACTCAGGGATCGAAATACCCAGCGAGGCTGCCAGATCAACCAACTCGCGCCAGAGCGTATCCGGGATCGGAATTCCCTCTCGTAGCCGGAGGGCCCTGGCCTGGAGTTCGGGATCGCCGGGGATCAGAACTTCCTCGAAACCTGCGGCCGGAGGGACAGCTTTGATCCGTTTACGGAGCCGGTCGGCCCTCTTCGCATAATCCGCAGATGGCTGAAACAGGTCGGCCTTGAAAACCATCATGGTCGCGCCGGCATGACTGAAATAGAGACCCCCGCGATTGGCCTGGGCGAATTGGGCTGATCCAGTGAAGACTCGGCCCAGCCATTCAGCCACCACCGCCAGCGCGTACCCCTTGTGCTCCCCAAAGGGCAATTGTCCCCCTCCTTCCAAAAGATCATCCACATTGTTGGTGGGATTCCCCTCTTTATCGACGATCCAACCGTCGGGGACTTCTTGCCTGGTGCGCCGGGCGTTGGCGATTTTGACTCCTGACGAGGCAGCAGTGGCGAAATCGAACAGCATTCGGGGCTCCCTCCCGGCGGGAAGACTCATGGCCACAGGGTTGGTTCCCAGTACGGCGCCGCGACCTCCGTGAGGCACCACGGTTGGCCTTTTTTCGGCAAATCCACCCGCCCAAACCATCGAAATCATTCCTTCAGCGGCTGCCGTTTCCGCATACTCCCCCAGACGGCCGATATGGTGACTTTCCACTAAACCGACCACAGACAAGTCGTGCTTTGCCGCCTTGGCAATGGCTTTCTCGATGGCGAATTTCGCCACCACTTGTCCAAAGGTCCAGTTGCCCCTGACCAACGCACTGGTGCTCGTTTCCCTCACGATCTCAGGCCGGGCAGCCGGAACCAACTCTCCGGCTTGTATGGCAGCGATGTAACCCGGTAGTTGCCAGATCCCATGCGTGTCGACGCCACTCAGGTTGGCTGAAACCAGATGTTTGGCCACTACGGCGGCGTTGGCCTCATCGGCTTTAACAGCCACCAGCATTTCCTTCACCAGTTGCTCGAGTTCGTCAGCGCTCTTTCTCATTCTTTTGCGTCTCCACGATTAACAACAGTACAATTCCGGGCAGGACCCGGCCAACCTGAATGCAAGTCGGAACGTGAAAAGAAAACCATTGCTGCACCAGGAGAGCCGCCTGGGTTCAGGCAGGGCAAACCGGCCTCCGGACTTCGCCTTCCACCAGGGATTGAGGCTTCGGGATACGCTGATACTTGAGGAGAAGGACGGCCATGTTGTTGCAGGATAAAGTCGCTCTGATCACAGGTGCAGCCTCGGGAATCGGACGGGCAACTGCCCAATTGTTTTCGCGCCAGGGCGCCAAAGTGGTCGTTGCCGATATCGATGGCACCGGAGCCGCAGAGACGGTCAAGAACATAAGGAGGGGTTCCGGCGAAGCCTTCTCTATCCAGGCAGACGTGGGAAGGATGGACTCGGTGGAGGCGATGGTCGGGTCGGCGCTGGATCGGTATGGCCGCCTGGACATCGTACACAGCAACGCCGCGGCCTATGTGCTGGGGACGGCTTCAGAGACGAGTGAGGCGGATTGGGACCGCACCCTCGATGTCTGTTTGAAAGCCACCTGGATGATTGCCCGCTGTGCCCTGCCCCCCATGGTGGCTCGGGGTGGCGGCACTTTCATTATTACGGGATCGGTTCATTCCATCCGAGGCTACTCCCTCCATGCAGCCTATCAAGCCTCCAAGGGGGGCTTACTGGCTCTCACCCGGTCCTTGGCCGCAGACTATGCGCCCTCAGTTCGGGTGAATGCGATTCTGCCAGGCGCGGTGGAGACCGGGTTGTGGAAGGGTCTCTCCCAGGCCGATCGTTTGAAGATCAAACAAATGTGTCCCCTGCGCCGGAATGGTCATCCCGAAGATATTGCTCAAGCCACTTTGTTTCTGGCATCTGACATGTCAGCGTACATGACAGGCACTTACTTGGTGGTGGACGGCGGTTTGAGTTCGATTATCGAGATGCCGGAGTGGCTGTGGTCAAGACTCAAATCCCGATGAGGACTCAGGTAAAGCCCGAAGAGCAGCAGCAACCAGCAACACCAGCGATCGGGAGATTTTGGCGGTATCGGTTCAAGCGCAGGGGCCAAGGCGATGGGTAAGCTTCAGGGAAAAGTTGCTCTAGTCACCGGAGGAGGCACTGGGATAGGAAAGGCAACCTCTCTCCTGTTTGCCCGGGAGGGAGCAGATGTTGCCGTGAACTTCTCCCGTTCCAGATCCGATGCTGAGGACACGGTGTCTGAAATACGGCAACTCGGCTCGCAAGCAATCGCTGTCTGTGCAGATATCTCAAACGACGACGCCGTAAGATCGATGGTCGGGAAAGTCGTGAAGACGCTGGGGAGGTTGGATATCCTCGTCAACAACGCGGCGATTACAAAGTTCGTCCTCCCAAAAGATCTCGAAGGAATGACCGAAGAGCTCTGGGACAAGATCCTCGATGTGAACGTCAAGGGCACTTTTTTTTGTTCGCGAGCAGCGATCGCTGCCATGAGAATTCATGACGGCGGGCACATAGTCAATGTGTCCTCCGATTCGGCCTTCACCGGAAGAGGAAGTTCCATTGCCTATACTGCTTCCAAAGCGGCAATTGTCAATATGACTCTGGCATTGGCTATCAGCCAAGCTCCGGCGATTCACGTTAACGCGGTGGCGCCCGGAGTCGTGCAAACTCGCTGGATCGATAATATAAAGCCGCTTGCAGACGAGGCTCGGAGGAAAAATCCTCTCCAACGGCTGGCCCACCCAAACGACATCGCCGAAGCCATTTTGAGTCTGGTGGTTAGCGATTTCATCACGGGCCACACGCTGGTAGTAAACGGCGGAGCCACGCTCGTGTAGCCACGGCTGGAGTCAGGTGCGCCATCAGGATATACCTTAGATGTCCCCAGGAAGTGGTATTCGAAAACCAGCCAAGACGATTTGCACAGCGGTAAGGAGTTTTCCCAATTATGAAATCGAAGGCGGCAATACTCTTTGAAGTGGGCCAACGGCTCGATATTCGAGAAGTTGACGTGGCAAAACCTCGGGCGGGTGAAGTACTGGTGCGAATGGCAGTCGGCGGCATTTGTCACAGTGATCTTCATGTGATGACGGGACACTTGAACGCCCCGACACCGTCGATCCTGGGTCATGAGGGCGCTGGGACCGTGGTCGAAGTCGGCTCGGGGGTGACCTCCGTCCGACCTGGCGACAACGTCATACCCCTTTGGCGGCTCAGTTGCGGCGAATGCGAATACTGTACTTCGGCTCGACCGGCACTCTGCGCCGTGGGACTGAAGATCCGGTCTACGGGACGTCTCTTGGACGGTAGCAGCCGCTTTTCCCTCAACGGGTCCGAGATCAAGCACTTTCTGGGAGTGTCGACTTTCTCCGAATACACCGTGATTCTGGAAAAAGCGCTGGTGAAGGTTCCAAAAGACATCCCTCTCCAGCAGGCAGCCTTGCTGGGCTGTGCCGTGATTACCGGAATCGGAGCGGTGACGAATGCCGCCCGAGTGAAGCCGGGCAGTCAGGTCGCGGTTTTTGGCAGTGGAGGAGTCGGCTTGAACGTGATCCAGGGAGCCGCTTTGGCGGGCGCCGAAAAGATCATCGCGGTCGACCTTTTGGACAACAAGCTCGAAATGGCGCGACAATTTGGAGCCACGCACACGGTCAATGCGTCAGCGTGCGATCCGGTCGAACAGGTCCGGTCGTTGACCGAACAGAAAGGAGTGGACTATGCCTTCGAGGTGATCGGGCTTCCCAAAACAGTGCGACAAGCCTTTGACAGCTTGGCCAAGCGCGGTGAGACCATTGTCCTCGGAGTCACCCCTCTGGAAACCGAAGTGTCGATACCGATCATGCCCCTCATCTTTGAGGAGAAAGTGATCAAGGGATCGGTCTATGGCTCGAGCCGGCCTCGAATCGACATCCCCAAGTTGATGAATCTCTATCGGGCCGGGAAACTCAAACTCGACGAATTGGTGACCCGCACCTACTCTTTCGATCAGATCAACGAGGCTTACGCCGCACTCGAGCGGGGCGAAGTGGCTCGAACCGTGGTTCTGATGTGAGCTGAACTAGGAGTCTGCGCGGTAGAAATGATCGTAGCGAGAAAGTGGGGAATCGAGGAAATATGGACCGATTCTACCACTTTCGCAGTAGATCAATTTCTGCTGCGCAGGCTTCTAGGCTCTTGGATCTTCCGAAAAAGAATTCGTGCACAACCCCCCTCCTGTCCCATGTGCACTCCCCGATCGACACAGCGGGGTGGGTGCGCTACGGGTCCCGATCTACGATCTGGTGAGCAACTGAGCCTACATGGTGATGGCGGTGCTGGCGTGGAACCTCAAGAGCTGGTTCGCGATGATGATGCACCTCAAGGCGGACCGCCGGAAGTACGTCGCCATGGAGTTCCGGCGCTTCATCCGCGAGATGATCCTGCTGCCTTGCCAGGTCATCCGCCGGGCCCGGCAGACCACGCTGCGCATCATCGGCTGGCAGCCGACAACCGGCCGGCTGTTCAGCGCATGGCGCACGATCGAACGGACCGCGTTCCCGAGTGGCTTCGCCTGACGCCCCACGTTCCCTTCGCCCCTTCTCGCGGCTGCATCGTGCCTCCCTTGGCACCGCTGTCTCCCGTGGCCAAAATCACTCCGGAACAGCCGAGAAACCAGACCCCGAAGACCCCGTTCATCCTCTCGCAGACCTGCGAAACGGCCTCCGTGCCGCCTCCAAGTCGATTTTGTGCCAACCCGCAAAACCGAAAACCGCCGCCCGTAGCCTACTCGCTTATTTTAGGTCTGGTCTGCCTGAAGATCCTCCAAATAGACGACAGTACGAAGGAGTTGCATAGCTTGATCTCTGTGGCATCGTCCGTCTCTTTCACGCCAACGATGTGGTAGACGCGATGAACAACCTGTTGCGAGTTCGCAGTTAGCCCGCCCCTTTTGGTTCGGGTGGCGTTCCATGTTCGGAGAGATACTGACGCAGCACCTTATTGACCATCGCGGAGTCCAGGAATAATTTTGCTATGTCAGGCTCGAGCAGCACTACGTTGGTCCCCTGCTTGTAGCGTTCGTAGTACTTGCCCCGGACGCCACCTCGGAGATCGTACTCAGGCCTCATGTCGTCATCGGCCAGTTTCCTATCTCGATTCTTCTTCATAAACATTCCATTCTATATAATCCCCAAAAAGAAGGGGCGGAAACAAAGGGAGACGACATGGCTGAACTCCACCGACGGGACTTTGTCAAACTGGGTGCGGCCACGGCCGCCGGCGCCGGCGCACTGGTGAGCTGTTCAAGGGGAGCGAAGGAAAATGCGCCGCCAACAGCTTCCACCTATGAGGCCGACGTGCCGGACACGCTGGATTTGGCGGAGCGGGCCCGGCTCTCAGTCAATGCCTTGACCGGCGCGGTCGACCTCCAGCAGAACTGCGAGACCTTCCAGTGTCTGCACTTTGACACCAACCCACCTTATTTCACTCACAACACCGGAGGTCCGTGTCTGCCCAAGGCGATCCATGTTTTGCCGCTGATGCGCAAGATGAGTGGCAGTACGCTCCACGCCGATTATGACAGCAGGATGGTCGATGCCTTGCTTACGGACATCGACGAGAACGGTCTCTGGTGGCTCCGTTATGCCGGAAGGCCCTCTCGGGAGGGTTTTCCCAATTACGGAGAAGATGTTTACTGGCCCTTCCCCCATGCTCGGCTCATGGTCGCTTTGATGGCCTGGCACGAGTTTGACAACAACCCGAAGTGGCTCAAGGTCGGGAGGCATTTGGCCGAGGGGCTGCAGAAGGTGGCGCAGCAGAACGAGCAACGTGCCTGGTTTACCAACAATAAGCCGACCTTCCTGGCTCGTGCGGCCATGGCGGAGGAATACGAAGATCTGGTTGCCATGGGTGAAGGGAAAAAGCCGACCGGGAAGGGTGGCTCCGGTCCGGCGGTCGAGGAGCCGGACAAAATCAATTTTCAGGTCATCGGCAATCCCTTGCGCGCGCTATCCCTATGGGCTGGTGTCAGCGGAGACGAGGAGGCGCTCGAACTGGCCCGGAAAACAGCGCGCTTTATGCTCAAGCCCACCATGTGGGGATCTTCCGACGGACCGACCATGATTGCGGGGCCGGAGCACGCTCATTGGGAAGGCCACTTCCATACTCGGACCACCGGTGTGATGGGAATGGTGGACTACGCCATCATTGCCAACGATTACGTGGCCAAGCATTTCGTGCGCCATTTCTATGAATACACCCGGAATGCCGGGATCGGCCGCATTGGGTTTTTTCCCGCGGTTCTAGGTCCCCTGGAGAAGATCCAACAGAACAACCGGCGGGCCTACGGGGGATCCGCTCAAGTGTGTGAGACCTGCTCGATCGGAGACATGGTCTATATCGCCTGCCGGCTCAGCCAAGCCGGAATCGGTGATTACTGGGACGATGTCGACCAGTACGTGCGAAATCATCTGGTCGAGAGTCAGTTGTTGCGTCGCGACCTGATCGAAGAAATCATTGAGACCGCCATCGAGCACACCCTCAACCCTGAGATCGAGTCCGGCGAGCGAGTCATCGAAAGAGGACTGGGCGGTTTTGCTTCCGTCTCCGATCCAACCATGCTGCATGCCTGGTGGACGATGTGCTGTAATGCCAACGCCCCTGTGGGGCTCTACGAAGCCTGGAATTCGATCGTCCAATACAACCAGGGTCTGGCCCAGGTGAATTTGCTCTTGAACCGGGCTTCGGCCTGGGTCGATATCGATAGTCACCTGCCCTACGAGGGCAAGGTGGGATTCAAAATCAAGACGGCAAAAAAGCTGAGTGTGCGCATTCCCACTTGGGCTGACAAGAGGGCGGTACGATGCCAGGTCAATCAGAAAAGCATCTTGCCGGCATGGTCGGGTAATTATGTTTTGGTTGATCGATTGCAGCCTGGTGATGAAGTGACCCTGACTTTTCCCATGGTGGAGACCACGGAACATCACACCGCGCCCACCTATGAGATTCAATACACCTGCCATTTCAAAGGGAATACCTTGGTTGACATTTCGCCGCGGCCGGACACATTCGCCTGGAAACTGATGGCCTCGGACGATGGCGCCAAGCTTCCTGTCAGGAGAGGGTACCCACTCTATTTGAGGGAGTTCTATAAAGGTGACAAAGCCCCGATGAAGAAGATTTCCCGCTATGTCCATCGGGTTTAGCCGTGCGGACAAAAGTTTCGTCCTTGCCGGTTGCCGGCGCTGCCGAAGGACTTCACTGGTGCGGCAACTAAAATCTTGTATCCTAAACAGCCCGTGGCAAAAGTCCTCACGGCATTCGACCGTCCCTGCATCCCGGCGGACTGCGTTGCGACTCGGTCACATACTCCCGGTATGCTCCCTCATCGCGCCTTGTCCGGCGGGCGCAGGAACGGTCTCGGTGCTCGCGGGACTTTCACCACGGACTGTCAAGTGACATGGATTTTCATTTCTGGGGGATTTGGCGATGACAGATGCAGCAGCCCCGATGCGATTCGGGAACGCAGCCTACGGCTTCCGGGAGTACGGCTTTCCGGAATTTTTCGAGGCTTGTAGCAGGATCGGCACGCCGGCGGTCGAGATTGACGCTGGATGGTTCAATGAAGGCGAAGCCGAAAACCGGGTTTCGTTGGACGCCACCGCCCAGGAACTCGACCAGGTGAAGGAATTGGCAACGGCGGCCGGCGTGAAGGTGACCGCGCTGGGAGGTGGGGCCGTGGTCGGCCTCGCAGGCGACGTCGCCGAAGATCGCTCCGCAGAGATCATGAAGGCGGTCGACATTGCAGAGGTCCTGGGCGCGCAAGTGATTCGGGTATTCACTGAACACGATTTCACCCACTCCAAACACTACGTCCTGACACCTGACCGGGTTACCGACGCGCTTTACGAAACGCTGGCCATTGCCTTCAACAAATTGGGCGATTATTTGAAGGGCAAAGGAATTCGTGTGGGAATCGAAAACCATGGCGGCACCTCGGCCACCGGCGCCGGCCTCAAGAAGCTCTTGGACATGGTGCCTCACCAAGAAATAGGGGTGACCTACGACCCCGCCAACTATGCCTTTGGGGGAGAAGATCCTTTCCAGGCGTTGTTGGCGGTGCAGGATCGAGTCGTCTATACGCACTGGAAAGACGTCGCCCAAGCGCCTGACAAACCCAGGGGCGTTGAATACCGAGCCTTCGGAGAGGGTGAGATCGACTGGTCTCCCATCATACGCACGCTCTTGGACTCGTTTGACGGAATCTGGGCCATTGAGTACGAGCGCAAGGAGGCCAGTACGCTGGAGAATCTTGCCGAAGGCACGCGAAGATCGAAGCAGAATCTTGCAACGATCATCGAGCAGGTCAGGAACGCTTCATGATTCGGGTCCGAAACTTCACTCACGTTGCCATCAGCGTCCCCAACGTCGAGGAGACCGTCGAATTCTACGAAAAAATTGTCGGGCTCGAGACGAGCGGCCGCGACAACGGTGCCGTCTTTTTGCGCTGTAACCGCAACCACCACTGCCTGGCTATTTATCCTGGCGATCGGGCCCTGCATCACCTCGGATTGGAAGTTTCCGGTGAGCCGGCTTTGGAGCAGGCCGAGCACGAGCTGGCGGCACAAGGCTTCCGCCCCCAGCCCCGGGACTACTCCGAACCAGGTCACGGATCCGGCCTTTGTTACCGCGATCCCGACGGAAACAGGGTGGAACTCTACGCAGGAATGCAAACCCTGGATCAACCGTTGGAACCGCGTGAAGTCCGGCCGGTTGGTTTCGGCCATATCACGCTCATGACCGCCGACCTTCCGCGTTGCGCCGCGTTTTATACGGATGTTCTCGGATTTCGGATTTCGGACACCGTGGACGACTCAGCCATCTGGATGCGGTGCAACCAGCAGCACCACGGTGTCGCCATCCTCCAAACCGGTCAGACCAAGGTGAACCACTATGCCTATGACCTGGCCGACTGGAGCGAACTGAAAAAGATCTGTGATCATCTTTGGAAGAATGACGTTCCCATCATCTATGGCCCCGGTCGTCACGGTCCCGGGCACAACATCTTCATTTACATCCCTGACCCCGCCGGAAATGTGATCGAACTGACCTTGGAGGTCGACCAGATCTGGGATGAAGAAACCTACCGGCCCCTGAATTGGACCAACGAACCCAAAACCGTCGATGTCTGGAGAGCACTCCCACAGCCTCCCTACATGCTGGAAGGGGAAGGCCGTGATTTTACGGATTGGTCGACCGGCTCCCCTCTGATCGGACGAGGCTGGAGCATTCCCCAAGTGGACGGCCACGAGCTGCTCGATCCAACCGCCACCGTGACCCCTCCTAGGTCGGAAACGCCCGAGCTGAAAATCGAGATCCCTGCCTTTACGCTCAAGTTCGATAATCCTCTCGACCACGTGAAAGCCATGTTTGTGAGCGATCGGCGCTATCCCACGGGCGAAGGTCTTTCCGTTTCCGTAGACCTCTGCGTTGAGGTGAATGGGACCGAAGGCAACCCCTTCGGCGCGGATCCGGATAATCCCAAGTTGGCAAACGGGGCCATCGCGTTGATTGACAACACCACCGGGGTGGTCTTGAACTTCGGGGCATCAAATCGACGTATCCTGGCGTTACGCGAACACTTCCAGGTGAAATCACCCACGGGCAAAGACTCGACTCTGCCCATGGTCGATCCGCTCCTGACCGACCTGACGATTGAGCCCGGTTCGTGGCATCGTTACGAAATTCGTTATCAGCCGGGAGAGGATGGCTGGTTGGAAGCTGCTCCCGACCACGCCCAATGGCTGGTGGACGGCCGGATCGTTCGCGAAGTCAATTGGGTCGCCACCATCGACCAGCCCTCGGCTCCAATCGTTCTACCCGCTCGGTTCCGGGTCATCATGGCCATTTTCACCTTGCTGGACGATCTTCCCGACGGGAGGGGAGGCGTTGTGCCGGGACTCGATTCCCAATACCGGCACTCACTCTTTGGACAAGGTGTCACGGCTCGTTGGCGCAATTTGAAGGTCCTGACTTCCAGTCAAGCCGAGCACATCAAGACGTGAGCGACAGACGCGAAATCGACAACCGAAAAGCAAGTCTCATCACGGAATTCTAACGTCCAGCCGGCCAGTTCTTTACACCTCCCTGATCGTTTTCATGATGGTTTGCGCCGGAAATATCCCATTTATCTGGGCGGGACGGGTGAAAAACTGGATCCCTGATCTGCTTGTATCGGAATAAGAATTCAGGGCGGATTTCGGTGCGGATTCCCTTCTGGGTCAACAGCAAAGAGGTCCGCAGATGGGTTTCGGGGAAGGAACTTTCAGCGGTCCGGATCGCCAACTTCCTGATGTTTGAGGACCCCAAACCGGGTGACAAGATCCGTCTTCAGTTCCCAATTCGGGAAGACAGCGCCGAATATACGGCTAATTCCAGGACCGAAAAGGAGCAAACCTACAAGTGCACCTTTCGAGGCAGCACTCTGGTGGACGTTTCGACTCGAGACTCTTCACCGACCAGCTACCCTCTTTACTTGCGTCAGCACCTGAGAAAAGACAAAGCACCTATTAAAAAGGTTTCGCGTTTCCTGGCCGAAAAGAAGGCTTTGCAATGGTGATTGCCGGGACACCGGACTGTGGCAAGGGCCTTCAATCTTGACCAATCCCCCAAACTGAGAAGATTGCAGCGGTTTGAAATCCAGGCTCTGAAGGCCGCTCGATATTTTCCCGGTAGACGATTGAGTGAAACGGTGTCCGACGATCTTGGCAGGCTGCCAAAGCCCCAGGAAAGGCCCTCTCAATCCAAAAGGATCAGGCCGTTTGGCCCTCTTAGCTCTATACTGTTACCTTTGACTGATATGCCCCCTCAGGCGGGCGGCTGAGGTGTCGATCGCACGCGCCAAATGCGCCCAATCCACGCCCATAAGCACCCATTGGATTCCCTTTTCTGTCCACTCCATAAGCGCTTCAGGATCATCGGCCAGACCGATACCGGGAAAGACGCCGGCTTGATGTGCCTTGGTAACGACCGTTTCAACGGCGCTCTGCACCTCCGGGTGTTGAGGATTTCCCATATATCCCATTGAACCGGCCAAATCGTTGGCACCAATCATGATCGCGGTGAGTCCCGGCACGCGAACGATTTCGTCGATGACGTTGACAGCGTCTATGTGCTCGATTTGCACTATACAAACGATTTCCTCGTTGGCTCGCCGGCAGTACTCTGCGTCCCCGATGCGACCGTATCGAATCGGACGTCGTGGACCGAATCCCCGCTCTCCCTCTGGAGGATACAAGCATGCAGAGACGGCAAGCTGAACGTCTTCGACCGAGCGGACGAGCGGGACCACAATGCCGTCTGCCCCAATGTCCAACACCGGCTTGATCAAGACGGCATCATTCGATGCAACACGCACCAACGCCGCGGCGTCGCTACCCTTTGTCGCCATGATGTGAGCCTGAACTGTTTCCAAGGAATGGGCATTGTGCTCCATGTCGATGAAGGCAAAATCGAGTGTGTGAGAGATTAACTCGGTCACGGTTGGATCCGAAAAGCTCACTCCGCAACCAAGCGGGATTTGCCCACTTTCCAGCTTGGCCCTGAACTTGTTAGCGTTCTCCATCAACACCCCTTTCTTGGATTGCTTGAAAGCTGTTGCGTCGATTGACAACTAACGGTTGAATTACCGCTTAGCCGTTTCGGAACAGGCGTTGGGATGGTCAAAATTAATTCAACCACTATCCGATTCCAATCGATCTCAAGTATTCCCGGTTTCGTTTGGCGATTGGCAATGGTTTGTCGAACGGCACAGGATACATGTCTTGTTCAACAATTGCCCATCCGTCAAATTCGATTTCCTGCAACAAATCTCGAAAGGCAATGTAATCCACCAATCCCTTTGAGAGTTCACAGAACATGCCCATCTCGACAGCATGAACGAACGCTATTTCCTCAGCCACCACTTGCTGGCGAAGTTCAGGGTCCACACTCTTTAGATGAAGGTAAGGAATCCTCTCGTGATGCCGGCGCACGAAGGCGACCGGATCCACCCCGCGGTAGGCCAAATGACCAATATCCTGACCAAGGGAGACCACCTCGGGGTCAGTATCTTCCAGTAACTTCTCAATCTGATCTTCAAAGGCAACGTGGGAATCGGGGCTGGAATGATAAACCAACTGGAGATCGAATTTTTCCCGCACCATGATTGCCGCCCTGTGGGTGGTATCGATCAGGCGCTTCCACGCATCCTCATCCAATCGTTCGGGCTTGATTCGTTCGCCGGTAAACCAATCAGTGTGCAGGTCATCGATCAAGACAAGAAATTGCGCTCCTAGTCCCGCCAGCAACTCTCCTACTCCCAAAAGCTGCGACTCCAACCCCGGCCATGCTTCCGGGTCTTCCAGATGAGCCATTAGAAAAGTGCCCGAGACCTTCAAATTACGCCGGCTCAATTGCCGGCGTAAGACGTTGAGATCTTGCGGAAAATAACCATAAGGACCCAGTTCGATCCACTCATAGCCGGCCTCCGCCACCTCGTCAAGAAACCTCCGCCAGGGGATTTGTCTTGGATCTTCCCCAAACCACACACCCCAGGAATCCGGGCAGCTACCCACCTTGACGTTCATTGTTGGAATCTCCTATTGGTCAATGGTCTGTCAGCCGTGCAATCCTAAAATGAACTGGCTCCCCTGCCCTCTTGGTCCATTGGCGGCGATCTTCCGGTTTGACCTGGTGGACAATGGGACCGAGGGACCCTCTCAGCTATCTTCCAAAGAGTTTGTCTTTGGCATCCTGCGCCGTCTCGGCCACTTGCGTGGCACCCCGGAAAAAACCAATTGCCAAAAAATCCAGCCTCCGAAAATTGATGGGTTTCCGAGCCGACGCTGACGGGCCACAATATCGGAGAGTAGACAGGCTGGCAAGTTGCCCAGGAATCGCTTTGATACATTCGTCAAGAAGGTCAATGTTGGGGAGGTAAAGCTACGTCTTCCTGGACCAAATTGTCGATCTCTGCCGCCAGACGGGCCAGTTCCTGCTCCTTTTCAGCCTGTGCCGCCGCCAAGCGTCCTCGTTCCTCTTCGAGGATTTCCTCAATGCCCTTCTCGGCCCATTCGTAACCGCGAGTCTCTTGCAGGTATGGCGTGTATTCGCTCCAAATGAGTTCTGGATCGCTCGGCAGCCGGAGAATCCAGAATAGCGGCTCTGGCATAAGCAGCCAGGGCGGCCCGCGAATTGCGAACGACTGCCGAGGCGGGAGCGGCCCTGCAACTGTCAGAAGTGAGCCGGGGAGCAGCCTTTGGCGACATTGACAACGACGGTGACGTGGACATTCTGATCACCAACAACAACGGACCGGTGCGGTTGCTGTTGAATGAGATCGGGTCGCGACATCACTGGCTACAGGTTCAACTGGAGGGGGTGCAAAGCAACCGCTACGGGGTAGGAGCCCGGGTGGGAGTGCAGCGCCAGGGTAAGAGAACGCTATGGCGTCGCGCGCATACCGACGGCAGCTATTTGAACGCCAACGACCATCGGGTGCACTTTGGCTTGGGCCGAGACCAGGAGGTCAAGGCAGTCATCGTCCACTGGCTCAGCGGCAGCAGCGAGATCTGGGAAGGGGTGGAAGCTGACCGGCTCGTCACCCTCCAAGAAGGCTCCGGAATACCGTGGAAGCCGTAGCGGACCAGGATTCCCCAAAAAGCGACGTTGGAGCCCCCGGTCATCTTTCAAAAAATCTGGAAATAGGGAGGAACTATTAGTGACAATAGGAGTTCTCGTGCAGAGATCCGAAAAAGCCATTGACGCTCGAAGGAGGTTCTCATGGCAGCCAGTCTCGACAACCGAATTGCTTTGGTAACGGGCGGAGCCTCGGGGATTGGCCGAGCCACCTGTCTACTGCTTGCTCGGGAAGGCGCCAAAGTGGTTGTGGCGGACGTACAGCAGGATAAAGCGAGCGAAACCGTCCAGTTGGTCAAAGCTGCCGGTGGGGAGGCGATGTCCGTAGCCTGTGATGTGACGAAAGCCGGTGAAGTCGAGGGGTTGGTCCAAGCATGCGTGAGCCGGCATGGCCGGCTGGATTGCGGTATTAACGTCGCCGGCATTTTGGGAGAAATGGGCAAGATCCACGAGTGTACCGAGGACAACTACGATCGTGTGATGGCAACCAACACCAAGGGCATATGGCTGTGCATGAAATATGAAATTATCCAGATGCTTGCGCAGGGGTCGGGAGTGATCGTGAACATCGCCTCTGTCGCTGGTGAGGCGGGAACCCCCGACTTGGCGGTTTATGGAGCGTCCAAGGTGGCTGTCAGTATGCTGACACGGGCGGCAGCGGTCGACCTGGTCGCCAGGAATATTCGTGTGAACGCCATTAATCCCGGATTCGTCCAGACTGCAATGGTCGACCAGCAGGAAGCGGACTATCCCGAAAAGGTAAAGGAATATCAAGAAGGTCTTAGAATCGGTCGCATGGGACGTCCCGAGGAAATCGCCGAGGCGGTCGTGTGGTTGTGTTCGGACAAAGCCTCTTTCGTCGCCGGCCAAGCGATGAACGTCGACGGAGCGGCTCTGGCCTAACAGTCCGTGGTGAAAGTCCCGCGAGCACCGAGACCGTTCCTGCGCCCGGCGGACAAGGCGCGATGAGGGAGCATACCGGGAGTATGTGAGCCGATAGCAACGCAGTCCGCCGGGATGCAGGGACGGTCGAATGCCGTGACGACTTTTGCCACGGGCTGCTAACCTGCACTTCTCACCAGAGAAACAATTATCGGTTTGTTTAGCAGCATTTCAGTAGTTCTTTCTCCATTGGTCTCCAAGCGGTTTCTTGCGAGCTCGAACGGGACGACGATGGCCGAAATCCGTCGATCTCGGGAGCCTGATCGTCCTCCATGGCCAGCAGAAACGTCCCCGAGAAAGTCCGGCTTGGATCGGGCGTCTGCTGAAAAGCGTTGCGGATCGAGCAGATCTCCGAGTCATCGGCATCCCGTTCCGCCAAATAGTCGACAAGACGCCAAGTGCCATGTTTCCACTCCCGGAAAAGGGCGGACTGGGGCTCCGACCGGTCCAGGTCGCTCAGATAGATGGCTTCCGCAGAATCGGCTTCCGTTTGTTCAGCGGTCGGCTTGGTCGCGGGGTCGTCGACTCCGTTATCCGAGCAGGACGCAATCGGAACCAGCGTCAAGACCGGCAGGGATCTGTTCCGTGAATTCATAAATGAAGGTCCGCTCGATCATGCCGTACGGCGTTCAAAAACACCCAGGATTCGATAGCGAACGATTACGGACTTGCACCAGGACCAATTCTCCTGGCCGGGTGAAGGCCAGTGATCATTTTGCGAGCCTATTAGCAGGCGGACGCGGTGGTCGCGAACTCACCGGCCGGGTCCTTGCGACGTCCTCCAAGTCCGAGCGACTCCACGCGCCAGGCTCTCGCAATCCTTGAATGGGACCCTTGGGGACCGTACTCTGCTGGCAATGACCGTCCCGCATTTGCTGTCTGAGACTGTTCTGAAGCTGATTCTTCCGGTCAGGAAAGCGATCCGATGCCTGATGCCGGCAATGGAGTTCGTTACCAAGAGAAGTATGCTGGTACATTCCGGCGCAGCCGCAGTCTGTCTGGGTCTGGCGACACCGTCCGCCGCTCAGGAGGCCGCCGGGTCCGCGGAGAAGGTGCCGGACCGGTTCGTAGAGCTATGCTCCAGTTGCCACGGTGAACAGGCCCAGGGCACCGAACGGGGCCCTTCGCTGGTCCACAGCCGGAACCTCCGAAGCCTTTCCGACGACCAGATTCGCGCCGTCATCCGCAACGGTACGCCGGGAGGGATGCCGCCGTTCGCGATGGAGGACTCGGCGCTGGCGAACTTGGCGGCTTGGGTCCACTCGCTGAACGCCTCGGCCTACGATGTCCAGCCGCCCGGAGACGTCCTTGCCGGCGAGCGCTTCTTCTTCGGACAGGGCGAGTGCGGGACCTGCCACATGATCGCGGGCCGCGGCGGCATCAACGGCCCCGATCTCTCGGATATCGGACGTCAACTCACCGTACGCCAACTGGACCAGTCGCTGGACGACCCCCTTGCGCGCGCTGCCGTCCGCTCTTCCGATTCCTGTCCCGGTTGGGCCTTCTGTCCCGAAAACCCGTGGGAGATCGCCACCGTCCAACAGCGCGACGGATCCGTATTGCGGGGGTTCGTTCGCAAACGCGGGATGCACGACCTGCAGCTTCAGACGCTCGACGGGCGCTTTCACCTGCTGCTCGACACCGAGTACACCGGCATCTCCATCGAATCAGAACCCCTGATGCCGGCGCTCGTGGCTTCGGCCCGGGAGCGCCGCGATCTGGTGGCCTATTTGAGCCGGCGCGGCGGCACTCCGGTCGGTCCCCTGGCCAGTGAACCGGAACCGGTGTCGGACGAAGAAATGCAGCGAATCCTCTATCCGGAACCCGGGGAGTGGCCCACCTACAACGGAAACCTGAACGGCAACCGTCACAGTCGTCTCGATCAGATCAACACCGGCAATGCCGGGAAGTTGCGCCTTGAATGGTCCTATTCCATTCCCTACACACCTCTCGAAACGACTCCGCTGGTCAGCGGCGGGATCATGTTCGTGACCGGGCCGAACCGCGTCTGCGCGTTGGACGCGCGCACGGGACGGCAGATCTGGTGCTACGTCCGTCAGCGCAGCCAGGCGGGCACCATTTCCGGCGACGCCGCGATCGGAGCGAACCGTGGAGTGGCGATCCTGGGTGACCGTGTCTTCTTCAGTACCGACGATGCCCACCTCATCTGTCTGAACCGCATCACGGGCGGATTGATGTGGGATGTCGACATGCCGGATCCGGACCTCCCGGGGCCCTACGGATCGACCAGCGCGCCGCTGGTGGTCAACGATCTGGTCATCGCCGGGGTCGGCGGCGGCGACGAGGGAATTCGAGGCTTCCTGGACGCCTACACGGCGGCGACGGGAGAACGCGCTTGGCGTTTCTGGACCGTCCCGGCGCGGGGGGAGCCGGGCTCGGAGACCTGGATTGGCGACGCCATCGAACTCGGCGGCGGGGCCACCTGGCTGACGGGGTCCTACGACGTCGAATCGGGATGGCTCTACTGGACCACCGGAAACCCCTGGCCCGATACGGACCCCACCGACCGAATCGGTGCGAACCTCTATACCAACTCCGTCGTGGCGCTCGACGTGAAGACCGGAAAGCTGCAGTGGTACTTCCAGTTCACCCCGGCCGACGTTCACGACTGGGACGCCACCGAGCCGGTCCTCCTCGTGGACACCGAGTTTCAGGGACAGGACCGGAAGCTCCTGCTGCAGGCAAATCGCAACGGTTTCTACTATGTCCTCGACCGCACCAACGGCAAGTTTCTGCTGGGGGAACCCTTCGTCAAGAAACTGACCTGGGCCAGCGGCATCGACGACAACGGTGCGCCGCAACTGCTCCCCGGCAATGAGCCGACGCTGGGCGGAGCAAAGTCGTGTCCCGCCGTGCGGGGAGCGACGAACTGGTATTCGACGGCCTTTCACCCGGCGACCCGGTTACTTTACGTGATGGCCGTGGAGGACTGCACCATCTACCAGAAGGCTCGGCTCGGGGGGTTCTTGCCGTACCGGAATCCGGAGGACCCGCCCCAGAAGTTTCTGAGGGCGTTGGAAGTCGACACGGGGAAGATCGCCTGGGAGATTCAGCAGGTCGGCACACCCGAGTCGAACTACTCCGGCGTCCTGTCCACCGCTGGCGGAGTCGTATTCTACGGCGAGACGGGCGGCAGCTTCGCGGCGGTCGACGCCAAGAGCGGCGAGACTCTGTGGCACTTCGAGGCGAACCAGATCTGGAAGGGCTCGCCCATGGCCTACGCGGTCAAGGACAAGCAGTACGTCGCCATCGCTTCGGGCGGGAACATCCTCTCGTTCGCGTTGTCCGACTTGGAGTAGGAGTCTGCGTTTCCCTGCAAGTTGGATGTGATCCAGTTTTGAGCAACGGGATGAAGACGACGCCCAGGAGACGGGATTTCATCAAAGGGGCGGTCGGTTTGGCGGCAGGTCTGCTGGCCGGATCCTGCCTCAGTGACTCCTCCGAAAGGTCGAACCGACAACCCGGGAGCGGCCCGTCCGGAGGTGGCATCCCGGAGAAAAAAGGAAGGACCATGATCGTAGACTCGCACGCCTACGTGTTTCTGCCCGGGGACGAGCCGGCTGGGCATGCCAACTCCAAAGAGCACCTGGCCTGGATCCAGGCGGCTCACGCGGGACATCATCAGCCCGCCTGGAGGATCCGAGACCGGGCGCCTGCCTCATCCGAGCCTCTGGCGCCAGGGGGATTCAAGAGTCTGTCCGACCTGCCCGACGTGAACTTTCGAGTGGATCACGAGCGGGGCGGAGTCGTCTGGACCGTCGACGGAGAAGACTTCACCAAACAGTTTTACCCACCCAACCTGAGAAACCTGGAATTTACTCCCCACAGCCTCATCGCCGAGATGGACTACACCGGCGTGGACGTGACGCTGCTCCACACCGATCCCATGTTGGTCCGGGACAGCCGTTACCTGGCGGACAGCGTGCGCCTCTACCCGGATCGGCTTCGCTCCATGGCTCCCGTGGATGAGTGGCGGATTCCGTCTGAAACCGACGCCGTGATCCGGGAACTGGACACGGCCATCAACGGGTTCGGTCTTCACGCCATCAAGTTCATTCCCCCTCTGGGATACGTGAGCAGCGATGAGCCCTGGGACGATGGCCCCTACCGGCCGTTTTGGGAGGCGGCCACCTCCTGGAAGGTTCCGGTCTTCTTCACCCTGGGTACGGGACCCGGCGCGGTGTCCGTCGAGGACCAGCGCCTCGGGTATCTCAACGAATTGGGGATCCTGATGCGTTGGATGGAACGGTATCCGGACACGGTGTGCAGTCTCACCCACGGGTTTCCGTGGCGCGTGTTTCTGGATGGGAATGGGGTCCGTCTGCCGCAGGACATCTGGCAGCCTTTCCGGAATCCGAAATGCAATCTGGAGGTGAGCTTTCCGGTGCGGCTCGGCGATCTCTTCGACTACCCCTACCGGGAGGTGTGGCCCACGCTGGAGGCGATGGTGGAACACGTCGGTCCAGATCAACTGCTGTGGGGCACCGACATGCCCTTCCAGAACCGCTTCTGCACCTACCGGCAGTCCCGCGACTGGATCGAGAAATACTGCCGTTTCCTCGGTGCCGAGGACCTCGCCAAGATCATGGGCGGGACGGCGGCCCGCATCCTGAAGCTGTGAAACTGCGTAGGAGCGGCGGCTTTCTTGCCGCCGATTGGGGGGTCTGGGGGGCTTGAAGCCCCCCTCCTCAGTCAGGCGACAAGAAAGTCGCCCCTCCGGTCATGCCGCGACGTCGGCAACGGCCTTGTTCAAGGCGGGCATCAGCTCCTTGGCGAACAGTTCCAGGTTGCGGATCCAGCTGGCCTTGTCGTCCCAGTCGAAGCCCATCAGGACCAGGGTGCCGAAGGGACCGCTCTCTTCCATGAGCTCCAGCAGGCGCCGGAGCACCTCGTCCACGTCCCCGGCGATGATCTGCTCTTTCAGCCAGAAATCCAGGTTGCAGTCGGCGTCCGGCATGTCTAGGTCGCGCTTCAGGATCCCCCGGTGCCCCAGCGAATTGTCCAGCAGGGAGGCGATGTACTCGTAGTTCCCGCCCACCGAGTTGTTGCGCGCCAGCTTCACGGCCTCCTCGGTGGTGTCGGCGAGGAAAATGGCGCGACAGACCTTCCAGTCGGCAGGATCGGCTTCCCGGCCCGCCTCGGCGGCGGCCCTGGCGTAGGTCGCCCAGTTGTCCGCCAAGACGTTTCCAGCGGCGAGTGCGGCCGAGAAGGGAGCGTACCCGCGTTGGCCCGCCAAGCTGAGGGAGCCCGAGTTGCGGCTGAGCCCCGGTATTGCGATCGGTGGATGCGGCTGTTGCAGGGGTTTGAATATGTATCCGATCCCCGTCGCTTCATCGACGTTCTCTTCGAGCGAGAACTGCCAGAATTTCCCATCGTGGTGGTAGGGCGGGTCCGACGCCCACAGTTTCAGGATGACGTCCAACGACTCCCGCGTCATCGCACCGCCATCCTTGGGATGCTGGCCGTAGAGCTCCATGTCGGTGCTGACGCTGTTGGGTCCGAAGCAGAGGTTGAGCCGTCCCTTGGAGAGGTGATCCAGAAACGCGAGCCGCGTGGCCACGTAGGCGGGATGGTGCAGATTGTGGCACACCGGCGCGGCCCCCAGACGAATGCGTTCGGTCACTCCGAGTACGCGGCCGATGAACACCTCGGGGACCACGATGGGCTCGAACCTCATGGTATGGTGCTCGCCGATCCAGAACTCGTCGAAACCGAGCTCCTCCGCCCGGACGGCCAGTTCGGCATCCTCGTCGAAGCACTGAGCCAGCGGCTTGCTCGAAGGATGGTAGGGCATGATGAAAATGCCGGTTTTTCAACCGGCGATGCAGAGAAACTGCTTGAATGAGGATAGATCTATCACGCTGGGGTGACAGGCGCAAGGGAAGAAGGAAGGGAGGGAGATGCGCCCCTCCCAAGGCGTGGCCTGGATCTTCACCCGGTCGTCGTATTTGGTTGGTCTGGAATTTCGGCGTGGTGTGGCGGCAGTTGGCAGTGTCCTAATTTGGTCCGGGACGCTGTTCTGTTAGCATCCGCAATGGAGCCGGCGTCGGGAATCGAACCCTGGAGTGATCGGTTTCAAACAGCGACAAGGGCCAAATGAAAATGGAGAGAAGACATACTGTATTGACCTGGTTCTGTTTGGGTCTCTTGGTCGCTCATATCCTGAACCACGATGAAAAGGGACCAGCTGACCACGCCAAAGATATTTTCAATTCTTGGATCGAGTGGATCTACTGGGGAGTGACGGTCTTCTGGAATTGGATATGGATTAGGGGCGGATGGATCTGGGTATTGGTCATTGCGATATGGGTCACGGTAAAGAAGGTCAGACGAGCCAACGCCGAGCAGAGTGATGGGCCTTCGGAGAAATGACCGCTCATGCTTCCCCAGGAAGTCAAGGCAGGAATGAAGTGCCGGGGACTGAGTTCTGTTTCAATCCCCGACACTGGGGCTGCTAGGTTTGGGACCGCTGCCCGTGGAGGGCTTGCAGGAGAAGTTCCAAGTAGGGACCTCCGACTAGCACACCTGCCGTCTCAGGACCGGGCCATCTTCTCTAGCACGGGATGGCCGGGATCTCCAGCGTGCGCTCTTCCAAATGCCGGATTTGGAAGAATGATGTTGGCCGCCACCCGAAATATCACACCTGATTGTTAAACTTGACAAGCAATGGAGGATCTAAGTTGCCTTTCGTTTGTCGCTTGGCCCATGGCTGCGGTCCTCTTTGGAGTGGCTTTCTTGTTGCTGTTCCGAAAACAGATCCGCCAGCTCCTTGGCCGAGCCAAGAGTTTCGGCAAGGAGGGCTTCCGTTTCGGCGAGGAAGGCGACCGTGCCTACAAGGACCCGCAACCCTCGGCCAGAAGGCCTGACGCCCCCACCGAGTTCTATGACGAGTTCGAGAGTCCTCTGTTTCTTGAGGTAGAGTCTGACATTGAAAAAGAATTGCAGGATCGAGGAATCACTGATCCAATCTTCACTAGAAAATTCTTGTTGAAGACGCTGGCCAGAACGTTCATCTTTCGCCAGTTCGAGGCAGTTCATAGTGTCATCTATGCAAGTCAGTTAAGATCGCTGATGTTCCTCAACATACAGCCCACACTGACGACTACGGCTGAACTCAAGTCCCGCTTCTACGACACCGCCGTCGTTAACTTCCCGATGACGTACAAGGACCGAGCGTTTGGCGAGTGGCTTGGTTACCTTCAGCTCCAAGCGCTGATTATTGGGAAGGAGGAGCGGATAAGTCTCTCTCTTCGGGGTCGAGAGTTCTTAAAATGGCGTGTGGATAATGGGTTTCCCGAGCCGCCGTTTGTCTAATAGCCCATAATCACTCTGAATCCCGTCATCTCAGACCCGCCAGCCGTTCGGCATCTTCCGCAGACCACCCCGCCGCCCGCAAAGTGGCAGCACCCCGGATGCGTCCGGGCAGGTTGTCCGCTTGCAAGGATTCGGCCATGTTCCACTGAAACGGCGTTTCCAGGACTCGGGCGAACTCTTCCGCCCAGGTGGAGACCCAACCGGAGACGACACCCCGGATCCAGGTGGCCAGCGTGTCGCGCCGTGCAGTCGCTCCGGTGGCCGTGATCCCTACCAGTTGCGGAGGGAATCCAAGCGACTGCGCCACGGCTGCGCCCAGCTTCTCGTACAGTTGCAGGACAGGCCCAGGCACGTCTACACCCAGGCGAAGTAACGCGGGGGGTGTATTGCCTTGCATATTGTCTCCCAGGACAGAAGCGCCGCCACGCATTTTCGATAGCATCTTGGAGGTATGAGCGTACCAGTCCACTGCGCCGCCGCTCGCCCCTGCGACCCGTGCCAGTACCTTCCCAGTCGGTCCGGCAGTCTCTTCCCCAAACCGGAGTACAAGCCGGGCGAGTGCTACGCCGTCAGGTCCGGCCACGTCCAGCCAAGACCGCCCACGCCATGGCCGAGACGGGTCCGGGTGTAGCTTCAAGTGGGCGACACTCTCCGGCCCTAGTCCGTTGAGCGTGACGCTACGATCAGGCCCAGGGATTTCTACGTCATAGATCAGCGCATCCAAGCGACCTCTTAATGAGACGACGTGCGCCGGGTAGAGCATGGGCGATCCGTTCATGATGCGAACGACAAAGAAGGCCTGTCCATTCTGGACCAGCCGCGCAGCCGCCCAAGGAATCCATGGGCGGATCGTATCCGGTGGAGCACCAGCGGACAGGGCAGACGCCAGCCTTGCGGAACAGGCACTCACAACCGCCGGGACCCGTCCCCCGACCGATCCTTTATAGACACTCACCTGATTCTGCGGTAGCCATTCGGACAGGGCGTCCGAACGGGTCTGGACCTTCGGCTGGGTCTCCAGGCGTAGCAGCGTCAGACCAGCCATTTTCTCGGCCTCCGGCGCGGTTCCGGGTCTGTTTCTATGAGGTGGCGGATCTCTTCCACTTCCGACCGTGGATAGGCTTGTCTGTCCACCAAAGCCAGCCCGCGAAGGGTGCCGACCGAGACAACCAGTACCTTCCCTTGCGCCCGAGTCTGACGCCGGACGAACTCGATACTGACGCCTTCGAGGATACCGCCACGGATCAAGACGGCCGCGTCTCTCCCGTCGCCCGTGTCCGGGAGCGTCAGGGAGAAGCGGAGGGCCGTGGGCGTGTCCGTCAGGACCAGGCCGCCATCGGGAAACCGCCCTAACAAGCGGTCCCGGCGGTGGCCCAGATTCATGAAAACCGGACCCGCCAGCTCGCCAAATGCGCCCGGTTGGATGCGTTCACGGGTCCCCAGGCGATCCAGGATCAGGGATGGCTGCCCGTACACGATGGCGACCCCGGAGACGATGCCGGGACCGTCTCCGTTGTCTTGTCTGATTTCCAGCATGGCGTGAACGCCTTACGGGAGCGACAACTTGCGCCGGGAATACGCCTTGGCGTCGATCAGCTTGAAGTTGGTCAACAAGATAAGATCGACGTAAACCTCGCCCTTCGCCGACCCCGTGTAGGTATCGAGAATCGAAGTCAGTCCGTCTTCCCAAACCGGAGACACGGCGGCGGTATGGTCCGCTTTGCCGCACCACGTCAACGAGTCTTGCTTGTTAGATGCCGGGTCGGGAATGTGCGCCGACGTGAAAATACTCGACCCCACGTCAGATATCAGGCCGGACAGGTCCGCCGCCAGTTGGGGCAGCCCGATACTCGTTAGTGTCCCGACCAGGACACGATAGGACTGGACACCCAGTGCGATCTTTACCATTTTCAAGTCGCTGGCATATTTGCCGTCAATCACACTCGCCATGCCTTGCAGGACGGTCCCGACAGAGATGTCGTTCAAGTCCGCGCCCGCCGTCAGGGACGGCAGCAGACCGTTGATAACATCGTTTCCGGTCCCGAAGGTATTGAGGGACATTTGGTCCAGACTTTCTTCCAGAGCTGCGCGAGCTTCACGCCTCAGAGCGTCTTCAAACATGGCGACCATTGCGGCGTCTTCGCGCCGCCAGCCGACACGGACCTGGACCCGCTTCGGGGTCGCAGTCTTCGGCGTCAGGGTCCAGGCGGAGGCGTCCACGGTTGCGCCCTTCGCTGCCGAGGCCGGGGTGACGCCGGAGGACACGTGCTGCCATGCGGCTGTCCCACGTGGGACCATTGGAAACTGACATCCCATGCGTCTCGCGGACAGTCTCGCGGTCACTCGGTCAATAATGCTCTGGACATTGACGGCGGTTCCGGTGGCCGGGGCTTCGCTGTAGGCATCGGCGCGAATCTGGACCCGCTCTGCATGGTCCAGGAGTCCGACCCAAGGGATAGAATCTCCGCCGCCGGTTTCCTGCCGATATTCCAGACTCTCGCCCGTGGGCCGACCAAACAGGAAGCCGGACAGGTTCACGCCGTCTTCCAGGCGGGCGAACTCCAATTGATCGGCGGATAGGTCGCGGTTCTGGGTTTCCTTCTCCCGTTCCTTCGGGTCCGGCGCAGTTTCGACGGCGATCCGCCAGCGGCTTTCTACATCTTCAAGTTCGGCCCGCTTCTGCGTTAGGGTCGTAGTCTGATCTTCCGTCAGTGTCCCTTCGGCGAATAGTAATGTGTTTATTTCGGTCCGTAGAGTGGACTTGCGGACTTCAAGCTGCTGAATCTGAGTCAATGTCTTATCCTCCCTGGTCGATTCATTTTGTTGTACACTTATCCATTATCCTGTATGTGTGTACAATAAATCAAACACAGCTTGTCCCCATGCCGTCCGCTCCGGGCGGTCCATGGCCTCATGGAGCATTTTATGGTCCCGATAACAGACACTTTGCAGGTTATCCACGTCCCACGGGTCGCCACCTTGCCGGATCGGTTCAACGTGGTGGACAGTGGTTGCAAGGCGTCCGCACCCGCAGATCGGGGACAGGGACAATTTCCAGGAACGGAGGGATTTCCAACGCCTGGTATTGTAGACGCGCCTATGAGCCTCTTTCCTCGTCATGCGATCCACTCTGAGGCCGGGGGGGTGTAGTACAGTTGCGGTGGCGTTTGCCTGGACCTCCTGGACCCTTCCCCTATCGCCAGAACCGCAGCTATCGCAGCATCATTATTTCGTTGCGCCCCTTCCCTGGATCGTTTCGTGATCTTCGGATTTCCCGCCGGGTCCCGCACTAACAGGGATGCCGCCAGAGCGATCCGCATAAGTAGAGATGGTCTGGACCTTATTCTCTTCTCTAACAGCGTCCGGGTGAACTCCCTAACATCGTTTGAACTGTCACGGAATCCAAGTCCCCTCCACTCCACAAGTAGGCCAAGAGACGCCAGCGCGTCTTCCAGTTCCGGTTTACGGTAGCGGTCCGCCAGTACCACTTCCGGCGTCCCGAATCGTTCTATGGCGTCGGACAGGACCAGGGCCGGGGGTGTCGTTCGGGTCCCTGGAATCATCACCAACTCGCCCCTTCGGACCATGGACGAATAGACCCCTATATTTCCGTCTTTCTCTTCCCGTCTGGCAAGCGTGGGAATGTCTCCGAAGTATCCGGCCACTTCCAGCCGTCCCGTTTGATACCAATAGGCGGCAGCACCCGTCATGCTGCGACCTCCGCCCAAATCCAAGCCCAGGACCATGGGACCGGATCGTTCCGGGAGCGTGTCGGTTTCGGCCATGCGAGTCCATTCGTGCGACGTACATAAAACATCTTCAACCAACTCGGAATTACCCATATTCAGCCGCAGATTCCTGAAAGACGCCATAGCAGCGGCCGATTTCGCGGCGTCTTCGGATTCCTCTTTGATGGCAGATTCCAGGGCCTCAAATCCGGGTAGACCCAACGATGGATTAGCAGACCGCCATGTTTTCGGGTCCAATGGATCGGAGTCCCGTTCGGCGTGCCAGATCAAACCGGAAGATTTCAACAGGTCTTCAAACCAGTGGCCTGCGCCGTCACTTGGCCTGGTCCCGGTGATGATCAATTTAGATCCGGGAGTCTTCCCGAGTCCGGTCCGCAAGGCGTTAAAAACCCTTTGTCCGCGAGTATTTGGAAAGCTGGACGGTTCGTCTATGATGGCGCACTTGAATCGTTTTCCTGTCAGTGAGTGCGCCGACCCTGCTACGGCGCACAATTTGACATTCCATGGGAATTCGATTTGTTTTAATTGCGGATAATCTCGGATTTTTACGCCTATTTCCTTCCAGTCCGGGACCATTCGGCAGTAGGCGTCCACGGCGTCTCTCCAACTGATTCCAGCTTGTCCCAAAGTCGGACCAGCAATGAGCACGTCATATCCGGGAGCGTGTCCGGGTCCGGCTGAAAAATAGACCGCAAGTCGTGCGGCTTCAACACTTTTTCCGTTCGACCTCCCCATGGAGTAGGCGACTACGGAGCGGCCATTCGGGTCCAGGATTCGAGCCTGGACCTGGAGACCCCAGGGGGTGTCAGGGTACGGAAATTGTGAAATCATCTATGTGTGCTTCCTAATTATATGCACGTATTCTTATCAGTGTATTCCTATAATTCCATAAACCCTGACATATATTGAGACCTGAGGTGGAAACCCGGTTTCACGGATTCGGGCCGGGGGGTAGGGAACCCTTTTTATGAACATGTTAGTGCACATGTTCGCGCCTGATACCGTGATAATCTGTGCCTTAGTGAATCTTTGGACCTGATCTATTGCACTGTCATATAGTTGTTTAGTGGACACTGCATTAGTTACTAACCTATCCTGGTCTGTCCCAACCTTCGGATCAGCGTGCCCCGGCTTGTCTTCGGGCGCTTCAACTCTCGATCGACGGCTTTTCGTAGAACCTCGACACTCAGGTCGAATGCCCCGCAAATCCAGACGACCGTTCCCACGTCACCCCGCTCCGAGGCAAGCCATTCCAGGGCGTCCAGTTGCGCTTCCCGCTGTATACCGTGATCGAGCGCTGGCCCGCAGCCCAGGCAGTCCGACAACGAGACCGTCAACACTCGCAGCCAAAGCCGCCTCACAGAGTCCAGGCGCGGGGTGTATTCCGGTACATCCGCCACTATTGCCGGCAGTCTTCTCATGAAGCCAGTATACGATAAATTGGGTGTTTCGTTTTCACGGAAGGGACAAGCGGCAAGGTGGGGACGATGGGTCCATGGATACTGCCCTTGTATGGCACCCTGACCGCATAACGCGGGTGGACACGTATCCATGGACCCCGAAACGCTTAGAGGGCGTGTGGCGGCTTTATGGGCCGGTTTCTATTTCTCTCGATTTCCTGGTACAGTTTTTCATCGTCATCGCCGTCGCTGATCTTCTCCATGGCGTGAGCCATATCCCACGCCTGTTTCAGCCATTCTGGCTTCAGCCAATTTGGATCCAGGGCGCCTCGGGGTGCCTTGCCCAATCCCTCAGCGACAATCCTCCCTGACACGACCTGACCAAAGAAATAGTCGATTCTTTTCATTCTCCATCCTCCTTCGAGGTTTGCGTTGCCCACAATGGCAACGCAACGAGTTAATGATTTGGACTAACCACGTCGGTTTGTCTTCTTACAAACCTATAATACTCCGCACTCACAAAACGTCGGTGGCGGATTTTTCACTTATCAATTTTTTAAGATATGGGGGATTCCTGGTACAAGCGAGTACAAGCGAACCTCACACCAAGAACCTAAGAGTTAATTTTTTCTCTTCTCTTCTCTTCCTCTTAGGAGGAATCTTACTCTTAGGAGGTTCTTTGGTGTAATGTTCGCTTGTACAAGTTGTACCGAGTGGAGGTGCCATTAGTCCGAATCCTCACCCGTGACAGGATCTCGACCCATGACCTCGTACTTCCTCCAGTTCTGGCGAAACAGTTGGAAGATCTTGCTAGTGGGTGAGAGACCGCTTGTGTTCTTGGTAGTGATCCAGTGCTGAGACTCCACCCACTCCAAATACTCCCGGCACAAAGCCAACTGACCCGTGCCCAGAAGCCGAAGTAACTTCCACCCCATTCTCTTTTGCCGTTCTCCTACCCACTCGGCCAGGTCTAGATAGGCGTCTTTTGCCCCTTCTCCAAATAGTCTCTGTGCCAGTTGGAGGTCATTTTGCAGACCCTCAATCATTGATGGTGTTGGATAGGAGAGGAAGTCCTCAATCCGGGCATCCAACGTTGATGTGGGTCTTGATGTGGATGTGTGTAAAACAGGCTTCGCCATGGGCTTCGGTGCCTTGGTGATCTTGGTGTTCCTGTGTTCCTGCAAAATCTGAGACACCCGCTGTTGACTCACACCCCATTTCCCGGCGCATTGAACTTGCGTCAGTCCACTTTCGTAGTCGTTGATGATGTGGGTCCATCTAGGTCGCGCGCGACCTCTGCGACGACGCCCGCCTCTTAACCCGTCCCTTCTCCCTTTCCAGCTTTTCAGACCCTCTTCTGAGTTGGTGAACCGGCTTCGGGCCTCCTCACACTCGTCAACGATCTCCTCTAGCCTGCATTTCTCATCAGTAGAACAATAAACGGAAGTTGAACCGTCGTCTGGGTGATTCTTTATCCATACGAGTTCAAGAGGCAGTTTTCGTGCTCGAACGTGCCGACCAACGGCCAGATGCAGCGCTTCTCCAGAGCCTTTTGACGCCCATCCTGCGCTTCTGAGCGACGACTCTCGACCCGGTGCCCACTCCGGGGCGCAGTCCATCCTGGGGACTCCCAAGTCGCCATCGTCCAAAGAGTTCTTTCCATCCGTTGCTAACAGCGAAGCGGGAGGGCTTGCACTTGCGTCAGAGCCGTCCTCAACAGCGCCGCATACGGATAGCTCTCGGAAAAGGACAACCAGACCTTGCGGCTGGTGATCCGGACCTGTGCCCCGATCTTCAGCAATCTCACCCGCAGGGTCCAGCTCTGCGCCCGCGCCAGCTTCGTCCCCGCCAGCCCCACCCGTCGCAACGTCTCCATCATCACGTAGGCGAATGCCGAGAAATACAACCGCAGTTGATTCCCCGCCAGCTTCCGGGTCGACGTGCGGTCCGCAAACAGACCCATCTGCTGTTCCTTTATCCGATTCTCCATGTCTCCCCGCGCGCAGTAGACCTCCTCGTACAATCTTCGCCCATCGCATTCCTGGACCGGGACCGAAGTCACGATGAATCGCGGGTTCTTTCCCCGGGGCAGGTGCTCCACCTTCGCCACCACCCGGCGCTCGCACGACCAACTCTTGTGCGTCTGATAGCGCAGTTCCTGGAACTGCCTCACGGCCTTCCCGATCGCCCGCTGCAACTGCCGGACGGTCTCCATCCGGGTCGCGATCCTCCGCTTCAGCCGATCGTTCTGCGCCAACCCCAGGACGTAATCGATCCCTTCCTTCTCGCACCAGACCATCAACTCGTCGTTGGAGAAGGCACTGTCCCCTCGAACCGTGATCCGCACCTGGGGCCACGCTTCACGCAGCCGCCTCACGATTGGTTCCAACTCCGCCACCACCCCGTGGGCCGCGCCTCGATCCGCCGTGCGCAGCCGCGCACGCAACAGGTGTTCCCCACAGAAGACGTACAGCGGCAGGTAGCAGTAGCGTTTGTAATAGCCGTGGAAGAACCGTCCCTCCTGCTTCCCATGCAGCGGATCGTCCGTGGCGTCTACATCCAGGATCACCTCCTCCGGGGGCTCCGGATGCGCTTCCACAAACACCTCCAGCAGCAGCTCGTCCATCCCCGCCGGGTCGGCCACGATCTTCTTGTACGCGCCCTCCGGTCCCTCCAACGGAGTCCGCTCCAGTCGGTTCAGGGTGCTCTTGCCTGCCAGCGGCTTGCCTCGATCCGACTCCACGCGCCGGAACTCCCCCGTCAGATCATCTCGATCACACAACAGCGCCAAGAGCCGGTCCCGGCACAACTCGTCGTGGTCGTTGAGGTCCTCGTAGCCCAGGCACAGCCCCAGCACCCGCTGTTTGATCAACGCCTCCACCGGGTGTTCGACTCGATCCGAGTCTCGATAGTCGGTGAAGCATTCGCTCAGACGACCCAGAATCCGGGTCCGCTGCTCCACTTCGCGCAGGAGCACGCCACCGGCGTCGGAGGTGATCTCGCCGCCGTCGAACCGGCCCACGACATCCCGTCCGTCCAGGCCCTGAAATCTGAGCTTTATTCTGGTACACTCTGCGGTCATAAGGTCGCGTCCCTTCTGCTTTGTAAGTTATTGATTACACAACACTTATAGCAGAAAACGCGGCCTTTATCAATCTTTCTGATGAGATATCCGGGCTAGTTGGTCCGGCGTGAAAGGATCTCCAAGCTCGGTGCTAAATCGCTCAACGCCCATTCTCACGAATCCATTTTGGTATGTGGCGCTCTCGGGGGGACCCATCAACTTGTACATGCTCTTGAACATCCTGACTCGTGGAGGAGTGGCCGGTCCACCTAACAGCGGTGCCCGCTCGACGATCCGCCTTTCCTTTTCTTCCGTGCTCAGGTTAGCTCGTAGCGGCTTTCGTTTCTCTGTAGTATTGTAGCGGTGAGATGTCATGTTCTTCTCTCCCTTTGTTTTCGCCCCTGGTCCATGGTCTCTAAACACTGGATCGGGGGTGTATCTGTTTTACTTGCCAGCCGGGAGCAGCGGGAAGGTGAACCCGATCTTGCGTAGCAGGCGCAATTTCTTAACGGCCTTTTCGGGGAAGTGCGGACCCACGTCTCCCGCCTCGTGACTCAGCACGAATTCAGACAAGAGGGACCGAAAGGCGTCACTTATGGACAGTCTGCCATGAAACCGTCTGATCCACTCCAAAGCCTCCATTTCCTCCGGGGACAGTAGAACTCCGATATGGCGGTCCCGCGTCGGTAGGTCCATACGGTGGACCTCACCCTTTGGACTCATGATAAACAGTTGTTTAGACATTGTGTTTCCTCCCTTTCAAAGAGAATGTATTTAATATTCGATTCAATACTACAGCACAGATAGATACAAAGCAACTAGGAGGGTGTTGTCGAGAAGGGTGGACACACCTCTTCCCGTGGTAAGTGGCCACGGGAAGAGGTGGAGTTTCACCGGCGACTATAACAGGAAGTCAGCCACCGGCCCGCCCTGGATGTCGTGTTACCAGCGGCAGCTATGTTTAGTACCCAATCAGTCTAGCATAGACGCATAGGCACTTACCATTCCATCATCTTCGCCACCCGTGACTGTGTGGCCTTCTGATTCCTCAGATAGACGCTGACCATGGCAGGAGTCTTCCAGCGTCCGGCGGTTTGGATCTCACTATCCCTCATTCCCATTGAGGCCAAGTGCTGGGCGAATCCACGGCGTAAGCCATGGGAACTCGTAGTCACCCCAGCGACGCTGGCCCGCTTCGGGACCAGCCTACCAACGTGTAAAGTTGTCATCCTTCGGTCGGTCACAACCGGGTTAATATCAAACCCGCATTTTTGGATAGCGGGAAACAGCACACCCGAGACGATGCCGGCCATTCCGACCCACTTCATCACCATGGAGACGACTTTTTGGGGAACTGGTAAAACGGTCCCAGCCCCATACGCATCTGTTTTTGATCTTCTGATTGTCAGAAGCCCGGACCCTTCCTTTTGAACTTCCAAGTCCTCAACATCCAGATGGGTCACTTCCGACACCCTCAATCCGGAAACGAACATGAGGGAGATGAGTGAAGCATCTCTGGCACCCCACAAGCTGCCTCTCGCGGTTGCCGTCCGACAAATCTTCTGTACCTGTTCCATGGTGACGGGCGCGGCACTTCCTCGCCCTCTTCCTGCTCCCTTCCGCCGTGCCATGCTCAGCATTGCCTCCGTCTCCATTCCATAGGGGGAAGGGTGCCTGAGTGCCTTCGCGCGAAACTTCGCCGCTGACACGGTGATACAGATACTGGGAGGGGCCAAGCCCCGTTCGTGCTCGGCGGTGATGAAATCCGCGAGCAATTCATCGGTGAGAGTACGTCCGCACAACCACGCATCCAGTTTCTTATTTGCTCTGCGGTAGACGCTTGCGGTGCCGTCCGATTTCCCCAAATAGGCACGGGTCAATTTTGGATCCTCTTTGATACTCCCGCTTCTCAGTTCATTCAACTGCTCCGGTGAGAATAAAGACCCTCTACGACGAAAAGCTACAACGTTGCTCATGCTGGATTCCTCCAAAGATATGATACGTCCCGTTAACCCAAATGCCGGTTTTGATGGGTCGTGCGGTGGCTGTCGTGTCACCTGTCATGCGCCGCTGTCTCCCTTCGCCAACGGTTTCTCGGCGGGATGGATTTGTGTTTGAAGGATGTTGCAGCCGGATTTTGGAGTCAACCTCGATACGAGTTGCCGCATTCGACGAACGTTATGCCCCCGTTACACCCGTGTGGGCAGCGTCCGGTATTCGATGCTCAGCTCCAGGCTGTGGAGGATCATTTCGATCAGGACCTGAGGGTTCCGCTTCTTGAGGGTGGCTTCCAACCGGTTCGCTCCCTGCCGGATCCAGTCTCCGTGCGTGAGATCGTAGGACATGATGTAGTTGCCCTGGTACTCGATGGGTCCCGGCCCGACGCGGTTCATGGGAATTTCCAGACTTGGGTTCTCAGGCAACGGACGCCCGTTCCACTTCAGCTCCAGCACGTCTTCCGACGTCAGACCCACCACCGTCAGACTCAACTTGATCTCCTGGAGCATGCCTCTTCGACGCGCCATGTCCAGGTCGTCCGCCACCAGGACCTCCACCTTTTTGGCCTTCCCCTCGGCCAACGCCTCCGGCAGCTGATGCACGAAGGCCTGGAAGACGTCGCTGCTGCGAGGATACTTCTTGAGGCAGTCGAAACAGCCGACCTCGGTATAGAGCTTGTCCTTGTGCTCCAGCGTCTTGGGATCTCCCAGTTCCTGGAACACCACCTCGGCTTCCTTCAGGTTGTGGCCGATATGGTGGTGGAAGTTGAACATGTAGATCCCGTCGACCCCCTGCCGCCAGGCGTTGGCGGCTCCGGCCCGGAGTGTCGCCGCGGGCGGACGCCGATGGTAGCCCGGCCCCACTTGTTCGGAAGTGCAGGCATAGACCCGGCATGAGGTCCCCTGAGCCAGAGCGACGAACCTATCGAAGGGAATTCCCGTCGCCGTATCCCAATGGACTCCGGGCGATACGTAGTCGACCAATCCCTCCTGGATCCAGGTTTTCACATCCAGTCCGGTCTGACGGCACTTTCCCAGAGTTGCCGGCACCCGGACCCCGAATCCCAGGGGCCGGCCCCGATCGGCTCCGATGCGGTTGAACAAGGCCCTGGCTTCACGCAGATACCCGGTCAGGATCGGCCTCCCCTTCTCGATGTCGGGGAAATAGTGCCCGGGCTCGCGCAGGAAATCCCACTCGAAGCCGTCGGCGTCATAGCGGGTGCACGCGTCCTCTACCAGTTGCAGACGGTGCGCCCGGACCTCCGGTATTGCGAAGTTGAGGCCGACGCATTTCTCGGCGTAGACGCTTTCAGGACTATGGACGCCCGAACCACAGTTGTCTCCCAACTCGTATTCTCGATGGGCAACCCGAAAGTGGCTCGGCCATTGAAAGCGGGGACCGTGTAGATCATTGAAGCGCATGCCGATCCAGTACTGCAGGCCGGCTTCGTGAGCCAGCTCCAGAGACAGCTGCCAGGGATCGATGCCCTGGTCCAGAAGCCCTTGGATACAAGTCTGCTGTTTCCACTCGCTGACGTGAAGAAAGCTGTCCCGATCGATGCCCCGGGCATCGGCCACCCGGGTGGGAAACAGGGGAACCGCGTCGCCGAAGCCGAACATGTGGCAGACGACGGCGCCGATCTTGGTCCCGATGAACCGCCCCACGGCCTCGTAGACGAAATCCTCGGGCGCCCAGGGAGGGGAGGGATAGAAGAGGAAGCTGCCGTCGTTGTTGTAGAACAAAGGCGGCAGCGAAAGGCGCTCCGTCTTGGCCTCAAGAGGCCGGGCCGACGCGACTCCGGCCCCCGCCAAGGTCAGCGCGCCCACGTTTCGCTGAAACTCCCTCCGGTTCAGCTTCTTCGTCATGATGGTCCTCCCGTGAGCCCTGTCCCTGCGGACTCTCGGACCTCGATTCCCGCCCTGAAATCCTCAGGCCGGAATCCGCACGGCCCGGCGGCCGGCCGATGATTCCTTGGCCGCCTCGATGATCTCCAGCATGTGGACGTTGTCCCGAATCGGCGAGGGGGCCGGGGCCCCGGTCCGGGACGCCTCCAGAAAGTCGCGGAACAACTCTTCGGCCATAATGCCGCCGTAACCCGGCGTCTGCGGAATCTCGTAGGTCTTCCGGTGACGGCGGCCGCTGACCCAATGCCGTGCCTCACTGTAGAGAGTGTAGGTTCCGCCCGCAACGGCGGCATTCGTCGTCCCGTGTTCCACCGGCTCCACCAGCGGCAGGATGGAATAGCCTTCCGTTCCGCGCATGCCGACGTAGAAGTCGTAGACGGCCCGGCTCCCCTTCATGTGATATCCGGCCTGGAACGTCCCCAGCTTGCCGCTCTCGAAGCTCAACAACAGCAACCCGGTGTCCTCGACGGGGACCTTCTCGGGGTTCAGGTTGCCCACCATGGCCATGACCTCCACCACCCGCTCCTGCATCAGGCCCAACACCAGGTCCATGCAATGGCACCCCAACCAGGACAGGATGCCGCTGCCCGAGGTCTTGGGGTCGAAGAGGTAGGTGGAGGTGTCCCGATACTCCAGCAGGCCGTTCAAGAGCTTGGCCTCGATCGTCATGATGCGGCCCAGGGCTCCGTCGGCCAGCGCCCGCTTCAAGTCCAGTACCATGGGGTTGTAGCGCCACTGGAGCATGGCGCCGGCCGTCACGCCCTTCTTCTCCGCCAGTTCCGCCACCCGGCGGAGGTGCGACGAGTGGGTCGCCGCCGGCTTGTCGTACAGGACCGGCAGGCCGGCGGAGACGACCTGCTCCAGAATGGCGGGGGCCTGGTCGGGACGGGCGCAGACCGTCACCGCATCCAGGTCGTCCCTTGCCAGAAATCGGCCAAGGTTGGTGGACTTCGAGGCCACCTTGGAGGACCCGGCGGCGAGTTTCTCGACGTCGGCAAGTTCCGTGGCGGCGCAGACGTGGATCTTGCCCACCTCCGAAAGCTGGTCCAGGACGCGCACATGTCCCCCGGCATGACCGTGGCCGGAGATGGCTCCCACCACCATCGATCCATCCCGGCCCGGGCTTGGCCCAAGCCTCGTTGGAAGGACGCCGCCGCTCGATCCCAACGGCTCGACGCCCCCCAGAACTTCCCGCCCCAAGGATCCCATCGCCGCCACTGAGGGCAGCGCACAGCCGAGAAAGTTGCGTCTCTGCATTCTCTATTCCTCCATTTTCACGCCCGGTCTACAACGGATGCCGAAGGCCGCTCCGGGTTTCGCGGGGCGCCAGCGGCACGGGGATTGTAGTAGCCATGCGTCCTGAGACGCTACCCGCTTCGGTGAGCCATATCCGGCGAAGAAATCACATTCGTTGTTATGAGAGCGTTTCCTGGTACGGACGTCTCCACCAACAGCAAGAACGGGAGCCCGATGATCCGACGCCGGCCGGTCACGTCGGCGTTTGGGAGCCGCGCCCAGGCGGCGGGCTTATTTCTAAGGAGGTATAGGCAATGAGGTATTGCACTTGCCGGAACACCGGTTGGTTCAGAAAAACCACGGCGACGGGGCTGGTCCCGTTGCTGCTGGCGCAGTTCTTGATCGCACTGCTGTGCGTTCCCGACACGTTGAAGGCCGGTGCGGAGATTCGCCGCGAGATGACCTCGGAGGAACTTCGCGATTTTCTGAGCGGCCAGGAAAAGTTCACGATTCTACTCTCGGAGGGGGGCGCCGTCCGGGGTAATGGGATCACAGTTCTGGCCGACAACATACATCTCGGTCGCATTACGAGAGCCACGGATGAGAAAAGGCACCCTAACGGTTCCGAAACCTCGATCGCCATAGGTTCAGTCAAAGAAATCCGCGTGGAGAAAATGCGGGGTAGCTTGCGGCGGTCGGGAGCCGTGGGTTTCGGACTTCTAGGATGTTGGATGGGGGCAGGTTTCGCGCTTGGTGATCCCCCTGCTATCAGAAACTCGGCGGCGGGTTTAACGGTCTGGCTTGGTTCGATTGTGGGTGGAGCATTTCTCGGCCACAAGTTGGGCAAACGCAAGGATCGTGAGACTACAATCATCAAGATCGTCGACTAAGCGGCTCGATTCCTTCCGGCGTATCCGCCAGGGCCCCAAGAAAAGTCCCCGGCGACGGCAGACATTCCACCTCATTCCCATGTGAGAAATCGGACCTTGATCCGGAATCTGCAGCGCAGCACGCTGCACGCGGGTTAATTTCCTCCACTTCGGTGAGCCCATTCCGGCAAAAAAATCACATCTATCGACGCGGAGATCCTCTCGTGGGTACGGAGGGTGCAAAAAACGAGGAGGACAGGAAAGCGATTATCCGCCGGTGACCATTGCCGCCGGTGCTTGAACGTTGAATCCCAGCGACTGAGCGATTTCGAGGAGGTGGCGCCATGGCAAGTCTCACACTCAAGAACAGCAGATGGATCAGGATAACCACGGCGGCGGGGCTGGCTCCTTTGACGCTGGCGCGAATCTCCATCGTCCTGTTGTGTCTTCCCCAGACCGTGAAGGCCGGTTCGGAGATTCGCCGTGAGTTGGCCTGGGAGGACCTTCCCGCCGTTCTTCACGGAGAGAAGGTCACCGTCACGCTGTCGGAGGGGGGCGCCGTCCGTGGTGGCGTGGTCGTGGTTCAGGAAGACGGCGTCTACCTGCCCAAGGTGACCATGGCCACCGACGGAATCCGCTATCCCGGTGGGTTCGACGCCTCGGTCCCCAGAGACTCGGTCAAGGAAATCCGAGTGGAGAAAGTGCTGGAGGACGCAGCGATCGGGGGTGCGGTTGTGGGAGCCATTGCGGCCTTTGGCCTGACCGGCCTCACGCTCCTCAGTGCTCCTTGGGACCCAAGTCTGGAGTGGACGACCCTACTGGTTTCGCCTGTGGGAGGCGGTTTTCTCGGACACCGGTTGGGCAGACGCCTGGGTCGCAAAACCACCATCATTACGGTTCGTTGATCGGCAGCCCCCCCGGAAGTCCGCTCCCGAATTGCAGGCGATTCGAGCCGTTCACGGCCTTGGGCGCCGGCCGCAAGGCCAACTTCACCCTGCCTTGGGGTATTCGATTTCTGCAAATGCGAAACGCGTAGACACTGCCTCGACGCAGCCACAGGCGCAATTTCACGACTCGTCCCCGCAATCGGCTCAGGTCCCGCCGATTCTTCCAGCGCACCGGCACTCGCAGGCCGTCGACCTGCCGCAGCACGAGGGCCTCTGCTCGGGAAAAGCCCGGGATCGGCTCACCGTCGGCATTCAGCACCTCGACGGTGAGTTCGCCGTTCGGGACCTCCAGGTTGACCTCGACTTCCTCGCCCTCGACCCGAAACGGCCGGGTGGTGGCCCAGCCCAATCGATCGGATGCAGTCAACGAAACGAAACGATCCAGCGGAACCGTGGCCAGGCCGATGCCGGTGGGCGCTCCAGCGCCTCCCCGGCCGCTGTGAGAGATGGGACGCCCGACGTAGTAGATCCAGTGCTTGTCCTTCCAGGTGACGATGTTGGGAGCCGGCTGGATCCATTTGGCGTCGAAGCTTCCGGTAGGGCCACGGGTCAGGAACGGCTGGTTCCGGTACACCCACTCCAGATTCCAGGGGCGATCCCCGCGAGTCGTGGCCAGAAAGAAGTCCATCTCCTCGCTGTCCCCCGGCCGTTCCAGCGACCAGAGCAGCCCGAACTGGACACTCTCGTAGATCCATCCGTTCAAGCTGTAGATCTGGCGGGCCCACTCGTAATCCTTCCTGCCACTCTCCCGCCCCAGACACCACTCGCGCACGGTCGTCCAATCTCCAGGGTGACTCCGGAGCTCCGTCCATGGGTTGACCATGTCCCGCGTTCCCCGAATCTCTCCCTTGCCTCCTCCCGTTCCATAGTCGGTCCGGGTGTAGAGGCGGTAGACCCCCGCATACGGATCCCAGAGCACCTGGTTGATGGTGTCCGCGGCCCGGCCGGTGATGGGCCGGCCCTGGTCGTAGTAGCTCCAGCGAAGACCGTCGGGGGAATAGGCCAGGGCGGTGGTGGTGCCGTGTCCCTTCTCGGCTCCGACGGCTGCCTTGTACTTGTGGCGCGGGTCCTTTTCGTTGGGATCGACAAAGGGGCAGTACACCTGCGGACGGCCGATCTGATAGATGTTGTTGGCCCGGCTGCCGTCGAATTCCACGAGTCCGAGCTGGGGCTTGACCCAGCGGACGCCATCCCGGGATTCGGCGTAGCAGAAGGTCGCCGAATCCCCGCCGGAGCCGGCGGCCCGGTACCAGATGCGGAACCGGCCGTCCTCCCGGAGCACGGCACCGACGATCGGCACACCGAAGTCTTCCCAGGGAGTGTCGTCGACGATCACCGGCCGGCCGTCATTCACTTTCAGGGGACGCCCGAGCCGGCGCGCCAGCTGGTGCTTCTCGGCAATGACGTGGTCGTCGACCAACAACTGCTTCTGTTCTCCGAATTGAAGAATGGGGCCGTCATCCGTCTCGCCGGCGCGGACAGAGGCGAAGAGCGGGGTCAAAAGGAGCGCGAAGAGTGGTTGGCGGCACCGACGGAAAAGGATCTCCCGTACCGTCGGCCCGGCCTGCGGAGAGATGGTCTCCGGCGTACGGCCAAAGAACGAAGGGACGGTCGTGGCGGCAGGGTTGATCAGGCTCATTGCGGAAAGGCGCAATGCTCGCAGATCCTCGGCGAACTTGTCAGGCCCCTCAGGGGCCCGGCGATTGAATTCCGAACAGCACCTTGGTGCGCGCCTCCAGGCTCTCAGCCAGGGCTTCGACCAATCTGAGACCATTCAGGGCTTCGGTCCGACTGTAGTAGGTGAGGGCGGCCCGTGCCAGCTCCGGCTCGCCCGCCTGGAACAGCGCCAGCGCGATTCCCTCCACCGTCGCCTGCTGGGCAATCAGCCCCGACTCGAAGGCGGTCAAGGCCTCCATGACCTCCGGCAGGAATTTCGCCTCGTGGGATTTCGCCAGGTAGAACAACCGCTTGCAGGCGCGGAAAGCATACCGCGTCGATTCCAGCCCCATGTCCCCTTCCCGGATGTGGCGGGAATCCTCGCCCGCGGTGAGGTAGCGATGCCTCTTGAACTCGGGCGGCACATCCTGAACGCCGATGCGGTAGGGGACGAACGGCGCCGCCACCGGAGGGGCCGGCGCCACCCACAAGGTACCCAACTCCCGATGGACGCCATGGCGCAAGTGGGCCACCTGGCCATAACCGGCCGAATCGCGAGTGAGTTCCGGCGTCCGAACCACCTCGATCATGTCCTGCAGGCCGATTCGGCCGGCCCTGGCCTGCAGCCGATCCTCGATCAGCTGGACCGCCGCGGCCTTGCCGGCCGACCGTCCATACACCTTTCCCACATGAAAGGGCTCCCCTGACTGGGGGTCGTACCAGCCCTGGTCCACGGCGAAGGGAATCAGATTCCCGGATCCCATGAAATCAGGATGCTCCCGGTAGTTGAGCGGAACCTCATGGATATAGCCGGGACGAGACACCCGGACGTCGTCCGGCCCCAGTCGCTCGGCAACCCAGAGGCCTTGGCCGCCGGCGAAGTTGATCAGGATCCATCCCTCTTCGGCGTCGGCAAATAAGTGTGAGTTGCCTCCATAGGTGGAAAATCCGTATTCGTCAATCAGCGCGCCCACGATCTCCGCGGCCTCGCGGGCGCTTCGGGCCCGTTCCATCACGATCCTGGACAGGTCGCTGTATTGCGGCCCGCGCTGCGGATTGGGCGTCATCTCCCGCAGCTCGATCCGTGAGGAGGACGACACATCCCGGGCCGCCACACCCTGCTCGTTCAGTCCGCCGTTCGTCAGGGGCGCCGGGAAACCCGCAAAATAGGAATAGTTCATGGTCAGGTAGCGAAACGTGGTGGGCACCTGCGGAATCTCCATGAGCTCTCCGGGATAACGGGATTCCGGAGTCGCTCCCACCGTCAGGGTGGAACCGGGAGCATGCTGCCGAAGGGGCACGATCTCCAACCAATGGCTGGAAGGCTCGTCGCCGTAACCGGCCAGAAACACACTGCCGTCCCGGGTCAGGTTCTTCCCCACGTAGATTGCATAGCTGGCCTCGGCTCCGGCGCCGCCGGCGAGGCTGATCATCAAACTGGTCAGCGCGATACGACCTTTCATGGTAGTGTCCTCATTTTCTTGGCGGCCAGCTCAATCCTGGCAGAAAGAGGGGAGAATGCGGGGGTTTGTAACCCCCGATTCCGGGTCGCCGATGAAGAGGGGGACAGGAATGTCCCCCCTCCTGGAGTGCCCCATGTTTCTCTCCGGACTCTGCCGGGGTGCCAGCCGGTGGGGAAACGTCTATCTGATACGAGCGTCGTCCAAGACTACACGTCCACCCGGACGTGCTTCATGGCCTCGTAGGCCGGAGACGGCTTGCCCTGTACGTGGAGGAAGGGGTATCGGTAGTCCTCCTCTCCCACCCAGCGGGAGTCGCCGGTCATGAAAATCACGGTGTAGGCGCGCCGGGAATGCGGGCTCCGGTTGGGCTCGCTCCGGTGGTAGGTCAGCCAATGGTGGAATCTCACGCTTCCTTTGCTCAGCTCCACCGGAATCTCACCTCCCAAATTGCTCAGAGCCTCCTGGGTCAGCTTCCACGTATTCCCGGGCACTTTCGAATGCTCGTGATCGAGCAGGCCCAACTTGTGGCTCTCGGGGATCACGGTGAGGCTTCCGTTCTCGCGGGTCGCATCCTCCAACGCGCAGCTGATGGTGACTGTCACCTGCTTGCTGGTGGTTACCCGGTCGCCTTCTATCATGATCACCCGCTCCCTTCTTTTCATGCGTTCTGAAGCAACATCGCCAGCTCGGAGACGCTGATCGCCTCAACGCCTTCGGTGACCGGGAAGCGCTCGTCGCCGGAATGCGCGACGAACGCATGGGCCGGCCTCAGGTCCGCGCGGGCGTTGTGGAAGCCGCGGTCCAGTCTCGGGGCGCGGCCCCGCTTGATCTCTATCGCCCACAGTTCGCCGTTCGGCAACTGAAGCGCGAGATCGACCTCGGCGCCAGCGGAAGTGCGGTAAAAACTGGCTGTCGTCCGTTCCGGGGCGGCCGCGAGCAGATTCTCTATCACATATCCTTCCCAACTGGCGCCGGCCACAGGATGGCCGGCCAGCGCATTGAAATCGCCAATGCCGAGCAGAGCGTGCAGCAGGCCGCTGTCGCGTATGTAGATCTTCGGCGATTTCACAAGCCTTTTCCCGACATTGGCGTGAAAAGGAGCCAGGCGCCGCACCAGCAGCAGATCGGTCAAGAGTCCGATATAGCGATTCACGGTTTGCACGCTCACACCCAATGACGAAGCCAGCCGGGAGGCATTCAACAGGCCTCCCTGGCTGTGGGCCAGCATGATCCAAAGGCGTTCCAGCGTTTCCGCGGGGAGGCGGGGCCCGAACAAGGCGACGTCGCGCTCCAGGTAAGTCCGGATAAAGTCCTTGCGAAGAAGAAAGCTACGCCTTCCGTCAACGGCCAGAAAGCTGTCCGGGAAGCCGCCCCGCACCCAGAGCCGGGTGGGCGTGTCACTACCGCCCGCCACCTCGAGGAGGTGGAACGGCTGCATGTCAATATAGGCGATCCGGCCGGCAAGGCTCTCGCTGGACTGGCGCAACAGATCCATCGACGCGGAGCCGAGGATCAGGAATCGTCCGGTCCGTTTTCCTCGCCGCCGGCCGCTGTCGATGACCCCTCGAAGATCCTGAAACAGGCCGGGAACTCTGTGGATTTCATCGAGAATCACGAGGCGTTTTTCGTAATGGCTCAGGAACAGCGCCGGGTCGCTCAGCTTCTGCCGATCGGTTCGGTCTTCGAGGTCGAGATATAGGGCTCCGCGCTCTTCGCCGATATCCAGCGCGAGCGTCGTCTTGCCAGCTTGGCGCGGGCCGATAATGGCCACCGCTGCCTGGTAACCAAGCGCCTCAAGAACGCGGGGCTTGATGTGCCGCTCTATCATCCTTGTATATTATCCATAGAATGGACAATTAACAAGGATAGAATCCACTCCGAGGAAAGAAGCCGTCTATGTATTCCACAGGAACAAGAATACCTCCGCTCGTGGGCGCGTGGGCGGGTCCGGCACGCGTTCCCGACTTACCCGTCCACCTGGACGTGCTTCATGGCCTCGTGGGCCGGAGACGGCTTCCCCTGAACGTGCAGGAAGGGGTACCGGTAGTCCTCCTCCCCCACCCAGCAGAACTCGCCATTTTATCAGCGGGGCGCTCGAAGAACCCAACGTCTTCGGGACCCTGGGCCAACTGACCAGGTCGTTTTGGCGCGCCGTCACTGACAAGTGGGTAGCCAGACCGATTGTCTGGCTCCGAAACCCCGTGCTTGGGGGAAGGTTCATGCTTCAACCCAAGATCATTCCGTCGATGACCGATGCGATCACCGCTGCATCCAACCCCCCGCCCGGCTCGTCCCGAGTTTCGATCAGCGTTCCTTCCAGGCCTCCGCCGTCCTCGTGAGGCCGAATTCCGCAGTCCAGGTACTCGGCACGCTTCCGCTCCCATCGGGCTCTGTACCCTTGGTCGTCGAGCATGCCGAGATGCTCCCAATAGAAGGTCACGCCCCGCGCGTGATCCGCGATCGTGAAATCCGGGTAGCGGGTGCGACCATTGGCCAGCACGAGAGGCTGCTCGTAGGCGTAGTCGATCCCGCGCGCGTAAAGCTTGTCGGCAATCACCAGCTCGGACTTTGAGCGCACGAGATCACCGCGCTCGGTTCGATGAATGAGCCCTTCCTCGAGGAAGCGCTGCTGGGCGTTGACGGTTACTTCGCGCGGCCGCGGATCCGCGAAGAGGTTCGTCATGCGCCGGGCGATCTCCGAGTGCTCGTCGCCTGCATAGCGGCGATACTCGACAAGTGGGCCTTCGTGCAGGATGACCAGCCGGTCCTGGTGGCGGGTCAGCGCCGTGTACAAGAGCTCGCGGGAGAGCAGCCAGCAGGGGTTGGTGAGTACGACGAAGGTGACGCCGAACTCGCTGCCCTGGGTCTTGTGCACCGTCAGGCAGTAGGCCAGCTCGAGCGGGTTGCGGCCTTCGTCTCCGAACTCGCCGGGGTAGAACCGGTACTTGGGGCCTAGTTGCCCGGCGAACTCGACCTCGAGCTTCCACGGCATGCCCCTGAACTTCTTCGTCTTGTACTCCCCGACGATGATGCCGATGTCGCCGTTGGCGAGGTAGGCCTCCCCAGCGGGCTTCGGCCAGACGTCGCGCCCGCGCTGGTTGATGACATTGATGACCTTGTCGCCGTAGAGGAGCATCTGCGGGCCGACGGGACGCGGCACCTTGCGACCCCAGCCCTCCGCCTCGGCAAGCTCCCGCGCCTCCGCCCGGAACCGCCTTTGGAGCATGCGGTTCAGCGCGTCCACCCCCACGAGGCCGGCGCGCAGAGGCGAGAGCATCTGCCACGCTTCCGCCCGCGCGGCGGCTCCCGGGTTGTCGCCGAAGCGGTTCCAGAAGAAGGCCCACGGGATACCCCCGTGACGGGCGCCGCCCAGCGATTCCTCGAAGCCCAGTTCGTCGTCCGGCCCGGCGAGACCGAGCGCCTCGACGAGTTCCGCGACGAGCTTCTCCTGAAGCTCCTGCGGGTGGTTCCACCGCACGAGCCGGAGGCGTCCGTCTTTTCCTTCCTGTCCCTCGTCCAACACGGCGTCTGCGCCAGGATCGAGCGGCCGTCCGCTGAAGTGCGATGCCAGGAGCACGTCGGCCCGGGACTCGCCCTGCTGGCGTCGCGGGATCGTGAGCCCGGCATAGCTCGGCCCGTAGCGCGGAAAGAGCGTCTCGACATTCTCGGGCTCGAGCTCTCGAACGATGTCCACGAACGGGCGACCGGCCCCAATCGGCGGGAGCTGGCGCGGGTCCCCGACGAGCACAAGCCGCTCGACGTTGCTGAGCGAGTCGATCAGCGCCGCGAGCTGCTCTTCGGTGAGCATCGAGCACTCGTCCACGATCACGGTCCGGTAGTCGCCACAGCGAGGCGCCCTGAGCTTGGGAAAGTAGGCGCCGGTCTCCCCGTCGTAACGTTGCTGCCGGATCAGAAACTGCGCCAGCGTCCGGCCGGCACCCCGCCTGCCGGTCTGCTCTTCCAGGCGCACACGGGCCTTGCCCGTGGGTGCCAGGAGCAGCAACCCCTTCTCGGCGAGACCGGGAAGCGAGCAGAGCATCCGCAGCAGCGTCGTCTTGCCCGTCCCGGCCGGGCCGATCAGCACGGAGAGCCGCGAGCGGAAGAGCTGCTCGAGCGCCGCCGCCTTCTCGCGCCGCGCGCGCTCCTCCAGCTCGCGCTCTTCCGGATCCGTAGGCAGCGCCTCATCGATCCCTGCGTCCACGAGCCCACGCCAGTCGAGTTCGGCCACGTGCGGCTTCCCCTTCTTCCGGCCGAGCACTTCGCGGCGGATGATCGTACGGCACTCGATGAGCCGGTCCACCTGGTAGGCAGGCTCGTCCTGACGGGTTGCCGCGCACGCGACGACCGGCGCGAAGCTCTCCTCGCAGGCGTCGAGCACGTTCTCGCCGAGCGGGCACGGCGGCTGGAGCGCTCGCTCCCGCGCCCTGCGGATGACCCAGCTCCGAGGGAGCAGCGTGTGGCCCTCGGCCGCTGCGTGCTCCAGGAGGTCCGCGACCAGTGCACGTACACGCCGTTCGTCGGCCGGGTCTTCGATGCGGCTCGGCTCCAACACTGGGAACTGCTCCCGCACTGCCTCGTCCGGGAACAGGCCCCGGTCCACCGCGCCAAAGGCAATCGGGTCGGCGGCGCGCCGGTCGTGCTCAAAGAGGAGGTAGGGATTGCGCAGCAGCTCGGCGTCGCTAGCCTCGATGCCGGCCTGCGCCCGTGCTGTGGTGTCGTAGAAGCGTAGCGCCTGATCCTCCGAGATGGCGCAGCGGCCGAGGAGTTGGAGCAGGGCCCGCCGCTCGTCGGTTAGGCGCTTCCAGCCCTTGCGCAGCCCGTCCGTGAGGAGCTTTGCCACGGGACCACCAAGCTTCGCGGGATCATCCATCACGGCGTCCACGAGCGCCCACGGATCGCCGCCGCCCTCGCGCTCGCGCTCGCGCAGCAGTTCGATCTCGTACGCGAGCAGGCTCCCGTGCTGGAAGCCCCACTCGTAGCCGAACGCCGAAAGCGCCGAGCCGAGGCCGGGGAACGCACCGCGCGCCCTCCACAGGCGGTTGAGCTGCGTATCGATCCAGGCGAGCACCTCAACCCACGGTCCCTCGATCCGGCCGCGCACCCGGTGCAACGTCGCGGCGCAGGCCACGAGGGAGGCCACGGCGCCATCGTGGGTCAGGAGTTCCGAGCCGTAGGAGTAGGCGTCGAAGTGCTCGTCCGGGGCGAAGGCCACGAACTCCTCGGGGTCGACCCCCTCGCGTTCGGCGAGCGCCAGCGCTTCCTGGTAGGGAAAGAGGAAGCCGTCCGCGAAGCCGGGCCGGACCGAATGGCCCACGTTGCACTCCCAGAGCACGCACCGAAGCGGCGGGTTCTTGACCTTGTATGCGTATTCGGTGGCCTCGCCGACGGAGAGCACCCGGCCCACGCCGACGATCACGCGCCGGGACTGCTCGGAGAGCGGGGTGCGCTTGGCATAGAAAAAGCAGAGCGACTCCTCTGGCCGGAGCGCGCCGAAGAAGGTGTCGAGCAGAGCGAGCTGGTTCTCGCGCTCCTGGACCCAGGCCGTCTCGACCTGCTTTCCGCCGCGGCTGCGGATGTCGGGCTCGCCGTCTGGCACCCAGCGGATCTTCAGGCGCTCGGCGATCCCGATCTCACCGTTCTTTGCGTTCCCCTCGACCTTCTCGCGAAGCATCCAGCGGAACGGAACGCAGGCAGCAGAGTAGGGCGATTGCACAAAGCGGGTGGGTGCGAAGTGGCCGTGGGTCTTGGGGTAGAACTCCGTGTACGGGTGGGTCATCGTCCGGGTGAGCGAGAAGGGCGCCATGAACGAGACGCGCTCGCCCACGCAGGGTGGCAGGTCGGCGTGGTCGAGCTCGTCGAGCCGCTGACCCGCGCAACGCGCCTCCACGTCGTCGCGCCGGCCTTCGCCGATGCGGGGAAGGACGAGGCAACTCGAGTTGTCCAGCGGCCGGGCACACACCGTCCCGGACCAGCCCCCGTCGTGCCACGGGACGCGGATGGTGACATGGTGGGGCGGAAGGCGGCGGGCGCCGGCGAAGCTTGTCATAACCAACCTCCCTGCGCTGCCGTTTTCAGACCTGCGGGGGGATGCTTCCAGCCGTCGGCATTGGCTCCCGAGATGTCGTGGCGCTCCAGGAACCCGCCGATGTCGTCGATTTCGAGGAACGTGATCGAGGCCTGCTGTCCGTGGGTGTGGAAGATCTGCCTAATGTGAGCATCGCTCCTCGGCCAGTAGGCGTTGCTGCCGCCGTACTGCCCGTTGTTGGCGACGACCACGAGTTGGAACATGTGATAGTGCAGCGCCAACGCCATCTGGTCGAACGTCTTAACGTCTTTGTTGAGCGCCGGGATCGCCAAGATATCTGACTCATCCCTGAGATCCGCAGCGAGGCCGAGATCCGTCGCATCATAGCAGACGGTCGCAGTCAGCCATAAGGGGCGGTCACCGTCCGCGTCAGACCACGGATAGCCGATCAACCACTGGCAGGGCCGGAATCCCTGAAGAACGTGCGCCCCACCACCGTTGAACGCTTGCTCATTCGGGGCGAGGTGAGCCTTACCTTGACGGCGAGTCTTGATCTGCAGCCCGTAGGCGTCCGACCACTCCGGCATGACCCACAGGGCTGAGTTGACGAGCGGTTGCCCCGCTAGAATCTCTTCGTAGGTCAGCCCGGCGAGGATCATCGCCCTGTGAGCCCGTGCGAAAGGGACCAGATGAGTACGAACGTCCTTCGGATGGACGGCAAGCTCGGGCAGAATCAGCCAATCGAGCCGCCCTTCGCTCCCCTTGTGCGTCTCTCTCAACGCCAGCATGCGTTCCACGGCTGCGAGCGCTGCCGACAGGTGATTGCGGTGTCTTCGCCGAATTGCGGACTCGTTGAGTGCTAGGTCTGTGTGCTGCAAGTCACCGGTCGCCGGGATCGCTGTCTGGACCACGCAGGCACGCAGCGGCCTCGGCGTGTTCGTCGCTGTCGGTCGCCGGACCAGCAGCGGCAGGATCAGTGCGCGGGTAGCGCTACCTCGGCGCTGCTCGAGATCGGCGATCCTCTGGCCAATCTGCGTCCTCGCCTCTTGGATGCCCTGCTCGACCCAGCCGAACCCATCCGGAGCACGGCACCCCGGCCAGCGCAGGAGGCCCAGGAGGAGTCCTTCTACCCAGTCCGTGATCGGAAGCCAGTCGTCTCCGAAGGCCGGCTGCCCGCTATACAGGCCGTACAGGCGCTGGTACCAGTGGCTCTCGGCAGGGCGATAGAAAGACTCAGTCTCTTTCCAATGTCTCCTGCGGACGGGACGCGTGAAATCCGGCTGCCCCGACAGGATGAACCGGAGCAGAAAACCGAGTTGGAAGCGCCACCCCTCGCCGGCTTCACACCACGCGGGCACCTCGTATGGGGAGCCCGATGCGTCGGCCCGACTCCCCAGGATCCGCAGCGTTTCTACGTCAGCGACCGCCCGGTCCTCGCCGAGCTTCAGCGTGACCTGGCCTGGGGTGATCACCTCGGGCGGAAGCTTCTGCTGCTCCCACTGTTCGAGGAAAGCCCTCGCGAAGCGCAGAAGGGAGAGCTCGTTGCGAAGAGAACCGCTCGGGTGCGTATTCAGGACCGCCTTGGCCAGCGTGTCGTGGCCGCCGTCAGCCCCCTCCGGAGCCCGGCAAAGGTCCTCGCGGATGCGCGCCGGAAGGTCGTTGAAGAGAAGAGTATCCGTCGCGGTGTCGATGATCTCGAGAAGAAACGACGGGTCCCTCTGAGCGAGCTGCCGCCTCCTTGACGGACTGAGGCCGGGCCGCGTCAACTCAACCGCCCGCGCTCGATCCAAGAACGCACGTCTGGCGAGAACCGCGAGCGTCGCAAAATCCGAACTCCGGAGGCGGTCTCCGTCACCGCGCAGGAATCGGATCAGCTCCCGGTAATGCCGGGTCTCCGGTACCGTTCCCGTGCGCACGACGGGCGCCCCGACGGGATCGCAGACGGCGAGGAACAACAGCGCCTGCTGTCGTAGGTACCAAGGAATCGTCGGCCCGGGCAGGGCCACCAGGCGAGCGGCCTCCCCGCGAAGCTCCTCGCGGTAGGATTCGAGGTCGATCCCCAAGGGGAGCGATTCGGTGTCCGCCACGAGCGCCGTTTCCGTGGCTCCCGCGCGCAAGACTTCAGCGAGGCAGTACCAAGCGACTCGCCTCGGCGCCTTTCGCCGCCCCCCCTTTTCCGTGAAAGGGCGGAGCAGTGAGAGAACTTCCCGCAACAACTCCACATCCGGCCAGAGATCGAGGCCAATCCGAAGCAGGCGAACGTTCGATGGGTCGTCGATCCACCGTTGAATCAGACCCAGCGCAAACGCCCTCGCATCCTCGTCCAGCTCGCGCCGTGTACGCGCCACGCGCGGTCGCCCACCGGGCGGGGTATCGCCTCTACCAACCTCAGACTCGTCCGGCGTGTCGTCGTCTTGGAGCAGCGGCCTGATGGAACGGAACGTGGTTCGATATCGGGCAGCGCCGAATCTGGCGACCGTCTCGTCCCGAACGTCCGGGACCGGGGAAAACCGCCAGCCACTGTCGTCCCCCACGCTCAGGGCTTCCTGCGCGCGCATCAGGCCCTGGATGGCATCGAGGATCTCCTCGCCGCCGAGCGCGTCGAATCCCCCCGACACCGCCGACTGGATGCGGTTCATCTTCGCGCTCTGCCGCACCAACGGTCGTTCGTCGCCCCCTAGCGCTGCGACTTGGCTCTTCTCGGGGGACAGCACGAGGCCGGTCGCATTCTCTTCCAGAACCTGACTTAGCCATCTCGAGACGGTCTTCTCAAGGTCATTCGACGAGCCATCCGACTTCGGGGCAACCGCAACCAGGATCCGCAAGTCGTCGACGTACCGGCACGAGTCCGCCACCCGGATTCCGGGGGCGATCTCCGTCCCGATCGCCACGCGCAGCACCTCGTCGAACGAAAGGAGCACGACGTTCGCGAAGAAGCCGGAGGCGACGAGTCCCTGTGGCAATGCCACCCGCGTGAAGTCGTCCAACTCCGCCTGCTCTGCGTACATCTTGACATTTTTTTCGTCACGCGGATGCCAGCCCCAATTGAGCACGGACGCCGCCAGAGAAAAAAACGCCGGGTCATCGCCGTCGCGGCGGATCCGGTCGAGCGCTCCGGCAAGCAGATCCGGGCGCACGCGGTCGTAGAATTGCCGAATGTCCGCATGGACGACGTAGACGCGCTTTCCATCGGCTGCCGGAATCGACTCGGCCGCGACTTCCGGCCGGGAGAGGAACGCGCGGTAGTCCTGGTAGTAGGCGCGGTAGAGCTTGGCGGATCCCCACCGATGGCGCAGTTCGCCATATATCGCGTCGCAGAACAGCCGGTTGCCATAGGAGACCACCTGCCTTCGCGACTCCTGATCACGTACCGGCTGTCGCGGATCCCCTTGCAGCGTCTCGACACGGTCGGCGAGACAGAGCATCAGCGCCGTCGCCACCACCTGGTCGGCCAAGCTGACGTGAGCGAGCGGTCGAAGCCGTGCCGAGCGCGCCCCCTTGACGGGCTCCCACACGCCTTCCTGCACTCGCCAGCGCTGGCTCTTGGGCGCCGGAACGATGCGTAGAGGATCGTTCTGCCAGCTCTCCAAAGACTGCAGGCGTTCGCCGAGTTCGCTGAGAAACGCCGGCAGGTTCACGGCCGCGCGGTCGAGAGCAAGCGTGTCGGAGAACCAGTTGTGGTAGCGGATGTAGGACGCGGTCTTCTTCCAGGCCTGAACGAGGACGTACTCCTCGCGGAGCAACTCCAAGCGCGGTTTGAGCTGCTCCTGAACCATACCTCAGCCCCCCAGCACCTCGACCAGTTCCGCGATCACCTGCAACTGGCCTTCGTCCGCGCTGGTGAGCACGATCGGCTCGAAGTCCGGGTTGACGGGGTTGAGGGTGATCTCGACGTGACGCCAGGAGTCTCCCTCCTTCGCCTTCTTGCTCTTGTAGCGCTTGACCGTGTAGCGCTGTCCGGTCTCCGGGTCGGTGGCTTCACGAAGCTGGACGAGGACGATCTTGCCCTGGCGCGTACCCTCGACAGGACCTCGAAAGAGGCACCAGGCACCGTCGCGAATCGCGGGCTCCATGGACTTGCCGACGACCTGGGCGACGAACATGCCCTTTCGCAGACGATGGCGGGACTTGAGAGCGACCCACTCGAAGTCGTCGTCTTCGATGTGCTGCGGATCGCTGAAGGTGCCGGCGGCCACCCTAAGCGGGATGAGCGGCACGCAGGTGACGTAACGGTCCTCGGGTGCGGGCCCGACCGTAGGCGGCCGAAACGGGACCACCTTCGCCGTCCCCTCTGATGCCGCATCCGCCTCCGACACGCCCTGGAACGCGTCGGGCCAGCCGCCATGGGCTTCGATGACCTCGTCGATCTCGGACATGATGCGGACGGTCTCATTCAGGGCGACGACGATCTTCTGGTAGTGGGCGATGTCTTCATCCGAGAGCGTGCGGCCCTTCCGGTCCTTGAGCCACTTGTGGCAGACCTGGTAGCCGCCGATTTGGAAATCCCAGACCTCCCCGGGCACACCCCTGAAACCCATCGTGCCGGGCTTCGTCGCGTGGTGCCCCTCGCGCGCAATGGTCTTGCCCGCGTCGATCCACACGGTGCCGTCCGACCAGCCCGCGCGTCCGACTTCTGGGAGCTTTGGGCCGGTGTATGTCGTGATGGGCTTACCGAGTTCCGGAGACTCGAGCAGGTGGAGGGCCAGCACGTCATGGCCGATCTCTGCCAGCCCTCGGAAAAGGTCGACGCTTCCGGGCAGAGGTACGCGGGGGAAGTCGAACTTGAGCTGGGCCTCATAGCGGCTCCGATAGCCGGGGCTGTGGAACACCGTGTAGATGTAGGCGAAGACGTCCTCGGGGCCGAAGGTCTTCCAGAGATCGCCCCGGCCGTCGCTGACGAATCGCAGTTCGGTGGCGGCCGCAATCTGCTCGACGAACCCCGAGTCCAGATTCGGAGTGCGGCCGTCCTTGCCCTTTGTCCAGCGGTTGAATAGCGAATCGTCGGCCCTGCCGACTCCGGGATAGAGGTAGAGCGGAAAGAGTGAGTTGACGTCGTAGGCCGAGCAGGTCTTGTGCGCAATAATGCTCGATGTCGCTAGTGTGGTGTCCTGGAAATACGAGTAGATAATCGTGCTAGCTTGTCCAGGATGGATTGGGCTGTGGCGGCCCACACGAAGGGTTTCGCCTCTTGGTTGTATCGATGGGTGAATTCCTCAATCGTCTTCACCAAGTGTCTCACGTTGCGGAACGAGGTGCGCTTGATCGCTCGCTGTGTGATCAAACCGAACCAGCGCTCCACTTGGTTGAGCCAGGAGGCGTAGGTGGGGGTGAAGTGTAAGTGGTAGCGTGGCCGCTTGGCAATCCAGGCCCGGACCCGTGGATGCTTGTGCGTGGCATAGTTGTCGACGACCAAGTGGAGGTCCAGATCGGGCGGCACTTCCCGGTCGATCAACCTCAGAAAGGCCAGGAAGTCCTGGTGGCGGTGGCGCTTCTTGCATTGAGCGATCACGCGACCCGTGGCGGCATCCAGGGCCGCGAAAAGGGTGGTGGTGCCGTGGCGGATGTAATCGTGCGTATATCCTTGAACGTACCCGAGACCCAGGGGCAGGGCCCGTTGGGTCCGGTCCAGGGCCTGGATTTGAGACTTCTCGTCGACGCACAGCACCATGGCGTGGTCGGGGGGATGGAGGTAAAGTCCCACGATATCTCGGACCTTCTCGATGAAGAAGGGGTCGTTGGAGAGCTTGAAGGTCTGGGCCAGATGAGGCTTGATGCCAAAAAGCGAGAACCAGCGCTGCACGGTGGTCTTGGAGACGCCCTCGGCGGCGCCCATCAAGCGCACGCTCCAGTTCTCGGCGTTGGCCGGCTTCTGCTGCAGAGCGCGGCTGATCACCTGGGCGACCTTCTCGTCGTCGTAGCTGCGGGGACGACCGGGACGAAGCTCGTCATGCAAGCCCTGAACGCCGAGTTCGAGGAAGCGTCGACGCCACTTGCCGACGGCTTGGGGCGAAGCCCCGACCCGTTCGGCCACTGCCCGGTTGGTGAGGCCCTCGGCACTGGCCAGGATCATGCGGGCTCGCAGGACCAAGCCGTGAGGCAGACTGGTGGAACGGGCGACTCCCTGGAGTTGATGTCGCTGCTCGTCGCTGAGTACCAAGGGGGGAAGTTTGCGTCCGCGGGGCATAGGCAGTCTCCTTTCTGAATGAGGAACCGCCTATTATTATACACGAACTAACGGGACACTACACTAGCGCGCCCCACTTATCTCTCGTCTGCCTCGTTGTGATTAGGCCGACGTTCTCCCCCGCGAGCATGTGCCGCATAATCTGCTTTACAGTTCGCCACACCAGCGAATCGTGATAGAAAATCAAGCGTTGGTCGAAGGGGCGATAGAGAACCGGCTTGATGTGTTCTCCCAACTCCCTTTCACCTCCAATCAGTTTTCTCGCGTTGGGTATGTTCCACCCCTTCTTCAGCGGAATCCCCAGTCGGCGGCACAGTTCCTCATCAGAGTCTTTCGAATCGCGAAACTCACGTGCCCGCTCGAGCAATGGTGCTTCAGCGAAGTCAATCACTACATGGTCCCGTGCCGTCGTCATTCCAACACCATTCACCGGCATCACTTCGGTGATTATCCAGCCCTGTTCGTATTCGGCTTTCAGTTCGGTGTCTTGCGGCACGAACAGGTAGAATGGCCGCTGTGGTCGCAGCACCATCCATTCCGTGCTACCAGCATCGGTCGAGAGGAGCGTTTCGTACTTGCTCTCCCGCAGCTCCCACAGGTCGGCATGATGTAACTTGGCTGTGCTCCTCTTCCCCGCCTTATTTATAAAGAGTCCGAGCGCCACCCCCTGCTGGATGTCGAAGACGTTTTCATCTTTGCCTCCGTCCGGCGCGCGTTCCTGCTTCTTCGAGTTTCCGTGAAGGTCGAGCAGGAAGAGCTGATCGAACGTCGCAAGCAGTGCCCGCCGCACTCCTCGGAAAGTCGGGCTGTCAACATAGCTGTGGTTCGTGATGAAGCCATGAATGCCGGCACCAGCCCGCTCAAGTAGCCATTGTGAAAATCGCGTGAAGCGGACGTAGAGATCGTTCAGCCACTTCGGGTTGCGCTCATTCAGCGGCTCACCGTCTACCTCGAAGTAGCTCAACGTGCTTCGGCCACTCTGGAGTTCCTGACCGCGCATGAGCGCTGCGATCCAGTCCCCACCGCGACCTGCTTCGCCAAGGTACGGCGGATTCCCGATCACCACCGTGAACCGTTGATTCCGCTTGATCTCGTTGACCGCTTGGGCCTCGTGCGCCAGGGCCGGCAGGAAATCCAGGGTGAGCTGCCTACTTCCCGCCGGCTCCAGCGCGTTCGTCAGGTACACACGCGCCCGCTCGTCGCTCCCGAAGCGGTAGCCGGTCTCGTAGAGCTTGAGGCCGATCTTGAGGTGCGCGATGGCGTAGGGCGCCATTAAGAACTCGTATCCGTGCAGGCGCAACAGGAGGTGTTCCGGGACGTAGTGGTTCCAGAGCGCCTCGATCTTTTTCTCGCCGTGGCCCTGAGCCTTCCACTCCTCGACCATCGTCTTGTGGATAAGGTCGATTACCTCGACGAGGAACGTGCCGGTGCCGGTGGCGGGGTCGAGGATCTGGACGAAAGCCTGGTCGGGCGGCGTGCCGTTGGGGATCTCGAGATCTTCGTGCCGTTTCGCCATCTCGCCCCAGGTCGTTGTGTCGGCGAGGCCGTCAGTGAGGCCGAAATCGCTCCGCAAGAGCTGGTCCACCGAGCGCACGATGTAGGAGACCACCGGGCGTGGAGTGTAGAAGACGCCCCGGCTCACCTTCTGCTTCTTGTCGTAGGCGGCGAGGAAGTGCTCGTAGAAGTGGATGACCGGGTCTTCCCGGGGGTTCCGGTCGCCGAAGTCGAGGACGACGGCCTCCATATTAGCCTGGTCGAGTAGCTCCACCACCTCGGAGACGCCCAGCTCGTCGAAGTCGATGCCTAGCCCACCGGCCTTCCCGCGGCGCCCTCCCGCGTGAAGGAAGGTCTCCATCAACTCCTTCAGAAACGGGTTCGTCCGCATGTAGGCGGCGAGGTCGTCGGCTGTGCGCCGCGCCGGGTCGGTGATGCGCGCGGACAGCAGCCCGTATGCGAGGGTCTGGGCGTACATATCGGCGAAACCGTCCTCGTCCAGGTCGTGGACGAGCGCGGTCTGGAAAGCCTTCATAAGCTTGGTGAGCGGCCCGGACTCGGTCTCGATGGGGAGCGCCGTCCGGATGCGGTCGCGGATGGCGCGGGCGAGCTTCGCCAAGCGCTCCGAGAGCTGCTTTGAGGTGCTGATGACCTCGCGGTGGCGCAGTGTGAAGGCGGCGCGCCAGCGCTCGCGCCAAGCGTCGGGGTCGCCCTCGTCGTCGGGCCAGGCGAGGTGCGTGGTCAGCTCGCTAGCGACGGCGTCAAGGTGGAGCGGCGTGTCGAAGTTGTCCCAGCCGAGCACCTTGAGGGTGGGCAGGTCGTGGCCGTCCCGGGGCTTCGAGAAGTGCGCGAAGACAATGCGCCGCTCCTCGCCCTCACCGTAGTTGGAGACGAAGAGCAGGTCGTCGGCGGCCCAGGCCTGGCGCTCGGACTTGTTGGCCGAGGCGCGCTCCTTGAGCGCCACCTGGCCGAGGATGCGGCGCAGCGCCACCACGGGCAGGCGCTTCGGCTCGAACTTGACGAAGAAGATGCCCCAGGGCTGGCCCGTCGCGAGTGGGCGCAGGCGCTTGATCTCCTGGATCTTGGCCGCGTTCTTCGCGTCGATCCCGAGCTCCTCGGGGGTATAGTCGAAGGTCATTTCTTCGAAGTCGTCCGAGTCGATCGGCCAGCCGAGCTCGTCGCGGAGGTAGGCGACGAGTTGGTCGAAACGGCGGATGCATGCGAGGCGCTCCCGGTGGTTGGTCGGCATCGGTTCAGCCCTCGTTCAGCTCCATCCAGCAGCGAAGCCGCGGCTTGACGCCGACGGGGGCGTCCACGCGCTTCAGGTAGCTGTTCTTGATGTGCTTCTCGATCCGCTTGCGGATGTCGAGGAGCGTCTTCTCCTCCATGGTGCAGCGCCGGGGCGTCTCGGGCTTCGAGCGGATGCTCGCGACGATCTCGCCCGGCTCCTCGAGGATGGTTTCGCGGTCGAGGTCGTAGAAGTACCAGCGGGTGGTGCCGGCCTCCTCGGTGAACTCGTTCTTCTCCTTGTCGAGGGCGGGGAGCGCGTAGCAGAAGAAGACACCGCGCATGCCCTTCGCCGGGCGCTTGCGGCCGCTGAAGATCGCGCCGGGGAAGCGAGCGAGGCGCGCCTCCAGCTCGGGGTCGGCCTGGAGCAGCGCCTGGTACTCGAGATGCATGTCCTCCACGGCCGTGCGCGTGCCCTCGTAGGCGTGGTGAAACTCCTTCAGCGCCTCGTAATCGTCCTCCGGGGTGAGGAGCTTCTTGCCCTCGATGCCGAGGGTCTTGGAGATCAGGAGCGTCTTCTGCGTGACCTTCGTGTAGAGCGAGAGGATCTCGTTCAGCTCCTGAGGCGGGAGAAAGTTCCAGAACCAGACCCTGCCGCGCGAGGCGGCCGCCTCGGGATGGTCGGCGACGAGCCGCTTCTCGATTGCGGGATTCATGCGGCGGTCCACCCGGCCGATGCGCTGCATGAGGCGCACCGGGTTCCAGTGGATGTCGTAATTGATCATCCGCGAGGCGTCCTGGAGGTTGAGACCCTCGGAGAGGACATCGGTGGAGATCAGGACGCGGGTCTCCTCGCTGCCCCGCTCGGCGAGCTCCGGGGACGAGCGGCCATTGTAGTAGGGCGCGAAGCGCTGGATGACCTCTGAACGGTTCTTCTTCGTGGCACTGTCCACCTGCTCGACGCCCTCGATACCGGCCTCGTCCAGTTGACGCTTGAGGTAGCGGGCAGTGTCGGCGAACTCGGTGAAGATCAGAATCTTCTGGTCGGCCAGCGCCTTTGACTTGAGCAGGCGGATGAGCTTCTGGAGCTTGTCGTCGTGCTTCGGCTCGAACTTCCGGGCCTCGGCCAGGAACCGAACGATCTGGTCGAGGTCGAGGAAGGTCTCGGCCATCATCTCCTTGACGTCGTACGCGGCACGGTCGAGGCGCTCGACCGCCTCGAGCATCTCCTGGGGGACGACGTCATCATCGTCTGCCTCCTTGCCTTCCTCGCCCCAGAGCTCGAACTGGCGCTGGACGGCGCAGCCCAGGATGTCGGCGTTCTGCGCTTTCCACCTCTTGAGGCGCTTCTTCTCGGCGTCGCTCTCGCTGTGGACCTCGATGAAGGCCAGCAGCTTCTTGAGCAGGCGGTCGCAAGAGAGTTCGAAGGCGGCGACGGAACTCTCGAAGCGCTTGAGAAAGTTGGTCCGGATGAGGCCGATCACCTGTCTCTGGCGGTTCTCCTCGAACGGGTCGATGTCCTTGTCCGGCCCCCTGTACCAAAACAGGGGGTAGTACATCGGGAGCGTGAAGAGCGGGCTCTGCTTGGCGAAAGCATTCTCGAACAGCTCGAGCATCCGCCCGTAGGTCTTGCGGATCGAGTACGCTGCTACCTGAGGGTCCCTCCGGTCGGGAAAGGCAGCTGCTTTGCCGTACTCCCGAATCTGGCTCTCGCGGGCGTAAGCGCGGCTCCGCTGGACGACGAGCTCGCGGAAGAATGCGTCGGTGAAGAGGATCTCCTGGGCTTCGATCATGTGCTCCGCAGCATCCGCCACGTCCTGTCCCAAACGGCTGCGAAGCATCCTTTCCATCTGGCTGAAGTGCGCCCTCAGGTTGTTCACGCCGATCGTGCGCGCGAAGTAGGACTCGTCACGACGCGTGAAGAGCTCGGTCATGTGGCGGAAGTCGCTCAGACGGTTGTTGATGGGGGTGGCCGTCAGCATGAACACGGTCTTGGGGCGTTCCGCGTTGTCGAGTAGCTCGAACAGGCGGTAGTAGCGCGACGGTTCGATTCCCCTGTCGGGATCACGCCGGCGGCCCGGATTGCGGAAGTGGTGTGCCTCGTCGATGACAACGATGTCGGCGAGTTCCGCAATGCGCTGGAAACGCTGCGGGAAGTCCCCCTTTCGTCCGAGGTCGGTGTGGCTGAAGACGGCCAGGTTGCTGAAGTCCCCGCCACCGCCGACGCCGCCGATGTGCGGAAGCCACTGACGCAGGTGGGGCTCCCATACCCCCTCCTTGGCCCCCTTCGGTGCGAACAGCGCAACACGCTTGCCCTCGTGAAGGATGAGCCGCTCGATCAGCATCAGACCGACGAAGGTCTTGCCAAGACCCACGCCGTCACAGAGGAACGCACCGCGGTGCTGCCGGGCGATCTTCATGAGCGCCCAATACGCCTCCTTCTGATATCGATCGAGGTGCGGGAACATGCGCGACCGTGTCTCGTCCCACTCGGTCGCGGTCAGCTCGTGCCCCCGGAAGAACTGCTGCAGGGCCTTCGCGTAGACGTCGAATGGCGAATACGGGTGCGTATGGCGCGAGATCGTCTCGATGACGGCCTCGGTAACCCCGCTCGCTTCGTTCCAGTGCGTCTCGAACCACTCCTGGAGCTGCGCGACTTCGCGTGAGCTCTGGATCTGGACGTTCAACTCGATGTTCTTCGTGAGACCCGGACGCGTGAAGTTGCTGGAGCCCACCAGCGCCTGGGAACCCACTACCTCAAGCTTTGCGTGGGTGATGTAGGCCTTGGCGTGGAATTTGGCCTTGTCGTAGACACGGCATTCGATCTTCCCGGAGCGGAGCGCGTCGAGGATCGCAGAGACCCCGTGCAGGAAGGGGTTCGGCTCCTTGTCCTCCTCGATGCTTTCGTCGAGCCTATCGAGCGCTTGCGCCCGAACCGCTTCGAGAATGGCCTTTCGAGTCCGATGGGTGGTCTCCGCCCCCATCAGGATCCGGATCTTGTCGAGCCCCTGCCATCTGCCGTCGAGGGTGAGCAGAGCGCCGATCTCGAAGTATCCGGTCGCGATGTCGAACGCCTTCGCGATGCTGGACCACTCCTCCAAGTACCGGAGCCCGGTCCAGCCGGAGACACTGTTGTCGACGATAAAGAGCTCGTGGCCCTTGGAGTCAGCGGTCATGATGCTCCCTGCCGGTCCGCAAAGCGCATTGCGACCATCTGCGTGCCAGCAGCGTCCTTCTTGCCCTTCAGACCCACACCGGCACGTTCGGGATCTTGCTTGATACGGACACAATTACCGGGATCGACAATCACGGCGACATTCCGAATCAAGGTCAGTCGGTCCTCCAACGGGTTAAAGTCTCTCGTCGTTTTGTCGCCCATAAAGCAGAGTACTGTGGCTTGAAAGTTTTCACCCAGAAATTCGCAAGCAGTTGTTAAATAGGGACTTAGGAGGTATTCTCAAGCCCCGATTTTATCATAGTCATTAGGTAGTCTATCGGTACCATACAATAGATAACAAAAGACTTACACAAAACCGAGGGCCTGAACAATGGGCCGAAAACGCGAACATCAGCTTCCGCTCTCCGGGCTCTGACCCGATCACCAACTCGCCCAGGAGCTGAAAGTCGTTTCCAGGATCTTGGAGGAATATCCCTCGGTCCTGGATCCGGTCTTACACGATCTGTGTGACTCCGTTCGCTCTGGCCAGGGCGCTCCGGGTCTGTCCGCGGAGCAGGTGCCGCACTCAGCCATCCTCAAGAACTGGCATCAGCTTTCCTACACCAAAGTGGCTTTCCACTCGAGCGACTCCCAGAGTTTTCGTTGCTTCGCCCGCCTAGCCTTCGGCTGCTCCCCAAGTGCTTCCTGTCTGTCGGAGAACATCCCCTACGATCGGGGGGGGCTGTAGGCGAGGCGCATCTCTTGTATGGAGGGCTCGTCGGCGGGGCGGTCGGGGGCGGAATTATCGGCTATCAGTTGGGAAAGAGCCGGGACCGGGAAACCACCATCATCACGATTGTCGACTGACTCACCGGAATTTTTTCCGGCGCAAAGCGTGGACTCGAGGACTACACGTCCACCCGGACATGTTTCATGGCCTCGTAGGCCGGAGACGCCTTTCCCTGAAGGTGCAGGAAGGGGTACCGGTAGTCCTCCTCCCCCACCCAACGGGATTCGCCGGTCATGAAGATCACGGTGTAGGCGCGCCGAGAGCGCGGGCTCCGGTTGGGCTCGCTCCGGTGATAGGTCAGGCAATGGTGGAACCCCACGCTTCCCTTGGTCAGCTCCACCGGAATCTCACCCCCCAGACGGCTCAGAGCCTCCTGGGTCAGCTTCCAGGTATTCCCGGGCACATCCGTATGCTCGTGATCGAGCAGGCCCACCTTGTGGCTCCCGGGGATCACCGTCAGACATCCGTTCTCGCGGGTCGCGTCTTCCAACGCGATCCAGGCCGTCAGCATCCGGTAGGGCTCGAAACTCCAGTAGTACATGTCCTGGTGGGGCGGGACCACGCCCCCTTCCAGCGCCGGCTTGGCAAAGAGTCCGTCCGCGTAGATGTCCAGGTCGGGCCCGAGGATCTGCTCGACGACGGCAGACAATTTGGGATGGGTGGCCACGGCGCGAAAAACCGGGTCGCGGTGGAGCAGCCCGAAGGCGTTCCGGAGCGCGGAATGATTGGTGGGCTCCCACTTGAGGTCTCCTTGGGGGTAAGGGATATCCCGCCTTTCCAGGGCGTCCACCCGGGCCATGAGTTCGTCCATCTCCGCAGGAGTGAAGACGTCCTCCACGATGATATATCCGTTCTCGTCAAAGCAGCGCTTGAGGTCCATGGTTTCTCCCTTTCTCGACCCTCTCGCCCGGTGAGGCACAACAATATAGACGCAGCTCTCATGCGGAGCAAAGCCGCGCTTGAACCTCGCGGGAAATTCGGCGCCGCCGGAAACGGCGCCGCGGTCAAGTGGAGCCCTTGCCGACAGCCGTGAGTCCGTACAGATTCAGAAGCTCGATGAATTCCTGGCTCTCGCGAATACCGTCGAAGACCCCGTCCGCCGCCAGCCGCTCCTGGTCCGCGAATCCAGCCGCCAACGCCTTCCCCAGATACTTCAGACACTGGGCCTGGTTCCCCATTTCGGCAAAGAGGCGGGCCAGATTGTAGTTCGTTTCCGAGTCCATTCCCATGGGGTCCGGATAGGTCAAGCGGGATACACTCGTTGTTTTGAAGATCTCCGGGTCCAGAAGCGCGGCCTGGAGATAAGCTCCGCGAGCTTCCTCGTACCGGCCCCGCATCATCTGGCTGTAACCCAGGTTGACGTGATAGGACGCCTTCGGATCAAGGGCGATGGCCTTTTCGAAGTAGCCGACCGCCTGCTTGTACTTTCGATTCGAAAGGGCGACGATTCCCAACGTGTTGTAGTCGGAGGCGTATCCCGGCTGGAGCCGGATGGAGCGCTCCGCCGCCTTCCGTCCCTGCCAATACCTCCCGGTCCGGCAATAGGCGATGGCCAACCGGTTGAAGATGGCCTCGTGATACGGATTCAGCGTCGTCGCCTCGACGTATTTCAAGACCGCCAGATGATCCTTGCCCTCATTCATCATCTCGTCGGCCTCACCCATTAGACGATAGGCCTCGATCACTTTCTCTTGTGGAACCGGTAACTTCTTGATGCGAGAAAGGCCACAACCGAGGAGCGAACCGGTCAAGACGATGATGGCGGCTCCCCGAAATCTCATGGCACCGACCCCAAAATAGCGGTCCCCATCAAAGAGTAATCGAGTGGCCCGCCTCTCACTCTCGGAAACAACAGCCGCAGAGGCCGAGCGGGGCCGCCCCGGACCAGACCGCGGCAGGATCAGATTCGATCCCGGGATCGTCGGGGCATTGCTCACTTGCGTCCGAAACCTCCCGGTGCCTCGGAGCGCGAAATTCGGCGACGGAAACCGTATCCTTGTATGCTTCCGATTATATCGGGAAAGTTCGTTTTCGGGCGCCTGGCCCGAATCCATGGAGCTGCAGGATCAGGGAGGTCCCAAGTATGACTCTTCGTACGATGTCGGTTGTTCTCATCGGTTTCGTCCTGTCTCTGCAGCCGAGCGCCGGCGCCGGGAAAGAGACGGTCCTATTCCCGTTCGACGACTACAGCCTGCCCTTCAGCAAGGGCTTGGTGCTAGAACTCGTGCCGGGCCGAAAGAGCACGGTCAATCGGGGCACCGGAGCCGATCCCCTGCACCCGAACAAGCCGGTTGTTCCTCCCGGCAAGCCGGGAGATCCGGACCATCCGCGGGTCTACTACTACGGGACCGTCCTGAAAATCGATGGCGAGTACCGCATGTGGTACACCGGTTGGGACAAGGAAAAGAAGAGACAGGTCCTCTATGCCGTTTCCCAGGACGGGGTCCGCTGGGACAAGCCCAACCTGGGACTCGTCGAGTACAACGGGAACCGGCGGAACAACCTGGTTCTGTTGGACGGCAAGGGGCCCATGAAGGGAGCCTTCTGCCTGGTCCTCCACGAGCCGGACGATCCGGACCCCGGACGGCGCTTCAAGATGGTCCGGGAGGAACACCCCCGGGCCATCATGGCGGCCTACAGTCCCGACGGGCTGCACTGGACCGACTCCTCCAACAACCCCATCATCAAGAGTAGCGGCCTGGAGACCGGCGGCCTGATTCGATTCAACGGCTTCTACTACCTGAATGGTCAGGGAGGGCCGATCCCCCACCCCGTCCCCAAGGCCCGGAACCGAATCATGGTCACATTCGTCTCCCACGACTTCGACCACTGGAGCGACGCGGCCCATCTCAGCTTCCGGAGGGATCCCATCCCGCCGCGTCCTCTCAACGATTTCGAGATCCATCGCGGCGAACAGGTCCACATGGGGGCCAGCCTCTGGAACCGGGGCAACGTGATCCTTGGTTTCTACGGCCAGTACCACAATCAGACCAATGACCGGCGCTACTCCACCTGCGACCTGGGCCTGGTGGTGAGCCACGACGCCATCCATTTCAAGGAGCCGATCCCCGACTTCAAGATCCTGCCCTCCTACGAGGAGCCGGATGGGGCCGAACCGCGGCTGATCCAGGGTCAGGGCTTCGAGAACATCGGCGACCGGACCTTCTTCTGGTACAGCATCTGGGTCGCGTTCAATCCGGAGGGGCCCACCGGCGTCCGTCTGGCCACTTGGGACCGGGACCGGCTGGGATACTTCAAGGCGGCACCCCGGACGGAGGGCGCCCATTTCTTCTCCGCGCCGATCCGGTTGGATTCCCGGCGAGCGGAGATCTACGTCAACGCCGGAGGACTGTCCGAGAAGAGCCAACTCCGGGTCGAGGTCCTGGACGACCGATTCCAGCCGTTGCCGGGCTACTCCGGCGAGGATTCGATGCCACTCCTGGAATCGGGCCTGCGCCAGCGCGTGACCTGGCGCGGCAAGGACCAGCTCGAAGGGGTGGACCGTCCGGTCCGTGTCCGTGTGAACTGGGAAGGGATTTACCCGGAAGATGCTCGCTTGTATGCCGTCTACGTGGTGGAGTAGCCAGCGTTTTTCCGGGCGCGGGTTCGATGTCCAGCTACTCTCTCGGGTTGGACCGCCAAGACTCGACTTACATGATCGTTTCAGGCATTGTGGCGAAGGTTCATCCGCGTTTCCCATTTGGCTGTAGGGGCGCCAAGCCTCCAAATGGAAAAGGACGGACAAACCCTACTGCTGAATAGAGTTAGAATCTGCCAGGAAGGTCGCCCATGCCCGGAATGATCGTCGCTCCCCAGCCCGTGGCGGTGGAAGAGGGGGCCAAGGTCCTGATGTCGGGCGGCAACGCGATCGATGCCGCCGTCACCTGCGCCCTGGTGCAGTCGGTCCTGAGCCTCCACATGTGCGGGATCGGCGGCTACATCATCCCGACCCTCCACCTCGCCGGCGATTCCAAGCGGAAGGGACGGGTCCTGGATGCTCCCGCTCTGGCCGGTTCGAAAGCCTCCCCAGCCATGTGGGAAGAGGCGGTCCTGGGACCCAACCCCGACGGCTGGGGCTTCTTCCTGAAGGACAAGGTCAACGACCTCGGGTATCAGTCCATCTGCGTCCCCGGAGCGGTCAAGGGATTCGCCGCCATGCTGGAGCGCTGGGGAACCCTTTCCTGGCGGACGGTCCTGGAGCCCGCGGCCAGAATCGCCCGGGAGGGGTTCGTGGTGGACAAGACACTGGCGGACGGATGGAGGGCGAGGCCGGCCTATCCTGAAGCCTCCTGTCTGCTGGACTACGTCCAGGGCAACGCCGAGGCGAGCCGGATCTATCTCAACCCGGACGGACTTCCCCGCGAGGTCGGGGATCGGCTGACCAACCCCGACTACGCCGCAACCCTCGAACACCTGGCCGAACATGGCCCCGAAGATTTCTACCGGGGGGAATTGGCGGAAATCATGGCCGCCGACCTTGCGGCAAACGGCAGCTTCGTGACCGCAGGAGACCTGGCCGGTTACCGGCTCCGGGATCCTGAGCCGGTCGTGGGCAGCTATCGAGGATATCGCGTGGTGAGTTCCCAGCCTCCGCACGGGGGTCCGACCCTGGTGGCCATCCTCAACATCCTGGAGGGCTGGGATCTTCCCAGCCTGGGACACAACTCCCCGGCCTATATCGAGCGCGTGGCCATGGCCATGAAGGCCGCCTTCGCCGACCGGAGTCTGCACCTGGCCGATCCGGATTTCGTGGAGGTTCCCCTGGACTGGATGATCTCCAAGGAACGGGCATCCCATTGGCGCCGCACCATCGAGGAGGGCGGAAGCATCAGCGTGGAGCCCATGGCGCCGGAACCTCCCGACACGACCCAGGTCAACGTGGTGGACTCTGAGGGAAACTGCGTCTCGCTGACCCACTCCCTGGGAGTCTCGTCCGGAGTGATCACTCCGGGCCTGGGCTTCATGTACAACAACTCCATGATCAACTTTCACCCCCTGGCCGGGCATCCCAACTCCATCGCTCCGGGCAAGGGGCGAACCACGGGAATGACTCCGACCCTGGTCTACCAGGGAGATCGGCCGGTGGTGGTGATCGGCGCGCCCGGGGCGACTCGAATCATCACCTCCGTCCTCCAGGTCCTGGTCAACATCCTGGATTTCGGGATGAGCGCCAGCGACGCGGTGCTGGCTCCCCGTTTCGACTGCCAGGGTGGCCTGATCCGTTGCCAGGCTCGTATCCCCGAATTCGTTTGCGCCCAGGTCCGCAAGGATCACCCCATCGAGCGGCTGCCCCTGAGTCACGGGGGGATGGGGCTGGTTCACGCCATTGTCATCGATCCCGAGACCGGACAACTCTCGGGAGGCGCCGACGCCGGCAGCGGTGGCATGGCGCTGCTAACATGAATTCAGAAGGGATCGACCCATGAGCCAGAACCTGATCGCCCTGCAGAACAAGTTTCTGGGTCACGGACAGACCGTCTACGACGAGCTCTCGAAGCTCCACGAACGGCAGGGCTACATCGGCGACCAGGACATCGACCGTCTGGCCCGCCAGCACCACCTCCCTCCCCAGCAGATCCGGGCGACGGCCAAGTTCTATGAGGAACTCTCGCACGACCGGCCGGCCGAAAGGGTCATCAAGGTCTGCAACGGCGAGGCCTGCCGGGTCGCCGGCTTCGTTTCCTGCGAGGAACAGCTTCTTGAAGCGTGCGCCCTCGACGCTCCCGGGGGCGTCGGCGCCAACGGGGTGCGGCTCGAGCACGTCACCTGTCTCGGCTATTGCGGCCTGGGTCCCAATGTCATGCTCGACAACGAGCCGGTCAGTCTCGCCGGCGAAGGCGCACTGGAGTCAGTGCTGGAGTACGCCCGGGCCGGGGCTCCCCATGGACTGACCGAACCCAACAATCCGATCCACATGCCGGATGCCGGTGAACCCTGCATTCTGCTCAGGCGGTTCGATCGGAATGTGGTGTCTCTGCAAGGCGCCCGTGAGGCCGGAGTCTACAACTCGCTGGAAAAGGCACTCACGGAAATGACCCCCGGGGAGGTGATCGACCAGACCAAAGCGAGTCGGCTTCGAGGGCGCGGAGGCGCCGGTTTCCCCTCTGGCATCAAGCTGGAAACGGTTTCGCGCGCCCAGTCGGCCGACGGCCGCAAGTTCGTGGTGGTCAACTGCGACGAAGGGGACGCCGGCTCCTACATCGACAAGGAACTGATGGAGCGAGACCCCCATACTCAATTGGAAGGAGCTCTGCTGGCCGCCTATTCCTGCGGCGCCCAGGAGGTCATCCTCTACATCCGCTTCGAGTACCCCCGCCTGCTCCGAGTGATGCGCCAAGCCATCGCAGACGCCGAGGGAGCGGGCCTCATCGGTTCGAATATTCTGGGAAGCGATTTCTCCTGCCGGGTACGGATCGTCAAGGGTCAGGGGGCGTACATCTGCGGCGAGGAGACCTCACTGCTCAGGTCCATCGAAGGGGTCCCGGCCATCGTCAGCTTCAAGCCGCCCTTCCCCGCCGAGAAGGGGCTCTACGGCTGCCCCACGGCGGTGAACAACGTCGAGACCCTGCACAACCTGCCCTGGATCATTGAACACGGCGGTAAAGCCTTTGCCGCCTACGGGCATGGCAACTCCCGAGGCACCAAGCTGGTCAGCCTCAACACCCGGGTCCGGCGGCCGGGGGTCTACGAGATCGAGTTGGGCGTCACCTTGCGGGAGCTGGTTTTCGATCGGGCCGGCGGGATGGTTCCCGGGGAGGTCTTCAAGGCGGTCCAGGTGGGAGGGCCCTTGGGAGGCATCCTGCCCGAGAGCAAGCTGGACACGCCCTTGGCGTTCGAGACCATGGCCGAAGCCGGCGGCATTCTGGGGCACGCCGGAGTGGTCGTCTATTCCCAACGGGACGATCTGGTGGAGATCGGACGGGCCCTGATGGCCTTCTGCGCCGTCGAAAGCTGCGGAAAGTGCTTCCCCTGCCGCATCGGCGCCGTGCGGGGCACCGAACTGTTCGACCAGTTCCTGGACCCGAACGGCATCGGCGTGACCGACGACAAGCTGCAGTTGCTCTCAGAACTGTGCGAGACCATGAAGTACGGCAGCCTCTGCGCCTTGGGCGGGATGATCCCCATTCCCATCGAGAACCTGATGGAGTTCTTTCCCGAAGAGATCGACAGGTACCGGAGAGGAAAGAGGAAAGAGGAGAGAGAAAAGAGTCAAGAGTGAAGAAAGGCGCGTAGTTTACGCGTAGCGGGCACCTCAACCGAAAATGATCTCGTCAGGAATACTGGAGCCAGATTGGTTCGAAGCCCTGTTTCTCCCCTGAATCCGCCGGGGCCCAGCCGGTGAGGGAGCTTTTCTCTTTCCTCATTTTCTCTTTCCTCCGGTGGAATTTGGTGTCCCTCAGGTCCGGTCAGGCTTAATTTCATGAAACATAGTAGACTGGCAGGTATCGCATAGGAATTCGCTTATGAGCCAACAGAACGGGCATGTATCCGCGACCATCGATGGACGATCCGTTAACGTCCCTCGCGGAGCGACCATTCTGGAGGCCATGAAGCCCATTGGGCGCACCGTTCCCACGCTCTGCTACTCCGATCGAATGGAACCGTTCGGCGCCTGCCGGACCTGCCTGGTGGAGCAGGTGGGAGGCAAACCGGTCGCTTCGTGCCACACCCAGGTGCGGGAGGGCGGCGCCTACACCACCCGGTCCCCCCTGCTCACCCGCCTGCGGCGCAACATCACCGAGCTGATCGTTTCGGACCATCCTCTCGAATGCCTGGACTGCACCGCCAACGGGCGCTGCGAGCTCCAGTCGCTGGCCCAGGACGTGGGTCTGCGAACCCCTCGCTACGAGAATCCTCGCATCCACACCCCGTCCATGGACAACACCCATCCCTTCATCAAGCTGGAGATGGACAAGTGCATCGGCTGTGCCCGATGCGTGCGGGCGTGCGACGAGATCCAGGGTTCCTTCATCCTGGGAATGTCCGGCCGCGGCTATGACGTCCAGGTTATCGCCGGCAACGACACCGGGTTCGAAGAGGCCGACTGCGTCAGCTGCGGCCAGTGCGTGTTCGAGTGTCCTGTGGCCGCCCTGGAGGAAACCCAGACCCGAGCCCATGGCTTGCCTGACGAGACCGTCACCACGACCTGCAGTTACTGCGGGGTCGGGTGCTCCCTGAACGTGAACATGAAGGACGGGGAGATCGTCAACATCGAGCCGAATCCCGAAGGGAGCGCGAATCTGGGCCACACCTGCGTCAAAGGCCGGTTCGCCCACCAGTTCGGCAAAAGCAAGGACCGGCTGCGAGTTCCCCTGATCAAGGACGGCGAGGGCAACTTCCGCGAGGCGTCCTGGGACGAGGCCTTCGGCCTGATCGCCCGCAACCTGTTGGAGGTCCGGGAACGGTACGGACCGGAAGGCTTCGCCTTCATCAGTTCCTCCCGCTGCACCAACGAAGAGAATTTCCTGACCCAGAAGTTTACCCGCACCATCATGCGGACCAACTCCGTGGATAATTGTTCGCGAGTCTGCCACTCCCCGTCGGCCTTCGCTCTGGGGGCCGCGTTGGGGACGGGGGCGGGAACCAACAGCTTCCAGGACGTGGAGAAGTCGAAGCTGCTCATGATCGTGGGCGCCAACCCCACCGAGGCTCATCCGGTCTTCGGCGCCCGCATGAAACAGGCCGTCCTCAAGGGCTGCCAGCTCATCGTGCTGGATCCCCGGAACACGGAACTGGCCCGGTGGGCGGACCTCCACCTGCCTCTGACACCTGGTTCAAACGTCGCCGTCATCAATGCCATGCAGCATGTCCTCCTGACGGAGAGGCTCATCGACCAGGACTTCATCGACCGGTACAGCGAAGGCTTCGAGGAACTCAAGGCCGAGTTGGGGTCCTGTACGCCCGAGTGGGCCGGTGAGATCAGTGGAGTGGAACCCGATCTGATCCGGCAAGCGGCCCGGATGTATGCGGGCAGCGGCGCCAGCCAGATCCTCTGGGGTCTGGGAGTGACCGAAGCCGGACACGGGTCCAATGCCGTATTCGGCATGATCAACATGGCCGTCATGACCGGAAACATCGGCCGGCCGGGCACCGGAACCTGTCCCATCCGGGGACAGAACAACGTTCAGGGCGCGTCCGACATGGGTGCGCTGCCCAACGTCTTCAGCGACTACCGCAAGACCACGGATCCCCAGGCCCGGGCCGAGCACGAGGAGGTCTGGGGATGTCCTGTACCGGACAACACGGGTCTGCGCATTCCCGACATGTTCGACGCGGCGCACGCGGGGACTCTCAAGGCCATGTACGTGCTGGCCGAAGACATCGCCCAGTCGGACCCGGATACGGCCCATGTGGTGGGGGCTCTGGAAAAGCTGGACTTCCTGGTGGTCCAGGACATCTTCATGTGTGAGACGGCGAAGTACGCCGACGTCGTGCTGCCCGGCTCCACCTTCCTGGAAAAGAACGGCACCTTCACCAACTCCGATCGCCGTATCCAGCCCGTCCGCGAAGTGGCGGCGCCTCCCGGCGAACTCATGGCCGACGGAGACGTGGTCAACACGGTGGCCCGCCGCATGGGTTTCGACCTCGGTTTCGACGACGGCCCGGGGACCCCCATCGATCCCAGCCGGATCATGGACGAGATCGCCCGGCTCACTCCCAAATGGGGCGGCGTCCGTTACGACCGGCTCGAGAAGGAGGGGTTCCTCCAGTGGCCCTGCTACGACGAGAACCACCCGGGCACGGAAATCGTCCACGAGGGAGGCGACTTCCTGCGCGGCAAGGCGAAGTTGACGGTCACGCCGTGGCAGGAGCCAGGCGAGCTGCCCAGCGACGAATTCCCCTTCTATCTGACCACCGGCCGAATGCTGTTCCACTACAACGTGGGCACGCAGACCCGCCGCACCGCCGTGAGCAAGCTGGACAAGGCCCGGGAAGAGAAGGTCCGGATCCATCCTCGCGACGCCCGCTCCCTGGGCATCAAAGCGGAAGAAATGGTGGACGTCATTTCCCGGCGGGGACGAGTCCGGGTCAAGGCCGAGATCACCAAGGCCAGCAACGTGGGCACCGTCTTCATGACCTTCCACTATCCCGAGACCCGCACCAACATCCTGGTGGGAGACGCCAAGGACGAGTTCACCGGTTGTCCCGAGTACAAGGTCAGCGCGGTTCGGCTGGAGAAGGTGGTCACCGGGATCGAAGAGAGCTTTACCCTGCCCGGCGTGACCATCGAAGGTGAGCCGGTGCCGGTGGATCACCGGGAACTGGCCCTGGCCAAGGCCTAGTTCAAGCTCGGTCCCCGTTTCAGTTCGCGGAATCCAGCCCGAAGTGTTTCATCTGCCGGCAGATCTGGTCCCAGGTCTCGCCGTCCACCTCAATGCCTTCCGTCTCCCGTCTCCGAGCGGTCCGGAATTCCGGCTCGCCGGGGAGCAGGATCTCCTGGAAACCGGGAGCCAGACGGCTGGTTCGGATGTGGGCAATCATGGCATCCAGTTCGTCGTAGTAGGTCTCCAGTTCGGTGAAGGGTGCAGCCCTCCCCGGAAAAGCGGTAAACAAGAAGGGGACAGTCTGTTTTTCCGCGCTGGGTCGAGTTTCCCCGGTTGCTTCCGGAAACCCGAGGTTTGCTGATTTTCTTGAGTTTCCTTCGTCTGTCTCAATTCTGAATCGTTGTTGTCATCAGAGGGACGAACCGATCCCCGCCGAGTCCGAGTCCGGTGAACCGAGGACCGTGGCCATGGCCCGAACCGCACGACACAAGAGCTCAGAAGCCGCCTTCTATCACCTCACCAATCGAGTCACCGGCTGGACCGATTGGTTCCCCTTTGAAAACCGCCAAGCCCGTCGCAAACTCCTGAACATGATGTTGTTCTATGTGGCTGTCTACCGGTGTCGTTTGGCCGCGTTCCAGATCATGGGCAATCACTTCCACTTCATCGTCCATTTTGAGAAACCTCGCCCCTTGTCCCGCGAGGAGTTGTGGGAGAGCGCCCACAAACTTTATGGACGAAAAGCAGAGGTGACAACCGCCCGTTGGACCGACGCCCAATGGGAGGCTTTCAACCAGCGTCTATTTGACGTGTCCAAACTGATGGCGAACTTGGACGGGCAATATGCCACGTGGTTCAACCACGAGTTTGCACGGCGAGGCCATTTTTGGGGTGATCGTTTCAAGAACCCGGAGCTCCTGGGACGCCAAGCCGTCCAGGATGCCATCCTCTACGTGGAACTCAATGCCGTCCGGGCCGGACTGGTCAAAAGGCCCGAGCAGTGGAAGTGGGGCTCGGCCCGCTGGAGACTCACCGGCAAGGACCAAGACCTGATTCCACTGGAGGAACTGTTCCCCTCGGATCCCGGAACGGACCTGTACAGCAGTTACCGGGCTCGCTTGTACTATCGAGGAGCCGTCCCCACCCGGGAGGACCAGGCCGCGATCCCCCGGTGGATCCTCCATCAGGAGCAGCGACGTGGATTTACCCGTCCCGGAGCTTTTCGCCGGCGTTTGCGATTTCTGACGGACGGATTGGCCGTCGGGCCGGCAGAGAAGGTGGCGCAGCTGCTGGAGACTTATCGGCAGCAAGGTCGATATCGACGTCGCCGACACCCCATCCCCCAACTGGGCGGAGTGTTGTTTTCCTTGCGGGAGCAGCGCTCGAACGCCTTCGTCACGTAGACCCGCCTGATCGCCGACCGTCGATTCTGCCACCGCGGCACCCAACGACCCAGATCACGGGAACCACCCAATAGACTGAATTGTCCTCTTAGTCCGAAGTTCCAGACTCAGAGACAAGATAACTCCTCGATTATAAAAGGATAACTGACGAATCGGACTAGTTGTCCACTGGGAACACCTTGACCAACGCCCGGGAATCGAGACCGTCCCTTTCCTTCGCGCTACGAACTGTCCCTACGAACTCTACGCGAACTGCGAACTGTCCCTACGAACTCTACGCGAACTGTCCCTACGAACTCCTCCCCTAATTCGCGCTACGAACTGCGATCCTCTCTACGAACTGCTCCCCTACGAACTGCTACGAACTGTCCCTACGAACTGATCCCGAAGTGTTTCATCTGCCGGCAGATCTGGTCCCAGGTCTCGCCGTCCACCTCGATGCCTTCCGCCTCCCGTCTCCGAGCGGTCCGGAATTCCGGCTCGCCGGGGAGCAGGATCTCCTGGAAACCGGGTGCCAGACGGCTGGTTCGGATGTGGGAGATCATGGCGTCCAACTCGTCGTAATAGGTCTCCAGTTCGGTGAAGTGTTCGATGTGGTAGACCGTCAGGAGCACTCCGTTGCTGACGAACTTGGGGGCGCCGGCCGCGCAGCCCTCGCCGCCCACGGCTCCTCCCATGACCTCCACCATCATGGACAGTCCGTAGCCCTTGTGAGCCACCACCCCACCCAGAGGAAGGAGGGCCCCGGGTGGATCGGATTTCACCTTCCGCGGGTCGGTGGTGGGCCTTCCCTGGGAGTCGACGGCCCAACCTTCGGGGATGGATTCGCCGCGGTTGATGGCCACGCGGACCTTCCCCTCGGCCACCACCGAGGTGGTCATGTCCAGAAGCAGCGGTTCGTGCCCGCGGCGGGGCGCGGCAAAGGCCAGTGGATTCGTGGACAGCCGCCCTTCCCGGCCCCCGAAGGGGATCACCTGCGCGCCCAGATGTCCTGCGTTGGCGAAGAGTTGGGCCATGAATCCGGCCCGGGCGGCCATCAACGGATAGGCCCCCACCCGACCGATATGGCTGGTGTTGCGCAGGGTCACGGTCGCCACACCGTGGACTCGCGCCTTCTCCATGGCCAGACGATTCGCGAAGGCGGCTCCCACCTGCCCCAGGGCGCCTCCTCCGTCCACCACCGCCGAGCTGGGACGTTCCTGGACGATCCAGGGCCGGGCGCCGGGGTTGAAGCGGCCGTCACGAATGCCTTGGGCATACTCGTAGAACCGGATGGCTCCATGGGAATCGTGGCCGAAGAGGCTCGACTCCACCAGGTGGTCCACGACGGCCTGGGCATCCTCCGGACGGCAACCCGCGGCCTGGAAGAGTTGATAGCCGAGTTCCCTCAGGGCTTGGGGGGAGAACCTGGGCAAGAGCGTACTCCTTTCCTGTGCCGTATCCGCCGTTCTCTAACCGGCCGGCGGCAGGGGCAAGCCGATGCGTTCCATGTCCGCGCCGATGAGAAACCAGGTCTTGGCGTCGATGTCGATTCCATCCTCTTCCCTCCGGCGGGCCGACCGAAGCTCGGGCTCCCCCGGAAGCAGGATTTCATTGAATCCGGGGGCCGACGGGCTGGACCGGACGTACCGGATCAGCGCCTCCACCTCCTGATAGTAGTCCTCCTGGTCGATGAAGTGATCGATCCGATGGACCACCAGGAGCATGCCGTTGCTGACCATCTCGGCTTCACCGACACAACATCCCTGGCCGCTCAGGGTCCCGGCCAGCAGCTCCACCATGAGGCTCATCCCGTAGCCTTTGTGGGAGGCGATTCCCCCCAAGGGCAAGATGGCTCCTCTCGGCTCGGTGCGGAAACTGTCGGGATCGGTGGTGGGGCGTCCCTGGTGATCGATGAGCCATCCTTCCGGCACCCGCTTCCCGGCGTAGGAGGCGACCCGGACCTTGCCCTCGGCGGCCACCGAAGTGGTCATGTCCAGGAAGATGGGCTCAGTGTCCCGCCGGGGCGCCGCAAAGGCCAGGGGATCGGTGGTGAGACGCGCGTCGATGCCGCCGAAAGGCGCAATCTGGTTCCCGAACCGGCCGCCGTTGACGAAGGCCTGGCCGATCATTCCGCCCCGGGCCACCATCAGCGGGTAAGCCCCGACCCTCCCGACGTGACTCGTGTTGCGGAGCGAAACCGCGGCCACTCCATGCTGGGAGGCCTTTTCCATGGCCAGGCGGGTGGCGAACGCGGCGCCCACCTGACCCAGTGCGCCGGCGGCGTCCACCACCGCGCAGGAGGGATGGTCCCGGACCACTCTGGGCTGGGCCTTGGCCTGGAAACGCCCCTTCCGGATGGCGTCCATGTACTCCGGGTACCGGATGACCCCGTGGGAATCGTGTCCGAAGAGATTCGACTCCACCAGATGATGGGTGACGACCCGGGCGTCCGCCGGGTCGCATCCGGCGGCCTCGAACAACCGGTAGCCGATCCGGCGCAAGGTTTCGGCTTGGACTACGGGCATGACGGCAGTTTCTCCAGCGGCGGATTGTAAAGGATGGGGTCCCTGCTGTCAGCCGCGGATCCCGCGAGAATCGGCGGGAGATTGCCAGACCCGGCTTCACGTTGGCAAAATGGAGTCCGCCAACGTCTTTGAGACGTTCATGGAAAGGCTAGAGCAATGGACACCTCTTTCACCAACAGTCGAGAAAGCCTGGAGCGGGCGAACCGCGTCACTGACGGCCATTGGACCAGTCTGACCCGGCCCCAGCAGTTTCGTTCCCTCGAGTTGGAGGGTTTCGTCGTCATTCCCGATCTGCTGAGCGAGGAACTGGTGGAGGAGATCCGCGAGGAGACTTCCAGGCTCCCCACCACGGCGGTTGACTACAGCGAGCATCAGCGGTACTTGTCCGATGTGCAGTGGACCGACTCGCCCCACGCCACCTCGGTCATTGCTCTGCCGGCCACGGTGGAGTTCCTGGAAGAGCTCTTGGGCGACGAGCTGATCTGCACCTCGTGCACGTACGCCGAATCCAGGCCGGGCCATCCGGGAATCTCCTTTCACACCGATGCCCAGCCCTACGGGAACAAGACGTCCGGAGTCCTGACCAGCTCGCCCTGTCTGGTCCGAGTCCTCTACTACCTGGACGACCTGACTCCGGAGTGCTCCCCCTTCAAGGTGATTCCGCGCTCCCACGTGTCGCTGCACAGCGACGCCAACCCGTACAACCGCTACCTTTCCCACGACGATGAGTTGATGGTGACCTGCCGCGCCGGCTCGGCGGTGATCATCAACCAGAAGGTGTTTCACGCCAATTTTCCCAACTACAGCGACCGGATACGCCGCATGCTGGCCATCGCCTACCGGCCCACTTGGGCGGGTCCCATAGACGACGTTCCGGAGCGCGACCCGGAGAAGGTGGCCGGTCTACCTCCGGCCGTCCGAAAATATTTCAGGAGTCTCAACACGCGGAACATCGATTTCGATCTGCCGAACCGCCCGGACAACATGGCGAGGCATGCCGCTGGCATTTCGCCTGGGCGCTGGGGCTGATCCGGGTGATGAGGGAATGGGACGCCACGATTCATCCCCTGAATCGAAACGGACCCTTTCCCAGACGAGAAAGACTCAAACCGGGAAGAACGAAGAGAGGATATTTAGAGAAATGGATACTTCTTTCACCAACAGTCGAGAAAATCTGGAGCGGGCGAACCGGGTCCCGGAAAGCCATTGGGGCGGTCTGACCCGCGCCCAGCAGTTTCGTTCCCTCGAGTTGGAGGGTTTCGTCGTCATTCCCGACCTGCTGAGCGAGAATCTCATGGAGGAGATCCGAGAGGAAACCTCCAGAGTCCCCACCAGGTCGGTCGATTACAGCGAGCATCAGCGGGGTTGTCCCGATCTGCAGTGGACCGACTCTCCCCGAGCCACCTCGGTGATCGCCCTGCCGGCCATGGTGGAGTTCCTGGAAGAACTCTTCGGCGACGAGCTGATCTGCACCTCGTGCCAGTACGCCGAGTCCCGGCCGGGCCACCCCGGAATCGTCATTCACACCGATTCCCAGCCCTACGGCTCCAAGATATTCGGAGTCCAGGCCAGCTCGCCCTGCCTGGTCCGTGTCCTCTACTACCTGGACGATCTCACTGCGGAGTGCTCCCCTTTCAAGGTGATCCCGCGCTCCCACCTGTCGCTGCACCGCGACGCCAACCCGTACAGCCGCTACCTTGCCCACGACGACGAGTTGATGGTGACCTGCCGCGCCGGCTCGGCGGCGATCATCAACCAGAAGGTGTTTCACGGCAACTTTCCCAACTACAGCAACCGGATACGCCGCATGCTGGCCATCGCCTACCGGCCCACCTGGGCCGGTCCCATAGACGACGTTCCGGAGCGCGACCCGGAGAAGGTGGCCGGTCTCCCTCCGGCCGCCCAAAAATATTTCAGGAGCCTCAACACGAGGACCATCGATTTCGATCTGCCGAACCGCCCGGACAACATGCCGACGCATGCCGCGGGCATTTCGCCCGGCCGTTGGAGCTGATTCGGGATACCCAGGGGTCGGACCGCCGCCCTTCGCCACCCGGATGGGAGCGGGCCCTTCCCCGAACAAGAAGGACTCAGACCATGAAGAACAAAGGGAAGATCGCCATCGTCACGGGGGCTGGATCGGGAATCGGCCGTCACACCACCTGGGCCCTGCTGCGTTCCGGGTTCAGTGTCGCTCTGGCGGGAAGGCGTCTGGAAGCACTGGAAGAGACGGTTCGCCTGGCAGGACCCGACGGCGCCCGGACCCTGGCGGTCTCGACCGACGTGAGCGACCCGGCATCGGTCTCGAACCTCTTCTCCCGAACCCGGGCAACCTTCGGCCGGCTCGATCTCCTCTTCAACAACGCCGGGATCTCGGCTCCCGCGGTTCTGCTGGAAGATCTGACCTTCGAACAGTGGCAGTCGGTGGTCGGCGTCAACCTGACCGGCTCCTTCCTCTGTACCCGGGAAGCGTTCCGCATGATGAAGAGTCAGGAACCCATGGGGGGACGAATCATCAACAACGGCTCCGTTTCGGCCCAGGTGCCCCGGGTCAATTCGGCACCCTATACCTCCACCAAGCACGCCATCACCGGCCTGACCCGTTCCACCTCTCTGGACGGCCGCAAGTACAACATCGCCTGCGGCCAGATCGACATCGGAAACGCGCTGACCGAAATGACCCGGAGAATGCAGACGGGAGTCCCGCAGGCCAACGGAACCGTCATGGTCGAACCCAACATGGACGTGGACGACATTGCCGACGCGGTGGCCTACATGGCCAGCCTGCCGCTGGAGGCCAACGTTCAGTTCATGACCGTGATGGCGACCAAGATGCCCCTTGTCGGCCGCGGCTGACGAGCAGGCATTCCTTGGCCGGCAATCGGCGTCAGATTTCTGCGTCGATGCCTTGACGCGTTTCGGCAATCACCAGATCGACCACTGATCGCAAGGCTTCCATCCTGGTGACCCCGTCCAGACGGACGAGGCGGTAGTGGTCGAGTTGCCGGTCGGCGCTGCTCCCTTGCCGGATGATGGAGGACACGCGGCTCAGCTCCTTCTGGCAGCCGAGTGCCTGGGCGTCGCCATCCAGTTCCTCCAACAGCCCCAGGGCGTAGTCGTTGATATCCATGCGCCCGCCGTGGCGAGTGTCGCCGAGGAACGCGAACGCTCCGTAGCGCTGCGCCAGCCAGCGATTCTCGGCGATGATCTCGGTGCGCGGCTCCGGGGGCAGGGCGCCGGCTCGATCCTGCCGCAGCAGCCATCGAACCAGGGATGAGTAGAGCGCCGCGATGCAGACCGCATCATCGATGAGCGGGCAGACGTCGCAGATGCGCATCTCCACCGTGGGATGGAGGTCGGCGGGCCGAATGTCCCACCACAGCTCATTGCCGCCCTCGATGAACTGCATACGCTTGTAGTCCTCCACGAGCCGGTCGTATTCCGCCCGGGAATACAGGGGGCCGGGCAAGCTCGTGCGCGGGAGCACTCCGAAAAGACTGAGCCGATACGACTTGAAACCAGTGAGGTGTCCCGCGTTGAACGGGGATGAGGTGGACAGGGCGTGGAGCAGAGGCAGGTACTGGCGGAGGGCGGTCATGACGCGGATCCGTTCATCCGGGTCGCCAAAACCGGCGTGGATGTGCATGCCGCCGATGAGCAGCCGCCGTACGGCCTCCTGGAACGTGACCACGAACCGCTCGTACCGTTTTTTGGGCGTGGGCATCTGCGCGGTCCATGACGCGTAGGGATGGGTGGACGCGGCCAGCACCGCCGCACCGTGCTGCGCCGCCGCCTCGATCACCAGCCGCCGGGTCTCCACCAACGCCTCCCGAACGTCGGCCACTGAAGCGCAGACCCGGGTATTGGTCTCGATCTGGGAGCGGAGAAACTCGGTCACCACCTTGTGCGGTCCTTGATTCTGCTCGCAGGCGTCGTAGATGCCCGGGTCGGGATCGGAAACCAGGTCGCGGGTCTCGGGGTCGACGAGAAAGAACTCCTCTTCGATGCCGAGTGTGATTTCTAGGTCCTGGCTCATGGCGATCAATTTGGAACTATGACGATCGAAAGCGAGGGTGGGAACGTCGGGGTCGTCCGGTAGATTTCACTTGGATTCACCACGTGTCTTACGATCCTGGAATGGGAGTCGTTCCGGCAAGTCGAATTATAAGCATGTCACGATGAAGGCCAATCCGGCGATTTTCAATCTGGAACGTCAATTGAGGTCATCGACCAACGGCATCTGCTCCAGCACGAAAAGAGAATGGTAGCACAGCACATCCGAAGCCGATCCTCGCTGGGAGCAGGATTTTCCCGACGTTCACCGGCGACTCCGACCGTCCGGTTTTGCGCTCTGCTGGTGGCCATTCTGGCCCTCACCGCGTGCGGCGGCCGCAAGAAAATCAAGCTTCCGCCACCCGTCGAAGCCAAGAGGGGGTGGTCCGAGGTCGGCATCGCCAGTTGGTACGGGCATCCCTACCACGGGCGTAAGACCAGCAACAGTGAGACCTACGACATGAACAAGATGACGGCCGCCCATACGCGGCTGCCGTTCGGCACCTGGGTCAACGTCGAGAATCTCCAGAACAGAAGGTCCACACAGGTCCGGATCAACGATCGGGGGCCGTTTACCGCCCGGTACATCATCGATCTTTCCAGGGCCGCCGCTTCGGAGATCCAGATGATCGGGGCCGGCACAGTCCGGGTCCGTCTCACGGTGATCAGCGGTCCCAATACAAATCGCAGAAGCTCGAAGCGCAGTACACGCTCCGTAACCTCGCGGCCGGCGTCTCCCAGAGGCGGGTACGAAATTCAGATTGGTGTCTTCAAAAGTCAAGCGAATGCCAAGACGCTGGCCTGGGCGGCCAACCAGAAAGGCCACAGTGCGGAGATCAAACCATTCCGGCGAGGCGGCCCGAGACTCTACCGCGTCGTGGTTGCGGGAGGAACCCGGGAGGCGGCGAACAAGCGCCTTCGGAAGCTCAAGAGCCAGGGTTTCAAGGGGTTCGTGAGACAACGTCGAGGCGACTAGGAGGGGGGACATTCTTGTCCCCCAATCTTCCTCCGCCGGACCCCGGCGGGTGAGGTGTTCCTTACCGGCTCGTCCCCGCCTCGGGCAGGGCGAAGGCCACGTAGGTGTCTCCCGACGGAGTACCCATTTTTCCTCCCCCGGCGGCGATGACGACGAACTGCCGGCCCTCGACCGCGAAGGTGGCTGGAGTGGCGTAGCCCCCCCAAGGCAACCGGGTCTCCCAGAGAATCCTTCCCGTATCCGTATCGAACGCCCGGAATCGCTCGTCCATGGTCGCGCCGATGAAGAGCAAGCCGCCGGCGGTGACGACGGGTCCGCCGTAGTTCGTGGTTCCAGTGGGTGGAATTCCGCGCTCGGTCAGCTCGTCCAGACGACCCAGCGGCACCTGCCAGACGAGGGTCCCTGCATTGAGATCGAGAGCCGTCAACTGGCCCCATGGGGGCTTGATGGCCGGGTACCCGTCCGGGTCCAGGAAGTGATTGTATCCCGTGAACGTGTAGGGGATCCGGCCTTCGGTGACGGCCCATGGCGGGACGTTGTCGGCGTCGGCGCCGGCGAGAAAATCGACCACCGCGTCCAATTCCAGGTCCGAGAGTCGGGGCATGGGCGCCATCCGGCCCACACCCAGCCGGATCAGATCCCGGGTTTCCTTGCGAGGATAGACCTGCTCCAAGGGGAGCGGAGGATTGTTGTGGCGCGGACTGCCTTGCCGCCGGTCCCCGTGGCAGCCGGCGCAGTGGAGCTGATAGACGCGGGCTCCGGGTGACGGCTCCGGAAGTTGCCGATCCTGCGTAGAGACCATGGTCAGGATCCACGGCATCTCGGTGGAGTTGACGTACAACCTGCCGTTGGAAGCGTCGAAGGCCGCGCCGCCCCATTCGCCGCCGCCGTTGAAACCGGGAAAGACGAGAGTTCCCTGAGTGCTGGGCGGTTCATACATGTTGCCCCGGCGAACCTGGCGAAAGCGTTCGTCGACGGCGGCGCGAGCGCGTGGCGAGAGGTCTGTGACGTCCGCTTCGGTGAAGGACTGACGGGAGAAGGGGGGCGGTTTGAGGGGAAACGGCTGCGTGGGCCAAGCCTGCTCCCCGGCCAGGTCCGAGGGGGGCACCGGCCTCTCCTCCACCGGAAACAGCGGTTCACCCGTATCCCGGTCCAAGACGAAGACGTCTCCCCACTTGGTGATCTGGGCGACGGCATCGATCCTCCTGCCCTCCCGGTTCAACGTGACCAGATTGGGGGGCGCGGGCAGGTCCCGGTCCCAAAGATCGTGGTGCACGGCTTGGAAATGCCACTGGAGCTCTCCGCTGTCGGCGGCGAGGGCCAGGACGCAATTGCCGTACAGGTTCTTTCCCTTCCGGTCCCCGCCCCAGAAGTCGAAGGACGGCGATCCGGTGGAGGCGAAGACGATCCCACGCTTTTCATCCACCGTCATCCCGGCCCAGGCGTTGGCGCCGCCCGCGTAGGTCCAGGCATCCGCCGGCCAGGTCTCGTGTCCCTTCTCACCCGGCCGCGGCACCGTGTGGAAGGTCCATCGGAGTCGGCCCGTCCGGACGTCGAAGGCTCGAATGTGTCCGGGCATGGCGGGTCCGGGTCCCTCTCCAACCCGACTGCCCACAATCAGGAGGTCCTGGTATAGGGCGGGCGGGGTAGTCAACACGACCCAGGCCTTTTCCAAGTCTTCGGATCCCAAGCCGGCCCTCAGGTCGATTCGGCCGTTGTCCCCGAAGGACGGGGCCGGCAGCCCGGTTGCAGCGTCCAACCCCAAGAGGAGATGCCCCGCAGGGTAGAAGATCCTCTGTTCGGATCCGCCTTCCCAGTAGACAAGGCCACGATTCACGCTCGTCGAGCTGAGTCCGGCCTCCTCGACCGGATCGTAGACCCAGATCTCCTGCCCTGTCGCTGCATCCAGACAGAAGGCCTTCAGCATTGGCGACGTGCCGAACAGACGGCCCCCGACGACGAGGGGATTGCACTGGATCTGACTGGATTCGGTATTGTCCCCGGTGCCGTAGGACCAGGCGATCTGCAGCCGGTGCACGTTTTTCCGGTTGATCTGGTCCAAGGAGGAATAGTGGGAGGCCGCGGCGTCCCCCAGGTAGACCGGCCAGTCCGACGGATCCGCGTCGCTCACCGGCCGGCAACCGGCCTGAGTCGTCAGACAGACGAAGACCAGGACCGGGAGAGCAAGGAGTATTCTCATTTCGAACCGAACACGGGGACCGTGCCCCTCGCGTTCAGTCTACTACCAACTGCGGGGACGAAGCTCTTTCCAGTGGTCCGGGGGCGCACGAGGAAGGAACCGTTTCCGCCGTGGCTCACCCACGGTTTCAAAACCACCGATAGCAGACCCTAATGAGAGAATTCACAGCTGATCTCATGCGATTACTTCATTTTGGGCGTCGCGTCATCGCGACGGCGCTACTACTGGTCCCGCTCCTCGGCTGCTCTCCGGCGGCTTCGTCTCCCGGTATGGAGCAACCCACGGAGCAAGAAACGGTTTCCGCCGGTGTCGAGATCGAAGAGCTGAGGCACAAAGCCCGGTGGCGCAAGCGGCGCCTCATCTTCAACAACGACGGCGACGACGCTCTCTTCTTTCCGTCCGACCTACCCGTCACGCCGCGGAACCTTCTGGAACGCCGGACCATCCCCGTCATCGGGACCCAGGTGGACACGGTTTTCTATTGCACCACCCAGAGCATCGGCGCCTACACCCATCGCAGTGAGGTCGCCGAACTCCTGGTGCGGGACCTGCCCAGAGAGGGATTTCGGAACTCGGTCGGCGAATTCGCCAAACAGGATACGGACCCGTTGGAGATCGTAACGGAGCACTGCAGGAAAGAGGGGATCGAGATCTTCGCCACCCTGCGCATGAACGATGTCCACGACAGCTCCGACCGGTTCTCGGTCCTGGGTTCCAAGTTCAAGCGGAAACACCGCCTGGCTCTTTTCGGGACCTCCCGAAAGCCGCCTCCATACGGGTACTGGTCGGGTGCCGATTTCAGTTGGAAAGTGATTCGGAACATGACCTTCCAGGTGTTGGAGGAGATGGCCTCCAACTACGATCTGGACGGCCTGGAACTCGATTTTTGGCGCCACCCTCCGTATTTCAAGACCTATGCCTGGGGAGAACCGGTCACTCGCGAAGAAACGGAATCCATCACCCGGCTGATGCGTCGAGTCCGCAGGATGGCCGATGCCCGGGGCCGGGAGCGGGGACGGCCACTGCTGATCGCGGTCCGGGTCATGGACTCGCCCGAGTTGAGTCAGGACATGGGGTTGGACCTGGTGACCTGGCTCCGGGAAGACCTGGTGGATCTGGTGATCGTCGGCGAGGTGGCGTTGGCGCCCTGGGAGGAGACCATCCGGCTGGCTCATCGTTACGGCGTGCCCGTCTATCCCTGCATCCGAAGGTCCATCATCGGGGAAGAACGGGGATCACTGGAGTCGTTCCGGGCTCAGGCCCTGACGGCCTGGAAGCAGGGGGCCGACGGGATCTATCTCTTCAATCTATTTCCCGAAGAGGACCACGACCGGAAGTATCGCGAGCTGGGAGACCCGAATGGCCTGGAGCGGCTGGACAAGCTCTACAGCCTGGACCCGGTGGGCCGGGAATCCTTCAAGCGGTACATCCACGACTTTGAGAAATACAAGGCGCAAGAGCCTGTTTCTCCTCTCTCTCCGGTGGAGTTGGAACCGGACACGAACTACACCATCCCCATGTACCTGGCCGACCGGTCCCTGAGCCAGGCCATCGTCGGCAAGCGTCCCCTGGTGCGGGCCCGCCTGCAGTTGGAAAACCTGGACCCGGAGGCAGCGGTTCGGTTTTCGGTCAACGGTCATCGGCTGGAAGCCGAAGAGAGGGTCCAGGACGAACTCCGCTTTTCGATCTCGCCCACGCGGCTGCACACGGGATACAATCACTTCCGCATTTCCGTCCCGGCCGGCCCGGCGCCGCGCTTGAAGGACATCCTGGTGAGCGTTCTCTACTGATCGGACGCCGCCTTGCCGGCGCAGGCAATAAGTTCAAATCCGGACCGAGAGGAGGTCGACATGGTTTCAGTCGTTTCACTTTGGCTTCCGGTGCTGCTTTCGGCGGTGCTGGTCTTCATCGTCAGCTCCATCATTCACATGGTGCTCCGGTACCACAGGGCGGACGTGGGACCGGTTCCCGAAGAGGCCGAGGTGATGGCCGCACTCCGGCCGTTCAAGATCCCGCCGGGGAACTACTGCATTCCGCACGCCGCGGACCCCAAGGAAATGGGCTCGCCGGAGTTCATCGAGAAGACCAACAAAGGCCCGGTGGCCATCATCACGGTGCTCCCCAACGGGCCGACGAAAATGGGGCCGAGTCTCGCCATGTGGTTCGGATACTGCGTGATCGTCGGAGCCGTGGCCGGCTACGCGGCCGGACTGACCATCGGACCGGGCGCCGACTACATGGCCGTCTTCAAAATGGTCAGCGTGGTCGCCTTCGCCGGTTACTCGCTGGCGATCCTGCAGAACGCCATCTGGTGGCATCGAGGCTGGGGTTTCACGCTGCGCACCATGTTCGACGGTCTGATCTATGCTCTTCTCACCGGCGGAACTTTCGGCTGGCTCTGGCCCTGACCGGCGGTGGCAACGGAGGCAATTCGGAATGGCCATAAGTGACAACCGCGACCGTCCGATGCGCAACAGCTACTGGATCAAGCCGGGCTGTTTTGCGGCAGGCGAGTACCCTGGCCATTGGGACCCCGTCCGGGCCCCCGAAAAGGTTCGCAAGTTGCTCGCCGCGGGAATCGACCACTTCATCGACCTGACGGAGTCGGGCGAGTTGGAGCCCTATGCTGGAATCGTCGCGAAGGAGGCCCGTCGACTCGGCCTGGACATCGGGTGGGAGCGACATCCAATTGTCGACCTGAGCATCCCGTCCTCCCCCGGACAGATGGTCAGGATTCTCGATGCCGTCGACGCCGCTCTCGGCGATGGCAAGACTCTTTACGTTCACTGCTGGGGCGGTGTGGGAAGAACCGGCACCACCGTGGGCTGTTGGTTGGTCCGGCATGGATCCTCGGGTGACGAAGCCCTGCGACAGATCGCCGAGTGGTGGCAGGGAATGGGAAAAATCTTCTTCCACCCCCGATCGCCGGAAACCCGGGAACAGAGAGAGTACGTCCGGTCCTGGACCGAACCCTCGGCCGGCTCCGTGACTGGCAACCTGGGCGAGGCCCGATAGTCAACGCCGGCCGGCATGCCGCCGCGGCCCAGAGTCCACTTCTCGTCTATCTGTCAGGCGGGTACGAAATCAGCCGGAAACCCTGCTGAGCAAAGTGCCGGTCGAAAGCAAACGCCGTGGAAATTCCGCGCTGGCGCATCATTGCGAAGCTCGAACAGTCCACCAGGCTGAGGTCCCTTCTATTGACTCCGAGCAGGGTTGCGACGGCGTTCGTGTGGTGCGCGTCATCGATCACCACAACAGTCACCACCGGCAGGAGATCGTTGTACAAAGCGCGCACCGCGTCCATCCCGAGCCGTGCTTGGACGAGGGATGTCGTTTCCACACAGACGTAGCTCGATGTCACCAACAATGCTCCGGCTTGGATCAGTTCACGCCATGCCGTTCTCGCATGAGCATGCACTTCGTCGTCGGCATCCAAAACAGCGTGGAGAGCGGATGTGTCGACAAATACCCGATCACCTCTCGGATGCTTCATAGGCAGAGACCAGAAAGTCGTCGTGGCGGCGGGCGACATCGCTACGCCCGGAGTGAAACCGTCCGGCTGCGGAGATTGCACGCTGCGCACGAGTCGTGTGGGCCCCCTGCCCCATCTGAGCCAGGACATTGTCCACGCCGTTGCGTACCAACTCGGAAATCGACAACCCGCGTTCCGCGGCAAGCGCTCGCAACCGGTGAAGCTGCCGTTCCTTCAACTGAACTTGAGTCCGAATCATAGGCATCATGATGTTATTTCATCGCTGGCATCACAACATGCTGTTTCGGTATCCAGAATTGGATCCGGAAATGGCGACTGCCTGATCGCAGTGCCTCACTCGTTTCCCTCCCGGAGCCGGTTTACGGTGTAGGCGGCCAGTTTGGTCACCAACGGTTCACCATCTCGGGAACTGATCCTCCGGCTTGGACGCAGTTCGTAGACCCGTCCCGTCAACATTGGATCCGAAAGGCGGAGCGACACTCGGTGTCCATCTTCGGAAATGGACACCTTCTCGATCCGGACCGGAGTGACGTCCGTCTTGGGAGACCCGTATTCCCCGTGGTAGCGGTAGTAGTAGTGGATCAGGGAATAGTCTTCGGCTAGTGCCGCGGTGGCCGGATCCACGGGCTTGGTGAAGATGAGGTCGAACCCCGATTCGGTCAGCCGCATCTCCTGAATGTCCAGGGGAGTCTTTCCCGTCCAGGCCACCCGCTGCAATCCCTCTCCGACTCCCCAAATCCGTGAGGTCTGCGCCACATAGAGATCTCCATTCGGGGAGAACGCCAGCCGAATGTTTCCCTTGCGAAGCCCGCGCCCCTCGATGAACGGGAAGCAGGCCCCCTGATAGGTCCCCGCGACCTTCTCCAGATAGACCCTGTGAATCCGGGGATAGGTCCAGTCGGCGATGAACATCTGGCCCGGGTAGGGGCCGAACCGTCCTCCGGTGCGGTCTTCCAGAGGCTGTCCCAGGGAACCGGCCATGTCGTTCTGAGGAAACTGGATCGCCGGCATCTTGCGCCAGCGCGCCAACGTCTCCACCTCGATGTCCACGGGGTTGATGCCCTCGAAGTCCGGATGCCAATTCAGAGAGGAGGGATGTCCATAAAACGATCCGGGCGTGACATGATGCAGAGGAGAGGTCCCGACCCAGCCCCCCTGGTTGTCGGTGGCGAACAGTGCGCCTTCCCGATTGAACCCCAGGCCGTTGGGCTGCCGGAAACCGGAGGCAACGGGCACGAAGTCGCCGGCAGGAGTGATCTTGATCACCCAGCCGCGGTAGGACACGGGTGAATTGTGCCCGAACCGGCCCACCGTTCCGGGCTTGGGGTTTTCGGCGACCCGGCTCCGAGTCGTCGCCGGTCCCCGGCCCAAGAACCTGTGACGGGCCGAACCCGAGGCCAATCCCAAACCCATGTAGAAATTCCCCTCCCCATCCCGGGCCAGACCGTACACGAACTCGTGGTAGTTGCCCGACATTCCCCATTGGTCGCTGAGGGTCTGGTAGTGATCGGCCCGTTCGTCTCCATCGGTGTCGACGATCCGCGTCAATTCGGACAGCTGTGCCACGAAGTATTCCCCCGGCTTCCCGGCGACGATACCCAGTGGGACCTGGAGTCCGGTGGCGAACCGGCTCCAGCGGCCCGAGTCCGGATCCCGCCGATAGAGGCCCCCGCGGCGAAAGCAGGCCACCAGCCGGCCACGCGGATCGAAATCGATCCCGCCCACCTCGGGTGCCACTCCCGGGGGCGTCTCCACGGTCTCGACCCGGTAGCTCTCCCTGGGGACCTGGGCCAAGGCAGGAGACAGTCCGACCCACGCCGCCAACCAGAACAGGAGCAGGACTCCGATACGTCTCATTCTCTTGCGCTCAGGACCAGGATCTCGAATCGGATGTCTCCGTCGATGGGAATCCGAATGCTCTCCTTCTCTACGGTTCCCCGGCTCGCGGTCACCCGAACCGGACCTTCGACACCCGCGTCGAACCGGAGCGGAACCTGGACCCGCTCGATCCGGAACTCCCACCGAAACCCGTCCGCTGCTCCGGTGGGGCGGATTCGTTCGTAGACCTCCGCTCCGGCCACCGAGTAATGGAATTCCGGGACGTCGTCCCGCATGCGGTAGCCTTCGAAGCGAGTTTCCGGAAGGCTTTCGGAATCGGCCAGCCGGAACGGGAAACGGGTCGACCGGAAAAAACGCCTCCCCGGGATCTGCGGGGTCAGAGTGTAACCGTCGTCTCCGGTCTTCCGGCGCAGGGTTTCCTCAAGGTCCAGAAACCTCCCCCGCCAGGCGTACAGAAGACGGTGGGAGCCGGCATCGAAGCAGTAGGAGAGGCCGCCGGGCAGGCCCACCGCGATCGCCGCCGGAGTCGCCTCCTGCATGATGGTCCGGACCACGACGCTCCCATCGGACGGAACCGGGCGGCTTTCGGCCGTCCAGGGATCGCGCGGCGGATCCATCCCGACGGGAAAAGGACCGGCCCTGCCGACGCCGAGCGCCCCCCAGATCCTCTGAAGGCTTTCTTCCCTCTCCTCCGGTGCGATGTCCGTGAAGTGCTCCGGCATCGAGGTCCCGGAGAGGATCCGGGCAGGATTCAACATGAATCGCCGGTACCACGGGTACCGGAGACGATGCGCGGCCTCGGCCAACTGGGGCGCCTTCTCCCCCTGGGCGCGGTAGTCCGCCCAGTCATGACAACTGATACAGCCCAGGCTCTTTCCTTCCGTGTCCCGCCCCAAAAGCGTCAGTCCTCGATGCGTATCTTGCTGGGAGGTCACCGACTCCACGGCAGGAGCCGAAGGGTCGAGACCCGAAGCCTGGGCGAACCCGTGGATCAGCGGCTCCACCTGGTTTCGAGGAAACCTGGGCATGCGCAGTGAGATCCAACTTCGAAGCCGGACCTTTCCCAGCAGCGCCTCTTCCAGGAACTCGAGCCGGAGCTTCTCTCCGGCCGCAGTCAGAACCGGCGCTCCGGCCGCCTGCCCGCCGCCGAAGTGGTCCATGACATGACAGGCCGTGCAGCGAAGCCGGCGGACCCGCCGGTAGAAGTCGTAGACGGGCGCGGGACTGATGTCGGGGAACCGTTCTTGAAGGCGGAGAAAGTCTCGAATCGCCGCCCGCTGTTCCCCGTCCAGGCGATACCGGGGAAGAGTGGGTCCGGGGTCTTCCGCCAGACACCCTGCATCGAGGGAAAGCGAAGCGACCGAGTGAGGAAGAACGGGGACAGTGGCCGGTTCCCGGGCCTCCAGCCGGTGGCAGGAGAGACATCCCCGGGACCGGATCAGCTCCTCTCCGCGGGCCGAATTGCCGTCCGGTATCGACTGCTCCGGAGATCGCGGTGCGGAACCGGCCAAGTAGGCGGCAATCTGCAGCGCCTCCGCGTCGTCCAGGTGCAGCGAGGGCATGCGGTTTCCAGGATGGTGGCGGAAGGGGTCCTTCAGATAATGGGCCAAACCGGCTACGGTCAGCTTCGACCCGACGCCGTCCAAGGAGTAACTTTCCGCCGTATGGCATGCCGTGCAACCCAACGAGAGGTAGAGATCGCGGCCGCGGTCGGCGTCCACACCCGACCGGTCCGTTTCTCGATTCGGCAGGGCGGTGATCGGCCGCGACGTGAGAAACGCCGTCACGTCTCTGGCCGCCTCCGCGTCGAGCAATGCCGGCATGGTGGCGTCGGAGCGGACCGCGGCCGGATCGACGAGCCATTCGTGGAGCCAAGCCGGGTTCAACCCAGCGGCGGCGCTCAAGTCGGGTCCGCGGCGGCGATCCAGGGATTCAGACCCACTCTCGTGGCAGTTGACACATCCCAGGTTCTCTACCAGGTCTCGACCCCGTTCGACCCGGTTCTGGTCCGCACCGGGCGCGCTCTCCGGTTCATGGAACAGGACCCGGGAAGGGACCGGCTCCAGAGAAAAATGCTCCGATTCCCAGCGCAGCCGGAGCTGGGCCGGCCCCGGAAGCCGCCGATATCTCAGCCGAATGCGATGTCGGCCGGCGCCCAGGGTCACGGCTTCGCTGCCGACCTTCTTACCGCCGACCTCCAACTGGCCGCCGCCCTCGAATCGATAGCGGCCCGTCTCCAGAATCGACAGGAACCCCTCCCACTCGGCTTGGAAACCGGGATCCAGGGAAGGATGCAGGGACTCTCCTTCCTCCAGGTAGAAATTGGGCGTCGGAGTCACCAAGTGGACCCGATGCCGTCCGTCTTCGTAGCGGGCGGCCAATCCGGGCCGAAGCTCCCTCTTCCCGAGGCCCGGCGGTCCCGGAGGCGGACCCGTCTCACCTCCCGGACGGCAGGCACCCATGACGGTCAAGACGAAAAGTATGAGAAGGCCGTCAAACCGGAATCGCCTCGATTTCGCGTTCACGGATGAACCGGCCCCTCTCCCCCATGCCCGAATCGGACCGACGGGAATGGGTCCTGGCGATCCGGCAAGCTTCACTCCGGATGGTTGGTGCGCTTCACAAGTTCGTCCACTTTTTCCACGATGATCTCTTCCACCGGCGCCCGGAAGGGGCCTGATTGCCCGTAGCCGACCATGGCGCCCGCACCTTCGTAGCCGCCCTCCTTGAGCACCCTCAGGGAGGGAATATAGGCGAAGACCTCGTTGGAATAGCCGGCGACCCAGACCGTGTCCCATCCGTGGGCCTCCCTGAGCCGCAGGGAGTAGTCGACAACCACCTCGCCCGCCAGGTGAATCAGGGTGAGGTCCTCCCCGAACTGCCAGACCTGAATCGGGTACGGATAGCTGTCCGGCAGCCTCCCCTCCCTCTCGATTCTCTCCAGGAGGAACCGCGCGTGACGCTGGCGGCTTCCCGTCTCCCGCCGGGCCCGGGCTTCCAGCTCTTGGCGCGAAGGAGGCTTGCTGAAGGGGATCGCCACCCGCTCGAAGGCGGTGGTGAGAGGACCCCGGACCGCAGCCATCTCCCCGTCCAGCACCAGGTCCACGGCAAACGCCAGAATCTGGCCGTAACTCCTGGCCAGATCCACCGATCTTCGGGGGAGGGGGTTGGCGTCGGCTCCGCAGCCGGTGACGAACAGGGCGGTGGTGCCCGGATGCTTTTCCTGCACGGATTCCTGAGCGAACCCGGGCCAGTCTCCGTTGATCCGGTAGTCGGACAGGACCGTGGCGTGGCAGGCGTATCCAAAGACCACGGCCCGCAACTCACCATCGACACCACGCACGGCGAGGACGGGGACATCGTGGTCCACCGGGCCGGGCAGATGGCGTTTCCCGGTCCGGACACGGCGGCGATTGACGGCAAACCCCGCCGACCCCTGTCCGAAAGTGAGCCGAGCCGGCGAGAGCTGCTCCATGGACTGGCCGATCACCTTCACGATCTCGTCCAGGACCCAACTGGTGTAACGGCCGACGACCCGGAGATGCTCCGGTTCCATGGGGTATGCCGGCCGAAGCACGTCCCCGGCGACGGGACCGCTGTGAGTGTGGGAGAAGTTGAGGCCGAGACGATCCCGGCTCAAGCCGAATTCCTGCCAGGCCCGGTCCGCGATCTGGTCCGAGAGGCGGCGGCTGAGTCCCAGCAGATCGATGGTCACCAGGACGGTCACCGCCCCCGTCTCATCCTCCAGGGCCAGAGCCTTGGCGTGGAGGTCCTGCAGGACCTCCCCCGAAGGACGTTCCCGGGATCCGTAGCCCGCCAGCCAGATGGGTTCCTTGGGCGTGATGGGCACACTGGCCACTCCCGCTCTCCACCCCGATTGCCCCTGACCGGCTGCGGTCTCTACGACGAACAGCAGCAATACAATCGTCCAAGGCGAGACTCTTTTCATGACCTCCTCACTCCTGTTCTTCGGTCAGCATTTCGTCCGCGAACCGCCGGACCGAGTCCAGCGTCTCCTGGGTACTCGGGGCGTCTACCGAGAGGACCAGGTAGTCGAGTCCCGCTTCCCGATAGCGGCGGACGTCGTCGCGGACCTGCGCCGCGGTTCCGGTCAGGTGGAGCCGGTGCCCGTTGCCGTCGAATCGGGCTTCTCCCAGAACCAGCGTGTGTCTCAGCGTGACGCCCACCGTCCGCGGGTCCCGTCCCTCCGCGCGGCAGATTCGAGCCAGATCCTCCCGGGCTTTCCCGATCTGGCGGGGAGAGAGCCGAATGCCGTGCCAGGCGTCGCCCAGCCGGACGCTCCGGCGCAGGGCGAAGCGGGAATTCCCTCCCACCCAGATGGGAGGATGCGGCTGTTGCACCGGCCGCGGGAAGAAGACCATGCCCGAGGTGCGGAAGTGCTTCCCCCGGTACTCCGGGACGTCCTGGGCGCAGGCGGCCTTGAGAATCTCGATGTGCTCGTCGGTGAGTGCTCCCCGCTTCCGGTAGGGCGCACCCATGGCGGCGAATTCTTCCGGCATCCAACCCACGCCGACGCCGTAGATCACCCGCCCTCCCGAGAGAACGTCCAGCGTGGTGATCATCTTGGCGTTCAAGAGGGGATTCCGGAAAGGAAGGACCAGAACGCTGATCCCCAGCCGCACGCGCCTGGTAGCTCCTCCCACAAAACTGAGAGTGGCGAGGGCTTCCAGGACGTTCTGAGCCTCGGGACTGGCCTTGCCGGGCCCGAACATTGCCGGGTAGCGCCGGACCAGATCCGCGGGAAAGAGGGTCCGGTCACTGACCCAGACCGAGTCGTACCCGGCTTCTTCGATGGCCGCGGTCATTCTCCGGACGTAATCGGCCTGGGCTCCAGCGGTGACTGCCGGCGTGACCGAAGTGGTCGCGGCGACTCCGAACTTCATGCGATTCGCGCCCTCCGTCCGGGAATCTTATCACCCCGGTGGAGGAGCGGTGGTAGACTTCGGTGGAACCGCAACGGGCATTTCGTGGGTTACTCGAACATGTGTTCTCGAATGAGATTCCTGCTGACGGTGGCGAACCTCGCCGCTGCCGGCGCCGCCATCCTCGGAAGCTCGCAGGCGGCCGGTGTGGAGATCGGCCACCGGACGCAGCTCTTCATCGACGACCACGTGGTGGAGTCCACCCAGGGCGTGACCCGGCGGTTGAACCGATTGGAACGACATCCGGGCAATCCGATTCTGGAGGGTGACCGTCCCTGGGAACGATGGATGATCTCGCCCAATGGGAGGGCCGCTCTCTTCGATCGGGAGACCGGCGAGTTCAAGATGTGGTACATGGCCTCCCACCCGGAAGAGGGGGCACCGGGCGGGTTCCGGTACAAGGTGGGTTACGCCGTGTCCAAGGATGGCACCAACTGGAGCAAACCGAATCTGGGGCTGGTGGACTGGGAGGGTTCGCGCGAAAACAATCTCATTCCCCGGGGCGTCAACTGGATGCGGCGGGCCAACGTCATCAAGGACCTCCGCGATCCGGATCCCCAACGGCGGTTCAAGATGACCTACGTGGACGTCTTCGACGGAGAGGCGGCCATCACCAAGGGCTATTCGGCCGACGGAGTCCACTGGAGGCTCAACGGCGACGGGAAGCCCTGGTTCCGGCGGCCCCACAACGGGAACCTGTTGGGTTGGGATCCGCGCATCCAACGCTACGTCTTCTACGTTCGGATGCGCGCAGCACAGAATACGGTGGGGCGGGCCGTCAGTCCCGACTTCGTCACCTGGTCGGACCCCGAAACAGTGATGGCTCCCGGACCGGAAGAACCCGATCTCCACTTCAAGGGACTGGCCGCGTTCCTTTACGAGGACCTCTACCTGGGCTGGCTCTGGGTCTTCGAAAGAGGGGCGAAGGAGTTCGTCGCGGCGGCGGCCGAGTTGGCCGTGAGCCGGGACGGGATCCACTGGAATCGGCCCTTTCCCGGGTCTTTCGTTCTGGAGCGGGGAGAAGATCCGGCCTGGGACAGCCAGCTCAGCATCCCGGTGGCTCCCGTGGTGCACGACCAGCGGATCTGGTGCTATTACTGGGGCGAGAACATGCCCTACACCATGGAAGCCATCTGGAAGGTGAAAGACGGCTGGGTCCAGGACGGCCGGCGCATGCAGCGGGCCACCGGTCTGGCCACCTTGCGGCTGGACGGATTCGTGGCGCTCTCGGCGAAGGGCGACGGATCGGTCACCACGAAGCTGCTCGAGACGCCCGGCGGACGACTGACGATCAACGCCCAGGTCCGGGGCGAACTTCGAGCGGAGGTCCTCGACGAGAACGGCAAGGTCATGCCCGGATACGGGTTTCAGCAATGCAGCCCAATCCGGGGGGACTCGTTGCGCCACGACGTCACCTGGGGGAGCGGAGCGGATCTCGTGCCTCGCCGGAAGGCGGGACTTCGCATTCGATTCCACTTGCAGGATACGGACCTGTACGCCTTTCAGGTTAACAGTCCGTGGTGAAAGTCCCGCGAGCACCGAGACCGGTCCTGCGCCCACCGGACAAGGCGCAACGGAGGGAGCAGACCGGGAGTATGTGAGCCGATAGCAACGCAGTCCGCGCACGATGCAGGGACGGTCGAATGCCGTGACGACTTTCGCCACGGGCGGTTAAGGCCGATTGAACATATCGACGGACATTCAAAAGGGTCCAATTAGAATTCAGAATCTTCCGACACTCCCATGCTCTGGCTTCCCTTCGCTCTGCTCGCGCTCCTGACCCCTCCCCAGGAGAAAGAACCGCCCACCGAGGAGACGCCGAAGGGTTCTCACGAGACCGTCGTCGTCACGGCCAGCCGCCAGGAGCAGCCTCTTCTCGAGAGCACGTCACTGGTCACCGTCCTGTCCCGGGACGACCTCCGCCGGTCTCCGGCCCTGGTCCTGGACGACGCGTTGCGCCAGATCCCCGGGTTCAGCCTCTTTCGACGCAGCAGCAGCATGATCTCCCATCCCACCACTCAGGGCGTTTCTCTACGGGGCATCGGGCCCTCCGGAACCAGCCGCACGCTGGTCCTGTTCGACGGCATTCCCTGGAACGATCCCTTCGGCGGCTGGGTCTACTGGAACCGGATCCCCCGCATGGCTCTGGAGAGCGTGGAGGTGGTCCGGGGCGCCACCAGTCCTCTGTACGGGAGCACCGCGCTGGGGGGAACCATTCAGCTCCGTCCGAGCCGCAACCAGCGCCGGCTGGAGGTCCGGGGCGTGTTGGGGGATCACAAGTACGCCGACCTGGATCTGGCCGCCTCGGACAGAATCGGAAACTGGGGATATCTGGCCGCCGCACGGGTACTGGACACCGACGGCTACTTCATCATCGACGAGGCGCTCCGGGGAGAGGTGGACACGCCGGCCAACAGCCGGTTCGAGACCTTCTTCGGCCGGGTTTCCTACAAGGGATTCCATGTCGGCGTCAACACGTTTCGGGAACGGCGCAGCAACGGGACGCAACTCCAACAGAACGACTCCCGGATCGCTCTCCTGGAGACGGGCCTCGAGGGCGATTCCTGGCAGGGACGCTTCTACGTCCAGTCCGGGCTTTTCAAAAACACCTTCTCCCGGGTCCTGAGTGGCCGTTCCCGGGAATTCGTGACTGCCCGGCAGGAATTCCCCACGCTGGGAACGGGAGGGTCGCTGACCTGGAATCCGCGGGGGCAACTGTTGCTGGGCACCGATTGGAGACGAGTCACCTGGCAGGACCGGGTGCAGAATCTGGCCGGACTGTTCGTCCAACAGACCCTGCCCCTCCACACCCGGCTGGATTTGCAGCTCGGAGCCCGGACGGACTGGTGGCAGGGCCGCACCACCGAAACCTCGCTGAATCCCCGCCTGGGTATCCTGTTTCGGGGCGCCCCCTGGCTGACCCTGCGCAGCTCGGCCTACCGTGGATTTCGGGCCCCGACGCTGAACGAGCTCTATCGCCCCTTCCGGGTGGGCAACGTCATCACCGCCGAGAACCCCGATCTGGGCGAGGAACACTTGTGGGGAGGAGAGTTGGGAGCCGACCTCCATCCGTCCAGCAACGTGCTGTTCCGGATCAACGGTTTCTGGAACTCGCTTCGGGATCCGGTGGGAAACGCCACCGTCTCCGTCGGTCCCCAGTTCATCCAACGCCAGCGGCGGAATCTGGGACAGGTCTGGGTCCGGGGCCTGGAGTTGGAGACGGGCCTGCAGGGCGACATCCCGTGGAGCCTGAGGATGGGCTACCTCTACTCCCAGACCGAAGTGGGTGAGACCGGCCTGTGGCTGCCCCAGGTCCCCCGCCATCAGTTCACGGCGGAGATCCGTTACGACGGGCCGTTCAACGCGTCTCTTCAGGGAAGATGGGGCGGGGATCAGTTCGAGGACGATCGCAACACCATGATCCTGGAGCGCTTCTTTCTCCTGGGCGCCAGCGTCCGAAAACCGTTGGGCGAATCGCTGGAGATCTTTCTGGCGATCGAGAATCTCCTGGACCAGGACTACGTGGTTCGGCTGACGCCGTTGCCCTCACTGGGCACCCCCCGCCTGATCTATGCCGGCATTCAACTCCGGCTGAGGTAGCGGATCGCCCCTGATCCGGTAAGGTGCACCAGGAAGGGCGACTTTCTTGTCGCCCGCTGGGAGAGGAGATTTTCTTGTCGCCGACTCTTCACGGAGGGTTGTTGCTGTGCGATTCGGCGGCCGGAAAGTGTAGAGTGGGGACTCCGTCCCCCCTACCCCCCTAATCGGCGGCAAGAAAACCGCCGCTTGTCTGTTTAAATGGGGCCGTCCGGGTCGCTCATGAGCGACCCGGACGGCGGTGGCTGGACCGTACCGCCGCGGACTGTTACGAACCGTATGGGAGTGAGGTCGGCCACCGTCTTTCCCGATGTCCTGAATGGATACGAGGGCATCAAGGCCCGAATGACAAGCACAGGAGACAGGAAAGATGAAACAGCATACCGTAGGCATCGACATCTCGAAAGCGCACCTGGACGCGCACCGGCTGGCCGACGGCCATTCCGCCCAGTTCGACAATGACCCGGCCGGCTTCCGGGCGCTGATTGATTGGATCGGAACTCCGGTCGAGTGCATCGCGTACGAGGCCACCGGTCCCTACCACCGGGACCTCGAGGAAGCGCTGTCCAAAGCGAAGCTGCCGCTGGCGAAGGTGAACCCCTGGCAGGCGCGGCGCTTCGCCGAGGCGACCGGGAGCCGCGCCAAGACCGACGCCGTAGACGCTCGGAAACTGGCCCAGCTGGCCGCCACGCTGGAGCCGCGCCGGACCCAGGTGCCGTCCAAAACGCAACGCCGGCTCCAGGATCTGCAGACGTCCCGGGACGCGCTGATGCGCCAGCGCACGGCCGCGCTCAACCGCCGCCGACAGCTCCGCGAACCCCTGCTCAAACAGCAGAACCAGATCCAGATCAACATGTTCGAGCGCCACCTGCGCGCCATCGACCGCAAATTGCAGACGCTGATTGCGGCCGACGAGGCGCGGGCCCGCAAGTTGGAGATCCTCACCTCCATCCCGGGGATCGCGGCCACCACCGCCGCCGGTCTGCTGGCCGAGATGCCCGAGCTGGGCGCCCTCAGCGGCAAGGCCGCCGCCAGTCTGGCCGGGCTGGCCGCCGTTCCGCGCGAGTCGGGGGCTTGGCAGGGCCGGGCCTTCATCCGGGGCGGACGGGCGCGGGCGCGACGGCTCCTGTACATGCCGGCGGTGGCCGCCCTGCGCTGGAACCCCGACTTGGCCGAGGTGTACCGGAGGCTGAGCGAGCGCGGCAAGCCCGGCAAGGTGGCCCTCGTCGCCGTCATGCGCAAGCTTATCGTCCTGGCCAACACCCTCGTCCGGCAGGACCGCACCTGGTTGCCCGTAGCGCCCCGAGCGACCTTCTGAGGCCACGGAGAGACCCCGTGAGGAAAGGGAGCGTGTGGACCCCCTGATGGCCGTCTGTCGAACTTCCGGTCAAGTCTGGCCGGAAGCTTGCTTACGGCCATGAAAGCTCTTCACGCCCTGGGGAGCGCCGGGTCACCCGAAGGGCCGCAGCGAAGCGGAGGAGCCGGAGGCTTGACCCGACGCTCCCCAGGGCGTATCCGGACCTCCCGGAGGACTGACGTCGACGATCTCAGGTCCCTCGATCCAGTTATCGGTCCACTCATCGCCCCCTGCACGGCGCCCGCTGGATCCAGCTCGATCTCCGCCTCACCTCCGGCGGAAGAACGCTCCTCCTAACCCTGTGCCCTTTGGACCGGACAGATCACGTACTAACGACACGGGATGGAAACACCGATTAGCACCCACCACTTGCAACATGGATACTCCCATTCGGCGACAAGAAAGTCGCCGCTCCAGTCGCCGCTCCAGTCGCCGCTCCTACCCGTTCAGGTGGACGACCACCATCTTGGACTCGGTCATCTCTTCGACCGCGTAACGGGGGCCTTCCTTGCCCATGCCGCTATCCTTGAGGCCTCCGTAGGGCATGAGGTCGGCCCTCCATTGGGGGCCCCAGTTGATGTGCAGGTTGCCGCTGTCCACTTCCTGGGCGAATCGCATGGCCCGATCGATGTCCTGAGTGAAGATAGCCGCCGAGAGGCCGTAGCGAGTGTCGTTGGCCATGGCTATGGCCTGATCGATGTCGTCGAAGCGACTCACGGCCACGGCGGGACCGAAGAGCTCGTCGCAACTGATCCGCATGGCCGGGTCCACGTCGGCCAGGATGGCCGGTTCCACCAGGGCCCCGTTGCGGGCTCCTCCGGTGAGCAGCCGGGCTCCGCCGTTCGCCGCTTCCTGAATCCAGTTGGACACGCGGATGGCGTCCGATTCCCGAACCAACGGCCCCATGGTGATCCCTTCCTGGAGCTGATCTCCGATGCGAATCCCCTCGACGCCGGTCTTGAGGCGGTCCAGGAACTCGTCGTAGATCCGGTCCGCGGCCAGCACCCGCTGCGCCGAGATGCAGACCTGTCCCGCGTTGGCGAATCCGGTGGCCACCGTGGCCGCGGCCACCTTGTCCAGATCGGCGTCGTCCATCACCAACAGCGGGGCGTTGGACCCCAGTTCCATGGTGACCTTTTTCATTCCGGCCACCCTGCAGATATGATCTCCCACTTCGTAGCTGCCGGTGAAGCTGATCTTGCGGACTCGAGGGTCGCCCGAGAGAAAGTCGCCCACCTCGCTGCCGGGACCCGTCAGGCAGGCCAGGGCCTGGGGCGGCGTCCCCGCCTCCAGCAGAATCTCCACCAGCTTGAGCGCCGACAGGGGAGTGTCGGTGGCCGGTTTGACCACTACGGAGTTTCCGGCGGCCAGTGCGGGTCCCACCTTGTGGCAGACCAGATGCAACGGAAAGTTGAACGGGGTGATGGCCACCACCACACCGCAGGGAACCCGCAGGGTGAACCCCAGGCGTCCGGCGCAGCCGGGCGCCGCGTCCAGCGGAAGGACCTCACCGGTGATCCTCTTGGCCTCTTCTCCCGAGAGCCGGATGATCTCGGCGGCTCGTACCGCTTCGATCCGGGCTTCCGCCAGGATCTTCCCCTCTTCGGAACTGATGGTCCGGGCCAGATCCTCCGCCCGCTCCTCCATGATGTCCGCCGCCTTGGTCAGGATTCGCGACCGGTCGTACGCCGGCAGGTTCCGCATCACGCGGGCCCCCTCGACGGCGCCGGCCAAGGCTGCATCCACGTCGGCGGGCCGGGCCTTGGGAACGGTGTCCACCACCGAGTCGTCGTAAGGATTCCTGACTTCGATCAGTTGGGGCGTCTCGGTCCACTCACCTTGTACGAACATTCTCATGGCTTTTTCTCCTTACCGTTCCGGTTCAAAAACTCGGCGCCAGATCACCCGGCTGGTGCATGGCGGGACGTTCACCGTTGGCGGTCACACTATCGAAAGCGGAGGGAGTAGAGATCCGCGTCCCGCATCACGATTTTCAGCCGAACCGGCTCGCCGGCGATCCGGTTCAAGGTATCCCGAGTCGCCTTCGGGTGACTCCGATCCCACTTGACCGTGTGCTCGACCTCGTCTCCAAAGATCAGTGGCGAGTCTTCCAGCGAGAAACCGGGAACCGGGTTGCCATGGAGGTCCTGGACCTCGATCCGGATGCTTCCTGCGGCCGAGGTGGAAAAGTTCAAGACCAGATCGTTGCCCTCGAAGATCAACGGTTTGGTCACCATCTCTCCGCCCTTGTAGCCGGCGTGGAGAGAGGCGAACCCATCCATGCGTACGGTCATGCGCTCCAGATGGGCACTGGGTGACGTGTAGTTCCGCGCCACGTAAAGGGAGATTTCGTCGTCGCCCGTGGGGACGACGCCGGAGGACACCATGTTGGTCCGATGCACCCAATTCTTGGGGTCCCGGCCCGGCCGAATGAAGGCCTGTCCGAACCGCCGGTCCCAGTGCACCCCGTCACGGCTGGTCATGAACACGCCGTCGGAGACCCCGGCCCCCGCCGCGTTGTCGTGGTACGTCCTCCACGGAACGAAGCGCTTGGGAAAGGCCAGATAGATCTGGGGAGCCCGGAAGTAGGGTTGGGTGGCGTTGGTGTAAAAGTGCTCCCTCGGTGCCCCTCCGTAGTCGGCCCACTCCCCCTTCGTCCAGTGAATGAAATCCTTGGAGGTGGCGCATTTGACGGTGCGGACCCCGTCCGTGAAATCCCGGTAAATAGCCACGTAAAGTTCCCGAACCGGATCCCAGAAGGGCACGTTCAACGAATCGAAGGCGCCGTCGCTGATGACCGGCTCTTCCTGGATCTTGGTCCAATGGATGCCGTCGGGCGAAGCCAGTGCCAGCAGCGGTCCGCCCGCCAGCGCCTTGTAACGCTGGGACGGATCGGCTTCCGAGTTGCCGTCCTTGAAGGGAGCGAAGTTGTGCCCGCCCTTTCCGGTCCAGACGATGTTGTTGTCCTTGGAGCCTTCGAACTCGATCAGGCCCAGAGAAGGTCGAGTCCAGTGGATGCCGTCCTTGCTCTCGACGTAGCAGGAGACCTCCTCGTGCTCCGGGATCACCGTCTCGCCGGGAGCCACAAACTGGGGGAAGGTATAGCCGGCGTGACTGCTGCCGCGATAGTACATGCGGTAGAGGTCGCCGTCCTTGAAGACGGTGTGGTAGAGCGAAGTCGTCCCCTCCCACGGTTTGTCGAACTTGAGCACGGTCCCTGCCGGCCGGGGCTCCTGAAGCTGGAGCCGCACTCCCTTCATGGAATCGATGAGGTATTCGTCGACGAAGAGTTCCAAGCTGGAGCCGATGTCCAGCGGCTTCACTTTCTGACCGTGGCTGGAAGCCTGGGGTTCAACCGAAACCAGCGCCAGCAGGACCAACAAGCCCATGGATTGCGGATATCGCCTATTCATCTCGTCCTCCCGTACGTTCCTGTCTCGGATGCCGGCCCGAAGCATACGCCGTAGGTGGGAGCGAAGAAAGAGGAACGAGGAAAGAGAGACGAGGAGCCCGTGAGACCGCCGAGCGCCTCTTGCGGCGGGTTTCTAACCGCCCGGACCGTCCGCGCTGAAGTAGGCTTCCAGGGAATTCAGCTGATCCGCCAACTCCTCGATGTGATGCTGAAGCAGATTGCGAACCGACAACAGCCCGGTGACACGATTCTCCGAGTCCACCACCGGCAGGTGCCGGATGTGGCGGGAGACCATGAGCTCCAGGGCCTCTCCCGCTTCCGCCTCCTCCCCGATCGTCTGGACGGCCGTCGTCATAACCTCGCGAACGGTGGTGGCTTCAGAATCCAACCGGGGCACGACGACTCTCAGCATCACGTCCCGTTCGGAGAAGATTCCGACCAACTCATCCCCCTCCAGGACGACGGCGGCGCCGATTCTGGCGTTTCGCATGGACATGGCGGCCGAGAGCACCGTCGAGTCGACTGCCACACTGGGAGGCGGAACTTGCGCCAATTTGATCACCTTCATTCCAACACCTCTCCAATCCGCAATAATTCAAGGCAGGAATGGGCCGAGTATAACACAGCGTCTGCCGGAAGAGCCCCGGAATCCACTGTCGAAGACAAGCCGGGAGAGGTCGGACGATCACATGACGACCGGCCCGGAGACCTCTTCATCTTCTTCGATCTCCAGGACTTCGGCCGCCCGGATCCAGCGCTTGCGCCGCTGGAAATAGACGCCGGCCGCGATGACGCCCAGAATCAGTCCGATGGCGTGGGTCCGATAGCTGACCTGAGGTTGAACGGCAGCAGGCAGGAGGAGGATCAGAGCCACACCCAGGCTTCGCATCACCCGTTTCTTCAGGGGGAGGCTCCGCTCCACCAGGATGTAGACGGTCAACCAGAATCCGGCCATCACGTGGGTCATGCCCGAAGCTCCCACCAGGTGAACCTCGGGGGAATAGGTCAGAAGGGAGAGGTAATTGGTGACGCCGCTCAGAACGATGACGCCCAGGGGATAGACTCCGAAGCCGAAGTAACCGTAGAGGAGGTAGCCGAAGAAGATCACGAAGGGAAGATTGGAGCACAGATGCATCCAATTGGAATGGACGGCCAGAGCGGAGAATAGCCGCCAATATTCCTGCTGGTCCATGACCCTTGCCGGCACGGCCGCCAAGAGTCGAGAGAGCTCAGGAGAGTCCCTCCATACGAGGATGGAGACGAACAGGATGACCATCGCGCTGGTGGCCGCGACCAAGCCGCTGTTTTCCGCCGGCTTCCGCGAGAGGAGGGTCCGCTTGACCACGATCCGTGGCTGTGTCCAGTTGAATTCCGTTGACATGGGCAATGTACCGGCGGTTTTCCATCATAGGAGCGGGGACCCTCGGGTTCAACGAGAGGGAGGCGTGGAATCCTCGGTTGGGCCCGTTCGGGTACGTTTCCGGGGTCTGTGCCGTGCTAACATCGACGCAGCCGGCTTGGTCTTTGCGTCCGTGAGACGTCACTCATGAGTTGTTTGCGAAGTCCCGTCCCCTCCGACATCAAGGTGCTGAGAAAGCTCTGGCCGCGGCTGTCCGATGCGGCTCTGGAAGCGCAAATCCGTGGGCCCCGGCTCCGAATCATTGAAGCCGGAGGGAAGCCGGTGGGTTTTCTCAAGTTCCACGTGATCTGGGAATCGCTCCCCTTCATCGAGCTCATCGTGATCCTGGAATCGGAACGGGGTCTCGGCTACGGCACCCGGGCGGTGAGGGAGTGGGAGCGGCAGATGGCGGAACGCGGCTTCGACCTGGTGGTCATGTCCACTCAGGCCTCCGCCACGGCCCAGCACTTCTGGCGCAAGCTCGGCTACCGGGATTGCGGCGCGCTCACGATACGGGACCAGCCCGCCGAGATCTTCATGCAGCGTCGCCTCTCGTAGGGACACCCCTTGTGTGCGGTCGCCCATCCTTCCGTCAGCCGTATTTCGAAGCCGGTCGAATGTCGTGGCGACTTTCGAGACGGACTGCTAAAGTCGGAAAACTCAAGCACGCGCCCGTAGCTCAGATGGACAGAGCAACGGACTTCTAATCCGTGGGTCGGGGGTTCGAATCCCTCCGGGCGCGCTACCGGTCTACGACGAGATTGCCCGTCTTTCAGGCGAGCGTCTGATCATGACCGATCCATTCGAACCAAAGGCGTGCTCCGAAATCGATGCGAAACCGGACTTGGTCGGCTGGCCGGTTCAAGCTCCCTCGGATCTCGGTCCGACCTCCGAGCGCGGCATTGCGCTACGAGAATTCCCGCCGAAGGCCACACATCGGCGCCAACGTATTCACGAGCGGTTCCGGACTTGGCCGTTTGAGCGCGACGCCGAGAACTCCTTCACCCGGGCAACCGCACGAATGGCTCGAACACTTTGACCCGGGGACGAGCAAATCCTCAACCGCGACGCCGTCGCGCCGCAGGACTTCGAGGTGGGAAGCGCCTCGCCGACGTTCCGATTGCCTCCGGACGCGACCGTTCGTTCTACGAACTTGGCCTGATGCAGTGTAAGAACGACATGGGCGAACTCGGCGCGTTCGTTCCGGACGCCACGACGACCGACCATCAGGAGGCGGAGCGTCACCCGATCCGAATACACTTGCCTTGAATCTTCCTGGTACGTCATGAATTGGTTTCCGCGTTGGCTCGGTCAACGACGCGGCGTGGCTTTCGATGGCGTCGGCGTGTGACTGCTCGTACGCATTGGCGTGGAGGAGCGGTTGCAAAAAACGTGCCGGACGTACGTAACAGCAGTCAACGATCCGGCCACCTCCATCGTGCATTCGACCCAAGTTCAGAGCAAGGAGTTATTGGAGCAGTGCCAAGAGCGATTCGAACTTAAGCAGGGTGGCGGTACGTGTGGACAGTCGCCATGGAACTGCGCCCGCATACCTCCACGTGACCATGCGCCAGCCCGCCAGACCTCGTGAAGAAACCAGCGCCAGATTCTTGAAGACTTGATACGCCGAAAAATATTCACGAGGTCAGGGATCCGATTCACGTGTTCGTCCGCTTGGACAGCGATGAGCGGAAGGTCCTGGATTCCCGACCGCTTCAAAGGCTGCGCCATATTCACCAATTGGCCATGAGCTACCTTGTGTATCCGGGAGCGACGCACAAGAGATTCGAACACTCCTTGGGGGTCATGGAACTCGCAGGCCGCGTTTTTGACGTAGTTACGAGGCCGGAGAATACGACGGATGAGATTCGAAATCTTCTGGAACCCATTTCCGTCCCCGACAAGCTTGCCTACTGGCGGCGGGTGTTGCGGATGGCCGCTCTCTGCCACGATGTCGGCCACCTCCCGTTCTCGCATTCGACTGAAAGACTGCTGCCGGATGGCTGGAATCACGAACACCTGACAAGGGAATTCATCTCCAGCAAGGAAATGGAAAAGATATGGTGCTCCACGACTCCACCGCTCCGAACTGAGGATGTCGTCAAGCTGGCGGTGGGCCCGAAAAAAGTCGATGACCTGAACTTCAACGACTGGGAAACCATTCTCTCAGAAATCATCGTCGGGGATGCATTCGGCGTGGACCGTATGGACTACCTCCTGCGCGATTCGCATCACGCAGGAGTCGCATACGGCAAGTTTGACCATTACCGGTTGATCGATACGCTTCGTATTCTTCCGAAACCACGGTCACAGGAGGAGGAGGGCTCTCAAGAGCCAGTGCTCGGCGTGGAGGAAGGCGGCATTCAATCGGCCGAAGCTCTCATGCTGGCGCGCTACTTCATGTTCTCCCAGGTTTATTTGCATCCTGTCCGTCGAAGCTATGACATACATCTGGAGGACTTTCTGAAGGAACGGCTCCCTGGTGGCTTTTTCTCCACCGACCCGGAAGACCATTTGAAAATTACGGACAACGAGATCACCGCCGAGTTACGGGAAGCCGCGGCAGCGAAAGATGCGCGTGGTCATTTGCATGCCCGCCGAATCGTGCGACGGGAGCACTTCAAGCAACTGTATGAGCGGAATCCTGACGACGTCCAGATCAACCCTGAATCTGGTGACGCAATTTTCGGGCCTTTGTGTGATGAGTTCGGCCAAGAATGCTTCCGACGGGATCGTTACTACCAGCAGGGCGGTGCACCAGATTTTCCGGTGCTTCTGCGGGACGGTCGTTTGGCGTCTTCTCTTTCCATCTCTGCCGTATTGAAGACTCTACCGATTCTGTCGGTCGATTTCATATTCGCAGATCGTTCCATCTTTTATGAAGCCGACACCTGGTTAAAAAACAATCGCCAACAGATTATTCGGCCCTTGGAAGAGGATAAGGAGGAGAGTAATGGACAGAATGGCGAAGGCCGCGTTGATCGCTGAGTTGATTGAAAGATTGAGGCAAGAGGGAAGCTGGTGCGGAGAAACCCATGTGCAAAAGGCAGTCTATTTTCTGCAGAACCTCATGGACGTTCCTCTGCAATTCGATTTCATTCTGTACAAGCATGGTCCGTTTTCGTTCGATCTGAGAGACGAACTCACGGCCTTGCGCGCAGACGGCTTACTGAGACTGGAAACCCGGGGATTGTATGGTGCACGGATAGCCGCCACAGATCAGAGCATCTACATCCGGGAGTTCTACCCACGAACCTTGTCCAGACACAATAAGGTTATCGATTTCACATCTGGACAGATCGGGAAAAAAGGAGTTGTCGAACTGGAGCGACTGGCCACGGCCCTGTATGTGACCAGGCAATCCGGTCATCAGGCTTCGATTGATAACAGGGTGAAGACACTGGTCACCCTCAAACCCCACATACCGGAAGAGGAGGCTCAGAAAGCCGTCTCGTTCGTGGACCACATGATCGAACTCGCGCACGACATGAGTTGAAGCCTGTACGGGCGATGTCGAGTCGCGACGCGAAGCTCGGAAACCATCGGGAGGGACGCTACGCGGGACTTCGGAGGGGGAACTTCCAGTCCCCCTTGTGCCCCCCGGATCGGCGACTGGAAAGTCGCCGATCCGGGGGGCTGGAATGCCGCCGCTCCGCTCTCATCAGAAGTTGTAGCCCATGGCGAGGTTGAACTGGTCGAGGCCGGTCTTGGCGCGGTTCCGGTTCCACTGATAGTCGGCTTTGACTACGATATTGGAAATCGGCTTGAGCTCCAGGCCCAAGGTGTGGAACGACCGGTCCCGTGCAGGATTACGAAGGTATCCGGCAGGCACCTGAGCCTGGGTGTCGAGAGTCTCGGCCCGATAGTAGGGCATCAGCCTCACGTCTTCCCGTACCCGGGAAAGCAGGTTGTAACCGAATTGAAGATAACCTCCCTGCTGAGTCTCACCCACCGAATCCATCCCGGTGTATCCGAGAGCCTGATTCAGTTCGGCCACGTCGTCCAGGGAGGCTCGGGCATAGAGACCTCTCAGGTCGAAGCCCTCCATCCGGATCTGAGCGTGAAGCTCCCCGATCCTGGTCCCCAGGTCCAAATCTTGTCCGTCGAACGTCAGCCCCTGACCCGAGCCCCCGTTGTAGATGGACCCACCGAAGAAGACTCCCGGAGTCGGATTCAGATCGACCCGCGCCACTACGGCCATGTGGGAGGCCTTCGCCTTGTACCCCTTTTGCCGGCCGCCCCGCAGGCCATTGGAGCTGAACTTCGAACCCAGCAGACCATTCACCACGTAGACGCGGTAGTCGACCATCCCCGCGGACCCGACGAAGCCGAACCCGTTCTCCCGCCAGGTGCTGGGCAGGATCCGGCGTTCGGTCTCCGGCCGATTGGCTCCCACGAAGACCGTGGGTTCATGAAGCTCGTTGACCAGACCCATGGGCAGCAGGAGCAATCCTCCCCGGAGGGTCAGGTGATCGTTGACCAAGAAGTCCAGGTAGGCAAACTCGACCGACGTGGATCCTCCGAGGCTGGTGGATCCATGCTCGATCTCGATCTCCGAGTTGAAGACGAAGCGATCGTTGAACCGATAGCCGGCGTAGAGGATGGCCCGGAGAAAATCGAGTTCAGAGGTCTTGGAGACGGTGTCTCCAGACTCGTTATGAACACTGAAATTATTGTAGAGCATCTCACCGTAGCCGGCGATGGAGACACCCTGTTGCTTCCGATAAATAGTGGCTGCCGCAGGACCGAGTCCTTTGCTGCGAGCCTGATCATCCGTGATCTCGATCTCCGGCTCGCCGCTGCGTAAACGTTCCACTTCGATGGCGAGAATGTCGACCTGACGCCGGACTTCCGCCAGTTCCTCGTCTGAAGATGCCTGTTTCTCAGATTTGGGGACCGCCTCCGGCTGTGGAGTCCTCTCCTTCTCGAGTTTCTCCAACCTCCGCTTCAACTCTTCGATCTGGGCCTTCAGATCTTGCTTGCCGGTGCCCATTACCGGCGGCAAGAGGGCGGCCAGCAACAGGCCAGCCACAAAATACTTCCACCATCGGTTACGCATTCTTGATCTTGTCTTCCCGTACATGCGAATCTCCCTGTGTTCCATAGGTGGAACTCAACCCCGTCCAGTTGTCACCGTTGATGGAGGAAAGCTATAGTGAGGATTGGTCTTTGCTCAAAGGCCGAAAAATCGAATCGGGGTGCGCCGATGCCACCGGTGTACCCCACCCCCTCAATTCATTCCCCCGGATGCTTCAACATTCAACGCCTCATGCCCGCGTGCCGCGAGCATCTTATTGAAATTGGATTTCAACTTCAACCCATGTCTCCATTTTTTCTTGGAAAGGTCGAACCATGAACAAGCTGCTTGTGATCGCACTGCTGTTGAGCACCGCCGCGGAAGCCGAGGCCGGGGAGAAGGCCAAGACCTCCCCCTTCACCGAACCCCAGAAACGGGCCAAGCGGATCCGCGCCAACAACGGGGCTTGGAATCCCATCGTCGACGTCACCGACGTATTTCCTGGAAATCGGGCGTTGGATCGCCAGGGTGTCTTCAAGCTGTTCGACGCCGCCATCGGAGTCCAGCTTCGTGTCGAGCAGGCGGAGAGATCCGCACCCCTGCTGGAGGCGACGGCGGAGTGGGAGCAGGGGAAGTTCATCGGCCCCCTGTTCATCTGGAGAGCCGGCGGACTGCTCCACATGATCTACGAATGCTCAAGGGCGGAGGCCACGGCCTACGCCACCAGCACCGACGGTTACCATTGGACACGTCCGGAACTGGGCCAGGTCGAATTCGACGGGTCGTCGGCCAACAACCTCCTGCGAAACGGCATCCGGGGTGCCACGGGTGTCTTCATCGACCCCCAGGCGCCGGCGGCGGAACGCTTCAAGGCCATGGGCGGCGACATGGCCTGGTACGACCCGGAGACCCTGCAGCCCCTTGACGGCGAGGAGGCCATGCGACGCTGGAACCGCCTAGTCTATGAGAAGGACACGTACAAGGGGCCTCGAGCGGAGATCTGGGGGCGCACCCTGGGCTGGATCTCGGCGGACGGCCGGGACTGGAAACCGCTGGAGAAGGCCCTGGGCAACCGTCCCGTCAACGGCGGCATCTCCGCCCACTACGACGAGGCCAACGGCGAGTACATCGCCTACCAGCAGATCATGGGCAACACCGCCGAGCTGATTCCGGGGATCGGCACCGCCCGGATCGAGGAGGAGACGCAGCGCCGCACCATCGGGTTCTCGCGGACCAAGGACTTCCGGACCTGGCCGGCTCCCAAGCTGATCCTGGCTCCCGACGCCCAGGATGACCTGGACATCTCCTTTTATGGCGCCAACTACTTCCCCTATCCAGGGCGTACCGACCTTCACGTCATGGTCATCCCCGTCTACCACCAGCGGAACGACCACGTGGACACCCAGATCGCCTTCAGCCGCGACGGCCTCTTCTGGACCCGGCCCGAGCGGCGGGCCATCCACCCTGTAGGCCCCCCCGGCAGCGGGGAAGATTGCCAGGTGCACACTTGGCGCAACGGCATGCTGGAGCTTCCCGACGGCCACTGGGCGGTGCCCTACACGGGAATGTCCAGCCTCCACAACGTCTACGGGCAGGACCATCTCTTTCCCCAGGGACGGCCCATTCAGATCCGCTACGCGTTGTGGAAACCGAACCGCTTCTGCGGGATCGAGGCGGAGAGCGAAGGCCGGTTCACGATTCCCTCGATCTACCGGCACGGGAACGAGCTGCGTCTGAACTACCGGTGCGCTCCGGGGGGCTGGATCAGCGTGGAGTTGCTGACCAAGAGCCCGTCCATGAATCAGGCCGATCTGCCGCCCATCGAGGGCTTCACCTTTGCCGACTGCGACCGCCTGACGGGCGACGAGTCCGATCGAGTCGTGACCTGGAAGGGTAAGCGCGATCTCTCCGGAATCGGAGAGACGGTGGCGATTCGCATCCGGATGTACCAGGCCAAGGTCTTCGCCTACAAGTTCTAATGCGATCCCGTTCGGCTGGACATGGGAAAAAAACAGCGTCTATGATGCATAGGTAGTCGTTCCAACTTTTGCGGAGTCAAAGATCATGAAAACCCTGCTCTCCCTGGTCCTGCTCTTTTCGGCCGCGGCGCCCCTTCAAGCGGGCAATTGGCCCCAATTCCGGGGCCCCAGTTTCAACGGGTCGACCCCCGAAAAGGGTTTGCCGACCCAATGGTCGCCAACCGAGAACATCGCGTGGAGCGCGACCTTGCCCGGACCCAGTGCGGCTACGCCCGCCGTCTGGAAGGATCACGTCTTCGTTTCCAGCACGGACACGAAGTCCAATACGCTGAAGGCCCTCTGCTTTGACCGGGCCAGCGGCAAGCTGCTCTGGCAAAGGGACTTCGCCACCGGGATCAACAGGGACAGCCGGAGCGACTTCGCCTCGCCCTCTCCCGCCACCGACGGCAAGCTGGTCGTCTTCTTCTATGGCAATGGGGAGATGGCGGCGTTCGACTTTTCGGGGCATCAGCTCTGGCGGCGCCAGATCGAGAAAGACTACGGCGAATTCGCCTTCTTCTGGACCTTCTCGTCCAGTCCGCTCCTCTTCGACGGCAAGCTCTACCTCCAGGTGCTGCAGCGGGACGTCCCCATCGAGGGACGCGGTTTGAAGGACCGCAAGAACCGGTCGTACATCCTGGCCATGAAACCCGAAACCGGCGAGACCCTGTGGCGCAGCTTCCGCCCCAGCCAGGCGGTGGCCGAGTCTCGCGAGGCCTTCACCTCCCCCGTCCCCTTTGTCCACAACGGGCGCCGCGAATTGTTGGTGGTTGGCGGCGACGACCTGAGCGGCCACGACCTGGAGACCGGCAAGGAACTTTGGCGGTGGGGGACCTGGAATCCCACGCGCATCCGGCACTGGCGCCTGGTCCCCTCCCCCGTGGCCAACCAGGACGTGATCCTGGCCTGCGCCCCCAAGCGGGATCCCATCTACGCCATCAAGACGGGCGGAGTCGGAACGCTGGACGACAGCTCCATCGCCTGGGTCAGCAAGGACGTCCGGCCGGTGACCTCCGACGTACCCACACCCGCGTACTACGACGGAGACTTCTTCGTCCTGAGCGACGTGCGGAAGTCCCTCTCTCGAGTCGAGCCCAAGACGGGCAAGGTGAAATGGACGATTCCGACGCCGGGCCGCAGCAAATACGAGGCCTCGCCCCTGGCCGGTGACGGCAAGATCTACCTGATCAATTTCGACGGAGACGTGGTGATTGTGGACGCGGCAGGAGGAGAGGTCCTCAACCAGATCGCCATGGGCGACGCCGAGGACGCCCCGGTCCGCTCGACCGTGGTGGCAGCCCAGGGTCACCTATTCGTCCGGACCAACCGGACCCTGTTCTGCGTCGGCCAGAACTGACCCGGCAGCGCGCTACGCGAGTTTGCCCCGGCCAACCAGCGGCCAGACCGTCTCCACGCGGCCGTCCCGGATCCCGTACAGGACGTCGTGCAGAAAGACCGTCGAGTCCGAGTATCCGGGAATGATCTCGATCTTGTCCCCCACCCGGGGCGATTCGCTGGGCTCGGCCAACCGGATGATTCCGTGCTCGGCCGACATCACGAACTCCCGGGCCGCGATCCCTCCCAGGACTTTGGGGGCGGAGGAGGCTCGGCTCATGGTCTTGAATCCGGCGTCGCAGATGATGCGGGTGGGATGGGGGCGGCTGGTCACGGTGGACAGGATGGTCAGTGCGAACTCGTGCTCCACGCCGTAGTCGTGACGGTATGTGATGTCGCAGTAGACGCCGCCTCCCGCCTCGATCTCCGTGATTCCGGGAACGAAAGCGCTGATCCAGTAGGTCCCGGTGCCGCCGCAACTGACGATTTCAACCGGAATCCCCGCGTTCCGGATGGCTTGGGCGGTGTCCGTCAGCTTCCCCAGGGCCTCCTCGACCAGGAGCTTCCTCTTTCCCAGGTCCGACTCGCCCAGCACCTGGGCCTCCCAGGTCTGCAATCCGGCGAAGCGCACGTGCCGCAGTTGGGCGATCCGGCGGGCCAGGTCCACGGTGGGTTCTCCCGGCAAGACTCCGGCGCGCTGCATTCCCACGTCCACCTCGATCAGGATCCGGGGACGGACGCCCTTCACACCCGCGGCGCGGTCGATGGCCTGGGCGTTCTCGAATTGGTCCACACAGACCATCACGTCGGCCCGGCGGCAGACGTTGACCAGACGGTCGATCTTCGCCGGACCCACGATCTGGTTGGCCACGAGGATGTCGTGGATGCCGGCGGCGGCCATGACCTCCGCCTCCCCCAGCTTGGCGCAGGTGATTCCGTGGGCTCCCGCTTCCAGGCACAGATTCGCCAGGGCCGGCGTCTTCATCGCCTTGGTGTGGGGGCGCCATCCCACCTTGGCGTCGCGAACGATAGTGGCCGCCATGCGGTCGATGTTGCGCTGAAGGATATCCAGATCCACCATCAGTGCCGGCGTATCCAGCGCCTCCCTGGGTTGTCCCACCAAACTGTTCACGGAGCCTTCCTCCCGCCTGATTTCCGCTTGGCCATCCGGCGCGGCAACACCAATGGCATCGATTCCATCCAGTTTACTACGGTACTGTCCTGCGGCGGGTAATCGGACAACGTCCAGAGCGCACCTTCTCCTGCCGGTGTCCCGATGGACAGTCTCCCGGCCGGAGAAGTAGAATTCCGGCTATGTCTCGTCTGACTTCCATCGTCGCGATTGTACTCGCCCTCGGGACCACGCTCCCAGGCCAATCCCAGACCCGGCGCTACCTTTACATGAGTACGCCGGACGGAGCTCAGGTGGAGGGCCGATCCGGCACCGGAATCCTCATTTTCGACATCGACACCGGCCACAAGTTCGTCCGGAGGATCCACCTTCCCATCTTCCAGGAAGGCCTGCGCGGCTTCACCGGGAGCCTGATCAATCACGCCGTCTACTACTCCACGACCAACCACCGTCTGGGAGCCTTCGATCTGGAAACGGAGAAGATCCTCTGGGAGAACACCTTCGCGCCGGGATGCTGCGACCGCTCTTCCATCACCATGGACGGCAAGAAGATCTACGCACCCACCGGATTCTGGCACACGGAGGAAGACGCCGGATTCGTCGTGATCGATGCCCGGAACGGAGAATTCATCAAGCGGATTCCCGTAGGCCCGAACGCCCACAACAGCATCGTGAGCCTGGACGGACGGCACGTCTTCCTGGGAACCCGGACCATGCTGACCATGTTCGACACCCGGGACGACAGCATCGTCCGCCAGATCCCGAACGTGGGCGAGTACATGATCTTTCCGTACACCGTCACGCGAGACCACAGCCTGGCCTTCGTCTGCCTGGGGAAGCACGTGGGGTTCGACGTGGTCGATCTGAAACAGGGCAAACTCCTGCACCGGGTCTTCGCCGGCGAGGAGAAAATTCGCCATCGGACCCATGGCGCCGGCCTGACCCCCAACCAGAAGGAACTGTGGATCAGCGACCAGTCGGGCCGAAAGCTCTTCTACTTCGACGCCACCCGGATGCCGCCCCGGGAGATGGGACACGTGAATCTTTCCATCGGAGGCCACGGCTGGGTCACCTTCAGCCTGGACGGCAAGTACGTCTACTCCCACGCGCCCGACATCTTCGACGCCAGGACCAAGAAGCGTGTCGGCATCTTCCGGGATGAAGACGGCCGCCCCTTTGCCAGCTCCAAGTTCATCGAGGTGCATTTCCGGGACGGCAAGGTCGTCACCATGGGGAACGAGTTCGGACTCGGCCGTCATTGATCCGTATTTCTCACCGGAGGTCCATCATGAAACGACGCTTCCGTGCCCGAAGACTCAGCCGCCGCGGGATGGTGAACTCAACCCTCCTGGGCTTGGCCGGGATCGGAACGGCGAAGGCATCGCCGTTCCGAGCGCCGGCATCAGCCGGAAGCGAGGAAACGGACCACCTCGTCAACATGGACCAGGTGGAGCGCTTCGTCGCCGTCGACAACAAGTGCGCTTGGCCCAACCTGACCCTGATGCCCGACGATTCCATCGTCGCCACCATCTTCGGGAGTCCCTGCCACGGCTTCTGCGACGGGGCCGCCGAGTGCTGGAAAAGCGACGACGGAGGCCGCATGTGGAGCTTCGTGAGCATACCGGCCCCCAACGAACCGGGCACCAACCGCAAGGACTTGGCGGCCGGACTCACGCCCAAGGGCTCCTTCGTGGTCCTCTGCAGCGGCTCCAAGGTGGCCCCTCCCGATCCGGTCACCCGCATGAGACCCATTCTGCAATCCGTGGTCTGCCGGTCCACGGACGGCCTCAAGACCTGGACCTGCCGGAGCAGCCTGGAACTGCCTCCCGGCGCGGACCACGTCATCCCCTTCGGCGACATCGCCGCTCTGCCCGGGGGACGGCTCGCCGTGACCGGATATACCGGCGACCACATCCGGACGAACACGGCCTGGATCTTCTTCAGCGATGACGACGGACGCACCTGGGGCAACCCCCGCCCCCTGGGGGTGGACGACTTCAACGAGTCGACTCTGCTCGTCACCGGAGGAAACCGGCTCCTGGCCGCCACCCGGACCCTGGGGAACAGCCACACCCACATCTCGGTCTCGGAAGACGCCGGACAGACCTGGAGGCATCTGGGACCCGCATCCCTTCCGGGACAGATGCCGGCCAATCTCATCCGGTTGCAGAACGGGGGGATCCTCCTCACTTACGGATCCCGGCTGCGGGGAATGTTGGGCGTCTTCGCCCGCATCAGCCGCGATGAGGGCCTGACCTGGGGGGCGCCGAGGGTGCTCTTCAACACCACGGTGCGCCGGGCGAACACGCGGCCCGGCGGCGTTGACGGCGGCTACCCCTCCAGCGTGCAGTTGAAAGACGGCACCATCGTCACCGCCTACTACTGCCAGCGGATCCCCATGCATCAGCGCTACCACATGGGGGTGGTCCGGTGGCGGGTCTCATAGATCGGCCGGCGCCGCATACGGGCCGCCGGTGGCGCGCAGGGCCATCTTCTCCCGGGTCATTCGGACCGCGTAGCCTTCCGCCGCGGCGTTGAGCCTGGCCATGGCTGAGGCGGGCAGCTTCAACTCGGTCCCCTTGAGATTCTCCTCGACGTGCTCCGGTTTCTCCCCACCGGCGAGGACGCTGGTGACCTCAGGATGGGCGGCCACCCAGGCCACACACACCTGGGGCCGGGTCACCCCCAGTTCCCGGGCCACCTCATCCAGAACCTTGACCATGTCCATGAGAGCGGACCCTTCAGGAACCTCCCTTCCCGGCACCAGGCTACCCCCACCCAACGGACTGAAGGCCATGAGTCCCAGGTTTCCCCGCCGAATCAGAGGGAACAGCCCCTCGACGATGAGGCTTCTGCGGTCCCCGGCCACGACGGTGAAGTAGTCCTGGAGCCCGGCCAAGGGCGCTCTGCCGGGTTGATTCCCCAATTCCAACAGTTCCTCCACCTGCCTCGGCAGGTGATTGGAGACTCCCCAGTACCGGATCTTTCCCGACTCGACCAGGGCGGTCATGGCGGCTGCGATTTCCTCCATGTGCGCTTTGGTCGGAGCATCCTGATCGGGCGTTTCTTCATTGGAGGAAGGGGTTTTCCGGTCCGGACTGTGGAGCAGATAGATGTCGATGTAGTCGGTTCCCAGCCGCTTGAGACTGGCTTCCACCTTGGTTCTCAGGATCGGCTCGGTGAAGGCGATCTTCTCTCCCTCGACCCGGGGATAGGCCTTGGTAGAGATGACGACCTCGTGCCGGCGGCCCGCAATCCCGTGGCCCAGAGCGATCTCCGACTCGCCTGACCCATAGGCCTCGGCCGTGTCGAAGAAATTGATCCCCACGTCGATGCAGTGGCGCAAAAGATCGTGTGCCTCTTTGCTGTCCCCCTCGCGGGACAGATGGGTCCGGAAGGCGGTCCCCTGACACATCTTGGAGACCCACAGATCGGTGTGGCCGAATCTCACCAGGTGGGAAGGACGATCGGTAGTCTCGGCCGGAGGCGACGTGGCGCAGCCGACTTTGGACAGACCCAGGACTGTCGATCCTGCGGCGGCCCCGAGAGTCGTGAGGAAACGTCTTCGATCCGTGTCTGTCGGCATTGCCAGCTCCGTTGGTAGTCGGCGGCAGGAGGCGCCGCGGACGCTCACGCGATGATGTCGTGGACCACCTTCCCATGCACGTCGGTCAGGCGGAAGTCCCGGCCCGAATACCGGTAGGTGAGCCGCTCATGGTCGAGCCCCATGAGATGGAGGATGGTGGCATGGAGGTCGTGGACGTGCACCCGGTTCTCCACCGCCGTGAGCCCGAACTGGTCGGTGGCGCCGTAGCTGAAGCCCCCCTTGACGCCGCCGCCGGCCATCCAGACGGTGAAACCGTAATGGTCGTGGTCCCGTCCCTTCTGGCCCTCCGAGGTGGGCGCCCGGCCGAACTCGCCGCCCCAGATCACCAGGGTCTCGTCCAGCATGCCCCGCTGTTTCAGATCCTTGATCAGGGCCGCGATCCCCCGGTCGCAGGCATCGGCCAGCGCCTTGTGTCCACCGGCGATGTCGTTGTGCCCCGTGTCCCAGGCGATGTCATAGTGATCGATGGAGTGGGACACCTGAACCATCCGTACTCCGCGCTCCACCAGCCGCCGGGCCAGCAGACACCCCTTGGCATATTCGCTGTCACCGTAGAGTTCCAGCGTGGCTTTGCTCTCCTGCGAGAGATCGAAGGCCTCGGGCGCCGCGAACTGCATGCGGAAGGCCATCTCCATGGCCTGAATGCTGCTTTCCAGGTGGTGGTCCTGCTGCTGCCGCTCCAGGTCGAGGCGGTTGAGGCGGGTCAGGAGATCGATCTGCCGCCGCTGTTCTGTCCGGGGCAGCCAGTTGTTCTTGAGATCGCTCAAGATTCGGTCCGGCTTCATCTCGTGCAGGTTCACGTAGGTTCCGGCATAGGCCCCGGGGAGGAAGGAGTTCCCCCAGTTCGCCAGCTTGCCGCGCGGCTGGCCTCGAGGGCTCATGGCCACGAACCCCGGCAGATCCTGATTATCGGAACCCAGTCCGTAGACCAGCCAGGAACCCATGCTGGGCCGGCTCGGCTGCAGGTGGCCCAGGTTCATCATCAGGATGGCGCCGGCGTGCTCCGGGATGTCCGTGTGCATGGAATGGATGAAGCAGATGTCGTCGACGCACTCACCCACATGGGGAAAGATTTCGCTGACCCACTTGCCGCACTCGCCGTACTGCTTGAACCCGAAGGGAGAGGGGAAGAGCCCGTTCTTGGTATTCCGAAGGGACTTCCGGTCAACGATTTCGGGGCGCTTTCCCTGGTATTTCCGGATCTCGGGTTTGTAGTCGAAGGTGTCGACCTGGGAGGGTCCGCCGGGCATGAAAAGTTGGATCACGCGCTTGGCCCGGGGAGCGAAGTGGGGAGCCTTGGGGGCCAAATGCGAACCCTTCGCCGCAAGGGTCGCCCCCGAAACCCGGGTCCCCAGACCGCCGTCCTCGGCCAGGACACCGGCGAGTCCCAGGACGCCGAATCCCGCGCCCAGCCGGTGCAGCATGTCACGTCGATCGAATGGCGGTGGTTGCGGCAGATGGAACAAGGTTCGAAACTCCTGAATGCTTGGCGCCTATTGTTGCACGATCCTGGCCTCGCCGGAAGAGGACGGACAGTTTACCGAACGTACATGAACTCGTTGGAACTCATGAGCACCTGGCCGTAACGCTCCCAGGGGGTCAGCTCCGAACCTGACGAAGACTCGGCCCGCAAGAACCGAAGGCCCAAGCGGGTTTCCTCCTCGCTCGGGGACCGGCCGAACAGGAGACGGTAGGCGCGCCCGATTCTCTCCGAGTCATCGTCGGAGTCGTTTTCGAGCCTCTTGGAGAGCGCCTTGGCCCGATCCACCATGAAGGGGCTGTTCATCAGAAAGAGAAACTGTTGCGGCACGATACTGGTGCCCCGCTCGGGGACGGTGGCCCGCATGATGGGAAAATCGAACAGCCGCAGGAACTGATCGGAGCCGGACTGGTCGCCGTTGCGGCTGACCTTGGCGTAGAGCGTACGCCGCCGGCTGCCGGTGATGTCGTCCACCGGTGGACCACCCATCTCCAGGTCCAATTCCCGAGTCACGGCCAGAAGGGAGTCCCGCCACGACTCCACGTCCATTCTCCGGGGGTTCATGCGCCAGAGCAGCTCGTTGTCGCTGTCGACGGCAAAGGCCCGAGCATCGAACCGGCTGCTCATCTGATAGGTGGCCGAAGTCATGATCAGACGGTGCAGCGACTTGAGCGACCAACCCGACTCCATGAAGCCGGCAGCCAGCCAGTTCAGCATCTCCTCATGGGTCGGTTCCCGGCCCAGCGTTCCAAAGTTCCCGGGCGACCGGACCAGCGCCTTGCCGAAATGATGCATCCAGACCCGATTGACCATCACCCGTGCCGTCAGGGGGTTGGCCGAGCTGGCGACGGCCTCGGCCAACTCGATGCGCCCGCTTCCGTGGGTGAACCGGGGCGTATCCACACCGGTAAGGACCCTCAGGAAACGCCGCGGCGCCATATCCCCCGGTTTTCGAAGGTTTCCGCGAGTGGCCACGGGCATGTCCTGGTTCCCGGTCTCGGCCAGAACATGGGCAAAATCGTACTTGGGCGGCGTGCCTTCCTTGAGTTTTTCGACCTCCGCCTTCCACTGCTTGACCAGTTCCTCCTCTTCGGCTGACAGCTTCCGCTTCTCTTCCCGGGCCCGAGCCCGGAGGTCCCCCTCTCTCTTCTGTGCCGCCTTGATCTTTTCCTGGTAGTCGTCATAGGCCTCGACCACGCCCTCCGGAACCAGCGGCAGCTCACCGCTCATGGTGTTGTCGAAGATCCCGGCCAGGGAGTAGTAGTCCTGCTGGGGAATGGGATCGAACTTGTGGTCGTGACAACGGGCGCAGGAGACCGTGACGGCCATGAAGCCGCGAGTCAGAGTGTCGATCCGGTCGTCCAGGGTCTCGCCTCTGGCCTGGGCCACACTGTCGGGATCACCGCCATCGGACGAATAGTAGGGTCCCAGGGCGAAGAATCCGGTGGCCACGGCGTCTTCGGTGTCGCCCACCAGGTCACCGCTGATCTGAAGCCTGACGAAACGGTCATAGGGCAGATCTTGGTTGAAGGCGGAAACGACCCAATCCCGGTAGCGCCAAGCTTGGGTCAGTTCCCGGTTCCGCCGATCCAGAAATCCGCCGAACCCGTCGCTGTACCGGGCCACGTCCAGCCAATGTCGAGCCCAACGTTCGCCGTAGCGGACGGAGCCGAGAAGCTCAGTGATCTTCTGCTCCACGGCTCCTTGCGGATCTCGCCGGGCCGCTTCCACGAACTCAGCCGCCTCGTCCGGAGTCGGCGGCAGTCCCACCAGATCCAGGTGCATTCTTCGGACCAGGGCTCCCGGGTCCGCCGGCGGAGCCATTTCAAGACCCAGCGATTCCAGCTTCGCCAGGACGAAGGAGTCGATGGGATTCCGTACCCGCGACTCGGCCGATACCTTCGGCGGCGGCGGCTTTCGGACCGGTTCCCAGGCCCAGTGACCGGCGCGGATCTTCTCCCAGTCCGGCTCATCACCTTCGGAAGCCGGCGGGGATGCGGCCGCCTGTGCCTCCGGCCAGGGTGCACCCAGCCGGACCCACTCCACCAAGTCGGCGACCTCACGCTCCTTGAGCTTTCCACCGGGCGGCATCTGTATCGAATCTCCCCGAACCGCTCGGATCAGCAGACTCTCATCGGGGCGGTGAGGAATGATGGCGGGTCCCCGATTGCCCCCCTTCAACAGTCCCGCCCGTTTATCGAGTCTCAGATTCCCCTGCGGTTGGTCGATTGCGGCCCCATGGCAGGCGAAACAGTGTTTCGACAGGAGAGGCCGCACCCGGCGCTCGAAAAACTCCAGCCGGGATGGCTCTTCCGTCTGGGCGGCCAAGCTGACGCCCGAGCCGATCCAGGACGTTCCCAGGACGGACCAAGCGAACAGGAACTGGATACAGGAGTGTCTCAGCCCCAGTAAGACCATGTTTCTCGTCGTAGGCTTCGACCGGGCTACGCTAGAACTCGTAGCGCAGACCGAACTGCATCACCCGCGGTGGAATCATCACCTGAGAGTAGTTGCCGAAGCTCCCAGGGAAGACGAAGGAGAGGGTTTCCCATGCGTTGGCGTTGAACCGGACGCTGTTGGTCAGGTTGAATACCTCGGCCCGAAACTGAACGCTGTGACCCTCGAATGGCATCGGAAAGCGCTTTCCGAGCGCCATGTCGATGGAGAAAATCCCGTCCCCGCGCAGGTTGTTGCGTTGCCCGACTTCGCCGGGCAGAACCTGCCTGAACGAAGCCAGGGCCGCTGCCGGATCGCTGAAGACGTTCGGTCCACTGCCCCCTCCGATCAGCCTCGCGTTCTTCGTGTTCGTCTGCTCCGGCACCTGTCCGTCGGTTTCGGCAAAGTGTTGGTAGCAGTAGCAGGTCGGCCACGCCAGACCGTTCAGCACACTGAGGGGCAGGCCCGACGTCACGCGCATCAGGCCGCTGACCTGCCAGCCGCCGAGCAGGGCCTGGCCCGCCGGCCCCAGGTCGGGAAGGAGGGCCTTCCCTCGGCCGACGGGCAACTCGGCCACCCAGTTGGCGTTCCATTGGTGGCGCATATCGAAGTCGGAAACGGCCCGCTGCGCCTCCCGGTCCCAGGAGTTGATGACGCTGAATGCCGACCAGTAGGTGTCGCCCGGAATCTGACCGAACCGTTGACCCTGGGTGCGACGGGCGCTGACGGACACCAGGTCCGTGGACTTGGACAACGTATAGTTCAGGTGGAACTGGAACCCCTTGGAGAAGGCTTTGCGCAACGACACCTGCATCGAATGATAGGTCGAGGTTCCGAAAGACCGGAGTGCATCGAAGGCCCAGAACTGGGGATTCATGAATGCACCCGGCCCCAGATCGCTACAGAACGGGGAGCAGGCATAGTCAATATAGTAGAGCGATGTGCCGGTATCGGGACTGCCGGACCGGATGACGTCGTAGACGCGCTGAGTCGCGGTTGCGTCCGGAGTGGCGGCTCCGGAATAGAGGCTTTCCCAGAACGCGATGGGCTGCACGGCCCCGGTCGGCGTCCCGCTCCGCGCCATGAGTTCGAGGTCCTGGAGCGCGTCCAGCAGATATCCGCCGGACACCGGATCCTTGAAGTTGGCGTACTGGGCTGAGGCGGTGTCGTTGACGAGCAGTCTGCGACCAAGTCGGCCGACATAGCCGATCTCGATCAAATATCCTCCGTCCAACTCACGGGCCAGAGAAAAGGTGGGATTGATACTGTACGGTGGCACCACGCTGGAGTCGACACCCTGGCTCCATCCCAGTCCCATGGGGTTGGGGGTACCAGGTCCGCCTGGCGGAGGAGGCAGAATCCCTGCCGCTGGGAGATTCGAAAGCCCGGCGAAGCGAGGTGACGCCGCCACAGTGGAGATCTGGTTGGTCACCTTGCTGGTGAGGCCGAACGCATTCCGGTCGAGCATCTGCATCATGCCCATCCCGAAGCTGCTGTAGAAGATACCCGCCCCGGCCCGGATCGACGTCCTCCCCGGGCCGCCGAACAGCTTGCCCAAGAAACCATCCCCGAAATCCGGCGAGAAGGCCACGGCAAGCCGAGGCGAGAAATTCTTGTAGTGGGTGGCCCACAGCGGACCGCCTTGCGGGTCGTCCACTCCCACGAAGCCGATCGGCCCAGCATCGCGCGTGGGCCGGCCGCTCGCCGCCAGGTCCAGACGGTGGGCGATGTACTGGTCGAGACCCGGCGTGATGCTGACCTGCAGTCCATTCACCTCCCGTACCGGCGGCATGATCGACCAACGCAGGCCAGCCGTGACCGTCAGGCCCGGTTGGACGCGCCAAGTGTCCTGGAGGTAGAGCTCGAATTGTTCCGCCCCGAAAGTTCGGCTGACAGGATCTCCCAGCGACAAAGGATTGCCGGCCAGGTCGTAATTGTAATTCGCATCGAAGAAGTTGAGGACCCCGAGGGCAGTCGCCATCGTCTCCCGGTAAATTCCCGGGTTGGCCGGCGCCACGGCGAGTGGCCCGTCGAATACCGTGGGGGCGTCGAACAATGCCCACGCGGCCTGCTTCGCAAAATGAAAGCTGTTGCCGTAGCTCAAACGTTGGTTCCGTGTTGAGAAGAATACTCCGCCGAACTGCAGGGTGTGCGATCCACGTATAACGGAGAAGTCTCCCGCCACAGTCTGCGTCGGCAAATAGGTGTCCCTGGGCGTCGTCGAACCCTCCATATCGTCGATGATGCTATCTCCGAGACTTGCCCTGGATTCCGTCTGAACGCCCGAAATGACCAACTTCTGGCCAGTGAATCCATAGCGGAACGTGCCCAGGACGTTGGTCCCGAACGTGCCGTCGTATCCGACTGCCCACCCGCGGCTGGTGTCCGCGGTCTCCCGGTTCGGGGGCTGGCCGGGAAACTGGGGCACGCTTGAGATGCTGTCGTTCTGGTAGTTGGTGCGCAGGAACATGCGGTGCCCACCGTTCCGATCCAAGTTCCAATCCAGCTTCGAGATGAACGTGTTCCAGACCAGGGGAGTCGAGGCCGCGAACCGGAATCCAGCCGTGTTCAGACCGTCTCCGACGGTGGAGTCGTTGGGTTCCGGAAAGGAACTGAAGTACTGGAGGGTGGCAGGATTGGGACCGGTCCCCAGTGGATCGATCCGGCTACTGATGAATTCCGGGCTCAGCGTCTGTATTTCCCCGCTGGCGCTCCTGTAGCGGACGAATCCATCGCGCATCGATGCCGTCGGAACTCGGCGCACCGCGCTGCCCTCGCTGGCGTCCCGGCGGCCTTCGTAGTTGACGAAATAGAAGAAACGATCATTCTTGACGGGACCGCCGACCGAGGCTCCGAAGACATTTCGGATGAGCTTCGGACGATCGACGCCGGCCCTGTTGTTGAAGAAATCATTCGCCGCCGTAACCGTGTTCCGGTGGTATTCGTAGAGCGATCCATGGATCTCGTTGGACCCGCTCTTCGTCACCAGCGACACCTGCGCGCCCGACGAGCGGCCCTGGTCGGCATTCGCCGTGGTCGTCACGACGCGGAATTCCTGGATCGAATCCAGCGTGTTGCGAAGGACGCTGGTGAAGGGCAGGCGTCCGTCCTGGTCGTTCACGTCGACCCCGTCCAGCGTCACGTTCGACTGGTCGCTCTGGGCTCCGTTGACGGAACCGTTCCTGATATCTCCCGACAATTGGGCGTCCAGCGGGTCCGCGGTAAGGAACGTGACACCCGCCTGCAGCGAGAGCAGGCCGGCCGGGTTTCGCGCATTCAACGGCAATTGACCGATCGGCTTGGTTCCGAACGCGTTTCCGACCGATGCATCGGTAGTGTTCAACTGTCTGGCCGCTGCGGACACCGTGATGGATTCCTCGAGCGCCTCGACGTCGAATCTCACGGGAATCTCGACCTTGGTGTTGACGAGCAACGTGACACCTTGAATAGTCACCGATTTGAAGCCCGGCTGAGACGCTGACAGCGTGTAGGAACCGGGTGGGAGCTGGGCAAAGACGTAAAGCCCCTCGTCGCTCGACAATACGGTTCGCAGGAGACCGTTCGCCTCGTTGGTGACGGTGACCTCCGCACCAGGCAGGACGCCCCCGGTCTCGTCAGTGACCACCCCGCTCAGACTGCTTGACTGAGCGTAGGAATATGGAGCGGCGACGAGGATCGTCACCAGGAAGGCCAGGAACGGAGAGTAGACGTGCAATGGTTTCATCGTGTGATTTCTCCTCACCAAGGCCGACGCCGGGACTGTCCCGGCATTTTTCTCCCTTTGATTGGCAGATCGATGGAGACTCGGATGAAATAATTCGAAAGAGAAATCATTTCCAAAAGATCCGGACACGCGACCACGCTTGATTGCGTCGAATTCCAGCTTCGCGGTGATACCGGCAATGGAAGCTCCCGGTTGGAACTGGGAGTGGCACAGCTTCCAATCTTTGCCTGCCGTGAAGGCCCGCCCAAGCTGGGTGAAGAAATTTTAACTCTTTGTGGCCGGTTGGCGCCCCCCCTGCTACAAGTTGCGATCTTCGCGACATGGAGCGCGATCTTATGTACCCCGAGGATAACAGACTGTGACCAATGGTTCACACGGGGACGAATCTGGAGTTCGGGATCGGTTCGACGCCGGTGAGACCTCATTCAGAATTCCAATCCGGCAATTCGGGACACACTGTACGAAGATGAAATCCGCCGTCGGTCGTACCCCATGCGACTCCGAAAGAGAGGATAACCGATGTCCCTGAAAATGGTGAGACCTCATCACGGACTCCTCCTCTTGATACTGGCTGGCGCCGGGCTCCACGCCTCACCCGAGACCATCGACGTGGGGTCCCGCAAGCAACTGTTCGTGGATGACCTCTATATCGAGTCGAGCTACGGAGTCCGGCTCACCATGAACCCACCGTGGCAGGACCGGCGAATCCTCCTGGAGCCGGACCAGAACTGGGAGGGTCCCGGACAGGGTGGCTCCATCGGCCCCTATTCCAGCGTGCTCAAGGACAACGGGAAGATCCGCCTCTGGTATGACCAGCGCCAATACGGCGACGACCGTTTCCCGGACGTGCTGAGGGTCTGCTACGCCGAGTCCGACGACGGTTTGGTGTTCGTCAAACCGCACCTGGGACTTTACGAGGCCGACGGGTCCCGCCAGAACAACATTGTGCTTCCCGGCAAGATCGGAGGCTCGTCCGTCTGGATCGATCCCCACGCTTCGCCAGAGCACCGGTACAAGAACCAAGCCAAGGTCTATCCATCCAACGAACTCCATCTCCACACCTCGCCGGACGGGTATCGCTGGAAGCTCTTCTCCACGCTGGGTCCGGGTCCAGGCGGCTGGGACACCCAGAGCATCATTTTCTGGGATCCGCCGTCGTCGCGTTACCTCCTGTTCACCCGGTACTGGACCCGATTCGAAGACCGGAACCGGAACTTTCGCTCGGTGCGCCGCCTGGAGTCCCGCGACCTCGTCCACTGGACCAATCAGAGCATCGTAGTGGGCCCGGACGCCATCGACCGGAGGACCCATGCCACACCCACCGGCCAGCCGCCGGTGGACTACTACGGTGCCGACGTCTTCCGGTACGAGGAAGCGGACCAGGTCTACATCCTCCTGGCCCAAGCCTTCTGGCACTGGAAGCCGAGACCCCCCGTGTCCGGATTGGGTCCCAGCGCCATGGATGTGCGCCTGCTCGTAAGCCGGGACGGGAAACAATTCCGGCGGGTGGGAGAGAGAAAGCCCTTCCTTCGGATGGGACCTCCCGGAAGCTTCGACTCGGCCCGGGTCTGGACCCTGCCCCACCCCGTTCGCTTGGGTGACGAACTCTGGATCTACTACAACGGGTCCAACCAGGACCATGACCGGCAGTTGGATCCAGAGTCTTCCAGTCACCGGACGGGCATCGGCCGGGCCGTCATGAGGCTGGACGGCTTCGTATCCGTGGACGCGCCGTACGGCGGCGGCCGCTTCACCACTCCGCCGATCCGTTTCAGCGGGTCACGACTGGAATTGAACCTGGACACAGGTGGGGGAGGTCAGGCTGTGGTGGAGATTCTGGACGAATCGGGGCGAACCGTACCCGGTTTCTCGCGCGAGGAGGCGCTGCCCCTGAACGGGAACTCGGTCCGCCTGCCGGTGCGCTGGAAAGGAGACCCGGACTTGGAGAAACTGGCGGGCCAGCCGGTCCGCCTCCGGTTCCGTCTTCAGGATTGCAAGCTCTACGCCTTTCAGTTCAAGGAGAACTAACCAGGCGGAAAACGGAATCGAGATCACTCAGGTTGCCAACACCAGGAAATGGATCTGCCCAGGAGCCTGCGCCGCAGAAATTGATCTACTGCGAAAGTGGTAGAATCGGTCCATATTTCCCCGATTTCTCGGCGAATAGCACAACTATGCACCTCAAAATCGAGAAAATCTGGCCTCGATTCCCCACTTTCTCGCTACGATCATTTCTACCGCGCAGACTCCTAGCCCATTGAATTTCGACCTCCAGACACTCCGAGGGGATCTCTCCGGCGGTATCACCTCCGCGGTGGTGACGCTGCCGGTCGCATTGGCCTTCGGCGTGGCGTCGGGCCTGGGGGCGGCCGCGGGCTTGTACGGCGCTATTGCCGCCGGCTTTTTCGCGGCTCTGTTCGGCGGAACGCGGGCACGATTCACGCGTTGCCCGGGGTGGTGGCCAACATCAATGGCAGCGCCTTTGCCATCGCCTCCCTGACGCTGGTTGTCGTATCGATCTGGCCCCGGCGCCTGGCGAGACTGCTGCCCGCTCCCCTGCTGGCCCTGGTTGGCGGGACACTGGTGGGCCTGTTGTGGCTCAGTGACGCCCCCGTCATCGGACCCGTGCCTGGAGGCCTGCCGGAACCGCAGTTGATCTTCCCCTCCGCCGGCTTCATGGCGGGTGCCCTCCAACCCGCGCTCATTCTTGCCCTGCTCGCCTCCGCGAACAGCCTTCTCACGTCCCTGGTCGCCGATTTCCCTAACTGGCGGACACCACAATCCCAACCGGGAACTGGTGGGTCAGGGGATCGGCAACATGGTCGCGGGACTCATCGGAGGCGTGCCCGGAGCCGGGGCCACCATGGGAACCGCCATCAACATACGGGCCGGCGCCCTGACCCGGGCATCGGGGGCCTTTTCCGCGGTGGTCCTGCTGGTGTTTCTATTGGGTCTTGGCCATTACGTGGAGCCGATTCCCCGGGCCGTTCTCGCGGGCCTCCTGATCAAGGTCGGCTGGGACATCGTCGACTGGAATCTTCTCACCCGGCTTCACCGCATCCGGCGCGAACACGCGGCAGTCATGCTGATCACGCTGGGCCTGACGGTGTTCGTCGACCTGGTGACCGGCATCGCCATCGGGCTGATCGCCGCGGGAATGACTCACGCACGGCAGTTGGAACGCCTGGAGATGGACAGCGTCGTCTCGGTTCCGCTGCTGGACCAGACCTTCTTTTGGGGCCTATATATCTGACTTGACGTCAGCACACAGTTCCGGCGCCACGCTCGGCCCACTGGCCCACGTTTCGGCACCCAGGGCAAGAACCCCCGCCCTGAGAATGTTCAGGGCTGCATTATGGTCCCTGTCCATTCTGAGATCACAGGCTGAGCAGCGATACGTCTCGCTCCTTCCCGGTCGATTCCGGGCACCACAACGGTGACAGTCCTGCGACGTGTATTGTGGGTTGACTTCCACGAACTCCCGACCGGCCCACTCTGCCTTGTACTGGAGTTGATTCCGCAGCAGCCCCCATTGCTGTGAGAGCATCTCCCGATTCAAGCCCTTCGTCGTCATCCCCTTGATGTCCAACTTCTCCACCGCAATCAGTCCGTTCTTGCGGATGATCTCAGTGGTCTGCCGGTGACAGGAATTCCGGTTGCGTACACCCTCCCGGAAACGCATTCCCGCCAACCGGCGGACTCTCTTCTTCCTCCGGTTCGACCCCCGCCGGCACCGAGCAATCTTTCTCTGTTGCCGCCTGATCTCCGCCCAGTCCCGGGTGTTGCGTTCGATTCGTTCACCGGTGGACATAACCGCCCGCTTGCGGACACCCAGGTCGATTCCGACCGCCGATGCACACTTCGGCAGCGGCTGCTTCTCGACTTCATAGGTCAGATCCACGTACACCCGATTCGGCTTGCGGACGATCCGCAACGCCTTCAGTTCACCATCGGGCAAGGGCCGGGCCGGGAACAACCGAATCGTCGGAAAGCCCTGGGGACGGATGGCGTATCCCCGGGCCCGCTTTTTCACCATCGTCGTCCTGGGATCGACGATATCAATGGTCTCCATCCTGGAGATCGGTCGGAACCGGGGATACCCAGGATCCTCTCCCGCCTTGGAGCGCCGGAAGAAGGCCTGGAAGGCTGGCTCCAAGCGAAACAACATCCCCCTCTCGGCCTTGACGGCAATGGCCCCGAGCCCGTCCGGATCGTTTCTCCGCTGCTGCGTCAAACCCCGCAACTGGTCATACAGAGTCACGGATTTCTCATCCTTCTCCCAGGTGTCCTTACGCTCCTCCAGGGCGGAGTTGTAGAGGCGGTTCAAAACTGATCTGATCCAATCCAGACGCCGAAGCCCTCCCTTGGACATCTTGGCTCGGCACTGAAATGTTGTGTGAACCTTCACAGTATATATGTTAATACATCTGCATGACGATCCATCAAGTTAGATATATAAGCCCCCTTCTTTTCCCTTCCTAAGGGACCGTCCGGATCGGACCCCTATTTGGCTCGAGTCGGTCTGTTGGCGCTCAAGGGCAGCTTTACTGTCGCCTCCTCCAACCGATTGGCCCGCGCGATCAGCGCCGACATCAAGGATCACGATGTCGTCATTTTCGACTTCTCTCAGGCCACGTACTTCGACGACAGCGCGGCCATGGTGATCAAGAAGCTGATGGACATCGCTCGGGAAGAACAGACTGGGCTAATCGTGATGGGCCTCTCCGGCTCGGTTGCGAAAACCCTTCAGGCCCTCGCCGTCTTACGGGAGGTGCCGGAGAGTCGAGTCGTTTCGACGCTGGACGAGGCGCGGCAGGCGGCAAAAGATCTCCTCGGCGGTTGACGCCAGCGAGTTCGTCTTGGACAGCCGGCGCGTGCTAGGAGCCTGCGCCGCAGAAATTGATCTACTGCGAAAGCGGTAGAATCGATCCATATTTCCTCGATTTCTCGGCGAATAGAACAACTATGCACCTCAAAATCGAGAAAATCCGGCCTCGATTCCCCACTTTCTCGCTACGATCATTTCTACCGCGCAGACTCCTAGAGGGGCCAATCCCGGAGCAGCCGCTCGGTTTCTTCCGAGTGCGTCGTTTCGTCGCGCACGATGTCTTCGAGCTGGACCACCAATCCCTTGTCACCCAACTCTTCCGCCTGTCGGGCCCGCTCCGTATAGTCCCGCGTCGCCTTCTGTTCGGCAACCAGGACCTGTTCGACCATCTCCTTGTTCGTGGCAGCCGCCGGAACCGGCCGGGGCACCGTGGCCGGCTCGCCGCCCAGGGCCACGATCTTGTTCGCCAGGTACTGCGCATGCAGCTGCTCGTCGGCCACTTCACCGAGAAAGAACTGAGACAACTGCGGCCTGTAGGGACCCGTCGTCTTGGCGGCGTAGGTCAGATATTGGATGATCGCACCCAGTTCTCCGGCCAAGTCTTCATTCAGATTCTCGATCATCTCCTGCTTGGTCATGTTCCGCTCCCTTCCTGCCTCTTTGACTGGTCGTCGCTCTATTCATGATACATCCGTGGTCGCCGACCTTGAGGCGGTCCGGATTTTCCCACTTTTTTCGGGGCGTCAGTCGAAAGCCGCCGCAGTGCTCGCCCCGGTCTCGTGTTCCGCGACGTGATTGCAGGCGATGCCTGCTGCACCCTCAGGTGCCGATGGCGTGGCTGGTGTATCTTTAACTCTCCCGCGGAAGCGGATCGAAGGTAGCGTTGGAGGCTGAATTCGCAGCTCGGTCGAATCGATGCTGTTCGATGGAACGGGTATTTCAGGCGGGAGCCAATGCCGCGTCCTGCCGCAGTTGGAAAGGTTTTGACATGCGTGACAAACCAGAATCGGTTCCTATGGTCGTCGATCTCGAAGGGAGGACGGCGGTCGTCACCGGCGGCGGCACGGGCATCGGGCGGGCAGTTTCTATCGGTCTCGCCCGCTGCGGTGCATCGGTGGTGGTCAATTTCAGCCGAAGCACGCGGGAGGCCGAAGAAACCGTAGAGGAGGTCCGGCGAGCGGGCGGCCAGGCGATCGCCGTGCGGGCGGACGTGACCGACGAGCAGCAGGTGGCGGATCTCATGACCGCCGCCGTGGAGAGATTCGGCGGCCTGGACATCCTGGTGGCCAACGCCGGAGCTCCCGGTCAAGGCCGTCTGACCAGCGAACTGACCGAGGAACAATGGGAGCATGATCTGGCCACCAACTGCCGGAGCGCCTTCTTCTGCGTCAAGCACGCCATGGCCCATCTGCCCGACGGGCGCGGCCGCATCATCCTCACCGGGTCCATGAGCGCCCGCACCGGCGCCACGCCGGGCGCCCTGACCTACGTCGCCTCCAAGGCCGCCCTCGAAGGCATGACCCGCAACTGGGCCCAGGAATTCGGACCTCGCGGCATTACCGTCAACACCATCGCACCCGGCATCGTCCGCACCCGCCTCCATGCCCGGGCCTCCGCGGAACGCTACCAGTACCTGATCGGGCGAATTCCGCTGGGGCGCGACGGACAACCTGAGGATTGCGTCGGCGCTTTTCTGTTGCTGGCCGGAGACGACGGAGCCTTCATCACGGGGCAGGTCATCGAGGTGGGCGGCGGAATGCTGGCTTCGTGACCGGACCGGACCTCGTCCAGCCATTCCGACGAAGGTGGAAGGGGTGCGCATCGCGCGGGCGGTGAAACCCAGGTTGCGGCGGAACCTGAGAAAGGAGTCCTGCCCGGAGCCCCGGCCACCTTCGCCGGGCGCCGACGCACCTCACCGCTGGGAGCGGATCAGCAGGTAAAGAAAAGTGGGGCCTCCCAGCAGGGCGGTCAGGACGCCCACCGGAAGCTCCACACCCCCGATGAGCCTGGACCGCACCAGGCAGTCACAGACCAGCAGGAACCCGCCCCCCACCAGCAGCGAAGCCGCCATCACGATTCGCTGGTCCGTTCCCACCAGGCGGCGGACCATGTGCGGCACGATCAGCCCCACGAAACCGATGGGCCCCACTGCCGAAACGATTCCGGCGATGGCCAGGGAGCCGAACGCGAAGACCAGGATCCGGACCCGCCGGACGGAGACGCCTCGTCCCGCCGCGTAGTCATCTCCCAGCGCCAGGGGGTTGAGCTGGTGCGACAGCCAGACGATCACCGCCACGCCCGGCAGAACAAACGGGAGAATGCTCCAGAGGTCGCTCCAGACGTAAAGGGAGTTCAGGCTTCCCATCAGCCAGTGATCCAACACATGCAGGTCATAGGGATTGGCGGCCTGATGACGCATCAACAGGATGAGGGCGCCACAGATCAGGTTCACCGTGACTCCGGCCAGCAACAGGGTCGCCATGCTGAGGCGTCCGGCCAGTCGGGCGATGCCGTAGATCAGGACGATGTCCAGGACCGCCGCCAGATAGGCGGCCACCTGAATCGGGGAGAAGGGCCCCCAGGCGAGCCCCGACCCGAATCCGATGACGGCGCAGAAGGCGCCGACGGCGGCCGCCGTGGAGATTCCCAGAGTCGACGGCGCCACCAGGGGATTGCGCAGGATCGCCTGCAGCGCCGCCCCGATGACCGCCAGTCCGGCTCCCGCAACGACACCCATCCAGGAGCGGAGAATCCGATTGGAGACGATGCTGCGCAGGACCTGATTCTGATCCCGGTCGGGCAGATCATCCGGCAAGGGGGCCATGAAGCCGTGCCGGAAAATCAGTCCCAATCCCGACTGCGTATCGACCTCTTCGGCTCCGAAAAACGGGGAGACCACGAGAGCCGTGACCAGAAAAAGGGAGCACAACCCCACGGTTCTCCAGACTTGGACCCTGCGGCCGATGGCCACACCACTATTCATCTCTGGCTCTCCGGGAGCTCTCGGAACTGGAAGCCCGGCAGCACCACGGGAAGTCCGCTTCGCGTATCCCGGGTGACGTCGACGTCGCTTCCGTAGGATTCCGCCACCAGGGCCTGGGTCAACACCTGTTCGGGTCTGCCCCGGGCCCGGATCCTTCGGTCCGAGAGCAGATAGATGACGTCGGCGAATCGTGAGGCCAGATTCAGGTCGTGGGTGATGCAGAGAATGCCTCTGCCGGCTCGGGCCAATCGCCGGAGCCGTTGCGAAAAGGTCGCCAGATGGTGGACGTCCAGCCCCTTCCCCGGTTCGTCCAGCAGCAAAAGCGAGCTTTGCTGGGCCAGGATCCCGGCCAGGAGAACCGCTTGCTGCTCGCCGCCGCTGAGCGATTCGAACACCCGATTCCTCAGGTCCGCCACTCCCATCCGTTCCAGCGCCTGGCCCACGATCTCCCGGTCCTGCTCACCGGGGAGAGTCCACCATCGCTGGTGGGGAAAGCGGCCCAGAAGAACCACCTCCTGCACGGTGTACCCGTCGGGAGGCAGAACCTCCTGAGGAAGATAGGCGACGGTCCGGGCCCGGCCCACGGGGGACATGCCGGCCAGGTCCTGCAGCCGTCCTTCAGTCCCGGACCGAAGGTGCACGGTCCCCGTCGTCGGCTGCAACAGACCGGCCAGGATCTTCATCAGGGTGCTCTTGCCGGCCCCGTTGGGACCGATGAGCATGGTGAGCGATCCCGGCTCGACCGACAGCTGCACGTCCTCCAGCAACGATTGCTGCCCTGCGTAACGGAACGCCACTCCCTGAGCCGTCAGCGAAATTGAATCGTCCAGCGTTTCCCCCTCCTCTTTCCTCACTCTTCACCGCCATGGATGGCCCGGGCGATGAGCCGGGCGGCCTGGGGCAGGCGTGGCCCCGAACGCATGAGGAAGCTTCCATTCAACACCCGGACCCGTCCGTTTCGTACCGCCGGCAACGTGGGGTGCATCCGCCACTCCTCCAGGAACCCGTTTCGCACGTCCGCCGGAAGTTGGTCCCGGGAATCCAGCACCAGGATGACCTGAGGCCGGCGCACCAGAATCGTCTCCAGGCTCACCATGGGCCATGGCTGTTCCACGTCGGCGGTAATGGAGCGGGCGCCCGCCAGCTCCACCAATTCGGTCAGGAAGGAACCCTTCCCCGCGGAGAACACCTGGTGGCTCTTGCTGCCCATCACCAGCAGGACGTCGAGACGAGGCCGTCCGGCATACCGTTCCCGGATCTCCTCCAACTCTCGCCTCAGCCGCGTGGCCACGAGCTCTCCGGCCCGGAAATCTCCCAACGCATCCGCCAACAGGACAGGAGCTTGGAGCACATCCCGGACCGATGTCGATTCCAGGGCCAGAAAACGAATCTGCTGCCGGCGCGCGATGCGCTCCAGCTTGAACCCCTTCCCCAGCGCCACGATCAGATCCGGCCGGAGGGCAAGGATCTTCTCCACGTTCGGCTCGACGGCGGTCCCGGCCACGGGCAGCCGGACGGCCTCGGCGGGGTGATCGCAGTGGGGCGACACCCCCACGATCCGGTCCTGCAGATCCATGGCAAACAGGAATTCCACGATGCTGGGACCGTAGGCGATGACCCGCCGAACCTCAGCTTCCGGTTCCGAAGCGGGAGACGCCCCGCCCGGACGACCGGATCGTTGTTCCTGGCATCCCGCCAGCAGGAGAACCGGCAAGAGAATCCGCAGGGCCCGCTCGACTCGATTCGTCTGCACTTCTCAAGTCCACCCGCCCTCGGCTCTCCGCAGAACTCTTCGCCTGGATTCTCACGAACTGCTAGAGGATCGGCAGCCGGATACCGACTCTGGCGTTGAATTTCGGAGAAGGATAGAAGGCCCGTTCCGCCGGAAAGCCGCCCAGAACACCGTACTCCGAATACTCGTGGCTCATGATGTTGTTGAAATCCGCGAACAGAGTAAAGCGGTCCCAGCGGTAGCTGATCCTCGAATTGAGCAGAAAGTATCCGTCGTGCTTCCCGAAGCGGTTGCTCCAGTCGCTGTGAAAGTACCTGGCGCCGACGTAGGTTCCGTTGATGCTGGCGGTCAACCTGGGGGAGAACTGCGCGAACAACTCGGCCGCCAGCTTGTGCGCGGCCACACCGGGAACCTGACGGCCCGCATACTGGCCGTCCTTGACCCGCGTCCGCACGACGCTGTAGTTGCCTCTCAGCGTTGCGATGCCGCGACTGATGCCGGTGGAGAACTCCAGTCCACGTCTTCGAGTCCGGTCCTCGAAGTTCTCGTTGGCGCCGAATCCGAACGCTCCTCCGGCAGGATTGTAGAAGATCTCCCGGTCGGCATCGATCTGGAAGAAGTTCAACTCCCCGAAGAAACTGCCGCCGAAATAGTGTCGCAAGCCCGTCTCCAGCCCGGCGGACGTCTGGGGAGTGATGCCGCTGTCGATGGTGTTGGTGAAGAAATTGAACATCTCGTTCAGGACCGGGTACCGGAAGCTTCCGGAATAGCTGGCGTAGACGTACGTGTCGGGATTGAACCCGTAGTTGATTCCCGTCGTGAAGACGTTCCGATCGTAGCTGGTCTGGTCGGACGTACTGGGCGCGAATCGAAAGTTGGCCCGGTCGTAGCGATAACCGGCCGACAGCGCCAGACTCTCCAACGGATAGAACTCGTCATGGAGGTAGAATCCCTGATTCACTTTTTCGAGCTGAAACGAGTTGGTGGACTCGAAGCCTCCGAAATCGGACGTGTTCGCGATGTCCTCGGCCGCCTTGATCCAGTCGAATCCGATGCTCAGGTTGTTGGCGAGGCTGCCGATCCGCTCTCGTACCACCACTCGTGGGGACAGAGCCAGAGTGTCGGTCTGGGTCATCCCCTCGAAGGTCCCGCCGGAGAAGCGGCTGAAGAACGAGGACTCTCGTCTCCTGGCGGAGAAATCCAAGGTCAGGGAGCTCTGGCTCAAGAAGTTGATTGTCGGCTGGAGCAGGACGTAGGTGTCATCGGTGTCGGCGAAGTCGGCCGGATTCAAGGTGTCCGTCCGGGCAGCTCCCGATTGGAACTGGCTCTCCCGGATCGCTCCGGGCAATCCAACGTCGTCGGTGTGGAAACCGCCGCTCACATCCAACCTTCCGAGATCGCCCAGGTTGAAGCCCAAACTGCCGCCCAGGTCTCCACCCTGAATATCGCTGTTGTCCCGATAGCCCTCGGACTGGAAATAGCTCCCGGAAGCGCCGTACGAAACACCATCCCAGGAGCCGCTGACTTGGCCACTGGGACGTAGACTCTCGTAGCTGCCGCCCGACATCTCCAGCTCGAGGCGGATCGGGCCTTCTTCCCGGGTGATGATGTTGATCACTCCAGCACCGGCGTTGTCCCCGTAGAGAACGCTTCCCCGCCCCCCGCGCGTGACCTCGATCCGTTTGACCCTGTCCAATGGGATCTGGAGCCAGTCGACCGCGGTGGAAGCCGGCAGATTCACTCTACGCCCATCCACAAGGACCAGAGTATTGCTTCCGGCCGTTTCGCCGAATCCCCGGAGATCGACCGAGTAGTGGCGGCGGTTTCCCGTGATGTCGGTAACCTGGACGTTGACCAGGGTTCGGAGCAGACCGGGAATATCGACGGCCGTGGATGCGGCAATGTCCTCTTGCGTGATCACCGTCACGTTCGCGGGAACCCGGACCGACTTCTCCCGATAGCGGCTCGCCGTCACGGTGACCTGCTCCGTCGTGGGCAGGCGCACCGGAGCAGTCTTGTCTTGGGCCGTCACCAGTCCGATCAAAAAGCCGAACAGGCTGAGCCCGAATGCGAACCTGCGGGGCAGGTCCCGTGTTGTCAACAAGCAATCCTTATGCATCGCGTTTCCCTCACGTCCGCCAGGATCGCCGGGCAGGGCCAGTTGCCGTCCGGTAGAGGTTGGGGCTCGACGGCCGCAAGCCGGAGGCGGCCCAGGCTGGACTCGGAATCAAACAACGTTGGGGCCGGCGATCCCGCGCACTTCGCGCCACTCTGGACCGATATGCGCACTGCGGGACAGCGGCCGGAAGAATGATCCCGAGGACGTCAGGATGAATTGGGATTCATGAACACCTCCTGCCTCCCCGTCGGAAGCACCTAGAGGTCATGATCGGGCCGGTCTCCTGGCTTGCAGCGGTCACCTCACGCCTTCCCATCCCCTGCGGCGGGACAGTGGCCCAATGTGGGTTCCCTTGCTGCTCACAGTTGCGAGGGCAGCGCCGGATTCTCACCGGTCTTCCCGTGCACCCAACCACGACAGGTTTGGTAACGATGGACCAAGCACGATAGGGCGTCGTCGCATTGTCTGTCAAAAAACGATTCCACCTCTCAATTCTCATTTATCGCCCGCCCAGTACGTCCAACCGCTGCCCTGGTGGCCAAAATTGAAAAGCTCGGGATGCAGGATCTCCGCCAGGATCTCGGCGGATTCCACGACGCGGGGTCCAGGGCGATTGAAGTACTGGTTCCCGTCGGTCACGAACACGCGTCCGTTCCGGACTGCGGCCAGTTGCGGCCATCCTGGATGGTTCACCAGCGGCGGCATCTCGCGACAGGTGCGTTCGATATCGAAGCCACACGGCAATATGGCGATCACGTCGGGGTCGGCTGCTGCGAGCTGCTCGAACTCAAAATAGCCGGAGTGTTTCCCGGCCTCCCCGAAGAGGTTCGTCCCCCCGGCACAGTCGACGAGCTCAGGCATCCAGTTGGCCGCGCTCATCAGAGGGTCGATCCACTCAATACAGGCAATGGACGGACGGGTTCGCACGGATCCGGTCCGGGCCCGAATCGCTCCGAGCCGATCCATGAGACGAGTCACGAGATCGTCACCGCGTCCCGGGTCGCCAAGGGCTGAGGCCACCTTTCGGATGTCCTCCCAGACGTCGCTCAGGGACATGGGTTCCAGGGAGACGATAGCGGGCTGCGAAGTGACGAGTTCGCAAACCGCCTTTTCCACGTCTTTCAGACTCACGGCGCAGACTTCGCATTGGGTCTGCGTGATGACCACAGTCGGCGCCAGACGATTCAGGAGGTCGGGATCGACACGGTATACGGACAGCCCTTCGGAGACGATGGTTCGGACCTGGTCGTCGATAGCCCGACTGACGGCACCCACTTCGACCTTGGAACTCGAACAAGTCGGAAGCCGACAGACGGAGGAAGGATAGTCACACTCGTGGGATCGGCCTACCAGCTCGTCCTCGAAGCCGAGCCCACATACGATCTCCGTCGCACTGGCAATAAGCGAGACGATCCGATTCGACATCACACTTCGTCAAGCGCCAGGGGAGGCGAACGGGTATGCCCGGGCCGCCACCGGCTGTTTCAAGGCCACCCGGCTGAACAGCAGGGGGAGGAAGACGGCCATGCTGATCAACGTGTTCCGAAAATAGGGGATTCCTCTTACATAGCAGTCGGTGAGTCCGGCGAGCGTCTGCGGATAGAGTGTTCCTCCGCTGAATGCCCAGAGACCAAAATTGGTCACAAGGTAGAACCCCACCGACGAGATCAGTCCTGCAGCCGCCACCCGGGCCCATGACTGCTGGCCCCTCAGTGCCAAGCCCGTTGCGGCCACCAGGGCGACCGACAGATAGACCACCGGTTGAAACGAGTAGAACGCCCAATCGAACCGCCCGGTCAGCGCCCAGATGCCCAGGTCGCCGATCAGGTAAGTCGCAAAGGGGATCGCATAGACCATGATCTGCCGACCGTAGAAAGCCCCGCCGAAGATGCAGACCGGAAGAATCGGAGAGAAATTCCACGGGTAGGCGGTATTTTCGGGATCGATCGAGATTCCGAAATGAGAGAGTACGTAGGGCGCCAGCCGAGCGGCAAGGCCCAGGGCTAGGAGCGCCAGAATCAGGGAGAACCGAGGTTTCATCCATCTCCTCCTTTGGTTTGGGAGCATTGTGGCGCGTCCCCAGCACGGCGATCTGGAACGAGGTCGCAGAACGCGAAGTCGTCACGCTCGACGACTTCTCCCGGAGACATGCAAACGGACCGGCGGAAGATCGGTCCATTGAAAACGAAAGTATGAAACTCACCGTTCTCGCCGCACGGATCGACGCCGGCCGGGAGATCAGCCAGGAAAGCCGCATCCAGGACCGCCAGGTTCACGCAGACGATCACGGCCTCGAATCCATCCCTGATGAACCGGCGTGCGAGCTTGCCGGTGTCCTGCTTCCAGAGCGGGAAGAAACACTTGAGATTCCAGGCCGCCAGCTGATTTTCGCGGTAGGTTCGAAGGTCTTCAAGAAAGATGTCGCCGAAGGCCACACGCCGTATCCCGGAAGCCTGCAAGCGAGCGAACGCATGCCCCATCTCCCGTTCGTAGACCGCGTTGGTGCAGACTCGCGGAACCGCGACTTCCGTCATGGGAATCCCGATGGCGCGGGACTGTTCCCTGAGAAGTGAGCGGCGGACACCGTGCATGCTGACCCGGTCGAAGTCGGCGTTGACCGTGGTCAAAAAGGACCTGACCACGTACCTTCGCGCGCGGTGGGTTTCCCACAAGGCGAGCGAGCTGTCCTTTCCCCCACTGAAGCACATGGCGATGGCCTCGCCGTTCGTGTTCAGATTCGGGGCGCCTCTCGCTTCCGCTGATTGTTGCGATTGCACTCCGCTCATGGTCCCTCGACCACGAACCGGATGTCCGACGAGGAGGAGGAAAGGCAGGCCGGCCCGGGCGACCCTATTCCCTCCCTCGAAGGTCCAGGTCCATGGAAATGACGCCGGCAGGTCTTCGGACTCACGGGCAATTGGCTTTCGCCGATCCTACTGGCCGTCGCTTCCCAGTTCCTCGGAACCAGTGCTATGACGGCGGTCGTTCCCGTTTACCGCTGCGGGGCAGCCCCGGACTCTCACCGGGTTCCCTCTTTCCGCTCCGGCTGGCCGGAGCACCAACGCGAAGTCAACGTAATCGAAGCAGCAGGCCGGGTCAAGCCCGCGGGGGCCGTTCACCATGGTTCCAACCGCAGCCCGATGGGCTTCTGCCCCCGATGGCGGCGGCTGGGATAGAATCCGCTTCGTGCTCGGCTTGCGAGTCCTCTGGTCGACCTATCTGCTGATCGCCGTTCCGTTCGCCGTTGCCCGGGATGTGGAAGCCGGCGTTTCCGATCCCGAGAAAGAATTCCCAGTTTCAAAGTCCGCTTCCCCGCCGGACACCCGGGCCGGACGCTTGAGGCAGAAGCGAATCGAGAAGCGATCCCGCGTCACTCCGCCTCGTGCCAGCGGATTCGAGAAAGCTCTTCTCTGGGTGGAAAAGAGGGGACTGGGGGTGTCGCGCAACACCGGTTCCGCTGGTGTCCATCCGGTGGTGGGGGTATTGGGACCCCGGTCCGGTGTCGGCCTGGGCGCCCGCTACTGGCGGCCGGACTTGGGGCGCAGCCAGCTCGATGCAGCCCTGACGGCAGGCTATTCCATCCGCGGATACCAACTGTATGACCTGCAGTTCGGCCGGATCCAGGACTTCGGTCCCGGGTTCGAACTCGACCCGGAAGACAACGGGATCCGGCAACGAACCGAGCCGGGCAACTCCACGGAACGACTCAGCGTCTTCGGCCGGGTCCGGTACCGCAACTTCCCCAGGCAGAACTATTTTGGACCGGGCGCCGACTCGAAGGAGGGAAACCGCAGCGATTACCGCCTGGAGGAGGTCTACTACGGAGGTGCAGTCCGATACCAGGCAAGTTCGTGGTTGCGGGGGGAGTTGGATCTGGGACTGCTGCAAGTGAACACGGGGCCTGGCACCGATCCCGACGCCGTTCCCATTGCAAGCGGTTTCGACGACGTCACGACCCCCGGCCTAGTCCACCAGCCCGGTTTCTTCCGGACGAGAGCCGCTCTCACCGTGGACTTTCGGGACCAGCCGGAAAACACCCACTCGGGCAGCGTGGTGGACCTGTCCTGGTCCCGCCACACCCAAGTGGACGGGGCCGACTACCATTTCTCCGGCTTCGCGGCGCAGGCCCGTCAATATCTGCCGTTGGGCTCCCGCCAGCGGGTCCTGGCGCTACGGTTCCTGACCTCGACGAACCATCCCGAAAACGGCAGCCGGGTACCGTTCTACTTTCAGCCCACGCTGGGGGGGCCGCATATTCTGAGAGCCTTCAAGGATCAGCGTTTCCGGGATCGGAATCTGATCTACCTCTCGGCCGAGTATCGTTGGGAGGCGGCGCCGGCGCTGGAGCTGGCCCTGTTCTACGACGCCGGCAAGGTGTTTCGGAACCGATCCGCCTTCAACTTGATGGGCTTCCGGAAGAATGTGGGTTTCGGGTTCCGACTCAAGAGCCGGGACCGTGTTCTCATCAGGGTGGATTTGGTGAGAGGCCGGGAGGATACGCGGGTCCGCGTTACCGTCGGTCCGGCGTTCTAGGAGCCTGCGCCGCAGAAATTAATCTACTGCGAAAGCGGTAGAATCGGTCCATATTTCCCCGATTTCTCGGCGAATAGAACGACTATGCACCTCCAAATCGAGAAAATCTGGCCTCGATTCCCCGCTTTCTCGCTACGATCATTTCTACCGCGCAGACTCCTGGGGGAAACTTGGAGTTGAAACGCTCACGGATCACGCCTCTGGTCCTGCTGCTGGGCTGCTTGACGGCCGGCTTCCCCCCGATCCAGGGGCAGCGATTTCTACCGGACGATCCGATCCGGACCGATGCCGACGATCTGCCCATTCCCATGCCCGAGTCCCGATCCCTCAGCCAGATCGCGGATCTGCTGGAGAATTCGTTCTCCAACCGGCCCGTCAAGGGGGAGGTCATCCTTCCGGCGCAGAACGTGAACACGCTGGGCGAGGTCCCCGATTCCAGCTGGTTTCAGAATCGGCTGGGAAGGCGACCCATGAGTCCGGCCGAGTTGGCGCGAGGTCCCAACCGGCAGGCGCCCGACGTTTCCCGGGCCTGGGAGATCGTTTCCGGAAAGACTGAGGGGATCACTCCCGGGTTCACCATTCGCGACAGCCGGGCAGAAATCTATTTCATCAAGTTCGACCCAATTGAATATCCTCAACTGGCCACGTCTGCGGAGACCATCAGCACTCGATTCTTCCATGCCTTCGGCTACCACGTCCCAGAGAACCACCTGGTTCGGGTCTCACCCGCGAATCTACAGGTGACGCCCGAGTCCATGCTGCGAGAGGGCCGGGGAAAGAAACGCGTCATGGTCCAGGCGGATGTGGTCCGGATTCTCCGCCTGGTTCCCAGGTTGCCGGATGGAAAAATCCAGGTGCTGGCCAGCCGGCGGCTGCCGGGCCGTCCCCTGGGGCCGTTCGAATACTTCGGAACCCGGAGCGACGACTCCAACGACGTCTTCCGGCACGAGAACCGGAGAGAGCTGCGAGGTCTCCGGATCTTCGCGGCCTGGTTGAACCACGACGATTCCCGAAGCATCAACACGTTGGACATGTACCTTCCCCGGGGCGAACAGGGATATGTGAAACACCATCTGCTGGATTTCGGCTCCTGCCTGGGAAGCGGCACCATCGGGATGCAGAGTCTCCGGGGCGGCAACGAGTACTTGCTGGAGCGGAGTCCCATTCTCAAGACAGCCTTGACTCTGGGCATCTGGGACCGGCCCTGGAGTCGTGTGCACTACCCCGAGCACCCCGGTGTCGGGCGTTTTGAAGCGGACTACTTCCAGCCCCCAGATTGGAAACCCGAGTACCCCAACGCCGCCTTCGAACGCATGCTCCCGGAAGACGCCTTCTGGGCCGTCCGGATCCTGATGCGGTTGAGCGAGGAGTCGATTCGGGCGGTTGTGCGGACGGGACAACTGGTGGAGGCCGAGTCGGAGGAGTATCTGGTCCGGACGCTGCTGGAGCGCCGCCGAAAGATCGTCCGCCACTATTTGGCCGAAATCAACTCCCTGGATGAGTTTCGGGTCCGGGATCGAAGCGGTTTCCTGGTCCTGGAGTTTTCGGATCTGTCCCTGAGGGAGGCTCCGAACAGGAACCGAACCTACCGCTACGTATGGTCCAAATTCGACAACGGAACCCAACCGGGTGAAGCCCTGGGTCCTGCCATGTCCTCGGCCGTCAACTCCATCGCCCTCCCCCGGGAAAGACCGGAATTCTTGATGGTGCGCATTCGACCCGTCTCAGACCAAGCGACCGGCGGATCTCACCCGGTTGACGTCTATCTGCGGACCCAGCCTGGGATGGCGGTGGTGGGCATCGACCGCAAAAAGAGCGCCGGGCGGTAGACCGGCGCTTGGCGCCCCATGGGTCTGATCGCAACGAGGACGCCCATGGCGGAAGTCGCCGGAGAAACCTATACTGACTTCTCCGTGAACCGACGTGAACTACTGTCTCTGATGGGCGCCGGATTCGGCACGGTCGGATTGTCCGGGTCCCTGGGAGCCTCCTCCCGGGGCAATCCTCTGTCGGCGGGAACCCCGCATTTCCCGGCCCGGGCCAAACACGTGATCTTTCTCTTCCTCAACGGCGGCCTCTCCCAAGTGGACAGCTTCGACCCCAAACCGGAACTGGACCGGTACGACGGGAAACCCATGCCCGGTCCCAAAACCCGGACCGACAGCGCCACCGGAAACCTGATGAAGTCCCCGTTCCGATTCCGGCCACGCGGTGAGAGCGGCATCCTGGTGTCCGAGATCTTTCCCCGGATCGGAGGTCTCATCGACGACTTCTGCGTGATCCGGTCCATGTATTCGGACAACGGCAATCACGTCCCGTCCCTCTACCTCATGAACTGCGGTCACCAGTTGGCCGGCCACCCTTCAATGGGCTCGTGGATCACCTACGGACTGGGCTCGGAGAATGAGAACCTGCCCGCCTTCGTGGTCCTTTGTCCCGGGTATCCGGTGGGCGGACCCCAGCTTTGGTCCTCGGCCTTCCTGCCCAACTCGTACCAGGGGACCTACATCCCGAATAACGAGACCGACCCGGAGAAACTGGTCCGCAACGTCCGCAACTCCTCCTTCAGCCCGCACCAGCAGCGACGCCAGCTGGAGCTCCTGGACCGGATCAATCGGCGCTACCTGGACCGGATTGGCCATCAACCGCAGTTGGAATCGGGAATTCAAGCCATGGAGGTGGCCTTCCGAATGCAGATGGAGGCGCCGCTGGCACTGGACGTCACTCGAGAGGAGAGCTCGACGCGCTCCAGGTATGGCGACACCGATTTCGCCCGCGGCTGCTTGATGGCGCGCCGCCTCGTCGAGCACGGCGTGCGCATGGTCCAGGTCTTCTACGGCAAGTCCCAACCCTGGGACAGCCACGACGACATCCTGGACCATCGGATCCTGGCCGCAGACGCGGATCGGGCCATCGCCGCCTTGATTCAGGACCTGAAGGCCCGAGGCCTGTTCGAAGAGACCCTTCTCATCGTGGGGAGCGAGTTCGGCCGAACCCCTATGATTCAGAACAGCGGACTAGTGAAGTACGGGTATGGCCGGGACCACAACGTCCACGGCTACACGACACTTCTGGCGGGGGCAGGTGTCCGGGGAGGGATGACGTACGGTTCCACCGACGACTTCGGTTTCAAGGCGGTGGAGAATCGCGTCCACCCCCACGACCTGCACGCCACAGTCATGCACCTGCTGGGACTGGACCACACGAGGCTCACCTATAGGTACGGCGGGCGGGACTTTCGCCTGACCGACGTGGGCGGTAGGGTGATCGGGGAAATTCTGAGCTAGAAACGGGGAGCGCCATTGCAGGGATTCCCGCGACCGGCTCATCGGCCGGTGACCCGGGCAAATCCTGGAATGCGCCCCCCGGTGCAAAATGCGGGCTGGAATCCTACCAGCGACTTCGACCGCGGCTGCCGTAGCCGCCGCCGCCGCCGGCGCCACCACCGCCGCCGCCGCCACCGCCGTAGCCGCCGGACCGTTTCTCACGAGGGCGAGCCTCGTTGACCGTCAAGGTCCTTCCACCCAGTTGAGTGCCGTTCAAGGCGCTGATGGCTTTCTGGGCGTCCGCCTCGTCCATCTCGACGAAACCGAAACCCCGTGACTGACCGGTCATTCGATCCGTGATCACTCGAGCCGATTCCACGGGACCGTACTCGGAGAAGGTCTCCTCCAACCGGTCATCCGTGATTGCGTAGGGCAGGCCCCCTACATAGATGTTCTTCTTCATTTTCTCCTCCTATTTGGATGAAATGGAGCCATCCACGCTGAGACACCGATTGCAAAAGGAGCAGAGCAGGGCGCGATTGTGTGTGGTTCCACGATCCGACCGGTGATTCCTCAGGGAGTCTTTCGCAGGGATGAAACTAGTTCGGGCTCTCTACACCTGTCTGTGACACTACCTCTGGAGCCCTCTGTTGAAACAAGACGGGCGCTAGTATAGTCCTTCTTTCCATCGGTGTCAAAAGCTGCGGCGGCCCCTACGGATCGCTTCATATTCCCGCTCTTTCCCTCTTCTCTCTCTTCCCCCTCGATTCGGCGTCTCCTTGTCTTCAGGACGGCGAAAGCCGAGAATGGGGAGACCGATCCGAAACCCAACCACGCCGAGCCGGTCCGCTGGCGGCTCCCGGAAAGCAACCCGAATCCGGCACTAGGAGTCTGCGCGGTAGGAATGATCTTAGCGAGAAAGTGGGGAATCGAGGCCAGATTTTCTCGATTTGGAGGTGCATAGTTGTTCTATTCGCCGAGAAATCGGGGAAATATGGACCGATTCTACCGCTTTCGCAGTAGATCAATTTCTGCCGCGCAGGCTCCTAGACGTATGAATGGAATCGTCCATTGCGTCAAATCGGAAGCGTCCACCAGGCGCCGTCTTGAAGGAGTCCTGACAGGATGAAGGGATCTCTGCTGACGCAACTGGTGGGGAGCTACAGCAAGCCCAGTTGGCTCATTCGGCACCACCGAGTCACGACTCCCTACGGCGACGACACCTTTTGGCGGCCGGAACCGGACGTCCTCCAAGACGCGCAGGACGACGCGACCCGGCTCGCCATCGCCGATCAGGAGAGAGCGGGACTGGACGTGATCACGGACGGAGAAGAGAGGCGGCATCGTTTCGACTCCTATTTCCTCCGTTTCCACGGTCTCGATTCGACTCGGCTGGGCCAGTGGTCGATGGCGGATCGGGACATGAGCTTCATCCGACTCGATCCAGCCCTGAAAGGGCGTCTGGGCCAGGCCTACGCACCCCGCGTCGTGGACAAGGTGGGCTGGCCGGGACCGACCGCCCTCAAAGATCTGCGTTTTCTGAAACGCCACACCTCACGTCCCGTGAAGATGACCGTGATCGGACCCCTGACGGCCGCCGCCCGCCTGGTCAACGAGTACTACCCCGATGAGGAGGCGCTGGGAATGGACCTCGCTTCCGTCATCAACCGGGAACTGCGGGCTCTGGACGAGGAGGGCGCCGACGTCATCCAGCTGGATGAGCCCGATTTCCACTTCCGGGCCGACCAGGCCTGCCGTTGGGGGACCCGGGCCCTGGACGCGGCCCTGGAGGGGATCCGTTGCACCACCGCGGTCCACATCTGCTACGGCTACGCACTGATCGGACACAAGCAGGTCAACCCCCGCTACGCGCAGGCGCTGGAGGCGATTGCGGCTTCCCGAGCTCGACAGATCAGCCTGGAGTATGAACAGCCCGGTCACGAACCGGACCTCCTGTACCACTGCGGCGACAAGGAGGTCATCCTGGGACTGATCAATCTGGGTTCTCGGGAAGTGGAAACTCCGGACCACATCGCGCGGCGCCTCCGGGATGCGCTGGAAGTCGTCCCGGCGGAACGCTTGCGGGCAGCCCCGGACTGCGGCATGTGGTTCCTGCCGCGCGACGTGGCCTACGCCAAGCTGCAAGCCCTGGTGGCTGGGGTCGACAGGGTACGCGAGTCCGTGCTCTGACTCGCGGTCCTGACCCGTACAGGAGTCGACATGGAGCGTGTCGCGTTCACTCTGCAGATCAAGGAAGGGTACGAAGAGGAGTACGACCGGAGACATCTTGCCGTCTGGCCCGAGCTGATGGAGGAGATGGACAGGAGTGGCATCCATCGGACCTACATTTACCGGGAGGGCGCGACGGCATTCGTCTTCATGGAGACCGAAGACTATCGGCGTTGCACCGAATTCCTTTCCCTGGCTCCCGCGTCAAGGCGCTGGGAGGAATTCATGGCTCCGATTCTGGAGCGAGGCGCCGGCGAGCCCTATGACCCGGACCAGGCTTGGCCGTCGGGGTTGCCGGAGGTGTTTCGTTGGGAATCGACCCGAACGAGGTCCCAGATGCGCGGACTGACCGTTGCGGGGACCATGCCGGTGAGCGGCTCCACCTGGTCCTTCGTCGGCGCCACTCTGCGTGAGGCGGTCGAGATCTATCGCGCGCTGGGGATCCAGACGGTGGATCTCATCGCCGTCCCGGGCAATCCCGATCTACCGCAACTGGCGAGCGAGCAGATCCTCCTCCAGCCGCGAGAACAAGCGCATCAGATCCTTGACCTGAGCGTGCCCGTCTCCAACCTCAACTACAACTTCGCCGCCAATTTCCACGAACGGGCCATCAACCATATAGACGCAGGGATCAGGAGAAGAAATCGGGAAGACTACGGGTCCGTGATCGAGTTCTGCCGGGCCTGCCGGATTCCCTCCGTTACGGTGCTTCCGGGAATCGTGCAGGAAGGATGGACTCGGGAAAAGGCCCTGGCCGTCGCGGCGGAAGAACTGCACCACATGTCCACCATGTCCCGGAAAGCAGGTATCACCACCACTTTCGAAGCCCACGTCGGGTCGATTCTGGAGTCACCCCTGGACACTCTGACCTTCATGCAGTCAAACCCCGAATTGAAACTGACCCTGGACTACGGCCACTTCATCTGTCTGGGCTACGCTCAGGAGCAGGTGGACCCCCTCGTCCCGTACGCGGCCCACGTCCATCTCAGGCAGGCGGCCCCGAAGAAACTGCAGGCTCGATGGGATGAGGGGACGTTGGACTTCACCGGAATCATCGGCAAGCTCGCCTCGGCGAACTACACGGGATTCCTGTCGCTCGAGTACGAGCACATGGAGGAGTGGTTGGACCTGGACCAGGCAGACGTCTTCACCGAAACCGTGAAGATGCGGAATCTATTGCGGTCCCTCGCCTGACTGCCGACGGACGACGCGCGTTCGAGGCCCAACCCGCCAGGAGCCTGCGCCGCAGAAATTGATCTACTGCGAAAGCGGTAGAATCGGTCCATATTTCCCCGATTTCTCGGCGAATAGAACAACTATGCACCTCAAAATCGAGAAAATCTGGCCTCGATTCCCCACTTTCTCGCTACGATCATTTCTACCGCGCAGACTCCTAGACCAGAAGCTCGTTGAGGATCTCACCGTGCACGTCGGTGAGACTCATGTCCCGCCCGCCGAACCGGAAGGTCAGCTTGTCGTGATCCAGTCCGAGCTGATGGAGAATCGTGGCGTGGATGGAGTGGATGGAAGTGGACTTTTCGACCACTGAGTTTCCAAATTCGTCCGTCGTCCCGTAGGTGAAGCCTGGTTTGAAGCCCCCTCCGGCCAGGAAGATGGAGTAGCCGTTCACATGATGGTCGCGGCCCACACCCTCTTTGATCTTGGGAGTATGCGGGGTCCGGCCCATCTCGCCGCCCCAAAGCACGATCGTGCTGTCGAGCAGCCCCCGCTGCTTCAAGTCCTGGATCAGCGCTCCGACGCCCTGATCGGTGATCATGGAGTTCTCCTCATGGTACTTCTTCAGATCGCTGTGCTGGTCCCAAGGAGAATTGTTGGCATGCGTCAGGGGACAGGCGACCTCCACGAAACGCACGCCCCTCTCCACCAGACGCCGGGCACGGAGACACTGCAGACCGTAGAACTTCTTGTATTCGTTTGAGCTGTCGAGCCCGTACATCTTACGGGTAGCCTCGGCCTCGCCGCTCACGTCGGCCAGTTCGGGCATCGCCGTCTGCAGATGAAACGCCGTCTCATAGTTCTTGATGACCGACTCGATGGCGCTGTCCCCGGTCGTGGCGGCGAACCTCATGCTCTGCTCCCGGAGCAGGTCGAGTTTGCGCCGCTGCACGGCCGGATGATCCGCCGGCATGATGTTTTCCATCACCGGGTTCCGCGCGCGCAGCACGTTGGGCGCATGCGAAGCGGGCAGGAAGGAATTGCTGAAATTTTCCCAACCGCCGTTGGGCACCCTCAATCCATTGTCCAGCAGGACGTAGTTCGGCAGGTTGTCCCGCTCGCTGCCGAGGCCGTAGGAGACCCACGATCCGAAGCTGGGAGACCGCCCCGTGAGGCGCCCCGTGTGCATCAGTAGATTCTGCTGGCCGTGCAGCGGAACCTGACCCACCATGGAGCGGACCAGGCAGATGTCGTCCACTACCTTGGTGATGTGGGGGAACAGTTCACTGACCCAGATTCCGCTCTTGCCGCGCCGCTTGAACTCCCAGGGGGATCCCAACCAGACCCGGTCGGCCGTCGATTGCGACTTTTCCGAAACCGCCGACTTGCCGATCTCCTCTCCCTGGCGTTGATTCAACATGGGCTTGTAGTCGAACAGGTCGACGTGGCTCGGCCCCCCGTCCATGAAGCAGAAGATGACGTTCTTCGCTTTCGCGGGGAAATGGGTCTTGCCGTCGATCAACGAGGCTCCCAAGCCGTACTCTTCGGCCAGCAGCGCCGACAGAGCCAGGGCCCCGAAACCGGTGGAAGTCTTGCGCAACAATTCACGGCGGCTGATGGGTGGGTATTCGATCAGTCCTTTAGCGTACATAGATGAACTCCGTCGTATTGAAGAGGGCGTGGGCCGTGTCCTTCCAAACCGCCACTGACTGCAGGAGGTCCTCCGAGGACTGGCTGCCATCAGAGCGGCTCTGATGAAGAGAGTTGAAATCATGAACCGCCTGGGTCCACCGGGTCAGTTCGCCCGCCTCCGGCTCCCGCCCCAGGGCATGCCGGAACATGACGGTCAGCCGCTGCTCAGGCGAGTCGTGGGAATTGGCGATCAACTGCCGGGCCCAGAATTCGGCCTGCCCCGCAACGAAGGGATCGTTGAGCATGGTCAGGGCCTGATTGGGCACATTGGTGACATCACGCCGGCCGGTGGGCATCTTCGGAATGGGCTTGTTGAACGTCTCCAGGAACTTGTACGGCTCCATGATCGTGTTTCGGAGGTAGATGGAACGCCGTCCGTTCCCGTCCAAGGGCCCCGAGAAATAGGTCTGGTCCGCCTTGACCACCTTGCTCTTGGGCCGGTAGGGATCCACGAAACCGCCCAGGAGCTGACGATCGAGACGTCCGGAGACGACGAGCATGGCGTCCCGGATGGACTCGGCGTCCAGGCGGCGGAGCGGAAAATGGTGCAGCATCCGATTGGTGGGATCCACCTCACGGGCCCGGACACTGGCCTGATTCGACTGCTGAAACACCTGCGTCATCACCAGCATCCTGACCAACTTCTTCACCGACCAGCCCTCTTGGACGAAGCGGTCGGCGAGATAATCCAGCAACTCCGGGTGAGAGGGCCGGTCGCCGAGATGACCGAAGTCATCGGGGGTTCGGACAATTCCGGATCCGAAGACCCAGTGCCAGACCCGATTCACGAAGACGCGGGCCGTGAGAGGGTTCTCGGAACTGGCGATCAGCTGGGCCAGGTCCAGGCGCCCGCTACCCTTGGGGTCTGAGCCGTTGGACGGGCCCGACAGCACCCGGATATGCCCGCGCGGCACCCGCTCACCATAATCCGTGTACACGCCACGGACGTTGAGGCGGTAGTCGCGGCCCGGATCCAGGTCGGCCATGCTCAGGACCGTCACCGGGTCGACCAGCTTCTCCTCGGTCTCGCGGTAGGAAGCGACCAACTCCCAGATCTCTTTGCGGGCAAGCATGTTGCCGGGCAGCAGATGGTTCGGCAACAATCCAGCTTCCAGCATCCAGTTGATCAAGAGGACATCCTCTTCGTCCGCGCGACCCTCGGCCCAGTCTTCCACCGACGCCGCAATCCACTCCCCGTAGCGGGCGGAGAGCTGTGGCGGATCGACGGGCGCCTCACCACCGAACAAGGGGGTGAACCGGCCCAGCTCATCGGCGGGCGATTCTTCGTTGTCGTGCAGGAACACCCGGGTCACGCCGAACCAACTCCGGGCATCCCGGGCTTCGGCCGCCGAGACGTCGGGCCCGAGTCCCACTCTCGGGGGAAAGTTGGGGTTCGAGGCCTTGGTCGCCAACTCGATGTAGATTCGAGTCTCTGCGGACTCGTCTTGACCGGGCGAACGATTGGTTTTGGCGTCTGCCGTATTCGAATGGCGGATCCAGTGGGGACGGTGGTCCTTCAGATAAGTCTGCCGCTCCGTCCGGAACGAATTGTCCACGATCAGCCGTTGAGCGCTGTAGTCGCCGCCGATCACCTCCATGCTGAGGTAGGACCGGCCGGAATGATTCAGAAACGGGGTCCGGACCGCCCCGTTGAGCCGGGGCGAGAGCGCGTGTGTGAACAGTCCGGCGGGCAGGAGCATTTCCACCGCCCCGGAACCCTCGAGCGCCACCGTGAAATCGCCGTTTTCGACCCAACCGTGGCGCACTCCGACCCCATCCACCGACCATCCCTCGGGAAGGTCTCTGCGGCCGAAGTCGGCAGCGAGGGAAAAGTCCCTGGCGTTGTTCTCAATTCGTTCCCGGCGAGCCTGCGAATATTCCCCGGCGAGCTTCCGCCAGGCCATTTCCAGTTGCTCACCCTCGATCAGGGATTCCTGTATTTCCAACCAGGGAAAGAGGGGGCTGGACATGGTGTCCCGTGCAGCCGATTCGGCCGCTTCCTCCTCATCCTCTTTCGTGGTCTGTCCCTCGAAGGGCCTGGGACTGATCGCCTCCTCCCAGACGGCGAGACGAGCCCGGTCCAGATCCTGCGCCGCCTCTGCCGCATCCATCCGGCCTTCGACGACGGCTTGCGCCGCCATCAGGTACCGGGGGATCTGCCGCGCCTCCTCCAACCACCAGTCCGCCAGCGGCTTGCGGAGTGTCGTCTTCAAAGCCGCCAGCTCTTCCAGAACCTTCCGGTTGCGTTCCGGGAGGTCCAGCGTATGGGTCACCCAGCGTGAGCTCATGAACACGCCGCCCAGAGCGTAGTAGTCCTGCTGGGCGATGGCGTCATATTTGTGATTGTGGCAGCGGGCGCAGGCGACCGTGGTCGCCTGGAACGCCTTGGAGAAGGTGTCGACCTTGTTGTCGAGCATCTCCTGGTGGATGCCGTTGAACATCAGGCTGTCCCCGTGACGGTTCTCACCCATCTGGAACCAGGTGGGGCCGATCATCGACTCGTTGATCTGCCTGGCGGCGTCGACTCGCGGCTGCGAGAGGAGATCGCCCGCAATGTGCTCGCGGACGAGCTGGTCGAAGGGGATGTCCGAATTGAAGGCGCGGATCAGATAGTTCCGATAACGCCACGAACCCTTGATCTCGGCATCCGTTTCATAGCCGTAGGTGTCGCTGTAACGAACCACGTCCATCCAGTGCCGCGCCCACTCCTCTCCAAAATGGGACGAGTCCAACAGGCGGTCCACCTCCTGGGCGTAAGCGGCGTCAGGGTCGGGATTCCGGAGGAAGGCGGCGACTTCTTCGGGCTTCGGGGGAAGTCCTGTCAGCAGATAGCTCACCCGCCTCAACAGGGTGTGCCGATCGGCGCGCGGAGCCGGAGTCAGGCCATTCGCCTCCAGCTTGGCCAAGAGAAAGCGATCGACGGGCTGGTCCGACCACTCCTCCCGTCGGACCTCCGGTACCGCCGGTTTCGAGACGGGCTGCAGGGACCACCAGCCGCTGCGGTCCCGGTAGACCTGCTCCCAATCGGTATGAGTCTCGTCCGCCGCGGCAGCTTCCGGCCCCGTGGAGTCCCCCGGAGCGGCCGCCCCCAGGCGCACCCATCTTTCGAAGACGTCGATCAGCTCAGCGGACAGTTGTTCGCCGCCCAAGGGCATGGCCAACCCGGGCCCCTGGTGACGGATGGCTCGAATCAGAAGGCTCGCCTCGGGATCCCCCGGGATGATGGCCGGCCCCGACTTGCCGCCCTTCTCCCAACCATCCGGAGAGTCAAGCCGCAATTCTCCCTGCGCAAGATCGGCACGGTGGCAGACGAAACAGTTTTCGGCCAAAGCCGGACGGATGTTCCGCTCGAAGAATTCCCGGGCTTCGGGAGAGATATCGACCTTACCTGCCGCTGCAGCCTGAACCAGGCCGAAGATGCAGAAGAGAATTCCTGCCAGGATCGGCGGCAGCAACCCATTGCCGGAACTGGAACTCGACCTCGACATGTGTGAACGACTCGTCTGTAAGAAGGTGGGGCTAGCCCAGCTGTCGGAGAGACACCGAAGAATTACCCGAGCACGGTACACGGTATTTTGACACCCGAACACCCGGCCATTTGGTTTGTACGTATGGCCCGTAGATTACGTTATCCTCTCCATCTCTGTCAATCGCCGGTGCGGGTCACAGACAGGCTCGCGCGTAAGCCTTTACTCCACGCTTCGGTCCAACCTATCATGCCTTTGGCTCGCCGGCTGACTCCGGAGTCGATGACATGTTGGACAACCAGTCGAACCCGCGCCGCACCCTGGTCACCGGGGGCGCCAGTGGCTTCGGACTCGCGACCGCTCAGGCCCTGCTGGAACTCGGCCACCAAGTGGCCATCGGGGACGTCGACTCCCAACAGCTGAAGTGTGCATTCCAGACCCTGAAACATCCCAATCTGCTGCCGATCGAACTCGACGTCACATGCGGAACGTCTGCGAGAGACGCAGTGGAGACCTGCCGGACACGGTTCGGAGGTCTGGATACGCTCATCAACTCCGCAGGGGTGATCCACATGACCGCTCTGGAGGAGATCACGGAGGAAGAGTGGGATCACGTCATCGACGTGGACCTGAAGGGCACGTTTCTCTGCAGCCAGGCAGCTGCGCCCCTGTTGCGCCGGAGCGGACGGGGCCGCATCGTCAACCTCGGTTCGGATGCCGGCAGAATCGGTTGCCCACAGATCGTGCCCTACTGTGCGGCGAAATTCGGCGTCGTGGGATTGACCAAATCCCTGGCGGCCGAGCTCGCCGCCGATGGCGTGACCGTCAACTGTGTGAGCCCGGTCGGGGTCTCCGCCACCGGAATGGGTCAATTCGTTCTCCAGAAGAAAATTGAACTCAGCGGGTTGGTTCCGGAAGACATCCTGGCTGCGACCGCGGCGGAGATCCCGCTGCAGCGCAATCCGACCACCGCGGACATCGTCAATGCGATCCTGTTCTTTCTGGCCGAGGAGTCGGCCTTTCTGACCGGAGTCGTCCTGGACGTGGATGGCGGAATGCTGAGCATTCTCCCGGTGCGGGGGACCTGAACGGGCTCCGGTCCGGTATTGATCCGTCGCATCGGAGACTGAAGTCCGAGCAACGAGGAGGGAAACAACATGAGTGACCTGCAGCTGACGGCGGGGGTTGGGCGCATCGACATCACGCCGCCCGTGGGCTTCCGTTTGGAAGGAGCCATGCGCCGGGTGGATCCTTCCGTGGGGGTCGAGTCGCCGCTCCTGGCCACGGCGCTGGTCCTGGCGGACGAGCGAACCAAGATCGTCCTCCTCGACTGCGACCTGGTCGGTTTCGACATGCCGTTGGCGGCGAAGATCCGCCAGGTCATTGCCGACCGGGTCGGGACATCTCCCGGCTGCGTGGCAGTGGGCTGCACCCATACCCACAACGGCCCCTGTACCGCACGCGGCATCCTGGGTGGCGTGCATCACGTCGCCGGCGACCCGGCCGAGATTCAGGCCCTCGACGCCTATATCGAGGACCTGGTGAACCGCCTCGCCGGATTGGCGGTGCTTGCGGACGGCGACCGCAGGCCCGCGCGCGCGGCGGCTGGAAGCGGGCACGCCGCGGTGGCCGTGAACCGGGAGGAACGGGCGCCCGAGGACGGCCTCGTCGTGGTCGGGCGAAATCCCGACGGGACCACCGACCATAGTGTCGACGTTCTGCGGGTGGACGATCTCGACGGAAACCCCATCGCCGTGGTAGCCAGCTATGCAGCCCATCCGGTGGTCATGGGCTACGAGACGTACCTCCTGAGCCAGGACTTTCCCGGCGTCGTCCGCCGAGTCGTGGAACAGGCGACCGGAGCCACCTGCCTCTACCTCACCGGGGCCGCCGGGAACCAGGCGTGCTATTCATTTCTGCAGAGTGATTGGGGCGAAAAGGAACGTACCGGCGGAATCGTCGGCGCCGCCGCGCTGCAAGCATTCTACGGCATCGAGACGCGCCCCCACGAGGAAATCCGGGAACGCGGCCTCTCGCTCTCCCGGATCGCCCTCTACCACAAGGAATTCAAGGACGGCCCCACCCACAAGGTCCTGAGTGCGGCCAGCCGCCAGGTTGCGCTGCCCTTGCAGCCGCTGCCCTCCCTGGATCAGGCGGAGGCCCAGTACGCCGAGGCCGCCGCCAATGTGAGGAAGCTGGTGGGAAAAGGCGCCGACACGACCGAGGTCTGTCCCGCCCAGTTGGTGGAGGTCTGGGCCAAGGGCGTCCTGGACAAGGTCAGGGCCGGCGTTCGGGAATACTCTTTGTCGTTCGATATCGTGGCCTTCCGGCTGGATGATTTCGTGCTGGTGGCGCAGCCGGGAGAGCCCTTCGTGGAGATCGGGTTGGGGGTCAAGAAACGATCCAAGGCCAAGCACACCATGTTCGGAGGGTACTGCAACGGGGTTCTGGCCTACCTGCCCACGGCCGCGACGGTGGCTCAGGGAGGCATGTCGGTGGAAGCGGCCGTCCGGACCTACGACATCCCGGCGCCTCCCGTGGCCGAAACGGTGGATCTCCTCGTCGAAGAGTATGGGGAACTCCTGAATGAGGTCGGCCTCTGATCTGAATCCCGAGGATGGCTTGGTCTCCAGGCTCGGATATCCCGATTCTCGACCCGTTCGAGGCGGAGCAAATCGTTGGCGTCCTCCGTTCGCCGGCCTCGGGTCGATTCTGGCCGTCTTCATCGCCGCCGGCCTCGTCTTCTCCCAGCCCCGGCTCGACCTCCAGATTCTGGAGAAGTTCCAACAAGGCCGCTTTCAGGAAGCCTCGGTGCTGGCCCGCCGGGCCGTCGAGCGGGACGGCTCGAATGCCGTCTACCAGGAACTCTACGGCATGGTGCTGGCCGCCCTGGAAAAGAACGAGGAGGCGGAGAAACATCTTCGCAGGGCGGTCGAACTGCGGCCCCGGCAGGCCGAGTTTCACTACAATCTGGCCCAATTCCTGCTCGACCGCCAAGAGGCGTCGGGACTGCACCCCTTCGATCCCAGGGCCAGGCGGCTCATGGAGGACGCGATCACCCCGTTGAAGCGGGTGCTGGAACTGAGCCCCGGCAACGTCGAAGCGAGGATGTCCCTGGCGCGCAACTACAACAACCTGAACTTCAGCAAGATGGCGCTCAAGGAGTATTCCACCGTCGCCTCCGGCGAACCGAACCGGTCCTGGCTCAATTTTCAGATGGGCATGCTTCATTCCAACCTGTCCAGCCCGGTGAAAGCGGTGGCCGCCTTCAGGAGAGAGATTGACCTCTATCCCGACCACGCCAGGGCCCGGCTGGAGCTCGCCGAGATCCTGCTGCAACAGGGGAAGGTGGAGGAGGCGAAGCGCCATCTGTTGCGGGCGGAACCCGGGCTCGAAGACTCCCTGAAACACCGCGCCTACTTCCTTCTGGCCAAAGTTCACAGGAATCTCGGTCAGGCCCACGATGCCTTGGCGGCCGTGCGCAGAAGCATCGACCTGTGTCCGTCGTTCATCGCTCCCAACTATCTTCTGGCCCAGCTCTACCGGGAGGCGGGAGAGCTCGACCTCGCACGGCGGACCTTGGAGCGGGTGGAACGGCTGAGATCGGAGGATTCGTCAGCGGCAGACCCCTTCGCCTTCCGGGAAGGCCACTGTCCGGGGCGGACCCGATGAGAGACGGCCGCAGGTCCAGTCGGCTCGGTCCGGCCACCGCGGCACCGTCCGGAGTTCGATACCGAATATGCTGAGCCTGTGGCTGGTCCTCTCCTTATCCACGATCCGGTTCACCGACGTCGCCGAGACGGCGGGATTGGAGTTCCGCCACTTCAGCGGAAACCCGGAAAAGAAATTCCTGCTGGAAGTCGACGGCGGTGGAATCGCCTGGATCGACTACGACCGGGACGGTTGGCCCGATCTCTACCTGGTCAACGGCGGGCGCTGGGAGGAACTGCTGGCGGGAAAGCGGACCGTTTCCAATTCGCTCTTTCGCAACAACCGGGACGGCACTTTTTCCGACGTCACGGCTAAGGCCCGAGTCGGCGGCGGCGCCTGGGGAATGGGCGCGGCCGTGGCCGACTATGACAACGATGGCTGGCCCGACCTGTACGTGTGCAACTACGGCCCCAATGCGCTCTTTCGCAACAACGGCGACGGCACCTTCACCGACGTGGCCTCGGAAGCGGGCACGGGCGATCCCCGTTGGGGCTCCAGCGCCGCCTTCGCCGACTACGACGGGGACGGCTGGCTGGACCTGTACCTCACCAATTACGTCAAGTTCGACCATCGCCGGCCCCCGGCGCCGACCTGCGGATACCGCGGCATCCAGGTCGCCTGCGGGCCCCAGGGACTGACTCCGGACGGCGATGTCCTCTACCGCAACAACGGCGACGGCACCTTCACCGACGTGACCTCAGGCGCGGGGGTGGCGGTCCGGCCCGCTTTCGGACTGGGTGTCCTCTGGTTCGACTCGGACAACGACGGAGACCCGGACCTCTACGTCGCCAACGACTCCATGGCAAACTTCCTCTTCCTGAACCATGGGGACGGGACCTTCCAGGAGGCCGGGCTTCTTTCCTCCGTCGCCTATGACGAGGACGGCAAGGAGCAGGCCGGAATGGGGGTCGCCGCCGGCGACTACGATCGGGACGGACACTTCGACCTCTACGTGACCAACTTCTCCGACGACTACAACACCCTCTACCGCAACCTGGGAAACGGTTTTTTTCGCGATGTCACCTACGCCGCGGGCCTGGGCACGGCCACTTGGCCGTTCCTGGCCTGGGGAACCGGTTTTGCGGACTTCGACAACGACGAGTGGGAAGACCTGTTCGTCTCCAACGGCCACATCTATCCCCAAGTCGATGACTACGAAATCGGATCGACCTACCTGGAGCGCAACCAGTTCTTCCTGAATCTCGGAAACGGCAAGTTCCAGGAGATCAAGGGCGCCTTCAAGGGAGGAGGAGAACGACCCCGTTCCAGCCGGGGCTCGGCCTTCGCCGACTATGACAACGACGGGGACCTGGACATCGGGATCAACAACCTGGACGGGGCCCCTTCACTGCTGAGGAACGACGGGCCTCAGAGCGCCCGGCACTGGCTGATCCTGGCCTTGGAAGGCGTGCGCTCGAACCGGAGCGCCATCGGGACCCGCGTGACTATGGAAACCGAGACCGGGAGACAGATGCGGGAGGTGTCCGGGGGCTCCAGCTACCAGGCCAGTAACGACCTGCGGGTCCATTTCGGGCTGGCCTCCGCTGGCCGTGTGCGGCTGCTGATGGTCCGGTGGCCCAGCGGAGAGGTCCAGAGGTTTCAGGACGTCGGCGCCGACCGGCACTACCGCCTCCGGGAAGGGGGGGAGCTCCAGCCGTTTGTAGCCGACCGGCGCGACTGACGGCCGGTAAGGAAAATCGTCTTGGAGATCGTGCCGGCCCGGTGAAAAGTTCCGGCTATCCCAGGATGTCTTCCGTGGCCGTCGTGATGACCTCATAGGCATCCGGCCGGCGATCCCGAAACATGAAGTAGCGGTTGCGGACCTCGTTCACCCGGTCCAACCCGATATCCCCGTAGATGACCGTCTCGCCGGACGCCGGGGCCTCGGCCACGATCCCGCCTTCGGGATCCACGATGATGCTCTTCCCGCCCAGAATGAAGGTTTCGCCGCCGGGAAGGTGAAGTTCTCCGACGGCATTGCAGGCGGCCACGTAGGCGCCGTTTTCGAAGGCCCGGGTGATGATCATGTGTTCCCAGATCCCTCCCTCGGTGGTGGAGGCTCCGAAGGGCGCCAGGATCAGTTCCGCCCCGTTCAGGGCCAGGCAGCGGGCCGGTTCGGGCAACAGAGTGTCGTAGCAGAGCATGGTGCCGACCCGCCACTCGCCGACCGGCGCCACGGGAAACTTGGATCCGCCCCGGTAGAAGAGTTTTTCCAGGCCTCTCCGGGCCGGGACGTGGACCTTCCGGTACTTGCTGACGATCTCGCCCTTCGGGTTCACCATCATGGAGGTGTTGTAGAAGAGGCCGGGACCCTGGCGCTCATAGATGGTGGACGCGATGTGGACCCGGTGCTGCCGCGCCTTTTCCCGGACCGCCGCGGTGGCCTCCCCGTCCTCGCTGTCGGCCAGGTCGTAGAAGCTGTAGTCCACCGACAAGGGGAAATACCCGGTGCTCCAGAATTCGGGAAGGACCAGAAGTTCGGCCCCCTCGCCCGCCGCCTCGTCGATGAAGCGGGACGCTCGGGCAATGTTCTTGTCGAGTCCGCCGATGGCGCTCTCCATCTGTATCAGCGCTAGTCTCATGGTTCATGCCTCCCTTCCCCGCAGCCCGCCCGGACCAGGCTGCCATTGCCGCAGGTCTGCGGTGTCTAACCCAACTGAGTATTTCCGCCAGTCAGCCACTCCAGATTGAAACGGGCGAAGCTGATCCGTTCGTAGGGACTGTCGGCGCCATTTTCGTAAAGCAGGCCGACTGTGCCGTCCTCCAGCACCGCGAGGCAGGAATAGGCCGACGGGCCCGAATGAACGACTCTGGAGACGGACCAGGACTTCCCCGAGTCGAGACTCAACCGAACCGTCATGTTGACCCTGTCCTGGCGGTGGGCGGGGTTCGAGAACAGGAGCCGATCCTGGTCAGTGCCGCCGCCACCGGCATCATACCGGATGAACGACGCCTGACATCTGGGTTCGATCAAAGCAGTGTCATGTCTCAGCTCCGACCAGGTCTCACCACCGTCGCTGGACGTGGCGACGGCGCGGCATCCCCTTCCATGGTAGCTCCGCATGTTGAGCATCAGGTCTCCGTTGTCCAGCTCGACGACCTGGCATTCATTGGTGGCGGGTCCGGCGCCCGACCCCATTGTCCAGGTGTAGCCCCCGTCGCCGCTGTAGGCAACGGATGAGAAATCCCCTGTGTGACCGGACTCATCCGTGCGGCGCGAATAACACGGTGCGACGAGACGTCCATCTCTCGTCTGTACCCCCCGGCCCGGAGCGGCCATGACGGCCAGCCAACCCTCTCGGGTGAGTTGGTGTGTGATGTCCGCGGGTCCGGACCAGGTTTGTCCATCGTCTTCGCTGACGATGGCGTGCAGCGTGATGATCCGGCCGGTCCGGTCCGGTTTCACGCCTACGGGCAGGGTCTCGTTCGCCCGCTCCAGAGACTCGGAATCGGGCCAGACATGATCGTAGATCACCCAGACGTTTCCCGTCTGCCCATCCACCAGCAGGCAAGGATCGCAGGCCGCCCGGCGCCCGGGGAAGTCCGCGATGACGGTCATTTCCGACCAGGTCTCGCCTTGGTCCAAGCTGCGTTTCAGGACCAGATCGATGTTGTTGGGGGCATCTCCCGGTTCCTCCACCCGAGCGTCACAGAGGGCCAGCAGCGTCCCCTTCACCGTCGTCACCAGGGCTGGAATCCGGTATTCCCGAACCCCGTTTGCGCCGGCGACGAAGAGGTCCTCTCGCCGGAAAAAGGGACCCGTCCGCAGGGGCGGCGACGGTCTGCAGAAAGACATCCCTCCCGTCGCCATGAGGGCCGACTTGAGAAAATCCCGGCGTTTCCATGCGTTACTCATGCTGAATGCTCCCTTCGCTTGTAATCAGGGTTCGTCCGCAACCGTTTCCTCGCGGGTCCCGATCCGATTGGCCGGCAAGTCAAAGAGTCGGCGGCTGGAAGCCGCCGCTCCCGCCTCCTCGATGGTCAGGATCCGGTTGGCGGGCAGCGCCTGCAGCGCCTGCGTCCGGCCGCTCGGCCAGTCGACCCGGAGGCGATCCACCGCGGAGGACCGACCCAACCCAAGATGCACCCGAGGATCCTGGCTTGACAGATAGCTGGCCGACCGCTGGACCTGAGTCACGACGACCCGATCGCCGATATGGGCGGTGAGGCGAGTCCCGATACCGTCCCGATTGCTCTTGGTGCCGACCAGCTTCAGTAGCAGCCAGTTGTTTCGATTGCCGCCGTCGTTCCGAAGCAACTGCACACCCCCGGCGTTGTTGGTCACCAGCACGTCGACGTCGCCGTCGTTGTCGATGTCGGCAAAGGCCGCGCCCCGCCCCACGCCCTGGACCGAAAAGCAGTCCCCCGATTCCCGCGACCGTTCCCGGAACTTTCCCTCCTGATTGTCATAGAGGAGCTTCTCCTGGGGGAAGCTGGTGTCGTCCCGGTACTCGGCAATGCGGGGGATCACGTGCCCGTTCACGGCCATCACGTCCAGGTCGGCGTCGTTGTCATAGTCGAAGAAGCGGACCCCGAACCCCACCTTCAGAAAACTGTTCTTGCGGATGCCGGTGTGGCGCGTGACTTCCGCGAACGAACCATCCCCCGCGTTGCGGAACAGCGCGTTTCCCTCGGAGGTGAAGTTGGTGACGATCAGGTCCAGGCGTCCGTCCCCGTCGTAATCGCCGAAGTCCACTCCCATTCCGGCTCGGGCATGACCATCCTCGTTGTAGGCGACGCCGGCCAGGAAACCGACTTCCTGGAAGGTGCCATCCCCCTGGTTGTGAAAGAGGAAATCGGCCACGGTGTCGTTGGCCACGAACAGGTCCATCCAGCCGTCGTGATCATAGTCGGCGAAAGCGACCCCCAGAGACTTGCCGCGCGCTCCTGCAATTCCGCTGACTTCGCTCACGTCGGAGAAGGTCCCGTCGCCGTTGTTGCGGTAGAGGACATTGGGATCACCCTGGAAGGCGCTGGGATGGCAATAGGACCGAAAGCCCCCACCCGAGCAAGGAGGATTCACTGCGGTGTCGAACAGGACGTAGTTGCAGACGAAGAGATCCAGGAGGCCGTCCCGGTCAAAATCGAAAAATCCGGCGCTGGTGGCCCAGTGCCCCGGGTTCCGGACTCCTGCCGAATCGGTCCCGTCGACAAAGGTCCCGTCCCCGTTGTTGACCAGCAGGACGCTTCTCAGGTAGCCGGTGACGTACAGGTCCGGGTCGCCGTCGTTGTCGTAGTCTCCCGCCGCCGCCCCCATGCCGAAGAGTCCCCTGAGATCGATCCTGGACCGGGCCGTGACCTCGGTGAAGGTTCCACCGCCGTCGTTTCGATACATCTGGCTGTTGGGATCGGTAGCCGGTTTCGGCTCCGGCAGACTCGATCCGTTGACCAGGAAGATGTCCTGGTCGCCGTCCCGGTCATAGTCGAGAAAGGCGGCTCCCGGTCCCGCGATCTCAGGAAAATAGAATTCACCGGCGGCCCCGTTGAAGTGCCGGAAACGAATCCCCGCCTCCGTCGTAATATCCGTGAATTGGACCGGCGCCGCCGGCAGCCAGATCCAATGCAGCATCGCCGGCAGGGCGATCCGGGTCAAGAGCCGGATCGTCCTACTTCGATCCAAAGACGGAGAAGTCGTCGCCGACCCCTGCATAGATGTGGAATCTTTCCTTGCGCGAACGTTCCTGCTGCAGCTCCAGCCGCTTGAATTCCCGGAGCAGCCGTTGGGCCTCCGTCCGGCGTCCCAGTTTGGCGTTGACCTGCGCCGCCTTGTAGTGTGCGGAAATGTGATCTTCCTGCAAGATCAGGACCCGGCTCAGGAGACTCAGGCTACTCGCGTAGTCGCCCTCTTGAAAGCGGATGAGGGCCTGATAGTAGAGGGTCTCCACCCGGTCCGGCTCCCGCCGGCGAACCTGCTCGAAGTAGGGCTTGGCCTCGGTCTCGAGTCCCTGCTTGTAGAGGCTGACGCCCAGGTGGTGAGCCGCGTCGTTGGAATCCGGGTCCAAGCTCAACACCTTGCGGAGCTCGGCGGCGGCTTCGTCGAAGCGCCCCTGCATGCCGTAGGCAAGGGCCAGGTGAAGGTACCCCTGGGGATCCTGGGGACGCATCCGAATGGACTCCTGGAACGAGTCGATAGCCTGGTTGACCTTCCGCGCCAGACCGTAGCCGATCCCCATGGAGCTGACGATTTCGGGATCTCTCCCCTGGCGTTCCGCGGCTTCGCGGAGAATCGTGACGGCGCCCGAATAGCGGCCGCTGTCCAGCAGCATCAGCCCCAGGGCATGGAGTCCTTCCCCGTCAAGGGCAAACAGACGGCGCAACCGGCGGGTCGTTACCGCAGCCTCCGCCTCCCTACCCAACTTGAACTGGGTCTTGGCCAGATGCAGAAGCAGCTCCGGATCCTCAGGCGCCTGACCCAGCGCCCGGACGGTGTTCTCCAGGGCCGCTTCAATGTCTCCCACGTCGTAGAGCAAGCTGGCCAATCCCTTCAATGACGGGAGATGGACCGGGTTCCAATGGAGCACCCGCTCGAATTGGCGCCGGGCTTCCGGGAGATGATCGGTCTTGGCGTAGAGGCGGGCCAGGTTGCTTCGGGCGTCGATGAAATCATCGCGGAGGCTCACGGCCCGCTCGAAGTAGGCGATGGACCGCTCCGCCTGTCCGCGCAGGTCGGCGATGATCCCGGCCACGTTCAATGCCTGGGGGATTTCCGGAAAATCGGCAAGAAGCCTTCGGATCTTCTCGTCGGCTCCGGCGTAGTCCCCCGACTCCAGCAAGGCGATGGCGCTCCCATAGAGTGCCTGCGCCTGAGCCCGATCCTGTCCCAGAAGCATGGACCCGGCACCGGGCACGATAAAGAGAAGCGCCAGGAGCATTGGCGCAAAGCCACACCTGCCCGCAACGTGGGCATGGAAGCGATCGGTCTGGGACCTGGGATTCGGAATCGGCCTGAAGCCTGAGTTTCGGAAACAGACGGCTGGGGAAGGAATAAAGTCTTTCAAAAGGCTCTATCCCTTTTCACAGGCGGTCTTGTCGATCCGGATCTATCGGATACGCGGGTGAGGGGACCGAGGCCCCTCACCCGCACCATTCAGAATGAAAATCTCAGTCCAAACTGGAAGATCCGTCCGGGCAGGGCGCTCGAAACCACGCCGAAACTGGCTCGCTCCAGTCGACTTCCCGGTTTGCCGAAGTTCACGTTGTTGAAGAAATTGAAGGAGTCGAACCGAAGCTGGAACTTGGCCCGCTCGTTGAATTGAGGAACGTAGAAGTTCTTGGCCACGGAGAAATCGAAGTTGATGTAGCCGTCGGTATCCAGAAAATGGACGCCGCTGTTGCCGAAGGTGCCCAGCGCCGGCATCTGGAAACACTTGGCGCCGAACCATTGGTTGATGGCCCGCCCCCCGTTTCCGTCACAGGTGCGATCGGGCCGCTTGTTGGTGGCGATCTGCTCGGTGTTGGAAGGATCGAACGAGGTCGTGGGATGGAAGCCGAAACCGCTCTGCAGGCTGCCGATCCCCGAGAGCTGCCAGCCCCCGAACAGGTTCCGGGTGAAGGTGCTCATATCCTGCATCCTGGGCGTCTCGTAGATGAAACTGGTGACGAATCGTTGGCGCACGTCGAAGGTGCTGCGGCCCTTGTCCGGCTTGCCCGGCACATAGGCCCGGGACCCCTTGTTGTCGAAGGAATCCCAGTCCAGCGACTTGGAGTAGGTATAGGCCGCGGTGAAGCTCAAGCCGCCGCTCAACCGCTTGCGCAGGCTCGTCTCCAACCCGTGATAGTAGGCTTGGCCTTCGCCCTGGTCGGTCAGAATCCAGGCGTAGTTCTTGAAGGGCCGCTTGGTGATCCGGCACGCGCTCCCGCATTCCGGCTGCTGCGGATTGCGAAGGACGTTGATGTTGCGGCGCTTCGACATGTGAATGCCGTGGGAGCCGACGTAGGCGATCTCGGTGAACAGGTCGGAGCCCCAGGTCTTCTGCATGCTCAGCGTCCAGACCTGCTGGTAGGGATCCCGCCGCTGGGTCTCACTGTTCATGATGAAGAAGACGTTGGGACCCATGATGGAGGTCGGCTCGATAGCCGGCGGGTCCGGGAGTTGCCCCGTGGTGCTCAGGGTGGGCGACAGGAGGTCACTGATGTAATTCTGCCCGACCCCGACACTGGGTCCGATGGAGTCCCAGCCTCGATCGTTGCCCGGCACGTCATCGTAGAAGACGCCGAAGCTGCTGCGGATGGCGAGATCGTCGCGCCCGCCCGGCGTCCAGGCAAAACCGATCCGCGGCGCGAAGTCATTGCCGTCGATGTCCACCAGTCTCGGCTTGTCCGGCGTGGCCTGGATCGTGCTTCCGTCACCCTCTTGAATGAAAAGCATGATGAGGTGGTCCTCGTCGGTTTCCCAGGGGTAGACCTGATACCTCATGCCCAGGGACAGAGTGAAGTTCTGAGCCAGCTTGATGTCATCCTGAATGAATCCGTTGTACCAGATGGCATGCTTCTTGACCGGGCTCTGGTAATTGACCCCGTCGATGCTGCTGGGATGCCCCAACAGAAAGTCGGCGAAATTGTGCCCGCTGAAATTGTTGTTGAAGGTGAACCTCCCGGCGTGGCCGCTCACGATGGCCAGATCCTGGCGCTTTCTCCGCACCTCGGCGCCCAGCATGACCTGATGTTTGCCTTCGATCCAGTTCACGTTGACCAGGTAGTGCTGATCCTTCTGAACCGGTTCTTCGCAGTTGTTGCTCCAGGTTCCGAAGCCACCCACTCCGCCGATGCCCAGGGACAGGACGCGGTTGCACACGGGAACCGTGTTGATGTTCTTGACGCCGAAGACCTGACCCCAATCGGTCTCCGTGTCCTGGGACCGGCCGGCGGCGGAGAAATCCACCCGGTTGAGGCCTCCCTTGAGGTTGAGGGTCAGTGCGGGACCGAAGACGTGAACCCAATCGATCACCATGTTGTCCGCGTGCAACGGGCGCGTCGAGTCCTCCCGAATGATTCGGTCCTCCAGCCGGTCCGACCGGCTGTAGGAATAGCGGCCGAAGAACTTGTCGTTTTCGGAGGCCGCGTAGTCGAAGCGCACCAGCACCTTGTTTTCGTCCACGACAGTCAGCGTGGGGCCGATGTAGTTCAACGCTGCACCGGGATGGGTGGGACCCGGAATGAATCCCCTTTCCATCCAGGTCTGAGCGAAACCGTCGATTCGAGAACTCGGGACCTGGTTGTTGTTGAAGGGGTTTCCGGTCATGGGGTCGACCAGTTGGGTGTCGGGGAGGAGGTCGGAGAAGTCTCCGTTCAGCCATCCGGCATGGGGAACGCTCCCTCTCCCGGTTCCGGACTCCCGGCCGCGGATCCCCTCGTAGCTTCCGTACCAGAACAACTTGTCGGAGAGAATCGGGCCACCCACCTCGAAACCGTACTGGTTGCGCAGAATCTCCGGGCTGCCGACGTCGAAGAAATTGCGGGCGTTGGTGTTGTCGTTCTGGTGCGCCTCCCAGAGCGTGCCGTGAACTTCGTTGGTGCCCGATTTGGTCACCACGTTGATGACGGCGGCGTTGTCGTAGTTGCCGGCAAAATAGCCCTTCTGGACCTTGAACTCCCGTAACGTCTCCACCGCCGGGATCGTGGCCACCAGACCGATGTAGAACTCCTTGCTGGGAATGCCGTCGAAGAGGACGTTGGTCGACACGTGCCTCTGCCCAGAAATGGCCACCTGCAGGTTGCTCCGGTTGGCGTAGGACGAACCGAACTCGCCGGTGGGCAGCTCGGGCGTCACTCCGGCGGTGATGCTGGCCAGGGTCATGAAGTTCTTCTCACCCGAGGGGAGCTCGAGAATCTCGGTCTCTCCGACCACTTCACCCAGTGAGGGCTCCTCCGACTCGACGACGTTGCGGGACGCCTGCACCGTCACCTGCTCTGCGATCGCGCCCACGTCGAGGGCCACATCCCGTCTCACGACGCTGTCGACCCGGACCTCGATCCCACTGATCACCGTGGTCTTGAAACCGGGCAAGGAGGCCGTGAGATCGTAGATGCCGGGGGGAAGGTTGGGGACTCGATAGAGTCCCTGGTCGTTGACCACCGCCACCGAATCCACGCCCGTGGCCGTATTCGTGGCCGTGACCTCCGCTCCGGGAAGCACCGCGCCCGAAGTGTCGGCCACGTTGCCGGTGATGGTGCCTGAGATCTGCTGGCCCAGGACACCGGCAGAAGCCATCAGCACGAGAGCCACCACCAGTCCGAGCTGCGAGTTTTTGCTTGCCATTGATCCGAATCTCCAGAAAGGCGAGTCATACGGGGGACGCATAGAGGGCGTTTTCCCCGAGAAGATCAGGCAGCCAGAGAAATCTGGAAAACCAGAGAAAACTGGAAACCTACAAAAGAACCGAGGGAATTTTGAGTGTGCCCAGGGACCATTGTCAAGACCAAGGGAAATTTTCGTTCAGCACCGGTCCCGGTACGCTATGGCCATCCTGCCGGACAGGTCCGTGAACCCAAACTCATGGAGTTATTCGGTGACTGATGGACAACCCCCGACCGAACCCACAGAATCCGGGAAACCCCGGAAGGTGAAGCCATTCCGATGTTGAAACTCTTCGTCTACGGCACCCTCAAACGAGGCTACGGGAACCACAATCGTTACTGCCCGGGAGCCTTGGATATCCGGGACGCGCAAGTTCTCGGCCGACTTTACGACGGACCGGGCTTCCCGGTTCTCGAGGTGCCCGGCGAGGATGTCCTGGCCTGCGGAACCGCGGATCCCCTCGCCGACGTCGGAACGCAAACGCGCCTCTCCGGCCGGGTCGGAAAGTACCCCCGGCCGGTTCCGGAAGGCACCATAACGGGGCGCTGGGGAACCGTGTACGGGGAACTCCTCAGCTTCGACGACCCGGAATCCCGGTTGCCGGCCATCGACCGGCTGGAGGGCTTCCGTCCGAACGGCTCCAGCCTCTACCGGCGGGTACTGGTGCCGGTCACGGTGGGCGGCGTCCGCGAGCTCGCCTGGGTCTACACTCTCGAAGCGATGGACATCAAACACCGCCGGATCCGGTCCGGCCGCTGGCCCGAGCGGCGGTCTACCGGCCCCGAATGAGTTGCTTTCGATTCGCCGCTATCCCGTGGATGCCGAACTGCCCCCCGGGCCGTTTATCTCACCCAGAACCGATACAGCGGTTTGACGTCTTCCGGCAGGGATTCGTAGACGCTCCTTCTCACCGGCGGCAATTCGTAGTTCTTTCCGCCGGTCTCCACGACCATGGCGGTGTGCTCGGGAGTGCCGATCATGGTGGGATTCAGATTGAGCCACCAGGGAGCGTAACGAATCAGGATGGCGACCCTGGGCTCCCGGCTCCGGTTGGGTGCGACCGCGTGCCAGAGCCGGCTGTCACTCACGAACACGCTCCCGGCGGGACCGCAGACGTTCATCTCCGTCGGGTAGGGGTCGTCTTCGGGGACCGAATTCCCCCTGCCGGCCGGGTTGCTGGACATCCGGTGACTCCCGGGAACGACCAGGGTGCCGCCTGTCTCGGCGCTGAAAGGAGACAGCATCCAGATGGTCGAGATGTGCATCATGGCGTCCGGGTAGGGCGCGCGAACGTGGGAGGCGTTGGTTCGATTGTAGGGCCAGTCCGCGTGCAGATAGCCGCGCCCGTTTCCCGGATTGTTGATCACGCAGTCGGTGCAGGAAATCCGGACCCACGGGCCGAAGAAGGCTTCGGCCAGATCCAGGATCCGCCGGTCGGCCAGGTAGGGCGCGAAGGCCTGGGTCTCGTTGATCACCTGCCGGAGATTGGCGACCCCCATGACTCCGATCCGGTGTCCCCGGGCCCGGGTCGCGGCCAGTTCGGCTTCGGCTTCCTCGTGCCGCCGGGCCTGGGCCTCGAAGACGCTCTTCCGGACCTCGTCGACCTGCTCACTCGGGATGATTCCTTCGATGACACAGAACCCGTCCACCTGCAATCGGCGGATCCTCTCCTCCGTGGTCATTCGAACCTCCGTGGCCGACCGGCCGAGGCTTCCTTGCAGTCCGTGGTGAAAGTCCCGCGAGCACCGAGACCGTTCCTGCGCCCGCCGGACAAGGCGCGATTCGGGAGCATACCGCGAGTATGTGACCGAATCGCAACGCAGTCCGCCGGGATGCAGGGACGGTCGAATGCCGTGACGACTTTTGCCACGGGCTGCCTGGCCTGCCGAACGAAGAGTCAGGAATCGGCGGGAACGATTCTGAACCTGACCCTCTCTCCGACGTCTCGCCGCTGGATCTTGTCCTCGACTCTGACGACAAGGCTGTAATCCCCGGCTTCCATGCCGTCCAACTTGAACACCAACGCTGCCGCCACCCGGTCGCTGAAGCGGGAGAAGAGATGCGTGGCGGGACCGTCGATGAGCTCCTCTCCTCTGGAATTCACGATGGACGCCGAAATGTCCAGGTCGACCAGGTCGCGGCTCTGGTCGACGTCGAAGCTGTAAACCTCGAAGTAGACCCCGAGCCGGTCCCCGGGACTGAACCGCCGCGCCTGGACCGGATACACCTTCCAACCCAGCGCCGTCAGGAAGGGGCTGGGCAGGGTTTCGCCTTCAGCTTTGACGATCGTGTCCGAGAGCACCAGGGACGAAAGGGCGAGCCCGTCGGGAACCGTTACCGGTAGTTGCAGCCGCTGCTGCAGGTGTCCGATCTTCTGGCTCCCCAAGTCCTTGGCGATCAGATCGAGTTTGTAGATGCCGGGCGGCAGGGGGAGGATCTTCTGGAAGGATTTCTGTCCCTTCGCCTCCGTGGCGGCGCCCCGCCGGTCGTCGTAGATCGTCTCCTCGAACTCACTGACGATCCGGCCTCCCATGCTCTTCACCGAGCCGTACAGATTCACGGTCGCCCGAGGCACGGCTCCGGCCGAGGGATTCTCATAGGTCAGTTCCGTGAGCGGCAGAAATACGGTGATGGGAACCAGGAACGATTTTCCCGTCAGCCTGGTGTAGGAATTGACGGCGTTAAACGGCAGTTCGTCGTAACTGATGTTGGTCGCGACCGCGGCCTTGAGATCCTTGAACTGGATCCGAGGCGCCTGTTGCAGGCGGAAGAACCGATCCAGTCTGAGGAACGGATTCTGCGAATGCTTGTGAACCGCATCGAACTCGCCGCCGACCGACCGCATCGGGTCCATGGCGCGGATCCGCCCCGCCCGGGTGTCGAGGCCCATCCGCTCGAACAGCGTCAGGCCCGCCCCGTCCATGTAGAGGAGAGCGTCCTTCTCCTCCGGCCTCAGGGCCATCCGGTACTCCCCGGTCATGGTCTTGTCGACGAACTCGATTTCGATTCCGCTCCCGATGTGCTCCACATGGCCGTAGTACCACTTTTCCATGGGATAGACGGCAGTGGTCCCGCCTCCCTCCTCGATATCCCGGTAGTAGGTCTGGCCGGCGCCGTAGCGATCCACCGAGGTGGGAGCCCCCAGGGCGATGTAGATCCGTCCCCGGTCCGACTTCCATCCCGGAATCCCGCCGCTGTGAAACCGTTCGTTGGAGTAGGCGATCCGGCGGTAGTGCTCGGTCTTGAACTCGTTGAACGAGTTGGAGGGATCGGGATCGCGGCGGCGCCAGAACTGCTCGATGAAGCTCTCCTTCTCCTCGGTGCTGGTCAACTTGGAAAAGACGGCCTTCTCTTCCGGCGAGATGATGTAGACCACGTCCTGATTCAGCCACTTGGCGAAGGGATCCGCCTTTTCCTCGGCCTGACGGTCCTGAGCGGCGGAGGGTAGAGCAGAAAACACCGTACCGAAAAAGACCAGACAGATGGGCAGGAGGCGGGTCCGGCGAACCCGAGAGTGATGAGTGCGCCGCAGTGGGGACCAATTCATTCGACCTTGGCCTCCTCCTGCAGTTGGTAGAGCGATTTCCACATGCCGTCATAGGTGGGAATCAGAGGCGGCGGCCCCCCGAAACGGGCGAAACGGGACGGCCTGCCGCGCAGCATCTGGCCGGTCATGCCGTACGACGTCATTTCTCCGAAGTAGATCGGGTAGCAGTCGGTGGCCTGGTACCCATAGATCAGAGTGCGGCGCGGGTGCTCGGACCGGTTGGGAAGCGACGAGTGGGGCGTGATGCAGTGCAGGAGGATGACGCTTCCGGAAGGGCCGGCCAAGGACACCGGCTGACCGAAGCGGCCGCTGCTGAGATCCTCGGTGACCATGCCCGCGAACTGGCCATCGGCCCCCGTGTGGTCGAAGAAGTGGGTGTGGTGCCGTGGCAGGACCTGCAGGCAGCCGTTCTCCTCGGTGGCATCGTCCACGTAAATCAACACCGCCACCTGGTCGTCGTTGGTGGAGGGGAAGTAGGCCATGTCCTGGTGCCACTTGACGACCGATCCCACCCGGGCCGGCTTCATGTTGAGCTTGCTGTATTGCGCCGCGAAGTTGGGGCCGATCAACGGTTCCAGGCAATCCAGCAGGCGCGGCTCGGACCCGATCCGGCGAAAGGTCTCGTGCCGGTCGAAGGGTTCGTAGATCCTTCGCGGAACCGGACGTCCATCCTGCAGCTCGGGCTCCAGTTCCAGGACGTCGCTCCAGTCACCGCTCGCCAGCGCCGTTTCCGAGACTTCCCGGATGGCCCGATCGACAGCCGCCATATCGTCCGCGCCGAAGAACCCCGGCAGGAGCAGGTAACCCTCTCGCCGATAACTGTCCACCTGGTCGTCCGAGAGACGCGCGATCGTCATGTTTCACCTTTCGTACCGGAAGAGCGCATTCTGGAAGCCACGCACCGGCCTTGATGTTGATTTGGTTACCTTCCATTATCGTGGCAACCGAGTGATGCCCGCAAGAGGATGTCCCGCATGATTTCCCGGCGCCGGTTTCTTCAGCTGGCTGCCCAGGGGACGGTCAGTTGCTCCGCGATCCGCGGTACCGTCTCGGCCCTCACCGCAGAATCGGCCGTGGAGCACCTGCTCTGCATGCCGCCCCACCAATTGGCCAAACTGGAAGAAGCCCGCAAGCGGGGGTTGATGGAACTCGCTCCCGTCAGTCTTCCTCCCGATCCAGGCGCTCTCAACAACCACTTCGGATGGCCCGTCGCCGCCCGAACAGGCGACACGCTCATCGTGGTGCACCGCCGGATTCCGGGACATTGGAAGGGACTGGAGCGCACCGACGACCGGCACAGCTACACCATGGTGGTGCGATCGACGGACGGCGGGAAGACCTGGACCGAGCCTTTCGACCTGCGCCAGGTGATGAGGAGGGAAGACCGCTACCGCGGCGGTCACATCCCGCTGGCCCACCGCTACAAGTTCGCCCGCGACCAGGATCCGACGCTCGGCTACAAGATCCACCTGAACGCCATTGGGACCACGGCGGACGGCGGAGTGGTCCTGGTGAGCGACCACGGCGTCTTTCGCAGCGACGACCGGGGCAGGAACTGGGTCCATTTCTCCCGGGCCATGAGGGAGGACACCACTCCGGGTCCGGTGCTCTACATCGGTCCGCGCCTGTTCGAGCACCCGGCCTACGGACTCGTGGTGGCGGGACACTCCAACCTGGTGACCGATCAGTACAAGGAGGGATTGCATCCGCCGGACACGACGGGCGGAAGTGTCCGCATCGCCGACAAGATCCACTTCCGCTACTCACGAGACGGAGGACGGACCTGGGCCGAGGAGGAGCAGTCTCTGCCCTCCTTCGTGCGTCCCGCCGAGCCGGTCGCCCTGCTGCACGGGAACCGGCTGGCCATCGTGACCCGCAGCTACGATCCCGCCTCCTACGACGAGGGGACGGACACCTCGGTCTACGCGCAACTCTGGTCCGAGCGAGGCTGGCTTCCCCTCAAATCCAGGCATTCCGGTATCCGCGTCGCCGGCAGGCGTGGACGGCAGGATACGGCCGACATCGATTTCAATCCGGTCACCGGAAGGATCGAGGCGGTGGTGTCGGCGCGGGCGGGCAGCGGGCCGGGACGTCCCCACCCGGGGAAGATGTCCCTGAACCTCTGGAGCATCGACCCGGGGGACTTCTTCTCGGGAAGCTCTCGCTGGCGCTTCGACTGCGCGCTCTTCGCGCGCCGGGAGGCACTGGGCAGGATCGACGGCCTCCACCCGGGAGCTTCCGTCATCGATTCCGAGCGCGGCGTCCAGCACATCTTCGTCTACCTGGGCTATCCGGCCGGTCCGGCCGGCGTCTTCCGGCTGACGCGCACGCTCGATACCGTCGCCCTGAAGGCCTTCCTGGGCTGACGGATTGGTTCCGGCGGCGAACGGATCTCGGCGCGGGAGTCACTTCTTCCTGGGCTTCGACGGGCGCATCTCGACCCGGCTGACCAGGCACCGCGGATGTTGGGTCAGGATGCCGATGACCACCTCCGCCACGTCCTCGGGAGCCAGCTTCCACGAATCTCCGCTCCCGTCCTGCGACGACCGCGACTTGGTGTTGACGCTCCCCGGCATGATGTAGGCGACGCGGATGTCGTCGTGCCGGACCTCCTCCATCAGAGCTTCGCTCAATCCCGTCAACCCGAACTTGGAGGCGTTGTAGGCCGATCCTCCGGCGAAGGCGTTCTTGCCGGCGAGGCTGCTGATGTTGATGATGAACCCGCCGCCGGTCTTCTTCATCTCCGGGACCGCGAAGTGACAGCCGTAGAAGACACCGTCCAGATTGGTGCCGATGGTGGTCCGCCACTCCTCCACCGTCATCTCCTCAACGCTCTTGAAGGCGCGCAAAGCGGCGGCATTGTTGATCAGAATGTCGATCCGCCCGAGCCGGGCGACACTGGAACGGATGAGCGCCCGGACCTGCTCCGGTTCCCTGACGTCACAGGTTTGTCCCAGGACCGATCCCGTGCCGCTGCCGCGGAGCGAATCGACCGCCGCTTCGACGTCTTTTCCGTTGCGGGCGCAGATCATCACTCCCGCACCCGCGCGAACCAGGGCTCGGGCCACGGCGTACCCGATCCCTCGCGAACCGCCCGTCACCACAGCCCGTTTGCTCGAAAGTGTCATCGTCATAAGGAACTCCAGAAACCGCGAAACCGTCCCGGCTGACCTGACCGCCGGCCGCCACCGTCTTCCATAGTAGTATAGACCGCACTTTTTGAGAGCCGCAGACCCGGCGCCATGGTCGATTGGACGGGACAAGCGTCGGCGGCTGGACAGCCGCCATTCCCGACTCGCCCTCCGCGGTCTATTGGAAAGGACGGCTCACATGGATCGGCGACACTTCCTGACCACCTCCAGCAGCTTGGCGGCGATTTCGGCGCTCGCGGCTTGCGGCCCTCCCGGGGCTTCACCCACCGGCGCCAAGGCGATCCGGAAGCCTTTGAAGATGCACGTCGGGACCCAACGCTCCAGCACCACTCCCGAGATGCTCCAGTTCTTCAAACGCCATGGCGTCGATCACTGCTGCGGCTGGCCTCCGGTCAAGGAGGGGGAACCCCGGCGAGACTGGGAGTTCGACGAGATCGCCCAACAGAAGGAACTCTGCGCCCGGCACGGTCTCAGCATGGACATGATCGGGGTGCCCTTCATGACGCCCCTTCACATCGACCGGAACCCGCGGGCCGGCATACTCCTCGGCGAGAACCCGGACCGCGACCGGGAGATCGAGTACGTCCGGAATCTCATCGTCGCCTGCGACCGGGCCGAAGTTCCCTGCTTCAAGTACAACCTGCGCATTCTGGGGACCATGCGCACCGGACGCACACCCGGAGGCCGGGGCGGGTCCTCCTACAGCACCTGGAAGCTGAATGAGGCCCGGCAGGAACCGCCGCTGACCCGGGCGGGACCGGTGCCTGCCGAGGTGTTCTGGGAACGGATCGACTACTTCCTGGAGCGGGTGATCCCGGTGTGCAACGAATACCGGGTCCGTGCCGCCTGTCATCCGCACGATCCGGGCGTCCCGCCCGAGGGCTTTCAGGGCGTGGACCGGGTGTTGGGAACCCCCGAAGGGCTAAAGAAATTCGTGTCGCTGCACGAGAGTCCCTTCCACGGCCTGAATCTCTGCCTGGGGACCACCGCCGAGATGCTCCGCGATCCGAACCGGGAGATCCATGACATCGTCCGCTACTTCGGAGAACTCGGGAAGATCTTCAACATCCACTTCCGCAACATCCGCGGCGGACGGGACGACTTCATGGAGGTGTGGCCGGACGAAGGGGACATGAACATGGTGGAGCTGGCCCTGACGCTGGCCCGGGTGGACTATCCCTACATGGTGATGCCCGACCACGTGCCGCTCCACCCGGACGATCCCGGCGCCAAGCAAGGGTTCGCCTTCGGATACGGCTATATCAAGGCCATTCTGCAGACGATCGAACTCCTCGCCTGAGGGGAAAGGAGGCAACGGAGTCCGGCGGCAAGAAAGCCGCCGCTCCCAGCGGCTAGGAAGGCGTCGCTCCCGGCGGCTGGCGGGAGGAGAACCGGCGCAAGACGTTGTCGGTGATGCGCGACACCACGTTGTCGTAACCGTTGTAGGAAAGGCTGCCGCACCAGGCGATCGATCCCACCGAGAAGACGGCTCCGCCGCGGGGCCCTTCGAAGTAGACCATGTCCGATCGGATCAGCGGGCTCTTGTCGCCGAACAGAGGACCGCTCAGATCGTGGAGATCTTCCAGCACGCACTGGTAACCGGCGGAGTGGCCGAAAGAGGTCGCCAGCACCAGGGCGTGGGCCGGACTGCCCAGATCCAGATCGAATCGATCGAGCTCAAAACCGGCGGCGCCATATCGGAAGGCCAGTGATTCGAAGTCGCCGATCAGCTCGTCCGCGCCGATCCCCTCGAAGATGAAGGCGGCCCTGGGGTCGAAGCTGTCCGGCCGGCGGCGATAGGGACGGCCCGTTCCCGTCCCCTGGGACGCCATTCCCACGCCGACCAGCTTCTGCGGCGCCCGGTTCCGGAAGCGCCAGAGGCCGCCGAGTTCACCCGTCGTACTGTGATAGTACTGCCCCGGTTCGGCCTCGCAGCTTCTGGTGCCGGCCCAGCGTCGCACTTCGATGACGTGGGACCGCTCGGGATCGACGGTGGTCACCCAGTAGAAGCCGTTTCCCCCCAGGTACATGAAGCGTCCTCCCCGAGCCTGGTACGCCTGTAGGGCGTCGCTCATCCGCCGGGTCCAATATTCGGGGTGGGTGCCGCTGACGATGACCCTGTAGGGCGAGAGCAGTTCGACACCTTCGTGATGCAGGTCCTCGTCGGTGATCACGTCGTAGCGGTGCGACTTGGCCTCCAGCCAGTCCACCAGGTGGAGGTCGGCGCTGAACTGATGGGGTGAACCTGCACCCAGGGAGAGCGGGGGCAGACGGTGTCCCGGCCTCATGTTGACGATGGGCCTGAGGCGGGAAGAGTAATGGACGCTGCTCCCGTCGGTATGCAGATCGTACAGGCTGTGGAGCCGTTCATTGACGATGAACTGGTCCGCGGGCCGTGAAGAGCCGGGCTTCAGGCCCTTGACCTCCATCCGGTCCGGGTTGTTGAACTTCTGGTTGGCGTAGGCGAGATAGCTGAAGGTGGGCGCCAGGAAGGCAATGTCGGCAGTCCTGGTGCCTTGCCGGGGCCGGACGAAGAAGGGGATATGGTCCTCGGCGTCCGAGGCGGTCAACCTGGCGGCGTAGACACCGCTGGGGAGGTCTCTCGGGACCGCAAACTCGAAGTCGACGTCCCACCCGGCATCCTCCAGGTCGTCGTCATGGAAGTGGATCGCCCCGTATTCGTCGGGAGCCGCCTTGAAATCGACTTCGTCGCCGGTCCAGTCGTGGCCGGTCACGGCTCTCGCCGGCAGGTTCACGGTGTGTCCGTGCAGGCCGTGCGGACCCGTGTCCGTGACCGCTCGTCCCGAAGGGCCGAGGGAGAAATCCCAGGCCGCAAGCAAACCCTCACGGGCGGCGCCAGGCGCCCAGCCCCGCTTGAGCCCCTCGATCCCACCGGGCTCCAGGGCCCGTCCGTAAAGGCAGGGACCGTCGATCTTGCCGTTGAAATGCCCCGTCACCTGCGCCCGGGATCCGTCCGGCCGCTTCCAGCAGGCTCCCATCAGGAGGGGGAAGGAACGGGCAACGATGCCGCCCCCCGCGGCCGGGTCGCTCACCACCGCTCCCGACCGATCTCCCGGCCATCGGGTGAGGGGCTCCTGCCAGAGCCGCACGCTGCCTTTGGCGGCGTCCCAGGTGGCCGCCACGAAGTACCATTGCGACGGCGTCAGCGCCGCATCGGTCCGGAATTTCTCCACCCGGCCGTGTCCGTCGCCAATCCACAAACTCAGCCCCCGGTCCCCGTCGATGAACAGGCCGTAACCAGCCTGATCCGATTCGGACCATTGGGTCAGAATCCCCTGCCCCGCCTTGTCCGGTGTCGTGGGACGGATCCAGGCCTGAACCGTGAACCCGTTCGCGAAGTCGAGGGCCGACGGATCGGGGACCATGAGATACGAGCCGCGATGGAGCTCCTGGACCCGGCCCGGGTACTCCCCGTTCGCGGGAGCCGCCACCGGCTCGGACTTGACGCCGGGCCCCTTGGGGTTGTCGTCGCCGTGAATCAGACGCACGATCTCGGCCCGATAGGCGGACGCTTGGCAACTGACCATGAACCGGACCGTCTCGCCCTGCTGGACGCTGAGCCGGTCGCCGTAGCCGACAATCTTCATTCGGACCTCTCCGCTCTCACGTTGACATCCCCCAGCGCGGGGCGTCTAATGTGGATCAGTTTCATAAAAGGGGTCGTGAATAACCACGACTCGTCCGACCCCAATTCCATTTGGTTCAGGAAGGTTAGCACAATGGCAGAAGCGAAAGGCAAGCTGAAACGGGATCGTTTCTACACCGAAGACGACGCCGACCTCGGGCTGATCAAGGACCGTCCGATCGCGGTTCTTGGCTACGGCAGCCAGGGGCACGCCCAGGCCCAGAACATGAGGGACCAGGGTCTCGACGTGATCATCGGCAACGTCGAAGACCGCTTCGCGGAACAGGCCCGGGGCGACGGGTTCGAAGTCGTTCCCATCGCCGAAGCCGTCCAGCGCGGCCGGGTGATCCTGATGCTGATTCCCGACGAGGTGCAGCCCGCCGTCTACAGGACCGACATCGGACCGCACCTGACCCCGGACCACACGCTGGTGTTCGCCAGCGGATACGCCGTGCATTTCGGACTCATCACCCCGCCCGACTTCCTGGACGTGATTCTGGCCGTTCCCACCTGCGTGGGAGCCATCGTCCGTGAACGCTATGCCCGGGGCCAAGGAGTCTTCGGTCACTTCGGCGTCCACCAGGACGTTACGGGACAGGCCCACGATCTCGCCCTGGCGGTCGCCATGGGGATCGGCATCCTGCGCTTCGGCGCCACCGAAACCACGTTCGGCGACGAGGTCGCGGTCAATCTGTTCGCCGAGACCGCGGGCCTGAGCGGCATGATCAAATACCTCCTGACCGCCTTCGAGGTCCTGGTGGAAGCCGGCTTTTCGGCCGAGAAGGCCTACGGCGAGACCTTCTACGAGATTCAGTTCCTCACCGAGTCCATATGCCGAATGCCCTTCGGCCAGGCGGTCGCCTTCGGATCGCCCACCGCCACCTACCTGGCGCTGACCAAGACCGGCGACGTGGTCACCGAGGACGTTCGGGAGCGGATGCACCAGATGCTGACCCGCATCCAGGCCGGTGAGCTGGTGCGCGACTGGAACCTGGAGCAGCTGGCCGGCTGCCCGGTCCTGAACCAGTGCCGGCGGCAGATCCTGGAACACCCCATCAGCGAGGTGGAGCAACTCTTTCTGGAGAGGAAGATGGCGTCGGGCGGCGTCTAGACGTGGGTCTTGGTCCCCCATCGCATCCACTCTACCGGCGTCCTGATCGACCTGTAACCCGGTCCTGGTTTCGGATCAGGGCGTGCTTCCCCAAACCTCGGCCAAATGGCCGCTCCACCCCAGGATGAACATCGCAGAAATCAGGATCATGACGGCGATGCCCATGACTTCGAGCGGTTTCCTGCCGCTCCCGGCCCATTCGCCGCTGAGCGCGCCCCAGAGATTGGCGCTCAGGATTCCCATCGAGGAGAGCATGGGGAAGCCGATCACCTCACCCAGGTTGCCGATCTTCCAGGTGCCGACCCCGTAAAGCAGCAGCCCCATGGGGCCCAGGAGTCCCATGCCCAGGCCGATGACGTAGTCCCGGGAGGGTGGCAAGAACAGCCCCCAGGTCTTTTTCTTGGTGATGACGTAGGCGCAGTAGGCCGCATTGACCAGGGAGCCGGCCGTCATCCCGATGGCCCAGATCACGTTCAGGGCCAGAAAGGGAAGGGTGCCGCGTTGCTCGGCCAGTTCCGCCAAGGGAGCCCCGTAGGCGAAACTCAGATTGATCATGGGGTTGAGGAGGCCTGAAAGAACGGCCGCGATCACGCCGTACTTGACGTGAATGTCGAGCCGCCACTGCTTGACCTCGCCGCCCGCCGAGCCGGCGTCCGCCGGGGCCATGTGTTTGTCCTTGAGGTGCCCGGCCCAGGAACAGAACACGACTCCCACCACCGCCAGCAGGACGCCGCCCATGATGATCCGTCCCTGCATGGTGAAGACATCGTCGGGGTGGAGCAGCACCAGGGGAGACAGGGACCCGACCGCCGCCCCCAACCCGGTGGCGATGGCGTAACTCAGGCCCATGCCCGCCATCTTCAGGGCGAGTCCGAAGAAGACTGCCCCGAATCCGAATCCGAAACCGAAGATGAAGACCCGGAAGATATCGAGGCCGGACGCTTCCGCCAGCACGCCCATGAAGTCGTTGACCGTGAAAAAACTCAGGATCCAGGGAATGAAGCAGAAGGAGATGACCGAATACACCATCCAGAGGTGCTCCCACCTCCAGACCCGGATCCACTTCAGGGCCAGCCCGAGCCCGCCGTCAATGAAGGCGCCCAGGGAGATCAGGGCAATGCCGGCAACGATATGGGCGGAGTCACCGAACATTTCAATCACCTGCTTTCAGACTCGCCCGGGTGGGAAGGGCTTGGGATCACGAACGCCGCCGCACGATGCGGCCGGTCACGATGGTCAGAAGTCTACATGGAGGATCGAGGAAAGAGAAAAAAGAAAAGAGGAAAGAGAGAAGAGTATTAGGACAAAGACCGGTACGTGCCCCTGGGGGCGCCCCATGTGGGTGCCATCGTTCACTCACCGCGCATCTAAATTCGATTCCTGGTTCCTCGGAACAGGTGTTTTTTACTATAAATAGCGAAAACACAGCCAGTTTTTACTATTGACAGACAATTTGGCTGAAGAAGAGAGGAACGACCGCGTTACGGTCGGCGTGGGACCTCCCTGCTGATTCGATGATGCGTTGGGAGGCCGGCGGGTCGAAAGGCGCCGCTCCCAAGGTTGGAAAGCGTTTTCACGCGATGATTCGCAATTCCCCGGCTCGGGGGTTTCCGATCTGCAATACTGGGGAAACCGACAACCGGCCCGCCGCACTGGAGGACGAGGATTGGGTTCCAGCTACCGACTGACCCGGCGCGAACTGCTCAGACGCGGGGTCATGACCGCGGGAACGGCGGCGGCGGTGCCCTTCGTGGACGGTTGCGGGCCGGACGGCGACCCCAACCGGCTCACCCTCCGAACCTGGAGTCCGGACACCCGGGACGCGGCGCTGGCTTCGGAGAGGTGGTGGCATGACGCCTTCATGGCCGCCCATCCTCAGTTACGCGTGGAGCAGCTGACGGTCCCCTACGACGAGGACACGATCAAGCTCAAGGCCGCGCACCGGGCCGGGACCAGCGTCCCGGACATCCTCTGGACCTACAATCAGAACCTCTACGCCTACGGCCTCGAAGGGCTGGTCCGCCCCATCAACGACCTCATGTCCCGAATCGGCCTGGACCGGTTCCCACAGCAGGTTCTGGACGGGATCCGGGTGGACGGGACCTACTATTCCGTTCCCTTCGTCGGCTTCCCCTTTTTCATCTACTGCCGGAAGGACCTCTACGCCGCCAAGGGACTGCGTCCCCCCGAAACGCATGAGGAGTTGCTGGAGAACGTGGCCGCCCTCCACGATCCACCCGACCGCTACGGCTACCTGCTGACGAACCAGTACATCGCCGACACCTTCAACCTCAAGACGGCCATGTGGACCCACGGAGCCTATTTCTTCGACGCCGGGGACAACCTGGCGCTGGACCGGCCCGAGACGCTCCGCGCCTGGGCCTTCTACAAGGAGCTGGGGAAATACTCCCCGCCCGGTTCGATGGCCCAGGGCGACCTGGAGAGCCGGGAGCTGATGCTGGACGGCCGGGTGGCCCACATGTTCACCACCACCAGCTTCGCCGCCGACTTCGCCCCCGAGGACATGATCCGTCAGGGGGCATTCGTGTACCCCATCCAGCCCGGGGCCAAGGGAGCGTCCCTGGACTTCAATGCGCTCTCCCTGCCGACCCGGTCGAGGCAACCCGAATTGGCCAAGGACATGATCGGATTCCTCCTGGAGCCGGAGAACTTCCAGGAGTTCCTGACCCGAACCGTGGTGGGATGGGTTCCCATGCTGGAAGACGCCTGGACCGGCCGGTATCTGAATCACCCCCGGATCGCGGCGGTGAGGGAGTACCTGGAAGTGGGCCGGATTTCGCAGAAGACCGGGATCGTCTCCACCGGGTATTTCGGTCCTTCCCGGCACTCCGGAGTCCTGATCGCCACCGACGTCGAAAAACAGATCGGGGACCGCCTGGTGGTCTTCGACCAGAGTCCCGAGGAGGTCCTGGAATGGGCCGACTCGGTGCTGCGGAAAGCACTTGCCTAGGAGTCTGCGCCGTAGGAATGATCGTAGCGAGAAAGTGGGGAATCGAGGCCAGATTTTCTCGATTTGGAGGTGCATAGTCGTTCTATTCGCCGAGAAATCGAGGAAATATGGACCGATTCACCGCTTTCGCAGTAGATCAATTTCTGCGGCGCAGGCTCCTAGAGTTTCGGATCCTGGATGCGCGCCGCAGGCTTGAAGCACAGCGTCTACGTGCAGATCGCCGGAGTGGTCCTGACCGCTCCCGCCATTCTGCTGCTGTCGCTGGTGGTCGTGCTCCCGTTCATCACCGCGGCTTGGTGGAGCCTCTCGCCCGAACCGGGTTCGGATCCGACCCTGGCCGGCTATCGCTGGCTCCTGAACCCCGCGTTTTTCGCAGCCTTCAAGAACAGCCTCACCATCGGCGTGTTCTCGGTTCTCCTGGAGCTCTTGATCGCCATTCCGGCGGCGATCCTGCTCAACCAGGCCATCCCGGCCCGCGGCTTCTGCCGGGCGGCCCTGATGCTGCCCTGGGCGGTTCCCACCATTGCCGTGGCCGCCGCGTTCCTGTGGCTTGCCAACACCAACTACGGGCTGTTCAACCAGTTGGGACTCGGCCTGGGGCTGCTGGAGGCTCCCATCGCGTTTCTGGGATCTCCGGCGCTGGCCCTGCCCAGCGTAACCGTCGCCCACGCCTGGAAGGGCCTGCCGCTGGTCTTCGTCATCATTCTGTCGGCTCTCCAATCGCTGCCTCCCGAACTGATGGAAGCGGCCCGGGTGGACGGCGCCGGCCGGATGGCTCAGTTCACCCATGTGATTCTGCCCCATCTCAAGCCCTCCATCGCCCTGGCGGCGGTGCTCTCGGGAATCTACAACTTCTCCCTCTTCGACATCACCTTCCTGCTGACCGGGGGCGGACCGGCGGGTGAGACCACGACCCTTCCCCTGCTGCTCTACACCCAGGAGTTCAAGGCTCTGGACACGGGGCGGGCGGCGGTGGTGGGAGTCTCGATCTTTGCCGCCGGCCTGATGGCGCTGGCGGCTCTCGGGTGGAGTTCTTTCGCCCCGAAGTCCCGGAGAACCTGATGGGCACAGGTATCCGAGGAGTCCTCGGCTCAGGCGCCGCACGGACGATCCCTGCTGCCTCCGCCGCCCGGCGCCGGCGCTCCCGCATGCTGGCGTTTCTGGCGCTGGTCATGACCCTGGCGATTCTCTTCCCGTTTCTCTGGATCGTGCTCTCCTCCTTCCGGGACCCCCAGAACTTCCTGACACTGGATCTGCGAGACGCCCTGCCCCGGAGCCTGGACCTCTCCAGCTACCGGCTGGCTCTGGGCCGGACCGATCTCTTCAGGTGGGTGGCGAACAGCCTGCTGGTGGCGGCTTCGACGACGATGCTGTCGCTGCTGGTCTCGGCCCCGGCGGCCTTCGCCCTGAGCCGGCTCGAATTCCGAGGCCAGGCTGCCGTGCAGTGGTTCAGCATGATCAGCTACGCCGTGCCCTCCATCATCATCGTGGTTCCGCTGTTCCTGATCCTGGTGAAGCTGGGCCTGAACAACTCCTATGCCGGCCTGATCCTGGTCCACGCCACCTTCACCATCCCCTTCTCCACCTGGGTCCTGCGCGACTTCTACCGGTCGATTCCGCCCGACCTGGAGGAGGCGGCCTACGTCGACGGAGCCGGTCTGTTCCAGGTGCTCCGATACATCGTCCTCCCCTTGTCGGTCCCGGGCCTGCTGGCTGCGGGCGCCTACGCCTTCATCCTGTCCTGGAACGACTTCCTGTTCGCCCTCGTGATCATGGACGAAGCGGCCGCGTATACTGCCCCGGTGGGCGTGCACGCCTATTTCACCGGCCGGTTCCTGGGGGAGTCGACCTGGGCCCAGCTGATGGCCGCGTCCTCCATCGTCAGTCTCCCCAGTGTCCTCCTCTTCGGGTTCTTCCAGCGTTACCTGGTGTCCGGATACCTGAGGTCGGGTGTGAAGGGATGAAGGAGGAGCCGACCGTTGGCTGAAGTCGGACTGAAGGGGGTCACCAAGACCTATTCGGGAGACGTCCTGGCGGTGTCGGACCTGACGCTGCAGGTGGAGCACGGCCAGTTCGCGGTTCTCCTGGGGCCTTCCGGATGCGGCAAGTCCACGACGCTGCGCCTGATCGCCGGGCTGGAAGAACCGGACCGGGGCGAGATCCTCATCGGCGGCGAGGTGGTCAATCACCTGCCTCCCCAGAAACGGGACCTGGCCATGGTGTTCCAGTCCTACGCCCTCTATCCCCACATGAGCGTCGCTCGGAACATGGGATTCGGCTTGAAGATGCGGGGGGTACCCGCCGCCGAGAGCCGGGACCGGGTCCGGGCCGCCGCCCGGCTCCTGGGCCTGGACGAGCTGCTGGAACGCTACCCGAGCCAGCTTTCCGGGGGACAGAAGCAACGGGTGGCGCTGGGCCGCGCCATCGTGCGCAAGCCGGCGGTGTTCCTGCTGGACGAACCGCTCTCCAACCTGGATGCCCAACTTCGGACCGAGACCCGGATCGAGCTGCTGAAACTGCAACGTCAATTGAACGGCACCTTCATCCTGGTGACCCACGACCAGGTGGAGGCGATGATGCTGGCGGACGTCATCGCCGTGATGAAGGACGGGACGCTGCAGCAGACGGGGACGCCGGAGGAGATCTACGCCAAACCGGCCAACCTGTTCGTGGCCGGGTTCGTCGGCTCCCCGCCCATGAACCTCGTTCCCGGGGATCTGGTCAGGGAGGACGGCGCCTGCTCCTTCCGGGGGGAGTTCTCCCTCGGCCTGCCTCAGCTGAATCAGAGGCAGCGGAGCCCCGAGCCGGCCTTACCCATCGTCCTGGGCTTCCGTCCCGAGGCGGCGCATGTCTCCTCCAGCGGCGACATGCGTTTGCGGGTCGAGCTGGTGGAGAACCGCGGAAGCCAGAAATTCCTCTACGGCTCCGCGGAAGGGGGGCAGAGGCTGAGTGTCGCGGCGGACCCCGGCTCTTCGGTCCGATCCGGGGAGACCATTTCCATTACGATCACTCTGGAACACCTCCTCTTCTTCGACGCCGCGACCGGAAACCGGATCGGCCCGGAAACGATTTGAAGCGAGCGGCATCCCTCGTCCTTCCATCCTCATTGTTCAGGACGCTCCGATTCGTCTCGATCCCCAACGGCGGGAAAAGGGGACCCGGCGGAAGAAGGGGACTGTGACCTTCTCTACTGTCGCAGCGTACGGCTATGAGCGTAGCCAACCGTCCTGTGTACTATCCTCGTGACTATGGAGATCCGTCCCGCAGCACTATCCGATCTCGATACCGTCGTTGAATTCAACGCGCGTCTGGCGCAGGAATCGGAAGGAGTACATTTGGACAAGGACCGACTGAGAGCGGGGGTCGCTACGCTGTTGCGTGACGAGTCACTGGGCCTTTACTTCATAGCGGAGTCAGAGTCCGGCCCGGCCGGGCAGCTGGCGCTGACATACGAATGGAGCGACTGGAGGAACGGCATGTTCTGGTGGCTTCAAAGTGTCTACGTGCGCCCGGAATTCCGCCGCAAAGGGGTTCTGCGCGCTCTCTACGGCCACGTTCTGGAGATGGCGAAGGACCGCAGCGTGTGCGGGATCCGACTGTACGTCGAGAAGGAAAACCTCACTGCTCAAGAGGCGTACCGACAGCTGGGAATGGCCCGGGCAGTGTTTCACATGTACGAAGTTGATTTCGTGATCGCCCGAGAGCACTAAGTCGTGACTCGATGGACGAAGTGAAGTAGGCGGACGCCGCAAGAGCGCCTCCCACAGTTTCACTGCGGCATTTCCATACGCACCTTCACGACACATAAGGAATCAGCTGTGACAAAGGAGAAGGGGAGGGTTACCTTCTCTACGAGTTTGACCACCACAGCGGCCCCACGGGTCATTCCCCCCTTCGTATCACCGGCACGCCGCCAGACGGTGCAAATGTAATGCCCCGTCGCACCACCCGAACCGGATGGCGCGGGTCCGGCCGCAGGGTCACGCGAGTCAACACGCGGGCCAGTACGATCTTCATCTCATAGCTGGCGAGCGCCGCGCCGAGGCAGTGCCGCACTCCACCACCAAACGGAAAAAATCTATAGGGATCGACTCGCCGCCCCACAAATCGGGCCGGATTGAACAACTCCGGCTCGGACCACAGTTCGGGGCGCCGGTGAGTGAGGTAGATGCATGGAGTGGCGACACTGCCCGCCGGCAGCTCGTAGTCTCCAATACACATGTCCGTTTCAAGATGACGGACGACAATGGGCACGACTGGGTTGAGGCGCGCCGTCTCTTTGATGACGGCGTCCAGATATCTGAGTTCGCCGATTTGCTCTGCTGTCAGCTTGGATGTATGAGGCCCGTTTCCGCTCACCGATGCCACCTCGGCTTGCGCGGTTGCCAGCACGTTCGGGTTTTGCAACAGATGGTGAATCACCCAGGCCATCGAGGTGGCGGCGGTTTCATGACCGGCTACGAGTACCGTCATCAATTCATCCCGAATCTCCTCATTGCTCATGGGCCGACCGTCGTCGTAGCGCGCGGCGACGAGCATGGCCACAATGTCGTTCCGCTCTTCCTGCTTTGACTCTTTGCGACGGGCTATCTCGTGGTACAACAATCGATCGATACGGCGAAGTTGAGTCACGCGTTTCCAGAACGTGAGCGGTCCCCAGTTGAAGTTCATCCAGCGGATCAACAGCGTTCGCAGACGCGACAGCAGCGCAGCATCATGGACGCCGAAAACGATGCGCAGGATAGCGTCCAGGGTGATGTTCTGCAGGCGCGGGTGAAGTCGGAAAAGACATTCCGACCGGCCAGGCATCGATCGATCGATCGGCCATTTCACACATGATGTCGCCGTAGAGCCGGAGGCGCTCGCCGTGAAACGGCGGCAGGAGCAGCTTTCGCTCGCGCTGGTGTCGAGCACCGTCGAGCAGCAGTATCGAGTTGGGGCCCACGAGCGGTTTGAAAATCCTCTTTTGGGCCTGCCCGGCCCGCAGGTGTTCGGGGTCGCCGGTGAAAACTTGCTTGATGGCTGCCGGGTCGGTGAAAAATACCATCGGCGGAAGGCCGATCAGGCGAATGGTGAAGGCGTCGCCATAAGCCTCGGCACATGCCCGCATGAATGGGATGGGACGGAAGATCCAGTTGTACGTCTGCAAGAGGCGCGGGACTTTCGGTCCAGGCGGCAACTCGGCCATATAACCAGTCTATCCCGCTTTTCCTACCACTGGAGCAATCCGGTGAGCTTTTCGATGCTCGCAGGGACGACACCATGGGCGGCAGAAGGGGACAGTTACCTTCTCCTTTTTTTGACGCCCTGGTTGCCCGGCACGCCGCCGTGCTCGATCCCTTCCAGTCGGTGCGGGGAGTGCGGCATCCGTTCGGGCAAGGGTGGATCCCCGAGGTGAGGATCCGCCAGGCCCGGAAGGTTTTCGCCTACATCGAGGGGGCCGGGCTCATCGATGCGTCCATGGTCTCGCCCCCGTTCCGGGCTGGAGAGCGCCGCTTCATCTCACTGACCCATCGGCGGCTGTCGCCTCACGCCAGACCACAGAGGGACATAAGGAGAAGGGGACAGTTACTTTCTCTACGAGTTTGTGGGGACTCCACCCAGGGAGCGGACTCGGAGCCGGCGCCCGAGCGAGTACAATTTCAACAGCGGATGAGATTCAAAGCGATCCTCAAACGCAGATGTCCACGATGTTTGCGTGGGCAGGTTTTCGCCTCGGCATTTCGTATGAGGCGGAACTGCGGTGTCTGCGACCTGAGATTCGAACGTCACGAACCAGGGTACTTTGTGGGTGCACTCTACTTCGCCTACGGATTGGCGGTGCTGTTGGGCACTCCTCCTGCTGCCTATCTCTGGTGGCAGGGATTTTCGATAGAGGTTAACGCGCTTGTGATCACGGGAGAACTGATTATTTTATGGGGCTTATATACCTAAGTGCCATTGGCATACAGTTCTGGCACCACGCTTTCCCCAACGAGATACGTTCCGGTGCCCAGGGCAAGAACCCCAGCCCTGAGAATGTTCAGGGCGGCATTGTGGTCCCTGTCCATTCCAAGTCCGCAGGCCCTGCACCGGAAGGTTTCGCTCCGTCCTGGATCGTGGCGGGCGCCGCACCGGTGGCAGTCCTGCGATGTATATGCGGGATTCACTTCTACGAACTTCCGACCGGCCCATTCTGCCTTGTACTGGAGTTGATTCCGCAGAAGCCCCCATGATTGCGTCATTATTTCTCGATTCAGCCCCTTCTTCTTCGAGCCCTTCGTCACCATCCCTTGGATGTTCAGTTTCTCCACAGCGATCAGACCGTGCTCACGAATGATCCTGGTGGAGAGACGATGGCAGGCATTACGGTTTCGGACCGATTCCCGGTGACGGAGCCGAGATAGCTGTACGATCCGTTTCCGTCTGGTCTTGGAAATCTTCTTGCACCTGGAGACCTTTCTCTGCTGCTTTCGGATCTCCCCCCAGTCCCGTCGATTCCGTTCGATCCTCTCACCCGTGGACAGCACCGCTCGCTTGCGGACTCCCAGGTCGATCCCCACCGAAGACTCGCATTTCGGTAGCGGCGGCTTCTCCACCTCGTAGGTCAGGTCCACATACACCCGGTTCGGCTTGCGGACAATCCGCAACGCTTTCAACGGGCATCCGTCCGGCAACGGCCGGGAGGGAAATATCCGGATCGTCGGAAAGCCCTTGGGCCGGATGGCGTAGCCCCGAGCGCGCTTCTTCACCAGGGTCGCTTTGGGGTCGACGACGTCGATGGTCTCCATCCTCGCAATGGGCCGGAATCGAGGATACCCCGGCTTCTCCCCCGCCTTGCAGCGACGGAAGAACGCCTTGAAGGCCCGGTCCAACCGAACCAGCATCCCCCGCTCCGCCTTGACCGCCACTGACCCGAGCCCCTCCGGATCCTCCTTCCTTTTGGAGGTCAACCCCTTCATCTGATCGTACAGGGTCACGCCGCGTTGCTCGGATTCCCAGGCCGTCCTGTGTTCCTCCAGTGCAGCGTTGTACAGCCGATTCAGGATGGACCTCACCCCGTCCAACCGCCGGATTCCACCCTTGGACAGCTTGGCTCTGCACTGGATAGTTGCGTGGCCTTTCATGGTAGGAATTGTAAACCATCAGCCTGAATTCTCGGCACTTAGGCATATAATCCCCTATTTTATCTCCCTGGATCTTTCAGTACTCTCGAATCCTGTTCCTGCACTTGGACCAGCTATTCGATCCCACCTAACTCGGGTGCGCTACTCAAGCTGCCCTACCAAGCTAGCCACGTCGCGGTAGCCCACAGACTCCCATCCACACGGGAGAAGGGGACAGTTACCTTCTCTACTTGGTGCAGATTGGTGCAGATTTGGTTTTAAAGGCAGCTTGGAGTCATGGCACGTTGTTTCAATCATCGCCCCAGCGCCAACAGTCGGCGCACGAGTTGTTGACCTTCCAGAGATAGTCCTGGGGATACGGCTAGGTGTTGGGTTCTCGCGACTTGGTCACGGATGGAGCGCACGCGCGCCTCTGCGAATCCCCGGTCCAGCCCACATGGTGTCCGCTGCACCGCACGCTGCCACAGTTTCTGCACAACCACGAACACGTGCAGCGCGTGGAGCACACCCTGCACTTTCCGTTCGCAACTCCGCCATGGTGAGAAGGCGACCGTTTTCGCGCGGCCTGATTCGATAAGTTGAATCCGACGTTCAACCAACGACAGTTGCAAGTGCATCGTTTCGTGGACCAGCGCTTCCGCCGCCCGCTCGATCCTTACGCGAGTCTCGTGGTCTGGCAGGGAGAGGAACACAGAAAAAGGCAGGTTCGGCCGGCTGTAGCTGCAATCCACCTCGGGGGACGGTGCCTTGAGCAGGTGGACGCAACGCACCAACTGTCCGATGGAGGAGGACAACTCCGGCCAAACAGCATGAACAAGGTGCCAAGCTTGTCGTAGGACGCCAATATCCGCCGAAACCGCATAGTCGTCGACTTCGCGCAACGAGAGACCCACAGCGTTAAACTCGGCGACAGCTCGGGAGGGAAGGCACTCAAGCAGAACGAGGCCGCCCTTCGCTCCCACTGGCGAGTCGACCTTTCCAACGATCCGCCTCGCTTCGTTGGCGGATCGCGTCATCATGCGCACCGTGCCGTAGGACTCGAAGTCGAGACCAAGCGGACCCAGGAAGTCGGTGACACCGATCTGGCGCAGTGTCGCAGGCAGGGCCGCCGTCCAGTAAACGGGATGCAGCAGAATGTCTTCTACAGGATGAACAGCACCCACGGTAGGCTACTATCTATCGACTGCATGAAACGAATACACGATGGAGTATCGCTCACCACGGACTACCTCGCTAACTGCATGATGCGAGCGGTGAGATATCTCGAAGATCAAGGCTTGTTTCGACGCCGGTGCGAGAACCACCCGCACATCTTCAGGTTCACGGCCACCGAAGAGCAGCAAGTGACCACCGTCGCCAGCAGCCCAGCCACGATTCAACTGCAATATCAGGCGATGGGTCTCGCCCCCCTCGAGATAGTCGTCGTGGATCCGAATACGCTGCCCTGCCGTGAGTCGATGGGCTATCATGTCGACGGTCGTCCGGAGTCTCCTCTGGAACAGTTCCGAAATCAGCTCACGCATCGCGGCAAAGGTCATGTCGGTGGCCAATTGCGCGATGTCGGAGGGCAACTCTATGTTGCGCATGTCGAATTCGTGTTGAGAATAGAATGATTCCTCCGTGAGATTCCACGGAGCTGCACGCTCGAACCACGACAAGGTGGCCTGCTCGACGTCGCTGCGCAAAACTTTCGGCACGACGGAAAACGGAAAGGGATCCGTTTCGAGGCGGGCACTCGACAAGTCAACAACGGGTCGCATCAGCCTGGAAGGTGAGCGTCCAGGTATCGCCGAACGTGTGAAATCAGAAACAGGTGATCAGTGCAGTACACCGAAGGGTTGTCGAAACCCCGTTCGTCGCTCCAACGGTATAGCGGCATCCCTCCGCCACAAACCGAAAGTTCTGGGCAATGTAGGCACTGCCTGGCGGTAGGCTGCTGCATCTCGGCATGCTCTCGAAAGGCGGCTGTCCGCGCGATTTCCTGCAATGAATGAGAATGGACTGACCACGGTTCATTGTACCGATCTGCGCCGTCGGATGTACTCTTGAGCGTGTCGTTCTTCGTGACAGTCCCATCGGTATCGATTATAAGGATCGCGTGCAAATCTTGTCCCATCCCCTCCTTCGTTGCCGATCCTCCGAGCAAAAGTTTCACCAAATCATCCAGCACGCGGATCGGTACCGGATCGGGGTCACTCATGTAGACATCGAAAAGGCCCGCGAGCCATGCCCCTGCCTTGTGCGAATCGAATCCAGTCTTTCCCGGCGGCAGCCGCGAGTGGTTCCCGTCGGGCAAAAGAAAGCTCATCCCGGGTACACCGAGCCCTCGCAGGAACCAGTAGACTTCGCTGGGATCGCTCGACGGTTCGACGACGCTCAGCGTGCCCGAAAACAACTGTTCGACGGCCGGGTGCCGTTGCAAGCGACGAATGCCGTCGAGCGTGACCTCGAAGGTCCCTCGCTGATCGAATCGCACGCGGCGAGAATCGTTGATCTTCGCCGGTCCGTCGAGGCTCACCGAAACCGTGGCGCCGCTGTCCGCAAGAATGTCCAGCCGCCGGTCACTGAGGAGTGTCCCGTTCGTCTGCACCGACAGGGTGCACCCCACGGGAAGGCAGGTTCGGAGCCCCGTCAGCAACCGTGTCAGCAGTGCTTCTCCTAGCAGCAGTGGCTCGCCGCCGTGAAGTACGACGGCAAAGTCGCGATCTTGCGCCTGCCGCAATTCGTCGAGACGACGGACTATCGCATCGATCGTCGACTTTGACATGGCGGGCGGCTGACGTCGCCACCCTTGGTCACCCAGCTGGTAAACGTAACAATAACTGCACGCGATGTTGCAGCGGCTGGCCGTCTTCAGCAGGACGGTGTCGATGGAGACAGTTTTGCCGCCCGACATGGCGTCCCGTTCATCGATTGTGCCGGTTGTGCACGCGGTCGTATAGGGTTGTGAATGAGGACTCTGCCGTCGCTTCCATGCGCACCTCCTCCACGAGTCGACGAAGCGCTGGGCTCAACTCGGCGCCGGCGGGAATATCAAGTCGGCCCTCAACGAGGGCATTCTCCAAAGATCTCGAGGTAGTCAACGACTCTTGCATCTTCATGGCTGCGCTCCATGCATTTTTTGATGTCATATGTTGGACAAGCTTCTACTCTACCACCAAATCAACCGATGATCCATCATGACCGCCCGTAAATCATTGAAAAAAAAGATCGATTATCTATAAAGTGTGTCCTAAGTTACTTACAATAAACGATTGCTATTTTCCATTATCACTTTTCTACGTCGATGGCACTCAGATAGACGCGGGCCATGGCACTGTAAGGGGCTTCGCATCGTGCGAACGAGTCCACCGTGCAGCGCACGTTGTGACTGAGAGTTTCACACGTGTTTGGGTCTCGCACGACGGCGCACAGACACTCCAAGATACTAAGTGTGCGCTGCCGCTGCTCCTGCAATATTGGCCGATTCAACTTGAGCAAGGTAACGGTCACGCGACCCCTTTCCGTTCTCGGCTGGCAGGCGGACCCGAAGAAAGTGATATGTTCGCCCGAATCCGTATCGACATAGGGATTCAAGAGCAATGGCGACTCCCTGTTGAGAGGCGCAAGGTGATTTCGGGCTCGTTGTTCCGGATCCTTGAGCGGAAAGTAATCGGATTTCATCCGGTTGCAATCTTCGCACGCAAAAACGAGGTTGTCCCACCGGTAAGCCAGCCAATAGTAGCCTGGATAGATCTTATCGCCCGCCTTGTGCTGGCGAACCCTGCCCTTCGGGCGGAAATGATCGATCCGGCCTGGAGAAGTCTTCGACTCGCAGTAGCAGCACTTATTGTGCTGGAGTCTATTGAGAACTTCTCTGACTTGGGGGGATCCGTAGATGTGATTGGAAAACGTAAATTTCAGTTCGCCAGAATCATACGCAGCCGGATCCTCAACGTACGCCTCGCAGTTTTGTTGGGTCTTGGCATTTCCGCGATTCAGAAGTACCCGAGGAGTTTCGTTCGGCTTGTCCCGACGAATCACTTCCGGTCCACTTGCCTCGCCCGAATGCCCGCCGCCGCCTGCCGAATGATTTTCATTGCTTCTAGGTCCTCGGGACGCTCCATCATAGGCAGTGAAGACACCTCGGCGGCAATATCCCGCAGGCGTGCGCTTTCTTGCGGGGTAATGGAATTCTCCTCAAGCAGCTTCTCCCTTTCCTTCATGAGAGCCTCGACTCGTAGCGATCGCGCGGTCTCCAGGCCGAAGAGACTGACCAGAATCTGGTCAAAGCGCCACCCCTCGACGACCTCTGGTTCGTTTTCGATGACAACGTGAGCGCCAGCCTCCGTCTGTCTGAGCACAGCTACATTTACATCGCTCATGGAGGTGATCATCAGCGGACTATGAGTAGTCGCTACGAACTGAACGTTCGTGAAGTGATCAGAGAGCTGCTTCATGATTGTGCGCTGCCAGCGTGGATGAACGTGCAGGTCGATCTCATCAATCAACACCACGGCCGGCTCCTCAAGCGGCTTCGCGCTTTCTGGGTACCGCTTGACGAGTCTCCAGGCCAAATCAACGATCCACGCGGTGACCGTGCGGTGGCCGAGACTCAGGCCACCCAGCGGGACATCCCCGTACCGGGTTCGAAATCTGAGCCTACCGCCATGTTCCTGCGGGTCCCGGATATCGATGTCGCTGGCTGCATCGATGAAAGGAAGAATATCGACCAACGCGCATTTCATACTATCCAGACGGGCTTTCGACTTCGCGTTGCCCTTATGAGCCGAGTAGTCGAGCTGTGACAACACATCGGCGGCATCGATAAGCTCTATGCTGTCTGTCTGAAGTAGGTCAACCGGTTCCGCCTTAGACAACTTGGCGGCATTCTGATTCCCCATATGCCGATTTGCCGGATAGGGAATGACGAACGGGTCTACCGTCTTCTCGGGCTCGTTTACGGTTCGCCGTACGTCTTCGAGCTTGTTGTTTTTTGCGTCCAGCGTGATTCCGGTTTTTACCCGCGCGGTCGACGATCGGAGTGACTCTAAAGTAGGGCTTTCGACCATCTCCGCTTGCAGTGCAGTGCGGCTGGCACCGTCACGGAACAACCTCTCCATGTCGGGAGTATCCCGATCGTACAGACATGGTTGGATACCTGTCGGCCCACCCGCGGGTTGATAGTATGGCACCGGACGCATCCATGATAGACATTGCAGGAGGGTCGTTTTGCCAACCCCGTTGTCGCCCACAAGCAAGGTCCAACGGGCTGGGCGATTGTTCGAGGCGGCAAGGTCCAGCACCTGCTTTTCCGCAAAGCAACGCACGTTCTCGATCTCGAGACTGAGGAAGTAGATCGCTTTCCGGCAGCATTTGGCTGACATTCGAATCTCTAGATGATCGGTGAATATACACCGAGGACGGTCCACGCCGCCAAGTGTGTCGCATTTTACCGCAGGTCGACACACCGCCCGGCACATTCCGCTCGGAAAGTGATCGCGGTCATCCGATACTAGGAAGTAACCCCCACCCCAGCAGGGCTAAGAAATAAGGAAGCGATGAGGCTGATATTTTCTCCAAGCGAGCAAGGAGAAGATATCCGATCGGCAAGAGAAAGCGTTACAGTCCGAAGTTCAAGTTTCAGGTGGTTCTGGAGATTCTGCGTCACCCGGACCTTCCAGGGGCACTCCCTCACATTCTCGAAGTGGAAGATGACGGAAGAGGGAGAAGGGGACAGTTACCTTCTCTACTCGCGCTCGAATCCTGTTCCTGCACTTGGACCAGCTTTTCGATCCCACGTAACTCGGGTGCGCTACTCAAGCCTCCCTACCAAGCTAGCCACGTCACGGTAGTCCACAGACTCCCATCCAGGCCGAGAGAACAACCCTGGGCCCGATTTTTTCGGGAGAAGGGGACAGTTATCTTCTCTCTTCCTCGTCCGATGACTGGAAGCCTGAAAACGCCCGGAAAGACACGCTGTCACCAGAGCCGGACTTGGCCGGCCCTCTTCTCGGCCCGTTCCCGCTAGCGCGCTTGGCTCCTCACATACGCGAGGAACGCATGGGACCGATCGGCTGGTCGATCCGTGAGAATGCCATAGCGGCGACCGTATACCGTCCGCGCCGCCCGCAGTGGCTGATGAAGACGGCAGATGTTGTACTCGACGGCGCATGGTACGGGTATGGACACCGGTTGAGCCGTCTCCTGGAATCGTAAAAAATGGGCCATGATGACCGACTACCTCATCCGGCCTGAGACGGACGGCGACCGGGAGGGAATCACAGGGCTTCTGCTCGCGGCTTTCCCCACTTCCTCCGAAGCCCGCCTCGTGCAGCGACTCCGCAAGGACGGCGATGTCGTGTTCTCGCTGGTCGCCGTGGAGGCTTCGGATGTCATCGGCCATGCCCTTTTCTCAAGACTGCGCGCACCGGACGCGGCGCTCTCCCTGGCGCCGGCCGCAGTCGCGGCAAACCGCCGCCGCCGGGGGATTGCCGCCGCAATGATCGAGGCTGGACTTGAACGGGCAAGGGCGGAGTGCTGGGCGGCAGGCGTCGTGCTTGGCGATCCGTCCTATTACCGGCGCTTCGGTTTTAGCCGGAAGGCTGTGCGGGGCATGTCATGCCGATATGCCGGGCCGGGTCTGATGGGCCTCGCCCTCTCCGGGGACGGCCTGGACGGACCGCGTATCGAACATGCGTCCGCCTTCTCATCGATCCGGGATTCCAACTGAGACACTGCCCTCGGGTGAGAATGCCGACCGCGTACCGCAACCCGGAATTTGCGGTGGATCTTGCCCATCCGCCCCAGAGCGGTAGAGTCCTCGTCAAGTTGACTCCAAGTCTGTCAAATCCCTCAGTCAATTTCGAACGTTACTGAAGTGCGGACGGAGTTGGCGATGAAGCACTCTTTGTGTGCAAGTTCGTGGATCTTCTCCAACCCTTCCGGAGATGGAGGCAGGGATCCAAAGGAGACCTTGAGAAGCGGGAGAAGGGGACAGTCACCTTCTCCAGGAGGCTGTCCGAGAACAGAACTGTCACCGACGCTCCCAAATCTCGGGGGATCTGATCATCAGGAGAGTGTCGGATGCCCCCCGGGTTCAAGGCCTACCCGCAAGATTACTATCAGAGTCAGCAGTTTCCGGCCGACGTATTCGACTTGTTGCCGGAGGATCACAAGTGTTTCCTCTACCGGGATCTGTTCCGGCAGCTGGACACGACGGAAGTGGACGCCCAGTACAGCTCCCAGGGTCAGCGGGCCTACGCGCCCCGGCAGATCGGCTCGATATTGATCTACGCTTACAGCCACGGGGTGTTCAGTTCCCGACAGATCGAGCGGCGTTGCCGGGAGGATCTGGGGTTCCCGTACATCGCGGGTAAGAACGGGAGAGGGGGACAGTTACCTTCTCTACGCCGTCCCCACTTGCTCCATAGCCGATCCTGGGGACTCTGCTGCTGGCCTCCATCGAGACCACCCACGTCATCGGTCTTCGCGACCGGGCCGTCCTGGGGACCCTGATCTACACGGGCGGCCGCGTCGGAGCCATCACCCGGCTGCGGATCCAGGATCTGCGCGACCAGGGCAACCAGCGCTCGCTTCTGTTTGCCGAGAAGAACGGCAAAGCCCGGGAGACCCCCGTGCGCCATGATCTGGACCGATGGCTCACGGCCTACATCGAAGGGGCCGGGCTCAGCGCCGCGCCCAAGGGGTCGGTGAAGTTTCGGGCCGGACTGCGGCGCTGCAGCTCCCTCACCGATCGGCCGATGTCTCCCCATCCCGTTCTTCACGCTGCCGATCCATAACTTCTGATTATATCTCGGGCTCCATCCCGGAGTTCATCTACTCATCTTCGTCTGAAGCGTCGCTATCAGCAATGGTCGCTGCCGTCCGCTCCGTCGGCAGCTTTACGTTCTGTGCTCTCATAAATGTCCGCTCACCATCTATTAGGGTCTCCAGCCGATCTCGGATTAGACCCGCTCGGTCGCCGTTTCGTAACAAATGGACTGCTTCCGCTGGGAAGCCGTGTCTCGGTAGTAGCTCCATCAGAACGTCGTCACTCAAGTCAGCCAGGGCGCCGAACGCTTGACCAACGTGGCCACTGTCGAGGAACATGCGATTCGCGGGGCTACTAAAAAGTTCCCCGATTATCCGCGAGCTGGAAAACACATATCCCACAGCCTTAGTTCCTAAGGTAGAAAGCAGCTGACCCGGATCGAGGTTGCCCTCACCACTAAGCGCACGAGGCTGAAGCGACGCAAGGTAGAGCAAAAAGGCACGTACGCGGGCGCTTCGACCATCGAAGCGATCGGGAAACGGCCGAGCCGGTGCGTCGAAGTCTACAACTCTGAACCCAGTCCCCTTGCCCCTAGCAAGGTTTCGGATCTCGCTCAACGCTTGAGTAGCTTGCGCAGTGTTGACTCCTCCAAACCAGCCGGTGAATGACGTCACCCAGAACCAGCGGTTCAGCAACTTGACCACTTCGGCGGACGGCGTTGGGCACCACCGGAAAAACTCACCGAGCAGCACAAGCTGGAGCCCATAGGGCAGCAATCGATCGGATGTAACGCCCAGGTCCTTGAGAAAGATCAGCGCACCTCTGATTCCTTTCGCCGCGATGTCGAAGGCTTCTGGAAGCTTCGTCCGGACCTCCGGCTTGACCATGAGGTCCGCCCAGTCTTTCGCGTAGATATCTCGGTCGAGGGCTGCAAGCACCGACCTGAGAAGGAGGACACGATCGAGATTGCCAAACCCCTTTCTGTCGAGCTCTTCCTTGAACTCGTCCAGCTTCTCGGCAAGATGGAACTCCCCTTCTCGGTAGGTCAGCGCGGAGACCATCTCGTCGGCCGTCATCTTGCGCCCCTTGCGGTTGAGTCGGGCGAAGACTGTGACGGCACTGTCGAGGTCCGCCTCGCGGATATGAATAAGCGGGAGCTGATAGTCTCGAAACGCGTTCGCGAGGCGATCTGCTTCGTTGATCCAGCGTAGTATCCGCATGTCGGAAACTCCCGATTCGATGATGCGGCGGCACGCGGTAAAGAATCCGGCGGTGTTGAGCAGGCTCCCCACCGGGAAATGCTGTGGCTCGACCCCACCCGTGGGTGATCGGAGGAACTCCTGGTTTTCGAGGTCGCAGTACACGCGCCAGTCAACTTGATCCACGATCGATTCCGCCTTTTCAGGTAACCGCAGCGTGCCTACGAGGGTCGACACGCGCTGCTGACCGTCGAGCAGGTAGCCAACGAGCCCATCCGGGCGAGGACTGATGTCGATCGGCCCGACGCGCTGGTTGGTCTCGATAGTTTCCTCTGTGTCCCAGACGAGGATAGAGCCGATCGGAAAACCGCGCAAAACGCTGTCGAGCAACGCGTGCAGGTCTGGTTGCTTCCACACGAAAGCACGTTGGAACCTCGGCACGCGGATTTTTCCAGCCGCTATGCGTTCCACGAGTTTGCCCAGAAAAACAACTTCTGGGACGACCTCTGTGCGAGCCTGCCTACCGTTGGACATGACGCTAGACTTCCTTCCGAATCAGGGAGATGCCACGCTCAAGGTCACCTTGTCCGCGGCTAAGAAGTTCAATCTTGGCCTGCACGTTGCAGAGATTCCAGCACTTGTACACATTCCGTCCAAACCCACTAGAGAGGAGCGTTTGGACGGCCGAGCACAGTCCCTGAAACAGTGTCTTCTCAATCGCAGAGGGCGTTTCGGGCAAGCCATGCTTCATGTCGAAGAAGTTCTTCTGATCGTCGTTGAGACTGTCCCATGCTTCAACCAACCGGCCATGGTCTGCGCCTGCGTTCTCCCGCTCACTGAGGAGGATTCGCGGGAGGTAGTTCTCGGCCTCCCGTTTGGCCAGAACCCAGCAGGACAGACCCAGCTTCCCGCATACATGACGCAACCTTCGAGCTGTTGCGCTGCTCGTAGCGGCGGGATCCTTCCTGCCGCTATCGATGATGGCCACCAACCGTGGGCGAAACGGGATCCCCTGCACCCGACGTTTGATCTCCTCCAGCATTTGTCCCTGGCCGCCCAAGCTGTCAATTCGGATAGGATCTCCATTCTGATTCCACAGGCGAAAAAGGGCTTTGTCGAGCTCCTTCACGACGCGCTTCACGAACGCACCATCACTGATCCGATTCTCGACCAGAATCACGAACGGTTCCTCGGCAAGGCGGGTAGCGTTCTCTGGCTCAAGTTCATCCGCAGCAGCTGGATGTGCCGTTACGCGTACGCGTCTCCCGTGCGGGGCCAAGGTCCAGGCACTACGCCGGATCGATGCGACGAGTAATTGGCGCACCCAATCGCCTTGGGTTCCACGGTCACCAATCCACGTCGTGGCCTGGAAGGCATTGGGATCCAACTGACACGTTGTGTCCCACACGTGCCAGCCATCTTCGATCTTGTACAGAATACGATCCAACCAGCTGTGGGCATCCGGATCATTCGCTGCGCTGAAGTCGATCTCGATGCGCATCGAGTTTATCCCGCTGGCCGAGCGGCGCGCCGAATGGCCAGGATCTCCTCATAGTCCTCGATGAAGACGCCATCCGGCCAGCTGTCCAATTCACCACTCTCGCTCATTCTGATTTTCCGCAGAATTGATCCACGCCCTGGCTCCGTGCGAATCCAGTAAACAATGATATTTTCGGCCGGCAGTCGCCCCTCCGCAATCCAGCGTCTCGCGCGGAGTAGGAACATCTCCGAGTGAGTCTCGACGACCAGAGGCCGGGCGGGTCCTGCGAGGTTATCGAGCAAAAGCTCCGCGATATCCGCGTGGGCTGCTGGATGGAGCTCAGCCTCCGGATGCTCGATGATGTCGACACCCGGCCCTGCCTTGCGGGCCGTCAGTGCCGTCACCACGACCGGCAGAACCTGCGAGAGCCCCTGGCCCGATTGCACGAGTCGCACGTTGGCGTCGCGGGCCGGCGCTCCAACCACTAGTTCAGAGTAGATGCCCTGCGCCACAACATCGATACTCACCCCGAAGGTCCTGCGATACCATTCCCGAACGGATTTCCTCAGCTCATCGTCCGCCGCCAGCGCCAGGGGCGTATCCTGCCCGTTCGGCCCAAGAACCCTAGGCGAGTGTTCTACCCTGGTGAACGGCGACGCGAGAAGGCTACGTGGGCACTGCAAATAGCGAACGCCGCGGGCCCAAGCTCTGAGGGCATCGACTTGCGCACCGGCCCAGTTCGCAAGATTGTCCGGATGGCCGGGGATCAGCCCTCGCCAACCGATCTGCCGCGGGGCCTGCTCTGCTCCCGAGACACAAACTTGGTAGGGGGATCGTTCGTCGAACCCTTGCCGTTGCACCACGATCTCATCGCCGCCTCTCCTGAGGCTCCAGTGCGAAATCTGGCGCTCGGATGGCCGGGCCGGCGCTACCACATTCCGAACGGTGGCCGAGAACGATAACTCGCTGCTCCCGTCCGCCAGGCCGGCGGACAATCTCAGCCGACCATGCACGGTGCGCCCGGTCACTAAGTCCTCGAACGTCTCCCCGTGGCGGATTCCACCAGACTCCAGCGGAAGCGGCTCCGAGGTGTCCTCCCCTAAAGGGGCCAAGCCGCCCGCTAACAACTGAATCACCTGAGCCAGAGCCGTTTTACCCGAATTATTGGATCCCACCAGGATGGTCAGAGGAGCGAGTTCCACCTTGGCCAACTCAGCGTAGCCCTTATAACGTTCGACACTGAACTCTCGGAGTTCCATTGCCGAATTACCATAGCAACTCGTGGCAGAAGGGGCCAACTGTAAGGTGTCGGCTGTCGCCGCGTTTGTCACGCAGAACGGAAGAGGGAGAAGGGGACAGTTACCTTCTCTACTCGCGCTCGAATCCTGTTCCTGCACTTGGACCAGCTTTTCGATCCCACGTAACTCGGGTGCGCTACTCAAGCCTCCCTACCAAGCTAGCCACGTCACGGTAGTCCACTCCTGGGACTGAAGACCATCTACCCGAAGCCGAGAACCAGCACGGCCCGGCCGGAACACCGCGTCTACCCCTATCTGCTCCGGGGCCTGAAGATCGACGAACCCCATCAGGTCTGGTGCGCGGACATCACGTATATCCCGGTCTACAAAGGGTATTTGTACCTGGTGGCGGTGATGGACCGGGCCAGTCGGTACGTACTGTCGTGGCGGTTGTCCAACACCCTGGACAGCGAGTTCTGTGTCGAGGCTTTGGAAAGGGCGCTCTCCCAAGGGGTCCCGACGATCTTCAACACGGATCAGGGGGCGCAGTTGACGAGCCGGGTGTTCACCGAGCGGGTGCAGGCGTCCGGGGCGCGGTGCTCGATGGACGGTCGCGGTCGTTGCCTGGACAACGTGTTCATCGAACGGCTGTGGCGGTCGCTGAAGTACGAAGCCGTGTACCTGCGGGAACTGGTGGACGGATTCGAGGCGTCACGGGTGATCGGGGAGTGGATGGAGTTCTACAACGGGGAGCGGCCGCACTCGGCGCTGGGTGGGCGGACCCCACGGGAAGCTCACCACGGGAGGGAGGCAGCGTGAAGTCGGGACACCGGAGCTCCGGATACGCCCTGGGGAGCGTCGAGTCAAGCCTCCGGCTCCTCCGCCTCGCTGCGGCCCTTCGGGTGACTCGACGCTCCCCAGGGCGTGAAGATCTGTCATGGCCGGAAGGGGACTTCCGGCCCTCTCGGACCGGAAACGACCACTTACATCACCACAACCAAGCGGCAAGCTGGCGTCGCTCGGCGGCGCCATGTCCCCTGGATTTGAGGGCGGAATTTCACTATCGGAGTCTACTTTTCCCTACCTTAATTTGGCCCTCAAATGGTCCAACGAACCAGGACCGCCTCAGGGCAGTTATCTTCTCTCTTCCTCGTCCGATGACTGGAAGCCTGAAAACGCCCGGAAAGACACGCTGTCACCAGAGCCGGACTTGGCCGGCCCTCTTCTCGGCCCGTTCCCGCTAGCGCGCTTGGCTCCTCACATACGCGAGGAACGCATGGGACCGATCGGCTGGTCGATCCGTGAGAATGCCATAGCGGCGACCGTATACCGTCCGCGCCGCCCGCAGTGGCTGATGAAGACGGCAGATGTTGTACTCGACGGCGCATGGTACGGGTATGGACACCGGTTGAGCCGTCTCCTGGAATCGTAAAAAATGGGCCATGATGACCGACTACCTCATCCGGCCTGAGACGGACGGCGACCGGGAGGGAATCACAGGGCTTCTGCTCGCGGCTTTCCCCACTTCCTCCGAAGCCCGCCTCGTGCAGCGACTCCGCAAGGACGGCGATGTCGTGTTCTCGCTGGTCGCCGTGGAGGCTTCGGATGTCATCGGCCATGCCCTTTTCTCAAGACTGCGCGCACCGGACGCGGCGCTCTCCCTGGCGCCGGCCGCAGTCGCGGCAAACCGCCGCCGCCGGGGGATTGCCGCCGCAATGATCGAGGCTGGACTTGAACGGGCAAGGGCGGAGTGCTGGGCGGCAGGCGTCGTGCTTGGCGATCCGTCCTATTACCGGCGCTTCGGTTTTAGCCGGAAGGCTGTGCGGGGCATGTCATGCCGATATGCCGGGCCGGGTCTGATGGGCCTCGCCCTCTCCGGGGACGGCCTGGACGGACCGCGTATCGAACATGCGTCCGCCTTCTCATCGATCCGGGATTCCAACTGAGACACTGCCCTCGGGTGAGAATGCCGACCGCGTACCGCAACCGGGAATTTGCGGTGGATCTTGCCCATCCGCCCCAGAGCGGTAGAGTCCTCGTCAAGTTGACCCCAGGTTTGTCAAATCCCTCAGTCGATCTCGAACGTTACTGAAGTGCGGACGGAGTTGGCGATGAAACACTCCTTGTGTGCAAGTTCGTGGATCTTCTCCAACCCTTCGGGAGATGGTGGCAGGGATCCAAAGGAGACCTTGGGATGGAGAACCACACGAGTCACGGCCAACTTCCCATCCGCGTTCTTCTCCAGGAATCCTACCGCTGCATCCTGGTAGCGATCCACGACCAGCCGCTTTCGAGCAGCGATCGCGAGAAAGGTGAGCATATGACAACTCGCGAGTGACGCAACATATGCCTTTTCGGGATCGACCAGGTTCGGATTCCCAAAGAAGGCGGGCGCTGCGGACGCACTGACTCGAACCCCACCCTCAAACTTCCAAGTGTGATCGCGGGAGTAGGACCGGTACTTGAATTCGACAGAGCCCCTTTCCCATTCCACTGTCGCGTGATGCTCCGACATGTCTCGATTCCTCTGATCTGTGGTGAAATTACCTTTCCCGTCCTCCACGGCCGATTTCGGCTGGGAGCCCCACAAGACGACCCCTCTTCAAACGCGATGACAAATGCGAGGCTAAGGCCCTATACCCTACTCCCTTGCCCCGACCGAGATCGCCGATCGCAGGCCTCGTCATGCACTCGATTATTTCGTGGACCCAGCTTGACTGAAATCGCGTGGTGCAGTCGCCAAGTCCCGACTCGCCGCCGCGCTTGAAGCCCTGGAACATCCGGCGCATCATGATCGCCATGAGACAAATTTCATTTTCCCGTATTCAACCGGCTGCGATTCAGCCTCAGACAGTCCAACCCGCGAATCGAAGCAGGCTCCACGGGTTTCTGATGCTCGTGACTCTGCTTCTGCCTCTCGCCTGCACGGGCGGTCCGGATGAGGAACGGGAAGAGTGGCGGCGGATCACCGATATCTCCAGAAATCCGGATCAGCTCCGCGAGTACCTGAAACCGATACCGGCGCTGGATCCGGCCGAATCCCTGAAGACCATCGAGGCCGCCGAGGGCTTCCGGGTGGAACTGGCTGCCCACGAGCCTCAGGTGGTGGAACCGTTGTCCGCCACCTTCGACGAGAACGGGCGCATGTACGTGGCCGAGTTCTACGGCTACCCGCGCCAGCCGCGGCCCGGCGAGGCCGGCACGGGCCGGATTCGGATGTTGGAGGACCGGGACGGAGACGGCTACTACGAAACGGCCCAGGTCTTTGCCGACAAGCTGGTCTGGCCCACCGGCGTGGCGGTCTGGAAAGGGGGGCTCTTCGTCTCGGCGCCGCCGGACGTCCTCTACTTCAAGGACACGGACGGCGACGGCCGGGCCGACGTCCGGAAGCAGATCTATACCGGTTTCGGCGTCACCAACGAGCAGCAGATGCTCAACAACATCATGTGGGGCGTCGACCACAAGATCTACGCCTCCACCGGCGGCAACGGCGGCTACATTCGTCCGGGAGGCCAGCCCGAGGCCGAGCCCGTCTCCGTCTACAACCGGGACTTCCGCTTCAGTCCGGTGAGCCTCGAAATGGAGCTCACCAACCAGACCTTTCAGTTCGGGTACACCTTCGACGAGTGGTTCAACCGCTACGTCTGCCGGGCGGGATCCTTCGGCCGGCATGTGGTCATGCCGCCCGGATACCTGGAGCGGAACCCCTACCTCTTCTTCGACCTCCACGGGTACCTGACCATGGGTTCCATGGAGGTCAACCCGCTGACCCAGGGACGGCTCCCCATCTACCGGAGCAGCCCCATCGAACGGTGGCGCAAGATTCGGGAGGCCCGGCGGATCTTCGCGGGAAGAATCGCGCGGCTCGAAGAGGGCGGCCGGGAGAACTACCAGGAGTTCGCCGCCGCTTGGGCGGGAGTGAAAGTCTACACCGGACACGCGTATCCGGAGGAGTACCGGGGCAATATCTTCACCGGAGCCGCCACTGCCAATCTGTTCCACCGGCGCGTCCTGGAACCCGACGGTGTCACCTTCAAAGCGGTTCGCCGCGAACCCGAAGGCAAGGAATTCCTTCGTTCCAGCCACAACTGGTTCCGTCCCATCAACTCGGTCAACGCTCCCGACGGGACTCTCTACGTGCTGGACATGTGCCGCGAACTGGTTGAGCACGGCCACGTCCCGGAACGGGTTCTCGAGCATCTGGATTTCTCCCGAGGTTCCGAACACGGACGGATCTACCGGGTGGCGCCGCTCGATTTCAAGACGCCTCCGGCACCCCGGCTGGGCGAGGCCGGCATTCAGGAGCTGGTGGGACATCTGGAGCACCCTGGCGGCTGGTGGCGGGAGACGGCGCACCGGCTCATCTTCGAGCGCCAGGACAAAGCCGCGGTGCCGCTGCTGCGGCGCCTGCTGAAGGAGAGCGAGCGTCCGCTGGCCCGGATGCACTCCTTCTGGTCGCTCCACGGATTGGGCGCTCTCCGGAACGAGGACGTGGCCCGGGCGTTGTCCGATTCCTCCCCCGGGGTCCGGGAGCACGCCGTGCCGCACGCGGAGCAGCGGATGAAGCGTTCCGGACGGCTCTTCCGGAAGATCCTGGAGCTGGCCGGGGACGAGAATCCCCGGGTGCGCCTGCGGGTAGCCCTGGCTCTGGGAGAGATCGGGGACCGGCGGGTTCTCCCGGCCCTGGTGAAGATCGCCCGCAGCGATGCCGGAGACCGCTGGATCCGAAACTCGGTCCTGAGCTCCAGCACCCGCCTGGCCGACCGGCTCTTCACGAAGCTGGCGGACCTGGAAGAGTTTCAGCAGGAGCCGCTCGCGGGACAGTGGCTGCCTCCGTTGGCCCGCGTCGTCGGGGGCCGGGGCAAAGCCTCGGAACTCCGCCGTCTGACCCGAGCGGCGGCCACCCACGCAGCGCTGGCCTCACAGCCGGACCTGCAGTTGGCCATCGTGACCAGCCTCGCCGAGGGACTCGCCATCGACGGCCGGACTTTCACCCGCCTCAACAACATCCATCCGGCAGCCACCCGCATGATCCGCACGCACTTCGAGGCCGCTCTCGCGGCGGCTGCCGACATTGAGGTCCCCGAAGAAAAACGCCTGGCGGCGATTCGGCTGATCCGGCACGCCACTCTTGAAGAGGTCCAGGAGGCCCTGACGAATCTGATCGATCCCCGGCAGCCCCAAGCGGTGCAGCTCGCCTCCATCGAGGCTCTGGCCGGCTACGACGATTCGGAGATCGCCCCGCTCCTGCTGGAGTCGTGGGGCGCCCAGACGCCCAAAGTCCGGGGCGGCGTCCTTTCGGGAGTGCTGTCGCGGGCGGAATGGACCCGCGCCCTGCTGGACGCCATCGAGTCCGAGACGGTGCCGGCCCACCAGATCGACGCCAAACGCCGCGAGCTCCTGACGAACCACAACGACCAGGGGATCCGCGACCGGTCTCTGCAACTCTTCGAGGCCTCCACGCCCGGTGACCGGCTGGAGGTTCTGGCCAACTACCAGGCCTCCTTGACGCTGCCGGGAGACCGGGGACGCGGCGAGAAGGTCTACCGCCGCGAATGCATCAAGTGCCATCGGTTGGGCTCCACCCGGCATCTGGTCGGTCCGAATCTTATCGTGGCCGGCTACCAGGACCGGGATACGCTCCTGACCAGCATCCTGGATCCGAACCGGGTCGTGGAGCCCCAGTTCACCCAGTACGTGGTGACCGACCGGAAGGGCCGTCTCTACACCGGCCTCATGGCCCAGGAGACGGCAGCCAGCATCACCCTGGTGGAGAGCGAGGAGTTGCAGAACACTCTGCTGAGGAAGGACATCCATGAGATTCGAGCCACCGGGCAGTCCCTGATGCCGGAGGAGCTGGAAGAAACCATTTCGCAACAGGAGATGGCGGACCTGATGACCTTCATCCTGGACTACCAATACGATATCGGCGCCGAGGGCGGAGGTTACGGTCCCGGGGAGGAGGTCTACGGAGTGCCCCTCGAGACGCGCCGTTTCACCTCGGGGCCGTGACATTAAGACGAGCGCTGGGAGCGGGGGTTTTTAACCCCCGATTGGGAGCGGCGGTTTCCAACCGCCGATTCTTGGGTTCATGGGGGACAAGAATGTCCCCCCTCCCAGGGGATCCTGAACAAATTTCGCGCTACAAATTTTCGGCGAAACTCTGACTTTGATGTTCCGTCGCAAAAGGATCAGAATGCGAGAGTGTTTTCCGACCAGAAACGAACGATCATCTACTTTGACGCCGAAGTCCACCAGTCATTGCGACTTAAATCGATCGAGACTGGGCGGAGTCTCTCCGACTTTGTCAATGAGGCTGTCCGCCTCGCGCTAGACGAAGACTCTGAGGATTTAGCCGCATTCGAGGAAAGAGCCGCTGAAGAGAACATCTCGTTCGAAGACGTGGTGGAAGACATGGCACGGCGGGCCCTGATTTAACAGCCCGTGGCAAAAGTCATCACGGCATTCGACCGTCCCTGCATCCCGGCGGACGGCGTTGCGATTCGGGCACATACTCCCGGTATGCACCCGAATCGCGCCTTGTCCGGCGGCCGCAGGAACGGTCTCGGTGCTCGCGGGACTTTCACCACGGACTGTTAAGTCTCTGACCCGGCCATCGACCATAACGGAGAGCGAGATGCGATTTCCTAAGAGGCCGACCGCCGGTCGCTGACGATTTATGAAGACGATCACCACCCTCTGGACCCTGCTGCCGTTTCTCGTCACCTTGGAATTCGCTCAAGGCGCCGAGTTCAAGATCGTGCATGAGGGATTCGATAGCTTCTCCAAGGGCAGCTTCGAACATGCAGGACAGGACATCTACGTCTCCCGCGGCGGCCGCCTCCAGTTGATTCGACGCTGGGACCTGAACAACGACGGCTACTACGACCTCCCCTTCGCCAGCACCCACAACGTGATGGTGGGCAGCGTCGACGCTCTGGGCTACCTGCAGACCAACCGCGGTTACCGGTCGATCCTCTCGCCCTTGCACCGGTCCCTGGCCCTGTACGACCTGTGGCTGCAGGAGGAGAAGAGCCGCTCCAGCACGCTCCGGCTTGCGGCCGACCGCCCCAGCGCCGTCCTCTTCAGCGACGTCGATGGTGACGGCCATCCCGACATCGTCTTCGCTTCCTCGGGGCTGGGGGACACCCCCTTCTCCGACAGCCTCATCTACTGGGGGTCCGAATTCGGCTACCGGCGCGAGTCCCGCTCCGCACTGCCTACGGCGGGGGCCCGGGACGTGGCCGTGGGAGACCTGAACCAGGACGGCCGGCAGGACGTGGTCTTCGCCAACCGGACAGGCCCGGGCCGGGCGAATCCGGGGTCCTACATCTACTGGGGGTCCAACGATTTCTATGGGGAACGTCATCGCAGCGCCGTGCCCACCGAGGGCGCCGTTGGCTGCCGGATCGCCGATCTGGACGCAGACGGCCACCCTGACCTGGTCTTCGCCACCGCTGGCGAAGAGGGAGGACTCGAGATCTACTGGGGACGCGAGAAGGGGCCCGATCCGGAGTCGGCGGCGCGGTTTCAGATCCCCGGCCTGGTATCGCTGGAGACCGCCCGGACCGGGGATCGGACCACGGTGCTGGCAGCGCTGTCGCAGACGAAGCTGCAACTCTTCGAGTTCCAGTCCCGCCGGCCGGTCCTGCGGAAGACCGTGAACCGGGGCGGAGCGAGGGTCCGTCTGACGGACCTGGACGGGGACGGCAGGCTGGAGATCATCTTGGCCGGCGGGGACGCCTCGGCGGTCATCTGGGGCAAGGACGGCTCGGAAACTCCCGTACCGACACTCAACGCCAGGGATGTGGCCGTCTCCGATCTCAACCGGGACGGCTTTCCCGAGCTCATCTTCGCCAACTACTCCGAGGGAACGTACGGCAACCTGGACGTCTCCTCTTATGTCTACTGGGGAAGCGTTCATGGGTATGCCGACGCGCGCCGGACTGACCTCCAGACCTTCGGCGCCGCCGCCGTGGCCGTCGGCGACCTGAACGGCGACAACCGGCAGGACCTGCTCTTCGGAAACACGGGAAGCGGGATCTCCGGGGGCAAGGACGAATTCGTCTACGTCTACTGGGGACGACCCCACCGCGGCTATTCTCCCGCCTTCGTCAGCCGCTATCCCTGCGTCATGGCCATGGGCGTCGCCATGGTCGATCTGGATGACGACGACCATGCGGAGTTGCTGGTGGCCAATTCGGGACGGCACTACTCGGGCTTGCCCGGAGCCAGCTACCTGTACTGGGGGACCCCTGACGGACCCGCGGTGGAGAAACGCAGCGAATTCGACCTCAACGAGAACGGTTCCTGGGAGATCGCCGACCTGAATCGGGACGGCTGGCTGGACATCGTGGGATTCGATTTCGACACGCTTTTCCTCGCCTGGGGAGGCCCCCGGAAATTCTCGGATCCCGACCGCCAGATCCGGATTCCCGGCGTGGCCCACCTGGGCCAGAACTGCCGGCTGCTCGATATCGACCGGGACGGCTGGCTGGACATCCTGGCCGCCGACATCGGAAGTCCCTACAGCAAGATTCTGCTGGGCGGACCCGAAGGCTATTCGTCCGAACGGGTCCAACTGTTGAAGGAGCCGGGAATCGGCAACGTGGAGGTGGCGGACCTGGACGCCGACGGCTGGCTGGATCTGGTCCTGCTGCGGCCCTATTCCAGGGATGACGGGGTGGACCGGGCCGACTCCTGGATCAAGATCTACCATGGGAACGACCGCGGGCTGGAGACCGAACCCAGGTTCGAGTTTCCCACCGTGGGGGCCATCGACGTGGTGGCGGCGGACTTGAACGGGGACGACCGCCTCGATCTGGCCGTCTCCCAATACGAGTCCCGCAGCCACCGGAAGCTTCCGGTCCTGCTCTTCTGGAACGACGAGCAAGAGGGATTTTCGGGGCGGCGCCGCACCGACCTGCCGGGCGAGTCCCCTTCGGCTCTGATGGCGGCGGACATGGACTACGACGGGCACACCGATCTGCTGGTGGTGAACCACAAGCTCTCGGTGGGCGAAGACAACCACAGTGCCGAGAGCTATCTCTACTGGGGCGCTCAGGACGGATTCTCGGTCGCGAATCGGAGCTACTTGCCGGCACCGGGCCCGCATTTTCTGCAGAACGTGGATGTGGGCAACCTGGCGACCCGGAAACCCGAAGCGTCCTTCACCTCGCCGGCGCTCGATTTTTCCGCATGGCCGAAAGAGGTCAAGCTGACCTGGCAGGGAGAAACCCCGCGAGGATCCCGGATCCTCCTTCTGGCCCGTTTTGCACCCGACCGCGGCGGTCTTGAGAACGCCGTCTGGAAAGCGGTCCCGGAATCCGGCCGGCTCTCGCGAGGGGAGGGTGATTCCTGGCTCCAATACCGGGCCACGCTGATCGCCGGTATGGGTTACGCCTCCCCCTATCTGACCCGGGTGACGATTCGGGCCGACTAACCACTCCAGGAGAAGCAGATATGTCCGACAGTTGGCTGACCGCCTACGTCGAGCGGGGTCCCAGATGCCGAGAACTCTTCGAGCAGGCGAAGCGTAATACCGCCGGTGGCGTCGGTCACGACCTGCGATTTTCGTTTCCCTTCCCCCGCTATATCGATCACGCCGTGGGGTCCCGAATGTGGGACGCGGATGGAAACGAGTACATCGACTACGGCATGGGAAACGCGGCCTGTCTGCTGGGCCACTCCCCTCCCGAAGTGCTGAACGCCGTCCGCGAGGTGATCGGCAACGGACTCCACTTTGGAATGGATCACCCGGTCCAGGTCGAGTGGGCCGGCCTGATCCAGCAGTTGATTCCCTCAGCCGCGCGCGTTCGTTTCGTCAACTCCGGGACGGAAGGTTCGATGCTGGCGTTGAGAGTTGCCCGGGCATTCACCCGGCGCACCAAGGTACTCCGTTTCGAGGGCCATTTCAGCGGCTGGCACGACTACGTGGGCAAGGGCGCCATGCCTCCATTCGACGAATCGATCTCAGCCGGCATCCCTCCCGCCACCCTGGACACCATCGTGGTGATTCCTGCCGATCTTGACCTGGTGGAGGAGACGCTCCGCAACGATCCCGACATTGCCGCCGTGATGCTGGAGCCGTCCGGCGCGTCGTGGGGCCGGGTCCCTCTGAGTCCCGATTTCAACCACGAGCTGCGCCGCCTGACCGCGGATCACGGGGTGCTGTTGATCTACGACGAAGTCATCACCGGCTTTCGGTACAGTCCGGGCGGCTACCAGGGACTCGTGGGAATCACACCCGACATGAGCGTTCTGGGAAAGATCATGGCGGGCGGACTCCCCGCCGGAGCCCTGGTGGGCCGGACCGACATCATGAGCTTGTTCGATTTCACGGGAGATCCCCGCCACGATCGGCACGAGAGGATCCAGCATCTCGGCACTTTCAACGCCAACCCCCTTTCGGCGGCAGCCGGGATCGCCACCCTGAAACAGGTCGCGACCGGCCGGCCCCAAGCCCAAGCCGACCGCATGGCCGCGCTGCTTCGCGACGGCATGGAGGAGATTCTGGAAAGGGAGCGGGTGGCCGGTTACGCCTACGGAGACTCTTCCGGTTTCCATGTCTACCTGGAAGCCCACCCCGGTTCGGGCGCCACCGATCGCGTTGCGGTTCGAACCACCGACGCCACCCGGCTGAAGGGGATACCCGGAAAGGTCGTGTCCGCGTTTCAAAAGAATCTTCAAATCAGAGGCGTCGATGTACTCTCCTTCACGGCAGGAGTGACCTCCGCCGCCCATTCGGAAGAAGACATCGGTGAGACCCTCAACGTCTTTCAGGACACCATCCGGACACTGGTCCACGACAAGATCATCGCCCAACTGGCCTGACAAGAAGTTGCCATTGGAGCGCGACGTGGAGCGGCGGCTTTCTTGCCGCCGATTGGGGGGTCAAGGGGGGCGAAAGCCCCCCTCCGCGCTTCCTTCAAGCGATCCCTGTTTCCGCACGAATAAAGGAACAATCGTCAGCTTCAACTATGCTGGGAAGAAGGAGGCGAAAAATGACCCACCCTAGGAGCCTGCGCGGCAGAAATTGATCTACTGCGAAAGCGGTAGAATCGGTCCATATTTCCCCGATTTCTCGGCGAATAGAACGACTATGCACCTCAAAATCGAGAAAATCTGGCCTCGATTCCCCGCTTTCTCGCTACGATCATTCCTACCGCGCAGACTCCTAGCAAGCACCAGAATCCAGACCACCGAGTTTCGCGCCTGCCCTTCACCCCATATCTACGACGAGCCCATTTGTACTCAGCCGCCCTGTTCCTGGCGGCCATCCTGACCGGACCGGTCTCCGCCCAACGAATCCTCCCCCTTCCGGGAGACAACCTGCTGTCCGGCAAGGAGGCAACTTTCTCCGTCCCACCGAACTGCAGCCACTGCGGTACCGCCGACAAATCCGACCTGACCGACGGAAAACTCTGGCAATCGGACAGCGGGACAAACTTCTGGGACCACGAGGGATCCGTCGGATGGGACCTTGGCTCCCTACCCGGAGTGATGATCGGGTTCGACCTGGGAACGGTCCATCCGATCGAAACCCTTGGCCTCCACACCGCGTCGGGAAACCCGGACATCAAAATCCCAACCGCCGTGCTGGCCTACGTGTCGGACGACGGCGAGACCTGGCGCTTCGTCACCGACCTGGTCAACGAAGTCCTCCCTGAAGGAGCTTCCGTTCGCCGCCGCTTCGTGTCGGGAGACTATTGGACCGGAGGACTGCGAGTCGGCGGACGGTACCTGGCCTTCTACGTCGTCAATCGCGGTGGCCGCACCTTCATCGACGAAATCGAAGCCCTCCGGGGCAGCCGAAACCCCGCAGACGCGATCTTCAACGACGACGCCATCGGCAAGGACCAGCTCGAAACCGACGCCCTGAACCGGGCCCATGGTGCAACACCCCAGGCGGGTTCATTCAGTCACATGAGCACCTGGATCCGGAAGAGCTACTCCGACGCGATTCTGCAGACGAAGCCGGCGGAAGAGCGAAGGATGGACAACCTGGAACGGTACGTGGCCATCGACAACAAGGGCAACTGGCCCAACCTGACGCTCATGCCGGACGGTTCCATCGTGGCGACGGTCTTCGGCGAACCCGCCCACGGCTTGTGGGAAGGCAGCACCGAATGCTGGATCAGCCGGGACGGCGGCAAGACCTGGTCCTTTTTGAGCGTGGCGGCGCCTCACGCACCCGGGACCAATCACATGATCTACGGAGCCGGCCTGACTCACGGCGGCGCCCTGGTCGTCCTGGCCGGCGGCTGGGGCAACGTCCCGTCCCGAGGGGGCGAACCGCCCGTTCCCAACAAGAAGAGATTCCTTCTGACGCCCAGAATCTGCCGTTCCGAGGACGGCGGCAGGACCTGGACCCGCACGGAGATGAAGGTGCCGCCTCAGATGGAGGACCCGATTCCCTACGGCGATATCGTACTGCTTCCGGGCCGGCGACTCGCTATATCGTGTTATTCCCACGGTCCCGGAGATCTCGCCAGGAATACGGCCTGGATCTTCTTCAGCGACGACGACGGACGGACCTGGGGCAACCCTCGCCTGATCGCCGCGGACAGCTACAACGAAACGGCACTGTTGCCTCTGGACGGCGCGAAGATGCTCGCCGCCAGCCGCACCATCCGATGGGGCGGGATGAAGGATGAGCATCTGGAGCTGTTCGCCTCCGGCGACGGCGGGCAGACGTGGAAGGGGCGAGGACCCGTTTCCTTGCCGAAGGAGATTCCCGCGGACCTGTTGAGACTGCGGGACGGCTCGATCCTCCTCTCCTACGGCTCACGCCTTCGCGGAGCGCTCGGGGTCCATGCGCGGATCAGCCGGGACGATGGTCTCACCTGGGATGCTCCCCGGGTCCTCTTCAAGACAGCCGCTCACGTCTCCAGCAGCGGAGCCGGCGGAGTCGACGGCGGTTACCCTTCGAGCGTCCAGTTGGACGACGGCACCATCCTCACCGCTTACTACTGTTCCCGCCTCCCCTGGCACCAGCGGTATCACATGGGCGTGGTCTTCTGGCAGGATTGAAGGTCTACTGCCCGAAGATCCTAAGCCCAGGTTGGGCTCCACGAAAGGAGGATTTCAGGTGGCTTCCACCATGGTGAAGGGCATGGCTTGGACTGCGGCTTTGCTCGTCGTGGTCTGCGCCGTTCTCCATTTCGTACCCGGTGCGTCCTCCCGGCGGCCGAACGTCATCCTGATTCTGACCGACGACCAGGGTTACGGCGACGTGGGCGTCCACGGCAACGACGTCCTGCGGACGCCGAACCTGGACCGTCTGGCCCGGGAAGGGGTCCGAATCAAGGAATTCTATGTGACCCCGCTCTGCGCGACGACCCGGGCCGGCCTGCTCACGGGCCGGTACAACCAGCGAACCGGCGTCCTCTGGCCGTTTCTGGGGGCTGAAGTGCTGAGACACCGGGAGGTGACCCTGGCCGAAGCCTTGAAGGACGCCGGATACCAAACCGCGCTGATCGGGAAGTGGCACCTGGGCAGGTACGGAAAATACGGTCCCCTGACCCACGGTTTCGACGAGTTTCTGGGATTCCGGGACGGCATGATCGACGATTATTTCGACACCGCCCTGGAGCACAACGGCCTTCCGGTGCGGATCAGCAACTACATCACCGACGCCTTGACCGACGCCGCCCTCCGTTTCGTCGAGTCCAACCGGAGCCGCCCCTTACTTCCTCTTCCTGTCCTACAACGCTCCCCACATTCCCAACCAGGTCCCCCTGAAGTACGAGCAGGAATACACCGAGAAGGGCCTGTCTCCCCACCTGGCCAAGGTCTACGGCATGATCACCTGCCTGGACGATGGGATCGGGCGCATCCTCGAGTCCTTGGAGAAGCTGGGTTTGGAGGAAAATACGATCGTCGTCTTCCTGTCGGACAACGGCCCCCAGATGGAAAGCAGCCGCCAGATGCAGCAATTCCGGTCTCGAGAGTGGCACCGGATGGACGCCATGTGGAAGGGGGTCGGCCGCTACAACGCGAACCTGCGGGGAGAAAAGGCCACCGTCTACGAGGGAGGGATCCGTTCGCCGTTCTTCGCACGCTGGGTGGGCCAGCTCCCGGCGGGAAAGACCCTGGACCTGGCGGCCTCCCATATCGACCTGCTTCCGACCCTTCTGGACCTCTGTGAGGTTCCGCTCCCGGAAGGGCCGGCATTGGACGGCCGGAGCCTGGCTCCGCTTCTTAACAGCCCGTGGCAAAAGTCATCACGGCATTCGACCGTCCCTGCATCCCGGCGGACGGCGTTGCGATTCGGGCACATACTCCCGGTATGCACCCGAATCGCGCCTTGTCCGGCGGGCGCAGGAACGGTCTCGGTGCTCGCGGGACTTTCACCACGGACTGATATGCAACCGGATCTTGCACCGCAGTGCGAGGAGGTTGCGCAATGGAATAATCCCGGAAAACTGACGCGTGAGAACGAGGTGCCGCGGGAATGCCTTTCCGGTCTGAGCGCAACCACACAGCCCATGAGCGTCAGCTTCGGACCATGTCCTCCGCGGTAAGTTGACCGGGTCCGGCGTTGAACCTATTCTGCCCCAGGAGGAGAAATGAAAAGAGTTGTTCTGGCTTGCCTGCTGCTGTCACTGCCGTTGCTGGGCGGAAAATCCGTCGTCGACGTCGGCTCCGACCGTCAGCTTTTTCTGGACCGGGATCTCATCGACGAGATGCGCGGCGCCGAATTCGAGCAGCACCGGCCGGTGCTGCGCGAAGAGGTCCTGCGTTACGACAAACCGTGGGAGGGGGACACCTCATGGCATCCCATCGTGATCCGGGACGGGGAGCGCTTCCGGATGTGGTACCGGGTCTCCCAAGGCAACCATGACGGCGTGGCCCAGACGGCCTACGCCGAGAGCAAGGACGGGATTCATTGGGAGCGCCCCTCGCTGGGGTTGGTGGAGTCGAAGGGCTCGACCGACAATAACCTGATCTGGCCCACGGTCGGCAACCAGGGGATCAACATGTGCGTCTTCAAGGACCCGAACCCCGGCGTGCCGGAGGGGGAAAGGTACAAGGCCATCGTCCAGACCCGGGACATCCACGGGCTGGTCTCTGCGGACGGGCTGCATTGGGAACCGATCCAGCCCGAACCCCTGATCCGGCGCCTCCAGGACCAGGTCAACGACGGTCCTCATGCCGCCTTCTGGGATCCCTGGCAGTCCCGGTACGTCATCTACAAGCGCGGCTGGTGGGGAGCCACCCCGGAAAAGCAACTGGACGCCTCGGGAACCAGCGGAGAGGCCAATCGGACCATTCGCCGTTTCACCTCCCGGGACTTCCTCACCTGGGACGGCCCCGAATGGGTGGAGATCCCCTTCGGGACCCACCCCCGGGAACAGTTCTACACCAGCGCCGCCATTCCCTATCCCTGGGCCCGGAACGTCTACCTCATGTTTCCCATGCGCTTCATCCTGGACCGGGAAGGCGAGGGCTGGCCCTTTCCCGGCCTCTCGGACATCGCCCTGCTCAGCAGCCGCGACGGGCTCCATTGGCAGCGGACCTTCCGCGAAGCCTGGATCCGTCCCGGACTCGACCGGAACAACTGGCACGAACGGGCCATGTCCTTCGGCTCGGGCCTGGTCCGGACCGCTCCGGGAGAGCTCTCCATGTACATGACCCACAACTACCGGACCCCCGATGCCCACATCCGGCGGGTGACGCTGCGGCAGGACGGGTTCATCTCGGTCCATGCCCCCGATCTGGGAGGGGAGTTCACGACCCGGCCGTTGCAATTCAAGGGGAGCCGCCTGCGGATCAACTACTCCACCTCGGTGACGGGATCGGTCCGGGTGGAGGTGCTCAACCACTTCTCCCGTCCCGTCCTCGGCTTCAACCTGAAGGACAGCAGCGAGATCTACGGGGATGAGCTGGACCGGGTCGTCAGTTGGGGGGAGAACGAAGACCTGAGCGCGCTGGAGGGGCAGACGGTTCGCCTCCGTTTCGTGCTGCGGGACGCGAACCTCTATTCCTTCCAGTTCGGTGCGCCGTAGGGGCCTGGAGCGGCGGATTTCCGGTCGCCGATTCCATAGAAGAATTGGAGGACTGAAGTTTCCCCTCCCATATGGGGGACAAGACTGTCCCTTCCTACTGGTCCCTGGGTACATTCTACGGAACAAAATTCGAGGCAAGCCCATTCAAATCAATGATGTGAAGCGAAGAATCAAGTCAGACAGGCTGGAAGTTCAGTCTAAAGGAGATCCTTGAACCGTTGCACCGTCAAGCCAGCATCTTGAACGACGCCACCCATCGTATAGGCATTAACCGGATTGTGGCGAGGAATTGTGAGTAGCCGCCTTCCGTCGCTCATGACCACGTGCTTACCTTGATTCACGATCTGGAAACCAGCTTTCTCAAGCGCACGAACCGCCCGAAGGTGATTAATTCCTGGGATCTTCGGCACGCTAGACGGCGACCTCAACCTCTCGGGTTTGTTGTCCCTCAGAGATTTTCTTTACCGCCGTCAGGTACTCCTGAATCGCAGACCTAATATTTTCGAGGGCTTCCGCTTCTGTCTTACCCTGTGACCAGCACCCGGGAAGTCCAGGACACGAAATGCTATAGCCTTCTTCCGATCGCATAAGAACTACTCGGTATTTCATATTCTATCCATTCTGCACCGAAGACCTTTGATCATACAGCCGACTTCTGCCTGGACTTTCTCTGTTTTTCTGGAGGTTCAATCCCCGTTTCCGGGCGGTTGGGGAGTGCGCCCCCTTCTACGTCCCCGATTCCGGCCCCACCGGAGCCCAGCGGAAGCACCCGTACTGCGACTCGTAAAGATTGTAGTCTCCGGTACTTCGAGCGATCTCCCACATGCCCGCGGCCATCTCCCGGCACAGCGGCCCGCGGCTCCCGGCCAGGTTGTGCAGCTCGTGTGGGTCCCGCTCCAAGTCGTAGATCTCGTCTTCATCGAAGGCGTTGAAGACGTACTTGTGCCGCCCACGCCAGAGGACCCTCTGAGTGTAGGCCATCCGCTGTCCCTGCATCTCGGCGTAGGCTTGTGAATCCCAGCCGGAGCCGTCTCCCCCCAACAGCGGACGCAGCGAACGGCCGTGGCAGGAAAAGCCCTCTCCCAGCATCAGCTCCATCAGGGTCGGAGCCACGTCCAGCAGGCTGACGATCCCGGGGGCCTCCTGCCCCGGTCTCACCCCCGGACCCTTCAGGATCAAAGGCACACGATACGCTTCCTCGAAGGCGGGGACCCCCTTGAGCATCAGGCGATGGGCGCCCATGTAGTCGCCGTGGTCCGAAAGAAACAGGACCAGCGTATTCTCCGACTGCCCCGTCTCCTCCAAGACCCTCAAGACCCGTCCGACCTGGTCGTCGATGAGGGAGCAGAAGGCGTAGTAGCAGGCGGTGGCCTCGGCGAAGTCGGACCATTGCATCTGGTCCCAGACCCGTTGCATCCGCCGGTAGATGCCGGGCCGATGGGCCAGATCATCCTGGAAACTGGGGGGAGGCGCCAGGGCGCGGGCGTCGTAGAGACGCCGGTACTCCCGCGGTACGACGTACGGATCGTGGGGTCCGACGGTACTCAGGAAGAGGCACCAGGGCTGCTCCTGCCGGGCCGACCCGGTCAGAAAGTCGATCCCGCGAGAGTAGACGTAGTGCTCGCCGGTGCCCTCCACCGGCTCGTCCACGACGCCGTGCAATAGCAGGTCCCGATACCCGCGGTGGCGAACCATGCCCCTCCGCTCCCAGCGGCGGTCCGATTCGGGAAGACCCAGACTCCGGCGTCGCTCCAGGTAACCGGTGTTGGGGACCCTCCGGCACCCCACTTCGGCCGCCTCGAAGCTCTCCATCAGCTCATAGGAATCGAACCCGAACTGCTCCAGCCGGTTCGAGCGCTCGATGTGCCATTTTCCGAAGTAGCCGGTGCGATACCCGGCCTCCCGCAGCCGCCGGCTCCAGAACGGAAGCCCCGCCTTCAGATCGGCGCGATAGGGCTCCACCGTATGGGTGCAGTCGACCATGCCGTGGCTGTGGGGCAGGAGCCCCGTCATCAAGCTGGCCCGGCTGGGCGAGCAGATGGGGTTAGTGGAGTAGCAGCGCAGGAAACGGGTCCCCCGGGCGGCCAGATGGTCCAGGTTGGGGGTCCGGCAGGGAGAGGCAGGACCCACCGTGTCGGCACGCTGCTGATCGGTCATCAGCACCAGCAGATTGGGTCGGGGCAAGCGTCCTCCTGTTGCGCAAGCTACCTGGGGCTTATATATCTGACTTGACGTCAGCACACCGTTCCGGCGCCACGTTCGGCCCGCTGGCCCACGTTTCGGCACCCAGGGCAAGAACCCCCGCCCTGAGAATGTTCAGGGCGGCATTGTGGTCCCTGTCCATTCTGAGATCACAGGCTGAGCAGTGATACGTCTCGCTCCTTCCCGGTCGATTCCGGGCGCCACAACGGTGACAGTCCTGCGATGTGTATTGTGGGTTGACTTCCACGAACCCCCGACCGGCCCACTCTGCCTTGTACTGGAGTTGATTCCGCAGCAGCCCCCATTGCTGTGAGAGCATCTCTCGATTCAGGCCCTTCCGCTTCAGGCCCTTCGTCGACATCCCCTTGATGTCCAACTTCTCCACCGCAATCAGTCCGTTCTTGCGGATGATCGCAGTGGTCTGCCGGTGACAGGCGTTCCGGTTGCGGACACCCTCCCGGTAACGCATTCCCGCCAACCGGCGGACTCTCTTCTTCCTCCGGTTGGACCCCCGCCGGCATCGGGCAATCCTCCTCTGTTGCCGCCGGATCTCCGGCCAGTCCCGAGTGTTGCGTTCGATTCGTTCCCCGGTGGACAAAACCGCCCGCTTGCGGACACCCAAGTCGATTCCGACCGCCGAGGCACACTTCGGCAGCGGCTGCTTCTCGACTTCATAGGTCAGATCCACATACACCCGATTCGCCTTGCGCACGATCCTCAATGCTTTCAGTTCACCCTCGGGCAAGGGTCGGGTGGGGAACATCCGAATCGTCGGAAAGCCCTTGGGACGGATGGCGAATCCCCGGGCCCGCTTCTTCACCATCGTCGTCTTGGGATCGACGATATCAATGGTCTCCATCCTGGAGATCGGTCGGAACCGGGGATACCCAGGATCCTCTCCCGCCTTGCAGCGCCGGAAAAAGGCCTGGAAGGCTCGTTCCAGGCGAAACAACATCCCCCTTTCGGCCTTGACGGCAATGGCCCCGAGCCCGGTCGGATCGTTTCTCCTCTGCTGCGTCAAACCCCGCAACTGGTCATACAGAGTCACGGATTTCTCTTCCTTCTCCCAGGCGTCCTTTCGCTCCTCCAGGGCGGAGTTGTAGAGGCGGTTCAAAACCGATCGGATCCAATCCAGACGCCGAAGCCCAGCCTTGGACATCTTGGCTCGGCACTGAAATATTGTATGATACGTCAATACAGGTATGTTAACACATCTTAGTGACAATCTATCAAGTTAGATATTTAAGCCCCTACCACACTATTTAATTGGGCTGTCCCTGTGTTCCAGCCCTCGACCCAGTCTACCAAGCCTCGACCTTCGGCTTGGCATTCGGTAGAAAAGTCCTGTCCGAGCGTCCCCTTTTGGGATCGTGAATTCCTTTCGCTTTCGTGAGGAGGCAGATTGTCAAGAGGCAAAAAACAGGCCGCCGCGCTCTTGCTGGCCCTTCTGGCGGGCATCGCTGTGGGTGGGACCCTGCAGAAATCAGGCTATCTGATGCTTCCGGGCTGGCAGACGCCAGCCCGGACAGGTTTCGAAGCCACCCCAGGCATCTCGGTGCAGGCCGCCGTTCCACAGGTGGTGGAGGAGGCTACGCTCTTCGCCTTCGACAACGTCTCGATTCCTTTTCACCGGAACCTGTACCTCTGGAAGCATCCCCGGAACCCCGTCATCAGCCGGGAGGAGGGTCGGCCGGATGAAGCCCGGGCTCAATATCTGGGAACCGTGCTGCGTCACGAAGGCCGATTCAGAATGTGGTACGTGGCTGCCGACAGGGAGAGCTTCCGTGCCTTCAGCACGCAGGATCTCATGACCGGCTGGAGGGTGGCGTATGCGGAGAGCGAGGATGGCGTCCACTGGAGAAAACCCAACTTGGGCCTGGTCGAATACGCCGGAAATCGCGACAACAACCTGGTTCTGGTGGACCCGCCCGAGTTGAGCGTGATCGCGGGGCTGACCATCCTCTACGAACCGGAGGACCCGGATCCCTCCCGGCGATTCAAGATGATGGCCGCCGCCCCTGCCGAGAGGACGAAGACCACGGCGGTTCCGCTTTACAGCGGCGACGGCCTGCGCTGGCGGCCGGCCAGGGAGACGAAGCTGATCCGGAAACGCGAGGGGAAGTGGCTCGCCTGGAGGGTGCCGGAGGAAAATCTCGCGATTCCCGAGTTCCTGGAACATGCCGGGCTCTACAAATGGGATGGAATGTACTACATCGCCGGGCAGCAGGTCGCTCCCTGGGTGTGGCTGTGGGACGGCAAGCCCTCCGGTCGAGTGATGTCCATCTTCCGGTCATCGGATTTCGTCGAATGGTCGGATACGAAGTCCCTGTCGTTCGTACGCTACGGCTACCGCTCGATGCCGACCAATGCGGGGGAAGAGTCTCACGAGCCCGCCAGCGTCTGGAATCGCGGCAATGTGCTGCTGGGGACCTACGGACAGTTTCACGGTGTTCCCGGGTCGCCGTCCCATCCCATGGATCTGGGTCTGCTCATCAGCAACGACGGCATCCATTTCCGGGAGCCGGTTCCCGATTTCATTTTCCTGCCTCGGGGAGAACCACAGAGTTGGGAAGGTGGAGGACTGCTCCAGGGGCAGGGATTCGAGAATGTGGGGGACGAGACCTACATCTGGTATGGCGGTTGGGACAACGACGTCACCCGGCCCGATACCTACGGGGAGATCGGATTGGCGCGCTGGCGCAGAGATGGCTTCGGGTCCTTGTCAGTCAAGAATCCGGAGCTTCCGGCGGCGTTCGTCACCAGTCCCATCCAGGCCCGGGGAGCGGTCACGATTCAACTCAACGCGGAGGGACTCTCGGACCGGGCCTGGTTGCGGGTCGAGCTTCTGGATCGGGGAGAGCGGCCGCTTCCGGGATATTCGGGCAGTGACTCTGCGGCCGTCTACAAATCGGGTTTGAGGGAGTCGGTCTCCTGGAAGGACAAGCAGAGGATCCCGGGACTCTCGAGTGGGTTCAAGATCCGGGTCAACTTCGAAGGGGAGAGACAGGACATCAGACTCTACGCCCTCTACGTCGGCGGGTGAAGGGATCGGACGCCGTCCCGGCGGGGTCGACTTTGGACCACACGCCGGCCGCCTCTCCCATGTGGGCGGCTAGGAGGCCGGCCTTCCCAATGGGCGACTGGAAATCGCCCCTCCCGGTGGGCGATTAGAAATCGCTCCCCAGATCCCGCAGGATGGCGTGGGCCGCATTGTGACCGGGCGCGCCCGAGACCTCGCCGCCCGGGTGGGTGCCGGCGCCGCAGAGCCACAGGTCCCGGATCGGTGTCTTGTACTCGGCCCAGCCAGTGAGCGGCCGGCGGGAGAAGACCTGACTCGGCGTCATGTCCAGGTGGTGGATGTTGCCGTCGGTCAGGTAGACGCGGCGTTCCAAATCCAAAGGCGTCAGGAGCATCCAGTCCGCGATGGCCTCCCGAAAGTTGGGAGCGTATTCCGCGACCGCGTCGATAAGAGCCTCTCCCGCCTCCTCCCGCCGCTCGTCCCAGGTGCCTCGGGCGAGCCGGACAGGGGCGTACTCGGCGAAGATGGACAGGACGTGCTTGCCCGGCGGGCAGATGCTGCGGTCATAGATCGAGGGGATCTGGATGGACATGACGGGCTGCCTCGAGGGGCGGCCCCGCCGGGCGTCCCGCCACGCCCGCCGCACGTAGTCGATGGAGGGGCAGATCCAGACGCGGGTCGTGATGCGCGGATCGTAGTCCCTGCCCAGATACGAGGAGAAGTCGGGCAGCTCGTTCATGGCGGCGTGGAACTTGAAGTATCCGATCTCGGTCCGCCGGCCGCGGACCCTTCGGCGGAAGCCTGAGGGGAGATGTTCGGGTTCGACCAGATCCAGGAAGGTGCGCTTGGGATCGGCGTTGGAGACGACCCGACGGCTGCGGATCGTCTCTCCGCCGGTCAATTCGACGCCTTGCGCCCGGTTGTCCTCCACCAGGACGCGGCGGACCTCGCACCCGGTCCGAATGGTCCCGCCCTGGCTCTTCAGATAACCGGCCATGGCCCGCGTGACGGAGCCCATCCCCCCCTTGACGATGCCGACGATGCGCCGTTCCGGTTCCACGTCGCCCGGCAGGAACGCCGCCGGCAGGGAGCTGCCGATGGAGTGGGGGTCGCCATGGTCTCCGGAATGGATCACCGCGGCCCGGACATGCTCCGACTCGAAAAACTCCTCTACGAGATCGGCGTGGCTGGTGATCAGGACTTTTTTGAAGATCTCCAGGTTGCCCGTCTCCCTGGCCCGCCCCACCAGATCGGGGTAGGTGGGAGGCGGCGTGAGCACATAGGGATGCACGATGGAATGGAACCGTTCCCAGAACCGGTTCCAGCGCCGGTAGCTCTCCGCGTCCCGCCGGGAGAAGGCGCTGATGGCCTCCGCATTGCGCTCCGGGTCCTGGTGCAGCACCAGGTACCGGCCGTCGGGGTAGGGACGAAACGCGAAGGGTTCGAGTTGAAAGACCTCGAAACCGTAGCGGTGCAGCTCCAGGTCTTCCGCAATCCTGGGGTGCAGTGCGTAGAGCATGAAGGAACAACTGGAGAAGTGGAAACCGGGGAAGAGTTCCTCCGTGACACAGGCCCCACCGACTATCGAGCGCCGCTCCAGGACCTGGACCTCCAGACCCGCCCGCGCCAGATAACTGCCCGCGACCAGTCCGTTGTGCCCCGCCCCGATGATGAGGACGTCGACTTCCCTCGCTTTTCCGTTGGCCGCTTTCATCCTTATTTCTTTGTCCCGGTCTCTTGCTACCTGAGGGGAGGCCCTCTCGCTTCAGGCGCCCCTCCCAACCGAGTCAGGGTCGAGGTTCGGAGACCGCATTCTGAAGTGGTTTGACCGCAGACTCAATTCCTGTGAGGATGCGGGTTCGTGTCTTCCAGCCGAGTGTCCGACACAACCTACATATTCCTCGTCGTCCTTCCTTGGATCCTGCCGGGTGGAACCATGTTCGGGGCGGAACTCCGGGTGCTTCCGGAATCGGAACGGACCGGCGGCGAAGTCCGGGTGCTGCGGGATCATCTCCGGCCCCTCGTCCATGCCGCACTGGACCGGCGATTGCGGGCGTATGAGGAACTGAAGACCGCGGAGCAGATCCATGCCTACCAGCAACGCCTGCGGGCGGAGTTCATCGGGAGCCTGGGCGGCTTCCCGGACCGCACCCCCCTGCGGCCCCGAATCGTAGGCCGACTTGAGGGCGACGGATTCCGAGCCGAAAAGCTGATCTACGAGAGCCGGCCCGGCTTCCACGTGACGGCGGTCCTGTACCTGCCGGAGGCCGAACCACCCTATCCCGGCGTCCTGCTCCCCTGCGGTCACAGCGAGAACGGCAAGGCAGCCGAACTCTACCAGCGGGCGGCCATCCTGATGGCCAGGAACGGCCTGGCGGTGCTCTGCTACGACCCCATCGGCCAGGGCGAACGGAAGCAGATTCTGCAGGACGGCGCGGATCGGGCGGAGACGGTGAAGGGCCGATTCCGTCCCACCGGCGAACACAATCTGGCCGGCGTCGCCCCCATTCTGCTGGGTCAGAACCTGGCGACCTATCGCATCTGGGACGGCATCCGCAGCATCGACTACCTGGCGGGCCGGGACGACATCGACGAGTCGCGCATCGGCTGCACCGGGAACTCGGGCGGCGGCCTCATGACCGCCTACCTGATGGCGCTCGACGAGAGAATCGTGGCTGCGGCATCAAGCTGTTTCATCACCACCACCCGCCGCAAGAACGACGACCCCGGACCGGGCGACGCCGAACAGAACATCTACGCCCAGACCGCCTATGGCATGGATCACGCGGACTACATTCTGATGCGAGCGCCGAAGCCAACGTTGATTCTGGCCGCTACACGTGACTTCGTGCCCATCGCCGGCGCCTGGGAGACGTTCCGGCAGGCCAAGCGGCTCTACACCCGGTTGGGCGTGCCGGAGCGGGTCGACCTGGTGGAAGCGGACGAAGAACACGGGTTCTCCCTGCATCTGCGCACCGGCGCCTGCCGCTGGATGCGGCGATGGCTGCTGAACCGGGTCGACGAGGTGACCGAGTCCGACTTCGGCGTCTTCTCCGACCGGCAGCTTCAATGCACTTCCCAGGGACAGGTCCTGCTGCTGGAGGGTGCGAGATCGGTTTTCCAACTCTATCGTGCCGAGGAGGCGAGGCTCCGGCGGCATCGGGAGCCGTCCTGGCGCCGGATGACCGGCGAAGAACGAAGGGCCAAGGTGAGGGAGACGGCGGGCATCCGTCCCTTCTCGGAGATCCCGACACCGGAAACCCAAGCGTCGGGTACGGTCCAGCGCACCGGCTACCGCATCGAGAAGCTGATCCTGAAGTCCGACGGCGGATTTCCGCTGCCGGCGCTACGGTTTGTCCCCGGGAGATTCAGTGGGGAGTCGACCCTGTATCTGAACGGGCGGGGCAAGCAGGCCGACGCCGGTCCGGGAGGTCCCATCGAGTCGCTGGTGCTCAGCGGGCATCAGGTGCTGGCCGTGGATCTGACAGGCTTGGGAGAGACCGAGTCCACGGCGTGGCGGTACGACCCCAAATACATCGGAAACAATTCGGCCGAGTACTTCATCGCCTACATGCTGGGGCGTTCGCTGGTCGGCATGCGGGCCGAAGACGTGCTTGTCTGCGCGCGTCACCTGAATGCCCAAAGCGGGGAGGCGAAGGGAGTGAACCTGGTCGCCGTGGGGAGGGCGGGGGTTGCTGCGCTCCACGCCGCAGCTGTCGAGCCGCAGCTGTTTCTCCGGGTCGACATCCGTGACTCCGTTGATAGTTGGCGGCGTGTCGTCGAAACCGAATTGACCGTCGACCAGCTCGAAAACACGGTGCACGGGGCGCTCCGACGGTACGATCTGGAAGACTTGGCGCGGCTGGCCGGGAGGGACCGGGTCGTCTTCGAGAGGATCCGGACCGCGTCCGGCGCCTTGATCGAACCCGATTGACAATGGAACAAAAGAATTCTCGCCCCTCCCAGGGCCGAGACGACGGGTTGAACGACGGAAAGGTGAGGACATGACATGCGGGTCGTTCTGATTGGCTGCGAGTACGCGGGCACCACCACGCTGGCCGACGGCATCCAGCGCTGGAGCCATGAGGTCATGGGCGAGGGCAACGGCCTGGCGGCCTTCCATGACCACTGGAAGATCCCGCACATCAGCGGGCATCCCGGGCTCGACGACGAGAACCTGTTCACACCCGAAGAGCAGGAGCAGTTCCTGGCCCTGACTCCCAAGACCAAGGAGATGGTCCAGCGCTACAGCATCACCTATCACCTCACCGCCGGCGCCCTGCGCAACCCGGATTACGTTTCGGTCGGCCTCCACATCGAAAACGCCATCTACGGGGCGCTGTACTTCGGCTACTACACCGGAGAGCAGGCCTGGATGCGCCGGGCCATTCTGGACCACTTCGAAGAGAGCATCCTGGAATTCGCGCCCGACATGCCGCTGGTGCTGGTCAAGGCTTCGCCGGAGGCCATCGCCCGGCGGATGAAGGAGGATCCTCATCCCAACGGTGTCCTGCAGGAAACCGATATCGATCGGGTGCTGGAAGAATTCGCGGCCGGGTTCGAACGGTCGTCCATGCGCAACAAGTTCAGCATCGACACGACTCGGAGGACTCCGGAGGAGACGTTGGCCCGGTTCCTGGAAAAGTTCGAGCCCCACCTCAACGAGACCGACAAGCTCCGCATCCTGATTCACCGGGCCCGTCAGCGGAGCGAGTGGATCTGAGCGGCGGCCGGGAGCAATGAGCACACCATGACGGACACCATCCGGGTCGGCATCATCGGAGCCGGCAAGATCGCCCAGAACCGGCACCTCCCGCTGTTGCAACAGGTTCCGGGGGTCGAGATCACTCACGCCTGGTCCCGCCGCGAGGAAACGGCTCAAACGGCGGCCCAGAGGTTCAATATTCCCAACTTGGCCGACCGGTGGGAGCGGATCATCGAGAACCGCGACATCGACGCCGTGGTGATCGCCACGCCGCCCAACCTCCACCTGCCGGCCACCGTGGCCGCCCTGGATGCCGGCAAGCATGTCCTCTGCCAGGCGCGGATGGCGCGCAACCTGAAGGAGGCTCTCCGGATGCTGGACGCCTCCCGGAAAACCGACTTGGTCACCTCCCTATATGCGGCCGGTTTCGGCCTCAAGGGGGACCGGGTGATGCGGCGGCTGATGGGGCAAGGCTACGTGGGGGACCTCCTGGAAGTGCGGGTCACGTCGCTGCTTCCGGCCGTTCCCGAGGCGGGCGCCTGGCTGGTGGACCCGGAAGTGGTCGGCGTCAACACCATGATGCTGGGGATCCTGGCCGAGGTCGTCTACCGCTGGATCGATCCTCCCGTTTCCCTGATCGCCACCACCGGCGAAGACCGGTTGGACGTGCCCCAGTCCCTTTCCATCGGAGCCGAGTTGCAGGGAGGAGCCACCGCCAGCTTCCATCTTTCGTTCCGGGTACCCCGGGGTCCGGGCAGCTCGGTGGAGATCTACGGGACCCAGGGGGTGCTGGACTACAAGCTGCTGGTGGAGAAGCCGGGAGGCCTGGTGGAGGACGAGGAGCTGTTCGGCATGACCCGCGGGGACGCGGGCATGCACCGCATCGAGATGCCGCCGGAGGAACAGCGGGACCGGACCATGGACGCCGAGTTCATCGAGGCCATCCGCAACGGCACACCGGTGGCTCCGGATTTCGCCGAGGGCGTCCGCTACATGGAGTTCTGCGAGGCGGTGGCTCAGTCGATCTACGAAGGCAGGAGGATTTCGATGCCACCCGAGCCGAAGATGGACTCCTGGGGCCGGCCGCTGTAAGTCGTTCACAACTCACCCACAGTTTTCCCAGAAGTTTTCCACAACTTGGAACAAGCCAGCTTCGGCACCCTCAACTCCCTGGTTCTGGTGGCCTATCTGCTCGGGGTCACCGTGCTGGCGCTGTCACTGGCGGGACGCCAGCGGGACACCGAGTCCTATTTTCTGGCCGGACGGAGCATGCCCTGGCTCGCCGTCGCGTTGAGCACCGTCGCCAGCATGCTGAGCGGTCTCACCTATCTGGGGGCTCCGGCGGCGTCCTACAAGGACAACGCCTCCCTCATGCTGGCGGGACCGGCGGCACTGGTCGCCACGCCGCTGATCATCGCCCTCTACTTCCCCATCTACCGGAGGCTCAAGGTCACCACCGTCTACGAGTACGTCAGCGCCCGTTTCGGGAACCGGGCGCGGTACGCCGCCTCGGCCCTGGCCATACTCCAGATCCAGGGCTGGATGGGAATCGCCCTCTACGCGCCGGCCCTGGCTCTTTCCACCGTCTCCGGGATCGATCTGACCCGCGCCATCCTGCTGATGGGGCTGGTGGCCACGGCGTATACCTGCACCGGAGGCCTGGCGGCCGTGATCTGGACCGACGTGATCCAGTTCCTGATCCTGACGGCGGGCGCGGTGCTGGTCGCCTTCTCCCTGGTCGAGAGGCTCCCGGGAGGCCTGGATCAATTTTTCGAGATCGTGACCACCGCAGACAAGCTGGGCCTGGCCGACACCCGCTTCGATTTTGCCGAGGCCACCGGGCTGGCGGTGGTCCTCTGTTACTTCATCGCGGGCTTCGGATACGGAAACAACCAAGTGGTCATGCAGCGCCTGTTCGCGGCCAGAAGCCGCCGCGAGATGGCCCGGGCGCTGATCCTGGATCGAGTTCTGGAAATCCTCGTTGTCGCACTCCTCTACCTGATCGGTCTCGGGATCTTCGCCTATTTCCAGGTATTTCCCGAGAGTCTGGCTCCGGGAATCGCCGGTGACCGGATCCTTCCGTACTACATCGTCCACGCCCTGCCGGCCGGCGTCTCGGGCCTGCTCATCGCCGCCATCTTCGCCGCGGCCATGTCCACGGTGGATTCGGGAATCCATTCCGCGGCCACCTTGATCCAGGTTGATTTCGTGGCGCCCCTCAGGCAACGGCCTTTGACCCAGCGCCAGAGTCTGGCGCTGGCGCGAGCCATGACGGCGGGTCTGGGCCTGCTGGCGACCGCCGCCGCCCTGTTTGTGTCGGAAGGCGCCGGCATTCTGGACACCATGAGCAAGGTGGGCAGCCTCACGGCCGCCCCCGTCACGGCTCTCTTTCTGCTGGGAATCCTGACCCGGAGGGGACATTTCCTGGGTTGGCTGGCCGCCACCCTGGGGATCTCGATACCGCTCAGCATCTACGTGCAGAACTTCGTCGAGATGCACTGGATCTTCTACACGCCCATCGCACTGGTGAGCTGCCTGTCCGGGTCCTGGATCTTCAGTCTGCTGCTGAGATCCGGGTCGAGCCAGGATCGCGACGTTACGGGATTGACCATCTGGGAACCGCGAGACTGACCCCTGCCTACCGATCGGTTTCTGTCCAACACCGGCAAGTCGACGTCATCAATAGTGGCGGATTGCAAACGTACACCGTAGGGGCACCCCTTGTGGGTGCCCTCTTCGTTCCAAGCGCTCGGCAACCGACAGGAAGAGGGCGACCATAAGGGTCGCCCCTACGAAAGGGACGGGGGAAAGTCCAGGATTAAACAGCATGACGACATGCTGTTATGATGGCACCATGGTTCGAACTCAGATTCAATTTGAAGAGAGACAATACCAGCAGATCCGGACTCTGGCTCATCGAAAGAGGATTTCCATTTCCGAAGCGGTTCGCCGCCTCGTCCGCCAGAGTCTCCGGGAAGGTTTAAAGCAAAAACAGACCGGCGTGGAGGCCCTGTTGAGCATTGCCCCCAGATTATTCATGGGACATGTTGATAAGGGCTTCCGACCCGGCGTTTTCGTGCGGTCGCAGCCCGGTTTCTCTTGAACCTCTTTCGATTCGACTGAATCGGCTCAAAAACAGGACGATTGAACCAGTCATAAACCATTTACCGGCCAGGGGGACCGTCACCCGCCGAAAGATTGACTTTCCGGCCAGAAATCCCCACCGTTTCGGTCCCTTCCACGGGCCCGATTTCTCCTCCGTCCCCTATCCCGGCGCCCAGGACACCCGCGCCAGGCTCTGCCACAACCGCTTCCAGTCTGTCGCCCCTTGACTGATGACGAAAATCAATCGCCTCCCCTGACGTAGCGCCCGAGATGCCACTCGCAACACCCGCTCGCGAAAACGACGCAGACTCCAGCCCCGACGCGTCGCCTGCTCCATCAGCACCCGACCCAGGTGCAGGATCTCGTACCCCAGCAGATTCAGCAGGAACAAGACTTCGTTGTGGGGTCGAACCCCGGCCTCCGTCGTCGCTTCCGGCTTCGCTCCCGGCTTCAGCGGTTGGCCCCGATAGTGCGTCTTGGGCCGGCTCGCGGAGGACAAGGCCGGATCGAGCACGTCCATCAACTCCCCCATGTGGCCTTCCGCCTTCCCCCGCTTTCGATACTGTGCCAGCAACTCCTGAGCCTGGTATCGTTTCCGGCTCAGGCTCGTCAGCAGCCAGAAATGATCCGGATACAACTCCCCCAGTCGCTCCCGCACCACCAGCACCACCCGGCGCGCCCGATCCCAACTCTCCGCCTGATAGGTCAGCTCATGGAACCAGAGCCTCGGCGGTGCATCCGGGGATCGCCCCGCCGGTTGGGTCAAGTAGGGCTTCGCCATCCGGTTCAGGACCTCATTCTTGCGGATTCGAGCGATATAGGGCACGCTTCTCGACTCCAGCCCCTTCAGCAGCCCCGGCTCCGGGAACCCCGCATCCATCCGCACGATCATCGAGCCGCACAGGCGCCCGCGACAGCGGTCCACCACCCGTAGCGTCAACTTCAGCGCCTGCTTCCCCAGGTAGCTGGCCCCCGGATAAATCTCCCCGTCGATCAGGTCCCCCGTCTCGGCACAACTCGCCACCAACCCGTGGTACATCCTTTGGCGATAATATCCGTTCCATTCGCTTCCCGGGGGATGCCCATGGACCTCGACCGGGAGCCCGTCCACGTCCAGGACCATCGTCTTTTTCCGTCTCTTCTTCCGTGGGGTCTTTTCCCCCCGTTTTCGCCGCCGGCCTTCGATCATCTCGATCCGACGGCACGCCAGCTCCGTCACCGCCTGGTGCAGGACCGGAAGGTTCTCCTCCCGGCTGAGCGTGTCCAGCAGTCGGGACAAGGTCGGCTGCGACGCCAGCCCGTGGCCCTCCTCCAAGGCCGCCGTGCCCCGACGGGTCTGGCTCGCCACCCGCAAGCTCGGATCCTGACGCAGGCGGTCGGCGTCGGACTGGTCGCGCCAGCCCTGCCCCAGCAGCAGGAGTCGAGTCCGCAGCAGATCCGACAGCGGATAGCGGATCGAACTCGGGTGTCGCGGATCGTGCAACCGCTCGGTCAACCAATCGATGAGGCCGCTGCGCTCCATCAGCTCCCGTTGCACCAGGGCTCCCGTGTCCGCACTGAGCAACTCGGGGCGGGTCTCGAGGCGGAGGGATCGGTTGAATGAGGGCCGGATCTGCGGTATCGTCTCAGGCATGGCGTGCTCCGTTCTTTGTGGTTGTTTCTTAGCACTATAATCATACCACAAATGACGGGCACGCCGTCTCTTTATGCCGCCCCTGGAAGGGGAGAAAACCTTGGAAATGCATGGGTTTCGGACCCCTCTGAACCCAAAGATTAAGGCGGAGTCGAAAACCACGATAGCGTTTCACCCACGGCGGCTCTCGACCTTTTTCTGTGGGTATCCCGTAACCCTCTGATCCGACTCGACATGGCGGGAACGCTTTCCCATTTTATGTTTGTATGATGAATAATCTGGGTTGCCGGCATTGCGGCCAGTGGCGTGAACGATCTGGGCCGTCGTCACGACGACTACCTGGCGGAAACTTACGACAAATGACGTCGATCTTCGTCGACACCTCGGCCCTCTTGCCCCTCCTGGATCGAGACGATCAAGACCATGATTACCTTGTGAATGCCGTGGGCACTCTCAGCATCTCTCAGACGGCCTTGGTCACCTCTTCCTACGTGTTGGTTGAAGCGGGGTCCCTCGTCCGTTCCCGATTGGGGGTATCCGCCTTTCGGCGGTTGGGCGAGATCATGGAACGTGGTGTGGAAATCGTCTGGGTCGATGAGGAGTTGCATCGTCGAGCCTGGAAAGAAGCCAGTGCTGGAGGCAAGAGAGCACCCGGTCTTGTCGACTGGGAGTCTGCGCCGTAGAAATGATCGTAGCGAGAAAGTGGGGAATCGAGGCCAGATTTTCACGATTTGGAGGTGCATAGTCGTTCTATTCGCCGAGAAATCGGGGAAATATGGACCGATTCCCCGCTTTCGCAGTAGATTGATTTCTGCGGCGCAGGCTCCTAGGTCAGTTTTCTTCTGATGGCCGAGTTGGACATAACGACTGCCCTCGCCCGGGATCGCCACTTCGTCCAACAGGGTTTCAGAATTCTGCCGAATCCATGAGGACCACTCACGAAGCGTAGCAGCCCCGTGTACGGTCAACCTGAATCAAACGCAGGGCGGAAAAAATAGACTGTCCCCTTGCAGTCCCCGGGTTTCTGCCCTTGTAATTCCCGCGACTTCCATCACCCCGCACTGAATATTGGGGACCGTAGGGGCACCCCTTGTGGGTGCTCTCTTCGTTCCAAATGTTCGGCAGCATGCAGGAAGAGGGCGACCACAAGGGTCGCCCCGACGAAACCGGCAAGACCACGGCATCATTGGTGGCGGATTCCAAACCGACACCGTAGGGGCACCCCTTGTGGGTGCCCTCTTCCTTCCGAACGCTCGGCAGCCAGCAGGAAGAAGGCGACCGCAAGGGTCGCCCCTACGAAACAGACGGGGGAAAATCCTGGGTTTAGGGTGAGTTAACGCTGCGCATTTTCCTCTGCCCTTCAACGCCCGTTTCGGAAGCGGAACGAGAAGAGCTTGGCCTGCTTCAGATGGAATCGCAGTTTCACCGGTTTTCCGGCCAGGCGGCCCACATTGTTCGTGCCCTTCCAGGTCACGGCATGGCGGATGGCGTCTCCCTGGAAGGCGTCGCAGTCTTCCCTGGCGTAGCCGGGTATCGCCCGTCCCGTCTCGGGATCGAGGATTTCGGCGGCGACTTCGCCCTGGGGACCGGCCGTATTGGCATTGATCTCCAGCCGGTCTCCATCGAAGACCAGCGGCTTGGTCGTCATCGATCCTTCACCCGCGGTGAGTGAGACGAAACCGTCCAGCCGCAGCGTGGCCAGCGACACCGAGCTCTCCTGATTTCCGCCCCGCCGGACGGCCCAGTGTCCCCGCTCGAATCCCACGTAGTAGATCCAGATCTCGCCCAGATCCTCCCGCACCACCGGCTGCTGGGCCACGAAGATCATGCCGGCGTCGTAGCTCCCCTCGGGTCCGTTGGGGATGAAGGTGCGCCGGTCCCCCACCCGCTGCCAGTTCCTGCCGTCGCGGCTGAAGGCCAGCTGGATGTCGATACGATCCAGCCAGGGATTGCGGGCGTTGCCCCGGACCGGCGGGACCTCGGGCTCCATTCCGGGACAGACGTGATAGGGGGTGAGGAAGCCGACGTAGACACCTTCGTACTGGAGGATCTCGAAGGTATAGAAACCCGCGGTGCAGGGTCCGTCCTCGGCGTCGGGCGGAACCAGGATGTATTTCCGGTTCACTTCCACCGGGTCGCGCATGTCCTTGGGGGCGTCCCAATGGATGAAGTCGGGACTGGTGGCGATTCCGGGAGTCCGGACGTTCCCTTTTCTGTTCTTGAAGTGAAACCTGGGATCGTCGGCGAAGAGGGGAGGCTTGAGCCGGATGTGGGCGACGTAGCGATTTCGTTCCCCATCCCAGAACACCGCCTGGTGGGTGTCGTTGTTCAGATAGACCGGATTCACTTCGGGATACGGGTAGTCCTTCCAGCGGATGCCGTCGGCCGAATACGCGGCCCAGACGCCGCTCTTGGGCTGGCGCCGGTTGTAGAGCATCTTGTAGCGCTTCTCCGGGTCGGTTTCGTGAAGATCCTTGAAGACTCCGGGCGCACCCAACCGGTGGGCGTTGCCAAAGACGAAATTGTGGCCTCGGGCCGCCTCTTTGCGGCAATAGGCCGACTTGTAGTCGAACTGTCCCACCGCCGGCTTCTCCCAGCGGAGGCCGTCCTCGGAGACGTAGTAGCCGAGCAGGCTGGTGGACCAGTCGTAGTTGACCGCCTGGTTCCACATCTTGAAGCGGTGGTCCTCGCCGTCGTAGACGAGGTTGGGAGAGTTGGCGAAGTGCATGTCCGCCTCCCAGCACTGGTCCATCTCGATCACCGGATTCCCGGCATACTTGAGCGGCTGGTTCAGCAGCTTGAAGACGGTGCCGTCCAGCGACTCGATGACGTAGTCGTCGATGAAGAGCTGCTTGCCGGTGCCGATCTCCAGCACCGCGGCGCGAATCGGCGGCGCCGACGAGAGCGCCAGGATCAGGGCCAGACCGAGGGCGCCTGCGGCATGGGTTGCTCCAACCCGTTGATGGGACGTCTTCCTGCGATCCATGTTGCCTCCGTTTGCTGCTCGGGCGTGGCGAGGGGAACTCAGAGTTGGTACAAGAATAGCTCATTTTGGTTCCAGCCCATGATGGGCTGCTCCTCGAAACGGAGGATGACGGATGAAAGCAGGAACGATCGCCGCGTGTTTCGTCTCCGTGGCCCTCGCCGCAGTTGCCGAGCCCTCCCCCAAGGCACAGCCCGAATCCGTGGCCCTCGGCTCCCGGCTGGAGCTGTTCGTGGACGGCCACCTGATCGAGTCGCTGAAGGGAGCGCGGCTGAAGCTTCATCCACCGCGGCCCGCGGAGCGGGTGCTCTTCTTCAACCGGGAGTGGGAAGGGGGAAACAGCGGCTACGTCACCGTATTCCAGGACGGCGGCCGTTACCGCATGTACTATCGGGGCGCCAGCTCGACGGGATACGCAGTCCCATCCCTGTCGACAGAAGGAGAAACGGCGGTTCCGGAGCACCCCCAGGTAGCCTGCACCGCCGAGAGTCCTGACGGGATCACCTGGAGCAGGCCTTCGCTTGGCCTCTTCGAGTTCAACGGCTCAAAGGACAACAACATCGTCTGGACCGGCTCCGGCGGGCACAACTTCTCCCCCTTCAAGGACACGAATCCCGATGCGACTCCCGAGCAGCGCTACAAGGCCGTGGGGAGTGGCCGGGTCGACGGAAAACCAGTCCTGCTGGGTTACGTCTCTCCGGATGGCATCCGCTGGAAGAGGCTGCGGGAGGAGCCTATTCTCAGCGACGGGAAGTTCGACTCGCTGAACGTCGCCTTCTGGGACTCGGTGCGGAACCGGTACGCCGCCTTTTACCGGGACTTCCGCCACGGCGTGCGGACCATCAAGCACGCCACCTCACCAAACTTCCTGGATTGGACTTCCGGGCAGTGGGCCGACTTCCGGGATACTCCTCCGGAGCACCTCTACACCAATGGGACCGTCGCCTACTTTCGTGCCCCACACCTCTTCCTGGCGCTGCCCCGGCGCTTTCTCCCCTGGCGCCGACTTTATTCGGACGCCCCGGTGGCGGGCGCGTCCGACGGGGTCTTCATGAGCAGCCGCGACGGGGTCCACTGGGACCGGCGCTTCCTGGAGTCGTTCATCCGGCCGGGTCGCGACCCCCGCAACTGGCCTCAGCGGACCAACACGCCGGCGCGGGGCATCGTCGCTACAGCCGAAGATGAGATCTCCCTCTACGTCGAACGGCACCGGTCGTCGCCCACCAACCACCTGCAGCGGCTGGTGTTGCGCACCGACGGGTTCGTCTCGGTCCATGCCGGCTACTCCGGCGGCGAGATGATCACCAGGCCGCTCGTCTTCCAGGGCGCCAACCTGGTGCTCAACTTCTCCACCTCGGCCGCCGGCAGCATCCGGATCGAGATTCAGGACGCCCGCGGCCACCCATTACCTGGGTTCTCCCTGGAGGAGTCGCCGCTGATCTGGGGGGACGAGATCGAGCACGTGGTCCGGTGGGAGCGAACTCATCCCCAGGCGACCTCGGAAAAGCCTCTGGCCCGTCTCGCCGGGAAGCCGGTGCGGCTGCGCCTCGTGATGAAGGACGCGGATCTTTACTCCCTGAGATTCCGATAGCGGGCCGCGCAGCGGCGCTCCGGCCTCCGCCCGGACTGAAAGGTTCACGTTAATGGACATCAACTTCATTCCCCATCCCCTGCAGGGTACGCCCTACGGCGAAGCGCTCGACCTGGCAATCGTTTTCGCCATCGCCTGCTGGCTCTTGTCGGTCATCACCCGTGAATACTCCTGGGTGGACCGCATCTGGTCCATCTGTCCCGCCATCTATTGCCTGATCGTGGCCGCCGACTCGGATTTCAGTTCGACGCGGCTCAACGTCATGACCCTCCTGGTGGTGGCGTGGAGCGTTCGATTGACCTTCAATTTCGCGCGCAGAGGCGGTTACCGGGCCGGCAGTGAAGACTATCGCTGGCAAGTCGTGCAAGAAAGACTCGGCCCGGTCAAGTTTCAATTCCTCAACATCGCCTTCGTCGCACCCGGACAGATGTTCGTGATTTGGTTATTCACATCTCCCGTGCACCAGGCATGGTCGGGACACAATCAAACATTAAATTATGTTGATATTATTGCAATTATTCTATTTGTGGTCTTTTTAGCGGTAGAGACGATAAATGACGAACGGATGTGGACGTTTCAACAAGACAAGAAGCGTAAACTCAAGGCCGGCGAGCCCGTAACGCAACCTTTTATCACGAGCGGGTTCTTCAAATATTGTCGCCACCCCAGTTATATATGTGAAATGGGCATGTGGACCGTATTTTATTTATTCGGGATCGCGGCGACGGATCAATGGATCCATTGGTCCGGACTTGGATTTATTTTTTTTATGTTTATAATTTCCGGATCGACAAGATTGGGCGAATCCATATCTGCAGATCGATACCCTTCTTATCGAGACTATCAAGCCTCGACACCTCGATTCATTCCATTTACTCGCATAGGATGCATTAAACGTGACAACTAGCCCGGATATCTCATCAGAAAGATTGATAAAGGCCGAGTTTTCTGCTATAAGTGTTGTGTAATCAATAACTTACAAAGCAGAAGGGACGCGACCTTATGACCGCAGAGTGTACCAGAACAAAGCTCAGATTTCAGGGCCTGGACGGACGGGACGTCGTGGGCCGGTTCGACGGCGGCGAGATCACCTCCGACGCCGGTGGCGTGCTCCTGCGCGAAGTGGAGCAGCGGACCCGGATTCTGGGTCGTCTGAGCGAATGCTTCACCGACTATCGAGACCCGGATCGAGTCGAACACCCGGTGGAGGCGTTGATCAAACAGCGGGTGCTGGGGCTGTGCCTGGGCTACGAGGACCTCAACGACCACGACGAGTTGTGCCGGGACCGGCTCCTGGCGCTACTGTGCGACCGGGACGACCTGACGGGGGAGTTCCGGCGCGTGGAGTCGGATCGAGGCAAACCGCTGGCAGGCAAGAGCACCCTGAACCGACTGGAGCGGACTCCGTTGGAGGGACCGGAGGGCGCGTACAAGAAGATCGTGGCCGACCCGGCGGGGATGGACGAGCTGCTGCTGGAGGTGTTTGTGGAAGCGCATCCGGAGCCCCCGGAGGAGGTGATCCTGGATGTAGACGCCACGGACGATCCGCTGCATGGGAAGCAGGAGGGACGGTTCTTCCACGGCTATTACAAACGCTACTGCTACCTGCCGCTGTACGTCTTCTGTGGGGAACATCTGTTGTGTGCGCGGCTGCGCACGGCGGATCGAGGCGCGGCCCACGGGGTGGTGGCGGAGTTGGAACCAATCGTGAGGCGGCTGCGTGAAGCGTGGCCCCAGGTCCGGATCCTGGTCCGCGGGGACAGTGGATTCTCCAACGACGAGTTGATGGTCTGGTGCGAGAAGGAAGGGATCGATTACGTCCTGGGGTTGGCGCAGAACGATCGGCTGAAGCGGAGGATCGCGACCCGGATGGAGACCGTCCGGCAGTTGCAGCGGGCGATCGGGAAGGCGGTGCGGCAGTTCCAGGAACTACGCTACCAGACGCGGGACACGTGGTCGTGCGAGCGTCGGGTGGTGGCGAAGGTGGAGCACCTGCCCCGGGGAAAGAACCCGCGATTCATCGTGACTTCGGTCCCGGTCCAGGAATGCGATGGGCGCAGATTGTACGAGGAGGTCTACTGCGCGCGGGGAGACATGGAGAATCGGATAAAGGAACAGCAGCTGGGTCTGTTTGCGGACCGCACGTCGACCCGGAAGCTGGCGGGGAATCAACTGCGGTTGTATTTCTCGGCGTTCGCCTACGTGATGATGGAGACGTTGCGACGGGTGGGACTGGCGGGGACGAAGCTGGCGCGGGCGCAGAGCTGGACCCTGCGGGTGAGATTGCTGAAGATCGGGGCACAGGTCCGAATCACCAGCCGCAAGGTCTGGTTGTCCTTTTCCGAGAGCTATCCGTATGCGGCGCTGTTGAGGACGGCTCTGACGCAAGTGCAAGCCCTCCCGCTTCGCTGTTAGCAACGGATGGAAAGAACTCTTTGGACGATGGCGACTTGGGAGTCCCCAGGATGGACTGCGCCCCGGAGTGGGCACCGGGTCGAGAGTCGTCGCTCAGAAGCGCAGGATGGGCGTCAAAAGGCTCTGGAGAAGCGCTGCATCTGGCCGTTGGTCGGCACGTTCGAGCACGAAAACTGCCTCTTGAACTCGTATGGATAAAGAATCACCCAGACGACGGTTCAACTTCCGTTTATTGTTCTACTGATGAGAAATGCAGGCTAGAGGACGCCGGTGCTGGGATTGCCGAAGGCTCGATTCCACTTCCCGGCACGATAGCACTTCCATTTCCCACGGAATGACCCGCGCTCGCCGGGCAGTTCGATTCGCCTGGGTAACGACCCTGCTGCTGGTCTGTCCGGGAACTCCGGCTTGGAGCGCCGAGCCACCCGTTCTCCTACACGCCTCGCCGCCCAGCAAGGCGGTCGTGACCCTTCCCGGGGGGGATCTCAGCATCCTCTACATGGTCTCCGGCCAACACTGCGCCTCGATCCGGTCCGGCGACGGGGGAGCGACCTGGAGCAAACCCCGGGTCGAGTTCGAGTTCAGGAAGCCCGCCGGGGTCCCGGTGGTGCTGGTGGACCAGGAGGGAGAGCTCCATGCCTTCCTGCTGGTGCGGCGGGGCGGCGGCCGGACGCCGACCGTGGACTACTTCTACGACATCTGGCACGCCGCGACCCGAGACGGCCGGACGCGATGGTCCCGACCCCAACGGATCTTCGAAGGCTACGTGGGGGCACTGAACGGAGTCGTGCAGCTTGAGAACGGGCGGATCGTGCTGCCCCATCAGTTCTGGGTTCCGGGTCTCCGCTCGGAGCCGCCGACAGGCTCCCATGTGGTCACCACCAGCTACACCGGCGACGGCGGCAGGAACTGGAGGCTCTCGCCTGCGCGGCTCACTTCCCCCTGCCGCAGCGATTACATCGGCAGCAATTACGGGGCGACCGAGCCGGTGGCGACCCAGCTGCGGGACGGCCGGGTCTGGATGTTGATCCGGACCCAGACCGGATTCCTCTACGAATCGTTCTCCCCGGACGGAATCGAGTGGTCCGAGGCCCGACCCACCCGGTTTCGTTCCTCCAACTCTCCGGCCAACCTGCTGCGGCTGCCCGACGGCAGGCTGGTGGTGTTCTGGAACAACTGCGAGAATCCGTCCCGGGTGGACGGCGAGCCCGTGTACACCACCCGCGACGCCCTGCACGTGGCCATCTCCGCTGACGAGGGCCACACCTGGGCCGGGTACCGGGAGGCCTTCCGGGACCCCAACCGCAACCAGTCCCCGCCCCGGCGAGGCGACCGCGGCACCGCCTATCCCTTTTCCACGGCGACCCGGGAGGGCCAGGTCATTCTGGCCACGGGCCAGGGGCAGGGCCGGATCGCCCTGGTGCGCATCGACCCGGAATGGATCGGGGCCGCCTCCCGGGAGGACGACTTCTCCTCCGGACTGGAGGGCTGGTCCATCTTCAAACCCTTCGGCCCCGCCGAATACTACTGGCGCGCCCGGGGCCAGGGACCGCGGCTGGTGGATCATCCGACCCGCTCCGGGGCCAAGGCGCTTCAGGTGCGGCGGCCCGACGACAGGAGCGGTGACGAGGCGGTCTGGAACTTCCCGGCTGCAAGGCGTGGCCAGGTCTCGCTTCGAATCCTGCTGCCGGAAGGCTCCGAGGGTGGAGTCATCGCTCTCGCTGACCGATTCATGCAGCCGACTGAGCCGGCGGCCGAACGGTTGGAGGTCTTCCGGCTTAATTTGGACACCGGCGGAAGGATTGAGGGTGGCCCGGTCCTCGCCAAGGGTCGCTGGCATGCCCTCCGCCTCTCCTGGGACCTGGATAACAACCGCTGTTCGGTCGCGGTTGACGGCAAGCCGGCGCTGGTCTTGCCCAGGCTGAATTACGATAGCGATCTCCTGAGCTACTTGCGGTTGCGCTCAAATGCCCCATCACCGGGCCCGGTGGGAATGCTGATTGAGCGGGTCTTTGCGAAGAGAGAGGAGTGAAGTACCGAGAACAAGGAGTTGGCGGGAGGAGCAACAGATTTGATCGATTCGGGCGTAGGCGACTGCGCCTCTGCACTCTCCCACATCACCGGAGGCACCCTTTTCAATACGCGGCGGTTGCTCATGGCCGTATGCAGGGCCGAGTGCCGGGCGATTCACCAGCTTCCCCGACTGCTGTGGGCCACTCGGAGAAACGGGGGACGGGTGTTTCTCTCCGGCTGGTTCTCAAACCGTAACGTGTCAGGGTCGCCGACTAGGATCGACGATGCCTTGATGGAGTCTTCTGTCGAAAGGCCAAGATGGAGGCAGTCGACTAGAGAGGCTGGTGGACTGGCATCGTGCTACGGGTTGAACTGGTTGCTTCCGTCTAGACTTGTCCGAATGTTCCCGGCCTCTTGGTTGATTTTGTTCGGAGGAACAATCTTATGAGCAGTACAGGTCACAAATGTACGCAATCGGGAATCTACTAAGCGAGCTGCATCCACAGGACACAGATCGCCCTTAGCCGGGGAGACACGTTTCCACCATGTCAGCGCGGGAACCACGGTGTGTACTGGATTTTGATTCAAGCGACCTACTGAGAGACTGGAATCTTCTCCCGGATTCTGCTTCATCCAAGGCCGCGACCGCATCTGGAGAATAGCCTAGGAGCAGCCCAATTATTCGGTTTGCGTGGGGCTGGGGAGCGTTGTTCGTTACCCACTCAAACGTCTCCACAACCCAACTCTTGGCTGCGAATCCATAGTCTGTACAGGTGCCGTCCCGTCGAGGAACAACCACTGGGATCGGCTCCAGACCCTGGGCTCCATTGGTGCTAACAAGCAAGAGTTGGGTGTACAACTTGGTCAGTTCCAGCAGGTCCACTCCCGGTATTATTCCAATCAGGGCAAATGGCCGGACTCCCTTGGACACTAGATATGCTTGTTCTTGAAGCAGTTCATCCGACGGAAGTTTGAAGTCCACAATCTCGCTTTTGAAGGGACATCCCGAGAGAAGACGTTCCTTCTGGTAATCCGTCAGGACTGGCTCCGTCACTATGAAGTTTCGACAAGGCTCAACGAACACCAAAGCCAGAGGGGATTTTGTCCCATAGCCCTAACATCCCGTTTTTTTAAGAAAATGGCAAGGAGACAAACTCATGGAAGAAGAAAAACTCACTCCCAAAACCCCAGCGTAGCTGAAGGGAGAAATCGTGGGACTCCAGGCGCTGGTCAGCATACTTGTTGGCCGCCTTCAGCGGGGAGAGACGCTAGGAGGCTGTCCGAGAACGGGGCTGTCACCGAAGCTCCTTAAAATCAGGGCATCTGATCATCAGGAGAATGTTGGATGCCCCCGCGATTCAAAGCCTACCCGAAAGACTACTACCAGAGTCAGCTGTTTCCGGCCAACGTGTTCGACCTCTTGCCGGAGGATCACGAATGTTTCCTCTATCAGGAACTGTTCGAGCAACTGGACACGTCGGAAGTGGAGGCCCAGTACAGCGACCGGGGCCAGCGCGCCTACGCGCCGCGTCAGATCGTGTCGATCCTGATCTACGCCTACAGCCGCGGCGTGTTCAGCTCCCGGCAGATCGAGCAGCGCTGCCGGGAGGATCTGGGGTTCATGTACATCGCGGGGAGGAACTGCCCGAACTTCCGGGTGTTGAGCGATTTCCGGAAGGACCACGGGGAATTCTTCCGGTCCTGCTTCAAGCAGACGGTGCAACTGGCGATGGGGCTGGGGCTGGTGAGTTTGGGCCACGTGAGCCTGGACGGGTCCAAGTTCAAGGCGAACAGCTCGAAGCACAAGGCGATGAGTTACGGACGGCTGAAGGAGAAGGAGCAGGAATTGTGCGAGGAGATCGAAGCCTTGACCCGGCAGGCGGACCGCTGCGACGAGGAAGAGGATCGGGTCTACCAGGAGCGGACCGGGTATGAGCTGCCCGATGACCTGCGCGACAAGAAGCAGCGGTTGAAGAAGGTCCGGGAGATGAAGCAGCTGCTGGAAGCGCGGGAGCAGGAGCTTCGACCGGGTCAGGCGATCGAGGACAAGAAGCAGATCAGCTTTGCGGACCCCGAGGCGCGGATCATGAAGCAAAAAGGGGACTTCGAGTACGCGTACAACGCACAGATCAGCGTGGACGGCAAGTCGCAGGTGATCGTGGGTCAGCACGTGAGCCAGCAGGCGAACGATTCCCAGGAAGTGGCTCCAGCCTTGGATGAGGTGGAGGAGACGAGCGGTCGGTTGCCGGAGAAGCTGAGTTTGGACAACGGGTACTACTCGGGGAAGAACCTGCAGGAGACGTCGGATCGGAAGGTGGAAGCCTACATCGCGACGGACCGGGGAGAGAAGCGGGGGAAGGGGGACCTGGACGCGAGCAAGCGTTACTTGGTGAAAGCGGACTTTCGTTACGACGAGGAGCAGGACGGCTTTCATTGTCCCGGTGGCCAACTGCTGAGGTTGAAGACCACCCGCGGCACGGGACAGCGGGTGTATCAGGGGGACATCGATGAGTGCCGATCCTGTGCCTACTATCGTCGTTGCTGCCGGTCGAAGTCAGGGGCGGCGCGCACGATCACGAGCGACGGGAAGGAGCCGTTGCGACGGGCGATGAACGAGCGGATGTCGAAACCGGAGAGCCAGGCGATCTACGCGCGTCGCAAGACGATCGTGGAGCCGGTGTTCGGGCAGATCAAGAACTCGGGATTTCGGGGATTCGGGCTGCGGGGCAAGGCGAAAGTGGCGGGGGAGTTCTCGCTGGTCTGCGTGGCACACAATCTCAAAAAGATCATGCTTGCGGCTCTGCGGGGAGAGGTGTGTCCGGAGTTCGGGAAGCGAGCGGCCTGGGCGTAAGAAAGGGGCGGATAAGGGCGGATGAAGTCAAAAATCGGCCTCTGTAGCCTCTTTTCGCGTCGGAATTAGAGCAATCCATCGGTTCCCTCGGCTTCGGAGGCCAGGATTCGAGGGTCTTCGGAGCCTTGGACCATTGCCCCTGAGCATGGTTATGGGTGAAGGTCGCTCAATGCCGAATTCTCGGACAGGCTCCTAGAAGGAAAAATCCTTGAGAAACTGAGATCGGACATGTCGACGGTTATCGGGACCCTGGCACTGGTCGTTCAGCCCGGCGCGACAGAAACCGACTTCGCCCAAGGCTTTCACAATTCATTCGAGATGGTACTTGAAAAGATGACTCCCTCTGGATGGGGTCAGGAGTAATCAAGAACGGTGGAGATCCCGACCTGCGCCACATGCTAGAATGAATTCCCCCGGCACGGCTTTGCAAGGCGTAGTATGCCTTGGCTAGGCAAGGTCCGGCACGGAATCTCCTTCCCCTCTCCTCTCTGACTCATGAGACGATCTAAGAGGGGGGGAGGCTAGGGTCTTCAAGTCAAATATATAATTCCCAAAGATATCATCGGCAATCACAGCAGTGGATTAGCTCTACAAATATGGTGAATCTATGACTCAGGACGTAAGCCGGTACATTCGGCCTCCCGTCGAACGCGAATTGTGGGGCCGGGCGGCAGGCCGTTGCGAGTTTTGGGGTTGCAACCGGCTCCTCTACAAGTCGCCGGTCACTCAGGAACGGGTCAATCTTGCAGAAAAGGCGCACATCTACTCCTTTTCTGAGCACGGACCGCGCGGCTGGGGCCCGTTTGTTAAGAACAAGAAGGGACTGAACGACATCTCAAACTTGATGCTGGTTTGCCACGACTGCCACAAAAAGATCGATCAGGACGTTGACGGTGCCCGCTACAAAGCGAGCCTCTTGATTGATTGGAAACGCCAGCACGAAGAGCGTGTGCGCATCGTCACCGGGACCAGTCCGAACAGGAAATCCCACGTCATTCTCTATGGCGGAAAGATCGGCGAAGAGAATTCGCCGCTACAGTTCGAACGTGCGATTGCCGCCATGTTCCCGGAGTGGTTTCCCGCAGATGAGCGGCCAGTCATCCTCTCGATGAGTTCAGAGCATGAGGACACGGAAGAACTGTTCTGGCAGAGCGAAACGGCCCATTTGCGTGCCGCGTTCGAGCGCCACGTCGTGCGTCGAATCAACGAAGCCAACCCCAACCATTTTTCCGTCTTCGCGTTTGCCAATCAGCCGCTTCTCATCCTTCTAGGTGTACTGCTCACTGACAAAGTCCCGGCTGAACTGTATCAGCTGCACCGGGAACCCGCCGGATGGTGCTGGCAGCCCGACGGGCCTGAGGGGTTCTCCTTCCGCACGGTCAGGCCGCAGCAGCAACATGGGACACCGGCTCTTGTCATTTCACTCAGCGCCCGCATTGATTCTGACCGCATCACGTCCATTCTTGGGCCGGCGACGGCTATCTGGGAACTGACAGTCGATGAATGCCACAACGACTTTCTCAAGTCTCGCGCCCAGCTTGCGGCTTTTCGTGAAGCCGCAAGGAAGCTCATTGTTGAGATTGCGGACGCTCACGGCCAGCGCACACCGCTCAACATCTTCCCGGCCATGCCCGTTGCCTGTGCTGTCGAGCTGGGACGCATACGCATGCCGAAAGCCGACATGCCCTGGATTGTTTTCGATCAGAACAACAAGCTTGGGGGATTTATCAAGGCACTGGAGATAGGAGGAACATCGTGAGTACTACGACTGGACACGGGATCCTTGAAGAGATTGCTAAGACGATAGAAATACCGGATTCCGCCTATGAAACCGCGGAAAGGCGTTATAGAGACCTCGGCAATTGGTTCGCGCAACCTAGTTCGCTTTGCGGCCGCTTCGATCCGCACATCCACGCGCAGGGCTCGTTTCGCTTAGGCACCGTCATCCGCCCGCTGGGGGATGCCGAAGCCTATGATCTCGACCTCTCCTGTAAGCTCAGGCAGGGCATCAGCAAGACCACTCAGACCCAGGAAGATGTCAAAATGCTCGTTGGGGTCGATGTGAAAAGCTACCGTAGGGCTCGCCAAATCGACAAACCTGTGCAGAATAAGCATCGCTGCTGGCGCCTGGAATATGCCGACGATCTCAGCTTCCATATCGACATCGTTCCGTGCATTCCAGAAGAGTACTCCCGACAGCGCCTGATTGAAGACGCCATCATTAAGGCTCAATCATCAGATGAGGCTCTGGCGAAGACCATTGCCGACCTAAGCGTCAACATTACGGACGACCGCCTTCCCGGATACAGGATACTCACCACCGACTGGCTGCTTAGCAATCCGGAAGGTTACGCGCGCTGGTTTGAATCGCGGATGAGTTTGGCCAGGACGATGCTTGAAGCCCTCAAACGTCAGTACAAGGCTGCCGAGATCGAAGACATCCCTGCATTCAAGTGGAAGACACCGCTCCAGCGCTGTGTACAAATGTTCAAGCGCCATCGCGACATCATGTTCGCCGACAAGCCGGACGTGAAACCGATCTCGATCATCATCACGACTCTCGCCGGGCGCGCCTATCAAGGGGAAACCGATCTCTGGGAAGCCGCACGCAATGTCCTCGACAAGATGGGGGGACTTGTCAATCCGCAAGCGCCGCGCGTTCCGAATCCGGTGAACCCGGCGGAGGATTTTGCCGATAAGTGGAGCACGCAGGAAGGGCGTGCCAACCGGCTCGAAGAGAACTTCCACGCATGGCTGACCCAGGCCGGATCGGACTTCCAGGCGCTGGCCTCCTCTCGGGATACTGAATTTATATCCGAACTGGCCCACCAGAAACTGGACGCCCGCCTCAAAGCCGCTGATTTACGCTCCATAGCCAGCCTTGCGGCACCAATCGGCTTCGCGCCGAAGACGCACCACATCGTCGAAAAGCCCGCCCGGCCTTGGATGCGATGAGGGGCACGATTGAGGGAAATCTTACCGGGGTTGCGGGCCTTTCTGAAAGACTACCCTCACATGAGCATCCGACCAGCCTCCTTTCCGGGCCTGGTGATCCGAGGGCCATTTCATTTTACGGCCCGGCATGAAGGTAAACCTGAGATCACCGACAGCTTCGACCTGCGTATCGCGGTTCCTCCCGCGTTCCCTTGTGATCTACCTAAAGTCACCGAACTAGCAAAGAGGATTCCGCGAAACGGTGACTTCCACGTCAACCCCGATACCACCTTGTGTCTGGGTTCTCCTTTGCGCCTGCTCTCTAGGCTTTCCAAGCACCCTTCCTTACCGGGTTTTGCGTCTTATTGCCTAGTTCCTTACCTGTATGCGGTGACCCATAAACTCCAGTTCGGTGGCGAGTTGCTTTTCAGCGAACTCAAACACGGTACGGAAGGTATCATTGAGGACTATTTGGATCTGTTCGGTCTGAGCAATCCTGAGCAGGCACGGAGCGTCTTGCGCCTGCTTGGCATGAAAAAGCGCAGCGCCAACAAAGAGCCGTGCCCGTGTGAATGCGGCAAACGCCTCGGCCGCTGCCGCTTCAACAGAAAGATGAGGGAGTTTCGCCAGCGGGCAAGCCGGTCGTGGTTCAGGACCCACCAGATATAGCCCCGAGCCGTGGTATCTGACCGGCTACCCTACCGAAATTTGCAGTGGACGACGCTGGCCCGGGCGGGGAAGAGGACGGCAAAGACGGGAGATCTGGAGGTGGATTGGGTCACCTACACAACGCGCGAATGGATTCGGAAAGCGCCACACCGGTGGATCAAAGAAGTGTTGGCAACTCGTCGGTTCAGCGTCCGCAGACTGGAGAAGGCGCGAGCCGAGTGGGGTTTGGTGTGTCTGGCACAAATGGTGATATCGGTACAATCCTTGATGGCTACCTACCAGAGCCCAGGGGAACCCTTCGACAATGTCATCAACGGTCGGAACCAGTATTCCCGTCGATTCTGTGGCGCTTCGGCCGCTCCTCCCACCTGCCAACCGGAAGATTCTCTCCGACCCGGGTCTTAACCGCGAGGATCAATAACCCTACTGGTCGTGCAAGTTTTCTACGGTGCAGCCTCCTAGCCGGCAAACTTCCAGGGGCAAGCAGGGGAGGGGAAGTGGCGACTGCAATGTCGCCACTTCAAATGGGATTTTCGACCTTGAAGAGAGGAAGATTCGGAAAAATGAGATTGTCTTCTTTGGTGAAAATCTATTCGCTGCTCGGGTTGTCGCTGGCTGTCTCCTGCCAATCAGGAGAGCCAACCGAGGATCGCCCCGACGGGGTGACGGTTCTGGTGGGGAGTCGCCCCGTGGTGAAGGAGGCTTCGCTTTTCCCTTTCGACAACGGCTCGATTCCCTTCACCCAGAACGTCGGGTTGGAGCTGCACCCGCCGCGCAAGTATCCGGGCAATCCGGTCCTGCCCAGAGGCTCGGAGGGGGAACCGGACGAATTCGGAGTCCAGTTCTACGGCTCAGTGGTCCGACACGAGGGAAAGTTCAAGCTCTGGTACGTGGCCATCGGCAGCGATCCCTTTACGGTCGTGGAGAAGGACCTGATGTGGACCCCCCGCGTGGACATCGTCCCATTGAAGTGGCGTCCCGCCTACGCCGAGAGCGCCGACGGCATTCACTGGACACGGCCCGCACTGAGTCTGGCGGAGTACGACGGCAGCCGGGACAACAACCTGGTGTTGATGGAGCCCGCACCTTTGGGAGCCATCAACCTGAAGGTGATCCACGATCCGGAAGACCCGGATCCCTCCCGGCAATTCAAGATGTCCATCCACACCTGGTGGCACGAGGAGGGGAAGAAGGGGTTGGGGACTCTGGCCCCAGCGGTGAGCGGCGACGGCCTGCGCTGGCGGCTGGCCATTCCCGGGACTCCGGAGAACGGCCTGCTGCCCAAGGAGAACACGGTCATCCCGACGGACCACTTCGAGGCCGCCGGGGGTCTCTACAAGTGGGGCGGGCTGTTTCACGCCTCGGGCCAGGGAGCCCGGCCGGTCTACGCGGTCGACTCCTGGGGCCGATCGGTCGGCACCTACCGCTCCGCCGACTTCGTCCACTGGGAACATACCGGGACCCTCTCCTTCTCCCGGGAGGGGCAGCACCAGAAGGTCCCCAGCGGGCAGGGTGAAGAGTCTCACGAGGGGATCAGCGTCTGGAACCGGGGCAACGTCCTGCTGGGACTCTATGGAATCTGGCATGGGTCGCCCGACTGGCGGGGGCGGACCGTGGATCTGGGTTTCGTCGTCAGCAACGACGGCATCCATTTCCGGGAGCCCCTCACCGACTTCGTCTTCATCCGCCGGGGAGAGGACCACGAATGGGACCAGGGCGGCCTGATCCAGGGTCAGGGCTTCGAAAACGTGGGGGAGGAGACCTACATCTGGTACGGAACCTGGGACCCGGGGTCGCTGGAGCCCCGGGGCGGCGTGGGTCTGGCCACGCTGGAGCGGGACCGCCTGGGCTCCTTCTCGGTTCGGGACGACTCGATTCCGGCGGCCTTCATGACGGCCGCCATCGAGGCCCGTGGAGAAGCGAAGTTGTGGATCAACGCCGATGGCGTCTCCGAAGACGCCACGCTTCGTCTGGAGCTCTATGACGCGTTGGAGCGGCCGCTGGCCGGTTTCTCGGGTAAAGAGGCCGCCGTGTTGAAGGAATCGGGTCTGCGGGTCCCGGTCTCCTGGCCGGGATCGAACGGGATCCCGCGAGTGGAGAAACCTTTCAAGATCAAGGTGGATTTCGAAGGAGCGGAGGCGGCAGGCATCCGCGTCTACGCCCTGTATATCGGAACCTGACGCCCTGGCGGGTGGCTCCGGCTTCAAACCGGTCTCGACGCCGCGAAGGCCGTGATCGGAGGGGAGGCCATGAAGTCGTCCCAGAAGGGATTGCGGTGTTGGGACGGATGCAACGACAGCTCAACCCATCGGAAGTCCCGGAATCCGGCTGCGCGGAAGGCTCGCTCGTAGGTGCGCGGTTCGAGGTAGAAGTTTTCGAACTCGAATTGCTGCCCGTCCTCGTTGGTCACGGTGTACAGAATGACGTCCCCCTCCTTCGGATCGGGCGGACAGGACTTCTCCAGGCCGTATTTCCTCAAGGACACGGACCCCACGGGCGGATGCCGGACATTGTCGTTCACGCCGGTGAAACGTCCTCCCGGCCGTAGCGCATCGTGACAAACCCGGCAGAATTTGCCGAGTTGCTCCCGAGTACGAGCGTAGTTCAGGAGGTACATGGCGACAACCAGGTCGACCGGTTCCGCCGGTTCGAAGGCCGCGGCGTCCCCATGCAGATAGGCACAGCCGAGAGGACGTCTCCTCTCTTCCTGTTCCGCCAATCGAATCATCTCGATGGAGACATCGACACCCGTGACCTGGGAAGCTCCGGCCCGTTTCAGCAGGCGCGTATAGAACCCGTGCCCGCAGGCCATGTCCAGCACCCTTTGGCCTCGAATGTTTCCCAGGATCTCGAACAGCGTGTGTCGCTCGATCACCGCCCGAAAGGGGAGCTGTTTGGAATCCCGGTACGCTTCCGCGATGGAGTCGTATGGTTCCATTGCGTGTGGTGCGGACGATTGATTTGCGGCGGCAGCTCTCGCCGCCCGCCTTTGGGGCTAGTCCGGAACCACCATCGTGATAGAGGAGCGGCTGCACGTCCTCCGGAAGGCGCCGGTAGACCGATTCCGGCAGAGGTTGGACTTTGGGATCGGTATGGTCGCCCCCCCCTCGGTCCTCGATGATCTGTTTGCGGTCGCGGCTGCCGGGGCGCAAGGGTCCCAGGTTGACCCACCACGGAGCGTAGCGTACGAGGACGCCGACCCGCTCCTCGTCGGTCACGTTGGGCGCGATGCTGTGCCAGGTCCGGGCATCGAAGACGGCCACGTCGCCGGGATTTCCCTCGATCTGGGTCTCCCCCTCGAACACCGAGTTCGGGTCCAGGTCGGTCCCTTTCCGGGGCGCCCGGTTCCGCATGTGGCTGCCCGGCACCACCATGGTTCCGCCATTGGCCCGGGTGAACCGGGACAGCATCCACATGGTCACCAGATTCAACACCACGTCGGGATAGGGGGCCCGGACGCAGGAGAGCTGGTCCTGGTTGTAGGGCCAGTCCGCGTGGACGGTTCCCCGCTGGAGTCCGGGGCCGTTGATGGTGCCGGTGAGCATGGAGATGCGGGCGTTGTGACCGAAGAGCTCGCCCACGATGGCCATGATCCGAGGATGGTTCAGGTAGGGGGCGAGGGCCTGGTTCAGACGGAGGAAACCGGTGACGTATCCCTGGGGCAGCGGCAAGCTGGTGTGCTTGCGGACCGTTTCGGCAACGCTTCGCCGCACCGCGCCCACCAGGTCGGCCTGGATGACCGATCTCAGAATCACATACCCGTCGCGGCGGAGCACCTCCATTGGATCTTCATGCATGGCTGAACCTCTCCCGGAAGTCTCACACGTCGGGCCGGTGTTCTCAAGAGGACGGGAAGGCGCCGCCTGCGACCTGCGTGCTGGTTCCCGATCACCCGGTTTCCGGTCCCGGCATATGACAAGGAGGACCCGACACTGTAGAGTTTCCTCATGTCACGGGGTTGCATTGCCTGCCCCCCCACGCCTGCCGTAACCATGGGAGAAACCAGGATGTCCATCCGCACCGCCATCCGCCGCCTCCAGTCGCTGACCCTGCTCCTTCCCGTCTTTGCCGCCGGAGCTCTGGCCAACACCGTCGACGTGGGGTCCCAGAAGCAGCTCTTCTTCGACGACCACGTGATCGAATCCATGCAGGGCGTCTACCGAATCATGAACCAGCCGCTCAAGTATGCCGGGAACCCGGTGATCCGGATGGACCGGTGCTGGGAGGCGGACATGCACTTCGGCAACTCTCCCAACCTGGCCTACGATCCGGATCGAGGCGTCTACCAGATGTGGCACCAGGTGGTGAACTACAACTGGTCGGAGAACTTCGTCGGCTACTACGAATCCCGTGACGGGATGCACTGGGACAAGCCGCTGGTGGGGCAGTTCGACTATCACTCCTCCTGGTGCCGGGGAGAACCCTCCCGGAACCACAATTTCGTCTTCGGGAAGGGCGTGGGCGCCCGCGCGCCGGGGGTCGCCCGCGACCCGCACGAGTCCGATCCCCGGAAGCGCTACAAGATGCTCTACCGCCACAACAGCAAGGACCCGAAAGTGAACGGAGTCTGGGCGGCCCATTCGCCCGACGGCATCCAATGGGAACTCTACGACGGCGTCAATCCGGTCTTCTTGAACAACGACACGCATCAGGTCTTCTTCTGGGATCCCCGGCGCCGGCTCTACGTGGCGCATATTCGCCTTTGGCCCCCCATCTTCAAGGACCATCCGCTGTTTCAGGGGACCCGCCGGGAAGGCCGGGTGAGGACCCCGGGAATCGCCACCAGTCCCGATTTTCTGAGTTGGGACGCCCCCACGGAGATGAAGGATCCGGTCGAGGTGAACAAGAAGTACATCCTGGTTCCGCCGGACGAGAAGGACGCTCCCTGCACCGGCGGGTTCTATACCTTCGAGACCCTGCTCTACGAAGGGATCTACATCGGGTTCCTGACCCCCTACCACATCTGTCCGGGGATGGAGCCCATGACGCCTCCCAGCCGGGATCTGGCGCGAAACCCGTGGCTGGACCGGATCGACATCCAGCTGGCCTTCAGCCGGGACGGAACCACCTGGCAGCGGGTGGGACAGCGGCGGCCCTTCATTCCCAACGGCTCCGAGGGCAGCTACGACTCGGGGATGATCTTCGTGGCCCAGCCGCCCCTGGTCCGGGAGGATCGGGGTGAGATCTGGCTCTACTACACCGGGTTCAAAAAGGGGCATTGGGGCGTGAACCGGGGCGAGAACCAGGAGAGTTCCCAGAACCTGGCCGTGCTTCGCCTGGACGGATTCGTCTCGCTGGCGGCGGGGCGGGGCAACTTCACCACCAAACCCCTGAGATTCTCGGGGAACCGGCTGAAACTGAACGGGTCGACGGCGGGAGACGAGGGGAGCATCCAGGTGGAAATCCTGGATCCTGAAACCGGCGAGCCCTTGCCCGGTTACTCGCGGGAGGATTGCCAAGCCTTCCGGGGAGACTCGATCGCACACACGGTGAGTTGGGGGAACCAAGCCGGCTTGGCGTCCCTGGCCGGCAGCACGGTCCAGCTCAGATTCCACATGCAGCGCAGCAAGATCTTCTCCTTCCAGTTCTCTTCGGAATGAGCAACGGTGGATGCCCCCGCCATGATTTATCCACGGGCTGCTATATTGTCCTCATAAAGATGCTTACCGTTCGAACCTCGGTGGCTGCCGGCTGGATCTTGTTGGCTTCTGCCTCGACGGCCGCCGTGGGGCCATCCCAGAGCGACCAAGAGCGCCGCGAGCAGATGCTCCAGGAGGAGCAGGAAGACTACTACCGGAAATGGCTCAAGGAGGACGTGGTCTACATCATCACCCGCGAGGAACGGGAGATCTTCGAGAGTCTGACTGCCGACGACGAGCGGGACGCCTTTATCGAGCAGTTCTGGAGGCGGAGAGACCCGGACTCCAAAACCTCCTACAACGAGTTCAAGGAGGAGCACTACCGCCGCATCGCCTACGCCAACGAACGCTACGCCTCCGGTGTGGAGGGCTGGTATACGGACCGGGGCCGCATCTACATCAGCTACGGCCCCCCCAACACCATTGACGATCACATGGGCGGCATCTATCGCCGCCGCCCCGAAGAGGGAGGCGGCTGGACCAGCACCTACGCCTTCCAGCGCTGGTTCTACAACCACCTTCCGGGCGTGGGATCGGGGATCGAGATCGAGTTCGTGGACGCCAGCAAGACGGGGGAATACAAGCTGGCCCTGAGGCCTTCCGAGAAGGACGCCCTCTGGGTGAGCGGAGGAGGACCGACCCGTTGGGAACAGATGGGTCTGGCGACCCGTGACGGAAGCATGGTCTCCGACCTGGCCATGCGACGCCTGGGTCTGGAAACCGAGCCCATGTTCATGAGAGGAGCCAAGCCCTTCGACCGCCTGCGCCAATACTTCGACCTTCGCAGACCTCCCGAGTTCAAGTTCGAAAAGCTGGCGACCGAGGTGGAGACCCGGATTCTGTACAATCCGATCCCTCTGAAGGTGGTGTCCGCCGTCTACCGGGTGGGGCAGAACGCCTTCCTGATTCCTCTGACGGTCCAGATCCCGGCGACCGAACTGTCGTACGCGCAGTTCGGAGATTCGAACCAACGGGCCACGGTGGAGATCTACGGCAGGGTCGAGGACCTGTCCGGGAAGGTCGTCTACGAGTTCGAGGACACGCTGGCGGGAGACAAGGGAGTCGACGAGATTCTGAGTACGGAGACCCATTTCCTCTACCAGAAGCAGATTCCGCTCCGGCCGGGACGCTTCAAGTTCAGTCTGGTGGCCAAGGACACGCGCAGCCAGCGTGTGTCCCAGGCAGCGACCTCGATTCACGTCGGCGAGTCGAAGGCCGGGAATCTGGCGACCAGCAGCCTCATCCTGGCGGACGGGTTCGCCTCCTCCGCACGGGAAGAGACGCTCTCCGACCCCTTCAACACACCCAGCGGCCTGAAGGTCTTTCCCAACATCACCCGCCAGTTCCGGAATGGATCGAAGCTGCACGTCTACACCGAGATCTACGAGCTGCAGGTGGACCAGGCCGCGCTGGCGCCGCTGGTCCAGGCCAAGCTCCGGCTCTTCCACGGCCGGGACGAGATCCTGGTGCAGGAGCCCAGGATGATCCAACTGGACGATCGGGTCGTACTGATTCAGGAGGTGGAGCTCAAGGATCTGCGGCCCGGCTTATACCGGATCATGCTGCAGGTGCAGGACCAGGTTTCAGGTCAGTCGCTGGTGGAGCCGGCGAGCTTCGAGATCAGGCCGAGTTGATCCGGATCGTTGGCTTGGATCGGGTCGAGTGCAGGGGATTGCGCCCCTGCACCCTCCCACACCACCGGACGTACCGTTTTCAGTATCCGGCGGTTGGAGTCACTCGAGGCTCTTTCGAGCCTCGTAAAGGGCCTTTCTTTCCGGTTTTCGCCGCCGCTGGGACTTGATCTCCGCCCTTCCGGCTTGACGGGTTCCACCCTTGGGCCTTCCGTGCCGGGTCCGAGGGGCCTCCCCCCGCCCCGTTTCCGGAGGTAGTTGCGATCCCGCTGACGAGTCCACCATAGGGCCCGTCCGACTCCTTCGGTCCTTCGCTCCACCGGCATTATCCGGCTTCTTCGCTACTATGACCTCTGCTGACTTCTCAAAGGCTCTCACCCTTGAGATCTCCCCGAGTAAGGTGCTGCATCTTTCCCCCCGGGCCGCCCGGCTCTACCTGGTACGTCTGGATGGGGTTCGGGTTTCGCTGTTGCTCGCCAGCTCACCGCCCGCACCCGGCCTCGCTGCCGGTTCGTGTTCCTGCGGTCGTGGGTTTGCCTTCCGCTTCCTTCAGCTTCACCTCGCGGCTACGCCTTGCGGTTCGGCTAGGGTTGGTCCCATCACCTCCCTTGGGATCTTTCATCCCTTAGATACAGCCCATGTCGGGCGCACGAGCGGCGGCTTTCTTGCCGCCGACCAGGGGGGCAAAGGGGGGACGGAGTCCCCACTTTACACTCTCCGGCCGCCGAACTCCGAGAGCAACACAGAAGTCCTTCACCGGCCGTCCTCCAGCGCGATCCAACCAGAAAAACCGGGTGGATGGGAGCAACAGCTTTCCAGCCGCCGGGTTCGGGTCGGTGATGAAGACGGGGGACAAGACTGTCCCCCCTCCCAGGTCAATTCGCCTTCAGCCGGGTGAAGGCTTCCATTTCCCGCGCCGCATTCTCAATCTGATCCTGCTCCTGATAGATCTGGGCCAGGATGTAGTGCGGCTCAGCCAGATCGGGGTCGAGCTCCACACACTTCAGGGCCGAAGAGACGGCTTTCTCCAGCCGTCCCAGCTCCCGGTAGGCCTTGGCCAGGAGCAGGTGCAGATGGCTCGGGGGAAGAGCGGTCAGCGTGACGTAGAGCCGCCGGCTCTTGGCCACCGCCACCGCCCGGCGATCACGGCTGTAGAACCCGGTCTCGGCGATTTGCAGATGCCCCAACGCTTCCGCCGCCTGTCCCTGCTTCAGCAGCATCTCCGCCAACTCGAGCCGGGCCACCACGTTCTTGGGATAGAGTCCGATCTCGGCGGCAAGCTCTCGAATGGTGTCTTCCGCGGCCCCGTTGTTTCGATGGACCCGGGCCATATGGTAGTGCAGCGTGGGAAAGCTGTAATCGGTTGCGGCGATGGAACTGAACTCCTCCAAGGCCTGTCCGAGACGGTTGAGCTCGTGGTAGGTCCGGCCCAGGTAGAAGCGGGTCATCAGGTTCGTCCCATCCATCTCGACGGCCCGCTGCAACAGGGGCAGGGCTTCTTCCTGCCCCTGTTGCTGGAGCAGGATGACGGCCAGGTCGAAGTGACGGCCGGGCTGGTCCGGCCCCAGCTCGACGGATCGTCTCAGGCTCGCTTCGGCCTCGGGCAACTGCCGCAACTGGGCGAAGATCAGTCCCTGGAGATGATGGCCGGCGGCGTTGTCGGGGTCCTCCGCCAGGAGCTCGCGGGTGACGGCCAAGGCTTCAGGGTAGTTCCTCTGCTGAAAGTGGCGGACCGCCTCGTCGTAGCTCTGACCCCAGAGCGGCAGGAAGCCGAGGCCCCAGACGAGTGTCGCAAGCATCCGTTTCGAGTTTTTCTGAAACTGTCGTGCGGGACGCCTGGGATCTGAAGCTGGCACCAACCGAATGGTACAATCCACGCAAACCTCCAACAAGGCCGGCTCGGAGAGGCCGAACGACCGGGAACCGCTGGGAGCCTGCGCGGCAGAAATTGATCTACTGCGAAAGCGGTAGAATCGGTCCATATTTCCCCGATTTCTCGGCGAATAGAACGACTATGCACCTCAAAATCGAGAAAATCTGGCCTCGATTCCCCGCTTTCTCGCTACGATCATTCCTGCCGCGCAGACTCCTCGTGGGAAAGAAGACGATTCCTCCCGTCAGAATCCGGCTCGGCGCCGTCCTCTGGCTCGGATGCTGCCTCTGGCCATCCGCCTGGGCCCAGGATCTCCCCTCCTTCAAGACGGCGACGGAACTGGTTCTGGTGGATCTGGTGGCGACCGACCGGGATGGCAATTTCGTTTGGGATCTGCGTCCCGACGAGCTGGAAGTGCTGGAAGACGGCAGGCGCCAGACAGTGACGTTCTTCAGCCTGCAGAACCGAGGGGCTCCAGTCCCGGAGAGAGCACCGGAGAAACCTGGGCAACCGGCACCGAGCGCCAGCAGTGTGCCAGTTCAGAGGATCGAAGAGGGATACCACGTCTTCCTGATGGACCTGCACAGCATGCCCTTCGATGCACTGGGCCGCAGCAAGGAGGCCGTTCGTGGCTTCGTCGAGTCACGCCTGGGTCCAAACGACCAGGTGATGCTGGCCACCATTCGCCACCGGCTTCGGATCAATCAGACCTTCACCAGGGACATCGACAAGTTCAGCCGGGCGCTGGCCCGGGTGCCCTTCAAACCTCGATTGGAGGGCAATTTCAGTCGTTTCATGGAGAAGATGGACGACATCTTCGCCGATATGGGTGCCCTCGGTGTGGCCAACGATCCGAGCCTGGCTCAGGGAAACGCGGAAGAACTGGCCCCACAGATCGAAGGAGCGATCCAGATCGCCGCGGGAGAATCGCGGCAGTTCCTCTCCCAGATGGAAATCCAGGTGGCGTTCAGCTGCGCCGCCATCGGGGCCCTGGCCCGCCATCTGCGTTCTCTTCCGGGACGCAAACACCTGCTGCTGATCTCGGCCGGATACCCGCTGAACGCCCGGACCGTCATGAAGAACATCATCCGGGAGCGTGCCGCAACGTTTGCCCCGAACCAGTACCCACAGGTCCACATGCTCGTGAACAGCAGCATGGCGGGTTCGGGCCGGCGGAGCAGCTTCGAGTCCCGGTTGCGGTCCGTCATCGACCAGGCGAATCGATCGCAGGTCTCGGTCTACAGCATCGATCCCCGGGGACTGATGCCCCCGGCCATTTCATATGCCGGGACCAGGCAATCGGGTAGCCATTTGTACGCATCCCACTCGAATCAGGACATCACGGCTCCTCAGGATTTTCTGACCACCCTGTCCTCGGGCACCGGAGGACTCTCCTTTCTGAACGACAACGACATGGCGCGAGGCATCGGGAAGGCCTTCGACGACGGGCGCAGCTACTATCTGCTGGGCTACGCGCCCCGCGCGAAGCGGAAGCCCGGCAAGTTCCACGAGATCCGGGTCAAGCTGGCGCGCAAGGGCGTCAAGCTTCGTTATCGCAGAGGCTACGTCGACACGGACCCGGAACAGACCGCGCATGCGGATCTGGCCAACGCTTTCAAGTTTCCCGAACCGTTCCGGGATTTCCCCTTCCGGGTCCAGGTCTCCAACCAGACGGGAAAGTTGAAGGTCCGCACCTTGATTCCGACGCGTTCTTTCGCTTTTTCGCGGAATGGCGGGAAGAACCGTTGCGTCATGGAGATGTTCGGTGCGCTGGTCGACGATTCAGGCAAGTGGGTGGGTGAGGATTTTCTCTTTTTCAAACGTCTGGATCTGGATCTGGACAGGGAGGGTCTGAATCTGTTTCAGCGCTACCGGAATTTCAGCTCTAGCTCCGAAAAGGATGCCCCGCCGGGGAAGTACGATCTGGTGGTGGTCCTGCGCCAGAGGCTCTCCGGAAGAATGGCCACCTCCACCCGCAGCGTGGTCGTGGACTAAGGAAAGAGAAAAGAGCAAAGTGACGGAAGAGAGAAGAAAAGGCCCCATTGACTCACGGATCCATTGTGGCTACGATGCTTCCAGGTTTTTAAGTCTGCATTCCCAGGCGGCTTGCAAAGTAAGGAGGTCGCAGATGCGCCAAGCACCTCGCCTGCATTCCGCCATCCTGGCACTACCTCTGGCACTCGTCTTTTGCCTTTCCCTGCCGAACGCGTACGGTCAGTTGACCACCTATGGACAGATCGTAGGGCGCGTGATCGACCCGACGGGAGCCGTGGTCCCAGGTGTCGAGGTCACAGTCACCAACACGGAAACCAACGTCCCACGATCTACGGTCAGCAACGACACGGGGAACTACTTGGTGGACAAGCTCATCGCCGGCGTCTATGAGGCCAGGGCGGAGCTACCCGGCTTCAAGACCCACTTGGCCGAGGTCCGTTTGAACACCGGACAGGTGGCGCGCCTGGACTTCCTGCTGAGCCCCGGCGAGATCTCCGAGCAGGTGACCGTCATGGGCCAGACCACGGCGCTGGACACGGACACGGCGGACATCAGCACCACGCTGGACGAGACCCAGATTACCGAGCTTCCCATCAACGACCGGAACCTGATCCTGCTGGCGGAGCTCTCCACCGGGTCCGTGAGCGTCCGCTTCTCCACCGACCCCCGCTTCGTTCGAGATTCGGGCGGTCTTCCTGCCGTCAACGGCCTGCGGCCGGACTCCAGCCAGATCATGCTGGACGGCGCCGGCGCCCAGAGGCTCTACGATCAGCGGGCCACCGTGAACCCCACGCCGGAAACGATCAAGCAGTTCAAGGTCATCAGCAACACCTTCTCGGCCGAATACGGCCGGGTCGGGGGCGCCGTGGTGAGCATGACCAGTCACAGCGGCAGCAACGAGTTTCACGGCTTCGCCTGGGAGTATCTGCGGAGCGACAAGTTCGACGCCAACGGCTTTTTCGCCAACCGGACCGGACTGGGTAAGCTGCCGCTGAGCCGCCATACCTTCGGCGGCGCCGTGGGTGGGCCCATCATCAAGGACAAGACCTTCTTCTACGCCAGCTACGAGCGCTTCATGGACGAATCGAACCTGACCGGGTTCATGGACGTTCCGCCGGCCTCCGAGCTGGCGGGGAATTTCGGGCAGGGCGACGGGAAGCAGGGCCTGATTCCCATCTACGACCCCTTCAACGTCGTCGACGGCCAGCGGGTGCAGTTTCCCAACAACGTCATCCCCTCCAGCAGAATCCACCCCGTTTCCATGGCGGTCCGGGACAAGGTGCCCTGGCCGGCTCCCAACCAGACGACCTATCCCAACTACGCCTATCCCCACGTGATCGACCAGGTGAAGAACAAGATTTCGATTCGAGGGGATCACCACTTCGCCGACGATTCGACGCTGTTCGGGCGCTGGACTTGGCAGAACGACCCGCAGATCTCCCACGGCTCCGCTTCGTCCGGATCCTTCGGCTTCTTCGTGGGCCGTGGAAGGCTGGGTGTCCCCGGGATGAGAAGCAGCGTGTACGAGGTGGAGACGGAGTTGGAGACCGGCTGGCAGACCAGCGGCGGCTGGGTCAAGCCGGTCGGGACCAACCTGGTGAACGAGATCAACTTCACCGGTTGGAAGTCGGACTTCGGCAACCGGAGCGCCGACACCGTGGACTGGTTCCAGGAGTTCGGTTACGACTTGGCGGGACAGGACGGGATCTTCGCCCTCGACAACAATGGCCAGCGTGGTCCCGCCGACCTGCCTTCCATCGGCGTCAGCGGCTACTCCAATATCCAGGGTCAGGGTGAGTTCGACCAGGGCGACTGGGGGTTCAGCATCAAGGAGACGGCCTCCTGGCGCAAGGGCAACCACTACCTGAAATTCGGGATCGAGACCGTTCGGAACATGAACGTGCGCCTGGGCTGGGTCAGGCCTGCCGCTTCCATCGGCTTCAACGGCTACCAGACGGGGCAGATCACCTACGGTCCCGACGGCAGCATCACAGGTTCCACCTTCGGCCAGCCCTACGCCGACTTCCTGCTCGGTACCGTGGCCAGTGCACAGTCCCGGATCACGGGCGGAGCCGGATACGGCCTCGGAAACTGGGGCGGCTACAATCAGTCGTCCTACAGTTGGTTCATCAACGACGATTGGAAGGTCATGCCCGATCTCAGCCTCAACCTGGGATTGAGGCACGAGATCCCGCTTCCGGAGCACTGGCTGGAGAACAAGGGAAACTGCTTCATCGACGTCACCGGAGGGCGGGACAACCCCATCCACATGGTGCCCAAGGGCTTCCCCTATGATTCTCCCCTGGTGACGAACGGCCAGCGAGACGCCCTGGTGGTCCCGGTGGTGGAACTGGACAGCCATCGCTGCCGGCCGGTTCCCTGGCAGGGCTTCGCCCCCAGAGTGGGAATCGCCTGGCGCATGTTCGGCACCAACCGGACGGTTCTCCGCGCCGGAGGCGGCGTGTCTTTCGATCAGGAATACGGTGGCTGGAAGGTGGGCGTCGGCTGGGTCGGCCCCTATGTGGGCACGGTCCGCGGCATCCAGCCTCGGGGAGAGGCTCCCCAGTACATGCATGGCAGCTTCCTCAATCTGCCCACGACGTCGGCGGCCAGAGTGCACAGCGACGGCTCCTACTCGTACGACGGAAGCGGCTCCCAGACCGGCCAGGTCTACAGCTACAACCTGTCGATCCAGCACGAGCTGTTCGATGACACCAAGGTGGAGATCGCCTACGTGGGCAATCAGGGCCGGCACATGAGAAATCATCGGGCCTGGAACGTGTCCCAGATCGCCGGCCAGCCGATCATCCTGAACACCGGAGAAACGATCCGGGCCGAGGGAAACCGGGATCAAAGGCGTCCCTATCCGCTGATCGCCACCACCCTGCAGATTCGCTTCGACGGATCGCAGAACTACAACTCACTGCAGGCCAAGATCGAGCGGATGCCGAAGGACGGGCTTGGCATTTCGGCCGGGTGGACCTACGGCCGGGTCTTCGCCACCAACTACGCCGGAACCTATATCGCGGTGGTGCCCAACGAGTTCGACCGCACGGGACTCAACACCCGGACCAAGTGGGACCGGCTCCACAGCTACTACACGGCCCTCACTTGGAGACTGCCCATTTTGGGGAACGCCACCGGCCTCACCAAGACGTTGCTGGCAGGTTGGGAGGCCACCTCCGTCATTACCGCGGCCACCGGGTCGCCGTTCGGCGTCCGCGTGGGAAGAGACGTGAACGACATCGGTTCCCGGCGCCTGCTGATGCCCGATCGGCTGAGCCACGGTCAGCTCCCCGAGAGTCAGAGAACGGTGGACCGGTACTACGACGTCGGTGCCTTCGCCATACCGGCCGTGGGACGATTCGGCAACTCCCACATGTGGCCGCTGGAAGGAGATGGGATCAGTGTCTTCGACATCGGCCTCCACAAGGGGTTCGCCATCGGAGAGGACAAGGAGCTGGATTTCCGCGTGGAAATGTTCAACGCCTTCAATCATCCCATCTTCGATACGCCCGGGGGCAAGGGTGGACAGGACGCCATCGAGGGCGGCGGGGCTGGACGGGTTTCTTCCGCCTCTCAACCGCGCCGGCTCCAGTTCGCGTTCCGCTTTTCGTTCTGACGGAGAGTCGGGGGCAGGAGGGGCGACTTCCAGTCGCCCATTGGGACAGGCGACTTTCTTGTCGCCTGCTCTTCCGTATTGTTATGTGATTCGGCGGAAGAAAAGCGTAAAGTGGGGACTCCGTCCCCCCTGCCCCCCTGATCGGCGGCAAGAAAGCCGCCGCTCCCATCCGGCGACAAGAAAGTCGCCGCTCCTGTCGTTTTTCTCGCGGGATTTCGTTACTCTCCGGGGCTCGATAGAGACTTCATCCTCTCTTCGTGCTCTCGCGCCTGCTCCATCTTGCCCTGCCTGACGTAGACCGCATGCAGCAGCCGATGATGCTCCGAGAGGGCCACCGTTCCCTCCTTGTCGGTGGGCATTCGAGCCAGACGCTGCTCCAGGTCCAGGGCCTTCCTGGCCCAGGTTTCCGCCTCCTGGAACTGCTGACGGTGGAGACTGGAGACGGCCATCAGAAAAGGCCCGATCGGCGCCAGCGGGTTGATCTGCATGATCTTGCGAGCCCGGTTCGCAGCCTCCCGGATCTGGCCTTCCTCCAGCTCCAAATCGGCCAGATCGGCCAGGAGGCCGACGCCGACGGCGCATCGACGGACCGCTTTCCGTAATTCGGAGAGTGCCTCCCCCTTCCTTCCGTCTGCCTTGAGACTTCTCCCCAGAAAAATGAGCAGCCGGCAGTCGTTGGGATGGGATTGGGCGTATTCGCTCAGCCGTCCGGCCGCTTCGGAATATGAGCCTCGGAGCCAGGCCAGACCGCCCCGATACAGGTTCACTTCGGGGTGGCTGCCTTGCAGCATTTCGGCTTTCTCGATCGCCTCCCGGCCCAGGTCGGGAAGGCCCAACTCCAGGTAGACGCCCGCCAGTTCCAGATGCACGGAGGCGGATGCCTGCTCCGAGGAGGCCAGGTTCTGCAGGGTTCGCAACTGTTTCTTCAGATGTTCCCGCTTCCGGTGGAATCGAAGCACGCCCCGGCCCTCGTCGCGCCGGCCTTGCCGGAGCAGAGCCCGCCCCAGATGGAAGAGGGCCGGCTCGTATTCGGGATCCGCATCCAAAACCGCGAGAAAGGTCTCTCCTGCTTCCGGATAACGGCCCTCCTTCAACTCGATGCGTCCACGGTAATACAGGGCGGTGGGGTCGCCGGACCGCTCGTTGAGTACACATCGGAACTCCTTTCGAGCCTCCTCGGTCCGGCCTTGGCGGAAGTAGACGATCCCGACTCGCGACCGGATCCTCCATTCCTCCTCGAAACCCGCCGCTCGCGCTTGCCGGAAACTCTCAAGGGCGTCGCCGTAGCGCCCTAGGACCGTCTCGCAGATCCCCTTCCGGTAGTAGAGGCGGGGATCGGGACCACCGGTCCTCAAGAGGGTCTCAAGGTCCTCCAAAGCGCCGAGGTAGTTGTCGCCACGCATCTTGGCCAAGACGCTCTCGCGCGAGATCGGTCCACCGTGAAGCGGAACTCCCGCGAGGGCCAGAGTCTGGATGAGAAGCAGAAGCGTCGACGCGACCTTCACGGCTCTTGTATGAAAACAGAACGGTTCAGAGATTGTGGCGGCATCACTTCCTGCATCTTGCCACACGGCCAGGAGATCCGAATCGAGTCGATCTTCGTCTTATGCCCCAGACCGAAGTGGAGGCGCGGGTCGTTCTGGCTCAGGTAACTGCTGGCCGACCGAAGCTCTCGAGTCAGTTTCAGGTTGCCGGCTTCAAGAGTCATGCGGGCCCCGACGGCGTCCCGGTTGCAGTGGCTTCCTCTCAGCCGGAAGCGGACCCAGTTGCCGCTTTCCCGGGTCCGGTTCTCCAGCAGGTCCGCCTTGCCTCCACAGTTGGTCACCAGCAGGTCCAGCTTGCCGTCGTTGTTGAAATCCCCCACGGCCGAGCCCCGGGAGACGTTCTGCACCGAAAAATAGCCTCCGGGACTGCCGGCCTCGGTGAAGCGTCCCTTCCCGTCGTTCAGGAACAACTGGTTCGGCTGGCGATACCGGCTGCCCGCATTGGCGCGGGCGGCCTCCTCCAGAACATGCCCGTTGGCCACGAAGAGATCCAGGTCTCCATCGTTGTCGGCATCGAAGAAGTTGGCGCCGAATCCCAAGGGAACGAAACTGGGCCCCGAGAGCCCCGTATCGATGATCCGGTCGCTGAAAAATTCTCCGCCCTCATTCCAGTAGAGGGCGTTGTATTGGAGCGAGTAGTTGGTGACCAGGACATGGAAGCGGCCCCCACCGTCCAGGTCGCCGGCGTCCACTCCCATGCCGGCCTGGGCCATGCCGGAGCCGCCCAGGGCGGTGCCCGATTCCAGAGAGACGTCCTAGAAGCTGCCGTCGCCCTGGTTCCGAAACAGATAGTTGCCGGTGGTGTCGTTGGCCACGTACAGATCCTGATCCCCGTCCCGATCCAGATCCAGCCAGAGGACCCCAAGGCTCTTGCTGTACCGGGCGTCCTCCCGCAAGCCGGCGCTCCGGGTGACGTCGATGAAGGTACGCCCTCCCAGATTCCGGTAGAGGACGTTGTCAACTCCGTCGAAGCCATGGGGATAGCAGTAGATGGGAATCTGCTGGAAGTAGCAGGGTTCGTGGCCCTGAAAGGAGAACTCCAGATAGTTGGCCAGGTAAAGATCCAACAGCCCGTCCCCGTCGTAGTCGGCGAAAGCGGCGCTGGTCCCCCAGCGGGAATCGGCGGCCCCAGATCGCCTGCTCACGTCCTGGAAGGCGCCGTTGCCCAGGTTTCGGTAGAGCACATTGGGACCCACGTTGGTGACGTAGATGTCCACGTGGCCATCGTTGTCGTAGTCTCCGAAGGTGCACCCCATGCCGTAGGACGGATCCCCGACTCCGGCCTGGTCGGTGACGTCGAAAAAGGTCCCGTCCCTCCGGTTTCGAAACAGCCGGTTCGAGCCTTGGCCGTTGACGAGATAGACGTCCATCCAGCCGTCGCCATCGTAGTCCAGAAAACCGCCGCCGGAACCCATGGTCTCGATCAGATACTTGGCCTTTGGGTCGGGTTCGGCGACCTGGTTGCGGTGTACGAATTCCAGCCCCGCCGCTCGGCTGACATCGGCGAAGCGGGGCGTGGTTTCGTCTTTCGCCGGGAGTTGGGCGTGGAGGACCAGAAGGAGGACCGGTAATACTCCCTTCGCCGGGGGCAACGTTGCCTGGGTCCGAGGCCGGATCATTCCGTCCAGAGCGCGTAGAGGGAGCCTTTTCGGAGGTGAATCCTCAGGACCACGGTCTGTCCGTTCAAGCGAGTCATGGAATCGGAGCCATTCCACCGGATCGGGAACCGGGTCCGGTCGCCGCTGAGCGACAGGCTGTCACCGCCGGAGAACCCGGGGACGGGGCGCCCCCCGGCATCCAGGACCTCGACTCGAATCCGGCCCTCGGGAGCGTCCAGATTGACCCAGAGGCGATCGCCGCTCATCACCAGGGGACGGGTGGTGAGGGTCCCCTCGCGCCGGCCCGCGTCCAGAGAGACGAACCCGTCCCGGCGCAGCACCGCCACGTGAATGGCGGAATGGGCGTCGTCGATGTAGTCGGCACGCTCCTGCGGGTTCAGGGAATCGGGGCTGCGCGGGCTCCCGTCCGAGTACCGGTCATAGGGGCAGACCCGCCACTTGAAGCCCGAATAGTAGAACCAAAGTTCTTCTTCCTTCTCCACCGGCCGGTTGGTGGGCATCAGCTGCATCCGGTCGTAGTTCCCGGCCAAACCCTGGTCGAGGCGCGAGGGACCGATGAAGGGCTCGCGGTTCCCCAGGCGTTCCCAATGCTTCAGGTCCCGGGTCATGGCCAGTTGGATCAGATGGAAGCCGTCGGTGTTCCGCCGCTCCGGCAAGCGGGCTCCGGTGGGGTAGAAGATCATGGGCAACCCGATGTACAGGCCCTCGTAAGGGAAGACGCCGATGTTGTAGGACTGGGCGTTCCAAGTTCCCCGGTTTTGGAACTCCACGTCAGGCGGAGACCATCCGATGGACGGATCCGGGTCCACGAAGAGAGGCCGCGCCAGACCCGGGTCGGCGATCCGTCTTCGGATCACTTCGAGGGCGTGCTCCTGGTCCTGGTCATCGGTGCTGAAGAGGAATCGGGGCTCCGACCAGTGCACGAAGTCCCGGCTCACGGAGAGGTTGTAGGAACGGCCGTACTTGCCGCCGAACTTGAGCAGTCCCAGGAATTGCCGCCGTTCCCGGTCGTAGGTGAGGGTGCCGGCATCGCCGGAAGGCAGGGTCGGAACTTCGAGGATGGTCCAGTGGACGGCGTCCGGGCTCACTACCGGACGGCGTCCGCTGTGGCCCAGGAATCCCTTGTACCGCCGGGCCGGATCGGGATCATCGGGGTCGTGGACCACGTGCCAGAGGCGTTTCTTCTCGGGAGCCGCGATGAGGTTGTTGGCCCGGGATCCGCGGTATTCCACCGCGCCCAGATCGGGTTTCTCCCAGACCAGGCCGTCCCGGGACGTGGCCAGAGCCCAACGGAAACCCTCTTCTGCGTAGCGGAGCGGCCGGCCCTCGTAGACCAGCTTGTAGCGCCCCTCCTGTTCGATCCACATGGGTGCCGAAACCGTGGCGACGAAGCGTCCGTCCGAGGGCTGGTCCGGCAATAGCACGGCCCCCTGTTTGGTGGGCCGCTGCATGACCCGGTCCAGATTCCGGATCTCGCCGACGATGTGGTCGTCCAGAAAGAGCTGCTTGCGGCCCGGCTCCAGGCGGACCGGGTCATCCCGGCCTGCGGATCTTCCCTGCCCCGACAGCAGCAGGAACATCAGCGTCGCGAAAAGACTGCAAAAGCGTGGACTCACGGCAGGTTCTCCGTTGCGCTTCGAGAAAAACCGGCGGCCTTCTTTCTGATTGGCGCTCATTCGGTCCAGAACGAATACAAAGAGGCATCCCGAAGATGGATCTTCAGCCTCACCGTCCGGCCCGCCAAGTCGGATAATCCATTCCGCCCCTTCCATCCGACTGGGACACGGACCTGGTCTCCACCGGCCGCTGCGGAATCATCCAGCCCGAAGCCGGGCACGACGACGCCAGTTTCGTCCAGGATCTCCACCCGGGCTTCTCCCTCCGGCGCCCGGAGGTTCAGGAACAACCTGTCCCCTGCCATCTTCAGAAGTTTCGTCACCAGGAAACCCCCATTCTCGTCCGCATCCAGGGAAATGAACCCGTCCCGACGCAGGACCGAGACGTAAACGGCGCTGTGGGTATCCTCGATCCAATCCGCCCGCTCCTCCGCAGACAGGGTAGACGGATCCCGAGGCGCGCCGTTGCGGTACCGGTCATGCTGGGGGACGCGGCGCTTCATGCCGGTGTAGTAGAACCAGAGCTCGTCTCCCCGGTCCACCGGCTGGTTGGTCACATTGAGTTGCAGACGGTCGTAGTTTCCCACCAGGCCCTCATCCAGGCGGGACGTAGTGATGAACGGCTGGCGGTTGCCCAGCCGCTTCCAGGTCTTGAGGTCGCGGGTCATCGCCAACTGCATCTCGTTGAACCCGTCGGTATTGGTCTTCTCGGGGAGCCGGATGCCGGTGGGATAGAAGAACATGAGCCAGCCCAGGTGCACGCCTTCGTACGGGAACACGCCGATGTTGTAGCACTGGACGTTCCACGTCCCCCGGTTCCTGAATTCCCCGGGCGGTTGCTTCCAACCGGTGGCCGGATCGGGATCCACCATCAGAGGCTTGGCCAGCCCCGGATCGGCCAGCCTGCGCCGGATGACGTCCAGCGCCATCCTCTGGTCCTCGTCATCGGTGCTGAAGAGGAACCTGGGCTCCGACCAGTTCACGAAGTCCCTGCTGACGGAGAGGTTGTAGGAGCGTCCGTACTTGCCGGTGAACTTGAGCAGCCCCAGGAATTGCCGGCTCGCCCGGTCATAGGTGAGGGTGCCGGCGTCACCCGAAGGGAGCTTCTCCACCTCCAGCAGTTGCCAGTGGATGCAGTCCGGGCTCACCACCGGACGGCGTCCGCTGGCTCCCAGGAACCCCTTGTAGCGCCGCTCCGGATCCGGGTCATCCGGATCGTGGACCACCTGCCAGAGACGCTGCCTCTCAGGAGAATCGATCAGGTTGTTCTCTTTGTTGCCGTTGAACTCCAACGCCCCCAGGTTCGGTTTCTCCCAGTTGAGGCCATCCCGGGAGAGGGCCAGCGCCCAGTAGGTCGTGCCCTCCCCTCCGTTTGGCCGGTGCCTCGCCTCGTAGACGAATTTGTAAATTTTCTCATCGGGGATCCACATCGGAGCGCTGACCGTCTGCACGAAGGTCCCGTCCGAAGGGATGTCAGCCTTGAGAACGACCCCCCGCTTGCGGGGCCGGTGAAAGCTCCGGACCAGATTCCCGGTCTTGTCGACGACATGGTCATCCAGAAACAGTTCCCGTTTCCCCGGCTCCAGAGGGATGGCGTCGACGGCTCTCGCCCACAGGCAGGGAGTCAACGACAGCCCTGCCGCCAACCAGACCAAACACACCCGCGTCCATGCCGCCCTTCCCTCAGATCTCACTTTTCCCCTCCCATGTCACCAACGCCGATGGAGTCCCGCTCACCGCCAGAGTCCACCGGACACTACTCTTTCGTTTTTTTTCCTTCCTCTTTTCTCAGATTGTGGATTGCCTCCAATCATGACACCCTCTCTGGAAACATCCAACCGGGGGAACCCCAGATGAATCACTCGAAAGTATTGGTCACGAGCCTCCTGGCACTGCTTGCCATGCCCATCCTGCAGTCGGGCCATTCACCGGTCCAGATCGGAAGTGAACGCCAACTGTTCGTGGATCGTCTGCTGATCGACCGCATGGACGGAGTCCGATTGAAGATGCACTCTCCCGTTCGCAGGGAGGCCGCCCTGCGTATGGAGCATCCGTGGGAAGAACGGGGTGTTTCCTACATGGTGACGTTCAAGGACGGAGACCGCTTTCGGGCCTGGTACCGCGCCGACGCCGCCACCCATCGGACCGCCTACGCCGAGAGCAGAGACGGCATCACCTGGGAGAAACCCATGATCGGCCCGATCCCGTTCGGAGACCACAAGCAGACCAACCTGGTCTGGGAAGCCGAGGACAGAGCCGGCAACCTCTCGGTTCTCAAGGACCCGAATCCGGATGTGCCTCCCGACGAAAGGTACAAGGGGATCGTCCGTGGCCGGGGCCAGATCACGGCGCTGGTCTCGGAGGATGGCATTCATTGGCGGCCGTTCCGGGAGAAGCCCCTGATCGACAACCACCCGGTCGACTCCCACAACATCCTGATCTGGGATCCGCATCTGGAGCGGTACGCCATCTACTTCCGGGGCATCCGAAAGGTCCCCGGCGTGGCGATCGACAACACCTCCTGGAAGACTCTGGGAGTCCGCTGGGTGCGGCGCTCGTTGTCCCGAGACTTTCGGAGCTGGTCGGAGCCGCGGCTCATCGAATCGGGAAGTTCCCCGATCGAACAGTTCTACACCAACGACACCGTCGTCTACGAACGGGCTCCCACCTGGTTTCTCATGTTCCCTTCCCGCTTCGTGGTGGAGCGGGTACCGGTTCCCGACTGGCCCGCCGGCTCCGGCGTCAACGACATCGTGCTGCTCTCCAGCCGGGACGGTCTCAACTGGGACCGGACCTTCCTGGAGGCCTTTCTGCGCCCGGGGCCCGATCCCAACACCTGGCACGAACGGGCGCTGTACATGGAACACGGAATCCTGCAGACGGGTCCCCGGGAGCTGTCCATGTACGCCATGCACAACTGGAGAACGGACGACACTCACATCCGCCGGCTCAGTCTGCGAGTGGACGGGTTCGCCTCGGTTCATGGCGACTACGCCGGAGGTGTCCTGATCACCCGCCCGCTGGTCTTCGAGGGGAGTGAACTGGAGATCAACTTTGCCACCTCCGCGGTGGGCAGCCTCCGTTTCGAAATTCGGGACGGAAGCAACAATCCGCTTCCGGGCTACGGAATGCAGGACTGCGACGAGATCTACGGGGACGAGATCGACCGGGTCGTGAAGTGGAAGGGCAGCACGGATGTCTCCTCGCTGACGGGAAAGCCGGTCCGCCTCCACATCCGGTTGCGGGACGCCGACCTCTATTCCTTCCGCTTCCGGTAGGAGTCTGCGCGGTAGGAATGATCGTAGCGAGAAAGCGGGGAATCGAGGCCAGATTTTCTCGATTTTGAGGTGCATAGTCGTTCTATTCGCCGAGAAATCGGGGAAATATGGACCGATTCTACCGCTTTCGCAGTAGATCAATTTCTGCCGCGCAGGCTCCTGGGCGGGAATCGGACCCGGTCAGCGAGGCGCCTCCGGCCAGACGGCATCGGGGCTCGCAGCTTCCGGTTGATCGGGACCCAGGTTGGCCGGGTCCACGGCAGCCACAACGAAGTTCTCAGGAGGTACCGGAGATCCGGACAGGCGGCGAAGCATGGCGAGCTGACCGGCATGGGTCATGGCGTCGGCGAACGGTCCCTGCGCCAGCCGTTCTTCGTTCGTGCCGTTCAGTTCGGTACCCGCCATGAGGTGCCGCGCCAGATCCTCCAATATCGAGTGGAAGCGCGTGACCTCCGCGTCAAGGTCCGGCAACGGTTCCGGCCAGTACCGGCCTCCCTGAAAGAACGTTCGCGCGTATCCGAGAACACTTGTCATATGCCGTACCAGCTCGGCCGGCGTTCGCACCTGATTGCCGACCCGGAACGTGCCAAAGGATTCGGGCGCACCCCTGAGCGCCTTCTGCGTCCGGTAGGCGAGCGCGGCGAGAAAATGCCGAAGCATCGCGCGTTTGTCACTCATGACATTACAGAACTCCATGTAGTCATCGATGGATTCGCGAAAAGCCCGCTCAAGACCGTTGACCGTATCGCTCTGGAACGTGATCACGTCGCGCATTTCCACCACTTCCCCGTGGAATGCGTTGGCTTCGGCGTCGTACTCGGCGTGGCCAACGTATCCCTTGTACTCCAGCATAGTTAATCCTCCTATCCCGCCCACTTTTGCGAATTTCGTCAAAGCCGGAGCTCTCTGTCCAGTTGGACCCTTCGCCCGCCCGCCCGCCGCGAGACGTCGGCTCCGATCATGATACGGCACACGGCCACCGTGTCCTTCATCAGCTCGACGGGGCGTTGTCCCGTCCGGACCATGGACACGAAGTCGCCGAGCAGGCTCCGCATCATGAAGAAGGGGTCGTCGGCCGGCAGTACCGAGTGTCCCTGCGTTCCGTGAAGCGACATCTCCAACGTCTTCGCCATGGGATAGAGGACCTGCAGAAGGGCGCGGCGCCGGTTCGAATAGGTCACCTCCACCGACCAGTCGCCTCCCTGTACCCGATGACTGTTCCCGGCACCGTCCCGCCAGGGAATGGTCTTGAGGGGTCCCGGCTCTCCCAGAAAGGTGACGTTGACCGGTTCCCGGCCCCAGAGTTGAACCAGCGTCTCGCCCATGTGCCAGCCGTAACCGAACCAGTCCATGGCCGACAGGCCACGGAAGAGGCGGGCCGTCCCGACCGGGCTGGGCTCCGACTTCAGTTCCCGGAGCGCCGGATTGTAGCGTAAGTTGGAGCAGCTCATGAGAGGGTACTCCTCTCCGGCCTCGCTCCAGAGTTGTTGTAAGTCTTCCCAGCGACTGACTAGCGGCCGGTCGACAAAGATCGGGATCCCGCGCTGCAGGAAGGGGCGGGCCAAGGGCAGATGGACATCCCCCTCGTTCTCGGTAATCAGGACGCCGTCCACCCCGTCCAGGAGCTCCTCCGGCCGATCCGCCACGTGTGGAATCCGCCCGATCCAGGCGGCGTGTTCCGCCTTTCGGCGATCCTCAGCCCAGATCGACACCACCCGGGCTCCGGCAAGCCGCCGCTCTTCCGGCGGTTGGGCCTCCAGGTAGCGCACGATGTTGGGGTAGGCTTCTTTCAACCCCTGCCGAGCGTAGCCGTTGCAGAAGGCGGACAGGGAATAGGGATGGCCATGGGAGACTCCCAGGATGCCCAGACGCAATTCTGAATTCGCCGACATGCCGCCACCTGTTACTGGAATTGAAAGGCAAAGATCTTGGCTCGGCGCAAGTGGAAGCGAAGGCGCACCGGTTCTCCGGCCAGATCCTTCAGGCTCGGCCCGTTCCTCCAGGTGATTGCTTGCGCCACCGAGTTTCCCTGGAAGGCGTCGCAATCGTCCCGGCCGAATCCGGCCAACGGAACCCCGGTTGAGGCGTCCAGCACCTCGACCGCGACTCGGCCCTCGTCGCCCGCGGTGCGGGCGTTGATCTCCAGACGCTCACCCTCGAAAACCAGAGGCTTGGTGGTGAAATCCCCGTCCCCGGCCGTCAACGAGACGAATCCGTCCAGGCGCAACTTGGCCAGGTTGATGCTGCTCTCCTCGTTCTCACCTCGCGGCAGCGCCCAGTGACCCTTGCGGTAGCCGATGTAATAGAGCCAGATCTCGCCCAGGTCCTTCCGCACCACCGGCAACTGGGCCATGTAGACCATGCCGGCGTCGTAGGTGTCGGCGGGCCCGACCGGCAGGAAAGGTCGGCCGTTTCCCAACCGCCGCCACTGCCGGCCGTCCCGGCTGGCGACCAACTGGATGTCCACGGTGTCCAGCCAAGGCGTCCGGGCCGTTCCTCGGACGGGCGGGATCCCCGGCTCCATCCCGCTGCAGATATGGTAGCGGGTCAGGAAGGCGACGTACTGACTCTCGTAGGGCAGGCACTCCAGGGTGTAGAAGCCGCCGGTGCACGGCGCGTCCCTCTCGTCGGGCGGGATCAGGAGGTAGGGCCGGTTGACCGCCACCGGGTCCTTCATCCCCTGGGGCGCGTCCCACTTCAGGAAATCGGGACTGGTGGCGATGCCGGGAGCCCGCACCCGCCCTTCCCGCGCCTGGAATCGGGAATCGCCTTCGAAGAGGGGAGGCCAGAGTCGTATGTGCGCCACGTACCGGCTGCGGGCTTCGTCCCAGAACACCACCTGGTGAGTGTCGTTGTTCAGGTAGACGGGATTGACCTCGGGGCTGGGATAGTTGGTCCACCGGATCCCGTCGGGAGAATAAGCGGCCCAGACGCCACCCTGGACGGTCTCGGCGTGAAATCCCGCTTGCCCCGGCTTGAGCGCGGGACGCCGGTAGAGCATCTTGTAGCGCTTCTCCGGGTCCTTTTCGTGGGGATCCTTGAAGACCCCCGGCGCCCGGACTCCACCCGGTTTGCCGAAGACGAAGTTGTGCTCCCGGGAGGCCCGTCCGGCGCAGAAGGACGAACGGAAGTCGAACTGCCCCACGGACGGCGCCTCCCAGTCGATCCCGTTGCTGGAGGTGTAGTACCCGAGAAGGTTCTCCTTCCAGAGATAGTCCACCACCTGGTTCCACATCTTGTAGATCTTCTCGTCCCGATCGTAGATCAGGTTGCTGTGTCCGAAATCCATGTCGGCGCCCCAGCAACGGTCCATCTGCAGGACGGGGTTCCCGGCGTATTTCAGGGGTTGGTTGACCAGCGAATAGACGCCTCGGCGGGATTCCACGATCTGGTCATCCAGGAAGAGTTGCTTCTGCCGGCCGACAACAATCGGTTCCGCCCCGGCCTCCATGGAGACCGTGGCGCCGGACAGGAGGACAAAGGCAAGCAAACTGAAAGCAAGATACCGAGGCCGGAATTCTGGACTGTGAAGCGGCACTGCGTACGATTTGGAAACGATCATGGTGATCCTCATTAGGAAATTCGTCCGAGGCAACGACCCGGAACTGAGCGCATAGCGCCCCGATTTTCTCCCGGCCATCGCCTCTCCACGGTTACATGGCCGTGTATCCTCCATCGACGACCAAGTTGGCTCCGGTCACGTAGCTGGAGGCGTCCGAGGCCAGGAACAGGATGGCGGCGGCCACCTCCCGTGCCTCCGCCATCCGGTTGAGCATGGTGCGGGCGCTGTAGCGCCGGACGAACTCGGCAGTGGACGGCAAGACCCGGATCCCGCCGGGGCTGACGCAATTGCAGCGCACGCCGGCTGGTCCATAGTAGCTGGCCACGAACCGCGTGAAATTGATCATCCCCCCCTTGTGAAAGAAGTAATCGGGGACGAAGGGTTGGCGGTCCAGACCCTGGTACAGACTCCGGTCGGGTCCGACCTGACCTTGAATCGAGGCCACGTTGACGATGGAGCCGCCGCCGGACTCCGCCATCAGGTCTCCAAAGGTCCGCGTCATCATGAACAGGCCGGTGGCGTTGACCCGCATGCTCCGGGAAAAGAGAGCAGGATCATCGGTCCAATCCTTCATGCTGCGGCCGACCGCGGCATTGACCAGGACCTGAAGGGCGCCTTCCCGCTCCAGTATGGTGGCCCTGAGATCCCGGATCGACTGCTCGTCTCCCTGGTCCAACGGGACCGGAACCACCGGGAGACCCTGCCGCACCAGCTTTTCGGCCACGGTCCGCATCCGGTCCAGCCGGAGGTCGCCTCCGTAGACCGTCGCCCCGGCTTCGGCCAGGGCCTGGATGAATGTCGGAGCGTGCCGTCCCGCCCCCCCGGTGACCAGCGCCACCTTGCCCTTCAGGGAGAAGCTGTCGAGTATTCCCATACCTCAGCGGAAACGAAGGGCGAACAGATCCGCGTCCTGGAGCGCAAAGCGCAGCCGCACCGGACGACCCGCCAGGGAGGACACGTCGGGCCCTCCCTTCCACCGGACCTCCCGCTCCAGCTCGTCGCCGAAGATCACGGAACAGTCAGCGAGGCCGAATCCCTCCAGGGGAGTTCCCACCGCATCCTGCAACTCCACCCGGATGCTTCCGGCCGCCGAAGTCGAGAAGTTGAGGGTGAGCCGGCCGCCCTCGAAGACGAGGGGACGGGTGACGATCTCGCCTCCCGCCATGGGGGCCGTCGCGGCCACGAAGCCGTCGATCCGGAGCGTATAGCGGCGGATGTTGGTGCTGTTCCCCCTCCAGTAGCCCTCGTTCACGTAAACGGAGAGTTCATTGGGAGCCCCCTCCAGATGGCTTCGGGTCTCCACGATGCCCCAATTCTGATAGTTGTCCCCGTAGACCCAGTTGCCCGTCGGCCTCAGCCCCGGACGGACGAAGGCCTCCTGCCAGCGGTGAAAGCTGATCCGGTCCCGGCCGGCCATGAAGATTCCCTCCGTCAGAGCCGTTCCGTACCGAATATGGACGCCGGCTCTCAGGCGCCGGTGCTCCGGCTCGGAAAGGGCTTTCATGGAGTCGGTCCATCCCCACTCGACGTAGCGTGTGGGAAAGCCCAACAGGATGTGGGGGGCCCGGTAGTAGGGCAGGATCTGGTTGGTGTAGAGCTCCTCGTCGGGCGCACCGGGGTAGCTGAGCCGGACCGGATCGGTCCAGTTCAGAAAGTCCTGGGAAACGCCGGTCAGAATGTCGCGGATACCGCGCCTTCCGGCGGGGTCGTCGGAAAGCTTCCTGAAATACCGGTGATATTCGCGGTACTCGCGGCGCACCGGATCCCAGAAGGCCAGGTTCTGCGAATCGAACGCGCCCTTGGTGATGACCGGCCGGTCGGCCATGAGATCCCAATGGATGCCGTCGGGAGACTTCCAGGCGTAGAGTCCCCGTTCCGAGCTCCCGCTGGACACCGCCTTGTACCGGGCGTCCGGGCCGGCCGCGGGGTTCGCGTCCTTGAAGGGCACGAAGTTGTGAATCGTGCCTCCCACCGGGAGCCGGTCCAGAATGATGTTGTTGACTTTGGATCCTTCGAACTCCACCAGACCCAGATTGGGGCGGTACCAGCGGATCCCATCCAGACTCTCGACGTAGCACACCACTTCCCGATGCGCCAATTTCAGGGTCTCGCCGGTGACGAATTGGGAGCCCCGGTAGTACATGCGATAGCGGCCGTCGTCCTGGAAGACGGTGAAGTAGCCGCACGCATTCCCCTCCCAGCTCCGATCGGTCACCAGGGCGACCTCCCGGGGAGCGGGCCGGCGTAGTTCGAGCCGGGCCTCACCGCGAGTCTCGTCGATCAGGGCGCCGTCCACGAAAAGCTCGAGGCGAGAACCGATCTCCAGTCCCGAATGCTGAGCCCATAGGGAAACGCCGCTCCAGAACAGGAGGACGAACAAGATCACTCGTGGGGGCATGAGGACTCCCTTGTTTCCGATCATTCAGGTCAACGTCACCGGAAACGAAGGGCGAACAGATCTGCGTCCTTGAGCACGAAACGCAGGCGGATCGGACGCCCCGCCAGGGCCGACACGTCGGGCCCTCCCTTCCACCGGACCTCCCGTTCCAGCTCGTCGCCGAAGATCACGGAGCAGTCGTCGAGGCCGAAACCGTCCAGCGGATTGCCCGCCGCATCCTGCACCTCCACCCGGATGCTCCCGGCGGCGGAAGTCGAGAAGTTGAGGGTGAGCCGGCCGCCCTCGAAGACGAGCGGCCGGGTCACGATCCCGCCTCCGGCCATGGGAGCCGTCACGGCTACGAAGCCGTCGACGCGGAGCGTATAACGGCGGAGTTTGGTGCCCTTCCCCCTCCAGTAACTCTCGTTGGCGTAAACGGAGAGTTCATTGGGGGCTCCCTCGATGTGGCTTCGGGTCTCCACGATGCCCCAGTTCTGAAAGTTGTCCGCGTAGACCCAGTTGTCCACCGGCCTCAGGCCCGGACGGATGTAGGCCTCCTGCCAGCGCCGAAAGCTGATCCGGTCCCGGCCGGCCATGAAGAGGCCCTCCGTCAAAGCTGTGCCGTAGCGAATATGGACTCCGGCTCTCAGACGCCGGTGCTCCAACTCGGGAAGGGCTCTCATCGAGTCGGACCACCCCAGCTCGATGTAGCGGCTGGGAAAGCCCAACAGGATGTGGGGGGCCCGGTAGTAGGGCAGGATCTGGTTGGTGTAGAGCTCCTCGTCCGGCGCACCGGGATAGCTGAGCCAGACCGGATCGGTCCAGTTCAGAAAGTCCTGCGAAGCACCGGTCAGAATGTCGCGGATACCGCGCTTGCCCTCCGGCAACCCTGCGATCTTTCTGAAATCCCGGTGATACCCGCGGTACTCGCGGCGCACCGGATCCCAGAAGGCCAGATTCTGAGAGTCGAAAGCACCCTTGGTGATGACCGGCCGGTCGGCCATGAGATCCCAGTGGATACCGTCGGGAGACTTCCAGGCGTAGAGCCCCCGTTCCGGACTCCCTCGTGACACGGCCTTGTAACGAGCGTCCGGAGCCGCCGCCAGGTTCGCATCCTTGAAGGGCACGAAATTGTGAACCGTGCCTCCAATGGGGAGCCGGTCCAGAATGATATTGTTCGCTTTGGACCCTTCGAAATCCACCAGGCCCAGGTTGGGGCGGTACCAATGGATCCCATCCAGGCTCTCGGCGTAACAGATCACCTCCCGGTGAGGGCGCGTCAGGGTCTTGCCGGTGATGAAGTGGGAGCCCCGGTAATACATGCGATAGCGGCCGTCGTCCTGGAAGACGGTGAAGTGGCCGCACGCGTTCCCTTCCCAACTCCGATCGGTCTCCAGGACGACTTCCCTGGGAGTGGGCCGGCGAAGTTCGAGCCGGGCCTGTCCCCGGACCTCCTCGATCAGGGCGCCGTCCACAAAGAGTTCCAAGCGAGAACCGATCTCCAGTCCCGAATCCTGGGCTCGAACGTAAGCGTTGCTGCAGAACAGGAGAACGAACAAAGTCACTCGTATCCGCATGATGACTCCCTTGGTTCCGGTGGAGGGTCGGAGTTGTTGAGAGAAAGCTAACACACCAAGGTTTCAGCGAACAACGGAGAGGAGGAACGATTGGGGAGATCACACGGGAGTCTGTGGGTCCCTCGTGACTTTCCCCTCTATCATGAAGGGTCGGATGTTTATTCCTCTGCTTCCTATTCCTCGCCTATTGGTTGTCGCCGGAATGGCTGCCTTCGGATTGCTTGCGCTCGCGTTCGCTCAGGTCATGGAGGGTCGTCTGACGGTCCGAATCTCGGACCCCGGCGGAGGGGCGGTCGCGGCAAGTGTTCGGCTCGTCGGACGGAGCCCGGAATTCGTCGCTGCAGCGACGGCCGATGAAACGGGCCACGCGGTCATCAAGCGCTTGCCGCCGAGCCTGTATCAGTTGATCGTACGGCATGCCGGCTTCGAAGAATTCTCCATTCAAGTGGAGATCCGCTCCGCCGTCCCCCAGTCCGTGCAAGTCGTCCTGCAAGTCGGGACGCTCCATGAGGAAGTGACGGTCGAGAACTCGGCGCCTCTCCTCGACCCCTCGCAACCCTCGAACCCCATGCAGGTGGGCCGGCTGAAACTGAATCGCACACCGGGGACGACTTTGGGCCGGAGCACCATCGACGTCGTGACCACCCTGCCCGGCTGGCTGCTGGAAGCCAACGCCGTCCTCCATCCGCGCGGTTCGGAATACGACACCCAATACGTCATCGACGGGATGCCACTCTACGACAACCGTTCCATTGCGTTCGCTCCGGGATTCGAAAACGACGAGTTCGAAGCGGTGAACGTTCTCACGGCCGGGATCCCGGCCGAATACGGGCGTCGTTTGGGTGGAGTCATCGCGCTCGACACACGCCGGGCCGATGGGCGCGGACACCACACGGCTCTGGATCTTCAGGGAGGCGGGCACGGAACCTATTTCGGTTCCATGTCTCATCAGTACGCGGCGGATCGCACCACCGTTTCGGTCGGTCTGCAAGTCGGACGGACGGACCGTTACCTGGACCCGCCGTCCCTCGAGAACTTCACCAACAAAGCCAGTTCGGGCGGTTTCAATGCCCGTCTGGCACACGACATCTCCCCTCGCGACCAGTTGACGGTCTATCTCCGATACCACCGGTCCGGGTTTCTCGTGCCCAACGACCTGGAGCAACAGGCGGCGGGACAACGGCAGGATCGGCAAATGGGTGAACTCGCGGGACAGGTCCACTACCAGAAGACCATTTCCGGGCGATCCGTGGGCTCTGTCCGGGGAATGGTCCGCGAGCTTTCCGGCAGGCTCTGGAGCAACCCGCTGGCGACTCCGGTCCATGTCCAACAAGACCGCGGTTTCCGCGAAGCCGCGCTCGTCGGCGACCTCACCGTCGACCATGGCTGGTACACGGTGAAGTTCGGCGGCGATGTCCGGGTCAACGACATTCGTGAGATGTTTCAACTAGCGCGTCCGGGGAAGCTGACCCATCCCGTCCTGAGCTTCCACGACCAGCGGCGTAGCACGGAGCTCGGGCTGTTCGTTCAGAATCAGGTTCGCCTCGGAAACTTCGTTACCAACCTCGGAGTCCGATTAGACGGTTACAGACTGCTGGTAGACGATACGGCCGTCAGCCCCAGGGTCGCCCTCAGTTACTACGTCCCGAAAGCCGAAATCCAGCTGTTCGCCTCCTACGATCGCATCTTCCAACCTCCTCCCATGGAGAATCTGTTGTTGTCGAGCGGGGCGCCGGCACTGGGAATCGACGTCGTGGAGGGCAACCTCGCGGTGCCCTCGAGCCGAGCCAACTTCTTCGAGGTCGGGCTTCGAAAATCCGTGGGCGACGCTCTGCGCCTGGACCTGAAACACTTCTGGCGTGCCTTCCAAAACTTCATCGATGACGACGTTTTTCTGAACACGGGCATCTCGTTCCCCATCACCTTCGACACCGCCCGCATCGAGGGGACCGAAATCCGGCTCGAGCTGCCGCGCTGGAGACGAGTCTCCTCGTTCGTCAGCTACTCCAACATGCTGGGCCGCGCGACTTCGCCCGTGACGGGAGGATTGTTCATCGAGGGCGGAGAGGCGGAAGAGTTGCGAAACGTCGTCGTGCGGTTTCCCATCAGTCAGGATCAGCGCAACACGGTCGCGGCCCGGCTTCTATACGAACTCCACCGGCGAGTCTGGATCGGATTAGGGGCGCGCTACGGCAGTGGTTTGCCGGTCGAGTTGGCCGATGATGACGACGATTCCGATGAGGACGCCGCCGTGCCGGAACACGACTCTGATGAAGACAGCTCCATCCCGCCCGAGATTCTGGGCCGGGTGAATTTTCGGCGCGCCAGAATCCGGCCCAATTTCAGCCTGGACTTCTCCGTCGGCGCCCGGCTCTGGGAGGTCGACTCACAATCGGTCTCGGTTCAGTTCGACCTGCGCAACGCCACCGACCAGCTCAACGTGATCAACTTCAACGGGCTCTTCTCGGGCACCGCCCTGGCTCCTGGCCGGCAGGCCATCCTGCGACTGAAGATGCGATTCTGAGGGTGCCCTCTTTCGTCTCTTTGGGAACTCTCCCACCGGCCGCTGGCCGGCGCAATCCTGGCAGAAAAGGGGATATCTGGAAGCGGCGCCGTTTCAGTCTCCGGTTCCGGGTCGGTGTTGAAGAGGGGGACAAGAATGTCCCTGTACCCTTCACGAGTACCCTTTAAGGGACTTCACCCACGGTGGGTGAAGAGGGCCACCTGGCCGGGAGCGACCCTAATGTCCCTGTGCCCTCGGAGCACCTGGAGGGGATTCGTGCCCCGGCCGGTAGCCGCGATGGAGACCCGGTGGGAAGTTGGCGCCTCTGAGCACCAGTACAGGAACCGATCCGAATCGCGGCGGCCCGACGTCCATTTAAACACTGGGAGGGTCGGGATGAAACAGAGTCAATGGTTTGTGGGAGTCGATTGGGCGTCCCAGGCGCACCAGGTCTGCGTGCTGGACACGCAAGGCACCTGTCGGGGACAGCGGAGCTTCCCGCACAGCGGTTCGGGCCTGGCCCAGATGGCCGACTGGATTCTGCAGCAGACGGGAACGAGTGCACAGGCCGTCTCGGTGGCGATTGAAGTGAACCACGGTCCGGTGGTGGATTTCCTGATGGAGCGGCGTTTTGCCGTCTATGCCATCAATCCGACGCAGCTGGATCGATTCCGCGACCGCTTCTCGCCGGCCGGAGCCAAGGATGACCGCCGCGATGCCCGGGTGCTGGCCGACGCGCTGAGAACCGACGGCCATCGCTTGCGCCGTCTCAAACCCGTCGCTTCTGAGGTGATCCAGCTGCGCGAGTCCTCACGACTGGGTGACCAGTTGACCCGCGAGCGGACCCGGCTTCTCAACCGCCTCCGCGATCAACTCTGGCGCTACTATCCGCAGTTCCTGGACCTCAGCGAGAATCTCGCCGAGCCCTGGGTGCTGCAAGTGTGGAAGCTGGCCCCGACGCCGGACGACGCCCAGAAGCTGCGCCCGAGCCGGGTCGCCAAGGTGTTGAAAGACCATCGGATCCGGCGAATCGACGCCCGCGAAGTCCTGCGTCGCTTGCGGGTTCCGGCCTTCCCCGTCGCCGCCGGCACCACCGAGGCGGCGGTGGCTCACGTCGCCAGCCTCGCGGAGCGCCTCGCCCTGGTGCAGAGCCAGCTCAAGGACACCGGTCGTCAGGTCGAGCGTCTGATCCGGGCTTGGGACCAGCGGTGCGAGTCGGCGCCGGGGTCCCCAGGACCGAGGCGGGATGCGGCGATCCTCGCCTCCCTGCCCGGGGTCGGCCGAATCGTCCTCGCCACTCTGCTCTCGGAAGCCTCCGATCCGTTGCGCCGCAGAGATTACGCCGCCTTGCGTTGTCTGTGCGGGGTCGCCCCCGTGACCCGGCGCTCCGGCAAACACACCCTTGTCGTCCGCCGCCAAGCCGTTCATCCTCGGCTGCGCGAGGCGACCTACCACTGGGCCCGCGTGGCCGTGCAACACGACCCGATCAGCCGGGCCAAGTACGATGCCCTGCGCGAGCGGGGTCACGGCCATGCCCGGGCCCTGCGATCCGTTGCGGACCGTCTGCTGGCGGTGGCCTGCGCCATGTTGCGAGACCAGACCCTGTTCGATCCGAATCATGCGAGACAGCGCCGTGCCGCTTGATCCCGATCCGGGCCGAGGTCCACTCCAGGCTTCGCCCGTGTGCGGCCGCTGCAGGAGCTCGAGGGTGAGGCCCACGGGGCGTCCATCCGGTACCAAATGGGCTCCGTGCCGAGAAGGGTCCAGGAGGTCTATGGCCAGCGAAAAGGCGACCCCCAGCGGGAGGCCCGGCGAAGGGAGCGTAGCGACCAGAGCGGGGCCTCCCGCTGGGGGTCGATTCCCCCTTGACAAAGGGTGGGAAGTCCCCTCCCACTTCGATCCCCACGTTGGTCGACAGAACACCTCCCAAATTTAGAAAAATGGATATATGGAGCGGACAGAGGCCGCAGGAAGGGTCCGTCCACGGGAGAAGATTCTGCTCACCGGGTCCACCGGATACATCGGCGGCCGCTTGCTTCGCCGGCTCGAAGCCGACTCCTTTCCGGTTCGGTGCCTGGTCCGGCGTCCGGAAGTGCTCGGACCGCAGGTCGCGGCCACGACCGAGGTGGCCGGAGGAGACCTGCTCAAACCGGAAACGCTGCCGACGGCCATGCGGGGGATCACCACCGCCTACTATTTGGTTCATTCCATGGCCTCCATCATCATCGGCTCGGGGAGCCTGTCCTTCGAGATGATCCGGTCTCTGGTGGAGAAGCTGCCCGTCATGCTGACGCCCCGCTGGGTCCACACCATGGCGCAGCCGATCGCCGTGGAAGACGTCATCGAATACCTGCTCGCCGCGCTCGAGGCCCCTCTCGAAGGAAGCCGGGTCAATGAGATCGGGGGATCCGAACGGGCCTCCTATGCCGATATCATGGCGGAGTACGCCCGCCAGCGAGGCCTGCGTCGAAAGATGATTTCCGTTCCCGTTCTCTTGCCCCGCCTGTCCCGCCTGTGGCTGGGTCTGATCACGCCCATCTACGCCCGGGCCGGCCGCCAACTGGTGGAGAGTCTCCGCAACGAAACCGTAGTCGACAGCGCCGCGGCCTCGGAGATCTTCAGTATCCGGCCTCGCGGTCTGGCCCCGGCGATCCGCCGCGCACTGGTGAACGAAGATCGCGAGTTCGCGGAGACGCGTTGGTCCGATGCCGTCTCCTCCCTGGGTTCCACGTCCTTGCGATCCGGGGTCCGCTATGGGACCCGCATCGTCGATTCGCGGGTTCGTTTCGTTCCGGTCCCGGCCCCACAGGCGTTCTTGCCAATCCGGCGAATCGGCGGGGGATCGGGATGGTACGGATCGAACTGGCTCTGGAGAGTTCGGGGCGCGCTGGATCTGCTGGCCGGTGGCCCCGGCATGCGGCGTGGACGAAAGGATGCCGAACATCCCGCGATTGGAGAGACCATTGATTTCTGGAGGGTCGAGGCGTACGAAGAGAACCGGCTGCTCCGCCTCAAGGCGGAGATGCGGCTCCCCGGCCGCGCCTGGCTCCAATTCGAGGTCGAACCTCACGGCTCGGGATCGTGGGTCCGGCAGACCGCCGAGTTCGGCCCCTTGGGATTCCTGGGTCTGGCCTACTGGTACAGCCTGTACCCAGTGCACCACATCATCTTTGCACGGTTGCTCCGGGGAATCGCCTTCCTGGCAGTCCGGGAAACATGGGAGCCGAGGGGATGAGAGGACCGGAGGTCACGTATCGCTGGACGTATCTTCCGATCTGACCCACCTCAAGGCGTGCTCCAACGTCGGCCCATGCTAGAATCCCGGCGAAAGGGGGCAGCGCATGTTGAACTGGTGGCGTGAGTTCCTGCCGGAAGTGTCCAATCCCCAAGAACCACGAGAACCGCCGGGTCCTCCTCGACCCATCCGGTTCATCCGGAAACAGATCAGGATCCTGGGCTGGCTCCTGCCGGGAGCCTGTTTCTGGTTCATGGCCTGTGCGGGAGAGCCGGAACCACCGGACGCGGAAAGCGTGCCCACGGTGACGACGGGACTGGGCAACGCCTTGGGCACCCGGGCCTTGACCGTCAACGGCTCCATTCATCCTCACGGAGAACCCACCACCTACTACTTCGAGTACGGCACGACGAAGAACTACGGGTTCCGGACGGCCGAACGGCCCCTTCCGCCGCGGCTGGCCGCCTATTACCACGAGAGCTGGGACGAGGGGATGGGGGGATGGGACTCCTGGCTGAACCAGACCCTTTTCGCCTCCGGCGGGCCCTCGGGAGGATACGTGAGGCTGGCCGAGCCCAGCCGGAACGACCACAACCACGACGACGGGATCGGCACCCTGCACCTGACCAAGTACTTGTGGTGCGGCCGCTGCCTCTCCCCGGACAGGGATCCGGGCCCCTGTCTCGCCGCCGGAGACCCCGACCTGAGGGACGCCAAGGTCTCCGTAAGGGTCAGGGGAAATGATTGGAAACCCAACGGTTCGGAGTTGCTCTGGTGGAGCCAGGCGTACGTCCACGTCCAGATGGTGGACGATCCCGGCTGGAGGGCGTCCAACTGGGCCTATACCGGGTTTCTGCTGACCGATTTCCTCATGGACGGGGAATGGCACAAGGTGGATTACCGGCTCTGGAACGACACCTCGTACTGGAGCTTCGGGGGAAACAATCCCACCCGGCAAGGAGGGGTCGCCCGCCGCTACGACTACGGCTCCATCGACACCATTCAAGGACATCTCAACGACGACTTCTTTCACCTGACGGCTTTCATCGACGTCGACAACCCGCCCTCGGGATCCATCGACTTCGACGAGTTCCAACTCGTGTACCGCAACGAGTCGCTGGTCTTCCCCGACAACGGAGGCCGTCTGGTGACTTGGCCCCAGGACTCGGCGGACGATCCGGCAATGCTGACCGACGGCTGGCGCCACGGCTCCGGCCGCATGTGGAAGAGTTCTCCCGATCCGGAGGCGCCCCACGAGTTCGTGTATGCCTTCGATAGGCCTGTGACCATCGACGCGATCCAGGTTCACCAGAACCCGGAATGGCCGGGCAAGGAGGTGGAAGTCCTGGTCTCGGAAGATGGGGAGACCTACACCTCAATCCTCAAGCAGACCCTGCCCCGGGAGGGAGAACCCAACGCCAACTTCGCCTTCACCCTGGACCGGGGCCTCGCGGCCCCGGCCGGCCATCTGAAGGTCCGCCTCCTCTCGGGATACGACAACCGTCACTGGGGCTTGGGCGAAATCGAGGTCTTCGGCGCCGGCGCTCTCATGCGGACCGACGACGATCTCTACAACGTCAACTTGGACATCGAGCATCTCACGCCGGGGACCACGTATCACTACCGGCTGGTGGCCAACAACGGAGTGGGCACAACCTATGGCGCAGACCAAACCTACACCTTGCCCGCCGACCATCGCCCCCTGGTGAAGACCGGGGCGGCGAGCCGCATCCAGGCAGGAGCCGCCAAGGTGGAAGGAAGGCTGAACCCCATGGGAGTGCGGACTCGGTTCTTTTTCCAGTATGGGACCGATACCGGCTACGGGCGCGAGTCTTCCGCCGGCTATGCCGGGTTGCAGGTGACGCCCAGGCTGGTCTTTTCCAACCTGACGGATCTGGCCCCCGGGACCACCTACCACTATCGCCTGGTGGGAGAAAACGAGCGGGGCGTCAGCTACGGGGAGGACGCCACCTTCACCACTGTGCCGGCCAGATGACGTGCCGTGAGAGTCGAGCGAGGAGGACCGCCATGAACGGATCCCACGATTCCACTCGGAGAGGTTTCTTGGGCCAAGTCGGGCTGGCGGCCACGCTGTCAGCCTGCTCACAGCCGACCCCGGAAAACGATGAGACAACGTCGATCCGGCCTCGAATCCGCATCGGAACCCGCGTCAACGCCAACTGGATGCAGAGCGAGGACGACGCCGACCTTCGGTTCCTGAAACAGATCGGCGTCGACTACGTGGACATCGTCCTGAGCATGGTCGAGGGCTACAACGAGACCGGCAGCTTTACCCGGGACGCCTTCCGGAGTCTCAACGATCGGCTCCAACGGGTCGGCCTTCGCATCGAACGGGCCAACTCGCTGGGACCCCACTACCTGGACGCCCACCTGGGCCGGCCCGGCGGGCAGAAACAGATCGACAATCTGAAGCGGATCGGAGAGATCCTGGCCGAGCACGAGATCCCGGTGTACGGCATCCAGGCCTGCCAGGCGGCCCTGCATTTGGAGTACTCGCGGACCGCCTGGACTCGTCCGCGCGGCCGGGGAGGCTACGAGTACTATTCCTTCGAGCTGGAGAAATCCAAGGCGGCGCCCCCTCCCAAGTACCGCGTCAGCTCGCAACAACTCTGGGACGGCCTGTTGAACATCTATCGCCAGGTCATCCCCGTCGTCGACGGGAGCCGCACCCGGGTCGCCATGCACGGAAACGATCCCCCGCTGTACGAATATCTGGGGAATCCGCAGATTCTGTGCCGGTACGAGGACTTCGACCGGCTCTTCTCGGAAGTCCCCAGCCCCAACAACGGGATCACCTTCTGCGTCGGCACCCGTTACGAATCCGGAGAGGACGTGTTCGAGGGCATCCGGCATTTCGGAGGCCGGGGCAAGCTGTTTCACGTCCACTTCCGGAACGTTCGCGGGACCCTTCCAGCGAACGGGGGGTATGCGGAGGTCGCCGTGGACGAGGGCGACATGGAGATGGAGAAGGTCCTGCGCACCCTGGCGGAGGTGAATTACGACGGCGTCATCGACTACGACCACGCCATGGGAATCACCGGAGACAAGCCTCTGCCGAAGCAGTACATCGCCTTCGCGGTCGGCTACATGAGGGGCCTGCTCCATAGCATTCCGGGACAACGGCGAACTCCCTCCTGACCCGGAGGCTGTCCCATGATCCAAGGCGCCGGCGCCACCGCACTGCTGGTTCTTCTCTCGGGTGTCCCCTCCCTGGCGGAACCGGGGCCAACCGCATCTCCCCTGACCGTGGGCCGCCAGAGACAGCTCTTTCTCGACGACCGGGTGATCGAATCCACCAAGAATTTGACCCGGAGGCTCCATCATCCCCGGCGACATCCTGCCAATCCCATCCTGGAAGGAACACGGCCCTGGGAGAAGTGGCTGCTGGAGGTCAATGGGCGGGCGGTCCTCTACGATCCGGCGGCCCGCCGGTTCAGGATGTGGTACGGCGCCCACCTGGTGGATGATTCCGCACCCACGGGCATCCGGTACAAGGTCTGTTACGCCTTCTCGGAGGACGGAATCCGCTGGCGCCGGCCCCGGCTGGGCCAAGTGGAGTGGGAAGGGTCCCGCGAGAACAACATCCTGAGGTGGGGAGAGAACTGGATGCGCCGGCCCAACGTGATTCTGGACCCGGCGGATCCCGATCCCGATCGGCGCTTCAAGATGACCTACGTCGACGTGATGGACGGCCGCACCGCCATCGCCAAGGGATACTCCAGGGACGGTCTCGAATGGCGGCTCAACGCCGACGGCAAACCCTGGTTCTACCGTTACCACAGCGCCAATCTGCTGGGTTGGGATCCGCGGATAGGACGCTACGTGCTCTATCCCCGCATGCCCGGCGCCCAGAATTCCATCGGCCGCTCCACCAGCCCGGACTTCACGGCCTGGTCCGAACCCCGAACCGTGCTGGTCCCTGGGGCCGAGGAACCGAACCGTCATTTCAAGGGCTTGGCGGCTTTCCTCTACGAAGGCCTCTACCTGGGTTGGCTCTGGGTCTTCGAGCGGGGAGAGGCGGGGTGGGCGAGAGCGGACGCGGAGTTGGCCTTCAGCCGGGACGGCATCCGCTGGCGGCGTCTCTCGCCGGGAGCGTACTTTCTTGCTCGGGGGGAACGCTCGTCCTGGGACAGCGAGATGGTCCTGCCGGTCGCGCCGGTGATCCACGGCGACAAGGTCTGGATCTACTACAGTGGTTGGAACCTTCCCTATTCCATGGATGCCATGCTTCGGGCCCAGGACGGGTGGATCGAGGGTGGACGGAGAATGCAGCGGGCCATTGGCTTGGCCACTCTCCGGCGGGACGGATTCGTCTCCCTGGAAGCCGCAGCCGGGGGCGGATCCCTGACGACACGGCCCCTTGCCGTCCCAGCGGGAACGCTTCGGGTCAACGCCCAGGTCGAGGGCCAGTTGCGGGTCGAGGTCCTGGAAGCGGACGGACGGCCGATTCCCGCTTTTTCGAGGGCGGATTGTGACCCCATTCAAGGCGATGATGTCGACCGGCTGGTCCGGTGGAGAGGAAAGCCGAGTCTACAGACGCTGAGAGGCCGGTCCGTGCGGCTCCGCTTCCACCTTGCGGACGGCAGGCTCTACAGCTTCTGGTTGCAGTAGCCTCCGAACGAGACCGCAATGGCGGGTTCCGGGAGAACCGCCCCCATGCCTCTCGGCTTCGGAGTCGCATGGCGGCGGCCTTCTCCGCCGCGATCGGAGCCGTATGGAGTCTCGCTGGCTGACTTTCGGGGTACGCCGGAGCTTGGGCCGCTCACTCGCCTTGCTGGTGGCGGCGGGAATCCTCCTGAAGCTCCTGGACCTGGCCTTCGTGGAATTGAACCGCCGCTCGGTCATCCTGCCCCATTTCGACGTGACGCTGATTCCGTACCACGATCCCAGGGTCACCAGGCGCCACCTCCTCCTGCTCGACTACGAGCGGGACCCCCGGATCATCTTCACCGGGGACTCCCGGACCAAGAACGGCGTGGTTCCGCAGGTCATGGCCCGGATCCTGGGAGTGGATCCGGAATCCTTCTTCAACTTCGGAACCGGTTCCCAGGTCGTGCGCTTCGCCCGAGAGGCCTTTCTGCCCCACCTGCTGGAGATGGGGGTGCGGCCCCGGCACCTGATTTTCTGCGTGAGCCCCGACTGGCCGCTGGCCAAGGAGGTCGGCCGCCGGCTGGTCGAAAGATACCGGATGTCCCTTGCCTACCGCATGTCGCATCCGGAGCCTGACGAAAAGGATCGGTTGGAGCGGACACTGGACCATTTTCTGGCTCGCAACCTGGCGTTTTTCCGCTATCGATCCGACTTGGTGCACCGCGAGATCCTGCCCGACCTTCGTTGCTGGTTCCTGAACGACTGTCATCTTTCGGCGGTCCAGGCCACCCGGCCGCTGCGGTTCAAGGAGGTGGAGTTTCGCGACGGCTACGTCACTCCCTACGGTTGGAATCCGCAGGCCTGGGACGGCACGACCACCGGTCGGCACGGGGGACGGGTTCGTTTCGATTCCCAGACTCCGTTCGATGCGGACAACCTGACCCGCCTCATCGATGAGGTCCGAGCCGCCGGCATCAACCCGATCCTGCTGCTGCTGCCGGTCCATGCCTCGTTCCGGGAGGTGCACGGCGAGGCGATGAATCGGAACCTGTCCAGGCTGCGGGAGATCGCAAACCGGCTCGAGGTGGACCTTCTGGCGCCGGCGGGGGAATACTCCGACCCCGGTCTCTTCACCGACGGCCATCATCTCTCGTTGCGGGGAGCCGTCTATTTCAGCGCGGGACTCGCCCCGAATCTGCGGCCCTACTTGGAAAAGACGAGCGCGGCGAGGGCCCAGGCTCCGTCCCTGGCGGAAACCGGGGAGCTCACCACCGACGAGCTGGTCGATTGGATCTTCCGCCTGGACCCGGTGATTCGGGACCATTGGAGGGAAGAGGAGCCAGGGTGACGCTCCTGACGCCTTCCGCATCCGTCCGGTGAGGAATCACGGACCAGGTGAAAGGGGGCCGCGAACCGGGTGGGGCTCAGGCTTCCTCCAGGATCGTGGCTGCCAGATAGACGTGCCTTCCCTCTTCCTGCCTTCGGTTGAAGTAGTAGGTCAGAAGGACCCGTCCGTCCGGCATCAGAGCACCCTGGGGGTAACCGAGATCGCGCATGAATCCATCGTCTCGCACCACCAGTTCCTCGGCCTCGTCGATGTGCCTGCATTCCGGATCCAGCAGGCGCGCCCGGACCCCGAAGGGCTCCTGCCGGTAGCCGTAGGCCAGGAGGATCCGCCCACTGGGCATTGCCATGGCCCAATAGGGGTAACCCCACAGTCGATGGCGGGCCGGTGGACTCCAGGTCTTTCCGCCGTCTGTCGAGGTCGCCGTCACCAGGCGTCCAGCCGGGTTCACGGGGCCGCCCCAATTCTCCCGCTGGCGTTCGGTGGCGCCGGCGTGAATTCGGATGAAGGCCACCAGCTTGCCCGAGAGCGTCTCCTGGACGAAGGTTTCGTTGTAGGCGATGGCGCCGTCGACCAGGGCGCCGGACGGCAGCTCCAATGGATCCGAGGGTCCCGCGATTTCTCCCACGAACGACCAGCTCTTGCCCAGGTCCGGCGATTCCATCAAGGCCGAGCGCCAGGGATTGGGATAGGAGTACAGGGGAAGGACGAGCCGTCCGCTCCGGAGTTGGATGACGGGGCTCCGGAGGTTCGCGGGCGAAGGAGCCCCGGGCAACAGGGAGGGGACGCCGTCGATGGGAGAGACCCAGTAGCGCGGACTCCAGGTTCGGCCCCGATCCAGGGATCGCCTCACGCCGACGCCGGAGATCACGGCATAGGTTCCCAGTTTCTCGGCGCTGTAGGACAGGCGATAGCGTCCGGCACCGCCCGGGACCCTTTCCTGGGGCAGTGCCCGAACCCGCTCATAGGCGGCCCTGGTGACGGGCTCCATGACCGAAGTGCAGTAGAGGACGGAGCCGTCCGCGAGCAGGGTCAGATTGACGTTGTGAACTCCGCCGTAGTCGACCGGGACCGGAGTTCCCCAGGTCTTTCCTCCATCACGGGAACTGACGACGAAGTTCTCCGTTTCGATGTGTGTGTGCTTGCGGGCGGCGGCGGGATGCCTCCGGAAGGCCAGCAGGATCTCACCGTCCGGGAAGATGACGGGAGAGGGGCCGGGACCATAGTAATAGTGCGGGTTTTTCCGAATGTCGAATTCCCGCACCTTCTTCAGTCGCCCGGGGCCGGCTGGCGCACTTCCCAGCGCAGTCGCGGGAAGTGCGCCAGCGGGCGCCCAAGCGAGGGCGGCGGCGCCGAGTCGCGACGCGTCTCTCAAGAAAGTTCGTCTGTCGGGCAGTGACGATCCCGACGCCGACGAGCGTGCCGATGTGCTCCCAAGGGCGGGACCGCTCGAAGACTCGATCGATGGACCCGACGGGCCGGAGGCTTCAATCGATGGCGAAGCAGTAGTACAGCCCATCGCCTCCGGTACCCTGCAAGTTCTCCTGGCTGCAGCCCCGAGAGCCATGCGCCGAGTTCCACGAGGTGGGATTCTTGCCCCCACCGGTGCGGTCGTGGTGGCCGACCTGGGCGCTGCCTTCGCCGTGACTCGTCCAGTTTCCGCAGGTGGTGTCGTCGCTGCCCGTGAAGGCCGTGCCGTCCAACTGCGAGCCGGTCAGGACATCGTGCCGGTTGGGACTGTCTCCCCGTCCGTTGACCATCCTTCCGTACTCGTTCAACTGCGTCTCCTTGGTCAGATTGTTTTTGTCCGAATGGAGATCGTCGACGTCGCTGGCGATCTGGACGCCCTTGGCATTGAACCAGGGCCCGCTGCCGATCCGGTCGCGGGCATTGACGGCGGCCTGCCCACCCGAGGCGGTCGCGCTCAGATACGCGCGCCAGGTGCGGCTGCCGGCCCCCACGGCTCGAGCCAGCATCTGGCAGCGGCCGTCGGCTCCGGCCAACCCTCCCAGATCGGCTCCGTTCCCGGGACCCGAGCTGACGATGAAGAAGCTCATCTTGGGATCCGCATTCTGAGCCGACACCGGGAGCGCAGCGAGTGCACCCACAAAGATCGCAACAATGAGAAGGGGGACTGTCTTATTCATCTCTATTCTCCTGCGATTTGGGACTTGGAAGCTTCGTGGAATGGTATCACTTTGCCCTTTCGAACGGAGCAAATGGGGGAACGCCGTGCGGAGCTTCAGGAGTTCCCCCAAAAAATCAAATCAAATCTCCGCAAGTGGTTGAAAGCACGAGAGTCAGAAGATTCGACAAGTGGAATCAGTCGAATTTACCAAAAATGGGAGAAGCCCTCGTAGGGGCGACCCTTGTGTGGTCGCCCTCCCCGGGCCGAGCAGTGGGGGGGCGACAGCGGGCACCCACAAGGGGTGCCCCTACGTCGCGATCCTCGTTCAACCCTGCTTCCCCTGTCTCCCGAACTCCCAGAAAAATGGAGAAAGTCCTGGCGGAGCTTCGGTTGAAGTGATCCGGGAAGAGAGGTTAATCTCCTTCGCACCGTTTCCGAAACAGAGGAGGAAAGACGATGAGGAATCAGCGAGTGGATCTGGTCGCAGTTCTGGTATTGGCCCTTGGGTGGATGTTCGCGCCAGTGCCCCAACATCTGGCGGCACAGCAGGAGTCCGGACAGTACGAACACATCGACGGCGCCGTGATCTACGATCATGACCCGTCCACCAAGCTGGGCGATGACGTCTTCGGCAACGTCATCGCGGATTTCGAGAACGATGTGCCCGGGCGTTGTTCCCACGGAGGGCCGGTCTGCCTGGAATACCCCAACGGCAACGTCGTCGCGTTCTATGCCAACACCAGCGACCACAACCTGGACGGTTGGAGCGAATATGCCGTCAGCGGGGACCGGGGCAAGACCTGGAACCGCTACAACCGGGTCCCCTACTCCTTCGACGCCTACATCAGAAATCAGAAATTCCCGGTCTGGGTCGAGGAGGGTCTGGTCACGGAACGGGGGACCATCGTCCTGTTCCTCACCCACTTTGAGATCGGGAGCGAAGCATCCCGGATCCGGCTGGGCACCATCCGGAGCTACGACAACGGCGGCACCTGGACCGATTACGAAACCCTGGATGGGAATTTCGTCGGTTATCCCTGCTCCACGGCCGTGTCGGGCGAAACCAACTACGTCATGGTCGACAGCAGTGCGGGTCCCCATGTCCTTTACGTCAGCACGGATGACGGACGGACCTTCAGCAAGAGAAGCACGATGTCGCTGGACGACGACAAATGGTACGGAACCATGACCATCATGGCGGACGGCCGACTGCTTGCCGGCGCCTATACCCATCACGACGAGGATCACTTCTACTACTGCATCAGCAAAGACCAGGGACGCAGTTGGGGACCTCAGCAGAAAGCCTTCGTGGACAAGATGATTCGCGACCCCGAGCTCGCCTATCTCGGCGGCAAGTACTACCTGCATGGAAGGTCGGGGCATAACGGAGAGGGGAGCCGCCGGTTCGTGCTCTACCAGTCGGACGACGGCGTCAACTGGGGGAACGGCATCATCGTCAGCGGAGATAAGGAACACCCCGACGGCTACAGCCAGAACTGCGTCATCAACACCTACGACGATTCGGTCGCGGACGAGCTGATGGTGGTCTACAGCATCGTCTACAAGGGCCGCGACACCAACGAATACGTGTTCTTCATCCGCCCGGACGGAAAATGAAGCCGGCGCGGGTCCCTTCCGGAGGAGCTTCGCCGCGACCTCGCGCTTCCGGTTGCTCCGGGTTTTCCGGCGGCCTCTTCCCGTAGCGCTTCGATTCGCTCCGAGTCGGGAAGTGCCCCCTTTTGGAGGTTGTTGTTCACCCTGAAACGGAAGCCATTGGAGAATAGTTTCTGAGGCTCACGAAATGGGTCCCCGCGGCGGCGCTGTTCCTGACCTGTGTCGCTGGGCACGCGGGAGAGTTCACCCGTGGCAACCCGTGGCAAAAGTCCTCACGGCATTCAACGGTCCGTGTTCCCAGGACGCCTCTGGCCCCTACCGGCACGGTACCGGGGACCATTGGCAGCGTCGAGAAACACAGCCGGCGGGTCGAAATGGTGGTGGCGCCCGCGGGCACACCGGACAACATCCTGATCATCACAGTTGACAACCTCGGCTATGGCGACCTGAGAAGCTACAACCCGGACTCCCCCATGATCACCCCCAGCCTCGACAGGCTGGCCTCCCAGGGTGTCCGGCTGACCAGCTTCTACACGGCTTCCCCCACCTGCACCGTTTCCCGCGCCTCGCTCCTGACCGGACGGGTCCCCCAGCGTCATGGCCTGACCGAGCAGTTGGCCGGCGTCGCCGGAAATTACGGCGTCGGATTGAGCCAGAACGAAATCATGATTCCGCAGCTCCTGACGCGGGCGCCGATTCCCTACGCCACCGGTTGCTTCGGCAAGTGGAACATCGGATTCGCCCCCGGCTCGCGACCCACCGAACGCGGATTCGACGAATTCATCGGCCATGCCTCCGGGAACATCGATTACTACCGCCACAACTACCGTCAAATGCACGACCTCTACGAGGCCACCCGCAAGCTCGACGGCGAGGGGCGCTACGCCACCGACCTGTTCGGAGACGCGGCGATCGACTTCATTCGGAGGAAGTCCAAAGCCTCGCAGCCCTGGTTCTGCTACCTGGCGTTCAACGCGCCCCATTTCCCGGTGGCGGGAAACAAGCGCCCGGGACAAGCCAATGCCTGGCAGGCGCCGGACTGGGCCTTCGAGGCGTGCGGATCGAGTCCGGAGGATCCCGACCCGGCCACCCGGTATGGTGCCGTGGTGTTCGCCCTCGACCACGCCATCGGGCGCGTCCTGGAGGCGCTGGAGGAGACGGGTACGGCGAACCGCACCTTCGTGTTCTTCATGTCGGACAACGGTGCTTTCCGGCTCGGGCGCCAGGGACTCGACGTGGGCGTCAACACCCCTTTGCGCCAGGGCGGCGTGACCTGCTGGGAAGGCGGCCTGCGGGTGGCGGCGATGGCTCGCTGGCCGGGCCGGATCGAGGCGGGCGCCGTCGTCTCGGAGCCGCTCTGGTCGCCCGACCTGCTGACGGCCTGCGCCAGGATCGCAGGAGCCGCCCTGCCGGGAGAGGTCCGATTGGACGGCAGGGATCCCCTTCCGGTCCTCACCGAGGGGGCACCATCGCCACACGAGTCATTCTATTTCGAGTACCGGAGCCACGCCGCCCTGCGCCAAGGGGATTGGAAAATCGTGCGCGAGCGACCGGAACAGCCCTGGCAGCTTTTCGATCTGGCCGGAGACCTGCCCGAATCCAACGACCTGGCGGAGCGGTACCCCGGCCGAGTCGCCGAGCTCGAGGCCGAAATCCAGCGCTGGAAAAATTCTTTCTGACGCCGGTTCAAGGGTCACCCGGGACCTCGTCCGGAAACCTCATGGACGAAGCGGGCGAACCCGGCGCTTCCGCTTGCGGGCTTCCGTCTCCGGCAGGATCGTCTGCTCGCCTTGTCCGGTCCCAGGAGCGGCCATACAATCAAGAGCAATGCATGAGGCCGCCCGCCGGCCGCATGCATTCGCTCCCACGGCCGGGATGCTGAAGGCGTTTCAACTCGGAGCCCGGATCAGGGCCGAACCTCATCCTCACGATTGGAGGTACGAGTCATGAGTCCCAAACGGAGTCGTCCTGCGTGGTTTGCGGTCCTCTCGACCCTGGTCCTGGCCCCAGTGCTGTTGGGTCAGGCCGGACCCGTTCCTCAGGAGCCGGTCGAGATCGGAACCACCCCCCAGTTCTTCATCGACGACTACATCGTCGACAATCGATGGGCCCTGAATTACCGGCGCGAGTCGCCCGAGATGGTCCTGCGGGTCTTCCACCCCATGCAGAAGCATCCGGAAAATCCCCTGATCGATATGGGCAAGGACGGCCCCAGTTGGCCCTCGATTCTGAGAGATCCGGACACCGGCCGGTTCCGCCTCTGGTATCAGGCCAACCTCCTGGTCGACAACCCCAAGCCCGGCGCCGGCGGCGTCTACCGGGTGGGGATCGCGTACGGAGAATCGGACGACGGCATCCACTGGCGCCTTCCGAACCTGGGCATTCTGCGCGGCCCCCACCCGGGGTCGGTGAAGAGGGACGTCTGGAAGGGGAGCAAGGAGAACAACTTCGTGTGGCGGGGCGTCTCCCGGCGCCGGGGCACCGGGGCCTACGTCCCGGACGCCACCCAGATTCCGCCGGAGGCCCGCCGGGGGTACAAGTACGTCATGTTCAATCTGGATCTCGACGGGGGGCACCTGGTGGGCTCCCACGACGGCATCCACTGGGACCCCTCCAGCGACGTCCGGCTGTTCACCATGCACAGCGACTTTCCCAACTCCGTCATCTACGATCCCGACCGGAAGGAATTCGTCCTCTACTGCCGTGCCAAGCACATCTACCGTGCCGGACAGAAAGGGGGCGTTCTCAACACCGGAGCCTCTCGCCGCATCGCCCGCATGGCCAGCAAGGAACTTTGGACCGAGTGGAGGTCCGAGCCCCAGACCATCCTGATCCCCGACGAGCTGGACAATCGCGAAGGCTTCAACTTCTTCTACAACATGACCGCCTACCGTCACGCCGGTATCTACTGGGCCTTTCTGGGTCCCTTCAAGTGGAACACCGAAATCCGGTCGGAGCTGGCCTTCAGCCGCGACAGCATCCACTTTCAGCGCCTTTCCAGCCGTCCCCAGGTCCTTCCGTTGGGAACGGAGGGGAGCTGGGACAGCGACATGATCTTCCCTGCCTACCAGTGGGTCGAGGTGGGCGAGGAGTGGTGGATGTACTACTCCGGTTGGAACGGGCCCCATGGGGTGCGGGAGAACCTGGAGAAGGGAGTCTGGCGCACCGGCGGCATCGGCCTGGCCACCATACGCAAGGAGGGCTTCATCTCCATGCGGGGACCTGAAAACGGCGGTGTGATCGCGACGAGGAAGATCCGTTGGCCCGGCGGCCGGCTCTTCATCAACGCCGACGCTCAAGGAGGCGAGTTGAAGGTCCGCGTCAGCGACTCCAGGCGCAAACCGTACCCCGGGCTGGACTACCGGGACTGTGCTCTCTTCAACGGGAACGAGGTCTCCCACGAGGTGAGCTGGGAGCACCGTTCCATCGAGTCGCTCACCAACCAGATCGTCCGGCTCGAGTTCCTCCTCACCAGGGCAGACCTCTATACCTTCCGGTCCGGCGGCGGGTCCACGGGAGGCAGTCCCGCCTCCAGCCAGGATTGAGGGGACGAGGCACCCTCTTAACGCCGTCCTGGGATCCCGAGTATGGGCGCCACGACGATCTCGTCATTGTGGACAACCCGCAAGGAAAACAAATTCTCCCAATTTTGACAACGACTAGCTTCTATGCTACCAAGGTCGCAAGAAACCAGCCTTTCGGAATGTTCTTCTGAGGCTTGTCGATTTGTTTTTCTCTTCTATGTTCAGACCAGCGCTTCACCGCTCGGTCCGGTTCCGCTCCCGGAGGTGTCTATGAGTATCGATCGTTTCACGACTGCACGACCTGATTTCCGGTCCGGCGTTCCGGGAATCCTGGTTCCGATCCTGCTGGCGTTGGCTTTGGCGGCCCCGCCGGCCTACGGACAGAGCACCACATTCTCCCAATTGGTGGGGTCGGTGCGGGATCAGACCGGAAGCGTTATTCCGGGCGTCGAGATCTCGGCGTCCATCACTGAGATCGGTTTGGAACGGGGCACCGTCACCAACGATCAAGGCTACTACGTGATCGACAAGCTTCCCGCCGACGTGTACGAGGTCAAGGCGACTCTTCCAGGATTCAAGACACAGTTGGCCCCTAACGTGGAGCTTCGCGGCGGACAGAAAGGCCGCGTGGACTTTCTCATGGAGCCGGGAGAGATCGTGGAGAGCATCACGGTCATCGACGCCATCGCGACCATCGAAACCGAGACTCCGGACATGAGCTCCACGCTCCGCCAGAGGGAGATGCTGGACCTTCCCTTCTCCGGCAACACGGGCCGCGACCTGATCCACTTGGCGGAGTTGGCTACGGGGGCGGTGACCGTGCGCTTCGCCCAGGATTCCCGCTTCGTCCGCGACGGCGGCGGACTCCCCGCAGTCAACGGCCTGCGACCCGACGCCAGTAGCGAGATTCAGTACGACGGGGCCCGTAATCAGACCCTTTACGACCAGAAGGCGGCCGTCAAACCCACGCCGGAAACGGTGAAGGAGTTCAAGGTCGTCACCAACACGGTTTCGGCCGAGTACGGCAAGGTGGGCGGCACCGTGGTGAGTATGGTCAGCAACAGCGGCTCCAACGAGTTCCACGGCCACATCTGGGAGTACTTCCAGAACGAGGGCATGAACGCCAACGGCTTCTTCGCCAACCGTTCGGGTCTGGGAAAGCTGCCATTCACCTCCCACAACACGGGAGCGGCGGTCGGTGGGCCCATCATCAAGGACAAGACATTCTTCTATTCCGCCTACGAATTGTTTTACAACGACTTCGCGGTTCCGGGAGAAATGGAGGTCCCCTCGCTGGCCGAGCGGCAGGGGGACTTCAGTCTGGGAGACGGTGCCTGGGGACTGCAGACCATCTATGACCCCTTCAACGTGGTGGATGGGCAACGGCAGCCCTTCCCGGGCAACCGGATTCCCCAGGAACGCATTCATCCCGTCTCCAGACGGGTGATGGATCTGGTCCCCTATCCCGAGCCCAACAGCTCGGAAATCCCCAATTACAACTATCAGCACGCCACGAATCGGAGGATCAACAAGTTCTCGACCCGCCTCGACCACAACTTCGAGAGCGATTCCAGCATCTTCGGCCGCTTCTCCTATCAGACGGATCCTGCGGTCTCCCACGGTGGGGCCCAGAACTTCTATGGAGGCGGGAATTTCTCCAGCTACACCGGCCGGGGACGAGTGGGTGTCCCGGGCATGCTCAACGGTGTCTACCAGTCCAATTCCACCAACGACAACGGGTGGCAGACCATGGGCGGCTGGGTGAAGCCCTTCGGCGCCCGAGTGGTCAACGAGCTGAGCGTGAGCGGCTGGTGGTTTCGAGGCCATCGCTACACCGAGGACCAGACCAACTGGGTGCAGGAATTCGGTTACGACATCGCGGACAAGGTGTCGCTGGTCGCCGAGGACGGTGGAAGAGGCCCGGGCGGTCTGCCTGATATTCGCATCGAAGGTTACGGGCGGATCAGCGGAGAAACCGACGGGCGGCGACAGGATCGGGGCCTCAACCTGAAGGACACCCTGGCTTGGCAGCAAGGAAACCACTATCTCAAGTTCGGATTCGAGCATATCCGCTACTACGACAACCAATTGCGATGGGTCCCGTCCGGAAGCGCCAGCAACCGCTTCGACGGCTACCTCACGGGTCAGATCCTCCAGGACGGCGAAGGCAACGTCACGGGTTCGACCCGCGGGCAGCCCTTCGCCGACTTTCTGTTGGGAGCCTCCTCCCGTGTCGACGCCAATATCCTGGGAGGCGGGGGCTATGGAACCGGCAGCATCCGCGGCATCGACACCATGTCGTTCTACGCCTTCTTTCTCCAGGATGACTGGAAGGTCAATCCCGACCTGACCGTGAATCTGGGCGTGCGCTGGGAGATCCCCCTTCCCGGCACTTGGTTCATGGACAAGACGACGTGCTTCTTCGACCTCTCGGGAGGCCGGTACGACGCCGTTCAGATGGTGCCCAAGGGATTTCCCGTCGACTCGGACATCGTCACCGGCGGTGACCGCTCTCTGCTGGTGATCCCACACGTGGAGCGGAACAGTAGAGCCTGCGTGGATCCCCATTACAAGGACATCGCTCCCCGAGTCGGTTTCGCCTGGCGGATGTTCGGCACCAACAGGACGGTCCTGCGCGTGGGCGCCGGCGTCTCCTTCGACCAAGTGATCGGCGCCTGGTACGGCGGCACCGGCTGGCTGGGGCATTACGCCGGAAAGGTCAGCAGCACTCACCAGCGGGGAACCATGCCCGACCTGTTCCTGGGCACCTACCGGACGGTCCCCACCGTTGCCGCATCCAGGATCCACCCACCCGGCTATCAGCACGACCCGTCCTCCTCCCAGACCGGCCAGATCTACAGCTACAATCTCTCGATCCAGCATGAGTTGATGCCGGGCACCAAGCTGGAGATCGCCTATGTGGGCAATCAGGCCCGGCACATGAGGTCCAGCCGTGGTTGGAACGTGGCCCAGCCCGAGGGGAAGGCGATGTTCCTGCAGACGGGCGAGCGCCTCGTGGCCACGGGCTCACGGCAGGAGCGCAGGCCCTATCCCCAACTGGACGGAAACCTGACCACGTTCTTTGACGGCAGCAGCAACTACAACTCCTTGCAGGCGAAGGTGGAGCGGACCCTGCGGGACGGCCTTTCCTTCTCCACTGGATGGACCTGGGGTGCCGCCTTCATTTCCAACACCCACGGGGCCTACTTCTCCGGCGTCCAGAATGAGTTCGCCAGGCACGAACTCAACGGCCGGCCGCGCTACAACCGGACCCACAGCCTCTACGCCACCCTGGTCTATGAGCTGCCCTTCTTCAGACAGGCCAAGGGTCTGACCAGAACTCTCCTGGGGGGTTGGGAGACCACGGGCATCGTCACTCTGGCCAGTGGCGCACCCTACGGCGTGCAGGTCAGCAGCGACCTGAACGATGTGGGGCGGCGCCGGTTGTTGCTTCCCAACCGGACCTGCAACGGGAACCTGGGTGAGAGTCAACGGACGGTGAACCGCTTCTACGACACCAGTTGCTTCCAGCCGGCGCCGCGCGGTGAATGGGGCAATTCAGCCATGTTCCCGCTGGTGGCGGACGACGTCCACATGTTCGACATCGGCATCCACAAGAAGTTCGTCATGGGAGAGGAGAAGTCTATCGACGTGCGGTCCGAGATGTTCAACGCCTTCAACCACACGATCTTCAACACGCCGGGTGGAATCGGCGGTCAGGACTCGGTGGACCGCTCCAGCATTGGCCGAGTCTCAGGGGCCACCTCGGCGCGGCAGATCCAGATCAGCCTGCGGTTCTCCTTCTAGCGCGACCGGGCCTCTGGCCGGTAATCCTTCGGTAATCCTTAAGGGGCCGCCATCCGGCGGCCCCTGTTTTTTTGGCGCTAAGAGTCTGCGCGGTAGAATGTTCCGGTGAACTGGGCAGAGTTCCCTTTGTCGGCGCTGTTTGTCGCCTCGGCTTCCGCCTTGGCCTTCGGGGCCGACACCGGCCGCCCTCCGTTCTTCGTCGACGTCAGCGAGAAGGCGCAGCTGTCCTTCCTGCACGCGCCCAGGGCCGAGAGTGAGAGCTGGATGGCCAAGTTCATGGTCATCACCATGGGGTCCGGCGGGGGATTCTTCGACTACGACAACGACGGCCGTCTCGATGTCTATCTGGTCAACGGGGTCGAACCCAATCGGCTCTTCCGGAACCGGGCCGACGGCAGTTTTGCCGATGTCACCGGGGAAGCGGGGGTGGGCGATACCTCGTATGGGATGGGGTGTGCGTTTGCGGACTATGACAACGACGGCTTTCAGGACATCTATGTCAGCAATCTGGGTCCCAATGTCCTCTACCGCAACAACGGGGACGGCACTTTCAGCGACGTCAGCACCAGGGCCGGGGTGGGAAACCCGCTCTGGAGCACCAGCGTGGCCTTTGGCGACTACGACCGGGATGGGCACGTCGACCTCTATGTGTGCAACTATCTGAAGTTCTCCTTCGCCAGCCATCGCAACTGCTACTTCGGCGATATTCCCATCTACTGCTATCCCCACAGTTACGACGGCGTCCCCAACACGCTCTATCGCAATCGGGGTGACGGCACCTTCCGGGACGTCACGGCTCGAGCCGGCCTTCGGGAAGCCGCCGAGTTCAGCAAGGGGCTGGGCGTGATCTGGCTCGACTTCGACCTGGACGGCGACCTGGATCTGTTCGTGGCCAACGACACCACCGCCAATTACCTGTTCGAGAACCAGGGAGACGGCACCTTCGAGGACGTTTCTCTGGTCTCCGGGACCTCTCTCAGCGCCATGGGAGTCGCTCAGTCGGGAATGGGCGTGGACGCCGCCGATCTGGACGGCAAGGGGCGCTTTCACGTCATCGTGACCAACTATTCTCTCCAGAACAACGCCCTCTACTGGAACGAGGGCTTCGGACTCTTCAGCGATCGTATCGTCCGGACCCGCCTCGCCGGACCCGGCTTCGTCCCGCTGGGTTTCGGCGTCAACTTCTTGGATTACGACAACGACGGCCTTCCGGATCTGTTCGTGGCCAACGGGCACGTTCTGGAGCAGGCGGGGACCGTCAATGCCAGCACCGGCTACCGGCAGCCGAACCAACTGTTTCGCAATGCCGGCGAAGGTTTCTTCGAAGAGGTCTCGTCTCGGGCCGGCGATTACTTCAAGGTCGAGAACGTCTCTCGCGGATCGGCCGTCGGAGATTTCAACAACGACGGGAGGCTGGATCTGTTGGTTTCCAACAACGGGGGCAAGGCGGATCTCCTGGAGAACAGGACCGGGTCCGAAAACAACTGGATCAAACTCAAGCTGGAGGGAACGCACTGCAACCGAAACGCCATCGGGGCGAAGGTCTTCGTCGACGCGGGAGGGGTTCGACAGTTGCAGGAGGTCCGCGCGGGAAGCAGCTACCTGAGCCAGAGCGATCTCAGGATCCATTTCGGCCTGGGGAAGGCGACCCGGATGGATTCGATTCGAGTCGACTGGCCCTGCGGCAATAGGACCCGGATCCCCGCCCCGGGAAAGCTGAACCGGATTCTGGAGATTCGGGAAGAATGATTCGCTGGTGGAATGCCGGCTTCTGCGTGCTGGTCTGCCTCACGACCGCTGCCCTGTGCCGGGACGCCGACTTTGAGCGGGCTTTGAGAATGATGGGGGAGTTGGACTATCCGGGAGCGCTGGCGGCGTTTCGTCAGTTGGCAGAGCGCCCCGATCCCGATCCCGCGATCTACTTTCAAATGGGAGCCTGTCAGACCGTCCTGGGGCAATACTCCGCGGCTTTGGAGAGCTTCCGGCAGGCGACGGAGGCTGGATTGGCGGAGAGCTGGCAAATCTGGTCCGCTCGAGGCATCGCTCACTTCAACCTGGAACGATTCCCCGAAGCCCGGCGAGAATTCGAGCGAGTCCTGGGTCAGGAACCGGACGAGTTCACTTCCTTGTTCTTCTTGGGCCGGTTGGATCTGGAGGGAGGCGAGTTGGACGCCGCGGAGGCCAGGTTCCGCCGCGTGATCCAGCTTGAATCCAGCTACGAGCCCGCATTCTACTATCTCGGACGCACCTTGATCCGCAAAGGAAAGACCGCGGAGGGGAAACGGATTCTTCGATACCACCAGCGGCGGGAACACCTCCACAACCGGCTCCGCACCCTCACCGATCTGGCCAGATCCGAGAATACGCCGGCGGAGATCTACGCTGAGATGGCCGGAGTCTATCTCGATCTGGGAATTCGGCAGCAGGCCCGGAAGGCTCTACACAAGGCGGAGGAGATCGCTCCCGCTACCGAGTTGACCCGGCTGGTTCGCGGCCGGTTGAGCTACCTGGACGGTAACTTCGACCTGGCCGAAGAGCATCTGGCGGCTTACCTGAAGATCGAAAGTCAGAAGTGCGATGCGCACCACTTCCTGGGTCTGGCCCTGAAGGCTCAACGGAAATTTTCGGCCGCGGCGCGAGTCCTGCGCCGCGCCTCGGATCTCTGTCCTCCCGAAGTCTCCCTGCTGGCCTCCCTGGCCGAGGTGGAGATCCAGAACCGGAATCTGCTGGTGGCGCTGGCGCTGGCGGACAAGATCACCAAGCTGGACCCGGCCGCGGCGGAGGGTCCGTTCCTGAAGGCCGTTTCCTCCCTGTACCGTCATGATCTCCAGGGAGCGGAGAAGTGGGCGCTGCGCGCCCTCCACCTGGAGCAGGAGAATCCCGAGTATCACCGCCTTCTGGAAGCCATTTATCGCAACCGGGGCGACACCGAAAAAGCGGACCTCCATCGGAAACAGATGGAAATTCTGTTGTCCGACCGGAAATCATCGGAATGATCCGGCCGTCCGGGCGTCAGGCCTGAGTCCGGAAGACCGGCCGTGGAACCGCTTGCTCCCCTGCCGCATCCATGACCTCCGCTAGGAGTCTGCGCGGTAGAAATGATCGTAGCGAGACAGTGGGGAATCGAGGCCAGATTTTCCCGATTTGGAGGTGCATAGTTGTTCTATTCGCCGAGAAATCGAGGAAATATGGACCGATTCTACCGCTTTCGCAGTAGATCCATTTCTGCCGCGCAGGCTCCTAGCGCGTGCCCAGACCGTACAGGTTCAACAACTCGATGAATTCCTGACGGTCACGAAATCGGTCGAACGCCTGCTCTGCGGCCAGCCGCTCCTGGTCCAGGAACCCGACCGCCAACGCCTTCGCCAGATAATTCAAGCATTGCGCCAAGTTCTCCATCTCGGCAAAGAGGCGCGCCAAGTTGTAGTGCGTTTCCGGATCCAATCCCCTTGGATCCGAATAGGTGACACGGGTTCCGCTTCTCTGGTCGAAGGCCTGAGGATCCAGGTCCATGGCTTTGCGGTAGGCTCGACGGGCCAAGTCGTAGTGACCCCACAACATTTGACCATATCCCAGATTGACGTAGAAGAACGACTGGGGATCGATGGCAATCGCTTGTTCGAAGGAGCGAGCCGCCTTCTCGTATTGTCGGTTCGACAGCAGGGCGATTCCCAGCGTGTTGTGGGCCGGGGCGTACCGCGGATCGAGTCTGATGGCGTGTTCCGCCGCCTTTCGTCCCTGCCAAAAGCGTCCGGTCCGACAATACGCGATCGCCAGTTTGTTGAAGATGGCCTCGTGATACGGATTCAAGGTCGTCGCCTCAAGGTACTTGAGGATGGCGAGATGATCCTTTCCTTCCTCCAACATCTGGTCGGCCTCTCCCATGAGGCGGTAGGAGGCGAGGACGCTCTCGCGAGGCACCGGGAGCTTCGTGATCCGGGAATGACCGCAGCCGAGGAGGAACCCCGTGAGGAGAACGATCGCGGTTCTCGAGGCCATCATGGGATCCACGGCGAGAAAGGCGGAGTTCATGAGAAGAGGCATACCCTCAATCAATGAATTGGAAGGCGTACAGGTTGCCGTCCCGGAGCTGGAACCGGAGCCGGAGAGCCCGATTTCTCAGAACCCCCAGGTCGGCGCTTCCGTTCCAGCTCACCCGGTGGCCCAGCGAGTCCCCGCTTACCGGGTCGCACGCCTCGCTGGTGAATCCCGACAGGGGACGGCCACCGGTGTCCAGGATCTCGACTCGCAGATCGCCCCCCACGTCGGCGTTCAGGATCAACCGGTTCCCGGACATCCTGAGGTCCCGGGTGGTCAGCCGGCCGGTCTGCTCCCCGGCCTCGAAGGAGACGAAACCGTCGCGGCGAAGGGTCGCCAGACCGGTGGCCCGCTGTCTGCGCTGTCCCTTTTCCACCCATCCAGCCTGGACCTTCCGGAGATCCGTCCCGTAGGGGAAGTTCTCTCCCCAATAGTAGACCCGGATCCGGTCCTGATGGACCACCGGCGCCACGGGAATGCTCAAATGACTGTCCCAGGCGCCTGCCTCTCCGCGCCCCAGGATGAACTCTCCCGGGAAGATCCGTTGCCAGCGGACGCCGTCGGGGCTGTAGGCCAGTTCCGCATCGGCCCGGACCCAGCCCTCGTCGCCCCGCTCGAAGACCCAGAGCCATCCCAGGTACCGACCTTCGTACAGGAATGCGGACAAGCCCTTGAAGTGCAGGTTGGACTCGTCCGGACCCGGCACCAGGACCGGCTGGGGATCGGACCAGGTGACGAAGTCGGGACTGCTTGATCGCCCCACCGAATTCGGCGACCCCGGCATCCGGACGTAGAAGACGAACCTCTCGATCCGGGGGTCCCAGCCCAGCAGGTTGGCACTGTGCGCTCGCCGGAACCAGGGCTTGCCGTCGGCGTTGAGCTTCCAGTGGACGCCGTCGGCCGAGTGACCCTTGGTGATGGCGGACTTGCCGTCGAAGACATCCACATAGGTCATCTTGAAGCGCCGATCGGGGTCCGGATCGCGCGGATCCTGGATGACGTTGGCCCGGCGCATCCAGCGAGTGCCCCAGGGAATGATGTTGTTGCTGCGTGAGCCCTGCCATTCCACCAGACCCAACTCGGGCTTGGTCCAATGGACCCCGTCCTTGGAGACGGCATACCCGACCTTGTACCGGATCCCGCGATGCGCCGCATCGTCGACCAGGGACGACATGTACCAGATCTTGAATTCCCCACTCTCCTGATCGAACAGAACCGGACGGCCATTGGGATAGGTCGTCCAGCGTTCCCAGGGAGTGTCTCCAACGATGACGGGGTTCGCCGGATGCCGTTGGAGTCGATGCAGTCTCCGCTTCAGATTCCGGGTGGAAGCGACGACGCCATCGTCCAGGAACAACTGGCGGGCGGTGCCGATCTCCAGGATCGGCGCCGTCTGCTTCCGCGCCTCACAGGCCCCTGCCGCCAACAAGGCTCCCAGAACCGCAAGTCGCAGACTTCGAAGGCGCCACCGGACAATTATCTGATAGGCCATGGGTCCATCACTGGGCTCGACGGACCGAATTCCTCATTGCGCTTCGGCCGATGTCGGAGTCCAGCCTGAATCATTGAAATCGAAAAGAGTAGAGATCCGCATCCCGCAGCACGAATCGGAGGCGAATCGGCTTCCCGGCGAGCGTGCTGAGGTCGGTTCCCGACTTCCAACTGACTCGACGCTCCAGTTCGTCGCCGAAGATCTCGCTGGACTGATCGATCGCATATCCCGGCAGGACGACGCCCGAGGCCTCCTGAATCTCCACCCTCACCGAGCCCACGGCCGAGGTGGAGTAGTTGAGGTAGAGGGAGCTCCCGGCGAACGTCAGCGGCGGCGTCACGAACTCACCGCCCCCGCTGGACGCGTGGACCGAGACGAAACCGTCGGGCCGGATGGTGCAGCGCCGGAGCCGGCAGCTCTGCTGGTGGTAGTTTTCCGTGTAGTACATCGAGAGCTCGTCGGGAGCCGTCCGGAGGATGCCCTGTCCCATGATGATGGCCCGATCCACCCAGTTTCCGGGATCGAGGCCGGGGCGGATGAAGGCCTCCAGAAAGATTCGATCCCAGCGGACGCCGTCACGGCTGGAGAGGAAGACGATGTCCGCAACGCCGTTGCTGTAGGTCCAATCGGGGTGAAAAGTGCGCCCGGGGACAAAGCGCATGGGAAACATCAGATAGACACCCTTGGCTCGACGATAGGGGACGGCTGCGTTGGTATACAGATGGTCGAGAGGCTCAGCCGGGAGGTCCAGGAGCTTCAACGGACTCCAATTTACGAAGTCGCCGGAAGTCGCGTAGCGGAGCCGGCGCACGATCGCGCCCCGCTCATGCTTTTCCCGGTCGAACTCGACCTTCAGGTCCTTGTGCACGAAGCCCCGGCCATAGTAGCGATACCGTAGGGTCCATGGATCCTGGAAGACGACATTGTGGGAGTCGAAGGGCCCTCCCGTGAGAATGGGCTCTTCTTGAACCAGGCGCCAGCGCAGTCCGTCGGCAGAGACCAGGCCCCATGCGTTCCTGCCCCGGGTGACGGCCTTGTAGCGCTGGTCGCCGGGCACGCCGGGGCGTTCGTCCTTGAAGACCGATATGTTGCCGCCAGGCCCGTCCCACACCAGATTGTTTTCCCTGGAACCCTGGAAGTCGATCAGTCCCAGGGCGGGGCGTTCCCACAGGACTCCGTCGCGGCTCTCTGCGTAGCCGGTATGGCCCCATCCCGGCTTCACCCCGACGCCGGATTGGGCCTGGTACCACATCCGGTAGCGGTCGCCGTCCTGCAGGACGCTCGACGCCCATGAGTTGCCGCCCTCCCAGGGACGGTCGAAGTCGAGCACCTCTTCTCGGAGCCGGGGTGGGTGGAGCTTCAACTCGAGCTGACTCATCTCCGAGATCAAGGTCTTGTCGATGAACAGTTGTCGTTCCGAGCCCACTGCGGTCTGGGCCCTGGACATCCCCGACAGCACAAGAGAGGCGATCGTGAGGGCGTATACGAAGCGATGACCGAGCCGGCGACGGGGACTTGCGTCGCCGCGGCGACTCGAGGGTTCATCCGGCCGGTTCCGCCGCCTGTTCCCATGGCGAATGCTCATGTCTGGATTCCTCCAAGGTTTAGGAGTCTGCGCGGTAAAAGTCGTCACGGCATTCGACCGTCCCTGCGTCCCGGCGGACTGCGTTGCGACTCGGTCACATCCTCCCGGCATGCTCCCTCCGTTGCGCCTTGTCCGGCGGGCGCAGGACCGGTCTCGGTGCTCGCGGGACTTTCACCACGGACTGCCAGTTGCGCCGGGCCGAGAGCCACGGTGCAGCCGATCACGAACGGTCCGGCGCCGAGTTCAGCCGGAGACGATCTTGAAATCCGCCGGTTCGATCAACGACTGACCCGAGATCTCATCCACCACCCGAAGCACGATCCGGTAGGAGCCGGGAGGGAGTTCCTTGAGCTCCACGTCCTGAAGCAGCACGACGCGGTCCGCCAACTCGATCATCCTGGGCTCATCCGCCCGAATCCGCTCCTTGCCTCGGAAGAGGAGAAGCTGTGCCCGGACCAGGGGCGCCATGAGTGATTGATCGACCTTCAGTTCATAGATCTCGGTGTACAGATGCAGGGTGGCCCCGGCGCGGAACCGCCGGTTGATGTTGGGGTAGACCTTGAGGCCACTCGGTGTGTTAAAGGGAGACGAGAGTGCGTCGTCTCGGCCGGAGGAGGCCAGACCATCGGCCAGGATGAGGCTGCTGGAGGCCAGATTCCCCATCTCCGGCTCGACCACGTGGATCGAGGTGGCCGCCTTCGAGACCCGCCCGCTCCGCTGGTCCTTGGCCACCAGGGTGAACTTGTAGCGGCCCGGCCGGATTGGAATTTGTTTCTGGTAGAGGAAATGGGTGTCCGTGGTGAGGATCTCCTCCGCGCCCTTTTCCCCTGCCAGCACGTCCTCGAATTCGTACACCGCCTCTCCCACCAGATTCTCGACCTTTCCGTAGATCTCCACCATTGCCCGCTGGCCCGACTCGCCGAAATCCTCGTAGGAGAGTTCAGTGGCCGGAATCTGGACGGTCAGGGGCACCAGGAAGGCGTTTTCGCCGACCCGGTAGGCGGCGGAGGTCACCTTCAGCGGCATGGGGTTGTAGTGAACCAGGGTCTCGACCTCGGTCTCCACTCTCTCGAACCTGAACTCGGGGGGCTTGCGAAGATCGAAGTATTGCCGCACGCGGTCGAAGGGCTGAGCACCTCTCATGTACAGCGGCTCGCCCTGTAATCCCAGATGGCGCATGGCGAGATCGGAGAGCATGGTCCCCCCCCGGGTGGCCAGACCCATCTGCTCCCAGTTGGTCGGCCCGCCGGTGCTGACCCAGAGGGCGTCCTTCTCGGAAGGTCTCAGGGCCAGTTTGTATTCTCCAGTCTTGCTGGCGTCAACGAACTCGATCTCGATCCCCGAGCCGATGCCCGGAATGTAGTTGTAGAACCAGCGCTGGAAGGCGTAGGTGCTGGTCCAGCCGCCACCCTCCTCGGGCCGGCGCCGGTACACGCCGCCATTGTGATCGTCGATGGTGTTGGGAGGACCGAAAGCGATGTAGATGCGCCCGCGGTCCGTATACCACCCCTCGACACCGGAAGCGAAGCGCTCGTTCACGTAGGCGATCCGCCGGTAGTGTTCTTCCTTGAATTCGTTGTAGGCCGTCCTGGGATCCGGGTCGCGCCGGCGCCAGAACTGCTCGATGAAGGCATCGCGCTCGTCGTCCGTGGTGAGCTTCTCGAAGACCTCCCGTTCTTCACGGGCGATGATGTAGACGACGTCCTCGGCCAACCATTTCTTGTAGTAGTCCTGTTGTTCCTCGAGCCTCATCTGTCGCTGTCGGTCGTCATCGTCTTGTGAGGTGACCACCGAGCAGAAGAGGCTACCCAGTAACAGGGCCCGGATCAGCCCTGTGGACCACTGGATCAGGATGGGAAACACTGTCGTCGAGTATAGCACAGGGGCTCTCGGGCGCGGCTGTTCCGCTCCCATCGCACTCGCTTACTCCGAAAGTAAGGGGACTCTTCGTCAGTGTACCCGGCGACCGGCGAAGGGATTGACGATCTGGACGCCCGCCTTCGCAAAGTCTCTGCCGTTTCGGGTGGCGACAATCAGGCCATGGACCAAGGCCGTGGCGGCGATGAGACTGTCTTTGATGGGCATGGTCCGACCGGATGCGCGAAGCTCTGCCAGCAGCCGAGCGCAACGTAGTCCGCTCTCCGCTTCCCACGGGAGGCATTCAATGCGCTGAACGCCCGCTCGGAACCATCGTTCGAGCCTCCGGCGGCTCCTCCCTTGCGGAAGCAGGAGAATACCGAATCTGACCTCACCAAGGACTATGGGATCGACCACGATGTCCCGTTCGTTTCGCTTGAGCCATTCGACGACACCGGTGTGGGGGCTTCGCTTTGTCGGTTCACTCAGGACATTGGCGTCGACGAGATACTTCACAGAGTGTCAGTCGATTCGGATTCGATGGGAGTGAAGAACCCTTTCTCGGGACAACTGAGCAACCAATCGACCAGACCCTCGTTCGGCGGTTTCGTCCGCCGAACGAATCGATACTCCCCTCGGTCCAAACGCTCGACGTCGAACTCCTGACCAGCCTCGATCTGGTCCTGTTTCCGGAACTCGGCCGGCAACACAATCTGACCCTTGGAAGATATTGTGGTCTTCATGACAGGTAAGATATCGACTTACTTTGTAAGCCGTCAAGCCCGGGAGTCGTTCGCTCCCTTAACAAGATCGGGGCTGACCCACACCTCCGCCAACGGCTGCTAGGAGTCTGCGCGGTAGAAATGATCGTAGCGAGAAAGTGGGAAATCTGGGCCGATTCTACCGCTTTCGCAGTAGATCAATTTCTGCGGCGCAGGCTCCTAGTGCCAGTACTGCAGCTCGACGATGTTGTCCTCGGGGTCGGTCATGTAGATCAGGGTGAGACGGCCCTCTTCCGGGATGTCCAGGGTCGTGATGCTCCCCAGATCCGCACCTCCCCACTCCAGGACCTGAAGCCGCTTCTCTTCCAGGTCGTCCACCTGGAACGCGATGTGGGCGAAGCCGGGCCGGTTGAGAGCCGGGACCGGCCGTCGGGCGTTCTCGTCGAATTGAAAGATTTCCAGGGTGGGGCCGCCCGCGCCAAATCCGGGTAGCTTCAGATGAACGCCCTCCATGTGGACTCCCTTGAGTCCGGTGAGGGCATCGATGTGTGCGCCCCGCCGATCCCGTTCGATCCCGACCGGACGGCAGTCGAAAACTTCCACGTAGAATTTCACCATCGCTCTCCAGTCGGCGGCGACCAGATTGGTGTGAGCGTACCGGATGCCCCGGCGTCGTCTTTCAGGCATGTTCTCACGTCTCCTGCGAACAGAGAGTATCAGGCGAGGCTGGACTCGACTTCCCTCGTCACCCCTCAAGTCCGCCACCGATGTCCGGTTCGCGAGTGGATGAGACAATCGTGCGATCGACCTCTACACCGTCTGCGTGATCCCAAGCTTGGGTCAGGGTATTATTCCAGCGTCCGGCACAGACGGCCCATCCCGCCAGGATAGACTCCAAGACTCTGTCAAACAGATGAGAACGCAATCGAGACGATCGTCTTCCACGCCGCGGACGGACGGGGGAACTGTCCCGTGAGACTCCACCTTGCCGATCACCTGATCCTGGTCGCCTACCTCATCGGCATGATGTTGCTGGGCTGGCGGCTGTCCAAGCGGCAGCATACCGACGAGGAGTATTTCCTGGGCGGGCGCCGAATGCCTTGGTTTGCCGTCGGGGTGAGCCTGATCGCCACTCTGCTCTCCAGCGTCGCCTATCTGGGGACCCCGGGGATCGTCTGGCGCTTCGGCTTCGCTGTCTTCCTGAACACGCTGGTGGGGATTGCCATCACCGTCGGTTTGATCCTGTTCGTCACCATTCCCTTCTTCGTCCGTTTCCGCTTCACCACAGCCTATGAGTATCTGGAACACCGGTTCAGCCTCTCGGTGAGGCTCCTCGGCGCCTCCATGTTCCTCCTGTTCATGACCATCTACATGGGTGTGATCGTGCTCCTCTCCGCCCGGGCGCTGGCCGTCGCCACCGGACTGCCCCTGCTTCTCGTCATCGTCAGCGTCGGGACCGTCGCCACCCTCTACACCATGATGGGCGGGATTCGGGCCGTGATCTGGACCGACGTGATCCAGGTGGCCCTGCTGGTGGGGGGAGGCCTTTTCGCCATCGCCTATGTCGCCTGGTCCACGGGTTCTGGACCCCTGGACTGGATTCAGGCCGTGAACGCCCGGGACAACGAGAGCATGCCGCTGGCTTCGTTGGACCCCACCATTCCCGCCACCGTCGTCACCCTCATCCTGGGAGCCTGCCTCTGGACCCTGATGGCCCATACCGCCAACCAGACCATCATGCAGCGTTACTTCTCGACGGGGGACATGAGGGCGGCCAAGCGAAGCTACCTCACCAGCGCCGCCGTCGACGTCCTGCTGCTGGTGGTGCTCACGATCATCGGCGCCAGCCTGATCTATTACTTCACCGAAGGTCCCGGAACGCTTCCTCCAGACCTGGACCCGGCCAACGGCCGGGGTCGGGACGGCATCTTTCCCTTCTTCGTCGCGACCCGGATTCCCGCCGGACTCGCTGGCGCCATCTTTGCGGCTCTTTTGGCGGCCTCCATGTCCACCATCGATTCGGGCGTCAACTCCTTCGCCACCGTGGCCACCGTCGATTTCGGGCGGCTGCGCAGGAGACAGACGGCAAACCACGTGGGCCAAGCCCGCGTCATCACTCTGGTGGTCGGGCTGGCCGTGACCCTTTTCGCCGTCTTTTTCGACCGGCTGACCGGCACCGCCGACATCCCGACGATCCTCCCCAAGACCTTCAACTCGCTGGCGGGCGGGATGGGAGGATTGTTCCTGGCGGGTATGCTGATCCCCCGGGCCGGCAGCCGGGCGGTCTGGCCCGCGGCCCTGGTGGGTGTCGGCACCGCGCTCGGCGTCGCTTACTCGGGAGAACTGCTTCGGTATCTGGGACCTTCGGCCATCGATCTGGTGGGCGGCTGGCTAAGTCCGGAGTTCGCGCGCCGGCTGGCGGACCAAGGGATGGGCTTCACCTGGATCATCCCCTCCTCCACCGCGGCCAGCCTGGGAACGGCCTGGTTGCTGAGCTTCGTCGTTCCCAACCGGGACCCGGATCGAATCCGTGGACTCACCTGGTCCACGCGCCGGGAACCCTCGTCCCTTACGGCCCCAGGGACTTCGGGCTGAGACGGGCCTGGATCTACGTCCTGAGTACGTCGGACACCCGTTCCGCCACCAAATATTTTTAAATCTCCATAAATAAAGAATAATTTAGGATTTAGGGAAAATAGATATCACTTTAAGGATCAGAAGTGATACTGAGCGGTCGGCTATTTCCTTGCCAGAAGCCCCGACATGGCCAGCACCTCAGTGACGGCCACACCCCCGGTGACTAGCTTTTGGAACGCTTACGCCCTTCCCGCCAAATTCAGCGGACAGCTGTCGAATTTCAGGCTCACGTCCCCTTCCAGCTTCAGCACCAGTTCATGCTCCAAGAGCCGAGCCAGCGGTAATATGGTGTTCAGGCGCCACCGCCTTTTCGCCTCCCGTTGAGCCGTCCCGTCTGCGTCGAGAAACAAACTCGGAGGAGTTCTGCACGCTGCCAGCACCGACCGGCTCACGTCCTCATGGAGCGTACACAGTGCCTCCGGTGAACCCGGCCCGAGCTTGGACAGAATCAATCCTTCTGCAAAGATCCACGGCGTCCCTCTCCCCAGCGGGTAGCCGTCGTCTAGACCAAGGCCAGTCCTCCGCCCAGGGACTTGAAATCCGCCTACATGTCTGCAAGAGGGTCCGGTTCTTGGTCCTGGTCGGCATCCTCGCCCTGGGGAACCGGGAGCAAGAATCCGGTAAGAGTTGAAGACTCAGAAGCTAGCGAACTCTCCAAGGCCGCAACGAATGTGCCAGTCTGGTCTGCTACCTCAAGCGGCCCCTGTCCCTTCCATGGATTCGCAGGATCGACGGCCTACTGGCTCAGAGCCACGGAATCCCAGGGAACCATCCGGGGAGAGTCCGTGTCCGGTCCGCACAGATCCGCCGCGAAGCGCCAGGACGCGGGAGACGGCCCGCACTTCACGTCTCAACTTCCAACCGGCGTCAGGATCCGTCGCCCGTGTTCGCAGCTGATCAGAAACAAGACTTCTCCGGTGCGGACCAATTTACATTCTATCGGATTCAGGACCGATGGAATCGGCACCTGCGCTGGTTTCCTGACCCGCTGTGCCCCTCAGCCGGCTATCCAGATGAATGTCGGGGGCGTGCTTGAACCGAGTCAATCGCAGAAGCTGAACTCTGGTGTGCATCGCATTGCGCGGCGGTTCCAGGTCCATCCTGGCCTCCTCTGTGTTGGGAAGAAAGCTCATCCTAACCTCGCCCTGAATGGAGCGGACAGATCACATGATAACGAAACTCTGAGCGGTTGGGACTTGTCCCGGGGAGGCCAATCGGCTACTATCGGGTGTTCCTAGGCGAGCCCGCCGAGTGCTTGAACACCCGGCAGGCTCTATGCTCACTCGTCCTGCGTCTGAGGAAGAGCCAGCCTAATCGGTATTCTACCCGATTTTCACCGCTGCCTGAGTCCGGCGCAGGACACCCTCTTGGAGGACCTGCCATGTCGCAGTCAAATCTCACCAAAACCTCCGCTGTCTTGTTGGGTGCCCTTTTCTTGCTGGCTCACCTGTACCTACCGGGAGCTCCGCTACTCACCAAAACCCAGAAGTCCATGGCGATTTCGGCTATCGAGCAAAACCCCGAAGTTCTGGACGCTGCCATCACGCAGAAGAACGATGTTCTGAGTCTGGCTATAGTGGCCTCCTACAGGACCTCAGAATCCAGAGCCAAGAATCTTGCTGAGAGCTTTTTGCGGATGGTCAAGACACTCGGTCCAGACACCAATCCTGGAAAGGACGTTGGCCGGGGTGTGTACGACTACCACCTTGGGGTGTACTTCTCCAACGAGAAGAACCTTGTTCGAGGATTCAAGGCAAGCTCCAACCACTGGATCACTTGGTGAATCCCGACAAAGAGGCAGGAGTCAGTACTGCGAGCGACGGTCTGCTGAAGCCTTGCAGGGAGTGTAAGAACCCGGTCTCGATTACAGCGGGGTTCTGTCCCAAGTGCGGAGCGAAGAAACCGGCACTGTCAGCGGCTGGACCCCTGCTAGAGAGCATCGGTCAAGGCTTGATGGGCGTAGGCTGCCTGTTGACCATCCTGATCACAATCCCCGTCCTCGTTTTCCTGCTCGTCCTGGGAGCCTGCCAACATTGCTCCTGCCGTTCCGGCAATCTGAGAGCGGACGGGCAGAAAGACCGTCTGTCATTAGCACGTCAAGTTGACCAGTTTTTTACACGTGATCTGTCCCGCCGTTGAAAAATCGACCTCCCGTCATGTCGCTTGGTGACCGTCGGTCGCCCTCCCGGTTAGTCCTGGCCGGAATCTTGATTTCGGCCATTTCAGCTCTTCACATCCTGGGCGATGTCGGCTCACCCAAAGGACGTCGCTAATCCAAGGAGCCGCAGGGTTGACTTGGTCCACCCTGGACGTACGCTGCTGCTTCGCCCACCTCCCGCCTCGACCGACGTGGATGCCGATCCATCAGATTTTCCTGTAGCTGAGGGGAACACTTAGAGGGCGGTCGCGTGGGGCATCGTCTTCTTGTCCTCGGCGGCATGTAAACCTTGCCCACTTGGGCCAAGAACAGGAGAGGGTTTTATGCCCGGACAGATTCGGGGCGTCGTCGTTTTGCTCTGCTTGAGCGCTCCCACGGAGGCCAGGGAAGGGTGTGAGATCCCCGGTTATCCCAGTCCCCCCGGTGGCGTGATGAACTTGGGGCTTTCCTGGTGTCCCGCCAACATCGGCCTGCCGGTACGCTCGTTGGCCCTCCACACCGCTGGCGCGCACTGGCCACGGGCAGATCTTCCACTCCGGAGCAGATCCAGCCGAGGCGTCAGGACATCCAAGCTGCCTGCGACGGACTCGCCGCCTTGGATATCTCCATATGCCAATGTCCACCAGGACTCCTATCCGTCCCCCTGCCCCCCGCTCCCACCGGAGATCCAGCTGGATCGCTATCTGTTAGGCGCGGAAAAGCTGATGGCCCAAAAAGACCATCAGGCCGCTCTGGACATAGTGGGCAAAATTCTGGCTCTGCAAAAAGACCACCAGCTGTCCTTACCCGAGGAGTTCCACTTCACACACGCGGAACTGGCGTTCGCTGCCGGGTCGTTCCAGGCGGCACTGGAGGCAGTGAACAAGTATCTGATGAGAGCCGGGAGGGGCGGAGAGTTTTACCGAGAGGCGCTGGATTTGTTGGATGACGTGGAGACGGCCCTACCCGAGCGGAACCGCTGCACCGGCCAGCCTAAGGGATCGGAATGCTGGATGGCGTTAACCGACAGGCCGGGATGCTACGTCTGGGATCCTAACTTCCAGCCGGACGCGACTGTGACCTGGACCACCGAGTGTCCCGAGGGCCTGGGTGGCGGCAGATTCGGGGTCGGTCGGGTTGGCGGATTATCATAGAGCGATAAAGTACATTATCGGACGGGCTCTTTCCGGGGATGGGGGGAGCTTCCGGAGACGGGGGAAGCTTCGGGAAGAACGGGGATCGTTCGGAAGAGCGGGGGGCGTTCGGAATGAGGAGGACGCTTTCCGAAGAGCGGGGGGGCGGCTCAAGGCGGGGACCCGACCCTCACCGGGCCCGGAAGGGGCGGCGCCGCAGCACCCGCGTGGAACGGACCGCGGAGGCTCGACCTCAGCCGCCGGGCCGGGCAGCGGAGGGGACCGAATCGGACGCTCGCCCGCTGGCGGGGGGGTGCGCGCACCGCGAGGCGGCGCTCCCAGGAACTCCGAGCCCCCGCGCCGGCGCCGGGGGTCTCTAAGGCCGTCGATAACTGCAACACACTCGCCCGGGGGTGTGTTGCACTCGCTGGGGTCGCTCACTATCTTTCATTTATCCCTGCGGGCAGGTCCGGACGGGTAGGAATTCGAGGGTCCGGACCGGGAGGATCGGAGCCGGAGCCCCCCCCTCAGCGAGGACGGGGCAGCGAGCTTTTGATGGCGACGTCCTGAATCAGCGACCGGAGCGCGTCGCTCGCCCACAGCGACGCATGCCGGGAACTCATCGAGGGCAGGCCCAGCACCCGGGTCCCGGTCAGATACCCGGCCCCGGCGTAGTAGTTCCCCTTCAGCCGGCCGAGCTTGACCCGCCGCGACGTGCGGGAGTCCGGATCCACTCTCCACTCGCCCACGATCTCCATCCCGAAGGCGCTCTTGACGGCCGCCCAGGGGGAGCGGCCCGGGCCGTTGCCGTCACACAGGATCCACTCCGGGGCCACCGAGATCAGCGCCTTCGCCAGCCAGTCGACACTGTAGACCCAGAGCTCGAGAGGGAGATCTCCCACCCGGGCCGTCCGGTAGGCGCAGACATTGAAGCAGGCCGTGGCTCGAAGCGCCCCTTCCCACTCGGACCCGTAGAGAGTCTCGAACAACCGGTGCACCCGCTTTTGATGGGGAGAGTACGGGTCCCCGTCCGGCCAGCGCTCATCCAGATGGGCGTTCCACGGCGGCTCCCGCCGTTCATAGGGCGCCCCCAGATAACCCTCGTCCCGGTCGTGCGCCAGGGCCTCACGGCCACCTGAAGGGTTGACGCCGAGAAAGACCACGGAGGAGCCCTGCTCGATGCAGCGGGCGTCCCCGGACCAGCACTTGAACCCATGGAGGTTCCGAGGGGACTTCGTCAAGAGCACCCGGGCCATCCGTTCCAGCATGGCCGCAGCCAGAAAACCCTTCCTCGAGATCCGTTTCACCATCGTGCCCATCCTCCTTGCGGAGCCCACAAAAGGGAGAGAAGAGCCGAATTGATCGGCTTCGCCGGCTCGAACGCCCTCGAGGGTAGCTGGATACCTTCTCACAAGTTCCTGCCTCGAGCGGGCCGGACCGGATCCGCACCGGCCGTCGTTTCCGCCTCTAGAACCCATCGGGCCGCAAGAAGATTCCCCGCCGTAACTCCGCCCGGCGGGCTCGACGTCCCTGACTTCCGCGCGCAGGGACGTCAGAAGGTCCCGGATGCTGTCGAGCCGGGCTCCTCAGCGCCAGGAGTCGGTCCGTTTTGCTCTTGTCGGGCCGATTCCGAGAAAAAAGACCTCCGTAGAGGGCCTATGTTGGCCTCGCGCGGGAGGACGAAGGGTTGGATATAGGCCCTTGGGCGGCGCCCCGGCTCCCGCCGCTCGGGCCCGCGGAAAGAGGATTTCTCAAACCGCCCCCGGCGGTTGTATGGTCAATAGTGGATCCGGGCCTGTACGGGGAAAATCCGCCGTCCCGACTTCCGGAACTCGCCGGGCAGTGTCGTGTATTCGGTGGAGTTTGCGGAACACGATAATCGGCCGGCTGAACGAACAATCTCCGATCTCGGACTTGATACACAGGCCACCGGCGGTCCGCCGCCGCCGCGGGCAGTTCGACTCTCTCAGAGGAGAAGCTGGCCCCAGCCGGTAGAAGGAGAGGGCAAATGCAAGACCTGCGAGGGCCGAGGAAGATCCGGTCGGGGCTGGTGATGGTGTGGCCCCACCCTTCGAGAAGCGAGCGCGGCCTACCGGAGCCGGGCCGGCCACGGCCGCGGGGCCGAGATCCGGCCGAATCTCGCCGCCGTCGGGTGGCTGGTGGAGTTTCAGCCTGGACGGGAAGCCGTTGCGCGCCGTGGTGGTGTCCACGGACGAGGAGGCCCACGACGTGGCCCAGGAGTACGTGGACACAGGACAGGGTGACAGGGACACTCCCTAGGATGATGCAATTCTTCGCTGTACGGAGCACAATATGTGGGAAAATGATTCGCTGGAATTCCCGATCACGCTCCAAGATCCCATGGCTCCAGGTGTTGCGCGGCAACATCCCAGGGGTAGACACGAGAAACGGTCCGTCGTCGGGTCCACCCTCACCATCAAGGGAGAGGTGAGTGGAGGAACGGAGGAGCGGGAGTGACGAGGAACGGAACGGGGTGCCGCTGAGCCGGATGGACAAGCGAGGTCTCTCGGAGCGCGATATCTGCACGAAGTTCATTACGCCGGCCCTGCGCAGGGCCGGGTGGGACGAGATGTCGCAGATTCGCGAGGAGGTGAGCTTCACCAAGGGCCGCATCATCGTGCGCGGCAAGCTGGTCACACGCGGACGAGCCAAACGCGCCGACTACATTCTTTACGTCAAGCCGAACATCCCGATCGCCGTGATCGAGGCGAAGGACAATTCCCACAGCGTCGGCGACGGCATGCAGCAGGCGCTGGATTACGCCGAGACCCTGAACGTTCCCTTCGCGTTCTCTTCGAACGGCGACGGCTTCGTGTTCCACGACCGTACGGGGGCCAGCACACCACTCGAGTCGAACCTTCCTCTCGAAGGCTTTCCGTCACCGACCGATCTGTGGGCGCGCTATCGGGCCTGGAAAGACCTGACGCCGGAAGCCGAGAAGATCGTCCTTCAAGACTATTTCGAGGACGGGAGCGGCAAGACGCCGCGCTACTACCAGGCCAACGCCGTCAACGCCGCGATCGAGGCCATCGCCAAGGGGCAGGACCGTATCCTGCTCGTCATGGCCACGGGCACGGGAAAGACGTACACCGCCTTCCAGATCATCTGGCGGCTGTGGAAGGCGCGGCGCAAGAAGCGCATCCTGTTCCTCGCCGACCGAAACGTGCTCATCGACCAGACGATGGCGAACGATTTCCGTCCCTTCGGCGGCACGATGACGAAGCTCTCGCGCCGCATCGACACCGCCTACGAGGTCTATCTCGGACTCTATCAGGCGATCACCGGGCCGGAGGAACACCAGAAGGCCTACCGGAAGTTCTCGCGGGGGTTCTTCGATCTGATCGTGATCGACGAATGCCACCGGGGCAGTGCCGCCGACGATTCAGTGTGGCACGAGATCCTCGAGTACTTCTCCTCCGCAACCCAGATCGGCCTCACGGCCACGCCGAAGGAGACGAAGTACGTCTCCAACGTCGCCTATTTCGGGGATCCGGTCTTCTCCTACTCCTTGAAGCAGGGCATCCGCGACGGTTTCCTCGCGCCCTACAAGGTGGTCAAGGTCCATATCGATCGCGACGTGGAAGGCTACCGCCCAGAGAAGGGCAAGCTCGACCGCGACGGCAAGGAGGTTGAGGATCGCGTCTACAACTCGACGGACTTCGACCGGACGCTGGTCATCGCCGACCGGACGACACGCGTAGCGCAGAAGGTCACGGCTTTCCTGAAGGAGAGTGGCGATCGTTTCCAGAAGGCGATCATCTTTTGCGTCGATCAGGAGCACGCCGCGCGGATGCGTCAGGAACTCATCAACGAGAACGCCGATCTTGCCGAGGACAATTCGCGTTACGTCATGCGGATCACGGGTGGCGATGCTGCGGGACAGGCCGAACTCGGGAACTTCATCGACCCGGAATCGAAATACCCTGTCCTGGTCACCACATCGCGGCTGCTATCCACCGGCGTCGATGTCCAGACCTGTCGGTTGATCGTACTCGACCGAGCGGTGGGGTCGATGACCGAGTTCAAGCAGATCGTCGGCCGCGGTACCCGCGTGCACGAAGACACACGAAAGTTCTACTTCACGCTCATCGACTTCCGGCGTGCCACCGTTCATTTCGCGGACCCGGAGTTCGACGGCGAGCCGGTCCAGATCCACGCGCCGGGAGAAGACGATCCGATCGTCCCACCCGATGTGCCGCCTACGGACGAGGACGGGCTCGGCGACGACGAGATCATGATCGATGGAGTGGATCCACCACCACCGGGTCCGGGGCCACAGAAGAAAATCTATATCGACGGCGTCGAGGTGGCCATCATCGCCGAGCGGGTGACATACCTCGACGGGAACGGCAAGCTGGTGACCGAGTCGCTGCGCGACTTCACGAGGAAGGCCCTGCGCAGGCGCTTCGCGAGCCTTGACGACTTCCTGAACCGTTGGAACGCCGTCAAGCGCAAGCAGGCGATCATTGATGAGATGGCGGCCGAGGGCCTGCCGCTGACCGTGATCGTCGAAGAGTTAGGCAAGGATCTCGACCCCTTCGATCTCGTCTGTCACGTTGCCTTCGACGCCAAACCGCTGACCCGCCGTGAGCGGGCCGAGAACGTCAAGAAGCGGGATGTGTTCACGAAATACGGAGGTCAGGCCCGCGCCGTGCTCGACGCGTTGCTCGACAAGTATGCCGACGAGGGCATACTCAATCTCGACGACGCCAACGTCCTCAGGATCCCGCCACTCGACAGTCTCGGCACACCGTTGGAACTGGTCCGCGCCTTCGGCGGGAAGCCCGATTTCGACCGGGCCGTGCACAATCTTCAGTTCGCTCTCTACCGGGAGATTGCCTGAGAGATGTCCGTCAGCACCCTCGTCAAGTCGATTCAGAACATCATGCGCCAGGATGTGGGCGTCGACGGCGATGCGCAGCGCATCAGCCAACTGTGCTGGATGTTCTTCCTCAAGATCATCGACGATCAGGACCAGGAGCTCGAACTTCTCAAGGACGGCTACCGTTCGCCTGTTCCCGTCCGTCTGCGTTGGCGGAACTGGGCCGCCGATCCGGAAGGCATCACGGGCGAGGAACTGCTCGACTTCGTCAACGGCGATCTCTTTCCGCGGCTGAAGGGGCTCCCGCCCAGGGCCGGCCCTCGCGCGAACGTCGTGCGCGACGTGTTCGAGGATGCCTACAACTACATGAAGTCCGGCCAGCTGATGCGGCAGGTCGTCAATAAGATCAACGGCATCGATTTCAACAACCTGGCTGCGCGCCGGCACTTCGGCGACATCTACGAGCAGATCCTGAACGACCTGCAATCGGCCGGCAACGCGGGCGAATACTACACGCCGCGCGCCGTGACCTCGTTCATGGCGCGGATGATCGACCCGAAACCGGGTGAGACGCTGTTCGATCCGGCGTGCGGCACCGGTGGGTTCCTCACCTGCTCCATCCGTCATATGCACGAACGCTATGTGAAGCGGCCCGAAGATGAAGCAAAAATGCAGGCCTCACTGAGGGCGGTGGAGAAGAAGCCGCTTCCCCACATGCTGGCCGTCACGAACATGCTCCTGCACGGCATCGAGGATCCGTCCTTTCTGTGCCGCGACAACACGCTCGCACGGCCCTACATCTCGTGGGGCCGGGACGAGCGCGTGGACATCGTCCTGACCAATCCACCGTTCGGCGGCAAGGAGGAGGACGGCATCGAGTCGAACTTCCCGAAGCACTTCCAGACGCGCGAGACGGCGGACCTGTTCCTCGCTCTGATCATCCGGCTCCTGAAACCCGGAGGCAGGGCTGCCGTGGTCCTACCCGATGGCTCCCTGTTCGGCGAGGGTGTCAAGACCCGGCTCAAGGAGCATCTGATGGAGGAATGCAACCTTCACACCATCGTGCGCCTGCCGAACTCAGTGTTCCGTCCATACGCCTCGATCGGGACGAACTTGTTGTTCTTCGAGAAGGGCGAACCAACCAAGGATGTCTGGTTCTGGGAACATCTCGTTCCCGAGGGTCAGAAGGCCTATTCCATGACCCGGCCCATCCGGTTGGAGCATCTTGAGGACTGTGCCGCTTGGTGGGGCGGGGCGCAACGCAAGAGCCGCGAGGAAGGTGGCTATGCTTGGAAGGTGACTGCCGAGGAGATCACGGCGCGCGGGCACAATCTCGACATCAAGAATCCTTATACGGAGGAAGAGGACTACGGCGATCCCGAGACGCTTCTGGAGGAGTTGATGAACGCCGAGGCCGAGGTGATGTCAGTGCGAGACTGCTTGAAGAGAATCCTGGCCGAGGCGCTGTTGCGGTGAAAGCCGACCGCCTGCTCGCGCTCTACGACCGCGTTGCGGACGCGCCGGACGCCGTTGGCCGCCTGCGCCGGTTCGTGCTGGATCTCGCCGTGCGGGGGAAGCTCGTGGAGCAGGATCCGGCGGATGAACCGGCGTCGGAACTGCTGAAACGGATTGCGGCCGAAAAGGCGCGAATGGTGAAGGCGCGGGAGATCAGAAAACCCCGCAATTTGTCGAACGGCGAGGACTTGGTGGCACCCTTCGAGATTCCGGCCACTTGGTGCTGGCGCCGCCTCGATACCATTGGAGCAATCGTCGGTGGTGGCACACCATCTGCTGGCGATCCCAGGAACTTCTCGGAACCGGGAGAGGGTATCGCATGGCTAACACCGAAAGACCTCGGCGGTTACGGCAACCGATACATTGAACGCGGCAGCCGCGATCTATCGGCGAGAGGCTTGCATTCATCGTCGGCCACGCTCATGCCCGCAGGAACCGTCCTCTTTAGTAGCCGTGCGCCGATTGGTTACGTGGCAATCGCGGCAAACCCAGTTGCGACGAATCAGGGGTTCAAATCCGTCATCCCGTATGTGTCTGATTGCTCTAGGTACGTCGCTTTGGCGATGCAGACATTCGCGCCTGAAATCGAGGTCAACGCGCCGGGCACGACATTCAAGGAGGTTTCAGGAAGGATCGTCTCCGGCGTGCCTTTCCCGCTTCCACCCCTCACCGAGCAGCACCGTATTGTCGTCAAGTTCGACGAACTCGTGGCTCTTTGCGAGCGGCTGGGAGAAGCGCGCACCGCGCGTGAGGACACCCGCGACCGGCTCACCAAGGCTAGTCTGACCCGTCTGAACGCACCCGACGTAGACGTGCCGACATTTCGTTCTCACGCACGTTTTGCCGTCGATGCCCTGCCCGCGCTGACCGCCCGTGCCGATCAGGTCAAGCACCTGCGCCAGACGATTCTCAACCTCGCCGTGCGGGGAAAGCTGGTGGAGCAGGATCCGAACGCCACTCCAGTAGGACCCCTATTGGCGCACCAGAGGATACCGATTTCGGATTCGAAATGGTTTGAAATCCCTGCGTCATGGGCTTGGGTAAGTGTCGGAGCGGTGGCCGAATCACGCCTGGGTAAAATGCTCGACAAAGCCAAGAACACAGGCAGCCCGCGAAGATACCTGAGAAATGCCAACGTCAGATGGTTCGATTTCGATCTGTCGGACGTTCTGGAAATGAGATTCGAAGACACGGAGCTTCCGGAGTTTTCGCTCCGACCGGGGGACGTGCTGATTTGCGAGGGGGGCGAACCAGGTCGAGCTGCCGTATGGGATGAGCGCGAGGACGACATCTACTTTCAAAAGGCGATTCACAGAGTTCGTTTCTTGGACATCGTAGATGGTCAGTACTTCGTGGACGCGCTTCGATCCAGTGCCGATGATGGGCGGTTAGCAGAGTATTTCACTGGGACCACAATTAAACACTTCACGGGCACGGCCTTACGGGCGTATGTGTTCCCGCTGCCACCCGTTGCTGAGCAGCGCCAAATCGTCGCCAAGGTCGATGAACTCATGGCGCTCTGCGATCGTATGGAGGCCGGTCTCGCTGCCGAAAATGGCACCCGCGGTCGCCTTCTCGAATCCCTTCTTCATGACGCGCTGGCATTCGCCACATGCGAAGCTGGGACCACCAAGAGGTTTGAGGGATGAAGTACTTGGCCCGGGAGGGCACGGAGGGGACACACTCTAACCAGGAGCTTGACTACTGCGGTGCGCCCCACGTCCGGCCCAGCCGGGATGGTGTCGCGAGGATAAGGCCATGATCCGCGTCCCGGTGCCCCCCGAGATGCTTCGCTGGGCCTGCGAACGTGCTGGCCACGACGTGGCGCACGTTGCGGAGCGCATGCCGCAGCTTCGGGCTTGGGTCCGGCGCGAGAGACAACCGACGCTGAAGCAGCTGGAGAACCTAGCCAAACTCACGCATACGCCCTTCGGCTACCTGTTTCTGCCCGAGCCTCCCGACGAGCGCCTCCCGGTTCCTGACTATCGCACCGTGGCGGGCTCCGCCGCAGCCAAGCCGAGCCCCAACCTGCTGGACACGCTGTACACGATGCAACGCCGACAGATTTGGCTGCGGGAGTCCCTCGTCGAGAACGAGGCGGAACCACTGCCCTTCGTGGCAAGCGCCAGGCTTGCCGATGAGTCGGGCGATGTGGGGCGGGAAATGCGACGGGCGCTCGGCCTCGATGGTGGATGGGCCGCGGGAGTCCGCAATTGGCAGGACGGGGTGAGCGAGCTTCGTCGTGCGATCGAGCAACTGGGTGTGATGGCGGTGATCAACGGTGTGGTGGGGAACAATACCCATCGGCGGCTGAGCGTGGAGGAGTTTCGCGGCTTCGCGCTCACCGATCCCTACGCGCCGCTGATCTTCGTGAACGGCGCGGATGCGAAGTCGGCGCAGATGTTCACGCTCGCTCACGAGCTGGCGCACATCTGGCTCGGCACGGAGGGGCTTTCGGGCTTTGAAGCCCTACTCCCCGGCGGTACGGACGTGGAGGACTGGTGCAACCGGGCCGCGGCGGAGCTCCTCGCACCAGCACAGGAGCTCAGAGCGCGCTGGAGGGAAGTCAGGCGGGAGGCGAGCCCCTTCGAGGCGCTCGCCCGGGCGTTCAAGGTGAGCCCCGTGGTCGCCGCCCGGCGAGCTCTCGACCTGAATCTCGTTGACCGAAGCGCCTTCTTCAATTTTTACGAGCGCTACGTCAATCAAGAACGCAAGGGGGGGACGAAGCCGAGCGGGGGAGACTTCTACAACAACCAGAACACGCGTGTCGGCGAGCTGTTTGCGATCCAGGTTCTGCGCGGAGCGATGGAGGGCCGGATCGGATTTAAGGAAGCCTATGATCTCACAGGGCTGCGTGGTGGAACCTTCCAGAAGTACGCTAGGAGGCTGGGGATGGATCTCCCATGATGATGGATCGGACCTACCTCGTCGATTCGGATGTATTCATCACGGCGAAGAACCTATATTACTCGTTCGACATCTGCCCCGGCTTTTGGAAGAGCGTGCTTCATCCCCACCGGGAGGGCCGAGTCTTCAGCGTCGACAGGGTTCGCGGCGAACTACTCGCGGGTCGCAAGACGGAGGATCTCGTCCGGTGGGTGAGGGACGAAGTCCCGGAAGGGTTCTTCGTCCCAGTGGACACCGACGTGGTGGTGAGTGCCTATACGGACGTCATGATGTGGGTTCAGCGCCATTCGAGGTATTTTGACCATGCAAGGGCGAAGTTCGCGACCGGTGCGGACGGTTGGCTCGTCGCCTACGCACAGGTTCACGGCACCACCGTCGTGACGAACGAGCAGAGTGCTCCGGGGTCCAGGAAGGAGATCAAGCTCCCCGACGTATGCGATCAGTTCGGAGTGCGGCGCGACAACACGTTCGCCATGCTTCGGGCACTAAACGTCCACTTCGATTGGGCGGGAGCGGGCTGAGAGATCGTGTCATTTCGTGCTGCCTCGATCCGGGGCCCGCAGGTTGGTGGCGGCTTCCTCCGAACCTCGTCCGCGGGTTCAACCGAGAGCGTACTGCCCCTCGCTGCCGTCGCGTCGCTCCCCGACCCCCGAGATGCAGTCCAAGCAACTCCGTCCTCGCCACCCGCTCGAGGCCCCGCTGGCGGTACGACCGGACAGCGCGTGGGCCCGATTCGATCCGGGGGGATCGGTCATTCCCTAGAGAACTTGGAGTTCCGCAACCATATGCCACGGCTCTCCAAGGCCGACGCCCTGGGCTCGCTGATCGAGAAGGTCACCTCGCCCGAAGTCAACCTGAATCCGATCCTGGTGATGGCCACCGACGGCGCGGTCAAGCATCCTGGGCGCGATAACCACGGCATGGGCACGGTTTTCGAGGAGCTAATCCGGCACTCAAACCAGGAGAACCTCGAATTGGAGTTCCCGCGTGGCGCGGGGAGGAAGTCCGTGGTTCTCCGATATCAAATCAATCAAAGGAGTGGAGGAATTGACGTGCACAGGAGTTACAACGACAACCTCATCCGAGAAGCTATCAACATGACCGCTACTAGGTCGGAGGCACGACGATGAGACTGACTCATGTGCAGGTGCAGAACTATCGCTGTGTCCGTGACACAGGGTGGTTCGAAGTGGAACAGGCCAAGACGATTCTGGTGGGGCCGAACGAGGCGGGTAAGACTGCCGTGCTTGAGGCGCTTCAGCAGGTCAATCCCTCCGCAGGAGTGAAGGAGTTCGACGCTCTGCGCGACTACCCACGCAAGCTCTACAACGCCGACATCCAATCGCAGAAGCGAGATCCCAGCGAGATTCCCGTCGCGTCCGCTCGGTTCACGCTTGAGCCGGACGACCTCGCTCGGCTACCCGAGGGGTTCTCTTCCACCACGGAGTACGGCTGTACGCGGCACCTCAACAATGAGCTAACGCAGTGGCTCGAAGGCAGTCCGGAGCTGGTCGTGTTCAGCGAAGAGATTCGGAAGGACCTGGTGCGTCTTGCTACGCATGTCGACAAGCGTGCCGCCGAAAACGAAGCAAATGACGGGCAGGGGCTCCGCGCAGATCTCGACAATGTCATCGCTGACTGGCAGGTTGGGAAAACCACGATCGCTGGCAATCGTGCACCTGCGTTGAGGAACTGGCTCGACTCGGCCCTCGAGTTCGTCGACGAGAGCGATGTAGCCCAGGATCAACTCCACACTCGCCTCCTCGGTTACACACGGATACCCGAGCAGCGCGACGCAGCCCTCGCAACGCTCAATAGTCGGCTGCCGGTATTCGTCTACTTCAACAACTATTCCCGGGTTCGTCCCAATATCCACCTGCGCCACTTCGCCAACCGCGTCGATCAGGGCCGCCTTGACGATGACCGCTATGACTACGGCAACCTGTGCTTGCTCAAGCTGCTTGGCTTCGACGCCCAGGAACTCGCTAATCTCGGAGACGCCTCTGATCCGGGTGAGGATCAAGAAGCATTCGAGCGATACCGTAGCCAACTCGACAAGCGCAGCTTCAAGCTCAACGCAGCCAGCGTTCGCCTCACCGGCGAAATCCGATCAATCTGGAACCCCGATCCGACTTGTGCTGAATCCGATACGGTGCGGATACAGGCCGACGGCCAGTACCTCAAGGTGGTGGTCGAGGACGAACTTGGCGTTCAGATCGAAGTCGACCAGCGCTCCGCCGGATTTCAATGGCTTCTGTCGTTCTTCGTTGTCTTCTTCGCCGAAGCCGAAGACGCTCACGCCAACGCCATCCTGCTGCTGGACGAGCCGGGGCTGAGCCTCCATGGCCTCAAGCAGCGTGAATTCCGCCAGACCATCTCACGACTCGCCGAAGGCAACCAGACTATCTATACGACGCATTCGCCCTTCCTGGTCGGACCCGAGGAACTTGATTTGGTCCGCGTGGTGGAGATGACTGACCGCGACGACGGCACCAAGGTGCACACGACCGTCACTGCCAGCGACCCGGCCGCGCTTCTGCCCCTACAGGAAGCCCTTGGGTACGATCTCGCTCAGAGTCTGTTCACCCAGCAACGCAACCTGGTTCTGGAAGGCCTCACGGACTTCTGGTATTTCGAGGCCACTGCGCAACTGTTGCGCGACGCCAACCTAGCCGACCTCAACCAGAAGATCGCTTTGCTCCCTGCGAAAACCGCGGGCAAGGTTGTGTACTTCGCCACGATCCTTCATGCCAACAATCTCAAGGTGGCCGCTCTGCTGGATTCCGATAACGCGGGCGACCAGGCTGCCAAACAGGAAACACTGATCCACACTCTCGGGAACAAGAGTATCCTCCGAACCGGGGATGTTTGCCCCGGCACGATCACCAAGCCCGAGATCGAGGATATCCTTCGCAACACGCTCGTTGCCATGGCCCAATCCGAGCTGGACTGGGATGTGACGGAAGTGGCCACCCAGCATCCCCAGCGACCGATAGTCGATATCTTCACGGCTGAGATAAGCGGCTTCTCCAAGTACCGACTCGCCAAGGCGTACCTTCGCTGGACGCGTGAGCACAGCGCCGCAGACCTCACAGAAGACGAACGCAGCTCATGGGTGAAACTCATCAAACGAGTGAATCGAGCGCTTAGGTAGGAGGGTGCTAAGAAAGGCCTGATTAAGTCAGCGGCCCTCCCGATAATTCTTCCTTCGTCATTGAGTGGAGTGATCGAGGATGGAGCAGCAGACGTTCGCAGATCTGGAATACGAGGCCAAGAAGCGGGTGACCCGTCGGGAGAAGTTTCTGGCCCGGATGGAGCGGTTGATTCCGTGGGAGCCGTTGGAGGCACGGATTCGGCCCTTTTACCCGAAAGCGGGGCGGGGGCGACGTCCCTACCCGTTGGCGACGATGCTGCGCATCCACTGCGCACACGCCACTACGGTCTGCGCTAAAATGGAGTGATCGGAGAAAAACTGACCCGCCAGAGCAGTGGAGCACCTCATAGTGCCCGTTTGCAGTAACCCCGCGCTATTCGGAGCACTCCCTCATCGTTTTTCGGGGATGTGAAAGGTGATGTCGTGTTCAGGAAAGTAGTCGGCGCGTTCCGCGCCCCGAAGCGAATCCCATCCTCGACGGAAGAGTCTAAGCGGGCGATCGCCAGGGACGTGGTGCGACGCACCGCAACCGGGAACGTCCGTCTGCAACTCGGCAACTTTGTCACCAAGGAAGATCTGAACCGCCAATACGAGCGCGTTAAGACATTTCGGTTCATCGGTGACTGATTCACACATCGCCGAGTTGCGACGCCTGTACGAGAAGGCAGACAGCTTCGCTCGTGAGGTTGGCGAGTTGCGTAGCGAGGTGCCGATACCCGCCATCAACGAGCTGCGGTACGTTGGCCACCACCTTCTACAGTCCATCGACGACGACGGAACGATCGACATTGAGTCTCTCGGTAAGGCAAAGAGCCACTGTGAGCGGGCTATGTACGAGGCCGCCGAAGCCGGGATCATGTTCTGCCTAGACTCAATCAAGGACTTCGGAAAAGACTACAGCGACATCGTGATCAGCGAAGTGATTCAAGACTATCCCCAGCGACTAGCAAGGGTGCAACAGACCCTGGGTACGATCATCAAGGGAAGGTCCGACCGCGACTCAGTGGAGACTCACGTCGATGCGTACATGGAAGAGTTTTGCGTGGTGCGCGACACTCTCCGAGTGTGCGACGCGAGCAGGGATGACCTCAACGTCAAAAGAAAGCAACAGATCCGGGAGCATCGGCGATTCGTGACCCGCATGCTGGGTTTGCTCCTGGGCGTTCTCATCACCCTACTGGGCATTATTCTATCAACGTGAATCCTAGCCGATCGCGCGTCCGGGATCCATGGACATGGCCGTCAGACGGAAATCCGTTCGACGAGGTTGCGGGAGACGCGCCTTCGGCGCCGGTCGTAGATCTGGGTGGTGCGGGGGTGGGCGTGACCGGCCAGGTACTGGACGTCCTCGAGCGGCACGTTCTGACTGAGGAGATCCGTGACCACCAGGACGCGGAACGAGTGGGGCGAGAGGATCTTCGGCAACCCGGACGCCCGCAGCCGGCGCTTGAGCATCTGCTGCACGGCGAGAGGCGACATCGCCCGATCGGTGAGCGGGCTGGAGCGTCGCTGCCCGGCCCGATACAGCGGCGAGGCCTGGGGCGCGTCCTCAAGCCCGGCCCCCTCGAGGTAGGCCGAGATCCACTCGTCGAGATCATGGCGCACCGGGATCTCCCGGACCTTTCCTCCTTTTTCCGCAAACTGCAGCGACCGGTGGTTGCCGTTGTCGCGAAGATCCTGCATCCGGAGCCGGCTGATGGCCCCGACCCGGGCGCCGGTGTAGATGAGCGTCCCGAGGACCGCCCGGTCCCGAAGACCGAACACACTATCCGTCTTGATGGAGGCGAGGAGTTGACGCGCTTGGGCGACACTCACCTCGGGCGTCCGGCCCTCCCCGAAGGGATGGCGCACCCCCCGGACCGACTGAAACGGATTCAACACCGCCGCGTGCCGGGCCACCAGGGTATCGAAGAAGTGGCGCAGTCCGGCGAGGGCCTGGTTCTGGGTGGGGGCGCCACCGGGAAGCTCGTCCAGGAACCGGCCGGCCAGGCCGGGCGTGACCTGGTGCAACTCCAGCCCCTCGTCCTCGCACCAGGTGAGGAACCGGCTGACCTGGCGGGCGTAGGCGGTTCGCGTATGGGGGTTGGAGATCCGCGCGGAGAAGAACTCGTCCGCAGCGAGGCAGGCGCTCGCGCCGGCCCTCACGAGAATGTCCGGGAAGGCCCCTTGGAGGTCCTTTTCGTCCGGCGAATCGTCGGTTCTGAGGGCGAGGTCGGTGTCGCTCATAGTAGCTACGTATAATATCCTTTATCGTACTCTAGCCCCCGCCCCTGACTCCCCCGTTCCCGGCGGCGGCCCCTTCTTTCTCAATCCGGTGATCCCATCGGGGTCAAAAACGAGCCCAAGACCCGATCCGCCGAGTCGGTGGCCCTTTCTACAATTCGGCCAGAAGGAATTCTCCCGCATCAGTCAATACTGTTGCAGGCGCTATCGTCTACCTGGAGGCCTCCAGGGACAAAATTACCGCCGATAATTCTAGTTAACGGGTACGGTGGAAAAAACACGCCCCGTGAACCGGAGCCCAATCATCGAAAAATCCGAATGGGCGGAGGACCGGACCTTCAGGAGATATACAATCCCCGAGACCGGAGGCGGAGAAATCAGCTCGTTGACGAATCCGGCTACGTTCGAGTGCGCCGCCACGGCCACGGATCCTGTGCCTACCGTACGACCCGCCGAGTCCTGCAATGTGAGGTCATAAGTTCGCGAGAGATTCGTATTGTTCGCAATCGCCAGCCCGAGTTGAGCTCCGTCCCGACCGTCAACGATGATGCTATAGCTTGAGGACTCAACCTCCGTCGGAAACACCGTAGCTTCTGCGACCTTCGTTCCGAATTTGTCATAGGATGAATAGGTGAGTTGGCCGGATACAAGTGTGTCACAGTCTACCGTTGCATAGCCGGTCTGGATTCGGCCAGTGCCCGTCGTTCTTGCCGACACGAAGCTACTGCCTGGAACGGTCACCGTGAACAAGGATGATCTTCCGTAACCTCCAAAGTTCGCGTCCATGCCGTACAATTTCAGGCGGCAGATGGCGTCGCCACTCCTCGTGCGTGTCAGCGAAATCGTGGTTCGATAGAATGCGCCGTCGCTGAGAGCTCCAGTGGCAACCTGTGGGAATATCATGAGCGCGTTGTCATTGTTGGGAGGGAGAGGGGGATTCGCGGTTTCGAGGTTCCAGTTGAGGACGATGTTGCCCGTTGCAGTTCCACTGCTGCCACTGAAACCGGCGACTCGAAACCTGTAGACTGTCCCCGCTGTCACGTCCAGGATCACACGGCTTTGCAGTCCGACGTCATCATCGCTTTCCGCAAGTGTCCTCAGCGCATTGACCCTCGTTCCCGTGTACACACCCAGAGTCGTGTCGAAACTGCTGGCCACCGTGTCAACCGTCGCCGTCCCGCTCGAAATAGGGCGCCATTGCCACCACACTGACGAGGCCCCCTGGCCCGGTTCACCAGTCTCTACGGTGGCTCCGACGTTGCTGCCGATCGTCCTTCCCGTCGGCCCCGAAATCGCTAGTGCGTTCGAAAACATGTCGTTCGGCGGCCGGGTTTCTCCAGGCGGCGGCCGGGTTTCTCCGTATAGCTCGGCGACCCCGGCAATATCATCGACTTGTGGCGCTACGATGGTGCTTCCGAGGCGCTGGAATGTGGCCATGATGGCGGGGACATCGTCCTCGTGGTCCAGCCCAAGTGCATGGCCGAGTTCGTGTACGGCGAAACGGCGGAAGTCCACTACCCCCACCCAGTTGCCTGTCCCATACGGACCATCATAGACGTTCCAGGAATACGCATTGTTGAAGTGAATATTTGATTGGAGCTTTCTTCCTTGCCTCGACCACCAAGTCGTATAAGCAACGATATTTTCACCAAAGGCATCACCACAAACATCGCTCGCAAAACCCACTCCATTCTCAAAGTCTCCGGCGCTGGTTTGTGTCGGGAGGCCGTCACATGGATTCTCGAAAGTGTCGCGCCTTATCCTGAATGCGAAAATGGTCGCGGCATTCCAGCGGCCCATCGCTTGCTCGAAGGCCGTATTCCACAAACCATCGGCCCCGGGTAGGTCCACGTTAAAGGTTGTAGTCGCGGAAGGCCACCTATGGTCGTGGAGGACATAGGCTTTGACCGCCGCCGCAAAGATGACGGCCAAACTCAACATCATCCACACTAGCAGTACAGACGGGCTCCTCAAGGTAGGCGGCCAGAGTATCGACGGACCGCCTGCTTGAACTGGAACACCGTTACGGCAGCCGGTGACCTTCCAGCTTTGTCTAGAGATAGCCCGCGCGCGATTCCATCACTCAATCTTTCGGCTGGCAGCTGATCGTCGGAGCTCAGTCCAGTCACAATGCGTCTATTCCGAGTGGCCATGATTCGTTGACCATTTGATTCAAGGATCAAGAAGTGGCCCTGGTCCATGCCGTAGAGTGGATTGACCTGAAAACGTTCCAGCGATTCTACAAAGTAGATGCCCATCTCTCCTGGTTTTGGCATCGTTGAATCCGCAACATGCAGGCTGATCTCATCGACCGTGCCCCCTAGGAACCGCAGCGTGATTTTCGTTTGGCTGTAGGCGCCTTTGATCACGTCAAACACGCGAAACGTGACGTAGGTGTGAATATTGGTTTGATTGGCATCGAAAGTCGAAGTCACGCCGATGACTTCACCTTCGAAAATAAGTTGGGAAGATGTGGAGAGTTGTTTCAGGCTGACCGCCAAGACGCTGGAAGAAGCTGCCGCGTCCGCACAGACACAGAGTGTCAGTGCAATCATGACAATGAAGCGCTTTCTAATCGACTATGTCCCCCGCGCTGAACCGCCCCTGATTTTCTGAACAGAGTGAGGTCATAGTAAATCAATCTGCTGAATTATTCGCAATGCTCGGATGCGCCGCCAGGTAGGCTCCCCTAGCCCGGAAATCTCAACAGAAAGATAGATAAAGGCCGAGTATTCTGCTATAAGTGTTGTGATATCAATAACTTACAAAGCAGAAGGAACGCGACCTTATGAACGCAGAGTGTACCAGAACAAAGCTCAGATTTCAGGGCCTGGACGGACGGGACGTCGTGGGCCGGTTCGACGGTGGCGAGATTACCTCTGACGCCGGTGGCGTGCTCTTGCGCGAAGTGGAGCAGCGGACCCGGATTCTGGGCCGGCTGAGCGAGTGCTTCACCGACTATCGAGACCCGGATCGAGTCGAACACCCGGTGGAGGCGTTGATCAAACAGCGGGTGCTGGGGCTGTGCCTGGGCTACGAGGACCTCAACGACCACGACGAGTTGTGCCGGGACCGGCTCCTGGCGCTACTGTGCGACCGGGACGACCTGACGGGGGAGTTCCGGCGCGTGGAGTCGGATCGAGGCAAACCGCTGGCAGGCAAGAGCACCCTGAACCGACTGGAGCGGACTCCGTTGGAGGGACCGGAGGGCGCGTACAAGAAGATCGTGGCCGACCCGGCGGGGATGGACGAGCTGCTGCTGGAGGTGTTTGTGGAAGCGCATCCGGAGCCCCCGGAGGAGGTGATCCTGGACGTGGACGCCACGGACGATCCGCTGCATGGGAAGCAGGAGGGACGGTTCTTCCACGGCTATTACAAACGCTACTGCTACCTGCCGCTGTACGTCTTCTGTGGGGAACATCTGTTGTGTGCGCGGCTGCGCACGGCGGATCGAGGCGCGGCCCACGGGGTGGTGGCGGAGTTGGAACCGATCGTGAGGCGGCTGCGTGAAGCGTGGCCCCAGGTGCGGATCACGGTTCGAGGGGACAGTGCCTTCTCCAACGACGAGTTGATGGTCTGGTGCGAGAAGGAAGGGATCGATTACGTCCTGGGGTTGGCGCAGAACGATCGGCTGAAGCGGAGGATCGCGACCCGGATGGAGACCGTCCGGCAGTTGCAGCGGGTGATCGGGAAGGCGGTGAGGCAGTTTCAGGAACTACGCTACCAGACGCGGGACACGTGGTCGTGCGAGCGTCGGGTGGTGGCGAAGGTGGAGCACCTGCCCCGGGGAAAGAACCCGCGATTCATCGTGACTTCGGTCCCGGTCCAGGAATGCGATGGGCGCAGATTGTACGAGGAGGTCTACTGCGCGCGGGCAGACATGGAGAATCGGATAAAGGAACAGCAGCTGGGTCTGTTTGCGGACCGCACGTCGACCCGGAAGCTGGCGGGGAATCAACTGCGGTTGTATTTCTCGGCGTTCGCCTACGTGATGATGGAGACGTTGCGACGGGTGGGACTGGCAGGGACGAAGCTGGCGCGGGCGCAGAGCTGGACGCTACGGGTGAGATTGCTGAAGATCGGGGCACAGGTCCGGATCACGACGCGCAAGGTCTGGCTGTCGTTTTCCGAGAGCTACCCCCATGCGGGGTTGTTGCAGACGGTTCTGGCGCAAGTGCAAGCCCTCCCGCTTCGCTGTTAGCGAGAACAAGCCCTATGGAAGACGCCCGGTTGGGAGTCCGCGGGACGGACTCTGCCCTGGAATCGGCTCTTGGGGGAGAAACGTCGCTCATGAGTGCCGGTGGGAGGTCAAATGCCCCTGCGCATCGCCGGATTTCGGCTTTCGTCACCGCATTCGGGTCGGCCAGACGGCTCTCGAATTCATGTAGATAAGAAAACCACTGAAATGCTGTTAAACCAACTGATTATCGTGTCGGTGTTGAGAAATGGGGGCTAAGAAAAACCGGCGATGGCTTGTGAAGCCTAGATTCAATTTGAATTGCCCCCCCATGGTTCCCATCCCGTCGAGGAAAGGAGATGATTAGGAAATCTGCTATGAATCATCCGAAGCGCGAAATTACTGAGCCGACTCGCCGCAACATCGCTGATGAGTTGGACCTGCATGGTGTAGCTCCCTACGGTCGGCTGGACGAAGTACAGTTCTTCTCGAGAATATTCAATCTGGAGGAGTTACCAACACGTGATTACCGCAGGCACCAATTCCCAGATATGGCGGCTGATCTTTGGCAGCACCGGGTTAACAACCTCGACTGGGACGACGGTTGGTGGTGGACGGATGACCGTCTGAATTTGCTACGCGGGTCCGATGAGACGTTCCTGCGCTTCCTTGCGGAGATGGTTCATCCTATCGTCCGTCCTGATGAGGCAGAACGGGAACTCTGTCTTGAGGTCTTCAATAGGAACTTGTCGGCAGAAGGTTGGGAGATCGGCGCCGTGAGCCGAGTCGGTGCCCATCGAATCTACGGTGGACGACGCCTTGAGCAGATGCCCCACGCCGTTACTGCCGAGGCCAGAGAGCTGGCCCAAACCCTAGGTGACTATGTCACCCGACAGGTTACGCGCATGGAATTCGCCATCCCCAATGATCCCCATCTTGCTATCGGCACGGCAAAAGAATTTGTCGAGACCATTTGTAAAACGATCCTTGAAGAGCGCGGAATCAACATCTCGGAGAACGAGGATTTTCCTGGTTTGGTGAGACGGGCGGTGAGGAGCCTGCCGATTGTTCCCGCCAGTATTGATGACCGGAACCGGTGGGAAGGGACCATTACTCGGCTAGTGAATAACCTTTCGTCTCTAGGCAGCAGCCTTGCGGAATTACGCAATGCGTTCGGCACGGGCCACGGTCGAACGGCCGCGCATATAGGCCTCGATGTCCACCATGCACGACTCGCGGTGCGGATGGCGACTACAGTTGGTGTGTTCATGTATGAGGTGCATGAGAGGAATCCCAGTTCCGCCCAGTGAGTTGCTATTCCGACACCCTTCTTAGGGGAACTATCAAGGGAAGTTGATAGGATCCAAAAGATAGTATGAAAACACCTTGTGAACATACTTAAGCCGGCTTCCTGCTATGCACGAATCTGGGGTCATCCAATTCATAGACGGACGGGCGACCCCTTCGGACGCACCAAAAACCTTGTGCCCATCACACCTCCAAACGACATGCACTACTTCAATTCCCCGGATTCGTGATGTTCTCCAACCTCCGAATCAGGACGTAATTCACCTCCCGAGCCGGCTGTCCCGGCCTGCGTTTTGCAATCTGCATTCATGGTCGCCAGCGGGTCGTCCTCTTGGCGCGGGTCCGAATCCTTCTGTTGCTTTGCTGTGGCAAGAATCCAGTAGGGATTGAATTCTCATTTGCTAGGAAACCCTCTAAGGCTCCGATCTGGTTCGCTGTCTAACGCTGTCCACGTCTTTTCCATGGCTTGACCGGATGGACGGTCCACTCGTCATGTCCCACTCCCCGGCTGGCGTTAGCATCTGGTGCCCGTGATCAACAGTGATCGGTAACAGGACTTCTCCGTTTCGGATAAATTCGCGCTCTAATGCACTCAGGGCAGATCGAGTCAGCACCCGCGCTGGCCTCTTGACCCGCTAGCTTTTTTCGCGAAGGCCCTGGTTCGCGGCGTGGGTCGCCGTGTTGGGCAAGCTGTGGAACCTAGTGTTGGCATCCGACACGGTGGCCTTTGTCTTCCGTCTCGCCGGCGCTGGGGGCCGGACGTCAGGTTGGACTCCGGACTCGCTTGGTGCTCTCACCGCCGGGGTCGAGTTCTATCGCATCGAGCCGCCTAGACTACGCGCCCGCAACCGCGTCCGCTAGTCCATGTTCGTAATGGTTGCCTGTAACACATCGATGTCAATAGGTCCCGACCCGGAGTCGTTGGCTGCCCCCCCCTGCGACCCGGTTTGGTCGCGCCCGGGTCCGAGCCTCAGGAAGCCAAGTGTGCCAGAGGCTGTGGCCCATCCTGCGCATTGAAATTAGCTCTTCCCGTCTATCTGCGGCGCCTCCGAATGGTGGTAAGCCAATCATCAAGCGCGGCGATATCCGCCTCGAGAGACGCAGGCTCCGGGATGTCCGCACGCGCACCTGCTGCCTGGTCGTGGCCCGGCAGCCATCTCGAGCACTTCGTCATCGCGGTCTCAACTGCCCTGCAGTCCTGTACTGCAATGTCCGCGATCACAGTGACATGCTGCGTTTGCACGCCGGGCCTGTAGCGTTCCACGACGCCGCCGAGAAGCACTTCTTCAAGGCCGCGCTCCCATGCCTCCCGTAGCAAACCATAAATAAAGCTGGCCTCCTTTTCGTAAGCAGCTTGATGACCGTCGCGGTGGAGCTTCTTGGCCTGCTGGAGCAATTTTCTCAGATGGCCGACGCGTTTCGAAACTTTGAGGGCTACCCACGGCAGTTCTTCGACGCAGACGCCCGCGCCTATTGGGAGATTCCTTACATGCTGGTCGAGTTGTGCAACGCCCTTGTCCTCGGAAAATTGCTTGAGAAGGAGTAGGAACATCACATCGTGCGTGAAGACAATGACCTGCCTTGCCTTCGCCTCCTCCACCAATCGGCGTGCGACGCCCTCTCGCCACTTATAGTCAAGCGAGGACACAGGGTCATCGAACACAATCCCTGAAGGATCGTCGGCAGTGCTGAGTTCCGCGAAGAACGCGGCGATGGATAGGCAGCGCTGCTCTCCCTCGCTGACCACCTTCGGCAATTCGACGCCGGGGGCACGCGTGAGGACAAGCTTGTGGTACAGAACACCCTCAGCTCCACCGGCTTCGTCTAGTTCGACTTCCACGTGCCGGAAACCAAGTCTTGAAAGCTCGTCCCGAAAACTCTGCTTGAGTTTCTGCGTGACCACCTCGCGCGTGACCGTGGTGCTCTTCCTCGTAATCGCCTGGGTCTTGGTATCGTCGATGCACAGGCCATAGGCGGCGTACCTGCTCTTGCGCTCGATCTCATCGAGGACAAGCTGCATGTGCCGTGCGAGTAGCTTGCGGGCGCGCAGTTCTCGAGCTTCCACGCTTAGCCGTTTCCGTTTTTCGTCGACGGCGCTTGTACGCAGTGTCTCCGCTCGCTCCGTGATCTGGCGTGCAACCGTGTTGATGGCGCCCCCGACGGAGGCTAGGGCTGGGCAATCCCCGGCAAGGTCTCGATCCTCGCTCAATGCCGAAACGATAACCCGACGGCGCTCTTCGGCAGCTGCAAGCGCCGTCACGAAGGTGTCCGCCACGGCCTCATGTTCGATACGAATATCTTCAATTGTTTCGTTAATGGACTCCGTCGAGACCTTGAGGTCCATGAAGTTCCTCCGGAGTTGCGCGACGGTTTCTCGGACCCGCCGGAGTTCCCGCTCGGTGGTCGAGGCTACAAACGCCTCGAATTGCTGGAGTCTGTGGCGGGCATCGTCGTCGAGATCCTGCTGGCAGAGCACGCAGCGCGCGCCGTTCTCCACGACCGGAAAAGGCTGCTTGGAATAGGCGGACTCCTGCGAAAATCGGTGGGCGGACTCCCAAAGCGCAGCCCAGGTTTCCGAACCCGTGCCAGCCAACATCCCTGTCTGGAAGGCAGCCGCCCGAAGTCTCTTCGCCGCCTCTCTCTTGCGGCGACCTTCCGCTCGGGCATTGAATGCCGTATCAACAGCTTCCGCTGCCAGTGCCGCTTCCACAGCTTTGAAATGCCGGGCCAACCCTTCGACACGCGAGCCGCGAAGGGTGAGCTGGCGGATCAGTTTATTGGGATCGCTTGCTTGCAGGTCCAGAAGTGACCTTTCCAGCAGTGTGAGACGGGATTCTTCCTCCGCCGAGAGATGTGCGAGCGCCTTCACTGTCTCTGGCTTGGTGAGCGAAGTGATGTTCGCCAGCAATCTTGCGACAGCGGTTCCTTCCGGTATTTGGGATTGCACGGTTGCAAGGGCGCTTAAGGCCAAGGACTGTTGCTCTCTCTCAAGCTGAACTCGGATGGCCTTGCAAGCTCTGACCAGGTGGTCGAAGAGGTCAAGTCCAAAGGGCCGGAAGGCGACATCGGTCTTTTCCGTGAGGTAAACGGCGGCGCACCGTGCGTCAAACACGCTCACACGGGAGATAAACCCGTCCCCACCCTGACCGGCCCATTCGAATGGGTCGTACTCCGTGCCGACTCTATACCTGATTGCCACGTCGGGTGTTGGCGGCATGGTCCCCGACACGACATTGCCGAGGATTTTCTCCTGTCCGCGGGCACGGCACGCGCTCTTGAGGATGCGGATGTAGCCGGTCTTTCCGGCAGCGTTGTCGCCATAGACTACAGTGAGGTTCGGGCCGAAACTGAGGGTCTGGCGTTCCGCAAGGGCGTTCACGCCCCGGTGATGAAATATGGATAGGAGGGAGACCGGTGGAGTGGTGCCGCACCTATCCGGCACGTGATCCTTTGTGAGCGGTTTAGCTTCTTGCTGTTCGGCGAGACCGTGCGCAGCTTTGCAGATTTCCGCGAGCGCGCGAACGTCATCTTCGAGAAGCTCGCCGTTCACAACTAGGCGTCGTAGCGTGTCAGACTGCCAAGCGGGGCGGCCATGAGACCATTCGAAGATTTCTTGCAGGACGTTCACTGATCTGGACCGGTTTTCAAAATATCATCATTGCGTGATTCTGGCCTCTGTTGCTGGCTTCCCTGTTCCCCGCACACGCGGGGATGAACTGACGATTGGTCGTTGGTGGGTCAAAGCGTTTCGACAAGCCTCGCTACCTACTGGAACTCGACAAGGCGCCCGAACAGGTTGCAGGATGCGGTTGTAACTGTTCACGTGGATACCCCGCATGTCGGGTTTCCTGCTGAATACAACAGCCATGAACTCGGCAAGGGGTAGCGCCCCTCGCTTGTGGCGAATAGGCAGGGCCTCTCCGCGTCTGCGTGAATGGTTGCAAGGCCCGACACCTTGGGCGGGTCTTGAGCGCGAGCCCAGATCTGGGAGGGAAGCATGAATTCATGGGGGATTATATACGAAACTAGTGTGGTGTCCCGGAAATACGAATGGATAATCTTTCGAGCTTGTCGAGGATGGATTGAGCCGTGGCGGCCCACACGAAGGGTTTCGCCTCTTCATTGTATCGGTGCGTGAACTCTTCAATGGTCTTCACCAAGTGCCTCACGTTGCGGAACGAGTTGCGCTTGATCGCCCGCTGGGTAATCAAGCCGAACCAACGCTCGACTTGGTTGAGCCAGGAGGCGTAGGTCGGCGTGAAGTGTAAATGGTAACGGGACCGCTTCGCCAACCAGGCCTTGACGCGTGGATGCTTGTGGGTGGCGTAGTTGTCGACCACCAAGTGGAGGTCCAGCTCCGCCGGCACCTCCTTGTCGATCAGCCTGAGGAAGGCCAGGAAGTCCTGGTGACGGTGACGCTTCTTGCATTGGGCGATCACGCGACCGGTGGCAATATCCAGGGCGGCGAAAAGGGTGGTCGTCCCGTGGCGGATGTAGTCGTGCGTATACCCTTGGACGTAGCCGAGACCGAGCGGCAGCGTCGGCTGCGTCCGGTCCAGGGCCTGGATTTGGGATTTCTCGTCGACGCACAGCACCAGGGCATGTAGGAACTATGGATCGGGAAGGCGCTCAAGCTCCATAGGAACAGGCAGAAGGCAAAGCTAGTCCTATTTTTCGGCGATCCGAACGCACATGCCGATGACTCTATCCTCGAATCGACCAGGTGAGGTCTGTCTTCCGTGGGATGGGGAGCTTCCTCCCGGACAGCCCGCTCCGTGTCGGTTTACGGACGGTTCGGGTACTACGCCTTGCCGGTACTCCATCCGCGCCAGTATCGGCTTTCCCAGCGCCCTGGTTTGGAGGGCCTTCGGCGGACGTCCGGGACGCCCGCCGCATAAGTGTCGCTGCTTGATCCCGGGTTCTTCACTGCGTGCCCGCGTGCCTCGTCCATAGCACGGCCCGTTAACCCTCGCGCCCGTGATACGTGCCCCGATAGTATTGATCCGATCCTTAGGTCAAGTTTTGAACCCGTCTTTGGGTCACAGTCCTGTTCAAATCCTGCATCAATCCCTCTTTATCAACGACTTGACCCAAAGACTCCGTAGAAGGCCGTAGCGCGTATCGAAGGTGCTCAGGTATGCCTCACGCCCTCTGTGTCGATCTGGGGCCGTCTGGGAGCCGGGAATCCGCACCCCAGACTCCCGTCAAACCCCCATTCCGGCTCTCCGGGTTCGGGGGGGGGCGTCCATGGTCGTCACACGGGGACGATAAATTTTGGATAGCTTAGCAGCCCGTGGCAAAAGTCCGGGAAGAGCCAGATCTCTGAAATAAAATGACACTATGGCCATGGGAAAGAAACCGTCTGCGGGACGGCAACGGAAGATGTGGGTGGCGGCGGAGAAACTGCCTCGGAGTCCGGGGCATCCCTTCTACGAGCGGCTGAATCGGGTGCTGGAGAAAGCGGGGTTCGACGCTTTCGTGGAGGGACTGTGCGCGCGGTTTTATGCCGACGGGACCGGGCGCCCGAGTCTGCGCCCCGGACGGTACTTCCGGATGCTGTTGTTGGGGTACTTCGAAGGGCTGAACTCGGAACGGGCCATCGCATGGCGAGTGGCGGATTCGATGAGTGTGCGGGCTTTTCTGGACTTGGATCCGGAGGAGACGCCCCCGAATCACTCCACCTTGTCGCGCACCAGTTCGGCACGGGAGGGTTGCGTCGGATCTTCGTCCGGGGCCACGCCAACGTGCGCAAGCGACTGCTGATCCATGTCTGCGGATTCAATCTGGGATTGCTGCTGCGCCATCTGACGGGGGTGGGTACGCCCCGCAGTCTCCCGGGCCGCGGTCAGGCACGTCTTTTTACGCTTTTGGGGGCGCGAACCGGTCGCTGGATCGGCTGGGATCGGCTCTGGGAGCGTTTCTGGGCGTCGATCCGGCCCGATTCACTGTTTTGGGCTCCTCGGATTCATCAATAAACCATCTCAACATCAACTCACAGAAAGAACATTAGTCGGAGAAATTGGGGTTTTTGCCACGGGCTGTTAGTCGACCTCTCCCTGCGAACAAACCAGGTCCAAAACACCGTGTTGAATACGAAGAGCCTGCTAACTGCTTCGCAGTTAGCCCGGGTTATAGGCGACAACCCGATCCCACCATTTCCATCGAAAGTGAGCTTCCAGAGCGGGCCCAGAAGCCCCAGTTCGGAGCCTTATGCGTAGGCCACCAGACCGTGCGAACCGACAGACACATGGCCAAACGGGAGGCCAGTACAGGGGAGAAAAGTCCCACGGGAAAAAGAGAATTGGACCCGGGAGGGGTTGGAGGTGGAAACGGGTGCTGCAAAGTTGGGACGGGTAGGGGCATCCGAACGGGCCGTTCAGGTCTTGTCCGTGCTGGCTCAGGCCGCCAGTCCGTTGCCTGATTCGCTTCGACTGCCATGCTGTGTTTCAGCGGATGCCCCCCTCTACTTATAACTTTCTCAAACTCCAGGATGATTGATAGAAGAAAATGAACGGGGAGCCATACCCCCCTGAACCCCCTTACTCCAACTTTCCTGTTTTTCCCTTTCCCAACTGGAACAGGAACCGGGGCCGGGGCCGGGGAAAGAGGGGTAGGGGTACGAAAGACCCCGTCTGCCTCTCCTCCCTTCGGTCGGAAAGCCAGAGGGGAGTCAAGATCCTCGCGCGCACGCGAGAACCGGCTCCATCTGACTTCCCTTGGTCTTTGTCCCGCTAGATCAGGAATTGCCCGCTAGCGGCAGTCCAGCACGTTTCCGTGGCGGCGATTGTACCCGCGCACCCCTCCGGCCCTGGACCCAGCTTCGGGGCAGGACGACCTGTTTACCCGTTGCCTTGGGGCTGCCGTGCGCACCGTGAGGGTCCCGTAGTGCGCCGTCGATCCCGCTGTTGGAGATCGCCTTGATCGCGCCTGGCCCGCGCATAACCCACAACGACAGGCGCAAGACGAAACTGCACCCGGAATTGAAGTGTTCCGTGAGTTGAGTCTCATCCTGCCTGGGATTCTAAATCCCTGGGGTGACAAAGGCAGGGCACGTAGAGTTTGGATGAGACTCCGTGGTGATGGTCGTCGCGCCCTGCCCGACTCTCTGCCAACTGTAGCAGAATCCGGTGACGCGGTTTGCAAGGGAGACACCCCCGGCTCTGAGCCTTGGCCGGGGGGTCTTCGAGACCTGGTGAGCCTGACGACTCCCGCCCAAACTCCCAGACAGACCAAGCGGAAGAACGCCTCCAGGCCCCGCCAGAGTACCACGCCGAGGTTGACATACTGGATCGATAAGATGGTCGCCTTGCTGCTGATCGAAGTGTTTGAAATGGCTGATCCGGGACAAACGCCAAGCGCCTGTAAGGACTTTCAATGAGCTATTGGTGTTCCCTGGTTACTTCACTTTCCAAAGCGCCAAGCAGCGAAACGATTTGGACTGTCTTGGCAATTATGGCGTCGGCTTTGATTGCGGTGGGAGCTGCGTTCCTTTCGGCGTGGCTGACGATGAAGAACGCTCGCAAGCTTCAGGACCGCGAACGCAGGCGCGACGAAAAATCAGTCGCTGCGCTTGTAAGTGCGGATCTCTACGGAAAATTGAGTATGTTAGTCCGGTTGCTGCCGCGACTGAACTTGTCACACGTAGACGTAGAACGCCTGGGACGGAGCATTATTAACCTAGAACAGAGGCTAACTGGCAGAGTGGTTCTTGAAGCCGCGCTACCAAAATTGGGCTCACTGGGCCACCGAGACACTGCGAATTTGCTCGGTGCCTTCGATGGCCTTGCGCTTGTAGTAGATGAAGCGCGCCGAGTAGTTGAAGCGAGCCGCGTAACACCTGAACCGATTCCTGTGGAATTGGTCACGCAAATGAAAGAAACCGCACACCACGTCGGTCTTGTTTTATTCTCGCTGTGGAGACGTTACGAAATAGACCGCCCCGGTCCTTTCGAAAAAACAGGGCTCGATCTGGAGTCACGCGGGCTTGAGTTCTTAAAGACTCTTGGGTTTTAGGTGTGATGGAAGAACGCTGGTCCCCGGCGGAGGACCCGAACCTCCACGGGCCGAAGCCCACCAGATTTTAAATCCAGCGCGTCTGCCAATTCCGCCAACCGGGGACAGACATTTTCAGCTGGACTGTCAGCCGGGTTCCCCTATAATGGCTGGTCAATTATTGAGAATCGATTGCCAATCCTGTGGTGTGTGTTGGGTCCAGGGCCTGTTAGTCCTGGTAAATGGAACGATTCGGGAGATAATGCAGTCCTCAGCATTTTTTGGGCGTCGGTTCGAAATCCTATCTTTTTGAACCCTAGCCCCCCAGGAGGGGGCAGGTCAGCTTCTCTTGGACCGTAGAACCAGAGAAACCCTCCGATATCTCCCAGAAAGTCCGTTAATTTCAGTTATTGGAAGGCCTCCAGAGTGCGGAGAGGGGCAGCGTCGTGAAGTTCAGTGCGGATGTCCCGCGACTCGGAACGGATGGACCGGGGTCGGGAACTCTGGGCTGCGGAGGAGGAATCGGATCCCACAAAATGCGGCGCTACACGCTTGAGAGTCCGGGCGGTTGCCCGGAGCGTGGCCTCTTGGCGCCGGCCGGGAATCGGTGTCGGTAAAGTACGTTACCCACAGAGTAATTTTGGCTGGGCAAGGATGTCAAGAGGAGGGAACCGTCAATGGCTATCTGGCAAGCGATGAAAGGGGCCAACGAAAACCCAAAGCAGGAGTGGATTTGCAACGATCTCCGGCATCAGCACTTCAGCGAGGACACAGGCCGCCGGTTAAGGAAGCATGTGAAGAAAGGTGACCTCCTGCTGATTTACTTCCCCGGGCGCGTGAACAGGGTCTACATGGGTCTCCAGAGGGCCGCCGAGGATGGGCCGCGTGTGTTGGAACCTGCGGTTCCAGGGGCAGTTGACTGGCCCTGGGGACTCCGGGTGGAAGGCCATTGATGGATTCCGGTCCGACGGTTGGGGATCAGCCTCCACGAATCGGCAATCTATTTCCCGAGAAGACCTCAAATAGTTCGATCTGGTCTGGCGCCGGTGGATCACTGGGGCTCCAGGTCGTCGATCCAAACGCTCATCGATGAGATCCGAGAGCGAGGTAAAGACCCTTCGACTTGGAAAACGTGGCCGAGATCCCTCTGACTCGAAAAATCGAGGCCGTAGGCGGCCTGTGTTGGACGATCTCGACCGTACCAAGGGTAGGCTTAAGGAAGGTCTGATTAAGTCAGCGGCCTTCACGATAATTCTTCCATCGGCATTGAGTGGAGGGATAGAGGATGGAGCAGCGGACGTTCGCAGATCTGGAATATGAGGCCAAGAAGCGGGTGACCCGTCGGGAGAAGTTTCTGGCTCGCATGGAACGGTTGATTCCATCGTCCCTGCGGATAACTCCGCCCCCTTTACTACGGCTCAGACTCTGGACTACCTGGTCACGCTCCTTATCTATTCCTGAGACATTCTCTCTGGAATCGGCACCATCGGGAGGGTGGTGAAGATCCGGTTGTCGGCATCGAGTTCCACGGCCACTCCGGTGAACCGGTCCGGTGCCATGCAGCGCACCGAACCCACGAAATCCGACGTATCGGTGCGGGTGATATCTCCTCGATGTACCGGGCCTCCTGTCCATTGGCCTCCAGAGGGATCGCCACCGATTCGAGCACGGCGCCGTCTTGCATCAATTGGCAGCTCACCACCATCGCTTCCTCTCCCAGGTTGTGGATCGCCGCCGCGGTATTGATTCCTCCTGCCTGGCGGCGAGCCGGGAAGATCGCATCCCGGACGGGTAGACTGACTCCCACCCCGGCGACTCCGATCTCCGGACTGTCAAAGCGCAAGACCCCACCTATGGGACCGTCCGCCAGGACCCGAACCGAGCCGGTCACCAACGGCCCTCGTCCATGGGTCGAGATCGTGAGTTCCCCCAGTGGGGCAACGTCCGTCTGAACGGTCAGGGCTCCATCCGCGCGGACCTCAAGGTCTTCCCCGGCGTCCACCACCAGTTCCGGGGCAATGAGATCGCCCTGCTTGTCGAAAAAGTAGAGGGCCGGCTGGATGGGGGTGGCCGCAACATTCACGATCACGATCTCAGACGTGGTACCGGCCCCATTGGCGAAATGCGCGAAGTCCAGGGCGTCGTCGCAGCGGTCCCGCTCCATGCCCGGCCGCAGCTGCCGTCCGGCAACCTGGGCCTCAAAGCCCGCCTCGCACGGTGCCGCCGTCCGCCCAAACCGCGCCATCAAAGCCTGCGGCAGCGGGTCGCTGTTCCTGATCGTTCCGGTCGCCTCCGCCCTCGTGATGGAGAGCGTCTGGGACGTGTCATCGCACAGCCGTGCATTGCTGATCTTGACCTTCACGGTCTCGCCGTCGTCGTTCACCGAGTCGTCGATGATGCGGACGAAGGGCTTGTCCACCCGTTTTCCGATCTGCATCCAGTACGTGGCTTTCGGGAACTTGAGGTAGTCCATTCCTTCCGTGGCGGTGCCGCCCGAGATGGTCTCGAAGTCGTAACACACATAGTCGTCATGCTTCCGCGAGAGCCTGACTCTGAAATCGAGCCACCCGTCGTCCTCGTCCCCGGTCGCGTCTTTGATCCCAATGGTCAGACCCGGCACGTTGGTCGTGGTGGTCGGCGGCGCGGTGATCGTTCCCGTCGCCTCGGCGGTCGCGATGTTGAGCACCCTAATTACGTTGCCGTAGGCATCGAACTCGCGCGCGTTGCTGAGCCTTACCATCACCGTCTCGTCGTCGTCCTCGTCCGCGTCCTCAATGAGCGCGAAGCCCATCTGCGTGGTCGTCTCTCCATACGGAATGACGTGGGTGTAGACGTGCGGCCAGTAGTCGACGCCTTCGGTGGCGGTGCCTCCCGAAGTAGTCTCAAAGTCGACCTTCACCGTGTGCGGCGAAGCTGGTGAGAGCGTGACATCGAACAGGAGGTGGCCGTCGTTCTCGGCGGCGCTGGCGTCCGCGATCGAGAGTCTCGGTGGCGAGCTCCCCAACACGAGACTGACCCTGACTTCCTGGCCGTCCGGCCAGACCAGGTCGGGGGGCAACTGGCCGGCGGGATAGTGCCATAAATCGCCCCTGCTGCCGTCATCCGACTCCATGTCCGTTGTAAACGTGCGCTCGCCAACGGTGACCACCGTGCCGCGCGGCACACGCGGGAAGGAGCCGAAGTAAAAGTAAGCACGGGACAGTTCCTCATAGGTGTGCACCGTCCAGACGTTGAAGTTTTCGCCGCCGTATTCGATCTGGTCGTCGTCGAGCGAGCCGAACTTGTCATACTCATACCCGACCAAACGGCCGTCGCCTTCGGCGTCTGCCACCGTCATCGTCGCGCACCAGTCGTTGACCGCGGGACAGGGGCCCGGCAACACCACCACTGTCACTGTCCCGTTCCGGGGATACGCGTCGCTCGTGAGCGGGCCCTCGGCGTGGCCCCGGGAGTCGGTGACGCTCACCTTCACCTTGATCTGCTTGCCCAGGTCGGACGCGGTCAGCGTGTAGGTTTCGGAGGTCGCCCCGGGGATGTCGGTGTCGGTGGAGCCGTCCACCCGCACCCACTGGTAGGTGAACGTGGGGGTCGTCGGCAGCCCATCCAGGTCCTCGATGTCGTCCGTCGCCGCCGTCAGCGTCTTGCCCACCTGCCCCCCACCGGAAATCGTCGGCTGGCCGGTGGCGGGAGCGTCGGTCACAACGAGCGACACGGCGACGTCGGTCCCGGCAGTCCAACTCAGGGTGGTGTTATTCCACTTCCATTGAGTCTTGCCGCCGTTGATCTGGTTGGCCTCCTTCAGAACGAATTCCTCGCCGTCAATCACCAGTGTCAGACCCTGTGTGGCGGCTGTGGCACCCGTATTGAGCCTAAATAGCAAGACGCTGTTCTTGGTAAAAAATTTAGTGACCGCGTAGGTCGTCCCGTCATCGGTGAAGTCGTCGCTCAACGTGTTCGAGTTGCTGCATTTTCTATTCCCCGTCGAGCTGTTGTCACAGCCCAACGGTACGGGGGTCCCTGAGAATGTGGTCCTCGGCGTCAGCGTGGCCGTCCAGATTGTGGTCTGGGCTTGCGCGGGGAGGGCCGCGGCAAACAGCATGGCGAAAGCCAGGAGGAATGTGGCTGCTAGGGTGTGCCGCGCGCGGGACTCTGGCGGATTTACGCTCGGTCCATATACGACACGTACGTCGTCACGCATCTCCTTAACCAATCCAGTTTCGGCATACCTCACGTGCGAATAAGTCAATAAGAGCTCATTGCTTCCGACATCAACACCCGTGTCAACCTGTTCGCGTGGCTGCATACTCAACGACCCCCCGTGGCTGAAAAAAGAACCTGCTGTTCCAATGACCGTATTGGCGTCTCCGGCGGCGAGGTATCGGTCACCTCGACGGTGCCGGTGCCCCGGCACTCTCCCGTGGAACTCCCGCCCGTGCGGCCAACGTTGTCAGCCAGCGACCGCCTCTCCTGCGACCGTTCCAGGGCAAGGCCATCGTCGAACTCTTATTTTTACTCTCAAGAATTGGACATACTTAGCGTAAATTGCGGCCTGAGTCCCTACCAATTTGGTAGTTTAGATTTGGGAGAAAAAGGAAGCGGCCGGGAACCGGGCCGCCCCGCTGAGAACGCTGGCAGCCCTACGGTTACCCGAACTCGGCGATCGACAGCACCAGCCGCACCAGGTCCGCCTGCCGGGAGACGGGTTGTTTCTGGTAGATTTGCTTCAGGTGCCAATAGATGGAGCCTGGGGTGCGCCCCGTGGCCTCGGACAGGTCACGGACGCTCTTGCCTTCCGCCAACCAGACCGCTACCTGGCTCTCCATCGGCGTCAGCCCGAGGGTCCTGGCCACCAAATCGGGGTCGACACGATGCTGGCTCCCCGGCTCGACAATCAGGACCAGCGCGGCGACATTCCGCGCTCCGTAGTCCGGTTGGGGAACACCGACGGGTTTGACGTGCACCACGAACGGCGGCAAGCCGGACGGGCGGTGGAGCAGCATCGACCCGCTGACCGTGACGGCGACGGAGGCCGGCAGCGCGTCAGCCACCAACCCCTCGAGGCGGAGCTGGTCGTCCGGATTGCGGGCACCCAGGACCCCATCCCGGTCCGACAACCCATCGCCGTGTCGAAGGATGCTACGGGCGCGGCTATTCGCTTCCATGATCTGCCCACGCCGGTCCAGGTGGAGAACACCGATCCGAGGGTTATCGAGCAGGGCGGCCACGGTCGTTTCGTGCGCCTCGGCGCGGACCAGCGCCTGCCGGACGCGGATAAATTGTCGAATATGGGGCATTAGCGCTTGGACCATCGCGATCTCGGAAGACCCCCAGCCATCCGAGGCGACGGGATCAGCGAGAGACCAAGTCATGCGAGAGCCCCCCGGCCCGTCCAGGAGCACGTTCAAGCCATTCTGATACTTGGACCGGAGTAATGCCTCGTTGTAGGTACGCGAGGTTTTCAACTCCTCGGACGTGTACAGGTCTTTAATATGCACCAGACGGCTGGCGGGCAGTTGCAACTGGCGCGGTATGGCTTCGTTGATGGGATGGTAGACTTCGAGGTACTCACGCTCCAGATCTTCGCGGCGCTGCCCTCGGTAGTAGAGCCCGACGAAGAGCGCCCGGACGTCGTCCTTCGGGCCTTCGCCGACCATGAGGGCGTTTCCCGTCAGGTTACAAGCCTCGTCGATCAGCGCCGAGGTGGCCGGCCAGTGGGCATCGTCGAGCATGGCGTTGTACAACGACGCCAGGATGCGCTCGAACGTGTCTGGGTCACTCATGACGGTCATTCCTTCAGCAACGCCAGGCTGAACCGTACAGAAGCACTCGCCATATGCACGGCCCACTGTCCACGACACCGGAGCCTGACGGGTGAAGGTCGCAGAGGGGTTTCTTGCGGTGGAATTATAAAATGGGTCACTGACCTAACCGACAGGTCCCCTCCCTTGTTTCCCACCCCAATGGGCTCACCGGGTGGGGATAGAAGAAGACGGAGCAGGATCGCGGCTGGCGCTGGAAACGGGGGCGTCAGGGACGTGGTTTAGATTACGATAAAGTGCAATTATCGTATCCTGATCCCTCCTGACGGGGACAGGCCGTCTTCTTCTGACCCGTGTTTCCGGTCGGCTTGGGGCTGATTCGCACCCCCCGGCACCCTCCCTTTTTCCAGAGAACGTCCGTTAATTTCAGTTAACGGACGTAGAGTGTCCATCGGGGGAGCCCGACCAAATCAGAGCGGCGAGGGGCCCATCCCCGCCTGTGCGGGGGAAACAAGTTCGGAATACTCTGCAACAACCTGCACACCGGTCCATCCCCAACTGTGCGGGGGAAACCCCGTCGTTGACTTGCTACTTCAGGACGCGTCAGGTCCATCCCCAACTGTGCGGGGGAAACAGTCATGCGTTCCCCCATGATCTCGGCAGCGTGGGTCCATCCCCGCCTGTGCGGGGGAAACTCTCATGTGTCTTCCTCCATGCGCTCAAGCCGCGGTCCATCCCCGCCTGTGCGGGGGAAACGCGAGACGGCTATCGATGACTTCACCGACGTGGGGTCCATCCCCGCCTGTGCGGGGGAAACTCTTCCTGGGAGTGCCGGAGGACGAAGACGACAGGTCCATCCCCGCCTGTGCGGGGGAAACTCACCGTAACGGCTGTAGGGAGTGAACGTGTCGGGTCCATCCCCGCCTGTGCGGGGGAAACTCACCGTAACGGCTGTAGGGAGTGAACGTGTCGGGTCCATCCCCGCCTGTGCGGGGGAAACGCCATCCCGAGAGAAGACTTCGACCGGATAGAGGGTCCATCCCCGCCTGTGCGGGGGAAACTCAAGCCGCTTGTTGATCGAATCGAGGATGAACGGTCCATCCCCGCCTGTGCGGGGGAAACGGATACTGCCCGTAGAGATTGGGAATCTATAACGGTCCATCCCCGCCTGTGCGGGGGAAACGTCCCGCCGCTTGCTCGGCCTCATCCCTGAAGGGGTCCATCCCCGCCTGTGCGGGGGAAACAGTTCGAATTTCACTTAGTTCCCATGTTGGAAAGGTCCATCCCCGCCTGTGCGGGGGAAACACCGAACGAGTGGGACGCTTGGACTTCGCTGACGGTCCATCCCCGCCTGTGCGGGGGAAACTATCTCGTTCCGGACAACGGTTCGGTTGTTCAGGGTCCATCCCCGCCTGTGCGGGGGAAACCCTTAGAGTCGAACTCCAAGGGTTCTTTCACTTGTGGGGCGTTCCAGCTGCGCCGTCCGTGTGGGTCAGCTGCGCGATTCTCGTCTTACAACATACAAGCCGTCGTATTCGACCAGGTCCTTTGGGGGTTCTCCCAGCGTCAGCACTCCCTGCCGCTCGGCGGTCTGCGGAGCGGCCCAGGTCATCACAACCGAGCCTTGGCCGTAGTATGACCACCATTCATCCAGCACTCTCCAGACGCGCTTGCGAACGGCCATCGTCATGTCAGGCTGCGTATAAACGCCCGGCGCAAGCTCCAGCATGCACGAGGCGAGAAATCCCCGAAACCGGGTCGGTACATCACAAGTCACAATCACGCACATTGGCATTGAGCAGTTCCTTGATCCGATCGATCATCCGTGAGATCAGCTTGCGCCGCCGAAATTCTCTCCCGGCGATACGGCGGACATGCCGTTCCAGTGGCACTGACGCATCGCGTTCATAGGCGCGCACGGCCCTGAACGCGACCGGCAGGGTCACGTCGCCCCGGTAGAGATCGGCAATATCGAGCACGAAGGCAATGCTTGCATCCTCGTGAATAAAGCCCAGCTGTGGCAGCGCACCGACACCGGTTACGGCTACCGTGGCCGCGGCTTCGATGGCCGTAGCGGCATGATTGATGGCTTGGTTCGGCAAATCGGCCGCCAGGGGATCAGCGCGGTCGTAGCGCCTACCTTTCCACTCTATTCCATACTGTTGGGCGATCGTTTTATAGAGCACCCGCATGCGCACACCCTCAATACCACGCAAGGCATTCAGTTCACGGTGGGGCAGAACTTCGCCCAGTCGCCAAGCGTACAAAAGGCGGGCAATAGTGATTCGTGTTTCCGGATCTGCCCAGATGCGGACCTGGCGTCTGGCGACAGCGGAGTCGCCTGGTCCGAGCGGAGGTGCGGTGTAGGCGCGAACGCCGTCCTCGCCGACCGCTATCAAGCAGGTGCTATGCCGGGCACAGAGCCGAAGAGCGTCGTGGCTTACCGTGCTGCCTGGCCCCAGCAGCAGAATGGATACCATCTGAAATGGAATGGCGTAGTCACCCGGCTCCAACTCACCACCGCCGGCGGTTTGGAACCGAAGCGTGCCACCTTCAACTGTCAAGTGCCCGCGCGAGAGCCAGATTAGGCCATGGCGGTCGGCATGCGGTACGCGTGCAGTATCGAGTCCTAAACGGCCTGGTAGTACCATGCCAGCATCGTCTCACTTGCGTCTCAAGCCGGCCTGAGCAGCAACATGCCGAAGCCGAAACCACAATGTCGGCCGATGCCACCAGCAAGGAGGTCCAAAAAGGCCCCTGGCTCGGCGATCTCCAGCAGGCCGGTGAAATGGACATCCGGTCGAGTCAACCACTGAGCGGAGCGGTTGCCATTGAAGTTACGCGGACGACGCATTAACCGAACGGACCGGTACGACTCGACCCGTACCGAACCCTGTATCAGATTGACAACTTGCGCCCGGTCTCCCTTGGCTGCAAGCCACTGAGCGAGCCATTCAACATAAGTTTCTGCTCGCGTGGGGGGTCGTTCGCCCCTCTCCAGTGCTCGGATTGCGGCAAGCTGGTGGGCGTCTACCTCCTTGCCCTTGCTCAACGTCGTCGTCCGGCGCTTCGAGTTATACGGCGTCACGAGCGGATTCATCAGACGTCGCACCGGACAAGCGCGGAGGTCGAAACGTAAACGCAGATCTTTTGGCCAATGAGTCGGCATCGGCTTGGAACCTGCGCGTTCCCAATCGATCATCGTCGACAATCCCTTGTTGTCGAGTTGGGCCAGAGTTTCCAGCGTCTCCATCGGGGCCCGGGCGTAGCCAAGCAGATCCATTACGCCGGCGCGGTTCGCAGCTGCACGGCGGCCAGCACGTTGTCGCTCGCGCTGGCCCACAGGGGACCAGTAAAAGGGTCTCGGCGCTTGTCCACCGAAGAGACCGGCTAGCGCGGCATGCACGGCGTAACCGATCTCTGCGCTCCGGGGTCGACCACTGCCGTCACCGGGTGGAACCTGGAGATAGCGCCGACGAAGCGCCCAGCTCGTGAAAGCGCGGAGTTCCAATGGCAAACGGATGAGATGAAGATTCGTCATTCCGCATCCTTCGCAACCGTGTCTTGCAAGGTCAACCTCCCCGCCATCACGACACGCTCGCCGCCGTGCAACTGATTCCTCCAGTCACGCTGATCAGTAACGCGATAGGTGGAGAGGCGTTCTTCGGGTGACAAGGTGCGTTCATCCGCTATCGGCCACTCAGCCGCCAACTCAGCCGCACTTTCATCACCAAGAATTTCTCTCCAACGGTCAGGGAATCTGACAGGTACTTGGGTAAGAGCGCACTTCAGACTCTTTGTATACTCGACAATTCCGATGACCATACGCGTCGACGGCAAGCAGGACTTGCGGCCGATGAAAAGCGGACGGGCGGGTGCGTCGAGGGCTTCGGCGAGGTTGCTGAGCGTCGGGGTTTCGTCCGCCGGAGACAGCGAAATCGCCGCCAGCACACTGGCGTCGGCACGGTAGCGACGAAAACGGATATGGGTGCCGTAGCGCGCGTCCGTGCTACCGGCACGATGTTCCGGATGGCCGCGTGTGGTCCAGCTTGGCGAACGGAGGTGCGCTTGACCCAGGTCAACCGTCTGGTAGTCCTGTACCTCCTCGCCCTCGCAAACCAGTGCGCTGGCCAACGACAGACGATCTTGCAGCGCCTGAAGTCGGTCGAAGTCCCCGTGTCTGTAGCCGAGTGCGTTCGCGAGCAGGCCGGTGACTTGGCTGATGGTCGGGAATCGCCCTGTCGGCCCGATCTGATCCACTTGGGGGCCGCCGAAGCTCATTAACGGAGCCTGTAGATGAACGATGAGCGTCGCTTGCATCAGGCTGCGTCCGGAACCTCACCGACGTAAGAAGCGGCCCAGCAAGCGAGACCATCCAGCGTCACGCGATCGCCGGTGTGATCGGGTACGGGTTCAATCATCGTAGCCAGTCTCCGGTCTTCGTGCGCGCCGTACATGCCGTCATAGCGCCGCAGGTAGTCACCGATCGCAGCGACTGTCTTCTCCTGCGCTTTCATTTTGCGAACCGGTTTCATGAACGCGTTTGCCAACGTGCGCGGTTGGTGTTCCCCGACTTCTCCCAGCACGAACTCGGCGCAAGCATAGGGAGCCGTCGCTCCCAGCTTTGCCCCCGGCGAGACGGTCGCGATCAGATGGATCAACCGGCGTAAAACCTCTGCTGCCAGCGCGCGGTCTTCCGACAGGTTGCTGACCAGCTGACGTAGATCAACGACGACATAGGAGTAGAACAGGCCGCTGGTCAGCTCACTGGTATTGATATGGCCGGAACCGAGTTCGCCCTCGGCGGTGGCCAAGTCATCCAAAGCCGAGAAATAATCTGGTTCGGCCTCTTCGGCGTGTACGGTGAAGCTGTGAGCGACGTGCACGGCGGCATCGCTACGAGCCATCACGTCGGACGTCACCATTCGGCCGAAGAGCGAGGCATCCAACCCGGCGCCAAGACGCAGAGCCTTCAAGTTGTCGCGTTTCTTCCTGTCCTTGAAATAGGCAGCGACTGCCTTGGCCACGTCGTCAGCATCGCCTTGGGCAAGCTCCGTGGCCAAGGTAGTAAGAAAGGTGATTTCTGGTGGGCCCAGTACGATGACTTGCTCCGTATGCAAATCCGCAAGAAGATCTCCTCCTGTTTTGGCGGCCTGCTTGTCCTTGCGAGCCTGTTTGGCCTTGATGCTTTCGCCGAGTACGGCAGAGCGAATCGGCGTGAGGACGTTGAAGATCTGCTCTTCCGACAGGTGCTGTTTCTTTAGCCGGCCCGCAATCTCATCACTGAACACGCGCCGGGAGCGGACGGATCGGCCAGAGCCCAGATCCTGCAACGACCACTCACCCGTTGCCTCACGCCAGTGTCGCTTCAGGCACTGGGACGAGACACGGATGCGATCGCAACCGCCAAACGGCAGACGCTTAGCCCGACCGATATCATCGCGGTTCAGGAGCGTAGCGGAATACCCGGTGAGGGTGTGAATTTGTAGGAAACGAGGGTTCATGGTTGTTTCTGCTCCTTAGAAAATTTGAATCCGCGAACTAGGATTGAGTGGCTTGAGCACGGAAATAGTCACGCGCCAGTTGGTGGATGGTGAATTCGGTTTGAATGCCCCTGTTCCGGGACTGACCGAGCAACAGGCGAGCGGGCTGTACCCAGTTGGCCGCGCTGACGCCTTTTCGAGCGAGCCAGACTCCTGCGGTGCGTACCTCACGAGCCAGGTTCTCGCCTTCAGCGCGCAGCAATCGAACGAAACGATCTTCGGAATAGCCTGATTCAGCCAGCGCGGTCCCGAACGGCCGGTCGAACGAATGCGGGTTCGGCGCCATCTGGACCATCGCGCGGATCAGGGCCGCCCAGGCCAAGTCGACGCGTCGGTCAGGTCGGCCCACTGGTTCGCGCCACTCCGGCGGCACAACATCATTGGTCAAGTAGAGCCTCCAAAACGCCGGCGGCAACTCGCCACGCGAGATACGGCGAAGCTCGGCCAACTCTCCGGGGCCGATCCTGTCGGCATTCAAACGGTACGAAATAGTGGCGATCACTTGGCCTAAGCGCCGCGGCTCGGCCGGGTCATTTGAGATTGGCTTTCCAGCCACAACTTCCGTGCTCACGAGGATCTCTCCTTCGAGTGTTGAGTGGGAAAGGCATCGGGCAGGTGCTTGCGCAAGCCACCGTACAGTACTGCTTCAGACTTGGCGCGAGCCTTCTCTCGCCGCGCACTGGGTGGCGACGTGCGGCTCCAAACCGCGTTCGCCAGCCTGACGGCTTCCTCCCGCAGAAATTGCTGCCAGCGACGGCTGGTTTCGTCGATGCCTTCGGTCGGCGCGGCGAACAGGGAATCGAAAAATCGCACGTCAATCGCACGATCGTATTTCGCCACGATCGGTGTGGCATCTCGTCTTTGGAAGTTGGGGTTTTCCGGGCCTTGCAGGTAGACAAGCACGGCCTGCCGCAGCACCCGTCGCGCCTCGCCGGCCAGGGAAACCATATTCTCCGAAAGTTTGGCCAACGGAAGCTTATTGTCCCAGTCATCTTCGTCGTCAGAGTCAAATAGCCTGACTGCCACCGAATACGACAGCGGGATGACACGTTCATGCAACCCTTCCGTTTTTCCCTGGCCTCGCACCAGCACCGTCATATGGATCTCAGAATCCTGTCCTCTCTCGCCAGGTAACTCCCTCAAAGACAGTGGTTTTGTCAACTCCCTGCGGTTGAACAAGATGCGTTGTGCCAAGCGGTAATCGAAGCCATTCGCGCTGACGGTAAGTGATGATTGGCCACCTTTCCCAAGATTGATCGGCACCCACGGGTCGCCCAAATTCCCTTTCAACGCCCGGGCCTGCACGCGGGTCTTGTTGGCAGGGAGCCCGAGCGCTCGAATACGCCCCTCCGGTCCGGTCGTCAGTCGCACTCGGCGACAGACTTCGATGAAGTACGGATCTAGGTCACGCAGATTGAGTTGGACATCCGTATCCCAGTTCTGAAGCCAAGTGATCGCCAAACCCCCATCGGATCGGAAGAGGTCATCGCTGACCCTCTCAAGCAGCTCCGAACGACGATTGAGGAGCATGCGTATGGATCGCACGATCCGCGGTCCCCATCGCGCGCTCGGCCGCCGATCGACGAGGACACGACTGGCTAGGCCTCCGTTCATTCGGGCAATGCCGGGATTTCGACGGCCGGAGTAGCCTTGGCTGGTTTGGAGTGTGACCAACGCGTAAAGCCAGGAGTGTGGTGCGGCGGCCGTTGCCTGAGCCTGTTTGCGGTCGTGGTTTTTGGCCGTCACCAGTACGTCGAGCGCGTCCGGTGTCTCTGCGACGAGCTTGAATTGGTCGACCCTCTTCGTTGGCGGCTGAAGCAATGCTGGCTTGGACGCGTTCGCGGCCACCAGACTCCAAGCGGTGTCCGCACATTCGGGAGTCAACTCGGCCAGCGATGCCCGCCAGTCCTTCGAGGCACCGGGCAGATCTGTTCGGCCTACACGATGCAAAGCAATCGCGCCGAGCTGCGCCAGGAACTGATACCAGGCTTGCGCTTGGTGCGCGGTCAATCCGGGGAACGCGTCGACGGAATCGCTCACGAGTCGACCGAACAGCTCAGGCAACGTCACCGGGTCCGGTTCCCGCTTTCCATTGGACACAACTGGCACGAGTGCTTCGGTTAGTAAATCAAACACCGCTTATGTTTTCTCCTTGTTTCCCCATCTGCGACGCCCCCTCCAATGGGCGGACCTTTGATGCTCGTTCGCGAAGCTCACCTGACCTCGCGACCCCCGCATCTGCGGGGATGGACCCGCTGCCTGCTACGCGGTGCAAGCTTCCCCGTATTGACGGGGACTAGGAACAGCGGTGCTGTACCAACTCCTAATCACTTACGCGAACGAGCCCGAAGCGGTCGTACCGAAAATCATGCGATCCGAAGCGAAATCGGATCGTATGCGAGCGGACATCAACGACCTCCACCTCTCCATCCTCTGTCGTCTCGCCGACCATCCAACCCGGTATGCTCAACGTACGCACCAACTGGCCGAAGGGGCCGAGGAGGGGTTCGGGCAGTTTCACGCGGTGGTCCTTGAGACCAAGACGCGTTTCGGCACGCTGATCCGAAACCGGCTGGTTATCGATCAGCGGTTCTTCCCAGCGGATTGCGACAGTATTGGCTCCCTGTCCCTCGGCCAACCTCTGGCCTTCCACGGATTGTAGATGTGTCGGCCAGATGCTGCCGAGCCGTTCGGCGTGGGCGTACAAGGCGGCATAATGAGTGGCAGTTTCAACGACCGCCCGGTTGTCGGCCGGAATGTGGATCTTTCCTCGAGCAACCAACCAGTCGCGGACGGCCAGAACACCAACGATGTTTTCGTAAACGCTGCCCAAGCCCAGCAATGTGCGCCCGCGCGGACTGCCAGTGCGCGAGTTCAAGGTGCCGGCAAGTTGCGCGGCCGTCGGCGCCAGCACAGTAATCCTCGCGTCTTCGAAACCAATCGGTCTGGGACGCTGGTGGCGGTGCAGACGACCGATGCGCTGTAGCAATACGTCGCCTGGTGCAATGTCGGTCACCAACCAATCCGCGCATATGTCGAGCGACTGCTCGGCCGTCTGTGTGGTTACTGCCACGACGCCGGATCGCTCTCCCTTGGGGAACGCGTTTTCCAGCGCATTATCAAGCAGTCGCCGGTCCTCTGGAGCGAATCGTCCGTGGTGCGGCGCAATCGTGCCCTCACAGCGCAACAGACGAGTATTCCTCTCCTCCAGGCGTCGCACTGTCTCCTGCGCGTCGTCAACCCGGTTGCGAATGAACAGTACCGCCGCTCCCGCGGCCGCGGCGGCTTTGAGATGATCCAGCAGGACCGGGAAGTCAGATTCCGGATCGATCAACTCCACCACAACACTCTTTTCGCGTCCATCGCGGACCACCGACCGGAGAGGTTCGTCCGTGCGCTGCAACGAGGGATAGTGCAGCGCCGAAGCGTCCGAGACTCCGGGAACCGTGTGGGCCTCGATACGGCCAGCCAATAGACGCATCCGAGCTTGCGATCCCAGCGTTGCCGACATCAACAACGCATGCCCTCCGGACTTCGTGTGCTGGTTGAGCACGTTGCGCAACAGTGTCGTCATATAAGCGTCGGAGGCATGCACCTCGTCTATGCACAGCAGGAGGCGCAACATCGGGCCGGAGCGGAACGGAGCATGTCGCACGCGCAGTCCGCCCATCAAAACTTGATCGACGGTGCCCACCATCACCGCGCCGGAAAGATAACGCTTGGCGTTCTCCACCGCCCAAGTACGATCTCGGTCGGTTTCATCTGGCCAAAGAACGTCGTACGTGTCGGGCAGGGGCTGGCCTTCGTCCTCATCTACTCGAAGGTAGCCGGGCACCGCCAAACCTACTGGCGGAGTAGCTTCCCCGAACCAGCGCCGGAGCATGGCCCGGATGCGGCCGTGAATCTGAATAGCCGCTGCCCGGGTCGGTAGTGCGAAATAGAGGCCGTCGACCTGACCGGACTGGAATAGGCGCAGGAAGTGGATGAGTGCAGCCTCGGTTTTTCCGGAACCCGTTTCAGCCTCCAGTATTGTCGTTTGTCCCGGTTCGGGTAATGGCATGCTCAGCAACGCCTCTTGCGCGGGCCTGGGCCTGGTCAGGTCCGGGAAGAGTATCTTGAACTCCGCGACGAGTCCCCTAGCCGCATTTCGCGCGCGAGTCGGATCCAGCCACCGCCGCTTGATCAGATCTGCTGCCTGCTGGCGGGCCCAAGGAATGCGAGCCTCCCCGGAAGGAATCGTTTTGTCCGGGCACAAGAACACCGTGGGGTCCGATCCAAGCCAGTCCGCGAGCGTGATCATGCCAGCGAGCGCATGCAGGAAGCGGGGGCTGTCCGGGAGCGTTTCATCGGGCTCGTCAGCGAATGCCTCCGAGAACATGTTCGTCATGATCTGCGCAAGTTCAGAAAGAGCAACAAGCGGGTCGTATCCGTCGCGCTGCTGCCAGAGACTCGGGTCGGGCCGGGTCGACAGGTTGGCGGGGAGGCTTCCATGGTGGGCAAGCACCGCATTCCAAATCTCGACTTCCGCCTCCCAGTCCACATTCCAACGACGCCAAAGTGAAGCAGTGAGGGATTTACGCACCCGCTTGCGGAGCAAATAATGGCTACTGTGGACAGGGGAACCGCATAAGACGGACCATACTGGCTGGATGTGTCCACAGTCCGGCTTCCGGCGTTGCAAGCGCGCCTGGAAGCCGTGATTTGCCTTGCCCACATCATGGAGTCCGATGAAGAATCCGAGACGAGCGACATCGACATCCGAGAGATCGCGCTTGGCGAGTGCGCCGAGACGCGACGCCACCGTGGGCAATCGAAACAGTGTTTCGGCGACTGCGGCGACGTCGATCGAATGATCGACAAGACTGAGCCACCCGGACCGGGATTTTGCCCAGGCCCGTCCTGCTTTCTCCAATTCTGCCACTGCGTTGATCTCTGGCGCCATCGTCGAATCTCAGCACGTTCTGTGCCGAGGTTCTATAAACTTGAGAGAGGCTTAAAGGGCACGATAAAGGATATTATACAACCTTATTTCTGGCCTAGATCTGGAACCGGAGGCCAGGATCCCGAGTTCAAGCTGATGGTTTGATCCACCTAGTTGACAGCCCTGAAGGCCCTGCATCCAGCCGGGAAATCCGGGCATGGTCGACGATCGGCGGCTGGCGCTGAACACCCTGTCTTGAGTCCCTGGAGCCGTCTCGAACTCCGGATCCGCGCCGGTGAGGGACGTCCGCGGCGGTCTTGAGGCCGATGCCTTTCCCTGATGCTGCTAGCTGGAGGCCCAGTGCCGTCAAGAAGCCATGAGCCAGCATCAAGCTTCGGATGCGGTACGTGGCAGCGGCGTCCGGCGGCCTCGTAGTAACAATATCGGGAGGAATTTACGACTATTACTAGTTTGTGGTTCAGAGAACTGAGCTACCTGCTTCGGCTCTGCTCCGTCCCTCGCCTGTTGCGACTGGTCTGGACTCAAGCCATTCGTCGATATCGGACCTAAGCCAGCCAACGGCACGACTCCCGAGTTGAAAGGAAGACGGGAACTTACCCTGTTTTTGGAGTCGCCAAATTGTGGCTCGGCTGAGCCCGACTACTTGACAGACTTGATTTGCTCGGAGGATTTGCGGTTGGACGTTCATTCAAGGACTCCTTTCGTCGAAGCCATCTCCTTCGCAAATGGATGGCTTGCGTCGAGTTCTAGAGTCCTATCAAATGTCCGACCCTATCTGAGATCAGACACTAGAACCTGTAAACTTATCTTGTAACCTAAGCTTCGTAACCTTGTTACCTTCCATTTTCTCATACTTCTAAATGCGGTGTCAAGCGATATAATTCGCCCAGTGCCCCATCAATTCGCGTCGCCGCGCGAACATATCAGATCGAAAATAGGCGCCTTCAACACCCTTGACGGTGTGCGCCAGACAAGCTTCTGCGACTTCCCGCGCTGCCCCGGTGTCGCCACACCAATCTCGGAAACTGGACCGGAAGCCATGCGGCACCGCCGGGATGCCGTTTTCTCTGATGAGCTTGGAAATCGTCGAATCGCTCAACGTCCGCCCGCTCGGACTCGGAAACACCAGCCCGGAACCGTCCGCGAATTTCAACACCTCGTTAAGCACTTCGAGAGCCCGTTTCGACAACGGCACCCGGTGCTCCCGCCGGGTCTTCATGCGCTTGCCCGGTATGGTCCAAGTCGGTTTCGAAAGGTCCACTTCCTTCCACCGAGCGCCCCGAACCTCACCGGAGCGACAAGCCGTTAGCACAATGAACTCAAACGCAAGCACCGTGGCCCGGTAGGCACCCGACTGTCGAACTTTCTTAATCGCGGCCCCGACTTCACCATGCGGGAGGGCCCTATGGTGCTGGCGGCGAACACCGTTTTTCGGGAGAGCCGCCCCGATGACTTCTCCGGCCGGATTGTCTTGACGGTAGTTCTGGGCCACCGCCCATTTCATGACGGCGCCGATGCGTTGCCGCACCCGTCGAGCCGTCTCCCGCTTCTCGTTCCAGATTGGAAGGAGCACGGCCAGCACGTCAGCCGTCGTTATCTTGTCCACGCGCTTGCGCCCCAGTATCGGCATGGCGTAGTCACGGAGACTCGCCCGCCATTGCGCCTCAGATTTGCCGCCGGGCCGCCACGTCGCCGCATGAATTCGGATGACCTTATCGGCGGCTTTCTCAAACGTCGGAATGCCGCCGCCGCGCGGGTCGCGTCCTTGGTGGACGGCCCGGCGGTTAACCAGCGCCGCGTTGCGAGCCTCGGCCAGCGTGACCACTGGATAGATGCCAAGGCCAATGTTGAATGGCTTGCCGTTCATTCTGAGCCGCTGCGACCATGTTTTGGAGAGTCGCCCGGATGCGGTAGGCTTGACCAAGATGCTCAAACCATGCCCACCGCGCCCGTCTCCATACCGGCCCGGTCGGTTGATGGATCTAACGAAAGATGCCGAAAGTTGCTTGGGACGTTTCATTTCGATATTATCTCCATTATCACTATATTGGAGAGATTACACGAAACGGAGTGAAACGTCAATGGACATCAAAGATTTGATTATAAAAGAGTTAGGTGGACTTTCTGAGACGAATAGAAACTGATCAAAACCCTATAATGGCGGACACCCGTTCCGCCACGATTTGCGCTTCCCCCGGCGCCAACGTCGCCGGGTTGAGAAGAATGCCGGCCGGCGTCTCCGCCACGACGATGCTGGGGTCACCCTCCCACAGCTCCGCCATCACCGGCCCGGGGCTCTTGGCGATTCGTTCCGAGTCCCACTCCACAAGAGTGAACGGCAGCCCGTCGGGATGCACGGCCAATCCCGTCGATGCGGGAGGCGAGCCTCCCTTCCACGCCCGGACACCCGGCACCTGGGACAGAGTCTCGATCATGGCGTCGGAAAGCAGACGCCACCGGTCGAACATCTTCCGCTCGAAATCAGGCTCGGACCAGAGCTCCACGGCGGTCAGCAGCCCCACGATCTCTTCCTTGCCCACCTTCATTGGGCGCCCCACCCCGTGGTTGGGGCTGCTGTTCATGGCGCAGGCCTCCACCAGATCCTTCCGGCCCAGGATCAGCCCCGAAGACTGGGGGCCCCGCAGACCCTTGCCGCCGCTGAATATGGTGAGATCGGCTCCCAGCTTCCAGTAGTGGCTCAGGATCGAAAAGGGAGGAAACTCGGCCGCCGCATCCACGATCACCGGGACCCCGCGGGCATGCGCCAGTTCGATGACCTGATCGATGGGCAGATCGGTGGGGGGCGAATAGGCGGGAAAGTGAACGACGGCAACCGTCTGGGGAGTGAAGGCCGCCTCCAGATGCCACGGATACACACGATTGGCCAGACCGACGGGTACGATCCTGGCTCCCGCCAGCCGAATCATGAGCTCGTAGAAGTTGATCTGCATCCTTTGGACGATGACCTCGTCCTTCATCCCGGCGGTGCCGGGCAACTGATGGACTCGCGCGTTGCTTGATCCCGCCATGCATGCGGCCACGGATAGCGCGACGCCGGCGGCGGCACCATTGGTGACGTAACAGGCTTCGACCCCCGCCAGCTCGGCGATCCGGTTCCCCGCCTTCTCCAGCAGTTCCGGCATGCTGACGTAGGAACGGCCGGCCTCCCGCATCGCCGCCACCACCTCCGGGAGCATGATGGACCCGCCGATGGAGGTCCCGTTGGCGGCCGCGTTGATCCGTTTCCGCACACCCAAGTGGTCGTAAACGCCCATGGCTCTTCTCCCTTCCAAATCCCTTGCGTGAGTATAAGCCTCTATGATCGCTGCTGAGAAACAGGCCGGGGCGCCCCGGAGGGCGGACTTCCGGTCCACCATGCCTGCGTTCCGCCGTGCGCCGTCGGGAGTTCGGCGGCTGGAAACCGCCGTTCCCGTTCGGCGGCTGGAAACCGCCGCCCCTGTTCGGCGGTTGGAAACCGCCGCTCCTGGCGCTAACATTGTCCATACCATGAATCGTCGCTATTGGCTCCGCATGGGGGCCGCCGCGGGAGCTATCTTGGGTCTTGACTCCCTTTTCACCACCCAGCACACGAGCGCGGCCGCCGTCGGTCCCAACGACAAGATCAAAGTGACCAAGATCGAGACCTTCGTGCTGACCAACTCCTGGGTCTTCGTCAAGGTGTCCACCGACGCCGGGATCGTGGGCTGGGGCGAGATGCTCAAGGACGACGCCAAGGCCTGCGCCGCCGGGGCTCTGGAGGTCGGTGACTATCTGGTGGGCCAGGATCCCTGCCGGGTCGTGCACCACTGGCAGGCCATCCACCGCGGCGCCTTCTACCGCGGCGGTCCCATCAAGACGGCGATCCTGAGCGGCATCGACCAGGCGCTCTGGGACATCAAGGGGAAGGTCTACGGCGTCCCGGTCTACAAGTTGCTGGGAGGGCCCACTCGGGACCGCGTCCGAGTCTATGGGAAAGTCAGCGAGGAGACCGGCGTCAATGCGATGAAGGTCGGTCCAAACGCCATGGGACGCGCGCCGACCAAGTACATCGAAGGCCAGAGATTCGTGGATGCCGTGGTGGAGAACTTCCGGGCGCTGCGCGAGAAGTATGGAGACGGCGTCGACATCGGCCTGGACTTCCACGGCGCCGTTCAGCCGCCGACGGCCATGCTCCTGGTCAAGGCGCTGGAACCCTACAATCCCTGGTTCTACGAGGAGGTCGTGCAAGCGCTCAACGTGGACGTGATGGCCGAGATCGCCGCCAAGACCCACATCCCGCTGGCGACGGGCGAGCGCATCTTCACCAAATGGGGATTCCGCGAGATCCTGGAAAAGCGCGCCGCCCAGATCCTGCAGCCGGACGTCTGCTACGCGGGCGGCATCACCGAGCTCAGGCTAATCGCCGGCATGGCCGAGGCGTACTACTCGCCTCTGGCGCCCCACAATCCCAGCGGCCCAGTGTCGCAGGCCGCGAGCCTCCAGATCGCAGGGTGCATCCCCAACTTCATGATCCAGGAGCGCGGCGACGTGGAGCACGATCTGCTGGCCAAACCGCTGGCCCCGGTCAGGAACGGACACCGCCCGTTGCCGACGGATCCCGGTCTCGGCATCACCATCGACGAGGACAAGTTGATGGCGAGGGTCGGCGAACCCCGCGAGGGCCGGACCATTTACGATGCGGACGACGGGTCGGTCGTCGACTGGTAGTCCTCCCATCCCCGGGCCGCCGACCGCACAGCGGCTGGAGAGAACTCAAGACCGGAAAGAAACAATGACCAAAGTGAACCTCTTGACCGCTGTTCCGTTCCTCCTTCTCATCCTTCCCGTCCAAGCCAAGGAAAAGCTCATGATCCTGAGCTGGGGGGACGTCATCTGGCAACACAAAGGGGAGGGGACGGCTCAACTCGACACTCCCGAAAAAGTGGCCGAGGCGGCCCGGATCTGGAAGGAGCGGGGAGTGGACCGGGTCCTGTTCCGGGCCGACGACTTCCGAGTCCTCCTCTTTCACCGCATCCGGCCCGGCTACAACAACGCCTACGCCCAGGAGTGGTTGGAGACGACCAAGCGAGCCTGGGAACAGGGGTTGCTGGAGGTCGCCGTCAAGGCCATCCACGAGCAGGGCATGAAGGTCGACATGTGGATCACCATCTTCGATGAGGGGTGCCCGGAGCACGTTCTCTACAGCGATTCCGATTTTTTCTCCTGGCAATCGCATTTCACCCGGGAGAACCCGCACGTCCTCTCCGCCGACCGGTCTCTGACCGCCAATCAACGAAAAGTTCACTGGGGCGTGATGGAGTATGCCTACCCCGAGGTGAGGGGCTACATGCTGAGCGTGATCCGCGCTTTCTCCGATCCTCTGGATTTCGATGGTGTCTTCCTCAGCGTGCGCTCCCATTCGCCGCCTGCCGAACACGCCGACCAGTTCGGGTTCAACGAGCCCGTCGTCAAGGAGTTTCAGCGCAGATACGGCAGGAACATTCTCCAGACCAGCTTCGATCTGGAGAAGTGGCGGGAGCTCCGGGGCGAGTACCTGACCCAGTTTCTCGGTGAGGTGAAGGAGCACCTCCGGAAGAAGAGGCAGACCCTTTCCATCGGCGTGGCGCAGGGAGACCATATCGGTCCTCCTTTCGGCAACATGAAACTGCAATGGCGCCGGTGGATCTCCGAGGGGATCATCGACTCCCTGGTGGTGGGTCATATCACCAACGAGAGAGCCCGTTATCCCAACCGCACCCAGAGAGCCATGGGGTACATCCAGAACCAGGAAGAGGACATGGGCCTTCCGCCCATCGAGGACGCCGTGCGTTTGAGCTACGGTCCGCTCTGCAAGCGTTTCGGAGTGGGCCTCTACCTGGCACCCGGAGGTTTCCGCATGAGCTTCCGCCATCCCGCCTACGGAAGAGGCTCGCAGACGCCCGAGGTCCGCAAGAGCCTCGACGAGGCGTTCGAGAAAGAGCCCGCCGTGACGGGAACCGTCCACAGTTATGGGTCGGTCATGGAAGAACGGTAGCGGATTCCTTCCGTCGGGCGCGGCGCCGGCCGAGCCCGGTCACCGCATGTCGGCGACCCGGGCCTCGATCCGGAGAACGTCCATGGAGAGCCGTCCCGTCACCTCTTCTCCTTCGGGAAATCCGATGAACGAGAAGCCGTAGCTCACACACTCCCGCAGCACCCGGTCCAGGCTGGCCGGGCCGGTCCAAGCCCAGGTTCGGGTCCATTTGGACTCGTCGTTCTCCAGGACGAAGGTATGGCGCTTGCCCCAGGTTCCCTGGGAAATGGGTAGGGGATGGTCCGTGAAGTGCCAGCGGTTGTTTCCGATGTGAGCCCAGAAGTAGCACTGGGCGCCCTTGAGGTCCAGGCCGTCTCCCCGGAGGTTCACGGAAATCCGCGCCCCGCGCAGATCCAGCTTGGGGCCGCCCACCCACCTGCGGTAGAAGATGAGGGCCAGAATGGAGTTGGGCTGCTCCGGCGTGTCGATTCTCCAGCGGGAGTCGTCGGTCCAGATGAATCCCGAACCGAAGGCGCCTCCCTTGGGTTCCCAGCTCACCGGGTAGAAGACGTCGGAACCGCTCTCGATGCCGCCGTCGTAGTCGTAGCTGTGCCAGCCCTCGCTCTTGCCCAGGCTGTCGAAACCGCTGTAGAGGATGAGCTTGGCTCCCGGCGGTCCCGGCTGGGAGGACATCCGCTCCGGACGGGAGGGCGGCCGGCATCCTCCCGCCAAACAGAGCAGGACCAGACAAATCGCCCATCTGAGTCCACCCGGCTCGCGAATCATTTCCGCACCTCCATTCTCATCCCTGGAACGGCAGGACGGCCCACTTCTCGCCATGCCGCCGCAGCCAGGTGACCAGCTCTCCGCGCAACCGGTCCGTGACGCCCGCCAGAGCCGGGTCGCCGATCCGGTTGCGATGCTCGGTGGGATCGGTCTGCAGATCCCAGAGCTCGTTGGGACCGAATCCCTGGTTGCGCATCACGTACTTGTAACGAGGTTCCCGAACACAGCAGGTGTTTCCCAGATAGGCGTAGACGCGGTCTACCCACCCGGCGGGCCTTCGACCCTGCAGCAACGGCCGGCAGCTGCGGCCGCAATAGTTGCCCTCCCGCGGAAGCCGGATGTCCAGCAGATCGCAGAGGGTGGGGAGGACGTCGTAGAAGCTGACCAGTTCGCGGCGCACCGCGCCGGCCTCGATCCTTCCCGGCCAGCGCCACAACGTGGGAACCTTCAGGACCTCCTCGTACATGACCGGCGGCCACGCCGCCTCCCCCTTGCTCCAGAGGCCGTGTCGTCCGTGCAGGTAGCCATTGTCGCCCACGAACAGCACCAGCGTGTTCTCGGCGAGCCCATTTTCATCCAGGTAGTCCAGCATCCAGCCGATCCTGTCGTCGAGGGCGGTGGTGGAGGCGGCGGCTCCCCGCATGTTGGTGACCGGATCGTCCATCAAATCCGCCTCGCGCAGGGCGTCCCGGCGCTTGGGCTCGAAACCCACCGACTCGAAGTCCTCTTCGGCGTACATGTCGTAGTACTGCTGGGGATGACCCGCGTACGGGGTGTGCGGGTTGAAGTGCGACAGGGTGAGAAACCAGGGCTCCCGCCGGTTTCGCACCTGCTCCAGAAAACGGACCCCTTCCTGCTGGATGAGGTCGGCGATGTAGCCCTTTTCGGTCACCGGCTCCGTCCCCCGGAACATGTTGGGGTCCTGGTACCGGTTGGGCCGGTTCTGGGTGTACCAGAATCCGTATCCATGTTGGGGCCGGCCGTTGTCTCCCAGGTGCCACTTGCCGCTGTGGCCACACTCGTACCCCGAGTCCTTCAAGAGGTCGGAGATGAAGATCTCCTCTCGCCAGCTCCGGGGAAGCCGCGCCTGTCCCTGAGGCGGATTGGCAATGGGCCGCGGCGTGAGCCAGTCGTGGATCCCGGTCTGGGGAGGAATCCGCCCCGTCATCAGCGTGGCCCGGCTGGGAGAGCAGATGGGGGTGCAGACGAAACCATTCTCGAACCGGGTGCCACCAGCCGCCAGCCGATCGATGTGGGGAGTTCGGATCACCCGATTGCCGTAACACCCGGTCATCCAGGCTGCCAGATCATCGGCGATGATGAGCAGGACGTTGGGACGCCGGTCCCGGCCCCGGAGCAGGGCGGGCGCCCCCAGGGCGGCCCCCGTCAAGACCCCGGCCGTCTTCAGGACGTCCCGGCGAGATCGCCTCCTAGCGTGGGCGGGCCTGTTTCGGCTGGGTCGAGGCTCTGAACTCATAGGCAAGATCCCGGTCCGAACGTTACACTGGACGGTGTCTCCCGCCAAGGGCCTCAAGGAGTCTGGTACAAGTGAAGTCATGAGCCGGACGAACTTCAGTCCGCTTCCATTGCTGCTCCTGTGTTTCCTGTCCGGTTACGGAAACCCTTCCCCTGACGGAACCGTCATCGACGTCGGATCGAAGAAACAGCTCTTCATCGACGACCTGTTCATCGCATCCTGGCACGGCATCCGGCTGACTGTGAACCCGCCTCAAAAGACCCGGGAGCGGAACCTCGTACCCGACCCGGATCGTCCCTGGGAAGCGGTCCGCGTGGCCTATCCCTGTACCGTCATGGAGGACCAGGGAAAATACCGGATGTGGTATGACGCCATGCACCACCGTCAACCGGAGGATCAGCTCCCCTACCGAGTCGTCTGCTACGCCGAATCGGACGACGGGATTCACTGGCGCAAGCCCATCGTGGGCGCCTTTGAGTTTCGGGGCTCCAAACAGAACAACATCTCGATTCCGACGGCTCCGGGAAGCGTGTTCATCGATCCCGACGCCCCGCCGGAGGAGCGTTACAAGTATTTCGGAAGAAACCGGGTGGCCATGCTGGAGGACCGGGTCGCCGGAGCCGGATCCTGGATCTACGCGTCCGCCGACGGACTCAGCTTCAAGCCGCTGTACGGAAGGCCGGCCACGCGCCAGATCAGCGACACCCACGACGTGGCTTTCTGGGACCCGGTCATCGGCAAGTACGCCGCCTACACCAAGTACGTCGGCCACTTCGATTCCCGGGGCGCGCTCGTGCGGCCGGAACTCCCCACCGGCGTCCGGAAGGGCCGGAAGATCTGGCGCATGACGACCGATCGCCTGGACCGGTGGCCTGCCGCCAGGATCGTCCTGGCCATGGACGCGGAGGACCGCCGGGACGCCGACTTCTACAACTCCGCCGCCATCCGGTACGCCTACGCCGATCGGGCCTATTTCGTCTTTCCCAGCGCCTACTACCACTTTGTGGGCGAGTCGGCGCGGCGCAACGACGGCCCTATGGACATTCAATTGGCGCTGAGCCGCGACGGTGTCCACTTTTCGCGCCCCTCCCGGAGTCCCTTCGTGCGAAGAGGCCGGGAAGGGTCCTATGACGGCGGTCACATGTACATGGGCCGGGGCATGCTGCGCCGGGGGGACGAGTTGTGGATGTACTACGTGGGATTCGACTACACCCACGGCGACAGGGACGCGCTGGACCAGGGAGGCAACGGGGTGATCAGCCGGCTCGTCCTGAGGCTGGACGGCTTCGTGTCCGCCGACGCGGACTATGGCGGCGGAGAGATCATCAGCCGGCCGATCCGCTTCCAGGGCGACCGCCTCGAGTTGAACATGGATGCCGGAGCCGGCGGATCGGTCCGGGTCGCGCTGCTGGATCCGGAAGGGGAACCGATCCCGGGCTACACCTTGGAGGAGTCGCACGTGCTGGGCGGAAATTCGGTCAGGCGTCTCGTGACTTGGCGGTCGGGATCGGATCTTTCCGCCCTCTCGGGGCGGCCGGTGCGCCTCCATTGGAAGCTCCGGGACGTGAAACTGTACGCCTTTCAGTTCCGGAACTGAGCCTTCTTCGGACGATCCGGCACGGGCGGGACTTCCGCGCCGCAAATCGGCCCCGCCAATGTCACGGCAGGAACTGGAGGGCGTAGAGATCGGCGTCCTTCAGCAAAAACCGGAGACGGACGGTTTTGCCGGACAGGGAGCTCAGATCGCTCGTCCCCTTCCAGCTCACGGCCTGTTCCACCGAGTCTCCGAACAGCTCCCGGGAGTCCTGCAGCGAGTATCCCGGGATCGGGCGGCCCGTCTCGTCCTGGATCTCGACCCGGAGGCTCCCCGCGGCCGAGGTGGAGTAGTTCAGGACCAGGCGGGAGCCGCTGAAGCGAATGAGCCGTGTGGTCATTCCGCCGCCGGCCAGAGGCGCCCGTACCGAGACGAAGCCGTCCAGACGGTAGGTGTAACGCCGCAGGCGGCTGGCCGGCCCCGTGTAGTATCCCTCAGTGACGTAGATGGAAAGCTGATCCGGTTCGCCCGCTACGGACGAGGGAAGTGTGAGGATTCCCCAGCCGATCATGTTGTTGCGGGTCACCCAGCGTTCCGGCTGAAGTCCGGGGCGGACGACCGCTTCTCCCCAGCGGTGGAAGTGAATGCCGTCCCGGCTGCTCATGAAGACCCCGTCCGAAACTCCTGAGAATTCCCGGTCCTGGTTTCTTTCGGGAACGAACCGTTTGGGAAACCCCAGATAGATGTGGGGAGCGCGGGCGTAGGGACGGATCTGGTTGGTGTACAGATGCTCCACCGGGGCTCCCGGATACTCCAGGAAGACCGGCTCGGTCCAGGTCAGGAAGTCGCGGGAGACGGCGGTCTTGACGTCACGGACCCGCTGCCCCGCGGGATGGGTGCGCGCGCTCCGGAGATAACAGACGTAACGGCCCCTCAGACTGTCCCAGAAAGCCAAGTTCTGGGAGTCGAGGGTCATGTCCCCCTTGGGAATCACCGGCTCCTTGGCCAGGAGGGACCAGTGGATGCCGTCAGGCGACTTCAGGGCGTAGACGCCGTCGTCGCCCCGGGCGATCGACTTGTACCGGGCGTCAGGGGCGGCGGCCGGGTTGGTGTCCTTGAAGACCGCCATGGGATTCCGCTGTTCCGAGTCGGCCCCGGGGTCGTCCATCCAGACGATGTTGTTGGCGCGGGACCCTTCGTACTCGAACTGGCCCAGGTTGGGGCGGGTCCAGTGAATGCCGTCCCGGCTCTCGGCGTAGCAGACCAACACGTGCCGGACCTTCTGCCCCGGCTGGTAGTGCCGGCCCCCGTAGTACATGCGGTAGCGGTCGCCATCCCGGAACAGGGTGTGGTGGGCGGTGAGGTTCCCCTCCCAGGGAGCGTCGTGCACCAGGACCACCTCCCGGCGTTGGGGCTGGTGGAGCTGGAGGCGTGCGTCTCCGTTCAGCGAATGGATCAGGAACCGGTCCACCAGAGGTTCCAGGCGGGAACCCAGGGCGATGGGCTCGGAGGGCGGCCCAGACGCCAACGCCACGGCGAAAACAGCCATGCAGACTCCGCCAGCAACCGACCGATGGCGGAATGAATTGAGGGGACCACCCCGGAATCGGACCATCTCGTTCCTAGCGGCACAGAATACGGGAAGGAAGGCGGCGTTGCATGTACAATTCCGAACCATGAAGGATCTCTCGACTCGATCGCTGCTCTGGGCATTTCTGGCGGTTGCCGTTGCGTCTTACACGACCGGCGCCCCGGCGCCCCAACCGGAAGGGAGCTCCCCGGAGGTTCTGGAGATTGGAAGCCGCGTGGAGCTCTTCGTGGACCGGTATCTCATCGACGTCATGGACGATGTCGAACTGGAGCTGGGGCAACCTCAGCCCCGGGAGAAGGTATTCCGGTTCGACCAGCCCTGGGAGGGCAACACGCCGGCTCATATCGCCATCTTCCGGGACGGCGACGTCTACCGCATGTACTACCGGGGCAGCGCGAACAACGACTACATCATCCGGGAGGAACTGCTTCCGGGAGAAAAGATCGTTCCCCAGCATCCGAAAGTGAGTTGCTACGCCGAAAGCCGGGACGGCATCCGCTGGACCCGGCCCTCTCTGGGCCAGGTGGAGTTTCAGGGGTCCCGGGACAACAACATTCTGGACCTGGGGGGCGTTACCAAGTTCAATCCCTTCCGCGACGAGAACCCCGAAGCTCCCGAATCGGCCCGTTACAAGGGGATCGGCTTCTACCGGACCGTCCCCGGCGCCCCGCCCCACTCAAAGCAGAGAGGCTTGGTCCCCCTCCAGTCCCCCGACGGCGTTCACTGGACCTGGATGGCGCCGGAACCGGTCATCACCGACGGGTATTTCGATTCCCACAACGTGGCCTTCTGGGACGGCGTCCGGGGCCATTACGTGGCGCTGTACCGAGACTTCGCCCACGGGGTGCGCACGCTCAAATACGCCACCTCGAAGGACTTCGTTCAATGGACCCCGGGCCGGTGGGTCGACTACGGAGACGCCCCTCAGGAACATCTCTACACCAACGCGACGGTCCCGTATTTTCGCGCGCCCCACATCTACGTGGCCTTTCCCAAGCGGTTCGTGCCGTGGCGAGCCCCGCAGCATTACGACTACGCGAGCGCCACCGAGCGGCCGGGGCTCTCCGAGGGGGTCTTCATGAGCAGCCGCGATGGTCTGCACTGGCATCGATTCCTGGAGGCCTTCATCCGGCCCGGACGGAACCGGCGGAACTGGATCCACCGGACCAACTTCGTGGGCCGCGGAATCATCCGGAGTGCAGACGACGAGATTTCATTGTACGTGACCCGACACTACACCTATCCCAGTGTCCACATCCGGCGGATGAGTCTGAGGCTCGACGGGTTCGTCTCGGTCAGTGCCGGCCATCCCGGAGGCGAGTTCACGACGCGGCCCCTGATCTTCCAAGGGGAGAACCTGGTGTTGAACTACGCCACGGCGGCGGCGGGAAGCATTCAGGTGGAGATCCAGGATGCGGGCGGAAAGCCGCTGGCCGGCTTTGCCCTCCAGGACTCGATCCCCATCTGGGGAGACGAGATCGAGGGTGTGGCCCGCTGGCGCCGGGCCGACAACCGGGACCGGGATCAGCTCCGACGCGTGGCCGGGATGCCCGTGCGCCTGCGGTTCGTCATGACCGACGCCGACCTCTTTTCGTTGCGATTCCGTTGAACCGGAATCTCGATCGAGATCACAACGTCCAACCGGACCGGAATTCCCGCCGTAGCAGCGCGTCAGCCTCCGGAGAGTTGGTGACCCGCAGGTTATCGGCGTCCCAGTCGAGCTTGGCTCCGGAGCGGTAGGCAACGGCACCCAGGTTGACCGCCTCCGAGAGGGGGCCGGAATAGCCGAAGTGGCTGCTCGTTGGGCTCCCTGTCTTGCAGGCGGCGATCCACTCGGCACGATGGCCGACTTCAGCCGTTCGACGCCACTCCGGGTGATGCTTGTAGGCCGCCATCCACTGAGCGTGGCGGCCGATTTCCGCACCGATGGACGGGGGAATGCTCGGCTTGGGCGGTTCGAAGTTCGCGAATTTTTTCTCAGGCCAGAGCATCCGCTGGGGGTAGTTCACCCACAGCATTCCCTCGGTGCCCACGAAGACGCCCCAGGCCCAGTCGGGGAAGGCGTTTTCCGCAAAAACCGGCGGCGGTTGACTGCCTTGCGTCCAGGCCAGGGTGACCGGCGGCATCTCTCCGCGGGCCGGGAACCGGTAGCGGACCTGAAGCCGCTCAGGAACCGTCTCAGGGTGCGGTGGCGGCCCCTCGGCCTCCACCGAGATCGGATAGCGGAGATTCAGGGCCCAGAAGGCCAAGTTGAAGTAGTGGGTGGCGGCGTTGCCGAGACTGCCAGTCCCGAAATCCCACCAGCGCTGCCAGTTGCCGCCGCAACCGCGAGAATAGGTGGGGTGATAGGGGCGGTAAGGCGCCGACCCCACAAATAGATCCCAGTGAAGCCCTTTGGGGACGGGCGGCGTCTCCGTCGGGCGATCGATCGTGCTGCGTCCCGAGCGGACCCAGATATGGCATTCCTCCACCTCGCCGATGGCTCCGCCGCGGATCAGCTCGACGATGCGGCGGAAGTTGTCCGAGGCGTGGATCTGGGTTCCCAATTGGGTCGCCACCTTCTGCTCGGCGGCTACCTTGGCCAGCATGCGGGCCTCGTAGACCGAGATGGCTCCCGGCTTCTCGCAGTAAACGTGCTTGCCGCGCCGCATCGCCGCAACACTGGCCGGCGCGTGGGTGTGGTCCGGAGTGGTCACCACCACGGCGTCGATCTCGCGGTCCAACTCGTCGAGCATCTGCCGGTAATCGTGGAACTTCTTCGCTCGCCCATAGCGGGCCAAGGCGGCCCCCGGAGGATTCCGGCGCTTGGGAGCCGAAGCCGCCGCCGACCGCTCGTCAGTGTCGCAGAGAGCGACGATGTTCTCCCCGGTCATCTCCGGACGTGAAGCCGGCTTGACTCTCATGCCCGACCCGTACTCCACGTTCTCCCCGGCCATGTGGGTGAGGTTCCACGCCCCCATGCCGCCGACTCCGACCACGGCGATGTTGAGCTTTTCGTTGGCAGGGTAGCCCCAGACCGAACGGCTGTCGCGGAGAATCACCAACCCTGCCGCGGCGCGGCCCGCAGTGCTGAGAAAACGCCGGCGCTTCCACTGGTTCGTCATCGTTTCTTCTCCATCAGTATCCGGCCATTCCGTGAGAATCGACCTGGCCATCGGGTGAGTGTTGGAAATCCATTATGAAGGTGGCATGGAACTTGGACAACTCAGCAATATTGCTCCAACGCCCGGATCTGGGTCAATGGGCGTGCGGTTCTGGACTTTCCCCATTTGGGGGAACTCCTGACTTCCGGTTCCATAAGACTCTCCCGGCCGAGGCATACCGGGGGTCCGGAGGGCGCGTACTGCAAGATCGTATCGGTTCCAGCCGGGATTGACGCGCGGCCCCGTTTGGCCATGCCAAGCTAGCAGCCCGTGGCAAAAGTCGCCACGGCATCCGACCGTCCCTGCATCCCGGCGGACTGCGTTGCTATCGGCTCACATACTCCCGGTATGCTCCCTCATCGCGCCTGGTCCGGCGGGCGCAGGAACGGTCTCGGTGCTCGCGGGACTTTCACCACGGACTGCTAGGCGTTATAAAATGTCTTTCTGATGGTGATGCGTCTGCTGGGCCGGGCCAGAGGCGGGCCGACTCAGGAAACGATGCCCTCCCCTGGAGCAGCGCGGATTCCGCTCTGGTCAGTGACTCCGGTAGGAACTCCGATGCTGCGTGGTTGATGGGAGAGAGGTTAGATTGGGCTGACGTGGAGGCCAACATGGGGACTACCCGCAAGAATATCACCGTTACGGAGCAACAAGACAAATGGATCAAGGCGCAGATCGATGGCGGTGATTTCACCACTGACAGCGAATATATCCGCGATTTGATCCGCCGCGACCAAGCCCGCCGGTCCGAGATGGATGCGATCCGGGGAGCGTTGATCAGGGGCGAAGAAAGCGGACAACCACAAGCGTTCAACGGCGACCTGTTCAAAGAGCAAATGGCCGCCAAACATGCCCGAAAAGTTCGCTGAATATCGATTAGCGCCGGAAGCCAAGCGCGACCTTGAAGCCATCTGGCTCTATACGCTCGAAGAGTGGGGGCTGGAACAGGCTAATCGTTACACGGATGAATTGACGGACGTTTTTGCTCAACTTGCCGTTAGGCCGCAACTAGGAACAGCTTGCGATCACATCCGCACAGGGTACAGCCGCAGCAGGGTAGGGCGACACGTTGTCTATTACCGCATGACCGAATACGGAATTGCCGTGATTCGCATATTGCATGATCGGGTGCTACCAACGCGGCACTTGTAGGTGCCCAAGTTCCAGATTTTTCTGCATGAATCCGGTTGGGCGGACACAAGTGGATGCGTGAGACGGCACAGGATGTGGCATTCATGCGCGGTCGCCATTCTTGTATTTCCTCGCTCACCGAGATCTTGAACGCTCAGAAACGAATCCTGACTCTGGACAGAGACTTTCAAATCTATAGCCTCGCGGGTAAACGCTCCATTGAGGTCAGTCCATCGTAGCCCGCGATGACAGGCATCCGGAGCACCGGTTCCGGAAATACGCGCCGGTCGAATGACCCGACATCTTCCATCGAGGGCTCTTTGCCATCAACACTCGACTCGGTGATTCTGCCAGGGGAACCGTATACTGAATCATGCTCCGCATTCTTCTCCTGCTGAGCATCCGATTCTTGGACGTCGCCCCTGAGGCCGGCCTCGATTTCCGCCACCACAGCGGGAGTCCCGAGAAGAAGTACATCCTGGAGACCATCGGCGGGGGGGTCGCCTGGATCGACTACGACCGGGACGGCTGGCCCGACCTCTATCTGGTGAACGGGGGCAAGTGGGACGAGTTGCTGGCCGGCACGAGGTCCGTCTCCAACGCCCTCTACCGCAACAACGGCGACGGCACTTTCACCGACGTCACGGCCGGGTCCGGCCTCACTAGTCCCCATTGGGGTATGGGAGCCACGGTAGGCGACATCGACAACGACGGCTGGCCCGACCTCTACCTGTGCAACTTCGGTCCCAACATCCTCTACCGCAACAACGGCGACGGCACCTTCAGCGACGTTACCGCCGCCAGCGGTGCCGGGAACCCCCGCTGGAGCTCGTCGGCCGCCTTCAGTGACTACGACGGGGACGGCTGGATCGATCTCTATGTGACCAACTACGTCGAATTCGACCCCCATTCCCCGCGTCCTCCCGAGTGCGGCTACCGGGGAATCACGGTCCATTGCGGCCCCAAGGAGATGGCAGCCGCCCCCGATGCGCTCTATCGCAACCGCGGGGACGGGACCTTCACCCAAATGACTTCCGAGGCGGGCATTGAGGTGCCGCCCGCCTACGGCCTCGGGGCCGTCTGGGGCGACTACGACAACGACGGGGACCCGGACCTCTACGTCGCCAACGACTCCATGGCCAACTTCCTGTTCCGGAACCGCGGCGACGGACGTTTCCTGGACGTGGCGGCGCTGGGAGGCGTCGCCTACAACCAGGACGGCCGGGAACAGGCGGGCATGGGCGTGACCTTCGGCGACTATGATCGGGACGGCTTTCTGGATCTGTACGTCACCAACTTCTCCGACGATTACCACACCCTTTACCGCAACCGGAGAGGAAAACTGTTTCGGGACGTCACCTACGCCGCGGAGGTGGCCTTCCCCAGTTGGCAGTTCCTGGGATGGGGGGTCCACTTCGCCGATCTGGACAACGACGGCTGGCTCGACCTGTTCGTTTCCAACGGGCACATCTACCCGCAGGTGGACGGCTACGAGACGGGCACCCGCTTCGCCCAGCGAAAGCTCCTGTTTCGGAATCAGGGGAACGGAAAGTTCCGGGAGACGGCCGGGGAATGGGGCGAAGATCTCTCGCGGCCGTGGTCCAGCCGGGGCGCGGCCTTCGCCGACTTCGACAATGACGGCGATCTGGACGTGGCCGTCAACAACCTGGACGCGCGCCCCTCGCTCTTTCGCAACGAGGGTGCCGCAAACGCCGGACACTGGCTGAACCTGGCTCTGGAGGGAGGACCATCAAATCGGAGCGCCATCGGCACCCGCGTCATTCTTCAGACCGGCTCCTGGAGCCAGTTGCAGGAGGTCCAGGGAGGATCCAGCTACCAGGCCACCAACGACTTCCGGCTCCATTTCGGCTTGGGAGAGTTGACGGAGGTAAAGCAATTGGTCGTCCGGTGGCGAAGCGGAGCGGTACAAACCTTCGAGGGGGTCGCGTCCGATCTCCATTTTCGTCTGGAGGAAGGCGGGAAGCTTGAACCCCTTCCCCTCAAGGGACGAAAGGTGCGCGGCAGAACGTACTCATCCCGTACTGACGGTAGCGATACGGGACCCGCTCAATAAGAAGGCACTCGAACAAGCTCCGCCATTCCACCGCTTCCTGGGAGTCTCTTTCGTGCCACGAACCCTCCAATGAACCCGTATTCCGACTGATACTCGCTTCGTGTAACAGAGTCTCACGTATAAGCGGGGTGCGGTTCGGCGGTGGTAATCCGAACGACATGGACGCCATCAACACATTCTACTTCTGTCACTGCTGATTGGATCGCGTCGGCCCGGGTGGCCGCTTCGCGGTCAAAGTCCAGATATTGGATACCGTCGGTCCGACCAACCGTCGCGTCGTCGCATCCCGCTTCGAACAACGCGTCGATGAACGCATCATCCTGCAGGTCGGGGCCATCGACAATCAGTGTGAAATGGTGGATTGGCATCTATGGTTCCTCTCGTACTTTTCACTCCCATTCGTGTGGGCAACGTCTGATGGCACGCCGTAGTTGGTTGGCATGAGCACCAGCATTGCGGGGAGTGGACCAGATCGAGACTTGGCACCCCGAGCGACTGGTCTCTCCGCATCGCATCACACCCCAACGATGCCCGGAGGGTGTGGGCGTCACCGTCCAGTCGGCCACCTCGGCTTCGGCAAGGGCGCTCTCAACGTCCTTCTTCGGGTGTCTCGCCCTGGCCACGTTTCCCCTGCCAGCAACTCAGTTCCGCAATTGATGGCGGGAAAAATCGTTCGTCTTCATCTTACCCGCTGGGCCGTGCAGTTTCTTCAACTTCCAGGTTCGGTGAGGGGGATCCGGTGAAAGGCAGAACCGTTAGCGATCATCCCGGGTCCGGCCTGTTGCAACGCCGCCTCGACTGTGATTGATTGCCGGTAGAGGAGACCCCATGAACGGCGTCACCGCCTTCGTCTTTACCGCCGTCTTCCTGGCGGGACCGCTCCGGGCGCAGGCGCCTCGATTCACGGAACACCTGATCCAGGACGGCTACACCTACACCTACGGAGTCGCGGCCGGTGACCTGGATGGCGACGGCGACGTGGACCTGACCAGCGCCGACGCCTTCGGACACGACTCCCTCTACTGGTTCCAGAACGACGGGACCGGGAACTTCACGAGATTTCTCATCCAGAAGGACGATCCCGAGCGGCTGGAACGCCATTCCCTGGGGGACGTCGACGCCGACGGGGATCTGGACCTGGTCATCGTCAAGAACCTGTACGGCGACCTTCTCTGGTTCCGGAACAACGGGACGCCCCAGGACGGGAAGCTCTGGCAGAGGGTCGTCCTCACCCAGGGCATGCCCTACGCCTACGACGTGGTGCTGGGCGACCTGGACGGCGACGGGGATCTGGATGCGGCCGCTTCCGGCTGGAAGGGGAGCCACTTCTACTGGTTCGAGAATACCGGATGGCCCGGTCGGGGAGGCTGGCCCAGGCACGGAATCGAGAGCAACATTCGCGGCCGTGACAACGGACCCTCCAGGACCCGGACCATGCGGGCCGGAGACTTCGATGGGGATCGGGATCTGGACCTTCTGGGGACGGCACCCGACGCCGACCTCATCATCTGGTATGAGAATCGGCGCTCCACGGCGACCGAGGCGTCCTGGCCGCGCTTGAGGACGGCGCCCGTGGTCTGGACCAGGCATGTCGTGGACGATCGCACTCGCTATCCTATCCACGGACAGCCGGTGGACATGGACGGCGACGGCGACCTGGACATCCTGATGGCCATGGGAATGCACGGGAAGCCCGGAGACGCGACCACCCATCAGATCGCGTGGTACGAGAACAACGGGACCCCGGCGGCAGGCGCCTGGCCCAAGCATTTGGTCCGCGACGGCTTCCAGGACGCTTTCGAGGTCGTGGCGGGGGATCTGGACGGCGACGGCGACCTGGACGCGGCGGCCACTTCGTGGCGGTCCCCAGGGCGGGTGGCGTGGTTCCGGAATCACGGGCGGAGGGGTGAACCCTGGTCCATGCACCTCCTGAAGGAAAACTGGCGGAGCGCCAATCAGATCCTGATCGCCGACCTGGACGGCAACGGCCGCCTCGACGTCGTGGCCTGCGCCGAGAAGGGCACCCAGGAACTGCGTTGGTGGCAAAACCAGGGTCCGTCGCCGAGGGACGATCCGCCGAGCCGCTCCCAGGCCAGCGGATCTCAATGAAAAGTCCTGCTCCTGCGACCCGCCCCGCTCCGGTTCTGCTCGGCCTTGTCCTGGCCACGCTGGGTCTCGGCTCTTCCCTGCCGGGACAACCGGCCAGATTTTCCGAGCACCTGATCCTCGACGGCTACACCTATGCCTTCGGCGTGGCTGCCGCGGACCTGGATGGCGACGGCGACGTGGACCTGACCAGCTCCGACGCCTTCGGACACGATGCCCTCTACTGGCTGGAGAACGACGGTTCCGGAAACTTTCGGCGGCATTACATCAGTAGAGACGACCCCGAACGCCTGGAGCGCCATGTGGTGGGCGACGTCGACGGCGATGGCAACCTCGACGTCGTGGCGGTCAAGAACCTCCATGGCAACCTGCTTTGGTTACGAAACGGCGGGACCCCGCAGGACGGACGACTGTGGCAACGTCTGGTCATCACCCGGGCCATGCCCTACGCCTACGACGTGGACCTCGCCGATCTGGACGGGGACGGAGATCTGGATGCGGCGGCTTCGGCCTGGAAGGGGAGCCACTTCTTCTGGTTCGAGAACCGGGGGTGGCCCGGAACCGGAGGCTGGCCGCGGCATCCCATCGAGGACGACCTGCGTGCACGGGACAATGGCCCCGCCCAGACCCTGACCATTCGGGCGGCCGATTTCGACGGGGACGGGGACCCGGACCTGCTGGCCACCGTCCACGAGGCGGATCTGGTGGTCTGGTACGAGAACCTGGGAAGCCGCGGCCGCAGGAAGGTGTCCTGGAAGCGGCACACCGTGGACGCGGCGACGCCCTACCCGGCCCACGGGCAGCCGGTGGACCTGGACGGCGACGGCGACCTGGACATTCTCATGGCCCTTGGGATGCACGCGGAGCCCGGCGACGCCAGAACCCATCAGATCGCCTGGTATGAGAACACGGGGGCACCGGCGGCGGGCGTCTGGCCCAAGCACGTGCTGGCCCAGGGTTTTCAGGACGCCTTCGAGGTTGTGGCCGGTGACCTGGACGGCGACGGCGACCCCGACGCCGCGGCCACCTCCTGGCGGTCCCCCGGCCGTGTCGCGTGGTTCGAAAACCCGGGCGTCCGAGGCCGGCTCTGGCGGACCCAAGTCCTGAAGGAGGATTGGCGCAGCGCCAATCAGGTGCTGCTGGCCGACCTGAACGGCGACGGGCGGCTCGACATCGTGGCCGGCGCCGAGCGGGGGAGCCAGGAACTGCGCTGGTGGCGAAACGAGGGTCCGGAGAATCCGGAATCGGAGGCGGCAGGCGGCGACCGGAAGAGAGAGGACCGGACCCGCCGGAGAGACGGCATCCCCGAGCCGCCGGCTTCAGGGCCGTTCCGGGATCTGGACGACGCGATCCTGGGGGACGCCGTCATCGTCCAAGGCAAAGAGCTGTTCATCGACGATCACATCATCCAGGAGCTCAGGGGCGCCCGCAAAGTCCTGAAGCGGGCCGTGAAACACCCCGACAATCCCCTGCTGGTTCCCGACCGGCCCTGGGAGACCCAGAAGCTCAACCGCGGCGCGGTCCTCTACGACGAGCCGGAGGGGATCTTCAAGATGTGGTACCCCTACTTCATCAAGGAGGAGAAGACGGCGGACGGCTGGGAGATCGAAGGCGTGCTGGGCTACGCCACCTCCCGGGACGGGCTGGTCTGGGAAAAACCGATCATCAACACCCGTGACGGGAACAACCTCACCGACGCTCCCGTCCACGCCAATCCTCCGGCCGTCTTCAAGGATCCGGTGGACCCCGATCCCCGACGCCGCTACAAGATGATGTACGGTGACGTGGACCCCAAGGTCCGAAACGGGTGGGCCACCTTCGTCGCCTACTCGCCCGACGGCATCCGCTGGACGCCGGAGGCCTTGAATCCGGTCGTTCCCCACAGCGATACCATCTCTTCCACCCATTGGGACGCGCGAGCGGGCAACTACGTGACCTACCTCCGCTTCGGGCCGCCCAACATCCGACTCATCGCCAGAACCCAGAGCGAGGACTTCGTCCACTGGTCGCCGAAGCTCACCGTGATCCGCCGGTCCAAGATGGACGAACCGTCGGCAACCCAACACTACGGAATGAAGATCATGCCCTACGCAGGGGTCTACATCGGATTTCTGGAGGCCTACCACGGCCAGACCAATGAACCGATCCCGGCGAACAAGTTGTGGATGGACAAGGCCGACACCCAGTTGACCTTCAGCCGCAACGGCCTCACCTGGACCCGGGTCGGCCCCCAGGGCGCCATCCCGCATAACCAGCTGGAACAGGGAGGGCGCGACTGGGGGAGGATCGCCCGGGAAGCCACCGTCCTCCCCTACGGCGAGCATGGGCAGGACTGGGACTGGGGCAGCGTCTACGCGTTTCAACCTCCCCTCGTGATCGGCGACGAGATCTGGATCTACTACCTGGGAAGCACCACCCGCCACGGGGGCGTCCGGCACCACGGCGACTCGGAGTCGAGCGGGGTCGGCTTGGCCAGGTTGCGGTTGGACGGTTTCGTCGCCGTCGAGGCCGCGGACAGGGGAACCCTCACCACCAGGCCCCTCGTCTTCATCGGCGACGAGCTGGAGGTGAACGCCGACGCCGAAGGCGGGACGATCCGGGTGGAAGTCCTGGGTCCCGACGGAAGGGTCATCGAGGGATTCGGCCGGATGGACTGCAAGCCCCTCACGAGCGACAGCGTCCGGCACGTCCTGGAGTGGAACGGGAATCGGGACTGCCACCTGATCCAGGGCCGGCCCATCCGATTGCGATTCCACCTCAAGAGGGCGGAACTGTACTCGTTTACGCCCAGGATCCGGCATATTCGGTACCTGCCGACGCGCTGAAATGATCCGCAACTTGAGACGACTTTCGCAAATCGGAGACGGGTAGAGATCATGAATCTGGAAAAAGCGCTAATACACTTGAAGTTGGACGGATGGTGCGTTCTGCAAGGGATCATTCCTCCGTCCCAGGTCGGAGACATCCGCCGGAGCGTCCGATCGGCGGTCGAGTCCAGTGGGGGCTCGGCCAGGATTCAGGGCGTGGGCGCCCGGACGGGGCTGCTGGCGTTCGATCAGTCCTTCAGCCCCTATCTCGCCGACCGCCGAATGTTGGATATCGCCGAAGCTCTTCTGGGGAAGCCGGTTCGGATCTCCTTCACCACGGCCATCATCAACTATCCGGGGAACGAGCGGGGACGCTGGCACGCCGACTGGCCCTTCAATCAGAACAGCGCAGGACACATCCCCGCGCCCTACCCGGACATGGTCGCCCACCTGACCACCATCTGGATGTTGTCGTCCTTTTCGTCCGCGACGGGGGGCACTCTGGTCGTGCCCGGGAGCCACCGGTCCTCCAACAACCCCACCGGTGACAACGGCGTCGATCCCTCGCGCCCGTATCCCACCGAGATACACGCCGCCGGACGGGCCGGTAGCGTGCTGATCTTCGACAGCCGGCTCTGGCACTCGACGGCTCCCAATCGGAGCGACCGGCCCAGGGTGGGAATGGCGGTCCGCTATGCCCCCTGGTGGCTCAATCTGGACATCCTGAGGCCGGGCTCGATCGAGCGCATCCAAATGGTGGACGAGCCCGGGCGGGACGAAAACGAACAGGTCCCGGTTCCGGCCTCGGTCTTCGCCTCTCTGCCGGAGCAGGTCAAGCCGCTCTACCGGCACTGGGTGAGCGACTAGCAGGGGCGCCCCCTTGTGGGCGGCCTCCTTCGTCCTCTGAGGAAGGATAACTTTCCAGCCGCCCTTCCCCTCCTGCCAAATTGCAGCCTCGGGAGTTCGAGGGCTGGAAAGCCGCCGCTTCCAGGCAGCCTGATCCTTGACGCCAAGCGTCTGTCATCGGATATGATGCCGGCACCTCATGCGGCGCCTGCCCTGGTTCCTGGTAATCCTGACCGCACTCCTGGCGTGCGCTCCGCCCGCCGCCGAACGGCCCAACATCGTCTGGATCGTTTCCGAGGATCAGTCGGACCACTACGGACCCTACGGAGAGACTCTGGCCAAGACCCCGAACATCGACCGGATGGCAGCGGAGGGAGCCGTGTTCACGCGGGCGTTCGTCACGGCTCCGGTCTGTTCGCCGTCGCGCTCGGCCCTGATCACCGGGATGTACCAGACGACGATCGGAGCGCACAACCATCGAAGCGGCCGGGGAGTTGTGAAGATCCTACTTCCCGGCGAGGTGGCGCCCGTCCCCGCGCTTCTGCGCCAAGCGGGCTATTTCGTGTCCAACGGCGATTTCAGGGACCCGGGCGAGCCGGTCGAGGGCAAGACCGACTACAACTTCCAGTTCGACCAGGACCTCTACCAGCCCGTGGCAAAAGTCATCACGGCATTCGACCGTCCCTGCATCCCGGCGGACGGCGTTGCGATTCGGGCACATACTCCCGGTATGCACCCGAATCGCGCCTTGTCCGGCGGGCGCAGGAACGGTCTCGGTGCTCGCGGGACTTTCACCACGGACTGCTACGACGGCGCCGACTGGGCCGGACGCGCCGGGGGACAGCCGTTCTTCGCCCAAGTCCAGCTGCGGGGCGGAAAGCGGCGAAACCAGCGGACGCCGGCCCCCCTCGAGGGGGTCCGGACCAACGGCGTCTCCCCCGAGACCGTCGAGTTGCCCCCCTACTATCCCGACCATCCGGCGCTGCGCACGGACTGGGCCCAATACCTGGAGTCCATCGAGCACGTCGACTGGGAGGTGGGCCGGATCCTGGAGCGCCTCCAGCGGGAGGACGTTGCCGGGAACACCGTGGTGTTCTTCCTGACGGACCATGGCGTGAGCCATGCCCGCGGCAAGCAGTTCCTCACCGAGGAAGGGATCAAGATTCCACTTATCGTGCGGGCTCCGGGCCGGATCGGTCCCGGCACGGTCCGCCGGGACCTGGTCGCCCACATCGACGTGGCGGCTTCCACGCTGGCCTTCGCCGGCATCCGGATCCCGGCGTGGATGGAAGGACGCCCCCTCTTCGGACCGGACGCCGAGCCCCGCGACTACGTGGTGTCGGCCCGAGACCGCTGCGACGAAACGGTCGACCGCATCCGTAGCGTGCGCACCGAGCGCTATAAATACATCCGCAATTTCGTGCCGGAGCGCCCGCACCTGCAGCCGAACCGCTACAAGGACGGCAAGGCCGTCATCCGGGCGTTGCGGGAGATGGAGGCCGGGGGCTCGCTGTCGCCGGAGGGGGCGGCGATGTTCTTCCAGCCCCGCCCCGAGGAAGAGCTCTATGATCTCGAGTCGGATCCCCGGGAGCTGCGAAACCTGGCCGGGGAAGAAGAGCATGGGACGACGCTCGCTTCGATGCGGACAACCCTGGCGAGCTGGATCGAAGAAACCGGGGACCGGGGACAGGTGTTCGAGACCCCCGAGGAATTCGATTCCGACATGGCCGTCTATCTTGGGGGCCGGGCCGGACCTCAGCAGGAGATCCTGAAACGCAATATCGCCGGCGTGGAGGCGTGGCGGAAAACCCGTACGGACGCCGACCCCTGACCGCAGGGCAAACCGTTCGGACCCCGGCTCCGCATTCCTCACCGGGGCGCCATGCAAGCTGAAGAAAAATAGTATCCTCAGTCCCTTACGGATGATTAGCCGAAGCGCTTCAAACCTGCTCCCCGCCCAGGGAGGCGGGTCAGAGGAATGAAGGGTCCGCGCCACCTTCCGCTGTGGTTGGTGCCGGCGGCGACCCTGTCCCTGGCTCAAGCCCGAGGCGGCGCCCAAGCCGCGGCCGCAACGGCGGCGTACGCCGAGAGCAGCGGACTCCACTGGATCGACGGAGTCATCATCGCCGCCTATGCCTTGGGCATGATCGCCCTGGGCTGGTACTACCGGAAACGCCAGAAGAACCTGGACGAGTACTTCGTGGGCAACCGGACCATGAACCCGGGGCTCATCGGAGTCTCCATGTTCGTGACCCTGTTCAGCACCATCTCCTTCCTGGCGACTCCCGGCGAAGTCTACGGAAAGGGGCCCGTCATCCTGACCTCGTCCCTCTCGATCCCCTTCTACTACCTCATCGTCGGCTATCTGATCGTCCCGGCCTACATGCGCTTTCGGGTGATCAGCGCTTATGAACTGCTGGAACAGAAAAGGGGCTTGAGCGTTCGCATGCTGGGAGCCGTCCTGTTCATCATGCTCCGGCTGACCTGGATGTCGCTGCTCATCCACCTGAGCGCGCAAGCCATGCTGCTGATGCTGGGTCTGGAGCAGGACCAGCTTCCCTATGTCGCGCTGGTGATCGGGGCCGTGGCCATCACCTATGCGTCCTTCGGCGGTCTGAGGGCCGTCGTCATCACCGATTTCGTGCAGTTCTGCCTGTTGTGCGGCGGAGCGCTGCTGGTCGTGATCACGGTGACGATTCGACTCGGCGGATTCGGTTGGTTTCCGACCGAGTGGAGCCCCACCTGGGAAACTCAACCCCTCTTCAGCCTGGATCCCAACGTCCGGGTCACGGCGTTCTGGTCGATTGTGTCAGGAACCCTCTGGTGGGTCTGCACCGCCGGGGGCGATCAGACGGCGGTACAGCGCTTCATGGCCACTCGGGACGTGAGGGCGGCACGGCGTTCCTTTCTGCTGAACTCGGCGGCCGGTCTCCTGGTGAGCCTGATTCTGGCCCTGGTAGCTTTCTCCCTGATGGGTTTCTTCGAGGCGCGTCCGGAGCTTCTCCCCCCGGGCATCGGGGCCGATCGCGTCTTCCCTCACTACATCGTTCACCACCTCCCCATTGGCATTTCGGGGCTGGTCGTCTCCGGCTTGTTCGCCGCGGCCATGTCCAGCGTCGACTCCGGTGTCAACTCTCTCAGCGCGGTGATCGTGACCGACTTCGTCGGGCGGTTTCGGCGGCGTGCCCTGAGCGAAATCGGCCGAGTCCGCCTCTCGCAGGCACTGGCTCTCGCCATCGGATTGATCGTGGTCTTAGGCTCCTCTTTTCTGGTCGGGAACGTGCCGGGGAACTTCTTGGAAATAGCGCAACGAACCCTTCATCTGTACGTCGGTGCCATCTTTCTGCTCTTCTTCCTTTCGTTGTTCGTTCCCTTTTCGACCTCGCTGGGAGTCATTGCCGGGTCGCTGTCGGCCCTTTTGAGTGCTGCCTCGGTGGCTTACTGGGGGCCGCTCAACCAGATGTTCCTGGACCTGGGCTGGGTTCCGCTGTCGGAACGGACGGGAATCGTGGATTTCAGCTTCCAGTGGATCCTGCCGGTATCGCTCTCCATAGGATTGGCTGCCGGCTGCCTGGTCAGCTTGATCCACCGCCGCTTCCGATCCTGCAACCGAACGAATTAGGAGTCAAAGAGGCACCCACAAGGGGTACCCCTACACCGCACTCCTATTTCTGCCTGTGCTAACCTCTGGGTTGTTCAAGCGCAGAAAGGGGAACGGTGGTTCGAAAAAGAGTCGTTCTGACGCTGTCGGGCGGGATGGACTCCACCACCCTTCTGTATCAGCTTCTCTCCCAGGGACACCACGTCCAGGCACTGGGCATCGACTACGGACAACGTCACCTCAAGGAACTGGACGCCGCCGCCAGGATCTGCGCTCAGGCGGAGGTCCCCTTCAAGAGCGCCGACCTTTCCGCGGTCGTGGGATTCCTGGCGGGGAGCGCCCTCACCAGCCCGGACGTCGAGATCCCATCGGGCGAGTACGACCCGGAGAGCATGAAGGTCACCGTGGTCCCCAACCGCAACATGCTGATATTGGCCGTGGCCCTGGCCTGGGCCATCTCTTCCGAATGCGACACGGTCGCCTACGCCGCCCATGCGGGGGATCACGAGGTCTATCCGGACTGCCGGCCCGAATTCGTCCAGGCTCTGGCCAAGACTGCCGGCCTTTGCCACTACGAGCCCATCCAACTGCTGGCGCCGTTTCTGCACCTGGGCAAGACCGACATCGTCCGTTTGGGCAGCCGCCTGGGGGTACCCTACGATCTGACTTGGAGCTGCTACCGGGGAGAAGAGCTCCACTGCGGCAGTTGTGGGACCTGCAGGGAACGGGCCAACGCCTTCGCCCGGGCCGGGGTTTCGGACCCCACTGTCTACCAGAGACTGCCGGCCTCATTTCCGGCCGGCGCCCCGGGATCGGTCCAGGCCCGGTGAACGGATCCGAACCGCAGGACGCAACCTTCCAGGGAGTTCCAACATGACCGCATTCGGCACGCACCGCCCCAACCGGCTGATTGACGAGACCAGTCCCTATCTGATCCAGCACGCCTACAACCCGGTGAACTGGCATTCCTGGAGTCCCGAAGTTCTGAACCAGGCGAAGGAACAGGACAAGCCGATCCTCCTGAGCATCGGATACTCCTCCTGTCACTGGTGCCATGTGATGGAGCACGAATCGTTCGAGAACGAGCGCATCGCCTCCCTGATGAACGAGGGATTCATCAACATCAAGGTCGACCGGGAAGAACGCCCCGACGTGGACTCCATCTACATGAGCTTCGTCCAGATGACCACCGGCAGCGGAGGTTGGCCGCTGACGGTCTTCCTGACGCCGGACCTCGTCCCCTTCTATGGTGGAACCTACTTCCCTCCCGAGGACCGCTATGGACGTCCCGGCTTCGCCCGCATCCTCCAGGGCGTGAGGGACGCCTTCGCCGAGCGCCGCCAGGAGATCGAGTCCGGCCGGGACCGGACTTTGCAGAGACTCGACGAGGCCTTTGCGTGGGGCCTGGCCCCCGGCGATCTGGACGAGAGGATCCTGGATCAGGCCCACGATCGGTGCTACCAGCAATTCGACCACAGCCACGGAGGCTTCGGGCAAGCCCCCAAGTTCCCCAGCTCCATGGTGCTTGCGTTCCTGGTGCGTTATTGCAGGAGTAACGAACGGACTTCCGCCCTCCGGATGGTGGAGGTTTCGCTGGACGAAATGGCCCGGGGCGGAATCTACGACCAGTTGGGCGGCGGGTTCCACCGTTACTCGGTGGACGATCGCTGGCTGGTGCCCCATTTCGAGAAGATGCTCTACGACAACGCGCTCCTGGCTCGTGTCTATTTGGAGGCCTGGCAACTGACGGGCAACAGTTTCTACCGGCAGATCGTCCACGAGACCCTGGGTTACGTTCAGCGGGAGATGTGGGATTCGGAGGAAGGAGGCTTCTACTCGGCCGAGGACGCCGACAGCGAAGGCCACGAGGGCAAGTTCTACGTCTGGAGCCTCGAAGAGGTGGAATCCGCACTGGATTCGGAAACCGCGCGAATCTTCTGCGACTACTACGACGTCACCGCCCACGGAAACTTCGAGGGCTCCAACATCCTGCACCCCCGGTTGGAACAGGGGCCCTACGCCAAGAGTCTGGGCATGACCCCGGAAGAGTTGGACCGGCTTCTGGCCGGGGCCAAACGCCGGCTGTTCGAAATCCGGAGGAAACGGATCCGGCCGGGGTTGGACGACAAGGTCCTGGCTTCATGGAACGGCATGATGCTCACGGCTTTCGCCGAGGCCGCCTTCGCCTTCGACAGTTCGGAGTACCTGGAAACGAGCTTGAGAAACGGGGAGTTCCTCTATTCGGAGATGTGGATCGGCGGCCGCCTTCATCGGAACTGGACGGAGGGCCGAGCCCGCCTCAACGGCTATCTCGACGACTACGCCCAAGTGGCCGAGGGTTGGCTGGCCCTGTACCAGGCCACCGGCGATCCGGTCTGGCTGGAACGGGCCGCCGAGGTCACGGAAGTCCAGTTGGAGCTCTTCTGGGACGAAGAGAAAGGAGACTTCCATTTCACCCCCACGGACCACGAGCGCCTGTTGATTCGCCACAAGGAGTTCATGGACAACGCCACGCCCAGCGGCAACGCCGTATCCTGCCTGAACCTGCTTCGACTCCACAAGCTGCTGGGACGATCCGACTATCTGGAGAAGGCCGAAAGCATGCTCCGGCGAGTCTCGCTGGCCCTGGAACGCCATCCCCTGGCCTTCGGCTTCTGGCTCCAGGCTCTGGACCACTTTCTGGGCCCTGTTCACGAGATCGCCGTCGTTGGACCGGCTGGGCAGAGGGCTCCACTGATCCAAGTGGTGAGAGACCAATACCTGCCCAACAAGGTTCTGGCGGTCGCATCCGGCGAGGATGATGGCCTCGGGGCCCGGATCCCGCTGTTGGCCGGAAAAACCTCGTTCGACGGCGAGGCCGCCGCCTACGTCTGCCGGGACTACGTCTGCCAGAGGCCGGTCCACACGCCCGAAGAACTGAGGCAGGCGATCGGGGCGGCCGGCTGACTCCGCCCAGACCCGCGAACCGAGACTTGTCCTCAAATGCCTCCGAGCCGGGCTCGAAGCTTCTGCAACGCCCGGGCGCGATGGGAGATCCGGCTCTTCTGCTCGATGGTGAGCTGGGCGAAGGTCTGGTTCAAGGGCGGATAAAAGAAGACGGGGTCGTAGCCGAAGCCGTTGGTGCCCCGGGCCTCGGAAACGATCCGTCCCCAGACTTCACCCTGGACCTCGATTCGCTCCTCCGGCAGGGACAGGCACAACGCCGAGACGAAGCGAGCTCGCGGGCGAGAGTCGGGCCAGTCCGGATCGGCCTTCGCGATCAGCTTCAGCAGGGTCCGGATGCGCTCCCCGTCGGTGGGGGCCAGACGGGCGGAATGGACTCCGGGACGTCCGTCCAGCACCTCCACGGCCAGCCCGGAATCCTCCGAAAGAGTGGGAACTCCCGTGAGACGGGAGTAGTAGCGCGACTTCAGCAGTGCGTTCTCACGGAAGGTCCGGCCAGTCTCTTCCGGTTCCGGGATCCGGGGACGGTCCGGGAGCAGATCCACTTGCACCGGGAGTCCTCTCAAGGCGTGGAGGACCTCCGCCGCTTTTCCCTTATTTCGTGTTGCCAACAGGAATCGCAAAACGATTCGACGCAGGATCCGGTCGAAAGAGTCGGGAGGCATCGTCCGTGGTCTGTTCCAACACGGTTCGCTGCCTGGAGATCAGCTGGCGGATTCCGCCGCGAGCCAATTCCAGGAGCCGATCCAACTGGTCCTGGCTGAACGGGTCTCCTTCGGCAGTCCCCTGGATCTCGACGTACTCGTCCTGGCCGGTCATGACGACGTTCATGTCCACTTCGGCGGCGAAATCTTCCCGATAGTTCAGGTCCAACACCGGTTCGTCTCCCACGATGCCCACGCTGACCGCAGCCACGGGAGACAGGAGCACCGGCACTTGCAGAGTTCGCTCCACGCGCATTCGATTCAGCGCCAGAGCCAGGGCCAGGAAGGCGCCGGTGATGGAGGTGGTGCGGGTTCCACCGTCCGCTTGAAGAACGTCACAGTCCAACCAGATCGTCCGCTCACCCAGGAGCTGCAAGTCCACGACTGCCCGTAGCGACCGGCCGATCAGGCGCTGAATCTCCTGGCTCCTCCCCGAGATCTTGCCCTTGGAGACTTCGCGAATCATGCGAGTATTGGTGGACCTGGGGAGCATCCCGTACTCGGCGGTCACCCAGCCCTGACCGGCTCCCCTCAGGAAGGGAGGGACTTTCTTCTCGACGCTTGCCGTGCAGATGACCCGAGTGTCTCCGCACTCCATCAGGACCGAGCCTTCCGCGTGCTTCGTGAAGCCGGTGGTGACCTTCACCGGCCTCAACTCGTCGGGGAGCCGCCCGTCATTCCTACGATTCATCGCTATTGTCCGCCTCTCCGTTCGGAAGGAGCAATACTAACAGCCTGTGGCAAGAGTCGTCACGGCATTCGACCGTCCCCGCATCCCGGCGGACTGCGTTGCTATCGGCTCACATACTCCCGGTATGCTCCCTCATCGCGCCTGGTCCGGCGGGCGCAGGAACGGTTTCGGTGCTCGCGGGACTTTCGCCACGGACTGTTACAGGAAGGGTTTCCCTATGGATACGTGACCGGAAAGTGTGAGCTCCTGTTTGCCGCCCACCAGGAACCGCACCTGATCGATCTCCTCCAGGTTCTCGACCAGTGATCGGGTGATGGAGTGGATGGCGCACAGTTCCATTCGGATGCCACCGGCCAAGCTTTCGGCCGTCTTCCGGCTGATGTCCACTACCGCCGTCTTGTCTTCCAGAACGAAGATCTGCCTGATCGTGGCGTCTTGCCGAAAAATCGCGGCGCCCTCTTCCTCAGGACCCTGGATCACTTCGTCCACGATCTGCCGAGCGTTGAACACCGGCTCTCCCGTCTGCAGGACGGTGCGCTCCTCGGACACGAGAAACCCTTCGCCGGGAGCCGTGGCGCCCGGCGCGCAGAAGAAGACCCGAACCTGCATTTCACCCGAGGAACTTCCGGAGGGGGAAGGCATGCGATCCGGCTCCGAGACCTGCGGGTCCTCCGATCCGACTCGCCGCTGCCGCTTCAACTCCTCCTCGGTGAGGTAGTACCCGACTCCCAGAGCGATGATGATCAACAGGAACAGGGAGAGCGCGATCCGCAGCTCGTTCATTCCGAATCACCTCCGGCGGGAGGCCCTTCCAGGAAAGCGGCGACCGCCGCCGACAAGGCCGAAACCAGACGCTGGTTGAAGGTTTCCAGAGTCAGGTTCCACCGGTCTTCCGAGTTGGTCAGGTGCCCGAACTCAACCACGATTCCCGGCGCCGCCACCGACTGCAGGACCGTCAATGGCGCCTCGATGACCTGATGCTCAACTTCGTAAACTTGGTTCAGGCTTTCCTGAACCACCACGGCCAACTCCCGGCTGCGCGCCTGGTATCGCTCCTGGCCCGATTCCCAGAGAACGAACTCCCCTTCCTCTTCGGGCTCGGGTTCGGGTTGGGTCACCACCACTTCGACGGCCTCCGTCTCCTCGTCCTCCTCAGTCTCCGACTCCGGTTGCGGGAGGTCCGGAGTCCGGCCGTCCTGAAGAACCATCGACTCCCCGTCGAGTTCTTCCGGCTCCGGCGGAGGCATGACCGGGGATTTCCCATGAAAATAGACCACGCCACCCTGAATCTCCCCATCCGGAGCCCTGCCCAAATGGAGGCTCAGGTAGGCCCGGGTTCGATTGGAGTTGCCCACGGCGCTGCGCTGCGCTGCAGATAGATTCACGTCCCGATCCCGGGTCAGGACCATCTCCAGACCGTGATTCCGAAACTCGTCACGCAACTGCAGAGCAAACTGGAGGGCCAGGTCCTTCTCGACAAACCCCTGCTCCCCCAGATCTCCCTCCCAGATTCCTCCAGGATCGCTTCCGCCATGGCCCGGGTCGACGACGATCACGGGACTCTCCCGCCGGCTCCGAGACGTGCTGAGCCGGGACCGCTGCGCGGGAGCCGGATCGGGAGTTCCGGCAGTGGCCGGGACCGCTCTCGAGGCCCTGTCCGGAGCCCGCCGGATACGGCCGTGGACCTCCAGGACCTTGGTCGAATCGCCGGCGTCTTCGACCTCGCGGTAACGGCGATAGTCCTGCCCCTTGTGGATGCGGAACGTCCCGAACGGATCTCGCGAGTTGAACTTCAGCGCAGACACCAGACGGGACGAAGCGTTTCCCCGGGTGGCGCCGGGACGAACCCGATAAGGCCCGAACTCCACTTCAAGGTAGTCCCGCCTGTCGTGGACCCGGACCGGACCCGGCCGGCTGGCGGAGAACTCGATCCGGACATGGCTGGAATGATTCGTCACCTGCACCTTCACTTGATTCAGATCCCGGGGTTCGAACCGATACCTGGCGGCGCCGGTTTTGGAGAAGCGCCCCGGAAGGACTGGAGCCAGCGCCCGAACCAGGAAGTCCTCGGGGATATACCAGTCCGAAGGTCCCTTCTTCCAGGCCGGTGAGGACATGAGAAGGTAGTCGACTCCCGCCCGAACCAGCGGTCTTCGATCCAGAAACAGGAGTTCTCCGCCGGGACCGGACAGATTGAACCGGTCCTTCAATTCCCGGCCTTCGAGCCGGAGGGCGGAAATCATGTCCTTGAGGCTGACGTAGGGCTTGCCGGACCGCTGCTCCATCGCCACCGCCGACCTTCGACTCCCCAGGTCCAGCAGCAGCTCCCCTTGATTCTGGGCCGGCAGTTCGGGGCTGAGGCAAACCAGCATCCAACCGGTGACCGCGGCCGAGCGGAACACGCGCTTGAGGCAGAGATACGGAAACAGCCTCTCAGACTCACCTCGAATCCCGGAAGAGAACAGCGGAAGCCACGGCATCAGGCGTAATTATAGTGGAAGGGGTACGGCGACTTTTCGGCTCAGCCGGCGACACTCGCCTCCGCCGCCTCCAGCTCCGATTCGGAAACCCGCCAGCGGGACGCGTTTCGAAACAACGCCGTCGCCAGACCCGTATGCAGGGCGTGTCCGGCCTTGTAGGCGCGAATATGCCCGATCACCGGGCTGCCGCAGAGGGAGACGTCGCCGATCAGATCCAGGACCTTGTGGCGAACGAACTCGTCGGGCGCCCGGAGCTTTCCGCTCATGACGCCGTCGTCACTCAACACCACTGCGTTCTCGAAGGAGCCGCCGCGTATCAGATTGTTGGCCAGAAGCTGGCGGACTTCACGATAGAATCCGAAGGTTCGGGAAAAAGCGATCTCCCGTGCGTAGACTTCGGGCGTCACCTTCAAGTCCAACCGCTGGCGGCCGATGACGGGATGGGTGAAATCGATCTCGTAGGTCACGCGAAAGACAGGCGAAGGCTCGATCGACACGAACTTCTCCCCATCCGTCAGCCGGATCGGCTTGTCTACCCTGATGAAGATCCGGGGAGCGTCCTGCTCCTGGATCCCAACACCCTGAATGCCCTCCACGAAGGGCCGGGAGGAACCGTCCAGGATAGGGACCTCCAGAGAATCGATGTCGATGTAGAGGTTGTCCAGGCCCAGGCCGTAGGCGGCCGACAACAGATGCTCCACCGTCGAGAGCATCACCCCCCGTTTCATGAGGGTCGTGGCCAGGACCACGCGGGAGACGTACCGGCGTGAGGCCTCGATCTCGAAACCCTGCAAATCGATGCGGCGGAAGAGGACGCCGGTCCCTGCCGGAGCGGGCTTCAACTCGACCGTTACCCGGCATCCGGTGTGGAGCCCGACTCCACTGAGTTTGTACGGGCGGCGGATGGTCCTCTGCATCTGGCCTGGACTGTGATGCAAGATACAGGCCAAAAATGGAGAAAGCCTTTATTTTCAGTGGGTTTCGTAATTCGAACGTCCCTGCGAGGAGCGCATGGTGTGACCTGGAGGACACAGCGGTGTGGACCGGAGGACACATCCGGAAGCGCCGGACGCGATTCGGCAACTCCGGCCAGGATCAGTCGTTCCGCCGACCCTTCCTTCTTTTCTCCCGCTCCTTCTCCGTTTCCCCCGCCGCTTTGGCGTCCCGCTCCTCCTGCTTCTTCAACCGCTTGCGCATCTTCTCTTCCCACTTGGCCTTCTTCTTCTGGTCGATGGCCGGCTCCAGGAATTGGGATTCGGGAATCTGCAGATTGTAGGCCAGATCCTCTACGAAGAGCTGCTGGGAGATCTTTCCGTCCAGATAGATGTCCGTCCGCAAGGGTGTGTGGACTCCCTGGATGGCATGCCAGTTGTAGAACTCCCACTCCATCTTGTGGCGCAACCCGGTGTCGTCCGTGAATTCGTTCTCCACCTTTTCGGGGAGGTGGCTGTTCACGTTGAAGAAGGCCACCACCGAGTTGTTGGAGGCGTCCAGAAACTCCACGGCCTTGAACTTTCCCTGACCCGCGATGTCGTCGGGTCCGTAGTAGTAAAGGCTCATTCCGTCCTCGTCGAGGCGCTGCTTGATGAGGAAGTTGAGGTCCTTCCGAACCGACTTGATCCACGAGTCCAACTCCTTACCGGGGATCTCCTCGACTTCGAACTCGCCCTCCAGCTTCCAGCCCTTGTTCAACTCCAGGTTGTGGACCGAGACTTCCTGCTCCTTCTCGTTCTTTCCCAATTCGAAGCGGGACTTGACGGGATCGTAGACGGTCCAGTCTCGAAAACGGGTGAATCCTTTGCGACCCTTCTTGAAGATGAAGTACCGGCCGGAGGAATGGGAGTTCCGGATCTTCAGGTAGGCATCGCCGCCCATGGCCGTCACCGCCGCGTCGATCACCTTTCTGGCTTTCTCGTCACCCGTACCCTGGGCCAGTGACGGCAAGAGGAGGAAAGAGCAAAGAGGAAAGAGAAAAGAGAGAAGAAGGATGCGCTTAGAGCAGATTCGAGTTTGGGTCGGCTCCGATACGATATTTTTTGCCGAGTTGTGTAGAGAAGAAAGGCGGGGCACCCTACCGTCCCGGTGACACTCCGAATCCCTATCTCTGACTCGTCTCTCCTGTTCCCTCATTCCTGCTCTCCTTTTCGACGCAGGGTCCTGAACTAGGAGCCTGCGCGGCAGAAATTGATCTACTGCGAAAGCGGTAGAATCGGTCCATATTCCCCCGATTTCTCGGCGAATAGAACAACTATGCACCTCCAAATCGAGAAAATCTGGCCTCGATTCCCCACTTTCTCGCTACGATCATTCCTACCGCGCAGACTCCTAGCAGCCGATGTATCGAGCGTAAATGGCCCGGGCCTCCGTCTCGTCCTCCGTTCCCCGGATGATGGCCCTTCCGTCGCGGAACAGAGCCAGCTCGTAACCGTTGACCTGTAACTTCATCATATAGTCGTTCAAGCTCACCTTGCCACTGGGCCGGAGCCGCCGCGCCACTTGAGGCAAATCCATCCGGGAGTCTTCGCCCGGCTGGACCTGGACCGCGTTCCGGCCACAGAGTCGAACCGAGTAGCGCCGATCCCTTCCTTCCAGAAAACGCAGTTGGAGCGCCCCGCAGCAGAGACAATCGGGATCGCGGGCGCCTTGGAGGGAAACGAGCTTCACACGATTCTCCCAGACGTCGAACTTCAGCATGGTGGAGGAGGGTTCGGAGCCCACCAGGATCTTCAGAACCTGAGTCACCTGGTAAGAGGCCACGACATGGACCACTGGGGCCAGGATGCCGCTGGTGTCACAGGTCTCGGCGCTTCCGGGGGCCGGCGGCTGGGGGAAAAGGCACTGCAGGCAGGGCGTGATCCGGGGGCGGAACGCGAACGCGGTCCCGTAACTGCCGACACAGGCTCCATAGATCCAGGTCCGGCCGGTTCGGAGAGAATAGTCGTTCAGCAGGTACCGGGTCTCGAAATTGTCGGTGCCGTCCAGGATAAGATCGCTCCCGCCACAGAGCGCCTCGACGTTTCGACGGGTCAGGTCCTCGACCACGCCGTTGACCCGAACCTTGGAATTCATGGTGCCGAGAACCGACTCGGCCGCCACCGCCTTGGGCAGGGCCAGGCGGGCATGTTCTTCCGTGAAGAGGCTCTGCCGCTGTAGATTGCTCTCTTCCACGAAGTCACGGTCGACAATGCGCAAGGAGCCGATCCCGGCCCGGACCAACTGCTCCGCGGCCACGCTGCCCAGGGCTCCGCAGCCGACGATCACCACGCTGGCCCGGCCCAGTCGTTCCTGTCCGTCCGCGCCGATAGCAGGGAAAAGGATCTGCCGCGAGTAGCGCTGGTTCACGATTCAGTCCCGGAATCGCCGGATCAATGTTCCACGGGAATGCCTTCCAGCAACCCCGCGTGATGCATGGAGTTCCACTCATCCAGAAAGGTCTGGTTCCAGGTCTCCGTCAGCGGATGCTTCATCATTTCCTGAAAAATGTTCCAGAAGATGATGATGCCGTCGGCGCCGTCCCGGAGCGCCCGGTAGGCCGTGTCGGCGGAGCGGACCAGGGCGGCGGTCACGAAGGGTCGGTGCTCCCATCCCCGGAACATGGCCACGCACTCCCGGATCAGCTGGGTGGGGTCGCCTCCGACCTCCTTGACCGGCTCACAGAAGGGGAGGATATGGGTGGCTCCGGCCTGGGCCACGGCCGCCGCCTGGGTCAGGGAGAAGACGGTGGTGCAGAAGGTCTGAACGCCCTGGCGCTTCAACTCCCGGAAGGCGCCCAGACCGTGGACGGTGCAAGGGATCTTGAGGATGATCCGATCCGACAGACGTGTGAAGACCTCCCCCACCCGAAGCAGTTCAGCGGTGGAATGGCCGTCGACCTCTATCACTACCGGCTTGTCGGTAATGTCCAGATAGCGCTGGGCGACATCGAGGATCTGGCCGTATTTCTGGACCATCTGGTTCAGGACCACCGTGTTGGTGACGATGCCCGCCGCTCCCAGGGGCAACCACTTTTCCAGGTCCGCCGGATCGCCGGCCAGCCAGATGGCTGGGCCGGTTCCCGCGGATCTCGCTTCGGTACATGGTCCTCGAGTGTTGTTCTCTTGTGTCACGTCATGCTCCTGAGAAATTCAAAGTCTTAACTGCGGGCGGCCGTCTCACCCCGGAGGGCGCGATGGGGGGCGGCTTTCCAGTCACCCGTTGCTTCTGTACGCCATTTGTTTCTCCGGAGTCCGGCGGTTAGGAAACCGCCGCTCCCCAGGGTCCCCGGTACTCCTTGGTCAGGAGCCGGTTGGCCTCCGGGTGATTGGTGATGGTCTCGCTCTCCGGATCGAACTCCAGCACCTTGCCCGTCCGGTAGGCGACCTCGCCCAAGTGGACCAGGGCACAGGACCGGTGGACCTGAAGGGCCGGAGCCAAAGGCTGCTGCCGGGTCCGGACGCAGTCCAGAAAATTGGACAGGTGCTGACCCTTTCCCCTGTCCCGGACGGCCTCCCCTACTCCCATCGAAGGGCCCTTCTCCTCTTTCCGGCCCAGATAGACCTGAAAGAAGCCGCGGCGGGAGAAGACCATGAAGCCCTCGGTCCCGTAGAAGGCGTTGCCACTGTCCACTCCGTAACGCCCGTAGGGAGTCCAGCCCCGGTCCTCGTAGATGAGCACCTTTCCCTCGGCAAAGTGGTAGGCCACCATCATGTTGTCGGGAAACTCGCGTTCCAGGCTTTCCATATCAACCCGGCTTCCGTGCGCCGTGATCCGGACGGGGTGGGTCTTGGGAGCGAGACCGAAATGGGCCATGTCCAGGTCATGAATGCCGTCTCCCCCGATATCCCCGTTGCCATAGTCACGGTACCAGTTCCAGTTGCCGTGAAAGCGGTTGGGATTGAAGGGCCGTTTGGGAGCCGGACCCAGCCACATGTCGTAATCGACTCCCGGAGGGACCGGAGCGTCCGGCGCCGGTTTCCGGGGGTTGTGCCGCTGCAGGTTCCAGGCCTTGGACATCCTGACCTCGCCGATGACCCCCGAATCCAGGAGTTCCCGGGCCTTGGCCGTGACCCGGCTGGAGCGCATCTGGGTGCCATGCTGCACGATGCGCCCCGTCTCTTCGACCGTATCGACCAGGACGCGTCCTTCCCGAAAGACGTGGGAGCCCGGTTTTTCCAGGTAGACGTCCTTACCGGCGCGAAGTGCCCGCACCGCCATGGGAACGTGCCAATGATGGGGCGTGGCCACCACCACGGCGTCGATGGAGGTGTCCTCCAGCACGTGCCGGAAGTCCTTGACCATCTTGGGCCACTGCCCGGTGGCGTCGTGAACCTTCTTGGACTCCCGCTCCAGCATGCTCTGGTCCACGTCGCAAAGGCAGGCGCAGACGGCATCCGGAACCTCCAGGAGGCGGCTCACGTGGACGCGGCCCATGCCCCGAAGCCCGATGACGGCCACCACGACCCGGTCGTTGGCCGAGACTCGGCGGGACCTTGCCGCCAGAGAGGAGACGGCGGCCGCGCCTGCCGCCGACACGTTCATGAATTCCCGGCGAGTGACGCTTTTCATGCCTTCGCTCCCTCCCGGCTCGTCTTGGCTCCAGCTTGGACTTTCCGGATCATCTCACTGAGCCTCTGGTAGTTGATCCGCATGGCGTCGATCCGCGTGCCTCCCGGTGGAATGAAGTGGGTCGCCAGGGAAAGGACCGCATCCGAGCCATGGTCCTGCAGGCGGCGCAGAACCTCCGGGTAGTCGACGTCGCCGTCTCCCAAGGCCCGATACTCGAACTTCAGGTTCAGACCGTCCATGACATGGAGGTCCTTCAAGTGCAGACCGTGCAGGTAGGGGCGAATGTTGTTGAATCCGGCCGTGGCCACGTCCCATTCGCCCGAGTTGTAGTTGTCGGCGGGACCCCACATCACCTTCAGGCGGGAGGAACCCACGGCCTCCGCCACCCGGCGGAAGTTGCCGGTGGTATTGGTGTAGTTCCAAGGCATCATGGAGAGCGCCACGTCCACGCCGTGCTTCTCGGCCGCTTCCGCCACCAACGTGAAGGCGGCCACCAGCTTCTCCATGTCGACCTTGGCGATGTATCCTCCCCGGGTCAGCCAGCGCATGGGCCAGGTCGGCTTGCCCGCCTTGTATTCTCCGGGCCAGGCGAAGGTGAAGGATCCCACGGCGCCGACGCCGATCCGGGAGGCAATCTCCATGCAGCGCACCAAGTCGGCCAAGTCGGTTCGAAAGCCTTCGTGTTCGGTGAGCTTGTCCTTCTTCAAATCGGTCAGGTGGATGTGCTTGAAGGTGGAGCCGGCGCTCAGCAGGAAGATCTCCAGTCCGTGCCGCTGCACCCTCTGCGCCATACGGTCCGCCTCGGCGTCGCTCAACCGGGCGATCTCGGCCTCCTTGTGGAGATTGTGGAACCAGACCGACTCGACTCCAATCTCCTTGGCCGTGGCCAGCGCCTGGTCGAAGGGGAGTTGGAGCTCCGGCAGGAACATCCCCAACTTGAACCGGTACCGGTCCATTTCCGCCGGCGGACCCGGCGCCGGCCGGGCTTCCCCTGTGGACGAGCTCAACCCATAGGCCGCGACACCTCCCAGAGCGCTGCCGGCATTTCGAAAAAACTTCCTTCTCTTCATCCGATGCCTCCTTGAATCCGCGCATCCGGCGTCCAGCCCGCTCCGGCGTCCGAAACCGCACTGGATATCTGCAGCGGAAGTCGCCATCGACCTCCAATCGTCATTTCAGGAGATGTTCGCCGCCCGGCCGGGATTCCGGATCAGGATGGCGTCCACGGCGTCCTGTTCGACCCCCTCTCGCCGCAGCCGCGGAAGAAAATCGCTCCAGAAATAATCATATCCCCTTCCGCCGTTGGCCCGCAGGTGGGAAAGACGACACGTATCAGTGGCTACGAGCAGTTGGTCCTGGTACCCCAGACGGACCATCGAGGCCAGACGGCGGGCCCGGATCTCATCGGTCGGACAACCGGGCCACTCATCGATCCAGCCGATGAGATCGAACTCCACGTAGGCGCCCCGCTCCAGGATGGGCAGGTAGTACTCCAGGTCTTTTTCCTCATTGTCGTGGTAGTGGGCGTCGCAGTGTCCGATGACCACCCTGGAGAGATCGGCTCCCGCGGCCTCCAGCAGGTTCAGTTGGGCGTGGCCTGCCCGGCCCAGGCAGGCATGGGTGGAGATGAGGGCCCCCGTCCGCTTCTGGGCCCTGGCGGCCGCTTGAAACACCCGGGTCTCGCCTTCCGTCAGACGGTATCCGGCGAAATCGGGCTCAGGCCGGTTGTGGCTCCCGATCTCGCCGATGAAGCCGGCGGGGATACCCTCCTCGCCCTCCTCGATCTCACGAACGAAGAAGTCCTCGATCTGGCCGACGGTGGCCGTGGTCAACCACTGCGGATAACTGTCCTCCTGGTAGAAGGCGATACCCCGAACGATGTGGACGCCGGACTCCGCGCTGATCCGGCGCAAGGCCGCAGCGTCTCCCTCCAGGTCCACCGGGGTCACCTCCAAAATGCCCCGGCCGCCGGCCGCCGTGAACGATCCCAGTTCGCGGACGATCAACTCCCAGTCCACCATGGCATTGTCGAGATTGCCGGAGTGGCGGGCGATGTTGCAGTACAGATGCTCGTGGGCCAGGGCGGGTCCGAACTGATCTTCCTGGATTTCGCCAAGCACGGTACGGATCATCGTTCAATCGAACTCAGGTGGAGGCCAGCCGCGGTCAGATTCGCTCCAGATGGGGGTCGACCTCAATCGCGGGTTTGGAGAGGATTCGAGAAAAGATCAGGGCCATAACCAGCACCAGCGCGACTCCGAACACCGCAAAATAAATGAACCGGCTGTTCAGATTCCGGAAGGGGGAGAACACCTCGTCGTACGGCTGTTGGACGACAAGGATCCAGTTCAATTCCGGCATTTGGTCCTTGAGGCGCGACCGCGGCAGTCCCAGAAAGACACGGCGCTCCTCCGCCGGCAGAGCCAGGACCTCGGTCGCGTCGGCGTAGCGCGGGCCCGGCTCGTCCAGGGAGACCGTTTCAGAGAACCGGTAGCGCACCGTCCTCTCCGGACCCAAAATCCCCTTGCCGTCCGAGGTGATGAGGACGGCCTCGGAGGTCGGTCCCAACCGGGTCGCCGCCACCAGAGCGGAGATCGCATGGCTGTCCACGATGGCCTTGATCACCCCGATGACCTGGTTCGAGGAGGGATCTCGAACCGGATGGGCGATCTCCATGCCGTAGACGTTGGCGCTCTCATCGAACTGGATGTCTCCGTGGTATCGGTTCCCCTGGCCCTCCTGATAGGCATACTGCCACCACCGTTCGTCCGCCTGGTAGTAGTCGCTGGTCTTGTTGCTGGCGGCGACCAGACGTCCCATCCCGTCCGTGACCAGGATCTCCCGGAAATTGGCGGTGATAGTGTTGAACTGACGTACGAACTGGGAAGCCTCGTTGTTCAGGATCCGGGACTGCAAGCGGGAGTTCTCCGGGTCTCGCGTCACCCAATCCCCTTCCACCTCCTCCACTTGGCTGTCGAGATCCTTTCCTTCCAGCCGGTTCCGGTTGGAGTCGGCCGCGGCATCCACGATCTGGGACACGCGGGCCAGGTTGCTCACCTCGTTGCTGATCCGTTCCAGGTAGTTCAAGAGCTGGGTCTGAGCACTGTCGGCCGCTGAGCTGAAGTGGTCGGCGGCCACCTCCGTATAGGTCGTGCGAGCCCCGTTGATGAGGACCAAGTGTCCTATCAACAGAGGAGGAATCCCCAAGAGCAGGAAGAGAATCAGAATTCTAGGCCGGATACGTACTTCGGGTTTCGACTGCGCCACCATAGGGACCCCCTCCGGTTTCGGTACGACGCGGCGGGTTTTTCACCGCAGACTGTTGGGGTGCATGTTACTCGTCGGAGTGGACCGGATCAAACTCGCGCAGCCGTCTGACCCTTTGATTCTACCATTACCTGTAGAGTCCGACGACGCCAAACGGCGCGCCCGATCTCCCACCGGCTCTCCGTCGCCGGGACCCCCCCGGCGACAAACCGAATAACGGCACGGTTATGAAGGAGAGCACCATGAGCAACACGGCTCGATTCGTGATCGGAATCATCTTGCTGATCTTGTCCGCTCCGGACCCACGCGCGGCCCCGGACGGCAAGGCTGCCGTGGCAGGAACGGTAATCGACTCCTCCGGCCGGGCTCACCACTACTCCAACACCAGGCAATCCAACCAGCTCAGCCGCCTGAATCTGAGCAAGCCCGGAAGCTGGGAAACCATCGCCCAAGGTCCCCGGCTGCAAGGACTGGCCATGGTGGCCCACGGCGGCAAGCTGTACCGCGCCGGCGGATTCACGGCCCACAACGAAGAGGGTGATGGGCATGACTTGCGCTCCATCGCAGAATTCGTCCGCTTCGACCCGGATACGGGACAATGGGAATCCCTACCCGATCTACCGGAGCCCCGCTCGTCCCACGACGCCGTCGTGATCCACGGCAAGCTCTACGTCATGGGGGAATGCAGCCCAGGGGCGGCCCGACGACACGAGTCGATGTCTTTGATCCGGCCTGCGGCCAGTGGTCGCAGGGGCCCAGCAAAATCGAGACCCGCGCCGACGCCGACCGGGGCAAGGGGATGGAGGGATTCGGTTCCTCTGCCTATACCTTGGGAGGATGTCTCATCGTCAGCACCTACGACGGCGACGTCCGGGTTCTGGAGCCCGGCGCCGGCGAGTGGAAGATCGCGGCCCGGCTCAAGGCCGACAGGTTCTTTCACCGCATGCTGCCGTTCGAAAGCCGGCTACTGCTCGATGGTGGCACGAGTATGCGGAGTGGCAAACGCCTTCACTTCGAGACGGTCGAATTATCCAGACTCAGATAACCCACTACCGTCGGGTGAGAAGTGCCCCCTCCCAGCAAGAACGACCGATCCCGTTTACCGGAAGCGAAGGGAGTAGAGGTCAGCGTCTCTCATGGAGATCCTGAGGCGAACGGTGCGGCCCGCAAGTCCCTCGACGCTGGAGCCGGCCCGCCACGTCACCTCCCGCTGGATTTCGTCTCCGTAGATCTCCGGGCAATCCTCAAGGGCATAGCCTGCGATCGGAGTGCCCGACTTATTCTGGATCTCCACGCGGATGCTTCCCGCTGCCGAGGTCGAGTAGTTGAGAACCAGCCTCGACCCGGAGAACTTCAAGAGCCGGGTCCGGACGACGCCTCCCCGGTAGGGGGCGCGAAGGGAGACGAAGCCATCCTCGCGCAACACCGCCCGGCGGATCCGAACCTGGTCCGTCTTGGCCTGCTCGGCGTAGTACAGGGACATCTCGCCGGCAGCCGTGGGCACCAGCGCCGGCCCTGCCTGGATGGCCCGTTCATGCCAGTTCAAAGGGTTCGGCCCGGGGCGGAGGAACGCCTCCATGAAGCGCCGGTCGAAGTTCAGGCCGTCCCGGCTGAACATGAAGACCACGTCCGACTGACCGGGTAACGGCCAGTCGGCGTGAAACTTCCGGGTGGGGAGAAAACGTTTCGGGAACATGAGGATCAGGTCGGGTCGCCGATAGTAGGGCAGGGCCGAGTTCTTGTAGAGGTGCTCCAAGGGCGTCTCGCCGAGACCGATGTATTCGGGCTCGGACCAGTTCCGGAAGTCCTTGGAGGTGAAGCGGCGGATGTCCCGGATCCGGCTGACCTTCTCGACCACTCCCGAAGGACGCCTCATCAGGAGATGGTGGGGTCCCTTGCCCACCGTCTTTCCGTCCAGGGGCTTGCTGCCCCGGCGGTACCAACCCCGGGCGTAGATGGCGTAGTGCCCCCGCGCTCCGTCCCAGAGGATGATGTTGTGCGAGTCGAAGGCTCCGTCTCCCAGTGGCGGAACGACAATGGGTTCCTTCTGGACCATGCGCCAGCGCAGGCCGTCGGGGGAGACCAGACCGTACAGCAGGGCGATGTCCCGGCCCGAGGGCAGGGTGGTTCCCTGGTTGGTGATGGCCTTGTAGCGTTCCTGCGGGTCTGCTTCGGGATTCCCGTCCTTGACCACGGAGACGGACCGGCCCTTGCCCCCAGGCACCGGCCAAACCAGGTTGTTCTCCTTCGACCCGTCGTGCTGGATGAGGCCCAATTTCGGCTTCACCCAATGGACCCCGTCCAGGCTCTCGGCGTAGGCGGTGTAGATGGGTTTCTCCACGGCCCGGGCCCGATACCACATCCGGTATCGGTATCCGTCCTGGATGACCACCGGGTTGTAGATGGCGTGGTCCTCCCAGGGACGGTCCCGCCGCAGGACGATCTCCCGCGGCTCCGGACGGTGCAGGACGTGACGCACGTTGTCCAGGCTCTCGATCAGCCAGTCGTCCCAGAGCGGCTGGAGTTGGCTTCCTACGTCCCGCACCTCGGAGGGAGCCGAGATGCCCATCGAAAACAGCCCGCAGAAGAGCAGACCGGCCGCCACCCAGCCTCTGCCTGGAGGTGAGGTCATGTCCGGAAGTCCTCGGGTGAGAAGTAGACTCCGTAGAGATGGGACTTTGTTCGGGGATCGCCCCGATTGCTGTAATCCACCATGAACACGCGTCCGTCCTCCAGTTCCACCCAGGAGGAGTAGCCGTTGTCGGGCCGGTGGGTGGCGGACGGTGTATTGGCATGGAGTTCCAGCATGTGGTCCAGTTGGTACTGGTCGGGATACTCGCCGCTACGGGCATCCCACTCCCATTGGTGATGCGGCTCGGTCTCGTTGCTGACCTGGTAGGCGGCACGGCTCCACCAGCTCTTTCCCTTTCCGTTCTCCGCCCGCCCGAACCAGGTCTCCAGCAGCGGAAAGTCGTTGTACAGAGCCCGGCTCATGACCACCTTGCCGTCGACCTGGACAGTGAACAGTCCCTTCCAGGCGTTGAGCCGGATGAGTCTGGGCTTCGTCATGTCCACCTTGTGGATCAGGTCGATGCGGCCGCCGCTGGCCCGGTTGGGACCCAGGTCCCGTTTGGGTGCGTAGAGCCGAAGGGCGTTGCTGCAGACGTCCAATCGCCGTTCCAGGCGGCCGATCTCCAATGAGGCGATGGGCTGGTCGGGAGGACCCTCGACTCGAAGCCCCGACTCAAGGAAGAGGTCGCTACGGAAGTTCTCGGGGGGCAGGAGAACATACTGGGTCACGGCGCCGGGGATGTCCTCGATGCACAGCTCTCCGGACTCGAGCTTCACCCGGTCGTGGTAGTGGACCCCTCCCGGCTTGAAACCGGGGTTGCGCCGCAGGTCTCCGATCCAGGCGTGGGTGCCCCGATTCCCCGACCGGTTCCGATAGGTGACCAGGACCCGCCCGTCGGGAAGTTCCTTGGCGTAGGGACGGTCTCCCGCGAAGGGCATGGGTTCGGGCCGGCTCCAGTTCCGGCCCCCGTCGTGGGAGAAGCAGAGGTACGAGGGGTATCCGTGATGGTTGCTCTCCCGCAGCACGCAGGCGAGGGAGCCGTCCGCAAGGACCACGATGGCGGCTTCCGAATGATGGTGGACCGCGTCGGCGGCTACCATGCTCCGGTCCTTCCAGGTCATCCCACCGTCGGTGGAGCGCATGACGAACACGCCGATCTTGCGCGTGGCCTTGAAGAAGATCTGGGAGGCCATCAGCAGGGTCCCGTCATTCAGCTCCACGATCCGGTCCGGCTCGAAACCCGGGACCCCAGTCAGGTGGGGTTCGCTCCAGCTCCGGCCCTCGTCCGAGCTGAACCAGCTCCAGATCCCGGGAGGCTGATCCTCATGGATGTGGCTGAAGTCGTTCTGGTCGCAGATGATGACCAGCCGCCCGTCGCTGAAGCGGCTGATCCGGGGGGTCACCCAGCGCTCCTCCCCTTGTCGCGGGTCCGCCTCCGAGACCACCCGCGGGTTTCCCCAGGTCTTCCCGCCGTCATGGCTCTCCAGGGTCGTGAGCCGGGTCGTCTCCTGCGGCCAGTGGGCGTCGCAGTCGTTGTAGACCAGCATCAACTTCCCGCCGGGGAACCGGATCAGGTCGGGGTTCTTGGTGAAGCGCCCTTCGGGCCTCCAGACCATGACCTGGCGGTCGGCCACGGCGTCCAGTGAGCGCATTCGGCTGCGCCGGCCGGCGGACGCGGCGGACAACGTGGTGCCGGGAAATACCGGGGAAACGGAGGCGAAGGCTCCGGCTCCCAGAGACCGGTTCAGAAAACGGCGTCGATTCAAGACCATTCTTTTCATTTCGAACCTCCAACGGGCAATGAGGAATGGGGGACAAGACTGTCCACCCTCCCGGGTCGTTGCTACTCGAACCAGAACGAATAGAGGTGCGCCTTACGCAATTGAAACTGGAGGCGGATACTCTTCCCCTTGAGCGGTTCCAGATCCTTCATCTCACTCCAATCCATGACCTGGCCCGTGGAATCGCCGGTGAAGCTCCGGGACCGGTCGTAGTCCCACTCCGGCATCCATTCGCCGTCCAGCTCACCGTCTCCGCGCCGGACGGCGATCCGGATGGAGCCTTCGGCGGACGTCTTGCCGTTGATGTGCAACCGTCCGCCCGGGTAATTGAGAGGACGGGTCAGGAGAAACCCCTCCTGGGGCGCCTCGATGGAGACGAAGCCGTCCTTGCGCAGGGTGGCCAGGCAGATGTGCGAGTTTCCCGGCATGCGAACGTGGAGCTGCTCGCGCCCCACGTAGTAGAAATCGATTCGATCGTCCCGCTCGATCAGGCCCACCGGCGGAAAGACCATCCCCCAGTCATAGGTGCCGGCGGGTCCCGTCTCCAGGAAGAGAGGACGGGCCGGATGCCGGTCCCAGTGGATGCCGTCCCGGCTCCAGGCCAACTGGATGTCGATCTGCATGTGCTTCGCCGGCTTGGACTCCAGATCGAACGGCTGCTTGTAGTAGAAATTCTCCAGAAATCCCAGGTAGATCCCTTCGTAGCGGGCCACCGTCATTCCATAGAACGAGAATGGGTCCAGCTCGTCGGGCCGGACGATCACGGTGGGTTGGGTCCAGTGGACCAGATCGGAACTCTCCGAATAGGCGATCCTCCGGATCCGGCTGGCGTTGATGGGCGGCCTCCGGTAGAGCATGAAGACCTTCCGCTCCGGGTTGTAGAGAATCTGGTTCTCGCAGTCGCTCTGGCCCCGGAAAATGGGATTCTCCTCCTGATCTTGGAAGTGAATGCCATCTTCGCTCAGGGCGATCCGGACCTCCATGCCTCCCCCGGGCATCTCGAGCGTTGCCGGATCCCGGCCCAGTTCCCCGCTGTGGTAGGCCAGCAGGTAGCGACCCTTGTGGCGCCAGTGTCCGGGCAACTCGGTCACCGCTATTGAGGCGCTCCGTCCCGGCTTGGCGAGGAAGACGTTGGGTGCCGAGAGACCTTCGATCCGGTGCAGCTTCAGGTCGGGCGCCGTCCAGTTCAGTCCGTCCCGCGATTCGAAGTAGAGCCCGAAGTGTTGGCCGGCGGTCCGGTAAATCCGATAGCCGTTGGCCCACATGCGGTACAGACCCCGCTCCCGGTCGTGGACGACGCTGGGGGTGCTCACCACGTGGGTCTCCGCGTGGTCCGGAGAGGCGCCGCCGGTGATGAGCGGATTCTTCGGGTGTCGCCGGGGCCGATGAACCACTCTCCGGCAGCCGGCCAGGTCCTCCACCACGTAATCGTCCATAAGCAACTGGCGCCGGTTCCCGATCTCGAGAGGCGGAGTCGGCAACACCGCCCATGATCCCTCGATGGAGGTCCCCTTCACGTACTTGGAACCGGACAGCTTGTCGCCCGTGACGATGTGCCCCGTCCCGTCGAAGCGTCCCGGCGGTTCCTTGATGCGAGTCTCGGCCTGACCGAGGGCCGATCCAACGCCGGCGCCGAGCCAGAACAGCGTCCCCACCAGCAGGAGCGGATTTCGTCGAAGCGATCGCATGATTCCCTCCTTACCGATCCGGGTACTCCACGGTCACGAAGATCTGGTGCACGATTACGGGGCGCCTTTCCTCCGGTCCCTCTTTCCCTTCCGAACCCGTTTCCCGCACCAGCCGGCCCTCGGCGAACTCGTCCACCAGGGTCCCCTCATTCCGTTTCCAACCCAGCCAGTCCTTCCTCTTGACGCCGGGAGGAGCGACGATTCCGGGGAACGGACCTCCCGCCGGGACGTTCGACAGGATGCCCAGCTCGTTGGCGCCGCTACGCATGATCCCGGCGGGCACGTCCACGTGATACCAGGGCTCCTCCCGGACCGGTGTGGGAAGCAAGGTGTGGTTCAACCGCACCCAGAGATGGGTGTCTTCCCGGCTTTCGGCGGTCCAGAGGCTGAAGCGAAAGCGAGCGTTCTCATCATCCGCGTCCGGCCCCATCTGCAGCGGCAGCTTGGTCTCCACCCGATCCAGGACCACGGGCAGCAGGGCCGACTCGGATCCCTGGATGATGGGTCCTCCGGTGTGTGCCGTGGAGTGAATGCCGTAGACCTTGTTCTTGCCCGCCAGGGTCTCCCCCTCCCCCAGTTCGCTGAGGGCCGAGATGAACTCCTCCCGGCTCAACTCCTGGGTCGGCTCGTTGGCGTAGTTGAACAAGTAGATCCCGGCCGCGCCCTCCTGGTGATAGTAGGCGGCGCTGGCCCGCATGCCTTCCCGAAACACGGGCCGTCCGTAGAGCCCCTCCCAGGCCCCGGCCCGATAGGAGTTGCCGTTGAGGGTGGCGTAGACGGGAACTCCGTGGGCCCGCCCCAGGCTCACGAACTGGTCCAGGCGTAGCCGGCTGGGGAGATGGCCCATGCCCACGAGCAGCACGTCCACCAGCCCCTCCCGGACCCACCGCTCGACCTCCATGCCCAACTCCAGCGACCGTTCCAGGGAGTCCACGACATGGACGGCGAGGGTATAGGGCCGGCCCCGCCGCTGACCCACGGCATCCAGACGCTGCCGGGCCTCGCGAACCAGCTCGGTCAACAGGTGCGCGTTCTGCCGCTCCTGCCCCAGGGGGAAGCTGATGCCCATGCGGTTGAAGTCCAGCTCGTAGCCGTCGAAGTCGTGGGCGGCGGCGGTCCGCTCGATGAAGTCCAGGCGGTGCTGCCGCACCTCCGGATGGACGAAGTTCAGTCCCGTCCACAGCATATGCTCGGTCAGTTCGGCGGGCAGGTCCCGACTGCTCTCGGGGGCCAGCAGGAACTCAGGATGTTGGATCTTGAAGGGATCGTCCAAGTCGTGCATGGACACGGACCGCCAAGCAGCGTGGAGATCGTTCATCCGCAACGAGGCCCACACTTCCATTCCCCGGGCGTGGCAGGCCTCGATGACCAGGTCCCGCACCTCCTCGTAGGAACTGAAGCAGGGCCAGAGCATCTCCGTCGAGATGTTGTAGGGAGGGTCCGCGCCGTTGCCGATGTGGAACACGTAGGTGTCCACCTGGGTGTCGAAGGTCATGTTGGTGCGGGCGTCGAGGAAGGCCTGGTGGTCGGTGATGTCGGCGATCAGCTTCATGTAGGGGATCTTCCGGCCCTGGTCGATGTAGCCCCACGACTGCTGCGAGACGGCATCGTAGTAGAGGATGCGCCGTTGCCGGTCTTTGGGAAAGACGGTCTTCCGGACGCCGTTCTCATCTCCTCCTCCCTCAGGAGAGCAGGCAACGGCCAGCAGTAGCACACTCCCTATGACCAGGGACCAGCGGTACGGTCTCATCTTTCCCTCCCAGCCCGTGCCGGCACTACATCCGGAACCGAATGGAATACAGGTCCGCGTCCTTCACGGCGAACCGCAGCCGAACGGGTTTTCCCGACAGCGAACCCAGGTCGCTTCCAGCCCGCCAAGTGACGACCCGTTCGATTTCGTCTCCGACGATCTCCACACAGTCGGCCAGCCCAAAGCCTTCCGTGGGCCTTCCCTGAACGTCTTGAACCTCCACCCGGAGGCTTCCTGGCGCCGAAGTGGCGCAGTTGAGCACCAGTTCCCGCCCCTCGAAGATGAGGGGCCGCGTCAGCAGCTCCCCGCCGGAATAGGGCCCGTTCACCGACGCGAATCCGTCAATGCGGAGAGCGCCCCTTCGCAGCCGAACCGACGGGTGCCGGTAGTGCTCGATGTAGTAGATGGACATCTCCGCCGGTCCCGTGGGCACGACCCCGACCCCCTTGTACATGTTCCGGTCGGTCCAGTTGTCCGGGTCGGGTCCCGGCCGCAGGAACGCCTCCATGAAGCGCCGGTCCCAGTGGATCCCGTCGCGGCTGGTCATGAACACGCTCTCGGAAATCCCGCTCGCGGTCCAGTCCTCACGGACCTTGCGCTCCGGAAAGAAGCGCTTGGGGAACATGAGGTAGAGGTGGGGCGCCCGGTAGTACAGGCTGCAGGCGTTCATGTAGAGGTGCTCGACGGGTGAATCGCCCAACTCGATGAATTGTGGCTTGGACCAGTTTCTGAAGTCCGACGAGACGCTACGCCGGATGGAGCGGATTCCGGGCGGGTAGGTCTCGAAGACTCCGAACCGCGGGTCCATGCCCCGCATGTAGGCCACGTACTGCCCGAGATTCGAGTCCCACAGGGCCGTGTTGTGGGAGTCGAAATGGGGCCAGTGGTCGTCGCCGGGGGCGGTGAGGATGGGGTCCTTGTCCAACACCGTCCAGTGAAGTCCGTCCGGCGAGACCAGGCCGCGGAGCGTCCCGGGCGGGTCGAACCCGGACGAGAGGCCGATGGCCTTGTAGCGCTCCGACTCGGGCGCCGCCGGGTTGCCGTCCTTGAAGACACACACGTGCTTGGCCGTACTTCCGTGGATCACGATGTTGTTGTCTCTGGACGGTTCGAACCCGCGGATGCCCCGGGCTTCATGGATCCCCAAGACCGGCCTTTCCCAATGGATGCCGTCGCGGCTCTCGGCGTAACAGGTGCACGGCTCCGGCCGCCGATCGGCCCGGATTCCGTCCCATACGCCGCCTCCCCGGTACCAGAGCCGGTAGCGGTCTCCCTCCGTCATGTAGACCGGGGCGTAACTCAAGGGGCCCTCCCAGGGGCGGTCGAACTCGAGGACCACCTCCCGGGGTACGGGGCGGTGCAGCTTCAGCTCCACCCCCTTCATGGTCTCGATCAGCCAGTCGTCCACGAACAGCTCGAGCTTGGACCCGATCTCACGCACTTGCGGGGATGACCCACGGGCGCCGGACGCCGACAGCCGTATCGGTTGAATCAACGCCAACGACCCGAAACCGAGCGAGGACGCCCTCAAGAAGTCTCTGCGGGACCTGGTCCGACGCCGTCGCCGGTCGAGTGCCTCTTGCATCCCTGGAACCATTGTTGACCCGGAAGAACTGGGCCGGGTTTCCCTACCCCGACTCGTTATCGTCGTAAGTATAGAACGTGAAACGTCCGATCAGAACCAAGGATTTACGAGGATATCCGACAATGGCGAAGAGTCGGCGCTTCAGGGTCGGGGTTGAGGAGGGGGACAGGAATGTCCCCCTCCCATGAAGAGGGGGACAAGGATGTCCCCCCTCCCATTCAGAACGAGAAGCGGAAGCCCAACTGGATCTGGCGCGCCGTCGCCGCACTGCTCACGCGGGCCGCGCTCGAGCGGTCTATCCTGCCTTCCGGCGCGTTGAAGATAGCGGTGTTCAATGCGTTGAAGAACTCCACTCGGAAGTCCACGGACTTATGCTCCCCGATGGCGAACCCCTTGTGTAGAGAGAAATCCACTATGGGCACACCGTCGTACCTTAACGGCCACGGCGACGCATTGCCCAGAGCCAGAGAGGCGGCCTGGTGGCAGTATTGGGCCCCTCCGCACAGACTGCTGTCGTATTTAGGCAACACAAAGGCACTGACGTCGAACCACCGTTCCACGGTCGCACCACCACCCAGACTTCCGTCGCGAATTCGGTCCGGCCGGGTGCCGGAGCGCCGGCCCTGGTTCCACAGATCCCGGTTCACGCGGACTTCAAACAATGCACCCGTGGTCAGGGTGACGATCCCCGTCGCTTCCCAGCCACCCAGAAGCGTTTTCTTCAGTCCGTCCGCGTTGCGGAAGAACGGAAGCTCCCAGATGGTCGAGTTGTAGAAAGTGTGGGTCCGATCCCAGCGCATGGGCGACTTCAGGCGGCCGCGCTCGAATTCCAGGGAATTGCGCCCGTCGAGCCAGACCCCGTTGATGTTGAGGGCCATGCCCTTGCCCCAGGTGTAGCCCATCGACATGGCCAGCCCGTCCTGGAAGCGCCGTTCCAGCTTGGCCTGCAGGGAGTCGTAGTGCATGTTCCCATCAGGCCGCATCAGGATGTTGGGTCTCAGTTGGGGGTAGGGCCGGCGAGCCCGCTGCCCACTCCAGGACCGGGGCGCCGTGTCGCCGGGAATCCAAGCGCGCGGTCCGGCCGTGACCGTGGCGGAGCTGGCGTGCAGTGTGCCGCCGCCCACCAGGGTCTGCATATAGCCTTCCGGTTGGGCCACGTTGTGGGGGAGGGAATTTCGAATGTGTCGCGCCTGGTTCCCCACGTAGGCCACTTCCAGCTTGGTGCCCTGAAAGATCTCGTGCTGGAGGGACAGGTTGTAGGAGTAAACCTGTCCTTCTTCCCAATCCAACTCCGGCAGGTAGCAGGTCCGGTACTCACCCACCGCCGTCTGCGTCGGCAGCTCCAGCCGCTTTCCGAGGAACAGGTTCGGTACTTCCGTTCCCCTCCGCAGGATGCTGCTGATCGTGCCTGTGGCGGGAAGAAGCGTCCTGCCTCTGAGAACCCCGATCTCCTGGTCGTAGGTCAGGCCCGCTCCCAAGCGCAGGACCGTCCGGTTGGTTCCGAACATCCTCCACGCCAATCCGAAGCGCGGCGCGAAGTAGCGCCACTTGGCCTTGAAGCAACCCCGTGTGTCCAGATTCCCGAAGGGCATGGCCAGACCGGTCGGGCCTTGGAACCGCTCGATGTCGAAACCCTTCGGCATCATCCGCACCGGGTCGATGCGGCCGTTGGCCTGCGTGTAGTCGAAAGCGCAGTAGTAATAGTCGGTGGGATAGCCGCCGTCGGGGGTGCCTCCGTAGTAGGGCGGCCGCGGCTGCTCCCACCTGACGCCCAGGTTCAGGGTCAGGTCCGGCCCCAGCTTCCAGTCGTCGTTGACGAACCAGTTGTAGTGGCTCATGTCGAAGTGGGTGTAATAGAAGGAGTTGCCTTGGTTGTTGCCGGTCACCGAGGAGGGCAGCCCCAGCGCGAAGTCGGCCCAGGGCTCTCCGAAGGTGGCGCCGGTAACGCCGCCGGCCTCGTTCCGTCTGATCTGGCCGGTGGCGTACCCGTCGAACTGGTCTCTGCCGCCGCTGTAGGCGATCGCGCGGTTGCCCTCCACGTCCAGGTTGCGGCTGTGCTCGATGCCGAATTTCAGGTAGTGGTTCCCCTTGCGCCAGGAGGCGGAGTACTTCGCCGACCATCCCCAGTCCGTCCGAGGCGACACCGTCGTTCCCCGCCAGCCCGTGTAATTGGAGGGTTCGATGCGCGGCAATCCACCCGGTCCCCGGCTTCCATCCGGGTAGTAGGACACATGCAGGTGCCCGTCGTCGTAGCCCAGGTCCTCGGCCCAGTTCCGGTCCTCCAGCGGAACCGAGATCAGCCAGGAGAAACTCCAAATAGAGGCGCTGAGTTCCGTCACCAGGCTCGACCCCATGGGATTGACCCAGCTCATGGCCGTCTGCCAGCCATGGGACCGGTCTTGAAACTGCCGGCTGACCCCATGGAGTTCGGCGCCCGGGACTCCGTACCTTCCCGTGTGCACCGTCTCCGGAGAATTCTGCCAACTGAAGCGGGCAAAGATCGTGTCGTCGGTGGCGAAGTGGTGATCTCCCCGGATGGAGTACTTGTTGACCCGGCTGTTGCGAGTGTTGGGGTAGCTGTAGTTCTGGTCGGTGGCTCCGGCCACGTTGGGCGCCGGCGGTGGAATCAGCTCCATCGCCTTCAGGTAGACCGGGCTCATCATGCTCTGGGGAATCCGGTTGTTGGGGAAGGGTTGCCGCTCTCCACCCGCCACATCAAAGGGGTTGTAGAGCTGAGGAATCGTTCCGCCGGCTCCGGCGCCCGAGAAGTCTCCCCCGGTCATGGCCGCCGAAGGGACCGTCAGGAAACCGACGGTCTCGAAGTCGTCGATGAAGCGCTCGTAGTGGGCGTGGAAGAAGGTCCGGTCCTTGATGATGGGGCCGCCCATGGATCCGCCGAAGATCTGATAGTTCACCGGCAGCTTGCCGGACCCGGTCCGGTTGGTGAAGAAATTGGCCGCATCCAGGCGCTCATCCCGGAAGTAGTACCAAGTGTGACCGTGGAACTCGTTGGTCCCGCTCTTGGAGAGCATGCTGATCACGGCCCCACCTACGCGACCGTACTCGGCCGAGTAGTTGTTGGTGATGATCTTGAACTCCTGCACCGTCTCCGGTGTGGGCTGGACCACGGGCCTCTGGGTGACATAGCCCTGGTTATTGGCCCCGTCCAGTGTGATCTGGTTGGAGTGGGCGTAGAGCCCGTTGAAGGAGGGATAGCCGCCGCCGTAGGCGTACATTTGTTGAGCGTACCCGATCTCGGACCGCTCCTGGACGCCACCCGTGGTCAGATAGGCCAGCTTCACAAGATCCCGTCCTCGAATGGGCAGGTCCAGGATTTTCCTCTCCTCGATCACCGCCCCGACCTCGGCCGTGGCCGTATCTATGATTGTCGTCTGACCCGTGACCGTCACCTGCTCGGCAATCTCACCCGGCGTCAAAGTGAAGTCGACCCGGGCCACCTGGGTCACCTCCAGACGCACACCCAGGGAGACCTGGGTCTTGAAGCCCGGGAGCTCCACCTTCAGGTCGTACCGGCCCGGAATGAGCTTGTCGATGAGGTAGTTTCCCCGGTCGTCGGTAACCGCCAGACGCGGCACATTCGTGGCCGTGGCCGTGGCCTCGACTTCGACTCCGGGCACCACGGCGCCGGTCTGGTCCGTGACCGTCCCCAGCAGCCGTGCATAGGTGGTGGCTTGTCCGTATACCGGTGCGGACGCCAACGCGGCGGCCAGCGCCAGGAATGCCATCGCCGGACACCATTGCCTCTTCGATACCTGAGCCATCATTTTTCCCTCCTCACGGCGGACGCCAACTATTTCGGGCTGGTGCGAGGTATCGAAGCCGTCTTGCGGTGGGTTGGGACGGATTCTCTACCCCGGATTTGTTGTTGATGGTAAAGGATGATTTATTTAATCGCAATAACCAATTAGAGCGATGCAGGTTCGGGACTCCGTAACCATTTGAAACAAAACAGCTAATAAATACTCAGCCAGAGATCGGATGGCCAACATTCAACCTGAAAAATTGGATGACTCCGGCTGGGCGCTCACTTTATTGCGTTGACCCCGGTGGAACCGAGGGGTAGACTTGCCAAAATAAAATCCACTGCGGGGTAACCAGATGCCCACCCTTTCCACCACTTTCTTTCTCCGCCTGGGAGCGATCGTGGCCTTGGCTGCGACCGGGATCCTGCTGCGGGACGCCCCGGACATGAACGCTTCCATCGGTGCGGGCTTCGACCCGGACGAGCGGTTCGTCCTGGAGTCCAATCTGCCCACCGGCCAGTTCTCCTTCGAAGTCCTGGAGCAGGGGAGCCGGGTTCACCTGCCCTCCCGTCTCTACTTCGCCCACGCCGACGGGCGCCCGGAAGTGCCCGTCGTGGGCCGCTTCCAGAACTTCCTGGTGACCGCCACCGGCCGTGAACTCAAGACCCTTCCCGCGGGTGAGTACGACGTTTACGTCACCCGGGGCACCGAATACACCCTGGACCACCGGAAGGTCTCGATCTCCGCGGGACAGAGAACCCACCAGAACTTCACGCTCTCCCGAGTCGTGGACACCTCGGGTTTCATCTCCTCGGACTTTCACATGCATTTGACGTTTGCCATGCGGGACGGAGCGATCGTGTCCGCGGCTGAGGGGCTGGATCTGCTGACCGCCACCGATCACAACGTTCTCAAGGACTACGCTCCTCATATTCGGGAGTTGAATCTGGAGCCGTTCCTAAGTTCGGTCGTGGGCGCCGAGATCGACACGGTCTTCGGCCACTTCAACAGCTTTCCCTTGTCGGTGAACATTTGGGCGGAGAGGACTTTCCGGCATGCCATCCGTACGCCGGGGGAGTTTCTACGTCTCGTGCTTACGGACCCGGGAGATGAAATCGTCCAGATCAACCATCCACGAGGGAATCCGCCCAAACCGAGGAGTCGATACTTCGACGCCCGGTTGAATCCCGAGACCTCAGAAATCGAGTACCCCTACTTCGAGTACGGGTTCGACCAGGTGGAGATCTTCAACGCCAAGACCGACAGGGACAGAGAGAAAAACCATTACGGCCGCACGCCCCTGGTGGATCAGAAGCTCAAGGACTGGTACAGCCTCATGAACCGGGGCATCTTCATGACGGGCGTCGCCAACACCGATGCCCACGGGTATCCTCGCGAGCTTCCCGGCTATCCTCGAAACTACGTCCTCTCGGAGACGGACAACCCCTGGGAGATCGACCCTGCGCGGGTGGTCGACGCTCTCAAGAGCAGGGCCTCCACGGCCTCCTTCGGGCCCGTGATCCGCTTTTCCGCCGGAGACGGGAGCCCCGTGGGTTCCCAGCTCGCCGCCAGGCAGGAAGGCACGATGCTCCACATTCAGGTTCAGGCAGTCCCCTGGGTCCCGGTGGAGCGGGTCGAGTTGATCGCCAACGGCAAGCTGATTCGAACCTTCCCGGTGGAGAACCGCTCGGAGGTCGTGCGCTTTGACCAGGACGTGACTGTCCGACCCGAGAAGGACACCTGGTACGTGGTGCTGGCGACCTCGGATGGGAGGTGGGATGCCCCCTTTTCCCACTTCAGTTCCTTCTCCTTCACCAACCCCATCCTCCTGGATGTGGACGGCAACGGCTACTTCGATCCTCCCAATCCGGGCGATCCCGGCACCCCTCCAGAGCCGAAAAAGTAATCGAAGCGTCGGGCAAGAGTCTGCGGCGAGATGCCAGTGAAAGACCATATCCGACCGAACAGGCTGAAGTTGCAGGGAATCTGGCGGAAAAGCGAAAGCAGATCCGGAAATTATTTCAGTCGGCTTGTGACTCGGCGACCGCATGCCGTCTGGAACTTGGTGATTGGTGCTTTTTTGCCATTTTGTGGCTTGTGCTTGATGCTTTTCCTCGTCCTGACAGAGGCCTCCAACCGTCCTAACATCATGGTCATCCTGTCCGATGACTTGGGGTTCTCCGATCTAGGTTGCTACGGTGGAGAGATCGAGACACCGAACCTGGACGGGCTGGCCCGAGGCGGCCTCCGTTTCACACAGTTCTACAATACGGCAAGATGCTGGCCTACCCGGGCCTCCCTGCTCACCGGTTACTACGCCCAGCAGGTGGGACGCGACGAGCTGCCGGGTGTCCCCGGCGGAAGCAAGGGCAAACGTCCGGCTTGGGCCCACCTGCTCCCCGATACGCTCCGGCCCCTCGGGTACCGCTCCTACCACTCCGGCAAGTGGCACATCGACGGGATGCCCGTGGCCAGCGGATTCGATCGATCCTACTACCTGCGGGACCAGGGACGCTTCTTCAATCCGAAGGTCCACTGGGAAGACGATCGGAAACTGCCCCCCATCGAGCCCGGCACCGGCTACTACGCCACCACCGCCATCGCCGATCACGCCATCAAGATCCTGCAGGAACATTCCAAAGAGCACGGGGCCAAGCCCTTCTTTTACTACCTGGCGTTTACCGCACCCCACTTCCCTCTCCACGCCCTGCCCGAGGACATCTCCCGCTACCGCGACCGGTATCGACACGACTGGGATCAAATTCGCCGGGACCGGTGGCGGCGGATCCGGGAGATGGGCATCGTCTCCGGTCGGCTCCCCGAACGGGAACCCGACGTGGGGCCGATCCGGGAATTCCCCGGAACCCTGGAGGCGCTGGGACCCGGCGAGGTGAACCGGCCGCTTGCCTGGAGCCAACTGACCGTCAGGCAGCGTGAGTTTCAGGCGGTGAAGATGGCCATCCACGCGGCCATGATCCACCGCATGGACCGGGAGATCGGCCGGGTGCTGGACCAGCTTCGCCGCATGGACGCCTTCGAGAACACCCTGATCCTCTTCCTCTCGGACAACGGCGCCAGTTGCGAGCTCATCGTCCGCAGCGGCGGCCACGACTCGGGGGCGGAACCCGGCTCGGCCGACACCTATCTGTGCCTGGGCCCGGGTTGGTCGACCGTCTCCAACACCCCCTTCCGCCGCCACAAGATGTGGGTCCACGAGGGTGGAATCGCCACGCCGATGATCGTGCACTGGCCCCGCGGCATCTCCTCCCGGAACGAGTTCCGACACAATGCCGGCCACGTGATCGACTTCGTTCCCACCGTCCTGGAGCTGGTCGGGCCGGCAGGCCAAAGGAGTTCGACAGGTAAGCCGGATCCCTCTCCTCCACTTCCGGGAAAGAGCCTGGTTCCGGTCTTTTCCCAGGATGGAACCGTCGCCCGAGATCACCTCTGGTGGTACCACGAGAAGAATCGGGCGGTGCGGGCCGGCCGTTGGAAGCTGGTATCGGAAGGCCCGGAGGGTCCGTGGGAGCTCTACGACTTGGAGACCGACCGCACCGAAACCAGCGATCTGGCCTCAGAGCATCCCGGCAAGGTGCGCCAGATGGAGGAGTTGTGGACGAGACGGATGAAGGAGTTCCGCTCGCTGGCATTGAAAGACCACGCCGAGCGAGATAGGGGGAAAGAGGAGTGAGACTGAAACTCAGGAATCTCGCTGTCGTCAGCCTGTTGGGATTCAGCTTGACTTCGCTGGTGCCGGGGGAGGCCGGGAACCTGGGAAGGCTCACCTATCACCCCTGGGTCCGGGGGCCCTCCAGGCAACCGGGGCAACACCTGATGGAAATTCCGTCGGCTCTGGTCACTGAAAACGGAGAGAAGGTGGAGTCCGCAGAGGATTGGTATGCGCGCAGGAGACCCGAGCTGGCCGAGCTCTGGACCCGGATTCTGGGCAAGCTGGGTCCAACGCCGGAAGATCGCCGTTGGTTCGGGGACATCACCGAAGTCAAAGTCCATAGCCGCCAGGAGCGTGAGGGCTATACGCGGATCCACCTGGGGCTCCCGATCGAGGTCGATTTTTTGCAGGACCACCTCTTGCTGCTGCCCAAGAACCAGGGAGCTGGACCGTTTCCGGCCGTCATCGCCTGGGCCGCCACCAGTTCCGATTACGATGCCCCGGAGCAGTGGTGGGGCAGCTACCTGGCCCGGCGCGGCTTCGTGGTCCTGACCAGCCAATCCTTCATCAAGAAGTACCGGGGAGGAAAATCGTTTCTGACGGAGGTGCAGAAGAAACTCTATTCCCGTTTCGGCCACTGGCTGCCCCTGGGCAAGATGGTCCACGACGTCTCCCGGGAGGTGGAGTACCTGAATTCCCTGCCGGAGGTGGATGCGGACCGGATCGGATTCATGGGGTTTTCCCTGAGCGCCAAGGCGGCCATCTACGTCGCCGCCTTCGTCCCCGAGATCAAGGCGACGGTCTCTTTCGATCCGGGAGTCGCCCTCAACGGCAGGACCAACTGGTTCAAACCCTGGTACCTGGACTGGCTGAAACGGTTTCCCGGCATCCCCACCCAGGACTACCCGATTCACGACCTGCGAGGCACCGTCCTGAGTCTGCTGAACCCCGACGTGAGACGCCCCGGACTCGAGCGCAATCACCACGAGCTGATAGCGATGTGCGCGCCCCGGGCCTTCATGCTCATCGCCGCACGCATGGCCGACCTGCACAACGAGGGCTATTGCAACCGGGCGGCGGAAGTCTACGAAATGCTGGGAATACGGGAACGATTCGAATACGTGCCCACCCCGGACGGACACTCGGCGAACGGACCCCACATCGATCCGGCTTGGCAGAGGTTCTTGCGCAAGTGGCTGGTCGAGGCGCCGCTTGACTTCGCCGGGTACGAAAGATGAAAAAGGGAAACATCACTCCCAATCTCAATGGAAGCGCGGGGCTTGGTTCTTCCGCGGGAGTTGTCCCTGCCTTGATGGAACACCGTGATGGAACAGTGGTACGCTAGCTCCGTGGTTCGCCTTGTCGCGGCAGTCTCGATCTTCAGCGTATGCAGTCATTTCCATTTGCTTGCGGCGGCGGGCTCCGCACGATTCCCGTCGGACCAGATCCAATTCTTCGAAAACCGGATCCGGCCGGTCCTCCGGAACAAGTGCGCCGGTTGCCACAACGAAAAGTTGCCCACCAGCGGGCTTTCGACGGACAGCCGGGAAGCGATCCTCAGAGGGGGCAATCGGGGTGAAGCCGTCGCCTCGGGTCTGCCCGAGGAGAGCCGCCTCGTTCATGCGATCCGCCGTCAGGGGGAGTTGAAAATGCCCCCGGAGGAGCCGCTGGCCGATCATGAGGTCTCGGCGCTGGTCCGCTGGATCCGGATGGGACTCCCCTGGCCCGACGCGGCTCCGGACCGGAAGCAGGACGCGGGCGACCCTTCCCGGCACTGGGCCTTCCAGCCGATCCGGCGTCCCGCGGAGCCGGCGGTTTCCGATCCCTCCTGGGTGCGCAATCCCGTCGACAGTTTCATCCTCGCCCGTCTTGACCGGCAGGGCCTGAAGCCCTCCCCGGAAGCCGAGAAGACGACCTTGATCCGCCGGGCCTATCTGGACCTGATCGGACTGCTGCCCCAACCCGGGGAGGTGGAGGCGTTTCTGGAAGATACGCGCTCGGACGCCTACGAGCGCCTCATCGACGATCTTCTGGGTTCCCCCCACTACGGCGAGCGCTGGGGACGCCACTGGCTCGACTTGGCCCGCTACGCCGACTCCGACGGATACAACAACGACCTGCCCCGCAAGATCTGGAAATATCGGGACTGGGTGATCGAGGCCCTGAACCGGGATCTGCCCTACGACCAGTTCGTGATCGAGCAGATCTCCGGGGACCTGATCACCAACGCCACCCAGGACCAGATCGTGGCCAGCGGGTTTCACCGCAACACCCAGTTGAATCTGGAAGGGGGCATCGACTTCGAGCAGTACCGGGTCGAAGCCGTGGTCGACCGGGTGCACACCACCGGGGTCGTCTTCCTGGGTCTGACCCTGGGCTGCGCCCGCTGCCACGACCACAAGTACGACCCCGTGTCCCAGCGGGAGTTCTACCGGTTCTTCGCCTTTTTCAACAACATCGACGAACTGAGCGGTGACTTCAAGAACAAAGCCGGACGGGGCCGCGCCTACGACCCGGTCCTGGAATTCGGCACTCCCGAACAATACGCGAAACGGGATGCCATTCGAGCCCAGCTCAAGGCGATGCGGGAGGAAAATGAGCGGTACGAGGAGGGCCTGCTGGCCAAGCAGGAAGAATGGGAGGCCTCTCTGAATGAAGAGGACCGGGCCAAGTTGACTCCGGGCCAACAGGCGTCTCTGATGATTCCGTTGGCGGAGCGCCACCCGGAACAGCAGAAGTACATCCAGCGCGCCTATTTCAAACAGGATCCGGGCCACCAGGCACGGACCAAGGCCCTGGACGCCGTCGAAGAGCTGAAGCCTGAGGTCCCCAGCACTTTGGTGATGCGGGAGTTGCCCGAACCCCGTCCGACCCATGTGCTGCTGGGGGGCGATTTCCTGCGGAAGGGCGTCCAGGTCTCGCCCGGAACCCTTGCCATATTGCCGCCTCTACCCGACCGTGAAAAATACACTCGGCTGGACCTGGCCCGCTGGCTGGTGGACGAGAAGAATCCTCTCACCCCCCGCGTTACCGTAAACCGAATCTGGCAGCGTTACTTCGGTGCCGGGATCGTCGAAACCAGCAACGATTTCGGCAAACAGGGCTCCCCTCCCTCTCATGCCCGGCTCCTGGACTGGCTGGCCTCGGAGTTCAGGGCTCAGGACTGGAGCCTGAAGGCGATCCATCGTCTGATCACGACTTCGGCGACCTACCGCCAGTCGTCCCGCAATCGGCCGGAAATCCGGCAAGCCGACCCCCGAAACCGTCTGCTGGCGCGGCAGAACCGCATGCGCGTCGAGTCGGAGGTGGTGCGCGATTTGGCGCTGTCGGCGAGCGGCCTGTTGGCGCCAAAGATCGGCGGACCCAGCGTTTACCCTTCGCAACCCCCTGGAGTCATCATCAAGGGCAGGCAGACCGACAAGGGCCATGAGCGCTGGCCCCTGAGTGAGGGGCGGGACCGTTACCGGCGAGGGATGTACACCTATTTCTGGCGACTCAGTCCCCACCCGGCCTTGGCGGTCTTCGACAGCCCCGACGCCTTGACCACGGTCAGCCGCCGCAACCGGTCGACCACGCCCTTGCAGGCCCTCACGCTTCTGAACGACGAAGGGTTCCACGAGTTCGCCCAGGGTCTGGCTCACCGGGTCGTGAGGGAACAGCCGGATGGAACGGACTCGGAACGGCTCGATTACCTCTTTCGACTCTGCCTGACCCGGCCGCCCCGGCCCCTGGAGAAGGAACGGCTGGAAAGCCTGCTGACCACACAACGCCAGGACTTCCGGACCCATCCGGCGGAAACGCAGGAGATTCTGAGCCTTCCCCTGCCGGACGGGAGCGACGGCCAGGAGGAGGCGGCCTGGTACATGGTGGCCAGCGTACTGCTCAATCTGGACGAGTTCTTCACCCGGGAATGACGGTGAGGATCCCAGGAGGAACATGGAGATGGAAATAACGACACACGGGCTCCAGCTCCTGAATCAGACCAGGCGGCATTTCTTCAACCGCTGTTTCGTCGGTCTGGCCAACGTCGCCCTGGGCCAGTTGCTGACCGACGGCAAGATGTTCGCGGCCGGTGACGGCCGGGCCAGGAACCCCCTTGCTCTCCGGGAACCCCACTACGAACCCAAGGTCAAGCGGGTCATCTACCTCTTCATGGCCGGAGGCCCCAGCCAGTTCGAGACCTGGCTCTACCGGCCGGAGTTGGCCCGGTTGCACGGCCAGCCCGCACCTGACTCGATCATGGAGGGGAAGCGCTTCGCGTTCATGGAGCGCTTCACCAAGGTCAAACCCAAGTTGCTCGGGCCGAAGCGGAAGTTCGCGCAGCACGGACAGTCGGGAACCTGGGTCTCGGAGGTGTTTCCCCACACCGCCACCGTGGTCGACGACCTCGCCCTGATCCACTCGGTGGTGACCGAGAACTTCAATCACGCCCCCGCCAAGCTCTTCTGCAACACCGGATCCACTCGCTTCGGACGTCCCAGCATGGGCTCCTGGGTCGGCTATGGCCTGGGGAGTGAATCCCAGGATCTTCCCGGCTTCGTGGTGCTGCGTTCGGGGCAGGAGGACCTGATGGGGGGCGCTTTCATGTGGAGCAGCGGTTTCCTGCCCAGCGCCTACCAAGGCGTCGAGTTCCTGAAATCGGCCGTTCCGATCCCGAATCTGTCCAGCCCCAAAGGCGTATCGATGACGCGTCAGGCGGCGAAGCTTGCCGCCATCCAGGATCTGAACCGGATCCATGAGCAGGATTACGGCGACCCGGAAATCGCGACTCGCATCGCTTCCTACGAGATGGCCTACCGTATGCAGACCAGCGGTCCCGAGCTGATGGACCTGAGTGGCGAAAGCCAGACCACGCTGGATCTCTACGGCGTCACGCCGGGCGAGCCGTCCTACGGCACCAACTGCCTGCTGGCCCGGCGCATGATCGAGCGGGGCGTGCGGTTCGTTCAGCTTTACCACACCGGCTGGGACCATCACGGGAACTTGAACGAGAAGATCGACGAGGTGGCGTTGCAGACCGATCGTCCCACCGCCGCACTCATCACCGATCTCAAGCAACGCGGCCTGTTGGAGGACACGCTTGTCATCTGGGGAGGCGAGTTCGGACGGACGCCCATGGCGGAGATCCGCGAGAGCGTCGGCCGGAACCACCACATCGAGAACTTTCCCATGTGGTTCGCCGGGGGCGGCGTCAAGCCCGGTCAGACCATCGGAGAGGTGGACGAGCTGGGCTTTTTCGTGACCAAGGACAAGGTGGAGGTCTACGACGTCCAGGCCACGATCCTCCACCTGCTGGGAATCGATCACACCAAGCTCACCTACCGCTACCAGGGCCGCGACTTTCGTCTCACCGACATCGGCGGTCACGTGATCGAGAAGCTCCTGGCTTGAGACGGGAAGCTGAAAGGACAGGCTCTCCCGCGCGGCCGGGTCCCCGTTCTACCTTTGAGAAGACCGGGCTCTTGTTCCCGCTGAGTTGCTTACCGCTGAGCTGCTTACTGCTCCTTTTTTCGACCGGCTCCGGGGCTGCCGCCGTTGCGTCCGGTGGAGCCGAAGAGGCGCCTGCGCAATCCGGGGTTGGCGAGAGCCGCCTTCAGCAAGACCCCACGCTCCCGAGTCCCCGACCCACCCGGTTTCCCAGACAGAAGTTGGATCGTCTGGCGAGTGGATTCGACGGAAGGATCGGCTTCTACGCCCAGAATCTGGCCGATGGCGCCGAGTATTCCTGGAACGGCAACCAGCGGTTTCCTCCGGCCAGCGTGATCAAGCTGCCGGTCATGATCGAACTCTACCACCAAGCGGCCGCCGGCTCTCTCGACCTGGATGCCAAGGAGCCTCTCCCCCACGACGTCTCGACCCACGGCAGCGGCGTCCTCAAGCGCCGCGACGGGCCGATCGCCCTCACCTTGCGCGAGTATTGCCGGCTGATGATGGTGCACAGCGACAACATGGCCACCGACCTGGTGATGCGCAAGGTCGGGCTGGAGGCGGTCAACCGGTTCCTGGGGGATCTGGGACTGGAAAATACGCGGGCGTCCATGGACTTGGGCCGATGGCACTACCTGATCGTCGGCCTGAGGGACGCTCCCATCTCTCGTGAGAACGATGCCCGGATCCTGGAACAGATGCGGGCCGGGCTATACGACGACGGCCTCGGGTACTCCGACTCTCTGGTCAACAACGTCTGTGGGCCGCGCGACATCGGATCGCTATTGGCAAGTCTCTATCGCGGCGAATTGGCAAGCCGGCACGACACCGACGAGATGCTGGATCTGATGCGCACCTCCACCCACAAACGAACCATCGCCAAGTACGTCAAGGAAGGCATCCGGATAGCCAACAAATATGGCGGAAGCCGAAGGATTGCAGCCGACGCGGGAATTGTCGAGTTGCCCAATGGGGCGGTAGCCATCGCCGCCTTCGCGCTGGCCAAGGATCCGAGCGATCGATCGGGCCGCGAGATTCTGGCCCGCATGTCGGGCCTCGCCGTCGCCACCTCGGATCCCAACGCCGTTAAACCAGTACCGCCTTCCAATCCCTAGGAGTCTGCGCGGTAGAAATGATCGTAGCGAGAAAGTAGGGAATCTGGACCGATTCTACCGCTTTCGCAGTAGATCAATTTCTGCAGCGCAGGCTCCTAGCGCTCAAGCCGATCATGACTGCGCCATGCGACCGGCATGGAAAGTCGAGACGGCTCTCGCGGCGGCCCTTCCGGCTCCTTGACTCCGGTCTGTCGCTCTGACTCTAATGGCCTGTATGTCACGCCTTTTCATTGTCATCTCCTCATTCCTATTCTTCCTGAGTCCGCTTTGGGCCCGCGTCGTCCGGGTGGAGATCCACGAGAGGAATCCGATCCTGGAGGGTGAGCCCTATCCCCTCGTGGGCCCCTACGAAAGGATCACGGGACGCGTGCACTTTGCCGTCGATCCCGAATTGGGACCCAACCGGATCATCACCGACATCCGGAAAGCTCCCCGCAACGATCAGGGTGACGTGGAGTTCTCCTCCGATTTCGTACTCATGAAACCCGTCCGCGTGGAGCGGGGCAACGGCGCCCTGCTCTACGAGGTCTCCAACCGGGGTGGGAAAAACATGCTGGGCTTCTTCAGCCTGGCCCGGTTCCGCCGCGACCCCATGGCCCGCGAGGATTTCGGGGACGGATTCCTCATGCGCCGGGGATTCACGCTCCTGTGGCTGGGATGGCAGTTGGACCCACCCCACACTCCCGGAAACGTTCGGGTGTATCCGGCCATCGCCCGGGATCCGGAAGGCCCCGTCACCGGACTGGTGAGATGCGACTTCGTGGTCAAGACCCACGTCGAACATCGCCTGCTCTCGGACCGCAGGCACATTCCCTATCCCGTGTCCGATCCCAACGACCCCGAAAACTCCATGACGGTCCGGGATGCCGTCGAGGGCGAGCGCCGGATGATTCCCCGCGACCGCTGGAGATTCGCCCGAATGGAGGGGGGACGGCCGGTGCCCGATCCGACCCACGTGCTGTTGGAAGGCGGATTCGAGCCCCGCAGGATCTACGAAGTGGTCTACCGGGCCCAGGACCCTCCCCTCGTGGGACTGGGCCCCGCGGCCGTGCGGGACATGATGTCCCACCTCAAGTACGAGGGCGATCCGGATCTGTCCATTCCCCGGAGCGCCCTGAATCGCGCTCTGGGGTACGGCAGCTCCCAGAGCGGCCGGTTCCTGCGCACCTTTCTCTACCAGGGTTTCAACGAGGACGAGAAGAACCGGCCCGCCTTCGACGGGCTCATGCCACACGTTGCGGGTGCGGGACGGGGCAGCTTCAACCACCGATTCGCCCAACCGTCCCGGGACGCTCAGCCCTTCTCCAACTTCTTCTATCCCACCGACATCTTCCCCTTCACCGGCACGGCCCAGACCGACCCGGTCACGGGGCAGACCGACGGACTGCTCATCCACTTTGCCCGGCCTGAGCTGTGCCCCAAGATCTTCTACATCAATACCTCGTACGAGTACTGGGGCCGGGCCTCCTCCCTGATTCACACCACCGTGGACGGAACCCGGGATGTGGAGCCGATGGATCAGGTTCGCCACTACCTCTTTGCCGGAAGCCAGCATTCCCCCGGACGCTTCCCTCCCGATCGGACATCGGGACAACAACTCAACAATCCCCTGGAGATTCGCTGGACGATGCGCGCCCTGCTCGTGGCCCTGGACCGATGGGTGGCCGACGGCGTGACTCCGCCCCCGAGCCGCTACCCCCGCCTGGACCGGGACACGCTGGTTCCCTTTCCCGAGTTCGACTTTCCCCAGTTGCCGGGAGTCCGGGTGCCCACCCGAATCCACCGGGCGTACCGGGTGGATTACGGTCCCCGGTTTCGTTCGGAAGGTATCGTGAGCTTCCAGCCGCCTCGAGTCGGCGCCCCCTTTCCAATCCTGGTCCCCAAGGTCGATGCCGACGGTAACGAGCTGGCGGGGATTCGCCTTCCGGAGGTGGCGGTGCCGTTGGCCACGTACACGGGGTGGAACCTCTTCGGCCCCGGCAAGGGTCCGCCGACGGAAATATGCAGTTTCCGGGGCTCCTACATTCCCTTCGCACGGAGCAAGCAGCAGCGCCTCGACGCGAGTGACCCGCGCCCGTCCATCCAGGAGAGGTACGGGAGCCGGGATGAGTACCTGGGCCGGGTCGTTGCGGTCGCCCTCGAACTCATGGATGAAGGCTATCTGCTGTCCCAGGACGTTCCCCGGATCCTGGAGATAGCGGCTCAGCGCTGGGATTACCTGATGCGCTGAAGGACTCGTTCAGAGGAGATCGTTTCGACGAAGAAGCTGCTGGCGGCAACCCTGCTCCTAGCCACGACCCTCCCGGCCAGCGGCCGGCCGGCTCCAACCACGACCGATCTTCCCGACTGGGTGAGCGCTCCCGTGGAGCGGGATCGGCACACCACGCTGCTGACCCGCTTCGACGCGCCTGACAGCATTCAACCCGACTACGAGCGCGACGGGACGGGGGCGGCCGGACGCAACTACGATGCTTCGGTCTCCGGCCGATACGGCGGCGGGATCGAGATCGACGTCCCGGGAGCCCAGATCAACCTGCGTGCCCACGGCAACCTGCGCCCGGACCGGGGCACCGTCCAGTTCTGGGTCCGCAGCAAACCGGGACGGAACATCTGGCGGGACGGGCGCAGGCACTGCTTCTTCTCGGCCGCCGCCGTGCGCCGCGACCTGGAACTGTGGAAGACGACAGACAACCATCTCCGGCTCTCCTGGGCCGGCCGTCACTGGAAAGGGGACGACGAGGTCGTGGGGACTCTCGACCTTCCGGTCTCCGAGTTGGAGGCCGAGGGCTGGCACCACCTGCTCTTTTCCTGGGATGACCGGCAGGGCCGGCTCTGGCTGGCCCTCGACGGGCGGCTCCGGAGCCTCTCGGTGGGCAAACCCCTGGAGGTGGACCGCTTCCACATTCTGTTTCTGGGAGCTTCCTACTATGGGGGAGTGGGCCGTGACGGCCTCGATCCCCGGATCGTTTTGCAGACTGCCGGAGCGCGTTTCGACGAAGTGAAGATCAGCGATGTGACGGTCCGGGAGATGCTGGCGTTGCAGGGCCGGGAAACGTACCTGCCGGAGAAGACGGCGATGCGGGTCCAGGACGCCGTCTGCCGCCATCTCGATTTCATCAGCCGGCTCCAGGTCGACGGAGCCTGGAGCGCCATCCTCTACGCCTGGCCTCACCTGCTGCCGGGGGAGACCAGCTACCGCACCTATTTCCATCCCGGCCTGGATCGTTTCATGGAGCTGACCCACGGCAGGAACGGTACCCCGGGAGCGGGACGCCTCTTCCTGTACGCCTATCAGGTGCTGGGGGACCAGCGCTACCTGGCGGTGGCCCGGAAGGCGGGTGAGTGGCTGCTGTCGGCCCAGCAACCGGAGGGCTACTGGGTCAACCACTATGACCGCCACACGGGGGGACGGCCCACACCGCGGCAAGAGGTCCTCAACTCCCGCCGACGGACCATCCACCGGGACTACCCCACCTTTCAGGACGGCCGCCAGAGCCAGGCCGCCCTCTTCATGGCCCGGCTCTACTTTGTGACGCTGGAGGAACGATGGCTGGAGGCCTTCCGGCGCTCGGCCGACTTCATTCTCAAGGCCCAGAACCCCAACGGCAGCTGGGGCTACTACTACGATCTCAAGGAAGGACGCAGCGAGAACCGCAACCAGGACCCCCACGGGGCCGAGTTCGACAACGGAAACCAGCGCACCCAGCTTCGAGTGATGCAGTTGGCCCATCACCTGACCGGCTTGGACAAATACCGGGATGCCATCGTTCGCAACGGCGAGTGGCATCTAGCGGCCCAGCTGGGTCCCCCGACCTACGGCTGGGCCCTGGCCTACGACGGACAGAGCCAGCCGGTCTGGTCCCGCGTCTATCACCCTCCGGGTCTTTCTCCCGGATCCAGCGCCAGTGCCTGTTCGAACCTCTTCTTCCTCTATGACCTGACGGGTGACCGCAAATACCTGGAACCGGTGTCCCGTTACCTCAAGTGGGAAAAGACCGCCCTGGTCGAGGTGAACGTGGGCGGCGAGAAAGTGGCCATGCGGAGCCAACTGGTGGACCACACCACGGGCCGCCCCATCGCCGTGGACCTGAAGAACTGGAAGACCTATTTCCTGGACACTCCCCAGGAGCGGGCGGCGTTCCTGAAGACCGGGTCGGCGTTGTGGGCCAACCCGGATCAGCTCTCGGAAGAGGATTTTCCCTGGTCCGTCTTCATGAAGAGACCCGATGGGGCTCGGCTGGAACCGGAGCTGGAAAAGCGCCTGCGGGGACCGCGGCTCAAGCCCGTCCGCATGACCCGGACCCATTTGGCCGAGTCCGTTTCCCAGTCTGTCGGTGAGGAATTGGAGAAGATCCTGGCTCGGCAGAACGAAAGCGGAGTCTGGCCGGTTCTGAACACCAGACCGGGCGCCCAGGGCTCCTACAACATCGGGGCCTATTTCCCCCTGGTCGAGTCCCGCGCCTACCGGTTGCTGTCGCTGCTGGAACGGTCGAAGATCCTGTCGGGAGAGATCCACCGCGAGGTCTGGAGCTTTCCCAGCCTCATCGGGGAGTGGGAATACGACCTGCGCCACCGGAACTGGATGGCGGACAGGTAAGAGAAAGGCTCCCCCACCGGCTGCGGGCCGGCGAAATCCAAATAGAAACACGGGTGGTCTGGGAGCAGGGGCTTAACAGCCGCCGGATTCGGGTCGGTGTTGAAGAGGGGGACAAGAATGTCCCCCCTCCTACTTTCCTCATCCGGCCTGGATGGTCCGCTTCTCCGGGTCGAAGACCATGCGTTTCCCGCTCCAGTAGGCATCGGTCGCCATGATGCAGGCGATGGAGTGACCGTAGCCGGCCTCGACGGGAGCATACAGCCGTTTCGAATCTCGACTGCGGACGGCGTCGAGCCAGTTGGCCATGTGGTCGGTCTCTCCGGGATCCCCTTCAACCGGGACTCTGTCTGCCACTCTGCCGTCGGCCTTCACCCCTTTTCCGGAGAAATACCAGTCGTTGTCACGATGGGAAATGGCCTCGCCCTTGAAACTTCCCAGGGTCCCGTGGACCCGGGTGCCGCTGCCGTACCCGTTGATCCAGTTGGTGGAGTAGACCGTCAGGAACTTCCGGTCACCCTTCCGGTACTCCAGGGTGATCTCCTGAGTGTCCGGATTCTCCCGGTAGTCCTTCCATTGGTAGATCCCGCCATGGGCCACGACGCTCGAGGGATAGGTGACACCCGTCAGCATGTGCGCCAGGTCGATGCCGTGGCTCATCCACTGGTCGATGATGCCGCTGGAGAAGTCCTTGAAGAGCCGGAAGCAGCGAAAGATCCGGGGGTCGAAGGGCCGGTAGGGTCGGCCCATGAGCCAGGTGTTCCAATCCAGATCGCTCTCCTTGGCCATCAGGATGTCCTTTTCCTTCCGGGCCCAACGATAAGGACTGTGCTTGCTCCAATGGAAGTCGGCCTTGACGACGTCACCGATGAATCCTTCGGCAATCATGCGGCTGGCCTGGCGATACTTGGGATTGGCCCGTCTCTGGGTCCCGATCTGGACGATGGTGTCGGATTTGCGCACCGCGTCCAGGGCCGCGTTGGCTTCCTCCAGCACGTTGGCCATGGGTTTTTCGCAGTAGGCGTCCTTCCCCGCGTCGGCGGCCAACTTCAGAATCTGAGCGTGGGCGTGGTCGGGGGTGGCGATGATCAGAGCGTCCACGTCGGCATCCGCCAGGATCTCTTCGTGATGACGGTAGGCCCTGGGGGCGTGGCCCTGCTCGGCCTTCGCCAGCTCCACCGCATTTTCGCGGCGATAGTTCCAGAGGTCGCAGACGGCGACGAGTCGAGCGTTGAACCGCCGGTTCATCTGAAAGAACCGCTTCAGTCTGCCGGTGCCGCGCCCTCCCGGCCCCACGATTCCCAGGTTGAGGCGATCGTTGACGTTGCGAGCGCTGACGATGCCGGGAAAGCCGGCCAGGGCCAGACCCGCTCCGGCTCCGGCCGAACGGGAAAGAAAGGAACGACGATGGATGGAAGCTTGACTCATGAGCGGTTTCTCCTCACTGGAAGGATCCGGTCAGCGCCCGGACCGGACGACGGACGTGACTGCCGAGACTTGAAAAGTATTGATACGGGAAATGCTACAGGAGGACTCCGGCTCGGGGCAAGAGCGGCGGACTTGGGAGGAGGGATAGGAGGGGAGACTTTTAGTCCCCCATTCCGTTTTTGCCGTACTTTACTCGGGAGTTCGGCGGTTGGAAACCGCCGCTCCAGCCGCCACTCCCGATTTCCCCCCAAAGAGACCTGCTACCGCTATCAATAGTGAAAAAGGAGCCAAATTTGTCTATTGATAGTAAATTCTTCGCCAACGATCCAAAGACGACCCCAAGTGAGCAGCGGGTTTCGAGTCCCCCGAACTCCCCCGTAGGCGGCAGGTAATCTCCCGCTCCTGGCGGCGTGATTCGGTCCGAACTATAGTGGATCTATGTCATCCACGACTCTTCCCATACGATGTCCTGCCTGCTCTTCCCCATCAACACTCAACTCCCGGGTTTTCGCCGCCGGTCTGGTCCTGTCGGCGTGGCTGCTGCTGGGCGGACCTTACGCCGGAGCGACGATCACACTTGAGGTCGGCAAGAGCAACGGGGCGCTTCCCTTCCCTCAAACCAACGGGCGGCAGATCGCCAGGAATTCGGACGGCATCTGGTTTCTGGCCTACGACTCCATGACCGGGGGGCGCTCCTCAATCTTCCTGGCCGCCTCCAGGGACGGGACTCCCGAGTTCGCCGGCGATTTCCATCCGGCCGTGGCCATTGCCGGCGGTTCGGACGAGGCGGTCCTGGCCGAGGTGGTCCGGGACGCCAGCGTGGCCAGCCTAGTCATCGACGAAGACGACGTCCTGCATCTGGTTTGGCAAAGCTCCGACCCCGAGGGCATCTGGTACAGCCGCTGCTCCGTCAAGGGGAAGGAACCGGCGGCCGCCTTTCGGAACGCGGTTCTGTGGACGGGAGCCGGCGGGGGTCAAGGCGCCGAGCGGATCGATGACGGTGTATCCCCACAACTCGGAGACGTGGTCATCGACGAGAAAGGGCAACTCCGGATCCTCTACAGCCAGACGGTGGAGGTACCGCCGGACCACGTCTTTCACCTCCTGGCCAAGGGACATCCCTACTCCCGCCGCCTCCGCCGGGAACCGGCGGGGCAGATCTGGGCGGCCTCTCCCAAGGCGGATGGTTGGACACGAAGGCCGCTGACTCTGCCTGGAGACTACGGCCCGCCGGTGGCGGACCTGGACCCCCAAGGAACCCTGCACCTGACTTCCGCCCGGGACGGTTCCTGGTTTATCTTCTATCTACAACTGCCCGATTTCGCGGGAGGCCTCGATCAGGGCCGGGACTTCACCGCCGTCGCTCCCCATGTTCCCTGGAGCGGGACCGGTTACGTAAGCCACAGCGTGGTGGGCTGGGGCCGGACGGCCCTGGTGGTGTGGGAGAAGGTGGAGCACCAACTCCAATATGCCTACTACGACGGACGAACTTGGACGGTTCAGCCGCTGCATCATAGTCAGGAGGCCTTACACCATCCCATCCTGGCCCGCGACGAGCACGGCGTGGCCTGGGTCTTCTGGACCAACACCACCCGAAGCCACAGCTTCTACTCCCGCTGGCTGGGTTCCCGGTTCTCCGCTCCCTACGAGTGCCGGATGGTGGGCGGGGACCCCGTCTCCCACGAGGAGGCCACCCGGGCGCCTTCTCTCAGCCACTCCCACACCGTCGAACGAAACTCGCGGGAGGGGTCCGGGACTCTGGGAATGGCGCTCTCCGTCCAGGCCCCCGCTGGTAGCGTCTACTTCGACCCGCTGCTGGTGCCCGACCTGAACCCGGAGCCGGGGAGGAAGGTGCTGTTTCTGGACATGCTGGAGGTCAGCGCCCTCGACGGTCTGGACGAGTCTTTCCAGCCGATGCGAAAGCACCCGGCCAATCCGGTGCTCCGGCCGGGTCCGGCCGGGAGCTGGGACGACAAGCGGGCCATCGCATACGGGGAGGTCTTCCACGAGGAAGGCCGGTTCCGCATGTGGTACGCGGGGATCGACCGGCAGGCCAGCGGCTACATGGTGGGCTACGCCGAGAGCGAGGATGGAATCGACTGGGTCAAGCCGGTCCTGAACCAGGTAGAGTACAAAGGCTCCACGGAGAACAACATCCTGGACCTCGCCTACAACCCGTACGGCTACTGGACCATGATGGTCAAGGACGAACGGGAACCGGACCCCGAAAAGCACTACAAGGTGCTGGTGGCCCACACCGGAGGAAACCGGCTCCACACCTCGCCCGACGGGCTTCGGTGGACCGAGGGGATCGTGGTCAATCCCGACCGGCTGCCGTCGGGAGAGCGGAATCCGGGCCGCTTCGGAGACCGGAGAGGCCTCTTCGATGACTCTCTGGAGAAGGATCCGGAAAGGCGCTGGAAAGTCTTCGGCCGTACCTGTACCGGCCCGGAACAGCTGATCCCCCGGCGCACCCGGCGGACCTGCCGCTACTGGAGTCCCGACCTGATCCGATGGACGCCCGACCCCCGCAATCCGGTCATGGTCCCGCGGGCCGGGACCGAGGTGGAGCAGCATGCCATGTCGGTCTGGATCGACGCCGGGATGTACCTGGGGATGTTCGACGTCTGGGACGAGATGCAGCTAAGTCCCCAACAACTGGTGGTGAGCCGGGACGGGCGGAACTTCGTCCACGTCTTCGACGGGTCCTATGCCATTGAGTTGGGTGAACCGGGGACCTGGGATGAAGGCTGGGTCTCGCCCATCAACGTTCCCATTGCGGTGGGGGACGAGCTCTGGAACTACTACTCCGGGGGGCCGGTGACCATCGGACCCTTCCACGACTGGAACACCCTGCCCATGTACACGGGCCTGGCTACGATCCGCCGGGACGGCTTCGTGGGCCTGGACGTCCAGAAAGGACGTTCGGCGGGTTGGTTCACGACCCTGCCCCTGAAGCCGGGAGCCGAGGTGCTGAGTCTGGAGGTGAACGCCGACGGGTTGGCGCGCGGCGCCGGACGCATTTCCGTGGATCTGCTCCGGGGCGGCGAAGTTCTGGCCACCAGCAACGCCGTCACCGAGGATGGGGTGGCGACTCCAGTTCGGTGGCCGGTGGGCGGCAGCCGGCTGCGAATGCCTGAATCGGGGCAACTGCGGTTGCGATTCCGGCTGGAGGGCGAGGCACGTCTCTACAGCTTCACCTTTCGGTAGAGGGTCGACCCGACACTCCATGGAGGATTCTCGATGCACCGACTCACCATTCTGTTCTTCCTGGCCGGCTCTTCTCTGATCCATGCCGGGACCCGGATCACCCTGGACAACCCCATGCCCCCTCCGGCGTGGGCTCTGGCGCAGCGTGCTCTCCTGGAGGCCAACGCCGAGGAGGCCCAGCGGCTCGCCGACAGGTACATGGACGAACGTGGCTGGCTGGCCATCACGCCCAACTGGGGCGGGATGGACGGGGCTGACGACGTCATGGAGAGGTTCCGGCACTGGCCCCTGCTCTACATCCTGGGAGGATCCGAATCGGTTCTCGCCACCTACAAGAAGATCTGGGAGGGGCACCTGGAGCAGTACACCGAGGCCCGGGAGCCGCTGGTGGAGGTGGTCCGGGAAGGGATGTATTACCGGGAGTTCTGTCCTTCCTTCGACTGGGAACATATCGGCGAAGGCATGGCGGGCTGGTACTGGTACGGGATGGCGCGTCCCCGGGATCCCGGGTACCTGATCCGCGCGCGGCGGTTCAGCTCCTTCTACATGAACGAGGACCCGTCGACCCCCAACTACGACCCGGAACACAAGATTATCCGCAGTCTCTTCAACGGCAGCCGGGGACCCCTTCTGGGGGTTCCCACCGAGGCTCACTGGGCAGGACCGCCCCGTCCCCGGCACGATCCCCGGCCGGGCCGGCCCCGAAGGACCCTCCGGTTCTCCCGCCAGGGCTACATGGTGGACCTGAGCGGTGACCACCCGCTGAACCTCATGGCCACGAATCTGGCCATGACGGCCTTCATGCTCACCCACGAGGAGAAGTACCGGAGCTGGATCCTGGAGTACGTGGACGCCTGGAAGGAGCGGGCCCGGGAGAACGGCGGCAACATTCCCACCAATATCGGTCTGGACGGCAGCATCGGAGGCCAGTGGGACGGCAAGTGGTACGGCGGGGTTTACGGCTGGAACTTCCGTCCCCGTTACGACGAGTTCACCCCCGACCGTGAGGGAGAGCCCTACCCGGGGAGCAACATGTTCATCCGGGGATCGCGCATCGGTTTCGGCATCGCTCTGCTGCTGACGGGCAATCCCGAATACCCGGCCGTCCTCCGCCGCCAGATGGACAACCTGTATGCAGCCGGCCGGGAGGAGAACGGACGGTTTCTCATTCCCCGCAAGCACGGCGACGACGGTTGGTACGGATATACCGAAAACGTCTATCTGGAAGAGCAGATCGATCTGTACCTCTGGTCTCTCGACACGTCTCTCGATCCGGTCCAACGCCGGCGGGTCTCGGCCCACCCTTGGATCCGCTACCTGGAGGGACGGCACGACGGCTACCCTCTGGAGGCGCTGCAACAGGATTTCGCTGTCATCGGCCGGCAGATGAAGCGGTTGCGGGAGGATGGGGCGACTCGAGACACCCGCTCCTCCACCGGTTTTGCTCGAACCGTCGCCGTGACCTCACTGCTCCATTTGATGCTGGGCGCCAACTACCCGGGCGGATCGGGGAACGCGCTCCATGCACAGGCGCGGTATTTCGATCCGGACCGCCAGCGGCCCGGCCTGCCGCCCGGCGTCGGTGCGCTGGTGGAGAAGCTCGAGCCCGGATCGCTCACGTTGACGCTGGTCAACGTGAGTCCCGTGCACGCACGGGACGTTTTGGTCCAGACCGGCGGCTACGCCGAGCACCGGTGCCTGTCGGTGAAGGACGGGGACCGGGTGATCCCCGTGAACGACTCCCATTTCCGGGTGAGACTGGAGCCGGGGAGCGGCGGGCGCCTCGTGTTGTCGCTGGAGCGCTACTCGAACACTCCGACCCTGGCATTCCCCTGGGATCGCTGACGGCGTCGGACCGGACGGATCGCGTGCCAATGGAACCGGACACTTCACGTGCTCACGAAAACTTGTAGATGGTCAGGTTGAGAATCTAGTATTTGACCATGATCAAGTCCAACATTGCGCAGGCGAAAGCCCATCTCTCAGAGTACCTCCAGAGCGTCGAACGCGGTGAGACGGTGGTCCTGTGTCGACGTAATGTGCCCATTGCCGAGATCCGACCCCCTACGAAGCTGCCCATGAAGGAACGCCGGATCGGTACCGATCCGGGCCTGAGGATGCCCGACAGTTTCTTTGACCCACTTCCCGAGGACATCCTCCGGGCTTTCGGCGGTGGCGACGAGTCGTAGTGAGACTCTTGGTCGACACCTGTACTTTCCTCTGGTTGGCTGGTAACGATTCTCGTCTTACGGCCCGGGTTCGCGCTGCTTTCGTGAATCCGGCGAACGCCGTCTACCTCAGCTCGCTCTCAGTGTGGGAAATCGCCATCAAGCACCGGCTGGGCCGGCTACCGCTACCCGATTCACCCGGACGCTACGTAGTCCCGCAGCGGGAGCAACTGCAGATAGAATTGTTGGCCTTCGACGAGGCCTGCGCGGCACACGACACTCAGCTACCCCCGTATCATTCCGACCCGTTCGACCGGGGTCTGGTGTCACAGGCGATCCTCCACGGGATGACCCTCGTGACGCCTGGTCCGGAAATCGCCCGCTATCCTGCACCCACACTCTGGTGATTAGGCGGACGGCCGCGAATCAGTTCACCACACACTTGGACCAAACCACCCTGGCGTTCCCATGGGAACGCTGATCGATCCGAATGGTGGAGCAACGAGACGGCGGAGCTACCTCCGGTTGGCGAAGTCCCGTCAGGAACGAGTCCCCGCCTCCCCCATCAGCGACGCCAAGATCTCCATGGAGGAGACCGCTTGGCAATCGGTAAAGTGATCGATCTGGTGCCGGCAGGAGAAACCGGGCGCCACCACCGCGGTCCCGGAGGCGGCTTCCCGGAGAGCCGGAAAGAGGCGCAGCTCTCCCACCGCGCGGGAGACCTCGTAGTGCTTGCGCTCGTAACCGAACATCCCGGCCATGCCGCAGCAGCCGCTGTCCAGTGGAGTGACCTGCACTCCCGGGTCCGTGCCAAGAAGCGAAAACGTGACTGTCCCCTTTTCGCACGCACGGGACCGAAAACGCACGCGACTGTCCCTTTTCGCAGGCATGCGATGTTTCACTTCTGTGCCGTTATACTGCAAGTGATTCAGCTGCAAAGGAGGTAGGCAGTGAAACCCATATCTTTGTTCCTCTCGGTCCTCATGGTCCTACATCCCAGCTTGCAGGCCGGTCCCCTCTCGGCACAGAAAGCGGTTCACCTGGTTTCGATCGAGGAGTTGCGGGACCAAGTCGCGGCACAAACGGCCGAACGCGCCAGCAACATTCGCGAAGTCCAGACCCTGCTCCGTCACCAGGGGGTTCAAAATCGCTTGGGGCACCTTTTCGACCTGGAGAAAGTCGCGGTTGCAGTCCCCACGCTGGACAACGAGACGTTGGCCGAGCTGGCCCGGCAAAGCGGGCAGGTGAACGAACAGTTCAGAGCCGGCGGCATGGGAATGATCTTGGCGCTCGTGATAGCTGTTGTCGTTGTCATCATCCTTGCGATCATATTGGTGAATAAGGCAGAGGATGTGGCCGAAACTGTACTCGGTTAACGCCTTTTCCCGCCATGGGCACGCTCTGTCGACGTTAACAGCCCGTGGCAAAAGTCGCCACGGGCTGTTAACCGACTGAGCGGATCCGTGACCACAAGGAAGCGGAACGAGTACGGCGAGAGAATCTTCGGCTGCTTGTCGCGCCGGATCTCCGCACGGACGCTCAGCGTCCCGCGAAGACGGAACAGAATGATCGATACTTGCGCCCGTAGCGAGGGAACCCGTCCAGCCGGACGATCAAGTATGGCCACCCTCCCTGCTTCTTGACTCCCGTCTCCCGCTGCGACTCTAATGGCGCGTATGGCACGCCTGTTGATCGTCCTCTCCGCATTCAACTTCTTCCTGACTCCGATATGGGCCCGCGTCGTCCGGGTGGAGATCCACGAACGGAATCCGATCCTGGAGGGTGAGCCCTATCCGCTGGTAGGCCCCTACGAACTGATCACGGGACGCGTGCACTTCGCCGTCGACCCCGATCTGGGACCCAACCGGATCATCACTGACATCCTGAAGGCGCCCCGCAACGATCAGGGCGAGGTGGAGTTCTCCTCCGATCTCGTGCTCTTGAAACCGGTGCAAGTGGAGCGAGGCAACGGCGCCATTTTCTACGAGGTCTCCAACCGGGGCGGAAAGGCCATGGTCGGTTTTTTCAACCTGGCCCGGTACACCCGGACTCCCAAGACCCGTGAGGATTTCGGAGACGGGTTCCTCATGCGCCAGGGATTCACGCTCATGTGGCTGGGCTGGCAACTGGATCCGCCCCACCGGCCAGGAAACATGCGTGTCTACCCGGCAATCGCCCGGGGTTCCGATCACCCTATCACCGGTCTGGTCCGATGCGACTTCGTGGTCAAGACCCGCGCCGACCACCACATTCTCTCGGACCGCAACCACGTTCCCTATCCCGTGTCCGATCCCCAAGCCCCCGAGAATTCCATGACGGTCCGGGATGCCGTCGAGGGAGAGCGCCAGGCCGTTCCCCGAAACCGCTGGCGGTTCGCCCGAATGGAGGAGGGACGGACGGTGCCCGACTCGACTCACGTCCTGTTGGAAGGGGGATTCGAGCCCGGCAAGATCTACGAGGTGGTCTACCGGAGCCAGGATCCTCCCTTGGTGGGACTGGGCCCCACAGCCGTGCGCGACATGATCTCCCACCTCAAATACGAGGGCGACCCGGACCTGTCCATTCCCCGGAGCACCCTGAATCGTGCGTTGGGGTTCGGGAGCTCCCAGAGCGGGCGATTCCTGCGGACCTTCCTCTACCAGGGTTTCAACGAGGACGAGCAGAACCGGCGCGTCTTCGACGGGCTCATACCCCACGTGGCGGGTGCGGGCCGGGGCAGCTTCAACCATCGATTCGCCCAGCCTTCGCGGGACGCCCAGCCCTTCTCCAACTTCTTCTATCCCACCGACATCTTCCCCTTCACCGACACGGCCCAGACCGACCCGGAGACAGGGGAGACCGACGGACTTCTCATTCACTTCGCCCGGCCGGAGCTCTGCCCCAAGATCTTCTACACCAACACTTCCTACGAGTACTGGGGCCGCGCCTCCTCGCTGATCCACACCACCGTGGACGGAACCCGCGACGTGGAGTTCATGGATCAGGTTCGCCATTACCATTTTGCCGGCAGCCAGCATGGAGTGGGACCATTTCCTCCTACGCGGACGCGGGGGCAGCAACTGAACAATCCTCTGGACTTCAGAGGGACGATGCGCGCCCTGCTCCTGGCCCTGGATCGGTGGGTTGACGACGGGACGACTCCGCCTCCCAGCCGCTACCCCCGCCTGGACCAAGCCACGCTGGTCCCGTTTCCCGAGTTCGACTTCCCCCGGTTGCCGGGCATCCGGGTGCCCCCCCGAATCCACCGGGCGTACCGGATGGATTACGGCCCCCGGTTTCGCTCGGAGGGCATCGTGACCCTCCAGCCGCCTCGAGTCGGCGCTCCCTTTCCGATCCTGGTTCCCAAGGTCGACGCCGACGGGAACGAGCTTGCGGGGATCCGCCTTCCGGAAGTGGCGGTCCCCCTGGCTACGTACACGGGATGGAACCTCTTCGGCCCCGGCCAGGGTCCGCCGACGGAAATTTGCAGCTTCCGCGGCTCCTACATTCCCTTCGCCCGGAGCAAGGAGGAGCGCCTCGAAGCGGGTGACCCCCGACCCTCCATCCGGGAGAGGTACGGGAGCCGGGATGAGTACCTGGGGCGAGTCACCGAAACTGCCCTTGAACTCATGGATCAGGGATACCTGCTGTCGCAGGATGTTCCCCTGGTCGTCAAGGGAGCAGCCGTCCGGTGGGACTACCTGATGCGCTGAGGACTCGATGCGCCGAGACGCGCTCCGTGGACCGTAGCACCCGATTCACTTGCAGCAGCCGCCAGACGTGCGTCAAACACGACGAACGGAATATCGAGACCCAACTTTTCCTGAAGATGCAGAAAACTGCCGAGTTGGACGGCGTCGGCGGCCCGCAACGAGTACGCGTTCAGGAGTAACGCCGCACGCCGAGTCACCGCGGGCACCAGTTCGACGACCAGGAATGAATCCATGTCTTTCGCCAGTGTCGCGAGGGCCACGTCCCGCTCCTCAACGGAGCAGTCTCCCGTCCGCGTCCGCCGCGCCAGCGCCGACGCCACTTCCACTTCGGACAACCGGCTGATCGCTGCCGGTCCGGATGCCAGCAATCCTTCGACGACATTGCTCCCGGCCTCTCGCACGTACCGCTTGACCAAAGCACTGGAATCGAAGTACCGGATCAGAATCGATCCTCCCGATCCTCGCTGACGGCCTCAGAGAAGCGCCAGCCTCTTCCCACGATCGGCTTGGCGATCGGCGGCACCGGTTTCGCCTTGCCCGTCACCACGCCTTGCCTCCGCAAACGAGCCAGACGTGCGTCCACAGAGCGGCCGGCGAACTCGATCGGCATCACTTCCGCCACCGGCCGGCCCCGGTCGGTGATGGTCAAAATGCGCCCTTCGCGTACCCGCCGGAGATAAGTCCCCAATCGCGTCTTGAACTCCCGGGCCCCAACGACGAGTGGATCTCCCATGTAGTCATTGTGACTACAACTGCCAGAAAAAGCAAGAAGACGTCACCGCTCACGCCTTGGGCCGGCTCCGCCTTTGCGCAACGACCTGTCGGTGCAGGAGCGGTGGCTTCTTGGCCGCTGAACTGGGAGTGGGGGTTGTCAACCTCCGATCTCCCGCTCCGGTTCTTCAATTTGGAACAGGTCCGAAGGATCTTTATGACTCATCTTCTGGCGGTGTGATTTGGTCCGAACTATAGTGGATCAATTGGGAGGCCATCGATTCCAATTGCCTGAATCCGGGCTACTGACGTTGCGATTCCGGTTGGAGGAGGAGGCCCGCCCCTATCGCTTCACCTTTCGGTAGGAGTCTGTGCCGGCCATCTACGGAGGATTCCCAATGCGCCGACTCGGCATTTTGTTCTTCCTGGCCATCTCTACACCGGTGCGCTCCGAAACCGGGATCACGCTGGACGATCCCATGCCTCCGCCGGCGTGGGCGCTGGCGTAGCGAGCTCTACTGGAGGCCAACGCCGAGGAGGCCCAGCGGCTCGCAGACAGGTACATGGACAAACGAGGCTGGCTGGCCATCACGCCCAACTGGGGCGGGATGGACGGGGCCGACGACGTCATGGAGAGGTTTCGGCACTGGCCGCTCCTCTACATCCTGGGGGGATCCGAATCGGTCCTCACCACCTACAAGAAGATCTGGGAGGGGCACCTGCAGCAGTACACCGAGGCCCGGGAGCTGCTGGTGGAAGTGGCCCGGAAAGGGATGTATTATTGGGAGTGCTGTCCTTCCTTCGACTGGGAGCACATCGGCGAAGGCATGGCGGGCTGGTACTGGTACGGGTTGGCGCGTCCCCGGGACCCCGGGTACCGGATCCGCGCGCGGCGGTTCAGCTCCTTCTACATGAACGAGGACCCGTCGGCTCCCAACTACGACCCGGAACACAAGATCATCCGCAGCCTCTTCAACGGCAGCCGGGGACCCCTTCTGGGGGTTCCCACCGAGGCCCACTGGGCCGGACCGCCCCGCCCCCGCCACGACCCGCGCCGCGGCCGGCCCAGAAGGACTCTCCGGTTTTCCCGCCAGGGCTACATGGTCGACCTGAGCGGCGACCATCCGCTGAACCTGATGTCCACCCATCTGGCCATGACGGCCTATATGCTCACCCACGAGGAGAAGTACCGGAGCTGGATCCTGGAGTACGTGGACGCCTGGAAAGAGAGGGCTCGGAAGAACGGCGGCAACATTCCCACCAATATCGGCCTGGACGGCAGCATCGGAGGCCAGTGGGACGGGAAGTGGTACGGGGGAGTCTACGGCTGGAACTTCCGTCCCCGCTTCGACGAGTTCACGCCCGGTCGCGAGGGACAGCCCAACCCGGGGAACAACATGTTCATCCGAGGATCGCGCATCGGCTTCGGCATCGCTCTGTTGTTGACGGGCAATCCCGAATACCCGGCCGTCCTTCGCCGCCAAATGGACAACCTGTACGCGGCCGGCAGGGAGGAAGGCAGACGTTTTCTCATTCCCCACAAGCACGGAGACGACGGTTGGTACGGATATACCGAAAACGTCTATCTGGAAGAGCAGATCGACCTGTACCTCTGGTCGCTCGACGGATCTCTCGATCCGGTTCAACGCCAGCGGGTCTCGGCTCACCCCTGGATCCGCTACCTGGAGGGACGCCACGACGGCTATCCTCTGGAGGCGCTGCAACAGGATTTCGCCGTTATCGGCCGACAAATGAAGCGGTTGAGGGAGGATGGCGCGACCCGGGACACCCGATCCTCCACCGGTTTCGCCCGATCGGTCGCCGTCACCTCGCTGCTCCACCTCATGCTCGGAGCCAACTACCCGGGCGGATCGGGGAATGCGCTCCATGCGCAGGTGCGGTATTTCGATCCGGATCGCCGGCGGCCCGGCCTGCCGCCCGGCGTCGCGGCGCTGGTGGAGAAGCTCGAGCCCGGATCGGTCACCTTGACGCTGGTCAACGTCAGCCCTGTTCACGCACGGGACGTGGTGGTCCAGACCGGCAGCTACGCCGAGCATCGTTGCGACTCCGTGGATCAAGCGGGCGAGGTGACCCAGGTGGACGACTCCCATTTCCGTGTCCGGCTGGAGCCGGGAAGCGGCGGGCGCCTCGTTTTGTCGCTGGACCGCTACTCGAACACGCCTACCCTGGCGTTTCCCTGGGATCGCTGATCGCTTCTGCGACGGGAACGACTCTCAGGCGGAAGTTGCGGGCGATTGCCTTGTCGCCCCTTCTGCGATTGGCGGAGGGGGTGCGACGGAGGTCGGTGGTCCCGGACGGCGGCAAGAAAGCCGCCGCTCCCGTGGCGGCAAGAAAGTCGTCGTTCCCGGTCGGGGGCAAGAGAATCGGTGCGGTTACACGGCGGCGCTTCAGGGGCGAGGGTTGTCCTCTCCCATCAGTGACGCCAACAGCTCCATGGAGGAGACCGCTGCACGATCCGTGAAGTGATCGATCTGGTGCCGGCAAGAGAAACCGGGCGCCACCACCGCGGTCCCGGAGGCAGCTTCCCGGAGAGCCGGAAAGAGGCGTAGCTCTCCCACCGCGCGGGAGACCTCGTAGTGCTTCCTCTCGTATCCGAACATCCCGGCCATGCCGCAGCAGCCGCTGTCCAGCGGAGTGACCTGCGCTCCCGGGATCCGGGACAGGAGTTCGACGGCCGGTCCCATTCCCCCCAGGGCCTTCTGGTGGCAGTGGCCATGGAGCAGGATCTGCGGGGACTCCGGAAGTCCGTTTCCCAGCAGCCTGCCGACTTCCGCGTCCGGCAGAGCCTCCAGCGCCGGACCACACCACTCCTCGAAGGTTTGGGCCGCCCGGGCCACCGCTTGGGCCTGTTCCCGCATCGATTCCGGCACCAGGTGCGGATGGTCGTCGCGGACGGCCGAATAACAACTGGGCTCGCAGAAGACGATGGGAATCCCCCGCCGCGCCAGGGGGATCAGGGTCCGGGTGGTGGATTCGGCCTGACGGACCGCCTGCCGCAGGAACCCCTTGGAGATGAGAGGCCGTCCGCAGCAGACCCGGGAGGGCACCACGACCCGGGCCCCCAGGTGCCGGGCCACCCGCACCGCGGCCACTCCATGTTGCGGCTCGAAGTAGTTGGTGAAGGTGTCGGCGAAGACAGCCACCTCTCCCTCGCCTCCGGCGGCGCCTTCGCGGTGGCGGGCCCACCAATCGAGAAAGGTCCGGCCGGCGAAGTCGGGCAGCCGGCGGCGGCGGTCCAGACCCAAAATCTTCTCGTTCAGCCAGCGGCTCAGGCCCCTGGCCGAGAGCCAGTTGGAAACCGGCGCCAGACGGCTTCCCATGCGCGCCAGCAGTTCCATGCGGGAGGCGACTCGAGCGCCCAGGGGAGCGCCGTGACGGGCGTGGTAATGGTGCAGGAACTCGCTCTTGAGCCGGGCCATGTCCACGCTGGTGGGGCACTCGGTCTTGCAGGCCTTGCATTCCAGGCAGAGATCCAGAACCGGGTACAGATCCTTGTCCGCCAGGCCGTCGGGGCCGAGCTGACCCGAGATGGCCAGGCGCAGGGCGTTGGCCCGGCCGCGGGTGACGTCGATCTCGTCCCGGGTGGCCCGGTACGAGGGGCACATGGTGCCAGTGAGACTCTGGCGGCAGGCCCCCACCCCGCTGCACTGCTCGGCGGCCCTTGAGATCCCTCCGTAGTCGGAGAAGTCGAAGACGGTCTCCAACTCGCGGGTGACGTATCCCGTGCCGAACTTGAGATTCTCGGTGATGGGCAGCGCGTCGACGATCTTACCTGGATTGAAGACGCCGGCAGGGTCGAAGGCGGCCTTGAGCCGGCGGAAGGCCTGGTACAGGACCGGGCCGTACATCTTCTCCTGAAACGGGCTCCGGACCAGACCGTCCCCGTGCTCGGCCGAAAGGGCGCCGCCGTACTCCAGGACCAGGTCGGCGACCTCCCCGGCGATGCGGGCGAACTTGTCCACGCCGTCCGCAGTCTTGAGATCCACCACGGGGCGGACATGAAGCAGACCGACCGAGGCATGGGCATAGAACCCGGCCCGGACTTGATGGCGCTCCAGCACCCCCATAAAGCGCCGGATGTATTCCTTGAGATGCTCCGGCGCCACAGCCGTATCCTCCACGAAGGAGTGGGCCTTGGCGTCGCCCCGCTGGGACATGGACAAGCCGAGCCCTGCTTTGCGCAACCGCCAGATGCGGGCCTGGGCGTCCGGCTCCAGCGCCCGGTGAAAGTGGCTGCCCATTTCCCGGTTCGCCAGATCCGCTTGCAAGCGGTCGACTCGTCCGGAGAGCTCCTCCAGGGTGTCCCCCGTAAGCTCCACCAACAGGACACCTCCGGGGTTTCCCACGATGAAGTCGCGCAACGGCTCATACTCGGTCTTGCCCTTGGTGGTATCCAGGATGAAGCGGTCCAGGAGCTCCACCGCCGACGGTCCGTGCTCCAGAAGGGGCGACACGGCGTCCAGGGCATCCAGGACCCCCGCGAACTGGACCGAGCAGAGCACCCGGCGCTTGGGGAGGGGGACCAAGCGCAGCTTGGCCGCCACGGCCAGGCCCAGAGTGCCCTCCGATCCCACCATGATTCGTGAGAGGTTGAAGGTGTCGGCCGAGGGGACGAAGTCGTCCAGGTTGTAGCCCCCGACCCGGCGCAGAATCTTGGGATAGCGCCGGTCGATCTCCGCGGCGTGGCGGCGCGCCAGGTAGCGCACCATCCGGTAGCAATGACCCTCCAGGTTCCGGCTCCGGCAGCGGGAATCCAGATCTTCCTTGGCCACGGGAGCAAAATGCGCCAGGCTCCCGTCCGAGAGCACCACGTCCAGCTCCAGAACGTAGTCGATGGTCTTGCCGTAGACCACGGACCGGGTCCCCGCCGAGTTGTTGGCCATGGCGCCTCCCACCGTGGCCCGGTTCGAGGTGGAGAGGTCCAGAGGCAGCACCAGGCCGTGGGGTTTGAGGGCGAGATTCAGCTCGTCCAGGACGATCCCCGGCTCCACCACCACGGTTCGGCCCTCCACGTCCAGATCCAGGATCCGGTTCATGTACTTGGAGAAGTCCAGTTGGAGACCGCTGCCGATGGCCTGGCCGGCCTGGGAGGTCCCACCGCCCCGGGCGGTGATGGGCACGCCGTAGCGCCGGCAGGTGCGGACGCTCCGGATCACGTCCTCCACGCACCGGGGGAGCACCACCCCCTGGGGCATGATCTGGTAGATGCTGGCGTCGGTGGAGTAGATGGCCCTGGAGATCCGGTCGAAGCGCACCTCCCCCTGGAGGGCGGAGCGGAGGGTCGATTCCAGGGTCTTGCTCAGCGATTTGGTCGCCATGCCTAGCTGGCCGGGGTCACGGGAGAACCGCCACGGCCTTGATCTCCACCAGGGCCTCGGACCCGCCCAGAGACTCGATGTTGATCAGGGTGTTGGCGGGATAGTCGGCATTGGGGTAGAGATCGACGAAGAGCTCGGACCGTGCCTTCAGGAAAGGGCGGACCGATTCGACTCCCACGAGGTAGGTGGTGAACTCCACCACGTCCTGAAAGGAGGCGCCCGCGCTCTTCAGAACGAGGCCCAGATTGGCGAATACCTGCCGGGTCTGGGCCTCGGCGTCCCCCTTGCCGATGATCTCCCCTTTGGAATTCTGGGCCACCTGTCCGGCGATGAACAGGAAATGACCTCCCCGGGCCCGAATGGCCTCGGAGTACTGTCCGGTCGGCGCCGGCAATCCCTCCGGCTCGACGACGGTTCTGCGAGATGACTGCATTCAACCGGCCTCCTTGAAACCTCCGAACGCTCGCGTTAGAGAATCCCAATCCCCCACAGCAGGTAGACCACGGCGAAGGAGACGCCTCCGCCCACCAACGTGCCGCCGCCGTAGCCCCAGATGGCCTCTCGCACCGGTAGCCCGCTCAGCGACGTGCAGACCCAGAAATAGCTGCTGTTGACGTACTTGATGATCACGGACCCGCAGGCCCCGGCCAACATGGCCGCTTCGGGCGACAGGGAGAGGTCATCCAGCATGGGCGCCACCAAAGAGGCCGCCGTGATGACTCCCACGGTGGTGGACCCGGTGATCATGTTCCCCAGCACGCCGATGACGAAGGGCAGCAGAATGGCCGGCAGTCCCGACGCCGCAAAGGCCTCGGCCAGCACCCCCACCGCCGGCGTCGCCTTGAGGATGGCGCTCAGGGAGCCGCCCAGGCCGGTGACCACCAGGATCATGGCAGAGGCCCGGAGTCCGTCCTCGATCCAACCGGATCGGGCCGACTTCCGATCCTCGGGGCTCCGGATGTTCCACCAGGCCAGGACCAATCCGATGGACAGAGCCACCACGGGCCATCCCAGATACTCCAGAATCCGGCGCGCCGGATGACCCTCCTCCAGCAGGAAGCGGACCACACTCTGGGTCGATATCAACACCACCGGCACCGCTATGGGAGCGTAGGACCGCAAGGTTCCCGGACGGCCCGCGCTTTCCTCCTCCGACGCCGGATCTTCCGAGAACTCCTCGGACGGAAGCGTCCGGAGCCGGGGTCCCACCAAGTATTGTCCCCAAACCCACCCGGCCAGCGACCCGGCCAGGCAGGCGAGGCTGCCGTAGATGATGGTCCGGCCGATGTCGGCGCCCACCAGGGCCGCGGCCGCCAGCGGTCCCGGCGTGGGTGGGACCACGGCATGGGTCAGCTGGATCGCGGTCACCAGACCGATGGACATGACCCCCATGCCGACCCCCATGACCCGGGCCGCGGAGTGGACCAGAGGATTCAAGATGACATAGGCCACGTCCGAGAAGATGGCCACCCCCAGGACGAACCCGCTCAGGGTCAGGGCCAAGGGCATGCGGTGCGCCCCCGCCAGATTCACCATGGACCGAGTGATGACCTGGATGGCCCCGGTGTGCTTGAGGAACTCGGCGATGACCGAGCCCAGAACGATGACCACGCCGATCTTCCCCAGGGTGTTGCCGAAGCCCTCCTGGAAGGCTTGAATGAAGACGGACCGCCGGACTCCAGGCATCAGGCCCAGCAAAAGGAGCGGGACCATGAGGGCCAGAAGGACGTGCCACTTCCAGCGGGCCGCCAGGAACAGGAGCAGCACGACGACGCAGAAGAAACCGACCAGCGCCAGGACTGGATCGGAGATGGCCTGCCGGGAGGGATCCATGGCTTTGTCCGCTTAAGAGGATCGGGCCAGATACTGCAGCGCCGCGCCGACGCCGCCCCGGAGATGGGGCACGCCGGCCAGTTCGAGACCCATCTCCACGCCGCAGAGAGTGCCCGCCAGCATCAGCTCGTTGAAGTCGCCCAGATGACCGATCCGGAAGACCCGCTTCCGCACCTTTCCCAGGCCCGTTCCGAGAGACATGTCGAAACGCTCCAGAATCAGCTTCCGCAGCCGGTCTGCATCGTGACCGTCAGGAACCCGCACCGCCGTCAACGAATCCGAGTACTCCCGCGGGTCGAGAGCCTGCAGTTCCAGGCCCCAGCCCCGGACCGCCCTCCGGGTCGCCTCGGCCAGCCGGGCATGGCGGGCGAAGACGTTTTCCAGTCCCTCCTCCAGCAACATGGACAGTGCCGCGTCCAGGCCGTAGAGAAGATTGGAGGCGGGTGTGTAGGGAAAGAACCCCTTGGCGTTGGCCTCCACCACCGGCTTCCAGTCCCAATAGGATCGGGGCAATCGGGCTTTCTCGGCAGCGGCCAGCGCCTTCTCGCTCAGGGCGTTCAGTCCCAGGCCCGGAGGAAGCATCAGTCCCTTCTGGGAGGCGGCGATGGTCACGTCGACGCCCCACTCGTCGTGGCGGTAGTCCAGGGAGCCCAGGGAAGAGATGGTGTCCACCAGGAGCAGAGCGGGATGTCCCGCCCGGTCCATGGCCTGGCGAATCGCCGCCACTTCGCTGGTGACGCCGGTGGAAGTCTCGTTGTGGACCACACCCACGGCCCGGATCCGGTGGGAGTCATCTCGGGACAGTCGGGACTCGACCTCCTCGGCATCGACCCCCCTTCGCCAGTCGCCCGGCACCAGTTCCACCTCCAGCCCCAGGCGCCGGGCTATCTGGGACCAGAGCAACGCGAAATGTCCGGTCTCGAACATGAGGACGCGGTCCCCGCGAGAGAGCGTGTTCACCAGGGCCGCTTCCCAGGCGCCGGTCCCGGAGCAGGGATAGACGATGACCGGACCCTGAGTCCGAAACACGTCCCGGAGACGGCGCAGGACCCTTAGAGTCAGCTGCGCCAGTTCCGGTCCCCGATGGTCGCCGGTGGCGCGGGACATGGCCCGCAGAACCCGGCCGGGAACGTTGGTGGGGCCTGGAATCTGGAGGAAATGGCGACCGGACCGGTACCCCTCGGAGTCAGGCATGGGGACCACAGGATAGCAGCGCCGTGGGCGCGAATACAGGAAGGAGGGGCGATTTCCAGTCGCCCCTTCCATTCTCGGTCCATGGGTACTCTGGAGTGCGGTGGTTGGAAGTCGCTGCTTGTTCGGCGGTTGGAAACCGCCGTTCCTACGGGGCGGCTAGAAACCGCCGTTCCTGTTCGGCGGTTGGAAACCGGCGCTCCCTGCTTGGCGGTTGGAAACCGGCGCTCACTGTATAGTAATTGGGACACGGGCGATCGGCCCGTCTGCCTGGTCGAATGCGTGGACGACTTTTTCCGCGAGCGGGTAATGCCATGAAGAAAGCGATCCTTCTCCTCTCCTTCGTCGGGACTTTCCTCCCCCTCTCCGCCCAGAAGCTGAACCCGAAGGAGTACATTCGGGCCAATTACAGCAAGTTCGAGTACCGGATTCCCATGCGGGATGGAGTCCGGCTCTTCACCGCCGTCTACGTGCCCAACGACCGCTCCCGGACCCATCCGATCCTGCTCTATCGCACCCCTTACAGTTCCCGGCCCTACGGACCGGACCAGTACCGTTCCTCGCTGGGGCCCACCCCGCAATTCGCCCGGGACGGCTACATCTTCGTCTACCAGGACGTCCGGGGCCGGTACCTGTCCGAAGGCGAGTTCGTCCAGCTGACGCCCCATCTGACGGAGAAGAGCACCCCCCAGGACATCGACGAGAGCACCGACACCTACGACACCATCGAATGGCTGATCACCCACCTGCCGGGACACAACGGACGGGTGGGTCAGTGGGGCATCTCCTACCCCGGATTCTATACGGCGGCCGGCATGATCGACTCCCATCCGGCTCTGAAGGCGGCGTCTCCCCAGGCCCCCGTGGGCGACTTCTATTTCGACGACTTCCACCATCACGGCGCCTTCTTTCTGGCCCATGCCTTCACCTTCTTCGCCCGGCACGCCAAACCGAGGCCCGAACTCACGACCGAGCCGTTGCGCCCCTTCAAATTCCCCACGCCGGACGGATACCAGTTCTTTCTGGACCTGGGACCCCTGTCGAACATCAACCGAGTGCACCTCAAGGGTGAGATCGAATTCTGGAACCGGATGATGGAGCACCCCCGTTACGACTCGTTCTGGCGCGAGCGGGGCATCGTCCAGCATCTCAAGAACGTTCGCTGCGCGGTCATGACCGTGGGAGGCTGGTTCGACGCCGAGGATCTGTATGGTCCGCTCCAGATCTACCGCTCGGTGGAGCGGAACAACCCGGACATCTCCAACGTCCTGGTGATGGGTCCGTGGGCCCACGGCGACTGGGGGAGACGATCGGGCTCGGGGCTGGGCAACGCTCGCTTCGGTTTCGACACCTCCGACTTCTACCGCGAGCGGATCATTCGTCCCTTCTTCCGCCACCACCTGAAGGGAGAGGGCAAGGCGGACCTCCCCGAGGCCTACGTCTTCGAAACCGGCGCCAATCGGTGGCGGACCTTCGATTCCTGGCCTCCCCCCTCCCTGAAGCCGCACCGCCTCTACCTCCGGGGCCAGGGGAACCTATCCTCGCAGCCTCCGGAGACCGGTCAGGAGGGTTTCGACGAGTATGTCAGCGATCCGGCCAAGCCGGTCCCCTTCAGCCAGGACATCTCTCCCGGGATGACCCGGGAGTACATGACCGACGACCAGAGATTCGCGGCCCGCCGTCCCGACGTCCTGGCCTATCAGACCCCGGTTCTGGAACAGGACCTGACCCTGGCCGGACCGTTGGAGGCCGAACTCTGGGTCTCCACCACGGCCGGGGACGCCGACTGGGTGGTGAAACTCATCGACGTTCTTCCCGACTCGGCCCCCGACAACGATCCCAATCCCGGGAGGGTTCGGTTGGGGGGCTACCAGATGATGATCCGGAGTGAAGTGATCCGCGGACGTTTCCGGAATTCCTACGAGCACCCGGAGCCCTTCGAGCCGGGCCGTCCGACCCGGGTCCGGCTTCCCTTGCAGGACGTCTTCCACACCTTCAAGGCGGGACATCGGGTCATGGTCCAGATCCAGAGCAGTTGGTTTCCCCTGGTGGACCGGAACCCCCAGAAATTCGTTCCCAACATCTTCAAGGCGGGCGATGAGGATTTCATCCGGGCGACCCACCGGGTCTACCACTCCCCCCGGTATCCCACCCATCTGAAGCTGGGCGTGATCGAGCCGGCGGACCACACGCCGGAGCCTTGACTCCCTCGGGCAGGCGTGGCTAAATTGTTGAAAAGTAAATAATGTTTCGCTTGGACACCCCGCGCCCGGTTCCCTTCTGCGACGGTTTCAGCCGGCGGGATTTTCTCCATGCCGGCGCCCTGTCGTGCCTGGGCCTGAGCCTGACCGACCTGTGCAGGCTCGAGGCCCGCGGCGCCGTGGACAAGAACCGCAACGTCAATTGCATCTTTCTCTTCCTGGTGGGCGGCCCGTCCCAGATCGACACCTGGGACATGAAGCCGGAGGCCCCGTCCGAGATCCGCGGACCCTACAAGCCCATCCCCACCAACGTCCCCGGGATCCGAATCTCGGAGATCTTTCCCCGAATGGCCCGCCGTGCGGACCGGTATGCCCTGGTTCGATCCTTCCACCACAAGGTCCCCGCCCATCCCCTGGCCCACTACCTGGTCCAGACCGGCCGGACCTTCTCTCCCGGGATCATCTACCCCAACCTGGGCTGTGCCACCGGTTTCCTGAAGGGCACCGAGTCCGAGTTGCCCCCTCATCTGGTCCTTCCCATTCCGCTGACGTCCCGGAAGGGACAGTCCGCCGGTTTCCTGGGCAAGACCCATGATCCCTTCCTGATCCACTCCGATCCCTCCCGGGACGACTTCCGGATTCAGGATCTGGTACCGCCGGAGTACGTCTCCGCCATCCGGGTGGAACGGGCCCGATCCTTCCGGAACGTGGTCGACCGAGCATTCCGGAACTTCGAAAACGGGAGCGCCGGCACGCGGCTCCTGGATTCCGCGTACCACCAGGCCTACGGCATCGTCTCCTCGGCCGAGGCCCGGGCGGCGTTCGACCTCCAGGCGGAGGAGGACCAGCTGCGGGACCGCTACGGGCGGAACCGGTTCGGCCAGAGCTGCCTCCTGGCGCGGCGTCTGGTGGAGTCGGGCGTCCGTTTCGTGACCATCAACATGTTCGACGATTTCGGGGGCGGCATCTCCTGGGACGTCCACGGGTCGTCTCCTTTCAGTCCCATCACCGAGCTGGACAAGCTGGGATCCATGTTCGACAACGCCTACACTTCCCTGATCGAGGACCTCCACGACCGGGGACTGCTGGACGAGACCCTGGTGGTGGCCATGGGAGAATTCGGGAGGACTCCCAAGATCAACCCGGCCGGGGGACGGGACCACTGGCCGTCGGTCTCCACCATCATCCTGGCGGGAGGGGGCATCCAGGGCGGACAGGTGGTCGGTTCTTCGGATCGAATCGCCGCGGAGCCTCGCGATCGGCCCGTGGGACCCCAGGAAGTCCTGGCCACCATCTACAAATCCCTGGGGATCGACCTCCACACCGAGCTGCCCGGTCCCCAGAGCCGGCCCATTCCCATCGTGGACATCGGCGTGGAGCCGATTCACGAACTCTTTGGCGCCTGATGATCTGGCTTTTCTGTCTTTTGGCGGGTGCACTCCTCCAAGCCGAGCCCGAACCGCTCAGGCTGCTTCCGGAGGAGATCGTTCTCTCGGGACCCAGAGCTACCCAACGGCTGGTGGTGGTGGAGTCGGCGGCCGGCGAGGGATCGGTCCGGGACTGGACGGACGAAGCGCGTTTCGTGGTTGCGGACCCGGCGGTCGCTGCGATGCAGGGACCGGCCACGGTCACGTCCGTCTCGGATGGAAGCACCACCCTCCAGACCCATCTGCCGGACGGACGCAAGGCGAGCGTCCGGATCCGGGTCCTAGGGTCCACTAAACCCTTTCGGTGGAGCTTTCGAAACCACGTACTGCCGGCTCTCACCAAAGCCGGATGCAATTCAGGCTCCTGCCACGGGGCGGCCTCGGGGCAGAACTACCTGAAGCTGAGCCTGAGGGGCTACGCTCCCGAAGCCGATCATGCGGCGCTCACCCGGGAGGGAGCTGGCCGGCGAGTCCTGACGCTGCAACCGGCTCGAAGCCTCATGCTTCTGAAGCCCACCCTGGCGGTCCCCCACGGCGGCGGCCGGCGCCTGGCGGTGCCCTCCCGGAACTACCAGGTGCTGTCCGAGTGGATTGCCACGGGAGCCGCACCCCCGCGGCCGACGGACCGGCGGGTCGCAAGCCTCCGGGTGCTCCCGCCGCGCCTCCGGCTCCAACCCGGGCAACGGCATGGGATCCTGGTTCAGGCCGTCTTCGATGACGGGGCCCGGGAGGACGTGACCCACTGGGCCAAATTTTCCTCCACCGACTCGGGCATTCTGAGCGTCAGCGAGACGGGAGTGACTGAGGCCCGGGGTCCGGGAGAGGCTTCGGTCTCCGTCTGGTGCCTGGACCAAGTGGCCGCAGCCAGGGTCACGATTCCCATCGCGAAAGGATTCTCCCCTGACGTCTACGCCAGCGCTCCCCGCTACAACCGGATCGACGATCTGGTCCTGGAAAAGCTGGAAGACCTGGGGCTCCCACCCTACCGGCTCTCCAACGACCATCATTTCGTCCGCCGAGCCTACCTGGACACCATCGGAGTCCTGCCCGGCATCCGGGAGGCAAAGCAGTTCGTTCAGGACTCGAATCCGGACAAGCGGGCGAGCTTGATCGATTCCCTGCTGGAGCGGCCTGAGTTCGTGGACTACTGGACCTACAAGTGGTGTGACCTGCTGTTGGTCTCCAGCAGCAAGCTGAAGGCCCCCGCCTACCGGATCTTTTACGACTGGATCCGTGAGAGCGTGGCCGAGAACAAGCCCTGGGACCGCTTCGTCCGGGAGCTCGTGATCGCCTCGGGGAGCAACTACCGAAACGGGGCCGCCAACTACTGGGTGATGCACGACGAGGCCACCAAGGCGACGGAAAACATCACCCACACCTTTCTGGGGATCTCCGTGGCCTGCGCCCGCTGCCACAATCACCCCCTGGACAAATGGACGCAGGAGGACTACTACGGGCTCTCCAGCTTCTTCTCCCGGGTGGGGCGCAAACCGGGAGATCGGGGAGACGTGATCGTTTTCGAGAGCCTGACCGGAGAAGTCCCCTTCCCGGGACGGCAGAGTGCGCTCCCTCCGCGCCCTCTGGAGGGGAACCCGCTGGCCGAGAACGCTTCCGGCAACCGGCGGCAACACTTCGCCGACTGGCTGACCTCGCCGGAAAACCGCTACTTCCTGCGGGCCACCGTGAACCGGGTCTGGCACCACTTCCTGGGCCGGGGCCTGGTGGAGCCGGTGGACGACCTCCGGCAGACCAACCCCGCCTCCAATGAAGACCTGATGGACGCCTTGATCCAGGACTTCACGAAACATGGCTTCGACCTCCGGCATCTGATCCGGACCATCATGAACTCGGCAACCTATCAGGCCGGCGCCGGAGGCAGCGGTCCAGGGGAACTGGCGGAGAAGTACCACTCGCGCTTCCACATCCGCCGGCTGCCGGCCGAAGTGATCCTGGACATGATCTGCCAGGTCACGGGCGTGCCGGAGCGCTTTCCCGGATTTCCCCCCGGCACCCGGGCCCTACAACTCCCCGACACCCGCGTGGCCTCCAACTTCCTCTCGACCTTCGGCCGGCCGCCGCGGGAGATCAATGCCCATGCCGAACGGGTGAAGGAGCCCACGGTGAACCAGGCCCTCAATCTGATTCATGGAGAAGGGCTCCACCAGAAGCTCCGGTCGAAATCCGGGACCTTGAGCCGGGCCCTGGAGCAGGGGCTCACCCGGCAGCAGGTGATCCAAGACCTGTACTGGGCCGCCCTGAGCCGGCCTCCGGCCGAGGCTGAGATGAGGGAATTGTTGGAAACCCTGGGTCCCTCCCAGTCCGAATCTTCCAGCGGCGAGATCACGGACGCGGATCGGAGCGGACTGGTGGACTTGGCTCTGGGAATCCTCACCAGCAAGGAATTCCTCTTCAACCACTGATGCGAACTCCTGCCGGCAGCCTGATTCTCAGTCTTCTGCTTCAAGTTCCGGGGTACCCGGCGGGGAAAGGCGCCGCCACCGGCCTGGAGTTCTCCCCTTCTCCCATCGTCTATCAGGTCAGCCCCCTGGGAGCACAGGTCGGCGCCTCGACCTGGATCACCGTGGAGGGGATCAACCTGGAGGATTCGCCTCGCCTCATCTTCAGCCGGAAGGGAGTCGAGGCCACCGCCACGGCGATCGAACCGGCTCCCAATCCTCCCTATCGAACCCCCCGGCAACGGGTCCGGATTCGGTTGGACGTGGATTCCGAGGCGGAGATCGGAAGCCATGGATTTCGGATGAAGACCGTCTACGGCACCAGCAACTGGGTGCGCTTCGCCCTGGGAACGCTGCCCCAGATCGAAGCCATGGAGCCCGAGGAGAAACACCCGGATGGCAGGGAGATCACGCTTCCCGTCACCGTCGAGGGGCGGCTCGACCGGGGAACCCGGGGAGACGTTTTCCGCTTCCGCGGCGAGTCGGGACAGGAACTGGTTTTTCGAGTGGAAGCGTCCTCCCTGGGATCCCGGATGGACTCGGTGCTGGAGTTCATGGACGGCGAGGGCCAGGTTCTGGCCCGAAACGACAACTTCTTCCCCGGGAGCGTGGACTCGGTGCTGGCCGTCACCTGTCCCCGCGACGGCGAATACCGGATTCGCATCTCCGACCGGGCAGGACGGGGAGGACGCGCTTTCGCCTATCGTCTGACTTTAGGCCGGCTCCCCTTCCTGACAGGCGTCTTCCCCCTGGGGTTGCGCCGGGGGAGCCGAGAAGAGCTGGCCGTCACCGGCCACAACCTGGGAGGCCGGACAACGATCCGATGGGACGATCTCCCTCCGGACACAGGGAAGGACACTCTCCAGGTCCGGCTCCGAACCCCTCTGGGGCCGAGCCTCAACACCCTGCCCGTGGTTCTGGGGGACACTCCCGAGATCCTGGAGGCGGAACCCAACGACGCGGTGACGAACGCCCAGCCGCTCCCGGTTCCGGTGACCGTGAACGGCCGCACCGGCGCTCCCGGCGACCAGGATCTGTTCTCTTTCGCGGCTCGCCGGGACGAAACCCTGATTCTGGAAGTCTGGGCCCGCCGCCTCTCTTCTCCCCTTGACTCGGTTCTGCAGGTGCTGGACGTGGAGGGACGGCCGGTTCCCGGAGCCGTCCTGGAAGTGTTGTCCGAGGACTTCCACGACGGCACGTTGAGCGCGAGCAATCTCTTTCTGAACCGCTTCGGATTGAAGGACGACACCCGCTACTACCCCCTGGATTTCGTTCTCCTGGACCGGAGGGAGCTGATCCGCCTGGAACGCTCCATCCGCCGGGCGGACCACTTTTCGGTGGCCCAGGGCATCCTGGGAAAACGGATCAGCTGGCTGGGGACGGACCCTCAGAATCATCCCATCAACGGAAGCGTCCACAAGGTCCTGGTGCGGGATCCCGGCACTCCCGTGAGCGAGGAACTCTTTCCTGCCGTGACCCTCCCCTACCGGAACGACGACGGCGGGCCGCTGACGGGGAAAGACTCCTATCTCCTGTTCCGGGCTCGTATGGACGGAACCTACCTGGCCCAGCTGGGCGGCCTGGGCGGCGCCGGTGGTCCCCGGTATGCCTACCGCCTCACCATCCGGCGGGCCGAACCCGACTTTCGGCTCTTTCTGGACGATGGATATCTGCTCTATATAGACGGGCGGGCCACCGGAGCTCGAAACCCCAACGTGCCCCGGGGCGGCAGCGTGCCCCTGACCGTTTCGGCGGCTCGCACGGAGGGTTTCGAGGGTCCTATTCGGGTCCGGTTGGAGGATCTGCCTCCGGGATTTCACGCCACCGAGGGACTCATCCGGCCTCGGGAGATGGTCACCACCCTGGTTCTCTCGGCCCTGGAGACCGCGCAGGAACCGGACGAACCATTTCGACTTCGGGTCGTGGGCGAGGCGGTCATCGGCGGGCGGACCGTCAGCCGCACTGCGACCGACCCGGCGGAGCCCCTGAATCTGGTGTCCCTGGCGCCCAGTCCTCCCATCGTTCCCCGGATTGAACCGCCCAATCCGGTCATCCGGCCCGGCGAGAACATCCGGTTGACCATTCACATTCAGCGGAATCACGGCTTCCGTCTGGATGTGCCCTTCATCCTCCAGAACCGGCCGGCCGGCATCTGGGTCGAGGACAGTGGATCCAACGGAATCGTGATCTCGAAGGACGAGACGAGCCGGACGCTGACGCTGAGAGCGGATCCCTGGGTCGAGCCCATGACCTTTCCGCTTCTGGCCGTGGGGCGGATCAAGAGCGAGGCGGTTCGCAAGCGGAGGAGCGGAGCCAAGGCGGAGTCGGCCGATTACACCACCCTGCCCCTCCCGGTCAGGGTGGCGCCCCGGGAGGATTGACGTGGCCGGGAATTCGCATCAGAAACCGATGGTCCGGTTGCCGGGCAGCCGAACCTGGCCGCCGATGAGCCGGTTGCCGCTCTTCTTGCTCTTGAGATAGAAGAAACCCTCGACGGTCTGGCCTGGAGCCACGCTGGCCGCCTGGATCTCGTACCGGTCCAACAGCTCCCGGAGCTCCTTCACCTTTCCCACGTGGACGATGCCCGGGCCGCCCCCGCCACCGATCGTGGTCCTCCTCTCCCCGTAAGGACGCCGTCGGGGACTGAAGACGGGACCGCCGGCTGAGGTCCGCAGGCTGACGCCGGGGCCGCCGCCACCACCCTGATAGTACTTGACCATCTTGGGCGTGAGCTCGGCGGCGCCGACGCGTTTGAGGGTCTTCCCCTTGGGATCGTGGACCGTCATCCGTTCAGGGTCCAACGAGAAACCGGCGGTGGAAGCGTTGCGGACCTGAACCCGCACAACGGCAAATCCCTCATGGAAGACCTGGTAGGGGAAGTCGTCGGGAAGATCTCTACGGACCACGGAGGCGGCTGAAACGAAGATCCCCTTCTCGATCTCCACCTCGTCCGCTTGGACGGTCCCGGACAGAAGGAAAAGGGTGGCTGCGAGAATCGGACCCACGGACAGTGTCTTTCTCATGGCATCTATTCCTCCACTGTCAATCGGGCGCAACGGATGTGGGTGATGCAGGCCTGGGTGCACCACCAACTGGCCAGGAGGTCTCCTCCCGGCAGACGAACCAGATTGGGCTTGCCGAAGGCGATGTTGTCATGACTGGCCGGATACTCCGGCTTGCGGTCGACGCCCAGGAACTCCTGCCCCACGGCGTCCCAGACCATCACCTGGTGTTCCAGGTCCCAGGTCCGGCCCCCGTCTTCGCTCAGAGTCACCAGGACACCCGGCTTCATCCTCTCCCGAATCGAGTAGGCCGCCCCCAGGACCCCCTCTCCCAGATCCGCGGCCCAACTCGTCTGGGCCGGAATGGTGGTGGGCAGGGGCTTCTCCCAGCGGGCTCCCGAGGTGTCGGAACGGACGAAATGGAGGGGATAATTCTCCTGCCCGCCGATGCTCTGGGTCCATTGAAGGGCACAGATGCGGCCGTCCAACATCCGGCTGTAGCGGCTGTGAGAGTACATCCGGGACGGGTCGGACGCACTGGGGAAATCGATCTGCTCCCCCCAGGTCGACCCGCCGTCCCTGGAGAACAGGGCAGAGCCCCTGATGTGCAGGGGGGACGTGTCGTTCCACGATTTCCAGCGCTCCAACGCCAGGAACAGGGAACCGTCATTGAGTTCGATCACGTTGGACGGAGCGTCCGCCACTCCTCCGCCTCCCACTTCGATCACCTGGGGAGGGGACCAGGTCCGGCCCAGGTCCGCAGAGCGAAACAGCACCAGCTCGAAGGGCTTCAGACCTCCGGTCTCGGGATTGAACCGGAACATCTGATCCTGCGTGGCTCGAAAACGGTGGGCCACCAGAAGCAGCGTCCCGTCCCGGAGGAGCGTCCCGTGGGGGGCGCTGTAGGAATGGGGCGTGCTCTCCTGTTGCGGGTCCCAGAGATCCCCCTCCTCGACCCAGGTCTCGCCGCCGTCCTCGGACCGGAGCAGGGCCAGCCTTCCGTCCAGGGAGTAGAACGCCTGGCCCAACCGGTAGAAACAGAGCAGTTCCCGTTCCGAGATGGGGACCACGTTGGGGAGATAGGCGCAGACGGCTTGATGTCCGGGATGAAGATTGCGGTAGAGAATGGACTCGGAAACGATTCTCAGCCGCCTCACGCCAACACTATGACCGAGAGGGAGTACCAGGGTCAACGATGGGCTCGGTATCCATCATCGAGGACTGCCGGCAACCCCATCAGAAGGCTTCCCCATGCAGGTCCGGGACTTCGCGGACCCTTCAGAAAAAGACCCGCGCCGGACTGAAACCAAAGTGCGAGTTGAGTAGAATGAACCCCGGTTGGCTCTTCCTCCGGCGCAGGACGAGTCAGCTTAGAGCCTGCCGGGCGCCCAAACGCTCGGCGGGCTCGCTTCCAAGCTCGCCCGACTCAAGGACCATCACCAGGAACCGCGGGCCGGCCGTGGCGCCAGCCCCGGACCGCCGAGCATTGAGCCGGGGCCCATGAGACCGTTTCGATAGAGAGGATTGTAGGAGCGGTCGCCGAGATCCATCTCGAGTTGCAGGCGGATGTTGGGCCCGAACTGTAGACGCCATCCCAGCAGATAGCTCTGGGCACCGGACCCGGCGCCCACCAGTGACATATCGGCATAGGGGGCCATCCGTAGCCGGCCGCCGAACGCCCGCATCCGGTAGTCCACTTCGGCAGTCAAGGGTGCGTCCATGCCAGCGTAGCCGTTCCGGTTCAAGCCCGCCGCCGACTGGGACCAGAATCGGTTCGTCCCGCTGGGCGCCGTCCCCAAGGAGGAGACCATCCGCACGGAGAGGCCCCGGCCCGCGGCCCCTGGGTCGTACTCGATCATCCCGCCGATGCCCCACTCCCGGTAGCCGTCGGCCTGGTGCGCCATCAGCCGACGCGCGTTCACGGAAACCGTCAGCCCCCGATCCGGGTTGAGATAGCTCAGACTTCCTCCCACCTCCAGGCCCATGCCGGTCTCCGCCGCTCCAGCGTCGCGCCGAATCCCGAAGTCCACCGCCCCCCCGACCAAGCCGCCCGCCCAGGCGTACCTGCAGTGACACGCCGCTTCCAGGAGGAGCCGCGTCCGGCTCGCATCCGCATCCGTGATCCGCGGACCGGCATTCGCATCCAGGTCCATCCCCACCCAGAACGTATCCGTCTTCAACGCCAGCTCGAGCCCGTTCTTGTCTTCCGGTTTCAGTAGCGACCCACGGGCCCCGACCGCTCCCATCGTCATCCCGATATCATGCCGGGCAGAGCCGGTTGCAGCGGACGCCCCCATCTGGCCGCGTCCGTATCCGAACAGACCCCAGGTGAACAATCCTTCGTCCAGGTCCACCCGAAGATAAGGATAGACACTGGTCAGAGATGCCGACAAATCCGAGTCCAGCGACTGGAGCCGCTGGTCCCTGCCCGCGAAGGCGTCCCCGTCCCCCTCACTGCGGGAGACTGCCAAGCCGACCAGCATCCGACGTCGTGTGTAATCGACGCCGGCCAGGCCGGTCAGCACTCCGCCGTCCAGAGACAGATCCGTATTCCGGCCGGAAAACTGAGTCGTCACCCCCCGGCCCCAAGCCGCCCACGTCCCTCCCTGATCGTTTCCGGTCCGGCCACCGTCCCCCGACGTCAGGTGAAACGAGCTGGTGGACAGAAGATTGCGCCCACCCAGGCGCCGAGACCCGAATTGGGTGCCTTCCAAGGTCCCCCCATAAAGACCGAGGGATTCACCGGCCCGGCCGGGCGAACCCGGCGCTCCCAGACCGCCGCCGGCCATGAGCGGTTGGTTTCCGAAGAGGAGTTCCGAATCATCGCGGCGATCGCCCGCCTCGTTCTCGAACGCCAACCTCAACTGCCGTCCCCCGACCGTCACCTGAGGTGGCCGGTACGGCGATCCGGTCAGTCGTTCGCTGACCGCTTCCACGACCTGAGTCGCCACCGTCCGGCCGAACCGGGTGAGCCATGCCTTGAACACGATTCCTTCGTCGTCCTCGATCACTCCTGTCGCCGTACCCTGGCCCAAGGTCCCGTTCACGGCGCGGCCCAGCGTCACCGTGAAGGTCTCCTCCTCTTCCAGTAGCATGTCGTCCAGGAGAACCACGCGAATATTCTCGACCGTCCGCCCCGGAGGGAAATTCACCATTCCAGTGGCCCCCCGGTAGTCCTCGTTTGTTCTCGCGGTCCCATCGGAAGTCGACCATTCCACCGTCACCATGTGATCGCTGGGTCCAGCCAGCATGATCGGAAAGACGATCTCTCCCGCGATCTCCAGCGCCCGCGCGCTTTCGATCCCGATGGCGGGCGGGCGGTCGTTGTCCGTCACCGTGACCACGGCTTTGCCGGGATCCTGAATAACGTAATCCGCGCTCTCGACCAGAACCGCCTCCACCGTGCCGTCGGGTTCGTCCCGTTCATCGTCCACCGTCGCGATTCGCAGAACCGCCGCCGATTCTCCCGATCCGAAGCTCACCGTGCTGGGAGGCGTCTCCGCGAGAAATGCCCCTGTTGCATTCACGCGCACCGTCACACTCAGCGCACTCCTGAGATTGCCCGACCGCGTCAGATCGAACTGCACGTCCTCCCCCTCGTCCACCGAAGCGGAAGCCGCGGAAATGCTCACCAACGGGAGGTCATCGTCCAGGATGAAGCCGGTCGCCTCGGCCCTCTCCACCGTCGCATCCCTCGGGTTGGACAGCTTCACCGTAAAGGTCTCGTTTGGTTCACCCATGCTGTCGTCCAGCACTGGCACCGTCGCCTCTTGGCGAGTCTTTCGGGCCGCGAACACCAACTCGCCCTTTCGTCGGGTATAGTCCTCGCCGGCCTTGGCCGTTCCGTCAGCCGTCTCCCAGTCGACCCGGACCGTGCGGCTGCTGGGGATGTCCATGGTCACGGCAAAGACGATCTCTCCATCCTCCTCCGTGACTTCCGCGTCCTCGATCGACAGCGCCGGAACGTCGTTTTCGAGAATCGTCACCACCACGTCGGGCGCCGTCACCCCAGCATAGTCTCCACCGCTGACCGTGTGGGTCAGCGTTACGGGCGGGTCGTCCAACGCGTCCTCGTCTTCTGCCGCCATCACCGTCATCGGCTGTGCCGTCGACCAGTTCGATGGCGTGAACGCCAACGATGCCGGCGATACCATCACGTCTCCTGTGACGCCTCCCACCGTCACCGTTACCGGTCCGGTCGGCTCCGTGTTCAGCACCATCGTGTAGTTCTCGCGACTTCCCTCGGTGACAGACAGTTCCGTTGGGGTCACCGTCACTCCGGGGGTGTCGTCTTCGATGATGGTCACTTCCACGTCCGGCGCCGTCACCCCATCGTAGCCTCCGCCGCGTACCTCGTGCATCAGCGTTACCGGCGCGTCCGGTACTGCGTCGTCGTCTTCCGCCGCCGACACCATCACCGTCTGCGCCATCGACCAGCTCCATGCCGTGAATTTCAAAGTCACCGGCGACACACTCAGGTCTCCCGCCGCGCCTCTCACCGTCACCGTCACCGTGCCAGTCGGCACCGACTCCAGTACCACGGTGTAGGCCTCGCTACGTCCCTCCACCACCTCCAGTGCCTCTGGCGTCACTTTCACGCCGGGAATGTCGTTTTCGAGGATGGTCACCTCCACGTCCGGCGCCGTCACCCCATCGTAGCCTCCGCCGGTCACCGTGTGGGTCAACGTCACCGGCGGATCCACGATCGAATCCTCGTCCTCCGCCGCCGACACTGTCACCGTCTGTCTGGAGGACCAGTTCGACGTGGTAAAACTCAGCCTCTCCGGAGACACCGTCAGGTCTCCTGCCGCGCCTCCCACCGTCACCATCACCGTTCCGCCCGGCTCCGACTCCAGCACCACCGTATAGTTCCCGCTGCTCCCCTCCATGACCGCCAGCGCGAGCGGGGTGATCCTCACCCCGCGGTTGTCGTCTTCGATGGTCACCTCGGCGGTGACTTGAGTCCCAGGATTCACACCCGAGGGCAACGTCCCGAAGCCCAGAACGACTCTCTCGGTTCCCTCGTCCAGGTTGTCGTCCGCGGCCCGGAAAGTGAACATCGCCACCGTCTCGCCCGCGTCGAACCCGACGTTCTCCGGCACGCCGGAATAGTCGTCGTCCGTGGCTCCGCCTTCGTTCTTCGCCGTCAGAGGGATGGTCACCGGGTCGGCGGGCGCCAGACTCAGGCGCACCGTCACCTCCACCGTCTCCCCCTCCCACACACGGTAGTTGCTGGCGTCGAAGGTCACCGACTGCGTTCTCGTGCCCGGCGGAGGGGGCGGAGGGGGCGGAGGGGGCGGGGGCGGCGGGGGCGGAGGCGGCGGGGACGTCGGTCTTCTGACGATGTCGGTGGGCAGGCTGGTTGCGCTCTCCGCAAAGCCGTCGTCGTCGGTGAAGCTCACCCGCACCTTCAGGCGGTTGCCTGCGTCGGCGCTCACCAATCGGTAGGTGGAACCATTTGCCCCGGGGATGTCTCTATCGACACCGTCGTCCACCCGGATCCACTGGTAGTAGTACTGGACGTTGGTCAGGCCGTCCAAGTCCTGGATATCCGTGGTGTGTGCCGTGAGCGTCCGTCCCACCAAGGTCGTGCCGGTGATGGTCGGCCGGCCTGTCGCCCGCCTATTGCCTGGGGGCCGGTCGGTCTCGGCGATGGTCACCGTCACCGGGCCCACCGATACAGATAAGTATTCGCTGGCACTGTCGCTGGTCACCGAATGGGACAGCGTTGCGGAATCCGTTACCGAGTCGGCATCCTTCACCGCGGTCACCTCCACGGTCTTCGGACTGGACCAGTCGGTGGGGGTGAAGGTATGACTGGCCGGACTCCTGGTGACTTTCCCCACGCCCGAAGTAACGTTTACCGACACCGTCACGTTTGCCGAGGGCGGTTTGTTCAATTTCAGCGTATAGCTGCGGGTCTGGTCTTCAGGGATCTGCAGCGCGGTCGGCGACACCGTCACGCCGGGCGTATCGTTCTCCACGATGGTCACCGCCACGTCCGGCACCATCACGTTGTCGTAACCGCCGTCGCTGAACTCGTGGTTGATCGACACCTCCGGGTCCGGCGCCGCGTCGCTGTCCTCTACTGCGCGCACCCTCACCGTCTTGGGGTTGGACCAGTTCGTCTTCGTGAACGTGAACTTACGCGGGCTAATCCTCAGGTCCGGATTCGCCGGATCGGCCGTCAGGTCGACGGTCACCGTGTCTGTTGGCTGAAAGTGCAAAACGACCGTGTAGGAGTTGTTCCCACCTTCCGGGACGATCAATGTCTGGGTCGACACCGTGGCGTCCGCGGAGTCGTCGTCCGTGACCATGACCTCCAACGTATCTCCTTCCAAATTATTGTAGTCCGCGCCGCTGCCACGGTGTCGGAGGACCACCTTGTCGGGTTCCAGATCGTTGTCGTGGCCAGCCATCACCCTCACCGTCTGGGGAATGGACCAGTCGTCCTGCATGAAGGTGAGAGTGGTCGGCTCCACGGTCACGTCGGTTCCCGGTGGCACCAATACCGAGACCGTCACCGGCTCCGCCGTCGGTTGGGTGTCCAGCTTCACCGTATAGGTGTTGTCGCCGCCTTCCAGCACCATCAGTTGCGGGACCGACACGGCAATGCCCGGGTCGTCGTTATCCTCGACCGTGACCCTCACACTGGCTACAGAAACGTCGGAATATTCTCCGTCGCTGGCCGCGTGCGTCAGCGTCCACGATCGGTTCGCCAGGTTCATATCGTCGTCGTCCGCGGTCACTGTGAACGTCTTCGGCATGTCCCAGTCCTGTGGCGTGAACTCATGGCTCGTCGGGTCCACGTCGATGTCCGCCTCCGAAGGTACGGTGACGGACACCGTCACGTTCGTCGACGGCTGCTTGTCCAGAACCACGGTGTAAGTGTTGCTTCCCCCCTCCCGCACTGTGAGGGACCGGCGCGACACGGTCACACCAGGGCTGTCATCCTCCTCGATGGTCACCGTCAGCTCCGCCGTCTCATCGACATATTCGGAACTGGAACTGCCGCTCGCGCGGTGCGTCACGGTCACCGGGGGGTCCTCCCCGGTGTCCGGGTCATGCTCGGCCTCCACTGTTACCGTCTTCCAGCTGTTCCAGTTCTGGGGCGTGAACATCAGGCTCGACGGATCCACATCCACGTCACCGTCATCTTCAATCGTTACCGTCACGTCCGCCACGGGCTCGGCATCCAACCTCACCCTGTAGGTTTTGCTGGCGCCTTCCCTGACTTTCAGTGAACTTGTCGACAGAGTGATGCCCGGGTCGTCGTTGTCCGTGATCGTCACCGACACGTTATCCACCGTTACGTCGCCATAATCACCGTCGTTGAAGTCGTGCGTGAGCGTAATCCCGGTATCGTCCACCGAATCCGCGTCGTTCATCGCACGCACCGTCACCGTCTTTTCCACGTTCCAGTTCGACTTCGTGAACGTGACCGGGTTCGGACTCACTCGCACGTCCGAGCCGGTTGGATCCACCGCCACCGTAACCCTCACCGTCGCCGTTGGCTGCGTATCGAGGATCAGGGTGTAGGTTTCGCTCCCTTCTTCTGGCACGGTCAAGCTCTGCTTGGACACCCTCGCGCCCCGAGTGTCGTTGTCCGTGACCGTGACCTCCAGATCCTCCCGCACACCGCTGTAACCCCCGCCGCTTCCCGTGTGGCGGAGGACCACTTTGTCGTCCGCCGCGTCGTCGTCCTGGCCTGCCGTCACCGTCACCGTCTGGGGATCGGACCAGTCGTCCGGCGTGAAGGTCAGCGGGAACTCCTTGTCCACAGTGAGGTCCGTCCCCGATAACCCGGATACGGAGACCCGCACCGTCCCCGACGGCTGCGTGTTCAGCTTCAGCGTATAGCTGCGGCTGTTCCCTTCCGGCACCGTGAGGTGCTGGGGCGACACCTTGATGCCCGGGACATCATCGTCGGTGACTCCCACCGTCACGGGGGCCACACCGTGCAGGGAGGGTGGGCAATTGGTGTTCTCGTCCCACAGCTCGTGGGTGATTCTTACCGACTCACGCTCAGAATCGTCGTCTTGGATTGCGGATATCGTAACCCCTCGCCATCGCGTTGGATCCGAATCTTCCTTACCCGCCTCCCGATTGAACTGCCAGCCGACGGACGGAACCCAACGAATACCTTTTTCCTCGAGGCGGCCATCGATGTAGACCACCCCGTCGACGTGGATCCGTACCCACCATCCGTTGGCAAGTGGTTGTTTACTGAGCCTTATTTCGTAGCGGAGGCTGTTTCCCTCCGTGAGGTTCAACGTGGACGGCCTCACTTCCACCATTCCTTTCGGATCGCCCTCTCTGTCCATTGCCCAATCGAAGATCGTGTCCTGGGCTTGGACCTGATGCATAGCGACGCCAAACAAAAGCGCCGACATCACGATGGTGTAAGCGACGAAACGCGGGGATCCGAGGACCGGACTCTTTTTGAATCCCGGAACGGATCTGAAGCAGACGATTGAGGCAAACATCTTGGTCATCCGATCGGACAACCTTCCGTCACAGGCTCTCCTAGACAGGAGACCATAACCGCCTCCCGGCACGCATTTGTCGATAGAACTCGGGAAACCGCGCCTGGGCTCGGCAGGTGGAACAAGCTGTCAGCATAGAGGCACTATAACCAGTCAGAAACCAGTCAGACTGTCAGGAAAACGGCCAATTAGAAGTCCAAGTCGATACCACAAAACCTAGGGGCCAAACCGGAAGGCATACAGGTGAGCATCCCGGATTCGGATCCGGAGGCGCACCGGTTTGCCGGAATGCCGGGAGACGTCCGCCCCCCCCTTCCATTTCACCGTGCCGTCGATCTTGTCGCCCACCAACGGAGGACAATCCTCCAGGCTCAGGCCTTCCAGGGGGTCACCGTCTTCGTCCTGCAACTCCACCTGGAGACTGCCGCCGCCGGACGTGCTGTAGTTGAGCTCCAAATTCCGTCCCCGGAAACGGATGGGCTTGGTCGTGAACTCACCGAAGCCGGAATAGGGCCCCTGGACCGAGACGAAGCCGTCGGTCCGGAGGGTGCAGCGGCGAATACGTGTCCTCTCCGAGCGGAGCAACTCCGCGTAGTACATGGAGATCTCGCCGGCCCCGGTAGGCACCACGCCGTGGCCCAGGATGGGATTGCGGTCCACCCAGTTGTCCCGGTCCAGGTCCGCAGAAAGGAAGGGCTGCCGGAACCGGCGGTCCCAGTGGATCCCGTCGCGGCTGGAGGCGAACTGGACGTCGGAGAGTCCGTCATGGGGCGCATCGTCGTGATGCCTCCGGCCGGGATAAAGAACCATGGGAAACATGAGGAAGGCCCGGGCCGCCCGAAAGTACTTGACGGCGGCGTTGGTGTAGAAGTGGAGGTCCTTCGGGTCCCGTTCGTCCGGCACGAGTACCAGTTCCGGTTCGGACCAGTGGAGAAAATCGATCGATTCGGTCCGCCGGATAGCCCGGCGCCCCCCCTTGAAGGACCCTTCCACCGACGGGTCCACACCCCTCAGATAGATGACGAAGCGCCTTCTCTCGTCGTCCCAGACCAGGATGTTGTGGCTGTCGAAGGGGCCCTTCTCCGGTGGAAGAAGCGGATTGGTCCGAACCGGCTGCCAACGGATTCCATCCGCCGAAATGAAACCCGAGATCCCGCCGACCCGGGAAATCATCTTGTAGCGGGACGAACTACCCGGCTGCTGGTTGGGATCCACGATGACGCTGACGTTGGTGAAGTCCTTGGGGTCGCCGATGATGTTGTTCCGCGTGGAGCCCTTGCGGGAATAGACGCCCAGGTTCCGGCGCTCCCAGGTGATGCCGTCCCGGCTCTCGGCGTAGCAGGTCCACACCGGGAACGGGGGCTCCTTCTCGGCGACCCGGTACCACATGCGGTAGAGGCCCCGGTCCCGGACCACGCTGCTGTAGTGCAGTTCCTTGCCCTCCCACGGTTCCACGCAGGTGAGGGAGACCTCTCGCGGTTGGGGACGATGGGGGGTCAAACGAATTCCCTCGCGGGAATCGAACCAGAACTCGTCCAGGAAGAGTTGGCGTTCGCTGCCCACGTCCAAGACCGGCTGACCCGGAAGGGGATGAAAGGTGGCAGCGATCAGCAGGACTAGCCAGATCGGCGCACCTGGATGTCTCATAGGTCTCTCTGTTTCGGAGTCAGTCCCCCGTCAGAACGCCTCCGGAGAAGAGCTTCCCGCGTCCTTCCAGACAGGGCTCGATCCCCATCAGCTGCAATGCGTGCCAGGAGGTGACTTGATTCGCCGTGAGGACCGGCTTCCCCAGAGCGGACTCCATCTCCTCCAGGTGCAGAGCCAGCTTCTGACCGGTGCAACCGACGAAGACGGCGTCCGACTCCTCGACATTGGAAGATTCGGCCAATTGCCGGATGCGCTCGGGCGGGACGATGGAGTGGTCTTTTCCCAGGTTGAGGGCCAGGCTGTTCAACACCCGGACGCCATGGTCCTGGATGAACTTGATGAAACGGGACTCCACATCGGGCATGTAGGGGCTGGCCAAGGTGACGCTGGAGATCCCCAGGGCCTTGAAGGCCCGGATCATGGCGCTGCTGGTGGTGGTTGCCGGCTTGCCGGTCATCCGGGTGATCCGATCCGAAATGTCCAAGTCTCCCCCCACGCCCCGAACGAAGCTGACGGTGGTGCAGTAGTAGGCGTAGCAGTCGGGTTCGTACTTGGAGAGCCTTCGGGCCGATTCCTCGATGTCGCCGTTCTCGGCCAACTCGATCCCGGCGGGCAGGTGGGCGCCCACGTCCCGGATGGGCGTGGCGCTGGACATGAGGCGAACCCCCGGCGGCATGAAATGCCTGAACTCGTCCACCACCGCGTCGGCCTCCGCGTCCACCCAGGCGTCATCGGGGTACACAGCCCCGAGCAGCGGCCCACGGCCTTCGGAATCAGTCATGTCCCAGCCTCCTCCGATCTGGAGCGAATCTTAACAGCAGGGGGTGATAGTCCCCACGCATTGTCAATGCCGGATCAAGACAAAATGAAGGATCAGGAAAGCTTCCCGGACTCTTCGCCGAAAACCATCGACACGAGAGCGGCCGCGCCCACCGTCACCAGCGTGGAGACCGGAATCACCCACATCCAGGCCAGTTCGGGTAGGCCGAACAGCCAATGGCCCTGAGCCCAGAGAAATCCCACCAGGATCCCGCAGAGAGCGCTTCCCATGGCCACCCTGGCGCTACAGCGAATTCCCAGCATGGCGATGAGCATGAGTCCTCCCAGGCTTCCCACCAGAAAACTGGTGACGCGTCCCTGGATGTCGAACAGGTTCCCCCTCTGCTCCTCCGGGATCTGGTACAGGAGCAGGCAAATGACGGTGGCCAGTCCGCCCACCGCGGCGGTGACGGCCCGGGCCAGGAACAGTTCTTGGCGCGGCGTGGCGGCGGCACTCCTGAAACTGCGGTAGAAGTCGGTGACGACCACCGAGGAGATGGAGTTCATTCCCGAGTCCAGACTGGACATGGCGGCCGAAAATAGCGCCGCCACCACGAGTCCCGCCAGTCCTCGGGGAAGGATGTGGCGGATGAAGTGGGGGAAGACCAGATCGGGGTCGTCGGGGATGGCGGCCTGATAGTAGGAGTAGAGGGCGATGCCGCAGAGTGAAAGAATCAGCGTCAGGACGACGCCGCCGACCAGGTTGCACAGGAAGGCCCGGCGGGAGGCCTGAAGCGACTCGGTGGCCAGGAACCGCTGGACGGCCACCTGGTCCGAGCTGGCGGTGGCCAGCCACCAGAACAGGGTCCAGCAGCCCATGCCCACCAGGCTCAGTCGAACGGTGGGGTCGAAGCTGAAGACGGGTTGGGACGGCGTGTCGGCCGCCATCATGTCGTTCCACCAGGTCGCCGGGCCGGTGCCCGAGTCGACGGCCACGTAGACGACGGTGAAGATGGCTCCGCCCAGAAGAATGAAGAACTGGACCACGTCGGTCCAGATGACCGCCCGCAGGCCCCCCAGGACCGTATAGAAGACGCCGATGGCCACCAGGCCCACGACCACGGTGGTGAAGGAGAGGCTGCAGATCTTGGACAGGGCCAGCGAGGCGGTGAACAGGACCATCCCCATCCAGGCGGTCCGGATCAGGACGAAGAGGGACGCGCCGAAAAGCCGCGTGGTCAGGTCGAACCTCCGCTCCAGGTACTCGTAGGCGGTGGTGACCCGCAGCCGCATGAGATAGGGCAAGATGAGGTAGCTGACCAGGAAGAAGACCAGGGGGTAGGAGAGGAACTAGGCGTTGGCTCCGACGCCGTTCTTGATCATCTCTCCCGGCGTGGAGAGGTAGGTGACCGTGGAGAGGACCGTGGCGACGATGCTGACGCCGACAGAAAACCAGGAGAGGCTCCGTCCCGCCAGGAAGTAGTCCTCGGTGCTCTTTTGGCGCCGTCCGTAGTAGAACCCGACCCAGATCACCACCGCGAAGTAGGCGGCGATGGCGGCGTAATCGACGGCGTGCAGGCTCTGAAAACGGTCCGGGACGGGGCTCATGCCGTGAAGGTGGTCAGGAGCGGGAGCACTCCAAGGCTATCACTCCGTTCCATTCAGAATTCGAAACCCCAGCGTCTTCGTCACGGAGGCCTGGCGGGCATCCAGCGTGACGAACGAGACTCGCCTGGGGTCTGTCGCCACATACAGAGCCGTCGCGACGTGCCAGAGATCGGCACCCTTCAAGTAACCGGCTTCCAGGACTGTTGAGTATTCCGGCGTCAAGGGCCGGTCCGGCAAAACCCAGTCGATACGGGTGATGAGACTCGCCGAAAATTCGACCATCTCCCGAGAGAACACAGCCCGCAGTTCCGCCTCCAAGAGGTTGGAAGAATGCAGACGATCGAATCCTCGCAGCCGGCGGTCCAGGGCCGGCGCGCCTGGCTCGCCTAAGGCGATGGCAGCTACCGCGGAGGTGTCTACGTAAGCGACGCTCATTCGCCCCGTTCCGCCAGGAAGCGCTTGAGTGCACCAGGACGCCGGGCCACTGTCATGATCGGCTCCGCCGGCGCGGTCGAGCGCACCAGGACACCCCGTCGTTCGAGTTCGTCAAGGCGTTCCTCAATGGTGGAGGGGCCGCGCTGGATCGGGCGAACCTCTGCCACAGGCTCTCCGCGATAGGAGACCAGGATCGTTTTTCCCGATCGCACTTGACGAATGATTTCGGAGAAGCGCGCCTTAGCGTCGTAGGTGGAATAGATTGTCGGCATGGAAACAATATAACTAGTCAGACTGGTCAGAACAACCCAACAAACAACCTGACTGGAAAATCATCGGTTCACTTGGGCACCAGATCACGCCGGAGTACAGCAATAATCTCGTATTCTTGTAACGAATGCCGCTGGGAATCCGTTATTCCTTCCAAACCCTTTCGAAGAGCCGGAAGACGTTGAGCCCCATGATCTTCTGCACCTCTTCCCCGGAATAGCCCCGGCCCACCAGGCCTGCCGTCAGATTCGGCATTTCGTCGGCCCGGGCGAGCCCGGCGGGAAGCGGGACGGGATAGGGAAGCGGAAAGACGGTGGAGCCTTTGAGCTTGCCGGCCATGAGCCAGTTGAACCACTCCGCGGTATGCAACTCGGTGAAATCCAGGCCGATGCCCACCGAATCGATGCCCACCAGATCGACCCAGTAGTCGACGACGTCCAGCACGTCCTCCAGTGTCGAATCGTAGCCGCGTGCCAGGAACGTGGGAAAGCTGTTGGCGCCGACGATGCCCCCCTTGGCCACCAGGGCCTTCACTTCCTCGTCGGTCTTGTTCCGGGGATGCTCGCACAGGCTCCGGGGGTTGGTGTGGCTGAACCAGACCGGGTCCTCCGAGGTTTCGATGGCGTCCATGGTGGTCCGGTGGCCCACGTGGGACAGGTCGATGACCATGCCCAGACGGTTCATCTCCGCCACCAGGTCCACCCCGAACTGGCTCAGGCCCACGTCCTGGCGCTCGTAGCAGCCGGCCCCCACCAGGTTCAGATCGTTGTAGGTGATCTGAATGGCCCGGACCCCGAGCCGGTAGAAGATTTCCACCAGATCCAGATCGTCCGCGATGGGGGAGGAATTCTGGAAACCGAAGATGATCCCCACCCGGCCCTCCGCCTTGGCCTTCCGGATGTCGTCGAGACAGGTCACCTGCCGGATGTACCGGGAGTAGGTCTCCAGGTCCTTGTAGAAGCGGGCGATGTTGCGCAGGGTTCCCTGCGTCCCTTCCCAGACCGCCACCGTGGCGTTGATGGCGGTGAGGCCGCCCTCGTGGAGATGGCGGTAGACCGCCTCCTCCCCCCAACGGCTGACGTTGAGGCCATCGATCACGATGGACCGTTCGTGAAGCTGCTTCGCCCCTGATTCCGTTCCCATTTGCTTAACCTCCATCGGTCACCCAGACCGCTACGATCCGGACCTGCTCGCCGTTTCCCTCCGACCGGACGGACACCCGGCCCGCCCGGTCCAGGCCGCCAGCCTCCCGCAGAACCGCCAGGACACCCTGGGCGACCCCTTCCCACATGGCGTGCCCGTCCGGCAGATCTCCTTCAGGGGACAGGGCCGAACCCTGGATCCCGATCTCGACGCATTCCGACTCGAGGCGATCCAGTGAAAAGGTCCCCCAGCCCCGCAGGCCCACCTGGACCAGATAGTCCTCGACCGCCTGCCGCGGCGAGACTCCCTCGACCTGGCGGTGCCGGCGGCAGAATTCCATGGCTCCATCGCGACCCGCCTTTCGAAACGCTTCGCTGAAGGCCGCCACACCGGCGATGGCCTTCATCTCCCTCAGAATGTAGCGAAAGAAATGGCGCGGCAGCAGGATCATCTCCTGCCCTCCCAGGACCAGGCGTCCGGAAGGTTCCAACCGGAGGCCGGAGCGCAGGGATTCAAACCGGTTCGAAGTCCGCAGCATCGGGCAACTATCCCAGGTTACGGTGTCCCATTTGGCCCAAAATGCTACGGTAGCCCGATCGGAGGGACAAGGCCGGTATGACGCTGAGGACGATTGTCATACTTTCGCTGCATGATTTCGCCGTGTGGAAACGGCGACAAACCGTCTTTCGGATTCGCGCCCCCAATGCCCCTCGGCCGTTCAACCGAAGATGACGAGAAAAAGCAGCATTCCGGACCACGCGGGAATCTCCGGCCCCGCGCGGCGTCGCGGGCGATTGTCGGCCCGGGCCACGATGGTCCTGGCGGCGGTCGCGAGCTTCGGCGTCTTTCATGACCTGGGTGTCCGTGCCCAGGAAGCCGGGCTCAAACCCGAGAGCCCGGTCCCCTTGTCCTACTTCCGAGGCCGGCCCCTGAGGATCGGCAACCAGATCCAGCTGCTGGCGGACGACTACATCGTGGAGGATCGCTGGAAGCTGCAGCGCCGGGTGGGCCGGGTGAACAAGTTCATGAGGAACCCGGTCATCGTCCAGGACAAGCCCTGGGAGGACGCGGTCGGAGCCTATCCTTCCGTGCTCCATGACGAACGGTTGGGCCGGTACCGCATGTGGTACCAGTGCTTCAACCTTTCGAACTACTTCTCGAAAGAGGGGCCCTCCTACTACGTTGGCTACGCGGAGAGCGAGGACGCCTTCAACTGGACGAAACCCCGCCTGCAAGGATTTCCCTTCGCCGGGCACGAAAGGACCAACATCGTCTACACCGGCCGCGGCGGGACCCGGGCGGCCGGCATGCAGGTCTTCCTGAACCCGGACCAGTCCGACCCGGGCCGGCGCTTCGTCATGGTCTACATCGGCTCCAGCGGCGTCGACCTGTCCTACTCGCCCGACGGCTTCCACTGGACCGAGGCGCCGGAGCCCCTCTTCCGCTACCACAGCGACTTCCCCAACCATCTCCTCTGGGTCCCCGAGCGGGACCTCTGGTACCTCTACGTGCGGCCAACGGTCCGGACCAACGGGATGCTGCCCCTGCCCGAAGGATCGAGACACACCGGCCGCCGGCTGGCCCTTTCCACCAGCCCGGACCTGAGAAGCTGGAGTCTCCCCAGGACGATCCTCTATCCGGACGAGAGGGACGAACCGGACTACGACAACCTCTACATCTTCCGCAGGCACGGCTTGTTCATCGCCTTCTATGCCAAGATGTTCCAAGAGGAGGCGATGAGCGAGACCGTGATGCACGTCGCCACCAGCCGGGACGGGATCCGTTGGGAACGGACCTGGAACCGGGAGCCGCTGGTGCCCCGGGGCGTCCCGGGGGCCTTCGACCACGGTCTGGTGGAGCCGGGCACCAGCCCGCCGCTGGAGGTCGGCCCCGATCTGCTCATCTATTACTACGCCTCCCCGGTGGGCCAGTACTACCTGAACCGGGAGACGGGCGTAGGCGTCTGCCGCCTCAGAAGGGACCGTTTCATCGGTCAACAGGCAGGCGACGCCACCGGCTACCTGTTGACCCGCCAGTTCATCCTGGAAGGAGGCCGCCTGGTCATCAACTGCGCCGCCCTGCATCCGGGAACCCGGCACCGGCGTCATCCATACCAGGCGGAGAGTGACGGGATCCGGGTGGCCATCATCCAGGCCCCCGATTTCAAGACCCGGGAGACGCGCTGGGAGACGGCCGTCCCCGGCTTCGGCCTGGAGGACTGCGACCGGATCTTCACCGACAACCTGAGCCACACCGTGACCTGGAACGGCGATCCGGATCTGAGCCGGCTCAAGGGGCAGCCTGTCTATCTCCGCTTTCAGCTCAAGAACGCCGACCTCTACTCCTTCCAGATCCGGCCATGAAGCATCCGTCCGGGGCGGTGACGCGGCGCCGGCATGCCCGCACCGTTCTTGATTGCCGGGGTCATCTTGGATATAGTTCGTCGTCATCAATGCTCCTCAGTAGCTCAATTGGCAGAGCATCCGGCTGTTAACCGGAGGGTTGTAGGTTCGAGTCCTACCTGAGGAGCCAAATTTCCTGTTGCGAACTTCCGCGGCGATCCAGTTAACGTGAGACCCCGGAGGACGATCCCTTCGGGGTCTTGTCGTATCTGGCGCTTTTCCAGGAAGTTGCGCCCCTTCCGACATGCTTCCCGACTCTCCGTTTCGCGATTTCGGCGCGACACCCCGCGTGCAACCATGGGGGTTACGGGCGCGGACCGCGTGATTTCGTCTCCGGATTCTCCGATTCTCCATTTTTCGCTCCGCGTTGTTTAACAGCCCGGTTCGCCTCGGACCCCCGGGTTTCGGCAGTTGCCGACCGGCGAAGTCTGCTCTTGTCTGCGGACCGGTTTGTGGACTAATTTTGGACCAAAAAGGAGGCGTCCCTGAAACTGTCCAGCCGGATCAAGCCGATCAGCTATCTCAAGGCCCACGCTTCGGAGATCGTGCGCACGCTCGGCGACCAGGGAGAACCGTTAGTCATCACTCAGAATGACGAAGCCAAGGTGGTGCTGCAGGACATCTACAACTTCGAGAAGACGCAGGAGACGATGGCGCTGCTCAAGATTCTCGCGCTGGGCAACCGGCAGATCGAGGCTGGCCAAGTCGAACCCGCGGCGGACGTGATCGCGCGGCTCCGGGAGCGGAAACGGGATCGCTGATGTCCTTTCACGTTCAATTGGCCGATGACGCGGTCCGTGACCTGGAAGAGATCTGCGACTATATCGACCGACACGATTCTCCAGCCCGAGGGGACTACTTGCTGGAACGGATCGAAAGGGCATTCCAGGGCCCGTCCGAGCATCCGCAGCGTGGGAGCCATCCGAGGAGTTGCTGGACATCGGGATTCGAGAGTACCCGTAGGTCTTCTTCAAGCCCTACCGCATCATCTACCGGGTGGTCGAGAATACAGTCTACGTGCTCGTCATCGCGGATGGGCGGCGTGACATGCAGACGTTGCTACAGCGACGCCTCCTGCAGGCATAGGCCTCTCACCTGGCCGCTAGGAGCCTGTCCGAGAATTCGGCATTGAGCGACCTTCACCCATAACCATGCTCAGGGGCAATGGCCCAAGGCTCCGAAGACCCTCGAATCCTGGCCTCCGAAGCCGAGGGAACCGATGGATTGCTCTAATTCCGACGCGAAAAGAGGCTACAGAGGCCGATTTTTGACTTCATCCGCCCTTATCCGCCCCTTTCTTACGCCCAGGCCGCTCGCTTCCCGAACTCTGGACACACCTCTCCCCGCAGAGCCGCAAGCATGATCTTTTTGAGATTGTGTGCCACGCAGACCAGCGAGAACTCCCCCGCCACTTTCGCCTTGCCCCGCAGCCCGAATCCCCGAAATCCCGAGTTCTTGATCTGCCCGAACACCGGCTCCACGATCGTCTTGCGACGCGCGTAGATCGCTCGGCTCTCCGGTTTCGACATCCGCTCGTTCATCGCCCGTCGCAACGGCTCCTTCCCGTCGCTCGTGATCGTGCGCGCCGCCCCTGACTTCGACCGGCAGCAACGACGATAGTAGGCACAGGATCGGCACTCATCGATGTCCCCCTGATACACCCGCTGTCCCGTGCCGCGGGTGGTCTTCAACCTCAGCAGTTGGCCACCGGGACAATGAAAGCCGTCCTGCTCCTCGTCGTAACGAAAGTCCGCTTTCACCAAGTAACGCTTGCTCGCGTCCAGGTCCCCCTTCCCCCGCTTCTCTCCCCGGTCCGTCGCGATGTAGGCTTCCACCTTCCGATCCGACGTCTCCTGCAGGTTCTTCCCCGAGTAGTACCCGTTGTCCAAACTCAGCTTCTCCGGCAACCGACCGCTCGTCTCCTCCACCTCATCCAAGGCTGGAGCCACTTCCTGGGCATCGTTCGCCTGCTGGCTCACGTGCTGACCCACGATCACCTGCGACTTGCCGTCCACGCTGATCTGTGCGTTGTACGCGTACTCGAAGTCCCCTTTTTGCTTCATGATCCGCGCCTCGGGGTCCGCAAAGCTGATCTGCTTCTTGTCCTCGATCTCCCGACCCGGTCGAAGCTCCGCCTCCCGCGCTTCCAGCGCCTGCTTCATCTCCCGGACCTTCTTCAACCGCTGCTGCTTGTCGCGCAGGTCATCGGGCAGCTCATACCCGGTCCGCTCCTGGTAGACCCGATCCTCTTCCTCGTCGTAGCGGTCCGCCTGCCGGGTCAAGGCTTCGATCTCCTCGCACAATTCCTGCTCCTTCTCCTTCAGCCGTCCGTAACTCATCGCCTTGTGCTTCGAGCTGTTCGCCTTGAACTTGGACCCGTCCAGGCTCACGTGGCCCAAACTCACCAGCCCCAGCCCCATCGCCAGTTGCACCGTCTGCTTGAAGCAGGACCGGAAGAATTCCCCGTGGTCCTTCCGGAAATCGCTCAACACCCGGAAGTTCGGGCAGTTCCTCCCCGCGATGTACATGAACCCCAGATCCTCCCGGCAGCGCTGCTCGATCTGCCGGGAGCTGAACACGCCGCGGCTGTAGGCGTAGATCAGGATCGACACGATCTGACGCGGCGCGTAGGCGCGCTGGCCCCGGTCGCTGTACTGGGCCTCCACTTCCGACGTGTCCAGTTGCTCGAACAGTTCCTGATAGAGGAAACATTCGTGATCCTCCGGCAAGAGGTCGAACACGTTAGCCGGAAACAGCTGACTCTGGTAGTAGTCTTTCGGGTAGGCTTTGAATCGCGGGGGCATCCAACATTCTCCTGATGATCAGATGCCCTGATTTTAAGGAGCTTCGGTGACAGCCCCGTTCTCGGACAGGCTCCTAGCCCGAGTTTACCGTGTTGGACAAAAAGATAAAGATAAGTTCTTTTTTTGCAGAGACATAGGTCAGCCCTCCCGTATGACCTACGGAGCCGCATCAGAGGTTAGATCGTCTGGCTTTGTAGGTCTAGGATTTCGTACATCCTGCGCTGTTCGTCCGTCATCTGCGAGAGCGTCGTCCTGAGTTCGGGATTGCCGCCCTCCTCCTGTGCGGGATAGAGTACGTCGACTTCGCGGATCCCACCCAGTGCGTCGAGCAGTGCGGGGATCGAGCCCGACACGCCGTGGCGGCTCAGTTCCCGCTGCAGCAGTCCGCACAGCATCAGCGCCAGCACGCAGCAGAACACATGCACCGCGATCTTCTGATCCGTCCAGTGGTATTGCGGCCGGATCGCGATGCAGTTGCTGTCCTTGAGTTGCCGGAAGGCGCTCTCGACATGATGCTGGGCGCGGTAGCCGCGCACCAACTCGGCGTCGCTCCAGCCCGCTTGGTCGGTGAACAGCAGGGTCTTGCCCAGCAACCTGCGCTGCAGCTGCTCCCAGGCGCGCCGCTGGAAGCGGTAATTCACCTTCGGCAAGCCGTCCTCCTCACGCACCTGGACGTCGAACAGGTCCCGCATGTGCCGGGCCCGCAGCCAGCCGTCAACCTTCTTGCGCGTGGTGGCCACGCCCGGCTTGCGCCCCCCACGGATCTTGCCGTCGCGCCAGCGGCGAAGCTGCCGCTGCAGCGCGCGCAGGTGCTGGCGCCGCTTCGCGATCTCACGCAGCAGCGTCCGGCACTGGGCGTCGAACAGCGCTTGGTTCCAAATCACCAGCACCGTGCGCTCGACGCCGAACACTTCGTAGTGGGTGCGGTAGGCGTGCACGCCGGGCAACCCGTCGGCCTCCAGCGAGCGCAACTGGTCCGCCGGCACGGCCAGCAGGTCCGGGTGTTGGGTCGGCACCAGCGAGCCGATGAAGTGGAAGGGGCCGCGCTCGACCCAGTCCAGGTTCTCGCGCGAGTTGTTGCCCTTGTCGAAGACCAGGGTGACCGTCTCGGCGCCGGCCGCGATCTCATGGTAGCGCCGGGCCAAGTCGGCGGAGAGGCTCTGGAACAGCGGCGCGTCGGGCCGGTTGCCGGGATAGGTGCGATGCAGCAGGGGCAGGCGGAAGTCGGCCGTGACCAGCAGCGCCACGCCGATGATGCGCAACGACCTGCGGCCCTCCTTGCTGTGGCCGCGCTGGGCCAGCTGGGAGCGCTCGTTGAAAGAATCGATGTAGGTGAAGACGTTGGTGGCGTCAAACAGCACTTGGCGCAGGTCGAGGCCGAACTCACGGGTCATGGCGGTCACGATGTCGCGTTCGATGGCGGGGATGGCTGAGACGGGGACGCGGTGCATGTGGTCCCAGAAGCGCTGGCTGGTGAGCTGGCTGGAGCGCAGGGGGAGGAGGCGGCCGAGGGCGGTGGAGTCGAACCAGCGGGCGAGGCTGGCCTTGGAGCCGGGGGCGAGGCAGCGGTTGAGGACGGCGGCGAGCAGGTAGGTGCCGACGGAGGGGCCGGAGCCGCGCTTGGGGACATGGCGGTCGATGTGCTCGACGAGCTGCAAGCGGCGGGCGAGGGCGAGCAGGGCGGTGGAGGCGCCGAATTCGCGCACGACCGCCTCCAGTGGTTGGGCCAGCACGGGGGCGGCCCGAAGCTTCTCGATGATTTTGTCGGCGCGGCCGAGATAGGTCTGGGAAACGATCTTGGGCTTGCCGTGGACGCGTTTGCAGACGCGGGCGTAGTAGTAGGGGCGGCCGCGGATGATCTTCTTGACGATGCTGGCCATATATTAGGTCATACACTAGCGTATCGAGAGGTCGATTGTCAAAGGTCCTCGCCTGAAATCAAAAATTTATCCTGCGAAATCAGATAGATACTTCCGGGATTAACCTAGAACAGTCCAACAGGAATTAGGTCATACAAAAGTCGAGGTCACGGGCGCAGTGGCCTCGGTCGGGCTGGGTGGATAAACTCTTCCTTATCAATAACTTGAATTTGAGAAATCGGTCTGCCCATGCGCTAGGCCAGTGCTATGCTGACGCGAACACAGTAAACTCGGGCTAGGAGCCTGCGCGGCAGAAATTGATCTACTGCGAAAGCGGTAGAATCGGTCCATATTTCCCCGATTTCTCGGCGAATAGAACAACTATGCACCTCCAAATCGAGAAAATCTGGCCTCGATTCCCCACTTTCTCGCTACGATCATTCCTACCGCGCAGACTCCTAGTTCCAGCGACTCTCCATTGCTTGAATCAACTTCTCTTGGTATTTGCCAGCACCAGTCTGCCTGATGTTTGGTCCCCGAGTTTATTGACTAGTCCGGACAACGGACTATCTTGGATGACATGGCTCTTGTGAACGTCAATGAAGTCAAGGCACAACTCCTCTCCCGGCTACTTGAACGTGTATGCGCAGGCGAGGAAATTGTCATTACCAAGGCGGGGAGGCCGTGCGCCCGCCTCGTGCCGTTGGACGCGTTGCCACAGCGAGTGCTGGGACGCTATCGGGATCGTGACGGTGAAGTGCCCGATTCGGTGTTCGCTCCCCTCGCCCAAGAGGATCTCGCAGCTTGGCAAGATGAGGGTTGAATCTGTATCCAGGTACTCACACTCGATCGCAAGCTTCAAGACAGCCCCGGAAGCTAAGGGACCGGTCAACTTTCGGCACCGAACAGCATAGTCTCAGCGCTTGTTCCGGCCAGTAAACGGGAAAATCAATACTTCCTCTCTTGATTTTCCCGTATAATAGCTGGGTGATACGACGTCAAGAGCACAGAGCATCGATCCGCGCACTACTCGACCAGTTCCCGGTCGTTGGACTGGTCGGCGCCCGGCAGGTCGGCAAGACGACTCTCGCCCGCGATCTGATCAATGACGCCGCGGAGCCGGTCACCACCTTCGACCTTGAAGATCCCACCGACGAAAGGCGTTTCGCCGATCCCAAGCTTGCTCTCGAATCACTGCGGGGGCTGGTCGTCATCGACGAAGTCCAGCGCAGCGAAGGGCTGTTCCGCCTCCTGCGGGTTCTGGTGGACCGCCCCGGCAACGCTGTCCGGTTCCTGGTCCTGGGAAGCGCCGGCCCCGATCTGCTGCGTCAGTCCTCCGAAACCCTCGCAGGACGAATTGCCTACTACGAACTTCCTCCTTTCCGGATCAGCGAAACCGGGACCGGAGCCGGCGCTGTTCGGAGACTCTGGTTGCGCGGGGGGTTCCCCCGTTCGTTTCTTGCCGACGGCGACGTCCGGAGCTTCAAGTGGCGAACCGAGTTCATTCGTACGTTTCTTGAACGTGATCTGCCCCAGTTGGGAGTCTCCGTGCCGGCGGCTACGATGCGCCGGTTCTGGACCATGCTCGCCCACTACCATGGCAATCGGTGGAACAGCTCCGAACTCGGCCGCGCTCTCGGGGTCACCGCCCCCACTATCAATAGATATTTTGACGCGCTCGTCGATGCGTTGATCGTGCGCCGACTGCAACCCTGGTATGAGAACCTGAAAAAACGGCAAGTCAAAGCTCCCAAGGTCTACCTCGCCGACACCGGGATGCTGCATGCGCTGCTTAGTATCGACTCGGAGTCCGCCCTCATGGGACACCCAAAATCGGGGGCTTCCTGGGAGGGATTCGCAATGCAGGAAATGTTGCGCATTGTCGGAGTCGACTGGGACCGATGCTACTACTGGGCAACTCACCGGGGAGCAGAATTGGATCTGCTGGTGTTCGACGGCGGTCGCAGGATCGGATTCGAATTCAAGCGCACCAGCGCTCCGACCATGACGCGCTCCATGCACTCGGCAATGGCGGACTTGAAGCTCGACCGTCTCTTCGTCGTGTATCCCGGCGATGCGCGTTTTCCCCTCCATGATCGGGTGGAGGCCGTCGGGCTCGTGCACGCCTGTATCGAGGGACTCTGACCGAGTGCGAATTTCTCACCAAGTATCAGCGTCACCAGGAACGAGTGATACAATGCGAAGCAGTATGGTGACAGCTATTGGCTGCATGTGGTGCGGGATCCGCTCGAGAACCCGGCCGCCGTTCCGGTCATGATTCGGAATCCCGACAAGCACTCAGATTACGCCAAAGAGGAGGTCGTGGCCGGCCGTGTCTTTCACGTTCCCGGGGGCGCGGTCGAACGAGCGGTGTTTAACCAGCAGGAGGCTGAGGCATGAACCGGATACTCGATAATCGGGAGGTACGACATCCCATCTTCTACAGACTGTTGGGCCCCCTGGACCGCGCCAAGCCGACCGAGGTTCGGCGCGAGTGCGCATAACCCGTATCGAGATTCGGAACTTCCGGTCGATCCGGCGCTTGGTCGTGGATCTCGGTGAAACGACGGTCTTTGTCGGGCCGAACAACGCCGGCAAGACCGCGATTCTCGACGCGTTACGGATCGCCCTGACGCGCCGCTGGGGGCGGCGCGGAACGGGATTCAGCGAGTACGATATTCATCTTGCGGATGACGCGGCTGATCCAAAGATGTCCAGCGGCGTGAGCATCGACCTTCGTTCCGAGGAGTCGGAACCGGGAGAGTGGCCCGCAGCCATCTCGGAAGACCTCGCAGACATCGTTCAAGTGGACCTCAATACTGACCGCCGGTCCGTGGCTCTGAGAACACGGTGGGTATGGAGCGAGGAAGCCGGCGCCTTCCAACCAAGCTGGGAGTTCCTCGACGCCAAGCGCGAACCGCTCGTCGGCCGCAGCGCACGTGGTGTCAACCTCGAACGATTCTGGCGCTACCTGCCGGTATTCTATCTCGGCGCGCTACGCGACGTCGGCGGAGAATTCTCGCCGCGCTCGCAGTTCTGGGGACGGCTGCTCAAGGCGTTGGAGATCCCAGCAGGCCTCGAATCTCGTGCGTTGCGGGTGCTCGACCTGCTAAACCGGCGCCTCCTGAAGGCAGACGCGCGCCTGCGAATGATCGCCAAGACACTGTCTGGGGCCACTAGAATCTCGGCGCGGGACCGGGAAGGTAGCCTGGACCTGCGGATGGTTCCATTGAAGACGTGGGACCTGATCTCCAGGGCCGAGATCATATTGCGCAACGAGCCCGACTCGCCGTGGCTACCGCTCCGGCGCCAGGGGCAGGGGATCCAAAGCCTGTCGGTCATCTTCTTGTTCCAGGCGTTCGTCGACCATGTGCTGCGCGAGTTGTACGAGCCGGGCAGCGAGCCGGTACTGGCCCTCGAAGAGCCGGAAACGCACCTCCACCCCCAGGCCGCACGCACCCTGTGGAGACACGTCCACGCGTTACCGGGGCAGAAGATCATCACTACTCACTCACCGTACTTCGTGCAGCACGTCCCGTTCCGGGATCTGCGCCTCGTGCGGCTCACGGCAAACGGCACCGAAGTGCGGTCGCTGCCCGCGAGTTTCTCAGCCTCGATTCCCCCGCTCGACGGCCTTGAAGCGGTCGTGGCCAATTCGACCGGACAATTGAGTTACGAACGGGCATCGGAGACGCTGACCATCAATGGTGCGCTCAACGAACAACTCTATCGAACGTTGCTCAGGTGCTGCGGACGGCACAAGCGCCGCGATGATCTCGAGCAGACACTGAGGGAGTTGAGTGACCGCTCGTCTCGATTTATCAGCGACGATGAGCTTCGGTCACTCGAAACTTACGCCCGGCGCATGCGCGGCGAAATATTTTTCGCCGATCGCTGGGTGATCGTTGAGGGCCAAGCCGACTACATGATCGTGCACGCGCTCGCGCATGCCTCGGGCTACAATCTGGACGAGCATGGCGTCTCCGTGATCGACGCCCAGAACAACGGAAGCCCGGCTACATTCGCAGTGCTGGCTCGCGCGCTGGGCATCCCGTGGCTGGGCGTATTCGACGGCGACGACGAGGGCCGGAAGTACATCCGGGCCATCCGGAATCGTGGATTCGACGACGTCGAACTCGCACGACGATGTCGAACCCATACTGCCGGAGATTTGGAGGTGCAGCTCGTGGCCGACGGACTTGGCCCGGAATTGCGTGAGACCTTGGCAGCGTTGGACGTTCCAGTTGGGCAAGACGACGGAGAACTGTTGACCCGATTGCGGGGCAATAAGACCGCGTATGCCGCGACCCTTGCGGCACGCGTTCGCGGCGATTTGAGCCTGGCACGGCGCGCACCGGAGGCATTCCGGACCACGATTGAGCAACTACCGGGGCTGAAGTGATGAATAGTGCGCTTGAAACGTCCTTGCGCGAGCTGACGGACATCCAGCGCCGAGCCGTCGAGTGGGACGACGGCCCCCTGCTCGTACTGGCCGGGCCCGGTTCCGGCAAGACCCGCGTGCTTACGTGCCGCGTCGCCCGTCTGCTGGAGTCGTCGCGGGAACAGCGCTTTCGCATCCTCGCGCTGACGTTCACCAACAAGGCAGCCCACGAGATGGCGAACCGGGTGACGAGATTCGCCCCAGGCCTTGAGGGCCGCGCCGACATCAACACCTTCCATGGATTCTGCGCGCACGTGCTACGCCAGCACGGCGTGCATCTCGGCATCAAGCCAAACTTCGCGATCTACTCGCGGACCTCGGACCGACAGGCGGTGTTGGCAGATGCCCTTCGACGCGACCCCCGACGGTTCGGGCCCGATGATCGACGTCTCCTGCCCTGGATCGACGCCTTAAAGGCTCGGCTCGTCGGCCCGGAGCAGGCGAATCCGCGTGTTGCGCGCCGGTACGGCGCGTCCCCCAAAGATGCCAACCGGGTGGTCCGCGCCTACCGCCTGTACGAGGACGAGCTTCACCGCGCCAACGCCTTGGACTTCAATTCGCTCATCCTCAAGGCCTACGAGCTTTTCGGCTATCCTGCGATGGCCCGGCACTACCTGACCGTCTACCGATACTGGCTCGTCGACGAATTCCAGGACACGAACGGCGCCCAGTACGCGCTACTTCGGCGTATGGCCGGCGAGGACTTCCATCAACTCTTCGCCGTAGCCGACGACGACCAGACGATCTACGAGTGGAACGGGGCCAACGTGCGTCGGATACGCACATTGGTCGATGATTTCTCCTGCCACGTCGTCCAACTGCCGACCAACTTTCGCTGCCCGCCGCACATCGTCGAGGCCGCGAATCGCCTCGTCGTCTACAACGCGCGCCGTGCTGCGTGGAAGCAACCGGCACAACCGAGTCCACGTGCGCGCCGCGGGGAGATCGAGCATCGCGTATTCGCGACGGACGAGAAAGAGATGGCCGACATTGCCGCCGAGATCGCCCGTCGGGATGACGTCGCGCGCGCCCAAACGGCGGTGCTGGCGAGAACCCGGGCATTGCTGGAGTCCATGCGTGAAGCCTTGGATGCCATAGGCGTCCCCGCGACGGTCCTAATGCGCCGCGACGACTTCGCCTCGCCCGAGATGCGTTGGCTGGTGGCCTGCCTGAAGCAGATCGACCGGCCGCTCGACAAGCGCAACATGGCGACGCTGGTCGAGACGTTCGGGGGCTTCGCCGCATTACCGCTGGATATCGACGAAATGATGTCGCGTGCGGCGGCCGACGGAGTCACGTTGCTGTCGGTGTGGACGGATGCCGCACGAGAGGCCGGGCTGCCGTCCCCCGCCGCTGAGGTTGTCAGCGCAATATCGAGTCTCACTGCTGGAAACATGCCACTGGCACCGGCGGTCCGCCAGATCCTCGGTCATTTCGAGACCCATGATCCGCATGACGACCTGAAGGACGATCTGAGCGCCTGGCGCAGGATCGAGCGTGAAATCCGAGACGCGAACGGGTTCACGTCGTTGGACCGGTTCCTGCAGGAGTTGGAGATGCGCTCCAAGGAACCCGTTCCAGTCCCGGGATCGGTGTCTCTGGCGACCATTCACGGCGCCAAGGGCCTCGAGTTCGATACGGTCTACCTAGTCGGAATGGCGGAAGAAATCCTACCCTCGTGGCACAGCATCAGGGAGAGAGACGGTAGCGCGGCTCTCGAGGAAGAACGCCGCGGCTGCTTTGTGGCCATCACGCGAACGAAGCGGTGCCTGATCCTGTCCCGGGCGCGCCAGTATAAGGGGTGGCAGAAAGAACCGTCCCGGTTTCTCGTAGAAATGGGTTTCCTGCAGGACGGTTCCGACGGCCCATCACAAAGGGGGAGACGGTCGTGAACACTGACGACCGCCGTCTGATCGAGGACTACGTCCCTATGGAAGTGCTCACGCTATCATCGTTCCAGCCGATCAGAACCAGGTCCTGATACCCGGACCCCGGCAATCAGCGGTGCTTGATCCCGTTTAGGTGCAGAAGCATCCACCGGTGGGTTCCCCACCGTCGCCGTTTCCGAACTAGGCCGGACTCCTGCGACGCTTTCTTCACTCACATGCAACTCAGATCGATCCCTTCCTCCGAGTGCAGCCGTAGCCGTACTTCTCTTATCGACGCCTCCAGCGCTGAATGGTTCGAGGACTCGCGGCGATGCTCTCGGACATCTGGATCCAGTTGTTCGTTCCAATCATCGCCGACTCCACGGTGCAGGGCGGATACAACTCCATCCCATCCTCCTCTCCGATGGGGGAAATGTTCTATCCTGACCGCAAACCTGTTGGAACGGACAGATCACGTGCTGTCCAGACCGGACACTTCGCGTGTTGACGACATCCGCTCGCGGCGCCACCAACTTGATACGGTACCTGTGTAACACTATTTTGCGCCTTCCAGCTTAGAGTTCTTGCCATGAAAAATGTGACGATCACGCTACCAGAGGACTTGGCGCGGTGGCTGAGCGTCAAAGCGGCCGAGGATGACCGCAACGTCTCCCGATGGATCGTCGAGTTGTTGGAGCGAATGCGGCGCCGGGAAGATGCCTACCAGGTGACAATGAAACGCTATTTGGCGATGAAACCGCGCAAGATCGAATGGCCCGAGGGACGCAAGCCGACGCGTGAGGAGTTGTATCACCGGCCCGGTCTTCGTTGACACCAACGTCTTCGTCTATCGACACGATGCGTCCGACCCGACGAAGCAGGCGCGCGCCGAGCAGTGGACCGGGCTCCTTGCGCTCGGAAGCGCGGGCTGGCTGAGCTCTCAGGTCGTCCAGGAACTCTACGCAACCCTGACGCGCGGACGCCGCCTGAATTTCGATGCCGCGGAGGCCCGCCAGATCGTCGAAGCGCTCTCAGTATGGGAACCGATCCGGATCGACCTTGCCATCCTCCGGCGAGCCTGGCTCATCGAAGAGCGTTTTCGCCTCTCGTGGTGGGACTCCCTGATCGTCGCCGCCGCGCAGGCCACCGAATGCTCCGTTCTCCTGACCGAAGACTTGCAGGACGGGCAGCTACTCGACGGCCTTCGGGTGGTTGATCCCTTCGCCTCCCTGGAGCGGAGCCCTCAACCGGTACTGGAGGCACACTGATGTCCATATAGGCGTCATCCGGGGGCGGTCGCCGACGTTCTTCGATAGCAACACTCAGAAGTTCCCGCCGGACGCGGACCCGCGCAATCCGGACAGAAAAAAGGGGGTGCGGGAACGGAGGCATTCCAGCCGGGGGTTTCGCGTCGGCGATGAAGAGGGGGGCAAGGATGTCCCCCCTCCCAAGGAGGAAACCGGAAGCGTCTACATCCTCTCCAGGATGGCCTCGCCGAAGCCGGAGCAGGGGAGCTCGGTCACGTCCTCCCGGCCCTCGCGCCTCATGAGGCGGGCCAGGTCGTAGGTGACGTGGCCGTCCAGAATGGCCCGTTCCATGCCCCCGGTGATCAGGTCCGCGGCCTCGCCCCACTGCAGGTGGTTGAGCATCATCACGGCCGAGAGGATGAGCGATCCGGGGTTGACCTTGTCCATCCCCGTGTACTTGGGCGCCGTGCCGTGGGTGGCCTCGAACAGGGCCAGATCGTCGGACATGTTGGCGCCGGGCCCCAGACCCAGGCCGCCCACCAGGGCGATGGCGGCGTCCGAAAGATAGTCGCCGTTGAGGTTGGGCAGGGCGAAGACGCTGTACTCTTCGGGCCGGGTCTGGATCTGCTGGAAGACGGAGTCGGCGATCCGGTCCTTGACCAGGAATTTCCCGTCCGGCATCTTGCCCCCCAACTCGTCCCAGAGTCTCTTCTCGGTGACAGTGTCCTCACCGAATTCTTCCGCAGCCAGCTCGTAGCCCCACTTGGCGAAGGAGCCCTCGGTGAACTTCATGATGTTGCCCTTGTGGACCAAGGTCACCGAGGGGAGCTTCTGGTCCCGGGCCCAGTTCAGGGCCTTGCGGACGATGTTCCGGGTCCCGGTGGTGGAGATGGGCTTGATGCCGATGCCCGAGTCGGCCCGGATGCTGCGGCCGTCCTTTTCCCGGATCAGGTCGATGATGGCCCGCGCCATCTCGCTGCCCTGCTCGAAGTCGTAGCCGGCGTAGACGTCCTCGGTGTTCTCGCGAAAGATGACGAAGTTCACCTTGTCGGCGTACTTGTTGGGGGAGGGGACCCCTTGGAAATAGCGGACCGGCCGCACGCAGGCGTAGAGATCCAGATGCTGCCGGAACCGGACGTTGATGGAGCGGAAGCGCTCGGTCACCCCGTCGTCCTGGCCGCATTTGTCGCAACTGCCGGCGTGGTATTGCTGGTGGGCGCAGTGGAGACACACGTGAGTCTCCTCTCCCACCGGGGTGGTGAAGGGGCCCTTGATGGCGACGCGAAGGTGCCGGATCGCCTCCACCGTCTCGTCGGGAAACTCGCTGCCGTAGTGGTGCAGTCCCTCCAGGCCGGCATAGAGGGGACACCAGGAGATGCTCCGGCTGCCGCCGTAGGCTCTACGCACCGCCCCATCCACGACGTTGCGCATCACCGGGGTGATATCCAGACCGATCCCGTCGCCCCGCAGGACACCGATGACGGGGTTGTCGCCGACGATGAGCCGGCCGTCCCGATAATCGATCAGGTCTCCCGCCGGGATCTTCACTGCCTTGAACTGAGCCACGCGATTCCTCCTGAAGACTCCGCTGTCGAGTGTTTTTGCCCGCCGAGTAACTGCTGCAGGCAGGTTGTAAGGAACTTCATTTTACGCCGCAGACCCTCGCCTTGGCCACTTCTCCGGAAAGTTTTTCCGTGAAGACGGGAACCTCCATCGGGCAAGAACTCCGAGAGTCGCCCATTTGGTTGCCAGTGTCTCGGACTTGTGTTTCCATTTCCCCATGAATCAGGAAAGAGTGGCGTATGTGAACGGCCGGATCGTCCCCGAGAGTGAGGCCCGGGTCTCCATCGTGGACCGCGGCTTCATCCTGGGCGACGCCGTGTTCGACACGACACGAACCTTCGGACACAAGATCTTCCGTCTCGACGAGCACCTGGACCGGCTTTTCGATTCCCTCCGTTACACTCGCATCGATCCGGGAATGAGCCGGAACCAGTTGGCGGAGTTGACCATGCAGGTGCTGGAGGCCAATCTGCCCCTGCTGGAAAAGGAAGACGATTACTGGGTCACCCAGCGGGTCACCCGGGGCACCCCCAACGGAGACGGGGGATTCGATCCCACGGTGATCGTCGACTGCCAGCCTCTCCCCTTTCTGGAACGCTCCCGTTACTATCGCGACGGTCTGCCCGTCCGGACCCCCTCGGTGCGGCGGACCCCGCCCGAGTCCATGAGCCCCCGGGCCAAGACCCACAACTACCTGAATCTGGTGATGGGCGAACTGGAGGTGAAGGCGGCGGATCCCCAGGCCCTTTCCATCCTCCTGGACCTGGACGGAAACCTCTGCGAGGGGATGGGAAGCAACATCTTCCTCGTCCGGGACGGCGAGTTGGCCACGCCTCGGGACCGGTTCGTCCTGGCAGGGATCAGCCGGAGCGTGACCTTTGAATTGGCCCGTAGTCTGAATCTGCCGGTCCATCAAATGGACATCGACCTGTTCGACGCTTACGCGGCGGAAGAGGTCTTCGTCACCTCCACCAGCTTCTGCATCTGCCCGGTCTCGACCATCAACGGGTCTCCCGTGGGCGCGGGCGGGATCCCGGGACCCGTGACGCGGCGGCTGCAGGAAGCGTACAGCGAGCTCGTGGGCATCGACATCATCCGGCAGTACACCCGCTGGCTGTAGCCTGAATTCCTCACCCGGTCCAGGCCGGACGCCGGTGGTTCATATCGGCCATGAGAATTCTCTATCTCACTTCGCCGGGTGAAGATTACCTCCAGGATCAGATTCTGCTGGGACTGCGGGAGTCCCTGGGGGTGCAGGTTCTGGATTATCCCCGTAAAACCGTCCTGTACCGGAACTGCCCCGTTCCCCGCAGGGATCTGTACGGCCGGGGGTTCACCATCTGGAAGCTGCTGGAGGACCTCGAGTTGGACCGGGGGGACCTGAACCGACGGATCGAAAACGGCGAGTTCGAGACCCTGATCTTCGGCAACATCTGGCGCCAGCGCCGAGAGTTCCAGGAATTCCGTGCCACGCGGCAACTGCGCCGCTGTTTCCACCGGGTGGGATTCCTGGATGGCGAGGACCACAAGCGGCCCTACCTCCCTGCCCTGTTTTACGGCCTCTATTTCAAGCGGGAATTGCGACTCATACTTCCTCTTCCACGCTCGCGGCGGATCGGCTTCTCCATTCCCGGAGCCAAGATTCGGGCGCAGCCCCTGGAGAAGGACCAACTCTTCGCCAGGCATGTCCAATGCGAGGAGGCGTACAAGCTGGAGCCGATCCGCAGACACTGCCGGAAGTCCTACCTGTTCGAGAAGGAGGAGGACTACTACCGGGACCTGGGCCGTTCCCAGTATGCGGTCACCATGAAGAAGATGGGCTGGGAGTGCCAGCGGCACTACGAGATCGCCGCCAATCATACGGTCCCCTGCTTCTACCGACTGAGCCGCAAGCCGCGCCGGTGCGCTCCCCATGGACTGGTCGACGGTGAGAACGTCCTGGCCTTCGATTCGGCCGGTGAGCTGCAGGAGAAGATCGACGAGGTCCGGCGAACCGGACGGTATGCGGAATTGCGGGAGGGGGCGTTCCAGTGGGCCGCACGGCACAGCTGCCGCCGGGTGGCTGAGAGGATGCTGAACGAGTTGGGAGCTGGCAAGCGACCGCGGTGATTTGGGGGCGGAGGGGCTCGCTCCACGGGACGCCGCGGAGGGGGGCTTCCAGCCCCCTTACCCCCCCAATCGGCGGTTGGAAACCGCCGCTCCTACCGCCGTAGTAGACTGAGCGACAGAGATGCAGGCCAACGGGACCCGGGCGCGAATGGCGATTCTCCTATTGCTGACCTGCTCTTGGGCCCTCCCTCAGTCCAGCTTTGACCGCGATCTCCTGAGCATGGCCGGGAAAGGTCAGACGGCCATCGTCAAGGTGTTGATCGGGGCGGGAGCCGATCTGAACGCACGGGATGAACAGGATCGGACCCCCTTGATGCTGGCGGCGGCCAACGGCCGAAGGGAAACGGTCCTGGCGCTGATCGACGCCGGCGCCGAAGTGGGGGCCACCGACTCCAAGGGGATGACGGCAAAGGCCCTGGCGGACGCCGCCGGGCATACGGTGATCGCCGGGTTGCTGGGGGCCGGAGGCGGCGGCGACAACCCCTGGAACGAAGCCAAGGAGGAGAGCCTGGTCCGGGCCACCAGCCTCTTCGATCTGGCCGAAATTCAGCGGGAGCAGCGCAACTACTCCGAGGCCGAACCCCTTTACCAGAGAGCGCTGGACATCTACGAACGGGTTCTGGGACCGGAGCATCCGGACGTGGCCGCAAGCCTCAACAACCTGGCACTGATCCACCGGGCCCAGGGGGACTATTCCAAGGCGGAAGGCCTCTACACGCGGGCCCTGGCAATTGTGGAGAAGGCGCTGGGACCGGACCATCCCGACGTGGCCACCAGTCTCAACAATCTGGCGTTCCTGCACCGGCACCAGCACCGGTTCGCCCAAGCCGAAGCCCTCTACACGCGAGCCATCGGAATCTACCGGAAGGCCCTGGGAGAGGAGAACCGTCAAGTCGCCGCGGGCCTGGAAAATCTGGCCGACCTGCACCGAATCCAGGGGAACCCGGACCAGGCCGAGCCCTTCTACCGGCAGGCGCTGGACATCTACGAGAAGATTCTGGGACCGGAACATCTCCAGACGGCCCCGAGCCTGTTCTCTCTGGCGGAGCTCCATCGAGTCCAGGGCAAGTACGGCCAGGCCGAACCCCTCTACCGCAGGGCCATCGCCATCTACGAGAAAGTCCTGGGACCGGAGCATCCCGACGTGGCCAGAAGCCTGGGCGGCCTGGCCGAGCTCTTTCGGGCGCAGGGGAAACTCGCCGAAGCCGAACCCCTCTTCAAGCAGTCGCTGGAGATTTCCAGGAAGGCTCTGGCGCCGGGGCATCCCCAGGTGGCCTGGAGTCTCGGCAACCTGGGTTTCCTCTATCGGGACCAGGAGAGATTCGCGGAAGCCGAGCCGCTCTTGCGGGAGGCCCTGGACATCGGCAAGCGGAGCCTGGGACCCGGACACGCCCTGGTGACCGCGATCCGGAAGGCCTACTCGCAGCTCCCGCAGCAGGGTCACGGCGGCACAACGCAGTAGGCGCCGCGCATCCGGATGCTACTCCACCAGGGAGGCGGCGACGGCGTTGGAGACGATTCCCAGCTCCCGGTCGCTCTGGGGCTTGTTGCTGAACAGGGTCATGAAGAGGCCGGTTTCGGGGTCGGCCCAGACCGAGCAGCCTGTCACCCCGTAGTGGCCGAAGGCCCGCGGCGAGACCAGGCTTCCCATGAACTGGAAGTGTCCATTGTCCCGCAGCTGCCAGCCGAAACCCGTTGCATAAGCGATCCGGTGGGCGGGGCTCAAACCGGGGAGCCGCGGGAGCTGGTTGCGGGTCATCATCCGGACCGTGGCCGGGCTGAAAATGCGCACTCCCCGGTACTCTCCGCCGTTCAGGAGCATCTGGAGAAACCGGGTGTAGTCCCGCACGGTGGAGAAGATCCCGCCCCAGGGGTTGCCCAGGCGATGGAAGTAGTCGCTGTTCCAGTTGCTGACCGCCACCGCCAGCTCGGGCGGCAGGACGCAGTCGGAGATTCGGCTCCGGTCCTGGTCGGTCCGGCCCAGGAAGGAGTCTGGCATTCCCAGGGGCCGGAAGAATTCCTTTTCCAGGAAATCCGGGGTGGGCATGCCGCTGGCGCGGCAGATCGCTTCGCTCAAGAGGGCGAAGCCGGCGTTGCAGTACTTGACACCGGTGCCCGGCGCGAAATCGAATTTCCTCCGTTTGAACATCTCGCGGAGGAACCGGTCCAGGGACTGACGGGTGGCCCGGAATTCCTGGTTGCGGGGGATGGGACCGAAACCGGAGGTGTGGGTCATGAGGTGGATGAGACGAATTCCGTTCTGCTCTTCCGCCACTTCCGGAATGATCTCGTGAAGAGGCTGGTTCAATTCCAGGAGACCTCGTTCGATCAGCAGGCAGGCGGCGCTGGCGACGATGGGCTTGGTGCAGGAGGCAATGAGGAAGATGGTGCCGGCGCTCACCGCCGGGGCGTCGAGGGTGCCCATTCGGCCGAAGGCCCGCGGAGCGACGATCCGGTCTCCCCGGCCCACCAGGATGGCGGCTCCGTATTCGGGCCGGGGGGACAGCATGCGTTGGACCAGGGCGTAGGCGCGGTCGAGGCGGGTGGGGTCGAGGCCGAGATCCTGGGGGCGGGCGTGGGGGGCCGGCGCCGAGGTGGCCCGAAGACGGCCGGGAGCAGCGCCCTGAAAGATCGCTACGGCGCCCATGTGGGTGAGGAAGAGGCGTCTGGTGGAGGTTGGTGGGGTCATGATGGTGCTGAGAAGAAGAGTAAAGAGTAAAGAGGAAAGAGGGAAGAGGAGGTGTTTGGGGATTGTCAATTAGTTGGGGTTTTCGGTTGTTGGAAGCGCGGAGGGGGGCTAGGAGGCTGTCCGAGAATAGACTATTTTCAAAAAGTCTTGTTTGTAAACTACTGATTTATGAAGGGTTAAGTTTTCAAAAACTATGATTTTTCGAGTTCTCGGACAGCCTCCTAGTGCGCCCCTTGACGCCCCGAATCGGCGACAAGAAAGTCGCCGCTCCCAGTCGGCGGCAAGAAAGCCGCCGCTCCTAGTGGAAGTCTCGGCTTTTGAGGCGGACCGAGGCGTTGTCCAGCTTGGGCCTCCAGATCTTGTCGACCACCAGGTGGGTGACTCTTTCCGCCACCTGCAGGTTGCCGGTGACCCCCATGCAGGAGAGGGTCTTGGCCAGTACGGAATAACGCTGGAAGGTCTGTTGCCAGATCACCAGGTTCACGAACCCCGTCTCGTCCTCCAGAGTCATGAAGGTGACTCCCCGTGCGGTCCCCGGCCGCTGGCGGCAGATGACCATGCCCGCATAGTGGACCCGGCGTCCATCCGGCATTCGGTTGAGTTGGCGGGCGGTGGGCAGCCCCCAGGCGGCCAGAACGGGCCGTAGCGGTTTCAGGAGGTGGGCCTGGGAGCTGTGGCTGGTGACCCGATGGTCCCAGACGATGCTCTCCAGCCGGCTCAGAGGGGGGAACGGAGGCGAGGGGGCGCGGCTGCTCAACGGCAACCGGGGCGGCCGCCGGCCAGCGAGGCCCTGAATCTGCCAGAGGGCGCTCCGGCGGTCCAGGCCGAAGCACTCGAAGGCGCCGGCCTCGGCCAGCGTCTCCAGCTTGTCCTGGCGGAGCCCGCTCCGCCGGACGACGTCCGGGAGCTCGCTGAAGGGGGACTGCCGGGCGGCCGCGTCCAACCGGTCCCAGTCCCCTTCCCCCATCCCCTTGACGTAGCGCAGCCCCATGCGAACCGCGAACCTGGAGGTCCTCTCCGGAGCGGCCGGAGCCGGGACCAGGCTGCAGTCCCAGCGGCTGTGGAGAATGCTGACGGGCCGGACCTCGATCCCATGAATCCGGGCGTCGTTGACGATGGTGGAGGGGGAGTAGAACCCCATGGGCTGGGCATTCAGCAGGGCACAGGTGAACTCCGCCGGATAGCGGCACTTGAGGTAGGCGGTGGCGTAGGCAATATGGGCAAAGCTGGCGGCATGGCTCTCGGGGAAGCCGTAGTCGCCGAATCCACGGACCTGCTGAAAGACGCGCTCGGCGAACTCCTCCCGGATCCCCTTCCTCACCATGCGGTCCACCAGCCTCCGGTGGTGCCGCTCGATCCGTCCCGAACGCCGCCAGGCCGCCATGTCCCGCCGCAACTGGTCGGCCTCGCCCGGCGTGTAGTCGGCGGCCACCATGGCCAGTTGCATCACCTGCTCCTGAAACAGGGGGATCCCCAGGGTCTTCTGCAGGACGGGAATGAGGCAGGGGTGGGGATATTCGACCGCTTCCTCCCCTTTGCGCCGCCGCAGATAGGGATGCACCATGCCTCCCGTGATCGGTCCGGGACGGACGATGCTGATCTCGATCACCAGGTCGTAGTAGTTGCGCGGCTTGAGGCGGCCCAGCATGGCCATCTGGGCCCGGCTCTCGATCTGGAACACCCCCACCGTATCGGCGCGGCAGACCATGTCGAAGGTGGCCGCGTCCTCCCTGGGGAGGGTGGCCAGGGAGAGGACCCGGCGGCGGTGCTGCCGCAGGAGATCGAAGCAGAGGTGCAGGTGGGTGAGGGCGCCCAGCCCCAGCAGGTCCACCTTGAACAGGCCCGCCTGATCCACGTCCTCCTTGTCCCACTGAATGACGGTCCGGCCCTTCATGGAGGCGTTCTCGATGGGCACCAGGTCGTGGACGGGCCGGTGACCCAGCAGAAAGCCTCCGGGATGGATGGAGAGATGGCGGGGAAAATCCTGAATCTCCTGCACCAGAGCCATCAGATGGCCCAGGGCGGGGCTCCGGGGATCGAGTCCGGCCTGCTCCACCAGTTCCTCGCTCCAGCTTTCGTGGGACACCAGCTTGGCCAGGCGATCCAGGCTGGTGGCCGAAATCCCCAACACCTTCCCCACTTCCCGGATGGCGGACCGATAGCGGTAACGGACCACGTTGGACACCATGGCGGCGCGGTCGCGCCCGTACTTCCGGTACACGTGCTGGATCACCTCTTCCCGGCGGTTGTGCTCGATGTCCAGGTCGATGTCGGGAGGCTCGGCCCGCTCCCGGGACAGAAAACGCTCGAAGAGGAGGTCCACCTGGGTCGGGTCCACGCTGGTGATCCCCAGGGCGAAGCAGACGGTGGAGTTGGCGGCCGATCCCCGGCCTTGACAGAGGATGCCGTGGCGGCGGCAGTACTCGACGATCTCGTGCATGGTCAGGAAGTAGCCCTCGTACTCCAGCTCCCGGATCAGATCCAGTTCCTTCACCAACTGCGGGACCTGGCTCCGGAACTTCCCTCCCAGGCGGCGCTCGGCCCCCTCGAAGGTCCGCCGGCGCAGGTACTGGCTGGAGTCCATTCCTTCCGGCAGACGCTCCAGCGGATAGCGGTAACGCAACTCCTGGAGCGAGAAGGAACAGCGGTCGGTTACTTGACGGGTCCGCTGGACCGACTCGGGATCATCGGCAAAAAGACGAGCCAGATCGTCCGGACTCTTCAGGGCGTGCTGATCGTTGGGCCGGATGAGCCGGCCGGCCGCAGACAGGGTCACTCCTTCCCGGATGCAGGTCAGGACGTCCTGCAGGCGGCGCCGTCCAGAACAGTGGTAGAGCACCTCTACGGCGGCCACCGTGGGCAGTCCGAACCGGTCCGCCAACTCCCGGAGCCGGACCTCCCGCAGCACTTCCTCCGCCCGGCGGTGTCTGGCGATCAGGACGTAGAGGCGATCCTGAAAAGCGGCTTGGAGCCGCTCCAGGACAGGTTCCGGTTCCGTCTGGGCGTGGGACCCGGGGTCCGCCGGCGGGATCCCCCAGAGGGCGATCAGGCCGGGACTGGAGCGGCAGACCTCCCGCCAGCCCAGCCGGCACTCCCCCTTGGAGGAACGGAGATGCCCGCCGGTCAACAGGCGGCAGAGATTGCGGTAGCCCTCCTGGTCCTGGACCAGCAGCAGGAGCTCCGATCCGTCCCGGAGGTCGACCTGGGACCCCACGATCAGATGGATGCCCAACCGGCGGGCTCGAACCTGGGCCCGGACGATGCCGTAGACTCCGTTGCGATCGGTGAGGGCCAGGGCGGGAATTTCCTTTTCATGGCAGGCCTCCACCAGTTCCTCGGGGTGGCTGGCCCCTTCCAGGAAGGAGTAGTTGCTCTTGCACCAGAGGGGGACGTAGGGCTCTGGAGCGGCGGTTTCCAGCCGCCGGGCTCCGGAGCGACAACTTGGCGCAGAAGAATGGGCGACTGGAAATCGCCCCTCCTGTGGGCGATTGGAAATCGCCCCTCCTGTCACTCGACTCGGCCCTGCGAGTACCAGCGCCGCCTCTTCTGGTCGTAGTAGACCCAGAGGATCTCGCCCCGGCCGGTGCCGACGAACCGGTAGTCCCGACGGACCTCCCGGCTCCACCATCCTCCGCTGATGAGATAACCCAGCAGGCGCCCCAGTCCCGGGGATCTCTTCCACCACCGGCCCGCCGACTCCAAGGGAGACCGTTTCAGCGGCCGGGGACGGGCGTGGGCGCGCCGCACCAGGGAGCGCAGAGAGACCGAACGGGGGCTGGCCGCCGGGAGCTTCTCGAGGGGCCGCCACTCGCAACGGGCTTCCGGCAGATGCCCCGACTTGAGCCGGGCCGAGACCACCGAATCGGGGCCGAACTCGGCCCGGACCCGGGCCAGAGCGCGCAGGGCCGCCTCCAGGTTCCGGCTCGGGTTCCGTTGCAGAAGGCTCACCACCCGGGGGGCGGCGGACACGCCCTCCACCTCCAGGGAGAGCTCCACCGGACGAACCGGCAGGGAGAGGCTCTCCAGGCGCAAACGGACCAGATCCAGCAGGGCCGAAACCTTCAAGGTGGGCCTGGCCGGCTGGATCTGCTCGAGGCGGCGGTGGCCGTCCTCCAGCAGCAGCTGCAACCGGAGGACGGCCACCTTCTGGCCCCTGTCCGCCGCCGCCATCAACAAGGGGTCCAGCAACTGCTTGATCCTGAAAAGGAGCCTCGGCGCATTGGATTCGGGCTCCTCCAGTTCCGTCCGGGCACGGAGAGGCTCGGGGATCATTCGGGGCTGGAGCGGCAGCGAAAGCTCACCCGCCGCAAGACGGTACAGGGTCCGGGCCTCCCGGCCGAGATGCCGGGCGATGCCGCCTTGGGGAAGATCCAGGAAGTCTCCGACGGTGTGAATCCCCAGCTTCTCCAGCCGGTCGCGCAAGCTCGGGGCGATCCGCAGATGCTGCAGGCGCACCTTGCGGCTGCAGACCTCCTCCATCTCGAAGGAGGGGAGCACCATCACCCGGTTCTCCGCCTTGGCGATGGCATAGCTGCCGAAACGGCTGAAGCCGACCACGATACTCGCCGGCAGCTCCAGCCGGGAGAAACCGGAGGCCATCTCCCGGGTCCAGTTCTCGAAAGAGCCGTAGAGCCTGTCGAGCCGGGTGGCGTCGACCCAGAAAATCCCGGGTTCGTCTTCAGAGGGCTCGACCCCGGGACTGAAATCGGCCAGCAGCTCGTGCACCTGCCGGACCGCGGCCCCGATCTCCTCCTCCGAAACCGTGCCCGCACACAGGTTCCGATCCAGGGAGAGGCCGGAGGCATAGCGCATCCCCGGCCGAATGCCGGCCCCGGCAGCCGCGGAGTTGACCCACAGGATGGGGCTCTGAGGTTTCTCCTGCTCCACCACCGCAACCGGTCTCTGCCTCCACTCCGGATGCCTCCTCATCAGGAGCTGCAGCGGCAGTGCCCGGATGTTAATGCAGGCCGTCCGGTCCACGGCAGACCTCGGTGTGGCTCCAACCCGGTCCATGACGCCTGTCCTTCAAGATCTCGATCTGGTACTGGAAGCGATCGACCTCCAGACGCCGGCAGGAGGTCTGTCCCCGCAGAGAGACCATGGATCCCAGCGAAGGCGCCCCCCGAGCCTTGGAGGTGAGGCAGAGGAGGGCGGCATCGTGGGTCCGCGCCTGCTGGACCAGACGCGTCTGCAGCGGTACGGAAATGGTGCGATTGGAGTTCAGGTCCATCACGATCAGTCCGAAAGCCCCCGACCTCAGGAGCCGGTCCGCCGCGCGCCCCGCGGACTGAGCGTCCGGGACCCGAATCACCACCAGGGCATCCAGGTCCACGCCGTTCTCGGCCGCGTCCGGAGCGAAGAAAGTGCCCGGTCCGGCCGCGATCCAGGCGGCCGGCTCCCCTTCCAGTTGTGCGTCCAGCACCAGCCGAAAGGCGGACGTCAGCAGCGCCGCTCCGGAAATCGAGGAGAGTTCACAGAGGCGGCCGGCCAACTGTTCCCGGGACCAGAGTGGAGTTTCCGTCCGGGGCGTTGCCGCCGCCCAATCGAGATGGGTCCTGAGACCCCGCAGATCGATGGCTTGCAAGGCTGACATGCTTCCTCCTTTACTCAAAACTCCTTCTGACTTCGATGACCTTGCCCAGGATCGAGAACGGCTCTCCGTCCTCTCGAGGGACGATGGGCTCGAAGGCGTCGTTTTCGGGATGCAGTTCGACCCGGCCCTTCTCCTCCCGGTACCGCTTGACGGTCGCCTCTTCACCCACCAGGGCCACTACGATCTCCCCCGTCCTGGCGGCCGGCTGCCGGCGGACGATCACGGTGTCCCCCGGCAGGATGCCGGCCCGGAGCATGCTCTCCCCCTGAACGGTCAGGGCGAAGAGCTCCCGGTCGTCGAAGGGGCTCTTCTGCACCAGGAGATAGTCGCCCGGGTCCTGCAGGGCCGTGGTCAACTCTCCCGCCTGGACCCGGCCCAGCATGGGGATCAGCCGGGAGGAAAGAGACCGCCCCAACTCCGGCAGGCGGTGGGACCGGGCCTTGCCCGAGTCCTTCACCAGCTTCCCCTCGGCCACCAGCGCCTCCAGATGCTGGCGCGCCGACTGGACCGCCCGGAACCCGAAGGCCTGCTGCACCTCCCGGACGGTGGGTGGAGCTCCGTTCAGGATCCTCTCCCGCACGAACTCGTAGACCTTCTTCCGTGTCTCTCCAGGTGGCGTATAGGCCATGTCTCCCTCCCTGGCCGTTGACGGCCGAGCGATCGAAAAACTCAGGAAAAGAAAGAATAACAGACATTTGTCTGTTATGGCAAGCGTTTCTTGACTTCATCTCGGGAACTTGCCCAACTCATTGAAAACAGGAGCGGGAGCGGCGTCTTTCCAGGCGGCGAATTCCAGAATCACAGTACGCCAAAAAGGGTCCGGGAGACTGGAAAGTCCCCCTCCTGTTGGGAAAGTTCAGCCTTACTTTACCGATATAAGTAAGGAATTAATCTATATTGTAAGTCGATTTCAGGTATTGCCATGATCGAATCTTCCATCGGGGACGCGGCCGTTCCAGACCCGTCGCTTGCCGGGTGGGAACGGACGGACGGGAGTCTCTTCCGCATCGACGCCCAGAGTCACATGGTCCCGCCCCCCGTCCTCGAGTTCATGATGACCCGCGACACCGTCCCCCGGGCCTACAAACAGGAGGGCGCCTACTACACGCTCACGGGCGAATGGCGCCGGCGCGTCCGCCCGCAACACCTGGACGTCGACGCCAAGATCGCCGACATGGACCGGGCCGGCATCCGGACAGCCGCTCTCAGCATCAACGACCCCGGACCCGAATGCTTCGGCGCCGACGGCCCCAAGGTGGCCAGGCTGGCGCACGATTTCATCGGAGACGCTGTCGAATCGTACCCGGGCCGTTTCTTCGGATTGGCAACGCTCCCGCTCCATCACATGGAGGAGGCGCTCAAGGAGCTGGACCGTTGCGTCGACAAGCTCGGCTTTCGCGGCATCCTGCTCTACTCGAACCTGGCGGGCCGCTTTCCCGACGAAGACGAGTTCCGGCCTCTGTTCCAGCGCGCCGAGGAGATGGGCGTCCCCATCCTGCTGCACCCGGCCTATCCGATGACGTACGACGCCGTGAAGGGCCGCTCCCTGGTGGGCGGCCTGGGGTTGATGTTCGACACCACCATCGCCCTGGCCCGGATCATCCTGGCCGGGATCCTCGACCGGCACCCCCGGCTCAAGCTGCTCTGCCCTCACGTGGGCGGAGCGCTCCCCTATCTGATCGGCCGCATGGACCACCAGACCCAGGTGCTCAAGCGGGGAGCGGACAACATCACCCGGCCGCCCAGCGAATACCTGCGCCAAATCTATCTCGACACCGTCTCGCCCATCGCCATGGCCATCCGGTACGGCTACGACTTCGCCGGCCCCGACCGGCTGCTCTACGCCAGCGACCATCCGTGGGTGGATCCCAACCTGATCGTGTCGAAAATCGACAGTCTCGGCCTGCCGGCTGCGGATCGGAAGAAGATCTACACCGACAACGCGAAGAAGCTCTTCCAGCTATGACACCGGCGGCCGGCCGGCCACAAGAGGCGTCTGCGGCAAGGACTCCTCCCGAGCCCTCTTCCTACCGATTTCGGCTCGCCATCTGCAGCGGGACGTTCCATGGCTGGAGCTTCGCCGACGCCTGCAAAGGAGCGGTCCGAACCGGCTACGAGGCGATCGAGATCGCGCCCCATCTGCTCTCGGACGATCCCAACTCCCTTTCCGCCGGCCGGCGCAGGGAGCTGCGGGACATCCGCGAGTCGGAGGGCCTCCTCTACGTAGGAATGCACAACATGCTCAAGGCCCCGGGCTGGCTTCACCTGACGACGCCGGACCGGATCCGGCGTGGGAAAAGCTGGGATTACTTCCGCGGTCTCGTCGACCTGTGCGCCGACCTGGGCGACGACGGCCTGATGATTCTGGGATCGGCCCGGCAGCGCAACACGGTGGAGGGAGCGACGCGCCGGGAGGCCACGGGACGTCTGGCCGAGGGCCTCGCCGCGGTGTCGCCCCATGCCGAGGCGCGCCGGGTGCGGATCCTCCTGGAGCCTCTGGCACCGCATCTGTGCGACGTGGTCAACAACCTGGAGGAGGCGACCGCCATCGTCGAGCAGGTCGGCAGTCCGGCGGTGCAGTCCATGTTCGACACCCACAACGCCGTCGCTGAGACGCTGCCCCACGGCGAGGCGGTCCGGAAGCACTATCGCTACCTCAAGCACGTCCACGTCAACGAGCTGGACGGCCGCCACCCGGGCACCGGCGACTACGACTTCAGGCCGCCCCTGCAGGCGCTGAAGGGCCTATCCTATCCGGGCTGGGTGTCGCTCGAGGTGTTCCACTTCGATCACGGCCCCGAAAACATTGCTCGCGATTCGGCAACGTTCATCAGGGAACTGGAAAGGGAGTTGGACTAGGGTTCAGCATTGGACATGGTCCGGAGCTTCCCATAATCCTCCTCCGGAGACGGAAGCTCTCCCCTGGTCCCTGGTCCCATGCTAAATCGCATTTTGTGCGGCCAAAAGCTCCGGCAATCGCCGCAGTCTCCAGGCACGAGTCACCTGGCCAGTCATTGACAACGGAGCAGAATGCTTTCTAAATACTGTCAATGCTTTCATAATGACAGCATGCCGGTACAGATTACCATCAGACGTGTCCCCGAAAAGGTGCGGGACGAACTTGCGGCGCGCGCAGCGTTGCGACGCCAATCCATGCAGGAGTTTCTGCGTCACGAGTTGGAACGCATCGCATCGCGGCCGTCCCTCGACCTTTGGCTGCAGCGCGTTCGCGAGCGCAAGGAAGCGGCGGGCACTCGCGTTCGAGCCTCCAGCATTTTGCGCGCCCAGGATGCGGACCGGATGTGACGGTCGTCGTTGACGCGTCCGTGCTGGTTGCGGCCCTGGTCGACTCGGGGCGCGAAGGGGTGTGGGCGGAATCGGCGATGGCCGAGGGCTCTCTGGCCGGTCCGGAATTGGTCCTGGCGGAGGTGAGCAACATCTTGCGCCGGTTGGAACGGATCGGGGAAATCTCGAGGCTCGAGGCCAACAGTGCACACCGCGATCTGCTTCGGCTCGACCTGGACCTATTTCCATTCGCGCCGTTCGCCGACCGTGTGTGGGCTTTGCGGAGCAACTTGACCAGCTACGACGCGTGGTACGTGGCCCTGGCCGAGGCGTTGGATTGTCCGCTGGTGACACTTGACCGGAAACTGGACCGGGCCAACGGACCTGCCTGCGAGATCATCACCCCGCCCCGTTAGCTTGTTCTCATCCGGAATATGCAGCTCTGGGTGACGAAGATCCTCCGATAAAGTCATAGCGCTGAAATCGTAGCATCACTAAACGGCGTCCGGCGTCACGGGTCACGCTGAAGGATTTCGGAGACTACGAGAGGTCGACGAGGCTGTAGCTCGTGCTTCGGCCTCCTCCCGGATTGCGGGCGAGGAGACCGCGCCGGACCAGATCGGTAATGTCCCGCAGGGCGGTATCCTGAGAGCATTTGGCAAGCTTGGCCCACTTCGAAGTGGTCAACTTCCCCTCGAAATCATCCAGGAGGCGGTCAAGGACTCGTCTCTGGCGCTGGTTGAGAGGAACATCGGCGACGCGTTTCCAGAATTGTGCCTTTTTATGGACCGCCGCCAGCGTCGACCGTGAACCTTCGATGGCTCGGCCCAGGCAAGACAGGAACCAGACCAGCCAAGCCGTGATATCCGTCGTCCCCTTCTGCGTCCGTTCCAGGACGTCGTAGTAGGCGGCGCGTTCCTGCCGAATTTGCGACGACATGCTGTAGTAGCGTTGCGATCTCCCCTCGGAGCGGGCCAAGATCATGTCCGCAATCGCCCGCGCCATGCGGCCATTGCCGTCGTCAAAGGGATGAACGGTGACGAACCAGAGGTGGGCCACCCCGGCCTTGAGCACTTCATCGGTGTCGGCGGGCGCATTGAACCAGTCCAGAAAGGTTCCCATTTCCCGGGCGAGACGGGCGGCGGGCGGGGCTTCGAAATGCACCCTCTCCCGGCCGATGGGACCGGAAACGACCTGCATCGGGCCGGTGCGGTCATCGCGCCAGCCTCCCACTCTGATCCGTCGCCGGTCACTGCGATCGGTTGAAAACAGAGACTCGTGCCAACCGTATAGCCGCGTTCTGGTCAGAGGCTGCTCAAAGCGTCCGGTGGCGTCCAGCATCATTTCCACGATCCCCTCGACCTTGCGGTCGGCGGGCCTGAGGCCGCCGAGGTCCAGGCCGAGGTGACGGGCGACCGAAGAGCGGACCTGCTCCGCGTCGAGTCGTTCCCCTTCGATATCGCTCGTCTGCAGCACGTCTTCCGTAAGGGTTTCGAACACCGCTTCCTGCCGGAGATCGAAGCCGAGAGCCTCCATCTGACCGCTCAAGCGGCCCTGCTGATACCGGACAGCAGCCAAAGTTCTGACCAGGCTGTCATTCTTCCAGTGGAGACGGGGCCAGTCGGGATGCTCGTAAATGCATAATCTCCGCATATTAAGCGGGAATTATAGGCATTAATCGCCGCAGAAGGCCATTATTCTCCGCATTTTGTGCGTTCAATAACTCTGATAATCGCCGCAATCTCCGGGCACGCGCGACAGGGACCACAGCGAATCGGTGTGCGGAGGGCATTCGTGGTCGTACCTGAACGTGATTCGCAAGCTCACGTGCCGGTCCTCACGCCCTTGGGACAGTGGCTGGTCGACAACACGCCACGCGGTGTGGACCTTGAGATTCCGCGAGACAGAGGTTCACGGCGGGAGATCCCGTTTGCTTCCGGAGATACGGATTGAAGGGCTGTCTCCTGGACACCAACGTGATCTCGGAGCTGACAAGAACGGCTCCGGTGAAGGTGTCCCGTTTTCGTGGACGGTTTATTAGTGCGGTTTACGTTGGTCTAGGTTGTAATACTCCTTCTGTCGTTGGGGAGCAAGACTTCCTCCCGCTGAATGTCAATGGCCATAGAAAATGTCAGGGTTTTGACCATTGACAGAGCGTTCTTTCTTCTGTGGGGGGACTGATGGAGGCGTCAGCAAAAGGGCTCACGTTGTGGGAAATCTCTGATTTTCCACAATGGGATACCGCGTAACGAGGGGGCCTCGGCGCTTTCTTTCCAGGGATTTAAGAGTGGTGTGTATCTCTTTGCATCCGGGGGTCTCAGGGGGGCAGCGCCCCCCTGCCCTCTTCAATCGTGTCGCGCGCGACGCTTGGTGCGACGGTGATGGTGCTGGCTTCGTGGTCGAGCAGCGCGAAAACGAACCGGTTCGTGAGGCGGCGTCAGTCCTTCTGAGCCTCCCGGCCCGCAGGACCGGCATTGGAGGCAGGAAAGACGACCCCAGCAGGTCATCACTGCACTCGGCGAGAGCACGAATCGAGGATCTCGTCGTCCGGATCGAGTTTCGACGACGCCGTGGGTCCTACGCTGCCTGCTGCTCGTAGCGGACCGGCGACTCGTAGCCCAGCGCCGAGTGTCGGCGGCGCCGGTTGTAGAATCCCTCAATGAAGTCGAAGACGGTCCGCCTCGCCTGATTCGGATTCCGGAACTGGTGACGGTCCAGCAACTCGCATTCCAGCGTCGCGAAGAAGCTCTCGCACATCGCGTTGTCGTAAGCGTCCCCCACCGAGCCCATCGACGGCCGCACCCCGGCCTCCCGGCATCTCTTCCCGAAGGCCGTCGAGGTGTATTGTGCCCCCTGGTCCGAGTGGTGGATCACCTGCTTCGGCTGTCGCCGTATCACCGCCATGGCGAGCGCATTCTCGACCAGTTCGGACCGCAGATGGGTCTCCATTGCCCAGCCCACGACCATTCGGCTCCAGGCGTCCAGGACCACGGCCACATACAACCAGCCCGCCTGCGTGCGAACATACGTCAGGTCCGCCACCCAGAGCTGATCCGGTCCCTCAGCCGCGAAGTTCCGGTTCACCAGGTCCGGTGCGGGACGCGCCTTCCGGTCCCTCCGGGTGAGCCCGGCCTTCCGGTGCCTCCGGCTCACCCCCTGAATTCCCGCTTCCCGCATCAATCGGCCCACACGCTTCGGGCTCGTCCGTTCCCCTCGAGCTCTCAGTTCGGCATGCAGACGAGGCCGACCGTAAACTCTCCGGTTCTCGTTCCAGATCTGCACGATCTTTTCCCGAAGCGCCTGGTCCTGGCGAGCCCGGTTCGAGGGCAGACGTTTCAACCAGGCGTAGTACCCACTGGGGGAGAGACCCAACACGCGGCACATCACCCGAATCGGAAACTGGGCCCGGTGCGCCTTTACGAACTCGAATCCTTTCCTGGGATCGAGTCGCTCTCCCGGGCGAACCAAGCCGCGGCTTTTTTTAGGATGTCCCGCTCCATCCGCAGGCGCTTGATCTCCCGCCTCGCCTGACGCAACTCCTGGCGCTCGAACTTCGTCAACCCGTCGCTCCGGTGCCCCTCGTCCAGATCGGCCTGCTTGACCCACTTCCGGATCGCCGAAGCCGAGGGCTCGAACTCCCGCGCCAGTGCCTCCGGCGATCGCCCCGAGCGCACCAGCCCTACGATCTCCCGCCGGAACTCCGGCGGATACCGTCTCTGCTTTCTTGCCATCGTGGATCCCTCCTTACTCCCCTACTTTGGATGTGTCCACGAAAGCGGGTCAACTCCACCGGCTCCACCGGTTGTCGCCTTCCTGTCTGGACACCACGATTTGTGGCTCCCGACGATCGTGTTGCATGAGTTGGAATTCGGCTTGCGACTGCTGCCGTTGGGACAACGCCCTGACCGATTGGGGGCGGCGCTGCCGGAGTTCATTACCGGATACGAGGAACGAGTCCTGCCCCTGGAGAGAATGGGCGCGGAGTGGGCTGCCCAATTTCGCGCGCAGGCGCATCGCACCGGATGCGCACTGGACTTCCGAGATGCGCTCATTGCCGGAACCGCCAAGGCTCACGACCTGGCGCTCGCAACCAGGAACGTCGCCGACTTCGGGAGCTTGGACCTCGAGGTGGTCAATCCCTGGGAGGCGACGTGACGGGGGGGCAGCGGATCAGGCGCTCCGCCAACTCCAGCGCGTCCACCGGCCAGAAACACTCCGGGCGAGGACGGAAGACGTTGGCCCGTCCGGCCGCGGGACGGCAGTTGAGCAGGCATTCGGTCCATTGTCCCGGAACGGCGTCCCGGCCGTAGACGGCGCCCAGAAGCGCCCCGCAGATGGCCGCGTTGGTGTCGGTGTCTCCGCCGCGCATGACCGTGTCCACCACCGCCTCCTTCAGATCCGGCGCATGGGTGAGCTGCCAGAGGGAGTTGCGGAACGCCGTCAGGACCCAGCCCTGTTGATGGATGTAGTCGGCGGGCGGCGCCACGGCGGCGCCGTGGACGGCGTCCAGCAGGCTGCGCTCCACCCCCATCTCCTCGGCCCAACCGGTGACGCGGCGATAGAGGTCCTGCGGCTCACATTCAGCACGGACGGCTTCGGCAATCGCCAGGGCGAAGAGGGCGTTGGCCTGCCGGCAGACCGGGTGCGGATGGGTGAGCGCCGCGTCCTGGCGCGCCCACTCGGCTACCTGCGGCAACTCATAGCGGGCTCCAAAGATGCCCAACGGGCTGATCCTCATCAGGGCGCCGTTGGCCTGGCTGTCCGCGTTGGGCCGGCCCCGCAGACCCCGGGAGATCGTTCCGCCGCAATCGAAGGGATCCGATTGCAGCCAGAAGACGTAGGCTTTCCTGGCTTCCCCGGGGTCGTACCTGCCCTGCTCCGCCAGCATCCGGGCCAGCGACAACGCCATCTCGGAGTCGTCGGTGGGTTGTCCGGCGATGGTGTTCCAGGTCCCTCCATTCGCCAGCTCCCGGACGCCTTCGGGATATTTCCTTCGGATCTCTTCCGGTGCCTGGAACTCCACCAAGCTGCCCAGCGCGTCGCTGGCGAGTTGTCCCAGCAGGCACCCCTGTGCCCGGGCGAGGACGCCGGCGTCTAAGAATTCAGGCTTGATCCCGCTCATCGGTCCGGCTCGAACACACCTATCCCGCCAGAAAGTTCAGAAAAGTGTCCCGGCTCACTAACAGCTGGTTTCGTGCACTTGCCGATTCCTCGAATAGGCAACTGCACACGCTCTCGGACAGCTCGTCCGCTGCTCCCGAGACCACATAGTCGACCCACGAGAATTAACGATGTGTCGCCTCGCCCATCGTGCCCTCTCAATTGGCACGGCCAACATGGTCGCCATGTCAGGGGCACGTTCCTTGATCTTCCGCAGGAGCGCCAGAAAGGGCACGTGTCGATGGGGTCCGACTCCATCTTGCTTGACACGTGAGTATCGGACTTCAGGCCAACCGGCCTTTCAAATCGGTAGAACCCGTACCCGACTTCGCGCCTCGTCCACGACGACCAAAGCTCCAGAAGACAAGTCATCGGCATGTTGCTTGAGGGCAGCGACGATCAAACTTGCCAGATTCTCCGGCAATGCATCCTTAGAACGAACCTGAAGTACGCTGGCCCCCCTTGTGTGAGATAAAGCCAGCATGGCTCCGAAGTCGAGATCGTGACTCAATAACACATACTCCATGCTCCACAGCCCAATCCACAATGGTATGGTCGCTCGCTCGTGGATCACCTACGGTTGACCAATGGACCGCCGACCACTCGTCACTGGTCAGCACGGGAACCCAGTCGGGTGAGAGATTCATATCGATCAAGAGCTTCACGGGCGTGTTGAGATGGAAAGCGGAACTTCCCGTTCTTCCAATCTCCATGCCGCGTAGGCCAGGGATTGATCAATATCTTCTCGTTCCAGATAAGGATATGCCTTCAGGATTTCGTCGGCCGATCGGCCTGCCGCCAACAACCCCACGACCGTGCCCACCGTCACGCGCAAACCTCGGATACACGGCTTGCCGCCCATCACAGCAGGATCGAAAGTGATTCGCGCAAATGCTTGCATGTTGGATCTCCGTCCGTTCAACACGACCCATGCGCTCCGGCGCACGGAGAAACCGACCGTTTAGCGCTGCCTCGAGCAAAACGCGGATCAGGATCAGCGTATTCCCTGCGAACCAGTGAGTGGTTCTCGCGTGACCAGTACTAGGAGTCTGCGCGGTAGAAATGATCGTAGCGAGAAAGTGGGGAATCGAGGCCAGATTTTCTCGATTTTGAGGTGCATAGTTGTGCTATTCGCCGAGAAATCGGGGAAATATGGACCGATTCTACCGCTTTCGCAGTAGATCAATTTCTGCGGCGCAGGCTCCTAGATCCCATTTCGGGCCCGCAGAAAAAGCGTGGCTCCATGTATGTATTGAATGATTCCGGTGAATGGACTCGGAGTGGGCGGCTGGAAGGTCGCCCCGCCAAGCCGTCCCTCCTGGCCCGTCAGTCGATGTAGAGGAACTCGTTGGTGAGGAACAGTAGTTGGCAGAAGCTTTCCAGAGCTTTCTTCTCCGCCGGTGCCTCCTCGGCGTTGGCTTTGAGATAGAGATCCTTCTGGCGAGCCAGATGCGCTCCGGCGATCTGGGCTTCCTCCGGTGAAGGCCGGCGGGAGAGAGCCAGCAGGTAGGCTTTCTCGATCGCCTCTTCCGGATCGCCTTTGGACAGGCCGGCGACCCGCCGGGCAAAGGCCTGGGCGTTTTCGACGACGAAATCGCCGTTCATCAGCGTGAGGGACTGCAGCGGCGACACCGAGTTCATCCGCCGGCTGCAGTTGGTCTGCATGATGGGAGCATCGAAGGTCTCCAGGAAGCCCAGAGGGTAGTAGCGCCGCGCCAGAAGGTACACGCTGCGCCGCCATTGTCCCGCGGGTTTGGCGTCGGCCGGCTCGCCTGGCGCATCGGTGTGCGGGTTCAGTGTCTTCAGGCCGTCGGCCATCAAAGGACCCTCAACCGAAGGTCCTCCCATGGTCCAGTCCAGCGTGCCGCTGGTGGCCATGATGGAGTCCCGCAAGGTCTCCGCTTCCAACCGGCGCAGGTTCATGCGCCACAAGAGCCGGTTTCCCGGATCCACTTGGAGCGCGCGCGAGCCGGCCGGAAGCCCCTGGGTCGATTGCCGGTAGGCCGTGGAAGTCATGATCAGCCTGTGGAGCTTCTTGATGCTCCAGCCCCGGCGCACGAACTCCACCGCCAGCCAATCCAGCAGCTCGGGATGGGATGGAGGCTTGCCCTGCTTCCCGAAATTGTCCTGGGTCTCCACGATGCCCCGCCCGAAATGGTGCTGCCAGACCTGGTTCACGAACACCCGGGCGGTGAGAGGATGGTCGGGCCGGGTCAGCCAGCGCGCCAAGGCCAGACGGGCGCCGCTGGTCTCTCCCTTCGTCTCCGGGGGCCGGACCGCATCGGTCCCTCCGGGAGCACTCGCCACCTCCAGGAACCCCGGCCGGACCGGAGGTCCCGGACGCTCGACCTCGCCGCGCTGGAGCAGGCGAATCTTGGGCGGCGGCACCACTTCCCACAGGGCCTGGATCTTGTCCCAGGAACGGCGGTAACCGTTCAGAATTCGGATCCTTTCAATCAACTTCTTGTGGGTCGCGAGGTGCTCCTCGTTCAGGGCTTTGACCACTTCCTCCGGAGTGACGGCCAGCTGTTCCTCGAATTTGGAGGCCAGGAACTTCTGCACTTCGTCCCGCTTGTCTTCGGGCGTGGCCAGGGCCTCTTTCGTCTCTTGGCGGATGTTTTCCGGCAGTTCCTTGAGCTTGGCGTCCAGCAGGCCGTCGCGGTAGGGGCGGTAGACCGCCTCGAGCCGCTCCTTGAGCTTGGCCACCGGCTTGTCGATCTCCGCGTTGTGGCGCTCGATTGTCTCCTGTTCCCGTTTGGAGACACTGGGCAGATGATGATTCTTGGGCTGCAGCCAGCGCACCGGGTTGTAGCCGGTGGCGAAGACGGACAGCATGCGGTAGTAGTCCCGCTGCGGGATGGGATCGTACTTGTGGCTGTGGCAGCGGGCACATCCCACGGTCAACCCCATCAGGCCGGTGGAGACCTTCTCCATCAGATGGAAGAGCACGTCGTACCGCTCTCCCACCAGATTCACCACGTCCTGGTCGGTGCGGTCGAAGACGGAGCGCAGATAGCCCGTGGCGACCAGCTTGTCCAGGATTTCCGGCGTGTAATTCTCGGCCGAGCGCCAGTCCACCAGCTCGTCACCGGCCAACTGCTCCACCAGGAACCGGTCGTAGGGCAGGTCCTGGTTGAAGGCCCGGATCACCCAGTCCCGGTAACGCCACATGCCGTCGATGACGATTACGGACTCGACGGCGGAGTCGAATCCGGTGACGTCGCTGTAGCCGGCCGCATCCAGCCAATGGCGGCCCCACCGCTCACCGTAGTGCTTCGACTCGAGCAGCGTATCGATGAGCCTCTCGTACGCATCCGGTCTCTCGTCCTCCAGATAGGCCCGGATGTCTTTCAGGGACGGCGGCACCCCGATCAGATCCAACCAGGCGCGGCGCATCAACGTGAGCTTGGAGGCATCGGGCGAGAAACCGAGTCCCTCGGATTCGAGCCGCTTCAACAGAAAGGCGTCAATCGGCGTGCGAACGCGCTTCCGGTTCTTGACCTGCGGGACGGGTGCGGCCACGGGCTTCCGGAAGGACCAGAATTGCCGGTCCTCTTCGGTCACCGGCGGCGCTTCGGCCGGGTTGAAGGTGGTGCGCTCCACGTGGGGCCGCAGGAGCCGGAAGTCCGAAGTGTCGATCCAGCGGGCCAGGGTCCGGATCTCACCGTCGTTCAGCGGCCGGCCCATGCCCGGGGGCGGCATCTCACGAGAGGTCACCTTGCGGATCAGGATGCTCTTGATGGAACCCAGGTCGGAGATCACGGGACCGCCCTCGCTTCCCTTCAACACCGACTGCACCGTGCGCAGGTCGAGCCCCCCCATGGGCTGGTCCGCGGCATGACAGTTGAAGCAACGGTCCTCGAAGATGGGAAGCGCCAAATCCTCGAACCTCGCGGTCTCCTGTTTCTTCTTGGCGGCGATGGCGGCTTCCTCATCCGAGGGGACACCCGCCTCGATCCAGCGCCGGACGGTATCGATCTCCGAATCGGTCAGCTTCAGTTTGAAAGCGGGCGGCGGCATCATTCGCTGGGAGACCTTCTGGTAGAGCAGGCTTTCTTCGGGGGCGTGCTTCACCACTACCGGCCCCTCATGGCTGCCGCGCAGAATGGAGGTGGCCGTGCGCAGATCCAGCCCGACCATGGCGGTGCCGCCATGGCAACTGTAGCAATTGGTCTTGAAGATGGGCTCGACGTCCCGTTCAAAGCTGGGCTGCGCGAAGACGGCCGCCGTCGTCAACGCACCCATGATCGATAGCGGAACCAGCAGACGAGAAAGCTTCACGGTCAAGCCTCCCGCGGAGGATTCTTGAGGATATCCGAGACGATGCGCGCGCCCGTGATGCTGGCGTTGGTGGGGGTTTCTTCCCGGCCCTCGTGCCGGACGGTCAGCCGCTTGTGATCGATTCCGAGCTGACGCAGCAGTGTGGCCTGCAGGTCGGCGACCCCGACGCGATTCACCGTGGACCGGTAGCCGAACTCGTCGGTCGCTCCGTAGATCAGGCCCTCCTTGAAGCCGCCGCCGGCCAGCCAGAGGCTGAACGCGTTGCGGTTGTGGTCCCGGCCGTCGGAGTTCTGGGTGGTGGGAAGGCGGCCGAATTCGCCCGCCCACAGCAGGATCGTGCTCTCCATCAAGCCGCGGCTCTTCAGGTCTTTCAGCAATCCGGCGACCGGCTGGTCGGTCTTGGCGCAGATCTCGCTCAGTTTCTCCCTGAGCTTGGCGTGATTATCCCAGGGCTGTCCCGGTCCCGGATGGATCTGCACGAACCGGACGCCGGCCTCGATCAGGCGGCGCGCCATCAGGCAGCGCTGGCCGTAGCTGGCGGACACCGGGTTGTCTATCCCGTAGAGCTTCTTCGTTGCCTCCGATTCCTTGGAGACATCCAGGACGTCCGTCGCGGCCAGTTGCATGCGCGCGGCCAGCTCGTAGTTCTGGATGCGGGCCTCCAACTCCGAATCCCCAGGGTGGCGGCCCAGATGCAAGCGGTTCAGCTTGGCCAGAGTGTCGAGCTCCGCCCGCTGCGCGCCCGGAGGCGGGGGCACCCGGGGATGCAGGTGCCGGACCGGGGTCCCGCTGGAACTGAACTCCACCCCCTGGTAGAGCGCCGACAGGAAGCCGCTGGTCCAGAGCTGCTTGCCCAGCGTCGAGTACCCCTCCGGATCGCGCAACACCACAAAGGAGGGGAGGTTCTGATTCTCCGTTCCCAGCGCGTACGACACCCAAGCCCCCAGCACCGGCCGTCCCGCGAAGATGCGGCAGGTCAGTAACATGTGCAGGCCTTCCGAGTGGTTGTTGTGCTCGGTGTGCATGGAGCGGATGAGGCAGATGTCGTCGGCGACGGTCGCCAGGTGAGGAATGGTTTCGCCCAGTTCCATGCCGCTCTGGCCATGCCGGCTGAACTGGAACGGGCTGGCCAGCAACACGTTGGCATTGTTGGGCTGATGGATCTCGACCCCGTCCGGGTGCGGCTTTCCGGACCACTTCGTCAGCTCGGGCTTGGGATCGAACAGGTCCATCTGGCTGGGGCCGCCGTTCTGGACGAACTGGATCACCGCCTTCGCCGGACCCGGAAAGTGGCCGTCCCGCGGCTTCAGGTCGTTGTAGGCGAGGCGGTCCTCTTCGGCTTTCAGCATGCCGCCGAGGGCCACGCTGCCCATGCCGAGAGCACTCATTTCCAGCAGTTTGCGGCGGGAGATGGTATGCGGAAGAACGTCCCAGATCATGGCTCGAAGTCCCTGAGTCCAGTGGATTTGATCTGTCCTCAATGCTACGCCGTGGAGCGGCGACTTTCCAGCCGCCCAGGAGCGCCGACTTTCTTGCCGCCGATTAGATCGGGTCGAGTGCAGGGGATTGCGCCCCTGCACCCTCCCACACCACCGGACGTACCGTTTTCAGTATCCGGCGGTTGGAGTCACTCGAGGCTCTTTCGAGCCTCGTAAAGGGCCTTTCTTTCCGGTTTTCGCCGCCGCTGGGACTTGATCTCCGCCCTTCCGGCTTGACGGGTTCCACCCTTGGGCCTTCCGTGCCGGGTCCGAGGGGCCTCCCCCCGCCCCGTTTCCGGAGGTAGTTGCGATCCCGCTGACGAGTCCGCCATAGGGCCAGTCCGACTCCTTCGGTCCTTCGCTCCACCGGCATTATCCGGCTTCTTCGCTACTATGACCTCTGCTGACTTCTCAAAGGCTCTCACCCTTGAGATCTCCCCGAGTAAGGTGCTGCATCTTTCCCCCCGGGCCGCCCGGCTCTACCTGGTACGTCTGGATGGGGTTCGGGTTTCGCTGTTGCTCGCCAGCTCACCGCCCGCACCCGGCCTCGCTGCCGGTTCGTGTTCCTGCGGTCGTGGGTTTGCCTTCCGCTTCCTTCAGCTTCACCTCGCGGCTACGCCTTGCGGTTCGGCTAGGGTTGGTCCCATCACCTCCCTTGGGATCTTTCATCCCTTAGATACAGCCCATGTCGGGCGCACGAGCGGCGACTTTCTTGCCGCCGGACTCCGGTGGAACAAAGGAACAAGGAGGAAACGGGGCAACGGAAGAGTGGGGGACAAGAATGTCCCCCCTCCTGTCGGGCGATTAGAAATCGCCCCTCCTGGTACACTACGGAGCAACCACCTGTCCGGGAGTCGAAGCACTATGAACCACCATCTGAAATTCTTTCTACCCTTGTCTTTGCTCTGGCTGTCCGCCTGCAACGTGACGGTCCCCGACAACCCCTCCCAGCCTGATCCTCCCGAACGCGGCCCGCGCACCCAGCCCGGCACCGCCATGGGGATCTACGCCCCGAAACAGCACGACCTGTACGACGGCCGCTTCATCATCTCGGGGGGCCGCATCTACCAGGTCGGCACGCTGAACGACGAGAGCCCGTGGGACCATATGGGCAATGACGGATCGAACCTGAGGCCGGTGGAGGGCACGGTCGATTTCGACGTCGACGAGATCAACAACACGGGAACCTTCCGGGCCGAACTCCAATTGCCCGAGGGCAGCTACGTCATCGACCTGGAGGAATTCAAGGAATTCTCACCGTGTCAGGACGGCGGCATCGCGGCGTGGCTGTTCGAGCACGGCGACTCCGGATGCGGCGATGCCAATTGGCCCAAGAGCATCCTCTACGTGGCCGGCTGGGGGATCGGCTCCGCCACCTTGAACGGCGAGCCGCTCTACCAGGACTACCAGATCCATTTCATGGTCACCCAGGGCATGCGCGACCGGAACCTGGTGGCTCGCTATCCTCTCGACGGGAAAAATTCAGAGGCCGGCGCCGTCAACCCGGCCCTCCAGCAACTGGATTTCTACATCCGCAGTCCCAAAACCAATGAGGCCAACCATCCCAAGCGGGAAGTGTTCGACCACTTCTTCGCCATGGAAGTCACCTGGAAATAGCACCGCCGGCCGCTCCGGAGGCGGGTTCCGCTTGCTCGTTGCTTCTGACTGCTGATTCATCAGGTAACAGAAGAGATGAGATTCACATTACTCCTTGTCTTTTTCCTTCATCCGGCGTTTGCCTTCGCGCAGACCACCGAGCAGGTGGGCGCGATCCTCGAACTGCCGGTTCAATCTCCCGAGACCGTCGAGTTCCAGTTGCGCCAGTACCTGATGGAACGCGTGCCTCCCCTGCCCACTCCTGGAAACGCCCGGGAATGGGAGACCGAAGCTCGGAAATTGAGAGAACGGGTCCTGAAAGACGTGATCTTCCACGGTTGGCCTCCCCGCTGGGTGGAAGCGGAGCCCAGATTTGAAGATCTGGGAATCATCGCCTCGGGGAGGGGCTACCGGTTGCGCGGACTTCGCTACGAGATCCTCCCCGGTTTCCAGACGACGGCCCTCCTCTATGAGCCGGAGAACCTGACCGGGAAGGTCCCTGCCATCGTCAATGTGAACGGCCACACGCCCGTTGGCAATGCGAGCGGTTACAAGCAGATCCGCTGCATCAACTACGCACTGCGAGGCATGCTGGCCCTGAGTTTGGAATGGTTCAACTGCGGGGAACTGTACCTGCCCGGGAACGATCACTGGTACGGCGGCCACTTGAATCTGGCGGGCATGAGCGCCACCGGCCTTTTTTATCTGGCCATGCGCAAGGGCTTGGACTACCTGGAACGTCACCCTCATGTCGATCGGGGTCGCCTGGGGGTCACGGGCCTGTCCGGGGGAGCCTGGCAAACCGGGGTCTTGAGCGGACTGGATGAACGGGTTGCCGCTGCCGCCCCGGTCTCCGGGTATTTCGCGTTCCTCTCGGCGATCGAGCGGAACGCCGATGTGGGGGACATGGAGTACAACCCGCCCGACCTGGGCATCGATTACACTCATCTCACCGCCCTGCGGGCGCCACGCCCCACCTTGCTGATGTTCTCCGCCGAGGACAATTATTACGTGGGCCGGGCGGCCCTCACCAAACCCTACCTCTACGACCAGATCAGGCCCTTCTTCCGGTTGTTCGGGAAAGAGGAGGCCTTTGAATGGCACGAGAACACCGACCCGGGAACGCATAACTACGAGCTGGACAATCGCCAACAGTCCTATCGCTTTTTCAGCCACCACTTCGGATTGCCCGTGCAAGCCGGGGAGATCCCGGTGGATGCGGAGGTCAAGACCGCCCAAGAGCTGAAGCTGGGAATCCCCGAGGACAATCTCACCATCCTGGCTCTGGCTCGAAAGCTGGCCGGAGAGATCGAACACGAGTCTCCACCCGGCAACCTGGAGAGGAGACGAGCCTGGGTCGGACGCAAGAGACAACGGCTCCAGGAAGTGGTGCGTTATCGCTCTCGGAGCGTCAAACACCCCTGGGGCGTGGCCAATACCAAGAAGAGGGGACTCGAGAGTGTTTCCTACCGTCTCCAATTCGACAACGATCTCAGCGCCTCGGCAATCTGGCTGAAGGCGATTGCCAGCCCCCCGGATGCTCCCGCAACCATAGTTCTGCACGACCGGGGGTTTGCAGCGGCGGCGTCACAGGTTTCCGAGCTCTTGAATCAAGGTGGTCAGGTCCTGGCGCTGGATCTGATCTTCACCGGCAATGCCGCCCCTGAAGGCCCGTTGAGACCCGAGGGTTCACGGGCCAACGATCGTGCCCTGAATCAACTTCTCGAGGAAAGCAGGAATGAATCGATGGCCTCCTGGATGGTCAGCCGGCCTCCTTCGGCTCTGTACGGACAACTGATCGCCCCCCTGGGAGAGCGCCCGCTCGGCATTCGGGCTGCCCAGTTGGTGGCCGCGGCCCGCTGGCTGGAAGAGACGACGGGCACCCGCCGCATCCGTCTGGAGGGCAGCGGCATCCGCAGTCAAGTGGTTGCCCTGATCGCCGCGGCCCTGAAACCCGAGCTGTTTTCGCAGGTTCGGATTCACCAGGGGATGGACAGCCTGAGCCATTTGTACGCCGTTCCCGTCACCTATCAGCAGGCTCCCGACCTTTTCTGCCGGGATCTCTACAAGGAGTTCGACCTGGATCAGCTCGAGGTTCTGGCCCAGCCCACGGAGATTCTTCGAGAGTGAAATGGGAGCGGGGGTTTGTAACCCCCGATTCCGGGTCGGTTTTGAAGAGGGGGACAGAATGTCCCCCCTCCCATCCCCCCTCCCAGGGTGCCCGTATTTGCCTTTCTAGGAAGGTTAAAAGGTGGAACGGAGCCCAGTCGGTCCATCTCGACTGTCAAGGAGAATACGAATGCGCCACCTGATCATCGGACTGTTGCTGCTGGTGCCCGGCGGGGTCTTGGCGCAGGACCGTCCCAACGTCATCCTGATCCTGACCGATGACCAGGGCTACGGCGACCTGGGCAGCCAGGGAAATCCCTTCATTCAAACGCCCCACCTCGACCAGTTCTACGCCGAAAGCGTTCGCCTCTCGGATTTCCATGTCGACCCGGTCTGCACGCCGACCCGGGCGGCATTGTTGACCGGGCGCTACTCCATTCGCACCGGGGCCTGGCGGACGGGGGCCGGGCGGGCCTTCCTGCGGCGGGACGAGGTCACCCTTGCCGATGTTTTTGCAGCGGCGGGCTATCGCACCGGCATGTTTGGGAAATGGCACCTCGGAGACAATTTCCCCTACCGGCCACATGATCGTGGCTTCCAGGAGGCCGTGTGGCACCGCCATGGCGCCATTGGGATGTCAGGGGATGCCTGGGGAAACGACTACCTCGACGACATCTACCAGCGGAATGGCGAGCGTGAGCAATTCACCGGGTACTGCACCGACGTATTCTTCGACGAAGCCTTCAAGTTCATGGAGGTGAACCGGGACAGGCCCTTTTTCGTGTACCTGTCGACCAACGCACCGCACAATCCTTACATCGTACCGGATCAGTATTCCGCGCCTTATCGGAGCAAAGGACTGTCTGCCCAACTGGCCAACTTCATGGGGATGGTCACCAACATCGACGAGAACGTGGGCCGGTTGCTGAGGAAACTGAAGGAATGGGATCTGGAAGACAACACCATCTTGATCTTCATGACCGATAACGGAGCCCTCGGCGGCATCCGAATGGAAAACGGAGATTCTGATGGTTTTCCGCTCGAGCCATGGAGCCGCTTCGGGGCCAACCTGCGGGGGCGAAAAGGGTCGCCTTACGAAGGAGGCCACCGGGTCCCCTTTTTCCTGCGCTGGCCGCAAGGCGGTCTGGGTGGAGGAAAAGATGTTGCGGGGTTGACGTCTCACATTGACGTGATGCCGACCTTGATGGAGTTTTGCGGCGTAGAGAGTTCCTCGCCGGTACAATTCGACGGCGTCAGTCTGGCACAGCTTCTCCGCGGGCAGGCGTCGTCCAGTGAACGGACGCTGTTCGTCGCGCACCTGGGCGGCAGCTACGCGAATCCTACCTTCGAGTTGCTCCCCTACGATATTTCCGCCGTCCTGACGACCCGCTGGCGCCTGGTCTTTGGCAAGGAGCTTTACGACATCACGCGCGACCCCATGCAGAGAACAGACGTTGCCGCTCATCATCCACAGATTGTGAGGGAATTGAGGAAGGAATACGATCGCTGGTTTTCTGACGTCACCCGAAGGATTTCCGAACCCTGCCGAATCGTGCTGGGCGACCCGGCTGAAAACCCCGTCCACCTGAATCTGCAGGACTGGTACATGTCGAAAGGGAATGCTCCCTGGTATCAGAGGCCTTTTGGGCCGTATGTATACGTTGCCAGTACTCCGGCGCCCTATGTGAACGGAAAATGGATGGTGGACGTCGCGCAATCCGGCCGCTATGAGATCACGCTTCGACAACTTCCGAGCGAGGCGGCCTTTGTGATCCAGGCCGACGAGGCTCGGATGAAGGTTGGGAATTTGGACAAGACCAGGGCGGTCCCCGATGGCGTCACGGCCGTGAAGTTTGCGGTGGAGCTCAGTGCCGGGCCGCAGTCCTTGCAGACGTGGTTCACCCAGGCCGGCGGCAAATCCCGCGGAGCCTTTTACGTCGAGGTCCGACGGGTGGATGACGCGGGTTGAGATGGTCTACGTCTTCAGTAATTGTTCCCTGAGAAGGGGACAGTCACGTTCTCGCCCCGTTCAGGACACAAAGCGGAGCGGCAAAAGACGGGAGAAGGGGGACAGTCAGTTTCCGCCCCGGTCAGGACACGCCTGCGCCCAGCAGGAAGTTGATTTCGTCACTCAACTTCTGCGTCAGGTCCACGTCCGAATCGAACCCCACGTGGCGGTACTGAATCCGGCCTTCCCGCCCGATGAGCACGATCGTCGGTATCGCTGACACTCCGAATTCATCGTCGACCTTGCCGTCTCTGGCGACCGGAAAATCGTATTCGTTCTTCTTCATGAACCTGCGGACCATGTCCGCATCCTCGTCCACGCTGACGGCGAGAAAAACGACTTCAGGCCGGTCCGACCACCGATCGACCGTCGCCTGGAACTGGGGAAGTTCCTCGACACACGGTCCGCACCACGTAGCCCAGAAATCGAGGACCACGACCTTTCCCTTGAGATCCGCCGATCTGACGCTTTCGCCACCCAGAGTCTTCAGATTGATTTCCGGTGCCTCGCCCGAGGAAAGCCCGCGCGCCCGCAGTATTGCCTCGTCCAGACTGAGCGCGGTTGGAGCGCCAACAGCCACGCTCCCTTCGGTCTTGGCCTGAGTCACGTGGTCCAGGACATACTGGTTCAGACCGTCAATCGAACCGTGCACCTTTGCGAACAGGGATTCCAGGGGTTTCCGCGCAGGATCGTGCAGATATTCAATCAGGGAACTCGCGTAGTGCTTCAGTGCCTCCTGGTGCTGCCCGGTGACTTCGTACGCGGCGGCAAGTTCAAGATGGATCAGGTCCCCCGCTCGATCCCACACGCCTACCACGGGCAGAAGCACGGCGATTGCCTCCTGGTGTCTCCGATTCTTGTTGAGCACCTTGCCCAACTCGTAGGAAACCCCGGTTCGCACTTGTCCCCCCACTTCTTCCAACAGCTCACGGCTCGGCTCACTGCTGGTGAATAGAACGGTCCCGTGGACACTGTCCGGGTTCGCGAAATCGAGGGCTCGTTCAAGGAACCGGATGGCAAGCTCCGTCTGCCCCTCCTTCGCGTAGTGGACTGCGACTTGCGTGTATGCCATCGGATTCGGATATCCCGATTCCAGGAGTTCCTGCACAAGTTCCTCTTCCTTCCGAGCCTCTCCAGACTTCCAATAGAGATTGAACAAGGCTTGGTAAGCATAATTCTTGAGCCTCTTGTCATCCGGGATTTCTTCTTTCTCCAGGCACTCCCGGGCGAGGGCTTCCGTCTTCTCCGGATCCGTTTCCACGTAGTGTTTCAAGAGGTAATCGTAGACGTGCACAATATTGGGACCCGTGGGGTAATCTTCGATGAAGCGATTCCAGAGCCGGACCTTCTGGTCCTGGTCCTCCAGGGATTCCGCCATCTCGTACAGGGCAAGGCCCCCATTGCGGGGGTCGGATCTGAACCGCTCATAGATTTGCTGCAAGAGACTTGCGGCGTCGGTGTCCCGCTCAGCCTTCTCGTAGGCGCGCATGAGACCCCAATAACCGCGGGCGACGTCCGGCAACTCTGAGATCATCTTCCGGTAGGCGGCGATTTCGTTCTCCCGGCGGCCCATGCGACCGAAAGTTCGCGCCAGTCCCCGATGGCCCAGTTCACTCGTGGGCTCAAGGGCAAGGACCCTCTGGTAGTTGGTCAATGCCTGGTCGAAGGACCGGCGGTCTTCCAGCAACTCACCCAGACCCAGGTAGCCCCAGGGGGAGCCGGGATCCAACACGATCGCCTTCTCGTAATGGGCCTGCTTCGCGTCGCCCTCGGCGACTTCGCCGAGCAGGTAGTGGAAGACGGCACTGTCCGGATTCTCCTGGACGCGCCATTCGTACTCTTGGCGCAGCAGTTCCTTGTCTTCCGTGAGGCGGATGATCTCGCGGTGCGCTTCGGTGAACTCCGGGTCGTGTTCGACCGCTTGCCTGCAAAGCTCCAAAATTCGATCGGAATCGTCTCCACGATCGAGAGACATGGCCTCCAGATAGAACCTCTGGGCCGTCTGCGGATCAGGAGTAGTAGTGCCGGTGCAGGATAAGCCGATGACAAGAAGTGGGCAGCAGAAAACCTGGATCAGCCTCATGGTAGACCTCCGTAGCAGTCTGTAGCGCCGGTCCTGGGCAGGTGGGAACCGGTGTGAAAGCCAGTTGTGTCCAAGATAGCACCATGGACATCGGGGAGGTACTGGCCGGAAAACGGCACGTCGTTTGTACGTGAAAATTCCGTTCTATTGGCACGTGTTCGATCCGGACAACGAGCTGGGATGGAGCTGTACCTGTCGCCCGCCGTGGAGCAGGCGGTGAGTGGACAGATCCACCAGGTTCAGGAGAGTGGCTCTCTTGACGCGTCCACAGTACTTCTCCTCGGTCTCGACGGTGAGAAGTTGCTTACCGTTGATCGTATTCCCTCTCCTCCATTGTGGTTCTCCTCTGGTACTCGACCTGATCGGTAGATTGCGCCACCCCTTTTTGATGTCGTAAAAGGGCATGGAGGTTCACTTTGGGGGCGAGGATCACCCGGATAGAGAAGGCAACTGGCCCCTTCTCCCCAACCTCTTGCAGATTCGCGTCAGATAAGGCTGCCAAACCGAGATAGGTTGGCGGTCACCACTTGCCGATCACAGAATAGCGTTCAAGTCGTCAAGGAGTACCATCCGGTCATCCAGCTCCTGGACTTGATCGGCAAGACGCTTGGCCCTTGAAATCAGATCCTGTGCTGCCTGTCTCTCTCCCTGCAACGCCTTGGCGCGTGCGCTCGCCTCGTAGCCATAGCCGACATAGTAGGGAGGCAGATCGTTGGTCTCACCGACCTCGACACATCGCTGCGCGAAGTATTCCGCACGCTCCGGAAGTCCCGCAACGGCGTAGACACGAGCCAGCTGCCAGGTCCCAATTGCGATGTTCAATGGTGTGTGATCCTCAACCTGATTCCAATGCCAGAAGGAAGCATGGGACACACGTGAATCATCTCTTCAGCTTCGTTGGCGCTGAGCTCCGGCTTACGCAGGTACTCCCACGTCTTGTTGAAGCAGGAAGCGGCCAACCTGCGGTGAGTCAGATTGTCTGATTGATCGTTCATGTCGTCTCCAATGCATGGGCTTGGAACGAGCGCCTGTGAAAAAAGGTGACAGACGAGCGGAGAACGTCGGGAGAACGTGACTATTCCCTTTTCGCTCGATTAGACGAGACTCCGATAGCGATCCAATGCGCGTCTTGCCATGCCTGCTGCCAAATGTTTTGAGACCATCCTGAAGGCGTTGTCCAGTCCCCAAGCGTATCCGAGATCGACGATCGCCTTTCCACAAGATTCAATGACCCTACGTTCGGGAATCTTAACTCTGTTTGCTAGCTCAACGAGTTCATGGATTCGCTTTCCGTCCGGAATCACAACAGGTGCACAGCACTCGATCGCCCTCCCCATCATGAGGGTCGCCAGGCGCGCCGATTCGGCTGGAAGCTGCTCCCAGTGATTCCAAATAATTGGGGCACACTTCATCTGCTTGGCGTGGTCGAGCACCCGAAAGCACGCGACCGCATCCAGAATCCGCTCGCTCGGCAACACTCCCACGTAGACCGGACCGTGCACAGTCTCAACACGGAAACCAAAATCGGTTGTGTTCCGGCCCGAGCAGCCGAGGACGACCGGCTGTCCGCCACTCAATGCGACAGGAATGGGCTTCAGTACCTTCCCCTGCCTTGGGCGCTTGGGTTTTTTGGAGGACGGGATCTTGGACCAGTCGAGCGGCTCGCCGACCTTGGCCATATCGAGGTCTATCACGTAGATGCTTCCGGCCTTGCAACATTCGGACAGAGGCAGTGAGGTCGCAGAACCCGCTAGCCTAGCCGAAAGCTCAGTGCCGTCGGGAGAGAACGCGAAGGGGTGGGTCTTACGGCGCTTCACATCGCAATGGAGCGTGCAGAGACTGAAGAAGCGGTTCTCCACCGCTCGCAGCCGGAGAATCGACGACCACTTGATATCAGACACGTTGTCGAAGCTCGGATTGACCCACAGGCGTGCGCCGCGTCTCGCGAGAGCCCTGGGAAAGAGCCCGAGATAGTGATCATGACAAATCGTTGCACCGGCCGTTGTGCCGCCCAGTTCAAAGGTCGGGAGCACAGAGTTCGGCTCCCAGTCCGGCCGCTCGAAAGCCACGGCATCGGCGGTGGAGTGTTTCGTATACACGCGGGAGCGGGAGCCGTCGGGATCGAAACGGAGAAGAACCTGCCAGGCGCGGTCAGTGGAGTCGACGGTTCTGTCGACAGCACCCACGAGAAGCGGTGCGCCCAGTTCTGCGGCCAGCTTGGTCAGTGATTCGGAGCGTTCCTGGTCGGACGCCGAGATGTAGCCTTCGGGAAATAGCGCGAAGTCGAGGTCCTCGCCGGAGAATGAATCGACTGCCGGTACGTCCGGCTGTTGGGCACCGGCACCGGTCGGCGGAACGCCGTTCGAGGCTCTTTGGGCGACTTGAGGAAACACCATCGCCACGCTCAGGGTCGATTCCGGTCGTGTGGCAGGGGAGCGGATTCCCACCGGTGTCCGACGGAACCGAGAGCCCCCCTGATGGATCAGGTCCGAGAAGCGCTCCCGGTCTTCCCTGCTGTCCGGATCGAGCGAGCACCAGACCCGGTCGCGGGCGTAGAGCCGCACTGTTGGCCGCAAGTCCATGATCGACGGGACGAGATCCCGCAGTGTGTCGTACCAGGCCCGTTGTTCGTCGCGGAAGGGAGGATCGTTGTCCCTCGCATCGTGCTGTTCGCAGAGGTCCAGCCAGCGCCTCGCGGAGAACCCCAAAGGGTGCGCGTCCGCGTAGACGGAAAGGGCGAGCCTCCGCGGGCTCGTGAAGTGCTGGCTCTCATCGAACTCGATGAGAAATCCAGGGTCGGGGACCCAGTAGTCGCAGCCTGCCAGCACGTCGCTTCGCACGAACGTGCCGATGCCGTATCCGCGATAGCTCTCAAGGACCCCGGCCACCTCCCGAAGCACCAAGTCGATCGAGGTTCCCTCGTAAGCTGCGAGCCCAGTCTTCCATCCGAATCTGTGGTCGGACACACACGCTCCGTAGATACACTCGAGAAGTTGCCCGACCCGGATCTTGCAGGCGCGACACCGCTCGGAGTGGCGCCTAGAGGGAATCGTACCCGGCCCCCTCACCGATGGAGGGGATACAAGCGTGACGCAGACGTTGCGGATGCTACCGCCGCAGTCGCACTTGGTCACGGCGAAGCCGCGGCTCCGGAGAAACTCATTGGACTCCAGGCCTCCAGAGAATCGACCCGCGCTCAGCAACTCGCCCGTGGCGACCTGATGGGCCAGCGAAATCGTGTATTTCGGGGGCAAATGCTCGCCCTTCGTCGTCAAGCAGTAGCTTCGGCCCCTTCTTTGCCGTGGTACCCCGTCACGGATGATGAGCCGTATAGCTTCCTCGATGTGTGCCCTCGTGATGCGCCTTGGGATCATTGCCTTCTTCAGTCACATTGGAGATTCAGATCAGTCGCTCGCATCAAGTACGAACCGGTTGAAAAATACTCTCGCGAGTAAGAAATGGTGACTGTCCCCATTTCGATCCCCTTCTCGCGGGCGATCAGAATCCAGCGTCGAGCATCGTCCGGCCGGATTTGCTCTCCGTCGATCAGCTCGGGATGCTCCGCGATCAGCTCCTGGAGATGGTACTCGTCACCGAATGCCTCCTCTTGTACTCCCTCCAGTGCTCCCTTCTGACCTCTTATCCATATTCGCTCAGCCACAGCGTGCTCCTTGGTTTGGTACGCGACGACATGGTAGTCCGCCGTGGCCAACTCGGCCAGTTTGGGCAATCCAACTTGTCACCCCGACGTTAAACGCGTAAATCGGACTTTTCACCGTTTTCCCGGGGGAGGCCCACGCAGCCATGTACCGGACGCTGTAGATTGAGGACACGAGAACGTGACTGTCCCGTTTTCGGTCCCCTTTTCGCGCGCGCTTCGTCCTTTGAAGAAGAGGAAGGCTACATTGACCGCTTGAACTTGGAGGATTACCACTGATGGCGACCAATGGCATCAAAGTGAACATGACCCCTTCCCATCCGGGCGACTTCATCCGTACGGAGGCCATTGAGGAATTGGGTCTGACCGTGACGAAGGCGGCGCAGACCCTGGAAGTTCGCCGGGCAACGCTTTCGGACCTGCTGAACGGCAAGGCCGCGCTCTCGCCGGAGATGGCGCTACGCATCGAAAAGGCCTTTGACGTGAGCATGGATATGCTGCTGCGGATGCAGGCCTGGTACGACGCCTCGCAGATGCGTGCGCGCGCAGGCGAGATCACCGTCCAGCGCTACGTGAGATTAGAGAAGGTGACTGTCCCCCTTCTCCTGCAGTGAAGATCGTGAATCTGACGCCACGTCATTTGCTGGGTGAAACAGTCATGCATCGTTGGATCTTTCCCACGTTCATTATCTCGATCCGGTCACGGCAGCCAGGGGTGGCAGGTCGCGTTTGGGAATAAGCCGGAATAAGCCGGAATAAGCCGGAATAAGCCAACCCACAGTTTTACAAGCGTTTCCAGCGCGCTCCCCGACCATGGCCCGTAGGTGTGATCAAACCTCGAGCCTTTAGAGTGGCGAGGTCTTCACGCAGTCGCCGCTTGTTGATTTGCGGTCCCAACTCGGCGAGGATCTCGCGCAGTGCCATGGCGCGATCCGCCTGATCGATTAGCGCAAGGATCTCCCGTTGCCGCTCGGTCAAAAGGGTCACCTTGACAGGATCCATTTCGGAGAGGGAAGCGGGTCGGAACCGGACCGTCACGCACCCTCCGGCATCCTCGATCTCGGGGAGTGGCAGACCGGCAGAGGTCGCCAGCTCCGCCATCTTGAGAGTCCCGCGTCCCCACTCCTCAATGATGCCTCGCCGATAGAACGTACGGGCGATCAGTGGGTTCCACGGCAAGGATTCGTGCGGTGCGAACAGCTTTTCCGGGGTCAACCCGAAATGCAAGGTGCCGGACGACGTCACCTCCAGACGGTCATCGTAGACCGCCACTCCCACGGAGCCGCCACCGATGGAGTAATCACGATGACACAAGGCATTCGCCAGCGACTCTCGAGTCGCCAGGGGAGGATAGAGGGGTTCGTCAATCCGTTCGAAGCGACCCGATTCGAACCGTCCGGAGATGGGCAGGGTCTCACGAAGAAAACGTTCCGCATTCGCGAGAAGCGTGAAGGCGTTGCCGTGGAACTGCCTGTTGTCCAGGAACTCCGTCCGGTCAAGCCCCCGAAAACGCGCGACACGGAGCAGACATTGCGGCATCTCAAACTCGATCCGTTGGGCTTTGCCGAAGAGCACCACCGCCGCGCGCCACAAGATCCCGTCTCGAAAAAGTCCCAGCCCCCGCAACATTTCAATGGGATCTTGCGTCCCCGGGTCCTCCAATCGGCCCCGCCTGACCGCCTCCGAAACCGTGCGGCGGATCTCTGCTACGTCCAGATCATCGATCGACCAACCGGTCGCTGGCTGGTTCTCCCATCGTCGCTCGCTGTGCATGCGCTCAAAGAGCATGCGGTTGTACTCATCGGCCGACAAGGCCAAGGTGGTGTTCCCAACCCGACGATACGCTATGCCTCGGTAAACGTACGGCCTTGAAGACCCGCGGCTTACGCGCACCACGACCACCTCACGGTCCCCCTCTATGGGAACCCGCTCGATCTCTGGAAAGGACGGCGGATCGATCCTTTGGATCTCGCCGCTCACGCCCTCAATAGTCCGGTCGCTCACTTGCTGTCCAACCACGTCTCCATTGAGTGTGACACCGAACAGCACATACCCACCGCGTTGGTTGAGCATGGCGCATACGGTTCGGGCTGCCTCACGACGCTCCCCCGTCGTGCTCTTGAACTCCAGAGTCTGTGACTCGTGGGTGGAGACCAGCGCCGCAAGTCGCTCAGACATCATCGGGCCGCCTCGACCACTCGCATGGGGTTATGGCGTATATCCACAAAATAGCTCTCATCTACAACAATGTGTTCAGTGCGTCGAAGACCTTTTTGGAAGCGATCGAGTTCCTGCTCATTCCCTGATACGCACGTGAGTTTCATATACCCAAGTCTGCACCGACGATGTGTCAGCCGGGTAAATCCGTCTCGGGGCGCTCGAAGGCGCCAACTCCGAGCACAGGAAGCAGCGACAGCATTTCGGCCAGATAGCCGTCCATCACAGCTCGATCCGGGTCCGCCAACCTGGGGCGTTGCGGTTTTCTGAATCACCAATGGCCGCGGATCGGTCATGTCCCCCGCCAAGGATGCGCGCCGGAAGATCCTCCGCCATCCGGTCAACCGCGACGATTCCTACCAGGAGCACTGCAGCACTCAAGAGATCCCGACTCGGCTTCCCACCCTATGACAAATTATTTTCCTTGCGTCGGCTCGCCAAACGCCGCAGAACCGGGTCCGTATATCGGTGCGCATGAAGCCAGTGATCAAGCTCGTCACGGGTCTTCCCCACGATCTCCGCGCTGACGCGATCCCGAATCTCCCGCATGGTCTTTACGCCATCGAATCCCCTCTTTTTCATTTTCTCAATCATCGCATATCTCCCTCGGCGTCCGGATCTCGACTCCTGCCACCGTGGCAACGGCGATATGCAGGCCGTCGGCCAACACTCGTGAGCTGAGCGTAAGCAAAGCGAGAATTGCGGTCTAGCGATTCCAACGACGCTTGAGGTAGAGGGGCACAAGCGCCAACAACACGGCAACGCTCAGATGAATCCATGGTTCGATTTTCCTACTGTTGCCGCTATTCCTCACAATCAGCATGCGAACTTGACGTCTTGCTTGGACGAGTTCCAGACCCAAGGTGCTCTTGATGGCATGAGCAATCGAAGAATGGTCTTCAGGATCGAACTGTAGCTTGATGCGATAAGAACCATAGAGTCTTGTCTCATCGAGTACGGGCCGATCCAGCCTTGATGCGACCACGTGCGCAAGACTCTCGACGCTGGAGGCCTCGAGTTCTCCTCTGGACGCACGGGAGTAACTCCCCTGGACCGCCGGTAGAGGCTCGAGCTTCGTCTCAGGCGATTTCCGCAATACGTAAGCGTCCACCATCCGGTTTTCCCAGACCGCTTCGATTCCCAGCGCGGCCGAGACCGCCTGTTGCATCATGGGTTCCAAGAGATCCTTTCTGCCGGCCGTGTTGATCACGACATCGTATTTCTGATTGGGCAACTCGGCCTCGATCAGGAATCGGCCCGGTCGAGCATTGAAGGCAACGGGAAGGATGTGTTCCGGAAGAAAGGAAATGATCTTGATCTCGCTGTGGCTGCGGCTCATTCCGCTACGATCACTCGTGGACGGGCGGATGAGTACTTGAAAAACCGGTTCCGGCCCATCATCTCCCACCGCTAAGAGGGTGCCCGTGGACTTCTCCGGGACATCGGGCCGCCGACCAGCCAAAAAAGATCGAGCAGAACCGTCTTGGTCACGTGATGGGGTTGTGTGACCGCTTGGATGACACCCTCCTTGTCGACCAGCACGGTGGCCGGAATACCCATCACGGCATAGTCCCGGAATACGGATCGATCAAGATCGAGACCAACCCAACCGGAGATGGGTTGAGAATCCAAGAAGGGTTCAATGATGCTCTCTTCCTCATCCGTTATGGAGAGGAACCGAACCGGCTGATCCGAGAATTCCTCCGCGAGTTCGTTGAAGTGGGGAATGGCTCCGATACACGGCCCGCACCAAGTGGCCCAGAACTCCAGGACCAGCGCCTGACCCTTGAGGGCCTTCCAGCTCAAATCATTGTCGACCGGACCCTTCAGCATCGTATCGATGGCGAGTTCCGGAGCTCGGTCGCCGATCTTCGGTGGTGCACCGAGCACCAAGGCCGCAGTCATCATTATGTTGGCGAGCGTCCCGATCGAGATTCTTGGCATCGTACGGCCTCCGCTAGTTCGTCAAGTTCGGTCGTGTCAAGCAAAGCGAGAATGTGACTATCACCATTTTCTGCTCTGGCCTCTTCTCTTGCCCTCTCGCCTGGTTTCAGTCGGCTGCGTTGCGGGGCGACAACACCAGCACCTCGTAGGTCGTGGGTTCGGATACTCGCTCCATGGTCACTCCGAAGTTTTCGCGCAAAAATTTGAGGGCCACCTCCCAGCCATCGGAGAAATCGACGGAAATGTCCACCCTGCGGTGGAAGGGATTGGCCGCCGCCGCACCCTCCCATTTCATCTCGACTTCGTCGAGAAGCTCGTTGTAACCCTTGACCAAGTCGTTGGCTGCCGCGTTTGGGAGCATGTTTTGTATTGCGGCGAAGAGCGGGGTCCCTGTGCCGTGAAAGTTGTTCCCATTGGTCTTAGATGACTCACTCCGCGCCACGCTGATCGGAAAATCGGTTCCGTCCTGGGAAAAGATCCAGCGGGTCCTCGTTCCCTGCCGTTCCTTCAAATCGGCGACAAAACCGAAGCGCTGGCCAAGTCGCTTCACCCGCTCCACGGGGTCCATATTGATTCGGTGGACAATCCGAACCGAGTAACGCTGGTCAGAAAGCACCGCATCCGGAGTCTCCACCGGCCTGTCCCCCAGCTTCTGGGCGATCTCGGTCAACGGCGTACGGTGAAATTCGTAGCTCGCGACCCCGCCGCTCACACGGGCCGACATACCTTGGCGCCCCTTGGTCGGATCGTTCGAGGGAGGGTGGACCACAATTTCCATCCCCTCCAGCGGCATGAAAAACACCCTGTTGTGCAAAGGCCCAAATGGAGCCAACGCTTTGCCCAACGGGTCTGCTTTCAAGACACTCATGGGAGCCGCTCGGACGGCATCATCGGCGACCTCGAAGAGCTCGTCAGCAAGCGGTACATCATAGTCCCGATATTTCAATTCGTTGACCAGGTCCCATTCTTGCTGCCCCCTGTCCAAATAAACGCGGGAGTGTTTGGGCAATCGCGTCTGCACGTCGACTTCGATTTCAAATCGGATGTCCGAAGGTGTCTTCCTGCCCAACGAGGAGCGTTGCCAGATCGAAAAAAGCACTGTCTGTCCCCGGTCCTTCCGATCGATCTGATACGACAACGCCTTGAGTTGTTCGCGTCCGGGCAGGACCAAATTCTTGCTTACCTTGTCCACGGACCATGCCCCGGGCCAAGGTAGTTTCTTCCGGTACCAGGCGCCCTCGATGTTCATGGACACGGACTTGTCATCGGACAGAACTACCTGCCGTGACAGGCCAGTATCTATCTCGGCGCGGAAAAAGTGCGGGGCCTGAAACCAGTGCTTCACCGGCACGCGCTCGCCCCTCTCCCCGCGGAACCAGCCCACCGTGTGCACCGAAGAGAGTTTGCGCACTTCCTCGACCACCTGCGCCCACGCCAGCGTGGATGTTCCGCGCCAGAGTACGCCGAGAAACAGGCCGGCCAGTGCGATAGCAAGCGCCGACATCCAGGCCGGTCGCGGCAACGCCAGCCAAAATCCCGACTTTCGCGGTTGCTCGTGCTCCGAGCGAATTGCCCTCAGGGTGCTGGCACGGGCCGCTGCCAGGAGCTGGGCGGGTGGCTCCGACGCGCTGATGTCGGCACTCAGTTCCAGGATCGTGCGTGCTGCCTCGACGTCGCCGGCCGTTTCGGGGTGAGCAGCCAGATAGTCATCGAATTCCCGCGCGACCGCATTCGGCAACTCGCCTCGCACGTAGTCGCTCAGTCTTCTCTCGAATTCGGTTCTGTCCATTGCTCCAATCCTTTCAGTCCGTGCCCATCCGAGACCGGATTTTCTTCAGTGCCTTGTATTCGCTAGACCTTGCCGAACCCGCGCTGCACCCCAGTTGCGCGGCAATCTCGGCGAAGGTCCAACCCTCAAAGTTGCGCAGCGCAAAGACGGTGCGCTGGCGCTCGGGCAAATCGGCCGCCAAGTCGCGTACCCGGTCCATGAGCAAGCGACGCTCTGCGTCTTTTTCGGTGTTGGCTTCCACCGCAGTGTCCTCTTCTATGCGAAGCGTCGGCCGCTGCTGGCGCCGCGCGTTAAACGCGACGTTGGTAGCCACTCGACAAAGCCATGCCTTGGGATAGGCGATCACCTCCCCGCGCGTGCAAGCGGCGTGGAAGCGGAGGAAGGTCTCCTGGAAGATCTCCTGCGCCTGATCGGCGTTCGGGACAATCCTGTAGGCGACCTTGAGGACCAGCTGTCCATAATCCCCTATGGCCTTGGCGCTGATTTCGGCCGGTTTCTTCGAGAATGCCTTCATATCGTTTGGCCGCCGGCATTACGTCGATCTGGACCGCGCTCGCCAGCCCCTTTGTCCTATATGACCCGCGAACCGCAATTTTGTGAACCCACAAAATCCGTCTGGACCGCAAAGCATGGTTCGTCGGAGTGAGTGATGAACGTGACTGTCCCCTTTTCCCGGTCCCCCTTTTCCCGCTTGACATGGTTCCCCCGGCGGCGAGAGATTCGGCAGGTTTTCGGTCGGCGCCCGGATGGACCTCCTTGGAGCGCCCGGTGTGGAGGCGCGTGAAAAGTAGTAGGGATTACAGACTGGGCACTGATAGGTTACACTTTACAAGTGATTGTCCGCTTCCGGCACAAGGGTCTCCAGCTTCTCTTCGAGAAAGGGGATCGACAGCGGGTGGCGGCAGCGTACGTTGCCAAGGTGGAACGTATCTTGGCACGTCTCGACGAGGCGACGGTTCCCATTGACATGGATCTGCCGGGCTTCCGGCTGCATCCTTTGAAAGGCGAATTTGCCGATTATTGGACGGTTACCGTGTCCGGCAACTGGTGCATCATCTTTCGCTTCGCGCGCGCGGATGCCCCTGACGTGGACTTGGTCGATTACCACTGAAGGAGAACCATGACATGCCGATGAAAAACCCACCCCACCCCGGTTTTTCCGTGCGTCACGATTGCCTGGAACCTTTAGGACTGAGCGTGACGGAAGCTGCAAGGAAGCTCGGGGTCAGCCGCAAGCAGTTGTCCGATGTGGTCAATGGCCATTCGGGGATCTCACCGGAGATGGCGATCCGCCTTGACAAAGCCTTCGGTGGAGGCGCGAACACGTGGTACCGATTGCAGGCGGCCTACGATCTGGCGCAGGCGATGAAAAAAGCCGATCAGATCAACGTAGAGCGGCTGTCGACGGTCGCTTAGCCCGCATTCCTCACCGGGGGACGCGAAAATCGCACAGGACTTGTGCCCTCAGGAACGAATAGAGAAGGTAACTACCCCCTTTTCCCGCTCCCTTCCCAAACCGATCTTCCCGAACCCTGGCCGCGCATCCAGCCAGCACCACTCCTGGGATCTATGCGCCCGAACAGCACGGCCTGTACGACGGCACATCATCATCTCGGGAAGCTGCATCAATCACCCCGGCACGCTGAACGATGTTAGTTCGTGGGACTACATGAGAAACGACGGATCGAATCTGCGAACGAGTGACGAACGTGACTGTCCCCTTCTCGCTGATCCGGTTTGTCGAAGCCAGGATCAACCGCTCGACTAATCCCTCAATCTTCGACGGGGCAGGCTCCTATGAAAAGATTGCAATCCAGTCCAAAAGACCAAGAGCAGGAGGACACGGGCGTTTTCCGCCGTAACTGGGAGTGTCGGAAAAGTACATGTTACCGATAAACTACCTTGGTATTATCACTCCGCGCCACAAGGGTCCAACGATCAAGATCGTTCTGATCCACGGTTCTTCGGTATGCTGGCGCGTCAAACAGACTCGCGGCAATTGGACGCCATGAACAAGGGGCAAACTACTTCCGGATGGAAGATAACGATCCCGCAAGCGGCTTCGTTCATTCTTGCGGGTATTTATCTATCTGGGTTCCTAGCCTGCATTTCTCATCAGTAGAACAATAAACGGAAGTTGAACCGTCGTCTGGGTGATTCTTTATCCATACGAGTTCAAGAGGCAGTTTTCGTGCTCGAACGTGCCGACCAACGGCCAGATGCAGCGCTTCTCCAGAGCCTTTTGACGCCCATCCTGCGCTTCTGAGCGACGACTCTCGACCCGGTGCCCACTCCGGGGCGCAGTCCATCCTGGGGACTCCCAAGTCGCCATCGTCCAAAGAGTTCTTTCCATCCGTTGCTAACAGCGAAGCGGGAGGGCTTGCACTTGCGTCAGAGCCGTCCTCAACAGCGCCGCATACGGATAGCTCTCGGAAAAGGACAACCAGACCTTGCGGCTGGTGATCCGGACCTGTGCCCCGATCTTCAGCAATCTCACCCGCAGGGTCCAGCTCTGCGCCCGCGCCAGCTTCGTCCCCGCCAGCCCCACCCGTCGCAACGTCTCCATCATCACGTAGGCGAATGCCGAGAAATACAACCGCAGTTGATTCCCCGCCAGCTTCCGGGTCGACGTGCGGTCCGCAAACAGACCCATCTGCTGTTCCTTTATCCGATTCTCCATGTCTCCCCGCGCGCAGTAGACCTCCTCGTACAATCTTCGCCCATCGCATTCCTGGACCGGGACCGAAGTCACGATGAATCGCGGGTTCTTTCCCCGGGGCAGGTGCTCCACCTTCGCCACCACCCGGCGCTCGCACGACCAACTCTTGTGCGTCTGATAGCGCAGTTCCTGGAACTGCCTCACGGCCTTCCCGATCGCCCGCTGCAACTGCCGGACGGTCTCCATCCGGGTCGCGATCCTCCGCTTCAGCCGATCGTTCTGCGCCAACCCCAGGACGTAATCGATCCCTTCCTTCTCGCACCAGACCATCAACTCGTCGTTGGAGAAGGCACTGTCCCCTCGAACCGTGATCCGCACCTGGGGCCACGCTTCACGCAGCCGCCTCACGATTGGTTCCAACTCCGCCACCACCCCGTGGGCCGCGCCTCGATCCGCCGTGCGCAGCCGCGCACGCAACAGGTGTTCCCCACAGAAGACGTACAGCGGCAGGTAGCAGTAGCGTTTGTAATAGCCGTGGAAGAACCGTCCCTCCTGCTTCCCATGCAGCGGATCGTCCGTGGCGTCTACATCCAGGATCACCTCCTCCGGGGGCTCCGGATGCGCTTCCACAAACACCTCCAGCAGCAGCTCGTCCATCCCCGCCGGGTCGGCCACGATCTTCTTGTACGCGCCCTCCGGTCCCTCCAACGGAGTCCGCTCCAGTCGGTTCAGGGTGCTCTTGCCTGCCAGCGGCTTGCCTCGATCCGACTCCACGCGCCGGAACTCCCCCGTCAGATCATCTCGATCACACAACAGCGCCAAGAGCCGGTCCCGGCACAACTCGTCGTGGTCGTTGAGGTCCTCGTAGCCCAGGCACAGCCCCAGCACCCGCTGTTTGATCAACGCCTCCACCGGGTGTTCGACTCGATCCGAGTCTCGATAGTCGGTGAAGCATTCGCTCAGACGACCCAGAATCCGGGTCCGCTGCTCCACTTCGCGCAGGAGCACGCCACCGGCGTCGGAGGTGATCTCGCCGCCGTCGAACCGGCCCACGACATCCCGTCCGTCCAGGCCCTGAAATCTGAGCTTTATTCTGGTACACTCTGCGGTCATAAGGTCGCGTCCCTTCTGCTTTGTAAGTTATTGATTACACAACACTTATAGCAGAAAACGCGGCCTTTATCAATCTTTCTGATGAGATATCCGGGCTAGGGCTCAATGTCCACTTGGGCAAGCATGGAGTTTTCGATTTCGATCTTGCTAGTTCGCGCTACCTAATAGTCGGGGTTCTCTTCTTTTCGTTCCTTGTTTTTTGGTACCTCTTTGGCGGACGAGCAATAATTTTTGGAACGAAGCGTCTCCGCAATGAACTAGCCTTAGTGGAAAGGTCAGACTTGGGTCCTGTTTGGAAAGGTCTGTCTTATGTAAATTTTCTCATCGAACTTACATTCCAACACTTATTATCGGCTGCGCTCTTTTCACATCTAATTTTGGGGGACAAGGAGCCAACGTGGTTTTTACGCTATTTGATCGTCCTCTTCTTAATCTTATATCCTTGGGATTCTCTAAACCTTGACCGTCGGTTCCCACGCGCGCACCAAATATTGAATTTGACAACAAAGACTTCTGCAATCCTCTTATTCTTAATAACGATTACACTACTCTCGCCAACGTCAATTGTGCTCATCAATTTTATTGTAATGACATTCTATGCCAACCTCGTTCTCGATTCAATGGAGAGATTTAAAATTACGGTTGATACGTTAGTTTACGATATTACATATACCCTAATCTTCGTTCTTCTGTTTTCGGCGGCGTTTGGCGCGGCACATTATGAACATATCACATCTGCCTTCGGCGGCGGACAACTTCAGCCGGTCGAAATCATAGTTGCCGACCAGACAACACGGGAGGGCCTCGATGCCATGGGTTTTAGAGTAACACCGTTGCTCAAAGCCGAACTCATTCACGAAAACCATCAGGAACTTATCGTTGGTGTAGAGGGCCAGACAATTCGATTGCCTAGAAAGGCCATTTCGGGAATAAAAGTGGCACCTGTTGAAGACATCCATTGGATCCTTAAATTTTTGACTCAGGACGCTCCGCTCGGCCGTGAGCTGGAAGGCAGCGCTAAACCTACACCTCCGACGGATCTAGATTGAACCAACGACATCGCCCAATACTGTGCTTGGCACACCTAAATCCAGTTAAAAACGTGGTGATCCAGAAGGGGACTGTCCCCTTCTCTTCCCTTTGGCGCCTGGGCGGACACTACGACGCCTTCTATCCGTATCTACAGGGGACAGGCACAGGAGGCTGAAGAGCATGATGCCGAACTCCACACCTCCGGCATCCTCAAAATCTACATTCAGGACTTCCTGAGGTAACTCATGACGTCACGGACGGAGGGAGCGGATTTGCAGGAGCGCATGGCCGCCCTGAACTGGATTGGCCAGCTCTTCTTTGGCAAGCTCTGGAACGTCTTCGCCAAGCATTTCATCGAGTACGGACCCTGAGGAGGAGTGGAATGAAAATCATTCTGGTTCCGCACACTCCATACAAGTATCGGGCTTCGGTTTGGGCAGCAGCGGTCGGAACCGACAGCCCTCCGCAGGGCCTCATCATCACCCTGCAGCCTGAAGGCAGGTCTATTGCCGTCTCAGACAGGTCCTGGCGAAAGCTATCGTACTCGGAGGCAAGTGGGCACAACGTCTTCGTGCAGGTTATCACCGTGCGGGATTTGGAGCCGGGAAGGAGATATGAGCTGACATCGCACGGAGGAAGCAGAGCCAGGATTTCCACTCTGCCTTCCTCACTGCCCGAGGAAGGAGGGAGGCCTTTCACGGTTCTTCTGGGATCCTGCTTTCACCAGGGAACCGACCAAGAGGGACAATACGGAAGGGCCGTCAAGTTGCTCCCAGAGGAACAGAAGCCGGACCTGAAGATTCTGTCTGGAGACCAGGTCTATCTCGATATCCCGATCTTTACAGTGAAAAGGGCGAAAGAGAAGCTTCTGGCAAAGGACTTCATGGAGAAGTATTTGAGAAGCTGGACGCAGAGGGGGAGTCTCGGCGAAGGCTTTCTGAGCGTCCTCGAAACCGGAGGCACCTTTTTTACTGCCGATGATCACGAATTCTGGAACAACTACCCAAACTGGACAACCCTCATCCCTCTCTCTTGGACCAAGTCAGGACGCAGAACGTGGCAGAGGGTGTCCAGGACCCTCTATGGGGACTTTCAGTCAGATGACCCGGCGCAGACAGGCCGCTGCCGGCGCTTTGATGTTGGCGAGCTTTCGTTTTTTATTGCAGACACACGTTATTTTCGGGAAGAAGGCAATCAGCGTTTCATGAAGGATTGTGACATGTATCAGCTTGGAGTCTGGGTGAGAGGGCTGGAGGGACCGGGTATTCTGGTCGTGGGTCAGCCCATCTTTGACGGGCCCTCAGGCTGGTTCAGCTCAAGGTTCGAAGACCGCTCTCTTGCGGACTACGAACAGTACCAGGAGCTGGTGAAGATCCTCCATGAGAGTACCCACTCGATAGTTCTGATGACTGGCGACGTGCACTATGGCCGGGTGGTATCCGTCTCCCTTAACATCAGGCCGGAGCCGATCAAGATCATCGAAGTCATCTCCTCGCCTACGTCTCTGGTTAATCCCTTTGTCGGCGGAAGCGCGAAGGACCCGCCCGAAAAGTTCCCACCCGTAGCGATTCCAGGAATTGTTCCCTCGGCTCCCACAAATCACTACATGACAGCAGAGGATAATTTCGCCACCCTTCATTTCACCAAACGGGGAGGAAAGGTCCGGATGAGGATTCGGTACTGGTTTCCGAAGCAGGCGTCAGCGAGTGTTCTGGCAGGACACTGTCTACCACCCTTGGATCTCTGAGGAAGAACTATGATCTCATCACGACAGTCTGTTGCGGCCGAGCCAAATCCCGGTCTGAAGCCGGAGTCGCGGGAGCAGGCAGAATCGAATGCGGGATGGCTCGAACGCGTACTTGGAGACAAGAAACCCGAGGGCTGGATTTGTCTTTTCGGCGGCGCCAATCTGACGGATTTCAGGTTGCGGGTGGCTCAGTCGCATGTACGAAATGACCTGCTGCCGAGCTTCTGGTCCCATGTCGCCATTGTCGAGAGCGCGAAATCGGATTCTCCGATGGAGTGGAAGCTTGACGAGGTGAGACTGGACCCCTTCTTGGAGGGATTTGGAAACGTTGCTGCAAACAACGGCGTGCAGCAGAGTAGCTTCAGCCGCTACGACGATCCCGGCCTTTTCCCCAACATCGGGATCGTTAACTTTCACGTTGATGCTGAACTCATCAAGGAATCCAAGGACAAGTTCAAAAGTCAGCGCAACCTTATCGATGTTCCGGGGCTGATGGTTGATTGGCTAGCTTATGCCTGGGGCGTGGCGGACCGCGGCAATCCTCTCCTCAAGGCAGTCGGAATACCTAGTGCGTCGTTTGTCGAGGGCGTCTTTGCAATTGCCGGGTTGGATCTCACCCCAGGGCTGTCCGCCAGGTCAAGTTGCCCGGAGGCAATCTGGCAGGCTGCGAAGTGGTGGCACCGGTTTTACTCCTCTGAAGCAGGCCTCACAAAGAGGGCGCCGGAAGGCTGTTACGCCATAGGCCAGGAAGCCGCAGCAGTCCTCATGTAACCAAAGAAAGAGATTCTACCGCAAAGAGCATGGTGCAACCGGTCTATTGATCTGATTTGAACGCGCAGGCGCGAAGATGACTGTCCTCTTCTCCCGTTATTCTCGAAGCGGCAGGTCCTTACTACGGGCTGATAACATTCCTCATATCGGCCCACTTGATACTGAACGTATTCCCATGCATAGCCAATTCGTCAAGAGCAAGTAGATCATTAACAGACTCCTCTAAAACGCCGGCCGACCGTTGGTTTCGCTCCGCAATCGTTTCTCCAGGTTTAAGCGGCAGCTTGCGTAGGAAAAGTGCGAAGAATATCCCATTCAGAATCGTGTCTACAATCAACATGTGTGGAATGGCTTCGATTTCAAGCTCTGTGATCCCAATGTTCAATTCCTCAGCTGTCATTGCATACGCCCCGAAGTATTTCACAAAATGTTCGAGCCACTCACCAGGATGTTTCGACAAGGATCCCGCGATTACCTTGGAAAGGTCATTCGATGCGACTACGACATCTAGAAGACGGGGACCGTAAGAAAGCAAATCCCAATCGAGCAATCCGCGGATGTCCTTTCCATCAAATACGACATTGCAAGATCTATAATCCCCGTGGTTGGCTGTTCTTTTGAGTCTCTTGTAGGGCTCCGATGCCCAAAATACCCGCAACCTATCGATACTTCTATTGACAGTGGCTTCTAAGTCTCTGTTAGGCATTGCGAGTGCCTGAAACCGGCCTTTCAAATGGTCCAGATCTTCTGTATATACAATTGGCAATACTTCATCAGAGGCAACAAGTTCTTGGGTAACTTGATAATCGTCGACTGCAGCATGGTAAGTTGCGAGGAAAGCCATCATTTTCGTCTGCTGGGTGCTCGTAAGAGCCAATGGAGAATGATAGACCATTCCTGGGATGTATCTGTGGACAGTGATGAACAATCCCTTGTCCTGAAAGACCGCATGTCCTTGAATGGTGCGGACGAAACCATCCACTGTCATTCCATGTTCTTCTAAGTAAGACAAAAATGACGCCAAGTGTTCCAATGCAGTCTTGGACTGTCTCACTCGATTGACTTTCATCACATACTTACCGCAAGATGTTTGTAGGCGATAGACTTCGTTGAGAAGGCCACCCTTTAGGCGAGTCACGTCAGCCAAATTACCGAGATCGAAGACGCGTGAGGCGACGTTGATCAGTTGCCGCATGCCCTTATCTTGATACATGGCAGTTCAGAACAGACTGTCGAGTTTGGCACATTTGTGAAGATATGAATCGGCTGAGACGACAGTACGGATACTTGGTACGACTTCCGCTCACCCCTCATTACATGTGCGCGGCAATAAGTTAGCTCAGCCGCGTTCCTGTCCACATGCGAATGTAGCGATCAAGCTGCTTCTTGAGGCCAGCGCACACCAAATCAATATCGTCGCTGTTCAAAAAGCAGTAGAGAAGGCAACAGCCCCCTTCTCCCGCGCTATCAGGCAATGATCTCGTGCACGACGTTGCCGTGGACGTCGGTCAGGCGGAAGTCGCGGCTGTTGTGGCGGAAGGTGAGCCGTTTGTGATCCAGGCCCAACAGGTGAAGGATCGTGGCGTGAAGATCGTGATGCGAGACGCGGTCCTTGATGGCGTGCATGCCGAGCTCGTCGGTGGCGCCGTGCGTGATCCCCGGCTTGACGCCGCCGCCCGCCATCCACATGGAGAAGCCGTAGTGGTGATGGCCGCGCCCGAGGGTTGTTTTGGTCAGCGTCATATCCGACTCCTCCATCGGCGTGCGACCGAACTCAGTGGCCCAGACGACGAGCGTCTCGTCGAGCAGACCGCGTGACTTCAGGTCCATGATGAGGGCCGTGATGCCGCGGTCGGTGCGCGCGGCGTTCGTGCGGTGGTTCTTGATGAGCCCGCCGCGGTTGCCGTGCGCGTCCCATAGCCGTCTGGGGGCGCCGTCGAGAATCTCCACGAAACGGACGCCGCTCTCCACCAGCCGTCTCGCCGTCAGGCACTTCCTCCCGAAGTCGGTGTCGCCGTAAAGCGCCTTCACCGAGTCCGGCTCGTTACGGATATCGAAGAGCTCCGGCGCTTCCATCTGCATGCGAAACGCCGTCTCGAATGCAGCGATGCGCGCGTCGAGCTCGGGCTGCGTACGATGCCTGCCGCGATGGAGGCGATTCAACTTCCGCACCAGATCCAACTGCTCGCGCTGCCGGTCTCGGCTGAGAAACGCCGGCGCCTTGATGTGCGGCACCGGTGGATTTCCGGGCTTGGCGTCCGCCAGCGTAGCCTGGTGGATACCAGGGAGGAATCCGGCATCGTGAAGCGCGCGCCCGCCGGACGGACGGCCGTCCGTCATCGCCACGAATCCCGGCATGTTCCGGTTCTCCGTCCCCAGCCCGTAGGTCACCCACGAGCCAAGACTGGGGTGGCCCTGCCTGGAATAACCCGTATGCATGAGGATCTGGCCGGGGCCGTGAATCGCTGAATCGGTGTGCATCGAGTTGATGAATGCGATGTCGTCGACCACCTTCGTCAGGTTCGGGAAAATCTCGCTGACCCACGCGCCGCTCTGGCCATACCGCTTGAAGGAAAACACCGGCGGAACGATGCGCGTGTTGGTGTACGTCTTCTCCGGGTTAAGGCCTTCCAGGTCTTCTTTGGAGAAGATGTCTCGTGCCAATCTTCCGGCGTACTTTTTCAGAAGCGGCTTGTGATCGAACGTCTCAAGCTGACTCGCGCCACCGACCATGAACAGGAAGATGACGTTCCTCGCCCTGGGGGCGAAGTGTGGCTGCCTGGGCGCGAGTGGCTCGCTGAGGTCACCCGCCGGCACGGCCGCCGCACCGCTCGCCGTCTGGTCCGCGATCAGGCTGGCCAGCGCGATGCCGCCCAGGCCGAGTTCCTTGAGGAACCCACGGCGGTCCCAACCAACCGGTCGAGCTTCGTAGCCTGCGTTGGTGAACATGGATGAACCCGCTCAGGCAAAAGACGGAATGGCAAGATTGTACAAGAGAGAGGAGGTGACTGTCCCCTTCTCCTGATAGATCTCCATGTGAATCAGATCAGGTCGTCCACGTCGACGCCGAGCGCCTCGGCGAGCGCGGCCAAGGTTCGAGCCGGGCCGGTGCGGACGCCCCTCTCGATTTGCGACAGATAGAGTGGGTTGATCCCAGCGGCACCGGCCAGCTGATTCTGGGTCATGCGGCGATGGTCCCGGTATACCCTGACGGCGTTCTCTCCCGCCAGAAGGCGATCCGCCAACTCGATTGGAAAAGACTCTCCCCCCACAGACTTGGCGTGATCGTAAAGCTCTTCGTTGGTTAGGCCCGCGGTGACATCCAACATCGCCAAGCGAGTGTACTCGAGAGAGGAGGTGACTGTCCCATTCTCAGTTCCCTTCCCACACGGAAGACGGCGGCAGGGCGATTAGAAATCGCCCCTCCTCGGCGGCAAGAAAGCCGCCGCTCCCGCGCGATGCCGCGCAGGGCCGTGAGGGTGTGGCCAGCCCTAAATTGACAGTACCCGATCAGGCAATGATGTCGTGCACGACATTGCCGTAGACGTCGGTCAGGCGGAAGTCGCGGCTGTTGTGGCGGAAGGTGAGCTGTTCGTGATCCAGGCCCAACAGGTGGAGGATGGTGGCGTGGAGATCGTGATGCGAGACGCGGTCCTTGATGGCGTGCATGCCGAGTTCGTCGGTGGCACCGTAGGTGATCCCCGGCTTGACGCCGCCGCCCGCCATCCACATGGAGAAGCCGTAATGGTGATGGCTGCGGCCGAGGGTTGTTTTTGTAAGCGTCTTATCCGCCTCCTCAAACGGCGTGCGACCGAACTCAGTGGCCCAGACGACGAGAGTCTCGTCCAGCAGGCCGCGTGACTTCAGGTCCATGATGAGGGCCGTGATGCCCTGATCGGTGCGCGCCGCGTTGGTGCGGTGGTTCTTGATGAGCCCGCCGCGGTTGCCGTGGGCGTCCCATTGCCGCCCGTGGGCGCCGTCGAGAATCTCCACGAAACGGACGCCGCTCTCCACCAGCCGTCTCGCCGTCAGGCACTTCCTCCCGAAGTCGGTGTCGCCGTAAAGCGCCTTCACCGAGTCCGGCTCGTTACGGATATCGAAGAGTTCCGGCGCTTCCATCTGCATGCGAAACGCCGTCTCGAATGAAGCGATGCGCGCGTCGAGGTCGGGCTGCGTGCGATGCCTGCCGCGATGGAGGCGATTCAACTTCCGCACCAGATCCAGTTGCCGGCGATGCTGTCCTGGGCTCAGAAAGGCCGGCGCCTTGATGTGCGGCACCGGTGGATTCCCGGGCTTGACGTCCACCAGCGTGGCCTGGTGGATACCAGGGAGGAATCCGGCATCGTGAAGCGAGCGCCCGCCGGACGGACGGCCGTCCGCCATCGCCACGAATCCCGGCATGTTCCGGTTTTCCGTCCCCAGCCCGTAGGTCACCCAGGAACCAAGACTGGGGTGGCCCTGTCTGGAATAACCCGTGTGCATGAGGATCTGGCCTGTGGAGTGAAGCGGTGAATCGGTGTGCATCGATTTGATGAATGCGATGTCGTCGACCACCTTCGTCAGATTCGGGAAGATCTCGCTGACCCACGCGCCGCTCTGGCCATAGCGCTTGAAGGAGAACACCGGCGGAACGATGCGCGTGTTGTAGAACGTCTTCGACGGGTTGAGGCCGTCCAGGTCTTCTTTGGGAAATATGTCTTGTGCCGCTCTTCCGGCGTACTTTTTCAGAAGCGGCTTATGATCGAACGTCTCAATCTGACTTGCGCCACCGACCATGAACAGCAAGATGACGTTCCTGGCCCTGGGAGCGAAGTGTGGCTGCCTGGGAGCAAGCGGCTCGCTGAGGTCTGCCCCCGGCACGGCCACCGCACCGTTCGCCGTCTGGTCCGCGAGCAGGCTGGTCAGAGCGATGCCGCCCAAGCCGAGCTCCTTGAGGAACCCCCGGCGGTTCCGACCCACCGGTCGAGTTTCATTGGCTGCGTCAGTGAACATGGATGAACCCGCTCAGGCTAAAGACGGAATGGCAAGAATGTACGGGAGAAAAGAGGTGATTGTCCGCTCCCACGGAGGCCGGCGACAAGAAAGTCGCCGCTCCCAGCCGGCGACAAGAAAGCCGCCGCTCCCGCGCGATGCCGCCCAGGCCGAGTTCCTTGAGGAACCCACGGCGGTCCCGGCCCACCGGTCGAGTTCCATCGGCTCCGTCAGTGAACATAGATGAACTCGTTCAGGCTCATGACGGCATGGCAGTACTGTACCAGCGGGCTTTGAGCATCCAAGGACCCCGGCTCGTTGCTTTCCTCCAACGCGCCGGCGCGCCGTTGACCGAGAAACGACAGGCCGATCTCGCGTTCTTCCACGGTCGGTGGCCGGGAAAGAGCAATCCGGTAGGCCGACTCGATCTGTCGGCCGGGGTCGCCTCCGACTCTGTCCCGCACCCGTTCGGCGAAGCGCGTCGCCTGCTCCCACACGAATGGCGCATTCAGCATGAACGCCGTGCTGCCCGGTGTCGTGCTGATGTGACGAAGGCCGACGCTTTGCGTGTTGTCCGGAAGGTCGAAGATCTTGAGGACCGGATGGAGGTTGAAGCGCGGCGACATGAGGTAGACGGACCGGCGCCAGGTGTCCGGCGTGTCCTTGAAAGGTTTCTTGCGGCTGCCAATGGGAGTGCTGGGCCCGTACATGTCCGGGCGCAGAGCGCCGGAGACGCTCAACATGTGGTCGCGGATGACTTCCGCCTCCATGCGCAAGGGCCTGCGGTGCCACAGGTACTCGTTGTAAGCATCGTGCCGGGCCTGAGCCAACTTCGTGCTGGCCGCCTGTTTGTACACGGAGCTGTTCATGATCAGCCGGTGGATCGGTTTCAATCGCCAGCCCTCCTGGACGAGCTGGGAAGCGAGCCAATCCAGCAGAGCGGGGTGGGTGGGCTCGGTTCCGAGTCTGCCGAAATCATTCGGGGTGCTGACGATGCCGCGCCCGAAATGATGTTGCCAGAGACGATTGACGATCACCCGAGCCAGCAACGCGCCGGCGCCATGCTCGACGTCGGTCATCCAGTTCGCAAGCATCCGAAGCTTCGATGCCTCGAGCTCCTCCTCGGGGCCATCGGCGGCTTCGGAACGGGGCCGCCAATCCTTCGCGCTGCGACCGTCCCGCATCATGACGCGCAGGAAACCGGGTTCGACCGGCTTGACGGGCCGCTGCCAACTGCCCCCGGCCAGCAGATGGGGTGTGGTCACCTCCAGGGGGACGTGCTTGCCGCCTGCGTCCGGCTTGACCTCGGCTTCGTCGAAGAATACGGCCGTCAACTGGTAATACTCTTCGGCCGTGATCGGGTCGATCTTGTGGTCGTGGCAACGCGCACACCCGACCGTGAGGGCAAGGAACGCCTGACCGGTCGCCGACACCATGTCGTCGAGGCGGTGAAACTTGCGATCGTTCGGGTTGTCGCTCCCGCTCAGGTTCGTCCCAATGTGAACGAACATGCCCAGATCCCGCCGGCCGGCGGGGAAACCTTTCGGAGCGCCGGCAACCTGGTCGCGGACGAACTCGTCGTAAGGCAGATCGTCATTGAAAGCGCGAATCACGGCGTCGCGGTATCGATACGCGTCCTCTCGAAGTGCGTTGTCCCCCTCGTGTGCTCCAAGGCTCTCGCCAAACCGAGCCACATCCAACCAGTGCCGTCCCCACCGTTCGCCGTAGTGCGGGCTGGCGAGCAGCCGGTCAACGAGCTGGCGAAAGGGTTCCGCAGAAGAATCTCGAACGAACGCCTCGACTTCGTCGGGCGCAGGCGGCAGACCGATCAGGTCGAAGTAGGCGCGGCGAATCAGCGTGGGACGATCGGCCTCCTGTGCCGGACGAAACTGCTTCTCGTGCAGCGTGGCGAGGACGAAACGATCAATGGGCGAGTCCCGCCACGCGGCCTCATCCGGACCTGCCGCGGACACCTGAGGCGGATCGACAGGACGCAGCGGGCGGAAGGCCCAGTGGCGGCGTCCTGATTCGAGATCCATCTTCGCCGTGTCAATGGCCTTCGCATCTCTCGGATCGGGCGCGCCGAGGGCCACCCATTTGACGAAGTCAGCGATGACCTGGTCGGGCAGTTTGCCGCCCGGCGGCATCTGCAGGTTGGGGTCGGTGTAGTTGAGAGCGTCGATCAGCATCGACTGATCGGGTCGCCCCGGCACGACGACGGAGCCCCGCGCCCCGCCCCGCTCGACACCCTCCCGCGTGTCCAGCTGCAGCTTCCCCATCAGCATTCCCGTGCCGGCGGCCTCTGCCGAGTGACACTGATAGCAGCGCTCCGCCAGCACCGGACGGATCTTCTTCTCGAAGAAGTCGATACGGTTTTGACCGGGTTCCTCGGGGGCTCCGAGCAGACTGAGGGCGATTACGAATAGGATCACGCGACTACCTTGGGCTTGTACTCGAAATCCTATTCGGATTGTAGAAGGAAATCCACCGAGCGAACGGACGTGTGCCTTGGTCCCTCAGTAGGTCCCAATCCCCAGCACATCCTTCTCCCAGGGTGTCAGTCGTTTGATCTGTTCGGGAGAAAGAGCGCGAACCTCCGTGTACTCGGGGATGGTCTCCTCGAGACCCAGCAGCTTTCGCATTTCCGGGAGGAGACGATCTTGCACGCTCTGCGGGATGACGCGGGCGTTGTCGATCATCCCTTTGACCCACCAGCGATGAAAAAAGGCCAAGATGGAATGCCGGTCGTGGTTGCTACGGTTGATGCCGCTGGCGTGCCAAAGCGCCGCATCCCAGACGATGGCCGTACCCGCGGGAACAGTCGCTTGGTGGGATCCCGGGTAGTCCGCATCCGGGTCGGGGATCCGGCAAGATTTGTGAGTGCCGGGCCAAACCAGCGTAGCGCCGTTTTCGGCTTTGAAATCCACAACCGCCCAGGCGACATTGATTGCCATCGGGTAGTGCCTGCCGTCCTCGAAGGGCACGATGCTGAACGGAGACCGGTCGGCGTGAATCTGAAACCCGCGCCCGGGTTCCCTGCCCTCGCTGGGTCGAATCGAACGCGCCGTCGTATCGTACAGAACCATATCCTCACCCAAGTAGTCACGGCACACGGAGAGGACCGCCGGGTTCAGGTAGAACGTTTCGAAGCAAGGGTGCTTGCCCACGATACAGTGGGCGGACCAGCAGTGCTCAGACGAAGTTCCCAGCCGCAGAGCGATTTCGCTCTCCCGTTGGTAGATATCTTCGGCCGCCTGAATGGCTGGAGCAAAATACTCGGCGTCGAGAGCGTCCGGGATGATCGTGTAACCGTGCTCCTCAAGTTCTCCAACGTGGAACTCTCGTTCCGACGGCGTTAGTTCTCTACCGCTCGAGAAGCTGCTCTTCATAAATCATGCCCCACAAACCGTTCTGGAAATGCCACTGCTTGGCAGCGTCTGCGTTAGTTAACCAGCCTACTACACGATTTCCTTCTCGAAAACACGCAGAGATGGTGACTGTCCCCTTCTCGCGCGCGCGGGTGACCCGCCAGATCCGCGCTCACGTCCGGTGACGTCCGCCAGCGCCGGCGGCCGCTTTATGGACCGGCCCGCCGCGATCGCGGGAGTGCCAGCGCCACGCCGCCAAGAATCAGCACGGAGGAGAGCACGAGCCGAAACGTGACGGACTCTCCCATGATGAGCACGCCGCCCGCCGCGGCGATCACGGGTACGGACAGCTGCACTGTGGCCGCGAAGGTCGCGGTGAGGCCGCCCAGCACCGTGTACCAGATCGCATAGCCGGCCCCCGACGCCAGCGCGCCGGAGGTGACGGCGAGCAGCGCGCCGGCAGGCGTGATCTCGAAGTCTCCCACGCTCAGCAGGCTGACTACCGCGACCATCGGCACGCTGCGAACGAAGTTATCGCGGGTTTCTCCCAGCGGGTCCGTAGCACCGCGGCCGTGAAGCGAGTACAGCCCCCAGGCGATCCCGGCCACCGCCATGAGCACGCTGCCCGTGGGAGACGGCGCCGTCACGCCCGGCAGCACCAGGTACGTCATGCCGCCGAGTGCGGAGGCCAAGCCGATCCACTGCAGCAGACGAGGGCGCTCACCGGAGACCAGGCCCGCGACGAGCATCGTGGCCTGCACCGCGGCAAAGAGGATCAGCGCGCCCGTGCCGGTCGTGAGCGTGTTGTACGCGAAGGAGAACGGGACCGCGTAAAGGAACAGGAGCGCCGCGGAGAACCAGCCCGCCCTGCGCGGCGTGCGCGCTCCCCGCCGCACGGCGTTGATGGCCGCGAGGGCCAGCGCCCCCGACAGCAGACGAATCGCGGAGAAGCTGGCCGCGTCGATCTCCCCGCCCCCGAGCGCCGCGCGGCACAGGACCGAGTTGGCGGCGAAGGCGACCATCGCCGCCGTCGTCAGGAGGCTGACGTACCTGACCCGCGCCACGGCGTCAGACGTGGCCACCATCGATCCACGTGCAGTAAATAGGTTTCGTATGATCCTCCGAATCTTTGACGAAGTGTCGGCTCCTCATAGAACAGCACATTCAGGTGGAACGCCACCAGCATCACCCCTGCGTACGCGAACAGGCGGGCCTGGCCGAAGAGCAACGCCTGCCCTGAAATGATGATCAGCACGGAGACGTACATTGGGTTTCGCACGAACCGATAGAGGCCGGACGCCACCAGCACTTCGGTCTGCGCCACCGGTGCCGGTGTGCCACGCCCCTCAAGAACGAAGCGGGCGAAGCAGTCCAGCAGGCAGGCCAGGCCCGCCGCGACCGCCGCGACACCCACTACCCGCTCGCCCGGTAGCCCGAGCAGAGGTGGCTGCATCGTCCAACCGACCAGTGCGAACGGGCCGACGCCGGCAACGACAGCGGGAGCGACCCAGAAGAAGACGAACGACCCCACGATCGCACGCGTACGTGTGCCCTTCACAAACCCGTCATGAAACCCTGGGAGTCTGGCAGGTGATGTCCAGGCGGCTTCGCGCCTGTTGTCGTGCGCCGCCTGTGAGACTTCGCATGCAGTCTCGTCCCCCGTTCAGCATACCGGCACTCGCGCCAATTCTTAATTCTTTATAGCTTGATGGTAGTGCTATCAAGGAGAAGCCGTTCCCTCGGAGGAAGGGAATGAGGTGGTGACTGTCCCCATTTCGTCCGCGGTCCGTTCTCAGATCTCCCACCGCCATCTCATTTGACCCGCAATCTCGAAGAGTGTATGGCTATTCATTGGCTTCAGATATGAGACACATCGTTGTTCTGCTGGTTTCTGCCCTGGCTTTTTTCGGTATCGGGACGGCTTGGTGCGAGGGGGCCGGGTCCGGGAAGCCTGATCCGGACGGCATCGGGCGCTTCTTCCTGGTCTCGTCGGAAGGGCTCTACATCGTCGAATCCGATGGCCGCTGTTCCTGGTCATTCACCGTCCCTCCACTCGACGGACAATCTCCCGGCGAGTTCGACGACCTGATCTACGACGGCTGGGCTCTCACCAACGGAAATATTCTCTACGGGACGCATCGCTATGTGCGAGAAATAAATCGCCAAAAGCAGACGGTGTGGGAGTACCGTGTCGAAGGAAAGAACAAGGTCAAGACCTGCCTGCCCTTGCCCAACGGCCGGGTAGCGGTGCTCAACAGCCAGGAGCAGGCCATTCTTGAATTGGAATCGGGGACCGGACAGGTCCTGCACCGGATCCCCGTTCCCGCTGAAGGAACACTCCATACCCGCTACAACCTCTTGCGTCGAACTCCGGAGGGAAACTACCTGGTCGCGCTGCGTGCCGAGGAGAGATTCGTGGAAGTGGATTCCGCCGGCAGGATCCTCCGCTCCCTGCCGGTCCCGAGTCTGCCTGCCCTGGCCCTGACGCTGAGCGACGGCACCACCCTCTGCAGCGGCCGCTTCGGCCTGATCAGGTTTGATGCGAACGAAAAAGTGACGTGGAGCTTCACCCCTGAGGATGCGGCGCCCCACTTCCCACTGTTGATCGCAGTCGGGATAGTGGAGCTGTCCGACGGCCGATTGCTGGTGGTGAACTCCGACTGGCATTACCAGAAACCGGGTGAGAATCGTGTGCAGCTCTTCATCACGGATTCCTCGAAGGACGTTTCGTGGACTCTTCCGGTGACCGCCTTCGACGGCTGGAAGCGGGGAGAGATCGAGCCCAAGACGGGTCTGCTTGAACATCGAGCCGGGGTGGTCCAGCTGCTGGGCCCTGACATTCCCTGACCGTATTCACGGGTCTTCGTACCCTGGAACCGACCTCGCGAGAACGGGACTGTCCCCTTTTCGACTGTCCGGATGTAGAGACCTGCGACTTGTGACTTCTCGTTGAAGTTCAGCTCACTGGATTACCGCGGCTGCAGCTTCACCCGCCAGAGCTCGAGACACTCACCCGACTGGTAGAGAATCACGTTGGGCTCGACTTCGAAGATTGTCGGATAGGCCATTCTCCGGGAATAGTCGGCTACCGTGGTGGCAAGCCAGCCCTTTCCGGTGCCATCAGCATTGATTGCCAGTTGGCATTTCCTTCTCTGATCTTCTTGGCTCCAGTCCGTATTTTTCTCCCCGTGGCGCTGTACCAACTGGCCATAGGCTAGCGCCAAGCGCCCATCCTTCAGCCTCAGCAGATAGGGGTCGACCCCAGGGCCCAGGCCCATGTCGGCGGGTGGGCTCCAGGTTCTTCCGCCGTCGCCGCTCCAGCTCGCCACCATGGGCGAGTAGTGGCCGGTCCGCATCACGGCCAGCATCCGGCCATCGTCCAGCGGAAGCAACGCCCACTCATTGAATCCCTCCGTATCATCCTCCACCCCGGCACGCGGAGCGGCTACGGTGGAAAAGTATCGCCAGGTGTCTCCCTGATCGTCGGAGCGCATCAGGAAAGACCTCATCTTGGAGGGAGTCTCCATCTTGCTTCGAGGGTCGGTTGTCGGCATGTTGTCCTGCTCGAAGCTACCAATCATGCAGGCCAGCAGGGTCCCATCCGGCATCTCTCGAATGCCCCGATGGAAGAAGATGGCCGAGCTCTTCTGGCCCTTGACTTCCGAGAAGTCATCGTCGGGAACGGATCCTGCCTCCGGCATGATGAGGACCGTTTCCTTCTTCTCTACTGTCTTCATCCCGTCGCGGGAACGCCACATTCTCCCCACGCAGCGACCCGCCTCCCGACAGGTCACGTTCCAATAGAAGCCTAGGAACAGTCCCTTTCTCCAGAACAAGGAGGTCAGCTTCTCGGCGAACAGGTACGAGCCAAACGGGGGATCGGACTCATCCACCGGCCAAAAATACCTGCCCCCATCGTTACTCTTGAGCGCCCCGTAGACATAGATGGTTCCATCCGGAGCCTGGACCGCCCTGGGATGACGACATCTGGCTGCCGTCACCTGCACATCCAACTCTGCCGCTGCCTGAATCATGACCGGGGTCATGGTGATGAATGCCAGCAAATGGAATCCTCTCCGAACCTGCAGCATTTCATTTACCTCCTAATCCAGGTTGGGAAGGCGAAGTTTGCGTCGGCGGCTGTCACAGGCGCATGACTCTGCCGGAAGGTCGAGAGAAGGTGACTGTCCCCTTCTCATCTATACGAGAGCAACTCCTGGAGATCCTCGGCCGTCAGTCTCTCGGCGGAAGCGACCGTCTCGCGCACCTCAGAGAGCCGTGTTTCTCGACCGCCGGATAGTGCCTTGAGGACCGGTAACATCAACATTTGAAAGTCAGGAACGGGCATCGGTCGTACTCCCTGCTATCGACCCAATCGTTTGCCGGGGCTGGACACGCTCAACAATCCGGCGGCCAGACTCGATTTCTTCCCGCCGCAGTTCCCAAGTCTTCTGCAGGTTCATCCAGACCTGCGGAGTCGTCCCAAAGTAGCGCGCCAGGCGCAATGCCGTGTTGGCGGTCACACCCCGCTGTCCATTCAGGATCGCTGTGATTCGATTCACGGGCACGTCCAGCGCTTTCGACAGCGCATTGGCCGACATGCCAAGCGCGTCTAGTTCGTCCCGCAAGATCTCTCCCGGATGCACCGGTCGCATCCTATTCTTGAAACTCATCGCCTCGATCTCCTCAGTGATAATCCACGATCTCGACTTCGTAGGGCCCATCAACGCCCAGCATATTAACGACCACGACCGGAGGATGCTGTACAACGGCTGCCGCCCCATGGCGGTGGTGGTGAAAGGCTTGAGCAACGATGCGGAGAAAATCGGTCTAACCGAGCATCGCCTCTGGCTTGCAGCGGTGATGCACCTGCGGCCGGTCGGCCTCGACACGGATCTTTATGACCGAGACAAGACAGACGGGTCAATTCCATACGTGAGCGCCCATGTCTTTGGTCCTGGATTCAACGTATCAGTGGAGTACTCGGGGCAGTGCCATGCAACCGCAAGGGGGAAATGTGGCGGGATTACAGAGTAGGGCATATGCTCCCCGGAGCAGCAGCTGGAACGCTTCGCTGCGGCGCCGCCCAAGTCGTCCTCGCGCCGCTGAACTCCCTCATCTTTAGGTTTCGGGAGGAGTCCCTGCGAGTGAAGGAAGAAGATTGCCGCCGCCGCTGAGCCAAGAGAAGGCGAGGATCGGGAAAGAGATGGTGACTGTCCCCTTCTGAAGACTCCGGTCCTTCTCGACTCAAAATAAAAATGTCCGAAAGGAGAGCAAGAGTTGAGAGTATGACCGCCCCAGAGAAAGGGAAGGACGTGAGGGACGCTCGTCGCTCCGGGGACCTTCCCGGAGAGACGAGTTGTGCTTGGAAGGATGGTGGAGGCGGTGGGAATCGAACCCACGTCCGGAAGCCTTCGGCGGCAGAATCTACATGCTTATCCAGTTTCCCGATCCGATCCAACTGGCATGGAAACTGGAAAAGCCGCCAGCCGAACCGTCCCTCATCAGGGTCTCAGTCCCTCGCCGAGGGAGGGGCAAGGAACTGACAAGCCCGCTGAAATGACGCCCCGAACCTCCCTGCGGGCCTGAAGGCCGGAACGACCGCGTTAATTACGCGGCGAGTGCGAACTCATCGTTGGCACTTGATGTTTTTACCACGGTTTTACGAGGTGGTGGCACCTCGACATGCATCTACGACCTCAACTACTCCCGTCGAATCCAGTCGCCCCCCTTTCCTAGTCCTTATCCTATCAAGACGGCGGTTAGCCCGGTGCGGTTGCAAAAAAGATTGGCGGCCCCGACGCTTTGTGAATCCTACTCGGCTCCTCATACGCCGGATTCCGCCGGTGAACGCTCGCCGTAGTTCGGGTCGGGACTCCGAATCGGACGAGCCGCCGGCCTCCAGACTGCTATCATCTTCCTGTGCTCAAGATCGGACTCACCGGCGGGATCGCCTGCGGCAAGAGCTTTGTCCTGAACGACTTCCGCCAGTTGGGAGTGCAGTGCATCGATGCCGACGAGGTGGCCCACCAGGTCATCCTTCCCGGCGAGCCGGCCTACCGGGACATCGTGGAACACTTCGGGACCGGGATCCTGGGAGACGATTCCGCCATCGATCGCCGGAAGCTGGGCGCCGCCGTCTTCGGCGACGAACGGCAGCGGCGGCGGCAGCGCCTGAACCGCATCGTCCACCCCCGAATCCATCAGGAGTTGGACCGCCGGTTGTCCCGTTTGGCGGAGGAACCAGGCTCGGAGCCGGCCCTGGCCATGGTGGACGCCGCTCTCATGGTGGAGACGGATTCCTACCGGAAATACGACTACATGGTGGTGGTCTCCTGCCGCCCCGAACAGCAGTTGGAACGCCTTCTGGGGCGGGAAGGGCTGACGAGACGGGAAGCCCAGGCGAGAATCGACTCGCAGATGCCCATCGCGGAGAAGGTCCGGTTCGCCGATTTCGTCATCGACAACAGCGGGGATCGGGCCCGGACCCGGGCCCGGACCCGGGAGGTGCACCGGCAGCTCCTGAAACTTGCCCGGTGAGGAGCTTCGTCACCGGTAGGAGCGGCGGCTTTCTTGCCGCCGACAGGGGGGCAGGGGGGACGGAGTCCCCACTTTACACTTTCCCTCCTCTACACTTTTCGGCCACCGAATCGCATAGCGGCAATGAAGAGCAGGCGGCAAGAAAACCGCCTTTCCCAATGGGCGATTAGAAATCGCCCCTCCTAGCAGACGACAAGAAAGTCGCCACTCCCAGTGGGCGATTAGAAATCGCCCCTCCTGTGGGCGACAAGGATGTCGCCCCTCCTAGCGCCGGGATAGCAGCCAACCGAATCCCAGGGTCCCCCAGATCAACCCGTGCTCGGCCAGCCGGGTCCAGGTCCACCAGATCTCCGGAAGCCGCTGGTACTCGAAGTGGAAGCTGAGGTAGTAGAGACCGGCCGCGCCCGAGAGAGCGACGACGGCGGGCGCCGTCAACGCGAACCGTGAAGTCGCGGGTAGCAGCGCCGCCAGAACCACGGCGTACCAGGGAAAAGGCGCGGGCAGGAGGAGGAACCAGAACAGCAGGACCCACTGGCAGACCCCGATCAGCTCCACCGGCGATCCGGGGGACCGGAGGCGGACCCAGGGCACAGCCACGGCGATGACCAGGATCAGGATGCCGCAGGCGAGCCGAGGCTGGGGGAGCAGATACTCCAACAGGTCGAAGGCGCCCTGGTTCATCGTCCAGCGTTCCGCGTAGCTCCTGAGACCTTCGGTCAACCGATCCAGGCCCAGCGGCGAGAAGGGCAGGTACCCCAGCACGAGCCCCATCAGAGACCCGGCCGCGAAGGTGACGGCCTTCTTCCCGCCCGAAACACGCGAGACGAACCGGAAAGCGGCCGGCAGCAGGAGGATGGGATACAGCTTGGAGAGCACGCCTCCGGCCATAGATCCGGCCGCGGCCAGGAGCCAGGGCCAGCCCCCGCGAACCTGCATGCGCTCCAGACTCAAAATGAGAAGCACCACGAAAAAGGCGGGCAGGATGTCCAGGTGGACCGAATTGGTGACCTCCTTCAGCACCAGCGGGTTCCAAGCGTACAGGAGCACCCGGGACGGGGAAGAGCCCAGACGGGTGAGCAGCAGGACGATCAGCCCGATGAGGGCCAGGTCGACCAAGGTGAAAAGAACCCGGAGTCCGGTCCAGTTCCAGCCGCCCAATAGACCTCCGACGGCGAACGCCGCCTGAGCCGCCGGAGGGTAGAGGGTGGGGATCTCGGCGTACCCGATGCGGGAGATCACCTCCTGAGCCTGGGGGTCCGACAGCGCCCGTTCCAGAGGCTCCGGAGGAAGAAGCGACAGCTCCAGAGGCGATTGCTGGTAGGGATTCACGCCCGCCGACAGCACCTGTCCGTCCAGCACGTAGCGATAAACGTCGTTTTCCTGAATCAGGCCGGAGGGGAACAGCAGGAGGCGGGCCGCCAGGGCCGTCGCCAGGATCAGGAGAAGCGGCGCTTGGCGATCCCGCCTGCGGAGCTGAAGGTAGCCCAGGAAAAAACCGGTCCAGGCGCAAGCGTAGAGCAGGACGAAGGTCAGGATGGGACGGTCGGCATGCCCCTCGCCGTAGTCGAATTGGAAGCTGAGCCAAGTCCAGCCGGCACAAGAGAGAATGATCAGCAAGGAAGCCGCCGGCCAGGTTCCGCGCCTCCAACCGGCCGGCTTGTCCTCTACGGATTCGTGATCCTCGGCCGGCAGTCCTTTCATCCAGCCAGAACCTGGCGCAGGGCATCACCGGTATAGGAGCCGGTAAACCCGGCCACCGTTTTCGGCGGACCGGTGCAGACCACGGTGCCGCCGGCCCTCCCTCCGCCGGGCCCCAGATCGATGATCCAATCGGCGCTCTTGACCACCTCCATATTGTGCTCGATGACGATCACCGTATTCCCCACCTCCACCAAGCGGTGGAGAATTTCCAGAAGCCGTCTCACGTCCTCGAAGTGAAGACCCGTCGTGGGCTCGTCCAGAATGTAGACGGTGTTCCCGGTCGCCCTCCGATTGAGCTCGCTGGCCAGTTTCACCCGTTGGGCCTCTCCTCCCGAAAGAGTCGTGGCCGACTGGCCCAGCCGGATGTATCCGAGCCCCACCTCCAACAGGGTGGTCAGACGGGACTTGATGGTGGGGATGTTCTCCAGGAGCTCGCAGGCCTCCTCCACCGTCATGCCCAGCACGTCCGAGATGGAATAGCCGCGGTAGAGAATGGCGCGGGTCTCCCGGTTGTACCGGGTGCCGGCGCAACTCTCGCACACGACGTGGACGTCGGGCAGGAAGCTCATCTCGATCTTGCTCAATCCGTTGCCCCGGCAGGCTTCACACCGGCCGCCCCGCACGTTGAAGCTGAAACGTCCGGCCTTGTAGCCCCGGGACCGGGACTCGGGCAGAAGGGAAAAGAGTTGCCGGATGGGAGTGAAGACGCCGGTGTAGGTGGCCGGGTTCGACCGCGGGGTGCGGCCGATGGGCGACTGGTCGATCTCGATGACCTTGTCCACGTGCTCCAGGCCCCGGATCTCCCGATGGGGACCCGGCTCCGCGAACGAACCGTAGAGCTCCCGGCTCAGGGCGCGGTGGAGCACTTCGCTCACCAGCGACGACTTGCCCGAGCCCGAAACTCCGGTCACCAGGACCAGCCGTCCCAGCGGGAAGCTGACGTCGATGTCCCGGAGGTTGTTGTGGGTCGCGCCCAGGACTTCGATGGACCGGGGCTCTCCGGCGTGGCTCCTTTCGGGAGGCTCGATCCGGCGGGTTCCCCGAAGGTAGGCCCCAGTCAGGGAATCGGGATGGTCCAGAATCTCCTGGAGGCTGCCGGCGGCCACCACCTGCCCCCCGTGGCTGGCCGCGCCGGGTCCCAGGTCCACCACGTAGTCGCCGTTGCGGATGGTCTCCTCGTCGTGCTCCACGATGAGGATCGTGTTCCCCAAGTCCCGGAGCTGGCGCAGGCTGGCCAGCAGACTCGCCACGTCCCGGGGGTGAAGGCCCACGGAGGGTTCGTCCAGGACGTAGAGGACGCCGCGGAGCCGGGAGCCCACCTGGGTGGCCAGTCTCACCCGCTGCGCCTCCCCGCCCGAGAGCGAAGCCGCCTTCCGGTCCAGAGTCAGGTAGGAGAGGCCCACTTCCAGCAGAAACCGGACCCGGTGGCGAATCTCTTCCAGGACCGGTCCGGCAATGGACTCCTGGCGGGGGCTGAGGCGGATGGCCTCCAGAGCGGGCAGACACTCGTCCAGCGGCATCCGGCAGTATTCGGAAATGGAGCGGTCCTGTATGCGCACCGCCCGGCTCTCCGGACGAAGCCGGCTTCCCTCGCAGACCGGACAATCCCCCTCGACCATGAAGCTGAGGAGCCGCTGTTTTCTCTTATCGCTTCCGGTGGCCCGGAGCTTCTTCTGGAACCACGGCTCCAACCCCGGGAAGCGCGCCGTATAGGTGAGTTCCCCGTAGCGGAAGAGAATCGGTTTTTCGAGACCCGCACGCAGGGCCTGCCAGACGCGGTCGGGATACCGCCGGAGAGGGACTTCGGGATCCAGGGAGTAGTGCTCCAGGAGGGCTCGCAGAGATTCTTGCAAGAACCGTTTGAGGTCCTGGTCGGGCAGTTCCAGCGAAAGGGTATCGACGGTGGCGTCCCGGTCCGGGATCAAGCGCCTCAAGTTGACGCGAAGCTGAATCCCCAATCCCTCGCATTCGGAACAGGCGCCGAAACGGCTGTTGAAGGAGAAGCTGCGAGGCTCCAACTCCGGCATGCTGATTCCACACTGGACACAGGCGGCCCGTTCCGAAAAGAGCAGATCGGATCCGCCGAAGGGAGCGAAGGCCACCAACCCGTCCGCCATCTCGACGGCGTGTTGAACCGAATTCCGGATTCGGCCCCGGGCCTCCTCCAGAACCTGAAGCCGGTCCACGACGATCTCCACCGTGTGGTTCTTCCTCTTGTCCAGTTGCGGAGGTTCCTCCAGGTACTCCATGAATCCGTCCACCCGCGCCCGCAGGTATCCCTCCCTGCGGTACCGCTCGAACAACTTCTTGAATTCGCCCTTCCGATCCCGGACCAGAGGAGCCAGGATCATGCCCCGTTTTCCCGGCGCGTCCGCCAGGATCTGCGAGACGATCTGGTCCACCGACTGGCGGGTGATGGGGCGGTCGCAGCGCGGGCAACTGGGCATGCCGATGCTGGAAAAGAGGAGCCGCAGGTAGTCGTAGACTTCGGTGATGGTCCCCACGGTGGAGCGGGGGCTCCGAATAGTGGTCTTCTGCTCGATGGAGATCGCAGGCGACAGCCCTTCGATGGAGTCCACGTCCGGCTTCTCCATCTTCTCCAGAAACTGCCGGGCATAGGTGGAGAGAGATTCGATGTAGCGCCGCTGTCCCTCGGCGTAGAGGGTGTCGAAGGCCAGGCTCGACTTCCCCGAACCGCTGAGGCCGGTGATGACGGTGATCCGGTTTCGGGGGAGGTCCAGATCGACGTTCTTCAGGTTATGCTGCCGGGCGCCGCGAACGGAGAGGAGGTCGGTCACTATCTAAGAGAAATCCCAAATCCCAAACGATAAATCCCAAACGGAAGACCGGAAACTACAGGAGGCCTGATCATGTTCGCCGCCGGTGGGCACGTAGGGGGCCCTCTTTCGTTTGCTGAAGCGGGGTGACTATCTGGTCACCCATTCGCCCATGCTCGCCTGATCCAATGGCGGCTTGGGAGATCGGCGGTTGGAAACCGCCGCTCCACGCCGCCGCTCCTGGTCAAGGCACCCGCAGGCGGTAGGTCCGGAGCTGGCCTCCCCGAAGATAATGGAGAATCAGAAATCCATCCACCCCCGTCTGCGAGGACCTCTGCAGATCGACCGTAGATGCTACGGAGTGGCCGTTGACCCGGATCAGGATATCTCCGCTGCGGAGACCCGCCCGGTAACCGATGCTTTCGATCCCCACCGATTTCACCCGGAGTCCTCTCTCGATCGGGCCCGAGGCCCCAACCATTCCATCCGGCACCCAGGGATCGACGACCAGTCCCAAACCGGTTGGAACCGGCACCAGCACCCTCTGTAGAAACATCTCTTCGATCAGACGGCCGCCGGCGGCGGCGGGCAACTCCATCCGCCAAGCCAGATGCGAATGCAGAGGGGGTCTCGGCGCCAAGGTGGCCTCGACTTCCCGGGTGACGCCTCCCCGCCGGATCACCAGATCCAGCCGCGATCCCGGCTCCCTTCGGCGGATGGCCTCCAAGAGGCCCTCCAGCGACGGAGCTTGCCGCTCCGCCACTTTCAACACCACGTCCCCCGACTGGAGTCCTGCCCTTTCCGCCGGGCTCCCAGGTTCGATTCCATCGATCTGCGGCCCGTCTCCGCCTGCTCTCACGTAGACTCCCAGCCAACCCGAACGAACGTGACCGTTTCTGGACACCACCTGCCGGGCAGACTGCCGCACCAACGACCAGGGCAGAAGCCGGCAGCTGAGACTCCGCCCCAGCGGATGACGGCTCACGCGTGTCACCAGACCCAAGACCTGTTGGTTGTGGTCCAGCAGGAACCCACCTTCCCAGAGGCCCGCCTCGTGGGGCACTTCCCGAGGTCTCAACAGGACCGTCCTCTCGGGGCTGATCTGCTCCGGTTCCCAGCGGAGAATCTTGCAGGAGAGGACGTTCCAGCCAGACTCTCCGGCGTAAGCCATGCGGACCTGTGTCGGGTTGGCTTCGCTCGGCGCCGGCAGAGCCGGCCGAAATGGACCGGCGTGTTCCAGAACCGCCAGACTCATCCGCTCGTCCACCCCCACCAGCCGAAGCGGGGCCTGGTCCGCCGCTCCCGGTCTCAGAACGATCTTCACGGCAGGATGGTCCAGATCGACCCCGTGGCTGCCCAGATAGGAGACGATGTGCCCGGAGTCGAGAAAGGCCCCTTCCAGCAGGATCTTCTCGTGCACCTGGACCTGGGGCACCATCCCGTCCCGGTAGACGACGCCGTGGAAACGACGTCCCATGGAGAGCCGGACCATGGAATCCTGGACCGGTTCGGGTGGTGCCGCCTCAGCGGCGGCGGAACTGGCCAACGCCAGCACAACCAGCACCGCCGCCATCGGTGCAGCCGGAGGAAGGGTCAGGCGTTTCAAGGGATTCAGGAGTCTGGTGGCGCCGAATAAGTTGGAGGCCATGAAACCGAAGCGAACCACAAGCATCCACAAACACAAATTCGTCACCGGGGGAGCGGTGAGAAACACGGATCAGGGGTTAGGCCTGCGCCGCAGAAATTGGTCTACCGCGCAGACTCCTAGTGGCTGACCCGTTGCCAGTAGAGCCCGTGATGCAGGCCGCTGGTACGCACCTCGACGGTGCGGGGCACCCGCACCAGAACCGGTGTTCCGGAAGAGTCTTCCGCGCGGAGTTCGATATAGGAGGATGACACCGGCTGGTCTTCCTTGACCCAACGATGAAGGTCTTCCCGCTGGGAGCGGTTCCGGACCCAATCCCGGGGACTCTGCGACCGCCGCGACTCCACGACCGGGCTCTCACCGCCGCCGGAAACCTCCGCCGACTGTGATGGAACCAGAACCCCGCTGGTCACGAACAGCATCACCGAAGCCAACCCCCGTAGAACCAGACGCTCCAAGTCACCGCCGGACATGAAACCTCCCGCAATCTTGCGGTAGAAGTCCGGCGGCGCCTTCACCCCCTGTCTGAGTGAGCGGTTCATTGTCTCCAGCGCCGCCAGATCCTCATAGAGTCCGCGGCAACCGGAGCATTCATGAAGGTGGGCCAAGACGCTGGCCTGCTGGACGTTCGTCCCCTCGTCCAGCAGCTTTTCTTCGATCTCCCGGCAGTTCATAAAAACCTGGAAAGCTTGTCTCGAAGCAGCCGCTTGGCCCGGTGGAGCCTCGATTTTACGGTCCCCACCGAAAGGTTCAACACGGTGCCCGTTTCCTGCAGCGATAGCTCCTGGACCTCCTTGAGAACGAAGACCAGGCGATAGCGCGGGGGCAACGAGTCGATGGCGGTACGCAGCAACCGAGCCTTCTCCTTGCTCCCCAGATCGGCTTCGGGTGAAGGCCGGTCGTCACTGACCTGGATTTCCGTTTCTCCCTGTTCGGAGTTACCGAAGAGCCGCTGGGTCAGAAAGAAACCCCGCCGCTTTCTCCGCCGCATCTCGTCCAGGGCGAGGTTGGTGGCGATCTTGTAGATCCAGGTCGAGAACCGGTAGTTGCCCTTGTACCGGTGAGCGTGGCGGAAGACTCGGATGAACGTTTCCTGCGAGAGGTCCACCGCCTGATCGTAGTCGCGGATGAGATTGTAGATGTAGTTGACCAAACGGTCCTGGTAACGGTCTACCAGAACCTGAAAGGCGTACTCATCGCCTTTCAGGTAGGCGACGATGAGGGCGTTATCGGCAAATGTCAGAGTGCCGGCCAAGTGTTCAACCTCCCTAATTAACTAAGACGGCAGGAAATGCCAATTTGTTCCAACTAAATTTCATTTCGAGTTGAATTCCTGCCTCCAGCCGCCCGTGTCATCCCTGGCCCAACCTGCCTTGGGAATTCGGCGGCAAGAAAGCCGCCGGTCCTGTCACTTGGCTTCATACCAGGATCGCCCCACGGCCATGTCCACCTTCAGCGGCACCTGCAGGGAAGCCACCTCTTCCATCTTCTCCCGGACCAGTTCCCGGACTTCGTCCATCTCCGCTTCCAGCACCTCCACCACCAACTCGTCGTGCACCTGCAGAATGAGCCTGCTTGAGAGCCCTCTCCGGGAAAGGGACCGGTGAGTCGAGACCATGGCCATCTTGATCAGGTCCGCGGCCGTGCCCTGGATGGGGGCGTTGATGGCGGTCCGCTCCCCGAAGCTCCTGAGGTTCCAGTTCTTGCTCTTCAGTTCCGGGATCTGGCGGATACGACCGAAAAGGGTTCGCACATACCCCGTCTCGTAAGCCTCCGCCAGAGTCGATTCCGACCAGCGCTTGATGCCCTGGTAACGCTGGAAGTACTCGTCGATGAGACGCTTGGCTTCCCACCGTCCGATCTCCAAGTTCCGAGCCAGGCCGAAGGCGCTGACCCCGTAGAGGATCCCGAAATTGATGATCTTGGCGTAGCGGCGCCGTTCCCGGGGACTCAGATCGGTGCTCTCCCCCAGGACCTCGGCGGCCGTCCGCTCGTGGATATCCTCTCCCTGGCGGAATGCGTCCACCAGGACCGGATCCTCGGAGAGGTGTGCCATGACTCTGAGCTCGATTTGCGAATAGTCGGCCGCCAGCAGCCAATATCCCTCTTCGGCCACGAAGGCTCGCCGGATCTCCCGGCCCAGATCGGTCTTGATGGGGATGTTCTGGAGGTTGGGGTTGCTGGAGGAGAGGCGCCCCGTCGCCGCCACCATCTGGTTGTAGGAGGTGTGGATCCTGCCGGAACCGGGGTCGACCAGTCCGGGCAGCGCGTCCAGGTAGGTGTTCTTCAGCTTCGTCTGCTCCCGGTACTCGAGGACGCGTTCGGCGATCTCGTGCTCGCCGGCCAACCGTTGCAGCACCTCGACTCCGGTGGAGAAGTGTTTCGCCTTGGGCGTCTTCTTGGGGGGAGGGAGTCCCAGTTTCTCGAACAGGATCGCCCCGAGTTGCTTGGGCGAGTTGAGGTTGAACTTCTCGCCGGCCAGTTCGGTGATGCGGTCCGCGAGGACCTGGATCTCCTGGCCCATTTGGCGCGACATGGACTCCAGCATCTCCCGGTCCACCTTCACCCCGGCGGCCTCCATGTCGGCCAACACCTGCACCAGGGGAATCTCCACCTCGAGGAGCAGATCCTCCAACCCGTGGGTCCTGACCGCCGCCTCCAGCACGCGGAAGAGCCGAAGGGTCAGGTCGGCCGACCGGGCCAGCAGCTCCTCCTCGTCCGGGAAGAGGCCCGCTTCGGACTCGCTCAGCCGGGTCTGGAGACGCTGGGTCGCCAGACGCTTCAACGAGAAGTCGTTCTGGTTGGGAGTCAACAGGTAGGCCATGAGGCGCGTATCGGCGAACTCGGACGTCAGCTGCCACCCCCGGGTCCGAGCCAGCATGAGCAAGGGCTTCAAATCGTGAATGATCCACCGTTTGGGTCGATTCAAGAGGGAGAGGATCCGGTCGGAGCCTCCCTTCAGGAGATCCCCACTCAAGTGGATCCCCTTCCCCTGTCCCATCGAAACGCCGACGCCCCGCACAGGCTCCCCTTTGGCGCCGGGAAGCAGCGCCAATCCGGCCTCGGCGCCTTCCAACCGGGTCAGGAGGGCGTCCAGCTGCGAGCCGCTCTCGAATCGCTCGTACTCGCCTCCGGCCGCCTCCGGTTCGGGTAGGAACTCCTCCAGCAGTCTGGTGAAATTCAGCTCCAGGAAGAGCTTCCGGCCCTCGGCCGGATCCGGTTCCGCGACCCTGAGGGTCTCCAGGTCCAGATCCAGCGGAATCCGGTCGTACATGGTCACCAGTTCGCGGCTCTGCCGGACCACGGCTTCGTTCTGCTGGAGACTCTCCCGATAGGTCTTGCGCCGGACCTCGTCCCTGTGGGCCAGCAGATTGTCCAGATCCCCGTAGCTCCGGAGCAGCAGCGCGGCGCCCTTCTGGCCGATTCCCTTCGCGCCCGGGATGTTGTCGGAGGTGTCGCCGACCAGGCTCAGGAAGTCGCCCAGTTGCTGAGGCCTGACTCCGAACTTCTTCTCCACCTTGGCCGCGTCGAATCGGGTCATGGTTCGCGTATCGAGAATGGTCACGCCCGAGTCCACGATCTGGAAAAGGTCCTTGTCGACGGTGACGATGACCACCTCCAGACCGTTTTTCCCCGCCTGCCGGGTGACGGTGGCGATAATGTCGTCCGCCTCGTATCCCGGGTGGGAGAGCATGGGCACCCGAAAGACCCGGCACACCCGATGGAGGTAGGGGATCTGCCGCGACAGGTCTTCCGGCATGGGTGGCCGGGTCGCCTTGTAGTCGGGAAACTGCTCGTGCCGAACCGTGGGCCCGGGAAGATCCATGGCCACGGCCAGATAGTCCGGCTTCTCTTCCTCGACCAGCTTGCGCAGCATGCTCGTGAATCCGAAGACGGCGCCGGTGGGAAGCCCCTCCCGGTTGGTCAATCTCCGGATGGCATAGTACGCCCGGTAGAACTGGGACATGCCGTCGATGATGTAGAGGCGTGGAGCCGGCACAACTCTTCGATTTTATCAGCCGACAGCAGAAGTCGTCGCGTCATCCATCCCGCGCCGGGTCCCGGTGGACGGTGACGAAGGGCGGCCACACAAGGGCTGCCCCTACGTCGCCTCAATTCTTGCGGGGCGAGGGTTGGTCCCTTACGATGGCTTCCATGTCCGCGCTGGCTTGCGTCAATGCGATCTGGCGGGTCCCACTCATTCTGTCTCTCACCGCCATCATGGCGTCGCTGAGCCTGATTCTGTCAGTGGCCGACGAGGGGGGGGAACGGCAGAGTTGGTGTGCGCGATCATGGAGCCGGATGATCCTTCGGATCTCCCGGGTCCAGGTCCAGGTTCGAGGACTGGAGAAGCTGGACCCGGGGGGCGCGTACGTCTTCGCCGCCAACCACCTGAGCATGTTCGACATCTTTGCCTTCCTGGGCTGCCTCCCCTTCGACTTCCGGTTCGTAGCCAAGTCCTCCCTGTTCCATTGGCCGTTTCTGGGATGGCATCTGAAACGAGCCGGATACATCCGCGTGGATCGCCTGCACCCTCGGCAGACGCTGCGGGCCTTCCGGACCGCGGGCAGCCAGATCCGTTCCGGCGTCTCCATGGTCATCTTTCCCGAGGGGATGCGGACCTGGGGCAAAGGGGTCGCTCCCTTCAAGCGGGGAAGCTTCCTGTTGGCCCGCCAGACGGGCGCGTCCATCGTCCCCGTGACCATCGTGGGATCTCATCGCCGTCTGCCCCGGGGATCGGTGTTGATCCAGCCGGGGAAGATGGAGATGATCATCCACGAGTCCATCCCAAGGGGCCGCTACCGCAACCTGAAGCTCGACGCCCTGGCCCGGCAGGTCCGGCGGACCATCGTCGAGAGCTACCAGCAGGTCGGGTGAGAAAAGTGACGAACGATCCTCTGATCCGGCGAATCCAGGATTCTCTCAACCACCTCCGAGTCCCGGCTTGGCTCTTCTACGACTTCCGCTTCACCGACCCGCTCGCCAACCGGATCCTGGGGATCCCGGAGTCCCAACATTCCACCAGGCGCTGGTTCTACCTGGTCCCCGCCCAAGGGACCCCCACCAAGCTGGTGCACCGGATCGAGTCCTCCATGTTGGATCACCTTCCCGGCGAGAAGCTCGTCTATCTGCGGTGGCAGGATTTGAGGTCGGGACTCGAGGAGATGCTGAACGGCTTCTCCAGCCTGGCCATGCAATATTCTCCCGAAGGGGCCATACCCTATGTCTCCAAGGTGGACGCCGGTACCGTCGAACTGGTCCGCAGCCTGGGCAAGGCGGTGACCTCGTCGGCCGACCTGGTCCAATCCTTCGAGGCCGTCCTGACCCCGGAGCAACTTCGGGAACACCACCGGGCATCCCGGGCCATCTCCGCCATCGTCCTGGATGCCTTCCGCTTCGCCTCGTCCGCGATCCGGCGGCGCGGAACCTCCAGCGAAGCGGAGGTCCGCGACTACATCCTGGGACGATTCCAAGACCGGAATCTGGTGACCGATTCGGCCCCCATCGTGGCGGTCAACCAACACAGCGGCGACCCCCACTACGAGACCGCTTCCGGAAAGGTCACACGGATCGGACGAGGCGACCTGCTTCTCATCGATCTCTGGGCCAAGACGAACCAACCCCGGTCCGTCTTCGCCGACATCACCTGGACCGCCTTCTTCGGAGAGACGCCGGACGAACGGATGAGGCAGGTGTTCGAGGTGGTCCGCCGGGGACGGGACGCGGGAGTCGAGTTCCTGCAGCGGCGCCGGGGCGAAGGCGATCTGCCGGAAGGCTGGGAGGTCGACGACGTGGTGAGAGGGACCATCGTCGATCTGGGGTTCGGAGAGGCCTTCGTCCACCGCACCGGTCACAGTCTGGGAGAGGAGATCCACGGCAACGGAGTCAACTTCGACAACCTGGAGACCCACGACACACGGCGTCTGATTCCGGGGGTCCTCTGCACCATCGAGCCGGGAGTCTACCTGGACGACTTCGGGATCCGGAGTGAGATCAACGTCTACATGGGGGAAGAAGGACCCGAGGTCACCACGCCGTTGCAGGACGGGATCGTCTGTCCGGACGAAGAATGAGGAGCTGTCCCATCGGGCGGGCGGCGACTTTCTTGTCGCAGAGGGGCGGCGACTTTCTTGTCGCAGAGGAGCGGCGGCATCCTTGCCGCCGACAGGGGGGGTCTTGGGGGGACGGAATCCCCACTCTACACATTGCGGCAAGACGAGCAGGCGGCAAGAAAGCCGCCTGTCCCAGTGGGCGACAAGAAAGTCGCCCCTCCTAACCGCTCTGTCAGACCACCTTGGCGCCGACGGGGATGTCGAAGAATTTGGCGCGGGGGCTGGACTTGAGGCTGTCGTGGATGAAGCAGACATGGGTGCACCAGCAGGCGTCCTTGACGATCTGGTCCGTCTCTTCCCGCACCGCCCGTGAAGAGTACGCCCTGCGGAAATCGAAATTCACGTCCCTGAGATTCAGGATCTTCTCCCGCAGCTCGCAGGCGCGGAGGTCGCCGTTGTAGTCCACCACCAGGATGGTCCTGCCCGCCGTGCAGGGCATGGGCCAGGAGTCGGAAGCCTCGAAGTTCCGCTCCTGGAGCGTGTAATGGAAGTAGATGGTCTGGGTGTAGTAGAGCTTCTTGAGCCAACCCCGGAGGCTTCCCCCCTTGCGGCGGGCCAGCTTGCGGCCGTAGTGCTCGTGGATCGGCTTGACACTCCGGTAGAAATCGCCCAGGCCCCGGCGCGTGATCCGCTTCAGACCCGGGTCCTTGGCCTCGCCCCGGATCACCTGGAAGTAGTGTCCGTTCAGATCCAGGTTCCGGGCCAGCCACCACCCCAGGTCCTCCAGCTCGTCGATGTTGTCGGCGGTGACGACCGAGTTCACGTGGACTCTCACCCCGGAGAGGGGAGACTCCCGGTCCGTGACCAGCCGGATGGTCTCCAACGCTTGCTCGAAGTTGCCGGGAACGCCCCGGATCCGATCATGAGTCGAGGCGAACCCGTCCAGCGCCAAATTCAGATTCACCTCCATCCCGGGTAGTTCCCGAGAGGTGTACTCCATCAGCTCCAAGGTCCTCTCGGCGAAGAGTCCGTTGGTGGGAAGGTTCAGGGTGCGCACCCCGTTGCGGTGATAGAACATCCCCAGGATTTCCGCCAGGCGGGGACGCATCATCGGCTCGCCGCCCGAGAGCCAGAGCTCGTGGAAACGGGGCATGCCGGCCGACAGAGCTTCGATCTCTTGGAAGGTCAGGTCCCCGGGACGATTGAGGTCCTCCCAGTAGAAGCAGGTCTCGCAGCGAGAGTTGCAACGGCTGGTGACGAACAGGATCAGGGTGTTCAGATCCACGGTACTTCCGTTGTACAGGAAGCCGGGGACCCGATCAATCCAACACCCGCGTCTCGGTGGGAGAGACCATGCGATAGGTGATTCCCCGCCAGCGCAGGTTGCGGGTCGAGAGCGATCCCACCATTCCCGCCACCGTGACCAGATTGGCCAACGGTCCCCAGCAGGTGTAGGGGATGAGCAGCCAGCCTTTCGGGAGCGCTGCCTCGGGAAAAAGAACCGACACGGCCCGAATCCGGAGCCAGGCCTTGACGGCGCCCGCTATCAGAATTGCGGCGACCAGGACCGCCAGCGCCACCGACCGGGGGTCCGGACCGTAGAGGTGGAGGCTGGTCCGGGCCCAGGCGCCTCCTCCCCACACGACCACCAGATACACCAGTTGGGTGGCGAATGCGGCCCGCCAGAGATTCGGATGGTAGACCCGGGTGATGGCCAACTGACGGCGGCTCCAACCCAGGAGTTCCAGGAGGCTCGCGTCCTCGTGGGAAAAGCTCAGGCACCGGGGTTGGAAACGGATGGTTCGGCCGCTGGCTTTCACCGCGCGGCTCAACGAGAGATCGTCGCTCAGGGTATGCTGCCAGTGGTCCGCGACGGAGCAGGAGTCGAAGACCTCCCGGCGGATCGCCATGGCCCCTCCCCACGCAAAGTAGCAGTTCCCCTCACCCATCAGGGAGGCGATGCCTGCGTTCCAGACCGATCGCAGGACCGATCCGAATCCCCCCTTCTGGGGGAGGTACCAGCGATATCCGGTGCTGGCTCCCACCTCCGGATCCTCCAGGGGCGCCACCAGATGGCGGAGCCACAGGGAGCCGGGCCGGATGTCCGAGTCGCCGAAGACCAGGACCCGGTCCCGGCGCCGGAGGTGGTCCAGCGCATGGAGCAGGTTGTGGACCTTCTGGCTTCTGCCCCGGGCTTTCCCCGAGAACAGAAGCCGAACATCGGGGCGGGAGCGGCGGTCCAGCAGGGACCGGATCACCGGCACGGATGGGTCGGCTTCGTCATCGGTGACCAGGAGCAGTTGCCAATCGGGATACTCCAGATCCAGGAAGGCGGCCAGATTCCGGTCCAGACCCGGGTCCAGACCCCGGCAGGGAACGATCAGGGTCAACGGGGGCGCATAGGATCCCGGAACCGCCTCCGAGGCCTTTCGGAACAGCCGCAGAAACCGGAAGCCTCCCCGTAGCGAGTGGAGCCCCTCGAGCAGGGAGAGGAGAGCCAGGAAGATGAGCCAGTCCGGCGGTTGCACGTCGAGATGTCCGGTACGGAGTAAAGCGGGTTTACGACCCGGACATCTCCAGCAACTGCTGCCACTGGGTATCGGACACGGGCATGACCGAGAGCCGGGGAAGCCGGACCAGGATGAAACCGGAGAAACGAGGGTCCGCCTTGACCTCTTTCAGAGTGACCGGCCGGTCCAGCCGCTTCCGTGCTTCCACGTCCACCACCGTCAGCTTGGGATCGTCCTTCTCAGGGTCGGGATAGGGGGACGAGACTACATCGGCGATGCCGATGATGGCCCGGACCCGGCCCGTGTGGTAGATGAAGACCTGATCCCCGAAATCCATCTGGTTCAGATGCTTCAATGCCAGACGGTTGGACACGCCGTCCCAAATCGTGCACCGGTCCCTTTCCAGATTCTCGTAGGAATAGTCCTTGGGCTCGGTCTTGAGCAACCAGTTCTGAGCCATGCTTCTCCTCTCGAAACCGCGAATTCCGTTCCCTGCCGGGATTCATTTTATGGGTGGACCGGCAACCCAGTCGTAGCCGATCTCGGGGTCGTCGTGCGGGATCCGCCCCTCGTCGCCGGGGTCGTAGACGCGGGACGTCACATACAGCAGGTGGGCCGGGCCGGCCAGACACTTGCAGCCGTGCGCCACGCCGGGCGGAATCCCCAGGAGGACCGGAGGATATCCGTCGCCCATGAACAACTCCAGGGTCTCCCCCCGGGTGGGAGAATCGCTCCGCCGGTCGTGCAGAGCCACCTTGAGGACGCCGCCCGCCAGGTACCACCAATCGGTCTGTTTGTTGTGGACGTGCCAAGCCTTGGCCACTCCGGTGTACATGAGGCTGTGGCTCCACTGTCCGAACCCCTCCCGGAAGTGATCGTCCGTTACCCGGAGGATCTCCCGAAAGAAGCCCCGGCTGTCGGTGTGAGTCACCAGCTCCGTGACTGAAACGCCTGCGATCAAAGGACGCGCATCCTTTCTCCGGCGAACCGGATGTCTACCGCGTACCCAGCACCCTCAGGGTGCCGCCCCGGCTGAGGGTGTATCCCGGAGGGAGGGACTCCTCCACCTTGGCTCGAAATCCCGTCACCTTCCAGCCCTGCTCCGCCAGACGCCCCAGGATCTGGGCGCGGACCCGGGGACGATCCTCCGCATTCAGGTAACACGTCAACACCGAATCGCGGCCCTCCTCCTGAGGACGCCCGAAGAGGTAGTCCGCTGCCGCCAGACAGACGTCATCGTCCTCGTCCTCCAGAAACAGCCGCACCGTCTCCAGCAATTCGGGCGAATGAATCTGTTCCAGCGATCGGATCAGCTGGGTCTTGGGCTCGGAGCTGGCCGGAGGGTATTCCCAATGGTAGCGGAGGATCTCGTCGATACGAGCCGCCAATTCCTCGCTGGGGAGGATCTCCTGAAGCGCCCGCAGGGGCCAGTAGACCTGCCGCTCCCGCTTCAAGAAGGTGAGCAGTGGGGGGAGGGCCCTCCGGTCCAATCGGATGATCCAGGAGAGCAACTCCTCCTTTTCATCCTGGTCCCGGATCAAGGGGGACGTACTGATGGCAAACCGGTCCATGAGCGCCAGCAAGGCTTCGGGTGTGCCCATCTCGTACAGGCGCCGGGCGGCATTGACCCGGACGGCAGGATCCCCGTGAGGCTCCTTCACCTTCTTGCGCGCCCTTCTGATCTGTCTCTCCGGCGATCCGCGGAGAAAGGAAAGCAAATCCACGTTGCTAGTCTACCAGTTGACCCGACGTCCGGTCCCAAGAATTGGCGGGGCCGGCGCAACTTGAAAGATTTCGAATTCAAGACCTAACATAGCTCTCTGGTTACGTTCAACCGGAGCCATTCCGCACGGTCGCGGGAACGGGGATGCGCCGGATCCGGCCATTCCGGGAGAGGCATGAGAGCGGTCCTGATCCAGAAACCCGGAGGTCCGGAGGTGCTTCGCCTGGGTGAGGTCCCCAACCCGGCGCCGGCTCCCGGGGAAATCCTGGTCCGGATCCGCGCCACCGCCCTGAACCGGGCCGACCTGCTCCAACGGCAGGGCCTCTATCCGCCCCCTCCCGGCATCCCTCCCCAGATCCCCGGTCTCGAATTCGCGGGGTCCGTGGAAACGGTCGGCCCAGGGGTCGCCGAATTCCAGCCGGGACAGCGAGTCATGGGCCTGTTGCCGGGTGCGGGCTATGCGGAGAAGGTGGTCACTCCAGAGCGCTTGGCGCTGCCCATACCGGACCATCTGAGCTTTCAGGAGGCGGCGGCCATACCCGAGGTCTTCCTGACTGCCTTCGACGCCCTCCAGCTGCAGGGCGGCCTGGGACCGGGACAGACCCTGCTGCTGCATGGGGCCGGAAGCGGCGTCGGAACCGCGGCTCTTCAGCTGTGCCGCCTGACCGGAGCCTCGAGCATCGGCACGTCCCGATCCCGGGCGAAACTGGACCGCTGCCTGAAGTTGGGGCTGGATCACGCCGTTCTCACGGAACGCGGGGACTTCCGGGAAGCGGTGCTCGAGTTGACCGGAGGGAAAGGGGTCGACTTGATCCTGGACATGGTCGGCGCGGCCTATCTGGAGCAGAATCTCTCCTGTCTGGTTCCCCGGGGGCTGTTGATCCTGATCGGGTTGCTGGGTGGACCTTCGGCCCCCATCGACCTCTCCCGGATCCTCAAGCAAAGCCTGCGGATTCGAGGCACGGTCCTGCGTCCCCGTCCGGTGGAGGAGAAGATTCGGCTCAACCGGAAATTCCGGCGCCGGATCCTGCCCTGCTTCGACAGCGGAGTTCTCACGCCGATCATCGACCGGGTGTTTCCCCTGGAACAGGCAGCCGAAGCGCACGCCTATATGGAGTGCAACCGGAACTTCGGGAAGATCGTGCTTTCCGTCTGAGGAAAGAGAAAAGACAAGATCGGCGGCCGGTCTCAGGTGCGCACCAGGGAGACCACGTTTTCGATGTGGTACGTCTGGGGGAACATGTCCACCGGGCGCACGCTCACCACTCGGTACCGCTGGGCCAGGATCTTCAGGTCGCGGGCCTGGGTGGCAGGATTGCAGCTGACGTAGACGATCCGCTCCGGCGCCAAGTCCAGAATGGACCGGCAGGTGTTCTTGTGCATGCCGGCGCGGGGCGGGTCCACTACCAGGACCTCGGGTCTTCCCTGGCGGAGAATCAGGTTCCGGTTCAGCGCCTTGGCCGCATCCATGAGTACGAAGGTGCAGTTCCGGATCCCGTTGGAGACGGCATTGGCTCGGGCGGCGGCGATGGCCGTCCCGTGATTGTCGATGCCCACCACCTTCTGGCAATCCCGGGCCAGGAACAGCGCGATGGTCCCGATCCCACAGTACAGGTCGTAGACGATCTCATGGCCGGTGAGACCGGCATACCGCCGCACCACGTCGAACAGGTTCCGGGCCTGGGAAGTGTTGGGCTGGAAGAAAGTCGTGGGGGCGATCCGGAAATCCAGGTCACCGATGCGCTCCCGGATGACGCCGGCGCCGTGGTAGACCACTTCCTCCTGGCCCGAGGCCACCGGCGAAAGGGTCTCGTTGATGCTGTTGACGATGGTGGTGATCTGGGGAAACTCACGCAACAGTTCGGCACACACCAGCTTCATGCGGTCCGGGCGCTGCCGGCGAGTCACCAGATTGACCATGAAGTCGCCCGTGTTGGAGCCGATTCGGATCACCAGGTTCCGAAGATATCCTTCACCCGAATAACTGCTGTAGGCTTGCCAGCCCTCCTCCACGGCGAGTCTTCGGACCCGATTGACCACTTGGACGCTGACCGGGCTCTGGAGAAAACAGACCTCCAGATCCAGGATCTTGTCGTGACGCTTGGGAAGGTGAAGGCCCAGGGCGAATCCCTTCCTGAGCGGCGCTCCGCTCCGGATCTCCTCCGGCATCAACCAGCGGTTGGGGCCGAAGGTGAACTCCATCTTGTTGCGGTAGTAGAAGACGTTGGGAGAGGGCAACGTGGATTTCACCTCCACGCCGGTGATCCCGCCCAGGTGTTGCAGCGTCTCCTCCACCTGCGCCCGCTTGAAGGAGAGTTGGCGCCGGTAGTCCACGTTCTGACAGCTGCACCCTCCACAGGTGCCGAAGTAGCGGCAGGCCGGCGCGACCCGGCAGGGAGACAGCTCCAGCACCTCCTCCACCACGGCTTCCGCGTGCTGGCGTTTCTTCTTGACGACCCGGGCCCGGACCCGGTCTCCGGGGACCCCGTTCCGGACCAGGATGACGAACCCGTTCCGGCGCGCCACCGAGACCCCCTTGTAGGCGGCCGACTCGACATCCAGCTCCACAATATCGCCGCGGCTCAACATGACGCTTCCCCCGATTCCGGGAGGTGATCATAGCAGATGGGCCCGCCGGACAAGGCGCGGTGAGGGAACATATTCGACCCTATGTGACCGAGCCGCAACGCAGTCCGCGCACGATGCAGACCCGGTCGAATGCCGCGACGACTTCTGCCACGGGCTGTTAATGTCGTGTGCCACTTCTTCCGGCGTCCTCCATCCCGCATTGGCCGGCACCCGTGGCGACTTTCAAATCAGAGTGCTAAGGTGTAAAGCTATGATTTCCCATTCCTTCGCGACACGTTACGGCAGACTCTCCAGGATTCTTTCGGGGCGCTGGGCCACGGGCTTGATGCTGATCTGGCTCCTCCTGCTGCCCAGTCGAACGGCGGCTGCCCGTACCCTGGACATCTACTTCATCGATGCCGAGGGAGGTGCTGCGACTTTCATCGTCACTCCTCTGAAAGAATCGATCCTCATCGACACGGGATGGAGGAGAGAGGACGGCCGGGACGCCAAGAGAATCGAGACCGTGGCCCGCGCGGCCGGTCTCGAACGCATCGACTATCTGGTCACGACTCACTTTCACGGGGACCACTACGGAGGAATCGGACGCTTGGCGCAGTTGATCCCCATCGCCAACTTCCTGGATCACGGGCCCATGGACGAACTCAAAGAGGACTCTCAATTCCCCCTCTTCTACACCGAGTACATCCGGGCCACCCGGGGCAACCGGCAGCGGATCCGGCCTGGAGAGACGATCCCCCTCCGGAGCCTTCAGGTGCCTCTCAAACTCCTCTGCGTGTCTGCCGCCGGGGAGACACTCAAGGGCGAAGGCCCCTCCAATCCGGCCTGCGGGAAGCTCACCCGGAAGAAGGAAGACACCACTGACAATGCCAGGAGCGTGGGCCTGCTCCTGAGCTACGGAAAGTTCGAGTTTCTGGATCTGGGCGACCTGACCTGGAACGTGGAATCGCGCCTGGCCTGCCCGTCGAATCTGCTGGGGCAGATCGATCTCTACCAGACCACGCACCACGGACTGGCCAACAGCAACAACCCGGTCCTGGTCTCCGCCGTCGCCCCGCAAGTGGCCGTCTTCAACAACGGCTCCCGCAAAGGGGCCGCTCCGGAGGTCTTCTCGCTACTGAAATCGCTTCCCTCCGTCGAGGGGATCTTCCAGGTTCACAAGAACCTGGATTCCGGCCCGGACGGCAACGCCCCCGAGGATTACATCGCCAACCTGGGAGGCGACGAGGGCTGCGCCGGGCACCTGCTGAAGGTGTCGGTGAGCGCCGACGGTTCCACCTACACCGTCACCAACGGCCGCAACAACGTGAGTCGGACCTTCACGAGCCGTTGAGCCGAACGGAACCCACGTTCCCGCCGATTTTCTTCGCCAAGATCAGAAACGCCGCCTTGGGCGTCCGGAAGAACGAAAGCTGGGGGGTAGGGAAGGGCAGTTCTGGATGTCTCCCGACTTCGACCAGGAAGACGAGGAGCTCACGGAGCTGATTGAGAACCCGAAGATCTTCCCGGATGAAGAGTGAAAATCGGAGCCTTGCGTGAACCGCTCAGGCTTCCGATTGGGGCACGGCGAACGGTTCGAGGGACAGCGAGGTCGGGCTGTTCGTCAGCAGTTGTGACATCAGGAGACCGGAAGCGGGGGCGAGCAGGATTCCGTTGCGGTTGTGCGCCGTGGCGACGTAGAGGTTCTCGAATTCCGGGAGACGGCCCAGGAAAGGTCCACCCCGGCGAACGGCCGGCCGCAGACCGGCCCATGAGGTCACGAAGGTGGCATCCGACAGGCCCGGAGCCACGTGAGAGGCCCAGTCGAGCAGTTCGAGGACCCCGTGTACGGTGCTCGTCTTGTCGAAACCGACCGCTTCCTCGGTAGCGCCCACCAAGAGCTTTCCATCGCTTCTCGGCACCAGGTAGTGGCCGTTGTTGTTCACGACCTGACCGAGTTTTCCCGGCAGCGACTCCAGGAGCACGATTTCGCCCTTGGAGGAGTAGACGGGCAGGTTCACTCCCACCCGGTTGCCCACCAGACCGGACCAGGCGCCCGTGGCCAAGACGATGCTTCCCCCTTGGATTCGATCCTCGGGAGTCAGAATGGCGGTCACGCGTCCGGACCGGACCTCCATGTCCACCACCGGACTATGCTCCACGATTCGTGTTCCCAGCCGTTGGGCCGCCAGCGAAAGCGCCCGCACCAGGCGGGGAGGCCGGATCGAGCCGTCTCCGGGGAAACGGATCGCAGCCCGGGTCTCCCGATTGAGCGCCGGCTCCAGCTCGAACAGGTCGGACGGCTCCAGAAATTCGACCTCGATACCCGTCAGAACGGCCCCTCGATAATAGTTCCTGGCACTCTGGATCCCTTCCTCGTCCAGAAAGACATGAATGCCGCCGGTGGATCGATACTCCGGGTCCACTCCGCTCAGCTCTACGAGCTCCTCGACCAGAGCCTCGAACAGGTTCCGGCTCAACGTCGCCAAGCGCTCGTAGGGATGGGTACTGGCGGGATGTCCATGGGGCAGGATGCCGGCGGAAGCCCAGGAAGCTTCCCGTCCGACCCGGCCCCGCTCCAGAAGCAGGACCGAGACTCCCTCTCTGGCCAGATGGTAAGCGACGGCGCAGCCGATGACTCCCGCGCCGACGACGATGACGTCCGCCGATTTCGATTTCACCATGGATTGAAGGAGTTTATTCTAAGTGCATATGCAAAAAACCGCCACTGAGCGCGACCCGGGTCGCATCCTGCCTGAAGCCGGCGCCATCGGCTCGGACGAGATCAACTCCAGATCAGAGGTAACCACCAGTTGGCCGCCGCGAACAGCAGGATGGCGAAAGCCAGGTTCAGGGCCAGCCCGGCACGGATCATCTCGCCGATCCTCAGGTGTCCCGATCCGAAGACGATGGCATTGGGCGGGGTGGCCACCGGAAGCATGAAGGCGCAGGACGCCGCAGTGGTGGCAGCCAGCATCAGCGGGTAGGGCTCCTCCCCGGTGGCGGCGGCGAGCGCCGCCATGATGGGGATGAAGATGGTGGCCGTCGCCGTGTTGGAGGTGAGCTCGGTCAGGAAGATGACCACCAGAATCGCCGCCAATACCAGCACGGCATGAGGAAACCCTTGCAAAATCGACAACTGGTCGGCCATCCAGGCTCCGAGGCCCGATCCCTGGATCCCCTTGGCCAGGGCCAGCCCTCCGCCAAACAGGATCAGCACTCCCCAAGGGATCTGCTTGGCGTCGGACCATTCCAAGAGCTTCGGTTCCCGTGCCGAGAGCGCGAACAGCAGGAGCGCCCCCAGGATGGCGATCATGGTGTCGCTCACGTCCTCGAGACCGATCCGATCGAACCCGTGGGGCCAGAGGCCACGCAAGATCCAGAGGCCGGCCACGGAGACGGAGATCAGGAGCACCCTCCTCTCCGCGGTGCTCATCGCTCCCAGAGAGGCGATTTGCCGCCGAATATGGCTGCCGGCGGAGTCGGAACGGGGCTCGCGTCCCAGGGGACAGGCCATCCGGGTCAGGTAGAACCAAGCCAGGGGAACTCCCACGGCCACCAGGGGAACTCCGTAGAGCATCCAGTCCAGGAAGGTCACGGTCCGGCCCATGTTGGACTCGAGATAGCCCACGAGTATGGCGTTCGGAGGACTTCCCACGATGGTTCCCAGCCCTCCGATGGAGGCCGCGTAGGCCACTCCCAGCATCAGGGCCTTGCCGAAGTTGGACCCGGCGGCCCCGCCCGGACCCTGCACCTGGGTCGCGACACCCAGGGCGATGGGAACCATCATGACCACGCACGCCGTGTTGGAGATCCACATGGAGAGGAGCGCGGTAGCTGCCATGATGCCCAGCACGACCCGGCGGGGGTCCAGGCCGAACAGCCCGACGGCCCTGAGGGCGACGCGACGGGCGAGGCCCGACTTCTTGAATGCCGCCGATATCAGGAACCCGCCCAGGAACAGGAAGATGACGGGATGGCCGTAAGAGAGGGTCACCTCCTTGGCGGGCACCGCTCCGCTCGCGGGAAACAGGACGATGGGGAGCAGCGCGGTGGCCGGAAGCGGAATCGCCTCGGTCATCCACCAGCAGGCCATCCAGAGAGCCGCGGCCCCGACCGCCAGAGCCTCGGCCTTCATGGTTCCCTGCCCCAGCCAAAGAACGCTCAAGAAGAGCACGGGACCCAGGACAAGCCCCATCCACCGGACCCATCCGGACCCGGCACCGGCCTGGTCAGGGGCCGATCCGGAGTCTGAAACCTCCTGGTTTTTCATGGGGTTCGCTTCCGAATCGAAAACTTACCAGTTCCGGGCCGGGATTTCCCGCCCGATTCGCAGAACCCCTGAATGAAGACTTGAGACGACCACAGCGGCGGTTGTCTCCAGGTTTAGCGGACTCTCCCGTTCTTCCCCCCCGGATTCGGGGGTTGGAAACCCCCGCTCCTGCATCGCTTGCGGGAAACGCATTCCCGGTAATACCCTTTGACTGCGAATCTCCCGAATGAGGTCTCCATCATGAAGAACCCTGAATTCCGTTCGTTCCGGCTCGCAGCTCGCGTTCTCAGCGCTCCTCTGGCCTGCCTCTGCCTGGTCTGGGCGGTGTTGGCTCCCCAGGTCGTGCATGGTGAAGACTGGCCACAGTGGAGAGGACCCGCACGGGATGGAGTCTGGCGGGAGACCGGGATCGTCTCAGAACTCCCGCAGGAGCTGAACTTCAAATGGAGGATGGAAATCGGTCAAGGTTACGCTGGGCCGGCGGTGGTGGGAAACCGGCTCTACATTACCGACCTGGTGTCGGCGGCAGATGACCAGACGTCCGCCGGCAGCCGGGAGCGGGTACTCTGCATGGACGCCGGGACCGGCGCCACTCTCTGGAAGCACGAATACGCCCGCGACTATGAGATCTCCTACCCGCAAGGACCTCGCGCCACTCCCACCGTCCACCAGGGCAAGGTCTACACCCTGGGGGCCATGGGGGACCTGCTCTGCCTGGACGCCGCCACCGGAAAGGTCCTGTGGTCCCGGAACTACATCCGGGATTTCGGCGCCCAGGCGCCTGTCTGGGGGTTTTCCGCCGCTCCTCTGGTGGACGGCCGGAAACTCATCGTGATCGCCGGAGGGAACGAGAACCGTTGCGTCCTGGCCCTGGACAAGGAGACAGGCCGCGAGATCTGGCGATCGCTGGAAGCCGACGAACCGGGCTACTCGGCGCCGGTGATCTTTCAGTTCGGCGGCGCCCGCCAACTCGTCATCTGGAATCCGAAGGGACTCTACGGGCTCGATCCGGAGACGGGCCAAGTCTATTGGAGCCGGGAGTTCCCCGTCCGGAACGGACTCACCCTGGCCACGCCCATCTTCGATCCCGACCGGAATCTCCTCTTCGTGAGCGCCTTCTACGACGGTCCTCTCATGATGCGCACCCGTTCGGAGCAACCGTCGGCGGCCCTGCTCTGGAAGGGCAGGAGCACCAGCGAAATCGAGACCGACGGCCTGCACTCCCTCATGTGCACGCCGGTCCTGGACCGGGGTCATCTTTACGGGGTGGACAGTTACGGTCAGCTTCGCTGTCTGGACGCGCTGACCGGACAGCGGGTCTGGGAGACGTTGAAAGCCACGGGAAAGGGACGCTGGTGGAACGCCTTCCTGGTGCGGCACCAGAACCGGTTCATCATCCTCAACGAGCAAGGAGAGATGATCTTCGCCAGGCTCTCTCCCGAAGGCTACCAGGAGACGAGCCGGACCACCCTGATCGAACCGGTGGTTCCCATCCAGAGACGTCTCACCGTCTGGTCCCACCCTGCGTTCGCCAACCGGTCCATCTACGCCAGGAACAACCGGTCGATCGTCTGCGCCGATCTGTCCGCCCGCTGAGGCGCTGCGTCCCCCGAAACCTAAGTCACCAACCGCGTCGACCAGTGGTCCCGATACTCCCGGGTCAGCAGGGCGTTGGCCTCCGGGTCGTCCGTGATGGTCTCGGTGGCGGGATCGAACGAGTAGCTGCCCCGGGTCCGGCCGGCGATGTTCCCCAGGTGGCAGAGGGAGGTCGACAGGTGGCCCACCTCCGCGTCGCAATTGGGCGTTTCACGGGTCCGGATACAATCGATGAAGTTGGCGTAGTGTTCCCGGCCGCGCCGGTTCTCGGCCAGTTCCTGTCGAACCAGCCGGTTCCGGGAATCGTAGATGCGGAAGCCGTACGTGCGGTGTCCGTCGAAGTAGCCGGAGACCGCCTTGCCTTCGGTGCCGTAGACTTCCACGCCGTTCTGGCCGTTGTTCATCTTGTAGCTGTTCCAGAGCCGCATTTCGTACTGGATGACCGTGTCCTCGTAATCGAAGACGACGGTCTGGGTGTCGGGCGTCTGCTGGTCGTCGTCGAAGTAGAGCTTGCGACCGGCGCCGGTGACGTGTCTTGGCAGACCCGCCTTCATCACCCAGCGCGCCACGTCGATCCAATGGACACCGTCGTTGCCTATGTCTCCGGCCCCGTAGTGCCAGTGCCAGTTGACGGTGCCGTTGTAGTGGTTGCGGTTGAAGGGGAGCACCGGGATGGGACCGTTCCAAAGATCGTAATTGATCCCGGCCGGGACCGGTTCGTCCTCCTTGTGGCCGATGTTCCGGCGCTTCTGGGTGTTCCAGACCTTGGCCATGAGCAGGTCGCCGATCTTGCCCGACTGGCAGTACTCGATGAATCGGTGGGTGTTGGGACGGCTCCGGGACTGGGTCCCCACCTGCACCACCCGATCGTACCTGCGTGCTGCCTCCACCATGAGGCGGCCCTCACGGACGTTGTGGGAGACGGGCTTTTCCACGTAGACATCCTTGCCGGCTTCACAGCAGAGAATGGTTCCGGGAGCATGCCAATGGAGGGGGGTGGCGATGACGACCGCGTCCACCGACTTGTCGTCCAGAACCCGCCGGATGTCCTCCTCCATCTTGGGGCGTTTCCCCTGGGTTTCCTCCGCGATCTTGAAAGCGGGCCCCACCACGTTCTGGTCCACGTCGCAGATGTAGGCCAGATCCACGTCGGGCATCTCGCCGAAATACCGGGTCAATACCGGGCCGCGGCCCCGGACGCCCATCATGGCCACAGTCACCTTGTCGTTGGCCGAGACCCGCTTGCGGCCGCCCAAACCGGCTGCAGCGGCCGATCCAATCGCCGCCCCGCCGGCCAAACTCGCACCGAGAAAACTTCGCCTGTTCACGGAATTACCTCCTGGTCAGGATGGATGAAATACTAGGTTTTGGATATCATCCTTTGCTCTGAGAAGCAAGGCGACGGACCCATCCATGGGCAACGATTGGGACGTAAGAGAGCACCCACAAGGGGTGCCCCTACGGTGACGCCGCCGGGCTCGAAGATGCGTAGGGGCGCACCCTTGTGGTCGTCCTCGGGCGGCGGACGTGTCGATGGAGCCAAGGTTGAGATGTAGGAGGGCACCCACATGGGGTGTCGCCACGGGAGCCGGGTTGGCGTCTGCAGGTCATGATGCATGATATCCCTGAAGGAGCCATAGTCCGATGTGAGTGGGCGGTGGGGCATCGGCTTCTCGCCGAGTATCACGACCGGGAATGGGGGGTTCCGGTGCACGACGACCGGAAGCTGTTCGAGTTTCTGGTTCTGGACGCCTTTCAGGCCGGGTTGAGCTGGCTGACCATTCTCAAGAAAAGAGAGAACTTTCGGGCAAATTTCGACGGGTTCGATCCGGAGCGGATCTGCCGATACGGCGAGGACACGATCGCCCGGCTGCTCCAGGACCCGGGGATCATTCGGAACCGGCTCAAGGTGAAGGCTACGGTGAGTAACGCCCGCTGCTTTCTGAGGGTCCAGGAGGAGTTCGGGTCCTTCGACCGGTACATCTGGCAGTTCACCGGCGGCCGGACGCGCGTCAACTCCTTTCACAGTCAGAGCCGGATTCCAGCCAAGACCCGTCAATCCGAAGCCATGAGCCGATCCCTCAGGAAGCGGGGGTTCCGCTTCGTGGGGCCCACCATCTGCTACGCTTTCATGCAGGCCGCGGGCATGGTGAACGACCACGTCACCGGCTGTTTCCGCTACGGACAACTCTGAGCCGGAAGCGGCCCCGACGGCTATTCGACCAGCGTTCCCAGCGAGATCTGCAGCACCAGGTAGACCACGTAAATGAGCAGCAGCGGGGCGCCATACCATCTCTGGAAGTAGCCCCTGGAGGAGGCCCGGAAGATGAAGATCCGGAACAGGACCAGGATCCCCAGCATGAAGGGGAGGTGGACGTAGAGGAGGATCTGGGGCAGCGAGGCTCCCGCCTCCACCACCGGCAAGGGGGCAGCAACGGCCGAAAAACCGACCACGAAGAGGACGTTGAGCACATCGGCGCCGATGATGTTGCCCACCAGCAACTCATTGTGCCCCCGGCGGATGCTGGTCATGCCGATCACCAGCTCCGGAAGCGAGGTCCCGAAGGCGACCAGCGTCGCGGCGATCACGACCTTGGGGATGAACCAGTGGTTCTCCGCCAACTCGATCACGCTGCAGATGAGGACCCGGCTGGAGAACAGCACCAGGACCAGGCCGCCCAACACTCCGATCCAGAGCCGGACCGTACCCTGGGACGCGTCACCCGCCTCGCTGCCCATCTGGGCCGCCAGCTCGGGATGGCCCCGGCTCCAGCGAACCGAAAAAAAGAGATAGGCCGCCAGCAGCAGTACGAAGAGAAGTCCCATCGTTCGGCCGATGACGGCCTCGTTTCCCGCGACCCTGTAGACGCCCCAGCAAACGAGCACCAGAAACAAACCGGAGCCGAACTGGACCCAACCCTGGCGGTTGAGGATGAACCGATCCGCCGGAAGCCGGGACAGAAGGCACCCCAGGCCGAAGATCAGGCCCGAGTCGACGATGATGGAGCCGACGGCGTTTCCCAGGGCCAAGCCCGGTTCACCGGACCAGGCCGCCACCACCGAGACCGCGCACTCGGGACTGGTGGTCCCGAGAGAGACGATGGTGGCCCCCACCACTATCTTGGGGACACCTAACCCCTGGGCGATCCCCGAGGCCCCCACCACCACCAGATCGGCCGCTTTGACCACTACGGCCACGGCCGCCGCCAAGAGCAACAGCAGCGCCCACTGGGGCAGACCGGAGAACCACGCTTCGGGAATCAAGTATTCCAAATCGCTGCTCCTACCTCACCGCCTCTTTCTGCAAACCGCCTTATGTTCCGGTTCCGGCGCCGGAAACTCAAGGGTGCGTTCCCGAAAGTGACTCCAGCCCTCGCCTGGGAGTCTGCGCGGTAGAAATGATCGTAGCGAGAAAGCGGGGAATCGAGGCCGGATTTTCTCGATTTGGAGGTGCATAGTCGTTCTATTCGCCGAGAAATCGGGGAAATATGGACCGATTCTACCGCTTTCGCAGTAGCTCAATTTCTGCGGCGCAGGCTCCTAGGCCCGAGCATCGCCACCCACCGTCTTGGCCGTCGCAAAGGAGATTGGGCGGGCATCGTAGTAGACTGGGCAGAGACATCGCCGAACCGTTCGAGGGAGGAGAAAACGGGCCATGAAGGAGCAATCGAATCGACGGTCATTCCTGAAGCGCGTGGGAATGGGAAGCCTGGCCGCGGCCGCGGCTCCGGCCATCATCCGGGCAAGGTCCTCCCACTCCCGGCTCCGTCTGGCCGGCGTGGGAGTGGGAGGCAAAGGATGGACCGACCTGGGCGAGTGTGCCCTGGGCCACGACGTGGTGGCCATCTGCGACGTCGACGAGCGTCGGCTGGAACGGGCCGCACACCGTTATCCCGGCGCCAGGAAGTACACGGACTGGCGCAAGCTCCTGGAGCAGAAGGACATCGACGCCCTGACCATCTCCACCCCCGACCACATGCACGCACCCGTCACCTTTCAGGCCCTGTCCCTGGGCAAGCACGTGTACACGCAGAAACCCCTGACCCACTCGGTCTACGAGGCGCGCGCCCTGACTCGATTGGCGAAGGAGAAGGGCGTCGTGACCCAGATGGGCATCCAGCATCACTCCCTGGCTCCTTTGAGGACGGGTGTCCAAGCGGTCCGGGACGGGGTCATTGGAAAGGTCCGGGAAGCGCACGTCTGGACCAACCGTCCCGGGACCTACTGGAGACAGGAAATCCAGCGTCCATCCTGGAGCGATCCGGTGCCCGATCACGTCCACTGGGACCTGTGGCTGGGCGTGGCTCCCGAAAGGCCGTATGTGGACGGAGACGTCTACCATCCCTTTCACTGGCGGGGGTGGTGGGATTTCGGCACCGGTGCTCTGGGAGACATGGGCTGCCATCTGATAGACCCCGCCATCAATGCCCTGGAGTTGGGCCCCCCATCCACGGTCTGGGCAGAGGGCACCGATCCTCTGCCGGAGAGCGGTCCCCGCTGGTCCATCGTCCACTACGAGTTTCCGGGCACCCGGCACACGACGCCGACCCTGCCCCTGACCTGGTACGAAGCGGGGATGCGGCCGCCTCGCCAGCTCTACGGCGCCCCCGATGACTGGCCCGGCTGGACCAACGGGAATCTGCTGATCGGTGAGAAGGGAAACCTGCTGATGGGCGGGGGCCAACGTCCGATCCTGTTCCCCGTAGAACGTTTCGCCGACTACGTCTTCCCCACCCAACCGGACGAGAGTCACTACACCCAATGGGTCAACGCCATTCTGGGAAAGGACACGGCTTCCACCGACTTCTCGTACTCGGGGCCGCTGACGGAAACGGTGCTGTTGGGGAACGTGGCCTTCCGAACCGGCAAGAAATTGAAGTGGGACAGCGCCAATCTGAAGGCGGCCGGAGTCCCCGAGGCGGACCGGCATCTGCATCGTCCCTACCGCAAGGGCTGGGAAACGGGAGGTCTCTGAGTTCCGTTCCGACTCACCCCGCCGGAAAGGCGCCGGTCCGCTTCAGCCGTTCGACCTGGTCGTAGTGGCGGTCGGTGTGGAACCGGAGAAATTCCAACCGCTGGTAGGCGTCCAGGGGTCCCGACAGGTAGTGCAGATCCAGCACCTGGGACGGGTCCAGTCCCGACAAGACCTGGGGGAGACGCTCCAGAGTCGACTGGCAAGCTTCGTAGCGGGCGATCCAATAGGACAGGGGGCCCTCCGCCACGGGGTCGGTCTCGGCCATGGCCATCTCCTTGGGCTTCCAGGTCCTGGCGATCACTTCCTCGATGGGCAGGCCCCGGTGGACCGGTTCGCCGACCTGGAAGGGCACTCCCCGGCCCAAGGCTTCGGCCGCCAGCCAGATCCGCTGGACACCCCTTTGCTCCGACAGGACCAGGTGCTCGATGTGCGCCTGGACCGACCAGCCGTCGGCCGCCGCCTTGAAGGTGGCCTGAGCGGCCGTCAGTCCCCGGTTGGCGTCGATGATCCGGCGCCGCGCGGCATCCGACGCCTCGATTCGCTCAAGAATCCGATCCATGATTCACCTCGATCTGCACGGTGGAAAACCGGCATCAGTTGGCGGCGTCTCCCAGTTCCTCCAGAAGACCCTTCATCAACAGCGGCCAGACCAGGGTCGCGTCGGCGTGGACCTCGGCGTAGCGTCCGCCCTCCTCGGGGGAGACGAATTTACCCCAGCTGACCCCTTCCGTATAGCTGCAGCCCGAGAGCCCGCCCCAATGATCCGGTTCCGGACAGATGCGGACGCCATACCGAAAACGGGGCGGCGGATGGCGGACCCCCAGGCGGTTCGCGGCCACCTCGAAGTAGGGGCCCACCTGCTGCGCCCAGTTCCGGGGGACTCCGCCGCCGATGGTGAAGATCCCCAACCGCGGCGCGGCGTCGGCGAACCGAGCGTACTCCTGCAGGTCCAGGAACGGATTGAAGGGAGGCACGGCCCGGAAGATCTCATCCGGTTCGGCCGTTTCCCGGCCCTCCGGAGAGGCCCGCATCTCCCTTTCCATGGCCCAGTTGGCAAGATCCAGACCGATTTCGCTGTCGGTAAAGGCGGGTATGAACACCGGGACGGCGCGGCGGAAGGCGCTGGCGAGAATGCCCGGCCCCCGATCCGCCTCGCTCAGCCGCCGGCCCAGGGACCGGCAAAGTCCGGCCGACGACCAGATTCCCTCCTCCGGCTCCTCCTGGCTCAGGACCGAGTGCAGCAGGTTCTCCACGTCGTCCAGGTTCCGCTCCATCTCCAGGGTGTCGTAGATCCGGTTGTAGCCCCGGCGGTAGAGGAACTCGTCGGAATGACGGCTCTCGTAGCGATAGTGGACCAATCCCAGAGACTCGGTGAGCCCGTGGGCGATGAGGGCGCCGGTGGCGACCACCGCGTCCACCCAACCCCGGTCCAGCATGCGGCAGATGATCTGTCCCTGCTTGGCCACGGTCATGGCCCCGGAGACGGTCAGGACCACACGGCACTGCTCGTCCCGGATCATCTCCAGGAGAACCTGAAAGGCTTCGCCCAGATTCCGTCCTCCGAAGGCGGTCCGGGACATGGCCCGAAGCAGTTCGGAAAAGGTGTCGATCTGCTCTATGGGAAGGCTCTCGATGGGGACCAGGCCATCGGATCTGCCGTCGCTGCGCTGGCGGCTGCTCATGGTTCAGCCAAGTCTACCAGGAGCGAAAAATCGTAGGGGCGACCCTTGTGCCCGTTCACATGATCGCGATGCACTGGAGGTGCGACTGCGAATCGGGGAACCGACGGGGAGAGACAACCAGGGATAGACGCTGTACCATGAGTCCAGTGCGGGAGGCTTCTCCCGCCTTCTCCCGTGGATTCCAACTGGAGGTTCCTCCCATGCCCTCATTGAAGGTTTCGTTCCTGCCGCTGGTCTTGGCGACGGTGCTCCTCACGTCCACCCTGCCGGCGACGCCCGACACGATCAAGAAACCTCTGACCCCGCGACAGGTCATGGAGCACCTGGAGGGGCCCATCTTTTCACTGGTGCTGCCCTTCGACACGGAGGGGAACGTGGATCACGGCGCCATTCGGAAGATGATCTCCAACGCCATGAAATACGGCGTCCGGATCTTCAACATGACGGGCGGGAACACCAAATACGACTGGACCTCCTACGACGAGATCAAGGCCGTGACCCGGACTTTCGTCGAGGCGGTGGGCGATCGCGGCATCAGCATGGTCTGCACCAACAATTTCTGGAATTCCCGGTTGATCGACTACCTCCGGTACGCCGAAGGGCTGGGGGCCGATGCCGTGGAGGTGCTGGCGCCGAAGATGCCGGAGGAGGATATCGTCGAGTATTTCCGGACCGCCGCCGCCAACACCCGGATGGCCATCTCGGTCAAGAACGTCGGACTCAAGGACAAGACCTGGCGCAAGCTCCTGGAGATCGACTCGGTGGTGGCCATGAAGGAACACGACATCCGGGAGTACATCTTCCTGGAAGCCAAGTTCGCGGACCGGCTCCGGGTCTACAGCGGCGGCAGCATCTACCGCTTCCTGGCGGCGGCTCCCTACGGCGCCAAGACCTACTTCGACATCTACGCCATCATCGCCCCCTGGATCGCCAAGGAGTTCTGGGAGGCCTACCAGGCCGGGAACATGGAAAAATGCTACGAGATATCGAAGAAGTACGACGTCCCCATCATCGAGGCCTTCAGCCTCCCCTTCTTCCACGGCGCCCTGGAGTACTTCGGGCTCGCCAAGCGCCATCTGCGGGCTCCCATGAAGCCGTATACCGACGAGCAGATGGGTGAGGTGAAGGCGTTCTTCGAGTCCCTCGGATTGTTCCCGCGGGAATAGGGAATATTGTCGACCTAGGTTCCCAGGAGGACGGCGAGTCCACTCAACACCTCCCGGACTCTCTCCGGTGACAGCCGCCCGATGCGTCGGTCCAACTGGCTTCGATCGACGGTTCGAAGCTGAGAAACGTTGACGACACTGGACCGGGGAAGTCCACCTTCCCCATGGTCAAGACGCACATTGCCCGGCATTGCCCCGAGTCGGAGATTTGATGTAATCGCCGCTACGACGGTAGTAGAGATGGCGCTCCGATTAAACCGGTCATGTGGAACTACCAACGCAGGTCGTCTCCCTGCCGGTGCCGAACCCTTGTGGGTGCCAAAGTGCAGCCAATAGATCTCGCCTTGGCGGATCACCAACTCTCATCGCTCCAATCGGTTCCGACGACGTCCAAAGCGGCCGCCCCACTTACCTGCTCCCGCCTCAACTCAGGGTCCGCAAACAACTCATCCAGACACTGGGTCACCTCGGCGTCACGCCGAGCCTGCACGGCTTCCTCCAACACTTGCGTGATAAAACGATTTCTGGACTCCCGGCGCATACGGGCCATGCGGTCGAGTTCCATGAGCAGTTCCGGGGGAAGGGCAATCGCAGTCTTACGTAGGGGCATATTGTGACTCCTATTTGGTAGCAATATAGAGAATACCGAAATCTTTGCCACGACTCAAAGTCACCGTTTACGGTTATGTGCACCATCGCCCAGCGTACTTGTCGGTTCCAGCCGGAAGTCTCAGGATGTCGCCTAGGGAGCCTGCGCCGCAGAAATTGATCTACTGCGAAAGCGGTAGAATCGGTCCATATTTCCCCGATTTCTCGGCGAATAGAACAACTATGCACCTCAAAATCGAGAAAATCTGGCCTCGATTCCCCACTTTCTCGCTACGATCATTTCTACCGCGCAGACTCCTAGCAGCCCGTGGCAAAAGTCGTCGCGGCATTCGACCGGGTCTGCATCGTGCGCGGACTGCGTTGCGCCTCGGTCACATAGGGTCGAATATGCTCCCTCACCGCGCCTTGTCCGGCGGGCGCAGCCCCGGTCTCGGCGCTACGCGGGACTTTCACCACGGACTGCTAGCAGGCGCGTGATCGACGCAGCCAGCGATTCTTCCAGCGGGCTGCTATCATTGGCGCTCTGATCCCCATAATGGAGCATCGCCTATGCTTCCCCGTTCCACTTTTCTGAAGACTCCTCTGGTTTTCCTGTTGTCGGCGGCTGGTCTGGGTTGCGGCGGCGGAGACGCCGCGACCGAGGCGGAGCAGGAGGCTCGCGAAGAGGCATTCCGGCAGTCGATGTCGGGAGTCGTGCTGGAAGGATTCTTCACCGTCGGCGACGGCGCCAAACTGCGGGAGGAAAGGTACGAGATCGCCAAGGTCTCGAAGCTGGGCGGAGATATCTGGGTCTTTCAAGCCCGGATCCAGTACGGCAGCCGAGACGTCACGGTGCCGGTGCCGGTGCGAATGGAATGGGCGGGCGATACGCCGGTCCTGAGCCTGACCGAGGTCGCCATCCCCGGACTGGGCACCTTCACGGCACGGGTTCTCTTCTACGACGACCAGTACGTGGGCGTCTGGCGCCACGGAGAAGTCGGCGGGCTGCACTTCGGGCGGATTGCTCCCGGCCCGAACTCGGAATAGGGTCACCCCATGTCGAGACGGATTCGGGTGGCGGCCGGCAGCATCCGGGACCCCAGCGACGACATTCTGACCTTCGCGTCCCAACTGGGCTGCAGCGGCATCATTCTCAACACGCCCAACCTCAGCGGACGGCCTCCCTTCGGATCCAGCCGGATCGGGTCCACTTACTGGAAAAAGCCGGGAGACAACGTGGCCCCTGCCCATTGGGACTACCTGGAGCTGCTGCAGTTGCGGACCCGGGTCGAGTCGTACGGCCTGCGGCTGGAGGGCATCGAGAACACTCCCCTCCATTTCTACCAGAAGTGCATTCTGGGCCTGCCGGGCCGCGACCAGGAGATCGAGAACTACCAGGAGACGATCCGCAATCTGGGCCGGTCGGGGATCCCCATACTGGGCTACCACTGGATGGCCAACAGCGTCTGGCGCACCTCCAAGAGCGAGCCGGCCCGGGGCGGCGCCCGGACCAGCGTTTATGATCACGAGCTGGGCCGGAACGCTCCCCTGAGCTTCGACCGGGAGTACTCCGAGGAGGAGCTCTGGGCCAACTACGGGTACTTCATCCAGGCGGTCCTGCCCATCGCGCGGGAGGCGGGCGTCACCCTGGCGCTCCACCCCGACGACCCGCCGGTCGATTCCCTGGGAGGCGTAGCCCGGATCTTCCGGAACCTCAAGGGCTTCCGGCGGGCCATGGAAGCGATCGCCCCCGAACCCAACCACAAGCTGGACTTCTGCATGGGGACCTGGGCCGAGATGGGAGTGGATGAGATGTTCGCCGGTCTGCGCTACTTCGGCGAGCGGGGCCGGATCGCGTACGTCCATTTCCGAAACGTGCGCGGCGCCGTGCCCTGCATCACCGAGACCTTCATCGACGAGGGGGACGTGGACGTGGTGGAGGTGATGAAACTGCTGGTGGAGATCGGGTTCGACGGTTTCATCATCGACGACCACGTCCCGGAGATGGACGGGGACACGCTCTGGTCACACCGGGGGCGTGCCTACGCCACCGGCTACATCAAGGGGCTGCTCCGGGCTGTCGAATCCATGACGGCCTGACCCTGAGAAAAACGTAGGGGCACCCCTTGCGGGTGCTCTCTTCCAGCTCATACGGAGGGATGCGCTTCAGCTCTGTACAGCAGCGATACGGCCGGTCCGGGCCGATTCGTAGATGGCTTCGATGATGGCCACCGCCTTCCGGGACTCGGGACCGTCCAACAGGAAACTGTCGTCTCCCTCCAGCCAGTCCACGAACCCACCGATGTTCCCGGTGTGGAGGCTGTAGTCGATGGCCATGGGATCGGCGGCTCCCCCGCCGCTACGGGTCTCCTCGGAGAAACGCCGGCGCAAACCTTCGTCCCCGGCCTGCTCCTCGTCGAAGGCCCAGGTGACGAGCTCGTCTTCCAGCACTTCCGCGGTCCCGCCCCTCCCCGCCAACTGAAGCCGCTTCAGCGAGCCGGGAAACATGGAGGTGGCCCCCAGGATCTGTCCCAGGGCGCCGCCGCGCAGACGCAAGACGGCCACCGCCGTGTCCTCCACTTCGATCAGGTTGGGGTCGTGACCCCGCTTGGCCGTGAAGGCGAAGATCTCTCGAACCGGATTGACCCCCGGGGGCAGATCCGGGATGGCGGCCGAGGCCAGCCACTGGGCCGCGTCGACCCCGTGGATGGACTGGTTCATCATGGCGCCGCCGCCGTCCAGGTCCAATGTCCCCTGCCAGCGATCAGGCGCGTAGTAGGCGTCATCACGCCACCAGGGCACGTAGGCGTTGACCACGGCCAAGTCGCCGAAGCGGCCCTGGGCAGCGGCTCCGTGAACCACCCGCAGCACCGGGTTGAATCTCTGGGGAAAGATCCCTCCCAACCGGATCCCGCTCTCGCGGGCCACCTGGATCATCCGGTCCACCCGCCGGACGCTGATCTCCAGGGGCTTCTCGCAAAGGACGTGAATACCGCGCCGGGCGCACGCCTCCAGTGGCTCCAGGTGAAACCCGCTGGGGGTGGCGATGGTGACGAAGTCGGGACGGGCCTCGTCCAGGAGTTCTTCGTAGTCCCGGTACCAGCGGCAGCCGAAGCGGTCGGCGAAGGCCTGTCCTTTGGCCTCGGTCCGGCAGGAGCCGGCCACCAACTCCAGGTTCTCCAACTCGCCCATGGCCAGGGCATGAATGTCGGCGATGGCGCCGACACCGATGATCGCCGCCCGGTAGGTCTTGCCCATGTCTCTTGTCTCCGAAGGACGTGGTCCCTATTGAGCCGGGGCCTGGTCGATCCAGGGGTAACCCAATATCAGCCCCGCCAACGCGAGCAGAGGAATCAGGCAGACGGCCATCTTCAAGAGGATTTGTTGCCTGGAGTCATCCGGCTTCATGAACTTGCAGGCGACAAGGCCCGCAAGCAAGTTCGCTCCCAGTGCCGTCGGTGAGATCCACTGGAAGCTGATGGCGGTGGTCTCCAGGCCGGTGCCCGCGGCCAGCACTTCGTAGAAGCTTCCGGAGAATGCGACGAGGACAGCGGTCGTGACCCCGTAGATGGTGCCCACCAGCACTCCGGCGGCCCGTGCGAAGGGAACGAACATGGCGAAGAAGAAGAGGCCGAAGACAGGAGTCACCAGCAGATTGGTGGTGCGTTGGGTCATGGCCGTGAAGTTTCCGGGAACATGTCCGATGAAGGTGCTTCCCACCACGACGATGGCGCCCACGGTGAGAGCCAGGATCTGGGCCCAGCGGACGTGCCCTTTCTCCGTCTTGGGCTTCAGGCCGAACCGGTCCACGAAGTCGGTCATGATGACCGCGGTAATGGAATTCACTCCCGAGTCGATGCTGGACATGGCCGCGGCGAACATGGCGGAAACCACCAGACCGGTGACGCCCGGCGGCAGGTGGAAGGAGACGAAGCGGGGGAAGATCTGATCGCCGTTCGTGACCAGGCTCAGGCTGGCCGGAAGCTCATCCGGCCGCTGCTGGAAATATCCCATCAGCGCGAATCCCACCAGCACCAGGGTCCCGGCCACTAAGGTGCCGGCGCCCATCTGGGTCAGGTAGGCCTTCTTGGCGGCCCGCGCGTCTCGCGTGGCCATGAATCGCTGGACCGAAACCTGGTCTCCACCGGCCGTGCAGATCTGCCAGAGGCTGGCGCTGAGTATGGTCCCCAAGACGGTGACCCGCATCCTGGGGTCGAAACTGAACACCGGCTGGGCGTCCCAGGTGGGCTGCCAACTGGTGGGAAACCAGCTGAATCCTCCGAGTTCGTAGGTCACCAGGCCGATCACCAGCCAGGCCCCGCCGAACAACAGGGTGAACTGGAGGAAATCGGTGATGACCACCGCCCCCAGGCCTCCCAGAGAGGTGTAGATCACCGAAACGAAACCGGTGACCAGAACCACCAGCGGGATCCACTCGTCCCCCACGCCCAACATGACCGTCATGGCCTTGGCGGCGATGTAGACCAGCAGGGACATCCAGACCAGGCGCATGGCGATGAACAGGACCGATCCCAGCAGCCGGATCCCCAGACCGAGCCGTTCTTCCAGCAACTCGTAGGCGCTGGTGACCCGCTGGCGCATGTAGAGGTTCAGCAACACCCTGGAGACGACCAGGAACGCCACCGGGTAGGCGCAGAGGTTGGCCACGGTGGCCACGGGCCCTTTGGCGATGGTTTCTCCCGGCATGGAGAGATAGGAGATGGTGCTCAGCAGCGTGGCGAAGAGGGAGATGCCCACCAGGAACGGGTTCATGGCCCCGCTGCCCACGAAGTACTCGCTGGTGTTCCGCTGCCGGCGGGAGAAGTAATAGCCCAGGCCGATGGTCGACGAGGCGTAGGTCGCGACGATCAGCCAGTCGATGAGGGTCAGTCCACTTTGTCCAGAGGGGTCCATGGCGTTTGCGGTCCCGAACTCTACCATTTTGGTTCGGCGGCTTTCCAGCCGCCGAACAGGAGCGGCGGCTTTCTTGCCGCCGATTAGGGGGGAGGGGGGACGGAGTCCCCACTTTACACTTTCCCCCCTCTACACTTCCCGCCCACCGAATCGCCTAACAACACGGAAGAGCAGGCGGCAAGAAAGCCGCCTGTCCCAGTGGGCGACAAGAAAGTCGCCCCTCCCAGCAGGCGACAAGAAAGTCGCCCCTCCGGCCGCCCTCCCAAGAAGGCCACAGGGGTTGCCGGTGCTGGTAGACTGTCAGTTTTCGTCCCGGGTCAATCCCGTAAAGATTTCTTCATGACGGAAACGTCCAACAGGCCTTCTTCGCCGCGGCAGCCCCACCCGATACATCCCCTGGTCGATCTCTGGACCATTGCCTGGCCCACCGTCCTGACCATGACCAGCTACACGGTGATGCACTTCGCCGACAAGCTCATGTTGGGGCAGGTGGGGCCGGTGGAGGTGGCCGCCCAAGGGAATGGCGGCATCTGGGCGTTCACTCCCATGGCCTTCGCGCTGGGTCTGTTGACTGTGGTCAACACTTTCGTGAGCCAGTCCCGAGGAGCGAACCGCATCCAGGACGCCCCTCGATACGGCTGGGCCTCACTCTGGCTCAGCGGCGGGATGTGGGTGCTGCTGATGCTTCCCTACGCCCTATTGCTGCAATACGTTTTCCCGTGGGTCCACGCCGCCCAGCGGGACGAGATTCGACGCGGGTTGGAGGGCGCTTCGGAAGCCGGACTCCTCTCGGTGCAGGCGGACCTGGCGCAGTTGGACACTCTGATTCGCATGGAGACCCAGTACGCACAGATTCTCCTGGCCGGATCGATCCTGCTCCTGATCAGCCGAGCCCTTCACCACTATTTCTTCGGGCTCCAACGCCCCAAGGTGGCCACCGTCTCCGCCATTTGCGGAAACGCGACCAACGTATTGGTCAACTACGCGCTCATCTTCGGACATCAGGGCGCACCTGGATGGGGTCTGCCGGGCATCCCCGGGCTGCCCGCCCTGGGTTTGACGGGAGCAGCCCTGGGAACCATCGCCGGTACGTTGGTGGAGTCGGTGATTCCGGTGGTCCTGTTCCTGGGGCCTTCCATGAACCGGGAGTTGCAGAGCCGGCGCCAGTGGAGACCCCGGAAGGATGCCATTCTGGACCTGCTCCGGATCGGGGTCCCGGCCGGTATCCAGGTGGGAAACGAAATCGCCTGTTGGGCCATCTTCATGACCCGGCTGGTGGGCGTTTTTGGAACCTACCACCAGACCGCGGGCTGGATCTCCATCACCTACATCCATCTCAGCTTCATGCCGGCCCTGGGCCTTTCGGTGGCGGTGACCTCACTGGTGGGCAACTACAAGGGTGCGGGGCAGCCTGAGGTGGCGGCGGCACGAGCCCGGCTGGGAGTCCTGGTGGGCCTGATCTACATGACCCTGTGCGGAGCCTTCTTCTACGTTTTCCGCTATGAGTTGGTGTCCATCTTCGTGGGCGGACTCCATCTGGACGCCGCCGAGGCCCGGCAGATCGTGGAGATCGGCGCCACTCTCATGATCTGCGCCGCCATATTCCAGGCCTTCGACGCCTTCGGGATCATCTACACGGGCGCCCTCCGGGGCGCCGCCGACACGCTCTGGCCCAGCGCCGTCGCCATCTCCTACAGCTGGACCTTCATTCTGGGCGGCGGATGGCTCATGACCCGGTACTATCCCCAGCTCGAATCGGTGGGTCCCTGGGTGGCTGCGACGGTATACATCATCCTTCTGGGCGTGACCATGGCCTACCGTTTCGAATCGGGCCGCTGGCGCTCGCTGCGGATTCTGGAGCCGACGAAGCAGGATGCCGCCCGGATGGCTCCGCTCAGCCCCACGGCACCGGTTTCGGAGCCGGGAGCCGCCGTGGTAGACATCGCCGAGGAAGTGGGTCGCGTCGACTGAGACGCCGTCTGAGTGACGGTTGCGGCTACCAGTCGCCTTGCGCCAGGAAACGGCAGATCCGCTCCATGGCCGGTTCCAGAACCGAAAAGCCGGGAGCCGTACAGACGCGGAAGCTGCCGCCTCCCCCGCGGCCGAAGGCCACTCCCGGAGCCACCGCCACCTTGCACCTGCGGAGGAGCGCCAAGGCGAAGTCGAAGGAATCTTCCAGACCCTGGACTGCGGGGAACACGTAGAAGGCTCCCGCCGGCTTCGCCACCGAGACCGAGTCCAGAGAAGCCAGGGCCTGGAAACAGTACTCGTTCCGCTCCTTGAGTTTCTCCACCATCTCCGGGATCCCGTCGTCCCGGTGGCGGAGCGCCAATTCACCGGCCCGCTGGATCATGGAGGCGGCATGGGAAACGATGAACTCGTTGATCTGGGTACCCTTGGAAATGAAGTCCCGGCGCGAGACCACCCATCCCAGCCGCCAGCCCGTCATGCAGTAGCTCTTGGAGAAGGATTGGGCCACCACCACCGCGTCGGACCGATCGGCGATCCGCAGGATCGAAGGGGCCGCCTCGCCGTGGTAGTAGATGCGCTCGTAGACTTCGTCGGCCAAAAGCCACAAGCCGTTGCGCCGGCAAAAATCCAGCAATCGCTGCTGGTCCCCCGGGGACGCCACCCAGCCCAGGGGATTGGAGGGGGAGCTGTAGATGAGCAGCCGGGTCCGAGGTGTCAGGGCGGACTCCAGAGCGTCGAAATCGGGAACGAAACGGCCTTCCCGGCTAAGAAAGGGCACTTCCCTGGGGCGGCCGCTGAAGAGACTCACGATGGCGGCCGCGTTGGGCCAGTTGGGAGTCAGAATCAGCGCCTCGTCTCCTGGATTCAAGAGGCACCGGATCGACAGGTTGAGGGCCTGGACGCCTGAAGCCGTCACCAGGATCTCCGAGGCGGGGTCCAGCCGAACCTGATGGAGCTCGAGATACTTTTCGGCCAGGGCTTCCCGCAGACTGGGCAGTCCCGAGTTTTCGGTATAGAAGGTGTAGCCCTCCGCCATGGCCCGACTCGCCGCCGCCTTGATGAATTCGGGTGTGGGCATGTCCGACTCGCCGAACTGGAGCCGGATCACTCCCTCCATGGTGAAGGCCACGTCCGCCAGCTCCCGAATCTGGGAGGGTTTTACCTGAAACACGCTGGAAGCCAGACCGATGCCGGCGCCGGATCTTTCTTTCTGCATTTTTCGGGGCCAGTCTACTACGGCAGCGCGGGTCGTGAGTCAAACCAGCAGATTGACAGAACGCCCCTCCTGGTCCAGGCTTCGGGTCAATCCAAAATGGAGATTTTTGCCGTTTCCCCATCCTGCCGGAGAATGGGCCTCCACTCTCGTGCAATTCTCTTCCGGGAGGTCTCGATCCGGCCCTCGCCCCCCGACTTCCAGGAGCGGGTCCGCCGGGTCGCGGTGGATCTTCGATCTCGTTTTCCCACCCCCCGGTCGGTCCGGGAGTCGGCCCCGATGGTGGAACTGCATTCCATCTTCAGAAAGGTGGGTGTCAACCCCCGTAAGCTGCAGCCCTCCTGTGAAAGGCTCGTGCAGTTGGCCCTGAAGCGGGGCGCCATTCCGGCCATCAGCAACTTGGTGGACAGCTACAATCTGGTGAGCCTCAGGTGGAACTGCTCCTTGGGAGCCCACGATCTGGACCGCCTTGCGCTTCCGGTCGAGCTCCGGTTCGCGACCGGAGACGAAACCTTCGTTCCTCTGGGCAGCCGGGAGCCGGAACCCTTCGGCCGCGGCGAATTCGGGTATGTGGACGCCCAGAATCGCTTGATCTGCCGTCTGGACGTCCGCCAGGCCGACTTCAGCAAGATCACGCCCGACACCAGTAACGTGCTGCTCATCGTGGGCGCCACCCGGGCTCTGGACCCCGGTGACGTGGATCGGATCCTGGCCGAGACCGTGGACCGGGTCACGGAAGCCTGTGGAGGCCACGGCCAGATCCTGGCGGAATGATCGGGTATGACCAGCTTTCGAGATTTCGAGCACGAACGGTGGCAGGAGGCCGTCGAGACCTACGCCGGCTTCTGGGCCGGCCTGACCCGCCAGACCGTCCGTCCTCTGTTGGACGCTCTGGAGATCTCCCCGGAAACCCGCCTCCTCGACGTGAGCTGCGGAACCGGGCACGTCGCCGCGGCGGCGGCCTCGATGGGAGCCTCGGTGGTCGGGATCGACTTCTCCAGCGTCATGCTGTCTCGAGCCCGCGGCCTCCACCCCACTCTGGACTTCCGGCTGGGCGACGCCGAGGAACTGGAATTCCCGGATGAGAGCTTCGATGCCGTCGCCGTCAACTTCGGCATGCTCCACTTCCAACATCCCGAGCGAGCCCTGGCCCAGGCCCACCGTGTGCTCCGCCCGGGCGGACGAGCCGCCTATACGGTCTGGGCGCCTCCGGACCAGTCCCGGGCCTTCGAAGTCGTCTACGGCTCCATCCGCGATTACGGCACCCTGGAAGTCCCGTTGCCACCCGGGCCTCCCTTCTTCCGGTTCAGCGACCCGGAGGAGTCGCGCCGTATTTTGTTGGAAACCGGGTTCCAGGAGCCGCGAATCGAGTCACTACGGCTGACGTGGCGAGTGCCTTCGGCGCGAGCCCTCCTGCGGGCGTTCGAGGAGGGGACGGCCCGCACCGGTCCCACGTTGTTGGCGCAGAGACCGGAGAACCTGGTCCACATTCGCAGCGCCGTCCTGGAGCGGGCTTCGGCCTACGAAGGCGATGGTGGACTGGAGGTCCCCATGGTGGCCGTCCTCTGCCGGGGACGAAAGGAGAGTGGCTCATGTTTCGCAGACGATTCCTGAAGGGCACCCTGGCCGGCCTTGCCGCCGGATCGGGCCGTCTGACTCGGACTCGAGGCCAGAACCCGCCGCCGGGTTCCCAGGCCGCGGCCGCGGATGCCATCCAACTCTCCCCGAGGCATTTGGCGGCGGTGAACCGGCGGAGGCGGGTGGCCAAGAACTTCGATGTCCTCTTGGTGGACCCGGACCGGTACCCGAGCGTCGACGCCCTTCTGGAGCACAGGTTCGCGTTCATCGACGATCCCGGCTCCTGCATCGACAGCGTCTGGTGGAACTGGGGCGAAGGGAACGTGGTTCCCTATCCGAGCGAGTTCCTGCCCAGGTACAACCAGCCCGGGTTCCAGCGTTGGCTCCGGGAAGGGGTGGACATCGTCCGAATCTTCCAGGACGAGACCCGAAAGCGGGGCCTGGAGGTGTTCTTCAGCCACCGCATGAACGGGTCCGACAACGATCCCCAGTACATCCCCGGACGCGGCACCATCATGGACGACATGAGCCGGCAGAACCCCATCCCACTCAAGCAACAGCATCCCGACTGGCTCCTCCCGGCGCCCTGGAACCCCAACGGGTACTGGAACTACGCCGTTCAGGGGGTCCGCGACTACGTCTTCCGAAAAATGAAGGAGGTCGCCGAGGCGTATGAGTTTGACGGAATCGAGCTGGACTTCGCCCGAATGAGCATCCTCTTTCCGGAAGGCCGGGCCTGGGAAAACCGATCTCACCTGACCGAGCTGATTCGAAGGCTGCGCCTCATGACGCTGCAGGTGGAGCGCCGCCGGGGACGCCCTTTCCTGCTGGCGGCGCGGGTTCCGGAGAACCTGATGGGATGCCATTTCGACGGACTGGACGTGGAGACCTGGATCCGGGAACAGCTCCTGGACCTGGTGGTCCTGGGATGCAGGAACTTCCAGGTGGACGTGCCCGCCTTTCGAGCAGAGGTGGGAGACCGCCCCATCAAGCTCCTCTGCGCCCTGGACGAGCACCACGCCTCGGACGGTTACGCGGCCGCGCCCATCGAGGTGCTGCGGGGGGTCTGGTCCAACTGGTACCACCAGGGCGCCGACGGGCTTCAGTCCTTCAATTTCAAGTACGCTCCGGACCCCGGCGAACTGCACTGGCCCAAGCACCGGCAGGCCTTCCGGGAGATGGGCGAACCCGGGAGGCTCCGCTTTCTGGACAAGACCTTCGTGGTCCAGCGCCGGGGCGGGGGTCACGGTCCCAGCGTCATCCCCGACCCTCACGAGTGGACGACACCCACCCTCTTCTATTTCAACACCAATTTGATGGCCCCCCTGCCGGCGCCCCTGGACAACGCCGGGCGTACGGCGACGCTGCTCACCCTCTACGTGGGAGACGATGTTCCCGGCGTCTCGGACCGGGTCTCCCTCCTGCGGCTCAGGCTCCTGCTGAACGACCCGGAGGCGGCGGACGCGCCGGAAGCCGAGAAGATCACTCCGGTTCAGGTCCGGGACAGGATCGTTCCCGAACGCGTGGGCGGTCCTGGTCCGGCACCGATCCGGACCAGTCCCCCGCGGCGCGGCGTCGAGGACCGGATCCGCGTCCGTCTGAACAACCTCCCCCTGGGTCCGGGCAAGGTGCGCTCCGGTTGGCTGGAGTACCCGGTGCGGCCCAACCAACTGGCCGGCGGCGAGAATCTGGTGGACGTCCGGGTGACGGGACGGCCGACCGGATGTGTCTCGCCGATCCTGGTCGAGAAGCTGGAACTGGATGTGAAGTACGGGTGAGTTGACAGTTCTGTATCTAAATTGGATACTATCGTATCCATGCGAAACAGTCTGTCCCGCCGCCGTCGCCGCCTGGACTGGTCCCAGCAGGAGCTGGCCCGGCGCTCCGGCCTCTCCCGCGCCGCCATCAGCGCCGTCGAGACGGGACGGGTCATTCCTTCCACGGCAGCCGCACTCTCGCTGGCCCGCGCTTTCGACTGCTCCGTGGAGGAACTCTTCAGCCTGGGAGAGATCGACGGACGGCGCGTTCGCTGGGCCTGGGAGCCCCGGCGCCAACGCGGACGATTCTGGCAGGCGAGAGTCGGCGGCAAGACTCTGGTCTTTCCCACCGAGTGGACGCTGGCGGGCAGCCTGCGCCACGACGGCGTCTACGGAGAGAAGAACCTCGAGCTGACCCGGACCTCGGATCCGGAGAAGACCCTGGTCCTCGCCGGGTGTGACCCGTCGGTGGGTCTGCTCTCCGCCCACGTTCGGGCCGATTGCGGTCTGCGGGTCCTTCCCCTGATCCGCTCCAGCCGGGAAGCGATCCGGCTTCTGGCACGGGGCCTGGTGCATGCCGCCGGCCTTCATTTCGACCATGCCGAGAACCTCCGCGCGTCCCGTGAGGCCCTGGGCGAGAACTTCCACCTCGTCCGCGTGGCACGCTGGGAGGCGGGCGTGGCTCTGGACCCGGCTCAGAAGGCCGTTTCGATCCGGGAAGTCCTGGCCTCGAACCTGCGCTGGGTCGGCCGCGAAGAGGGTTCGGCGGCCCGGCAATGCCTGGATCAGATCCTGGGATCGGGGGAGAAGCCCACCGGCTACCACCACACGGCCCGCGATCATCACGGAGTCAGCGAGACCATTCGGACCGGCTGGGCCCAGGCCGGGATCTGCGTCCGCCTGCCGGCACAGGAACGGGGCCTGCGCTTCCTCAAGGTCCGGGAGGAGAGCTACGACCTGTGCTACCGGGCCGACCTGGAGTCCACGCTTCCCATACGGAGTCTCGTGGAGGTCCTCCGCTCCCGGTCCTATCGATACGATCTGCAGCAACTTCCCGGCTACGAAGCCGTCGGCGCCGGCGACCGGATATAGCTAGGAGTCTGCGCGGTAGAAATGATCGTAGCGAGAAAGTGGGGAATCGAGGAAATATGGACCGATTCTACCGCTTTCGCAGTAGATCGATTTCTGCGGCGCAGGCTCCTAGGGCAGCGCAACCTCTCATGCAGAAACGCTCCCTCCCGACCTGCTTCCGTGTCGTTGCCGCAGTACTAATGGTGGCCGCGGCGGCCGCCTGCGGCGCCCGTGAAGGGAGTCCACCCTCCGTCCTCTTTTTCGCGGCGGCCAGCACCCAGGAAGCTGTCCGGGAGATCTGCAGCCGCTTCGAGGCCCGAAGCCAGGTGCCGGTGACCCTCAACTTCGCCGCCTCGTCGACCCTGGCGCAACAGATTCTGGCCGGCGCCGGAAGCGACCTCTTCCTCTCCGCCAACGTTCGATGGGTGGAGGAGGTCATGACGCAGGGCCTGGGTTCCCGGCGGCGGGATCTGTTGGGAAACAAGCTCGTAGTCATCGCCCCGGCGGCGAGCAGCCTCCAGATTCGGAAACCGTCGGACCTGCTGGATTCAAGAGTCGCCCGGCTGAGTCTGGCCGATCCCGAGGGCGTCCCGGCAGGAATCTATGCCCGGGAGGCCCTGATGCGCCTCGACCTGTGGCGGTCTCTCGAACCCAAGGTGGTGCGCACTTCCGACGTCCGCCAAGCCCTGTTCTTCGTCGAGCAGGGAGAGGTGGAGGCCGGTATCGTCTACTCCACCGACCTGCGCATCTCGGAAGCGGTTCGATCCGTCCTGGAACTGGACCCCACCTTGAGTCGGCCCATCGTGTACCCATTGGTCCTCTTGGAATCTCCCGGCGAGGCGGCCAGACGCTTTTTCGAATACCTCCTCTCGCCCGAATCCGTTGAGGTCTTTCGACGTTACGGGTTTTCGATCCTTCAAGACCAGGCGACCAGACTACAGTCCGGGCTTCCGGCCGACCGGCAACCTCCCGTAAAGGCGGATGGAACGACAACGGGAGTCCCATGCTGACCGAACCGGAGTGGAACGCCGTGGTGACGAGCCTAAAGGTGGCCACCGCTTCCGTGGCCCTGGGCCTGCCGTTCGCCATCGGCCTGGGCTACTTCCTGGCTCGCTGGAGGTCGGCCGGCAAGTGGATCGTGGAGACGGTGGTAAACCTTCCCCTGGTGTTGCCGCCGGTGGTCACCGGCTACCTGCTCCTGCGTCTGATGGGACGAAACGGTCCCTTGGGCCAACTGCTGGACGAGTGGCTGGGTTGGCGCGTCATTTTCACCTGGTACGGCGCGGTGGCTGCGGGCGCCATCGTGAGCTTTCCGCTGATGGTCCGTACGATTCGGGTTTCCTTCCGGAGCGTGGACACTCGCCTGGAGGAAGCTGCCCGAAGTCTGGGCCGGAGCCGTCTTTCCACCTTCTACCGGGTCAGCCTTCCGCTGGCCCTGCGGGGAATCGTGGCCGGCTCGGTCCTGGGCTTCGCTCGAACCCTGGGCGAGTTCGGCGCCACCATCATGGTGGCCGGCAACATTCCGGGACAGACCCAGACCATTCCCACCGCCATCTACTCCCTGGTTCAGAGCCCGGGAGGAGTGGAGCGGAGCACCCGCCTGCTGCTGGTATCGATCCTGCTGGCCTGCGTCACGCTGGCGGCCAGCGAGATCCTGGAACGGAGGCGAGAACGCCATGAGTTATCTTGACTTCCAGGCCAGCCACCGATTCTCCACCGGATTCCGTCTCCAGGCCGAGTTCGAGACGGACCAGTTGGTGACGGCTCTCTGCGGCCCCTCCGGAAGCGGGAAGACGACGATTCTGGAGATGATCGCGGGACTGAAGCAGCCCCAGCGGGGTCGTATCGAAGTCGGCCGCAAGGTGGTCCTGGATCGGCAGCGGCGAATCATGGTGCCGCCCGAGCGGCGGCGAATCGGGTTCGTCTTCCAGGATCGCCGGCTCTTTCCCCATCTCACCGTGGGGCGAAACCTGCAGTTCGGTCAGGGTCCGAAGGAGCCGCCGGGAACCGGGATCCGGTTCGACCGGCTGGTGGAGGTCCTGGATCTGGGGCACCTGCTGAAACGCTATCCCCGCAACCTTTCGGGCGGGGAGCAGCAACGGGTGGCGTTGGGCCGGGCCCTGCTGATCCACCCGGAATTCCTGCTCCTGGACGAACCCACGGCCGCCCTGGACGAACCCCTGCGGGACCGCATCCTGGACTACATCGCGCGGGTCATCGAGGAGTGGCGGATCCCCACCCTGATCGTGAGTCACGTCCGGGAGGCCGTCCTCCGGCTGGCCAGCCGAACCATCCTGCTGAAACAGGGCAGAATCGTGTCTTCCGGCTCGGCGTCGTTACTGTAGAAGAGGACGAAAACGGCCGGGCCTGAAGTGAGGAATCAAGAACTCCCCTCTCCCTCGCTGCAACCGCCGTTTCGCAAGATCGACTCTTTGGGACAATGGCGTATACTAGCGGATACGAACATCGCTCGAACGTGCTTTCCAAGGAGATCGTTATGAAATCTCTCCCCGAGGGCTACTTCGCCGCACGAGGCCTCCGCGAAACTTCATTTGAATCGCTGAACCAGGCCCTGATGATCGTTCTCGAACAGATGGAGACGACTGTCTATGGCGACGCCACTCAGGAACTGACGGCCGCGGAGCAAGCCGTCCTTCGTCAAGGCGGTTTGACCCTGGAACCCCAGCCGGGACCGGATCCACTGGCCAAAACCGTCGTCAAATATGCCGCCATCGTCGCACGGAGCCTCTCCAGCAAGGCCGTGAGCCGCAGGCTCGGACTGAGCCCGGGCCGGATTCGGCAGATGATCGCCGAGCGATCCCTGTACAGTTTCCTGATTGGCCGCCACAGGTACATTCCGGATTTCCAGTTCCAGGGTAACCGGTTGGTGCCCAATATCGCGGCAGTCAACAAGGCGCTCCCGCATGATCTGCACCCTGTCGAGGTGTACAACTGGTATCACCTGCCGAACCTCAATCTGTTCCTCGATGAGAACATCGATGACACCGTCAGACCCCTGGATTGGCTGAAGGGAGGATACGACGCTGAGCGGGTGGTGTTCCTCGCCAACAGCATGGACGGGCAACATGGCCAAGCTTCCCAGGACACCAGACCGTGAATATCTCCGACGACTTCCTCCCAGCCTGATTTCCCTACCCACCGGGACCCTGCTACACCGAATTTACCGGCGCGGCGGTGACCATCCGGCCCAATGGCCCGATTTCAGACATTTTGGACCTACTGTCGCTCGCTTCGATCATCAAGAGCGCGACGGCACGGGCCGAGCACACGTCCACACGCGGGGAATCCTCTATCTTGCCACCGATGTTCCGACCGCATTGGCGGAAGTCTTTCAGAAACGACGCACCGTCAATCGGACCCGTCTGCAGCCCTGGCTGGTGTCGTTCACGCTGGCCAACGACCTGTCACTGCTCGACCTGACGGGCACTTTCTGCGTCCGAGCCGGAGGTTCCATGAAACTGGTCAGCGGACCGCCCATCTTCGCACAAAACTGGTCGCGTGCATTGTACGAATGCTACGAGGACATTCATGGCCTCTACTACCCCTCTTCCCTTACCAACCGGCCTGTGATCGCACTCTACGAACGCGCCCTCTCCGTCATTCCGTTCCCGGATACGCCCGTCTTCCACCGCGAGTTGAGCAGTGCCCTGCTGATTGAACCTTTGCGAGACGCATGCCAGGAAATCGGTTACGACTTCTTCTGATCGGTGACGGCGGTAGGTGCGCCTCCTCGGGAGGTGCCGTATCGGAAGGGTCATTCTGACTGAAACTGGAAGGAATAGAACTTGCCGTTGCGCAGGTGGAAACGGAGTTGCACCGGCTGGCCGGCCAGATTCGACAGGTCGGCCGATCCACCCCAGGAAATCGGCTGGCCGGCCACGGTGCGGGTGACCGGTTCCATATCCTCCAGACCGTAGCCCTCCAGTGGTTCACCGTCGGAGTCCAGCACCTCCACCCGCAGGGACGAATGGTGGTCCACACCGGCCGAGCCCTTCTGTGAGTCCTCGAAGCTCACCAGCAGTCGGTTTCCCTCGAAGATCAGGGGACGGGTGATCATCGTCCCCGGATTGGGACCGGCGTCCAGCGAGACGAAGCCGTCCAGGGGTAGGGTGGCCAGACCCACCGCCGCCTCGGCGTTCTCCCCTTCCGCAAGGAGGTCCTCCACGCCGTGGCGCCAGTTGACACCCAGGTAGTAGAACCAGATCTTGCCGTCGTGCACAAGCGGCTGCCGGACGTAGACGCACCCGTCGTCCCAGGTGCCGTTGGCCCCCAAGGGAATGTAGGGACCACGGTCCGGGAGGCGCTGGAACTCACGGCCGTCGCGGCTGTAGGCGAAATGGCTCTCCATGGTCAGACTATTGGTCCGGAACGCCCAGGGAAAGCCGAGGTAGATTCCTTCGTAGAGCAGTGCCGGCATGCCGTAGAACTGAAGGTCCACCGGATCCACCGAATCGGGAATCAGGGCCGGCTCGATGGGAGACCAGTGGATGAAATCTTCGCTCGCCGAGAACCCGATGGTCCGCTTCCGGATTCGGCCCGCGCGGGGCGCCAGTTGATCCGGCGTATGGGAGGGCAGGCTGGCGGCTCTCACTTCGGGTGGAATGCCGTCGTAGGCGGCGACGGCCTCCCCGTAGTCCTTCCATCCCGGCCGCAGATAGGCCACGTACTTCTTCCGGGAAGGGTCCCAGCCCAAGACGGTGTGGGTGTCGCTCGTCCCCACCATGACCGGGTTGCCCGGGTACTCTTTCCAATCCAGCCCGTCTGCAGAAAAGTAGAGGCAGATGCCCGTCTGTCCGTTCGCCGCCCGGGCGTACCCCAGGGCCTTGTAGCGGCGGGCCGGATCCTGCTCACGATGGTCCCGGAACGCGTTGGGCGCACGGCCCGAGTTGTAGAGTCCGCCTTCGGAGCGGACCGACATGTCTGAAATGATGTTGTTGCGGTTCGAGCCCTCGAACTCCGCCAGGCCCAGTTCGGGTCTTTCCCAGTGAACCCCGTCGCGGGAGACGGCATAGCAGGTAAGATCCAGTTCCTCCCGATAATTGCTGGCCCGAAGCAGACTCTCATACTCCTCCAGCGGTCCGGAAGGCCGCTGGGCCGTGATCAGGCTGGGGACGTACCACATCTTGAAGAGGACGTCCTCGGGATCGTAGATGACGGAACTCACGGAGGCGAAGTTCCCTTCCCACTTGCGCTCCGGCCTCAACACCGGTCCTCCCGGATGCTTGACCGGCCGGTTCAGGACTCGGGAGATGGACGCCGTGGACTCCACGACGTGGTCGTCGATGAAAAGCTGCTTGCCGGCACCGATGCGGATCGGCTCCCGTTCGGGAGACGGGTGCGACGAACATCCGGCCAGTCCAGCCACGATGAGCCCGAGGGCAGCCGCCAGAAAAGGGTTCCCCAAATTGCTTCTCCCGTTACAGGTCATGCGGCCCAGTCTATCGCGCCAACGTGTCCGGAGGTGGAAGCCGGGATGGGAACAGAGGGCATCGTTCCGATCGCTGGGAAAAGCGTGACGCCCTTGCCACGGGCCGGCGAGCATGTTGGCATTGAACCGAGGTGATTCCATGAACATCATGAACGCTTTTCGCCTGTCCCCTCCTCGGGTTTCCCCGGCGACCGCCGTCAGAGGCGAGCCGCGGATTGGATTCCTCCGGCTCCCGGTTCTCCTCCTCTTCCTGCTCGCCTCCTGCGGTGGGAATTCGGTCCGGGAGTCGCGGCACTGGCTCGAGTTGGAAAGCGACGGACTGACACTCGGCATCGGCCGGGACCTGTCCCTCTCGGTCTACTACGATTCGGAGGCCTTACCCACCTGGCGATCGATGGCACCCAGCGTCGAGATCCGCACCTCGACTCCCCAGGGCGACGGCGATCCAGCGATACTGAGTTGCACGGAAGCGGCCCAACAACATGCCGAACCCTACCGGGAGGGCGAACTGGAAGGCTATCGGGTCCGTCTGAGCGGCTGGAAGGAGACGGACGCCGTCCTGGGGTGCGACCTGGCGCTGGACCGGGAGGGGCGCCTCCACGTCCAGATATCGCAGGCGGGGGGCGAAGACACCATTCGCGAAGTGCTGGACCTGTACACGTTGGCCCTGGAGCCGGACCCATCGTCCTACCTGGTGGTCCCCTGGGGCTCCGGATACATGATCCGGTCCGACTCCCCCGGTCCGGTGACGCTCACCGGCCTTCTGGGCGCCGAGTACAGCATGCCCCTGTTCGGACTGGTGGCGGGCGACCGTTCGGCCTACCCGATCGTCGACACCTGGTGGAACGCGGCCGTCCGCGTGGATCACGATCCGGGCCGGCACTCCCGGATCGCCCTGGACTGGAAGGCCTCGCTGGACCGTCTGAGCTATCCTCGGCGGGCCGTCTGGAGCTTCGAGCGGGGAAAAGACCACGTGGACCTGGCCAAGGCCTACCGCAGGCACGTGGAGGCCACCCGTCCCCTGCCCTCCCTGAGCACTCGAATGGCCTCCGATCCCGGCTTGAAACGATTCCTCTCGGGGATCGAATACCGGCTCATAGAGTGGAACCCGGAGCACCACCCGCAGGTGCTGGACAACATCCGCCGCTTCCAAGCCGCCGGCCTCGCGGTCACCTTCTTCCATCCCAAGTGGCCGGCCGGAGAGAGGACGCCGGCCGGCTGGCAGGAGTACCTGAGAGCAGAGCCGATGGTGGCCGGGGGCTGGCCCGCGGCCCGCCGGCTGGAAGAACAGGTCCACTCCCTGGGGTGCTCCGTCAAGTTCTTCGTCATGCCCCACGTGTTCCATGAGGACGCACCCTGCTACGACCCTTCCAAGCTCAGCGGCGTCCAGTTCCCCCGGTTCAGCGACGGTTACGCGTTGGAAGCCCTAAAGGCCCTGCTGGATCACGTCCAAGCCAAGGGATTGAGAATGGACGCCCTCTACTTTGACGGCCACGCCGCCCACCGCGGGCACTCGGAACACCGATCCGCGGAAGGCCCCATCAGCCGCCGCAAGACCTACGAGACCCAGGTCGAGACGTTCCGCGAAGCCCGGCGGAGAGGAATCGTCCCCGGCGCCGAGTTGGCCCGTTTCTGGTGCATGGGCGAGAGCGACTACTTCTTCTTCACCGACTGGTCCCGGGACCGGCTCCGGGAGGGCGAACCGATCCCTCTGTTCCAGCTGGCTTTCAACGACTGCTACGTGGCCCACTTCTCGGGCGGAGGCTACTATTTCGCCCCCAAATACGACTGGTATGCCGACCGCCACCCCCGGCTCTACGAGCTCATGTACGGGGCCATGCCCTCGCACAACTGGCTTCCCGGGGGAGAAGGCCTGATCGAAAAGCACCATTGGGAGACCGACGCCATGAAACGGCGGCTGGAGTGGCTCCGTCTCTGGCACACCTATTTTCAGGCAGTGGGTTACGCCGAAATGACCAGCCACCAGTTTCTGAGCGACGACCGGACCCTGCAACGCGTCGAGTACGCCAACGGCGTCACGGCCGAATTCGATCTGGCCCAGGGCCGGTTTCGAGTCGAAGGAATCGAGGGGATCAATGAGGGCTGGCAGGAGCCCCCGGTTATCGTTCCGATAGCTGGAGAAGGAAAGAGAAAAGAGTAAAGAGTGAGGAGGAGTGCTCGCTTAGCAAGGAAAAGAGCGGAAAAACGATAATGTCGAGGGGACTGGAGCCAGTCTCACCCGATGCCCTGTCTTTTCGATGACATTGCGGGCCCGTGGCAAGCCGCGTAGTTCCTTACGCCCCGCTTCTCACTGTCCTTCTTCCCTTTCCTTGCTATTTTCTCTTTCCTCTTTCCTCAGTGCTTGTAGTTCCTCCCCCGGCGATCTCCAACGCCGGGTCGTCAACGGTTCATAGATTTCATAACCCGGGCCATAGCCGGCACTCTCCGTGCCGATCACGTACTGGTAATCCAGTATGAACCGCATGAGGTCGGCCATCTCCCGGGGGGTGACGTTCTCTTCCAGACCTTCGGGCATGAGCGACTTTCCGGTGGCCCGCATCTCCAGGATGTCCTTGCGCAACACCGTGTTCTGAACGTCTTCGCCCTCCACCAGCGTGATGCTCTCCGAATTCTGGTCGCTGATGATTCCGGTGAAGAGCCGCCGTTGCCGGTCGGTCACCACGTACTGGAGATATTGGGGCTCCACCAACCGGTTCGGGTCCAGGATATTGGTGAGAAGCGGATCCGTGTCCTTGTAGGAGCCCGTGATCAGGTTGGGCCCTACCAGGTGCTCCGTGGTGGAGAGGCGGTGGCACTTGATGCACTCGCGGCGGTAGACCGCCTCGCCGTGAACCGGGTCCCCCTCGAGGGTCAAAGCAACTTGGTAGTCGGCCAAGGCCTGCTGCCGAGTGCCGGCCGTCCGAGAGGCGAAGATGCTCTTGGCCTGATCCCGGATCGCCTCGTCGTCATGGTTCATGAGGAGTTCGCGGCGGCTGGAGTTGAGCTGGCTGGAGGCGACTCGCTCTTCCCGAATCGCCTGGAGCAGGGCACGGGTCCAGTGCCTCCGGGAAAAGAGGCTGGTCAGGACCCGGCTCCGAACGTCGGGCGTCTGAGCCATCCAATCCTGCAGCAGGATGTCGGCGATTTCGGGATCATCGTGACGCTCCAGGGCTTCGATCCCGGCGAAATGCACGGCCTGGGTCTGGCTGGAGTCGACAAGTTTGGCGAGAGAGTCCCGAACTTGGGAGAAGCCGCCGTGAGCCAGAAGTCGGATCGCCTCCAGACGCTCCTCCTCGGGGACCGACTCGTCTCCGGCGGCCTCCGCGACTCGTTTCATTAGATCCCGGATCATTCGGGTTGCGGGCCCCGGAAGACCTCGGAGTTGGGAAAGGGACCGATTGGAGATGGCCAGACCCTCTGCCAAGCCGGTGACCACAATCTGCTGCATCCGCATGCGATCGGCCAGGGAGGTGTGGGTGGCCGCCGTCCCGGCGAGCCGCCGGATCTCCGACGCATGGTTGCGGGCACCCACGGTGCGGGCCAGAGGCTCCAGCCAGTCCCCGGCCTCCGCCTTGGCGACGAAGCCGTCCGACTCCAACAGCCGGACGAACAGGCGATCGGCGATTTCGCTACTGGAACTCAAGACGGCGTTCCGAGTCCAGCGGTCGCCCGAGTCCCGCTCGGCGATCCGGACCAGTCCGGAAATGGGCCGGCGGTCCCGAACCTGGCCCAGTGCCAACGCGACCCGCAGCCGCACTTTGGGGTTGTCGTCTTCGGCCAGCGCCAGCACCCTCCGGAACAGCGACCGGGAGCGGCCGAATCGGCGCTCGGCCAGCTGCACGGCGTGAACCCGGACTCCCGGTGACGGGTCCGATAGAGCCTGGACCAGATGGGCTTCCTTCAGGGCACCGAGTCCGTTCAGGGACCAGAGGGCGTGCATCCGGGCCAGCGGATTCTCGCTCTCGTTCACGAGCCGGACCAGATCGGGCACCGCGGACTGGTCCTGGCGTTCGAAGATGAGCCGGTGGGCCGTTTCCCGCCACCAGCCTCCCGGGTGCTCCAGGTGACTTACCAGTTCCCGGGTCGAAGCCTCGCCCAGACGCGGCCGCGGCGGGACCTGGAAGCCGGCCGGCTCCAACCGGTAGACCCGGCCATGGTCCTGCCCCCGGGTGAAGTCCAGATGTTTGACCACACGGGCAGGGACGTGGGCCGCCTCGATCAACTCGCGGTACATGTCCAGTATGTAGAGCGTTCCGTCGGGCGCATTGACCGAGTTCACCGGCCGAAACCAGTTGTCGGTGGACCGGACCATCTCGACGTTCTCCGGCTCCCCACGCACCGACCTGAAGCTCACTCCGTCCTCCTCCAGGACCCGCCGGTGCAGCAGGTTGGCGGTGTTGGCGCCGATGAAGAGGCTTCCCCGGTACTGCTCGGGATAGGCGTGCCCCCGGTAGATCTGCACTCCGGCGCCGGCGGTCTGGTAGTCGTGCCCCACTCCGGCGCTTCGATTGCTCCGCCCGGCGAAGACGCGGCGGGCTTCCCGGATGGTCCGCCACAGCTCGACGGGACTGATCTTGTAGACTCGAGTCTGCCCCTGCACCAGGGGATTCACCTCCAGGGAGCCGTGTCCCTCCCAATGGAAGCCGTGCAGATCGAAGAACAGATAGGGGTTGCGCTGCAGGTAGCCGCCGGGCACGACCACGTGCCGGCCCGACGACCCCGCGGTGCAGACGTAGCGATTGTACCAGTCGTCGAAACTGTGTCCGAACTGGAAAGTCTGGGTGGTGAGCTCCAGCTCGCGGCTCACCGGATCGAACCGGAAGTCGCGATCGTAGACGGAGATGGGCTCGGCCTCCGGCTGATCTCCCGGCCGGATGTAGCCTCCGTCGCCGCCCGTGGAAGCGTAGATCTTGTGGTCCACACCCCAGATCAGGTTGTTCACCATCTGTTGCTCGTTGGTGACTCCGAACCCGGTGAAGACGGTTTCCTGGACATCGGCCCTGCCGTCGCCGTCGGTGTCCTTCATGTAGTAGATGTGAGGGGGAGCCGAGACGTAGACCCCCTGCTTCCAGACGGCCACTCCCGTGGGCCAGATCAGCCCCTCGGCAAAGACGTGGCTCACGTCGAAGCGGCCGTCTCCGTCCCGATCCTCCAACAACCGGACTCGTCCCCGGGGCCCCGCGCCCTCTCCCGGCTGATAGGGGTAGTGCCTCAACTCGGCCACGTACATGCGCCCGCTCTCGTCGAACGCTGCGGCCACCGGTTCGTTCACCATGGGCTCGTGGGCCACCAGTTCCAACCGGAAACCGTCCGCCGTCTCGAACGTCTTGAGGGCCTCGGCCGGCTCCGTGGGAGGAACCCTCTGCAGATACTCCTTGAGGGCGGCCTCGTCCCGGGAGATGTCCACGATCCTCTTGTAATGCTCCTCGGGAGTCTCCACCGGTTCGGGACCGCAGGCAACCATCAGCGTCAGGCAGAGGATGGTTGGGACCCGACGGACGAGGGATTGGCTCTCTCTTCTCATGCGCGTCATCATCCTTGAATGGGGTCCGAATTGAAAGCCTCGAGTCGCGGCCCGGGAAGGTCCGCGACCGTTCGTCCGGCCGGGCTACCCATGACCGGTCACAGCGCTGGCGACTCTCCAGACCCCGTTCCTGTCGCAGGCAGCGTAGTAGATCCGGTAACGGTTCCCGTCGATCCGGATCAGGGACATGTCCTCGGCATGGACCGCATCCAGTCCGGGACCACCATAGCCGGCCCCCTCGACGATGCACGTCCGCCGCTCCCAGAGGAGGCCGTCCCGGGAGGTGGCGGTGTAGATCCGCGACCGGTAACCGGCCATGTCGGCAGCAATGGACGCAGCGGCGAAGTCCTGGCTTCGGCCACTCTCCACGGCATTGATTTCCTGGCTCGGATGACGCGGCACGGCGGCCCCGGGCGGGAGATCCTGCCACGCCGAGAAGACCATGACCCAATCCTCCCCGGCCCGCTCCGGCGGGATCACGTCAGCAGCCGTGATCCCGATCTCGTCCGTCTCCCCGCGCAGGTCCCGCAACCGAACTCCGGACTCCCACTCGAAGTCGAGGCCTTCGGAAGACGCGGCGCTCACCACGTCGTGGGACAGCCGCTCGCTGCGGCCGGGGCCCCCGGGGCCGTACTCGGACGCGCAGCAGTAGAGCCGGGCCCCACCCTCGGGAAGAGGCACGCAACGGGGTGAGCCGACGCCTCCTTCGGACCGGAGCCGGACCCCTTCGTACGTCCACTCCAGCAGGTCCCGGGAGACGGCGCTGCAGATCACCGTCGGTTCCTGGGCAGGACCCCTCGCTTCGAAGTACATCCGCCAACAGCCGTCGCCGCACCGGGTCACGGAAGGAGCCAGCACCCGCAATGACATGTGCGAAATATCAGGCCGGGGAGCCACTCGAATTCCCGGTTCGGGACAAAACCGAAGGCCGTCCGCAGAGACGGCGCTGAGGATGTAGCCCTGGCACTCCGGGAAGGGTTTCGCCGGCCCCACGGCCGTGTAGAAGAGACGGAAACCGCCGGCAGGAATGGCGACGACGCCGGGAGCCTGCACTTTGGATGCGTCCAAGTCCCGAGCCCCCTCCACCCGGGGCCCCGGTTCTATCTGCCATGGATCCAGGATGCTCATATCTCACCTCCTAGGAGTCTGCGCGGTAGAAATGATCGTAGCGAGAAAGTGGGGAATCGAGGCCGGATTTTCTCGATTTTGAGATGCATAGTTGTTCTATTCGCCGAGAAATCGGGGAAATATGGACCGATTCTACCGCTTTCGGAGTAGATCAATTTCTGCGGCGCAGGCTCCCAGTCGGAGAGTAAAGAGAAAAGAGGTGGTTTCGTTGCGACGATGGTGATGGGCTGTGCTCGCCGTGTTTGGAATCCGGGAGTTGTGAATTCTCAGATGCGGAGAAGTAGAATCCGGGAATGAATCGACGTGAATTCGTGACATCAAGTGTCGTGGCCGCGGGAGGCTTGGCGACGCCGTCTTCCTGCGGCGGAGAGGAGAGGATGACAAGCCAACCCGAAGCATCGGAGATCATGGGGCCCGCGCGCCGGAACCTCCCTCTATACCTGGCCGATCTGAATCGCTGTCTCCCTTCCTCGGCACTGAGCCGCGAAGGCCGGCTCTTCGGCTGGCGCATGATCGACTACGAGACGGAGCACTTCGAGGGGGTCATGCTCCGGGCCGGACCCGAGACGGCGGCGGCCGCGGTCGAATACCCTCTGGAGCTGCGGGGTTGGCACGACGTCTATCTGGGACTCTTCAATACCGCCTGGAGGCCCTACTTGGATCAGCGCCTCTGGGTGAAATTGGCGGAGGATCCGGCCTTCAGCTGTCTCTTCCTGCAGGCTCCCAGCGTCGACAAGGGTCAGGTGGTCCAGGACCTGTTCTGGAGGACCGCGGACCTGACGGGACAGAATCTGAGCTTCAAACAGGTCGCCACCGAGTTGATTCCCGCCGGGCACCCGTGCCGCAGCACCTGCGACACGGTCTGGGTCGCCTACATCAAATTGGTCCCCCTTGATGCCGACGAGGTCGAGGCACTTCAATCGGACCGGGAACAGACCGGGACCCGGCGTCTCTTTGCGACTCAGGACTGGGGTTCGGGATTCGCTTGGGATGCCGGGGAGGGGGCCATCCGCGACATGTTGGAGGCCTACAGGCACACCGATTTCAGCCGGATCTACTGGGAGGGGGCCGCCGGCGACCTCTGCTCCTACTTCAGCCGTGTAGCGAGGACCTGGACTCCCGGGTTCGCCCAAATGGAAGACTATCCGGTTCCCGCCTACCGCCGGATCGTGGAGAACTTCACCGAGTACGAGCAGCGGGGGATCGATCCGTTCCGCGTCGCCATCGACTATAGCCACGAACTGGGGCTCGAGTTCCACGCCAGCTACCGGTTCTGCGAGGGCATGGGACCGTTCCATTTCTCCCCGCCCTTCGACCCGATCAATCGGGGAGGATTCTACGACCGGCATCCCGAGCTCAGGGCGGTGCGCCGGGATGGGAGCCGGGCTCCCAGGATCTCGTTGAGCTATCCGGAAACCCGGGAGTTTCTGATCTCTCTCTTTTTGGAGATGGCCGAGTATCCCGTCGACGGGATCTCCATCCTCTTCAATCGGCGGCCTCCCTACGTCGAATATGAACCGCCGCTGGTGGAAGGATTTCGGGAAGAGTACGGCCAGGATCCCCGGAAGATCGACGAGAAGGATCCCCGTTGGCTCCGCTACCGGGCGAGCGTCCTCACCGATTTCATGCGGGAGCTCCGGGAGAGACTGCAGCGGCAGGCCCGCAGCCAGGGACGCTCCCGGCCGGCGGCCCTGTCGGCCTGGGTCTTCGGCAGTGAAGAGGAAAATCTCTTCTATGCCATGGACGTGCCGGGATGGATCCGGGAGGGCCTCATCGACGGCATCGTCCCCTACACCTCGGCCCCAGGGCTCTACAGTTGGGAGTTGGCCTGGGAGAAGGCCGAGGACATCGAGTACTGGCTGTCACTGACACGCGGGACGGAATGCGAGCTGGCCCTCAACATCATGCCCAGGGCCTTGTCACCCGAGCAGTACCGGAGAAAATCCCACCAGTTGCTGAGGGCCGGAGTGCCCTATCTGGCCTTCTGGGACAGCTCCAAGACCTGGGCCGTCGACAAGATCGGTGAGGGTTCGTTTCAGCACCTGCGCCGGCTCGGCCACACCGAGGAGCTGGCCGCCTGGATCCGGGCCGGCGAGCCGAACCTGGTCCTCGCCTCGACGCCTCTGACCAAGGTGGGGGAGTGGGAGATGACCTTCATCGCGGAGTAGGAGGGGCGATTTCCAATCGCCCACTCCTCGATGTCTCGATGGAATTCCGGCGGTTGGAAACCGCCACTCCTTTCACTGCGGCCGGATCAAGCCTTGTTCTTCCCAGGAAGTCAGCCTCTGCTGGAGTTCCTGGGAGGTCTTTTCGCCCGATTTGAGGGCGATGAAGCTCCGGAACTCTCGCGCCGCGCCGGCGAAATCCTTTTTCTGGGCCAGAATGGCTCCATGGACGTAATGGCTACCCGCGAGGTACCTCTTGGAGCCGCTCTCGAGGACCACGGTGACTGACTTCAGGGCCCGGTCCAGGCGGCCCAGTTGCAGATTGGCGACGGCACCGAAGTAATGGGCCCGCGTGATGTGGGAATTCAGACCGATGACGTGCTCGCAATAGCGCGCCACTTCCTCCCAGGATTCGTCCCGCACCGCCATCATGGCCAAATACATGTAGGGCCGCAGGTACTTGGGATCGGCGGCGGCCGCCTTTTGGAAATGCTCCCGGGCCAGCTCGCGGTCCCGGAGAGCATGGTGGCAGCGGCCCAGGAGATACCAGGCGGCAGCAAACTTGGGGTAGAGTTCGATCGCCGTTTCCAGGTTCCGGATGGCCTTCTGAACGTCCCCCTGCTGCTTCTTCAGCTCCAGGTCGGCCTCCCGGTAATGCTTCTGCGCCTTCTTGGGGGCGGCCAAGGTGTTGAAGCTGACCGTCGATCCGCCGACCTGCTCCAGACGCCTCAGAAGGATCACTCCCACATCGGAGTCGTCCATGTAACCGAGGACTCCCAGGGGGATCGAGTTGGCCTGAAAACCGTCCAGAGCCGTCCGGATCACGCAACCGCTGAGATCGAACCTCTGCCCCCCCCGCCGTTCCGTGGGAACCCGGGAAAAGGGGTCCCAGTTGCTGGAGCCGCTTCCGGAAACATTCGCGGCCTGTTGGCTACCCCCCAATTCGAAGCTGAAATGACCTTTCTCTCCGTAGGTGTAAGTCTGCTGCTGGACCGAGCCGCCGCAGGCCAGCTCGACGCTGAGGGACTCGGGGAGGGGATTCCCGTCCTCCAGGATCACCCGTCCCGCCAGCAGCAGCCGCTTCGGTACCTCGATGCGGTTATCTTCGAAGTGTCTACCGGTTAGTTCGACGTCCTGCGGCCGGTCGTCACTCCGACCCCCGAGAGGTCCCGGGCGGACGTTCTGGGCCCGAGAAACCTGGACCGAAAGCAGGAGCCCAGCCAGACTCGCCGCCAAACAGATTTGCGTTATCCGCTTCCCAAACATGACGAAATGCCCCCGGCGCCTATTGGTCCTCTTGCTGGGACGGGGCCGGAGCGGGGTCGTGGGCCCGGATCAGACCCTGTTGCTCCCAGGCCACCAGATTCTGCTTGATCGAAACGGCACCCTTACCTTCCGGGACAATCTTCAGATAGCTCCGGTATTGTTCGGCTGCCGACTCGAAGTCACCCTTTTGGGCCAGGATGCTGCCCCGGATGAAGTGGCTTCCGGACAAGTACCTGGAATCCCGACTCTCCTGCACCTTGATGGCAGACGCTTCCGCCGCCTCCACCTGGCCCAACTGCAGACTGGCCACCGCGTGGTAGTACCGGCAACCCACCATGAACGGGTTCAGTTCCACCACCTTGCCGCACAGTTCGGCAACCCGCGGCCACGCGCCTGCCTGGACTTCCATATCCACCAGCGACAGATAGGGACGAATGTAGTTCTCCTCCGACTCAATGGAGGCTTCGAAAGCCTGACGCGCGCCCTGCACATCCTGGAGAGACATCCGGGTCATACCCAAGAGGTGCCAGGCGGCAGCGTACTTGGGATAGGCCTGGACCGCCTTCTCCAGCTCTTTCCGAACCTTCTCCATATTTTTCTTCTCTTTCCTCAACTCCTTTTCGGCCTTGGCATATGCCTTCTTGGCCTTCCTGGGCGCAGCCAGAGCGGTAAAGCTCACCGTGGACCCGCTGACCCCCTGCCGACGCTTGAGCACGATGGTGCCGATATCGGGACGGTCCAGCGCTCTCCGAAGTCCCAAATTGATCCGGTCCGAAACGAAGCCGGGTAGATTGGCCCTCACCTCGCACCCGGTCAGGTCCACCTGTTCTCCGCCGGCGGTATACTCGCCTCCCGGCACCCGGGCAAAGGGGTTCACGTTGTTGGTGTCGTTACGTGCGACACTGGCATCCAGGAACGCGGCGGTCGGCCGCGGACTCAAGTCGAAGCTGAACTGGCCCCCCTGGAAGGTATGGACCTGCCGCCGCACCGACCCATGGCAGACCAATTCCACGAGAATTGACTCGGGGATGAGGCTCCCGTCCTCGGTCACCACCTTGCCGGCGAAGTACATCGGCCGGGCCATCCTCCGGTCTCGCATGTCCCCGGCCCGCTCCCTCCAGACCTGCTCGGCCGGTCCGTCGGCGCCTCTGTCGCCGGGTTGCCGGCGGGGCCCTTCACGGTCCCCCCGGCCCACCGAATCCTGTTGTCCGGCAAGATCCGACGCCGCCAGAGCGACAGCCAGTACAATGAAACTTGCAAGGAAAGATTTTCGACCCATGAGGCCTCCTGGCACGGGTGATTGCCCGGTTTTGTGTTCGGCCTTTTCGAAAGTTATACCACTTGGTCGAAAACCGGTCCATGCTGTCGAGCGCAGACACAAGGGGTGAGGGGACGCCGCAAATTTGCTAAGGTGACGCCTTTGGGAGATGGTTTCTCGACGAGTTCCGTGACATGACAAGGATTGATCTGGAGAGTGGGGAAATCCAATCGGCGGCGGGAATCGGACGGGTAGTGGACTCGATGCTGAAGGAGACGGAGGCCACTCCCGTCGTGATTGTTCCGGCCATGGGGACGACTCGGAAGCAGCTGCTGGAAGCCGGGCGGAAATCGGCGGCTCAGGACATGATCGTGGCGACGACGCTGGCCGAAGGACTTCGGACCTACCACATGCAGGTGGCCCGCCAATTGACGTCCGGGGAGAACTGGAACGAGACGCGTCGACGTCTGGGACTCCTATTCCAAGACGTGGCCGACTTGCTCAAAGGACTCCACCTGTTGGGAGAGATCAGCGCCAGGGCGGAATTGATTGCGTCCTTCTATGGCCAGGCCCTGGCGGCGACGATCCTGGCCCAGAGCTTGAAGGAGCGGAACCGGGAGGCGCGGGCGCTGGTGGAGAGAAGCCTGGTGATCGACCCGGACGAGTCGTCCCTGATGGAAGAGGTCGGCCTCTTGCTGGCGCAAGAGACGGTTCCGGTGTTGCCCCGAAGATTGGCCGGCAGATATTCCGGAGGTCCGTAGTGAACGTGCCGCGTCGCCCCTGAACGATCAGGAACGGGCGGCCAGGCAACCGGTGAAGGGCGAGGGTTAACGGAAGAAAGGTGGGATATGGGTCGCTTCCATGTCCGCTGGAGAGAACACATCGGAACGGCCGGGGCGATGCTCCTGGGAGTGTATTTCCTGGTCGCCGCCGTCTCCAAGGCGTGGAATCCCGACGACTTTGGCGCCTTGATCGACCAGGTCCGGCTCGAGGAGCTGGATTTCCTGTTCACGGCCACTCAGGTGGCGCTGATCGCATTGGCTCTGGAGGTTGGGTTGGGCACCGCGTTGCTCCTGGGAGTCCGGCATCTCGGTATCCTGCTGCCCACTACGGCCCTGGTCGTCTTCTTTCTCTTCCTCAACGGACGCAACTACTGGCTCGTCTCCCAGGGACTGCGGGAACCGGGGAGCTGCGGTTGCTTCGGGTCCCTGATCGAGCGCACTGCCGCCGAGGCGTTCTGGCAGGATTTGCTGCTGATGGTTCCCCTGACCCTCCTTTGTTTCTGGAGGAGGCGCAAATCGGAAGGCATCCCCAAGAAGCGACTCGTCCTGGCGATGCTGGCGGCCCTGGCAGTCTCCCTCTGGGCCTACCGGAGCCCGGACATCGAATACATCGAGGCGGCCCACCGGCTCGGTTCACTGGCGGAGACCTCCCGGTTCGTGCCCAGTTCGAGCTACTCCCTCACCATCGACGGCCAACTCGAAGAACAGGCCCGGATCTACGAATCGGAGGGGGCCAGCGCCTTCCTCATTCAGGTCCCCCGCTTGGAGGCACCGCTCCTCATGGACCTTCGCAGCAGTACGGTTCGCAGAGTCGAGCCTGAGACGGTCCGGACCGTCTCGGGAAATGCCTTGGAACTGCTGGATTCTCCGCAGAAAAAGGAGGAGACGCCGTTCACCCCCGGCGGCGGCGGTGTCCGTTTCGAACTGGGGGGACAGACGTTCACACTGGGACCACCTGCCCGGTAGAACCGCCGTTACGATTCAGGACGAGGGCATGCGCCTGAGGGGCGGCCGGGCTTTGGCCAGCTTCAGCCACTCGAGCACGCGGATGACGGGCCAAGCGGGGTCGATCTCGCTCAGACGAAGGCTCAGCTTGGGTGACGAGGGAGCATGGTGATGGTTGTTGTGCAGCCCCTCACCTGCGGTGATCCAGGCCACCCAACGGATGTTGGTGGCGGTGTTGTGGAAGTTCTTGTAGCCCAGGACGTGGCAGGCGCCGTTGACCATGCCGTTGAGGAAGATGTAGACCACCGCCTGCAGCAGAAACGCCACGAACCCGGCCAGCGGACCCAATAGGACGCCCGCCGCCAGAACGCCCACGAACAGTCCCAGGTACCCGTGCCCGTGCAGGAAATCCTCGAACCGGTTGGTGCGGATGTCCCGGGTGTACCGGGTCACGGTCTCCCGGTTGGCCGCTTCCTTCTGGTAGAGGTAGGCGTTGGTCAGCAGGACCTTCCAGAGACCTTCCAACTGGGGACTATGGGGATCCCCGTGCTCGTCGGGAAACTGATGGTGTTTGCGGTGCACGGCGACCCACTCCCGCGGGGCGATGGCGGTGTGCAACCAGAGCCAGAACTGCATGGCCATGGCCACTACGGGATGCAGTTTGAGGGAATGGTGAGACATGTGCCGATGGAGGTAGATGGTGGTGCACAGATTTGAAATCTGGACTACGACGGCCACGTAAATGGCCCCATAGAGGAATATCATTCTCAGGTCCTTTCTTCGACCACGGAACTCAGGCGGCGCCTAGTGACGGGACGGGGAGACTCGAAACCGGAGGAACGGGTCTCCCAAGCAGAGGATATCGCTGACCGCCGAAGACTCATTTCCTGGAACTTCTCGCCGCTATTCAACCAGCCTTCAGCGACTCACTCCAACCGACTCGGAACAAGAAGATGCGGTGGAGAGTATATCACCTGGGACGATCAGTGAAAAACGAGCCTTAAGGGCTCTCCCGCCTCTCTATTCTCTTGGCTCTATTCTCTTGGCTCACCGGCGGTGAAACCCCCGTTCTCATATGCTATTCTCGCGCTTCGGGAGGATCTATGGGGCGACCGGTCACTTTGTTTACAGGACAATGGGCGGACCTGGATTTCGACACCATGTGCCGGAAGGCCAAGGAGTTCGGTTACGACGGTCTGGAACTGGCCTGCTGGGGAGATCACTTCGAGATCAACCGGGCGCTGGAAGAGGACGCCTACTGCCGGAATCACCGGGAGACGCTGAACCGGTATGGACTCCAGTGCCACGCCATCAGCAATCATCTGGTGGACAGGCGGTCTGTGACAACATCGACGACCGGCACCAGGCCATCCTGCCCCCGTCGGTCTGGGGAGACGGCGACCCGGAGGGGGTTCGGGAAAGGGCTGCCCGGGAGATGGAGAACGCGGCCCGGGCCGCGGCCGAGTTCGGGGTCAAGATCGTCAACGGGTTTACGGGCAGCGGCATCTGGCACCTCCTCTACTCCTTTCCCCCCGTGGACCCTGCGACCATCGAGCAGGGCTTTCAGGACATGGCCCGCCGCTGGCTGCCCATCCTCCAGGTGTTCCAGGACTCCGGCGTGCGGTTCGCGCTGGAAGTGCATCCCACCGAGATCGCCTTCGACATCTCCAGCGCCGAGAGAACCTTGGACGCCGTCGGCGGTCACAAATCTTTTGGCTTCAACTTCGATCCCAGCCACTTGGGCTACCAGGGAGTCGACTATGTGGGATTCATCCGGACTTTCCGGGACCGGATCTTCCACGTCCACATGAAGGACGCCTACTGGTCGCCGGTGCCGGCCCGGGCCGGTGTGTTCGGCGGGCATCTCCCCTTCGGACACCCGGACCGATGCTGGGACTTCCGGTCCCTGGGCCGGGGCAGCGTCCGTTTCGAAGAGGTGATCCGGGCCCTGAACGATATCGGCTACGACGGCCCGCTCTCGGTGGAATGGGAAGACCCGGGCATGGACCGGGAGCATGGAGCCACCGAGTCCGCCGCATTCGTCCGAGCCATCGACTTCAAGCCCTCCGGCGTGGCTTTCGACGCCGCCTTTTCCAAGGAGGACTGACCCCCTCTGGTCCCGGGGCCGAGACCCTGGCCAACCGAACCCGCCAGCCCATGAACCGGCTCCTGCTTCTCCTGGTCCTCAACGTCACCCTGCTGCAGGCTGAGGAATGGCCCCAATTTCGAGGTCCGGACGGACAGGGTCATTCCAGCCAAGAGAAACTGCCCCTGAACTGGTCCGAGACCGAGAATGTCCGCTGGAAAGTTCCGGTCCCCGGTTCCGGCTGGTCTTCCCCGGTGGTTCAGGCCGGCCGGATCTGGCTCACTTCCGCTCGGGATGAGGGACGGTCCCTTCGAGCCGTCTGCCTGGACCTGGAGACCGGCAAGCTGCTTCACGACCTGGAGGTCTTCCGGCGGGAGAATCCGGGAAGCATCAACTCCAAGAACAGCTATGCGTCTCCCACCGCCTTGCTGGAAGGGGAACGGGTGTTCGTCCACTACGGCGCCAACGGCACAGCCGCGGTTTCGACCGACGGGAAGGTACTGTGGCGCAACCGGCTCCAGTACCAGCATGGACACGGACCGGGAGGCTCCCCGGTGCTCTTCGAAGACCTGCTCATCGTCGCCTGCGACGGGACCGACGTTCAGTACCTGGCCGCGCTGGACAAGGAAGACGGTCAAATCCGCTGGAAGAGCGAGCGCCAGGGATACATGGCCTATTCCACCCCCTTGATCATCCAGGTGGGAGGCCAGGCCCAACTGGTCAGTCCGGGCGGACGCCAAGTCGGAGCCTACGCCCCCCGGAGCGGAGAGACGCTCTGGTGGATCACCCATGACGGGTTCTCAGGAGTCCCCCGCCCCGTCTTCGGGCATGATCTGGTCTTCGTCATCTCCGGGTACAACCGTCCCGTCCTCTACGCCGTCCGCCCCGGGGGCAACGGAGACGTCACCGAGAGCCATACCGCCTGGAAGCTTTCCCGGGGAGCTCCCCTGAACCCGTCGCCGATCCTGGTGGGAGACGAACTCTACCTGGTCAGCGACGTGGGAGTGGCGACCTGCCTGGACGCCAAGACCGGAAAGGTGCACTGGACGCAACGTCTGAGAGGACAGTTCTCCGCCTCTCCCCTCTACGGCGCCGAACGAATCTACTTCCTCAACGAGACGGGAGAAGCCTTCGTGGTCGCTCCCAGGACCGCCTTTCGGGAACTGGCGAGAAATCAGGTCGAGGGCCGGACCCTGGCCTCCATGGCGGTTGCGGGTGAGACGCTGCTGCTGAGAACCGACACCCACCTGTATCGGATCGAACAGACTTCGGAAGAGTATTAGTCCCTGGAGCGGCGGTTTCCAGCCGCCGTGGAGAGGCGGTTTCCAACCGCCGACTCGCGCGGAGCGGGGTTTAGGGCGATGGAAATCGCCCTCCGAGTTGCCAATTCCAAGAGGGCGATTGGAAATCGCCCCTCCTCACCGCGCCTGCAGCTCGACTGCCGAAAGGATCGGCCAGACGCCGCCGGCCGGAGAGGTGAAGACGGCCCGGTACTGGGCCCAGCGGCGGGTTCCGTCCAGGCCCGCGATCTCGCTCCCTGAAATCCGGTAGAAGGAACCGGTGCCGGAGGGTCCGGTCCAGTCGGCGGACTCCAGGCCGTCGCGGCTGGAAGCGGTCCGGATCTGGAATTGGAGACGGGCGCCGTGGGGCTCCTCACCTTCCCAGACCAGGCGGACGCCGCCGGACCCGGGCAACTCCAGGGGCGGAGAGACGTACTTCTCCTCCAAACGCCGCGTGTAGAGGTCCCCCGGATCGGTCATCTGGCTGTAGTGGGGACCGAAGCTGGGGATCTCGGTCTTCCGGTCCCGGTGGAATCCTTCCGGACCGTTCCAGTAGATGTAGGTGTTGATGCTGTGATCACCGTCCTTCATGTGATTGTGGACCACGATCTCGGGATAGCCGTCCCGGTTCAGGTCCACCGTCTGGATGGCGGAGGAAGAATAGGCGGGAAGATCGGTCCGGTTGGTCCGGCTGTAGGTGCCCCCCTCGCCGCCCCAGTAGATGAACACCGGCAGGGTGCGGGTGCGGCCGGACATGTAGTTGGACATCACCAGGTCCAGGTGTCCGTCCCGGTTCAGGTCGGCGATGCCGCACTCGATGGGCGAGTGACCCTCCAGTTCCACCTTGCCCTCCAGAGTGGGCACCCCTTCGGGGGTCCCCCAGAGTAGGTAGCTGTTGCCGGTATATTTCCGGGTCTCGGGATCGAAACTTCCCACCAGCATGAAATCCAGGTTCCCGTCCGAGTTCAGGTCGGCCAACTCCACGTTGCCGGCAGGCAGGACCCGGCTCCAGCTCCGCTCCGGCGAGTAGCCGTCCCGGTCCCCCCAGAAGATCTGGTAGATACCGTACCAGCTTCCGGGAAAGAGCAGATCCAGATGGCCGTCGTGATTCAGATCCGCCACCCGGTTGTTGCTGCACCTCTGGTTCTTCAGTGGGAGCGAGGTCCGGCGGGCGTCGGCGTAGCCCTCTTCCCCTCCCCAGTAGATGGTCCCCAGCTTCTGACCCCGTCCATGGGTGAAGACCAACTCCAGGAAACCGTCCCGGTTCAGGTCGGCCGCGCTCACCCCATGAGCGTTGGCGACGGCCAACTCCTGCCGGTTCCCGGGGGAGTAACCCTCCGGGCTTCCCCAGTAGACCCAGCTGTATTCGGCATAGGAGTTGGTCAGGACCAGATCGTTGAAACCGTCGTCGTCGAGGTCAGCCACGGCGACGGCATAGGCTCCGAGTCCCGGCAGGGCCGTCCGGGAGGCGGTGGAATAGTAGTGATGGGGGTTGCCCCAGTAGATGTTGTTCAAGACCTTGCCGGGGTGGGTGCCGCTCCACCGATTCACCAACACCACCTCCAGGTGGCCGTCCTGGTTCAGGTCGGCCACGTTGACGCTGTTGCCGCCGAACCCCTGCAGGTCGGTCCGCATGTAGGGCGCGAACCCGGTGGGGCTTCCCCAGTAGACGTAGGAGGGCACGTCGACGGTCGTGCCGTCGTGGGAGTTGGCGAAGACCAGGTCGGGATGGCCGTCCTGGTTCAGGTCGCCCGAGGCCACGTCGGCCGGGGCCAGAGTCGGAAGCTGCGACCGCCGTTGCACCGAAAAGCCCTCGGGTCCGCCCCAGTAGACGTAGGACTCGGGTAGCGGCTCCTGGTTCGAGGAGTTGGACACGGCCAGATCCAGGTATCCGTTTCCGTCCAGATCGGCAATCTCGGAGCCGGTGGGAGCGATGGCCGGAAGGGTCTGGCTGCGGGACGGAACCGGTCCGTCCTTCCCACCGAAGAACAGGAGGAGGCTGCCGTCCTGGGCTCCCTCGCCCGAAGTGGTGACCACGACGTCGTCGTATCCGTCGCGGTCCAGATCCCCGGATCCGACGCTGCCGGGAGCAGCCGTTTCCGTTGCCCAGGACCGGTCCGCCGTGTAGACGCCCTTCCGGCCCAGAAAGACCTGGACCCCCTTGGCCTGGGGGCTGTTGTTGACGAAGATCAGGTCGGGGTCCCCGTCCCCGTTCACGTCGCCGCTGGCCACGTCCCGGGCGCCGCGGGTGGCGACCAGTCCCGGACGGTCGGGATCGAAGCCGTTGGCGCTGCCCCAGTAGATGTAGGAGGAGAGGTCCACCTTGGGCGAGATCTTCTCCGCTCCCGCCTCCACCCCCTGATTGGCGAAGACCAGGTCCGGATACCCGTCGGAGTTCAAATCGCGGGCCACCACACCCGCCGCCCACCGAGTGGGCAGTTCGGTGCGTCCAACGCGAGAATATCCGTCCCGGCTCCCCCAGTAGACGTAAGCCGTGCGGACGCCCGGGTAGTTGTGGATGTAGTTGCAGAAGACCAGATCGGGGAATCCGTCCCGGTTCAGATCCGCAACCGCCGACCGGCCGCCGCCGAAGGAGGGGAGCCGAGTGACCTGATCGCTCCCGTCCATCAAGCCGTAGACCACCTGCGCCAGAGGCCGTTCTCTCCAGAGTTCCGGAAGCAGGGAGCGAGGACCCTCCGGGCTGCCCCAGTAGACCAGAGCGTCCACGACGCTCATGTTGTCGTGGGTGTTGCTCAGGACCAGGTCCACGTATCCGTCCCGGTTCAAATCCCACTGATTGATGACCTGGACGGTCCCCTTTTTGGAAACGTAGAGGTTCGCGCCTGCGTTCCCCAAGGTCCCCTCGCTGAAATCCTCGAAATCAGCATGCCGGATGTTGCCGTCTTTGGGGTAAGACACACCCATGAACCCCAACCAAAGCACTCCCAACACTGCAAGCCGTCGTTTCAGCATGTCGATCTCCGCCTCTCTGCTATTTCCTGGCCAGGTCCGCGATGAAGCAACCCACGGCCCGGGTTTCCGGTTCCGCGACCGGTTCCCCTTGAAGCACGGATTCCAGGGCCAGCTTCAGATCGCGGCGATTGGGTTGGGCTCTGGCCTTTCCGAAATCGGGATACCGGTCGTCGATGCGTCCCCGGTAGACGAGTCGTCCATCGGAGTCGAAGACGGCCGCTTCCGGAGTGACCCGGGCGCCGGTGAGGCGGACCAGATCGTGGTGGGAATCACGAAGGATCTCGCCCGGAACTTGATATTCCTCCGCGTGCCGCTCGATGGACTCGGCCGCTTCCTGCGGATCCACGTAGACCAGCCAGAATCGCACCCCTCGGGGCGAGAACGTCTCATGCAGCCGCCGCAGTTCGGGTGCATACCGATTGGCGATGGGACAGTCGCTGCGCATGAAGAGGAAGACGCTGGCCGGGTCGCTGGCCGCGAGCGGGTCCACGCGCTCCCCCGAAAGGTTCACCAGGTTCAATCCCGAGGGGCTCGAACCGCAGCCCCAAAAGATCAATAGGCTCAGGGCCCAGGCCGGTACGGGAGACCGGCAGCGTCCGAGGAACTTCACGCCTTAATTTTTACATTATGCGCCCCCGGACGCGAACAGGAAGCAAGGAGCAAAGAGGAAAGAGCAAAGAGGAAAGCGAGAAGAGTGAAGAAAGGCGCGTAGTTTACGCGTAGCGGGCACCTCTACCGAAAACGATCTGGTTAAGGATTCTGGAGCCAGATTGGTTCGAAGGCTTGTTTCTTTTATGAATCCTCCGGAGCCCAGCCGGTGAGGGAGCTTTCCTCTTTCCTCTTTCCTCTTTCCTCTTTCCTCATCTTGCTAGACTGGCAGAGATGATCGCGACGATGCTGCTTCTTCTCTCGGGCGGCGTTCACTTCGCGGAGGTGAGCCGTGAGGCGGGGCTGAACTTTCGGCACCGGGGCGGCGGCAGCGCCAAGGACCATATCTTGGAGACCGTGGGCAGCGGCGTCGGTTGGATCGACTTCGACCAGGACGGCTGGCTCGATCTGTATTCCGTCAACGGCGGCCTCTGGGAGGAGCTGGGAAGCGGGAAGCGCAGCATCTCCAACGCTCTCTACCGCAACCAGAGGGACGGCAGTTTCCGTCTGGTGACGCCCGAGGCGGGCGTGGAGGGGCGCCATTGGGGCATGGGAGTGACCGTCGCCGACTACGACAACGACGGTTGGCCCGATCTCTACGTCTGCAACTACGGGCCCAACGTCCTGTACCGGAACAACGGCGACGGCACCTTCCGGGACGTGACCCGGGAAGCGGGGGTGGGAGATCCGTCCTGGAGCTCCAGTGCCGCCTTCGCCGACGCGAACGGGGACGGGTGGCTGGACCTGTACGTGGCCAACTACGTGGAATTCGACCACGAGAAACCGCCGGCCCCATCTCCCGACTGTCAATACCGGGGGGTCCAGGTCCACTGCGGGCCGGTGGGTCTTCCGGCGGCCCGGGACAGCTTCTACCTGAGCAACGGAGACGGCACTTTCCGGCCGGCTACCGAAGCGGCCGGAATGGATGCACCGGCCTCCTACGGGATGGGTGCGGTCTGGTGCGACTACGACGGGGACGGCGACAGCGATCTCTACGTGGCCAACGATTCCATGGCCAACTTCCTCTTCCGGAACCGGGGGGACGGAACCTTCGAAGAGTGGGGACTGGCGTCCGCCGTGGCCTTCAACGAGGACGGACAAGCCCAGGCCGGCATGGGGGTGACCGTCGGCGACTACGACCGGGACGGACGCTTCGACCTGTACGTGACCAATTTCTCGGCGGACTACAACACCCTGTACCGGAACCTGGGAGGGGACCTCTTCCGGGACGTGACCCGTGCCACCGGATTGAGCCTGCCCAGTCTTCGCTTCCTGGGGTGGAGCACCCACTTCTTCGACTACGACAACGACGGCTGGGAGGACCTCTTCGTGGCCAACGGGCACGTCTTCCCGCAGGTGGACACACGGCCCGTGGGGACCCGCTTCCGGCAGCGGAGCCTCCTCTTCCGGAATCTGGGCAACGGCCGCTTCCGGGAGCTGGCCTCGGACGGGGCACTGGGGCTCTCCCAGGCTTATTCCAGCCGCGGGGCCGCATTTGCCGATTTCGACAACGACGGGGACGTGGACGTGGTCGTCTCCAACATGGACGGAGGGCTTTCTCTCTACCGCAACGACGGAAGCAAGGGGCATTGGCTGCGCTTGCGGCTGGAGGGGAAGGAGTCGAACCGGGGAGCCGTGGGAACCCGGGTTACGCTCACCGCCGGGGGCGGCACCCAGATCCGGGAGGTGCGAGCCGGCTCGGGCTACCAGTCGTCGGACGACCCGCGGCTTCACTTCGGGTTGGGCGCGACGACCGAGGTCCAGCGGGTCGAGGTGCGTTGGAGCCGGGGACGGCGGCAGGTTTTGGAGAATCTGACGGCGGATCGGGAATACGTGGTCAAGGAGGGGGAATGACTCCTTCGGAGGAGTCTTAAATTGAAGAATGGGGGACAAGGATGTCCCCCCTCCCGGCGTGGCGACTTTCACCGGGGACTGCTAACCTTTTGTCATGAGACTTGACGAGAATTCCGGCCGGATCAGCCGGCGCAGGTGGTTCGGGTACGCCTCCGCGTTGTTGCTGACGCGATCGGTCCGGGGCCAGGCCCAATCGACTCAGGGCACTCCGCTGGAGGACGATCGAGTCTCTTTGAGCTCCATGGCGGACGTGGAGGGAACGCTGACGCCCACCGACCGGTTCTTCGTCCGGAGCCACCATTCACAGCCCCGCTTGTCACTGAAGACCTGGCGGCTGCGGGTGGAAGGAGCCGTTGCCAACCCACTGGAGTTGTCCTTCCCGGACCTGGTGGAGACCTCCACCAAGTCTCTGGAGGGGCTCCTGGAATGCGCGGGAAACCGGACAGGCCTGGTGAGCAACGGTCTCTGGGAGGGGGTCCCCCTCTCCGACCTGATCCGGCAGGCCCAGCCCAAGGAGGGGGCCAAGAGGGTCCTGCTCCAGGGAGCGGACAAGGGGTCCCTGATGCCCGACATGCCCGAGTCTCCCTACTCCCGGATCCTGCCTCTGGAGAAATGCCTGGCTCCCGAGACCCTGGTGGCCTTCAAGCTCAACGGGCAGTTCCTGCCCCGGCGCAACGGCTTTCCGGCCCGGGCCTTCATTCCGGGCTGGTACGGCATGGACTCGGTCAAATGGTTGATGCGGGTCCGCGTCCTGGACGGCTTCGACTGGCCTCCGGACTACTATTCCAGCGGCATGGACCTGCTCTACCAGAGGTACGTCAAGTTGGGGACCCGGGAAGAGATCACCGGCCGGGTCTCGGAGATCCAGGTGAATTCAGGGTTCTCGTTTCCGCCCCCGGGGGCCAACCTGGCGCCCGGCCGTTACCCGGTGCGGGGTTTCGCCTGGGCCGGTCCCCACCGGGTGGGGGCCGTCGAGGTCAGTTCGGACCGGGGCAGAAGCTGGAGCCCGGCCCGGCTGGAGGGCGAATCCCGCCCCTTTACCTGGGTCCGGTGGAGCTATGACTGGACGGCGCCCAAGGGAGAACATCTGCTGCTGGCCCGGGCCCGGGACCACCAGGGACGCCGGCAGCCGATTCGCCGGGACACCAACAGAACCGACGGGTACGAACTCAACTGGTACCCCTCCGTCCAATGCAACGTGCTCTGATCCTCATCGCGGCGGCCCTTGCCGTTGGAATCCCGTCACTCTGTCCGGCGGCGCTTCTCGCGTCGGCACCGGCGCCTGTCCAGGACGCTCCCCTCCTCTCCGACCTGGAGGGCCCCCAGAGCCGTCACGCCCTGGCACGATTGCAACAGTTCTTCCGGACCCTGTCCGACGCGAAGGTACCCGCCGTCCTGCACGAAGTGCTGTCGGAAACGACGGTCGCGGCGGCGCACGCCATGATCCTGGAGGAGCACCACCGCCGAAAGCTCCACGCCCAGGGCCGGGCGACCTTGGAGGCGCTGAGCAAGGAGCACCCGACGCGGGCCATCTATGCGATAGACCTGGTGCAGTTGGCGGTCCTGGAAGGAGATCCGGAGAGAGCCAAGACGGACCTGCGGTCGGCCGCGGCCCGTTTCCCCCATGACACCGAGCTGCACGCCAGCCTGGGGCTCTGGTTGTACGGCCGGCAGTTGACCGATCTTGCCCTGGCCGAACTGCTCCGTGCCCAACGGTCCGGCTTGAACGACCCGCAGACGAACCTGGTCCTGGCCAGCCTTCTGGCCCGCGCCGGAGCGTTGGAGGACGCCATCGACACCGCCGGTTCCATCGCCTTCACACCCGGCCTGGATCCGGTAATCCGGGGAGAAGCGGCGGCTCTGGCCGGCAAGAGCCACGCCATTCTGCGCAACGAGGCCAAGGCGGTGGAGTTTCTGGAGCGGGCCATCCAACTTTCTCCCCAGGTCGAGGACTACTACCTCTCCATGGCCAGCGCTCACCAGCAAGCCGACAATCCGGCGGCGGCCGTCCAGGCACTGAGACGCGGGTGGGACCGGCTTCCCGGGGCGCCCGGGATCGGACAGGCCCTGAGCCGTCAGTTGCTGGCCGCCGGCGACGCCGAGGAAGCGGTCCGCGTGCTGGTGCTGTTGACCTCTCGGCAGCCGAACCACGGGGATGCGCTCCGTCTGCTGGCCCAGGCCTACCGGTCCGCGGGAGACGCGGCCAAGGCGTCCCAGACTTGGCGGAGACTGATCCGGCAGCAGCCCCGTTACCCCATGGCCAACATCTTCCTGGCCCAGGCCCTGGCCGAGGAGGGGGCTCCCCCCGGTCAGATCCTGGCCGCTCTGGACAGGGCGGAGCAGATCTCCCCCCAAGACGCGGACCTCTATTACCTGAGGGGAAGGATCTTCAACTCCCTGGGACGCCATCAGGACGCCGTGGCCCAACTCCAACGGGCCATCCGGCTCCAACCCAACTTCTCGGGAGCCTACTACCAACTGGGTCTGGCCTACCAACAGTTGGGGCAGCCGGAACTGGCCCAAGAGCAGTTCCGGCGCAGGTCCCACCTGGAGGAGGGGACGGGCCGGACCCGGTGACTACTTGAACTGGAACGAGTAGAGCTTGGCGTTCTTGAAGTGGATCCTCAGCTTGACGGGTCTGTCCTTCAGACCACTGAGGTCGCTCTTTCCCTTCCAGGACGCGACGTGGGCCAGGCCCGTGGTGGTGATGGGGTCCGCGTCGTCGAACCCGTAACCCTCGATTGCGTGGTGGTCGGCCCCGATGATCTCCACCCGGACCTCGCAGGGGCCGGCTCCCCACTGCCGCAACGCCGACCGGACGTTGAGATGGAGGCGATCCCCGGTGAAGGTGAAGGAGCGGGTCACGACCTCGCTGAAGGGATAGCGTTGGCGCTCGTGCCCGTGCACCCCGTCCAGGGAGACGAAGCCGTCCGGCGGCGTCACGGCCAGACCCACGGCCCCCAGGGCCTTGTCCCCCAAGTGGTGCAGACTCTCGGGGGAACGCCAGTTCACTCCGGTGTAGTAGTTGAGCAGACGCCCCTCGTGGACCTTGGGGTCCTGGGCATAGACCACGGCCGAGTCGAAGCTGCCGTTGGGTCCGGGCGGTATGAAGGGCTCCCGGTAGTCCCGATTGTAGTGGATGCCGTCCCGGCTGAAGACGGCCTGGGGCAGGATGCTGGTGTTGGTGGTCCGGAAGTTCCAGAGCATTCCCACGTACATCCCCTCATAGACAGTGAGGGCCATGTGATAGAACTGGAGGTCCGGGTAGTCCTGCTCGTCCGGGAGGATGATGGTCTCGGGCTGGCTCCAGTGAATCATGTCGGGACTCTCGGCGCGGCCGATGAGCCGCTTTCCCAGGGGACAACGAAGATGAGCGCAGTTCTCCATGTGCACGGCGTAGGTCTGCCGGATGGGGTCCCAACCCATGAAGCCGGTGGGTCCCCAGCGCCCCACCCGGGGTGCGGTGTCGATGATGGGGTTGTTCTCGTAGGGCGTCCACTGGAAGCCATCGGGTGAGTAGTAGAGGTCGAACTGCATTCCCGGTGTCCCGGTGGTCCCCGTGCGCTCGAGCCCCTTGTAGCGCTTGGCCGGATCCTTCTCGTGCCGGTCCTTGAAGAAATAGGGCCGGAACTGCTCCCGGGGGAGGATGTTGTTCTCACGGGAGCCCTGGAACTCCACCTTTCCCAAGTTGGGCTTCTCCCAATGGAAACCGTCCTTGGAAATGGCGATGCAGAGCTTCCCGTCGCCTGCTTCGACGATGAACTCTCCCTGGCCCTGACTGGCCTTGTAGGAATTCCCGCTGTACCACATCCGGAAGAGGCCCTCTTCCTCTTCGTAGATCACCTTGCTGACCCGGACGTCGTTGCCTTCCCAGGGCTTCTCGGGACGAATGATGGGATTGTGGTCGACTTTCCGAGCGGGATTCAGGACCTGCCGCGTGGCCAGCATGCTCTCGATCAGATAGTCGTCGATGAAAAACTGCTTTTGGGACCCGATGTGGATCAGGCCCGCCTGGACCTGGACCGCCAGGAACCATCCGCAGACTGCCGTGGTACCGATTCTGGAGTACATGTGATCTCAATCCCTTCCGCCCGGATAGTCCCAAGCCCCGGGAGCCCAGAACGTGGGGATGTGTTCCTCTTCCTTGGTGATGGTCTCGATCAGCGCCGGTCTTCCCTGACGGGTCACCTCCAGGGCCTTCCGGATGGCGGGAGCCAGACCGTCGGGCGTGTCCACCCGCTCGGCGTGGGCCCCCAGCCCGCGGGCGACCCGGGCGTACTCGCCGGTGAACGCGTTGCTGCCCCAATGCTTGGTGGCATAGGGCATGTGACTGGAATAGTGGGTCATCACGCCGTTGTTCAGGACGATGTGGAGGGTCCCGATCCGGTTTCGGGCCGCCGTCTCCAGGTCCATGCCCGCCATCCCGAAGGCGGCGTCCCCCATGATGTGGATCACGTCCTTCTCGGGAGCCGCCATCTTGGCTCCCAGGGCCAGGCCCAGGCCATAGCCCAGCTGGGTGGACTTGCCCCATCCGATATAGCCGCGCGGGGTGACCGCGGGCCAGAAGGGCACCAGCTGGTCCCGGGGAAAGCCGGAATCGTGGGTCGCGATGGTGTTGGCCGGATCCACGGCCCGGATCACCTCCCGGAAGACGCGGTAGGGACTGATGGGGACCTCGTCCGATTCGAAATGGGGGCGCCACTCGGCCACGAAGTCCGCCCTGACCCGGGCGATCTCCGCCGCGACGCCCTGCTCGTCCGCCCGTCCGCCGCGTCCGATCTGGCGCCGGACCTCCTGAATGATCTGCCGTAGCACCACCTTGGCGTCGCCGATGGCGCCGTAGTCGACACGATGATCCTTGTTCAGGTCTTCGGGGCAGTTGGTCAGCTGGGCCAGCGGGACGCCCACGGGAACCGGGCCGTTGAAGACCGAATGGGTGAAGCTGGTGCCGGCGCCCAGGATGAAGTCGGTCTTCCGGAGAAAGTGGTCGACCATCCGCGTGCTGGTGTGACCCGCCGTTCCCAGGGCCAGGGGATGGTTCTCGGGAAAGGCGCTCTTCCCGGCCAGAGAAGTGAGCACCGGAATGTGGATCAGCTCCGCCAGCTCCACCAGCTCGGGCGTGGCTTCGGCGTAGAGAGAGCCTTGCCCGGCGTTGACGACGGGACAGTCGGCGGCCAACATGGCCCGGACCAGATCCCGGACCTCATCCGGGTCTGCCGCCGCGCGGTGCTTCCGAACGGGCGTGTAGTTCAGCTCTCCCGGGTACTCCTCGGTCCCCACGTCGTCGGGAATCTCCAACAGGACGGGACCGGGACGGCCATGCTTGAGCAGGCTGAAGGCGTAACCCAACATCTCGGGGATCCGCTCGACCATATTGCAGTTACGAGTGTACTTGGTGACCCCGTGATACTGATCGCAGGAGGCGAAGTCGGGGTGGACCTGCATCCGCCTCCGGGGAGCCCCTCCCGGAAAGAGGAGGATGGGAACCGAATCGGCGAAGGCCTGGGCGACGCCGCCATAGGCGTTCTCGGCTCCGGGACCCCTCTGCATGGTGAACACGCCGATCTGGTTCCCGTTGCGGACACGGCTGAAACCGTCGGCCATGTTGACACCGGCTCGTTCCTGCCGGGAGAGGATGGGGCGGATGCCCTCCTTGGCCACGGCGTCGATGAGCTTCTGTTCGGGGAAGGCGGCGATCCATTCCACCCCTTCCAGCTTCAAGATCCGCGCGATCACGGAGTTACCGTTCATTGACTGTCTCCTTCTCTGCTTGTGATGCCTGCCGCAGAAGCCACTGAGAGGCCCGACGGTAGGCCCCTTCCGGGACCCGGTGGCCATCCGCGAACTCCACACGGAATTCAAGTCGGGAGCCGGTTTTCCGGGAGACCGCAGCCCGAGACACGGCCAGCGCCAACTCTATCGCCCGCTGGGTGCTCACCCGCTCGTCCCGGTCACCGATGATGATCCAGAGATCCCGGGCCGCCAACGCTTCGGCTTTTTCCACCAAGGCGAGAGACCGGGTCAAGGGATCTCCCTCCAGACCCTGAAACTCGCGCAGTGCCGCGAGATCGGTGACGGGAGCCAGGGCGGCCGCCGAACCGACCCTTGAATCGGCTGCGGCCAGATGCAGTGCCGCGAATCCCCCGCGGGAGGTGCCCGACGCCAGGACCCGCCGGGGGTCGGCCAGCCCTTCTTCGACAAGCGCATCCAGCACCTCGCGCGCCCGGTTGGTGAAGTCGGCCATGGGATCGTCGCCCTGCCGAACACGATGACTCCAACCCTTGAGTCCCGCCGGCTCCCCGGGCCGGACGTCTCGACCGTGGGTGGGCAGGTCGAGGGAAACACATAGGAATCCGTGCTCCCTCAACAGCGAGCAACAGCGGCTGTAGATGGGATGGGTCAGACTGTCTTGCAGTGTACCGGCAAAGACGAAGAGTGTCGGGGAAGGACCACCGGGACCGCCTCCCAGATGGCCGTAACGGACGCCCCCGCCGGTTTCGGCCAGAATGGGTGCTTCGGAGGTTGTTGACGGGCGTTGATTCAGAGACCCCTGGGAGCCGAGCATGAGAGTCGTGAAAGAAATCGAAGTGATCAGCAGCGCGGCCCCAACCCGCATGAAGTGTCCCCAGTGGCCAAGGATGGACGCTTCAGGATGAAAACGCGCCACTCCGGCGCCGCACCCATCGGGGTCATTATCGGAGGGTCCGCCGGGGGGGTCAACCGTTGGGAGGAGGACGTGACCTGTTCTCCAAGGTGTCCGGGCAGAGGGGAGCAGAAGGGGTTGGCGCAAGAATGCGGTCAACGGAGTCCAATTCCGGTGGAAGGGACGGATAAGAGCAGCCAGATCCACCGGAGGGGGACTGTCGAGCCTCCCGCCTTCTCAAGATTCGGGGGTTGAAAACCCCCGTTCCCATGAAACGGCTAAATTCTCTTCACGCGGCAAATAGCTTCACATGAATCATAGCTGTCGCGGCTGCGATTACCATGCCTGCTGCGAGGGCCCCAAGAACCGCAGACTTCGCGGGCAGTTGCTGCATCGCCGTCTCCGGGACAGCAGGGACGCACCGGATCAATCAGCTTTGATGCCCATGCCCGTGAAAGTGCAATGGATCATGGAGCCGACATCCCCGGTGGGATCATCGATGAGAACGACCTTGTATGAACGCTCGTCCCAAGCACAATACATGGATGCCGGGAGCCCGTCCAATCGATTCCAGGACCGAAAGAAACCAATGGTCACCTTCCAGACACTCTTCTCGTTGTCGAACACCACCTCTTCGACACCCACGTGGCTGATATCTTCCCCGGCAAAGAACTCAGCAACGCAGTGCCGTGCCTTTTCCACCGCTTCTCTAACGTGCATTCGGACCTCCTCTTCCATGACGCTCACACTGTCCGCTCCGGCTCCGATGAGACCTGCCCTTACTTCAACGCCGCCAATTTGAAAACTGCTAGCCTGAAATTCTCACCTGTGGCCCATCTCCGAGGCGGCGTAGTAGACTGGTTGCCGGGAAATGCGGTCCATAGATGCCCTGAATTCCATTTATCCCCCGGAGCGGGTCCTTTCGGGACCGGCCCAGCTGGCTCCCTATGAATCGGACGCGCTGACGGCGTTTCGGGAGCGGCCACTGGCGGTGGTCCTGGCCGAGTCCCAGGACGAGGTGATCGAGACGGTTCGCCTCTGCCACCGGGAGAACCTGCCCTTCGTGGCGCGAGGGAGCGGCACCAGCCTCTCCGGAGGATCGCTCCCGATCCGGGAGGGCATCATCATCGGGCTCAACCGCCTCAACCGGGTCCTGGAGTTGGACCCGGCCGAGCGGTGCGCCGTGGTGGAGCCGGGGGTCATCAACCTGGACCTGACCGCGTTGGGCGCTCCCCACGGGCTCTACTACGCTCCCGATCCGTCGAGCCAGTCCATCTGCACCATCGGCGGGAACGTGGCCTTCAACTCCGGAGGCGCCCACTGCCTGCGCCACGGCATGACCAGCAACCATGTCCTGGGTCTGAAGGCGGTGCTGCCCGACGGCGCGGTGGTGGAGCTGGGGAGCAAGAGCCTGGAGGGGGTGGGACCGGACCTCACCGGGTTCTTCGTGGGTTCGGAGGGGCTCTTCGGCATCGCTCTGGAGATCACGGTTCGTCTCATCCCGAAGCCGGAGTCGTACAAGACGATTCTGGCAGCCTACCGGAGCCTGGAGGCCGCCGGGGACGCCGTCACCCAGGTCGTGGCCACGGGACTCCTCCCGGGCGCCATGGAGATCATGGACCATCTGGCCATCAAGGCGGCCGAAGCCGCAGTCCACGCGGGCTACCCGCAAACGGCCACAGCCCTTCTCATCGTGGAACTGGAAGGGGAAGCCGCCGAGGTGGAGGCCGAGTTCCAACTCTTGGAGCCGGTGATCCGGGCTTCGGGCGCCTTCGAGATCCGCGTCGCCCGCGACGAGGGAGAGCGACTCCGGATCTGGAAGGGACGCAAGAGCGCGTTCTCGGCGGTGGGAAGGCTCAGTCCCGACTTCATCGTCCAGGACGGGGTGGTTCCCCGCAAGCAACTGGGTTCGGCGCTGGCCGAGATCCAGGCGCTGGCGCGGAAGCATGGGATCCGGGTGGCCAATGTCTTTCACGCCGGAGACGGAAATCTCCATCCCCTGATCCTGTTCGACGGCACCGAGGCGGGCGCCCTGGAGAAGGCGGAGGAATTGGCCGGAGATATCCTGCAGATGTGCATCCGCAGGGGGGGCTCCATCACCGGAGAGCACGGCGTGGGCATGGAGAAGCGCGAGTACCTGGCCCGCATGTTCGCGCCCACCGACATGGAGGTCATGAAGCGGCTGCGGCGATCCATCGACCCGCTGGAGATCGCCAATCGGCGCAAGATGTTCCCTGACGAGAACGGGCACGGGCGTGTCCCGCCCCCGGAGATCATCCGTTCGGGCAACGGCGCGCGGACGACCCTGAGACCCGGGTCGTTCCAGGAAGTGCAGCAGGCGGTCGCGAATCACGCTCACATCCGCCCGCGCGGCGGCGGTACCAAGCCGGCTCTTTCCCAGCCGCCCGAGGGGGTGGCCTCTCTGGACCTGAGAGGCTTGTCCGGCATCGTGGAGTACGAGCCGGAAGAGTACACCTTCACGGCTCTGGCGGGCACGCCAGTGGCCGATGTCCAGGAGAGATTGGCGCGCGAGGGGCAGTACCTGCCCTTCGATCCGGTGTTGGTCCAGGCAGGAGCCACCCTCGGAGGGACGGTGGCGGCCGGGACCGGCGGTTCGGGACGGTATCGCTACGGCGGCATCCGCGACTTTCTCCTGGGAATCCGCTTCGTCAGCGGCCGAGCCGAGCTGGTGCGAGGCGGCAGCCGCGTGGTCAAGAACGCGGCCGGCTTCGATATTCCCAAGCTCATGGTCGGCAGCCTGGGAAGGTTGGGAGTCCTGGTGGAAATGACTTTCAAGGTCTTCCCCCTTGCCCAACGCTGGCTGACCCTGGAAGCGCCGCTGCCGGACCTCTACCAAGCTCTGGAGACCATCCACCGTCTGCGAGCCGCTCCCCTGGACCTTGCGGCCGTGGACCTGGAGCCTCCGGGGCGACTTCTGGTTCGGGTCGGAGGTCGAATCGAGTCGGTCGGTGCTCGCCTGGACCGGGTTCGGGAGTTGGTGGGGCAGGGCGTGGTACTGCAGGGGCAGGAGGAGCAGGACCACTGGGATGCGGTCCGGGAATTTGAATGGGTCCCGGCCGATTGGAGCCTGATGAAAGTCCCCATGACCACGAGCCACATCGCCGATTTGGAAGAGATTCTGAGCTCCATCCCGTCCCGCACGCGCTACTGTGCCGGCGGGAGTTTGGCTTGGCTGGCCTGGTCCGGGCCATTGGATCCGGTGGACTTGGCATTGGCCCGTTTAAACCTCACCGGTCTCGTGGTCCGGGGAAACGGAAACGTGGCACACCCGGGCCGAACACAGGACCAGATCTTCTCCAAGAGAATCCAGAACGCCCTGGATCCGGAAGGGCGTTTCTCGGAGGAATAGTGCAACACAGCATCGACGTCGAACGATACGGGCCACAGGGCGAAGCCATGGCCCACCAGGTGAAGACGTGCGTGCACTGCGGCTTCTGCCTGCCCGTCTGTCCGACATACAAGGACCTGGGGCAGGAGATGGACTCTCCCCGCGGCCGCATCCTGCTCATGAAGGAGATGCTGGAGGGGAGCCTCGAAATCGAGGAAGGCCTCCCCTACGTCGACAAGTGCCTGGGCTGCATGGCCTGCGTCACGGCCTGCCCCTCGGGGGTCGAATACGGGGAATTGCTCACTCCCTTCCGGTCGTTGGCCCGCGACCGGGTCAAGGGGACGCTACTGGATCGTCTTACTCGTCTCAGTTTTCGACTGCTGCTGCCCTTCCCTCGACGGTTCCGAGCTGCCGCATATCTGGGCCGTCTGGCTCGCCCGTTCGCCGGGATGCTTCCGGACCGGATGGCCTCCATGTTGGAGTTGCTGCCCCGGACCCTGCCAGCTTCCCCTCCGCTTCCGTCCGTCTACCCGGCCCAAGGGAGGCGCCGGGCTCGCGTCGCCTTGTTGTCGGGTTGCGTGCAACAGGTGCTGTCGCCGGCGATCAACTGGGCCACGCTAAGGGTTCTGGCTCGAAACGGTGTGGAGGTGACGGTACCCGCCCAACAGGGATGCTGCGGAGCCTTGGCACTGCACAACGGCGACGACGACCAGGCCAGACGCCTGGCGGCCCGCAATTTCGACGCCTTACCTGATGATGTGGACGCCATCATCACCAACGCCGCCGGTTGCGGTTCCGGGATCAAGGAGTACCCGCTTCTGTTCCGGGGCAATAGCCTGGAAGAAGAGGCCCGGCGCTTTGCGGCTCGCGTCCAGGACGTCAGCGTATTCCTCTACGAGCTCGGCTTGGAATGCGATCCTCCGCCCCTGCCGTCCGCGATGAAGGTCGCCTACCACGACGCCTGCCACCTGGCGCACGCCCAGGGCATCCGGACGGCTCCCCGGAAACTGCTGGAAAGGATTCCGAACCTGAACCTGATGGAGCTTATGGACGGAGAGACCTGCTGCGGCTCGGCTGGCACCTATAATCTGCAACAGCCGGAGATCGCAAACCGTCTGGGGGCGAACAAGGCGGCAGTCGTCGAGCGGTTGAAGCCGGACGCCGTGGCCGCCGGCAACGTCGGTTGTCTGATGCAGATCGAGAGCCACCTGAGACGGCGGAACAGTAAGCTACCTGTGCTGCATACGGTCGAACTGCTGGATCGAGCTTACGAGTCGGTCTGACTCAACGGCCGCATCGGACCCTGATACGGCCAGAGTGGCTGATTGTCGGAGGGAAAGGAATAAATGTCACGCTACGGTGCCGCGTCCGGTCCCGACGAAGAACTCCCGCAGCACGTCGAGAGTCCCCTCGATCCGGCCCATGCGGTCCCGAAGGTCGCTGTTCTGCGACTCCAAGCCGTCGATTCTCGCGGCCAAGCGAGACTCCATCCGATCCATCCGGGACTCGACCTCCGCGCGCGGGTTTCGAATCGTGCGGGCCGTGAAAAGGAACCCCAAGATGACGATGGCAGGGGTGAACCACTGGGTAAGTTCACTCAGCATAGGTTCCTCGTTCTGCAAAGCATATGGGGCTTATAGACATTACTTGACGACTACCGTTCCGGTGCCACGCTCGGCCTATCGGCCCACGTTTCGGCACCCAGGGCAACAACCCCGGCCCTGAGAATGTTCAGGGCCGCGTTCTCGTCCCTGTCCATCCTGAGTCCGCAGGCTGCGCAAGCGTACCGTTCGCTTCGCCCGGGCGGGTTCCTGGCCCCACACCGGTGGCAGTCCTGCGACGTGTATTTCGGGTCCACTTCTACGAACTCCCGCCCGGCCCACTCTGCCTTGTACTGGAGTTGATTGCGCAAAAGCCCCCAGGATTGGGTGAGGATCTCCCGATTCAGGCCCTTCTTCTTGAGGCCCTTGGTGGTCATCCCCCTGACGTTCAGTTTCTCGACGGCGATGAGTCCGTGAGAACGGACTATCCGAGACGTGGCCCGGTGGCACACATTCCGGTTCCTGACCCGCTCGCGGTAGCGTAGCCGGGCCAGTTGCCGGACCCGCTTCTTTCGGCGGTTCGATCCCCGCTTGCACCGGGCCACCCTTCACTGCTGACGCTTGATCTCCGGCCAGTCGCGGCGGTTCCGTTCGATTCGTTCCCCGGTGGACAAGACGGCCCGTTTGCGGACTCCAAGGTCGATCCCCACCGCAGAGTCACAACGGGGCAACGGTTCCTTCTCGACCTCGTAGACCAGATCCACGCAGACCCGGTTGGGCTTGCGGACGATCCGCAGGGCCTTCAACGGGCAGCCGGCCGGCAATGGACGGGACGGAAACGCCAGAACAACGAATGGGGGACAGTCACTTTCTTCCGTCGTCTCGCTCCAAACGAGTCCGTATTAAGGAAAAGACAAGGGAGTCGAGCTAACTGGTTACACGCTCGCTTTGGGTTGGTGCACGAAGGCGAAATCCCGGATGTTGGCACGCTCCACAGCATGCTCAATTGTCATCGCGACCAAGTTTTCATTCTCGTCCAGATCCAAGTAGATGTTCTCAGACACCTCTCGCGTCTCGACGATCCGCTCCGACGTAAACTCAATAAGAGCAGTGTCGGTATCTTCAAAGTAATTGATCTTCATTCCCTTGGATCGCGGATGGCAGCGAGAATCCTTTCATCCCGAATCTCTCGTCGATCCAGTCGCCTTCGACTGTGGTCGAAGTAGCGAGTGGTTCTCATTAGGACCTACATTCCAAACCAACCAACCGCGCTGATTCCGTAATTTGCAGAGAAGCCTATAAGGCACCAAATTCGAGACACGTTTCATTTCCTCGCACGCCCGCTCCCCATACCCCCAGCTGAACTGCCCTCGCCTCCCCCGCCTCGTAAGATACCGGTCGCCGCATCCACGTACGGATTGTACCCCACCGAGAACACACTCGTTCTCGGTGCCGCCTCCGCTCGTTGTCAATGAAAAGGGGACAGTCACTTTCTTCCTCTTGGTATCATCCAAAGGCGCTAACCCAACACGCAGAGGAGTAATGTCATGACAAGCTACGTCATTCTGAAAGATGCCAATGCGGGACGGCGGCGAAGCTGGTTCGAAGGTCCGCAGAGCGTTGGCGGAGTGCCGTCTTACGGTGGGATGCCGACGATGTCCGGGGACATGCCGCCCGAACCGGAAGTGAGCGTGGAAAATCTGGACCCACAAGACCTGCGGGAAGCGACGGGTGACCCAGGGATTCTGGATTTGGCGCGGACCATGCCGACACGCTTGATAGCACCGATGGCCTCGGACACAGTGGCGACGAAGGGGCCGACTTGGGGAATTCAGGCCGTCGGGGCTGACAAGAGCCCCGCCGATGGCCGAGACGTTCTGGCCTGCGTTCTGGACACCGGTATTGACGCCGATCATCCCGCCTTTGCGGGGGTGGATCTGGTACAGCAGGACTTCACCGGAACGGGCAATGGAGATGTGCAGGGCCACGGCACTCATTGTGCGGGCACGGTGTTCGGACGCGACCTAAAGGGTACGCGTATCGGCGTGGCGCCGGGAGTGAGCCGAGCACTGATCGGGAAGGTGTTGGACGATCAGGGAGATGGCGAATCGGACAGGCTGTTCAACGCAATATTGTGGGCGTCGTCCTTGAATGCAAGGGTTCTCTCAATGTCACTCGGCTTCGATTTTCCCGGGCTGAGCATGAAGCTGGTCAAAAGAGGCTACCCGGTGGATCTGGCGACCTCCATCGCGCTGGAGGGATACAGGGCCAATCTGCGGCTATTTGACAACCTGATGGATTTGATTGCCAGTCGGGCAGCATTCAATGGCGGCATGGTCATCGTTGCGGCCTCGGGAAACGAGAGCAAGCGCCAGAAAAATCCGAAGTACGAGGTCAGCGCATCGGTACCGGCAGCAGCCAAGGGAATTGTATCGGTGGGAGCACTCGGGGAAGCCGGCGACGGGTTGAACGTCGCGGATTTTTCCAACACCAACCCTATGCTCAGCGCCCCCGGGGTCAATGTGGTGTCGGCGAAAGCCGGAGGCGGACTGGTAGCGCTTCAAGGGACTTCCATGGCCTGTCCCCATGCGGCCGGTGTCGCGACTCTGTGGTGGCAGAGCCTGAAGGAGGGCGCCAGCATACCGGCAACCGCGAGCGCGGTGGTGACCCGCATGCGTGCAACCTGCCGGACCGATGTATTCCTTGCCGGCGTCGACATGCTGGACCGCGGCGACGGGCTGGTCCAGGCACCGTTCGCATCCGGTGCCTGAGCGTACACCCGTGTAAGCTCTGCTCCAGAGACGGGTAATCATTTAAATGATGGGTGTAAGGCCAGCCGTTACATTGAGGCTGGTGATCGTCGAGTCACGTCGTCCCGATGCGCGTCCGGCACCGCCGAATGTTAAATCGCCACCTGTTCCAGGGAATTTCACGCACGAAGTAGGCGCAAATCTATTTGCGTCACGAAGCAGGGACGGTGGTTGCGAGGCGACCCGAAACCGGTCAAGTGGCGCATCATGCGCTCCAGATTGAAACCACACAGGTGCACCAGTAATCGCTCCTGGGAGCCTGCGCGGCAGAAATTGATCTACTGCGAAAGCGGTAGAATCGGTCCATATTTCCCCGATTTCTCGGCAAATAGAACAACTATGCACCTCAATATCGAGAAAATCTGGCCTCGATTCCCCGCTTTCTCGCTACGATCATTCCTACCGCGCAGACTCCTAGGCGTTGGGATCGCTTCGGATCCAGACCCGGCGCGATCTTCTTCTTGCAGGCCATCAACTGGGCTAGTTCACTCGGCATGGCTTCCTCGTGAGAAGGGGGACTGTCACCTTTTTCCGCGTCCGGCAACCTCAAAAGACTGGAGAGGACGTCGATTTCCCGATCTGCGAGCTCCGGGCATTCGCATGATCGAAGTCAACGAGTGGGTCCTGGGCTGACTCCAATCCGATTCCCCAGACTCCCCTTGATATGGCCCATATCGATCTCTACGTTACGGAGTCTTTCATCAATTTTTTGAATTCTCTGGTCAATACTACTGAGATACCATCCGCCCGCACCCAGCAAAAGAAGAAGTACAACCCGGAAAATCCAGTTCACACTCAATCCCCCATTGGTTTCCCGGTGAGAAGAAAAATGTATCTTACCTGAGTCCGGATCCTTCAGGAGTTTAGAATTCACCGCTGTCCCCCTACTCCCCGTTCCGCAATATTGGAGCGGCCTTGGTGATTCCTTCGAAGAGCCCCTCCAATCGCGACATCCGCTCGCGCAGGTCTGCGATGTCCTCACGAATATCCGAAATGTCACTCCGCATGGCACGTTGACCGGGAACGAGGGCGCCGGCGAGCGCAATCGTCGCCACGATGATCCCGATGATCCCGATGAGTTACGAACTCATGAATCCTTCCTCCTACGGTTCGCCCTCATCGGGTGAAGGTATCGGCAGACTATCACGCCCATGTCTACTGGGAATACTTGGGCGGTGCCGGTCTCCCGGCCACAGTCCCGGCAGGTTTCCTTGCGGCCTGCTCCGAGTATGGAGATCGTCCCCTCAATTGATTCGGTCCCTCTATGACTGTAACGCGTCAGCCACGGAATCTGCGTTGACTCCGGCCAAAAAAAAGGGCCAGCCCGAAGGCTGGCCCTTTTGAAACGCTCGATTGCGCTTGGATCGCTAGAACGAGAAGCGGAATCCAATCTGAATCTGCCGCGCTGTCGCTGCCGAGGTCACCCGGCCAACACCACCACTGGCATGGTTGCCGTTGGGCGCGTTGAAGACCGCGTGGTTGAAGGCGTTGAAGAAGTCCGCCCGGACGTCGAAGACCTTGTCTTCTCCGAAGGCGAAATTCTTGTGCAGCGAGAGGTCCACGATGGGAACTCCGTCGTAGCGCAGCGGATAGGGAGCACCGTTACCCAGGGACCGCCTTGCCGCTTCGTGACAGAAGTTGGCCCCGCCGCAGAGCGACGTGTCCATGATCCGCTGCCCCGGCACGTTCGGGTTCTCGATGCCAGGTGCCGTGAAGGCACTGGTGTCATACCACCGCTCCACCGTGGCTCCGCCGCCCAAGGCCCCGTCCTTTATCCGGTCGGTGTACCGGCGTGAACGGCCGCCCTGGTTCCACAGATCGGTGCTGTAGTAGACCCGGAAGGGGGCTCCCGTAGTGAGAGTGGTGATGCTGGTGAGCTCCCAACCGCCCAGCAGGGACTTGGTGACCCCGCCGGCGTTCCGGAAGAAAGGCAGCTCCCAGATGCCGGACATGTAGTAGGTGCTGGAGCGGTCGTGCTGCATGGGCGCCCGCAGGGCGTGGCGCTCGTAGTCACGCGACCCGGACCAGTCTCCCCAGTTGCCGTTGTAGTTCATGGCCATGGCCTTGGACCAGGTGTAACCCATGGAAAGGGCGATACCGTCGCGGAAGCGCCGCTCCAACTTGGTCTGCAGGGAGTTGTAGTTCATGCTCCCGTGCGGCCGCAGCATGGTGTTGGGAATGACCTGGGGATAAGGCCGCCGGGCCAACTGCCCATTCCATTCACGACCGACCTCGCCACGAGTCTCGGCCGGAATCCACTCGCGAGGCCCGGCAGTGATGGGGTCGCTGGTCAAGGTCGTGGTGCCGCCTCCGATCAGAGGCACGACGTACCCTTCGGGCATGGCCACGTTGAAGGGGCTGATCTCACGAATGTGGCGCCCCTGGTTGCCCACGTAACCGATTTCCCACTTGGTCCCCTGGAACAACTCGTGCTGAATCATGAGGTTGTAGGAATAGACTTGGCCTTCCTGCCAATCCAATTCGGAGAAGTAGCAGGTGCGGTAGTTGCTGTTGACCCGAATGCCATCCGCGTTGACCGCACCCGTATCCCGGGGCAGGTCGAGCCGTATGCCGCTGATGAGGGAGGGGACTGCCTCTCCTCGTACGGCCGGCAGGTTGATGACGCCGACGTTGGGCCGCATGACCCGGGCGCGGAGAATTCCGAACTCCTGGTCATAGGTCAGGCCCGCACCGGCGCGGAGTACCGTCCGGTTGGTCCCGAACATGCGCCAGGCCAGACCCAACCGAGGAGCAAAGTAGCGCCACTTGGCCTTGTAACAACCGTGGTGAGGCAGGTTGGCGAAGGGAACGGCGATTCCGACGGCACCCTGCCACTGGGCGATGTCGAAATCCTTGGGCATCATCTCTACCGGATCGATCCGGTTGGTGGCCTGGGTGTAGTCGTAGCTACAGTAGTAGTAGTCCTTGGTGTACGACCCGTTGGGGTGTCCCTCGTAAAAGGGCGGCCGCGGCTGCTCCCAGCGAAGGCCGATGTTCAGGGTCAGGTTCGGACCCACCTTCCAGTCGTCGTTGATGAACCAATTGTAATGGCTCTGGTTGAAGTGGCCCGTGTTCTCGCCGATGCCCAGCACGTTGCCGAAGACCGAGGAGGGCGTTCCCAGCATGAAATCGGCCCAGCCCTCGCCCTCGGAAACGCCCGCGAAGGTTCCGTCGGGGTTGTACTGGAGTTGGCCCGTGCCGAACCCGTTGAAGCTGTCCCCACCGGCCGCATAGGGCGGAATCCAATAGTAGTGGACATCCAGGTTCCGGACATGCTCGACGCCGAACTTCAGGTAGTGGTCTCCCTTCCTCCAGGAGGCCGTGTACTTGAAGCCCAGGCCCCAGTCCGCAAGCGGCGATTCGGTGGCGCCGCCCCAACCGGTGTAGCCGGAAGGGCTCAGGCGGGGCATGTTGGCGCCGCCGCGGTTGCCGTTGGGCAGATACACTTCCCAGTTGTGGCCGTCGTCGAAGCCCAGCTCCCGCGGCCAGTTGGTGTCCTCGATGGGCCGTGAGATGAGCCAGGTGAACTTCCAGATGGACTGGGTGTACTCGGTCACCAGGTTGGAACCGATGGGGTTCACCCAACTGATGCCGATCTGGTAGCCGCGGGACCGGTCCTGGAACTGGCGGTAGATGCCGTCCTGGTTGGCGCCGGGGACCCCCCAACGCCCGGTATGGGTAAAGGCGGGGGACCGCTGCCAACTGTAACGGCCGAAGATGGTGTCGTCGTTGCCGAACTGGTGGTCGACGCGGAACGAGTACTTGTCGATCTTGGTGTTGGTCGCCCGGGGATAGGCGTAGTTGCTGGTGAGCTCACCCGCCTGGTTGGGTGCCGGAGGGGGCATCAACTCCATCACCTTCTTGTAGACGGCCCCCTGCATGTTGGCCGGGATCTGGTTGTTGGGGAACGGAGCCCGCACGCCGGTTGCGTCTGCCTGGCTTCCGGTGAAGTCAAACGGATTGTAGAGCTGAGGGATGACCCCCTTGGCGCCCGAACCCGAGAAGTTGCCCTGGGTGATGGCCGTGGAAGGCGCGGTAGCGAAGCCGGCCGTTTGCAGGTTGTCAATGAACTTCTCGTAATGGGCGTGGAAGAAGGTCTTGTCCTTGAGGACGGGACCACCGATGGAGCCGCCGCCGATGTGGTAGTCCACTGGCAGCTTCTTCAGCCCCGACCGGTTCTGGAAGAAGTTGGCCGCATCCAGAGTCTCATCCCGGAAGTAGTACCAGGCATGGCCGTGGAACTCGTTGCTCCCGCTCTTGGAGAGCATGGTGATGACCGCCCCGCCCACGCGGCCGTACTCGGCCGAGTAGTTGTTGGTGATGACCTTGAACTCCTGCACCGTCTCCGGAGTCGGCTGCACCGTGGGCCGCTGCGTGATGTAGCCCATGTTGTTGGAGCCGTCCAACTGGATCTGGTTGGAGTGCGAATACAGGCCGTTGAAGGTGGGATAGCCGCCGCCGTAGGCGTAGAGGGCCGTGTAGCCGACCTCCTGCCGCTCCTGGGTCCCACCCGTGGTCAGGTAGGCCAGCTTCACCATGTCGCGGCCCGCAAGAGGAAGATCCAGGATCTTCTTCTCTTCGATGACCGCCGCCACCTCGGCATTGTCGGTGTCGATGATGGTGGACTGTCCGGTGACCGTCACCTGCTCGGAGATTTCGCCGGGGGACATGGTGAGATCGATGCGGGATACCGTCTGAACCTCCAGACGGACCCCCAGGGAGCGGGCCGTCTTGAAGCCGGGCAACTCCGCCGAGATGTCATAGAAACCGGGGATCAACTTGTCGATGACGTAGTCACCGCGGTCGTTGGTCACCGCCATGTGCGGCACGTTGGTCGCCGTGGCCGTGGCCGTGACTTCCACCCCGGGCACCACCGCTCCGGTCTGGTCCTTGACGGTACCCAGCAACCGGGAAAAGGTGGCAGCCTGTCCGTAGGCCAGCGGCGCCGCAAGCGCATGAACGACGAACACCAAGGCTGCCGTCGCCAGCCATAGAGACTTGTTCTTGTAGCTCATTCCGTCTTTCCTCCTGAAAGCTAGCAAGCCTAAAACTTTCCGGCCAATTTGGCCGTCCTTACAATTAAGGAACAAATATTCCGCGTCAATACGTCCGGGCACTTGTAGCCGATCCGTTTCGGCGCGTCAACAAAAAATTTTTGCCCTGGCCCGGGAACTAGGCCCCTGGCGATGGGCTGAATCCGCTCCACGGACTCGCCGTCAGGCTAAGCATGTTAGGTGCCAATACCCGGAAATCACTGGTTAACATATTGAAGTAATGATACTTAGACCCTATTCATGGCATCCAGATCAACTCCAAAACTCCAATGATTTGGACTGATGCAAGGGCCGCCAGCCAAAAAACTGAACCCTAGCCGGCCGAGGCGGACGAGGCCTGAACACTCGGGGCAACGATTCAGCACCCCCTCGAGACATCCCTACCCAAAGTCGTGCCGACGGCTCCCCTCTCACTCCTCGCTCCTCACTCGTCACTCCTCATCTTCGACGTAGGCGCGGCGTCGACCGTACAGGTCCAGCCGCTCCTGCAACAAGCGGCCCAAAGGGTTTCCGGGATGGGCGGCGACCAGCCGGATCGCCTTGCGGGCCGCGGCGACGGCTTGATCGAAGTCCCCCGCGGCGGCATAGGCTGCCGCCAGGACGTCCAGCATCCGCGGATCCTGCTCCCGTGTCATCCGGACCGCCCTGCGGCCGAGTTGGATCGCCTCGTGCGGGCGCCGCCTGGAAGGCTCGGGGTGAGTCGCCAGGATCCAGGCCAGGGCGGCCTGGGGAGCGGGCCATCCCGGCTGGCGGCGGATCGCCTCCTCCAAGTAGCGACCGGCCTCGTCGAAGCGACCGGCCATCCGGAGAGCCAGACCCAGGTTGCCCAGCACCTCCACCGAGTCCGGCTTCAACTCCACCGCCTTGCGAAAATGCGCCAAGGCCTCTTCCATGCGGCCTCCTGCCGCCAACAGGTTCCCCAGGTTGTTCCGGGCGTCGAAGCTGTTCGGATCGAGCCGCAGGGCACTTTGGAACTGCTCGACCGCTTCCGGCATTCGGTTCCGGGCGGCCAGAGCGCGCCCGAGGCCGGTGTGGAGCTCCACCGACGCCGGTCCCTTCTCCAAGGCCCGGCGGAAGTGGGTCGCCGCCTCCTTGAAGTTCCCCTGTTCCGCCAGGGCGGCGGCCAGGTTCCGGTGCGTCTCCATGGCATCGGGGTCGATCCGGAGCGCCTGCCGGAAATGCCGGATCGCCTCCACGCGGCGCCCGGTGGACTGGAGGGCCACAGCCAGATTGTTGTGCGCCCGGGCCTGCCGCGGCTTCAGGTCCAGCGTCTTCCGGTACCAGGTCACGGCCTCGCCGGGCCGTTTCATCTGGTCGAGGGCATGACCCAGGTTGAAGTAGTAGGCCCAGAACCGGGGACTGAGGCGGATGGCCTCCTGCCACTCGCCGACGGCCTTGGACAATTCTCCCAGCCGGATGTAGCGATGGGCCAGCGTGTCACGGAAACCCGGGTCCTCGGGATGGTCCCGAACCAGCTTCTCGTAGCCCTCCACGTCGGCCAGCAGCTCCCGATGGGCGTGGTCGCGGACCAGTTGTTCCAGTCCCTTCCCGTCGGTGGCCAGGACCTGCAGCCAGAGGTCTCCCATCTCGTCCGAAGATTGGGGTCCGTAGACGACTCTCCGGGGCGGACTGTGTGGATTCCGCAGGTTGTCCGCCGAGTTGTCGTAGGTGTACTCCATTTCCAGAGTGGTGCCGGCCGGCAACGAGATGGGGGAAGAGTAGCGGTACTCGTCCTGCCAGTTGAAATCCCAGTCCTGGATATGGACCAGCCACCGGAGACGCCCGTCGGGCAGCCTCGCCGTGCCCTTCATCTCCCGGGCCAGATAGTGGGCATGAGGATAGACGCTCAGGAGCCGGGCATCCACGGGGAGGCGATAGGCGTCGCGGATCGTATAGTTGGCGTCCCCGGCCTCGATGTCGATCACCTTGGAGCCCAGACGGAGCATGTAGGGCGTCTTGGTCGGCGGTTTCCGGGCGAAGAAAAGCCCCAGAGAGGACTGAATCGGCTCGGGCTTGCCCGTGGGCAGCATATGGAGCTGAAACACCACGTCGGTGCCGGGGTCGAGGCGCCAGGCCATGTCGGCGGACCTCAGAAAGGGACCTTTGCCCGGCGTCCAACCCTCGAAGTGGCCGCCGGGACTGGTGGCCTGATTGTAGAGCATGCCATCGTATCCCGGCTCCGGATCCTTGGCCTCGTGAGCGCGGGAGGTCCCGGTGGAGTCCACCAGGATCACGACGTGGTGGACGATGGGGGCGTTGCCCGGCCGAAACTCAACGCCTCTCACGTAACGGGTGCGGTCGACGGGACTGGGGATCACGAAGTTTCGGACCACGTCGGGACCGTCGGCCGGGAGGGTGTAGACCTGCGGCATCCGGATGACCAGGTCGGGCTCGCCCAGTTGCCAGCCCTGGGGCCACTCGGGGGGAGCGGGAAGGTCCGTCGGGTCTCCTTCCAGCAGCTCTCCTCGCAGCCAATTCTGGAGCAGGTCCAGTTCCCGGACGGTGAGCCGCCGGTTCCCGACGAAGCGGCCCTTTCCCGTCTCGGGCAGCCAGGGCGGCATGTAGCGGGTGCCCGTGACGACCTCGATCTGGCTCGCCCGCGTCTTCACCTCCTCATAGGTCAGGAGGCTGAAGGGGGCCACCTGCCCGGGCCGGTGGCAGGGTGCACAGCGCTTGTAGACGATGGGGGCGACGTCCCGGTTGAAGGTGACGGGTCCGGCGGGCACCTGGGTTGTTTCGGGGGGACTGCAGGCCGGTGAGACGGCCGTCAGGATCAACCCGGCCAGTAGAGCCGGGAGCCGGGTGGATTCTGGATGTCGTCCAGGACGGGGAAGCCGCATATCCATGGGTCAGTTTACTATCAGGCTGCCGCGGCTTTCACGAGACTTGCAAGGGGGGGGACTTCCAGCCCCCGTAACACCCCGGAAGCGGCGACTCGAAGTTGCCGCTACGTGGCTTCTCGCTCATGCAGGTGGAGCCAGACATTGGAAATCAATCCCAGCACGCCGAGGAGGGAGGAGATGCCGAAGACCCACGAACCCAGACCGGATCGGCTGAAGAGCCAGGCGCCCACCAGGGGCGCTGCCAGACCCCGGAAGCCGGTGAGGGCCACGTGGACGGTATTGTACAGGACCACCTGCCGGGGACGGGCGAAGTAGAGCGACCCGGTGGTCCAGACGATCTGGTTCCCGCTGCTGGTCACCCCCTGGATCAGGCTGCCCACCAGGAAGGGCCAGACCAGCAGGTGGAGCCCCCCGAAACAGTAGAGGGCGTTGACGGCGGCCATGAAGCAACTGAAGACGGCGCGCCCCTGCATGGGATTCACCCGGTCCAGGAAGCGGCCCCACAGAGGAGAGGAGAGGGGCTGGAGGACCTGGGGCAGGACCGCCACGGCCAATCCCATCGCCCACACCGGTGCGTCGAGGGATTCCCGCATGACCTCGGCCACCAGCACCATGGACATGAAGTTCCCCCAACCCGTGGAGAAGAAGGCGGCCTGGTACAAGAGGAAGCTCCGGTCCGAAAGAAGGACCTTGAGTCCGTCCCTCAGCGCAGTGGAGTACCGGATGGAACCGTCGGACAGGGACTCCGCCCGGGCCGGGATCCGGATCTTGCCGTAACACCAGGCGGAGCCGATCAGGAGCACTCCGACCACAACGTAGACGAGCCCGTAGAGAGCGTTTCCGGCATCGATGAGCCAAGTCCCCGCCACGGTGGCCAATCCGCCCGCGACGAACGCGATTCCCTTGAGCGAGCCCACGGCCAGAGACCGGTGGGAGTCCGGGTAGAAGATCCGATAGAGGCTCATCTCCGTGAGGCGAGTGGGTACGGCCATCAGGTAGGCCAGGCTCACCAGGAGGACGAATGCCGTTGCGCCGGATACCAGGGCCACGCCGGCCAGGGCCACGCCGGCCGCCATGTTGGGCCAGACCACCAGGCGTTGGAGACCGGCCAGGCGGCCCAAATAGGCCCATCCGGGAGCCAGCAGCCCCGACATGCCCCAGATGCATCCCAGCACCGTCAATTGCCAGAGCTCTCCGTCCAGAACGGTCTTGAGGACGACCCAACTCAGCGGCAGCAGGGCGACGAAAGCTCCCCGCCCGATGCTGTAGAGGCTCTCGTAGTAGAGAGCCGGACGGCTGCGGTAGGGGACGGTCCGGAGGTAGCGCCGGAGCATGAACCGGAGAATACAGGAAAGAGGAAAGAGGCAAGAGAAAATAGGAAAGCTCCCTCACCGGCCGGGCTCCGGAGGATTCATGGAAGAAACAAGCCTTCGAACCAATCTGGCTCCAGAATCCTTAACCAGATCGTTTTCGGTAGAGGTGCCCGCTACGCGCCTTTCCTCCACTCTTCTAAGAAACAAGGAGGGGCGACTTCCAGTCGCCCATTCCTCCATGCTCCACCGGAGTTCGGCGGTTGGAAACCGCCGCTCCTACCCTTTTTCTGCTGGGTGTCCGCCGGACCGGGCCGGTGGGGGAGCTTTTCTCTTTCCTCGGGTCTTTCCGGGGAGGATCTTAGTCGATAGGATTAGGTGGCATGAGAAGAGGCCTTTTCATCGCATGTTCAGTGTTGATCTTGACGGTTTCGGTTGCGGTCTCGGCAGAGCGGCACAAAGTCGTGGCTCCGCCGGGGACGGGGATGGGACTGCCCTTCAGTCCGGCAATCGAGGCGGACGGATTTCTCTATCTGTCCGGCGCCTTGGGAAATACGCCGGGGACCCGCGAGGTCAAGGGAGCTATCCAGGTTCAGACTCGCCAGACCCTGGAGAATCTGGGAGCCGTGCTGAAGGCGGCGGGCATGAGCTTCGCCGACGTGGTCAGCGCCAACGTGTTCCTTTCGGACACCCGTCTCTTTCGATCGTTCAACGAAGTCTACCGGGAGTATTTTCCCGAGAATCCGCCGGCGCGGGCCACCGTGGAAGGGGCCATCGTCTTCCCCAAGGCGGTGGTGGAGATCTCCCTGGTGGCCGCGCGGCCCGAACGGGGGAAGACCATCGTCACGCCGAGCGGATGGAAGCGGCCGGGTTCCCCATACAGTTGGGGAGTGCTGGCCGGGGACACCCTGTTCGTCTCGGGCATCATCAGCAGCGATCCCGTCACCGGGGAGTCCAGGTCCGGCGACACCGCGGCCCAGACCCGCACCGTGCTGGAGAACGTCGGAGCCATCCTGCGGGAGGCCGGCATGGACTATGGGGACGTGGTCTCCTCCAAGGTCTTTCTGGCGGATTCCCGCGATTTTTCCGAAATGAACCGGGTCTACCGCTCCTTCTTCCCCAAGGCCCCCCCGGCCCGGGCCACCAGCCAGGCCAGACTCATGCATAAGGATTGGAAGGTGGAGATCCAGTGCGCCGCCGTTCGGGGAGGCTCCCGGCAGGTGGTGGCCGCGGCGGGCGAACCCCTTCCGGCCAGTCCCTATTCGCCGGGAATCCGAGTCGGGGGCCGGCTCTACCTGGCGGGCATGGTGGGCCGGGGAAAGACCGGTTGGGCGGATGGGATCGAGGCCCAGACCCGGCAAACCCTGGAGAATCTCCGTGCAGTCCTGACCCAGGCGGGACTGGAGTTCGGCCACGTGGTGGAAGCCAACGTGTATCTGTCCGACATCCGCTACTACGGCCAGATGAATCAGGTCTACAAGACGGTCTTCCCCGGAGCGCCGCCAGCCCGGGCCACCTTCGGCTCGGTACTGATGTCTCCCGACGCCCTGGTGGAGATCATGATGACGGCACACAAGACGCCGTAGGGGACTTCGCTGGAGGGCGTCCAAGCGAAGCGAAACTCACGTCTCGCGAGGTGACAGGTGCAAGCGACCATCCTCTCCTTCTCCGGCAAGCAGGATCTTCTGGAAGGCTTGGTGGACGCCGGCGCCATCCTGTTGGGAGCCGAAGTGGAGCGCCGCTATGGCTTGCGGACTCCCGTCTTCATCGATCTCCGAACCGCCCTCTACACCGATCTGGCCCTCTTCTCCCTCCTGGGATCCAGTTTCGCCCGGATCCTGGAGCGATGGTCGACCCCCGGGACGCCCCAACAGGTGATCGGAGTCCCTGACACCGGCATCCCTTTAGCCACGGCGGCCTCCCTGGCCAGTTTCCGGAAAGGCCGGGAGCCCTTCATTACCCTCTCGGTGTTGCGAAAGCAGGCCCGGATCTACCCTGGCGAGATCGTCTCCGAGTTCGTCGGCAGGTCCGACCCGAGCCGGGAGGCCAACCTGATCGACGACGTCGTCGCCTCGGGAGGCAGCCTCCGGAGAGCAGTGACACGACTGAAGGAATCCGAGATCGCAGTCGGGCGCATCGTGGTCTGCGTCGACCGGGAGCAGGGGGGCGTCGACGCTCTGGCCGACCTGGGGATTCCAATCTACGCCCTGTTCAATCTCGCGGAGATCGGAGCCTTTTGTAAGGAGCGGAAGCTGATCTGACGAACAGAATCGAATGCTTGTCCTTCAACCGCTCAGTCCATGATTCAGCCCTATTTGCCGGCGCGTGGCAAGAACCCCCAGGACCTGCCGGCTACAACGAACTCATTCCGTTTTCCGTTGAAGGCGCTTCCAGTCGGCGGGTGTGTTCACGTTGAGGAAACCCTCATCCGGCAGATTCCATTCGACGGCAGACAGGACGTGAATCCGCAAATCTTTCGATTCCAACACGGAGTCGACCCGACGGGCGCCGGCTTCCAGGAAGCTTCGGATCGGGTCCACGGCAATGCGGGAATAGTAGGCGCACAGGGGATGGAGCCCGCCCTTGGAGTCCCGGGGAACCACCACGTCGAAATCGCAGCCGACCTTGGCCAGAACCCGGTAGAGCCGGGGGGAGACCAAGGGCGTGTCGCAGGGAATGAAATAGTTGTCCCGGGAACGGGATGCGGTCAATGCGGTGAATACCGCCGCCAGGGGACCCGCCCCGGAAACCCGGTCCACCAGCACGGGCAGGCCCAAGCTCCGGAACCGCTCTCGGGAGTCGGCCACGATCCTGACGGGCAGGCCCACCGACTCCAGACAGCGCCGCGAGACCTCGATCAGGGAGGATCCCCGGTAGCGCAGGAAGGCCTTGTCCCGCCCCAGCCGCCCGCTCTTCCCGCCGGCCAGGATGAATCCCTCACCGTCCAGGGGGAACTCAGGCAATTCCAGATCGGTCGATCGGCTTATCCTGGAGTCACCGGCCATGGGAGAATCACCAAATTGAATTGCCGGCCACGGCGCAACGCAGAACTATCACCACCGGCTGTTAGGATATTGCACCAATTCATGCGCCGATACTCCCACTGTAGTGCCATCTTCATGTTCCTCGCCTTGACCGGCGCGGCCCTGACCACCGTTTACGGCGAACTCCTGTTGAGGCCGGTCGATCCCCGGGAAGTAGGAGTCTCCCCGCAGAGACTCGAGAAGCTGGACACGATCACACTGGAGCACATTGAAAAGAAGCAGTTTCCGGGCGCGGTCATTCTCGTTGCCCGAAAAGGGGGCATCGTCTACCGGAAGGCCTTCGGCGATCGAACCGTCTCCCCGAGCCGCTCGCCCATGGAAGTGGAGACCATCTTCGACATCGCCTCCCTGACCAAGATCGTTCCCACGGCCGCCTCCATCATGATCCTGGTGGAGGAAGGCCGCCTCTCCCTTTCCGAACCGGTCTCCAAGCACCTCAACCGATTTTCCCAATATGGCAAGCATCGGGTCACCGCGCGCCAGCTCCTGACCCATTACTCGGGACTGCGTCCCAGTCTGGATCTGAAGACTAAATGGTCCGGGTATGAGACGGCCGTGGCCCGAGCCTGCCGGGAGCGATTGGCGACCCGGCCGGGAGCGCGTTTCAGATACAGCGACATCAACTACGTGGTTCTCGGCGAGCTGGTGAGGGTCATCTCGGGAGACCATCTGGACGCGTTCTCGCGGAAACGGGTCTTCGAGCCGCTGGGAATGAAGGACACCTCCTTCATTCCAGGGAAACGGATGAATTCCAGGATCGCTCCCACGGAACGGCATGAGGGAAAGCTCCTTCACGGCAGGGTCCACGACCCGACCGCTGCCCGCATGGGAGGGTGCGCCGGACATGCCGGGGTCTTCTCCACCGCCGACGATCTGGCCCGTTACGGGCAGATGATCCTTAACGGCGGCGTCTACGACGGCAGGCGAATCCTTTCTCCGCTCGCGGTCCTGCAAATGACCTCGCCCCAGTCTCCAACCGGAAAGGCGGTGCTGCGCGGCCTGGGATTCGACATCCACAGCCGATTCCATGCTCCCCGCGGCGACCTCTTCCCCGTGGGATCCTTCGGCCACAGCGGCTTCACTGGATGTTCCCTGTGGATCGACCCCTACACGGAGACGTTGGTGGTGATCATGACCAGCCGGCTCCATCCCAACGGGCGCGGCGACGCGGTGCCTTTCCGCAAGCGGGTAGCTTCAATCGTGGGCGCCTCGATTGTCGACCGGGTCCCGATTCAAGCCATCCGATCAACCCTCTGGAGCGGGCCCGCCACGTCCTCAGCCGTCAGCCGAACTCGCTGAATCCTCGGGGAATCCGGACGTCGATCAAGGTGGTCCGATCGGATCCGACGGCCTCCTCCAGGGCCGGCAGCAGTTCCGCCAGAGTGTCCACCCGCGCTCCGGCGATGCCGTAACCTTCTGCAATCTTCACGAAATCGGGGTTGACCAGATCGGTTCCCAGGTACCTGCCGCCGTAACTGTTCTTCTGCATCCACTTCAAGACACCCCAGGCCTCGTCGTTGAAGAGGACGACGGTCAGGTTCAATCCATATTGGACGGAGGTGGCCAACTCGGCCATGCAGTACTGGAACCCGCCGTCCCCCGAAAAGCAGACCACGGGGGTTCCCGGATTGGCCGCCTTGGCGCCCAGGGCGGCCGGGAAGGAGAAACCGATGCCGACCCAGCCGTAGGGGTTCAGGAAGGTGCGGGGCGAATAGACCTGGAAGGCACGGCTGGCGCGGCTGGCGGGGACGGTCGTGTCCCAAGTGGTGATGGTCTCCCGGGGCAGCACACTCCGGATGGCTTCCATGGCCCGAGTCTCGGCCGGCCACTCGCGCCGGAGCTCGGTGTGGATACTCCGTTTGAGGCTCCGGATCTCCTCCCGGTAGCCGGTTCCGGTGGAGAGGTCCTGCCCCTGGATCCGCTCCAGGATCTGACCCGCCACGGCGCCGCCGTCGGCCAGAACACCCAGGCTGACGGGATAGTTCCGTCCCAGGTAGTCCGGGTCCAAAACCACCTGCACCAGTTGTTCCGGGAATCGGATCCCGAGCTGCACCGTGCTGCGATGGATGAGGCCGGACCCCAAAGCCAGCACCAGGTCACACTCCGGGATGAAATCGTGCACCGGGTTCCGGGCCCAGATCCGCTGTCCCAGGCAGGTGCCCAGGGAGAGGGGGTGGTCCTCCGGGAACGCGTCCTTGGCGCCGTCTCCAGTGACGACCGGGGCCCCCAGAGCCTCGGCCAGGAGGATCAGCGTCCCGTGGGCGCCGGAATGGGACAGCTCCTCACCGGCCCAGATCAGGGGCCGCTCGGCCCGCCGCAGGGCGGTCAGGATCTGCTCCAGTTCCTCCTCGCCGGTTCCCGGCGGTTCGGGGAGAGGCGGAAGGTCACCGCCCGGGCTGCAGGGAGCTCCCAGAAGATCGGTGGGGAACTGGAGGACTGCGGGGCGCCGGCGCCCTGAGGACAGTGCCGCGAAAGCCTCGTCCACGGCCGGGGCCAGGGTCTGGGCATCCTCCACGCGGCGAGCGTGGCCGGTCACCGAGCGGAGCATCCGGAACTGCTGCTTGGGTTCATGGATCAGGCCCAGACCTGTTTCCCGCTCACCTCGCCCGACGGTGGTGGTCAAATGCAACACGGGAGAACTGGAGTGATATGCCTCTCCCACCGAGTGCATGGAGTTGGCCGCACCGGGCCCCGTGCTGGTGACCAGAATGCCGGGCCGGCCGCTGGAGCGGGCGTACCCGTCGGCCATGAAACCGCACGCCAGCTCCGAGCGGCCCCCAATGTGGCGCACCCGATCCTGATAGCGGTGGAGGGCGTCGAAGATATTCAGGTTATGGATGGAGATGATGCCGAATAGGAGGTCCACCTTGTGGTGCGCCAAACGCTCCACAAGTACCTCGCCGCCGGTCCTGTTGGCCATCTCAGGTGTCCGAACTCACGGGTCGGTGAAAGAAGCCGCCACCGCCGCCGACCGGCCGCGAATCGCGGCGGAGGGTGTTTTCCCCGGGGTTCGGGCAACGGGATGCGAAGCGGGCGACCACAGGGGTCGCCCCTATTCCTCGGACTGGCGCTCGGGGCGAAGCTCCCGGACCACCTTGCCGATCCGCCACATCTCCGACTCCTCGACCTCCTTCAGCTCCCGGGTGAGACCCTCCCGGTAGTCGGCGGCACGATTGGCGGCCAGAACCCGGCGAGTTTCGTCCCCGCGAGCCACCTTGTCGTAGAGTTCCTCGAAGAGCGGGACGTTGGCGTCCCGAAAGCGCTTGAACCAATCCAGAGCGCCCCGTTGGGCCGTGGTGGAGCAGTTGGCGTACATCCAGTCCATCCCGTTCTCGGCGATGAGGGGATAGAGGCTCTGGGTGGCCTCCTCCACGGTCTCGTTGAAGGCCTCCTGGGGACTGTGGCCTCGAGCCCGCAGGACCTCGTACTGAGCCAGCCAGAGTCCGTAGATGGCTCCCATCAGGACCCCCCGCTCACCCGTCAGGTCGCTGTAGACCTCCTTCTTGAAGTCGGTCTCGAAAAGGAACCCGGACCCGATGGCGATTCCCAGAGCCAGACAGCGCTCCCGGGCGCGGCCCGTATAGTCCTGCTCCACGGCGTAGCTGGCATTGATCCCCCGGCCCTCGAGGAAGAGCCGCCTCACGGTGGTCCCGGAGCCTTTGGGCGCCACCAGGATGACGTCGATGTCGGGCGGCGGAACCACTCCGGTCTGGTCGTTGTAGGTGAGGGCGAAGCCGTGGGAAAAGCAGAGGGCGTCGCCCGGCTTGAAGTGGGGCTTGATATTGGCCCACTGCTGTCCCTGGCCGGCGTCGCTCAACAGGTACATGACCAGCGTGGACCGCTCCACCACCTCGGTGATGTCCTCGATCAGGTTGACGCCCGGCACCCAGCCGTCCTCGACCGCCTTCTCCCAGCCATTGCCGCCGCGGCGCTGCCCGACGATCACCTCGATCCCGTTGTCTCGGCAATTCAGGGACTGGCCATGGCCTTGAGGACCGTATCCGATAACGCCGACGCGCTCGCGACCCAGGATCTCCCGGACCTTTTCCATGGGGTAGTCGCTGCGTTCGATCACGTCCTCGACATAGTCGCCGATCTGGATTCTTCTCATGATTCCCTCTTTTCGGAAGATTCGATATCCTTCGCTTGCTCAGCAGGATGACGGAGCGAGTTTATACCAGATCCTGCGAAGCCGGCTCAACAAACCCGGGACCAGGATCCCGCGGACGGCCAAGGAGAGTTCATGGAGATCAGACAGGTTTGGGACCTGACCCGGTTTCGTCCCGAGAAAATGCAAAAGGTCAACCTCTTCGAGAGCCCCCGGATGTTCTGCGACATCTACTGCCTCGAGCCGGGCCAGGAGCAGAAGGTTCACGCCCACCACGGGAACGACAAGATCTACCATGTGCTGAAGGGGCGCGGCCGCTTCACCGTGGGCGAGGAAACCCGTACCCTGGAGGAAGGTGAGACCACCTGGGCCCCGTCCGGGGAGCCCCACGGCGTGCTCAACCACTCGGCGGAGCCGCTGGTCTGCCTGGTCTTCATGGCGCCTCACCCCAAACCGGACCGATTCAGCCCGGCGGGTGAAGATTGAGAAATGCTCTGCCGATCCCTGCCCCTTTCCTCTGACCCCGCGGCGCTGTACGCCCGGCTGGGCCGGACCTGCGGCCCCTGGGTGGTTCTGGACAGCGGATGGGATCCGGGAGGCGCCAGCGTCGGCCGCCTCTCCCGGTTCTGCATCTGCGCCACCGATCCCTTCGCCGTTCTTACCGCCCGCGGAGGCCGGGCGGTCCTGACCTGGAAAGACGGGTACTGCGAACGTGGATCGACCCTTTCCCTCCTCCGGGACGTTCTGAGACGCTTCCGGCTCCCGCACGCGAATTGGCCGACCCCCTTTCCGGCGGGGGCCATGGGATACGTCGGTTATGAGCTCGGGGCGCTCATGGAGCCGGCTTTCGGTGCACTATCGGGATCGGACGAAGAGACGGACCTGCCCGATCTCTGGCTGGGTTTGTTCGATTCCGCCGTGACCATCGACCTGGAGCGGGAACGGATCCTGCTCACGGCCACCGGCCAGCCCGATGCCGGCGCCCGAGCCCGCCAACGGGAGGAAACCCGGATTCGTGAGCTGACCGCGGCAGTCGAATCCGCGGGAACCGACCCGATGGAACTCCTCAGTCCAGGACCGCCGGCACCCGCCGCCGGGAACGGCTTCGATTCGAACTTCACTCCCGCCGCGTTCGCCGGAGCCGTCAACCGGATCAAGGAATTCATCTCCGCAGGAGACATCTACCAGGCCAACCTCTCCCAACGCTTCCGGACACGATACGAGGGGGATCCCTTCCGGCTCTTCCTGGGACTTCGGCACACGTCCCCCGCTCCCTTCTCCGCCTTCCTGGACGGTGGAGACTTCACCGTGGTCAGCATGTCCCCGGAACGCTTCCTTCACCTGGACCCGGAGACGCGCCGGGTCGAGACCCGTCCCATCAAGGGCACTCGTCCACGCGGGAGAACCGAGGCCGAGGACCGTTTCCTGGCCCGAGAGCTCGTCCAGAGCGAGAAGGACCGGGCCGAGCACATTATGATCGTGGACTTGGAGCGGAACGATCTGGGAAGGGTGGCCCAAGTGGGCACGGTCCAGGTCCGAGAGCTGTCGCTGCTGGAAACCTTTCCCACGCTGTTTCACCTGACCTCGACGGTGGAGGGGGTCCTGGCTCCCGGCCACGACCGTGTAGACCTCCTGAAGGCCACCTTCCCCGGAGGCTCCATCACCGGAGCTCCCAAGATCCGGGCCATGCAGGTGATCGACGAGTTGGAAACCGTTCGGCGGGGGATCTACACCGGGTCCCTTGGGTACCTCAGCTTCAGCGGCGGAATGGATCTGAATATCGCCATTCGCACGATCGTTCTCCAAGCGGGCCGGGCGGAGTTTCACGTGGGGGCCGGAATCGTCGCCGACAGCGATCCGGAAGGGGAATACCAGGAGACGCTGCTCAAGGGCCGGTCCCTGCGGGAGGCGCTGGGAAATGTCGAGGCGCCGTGGAAGAGCGGCTTTCCAGTCGCCCCCAGCAGCCCGTGGTAAAAGTCGTCACTGCATTCGACCGTCCCTGCATCGTGCGCGGACTGCTAGGAAAGGCGACTTTTAGCCGCCTTCTTTTTTGGTCGCCCGCTTCCGTAGATTGCCCCTCGCTCCTAGGAGAAAGTCGGGGGAAGTCCAGCCACGCTTGCTGGCAGATCCGATTTTTTTGTTAGAATGGCGTGCCTTCCGCCCGGGGACTTCAAACCAGGGCGTGACATTTCGCATATGTGGTGGGCGTAGCTCAGTCAGGTAGAGCACAGGGTTGTGGCCCCTGTGGCCGTGGGTTCGAGTCCCATCGCCCACCCCATTCCCTGAGAAATCACAAATTCCTAATCCCAATTCCCAAACCGAAGAGGGGGACTTGGAGGGGTCCAGGCGACTGGAAGTCGCCGCTCCGCCGCCGCTCCTGGGCTCCGGGAGTTCAGGAGTGACTCGGGGGATCGCCCGAATTGTCCTGTTGACGTTTGAGCGACTCGGTCAAAAGATCCCGGATCTGGATCAGCAAAGCGAGAACTCCGCAGACTGCGATTGCCGTCGCGACTCCGGTCAGCAGACCCACGAAGACTCCCGACGCCCTCGAAACCCCGCCTACCAGGCCCAGGAAAACGAGCAGGATCGCAAGTGCGCCATTGAGCGAACCGATGGATTCAGCTAAGAAAAGGTTGATTTGCTGGATTAAATTCATGACCGGCAATATAGCAAGAAGAGAAGTGAGGAACGAGGCGTGAGAGCTAGGAGTCTGCGCGGTAGAAATGATCGTAGCGAGAAAGTGGGGAATCGAGGCCGGATTTTCTCGATTGTGAGGTGCATAGTTGTTCTATTCGCCGAGAAATCGGGGAAATATGGACCGATTCTACCGCTGTCGCAGTAGATCAATTTCTGCGGCGCAGGCTCCTCCGGCTCAAAAGTGCTCGCTGCACCAGGGAGGGACGTCGACCCGGAACATGGCGTCCGCTTCGCTGAGTTTCTTCGAGTTGCGGGTATGAACCCGGCCCGCGCGGGACAGGGTGCGGAAGCTCACGCCGCCGAGGTAGGCGGCGCCCAGCTCGTTGGCCGTCAGTTCCAGGTCCGGCTGGCGTGTGGTCGGACGGCAGGTGGCTCCGTCCGGCCCTCCTTCCAGCTCGAAGCGGCCCCGGTTCCAAGGACAGCTTGCGTCCTCCAACTCCAAGACCAATCTGCCCGATGAAGCGTACCGGCGAGCGGAAAGAGCCGCCGGAGCGTCCACCAGCCGAAGCCAGAGAGAGTCGCAGGGAGAGCGCTTCAGGTGACGCGGGTCCGCCAGCATCCAGAGCAGGGGGTCCTGCAGGGGGCGGTGGCGAGCTCGGATGGTGGTCATCAGGTCCACTCCGAAGCAGAACTGCCAAAGCGCTCTCTGAGCCCGCGAGTTGAGGCCGCACAGTTCCTCCACCGCGACAGTTTGATCCCGGTGCCGGATCCGGTAGAAAACGTAGCCTTCCACGCTGGATCCGTCTCGATACGCGGCGTGGATCAACCGGGTTGCATCCCGGCAGCCCCGATCCTGGGGGTCGCCCAGCGCCAGTTCCCAGCGCGCGGCTCTACGATGGACGGTCCCCACCCGCCGGGACAGGGACTCCTCATGAATCCGGGGAAAGAGATCCAAGGCCTCGGACCGGGAGACGAAATCCACCCGTCCCGCCCCGGAGTCACTGGGAATCAGCTGCGTCCGCAGCCGGTCTATGGCCCAAGATTCGTGGAACGTGGCCATCCCGTATCCGAAGCGCCCGTAAATGATGCTCTCGGAGGCGTAGAGACCGGTGAGAGGATCCCCTCGTTCATGCATGTCCCGGAGCTGGCGGTTCATCATCCGGGTCATGATCCCCCGCCGCCGATGCGTGGGCTGGACCGTCACCCCGGCCAGCGCCGCCATGGGGAGCCAGCCGCCCGGGACCCGCATCCGGAAGGAGTGGACGTTGATGGTGCCGACGATCCGCCCCGAGTCGTACGCGGCCAGTGAACGGTCCAATTCCACCGGAGTGCGGAGGATCTGAGATTCCGGGATGCTGAACCCGAAACCGCTGACCTTGGCGCGGATCCAGGCGGGATAGTCGTCGGCGGTGACGTTCCTCAATTCGATGCTCATTCCGACTCCGGCATGAGTTTCACTTCGACCCCGAACCGGCCGAATCGATTCTGATCTCCCTCCAACTCGAAGGTCAGGATCTTCTCGGGGCGAGACCTGCAGACCAGGACCCGCGTCCAATCCCGGACCCGAACGGTGACTCGATAGTCCCGCTCGGGAAGGACGTTGTAAAGGCAGAGGCCGTGGCGGCGAATCAACTGCAGATCCAGGGTGACCGTGGAGTCGGCGGCGGCGTAGACGGCGTTCAAGATCTGAAGCCCCTTGGAGTTGGCGTTCAGAAGCAGCGGACAGTCCGGGGGCGGCGGCCCCAACCGGAGGGTCACCTGGTCTCCGGGGTCCAGGGGAGGCGGCGTGAAGTAGTGTCCATCCACGATGTGAATGTAGTTCAGACCGGCTGCCGAGACCCCTTCCACGGGAACGTCGGTTTCCACCATGAAGCCTTCCAGGCGCCGGCTGGCGGGGTTGGCCAGGGTCACGCTCTCGGGCGAGTTCGCACGGAAGCGGAAGGACTCATAGTCGTTCATGCTCTCGTACAGCATCTTCTCGCTGGCCAGCCAGAAGCCGAGACGCTCGGCGCGAGTGATGGCGTAGATCAGGTAGTCCAGGGTTCCTCGCCCCTGGTTGACGCTGGCGTCGGCGCTGAAGAGAGGATGGTATTGCAGCGTGTAGACTCCGTTGTCCAACCAGTAGGGGTCTTTTTCACCTTCGCCCGAACCCAGTTCGAACTCCCAGGGAGGCTTTCGCGTGGTGGCTTCCTGAGCCGGGGAGGGGGCTTTCCCATGCCGGCCCGAGTAGATGAGGTCCACCAGGCGGTAGTCGCAGTCGTATTCGTGGGTCCGATCCCAACCCCGCAGGGCCTGGTGCTTCTCCACGCTGGTCATGACCGGGTGATAGGGGAACCAGAAACCGGAGCTGGCCACGGTGTAGCCGCCGTCGGTCTGGTAGGCGTGCTCGCCATACTCCCACATGTTGTAGAAGCAGAAAGTGCAGGTTCCCAAGACATGGGGGACGCGCTCGTACAGGTAATCCATGGCGTCCAGGGTCTCCGGGTGGGCGTGGGAGCCGCCGTGCCGTCCGCAGGTGTACACTCGTATTCCCAGACGCTCCTCCGAAATCCGAACGTGGTCGTAGAGCCCCTTTCCCACCAGATAGGTGGGGGGACCGCCGTCCTGGCTGTCGTTGTGAAGCCCCGCCTCCAGGAACTCGTACTTGCCGACCTCGCGAACCCAGAGCCGGGACTGCTCCTCGGTGGCGGAATCGGCTGCAATGACCGGGTCCAGAATGTCCCAGCTGGCCGGCACCAGGTTGGCCGCTTCGTACTCCAGCATGGCGAGGTCGGCCGAATTGTCCACGTCGTGCCGCAGGGAGAGGACGCCCCGGTAGCTGCCGAACGCGCGCAGCCGGGAGGAGGGCAGTCCCTGGTTCCGTTCCTTCAGGAGCCGGGCCAGGAAGTAGACCAGCGTGTCTCCCCAGTGGACCGGATTGTTCCAGTTCCGGATCTCGTCCACGTAAAGGTGAGCCTGCAGCACCCCGCCCAGAAATTCGAAGACCTGATTGGCCACGTAGAGGGTGTTGCCGGCGAGGACGATCCCGGCGCCCAACCGGTTTCGGGTGGCGGTCGAGGCGTTCCGGAGGTCTCCCGTGATCTCGTAGAGACCGGCTGGCACTTCTGCGCCGGCGGCGGCCTCGACTCGATGAACGGCCGCGCCGCGAGCACCCGAGACGTAGAGATCATCCCAGGTGGACGTGTCGCCGAACGGGGAGCCGGCGGTCCAACCCCAGCCGCTGTATCCCTGAGGCCGCTCCAGCCGGGATCGCTCCAGACCCAGGAGCGAGTCGGGGAGATTGGTCCTGCCCGTGACCATGAGGAAGAAGTCCGGGTCCCGGAGCCGCTCCCGGATCCGGGCAACGGTGCTCTCCTCCAGGCGGGCGGCATTGGGAACCACGAGAGTCTGATACTCCCGGATCGAATCCCGCAGCTCCTCCTCGTTGACGGTATCGTGCTTCAAGTTCAGCCGGTTGAGGAACGCGGAGCCGGCGTTCGGCGCCAGATAGGCGTACTCCCCCTTGAGCCAGCGGGCCCGCTCGCCCCAGGCATCGGTGAACTCGTAGATCTGGTCACGCGCCAGGGCCTCCTGGACGTAGAGCTGCCGCGAGCTCTCGCTCTTGAGCAGGGCGATGTTCTGGTGCAGGTTCGGTGGCATGTCGGTCACTCCTGATCGCAGCTCCCGGCGAGGGAGGGTTTTTTCAGATTTTCAGCCGCGGGTCCAGGGCGTCCCGGAACCCGTCCCCGAGAAAATTTACGCTCAACAGGCTCACGAAAATCAAGAGACCCGGGAAGATGGCCAACCAGGGGGCGACCTTCAGGTAATGCTGGGCGTTGAGCAGCATGTTGCCCCAACTGGGAAGGGGAGGCTGGATGCCCAGCCCCAGGTAGCTGAGGCTGGACTCGGCCAGGATGGCGTAGCCCAGGTTGAGGGTGGCGTAGACGATGATGGGGGCCATGGTGTTGGGCAGGATGTGCCGCAGAATGATTCTCCAGTGGGGACTCCCCACCACCCGGGCCGAGTCCACGAACTGCATTTCCCGCAGCGAGAGGAAGGAGCCGCGAACGATGCGCGCCAGGCTCATCCACCCGAAGATCACCAGGATGCCGACGATCTCCCAGACGGTCCCCTTCCCCAGGCGGGAAAGGATCAGGAGCAGGGGCAGGCTGGGAATGGAGAGCATGAGGTCGGTGAAACGCATCAGCAGGGTGTCGATGAAGCCTCCATAGTATCCCGAGACGGCGCCGATGAGGATGCCGGCCAGGGCGCTCAGAAGGGCTGCCGAGAGACCCACGAAGAGGGAGACGCGCCCTCCCTGCAGCAGCCGCGTCAGGACGTCGCGGCCCAGCTCGTCCGTCCCCAGCCAGTGGGACGCGGAGGGAGGTTGCAGATGCTGCTGCAGATTGACCCGGCTGTAGCTGTGAGGCGAGAGCCAGGGTCCCAGCAGCGAGGCCAGGGCGATGACTCCCAGGAGGCTCAACGAGACCATGGCCAGGCGATGCCGGCGGAGCCTCTGCCAGGCGGTGACGCCCGATCGGGTTCGAGACGGTTCCATGGTCGGCGGTTACCAGTCCGTGGTGAAAGTCCCGCGAGCACCGAGACCGTTCCTGCGCCCGCCGGACAAGGCGCGATGAGGGAGCATACCCGGAGTATGTGACCGAGTCGCAACGCAGTCCGCCGGGATGCAGGGACGGTCGAATGCCGTGACGACTTTTACCACGGGCTGTTACTCCATTCGGATCCTGGGGTCCAGAAAGGCGTAGGCCACTTCGGCCAGGAGATTGAACAGGGCCACCAGCACCCCGAAGATGAGGAAGATGGCCATGGCCAGGTAGTAGTCGTTGTTCATCAGGGAATCGAAGATCAACCTCCCCATGCCGGGCCAGGAGAAGACGATCTCGGTCACCACCGCTCCGCCGATCAGGGCGGGAATGGTCAGGGCGATCAGGGTCACGATGGGAATCAGCGCGTTCCGGAGGGCGTGGCGCAACCAGATCATCCTTCCCGGAAGACCCTTGGCCCGGGCCGTCAGAATGTAGTCCTGGCGGATCACCTCCAGCAGGCTGGAGCGCATGTAGCGCATCCAGCTGGCGGTGCTGAAGAAGCTCAGCACCAGAACCGGGGCGACGTAGTACCGGGCCTGCCCCCAGAAGCCCAGACCCGGCTCGATGGAGGGATGCCCTCCCGGCGGCAGCCAGCCGAGAACCACCGAGAAGAGGAGAATCACCAGAATCCCGGACCAGAACACGGGAAAGGAGATCCCCACGAAGGCGACCAGCGAGAGCAGATAATCCACCAGGGAATATTGGCGCAGAGCGCTGTAGACCCCGATGGGAATGGCGATGAGGATGCTCACCAGGAGGCTGAGGCCGGTCAGGGCCAGGGTGTTGGCCAGACGTTGGGGAAGAATACTGGTAATGGGACGATGGTAGAGACGGGAGTAGCCCAGGTTCCCCTGAACCACCTGTGACAACCAGCGGAAGTATTGGACATAAATCGGATCGTCCAGGCCATAGACCTCCCTCAACCGCTGCACTTCCTCCGGAGTCACGTTGGGATTGGACAGCACCAGCATGTCCATGGGGTCCCCGGGCACCAGTTGCATCAAGCTGAAGACGACGACGGTCACGAAGAAGACCACCGGAATGGTCTGCGCCGCCCGCTTCAGCAAGTGTCGATACATCAATCGGCTCCGTCGGGAAATCCCAAATCCCACACCGAAGAGCGAGGAGAGCCGACCCACGACCCAACCGGATCACCCCCAGAGGAAAGCTCTTCTGAGAAACAGAGGAAAGAGTGAAGATAGGCGCGTAGTTTACGAGTAGCCGGCACCTCAACCGAAATGATCTCTTCGGGGAAGATGCCGGATTGTTTCGAAGCCTTGTTTCTCCCACGAATCCACCGGGTGCCAGCCGGTGAGGGGGTTTTACTCTTTACGCTTTTCTTTTTTCTCTTTCCTTCCAACTTCCAGGCTTCGACTCCCCAGCCCAGAAAGAGATCCGGATACGGAGTGTACCCCTCCAGCCTCCGATCCATGCTCACGACCCGGACGTGCCAGTACAGGGGGAGCGTGGGCAGTTCCCGGACCCAGACTTCCTGTTGCCGGCGCAGCAGGCCATACCGCTGCTCGTCGTCGATGGTGCCCAGCGCCTGCCGGATCAGATCCTTGTTCTCCTGGACCGCGTCCCAAGGCGACCCTTCCGTCAACTGATCCAGGTTGGTGCCCTTGGGCCACCAGAGCCCGTAGGCCGACACCGTGGCTTCGGGCTGGACCACCCAGCGCCAGATGGCCGCGCCACCCGGCGCCAGATTCTGCTTCTGCAGCGTATCCGGGAAGAGCAGCCGTGCCGACTGGGGCCGGATCTCCACCTCGATCCCCAACTCCTGCCACAGAGCCTGAACCACCGACGCCACCTGCAACCGGGTCCGGTCCCCCGCCACCGTGATCAGGGTCAGGCGCATGGGCTCTCCCCGCGCGTTTCGGAGCGGCCCTTCCCCTTCCCGGGACCAACCGGCCTGCTCCAGGAGTCGCCGCGCCCGTTCCGGATCATAGCGATACTTTTCCAAGTGCGGGTTGTGGGCCGGATGACCGGGATGGACCCAGGAGTGGGCCGGCGGCTGCTTGCCCCGAAAGATCGCCTGGTTGATGCCGGCCCGGTCGATGGCCAGGAGGAGGGCCCGCCGCACCCTGAGGTCGTCGAAAGGCGGATGGTTGATCTGCACTGTGACATGTTCCAGCCAGGCCACTCCCACGTATCGGATCCCGATTCCGGGACTCTCCTCCAATTCCCGGGCCTGCTCCAGCGTGAGCCAACCGTCGGTGAGATGGACCTGCCGGGTGGAGACGGCGATGGCCAGGGCGTTGAGATCGGGAATCACCCGCACCAGGATCCGCTCCAGGCGGGGCGGCGGGCCCAAATTGTAGGCCGGGTTGCGGACCAGCAGGATATGGCTGCCCGAGACCCATTCCCGGACCTGGAAGGGGCCGTTGGCCCGCGGATACACGCTGACCCTCTCGTCGGCCAGGAAACGGTCCCAGTAGGCCCCTCCTTCGGAACGGTACTGCTCCCAGATGGGACGGTAGTAGTGCTCGGGGATGAGACGCAGCCGGACGTCCGCGTTCCCGAAGGGCCAGAGCGTCTTGTAGACGACCCGGAGCGTGTGGGAGTCCAGGGCTTCCACGTCGCCGATGGGCTCCAGGTAGGACGCCCCGTGAGGGTACTGCCCGTCACTCATGAGCTCCCAGGCGAACGCGGCGTCGCGGGCGGTGATCTCGGTTCCGTCGGCCCACTGCAGCCCCCGCCGCAGATGGAAGGTGGTCTCCATCACCCCGTTTTCGTGGTCTACCTTCCAGAGACCGTTCTCCAGGCTGGGCAGCTCCGTACAGAGCACGCAATAGGGTTTTCGCTGGGAATCGATCAAAAGCAGCGGACGCCAGATGAAGGAGCCGACGTCGCCCGAGACCATCAGGTTTCCCACGATTCCGAAGAGAGCGTCCGGTTCCTGGGAGACCCCGATCACCAAGGTCTTGTCGGGGTCCGAAATGGGGAGATCCGCTTGGCCGCCGCAACCCGGGACGGCCAGACAGGCGAAGGCCGTCAGGAACCAAATACGCAAGGACAGCGGCAACGTCGACATCTGCAGTTCCTGACTCCCGTCTTGCCCGAGCGGGCCTCGCGGCGGTATATTGGCCGCCTCCATGGCCGGGCAGTCCGTGGTGAAAGTCCCGCGAGCACCGAGACTGTTCCTGCGCCCGCCGGACCAGGCGCAACGGAGGGAGCATACCGAGAGTATGTGACCGACTCGCAACGCAGTCCGCGCACGATGCAGGGACGGTCGAATGCCGTGAGGACTTTTGCCACGGGCTGCCATGGTCAACCGTCCCGCGTAGACGCGCGGCTGGGGATCCGCACCTGTGACTCACCTGCTGGAAGTAAAACGGTTGAGTGCTCGCTACTACACCCCCGGCGGCGTGGTTCGAGCCGTCGACTCCATCTCCTACTCTCTGGATCAGGGAGAGACCCTGGGGCTGGTGGGCGAGAGCGGCTGCGGCAAGAGCGCCAGCGCCCTGTGCCTGCTCAGACTGCTGCCCGACCCTCCGGGCAAGATCGTGGGAGGCGAGATCCTCTTCGACGGACGAGACCTGCTGAAGCTCAGCCACCAGGAGATGCGCAAGGTCCGCTGGTCCGAGATCGCCATGGTCTTTCAGGACCCGCTGGCTTCCCTCAACCCCGTCCTGACCATAGGCTTCCAGATCCAGGAGGTATTGCGGTTGCACGAGGGGATGACCTACCGGCAGTCCCGGGACCGGGCCCGTGAGCTTCTGGCCCTCGTGGGAATCCCCGACCCGAAGAGCCGGCTGGACCAGTACCCGCACGAGTTCTCCGGAGGCATGCGGCAGCGGGCCATGATCGCCATGGCCCTGGCCTGCAACCCCCGGCTTCTGATCGCGGACGAACCGACGACCGCGCTGGACGTGACCCTCCAGGCCCAGATCGTGGATCTGGTCAAGGAACTTCAGCAGCAGTTGGGGATGGCGGTGATCTGGATCAGCCACGACCTGGGAGTGATCGCCCGGCTGGCCCAGCGGGTGATGGTCATGTACGCCGGCGCCATCGTGGAGGAGGCCGAGGTCCGAGCCCTCTACTATACTCCCCGTCATCCCTATACCAGGGGTTTGCTCCAGGCCACTCCCCACGCCGGAGCCGGGAGGGAGCGTCTGGTTTCCATTCCCGGCCAGCCGCCAGACCTGATCGAAGAGCTTCCGGGCTGTCCCTTCGCTCCGCGGTGCGAGCACACCGTGGAACGGTGCCGGCAGGAGGTCCCCGTTCTGGAGCCGGTGGGGCCGGCTCACTGGGTGTCCTGCTGCCGGAAGGACGAGTTGGCGGGAGGTGCCGGTTGACTGTCCCGGACGCGCCGGAGCTGGTGCGGGTGGAAGGACTCAAGCAGTACTATCCAGTGAACCGGGGCGTCCTGTTCCGGCGCCAGGTGGGTGCGGTGCGCGCCGTCGACGGCATCTCTTTCCTCATTCGTAAAGGAGAGACACTGGGGCTGGTGGGAGAGAGCGGTTGCGGCAAGTCCAGCACCGGGCGGGCCATCCTGCAACTGCAGCGTCCCACCGCCGGACGGGTTTTCCTGGACGGCGTGGAGCTGACCGAACTCAAAGGCCGGGCCCTGAGGCGCATGCGCCGCCGGATGCAGATGATTTTTCAGGATCCGTACGCCTCTCTGAACCCCCGGATGACGGCGGGACAGATCCTGTCCGAACCGCTGGAGATCCATCAGCTGGCCCGGGGCCGCCGAAAAGAGAGGGTGCGGGAGCTCCTGGAGCTGGTGGGACTCAACCGCGGCTACGCCGACCGCTATCCTCACGAGTTCTCCGGCGGCCAGCGCCAGAGGATCGGCATCGCCCGGGCCCTGGCCCTGCAGCCCGACTTCATTATCTGCGACGAGCCGGTTTCGTCTCTGGACGTCTCGATTCAGGCGCAGGTCATCAATCTTCTGGGGGATCTTCAGGAGCGGTTCGGTCTGACCTACCTGTTCATCGCCCACGACCTGAGCATGGTCCGGCACATCAGCGACCGGGTCGCGGTCATGTATCTGGGCCGGATCGTCGAGCTGGCTGACCGGGATGACCTCTACGAGAGCCCTCTGCACCCCTACACGCAGGCTCTCATCTCGGCGGTTCCCCTGCCCGATCCCGACCTGGAAACCCGGCGCAGCAGGATCGTCCTGAAGGGAGATCCGCCCGACCCGGCAGACCCGCCGGCCGGCTGCAACTTCTGCACCCGCTGCCCGGTTGCCATCGATCGATGCCACCATGAGGACCCCCCGCTCCAGGAGGTTCGACCGGGCCACTGGGCAGCCTGTCATTTGGTTGCATGAACGTTCCATCAAGGAGACAAACGTCATGAAGAAACCGATTGGTCTTGCAATTGTTCTGTTTTCGGCCTCCGTTTCCGTTCCCGGGGTGACCCAAACGTCACAGGCGGAGACGGACGCCATCGCCAGCATCCAGGAGAAAGGGGGGCTGGTGCTGGAAGTCGCCCAGAATGACCCCAGCCTCGACATCGCCTTCCATCTGGCCTCGAAACCGGCAGAGGACGGAGACCTGGCGCCCCTGGAGCAGCTCACGAACGTGGTCAGCCTGAACCTTCGCAAAACGGCCATCACCGATGCCGGCCTGGCCCACTTGAAGGGACTCAAAACTCTCCAGCGCCTCCACCTGGAGAAGACCGCAATCGCCGACGCCGGCCTGGAGCAGCTCAAGGACCTCACCAACCTGGTCTACCTGAACCTGTACGAGACGGCAGTCAGTGACGCGGGCCTCCAGCACCTGAAGGGCCTCTCCAAACTCCGTAAGCTGTTCGTCTGGAAGACCAAGGTGACCCAGGCGGGGGTGGACGGCTTGCGCAAGTCACTGCCCGAGCTGGAAGTGGTCCTGGGCCAGGAACTCGCTCCCGATCCTCCCGAGAAGGCGACCGACAAGAAAGAAGAGAAGAAGAAGGCCGACTGAGATCCGCCGTGGATCAGACGCAGCCGGGATACTCCCGGCCCCTCAGCAGCCGATAGTTCGGTGCGGGCTTCGACGGGTTCGTCCACCTGGAGCGGGCGGTCATGTAGTGCACGGCGAAACCGCGTCTGGAGTGGTTCGTCCGGTTGGGCCGCGAGCTGTGCAGCAGCAGGCTGTGATGGAATGAGCAGCTCCCGGCCGGCATGACCATGGGCACCTGGGACTCCAGGTCCATGGCGCTCGCCGGAACCCGCTTGTCGATGCGGTCTCCGATCTGCCAGGGCTCGCCGTGGTCGACGACTCCCCCGAGGTGGCTGCCCGGAATCACCCACATGCCCCCGTTGGCCACGGTGACGTCATCCAGCGCCGACCAACAGGTGACCAGCGCCATGGGCTCGATGGTGAAATAGGCCGAATCCTGGTGGTAGGGCTTCTCGACGCCACCAGGCGGCTTCATGAAGAGCTGGCTCTCGAAGAGCTTCACGTCGGGGCCGGTCAGGTCCTCCACCATGTCCAGAATGGCGTCGTTCCTGGCGTGGCGGAGAAAGACGGGATCGTTCTCGGCGCAATGGTCCAGCTTGCGAATCGTCTCGACGGAACGGCGGCCGTTGGCCGTGGGTTCCAACTCCAGATTCCCCTCAGGAAAAGGAACTCGTCCCTCGGCGATGTCCGCCGTTCGCTGTTTTAGCCGCTCCACGTCGTCCGGGGGGATGACGTTTTCCACGATCAGATAGCCCTGGGTTCGATACTGAGCGACTTGGGCTTCGGTCAGTTTCTTCATGTCCGGAAGTATAGCAATGGGAAGGAAAGAGGAAAAAGGAACAACTACATAAAGCTGTAGCCGTGGACTACGGAGACGACGATGGAGAGGATGGTGAGGAAGATGCAGACGGCAGCAGCGGCCAAGTGATTCAGCCGCTCGGGTTGCATGGGGTCCAGCCAGCGAGCCAACAGGTAGCCCCCCAGAAATCCTCCCGCATGAGCCCAGTTGTCGACTGCCGGGAAGATGAATCCGAAGATCCCCATGATAATGGCGTATCCTCGGGCCTGCCGGCTGATGTGACTGCCGATGCCGCGGCGGCCGGAGTAGACCAGTGCTCCCAGGAGACCGAATATGGGTGCGGAGGCGCCAACGGAGAACATGGCCCCCCTGAGTGGTCCGGGCAGGAAGGGAAGATACATGCCGATCAGAGTGCTCAAGCCGAAGCCGGCCACGGTCGCTGCGGTGTAGATGAGGACCATGCGGCCGGCGCCGTAGATCTCGGCGGTGACCGGCGCCAACTGGCGAACCCACATCAGGTTGAAACCGATGTGGAGCAGGCCGCCGTGGAGCCAACCGGCGCTGAGCACGGTCCACCAGCGATCGTACTGGAACACGGGAACGGCGCCGCTGGCTCCGAACAGGAACAGGCCGGTCTGGCTGGGAGACAACAGGGAGAACATTCCTCTGCTCCCGGTCCCCGGGGAGCCCACGATCAGGGAGGCAATGTACAAGAAGATGCAACCCACCATCACCAGGCGAAGAAAACCCAGGTCATCGCCCAGGATCCGCACCAGGGGAGCAAATCCCCAGAGACCCGGGTTCTTGCTGCCGCACTCGTAGCACTCGGCGTCGTTGACTCCCACCAACCGGCCGCATGAGCGGCACACCACCGAGCCGGCCCTCTGTCGTCTCAACAAGGTCTTCTTTCCTCTCCGGACCTCAGCGGGAGGTTCCGTGCCTAGTGTACCAGCAAGCGGGCACCCACAAGGGGGGACCCACAAGGGGGGACCCTACTGCCGGAGAGCGACTTGGAATCGGTCCGGATCGAAGGAATCGGAATGCGCACGGTCCAGGAATTTTCTGGCGGCGCGGCGGCCGACCTCCCAGCTCACTCCCATTCCATGGCCGCCCAGGGCGGCGACCCAGAAGAAATTCTCCAGAGTGGGGTCCCAGCCGATGACGAAGGAGGTATCGGTGGCCTGGGTTCGAAAGCAGGACCAGACTCGTTCCTGAACGGAGTCCCTGAGGTCAGGCAGCTTGGACCAGCAGAGCCGGGCCAGCTCCTCGGTCAGGTCCGCATCCACAGTCGGTTCCAGGCTCTCGGTCTCGCCCTCGTCACAGACGCTGATGAGGAGTCCGTCCGACTCGGGCCTGAAATAAAAATTGTCCGCCAAATTCCAGACGATGGGCCAATGTGGATTCACTCCGGGGACTCGCCCCAGGACGAAGAGGTGGCGCTTCAAGGGACGCATGGGGACCCGCGAGGCGCCCGCGAGGCGACTGACCCGGGGCGCCCAGCCGCCGGCGGCGTTGACCAGGCGGTGGGCCGTGATTTCGCCCTGTGTGGTGTCGAGTCGGAACGGCCCCGTCCCCCGGCAGGCCCGCAGACGGCAGTCGAAGAGGAAGGAGACACCCCGATCCCGGCTTCCGGTGAGATAGAGCTGGAGCAGAGCGGAAATGTCCATGATGCCGTCCCCCGGTGTCCAGAGGGCGGCGCCGAAATCGTGGCGGTCCAGCAACGGGACTTTCCGGCGGGCTTCCTGCGGATTCAAGAGGTAGGATTCGATCCGGTCCGGCTCCCGCATGGCCTCCAACCGGTCCGGCGATGCCAGAAGTAACGACCCGACCTGACGAAAGCCCAGCTCCGACTCGTACTGGCCGTATGCCCGGCGACTGGCGGCGGCGGCCCGGCGAATGTCCTCCCGCACCTCGTGCTGCCGCACCATGGCGGCATTCCGGCCCGAGGCGTGGAATCCGGGCACCGATTCCTGATCGATCACCAGGATCGAGCCCGAGAACGACCGGCTCAGGTGAAACGCGGTGGAGGCGCCGGCAAAACCCGCGCCCACGATGAGGACGTCGACCTTCATCCGGGAAACCGTATCGGTTCCGGTGGGGCGAATTCAACAGGAACGGCGGTTTCCAACCGCCGACCAGGGGGGACAGGGGGGACGGCGTCCCATAAGAGCTAACTAGATTAATATCCCAGAAAGTGGCTATCAACGTGATTGGACCTTCTCCGGGGAGGTTCTTCCAAGGACGCCGAGATTTCGCGCCATTCGGCGAACATGCGTCTCAGGGAATACGCCGGTTCGATGGCTCGCGTGACTTGGTTCAATGCGAATTTGAAGTCACGCCACGGGCTGGGAGTCCTGTCCGGTCGCGACGTCGTATCCCCAGGGGGAAATGGTCCGCGCATGGCGGACCACCTTTTCGACCAGCAGCGCCACCAGCAGCTTGCCGTACAACCAGGCCTGGGCGCTTGCCTCATCGTGCTTCGGCAGGTGCCCGAGCTGGGCCAGGGACTTGAAGCGCTTGAAGACCAGTTCGACTTGCCAGCGCAGGCGGTACCACTCCAGCACTTCGGCCGCTGGGAATTTCTCCGCTGGGTAGGTTGTGAAAACGATGACGAAGCGCGCGAACCGCAGGGTTTCGGGCTGGACCTGCTTGCCCTTGCGCTGAGCCGTCCGACGGATCTTGGCATGCGCGACTTCGATGGCTTCGCCGGTCTTGCGCACCGCGCAGATCCGGCCCGCCACGGGTGGCCCGGACCGGGCCACTGTGCGGACCCTCCAACTGCCGACCGGCCCCGGTCGCAGCAGCGTTTCCACGGCTGCGAGCAGGTCGAACGCTTGGCCGGCCTCGGTTTCCAGCAGCAGCGATCCGGTGTTCACGCGCACCGTCACGGACCCTCCGCCAGCCGCGACGTGCTGAATCCCGACCGCAGTCGAGTAGCCGCGGTCGGCCAGCACGTAGTCGCCCGGCCGGATCGGGAACTGCCTGAACGACTCGCTAGTGCCGCGCCCCTGCGTCGCGGTCAGCTTGAAGAAATCACAGCCGAGCGAAGGCAGGTTGACGCTGTAGTGAAGGCGCCACACCGACCCGGTCCGGCCGGGCTCGCGCACGGTCGTCGCATCGAACGCCCGCACTTGGAAGCCGGCGCTCTTCGACACCGCGATGCCATGCTCCCGGAACAGTTCCACGCAGAGGGCGTAGAGCCAGTCGCGGGATTTCCTCAGCCGCTTGAGCAGGGCCACGTCGGACAAATCGGCCAGGCTCGCTTGCCGAGCCCGCACCACGGTTTCGCGCAAGGAATGCCCGCAGCCGAGATGGATCAGCAGGGTACGCAGCAGGTTTTCCGGCGACTTGTCCTTGCGCAGTCCCTTCAGGGCTCCGGTCGAGGCCGCCAGATCCAGCCAATTGGCTGGGAAAAATGACACCAGCAAGTCCCAGTCCTCATTCGCAGCCGCATTTACTACCGTTCCGCTCATGCCCTCACTATACAAGATAGCGGTCAGGCAATCAGATTAGCGCTTATGGGACGGCGTCCCCTCTACACTTGCCGCCTACCGAATCGCATAGCAACTACAGAAGAGCCGGCGGCAAGAAAGCCGCCTCTCCCAGTAGGCGACAAGAAAGTCGCCTCTCCCAGTGGGCGACTGGAAAGTCGCCCCTCCTATTTTCTTTCTTGACAACTCCGATCGGAATACTGAATAATGCGCCGCGTCGTCGGAAGACACGGTCATGGAGACACAGATTCAACCCAATGCCTCGCCCTTGCCGGCCCCGGCTGAAATGATGTCAGCCGAGGAACTGGTGGCTTGGGCGTTGGATCGGTGGCACCCCCGGATCGCCGTCTGCACCAGTTTTCAGGCGGAGGGGATGGTGATTCTGGATCTGTGCTGGCGCTATCGCAAGGACGTTCGGGTCATGACCATCGACACGGGACGGCTCCCGGCCGAAACCTACGAAATGATGGATCGCATCCGGGATCACTATGGGATCCGGCCGGAGGTCTTCTTCCCTCATGCCGAGAGCGTGGAAACCATGGTGCAGGAATCCGGCGCGAACCTCTTTTACCGATCCCGGGAAGAGCGCAAGCGCTGTTGCCGCGTCCGAAAGGTGGAGCCATTGGCACGGATGCTTCAACCTCTGGATGCCTGGATGGTCGGCTTGAGGCGGGATCAGTCTTCGAGCCGCGCCGGCGTCTGCAAGCTGGAGACCGATTGGGAGCACGGCTCCAAGATCAAGCTGAGTCCGCTTGCGGATTGGACCCACGATCAGGTCTGGAACTATATCCGACGAAACCGGGTTCCGTATCATCCTTTGTATGACCAGGGTTACGGAAGCATCGGCTGTGCCCCCTGCAGTCGTGCTCTTCGTCCCGGCGAGCACCCACGCGCCGGACGCTGGTGGTGGGAACAGGGAAGCGCCCGGGAATGCGGGATCCACTGTTTTCAGAAAACCGACTGATCGCTGAACCTCCATTCGGGAACCCTTCATGAGCATCATGCCGCCCTCCCAGGCGCGGGCGCACGGCTCCAGCCCGAAGACCAGACTGATCTCCCCCTGGGGAGATCGACTCGTGGATCTTCTGGCCAGTCCTGAGGAATCCGAAGAACTCAGGGCTCGGGCGTCCTATCTCCCTTCCCTTCAGTTGTCCCGGCGGACTGCGCTGGACCTGGAGCTCATGGCATCCGGGGCCTTCTCCCCTCTGACCCGTTTCATGAACCGCGCCGACCACGAACGGGTGTTGGGGGAGATGCGGCTGGCGGCGGGCGCCCTCTTTCCCGTTCCCGTCGTACTTCCCGCCGCAGTCTCGCCGGAGATTCGGCTGGATACCGAGATCGCGCTCCGGGACTCCAGGAACGACTTGCTGGCGATCATGACGGTGGAGGAGATCTACGAGTGGGACGTCCGGGAGACGGCAAAGGGAGTGCTCGGCACTCTGGACATGCGGCACCCTCTGGTCGCCGAAATGCATGGCTGGGGCGAAGTCAACCTGTCAGGACGGCTCAAGGTGCTGCCCCCGCCCCGCCGGCCCGACTTTGCCGAGTTGCGACTGACGCCGAGTCAAACCCGTGCCCGCCTGCTGGAGATGAATTTTCCCGACGTGGTCGCCTTTCAGACCCGGAACCCTCTGCACCGGGCTCATGAGGAGCTGACTCGCCGGGCCATGGAGGAGACCGGAGGCGCCTTGCTGCTGCATCCCGTCGTGGGCATGACCCGCCCCGGCGACGTGGACCACTACACTCGGGTCCGCACCTACAGGGTGCTGGCCCGCGACTACTACGACTCCCGCCGGGTGCTCCTGAGCCTGCTCCCCTTGGCCATGCGGATGGCCGGTCCCCGCGAGGCCCTTTGGCACGCTCTGATTCGAAGAAACTACGGCGCCAACGCTCTGATCGTCGGCCGGGACCACGCCAGTCCGGGAACGGGACGGGGTGGCCTTCCTTTTTACGAACCATACGAGGCGCAGGAACTGGTGCGGCGTTTCAGCGGCGAGACGGGAGTGAGGATGATTCCCTTCCGGCAACTGGTCTATCTGCCGGACGAGGACCGATACGAGGAGGTCGGCCGCGGGCACCCCGCGACTCGGACAGCGTCCATCTCAGGATCCCAGGTTCGGGACGACTATCTGCGGAAGGGCCGCGACCTTCCCCACTGGTTCACACGTCCCGAGGTGGCGGACATTCTGGCCGAAGCTTACCCGCCGCGCCACCGCCAGGGAGTCTGTATCTGGCTCACCGGATTGAGTGGCTCCGGGAAGTCGACGACGGCCCAGGTCCTCACCGTTCTCCTTCAGGAGCATGGGAGAAGGGTCACGGTTCTGGACGGCGACATGGTCCGGACCCATCTCTCCAAAGGACTGGGCTTCAGCAAGGAGGACCGGGACACCAACATTCTTCGCATCGGCTTCGTGGCAGCCGAGATCGTCCGGCATGGAGGCACGGTGATCTGCGCCGCCGTGAGTCCGTATCGGGAGACCCGGAATCAGGTCCGGTCCATGGTGGGAAGCGGCCATTTCGTGGAAGTGTTCGTGGACACTCCCCTGGAGGTCTGCGAGGAGCGGGACGCCAAGGGCATGTACGCCAAGGCCCGGCGCGGAGAGATTCGCGGATTCACCGGCATCGACGACCCCTACGAGTCTCCCCGGGACCCTGAAATCACCCTGGACACGGTGCGCCATTCACCTCAGTTGAATGCTCAGGCAATACTGGACCACTTGCGGCGGCGGGGCTACGTCCGACCGGCGGAATAGGACCCGGAACCTGACAAGGTCGGGGTGAACGATCCGGTCCGGCGTCCGGCAGGAATCTGGTGGAGGTAATCGGATTCGAACCGACGACCCCCTGCTTGCAAAGCAGGTGCTCTTCCAACTGAGCTATACCCCCACCCTGGACCGAGAAATCTATAGCGAAAATCGCCGGAGCAATTGGCTTGCGTCCCCGGCGATTCACCCTATGAGCGTCCAGTTTAGCAGCCCCGGACAACGTGCGTCTCGGTCCGGAGCGGCGACCCTTAGTCGTCGAACTCCGGTGAAGCCATGGGGGGGGAGGGCGACTGGGCGACGGGAAGTCGCGGTAGGGACGCCGGTTGCCCAGCGCCCCCCGCGCAGATCCGTGCGTGCCCGTTAAGGCACACGGCTCCTACCTCAGGTAATGACGGCAGGTCGCGACGCCCGCCGTATCCGACCCCCGCCTGTGTCACGGTAGCCCGGCTCTGAGTCCGGTCCGTACTTTGGTGAGCCGAATTCCCCTTGGTTCCACCCCTTCGCTCCACCGACTCCGCAGAGAGTTCCCCCTCCTTGTTCGCCCGCTTCATCACTACTATGGGTGAATCCGATTGCTTCCTCTCTCCCCTCATGGGTTACGGCTTTCCCCTTTCCCACAAGGCCCCGGCTTTCGCCGGGGAGAGAGTAAGCCCTCCCAGGTCCCGACACCAGATGTACGTACGTGCATGGGTTCTTTGACACCGCAGAGCCCGGCTGCCCCTCACCCTGGCGGTCCAGCCGGTGTTGCCTTCGACCGCGACTACAGCCTCGGCACTTCCGATCAGGGAGCTTTCGATGCTCAATAGCCTGCCCATACGCACCGCTACCGACGCTTCGCCGACACCCTCACGGGTGCCCACGCACGGCTCGCGGAGAAACGTGGATGGTTAGTCCTTCGTTTCAGCGGACTTTCACCGCCTATCTTGTGCCAGTTAGCCTGGCGCACAGCCGCCGCTCCAAGTCACCCAGAGACGGTGCGGGGCCGGGTGAAGGGTTCTTCCAGGTATTTGCTTGCCTCGGCCTGGGCTCCATTGTAATCGATCTTGCTGTTTGCGGCTTTTCGGTATTCCGACTTGGCCCGCTCCCGCTGTCCCAGAATGTCGTAGATCTTTCCCAGGTGGATGTGGATCCAGGTCTCGATCCAGGGAGGATTCAGGTTCCCGTTGAGCGACTCCCGGAAGGCGTTGGCCGAATTGGAGAAGCTGTGCTGCTGGAAGAACACCTCACCCAGCCGATAGCTGGCCATGGAGCTTCTGGGGTCCATCTCCTGGGCCTTCTCGAACTCCTGAATCGCCGCCACGAACTCCGACTTTCGCTGGTAGTCCTCGCCCAGCGCGATGTGGACCAGGACTCGCATCCGGTCCGAATCGTTCAGGATCTTCCCGTTGGGATCCACTATCACCCGGAGGGGCCGGTCCTTCATATCGAGCTTGAACGAGGTGGAGCGGCCCCCGATGACAAATTTGTCGTCCTTGGCTTCGCCCTTGGTCTCGATTCGCAGGTCGGCCGGCATGCGGAAGAGGTCGATGTCCTGCTGCACCTGCCCGCGGATCTGGAAGTTCCCGTCTCTCATCTTGTAGATGTTGTAGTCGATCTTGAACTCGGGGACTCCGACCGACTCGACCCACTGGACGAAAAACCAGCCGTAGTCTTCGCCGGTCTTCCGTTGGACGAAGCCGACGAAGTCCTGGGTGCCGGTCTCCTGGTTTTTCCGCTCCTGGTACCAGTCCTTGAAATATCCGTTGAAATCGTCGCGGCCGATGAGCTGACCCAACATGTAGAGCACCCAGGCCCCCTTGCTTCCGACGATGGATTCGTACTGGTCGGAGCCGGGTTTGAAGGTGATGCCCTCGGTGATGGGCGCCAGCTTCTGGTGCTTCATGGCTTCCACCGCCTCACGTGCCAACGCGGCACGAAAATCGTCGGCGTGGTTCATCTCCATGTAGCGGAGAGCGGCATAGGTACAGAAGCCTTCGCGGAGGAAGACGTCCCGATACCCCTTCAGGCGCGCCGAGTAGCCCCACCAATGACGGGCCAGCCGTTTCGCCAACTCCATCACCGGCATCCGCTTGGCCTCGAGCAGTCCGGATTCCAGCAATATCAGGCCGAACGACCCGGAGGTCTCCAATTCCACCTTGCCCACCGCAACCAGGTCCAGACTGGACAGCGGGCTGGGTCCGTACTCCTGGTTGAAGAATTCCAGAATCTTTCCGATCTCCTGGGCCCAGGGAGCCAAATCGTCCGTGAAGTCCTCCCTTACGTGGAAGCTGACCGGGACCGGACCCTCATTGAAGGTCTGACGGAGAAATTGGGAGACCACCACGGGGATCTCGGTCAGGGGAAAGTCACTCGACCAATTGAAGACTTCGGTGACGCCCTCGGTTCGGATCGACTCCAGGCGGCCGGGCGCTACAGCCGAGAATCCGAGGGGAACCCGGACCGACACCCTGGCCGTTGCCGAGTCCAAGGGAAGCAGGTGCTGCGGGAACCAGCGGCCTTCGGTCAGGAGCAGGGCTCCGTCGGGGGAGATCACGGCCTTCTCGGTACGAGCGACATTCAGGAAGGCGAATTCATCGCCTTCCAGATTCCCCTCGATCCGGAAGCTGAGCGTCACCTCGGCCCCCGGATTGAGGGACTTGGGACCCTGAACCCTCATATTCTTCTGGCTCAGGTCGTCGAATCGGGTCGAGTATCGGTTCCCGTCCTGGTCCGTAGTCTCCAGAATGCTGAGCTGGTTGTTGAAATCGAAGGGAATGCTGAGGATGTTCTCCAAGACCTTGAAGGTGACCCGGGCCGTCCCCTGCAAGAAACGCTCCTGGGGATCCACCTCTACCTCGATGTCGTAATGGCTCACATCCAACAGACGGGGGCCGGTGGGAACCGTCTCCGCCCAGGCCAGAGCATTCCCCAGAACCAGAAGAAAAAACGCAGTCAGCACTTTCATGGCATCACTCCTGCAGATAACGGCGGACCTGCATCGCGGCTTCACGATACGCGTTCTGCCGGCCCAGACGGCCGGCGGCCTGTCCCAATTTCTTCCTGACGCTCGCCCTCTCCCCCTCGTCAGTGAGGAGCCGTATCAGATAGCGGCCGATGGTCCGTCCCCGGGCTTGCCACTGAATGAACTCGGGTACGATGCGTTCGCCCATGATCAGGTTGGTCAGAGAGTAGGTCCGGGTCCGGACCAGCAGACGGGCGAATATCCATGTCGGCCACGACATCCGGTAGACCATGGCGAACGGAACGCGCAGCAACGTGGCTTCCAATGTAGAGGTTCCACTTTTGATTATGGCACAGTCGGTCCGGGGCAGGACTTGGGCCGTATCCTCCTCCCGAAACTCCAGGGGCAAGGGCTTGCCTCGACTTCCCAGCCAGCGCCGGTAGACTCTCTTCAACTCCTCGAGCGGGACGTCCGGAGCCTTGACCACCCAGAACCGGGCCTGGCAACGGCGGGAAGCGTATCGGGCCGCGTCCAGCAACCGCGGGAAGATTCGCCGCACTTCCTGGATCCGGCTGCCCGGCAACAAGGCCACCACCGGTTCCTCCCGGGGTCCGGAACCGCCACCGGGCGCCACTTCTCGAAGCCGCTCCAACGACGGATTCCCCACGTAGTGAGCGTTGACGCCCCGAGACCGAAAGTATTCCTGCTCGAAGGGGAAGACGGCCAACACGAGGTCCACGTCCCTCCGAATCTGGCTGACGCGCGAAGAGCGCCAAGCCCAGACCTGGGGTGCAATGAAGTATACGACCGTCACACCCGCCTGTTTCAAGCGGCGGGCCAGCCTCAGATTGAAGTCGGGGAAATCGACCAGGATGGCGAGTCGGGTCCGGCGCAACCGGACCTCCCGGAGAATGTTCCGATACAGCTTCCAATAGCTGCAGAGATTCCCAGCCGCCTCCCAGGGGCCGATGGCGGCAAGTCTGGAAACGTCCTCCAGCAGGTCGACGCCTGCCTGGGACATCTTTTGGCTTCCGCTGCCGAACCACTGGATTCGGACCCCGGGGCAGAGCCGGTCGACTTCCCGGACCAGGGCCGCGGCGTGCTGTTCGCCGGAGGTTTCTCCGGCTACCACCAGAACGGAGACTCTTGGAATCACATCCATTGGACTGGACGGGGCGCCGGAAGTTTCATGCGGCTGCGATGTTTCGCGGAAGGTCATATCGGCCTGCAGCGAAAGTCGGTGACCGGTGGTCCCGGTCGGCGGTTGGAAACCACCGTTCCTGTCCAGCGATTGGAAATCGCCGCTCCGCGCTACCGGATCCGCTCCCGAATCCAGCCTCCGCCCAGGACCCGGTCACCCTGGTAGAAGACCGTTGCCTGACCGGGGGAGACCGACATCTGAGGAGCGTCGAAGACGACACGCGCCACTCCTCGTCCGTTCTCGCCTGCCGCCGTCCCGCAGCTGATCTCCGCGGGGGCCTCGGCGTGCCGGGAACGGATCTTGACCGAGGCCCGGACCGGGCGCCGGGGCGTCCGTCCCGAGATCCAATGGACACGCTCGGCCACCAGACCCGTGCTGAACAGCTCCTCCTTGTAACCGACGATCACGGCGTTCCTCCCCCGGTCCAGACGCAGGACGTACAGAGGCCGTGGATGCGAGATGCCCAAGCCCCGCCTCTGTCCCACCGTGAATCGAAACAGTCCCCGGTGAGTCCCCACCCTCGAACCATCCCCCATGAGCACCGGCCCGGGACGCTGCTGCTCCTGCAGGACCGGCAGAAAACTCTGATCCACCTCTTTGGCCTGCCGGCGAATGAAGTCCGTGTAGTTGCCGCCGGAGACGAAACAGATTTCCTGGCTCTCCGGTTTGTCGGCCGTGATCAATCCGTTGGCGCGGGCAAGGTCCCGAACCGCCGCCTTGGGATACTCCCCCACGGGAAAGAGCGTCCGGGCCAATTGATCCTGGTTGAGCTCAAAAAGAAAATAGGACTGGTCTTTGTCCGGGTCCCGGGCCTTCAGGAGCACGTGGCCGTCATCCTGGTCGTGATCCACCCGAACGTAGTGACCGGTGGCCACCCGCTGGAGACCGATCTGCCGGGCGAATTCCATCAACCGGTCGAACTTGACGAAGGTATTGCAGAGCACGCAGGGAGACGGAGTCCTGCCCTCCAGGTACTCTCCGATGAAGGTCCGGATGACCCTTTCCCGAAAGACCTTTTCCATGTTGACGACGTAAAACGGCAGCGACAACCGTTCGGCCACCCGGCGCGCGTCGTAGGCGTCGTCCAGCGAGCAGCAACGGCCGGACCGGACCGCCGTTCCCTGCGGGTCCTTGCGGTGGTCCCACAGCCGCATGGTGCAACCCACGATGTCGTAGCCCGCGTCCTTGAGCAGGACCGCGGCGGCAGAGCTGTCCACACCGCCGCTCATGGCCAGAAGAACTCGCTCCATGGTTGCCGATCACTCCCTTCTTGGTTCCGATCCACGACTTGGCAGCCCGGGACAAGAACCGGCGACCACAAGGGCCGCCCTTGTCGCTTCCGTTTGCCCTTTGGTTCCCGGAGCGGACCCAATCCGGATTCTACCGGGGACGATCGACTAAGACCAAAGGAACCCGCGCGATATGATCTCGATCTGCGAGTGGTTCACCGGCACGTCGTAAGGCTCGATGTTCTCGACGTGGGGCCGAAACCCGACCCGGATTCGACCGAAGCGATACCGCAGGTCGGCGCGAAACGACTCGACCATCTCATGGAGATCGCGGTCCGTGACGGCGCCGGATGCGCTTTTCCGGACCGTGGGTTCGTCGTCCTGCAGGGGCAGCCGATCCCACTCCTGAGCCAAATCGGAGAACAAGCTCCGCACGGTCGCCAGCCGGCGGTCCCGATGGGTATCCATCGACTTCTCCTCGGCCACCATCTTCATCATCACCGCTTTCAGCTCGATGACCCGGCGCAGGAAGACATCCCGCAACTCTTCCCGCTGCAGGACTCGCTCCCGGACCTCTCTCCGATGGCAACGCTGGATAAATTCCTCCCGACTCTCGTTGGGCCTTGAGTAGAGGTCCAACTCAATATTCTTCCAGATCCGGGACCGATAGCGACGGATCGAGTGATGGATGATCATGCTGTCGGCGAAATCGGGCCAATCCAATTCTCTTGGGGGATCGAACTCCTCGACCTCGTCCGGATTCACGGGAGTGACCATGTCCGGCGTCCAGTTGAGATCGGCGTCGTCCAACCATTCACCGCAGAAACAGTCCGAACTGGAGGCCCGGAAATTGGACCTCACGTCCTGGACATCCTGCCGGACCAAGAAAAACAGTGAGGGAGTGGAGACCGCACTCCCGCCAAGTCGTCGATAGTGTTTCAAGATGGGTGCCAGCAACCGCGAATTATAGCACGGGGGTGGACGAGGAAAGAGGAAAGAGACAAGGAGAGAAGAGGGGGGGCGCCTGCTCCCGGCCAGGGGCCTCGACCGGGCAGAAACTGTCCGAATGATAGACATTCGGTGTCCACTATTTTTACACCTTGTATCTCATTGATATATTTGGACTTTCCTTGATTTGGGCCGTGATGGGCTGTCAAACTGGTTGACGGTCCCAATTTTGGAAGCTCGCCGTAACATCAAGCAATACAACGGTTTTCGTAGTTGGCACGGGTCTTGCTACAAGAATGCCTCAGAAGGAGGTGTTCATGAGAGCTTGCGCTGCGAAACCGACATCTTGGGAAGGACGGCTGATCTTGGGAGTCCGCGACGGGGACGAGGGAGCCTTCAGGGAACTCTTCAGGCGCTACCAGGGCAACATCTATGGAACTGCTCTCCGAATCCTCAAGGAGGAGCAGGCTGCCTGGGACGCTCTGCAGGAAACCTTCGTCAACATTCACAGAGCGTGCCACAAGTTTCGGGGTGACTCCAAGCTGGGCACCTGGATCAACAGAATCACCATCAACGTCTGCCTGGAGATGCTCCGACGGAACCGGAAGCTTCGCCGCAACTTGGACGGGGACGTTTCGGAATGGGTCCAATTGGAGGACGCTTCCCAGCGGACCCCTTTTGAAGAACTCCGGCGCACGGAGATCAGGACACGAGTCCGGGCTGCCATTTCGGCCCTCAACGAACGCCACCGCAAGGTGGTCTGGCTGCACGACCTGGAAGGCTTCACCATCCGCGAAATCGCCGAATCCCTGAAAGTCGCCGAAGGCACGATCAAATCGCGCCTGTTCTACGGCCGGCGCCAACTGCGGCAACGCCTCGAGGCGGCCTGAGCCCCGGCCGCAAAATGCCGCCGCGGCCTCCTCCCCCCGGCCGCGGCGGCTGGGAGGGCGGCTATTCAATGGGCGTCTCCAGACTGTATAGGGGGGACTCCGTCCCCTTACCCCCCTAATCGGCGACAAGAAAGTCGCCGCTCCTTACCTGGCGGCTCGGTACCGTTTGAGCTTCGAGATAATCGTCTGACGGCTCACCTGGAGCGCTTCAGCGGCCCGGCTCCGGTTATTGTCATGGACGCGGAGGGCCTCCAGGATGAGCTCGCGTTCCAGTTGCGCCAACCGCTGCTTCAAGGAACTGTGGTCGGGCCCCGATTCGGGTGGAAAGGAGATCCTCCCCGACAGCGCCGAGGGTGAAATGGGGCGGCCCGGGTCGGCAAGAATGACCAGCCGCTCCACTTCGTTCTCCAATTCCCGGACATTGCCGGGCCAGGAATAGCCGCGGAGCACTTCCAGTGTCGTTGGATCGAAACGACAGGCGAACTTGTTCAGCCGTCTGCAGGAACGCTCCAGAAAGAACTGGGCCAGCTCGTCCACGTCCTCCGGCCGGATCCTGAGGGGAGGCACCATGACGGTGAACACGTTGAGGCGGAAGAAGAGATCCTGCCGAAAGCGGCCTTCGGCGACCTCCCGGGTCAGGTCCCGGTTCGTGGACGCGACCACGCGGACGTCGACCTTCTTGGGAGCTTCCGCACCCACCGGAAAGATCTCGCTCTCCTGAAGCGCCCGGAGCAGCTTCACCTGAAGGTCCAGCGGCGCCTCTCCCACCTCGTCCAAAAAAATAGTGCCGCCATCGGCCAGTTCGAAGTACCCCTTCTTCTCCCCCGTCGCACCGGTGAAGGCTCCCTTCTTGTGACCGAAAAACGCGCTCTCCACCAGGTCGGCCGGGACGGCGCCGCAGTTGACCGGCACGAAGGCCTCCTCCGCTCTGGGGCTCCCATCATGGACGTATCGGGCCAGAAGCTCCTTTCCGGTTCCGGTCTCCCCCTGGAGAAAGACCGTAGAACCGGTGGGGGCCACCCGGTCCAGCAAACGAAGCAGCGCCCTGATGGCTCGGCTGCGGTAAACGAGCCTTGGTTTGGAGTCTTCCAAGAACTGCTTTTCCTCTCGCAGCTTCAGGTTCTCCGCCTCGAGACGGCTGTTGATCCGGTGGAGCTCCCTTCCGAGACGCTCCTGCTCCCGCTTCAACTCCCAGCGGCCCAACTCCTGTTTCACCACTTTCCGCAGAGAGTGGGGATCCCAGGGTTTGGTGATGTAACGATGGACGTGCCCCTGATTGATGGCGTCCATCAGGTCCTCGGACTCGGTGTAGCCGGTGAGGATGATCCGGACCGTGTGGGGCCGGATCTGCAGCGAACGATGCAGCAGTTCCACACCACTCATGGCCGGCATCCGTTGATCGGTGATGACGGCCGAGACCCCCCTCCGGCGCAGCAAGTCCAAAGCCTCCCGGGCGGAGGAGGCCTCCAGCACCTCGTAATCGTTGATGAAGGTGCGGCGCAGCTTCTGAAGATTGCCCGCCTCGTCGTCGACCACCAGCAGTGAGTGCCTGTCATTCATGATTTCAGGGGCAGCCGGACGCAGAAACGGGTGCCGCGTCCCACTTCGCTCTCCACTTCGATGGACCCTTGGTGCTGCTGCACGATCCCATAGCTGATACTCAGGCCCAGTCCCGTGCCCTGACCCACGGCCTTGGTGGTAAAGAAGGGCTCGAAGACCTTCCCCAGATGTTCCTTCCCGATCCCGGAACCATCGTCCTCGATCTCGATCACCGCCTCTCCGTTATCCGTCGAAGTCCGGATCCGAATCTCACCACGATCGGGAATGGCCTGACAAGCATTGGAGAGGACGTTCATGAAGACCTGGCTCATGCGCCCCGGGTGGCATTCCACCGGGGGCACGTCGCCATAGTCCTTCTGAATTCGGATCCGGTCGCGGTATTCGTTGTGCAGCAGGTTCAACGCCAGATCCAAAGGCTCCTGGATCGGAACCCGCTGCGTCTTGTCCACGTCCATCCTGGAGAAGGTCCTCAGGTCTCCGATGATGGCGTGGATTCGCTCGGCCCCCTCGTCGAAGTTGTCCATCAGGCGGTCGAGATCCTCGATGACGAAGTCGTAGTTGATGCGCCGCCGCAAGGAATCGAGCCTCTCTCGATCCTCGGGCTTGAGGCCGGAATGGCTATCGTAGAAGTGGATCACCTCTTCCAACTTCTGAACGTACTGGCGCAGGAAGTCGGTGTTGCCGTAGATGAAGTTGAGGGGATTCTTGATCTCGTGGGCGATGCCGGCGACCAGTTGGCCCAGCGACGCCATCTTTTCGCTCTGGACCAGTTGTACCTGGGTGTCCTTGAGTTCCTGATACGCCTTCCGAACTTCCCGGCCGGTCCGCTCCAGCTCGCTGGTCCTCTTCTTGACCTTCTCTTCCAGGCTTCGATTGAGCTCGATCAGGGCCTGGCTCCGATCCTGAAGCGACTGGGCCATTTCATTGAAGGTCACGGCCAACTCGCCGATCTCGTCCCGGGAGGCCACCTGCACCCGCTGGTCCAGCTCGCCGCCGGCCAGCACGCGGGCGCCCCGGGTGAGCCGCTTGACCGGGATGGTGATGCCCCGCGCGATGGAGTAGGTCAGCAGCCCCACCAGCACGGCGGTCAGCGAGACGGCCCCCAGCAGCACCTGCTTGAGGTCCTGCACGGGGGCGAAGATGTCTTCGTCGTTGATGCCCACTCCGCAGATCCACTGAAAAAATTCATGATTCACCACCGCCAGACCGCTGATCTTGGAGGTGCCGGGAGGATACTCGTAGTAGAAATGGGTGGTTCCGGCGACGATGGCATCCTGGAGGTCATCGAGGCCGTGGTCCTCCACCAGACGCGAGCCGTAGTTGTCCACCAGGGGGACTCTCCCCCCTCCCGAACCGGGCCGATTCCTCCGGTATTTGTGCCCGATGACGGTATTCACGTCCTTTCCGAAGAGAAAGGCGTATCCGGAGGTCAGGGAGCGCTGCTCCAGGTCCTCTTCGATCTTGTCCAGGAACGCCTGGACATACTCCCAGTTCATGTAGGCCAGAACCCCTCCCACCACCGCCCCCGTCCCGGACATGAAGGGGGCCGCGAATCCGATGGATCTCTGGCGGGCGATATCGTCGTCCTGATAGGAATAGAGTTGCCGAATCAGGGGCGAGGCGTGCCAGTCCAGGTAGCCGAAACGCCCTTGACGGACCTCCTCCAGCCAACTGCCGTCCCCGGTGTAGGAAAGGAGGCTCTGCCCCTGCAGGCGCGCGAGCCGTTCCGGGTCCAGGCTCACTCCCACGGCGTTCCGGTCGATGCTGCTGGTGGAGAGCACACGGCCCTCCACATCGAACAGCACCAGCAGGTCGTAGACCTCGTGCACCACCACCAACTGGTTCAGCAGCAGCGTGGGAGGATCGACTCGCCGGATCAGATAGTCTCCCAGTTCCCGGTGGAGGGTCATGGAGACCGTCTCCTCCTTCTTCTCCAGGATCGAAAGCCGGATGTTGTCGGCGATGTCCTGGGCGACCTGCTCCAGATAGAGGACGATCCGGTCCTGGGTGATGCGCTCTTTGGCCTGGTGGTAGGCGAAGGCACAGATGGCGGCCAACGGGATCACCGCCAAGGGGAGAATGAAGAGGACCAGTTTGTGCCGAAGGCTTCTCACGGCGTTCCCTTCAATGTCCAGTTTATAGACAGTTCAGTGACAAATTCTACAACATTCGGTCTCTGTGTCAACGGACCGGTGGGAGCGCGACTTTCTTGTCGCCCACTGGGAGAGCCGGCTTTCTTGTCGCCCATTGGGAGAGGCGGTTTTCTTGCCGCCTCCTCTTCTTTGTTGCTATGCGATTCTGTAGGCAGCAAGTGTAGAGTGGGGGACTCCGTCCCCCCTGCCCCCCTGGTCGGCGACAAGAAAGTCGCCGCTCGTGCGCCCGACATGGGCTGTATCTAAGGGATGAAAGATCCCAAGGGAGGTGATGGGACCAACCCTAGCCGAACCGCAAGGCGTAGCCGCGAGGTGAAGCTGAAGGAAGCGGAAGGCAAACCCACGACCGCAGGAACACGAACCGGCAGCGAGGCCGGGTGCGGGCGGTGAGCTGGCGAGCAACAGCGAAACCCGAACCCCATCCAGACGTACCAGGTAGAGCCGGGCGGCCCGGGGGGAAAGATGCAGCACCTTACTCGGGGAGATCTCAAGGGTGAGAGCCTTTGAGAAGTCAGCAGAGGTCATAGTAGCGAAGAAGCCGGATAATGCCGGTGGAGCGAAGGACCGAAGGAGTCGGACGGGCCCTATGGTGGACTCGTCAGCGGGATCGCAACTACCTCCGGAAACGGGGCGGGGGGAGGCCCCTCGGACCCGGCACGGAAGGCCCAAGGGTGGAACCCGTCAAGCCGGAAGGGCGGAGATCAAGTCCCAGCGGCGGCGAAAACCGGAAAGAAAGGCCCTTTACGAGGCTCGAAAGAGCCTCGAGTGACTCCAACCGCCGGATACTGAAAACGGTACGTCCGGTGGTGTGGGAGGGTGCAGGGGCGCAATCCCCTGCACTCGACCCGATCCGTTCAGGCGGGTCGGAAGGTCTCGGATCGAACGGTGATCCGATCGATCCACTCCAGGTCTGGTTCGTAACCGATCCCGGGGTCCGTGGAAGGAGTGATGGTCCCGTCCGAGTCGACTTCGATGGGAGGACGAGCCGTGTCCCGATGGAAATAGCGGCGGCTGGCCGAGACGTCTCCGGGGAGAGTGAAGTTCTCCAGAGTGGAGAGAGCCACATTGTGGGCGCGTCCGATGCCGGTCTCCAACATCCCTCCGCACCAGACCGGAACGCCTCGGGCCTGGCAGACGTCGTGGACCGCCTTGGCCTCGGTGTGTCCCCCCACACGCCCCATCTTGATGTTGACGATGCGGCAGGCTCCCACGGCGATGGCATGGTCCGCGTCCCGCCGGTGGCGAATCGATTCGTCCAGACAGATGGGGGTCCGGAGCCGGGCCTGGAGCTCGACGTGCCGGAAGACGTCGTCGTACTCCAGGGGCTGCTCCATCATCAGCAGGTTGAACTGGTCCAGTTCCGCCAAGTGGTCGAAGTCGGCCAAGCCGTAGGCGGAGTTGGCGTCCACCATGAGCGAGATCGTGGGAAAGCGCTGGCGGACGGCGGCCACGATGTCGAGGTCCCAACCCGGCTTGATCTTGATCTTGATCCGCTGGTATCCCGCCTCCATCTCCTCCTCGATCTTGCGCAGGAGAATGTGGGGGTGATCCTGGATGCCGATGGAGACGCCGCAGGGGATCCGGCGATGGCGTCCCCCCAGAAGCTTCCACAGGGGCACTCCCGCCGCCTTGGCCTGGAGATCCCAGAGCGCCGCCTCCAGACCGGCCTTGGCCATGGGATGCCCCCGCACCGATCGGACCCAGCCCGGAAACTCGTCCGCCCGGCTGAAGCGGACATCCAGCATCCGAGGGACCAGGAACCGGCTCAGGACCGGCCAGACGGTGTCCACCGTCTCATAGCTGAATCCTGGCGCATCGTCGGCGACACACTCACCCCAGCCGGAGAGCCCGTCCGCCCGGACTTCCGCCAATAGGACCCGGCGGCCGTAGACCCGGCCGAAGCTGGTCTCGAAGAAATGGACGAGAGGAAGGCTGATTTCGCGAACGACAACCCGCTCCAGCTTCACTCTTTCCGCTTTCCTCTTTTCTGCTCACTCTCTCCTCTCCTCCCCCATCCCCCTCCCCCGGGGGTCTCGATCCGGATGGCCTGCCCGGCCGTGAGCTGAAGAGACACCTTGCCGGCGAGGTTTCTACGACGGCCCCGGTCCACCAGGTAGTTCCGGCCCTTCTTCCCGGTCTCTCCTCCGTTGAGTCCGTAGGGAGGGTTGACCCGCCTCTCCGAGAGGATGGTGGTGGTGCAGTCGGTCAAGGCCTCCAGGGTCCGGACGATTCCATCCCCGCCTCGATACCTGCCCTTGGCGCCAGACCCGGATCTCAATCGGTACTCCCGAACCCGAAGCGGGAAATCGTACTCCAAGGCTTCGATGGGCGTGTTCAGGGAGTTGGTCATATGGGTGTGCACGCCGCTGTTTCCGTGGCCGGCCGGGCCGGCCCCCATGCCGCCTCCGATGGTCTCGTAGTAGGAAAAGGGCTTGCCCGTGCCGGGGTGGATCCCGCCGATCGAGATGTTGTTCATGGTGCCGCTGCTGGCGGCCGGGATCTGGTCGGGAAGGGCTTGGGCCAGGGCCCGGAGCAGGACGTCCACGATCCGCTGGGAGGTCTCCACGTTGCCGCCGGCCGTCGCCGCCGGAAACCGGGCGTCCACCACGCTTCCCTGCGGCGTGGAGACGCGGACCGAGCGCATCAGCCCGGCGCTGGCCGGAGCATAGTCCGGAGCCAGACAGCGGAGAACGTAGTAGACGGCGGACCGGGTGACGGCGCGGACGGCGTTGAGGCAGCCGGGAATCTGGGGAGCCGACCCCGCAAAATCGATCTTCATGGAATCCCCCGAGACCCGGATGCTGACGCGAATCGGGACCGGCTCCGATCCCTCCTCGGGGCCGCCCTCATCCAACAGGTCCTCGGCCGTGTAGCGGCCGTCCGGGATCCGGCGAATGGTCTGGCGCATGATCTTCGCCGAATAGTCCTGCAGAGCCCGGCAGTACTCTTCGACCTCGGCTCTCCCGTTCTTTTCGACCAGCGCCCGCAGCCGCCTGTCGCCGACTCTCAGCGACCCCACCTGGGCGGCCAGATCCCCTTCCCGCTCGAGGGGTGTGCGGACGTTGCTGAGGAAGAGGCGGAGCAGGTCGACGTTCAATCGGCCCCGCCGGTAGAGCTTGGACGGCGGAATCCGGATTCCCTCCTGAAAGACATCCCGGCTCAGGGGCATGGAGCCGGGGGACATTCCCCCCACGTCCGCGTGATGGGCGCGAACGGCCACATGGAAGACGGGGCGGACGAACTTGTCCGAAGGTTCGAACACGGGCGCCACCATGGTGAGATCGGGCAGGTGGGTCCCCCCGGCGAAGGGGTCGTTGAGAATCACCACATCGCCCGGCCGCAACGGTTCGTGGTCGAGAGCCGCCTGGACCGACATGGGCATGGAGCCCAGATGGACCGGCATATGGTCCCCCATGGCCACCAGTTGCGCCTTCGAGTCGAAGAGCGCGCAGGAATAGTCTCGACGCTCCCTGACGTTGGAAGAATAGGCGGTGCGGTGGAGCACCGTCCCCATCTCCTCGGGGACCGAGGTCAGAAGATGCCGGTAGACCTCAAGACGGACGGGATGGATACGTTTCGCCACGGCAGCAAAGATAGCAGAGAATGAGGAGCGGCGGTTTCCAGCCGCCGGACTCCCAAGGAAACAAGGGGGCGGGCGTGGAGCGGCGGTTTCCAGCCGCCGGACTCCCAAGGGAACAAGGGGGCCGGCGTGGAGCGGCGGTTTCCAGCCGCCGGACTCCCAAGGGAACGACGGGGCGGGCGTGGAGCGGCGAATAGAAGAGGGGGCGACTGGAAATCGCCCCTCCTTTGGGCGACAAGGATGTCGCCCCTCCGGAGTGGGAAACCGGCTGTTATAATCGCGCGCTCTCATGCGACGACTGGTGCTTACGCTGCAGATGATCAAGTTCGAGCACACCGTCTTCGCCCTGCCCTTTGCTTTTCTGGGAGCCCTTCTGGCCCAGCGCGGGCTGCCCGGGGGCGAGACCTGTCTCTGGATCGTTGGAGCCATGGTGGGAGCGAGAAGCGCGGCCATGGCCTTCAATCGACTGGTGGACCGGCGCCAGGACCGGCTCAATCCCCGGACCGCCGGACGGGAGCTGCCACGGGGACTGCTGGAACCCGGTTTCGTCATCGGCTTCATTGTGGCGTCCGCGGGGCTCTTCTTCTTCTCGGCCTGGAGGTTGAATCCGCTCGCCCTGCTGCTGTCGCCGCCGGCCCTGGTCATCGTCCTGCTCTACAGCTATACGAAGAGGTTCACCTCGCTGTCCCACCTGTTCCTGGGCCTCTCCCTGGCCATCGCTCCGGTCGGGGGATGGGTGGCGGTGCGGGGTGAGCTGTCCGCAGGCCCATTCTACCTGGCGGCCGCCGTTCTGCTCTGGGTGGCCGGCTTCGACATCATCTATTCCTGCCAGGACGTGGACTTCGACCGCCGCCTGGGCCTGTACTCGATCCCGGGCCGCCTGGGAGTGGCCGCGGCCCTGAAGATCTCGCCGCTCCTCCACGCCGGGATGGTGGCCGTCCTGGGATACGCTTTTCACTCCTTCGATCTGGGCCTGTTGAGTTGGGCCAGTCTGATTCTGGTGACAGCCGCCCTGATCTACGAACATCGAATCGTCAGTCCTACCGACCTGAGCCGGGTCAACGCCGCGTTTTTTGCGGTCAACGGCGTTATCAGTCTAGGGCTGCTTCTGTTCGTAGGTCTGGATCTATGGCTGTTCCGGTAGACGAATCTCCGACCCTGGCCTTGGACCTCTCGACCCGGACCCGGCCGGGAGAAACTTCTCTCCCGCCGGATGGGCGGGAGCCTGTGGTCCGCATGGTGGACCTCATCGTCTTCGACGCCATCGGCAAGAGAGCCAGCGACATTCATCTGGAGACCTACGACGGGGAGTTCCGGATCCGCTACCGGATCGACGGGGTCCTCTATCCGGTCGCCGCGCCGCCCCTGGCCCTTCGGGATGCCCTCATTTCCCGAGTCAAGATCCTGGGCGATCTGGACATCGGCGAACGGCGGCTTCCCCAGGACGGCCGAATCCGGATGAAGGTTCCGCAGTCCGGAGAGGACCGTGAGATCGATCTCCGCGTCTCCTCCCTCCCCACCATTTTCGGAGAAAAGCTGGCATTGAGGATCCTGGACCGGGAGCACCTCCCGCGGAGCCTGTCCGAACTCGGGCTGGAGGAGGTCTCCCTCGAGCGGCTGAGGAGAGCCCTGCGGAGATCCCATGGAATCGTGCTGGCCACCGGCCCCACCGGTAGCGGCAAGACCAGCACCCTCTACACCTGCTTGTCCCGGCTCAACCACCCCGGAACGAACATCAATACCGTGGAGGACCCGGTGGAGTTCAACCTCTCGGGGATCAACCAGGTCCAGACCAAGGACTCGGTGGGTCTGAGCTTCGCCACAGCACTCCGGGCTCTGCTGCGCCAAGACCCGGATGTCCTTATGGTGGGGGAGATCCGGGACCGGGAAACCGCGGAGATCGCCATTCGCGCCGCCATCACCGGACACTTGGTGTTGAGCACCCTGCATACGAACGACGCCGCATCGACGGTGGGCCGGCTGCTGGACATGGGGATTCCTCCGTTCCTCATCGCCAGTTCGGTGAACCTGGTGTGTGCCCAACGGCTGGTGAGGAGGCTGTGCGGGGAATGCAAGGAGCCTAACCGGGCCCCGGTTCCGATCCCGGAACCGGCCGGAACCGGGACCGACCCGATCCTCAAGATCTCCCGCTTCGACGCCCGGGGTTGCCCCGCCTGTCACGGCACGGGCTATCGAGGGAGGATCGGACTGTTCGAAACCATGGAGGTGACCGAGACCATCCAGCAACTGATCCTCCAGGGTGCCGACGACGCCAGGATCCGGAAACAGGCGGTCAGCGAGGGGATGGTCACCCTGCGGGGCAGCGGACTGGAGAAGATTCGTTCCGGCGTCAGCACCGTGGAGGAGGTGCTGAAGGCCACGCACCTCGCTTGACCCGGTGAGTAATGGAGGTTGAACAGACGCGTCCCACGGGACAGATCCTGAAGCTGTTGCGGCTGGCCCACGACTCCGGCGCCAGCGACCTGCATCTCATTCCCGATTCCGTACCCTGCCTGCGTGTCCACGGCCGGCTCGTGGCCGCGAACCATCTCCGGCTGAACCTGGAAGAGACTCGGCACTTGGCCTACGGCATCATGTCCGACCGGCAAAGGGCCCGCTACGAGCGTCTCCGGGAGATCGACTTCAGCTTCGAGGTGGAGGGCCTGTCCCGATTCCGCGCCAACGTCTTCACCCGCCGTGGAAAGACGGCGGCAGTCGTACGTCTCATCCCGCTTCAGGTCAAACGCCTGGAGGAGTTGGGACTGCCGGCGGTGGTGGATGGTCTGGCCGTCCGGCCCCGCGGCCTGGTCCTGGTCGCCGGCTCCTCGGGCAGCGGCAAGTCGACCACGCTGGCGGCTCTCATCGACCGGATCAATCGAACCCAGGCCAAACACATCATCACCATCGAGGACCCCATCGAGTTCGTGCACCACAACCACATGAGCGTCGTCAGCCAGAGGGAGGTGCCGGGGGATTCCTCCTCGTTTGCGTCGGCGCTCCGCATGGCCCTGCGGCAGGACCCCGATGTGGTCCTGGTGGGGGAGATGAGGGATACCGAGACCATCGAGACCACTCTCCGGCTGGCGGAAACGGGGCATCTGACCCTTTCCACCCTCCACACCCGATCGGCCCCCGACACCATCGGGAGAATTCTGGACATGTTCCCTGGCGATCAGCAGGGCCGGATCCAGTCCCTTCTCTCCTCGGTCCTGGAGGGAATCGTCTGTCAGGCCCTGATCCCGTGCCGGAAGGAGCCGGGGCGGGTCGTGGCCGCGGAAGTCCTGATTCCCAACCCGGCCATCCGGAACCTGATCCGCGAGCAAAAGCTCCACCAGATCCGCTCGGCCATGCAGACAGGCCAGGCCGGAAGCGGGATGTGCACCCTGAATCAGAGCCTGGCCAGGCTCTTCCTCGCCGGCCGGATCTCCTACGAGACCTGCCTGGAGGTCTCGCAGGACGCTGCCGACCTGCGGCGGTGCCTGGATCGGCCGTAGGGCCGCCCCTCCGGTTCACTGTTTTCCAACCCCCAATCGTTACCAATATCAGTGGACACTCCGAACGAGCGGGAATGGCGTCCCCGCCGTATTGCTCAGGCTCGAATCGGAAGGATCTCGACCCGGCAGCTGGCCCTGTTCACGCGGCAACTGTCGGTGATGCTGGGGGCGGGCGTCTCGCTGGTGTCGGCCCTGCAGAACCTGGCGCAACAGGAGGAGAACCGCGCCCTGGGCACCACCCTGCGCCAAGTCCGTTACGACGTGGAATCGGGGTCCACGCTGGCTGCGGCGCTGGAACGCCATCCCCGTGTCTTCGATCCCCTATTCGTCAACCTGGTCCGGGCGGGAGAGACGGGTGGATTTCTGGACACCGTGTTCAAGCGTCTCACCCGATTCTTGGAAAAGAGGCTCCAGTGGCGCAAGGCGGTGCTCTCGGCCTCTCTCTATCCGGCGGTCGTCATCATGACTTCGTTCATGGTCGTGGGCGTCATCCTGGTCTGGGTGATTCCGGTCTTCGCATCCCTCTTCGCCAACCTGGACCTCCCCCTCCCATTGCCGACGCGGATGGTCATGGGAGCCAGCGGGTTCCTGAGCCGGTGGGGAGTGCCCCTGAGCCTGGGGGCGGGGACGGCGGCCCTGGCGGGTGGATTCTACTTTCGAACGGCCAAGGGGCGGAGGTGGGTGGATCGATTCATCCTGGCGGCCCCGCTGTTGGGCCCGGTGACGACCCAACTCCTGACGGCCCGTTTCGCACGGACCTTTTCCACCCTCCTTTCCAGCGGAGTCCCCATCCTGGAAGCCATGGACCTGACGGCGCGGGCTCTGGGGAACGTGCGGTTTCAAGAAACGGTGCTGGCGCTCCGGAGTAAGGTCGAGTCGGGGAGCACCTTGGCGGAACCATTCCGGCACAGCGGCCTCTTTCCCCAGATGGCGTCGGAAATCATTCGGATCGGCGAGTTGACGGGCACGCTGGACGACATGCTTCTGAAACTGGCCGTCTACTACGAGGAGGAAGCGGACACCAGCATAAACCGGTTTCTGGCGCTCCTGGAACCCATGATGATGTTGGTTCTGGGTATCGTCGTCGGCGGCATGGTGCTTTCCATGTATATGCCCATCTTCAGCCTCATGGGGCGGCTTTCCAGCTTCTGAGGAACCCGGAGCCGGAATCGGAAATTCTTCTCATGGATACGCGGGCGGGGACGTTTCATACTATGCAAGGACGAGACAGCAAGCGAGGATGAAATAATCATGCTCCAACGAACCAAGGTCTTTCCGGTGTCCGACTGCGGAGCCCGGATCCGAAAAGAGTCCGGCAGCTCTGCCTCGATGCCCTCTCACTCTCCCCAGAACGGAGCTGCCGGATTCTCTCTGATCGAACTCATGATCGTGGTGGCCATCATCGGGATCATCTCCATTCTGGCGGTTCCCAATTTCATGCGTTCCCGGCTCTTCGCCAACGAAACTTCGGCCATCGCCTCGCTCCGGGTCACCGTCACGAGCGAGATCACCTATGCCTCCACCGTGGGGAACGGATCCTTCGGTAGTACAGAGGACTTGTTGGACAACGGGCTGATCGATGCGGCGCTGGGGTCCGGCACCAAGGACGGCTACAACCTGAGCCTGACGGCGGACGGAGCCAGTGGATTCACGGTCACCGCCGTTCCCGTCACGGCGGGCACCACCGGACAGCGGGGATTCTATGCCGATCAGACCGGGGTGATCCGGTACAGCGAGGACGGATCGGCGCCGACCGCGGCCAGTCCCGCATTGGGCACCGAGAGCGCGAAGGAAGAAGAAACGGACGGAGATTAAGGATGGATCGGGTCGAGTGCAGGGGATTGCGCCCCTGCACCCTCCCACACCACCGGACGTACCGTTTTCAGTATCCGGCGGTTGGAGTCACTCGAGGCTCTTTCGAGCCTCGTAAAGGGCCTTTCTTTCCGGTTTTCGCCGCCGCTGGGACTTGATCTCCGCCCTTCCGGCTTGACGGGTTCCACCCTTGGGCCTTCCGTGCCGGGTCCGAGGGGCCTCCCCCCGCCCCGTTTCCGGAGGTAGTTGCGATCCCGCTGACGAGTCCACCATAGGGCCCGTCCGACTCCTTCGGTCCTTCGCTCCACCGGCATTATCCGGCTTCTTCGCTACTATGACCTCTGCTGACTTCTCAAAGGCTCTCACCCTTGAGATCTCCCCGAGTAAGGTGCTGCATCTTTCCCCCCGGGCCGCCCGGCTCTACCTGGTACGTCTGGATGGGGTTCGGGTTTCGCTGTTGCTCGCCAGCTCACCGCCCGCACCCGGCCTCGCTGCCGGTTCGTGTTCCTGCGGTCGTGGGTTTGCCTTCCGCTTCCTTCAGCTTCACCTCGCGGCTACGCCTTGCGGTTCGGCTAGGGTTGGTCCCATCACCTCCCTTGGGATCTTTCATCCCTTAGATACAGCCCATGTCGGGCGCACGAGCGGCGACTTTCTTGTCGCCGACCAGGGGGGCAGGGGGGACGGAGTCCCCACTTTACACTTTCCGGCCTCTACACTTCCCGCCCACTGAATCGCCTAACAACACAAAAGAGCAGGCGGCAAGAAAGCCGCCTGTACCCTTCTCAAGTAGTCTTTAGGGAACTTCACCCATGGTGGGTGAAGAGGGCCAACCGGCCGGGAGCTACCATAAAGCCGCAGCGCTCTCAGAGCACCTGGAGGGGACTCGTGCCCCGGCCGGTAGCCGCGATGGAGAACCTGTGGGAAGTCAGTGTCCAAGAACACCAGTACAGGAACCGATCCGAATCGCGGCGGCCCGACGTCCATTTAATCACTAGGAGGTTCGGGATGAAACCAAGTCAATGGTTTGTGGGGGTCGATTGGGCGTCCCAGGCGCACCAAGTCTGCGTCGTGGATGAGCGAGGCACCTGTCAGGGACAGCGCAGCTTCCCGCACAGCGGTTCGGGCCTGGCCCAGATGGCCGACTGGATCCTGCAGCAGACGGGGACGAGAGCGGAGGCCGTCTCGGTGGCGATTGAAGTGCCGCACGGTCCGGTGGTGGAGTTTTTGATGGGGCGATGCTTTGTCGTGTATGCCATCAATCCGAAGCAGCTGGATCGATTCCGCGACCGCTTCTCGCCGGCAGGCGCCAAGGATGACCGCCGCGATGCCCGAGTGCTGGCCGACGCGATCCGAACCGACGGCCATCGCTGGCAACGGCTGGAACCGGTCGATTCTGAAATGATCCAGCTGCGCGAGTTCTCAAGACTGGGTGCGCAGTTGACCCGCGATCGGACCCGGCTTCTCAACCGCCTGCGCCAACAACTCTGGCGCTACTATCCGCAGTTCCTACACCTGAGCAAGGATCTCGCCGAGCCCTGGGTGATGGAAGTGTGGAAGCTGGCCCCGACACCGGATGCGGCCCGGAAGCTGCGCCCGAGCCGGGTCGCCAAGGTGTTGAAAAAGCATCGGATCCGGCGTATCGACGCCCCAGAGGTCCTGCGTCGCTTGCGGGTACGCTCCCTCCCGGTCGCCCCGGGCACCACCCAGGCGGTGAGGGTCCACATCGAAAGTCTCGGTGAGCGCCTGGCCGTGGTGCGGAACCAACTCCGGGACATCTCTCGTGAGCTCGACCGTTTGATCCGGGCTTGGGAGAAGCGGTGCGAGTCGACGCCGGGGCCCCAAGGACCGTGCCGGGACGTGGCGATCCTCGCCTCCCTGCCCGGCGTCGGCCGAATCGTCCTGGCCACCCTGCTCTCGGAAGCCTTCGATGCGATCCGGCGCCGAGATTACGCCGCTTTGCGATGTCTGTGCGGGGTGGCCCCCGTGACCCGGAGTTCCGGCAAATACACCCGTGTCGTGCGCCGCCAAGCCGTTCATCCTCGTCTGCGGGAAGCGGCCTATCATTGGTCGCGCGTGGCCACGCAACACGACCCCATCAGCCGAGCCAAGTACGCTGCCCTGCGGGAGCGCGGCCACGGCCATGCCCGGGCCCTGCGGTCCGTTGCCGATCGCCTGCTGGCGGTGGCCTGCGCCATGTTGCGAGACCAGACGGAATACGATGCGAATCATGCAAGACAGCGCCGGGCTGCTTGATCCGGATCTGGACCGAGGGACGTTGTAGGCTCCACCCCGGCGCGGTCGCACCAGAAGCTCAAGAGCGACATCCATCCGGGCGACCATGGACTGGACCCGGGGATCGCTTCAGGAGGTCAATGGGAACCACCGTGCCAGAGAGGACCCCCAGGGGGAGGCCCGGCGAAGGAAGCGTAGCGACCGCAACGGGGCCTCCCCCTGGGGGTCAAATCCCGCTTGACAAAGGGTGGGAAGTCCCCTCCAGCGTCAGCTCTTTCGTGACGGAGAACCGACCCCGGACAACAGGGCGGCGGCAGTTTCCCACTCCAGATTGCGCACGATCTTCTCGGGTACGGGAACGAGCTCCATCGCCACTGCGGGCGCTTCCTCGATCTCCCGGACCGGTCTTTCCACCTCGATGGCGCGATAGTAGTCCATGCCGGTCCCGGCCGGGATCAGCCGCCCCATGATCACGTTCTCCTTGAGTCCCCTCAAGTAGTCGATCTTGCCCCGGATGGAGGCCTCGGTCAGAACTCGGGTGGTCTCCTGGAACGACGCCGCGGAAATGAAGGATTCGGTGCTCAGAGACGCCTTGGTGATACCCAGCAGCAGAGGTCGGCCGGTGGCAGGAATCCCTTCTTCCCTGATGACCCGCTGATTCTCCTCCTGGAACCGGAACCGGTCCACCTGCTCCTCCAGGAGAAACTCGGTGTCTCCCACGTTCTCGACCTTGATCCACCGCATCATCTGACGAACGATGACCTCGATGTGTTTGTCGTTGATGTTGACGCCCTGGAGGCGGTAGACCTCCTGGACCTCGTTCACCATGTAGCTCTGCATCTCCTTCTCGCCCAGCACTTTCAAGATGTCGTGAGAATTTCGGGGACCATCCATCAGGGCCTCGCCCGCCTTGACGAACTCGCCCTCCTGGACGTTGATATGGACGCCCCGGGGCAGCAGGTACTCGGCCCGGGTCTCGGCCGACTCGTTCTCCACCACGATCTTTCTCTGGCCGCGGGTGAATCCGGCATAGTGCACCACGCCGTCGATCTCGGTGATGACCGCCGTCTCCTTCGGCTTCCGGGCCTCGAAGAGCTCCACGACCCGGGGCAGTCCGCCGGTGATGTCCTTGGTCTTGGTGGTCTCCCTGGGGATCTTGGCCAGGACTCCTCCGGGGAAGATGTCGTCGCCCGGGTCCACCATGAGGTGGGCCTTGGAGGGGACCAGATAGGATTTGACGACCTTGCCCGCCTCGTCCCTGATCTGGATCTGAGGTTGGCGGTTTTCGTCGACGGCCTCGGTGATGACCTTCCGGGACAGACCGGTCACCTCGTCCAGCTCCTCCTTCATGGTGACCCCTTCGATGATCTCCCGGAAGGCTATCGTACCCCCAAATTCCGACAGGATCGAGAAGGTGAACGGGTCCCACTCCACCAGCTTCTGGCCAGCCTCGATCGTCTGCCCGTCCTTGATCATGAGCCGGGCTCCGTAGACCACCGGGTAGCGCTCCTTCTCCCGGCCCCTGGTGTCCTGGACGATGAGGCTCCCGGTCCGGTTCATGGCCACCAGAATGCCATCCTTGTCGGTGACGGTCTGGATCTTCAGAAAGTGGACACTGCCGTCGTTCCTGGCAACCAGGGTCGACTGCTCCTCGATCCTGGTTGCCGTCCCTCCGATGTGGAAGGTCCTCATGGTGAGCTGCGTTCCCGGCTCTCCGATGGACTGGGCGGCCAGGACGCCCACGGCCTCACCCAGGTCGACCAACTGTCCGGTGGCCAGGTTGCGGCCGTAGCACATGCGGCAGAGTCCACGCTTGGACTTGCAGGTCAGACCGGAACGAATCATGACCTGCTCGATGCCGGCGGACTGGATCAGGGCCGCCATGCTCTCGTTGACAGGCTCATTGATGTTGACCAGGGTCTCGCCGGTGAAGGGGTCCACGACCTTGTCCAGGGCGACCCGGCCCACGATCCGGTCGCGCAGCGGCTCGATGATCTCGCCTCCCTCCACCAGGGCCGTGACCAGGATCCCGTCCAGGGTGTTGCAGTCCTCCTCGGAAATGATCACGTCCTGCGCCACGTCCACCAGACGCCGGGTCAGGTAACCCGAGTCGGCCGTCTTCAGCGCCGTGTCGGCCAAACCCTTCCGCGCCCCGTGGGTGGAGATGAAGTACTGGAGAACGGTGAGACCTTCCCGAAAATTGGAGGTGATGGGGGTCTCGATGATCTCTCCCGAGGGCTTGGCCATGAGGCCCCGCATGCCGGCCAGTTGGCGAATCTGCTGCTTGCTGCCCCGAGCTCCCGAGTCGGCCATGATGTAGACCGAGTTGCGCTCGCCTCCTTTCCCGACGGAGGACATGGACTCGAACATCTCGTCCGCCACCTTCTCGGTCACGTCCGACCAGATGGCGACGACCTTGTTGTAGCGCTCGCCGTTGGTGATGACACCGTCCAGATACTGTTGCTCCACCTCGATCACGTCCTGGCGGGCCGCCTCGACCATCTCCTCCTTCCGCTCCGGGACCACCAGGTCGTCGATGCCGATGGTGAATCCGGCCTGAGTCGAATAGTGGAATCCGAGATCCTTCAAGTCGTCCACCATCCTGACCGTCTTCGTGTGGCCGAAGTTCAGGTAGCAGTAATTGACGAGCTCTTGGAGCCCCTTCTGTTTCAGGATGCCGTTGACAAAGGGCATGTCGTCGGGCAGATGGTCGTTGAAGATGACCCGGCCCACGGTCGTGGAGACGTTCTGATCAATGACCTCCTGGACATCGGAATGGGTCAGGTTCTGATCGTCGTACTGGAGGGTGAGGTCCATGAAGTCGCCGGTGTAACGCAGGCGAATGGGGGTCAGGAGCCCGATGTCCTCCGCCTCCAGCGCGTGCAGCACCTCTTCCGCGTTGGCGAACAGGCGTTCCTTGCCGCCGGTACCGGGCTTGGAACTGGTCAGATAGTAGCAACCCAGCACAATGTCCTGAGACGGGATCGCCAGAGGCTGCCCGTTGGCCGGCGAAAGCAGGTTGTTGGAGGCCAGCATCAGGACCGAGGCCTCGATCTGCGACTCCTGGGAGAGCGGGATGTGAACCGCCATCTGGTCGCCGTCGAAGTCGGCGTTGAAGGCGGTGCACACCAGCGGATGAATGCGGATGGCCTTCCCTTCCACCAGCACCGGCTGAAAAGCCTGGATGCCCAAGCGGTGGAGGGTGGGCGCCCGGTTCAGCAGCACCGGATGCTGCTTGATCACGTCCTCCAGAATGTCCCAGACCAGTGCGTTCTGGCTCTCCACCATCTCCTTGGCGCCCTTGATGGTAGTGACGTGTCCCTCCTTCTCCAACCGGCTGTAGATGAAGGGCTTGAACAGCTCCAGAGCCATGATCTTGGGGAGACCGCACTGATGCAGCTTCAACTCGGGCCCCACCACGATGACGGAGCGGCCCGAATAGTCCACCCGCTTGCCCAGCAGGTTCTGTCGAAACCGGCCCTGCTTCCCCTTCAGCGCATCGGAAAGAGACTTGAGAGGCCGGTTCTTGACGCCCCTGAGCACTCGTCCCCGGCGCCCGTTGTCGAAGAGGGCGTCGACCGCCTCCTGGAGCATCCGCTTCTCGTTGCGGATGATCACCTCCGGAGCCCGTAGCTCCATCAGCTTCTTGAGCCGGTTGTTGCGATTGATCACCCGGCGGTAGAGGTCGTTCAGGTCGGAAGTGGCAAAGCGGCCTCCGTCCAGTGGGACCAGCGGCCGCAGCTCGGGCGGCAGCACCGGGATCACGTCCAGGATCATCCATTCCGGCTTGTTCCCCGACTTCCGAAGGGAATCGACGACCTTCAGGCGCTTGGCGTACTTCAGGCGCCTGAGCTGGGAGGTCTCGTTCCTCATCCGGAACCGGAGGTCGATGGCCAGCGTCTCCACGTCCACTCGCCGGAGCAGTTCCTTGATGGCCTCGGCTCCCATGCCGGCGTCGAACTTGCCGGGATGGCTGGCCTGCAGCGACCGGTAGCGGTCTTCGGTCAGCAGCTCCTTCTCCTTCAGCGAGGCCTCACCCGGGTCGGTCACCACATAGGCCTCGAAGTAGAGGATCCGCTCCAGATTGCGCAGAGTGAGATCCAGCAGATGTCCGATCCGGCTGGGCAGGCCCTTGAAGAACCAGACGTGAGAGCAGGGGCTGGCCAATTCGATGTGTCCCAGGCGCTCCCGGCGCACCTTGGACAGGGTCACCTCCACCCCGCACTTGTCGCAGATGACACCCCGGTGCTTCATCCGCTTGTACTTGCCGCAGAGGCACTCCCAATCGGTGACGGGTCCGAAGATGCGGGCGCAGAACAGCCCGTCCCGTTCCGGCTTGAAGGTCCGGTAGTTGATGGTCTCCGGCTTGGTGACCTCTCCACTGGACCAGGAACGGATTTTCTCCGGCGACGCCAAACCGATGCGGATGGCTTCGAAGCTCTTCATAAGTTCGGTCTTGTCAATCTGCTCGTGGAAAATGTTCAAGGCTTTCCTCCCAAACAGTGTCAGCGAACGCCTACGGGGACCCTCAGGCGTCCATCGGCTACGTCGCGGGAGCCTCCTCCGGCTCCGGCGCTTCGGTCACTATGGATTCCACGCCCTCCCGGCTCTCGGGCCGGCGGCGAAACCTCTTGCGGGGCTGCTCCACCAGCTCCACGTCCAGACCCAGGGACTGAAGTTCCCGAATCAGAACGTTGAACGATTCGGGAATTCCAGGAGTGTAGTTGGACTCACCCTTGACGATGGCCTCGTAGATCTTGGCCCGTCCATGGACGTCGTCCGACTTGGCGGTGAGAAGCTCCTGGAGAATGTGGGCCGCTCCGTAGCCTTCCAGGGCCCAGACCTCCATTTCGCCGAACCGCTGTCCTCCGAACTGGGCCTTGCCGCCCAGGGGCTGTTGAGTGATCAGACTGTAGGGGCCGATGGAACGGGCGTGGATCTTGTCGTCCACCAGGTGGCTCAGCTTGTTCATGTAGATGTAGCCGACCATCACCTTCTGGTCGAAGGGCTTGCCGGTCATTCCATCGTAGAGGAACGACTTGCCGTCTTCGGGGAGATTCGCCTTGCGAAGCTCGAACCGAATCTCCTCCTCCTTGGCCCCGTCGAATACGGGCGTGGCGTATTTCACCCCCAGCGATTTGGCCGCCCAACCCAGATGACTCTCGAGGATCTGCCCCACGTTCATCCGGGAGGGAACTCCCAACGGGTTCAGCAGAATCTCGACCGGAGTCCCATCGGGCAGATAGGGCATGTCCTCCTCGGGGGTGATGCGAGCGATGACTCCCTTGTTGCCGTGCCTTCCGGCCATCTTGTCGCCCACCGAGAGCTTCCGCTTCATGGCCACGTACACCTTCACCATTTTGATGACACCGGGCGCCAGTTCGTCCCCCTTCTCGATCCGGCCCAGCCGCTCCTCATGAAGGGAACGCAGGATCTTGATCTGCTTCTCCGTCTTCCGGAACAGGCCGGAGAGTTCCTTCAGCAGCTTCGAATCGTCGGGAACCACCTCGGCCAGCTCGCGGTACGGGAGATGCTTCAACTGATCCCGCGAGACCTGGTCGCCCTTGCCGGCCACCACCTCTCCCTGAAGGTCGATGAGGTCTTCCGCCAGCGTGGCGCCGGACACCAGATCCGACATGGTCTTTGCGGCCTCTTCGCGGATGATCCGGATCTCGTCTTCCCGGTCCTTGCCCAGGCGGGCTATCTCTTCAATCTCGATCTGCTGGCTCCTGAGATCCTTGGGCACGCCCTTGCGGGCGAATATCTTCACTCCGACCACCGTTCCTTCGATGCCCGGGGGGGCATAGAGGGACGCGTCCTTCACCTCGCCCGCCTTCTCGCCGAAGATGGCTCTCAAGAGCTTCTCCTCGGGCGTGAGCTGGGTCTCTCCCTTGGGAGTCACCTTCCCGACCATGATGTCGCCGGGCCGGATCTTGGCTCCGATACGGACGATCCCGCTCTCGTCCAAGTCCGCCAGGATCGACTCGCTCACGTTGGGAATGTCCCGAGTGATGTCCTCAGGACCCAATTTGGTGTCCCGGGACTCGATATCCAGCTCTTCGATGTGGACGGAGGTGTAGATGTCCTCCTTGACCAGCCTCTCGCTGACCAGAATGGCGTCTTCGAAGTTGTAGCCCCGCCAGGGCATGAACGCCGCCAGGACGTTTCGTCCCAGCGCCAGCTCCCCCTGGTCGGTGCAGGGTCCGTCCACCAGGATCTGACCCTTCCGGACCCGCTGTCCGATACGAACCAACGGCTTCTGGTTGATGCAGGTGTTCTGGTTGGACCGGGCGAACTTGACCAGCTTGTAGATGTCGACACCAGCTCCCCGGCTCTCATCCACGTCCTGGCTGGTGACCCGCACGATGATTCGCTCGGCATCGACGCCGTCCACGATTCCGTCGCGCCGGCACAGGATGACGGCCCCCGAATCGCGGGCGGCGATGCGCTCCATACCGGTGCCCACGAGCGGCGCCTCGGCCCGAACCAAGGGGACCGCCTGCCGCTGCATGTTGGCGCCCATCAGGGCCCGGTTGGCATCGTCGTGCTCCAGAAAGGGGACCAGGCTGGCCGCCACGCTGACCAACTGCTTGGGGCTGACGTCCACGTACTGGACCTCTTCCTTGGGAACGAAAACGAAGTTCCCCTCGTGGCGGGCGCTCACCCGGTCCCGGATCAGCCGGCCCTGATCGTCCACCTCCACGTTGGCCTGCGCCGTGACGTGCTTGTCGCCTTGCCAGGCGGTGAGGTAGAAGGCGTACGGCTCGTACCGGACCGGCCGTTTCGCGCGGCCGCTCAACACCTTGTTGGTCTGCAGCACGTCCTCGTCCGGGTAGGCTTCGCCGATCTTGAACTCGCTGTCCCCCGAATCGCTGATCCGGACGTAGTCCACGATCCGGCTGTCCACGACCTTCCGGTAGGGGGACTCGATGAAGCCGAACTGGTCGATACGGGCGTAGCAGCTCAAGGAGGAGATCAGCCCGATGTTGGGCCCCTCCGGTGTTTCCACCGGACAGATCCGGCCGTAGTGGGACGGGTGGACGTCGCGCACCTCGAACCCCGCCCGCTCACGGCTGAGGCCGCCGGGGCCGAGGGCGGAGAGCCGCCGCTTGTGCGTGATCTCCGAAAGGGGGTTGGTCTGATCCATGAACTGGGAGAGCTGGCTGCTGCCGAAAAACTCCCGGATGGAGGCCGTCACCGGCTTGGCATTGATCAGGTCATGGGGCATGGCCGTGGTCATCTCCTGATGCACGGACATCTTTTCCTTGATGGCCCGCTCCATGCGCACCAGACCGATGCGGAACTGATTCTCCAGGAGCTCGCCCACGGCTCTGACCCGGCGGTTGCCCAGATGATCGATGTCGTCGGCAACTCCCAGGTTGTTCAGCAGCCTCATCAGGTAGTCGATGATCTGGCAGAAGTCGCTGGTGGAGAGGGTCCGCTCCTCGAGGGATATGTCCTGACCCAGCTTGATGTTCAGCTTGAGGCGTCCCACACGCGAGAAGTCGTACCTTCTGCGATCCTGGAACATCCCCTTGAAGAGGGCCGTCGCCGTGTCCAGAGTGGGAGGGTCGCCGGGCCGCTGTTTCCGGTAGATCTCGATGAGGGCGTCGTCCCGGGTCTTGACCGCATCCTTCATGAGGGTCCCGGTCAATACCATCCCCACGTCGTCCGACTCCGGGTAGAAGACCACCAACTCCTCGATGCCCGCCTCGATGGCCCCGTTCACCGTACTCTCGGCGACGAAATTGTTGGATTCCAGCAGGATCTCACCCGTGCTGAGATCGACGACCTCCGCCGCCGCCTGGGCTCCCTTCAGATCGTCGATGCCGATCTCCACCTCATCCACGCCGGCCCGGAGCATTCGCGTATAACTGGTCTGGCTGATCTTGCGTCCTGCCCTGACCAGATTGCGGTCCGAATTGGACGGGTCCGGGACGCCGTGGTTGGACCGGGTCCCGATCAGCTTCTCATCCAGCTTCCGGAACAACCTGCCGTCCGATCCGACCCGGATCGTGGAGACGTGGTAGAAGGTTCGCAGGATGTCCTCGTCGGTCTCCACGCCCAGGGCCCGCAAAAAAACGGTAGCCGGAAACTTCCGCTTCCGGTCGATCCTGACGTGGAGCTGGTTCTTGCCGTCGATCTCGAACTCCACCCAGGAGCCGCGGTAGGGGATGATCTTGGCCAGACAATTTTTCTTGGCGGGATTGTTTTCGAAGAAGACCCCGGGAGAGCGGTGCAGCTGGCTGACGATGACCCGCTCGGTCCCGTTGATGATGAAGAGCCCGTTCTCGGTCATCAGGGGGATGTCCCCGAAAAAGACCTCCTGCTCCTTGATGTCCCGAATCGTCCGGTCGTCGGTATTCGGGTCCTTGTCCCAGACCACCAGCCGGATGGTGACGCGGAGCGGAACTGAATAGGTCATCCCCCGCTCCTTGCACTCGTCCAGGTTGTACTTGATGTTGAGCTGAACCGGATCGCCGCAGTCCTCGCAACGCTCCACCTCGTTGGGATTTCTGACGCCGCAACTGCGGCAGGTGATGTCGTCGACGCTGTACGGGTTCACCACCAGGGTCTCGCCGCAGCCGACGCAGGAACTCCGCAGATGCTTGATCCCGCTGAGCCGCCCACACTTGCACTCCCAGTTCCCGATGGAGTAGTCCACGAAGTCAAGCGAGGAAATGCCTCTGAAGTCGGCGATGGGAAATACCGAGCTGAAAACCGCCTGAAGGCCTATGTCCTCCCGCTCCGAGGGAAGCAGATCCATCTGGAGAAATCGCTGATACGACTGCTTCTGGACCTCGAGCAGGTTGGGAATCGGGAAAACGGTCCTGATCTTGGAAAAATCGACACGATCTCCATTGACACTCTCAACGAGTTCAGACATGCGCATAAACTCCCAGGTTGGTCCGACCGCGCCCAGTCAACGGGAAACTTCTCCCAATACCCAGTAGGCGCTACGAAAAATTCCGGGCAATGGAACATGCTCGCCCTGCCGGCGAGAGAGACGAGGGAATCGGGGCGCTTTTCCGGTCTCGGGGGAGACCCTTGACACGAGCCGTCGGTCCGCCCCCCCGACAGGCCCGCTTCTACTTGAGCTCGACGGTCGCGCCGGCGTCCTCGAAGAGCTTCTTGATCTTCTCGGCTTCTTCCTTCTCCACGGCTTCGCGAACCGCCTTGGGGGCACTCTCCACCAGGTCCTTGGCTTCCTTCAGTCCCAAAGTTGTGACCTGGCGGACCACCTTGATGACATTGATCTTCTTGGCTCCGTAGGAGGTGAGGACCACGTCGAATTCGGTCTGCTCCTCGACGGCCTCGGCTGCGGCCCCCGGGCCGGCCGCGGCGACGGGAGCCGCCATGGCGGCGCTGATCCCGAATTTCTCCTCCATGTCCTTGACGAGCTGATTGATCTCGAGGATTGACGCGTTGCCAATCCACTCCAGAATTTGTTCACTGGTAATGGACATTTCTCTTTACCTCCGATGAGGGACCTGACGGTCCTTTCCAATTACGCTTCCTCTTTCTGCCCGACCACCTGTTTCAGCAGAAATCCCAACTCGGCAAGTGGGGACTGCAGGGTGCTGGCGAGGCGAGTCAGCGGAGCATTGAACAAAAAGGCAACCTTGGCCAGGAGCTCTTCCCGCGAGGGCATGTCGGCCAGTTCCGCCACCTGGTCGGCCAGCACGGTCTGCCCTGCAACCACTCCCGACTTGAATTTCATGCCCGGATGGGTATTGCCGAATTCCTTGAGGATCTTGGCCAGGGCGGTGGGATCCGAATCCGAAAAGGCCACCGCCGTGGGTCCTTGGAAGTCGTCGTTCAACTGGCTGACGGGGGTTTCTTCGGCGGCCCGGATGGCCAGGGTGTTCTTGACCACCGTGTAACCGTTGCCCGCTTCCCTGATCTGCCTCCGCAACACGGTCAGATCCGGAACGTTGACTTCCGAGAACGTCAACAGCAGAACGGTCTGGTTCTGCCGGAAGGTTTGCCTGAGTGCCTCGATGATCTGTCTTTTTTCGTCCCGTGTCACTACGATCTGCCTCTTCTCTTCAGGCGGGGTCCCGCGGGGTCCGATCCGGGCCGCCGGTGCCGCCGGACAACCCGGTCCGGCGCCCGCAGCCTGGGGTTCGCCCCTACGTCACCTCCACACGGTTGGCGTCCACCTTCACCCCGGGACTCATGGTGGACGATAGGTAGATGGTCCTGAGGTACCGTCCCTTGGCCGACGCCGGCCTGGCCCGAACCACCGCCGTGATCAGACTGTCGGCGTTGTTGACCAAGTGGTCGGCGGAGAATGAAATCTGCCCCAGGGGGGCATGGATGACGCCGTTCCGGTCCACCCGGAACTCCACCTTTCCGGCCTTGATCTCCCGCACGGCATGGCCCACGTCGAAAGTGACGGTGCCCGCCTTGGGATTGGGCATCATCCCGCGGGGACCCAGGATCCTTCCCAGTCTCCCCACCAGCTTCATCATGTCGGGGGTCGCCACCATGGCATCGAAGCCGAGCCAACCCTTCTGGATGCGCTCCACGATCTCGTCGCCGCCCACATGATCGGCGCCCGCTTCCTCCGCCTCCCTCACCCTCTCTCCCGAGGCGACCACGCAGACGGTGAGGGCTTTGCCCAGACCGTGAGGCAACACGACCGTGCCCCGGACCATCTGGTCCGCGTGCCGGGGATCGACGCCGAGACGGAGTGCGATCTCCAAGGTCTCGTCGAAACTGGTGAACTTGATCCGCTGCAGGAGTTGAATCGCATCCTCCAGCGAGTATTCCCGGGGTTCGACCTTCTTCTTCGCTTCCAGGTATTTCTTTCCAGCCATCCGGCAATGCTCCTGACTACTGACTGACCTCTACTCCCATGCTCCGGGCCGTTCCCAGGATGATCCGCTTGGCCGCCTCCATGTCGCCGGCGTTCAGATCGGGCATCTTGAGCTGGGCAATCTCTTCCACCTGCCCCATGGTCACCTCGGCGACCTTGCTCTTGTTGGGCTCGGGCGAACCCTTGGCGATTCCGGCGGCGCGTTTCAACAGGACCGCGGCCGGCGGCGTCTTGGTGATGAAGCTGTAGCTCCGATCGTGGTACACCGTGATGACCACGGGAATGATCAACCCTTCGTCGGAGCTGGTCTTGGCGTTGAAGGCCTTGCAGAAATCCATGATGTTGACGCCCTGCTGACCCAGGGCCGGCCCCACCGGGGGAGCCGGAGTCGCCTTGCCGGCCGGGATCTGGAGCTTGACCATTCCCATAACCCGCTTGCCTCTGACTTTGGCCATTTTTTTCTCCTATTTTCTCAGGGAGCCCGGCGGTTGGAAACCGCCGCTCCCGGGCGGCGACAAGAAAGCCGCCGCTCCCATTCGGCGGCAAGAAAGCCGCCGCTCCCATGGAGCCCGGCGGCTGGAAACCGCCGCTCCCGGGGAGTCCGGCGGTTGGAAACCGCCGCTCCTGCTCCTCACAGCTTCTCCACCTGTATGAACTCCAACTCCACCGGCGTCGGCCGCCCGAAGATGGTCACCATGACCTTCAATGTGCTTCGATCCACATTCACGTCGTCGACCTCGCCCGTGAAATTGGAGAACGGGCCATCGATGATCTTGACCAGGTCGTCCTTTTCGAACATGAACTTGGGCTTGGGCTTCTCGGCGGCCGTCGACACCCTCTGAACCACCTGGTTGACCTCTTCCTCGGTCAGGGGTGTGGGCTTGTTTCCCTGGCTGACGAAGCCGCTCACCTTGGGCGTGTTGCGGACCAGGTGCCAAGTTTCGTCGGTCAGTTCCATCTCCACCAGGATGTATCCGGGAAAAAAGAGTTTGGAAGTGACGACCTTCTTGCCGCCGCGCATCTCCACCACGTCCTCGGTGGGAATCAGGATCTGACCGATCATTTCCTGCAGACCGTAGGCCTGCACCCGGTTCATGAGCCCTTCGGCCACCTTCCGCTCGAAGCCGGAATAGGTGTGGATGATGTACCACTTCTTACTGAGTACGGATTCGCCCGAGTCACCCATGGCATCCTCCAACGGCGAACCCTCCTTCCCTCTGGTTGCGGAGACGGTCGTCCCGCTCCGCGGCATCCCCGACCTGACGCCGGGGAAAGCGATTCCATTTACCGGAAAAACTCGAACACCCTGTCCACGAGATTGCTCAGAATCATGTCCACGAGGAAGAGATAGAACCCGAAGAAGAAGACACTGATCAACACCACGGTCGTGGTCCCGTAGACCTCGTTGCGGCCGGGCCAAGTGACCCTTCGCAACTCCTTCTTAACGTCATAGTAAAAGGTTTTCAACCTCGCCGGGGCAGTCGTGAGTTTTTCCAACATGACGGTTCCGGACCACAGCCACGCAGGGTCCCAAATTGGCAGGCCAGGAGGGAATCGAACCCCCAACATCCGGTTTTGGAGACCGGCGCTCTACCAACTTTGAGCTACTGGCCTATTGAATATCATTTATCGCGCCTCGCGGTGTGCCACGTGGCGACGACACCAACTGCAATATTTTCTCAGCTCGAGCCGCACGCGCTGAGTCTTCCTGTTCTTGGTCGTACTATAGTTCTTCCTGTGGCAAGCGGTGCATCGGAGGGTGATGATATCGCGCATCGGCCTACTCCAGGATCCGGGTGATGGTACCGGCGCCCACCGTGTGTCCGCCTTCGCGGATGGCGAAACGCAGGCCTCGCTCCATGGCGATGGGCGTGATCAACTCGAACTCGATCGACACGTTGTCTCCCGGCATCACCATCTCCGTCCCTTCCGGCAACGCCACGTTCCCCGTCACGTCCGTCGTCCGAAAGTAAAACTGCGGCCGGTACCCCGTGAAAAACGGCGTGTGCCGTCCGCCCTCCTCCCGCGTCAGGATGTACGCTTCCGCCTGGCATTTCGTGTGCGGCATGATCGATCCCGCCGCCGCCACCACCTGGCCCCGCTCCACGTCCGTCTTCGCCGTCCCCCGCAACAACAATCCCACGTTGTCCCCGGCCTGTCCCTCGTCCAGCAGCTTGCGGAACATCTCCACGCCCGTCACCACCCGCTTCAGCGTCGGACGGATCCCCACGATCTCCATCTCCGTCCCCACCTTGATCTTGCCTCGCTCCACCCGGCCCGTCACCACCGTGCCCCGGCCGCTGATGGAGAAGATGTCCTCGATCGGCATCAGAAACGGCTTGTCCACCTCCCGCTCCGGCATCGGCACGTACGTGTCCACCGCGTCCATCAACTCCCGGATCTGGTCTTGCGCCGCCCCGTCTCCCTCCATCGCCTGCAACGCACTCCCGTACACCACCGGAATGTCGTCCCCCGGAAACTCGTACTGGCTCAGCAGCTCCCGCACCTCCAACTCCACCAACTCCAGCAACTCCTCGTCATCGACCATGTCCACCTTGTTCAGGAAGACCACGATCGAGGGCACCCCCACCTGCCGCGCCAGCAGAATGTGCTCCCGCGTCTGCGGCATCGGTCCGTCCGCCGCCGATACCACCAGAATCGCCCCGTCCATCTGGGCCGCTCCCGTGATCATGTTCTTGATGTAGTCCGCGTGCCCCGGACAGTCCACGTGCGCGTAGTGCCGCGCGCTCGTCTCGTACTCCACGTGCGCCACCGCGATCGTGATCCCCCGCTCCCGCTCTTCCGGCGCATTGTCGATGGAATCGAAACTCCGCACCGCCACCTTCGGGTTCTGGTCGGACAGCACCTGCGTGATCGCCGCCGTCAACGTCGTCTTGCCGTGATCCACGTGCCCGATGGTTCCGATGTTCACGTGCGGCTTCGTCCGCTGAAACTTCTCCTTCGCCATGATGGAACTCCTGAATCAGCCTTGCCTGGTCAGTTGGAAAGCCCACGACCAGGATTGAACTGGTGACCCCCTCCTTACCAAGGAAGTGCTCTACCACTGAGCTACGTGGGCACATACCCGTCTCCCCGGTTTCTGTCCACGTGGCCACTGTTGGAGCGGGAGACGGGACTCGAACCCGCGACCGATAGCTTGGAAGGCTATTACTCTACCAACTGAGTTACTCCCGCCCTCGACCGTATGCGAAAAATCGAGTCCGTTCTCTCTAGATCCCGGAAGGGCGGCTTCTGGTCTGGAGGGGGCAGGATTCGAACCTGCGTAGCCCCGAAGGGCGACGGGTTTACAGCCCGTTGCCTTTATCCACTCGACCACCCCTCCTCATTGCATTCGGGGAATTCCTGATCCCCATCCGCCCCGTGGTGTCGCTCCTGCCAGTGCACCCCACCTTCCTGCAAAGCAGTCCCATTGCCAGGGAGGATACGGGAAGTGCCAAATTATACGCACTTCGGGGACCATATTCAAACTGAAAAATGGACGAACTGAGGCCGCCATTCCCGGCACCCGAGGGTAACCTTGCTGCGAGGGCGAGCTGGCGAAGGGAATCGAACCCCCAACCTACTGATTACAAATCAGTTGCTCTACCCTTGAGCTACGCCAGCTCACTGTAGAAGTGACTAGCGGAGCACCCTATCAGCCCCTGGCATGCGGTGCAACCGAGTCGCTTTCGCTCGCCGAGGAAATGAGGAAAGAGGAAATAGGAAAGAGTGGAGAGCGTGCATTTGTCACTTGGGTGGAGATCTCCACACTTCTCTTTCCTCTTTTCTCCTTTCTCTTTTCTCTCTTTTCTCGTCTTCGACGTCGCCGAAGGCCAGGCGGAAGGCGGAGATGCGGAAGCGGAACAGGTGGCGGCAGAATTCCAGGTCCCCGATCTTGCGGGCGGACCGGATCCGGCGGCGTTTGCGCAACATCCGGCCCGCTCCGGCCAGGGCGTCCCGGTAGGCCCGAACCTGGACCCGGAGCAGGAGCCACAAGGAGCCTCCCCGGCGGAAGTTGCCGGCGGGCCCCCGGCGGAGCAGAGCGGCACAGAAATTCCAGGCCAGACGATAGATGGAGAAGAAGGGGTTCAGGAGCAGCAGGGGGAGGGGGAAGTTCTTGAGCACCAGCCAGAGCCGGTTCCGCTCCACCCAGTAGATCTTCCGGGGAGAGTAGGGGCCCAGGGTCGAGGAGTGATGGTGGTGCACCACCGCCCCGGGCACATAGAGGCAACGCCAACCCAGCCAGCGGGCCCGAAGCCCCAGGTCGGCGTCCTCCGCGTAGGCGAAGAAGCTCTCGTCGAAGCCGCCGACCTCTTCCAGAACCTGCTTGCGGTACAGAGCGGCGCACCCGTCGGCCGCGAGGACCTCTTGAGTCGCGTCGTACTGGCCCCGGTCGCGTTCGCCGGTTCCCCGGCCCCGGTTCTGGCCGTCCGGAAAAATGAGGTGCCCCGCCTTGTCAATGACGTCGGACCCGTGAAAGAGGATCTTGGAGGCGCACATGCCGACCTCCGCTGAGGCGCCGATCCCGGACAGCAGTCGTTCGACCCATTTTGGAGACGCCACGGCGTCGTTATTAAGCAGAGCCACCAGTTCGCCCCGGGCCTGGCGGACTCCCAGGTTGACGGCGGCGGCGAAACCTCGATTCTCAGGGAGAGACAGAAGACGCACCCCGCGGCCGGCAAAGGAGGCGACGACGTCCGTGCTGTGGTCCTGGGACCCGTTGTCGACCACGAGGATCTCCAGACGAGGCCAGGTCTGGTCCAGGAGGGATTGCAGGCAGGCGCGGAGCAACTCGGCTCGGCCGTAATTCACCACGACGACGGAAACAAGTTTCCTATTGCGGTCCGGAGAATCGGCCAACTGTCATCGACCCAGAATGCTAGCGGGCTCAGACAACCTTGCGTCCTTTTCCCACGAAGTGCTCGCGGAGCACGTCGACGTTGCCTTCGACCCGAGCGATGCGGTCGCCGAGCGATGCTTCGACCTTGGCGATGCGTTCCGTAAGGGATACTTCGACCTGAGCGATGCGTTCCCTAAGGGACACCTCGACCTGAGCGATGCGTTCCGTAAGGGATACCTCGGCCTGAGCGATGCGCTCCCTAAGGGACACCTCGACCTGCCCAATTCGTTCCGTGAGCGAGACTTCGACCCGGACAATGCGGTCACGGTTTTTGCCGATTTCACGGGTGGCGTCACGCAGGTCCGAGCGAATGCCCGCCAATTGTACGTTGAGATCCCGGCGGCTGGCCCGGAATTGGGTGAGGATGAGGCCGGTGGCGGTCAGGATGAGGCCACCGAGCGAAACGATGATGATCGTGATTTCGAACGTCATTGAAACACTCCCTGCAAGTCTACTCTCCCGGAGCCGAATTGGACAATTCCCGTTTTCGGTCAGTGCAATCCGCGTGCCAGGGGAAATGGGAGGTGGTCCCGACGTCCTATTCGGCAGTCGCGAAGATCGTCACCGTGGCGCCCCGTCCCAGGGCCGCCTCCATTGCGGCCAGCGGCTGGGCCAGGATCAGCAGTCCGAAATAGACGGCCTCCTTCACCGAGAACCCAAGGGTCCGCGCCTTCTTCTTCTCCCGCAACAGGCGCACCTTCTGGGACATGGGGTCGAGGGCCGGAAAGAGGCTGGAGACCAGGCCGGCGGCGTTGTCGCGCAGGGAGAAGTGGCGGACCCGGCGAACCCGAAAGCCGGCGCGGCCGAGCAGTTCCACCAGTGCCCGCGCCGTGAAGTTGTGAATATGGCGGGGACAGTCCAGCCCGTACCACCGGGAGCCCAGGAGCGCCGCCTGGATGCTGTGGCTGTTGGGAACCTGGACCACCAGCCCGCCACCTTCGGTCAGGAGCCCACGAATTCGCCGCAGGTAGTGCAAGGGCCGGGGCAGATGCTCCAGGACGTGAAATAGCGTCAGTACGTGGAAGGTGGCGCCGCTTCGGATCAGATCCCGCTCGTCTCCCACCACCACCCGGCCCGGCAGGATCTTCTCGGCCGCCTTTCCCGCTTCCGGGGAAGCCTCCAGTCCCTTCACCTGATACCCGGCCTCCTGAGCCAGCTTCAGGAAGCTGCCGCTACCGCAGCCGATGTCCAGGAGGCGGCGTCCGTTCCCCGGCGGGGCCACCGAGAGGACGAAGCGCAAATGGTCGTGCCGGAGGACCCACTCCCGGTAAAGACCCTCCACGCCCCGGGGATCCCCTTCCGGGTCCCACCAGTAGCCGGGCGGGTAGAAGCCGGGGATCCGGTCCTCAACCTCAGCCGCCCGCTGGAAGCGGAGGCCGCAGCCGGGACAGTGGTAGAGGGGAAACGCCTCGCGGGCGACCTGGAAGAACCGGTCCTCCAGGCGGCGCCAGAATCGGCAACGGGGATACCGGCAGACGGGACAGGGCAGAAAGGCGTCCGGATCCACGCTCATCCCCCGAGCCGTTTCCTGAAGAGGAAGACCAGATTGCTCCAACCGTCTCTCCAGGGTCGGAGCTTCTTCTCTCCGGCACGGTTCGAGTAGTTGATGGGGATCTCCTTGAACCCGATCCGGGAGTGGCGCATGGCTTCGATCTTGATCTCCTCGGAGAAGGCCATCCCATCGCTGACGAGGTTCATGTTCTCCAACGCCTCCCGATAGAAGATCCACATCCCCGACTGGGAGTCCCGGACCCGGCGCAGGAACAGGACCGAGAGCGCCAGGCTCAGGCACTTGTTTCCGATGAAGCTCTTCCAGGACATGGCCTCGCGGTTCTGCATCGGAAACCGGGAGGCCGAGACGAAGCCCACGCCGGATCCGATGAGCGCTTCGATCAGATAGGAGAGGGAGTCGGCCGGGTAGGAGTGGTCCCCGTCCAGGGTCACGATGATGTCCCCCTGGGCGTGGAGCAGACCCGTCTTGTAGGCGCGGCCATACCCGCGCACGTCCTCCCGAATCACGCGGGCGCCCAAACGCGCGGCGATTTGCGCCGTGTCGTCGGTGGACCCGTTGTCCACCACGATGACCTCGTCCACGAACCGGGGGATCCGCTCCAGGACCATGCGGATCCCCTCCTCCTCATTGAGGCAGGGGATGACGACGGTGATCTTGTGATCTCGATACATGGTCTTGAATGAGGTCCAGCAGGATCTTGATTCTGGGAACCAGGTTCGCCGGGGGTGACAACTCCAGGGCGCGCTTCAGGTGCTTCTCCGCTTCCGCCAGCTCTCCCCGGCGGCGGTGGAGAACTCCCAGATTGTAATGGGTCTCGGCGGCGGAACGCAGGCCAATCGATTTCCGGTAGAGGCGGACGGCGCGGCCGCCGTCGCCCTGCTTGTCGTAACCTCGCGCCAACAGGTTCAGACTCTCCGGGTCGGCTTGGATCCGGACGGCCCGCTCCAGATACGGAATGGCCTCATCGTATTGCTCCAGATGGACGTAGCTGAGGCCCAGGTTGAGTAGTCCCGGCCGGCTGCCGGGATAGGCCTCCACGAACTTCTCCAGCTGGACGACCGCCTGCCGGTAGAGGTCCTGGGCCCGCTCATCCAGCTCTCGCTTCCGCGCGAAACGGCCTTCCTTGAACGCTTCGGCCCCTTGACCCTGGAGGTGGCGAGCCTGGTCCAGGAAGAGTCCACCGATCGACAGCCAGACCATGCGGACGGCCGGATTCTGGTTCCGGAGCTTGAGAGCCGCCCGAAACCAGCCCAACGCCTCTTGGCGCAGCGGCAGGACCTGCTCGAATTCACCCGTCTCGACGGCGACCTCGGCGGCCGTTTCATAGCAGTTCCCCAGGTTGGCCAGAGTCATGAAATTCGAGTCGTCTCTCTTCAGAGCCTCCTCCATCGCCTCGCGACACTTGTCCAGCAGCTTCGACGCCAGATCGTATTGCTTCCGGGCTCGCGCCCGCTCGGCCAGCTGGACGTACAGGGCGCCCAGATTACTCCACTCCAGGGCCCGGCTGGAGTCGAGCTCCAAGGCTCTCCGAACGTGTTTCAGGGCCAAGTCCGGCTTCTTCCCCATGTAGGTGACCGCGAGATTGCTGTGGGCCCGGTAGGACCGGGGCGCCTGTTCCGCGGTCGCCCGCCACAGGGTCTCCACGTCGGCCCAGTCCCGATTGCGCCCCACGGTGCGCACCGAGAAGACGACCAGGACGATGGCCAGCACCCCGAGAGCCAGTTCCCGAAACCCTCTCTCCCGGGAGACGTGATCCACCGCCACCCCTCCCACAAGGCACGCCCCGATCAGAGGGACGTAGAGAAAGTGGTCGGCCGCCAACTCGTGAAAGGGCAGGATCTGGAGCACCGGCACCAATGCCGTCAGGAACCAGCCCATCCCCAGGGAGACCAGGGGCCGGGACGGGTAGATCCGGACGGCCACGGCGGCGAAGGCCGCCAGCAGAAGCACCGACAGCAGGGTCGACGCATCGGCGAACCCGGGAGAGAGGGCGAAGACGTCTCCCGTGTAGTCCGCAATCAACGGATGGGGGAACAGCGCCAGGCGCAGGTAGTGTGAGAAGAGCTTGAAGCAGGTGCCGGCGTGGGCCGCGAGGCTCCCTCCCCAGAGCCCCTCCATGCGGCTGGCCGGACTCAGAAAGAGCGCATAGTAGAACGAGGCCGCAGCCAAGACGAAACCCAGGGCGTAGGCGAGCCGGGAGCGCAGGAGAGTCCGGAGGACGCGGACCGTCACCGGCTCCCGTCCCGGATCTCGGGAGCGGTCCGTCCGGCACAGGTCCAGAATCAGGAGCAGCACCGGAAGCACGATGACCAGTTCCTTGGCCAGGACCCCCACCACCAGGCAGGCGAGGCAGAGCAGGAGATACCGGCGCCGGCCCGTGTCCCGATAGGAGAGGAACGACAGGCACCCCGCAAGAATGAAGAAGGCGGCCAGCAGGTCTTTCCGTCCCGAAACGTAGGCCACGGCGGCGGTCTGAACCGGGTGGGCGGCAAAAAGGAGGGCTCCCGCCATCGCCAGGGTCCGGCGGCCGGTGACGGCCCGGAAGAGCCAGTAGACCAGGAGCGAATTGAGGGCGTGCAAAAGCAGGTTGAAGAGGTGGTACCCCGTGGGGTCCAGACCGCCCACCCAGTAGTTCAGCGCGTAGGTGAGCGTGCGGACCGGCCGGTAGACCCGGTGGCTCAGGATCTCTCCCCAGCGCAGCTCCGTCACCGTCCGATTCTGCTGGATCAGGGTGAGGTCGTCGTGGACGAACTCGTGGCCCAGCGTATTCCAGTAGAGCCCCAGGACGACGGCCACGAGGAGGCACGGGTAGAGCAGGTCCGGCCGCCAGAGACGGGATCCGAACCCCGGGGGCGATCTCCTGTCTTTCCTTCTCGCCGCCACGATCAGACTTCCCCTGCTTCCTTCGCTCCCAGCGACCGGGCCATCTCCAGAATCCGGCCGGCCACCCGATCCCAACCCAGCTTCCGGTTGAATTCCAGGATGTGAGGCTGGAACCGTGGTCGCAAATCCCGGCGAAAGTAATCGATCAGGAGACTCGCCAGCCGTCGGGAATCTCCGGGTGGAAAGAGGAGCCCGGTCTTGCCGTCCAGCACCACCTCCGAGAGTCCACCCACGTCGCTGGCGATGACCGGGACGCCGAACTGGTAGGCCAGGGGGACGATCCCGCTCTGGGTCGCGCTCCGGTAGGGAAGCGCCACCACGTGGGCGCGGCGGAAGAGGGCGGGCACCTCCCGGTTGGGCACATAGGCGCCGGTCCAGAAGACCTCGCCGTCGAGGCCGAGAGCCCGGACCCGTTCCTTCAGGGGACGGGGATCGGAATAGAACTCCCCCGCCACCACCAGTTCCGCCTCCAGCTCCCGGCGAACCCGGGCGAAGGCTTCGATGAGGACGTCGAGCCCCTTGTAGGCCCGGATGTTTCCGAAAAAGAGGATGCAGGGCTTCTCACCCGGCCCGGGCGATTCGGAGTCCCAGCGCCGGTAGAAGGAGTAGGCCGGATGGCGGACCTTACGTACCGGAGCGTTCGGACGGAGCTCCCGCACCTGCCGCGCCAGGTCCTCCGACTGGACCAGGAACCCGTCCACGCGGCGAAAGGCCATCCTCACCAGCATCGTCTCCAGAAGACGGCTCCCCATCCGCTCGTGGGGGAAGACGTTGTGGCACAGAAACAGGATCACCGGAGCCGCCCGCTTCCGGACGCGCCGGATCAGGTCGGCGTAGGCCGGACTGAAGAAGGGGTGCCACCATTGGAAGACCAGCAGTTCGGGTCCCCAGGCGGCGACTCTCCGGGCCGTGGCGGCCCAGCTCCCGGGAGCGAGAGGGCGGAGGAGCCTCTCGGATGGCACCCGCCAGGCGCTGGTGCTCCGGTCCAATTCCGAGCTTCCGGGAAACAGCAGCCGGGGATAGAGCTTCCGGAAGGAATAGATGCGCACCTGGTGCCGCCGCTCCAGCTCGCCGTACAGGGATGCGTTGTACTGGGCGATTCCGCCGCGGAAGGGATGGGCGGGACCCAGGAGGGCGATCCTCATCCGGGCAGAGAGACCAGGGACTTGGAGCTGGCCTCCTCCGGTTCCACCACCCGGACTTCGCGCACCGAGTAGTCCCCTTCTCTGCGGGAGGAGTAGGCGATCATCTCGGCCAGGAGCCCGAAGAAGATGAACTGGACGCCCATGATTAGGAACAGGATTCCCAGCATGAACAGGGGCCGGTCCTCGATCCAGCGACCCAGAAACCAGCCCACGGTGAGATATGCCTGGATGGAAAAGCCGGCCAGGAGCAGGACGACTCCCAGAATCCCGAAGACGTGCAGCGGCTTGCTGTTGTAGCGGGTCAACATGATCACCGTCAGGAGATCGAAGAATCCGCCCAGGAAGCGGCCGGCGCCGTACTTGCTGCGCCCGTGCGCGCGGGGAGCATGGTCCACCGGAACCTCCCCGATCCGATAGCCGCGGTAGCTGGCCAGGACCGGAATGAACCGGTGCATCTCGCCGTAGACCTTCACCTCCCGGATCACCTCCCGGCGGTAGGCTTTGAGCCCGCAGTTGAGGTCGTGGAGCGGAACTCCCGTCAGGAGGGCGGTGACGAAGTTGAAGATTCGCGACGCGACGCGCTTGCGCCACGGGTCTTGGCGCTCGACCTTCCAGCCGGAGACCAGGTCGAACCCCTGCTCCAGTTGGGCCAACAGCTTGCCCACCTCCTGGGGAAGATCCTGAAGGTCCGCATCCATGGTGACGATGACCTCTCCCCGGGCATGCCGAAAACCGGCCGAAAGCGCCGCCGACTTGCCGAAGTTGCGGCGAAACCGAATGATCCGGATCCGGGAGTCCTGTTTCTGAAGGCGCTTCAGCGTGGAAAAGGAGCCGTCGGTGCTGCCGTCGTCGACGAAGATGATCTCCAAGCCGCCGGAATGCGAACTCAACTCCCGGACGATGCCTTGGTAGAGTTCAGGGAGAGATTCCTCCTCGTTGAGGAGGGGAATCACCATGGAGATCAGTCTCATGGGCGGATATTCGGGGCCGATTCTAACACACCGATTGGGAACGGCGGCTTTCTTGCCGCCGATTGGGGGGGGTTAGGGGGGACGGTTAGTCCCCCCTCCTCTTCGTCTTCTTCAATCCGGAGGGGGCGACAAGAAAGTCGCCCCTCCTAAAAGGGGACTTGATGCTTGTCATATGTAGTGTGTAGTATACAGTACACACTCGAATGAAGGACGATTCAAGTCGTCCCAGGGTCGACATGGCGTTTGGAGATTACATTCGAGAAGTTCGGGAGCGGCGACGGCGTGAGGACCGGACTTTCTCGTTAAGGCAAGTCGCAGGCCGCGTCGGAATCGAGCCGGCCTACCTGAGCAAGATCGAGCGGGGACAGACGCCGCCTCCTTCGGAGCGGACCATCCGCCGGCTCGCGAAGGAGCTGGACGAAGATGCGGACGTCCTGTTGGCGATGGGGGGGAAGGTTTCCAAGGACCTTCAGGAGATCGTGATGCTCCGTCCCAAGCTCTTCGCCGATCTGCTGCGTCAACTCCGGGAGGCACCAGATCACGCGGTGCTGCGGGTCGCGCGGGAGATCCGGGACGGGGATTGGTGAAGGACAGTGTTGTGGGAACCTGAGGGAACAGGAGAGGAGGAAAAAATGATTGAACTTCGGCACGATAGGTTGACTTTCAGCTTTCCGGAGGTCCATGAGGAGGCGGGGTGCTCGATTTCGTTTTCGAGGACCCTGCGCATTCCGGACGACGACCTTGAGTATCCCCTGCCCCCGGGCATGGGGGAGTTTCCGTTGCACCATGTGGATGACTATGGCGGCCGCCTGCCGAAGCTCTGGAGCGATCACGGCGGCGTCTTCATGCCCATGTACCAGGCGGAGGCGCTCTGGATTTCCTTCGATGGCGCGTACCCCATGGCCGTCAAGGTGGCCGCCGGGAAGGTCGACGCCGTTACGGGACAACCTTTTGGGAATGGGCTGAACCGGCGGCCTCAGGACTACGTCGTGATCCCGGACCAGCCCTGGCTCGACGGCTTCTGCGTGCGGAAGGGCCTGATCCGTCAGTTCGTCGCCATGCCCCTCGGGCAGGGCTATACGGCCGAGGAGCAGTTGACCGGCGCCGCGGAGCACGGCGGCCTGCAGATCGTCGTCTATCCGATGAAGGCGTCGCGGTACGAGAGACTGAGGGCCGCGCGGCGCGAACCCTACGAAGCTGGTGTCGTCTGTTGTCACATGGCGGATCCCTGCCAAATGAGTCTGGCGCCCGGCGGGATGATGCGCCAGGAGGTCTATTCCGACGACTACGGATTCTCCGCCTGGGAGCGGGACGTCCGCTCGCGATGCTTCGTCCACCTGCTCAACAGCGGGCAATACCGCACGGTGACCGGATTCGCGCCGCCGTATGAGCCGCCCACCGCCGCCGACTACACCGAGGCCGGGCTCCCCTGGTTCGAGTATTTCGACGCCGACCTCGAGGCGCTGGAGGGGGCGACTCGGCTTGACCGCCTCGACAGCGTGGGGGCCCGCAGAGTGAAGGAGAGGACACCGCCGCTGGACGGGGGCGAGAACGTGGAACCCACACCGGCACAGATCAAGCGGCTGCGCAAAAGCCAAGTGGTCCGGGACGGAAGCGCCGCCTGGTAGGAGCGGCGGTTTTCTTGCCGCCGATTGGGGGGGGTAGGGGGGACGATTAGTCCCCCCTCCTCTTCGTCTTCTTCCTTCTCAATCCGGAGTGGGCGACAAGAAAGTCGCCCCTCCCAGCGGGCGGCAAGAAAGCCGCCCGTCCTAGCGGGCGACAAGAAGTCGCGGTAGGGACACCGGTTGCCCAGCGCCCCCCGCGCAGATCCGTGCGTGCCCGTTAAGGCACACGGCTCCTACCTCAGGTAGTGACGGCAGGTCGCGACGCCCGCCGTATCCGACCCCCGCCTGTGTCACGGTCATCCGGCTCTGGGTCCGGTCCGTACTTTGGTGAGCCGAATTCCCCTTGGCTCCATCCCTTCGCTCCACGGACTCCGCAGAAAGTTCCCCCTCTTTGTTCGCCCGCTTCATCACTACTATGGATGTATCCGATTGCTTGCTCTTTCCCCTCATGGGTTACGGCTTTCTCCTTTCCCACGAGGCCCCGGCTCTCGCCGGGGAGAGACCAAGCCCTCCCAGGTCCCGACACCAGATGTACGTACGTGCATGGGTTCTTTGACACCGCGGAGCCCGGCCGTCCCTCACCTTGGCGGTCCAGCCGGTGTTGCCTTCGACCGCGACTACAGCCTCGGCACTTCCGATCAAGGAGCTTTCGATGCTCAATAGCCTGCCCATACGCACCGCTACCGACGCTTCGCCGACGCCCTCACGGACGCCCACGCACGGCTCGCGGAGAAACGTGGATGGTTAGTCCTTTCGTTTCAGCGGACTTTCACCGCCTATCTTGTGCCAGTTAGCCTGGCGCACAGTTGCCCCTCCTATTCCTTCTCGAAAAGGAGAAACTCCCTTTCTCTCAATCCGGCTCTCCTTGGATTCTCGCGGATATATTCCAGGCACTTCAAAAAGTGCAGAGGGTGCCGGATCAACCGATCCCAATAGTCTTTCTGCCAGATCTTGGCGTATTTTCCGGTCTTCTGGTTGATCACATGAGCCGTAAATCCCTTCCAGGATCTGACGATGTCTCTGAGATGATGAGAGCCAAGAGGGCGAAACAGCACATGGACATGGTTGGGCATCACGACGAAGGCGGCCAGTTCGTAACGCCGGCCGTCGAAATGCCGCAGTGAGTCAGCCACGACTCGGGCCAAGGCCGGATCCTTCAGGAGGCAGAACCCGTTCCCTTGATCCAGCCAGTCCTCGATTCGTCGAGAGAATTGATTGACGTAGCGTTTCGCCGTCCGCGCATCCCAGGGTCTTGGATGGTGTTTCAACCAGAATCTTCGTTCTTCCCGCCACTGATCCAGTTTGGCGTGTGGAAGCGAATCTCCCAGCCGCCAAGTCACGAAGACGAAGTGTTCACGCTTGTGCCAATGGGGCAGGCGGTTGTACCAAACGTCAATGGTTCCAGACTGATCAAAAGAGGAGCCGAAGCTTTCCAGCCACCAATTCTTCGAATCGCATGCCACAAATTTCCTAACGATCCCCTCACCCAATCGACGATAGATTGGGAGTATCCATGTTGCAAGTGGTGGGTGCTAATCGGTGTTTCCATCCCGTGTCGTTAGTACGTGATCTGTCCGGTCCAAAGGGCACAGGGTTAGGAGGAGCGTTCTTCCGCCGGAGGTGAGGCGGAGATCGAGCTGGATCCAGCGGGCGCCGTGCAGGGGGCGATGAGTGGACCGATAACTGGATCGAGGGACCTGAGATCGTCGACGTCAGTCCTCCGGGAGGTCCGGATACGCCCTGGGGAGCGTCGGGTCAAGCCTCCGGCTCCTCCGCTTCGCTGCGGCCCTTCGGGTGACCCGGCGCTCCCCAGGGCGTGAAGAGCTTTCATGGCCGTAAGCAAGCTTCCGGCCAGACTTGACCGGAAGTTCGACAGACGGCCATCAGGGGGTCCACACGCTCCCTTTCCTCACGGGGTCTCTCCGTGGCCTCAGAAGGTCGCTCGGGGCGCTACGGGCAACCAGGTGCGGTCCTGCCGGACGAGGGTGTTGGCCAGGACGATAAGCTTGCGCATGACGGCGACGAGGGCCACCTTGCCGGGCTTGCCGCGCTCGCTCAGCCTCCGGTACACCTCGGCCAAGTCGGGGTTCCAGCGCAGGGCGGCCACCGCCGGCATGTACAGGAGCCGTCGCGCCCGCGCCCGTCCGCCCCGGATGAAGGCCCGGCCCTGCCAAGCCCCCGACTCGCGCGGAACGGCGGCCAGCCCGGCCAGACTGGCGGCGGCCTTGCCGCTGAGGGCGCCCAGCTCGGGCATCTCGGCCAGCAGACCGGCGGCGGTGGTGGCCGCGATCCCGGGAATGGAGGTGAGGATCTCCAACTTGCGGGCCCGCGCCTCGTCGGCCGCAATCAGCGTCTGCAATTTGCGGTCGATGGCGCGCAGGTGGCGCTCGAACATGTTGATCTGGATCTGGTTCTGCTGTTTGAGCAGGGGTTCGCGGAGCTGTCGGCGGCGGTTGAGCGCGGCCGTGCGCTGGCGCATCAGCGCGTCCCGGGACGTCTGCAGATCCTGGAGCCGGCGTTGCGTTTTGGACGGCACCTGGGTCCGGCGCGGCTCCAGCGTGGCGGCCAGCTGGGCCAGTTTCCGAGCGTCTACGGCGTCGGTCTTGGCGCGGCTCCCGGTCGCCTCGGCGAAGCGCCGCGCCTGCCAGGGGTTCACCTTCGCCAGCGGCAGCTTCGCTTTGGACAGCGCTTCCTCGAGGTCCCGGTGGTAGGGACCGGTGGCCTCGTACGCGATGCACTCGACCGGAGTTCCGATCCAATCAATCAGCGCCCGGAAGCCGGCCGGGTCATTGTCGAACTGGGCGGAATGGCCGTCGGCCAGCCGGTGCGCGTCCAGGTGCGCTTTCGAGATGTCGATGCCTACGGTATGCTGTTTCATCTTTCCTGTCTCCTGTGCTTGTCATTCGGGCCTTGATGCCCTCGTATCCATTCAGGACATCGGGAAAGACGGTGGCCGACCTCACTCCCATACGGTTCGTAACAGTCCGCGGCGGTACGGTCCAGCCACCGCCGTCCGGGTCGCTCATGAGCGACCCGGACGGCCCCATTTAAACAGACAAGCGGCGGTTTTCTTGCCGCCGATTCGGGGGGTAGGGGGGACGATTAGTCCCCCCCTCCTCTTCGTCTTCTTCCTTCTCGATCCGGAGTGGGCGACAAGAAAGTCGCCCCTCCCAGCGGGCGGATTCTGTCCACCCCGTCCATTGGCCGGGTCGGGGTGAGTGGTGATCTGGCTCGGACATCTTGACATCACATAGGGGAGTCATCATGATGACTCCCATGCGGACGACGTTAACTATCGAACCGGATGTCGCCCAGGTCCTACGGCGAGAGATTCGGCGTTCCGACCGGAGTATGAAAGCCGTGGTGAACGATGCCTTGCGAATCGGTCTCGGGGCGCAGGGCAAAGCCCCGCGGACGTCTCGATACGAGGTGAATCCCCATGCCTTCGGCTTCAAGCCGGGTATTGACATCTATCGGCTCAATCAACTGGTCGACGAGTTGGAAGCGGAGGAACTGGGTCGAAATAGTCAACTGTGATCATTCCCGACGTCAACCTGCTGCTGCACGCCCACAATTCGGACTTTCCGCGACACCGGGAAGCGCGAGAATGGTGGGAATCCCTGATGAATGGGACCGTCAGCGTCGGACTCCCGTGGGCGTCTATCCTTGGTTTTATCCGCATCGCCACTCAACCGAGAATCCTCGAGAATCCCCTCGACGTGAGGGGCGCCCGCACTCGCGTCCGGTCTTGGCTCGATCGACCGCAGACAGTGATCATCCATCCGGGAAATCGCCATTCGGATATTCTATTCGATCTCCTCGAGGGGTCTGGTGGCGGCGGCAATTTGACGACCGATGCCCATCTCGCTGCCTTGGCAATCGAGCACCAAGCGGAACTCCACTCGAACGATGCCGACATGGCTCGATTTCCGGGTCTGCGATGGGTGAACCCACTCGCCTGACGTAACCGCCCGATCTGCCTGGCGCGGCGGTGTTCCAATCGCCGGACTCCCGTTGGCGTATTGGAAAGAAAGAATGGGGGACAGAAATGTCTGCACGCCCATGGGAGACAAGAATGTCCCCCCTCCCGGGGGTGAACTATAATGGGCCGGGACCCTGCCGGGGGCAGGATCCGCCGGGATCATGTTGAGTTCGCTTCTTCGCCACAGGCACCTGATTCGTGAACTGGTGTCCCGGGACATCCGGAGCCGCTACGTGGGCTCCGTCGCCGGCCTGTTCTGGTCCATTCTGAATCCGGCTCTGCAACTGGCGCTCTACACGCTGGTCTTCTCACTCTTCCTGGGGCATCGGTTCGGCAGCGAGGGCTCCACCGGAGTCTTCGCGCTGAATCTCTTCGCCGCCCTGCTCCCCTGGATGGCCATTCAGGAAGGCGTCGTCCGCTCGGCCCGGACCTTCATCGAGAACGCCAACATCATCAAGAAGCAGCGATTCCCGCTGGAGGCGCTTCCCTTCAGCGTCCTGATCTCGGCCGTCGTGCACCAGTTGCTGGGGACGGCCGTCTTCCTGGTGGTGCTGGCGGTCACCCAACTGACCGACTTCCGGTTCCTGGTCCTGATCTTCCCCCTCTTCGCGATCCAGATCCTCATGACCTACGGGCTGGCCGCCATGGCTGCCTCCCTGAATGTCTTCTTCCGCGACGTGGCCCAGCTCCTGGGCGTTCTCTTCATGCTCTTCTTCTGGGTCACCCCCATCGTCTACCCCCGGAGCCGAGCCCCGGAACCCTACCAGTTCCTCCTCTTCCTGAACCCTCTGACCCACCTGGTGGAGGCCTACCGGTTCGCCTTCCTGGGAGCGCCGGAACCCTCTCCATGGGGGCTGCTCTACTGGGCAGCCGTGTCCGTCGGATTCTATCGACTGGGGCGTTACGTCCTGGACCGGACCCGGAACCAGTTGGTGGACCTGTTGTGAGACCCGCCGTCCGGGCCGTCTCCCTCTCCAAGTTCTACGGGATGCACTGGAGCCCCCGGGGCCTTCTCCGGCAGGTTATCACCGGAAAGGAGACGGCCCACCGGATCCGGGCCCTGGAGGGGGTCAGCTTCCGGGTCGAGGCGGGCCAGGCCCTGGGAGTGGTCGGCCGGAACGGTTCGGGAAAGACGACCCTGCTGAAGATGGTGTCGGGCGCCGCCCATCCCAGTTCGGGGCGAGTCGAGGTGGACGGACGGATCGGCGCCCTGCTGGACCTGGGAGCCGGTTTTCATCCCGAGTTCAGCGGCCGCGAGAACATCCGGTTCAGCGGAGCGCTCATGGGTCTGGAGCCGGACCGGGTCCGGAAAGCGGAGGACCGGATCGTGGCCTTCAGCGAGCTGAGGGAATTCATCGACCAACCGATGAGGACCTATTCCGCCGGCATGTACGTCCGCTTGGGCTTCGCCGTCTCCACCGGATTCCATCCTTCCGTGCTGGTCATCGACGAGGCGCTGGCGGTGGGAGACCAGCCCTTCCAGAAAAAGTGCACGGACCGGATCCTGTCCATCAAGAAGAGGGGGGCCGCCATCGTGATCTGCTCCCACAACCTCTACCAGATCAAGACCCTTTGCGAGGAGGCGATCTGGCTCCGTGGGGGCCGGCCCCAATCCCAGGGAGATGCCGTCACGGTGGTGGAGGACTACGGCCGATATCTGGGGCAGGCGTCGTCTCCCCGCGACGGGGGCGCCGACGATGCCGGTTCCGATCCCTCTCTGAACTGTAGAATCGAAAGCCTCCGGCTACAGAACGGTTCGGGGTCCGGATGCCAGAGCTTCAGGACCGGCGAGACCTTGCGACTGGAGATCGCCGCCGAGTTCGCGTCCGACTTCCGGGGACGGCCCAGCCTTCGGGTGGCGATCCGGAGAGACGACGGCCTCACCCTCCACGAAACCCGGACCCGCAGCATTGAAGAGCTGCAGTTTGTGGGCGGCGGCCGTTACCGGGGGCGGCTCACGTTGCGGGAGATTCCGCTCCTGGCGGGTGGGTATCGGGTTCTGGTTGCCGCGTGCTCTCATTCGGAGGAGCCGGAGCCGAGGAGCTGGAGGTCTGTTCCGTTCAGCGTGCGCTCCCGGGGACGGGAGTTGGGGGCGGTCCGGATGGAGCATCGTTGGAGCGGCGGTTTCTGACCGCCGGACTCCCCGGAGGGGCGGTTTCCAACCGCCCATTCTTCCGTTCCTCCGGGGAATGGGGGACAAGACTGTCCCCTCCTATGCCCCTTCCTGTGAAGATTTCCGATGACCGATCGCACTTTTTCCGCAGTCGTCATAGTAGGTAACGAGCGTTGACAATCGATGACGGGCAACGGAAGAATGCTTCCTATGGCACGAAACCCCTTGATGGCAAGATGTAGGCGAATCCCGTCTCTCGCCATTAGGTGGAGACCAAGACCGTGAATGTTGATCTGATCAGGGTCTTGGTGGCAGTGGCGGCAGTGGGCGTCGGTCTTGGCGGACTGACGTTGGCCGGCGTGCGAGGGCTGGGTCGCGAAATGCGGGGCCTGCGGCAGGAGACGCGGGACGAAATCCAAGGCTTGCGGCAGGAGATGCGGAAGGAAATCCAAGGCCTGCGGCGGGAGACGCGGCACGATATACGGGACATGCGCGGCCACATGGGACGAATCGATTCCCATATCGGCGAACTCCGGGAACGCATGGGGCACGTGGAAGGACTGTTGAAGGGGTTGCGCGACGCTTTCGTCCAGGGGATCACCCCCAGCTAGGAGCCTGCGCCGCAGAAATTGATCTACTGCGAAAGCGGTAGAATCGGTCCATATTTCCTCGATTCCCCACTTTCTCGCTACGATCATTTCTACCGCGCAGACTCCCAGCTCGTAGTGGCGAGGAGGGGCGATTTCCAGTCGCCCATCCTTCCGCTCCCCCGTGGGCTCCTTCCCCCATGCTCTTCTGCTCTATTGATATTTGGGAGTGCGGCGACAAGAAAGCCGCCGTTCCCATCGGCGGCAAGAATCGGGTCGAGTACAGGGGATTGCGCCCCCGCACCCTCCCACACCACCGGACGTACCGTTTTCAGTATCCGGCGGTTGGAGTCACCCGAGGCTCTTTCGAGCCTCGTACAGGGCCTTTCTTTCCGGTTTCCGCCGCCGCTGAGACTTGATCTCCGCCCTTCCGGCTTGCCGGCCTCCACCCGTGGGCCTTCCATGCCGGGTCCGAGGAGGGTTCCCCTCGCCCCGCTGTCGGAGGTGGTTGCGATCCCGCTGACGAGTCCACCATAGGGCCAGTCCGACTCCTTCGGTCCTTCGCTCCACCGGCATTACCCGGCTTCTTCGCTACTACGACCTCTGCTGACTTCTCAAGGGCTCTCACCCTTGAGATCTCCCCGAGTAAGGTGCTGCATCTTTCCCCCCGGGCCGCCCGGCTCTACCTGATGCGTCTGGATGGGGTTCGGGTTTCGCTGTTGCTCGCCAGCTCACCGCCCGCACCCGGCCTCACTGCCGGTTCGTGTTCCTGCGATCGTGGGTTTGCCTTCCGCTTCCTTCAGCTTCGCCTCGCGGCTTCGCCTTGCGGTTCGGCTAGGGTTGATCCCATCACCTCCCTTGGGATCTTTCATCCCTTAGATACAGCCCATGTCCGGGCGTACGAGCGGCGACTTTCTTATCGTCGATTAGGTGGAGGTGGAGGTGGAGTCCCACCTCTACACTTTCCGGCTAGAAGAGGAGGCGGCAAGAAAACCGCCTCTCCCAGCCGGCGACAAGAAAGTCGCCGCTCCCAGCCGGCGGCAAGAAAGCGGCTGCTCCTGTCGTGGAATCGGTCTTGGGGCCGTGATATCGTGCTGGCCAGTCATGGGAGCCGGGAGGGGAAGTTCGGACGATTCTTCCGGCCTCCGGCGACACCGCGACCTCTACGATCACGACTATTTCCACGGCAAGACCAGCGGGTATCCTTCCGAGGGTTACGCTCGCGCGCATCCGGAATGGGGCCCCTGGTTGGAGCTGCTGGATGCGCTTCAGCCCAAGGGCCTGCTGCTGGAGTTGGGTTGCGCTTACGGGTATCTGACGGAGGCGGTCCGAGGCTCCGGCCGGCGGGCGGTGGGCCTGGACCTGAGCGACTACGCCCTCTCCCAGCACGTTCCGGCGCGCCCCTTCCTGGTGCAGGGTGACGCCCAGGAACTGCCCTTCGCCAGCGGCTGCGCGCACGTCGTCACCCTGTTCGACCTGCTGGAGCACCTTCCGGACCCGCGCGCCTGCCTCCGGGAGGCGGTCCGGATCTTGCACCCGGACGGACTCATGGCAGGCGCCACTCCGGACCCTCTCCATTTCCGGCGGCCGGAGCCGACCCACTGCTTCGAGCGCCCCCCCTCCTTCTGGATCTCGGCCCTGGAGGAGCTGGACCTGGCCGTGACCTACCGCTTCTCCGTGACCCCCTACAACTTCCAGTTCCTGGCGGCGTTCAAGGGGTCCCCCACGGCGGCGCGGGCGGCGGCGTGGCGCCACGACTACTACGGCCCGGAACGGGATTTCGTCTCCGTCGACGGTCCCCTGGAGGCCCTGCCCCGCTGGGGCTGGTCGGCATTGGAGTCCGGCTCCCGGGGAATGCAGGGAAACTCCTCGGCCCTCTACCTCCTGAACCGGCTGGCCGGACCGGTCCGTTTCACGACCCGCTTCTCCGTCTCCTCCTCACCCGACTTCACCACCCTGCGGGTCCGGGCCGGCAGCTCCACGTTGGCCGAGATCCACCTCGACTCGGAGCGAAAGACCACCCAGGTGGTGCTCCCCCCCGTCAGCGTGGCCAGCGGCGGGCACCATCTGATCTTCGAACCCTCCCCACTGGGTCCGCGGCTCCACATCCACGACGTGGAGATCGACGCCGAGCCCTGTTCCCAGGAGGACCTGGTCCTGGGCCTTCCCTTCGACCTCTACCAGCGCTACCGCCTCGCGGCGCAGGTGGGTTCCGGACTGACCCGGGGTCCCATCCTGGACGTGGGCGGCCTGCTGGGGGACCAGGACGGACACCTGGCCACCACGGCGGACTTTTTCTCCGAACTGGAAATGGACGCGCCCGTACAGGTCCGAACCACCGACCTGAGGCATTGCGACCATCCGGACCACGCTCCGGCCCCGGCCTGGGAGCAGCCCTTCGAAGACGCCTCCTTCGACCTGGTGCTGGCTCTGGACGTGCTGGAGCATCTGGAACCGGAGCGGCGGCCCGACCTGCTCTCGGAACTGGACCGAGTCGCCCGTTCCTTCATCCTGATCGGCGCCCCCTTCTCCACCCCGGCCGTGGAGCGGACCGAGGAGGAGCTGGCTCAGGGACTGCTGGACACCCGCCGTTTCCTGGAGGAGCACCGGACCCTGGGGCTGCCGTCTCTCGACCTGGTGGAGAGTCACTTCGGGGACCGGCCCGAGTATGAGGTCCACCGGTTCCCCAGCGGCTACCTGCCTCGCTGGCGGGCCATGCAGGTGCTGACGCAGCACTACTTCCAGTTGAACGACACCACCTCCATGACCGCCCTGAACCGTCTCTACAACCAGACCTGTTATGTTCCGGACTTGGCCGAACCGTCCTACCGGACCCTTTTCCTGATCTCCAAGACACCCCTCTCTGAAGGCCAACGAAAGGCGTTGGCGGCGCTGCTCCCGGGGCCGGACTCGGATCCCGAGTCCCCCTGCGGCCTCTCGGAGATTGCCCGGCACTCCCAGTTCCCGAGTCTGCACCAGCGGCTCAGGGAGCTGCTGCAGGAACGGGACGAGGCTTGGCTGAACACGCGATTCCTCATCAACGAGCGGCAGAAGCTGATCCGGCTGCTGCGCCGCGAGATCCGGCGCCTGCGCACCGAGGTCCCCCTCTGGAAACTGGCGGTTCTCCGCCTCCGGGACAAACTGAGACGCCGCTGATGGGACCGCATCTACCGTCCGAATCGATACCGTCCCGGGGAGAGGCCGGGCCGGACGAAACCGGCTCACCCATCCCCGCTTCCGTCGTCATCATCAACTACAACGGCCGCCCCTACCTGGAGGAACTGCTCGGTTCCCTGGAACTTCAGACCCGCCGGCCCCTGGAGACCCTGCTGGTGGACAACGCCTCCCGGGATGACAGTGTCGCCTACGTGCGGAGGGAGTTCCCCTGGGTCCGGATGCTCCCGCAGGAGCGGAACCTGGGCTTCTCCCGGGCCGCCAACCTGGCTGCCGACGCGGCCCGCGGGACCTGGCTGGCCCTGCTCAACACGGACCTCCGTCTGGAGCCGGAATGGCTGGCGGAGCTGGTGGCCGCCGCCGGGACGGACCCCTCCATCGCCGCCGTCTCCTCCAAGCTGAGGCTTTACGATCAGCCTCACCGGCTCAACGGGGTGGGGGGCTGCATGAACCGGCTGGGCTACACCTGGGACCGGGGGATGGGGGAGGAGGACCGGGGCCAATACGACCAGAGCCGGGAAGTGCTGTTCGCCTGCGCCGGCGCCGCCCTGTTCCACCGGTCCCGCTTCCGGGAGGCGGGCGGATTCGATTCGCGCTTTTTCATGTACCACGAGGACGTGGACCTCTGTTGGCGGCTCTGGCTGCGGGGATTCCGGGTGGTCACGGCGCCCAGGGCGGTCGCCTACCATCACCTGAGCGCCTCCACCCGGGAGGACCGGGGCCTGCTCTGGCGGGAGATCCTGGGCGAGCGCCACAACCTGCGCACCCTGCTCAAGAACTACGAGTGCGCCAACCTGGCGCGAGCCCTCTGGGGACTCCTGACGCTGCGGCAGCCGGCGCGCCGCAAATGGGCGCAGTTGGGAAACCTGGCGTGGAACCTGCGGCGGCTTCCCGAGACGCTGCGGCTGAGGCGCCGCATTCAGCGGGAGCGGCGGGTGCCGGACGCACAACTGAAACGCCTTGTCGTACAATCGCGCCATGTCCCCATCCCCCGGTGACGTCTCGGTCGTCACCGTCAACTGGAACGGGAAATCCCACCTGTCCACCCTGCTTCCGCCCCTGCTGGCGCTGGGTCCGGGAGAGGTCATCGTGGTGGACAACGGGAGCACCGACGGCTCCCAGGGGTTCCTCAGGAAGCGCTATCCCCAGGTCCGGCTCTTGGAGAACGGAGTCAACCGCGGCTTCGCTCAACCCTGCAACCTGGGCGTCGAAACGGCCCGGGGGGCGCATGTCGCCTTCATCAACAACGACATGCGCCCCGAACCGGACTGGCTGACCGCCGCCCTGGGGAAGTTGGACGCCCAGACCCCCTGCGTCGCCTCCCGGATCCTGGACTGGGAGGGGCGGCGGATCGACTACAACGGATCGTCCCTCCACTACCTGGGCTACGGGTTGCAGGAGGATCTGGGCTTGCCCGTCGAGGAGGCGCCGCGCCGGGACCAGGTCCTGTTTCCGTGCGGCGGAGCCATGCTGGTGGACCGGACGGTCTTCCTGGAAGTGGGAGGGTTCGACGCCGATTTCTTCGCCCTTTTCGAGGACGTGGACCTGGGTTGGCGGCTCTGGCTGGCCGGTCATCGGGTGGTCATGGCCCCGGATTCGGTGGTGCGCCACCGGGGTCATGCCACCTTGGAGACCCAAGCGCCGGAGAAGACCCGGTATCTGATGCACCGGAACGCCCTGCTGACCATCTTCAAGAACTACGACGAGGAGAACTTCCGCAAGATCGTGCCCTTGGCCCTCGTCCTCTCGGTGAAGCGGGCGGTGCACTTCTCGGGAGTCCGCAAGGAGAGCTTCTACCTCTGGTCCGAGACCCGTCACAAGCTGGACGAAGGAGACGAGACCGCACGGTCGCAGTTGCTGGACTCGTTGAACCACCTGGTGGCCGTGGACGACGTGCTCCAGGCTCTGCCCCGGTTGGTGGAGAAACGCCGCCGGGTGCAGGCGCTTCGCCGGCGGAGCGACCGGGAGATCATGGAACTGTTCGGAGACCCCCTGCGCCGGATCGTGGAGGACCCGGTCTACGTCAAGGAGGAACTGGAGCTGCTGGAAGCGCTGGATCTGGGGTCGTTGCTGGATCCAGGCCCCAGCGCGACGTCCCTGGATTCCCTGCCGGGGGCCCTGCGGGAAAAGATCCGGTCATTGGAGAAGGAGTTGAATGCACTCCGGTGGTTGGGGTCTCAAGCCACTCTCCACCCGCCCGACCCGCCGGGGCTGGCCTCACGGTTCTTCCGCACTGCCCGCCGGGAGGGCCTGAAAGTCGCGTGTCTCCGGGCGTTCGACTACGTCAATCGAGCGGTGTGAAGGGTAGGAGAAGCGGCGGCATCGTTGCCGCCGGATAGGAGCGGCGGCTTTCTTGCCGCCGATTAGGGGGGGTTAGGGGGGACGGTTAGTCCCCCCTCCTCTTCGTCTGTCCGGAGCAGGCGACAAGAAAGTCGCCTGTCCCAGTGGGCGACAAGAAAGTCGCCCCTCCTAGTCGGACACGGTCGGCCGGACGAAGACTTCTCGCAATCCCTTCAGCAATCCTTCGACGTGCCCCATGCGTTCCCGGAGTTCGCCGATATGGGAGTCGATCCGCCCCATGTGGTTGCGCATGTCCCGTATTTCCTGGCGCATGTCCCGCATTTCGTGCCGAACCCCTCGCCAACTGGCTAACATCAGACCGGCCAAGCCGACTCCCACCGCCACCACGGCTATCAAGACGCTGATCAGGTCAACATTCATCATCTGATCTCCGTTGAAGTCCCGAATGGGGCGCCTCCGGATCCCGGCGAACAGGAACAGCCTACGTTTTGCGATGAATCCGGTCTATACGAAGCATTCTTCCGTTGGCCGGCGGCGATTGTCAACGTTCAATACATATAACGACGGCCGCGAAGAATAGATGATCGATCCTTGAAAAACGTGTCCATCAAACTCGAGAGTATCCATGTTGCAAGTGGTGGGTGCTAATCGGTGTTTCCATCCCGTGTCGTTAGTACGTGATCTGGCCGGTCCAAAGGGCACAGGGTTAGGAGGAGCGTTCTTCCGCCGGAGGTGAGGCGGAGATCGAGCTGGATCCAGCGGGCGCCGTGCAGGGGGCGATGAGTGGACGGATCAACTGGATCGAGGGACCTGAGATCGTCGACGTCAGTCCTCCGGGAGGTCCGGATACGCCCTGAAGAGCTTTCATGGCCGTAAGCAAGCTTCCGGCCAGACCTGACCGGAAGTTCGACAGACGGCCATCAGGGGGTCCACACGCTCCCTTTCCTCACGGGGTCTCTCCGTGGCCTCAGAAGGTCGCTCGGGGCGCTACGGGCAACCAGGTGCGGTCCTGCCGGACGAGGGTGTTGGCCAGGACGATGAGCTTGCGCATGACGGCGACGAGGGCCACCTTGCCGGGCTTGCCGCGCTCGCTCAGCCTCCGGTACACCTCGGCCAAGTCGGGGTTCCAGCGCAGGGCGGCCACCGCCGGCATGTACAGGAGCCGTCGCCCCCGCGCCCGTCCGCTCCGGATGAAGGCCCGGCCCTGCCAAGCCCCCGACTCGCGCGGAACGGCCGCCAGCCCGGCCAGACTGGCGGCGGCCTTGCCGCTGAGGGCGCCCAGCTCGGGCATCTCGGCCAGCAGACCGGCGGCGGTGGTGGCCGCGATCCCGGGAATGGAGGTGAGGATCTCCAGCTTGCGGGCCCGCGCCTCGTCGGCCGCAATCAGCTGCTGCATTTTGCGGTCGATGGCGCGCAGGTGGCGCTCGAACACGTTGATCTGGGTCTGGTTCTGCTGTTTGAGCAAGGGTTCGCGGAGCTGTTGGCGGCGGTTGAGCAGGGCCGTGCGCTGGCGGATCAGCGCGTCCCGGGCCGTCTGCAGTTCCTGGAGCCGGCGTTGCGTTTTGGACGGGGCCGGGGTCCGGCGCGGATCCAGGCTGGCGGCCATCTGGGCCAGTTTCCGAGCGTCTACGGCGTCGATCTTGGCACGGCTCCCGGTCGCCCGGGCGAAACACCGGGCCTGCCAGGGGTTCACCTTGGCCAACGGCAGCTTCGCTTTGGACAGCGCTTCCTCGAGGTCCCGGTGGTAGGGGCCGGTGGCCTCGTACGCGACGCACTCGTCCGGAGTTCCGATCCAATCGATCAGCGCCCGGAAGCCGGCCGGGTCATTGTCGAACTGGGCGGAATGGCCGTCGGCCAGCCGGTGCGCGTCCAGGTGCGCTTTCGAGATGTCGATGCCTACGGTATGCTGTTTCATCTTTCCGGTCTCCTGTGCTTGTCATTCGGGCCTTGATGCCCTTGTATCCATTCAGGACATCGGGAAAGACGGTGGCCGACCTGACTGCTTTTCGGTTCGCAAAAGTCCGCGGCGGTACGGTCCAGCCACCGCCGTCCGGGTCGCTCATGAGCGACCCGGACGGGCCTATTTAAACAGACAAGCGGCGGTTTTCTTGCCGCCGATCAGGGGGGAACGGCGGTTTCCAACCGCCGAACTCCTGAGTGACAGTTTGGCGTCTAAGAATGAGCGATTGGAAATCGCCTCTCCGTTCGTCTAAGAATGGGCGATTGGAAATCGCCCCTCCGTTCGTCTTTTTGCAGCCTCTGTTCATGGCTTGCGGAGCAGGTCCCGGCGCCATATGCCACAAGGAGAACCCGAAATGAGCCCGGAACTTATTGGAATCATCGTTGCCTCTATCGCGTTGGGAGGGTTGATGATCTCCCTGTTTGCCCGGCTGCGATCCGACATCAGCCGGCTCCAGGATGGATTCGCTCAGATCCGGCAACCCGTGGCACACATTGAGGGCCTCCTGAAAGGCCTGCGTGACTCCATTGCCGCACGGACAGATTGAGCGATCACGAGTAAGAGGCCACGACTTACCAGACCTGATCCTCAATAAGCGTGTCCATGGCACTCTGGAGCTGCCGGTTGTAGGTTCCGAACTCCTTATCCTCCGTCGGGGAGTTTAAGAATGGGCGATTGGAAATCGCCCCTCCTATTCCTTCCTCTCCGGTAGACTTGTCTATCCATGCGCGTCAGTGTCGTGATTCCGACCTACAACCGGTCCCGGATCCTGGGGCGGACGTTGGAGGCGCTGGGCCGGCAGTCGCTGGCGAAGCGTTTCGTGGACGACTCGGGGGTCGGCGTTCCCTACGAGGTGATCGTGGTGGACGACGGGTCCTCGGACGACACGGCCGATCGGGTTCGGGGGATGGCGGGGGGGTATCCGGTCCCGTTGATCTACCTCCACCAGGAGAACCGCAGGCAGGGGGCGGCGCGGAACCTGGGCGTGCGGCGGGCCCGTGGGGACTGGTTGGTCTTTCTGGGGGACGACACGGTTCCCGAGGCCGATTTCCTGGTGGAGCATCTGCGGGCCCGCGGCGGCGGGGAAGAGGGAGCGGACCGGGTAGTGGCGATCGGGTACACGCCCTGGGCCCGAGAGTATTGCCCGACCCGGTTCATGAAGTACGTGGGGGAGGAGGGGTGGCAGTTCGGGTTCTCGCTGATCGAGGACAAATCGTCCGTCCCCTTCAATTTCTTCTACACCAGCAACCTCTCCATCTCCCGGGAGTTCTTCCGGGAGTCGGGTGGGTTCGACGAGGACTTCGGCGAGTACGGGTGGGAGGACATCGAACTGGGGTGGCGGCTCCACCGGATGGGGATGCGGCTGGTCTACCATCCCCGGGCGGTGGCCTACCATCACCACCCGACCTCGGTGCGGGCCTTCGTCCGCCGCCAGCGGCGGGTCGGCGCCTCGGCCTGGAACTTCTACCGGAAGCATCCCGAGATGGCGGACTTTCTCAACGTCGGCCGCCTGCCCCGTTACCGGCTCCGGGACCGGATCCGCATGGAGCTTCTGACCTGGATCTGCGCCTGGACCGAGAGGAGGCTTTGGCCAGACCTGAGTTCTTTCTATCCCGACCTCATGAGCTACCACTACAATTTGGGGTTGCTTCAAGGCCGGCGGGAGGAACGGTAGACATGCCCAGCACCCACGATCCCAGGCTGACGGTGATCATCCCCACGTGGAACCGGGCGCGGCTGCTGGAGAGATGCCTCTCGTCGCTGGCCCGGCAACGGGTGAGATGCCCCGTCCTGGTGGTGGACAACGGCTCCACCGACTCGACCCGGGAGATGCTGGAGACCCGGTTTTCCGGGGTGGAGGTGCTGGCGCTGGAGGAGAACCAGGGGTTCGCCCGGGCGGTGAATCGGGGCATCCTCCATTGCAGCTCCGATTTCGTGGCGCTCCTGAACAACGACACGGAGGTGGACCCGGGCTGGGTGGAGGCGGGACTGGCGGCGTTCGACCGGAACCCCTCCTACTGGTTCCTGGCTTCCCGAATGATGGACTACCGGCAGAGGAACCGGATCGACAGCGCCGGAGACGGCTACGACCGGACGGGGATGCCCTTCAAGCGGGGCCGGGGCGATCCGTGCGAGCTCCACAGCCGCAGCCGGCCGGTGCTGGGGGCCAGCGCGGGGGCCGCTTTCTACCGCCGCGACCTGTTCCGGCGCATCGGCCTTTTCGACGAGAAATACTACATGTACCTGGAGGACGTGGAGCTGAGCCTGAGGGCCCAGCTCACCGGACATCCCTGCCTCTACGTCCCGGAGGCCGTCGTCTACCATATCGAGGCCGCGTCCGATCCCTCCAGGGAGGACCTGGTAGCAGACCTCCTAGCGCCGGAAGAGGAGGAACGCCGAATCGTCCGTCCGGTGAAGACGGACGCTGGACTCGGGCCGGTCCAACCCGAGCCGGACATACCTCCGCTACCCGTCTGCTATTCGCCATCCCGGGTCTACTGGATCACCCGGAACCGGTGGCAGTTGATGGTGAGCTATCAACTGGGCCGGAACCTGTTCCAGTTGGCCTACGGCTGGGCCCGCAGCACGGCGTTCCATGCCGTCAAGGCAGGCTATCTGGGATCGTTCCTGCGAGGCCTCGCGGCGGGGATGGCCCGGACTCCTCACGCTCTAGTCAAACGCTTTCGAGTGCGGCGGGACCGGGTTCTCAGCGGACGGGAAATATGCCGACTGATGAACGGGTGCTAGCGATCGTCGTCAACTGGAACGGCCGCGAGGTCCTCCCGGAGACGTTGGACGCGCTGCGCTCGATCCTGCACCAACCCCTCGAGATAGTCGTCGTGGACAACGGATCCACCGACGGTTCCGCCTCTTTGGTACAGGAACCGGTGGGTCTGGTGACGCTGGACGATAACCGGGGATACGCCGGTGCCCTCAACGCGGTCCTCCGGCCGGTACTGGAAGGGGATAAAGGCGCCGGCGAGGGGCCGCCCGACTACTTCCTGCTGCTGAACAACGACATCCTGGCGGAGCCGGCGACGGTTTCCCGGTTGCTGGAACGGGCCCGGGAGAAGGGACCCGGGGTCTACGGCCCCAAGGTCCTGCTCCAGAACCGTCCCGACCGGCTGGACGCCGCTTGGGGACGAATCACCTGGAGTCACGTCCTTTCCTCCTTCCGGGGCAAGGGAGCCCGGAACCGGGCGCGGTTCGACCGGGTCCGGCGGGTGCAACTGCTGCTGGGATGCGCGCTGCTGGTCCACCGGCAAGTGTTCCAGGACGTGGGCCTCTTCGACGAGCGGTTCTTCATGTATCACGAGGAGGTGGACTTCCTCTTCCGGGTGGAACGGCGGGGGTACCCGTCCTATTACTGTCCTGCGGCGCGTGTCCATCACCGCCGCGCCCACTCCACGCGGGACAAGCCGTTGCAGCGGGTGTTCTGGGTTCGGCGGAACACGGTGCTGTTCTTGCGAAAACACAAAGTCGGCGCTTGGGGGTGGGGCATTTGGGGCAAGACGCTGGTGTTGAGTCTCGTCTGGAACGTCCTGTTGTTTCGGTGGCAGCGGGTGACGGCGATTTGGCGAGGCGTCATCGCGGGGATGCGGCAAGAAAGAGGAACCGGAGGGGGGACCTCCTAGTCGCCCAGGAGGGACAACTTTCTTGTCGCCTGGTCCGTGCTGCAGAAGAAGAAGAGGAGGGGGGACTAATCGTCCCCCCTAACCCCCCCTAATCGGCGGCAAGAAAGCCGCCGCTCCCAAAAAAGAAAAAAGGGGCAACCGCGTGTGCGGTTGCCCCTTTCGGGTTTGGCTCCGCTGAGGACCGTTACTGGACCGGGACCACCGGGAGGGTGGTGAAGATCCGGTTGTTGAAATCCATCTCCAGGGCTACGCCGGTGAACATGGACCCCGCCGGCGCGGTGCAGTGGACCGAGCCTTCGAAGTCGTCCGTGTTGGCACTCGGGAAGAGCTCGTTGATGAACTCGGAGTTCTGACCGTTGCCAGGCAGCTCGATCGGGTTCTCGCCCATCGGGTTGCCGCCCTTCATCAACCTGCAGGTCACCGTCGTCATTTCCGCCATAAGGTTGCGGATCGCGGCGCCGGTGTTGATGCCGTCCGCCATGCGGCGGGCCGGGAAGATGGCGGCGTTGACGGCTTCGCTGGCTCCCACTCCGGCGACCCCGATGTTGGGGATGTCGAAGCGGAGGACTCCGCCGATGGGTCCGTCGGAGACGACTCGCACCGAGCCGATCATGCCGTCGCCCATACCACTGGTGGAGATCGTCATTTCACCCATGGGCGGGATCCCGTCCATGACCATCAAGGCCCCGTCGCTGTCGACCTCGACTCCGTCCATCATCGCGTCCACAACCATCGAGGCATCGATCATGTTGCCCATCTGGTCATAGAAGTAGATGGCCGGTGAGACAGCCGAGCTGGCCACGTTGACGAAGACCAGGTCGGAACTGGTTGCCGTTCCTCCGAAATCGCCGTTGGCGAAGTGCGCAAAGTTCAGCATCGACTCACCACTATCGGAGCCAGTGTTCAGCGGCACCACCGGGAGGGTCGTGAAGATCCCGTTGGGGGCATCCAATTCCAGTGCAACTCCGGCGAACATCCCGCCGTCGGCGGCCGTGCAGCGCACTGATCCCACGAAGTCGGTGGTATTGGAACCCGGGAACATCTCGTGGATGAACTCGGAGCTATGGCCGTCTCCAGCCAGCCTGACCATCTTGGTATCCATCACATCGCCGCCCTGCATCAGCATGCAGGTCACCGTCATAGGCTCGGAGCTGAGATTGCGGATCGCCGCGCCGGTGTTGACTCCACCCGCCATGCGGCGAGCCGGGAAGATGGCGTCGTTGACGGGCTCGCTGGCACCCACGCCGGCCACACCGACGAAGGGGATGTCGAAGCGCAGCACGCCGCCCAAGCGGCCGCTGCCGAATACTCTCACCGAGCCGATCACCAGGGCACCTTCGCCGTTGGTCGAAATTGTCATTTCGCCTCTGCCTGCGATCCCCATGGGAACAGCCAACGAACCGTCGCCGGCCATCTCCAGGCCACCCATCAGATCCACCACCGAATCGGCGGGAATCATCTCGCCCATCTGGTTGTAGAAGTAGATGGCCGGGGTCACCGTGGAAGTCTCCACGTTCACCAACACGATGTCGGAGGTGATGGTCACCCCAGTCGATTGGCCGTTGGCAAAGTGGGCGAAGTCGATGCCCTCCATGGGCGTCGCCTCAACCGAGGCGGAGGCGCCAGTACCGATGGCGTTCACCGCTCTCACCTCGATTTCATGGCCGATCCCGTTGGTCAGGCCCGTCATGGTGTAGCTGGTGGCACTCGCGCCGCCGGCCACGGCCATCCAGTTGCTCCACTGTCCACCGTTCATCCGATAGCGCACCTGGTAGCCGGTAATCGCGGACCCGCCATTATCGGCCGGCATCCCCCACATTACCGTGATGGTCTCGCTTTCGACTCTCGCCGTCAGGCCGGTCGGGGCGCTCGGATCTCGACCAGGCGTCGCGGTGGCTGCGGCCTCCAGACCTTCACTGATGCTGTTCACAGCTCGGACCTGGAATCCATATTCCGTGCCGTTGGTAAGGCCGGTGACCGTGAGGCTCGTGGCATTGGGGCCGCCACTGACCGTCGCCCAGGCGCCGTAGGATTCACCGACCGCGCCGTAGCGGTATTCGTACCGGAGAATCTGCGAGCCGCCGTCATCCGGAGCACCCCAGCTCAGAGCGACTTGCTCATCACCGCCGGTGGCCGTCAGATTCGCCGGCGCACCCGGAGCGGATTCCGCCAACGTGGCGCTGGCCGTGGTCCCCTCGCCTCCGCCGACGGCGTTCACTGCCCGCACCTCGAAGGTGTAGGAGGTCCCGTTTTCCAGACCGGTCACCGTGTAACTGGTGGCGCTGGCCCCGCCGGGAATGGTCGTCCATGCAGTGAAACCGCTACCGCTCTCCTGAGAACGGTATTCGTAGCGGGCGATGGGCGATCCACCGTCGTTCGCCGGCGTGCTCCAACTCAAAGTCACTTGCTGGTTTCCGGCAGTAGCCGTCAGCCTACCAGGCGCATCCGGGGTGCCCTCCACAGGAATGGTCACGGTCACCGGCGCGGGCTCTACACCCGCGTAGTCCGCGCCGCTCACCGAATGCGTCAGTGTGACCGATTGTACTTCCTCGCTGCCGGCCTCTTTATCCACCTTCACCGTCACGGTCTGTTCCGAATTCCAGTTCGCCGTCGTGAAGGTCAACGGCGAACCGCTCACCGTCACATCGTCTCTCGGGCTATTGACCCTGATCGTTACGGCATCCGTTGGCTGGGTATTCAGCCGGAGGCGGTAGGTTCCCGTCCCGCCCGCCCCGATGGTGAGCGATGTCGGAGCGACTGTCACACCAATCGTGTCGTTATCGCTGAGCGTCACCAGCACGGGCGAAATCGTCAGGGACTGCACCCCGTCCGTATTCGAGTCTATATCTTCGTATTCGTCGGCGCCGCTCACCTTGTGGGTCAGCGTCACTGGCACGTCTTGGACCGCGTCATCGTCCTCCGACACACTCACCGTCACCGATTGCTCACGGTTCCAGTTGGTGGTCGAGAACGACACCCGCGACCTGCTCACACTCACGTCGCCGGATGCGCCGGAAATGTCCACATACACCGACGCTGTCGGCGCCTTGGTCAGCACCATCGAGTAGGAATCATTACCGCCTTCAGTGATCGACAAAGAGGTCGGGTTCACGGCAACATCTGGATTCTCGGCACTCAGGACCTCCACCATGACGGTCTCGTTTTGGCCGGCACCGTAGTCCTGACCCGAGCTGGACACAGAGTTCGTCACATTTGCCGACCCCGATGCGCTGGAAGTCGCATTCACCCTGACGGTCCGGGCCGTGAACCAATTGCTGGGGGTGAAGGTCAGCGAACTGGGGCTCACGGTGGTACCTGTGGGCCCGCCGCTAATCGTCACTGTCACATCGTCGTCCGGTTTCGTATTGAGCACCAAGGTATACGTCCGGCTCGTACCCTGTGGGATCTCCATTTTCGCCGGCTTCACCGTCAGACCCGCCGTGTCGTTATCGTCAATGGTTACCATCACCCCGCTTGCCGGTACATTGTCATAGCCGCCGCCATTCAGTGCGTGCATTAGGGTTACAGACCCGTCCGTTCCGTTCTCATCCTCTGCCGCGCGCACCGTCACGTCCTGCGGAATGTTCCAGTTGCGTTGAGTAAAGGTCAGCGTGGTCGGACTGACCACCAGAGACTCGTCTCTTGCGGCAGCCAAGCCACCCAAGCTCACCGTTACCGAACCCGTGGGCTCGGTCGTCAGCACGACGGTGTAGGACCTCGCTGCCGATCCCTCCATGACCGTCAGTCGGCTGGGAGTTACGATCACCCTCTTGGGGTCGTTGTCGGTGATTGTGACCGTCACCGTGCCCCCGGTCACGCCGTTGTAGCCACCGCCGCTTGCAGCGTGGTCCAGTATTACCGCCTCGTCCGGTTCTCCGTCGGCGTCTTGGCCAGCCTTTACCTCCACCGACTGCGGTTCATTCCAGTTGCTGGTGGTGAAAACCAGACGGGATGGCTTCACGGTCACATCGCCGGTCGCGCCGCGCACCATGACCGTCACGGTCCCCGTCGGTTGTGCTTCGAGGCTGACCATGTATTCGCCAGTCTTACCCTCGGTAAGCGGTAAAGAATCGGGAGTTGCGAGGATACCTCGGTTTTCGTCCTCCCGGATCGTGACCGTGACGCTGTCCACTCTCTGGCGGTCGTAGTCGCCGCCGCGCACCGTGTGGCTCAACGTCACAGGGCTGTCCGGCTCCCCGTCCGGATCTGGGGCGGCACTGACCACCACTGGCTTTTCCTGGTTCCAATCGGTGGCAGTGAATCTCAACTGTGACGGGCTCACGGTGACGTCGCCCGACGCGCCACTGATCGTCACCGTCACATTGCCATCACGATCGCCAACAGGCTGGGACTTCAGCGAGATAGTGTAGGTTGCGTCTGCGCCTTCCTCGACTTCAAGCGACGTCGAGGAAACATTGACGCCCCGCGGATCGTTATCGCTGACCGTCACCCGCAACATGCCGTTGGCCAGGATCAATCCGGTATCCGTGGTTTGCCTATGCGTCAACATCGCGGTTTCCGAGACGGCATCATTGTCCTCGTCCACGGACACCGTCACTGGCTGCGCGTCGTTCCAGTCATCCGTCGTAAAGGCCAAAGTTTCTGGTTTGACTGTCACGTCCGCATTCGAGGAGGCCATCGCCACCGTCAGAGGATCCGTTGGATCACCAGCCAGTCTCACGGTGTACGTCCTGGTCGCGCCCTCGTTGATGCTCAACGAACTTGGACTGAGCCTGACACCAGTCGGGGCACTTGAGACAGAAACGTTGACTGACTGAATAGTCACACCGTCGTAGGCCTGGTCCCTGCTGCTGGACGAATCGTCCACTGTATGGGTCACATCTACAGACCCCGACGCATCCGATTGCGTACGAACCGTCACCGTCCGCGGGTCGTCCCAGTTGCTCGTCGAGAAACTCAGGCGGGTCGGGCTCACCGTCACGCCTTCAAGATCCGTATCTTCGGCCACTGTAATGGCCACCGTGCGGGTCGGCCGAGTATCGAGCATTACCGTGTATGTGGCGTTTGCGCCCGCCGCAATACTCAGCAACCTGGTACTCACGGAAACTCCCCAGGTGTCGTTGTCGGTGACCGTCACCGACACTGTGCCAGGTGTGGGGCTCACAGCCACTCCGGTGTAGTCGCCACCTCGGACCGTGTGCGTCAGGATCGCTTCGTCGGTCTCCGCGTCGAAATCCTCGCCCGCAAACACGGTCACCGGCTGCTCCATCTCGTAGTTTTCCGCGGTGAAGAACAACCGGGACGGACTCACCGTGATCTCGCCTGAAGCGCCACCGATGTCCACGGTCACCGTTCCCGTTGGTTCCGTCCCCAGCACCACCATGTAGGAACCAGTCTCCTCGGCTTCCCTGAAGGTCAAGGAAGTCTCACTCAAGGTTACGCTTCGGGTGTCATCATCCTTGACCGTCACCCTCACTGACACGTTGCTTACGGCCACGGCATCATCATCGTCGCCATGGTCGCCGTGTGCGTGAGCGTCATTGTCTCCGAGACTGCGTCAGCATCCTCCTCCGTACTCACTGTCACCGTCCGCGAGTCGTCCCAGTTGCCATCGTCTTGATCTGGCGCCGAGTCTGCCGTGAAGGTGAATACGAGCGTCCCGTCCGTTGTATCAGCACCTGGGGAATCGGAGTCCACCGTAACGTCCGCGGCGGCGGTAGGCGCTCCCACCACCGTAATTTTCACATCCTCGGACGGTTCTGTGTTCAACTCAATCGTGTAGTTGCCATTTTCGCCTTCGTCGATTTCCAGCGTCCTGGGATCCACGGTCACGGCCAGGCTGCCCTGGGCGAAGGCCAGTTGCGGCGCCGCCAGAAACATCACGGCCAAGAGGGGGAGAAATCCCCTGCCCAGGTGGTAGAAGTAACGTTTCCTGGAACCGTCACAGAACGATATGGATTGACCAGCATCACGTCTCAGCATGGGTTTCCTCCCAATTCGGCGAACTGGCTGCGAATTCTGGAAATAGCACAGCAGATGCTCTTGGCACAATTCGGGCAGCTTCACTGATCAAAAATAGAACAACGCCTCTGACACGACACTCTCCAGTCGATAAGCTGCGTGTGCCTGAGAGTTTTCCGCACATTATAAATACAGTCTTGCAGACCTTACCTCCAACTACGGGATTCCGATTCGAGCGACCAGTACATCTCCCAAGATGACTCGCGGTTCCATGGGCGACCGGCGGATCTTGCGCCGGTTGTAGACCACGGCGACCTCGTTCTCGCCGGAGCGGACCAATCGGGGGTATAGATGCTCGAAACCCTTTTTTGGCGCACTAATTTTCATCAACTCCGAGAAGCCGGACTCCAACTCCCCGCTCCAGGCCAGATAAATCTCGGGCGATGCTCCGATCGCTCCTTTGGAATAGGCGACCAGGCATCCCCCTCGCCAAGGTAGAAGGTCGAATCCGTAATAGAACCTGCCGGGTCCATGGTCCCCCGCCAGAGAGTCTCTCTCCCCTTCCGCGGACCTCCATCCCTTTGCGGCCGAAAAAAGACGATAGGAGAGTCGGCGATGGGTCTGGCCCCAATCTTCTCGTGACTCGAACCAGCCGGCGAGGAGCCCGTCGTTGACGGGTTGGAGGGAGGACCGGACCGACAACGCCCTCCGGTCGAAAATAACCTGATCCTCGTTCCAGGTGGCGCCGCCGTCCGGCGAATGGTCGAAGTAGAGTGTCGTCCGATCGCCCTTCACGACGTGCCAAGCGACGTAAATCGAATCTTCACTCACCGCCAACCTGGGCCCCTGACAGCTCATGGAAGGATCGTCGTTGACACGGACGGGTACGGACCAGGAGAAATCTCCTTTGGATCTGCTGAAGACGACCGCTCGCCGTCCGGCCGTCCGGTCAATCCAAACCAGGCATGCCCCGCCGCCCGGTCCAACGGCCACCTGGGGTGATGCCGTTCCCCCTCGCTTCCGGGCCTCCGGGAAATTGACGTCCACCGGGCGCCATTCCTCTCCGCCGTCGTTGCTCTGAAACAGATGGATGCGTTCCCGTTCTTCGGGGTAGCCATTGGAAACGGCCAGATTCAAGTTGCCCCGTCCGTCGCCCATCAACTGGGGGCGCCGGGCCAGGACCGTCCCCACCGCGAATTGGCGCGGCGGCGTCCAGGAAGTTCCTCCATCCTCCGATCGCCGATATCCGACCCGGAGCTCGCTTCTCTGCTTTCTCTGCTTCCTGCGTTCATTTCCGACCCAAGAGAAGTGAATCACGCCAGATCGGCCGTGGACCCACACCGCCGGGGATCGCTCGAGGGCGGGACTCTCCGCAATGGCAGCGGGTGAACCCCAGCGATCCTCCGAGCGAACGTAGCGGGAAACGTAGACATCCGTATCCTTGTTTGGATTCGCATCGCGAACGGCGGTAAATCCGAGAAACAGGTCTCCGCCTGGAACAGCTTTCAACTGATTGTAGGAAAAGACGGTCTCGACGAATGCCTGGATTCCCGGCGGGTTGACCTGGAGCCGCGACAACTGCCGCCACTCGGCCGGGGCCGCACCCATACTCTGCACAGGCGCCGCAACGACAGCCAAGAGAACAGCGGCACCGGAAAATATCCCTCCCAACTGTCCGTTCAGCGTAAACAATTCACAGAACTCCTGATTGAAGGTTGAAAACGACCGCCCTGCCGGCGACGACGTTTCCCATGCTCCGCTCGGAGTTCGGCGGTTGGAAACCGCCGCTCCCAGCCGATGATCTGTCTCCGGGCTGCGGCCATTCAGGATAGATGCCACACTTTGGGAAGGGTTGCAATTCGACAGGAGTGGGGGACGCTGGATTGGACCAAAAGAGAAAGGGGGGAGCCCGGCATGGGCTCCCCCCTGGTTTGTCTCGAACCGCCGGTCTCACCTCGTTCAGGGAGAGACGATCCTTGCTAGATGCAACTCAACCTAGTTGTCGGTGTCATCCGGAGACGGAGGCGACTTCAGCGTCCAGGAGGCCGCGAAACTCGACGTCGGGTTGACGAACTTCAAAATGGCCCGTCCCGTGGTGACGAATGTCCGGCTTGAGTCTGCCTCCTCCACGATCAGCGTGCCGCCCGTGTAGGTCCGATCGTCCACAGAGGGAATGCCATCCGGTTGCTCGAAGGCTTCAAGATTCCCGGGATCTCCGTCTCCATAACTCTCTTCGCACTCCAAGCTGCCGCGCGCGAATTTTATCCACCCCGGCGAGCCGTTCATCATGGGTTCCATGCCGCCGTCATCCAGACCCGTAAAGTCGCCATAGCCTGCGGTCGCCTCGGGAACGAGGCTCGTCAGATTGCTCAGCTTCCAAGGCCCTTCCATCGGGGTTCCATCACAATCGCTGGCATTGGTCATGACATTGATGCCGTTGACGATGATCTTGGTGCTCACCATATCCTCGTCGGGATCTTCAGTGCCACCGCCGACAATACCGGAATCGGCTTCGCTAGACATCATCTCCAATTGGTTACCCATGGCGTCCATGAGCGTGACATCGATCGCCGTCATGGCGGGAATCAAACTGTACTCGCCTGGTCCCCCCATCTCATCCGCCACGGACAGAAACTGCACGATCTGTGTGGATTCACCACTTACACCGCTAAGAGATGGCAACACCATGGCCCCGCTGGCCGCCATGATGGTTCTGTAGGTGCGATCGCCAGTTTCGATCAGGCCATCGCCAGCCTCATTGTCGGTGCCTACTTGATAGCCAGTTGGAGCAGCGACCGCCTCTCCCGTTAGATTCACCCCCATACCAGCGGCGTCCTTTTCGGCCAAGTAGGCCGCCATCGGGTCACCGTCCAGAACCTGGTAGTCCACGTTGACCATCTCAACGTTGTCCCTGTTGTTGACCACAGGCCGGACTACCGGCGTGCCGCCCCAGGACAAGGTCTGGTCGGGTCCGCCCACGTCGGTGCCAGACAGAGCCTCGGTGAAATGACCGGTCAGGTGGTTGAATGAGATGACCTCAGCTTCGCTGACGCCCCAATCCGCGACGTTGGCGGAAGTTACGTCTTCATCGCTACACGCCTCGATTTCACCGTCTTCGTCGGGATTGATGAGCATGAGGTTGTTGTCGGCGTTGTCGCCGTCTTCCGTAGCGGAGCCCGCAGAAGTCTTAAGGACACCGCAAGCGTCGATGTTGCTCATCCCATGCATATCCTCAGCCAGGGACTCCGGGAAAAGGGCGTTCGCCGTCTCGCCGGTGTTGGGGTTGTCGTCAACCATCACCTGTGCAGCGACCGCGGTGACGGCAATCACAAAATGGCCGTTACCCATTTTCCCGCTTCCCATGATTTCGTCACCTGTGTTCATCATGGTTCCCGGAATCATGTGGTCAAACGGGTCGACCAGAACGCTGGATGCGCCGGGGACCACTCTCAGGTAATAGAGAGCCAACTCCATATCGTTGTTGTAGTACTGAATCAACAACGTGACCGCGTTACCATCAGGTTGCGCGTTCACAACAGAGATGTAGTTCGTATGGGCCATGCTGCTCTGAAAGATCAACTGCGAGCCCTTGTCGGCGGCGAAGGCCGGATCCGCGACCATAGTGACCGCGAGAATCGGGATCGCGCCCAGAACCAATAGTTTCAACCATCCCTTCATTGGAAAGTCCTCCTTCGAATAAGTTTACAAATCCCCTGAAAACAGAAAATACCCGGAGCGGAGAATGTCCCGAGACTCCAACTCCGGGAAGGACGGAACCAAACTGCTGGTTCCCTCTTGACACACAAAACAAATTACGCTCACCAAACCCTCTCTCCGACAGTGCCGATTAGGAAAGATGCCGACCTCTTCGAAAAGTTGCGCTTTACTCCCGAGCGGCATGGTGATGGTTTGAAACGTTTCCTCAACTTCTCCACGAGTACAATCCCAACGAAAGGCGCCGGACAGGCACCTTTCCGACAGTGACGATTTGAAAAGATGCTGTCCCCTTCGAAAAGTTGCGTCCCGGGCGTGTGAAGAAAGGCCTTGGGGGCCCTCCGCCACACCGTCACGTATTAGTGACGGCGGAATTTGAGGCAATCCCGGGGCAATGTCAAGAGGAGGAATGAAAGTTGTTTCGTTAGTACGTGATCTGTCCAGTCCCTTCAAGGCGAGGCCAGGATGAGCCTTTTCCCCACCGAGAGGAGGCGGGTATGGAGCCGTATCCGCCGCGCGCCGCGGAGCGGGCGATGAAGGTGCAGGAAGTCGTCCTTCGAGCGATGAGTGGACAGTTCAACGGGATCCAGGCGGCCGAGATCATTGGCATGAGTCCCCCGCAGCATGCGGCGGCGGCGCTATGAGGAGTACGGCTACGACGGACTATACGATCGACGGCGGAAGCGCCCCTCGCCGAAGCGAGTCCCCGTGGCCACGGTCGAGAAGTTGCTGCGGCTGAACCGGGAGAAGCATCGGGACTTCAAAGTGACGCATTTGGCGGAGAAGCTGCATTCGGAGGAAGGGATCGAACTGAGTCGCAATTGGACGATCTCCCACTTTCTAGCGGGTGGTGTCTATTATTAGTGACCGCCCGAATGCGGGGTGAAGGGGCAAGACGAATGGAGACAGTCACGGAAGAAACCAAAGAGGCGATCCCCAGCGTCGACTTCGAGCAGATGGCGAGCACCCCCCAACCCAGCCTGGTCCGGGAGCTGTGGGACTTCCTGCGCTACAACAAGAAGTGGTGGCTCACGCCCATTATTCTGGTCCTGCTGCTGGCGGGCTTGCTGGTTCTGCTGAGTCAATCGGCCGCGGCGCCCTTTGTCTACACGCTCTTTTAGGCCGGACCGTTGCGGATTCTGCCGGGAATTCCCCCACCGGCTTCGGTCCCGCATAGTCCCGGCAGAAAAGGGGGGCGTGTGGGAGCGAGGGGTTGCAACTCTCGATGTCGGGGACGGGGATGTCGGGGACGGGGATGAAGAGGGGGGGGACAAGAAAGTCCCCCCTCCTATCCGGACTCGAGGATTCGCCGAACCGTCTCGGCCAGGCGGCGGGCTATCAGTTCATTGCCCCGATCCCCCGGGTGAACATTGTCCAGGAAGACATCCTCCTTCACCTCATCGAAAACCGGGGTCAGGTCGAGGAACGAAAAACCCTCCTCGCGCAGGCTCCCCATCCGGTCTCGAATCTCTTGCGACGCGTGTTGGAAGTAGGCTTGACTCTGCCGGTTCAGACGAGCCGATTCGCGGGGACTCAACTCTTTTCCGGTGGTGTAGAGCGAGGGTTGAAGGACAAAGAGATAGCGAGAGTCCCTCATGCGCAGGGCCACCGTGGCCAGTTGAACATTCTTCGCCAGGCGTGCAGCCACCACGGGAGGGTCCACGGGTCGATCTCCGGTCTTCTGCACGTCGACGAGGCCCCCGCGGCCCAAGAGACGAAGTGCGGAATCGTTCAGCGACCAGAAAAAATGATCGTGGTAGGTCCTGAACCACATCACATCTCGTCCCATCTGTCCCCAGTGCACGTCGTTGAGACCGGAGAAAGAGATCACCAGGTCCGGCTGCCATTCGGAGAGACGGTTTTCGATGAGGATTCTCTCGTGGGTGGAAGCCCAGGCGGGATTGGCCAGGGTATGGACCCGAAACCGTGGCTCCACCACACCGCGGTTGAGTTCCGCCTCGAGATACCCCCCGATGGTCCGATCTTGGGAAGGGGCTCCCGACCCGAAGGCCACAGAGCCTCCCGTGATGAAGATGCGCGCTACACCGGCTTGCTTCCGGGCAGGCAGCTCCCGGGTGGACCGAAACTGGCGGCGATTGATGGTGGCGTTGCCACTGGTTCCCGGCCGGGGACCGGTCCCCACGAAGGGAGTGGGGACGTTCGGGACGGCCCAGGTGAAGCCCTCCATTGCCTCCAGGGCAGCCTCCGGTTCGTGGTAGGCCCGGGCCAGGTCCGGCCATTCTCCCGGGGGTATGAAACCACCCATGAGCTCCCTCCGCCAAGCCTCGCTCGCGGATCCCCGCAGGGATCGGAGTTCCAGGTAGGATCCGATCAGGATTCCTGTTCCCAGCAGGACTGCCGTCAAGAGGGTCGCAGCCAGCGCCAGCACCAATTTTATTCGGGAATCGTTCACAGAGCGGAATTATGCAGCGAACCTGAGGCCGGTCACAAGGAGGGCGGGTTCGGTCGTGGACCAGTGCCAGGACCTGCGGGAGTCTACCAATGGCAAGCTTTTCAGTCCGGGGAGATCCTCACACTTCTCAGGAAGGACTTGTCCCCGCTGGTCAGCTCCAGCTGCATCTCGTTGCGCCTCTTGATCGAGGCCTTGGAGATTCTGCTCCGGTCCGGAAAAGCATGGGCCGTGTCCGCCAGCACGCCGAATTCCCATCCGCCGAACTCCGGTGGAGCCGGAGGAGGAGCAGGAAGGGAGGGACAAGACTGTCCCCCCTCCCAGCGTGAACGCGCCACGCTTCGCTATGGCAGGAAAGGTTCCCTGATATCCGGTCGCGCGGACGGCGTATATCTGCCGTCTTGCAGCTCCACAGCAAATCGTACCGATTAAGTCGGCCGAGACTTTCGGGTGAGGTCTGTGTCGACGACGCGTACAACCCCGCAAATTGCATGATCCACTGGGAATAAATATTCGACCTTCCGTTTGAGGGTGGATTGCTCTGAAAAAGTTTAGGTGCACACGCCTCCATGAAGAAATTATGGGTTCCATTGTTCGTTGTGCTGCTGTTGCCTGCCTCGTATTCGGTGCAGAGATCTGCCGAGCGGCTGGAGAACGCTCAACGCCCGCACGAGGATTCGATCCAGAGCCAGACTGAGGAGCCGGCAGAGACGATCCTCTACTTCCCCGACGACGTGGACGGGGGCGGATGGTCCGTGCAGTTGGCGCTCAGCAACGTCGAGGCAGACACGGGCGCCGAGGTCGTGGTTGAAGTCTACGACGCGGACAGCGGGCCGATCCTGGATCTGTTCGATTCCGAATCGGCGTTCGAGACCCCGTCGCTGGGCAGCCGGGTCCTGAGGAACGCGGGCGCGGGGGGCAATCCGGCGCGGCTGGATCAAGTTCGAGTCCGATCCGGCGCCGGTCAGTGGGCTGTTGACCTGCCGGCAGGCTGAGACGGGAGTCGAGGTCAGCGTGAAACCGGTGGAGTTGGGAAGCCAGTTCGCCCTGTTCGTGGAGTAATCTTCGGTGGTCGGCGCCGGAGTGGCCATCTTCAAGCCGGACTCTTCCCCGAACTTCGAGCTCCGTATCCGCGACGAGGACGGGAACGACCCGTTGAACGGGGTGTTCATCCCCCGGGGAGAATTCCACTGTCTCTCTCTTGTCCACATGCCACCGCCACTAACCCGGCGGAACCGGCCGGTGCTCACGTTGCTCGCGTCCCGACCGCTGGCAGCCATCGTGCGTTTCTCAGGCGGGTCGGCTTCCGCATTACCCGTTTCGAGGCCTGATCAGCATTCACATGTTGCAGCATGCGGACTCGCTGAGTCGCCCAAGGCGACCCTTTGACATCGGAGTGCTTCAGTCCATATCGTTGCCTCCATGAACCGCTCCGACTGCTACCGGCTGGAGCGACAGTTGCCGGGTGGGATTCGCACCCACTGAGAAACAGCGCCTTTGCACGGCGCACTGAGATATCCCGGCTAGATAGGCCGTAGTAGGATGACACCCGTAGCAGTGAAGGGCCTGAAGCGAGTCCTGGTCGGCATCGCTAGCGCCGGAACCATTTTCTGGGCCGCGATTCCCAGCCCCGATTCGACGGAGGACCGGCAGAAAGAATGTTTTCGACAGCGGATTGCTCGCCTTTCGTATACCTCTGTTGAGCCGGACATGACGACGATTGAAGTCAGGCCGCCGGAATGGGTCGATATCACATTCAAGGGCGAGACGGCCCGCATTCTCTACCTCAACAAAGAGAGCGCCCACCGCGCCGCCTCCGTCGGGCTTCGCATGTGGCGCGACTGTGCCTATCTGACGCGCTATAAGCCGATCATTCGTGGCATGAAGCTCTACAACGATCGCGGTGACATACTCACCAGCTTTTACACTGGCTCGCAGGGCCAGCTCAACAGCCGGTGACCCTCCTACGGAAGAAAGACCCCTCACACAGCTGAACGGCGTCCGGTGGGGTGTGGAATGTGAGTTCCCGGAACGGCTGCAAGAAAGCCGTCGCCGCCTTTACCGTCGACGACAATGCGGCCGAGGTTCTCATTCATGCCGTCACATATGCCGGGGCCGATTGGGTGGCACGGATGCCTGGAAGGCAAGATGACGAGTGAGAGAAGGGGGGCGGGGCGTCTTTTGGGGATTAAGAGTCCGGCGGTTGGAAACCGCCGCTCCACTCCGGAGTCGGCGGTTGGAAACCGCCGCTCCGCTACGGTCGCCAATTTGTGTGATTTGAGGTGTAGAGAACAACACAATGGCAACGAACTTTGGAATAGATCCTGATCTGCTCGACCAGGCCTTGGCGATCAGCGGAGAGAAGACCAAGAAGGCCACCGTCAACCGCGCGTTGCGGGAGTTCATCGCGCGGCGGGGCCGGAAACGGTTGGTCGATCTGTTCGGAAGACTGGATTGGGATGGCGATTACGACTACAAGATCGAGCGCTCCCGCCGGTGAACCGGTTCGTGGATACCGGTGTCTGGTCTCTGGCACTCAGACGGGATTCGCCGCCGGAGCGTTCCGAGGGGCGGCGTGGGAGCGGGGGTTTGCAACCCCCGATTTCGGGTCGGTGTTGAAGAGGGGGACAAGGATGTCCCCCCTCCTGGTGTTGAAGAGATGGTTTTGCTATGGATAGAAAAAATGGCGCCATTTTTTCTATCCATAGCAAATAATTCCCATTTCCGCATCGATCGAGCCAAGATCATTCGCCGATTCGCGCAGGAACGGGAGCGTAAGGAACAAGGGGTCGGCTGATCGGAAAATCCCCGCTGCTGCTTTCTTGCGATCTTGGATCTCTCCTTTTGTTCCTTGTGTGTTTTGTCTGGACGATGGGTGAACTCCCGTAAATCGAATGATCGGCCAACCCAAAGTTCTCCTCATGGCTTCGGGGGCGTTGGTTCCCGCGTGAACGATTGGATGCCTTGATTGCCATGAAGAGAATATGGGTACCGTTTCTCGTTCTATTGCTCTTGCCCGCCTCGTATTCGGTGCAGAGACTCGCCGGGCGGCCGGAGACTACTCACCCCACACACGAGGACTCGATCCGGAGTCAGACTCAGGAGCCGGGGGAGACAATTCTGTACTTCCCCGACTATGTGGACGGGGGCGATCCCGGCGGAATTGGGGTCGCTCGCCGCCCTGACTCTCCTGAATCTTGGCAACAATGGTCTGAACGGCTCGATTCCGCCCGCATTGGGCGGACTCGCCAACCTGGAGAGCTTGTGGCTCGAAGGCAACGCCCTGGCGGGCTCCGTCCCACCGGAACTGGGCGGACTGACCAACCTCAAGGACCTGCGGCTCCAGGACAATGAGCTGAAGGGCACGCTCCCACCGGAATTCGGCGGGTTGGAGAATCTGACCAGCGTGGTGTTGGCGAGGAACGGCGGGATGGCCGGGGCATTGCCCGCCCGCCTGACGGATCTTGGCCGCTTGGAGCAATTTCTGGCCGCCGACACCAACCTGTGCGCGCCTTCGGACGCCGGTTTCTGGACTGGCTTTCCGGCGTCCCGAAACGCCGGGTCGGCAGCTGCGGCGCCGAATCGCCTCCGGCGGCGTACCTGACTCAGGCCGTGCAGTCGCGAGACCATCCGGTCCCGCTGGTGGCGGGCGACGAAGCCCTGCTCCGAGTGTTCGTGGAGTCCAGCCGAGAGAGCGGGGCGAATTTCCCTCCGGTGCGCGCCACCTTCTATCGGAATGGGGCGAGGACGCACGTGGTGGACATTCCAGGGAAGCCGGTCCCGATACCACGGGAGATCAGGGAGGGTGATCTGAACGCCTCGGCAAACACGCAGATTCCCGGCCGGGTGGTGCAACCGGGGCTGGAGATGGTGATCGACGTCGACCCGGAGGGAACGCTGGGTCCCGATCCGGGCGTGATGAAGCGAATCCCGGAGAGCGGACGATTGGCGGTGGACGTCCGGACGATGCCTGTGTTCGAACTGACCATGATTCCGTTTCTTTGGACTCCGAGTCCGGATTCGTCGATCGTGGAAGTGATCACGAGCATGGCCCAGGATCCCGGGGGCCACCCTCTGCTCAGCGAGACACGCGATCTGCTGCCCATCAACGAGCTCGACGTCAAGGCCCATGCACCCGTGAGGAGCTCGACCAATAATGCCTTCGCGCTGCTCGGTCAGACCGAAATGATCCGTGTCATGGAAGGCGCCGGTGGCCACTTCATGGGCATGATGGAAGGGCAGGTCGCCGGTGGTGTCAACGGAGTGGCCAGGCTCCCCGGCTGGGCCACTTTCTCGAGGGTCAGACCGTTAACCATGGCGCACGAGCTTGGCCACAATTTGAACCTGTACCATGCGCCGTGCGGCAATCCTGGATTCGTGGAGCCGTCATTTCCCGGGAACCACGGTCGAATCGGCGCCTGGGGATACGACTTCAGAGAGCCGGGCCGGCTGTTGCCGCCGGTTTGGCCCGATCTGATGTCCTACTGCCGCAGCCGGCCCCGATGGATGGGCGAGTATAACTTCACCAACGCGCTCCGTTACCGATTGCACACTGCCGGGGGCGGTGAGGTGTCTTCCCTGGTTGCGGTCCCGGCGAAGAGTCTGCTGCTGTGGGGCGGAGTCGGGTCCGATGGGACTCCGTTTCTGGAACCGGCGTTTGTCGTGGATGCGCCGGCGACGCTGCCGCGTTCCGGCGGTGAGTTCGAGATCACTGGGCGGGATGTTGATGGGGAGGAGTTGTTCTGGTTTAGCTTTGCGATGCCGGAGGTGGGCGACGGGGACGGGGGAGATCCGGGGGATTTTGCGGGGTCGGGGGGCCGGGACCGGGAGCGGGGATGACGCGGTGTCGGCGTTGGCGTTGGAGCCGGAGTTGGAGGTGTTGACGAGCCGTGGGATTCCGGGTCCGGAGGAGTGGAGTCGATAGGGAGGGCACATTTGGGAGGGGCGATTTTCTTGTCGCCCATTCCTGACTGGCGATTTGTGTATCCCGGAGGTCGGAGCTCGGAGGTCGGCGGCACGAAAGCTGCGGCTCCCGCTCGGGCGGCAAGAAAACCGCCCGTCCCATTCGGCGACAAGAAAGTCGCCGCTCCCAATCGGCGGCAAGGAAGACGTTGCTCCCATCCGGCGATAAGAAAGTCGTTGCTCCCATTCGGCGGCACGAAAGCTGCGGCTCCTGCTCGGGCGGCAAGAAAGCCGCCGCTCCCATTCGACGATAAGGAAGTCGTCGCTCCCATTCGGCGGCAGGAAAGTCGCCGCTCCCGGGTCGCTATTTGGGGGGGGCGAGATCAGGCGGCGGTGCCGCGTCCGTTGCGGACGAAGAATTCCCGGAGCACGTCGAGCGTACCCTCGAGGCGAGCCATGCGTTCTTCGAGCCGGCCCATGCGGTTGCGGAGATCCCCGAGCCCGGTATCCATGTGGTTGCGGAGATCCCCGAGCCCGGTATCCATGTGGCTGCGGAGATTCCCGAACCCGGTATCCATGCGGTCGCGCAGATTCCCGTTCTCGGTATCCATGTGGGCGCGCAAATTCCCGTTCTCGGTATCCACGTGGACTCGGAGATCCGAGATGTCGCCGCGCAGCTCCTTGATGTCCTGGCGCGTGACGCGGTGCAGGTAGAGCATGAGGCCAACGATGACGGCAGGGGAAATCCACTGGAAGAGTTCAGGTGACATTCGTTTCTCCTGGAGAGAGCATTCGATTTACTCCGACTCCCGGCGGGGAACCTCGTCTGAACGGTAGAGACCGGACACTCTTGTTTACGAAGAAGTTCGCTGGCGGGAACGTTCGAGCTTGTCGTCGTAGTCGTCCCAATCCAGTCTTCCGAACAGATCGACCAACCGTTTCCGGCCCCGCCGCGCGATGAATTCGCGCAACGCGCGGTTGACGGTGGCCATGGCCTTATCGAGAAGGTCCGAAATTGCCCCCACGTCTGCTGCCATTGTGTTGAACTCCACTCATTCTATAACGAAGGAGTGGAGTTAGGAATGAAGGGAAAAGAAGGCGGAGGATGGGGAGTTGGGGGGCTGGAATTGACCGTAGGCGCCCCGGTTGATGGTTAATTGGGAGTTCGGCGGTTGGAATCCGCCGCTCCTGCTAGGATTTCCCAATGCCGAGGTCCCCTTCCGTCAGCGTCATCATTCCCTGCTATCGGCACGCTGCGGTTCTGCCTCGACTGTTGGAGGCTTTGGAGGTTCAGGAGACTCCTCTGGATTTCGAGGTCCTGGTGGTGGAGTCGGGGGGAGATGAGGCGGCCAGGTTGGTCGGCGAGCGGTTTCCCGAGGTCGGGGTACTTTCTCATGGCCACCGATTGTTTCCCGGGGCGGCCCGGAACCGGGGGGCGGAGGCGGCGCGGGGCAATTACTTGGCCTTCGTCGATGCGGATGCAGTCCCTGAGCGGCGGTGGCTGGAGACGCTCCACGGCCGGCTGGCTTCTTCAGATCGGATCATCATGGTTTCGGGGACGGTGGCGCTGCCGGCGGGGGCGGGCGCGGCGGCTCAGGTGCTCCACTGGATCGAGTTCTCCTCGTTCCTGCCCGGGCTGGCGTCCGGATATCGGGACGCCCTCTCCAGTTGCAATCTCCTGGTCCGGAAGGAGGAGTTCATGGAGTGCGGGGGTTTCGACGAGAGCCTGGAGATGGCCGAGGACCTGATGCTCTGCCGGAGGATCACCCGGCGGGTGGGAACACTACTATATATAGGGGCGTCTACCGGAGTCTGTCACTCAAACGATGTGACCTGGGAAAAGGCTTGGGGCCATCTGCGCCGTCTGGGCTACTGGAGCGGCCGGTTCCGAACTCTGGAGGAGGTCCCCGGGTCGTGGTTGCGCCATCTCCCGCTTCTCAGCCTGGCGCTTCCCCTGTGGCGGCTCCCCCGGATCATTGGGCGTGTATTTCGCAGTAGTACCAAGGAGGGGCTGAGGTGCCTGATCCGGCTCCCGTGGCTGGTTTGGGGCCTGTCGACCTGGGCGCTGGGTTTCCGTCACGGGCTGAAGGCGGGGAAAGAGGATAGGAGCGGCGACTTTCCCAGTGGGCGGCAAGAAAGCCGCCCCTCCTAGCGGCAGGCTTCCGGCTCTGACTTGACGTAGTAGCTCTTGTAGTTCGACGCCTTGGGATCCATACACCCGGCCAGTTTCAGCAGCTCGACCTTGCGGAACTCCACGGGGTGGCTCTCGCTCTGGAGCGAAATGTAACCGCTCTCAAGCAGCTCGCCGTCCCGCTTGAACGCCGGATCATGCCCCTCCACGGCGGCGCCGCCGACCTGCGGCATTTCGTATTCCAGCACGACCTCTCCTTCGGCGATGTGCCGGACCACGGAACTGCCCAGCACCATCACCTCCGCCCGGACCCACTGGTCCCCATGATAGGTCTTCGACTTGGAGTCCGTGCAGTGGTCTGTCACGAGCCTTCCGTTGAACACCACATGGGTCCCGGGTGTGCACAGGTTCATGGTGGTGCGCTCCCGTTCGCCGTCGCCGCCGAGGAGTTGGACTTCGATGCAGATGGGAAAGGTCTGATCGCGGCGCATGCTTTCGGGGGGCTGTGAATGCAGCATGATGCCGCTGTTGCGGAAGGCCCAGCTCGGACCGCCCTGGATCTGATCTCCAATGAATCGATATTCCACCACGAGTCTGTAATGCGAGAAGGGACGCTCGTAGAAGATGTGGCCGAACCGCGCGTCGAACGGGCCTTCATACGCCTCGTAGCCGACTTGCATGACTCCGTTCCGGACACGGAACGTATTCCCGAAGTTCTCTCCCGTCTCGTGGCCGCGAATCTTGGGAATCCAGCCGTCGAGGTTCTTGCCGTTGAACAGTTGGATCCAGTCCTCCTCGGCGTGCGGTTGTCCGTTGGCGCTCAGGGACGCCAGGAGGAGGAAGAGGAAAGAGATGTAGAGTCGCCGGGGCATTGGAGTGGAAAGTATAGCTGGCGGGCGATCCCTTCGTGGGGAGGTCGATGTGGGGAACGCGGGAGTCGGGGCAAGAGGGGGAGCGAGGAGGTTCCCCACGCGCCGCTGGGTGAGTTTACAATGCGAGCGACGTCCAGTTGTCCATTCTTCCGATCCTCCCATGCTGCCCCGGAGTTCGGCGGCTGGAAACCGCCGCTCCTGCACCGACGGTTGTTGCGTACAGGTGAAGTCGATCCGAGACGTGAGCGGTGACCTGTTCTTGCGCTACTCGGCGATTGTAGTCACATTGACTACATGGGTGAACCACTCGTCGTTGGGGCCCGGGAGTTCAAGACGCGGTTGGGGACTTATCTCCGGCGCGTTCGCGAAGGGCGCATTCTGACCATCACCGACCGCGGCCGGCCGGTGGCGGAGGTGATGCCGATCGAGTCCGCCGGCCGCTCTGTGGACGCACATCTGGCTCGTTTACGGAGGCAGGGCGTGGTGAGCGGCCAAGCGAATCCGTTGGCGCCGATCGCCAAGCCGAGCATGGGAAGAGGCCGGGAGCGATAGAAATGGAGCGGCGGTTTCCGGCCGCCGAACTCCGGACGGGGCATGGGGGAATGGGCGGAAGAGAAGAATGGGCGACTGGAGAGTCTCCCCTCCTGGGAGCCTGCGCGGCAGAAATTGATCTACTGCGAAAGCGGTAGAATCGGTCCGTATTTCCCCGATTTCTCGGCGAATAGAACAACTATGCACCTCCAAATCGAGAAAATCTGGCCTCGATTCCCCGATTTCTCGCAACGATCATTTCTACCGCGCAGACTCCTGGCCCCCGGGAGAAGGCGCTACACGATATCTCGAAGGTCAGATTTCATTCCGGTCGCCGCCGGTATTCATCCCGGCGGTGGGCGACGCGGACGACCAGCACGACGAGTACATCTTCGCGCACTTCGTAAACCACGCGGTAATCGCCCACGCGAAGCCGACGGAGGCCCCGCATATCGCCCTTGAGCGCATAACAGAGGAATGGATTCTCTGCCAGGCGGTCGATAGCTGCGACAATCCGCGTTCGGTCCGGCTTGACGACTCGCTTCAGTTCCTTGGCCGCGGCGGCCTTAATCCGTATCGAGAAGATCACGCCTGACCTGGTCCCAATCCAGCACCGGATCGCTCGGGTCCCGGAGCCGGTCGACGGCTACGGAGAGATCGTCGAAGTCTTCAAGGTAACGCTCGACCGCCCGGCGGACGATCTCCGCCCGGCTGCACCTGAGACGGCGTGCAGTTGCATCCAGTGCGCTGACGACCGCATTCGGCAGGCGCGCGGTAATTTGGGTCTTGGCCTCTGCGATGTCAATTGATTGCATTTGCATCACATTACTTGTGAACGATGCCGAGTCCAATTCCATTATCGACGCAGGAACCGGTGCAGGAATTGTCATCGATAACGGATTTGTCCTGAAGTAACACTATTGATAACGGTATGGCGTAGGGGGAAAACGAGGGAGGGAGAGAAGAATGGGCGATTGGGAATCGCCTCTCCTGGCGTCACTCCTCTTCCGGCTTGAATTCTGGCTCTACGGCAGGGGGGAGGCTGGGGAGGGGAGGCGGTGAAGCCGGGCTGGGAAGGACGGGCTTTACGGTTTCGCCGCGCCTGAGTTGGTCGAGCTTTTTCTGGTTGAGGCCCAGCAGGGCCCTGGCGCCGGGACTCACGTAGTTGTAGAGGACGGGGACGGTGAAGAGTTCCTCCTTGGATTCATCTCCGCCTCCCCGCTTCAGGATGACGCGGAACTCGCTCGTCAAGGATTTCTTGGATTCGTTCCCGATGTAACGGAAGACCAAGCGGAGGTCCTGGCCCGCGGCGACGGAGTCGCCGCTCTCCAGCAGCTCGAAACGGGTCTTGTCGTAGTCGAAACGGGAAACGTGGACGGTTTCGGAGAGGCCGTTCCGGATCCGGACCGCACCTCGCTGGCTTCGGTCCAGAAAGTGGATCTTGACTTGCTTGGGAAGCACGTGCAGGGCACCGGGTTTCGGCCCGCGCGGTCTCGGCGCGGTGCCGCCGGCAAGGGCCCTTTTGAGCTGCTCCGGATTCGGGGCGCGAATCCGAACCCGCCATCCGTCCTGTTGGCGGACCCAGACCTCGCGTAAGGGCACGGGATAGTAGACCCCCGCCGGAAACAGCATCTGCTCCGCCTTCACCGTTACCAGCGCTTCGTCCCGGGATCGGGGCTCGATCTTGTCCAACTCCCAGGAGCGAAAGGGATTGGTGCGGCGGTTGAGGAACAGATTCTGACCCTCCCGAATCACGTATCGGAGGGCTCCCGCCTTGTCCCCCTTCTGAAGCAGGTCCCAATAGGTTTGGACCGCTTTCTCCAACTCCGGGTCCACGGCGGGGCCCGAGAAGAGGCTCAGATAGAGGGGAAGCCAAATCATGTCAAGGGTCTCCTGAGAAGATCCGAACCCAAAATGGCCGCTCTGGAGAGCGGCCAAGGTGAGAAAAAATCGTATCGAACGATCAGAAGAATAGAAAAGGTCGGGGGCTGCACCGTGACTCCGGCGCAACCCCCGACTTCAGCTTCCGTTGCTCCCGTCCCGGAATTGCCCGATTCGGATGATCCGGTCCGGGAGCGGGAGTCCCTGCCGAAAATTTCTCATGCAGGGAACGTCACCGTCACCATTCGACGATGGCGGTGTTCAGGTCTGAAGTATCCCTATTCCATCATCATGTCCATCATCATGGGCTTGATCCCTGCGCCCTGATGAGAGACGGGCGGCGTCATGTCGCCGTGCTGATTCAAAAACGCACCGATGATGGTCCGGGTTCCAGCAACGCCGTCGAAGTTGGCCACGACCCAGCCGTACCCCACAAACGGGGTTTCACCAACAATCTCGCTCAACAGCACAGTATAGGTCATTCCCGGACCGAGCGTGCCATCCTCCATCAGACCGCGTTCGGCCGGCGACTCCATCGAGGTCGTATGCATCATCATGGTGCCGTCCCGGTTGTAGAGGTAGATCTCCAGGGTGCCCATCATGTCGGAGCCCTCATAGGCCCCTCCCCCGACATTGATGCCGGCGGGAGCCATGAGGACGTTGCTCACCGAAATGGCGGTGTCGAAGGCATACATCGGATCTTCATTGGGGATGCTGACCAGGTAGCTGGCGAAGACGGCAGATTGCTCTGACGTGTGCCCCGCCGCCATGAAGGAAACTGAGGTGCCGGCCATTGCCGTTCCACCAAAGGCAACGGTCACCAGGACTGCCGAAAAAAGCATCGTTCTCGATTTGTTCATGCCCTTATACTCCTCTACGAAATGACGTTGGAAACAAATACCCAGACCGCAACGAAATGCAGCCGTTCGAACACAAAAACTCCGTTACTCTATTCACGGAACTGACTCTCCAAGATGCCGGAGCCTTTCAAAAGTCGCAATTTTCGTAACCGGATCACCACCAAATCACCATCTGGCGAGAGTTAAGCCTAAAGTAGTCTCCCACGATAATCAAGCCGGCATATTCCGGCGCCGGAAATGAAGCGTAGAGGACGTGGCCTTGCTCCGTCGTCTCGAATACTCCAAAGCTGACGATGTCCTCGTAGACCAACACTTCCCGGCCGTCCTCTCCGTCCGAGTTCTCCATTTCCAGAGTGTGGAGGGAGTGTCCGGGAAAATATAACCGTCGTGGCCGGCCGTCGTGAAAGAGGGTGGAATAATATATGGCCTGGGTCATGTCCCGATCCAGGATGTAGAGGCGCTTGTCGTGAGGCCTGATGTTGGAGGTCATGACGATCCCGGGCGTGAAGGTCATGGCCAGTTCCTTGAAGGGGACCAGTTGGCCGCCGTCTCGAGTGTAGATGGTCAGGCCGGGTCCCACGTCGGTCACCATGACGATCTCCACCTCTCCGTCGTCGCTGAAATCGAAGAGGGCCAGATTCAGGACCTGCCGCCGCAGAAGGTAGCCTTGGGCCTGGAGCTCGAACTGGCCGGAGCCGTCCCCTATCTCGGTCTCCAGCAGGGCCCCCAGGGGACCGTTCATGGCTTGGACCAGGTCCAGGTGGCCGTCTTGGTTGAGATCGACCACCACGACCATCTCGTCCTCATCGAAGACCCGGTACCCTTCCGGATTGGGTCCGATGGTGAAGGTGCGATCGTTTTCCAGGAAAAACTGATTCCGGGCGTCTCGGCGGCCCCGATAGACGCGCCGGGCACTCCCTCCCGCGCCGTAGTCGCCGACCACGACGAAGTCGAACCTGGGATCCGGGGCGATGAGGCCGCCTCCGGGACGGAACGGCGGCGGACGGGGAGCCGGGGGACCGGGGTCAGGCCCGCCGGGTGGAGCCGGCGGCGGCGTGGGAGGCGGATTCGGCATCTCCGGCGGGGGGGTTGTGCCGGTGGACGGATCGCCGGTGTCGCCGCCCCCGTCAGAGGGGTCGTCACCGACCACGTCATTGGGATCCGCCCGGTCCAGGAAGGCCCTCCGGAAGGGATTGCGCGCGTTCATATAGGGGTTGCCCCGGGAGAGGCCGGTGCCGAACTGGCTCCAGGCCGCCTGGTAGTCGCGCTCGAACTGCCGGAGTTCGGCCGCCCTGGCCATCATGTCGGCCGTGGAACGGGCACCTTCGGAGGTGACCAGTTCGCCCCCTGGACCCGGTTCCGCCGCGTCTCCCGGTCCGGTGCCGGAGATAGCGTCTCTCGCGGGGTTGCCGCCCGGAGTCCTTCTCGACTGGCTGGTCCGGCGGCTCGCGGGCGGCGAGCGCCGGCTGGACGAGGAGGAACGGGAGGTTTGAAACGTCCCCGCACCGCGGCTTCGAGAGGAGGTCCCGTAAGAGCGGGGAAAAGGAAACGAATTCGGCGTCACCCCATCCGATCGGGCCCATCCGGCGGTTCCCCGAGAGGAACCCGGATCCGGCCGGTAGTGGGATTCATCGCCCGACCCCGGGATGAACTGCCAGATCAGCGCCGAGAGCAACGACGCGGCCACCAGGGAGGCAAAGAAGCCGAAGCTCCCCAACTTTCTGCCGTACCCGCCTTTCCGGCCATTTCGACTCACTGCAGGATTAAACTCCGATTCGATTCACCGGGCCACCGACGGGCGTTCGAGCCGAGTCGCGAGACGGCTGCTGGGAACGAAGCCGCTCGCACTCGCGCCTGATCGTAACTGCTCATGTTACCAGGAAGATACGGAACGAGGAAACGGCGGCTGGAACCCGCCGCTCCGGTTCGGCGACCGGAAATCGCTGCTCCTTCGGTTGCGACTTTTTCCTTCCAGGATCATCTCCTAAATTGATTGGGAGAGAGGAGGGCTGGTAGCTTTGGCATGGTCGGAGAGGCGGTTTGGGGCGGCCTGAATTCCGTTTTAGTCCGTACGTATGCCAGGTGAAATCAGTCCGGATGAGTTGGCGGCGATCGTCAAGCGAGCCCAAGAGGGTTCCGCCGCTGACTTTTATGCGCTCTACGAGTTGTTCGTCAAGCGCATATACAATTTTATCTTAAGGCTGATCGGCTCCAAGGAAGATGCCGAAGACCTCACACAGGAAACCTTCCTCAAGGTTCACCGGGAACTCAAGAGGCTCCGCAACCGGAAACAGTTTCGCTACTGGCTCTATCGTATCGCCAGGAACGAGGTCTACCAGAAGCTTCGCCGCACTAAGAAGGTCAGCGAGATCTCTCTGGAGGGAGAGGACGGTCCGCTGGACTGGCTTCTGGCCGATGAAGGCATGGAGTTGCATCCGGAGCGGGCGTTTCTTTCTCATGAGCTCAATCAGGTCATTCTCAGTGCCTTGCAGTCGCTCACGCCCAAATATCGCGACGTGTTCGTGCTGGCCGTCTTCCAGAAGATGAAGTACGAAGAAATTTCCAGGATCGTGGGCCGGTCGCTCCTCTCGGTGAAGACCGACATCTACCGAGCCAGGTTGGTGGTGAAGGACCACGTGAAGACCTACATGGGGAGGAAGCAATGAGCCGCTCCTGCCGAGGTTTTCTGCTTTCGATTTCGGCGCTGGCCGACGACAACCTGGATGCGGCATCGGCGCCGGCGGTGAGAGCACACTTGGCCGAATGCCCCGACTGCGCTCGCGTCTACCAAGAGCAGCGAGAGTTGTCGGACTGGCTCAGGGCGGGGTCGCCGGATCTGGAGCCGGCTCCCGAGATCTGGACTCGGATCGAGTCGAGGTTGGAGCTTCCCCGGCGTTCGCTTTGGCAGCAGTTGGGATCGGGATTGGCGGCGGTGCTCCGTTTTCCCGAGCTTCGGTACGTGGCGGCCAGCCTGCTCCTGCTGGCAATTCTCTCCGGCGGGTTCATGGGACGGGTCCAGGAGGCGCAGCCGGTGCCTCGAGTCTACGCCAAGGCGGAGAACCCCTTCCTGGTGGCATTGAAACAGGAGACCTTCCCTTCTTCCCTCGCCCGGCGGGCTGCGGAGGGGGAGAATCCTTTTGAAATGATCAGAGGTGAGCGATGAGGACTCCGGTCCGGTTTGCCGTATTTCTGGTGGTCGTTTGGTGGGCGCTGGTTTGGGGAGCGTTCGCGGCGGAGACGGACGCGGCGGAAAACGCCAAACTGGCGGCGGCCGCGACTCATTACGAGGTCGTCCAGCTCAAGATCGAGTCGGGCGAGTTCGACGCGGTCCTGCCCGAGATCCAGAAGATCCTGGACTTGGACTTCGGTGCGGCGAATGAAGGGGTCCTGACGCTTTCCGTGCTGAACCTGGGCGAGCAGTTGCTGAATGCGGATCAGCATGAGCTGGCCCGGCAGGCGGTGGACGCGAGCTTGAAGGCCGTCGACCAGCCGCACAACCAGTTCATGCTGCTCATGTTCAAGGCCCGGGTCTTCAGAGACGAGGGTGAGACCGACGCCGCCCTCGAAACCTACCGCTCCGCCCAGCAACTGGTCCAGCAGTTCTAGGAGCCTGCGCCGCAGAAATTGAGCTACTGCGAAAGCGGTAGAATCGGTCCATATTTCCCCGATTTCTCGGCGAATAGAACAACTATGCACCTCCAAATCGAGAAAATCCGGCCTCGATTCCCCACTTTCTCGCTACGATCATTTCTACCGCGCAGACTCCTATGACCGCTGAACTGATCGTAACCATCGCTGTTGCGACAATTCTGTTCATCGTACAAATCGGACTGTGGCGCACGTTTCGATCCGAGATGGGTGAGTTGAGAGGAGAGGTCAAAGATCTGCGGTACCACGTTGCCCGCATTGAGAACGTATTGTTCGATGACGCCGGTCCCGGCCCCAATCCTCGTGATTGAGAGGGGACACGAATAAGACGGAACCAAGATTCACCGATTCCTGATGGCTAAGTCTTTGCCGCGACAGTCATCAAATCGGACTTTCACCAAGACCCTGTGCGAGCCCGTGAGAAGCCCCGGGATCGATAGTCAGTAGGACTCACTTTTCAGGAGTACAAGCAGCCTTGGTTCGGAAGCGGCGAGCATTCCCTCCCGCGTACCCAGTTGCTTGGGAAATCTTGACCACCCGGTTGAAAAAGACTCAAGGTCAGCGGCCACCGAGTCCCAACGAAGTGACCCCCTACATTCATAGGAGCCTGCGCCGCAGAAATTGATCCACCGCGCAGACTCCTAGATACGACTTCCCCGTCTAAATTGATCCAAGACACTATACGACAGGCAGATACGCTGAGTCGCCAATGGCGTCGGAGTGCTTCAATCCAATCCGTTGCCTCCTTGAACCGCTCAGACTGCTTCCGACTGGAGCGGCAGTTGGCGGGTAAGTTTCGCAACCGCTGGGTGACAGTGCCTTTCCTCAGTTCGTGAGAAATTCCAGCCCAGCTTGGCCTGCTGACGCGTTCCCGGTCTCGGTAGCCCGCGGGACTTCCATCACGACCTGCAGCAATTCCTCCACTCAACTTCTACTATTCCCCATGGGGCCTTGGCCAGATCTGAAAATGCCAATTCGCCGGGTCGCCGGGCTTGGGATAGTTGGACTCGGACACCCTTCCGTCCTGGGAGAGGATGAAGACCCGGATCTGCGAGTCTCCGGGCTCGGCGAAATCGCTCAGGGAGAATTCGAACAGGTAGCCGCTGTTGTCGATCTCCGAGCTGCCGTACGTCTTGACGACGTCGCTCCGGTATCGTCCGGTGCGCCCCGCGTACAGGAATTCTCCGTCCCGAAACAACACGATGGCTCGAGGCAGGACGAGGTTCTCCACGTCGGCGCCCCAGCCGCCGATGAAGATCCGGCTCCGGTCCGGACTCAGACGAGAGACGACCCATCCGGCGACCCCGCGGTCGCCGATGGGGACCTTCCTTCCCTCCGGCGTTACCAGAAGGGATTCCCCTCCGGCCGCATCCAGCCGGTAAGTCGCGGGAGCGGGGATTTCCACGGGCAAAAGGGCGACGGACGATCCGGTGCTGCTCGTTTCGTAGATTCGGATTCGGTTGCTTCCGTCCCGGAAGGAGGTCTCCGGAACCAGGGCCGAGAAGACGGTGTCTCCGTCCAGGTGGGAGGTTCGGGTCACGGCCCGGACGGTGCCGTTGACGCCGATGGCCAGGGTCCGACCGATCCGGGAGTCCTGATTTTCGAGTACCCTTCCCGAGATTCGGGACAACAGGAAGGAGGATTCGAGATCGACCTGCTCGAAGAGGTGGCCGCCGTCGATCTCCACCGTCAGGTCCGATTTGCCTCGGACCCAGGCGTCCGTCCGCTCCCCCACCAGTTCGGCGTGGGGTCCGATGCGATAGAGTTTCTGCTCCGAAAGCTCCCCGTCCGTGGCTCCGAAGAGTTCCAGCTTCCGGTCCAGACTCTTCCAGCGGGCCTCCAGGCGGGGATCGAAGGAGAACCGGACCCCATCGTCGTTGTAGACGATCTTCTCAGGCCGCTCCGGCGCCGCTGCGGTCAGGGCCGACTGCCCTTCCAGCGGCCAGTCCGTCTCGATGCCCAGCATCTCCACCAGGGTGGGAAGGATGTCCATGCTCTCCACGTTGCGGTCGCTGAGGACTCCTTCCTTCTGCCCCGGCGCCTTGATGATCAGCGGGACGGAAATGATGTCCATGTAGTTGGTGCCGGTCACTCGACGGCGCGAGTCGCCGGGGCGAAAGCTGGCTCCGTGGTCGGCGGTCAGCACCAGGAGTGTGGAGTCGTAGAGACCCTCCTTACGGAGTCTCCGAACCAGTCCTCCGACCAGACAATCCAGAAACATCACCTGCAGGAGATGGCGCTGGTAGGACTGGGCCACCAGCCAGGGGTCCTCCAGCCATTGGTTCACGTCCAGACCCTGGCTGTTGGGCCCCACCACTCCGGCCACGCCCGGCCGCTCCGAGAGGGTGTACAACTTGCCCGAGGGAAGATATTTCCAACTGGCGTGGGGAAGCATGGTGTGCAGGAAATAGAGGGCCGGGGATCCGTTGCCGCGAATGGAGTCGACGAAGTCCCGAAAACGGTCGGGCCGTCGGGACCAGTCGACGCGGAAGTCCCTCCAGGCGCGGCGAATCTGACCCGGAGCGCCGGGGTTCAGGAATTGGTTCCAGGTCTGGGTCACCGGCGGAAGCCATCGCGACGCCCAGGCCGGCGGGAGCAGGAGGTGGAGATAGGCGACGGACAGGTCCTCGGCCAGCAGCCGGACGCGGGGGCCGAAGGGTGCGGGGGTTCTCCGAGGATTCAGCCCGGTGACGTGCTCCCGAATCCTCAAGTCGTGGGAACCGGAGAGGAGGGAGAAGAGGTTCCTGGGGTACTCGCGAAACAGGGGGAGGGGAAAAGGGCGCTGCCGGGGGAGGGTGCCCGACAAGATCACGGGAATCGACAACAGGGTGCTCTCGTTGTTGGTGGTCGCGTTTCGGAACCAGTAGGCGTTCGCCGTCAGCTCAGCCAGGTTGGGGAAGAGATTCGAGTCGATCTCCCGGCGGCCATTGAGCAGGGAGACGAGCGGGAACTCGTCGAAGATCACCATGACGACGGGCGACTTGGCGCCGGTCTGAATCGTCACCTCGGAAGCCGGGCCGGGAAGGATCAGCTTCCGGATCTCCGAATCCACGAGGAAGAGGAGGGGAAACAGGATCACTGCCGGGATCAGGTAGGAGAGATAAGTCCGGATCACCGAAAACCGGCAGTACGCAAACAGGAAACCGGCCCCGGAAAGCAGCGACAGGGCCAATGCGGCCTCTGCGGGAGCCGGCAGTTTCCGGAGTCCCTGGAGTGCGAGCCCGGCGGTCAGGAGGCCCAGCAGACCCAAGTAGATCCCGGCGCCCAACTGCGGATGGACTCTGGCCAGCCCCCTGACCACCAACGCCGCCGCTCCCGGCAACAGGAGGGACAGCGCCAGGGTCAGCAGGAGAATGTCCACCCCTTCGCTCTGGTGGGCGGGGAGGAACTCGGGGTGGCGAGTCAGGAGGTCGTAGATGGGCTGTGCCGCAGTGAAGGCCGACAGGACCAGAAGGTGGATGATCCGGATTTGGATCCCGGCGGCTGGTTTGCTTCGACTCCGGTCGTTCATCTGAAGCGGCGCTCAGCGGGGTTCCTTTGGGGAACTCCTCACAGCGACGACATTCCAACAGAAGGGGAAGAACACGGGCAGAAAGAAGAAAGAGAGCTGTCGTAGGGCGCACTTCTTTAGAGTAAGGGTCAATTTTCGCTCTACGACGTCACATGCTCCGAGCTCGACCAGGAAACCGGAAAGATGTCCCAACACTTCCACTCTCAATCCTCGTTCCTCATCAGACCCGTACTGTGGTCACTGCCATCCGGCAATGGCGATCGTGGAACGATCCCAGCTCTCGTCGGCATCCTTACAAAAGATGGGTCAATGAGCCTTAAACTTGGGGTTTCGGGGACCGTCTTTTCGCTGTCTGGTCAGTATGCTCCATGGAACGGGCGGGTTTGGCTGCGGAGCCGAGACGAATTCCAAAGACCGAAATGATCCGCTGCCAGAGGATTTTCCCCAATACGGCGGCTCCTGCGATCCCTCCTAGCAAGAGTTGAAGAAAAAGACTTCCCGATCCGGGGTCCAGGTAGGCTTGGAGCCTGCGCCGCAGAAATTGAGCTACTGCGAAAGCGGTAGAATCGGTCCATATTTCCCCGATTTCTCGGCGAATAGAACAACTATGCACCTCCATATCGAGAAAATCCGGCCTCGATTCCCCACTTTCTCGCTACGATCATTTCTACCGCGCAGACTCCTAGAGGTATCCACATTCTGATCTTGCCGCGAGAAAAAAACCTCCCGATGTTTTCCGAAAAATACCAGTTTGAGCGATATTAACACAGTTTTTTGGGGCTGAATGGAAGCCGGAAAGATACGCCGAGTTGGTGACGGCGAGACGAAATGGAACCGCTCCAGAACAGGATGTTCGGGGCGAATCAGGGTCGAGCAGTTCGGTCTTTGCGATATTGATTAATCATACTCTCCGAATGTGTTCTGTCTGAAAACCACCAAACGCTTCGACCCGCCCTTCTTCAAACTGCCCAAAAGGAGCCAGAGCACCAAATACAGATAACGGGGAAAGAAGAGGAGCGCCTTCAGTATCTTTCTAAGAATCCGTCGCGGAAGATAGTCCGTCGACAAAGACGGCGTTCTCAAAAGATTGAGCAGGCCACGTGGGGTCCGTCTCAGATACCAACAGCCCCGATGCTCGTTGAAGACCAGGCGAGCCCGAGCCGGGAGCAGAAGAAACATCAGCTTGTGGAGCCGGAATATGGGGCGGCCCGAAAAGATCGCCGCCAAGACATCTACTCTCATCCTGGCCAGTTTCAATATCGTCCGCAGGTTGGCCAGGGTCTGTCCGGATTCATAGGTGACTACTTCCGAGACTTCCGGCCAGGACTCATAGAGCGTCTTTTTCGTCTTCGGACCGAACACTCGAATCCGGCCGGGACCTACTATCTTCCGATCCTGGAGTCGTCCCAGAACCTCCGTGGCGTATGAGTCCGCCTCGGTGGGTAGGAACAGAATCGTCGACTCCCCCCTAGAGAAACGCAAGGAGGGAGTCCGCCACAGATTGAGCAGTCCCTGCGGAGTCCGCCACAGATACCAACAGTCCCCATGCTCGTTGAAGACCAAGCGAGATCGAGCCGGGAGCAGAAGAAACATCAGCTTGTGGAGCCGGGAAACGGGCCGACCGGAAAAGATCGCCGCTATGACATCCACTCTCATCCTGGCCAACCTCAATATCGTCCGCAGGTTGGCCAGGGTCTGTCCGGATTCATAGGTCACTACTTCCGAGACTTCCGGCCGGGACTCATAGAGTGTCTCTTTCGTTATTGAGCAGAACACTCGAACTCGGCCGGGACCCACGATCTTCCGGTCCTGGAGTCGTCCCAGAACCTCCAGAGAAGCAGAGTCCGCCTCGGTGGGCAGATACAGGATCGTTGACTCCTTTCCGGGAAGATCTTCCTCGTAGCGGCTTCTTCGTAGAATTGCCTGGAGGTTCGCAAATCTCAAATGGTAGGGCTTCATTCGCCCATCGAAGATCAACCGGCGCCGGACGGGAAGCAGGAAAAAGAGAAGTTTCTGTTTTCTGAAGATAGGGCGACGGTTGAGGATCGCACAAATCAGATCCGGACTGAATTCGGAAATTCGCCGCCAGAGATCCAGGAACCGGTAGTTCCCCCGCCGCGGAAATGCCATAAGCTCGACATCCGGCAGATCCTCGAAGGACTCGTAATCCTCCTGACGGCACACCAAGGCCAACTTGCACCCCGGATACAAGCCGGAATTCCTCAGTTTCTCCACGGCAGCACGTACAAGAAGCGGATGCTCGGTCTGAAGTACCAAGCACCGCGTGACGGCCCCCGTGGAATCGACTCGGCGCACTGCTCGCCGGGGGTGCACGCTCGGGGGATGGTCAGCCATGGTTCAAAAAAGTAGGCAATCCTGCAATCTATTGTGCTGAAACATCACGTCATCAACATTGATGTAGAGATGAGTGGACACGCGAACTGCCGGGAACCTCGTCAAACCAGGTTTCCGCGCCGGCAGAGACGACGAATAATGGACGTCGCCCGGCGGGGCGAAAAAGCAGACACTACTGGCGCTGTCCGGACCGTAGGAGCCTGCGCGGCAGAAATTGATCTACTGCGAAAGCGGTAGATTCGGTCCATATTTCCCCGATTTCTCGGCGAATAGAACAACTATGCACCTCCAAATCGAGAAAATCTGGCCTCGATTCCCCACTTTCTCGCTACGATCATTCCTACCGCGCAGACTCCTAGTCCCAAGAACGACACGTAAAGGGCACCAGTACATATGGTGTTGGGCGACAATACTCGCAGTGGAAGGATTGAATAAGTCTTCGCTCTGCAGGCTGGTTATTTTCTCATCCTACATTTGAGAATGCGAAAGAACGGGTCGCGGAGAGCGTACCAGACAGAAGTCGAGGCTTCACGCTTGCGGGTCGAGTCGGGACAATCCTCCCCGAACCCATTCGTTGCCACAGTCTTCGCAGACGAGGGCGAACCCCCGATCGCCCGTTCTCTTCTTGCCCTTCGCTAGCTTCGGAGTTCGGGGGCTGGAGAGCCCCCACTCTCAGCCTTACTCGCCCGATTTTCCGTATTTATTGAAGTGATCGTCCATCTGTGAGCGGGTGAGATGTCCCTTGTAGATCAGGATCCGGTAGAGAAAAAGGGTCGATTCGCCGGGGGCCAGGGAGAAGTTCAGGGGCGGGGCGCCTTTTTCGAAGTCAGCCCGGCCGAAGGGGTTGGCGGCGAACAGGCCGTAGGCGCGGGCGTGCCAGTAGGTAGGATACCGGACGCTACGGGGATGGTTCATGATGGCCAGGGTCAGATCCTCGCCCTCGACCGATCCCCGTAAAGCCACCCACGGAGATCGTTTGCCCCAAACGTTCTCCGCCAGCTCGAGACCTTCGGCGTTCAGGTAGCGGCCGGTCCGGTCCTCCCGTAGATCGGAGGCGACGCGGATGGCCATCATCCCCTCCTCGATATCGCCGAACGTGACCTTCTGCTCCTGGGCTGTCAGGGTGATCTTCAGGTCGAGGGTTCGCCAGTCCGCGCCGGCCCGGATGATCATCCGAGAGGTTTGCTTGAGCAGGACCTTGCCCGTGGGGGCGATCCAGTCGGAGGCCGTTCCCAAGAAGCCCTTGTCCCCGGCCTCCATTCGGGTGAATCCGGTGTGCCGGATCCTTCCGCTTCCCGGGTTGTCCCCGCGAGGAGGAAACTTGGACCAGAAGTCCACGCCGTTGACGTTGCGGTAGGTGAAGAAGACGCCTTCGTGTTGCCAATGGTCGGTCTGTTCTCCGGGGATGCCGACCTCCATGGGGAATCCCCGGGTGACCCGGTGAGCCCCAGGGCTGAGCAGGGGATGGAAGATGGGTTTGTGCAGGCCGATGCCGTAGTGGTAGGAAGCGAAGAGTGCCTCCCCGGCGTAGATGTCCACCCGCGCCGCGTCGGTCTTGACGATGCGGATCCGGTGGGGAGATTCGGCTGAGGCGGCGGACGGAACGAGCCAGACGAGCAGCAACGCGGCAGACGCGAAGCGCCTCATTTCTAGCGCCCCTCTTCGTCTCTGCGCTCCTGGATCAAGTCCCTTCGTTCCTGGTCCTTTCGGTTGATGGTGTGGTAGGCGTTGCGGAGCGCCCGCTTGAAGTCCATGGTGACCTCCACGGCCGTGGGCAGCCCGTGAATGACGTGGGGGGTGATGAAGACGACGAGCTCGGAACGGCGTTTGATCTTGGTGGTCCGCCCGAAGAGGGCCCCCACCACGGGGATGTCTCCCAGCACCGGGATCCGGCTGCGGCTGATGTCGTTGATGTCGCTGATGATGCCGGCGATGGCCACCGTCTCGCCGTCCCGGACGATCAGGGAGGTCTCCACGTAGTTCTGGCTGATGGTGGGGGTGAGAGAGGAGCCGGCGGCCTGGCTGACCTCGATGGCCAGGTCCATGGTCACGATGCCGCTGGCGCTGGTGCGGGGCATGATCAGAAGCGACGTGCCGGTGGGACGATAGTTGATGCTGTTGGCGAAGGCGCTGGCGACTCCTGAAGTGATGGGGTCGCCGTAGGAGGCGGTGGTGACCGGGACCTCGGCACCCACGTTGATTCGAGCTTGCATCCCGTCCACCGCCAATAGCGTCGGAGCCTCCAGGATCTCCACGTTGGTCAGTGATCGCAGGGCGGTGATGGCCCCTTCCAACTCCCGTTGTGCTCCGATGAAGGCCTTGGTCACCACGGACAGTGCGCCGCCACCGCTGCCTTCAGAGGCGCCGCTGATGCTGCCGGTGGTGGGATGTCCAGTGCTGTCGGCCTGCCGGCCCCGGAGGAATGCGGCCACTCCGAAGCTGAGGTCGTCCCGCAGCTCCACCGAGTAGATCCTGGCCTCCATGAACACCTGACGCGGCAGCTTGTCCAGTTGACGGATGGTATCCAGCAGAAAACGGTAGTCCGCCTCCGTGGACTGGATGATCAGGGAGTTGCTGAAATCGTTGACGACGATGCGGATATCTCCCGCACTCACCACGCGGATGCCGGACGGACGGCTGAGGGAACGCCCGAACAGGGAGGGCCCCATGCCCCTGCCGCCCCTGCCGCCCCCGCCGCCGTAACCGCCGCCACCGTAGCCGCCGCCGCCACCATAGCCACCGTAACCGCCGCCACCGTAGCCGCCGCCGCCACCATAGCCGCCGTAACCGCCGCCACCGTAGCCGCCGCCGCCACCATAGCCGCCGTAACCGCCGCCACCGTAGCCGCCGCCACCATAGCCGCCGTAGCCGCCGCCGTAGCCGCCGTAGCCCCGCTGCTGGCGGAGGAAGCCGGGGTCCTGGGTCGGGGTTCGCTGCATCTGGTCGCCGGCCTGCGGGTCCCTGGGATCGGTCCCGCCCGTGGGCAGGCCCATCCCCTGGTAGTAGAGCTGGCCCAGGACGTCCGCGATGTAGGCGGCGGTGTTGTTCTCGACCTCGTAGACGTAGGTCTTGAGATTGGTGTTGGTGGAAGGCGTGTCCAGCTTGGCGACCCAGGTCTTGACCTCCTGCAGGACCGAAGGCGCGTGCGTCACCACCAGGATGCTGTTGAGCCGCTCGATGGCGACGATGCGCACACCGCCTCCCTTTTCATTGGGAGAGAAGACCGCGCTCAGGTCTGCGGCCACGTCCACGGCGTGGTTGTGCCGGACGGTGATCAGGTCGACGGTGTTGATGGAGAAATACTCGGTGTCCAGCAGCCGGATCAGGTTCAGGGCCTGCTGGATGTTCCGGCGGTAATCGGTGATCAGGAGAATGTTGACCGAGACCAGGTTGACCACGGTGGCTCCCTCGGAGACGAAGGGCTTCACGATCTCGATCATGTCTTCGGAGGGGAGGTAGTGGAGGGGGATGACATAGGTGATGATGCCCTCTTCGTCCTCCAGCCGGAGGGCCTCCTCCGACTCCCCCGGCGTCAGGACCGTGGGACCGGGAGTGGACTCGGAAGCCGCCGACGGCTCCTCTGCGGGAGCCTCTCCCTCTTGGGAAGGCCGGGCCGCGGCCGGCGTCACCGTCTCTCCGGGGAGAGCCACTCCTCGAGCCGGAGCAGCTCTCCCCGGAGACACCGCCGTCACGGCTCCTTCCGAGGGATCGGATTCGGGAGATTCCTGCCCGGGAGGTGCGGTCTCGGGTTCCTCCTCCCGGGCGTCCTGTTTCTCCGGGAGTGGAGTGGGGACGGCCCGACTCGCGCCGGAGGAAGGCGGCCGGGCCAGAATCTTGTGCGGCACACGGGGACTCTTGCCGATGGGCAGGACCACGTAGATCCCCTCCTGCTTGACGATGGCCTGACCGGCCAGCTTGAGGACCTGCTCCAGGATCCGGAAGAGGGTCTTCTTGGGGATGTCGTCCATGGTGAACAGGCTGACCGATCCGGAGACGGCGGGATCGATGACGTAGGAGTACCCCAGCTCGGTCATGACGGCGTTCACCACCCGATCGATGGGCATGTCGGTGAAGGCCAGCTTGACTCCTCCGTTTCCCTTGCCGGAGCGCACTGAGCCGCCGTTCGGAGCCCTCGTAGCGCTCTGGATCTCCTCGCCGGCGGACCCTGACGCCGAGGAAGTCCCGGAGCCGGCCTGGGCGCCCTGAGCCTGTTTCCGGTAAAGCTCCTGAAGAGCCTGCCGACGCTTCTCGAGCTGGTCCCGTGACTTGGAGGCGGTGCCGAACACCGGGGGAGGACCCCCAGCGCCGTCGTCCACAATCAACGGTTCCTGACCCGTCTGGCGGGTGGTCCCGGAACGCTGGGCGAAGCCCACGCGCTGAGCAGACCAGGTCAGCTCGGACCCGCCGAATAGAATCAATACGATTGCAATCCACCAACGCATTATTTAAACCTCTTGCGAGAAATCATAAGTCGCGAATTCATTTCGAAAATCGAGTCTTTAGGAGTTCGGCGATTGGAAATCGCCGTTCCTGTTCGGCGGCTGGAAACCGCCGCTCCTTGGCGATTGGAAATCGCCGTTCCTCCTCATCTCCGCGTCGTGGCGCCGCCGCCACCGTAGACCGGTCTTCTGGTGGCGCCGGTGCGGCCGGCGGCGGTGCCCTGGCGGCCCGTGAGGTTCGTGCGGCCCCGGGACGCGGCTCCGCCGGTCCGGATTCGTTGCTGGCCGGCGGTGGGACTCACGGCCGCACGCGCCGCCTCCTCGGCGGGCGGGACCGATGCGGCCACCGTCTCCACCGCGGCCCGGGTGGAACCGACGGTCACGATGTTGACCGCGCCGGAACCGGCCTGCTTGGACGCCGACTTCTTGGGCTGCTTGCCCTTCTTGGAGTCCATGATGTCGATCAGCTCGGTGTGATGGTTCCATACCAGGGTGACCGTGGTCAGGGTGATCTCACCCACCCGGTACCCCTGAACCATGTCGCCCAGCGTCACCGTCCGGGACTCGCCCTGATTTTTCTTCCCCGCGAAAACAGTCAGGAACGCCCTCTGCTCTCCCCGGATCGTGGACACGCCATGCAGAGTCGGCTTGATGGGCAACGGCGGCGGTTTCTGGGCGGCGACAGGCGTTCCGGTTTCCACCGGGTCCGGTCGGCGTTCCGGTTTAAAAAGATTCCTCTCGTGGATCTCCAGATAGTGGTTGAAAGACCGCGCCATCTCCTGTCTGAAGGACGCCTCCTCGGGCGGTGCGGGACTCCGGTTGATCCGCTGGTAGACCTCCTGCCGCGTGGACTCCTGGAAATGGTGCCAATTCGAGATCAGACGCTGGCCCAGAAGGCCGACGCCCGCCACCAGCAACAGATTGAGCAACAGGATTCCTTGCCTCATGTTCCACTCCTGGTAGAGATGCCCGACTCGGGAGAAAGTTGAATCAGGCCGGAAACGTGCATGCTGGGATTGAGGCGTCGCTTGCCTTTGACCCTTCCGACCCGGAGCTCCAGGTTTTCGATCTTGAGGAACTTGGGATAGGAGGAAACGGCGTGGACGAACTCCAATACCTGCCGCAGATCGGCCCGAAGGTTCACTCTCAGGGTGATCTTGGCGTATCGATCGCCCAGGACCCGCTCCTGGACCCGGCTGCTCCGGGAGATGGTGATGCCCAGGCGGGACGCCAGATCCCGCACCGCCAGCTCCACCTTGGTGGTGGCGTCGCTGGAATTCTCGGCCTCGATGAAGCGGCTATCGTACTGCTGGACCAGCCGCTCGATCTCCTCGCTCCGCGACCGGTAGTAGTCCCGCTGAGAGAGGAGTTGCTTCGAACGCTGCAGCAACTTGGCCTTGGTCTCCAATTCGACCGGGATCGAGGCCCGGGCCTCATTGAAGGGCTCCACCGCAAAGAAGTAGACCAGCACGACGGCTGCCGTCAGACCTCCTCCCTGCAGGATGCGCCGTTCTCTGAGTGTCAGCTTCCTCATGGTTCCCTTTCACTTGGACGTGGCGTCGAAGGTGAACTTCTCCCGGTTCCCCATCCCTCGGGCAGGCGCGATGTTCCGGGGCTCGACGGTGTCGAGCGACTCGGAGGTGGTGAGGTTGGACAGGAGCGCCGACGCCGAGGCCGCGTAGCCCACGATGGAGACCTGTTCCCCTCGAATCGACAGCTGATCCAGGAACGCGTCGTCCGGGGTCTTCTCCGTCATCTCCCGCAGGATGCCCAGGACCTTCTGCCGGCCCTGCATCAGCTCCTGCAGCTCCGCCAGACGGGCTTCGGCCTGACGGGTCCGTTCCCGCAGGACCATGACCTCCTGGACCCTGGGCTGCAGAGCGTCGAGCTCCACCTGGATCTGGTGGGTCAGATCGGACTGCTGGAAATAAGCCCTGCCCAGCAGGGCCACGGCCATCACGGCCACCAGTCCCGCCAGCAGAGCCGTCGGCGCGATGCTGGACCGTTCCAGGACCAGCCGCTTCTCCTCGGGAATCAGGTTGTACCGGGCGGGCCCCGACCGGGTCAGACCCGAAATGGCCAACCCGGCGGCGGGCAGGAATGGCTCCACCGCCTCTGCCCGGAGGTTCTGAGGGGTCAGCTGAAGATGCGTGCGGAGCAGTTCGCAATCCTCGAAGCGGGCCCGGAACTCGCCCAGGAGGGAGCCGGCAAGAGCGCCGCTCAGGTAGAGCTTGCGAAGCTCGCCCCCCACCGGACCGGCCTGGGACAGAAAGGCGTCCACATGGTGCAGGATCGAGGCCAGCGTCAGCGCCTCGTCTTCCCGCAGCCCCACCTTCTGGGAGAAGTACTTGCTGGAGCCGGAGATCAGCACCATCTCGATGGAACCGGGGTTCAGAGCCAGGGCCAGGCAAGGCTGCTCTGCGGGGAGTCCGTCGGCGTGAGCGAGCAGAACCTGGTGATAGGCGATGCTGGACAGACGGATGGCCACCGGATACAGGTCGGCGGGTTGGAGGATCTCCAGATACCGGTCCAGCGTGGCCCGCGGCAGCATGGTGATCTGGATCAGCAGCTTGCCATTGGCTTCGTCCTTCTCCAGCACCTGATATTCGAAGTAGGATCCGTTCTCCTCGGTGGGTTCCAGGCGCTCCACCTGGAACTGGACCATCTGATCCAGGTTCTCTTCCACCTCCAGCGGCAGCTCCAGCCACCGGACCACCGCCTCGTCCCGGGGAATTCCCAGGACGACCCGGTCCTTGAGCGCCCCGTAGGACCGGACCGACTGGCGAATACGGTCCCGGAGCTGCGCCGGCGGCAGATTCCGGAAATCCTCGATGACGGCGTGGTCCTGGAGCTCGAACTGGCGGAATCCTTTTTGGACCACGGCCAGGACCAGGTCGGACCCGCGGACTTCGACGCCGAGAGCCGTTCCGAAGCTAAATCGCATGGTTCAAAGTCACCTCGTGGGAGGGGGGGTGGAGTGGGGACATTCTTGTCCCCCATTCCCAATTCGCCCACTCCGCGGTGTGGCCGTTGGTGTTCGGGCCGTTGTTGCACCGGAGGTCGGCGGCAAGAAAGCCGCCGCTCCCAGTCGGCGACAAGAAAGTCGCCGCTCCCATTCGGCGGCAGGAAAGCCGCCGCTCCCAGTCGGCGACAAGAAAGTCGCCGCTCCTACAGTTCCGTGTTCGCTTCATTCCAATACAGGACAGCATACTGCTTGATTCCGACTCCGATCTGGATCACGGCGTTGATGCGGCCGATCACCTCCGACCCGGACAGCCGTCCGGTGCTGATCAGGTTGTAGACGTTGGATCGCATGGTTGAAAGATACGAGGCCGTGTCCGTGGGCAGGCCGGGGATCTGGGTCAATGCGGTGTTCACGTCGCCCAGGGGGAACTGGCGGCGCATTTCGTCGATGACCAGCGCCGTCTCGTAGGTCAGGCCCGGGATGGCGGCCAGGACCGGGACCGGCGCCGAGTTGACGTTGATCCGGTTCACGCTGCTGAAGACGGTGAGGTACTTTCCCAGCCCGAAGTACTCGACCCGCTCGCCGTCGGGCGTGAGCCCCTTCTGGCCGTAGTAGATCTCGGGCGTCACCCCCCGCACCAGAAGCAGCTCTTCGGGGACGTCGAAGGGGCCGTTCTTGGCATAGTAGGGCTGCGGGAGCGAGAGGTAGTAGTCGCTCTCGGCCCCGTTGGGCCGAAAGAACTCGTCGGGGTCCCTCCAGTCTTCGATGGAATCGGTAAGCATGTCGGCGTCGCCGGGCTCCATTCCCACCGTGATCAGAAGGTTGTAGATCAGGTGGGAGGGGGCCGTGTTCAGGTTGATCTTCCCGGTCTCGTCCACCACCTCCACGTCGGCGAAATCGGCTCCCAACTGAAGGGTAAGGGCGCCGGTCATGACTTCAGGGACCGATCCCGGCCCCAGGTCCATGCGCTGCTGGCTCTTGGCGAAGGCCATCTGGGATTCGATGATCCGGTAGACGGCGTAGTCGATTCCGGCCCGCGCCAGGTAGTGCGCCTTTTTTTGCTCCACCAGGTTGCGGGTGGCGTCGATTTCGGTGCGGATGGCCGCGCCGAAGCTCAGCGCCAGCAGTCCCAGCGCCAGCATCACCCAGAGGACGAGGATGAGGACCGCGCCCCGATCGCCGTCACCAGTGCTCGTTCGGTTCCTCATTTACGATCCGCCGCCGTTCCGAATACCCGGCTCGACCTACTCCGCCGTCCGATGAAGCTGGCGTTGACGGAGGCGAAGACCTCCCCTCTGTCATGAACGATGCGGATGGCCCGGGGCACGGACTGCATTTCCTCTCCCAGCCATTCGGAGAACCAGGCGAACGCCTGCTGCCGGGGGTCGTACCCGTAGTACTGGAACTCCAGCGCGGTGATGTCCCGGATCAGGGGCAGCGGCTTTCCGTCCGGGATCCGGACCATGGCGTTGAAGCTGTCCAGGCCCACGAACTGGATCTCCATGGAGCCCATGTACGGGTCTCCATACTCGTCCTCGGCCAGACCGTAGCGGACCACCGTCAGTCCGGGCGTCTGATGCATGATGAGCGGCGCCACGGTGATGAAGGTGACCGAATCGGGGGTGCCGAAGAAGAGGGGCGTCTGGAAGCGGGTGGGAGCCTCCACCGGGCCCAACCCGGTCCGGTCCGGCGGGGCCACCGGGCGCAAGGGGAAGAGGGATGCCACTTGGCGTTTGACCTGATCCCCGAGGATTCTCGCGGCCGCCTCTTCCTCCAGCCGGGTCTGGCTCTTCTGATAGCTGTTGAGGGCCAGGCGAAAGGAGGAGAAGACGATGCCGGCCACCAGTCCCAGGATGGTGAGGGCGACCACCAGTTCGATCAGGGTGAAGCCGGAGTCTCGTCTCACGTTGTCGGCCATTTGAAGCACCTTGGTTCGGTGGTTATGGGAGGTCGGCGGCAAGAAAACCGCCGTTCCCAATCGGCGGCAAGAAAGCCGCCGCTCCCAGTTGGCGGCATGAAAGCCGTCGCTCCTATCTTCCGCCACCGCGCAGGATCCTTTCCATCTCGCTCTGAGACCCTCCCCGGTTCGCCGGGGCGGCGTAGGGATCGGGGACCAGCTTGAGGCACCGGACGGTGTAGAATTTGCCGCGGCTGTCGTTCCTGTAGCGCACCCGGACCTCCACCAGAAGCAGGTTCACCGGCGGGACGGCGATCTGCAGGGAGAGGCCCTGCCGGGGGGGCTCCCAGAAATCCACCGTGGCCGTGTAGTCGAACTCGTCGTCCAGATTCCCTTCCAGTTGGATTGGGCCCACCAGATCCTCGTCGCTGAGAATCCGGTTCATGACGTTCTCGGCGTGTCCCATGGCCCGATGGGCCAAGTCGATCCTCCTGACGTTCTTCAGACCTCCCGAGAAGATCTGCATGGTGACGGCGACGCCGAGTCCCAGGATGGAAACCGCGACCAGGACCTCGAGGAGGGTGAATCCCGTGGAGCGGCGGCTTGGAGCGGCGGTTTCCAACCGCCGAGCTCCGGGTGCGGCATCGAGGCGTGGGCGATTGGAAATCGCCCTTCCGAGAAGCATGGGCGATTGGAAATCGCCCCTCCTGATTGGGCGATTGGAAATCGCCCCTCCTGGTTCTTCCTTCACCTCGGTCTCCCTTGGGATTCGAGGATCGGCGACACCTTGGCCAGGCCGGTGACGGCGTCGGCCCTGACGTAGAGGAGCTTTTCCTGCCGGTTGAGCATTCCGATGGCGCCGCCGGAGCTGCGGCCGTTGGAATAGAAGTTGACCCTCCAGGGAAGCGGTGTGTTGTCCACGGTCTGAGGCACGATTCCGTCCGGCAGATCCACGCTGCCGATCTGCTCGCCGAACTCGTTGGCCAGGACGTAGTAGCCGGCGCCCGTGTCGTCACGGGTCACGATGATGCGGCGGACGGCGTGGCGTCCGATGGCCTCGAAGCGGGCCCGCTTCATGTGCGTCGCCAGATCCCGGCAGGCGGCCTCCAGCTCCAGGCCCTGCAGCCCGGAGGTGAACGACGGCAGGATCAACATCGTGGCCATGCCCATGATGACCAGGAGGACCATGAGCTCGATCAGGGTGAAACCGGAGTCTCGTCTCACGTTGTCGGCCATTTGAAGCACCTTGGTTCGGTCGTTATTGGGGAGGTCGGCGGTTGGAAACCGCCGCTCCTGGTTGTTCGATTTGACTTGGGTCATGTTGCTATTGAGGGGGAGGTCGGCGGCAAGAAAGCCGTCTCTCCCAATCGGCGGCAAGAAAGCCGCCGCTCCCGCTCCTACCACGAAGTCACGTCGGCGCTGTCGGTTTCGCCTCCTTCCACGCCGTCGGCCCCCAAGCTCCAGAGATCGTAGTCGCCGTACTGCCCCGGGGAGCGGTACTGGTACTCACGGCTCCAGGGGTCGTTGGGCAGGGTCCGCTTGTCCAGATAGGGACCGCTCCAGTTGTGGAGCCCGGCGTTCTCCAGCAGGCTGGTGAGTCCTTCGGCCGTGGTGGGGTAGCGGCCCACGTCGAAACGAAAGAGCCCCAGGGCCCCTTCGAACTGGTCGATCTGGAGCTTGGCGATCTCGCTCTTTCCCCGGCTCAGGCGATCCATCACCTTGGGACCCACCACCGTGGCCAGAAGTCCCAGGATCACCAGCACCACGATGAGCTCGATCAGCGAGAATCCCCGGTCCCGCTTCCCGTCCTCCGCTCCCACGGCCTTCACGGTCTTGTCGACTGTCCCACTCACGAGAACCTCCCTTTCGAAAAGTGCCTACAACGGCACGTCGTTGATGCTGAATATGGAATAGAGCATGGAGACCACCATGGTGCCGATGAGCAGGCCCATGACCAGGATGAGCAAGGGCTCGAACAGGGCCACGAACCGCTTGAGCGCCGTCCTCATGTCGCGGTCGTAGGCCTCGGCGATCTGGAGCAGCATGTCGTCCAGGCGGCCCGTCTCCTCGCCGACGGCCAGCAGGTGCAGGGCGAAGGGGGGAAAGATGTCCGCGTCGCGGATGGGCTTGGTCAGTCCCTCTCCCTTCTTGATGCCCGACTTGATGGACTCCATGGTGGAGGCGATGGCCTGGTTCCCAATCACCTCCTTGACGATGTTCATGGCCTGGATCAGGGGCACGGTGCTGTGCAGCAGAGTGCCCAGGGTCCGGCTGAAACGGCTGACCTCCATCTTGCGGAAGATGGACCCCAGGAGCGGCAGCTTCAGCATCCGGGCATCCCAGTTGAGCCTTCCCTTCTCGGTCCGGAGGTAGCGCTTGAAGAGCTGCACGCTCCCGATCCCCACCAGCAGGATCAGCCACCAATACCCGGTCAGGACGTCGCCGGCGGCCAGCATGATCTTCATGGGCAGGGGAATGGGGGCGCCGGCGTTCTCGAAAATGTCCGCGAACTTGGGGATGACGAAGCCGATCATGACGATGATGGAGGCTCCTCCCACCAGCGCCAGGACCAGAGGGTAGATGAGGGACGAGACGAAGTAGTTGCGCAGCTCTTCGGAGCGCTCCAGGTACTCCTGCAGGCGCTCCAGGATCTTGTCCAGGGCGCCGCCGATCTCACCCGCCCGAACCATGTTCACGTAGATCTTGGGGAAGATGTGAGGGTGCGTGGCCATGCCCTCGGAAAGGGACTTGCCCGCCTTGATCTCCCGCAGCAGTTCCTTGACCACGTCGCGCAGATGGCGGTTCTCGGTCAAGTCGCCCAGCACGCTCAGGCTCCGGTCCAGGGGCAGACCCGCCTTCACCAGAGTGGAGAGCTCCTGGGTGAAGACCAGGAGGTCGGCCTGGGCGACTCGATTGCGGCGCCAGGGGAGCTTGATCTCGCGGCCCAGCAGGCCGCCGGACTCGGTGGTGCCGGCGGAGGAGATGGTGACCGGAAACTGGCCCTGATCCCGGAGGCGCGAGGTGACGCCGCGGGCATCCGCCGCCTCCAACGTGCCCTCCACGACACGTCCGTCGGCCGTGACTGCTTTGTACTGGAAGAAAGCCAATTCTCAAGTCCTACGGAGCAAATTCCCAATCCCACGGAGGATAGAAGAGGGCGCCCACGAGGGGCGCCCCTACTGATCCTGGGTCACCCTCAACACCTCTGCAATCGAGGTCAGTCCGGACTTGACCTTGTCGAAGCCGTCATGGCGCAGTGCCACCATCCCGCCTTCGAGGGCCGCCTTTCGCAACTGGGTGGAGTCGGCGTTGGTGATGGTGAGGCGCCGGATCGGCTCGCGCATCTGCATCAGCTCGAAGATCCCGATCCGGCCCTGATATCCGGTGTGGTCGCACTCCTTGCAACCCATTCCCTGAAAGGCCGCGACCCCGGACTGCAGAGGAAAGCCGATCTCCCTCAGGAATCCCGGCTCCAAAAACTGCTCCTGCCGGCAGTGGCGGCAGACGACCCGGACCAGCCGCTGGGCCAGCACGCCCAGTACCGAGGAGGACAGCAGGTAGTCCTGGGCCCCCATGTCCACCAGCCGGGCGATGGCGCTGGGAGCGTCGTTGGTGTGCAGGGTGCTGAAGACCAGGTGACCGGTCAGGGCGGCGCGGATGGCGATCTCCGCCGTCTCCAGATCCCGGATCTCGCCCACCATGATGACGTCCGGGTCCTGGCGGACGATGGAACGGAGCCCGGCGGCGAAGGTCAGCCCGATCTGGGGATTGACGTGGATCTGGTTGATGCCGTTGATCTGATACTCCACCGGGTCCTCGATGGTGATGATCTTCTTGTCGGGGAGATTGATCTTGCTGAGGGCGCCGTAAAGGGTGGTGGTCTTGCCGCTGCCGGTAGGGCCCGTCACCAGGATGATGCCGTGGGGCCGCAGGATCAGTTTCTGGAACGCCTCGTAGGTGTCCCGAGCGAATCCCAGCTTCTCCAGGTCGTAGATCTGGGTGTTGCTCTTGTCCAGGATCCGCATGACCACGCTCTCTCCGTACATGGTCGGCAACGTGGACACGCGGAGGTCCACGTCCTTCCCCAGGACCCTCATCTTGATCCGGCCGTCCTGGGGGATCCGGCGCTCGGCGATGTTGAGCTTGGACATGATCTTGATTCGGGAGATGGTGGCGGCCTTCAGCCGCTTGGGGGGAGACTCGACATCGTAGAGGACGCCGTCGATGCGGTAGCGGACCTTGAGCTCCCGTTCGAAGGGCTCGATGTGGATGTCGGAGGCCCGGGATTCGACGGCCCGGGACAGGATCAGGTTGACCAGGCGGATGACGGGAGCTTCGGAAGCCAGGTCCTTGAGATGCTCCACGTCGTCGCTGTCCTCCAGGCCCTCCACGTCGGTGTCGATCCCCTCCACGATGCGCCCCAGACTCGACGCCTGGTTCCCGTAGAAGCGCTCGATCAGATCCAGGATCTCGCTCTCCGGGGCCAGGACCACCGTGACCCGGTCGTAGCGGGTGTAGAGGCGGATGGCATCCAGGGTGGAGCGGTCCAGCGGGTCCACCATGGCGATGGTCAACTCTCCGCCGTCGGCGCCGATGGGGACGAACTTGCACTCCCGCATGAACTGGACCGAGAAGGTGTTCTCCACCACCGGGACCGTGGGGAAATTCTCGGCCACGACGTAGGGGATCTCCAGATACTCGCTCAGATGCCGGACCAGGTCGGCCTCCGAGAGAGCCCCCATGTCGATGAGCAACTTTCCGAACTTCTCCGGGGACTGCCTCTGGAGATTGTGGGCCGTGCTCAGTTCCTCGGAAGAGATGATCCCCCGCTCGACCAGCACCTCTCCGAAAAGGGCCTTTTCCTTCAACTCAGCCAGTTTGACCATGGGAAATCTCGAAATCAGTACTCCATGACGTCGACCCGGTCCCTGAAGTTCTCGGCGGAGATCTTCTTGATGGCCACCAGATCGACGTCGTCCTTGGAGGTGGTCAGGATCAGGGTCTTACGGCTCTTCCTGGCGTCGAGCTCGTTCCGGTCGTCGACGTAGGCGGCGATGGAGATGCGGTCGTGGCCCCCCAGTTGCTTGATGCTGTCGCCATACTCGATCAGGGCGTCGATGAGGGTCGTCCGGATCACGCGCATGTGCTCCTCGGCGGTGCGCCTCGAGGTCGGCCTCGGATCCCGCACCTCGCCGAACGGAGTCCGAATGGTCCTGCGATTCACGTTGATCTGGAAGGAGAAGAGCATCCCGTAGCCCTGCAGATAGGCTCCCCGGGGCTCACTCGTGATGGCGAACGGATCGGAGAAGTTCTGCTTGAGCACCTCGTGGACGATGCGTTCGAAGATCTCGGTGTCCTGTTTCAACCGCTCCAGGTTGAGATGCTGCTGGGCGAGTCCGTTCACGCTGGACAACCAGCCCGCAAGCACGACCAGTCCAATGTACCACATCACCTTCAACCCCCCTCTTGGCGACTCGCGGCCGATTCCGGGGAGTCGGCCGGTCGTCGCAGATTCCAAGTTCCAGGCACCAAACAGGTGGTTCGTCCCATTTTCAAACGAAGTGTCCGAATTCGGACACTTCGTCCCATTTTCGGACACTTGGCCCATCAGCGCGTGATCAGGGCGCGCACGGCCCGATAGTCCTCCTGAGCATCTCTTTGCTGCAAGTCCAGGACCTGCAGATCCTGATGGATCTGGCCCATGTCCCGCTCCAGGTCGTCGCGCACCTGGAGCAGAGCCTGTCCGATGAGGCGCCGCTCCTCCTCCTGCCGCGCGACCGCCACGTCGTTGATCATCGTCTCCAATTCCTGGCGCGTCACCTCCAAGGTGGCCCGTTCCACCCAGCCCAGATCCCGGGCGATGACCGTCATCCCCAGAAGAATCAGGATGCAGGCCGCCGCCTTGTAGACGACTTTCCAGGCCGGAATCCGGTCGATCCCGCGGAGGAAACCGAGGACCTTGGCGCCGGAACCGGCGCGGGCCTCGGGAACCGCCTGGTCCAGCTCCCACTGGCCCAACAGGGAACGAGTCTCCACCAACTCCAGGTATTCGGCCTTGCAATCGGGGCAACTCTCCAAGTGGCGGAAAAACTCCAGGCAGCGATCGGGGCTCAGCTCCTCTCCGTAGAGGACGTCCATCATCCGCTCGTGCATGGCCGTGCAGCTCATAGTCTCTTCTCCATCAATCTTCTCAACGTCTTCAATCCCAGATACATGCGCGATTTCACCGTGGAAAGGGGCAGATCCAGAACCTGAGCGATCTCGCGGAACTTCAGGCCCTGATATTCCTTCATCAAGATGACCGTCCTCTGCTTCTCGGGCAGCTTCAACAGGGCCTCCCGAAGCAGCCGGACCGTCTCCTTGGTGGCCAGAGCCTGCTCGGGCGTCGGCTGGTCGGCCTTGGTCAGCGGCGCCTCGACCGACTCCAGCAGCGGCACCGTGTCCCAGCGGCGGCGGCGAAAACGCATCCGGCACTCGTTGAGGGCGATCTTGTAGAGCCAGGAGGAGAAGCGCCTGGGATCGGTCAGGCGGCCCAGGTTCTTGTACGCCTTAACAAAGGTCTCCTGGGTCAGATCGCGGGCTTCCTCCCGATTGCCGACGTAGCGGTAGATGAAGCCGTAGATCCTCCGCTCCCACCGGGTCACCAGCTCGCCGAAGCAGCCGCCGTCTCCGGCCAACGCCAACTGGAGTAGATTCTCGTCGCTGAAACTCATCCTCGTTCCTGTTTGATGAGGATGCGCCATTTCGTTCGAAAGTCTAAAGAAAAAACGTTTTCGGTCTGAATTCCCGAGGGCCGGTCAACGTCATTATCGCAGAAAGACTTTTCTTTGATCGAGGCGCCGACCAAGCTCCGGCTCCAAGGCCGGAGCCAGGTTTCGACCGCGGCAACTGGCTGCCAGTTTACCAGTTACGCCCGAGTCTGACGGATCGGCCGCGTCTCTCGGCGCGGGTTTGGCCTCGAAGTTGCTTAGTGACGTACCCCCGAGACTCCGGCTACGGACTGGATCGGGTGGGGCCGCCGGTAATACCTGTGCTTCGCAGAAACAGGGTGGGAACCCGGCGGCCCCATCCGTCCTTACGGGGGACCGCCGGAGGATTCGCGACCGAGAACGCACCTCCCGAACTCTGACCTGATTTTCCGAATGGAACGGGAATGAAATAGTGGCGAGGAACCCGCCACTATCCGGCACTATCCGGCACTAGGGGAGTCTGCGCGGTAGAAATGATCGTAGCGAGAAAGTGGGGAATCGAGGCCGGATTTTCTCGATTTGGAGGTGCATAGTTGTTCTATTCGCCGAGAAATCGGGGAAATATGGACCGATTCTACCGCTTTCGCAGTAGCTCAATTTCTGCCGCGCAGGCTCCTAGTAACGGAAGAAGCGGACGGGATTCAGGGGACGGCTGCCGAGCTGAATTTCGTAGTGGAGATGAGGGCCGGTGGTGCGGCCCGTGGAACCGACGTATCCGACGATGTCTCCACGTTGGACCTTCTGCCCCACCTTGACGTTGACCTCGGCCAGATGGCCATAGCGGGTGACGATGCCGAAACGGTGGCGGAGGCTGACCAACCGGCCGTACCCATGGTGCCAGCCGGCGCGGGTCACTTCCCCATCGCTGGTGGCCACGACCTTGGCGCCGCGAGGGGCCGAAATGTCGACGCCGGGATGGAATTCCCTGTTTCCGGTGAAGGGGTCGCTCCGGTAGCCGTATCCGCCCGACGGATACCCCCGCACCGGCATCACGGTGGGCAGGGCGGACTGAAGGATGCTGCGAGTCGTGTAGTAATCCTGAAACCGGCGCAACTCACTCTCCAAAGTCATCCGCCGACCGTCCAGGGTCCGGAAACGCTTCAGGAGGTCTCCATGATCCAGGGTCAGGAGTGGGCGAGCCACCTGGCCGGGGCCGCCGGCGCCGCCCATGCCGTCGTCATCGTTCTCGGAGAGGAACTTGAGCCGGGTGGCGGTCACTTCCAGCGAGGAGATCTGGTCGGTCAACTTGCCGGAGACGGCCCTCAGACCCGCATTTTCCTGCCGCATGCGGGCGACCTCCGTCTCGAGCTGGACCACGTGGACGGTTCGTTCCGCCATCCACCAGTAATGGAGCATGGAGAACAGGAAGGAGAGAAACAGGACACCGCCGAGCAGACCGACAACGGACGTCAGGACCACGGGCAGGGAATACTTCCTGGCGCCCTCGCTCCCGGAACGAGCGATAATCAGGGTATAGGTTTCACCAGCTTTGAACACTGTTGCCTGCTTTGAGAGATGGGGACGAGTCCGACCGCGGTTTCCCGTCCGGAGGCGCCCCATCAGCCATCAGGCGCCGGTCAGGACATCGAGAGTCGGATTCTAGTTTGGACTCTTCCGGAAAGTCAATGCCGGAGAGAAAAGAGGAAAGAGAAAAGATCCCCCACCGGCCCGGTCCGGCGGACACCCGGTAGAAAAAGGGTAGGAGCGCCGGTTTCCAACCACCGAACTCCGCTGGAGCATGGACGAATGGGCGACTGGAAGTCGCCCCTCCTTGTTTCTTAGAAGAGGAAAGAGTTGGCGTTGGGCCGCCGGGTGTGATGAACCGAGGCCATGCGATGCTTGGGACATCGTGAGCCGGTAGAGAGATGACGTGTTGCGGCTCCCGGGGGGCCGAAGATATCTTCCCACAAGAGTCACATATCTCGAACGGCGCCGTTCGACCACCCGATTCACCTGACATCTCTTCACTCTTTCCTCCTTTCCTCCGTCTACTACTGACTCCTGATTTCATTACTGGCGTACCTGCCGAGTTCGCCGTCGATTCGGATCTCGGCGGCCAGCCGGAACTCTCCAGGCGCCGACGGCGTGTAGGCGCAGAGTTGGCCGGTGGATTGGGTTCCTTCCACGTCCGCCCACTCGGCGTCCGAGGACGCACGGGTCTGCCATCCGGAATTGACGACGGCGTAGTGGGCGCCATCGATGACGGCGTCCTCCAATCCGATGCAACCTGACGTCGAAATGGGTCCGAACGTCACCTGGCCGGGCGATACCGAGAGCAACTCCAGCCGCGTGTAGGAGCCGTCTTCCAATCCGACCTCGTCGGCGCCGACCCGCTCGAAGACCACGATGCCTTCGTCGGCCGTGTCGACGTACGCGTGCCTGCCGTCGGGACTGGTCGCGAGACTCCGAGTCTCGCCGAATTCGGGCACCGGGTTGTTGAAGCGGTCCGGCTGCCGAATCGACACGTAGTCGGTCAGCGCGACTTCACCGGATTGGACTCCATCGGGTCCCCCTTCGCCGTTCTCGGCTTCATCGGTTCCGGGCCGCCACTCGACGTCGTAGGCCAGATCCGTACAGAAGACGTCCACCGCAGGAGTTCCATGCCGCGCGCCGGCAAGCCCGCACCGATTCCTCGACAGGAAAGGGGAAAAGCCTGGGAACTGGTTGAAGCCAGGGACAATTTGAGGTCCCGACAGAGTCAGGCGCAGGGTTCCCAACGGACTCGGATCGGTGGGATCCGCTTCCAGGTCGAACACCGTCGTGGTCTGGCCATCGTCGTGGAAGACGAACAGATGCCGGTCGTCGCCGGTGATGGCCAGCGCTTCCAAGCCGAAGAGCGGATTCATACCCTTGGTTGCGTCCGTGAGCATCCCCGTTTCGGCGTCGCGTTCGTAGACGTGCAACGAACGGAACGTCCCCGCGTAGACGTGACTCCCACCATTGGAGATCAGGGCCCGTGTGAGTCCCGGGACCTCCAGGGTCTGGACATGCGGCAGTTCGCCCGGGGTATCCAAGGCCAGGACCTGCAACCGGTCGGCGCCGGGAAGGACCGCGTTGAGGAACGAGCCTTCGCCGTCCAGGAACAGGTCGCCGAATACTCCGGTGCTGCACTCGGCAGCGGCCGGCGGACCTCCGGTGACCGGAATCGTTCCCTCGTCCTCCAGTTTCCGTTGGGTCTCATCGAGGGGTGCGAAACTGCGCCAGGTCCCGCAGCGATGGGCGTAGAGCCGGTCTCGATGCGGATCCCAGATCAGAGAACTGTCTTCCAGGCCGTCGTCTTCCAATTGTTGGACAGAAGCCAGGCCCCCGGTCTTGGAGTTGCGTTCGAAGACTTGCAGCCCCAGCTTCGACGCCGCGTACAGAGCCGTGCCGCGGTCGTTGAAGACCAGGTTGGTGGGCCCTCGGAGCCGTACCGAGGCGCCGTTGGCGTCCCGGCCGCCGTCGGCCAGGCGTCCGGCGTATTTTAGCCAGACCGGAGGATCGGTCTCCTCCCAGTTCAGGGTGAAGTCGCCGCCCGGATGGGCGCCGCGGGCTCCCAATCGAATCGTGTAGCGGCTTCCCGCCTCGCCGCGGAAGACGATCTCGACGGCGTCGGAAATGATGCTCTCCGGCTGGTGGCTGCTCCTCACGAACTCAATCGATCCGGACCCGTCGGTACGGTCCTCGTAGACGGAAAGCACCCAGGGACTGTAGGGGTCGTCCAGCCAGAAGCGAACCCAACCGTCCGCGGGCGCTTCGTAGGTCCACCAGAGGGACGAGTGTCCCAACATTGACGTCCGTTCCCCCCGTTCGGTGGAGGCAAAACGATTCGATTCGGAGACGGAGCCGGCCGCTTCCTCCAGCACCGTCGCGCTCGCCAGATTGTCGTTGCCTGGGGTCGGTCCCCAAATCATCGTGGCGTACGCGGTGCGCAGCGCATAGGCCAAAAGACTTCGCGCCGGAAAACCGGCCGCGATCCAGTATCGCTGTCCGCCCGTGGCCTGGAACACGAAATCGGACGGCACGACGTTGGGCGGTGTCTGCGCCACCAGTTCCAGGTCTTCGATGGAGGTACCGGCGAATACGGTCACCCGCAAATAGGAATAAGTGAAGGAGTCCTGGAGCCGCCAGGTGTAGCGGCCGTCCTCCGGAGCTTCCCAGACCCACCACCGGGTCCGGACCCCGGTTTCGGCAGGCTCGCCCGGCTCCACCGTTGCCATGCCGTCGATGCCAATGAAGAATTGGGACGAGGGGACACTCTCGAGCGGGATCGCCCCGATACGCTGATCGTTGTCGAGGACGGCTACTCTCACCAATGCATCCCAACTCAACTCGTAGGAACCACTGGGCGCTTGGGCGCTGGGAGCGGCGACCGCGATACGATATTCGTTCCCGGCGGCCGCCGGGAACCAAGCCTCCGAACGGGGCAGTTGGGAGACCAGTCGAAGGGCCGGAATGCCGTCTCCCTCGAATACGAACACGCGCTTTGTGGGGTCACTGGAGAAACGCCACCAGCCGTCGTCCGGGGCCGTCCACCGGTACCAAGTCGTGCCCGCGTCTACTAAGAACCACTCGCCCGGTTCCAGGGTGGCGCCCTGACTGGTGCCTCCCACGGCGCCACTGGCACCCTTCAGCACGGCGGCCCGGTCGAGGTCGTCGTTGACCGGGCGGTCCCCCTGGGACCAACGAAGATCGAGCGCGGTCCCCCGGCTCCTGTGGCTCACCCGGACCCGGTAGGTTTCCCCCTCCCCGGCGAAAAAGATCGCTCCCCACAGATCCGATGCGACTCGCTCCAGCGCCGCGATGGCGTCACCGCTGAAAACGTCGACGCGGTCGTCGCGCCCGTCCCCGAGCTCGCCCGGCGGGTGGATATTGAAACGGACTGCACCGTCTGCCGGCGCCGTCCACCGATACCAGACCGAACCGGCGGGCCGCCCCTGACGGGCAGTGAAAAACGGTTCTCCCGGCTCCGGTGTCGCCAGCAGCAGATCCACCGTATGAACTCCATGCTCGCCTTCGATGACGGCCGCTGTCGCGAAGTCGTCATTGGCGGGGCGTTCGATCATTCCCGAGCCGCCGCTTCCGCCGGAGGCGACTTCCACCGAGACGGACGCCCCCTTGGCATTCCAGGCGCTCGCCGTGAAGTAAAGACGGACCGGATCCGCTTCCCCGCCGGACGAAATGACGAACCGGACTTCCTGGGTCTCGCCGGCGGCAATCTCGCCGAGCGGGATCGACGAACCCAGCGGGATCGGAGAACCTGCAGGAATCGGCGGCAGCGGAGGAACCGAAGGCGCCGGCTCGTCCGATACCCGGGGAGGGACCGCCGATGCGAGTTCATCCGACAGATCGACCCAGATCCCGTCCTCGCGAGACACCGCCATGGAGCGGATCCGGATCTGCTCGCACCCGGAGGCCTCCCCCGTGTCCCGGCAGTCCAGGTGCAGCCGGCTCCCGGCCGCCACGTACTGGTCCGCCGTCACCGTCAGGTTCAGCTCCTGCTCCCCCTCCCCCGCCAGAATGGTTCGGTCGGTGTCGATCATCAGGCTCGGGGTGGATGCGCCCCGGATCACCGTCCACGCCAGCCCCGCCCGGGGAGGCGCGGTGTAGACCCGCCGCGCCACGATCTTCGCCCGGTACCTGCCCGGCTGCGGATTCCTCAGGATGATCCATTCCACGTTGTCCACCCGGGACACGGAAGAATGCTCTCCGCACGCTCCCTCGCCGCAATCTCCGTCCCGGTCCAGCCACAGGTCCAGATCGTTCAAGACCGTGCTGGCAATGGTGTCCGCCGGGGGTTCGTCCCAGGTCATCACCAGGTCGAGACGGCTGGCGCCCTCGGGCACCTCGATGTCCTGGAAGGTGAACTCTCCCTCCTGCAGCTCGGCAACCGCACCGCCGCCGATCCAGCCGTCCGCCCCGTCCCGGTTCAGGATGCCGGTGCGCGCCGACGCCTTGCCCAGCCCGTACTGCGCCTGCAGCGGCCCCGGCCCGCCGGTGTTGGTCGAGGGGAAGGCCTCGGGAGCGTCCAGCCACGGGTCCGGCCGGATCGCACCCGCCATCAGTCTCGCACGCGCCAACGCCGGATGTTCCCGGTGCTCCGGGGCCGCATCCAGCAGCAGGGCGGCTACCCCTGCCGTCGTGGGTGAGGCCATGCTGGTTCCGCTGATCGCCCGATACTCGCCACGGCTCCCGCCACCGAGGGTCGAGTGGACGCGGACACCGGTGGCAACGACCTGAGGCGCCAGGCGTCCGTCCGCCGTGGGTCCGTGGCTGCTGAACGGAGCGATGTCGCCGCTGTCCAGGGCAGCTCCCACGGAGAGGGAGCTCTTGGCGGCTCCGAAGTCGGAAAAGCCATCGATCGATTCGTTCGACTGCGCAACGACGTAGAGCTGGCGGTGGCCCCAGACGATGGAGTCGAGCTTGCGTTCGCTGATTCCCCGGCCCTCGAACGTCCTGGAGGAAGCGCCGAGGCTCATGTTGACGATCAGGGGCTTGAGGGGTACGGATGCCTGGCCCGGTTCGGCGCACTCCGTCGCCTCGGCCAGGAAGTCCATCCCCCCCAAGATCCCGTCCAGTCCCCCGAATCCAAAACTATTGAGCACCCTCGCAAAACGGATGTGCCGCACCGACGGCGCCATGCCGGCGAAACGGGGCTGGACGGCACCGTTCCCGACCATGGTCCCGGTGACGTGGGTCCCGTGAGCGCCGGAATCGATCCACAGATCCTCGGCTTCTTCCGCGGGAGACGAGAACAAGGTGATCCAGGCGAGGTTGGCGCCGCAGATGCTCTCCCGGTTCGACGAGATGTCCAGGTGATTGATGTTGAGCCCCGAGTCCATGACGCCGATGGGAACCGAAGCGCCGCCCATGCCCGAGAAGATCCCGGGGGAGCCGCCGTAAGCACGCAACGCGTCCGCGCCCATGGCCGGAACGGACGTGTCGTGAGCCGCTTTGACAATGCTCACCGGCTCCACGGCCAGCACGTAGTCCGCCGCGGCGATGGCTTCCACTTGACCGTAGGCTACGTTGGCCGCATACGCCCGCAGGTCCGGATCGAACCGGCCCACCACGGCGCCCAGGTCCTCCAACGCTCGCCGCCACCGGCCGTCGGGATCGTCCGCCATCAGGGTGATGAACACCGGCGTCTGTTCCTGAGAGGGGGCGTCCAACAGCTCGCGCGCAAACGCCTCCGGAAATTTCCGCTCCGGAGGTACGGCGCCCAGCCCATCGACTTCCGGCAGGGAAACGATCTCCTGCAGCAAGGTCGGATCACCGGGCAGTTGGGCTCGTACCAGGTTGCCTGAGGAACCGTGGGCTGTTGCTCCCAAGTCGGAGAGCGGCCCCGCTACATCCTCCGGCTTCGCATCGCCGGCCAGCCGGATCCAGCCGAAGGACCAGTCCCGTCCCGCGTCGGCCGCCTGGGCGGCGAGCGCTTCGATGGACGTGGCCGGGTCCAGCCAGTCCGGACCGGGACGCGACGGTTCGTCTTCGATGTCGACCTCGCCGGCGATTCGCGCGCGGGGCATCTCCCCGTGGTAGGAGACGAAGGAATATCCGTCGGGCGGCGAGGGAGGCGTTTCCTCCACGGAACGGTCGAGGAGGGGCGGCGTTTCGGCAGTTCGGGGCGGGGCCTGGATCTGCGGTTCCCGGACGATCCCCCGGCTTTCGGCTTCGATTCGGGCGATGGCGGCGCGGGTCGCCATGGCCTCCCCGGCCAGGGCCGGCTTCTGCTCTTCGCCGGGCGCCATGTAGTAGGCGATCAGCCCCGACAAGCCCGCCGCAACGGCCAACGGCGCCAGGACTCGGATGGTTCTCTTATTTGCTGTCCGCATAATCCACCTGCTTCTCTGACCCGAATTTCCTACCCGGGGCCTTCAATTCGACGAAATGGAGACCTTGGAAATCGTCCAGTCCCCGTCCTCATCCCTGCTTGCAATGAGGGTGACCCGATACTCGTTGAGAGTCGCGTCTTCGATGTTGTGGCTCTGAACGTGACAGAGAATGATCTGTTCCATCCGCAGACAGGCCGTGCCGCTGGCGGCCACGGTAAACGTGCCGACGGTTTCGTCTCCGGCATCTCTCAGGTCGCATTTGCCTCCCGGTGGAATGACGCTCCCGGCGGCGCAGGCCTGGCTTGCCGGTTCGGTGACCGTGAGGGTTACCGAGTCCGTCGCCGTCTGTCCGTCCGCGCCTCGTACCGTGATGCGGTACGTCGTGGTGTCGGTGGGTGACACGGTCCGCGATCCCGACATCGGGACGGCGCCGATTCCTGGGGTGATCTCCGCGCTCTCGGCATCGGTCGAAGTCCAACTCAAGGTCGCTTTCTGGCCCCGTTCGATGGAGGTGGGGGATACCGTGATCCTCGCCGCCGGGCGCGTCGTAGGCTCACCGCCGGGGAAATGAATCCGGGTCGTGATGGGTACGCTGGTCACCGGGATCGAGCTGAAGAGATGCCCCGATTGAAGGAGCGCCATCGGATGGACATCGAAGATCTCCTCCGGCTCATCGTCCTCATTCACCCGGCGAAGATGGAGGGTGCCATAGAAACGTGGCCCGACTTCGGGGAAGAGCTCGTGAACATACTGCGCCATATGCTGGCCTGGTCCGAGTTCCAGAGTCCGGGTGGAACTATGGTCTGCCTCGGAGTCGAGGAGATACGCCTTCAGACGAGCCGTGCCGCCCGAACTGTTGGCCAACGCCAGCGCCGTTCTGGTGCGGGCCCCGTCGTCCTTGACCACCGGCAGGGAAAAAGCCGGAGTCGCCGCACTGGGCTCGACGCCGACGATGGCGCTGACCTGCCGGGTATCGGGATCCATGAGACTGTAGACGGCTCCCCCTCCGATCCGCTTGCCGGAGGGAACCGACACGCTCGCCCAACCCACCGTAATACTTCCGGACCCGCCGGTCTCCAGAAAGACCGATTGAGAGGCGGGGACGGTGACCGAGAATGAATCGCCCGACCCGACCAGTTCGTCCGTTCCCAATCTGTAGAGATCGACGACCATGCCCAAGCCGTCGGAACGCCGGAATCGGAGGGTCGCCATGAGTTCGTCCTCTTCGGCATTGGTGAGGAATATGGCGGTGGTGATTCCGATGCCTTCGCCGACGCCGTCCGCCACTTGCGGGAAAACGATTTCGTCGCCGGCGCCCGTGACGAACTGCTCTTGTCCCGCGAGCTCCTTGAGCGTGGCGAATTTCTGTTGCTGTGGCTCGGACGGCTCACCCTCGGCCAGGGTGAGCGCAAACCCCAGTGACAAGACCCACGGCATTGCCGCCACGGTCGTTTTTCGTGTCATGTTTTTTCCTCCACCGGCGTTAGGTGTTGTATAGGGTAACAACTGAGGCGTGGTTGGTGAGGACCAGGGGGTGGATTAGAGGGTGGAACAGGCGCGATGTTTGGTCGCCGCGCCTGTTGCCTGCCACGAGGGTTTGTCAATCGTATCGCCAGGCGACTTTTGCCACGAGGCGCGGACTGCGACGCTGGAATATGTTGTGCGTCGTTGAAACGGAGGTTGCCGTCACGGGACGCCCGTTCGGGAGGCGATACGGATGAACGCCTCGTTCGACACCCTCGCGGCCGCCCGCGAGACTGGAATCCGCGGCTTCGACGACAGGCAAGTGGCAGTCTTGTTGAAGGTCATGCGCAGTAGTGGAGAGTCCGCCGTTACGAAATCCGATCTCGCCCTCGTGAAATCGGAGTTCACCCGCATGGATGCATCGTTGCGGCGAGAGATCACCGCAACCAGAACTGAACTCCGGTCCCCGGTTGCCGAGTTGCGCGCGGAAATTGCATCCTCTGCGGCCGAGTTGCGTGGAGAAATCGCTACGGCCAAGGCGGAGCTCCGAGCGGGCATGAATGCCATGGCCAACAAGCTGCTCCTCTCTCAGTTACCCGTTGCCGGGCGGGAGCGGCAGTTTTCTTGCCGCCGACCTGGAGCGGCGGTTTTCTTGCCGCCGACCTCCGGGGTGGACACAAGGCAAGTCGAGGAATGGAAGACAAGAATGGGCGACAAGAAAGTCGCCCCTCCCAGCGGGCGGCAAGAAAGTCGCCTGTACCCTTCTCGAGTAACCTTTAGGGGACTTCACCCATAGTGGGTGAAGAGGGCCAACCGGCCGGGAGCTACCGTAAAGTCGCAGCGCTCTCAGAGCACCTGGAGGGGACTCGTGCCCCGGCCGGTAGCCGCGATGGAGAACCTGTGGGAAGTCAGTGTCCCCTCCCAATCAGCAGCAGACTTCGCGGATCATCCGGCCGTAGATCTCCACCGCTTCTTCGAGTTGCTCAATGGAGATCCACTCTCCCACCGTGTGGGCCTGGGCGATGTTTCCGGGGCCCAGGACCACCAACTCTTCGACCTGGTCCTTGATCCAGATGGAGTCGGTTCCGTAGGGGACGGTCTCAGGTTTCCGTCCGCCGCTGGCCCGGGAAGCCAACTGCACGAGATCGGCGTCGGGAGAAACGTAGAAGGGACCCTTGAACGCCGTCTCCACCTCCAGGCCATGGGCTCTGGCCCTGCCGGCGACGATCTCCATCAGTTCCCGGCTCGCGTCACCGGGCATGGGCCGGAAGCCGATCTGGCAGGTGCTTCTGGCCGCGCTCACGTTGGGGCGGGTGCCGCCGTCGTCGAAGACCATGTTGAAACCGTTGGTGGGCGGATCGAAGTCCGTGTTCCGGTAGCGGGGATCCCGTTTCACCTCCTTGGCCAGTTCGGCCATCTCGGCCAGGAAAGGAGCGATCAGAAAATTGGCCGAGGTGCCGAGGTCGGTGCTGGTATGGGCGGCTCTGCCGCAGGCCGTGGCCATGACCAGGACGCCTCCCTTGTGGGCGTAGACGGGCCGCAACTCGGTGGGCTCGGCCACAACGGCGTAGCTGGGCCGGGTTTCCTTGAAGAACCGGGATTCCCGGACCACCTGCTTGGCCCCGCCTCCGCCCACTTCCTCGTCGGCGGTGGCCATGACCAGCACCGGCTTCTTCAGAGTCCCGGCGGCCACGGCGGCAGCAGCCATGGTGGCCGCCAGAGGTCCCTTCATGTCGCAGGACCCCCGTCCGGAAACCTTGCCGTCTCCCACCACCGGGTCGTACGGGTCCCAGTCCTCCTCCTGTCCCGGCACCGTGTCGGTGTGGGAGAAGAAGGCGAGCCCTCCCGTTCCCGATCCCTTCCGGCCGACGATGCTGACCTTGGTCTCCCCGTTTTCGTCCACGTAATCCAGGCGTTCGGTCTCGAAGCCGTGCTCGCGAAACCGCTCCTCGACCAGGTCGGAGACCAGAGAGTTGCTCCAGCGGCTGACGGATTTGATGGCGACGAGATCCCGGGTCAGGGAAACTGGGTCGAGGTTCATGCGAAGTTCTCCTGATCGATAGCCCGGCACCAGAGTCCGCTCGGCGCCTCCTCTTTCCTTTTTTCTCTTCTAAGAAACAAGGAGGGGCGACTTCCAGTCGCCCATTCCTCCATGCTCCACCGGAGTTCGGCGGTTGGAAACCGCCGCTCCTACCCTTTTTCTGCTGGGCGTCCGCCGGACCGGGCCGGTGGGGGAGCTTTTCTCTTTGCTTTCCGTCAGGCGAGGATCTCGTGGACCAGCCGGGCCGGATACTGGTCGGTGAGGCGCTCCTCCAGGCCGTGACGCCGGTAGACCAGGTCCCGGTGGTTCAGGCCCAGCAGGTGCAGGAAGGTGGCGTGAAAGTCGTGGACGCTGACCCGGTCCACGGCGGCCTTGTGGCCGATGTCGTCGGTGGCGCCGTGGACGTAGCCGGCCTTGACTCCCCCTCCGGCCATCCAGAGGCTGAAGCCGTCGGGACCGTGGTCCCGGCCGGCGGCGCCGCCGTTTCGAAGCTGGGAGATGGGCATGCGGCCGAATTCCCCTCCCCAGATGACCAGCGTGTCGTCCAGCAGTCCCCGCTGCTTCAGGTCGCGAACCAGGGCGGCGGACGGCTGGTCCGTCTTCCGGCAGCAGTTTTCCAGGTTCTTCTTCAAGTCCGAGTGATTGTCCCAGATCTGGTACTCGATGAAGATCTGGACGAAGCGCACTCCCCTTTCCACCAGCCGCCGGGCCAGCAGGCAGCGTCTCCCGTAGGAGGCGGTGGCCTCGTTGTTGAGACCGTACATCTCCTTGGTGGCCTCGCTCTCCGGGGAGAGGTCCAAGGCGTCGCTGGCGGCCAACTGCATGCGGGCGGCCAGTTCGTAGGAGGAGATCCGGGCGTCCAGGTCCGGCTGCCAGGGACGCTCCGTGCGATGGGAATGGTCCAGGCTGCGCAGCAGGGACCGCTCGGCTTCGATCAGGGGATTGGGCAACTTCTCCCGGGGATTCAGGTTGAGCACGGCCGGATCCCTCTCCCGGAACCGTGTGCCCTGATACATCGGAGGCAACCAGCCCGACTGCCAGTTCTGAATTCCGTTGACCGGCAGCTTCTTGTCTTCCAGAACCACATAGCCAGGCAGGTTCCGGTTCTCGGTGCCCAGTGCGTAGGTGACCCATGCGCCCAGGGTGGGGCGGCCGGGAATGGTCCGGCCCGTGTGAAAGAGGTTGATGGAGGGCTCGTGGTTGAAATGCTCTCCGTACATGGAGCGGACCAAGGTGATGTCGTCCACGATGGTGGCGGTATGCGGCAGGAGCTCCGAGAGCTCCATTCCGCACTTGCCGTGCCGGGAGAACTCCCACGGAGACGGCATCAGAGTGCCGACCTGATCCATGTTCTCGATCTGGTTGAGCATATCCCTGGGGGCGGCGCCGCCCGCCATTCGAGCCAGGGTCGGCTTGGGGTCGAAGAGATCGACCTGGCTGGGGCCGCCGTTCATGAACAGGTGAATGACCGACTTGGCCTTGGGCTCATGGTGGGAAGCCAGCGGAGTCAAGTCGCTCCGGGGCCGTCCGTGGTCAAGGCTCGGCGAACCCGGAAGATCCTTCTGCAGCAGCCAAGCCAGGGCCGCGCCGTGGACTCCGTCGCCGAGACGGGAGAAGAAATTCCGCCGGGTGCCGCGGAGGTTCGATCCGAAATTGGCCATGAGGTGCCTCGCTCGGTCAGTCAATATACAGAAACTCCGCCGAATTGAGGAGCGTGAGAACCACCGAGCTCAGCGCCGACCAGCGGGCCCCGGGGCCCCGCGGCGCGGGATCGTTCTTCCGTTCCAGGTGGCCGCGCCACTCCCGCTGCAGGCGTTGCAGCGACTCCTCGATGCGCCGGTCCTCCTCGGTCGTGGGATAGCGGCTCAGGACCTCCAGATAGAGTTTCTCGATCTGCCCCGGCGTGTCTCCCGGAGCCTGGTCCATGAGACGGCCCGCCAGATAGCGGGCGTGGCCGCGCATCAGCTCTCCGTTGAAGAGCTGCAGCGCCTGCAACGGGACGTTGGACTGGCGGCGCTGATCGCAGTTGGGGATCATCACCGGATAGTCGAAGGCCTCCAGGGAGGAGACGGGCATGCGGCGCCTCTTGAGCAGATAGACGGCCCGGCGCCACCCGCCCGAGGTGGATTCGGGCACCACCTCGCCGCTGGATTCCTCCTTCAGGGGGACGGGAATTCCGAAGGGGGTCGGGTCCAGGCGGCCGGTGACGCGCAACACCGAATCGTGAATGGCCTCGGCTTCCAACCGCCTCAGGGGCATCCGGGACAGGAGCAGGTTGTCGGGGTCCTGCTGCCGGACCCGGGGGCTGACCCGGGACGTCTGCCGGTAGGCCGCCGAGGTCATGATCAGCCGGTGCATGGCCTTCATGCTCCATCCCCGGTCCACGAACTCGGCCGCCAGCCAATCCAGGAGCTGCGGATGCGTCGGCTGGGACCCGGTCTTGCCGAAGTCCCCCGGGGTGGTGACGAGTTCCCGGCCGAAGTGATGGCCCCAGATCCGATTGACCTGAACCCGCGAAGTCAGAGGGTGCCCCTCCTGCGTCAGCCAGCGGGCCAGGCCCAGACGGTTGCCGCTGGTATCCCGCCCCGGAGACGGCTTCGGACGGTACGGCTCCAGGCCGGTGCCGGACAGGATTCGGGGCACGTCCGGGTACACCCGTTCCGCCACCGACTGGGCTTCTCCCCGGTTCAGACGATAGACGGGAGACGGGTCCCCACCCATGTCGTAGAGCGCCCGGATGCCCGGCAGGGTCCGGTACTTGGTCTTGTCCCGGAAATTGGTCTCGGAACCGTACTTGGAGTTCTTGATGTGCGCGATGTCCTTCTGCAACTGGCTCGCGGACTCCTTGAACTCGGGGAACTCGTCACCGAGAGCAGGGTAAGTGGGGTCCACCACCTCCTTGAACTTCCGGGCCAGGAATCGCTGCAGACTGGAGCGTTTCGCTTCGGGCGTTTCGGCGATGGCCCTGAGGTCCGTCTGCAGGTCGGGCGGCAGGGCGGCCAGCGCCTGCTTCTGAAATTTTTCCTTGTAGGGCCGCGCTTTGTCTTCCAGCTCCGTTTCCAGGTTCCGAAGTTTGACCTGGAGGGGGGCGTTGTGGGCCTCGACCTCCTTGAGGTCCGCCTCCAGGGCGACGCGCAGGACCCGCTTGGTGGGCGGACGCCAGTCGTAGGGGTCCAGGGCGGTCTGGAAGATGGCGGCCAGGCTGTAGTACTCGCGCTGGCTCAGGGGATCGTACTTGTGGTCGTGGCAGCGGGCGCAACCGACGGTCAGGCCCAGAACCGAAGAGCCCAGGACCTGAAGCTCGTCGGCGATGACGTCCATCCTTTCCTGGAGCGACCCATTGGGCTGGCCATAGGTGCCGTCGGGGGCCAGCCGCAAGAAGCCGGTGGCGGCGATAACGTTCACCAGTTCCCGGGTGACCTCCTTCTGTTGCTTGTAGTTCACCAGCTCGTCGCCCGCCAGCTGCTCCGTCAGGAAACGGTCGTAAGGAGTGTCCCGGTTCAGCGCCCGGATCACGTAGTCGCGATAGCGCCAGGCATGAGGGCGGACCTTGTCTTCGTCGATGATCCCCTCCGAATCGCTGTACCCGGCCACGTCGAGCCAGTACTGGGCCCAGCGCTCCCCGTAGGCGGGAGAGTCCAGGAGCCGGTCCAGGAGCCGCCCGTAGGCCCCCGGCTCCCGGTCCGCCAGGTAGTCCAGGACTTCTTGCGAGGCGGGGGGCATGCCGGTCAGGTCCAGATAGGCCCGGCGCAGCAGGACCAGGGGCCCGGCCTCGGGAGAGAAGCCGAGGTCCTTGGCCTCCAGCCGTGCCAGCAAAAAGAGGTCGATGGGATTGCGGGCCGGCTCCGGATGACGGACTCGAGGCAGATCCGGCCTGCGCGGAGAGCGGAAGGACCAGAACTCCGTGTCTTCCGGGGACAGGGGGGGATCCGCGACGGCATCCGCCGGGGGCGGATCGACCGCGGCCCCGGCCAGAATCCACTGACTCAGGACCTCCACCTCGGCCGTGGTGGGAGGCCGGATCTTGTCCAGGGGAGGCATCTCCTGGGAGATGATGCGGGAAAAGAGCAGGCTCCGGCCCGGATCGCCGGGGACGAGAGCCGGCCCCGATTCGCCTCCCCGGAGTCGGCCGGCCCGGGTCCGCAGGTCCAGTCCCGCCTCCTGCTTGGCCTTTCCGTGACAGTTGACGCAGTGCATCTGAAAGATGGGCAGCACGTCCTTCTCGGTATAGAGCCGGCCGCCCGTGTGAGCGGCCTGGGCGTCGATCCAGAGCCGGATGGCCCGGATCTCCTCCTGGGACAGGTTGACGTCCCCCGGGGGCATGGCGCCCGAGATCAACTTGGAGACCAGCAGGCTCCGGTCCGAGTCCCCGAGCATCAGGGCGGGTCCCGACTTCCCTCCGGCCAACATGGCCTCGAGGGTGCCCAGGTGGAGTAGGCCCTGGGGATCGGCGCCGCTGTGGCATTGGAGACAGTTCTTCTCGAAGATGGGGAGGACGTCCTTCTCGAAATCGGCGTCGGCGGAGCCGCCCGCTTGAAGAGCGGGGCCGAAGATCAAGCAGGCCAACGACGTCACACAGAACTTACGCAGCATGATCTCGTCTCGTGTCCTTTAAAACTACAACGGGGATGGCTTTTGGGGCAACTGGAGACGGGAAAACAGTAACGAGGAAAGAGAGAAGAGGCAGACGTTTGCATGCGGGGACTACATTTCACAGTCGGCGGCGAAATCCTGGAAGACACTCTTTTGGGAAACTCCTCAACGCGAGACACCTCACCTCCATCTGTTAGTGTGTTCAAAGTCGGAAGAGCCATGTTGTCCGTTCGATTGCTGGTTGCATCCACCTTGCTGGCGGCCGTCGCGTGTGGTCCTGCACGCGTTCCGTTGGTCTCGACCGGACCTCTTTACGACCTGGACCGGATTCCTCAGGACGCCACGGCCTTTACCGAGAGCGGGGATCGGCCCATTCTCCAGGTCGGCAAGGACTGGCTCGAGAAGTTCGAAGCCTACTGGTACGGGCCCTGGGAGCGGACCGAGCCCGCGGTCTGCAGGGCGGCGGCGTTTGGTTGGGCCGCCGAATCGTTCTCCGGGAAGCCGGTCTTCGGTCCCAGTCTGCTGAAACTTTCCGCCTCCCAGGTGGCAGCCGTCGTGGCCAATGCGCAACTGGATGAATTTCCCAGTCGAGCCGAATACGGGATCGCCATCCGCAACACGGCCCTGCGGGCGCTGCCTTCGGCGGAACCCTTTTATTTCGACTTCCGCGAGGCGGGAGAGGGATACCCGTTCGACTACAATCAGAATTCGGCAGTCTGGGCGGGGACGCCCCTCTTCCTGACCCACGTCTCCCGGGACGGACGGTTTCTGGGAGCGGAATCGCCTTACACCTGCGGTTGGATCGATGCGCGGGACGTGGCGTTCGTCGACGAGGAGTTCATGGCCGCGTACCGGCAGCCCCGTCTGGCCGCCCTGCGGCGGGACCGGATCCCAGTCTCCGGGGACCCCGGCGGATTCCTCTTCGAGGGGCGGATCGGAATGCTGCTGCCCCTGGCGGACGGGGCCGAACCAGGCGGTGTCCGGCTGCTGGCTCCCGTGGCCGACGCGAGTCGCCGGGCTTCCCTTTCGCAGGTCCGGCTGGCGGAACAGGATGCCGCGCCGATTCCGTTTCCGTTCTCCCAGGATCGTCTGGCCGAGCTGATCAACCAGATCGTGGGGCAGCCCTACGGTTGGGGTGGACTGGGCGGTCATCGCGACTGTTCCTCCACCATCCTGGATATCTTCCTGCCCTTCGGACTTCGCCTGCCGCGCAACTCGAGAAGTCAGGCGAGTGCGGGGAAAAACGTGGACCTCGCCAAGCTCTCCGCGGACGAAAAACGAAAGCGAATTCTGGAAGCGGCGGTCCCCTTCCGCACGCTTCTGAACATCAGGGGCCACGTCATGCTCTATCTCGGAGCCTTCCGGGGCTCCCCGGTGGCGTTTCACACCATCTGGGGACTCCGGACGGCTTCCCGGGACGAGTCAAGCTCGGGGCGGTTTCTGATCGGGAAATCGGTCATCACCAGTCTGTCGCCGGGACTCGAGATCAGCGAGTTGTCACCGAGCAGGGGCGACCTGCTGGACCGCATCGACTCCCTTACTTTGCTGGGAGAAGAATAGGTGCTCGATTCACCGGCGTCGCGTCAGGCCTGACGATCCAGGCCGGGACTGAGTTCAGGCGGCGGTGCCGCGTCCATTGCGGACGAAGAAATCCCGCAGCACATCGAGAGTGCCTTCGACCCGTCCTATGCGGTCACGGAGATCTCCGATCTGGTGATCCATACGGTCACGCAAGTCCTTTATGTCCGCTCGCAAATCACCGCGCACGGATCGGATGGATCGGTCCAGGTAGAAGAATCCCAGAATGAGAATCGCGGGAGTGATCCACTCGGCAAGTTCAGGTGGCATCGGTTCCTCGTAGAAACAAGAATAACATCCCGGACGAGCTCCAGAAACAGGAAGGATTGGGCGATTGGAAATCGCCCCACCGCCGCCCTCGTACAGGGTTGGACGGGACCCCTGATCCCGGTCCTCGATCTCTCGATATCTAAAACGGTACGATTCAGAAAAACGCGAAAGTCGGCGTCCAGGAATATAGAATGGCCGAAACCAAGAGGAGCGGACCCGTGAGCGTGTTCTGGATTTCAGCTTGCCGTGTTTTTGTCATCCTAGCGGCCTTGGCTGCGTTGTTGGCATTGGCGCCGGAGTCGGCGGCCGCGGGGACCGAACGGAAAACAGCGACGGTGGCTCCTCCCGTGGAGCGGACGGTCGACTTTCAGACCGACGTCCTTCCCCTGTTCGAGGCCAGTTGTTTCAAGTGCCATGGGCCTGCCCTGGCCATGGGAGGACTGAGGCTGCACACCCGTCCGGACCTGTTGGCGGGCGGGGACAAGGGCGCGGCGGTGCTGGAGGGGAACAGCTCCGGCAGCCGTTTGATCCGTCTGGTGGCGGGCATGGACGACTTGAAGATGCCCCTGGACGGGGAGCCCCTCAGCCCGGAACAGGTAGGGATCCTGCGGGCCTGGATCGATCAGGGAGTCATTTGGACCCAAGGAGCGGCGGTTTCCAACCGCCGAACTCCGGACGAAGCACCGGGCAGATCGGTTTCCGGCGAAGGCCATTGGGCTTTCGAACCGGTTCGGCAGGATCCGCCGCCCCGGGTCGCGGACAGCGATTGGGTGCGAAACGACATCGACGCCTTCGTGCTGCAGAAGCTGCGAAGTGAAGGTTTGGAGCCCTCCCCCGAAGCCGACCGGTCCACCCTGATCCGGAGACTCCATCTGGATCTCCTGGGCCTGCCTCCGACGCCGGCTCAGCGGGAGCGCTTCCTGAGCGACCGGCGTCCCTACGCCTACGAGCGGTTGCTGAACCGGGTGTTGTCGTCGCCCCACTTCGGGGAACGCTGGGCCCGGCACTGGCTGGATCTGGCCCGCTATGCCGACAGCGACGGTTTCGAGAAGGACAACGTCCGCCCCCATGCCTGGCGCTATCGCGAATGGGTCATCGACGCCTACAACCGCGACCTTCCCTTCGACCAGTTCGTGCTGGAGCAGTTGGCGGGAGACCTGCTGCCGGGGGCCACCGTGGAGCAGAAGACGGCCACCGGATTTCACCGCAACACGCTGACCAACACCGAGGGGGGGGTGGACCCGGAGGAATACCGGGTGGAGCAGGTGGTGGACCGGACCGACACCACGGGCCTGGTGTTCATGGGGCTCACCGTGGGCTGCGCCCGCTGCCACTCCCACAAGTACGACCCCATTTCCCACCGGGAGTACTATCAGTTCTTCTCCTTCTTCAACACCGGGATCGAGAAGAACATCCCCGCCCCGCTTCCGCGGGAGCAGGTGGCCTACCGGTTGGCGTCCCAGCAGTGGGAACGGGAGCATGGGAAGCTGCTGGCCGCCCTGGAGGAGCAACGTTCGGAGCTGAAGGAGAAGCTGGAGGGGGCGCAGGCCGTGGCTCTCTGGGAAAAGGGGTTGGACCACTCTCCCGTGGAGTGGATTCCGCTGGACCTGTCCGGCTACGCCGCTGCCGGGGGCGCCGAGTTCAGCGAAGACGAGACCGGCGCACTCCTGGTGAGCGGCAACAATCCCAAGCAGGACCGCTACACCCTGGTGGCCAACGTCGAGCTTCGGGGCATCAACGCCATTCGGCTCGACTTTCCGACCCACGAATCCCTTCCCTCGGGCGGTCCCGGACGATCGCCGGAAGGCAACTTCGTCCTCTCCGAGCTCAAGCTCGGAGACGCCCGGCTCTCCGACCCGGTCAAGCCCACCGAGGTGCCGGTGGAGAGGGTGGTTGCCGGCTACTCCCAGAAGGGGTTCGAGATCGAGAAGGCCGTGGACGGAGATCCCAAGACGGGTTGGAGCGTGAACGGCCCCCTGGGGCCCAACCGGGATCAGCAGGCGGTCTTCGTGACCACTCAGAGCCTGGGGCGCTACGGCGGATCGTCACTCACCCTGACCCTGGAGCAGCTCCACGGCGAGAGCCACAACATCGGCTCCCTGAGGGCCTACGTGACTCAGACGCCGCGAAAGGATCTGAAGCAGGTCTTCCCCCTGCCGGTGGAGCGGGCCTTGGCGGTGCCGGCCGGGGAGCGGAGCCCGCAGCAGCAATCCGCGGTCCTGGACTTCTACGTCGACCTGGACCCGAGTGTCGGGAACCGTCTGGCGGCGTTGGAGGGACACCGCAGGGCCCGGCCCCGTCCTCCGGGGACCATGGCCCAGACGCTGGCCCGGAACCCCGACCCGCCCCGGACCCACATTCATATGCGGGGAGATTTCCTGATTCCGGGGGAGGAGGTGTGGCCGAATACGCTTTCCGTCCTGCCGCCGCTGGAGCCGCGCGGGAAGGACCCGGACCGGCTGGATCTGGCCCTCTGGTTGACCGATCCCTCACACCCTCTGACCGCCCGGGTCGAGGTCAACCGTTTCTGGGAGCATCTCTTCGGCCGGGGACTGGTGGCTACCAGCGAGGACTTCGGCACGCGGGGTGAGAAACCGTCCCATCCCCGGCTCCTGGATTGGCTGGCCAAGGAGTTCGTGGCCGGCGGCTGGAGCCGCAAGGAACTGGTGCGATTGATCGTGACGTCGGCCGCCTACCGGCAGTCCTCCCACATCCGTCCCGAACTCATGGAGAGAGACCCGAAGAATCTGCTCCTGGCCCGCCAGAATCGTTTCCGAGTCGAGTCGGAAGCGACGCGGGACCTCTATCTGGCGGTGGCCGGACTGCTGGAGCCGCGAGTGGGCGGCAAGAGCGTCTACCCGCCGCTGCCGGCGGGAATGGCCGATCTGGGGTATGGCGGGACGGAGTGGCCCGAAAGCTCCGGGACCGGCAAGTACCGGCGGGGCCTCTACATCTTCTTTCAGCGGACCGTGCCGTACCCCATGCTCATGACCTTCGACAGTCCCGATTCCAACACCTCTTGCGTTCGCCGGATCCGGTCGAACACGCCGCTTCAGGCCCTGACGTTGCTCAACGGTCCTCTCTTCGTCGAGAGTGCCCGATCGCTGGGACGAAGGATTCTGGAAGAGGCCCCTTCCGGGGAAGCGGATCGGATCGGATACGCCTTTCGCCTGGCACTGGCCCGCGACCCGAACCGCCGAGAAGTGGAGATCGTCCACGAGTTGCTGGCCGAGCACCGCAGCGCCTTCGAACGGGAGCCTGAGGCCGCCGCCGAGTTCGCCGGGTCCGCCGACGGGACCGAGGCCACCGAGACGGCCGCCTGGATCGCCGCCAGCCGAATGATTCTGAATCTGGACGAGTTCCTGACCCGGGAGTGAAGACTATGGATTCTCCGGAAAACAGATTGCTGGCCTCCCGCCGCGACTTCCTCACTACTTCGGCCAGCGGCCTCGGGACCGCGGCCCTGGCCTCCGTGCTGGCGGGCGAAGGGCTGCTCCAGGCGAAGCCCGACGCGGGCATCACCAACCCTCTCTTCCCCAGGCAACCCCATTTCGCGCCCACGGCCAAGTCCTGCATCTTCCTCTTCATGGCGGGCGCGCCCAGCCAGTTGGACCTCTTCGACCCCAAGCCCAAGCTCATGAAGTTGGACGGACAGCCCATGCCCGAGTCGCTGCTGGAGAAGGTGAGATTCGCCTTCATCCGCAAGGAGACAGCGGTCCTGAAGGGTTCCGGGGTCCGGTTTCGGAAGCGGGGCGAGTGCGGGATGGAGATCTCCGACCTGCTGCCCCACATCGCCGGCTGCGCCGACGATATCGCCCTGATCCGGTCCCTCCACACCGACACCTTCAACCACCATCCGGGCCAGCTCATGATGAACACGGGTGTGCCCACCTTCGGCCGGCCCTCCATGGGATCCTGGATCAATTACGGACTCGGCAGCGAGTCGGAGAACCTGCCCGGGTACGTGGTGCTCACGGCCGGCCGGGGAACCAGCGGCGGCGCTTCCAACTGGACCAGCGGATTCCTGTCCACCAACTACCAGGGCGTATTGTTTCGAAACCAGGGCGACCCGGTTCTGAACCTGACCAATCCGGCAGGACTCCCGCACGAGTGCCAGCGTCTGGGACTGGACCGGCTCCGGCAGCTCAACCAGGAGCGCTACCAGCAAACCCGGGATCCCGAGATCCATTCCCGGATCGCATCCTACGAGTTGGCCTTCCGGATGCAGTCCTCGGCGCCCGAGCTCATCGATCTCGGCGGCGAGAGCGAAAAGACGCTGGAGATGTACGGCGTGAATCGGACCGAGGAGGAATGGAAGGACAAGCCCAACCGTGGCTACCGGTCGGGAGTCTTCTCCACCTATGCTCGTAACTGCCTGCTGGCCCGGCGCCTGGTGGAGCGGGGTGTCCGCTTCGTCAACATCTATCATGCTTCCTGGGACCACCACAGCAACCTGGAAACCGGACTGGGTTTCAACTGCATGATGTGCGATCAGCCGGTGGCGGCCCTCCTGAAGGATCTCAAGCAGAGAGGGCTGCTGGACGAGACCCTGGTGATCTGGGGTGGGGAGTTCGGCCGGACTCCTCTGGGTGAGAACCGCGTGGGCCGGGAGCCGAACACGGGCCGGGATCACCATCCCTTCGCCTTCTCCATGTTCATGGCCGGGGGAGGCATCCGAGGGGGACAGGTGCTGGGCCGGACCGACGACATCGGATGGAACCCGGTCGAGGACCCGATTCACATCAACGACCTCCACGCCACCATCCTGCATCTGTTCGGGTTGGATCACGTCCGCCTCACCCATCGCTTCCAGGGCCGCGACTTCCGGCTGACCGACGTGGGGGGCACGGTGGTTGCGAAACTGCTGGCATGAGCTTCCGTTTCCGCCGCCGTCTCCTGGCTCCCGCCGCCGCCGGTGCCGTTTTCCTGCTGTCGGGTTGCGCCGCGGAGGAGGAACCTGAGGCAAGGCCCGCCGGGAAGTACCGATTCATCCTCTCCAACGACGGGGGATCAGTGGCGGGTCCCGTGCTGGAAGCTCCCATCGGAGTGGAAGGCCTGGTCAAGCTGGCTATAGAACCTCTCCGGGACACCCAGATCAACACCCTGTTCTGGCAATTGGGAACCGACCCCTACCTGGGGTCCCCGTCCCACCGGCTCTCGGACTACTACTCGCACCGGACGGAGGTGGGCCCCATCTGGGGGACGGAGAACCCTTCCTTTCAGAGCGCCGGGCTCTGGCGCATCCGGGAGAACGCGAAACGGTTGATGGAGGCCGGAACCGACCCCGTCGCCGTGGTGGTGGAGCATGGGCACCGGGCCGGCCTGGAGGTCTTCGTCTGCATGCGGGTCAACGACATCCACGACACCCGTCTGGAGGGTGGGGTGGAGGACCCTCTCATGTCGCCCGTCAAGAAGCGGCATCCCGACTGGCTCCTGGGCGAAGAAGGCATCCGCAGGACGGCTTACAACTTCGCTCTGCCCCAGGTCCGGGAGTACAAGCTGGCCCTGGCCCGGGAAGCCATCGAGAACTACGACCTGGACGGTCTGGACTGGGACTTCTGCCGTCACCCCTTCCTCTTTCCCCAGGGGAGCGAAGCGGAGGGCGCGCCCCTTATGACCGAGCTGCTGGGTGAAATCCGGCGGGCGCTGGACGAGAAAGGGGAGCGGGTGGGCCGCCGGCTCTCCCTATCGGTGAGGGTGCCCCGCTCTCTGGACGAGGCCCTGGCGCAGGGAATGGACGTGAGGAGTTGGCTCTCGAAGGGGCTGCTGGACATCCTCATCGTCGGCTACCAGCCGGGGAACAAGCATCGTCTCCCAGTAGAGGAGTACGTGGAGGCGGCTCGGGGAACCCGCACCCGGATCGTGGCCCAGGGCCTGGGGCTCTTCCAGCAGCCCAGACCCCTCTCGGCCAAGCTCATCTGGAACGAGAAGGACTACTACACGGCCGAGATGTGCCGCGCCGTGGCCGCGGCCCACTACCGGGCCGGCGCCCAGGGGATCTTCGTGTTCAACAACCATTACCTGCAGGTGGTTCGGGATCGGCAATACGACCGCCTCCCCTGGAAGGAATTGGGGGATCCCCAGGTCATCGCCCGCAAGGACAAGCACTACCTGGCGGATCAGCAGAAGTGGGGAGCCGGCCGGCTGCCGCTGGACCTGGCGAAGGTGGGAGAAGAGGTGGAAGTCTCGCTGGACGTGGCGGACGACTTGGAAGCGGCCAGCCGGGAAGGCGTCCTGAAATCGGCGACGCTCCGTCTTCTGGTGGACCAACTGACCCCTCAGGACCGGCTGGAGGTCACCCTGAATGGCCGCCCCATCGGGGATCCCGACACGCAACACGTCTTTTTCAACGAGACCTGGCTCGAGTTCGCAGCGGGTCCTCCCCAGCTCAAGCAGGGCTGGAACCGGATCGGTACCGCAGTCCGGGCCCGCAATCCCCAGATCACCAGCCCCCTCTCCCTCAAGAGCGTCGAGATTCTGGTGAAATACACGGAGTGAGATCGGGTCGAGTGCAGGGGATTGCGCCCCTGCACCCTCCCACACCACCGGACGTACCGTTTTCAGTATCCGGCGGTTGGAGTCACCCGAGGTCCGATGGAATGAGGAACCCATAGCGGCGCAGACGGCGGTTGCTCAGGGCCGTGTGCAGCGCTGAGTGCCGGGCGATTCGCCAGCTTCCTCGACTGCTGTGGGCCACTCGAAGCAGCGGCTCACGCACCCCCAGAGACCGCAGTCGCCGGAGACGCCCTCGCCAACCATGCCAGCGCAACCAGAAGCATTTGCGCATGTGGCGCCGGATCCAGCCTTCCAACCTCCAGACCGGACGCCGCCATTCCGCCAGCCGGTAGTATCCCCACCAGCCTCGGATGTGCTGCCGCCATTGGTCTCTCAGTCCCAGGCTGCTGAGGTTCTGTCGGGCGTCCCAGAGTTGGCGCACCCGTAACTTCAGCCGCTTCAGGCTCTCCGGGGCCACTTCGATCTGCCCCTTCCGGGTGATCCGGAACCCCAGGAGCTTCCGCTCCCAGGGCCGGCCCACTCCAGTCTTGCGCGCGTTCACCTTCAACCGCAGATGCTTCGCGATCCACTGCGGCAGGTTCCGGACCACTCGATCCGCCGCGGTCGCTCCCCCTACGTAGACGTTACAGTCGTCCGCGTAGCGTACGAAGCAGTACCCGCGTCTCTCCAGTTCTTTGTCCAGCGGGTCCAGGTAGAGGTTCGCCAGCAGCGGGGAGAGCGGTCCGCCTTGCGGCGTCCCCTCCCGGGCTCCCACCACCACGCCTTCCACCAGAACCCCGCTGCGCAGGTACCGGCCAATCAGTTTCAGCACCCGTTTGTCCCGGATGACGGCCCCGATTCGCCGCATCATGATGTCGTGATGCACCCGGTCAAAGAACTTCTCGATGTCCAGATCGACGACCCAGTCCCGGCCTCCCCGGACCACGTACTCCCGTGCCGCTCTCACGGCATCGTGAGTGCTGCGTCCCGGTCGGAACCCGTAGCTGTGCTCGCTGAACCCCGGTTCGAAGATCCGCCCCAGCTCCTGCAACAGCAGTTGCTGGATGAATCGATCCAGCACCGTGGGGATCCCCAGGCAGCGGACCCCACCGTTCGGTTTCGGGATTTCCACCCGCCTCACTGGGGTCACCGCGTAGGTCCCGTCCAGCAACTTGCCACGGATTCGCGGCCAGTGCTTCTGAAGGTGTCCCTCCAGTTCGGTGGTCTTCATGCCGTCCATCCCCGGCGCCCCCCGGTTGCGGAGTACCGCTCCCAAGGCCGCCCCGTAGTTGTCCGCCGAGACCACCTGTTCCATCAGCGACTCGTACCTCTCCCTTCTTTCCGGGTCTTCGCCGCCACCGAGACTCGATCTCCGCCCTTCCGGCTTGACGGGTTCCACCCTTGGGCCTTCCGGACCCGGGCCAGAGGATCTCTCCCCGGCTCCCGTCTTCGGAGTTCTTGGCGCCTCCATTGGCGAGTCCTCCATAAGGTCGGTACGACTCCTTCGGTCCTTCGCTCCACCGGCTCTACCCGGCTTCTTCGCTACTACGACCTCTGCTGACTTCTCAAGGGCTCTCACCCTTGAGATCTCCCCGAGTAAGGTGCTGCATCTTTCCCCCCGGGCCGCCCGGCTCTACCTGGTACGTCTGGATGGGGTTCGGGTTTCGCTGTTGCTCGCCAGCTCACCGCCCGCACCCGGCCTCGCTGCCGGTTCGTGTTCCTGCGGTCGTGGGTTTGCCTTCCGCTTCCTTCAGCTTCACCTCGCGGCTACGCCTTGCGGTTCGGCTAGGGTTGGTCCCATCACCTCCCTTGGGATCTTTCATCCCTTAGATACAGCCCATGTCGGGCGCACGAGCGGCGGCTTTCTTGCCGCCGACAGGGGGGCAGGGGGGACGGAGTCCCCACTTTACACTTTCACCCCTCTACACTTCCCGGCCACCGAATCGCATAGCGGCAATGAAGAGCAGGCGGCAAGAAAGTCGCCTGGCCCAGTGGGCGACAAGAAAGTCGCCCCTCCTGGCGATTAGAAATCGCCCCTCCTACGACCGCGCGTCGGAGGCGTCGATCCTCTCGATCCCTGAAGCGTGGGTCTTCACGGCTTCCAGCACCAAGGTGCGGCCCGCCAGCAGATCCAGGCTGTGCATCGCCCGGCGTACGTCCTTGTTGGCCTCCCGCTGGCGGGGATCGGTCTCCTTGCGCATGGTCCGGATGGAGTAGAGCCGATGGAAGGGATAGAAGAGGAGCAGCGGCCAGCAGGAGCGGCGCCAGAGGTCGGTGGTGGCTTGAGTGATCCGGAAGCCGCTGCTGTGGAGCGCGTACCGGATCTGGTAGTAGGTCATGGGGTTGATGTGGTCGAACACGGGAGTGTGGGCGAACTCGTTCAGGGGACGGGGACAGAGAGAATAGAACCCGGTCAGAAAGTACTTCAGCCTCGAAGCCGAATTCAGGATGTTGGGAGTCGAAAGGATGAGCCTGCCCTGCCACTTGAGGATCCGGTGGCATTCCCGGATGAAACGGAAGGGGTGCTCCAAATGCTCGATGCCTTCCAGACAGACGACGTAGTCGAACGACTCATCCGGCAAGTCCAGGGGGCGGTTCATGTCCAAACCGAGACATTCCACGCCCTCGCACTTGAAGAAGCCCGGGTCCAGGTCCGCCGCCACCGTCTGGAAACCCATTTCTCGCAGGCAGTGGGAGATTCCTCCCTCGCCTGAGGGAATGTCCAGGATCCTGCCCCTGGGCAAGTCTTCCATGAGATCCAGGACCTTGAAGAAGGTCCGTTCGTGGGCAATGACCTGAAAGCCCTCGGGTTTCTTCCGAGCTCGACTCACCGATCCCATTTCAGCACCGCCGCGAAGATGGTCTCAAGTTCGGACCATGGAAAAAAGGAGAATGGCGCCCGTACTGAACAGGAGATTGGGACCCCAGGCGGCCAGCAGCGGCGAGAGCAGGCCGTTGGCGCCCATCATGCCGAAGATCCCAAAGGCGCCCCAGTAGCAGATCCCGATGAGCACCCCGGCCGCAATGCCGTAGAGCGCCCCCTTGCGACCCATGGAGAAGGCGAAGGGGATGCCCAGTATGGCCATGATGGGTGTGACCAGAGGCAGGGAGATCTTGGTGTAGAGATCCGTCTTCAGGTGGTCCACCTCGAAGCCTCCCTGTTGCAGGTCGAGGATGTACCGGTTCAGCTCCGGGTAGGTCATCTTGCTGGATTCCTTCACTTCACGGGCGAAGTACTCGGGACCTTCGCTCAGTTCGAATTCACGGCTCTCGAACCGGATGAAATCTTTTCGCTCCGGGTGTTCCAGCTCTCTGATCCAGCCTTGGGACAGGACCCACCGTCCGGTGTGCCGGTCCCAGGCCGCCTTCTGAGAATAGACGTGCCGTTTCAGCCGTCCCTCCTGGATGTCCAGGTCGAGGACGGAAAGGTCGCCGAAAAGGCCCCGCTGGGCATCGAAGTAATTGTAGTGGTAGAGCCGTTTCCCCTCGCCGAAGATCCAATTTCGTCCTTGCTGGTAGAAGGTCTGGACGGGACGGCCCTTGATGATGGTGCGCAGGTTGTCCTGCCGCTGGTTGGCGTAGGGAAGGACGTATTCCTGGAGCACGTAGAGGAAGGTTCCCACCAGCAGAGTCAGCCCCAGCACCGGCAGGCTCACGCGGTACACGCTGACGCCGCAGGCCTTGAGCGCCGTGATCTGACCCGTCTTGTCCAGCAGGCCGAAGGTGACGAGGGTGCCGATGAGGATGGAAAGGGGCACCAGCAGCATCAGGATGTGGGGCGCCAGGTAGAAGAAGTAGGAGATCAACAAGCCGTAGGGACTATCGTATTCCAGGACGTCGTCGATGAGGTCGAAAAAGGTGAAGAGATAGAAGAGGGCCATCGTGACCGAGAGGGCGAGGAAGGAGTAGAGGAGAAAGGTCTTCACCAGGTAGAGATCGATGACGCGAGCCACTCGGGGCCGCATCTGGATCAGGCGGGACCGGCGCCGTTGGAAGCCGGAACTGCTTCGAATCGTCGAGAGCATCCGCCGGAAACTCTGGGCGGCTCGGGTCAACTTCCGGTCCAGACGAGGGTAGACCTGGCGCCAGCGCAACGGTCTCGAATCCAAGGCGCCGTAACGGAATGTGGCCCAAGCCAGCAATCCCGTCAGCAGGTTGGTTCCCCACACACCCACCAGGGGATGCAGCATCCCGCCGCGGGCCAACTCGAAACCGGTCGCGAAGAGGACATAGTAGGCCAGCGCCACCACTACGCTGGCCACCAGCCCGTATCCGCGCCCGCCACGATGATTGCGGGCGCCCAGAGCGACTCCCAGCACGGCGAAGATGATCGGCGAAACCGCCAGCGCCAACCGGCGGTTCAACTCCATCCAACTCCGGTCTCGCGTGGCGCCCGGATCGCCTTGGATCTCCCTCCAGAGTTGAGTTGGCGCTTTGTCTTCGGAGCGCCTGGGACCGTTCGAGTTCTGTTCCACTGGAGGGAGTGGGAGCGCAAAGTCCCAATTGCGAAACCGGCTCAGCGTCATTTTTTCGGGAGCGTCCCGCGGGGTGTTGTAGCGCAGCCCGTCCTCAAGATGTAACTGGACCCGGCGCTTGTCTTCGTCGATGAGGGCCTCCCCGCCCCGGGAGAGGACGATTTCGGTCTCCGCATCGCTGCCGGTGGAAAGGAAGACCCCGTTCCAGAATCCGTTCCTCAGGTCCACGTCGCCGGCGTAGAGCACCCAACCCTTCGGCAGCCCTTCGTAGAAGACGCGCGCTTTGATCCGGGAAAGGACCGGCTGGACGCCGATCTCATGACGGAGCGTCTGCAGGTTCCAGTTCCCGGCCGGCAGCAACACCAGGGTGAGTCCCAGCGTGAGCAGGCTCACCAGCAATCCGATGTTGACCACGTGGCGCACCATCCGGTGGACGCCGATCCCGCAGGCTCGCATGGCCACGATCTCGCTGTCGGTGGAGAGGCGGCTGAATCCGATCAGCGTCCCGATGAGGAAGGAGAGGGGCACGCTGAAGACCAGGATGCTGGGCAGAATCGACAACACGGTCTTGACGACCGTCAGGACGGGAGCGTCGGCTCGGATGAGGAGCTCGGTCAGGCGGCCGAACTCCCGGGTCAGAACGGCGAAGGTGAGGAACAGGAGGGTGATCAGGGAAGGGGGCGCAATCTCCTGGTTGATGAGCTTGTTGATCTTGGTCATGGCCGCGCCGTAGCTACCCGGTCACCTGTCCCGAGACCGGACAATCTACCAAAAATAGACATGATTCCCATTGGGAGATTCCAATGGATGAGCGGAGGGGAAACTTCCGGTCCCTCCTAAACCCCCTGTCGGCGACTGGAAAGTCGCCGCTCCAGTGCTAGAATTTCCACGTGATTCTCCACGACCTGGGGGTCCTGCCGTTTGCGGAGGCTTTTGCGCTTCAGGACGAGACGGTCCGTCGAGTTGCGGCCGGTCGTCAGGAGGAGACTCTCCATCTGGTGGTGCATCCCCACGTCTTTACCGTGGGGAGCGGGGGAAACGCACAGAACCTGCTGGCCCCTTTTGATCCTGAGGGACGTCCCATCGACTTGGTCCGAATCAATCGCGGGGGCGACGTGACCTACCACGGACCGGGACAACTGGTCGGGTACCCGCATCTGGACTTGCGGAGACGGGGACGCGACGTGGGGTTGTTCCTGCGGACCCTGGAGCAGAGCCTGCTGGACACGGCCGCCCATTTCAGGGTGCAGGCGTTCCGCAGGGAAGGCCTGACCGGCATCTGGACCCGGCGGGGCAAGCTGGGGTCCATCGGCGTGGGGGTGCGCCGTTGGGTCACCATGCATGGGTTCGCCCTGAACCTGAACCCCGACATGAGGTACTTCCAGTTGATCAACCCCTGCGGCATGGCAGGCTGTCCCGTCACTTCGCTGGCAGCCGAGGCGGGAGCCGAGCCGGGCATGGAGGAGGTCAAGGAAGTCTACTGGCGCTCGTTTCGCCGGGTTTTCGGCTGAGAGAGTGGAGGGGCGATTTCCAGTCGCCCATTCCTCGATGTCCCGTCCGCTCGGAAGGGCTCAATCTTTTTGCGGCGCCGGCGAGCTCTCCAGGAGCTTCGCCATGTCGTAGACCATTCCTTCCCGCGTGTAGGAGGAGAACTCCAGAATCCCCGTGTCCATCCGGATGGCGTCCTCGGGACACGCCTCCACGCAGTAGCCGCAGAAGACGCAGAGACCCAGGTCGATGTCGAACCGAACCGGATATTTTTCGATCTGGGGGTTGGGGTGCTCACCGGCCACGATGTAGATGCAGCGGGCGGGACAAGCCGTTTCGCACATCATGCAGGCCACGCATCGGGGCGAGCCATCTTCCCGCCGAGTCAGCCGATGCAGGGTCCGCAGCCTGGAGGCCAGCGGCCGCCGTTCTTCCGGATACTGATAGGTTTCGGCGCCGCGAAGATGCCGCGCCAATCCCACCTTGTGGGCCAGGTGGATAAGTATGTTGCGGAAGAAATGGCGCGCGGTGAGCCGAAGTCCCTTCAGGATTCCCGGAAGATAGGTGGATTCCCAGAAACTCAGCTGGGCCTCGACCTTCTTGATGGCCATGATCAGTTCCCGCTCATTTCCCGCGTCGTCGTCCGAACGCCATGAGACTACGCCGACTGGCTCTCCTCTGGCAAGACAGATACTTCGTCATCAATTCGTTCCCTGCCACAAGAGGACCACCCCCGTCACCAGGATGTTGAGGATGGAGAGGGGCAACACCATGGTCCAACCCAATCTCAAGAGCTGGTCCCACCGAAAGCGGGGCAGGGTCCAGCGGATGAGCATGAAGATGAAGCAGAAGAACGAGACCTTGAAGAGGAAAGCGCCGACCTGAAGCAACAGCACCACAGTCTGGGGAAGAGGCCAGGCGGCGCCCCACGGAAACTCGAATCCGCCCGGCGTGAGATAGGGCACCTGCCACCCCCCCAGAAACAGGGTGGTGACCAGGGAGGCCGCCAGCACCGTCTCCACGAAATCGGCGGTGTAGAACATGCCGAACTTCATCCCGCTGTATTCGACGAAATAGCCGATGATCTCCGATTCCCCTTCCGGAATGTCGAAGGGGACCCGTTTGGTCTCGGCCAGCGCGGCGGTGGTGAACAGGATGAAACCCAGCGGCTGCAGGACGATCCCCCAACGGGGAAGCCAGCCGAGCAACAGCTCTCCCTGCTGGAGCACCATCTCCTGGAGATGGAGCGTCCCGAAGACCATGATCAGGCCGATGACGGTGGCGCCCAGGGTGATTTCGTAGGCGATCATCTGGCTGGAGGCCCTCAGGCCTCCCAAAAGGGCGTAGTTGTTGGCGGAAGACCAGCCGGCAAGAACGAAGCCGTAGATCCCCATGCTCATGGTGGCCAACACGTAGAGGAGACCCACGTTCAAGTCCAGGATCTGGAGCGACACCGTGTGTCCCCCCAACTCGTAGATGCCCCCGAAGGGTATGACGGCAAAGCTCACCAGGGGGAAGAAGAGGGCGATGACGGGAGCCAGGGTGTGGACCAGGCGGTTCCCCTGATTGGGAACGAAGTCCTCCTTGGTCAGCATCTTGAGGGCGTCGGCGATGGGGTGAAAGAGCCCCAGCAAGCGCAGGCCCAGGATGCTGGCCCGGTTGGCGCCGATTCGATCCTGCATCACGGCGCTCTGCTTCCGCTCCAGCCAACTGAGCAGATAGACGAAGCCCATGACCACGTTGAAAAAGAAGAAGACCTTGGCCAGAACGATCAGGGTACTCATCTTGTTCGGGTGCGGGACCCCCGTCAGCCGGCGCCGTTCGAGCCGAGGATCTCCCCGAACTCGCCCAGATCCTGGTAGCTCCGGCCCCGCCACTCGGAGAAGAGGTCCTCCGGTTCCGGGTAGAACAGGGCATGGCCCAATCGTTGGGCCAGGTCACAAAGGATCTCCAGGTCCGGCCTGGACTCTCCCAGCGGTAGCAGCGCCTGGGCAAAGTGTTGGACCCGTCCCTCGAAATTGGTGAACGTCCCTTCCTTCTCCATGTGGGTGACGCCGGGAAGGACGGCGTCGGCCATTCGGGCCGTGGAGTTCCAGTTGGCGCCCTGGAACACCACGTACTCGGCCTGCCGGATCAACTCTCCGGCCTGGTCCGAATCGAAGTCGTGCCCAAAGACGTAAAGGACTTTCACTCCACCGGCCGCGGCATCCCCCAGGGTCCGCTCCGCGTCACCCTGCAAACCCAGATCCACGGCCCCGCGGCTGTTGGGGTTCCGGTCTCCCAGCAGCAGAAGCCCGTCCTCCGCCGCCGTTTTCTCCCAGGGATTCCGGAATGGAATTCCGGCGACACCCAACTGCTCCTGGAACAACTTCCGGACCAGATAGAGCTCCTCGTTGGATTGCTGGGGAGAAGCGATGATGCCCAATCCCTCCGCTCCGAACTTCTCGACGGTGGTTCGCAGGGCCGTGGCCACCTCCTCCAGGACCTCCTCCCAGGCGCGAGGTTGGAGTTCCCCTCCAATGCGCAGGCAGGGGTTCTCGATGCGATCCCGGTCGACGAAACCGTAGCCGAATCGGCCCTGATCGCACATCCACCATTGGTTCACCAGCGGGTTGAACCTTGGCTTGAGCCTCTGGACCCTCCTGCCGTCCGCCTTGTAGCTGCGCTGCACATTGAAGTGGACCGCGATGTTGCAGCCCCGGGAGCAACCGTTGCAGACGGACGCTTCCTGCGAGAGGTACCAGACCCGGCACTGGAAGCGGAACTCCCGCTCGGTCAACGCCCCCACCGGACAGATGTCGATGACGTTCCCCGAGTAGTTGTTGTCCAGCTCCCGGCCTGGGAACAGGTCGATGACCGACCGGTCGCCTCGATCCAGTACCCCCAGCTCATGGCTCCCCGACACCTCTTCACAGAAGCGGACGCAGCGGGTGCAGAGGATGCACCGCTCCTGGTCCAGCATGACGTGGGGTCCGATGGGAAAAGCCTTCTTCCGTTTGATCTTGTCTTCGTAGACCCGGCTCTCGTGCAGCCCATGCTCCATGTAGAAATTCTGGAGATCGCATTCTCCCGACTGGTCGCACACGGGACAGTCCAGGGGATGGTTGACCAGCAGAAACTCCAGCATGGCCTGGCGCATCCGGAGGACCTGCTCCGAATCGGTGGAGACCTTCATGCCGTCCCGGACGCGAATGTGGCAGGAGATCTGCAGCTTGGGCATGCCTTCGATCTCGACCGCGCACATGCGGCAGCTGCCGGCGACGCTGAGTCCCGGGTGGTAGCAGTAGCGGGGAACCATCACCCCCAACCGCTCCGCGGCCTCCAGGACGTTGGTGCCCGGTTCGACCTGGATGTCCTGTCCGTCGATATTGACCGTATCCATCGGATTCACCATATCAGCCCGCGGCAAAAGTCGTCACGGCATTCGACCGGGTCTGCATCGTGCGCGAACTGCGTTGCTCCTCGGTCACATACTCCCGGTATGCTCCCTCAGAGCGCCTTGTCCGGCGGGCGCAGCCCCGGTTTCGGTGCTCGCGGGACTTTCGCCGCGGACTGATATCAGCCCGGAGCCGTGCCGGGACGCCGTCACTCTTGGGCCCCGGCCGGAACCCGCCGCTCCAAATCGCATCTCCCGTGCTTCAGGTGGTAGTCGAACTCGTCTCTGAACTTGACCAGGAAACTCCGCAAGGGCATGGCGGCGCCGTCACAAAGGGCGCAGATGGACGTCCCCGACATGTTGTCCGCGATCTGCAGGAGGTCCTCCACGGAACACCGCCTCGCCCGGCCCGCGTGAATGGCGTCCACCGTCCGGGCCACCCACCCGGTGCCCTCCCGGCAGGGGGTGCACTGGCCGCACGACTCGTGGGCATAGAAGTGGCTGATCACCCGCATGGCCTCCACCATGCAGACGTCCTCGGCCATGACCACGATTCCGGCAGAACCCAGCATGGAACCGATCCTGGCCAGGTGGTCGAAATCCAGAGGCACGCCGATCTCGTCGGCGGTCAGGACGGCGGCCGAGCTTCCTCCGGGGATCACCGCCTTCAACTGCTTGCCGTCGGCCATGCCCCCTCCACAATCGTAGATCAGCTCCCTGAGGGGCGTCCCCATGGGGAGTTCATAGACCCCCGGCCGCTTGACGTCGCCGGAGAGAGAGAAAAGCCGCAGGCCTCCGTTGCGCTCCGAGCCCAGGTTCGCAAACCACTCCCCGCCGTTGGTGACGATGTGGGGAAGATAGGTCAGGGATTCCACGTTGTTGATGACCGTGGGGCATCCGAAGGCGCCCACCACCGCCGGGAACGGAGGCTTGAGCCGGGGCCACCCCTTCTTGCCCTCCAGCGACTCCAGCAGGCCGGTCTCCTCTCCGCAGATATAGGCCCCCGCTCCCACGTGCATGTAGACATCGAGAGAGAAGTCGCGGCCCAGGACCCGGCTCCCCAGAATACCCTCCCGATAGGCCTCTTCGATGGTTTCCCGGAGGATCCGTTCGGGATGGACGTACTCGCCGCGGATGTAGATGTAGGCAGTGTGGATTCCCACCGCGCGGGCGCAGATGATCATCCCTTCCAAGAGCCGATGGGGGTCCCACTCCATGATGTAGCGGTCCTTGAAGGTCCCCGGCTCACCCTCGTCGGCGTTGACCACGAGGTAGATGGGCTTGCCCGTGTCGCGGGGAACGAAGCTCCACTTTCGGCCCACCGGGAAGCCGGCGCCTCCCAGACCGCGGAGATTCGACTTCATGACCTCCTCGGTGATCCGTTCCGGAGCCATCTCATCCAGGGCCTTGAGAGCGGCCTGGTAGCCGCCGTGCTCGCGGTAGTAGTCGAGCTTGCGAGCCTGGGGATTGCCGAAGTCGCGGGAGATGAGCCGGAGCCGGTCCCTCACGCCTCCCCTCGCAAAGTCTCACCATCCAGGATCCGGTCCGCCGGAGGGGCGATTTCCAATCGCCCGTTCCGGCCTTGTGATTTCTCTCCATCCAGGATCCGGTCCACCTCCGACCGGTTCAGGGGGCCATGGTAGCCGTCCCCCAATTGCATCATGGGAGCCAGCTCGCAGGCGCCCATGCACTGTGGGACCGCCTCCCAGCTGAACTCACCGTCGGCAGTGGTTCCTCCGCTGGCGACTCCCAGTTTCTCCCCAAGGTATCTCTGGACGCCGCGGCAACCTCGGACCCAGCAGGAGATGCTGGTGCAGAGGCGAATGTGCCGGCGGCCCATGGGACGGGTCCGGTACAGGGTGTAGAAGGTCAGGACCTCGTGGACGTCGATGACCGGCAAGCCGAGAACCTGGGCCACGTGCTCCTCTCCTTCGGGGGAGACGTAACCCAACTGCTCCTGCACCAGGTGAAGGGCGGGGAGCAGAGCCGCTCGCCGAGTGGGATAGACCTTGAGCAGGGACTCCAGGCGCTCCCTTCTCTCCCGGGTGAACTCGAAACTCAACGGTCCAGTTCTCCCGCGATCATGTTGACCGATCCGAAGGTGGGAACGATGTCCGCCATCTGGTCCCCTTCCAGGATGCTGGAGAGAGCCGCCATGATGGGGAAGCAGGGCGGACGGCAACGGACCCGCCAGGGCCGGTCGCTCCCGTCGCTGACGATATAGAAGGCCAACTCGCCGTTGGCGCCCTCCATCGGGAAATAGACTTCGCCGCGGGGAGGGCGAATCCCGTGGCCCATCATCACGATCTTGAAGTGATTCATCAGGCCCTCGATGTTGGAATAGACCTGCTCCTTGGCCGGAAGGCGGCTCGTCTTGTCGGCGGCGTAGACCCGGTCGTGGAAGCGCTTCTCCGATCCCTGGAGGGTCGGCTGGATCAGAACCTCGTTGCTCAGGAGGCCGCGAGTCTTGCCGAACTTGCCCAGATCCGCCATCAGGTCGGGGGAGATCAGTCTTCCCTCCGGGTCCACGTTGGTCGGACCCTCAGGCATCTGTTCCAGGCATTGCTCGATGATCCGCAACGACTGCCGCATCTCCTCCATCCGAACCAGGTAGCGGTCCATGTTGTCGCCTTGCTCGCCCACCGGCACATCGAAATCCATGCGGTCGTAGACAAAGTAGGGGAAGGCCTTGCGAACGTCGTAGTCAATGCCCGTCGACCGCAGGAAGGGTCCCGTTATGCCGTAGGCCACGGCGGATTCGGCGGAGATGACGCCCACTCCCCGCATCCGGTCGTAGAAGATGCGGTTGTGAGTCAGGAGATCATCCACTTCCTCCAGAACCTCTTCCACCTTGCCTATCACCTCTCGGCAACGCTCGGAGAAATCGGCGGTGAGGTCCGCCTTGACCCCGCCGATCCGGCCATAGGAGACGGTGAGCCGGGCGCCGGTGACCTCCTCCACCAGTTCCCACAGCCACTCCCGGGCCTTGATCATGTACAGGAAAACGGAAAATGCCCCCAGCTCCATGGCCGAGGCTCCGATACAGGTCAGGTGATCGCAGATCCGGGAGATCTCGCTCATGAGCACCCGGATGTATTGGCAGCGTTCCGGGACCTCGAGATCCATCAGTTTCTCGACTCCCGCGGCGAACGCGAAGTTGTTGATGACCGGGGAGACGTAGTTGAGCCGGTCGGTGTAGGGGAAACACTGGGTGTAGCTGGACGCCTCGCAATGCTTTTCGAATCCGCGGTGGAGGTACCCGATCTCCACGTCGGCGCTACGGACCACTTCACCATCCAGGCCCAACGCGATGCGGATCACGCCGTGCATGGCCGGGTGGGCCGGTCCCGCGTTCAGCAACATGGTCCGGGTGGTCTCAGTCATCGCGCCAGTTTCAATCCTTGGGGCCCACCAGGGGCTGCCGCTTGTCGATGGGATAGTCTTTTCGCAGGGGATGCCCCTGGAACTCTTCGTACATCAGGATGCGGCGCAAGTCGGGATGTCCTCGGAACCGGATCCCGAACATGTCGAATACCTCTCTCTCATACCAGTTGGCGGCCGGCCAAAGGGGCGTCACCGAGGGGGCCTCCGGAGACGAGCCGTCCACAGGCGCCTTCAACCGCAGCCGGGCGTTTTTCGACCGGGAATAGAGGTGGTAGACCAACTCGAAGCGGGGCTTCCGCTTCCAGTGGTCGACGGCCGTGAGGTCCATGAGGAAGTCGAAGCGGAGTTGGGGGTCCTCCTTCAGAAAACGTGCGACCCGGGCCAGAGCCTCCGGCTTCAGGGTGGCCGTATCCTCACCCAACCTGGAGTGGGTCCCCAGGATCTCTTCCGGAAAGCTCTCCTGGAGGCGGGTCAGGGATGTGCTCTGCATCGGAATGACGAACGTCCTTCGGCCAAATGGGATCAAGGTGCGCGCCGTATGCGGATACGCCGCAAGTGATCAGCCCGAAAAAACAGCGAAACCGGGGTCCGCCTGCCGGGCGCCCCGGCTTTCTCTTCCCTCTCCTAGACCTCCTGTCTCTGCTTCCGGATCTTTTCCTGCAGCATCATCAAGCCCTGCAGCACGGTCTCCGGCCGGGGAGGACACCCGGGGATATAGACGTCCACCGGAATCACGTGATCGATTCCGCGGACCGTCGCGTAGTTGTCGTAGAAACCACCCGTGCAGGTGCAGACTCCAAAGGCGACCACCCACTTGGGGGCGCACATCTGCTGGTAGACGTTGACCAGAACCGGGGCGATCTTCTGGCTGATGGTCCCGACGACGAAAAGGACGTCGGCTTGCCGCGGGGAGAAACGGGGGAGACCGGCGCCGAAGCGGTCCACGTCGTAGTGGGCGCAGGCGGTGGCCATATACTCCATGCCGCAACAGGCGGTCACGAAGGGATATTGAAAAATCGAGTACTTCCTCGCCCACCCCACCACCTGGTCGAGGCGGCTGGTGAAGAAACCCAACTCGGGGCTGCCCTTGAAATCTACTTCCAATCCAGTGCTCCTCTCTTGACCGAGTAGTAAAGCCCGGAAAGCACGACCAGCAGAAAGATCAGCATCTCGAAGAACCCGAACCAACCGAGCTCCCGGTAAACAACGGCCCACGGGAACAGAAAGATCAGCTCCACGTCAAAGAGGACGAAAAGCAGTGCCGCCAGGAAGAATTTTACAGAAATCCGACCCCGGCGAATCTCCGAAGGTTCATTGCCGCACTCGAACGGCATCTCATGGATCGCGCCTCCGCCCTTCGGTCCCAACCACTGGGTGATCAGAACCATTCCACCGGCCGTGGCGCCGGCAAACACGAGAAGGAGTAGAAAGCCGAGGTAGCCTTCCGTGCCAGTCATGAGTCACCCGATCCGGATCCGATCCCGTCCGCTGAGCCGCCACAGTATACGTTGAGAAGCCGGAAAAGAGAAAAGAGAAAAACGAGGAAAGAGAAAAGAGCAAAGAGAGGTGTTGGTTTGGAAGAGAACGCAAGGTGGTCCCGCTTTGGATGCCATCTCCCGGTCTGCACCCCGCTGTGCGTAAACTCCTCGCCTGCCTTCACTCTTTTTTCATTTCCTATTTTCTCTTTCCTCGGAAGCCGGAACGCCTTGGCGGGATTTGCCGGAGGCTGTTAAGGTTATGCGCCATGGTGGCGGGAAAGGGAAAGCGGCGGCGCCATCCACCCTGGATCAAGGTCCGGGCTCCGTTCGGCGAAGGCGTCCATGAACTGAAAGGGCTCCTGGGTGGCCTCGGCCTCAATACCGTCTGCCAGGAGGCCAGGTGCCCCAATCTGGGTGAATGTTGGGCCCATGGGGTGGCCACTTTCATGATCCTGGGGCGAGTCTGCACTCGAGGCTGCCGCTACTGCGCCGTCAGCAAGGGGCGCCCTCCGGTGTTGGACCGGGAGGAGCCCCGGCGGGTGGCCGAGGCCGTGCGGCAGATGGGCCTGAAACACGTCGTGGTCACCTCCGTGGACCGGGACGACCTGGCGGACGGCGGCGCTTTCATCTTCGCCGAGACGATCCAGGCCATTCGAGAGCTGCACCGCGGGTGTGTGGTCGAGGTCCTGATCCCCGATTTCCAGGGGGATGAGGCGGCGCTGAGGACGGTTCTGGATGCTGGTCCCGACATCCTCAACCACAACATCGAGACGGTGCCCCGGCTCTTTCCTGCCGCCCGGGGCGGCGGCGACTATCGACGATCGTTGGATCTCTTGAGCAACTCTCGCCGGATCTCGCCGGACACGGCGACCAAGACCGGCATGATGCTGGGGTTGGGAGAGCGCGAAGCCGAGGTATTGCAGGTCATGGAGGACCTGGTGGAACGGCAGGTCAACATCTTGACGCTGGGACAATATCTGAGACCCACGTCCTGGCATCTGCCGGTGGATCGATACTACCACCCGGACGAGTTCCGCCGTTGGGGGGAGACGGGAATGCGTCTGGGGTTCGACCATGTGGAGAGCGGCCCCCTGGTCCGGTCCAGCTATCTGGCCGACCGCCAGTTCGCCCAGCTCAGGACGAACACCGGGAAAGCTCAACAGCGTACAATTAAGCGGACGTAAGAATCAGTCGGAAAGGAGTCAGGCAAAATGCCCAGGTATTTGCCGGTACAGCCGGATGCGGCAAATGACAAGGTTCGGAATCTCTACTCGGCGCTGGAGAGTGAACTGGGTTTCGTGCCCAACTTCATCAAGACTTCGGCCCACAGCGACAACTTCGTGGAGTCGGTGGCAACCTTGTACGGCACGGTCATGGGTGAGACGGGTCTGAGTGAGAAGATCCGATCGCTGGTCATCCTCAGGACCTGCCAGGTCGACAAGTGCGCCTATACGGCGGCCCCCGCCCTGAAACGGGCTCGGGAGGCGGGTTGGACCGAAGAGCAGTTGGACGCCATCGACCAAGCTGCGGAAAGCAATCTGTTCGTCTACTACGAAAAGGAAGCCATCCGGCTGGCCGAACTGACCAGCCTGAGTCCGGACGACGTCCAGGAGGAGTTCTGGATGCAGTTGGACAACCACTACACCTCGGACCAGGTGGTGGAGATGATCACCCTGATCGGGTTCTTCAACATGATCAACCGCCTGGCTCTGGTGCTGGAAGTGGCGGCGGACCCGGAGCCCGCGGCCGCCGGCGCGGGCGCCTCCTGAGCGAATCCGTTTCGATGACTCCCGCGGGCAAACTCGACTCCGCGTCCGCCCCGACCGAAACCACCATCGGCGGCAGCAAGGCTCTGGTGATCCCCATGGAAGTGGAGTTTCACGACCTGGACGCCATGGGACACGTCAACAACGTCCGCTATTTCACCTTCATGGAAACGGCTCGGGTGGCCTTCTTCCGCCACTTTCTGAACGCCCGGCGGATCCACGATCTGCAGATGATCGCGGTCGAAGCCTCCTGCCAGTTTTTCTCGCCCGCTTACTGGGGAGAGGTCCTTCTGGTCCAGGTCCGGATCCCCCGAGTCGGCAATACCAGCTTCGACTTCCAATACGAAATGACCGAGCGTCGATCGGGCCGCAAGATCGCCCAGGGCAGGACCGTTTGCGTGTCATGGGATTACGTTACCGAGTCCAAGCTGCGGGTTCCCGACCGGGTCCGGGCACTCTGCTCCGGAGACGGCCTCGGAGGCTGACTTGTCCACCATGGAATGGGAGCACAAGGGAATGCGCTTCGCCGTCTCGACCCAGGAGCTGGGCCCGCTGGTTCTGGCGTCGGCCCGGGTCGACGCCACGGGCCCCTACATCCGAATACGCCCTTTCTCCGCCATGGGCACCGACCGGGACGAAGCCATCGAATTCCTGAAGAAGCAGATCCGGCTGGAGTTCCGGCGGCTGCCTTGAGGGGAGGGGGGGGAGGGGGGAGTGTTGGCCGTTCAGTTGGTGGTGGATTGGGTCTCTGGAGTTCGGCGGCAAGAAAGCCGCCGGTCCCAATCGGCGACAAGAAAGTCGCCGCTCCCATTCGGCGACAAGAAAGTCGCCGCTCCTTACACCGCGGGCGCGTAATAACCGTTGCGGTGCCTGATGTTCAGCCCCTTGTCCCGGAACAGTTTGACCTCGATCTCCCTGAACTTGCCGTCACGGGTACGGTTTCTGGGAACGTACGTCAGGCTATATTGGGACCTGAGCTCTTCGTTGACGAGATCGAAGGTCTGCTGCAGTCCGTCGGCGGTGTAGGGAAAGAAAGCTCGTCCGCCCGTCTCGCGGGAGAGATTCCTCAGGATCTTCTCCCCTTTCTTCTGCTGATCGGCTCCGAAGCGGCTGGTGCCGATGCTGTAGACGGTCACCCCGGAGACGTGGATACCCCGCAGGACGTCCTCCATCGTGTGCTGGCTGTCCTGGTCGACCCCGTCGGAGATGACCACGATGGCCTGGCGGGTGTCGGGATCGGTCATCTTCTGGGAGGAGACACTCATCAACGCGTCGAACAGCTTGGTTCCGCCTCCCGCCTTCAGTTCGCGGATCGCCTTGGCGATGGATCTGGGATTGGACGTGAAGTCGTGCAGGAGGGAGACGCCCGAATCGAACTCCACCAGGAGCACTTGATCCTGGGGGCGGAGGATGGAATGGACGAATCGGGTAGCGGCCCGCTTTTCGAACTCCAGCTTCAAGCGGACGCTGGAGCTGGTGTCGATGAGCAGACCGATACGCAAGGGCAGGGCGGTCTCGTGTCTGAAATTGGTGATGAACTGGCGCCGTCCGTCCTCGTAGATCTGGAACCGGTCCTTCTGGAGATTGGTGACGAACCGGTTCTTTTGATCGGTGACCGAAACCAGGATGTTGACGGCTTCGACCTCGACCCGAATCGGGGTCTGCTGAAAGGCGCACAACATCCAGAGGCCGATCCAGAGAAGGGCGCGGGCAGGATGCATCCAGACCAATCTACAACAATTTACATTTGGCCGACAATTTTGTGAGAATACCGCCTACCATGGGTTCCAGAGACGATCAGCTTCGCCTTCTCGACCGCATCGCCCGTCGGATCGTGGACGAATGGTACGAGCGTGCCAAGCGGAGCTACGTCACCGAGGAAGACAGCCGGGACGTGGGTGTCGAACCCGAAGTCAAGAGATTCCATCGCCGCGGCAACCATCGCATCAAGTTCTCCCGGCGGCGGGAACTGGAGGTCACCTACGGCCTGGGCGCGCTGAGGAAGGACACGCGGCTCTGCGTGGAGGCCAGCGTCAACAACAAGTCCGCCGGTTTCGACTACGATCTCTTCACGGGGCGGCTTCAGGACTACTACTGGGAATGCCGGCATGAGAAGCCATGGACCGACCCCGAGTTCGATCACTTCAGCTTCAGCGATCTGCTCCACTTCGATCCCAGGATGTCCCACTCGGTCTCGCTGGACATCCGCAAGGACAAGGCCGACATCATTCGCCTGACCTTCGTCCTCGATTCACGCCCTGAGGATCGCCTCATGGGCCGTGTAGAACTCCTGAAGGACCTGTTGGAAACCTACTGTCTCGCCCCCTTGAGACGCATCTACGCCGAGTCTTACCGAGAGCGGTAGAAGCGGCTGAAAGAGCCCCGTATGGACCAGTCCAAAATCGAACAGCAACGCCGGATTCAAGAGTTTCTGAACCGCGACTACAGCTGGCGCCTGTCAGCGGGAGAATGCAACTTCCTGATTCAGCTCATCGCCTTTCTGGTGCAGGCGAATCCCCCGTTCGTCGTGAACGATGAAGGGGAGAAGGAACCGTTGAACTACCAGAGCATCCGATCCATGGTTCTGCTCAACGAGAAGCTCAGGGCCCAGTTGCAGGATTTCGCCTCCCGGGAATCGATCCTCATGGACGACATGGACCCGGTGACGGATCGGGTCCAGTAACCGGCGCGGAATCCAGGGCCGGCGGCTTCCATCGGTCCCCGGTCACGGCTTCTTGCTGGTGGCCGCCAGTTCCGTCTCGACCCGAGGCAGGTTCTCCGCCGAACGCCCCCTCAGCGCCTGGAAGCGAACCACTTCCCCGACCACCAGAAGAGCGGGCGAGCGGATGTCCGCCTTCCGAGTCCGGCCGAAGATGTTCCTCAGGGTCCCGGTCGCTTCCTGTTGATTTTCCAGGGTGCCCGATCCGATGACTGCGGCCGGCGTGTCGAGCGGCCTTCCATGGACCACCAGTCGGGAGATGATCTGCTTGAGGTTTCCCAAGGGCATGAGGAAGACGACGGTGTCGGCCCGGCCGGCCAGTTCCCAGGATGGATTCCGGCCGGTACCTGAGGCGCGATGCCCGCTCAGGACCAGGACGGACGAGGAGAGCTCCCGGTGGGTCAGGGGAATCCCGGAAGCGGTGGGAACCCCGAAAGCGGCGCTGACCCCAGGGACGATCTCGAAGGGGACCTGGTGAGCCGACAAGTACTCCATCTCCTCCCCGCCCCGGCCGAAGATGAGGGGATCCCCTCCCTGGAGACGGACCACCTCTTTCCCGGCGCGGGCCCGAGATACCATCAGCTCATGGATCTTCTCTTGGGAGAAACCGTAGTGCCCCCCCTTCTTTCCCACCGGAATGGCCTCGGCGGAATCGGGAATCAGGTCCAGGACCCTGGAATCGACGAGCCGGTCGTAGATGACCACATCGGCACGGCTCAGGCAACGGACCGCCTTGACCGTCAGCAGTTCCGGGTCTCCTGGGCCGGCGCCCACCACGACGACACGTCCGGTGCGGGGCCGGAGGATCTTCATTGCAAGCCTTCCTCGAGCCGGGACCGGACCGCCGCCACACCGTGGCAACGGGCGGTTTCCAGAAGCTCCGGATCCCTCACCATCCGATTATAGTACTCACTCCGCTCCCGAAAGGAGCTGAGGCGCTCTTTGACCAGTGGCCGAACCTCTCCCAGAGCCCGGACCAGATCTCCGTACTCGGGTCCGAACTGCGCTTCGAGCTGTTGCCGGATCTTGCGCGCCAGGGCCGGGCTCTTGCCGGAGGTCGAAATGGCCAGAACCAGATCTCCGCGCCGAGCGATGGCCGGAGCGATGAAACCGCAGTTGGGCGTCTGGTCGACCACGTTCACCAGAATCCCCCTCCGGTCGGCGAACTCCTTGATCCGGCGGCCCAGACCGGGATCGTCGGTGACGGCCACGATCAGGAAGACATTGCTCCGATCCGGATCGAAAGCGGGGTTCCGGAGGACCCGGGCGCCGGCCTGCTCCAGACCCCTCGCCTTCTCGTCGGCAAGTTCTCCCTCGCCGATCACCAGGCACGAACGGTCTCGAAGGTCCAGGAATACGGGGTAGTAGACGGGAGGGTTCGCCATGGATTAATTCCGATCGGTTTAGTGCAAAATAGCCGAGCTGGAGGCTTCCTGTAAAGCTGAGACGTCGCTTCCGTAGTAGACTGGAGGACAACCTGAGAACATTGGAGAAACAGGGATGAAACGAAGAGCTTTTTTGGTTTCCTGGCTGCTGTTCCCGCTCGCTCCCGGCGCGGCGTTCGCGGCGGCGGGTGAGCCGCCCGCGACACCCACCGATCTCAAGGGCGTCAAGCGCTTCAAGGGCGCCATGGCCACCACCGAGCTGACCTGGAAAGACCGCTCCGACAATGAACTGGGGTTCGAGATTCTCCGCTCCAACGCCGGGGCCGAGTTCCGGGTCGTCGGGATCGTGGGCGCCAACTCGTCTCGCTACCGGGATGAGATCGGCAAGTACGTCACGGGGGCCTTTTCCTACAGGGTGCGAGGATTCAACCGGAACGGCAAGGGAAAGACTTCCAACACCGTCTCTCTGCTATTCTGAATCGGAGTTTACCCTCTTGCATGCAGGGGGAAACCGGAGGCCGGGTGACTGAAAGTCGCCCCTCCCAGTTCGCCCCCTGCCCGGAAGGGGGCGCCGAATCATGGGCGGCCAGAATCATTCCAACCGATTCGTCTCCTTCAATCTGGAGCCGACCTTCCGCTGCAACCTGGAATGCGAAATATGCCCCCGATTCTCCAGCGAGGATCCCCATCTGGACATGTCCATGGAGACCTATCTCAGGATCCGGCAGGACATGATCCACGCCCACACGGTGGATTTCACGGGCTGGGGAGAACCCATGCTGCACCGGAAGATCTATCGGATGGTGCGGATGGCAAAGGAACAGGGCTGCGTCACCAGCATGACCTCCAATGGGACCATCTTGAATCGGCGGAATTCGACGGCCCTGATCGAGGCGGGGATGGACCGGCTTACCATTTCTGTGGACGGCATGACGGAAGCGACCTACAACAGCATCCGTCTGGGAGCCTCGTTCGAGACGGTCACGAAGAAGGTGATGGAGTTCGCTCGACTGGTGAGGGAGACACGCAGCTCGTTGCTGCTGGGGATCGCGTTCACCCTCCAGGAGCAGAATGCTCACGAGCTGGATCTGGTGCTCCCCTGGATGGAGTCCTGTGGAGCCCGCGTACTTCATCTGAAGCAGTTGAACGTGGTCTCCAACTCATGGGACTGGGAACAGAGCTTTCTCAAGTACCGATTGGGACCGGGTCCCACCGGCGCCGCCCCTCTGGAAGAACTGGAGCGCCGCATCTCCCGGCTGCTGGATCAGGCTCGGCGAATGGGTATCGAGGTGGCGCTCCACTCCGAGTTCCCCATGAGTTCCCGGATGACTCCACGCCATTGCCTGGCCACACCGCTGGAGTCGATCTACTTCTCGTACGAGGGCAGAATGGCCCCGTGTTGTCACTTCGGCCATCACGTGAGCCGGTATTTCGAGGGACGGCTGGAGCCTCCCTCCTCCCTCTTCTACGGGGACATTCGCAAGCAGACTTTTAGAGTGAAGAGGAGCCGTTCGTCAGGGGGTCGGATATGGTGACGCATCTCTTCGGATTCTCAGCGGAGCCGCGTCTCCAGTTTCTGCACTGATCTTCCCCAACACACGCCTGGGCACACCCTCCTCCGACGGCATTTCCGCCGGGGGAGCCCACGCCGTTACACCCGTCTCGACCTGCCGCCTCTCTTCACTCTTTTCTCTTTCCTCTTTCCTTTCCCTCTGGCCTGGTCTCGTTTCAGACGTCGATTGAGAAGCTCCACGGCGAGGGGGACGTCCACGTCGGCCGGGTCCACGCCCTTCCCGATGGAGGCGTTGACCTTTCCGTGCTTGACGTACGGCCCGTAGCGCCCCTTGAAGATCTCGATGGGGACCCCGTCATCCGGATGCTTTCCGATCTCCCGGATTCTGGTCCTGGCGCCCCGCTTGGGGGCTGAGAGCAGTTCCAGCGCCCGTTCCAGTTCGATCGCGAACAGATTGTCCCCGGGGGCAAGGCTGCGAAAGTCCCGGTTGTGCACCACGTAAGGCCCGTAGCGTCCCAAGCCGGCTCTTACCGGCTCTCCCGTGTCCGGATGCTCTCCGACCAAGCGGGGCAGCGCCAGCAGGCGCAGGGCCAGATCCAACGTCACCTCTTCAGGAGCCGTGCCCGGCGTCAGTCCTTGGCGGGGCGGCTTTTTCCCCCGCTGCACTTCGCCTCGCTGAACGTAATGGCCAAAGCGGCCATCCACGAGGTAGATGGAATCTCCCGTCTCCGGATCCTTACCGAGCTCGGCCGGCCCCTGGTCGCGGCGGCGCAGGATCTCATCCGCCTGCTCGGCGGTGAGGTCGGCGGGGAGCATGCCCTCCGGGAGAGGAGCAGTCCGCCGGCTTTCGGGCCCGTCATCTTCCAGATAGGGACCGTACCGGCCGATCCGGACTCGCGGCGTGACGCCGGCGAGTTGGACGGTGGAAGCGACACGGGGGTCGATGTTGTCCTGTTGCGTCGTCAACCGCGCCTCGAATCCCTCCTCTCCCTTGTAGAAGCCTTTCAGATACTCTCGCCAGTCGACTTCGCCCCGGGCGATATCGTCCAAAGACTCCTCCATTCTGGCTGTGAAGCCCATATCGACCAGGTCTGGAAAGTGGTTCTCCATCAAGAGAGTCACGGCAAAGGCAATGAAGGTCGGATGTAGATTCTTCTTCTTGAGCTCGGCATAGCCGCGGTTCTGGATGGTCGTTATGATCGCCGCGTAGGTGGACGGACGACCGATCCCCTTCTCCTCCAACGCCTTCACCAACGCGGCTTCGGTGTAGCGGGCGGGCGGCTTGGTGCGGCGCTCGAAACTCTCCAGCTTCCTGAGATCCAACTCCTGCCCTTCGACCAGGTCCGGAAGGAGGATTTCCTTGTCTTCCAACACCGCGTCCGGGTCATCGGACCCTTCCACATAGGCCCGGAGAAATCCCGGAAATTCGATGGTTTTGCCCCGGGCGCGAAATCCAGCCTCGGCCGCGCCGATGATGGCGGTCACGCGTCGCTGGCGCGAGGCGGCCATTTGCGTCGCCACCGCCCGGCGCCACACGAGTTCATACAGCGCCCGCTCCTTCCCGAAGAGATCGAGCTCGGCCGCCGTGTTCATCTTGGCCCCGGCCGGCCGAATCGCTTCGTGCGCCTCTTGGGCCGAACTCGAACGGGTCCGATAACTCCGCGGCCCGGGACTCAGGTATTCGCGCCCGTAGCGAGCCTTGACGGCGGAGCGGATCTGGGAGACGGCATCGCCCGAGAGGTTGACCGAATCGGTGCGCATGTAGGTGATCAGCCCTCTCTCGTAGAGCCGCTGCGCCACTATCATGGTATCCCGCGCGCCCAGATTCAGCTTGCGGTTGGCTTCCTGCTGAAGGGTGGCCGTGGTGAAAGGCGGGGCCGGATTGGTCTTGAAGAGCTTTTTCTCTACCGACCGGACTCGGAACGTCTCATCCGCCAGTCGCCTTTTGAGACTGTCCACCAGTTCGTTGTCGACCAGGAGGACCTTGCGTCTGGCCTTCAACCTGCCCGTGGCCTGATCGAAGTCGCGGCCCGTCGCCGTCCGCTGGCCGTCTACTTCCACGAGACTGGCGGCGAAAGGCACATTGTTACGGACACCCTGTTCGGGATGGGAAAGCCTGTCGTCCGCCGCCAAGTGAGCCTTGAGGTCCCAGTAGACTGCCGAGTGGAACGCCCGGCGCGCCCGCTCCCGTTTCACCAGAAGCCTCACGGCTACGGACTGGACGCGGCCCGCCGAGAGGCCGGGCTTGATCTTCTTCCAGAGCAGCGGCGAGAGCTTGTATCCGACGAGCCGGTCCAGCACTCGGCGGGCTTGCTGGGCGTCGACCCGGTCCGTGTCGATTTCGCCGGGGTGTTCCATGGCCGCCCTGACGGCCCGCGGCGTAATCTCGTTGAAGGACACCCGTCGGAAGCGTCCGGCATTCGACTGTTTTCCGGCGCCGAGCGCCTGGGCGATGTGGTAGGCGATGGCCTCTCCCTCGCGGTCCGGATCGGTCGCCAGGAGGATCCGGTCGGCTTGTTTGGCGGCCGCCCGCAGTTTCCGGAGCACGGGTCCCTTGCCTTCGATGGTCACGTACTCCGGCTCGAATCCGGCCTCGACGTCCACTCCCAGACCCTTCTTGGGCAGGTCGCGCACGTGGCCGACCGACGCCTCGACTCTGTATCCGTCGTCGAGGTATCTCCCCAACGTCCTCGCCTTGGCGGGCGACTCCACGATCACCAGATCAGTCACGGTCAAGCTGTCCTTTCCTTCTCAAGTCTGCGGCCGACGGCGCAACGGCGACCGTCCAAGCCGTCCCTTCTATAGCACAAGCGTCTCCGTCGAGAGCAAAAAAGATCGGATCAGGACAGGCGCCGGCTGTATTGGCGGCCTGGACTCTGCCGGATCAGACCCTTGAGCTCCAGACTCAGAAGGATGTCGCTGAGCCGGGAAAGGTGCAGACCCGATTGGGCCAGGATGGCGTCGATGTGAAGCGTCGAATCGACGGCCAACAGGGTCAGCACTTCCTTTTCTCCAGCGGTGGTCTGAGGCGCCGGAGAGGGCTCGGCGTCCTTGGTCCCGAGCCGTTCCAAGACAGAGCGTGGGAGCTCTTCCAGCACGTCCTGGACCGACAGGACCGGTTTGGCCCCTTGTTGGATCAACCAGTTGGGACCCCAGCTCAGGGGCAGAGTGATAGCTCCTGGAACCGCCCAGACGTCCCGCCCCTGCTCCAGGGCGAGGTTCGCGGTGATGATTGATCCGGACCCCTTGGCCGCTTGCGTGACGACGGTCCCGTGTGCGAGTCCACTGATGATCCGGTTGCGGGCCGGGAAGTGGTGGCGCGCCGGGGGACTGCCGCGAGGAAACTCGCTGACCAGGCAACCCTGTTCCCGCACGCGGCGAAACAACTCCCCGTTTTCCGGGGGGTAGACCACGTCGATGCCGCAGCCCAGGACCCCGATCGTCCGACCTTCCTCCTGGAGAGCTCCCCAATGGGCCTCCGAATCGACGCCGCGGGCCAGTCCACTCACCACGCAGAGTCCCAGGGCCGAGAGTTCCCGGGCCAGCTTGCGGCTGACCTCCTTCCCGTAGACGGTGGGACGGCGAGAGCCCACCAACGCCACCGAGGGTTCGGACAGGGTCTCGACCCTTCCGGCACAATAGAGGGCCGGAGGGGGATCGTGAATCTGCCGGAGGATGTGAGGGTAAAGGGGACTGTCCAGGGTGACCAACTGAAGGCCCAGACGTGCAAGCCGCCCCAGTTCCCGTTCGGCCGCCCGGATCGCGGACCCGCCGGCGATGGCGCCGATGGACTTTTCCGGCAGGCGGAGGCTTTGGAGAGATTTCCTGGACAGGCGGAAAAAGGATGACAACGGCCGCTCCTCCTTGATCAGGGACCGGATGACACGGCGAGGCAGTCCGGGGACGCGGGACAGAGCCAGCCAGAGCAGGGATTCCTGGTTCATTTCTTATTGATAACGCTGGCGGTGCAATATCCGTGGAGAAGAGGGGCTGTAGAGGGGACTTTGGAGGGGGGAGGAGTGTAAAGGGGGGACTGCTGTTATCCTTGATCGGCGGTAAGAAAACCGCCGCTCCATGGCGACAGGAAAGTCGCCGCTCCTTGGCGGCTTTCACACCGGACTGCTAACCTCTATTCCGCTTTTCGGAGTCGACTTTGCCGGGGGGGAAAGACAGCTTGCCGTTGCGGGTTTCGTTCATCGAGTTCCTCAACGCGGTGCCGCTGGGATGGGGATTCATGGAGGGGCAGCACTCCGGGATCCTGAGTGTCGCTTTCGACGTTCCTTCCGAGTGTGCCCGCCGGCTGGCCGCCGGCGAGGCGGACGTGGGGCTGATTCCGGTCATCGAGTGCGGCCGCATCCCCGGGCTGAGAGTCCTTCCCGATATCTGCATCGCTTCCAGGCAGGAGGTCAAGAGCGTCCTGTTCGTGAGCAAGGTGCCGATATCCCAGGTCTCCCGTCTGGCCGTGGACCGGTCCAGCCGCACTTCCGTCGCGCTCCTGAGGATCATTCTGGAGAGGTTCCACGGCCGGGACTCCATCGAGTACGTGGTGGAGGATCCGGATCCTGAGAGAATGTTGGAGCGTTACGACGGGGCGCTGGTCATCGGAAACGCCGCCATGCAGGTTTCGGGCGGTTCCCTCAGTGTCTACGACCTGGCCGCCGAATGGTTTCGGTTCACCGGTCTTCCCTTCGTCTTCGCCGTCTGGGCGGTGCGTCCCGAGGTGACTCTGGGGGAGCGGCTCCGCCTCTTCTACGAGTCCCGGGAGAGGGGTCTGCGGTCCATCGAAACCATCTCCCGGCTCTATGCCGGCAGGCTGGGACTGGAGCTGGCAGAGGTGCGAGAATATCTACTCAATCTCAACTACGTCCTGGACGACAGCAGCCGTCGAGGTCTGACGACCTTTCTCGACCTGGCCTGGGAAATGGGCCTGATTCCGTCGGCTCCGGAGCTGGAATACTATCCCCTTCCGGCCCCGCTCCGGACCGCAAGCAAAGGTTGATGCGGGTTCGAACGGGCCTTGACCTCTTTCTGGACCAGCGGCTGGACCTGGTGGCCGGCAAGCGGGTCACCGTCATCGCCCACTCCGCCTCGGTGGACTCCCGCATCCGCAACATCGTCGACCTCTTTCGGCATCATCCCGAGATCGAACTGGTTTCGGTCATGGGCCCGCAGCACGGCATTTACGGAGAGACCCAGGACAACATGGTGGAGTGGGAGGGTTACCGGGACCCGGACTCGAAGCTCCCGTTTCACAGCCTGTACGGAGAGACACGGCGGCCCACCCGATCCATGTTGTCGGAAACCGACGTCCTGGTGTTCGACCTGCAGGACGTCGGTGCCCGTTACTACACCTTCATCCACACCCTGGCCCTGGTCCTGGAGGCCGCGGGCGAGTCGGGGAAGGAGGTCGTGGTCCTGGACCGTCCCAATCCCATCGGCGGCGTCCAGTTGGAGGGTCCGGTGCTGGATCCGGCCTTCCGGTCCTTCGTGGGGTTGTATCCCCTGCCGATCCGGCACGGGATGACCATGGGAGAGATCGCCGGCTACCTGAACTCGGAGTTCGCGTTGGGATGCTCGCTCCAGGTGGTCCCGATGCAGGGTTGGAAACGGGAGATGTACTTCGAGAATACGGGCCTGCCCTGGGTCATGCCCTCTCCCAACATGCCCTCGGTGGAGACGGCCCTGGCCTATCCGGGACTCTGCCTGCTGGAAGGGACCAACGTCTCGGAGGGGAGGGGGACCACGAGACCCTTCGAACTCTCGGGAGCCCCCTGGATTTCGGCTCCGGCTCTCGTTGCCGAACTGGAATGCGCCCGGCTTCCGGGAGTCCACTTTCGGCCCCTTTACTTCATTCCCACCTTTCACAAATGGGCCGGCGAGCGGGTGGGGGGAATCCAGATCCACGTCACCGACAGAGCCCGGTTCAAACCCTTTCTGACCGGGCTGGTCCTGGTGCGCCTGTATCGCGAGTTGAGCGACGGAAGGTTCGAATGGAAGCCGCCGCCCTACGAATACGAGATGGAGAAGCTCCCCTTCGATATTCTCTGCGGCACGGATCGCCTCCGGCTCCAATTGGAAGACGGGACGGCGCCTCAGGATGCGGCCCGGCAATGGCAGCCCCAACTTAAGGCCTTCGAAGAGGTGCGGCAGCGGTATCTGCTCTACTGATGTCGTGGCAGACGAGGGAAAACGAATGGGGCTTATATATCTAACTTGATGGATCGTCATGAAGATGTACTGTGAGGGTTCACACAACATTTCAGTGCCGAGCCAAGATGTCCAAGGGAGGGCTTCGGCGTCTGGATTGGATCAGATCGGTTTTGAACCGCCTCTACAATTCCGCCCTGGAGGAGCGTAAGGACACCTGGGAGCCTGCGCCGCAGAAATTGATCTACTGCGAAAGCGGTAGAATCGGTCCATATTTCCCCGATTTCTCGACGAATAGAACAACTATGCACCTCCAGATCGAGAAAATCCGGCCTCGATTCCCCACTTTCTCGCTACGATCATTTCTACCGCGCAGACTCCTGGGAGAAGGATGAGAAATCCGTGACTCTGTATGACCGGTTGCGGAGTTTGACGCAGCAGCGGAGAAACGATCCGGACGGGCTCGGGGCCATTGCCGTCAAGGCCGAAAGGGGGATGTTGTTTCGCTTGGAGCGAGCCTTCCAGGCCTGCTTCCGGCGCTGCAAGGCGGGAGAGGATCCTGGGTATCCCCGGTTCCGACCGATCTCCAGGATGGAGACCATTGATATCGTCGATCCCAGGACGACGATGGTGAAGAAGCGGGCCCGAGGATACGCCATCCGTCCCCAGGGCTTTCCGACGATTCGGTTGTTCCCGGCCCGGCCCTTGCCCGATGCTGAACTCAAGGCGTTGCGGATCGTCCGCAAGCCGAATCGAGTGTACGTGGATCTGACCTATGAAGTCGAGAAGCAGCCGATGCCGGGGTGTGCATCGGCGGTCGGAATCGACCTGGGTGTCCGCAAGCGGGCGGTTTTGTCCACCGGTGAACGAATCGAACGCAACACCCGGGACCGGGCGGAGATCAGGCGGCAACAGAGAAAGATTGCTCGGTGCCGGCGGCGGTCGAACCGGAGGAAGAAGAGAGTCCGCCGGTTGGCGGGAATGCGTTTCCGGGAGGGTGTACGCAACCGGAATGCCTGTCACCGGCAGACCACTGAGATCATCCGCAAGAACGGACTGATTGCGGTGGAGAAGTTGGACATCAAGGGGATGACGACGAAGGGCTTGAATCGGGAGATGCTCTCACAGCAATGGGGGCTGCTGCGGAATCAACTCCAGTACAAGGCAGAGTGGGCCGGTCGGGAGTTCGTGGAAGTCAACCCACAATACACGTCGCAGGACTGTCACCGTTGTGGTGCCCGGAATCGACCGGGAAGGAGCGAGACGTATCGCTGCTCAGCCTATGATCTCAGAATGGACAGGGACCATAATGCAGCCCTGAACATTCTCAGGGCGGGGGTTCTTGCCCTGGGTGCCGAAACCTGGGCCAGCGGGCCGAGCGTGGCGCCGGAACTGTGTGCTGACGTCAAGTCAGATATATAAGCCCCAAACGAATGTCAGAGGAGAGGCGGCAACCGCCGATGGAGATCGAGGCCAAGGTCCCTCTCGAAGTGGAGGAACTGGGTACCTTGCGCTCCAGGCTGCGGGAGATCGGGGCCCGCCTCAGCCGGCCCCGCCTCCGGGAGGAGAACACCCTCTTCGACTTCCCCGACGGAAGATTGGAGCAGGCCGATTCCGCCCTCCGGGTCCGGTCCTTCGGTCAGGAGTGCCTGCTGACCTACAAGGGGAGGAGCCGGGAGCACTCCTTTCTGAAGTTGAGGGAAGAGATCGAGACCCGGGTGGAGGACGCGGCCGCACTGGTCGAGCTGTTCGAAGCTCTGGGGCTTCGAAAGGCCTTTCACTACTGGAAGTATCGCGAGATCTACGACCTGGAAGTGCACCCCGGAGCCGTCACCATCGCGCTGGACGAGACGCCGATCGGCTTCTTCGCCGAGGTCGAAGGCCCGGAGGAATCGATTCAGGTGGTGGTCGATCTCATGAGTTGGGACCCGGCGTCGTTCATTCGGGAAAGCTACCCCAAGTTGTATCGGGAGCACGGCCTCGGGTCCCCGGGAGTGGAATGAAGGGAATGATTCTGGCGGCCGGGCTGGGCAGCCGCCTGCGACCCCTGACCTGGATCCGGGCCAAGCCGGCCGTACCCCTCCTGAATCGTCCCCTGATCCGCTACGCCTTCGACCTGCTGGATTCTCTGCGGATCGGGGAGGTGGTGGTGAACCTGCATCACTTGCGCGGGTCGGTGACCCGGGCTCTGGAAGGGGTGACGCCCACGGTGCGTTTCTCGCCGGAACTGGAGATCCTGGGCACGGCCGGTGCCGTGGGGCGGGTCCGGGACTTCTGGGGGCCGGAACCGTTCGTGGTCTGCAACGGAAAGATCTATTTCGAACAGGATCTGGGTCCAGTGCTGGACGTCCACCAGGAGAGCCGGGCACTGGCGACACTGGTTCTGGTGCCGCGGAAACCGGATGATCCCTTCCGGCCGGTCTTCCTGGCCGGGGACGGGCGGATTCGAGCCTTCGGCCAGGATCTGCCCGGACGGCCGACCGGGCCCGGATACGTGTTCACCGGCGTCCAGATCCTCTCTCCGGGTGTCCTGGACCTGATTCCGGAGGGTCCGTCGGACCTGGTCAAGCACATCTACGAGCCGCTGGTGGCCCGGCGCGGCCCGGTCATGGGATTCGTCAGCCGAGCCCACTGGTTCGAGTGCAGCACCCCCGATCGCTACCTGGAAAAGTCGATGGGGCTGCTTGCTCGAAGGGGTCTCAACGCTCTGCCGGGAGGTTCCGGTGGGAGGAATTGCCACAAGGTGGTTCTGGGCCGGGGAGTCCGGGTCCCGGCGGGGGCCTCGCTCGAGCGCTGCGTGGTCTGGGACGGCGCCCGCCTGGGCTCCCGTTGCCGGCTGCGAGACTCGATCGTGGCCGGTGAAGTGGATATTCCGGCCGGGTCCCGGCTCTCGCGAGTCGTGGTCACCCACCCCTTCCCGGAGCCGCTCCGGCCCACCGGAGAAACGCACCCCGGTTACTGGACCTGGCCCCTGGAAGGACGCCGGCCGGGAAGGGTAAGCACCCCGCTACGCTAGAGTGGGCGTGAGCCATGCATTTCGACGAACGGATCCATCGGTTTCTGGAGCAGGAGTTTCCCGGCACCGGCGCCGTGGGAATCAGGAAGCTGAAAGGAGACGCTTCCACCCGCGAGTACTTCAGATGCGGGGTCTCGGAATCGGAGACTGCGATCCTGACCCTGTACCCGGACCCTTTCGATCCGGCCGAATCGACTTATGTTCAGGTTTATCAACTGCTCGACCGAATCGGCTTGCCGATTCCTCGGATCTATGCCGTCGACGGGGATCTGGGTGTGGTGCTGCAGGAAGACCTGGGGGACGTGACCCTGGAACGGCGCCTGCGCGGAGCGGGCCGCCGGGAGCGGAAACGGCTGCTGAGTCAGGCCGCCGAGCACTTGATCGTCCTCCAGCGAGAAGGACCCCAGGCGGCGGAGCAAGGCTGGCCGGTGCTACAATTGGCCTTCGATCAGGAGAAATTGACCTGGGAGCTCCAGTTCTTCCGGCGTCACTATCTGGAAGGTTACTCCTCCCTCCACGTGGAACAAGAGAGGCTCGCGTCCGAGTTCCGGGCACTCTGCAGGGAACTCGCCGAGGCCGAGCGATTCGTCTGCCACCGGGACTACCAGGTCCGGAACCTGATGCTGAAGGAGGGACGGGTCTACATGATCGATTTTCAGGACGCCCGGCTCGGACCCCAGGCGTACGATCTGGTGTCGCTCCTGATGGATTCCATCGATCTGGCTCCCGATGAGGTCGAGGAGCTCGCGGACTTCTACCTGCAACGGGGCGCGCCGGCGGTGGACGCCCGCCGGTTTTGGCGCCAGTTCCAGCTCACGACTATTCAGAGACTCCTGAAGGCGTTGGGCACCTTCGGGTACCAGGCTGGAGCACTGGGGAGAGAGTCGTACCGGGCCTACATTCCGGGCACCCTGGAGCGGGTCGCCGCCGCCTTGAAGACGATTCCCGAGTTCCCCTATATTCGTGGTCTGGTCGAGGCACAGGTGGCTGCAGCAGGGCGGTTTTCATGCTGACCCAGGTCTATATTCGAGACGTCCCGGCCCACGTGGGGCGCGAGATCGGCATCAGGGGTTGGCTCTACAACAAGACCCACAAGGGACGGCTGTGGTTCCTCCTGGTCCGGGACGGGACCGGCATGATTCAGTCGGTCCTGTTCAAGGGGAACGTCGCCCCGGAGGCCTTCGAGGCCGCCGCGGCTCTGACTCAGGAATCCTCCCTGCAGATTACCGGGACGGTCCGGCGGGACAAGCGGGCTCCCGGCGGGTACGAGTTGGACGCCACCGCAATGGAGGTGGTGCAGATCGCGCAAAGCTACCCCATCACTCCCAAGGAGCACGGAACCTCCTTCCTCATGGATCACCGGCATCTCTGGCTGAGGTCCTCGCGGCAACACGCGATCCTGCGGATTCGGCATCAGCTGATCAAGGCCGCTCGCGACTTCTTCGACGGGCGGGGATTCGTGCTGGTGGACACGCCGATCCTGACTCCGGTCGCGTGCGAAGGGACGACGAATCTCTTCCCGGTGAAATACTTCGACACCCCGGCCTATCTGAGCCAGAGCGGACAGCTGTACAGCGAGGCCTCCTGCATGGCCTTCGGCAAGGTCTACTGCTTCGGCCCCACCTTTCGCGCCGAGAAATCCAAGACCCGCCGGCACCTGATGGAGTTCTGGATGGTGGAGCCGGAAGTGGCCTACGCGGATCTGGACGACATCATGGTTCTGGCCGAGGAGTTCGTCTCCTACCTGGTGGCCCAGGCCTTGCAGGAAGGAGCGGAGGAACTGTCGGCCCTGGGTCGGGACACCGGACCGCTGGAGAAGGTGACACGTCCGTTTCCCAGGCTCACCTATGCCGAAGCCTTCGATCTGCTGAAGCAGGAGGGCAGCGAGACGCCTCGGGGAGCGGACCTGGGAGGAACCGACGAGACCATCATCTCCTCCCAGTTCGACCGGCCGGTGATCGTTCACCGCTATCCCGCCGCCGTCAAGGGCTTCTACATGGAACCGGATCCGGAGAACCGGGACCTGGCACTCTGCATGGACATGCTGGCGCCGGAGGGATATGGAGAAATCATCGGTGGAAGCCAGCGGATCCACGACTACGATCTACTGATGGAACGGGTGCGGGAGCACAACCTTCCCGCCGAGCCCCTCTCCTGGTATCTGGACCTGCGGCGGTACGGCAGCGTGCCCCATTCCGGTTTCGGCCTGGGAATCGAACGGGTCCTCTCCTGGATCTGCGGGATCCCCCACGTCCGGGAGACCATCCCCTTTCCCAGGATGCTCCACCGGCTGTTCCCTTGACGAGCCGCGGCGAATGGAGACCCGGGCCCTGCTATTGTGAACCGCCCGTGGCAAAAGTCGTCACTGCATTCGACCGGGCCTGCATCGTGCGCGGACTGCGTTGCGACTCGGTCACATACTCCCGGTATGCTCCCTCATCGCGCCTTGTCCGGCGGGCGCAGGACCGGTCTCGGTGCGACGCGCGACTCTTGCCACGGACTGTTATGATCCATCCTCAGAGGGAGCCCATGGAGACCCGGTTGCTGGACGGCAAGAAGGTCGCTGCCCAGATCAAGAGTGAATTGTCGCAAGAGATCCGGACGCTGACGGCGGGAGACGTGATTCCGGGTCTGGCCACGGTCCTGGTGGGAGGCAACCCGGCCTCCCGCTCCTACGTAGCCAGCAAGATCCGGGCCTGCCGCGAGTTGGGAATGCATTCCGAAGCGGTGGAGCTTCCGGAGGAGACCAGCACCGAGGAACTGCTGGCGGTGGTCAACAGGCTAAACGAATCGGACCGGATCGACGCCATCCTGGTTCAGATGCCCCTGCCTTCCCACATCGACACCCAGCGGACGCTGCTGGCGGTCCGGCCCGACAAGGACGTGGATGGGTTCCATCCGGTGAACACGGGGAGACTCTGCTCCGGAAATCCGGGCCTGGTGCCCTGTACGCCGCAGGGAATCATGGAACTGCTGTTCCGCGAGGGGATTCCGCTCCGGGGGGCGGAGGCGGTGGTGGTGGGAAGAAGCAACATCGTGGGCAAGCCCATGTTTTTTCTGCTGCTTCAGGAGCACGCCACGGTGACCGTCTGTCACTCCCGGACCCGGGACCTGCCCCGGGTCTGCCGCCGCGCCGACATCCTGATCGCCGCGGTGGGCCGGCCGGCTCTGCTCACGCGGAACTACATCAAGAAGGGCGCCGTCGTCGTCGACGTGGGGGTCAATCTGCTCCGGGACCGGAAAGAAGTGCTGCGTCTGTTCGGCGACGGTTCGTGCAAGTTGGCGGCGTTCGACAAGAGGGGTTCGGTGCTGGTGGGTGACGTCCATCCCCAGGCCTCGCCGCGATGGGCGGCGGCGGTGACGCCGGTGCCGGGCGGAGTCGGCCCCTTGACCATCGCGCTCCTGATGAAAAATACGCTTCGAGCCTGCCGGGAACGACGGGGGACAGTCGGCACGGTCTCGCAATAGATCGCGGGGGGGATCATGAACGAGATCAGGAAGACCATCAGACTTTGGGTCATCGCCGGTTGTCTGCCGCTGCTGGCGGCTTCGTCGGTTCAGTTCAACCAGGTCAAGAAGATCAAAGTAGGCAAGGCGCCCAACTTCTCAACCCTGGGGCCGGACGGGCGCTACCTGTTCGTGACCAACTTCGCCTCGGACGAGGTTTCGATCGTGAACTGCGCCACCCAGGAGACGGAAAAGAGCTTCTACGCCGGCTTCAAGCCGCTGGGAATCGCGATTTCGCCCAGCGGAGACCGGATCTACGTGACCAACTTCCAATCGGGTCTGGTCAAGGTGGTGGACGGAAGGACCTACCGGATCATCGACGACGTCAAGGTGGGCGGAATGCCCACCGACGTGGTGGTGTCTCCCCGAGGGCACACCATCTACGTGGCCAATTACGGCCGGGGCCGCGTCGGACGCGTCGATTTCATCGATACTGCGTCCCACCGGGTCACCAAGTCGGTGGACGTGGGCGTGCGCCCGCTGGTGGCCGCCATCTCCGTCCTGGGCGAGCAGTTGTACGTTCCGTGCGCCGGCTCCAACGACCTCTATGTAATCGACGTCAACGACGGACGGGTGATCAAGGAGATCCCGGTCGGGATCGGTCCCAACGGTATCGCCTTGACGCCCGACGGCGAACGGTTGCTGGTCTCCAACAGCGGGACCAACGACCTCTCGGTGGTGGACCTGCTCGACATCGAGGAGACGCGCCGGGTTCGGGTGGGAGAGCAACCCTTCTCCCTGAGCGTAAACGCCCAGGGGTACGTCTTCGTGGTGGAGAGTGGGAGCCGAACGGTATCCATTCTGAGTCCCGAGCTGGACAAGATCCGGACCGTCAAAGTCGGGAAGAAGCCCATCGACATTCAGGTTTCGCCCGACGGCCGCTTCGTCTACGTGACGGACGAAAAAGAAAATCGGGTCATGATTCTGCAGATCTCGGGTCTGAGCTGACGGCATTCGAGCAGTTGTTCCAATTCGTCTCGACTGACCTCCGCGCCTAGGAGCCTGCGCCTTCACCCGATCTGAAGATTCTGAATTTGACGGATACGGGAGGGTGCCATGGGAGACGGAAAGCCTCGTAGGCGCTCCGGTGAAGCGACTCGGCGAAAATTCCTGGGTCTGGGCGCGGCGGTCGGCGGCGCCCTGATGGCCTGTTCGGACTCGGCGGACACGCCCGCCGGCGGTGGGGTGAAACGCACCGGCAAACCGCCGGATCAATACGGTGAGCGTTCGCCGTTCGAAAAGTCGGTCCGAAAGGGATCGGTCTCGAAATACCCCGAAGCGGGCTCCACGCGGACTCCGCTCCAAGACTCGCACGGTATCATCACACCTTCGTCGCTTCACTTCGAGCGCCACCATGCGGGGGTTCCCATCATCGATCCCGCCGAGCACCGGCTGTTGTTGCACGGTCTGGTGGACCGTCCGCTGATCCTCACCATGGAGGAATTGAAGACGCTCCCCTCGGTGTCGCGGATCCACTTCATCGAGTGTTCCGGCAACAGCCGGGGCGAATGGAAATCGAAGAAAGGCGCCACCGCACAGATCAGCCATGGGATGGCGAGCTGCAGCGAATGGACGGGAGTTCTGCTGTCCGTCCTGCTGGATGAGGTCGGCGTGAAGCCCGACGCCACATGGCTCGTCGCGGAGGGAGCGGACGCCTGCAAAATGCACCGGAGCCTGCCGCTCGAAAAGTGCCGCGACGACGTGATCGTCGCCTACGGGCAGAACGGAGAGGCGATCCGTCCGGAGCAGGGGTACCCCCTGCGTCTGGTGGCGCCCGGTCACGAGGGGAACCTCAACGTCAAATGGGTCCGGCGCCTGATGTTGGCGGACCAGCCCGCAATGGGCCGGGAAGAAACGTCAAAGTACACGGACGTGCTGGCCAACGGCAAGGCCCGGCAATTCAGCCTCGCCATGGAGGCCAAATCGGTGATCACGCGCCCCTCCGGGGGCCAGAAGGTGGAGGGACCGGGATTCGTCGAGATCACGGGGCTGGCCTGGTCGGGCCTGGGATTGATCGAGCGGGTGGAGGTTTCCACCGACAACGGAGCGACGTGGACCGACGCCGCCCTGCAGGAGCCTCGGCACCGGATCGCGTTCACCCGTTTTCGGTTGCCTTGGACCTGGGACGGCACACCAGCGGTGATCCTTTCCCGGGCCACGGACGAGACGGGTTACGTCCAGCCGACCGTGGGAGCTTTAGTGGAGGCGCGAGGCCAGAATTCCAACTACCACAACAACTGCATCAAGTCCTGGAAGATCGCCGCCGACGGGAGTGTGACCAATGTCTGAACGAACAGGGGGACTCTGGCCCGTGTTCGCCGTGGCTGGTCTGCTCGTGGGCGCCGGTGTCGCCCAGTCTTCGAAGTACAAGGTCGGCCGCGCGCCGACGGCGGACGAGGTCAAGGCCTGGAGCATTACGATTTTTCCGGACGGAACGGGACTCCCTGAAGGGAGCGGAACCGCCGCCGAGGGCAAGGAAATCTATGCCCGCCGTTGCTCGGAATGCCACGGCACCACGGGCCAGGGTGGGGAATCGGCGGCACTGGTGGGCGGCCAAGGAAGCCTCACCAGCGCCAAGCCCCTGAAGACGGTCGGCAGCTACTGGCCCTACGCCACGACGCTCTGGGACTACGTGAACCGCACCATGCCCTTCCACAATCCGGGCATCCTGACCGACGACCAGGTCTATTCGGTCGTGGCGTACGTTCTACATTTGAATCAGATCGTGGTCGAGAACGAAGAGATGAACGGGGAGACGCTGCCCAAGGTCCGGATGCCCAACCGCGACGGGTTCGTGAAGGACGATCGCCCCGACGTGGGCCCGAAGTAGGGGCTCCTCTTGTGGGCTCCCTCTTTTGTCCCATAACAGCCCGTGGCAAAAGTCGTCACGGCATTCGACCGTCCCTGCATCGTGCGCGGACTGCGTTGCGCCTCGGTCACATAGGGTCGAATATGCTCCCTCACCGCGCCTGGTCCGGCGGGCGCAGGAACGGTCTCGGTGCTCGCGGGACTTTCACCACGGACTGATAAGGAGGGGCAACTTCCAGTCGCTCGTTCCGCCGTTCCCCGTGCGCTCATTCCCCATGCTTCGTCCGGAGTTCGGCGGTTGGAAACCGCCGTTCCCTCCGAGAGTTCAATTTTTCCGCGCAATGACGGTCGCCCCCAAGTCCGTTTCCTCCTGCTTGCGAATCGAGTAGTAGACGATTCCCGGAAGGGACGACAACATCATCACCACGAAACCGAGCAGGGACAGAGTCACGGACATCTCGGCCGGAACACCGGCCTGGGAGAAGAGCAGGTAGTAGGCGCTCTCCCGGAGACCGATCCCGTTGATGGTGAGTGGCACCATGATGGTCAGGTTGATCAAGGGAACGAAGACCATGAAGAGAGAGAAGGGCGCTTCGATGCCGATGCCCTGGGCCGTCACCCAGACCACGGCCACCGCTCCCGCCTGGATGGGAAGCGACACCACGGCTACGAAGGCCATCTTGCCCGGATTCTGCTTCAGGGTGTCCAGGCCCTGGTAGACGAGCTCCATTTTCCGGGTCAGGGAATGGAATCCGAATCTCTGCATCATGGAGGTCATCCGGGCGTGGGTCCAGGAGTGGAAGAGCATCACGTTGGCAACTGCGTACCCGGCGCACGCGGCGAGGAATAGGTGGACGGACGAAAGCCCGGCGATCTTCTGGGGGACGACGAGGGAGGCGGCGAGACCGATGAGCAACAGGCCGCAGAGGCCTCCGCTGCGTTCCAGCATGCTGGTGGTGAGGGTCGTGGACATGCCCCGGCCCGTACCCTTGGACAGGTAGTAGGCGCGGAAGACGTCTCCGCCGATGGCCGACGGCAGGAACAGGTTGAAGAAGGCGCCGATGAAGACGAGCTTGGTGAGCGGATACCAACGCTGGTGGATACTGAAGTTTTCGAGAACGATCCTCCAGCGGAACGCCGAGAGCAGCAGCGTGAGGATCTGAATCGAAACCGCCAGCAGGAGGAATTCGGGCCGGGCGCCGGCCGCGACGCGGAGCAACTGGGACAGGTCCAGCCGGCTCAGGACCAGAATCAGAAAGGAGAGACTCAGGATCAGCTTCAGGACGAGCTTGACCCGAGCCCGCGGCAACCCGGAGGTCACCGGCCGCAGCACTTCTTGTGCTTCTTGCCGGAACCGCAGGGGCAAGGTTGGTTTCGACCCACTTTGGGCATATTCCGGACCACGGTCTTGACCGCGGCGGCGCTTCTCGCGTCGATGCGACCGGGCTTCGTGCGGCGGGGCGGCGGCGCCGATTCCGGACCGGCGTAGGACACCTGTTGCTGACGCCGAGCGTGGGCGCCTCGCAGCTCCCGTTCATCCTCGGCGGATATGGGCCGGAGCAGGAAGAGCATCCGAACCATCTCCTCGGTGGACCGGTTCCAGAGATCCTCGAAGAGTTCGAACGATTCGCGCTTGTACTCGACCAGGGGATCCCGTTGTCCATAGCCCCTCAGACCGATCCCCTCCTTGAGATGGTCCAACGCCAGCAGGTGGTCCTTCCACTGCTGGTCGATGATCTGGAGCATGATCATCCGTTCGTACCAGCGCATGACCTCGGGACCGATCTCCGCCTCTTTCGCCTCGTACCGCTGGCGGGCCATGGAGCCGAGGCTCTCGTCCAGTTCCGGACGGTCCATGAGGTGAGCGTCCTGGGGCAATCCGAGGCCGAAGATCCTCTGGAAGTTGATTCCCAGGCCCTCGAAGTCCCAATTCCGGGGGTCCTCCTCCAGGGAGACATGGGAACCCAACAGCTCCTGCACCAGCTCGTCCGCCACGTTGAGAATGTAGGGCTTCTGGTCCTTCCCCTCGAGCAGCTCGCGGCGGAAACGGTAGATCTCCTTCCGCTGCTTGTTCATCACGTCGTCGTATTCCAGGAGATGTTTCCGGATCTCGAAATTCCGTGCCTCCACCTGCTTCTGGGCCCGTTCGATCTGCCGGGTGATGAGCTTCGACTCGATGGGGACCCCTTCCTCCATGCCCAGAGACTGCATCAGACCCGAGATCCGGTCGGAGCCGAAGATCCTCAGCAGATCGTCTTCAAGAGACAGATAGAAACGGCTGGACCCCGGGTCCCCCTGGCGGCCGGAGCGGCCTCTCAACTGGTTGTCGATTCTCCTCGACTCGTGGCGTTCCGTCCCGATGATGTGCAGGCCGCCGAGTTGGACCACCTCCTCGTGCTCCCTTTCCCAGGCGGGGAGAAGCCTTTCCAGTTCGGCTTCGTACTCCTGGAGATTCTCATCGAGGCTCCGGCCCCGGAGCTTCAATCTGGCCTGGAATTCGGGGTTGCCTCCCAGGATGATGTCGGTTCCCCGTCCGGCCATGTTGGTGGCGATGGTGACCGAACCTCGCTTGCCCGCCTGAGAGATGATTTCCGCTTCGTGCTCGTGATACTTGGCGTTCAGCACCACGTGCTTGATCCGCTTGCGCTTGAGCAGCGTGGAGAGCCGTTCCGACTTCTCGATGGAGGTGGTGCCCACCAATACGGGCCGGCCCTGGGCATTGCACTCCCGGGCCTCGTCCACGACGGCGATGAACTTTTCTCGCTCGGTCCGGTAGATGACGTCCTCGTACTCATCGCGGATGAGGCGTTGGTTGGTGGGAATCACGTTCACCTGGAGCTTGTAGATATTTTCGAACTCGGCCGCTTCGGTTTCGGCCGTACCCGTCATCCCCGCCAGCTTGTCGTACATCCTGAAGTAGTTCTGGAAGGTGATGGTGGCCAAGGTCTGGTTCTCACGCTCGATCTTGACCCCCTCCTTGGCCTCCAGGGCCTGATGGAGCCCTTCCGAGTATCGGCGGCCGGGCATCAGACGGCCCGTGAACTCGTCGACGATGATGACCTGTCCGTCCTTGACCATGTAGTCGACGTTTCGCTTGAACAGGGCGTGAGCCTTGAGCGCCTGGTGAATGTGGTGAACCAGGGCCATGTTGCGTGGGTCGTAGACGTTCTCGACCCCGAGGAACTTCTCCGCCTTCTCGATTCCCGTCTCCTGCAGAACCACGCTTCTGGCCTTTTCGTCCACCTTGAAGTCTTCTTCACGGATCAGACGGGGGATCAGGCGGTCGATCCGCGTGTATTTGTCGGTGGATTCCTCGGAGGGACCACTGATGATCAACGGAGTCCGTGCTTCGTCCACCAGGATCGAGTCCACCTCGTCCACGATGGCGTACCGGTGGCCGCGCCGGACACATTCCTGGGCCGAGAACTTCATGTTGTCCCGAAGGTAGTCGAACCCGAACTCGTTGTTGGTGCCGTAGGTGATGTCGGCGGTGTAGGCGTCGCGCCGGTCCTGGTCCGGCATGTCATGCTGGATCATGGTCACCGAAAGGCCCAGAAAACGGTAGAGGGGACCCATCCATTCGGCGTCCCGGCGGGCCAGATAGTCGTGACCGTCACCAAATGGACTCCCTCACCTTTCAGGGCGTTCAGATACACCGGGAGGGTCGCCACCAGGGTCTTTCCCTCTCCCGTCTTCATCTCGGCGATCTTGCCCTCGTGGAGCACCGTGCCGCCGATGATCTGCACGTCATAGTGGCGCATGCGGAGGGTCCGGCGCGAGGTCTCCCGGACCACCGCAAAGGCCTCCGGCAAGAGGTCGTCCAGGCTCTCGCCCCGGTCCAGGCGCCGCTTGAACTCGGGAGTCCTGGCCTTCAGGGCCGCATCGTCGAGCTTCGATACGGACGCCTCCAACTCGTTGACTTGATTGACGATGGGCTGGATTCGCTTGAGATCCCGCTCGTTCTGGGAGCCGAGAATCTTGGCCAGAATACGATTGAACATACTGCCTCGTAGTTTATCACGCGGACATCAGCGGACGAGATTCCGCCACCGGCCATTGCACGCCATCTCCCAGGGAGAGGGCGTCCACAAGGGTCGCGCCTACGACGCGAAGAACCGTGTGCCCACCGGCGAAGGAGTTCCACTCTTGCCGCTTTTCCGGTTTCTCCTCTTTCCTCCTCATAGCGATTTCGCTCCGAAGCCCTCCAGGGTCCAACCCACGACCCAGCGGGAATGGTTGTCGTGCCCCGAGGCCGCGTTGCCGGCATCGATGGGAGCCACCGACTCGAGATTGGACTCCCGGAGAAACTCCTCCAACCGCGAACGATGTCCGTACATGGCCACCAGGAAACGAATGGGGTCGACCTGCGCCAGAAGTTCGGTCTCATAGGCGTCGATGGCGTCGGCGCCCCCCATGATCAATCCTAACGCCCGCTTCAGCCCAGGCACGAGATTGGTCAGACCGGCGCCGCCCCGGGGGACCATGAGGCGGCCGTCCCGCTCGGTGACGTGGGTCCAGGAGTGGGTCCCGCCGGCGCCGATGTAGGCCGAGGCGCCCATCCCGGCGACGATGGGAATCCCATAGAGCCGTCCCAGATCCAGATAGGGACGGATGTCCTGATCAGCCTGCCCCCCGAGGTCCTGCAGCGGGTCCAGCTGGAGCTGGTCGATGAGCTTCTCCCGGAACCAGCGCTCCACGTCCAGCCCCTGCGCCAGATTGTGGAACAACCCTGCCGCAGGGATTCGGACGGCCACGGGGACGGCCCGTTCGAGGGCGGCGAGTCCGGCTCTCAGGTCGCGTAGAACCTGAGTGAAGAAGTCCGCCCGCCAGCGAACCCAGTCGCGGTAGGGGCGGCCGGCGGAGACGTCGATTCTTCCGGGGTCCACGCCGGTCGCTTTTCGATAGGCCTCGACCATCTCGGGGTGGTACAGAAGCATGGGAACTTGGCGGTCACATCCCACCAACAGGCCGTCCGCCCCCCGCTCGGCCACCTCCAACAGAATGTCGACTCGTTCCTTCCTGACCTCGGGGAAGTAGTAGCTCAGACCCCTGGAGTCCGATCCGTCCTTGGCGATCCGCCACCACTCCGGATGGCGCTTGTAGAAATCGCTGGAGAAGATTCCGCCGTAGCGGTTGGCGCCGTAGTGCCGCTGCATCGCCAGCCAGGGCCAGACCTGTGCCCGGCATCCCTCCCGGGTTCGGTTGACCTGTTCCAGGGCGTCGTACTCGTTGATCATGTGGATGCGTCTGCCGTAGTCGTGGGGGGAATAGTCGCGGCTCTGCTGCGCCTTCTCATAGGAGGCACAGGGGAAACGGGTGGTCTGGGGCAGACGGCTGTGGTACTCGACCCAGGATCGGCCGACCGACCAGCCGATGGTTCCGAATCCCAGTTCAGTCTGGCCGCAGACGATGCTGCGGAACTGGTCCGGCAGCAGGCGGGCCCAGATGACGTCGAAGTAGCAGGCCCAGTCGTTCACCGCCAGCAAAGGTGTTGGTGGCGAAGACATCCGGATTCTGAGATTCCGGACCGATTCGGGCGTGACCGGAACCAGCCGCAGAAGAGTGGCCATGCCTCGCTGCTCGCCGGCCTTCTTCCAGTCCAGCCACCTCCTGGGGTCGCCGCCGGAGTAGAAACGAATGACTTCTCCGGTCAGGTCGGCGGCGGTGACGAAAGTCTCGTCTCCCAATTGGGTGGGAGGAGCGTCTCGGATCAACCCCTCGTTGCCCACCTGAACGTGCAGACCTGAGCCTCCGGTCCCCAGGAAGACGGCATAGGTCCCCCGGGCGGGCGGACGATAGGTGACGGCAGGAGCGGTATAATCTCCTCTGCCGACCAGTGCGACGCCATCCTTCGAAAGCCGCTTCCACTCCCAGGACTCGACGTCGATGGGATCGTCTCCCCAACGGCCATGGGCCCTCTGGAAGTTGCGGATCCGGATCTCGGGACGCCCCGGGTCGATCCGCAGGCGCCACGAGGCCAACGGGGTCAGCGGGAGACTGTCCGGCCGCTCGGTTCTCCGCCGGTAGTCCAAGACGGGACCGTCCGGCCAGAGCTGTTCGGCCACCTTGGGCAGGAACTGCACCCGGTAGGCCCCGTCGGGCCGACCCTCGACCGGGACGGAAAATCTCAGCAATCCTTTCGGGCGGCTGAGCGTGACGTTTCGGGTCCAGAGGGAATCCCCCGAGGCGGCCAGCAACCTCAATTCGCCTTCCATGCGATCGGGACCGACTCCCGGACGGACCTCCGCCAAAAGCGTCAGACGATCCTGGTCGAGGAGAACCTCCGGGTCCATCCGGAGCGAGATCAGATCGGCGGATCCAAACTTGGGATCGAATACGACTCGATCGGGTCCGCTTTCCAGGAATCGCAGGGCCTTGACCGGAAGCACGCCTTCCCCCATCCCCAGCCGTTCGGTGGTGACGTCCTGGCTGAGTTGTTGGCGGAAGGTCCAGGTCTTTTCCGTGTCCGGACCCTTCACCTCGAGCTTGAGCTGGTAGCCGAGAAAGTAGACTGCGCCCGCTTCGTATTCGTAGCGGCCGGGAGCGGTCAGAGGGCCAATATCGAAGCTGATTCGATCTCGGAACGACCGGGTTTCGGTGATGGTCCTGCCGGCCGGCAGACGCCGGGTCACCCGCGCCTGGAACTCCCGGTCTCCGGGTTCGAGCACGGTGAAGCCCAGACGATGGTTGGCGCCCGGAACCAGCCGCAGCTCGCGGCCGGACGAATCGAGGTCGACTCCATCGAAAGCAAGCTTCACCCCATCGGAGGCCCTGGCGAATGTCGGCAAGGTGAGCAGAAAGTAGAGGACCAGAGAATGGTTCCAGGTCATCATCGGTCAGACTCCCAGGCAGAATGGAAGGTCGGCCACGGTTCCGGAGGTTTCGATCCTGACAGCCGCCGAGGACTTTTTCCACAGGCCGTCCACACCCTTTCCTCGGTTTTTTTCGGGACGACCATGGATATGATGAGCGCCGCGAGGAAGGCGACTCGACGGTATTTGACCGAAACGTAACGGGGCCCGGTGGTGAGATATTCCAACGGCTTCAAACTGACCGGGACCTGTCTCTCGGGACTCGGCCTGATCCTGTTGGCCTCGAATTTCTGCGGACCAATTTCTCAAACGGTTCCCCCCGACGAGTTCGGCCGCGTCTATCCGGTGACGCTGCGCCTGAAGGACGGCTCGCCACTTCTCAAGATCGAATTCAGTTCCCGCGGTATCCAGAAGCTGACGACCGGCGAGGAGCCGGAACTGGACTGGATCTACCAGGGCGCCTATAGCGCCTGGGACTACACGGAGTGGCACTGGTGGAAGGGTCATCCCTTCGACTTTCAGGCTCGCAGACATGAAAATCCTGCCTACTGGGACTCTTTTCGTCCCCGTTTCCAGGGAAACCCGCGAGTGGATGCAGGGAAGATCGGCGAGGGCTACCTGGAGATCGATTTCGGAACCGACGGCTTCGAGTTCCAGCAAGCCTATCTCCTTCCCGATGCGGCCACTCCCGGCCGGGGCTATTGGGACATGTTCTTTACCGCCGTCAACGCTACCGGAAGACAGATCGAGGAGTACGGGCATTTCTTTGCCTGTTACACCTCGATCAACGGCTCGCGCTCCTTCTGGTACTGGGCCGCCGGAGGAGAGTTGGCGCTCTGGTCGGAGCGAGGGGTCGGCCACCTGGACGGTTATGTGAGCAGTCCGGCAGCCTACTTCGCCGGGGACGGCAGAATTCCCCATTGCCCCCGCGGAAACGGCCGCCTGATGGGCACTTGGCGCCATCCGGTGCTCGTTTCCCACGCCTCACCCGCCGGCTGGCGCTCGGTGATCCTGCTGGACCCGGAGACGACGGCCGCCGTCACCAGCGGCATGGAGGGAACCGCCATGGATTTCATCTTCTACCCCGGCCACAAGAAGCGTGTCTTTCCGTCCGGTGGCCGTTTCCGTTCCCATCTGCGGCACCTCATGATCAAGAGTCCCGGGCTCCCAACCCGGGAGCAGTTGGAAGACTGGTGGATGGAGTTTCGGCAGGCAGGGTCCGAACTCGAAAGACGGCTGGGCGAATTTCGGAATTGATCGGACCTTCAACGCCTCCCAGCGTCTCAGTTTCCGGCGACGTCGTGCAGAAGCCGGAGCAACGTTCTGCGGACCTTGGCTTCGGCCTCCACCGCCAGGTAGCTGGACCTCGCCCGCCAGGTCTCGTAGCCACCCAATTCGTGTTGCCGGGAGGTGGGCAGGTAACCGTTGTAGCCGTTGGCCAACTCGATCACGAAGGTCGGCCGCAGCGGGCTCTCCTGCTTGATGGCCAGGCCCGTTTCGACGAAGGTCTCGCAGGGACTGCTGACGATTCCCAGAGCGCCGATGCGGATCGCCTGCAGCCGGACCTGAACCTGAGCCGGATACTCGGCCAGCAGCACCGTCTCACGGGCGTAGATGGCTCTTCGTTCCCTGTAGGGTCCGGGTCCGGCGGCCTGCAGGATCTTCCGCGCCCGCTCCAGGTCGTCCCGGCTCGGCAGTCGAACTCCCAGCTCGATCTCCGATTGGCTGGAATCCAGAGGCACCCAGTCGTGATACTCGATCCGCCGGTAGGCCTGGACCGCCGAATCGGCCACGTCGGAGGCCACCCGCCGGATCTGCTCGAAGGGCTTGCGGCGGACGCCCGGCTCGAAGAAGTTGACGTTGTTGATGTCGGCGCTGGTTCCGTTGGACATGACGCCCACGAACGGCGGCTCGACCTCCCCGGCTCCCAACCGTTGCGTGATCTGCTTGGCGAATTCGCCGAAATAGTCCGCCGAGAGACCGCCGGGCCCGACGCCGCCCACGTAGTGCAGCGAGTAGTTGGCCAGCAGGGCCAGGGGCCGCCCGTCCCGGGCCTGAACGGAAAGGACCGGAACCTCAGGGTCGATGGGGCCGGCCGGCGCCAGCAACTTGTTGCTGCCCTGAGGCGGATTCATCCTCACCCGATCGGTCCCGGCGTCGAACGGATCCGTGTACTGGAAACCGGGACGCATGAACCAGCGCCGATTGAAGACTTGGCGGGCGTTGTTGCCGACGGCCCAGCCGACTCTGGCCGGTTCGAGCCGCGAGTCGGCCTCGATGACGGCCTGAGCCATCCGTTCCTTCAGAAACTCCCGGTAGGCGTCTTCAGGCTCGCTCTGGAAGACTCCTCCGACGGTAACGGCAGTATGAGTGTGGGTGGCCGACATCAGCATGTTCTCGGCTGGAATCCCGGTCGAGCGCGACGCCTTCTTGCGGGCGCTGTCGATGATGTCCCTCGGAATCATGCAGCTGTCGACGACCACGATGGCGATCCGGACCGATCCGTTGTCCAGCACCAGTCCGCGCGCGTTGAGAGGATCGTGCGCCCTCCCTACTGAGCGGTCGCTCATGCCTCCGTTGGAGGAGACGGGAAAGTTCCGGGGAATGATATCCACCACCGAGGCGCCGGCACGCAGTACCTTTCGCCCGCCCTGGGCAGCGGATCGTGGAGCCGTTCCAGCCGGGACCAACGCCAGCAGAACGAACATCAGGAGCCAACGTTTCGACATCGAAGTCAATGGCATCGCGGGTCGATCCTGGAAGAGGGATTTCAATGAGACTGTATCATTTGCGGCCGAGGTTCCTCTACAACTCCGGGACGGCGTTGGTTCGAACCCGGCCGTCCCCGGTCGCCGAGGTCGACCCGCGCCTGCTCCGCCAGCACCATCAGACGTTCGACGATTTCGGGATGTTCGGGGGCGACGTTGCGTGACGAACCAACATCACCGACGAGATTGAAGAGGAGGGGTTCCACCGGCCGTTCGTCCCCAAAGTGAGGATGACGGCGGAACGAGTGCAGCGGCACGAAGAGTTTCCAGGGACCCTGCCGCACCGCATGGAGTTGATCCCGGTCGTAGTAGTAGAAGGCCTCATAGGGCGAAACGGCGGACGGCTCCGCGAACAAGAGGGGACGAATATCGTGCCCGTCCAGGATTCGGTCCCGCGGAGGCTCGCCGCCGGCCAGGCGAGTCAAAGTGGGCAGCAGATCCATGGTCGTGGCCAGCTCCCGGCAAACGGTTCCGGGGGCGATCCGGTCCGGCCACCAGGCGATGGCAGGCACGCGAAAGGCGCCTTCCCCCGTGGTGTAGCCCCGGCCGAAAAGAGGAGCGTTGCTTCCGCGCTCCGGACCATCCCCGTCACTGGACAGGGGAGCGCCGTTGTCCGAAGTCCAGATGACCAGAGTGTGTCGATCCAGCTCGAGCTCGACCAGTTTGTCCAGAATCCGGCCGGTGGACCAGTCCAATTCCTCGACGGAGTCTCCCCAGGGACCGTTTCGGCTCGTGCCCTTGAAGCGCTCGCTGGCGAACGGATTCCGGGTGCTTCCCGGCATCGCGTGAGGCAGATAGAGAAAAAATGGCCGGGCCCGGTTCTGCTCCATGAACTCCAGAGCCCTCTGCGTGTAGCGCCGGGTCAACAGGTTCCGGTCGACCGGGGCCTCGATGACCGTTTCGTTCTCCAACAACGGCAGCGGGGGCCAACGAACTCCGTCCATCCGGTCTCCGATCCGCCGGCCGGCAGCCTGCGCCATGTCGTCGCTGTAGGGAATGCCGAAAAAGGAATCGAACCCCTGCCGGGTGGGAAGAAACTCCGGCTGGTCTCCCAGATGCCATTTGCCGATGATGGCGGTGGCGTAGCCGAGAGGCTTCAACGACTCCGCGATGGTGATCTCATCCGGATGCAGCCCATAGGGCGAGATCGGCCGCAAGACCTGGCCGTCGCGAGGGTTCGTGTGCATACCGACCCTCTGCGCGTAGGCGCCGGTCAGGAGACTGGCGCGTGACGGGGTGCAGACCCCGGCACTGGCGTAGAAGTGTGTGAGTTTGAGGCCTTCCCGGGCCATGCGATTCAAATGGGGGGTTCGGTGGAGCCGGGAACCGAAGGGCTCGACGTCCCCGTAGCCCAGATTGTCGCAGAGGATGACGATGAAATTCGGCTGCCGAGTGTCCTCGGCGGAGCAACCCGCCAGGAGCTGAACGGCGAGGGTCAGGGCAGCAAAAAAAATGCGGCGGGATCCTCTTGACGCAGGCTGGTTCGCGGAAGCCACGAAATACAAATACCAGATTGCCGAGAGCAGCGCGCCGCCTGTCCTGCTTGGAGCGGCCGCTCTCGACAGGTAGTCTTGACAGCGCGCTGGGGGGTTGAATGAAGAGAGCGATTTCCGGAAGCGGATCCGGCAGAAGAAGTGACCGGGGCCGTTTGGGTGCAGTCCTGCTGGCGGTGGGGTGGCTGGCCGGTTGTGCCCGGACTCCGGAGCCGACGTCAACGGACAGCGGCTTCAGCGTCACGCACACCGAGGAAGAGATCGTCATCTCGGGGCCGGTCCTGGAGGCCAGGATCCGGAAGCAGGGCTACGTCAGCGGCGTCGCCGGAGGATCGTTCCTGGACCGCAAGACTGGATTTCGCGATGCAGGCCACGGACTCCACATCGCCGACTTCCTGCTGGAGCCGGGCAGCGCCGAATCCCATGGAGATCAGCTCCCCCGGGAGTTGCACTACCTGGATGATCCGCTCATCCACGGAATGCGCCCCAAGCGGATCGTCGAAGGCCCCCAGATCTGTACCCGGGCGCGCCGCCTCTCGCCCCGGCTCGTGGAGGGCCCGGACTTCGTGGCGCTGACCATGGACTTCAACTACACGCTGGCGGCGCCCGGGAAGAAGCCGGGATCGAAGTGGACACAGACCATCGTGTTCCCGGCGGGCGAGCGCTACTTCGTGTCCAGCGACCGGATCGATTCGGTCAACGACAGCGATTCCCTGTTTCTCCGCATCGACATGCCGGGCCACATCAAGCACCGGAAGGGAGATCTCTTCAGCGAGGTCTACCTCAGCTACTTCGGCAAGATCCCGGCAGAGGCGTTCCTCGCCGATTTCGGCCCCGACGGACGCTTCAACTACCGAGCGGACCGGAATGAACTCCCTTCGAGGTTCATCCGGGCCTACCGGCTGCGGAACCCGGAGACGGGGCGGAAGGGGCCGTGGCTCGCCGGCATGACCCTTGATCCGGACACCGTGCACGAGGCCTGGTGCCACCAGCGGGGCTACGTCTGCATGATCCAGGAGCTGGGCGGAAAGCCGATCCGGTCCGGAGAGTCCTTCGGCGCCGCCTACGTCGTCGGTTACTTCGACTCCGTCGAGGAGATGAACCGGATCTACGACCGCTACGCCGGTCACCGCGGTCTCCGGGTGGACCGGAATCGGTGGCGGCTGACAAAACGGGTTCCGGGAAGGGAAAGAGGAGGAGTGAGGAACGGGAAATGAGACGGGAGCCGGGGAAGGGGGTTGGAGGGTGATCAGAGGGGTTTCCGCGGTCCTGGCCGCCGCATCGCTGGCCGTGAGCCTGGCCGCGGGTACTGGAAGCAGACTGGCCGGAACCCGTCCCCTGCGGATGAAAGGGGACCTGTCTCTTCGGTTGGTAGAGGCGACCGACCGATTCCTGCTGCGGCGGATCGCCGAGTCGCCGAAGTCAAGAGAAAAATTCTGGAGCTGGGACTACTCCTCCCCGCGGTCGTACCTGGAATCGATCGAGTCGAACCGGGATCGATTTCGGCGCCGCATCGGCGCGGTGGACGACAGACTTCCGGTGGGGGACCTGGAACTGGTGGCCACCCTCACCGGTCCGTCCCTGGTTGCCGAGAACGGGCGACTCCGTGTGTTCGCCGTTCGCTGGCCGGTCCTGGACGGCGTGGACGCGGAAGGGTTGCTGGTAGAACCTGGCGGGAAAGCCCGAGCCCAGGTCGTGATTATCCCCGACGCAGACTGGACACCCGAGATGTTGGCGGGCCTGGACCCGCAGACCCCGCCCCGGCTTCAGGCCGCCCGGATCCTGGGGGAGGCGGGATGCCGGGTTCTGGTGCCGGCGCTGATCGACCGCAAGAACACCTGGTCGGGAAACCCCAGGGTCCGGATGAGCAACCAGACACACCGGGAGTTCATCTACCGGCAGGCCTACTTCATGGGGCGCCACTTGCTCGGCTACGAGGTGCAGAAGATCCTGGCGGCGCTCGACTACTTTTCCCGCAACCAGTCCGGCCCCGCCGGCCCGGATACGCCCCTTGGCGTCGCGGGACACGGAGAGGGCGGTTTGGTCGCCCTCTACACCGCCGCACTGGATTCGCGGGTGCGGGCGACGCTGGTCAGCGGTTACTTCGAACAGCGGGAGCGCGTCTGGCAGGAGCCCGTTTACCGCAACGTCTGGGGCCTCCTCGAGGAATTCGGGGACGCCGAGATCGCGAGTCTGATCGCGCCCCGCGCACTGCTCGTGGAGGCCTGCCGGGGTCCGGAGGTTCCCGGCCCTCCGCCGCCTCGAAACGGCCGTATGGACGCGGCCTCAGGCAGGCTGGAGACTCCGCCCCTGGCCAGCGTCCGGGCCGAATTCCGGAGGGCTCGTAAGCACTTCGAACGGTTGGGAATTCCGGACCGGCTCCGCCTGGTCGTCAGTGGCTCCGGAGAGGGTCCCCCGTTCTCTGACCGGGCGCTGGGGGCGCTGCTCTCGGCGCTGGATGACGGACTCACTCTTTCCGGTGAAAGCAGGCGAGAAGAACCGCTGCGGGATCGGCGTGCCGGGGTCGATCCCGCGATGCGGATGAAGCGCCAGTATCGGCAGTTGGTGGAACATTGCCAGAAGCTGATGAGGCTCAGTTCCTTTCGGCGGGAACGATTCTGGTCGCAGGCAGACCCCTCATCCCCGGAACGATGGGTCCGGACGACCCGCGCCTATCGGGATCATCTGTGGCGCGAGATCATCGGGTGGCTCCCGCCGGCCAGCGTTGAGCCTGATCCAAGGACACGCCAGATCTACGAAACGGACCGCTGGAGGGGTTACGAGGTCGTGCTCGGCACTTGGCCCGAGGTCTTCAGCTACGGCGTGATCCTGGTACCCAGGAATCTGAAGCCGGGAGAAAGACGCCCGGTCGTGGTCGCCCAGCATGGCCGGGCCGGCAGACCCCAGGACGTCTGCGACCCTGCACGAGACCAAGGCCCCTACCATGCCTTCGGCGCCAAATTGGCCGACCGCGGCTTCGTCGTCTACGCCCCTCAGAATCTCTACATCGGCGAGGAGAAGTACCGCGCGTTGCAGCGGAAGGCGAACCCGCTCAAGCTGACCTTCTTCGCCCCCATGGTGCGCCAGCACCAGCAGGTCTTGGAGTGGCTCGCTACGCTTCCCTTCGTCGACGCCGGCCGGATCGGCTTCTACGGGCTTTCCTACGGTGGAAAATCGGCCATGCTGATCCCGGCGGTGCTGGAGAAATATGCGCTTTCGATCTGTTCCGGCGACTTCAATGAGGAGGTCTGGAAGCATGTGAGCATCGACGTCCCCTACAGCTTCATGTTGACCAGGGAGCACGAGCACAGCGAGTTCGACTTCGGCGAGAAGTTCAATTACGCCGAGATCGCCGGCTTGATCGCACCCCGGCCCTTCATGGTCGAGCGGGGACATCGAGACGGCGTCGGGGAGGACGAATGGGTGGCCTTCGAGTACGCCAAGGTGCGGCGCCTCTACGTGGGTCTGGGAATCGGGGACCGGACGCGAATCGAGTACTTCGACGGAGCCCACGAGATCCACGGCAAGGGCACCTTCGAGTTCCTCCACCAGCATCTGGACTGGCCACGGCGTTGATTTCCGGTAACCGCTTCCCGCCGTGGCAATTTCCCGACATAATGCCTTCAAGTTCCATGCTGCCTCGACCTTCGCCGCAATTGCTCGTCATCCTGGGCTGCCTCCTGATTCCGGCATCGTGCGGGACGTCGCCCCAAGCGCCGAGGTCCGACGGCGGCGAGACGATGCCGGAACCGTCGATAGCGGCGGGAACGATGTTTCGGGCCTTCCATCACATCGGGCTACCCACCGAAGATCCCCAGGCGGACGAGGCCTATGTGGAAGAGACCAAGGTGTGGGTGACCGACCCGGCCGATCATCCCTGCCGCGTCGAGTTTCTGCGTTACGAGGAGGACTCTCCCGTCACCGGCCCCTTGCGCGAGAAGCCTCACGTCGCCTATCGGGTCGAGGAGCTCAAGACGGCGCTGGAGGGCAAGGAACTGCTTCTGGAGCCCTTCATCCCCATGCCCGGCCTCAGCGTCGCCTTCTTCGAGGAGGACGGCGTGGTGATCGAGTACATGCAGTTCGAAGGGGGCGCGACGGAGTTCGACGACCTGAAATGAGGTCCGGCCAAATCAGGAGAACAGGCTCTCCAGCGTGACCTCCCGCTGTTCGGCAAGCGAGCGCCTGCCCGCCTCCAGCGCCGCGATGACTTCGACTTCCTCTTCGATGGGGACCGATTCCTCACCCGTCCGGACGTAGTCCAGGACCGCTTTCAGCAGGTACCAGTAGAGGTCGCTCAGATCGGGCCTCAACGTCCGCCAATCCTGCTTGCCGAAGAGGCTGATCTGATACCCGGAACGCATCCACTCCCGTTCCCCCACCATCAACACCACGTCGCGATGATCCGCGAACCGGATCCGAACCACGTTGAGGCCGGGCTGGCCCACGTTGACGGCCGAGACGGCGCCGCCTCCGAGCACGGCATAGACCATGGAAAGGGCGTGGATACCGTAGTAGATCAGCTCGTTTCCGCAGACGGCTTGGGCCAGGTAGACGGGGCCCAATTCGGGTAGCTGTGTCCTCAACCGCAGGATATCCGGAACGAACCTCAGCGAACTGGCCGACATGAACGGGGTCCCGGTCTCAAGGGCCAGGTCCGCCACCGCCTTGGCCCCGCAGGCGGTCATCGCCAGCGGCTTGTCGCAAAACGTGGGGACCCCGGTTCTCAAGGGATGGATCGCGTACTTGGAATGCTCGCCCGATCCGTCGTCGACGAGGATCGCCAAATCGACCCCTTCGGAGCATTCTTCCGGTGTCCGGCAGACGGTGGGAATGCCGCAGGCGGCGGCCAGACGCCGGGCCCACACCGGCTCCTGGTCCCACACCTTGACGACCCGGGCGCCCCCGATCCGTTTTTGGGCCCGGACGAAGGTCCAGTCGTATTTCCGCACTTCCGATTCATCGAAGCCGTTGAAGGTGGACGCGAAGGCGGTCCCGTGATGCGAACCGGGCCGCCGGGGTTCCTTCCGGTAGCGGTAGGTGGCCGCCGAGATGAGACCGATGCGCACGTTTCGCTCCCTTCGTGCCGAGGGGCCGGCTTGACAGCCCGTGGTAAAAGTCGTCACGGCATTCAACCGTCCCTGCATCGTGCGCGGACTGCGTTGCTCCCCGGTCACATACTCCCGGTATGCTCCCTCAGAGCGCCTGGTCCGGCGGGCGCAGGAACGGTCTCGGTGCTCGCGGGACTTTCACCACGGACTGTTGACGCGCCGTGACCCGGCAAACTAACCTGCCACAACACTATAGACACGGAGATCCGAAGAATCTCCCCCGCCAGCCGGAACTCGGCGCATCCTTCCGGGAGCAGGAAAATGGACAAGACGAGATACGGAGTCATCGGGCTGGGCTGGTTCGGAGAGAAGCACCTGGAAGCGCTCGCCGGCAACCCGGGAGTCGAAATCCACGCCCTGTGCACCCGGACCCCGGAACGACTGGCCCAGGTCGCCGAACGTTTCCAGGTCCGGAAGACCTACACCGACTATCGGGAAATGCTGGAGGATCCGGGGCTGGACAGCGTCAGCATCACCACCATGTGGGACCAGCACCGCGACCCCACTCTGGCGGCGCTCGAGGCCGGGAAGCACGTCTTTCTGGAGAAGCCCATGGCTTCCACCGTCGAAGACTGCCAGGCCATCGTGGATGCGGCGGCGGTTTCGTCCGCCAAGTTCATGGTGGGTCACATCTGCCGCTTCAACCCCCGCTACGCCGCGGCCAAACAGGCGGTGGACGAAGGCAGGCTGGGCCGGATCGTGGCGCTCTACGCCCGCCGCAACCTCCCGGCCCGGGTCGGATCCCAGGTGCTGGACAAGATCGGCCCCATCATTGGGGACGGGGTCCACGACACCGACCTCATGCTCTGGTTCACCGGCTCCAGGATCATCAGCGCCTACGGCCAGACGGTCGCGGTCCACGGGCACAGGTACCCCGACGCGGGCCACGCCATGTACCGGTTCGACAATGGAGCCACCGGGGTGATCGAAGACATCTGGTGCCTGCCGGAGAAGACCCCCTTCCAGATCGACGAGCGCATGGAGATCATCGGCACCGAGGGTTCGATTCAGGTCCACGACACGCATCCGAATCTGACCATTGTCGACCGGGAGGGAGTCCGCTGTCCCGACACGACCTACTGGCCGAATATCCACGGGGCCTGTACGGGAGCGCTCCGGGAAGAGTTGAACTATTTCGTGCGCAGCGTTGTCGACGACACCCCCATCGACGTGATCACGCCCCGAGAGTCGCTGGAGGCGGTCCGCGCCTGTCTGGCGGCGGAGGAGTCCGCCAGGACCGGACAGGTCGTCCACCTGGACCAGCCTGAAATTTCATCGTGCGGCGACTTCGACTTCTGAACCCGGGGGACTGGACATCATGACGAAATCCCGCATCGGATGGATCGCCGTCCTGTTTTCCTGCCTGTGTCAGACCAGCGCCGTGGACTGGGTGAAGGTGCCGGTGCCGGGCCGGCACGACTTCACGGGCCATGGCTGGTATCGAACCTGGTTCAAACCGCCCCAACGATTCTTTGCCAAACACGAAAGGGACCTGTGGGGCGAATCGGTGATCTTCAATATCCAGGGTCTGGCCGGCGCCCATGAAGTCTACGTCAACGGGAAACGGATTGGCGGCGGCGGAACCTTTCCACCCGACTTCGAGGACGGACGGAAGGGCAATCACCAACACAAGGTTCCGTCCGGCAGCCTGGTGCCCGAGGCCTGGAACCAGCTCGCGGTCCGAGTCTACGCCCCCGACGGCCGAGGCGGCTTTCTGGGCGAGGCTCCCTTCCTCATGAACTACTTTCTGGAGTGCGTGTTCGACGGTCCATGGGACTTCCGTCCGGGGGACGTTCCCGTCTCCTTCGACGGCATACTCGACCGGCGGCCTTCACGCTCGGCCTTCGACCAATTTCGCGAGTCCAACCGCGTGCTGGCGGAGGCGGAACGGTTCGTGCACGGCCACAAGCTGCCGCCCCTGGATTCTTTTCGGAAGATGAAGGCGGCGGACGATCTCGTGGTGGAACTGATGCTGGCGGAACCGCTGGTGGCGCAGCCGACCCACTTCAGCTTCGATTCCCGCGGCCGCCTCTGGGTCTCTCAATTCCGGCAGTATCCGTTTCCCGCCGGACTGAAGATGATCAGCCGGGACCGCTACTACCGCTCGCATTACGACGAGGTGCCGGCGGCGCCCCCGCATCACGACCGCGGACGCGATCTGATCTCCATCCACGAGGACACCACGGGCGACGGCAGGTACGACCGCCACAAGGTCTTTCAGGACGGCTTGAACATGGCCAACGCGGCCCTGCGCGGCCGCGGCGGGGTGTGGGTGATGCACACCCCGTACCTGCTCTTCTATCCCGACCGGGACTTCGACGACGTCCCGGACGGGCCGCCGGCGGTCCACCTCCAGGGATTCGGCCTGGAGGACTCCCACGCCATCGCCAACGGACTGGCCTGGGGAATGGACGGTTGGCTCTATGGGACCCAAGGCAGCACCACGGCCTGCCACGTGACCCGTCCCGGAATCGATCCGCCGGATGCTCCCGCGGTCTACTACCAGGGCTGCATGGTCTGGCGCTATCACCCCGAGACCCGGCGCTTCGAACTCTTCTCCCAGGGCGGAGGCAACAATTTCGGCCTGGAGGTGGACGGTGCCGGCCGGCTCTTCACCGGGCACAACGGCGGCCAGACCCGCGGCTGGCACTTCCTGCAGGGCAGCATGCACCTGATGCAGGGCACGACGCCCAACAAGTTCGGTCCGCCCCGGAATCCCTTCAGCTTCGGGGACCTGCCCAAAATGGTCAGCGAGCAGGACATCCGGCGGTTCACCCACTTCGGCGCCGTGGTGGAGGCCACGGCCATTCCCGGGAGGTATCAGGACTCGTTCTTCAGCGTGGACCCGCTTCACAACTTCGTCATCGCCAGCAGGCGAATCCGCGCGGGCGCCACCTTCAGGACCAGCGATCTGGGCAAGGTGCTGACCTCCGGCGACTTCGCCTTCCGCCCCGTGTTCATCGGCAACGCCCCCGACGGCTCGGTCCTGATCGGCGACTTCTACAACCACTACATCGCCCACGGTCAGCACTACCAGAGCCAGATCGATCCCGGAACGGGGCGTATCTTCCGGCTGCGGGGCAAGCAGGAGCCGCTGGAGCGGGACTTGGACCTGCGTGCCAAGTCCACCGGTCGACTGGTGGATCTGCTGAATCATCCCAACCGCTGGCACCGGCACACCGCCGTCCGCGTGCTGGGCGAGCGCAAGGACCCCGGTTCGGCCGACCGGTTGCGGCAACTGGTGGGAAGCGGCTCGGACCTCCAGTCGCTGTCTGCGCTCTGGGCCCTGTATCAGGCCTTCGGGTTGGATCAGGCGACGGCCCTGACCGCCCTGCGCCACCGTTACCCCATGGTCCGCTACTGGGCCGTCCGGCTGATCTGTGACGATGTCGGCTTCGCCAACCGCCGCTCCACACTGGGACTCGCCGACAGCCTGGGAGAACTGAAGGGCGGGACCACGCGGGTTCCCGATCGGCTCTTTCGAGCCATCCTGGAAAGCGCGGCCGGCGAGCGGGACGCCGAGGCCCGGTCTCAAATCGCCGCATCGGCCAGGCGACTGCCCGTCGATCAGGCCCTCCCTCTGGTGACCGCTCTGCTGCGGCATGACGAGGACGTCGACGATCCGTATCTGCCGCTGCTCTCGTGGTGGGTTCTGGAAACCAATCTCGATCCCGAGCGGGACGCCGTCATGGAGCTGTTCGAAGATAAGGAGTTCCGGCTCCAACCGATGGTGAGACGGCACATTCTGGAACGGGTGATGCGAGCCCTGGCCCTGAAGGGCAAGAGCGGTGATCTGGAAGACTGTACGCGACTGCTGGAACTCGCCGTTGATGGAGAGGAGGAAGACTCGTTGCTCAAAGGGTTCGAGCTGGCTTATGCCGGCCGGCGGATCAGTAGTTTGCCGGATCGCCTGGTGCGGGGTCTGGTCGAGAGCGGCCGTTCCTCCCTGGAGCTGCGGGTGCGGTTGGGGGACGCCGACGCGTCCCGGGCCGCCGTCGAGCTGCTCCTGAGCCCTGAAGGCTCCCTCGAGGAACGGATCGCGGTGGCACGGACGCTGGGCGAGGTGAGGTCCGAAGACAGTGTCGAGCCGTTGACCCGGGTCTCGAACGCACCGGAGCCGCCGCTACAGCGGGCGGCCCTCGCGGCCCTCTCCTCCTTCAGCGACCCCGGCATCGGCCAGCAGGCTCTGGCGCGGTTTTCGGACTATTCGGATCAGGTCAGACCGGCCTTCTTCGACCTGATGCTGAGCCGGCCGGTCTGGACGCGGCAGTTGATTCAGGCCGTCTCCACGGGCGGGTTGGCGCCGGAGCTGGTTCCGGACGACGTCGCCGAGCGGCTGAGAGGGGATCAGGACCGGGAGATCGCCGGTCTGGCCAGGGAACACCTGGGCGGCGGAGAGGACCTGGACCGGGAAGGCGTCCAGCGCCGGATCGCGAGACTCAAGTCGATTCTGGCGGACGGGTCCGGCAATCCCTACGCCGGCGAGGCCGCCTACACCCGGCGATGCGGCTCCTGCCACAAGCTGTTTCACAAGGGAGGCGGCAGTGGACCCGACCTGACCGCGTACCAGCGGGGCGACCTGGGGACGCTGCTCATCAGCATCGTCGATCCCGACGCGGAGATCCGCGAGGGCTTCGAGTACGTCACGCTGGTCACGGGGGAGGGACGGACCCTGAGCGGCTTCCTCGCGGATCAGGACCCGCAGGTCGTCGTGTTGCGGGGAATGGCGGGAGAGGACATTCGCGTCGAGCGCCGGCTGGTCGAGTCGATCGAGCCAATGGGACGCAGCCTCATGCCCGCCAGGCTGCTGGAAGGACTGAACGATCAGGAGCTGCGAGACTTTTTCGCCTATCTGAGAATCTCCCAACCCATCAGCCGCTGACGGTCAGGAGGGGCAACTTCCAGTCGCCCATTCCTCCGTTTCCCGTGCGTTTACTTCCCCCTGCTCCGTCGGGAGTTCGGCGGTTGGAAACCGCCGCTCCCTCCCTAAACCTTCTCGGGAATCACCCACGGCTTCCGGTAGCTGCGCTTGAGAAAGGCGTCGGCTTCGGGACAGCCGGTGAAGGTTTCGGTCTTGGGATCCAGTGCCAGCCGCTGGTTGCCGACCCGGTAGGAGATGTTGGCCAGATGGCACAGCATCACTGACTGATGCCCGGTCTCCGCGGCGGCGGCGGGCTTGCGGCGGGTCCGGATGCACTCCACGAAATCGTCCTGGTGCTCCCGGTTCCCCTGGCGTCCGTATTCGGACCGCACCAGTTCGCCGTCGGCGTCGTAGGCCTGCCAGCCGCCGCCGTGGCGGCCGAAAGACATGTATCCGTCGGTGCCCAGGACCTCCACCTTGGTGCTGCTGAAGGGCCAGTCGGGGAAGCCGTCGGAGTTTCGGACGATCCCGGGCGTCTTCTTCATGTAGGGCGTCCACAGCGTCGCCTGCACGGTCATGGTGAGTCCATCGTATTCGAAGAGGGCCATCTGGGTATCGGGAGTGTCTCGTCCGTCCCGTAGGGAGTAGATGCCTCCCTGGTGGGAGGTCGTCCCGGGTGCGGGTGGATCGCCGATCAGATAACGGGCCAGATCCAGCTGGTGGACGAGGTCTCCGGCGATGGGACCGCAGCTGTACTCCCAGTAATTCAACCAGTACAGACCCGGGTTGTACGGCCGCTTGGCCGCGGGACCACACCAGAGATCCCAATCCAGACCATCGGGCGCCGGCTGGTCGGGCACCGGTTCCCGTTTGGGATGCTGCATCATGTTGTACACCCGGACCAGATGCACGTCTCCCAGGTTGCCGGCGCGAATGTATTCCCGGGCCCGATGGACGTAGGGCGCGCTACGCGACTGCATGCCGACCTGGACGACGCGGCCGTACTTGCTCTCCGCCTCCACCATCTTCCTCCCCTCCCAGATGGAATGGGCCATGGGCTTTTCCACGAAGACGTCCTTCCCCGCCTGGCAGGCCAGGATGGTGCCCAGGGCATGCCAGTGATCCGGCGTGGCGTTGACCAGGGCATCCACACGGCCGTCGTCCAGGATCTTCCGGAAGTCCTGCACCAATTTGGGGCGGGAGCGTTGGGCGGCTTCCACCGCTTTTTTCGCACGGTCGAACCGGCGGGTGTCGACGTCGCAGAGATAGGCGACCTCCACGTCCGAACGTTGGGCGAAGTCTCGGGCCAGGGAGGTGCCCCTGCCGCCCAGTCCCATGATGCCCACCACGACCCGTTCGTTGGCCCCCCGGACCGAGCCGCGGGACACCATGGCCACGGAGGCGGCCCCAAGCGAGCCGGTCATGAATTTTCTACGGTCTAGCGAACGCATAGGATTCCTCCAATCTTTGCAATGAGCGTGCCGCCGGTCGGGGCGGCCGCCCTCACGGACAAAACTTCCGCTCATGGACCCGTCACATCGGTCCCGGTGTCCTCAAACGCTGAAGATATTCCAACAGATCGGCCATGGCGGCGGGGCTGATCTCTTCCTCCAGACCCTCTGGCATGGTGGAGACGCTGGAGACCCGCAACGTCGCGATGCTGCTCCGGAGCAGGGTCTCCTCCTCCCCTTCCTCGCGCCGGAGGGTGACGGAGGTGGAACTCTCCCGGGCGATGACCCCGCTCACCGTGGCGCCGCTACGAGTTTCTACGACATAGGTTTCGTAGCCCGGCGTCAGGTTGAGATTCGGGTCCAGTATCTTGGTGAGGAAGAACTTCCTGGGCCGTCGCCGGACCACGTCCGTGAGATCCGGACCGACTTCGCTTCCCATGCCGTCCAGAAGGTGACACCGGCTGCAATTTTCGCGAAAGATCTCTCTTCCCCTGCGAACCTCCCCCTTGGCCGAGAGGGCGGACCGGTACCGTTCGACCAGGCCCTCGCGGCCCTCGGACAGATCGCCGAACAGTCCCTCGGCGCGTCGCCGAACCTCCTCATCCGGCGATTCGAGGAGCTGATTGATCCGGGCCCGGCCCAGGGTCCAGACCTGGACTCCCTTTTCCTGGACGCCGTCCAAGAGTGCACTCACGAATTCCTTCCGGGCCAGCAAACCTTCCCACGCCGCCTTGCGGACCGGTTCGGTGGCACTCCCCCATTCTCGGAGCAGGAACGGCACGACTTTCGGGCTCCCGGACCTGAGGAGCGACCTGACCGCCGCTAACTGGACTTCCGGAGCCTCCTGCGGCGTCACCAGCCGCTGCAGAGCGCGCGTGGCCGCGTCGGCCGGACCCAGACCCAGGATCCGGATCGCGTTCACGCGGGCGGCTTCGTCCGTCCGGCTTTTGGAATCCTCGAGCGCCGTGGCAACCAACCGCCGCAACCGGGGGGAATCGGAGAGCACGAGACGGTCGGCCAGATCCAGAGCGGCCGCCGCCACGGCCGGCGCCGGCGAGCGCATCAACCGGAACAGAAGGCGCTCGTTGCTTCGACCCAGGCGAATCCGGGCTTCGGCGCCCTGGCGCAGACCCTGGCCCAATCCCGCCAGCAGGGCGCTTCGCCACCACTTGCCGCCAGCTTCCACGCCACTGGCCGTCGGCTGGAGCACTTCCGTGATCCCGGCTTCCTGCTGACGAGCACCCAGGATCGCCGCGAGCCTCACCAGGAATTCCTCTTTGCCCTCGGTTCCGGAAGCGAGGAAGGCGTCGTTCCGGGTCACGGTCCGGAGCCAGCGGCCGGCGTTTTCGGACGCCGAAGTCAGGACGGCGGTCTGCAGCCAGCGGTCCTCCGGATGGCGCGCCAGGAGCCGGCTCAGAGGACCGAAGGACTGCGATTCCGGGAGCCGGCCCAGGGTGCAGGCAAGCTGGAACTGAACGCGCCGGTCGGGATCATCGACCAGCTTCAACAGCCGCTTCACCAGCCGCGGGGAATCGAACTGCTCGGAGAGCCGAATCGCATGTTCCCGAACCCTCGCGTCGCCGTCGCCGAGCGCCCGCGCGGTCAGGCCGGCTTCGAGACCTCCCAACCCGTCAAGCGTCCAGAGCGTATGAATTCGGGACTCCGGTCCGTCGGCGGAAACCGCCAGTTCCCGAAGGACGGGAACGACCGACTGGTCCTGCCGCTCGACCAGCAGACGCTGGGCGGTGATCCGCCACCACATGTTGGAATGGGACAGCGCCTCCACCAGGCGCCCGGAACCGGAGTCTTGCAGGTTCGGCGTCCCGTCCGCCTCGCCCGTCTCAGGGACCACCCGATAGATGCGTCCCCGGCCGGCGCCGGCTCGCAGGTCGAATCGGCCTTCCAGATCTTCCGGGACGTAGTCCGGATGCTCGACGTACTTGCGGTAGTAGTCGACCACGTAGAGCGCTCCGTCCGGCCCCACGGTCGTGAACACCGGCTTGAACCAGGCGTCGGTGGAAGCCAGGAACTCCCGTTCCTCGAAGGCCCGGCGGGCGGAGAAGGTCGCCCCCGAGGGGGAGAGCAGGTCGCAGTGCACCAGGTTGTGCAACGGGTCGCACACGAAATAGGCGCCTCTCAGCCTCTCCGGAAACCGGGCGGCGTTGTAGACGGAGTTCCCGCAACTGGAGGTGAATATTCCGACCTGCGATTCGTGGACGTAGACGGGATTTCGCGAGATGGGATAGACGGTGGACTGATTTTCGTGATCGGAAGGAAACTCCATGGCGGAGGAGACCGGCAGGTATGGATTCCGCGACAGGTAACGGTACGCGATGACGGGATGGCGGATGTGGTTGTTGTTCCACAGACCGAAGCGGTTACCGGCGGCGTCGAAGGCGTTTCCGTATTGGGAGTTCCCGGCCACCGGCTCCAGCTGCAACCGGTCCGGCCGGAACCGGAAATCGGTGCCCAGCGCCGCGACGTCGACGGCCGCGGCTTCCGGACGGCCGGGAAAATGGAGGGGTTCGCCCGTCAGTCCGAACTGTTCAGGATTGCGCCGCGACGGTCCGACCTTGGGGTAGACCCCGTAGATCCAGTTGTCGATGCCGTACAGGAGCCCGTTGACCCGAAGCTGGGGATTGTAGCGGTTGAATCCGGTGAGAATCACCCGCCGTTCGTCGGCCCGCAGGTCGCCGTCCAAGTCGGGAAGATAGAGGATGTGCGGGGCGGCGGCCACCAGGACACCCTCCTTCCACGGCATCAGTCCGGTCGGAAAGGCCAGCTCTTCGGCATAGACGTGACTACGGTCGAACTTTCCGCCGCCGGAGTCCTCCAAGACCACGACCCGGCCCTGAGGTTCCGATTGCATGGGATAGTCGCCCATCTCCAGGACGAAGAGGCGTCCCCGGCCGTCGAAGGCGATTGCCACCGGATCCGCCACCAGCGGCTCGGCCGCCACCAGCTCGATCTTGAACCCCGGCGGCAACTGGAACGTTTTCAGGGCTTCCTGGGGCGGAAACGGCGGCGTGTTCCCGCGTCCACAGCTCGCCAGGAGGGCGCAACAAACGGCGCCCAAAAGCGATCGGCTCACGCTGCCAGGAGCCATTGAGGCGCGGGGTCGGATCATTCGTTGGAAAAATACTCTTTGCGGCGGCCTCCGACCCGCCGCCGGGTCCCAAGTCTGACTGGAAGTATAGTCCGCTGCGGCGGCCGAGGCCACGTCCCCGCGGTTCCAAGAGGACGGCAGCGTAGGATCCGCCTTGCCTCCGGCGGCACCGCGAACTATCCGGGAATCCGGGTCCGTTCCACGGTCGCGCCGTCGAAATGGTGTCCTCCGGCGGCGCGAGGCAGGGGTAGCTCCACGGCGGCGCCGGTCCGATTGGAGAGATGGGTGGCCTCGATCATCTCTATTGCGGCACGGCCGTCCTCGCCCGAAACAGCGGGAGGACGCCCGTGGCGCAGGCAGTCCACGAAGTCCTGGGTCTGAACGAAAAAGGCCTCCAGGCGCTTGGGCTCGAACGGTTTGTTGAGGAAGTCGATCCCCGGCATCTCCCAGACGTCTCGCCACTCTCCTCCTGTCGCCAGTCGAAGCTTTCCGAAGTGTTCGGCTTCGAGCATTCCCTTCTCACCCCAGACCCGGACGAAATCCATCATGCGCGGGAATCCGGGCTCGGGGAGTTCGTGGCTCATCCACACCTGGGCGCTGGCGCCACGAGAGAAATGGACCTGCGCCATGGCGTTCCGGGCCTGCCAGTTCGGGGCCGAATGAGCGTTCACCGTGCCGAAGAGCCGGACCGGCTCGTCGTCGATCAGAAAGCGGAGCATATCGAAGCTGTGGGAACAGCGATCCAGGATGTCGCCTCCGTTGTCGAAGTCCAAGAGCCAGGGTTTCCCAGGCTCGCGCAGCGGCCACAAGGTGTTCATCTGCACCATCCGCACTTCCCCGATCCGCCCCGCTTGGATCAGCTTTCGGGCGCGGGCGAAGACGCCACGATACCGCAGGGTGTGGATCACGCTGAGCGTGACTCCGGCCTCGCGGCAGGCGGCGATCATGGCGTCGCAATCGGCCACGTTGGTCATCATCGGTTTCTCGACCAGGACGTGTTTGCCGTGTCTGGCGGCGGCGATGGTCTGCTCGGCGTGCAGCTTGTGGATCGTTGCCAAGAGCACGGCATCGACGTGCTCGCTGCGTAGCATGTCCTCGTAGCCGGGGAAATTCTTGACGCCGAAATCGGCCGCCAACCGGGGCGCTCGACTTCCCTGAGTGACCCCCGCGAGCTCGACCCCCTCATTGTGGTCTCTCACGCAATGGGCATAGGTCCGGCCCATATACCCCGATCCCACGATGCCCAACCGTACGACGTCCATGGCATGCTCCCCTGTTGCTGTCCGGTACCCGAAATCGAGAAGATTCTACACCGGCGCCGTCCCGCTGGAAGAGCGGCTCCCCGGCCAAGGCTACCCGGAAAATCCATAGTGGCGTTCAGGACCGCCGGCTGGTAGCTTCAGGCGGGGTCCGGAACGGAGCCGGCAGCGCGGGCGCCGGGAAAGGAGTCGGGTATGGCCACGATCGAGATTCTTGACCACCACATCGTCTACGAGAACCCGCAACCCCATAATCGATCCCGTCATGGATACTTCCCCGGCCTGGTAAAACTGCCCTCGGGTGAACTGCTGGGACTCTTCGTCTTGGGGGAGGCCTTCGAAGCGACCAACGTGACGACGTTCGTGACCCGTTCCCAGGATCAGGGACGCACATGGAATCTACCGGGTCCGCTACACCGCAAGGAAGAGGCGTACCGCCACAACTCCGACTATCTGAAGCCGACCCTCCTGGATGACGGCAGGCTGATGGCTCTAGGCTATCGATTCCATCGCACCGATCCGGATCAGACCATCGCCAACCCCGACCCTGCCGTCGACGGCATTCGAGGGGGAGACAACCTGGTTTCATTCTCCCATGACGACGGAGTCACCTGGTCCCATCCCAGGATCGTACCGCGGACCCGGCCGGAGTTGATCGAACAGTCCGGCCCGGCCATTCAGCTCCGCAACAGGGTGATTCTGGGCGCCGGCTCGCTGTTCCCCAGGTGGGACGGAAGCAATCCCGGTGGCTGCGTCGGAGCCCTTCTGCGAAGCGAGGACGGAGGCGATACCTGGGATGACCGAACCAATTTCTTCCAGGACCCGTCCGGCCGCTATGCGCCGTCGGAACCGCGGTTGTGTGAAATGCAAGTGAACCGCATCGTCTCCTTGAACTGGATGATGGACCATGTCCAGGGGACCAACACCACCAATCACGTCACCGTGTCCCACGATGGCGGCGCGACCTGGTCGAGCCCCATCGACACCGGCGTCTGGGGGCAGGCTTCGAACCTGATGCACTGGGCCGGCGACATCCTGCTGACGGCCCACTGCCATCGCGAAGGAGAGGACATCGGCGTGTTCGTGAGGATCGTCGATTTCTCGCGCGACCGCTGGCGGACGGTCGAAACGGCCAAGGTCTGGGGCAACGCCCCCTCCAAGCGGATCGCCGTCTATTCCAACATGGGCCGGAACCTCCGATTCGGCCAAGCCTCGTTGCTGCGCTTGGACGACGGCGATGTGCTCGTAACCCACTGGGCCATCGAAGAGGGCCAGGGGCGAATCCGCACGCACCGGATTCGGGTTCGAATGTAGATTTCTCCTCAGGCGCTGCTCGTCCACTTTACCTCCCGCGCACTCCTCTTTTCTCTTTTCTCACTTCTCTCCTCCGTTGACCGTCCCCGGACCGATCTCATATTATTCTTCGATGGAGATACTCGAAGCCCTCACCTTCGACGACGTTCTCCTTGCTCCCGCCTACAGCGACGTCCTGCCCGGGGAATCGGATCTTCAGACCGTCTTCTCCAGAAACATCCCTTTGAAAATCCCCCTTTCCTCCGCCGCCATGGACACGGTGACCGAGCACCGCATGGCCATCACCATCGCCCAGCACGGCGGGATCGGCATCATTCACCGCAACCTGTCCATCGAAGCCGAGGCCCGGGAGGTGGACAAAGTCAAGCGCTCCGAGTCGGGCATGATCGTGGATCCGGTCACTGCTGGTCCCGACGATCGGATTCGGGACGTGATCGAGAGCATGGACCGGTACAAGATTTCCGGCGTTCCGGTCATCGACTCGACGGGAAGGCTGACGGGGATCCTGACGAATCGGGACCTGAGATTCCAGAATGACCCGGAGCTTCCGGTTTCGGATCTGATGACCCGTGACAACCTGGTCACGGTCGGAGAAGAAATCTCCATGGAGGAGGCCAAGCGGAAGCTCCACGAGCATCGGATCGAGAAGCTCCTGGTGGTGAATGATCAGAATCGGCTCAAGGGGCTGATCACGGTCAAGGACATCCTGAAGATGATCACCTATCCCAAGGCGGCCAAGGACTCGCGTGGACGCTTGAGAGTGGGAGCCGCCGTGGGCGCCACCGGAGACTACCTGGAGCGGGCCCGGGAATTGGAGTTGGCGGGGGTGGACGTCGTGGTGGTGGATACGGCTCATGCCCACACCCAACGAGTGGGTGCCGCCGTGTCGGAGTTGAAGAAGCGACTTTCTCGCGCCGACGTCATCGCGGGAAACGTGGCCACCGGAGAGGCGGTCCGATTCCTTCACGACGCCGGAGCGGATGCGATCAAGGTGGGCATGGGACCCGGAAGCATCTGCACGACCCGGGTCGTCACCGGCGCGGGCATGCCTCAGTTCACGGCCATTGTGGACGCCGCCCGGACCGCTCGAGAGTTGGGTCTGCCGGTGATCGCCGATGGCGGAATCAAGTATTCGGGCGACATCACCAAGGCCTTGGCGGCCGGAGCGGATGCGGTGATGATCGGGAACCTCTTCGCGGGTACCGACGAGTCTCCGGGGGAACTGGTGTTCTACCAGAACCGCAGCTACAAGACCTATCGAGGCATGGGGTCCCTGGGAGCCCTGACCGAGGGAACGAGCGACCGATACGGACAGGATCCGAGTTCTCCGGAACAGAAGGTGGTTCCCGAGGGAATCGAAGGGCGAGTGCCCTACAAGGGACGCGCCGAGGACCTGATTCCCGTTCTATTGGGCGGCCTGCAATCGGGAATGGGCTACTGCGGTGTCAGAAACGTCCGGGAACTCCAGACTCGAACCAAATTCGTCCGTGTGACCCACCTGGGGCTGCGCGAGTCCCACGCCCATGACGTGGTGGTGACCAAGGAAGCCCCCAACTACCGCGTCGAGGTCTGACCGCTTCCAGCCGTCCGTTGCCAGCCCGCTATCGGAACCTATACCAACGTCGGCTCGGCAATATTCTTGCCCACGGCCTGGGCGATCCGGCGCATGTCGTCCATGAGGCTGCCGAACTGGCTCATGTACAACGACTGGGCTCCGTCGCACAGCGCGTTCTCCGGATCCTGGTGCACCTCGATGAGGAGGCCGTCCGCACCCACCGCCACGGCGGCCCGGGCCAGCGGAGCCACCCGGTTCCGGATTCCCACCGCATGGCTCGGGTCCACCACGATGGGAAGATGGCTGATCTGCTTGACCACCGGAACGGCGGAGAGATCCAGGGTGTTCCGGGTCAGGTTCTCGAAGGTCCGGATCCCTCTCTCGCAGAGGAGGACGTTGTGGTTCCCCTCGGCCATGATGTATTCGGCCGCCAGGAGCAGATCGGTGATGGTGGCGCTCATGCCGCGCTTCAGAAGCGCCGGAATGCCGCTCTTTCCAATGTCCCGCAACAGATTGTAGTTCTGCATGTTCCGGGTTCCGATCTGAATGATATCGATGTAGTCGTGGGCCAAAGGAATCTGGGCCGATTCCATGACTTCCGAGATCACCAGCAGGCCGTGCCGGTCCGCTGCCTTGCGGATGATCTGGAGTCCCTTTTCTCCGTGGCCCTGAAAGGAATAGGGGGAAGTTCTGGGCTTGAAGGCGCCACCGCGCATGACTCTGGCCCCGGCTTCCTTGACCGCAGCCGCGACCTCTTCACACTGATCCACGGATTCGATGGTGCACGGCCCGGCCATGATCACCACCTCCTCCCCGCCGAACTCGATGTCGCCGACCCGCACCCGGCTGCCCTCGGCGTGGAACGCCCGCGAGGCCAGCTTGTAGGGTTCGCTGATGCGGTGGACCCCCCGGACACCGCTCATGGCCTCGTAGTCCCGAGTGTTCACGATCTTGGCTCCAACGGCTCCCAGCACCGTATAGTCCACACCCGTCGACCGATGCACGTCGAAACCGTTAGCGACGAGCTTGTCGACCACGTGTTCCACCTGTTCCGAAGTTGCGTTGTGTTCCATGACGACGACCATGATGGGTTCCTTTCTCTAGCAGTCCGTGGTGAAAGTCCCGCGAGCCCCGAGACCGGTCCTGCGCCCGCCGGACAAGACGCGGTGAGGGAGCATACCGGGAGTATGTGAGCCGATAGCAACGCAGTCCGCGCACGATGCAGGGACGGTCGAATGCCGTGACGACTTTTGCCACGGGCTGCTCGCTGCCGATACACGTTCATCCCGGACCTAACCGCTTTTGCGGTACTCCCGCTCCACTCGTCGAGACTCGTCGATGATCCTCTCGAACAGGCGCTTGATGGCGGCTTTGGACAAGGGGCCGCGCGTGGCCTCTTGAACCAGCCTGATCACCTCATCCTCGCGCTTCGGATCATAGATGCCCAAGTTCAGCTTCTGTTTGAGCTTGACGATTTCGATCGCACACCGGCTGCGGCGATTGAGAAGTTCCACCAATTGGAGATTCATCTGGTCGATTTCGCTGCGCCAGTGGTCGATGTCAGTCACTCTGGATGCCCCTTTTCGGAATCAGTGGGCAAAAAAAAACCGTGGGCTTTTGGGGTTGCCCACGGCCTCAGGATCGCTTGCGATGGCAGGCCGACCCTCAGCCGTTTCTAAAAAAATAATAGAAGCCCCGTAGACCCACCATCATCGCCCTTTGAACGTAGAGATTCACAGTACTCCAGAATTATCCTGGGATCAAGTGCTCTCGGGCGAAACGGCCGACTTGCCTGGGCAGATCGGCATCATGCCGGTGCTCGTCGACGAACCGGACCAGGGCGGTTCCGATCACCGCGGCATCGGCATACCGCCAAACCCGACGGACGTCCTGGGCCGAGGTGATCCCGAATCCCACGGCGATGGGAAGGGAGGAGTATTTCCGCAACCGGCGGATCGTCGCCGGCACCTGCGACTCGACGTCGGACCTTTTTCCGGTGACTCCGGTTCGAGCCACCAGATAGACGAAGCCGCCGCTGGCCCGGCTCACCCTCCCGAGTCTCTCGTCCGACGAGGTCGGCGCCGCCAGGAAGATGACGTCGAGTCCCGTTACGCAGTTCCTGGGGTCGCCCTGCTCCCGGAATCGGGTGTGCTCCTCGGGGGTCAGATCCGAGATGATGATGCCGTCCAGCCCGGCCGCGACGGCTTCACCTGCCAACCGTCCCGGTCCGTAGCTCCAGACCGGGTTCATATAGGTCATGAATACGAGGCCGGCGTCGACCCTGTTCCGCAGTCTCCGAACCAGTTCGATGTAGTCCGGAATGCCGTAGCCGTGACGGAGCGCCCGATAGGAGGAAGTCTGGATCACCGGCCCGTCCGCGATGGGGTCGGAGAACGGGACTCCGATCTCCACGATATGAGATCCGGCCTCTACCAGCTCCAGAACGATCCGCTCAGTCGCTTCCAGGTCCGGATGCCCGGCCGTCACGAAGGGGACGAAACACTTCGGGTTATTCGAGAAGATCTCGGACAGTCTCGACATCCTTGTCTCCACGACCGGAAAGATTGATTACGATCAACTCACCGCTGCCCTCATGGCGGAGACACTCCGCCACGGCGTGCGACGATTCCAATGCCGGCATGATCCCTTCCAGACGGCTCAGGAGGTGAAACGCTTCCAGGGCCTCGTTGTCGTCTGCCGACGTGTACTCGACTCTTCCTGAATCCCGCAGGAGGGCATGCTCCGGCCCCACCGACGGATAGTCCAGACCCGCAGAAACACTGTGGGTGTTGGCCACCTGCCCGTTGTCATCCTGCAGGACGTAGCTGAAGGTGCCATGGAGCACACCCTTTGATCCGCCCTGGAAGCGTGCCGCATGATCTCCCAGCTGAAGGCTCCGGCCCCCGGCTTCGACCCCGATCATCCGCACGCCGGCATCACCCAGAAACTCGAAGAAGAGTCCGATGGAGTTGCTGCCTCCGCCCACGCACGCAATCAGCAGGTCCGGAAGCCTCCCTTCCAATTCCAGGATCTGGCGCCTCGCCTCGCGTCCGATGATGGACTGGAAATCCCGGACCATGGTCGGATAGGGATGAGGTCCCAACACCGATCCCAGGAGATAGTGGGTGTTCTCCACATGGGTGACCCAGTCGCGCATGGCCTCGTTGATGGCATCCTTCAGGGTCCGGCTCCCTGCGTCCACCGGCGTGACCTTGGCGCCCAGCAGCTCCATCCGAAAGACGTTGAGCGCCTGCCGGCGCATGTCTTCGGTGCCCATGTAGATCTCACATTCCATTCCCATCAGGGCGCAGACGGTGGCCGTGGCCACGCCATGCTGGCCGGCGCCGGTCTCGGCGATGATGCGGCTCTTGCCCATGCGCCGGGCCAGCAGAGCCTGTCCCAAGGCGTTGTTGATCTTGTGAGCCCCGGTATGGCAGAGGTCCTCCCGCTTCAGGTAGACACGGGCGCCCACCCGCTGCGAAAGGCGCGGAGCCAGGGTCAGGGGTGTGGGCCGGCCCACGTAGTGGCTGGTCAGACTTTCCAGCTCCCGGCCGAACTCGGGATCGGCTCTGGCTTCCTCGTAGGCCCGATCCAGTTCCTCCAAGGGGGACATGAGAGTCTCGGGCACGAACTTGCCGCCGTAGGCGCCGAAGTGCCCCCCGGCATCGGGCCACGTATCCGTCAAAGGTGAGGTGTTCTGCAGTCTCATTTGTCGTCGTCTCCAAATCTGGCGGCGTGCTCTTGAGCCACCTTCAGAAAGGCCCTCAACTTGGCCCGATCCTTGATTCCGGGAGCACTCTCCACTCCGGAACAGACGTCCACACCCATGGGATCGAGCCGCTCCAAAGCTTCACTCAGATTCCGAGGCGTCAGCCCGCCGGAGAGGAGAAACGGGCGGTTCAATGACTCCAGAGCGGTCCAGTCAGCGAGAGTTCCGGTGCCCCAGGAAGTGTCGATGATGACTTCATGCTCGGGAAATCGCGCGGCGCCGGAGGGGCTGGTGGCGATCCAGACCCGCTTGTCCGTACTCGGGATCTGGGAGGGGTCCTCGATCCCGTGCAACTGGATGGCGTCGAAGGGAAGCCGCATCCACAAGTCCTCGCCGGGCCGCGCCACCGCAATAGCCACCGGAAGAATGTCAGGCGGAAGCTCGCCGGCCAGGGCTTGAGCCCGTTCCGGCTCCAGGTAGCGGGGGCTGGGGGGATAGAAGTTGAAGCCGAGGGCATTGGCGCCGTACCGGACCGAGTCCAAAGCGTCCCGGCGGCGGGTGATTCCACACACCTTGATGATCATCTCCGGAGGCTCCGGCTCAGTTCTTTCTCCCGGTTTTCGGAAGCATCGGATTGCAACAGTTCTCTCAATCCGGCTCCCGGGTCGGAGGAGTCCATCAGCAGAGAGCCCACCAGGAAGGCGTCGAAGCCGGCGTCGCCCAACTCGACCAGTTGGACATGTTCGCGGATTCCCGACTCCGACACCAGGACGAACCCTGTCTCCCCCTCCAGCAGCCTGGCCAGCTTGAAGGATGTGCCCAGGTCCACCTGAAAGGTTTTCAGGTCCCGGTTGTTGACGCCTATGATGCGGGCCCCGCTTTCCACGGCCGTCTCCAGTTCGAAGGCATCGTGGACTTCCACCAGAGCGTCGAGCTGAAAGTCCTGCCCGCCCCGAATCAGCTCCTTGAGCCGGCCCGGAGAGAGGCAGGCGACGATCAGGAGGAAGGCGGACGCGCCGTGCGCCCGGGCTTCCGCCAGCTGATACGCATCGAAGATGAAATCCTTCCGCAACAGGGGCAGCCCCGTCTCCTGCTCCCAGACGGCGCGGATGAACTCGAGGTCGCCGTGGAAGAAATGCTCTTCGGTCAGGACCGAGATGGCCGCCGCCCCATGCTCCAGATAGAGCCGGCCGATCTCCTGAGGAGGCAGCCGGCAGGAGAAGGCGCCGCGGCTGGGGCTACGGTACTTGATCTCGGAGATGACATTGATCTGCGGACGAGTCAGCGCCGCCTCGAAGGAGGGGACCGGCCGGCCGAGGTCGACCCCCAACAGTTCCTCCAGGGGAACCCTGCCCTTGGACTCCGCCAGATCCTCTTTCTTCCTGGCCAGGATCTTATCCAGCATACGCTTCGATCAGCCGATCCAGCTTCCTCACCGCGCTCCCCGAATCGATGGATTCGGCCGCTCGATCCAAGGCCACCTGAAATTCCGACTCTCCCGCCAGGTGAAGGGCCGCCGCCGCGTTCAAGACCACCAGATCCCGTGGGGAGCCGTGCTGTCTCCCTTCCAGAATTGCCCGGGCCAGCCGGGCGTTGTCTTCCGGGCTGCCTCCGGAGACGGCCTCCGGGTCCCAAGAAGCGAACGCATGGGGGGCCGGGTCGAACTCGAAGCTGCGGTGCCGGTCCTCCCGGACTTCGGTCACCCAACTGGGAGCCGCCGTCGAGAGCTCGTCCAGCCCGTCGCGGCTGTGGACCACCCAGGCCCGTCGGCAGCCCAGAGCGGCCAGGGCCTGTCCCAATTTCCAGGTCAATTCCCGCGAGTAGACGCCGATGATCTGGTACGGAGCACCCGCGGGATTCGTGAGGGGGCCCAAAAGGTTGAAGATGGTGCGATGCGGCAACTGACGCCGGATCTGAACGACTCTCTTCATGGCCGGATGGAACAGGGGAGCGAAGAGAAAGGCGATCCCCAACTCGTCCAGACTCTTCCGGGCGACTTCGGCGGACCGGCCCACCTGAACTCCCAGAGCCTGGAGGACGTCTGCGCTGCCGCTCCGGGAAGTGGCGGCCCGGTTGCCGTGCTTGGCCACCGGCAGCCCGGCGCCGGCGATGACGAAGGCCGCTGCGGTGGAGACGTTGAAAGTGTCCGCTCCTCCTCCCGTTCCGGCCGTGTCGATGAATCTGCGGTGACGGCACCGCAGGCTCACGGCGTGACGCCTCATGATCCGCGCGAAGCCGGCAATCTCCGAGGGAGTTTCTCCCTTGGAATACAACGCACTCAGAAACGCCATGATCTCCCGGTCCGGCGTTCCCTCCGCCAGGATCAGCTCCAGGGCCCGGGCGGCCGACTCCTGCGGGAGGTCTCGGGACGCCTCCAACTCTCTGGTCAGCTCCTGCAACATAGGAAGTTCTCCAGGATGGCCTTGCCCGGGTCGGTCAGCACCGATTCGGGATGGAATTGAACGCCGAAGATATCATGGTCCCGATGTCTCAATCCCATGATGAGCCCGTTGTCGGTCCAGGCGTTCACCACCAGGCATTCGGGAAGGTGGTCTTTGCTGACCACCAGGGAATGATAGCGAGTGGCTTCGAAGGGATTGGGTATCCCCGAGAGGATGGAGTCCCCCTGATGATGGATTCTGGAGGTCTTCCCATGCCTCAGCTCCGGCGCCCGGATCACCAGGCCTCCATAGGCCGATGCGATGGCCTGATGGCCGAGGCAGACTCCCAGAACCGGCACCCGGCCCGCCAGCCGGCGGATCGCCTCGATGGAGATTCCGGCGTCCTCAGGCGTTCCCGGGCCCGGTGAGATCACCAGCCTCTGGGGCGCCCGGTCCAGAATCTCGTCCGTCGTAATCCGGTCGTTGCGGTAGACCTCGAGATCGCACCCCAACTCCCCCAGGTACTGGACCAGGTTGTAGGTAAAGCTGTCGTAATTGTCGATCATGATGACGTTCATGATTGGACACCTGGAGAGTGGGCGGACTGCCGCGGTTCCAGAGCCGAGGCCAGTTCCAGGGCCTGAAACAGGGCCCGCGCCTTGTTGCGGCATTCCTTGTGCTCGAGTTCCGGGACCGAATCGGCGACGATGCCCGCGCCCGCCTGAAGATATGCCTTTCCGTTCTTGATGGCGATGGTTCTGATGCCGATGCAGGAGTCCAGATTGCCCGAGAAGTCCAGATAGCCGACGGCTCCGGCGTAGACGCCTCGCCGGCACGGCTCAAGCTCCTCGATGATCTCCATGGCCCTGACTTTGGGCGCTCCGGTCACGGTACCCGCGGGAAAGCAGGCGGCCAGAGCGTCGAAGCGGTCCAACTCGGGGCGCAGCCGGCCCCGGAGCGAACTGGTGATGTGCATCACGTGCGAATACTTCTCCAGGAACATCAGATCGGAGACGTGGACGGATCCGTAAGTGCTGACCCGCCCCAGGTCGTTCCGGCCCAGATCCACCAGCATCAGGTGCTCCGCCCGTTCCTTCTCGTCCCCCAGCAACTCGTCTTCGAAGAACTTCTCCTCCTCGGGATTCCGGCCTCGGCGCCGGGTTCCGGCAATGGGACGGTACTCCAGATCTCTTCCCTGAACCCGGATCAGCATCTCGGGGGAGGACCCGGCCAGATGCAGGTCTCCCATCCTGAGGTAGAACAGGTAGGGCGACGGGTTGACGTAGCGAAGGGCCCGGTAGACGTTGAAGGGATCCCCCGGATAGTCCGCCTCGAAGCGCTGCGACAGGACCACCTGGAAGATGTCTCCGGCTCGAATGTATTCCTTGGAGGTCTCCACCGCGGCGCAGAAATCCTTCTTCCGGAAGCTGGAGCCGACGCAGCTCAGGGCAGGAAGCGCTTGGCCGGGATCGATGAGAGCAGGGGCCTGAGGAGCACTTCGAAGCCGGTGCTCCATCTCCCGGACCCGGTCCTGGCTCTCGTGGGACATAATGATGATCTGGTGTTTGACGTGGTCGAAAGCCACGACCGTGGCGTAGAAATCCATGAGCACCGTGGTGGCCGGATCGAGGTGCCCATCCTGCCGGATCAGGTTGGGAAGACGCTCCAGCTCCCGGACCATCTCATAGGCAAAGATCCCGATGGCGCCGCCGGTGAAGGGAGGCAGGTCCGGGTCGGCCGGCTCCTTCAGCGGAGGAAACTGGCGGCGGAAACCCTCGAACTGTCCTTCGAAGACCTGGTAGGGGTCCACGCCCAGGAAGGAGTACCGCCCGATGTTTTCCCCTCCCTCGACCGACTCCAGGAGGAAACCTCTCCGGGCAGAGGAACCCAAGCTGAGAAACGCGGTGACCGGGTTCAGCAGGTCGGCCAAAAAGGCCTTGGTGTGAAGCATGGTTCAGAACATTCGTCAAAAAAAAGAAAGGCCGTGGAGGAAGTCCCCCACGGCCTTTCTTTTGATCTCTATCTTGGCCCTTTGACGATGGACAGTCCTCCGATAACGATCTGTGCTAGACGCGCCAACCGTATCGGAAGAAACTGAAAACCGCCATGTCCAAATTGCCTTTTTCGAAGATACAGAGTCGGTGACTGGGAGTCAACCGGAATTTGGAGACCGCAGATTCCGAGTTGAAGACCGAAGCGTGGCGACGGTCCGGACGATGCTGAGGAAAGAGCAAAGAGGGCGCCCCTATCCCCCCGACATGGAGTGGAGGAAGCTGGCGTTGTCTCGGGCCTTGCTCAGCTTGTCCAGCAGGAGCTCCATGGACTCGGTGACGGAGAGGGGATTCAGGACCTTGCGCAAGATCCAGATTCGATTCAGATCGTCCCGCTTGAGCAGGAGCTCTTCCTTGCGGGTGCCGGAACGGTTGATGTCTATGGACGGGAAGATCCGTTTGTCGACCAGGCGCCGATCCAATCCCAGCTCCATGTTACCGGTTCCCTTGAACTCCTCGAAGATGACATCGTCCATTCGGCTGCCGGTGTCGATCAAGGCGGTGGCGATGATGGTGAGGCTCCCGCCTTCCTCAATGTTCCTGGCTGCCCCGAAGAAACGCTTGGGCCGCTGCAGGGCGTTGGAATCCACGCCACCTGACAGGACCTTCCCGGAGGGTGGGACTACGGAATTGTAGGCCCGGGCGAGACGGGTGATGGAATCCAGAAGGATCACCACATCCTTGCCATGCTCCACCAGCCGTTTGGCTTTTTCCAGGACCATTTCGGCCACCTGGATGTGACGAGAGGCCGGCTCGTCGAAGGTGGAGCTGATCACCTCGCCTCGAACCGAGCGCTGCATGTCGGTCACTTCTTCCGGACGCTCGTCGATGAGAAGGACGATCAGAATGATCTCATGGTGGTTCTGGGCAATGGAGTGGGCGATGCTCTGCAGGATCATGGTCTTTCCCGCCCTGGGCGGAGAAACGATCAGTCCCCGCTGGCCCTTGCCGATGGGCGTGAGCAGGTCCATGACCCGACCCGTCAGGTTGTTCTGGGTCGTCTCTTGATTGACGCGCTCGTCAGGATAAATGGGGGTCAGGTTCTCGAAAAAGGTGCGATCGCGAGCTACGTCCGGATGCTCGAAATTGATGGCTTCCACCTTGATCAGGGCGAAGTAGCGTTCTCCCTCCTTCGGGGGGCGGACCTGCCCGGAAACGGTATCACCGGTGCGAAGATCGAACCGGCGGATCTGGGAGGGGGAGACGTAGATGTCGTCGGGACCGGGCAGATAGTTGTACTCGGGGGCTCGTAGGAAGCCGAACCCGTCGGGAAGCGTTTCCAGAACTCCCTCCGAGAATATAAGCCCGCTACGCTCCGTCTGTGCCTTCAGGATCTGGAAGATCAACTCCTGCTTCCGCATTCCCGCGGCTCCGGAAATGTCCAGCCGTTTGGCGATCAGATTCAACGCGTTGATGTTCAGCTCCTTCAGTTCCTGAATATTGAGGGGCTTGCCGGTTTCCCTGAAGGTGGACGTGCTTGCTTCAGACATTTATCAATGGCCTTTCAAATAGGTCGCCACGGAAACTTTCACACCAGCCGTCTGTGGCGGGATGGCCGGGAGTCTCGGAAGGTGATCACACTCCAGAGACTTGAATCACCAAACCTGATGGTTGTCTTCCGGATGGGTTCGATGGAACAAGAACGGCCAGTCAGTGGACGCCGGCTTGTTCTCCCCCCTCCAATTGAGGCGGCTGCGGTTCGTTCATGTATTCGCCCCGCTGTTGCCGACTCTTTCTTTTGATGGGCTTTTCGAGTGCGATGTCGAGAACCTCGTCCATGGTGTCGACGAGGACAATCTTGACCTTTTCCAGAACAGAATCAGGGATCTCTTTCAGATCCTTTTCGTTGTCTTTGGCCAAAATGACGGTGCCGATCCCGGCCCGGTGAGCCGCCAGAATCTTCTCCTTGACGCCCCCGATGGGAAGGACCTTGCCGCGAAGGGTGATCTCCCCGGTCATGGCCACATCACGCCGTACCGCGATTCCCGTCAAGGCCGAGACGATGGTGGTGGCCATGGTGATGCCGGCCGAGGGGCCGTCCTTGGGGATGGCTCCTTCCGGCACATGGACATGCATGTCCAAAATCTTGTGAAAATCCTTGAGCAAACTGTAGTCCGAACTTCGGGAACGAATGAAGGAAAGAGCGGCTTTTGCCGATTCCTGCATGACCTCGCCCAGCTTTCCGGTCAAGAGCAGATTGCCCTTGCCTTGCATAGTGGTGGCCTCGGTCAGGAGTATTTCGCCACCCACTTCCGTCCAGGCGAGACCGGTGGCCAGACCGACCTCGCTGGCTTCCGCCGCCATTTGGTTCCGGTACTGGTGAGGACCAAGATAATCTCGGATCTTGCCGGGAGAAATGTCGAAGACCTGGTCCTCGTGTTTGATCTTTTTCCGGGATCGAACCACCTTGTGCGCCACCTTCCGGCAGATGCTTCCGATCTCCCGCTCCAGGTTGCGGACTCCGGATTCGCGCGTGTAGTAGCGAATGAGCTCCAGGATCGCGTCGTCCTCAAATCGGAGCGGTCTCCTTTTCAGGCCGTTCTGATCCAGCTGCTTGGGCAACAGGTACTGCCGGCCGATCTTGAGCTTCTCCCATTCCGTATAGCCGGAGATATCGATGATCTCCATGCGATCCTGCAACGGTCTCGGAATGCGGTGACGAACGTTGCCGGTGCAGATGAAGAGGACATCGGAGAGGTCGTATTCCGTATCCAGATAGTGGTCCACGAAGCTGTTGTTGTGCTCCGGGTCCAGGACCTCCATGAGAGCGGCCGACGGGTCGCCCCGGAAGTCCATGCTCATCTTGTCGATCTCGTCCAGAAGGAGCAGGGGATTCCGGGTCCCCGCCTTTTTCATCATCTGGATGATCTGCCCGGGAAGAGCTCCGATGTAGGTTCGCCGGTGCCCGCGAATCTCCGCTTCGTCACGGACTCCACCCAGTGAGAGACGGACGAACTTCCTTCCCGTGGCCCGCGCGATGGACCGTCCCAGAGAGGTCTTTCCGACGCCCGGCGGGCCGATGAAGCAGAGTATCGACCCATTGGACCTCTTGCGGGAGAGCTGCCTGACGGCGAGATACTCCAAAATCCGTTGCTTGATCTTCTCCAGACCATAATGGTCCGCGTCAAGCACTTTCTCGGCCCGCGCGATTTCGCGGATCTCACGGCTCCGCTTCTTCCACGGCATGGCGACGAGCCACTCGACATAGGTCCGGCTGACCGTGCTCTCGGCGCTCATGGGTGGCATGTGCTGAAGCCGCCGGATCTCATTCATCGCCTTTTCTTTGGCGTCCTTGGGCATGGAGGCGTCTTCGATTTTCTTCTTCAGTTCCTCCAGCTCGTCCTTGTCCCCGCGCCCCAACTCCTCCTGAATGGCCTTGACCTTCTCGTTCAGGTAGTACTCCCGCTGAGCCTTCTCCATCTGCCGGCGCACGCGCCCCTGAACCGACCGGTCCATCTTGATCTTCTCGATCTCGATCTCGATGGACTCACAGATCTTCTGCATCCGTTCCGCGGGGTCCACGATCTCCAGCAGGACCTGCTTGTCCTCGACCACGATGGGAAGGTTGGCGGCGACCGTGTCCGCTAGCCGCTCAGGGGTGGTGTTCCTGGTCGACTGAACGATGGTCTCGTAGCTGATGTTGGGGTTCAGCTTGGCGAATTCCTCGAATAGCAGGTTCAGGCGTTTTGTGAACAGACTCATCTTGGCGCGGGAGACCACCGGAACCGGCTCCACTTCGACCTCGGCCCGAAAATAGCCCACGGCACCGGACACACGAACGGTTCGAGCGCGCTGGACCCCCTCTACCAGGACTTTGATGTTTCCGTCCGGAAGCTTGAGGCTCTGGACGATGTTGGAAACGGTTCCGACCTCGTAGATGTCCGCGGAGGACGGACTATCCTGCGACGCGTCCTTCTGGGTGGCGAGGTAGATCTTCTTGTCCGCCTTCAACGCCACTTCCAACGCCTTCACCGAGGAATCTCGCCCAATCACGAAGGGGACCATCATCGCCGGGAAGACGACGACGTCGCGAATGGGGACCATGGGATAACTCGCGGTCCGCTTGTCTTGGATGTCCGTCATACTCGTGTTCTGTCGTAAGCTAAAAGGTACGAGCGCTTCTCACTGTAAGATGCAGCACACCAGGATTCGTTTCAACGACCATTCCGACGCCGGCCGGTCCGGCAGGGACGGCGGAAGGAATCCCCTTCAGAACCATCATCCCGCCTTCTCGAGAACCTGAAACACCATTTCGCCGTTCTCCACCATTTCCTTGGTCACCACCAACTCCTCCATCGTCTTGTTGGAGGGGAGTTCGTACATGAGATCCAACATAAGATCCTCTACTACCAACCGCAAGCCGCGCGCTCCGATCTTACTCTTCAACGCCAGATCCGCAATTGCCAGCAGGGAGCCCTCGGTGAAGCTCAAAGAGACGCCCTCGAACTCGAACATCCTCTGGTATTGCTTGACCAGGGCGTTGCTGGGCCGGGTCAGGATCTCGACCAATGCGTCGCGGTCCAGATCGTGCAAGGTGCAGACGATGGGGAGGCGTCCCACGAACTCGGGAATCAGGCCGAATTTGATCAGGTCCTCAGGCAGAGTCTGGCCCAGGACTTCAGAAGTGCTTTCCTTCTTCCATCGACTGTCGCCGAGCGAGGATCGGAACCCCATGCCACTCCGGCCCAGACGGTTTCGAATCAACTTCTCGAGACCGACGAAGGCCCCTCCACACAGGAACAGAATGTTCGTGGTGTCCACCTGAACGAATTCCTGGTGAGGATGTTTACGGCCTCCCTGAGGGGGGACGTTGGCCACGGTCCCTTCCAATATCTTGAGCAGCGCCTGTTGAACTCCCTCACCCGACACGTCCCGCGTAATGGACGGATTTTCATCCTTACGGGAGATCTTGTCGATCTCGTCGATGTAGATGATCCCCTGCATACACCGTTCCCGGTCTCCCCCGGCGGACTGCAGCAATCGAAGCAGGATGTTCTCCACGTCCTCCCCCACGTATCCGGCCTCGGTCAGGGTCGTGGCGTCGACGATGGCAAAGGGGACCGAGAGCATGCGGGCGAGCGTCTGCGCCAGGAGCGTCTTGCCGGTGCCGGTGGGGCCGATGAGCAGAACGTTGCTTTTGGAGAGCTCGACGTTCTGGCGGCGCCGTCTGGCCAACTTGATCCTCTTGTAGTGATTGTAGACGGCCACGGCCAACTTCTTCTTGGGGATCTCCTGGCCCACGACATACTGGTCCAGGAACTCCTTGATCTCCACCGGCTTGGGCAGTGTCTCCTTGATCGATGCCGCCTCTGCCGTCAGTTCATCGGCGATGATTTCGTTGCAGATGTCGACACACTCGTCGCAAATGAAGACTGACGGACCTGCGATCAGCTTCTTGACGTGTTTTTGGCTCTTGTTGCAGAAAGAGCACTGGAAAACGTCTTCGGCATTCTTCTTCACTTGAACTCCCCTGTTGACCGCGAGCACCCCGGAGTGTCGACCAGAGGGGTGGGATCCGGCGATCGATTGTCGAGGCTGTCTGGGATGACCGAGTCCGTCAAGTGTGCTTCTCGATGGTCATGTCGATAATACCATACTCCTTGGCTTCCGGAGTCGCCATGATGAAGTCCCGCTCCACGTCCTTGGCGATCCGCCGCACGGTCTGCTTGGTGTGCTTGGCCAGGATCCGGTTGGTCGTATCCCGCATTCTCAGGATCTCTCGGGCATGGATATCAATGTCGGTCGCCTGACCCGAGAGTCCCGTCATGGTGGGCTGGTGGATGAGGATCCGACTGTGGGGCAGAGCGAACCGTTTTCCCGGGGCGCCGGCGGTCAGCAACAACGCCGCCATGGACGCAGCCTGCCCGAGGCAGATGGTGGTCACATCGTTCTTGACGAACTGCATGGTGTCGTAAATGGCCAGACCTGCGGTAATGGAGCCTCCCGGGGAATTGATGTAAAGGGAAATGTCCTTGTCCGGTCCCTCGGCTTCCAGGAAGAGTAGTTGGGCGGTGACCAGATTGGCCACATTGTCATCGATGGGCGTACCGACGAAGATGATGTTGTCCTTCAAGAGACGGGAATAGATGTCGTAGGCGCGCTCGCCACGATTGCTCTGCTCGACCACCATGGGGATCAAAACCATCCTGGATCTCCTCTTGTCGCTGTCCGTTGTCCGGGCCAGTCACGTCACCTCGTGAGAAAAGCCGTCAAGACATTCGTCCGAATCCGCCCCGTGGGGAAGCCCCCATTGCTCGCTCTGCACTCCTCATTCTTCCGTGACCACCGAGTGCTCAACCAGCAGTTCCAGTGCCTTACGGCGGAGGATTCGAGTCTCCACACTCGCTCTCGACTCCTGGTCGTGAAATCTCTGCCGAATCTTCTCCAGCGGCTGATTCAGAGCATCCGCCGTTTGACGAAGTTCCGCCTCCAGTTCCGCCGGCTTGACCTCCAAATTCTCATTCTCCGCGATCTCTGAAAGGATCAATGCTGCCCGGGTCTCCTGCTCGGCATCGTGGCGAAGGTCATCCCGGATGCGATTCCAGTCCAGGTTCGCCTTGGTGGGATCCACTCCCTGACGAGCCAAATTGTAGGCGACGTCACGGATTTTGTTGTCGATCCGATCTTCCACCAGGATTTCCGGCACCTGAAAGCGGCTGGCCTCGGAAAGCCTCTGAACCAGTTGGCGCCTGATGCTGGAATCTCGGGCCTGCTGCCATTGGCTTGAGAGCCCTTGCCGAATCTGCTCCTTGAGTTGATCCAGATCGTCGAAATCTCCCAGATCCTTGGCAAACTCATCGTTCAGTTCCGGAAGGTCCTTGACCTTGATGTCGTTCAGTTGCAGGTTGAAGCGGACGCGGCGGCCAGCCAGCTTCTCCTCCGGATAGTCTTGGGGATAGTCCACGACGAAGGTCTTCTCTCCGCCGACTTCCATGCCCAGCAGGGCCTGATTGAAATCTCGCTGGGTGCGCTCGTCTCCCACGCGGATGGTCGTATTTTCCTGCCGGATCGCCTCGTCTCCGTCGGGAACGTACTTGCCGACCAGGTCCACCACGGCGTAGTCCCCATCGCGGGCTTCTTCCCGATCCGGAATCGAAATCAGGGGCGCATGGCGACCCCGAAGCCGCTCCAACTCCTGGGTCACCGATTCCTCGTCCGGAGACTTCTTCTCCAAACGGACTTCCAGCCCCTTGTATTCCGGAATCTCGAACTCGGGCAGGGTCTCCACCACGGCCTCGTACACCAGAGGCTCCCCTTCATTGAAGGCCACTTGTTCCAGTTGCAACTGGCCGAGGGGGCGGATTTTCCTTTCGCGGATGGACTGATCGTACGACTCGGGGATCAACTTTTGCATGACCTCCTGGCGGATGTCCTTTCGATACCGCCGTTTGACCAGCGCCACCGGGGCCTTACCGGGACGGAACCCGGCAATCCTCGAGTGCCTTCTATAGGTCGCGGCAACCCGGTTGAACTCGGCGAGCACCGTCTCGACCGGCACTACGACCCGCAACTTCTTCTTAACCGGGCTGATCTCTTCCAGTTCCGTCCGGACGTTCATGGTCCCGATCCGATACCCCTTTCAAAGCGGCACACATTCTAACAGCCCTCGGCAATCGCCGCGCCGATGGCGGTATAAGGAGAGGTTGCCCACAAGGGGAGCCCCTACGCTATAGTCTCTCCGTGACCGCCGATCATGAGAAAGAGGTCCTGGAACGGAAGGCCCAGGCGCTGGATCGAATCCTGAAACTGTACCTGGAACTGCAGCACTCGGCCTTCTACAGCCGCAACTGGGTCGAGCTGGCCGAGTTGCTGGAAGAGGAAGTCGCTCGGCTCCCCCAATCCGTAGAGGACGAAGATTGATCCGAGGTCCGGGCCGGTTGCCGGCCAAATGCACACTCGGCCGGATTCTTCTCGAAGACGGGACTGGGTGTGCCGCCCCGGAATCGGACCCGGAACCTACTGCTTGAGAATCAGTTGCCCTGCCTGGCGGAAAGAACGTGACAGTTCCCTTCTCCTCTCCGGACCCGGGCCGTTAGGCGCCGATGATCTCGCTGATGTCGATCAGATGCAACTGCCGGCCTTCGCCGGTGTGAGGCGAATCGATGACAACGTTGCGGCCGTCGGGGCTGAAACGTGGATGCGTGTCCACTCGCCCCTCGCCGGTGTACTCCGGCGGCGAGAAGAACCGTCCCAGCGGGACCCGCCTGCCCGTGGCCACATGGTACAGATACACATGTTGTTTCCTGTGCTCGTCCGGATACGTGTCGTTCAGGATCCACTCGCCTCCCGGCAGATAGGTACAGTGCCCGTTTTCGGTCATGACACCGTCTCCGACCAGCTCGACTGCGCCCCCCGCCGCGTCTTCGAAGAGATAGAACGCCCACGGTCTTGTTTCGGGCCGGGTCCAGGCAAGAATCGATTCCGGGTCCCTCCAGATGAAGTGCGAAGTATAACCTGAGGCATCGACGACACGGAGGTCCGAGCCGTCGTGGCTGGCGGTAAACATTCGCGTGGCACCGGTGAATTTGGGGAATCCCCAGCGATGAAGGAATATGAAACGGGTGCCGTCGGGACTGATCAAAAGGTGGTTGAAGTAACTCTTGGCTTTAGCCAATTCCACGCCCGGCATCGGAATGTCGACGACTTGTTCGACCGAGATCAGCAACTCCTGGCGTCCGCTGTCCAGGTCGACGCGGAAGATACCCGAATCTTCGGGCGCCCGGACGCCGCGGTAGGGGTCGTCCGGTCCTGGATAGCCGTAGGCGGGCCGCATGTCGCTGACGCGGCGAAAGTCGGGTGCCACCGCCCAGCCTCCGTCAGGGCTGACCGTGTAGACCGGATGTGGGAGGGTTCGCCGTTGGCGGGTCTCGAGGTCCAGGATGCGACAGACGAAGCGGTCTTGCTGGCGATCGTTCCAGAGGACTTCGGTTTTCGAGCCGGGCCGCCACTGGAGCATGCAGCCCTGCTGCCAACACCAGGCGCGACTCTCTCCCAGCTCGATCCACTTGTCGCCATCCTGAAGATCGACCATGCCGATCTTGATCACATCGCCGGGCGTGGGCGAGCGGTGTTCAAAGTCGACTTCCATCCCCAGCACGAAGCGGCCGGTGGGGTCAAACTCCAGCTTGTCGTAGTACCCGAACCAGTGATGTTTGGGACCGTGCGTGATGGCTCGTACCGGGGGCAGTTTGCTGCGAGCACCCGCCACGGCGGGTCGAGGCCAAGCGGTGAGCGCCAACAGAACGGGGGCAGCGGTGTTGAGCAGGTCACGCCGGGTCAGAGATGTGTTCGGCTTAGGCATGAGACAACCCTTGAAGCTGCTCCTGAGATTAACAGCCCGTGGCAAAAGTCGTCACGGCATTCGACCGTCCCTGTATCGTGCGCGGACTGCGTTGCGACTCGGTCACATACTCCCGGTGTCCTCCCTCCGTTGCGCCTTGTCCGGCGGGCACAGGAACGGTCTCGGTGCTCGCGGGACTTTCACTAACAGACTGTTGAGGCGGCGTGCACGGCCGACGGCGTGCACGTGCACAGCTGGTGAGCCGCCGGGGAATCGAACCCCGAACCTACTGATTAAGAGTCAGTTGCTCTGCCTGATTGAGCTAGCGGCCCAAGCTTCCCAAGAAAGGCCCTTATTTTAACAGACTGCCGCGCGAATCGCCTACGCGGAGTTGGAGCCGGAGATTGCCTGGGCGACGACATCCAGACACCGGAGCATGGCCGGGACCGGATCTTCCTTGTCCCCTTCGAACTCCAGCGAGACGGGACCTGAAAATCCCAAACTTTGAAAGGTCTCGAAGGTCTTGACCACATCCAGCTTGCCTTGGCCCAGGATCACGTCATTGCCCTCTGCGTCGAAGTCCTTGAGGTGGACTCCCAGGACTCGGCTCCCAAGCATCTCCAGAGCCGTCACCGGATCGACTCCGGCGCGAATGTAGTGCCCCAGGTCGGCACAAGCGCCGATACGCGGGTCGAGGCCGTCCACCGCTTCCATGATCCACTCGGGCCGCCGCCAGCGCTCGTCCTCAGGACCGTGGTTGTGGATGGCGATCCGGATGTCGTATTTGTCCACCAACCTCTCCAGGCTGGTGAAGGCCCTTTTGGACGGATTCGCGCTGAGGACACGCACCCCAAGATTCCGGGCCAGTTGAAAGATCGCCTCGTTCTTCTCGTGTTCATCGGTGAAGCGTTCCACCCCGAGTGCGTTCGCAGTGATTCCCGCTTCCCGCAGTCGATCTCGAAACCGGACGATCCCTTCCTCGCTGCCGTCCTGCGGCAGGTGGCCTCTCCAGAGCTCCACGAAGGGTAGATTCAACCGTTTTGCCTGCCCGAGAAAGTCCTCGGTGGGCACGAAATGCCTGAGGGAGTAACTCTGGAATCCCATCTCGTAGTTCCCGTAGTTGCGATCCGGTTCCTGCTGTTCCAGGGAGTCCACCGGCGGCGAAGAACAGCCGGCAAAGCCGGTGGCCAAACCGGCTCCGGCAATGCCCAGCGACAAATGCATCCAATCTCTTCGGGTCAAGTGTGCCATTAGCATGAACGATCTCTCCTCCTGCCGGGCGATGGGCTGTTTCCGAGGTCCGACGGTCCCAGTCTACTACGACATGAGGGGAGTATTGCAGCCCTTCAGCCCAGCCGAATCGGCCTGACGGAGAATCTTGGTTCTCCCGGAGCCACCTGCTTTTGGACCGGAAACGCCGCTCCTTGATCTCGTCCTGAATTTCCGGTTACCTTGCCAGGGACCCCAGCGGGAAAACCATCCCCCTGAGTTCGAGGAATCCGGAATATGGCGACTCCCGGAACCCGCCGGAGAGATCTGCTTCATCCCGAACGCATGGCGGCTCTGGCCGCCGCGGCCCTGCCCCGTGTCCCTCCGGACCTCGAGGCCGTCCCGGATGAGCTGATCCGAGCGGGCCGGCAGGCCATGGCCTGCCGCTTCGAGATCTTCCTGTCGACCCGGGACCGGTCTCGAATCATGACGGTCCACCGAGCTCTGGATCTGATCCAGGAACTCGAAGGCCAGATGACCGTCTTTCGAAACGACAGCGAGATTGCCCACCTGAATCGCTACGCCTTCGAGCGACCGATAGCTGCCGAGACCGGCCTCTTCGAGCTGCTGCGGCTGGGAGCGAGAATCTATCGCGAGACAGGCGGAGCCTTCGACATGACAGCCGGTCCGCTTTGGAAAGTCTGGGGATTCTCCCGGCGCCAGGGTACCCTTCCCGATCCGGAGGCGGTCGAGGAGGCTCGAAGCCAAGTCGGATCCCGTTTCCTGGAATTGGACCCGTCCGCCGCAACCGTTCGCTTCCGGCGCCGCGGTCTGGAATTGAATCTGGGAGCGATCGGAAAGGGGTACGCGCTGGACCGGGCCGGCCGGCTGTTGAAGCAGGAAGGTACGAGCCGCGCCCTGCTCCACGCCGGCCACAGCAGCATTTTGGCCCTCGGGGAAGGCCCCGGACGGGAATCGCCGCCGGGGTGGAAGGTCAGCATCCGGGATCCATTGGGAAGGACCGGGCCACTGGCCACCGTGGAGCTTCGCAATCGAGCCCTTTCCACTTCCGGCGTGGGCGAACAGTTCTTTCGGATCGGAAATAAACACTATGGCCATGTCCTGGATCCCCGGACCGGTCATCCGGTGGAGAAGAATCTGGCCGCGACGGCCCTGGCTCCTACGGCGGCGGAGGCGGACGCCCTCTCCACGGCGTTCCTGGTCATGGACCTGGAAGATATTTTGTCGTACTGTCGTCGGCGCCGGGGCATAGGGGCCATGGTGGTCGCCAAAGATCCCCGGGATGGGGCCGTTCAGGTCCATCACTGGGGCCTGGACGCCGATCATTTGGAGGTCTTCCGGTGAATCGTTTCAATCAACTCACCCCGATCCACAAGTTTCTGCTGCTGGTGCTCCGCTTCTGCCTCGGGTGGCACCTTTTCTACCAGGGGGTGGGGAAGTTCCTGGCCGTGAATTGGACCTCGCGAGGCTACCTCGAAAACTCAACGGGGCCTTTTCCCGGAATCTTCCATTGGATCGTCGAGAACCCTTCATTACTGGCCATGGCCGACGTCGGCACCAAGTGGGGACTCGTCATATTGGGGCTGGGGCTGATGCTGGGACTGTTCACGCGCCTGTCCGCCTTGGGGGGATTCGCGCTGCTCATGTTGTTCTATCTGGCATCGCCGGCGCTGATGTCGGACGGCTTCGTGGTCCAGTCCGCCGAGGGGACCGAACTCTACGTCAACAAGACGTTGATCGAGGCCTTGGCCCTATCGCTGATTCTGGTCTTCCCCACCGGTCAGATCGCCGGTCTGGACATACTTGTGCGCCATTGGAAGACCAACCGATTCAGCAGGTAGCACCCGGGGAGAACCATGTCTGCCGCTTGGAGCGATCCGGGACAAACTGCCGACAAGATTGATAATATGGCGACACCCGACCCAACCCGATCTCCATGGAGGTGGGTATGCTGAACGACGAACAGAAAAAACTGGGACGCAGGAATTTCATCAAGGCCGTGGCCACGGTTCCACCCACGGGGGCGCTGCTCTGGAAGACCTCCTCGATGTGGCCGGTGAAGACAGGCATCATCGGCATCGGTGCACAAGGCGGAGTGTTGATGGAGAACGCCCCGCCCAGCCACATGCGGATCTCGGCGGTCTGCGACATCTTCCCCCCCAATCGGGAAAAAGCTCTCAAAATCGCCCAAGAGCGGTACGACCCGAACGCCGTCGCCTACTCGGATCATCGCGAGCTCCTGAAACATAACGATATCGAGGCCGTCCTCATTGCGGCTCCCCTCTGGATGCACGAGCCTCTCGCCATCGACGCGCTCAACGCGGGAAAGCACGTTTTCACCGAAAAGGCCATGGCCCACAGCATCGAGGGTTGCCGCCGCATGATCGAAGCCGCCAATTCGGCGGGCAAGCATCTCCAGGTGGGTCATCAGCGCAACTACAACCCCCTGTACCAGGAGGCGTACCAACTCATCCGGGAGGGCGTCATCGGAGACGTCTACCACGTCCGCAGCCTCTGGCATCGGAACAAGAGCTGGAGGCGGGCAGTTCCCGAAACCGACTTCGATCCTACGCCTTGGGGTTATCCGGACATGGAGCACTTGAGGAACTGGAGGCTCTACCGGAAGTACTCCCACGGCCTCAACGCCGAGTTGGGAAGCCACCATCTGCAGGTCGTCAACTGGTTCACCGGCGAACTTCCCAAGGCGGTCTACGGTTCCGGCGGAATCTACGCCTACAACGACGGCCGCGAGGTGGAGGACCACATCTACGTCACCTACGAGTACCCGGGAGGGGTCACTTACACCTTCTCGTCCATACAGACCAACGCCTTTGATCACTTCTACGAGCAGTTCATGGGCACCGAAGGCACCATCATCCTCACCCGGGAGCGGGAAGCCATGCTTTTCTCGGAGCAGGGGAAGGCGGCGGCGACCGAGCTCAAGACCCAGGCCATGGGAGACGCTCCTCTGCTGGAGGCTTCGGAAAGCCGGGTCCGGGATGCGGCCGGGTCCCAGGTCACGGGTGGAGGCAAGAGCGCGGCCTCCGCTCTGAGGGGGTATTCGAAGGAACTGGAAGGGTTCTGCAGGACCATCCGCTACGGATCCGAGAATCTTTGCGACGGGCCGTCGGCAATGAACGTGTGCGTACCCATGATCAAGGCCGGCGAGTCCACCGTTTCCGGACAGAAGGTGGACATCCCCCAGAATCTTTACTGGACTTGATCGATCGGGCGGTATCTTCGGCGCGACCGGTGTACGGTCAACCGGAATTCGGCTGCAACTCGGGAATATCGACCCAGGATCGGCTCCGCCAGGACTCCCGCGCACACTCGGCCAACTGAACCCCTTTGGCTCCCTCCAGCAGGTTCCAGGGGAACGGCTCGTCGGCAAGGACATGGCGCAGGAACAGTTCCCACTGCGCCCGGAAGGGTCCGGACGCGGGAGGGGGCCCGGGTGCCGGCGACCATGATTCCAGCCACGTGTGCGACTGCTCCAGGTCCGGATTCCAGGTCACCCGCGGGGTGGACCGGGCGAGTTGCACCCTACATTCGTTCAAGCCGCAGACGGCCGATCCAAGAGTTCCGTCGACTTGAAGGGTGAACAGGTCGTCCCGGCGCACGCGAACCGCCCAGGAACTGTTGAAGTGCGCGACAACGTCTCCCTCGAGTAGAAACGTCGCGTAGGCCGAGTCGTCGGCCGTGACCGCGTACTCCCGGCCCTCTTCGTTCCAACGCCTGCGAACGTGGGTGGCTCCCAGGCAGGAGACGGCACGCACGCCGCCGAAAAGGTTCTCCAGCAGATACCTCCAATGGGGGAACATGTCCAGGATGATGCTCCCTCCCTCTTCCTTGCGGTAGTTCCAGGACGGCCGCTGCAAGGGCGGCTCCCTCCCGTCGAAGACCCAATAGCCGAACTCTCCCCGGACCGAGAGGATCCGCCCCAGACACCCGTTCCGCAGCAACCGTCTCAACTGAACGATCCCGGGCACCCAGAGCTTGTCCTGGACCACGCCGTGCTTGAGACCCCTCCCCTGGGCCATCCGGTAGAGCCGGTAGGCCTCGGCGCTCGTGGAGGCGGCCGGTTTCTCACAGTACACGTGCCGGCCCGCCTCCAGAGCGCGTTCCATTGCCGCGGCCCGAAGCGGGGTGGTCTGAGCGTCGAAATAGATCTGGTTGGCGGGATCTTCCAAGGCCCGATCCAACTGATCGGTCCAGGCCTCGACGCCGGTCTCTCGGGACAGCCGCTCCAGCTTGACCCGGTCCCGCCCCACCAGAACCGGCTCGGGAAGGATCCGGCCGACGCCGGGGACCTCCACCCCCCCGTCCCGTCCGATACTCAGGATGGACCGGCGCAGATGCTGATTGGCCCCCATGCGGCCGGTGACTCCGTTCATGATGACGCCGATCCGGAGGGGCGAGGATGCGGGCATTTTCCAACGTCAAACGTGTTGGGGACGGGCCCCTTCCGGCAAAGCGGGCGTCTCGCGGCCGGCGCGGGGAAGGGTGCCCATGAGCTCTTGGCGCCAGTGGGCGACGTCCCCGGCGGGACCATAGCAGTAGATGAAGGTCAGGGGCTTCTTGCCCAGGTTGGTGAGCTGATGGTAAATGCGCGGCGAAATATAGACGATATCCCCCGAGTTCAAGGTTCTCCGCTCCCGACCCAGGCACATCTCGCCCGTCCCTTCCAGGACATAGTAGATTTCCTCCTGCTCCTGATTGTGCCAGGGGACCTGGCCTCCATCCGGGTCCAGGACCACGGATCCCATGCAGAAGCTGGCCGTCTGAATGGGCGAAGGGCCGCCCACCAGATTTGTCGACTCGCGGCCGGCCGGGAAACGGCGAGAGTTCAACCGGTTGAGAGTGGCAACGATCATCTGCTCCGTCCTCCAGCAGTCCGTGGTGAAAGTCCCGCGAGCACCGAGACCGTTCCTGCGCCCGCCGGACAAGGCGCGATTCGGGAGCATACCGGGAGTATGTGACCGAATCGCAACGCAGTCCGCCGGGATGCAGGGACGGTCGAATGCCGTGACGACTTTTGCCACGGGCTGCCAGGGTGGTCGCCGGCGACCGGCCCCAACTGCCGGGAGAATGAATGCTGAAGCCCATTTTCGGTGCCGGCTGAGAATTGCATCCGGGCAAAGCTATCAACCGGCGCCGGAAGGACGCAAGCTCGTTAAAGATCCCCTCATCCGAAGGTCTTTTTCCAGAAACTCCGGTCCAGGGACCGGTACTGGATGGCCTCCGAGACATGGGAGGTGGTCAGGCCGGATGAACCGTCAAGGTCGGCGATGGTGCGAGCCATCTTGAGGATGCGATCGTAGGCTCGAGCCGAAAATCCCAACCTGGGAAGGGCCTCGTCGAACAGCCGCTTCACCCTGGGACTCAGGGCGCAGTACCGCTGGATCTCCACCGACCCCATCTGAGCGTTGCAGAAAATCGACGTTCCCGAGAAACGATCCCGCTGAACGTCCCGCGCCCGGGCGACCCGCTTGGCGATGGACCGCGAGGGCTCTCCCGAAGGCTGGGACGCCAAGTCGCGGTACGGAACCTCGGGGACTTCGACCTGCAAGTCCATCCGATCCAGGAAAGGCCCCGAAATCCGGGTCAGATAGCGGTGGATCGCGACCGGCGAACAGACGCACTCCCGATAAAGACTGTTGGCATAGCCGCAGGGGCAAGGGTTCATGGCGGCCACCAGCATGAAGCGGGAGGGAAAGGTCAAGCTGCGGGTCGCCCGGCTGATGGTGATTTCTCCAACCTCGCAGGGTTGCCGAAGCGTTTCCAGCACTCGCCGGTGAAATTCGGGCAGCTCATCCAGAAAGAGGACGCCATTGTGGGCCAGGGAGATCTCGCCGGGTCGAGGCGCGGATCCTCCACCCACCAGACCGGCTCCGCTGATGCTGTGGTGGGGAGAGCGAAAGGGTCGCCTCACCAGGATGGAGCGGCTCTTGCCCAGCATTCCGCAGACGCTGTGGACCGCGGTCGTTTCCAGGGATTCGGAGAAGCCCATTGAGGGAAGGATGGAGGGGATGCGCCGTGCAAGCATGGTCTTGCCGGCGCCGGGAGGTCCGATCAGGAGCAGGTTGTGGCCACCGGCGCAAGCCACCTCCAAGGCCCGTTTGGCCGCCTGTTGCGCCTTGACGTGAGAGAAATCGGGCAATCGGGACTCCGTTTCCGATTCTCCTGCGCCCGGGTCGATCTTGAGAGGGTCCTGGTGCCGGTCGCCGTTGAGGAGATCCAGAACCTGGGGCAGACTGGCCGCGCAGTAGACATCGATTTCCGGGACTGCCGCCGCCTCCCGGGCGTTGTCAGCAGGGAGCAGGAGTCTCTTGAACTTCCACTTGACGGCTCCCAGAGCCACCGGCAGTGCGCCCCGAATGGGGCGCACCCTTCCGTCCAGAGACAACTCACCGAGAATCAGCCATTTCCTGAGCTCCCGTTCTTCCAGCTTTCCAGCCAGACCCAGGATCCCCAATGCGATGGGCAGGTCGTAACAGCTGCCTGCCTTCTTGAAGCCCGCCGGAGCCAGGTTGACGATGATGGTCCCTTGGCGGGGAAAGTCGAACCCGCAATTGCAGATGGCGGCTCGCACTCTCTCCCCGCTCTCCTTGACCGCCGTGTCGGGCAAGCCGACGACGTGGTACCTGGACCGCATACTCTGGGAGATGTCGACCTCCACGTCGATGATCTCGGCCTGGATGCCCAGGACGGAGGCACTGTGGACTTTCAGCAGCATTTTCCTGAACTCCCGTGAATTCACAGGATCGCCGCCCGGTGCGGCAGGTCCTCTTCTCGTCGCTCGGCAGGCGCCACGCCGAGCACTAATGGTGCTCTTCAACAGCCTGTTAACGTCCTGCGCAGGAAAAATGCGAAGCCTCGGGCTGGTTCCCACCTGGGTTTGGAGCGGGAACGGAGTTGGAGTCGAGTGGAGTTGCCGGTTCCGGGGTATACTCCTGTTTTTCCAAGATGTCCGGAGTGGCCCGGTGAGAAATTCGGGCTCGAGGCTGAGAGTGGATCCATGACGGCGTCGAATGATCGGCAGGAGGGACGCTTCCTCAGGGCTTGCCGGCTCCAAAAGGTGGATTGCACTCCCGTCTGGGTGATGCGTCAGGCGGGACGCTACCTGCCCGAATACCGGCGGTTGAGGGAGCGTTACACGCTCCTGGAGATCTGCGGGAACCCGGAGTTGGCGGCGGAGGTGACCTTGCAGCCCATCCGGCGATTCGATCTGGATGCGGCCATTATCTTCGCGGATATCCTCCTGCCGCTGAAGGGAATGGGCCTGGATTTCCGGTTCGCCGCGGGAGAGGGTCCCGTCATCTCCGAGCCGGTAAGGAGTCCGGAAGCGGTCCGGGCGCTGCACACCATGGATCCGTGGCAGCACCTGCCCCACGTCATGGAAGCACTCCGCCTCGTGCGGCGGGAGTTGGACCCTGGACGGGCCTTGATCGGTTTCTGCGGTGCTCCCTTCACTCTCGCCAGTTACATGATCGAGGGCGGCCGCTCCAAGAATTTCCAGGAGACGAAGAGGTTCATGTACACCCATCCGGACGCCTGGAAGGAGTTGATGGGGAAGCTGGTAGAGGTCCAGATCGCGTATCTGAATGCGCAGGTCGATTCGGGGGCCCAGGCGGTCCAACTCTTCGACAGTTGGGTCGGCAGTCTGGGTCCGGCCGACTATCGGGAGTATGTCCTTCCCTTCTCCCGGGCCCTGTTCCAAGGGCTGAAGCATCGTCGGGTCCCCCTGATCCATTTCGGAACCGGAACCGGAGCCCTTCTGGAGGACATGCAGCAAGCGGGGGGAACGGTGTTGGGTGTCGATTGGCGAGTCGACCTGGACCAGGTCTGGCTCCGATTGGGTTCGGGTCAGGCCATCCAGGGGAATCTGGACCCCCTTGCCCTGATGGCCCCCAGACCGATCCTGAAACGGAAGGTGCGGGACGTGCTGGGCCAGGCCCGGGGACGCCGGGGACATATCTTCAATCTGGGCCATGGCGTTTTGCCGGCCACCGATCCGGACGCCGTGGCGGCCATGGTCGACTGGGTTCGGGAGGAGTCAAAGTGATCGTTTTCGGCAGGGATCTCATCAAGAAAGGAATGGACGTCCAACAGCGGACCCCGGCCGGCATTCCCCAATTTCGATTCGGGTGCATGATTCTGTTCCTGGTCCTTTTCGGCGGTATGGAGCCGGGCGCTGCCAGCCCGGACTGTGAATCGATCCTCCCCAGTCTAAAGGTCCCAGACAAGCTCAAGACCCGGGGAAAGCCGAAACGAGGACGTTGGGAGAACGTGGACAAGATCATCACCCGGGTGCGGGAGGCGGTGCAGGACAAGGACTGTTCGCTGACCCTGGAGCAGTTGTTCCAGGTTCGCCGCCAAGAGATCTTCTTTCCCTTGACCAACAACCTGCTCAGAACGGTCCCCGAGGAATCCCTGCGGGGTCTGTCCATCTACTCGAACGACGGCGAGCGGCTGGGAGAATTTTCCAACATCGTGCCGTATCACCGCAGCGGAGGACTTTACGCCGTAAGGGGATATACGCTGCACTATTTCCAATACCAGGATCAGGAGGGCAGCCTCCACTCCAGCGGCACCGATCTACTGTTGGACAACTTTCTGCTAAAGTGGAGCGAAATCAAGGATCGCGTCGTGATCTCCACTCCACGCCAGACCGAAGGGGATCTCCAACACAGGCAACGTTAATGAGCAGACCGGTGCATCGATTTCCCGGCCCTGGGGCAGAAAGACTTCTCCTGGTCCTTTTCCTTGTCTGTTCTCAGGGTTGGACCTGGACCCTGTTGGGGCAGGAAGCCGCATCCGGCACCGCCGGGATCGCCTATGGCCGCGGATACGTGGACGGACGCCGGTTGGGAGAAAGCGATCGGGCGGCGCGGCATTACTACGACATGGCCAACAAGCGGGCCTACCAGCGGTTGGATCCGGGGTTCGATCCGGAGCGAGACGACCCCGAGGTCTACCGAAACGCCTATCGCCGCGGTTTCGAAGCCGGATACGAAGATGGGTACTATCCTGACCGGCCGCGCTCCCGTCGGCGGGGCCCGGGCTCAGAACCGGATGGCCCCGAGACCCGATCGCCGGCTGCCGCGGACTCGGGATCCAAACTCCGGGTCCCGGCCGGGACCGAGATTCGCGTCCGAATGAAGGAACCGCTCACTACCAGAACCCACAAAGTGGGGGATATTTTCTCGGCTCGTGTGATTCAGAGTATCGATGCAGGTAAGGGAACAGCCGTTCCCAAGGGCGTCGAGGTGCGTGGTTCCATCTCCCAATTGGTGCGGGCCGGCCGTATCCGGGGCCGAGCCCGGATGAACCTGCACTTCAAGGAGTTGCGCTTCAGAGACGGACGAGTGGTCCCCTTGGATGCCCAGATGGCTTCTCTGGTGGAGCCGCGCAAGAGGAGCGTCGCCGATCAAGAAGGCACACTGGTGGGGCCCGGGGAGAAGGGCCGCGACGCCGGCAAGGTGGGGGCCTCATCCGCCATCGGTGCGCTGATCGGCCTGATCGGCGGGGGCAAGGAAGGGGTCGCGGTGGGAGCGGCCGCCGGTGCCGCGGTGGGAGCGGCTGGGATTCTGGTGACCCGGGGTAGGGACATCGTGATTCCGGCCGGGACTGAAATCATCATTCGACTGAGCAGGGATCTCGACATCCCCGTGCCGCGCCGGCCCCCTCCTCCTCGCGGCGAGGCACACTTCCCCGCCACCGACGACACCTGACCAAGCGGGAAGCAATCCCAAATCCCAAACTGAAAAGGCGAGTGTACCGGTGCTCTCCGGTCCCGCGAAAGAAGCAGGGCCGATGCCGGGTTGTTCTCCTTAGCTCTTGCCGGTCAGACCACGTGTTGGGCCAGAAACTCCTGCAACGCCTCCAGGTAGATCTCGATCGTCCGCGATTTCCTCCAACCGTGTCCTTCACCAGGGAAGCGATGGTAGATGTGGGGGACTCCCCGCCGCACCAGAGCTTCGGCGATCCGGTCCGATTGGCTGGGGGGAACGACTTCATCGTCCTCGCCCTGAAAGAGTGCAATCGGGTCCCGGATTGACCCGGCCCGCCCCAACGGCGAGCGGTCCCGGTAGAGGGACTCATCCCCAGGCAGGACGCCCACCAACGAGTCCAGATAGTGCGCTTCGAACTTGTGCGTCTCCTGAGCCAGAGCGAGTAGATCGGAGACGCCGTAGAGGCAGACCCCGGCCCGGAACAGGCCCGGATAGCGGATCAGGCACAGCAATGCGGTGAGCCCCCCGGCACTGCCTCCCAAAACGACGAGGCGATCCGGATCGGCCCTCCCGCTGGAGACCAGGTATTCGGCAGCGGACCGGGTATCCTCGACATCGGCCACTCCCCATTGACCCTTCAGGGCATCGCGGTAAGCGCGGCCGTAACCGGAGCTGCCCCGGTAGTTGAGATCCAGTACCGCGATTCCCCGGCTGGTCAGAAAAGGGATTTCGAAACGGTATTCGGCCAGGGCCTGGGAGGTGGGACCACCATGGACCCGAATGACCGCAGGGGGCGGAGCCGTTCGCCGGTACGCGGGATTTCGAGGACGGTAGAACAAGCCTTGACAGTTCAGGGGTTGCGGAAGGTCGACCTCTGACCGCACTCTCCAGGAAAGGGGACGGGGATGGCCCAGATAGCCTGCTTCCGGCGGTTCCGGAGTCACCTCGGACCAGCTCGCGACCACTCCATGAGGCGACACCGTGAGGACCCGCGGCGGAAGCAGTGGTGAGGAGCCGACGAGAGCAATCCGCTCCCCGTCCGGCGCCGGTGAAAGTTGGCTCAACGCCGAGTAGCCGGAGAGGTCGCCGCCAACCGGTTGGGATCGCCTCTCCTCCAGGTCCACCCGCACCAGCGTCGCCTGGCCCTGACTCAGCCGAATCGCGTAGACGGCATCAGCCGACGGGGTCCAGGCGTGGGTCCGGAGACCTTGGATCCAGGCCGGCCCGGCGTACTCGGAAGGATCCTGGACCAACGCTTGTAGCGATCCTTCCTCCAGGTCGTAAAGCCAGAGATTGAACCAGCCTTCCCGATCGGAGACGAAGCTCAGGTAGCGGCCGTCCGGGGAAAAGGAGGGTTGGAAGACGGCGACGGAGCCCGCTGGATCGCCGGCCACCAGCGTCGGTTCCGGTCCATCTCCAGCAGCTGCCCCGGAGCCGATCTCGCCCAGATAGAGGCCGCTCCCGTCCCAAGGCATGTTGGGATGATCCCACGCGATCCAGGCGACCCGGCGCCCGCCCGGGTGCCAGGCCGGTTGCATGTAGAAATCGCGTCCGGACGCAAATTGAACGGGCCAGCCGGAACCGTCCGTCCTCGCCAGACCGAGGCAGTCGATTCCGTCGCTGGAATGGACATAGACCAGCCTGCGCCCGCCCGGAGAAGCGGACGGCGCCGCCGGCTGACCCCACGGAGGGGTAACGGGCACCGATTCCGCTTCGTCCAGCCGGTGGCGAAAGACCCTCCCCTCGGAGACGAAAAAGACCTGGTCGCCGGAAACCGAAAAGTCGCCGCCGCCGTATCCCACCCGGGCTCGGACAGAACCCTCCAAGGCCAGGTCCCGGGGCGCGGTCTGCAGGGAATCGCGAACCACCAGGACACCTGTGCCGGAACGTTCTTCCCTCCAGACCAGACCTCCGGAGGGGGTCCATTGGACGTCGCTCGGCCGGACCCGTGCAGCCCCATGGCTGGGGGCCGAACGACTCTCCCAGAGTCCGCCTGCAGCGCTGTTCATCCCGGCTCGCCTTTCGATTCCTCTTTCCTCATCTCCACGGGTCCACCTTGAACTGGGCCCATTGTATGGTGTTTCATATCGACGATGAAGATTCACGAATTCCAAGCCAAGGAGATTCTGGCCCGGTTCGGAATCAGGATTCCCCGGGGAAAAGTCACCCAAAGTCCCGCCGAAGCCTATGAAATAGCGCGGTCTTTGGGAGGCGTCGTGGCGGTCAAGGCCCAGGTCCATGCCGGGGGCCGCGGCAAGGGCGGAGGCGTCAAGATCGTCCGCTCCCCGGCAGAGGCTGAGCAGTGTACTCGAGAAATGCTGGGGACCCGTCTCGTGACTCCGCAGACCGGCCCGGAGGGGACCCTGGTGCGTCAGGTCTTGATCGAGGAAGGGCTGGATATCCGGCGGGAGTTCTATCTGGGCATGGTCATTGACAGGAGCCGGGAGCGGCCGGTGCTCATGGCCAGCACCGAAGGAGGCATGGAAATCGAGGAGGTGGCCCAGAAGACACCGGAATTGATCCTGAAGGAGCATGTGGACCCGGCCCTGGGACTTCAGGGGTTCCAGGGAAGAAATTTGGCCTACGGTCTCGGTTTGGAGAAGAAAGCCGTGGGCCGGGCCGCCGGGTTCATGAAGGCACTTTCCGAAGCCTTTGCGGCGACCGACGCCTCACTGGTGGAGATCAACCCGCTGGTGCTGACCGGTGACGGAGATTTCTTTGCTCTGGACGCCAAGATGAATTTCGACGACAACGCCCTCTACCGGCACGCGGAGCTGAGGGAGCTGCGCGATTATCACGAAGAGGAGCCGCTGGAGATCCTGGCCCACCGTTCCGGCCTGAACTACATCAAACTGGATGGGAACGTGGGCTGCATGGTGAACGGCGCCGGGTTGGCCATGGCCACCATGGACATCATCAAGTTGGCCGGCGGCAATCCCGCCAACTTTCTGGACGTGGGAGGCGGCGCCACCGTTCAGCAGGTGAAGACGGCGTTCGGGATCCTGATTTCCGACCCGAGCGTCCACTCGGTGCTGATCAACATCTTCGGCGGAATCATGCGCTGTGACACTCTGGCCGAGGGAGTGGTCCAGGCTGCGCGGGAGGTGGGCGTGGGAGTTCCGGTGGTGGTGCGGCTGGAGGGCACCAACGTCGAGCGAGGCAGGGAGATCCTCCGCGATTCGGGTCTGGATTTCGAAGTCGCATATGGAATGCAGGATGCAGCCGAGAAGGTCTGCCGCCTGGCCGGCGAGGCTGCCCGATCATCGGAGGATAGTTGAGTGTCAATCTGGGTGGATTCCACAACCCGACTCGTGGTTCAGGGCATCACGGGCCGTGAGGGCAGCTTTCACGCGGCCCAGTGCCGCAGCTACGGCACTCAGGTGGTCGCGGGCGTCACTCCCGGGAAGGGAGGTTCCCGGCACGACGGCCTTCCCGTCTACAACACGGTTCGGGAAGCCGTTGTCGAGGAGGGGGCCAACGCCAGCGTGATCTTCGTGCCGCCCCCGTTTGCGGCCGACGCCATTCTGGAGGCGGCCGACGCCGATCTGGATCTGGTGGTCTGCATCACCGAGGGAATCCCGGCGCGGGACATGTTGCAGGTCTGCAGGTTCCTCAGGGGAGGGAGAACGCGCCTCATCGGTCCCAACTGTCCCGGCATCATCTCTCCGGGGCAGTGCAAGATCGGAATCATGCCTGGGCACATTCATCGTCCTGGAAAGGTCGGCTGTATTTCCCGGAGCGGTACCCTGACCTATGAGGCGGTGGACCAACTCTCCTCCAGGGGGATCGGGCAGAGCACCTGCATCGGGATCGGCGGCGATCCTCTCATCGGGACCGGATTCATCGATGTCCTGGAGGCTTTCGGAAGGGATCCGGATACGGACGCGGTGGTCCTGATCGGGGAAATCGGAGGCAGCGCGGAAGAGGAGGCAGCGGAGTACATCAGGGATCACTTCCGGAAACCGGTGGTCGGTTTCATCGCCGGACAGACGGCGCCTCCGGGCCGCCGCATGGGCCACGCCGGCGCCATCATCTCCCAGGGCAAGGGGACGGCGGCGGAGAAAATGGAGACGATGCGACGGTGCGGCGTTCGGGTGTTGGAGAGTCCGGCCCAGATCGGCGCTGCCATGGAGGAAGCCCTGGGATGAACCAGTCCACCTTGGGCATCGTCAAGCCGGACGCGGTGAAGACCGGGTCCCTGGGCGCCATTCTGAAGCGGCTCGAAGCGAGTGGGCTGACGGTGGTCGGCATGAAGATGATCCACCTGACCCGGGAGCTGGCAGAAGGCTTCTATCGGGTGCACCGAAACCGGCCTTTCTTCGGCAGCTTGACTACCTTCATGTCCGAGGGGCCCTGCGTGGTCATGGTTCTGCAGGGAGAAAACGCCATCGATCGTTGGCGAGCCCTGATGGGCGCCACCGACCCGGCCCGAGCCGGCGAGGGCACGATCCGCAAGGACTTCGGCCAGAACATCGAACGCAACACCGTCCACGGCTCCGACAGCCCCGAATCGGCAGACTTCGAGATCGCCTACTTCTTCGACGCGCTGGAATTCACCGGCTAGGCCCCCCATGTTTCAAGACCTGGGAAAAGTCCTGATCTTCCTGGGCTTGGCCCTGGCGGCGGTGGGCTTGTTGCTGAACTGGGTTCCATCGCTGCGGCTGGGACGACTTCCCGGGGATCTGCTCATTCGCCGGGAAAACTGGAGCCTGCACTTTCCCGTGGTCACCTGCCTGCTGGCGAGCGTAGTCCTGACTCTGGTCTTCTGGCTGATCCAGTGGTTCCGGCGGTAACCCGCCATGGCTTCCGGCGAAACCATGACCTTCGCCCGGTTCATGGAGCTTTGCCTCTATGCTCCGCAAGAAGGCTATTACCGGCGTGGATCCAAGGTCTTCGGTCCCGGCGGAGACTACTTCACCTCTCCCTATACCCACCCCCTGTTCTCCCAGATCCTGGGAGACGCTCTGGCCTGGCATCTGTCCTGTCTGGACGCGGATGGGCCTTTGGACCTCATCGAGTTGGGGGCCGGCGAGGGAATTCTGGGAAAGGGCGTGCTGGGTCGGCTGGAGAACCACCATCCCCGGATCTTCGCACGCGTCCGATACCAGGGCATGGAGATTGGAGATTCCTGCCTGCCGGAGCGAATCCATGGCGTGGTCTTCTCCAACGAACTCTTCGACGCGTTGCCGGTGCACCGGGTGCGGGTCTCTCAAACGGAATTAAAAGAGATTTTCGTCAGGTTGGGCGAGCCCATCACCGAGGTGGAGGGAGAACTCTCCGATCCGCGCATTCTGGAGTACATGCGACTCGGATTTCCCCGTTGGCGGGAGGGAGACGTCTACGAGGCAAATCTGCGGATGGTGGAAATCCTGGAAGACCTGGACCGCCGCTTCCAACGAGGTTTTGTCCTGACCCTGGACTACGGATTCGAGGCGCCGGAATACGAGGCCATGGACCGGAGGGACGGTACGCTGCTCTGTTACCATCGCCACCGGGTCCATTCCGACCCCTATGTCAATCTGGGCCGCCAGGACCTGACCACCCATGTCAATTTTCGCGTGTTTCGCGAAACGGCCCGGCGGTTGGGTTGGACCAACCGACCGCTCCGAAGCCAGCGCCATTTCCTGATGAAATGGGGTCTGGAGACCCGGTTGCTGGAAGAGGAGAGGATGGGCATCCTGCAGGCGGAAAGATTCGAGGATCGGCTCGGAATCAAGGCCCTTCTCGCTCCCGGGGGAATCTCCGATACGCTCAAGATGCAGGTGCAGGCGGTCCGCCTCTCGCCGGCCGGCGGGTCCGGCAGTCCGTGGTGAAAGTCCCGCGTAGGAGTCTGCGCCCGCCGGACAAGGCGCGGTGAGGGAGCATATTCGACCCTATGTGACCGAGGCGCAACGCAGTCCGCGCACGATGCAGACCCGGTCGAATGCCGCGACGACTTTTGCCACGGGCTGCCAGGGTCGGACCAAGCCGGATCTGATACAATCCGGTTTCCGAACCGGAGTTTTTCGGGGAGTGGGTGGTGGGCGATACTGGATTCGAACCAGTGACCTCCGCCGTGTGAAGACGGCGCTCTAACCAGCTGAGCTAATCGCCCGAAACAAGAAGTTCATTCTAGAAAGTCGAGTCGAAGTGAGTCAACCACTGGACCTGATCATCATCGGCGCCGGACCGGCGGGTCTGGCCTGCGCCATCGAGGCCCGGAAACGGGGTTTGGAGTTCTGGGTGGTGGAGCGAGGCTGCCTCGTCAACTCCATCTACAAGTATCCGGTCAACATGACCTTCTTCACCACGGCCGATCTGCTGGAAATCGGCGACGTGCCCATGATCATCTCCGCCGACAAGCCCAAGCGGATCGACGGTCTCAAATACTATCGCCGCGTCGTGGAACACTACCAGCTCCCCATTCGGGACTACGAGGAGGTCCTCACGGTCCAGGGAGGTCTGGGGAACTTCGTCGTGAATACGCGGGACCGGCTGGGACACTCACACGATTATCACGCCCGCCGGATCGTAGTGGCGACGGGCTACTACGACAATCCCAACCTGCTGGGAATTCCAGGCGAGAACCTGCCCAAAGTCAGCCACTATTACACCGATCCCCACCCCTACTACGGCAAGAACGTGGCCATCATCGGTGGGAACAACTCCGCCGCCGAGGCGGCGCTGGAGCTGTTCCGAAGCGGATCGAATGTGACGATCATCCACCGGGGCGAGCGCGTGGGAAGGAAAATCAAATATTGGGTGCTTCCCGACATCGAGAATCGGATCAAGAACGGAGAAATCTCGGCTCTTTTCTCCAGCCGCGTGGTGGAGATCCGGCCGCAGAAGATCGCGGTCGAGACACCCGGCGGAATCGTGGAGCTGGACAACGACTTCGTCCTGGCCATGACCGGCTATCATCCCGACTCCGATTTTCTCCGGCAGATGGGAGTCCGGGTCGAACACGAGACCCACATTCCCGATCACGATCCCGAGACCCTGGAGACCAACGTCGCCGGCATCTATCTGGCCGGCTCCATCTGCGCCGGGAAGATGACGAACCGCATCTTCATTGAGAACGGGCGCTTCCACGGAGGCCAGATCTTCAGCCACTGGAACGTTTCCGCACCGGTGGCAACGGCAGATTGATCGCCGTCCGAACTGGTGATCGACCGCTGAATCCACACCCAAGCCGATGAAGCATAGCCGGTTCCGAGTGGCCATCGTGGGGCGGCCCAACGTCGGGAAATCCACCCTTTTCAATCGGCTGACCCGAACCCGCCGAGCCTTGGTGGACCGCCGCCCGGGGATGACCCGGGACCGAATCTGCGGGCTGGCCAAATGGGGCGGCCGGAGTTTCGAAGTCATGGACACGGGCGGCATCACGCCCGGTGACCGGGAACATATTCCCGAGCAGGTTCTCCGCCAGGTGGAGGTCGCCATCCGGGAGGCGGACCTCATCCTCCTGGTGGTCGACGTTCGAGAAGGACTGCAACCGCTGGACCAGAGTTTGTGCTCCATGCTGAGAGCCCGAGGCAGGGAGCCCCTGCTGGTGGTGAACAAGGTGGAGACTCTTCGTATGGAAACGGAGGCATTCCAGTTCCATGCTCTGGGTCTGAAGCGCCTGCTCCCGATTTCCGCCGAGCACAACCTGGATTTGGACCCCTTGATCGGGGAGATCCTGCGCCGCATTCCCGATAACGCCCCGGGGACCTCCGATGCCGAGGAGATCCGGGTCGCCATCGTGGGACGCCCCAACGTGGGCAAGTCTTCTCTGCTGAACCGGATTGTGGGTGAAGAACGCTCCATCGTGACCTCCATTCCGGGTACTACCCGAGACGCCGTGGACACGCTGGTTCGCGTGGGGGATCAGGCGTACCGATTCGTGGACACTGCGGGAATCCGGAGAAAGAGCAAGACGGTGGAGATCGCCGAGAAGTTGAGCGTGGTCATGGCTCGCAAGAACCTGGAACGGGCCGACGTGGCGCTGCTGGTGCTGGATGCCTCCGAACCTCCCAGCACTCTCGACGCAATCATCGGCAGGTACGCCCAGGACGCGGGTGTCTCGATTCTGATTACGGTCAACAAGTGCGACCTGATGCCGTCCGATTCGGAAACCCAGGCCGCCATGACCGCAGCCTATCGGGACCGGATCCGGGCCTTGGTTTTCGCTCCCCTGGTCTTCGTGTCGGCCAAGACGGGACGCGGCGTCTCCAGGATCTTCACCCAGGTGGACCGAGCCTACGAGGGCCGGATGATCCGGGTCGGAACCTCCGAGTTGAACGTCTACCTGGAACGGCACGTGGCTGCGGCTCTGACTCCGGAGGGAAGCGCCAGGAAGTCGCGCTTGAAGTACGCCTGTCAAGTGGCGTCGGCTCCTCCCACCTTCGTCTTTTTCACGCGGGGATCGGGAAAAATGGATCTTCCCACCCGGCGGCATCTGGCCCGGCGACTTCGGGAGAAATACCATTTTCACGCCACGCCGATCCGGATCCTGCAACGTTCCGGCAAGAGGAGAGGGGAGCTTTCTTGACACCCGAAAAAGGGCGTGCCTAATATGAACTGCAGCTCGTGACACCGCCCCCGTAGCAGGCATTTCATGGTCAAAGCAGATCTGGCGCGTACGGTCTATGAGACCCACGGCGGTTTGACTCACCAGGAGTCGAAGGAGGTGGTCAAGCTTATCTTCGACAACATCAAGTCCGAGCTGCTCCGTAGAGAGAATGTGAAATTGTCCGGGTTCGGGTCATTCCGTGTGATTTCACTGCAGGCTCGACGCGGCCGCAATCCCCAGACCCGAGCCCAGATGCGGCTGGGACCGAGCCGACGGGTGACGTTTCGTCCGTCGCGGCTGATCAACGTGTGACTCCATCCTGATGGCCAGGAAAGGCAAGCTCTTCTACAAGATCGGCGAAGTCTGCAAGATCTGCGACGTTCCCGCTCACGTTCTGCGTTACTGGGAGACCGAATTCCCGCTGCTGACCCCCAACAAGAACCGCTCCGGGCAGCGCATCTTTCGAGAGAAAGACATGCGACTCGTGGCCGAAATCAAACGGCTTCTGTACGACGAGGGCTACACCATCGCAGGGGCCCGCAAACAGCTTCGCCGAAACGGCGCGAACTTGCGGACGACTCCCCTGTTTTCCGAGGCCGGGGGAAACTCTTCCGGGAAACTTCTGGCCCAGATCCGGGGTGAGCTTCAGGACCTGATGAAGCTTCTGGATCAGGACCTCCCAACCTCCAACCTGCAGCCGGCGAATCAGCGACAGCCCGCCGGGAGCGACGACAACGGCGACTAGGAGCCTGCGCCGCAGAAATTGATCTACTGCGAAAGCGGTAGAATCGGTCCATATTTCCCCGATTTCTCGGCGAATAGAACAACTATGCACCTCAAAATCGAGAAAATCCGGCCTCGATTCCCCACTTTCTCGCTACGATCATTTCTACCGCGCAGACTCCTGGCGGACTTTCGCGGCCGCCTGGGCCGCGCAACCGCTCGAAGGCCCTGACGGCTTTCGACACGGACTGGTATACTGGCCATCTTCCGTCGGCCGGGACGTGGCGCAGTCTGGTAGCGCACCTGAATGGGGTTCAGGGGGTCGGGAGTTCGAATCTCCCCGTCCCGACCAGCATTTTCGGAGTCGTCTCGAGCGGCGGCCCGCAAGCTGCACGGGTCGCCCCGGTCACGGCTCCGCTCCACCGGGTTGAAGGAGTTCGATGCCTTCCGGAGTCCGGGTCCCCGAATCCCCTTCTGATGATTCGACCGCGTCACGCCACCGGCCGCAAACGGAATCGCTCCCTCCGGAGGTCCGAATCCGTCTGACGTCCGCTCGCCGTTCCTTCCTTTCGCGCCTGCTTGCGGGAACTTCACTCTGGGTCCTGGGAGGTGGTGCCCGAGCGATCCGCAAGGCTGGCGAGACGACTCCCGCCTCCGATCACGAGGAAGATGTCTTTGCCTACATCGCACGTTCGAAAGGACGATTCGACCCGGCGCTCTACCGGCAACTGCTCGGCTCCGCCAACGAATTCAAGGAAGGAGACCACGCCGTCGGGGTGGCTGCACCGGACGACCGGTCGCGAGCCCAAGCCCGTGCCCTGCTGGCAAACACGCGTATCGGTCACCTGCTCGATCACCCGGTCTTCGAAGACTCGGTTTCGTCGTACATCGACACGGTCGTTGAGCGTGAGATCACCCGATCCCTCGCCGGCTGGACGCTGGCCGACCTGAAACGCTTCCTGCTCGAGAGCGAAGAAGATGCCATCAAGGGCATCATGCCCGGTCTGCCCAGCGACATCATCGGCTGCGTCGTCAAGCTGATGAGCAACGAGGAACTGATCGCGGTCGGGCGAAAGGTCTTCAATCCGCTGCCCCACTCCAACCTCGGCGCAAAAGGGTACATGGGCGCCCGCATTCAACCGAATTCGCCCACGGACAACGTAGACGACATCCGATGGCAGGTCTTTGACGGGTGGTCCTACGCCGTTGGAGACGTCGTGCTGGGAACCAACCCGGTTTCCAGCGAGGTCGCTTCGGTCGCCTCCATCCAGAATGCACTGGCTGAGATCTTGCAGGTGTTCAGCCTGGAAGACGCGTTCCCCATTGCGTGCTCTCCCATGTCGACGTACAGGCCGCGGTGGAACGGCAGGACCCCGGATCGACGGCGATCTGGTTCCAGAGCCTCGGCGGCGTCGCGGACGCCAATACGACCTTCGATCTTTCGGTCGAGAAGCTGGTGTCCCACACCGAGCGGCGGACCGGGAAGTACGGTTTCTACTTTGAGACGGGACAAGGCGCCGATGCCACCAACGGTCACGGCAAAGGTTTCGACATGGTCATCCACGAGGCGCGCAAGTACGGGTTCGCGCGCGCGCTCGTGCACGAGGTGGCCAGGGCGCAACGCGACGCCGGGCGCAGACCGGCGCCGTGGGTGCATCTGAACGACGTGGCCGGATTCATCGGACCGGAGGTCTTTCGGACGCGCGAGCAGCTCGTTCGCTGCTGCCTGGAGGACACGGTCATGGGCAAGCTTCACGGTCTGCCCATCGGCCTCGACATCTGCTCGACGCTGCACATGGACATCGACCTGGACGACCTCAACTGGTGCATCGAGCAGGTGATGCCGGCGAATCCGGCCTATTTGATGGCGCTGCCGACCAAGAACGACCCCATGCTGAGTTACCTGACCACGGGGTTCCTGGATCACGTCCGTGTCCGCGAGAAATTCGGGTTCAAAGTCAACGACGTGATGTGGCGTTTCTTTCAGTCCCTGAAGGTGATCGACTCGGAGGGCAGGCCCACGGAGCATTTCGGCCAGCCGACGTGGGTCTATCTGCAGTACCTGCGGGCCAAGGGCGACAAGCGCCCGGACCGGGAGATCCTGGCCGAGGGCAGGCGCCGGATCGCGAAGATCCGGGAACGCGGCGTGTTCATCTCGGAGGGACACGGGAAGAGCTCGTGGGATCTGGAGCCTCGGCTCCGGGAGAGAATCCGCTATCTTTACCGGGATTCGAAGAAGTGCATCCGCGCCGAACTGCCGAAAGACTTCGAGACCCGGCTTCCCTCGACGATCATGGTGAGAAGCCGGTCCAGGGACCGCAACGACTACATCCTGCATCCCCCCACCGGAGAGGAATTGGACGCCGCCTCGAGGTCGATCATTCGCCGGCTCGCCAAAGACGGTGGAGGCCGCTACGACGTGCAGCTGGTCATCTCCGACGGCTTGAACGTCTACTCGCTCACCGACGACGGCCACCTGCAGCCCTACCTGACAGCTCTTCGCGCCCGCCTCGAAGCCGCCGGCCACAAAGTCGCGCCGGAGCACATTATGGTGCGGAACGGGCGGGTCCGGGCGGGCTACCGCATCGGCGAGATGCTCTTCGGAAATCTGCAGGAGACGGACCGCAAACGCACGATCCTGCACATCATCGGCGAGAGGCCCGGATCCGGACACCACGCCTTCTCCGTATACATGACCCGTTCACCGATCCGCACCTGGGCTCAGGCCGGTGTCACCGACCACAACATCACCAAGGTGGTTTCCGGAATCGCGGACACGGCATTGGATCCGGTGATGGCAGCCAAGGACACCGTGAGGATCCTGGCACGGACAGCGTAGCCCTGGAACGAAGGGGCAGCCTCAACTTCGCAGCCGAAGCATGCGAGCGCCGTTGTCGCAGGTGATTCTCCTCAACACCAAGGGGTCGGGGAGATACTCCCTCAGCCGGTCCAACGAGCGCTGGGCGATACAATATCCGCGCGGGTAGGTCGCTCCCTTGCCGTCGTGGCAGAAGCAGTCGCTCCCCCAGAGCAGCTTGCGCGAATGCCGGACAACGAAATCGGCGGCGAAGTCGGGGTCCCGGCTGAGGGAGTTGAGTCCCGACCCGGCCGAGAGGTCCCCGAACATGTTGGGAAAGTCGGCCAGGAGCTTGTCGCTGAGGCCGCCCTTGAGGACCCGGCCCTCTCCCCTGCCGTCCCGGCTGATGTTGGCCCACCAGGTTCCGGCATGGCCCAGAAAATTGACCTGAGGATACTGCTCGAGTATCTTGTGAAACCGGTCCAGGCCGTGATTGTGTCTGGAGCCGAAATGGAGCAGGACGGGGACTCCGTACTCCCGAGCCACGTCGTAGACTCTGCGCATGGGAGCGGAGTCGGCATCCACTTCGAACTTCTGCTCGCCGATGCCCAGAGCTCCTTTCTCCAACTGCTCGCGCAGAGCCTGGACTGCGTCTTCCCGCTCCGGATCCACGTTGCAGAAAGTGACCACCTCTTCCGGATACTTGCGGACGTGACTCCAGGCCGCCCCGTTTCCGCTGATCCTCCCATTCATCCAGCCGTCCCCCGGGAGCAGGACCGTGGTCTTGACCCGGTGGAACCTCTGGTGCCGCATGAGCGTCTCGGCCGGCCGCTGGTCGAAGTCCGGGTGCTGGTGAATGTCAAGGATGGGCAGGGGTTTGGCAGCCTCGGCCCCAGTACCGGAAGCGGCCAGCAGCGGGAGACCCAGACCGGCCCCTCCGGCCCGGCGCAACAGCTCCCGGCGATCGATCCGCATCATGGCGTCTACTCTTGCCAGCCCAGACCGAAGACCCGCTCTTCTCCCGGATCGTACAGGCAGGTCACCACGAAGAGATCCTCTTTCCGGGATCGTTCCGGTGGAATGTTGACCTGCACATAGGTGAAACCGCGGGCGACCCAGCTGACGTAACCCTCCCGGGGAGAGACCGGCGCCGGGTGTCCGTTGACTCGAAGTTCGGAGATGCGAGCCTTGGGGTAGGGAACCCGAAGGCGCAGTGAGAGCCCATGTTCGATGGGCTCGCTCGCGGACTCCGGCGGGAGCTCCGACCGGTCGGCGCGGCCCGACACCAGATGAAGATGCGCCTTGAATTGGCCGTCCGCATCGGGATGGTCCTTCAGGGCCAGCCGTATGGGCTCACCGTCGACGGCGGGATGCTCGCCGATTCGCCTGGAGAACCGGGGCAGGCTCTTGTCCGAGAGCCAGCGGCGGGCCGCGCTGCCGGTGGTGGCGCATACGAAAAGGACCATCCCCTCCGTCTGAGGATTGTTGAGCCCGGTGACGATCTGCCCCTGCTTGTTCCAGAGCTCCACCCGGGACCGGCGGCGTGTGGCGGCCGTCTCCCCATAGGCGGTGACGAAGTGGAGCTCGTTCTTGAGGATGACCCGTGTGGGGTAGCCGGGATAGTACTCCCCGGGCCAGATCTCCTGGCCGATCTCCAGCAGCCGGCGATGACGAAGGAAGCTGCTCCGTTCCCACGCGTTCTCGTTGGCGAAGGCCAGCGTGTGGAAGCGTTCGTAGCCGTAGGTGGCCGCATAGTAGAGGGGCCTCCCTTTCCACAACTTGGACCCCAGCTCCTGCAGCTCGGGGCCCCAGAAGATCCGTTCCGCATCCTGCTCCAGCTGGTCCGAGGGGTAGCCCTCGGCCAGAGCGGCCTGATCCATCTGCCGGGTGATCTCGTGCTTGTACGACCGCAGGGAGATGTTGGAGTACGCCGCCCCCGAGTTCTCCGCCATGATGTATCCGCGAAACTGCATGCCGGTTCCGTGGTAGTCGGCATGAAGCTCGGCTTGGAACTCGTCCATGAGACTCTTTGCGGCCAAGGCTTCCGGCATCTGTTCCGGATACAGCGGCCCCTGTCGATTCCACTCCCTGTAGGCATCCCGATTGAGGCTGTTGCGAAGGCTTCCGGCCACGTAGCCGTCCGGGTTGACCACCGGCATGAAGGCGATCACCTGTCCCCGGAGGATTTCCCGAGCACCCGGACTCCCCTGCAGCAACCAGTCCATGAGATAGAAGATGCCGGTGGCGGCCGAACGCTCCCCCCCGCAGTGGAGCGCCGTGATCAGGACATGCTCCTTCTGATCGGCGGGGGACTCGGGATCGGTCAGGACGGCCGCCAGCAATGGCCTGCCCTGGGCCGTGGTCCCCAGCTTCCGGAGCTTCATGATCCTGGGATAGGACTTCTGCCACTCCAGCAGCCGGTTCTCGAGTTGGGAAAAGGAGGGGTGGACGGCGGGACCAAATTTGGGGCCGGAGGGAGTGGCCCCAAATGTCGAAAGGCCGCAGAGCAGAACTGCCGGAACCAGACCGGCGGCTTTCTTCATTCTCCTCATTTTCCGCCGGAATCCATAGGAATCAGCCCGGTCGAGAGCGGACGGGGTCATGGACCCGGCCCTGCTTCCGCGGCGACGGCTTCCCGCCCCGGCCGTGAATCGCTCGCCATGAACTCCAGAATCGGACCCATGGGGTGGAGACCGGCCACCGCCAGATCCGGATCGTGGAGGCTCAATTCATCGAGCCCATAGTTGCCGGTGGCGACCGCAATGGTGATCGCGCCCGCGGCCCGGCCGTGCCGGATGTCCCGGGGCGTATCGCCGATGACGAAAACTTCGTCGGGAACCAGCGGCGCCGTCAATTCGCTGCCGCGGCGGATGGCTGCTCGGATCAGCTCCGTTCGATCGCCGGAATCGGAGCCGTATCCGCCGAAGGGAAAGTAGGAGCTGAGCCCGGCCCTTTCCACCTTCATTCGCGCCCCGGTCTCGACGTTTCCGGTGGCCAGTCCGATCAGGAAATTCGGATCCGCCGAAAGCTGGATCACCAGCTCTCGCGCCCCGGCCAGGACTTGGAAGTTGGGGCTCCGGCGGATCTCGTCCGGCAAGATGGACAGATAGATGTCGTAGAGCTCCGGTCCGGGTTCATCGTCCAAATCATATTTGGAGATGAGTTCCTGAATGATGAGTGGATCGGTCTTTCCGTCGAACCGAATCGACGTCGAATCGGGCTCGATCCCATACCGAATCTGGAAGGCACGGTGCAAGGACCGGGTGCCGACCCCTCCGGATAAAAGGAGGGTGCCGTCGATGTCGAAGAGGACCAGCCTCATGGCGGGGATTATAGCAGTCGATGATGAAGACCGGACAAGGGAGGAGAGAGGAATGAGGAGTGAGAAGTGAGAGAAGAACCGGACGGCGCCGGGCTCGGCGTTCTGCCGCGAAATCACCGGGGGACGGCCCGGCGAAGAATTCCCTCTCTTCTCATTTCTCTTGCCGCATCCGGTCCAGAACCTCCGGATTGACCAGATTGTCTTCGGTGGGACGCCTCCCTTCGAGCACCGCCATCATGTCCCCCGCCACCGTCTCCAGCACTCCCCGCTGGGCCCCCAGAGTCGCGCTCCCCACGTGAGGAGTCAGGACCGCGCCAGGGTGGCGAAACAGGGGGTGAGACCGGTCGGGCGGCTCGTCCAGGAAGACGTCGAGGGCCACGGCCTGCAGACGGCCCGTCTCCAGGGCCTCAAAGAGCAGGTCGTGGCTTTCCACCAGGGCCCCGCGTCCCAGGTTGACCAGGATCGATCCCGGCTTGAAGCTCCCGATGTTCTCCGAGTTGATGAGTCCGCGCGTCTCCCGGTTGAGCGGAGGGTGGAGAGTCACGATGTCGGATCTCCCCAAAAGCTCGAGCAACGGAACCGCTTCGACGCCGTCGTCCGTCATCTCACCTGGCGTCAGGTTGGGACCATTCACCAGAACCCTGCAATCGAAAGGCGCCAGGAGCCTCCGGACCTGCCTGCCGATGCGGCCGTACCCGACGATTCCCACCGTGGCCCCTCGCAGGTCCAGGTTCCGCCTCCGATAGCGGTCTTTCCACTCCCCTTCCAGAAGCACGCGGCGCCAGTGGGGGAGGTTCTTGGCGGCGGCCAGCATCAATGAGAGGGTGTGCTCCGCCACGGCCCAGGCCATGGCCCCGGGGGTATAGACCACCGGAATGCCCCGTCTGGACGCCTCCGGTACGTCCACCGTGTCGTAACCGACCCCCGCGCGCCCGATGACCCTCAAATTCGGAGCCGCTCTCATCATCCCGGCATCGATGAGGACCGGTCCCCGAGCCAGGATTCCGACCACCTGTGGGCCCACCCGCGCCAGGACGGCTTCCCGGGTGAACTGATCGGAGAACAGCAGGGTGCAGGGAGAAAACAGCTCGCGAGCCCACGCAGGCAGGGGCGCCGGTGGAAGCGATCGATTCAGGCATGACTGAAATCTCGAACGGCGAGGGGAACCGGACGACTCAGGCCTCCTCCGTCCGACCGCCGAGGCGATGGTCCAACATGACCAGTGCCGCCGGATGGTCTCCGATCATCGCCAGTTGAGCCAGGATGTCCTGAATGGTCTTTTCCTCTTCCACCTGCTCCTGAACGAACCACTGCAGTTCGACCTCGGTAGCGTAGTCCTTCTCCTCCTGAGCCAACCGGTAGAGGTCATGAATGGTCCGTGTGACCGATTGCTCGTGGCACAGCGCTTCCTCGAACATGACCCGGGGAGACTCGAATTCCGCTTTCGGCTCGGCGATGCCGGCGAGCCGGACACGGCCCCCGCGGTTCTGAACGTAGTCGAAAAGGCGCATGGCATGGCCCCGCTCCTCTTCGCTCTGGGCGCGCATCCAGGCGGAAAACCCGGGCAGATTCTGTGAATCACTGTAACCCGACATGGAGAGGTAAACATACGAAGAGTAGAACTCACTCTGGATCTGCTGGTTGAGGGCCTCTTCGATCTTCCGATTCAGACTCATGCTTCCTCCTTACATTGACGTGCGTTCCGGTCCTGGAACGTCCGGTTCGTCGATCCGCCGCTGTGAGCCCCGTTCAAAGCACCCGGCAAGGGAACGGGCGGGACTCGCAGACGTTCCTATGATGACACAGAAGGGGGATCCGTTCGCCGGTCGAATGGCGCGACGACTCTTGCCACGGGCTGCTAGACTACCGGTGGCTGGCGACAAGCTTCTTCGGAATCGAAACGATGTCGGACTTGACCACGATTGCCCTGGGCCTTCTTTTCCTCCTTCCTTCCCTGGAGTCTCAATCCGACGTGGTGCAGGTACAGGGACGGCTGGTCTGCGTCGAGGCCGGCACCGAGTCGCAGGAACCCATCGAGTGTCCCTCCGAAGCCCCGGTTCGCGCCCTTCTGGATGAGACCGGACGTCTGTACCGGTTCCGCCTTGACGATCCCAAGGTGTCCATGTTCGACGATCCTCGGGTCCGGACGCGGGAACTCCAGATCACCGGCCGCCTGGACCCATCGGATCAGTTGGAGATCATTAGGGTCAAATCCATCGTCGGCGGACGGCCCCATTTCGTCTATTACCGGTGCGAGGTCTGCCACATCACCGCCTACGCATTCGGACCCTGCTGGTGCTGCCAGGACGAGTTCGAGTTTCGCGAGACCTTGACCCCTCCTCCTCAATGACGGGACGGAGAACTGAAACCAGTCGAACCACAATTCAATTGAGGGATCACCAAACATGCTGACCGTCGATTCTCACCTGGATCTTGCCTTCAACGCCGTGGAGTGGAACCGGGACCTGACCCAACCCATCCATGCCATTCGGGAAGCGGAGGCCGGCATGGGGCAGAAGGGCAGGGGCGCGGGGGTCGTGAACTATCAGGAGTTGCGCCAGGGACGGATCAGTCTGTTCTTCGCCACGGTCCACTGCCGGATCGCTTCCCTGGGCCGGCGGTTCGCTGGGGTCCGCACCCAGGACATCGCCTACGCCAAGGCCTGGGGCGAGTTGGCCTACTATCGGATCATGGAGTCCAAGGGAGTCCTGCGCCAGATCCGCAACGTCTCAGAACTCGAATCCCATTTGGAGGAATGGGACCGTGATCCCTCCTTCGCACCGCTGGGATACGTGCTGAGCATGGAGGGATCCGACCCCATAGTCAGCCCCGAGCAGGTGCCCGAATGGTGGGACCAGGGCCTGCGCGTGGTCAGCTTGTGCCACTACGGCGTGAGCACCTATTCCCACGGGACGGGCGCCCCGGGCGGACTGACTCCGCGAGCCCCTGCGCTGCTGCGGGCCCTGGAAGAGGCGGGAATGATTCTGGACATCAGCCACCTGGCGGAGCAGGCCTTCTGGGAAGCCCTCGACCAATTTGGCAGTCAGGCCGTGGCCACACACAACTGCTGCCAGGCGCTCTGCGAGGGAGACCGTCAGCTGAACGACCAGCAGATCCGGGCTCTGGTGAGCCGCGGGGGCGTCATCGGTGTCGCCCTCGACGGCTGGATGCTCTCACCGCGTTGGAGCGGCGAGGACCAGGACAACAGCTTCATCAGCCTGGAGACCGTGGTCGACCATATGGATCACATCTGCCAATTGGCCGGCGACGCCCGCCACGCTGCCATCGGATCGGACCTGGACGGGGGATACGGGAGGGAGCAGTGTCCCCACGATCTGCACACCATCGCCGATTTGCGCAAGATTCCCGCCATTCTGGAAAAGCGCGGCTACAGCCTGGAGGACGTGACCTCCGTCATGGGCGGCAATTGGGTCCGGCTGCTTCGCGACACCTGGAGTTGACCGCCGGTCACGACCCGCGGACGGCGCTCATGGCGTAGCGTCAAGTCTCCCAGAACCCGGGAACCGGAACTGCCTCGTCCTCTCCCGGCCAGGGAGGCATGGTGACGATGAGGATGTCCAAAGGGTCGGCGCCCAGATTCCGGAATTGAAAATGGGTGCCCAGGGGGATGTCCACTGCCGTTCCCGGCCCGACCGGAACGATTTCTCCCGAAGTGGAGTCAGGAGGCTTGCTCCACAGTTCTCCGGTCCCTCGCAGGAAGTACCAGATCTCCTCCACGCTCCGGTGCCGCACCGGGCTCGACACCTGGCCCGGGGAGAGGCTGCAGTGGACCATGCTTCCGCCTTTCAACACCGGAAGCAGGCGGATCCGGGACCCGTCAGGCGCCAGACAATCATAGCCCGCCTCACCTACTTCCAGGGCCGGCCGATCCACCAGCCGGTCAGGAATCCGCCTGGTCTGCATGGCTTCAGCGCGCCATCATGCGGATACAGACCGGCATGGGAATGTCCGCCGTCTGACCGTTGGCCTGGAGCGCCCCGTTCTGCGAGTCGATCCGGAAGACCACCACGCTGTCCGATTCCTGGTTGGCCGCCAGCAGCCAGGTCCCCGTGGGATCGATCTGGAAATTCCGTGGCGTCTTCCCCCGGGTCGACTCGTGGCCCCGGGCCGTCAGCCGGCCCGTCTCCTGGTCGACGGAGAAGACCGCGATGCTGTCGTGGCCCCGGTTGGAGCCGTAGAGGAAGCGGCCCGAAGGATGGACCCGGACCTCGGCGGTGTGACTGACGCCCTGGAAATCTTCGGGAAGCGTGGTGATGGTCTGGATCGGATCCAGCGTCCCCTTCTCCTCGTCGTATCCAAAGGCAGTCACGGTGGAGCCCATCTCGTTGATGACGTAGCCGAACCGCCCGCTGGGATGAAAAACGAAATGGCGCGGTCCCGCCCCGGGAGCGACCGAGACCGACGGCGGCGTATTGGGCTCCAGGACACCCGTGGCGGCGTCGAATCGATAGACCAGGACCTCGTCCGTGCCCAAGTCGGCCGCCACGGCGAACCGGTTCCCTGGATCCAGGTTGATGCTGTGAGCGCGGGGACCCGTCTGCCGCACCGGGTCCACGCTGGAACCCTCATGTTGGATGACCGAAGTGGCAGGACCCAGGCGGCCTTCAGAATCGATGGGGAAGGAGGCGACGGTTCCGCCCGAGTAGGTGGCCAGCAGCAAGTTGCGGCCAGCCCGGTCCACCACCAGGTGGCACGGAATGGCGCCGGCCGAAGGCTGGAGGTTCAAGAAGGAGAGGCGCCCGCCGGCCGAGTCGATGGAGTAGGCGGAGACGGTCCCCGTCTTCCGCCCCTCGAACTCGGCGATCTCGCTGACGGCGTAGAGATAGCGGCCATTGGGATGAAGGGCCAGGAAAGAGGGGTTTTCGATACCCGGGACCACCGACAGCCGTTCCAGAGCTCCCGACTCGGGATCCATCCGGTAGGTGTAGATCCCCTCGCTGCCGGTTCTGGTGTAGGTGCCGAAAAAGACGAGCAGATCTCCTCCGCTCTCCGGTTGTTCCATGGTTCCCACCTCTTCCCCAGTGCAGGATGCGGCTCCGCCGATCAGAATCAGCAGAACCGCACCAACATTCTTCCATTGCTCCCAAGCCGGCCAACCTCTCATGGCACCCCCGCACTGCTGGACCTCAGAACAAGGTTGAAGACACGCAGACTCACTTTCTCTGCTTCGCGTTCTCCCAATCCTCACTCCTTGTTTCTCACTCCTTTCCGCCATGTTACCCTTTTCCGGCCCTCCCGTCGGTCCCAGTCTCGGGGGGACGGAACCCGGACTTTTCGAGGACATCATGCGGAACAGAATTCTCAACTCGATCGGAATCGCCGTCGCAATCGTTCTTCTGATCGACGTGGCCTCCCCGGGCCAGGCCGGGGCGTCGTCCCACGCCGAACGGATCAAGGGAGGCCGGGAACTCCACGACCCCGGGCTGCATCTCTTCCTGGACGACGAAGAGGTCCAGGATCGTCCCGGATTCACCCGGGTGGTTCAGAATCCGACCCGGATCCGCCGCGATCCGGTGTTGGTGCCCGACCGCCCCTGGGAAGGACACGCGGTGCAGCTCTGGGGCTCGGTCCTCTACGACCGGGAGGAGAAGCTCTTCAAGATGTGGTACTTCTCCGCCAACACCCCCATGTACCGGCGCCTGGGGAGGGGATACCTCATCTGCTATGCCACTTCCCAGGATGGAATCAACTGGGAGAAACCCGACCTGGGTCTGGTGCCGGTCGACGGCTCGTCCGCCAACAACGTCGTTTACCCCACGCCGGGAATGCCGGCCTCGTGGGGCATCGATCCCTGGGGGGTGGTCAAGGATCCTGATGAGCCCGATCCGGCACGGCGTTACAAGATGGGCATGTATCAGCAACGCCCCACCGCCGCCGAGTCGGATCTGGAGCGCCCCGGTATGAATCGGGAACAGAAGAACCGGGCACGGAAGGTCTTGCTGCAGGCCATACGGGACCGGCACGGAATGTACGCCGCGTTCTCTCCCGACGGGATCCGTTGGACTCCGGGGGAGGAGATTCTGGTCCCCCGGGGCGGCGACGCCGGAGCGCTGGTCTATGATCCCCTGGGCCGGCGCTACGTGGCCACGACCCGGCGGTACGGGACCATCATGGATCACTTCGTCGTGGGCTGGAAAGGGTATCGCCGCGTGATCGCCCTCTCCAGCAGCGAGGACTTCGTCCATTGGACCCCCCTGAAGACGATCCTCAAGCCGGACGATCTGGACCATCCCCGGGACCAGATGTACGTCATGACCCCCTTCGCCTACGGGAACCAGTACATCGGGTTCATCGGCATGCTCCACTCCTCCACCGAGCTGGGGCCGACTCAACTGGCGACCGCCCGCGATCTGGCCCACTGGCGGCGCGTCGGGCGCCGTCAGGAGTTCCTGCCGGTGGGTGCTCCAGGTAGCTGGGACGGGGCTTGGGCCACGCCCTCCGGGAACCCGCCGGTCCTGAAGGGAAACCAGCTCTATCTCTGGTATTCGGGCCGTCCCCAGGCCCATGGCACTTCCGGAATGTGGAAGAGCTCCATCGGCGTCCTGACCCTGCGCAAGGACGGTTTCGTAGCGTTGCGCAGCGGGATCCGCGGCGGTGACGTCATGACCGAGCCGGTGACGGTGACCGGTCCCAAGTTGGTCCTCAACGCCTACTCGTTCTTTGGCAGCGTCCGGATCCGAGTCATCCACGACGGCGCGGTGGCACCCGGTTATTCCTTCGAGGAATGCAACGCCCTGGAAAAGGGGGACGAGACCGGCTTTCCCCTCACTTGGGGGCCGGACCGGCAGGATCTCTCCCCCTTTGCAGGCAAGAGAATCCGCCTTCATATCCAGGCCGACAACGCCACCAGCCTCTTCTCCTACCGCTTCGCCGCAGCGGCCGACTGACGTCGCTTGGATTGTCTTCCCGTCAAACGTATCCTCGTGGGCGGGACGCGGAGACCAACGTCATGAGCCGGACTTCAGGAGCGCACAAACGGACCAAGCCCGGAATGCTGGGCGCCGTGGACATTCCCTGGAACCCCGATTTTTCTCTGGACCAGGAGCATTTCCGGGGATTGATCCGGCAACTGCAGACGCTGGGTGCCGGGCGGCTCTACATCATGGGAACGGCGGGCGAGGGCTACGCCATGTCGGACACGCGCTTCCGTGAGGTGGTGGACGTGTTCGTCGAAGAGATGTCCGGCTCCGGCATCGAGGCCCAAGTGGGCGCCATCTCACTGTCCATGGAGCAGATCGTGGAGCGGCTCGAGTACGCCCATGGCCAGGGAATCCGATCGTTTCAGATCTCGCTGCCGGCCTGGGGCGCGCTGGACGACGCCGAGATGATGGCGTTCTTCAAAACCGTCTGCGGCCGCTTTCCCGACTCGGAGTTCCTGCACTACAACCTGGCGCGGACCAAGCGGGTCCTGACCGGCGACGATTACCGGATGATCCTGGACGAGGTCCCCAATCTGGTGGCCAGCAAACAGAGCTCCACCGACATGAACCTGGTCCGGGACTGGATGATCAAGGCGCCCGAGATGCAGCATTTCATGCTCGAGACCTGCTTCGCCTACGCTTGCCAGTATGGAGAGTGCTCCCTTCTCTGCAGCATGCACGGGGCGTTTCCCCGTCTGACCCGCGAATACTTCGCCGCGGGCAGAGATGGAGACCTGGCGCGAGCGTTGGAGATCGCCGAGAAGTTCAGGCGCCACGGGGAAGGCCTCTTCGGTCACCTGAACCGGTCCATGATCGACGGAGCCTACGACAAGCTGATGGTCTGGCTGACGGACCCGACGTTTCCCATTCGCCTGTTGCCGCCATACGAGGGATTCACCGGCCAGGAGGCGAGAATCAGCCTGGAGTACTACCGCAATCAGCGCGGTGAGGCCTGAACATGGGGAGCCACCGGACTTACAACGGCGTTTCCATCCCTGAGTTCATGTACGGGACCGCCTGGAAGAAGGAGGAGACGACCCGTCTGGTCAAGCTGGCCGTCACCAGCGGCTTTACCGCCATCGACACCGCCAACCAGATCATCCACTACGACGAGGCCCGGGTGGGAGGCACCCTGCTCGATCTGAGCCGCCAGGGAATCGAACGGGAATCCCTTTTCCTCCAGACCAAGTTCACATCCGCCGGAGGCCAGGACCATCGGACCCCCTACGATGCGTCCGCGGACATCACCACCCAGGTGGGGCAATCCTTCCATAGTTCCCTCCAGCATCTGCACACCGATTATCTGGATTCTTACGTCCTGCACGGCCCCTACTCGCGGATGGGACTGGGGGCGGAGGACTGGGAAGTCTGGGCGGCCATCGAAGGGATCTACAAGTCGGGCGGGGCTCGAGTGATCGGGGTCAGCAACGTCAGTGAAGAACAACTCGACGAGCTCTGCCGGCGAGCGGAAGTCAAGCCCATGGTGGTGCAGAACCGGTGTTTCGCCGTCCTGGGATGGGACTACAGGGTCCGGGAGATCTGCCGCTCCCACGGGATCGTCTACCAGGGCTTCTCGCTCCTGACGGCCAATCGACAGTTCCTGTTTCACGCCCGGATACGGGAGATCGCCGGCCGTCTGGGGGTCGGCCCCGCCCAGATCGTCTTCCGGTTCGCCCTGGAAGTGGGGATACAGCCCCTCACGGGAACCAGCAACCGGGACCACATGGTCGAGGATCTGGCGGTTCGATCGTTGCGGCTCTCTCGGGAAGAGACCACGTTCATCGAGACCATTGCCCTGAGTCGGCCCTGACGCGGCTTACGCACCTCTGGGGATCGCCCAGTGGCCCTTCCGGTAGCTGCGGGCAAGCAGGCCGTCGGCCTCTTCGTCGCCGGAGATCCTCTCCGCCTCCGCATCGAATTGGAAGGATCGACCCACCCTCACGGCGATGTTGGCCAGGTGACAGAGCGAGGTGGACAGGTGCGCCGTTTCGGCATCGGCGGTGAGGGCGGACTGACCTCGAATCGCTTGCACCCAGGTACTGAAATTGCTCGTCATGTCCATTCTCGGCATGACACCCGGCCGTTTGTCGAGGCGCTTGTTCTCCTCGTCCCAGAGCTGGAACCGGCCCCGGCGGCTGAAGAGCATCTTGCCTCCGGTTCCCAGAAACTCGACGCCGCCGTCCACGTCGTAGGGATGGTTGGCAGACCAGATCCTCATCTCGAAGACCAACTGCCTGCGGTCCCCGACTCCTCCCTTGCCCGGATAGTCGAAAGTCGCGGTGACCGTGTCGGGGAACTCCTGGTCGTCGTCGAAGAAGAACTTGCCGCCGGCCACGGCCACTTGGGTGGGATGGAGGTCCAGTCCCAGGCCCCAACGGGCCATGTCGAACTCGTGCACGCCGTCGTTCCCCAGATCGCCGGTGCCGAAGTCGTACCACCAGTGCCAGGAATAATGGTGCCGGTTCTTCTGGAAGGGGACCATCGGAGCCGGCCCCACCCAGAGATCGTAGTCGAACCCGTCCGGCGGAGAACTGGGCCGCTCGCGGCCGATGTTGCGCCGCTTCTGTACGTTCCAGGCCCGGGCGATGAGCACGTCTCCGATGACCCCGCCGTGCAGCATTTGCACCGCCTCGACGAACCCCCGGCTGCTGCGGGCCTGGGTCCCGTGCTGGAGGACACGACCGGAACGCCGTGCGGCTTCCACCAGGAGTCGCCCTTCTCGGAGATTGTGGGAGCATGGCTTCTCCAGGTAGACGTGCTTGCCGGCATCCAACGCCATGATCGCCGCCGGGACATGCCAGTGGTCCGGAGTCGCAATGGTCACCGCGTCGACGGCGGGGTCGTCGAGAATCCTCCGCAGGTCGTCCACCGGCTCGGCGCCTCCCGCCTCGGTGGAGGCCTGAGCGCGCCGGTTCTCGTCCGGGTCGCACACGGCGACGATTTCGGCATTGACCCCTTGGGGAAACCGGCCGATATGGGAGCGCCGGCCCTGGCCTCCGCAACCGATGACCGCGTAGCGGATTCGGTCGTTGGCGCCGGCCGCGCCAGCCGGGACCGAGGTCAGAACCGGCGAAGTTGCGGCAAGTGTGGCCACGGCCCCGGACCCCTTCAAGAATTCCCGCCGGTTGACTTCACTTCTTGTCATTGAGCCTCCTCTGCCCGCGTCAGCCGCTTGGCGCCGAGACCGAAGCGGCTCAACGGACTCTCAGGATTGTCTTCCTACTCTACAACCTGGGCCAAACGTTACCACGGCCGGCTCCGGCGAGGAGCGGAACACTTTTACTCGAGTTATTCCGCAGACGGGAGTCACGTTTCTTCCAATTTAATTAAGGACCACATGGTCAGCCACAGTCAGCTCGGAGCGAGGGCCAAAGTGGAAGACCCGACAGACGGAATCCGGCGCCCAATAGGAACGACTCCAAAGAACTTGAAAAGCCAGGATGTCCGGCTCGGGGCGAACGCCGACCGGCTCCCGGGGGGATTCGAACGCAAGCTGCATCCCGGCGGCCCGCGCGGAGGTTCGCCCAATCGGGGGACTCGAACCCACAGGGAGGGGAACCTCCTCAGGAACTTCGGTCCTGCGTGTCTGCCAATCTCGCCAAAGGAGGTGGACGGTCGATGATCCCAAAACAACGTCACTGCGAACTCCAACTCAAACCCTTCGGTTGGACTGGCCGCGAGGCCGAGTGGATCGCCTTGGTCTGCCGGCATAGCGGCCTGTTCACCCATTCCCAATTCTGCACCTACTTGGGCGCGCGGCCCAATCGGGCGCGCCGGTTCGTCCGCTGCTTGCAGGATCGCCGCCAAGCGGTCGAAGTGAATCTGGACGGTCTCCCGGCTGCCGCCCGACCCTGCCGGATCTCGGGCAAAGCCATCTACCGCGCACTGGGCATCGAGAACGTGGGCCACCGCCGCGCCGCCTCCGCTCTTGTCCTGATGCGGCGACTGCTGTCTCTCGACTACATCCTGGAGCATCCGCGGCAGCCGTGGCTCACCTCTGAACAGGAAAAAGTCGCCGTCTTCGATGACTTCGACATACCCCGTCAGACCCTCCCTCGTCGTTACTACACCGGAAACAAGGCAGTCTGGGGCCGTTACTTTGCCCTGAAGCTCCCCATATCCATCGCGCCCGAGACCATCACCTTCGTCTACGTGGATCCCGGCTACGACACCGACCGAAACCTGACGACCTGGGGATCGAGTCACGCGCCACTCTGGCGGGCCCTGCGCCGGAAGGGCCGCCGGATCCGGGTCGTCGCCGTCGCGCGTGGCGAAACCCGGTTGGGGCGGGCCAGCGAGGTCTTGAGCCGCTGGACTCAAGGATACTGGCCGACGGGCCAACAGCCCCTCACGCCCGACGAGGAGCAGGAGATAGAAGAAATTCGCCTTGCTTTCTTTCGTGGAGACTGGCCGGCATTGGATCGTTGGGGAGGGCCCCAAGCGGCACTCTTCCACCAGCGCGACCTGAGGCGCCGGCCGTCGTTCGAGGATTCCACATCCGGATTCCGGATTGATCGGGCGGACGCCTGGCGCTCGCTGCGGTTGTCGTTCCCGAGGGCAACCCTCAGCTAGTTCGCGTTGCGGCAGTCGATTCCGCAGTCCCGGGTCAGATTCATTTGGTTGTCTCTGATAGTACAAGGGAAACCCGGGTCCCAAAGCCTGAGGCAGGACTACATTCCTAGAATACATAGCCGACTCCGACCGTGGAACGGAACATGGGAACCAGGCCGATGCGGACTTCCGGAGCCACGAAGAAACTCTTACCCAGGAACAACCGGACGCCCAGCCCCCCAGTGAAGTTGATATTTCCTTGGTGGTCCCACTCGAACTCGGGCAGCGTGGCGTCGAAATGATGCCTCGGGTTGGGAAGCCGTGCCCGATACAGAGTGAATCCGACCCCGACGACCAGATAGGGACTGATGCGTCGGTGCGGCGAAAACTCATACTCGATGACGGGAGTAACCAGCAGAGCTTGCGTTTTGTAGATTTGGTATTTCCCGTACATGTCAGCGTGCAAAACTTCCACGCCGCCGCGGACGTGTGAACCTGCGGGACCGGTGATGGTAGCGCCCCCTAACCGGGCATGGGGAGACACATCATCCAGCCCGAGCATGTACCCCAACTGCCCTCTCAGGTAGAGCTTGCGTTTTTCCCCGGACACAGGCTGCAGAAGGAATGATGAGACAGTGACGAAAATCAGAATCACCCGTGCAGATGGCATAGGCCGCTCCTCTCAGTCGTTCGCAAACGGCGTTTTGTAAAGCCCACGTATATGGAAAACCGAAGATTGATTCGTGCCCGATGCGGAACTGGGGAGCGATGAAAAATCGGTCATTGACCCAGACTTAGACTCCCATTCCCCATCCCAGGCCTCCCCAAGCTATTCCGGAGCTTTTGATCCTCCCTCGTAACGACAGCTGCCAGGAAATGCGATTTCTTCGCCTGAATTGGCTCACCGAGGCGGTTCAGATACGGATCACCCGGACGGTTTGAGTATTGTCACCAGCTTCGAGAACAACACCGTCGAGGGAAAGATGTTGGACCTTCTCCACACCAAACGGCAGTCGATCCGCGACGCGCTCGAGGACGACGCGGTCTTCAACGTGGTCGGTGAGGTGTTGCCAGCCCAGCGGGTCGAGACGGTCCTTCGGGATTACTACGCTCGAAAGCTGGGAGACGAAGACCTGGAAGAGAGGCTCCTCCGGAACGCGGACGAAGGCCGGTTCCAGAAGATCTGCCAGACCGCGCTGGAGGGACTCGCGTCCAAGCAGCTGAATCCGGACATGCTCGTCAAGAGACGGGCAAGGGCGCAGGAGCGGCGGATAGTGCCGAAAACCACCGCGCACGCTTCCTGAAAGATGCCGCGGCGCAGGCGGACTTCTCGCTGAAGCCGGTGCGTCGGCTGCCGCACACCTTCCAGCCAGGAAAAACTCCGCTCCTGGTGATGGACTATGAGCTCGGGCCCGATTGGCGGCTTGCCGAAGTTTCCCCACGGTACCCGCGCCTGTCGACCGATCGTGACCCGGCCACGCGCCACAACCTGGGATGGGTCACGCCCCGGGCACGAGATGTGAAGCGGATCCGCGTACATGTCGAGCTGGCGTTGAGCGAAGTCCTGCAGCGGACAGACAACGAGATCGGCCGGACTCACGAAGACACCGAGAATGGTGTGCCCGGAACGAAAGGACGGCTGGCCCAGGCGGAAGCCCGTCACGCCGAGGTCACTGCGCCTCGCCATCGGCGCCGGGGCGAGTTGGAGAAACAGGCCGCAATCACCCTTCAAGGCGTGGAGAGGCTTGCGAGTGCGCTGATTCTGCCACGGGCGCGAGAACGGGACTGTCCCCATCACGCGCTTCGTAGGGTCCGTCCTCTCCCCAACGAAAACAGATCCGCCACTGCGCATTGATTCGGATGCCGTACTGGCCGGCCCGTTTGCCTCGCAGCGCTTCCAGGCAGTTGCTGGGTAGCCCCGCCAGGTCCCGAAGGGACTCCGCATTGTCCAACACGATGAGACGTCGCACGGCCTGATCCGCGAATCCCTGAAACGCCGCCACTCGACGGCCCTCGAAGAAGCGCCGAGTATTTCGGTCGCTGAAGCTTCGGATTATAGAGTGTCAGGGTAACCGGTTTTATGATAGCCGTAAAGCGTAACGAACGTAGCGGTGCCGAACTCGGGAGAGGGTGTAGTAGAATTCCACCGCATGATTCCCCGCAATCGCCGGCCCGGCAGTCTCCCAACTTGGTTTGTTGCACTCGCTGCTCCAGGCCGAGAACGAGACTGTCCCCATCTCGCGTGACCTTCCGCTTCAAGGACGGCGCGGCGGTCGATGTGGACTACGTGGACTTATCACTGAGGAGCAGACCGATCATGACTATGCACAACCCGCCGCATCCGGGCGGCATCGTGAAGCGGCAGTGCCTCGAACCGCTGGGTCTGACCGTAACCCGGGCCGCCGAGGGTTTGGGCGTCACCCGGCAGGCGCTTTCGGAGTTGGTGAACGGGCGAACGGGAATCTCGGTAGAGATGGCGATACGGCTGTCGAAGGCCTTCGGTTCGACGCGCGAGACCTGGCTGGGGATGCAGATGGCCTACGATCTCTGGCAGGCCCGCGGCCGCGCCGAAGAGATCGCGGTGGAACGCTTTGTGGCGGCGTGATTGAGTCACTTGCCCTTGGGAGCATCGTCGTCTCCGCAAGGCTGGCGACCGTTGTGGCCATCTCGATTTGTCAGGTTCTCCCTCCAATGGCTCAATACCTTCTTCGTACTTCTCACAAACACCTGCTACACCCAGCTCCCGAAGCGTCCCCAAGTCCTGTTCAGAAGTTTCGTGACAACTGGCGGTGCTGAGCATGAACGACCTGCAGGTACGGACTGAACGCATCCGGATCGACGCACCGGTCGGTTTGGTCTGGGAGGTTCTGACAGACGTTGAGAGATACGGTGAGTGGAATCCGTTCACGCCGCAGGCACGGACCGATTTCAGGGTCGGTTCGCACGCTCATCTGCTGGTCAGGATGGGGCCGGCGGAGGTGCGAATCACCGAGACCGTCTCCGCGTTCGAAGCACCCCGGCTCATTGCTTGGGGAAAGGCATTCGGAGCGCGCTGGCTCCTGGCTGCAATGCGGGAGCAGCATCTGGAACCCGCGAGCGAGACGATCTGCTTTTACCACAACACGGACCGATTGACCGGCGTGCTTGCGCCGCTGGTGTTGCTTTGTTTTGGCGGTTTTATGCGTGCCGGTTTCACCGATGTCGGCGAAGGGTTGAAGCGTCGATCGGAGGCGCTGTACAAGAGCTCGAAGCCGCGTGGGTGACGATCTTCGAGGGAAACGATCGAGTGATCGATGCGCTTGGCGACTTGCAGGCCGCCCTCAAACGCATCGTCAAGTAGGACACCTTCGGAAGTGAAATTGGTGGAGACGATGGGATTCGAACCCACGACCTCCTGAGTGCGATTCAGGCGCTCTTCCGAGCTGAGCTACGTCCCCACCTGAGAGGGGCCTATCTTAACAGAGAACCTCTACAGGAAGTCCGACGCGCAGGGGTAACCGGGAAGCGGTTGGGCCTGGAGGACGGCCCGGACCACTGCCCGGGCGGTGACTTGGGCCGCAAGAGCCCCGACCAAACCCAGGTCCTGCCCTCGTACCGATTTGGTGGAAAGTGCGAACAGGGTATCGCCGTCCGACGGCACAGGCCGAGAACGAGACTGTCCCCATCTCGCGCTCCATCGACCAAGTCATCTAGTCCCATGGCCCTCATGCGACGTTGCGGCGGGTGATGGCTTTGCGCAAGCTTTCCAGAAAACCTTCGAGCTTCGCTTGGTTTCATAGCTCAGAATCCTTGATCTGAGCCATCTTCATCAGATGCCTCTGCAAACCACGTTTCAGAGTGCCGCCGTGTACCGGGACCGAGATACGAGCGGGAATCCCCATCTTCACGTAGATGTGGTGGCTGCGTCTGACTCGTTTCAACTGCCAACCTCGCGACTCGAGCAACCGGCACAATCGCTTGCCGCTGACGGCCTTCACACGGCAATCTCGATGATTTTGTCTGTCTCGGAGACAGGAATATCCTGGATCTCGACAGATAGACACCCCTCGACGGCTTCATAGAGATTACCTAGGAGGCTGTCCGAGAACTCGAAAAATCATAGTTTTTTAAAACTTAACCCTTTATAAATCAATAGTTTACAAACAATACTTTTTGAAAATAGTCTATTCTCGGACAGCCTCCTAGCAGATCTTCAAACGAGTCTCCCTGAGTCGCACACCCTGGGATGGACGGCACTTCCGCCCAGTACCCGCCCTCATCTGCTTCATGGATCACGACTTTCAGCTTCATGGTTCCTCCTTGTGTTCCGCACCAGCTCACTGTCAGTCTAGTTTATCTTCCCGCCGGTAAGTACCACAGCTTTGGAAGTTCATCCCGGATCCCGAACCAAGACGTAATCCGCATCCCGGTGGAGGATCTCGGGTGCCCCTCATAGACCGGCGGAGACTCTCTCGGAGCGGAGCATCTCTTTTGTGGTCTTTCTCCGGGCATTCCCGCAGGGATATTTGGGACGGGAGCGACCCTCCCATGGAGTGCTGCTCAGATGTAAGTTGCGCAGCACTGCCGTGCCGATCATGGAGGCGAAAAAGGGGGTCGCTCCCGTCCAGCTCCGCTCTCCCCCGATCGGCACGGCGGGGCCATTCTCACTCCCCTCCAATGGCCTCCCCTTCCGTGTGTCGGCGGCGGGGAACGATAAGCACACTTCAATCAGGGACCCGATCCCCCACAAGAGATGAGGGGCTGAATTCCTCGTACGCTGTGGCCTTCCGCTGGTCATTCCGCCGAAAAAGGAGAATCCCTACAGGAAGTCCGACGCGCAGGGGTAACCGGGAAGCGGCTCCGCCTGGAGGACCGCTCGGACCACGGCTCTGGCGGTGACGTGGGCCGCAAGAGCCCCCACCAATCCCAGGTCCTGCCCTGGAACCGATTCGGTGGAAAGGGCGAACAGGGTATCCCCGTCCGCCGGCATGTGGACGGGACGGATGGTCCGGGCCAACCCGTCGTGGGCCATCTGAGCGATCTTGGTCAGGCCCGCCTTGTCGAACCCGGCGTTGGTGGCGACCACGCCCAAGGTCGTGTTCTCGCCCTCGCCCGGGCGCCAGGCTGGAAGTTCCCGTTCCTTCAGGACCGTCATGGTGTCGGCGAATCCGCGCCCGCCCGCGCCGCGGACTCCCGCCAGGATTCTGCCCGTTTCCGGATCGATGACGTCGCCGACGGCATTGACCGCTACCAGAGCCGCCACCACCACAGGTCCGACCTGCACGGCCGCCGAACCCAGGCCCCCCTTCATGGCGCGTTCGTGACCCAGTATCTTGCCCAAGGTGGCCCCGGCTCCCACGCCGGCGTTGCCTTCGGGGACCGGCCCCGTCCCGGCGTCTCGGCAGGCCCGGTGTCCCAATTCGGGACCCGGGCGGATCGAGGCGTCTCCCAGCGCCAAATCGAAGAGAATGGCCGACGGCACGATGGGGACTCTGGCCACCGACGTCCGATAGCCCACCCCCCGTTCCTCCAGGAAACGGACCACTCCGGAAGCCGCGTCCAGACCGAAAGCGCTGCCGCCGGAGAGCACCAGGGCGTGGATGCGCTTCACCGAACGCACCGGGTCCAGCAGGGCGGTTTCACGGGTGCCGGGAGCGGAGCCGCGAATGTCCACTCCGGCCATCACTTCCCGTTCCGGCAGGACGACGGTGACCCCCGTGGGCCGCCGGGGGTCGACGGCATGCCCGACCCGTATGCCTACGAGGTCGGTCAGGCCGCCCTCGTAGGCGGCGGATCCTGATGGATACGTTTCGCTGCTCATGCCCGAAGTGGGTGAATGCGGGTCCTGAAAAGCAGGGCTGTAAGCCGAATTCTGTACCCTGGCCGCAAGGCCGGGGCGGCGATCATTCCTCTAGGGGCCGGGTTGCCCCGGCCCTCGGGCGGCCTACCCGCTCCGCCTCCGCCCTGCCCGGGGGCCGGCGAATGAGCCGGGCCAACTCGTACGGAGCCTATTTGGCCTTGCACCGCGTGGGGTTTACCGTGCCTTCGATGTCACCATCAAAGCGGTGGGCTCTTACCCCACCATTTCACCCTTACCCGCAGTCCCGACGACGGAACCGAAGGCGGTATCTTTTCTGTGGCACTTTCCGTAGGGTTACCCCCCCTTCCCGTTAGGAAGCACGCTGCCCTGAGGTGTTCGGACTTTCCTCCGCCCGGCGTTAGCAGCCCGTGGCAAAAGTCGTCACGGCATTCGACCGTCCCTGCATCGTGCGCGGACTGCGTTGCGACTCGGTCACATACTCCCGGTATGCTCCCTCATCGTGCCTGGTCCGGCGGGCGCAGAACCGGTCTCGGTGCTCGCGGGACTTTCACCACGGACTGCTAGCCGGAAGGCGATCGCCCACCCTGCTTCTCAGGCCGACGACATTCTATCACCGGAAGCTCAGGTGGAACCGATTTCACGCGGTCGCCCCGACGTGCCCGCCGGTACATATCCCGCGAGACGAGCAAGCGCTTACCGAGAGCGAATCAGGCCCCGGCCCACGGCGCCCGCTTCCAGTCCGATGAGCTCGCCGTAGACCCGGCCGAACTTGACCTGGGCCTCGAACTTGACGGGAACTCGAAGCGGGTCCCGGGAGTACCAGACCTGCAGCGTCCTCCCCTGGGAGAGGATTCCCCCCTCGACTCGGAGCCGAACGGTGTCGAAAGCCCCGATCCGGAGTTCGACTTTCTCCCGCTCCTCCACCCGGACCAGAAGCTCCTTGAACTTGCCGCGGTCGGCCAGGTGCGCACGGTACCGGCTCGCGTCCTCCAGCCGCTGGAGCCTGACCACGTAGACGGCCGAGATCAGGTCGGTGACCGGCCCCGGAATCCCATCTGAGGTGCGGTTGTGAAGCTCCCGCGGCGGATCCCTGGACACATCCAGATCGCGGTAGAGCGCGATGTTCCTGCGGTAGTCGAAGACGGAGAGCAGATCGCGCCTGCGTTTCCCTTCGCGGTGCTTTCGGAAGATCCGATAGGAATGGAAATTCCGGGCGTCGACAATGGACTCGAAACGATTTCGCACCGAAATCTTGGCGACTTTCGCCAGCCTGCCTGCCGAGACGGCCTCCATGGTAATGGTCCAGGCCGGCCTCTTGCGATACCGGGAACGCTTCACGGTGAAGGCCAACTCTCCGGCCTTGAAAGCCGGAGAGGCGAACAGGGGCTTCCAGTTGACCTCGTATCGCAGCTTCTCTCCGGCCTGGAAGGGAGCTCTGTAGGGAGTGCTTCCATCCAGTAGAGGTCGCGCCGTCTCGGACCCGGCCGGAAGCGAGAAACAAAAAAAAGCGGTCGTGAGTGGGACGAGAACGGCCCGCAAACGGCTTACCCACTGCCAGGGGGCGAGCATTCCGCGCCTCATCCCATTTTCCAGACGAAAATGATTCCGGCCAGGACCACCGAAATGAGGAAACGGTACTCCCGGTTCCTGAGAAAGAGCTTCCATTGGAAACGAGTGGTTGTTTCGCTTCCGGCAGCGGTCGGGCCCGGGAACCGAACCGGACAGAATCTGGGTACGCTGGCGGCATAGGCAGCGTAGTCGTCCCGATAGTGACTGAGCATTTCCCGCTCTTCACGGAGCATCACCGGCCAATAGATGCCCGGAAACAAGACGAGATAGACCATGAGCAACCACAGCTTCCCCGCCGCCACGGTGAAACCCAGCCCGGCCAGAAACGATCCCAGATAGAGCGGATTCCGTGTCAGGCGGTAGGGCCCCGCTCGGGCCAGTCCCCGCCACTTGTCAAGGTGCCCCGAGGCCCAGAGGCGGACGCAGGCGCCCAGCGCCGCCACCGGCATCCCGAACCAGAACAGGTGCGGATGCGGCTGGGCGAACACAAAAAGGAGGAGCCCGAAGGCGAGTCCGACGGGAACCCGGATCCTCTGAACCAGGGTCATAGGGGCGCCGGCCCTTTCACCGCCGCCGACAACCGCCGCCGGACGGCCCGGAAGACCTGTTCCACGGAAATGTTCATGCAGATGAACTCTCCGCAGCTCCGCTTGTTGCAGTCCGAGCAGTAGAGGTAGCGCTTGACGATCCGATCCTCCGGGTGAAAGGGTCCGTTGCGCCGGGCGATGGAGGGACCCATCACCGCCACCGCCGGGGTTCCCAACGCCACGGCCAGATGAAGGGGACCCGTGTCTCCCGCCACCATCAGGCGGGAGCGCCGGCAGAGCGCCGCCAGTTCCAGGATCGTGGTGGGAAAGCTGACCACGGAGCCGGGCCGGGAACAATCCCGGATCTCCCGGACCAGACCCTCCTCTCCCGGACCGTAGGTGAAGAGCACAGGAAGATTCAGGCGCCGCCGGATCTCTGAGCCCAGGCGGGAGAACTTGCGGGCGGGCCAGAGCTTGGTGGGCCACCCGGCGCCCGGATTCAACAGGACCGGCCGGCTGCCTCCAACCGCCTGAAGCCGATGGTCGACGTATTGCTCCGCCTCGGAGGGGATTCGAAAAGGCACCCTGGCCGTGGGCTCCCCGGCGCACCCCAACGACCCCGCCAGCTCCAGGTTCAGATCGATGACGTGGCCATTTCCGCTGGTCCTGACGCTGTCGGTATAGAAGCCGGCCGCCGCCGGCTCGCGGCATCGTTCCCGGCAGAATCCCATCCGTCTCCCGGCACCGGAGAGACGGGCCAGGAACGCCGACTTGATCAGGCCCTGGAAGTCCAGCGCCAAGTCGAAGCGCTCCCGCCGCAGCACCCGGATCAGATGGACCAGATCCAGTGCCGTCCGGGGCCGGCGCCGCCAGCGCTTGGTGTCGGCCGTCCAGATTCGATGGATGCCGGGAACGGTCTCCAGCAGGCCGCGGTAGTGGGGCTCGACCAGCCAGTGAATCTCACAATCGGGGAAGCGGCGGTGGATCTGCTGTTGGGCCGGCAGGGCGTGAACGATGTCTCCAAGAGCGCCCAGCCGCACGATCAGGATTTTTCCGGGAGAGGTCAAAGCGGATAGGGTCCCGGAGACGCCGGACGGAGGCGGCGCCGGTTCCTGCGATCGTGCGTTCATGCCGTTCGACAGAGCAGCGAGCCGGGGGACGTGAGAACCGGAGGAAGAGAAGTTTCGGAGCATAGGACGGGCCCCTCGAAACGGCCCCCATCGTATCACGGGCGTCTCGGAGCCTGATTTTTCGTCAACTGCCGCCGGGCCGCCCCGTAGACCTCCCCGGAATGAATGCGATCGAAGCAGCGCAGGTCGATGGGGCACTCTCGGAGCAGACAGGGGCTGCACTCCACATGCTTGTGGATGACGGCGGCGTTCGGGCTGAAGGGTCCCGTGGCCACTTCGTCCGTGGATCCGAATACCGCCACCAGCGGCACTCCCAGCGCCGCCGACAGATGCATGGGACCCGAATCGTTTCCCAGAAACAACCGGCATCGGGCCAGCACCCCGATGAGGGTGGAGAGCGAGGTCCGTCCCACCAGGAATCGGGGAGTCCGTTTCATGCTCTCCCGGACCTGGACCGCAACCGGCGTCTCCGAACCGGAACCCAGGAGCACGACCTCGGCACCCATCTCTTCGATCAGACGATCGGCCACCTCCGCGTAGCGCTCCGGGAACCATCGCTTGGCGGAACCGAAGGCCGCTCCCGGATTCAGTCCCACCAAGGGCCTGCCGCGGTCGGCGCCCGCCTCGCTGAGCAGGGAGTCGGCCGACTCCAGTTGCGCCTCGGAGGGGGTGAGGTGGATGTCGGGCCGAAAGGAGGAGTCATTCAGATAGTCGATGGGCGAGACACCTGACTGGAACAGCAGATCCAGGTAGTAGAAGGTCTGGTGACGGCCCAGACCTCCGGTTCGGGGCCGCACGCCTCGAGTCAGCAGGAGTCGCCGGCCGTCGGTGGTGTAGCCGATCCGATTCGGGATGCGCGCCGTCAGCGCCAGCAGCGCCGCTTCGAAAGCGTTCTGGAAAAGGACTGCCGTGTCGAATCCCCGGAGCCGCCGTCCCACCCGGAAAACTCCCCGCACCCCCAGGGATCGATTCTGGAGCGTGACCACGTGATCCGCCACGCCTTGTCCTTCGAAGATCGGAGCCACCCATTCCCGGGCCAGAAGAGTCAACCGGGCTCGGGGCTGCAGGCGGCGCAGCTCCCTCAGGGCCGCCAGCGACATGACGGCGTCTCCGATCCAGTTGGTGCAGCGAATCAGGACCTGTTTCATCGCTCCTGCCCGAGTCCCCCGCTTCAGTGCGGGTTGGGAAGGCCGGCCACCTCATCCAAGAGAAACTTGCGGTACTCCACCGGGTCTTCGGGCAGGGCCTCGATCTTCAATACGAAGATCCGTCCGGCGCCGAATTCCAGGGCCTGGAGCCGGACCGCGTCCTTCTCAGTCGTCATCAGCGCCTCCGCTCCATGTTCATCCACGCTTTCCAGGGCCTGGTCCAGGTCACTCTGGCTGTACGGATGATGATCGGGAAACAGGAGCTGGTCCCGGACGTCCATCTGGTAGTGCTCCAGGTCCTGCATGAAGAGTCCGGGGTTTCCGATGGCCGCCAGGGCGATGACCCGCCTGCCCATGAAAGCTCGAGTCCGGAATTGTTTCCGGCTCTTCAGATCGAAGACGCCGACGGCATCATGATAGAAGTAGGAGATGGGCGTCAGTTTGTTGTGTCTCCGGATCACCGCCTCCAGATCGGCGATCTCCCCCACCAGGTGGGACCGGGTGATGACCACCAGATCGGCACGCCCCATGGCGGCCAGAGGCTCCCGGAGGCGTCCCGCGGGCAGGAGCTTACCGCCGCCGAAAGGATCAGTGGCATCCACCAGCAGGATATCCAGGTTGCGCTTCAGCCGCAGGTGCTGGAAACCATCATCCAGAATGTGGACGACCCTGTCGCCGGCGTCCTGTTCCACCAACGTTCCTGAGCGGTGCCGATCCTTTCCGACCGCGACACGGACTCCGGGAAGCTGACTGGCCAGCAGAAAGGGCTCGTCCCCACTGCTGGCCGCGTCGCACAGAACCTTCCTGCCGTCGCTGACCACCAGAGTCGAGTGCTCGGCCTTGCCCCGGTAGCCACGGCTCAGGATGACCGGCTGGTAGCCCGCCGACTTGAGCACCCCGGCCAGGTAGGCCACGAAGGGCGTTTTTCCGGTTCCCCCCACCGTCAGGTTCCCGACACTGATGACCGGGTTGCGAAGGCGTCGGCGCGAAATGACACCGCGCCGGTAGAGCCACGCTCTGACCCGCATGGCCAAGGAGTAGAGTTGGGAGAGAAGAACCCACATTGGCTCTCAGAAACCGGCGTCCGGACCCAGGTATTCGCCCACGATGCGAGCCGTTCGGCCCACGGCGCCTCGATTGTCGCGAAGGATCCGGCGGGCATTTTGGCCCAGTCCCCGACGAGCCGCCACATTCCCCAGGAGTTCTCTCAGCCGCCGAGCCAAATCCCCCGAATTCCGGACCTGCAACGCCGCACCCCCCTCCAGGAAGGTCCGGGCCATTTCCCGGAAATTGTGCATGTGAGGCCCCACCAGTATGGGTTTGCCGAAGTGTGCCGCCTCGATGATGTTGTGGCCCCCCCACGTCACCAGACTGCCCCCCACGAAGACCACCAGGGCCAGTTCATAGACGTGGGCCAACTCGCCGATGGTGTCCAGCACCAGCACTTCCGGCCGGACGGGGGAGCCGCCATCCTGAAAACCGTTGAGGCTGCTGCGTTTCAGGTGGGCGAGGCCCCTGTGCCGAAGCAAGTCGGAGATCTCGGCCGACCTCCGGGGGTGTCGGGGAGCCAGCACCATGCGGAGATGGGGGTATTCCGGTTTGATCTCGTGGAAGGCGTCCAGAAGCTGCTCCTCCTCTCCCTCACGGGTGCTGCCGCAGACCCAGATCGGATCGGTTCCGAACAGGCTCCGAATCCGTCGCGTCAATGCTGCCTGTCCAGGGTCCGGGTCCAAGCTGTAATCGTATTTCAGATTCCCGACCGAGCAGGTTCTGGAGGCAACCGATCCCAGTTCGACGATCCGGTCCCGGTCTTGAGGCGACTGCATGCAGAGATGATCCAACTGCTGGAGAAAAGGCCGCAACGGGCGCCGAAAGTACCGGTAGCGAGCGAATGACCGGTCGGAGATCCTGCCGTTGATGAGGACCAGGGGGATGCCCAACTCATGGGCGGCGACGATGAACCCGGGCCAGATCTCCGTTTCCACAACCAGGACAGCCGCCGGATCCAAGCTCCTGAGATACTTCCTGCAGAGCCAGGTCCAGTCCAGGGGAAAATAGAAGATCCGGGCCCGGTCCCGGAAAAGCTGGCGGGCCAGGCGCTGCCCCGTCTCGGTCGTGGTGGAGATGCACAGTTGAGACGATTTCAGGTTCAGAGCATCTATCAGGGGGCGAATTGAGTTGACCTCCCCCACCGAGACGGCGTGGACCCAGAATCGGGTCGGGGCAGAAGCCGGTGAGGAGAAGCAATCGGGAACCATCATCCTCTTCCGGAAGGGAACGGGACGATGGCCCCGGAGATAACGAAAGAGGCGGATTGGGAGCCACAGGATCAGGCCAAGGGTATAGGCCAGCGTGTAGACGGCGATCAACAGCGATGGAACCGGGGATCTGCCGTCCGAGCCGCGGCCGGAACGCCCCGGGGCCGAACCCGCATCTCCTTTGCCGGTTCCACGGTTCAGCCGTGGAACGTGTTTTTTCAGGGCGATCACAGACGCATATAATAACTTGTTTCCCGGCTTGACACGGGATTGGTCCTGAGGCTAAGATCCCCCCGCCTATCATGGCGTGGGTGGGTCGAGTGCGGATGCCCCAGGGGCATCCTTTTTTGTCTTAACAGAGTTTATTCTGCTCTCACGCCAGGCGTCGAAGGCGGTGCCGGTGGGCAGTTCCAGGAGTGGGTGGCATCGATGCCGACGTTCAATCAGTTGGTTCGCAAGGGTCGTAAGCCGGTGCGAACCAAGACCAAGAGTCCGGCGCTTCAGTCTTGTCCTCAAAGGCGTGGAGTCTGTGTTCGCGTGTACACGCAGACACCGAAGAAACCCAACTCAGCGCTTCGAAAAGTGACCCGCGTACGCTTGACCAACGGGATCGAAGTCACCACCTATATTCCAGGTGAGGGACACAATCTGCAGGAGCACTCCATAGTGCTCATTCGTGGCGGCCGGGTGAAGGACCTGCCGGGAGTGCGCTACCACGTGATACGCGGGACCTTGGACACGGCCGGCGTAGATAATCGTAACAACAGCCGCTCCAAGTACGGCGCCAAGCGCCCCAAGAGTTAGCTGGGTCTTCAACAGCTGCATCGACGCCGAGTTCTATCGCAGCTTGCTTTGTGTCCAGGAGCCATCAAGATGTCTAGAAGACGGGATGTCCCCAAACGAGATGTGGCTCCCGACCCCGTTTACAGCAGCCGGTTGGTGAGCCGTTTCATCAATCAGTCCATGGCGCGGGGAAAAAAGAGTGTATCCGAGAGAAACTTTTACGCCGCCATGAACCTGATCCAGGAGAGGACGGGAGAAGATCCGTTGCGGATCTTCAAGAGGGCGGTGGACAGGGTCAAGCCCATGGTGGAGACCAAGTCTCGCCGGGTGGGGGGATCGACCTATCAGGTTCCGATCGAAGTCAGCACGCGGCGGCAGACCTCGCTGGCCATTCGCTGGCTGGTGGGCTATGCCCGAGCCCGTCACGAAAAGACCATGAAGGAAAGGCTGGCCAACGAGCTGGCCGATGCCGCGAATGACCGCGGCGGAGCCGCACGCAGGAAGATGGACGTGCACCGGATGGCCGAGGCCAACCGTGCCTTCGCGCATTACCGATGGTGAGAGGGAAGGACTCGATTACCAACGGAGCCCGCATCAAGGGAAGATCAGTACAGTGGCCACTCAGTCTGCGCTTGAAAGGACGCGAAATATCGGCATCACGGCCCACATCGATGCCGGTAAGACGACGACTACCGAGCGGATTCTCTACTACACGGGAATCACCTACAAACTGGGTGAAGTGCACGAAGGAACCGCCACCATGGACTGGATGCCCCAGGAACAGGAACGGGGCATCACCATCACCTCCGCCGCCACGACCTGCCACTGGAAGAATTTTCGCATCAACATCATCGATACCCCGGGCCACGTAGACTTCACGGCCGAGGTCGAACGATCCCTGCGGGTACTGGACGGCGCCATTGCCGTCTTCGACGCCGTCGCGGGCGTGGAACCCCAGTCCGAGGCCGTCTGGCGCCAAGCGGACAAATACCGGGTGCCGCGAATCGCCTTCATGAACAAGATGGATCGCATGGGAGCCGATTTTTTTGCCTCAATGGAATCCATGACCCAGAAGCTCGGGGCGAACCCGGTTCCGGTCCAGATTCCCCTGGGCAAGGAGGAGTCCTTCGAAGGCGTCATCGACCTGATCTCCCGTAAGGCCATCCGCTACGAAACCGAAACCTTGGGCGCCAAGTTCGTGGAAAGCGAGATCCCTGAAGAATGGCGCGAGGTGGCGGAGCATTGGCGGGAGAAGATGGTGGAAACCGTGGTCGAGGTGGACGAGCAGTTGCTGGAAAAATACGTTCACGGAGAACCCATCGATTCCGACTCGCTCAAACGTGCTCTGCGGTTGGGAACCTGTCAAGGCAAGTTTACTCCCTGCTTCTGCGGTGCCGCTTTCAAGAACAAAGGTGTGCAGCTCCTGTTGGACGGCATCGTCGATTTTCTGCCCTCGCCGCTGGAGGTGCCCCCCCCGGAAGGAACCGAACCGGCCACGGGAGATCCGGTGACTCCACGAGTCTCCCAGGATGACCCTTTTTCGGCGCTGGTATTCAAGATCATGGCCGACCCTTTCGTCGGACAGCTGGCCTTCGTCCGAGTCTACTCCGGATGCTTGGCGGCCAACTCCAAGGTCTACAACTCAGCTTCCGGCAAGGAAGAACGGGTGGGCCGGTTGCTCAAGATGCACGCCAACAAGCGAGAGGAACTCCGAGCGGTCGGCGCTGGCGACATCGCCGCCGTGGTGGGTCTCAAGAAAGTAGCGACGGGGGACACGATTTGTGATCCTGCCCGGCCCGTGCTGCTGGAATCCATGGAGTTTCCGGCTCCCGTGATCTCGGTGGCGATCGAGCCCAAGACGCGCCACGATCAGGACAAGCTGGGATTCGCACTGGCCAAGCTGGTTCACGAGGATCCTACTTTTCGGACTCACGCCGATCCGGAAACCGGACAGACCCTGATCTCGGGAATGGGGGAACTGCACTTAGAGATCATCGTGGATCGGCTGCTGCGTGAGTTCGGCGTCCGCGCCAACGTTGGCAAGCCGCACGTGGCGTACAGGGAGGGCATTTTGCGGACAGCTGAAGGGCGCGGCCGTTTCGTGCGCCAGACCGGCGGCCGGGGCCAGTACGGCGACGCCAAGGTCCGGGTCGAGCCCCTGGAGCCGGGCGCGGCCGAAACCGGGTTCCTGTTCGAGGATATGAGCGGCGGCGGTGTGATCCCTCGAGAATTCATTTCGGCGGTGAAGGCCGGTGTGCGGGAGGCCATGGAAGGCGGGGTTCTGGCCGGCTGCGAGATGGAGAACATCAAGGTGACCCTGTTGGACGGATCTCATCACGACGTGGATTCTTCGGAGATCGCGTTCAAGATCGCGGGCTCATTGGCCTTCAAGGAGGCCGCCCGGAAGGCGGGTCCCATCCTGCTGGAACCGGTCATGAAGGTCGAGGTGGTGGTGCCCCAGGAGTACATGGGCGAGGTCATAGGCGACCTCAACGGCCGCCGGGGTCGAGTCGCCCAGTTGGAACCCAGAGGAGGGAGCCAGGTGATCACGGCCTACGTGGCCTTGGAGACCATGTTCGGCTACGCCACCGGACTGCGGTCGATTACGCAGGGGAGGGCGACCCATACCATGCACTTCGAGCGCTACGAACAGGTCCCCAGGCAAGTGGTGGAAGAGCAGGTGGCGCGAACCCACGGCCGGCTTTTGACCCGGTCAGGTTGAACCGGTCCGAAAGGACACGGAAGCGACGTCGATCAGGATCGACTAAATCGGAAAAGAGGACGAGATGGCGAAGGAGAAGTTTCAGCGGACGAAGCCGCACGTGAACATCGGAACCATCGGGCACGTGGATCACGGCAAGACGACGTTGACGGCGGCGATCACGCAGGTGCTGTCCGACCAGAACCCGAAGGTGGCGGTGCGGAGTTTCGATTCCATCGACAATGCGCCGGAAGAGCGGGAGCGGGGGATCACGATCGCGGTGGCGCACGTGGAGTACGAGACGAGCGCGCGGCACTACGCGCACGTGGACTGTCCGGGGCACGCGGACTACATCAAGAACATGATCACGGGAGCGGCCCAGATGGACGGGGCGATTCTGGTGGTATCGGCGGCGGACGGACCGATGCCGCAGACGCGGGAGCACATTCTGCTGGCGCGGCAGGTGGGGGTGCCCTCGATCGTGGTCTTCCTGAACAAGGTGGACATGGTCGATGACGAGGAGTTGCTGGAGTTGGTGGAGTTGGAGGTTCGGGAGCTGCTGAGCCAGTACGAGTTTCCGGGGGACGACATTCCGGTGGTGTACGGGAGTGCGTTGCAGGCGATGGAGGGAGACGGGGCGGCGCAAGACCAGATCCGGGAGTTGATGGACGCGGTGGACACGTACGTGCCGATGCCGGAGCGGGAGGTGGACAAGCCGTTTCTGATGCCGATCGAGGACATCTTCTCCATCAGCGGCCGGGGCACGGTGGTGACGGGCCGGGTGGAGCGAGGCAAGATCAAGGTGGGGACGGAGATGGAGATCGTGGGGATCCGTCCGACGCTGAAGCGGGTGGTGACGGGCGTGGAGATGTTCCGCAAGCTGCTGGACGAGGGACAGGCCGGGGACAACGTGGGATTGTTGTTGCGGGGGACGGCGAAGACGGACGTGGAGCGGGGCCAGGTGGTGGCGGCGGCGGGATCGATCATGCCGCACACGAAATGCCAGGCGGAAGCGTACATTCTGACGCGGGAGGAGGGCGGACGGCACACGCCGTTTTTTACGGGGTACCGGCCGCAGTTTTACTTTCGGACGACGGACGTGACGGGGAACGTGGCGTTGCCGGAAGGGACGGAGATGGTGATGCCGGGAGACAACGTGTCGATCGAGTTCGAGTTGATCACGCCCATCGCCATGGAGCGAGGCCTGCGTTTCGCCATCCGCGAAGGCGGACACACGGTGGGCGCCGGTACCATCACCCGGATTCTGGAGTAGGCCCAAGAGCATGAGCAACGAGAAAATCCGCATCCGACTCAAGGCTTACGACCACCGGGTTCTGGACCATTCCACCGGCGAGATCGTGGAAATCGCGCGCCGGACCGGCGCCCGGGTTTCGGGACCGATCCCTTTGCCCACGCGCATCGCCCGCTACACCGTCTTGCGTTCTCCCCACGTGGACAAGAAGTCTCGGGAGCAGTTCGAAATCAGGACTCACAAGCGCCTGGTCGATATCCTGGAGCCGACGCCCCAGACGGTGGATGCCTTGATGAAGCTGGATCTGCCGGCCGCCATCGACGTGGAGATCAAGGCCTTCGGAGCCGAGAAAGAATAGTCATGCTCCAAGGGATGATCGGCAGAAAAGTGGGAATGACCCAGCTCTTTGACGAAGCGGGTCAAGTCATTCCGGTGACGGTGCTTCGGATCGGTCCTTGCATCGTGGTCCAGAAGAAGACCTCCGAGAAGGAAGGCTACGCCGCACTTCAACTGGGTTTCATCGAGCCCGGGGTCCGGCGCCTCACTATGGGCGTGAAGGGCCACTTGCGAAAAGCAGGCTCGCCGCCGACCCGGATCCTGCGCGAGTTTGCCTACGAAGAGACTTCAGAGACGCCCCTGGACGTGGGGGATGAGGTGCTGGTCCATCAAGTTTTTCAAGCTGACGACACCGTCAACGTCGTGGCTAACAGCAAAGGGCGGGGGTTTCAGGGGGTGATCAAGCGCCACGGTTTCAGCGGCGGCCAGGCGACCCATGGATCCATGTTTCATCGGGCTCCAGGCTCCATCGGCCAAAGCGCTTCGCCCAGTCGAGTCTTCCCCGGGACCCGCGGGCCCGGGCGGATGGGGAACAAGCGGGTCACCATTCAGAATCTGCAGGTGGTCAAGGTGGACGAAGAGAACCACCTTCTGCTGGTCAAGGGTTCGGTGCCGGGCAGTCGGGCTCAATACCTCACCATTGTTCGTTCCGGGAGGCGGAATTGACTGAGTCGGCATCGGAAGTCCAGGTCAGGAATCTGAGAAACGAGGTGGTGGAAACACTGGCCCTCTCCCGTCAGGTGTTCGACTATCAGGCGTCCGAATCCTTGTTGTGGGAAGCGGTGACCGCCTTTCTGGCCGGCCGGCGCAAGGGTTCCCACTCCACCAAGACTCGTGCCGAGGTGCGGGGAGGCGGCCGGAAACCATGGCGGCAAAAGGGAACCGGCCGGGCTCGTGCCGGAACCACGAGAAGTCCCCTCTGGAGAACGGGAGGCGTCGCCTTCGGTCCCAAGCCGAGAAACTACGCGCAGTCGCTGTCCAAGAAGAAGCGGAGAGGAGCCGTCAAGCTGGTCCTGTCGGACAAGCTCAAGAGTGAAAAGCTTCTGGTTTTGGACTCATTGGAGTTGTCCAGCCACAAGACCACGAACTTCGTGGACGTCATGGGCACCTTCGACCTGACCCGGAAGCTGTTGGTAGTGGATTCGAGGAAGAACCAAAACCTCTTTCTGAGCACTCGAAACCTGCCGGGAGTCAAGATGGTTCCGGCACTCGGAGTCAACGTCTACGACTTGCTGAACGCCGAGGTCCTGATGATAAGCAAGGCTTCATTGCTGGAACTGCAGGAGGTATTGCTGAGGTCATGAGCAGGTACGATATTCTCAGGCTCCCCCATATAACCGAGAAGGCGACCATTCAAAAGGACGAGTTCGAGGGCCGGATGGTGGTATTCAAGGTTCGACCCAAGGCCACGAAGCACCAGGTGAAGGCGGCGGTCCAGGGAATTTTCGACGTCGAGGTCGAGTCCGTTCGAACCGCCAACTTCAGGGGGAAGGTCAAGAGAATGGGCAAATATCGAGGACGGCGGGCCGATTGGAAAAAGGCCTACGTGACTCTGAAACCCGGCCAGGAAATGCCGGAAATTTTTGACACGGTATAGAACCGATGCCTTTGAAAAGTTACAAGCCCACGTCACCCGGCACCAGATTCCGAACCGTCCAGACCGGCGAGGATCTGACCGACATCAAACCGCTCAAGCGCCTGACCCGGGGGAAGAAGCGGATCAGCGGGCGCAACAGCGATGGAAAGATCTGCGTCCGGCGCCGGGGAGGCGGCCACAAGCGACGCTATCGAGTTGTCGACTTCAAGCGCAACAAGGATGGGGTGCCGGCGCGAGTCGCCGCCATCGAATACGACCCCAATCGGAGCGCCCGGCTCGCCCGGCTCCACTATCTGGATGGAGAGAAACGGTACATCCTGGCGCCGAACGGTTTGAAGGTGGGCGACGAGGTGGTTTCGGGACCGACGGTGGACATTATGCCGGGCAATTGCCTGCCCATCGCCAACATCCCGTTGGGAACCATGATCCACAACATCGAACTGACTCAGGGCCGGGGAGGTCAGATGGTGCGGTCTGCGGGTGGAAGTGCCCAGTTGCTGGCCAAAGAGGGGAATTACGCCCAGATCAAGCTGCCTTCGGACGAGGTGCGCAAGGTCCATGTCCTCTGCCGGGCCACCGTCGGCCAAGTGGGGAATCTCGATCACGAGAACGTCACCCTGGGAAAGGCCGGAGCCAACCGTTGGCGCGGGCGGCGACCCAAGGTCAGAGGCGTGGCCATGAACCCCGTCGACCATCCCATGGGCGGCGGCGAAGGGAAGACTTCGGGCGGACGGCATCCCACTTCCCCCTGGGGCTGGAAGACGAAAGGCTACCGGACCCGGAAGAACAACAGGACCGGGAAGATGATTGTCCGGCGGAGAAAGAAGTAGGAGGCTCAATGCCCAGGTCGGTCAAAAAGGGTCCCTTTGTGGACGATCACTTGTACAAGAAACTGCGTCACCTGAATGAGACCAACGAGAGGGCGGTCATCCGGACCTGGTCCCGGAGATCGACCATCACGCCGGAGATGGTGGGACACACGATTGCCGTTCACAACGGCAAGAGGTTCATTCCCATCTACATCACCGAGAACATCGTGGGACATAAGCTGGGTGAATTCGCTCCCACAAGAATTTTCAGGGGACACATTCGTAGACACGAGCGCATGGCCAGGATGCGGTAGCGCCATTAGGATGAAATCGAAAAGTCCGGCACTGGCCGGACCGACGGCAGAGGTTGCGGAGCAGGACTTGTGAAAGCATCGGCCACGGCAAAATACGTGAAGGGGTCGCCCCAGAAGGCGCGTTTGGTCATCGACCTGATTCGGGGACGGAAGGTGGAGGCAGCGCTGGACATTCTCCGTTTTTCGCGGAAGAGAGTGGCTCGCCCCATCTCCAAGGTGTTGCGTTCGGCCATCGCCAACGCCGAGCAGAAGTCGCCGGTCATCGACGCGGATGATCTGTTCGTGAAGGAGGCCTACGTCGACCTGGGACCGACCAAATGGCGTTTCAGGATGCGTCCCGTTCCCATGGGACGGGCGTTCCGCGAGCGGCGGCGCCAGAGCCATATTACGATCCGGGTATCGGACGGGAAGTCATAGGAGGCAAGTTTGGGTCAGAAAGTCCACCCGTACGGGTTTCGCTTAGGTTACATCAACACGTGGCGCTCTCGCTGGTATGCGGAAAAGAACTACGGAGATCTGCTGCACGAGGATCTTCAGATCAAGAAGAATCTGAAGCGGCAGTTCTACCACGCCGGGATCTCTGCCATCGAGATCGAGCGGATGGCGGCCAACAAGCTCACCGTCATCGTGAAAACGGCTCGGCCCGGGATCATCATCGGTCGCAAGGGCAGCGAGATCGACAAGTTGAAGAGTGATCTCCAGACCGCCACCGGACGCGAGGTGTACATCAATATTCAGGAGGAACAGAAGCCCGAGGTGGATGCCCAGCTGGTGGCCGAGTCCATCAGCCAGCAGTTGTTGCGCCGGGTGGCCTTCCGCAGGGCCATGCGCCGCGCCGTAGAGACCGCGGTGCGTTTTGGAGCCCAGGGGATCAAGGTCCGGTGCGGAGGGCGGCTCAACGGCGCCGAGATCGCCAGAGCCGAGTGGTATCTCCACGGCCGACTGCCTCTCCATACCTTGCGGGCCCGGATCGACCACGGCTTCGCCGAAGCTTTCACCACCTATGGCGTCATCGGCGTCAAGGTGTGGGTCTACAAGGGTGAGGTCTTCGGGGCCGAGGGATCGTCCCGGTCGAATTGAACGGGGGTCATTGCAGTCATGTTGATGCCGAAGAAGATCAAGTACCGGAAACAACAGAAGGGGAGAATGACGGGCAAGGCTCTCCGCGGCAGCACCATGTCGTTCGGCGAATATGGCCTCAAAGCCATGCAGCCCGGTTGGATCACCGACCGGCAGATCGAGGCGGCCCGAATCGCAATGACCCGTTATGTCCAGCGCGGAGGGAAAATCTGGATTCGGATCTTTCCCGACAAGCCGATTACCAAGAAACCGGCCGAGACCAGAATGGGCAAAGGGAAAGGGGCACCCATGGGATGGGTGGCGGTGGTGCGGCCGGGTTCCATCCTCTATGAGATGGAGGGACTGCCCCACGACATGGCGAAGGAAGCCATGCGGCTGGCAGCCAACAAACTGCCATTGCGGACTCGTTTCGTGACCCGGCTGGATTCGGCATGAACGCATCCAAGCTGAGAGAAATGTCATTGGAGGACCTGGAATCGGAAGGCCAGGCGCTCTCTGAGCAGATCTTCCGATTGCGGTTCCAAAAAGCCACGGGACAACTGGAGAATCGCACCAAGATCCGGCAGATCCGACGGGATCTGGCCCGCGTCAAGACCATTCTGACGGAGAGACGGCAGCAACTGTAGTGAGTTGAGACGGGGCGGAGTTGCCCGGACCAATCCGCTCCCTGGTCTATCGAGGGAAAGAGTATGGCGACTGAGTCGGTGGAAAGGCGGGCGCAAAAAAGGAATCGGAGGACCGGAAGGGTCGTCTCCGCCGCCATGACCAAGGGAATCGTCGTGGCCGTTGACCGTCTGGTGGCCCATCCGCTCTACAAAAAGACCCTTCGACGCACCAACAAGCTCATGGCCCACGACGAGCAGAACGAGTGCCGGGCGGGCGACAAGGTTCTGATCGAGGAGACTCGGCCTCTGAGCAAGCGGAAGCGTTGGACCCTGGTGCGGGTTGTGGAGAAAGCCAAGGGGTAGGTGGATCATGATCCAGATGCAGACCGTTCTGAACGTTGCTGACAATTCGGGAGCCCGAAGAATCTCCTGCATCGCACCCTTGGGCGGCGACGTGGGACGAGGCGCCAGTCTGGGAGAAGTCATCACGGCCTCAGTGAAGGAGGCCAGCCCCAACGGCGCTGTGAAGAAGGGCGAAGTGGTAAGGGCGGTCGTTGTCCGCATGCGTAAGCAGAACCGGCGCCCGGACGGCTCTTACATCCGCTTCGACGAGAACGCGGCGGTCGTTATCAACAACGCCCGGGAACCGGTCGGAACCCGCGTCTTCGGTCCGGTGGCGAGAGAGTTGAGGGAAAAACGATTCATGAGGATCGTTTCGTTGGCTCCTGAGGTTTTGTGACCAGAGAAGGGTTTCCGGATGCTCCACGTGAAGGCGAATGACCAGGTGCTGGTGCTGGCGGGGAAAGATCGGGGCAAGACGGGGCGTGTTCTCCGGTTGCTGCCTGATCGGAAACGTGCCGTGGTCGAGACCATCAACATGATCTACCGCCACACCAGGCAAAATCCGCAGCAGAACGTGCAAGGGGGAGTCCTGGAAAAGGAAGCTCCGCTGGCTCTCTCGAATCTGAAGGTGATCTGCAGGGAGTGCAACGAGGCGACCCGGGTGGGCTTCACGCGGCTCTCCGACGGGAAGAAGGTCCGAACCTGCAAGAAGTGCGGAGGCACCATCGACAAGTAGCGTCCCCACGGGGCGGCAGCAAGGGTAAAGGCAGTGGCTCGGCTAAAACAGAAAATCAAGGAAGAGGTGGTCCCGAAGCTGGTGGAGGAGTTCGGCTATGACAACGTCATGGCGATCCCCAAGCTCGTCAAGGTCGTGGTCAATCTGGGTTTGGGACAGGCGATCCAGAATATTCGGCTGCTGGACTCGGCGGCGGCCGACCTGACCGCCATCACCGGACAGAAGCCGGTAGTGACCCGCGCCAGGAAATCCATCGCCGGGTTCAAGCTGCGCCAAGGGATGCCGATCGGAGTGATGGTCACGTTGCGGGGGAACCGGATGCTCGAGTTCTTGGATCGGTTCATCAACATCGGCCTTCCCCGAGTCCGGGATTTTCGAGGAGTTCCTCCCAACGCGTTCGACGGGCAGGGCAACTATACGTTCGGAATCCGGGAGCAATCGATATTTCCGGAGATCGATCTGGGCCGGACCGAGACGACGCACGGGATGAACGTCACCATTGTGACTACGGCCAAGTCGGATGAAGAGGCACGCGTCCTGCTGGCGGGGCTGGGCATTCCCTTTGGCCGGGAGGAGGACCGCCAGCTGATATTCTGACCAGCCCGGGGAGGTCTCGCAGGCGAGACTCTCGACCCTGGTTCGTTGACGGCGTGCCGGTACAGGAGGTGTAGGAGGATGGCCCGAAAGAGTTTGATTGCGAAACAGAACAGACCACCCAAGTTCTCCACGCGGCGCTACAGCAGATGCCGGCGCTGCGGGCGTCCTCGAGGTTTTCTACGCAAGTTCCAGCTCTGCAGGATCTGCTTCCGCCAACTGGCCCTGTTGGGAGAGATTCCCGGAGTGATCAAGGCCAGTTGGTGATGCCGTTCCGGCGGCGTCCGCCGGCGGTTGCGGGCGAAGGCGAAAGAAGAATCTCATGTCAGTCACGTATCCCATAGCCGATCTTCTCACCCGGATCAGAAACGCCCTCGCGGTCGGGCACGATGCGGTCCAGATTCCCCATTCCAAGCTCAAGGCGGAAGTGGTGAAAATCCTTCATCAGCAAGGATATATTTCCGGCTACACGAGCGACGGAGAGCGGCCGTTCGAGTGCCTGACGGTCCGCCTCAAGTACGGTCGCGACAATACGCCCGTGATCCGGGTCCTGCGCTGTATCAGCACTCCGGGACGCCGCATATACGTGGGCAGGAACGAGATCCCGCTGGTGCTGGAAGGTCTGGGCATCAACATTCTTTCCACGTCGCAGGGAATCGTGACCGGGAAGAAAGCCAGGGAGTTGGGTATCGGCGGAGAGTTGCTTTGTGAGGTGTACTGAGACGGCGAGGTCTGCCGTGTGCGGGCCGGTTTACGTCCGGGTTCAACAGCCCGTGGCAAAAGTCATCACGGCATTCGACCGTTCCTGCATCCCGGCGGGCGCAGGAACGGTCTCGGTGCTCGCGGGACTTTCACCACGGACTGTAAAGATTGTGAGTAAGACGTCATGTCGCGCGTAGGAAAAATGCCCATCCCCATTCCCAGCGGGGTGAAGATTTCGGTTTTGGAGAGTCAGGTTCGCGTGCAAGGGCCGCGGGGAACCATGTCCACCGCGGTGCCGCGAGGAATCACCGCCGCCGTGGAGAACGGCGAGCTTCGAGTCCGGAGGGGCGGAGACGACAAGACGTCCCGGGCTCTCCACGGGTTGGCTCGGTCGCTGCTGGCGAATTCGGTGACGGGCGTCACCCAAGGCTTCCGCAAGGAGCTGGACATCGTCGGCATTGGTTTTCGTGCGGAGCTTCGAGGAAAGATTCTGACCCTGTCGCTGGGATTTTCCCATACCATCGATTTCCCCGTGCCGGAAGGCATCAACATCCGCGTCGAGCGGGCCGGCCGCCAGATTCAGAATTACGTCACGACGATACTGGTGGAAGGGGTTGACAAGTACCGTGTCGGACAGGTTGCCGCCAATATCCGGGCCCTGAAGCGGCCGGATGCATACAAGGGGAAGGGGATTCGGTACAGGAACGAGCAGATTCACCTGAAGGTGGGCAAGAAGGGAGCCTGAGGGGAATGGCGAAGAAGGCGAGTCGGGCTTATCGAAGGACCAGGATCCACCAGCGGATCCGGAAGGCGCTGTCGGGAACGGCCGAGCGTCCCCGTCTTTGTGTCTTTCGCAGCCTGAAACACATGTATGCCCAGATTATCGACGACCAGCTTGGGCGGAGTCTGGTGAGTGCTTCGACCTTGAAGGTGAACGGCGAGAAGTTGGCCAACGGAAGCAATATCGAAGCCGCTCGCCGCGTCGGCACCAGCATAGCCCAACAGGCTCTCGCCTCCGGGATTCGCGAAGTGGTCTTCGACCGCGGCGGGTACAGGTATTTTGGCCGGGTCAAGGCTCTGGCGGACGCCGCCCGGGAGCTGGGGCTCAAGTTCTAAAGACAAGCTCTAGATACGGAGTGCTCATGGCGCAACAGGACTACAGCGAAGAACTTAAGGATCAGGTCATCTCCATCAATCGGGTCACCAAGGTGGTGAAGGGAGGAAAGAATCTCAGCTTCGGCGCTCTGGTGGTTGTGGGTGACCAGAATGGAAAGGTCGGTTGGGGCATGGGCAAAGCGCGCGAGGTCCCGGCGGCCATCAGAAAAGGACTGGAGAAGGCCAAGAAATCCATGATCGGTGTTCCCCTGAAGGGGTCGACGATCCACCATGGCGTCAAGGGGCGTTTCGGCGCGGGACTGGTCATTCTCAAGCCGGCCCCCGAAGGGACCGGCATCATCGCCGGTGCTCCGGTTCGAGCGGTGATGGAATCGGTCGGAATCCGAGACGTGGTGACGAAGAGCGTGGGAACCACCAATCCTCACAACGTGGTCAAGGCCACCTTCGATGGATTGTCCCAGTTGCGCAGTCCGGAAGCCGTGGCCTTGAGCCGAGGCATTCCTGTGGAGGACCTCTAGGTGACTGAAGAGCGGGAACCGAAGGGCCGCCAGACGGGGACCATCCAAATACGCTACGTTCACAGTGCCATCGGGCGATCGAAACACCAGAAACTAGTGGTTCGGGGATTGGGTCTGAGGAAGTTGAATCAGGTGGTGAAGAGGCCGGATACGCGGGAGATCCGGGGAATGGTGGCCAAGATTCCCCATCTGGTGCAGATCGTCGAGGGGAACGAGCGATGAGTTATGCTCTCCACACATTGAAGCCGGCGCCCGGCACGCGTCACACCCGCAAGCGGGTCGGCCGGGGACCCGGCTCCGGAACCGGAAAGACCGCCGGGCGGGGCTTCAATGGTCAGAAGTCCCGATCCGGATACTCGTCCCGAGCCGGCTTTGAAGGCGGCCAGATGCCCCTTTATCGAAGGCTTCCCAAGCGGGGTTTCAAGAACCCCTTCCGCAAGCGGTTCGCGGTGATCAACGTTCGGGACCTGAATCGTTTCGAGGACGGAACCACCGTCGGCCCCGAGCTGCTCATCGAGCGGGGAATGGTCAAGAAGTTGGGTGACGGCCTGCGGATCCTGGGCGATGGCGAGCTGGAGCGCAAGTTGATGGTTCGGGCTCACCATCTCAGCCGGCAGGCCCGAGAGAAGATCGAGCAGGCAGGCGGAAGCGTCGAGGTCTTGAGCTGATGGCCGATTTCAGTCCGGTTCTGGGCAGTTTCCGGAACATCTTCCATATTCCCGATCTACGGAAGCGGGTCCTCTTCATGCTGGGGCTCCTGGCCGCGTACCGGGTGGGGAGCTGGATCCCGACTCCGGGAGTGGACAGCGGCGCCCTGGAACTGGTCTTCAGCCAGCAGGCCGGGACCGTCCTGGGCTTCCTGGACATGTTCTCGGGGGGCAACCTGAGCCGATTCTCCATCTTTGCCTTGGGAATCACTCCCTACATCACCGCGTCCATCATCCTGCAGTTGCTGACGGTGGTCTGGCCCTTCCTGGAGCGGCTCTCCAAGGAAGGTGAGCTGGGTAGAAAAAAGATCAATCAATACACTCGATACCTGACCGTGGGCCTCTGCCTGTTCCAGAGTATGGCCTCCGCCTCGGTCCTGGAACGCATGGACGCGGTTCCGCCGGTGGTGCCGTATCCGGGCTGGGGTTTTCGACTCATGACCATGCTCACCCTCACCTGCGGGACGACGCTGGTGATGTGGCTCGGCGAGCAGATCTCCGAGCGCGGCATTGGAAACGGGATCTCCCTGATCATCTTCGCCGGCATCGTGGTCGGCCTGCCGTCCGCTGCCCATTCCCTGTATCAGGATTGGATGCTGGGAACCCGGTCCATCCTCACGATCATCATCCTCCTGGCGATGATGGTTCTGGTGGTGATCGGAATCGTGATCGTGGAACGAGGACAGCGCCGGATCCCCATCCAATACGCCAAGCGGGTGGTGGGCCGGAGGATGTACGGCGGACAAGCCACACACCTGCCCCTGCGGGTGAACTCGGGCGGAGTCATCCCGGTGATCTTCGCCGCCTCCATTCTTGCCTTCCCCTCCACCATGGGCCTGGTCTTCGAGGCCGGGTGGGTCCAGAGTCTTTCCCAGCAGTTGCAACAAGGCTACCCGCTCTACAACATCATCTACATCGCCGGGATCATGTTCTTCTGCTTCTTCTACGTGAGCATCATCTTCAACCCGGACGAGGTCGCCGACAACATCCGAAAATACGGCGGCTATATTCCGGGGATTCGGCCCGGCCGGCGAACCGCACAGTACATCGATCGGACCTTGAGCCGTTTGACGGCGGCCGGCGCCGTCTACCTGGTCCTGGTTTGTTTGCTTCCCGAATTTCTGATGACCGGATTCAAGGTTCAGCCGATTCCCTGGGTGGGTCCGGTTCTGGACAATTTCCTGATCGACAACAATCTGGATTTCTTTACCAATGGTCTGGGAGTGACCTTCTATTTCGGAGGGACGTCCCTCCTGATCGTGGTGGGCGTGGGAATGGACACGGTCAAGCAGATCGAGTCACAACTGATCATGAGGCACTACGACGGCTTCCTCAAAAAAGGCCGAATTCGGGGAAGAAGAGGTTGAGGCTGAGGGCCCGACCGGAGATCCAATCCTGATGCCCGAAAAGTTGGTGACCATTCTGCTCGGCCCACCCGGAGCCGGGAAAGGGACGCAGGCCAAGCGCCTCGCGGCACGGTTCGGCTACCTGCACGTCTCCACCGGGGACATCCTGAGAGAGGAAGTGCGCGCCGGAACCGATCTGGGTAGTCGCGTCGAAGCCATCATGAATGCGGGAGAGTTGGTCCCGGATGAGTTGGTGGCCCAGATCGTGGGAAGGAAGCTGGCGCGAGACGCGAGTAAAGAAATTTTGTTGGATGGGTTTCCCCGGAACCTCGCTCAGGCCACCTACCTGAGTCGAATCAGCAACGGTCTTCCGCCCCTGGTGATCAATTTGAAACTGGAGAACGCGGAGGTTGTCAGACGCCTCAACGGGCGTCGCCAGTGTGCCGGCTGTGGTAATATCTACAACCTTTATTACTCCGAGCCCCGGGAGGATGGTGTCTGTGATTCGTGCGGCGGGGAATTGGTGCTCCGTCCTGACGATCGCGAATCCGTGATTCGGGAGAGACTGCGGGTCTACCGCGATCAGACTCAGCCCCTGGTCGATTACTACAAGGCAGAGGGCCGCTACGGAGAGGTGGAAGCTTCTGGAGGAATCCAGGAGGTTTTTGACTTCATCGTTCAGACCATGTCACCGAGTGCCGTTCGGTCTTGAGGATACGTACCGCATCAGGAACCTGACTGGAATGATCGTCTGCAAAGGCGCTAGAGAACTGGAGAGGATGCGCGAGGCCAACCGCTTGGTGTCCAGGACATTGGACCATCTGGGGACCATGATCAACCCTGGCGTGACCACGCGGCAATTGGATGCCGCCGCCGAGGACATGATCCTCGGGAGCGGAGCCAGGCCGGCCTTCAAGGGCTACCGGGGATTCCCCGCCAGCGTCTGCGCCTCCGTCAACCATCAGATCGTCCACGGGATTCCCAACGACCAGCCTCTCAAAAAGGGAGATATCCTGTCTTTGGACGTGGGGGTCTACTACAAGGGATTCTATGGTGACTCCGCCTGGACCTTCTGTGTGGGTGAGGTTTCTCCCGAACTGAGGAAGCTGTTGGACGTGACTCGCGAGTCCCTCTACCGGGGGATCGAGCAGGTGGTGGTGGGAAACCGCATCTCCGACATCTCCCACGGCATACAGAAGTACGTGGAAGCCTACGGGTTTTCGGTGGTGAGAGAATTCGTGGGCCATGGGATCGGCAGGTTCCTGCACGAGGAACCGCAGGTCCCCAACTATGGTGAGCCTGGAAAGGGCCCCAGGTTGAAGCCGGGCATGGTTCTGGCAATCGAGCCCATGGTCAACAGCCAGGGCCCCGGCGTCAAAGTGTTGGAAGACCGATGGACGGCGGTGACGGCGGACGGGGGTTACAGCGCCCATTTCGAGCATTCAGTCGCCGTCACCGAAACCGGTCCCTGGATCCTCAGCAACTCCAGCGGCAGGACCCGACGCGGGGCATCAAGTCCGGATTCGATGATTGCAGGAGGCGAAGAATGAAAGTTCGAGCTTCGGTCAAGCGAATCTGCAGGCAATGCAGGATCGTCCGCCGCAAGGGTGTGGTCCGAGTCATCTGCAGCAACCCGAAACACAAGCAGCGTCAGGGGTAATCGTCACCGGAGACCACGGAGCGGATCGGCACAATGCGACTAATTGGAGTGAACATACCGGACAAGAAACGGGTTCTGATCTCTCTGACCTACATCTACGGGATCGGAAGGGCTCGGTCCCAGAAGATCCTGGATGCAGCGAAGGTGGATGCGGACAAGAATACCGGGGACCTCACCGAGGAGGAGGCCGCTCGACTCCGACGCGTCATCGAAGACCAGGGGCGGATTGAAGGGGATCTGCGCAAGGAACTTCAGATCAACATCAAGCGTCTTATGGACATCGGCTGCTATCGGGGACTTCGGCATCGCCGGGGACTGCCCACCCGAGGCCAGCGCACCCATACCAATGCCAGGACCCGCAAGGGGCCGCGCAAGATCCGCATCATGCGGAGAAAGAGGGGGCGTTAGCGGCTCGGCGGGCGGCGAGCGCAGGGATCCGGCGGGGTTCTGCGCTGCAGGTTTTCCGATGCCGTTTGTGCATCCGGGAGGCGCAAGAATTTCAAAAGGGAATCAGCCAGGGGCGTTCGCGGCCCAGGGGACCGATTAGAGGGATATCCAGATGGCCAAGGGCGGAAAGACGAAAAAAAAGAAGGGCTCCAAGAAGAAAGATCGGAGAACCATTCTCCATGGCATCGTCCACGTGAAGGCGACATTCAACAATACGATCATCACCATCACCGATAAGGAAGGGAATGTCTTATCGACCGCCACTGCCGGAATGCAGGGCTTCAAGGGAAGCCGCAAGAGCACGCCCTTCGCAGCCTCTCAGGCCGGGCATACGGCAGCCAATCGGGCCCGTGACCTGTACGGAATTCGTACCTGCGAGGTCTGGGTCAAGGGACCCGGCGGTGGCCGCGAAGCGGCCGTGCGCGCCATTCAGTCGTCTGGAATCGATATCAAATCAATCCGGGACGTGACGCCTATTCCCCACAACGGTTGCCGTCCTCCCAAGCGGCGACGGGTATAGGAGCCGGTGGCAACGGACCGGGAGTACCGCATGACATCGGCAGGTGAAGTCAGGAAGGAGACGAACCTTGGCACGCTATAACGGCCCTGTCTGCCGTCTCTGCAGACGCGAGGGGATGAAACTGTTCCTCAAGGGAAATCGATGCTATTCGGAGAAGTGCGCCATCGAGAAACGGAACGTCGTTCCGGGCGAGCACGGGCGCGACAGGCGCGGCCGGCCCAGGACCATGGGTTACGGCCAGCAACTCCGTGAGAAACAGAAGGTCAAACGAGTCTACGGCGTCCTGGAGCGCCAGTTTCGCAGCTATTTCGCCAAAGCGGCCAAAAAGAGGGGCGTCACCGGCGAACTCCTGTTGCAGTTTCTGGAACGGAGACTCGACAGCGTCGTCTATCGGCTCGGTTTCACCACCTCCAGGAACCAGGCCCGGCAGTTGGTCCGCCACGGTCATATCCGGGTGAACGGACGACGGGTCAACATCCCTTCCTTCCTGGTCAAGGCGGGGGATGAAGTCTCGCTGCATCAGAAGAGTTGGAACAATTTGCTGGTTCGCGCCGCTTTGGATGCGGTCGCCGGCCGTGGGGTTCCTGCTTGGCTGAGTCTGGAAAAAAATCAATTCAAGGGCCAGGTGTTGGAGTTGCCGACCCGGGAGCATATCTCGCTGCCTATCGAGGAGTCCCTGGTGGTGGAACTCTATTCCAAATAGCTGCCGGATGAGCGCGGGCTCGCCGTGCAGATTCCCCGTGATTTCATCTGGGGTCTGCCGGCACACGGCGGGGATGAGCCATGCCCCCACCAGGGCCGTCCACGCGGGCCGGAGCCTCATCGAGGCGGCTGTTCATAGAATCGTCGGAGACATAGATCAATGGGAGCGTTTCAGAAACCAACCAAGCTCTTTTATGACCCGGATAGCTTGACCTCGACTTCAGGCAACTTCCATGCCCAACCTTTCGAGCGGGGATTCGCCACGACGATTGGGCATTCCCTGCGAAGGGTCCTGCTTTCCGCCATCGAGGGAGCGGCCCTCACGGCGGTCAAGATCGAGGGAGTCCTGCACGAGTTCTCGTCGATCCCGGGTGTCAGAGAAGACGTGACCGACATCATCATGAACCTGAGGCAGATTCCCTTGATTCTGCACTCCAGTGAGCCCAAGACCGTGTACCTCGAGGCCTCTGGAGAAGGGGAGATCAAGTCCGGAGACTTCAAGCCGGACCCGGACCTGGAGGTGTTGGACACGAACGTCCACATCGCCAGTTTGAACCCGGAAGCCAGGATCAGCATGGAAGTGCGCGTCAAGAAAGGCCGGGGCTATGTTCCAGCCAGCCAGAACCACGACGAGGACTTGAGTCTGGGCTACATCGCCATGGACTCGGTCCATTCGCCGGTTCGGCGGGCCAACTTTCAGGTGGAGGCCGCCCGCCTGGGACAGTCGACCGAATACGAGCGTCTCAACCTGGAGGTGGTGACCAACGGCAGTGTCGCTCCGCAGGATGCCGTGGCCCAAGCCGCGCAGATCCTCAAGGAGCACCTGTTCATGTTCATCAACTTCGAAGAGGACTCGGAAGAGGACGTGGTCGAGGAAGACAAGGACCAGGCCGTCAACGAGAACCTGATCAAACCGATCGAGGAATTGGAGTTGTCGGTTCGGGCCTACAATTGCCTCAAGAACGCCAGTGTAGAGACCATCGGCGAGCTGGTGGTCAAGACCGAAACCGAGATGCTCAAAACCAAGAACTTCGGCCGGAAGTCCTTGAGCGAGATCAAGGAATTGCTGGCCGAGATGGGCCTGTCGTTCGGCATGAAGATCGACACCAAGGGCCGGCTGGTCCACGAGACCACGGAGGTCTGACGGTTATGAGACACCGTCGAAAGGGCAAAAAGCTGGGAAGGACAGCGAGTCACCGGAAGGCGTTGTTCCGTAATCTGGTGACCGAGTTCCTGGACAAGGAACGGATCGTCACCACCATCGCCAAAGCCAAGGAGCTGCGTCCGGTGGCCGAGAAGATGATCACGTTGGGCAAACGGGAAGACCTGCATGCCAAGCGGCGAGCTCTGAGCTTCATCCGGCGCAAGTCGGTGGTGTACAAACTCTTCGACGATATTGCACCCCGTTTCTCCGAGCGCAACGGCGGTTACACTCGCATTCTCCGCCTCGGGTTTCGCCGGGGAGATCAGGCGGAGATGGCTCTTCTGGAGCTGGTGGGGAGTGAGTTTGAACCGGTGGCGCCCGACAAGAAATCGAAGAAACGGGCCAAATAGAAGAGGCTCGTCTCGTTTTGACCCGCCCGATTCGAAATCGTCCACCGGATCCTTCTCACTTCTTCCGATTCGCTGCTGGCTGGCAGGGTTCCTGTTTCTCTCGCTCTTCTCTTCTCTCGCCGGATCGCAGAAGTCCCGCCTGACCCTGCAGCATCTCTACGATCCCCGCACCAAGTTGGACTTCACCGGCTCTCCTCCGACGAGTCTGCGCTGGTCTCCGGACGGACGCCACTATCTCCACCATCGCAAGCAGTCTTCCACCCTGTTCACAGTCGACGCCGTCAGCGGGGATTCCGAGATCCTGCTGGATGAAACGCGACTTCGAAAGGCCCTCTCGAATCCCGATCTCGATACCTCGAGCCCCGACTCCGCCACGCTCGGCTGGTTCCGATTGAGCCCTGACGAGAAGACCCTCCTTTTCGAGTTCTCCGGGGATCTTTTTCTCTACGCTCTGAAGTCCGGAGCGGCTTCGCGGCTGACCCGTTCCTCAAAACGGGAGGAATTGGCCGAGTTCAGCCCCGACGGACGCATGGTCAGCTACGTCCGAGCCAAGGACCTCTACCTGGTCGGCATCGAAAGCGGCTGCGAAGTGCGTCTCACGCAGGACGGCGGCGGTGAGGTGATCAACGGCAAATTGAACTGGCTGTACCAGGAGGAACTCTACGGCCGGGGCAACTTCAAGGGTTACTGGTGGAGTCCCGATTCATCCCACCTGGCCTTCCTGCAGTTGGACGAGTCGCCGGTGCCGACCTTCACGCTGCTCGATTACCAGCCGCTCTACCCGTCCACACGGACGACCCGCTACCCCAAGGCCGGAGACCCCAACCCTCGGGCGCGTATCGGCGTGGTCCCGGTCTCGGGCGAGGCCGTCCACTGGATCCAGAGCGGTCCGGACGACGACCGCCTGGTGGTCCGGGCCGGTTGGAGCCCGGATGGAGGCGCCGTCGTTTTTCAGGAGCAGAACCGGGTCCAGACCCGGTTGGACCTGAAGCTGTACCGGCTCTCGTCGCGGAGCACGACTGCGCTGTTGCGGGAGGAGAGCGTCGCGTGGGTCGACGTTCTGGCCGAGCCGAGCTGGCTGGCGGACGATTCCTTCCTCTGGATGAGCGATCGTACGGGGTGGCGGCATCTTTATCACTACCGGTCCGACGGCACTCTCGTCAGACCGGTCACGAGCGGGCAGTGGAACGTCTTTGACCTCCTCCACCACTCTCATGAGAACGGGGAGATCTACTTTACGGCGGACCGGGACGGCGCCGCTGAGAGACACCTTTTCCGTTCGAATCTGAACGGCGGATCGATGGTACGCGTTTCCCGGGAACCGGGAACCCATCGGCCCCGGTTGAATGACCAGGGTTCGCTCTATCTCGACACCTGGAGCGACGTCGACACCCCGCCCCGGCTGAGCGTTCATGACGCGAAGGGAACGCTCTTGAGGGAAATTCATCCCAGCAACCGGGAGAACCTGGAGAAGTTTCGGCTCTCTTCTCCCCAGTTTCTGCAGGTGCCGACCCGGGACGGGTTCCTCATGGAGGCCATGATGATCCTGCCCCACGACTTCGATCCCGCTCGAAAGTATCCGGTTCTGGCCTACGTCTACGGTGGACCGGGTATGCCCCGGGTCAGAAGGAGATGGGGCGGAACCAACCACCTCTGGCACCAGCTCATGGCCCAGGAGGGCTATCTGATCTGGATCTGCGACAACCGAAGCGCCAGTGGGAACGGCGCCGGTTCGGCGTGGGCCGTGTATCGAAACTTCGGTGGCCAGGAGCTGCGCGACCTGGAAGACGGCCTGCAGTGGCTTCGGAAACGGACCTTTGTGGATTCGGATCGAATCGGGATCTGGGGCTGGAGCTTCGGCGGGTACCTGACCAGCTTTGCGTTGACCCACAGCGACAGCTTTCGGATCGGGATCGCGGGGGCTCCGGTGACCGACTGGAGGCTGTACGACACCATCTACACGGAACGGTACATGGGGCTTCCGAAGGACAATCCGGAGGGCTACCGGAAGAGCTCGGTGCTGGAGGCGGCCGGCGGCCTGCAGGGCAAGCTGTTGCTGATCCACGGCGGCCTGGACGAGAATGTCCATCTCCAGAACACGCTCCGTCTGGCCCATCGCCTACAAGAAGAGGGAAAGGACTTCCAGATGATGATCTACCCCCGAGCCCGGCATGGGGTGAGGGATCCGGAGCAAGTCCACCACCTCCGGAGGATGATGACCCGATTCATCCTGAAGAACCTTTAACGGTCTCTGGAAGACTCGTCCCTGCCGCTCTCGACACTCTGCCCTGTCTCAGACCCCGAGCCGGTCCACACCGCGTCCCTCTCCTCGTTCGTTCCCCTTGCCCGCCGGGAAACGCCCTGCAAGAATGTGCCGATGACCCTTTCGGAGTGGCAGGCCAGGATCGAATCCCAATACCGGGAGCGCACGCCCGCGTCCCGCCGGTGGTTTCGGGAAGCCCGGCGTTTCCTTCCCGGAGGCGATACGCGTCTGGGCACCAGTTTCCCCCCGCATCCCACCTATATGATTCGCGGCGAAGGCAGTTACCTGCATGACGTGGACGGCAATCGAATCCTGGATTTCACCAACAACGCCACGACGCTCATCCACGGACATTCCCACCCCGAGATCACCGAGACCATTCGGAAACAGGCCGCGCGGGGTACCGGCTGGGCGGCGCCCAACTCTTATCAGGTGGAACTGGCCCGGTTGCTCTGCCACCGGCTGCCCTCGGTAGACCGCATCCGCTTCTGCAATTCGGGCACGGAAGCCAACATGCAGGCCATCAAGGTGGCGCGGGCCTTCACCGGACGCGACGTCATTCTGAAGATGGCGGGCGCCTATCACGGCACTTACGAAGGAACGGAGTTCAGTCGAGCGGATGACGGGAGGCCCCTGGCGCTGGTCACCGGGATTCCAAGTAACGAGGGGGACAACGTGCTGGTGGCCCCCTTCAACGACGAGTCGACGGCCCGATCCCTGATGGAGACCCACCGCGACCGTCTGGCGGCCGTGGTCGTGAATCCGGTCATGACGCAAGGAGGCCTGGGGCTGCCCTCGGAGGGCTATCTCCAGTTCCTGCGGGAGACGACGCGGCGCTTGGGCATCCTGCTCATTTTCGACGAGGTCATCACCTTCCGGGTCTCCTCCGGAGGGGGCCAGGAACACTACGGCGTGGTGCCCGATCTCACGGCCCTGGGCAAGATCATCGGCGGCGGACTGCCGGTCGGAGCCTTCGGGGGGAGAGAAGACATCATGGTCCTCTTCGCCGACGGCCCGACACCCTCCGTATCCCACGCCGGCACCCTCAACGGCAATCCGATGACCGCCGCGGCAGGCCTGAAGGCCATGGAGATGCTGACGCCCCAGGCCTTCGAACACTTGAACCGCCTGGGGAAATCGCTCCATGACAGGCTCAACCAGATGGTTCAGGATCTGCAACTCCCCTTGGAGCTGAACCGGATCGCTTCCCTGGTCAGCCTGGACCTGGCCGCTCACGTTCGGTCCGATCCGCAGACCCTGAGGACGGGAGCTCGGATCATGTCACTGGTCCATCTCGCTCTCCTGAACCGCGGTATCAAGGTCTACGCCCTGTATGCGCTCACCACCGTCATGGGAGAGGCGGAGGTCCGGACCCTGACCGACAACCTGCGGGAAGTCCTGGCGGAAGCCCGTCCCCTGTTTCCTTGCTGAGCGGAGGAGTTCGATGTCGATTCAGACCGTGCTGGGGCCCATTGAACCCGCAGACCTGGGCGTCACCCTCATGCACGAACACACCCTGGTGGACGCCTGGGAATGGGGAGGACGCCTGGGCTACGACAGCACCGTGGACGACGAGGAGCTGCTGGTGGAGGAACTGGCCTTCTATCGCGACGCAGGCGGCTCCGCCCTGGTGGACGTGACCCCCATCGGACTCCGGCGCGACCCGTCCGGGATGCGAAGACTGGCCCAGGCCACCGGCCTCCACATCATCATGGGGTGCGGCTGGTACCGGGAACGAGTCTATCCGGCCTACATCCATGAGCTCAGCACCAATGCCCTGGCCGGCATGCTGGTGAAGGAGCTGGAAGAGGGGGTGGAGGGCGGCACTCGACCCGGCATCATCGGCGAGATCGGCACCGAGCGTTTCCACGTCACTCCGGCGGAGGAGAAGGTGTTTCGGGCGGCCGCGCGGGCCCAGCGGGCGACCGGCGCCACCGTGACCACCCACACCACCCATTTCGGCGACCTGGCCCACGAGCAGATGGACATCCTGATGGAGGAGGGCGTCCCGCCGGAGCGGATCGTGATCGGACATCTGGGGGAACGGCGCGGCGTCAAGGGCGAGCTGGCCGTCGCCGAGAGGGGCGTCTACGTGGAGATCGATCACATCGGCCGTGCGGCCAGCGCCGGTACCCAGCCGGAATGGAGAAGGGCCCGGAACGTGGCCGAGTTGGTCCAGGCCGGCTACCTGGAACGGGTCTTGATCTCCATGGACATCTGCGCCAACTCCCTGCTGCACTGGAACGGAGGACACGGATTCGACTATCTCCTGACCACCTTCGTTCCCCTGCTCCGGGAAGAAGGCCTCACCGGGGATCAGATCCGCACGATTCTGGTGGACAACCCGATCCGGGTATTGGATTTCTGAGGAGGGGCGATTTCCAATCGCCCATTCCTCCGCTCCGCCCGGAGTCCGGCGGTTGGAAACCGCCGCTCCTGTTCGGCGGCTAGGAAACCGCCGCTTCCAGGTCGGCGATGACCGGGGCGTGGTCCGAGGCGGTCATGCCCTCTTTCTTCTTCCTGTAGCCGCGGTCGATCTCCACCTGCCGCAGCCGTTGTGCCAGCACCCGCGTCGACAGCAGGAAATCGATTCTGAGCCCCCGGTTCCGGTGGAACGCCCCTCCCCGGTAGTCCCACCAGGAGAACTTCCGTTCCTGCGGAAAGCGCTCCCGGTAAAGATCCACCAGTCCCCAGTCCAACAATCGCCGAAAGCGATCTCTTTCCTCGTCCGTGTGAATGATCTGCCCTCCGAGCTCCTCTTCGTTCCAGCTGTCCAACGGGGTCGGACAGATGTTGAAGTCGCCGCAGAGGACGAGAGACTCGGAAACGTCGTGACGCGCCTCCAGATAGGACAGGAGCGCATCGTACCAGGAGAGCTTTCTGGGGAAGTCGTCGTGCCCGACGTGCTTGCCGTTGGGGCAGTAGACGGTGATGAAAGTGACGCCGGCCACCCGCGCACTCACCAGGCGGGTCCCCAGGTGCTCTTGTCCCGGCAGCCCCGACTGTAGCGTCTCGGCCGGTTCCCGGCTCAATATGGAGACGCCGTTCCAGGCCTTGGACGCATGGACCACCGCCTGATAGCCCCGGGCCTGGAATTCGGCGTGGGGGAACAGCTCTTCCTGCAGCTTCAACTCCTGCAGCCCCACCAGGTCGGGACGGCGGGAATCGAGCCAGTGAAAAACGTATTCGAGACGGGCTCGAAGCCCGTTGATGTTCCAGGTCGCGATCCGCATGTGTGCAGCCCCGCGGCCAGTCTATACCGCAACCGGCAGGAATGCGGAATCGAGAACCGGAAATCAGGAATCGAAGAGAGGAGTGCTGCCGGCTCCCCGGTCCGGCAGACGGATCACGGACCCGGTTCCTGACGCCTCCAACATGGCGGTCACGGCTTCCACGCCGGCGCGGCCATCCGGTCCCGACCCGATCCGGCTGGAATTGCCCTCGATGGCGTCGCAGAAGGCCCGAAGTTGGCGCTCATACGCTCTGAGGCGCACCGGGTTCATGGGAACGTCGGAGGCAACGAACCGGGCCGCGGGCTGGGTGGATACCGTGCACCAAGCTCCTCCGACCGCCAGTTTCAGGTCCCCGAAGGGATCCAGGTCCATCAGGCCCTGTGAGCCCATGATCCTGAGTCGAAAGAACTCGCCGGAAAACCCAGGGTCCGCCATCTCGTTGGTGGAGTAGAGGCTGAGCAGGGCACCGTTGTGGAAACTCAGAAGAGCCAGCGTCGTGTTCTCCACGGGGGCCTGGGTCAGAAAGTTGCGGGAAAGCGCGCTCACGGTGGCGACCTCCGTCCCCATGCACCAGCGGAGCAGGTCGATGCCGTGAGGCGCCGAGTTCAGAACGTGGCCGACGCTGGCTGGATCGTCCCACCATTCCCATCCTCCGCCGTCCCGCAGAGAGGCCTCGGTCAGCATGGTGGTCTGGATGGCCAGGACGCGGCCGATGGTCCCCTCCCGGATGAGGCGCCGGGCTTCCACGTTGTTGCGCCGAAACCGTTGATGGTAGCCCACGGCCAGAGCCACGGATCGGCGGCGTGCGGCTTCGATCATGAGGTCGCAGTCGGCCACCGAGGTGGCCAGCGGCTTCTCCACCAGTACGTGCTTTCCCTCGGCGATGGCGGCCAGCGCATCCCGAACGTGGACGTGGTGGGGAGTCGTGATGATGACGGCATCCAGGTCGGAGCGGCGAACCAGACTCTCCACGTCCGGTTCCCGATCGATTCCGTAGCGGCCGGCCAGCCCTTGTGCCCGGCGACCACCGGTGACCGCAACCAGCCTGAGCTCCGGCACCGCACGCACCGCCTCGGCATGGGTCCTCCCCATGAATCCCGAGCCGGTGATTCCAATACCCAGATCGCGTCTCATTGACGCATGAGTGTACCAACATGCCGCAGTTCCCGGAGCAACGGATCTCACTGCTTTTGGTATACTTCCCGGTAACTCTCATGCGTGTTTTTCTGCCTTTGCTTCTCGGTTTCGTGGTTTCCCTTCCTTCGCTGCCGGCCCAGGATGCGGAGGCGGCGGAATTCTTCGAGAGGCGGATCCGTCCGGTCCTGGCCAACAAATGTCAAGCCTGCCACAACTCCGGCCTCAAGACCGCCGGGCTGGATCTGTCCAGTGCCGAGGGATTCGCAAAGGGCGGCCAGAGCGGCCCGGTGGTCGCCGGAGAGGAGCCCGCAGAAAGCCGATTCCTGGAAGTGATCCGATACCGGGAGCGAATCAAGATGCCTCCCGGCGGGAAGCTGCCCGAGGACGAGATCGCTTCCCTGGCGGCCTGGGTCGAGACCGGCGCTCACTGGCCGGGAGCCCCTGTCATGGACGCACCGTCGATGGCGGCAGAACGGGGAGACCGATTCACGGCGGAAGAGTGGAGTTTCTGGGCCTTTCAGAAGGTCCGGGATCCGGAACCGCCCCAAGTGAAAGATGTGGACTGGGTCAGGTCCCCGGTGGACCGCTTCGTGCTGGCCAGGCTGGAAGCGGCAGACCTGCGCCCGGCCGCCCCGGCTTCCAGACTCGCATGGTTGCGGAGGGCCAGCTACGACCTCACGGGCCTGCCTCCCAGTGAGGAACGGATTGCCGATTTTCTGAGTGACGACTCGCCTCGGGCTTTCGAGAAGGTGGTAGACCGGCTGCTGGCTTCTCCCCGATACGGCGAGCGATGGGGACGCCATTGGCTCGACGTGGCTCGTTACGCCGACTCCACCGGCAACGACGAGGATCACCGTTACCCCTACGCTTGGCGTTACCGCGACTACGTCGTGGAGGCGTTCAACCAGGACCGGCCCTACGACGAATTCCTCACGGAGCAGTTGGCCGGTGACCTGGTGCACCCCGCTGAATCGGTCGAGAAGCGGCGCCGCGGGATCGTCGCCACCGGGTTCCTGGCTCTGGGCCCCAAGGCGCTGGCGCAACAGGACAAGCAGCGGATGCTCTACGACGTCTGGGACGAGCAGCTGGACGTGGTGTCCAAGGGTTTCCTGGGACTCACCGTGACCTGTGCCCGCTGCCACGACCACAAGTTCGATCCCATCCCCACCCAGGACTACTACTCCCTGCTCGGCATGTTCGCCAGCACCCGCAGCTTCACGGCCATGGGCAAGACCGTCTCCAAGCTCCTGTTCACGCCGCTGGTCCCCGACCACGAGTACCAGGCGTACAAGGACCACAAGGAGTCGATCGGCAACAAGAAAATCGAGGTCGAAGACGTCGCCGATCAGGAACTTCAAGCCTACGTGTCCAAGTTGAGTCCCCGCCTGGCCGACTACATGCGGGCTGCCGGCCGCGCCGGAGGGCCCGCGGAGGCCGAGGCGCTGGCGGCGGAAAACGATCTGGAGGCTCCGATTCTGAGAAAGTGGATCGCCTACCTCCAGCCGCGCGAGATCCGAAGACCCCACTTGGACGAGTGGCAGCAGGCTTCCGCTGCGGACCGCGACCAGACGGCGGACGCCTATCAGAAACGGTTCCAGGAACGTCTGGAAGAATGGAACGAAACCCTCAAGAAGTGGCGCGAGCGGGTCCGCAGGATGCTCCAGGAGATGAACATGCCGCCGCCGCCGAAGCCCACCTTCGAGCCGGGGCGCGACCGCTTTTTCCACGAAGTCTACTTCGCCGGGAAGGGACCCTTCTTCCTGGAGGAGAAGGCCCAGGAGAAGGTCTTCTCTCAAGAATCCAATCGGCTTCTGGCACTTTACCGCCAGGAACTCAAAAAACTGGAAGAGACCCTGCCCCCCGAACCGGCCATGGCCTGCGCCGTCGAGGAAGGAGATGCGGTCCGGCAACGAGTCTTCATCCGCGGTGACTACAACAACCTGGGCGAGGAAGCGCCCAAGCGGTTCCCCCTGGTCCTGGCGGGTGCGGAACGGGAGCCGATTTCCGGAGGCAGCGGCCGCATGGAGCTGGCCCTCTGGTTGACCGGGCCGGAGCATCCCCTGACGGCCCGGGTGATGGTCAATCGCATCTGGCAATGGCACTTCGGACAGGGTCTGGTGCGAACCCCCAACAATTTCGGAAAGTTGGGCACGCCTCCCACACATCCCCAGCTGCTGGACTATCTGGCTCGCCGATTCATTCGGGAGGGTTGGTCCATCAAGAAGATGCACCGCCTGATCATGAGTTCGGCCACTTACCGAATGGGAAACGAGACGACACCGGAGAAAAACCCCCGGGATCCGCAGAACCAGCTTCTGTCCCGATTCGAACGGCGCCGGCTCGAGGTCGAGGAGATTCGGGACGGGCTGCTGTCCATGGACGGTTCCCTGGACCTGACCATGGGCGGGACCCTGCAGACCGGGTTCGGCACCGACACCGAGAACAGCAACGACCGCCTGAGCCTGAAACCGGAGACGGTCCACCGGAGGATGGTCTACCTGCCCCTCCGGCGCGCCAACCTTCCGGCACTCCTGAACCTGTTCGACTTCGGCGACGCCACCACCAGCATGGGCAAGCGGTTGCACACCAACGTCGCCCCCCAGGCCCTGTTCATGATGAACAGCGAATTCGTGGCCCATCGGGCCCGGAATCTGGCGGCCCGGCTGGAACAGGAGGAGACCGATTCGGCCAAGCGTATCGATCGAGCCTATCTCATCACCCTGAACCGGATGCCGGAAGTGGAGGAGCGGCAAGCCGCGCTGGCCTACCTCGGTGACTTCACCGGGAAATTCGGAGGGCCGCAGGCGTCCGGTCTGGATGCCTGGGGCAGCTACTGCCGGATCCTGATGGGGTCCAACGACTTCATGTATGTTGACTAGATCGCCTTCCGGGGGCAAGATCGGGAGAGACGCGCTCCACGCGCAGCAGGTCTCGGATCCGGAACGAGGATCGGGCTCGCCACGGGATTGGACCCTACGTGAGGTGATCTCATGATCGAGAATCCATGGAACAAGTTGAAGCGCCCCCCGCTGTTGTCGCGGCGCTCCATGCTGAGAGACACGGCCTGCGGCTTCGGCGTGCTGGGACTGGCCGGACTCATCGCCGAGGCGGACCGGCTCGGTGCCGCACCCGGCACGGCCAACCCGCTCGCCGTCCGGAAGCCACACTTCGAGCCGCGAGCCAAACAGGTCATCTTCCTGTTCATGCACGGTGGACCTTCCAGCGTCGACATCCTGGACCCCAAGCCCCGCCTTTACCGGGACCATGGGAAACCGCTCCCCATCAGCCGTCCCCTGGCCTTCGACGACAACCCCCCTGGACCGCTGATGAAACCGCTCTGGGACTTCAAACGAACGGGTCAGAGCGGGATTCCCATGAGCGATCTCTTTCCCCACGTCCGGACCTGCGTGGACGACCTCTGCGTGATCCGTTCCATGGTGGGCGAAGGAGTGGACCATGGGGCCGCTCTATTGCAGACCTTCACCGGTTCCAGCACCTTCACCCGCCCGTCGCTCGGTGCCTGGGCTCTGTATGGGCTCGGAACGGAGAACCAGAACCTGCCCGGCTACATCACCATCAAGCCGGCTCTCGCCCACGGCGGCGCCAAGAACTGGAGTTCCGCATTCCTGCCCGGAGCGTACCAGGGGACCGCCATCGGCCATTCGGGGCTCAAAGTGAAGGACTTTCGCGGAGAGCCCATCGAGTACCTGGTTCACCGCGGCTTCACGCCGGAGCAGCAACGCTACGAACTGGACATGCTCCAGAACATCAATCGCCGTCACGCCCAACTTCGCCGGTACGACGCCGAGTTGGAAGCCCGGATCCAGGCCTTCGAACTGGCGTTTCGGATGCAGATGAGGGCGCCTGAGGCCTTCGAAGTCGAAAAGGAATCGGCGGCCACCCGGAAACTCTACGGCCTCGACCGGGAGGAGACCCGGGAGTTCGGCTGGCAATGCCTGCTGGCGCGGCGCCTGGCAGAGCGGGGCGTCCGCTTCATCCAGTGCACCCACAGCTACAAGTGGGACCAGCATTCCCAGCTCTACGAGAAGCACACCGAAAACGCCAGGGAGGTGGATCAGCCCATCGCCGGCTTGCTCAAGGACCTGAAGTCAAGGGGCATGCTGGAGGAGACGCTGGTGGTCTGGGCCGGTGAGTTCGGACGCACCCCGGTCTCCCAGGGAGGGGACGGGCGCGACCACAACCCCTACGGCTACTCCATCTGGATGGCCGGCGGAGGAGTCAAGCCTGGATTCGTCTACGGCGCCACCGACGAGATCGGCTACCACGCCGTCGAGGACCGGATGCACATCCATGACTTTCATGCCACTGTGCTCCACCTGCTGGGCCTGGACCATGAGAAACTGACCTTTCACTACAGCGGCCGCGACTTCCGCCTGACCGACGTCGCCGGCGTGGTCGCCGAGAGGATCCTGGTGTAGCGGGATCATCGCATACCCGGTTTCACTCCAAGCGGAACCGGCGGAATCAGTGGAGAAACAAGGCATCGAATCAGTCCCGCTCAGGCGTCCTCGACGAGACCATTTCCCGGTGTGCGCCTACCTTCGCGTTTACTACCCGCCTGCTTCTTTCTTTTCTCTTTCCTCTTTCTTCTTTCCTCTGCTTCTAAGAAGCGGACTGGCACTGGCTGGCGCCGCGGTGGCCTGCGGGCTGGTTCACGCCGCCGAATCGGTTCCCCGTTTCGGCTCTGACGTAGGTCCCCTCCTGAACCGATACTGCCTTCAGTGCCACGGCGAGAGCCTTCAGATGGGAGACCTGGATCTGAGGACCGTCTCCTCCATGGAAAAAGGAGGGGGCCAGGGTCCGGCTCTGGTGAGAGGGAATGCCGGCGAGAGTCTTCTCTACCAGCGGGTCGCGGACCAGAGCATGCCCCAGGGGGAGGAGAAGCTGGAACCGGAGGAAGTCCGGCTACTGGCCGACTGGATCAACGCCGGGGCTCCCGCAGGCCGAGTTCCGGCAGAATCCAGGTTGGAAACGGCCACGGCGCATACCCCGTCCCATTGGTCGTTCCGTCCGATTCGGAAACCGCCGATCCCGTCCGTACGGAATCGGCAATGGGTCCGGAACCCCGTAGACGCCTTCATCTTGAGCCGATTGGAAGAGCAGGGCCTCCAGCCCGCTCCGGAGGCGGACCCCTCGACTCTGGTGCGCCGCCTGGCCCTGGTCCTGACCGGCTTGCCGCCATCCTGGGAAGGACCGTCCCGCCTTCCGGAAGGTCCAGGCGACCTGGCCTACACCCGTCTGGTGGATGAATTCCTGGGACGGCCCCAATACGGTGAACGCTGGGCCCGGCACTGGCTCGACGTGGTGCGCTATGCCGAATCCAACGGCTATGAGCGAGACGGCACCAAACCGCACGCGTGGCGCTATCGCGACTACGTCATCGACGCCTTCAACCAGGACAAGCCCTACGATCGCTTCCTCACCGAGCAGCTCGCCGGAGATGAGATCGACGGCACCGACGCCGAATCTCAGATCGCCACCACCTTTCTGCGGCTGGGGACCTGGGACGACGAGCCGGCGGAGGAGCGCCGGGACCGGTACGACCAGCTCGACGACGTCCTGGGGACCGCCAGCAGCGCCTTTCTCGGCCTGACCCTGCGTTGCGCCCGCTGCCATGATCACAAGTTCGAACCCTTCAGCCAGGAGGACTACTATCGCTCCCTCTCCTTCTTCGAACCTCTCAAGCGTCCCCACAATATCTTGAAACCCCGCGCCGATCTGGACCGGATGGTAGGGACGCCGGACGAAATGGATCGGTACCGGGTGGCCACCATGAAGTGGAAGGTGGAGGTGGAAAGCCTGAATCGGGAGAAGGAGAAACTGAGCCGGAAGATACTCGATCGGCTTCTCTCCGACCGAGCCTCCAGCCGGGATCTGAGCTGGGCTCACCACGCCGAGGCGGTATTGGCATTCCGGACCCCGGAAGAGGACCGGACCGACGAGCAGAAGGCCCAGATCCGGAAGTTCGACGAGCGCATGGATCGGGAGATCCTGGCTGAAGCCACCACCGAGGAGGCTCGGAAACTGAGCCGGTGGGAGCGGGAGCTGGACCGCTTGAAGGCGGAGTCTCCAGAAGAACCCCCACGAGCCTACGTTTGGTACGAAGATACTCCTTATCCCGTTGCCACCCGAGTCCTGGTCCGGGGTGACCCGGGAACGCCCGGAGGCGAGGTTCAACCCGTGATTCCCACCATCCTGGGCCGCCCGGACCTGCTGGCCCGGCTCGGCCCCATCGAGCCGACCCTCGACTCCAGCGGGCGGCGCCGCTGGCTGGCCCGGTGGATGACCCACCCCCAGAATCCCCTGGTCGCCCGAGTGATGGTGAATCGGATCTGGCAGTGGGTCTTCGGCGAAGGCCTGGTGGCCACCGAGAACGATTTCGGGGTCGCGGGGGAGACCCCCAGCCACCCCCTGCTTCTGGACTATCTGGCCTCCGAATTCATCGCCTCCGGCTGGAGCGTGAAGCACGTGGTCCGGCTTCTGGCCGGCTCCTCCACCTTCACCCAAGCGTCCGACTGGAACCCGCAGGCCACGGCCGTAGACCTCCAGAATCGTCTCCTCTGGCGATGGCGGCCCCGGCGTCTGGAAGCGGAGGCCGTCCGGGACTCGATGCTGGCCGTCAGCGGCAGCCTGAATCACTCCATGCACGGTCCCAGCATGTTTCCCCGAATCCCCGATTCGGTCCTGGCCGGACAGTCGAGACCGGGACTCGACTGGGGAGAACCGGACCCGGAGCAGAACCTCCGGCGCAGCGTCTACATCTTCGTCAAGCGCTCCCTGGCCGTCCCCGAACTGGAATTGCTGGATTCACCCGACACCACCTCCAGTTGCGAGCAGCGCCGGGTCTCCACCACCGGACCCCAGGCCCTGACCTTTCTGAATGGAGACTTCGCCCACGAACAGGCTCGACGTCTGGCCGGAAGAGTGATGCGCGCGACCGGCGAAGAACGCGCCAACCAGGTCCGGGGCGCTTTCCGGATGGGATTGGCGAGGGGACCGAGCCCCGAGGAATTGAAAGCGGCGTTGGACTTTCTTCAGGTCCAGGAAGAGCAGATCCGGGAGGATATGACCGGGACTCAGACCACCCCGGTCATCCGGGAGCGGGCCCTTCAATCCTTCTGCCTGACGCTGTTGAACACCAACGAGTTCTTCTACTTGAACTGAGATTCACCGGCCCGGGCGCTGCGAGGCCGATCGCCGGTCGGGGCGAGATTGCAAGTGAACCGCCGAAGAAATAACCTGGGGCATCAGCCCGCTTCAGAGGACCTGGAAATGCGATCTGAACCTGAGCGCCTTCAACCGGGAAACGGATTTCGCCTCACCCCTTGCGGACGGACTCGACGCGAGTTTCTCTGGGAGGCGGGAGGCGGATTCGCCGGCACCGCTCTGACTTTTCTCCTGGCCCAGGACGGCTTCTTCGGAAAGACGGTCCACGCCGCTCCCGAAGAGCCGTCGTCCCTGGCTCCCGGCGCACCCCACTTTCCTCCCCAGGCCCGGGCGTGCATCTTCCTGTTCATGTACGGCGGTCCCAGCCAGGTGGATCTGTGGGACCCCAAGCCGGAACTGACCAAACGGGATGGGCAACCCATGCCCGACATGGACGCGGACCCGCTCCTGAAGCTCCGCAAGAATCGTCTCGGCGGACTCATGGCCTCTCCGTTCAGCTTCCGAAAATGGGGAGAGTCGGGGATCGAGGTCTCGGAACTCTTCCCTCATCAGGCCCGGTGTGTCGACGAAATGGCCGTGATCCGTGGCACCTATGCCGACAGCTTCGCCCACGGCTCGGGACTGCTGCAGATGAACACCGGATTCCTGCGCCAGGGACATCCCAGCCTGGGCTCCTGGGTCACGTACGGCCTGGGCAGCGAGAACCGGAACCTGCCGGGCTATGTGGTGCTGCTGGACCATCGAGGCGGGCCCATCTCCGGACCACCGAACTGGAGCTCGGGCTTCATGCCCGCCAGCTACCAGGGCACTCAGCTCCGCGCCGAGGGGGACCCGATTCTCTTCCTGAAGCCCCAGGAGGGAGTCACCCCGGCCCAGCAGACCCACCAGCTCCGGCTCCTCTCGCGCCTGAACCGGATGCGGGGCGCGGACGGGCCCGAAAACGACGAGTTGATGGCCCGAATCGCCAGCTACGAGCTGGCGTTCCGGATGCAGCAGGCGGCTCCCGAAGCCGTGGACCTGGCCCGCGAATCCAAGGCCACCCGGCGCCGGTACGGACTGGAGGACCCGGAGACGGAGAAATTCGGCCGCAAATGCCTGATTGCCCGGCGGCTGGTGGAACGGGGCGTTCGCTTCATCCAGGTCTACTCGGGAGGCGGCCACGGCGACGACACGTGGGACGCTCACGGCCGCCTGGTCGAAAACCACACGCTGCACTGCCGGCAGACCGACCTTCCCATCGCCGGCCTGCTCGAGGACTTGAAGAGCCGGGGCCTGTTGGAGAGCACTCTGGTGGTCTGGGCCGGCGAGTTCGGACGGACTCCCACCAGCCAGGGAGACGGCGGCCGCGACCACAGTCCCCGGGGGTTCACCACCTGGATGGCGGGGGGCGGCGTTCGCGGCGGTCAGATCATCGGCGCCACCGACGACTTCGGCTATGAGGCCGTCGAGGACAAGGTCCACGTCCACGACCTGCATGCCACCATCCTGCATCTCATGGGACTGGACCACGAGCTCCTCACCTACTTCCACGGCGGCCGGGAGATGAGCCTCACCGACGTCCACGGCCAAGTCATCCGGAAGGCTGTGGCCTGACCAGCCCGACCCCTGCAGCGAGCCTAACGAAAGCGGTGCGATTCGCCTGGATCATCCCCTTGGTCCTGATTCAGCCCGTCATGGTTTCCTCCCAGGTCCTGGATGTCGGGTCCAGGCGTGAGTTGTTCGTCGACCACCTCCTCGTCAATCGTCTGACCGGCGCCCGGCTCAACAGCCCGTGGTAAAAGTCGTCACGGCATTCGATCGTCCCTGGGAGGGGCCGCACAATCTGGGGATCAGCGTCCTCTACGATCAGGGGGTCTACCGGATGTACTACCGGGGCACGGCCGGCCCGGCGGAGACCCGGGACCATTGGACCAATACCATGACCCCCTTCCTGGACAAACGTCCCGGTGTACCCCGGGAACGCCGATGGAAGGTCGTGGCCACCAAGCCCACGGGCGAAGCCGAGATCTCCCTCTGGGTGAACCGCGGTTATGGGACGGACCGATGGGAGATCCGGCGCTACCGTCTGAGAACCGGCGGATTCGTCTCGGTTCACGCTCCCTATGCAGGAGGAGAGTCGCTGACCCGGCCCTTGCTGTTCCAGGGGAAGGGGTTGGAGATCAATTACTCCACGTCGACGGCGGGGCATGTCCGTCTCGAAATCCAGGACGCCGCCGGGAATGCCGTCCCCGGCTACACCCTGGAGGAATGTCCGGAGATCGTGGGTGACCAGATCGAAAGGGTCGTGTCGTGGAAGGCCGGATCGGACTTGAGGAGCCTGGCGAGCCGGCCGGTCCGGCTCCGCTTCGTTCTCAAGGACGCGAACCTCTACTCCATTCGTTTCCGCTGAACGTGTAGGTTTCTCCCGCCGCAGGACGCCGGCCGCGGTCACTCCAACTCGAAGCTGAAGAGCGCGCTCCCGGCGGTGATGGCCAGGTGTTGCTTGCCCTGGTTCAGGTAGGTGATGGGATTGGTGGCGATCATGCCTCCCAGTGGAGCCACCCAGAGCTCCTCCCCGGTGCGGGCGTCCAGAGCGAAGAACTGGCCGTCGGTGGTGCCTCCGAAGGCGAGGTCCCCGGCGGTGGTGAGGACACCGGACCAGGGCACGGTCAGCAGGGGATACTCCCACTTGAGCTCGCCCGTCTCCGGGACCAGGGCCCGGATCGCTCCCCTTCCCGGCGGCTCTTCGGACGCTCCCTGAATCAGCCCGCCCCAGTAGGGAAGCCCCGGCGTGTAGTCGGCCTCGCCCTTGTAAAAGTAGTTGGGCAATTCCCAGACCGGTACGTAGAAAAGGCCGGTTCGCGGACTGTAGGACGGCGAGTACCAGTTGGTCCCCCCCTGGACTCCGGGGTAGACCAGCGTTCCTTCCTCAGTAGGCTCCATGTTCGGGACCCGGACCGGACGGCCATTATCATCGATCCTGTCCGCCCAGGTCACCTTCACGTATTTCTTGCCCAGGAGAAACTCTCCGGAGGTCCGATCCAGAACGTAGAAGAATCCGTTCCGGTTGGCGAAGTACATGAGCTTTCGCTGGGCGCCGCCGAATTCGCCGTCCACCAGCACCGGGATCTGCACCGAGTCCCAATCGTGCACGTCATGGGGAGTGAACTGGAAATACCAACGCAACTTTCCGGTATCGGCTTCCACGGCCACGACCGAAGAAGCGTACAGGTTGTCCCCCAACCGAACGTCGCCGTTCCAGTCGGGCGCAGGATTCCCCGTGCCCCAGTAGATGAGGTCCAGTTCCGGATCGTAGGAACCTGTGATCCAGGTCGGTGCGCCACCCTGCTTCCACGAGTCCCCGGACCAGGTCTCGTTCCCCGGTTCGCCGGGACCCGGAATGGTGTAGAAACGCCAGGCCCTCTTGCCCGTGGCGGCGTCGTAGGCGTCCAGAAATCCCCGGATCCCGTATTCCCCGCCCGAGATGCCCACTATGATCTTGTCCTTCACGGCCAGCGGCGCCACCGTGATGCTGTAACCCTCGCTGTATTCGGCCACCTTCGCCTTCCAGGCGACGGCGCCCGTCTTGGCGTCCAGGGCCACCAGTTGGGCGTCCAGCGTGCCCAGATAGACCCGGCCGTTCAATACAGCCATGCCCCGGTTCACCCGTCCGCAGCAGACGCTGGTGCGTTCCGGCAGTTTGTGCCGGTACTCCCAGTAGGGCCGCCCCGTCCGAACGTCCAAGGCCAGAGCGTCACTCGGGGGCTGGGTCACGTACATGACGCCGTTGACCACCAGAGGTGTCGTCTCCACCTTCTCCAGGCTCTTGAATTGGAACACCCAGTCGAGACTCAGGCGGTGGACATTGGTGGTGTCGACCTGGTCCAGACGACTGTAGCGCCAACTCCGGTAGCCGCCGGAGTAGGTGAGCCAGTGCCCCGGCAGTTGGTCCGCCGTCAGCAGTTCGTCGTGGGTCACCTCTCCCGAGAGGACCGCCGCTTCCTGTCTGGGAACCGTTTCTCCAGGCTGGCAGGCCACCACCAGCAACAGCACCAACCAGATCGCCGAATGCCGCTTCATGGACGCTAGCAGTCCGTGGTGAAAGTCCCACGCAGCACCGAGACCGGGGCTGCGCCCGCCGGACAAGGCGCTCTGAGGGAGCATACTGGGAGTATGTGACCGAGGAGCAACGCAGTCCGCCGGGATGCAGACCCGGTCGAATGCCGTGATGACTTTTGCCACGGGCTGCTAATCCCTTCTCAATGAGGCCAGGTAGGCCACCAGGTCGTCGACCTCCGCCTCGGTGAGATCGCCTTGAAAGGTCGGCATGGACGAGACCTGCCCCCTGCGAATCTCTTTCAGGAGCTTCTTGGAATAGGAGAGGAGGCGCTCTTCCTCGTCCATGACCTGGACGGAATAGCTGTCTTCGTTCAGAACCACCCCCTGGACGGAATTTCCATCGGCCAGGGTGAGGGTGACCGGCCAGTAGCGGCGGGTCCCGTCCACGAAGGCTTCGGCCGTGTTGCCGATCTCGGCGCTGGGTTCCAGGATGGACTCCCGCAGGAAACTGGGAGACCGCTTCCAGCCCACCTCGCTCAAGTCGGGACCGAGACGTCCTCCCTGTCCATTGACCATGTGACAGCGGGAGCAGTCCCCTTGCTCCTCGAAGATGATCCTGCCCTTGGCGGCGTCGCCGCGGAGCTTCTCGGGCTCGGAACGCCGATCCAGGGACCGCAGAAAGGAGACCAACTGCCAGACCTGCCGGTCGGTGAATCGGTGGGGCGCCATGCTGGTCCCGGGGATCCCCTGGCTGACGATGCGGAACAGGGCCGAATCGCTGTTGCCATGGCGATACTCGGAACGGGTCAGGTCAGGACCCGTTTCTCCGGTGGCGTCCAGGGCATGGCAGATGGAGCAATGGTTCCGGAAGTTCCGGGCGCCGTTCTTCACGTCGGCGGCCGAAGTGTAAGGGTTCGGGACGGCCGACTGTTGCGCCGGGGAATCCTGTGCCAGGGTCAGGATCAGCAAGCCGGCAGCCAGGATGAATCTTTTTTCCAAAACGGTCCTAACGTTGCATTTGTCCTATCCGAACGCCTGCCGGAAGTCAAGATGCAGGACGGAAAAGAAAAAGGGCGCCCACAAGGGGCACCCCTACAATTTCCCTGGAAGAGGGTCAGTTATTGTCTATCTATGATAAAAACTGTGTCCGTATTTACTATTGATAGGAAATCTCCCCTCTTATGGAAATCTATCGGTGAGGATCTTCCGGGCCTGGATCCTGGCCTTCTCCAGCACGTCCTGCAGGCGTACCGGCGCTCCGCCCCGCCGCTTGCTCTCATCGGCCGCTTCCATGAAGACGTAGATTTCCAGCGTCGTGGCAGGATCGACGGGTGGAACGCGGGTCTCGAAGAACTCCACGATCCGGGCGACCAGGGGAGGATATCCGCTGAAGCCTCCCAGCGGCGCGATCGCGTCACTCCCGAAGACGGTCCCGCCGTATCCTCGCTTCCCGGACCGCCGCCCGTGGAAGGTTCCAAGCCGGCCGCCGGACCATCTTCCCACCACCACGTCGCCTCCCGGCGTGTTCATCCGGCTCAGCTCCACGCAGCCGGGACCCATGACGGTGTAGAGAAACTCCACCCCATGGATGCCGTACCAGAAGAGATCGGGGTGATTCGGCTCCATGACCGCCGGACTGTAGGCATCGCACGCCAGGATCTTCCCCACCTTCCCCTTGACCACTTCCTGAACCCCGGCGGCATAGCGCAGGGCGGAAGAGGAGAAGACGGGAGTCCCGTAGCGTTTCGAGAGCTCGTAGATCGCCACCACGTCCGCCAGGGTTCCGGCCACCGGTTTGTCGATGAAGACCGGCTTGCCGGCCTTCAGGACCGGTGCGGCCTGCTCCAGGTGGGGACGCCCGTCGTTGGTCTCCAGCAGGACCACGTCCACTTTTTCCAGGAGCGCCTCGATGCTGGGAACGATCTCCACGCCCATCTCCCGGACCCGGCGCGTGTATTCCGGGACCCGCCGCACGCTCGACTCGATGTCGCGGCTCCCCTGGGGATACGCGGCCACCACCCGGCAGCCCGGAACGTGGCCCTCGTCCTCGGGATGGTTGAGGATCCGGGTGAAGTGAACGGCATGGGACGTGTCGAGGCCGATGATCCCGGCTCGAAGCGGGGCGGCGCGCACTCCGCCATCTGCCGACGCCGTAAGGAAGAGGAGCAGAACCAGGAGCGCGGAACCGATTCGAGCCGAGTTGACTCCGCGTATGAGCCGCATAAAAAGGTGGAGCGGGAGACGGGAATCGAACCCGCGACGTCCAGCTTGGGAAGCTGGCATTCTACCGCTGAATTACTCCCGCTCGCTGACCATTCTAGCACCCGGCGGAAAGAATGGAATGGCGGGACCCGGCTCAAACGGGCACACCCATTCTAATTTGAACTCGACCTTTGGGCCACGACCAGGTCCTGGTCGTCGATGATGGTGTTCATGGCCTGCCGCAACCTGGTCAGCGCAAGTTGATAGTCGATCTGGGAGCGCAGTTCCACGAGACGGGCCTCGGCCACGTCACGCTGGTACTGCAGGAGCTCGAAGTTGGTGGAGAGTCCGGCCTTGAACCGTTTGGTTTCCAGCTCCAACTGCTCCTGGGCGAAGCGCACCGCCAGAGCGGACATGTCCAGTTCCCGCTTCTGAATGCCGAGACGTTCATAGGCGTTACGGACCTCCTCCACGATGAGCTGCTCCTGCTCCCGGTGCTGGTGCCGGAGACGGCGCTGGGCAATGGCGGTCTCCGCAAGAAGGCCTTCGTTGCGGCGATTTCTCAAGGGGATCTCCACATCGACGAAGATCTCGTAGGAAATGTAGTCGAACCCCAGCGCCTGTCCCATGGAATTGCCGAAGTTGCCGTAGAACGGGTTCGTCGGATCCGGCTCGCGAGTCAGGGCGCCGAAGAAATCCACGTTCTTGAAGACCTGTCCCGACCGGCCGTACGAACCGACGTTGGCTATCAGATTGACTCTGGGCTTTCCCTCCTTCCTGTAGAAATCCCTGTCGATCCGATTCTGCTCCACCTCCAGGTTCAGGCGCTCCAACTCGGGACGGCGCTTCAGAGCCTGTCCGATGGCCTCTTCCAGCGTGATGCCCACGGGTCGAATCCGAGGCCGATCCGTTGGAATCAACCTCAAATTCCAAAGGGGGGCCGAACGATCGGAGGTCAGAATCCGCTTCAGGGCGTTCTGACGAATGACGATCTGGACCTCCGCCTGAATCGTGACCTGCTCCCGCTTGGAGACTTCCGCCCGGGTCCGGCTGACCTCCATGGGAGCCGAGATGCCCACCGCCACCCTGCGCTTGTTGAGCTCGTGCTGCAGGACGGCCTGTTCCCGCGACTGGCGGCGCGTCTCGTGGTTGTCGATGGCCGAAACCAGTTCCCAATACTCGTTCTGGAGGCGCAAGACGATGTCCGACACCCTCTCTTCGAACTGGCTCTCGTTGATGCGGCGGTCCAAGTTGTAGAGCTTCAACTGCCGTTCGGTCTGAGTCTCCCGGAATCCTCGCCACAGGGGTTGGGTGAAGGAGAAGTTGAAGTAGGACTCGAAGTTGGGATTGATGATGGAAAAAAGACTGTTGGTGGAGTTGCGAACGTTGTTCAGGGTCAGCTGGAGGGCGCCGCCGCCTTTGACCGGCTGTTGAACCGACGTGTTGAGGTTGAGCCCGCGCCGAATTGACGTGGGGGTGTTGCGGCCCGCATCCAGAATGCTGGTGGACGGCCACTCGTTGGAACTCCAGCCCGTGGAGAAGCTGAGCACCGGGTCGTAGTCGCCGCGAGTCTGGAATATCCGTTGTTCGGTCAGGTCTTCATTGAAATCCTCGATGGCGATCTCCAGGTTGTTGGTCAGCGCGAGCCGGACGGCCTCCTTCAAGGAGAGATCCAGGTATCTTTCCTCGCTTCGAACCCGTTCCACATACGGTCTGGTGGAAGGAAATTCCTGGTCCGGCTCGGAAGAACCTTCGATCGGACATAGTCCGACCCAGAGGACGACCAGGCCGGAAACGGGAGGGCGAAAGGCAATCATGATTGAACTCCTTGCGTAGCTGTTGCATCTTCAAACCAGAGGTTCGTTTCCGTTAGAGATGCATTCAAAGTCCATAAGGATCGGCCGGTCCCGGTTGGGGTCGGGCTCGCGGCCGGATTTCAGAGGGGAGCCGCGGACCGGGAAGACGTGTTCCCGGGCGGCGCTCCCTGATTACATATTATCGCCCAGACCCTTCTCCATCCGGGCAAAGCGTTCATGAGACACACCCCCTTGCCGTTGGTTCTTCTGTTCTGCACGGTCCCGCTCTGGGCCAATGACACGGAAGGGTCCACCCGTAGAGGCACGGTGGAGAGACGAACCTTCGTCAAGTTCGTGACCCTCACCGGGGAACTCAAGGCCAGCGAATCCCTCATCGTGTACTCGCCCCGCATACCCCAACAATGGAACCTGACATTGGGTCATTTGGCGGCTCAGGGATCGGCGGTCCGGAAGGGCGATCTGCTGGTGAAATTCGATGGCTCCGGTCTGGAGACCGAACGTCTGGACCTGGAGAAGAAACGCGAGGAAGCCCGCCTCAAGATCGCCCGCAAGGAGGCGGAGGTCGGGTCCAAACGGCAGGAGCAACTTCTGCTCAAGGCGACCGCCGAAAAAGAATTGAAGGTCGCCCTGATCTACTCCGAGATTCCACCGGATCTCGTCCCTCGCGAAGATTCTGCCAGATACAAGTACGACGTCTCGCAGGCCAGGATCAAGCTCGAAAAAGCCGACCAGCAACTCGCCGGCCAGAAGGAGACCGGACTGGCCGAACTGGAGGTTCTCGAACTCGACTACCAACGGGCCGATCTGCAACTCAAACAGCTGCTTCAGGCTATGGATCGGCTCACGGTCCGGGCCCCCACCTCCGGACTGGCCGTCCGAGCGCGACATTACCGGGAAGAGCGAAAGCTCCAGACGGGAGACTCGGTTTTTGGAGGGTATCCGGTAGTGATGCTCCCCAACCTGGAAAACCTGGAAGTTGCCGCCGTCGTCTACGATTCCGATCTTGCTCTGTTACAGGAAGGATTGAAGGCCGAGGTGATCCTGGACGCCTATCCTTCCCGCCCCTTCCGCGGCCGCGTGCAGCGGGTCTCGGAGGCGGCAAAGTCCAAGTCGTGGAGATCCCAACATAAGGTCTTCGAGGCCCGGGTGTCTCTACTGGAAACGGATCTGGACATCATGAAGCCGGGAATGACGGCTCGAGTGAGGATTCCGGTTCCCGTCGGCGAGCGGCTGACGGTACCCCGGGAGGCGCTCCACCTGGACCCCGATGGTGAGGTTTTCGCGCGGGATGAGCTGGGCCGGAAGCTGCCGTTGCAGATCCTGGATACGACGGACCGCTGGGTGGCTGTGGCCGGACTGGATGCCGGACAGAAACTCCTCCTGAACTCCGATGCGGGCCCGAGTCGACAATCGGAGGGGGATTGGATCCGGATGAAACGGGAGGATTTTACGCTCACCGTACCCGGCAACGGGGTACTCAAGGCAGCTTTGGCGACCTTGATTCGGTCCCCGGTTCTTCCCCACACCTGGCGTCACAAGATCACCCATATGGCGCCCGAAGGAAGCTCAGTCGAAAAAGGCGAAGTTGTGGTGCGATTGGATCCCACGGAAGTCGAGAAGAAATTGCGTGAGGAATCGGCCAACGTCGAGAAGGCCCGGGAGGAGTACGAGAAGACGAAGGCGTCATTGGAGCTGGCGGCCCGGGATCTGGATCTGGAGTTGGAAGAAGCCCGGGCCGATGCCCAGAAGAAGGAAAAACAACTGGATCAAGCCAGAGAATTTCAATCGATCCTCGACGTCAAGAAGGCAGACTACGAGGCGGAGTTGGCTCGTCGAAAGGTTGAGACTCTGGAGTTGCGGCGGAGGTTCGTGAAGCAGGACGCCGACCTGCAGCTCAAGATCCTGCAAGACAGCCGGCGGCTTTATGAAGAGAGAGCCTCTCATCATCGAAAATCGATCCAGGCCATGGAAATCGTTTCCCCCCGGGCCGGCACCGTCCTCTACCAGAGGAACTGGCGCAACGAGCCGGTGCGGGTCGGAAGTGATGTGTATATGGGCAGCACCATCATGAGTCTTCCCGACCTGTCGAGCCTGATGGTGGAAGCGCGGGTCGCGGAAATCGACGCCGGAAAAGTCCGCGTCGGCCAAGAGGTCAGAGTCGACCTGGACGCGATTCCGGACCGGACTTTCAAGGGAAGAATCGCGTCGGTGGCCACCCTCTTCTCTCCGGCCAGCTTCGATCGGCCCATGAAGGTGCTGGACCTCACAGTGGAGCTGGAGCGCGTGGACCAGGACAGGATGCGTCCGGGTATGGCAACCCGGATCCAGATCGTCGTCAACCACTTCCAGGATGTTCTGACCTTGCCCCTGTCGGTCATTCAGACGGAGAACGGCGAGTCCTTCGTCTGGGTGAAGCAGGACGGTGGACCGGTCAAGCGGTCCATCAAGTTGGGTCGAGACAACGGTGTCGTCGCCGTGGTCAAGGAAGGGCTGTCGGAGGGAGAGGAGGTCGCCAATGTGCCGGATGCCGGGTAAGGAATTCGATCCCTGCCGACAACAACGGGAAGCCAACAAGCCCCCTCCGCACCGCACGGACCCTACAGGATGGGGGTTCGCTACAAGATCCAACGTTCAGCGATTCTACCGACCTACTCGCGATGGCCCCCAAGCGGTGCCATATTATAGGGTAGCGCGAGCAAGAACGCGTATCGATTTCATGAAATACCTGCCCGGCCTGCTACTGCTTTCCTGCGCGATGGCTTCAGGAGAACCTCTCCATTGCGACTTCACGGACTACCGGCCCCTGGAGGGCCTGGAGGCCGAGAGCGTCGACGGAGACGTGGTCTTTGAATGGACAGGCTCCGAAGCGCCGGTGCAAGCCGGTGCCGGAACCTCAGCCGGGCAGCTCCGGGCAAGGTTCGGCCTGGAGGGCGCCCAGCCGGTCATACGGCAAATGGCCGCACTGTCCAGGGCGGGGCATTGGGCACCGCTCGTGCAAGACGCCCGCCCACAGTTCCATGTAGCGGAGGGAAAGCGCCGCATTTCCTACCAGCAGTTGCGGCCGATGCAGGACCTGGGCCGCGAGGCCACGCCTGAAGTCGTGGAGCAAGAGAAATGGAAGGTCTTCTGGGACGCGCCGCTGAATCTGCCAGGTCTCGAAGGCGTGAACCCCGGGCTCCCCAGGGATCCCTCGGAGGTGACGCGCAGCGAGGTCCAATACAGCGTCAAAGGGTGCCGGGTGCGCCGGGATGGTGTGCGGCTCGAGATTTCGTTTGACGGTTTGACGTTGGGCTCGTTCGAAGGGAGCCTTCGATTCACCGTTTACAAAGGATCCAACCTGGTTCGCCAAGAGGCCGTGGCGGCGACAACCAAGCCATCGGTCGCGTACGTCTATCGCGCCGGGCTGGGCGGGCTGAAGAGCGATGACTACCGGCGTATGCGCTGGAGGGACATCGCCAGGGACTGGCAGCACTATCGCTTCGGTGGTGGAGTCAATGAGGGGCCCGTTCCGCTTCGCGCGCGCAACCGAGTCGTCCTGCTCGAGCGGGAGCGCGGTGCGCTCGCGATCTTCCCCCCCTCTCACAAGTTCTTCTTCGCGCGTGAGATCGAGATGAATCTCGGGTACGTCTGGTACCGGCAGGGAGAGGAGGGGCGCTTCGACGTCGGTGTGCGCCAGGCCGAGCGGGAAGAGATGTTCCGCCCGTGGGGCGCTTCCAAGGAAATCTGGGAAAAGCGAGTGCGTCAATCGCGCGCCTTCGCGGAAGGCAACTTCGCTCTCTACAACGCTCCGCCGGGAACGCTGCAGCGGATGGCCGTCTATTACTACCTGGGACCGCGGGACGCGGAGTCCACCCTGAAAGAAGTGCTGGCCTACACTCATGGCGACAAGTACAAGCCGCTGGATGGCCATCAAGTGGCGGTCAGCCATTTCCATACGCACTTCGCCGAGCAGCTGGTTGACCTCGGGTCCCTTGACGCGAGGCCTCCGTGGGTTTCGGCATTCAAGGGCCTGGGGATCAACATCGCGATGATGTCGGATTTTCATGGCGACGGCCACCCGGAGGACGAAGGTGAAGTCCGGTTCAGGGAACTTGCCGAGTACTTCGAGGCTTGTCGGCGCCACTCGGACAAGGATTTCCTGCTGCTGCCCGGCGAGGAGCCGAACGTGCATTTTGGCGGGCACTACACGCTTGTGTTCCCGAGGCCGGTTTATTGGTCCAAGGTGCGCGGGTCCGATCAAGCGTTCCAGGCAAGCCACCCAGAATACGGGACAGTTTACCGCGTGGGCTCGGCGGGCGAGATGCTCTCGATGCTCGAAACGGAGAAAGGCCTGCTTTGGCAGGCGCACCCGCGCACCAAGGGTTCGACGTTCTATCCCGATGTCGTGCGGGAGGCGCCCCACTTTCTCAGCGACCGCTATCTGGGGGGAGCCTTCCAATCCCTTCCGGCGGACCTGTCGAAGCCGAGGATCTGCGAGGAACGGTGCTTCGGAACCCTCGACGACATGAACAATTGGGCGGGGCCAAAGTACATGATTGCGGAGGGCGATACGTACACGAAGTATCCCGAGGACGAGATCTATCCGCACTTGATCGTCAACTATGTGCGGTTGAGCGAGTTGCCCGCATTCGACGAGGGCTGGAGCCCTATCACCGAGGCAATGAGGCGGGGAGAGTTCTTCGTCTCGACAGGGGAGGTCTTGATCCCGTCCCACGAGGTTGAAGGATTCGAGGACCGCAAGACGTTTGTCGCCGAGGTCGAATGGACATTCCCGCTTGAGTTCGTAGAACTCGTGTGGGGCGACGGCAAAGCGACTGGCAGGCAGGTGCTGCCGACAACTGACCTTGGTTCGTTCGGTCGCAATACATTCCGGATGGAATTCGATTCGCCGGGCAAGAAGTGGGTGCGGTTTGCTGCCTGGGATTCGGCCGGCAACGGGGCGTTCACCCAGCCCATCCACCTGTCGGGACGGTGAGGGCGCAAGCTGCTTTACCAGCCCGTGGCAAAAGTCGTCACGGCATTCGACCGTCCCTGCATCCCGGCGGACTGCGTTGCGATTCGGGCACATACTCCCGGTATGCACCCGAATCGCGCCTTGTCCGGCGGCCGCAGGAACGGTCTCGGTGCTCGCGGGACTTTCACCACGGGCTGGTACGATGGGCATTCATGTCCGTTCCCGGGGCGCCGGAGGGCCGATGAAGAAAGTCTACCTGGCACTGTCGCTGCTGGTCGTCGCGGCGGGCGTCGCTTCCCATTTCCGGGACCTGGGCAGACAGTGGTTGGCCACCCTGATGGAGCCGCGGGAAAACGAACCCGTACCCCTGATGCGGGTGACCCCCAGAAGCTATCGGATCCTGGTCCGAGCCGACGGCGAACTCACGGGACTGCAGATCACACCGGTTCATGCCCCCATGGTGAAGACCGGATCGCTGAAGGTGGCCTGGCTGGCCGATGAGGGCCAGATCGTCGAGAAAGGGGAAACGGTCGTCGTGTTCGACCAGACCGACGCGGTGTTGACCCTGAAGCAGAGCCACAACACCCTCGACACTCAGGATCACCTCATAGAGAAGCAGAAAATGGAGGCCCGGAGCCGGGCCGAGACGCTGAAGCGGGATCTCGAGAGCACGGAACTGGAATTGGACTACACCCAGGACCAGATCCGGAAGGACGAACAGATCTTCTCCCGCTGGGAAATCCAGGAATCGATCGTGAGCGCCGTGTTGGCCCGATACAGAAAGGGCCATCTGAATCGTAAGGGAGAGGTGCAGCAGGATCTCTCCCAGGCCGGCATGCGCCTCCTCCAGGTCGACCGGAAAATGGCCGAGACGGAGATGAAGCTGGCCCGGGAGACCCTCTCCTCACTGGAGGCCAAGGCTCCGGTCGGCGGGGTCGTCCTCTACCAACGGAGTTGGACCGTTCTCGAAGTGGGCTCCGAGGTCTGGCCCGCACAGCCCTTGATGGAAATCGCCGATATGGACCGATTCCGGGGACGGTTGTTCGTCCCGGAGAACCAGATTCGGGGCGTGCAGATCGGCAAGAAGGTCCAGGTGCGACTCGATGCGTTTCCTGGGGAGAACTTCTCGGGAGAAATCGACAAGGTGGACAAGATCGCCCGCCAACGGCATCCGCGCGACCCCCGGAAATTCTTCCTCTGCGAAGCTCGTCTCGACGTCTTACCCGATTCCCTGGAAAAGCTGAACCCGGGCATGCGATTCTCCGCCGAGATCGAGTTGGGGGAAAAAAGCAACGCCGTCGTGATTCCCCGGAGCGCGGTCATCAAGAAGGATTCGGGTTTCGTGGTCTTCGTCAGGGAAGGCGACGAATACCTGGAGAAAAAAATCGAGATCGTGGACAGCGACTTCGGCTTCCACGTGGTCGAGGGCGTGGCTGCGGGGACCCGGATCTGCCTGCGCCACCCCCTGGAGGATCAGCGCCTCCACCTTCCCGACTTCAGCTCGCCCACGGCGGGCACGCAGCGGCGCCGTTTCGTCCCCTTCTGAGCGCATGTTCTTCGCCGAGTCGGTCAAGATCGCCCTTTCCAACTTGGTGCTGCACAAGCTCCGCACGTCGCTGACCATGCTGGGCATGATCTTCGGGGTGGCCGCCGTCCTGTCGATGCTCTCCATCGGGGCCGGAGCCGGACGTGAAGCTCTGTCTCTGATCCGGAAGATGGGGCTGCGAAACATCCTGATCCGGGCCAAGGCATTCGAGGAAGAGGAACTCAGAATCATCCGTCAGGACTCTCCCGGCCTGACCCGCCACGATCTGGTGGCCCTGAAGCAGGTGCTTCCGGACGGAACCCGAATCAATGCCAAGAAGGAACACAAGACCTACCAGATCGCTTCGGCGCTGGGGAGAGGGGATTCACGGCTCATCGGCGTGGACCCCGGATACCCTCTCGCCGCCAATCTGAAATTGGTGGAAGGCTCTTTCTTTCTGCCCACGGACGGCCTCCGGCACCATCAGGTCTGCGTCCTGGGAAAGACGGCGCGCCGCAAGCTCTTCGGTCTGAATCCGGCGCTGGGAGAACAGGTGAAGATCGATGCGCTCTGGTTCACCGTGGTGGGAGTCCTGGCCGATCAACTGCTGGAAAAGGATGAGTTCGAAGGCGTCAAGATCGAGAGCGTGAACAACGACATCTACGTCCCATTGGAGACCCTTCTGGCCAAATACGAACGGAAACCGGTGGAGAACGAGCTGGATGAGATCATCGTCGAGCTCCCCCAGGACCAGGACCTTTCCGAGCAGGCGGTCGTGATCTCCGGCATGATTGGAAGCACCCACCGGAACATCGACGACTTCTCCATCGTGGTGCCGGAGCGCCTGTTGGAACAGAGCCGCCGGACCCAGCGGATCTTCAACCTGGTCATGGGCGCCATCGCCTCAATCTCCCTTCTGGTCGGAGGAATCGGGATCATGAACATCATGCTGGCCTCGGTTCTGGAACGGACCAACGAAATCGGCCTGCGCCGGGCGGTCGGCGCTCGCCGCCGGGACATCAGCCGGCAGTTCCTGCTGGAAGCCCTGACCATCAGCCTGAGCGGCGCGGCCCTGGGCGTCCTGCTGGGCTCCTCAATCTCCAGCCTGGTCTCCACCTATGCCGGTTGGCCGACGACGATCACCGGCGTATCCGTCCTGCTGGCGGTCGGGGTCTCGGCAACCGTGGGACTGGTCTTCGGAATCTACCCTGCGCGAAAGGCTTCCCGCGTCTCTCCCATCGAAGCCCTTCGCTACGAGTAGAGCTCCCATCCGCAAAGGCTCTGAAGTGGCAACGACAAACCGAGATCGAACTCCCAAGGTCCTGATTCGAGCCGTCGACCTTTGGAAGAGCTATCGGATGGGGACGGAGACGATCCATGCTCTGAGACAACTCAGCTTCCAGGTCGAAAAAAATGAGTACGTGGCCATCATGGGTCCGTCCGGCTCCGGCAAGTCCACTTTGATGAACGTCATCGGCTGTCTGGACACCCCAACCCGTGGACGGTACTTCCTTCACGAGAAACTGGTCAGCGAGATGGACGACGACGAGTTGGCCCAGGTCCGGAACCAGGAAATCGGCTTCGTCTTCCAGACCTTCAACCTGCTGGCGAGGGCTTCAGCCTACCAGAACATCGAACTGCCGCTCATCTACAGTCGATTGCCGAGCGCACGGCGCCGTTCCAGAACCCGTGAGGTCCTGGCTCAGGTCGAACTGGAAGATCGGGCCAACCACCGACCCAACGAATTGTCCGGGGGCCAGCGTCAGCGGGTAGCGATCGGGCGGGCTCTCGTCAACCGTCCGTCGATCCTGTTGGCCGACGAGCCGACCGGCAACCTGGACTCACGCACGGGCCGGGAGATCTTGAACCTCTTCGATGCCCTGCACCGAAATGGCAACACCATCGTTCTGGTCACTCATGACCCCGGCATCGCCGACCGCGCCCATCGCGTGATCGAGTTGCTGGACGGCAAGATCACTCGGGACGAGAAGCTGCGCGGCCGGGACGGAGCGAGATCAGTCCGTGGTGAAAGTCCCGCGAGCACCGAGACCGGGGCTGCGCCCGCCGGACAAGGCGCTCTGAGGGAGCATACCGGGAGTATGTGACCGAGGAGCAACGCAGTCCGCGCACGATGCAGACCCGGTCGAATGCCGTGGCGACTTTTACCACGGGCTGATATGAACCGGCTCCGGATCAGAACATCCCGGTTCGCCACAGATCATGGATGTGGACGATACCCACCAGCCTTCCGTCGGCGTCCGGCACCAGCAGTGAGGTGATTTTCTTTCTCTCCATCAGGTGCAGCGCTTTGGTGGCCAGCTGATCGTCTCCGATGGTGACAGGATTCGGGGTCATGCACTCGGCGGCTGTGCAGCCGAGGATCGATGCGCCTCGACTCTGAAGCATACGGCGCAAGTCACCGTCCGAAATGACTCCCACGAGCCTGTCGTCTTCCGCCACGATCCCGGCGATGCCCAGTCCCTTGCGGCTGATCTCGTCGATCACCTCCTTCATGGAAGTGGACCATGTGGCCTTGGGGATCTCGTCCCCCCGGTGCATGAGATCGGATACCAGAATCAACTGGTTGCCCAGTCCCCCGCCCGGATGGAGCCGCGCGAAGTCCCGGGGCCGCAGTCCCTTTCGCTCCGAGAGGGCGACGGCCAGAGCATCCCCCAGGGCCAGGGCAGCGGTAGTGGACGCCGTCGGGGCCAGACCGAGAGCGCATGCCTCCCGATCCACACCCACGTTCAGGACCACGTCCGAGTACTGGGCGAGGGTGGACTCCGTTTCCCCGACCAATCCGATGATGGGGACCCCAAGCCGCTTGAGAGTGGGCAGCAGACGGACCAGTTCGTGGGTCTCGCCGCTGTTGGAGACGGCCAGGACCAGATCTCTATCGGCCAACATGCCCAGATCTCCGTGGATGGCGTCGGCGGGATGGACGAACAGGGCGGGAGTTCCGGTGCTGGAGAGGGTCGCGGCGATCTTCCGGCCGATGATCCCCGATTTCCCCATGCCGGTGAGGACCACGCGCCCGGTGCAGGAAATCAGCAACTCGATGGCTTGGTCGAAGCGATGGTCGAGACGGGAAATGAGAGCCGCGACCGCCTCGGCCTCCGTCTCCAGGACTCTCCGGGCCGTCTCCCTGGACCGGCTGGTCCCGGCATTTCGACTCGGTACGGTCTCAGCTTGCACTACCGTCATTCCCAGGTCTCGAGAGCCCGCCGCTGCTTTCCTTGGTCAGTGCGTCGAGCCGGCGAAGGTGGGTCAACATATCCTTCAGGAGATCGATCTGCAACGCGTTGGCGCCGTCGCTCAGGGCCCGCTTGGGGTCTGGATGCACCTCCATGAAGAGCCCGTCGATCCCCACAGCCACGGCGGCGCGCGCCAAATAGGGGATGAAGGCACTCTCCCCCGAGCTGGACCCGCCGGCGCCGCCGGGAAGCTGGACGCTATGGGTGGCGTCGAAGACCACCGGCACGCCCAGGTCTCTCAGCAGCGGGAGGGACCGGAAGTCGACGACCAGATTATTGTAACCGAAGCTGGTCCCCCGCTCGGTGACGAGCAGGTCCTGATTGCCCGTGCTTCGGGCCTTCTCGACCACGTGAACCAGATCTTCGGGCGCCAGAAACTGTCCCTTCTTGATGTTGACCGGCCTCCCCGTGGCGGCCGCCGCGACGATCAGATCGGTTTGACGACAGAGGAAAGCAGGAATCTGCAGGAGGTCCAGAACCTCCGCGGCCGGGCCCACTTGGGCCACTTCATGCACGTCGGACGTGACCGCAAGACCCAACTCACGGCGGATTCGTCCCAGGATCTCCAGCCCGCGGTCGAGTCCCGGGCCCCGGAAGGAGCGAATGGAAGTCCGGTTGGCCTTGTCGTAGGAAGCCTTGAAGATGAAAGGGATGCCCAGAGTGGATGTGATTTCCCGGAGACGGCCGGCCAGGCCGAGGGCATGATCTTCGCTCTCGATGACGCAGGGACCGGCGATGAGGAAGAAGGGTTGCCGGGCTCCGAGCCGCCATTTGCGGAAGTCCATCCGTCCGGACACAGTGACTCCAGATCATAGCGCAAAGCGGGGAAAGAGAGGGGTCGCGCCAAACGTACGCACCGATGGTCAAGAACCAGGTTCGCGATATTGGCGCGCTCGACGGGAGAACTCCGATCAGATAACGGTTACCGTATCTTCCAGACCTTGGCGCATGGCTTCCGCCAGCCGGGATTCCTGCCGGTGGCGAATCGCCGCCTCGATGAAACTCGCGAAGAGAGGATGAGGCCTCAACGGCTTGGACTTGAATTCCGGGTGGAACTGGCAACCCAGAAACCAGGGGTGGCCCTCCAATTCCACGATCTCGACAAAATTTCCGTCGGGAGAATTGCCGGACACCTGAAGCCCGTAGCTCACCAGAATCTCTTCGTACTCTCGATTGAACTCATAGCGGTGCCGGTGTCTTTCGGAGATCTCTCTATCCCCGTAGATTCGGCGCGCCAAAGAACCCTTGTCCAGCAGACAGGGATAGGCCCCAAGCCTCATCGTGCCGCCCATGGCATCCACTCCCAACAAGTCTCGAAGCTTGTAGATGACCCGGTGTGGCACTGCGGGGTTGAACTCGGAACTGTTGGCGTCCAGGGAACAGACGTTACGAGCGAACTCGATCACGATGCACTGCATTCCGAGGCAGATTCCGAAACAGGGCATCCGGTGGACACGGGCATGCCGAATCGCCCGGATCATCCCCTCGATTCCGCGGATTCCGAAGCCGCCGGGAATCAGAATGGCGTCCAGCCCTTCCAACCTCGATTCGTAGTCTTCCCCGGCCAGGCCCTCCGAATCGACCCAACGGAGCCGGACCCGGGTCCGAGCCGGAAGCCCGCCGTGAACCAGGGCCTCGCTGAGGCTCTTGTAGGACTCCTCATAGCCCACGTACTTGCCGATGATCCCTATGGTCACTTCCCCTTCGGGATTCCGGATCCTGTCTATGAGATCTTCCCACGGTCCCAGCTCGATGGAGCGTTGGGGCAGACGGAGGAGATCGGCAATGATGGCGTCCAAACCTTCCTTGCTATAGACCAATGGGACTTCGTAGATGCATTCCACGTCCTTGGCCGTGATAACGGCCTCTGAGGGCAGATTGCAGAAGAGGGCGATCTTCTGTTTGATCTCCTTGGGAAGCAATTGCCCGGTGCGGCAGAGAAGGATGTCGGGCTGAATGCCGATCTCCCTCAGCTCCCGCACCGAGTGCTGGGTGGGCTTGGTCTTCAGCTCTCCGGCCGTCTCGATGTAGGGCACGAGAGTGAGATGAACGTATATCGAGTTCTCGCGTCCCACGTCGATTCGCATCTGCCGGATGGCTTCCAGGAAAGGCAGGCTCTCGATGTCCCCGACCGTTCCGCCGATCTCCACCACCACCACGTCGACCTCGCTCCCCACCCTCTTGATGGTGGCCTTGATCTCGTTGGTGATGTGGGGGATGACCTGGACCGTCTTTCCCAGGTACTCTCCCTGGCGCTCCTTCCGGATGACGGTCTGGTAGATCTTTCCCGTCGTGGAATTGTTGTCGCGGCGCATCTTGGCGCTGGTGAACCGCTCGTAGTGACCCAGATCCAGATCCGTCTCGGCGCCGTCGTCGGTCACGAACACCTCGCCGTGCTGGAACGGACTCATGGTTCCAGGATCGACGTTGATGTACGGGTCCAATTTAAGGAGTGTCACCTTCAAACCACGAGCTTCCAGGAGGCACCCGATGGAAGCCGACGCCAGACCTTTGCCCAGCGAACTCAACACTCCGCCCGTCACGAAAATGAACTTGGTCGCCATCCTAGCTCTCCCCTTCCGCCCCTAGGTTTCTGTGTCTCTGACTTGGAATCAACAGCCCGTGGCAAAAGTCGTGCACGGCATTCGACCGTCCCCGCATCGTGCGCGGACTGCGTTGCAACTCGGTCACATACTCCCGGTATGCTCCCTCATCGCGCCTGGTCCGGTGGGCGCAGGAACGGTCTCGGTGCTCGCGGGACTTTCACCACGGACTGTTAAAGAGCCATTTTCAAAGAAGGGTCTGACACGCTCCAGATCTTCTTCGGTATCGACACCAATGCTGTCCTCGTCCACCGTGGCGACCTGAATCGGAATGCGGTTCTCCAGAAACCGGAGCTGTTCCAGCTTCTCGATCTCCTCCAATGGAGAGGGGCGAAGCCGGGCCAGATTCAGGAGCAACCGTCGCCGGTAGCCATAAATGCCCAGATGCTTGAAGAAAGGGGCCTGTCCCTCCCGAGCGAAGGGGATCGGGGCCCGGGAGAAATACAGGGCCCGGCCCTCCGAGTCCGTGACCACCTTCACCACATGGGGATCCAAGGCAGCTTCCGGATCCGGGATGGGAACGCAAGCCGTGGCCACCTGAACCCCCGGATCTCCGTCGAAACAGGCACAGACCCGGTCGATGGTCGTGGGCGGGAGCGTCGGCTCGTCACACTGGAGATTGATGTAGACGTCCGCCTCGATCCCTTGGGCCACCTCCGCCACCCGCTCGGTGCCGCTACGATGCTTGTCCGAGGTCATGACGGCGTTGCCGTCCCAGGAACGAACGGACCGAAAAATTCTCTCGTCGTCGGTGGCGACCAGGATCTGGTTCAGCCGAGTCGACTGCAGAGCGCGCAGATAGACCCATTGGACCAGGGTCTTTCCGCCGATTTCGAGGAGTGGTTTGCCCGGAAGGCGCTTGGAAGCATATCGGGCCGGAATGACCCCCACGAAGCGCATAGGGCAAGGTATCCCAGCCGGCTTGCCCCAGGCAAGGAATCCAGCAGCCCGTGGTAAAAGTCGTCACGGCATTCGACCGTCCCCGCATCGTGCGCGGACTGCGTTGCAACTCGGTCACATACTCCCGGTATGCTCCCTCATCACGCTTGGTCCGGCGGGCGCAGGACCGGTCTCGGCGCTCGCGGGACTTTCACCACGGACTGCTAGGAGCCTGCGCGGCAGAGATTGATCTACTGCGAAAGCGGTAGAATCGGTCCATATTTCCTCGATTTCTCGGCGAATAGAACAACTATGCACCTCCAAATCGAGAAAATCCGGCCTCGATTCCCCACTTTCTCGCTACGATCATTTCTACCGCGCAGACTCCTAGTTCCCGATTGAAATCGCGCTTTCCGGTCCTTTCGAAGCGCTCGAAGATCTTGTCCACCCGCTCGGCAAATTCCAGAAGGCTGGCCTGCTGTCGCCGGAAGGGGACTCGATCCAAGGCCTGCTCCAGCTTCACCAGATCCCGAGTGAAGGGTTGGTCCACCCGGAGCGGCGGCCGGATGGTGACCAGCATGGCATGGTCTTCGAGATCCATTCCCAAGCGCAGAAACTCGCGGATAGCCTCCTTGCTCCGCTCCGCCGAGTTGAGGTCCATGGTCTGCAGATCCAGGAGAAAGACGATAAATCCGCCGGGTGCGCGGACCCACTCCGGAAGGGAATCGGGAACCGCCGGAGTCTCGGCCGGTTCGCCGGCAAGCTCTCCGCGCTCCAATCGGAAGTACTGAATCTTCCGGGGCTTCCCGTCCGCCAGAACCTGGATTTCGTCCACCCTGAGATCGGCGACGAAACGGCCCTCCCTGTCCGTCGCCACCAGGTCCACCAGCACCAACTCCGACTCGGCGCGAAAACGGGGGGTCGCGTCCTGTTGTGGCGCGGCCTGCAGCATGGTCAGCGCGAACAGCTGCAGACTCACGACGATCCGTTGCCGCGAGCGGAGATTGTCCCTTTCTCGATAGACCTTGTTCATAATGTCTGGAATCACCCTGCCGGAACGTCTTGCCCGCGAGCGCTTCTCCGGCCAGGGTTGTCGACTGATCCGCCAGGGCCTTCCGAGGCTCAGCCCCTGGTTCAGGAGTCAGGAATTGACCAGCCTCAACTCCCCCGGCGCAACCCTGGCTTGGTGCTGGATGTGACGCCGCATTTCCTCAAAGTAGTGGGCCGCGATCTGACCGGCGAGAAAGGTCCAGATGCCGGCCACGGAAACGCGCAAGATGTGCTTATTCCCCGGGAACCGGCGCAGCAACCGGTCTCCCCCCTCCCGCACCAGGGCTCCGGTAGCCAGCAGCGGCAGTAGTTCCCTGGCGCGGCTCCGATTCAGCGGATAGCCGAAGGCTCTGGCGATCTTCAGGATCATGGCGGTCTGAATGGCGCTGAGGGGCAGCATGTCGCTGATGGGAATGGGAACGGCGGCCACCAAAGCGGCGGAGAAGGCCGCCTGGGTCACGATGGAATTGCAGATGGTTCGGCGGAACCCGGGCAGGCTTCGCGTCAGCGGGTAGAGGGCCTTGGGGAGGGCCGAGACGATCGATTTCAGGAGCCGCTCCAGTCTCTCCGGCTGGACCACGGAAGCCGGGAACACAGCGGTGCCCAGAACGCTTCTGGCCGAACGGACCATTCGGCTCGGCTGCTGGACCAGATCCATCTTGCTCAGGACCACCAGCAGCGGCGTTCCGTAGTCCTTTAGCCGCTCCAAGAGGCGCCGAGTAGAGAGAGTGGCTTCGAAGCGGCCGTCCAGAACCAGGAGAATGAAATCAGCCTCCTGCAGATCCCGAGTCACGTCCGACGTCCTGTATCCGACGAACTCTTCCAGTCCCTGGATGCCGACGGAACGAAAAATGGGCCGGTCCACTTCGTCCTGATCCCGGGTAAGAGCCCGAATCAGTGCCGCCTTCCCCGATTGGGGCATCCCCACCACGCTGATCTGCAACTCCTCCTCCGACTGGATCTCCCGCCACTGTCCGCGAACCACCTCCAGAACCTTCTGCATGTTGTCCCCCTGGCGCGGGAGGGTGTCCATGACGGTCTTGAGGCGATACTTGATGTCATCCGGGAGGAGGAAAGCCAATTGGTCCAGGAAGTCGAGGACCGGTTCGGGAGCCCAGCCCCTGATGCTTCGGAAAATGTCGTCTGACGTCAGATAAGGTCCGGGAGCAGCCGCTGCCGAAGACTCAGCCATGAGTCAATTGTAGCTTCTGAAGAACAGAGGACAAAGAAAAGAGAAAAAGAGGAAAGAGTGAAGAAAGGCGCGTAGTTTACGCGTAGCGGGCACCTCTACCGAAAACGATCTGGTTAAGGATTCTGGAGCCGGATTGGTTCGGAGGCTTGTTTCTTCCATGAATCCTCCGGAGCCCAGCCGGTGAGGGAGCTTTCCTCTTTCCTCTTTCCTCTTTCCTCTTTCCTCTCCCAGGTGATCGGAGCTCACATCAGGTTCACCGGATCCACATCTATGGAGACCTTTTTCAGGTTGACCCCTTTCCGGGAGAGATCCTCCCGGCTTGAACGGACGATTCCCAGGGCTTCCGACCGGCGGACGGCCTTGATCAGAATCTGGAAACGGTATTCCCCCTTGATCCGTTCCAGTGGAGCCGGAGCCGGCCCCAGAATGCGGAGCCGCTGCTGTGCGGAGATTCGCTTCCGGTGCGCCAACAGCCTCCGGCCGACCCTGCTGGCCAGGTCCAGGGTCGATTTTCGGTCCCGGCCCTGAACCAACAGGCTGACCAGGGCCGAGAACGGTGGATATTGGAACCGGCGGCGGAACTCGATTTCCTCCTGAAAGAACAGAAGGTAGTCCTGCCGGCGAGCCGCCTTGAGACTGTAATGGTTGGGGTAATAGGTCTGGATGACGACGCGGCCGGCCCGCTCCCCTCGTCCGGCCCGGCCCGCGACCTGAGTCAGGAGTTGGAAGGTCCGTTCGGCGGCCCGGAAGTCGGGCAACCTCAAGCCCTGGTCCGCGCTCAGGACGCCGACCAGCGTGACGCCGGGGAAATCGTGCCCCTTGGCGATCATCTGCGTGCCCACCAGAATATCGATCCGCCTCCGGCGAAAGTCCGACAGAATCTGTTGCAGGCGTCCTTTGCGCCGAACCGTATCCCGGTCCAGGCGACCCACCCGGGCTTCGGGAAACAGACCCTGAATTGCCTCCTGCACCTTCTCCGTCCCTTCCCCCAGCAGGTGAATGTACCGTTTGCCGCACTCCCGGCAGCGGGTGGGGAGCGAACGGGTAAACCCGCAATAGTGGCAGAGAAGCCGATTCCGGTCCCGATGGTAGGTCAGGCTGATGCTGCAGTTCCGGCAGCTCTCGGTGTGCCCACAGCTCCGGCAGAGCAGAGCCGAGGAATAGCCCCGGCGATTGAGCAACAGCAGCGCCTGGTCGTTGCAGTCGAGACTTTTCTGGAGCGAGCGCCTGAGTAGATCCGAGAGGATCAAAGCCTTGCCGGTTTTGCGGAACTCCAGACTCATGTCCACGACCTGGACCTGGGGCAGGGAGCGGTCCAGGACCCTGCGAGGCAGGACCTCCGCCCGCGGACGTCCCCGGTCCCGGGAACCGTGGTAGATCTCCAACTGCGGTGTGGCGCTACCCAGCACCACCAGAGCCTGCTCCAACTGCCCACGCTTCAGCGCCGTGTCCCGGGCGTGATACCTGGGCATCTCCCCCTGCTTGTAGGAAGAGTCGTGCTCCTCGTCGACGATGGCGATTCTGAGATCGGGTACGGGAGCGAAAACCGAAGACCGGGTGCCGATCACGACCCGAGCGTTTCCCTCCCGGATACGCAACCATTGGTCGAATCTCTCACCCTCCGAGAGGCCGCTGTGGAGAATGGCCACCTCCGAACCGAACCAGCCCCGGAACTGATTCGAGATCTGGGGGGTCAGTCCGATTTCGGGCACCAGCATCAAGGCACTTCCGCCGGATCGAACCACCTGGGAAATGGCGTTGAGATAGACCTCCGTCTTTCCGCTTCCCGTGATTCCATGGATGAGCATGCTGTGAAAGCCGCGGCTGGACAGCCGCCTTCGGATCTCTTCCAGGACCCTGCTCTGATCCGGATTCAACGAATGACGCGTGACCGGTGGGAGTGGGTCCGAATCAGGCCACGGAGAGCGGTAGACGCGCTCCGGTTTCAGCACCAGGGCGCCCCGAGCCGCCAACGCCTTCAGCGTGCCGTGGCTGGAGCCGGCCTCCCGCACGAACCGGGACACCGGTACCGGGAGTCTCCGGGCGGCCAGCAGCGCCAGAAGCTCCCGTTGCCGCGGCGTCAGCTCGGGGACACGGGAGGGGTCGATGCTCCAAATCGACATCCTGGTCTTGACCGGCCACGCCCGGGAGACCGACGAGGAAGGCTTCGACAGCAGGCCTGGGGGAAGCATGCTCTGCAGGACCTCACCCAGGGGAGAGAAATAGTAGCGCGCCACCCATCGACCCAGACTCAGAAGCTGGGCGGAAAGGACGGGATCCTGATCCAGAACCCGCTCCAGTTCCTTCAACTCCAGGTCGGCAACCGGAGGCGACCCGGCAACCACGATGCCGACCAGCTTCCGGTGGCCGAAGGGGACCAGGACCCGGGTGCCGGCAACCGGCAGCGTCTCCATCCGATCGGGGACTCGGTAGGTGAACTCCTGGAAGAGAGGGAGAGGTACCGCAACCTGGACGTTCCGGTCTCGCTCAGGGTCTCGGCCGGACGGGATGGGGAGGTCAGCGGACATGAGAAACTCGGGCAAGTGCGAAAAGTCCAGGCCGGTACCGGCCTGGATCCAACCAAGACCAATCCCGGGCGGGGATCGAGCAGACTACCGGGGTCCCGGCGTGTAGTAGGAGCTTCCCAATTCGGTCAGCTTGGCCCGGATCGCCTTCATGTCCTCCCAGACCTGCCGTTTGGCGCTCGGGTTGCGAAGCAGGTAGGAAGGGTGAAACGTGGGAAGCAGAAGACTCCCCTTGTATGGGAAAAACTTGCCCCGGATTCGGGAAATGGCGGTCTGGGTCTGAAGCAGAGTCTGAGCCGCGTACCTGCCCAGGGCCACGACCAGGACCGGATTGATGGCTTGGATCTGCTGAAACAGGAAACCCTCGCACGATTCGACCTCGTCCCTTTCGGGGTTCCGGTTTCCGGGAGGCCGGCACTTGAGGATATTGGCGATGTAGACCTGTTCCCGTTGCAGGCCGATGGACTCGATGATGCGGGTCAGGAGTTGACCGGCTCGGCCCACGAAGGGAACCCCCTGGGCATCTTCGTCGGCTCCCGGAGCCTCTCCCACGAACATGAGGTCGGCTTCGGGGTTCCCGACTCCGAACACGATGTTGCGGCGTCCCCGGTGCAGTTTGCACCTTTTGCAGTCCCCGATCTCCTCACGGATTCCCTGCAGAGTCGGAAGCCGATTCACGTTCTTCAGGTTGAGATGGGTCACTCCCAGCTCGCCGAAATAGTTCAGTTGATCGACCAGTTCACGCATGCAGGACGAACCCTCCGGGAGGTCGTGGGTTCAGTCTACTACGAACTGGTGCCAAAACGGCATCCGGCGGACGGCGGCGTCAGATGACTCCGAACTGATCCAGGAGTCCTTCCCGGTTCCTCCACTCGGGCGCGACACTGACGTGCAGCTCGAGGGCTACCCTGGGAACGTCCAGGAAGCGCTGGATCTCCATGCGGGCCCGCGTCCCGATGGTCTTGATCATCCGGCCGGCCCGGCCCACGACGATCTTCTTCTGGCTCTCCTTCTCCACCACGATGGAGGCCCGGATCACCACCAGGCCGCTGGCCCGCCGTCCCTCATCGAACTCCTCCACCAGGACGGCGATGGAATAGGGAAGTTCCTGCCGGGTGCAATCCAACGCCTTCTCCCGGATGAACTCGCCGACCAGGGATCGCTCCGGTTGGTCCGTCAGGTAATCGGCCGGATACTCGAACTCCCGTTCGGGAAGGTTCTCGGCGATCCGGTCCAGCAGGACCGCCAGGTTGTCTCCCTTGCGAGCCGAGATGGGAATGATCTCCCGATAACCGTGCTGCCGGTGGTAGAAATCCATCATGGGAAGCAATCGCCCCTTGTTGATGACGTCTACCTTGTTGAGCAGCAGGATCGCAGGCTGCCGGATCCGACGAATCAGATCCAGGACGTATTTCTCGCCCTTGCCGAAACGCTCAGAGGCATCCACCATGTGGAGAACCAGGTCCACCGACCTCAGCGCCTCGTAGACTGCGCCCATCATTCTTTCGTTGAGCCGATAGCCGGGGCGATGGACTCCGGGAGTATCCACGAAGATGATCTGGGAGCCCGGCCGGGTCAGGACGCCCAGAATCCGGCGTCTCGTGGTCTGAGGCTTTTCGCTGACGATGGAGACCTTGGATCGGATGAGGCGGTTCAGAAGGCTGGACTTCCCCGAGTTGGGGCGGCCGATCAGGGCGACGAATCCTACCTTGGCCACAACGCCTCCACAGTCCGTGGTGAAAGTCCCGCGAGCACCGAGACCGTTCCTGCGCCCGCCGGACCAGGCGCGATGAGGGAGCATACCGGGAGTATGCGACCGAGGCGCAACGCAGTCCGCCGGGATCCAGGGCCGGTCGAATGCCGTGACGACTCTTGCCGCGGGCTGTTCACGCGACCTGAACCGGGCGGGAGACCAGCAGGTCCTGGATTCGATCCCACAGGAAGGCCGCCACCCGGGTCTTGCGAAGCAGGGGAGAATTCTCTTCCCCTCCCTCCGGATCCAGCAGCAGCACCTGATTGTAGTCCGACGCGAAGCCTCGATCGGGACGGGAGATGTCGTTGGCGACGACCAGGTCCAGCCGCTTCCGGCGCAGTTTTTCGAGGGCGTTTCGCCGGAGACTGCCGGACTCGGCGGCGAAGCCCACCAGGAACTGACCGGCCCGTTTCTTCTCTCCCAACTCCTTGAGGATGTCCCGAACCGGTCGAAGCTGGAGCGCGCCGAGACTGCCCTCGTCTTTCTTGATCTTCTCCCGATACCGGTGGACCGGAGCGAAGTCTCCCACCGCGGCGGCCATGATCACGATCTCCGACCGATCGAAGCGGCCCCCGACGGCGGTGGCCATCTCCTCGGCCGAACGGACGGCAATCAGTTCCACTCCTGCCGGCGGGTTCAGATGGGTCGGCCCCGAGACCAAGGTGACGCGAGCGCCCCGATCATGGGCCTCCGCGGCGATGGCGTATCCCATCTTCCCCGAGGACCGGTTCGAGAGGAAACGGACCGGATCGATGTCTTCGACAGTGGGACCGGCAGTGACGAGCACCCGTTTGCCTTCCAGTCCCTTCCCTCGGCTGAGGATCCGAAGTGCCCGTTCGACAATGACCTCCGGCGCGGCCAGACGTCCCTCCCCCACTTCTCCACAGGCCAGGTAGCCCGCTTCCGGCTCCACGACGGAGACTCCGCGCCCGCGCAGAATCTCCAGATTGGTTTGCGTCGCGGGGTGGCGCCACATCTCGACGTTCATGGCGGGAGCCACGACGGTGGGAGTGACGGTGGAAATGTAGAGAGTGCTCAGGAAGTCGTCCCCGATGCCGTGGGCGAACTTGGCCAGAGTGTTGGCCGTCGCCGGCGCCACCAGCAACAGTTCGCTGCTGCGAGCCAAGGCGATATGTTCGATGGCCGTCGAGGAATCCCGGAACAGGCTGTCCACGACACGGTTCCCCGAGAGCTTCTCCAGGGTCAACGGTCCCAGGAATCTCTTGGCATGCTCGGTCATCACCGGGAGCACCTCACAGCCTCCCTCCTGAAGCAATCTCAAGATAACGGCGGATTTATAGGCCGCGATGCAGCCGGTGACCCCCAGAACGATCCGCATGGGATAGTCAGTATTCTTCGCTGCCGTCGAATTCGGTCTCGACCGCGTCCTCGTCCGCTTCTTCCAGGATTTCCCAGGTGATGAGTCCCTGTTGCGCTTCCTGAATGGCGATGTGGGCCGGCTTCGGGGACTTCTCGTCGATCATGGGAGGATAGCCGTTCTGAAGTTGCTTGGCCCTCGCGGCCGCGACCAGAATAAATCGAAACTTGCTGTCGTACTCGTCAGGAATGTTTATGATCATTGGGCCTCCTTGAATGTTCCTATCACCTCTTGGATCCGCCTGGTGTTCCGAACCAAGCCGCCGGAATCGGATCCATGGAAACCGACCGCCGACTTCAACTCCAGCAAGGCGTCCTTGAGGGAATCGTTTATTATAGCGTACCGGTACCGTTCGTAGGCGCAAACTTCTTCGGCCGCTCGCTCCATGCGCCTCCGGATGACCGCCAGGCGGTCCTGCCCCCTGTCGGTCAGGCGGCGCTCCAGTTCCTTCCGCGAAGGCGGCAGGATCAGGATCGTCAGCGCGTCCGGGACCTGCTTCATGATCTGACGAGCCCCTTGAACGTCGATGTCCAGCAACACGTCCTGTCCCGAACCGAGACATTCTCTGACCCACGCGCGGGCCGTGCCGTAATAGTGGCCGTGCACCCGAGCGTGCTCCAGGAACCGATCGCGGGCCACCATGTCGAGAAACTCAGGTTCGGAGACGAAGAAATATTCGACGCCGTGACGCTCGCCTTGCCGGGGTTGCCGCGTGGTATGGCTGACGGAGAAACGGATGCCTTCGACCTGCTCGACCAAGGCCCGGCCCAGGCTCGTCTTCCCGGCTCCCGAGGGGCCGCTCATAACGATCAATCTGCCTGCCATGCCGCGCGTATCCCCTCCGATATTCTCGACGATCGGCCGGGTCTCCGGACACCGGACCGCTATTCTATATTCTGTACTTGTTCCCGGATCTTCTCGATCTCGCCCTTCGCCTCCAGGGCCAAGTTCGAGACCTGGGGCAGAGCGCTCTTGGCCAGGATGGTCGTCACTTCCCGGTTCATTTCCTGACACAGGAAATCCAGATTCTTTCCCCGGGGTTCGGATCCCGGCGCCAGGAGTTGATCGGAGAAACGAACCAGATGGCTGCTCATGCGGGTGATCTCCTCGGAGATCTCCGCCCGGGCGGCGTAGTACGCGATCTCTTCGGCCAGGCGCCCCGGGTCCGGAGCAAAGGAGAGGTTCATCTCATCCAGCCGCTTCTTCAACTTGGCGCGAGCCTGCTCGAACACCTCCGGCGCGTGTCCTCCGATATCCTTCACCGTCCCTTCGAGGGTCTGGATCCTCGCCGTCAGGTCCTCGAACAATCGCGCTCCCTCGGCCCGGCGGGCGTCCACAACCTGATCCAGGGCCTCCCCGGCCACTGCCAGCAGATCATCGGAGAAGGGGCGGATCTCGTCCGCCGGCTGGTTGGCAACCAGCATGCCGGACAGCCGCAAACAGGTCGCCGCGTCCAGCTCTCCGCCGACTCCCAGGGACCGGAGATGCTCCACGATCATCAGATAGTTCTTCACCAGTTCATCGTCGATCCGGTAGCGGCTCTGAGATTTCCAGGCGATCTCCAGGGTCAGGTCCACTCGTCCCCGGCTCAGCTTTTCCCGGACCAGCTGGCGCAATCGAGCTTCCAGGAACCTGGCTCCGTGCGGGAGTCTCAGCTTCAGGTCCAGGTATCGGCTGTTGAGGGTCCGGACTTCCACCGAGACGTCCATGGTCTCGAAGGCCGCCTCGGCTTGTCCAAAACCGGTCATGCTGTACATGGATCCTCCGATGGTTTCATCAGTCCGTGGTGAAAATCGCGCGAGCACCGAGACCGGTCCTGCGCCCGCCGGACCAGGCGCTTCGGAGGGAGCATACCGGGAGTATGTGAGCCGATAGCAACGCAGTCCGCGCACGATGCAGGGACGGTCGAATGCCGTGACGACTTTTGCCACGGGCTGTCATGCTTGCGGTTCCAACTGCAGCCGGTGCAGCCTGCGGTAAGAGGCGGAACGCTCCAACAGTGTATCGTGGTCTCCCACGTCCACAATCCGCCCCTCCTCCATGAGTGCGATCCGATCCGCCAGGAGCACCGTCGACAAACGGTGAGCGATGACCAGGGCGGTCCTCTCCCGGAGGAGGTTCAGAAGTGCCTCCTGGACCAGCCGCTCCGACTCGGCGTCCAGGGCCGAGGTCGCCTCGTCCAGAATCAGGATCGAGGCATCCTTGACGAGCGCACGGGCAATGGCGACCCGCTGGCGCTGCCCCCCGGAGAGTCGAGCTCCCCGCTCGCCGATACGGGTTTCGTAGCCGGCGGGCAAGGTTTCGATAAAGTCATGGATGAATGCCATACGGGCCGCTCTTCTGACCTGGGCATCATCGCAGTCGGGGCGTCCGTACGCGATATTGTTTCGGATCGTGTCGTCGAACAGAAAGGTCTCCTGAGGGACGAGGGCGATCTGCCGCCGCAGGGAACGGAGGGACGCCGTCCGGATGTCCGTACCGTCAATGGAGATCCGGCCCGAAGAAGGGTCATGGAAACGGGGAAGAAGGCTGGCCAGCGTACTCTTGCCGGCTCCGCTGGTCCCCACCAGTGCCAGGATCTCTCCGCGGGCCAGGTTCAGATTGATCTGACGGAGCACGGGAACGTCGCCCTGCTCGTAGCGGAACGACACCTTCTCGAAGGCAATGGAGCGGGCGACCGGGTCGATTTCAATGGCCGCGGGGATGTCCGTCACGCCGACTCGAGAACCCAGCAAGTCGAAGATCCGGCTGGACGATGCGAACGCCTGTTGGAAGTGCAAGTGCATTCTGGAGAGCTTTCTGACCGGCTCATAGAGGCGAAACAGGGCCGCCAGGAAAACCACCAGGACCCCGATTCCCAGTCCTTCCTGAACCTGCCGGTTGGCGTAGAACAGGAAAGGCACGAAGGAAGCATACCCGAGGAACTCGACCATGGGCGACGCCAGGGCCGAGAGCCGGGCCCCCTTGAGATTGGCGTCGACCAGATCTCCGATGGAACGGCGAAAGCGTTTCTTCTCGTAGTTCTCCATTCCGAACGCCTGGACGATCTTTTGACCAGCCAATGTCTCCTGCAACAATTGGGAAAGACGGGCCAGATTTTCCTGGCTCTCGTGGCTGACCCCCCGCATCTTCCGTCCCAGGCGTGCCGCCAATCCCAGCACCACCGGAGCCATGAGCAACGCCAGCAGGGACAACTGCCAATTGATGTAGAAGATCAGTCCCAGAAAGAACAACAAGAGGAAGACCTGACGCAGGAAATCAGTCAGGGACTTGCTGGCCGCTTCCAGCAATCGTTCCGTGTCGTTGAGCACCCGGGACATGAGCTGTCCGGTGGGTTGATCCGAGAAGAAGGCGGCGGACTGGTGAAGCAGGCGCCCGTAGAGGCGATTTCTCAAGAGAGCCACCACGTTCTGTCCACAGTAGCTCATGAGGTATTCGGCAAAATAGAGCAGGAACGCCTTGAGCAGGGACAACCCGACCAGGAGAAAGGCGATTCGGCGGAGGCTGCCCTCTCCCAGTCCCATATATTCCTGCAGAAAATCGAACTTGGTCTGGACCGCCCCAATCGTCTCTCCGGCGGGAGCCAACTGGTCGAAGATCGGCTTCAGGAGCACCGTGATGAAACCGTCCAAGCCGCCGCTGACGAACAACAGCAGAAAGCCCAGCAGGAGCCAATGGGCCGTCGGCAGGATGTAGGGAATCAGCTTTCGCAGGTCCGACACGCATGAAGTCTAGCAAGCGGAGCGAGAAAAGCAGGAGAGAGAAAAGAGGAAAGAGTGAAGAGGACGTGTTTCTATCCTGACTTCGCCGGGGCCCGACGAGTAGGAGAGCTTCTTGCTCCCAAGTCCGACAGCTCGACCAAGAAGCAAATACCGGACCCGTAACCCCGCTGCCTCCTCTTTCTTTCTTTTCTCTCTCCTTTCTTCTCTTTCCTCTCCGGCGTCACCACTTCCAGCCGGACTTCAGCTCGTCGTTGATGACCGCCCCTTCGGGCCAGTTGCCCTGGTTCAAGGTGATGATGCACTGGGCGGCTTCCATTCCCATTGCGATCACCGAGGCCTCGTCGCATCCCGCCTGATGAGACGTGACCAGAACGTTTCCCATCCGCAGCAGGGGGTTGTCCGGATCCGGCGGCTCCTGCTCCAGGACGTCGAGTCCGGCAGCCCGAAGCCGGCCCGACCTCAAGGCCTCGAGCAAGTCCGTCTCCTTGACCAGTGGTCCACGGGCCGTGTTGATCAGAATGCTCCCCGGTTTCATCCGATCGAACGCCGCTCTTCCGAAGAAGTGCCGGGTCTGATCCGTCAGCGGACAGTGCAGGGTGATGAAATCCGAGCGCTCCAGAAGCTGCTCGAAGCTCAGCAATTCGATACCGTGTGCACCGACGAATTCCTGATCCGGAAAAATCTCGTGGGCGACCACCTTCATTCCCAGCGGGATGGCCCGGACTGCGGTGCTGCGTCCGATCCGTCCCAGACCGACGATTCCCAAGGTTTTCCCCCTTACCGTGCCCAAGGGCTCCCGGGGCCATCTTCCGGCCGCGACTTGCCTGGAAGTGGGGATGATGGACCGGACGGTGGCCAGCAACAGGGTGATGGCGTGCTCGGCAACGGCCTCGTGATTGGCCGTGGGAGTCACCGTCACCGCCACTCCGCGGCGAGTGGCGGCCTCGACGTCCACCCGGTCGAAACCCACGCCGGCCCGGGCGATGACTCGGAGTTCCGGCAGCCCGTCCAGGACCGCAGGCGTGAAATATTCCCCGCCCGCGATGACGGCCTCCATTCCCTCCAGCTGACTGATGGCCTCCTGGTCACCGATCAGACCCATGACCAACTCCGGGTTGGTGGGATAACGCACCTCGAAGCCGACCCGTTTCAGGAGGTCGGCATAGGGAGAGGGTCGATGCTGCATGCTGGTGGGCGTGATCATCACTTTGGGCATGGTGTTTTCCTCGATGAATGGTCCGATTCAGGATCTATTGAAAGCGTTCCGGTTCCAGGCGCGACAGGTCCTGGCTGACGCCCTCCTCGGCGGCCACTTCCGAGATCAGTTTTCCCGTGATGGGCCCCAGAGAGATGCCGATCGTGGCGTGGCCCGTCGCCAACAACAGGTTGTTCAGCTTCCGAGTCCGTCCGATGAAAGGAAGGCCGTCCGGGGTCAGCGGGCGCAGGCCTCTCCAGATCTCGTGGAGATCCAACTCTTCCAGACCGGTCAGATGGGCTCGGGCGGCCCGCAGGATGGCCCGGACCCGCGGCAGATTCACCGAAAGGTCCAGGCCGGCCAGTTCCAGGGTTCCACCGAAACGCAGCCTGTCCCCCATGGGAGTGGCGGCCACCTTGGCATCGGCCAGCATCAAAGGAACTCGCGGGGGGTTTGCGGGAGCCTTGACGGTCACGCTATATCCCTTGGCGGGCTGGACGGGGATGTCCAGCGCCACGGTTCGAGCGACCCGGGGAGACCAGGATCCGGCGGCAAGCACCACCTGTTCGGGCCGGAAATCCCCTCGGGTCGTCACCACCCGCGTGACCCGAGTCCCGGAGGTCTTCATCTCCAGCACTTCGGTCCCGGTCCGCAAGACCGCGCCCGCGCGGCGGGCGCCTGCCGCCATCTGGTGGACGAATCGGTGCGGGATCAGATGAGCGTCGTCCGGAAAATGGATTCCGGCGATGATCGACGGACGCACATTCGGCTCCATCTCCCGGACTCGATGCGTGTCCAGCAGAGTGGATTCGAGACCGAATTCTCTCAGGAGCCGAGCTTCTGCCAGGGCTTTGGCCAGAAGCGACTCGGATCGAAAGATCTGCAGCCAGCCCTGCTGCCGGAAACCGAACTCCAGTTCGCCTTGATCGGCCAGATCCCGATACAAATCCAAGCTGGCTTGCGAGAGATCCCGCAGAACGGGAACGCCCTTTCGCATGGGCTCCACCCTGGAAGCCTGTTGAAACCACCAGAGCCAGCGCACCAGGTCGAGATCGAAACGGGGCTTGATGTAGAAGGGGCTCACCGGGTCGAGCAACCATCGAAGGCCCTGGCTGAGCACTCCAGGCGCGGCCAGAGGGACCGAGTGGCTGGGGACGACCAGCCCCGAGTTCCCGTATGAACTCCCGGAACAGATCTCCCCTCTTTCGACCAGGGTGACGGCGCATCCCCGCTTTGCCAGATAGTAGGCGGAGCAGACGCCGATGACACCGCCGCCGATGACGAGAACATCGCTTTTCTCCGTCATCCTCTCTTCGTCCTCGATCTCGGAACCAACGCCCGCGCAAAGTACACCCGGGACGGTTGCGAGACAAGCCCCGTCGGTGAGGAAAGAGAAAAGAGGAAAGCTCCCGGCTGGGCTCCGGAAGATTCATGGAAGAAACAAGCCTTCGAACCAATCTGGCTCCAGAATCCTTAACCAGATCGTTTTCGGTAGAGGTGCCCGCTACGCGTAAACTACGCGCCTTTCTTCACTCTTTGCTCTTTGCTCTTTGCTCTTTGCTCGGTTTCTCAGAAGTCCCCCACCGGCCCCGGCCCGGCGCAATCCAACCAGAAAAACGGGATGTCTGGGAGCAACAGCTTTCCAGCCGCCGGTTCCGCGTCGGCGATGAAGACGGGGACAAGAATGTCCTCGCTCCCAGGGTGCCCGTATTGTTTTTCTAGGAAGGAGGTTTTGATTCCCGTTCCTCAGTTTTTGATCCGCTGCAGCTTCTCGACGGCTCGCGGCAGCTCGTCGGTCTCGAAATGAGGCCAGGGGTGAGGCTCACCGTTGCCGTCCACTGCTTCGACCCCCGACCCGGGCCCCAGGACCTCCCCCACCGGGGTTGCCCGGATTCCCCGGTCTCCAAGTGCTTCCTGCAACCGCTCGCGGGAATCGGCCCGGCAGACGATGAGGAGGCTGCCGGAGCCGATGAGTCCCAGGGGATCGATGCCCAGCAGCCGGCAGATCCGCGCCGTCTCGGGAAAGACGGGAACCTGGTGGATCCGGATTCGAATGCGGTGCCGCCCGGCATGGGTCAATTCCTCCAGGGCCGTGGAGACTCCCCCTTCGGTCACATCGTGGAGAGCCGAAACTCCTCCCGACTCCAGCACCGTCTCGGCCTCCTCCAGGACGCTGATCCCGGGCGAGAAGAGGAACTGCCCGCAACGGGAGATTTCATCCGCCGGGACGCCCAGACTTTCCAGGGCCTGGGGGAACTCGCGGGCCAGGATGGCCGTCCCCTCCACCGCCAATGCCTTGGTCAGGAGGATCTGGTCTCCGCGCCGGATCCGCTTCTTGTCCAAGAGCCGGCTCCGCTTGGCTGTCCCCACCATCTGCCCCACTACGACCGTTTTGTTGACCGAGTCCGTGATCTCGGTGTGACCCCCGCAAAGGGTCACTTCCAGCCGGTCGCACCAGCACTGGAGACTCGCCATGAGCTGCGCGACCTGTTCGGCGGTGGTTCCCAGAGGAAACAGGAGGGTGGTCAGCAGCCAGCGCGGCGTGCCCCCGGACGTGGCCACGTCGTTGGCGTTGACCACCAGCGCGTAGTACCCCATCTCGTCGGTGGCGAAGGTGATGGGATCCGACTTCAGAATCAGGACCTCCTCCCCCCGCTCGAGCGCCACCGCGGCCGTATCCTCTCCAATCCCAGGACCGATGAGAAGCGAGGGGTCGGCCGGCTCCCTCTCGTCCAGGAACCGGGCCAGCATGCGGTTCGGAAGTTTCCCCGCCGCCAGGGGCAGCCTGTCGCGCACCAACGCTCCCACTTGCGCCAGAGTCTCGACCACGTAGTCCGGAGTGAGAGTGTCGGGTGGTTCCATCCGGCTGTTGGTGAGAAAGACCGTGGGCGAGCCGGCTCGAAGGCCCGCGTCGATGTCGAAATGGAAATCTCCCACCACCAAGGTCTCGCCCTCACTGACTCCCATGGTACTGGCGGCGAGCCGGATCCCTGAGGGATGCGGTTTGGGCAAGACGTCGTCGTCCCTGGAGATGATGACGTCGAAATCGGAGGGGCCGATGGAGGGAAAGTTCTCCAGGGCACGGACCACCGCGGCACGGCTGTTGCGACTGACGACGGCCAGCGGTAGACCCTTTTCCTGCAGCTCCCGAATCAGTTCCTCGGCTCCGTCGTTGGGGCGGGATCGGGCTGCGCCCTCCATCTCGAAGCGGTGGAGGACACGCAAGCATCGCCGGCGCCGGTCCGGAGGTAGTCCCTGGATATATTCCAATATGGGGGCCCCGGCCGGACTGGACAGTTCCTCCCGCAGCCGTTGGAAGTCGAGAGAACCAGGACGGGTGAGCGTGCCGTCGAAATCGAAGAGAATCGCCCGAATGGTCCGAATCGGCGTTGCCTTCACTCGCCTTCTCTGCGTCGGGACGCCGTCTGCCAATCGAGTCTCAGAGGATGTCTCCGGGAAAATTCGAAGACGGATTCCATTTCTCTTCCGATGGCCAACAGGTCCGCCTCCCGATTCGGGGGCGCCACCAACTGGAGGCCCAGGGGAAGTCCCGACTGAGAGAGGCAATAGGGCAGAGTCAGCGTGGGCAGTCCCGTATAGGTCCAGATCAGGCTGAAGCGAGGATCTCCGGGGGCCCCGATTCCAGCCGGCGCCCCTCCCGGAGCCGATGGACACAAAAGCACATGGAAATCAGCAAAAAGGCGTTCGGTCTCCTCCCGGACGCGCTCCCGGTGGCGCTGGATCCGCTCCAATTCCGACGTTTCGATCCTCCCGCCTCTCTGAATCAGGGCGCTCAGCTTGGGAGGATAGGACTCTCCAAAGTCCCGGAAGAGGCTGCGGTGCACCACCGAGGCTTCAGCTGTCACCAGCGTCCAGTGGTTGTCGAAGGCTTCCTCGCAGCAGGAAGGCAGTTCGGCGGAAGACGGCTGGAAGCTCTCCGATTCCAGCCGCCGTCCAGCCTGCTCCAAGGCCGCGAGCATCTCCGGGTCGGCGGCCTCCACCCGCAGATCGGGCAGCAGACCGACCCGAACCGGTGACGCCGGCGGCGCCGGCGACTCGCCCGTCAGAGCCTGGTACGCCACCAGGGCATCGGAAACATCAGCCGTAAAAAATCCGAGGGTGTCGAAGCTGGGAGAGAAGGGGAAGACTCCTTCGATGGGAATCCGGCCATAGGACGGCTTCAAACCCACGACCCCGCAATAGCTGGCAGGCCGGTTGACGGAGGCGACCGTCTGACTTCCCAATCCCAAGCGGATCATCCCGCAGGCGACGGCTGCTGCCGAGCCGCTGCTGGAGCCGCCCGGAGTGTGATCGGGGTTCCAGGGGTTTCGGGTGGGTCCGGGATCGAAGAAGGCGAAGGTGGTGGTCACCGTCTTGCTGAGGACGAAGGCGCCGCGGGCTCGGAGGGCCTCGACCACGGCGGCGTCTCGGGAGGCGGGGCGCCAGGGAATGAAATCGGCGTTGGAGCGCGTCGCCATGCCCTCCACGTCCACGATGTCCTTCACTCCCAGGGACCATCCCGCCAACGGGCCCGATCCGGCCTCGGAGAAGCGTCTTCGGGCGGCCGCCTCCTTCCAGTCCACCAGGGCCTGCACTCGCGGCTCCCACACCCGAACCGCCTCCAACCGGGATTCAAACTCCTTCGGATCGCTTCCCAGAGTCATGACACTCACTCCAGTCGAATTTGTTGTCGAAATCCGCGCATCAGTATGCCCGGGAGTCCCCACCTGCGCTACTACTCTCTTTTCTCGTGAGAGGCGGGCGACTCCCCTCCGGACCGAATCGTTTCCACCAGCCAAGAGTCCAGCATCAGTTGGCCCACATGATAGAGCACACAGGGAATGGGCACGAGGCCGAAGCCGGGCAGGAACTCGGTCGAAACGTACAGGGCCGCCGGCAGTGTCTTCTGGGAACCGCAGAAGAGCAGAGCTGTCCGGTCTTCCCGATTCCAGCCCAGGATCCCTCCCAGGCTCCAGCAGAGTGCCGCGGCGGCGCCATGAACCGCGACGGTGATCAGGCCGACCGCGGCCAACTCCCAACTGGACATTTCCCCTCGTCCCGCTTCCACGTCGGTGACCCCGGAGACGACGGCGCCGGACACGGCCAACAGGATCAGGAGACGGGAGGCGTTGGACAGAGTCCTGGCGTATCGATGCACGATTCGAACCACGGGGCCGGCCAGACGCAGACCCTGACCCAGTGCCAATGGCGCCAGCACCACCAGTGCGAATCCCCCCATCATCTCTTCCAGGCTCAGTGTCATGAAGGTCCCGATGGTGAGAAACAGGATCAGCGGGGTGAGGAGAAACCCCAGGCCGTTACTGGTCACCACCATCACCAGAGCCAGGGCGGCGTTGCCCCGGGCCATGCGGGTCCAGATGATGCTGGAGGCCAAGGTGGTGGGCATGGCGCTGATCACCAGGACCCCCAGGGCCAGGCTCCGGTTGGTCTCCAGCAGGAGTCGCGAGGCACCGAAACCAAGGACCGCCACGACCGCATAGCCGATGAGCACCCCGGAGAGGACCCGGCCCGGTACGCGCAAGGAGTTGAGGATCCTGCGTCCGTCCAGAGTCAGACCGTTGATCAGCATGACTGCGGCCACGTTCCGGCCCGGATCGACGAACGTATGGAGCGGACGGAGGGCCTCGGGCCAATAGATGGGGGCGGCGACGGCGAACGCCAGCGCCAGCAGAAACCAATGTCTGGTCAGGAAGGGTGAGGCGGTCCAGCTACCCACCCAGATAGAGTTCCGTCGGATGGGAATTGAGCTGCTGGGGACCGCTTTCCGTGAGCCAGTAGGTGTTCTCGATCCGGAGGCCGCCCTGCAGCTCCGGGTTGTAGAAACCGGGCTCGATGGAGATGACGTCGCCGAGTCGAAGGATGTGATGGCTGTCCGGGACCAGGCGTGGGTTCTCGTGCCCCCCCATCCCGACGCCGTGACCCAGATGGTGCCAGAAGGTGCCGGCGGAAAGCGGGTCCCGCTCCAGGAACGCGCGAATCGTCGCATACGCCTCGCGCGCGGGGCGGCCCGGCTCCAGCAAGCTCTCGGCCAGTTCGAGCGCCGCCGTGACGATCTCCCAACCCCGCCGCTGCGGGGCCGAGGGGGGACCGACGGTGAGGCTTCTGCAGAGGTCCGCTCCATATCCCCAGCACTCGGGAAAGAGATCGTAGGGACTGAGATCCCCCGCCTCCAACCTCCGGTCGATGGGTGGACCGCCACTGCTCGTGCTTCGCGGTCCCGTGGCAAAATCGCCGCCGACCCGGATGGGCTCCCCGGCGTTTTCGATCATGGCGGAAACGATCTCGATGTAGACCTCCAGTTCCGAGCGGCCCGGCGACAGAACTTCCCGCGCTCTGACGTAGCCCGCCTCGGCCACCCCGGCGACTCGTTTCAGGACTTCGACCTCGTCCGGGTCCCTCCGGCGTCTCAGATCGTCCAGCTCCGGAGAGATGTCCCGCACCCGCGAAGCCTGGAAGAGGTCCCCCAACAGTTCCAACACCAACCCGTTCGACGCCTCCTTGTCGGTCCCGATGGAGGGGGCCGATCGGCCTTTGAGCCTGGGCGCCAGAGCTTCCACGGCTTCCATCCAGGGCCGGTCCAGGACCCGCTTGGGCGAATAGCTCTCGAAGGGCACCACCTCGGCTCGGGCCGGGGCCTGCTGGGAGTCGGTGGCCAGCATAGGAGTCCCCTGAGGTTCGATCCAGAGGAGGACCGGATGACCGGGATCGACCACCACGGACTGGAAATGACGGACGTTTCTCGAGTCGGTGAGAAGAAGCGCATCCCATTTCCGCTCCTCCATCAACCGCCGGACACGTCCCAAGCGCCCTATGCAGCCTGCTGTCGTCAACATGGTTTCAGGCACCTTATTGTATCGGAGCCAGGTCCAAAAGTCGCCGTAGCAGCCGGCCTGTAGCCCGGCTCTCACTTCCCTCCATTCGACCCGTTCGCCTCCACCGCCGAATGGGACCCGCCGACCACGAAGTCTACTCTACGCCTTCACGTCTCTGACTCCTTTTCCCAACTGGAGTTCTGCCCTGGGCTGCTATAGACTTGGTTGCCGTCATGCCGGAGAGAATGGTTGCGGTTCGCAAGGTGCGGCCCGGGAAAGGCTTCGATGTCGTGGAGGTTCCTCTCCCGGAACTGGACCGGGACCAGGTCCTGGTCGGAGTCGAGGCGGCCAGCATCTGCGGGACGGATCTCCACATCTGGAATTGGGACGACTGGAGCGCCCAACGAATCCGTCCCCCATTGACCCTGGGCCATGAATTCTCGGGAACCGTCGTGGACGTGGGAAAGGCGGTGAGCCGGGTGCGGGTGGGAGACTACGTCTCCGCGGAGAGCCACATCACCTGCGGAATGTGTTTCCAGTGCCGGACCGGCCAAGCCCACATGTGCCCTTCGACCCGAATCCTCGGCATCGCCATGGACGGGGCGTTTGCGGAATACGTGGCGGTTCCGGAGAAGGTGATCTGGCAGAACGACCGATCCAAAATGTCTCCGGAGGTCGCCAGCCTGCAGGAACCCTTCGGCAACGCCGTCTTCGCCACCAATGCCCATGACTTGTCGGGCCAGAGCGTCGCCATTCTCGGGTGCGGCGCCATCGGCCTGTTTTCCGTCGGCATTGCCCGGGCCTCGGGTGCGGCCCGTATCTTGGCCGTCGACCTGAACGACTATCGCCTGGGCCTGGCCCGGAAAATGGGAGCTCACCATGTCCTGAACGCCGCCGAGGCCGGTGGCTCGTTGGAGACCGCCGATTGGCTGGTCCGGAACAACGACGGCCTGGGCGTCGACATCGTCCTGGAGATGAGCGGGGCTCCGTCGGCCATCGACGCCGCCTTCCGCGGCGTTCGGAACGGCGGCCGGGTCACCTTGTTCGGGATCCCCTCGAATCCGGTGCAGATCGACGTCGCCGAACAGATGATTTTCAAGAACCTGACGGTTCTGGCCCTCCACGGCCGCCGTATCTTCGATACCTGGTACCGGACCCGATGGCTGCTGGAAAGTGGGGTCGTGGACCTCAGGCCGCTCATCACGCGGCAGTTGGGACTGGAGGACATCCACCAGGCCATGGAATTGCTGGCCGGCGGGGAAGCCTGCAAGATCATCCTGCGTCCCGGCGCGGATTATTCCCACTTCTCCCGCGCCTCGGTCCCGGAGACGTCCGAAACCACCGCCGCGAGAGGTGCGATTCATCGGTAGCTTCCCCTTCAGATGGAGAACCCATGCCCTATGCAGCGATGAAATCCTGGCTGGAAGGCGAACTCCAGGAAATCCGGGACTCGGGTCTCTACAAGGACGAACAGGTCATCCTCACGCCTCAGGAGCCGCAGGTCCGAACTCGGGACGGAGAGGTCATCAACTTCTGCGCCAACAACTACCTGGGCCTGGCCCATCACCCGGAGATCGTGGCGGCGGCCAGAGAGGGTCTGGAAAGTCACGGCTTCGGAATGGCCTCAGTGCGCTTCATCTGCGGGACTCAGGACATCCACAAGGAGTTGGAGGCGGAACTGTCCGAATTTCTGGCGACCGAGGACACGATCCTGTACACCTCCTGCTTCGACGCCAATGCCGGCCTGTTCGAAACCCTGCTGGGACCCCAGGACGCCATTCTCAGCGACGCTCTCAATCACGCCAGCATCATCGATGGAATCCGTCTCTGCCGGGCTCGGAAAAAGGTCTTCGGCCACAGCGACATGGAAGACCTGGAGCGGAAGCTCAAGGAGACCCGAGACTGCCGCTTTCGCCTCATCGCCACCGACGGCGTCTTCAGCATGCAGGGCGATCTGGGCCGCCTGGCGGAAATCTGCGATCTGGCCCGCACCCACCAGGCCCTGGTGATGGTGGACGATTCCCACGCCACCGGCTTTCTGGGGCCCACCGGGCGCGGGACCGCCGAGGAACTGGGGGTGATGGACCGTGTCGATATCGTCACGGGCACCTTGGGGAAAGCCCTGGGAGGGGCCTCCGGCGGATTCACCTCGGGCCGCAAGGAGATCATCCGCTATCTGAGGCAGCGCTCCAGGCCCTACCTGTTCTCCAACACGGTGGCTCCCCCGATCGTCGCCGCCGCTCTCAAGGCCCTGGAACTGATCCAGCAGGACGACAGTCTGCGCCGGACCCTGCACCAGAACACGCGCTACTTCAGAACGGGTCTGGCCCGTCTGGGGTTCGAAGTCATCGAAGGGAGCCATCCCATCGTTCCCATCATGATTCGAGATGAGGTCAGGACCGTTCAGATGGCCCGCGCGGTCAACTCACGCGGCATTTTCGTCGTCGGTTTCAGCTTTCCGGTGGTCCCCCGGGGAGAGGCCCGCATTCGAGTTCAGCTTTCCGCGGCTCACACGCGCCAGGACCTGGACCGAGCCCTGTCCGCGTTCCGCGAAGCGGGTCAGGAAACCGGGCTCTTGGAATACTGATGGCTCTCGAACTGGAGGGAAGGGTCGCGCTGATCACGGGCGCCGCCCAGGGAATGGGCAGGGCCGTGGCGGAGAGAATGGCCACCGCCGGCGCTCGCCTGGTGCTCAACGACCGGAATCGGCAAACCCTTCGTGCTACCGTCACAGCCTTGGAGGGAAAGGCTGTCGAGTTGGAGGCCGTGGCCGGCGACGTTTCTTCCGGCGGCGACGTCTCCCGCTTGGTGGAGCAGGCCCTGAAACGCTTCGGCGCTATCCACGTCCTGGTCAACAATGCCGGCGTCCTGAGGCCGACGCCGGTCATCGAGATCGAAGAGGAGGAATGGGACTGGGTGGTGAACGTCAACCTCAAGGGCACCTACCTCTGCTCGCGGGCGGTGCTGCCCCCCATGCGCCGGGAAGGATGGGGACGGATCGTCAACTTCTCCTCTACGGCGGGCAAGAACGTCAGCACCCTTGGCGGCGCCCATTACACGGCCGCCAAAGCCGGCGTACTGGGGTTCACCCGGCACCTGGCCAAGGAAGAAGCTCCGTACGGGATTACGGTCAACGCGGTCTGTCCCGGACTCATCGACACCGAGATGGTGCGAAACACCATCGACTCGGAGCGGATACGATCCTACGCCCGGAGCTTCCCCGTCTCCCGCCTCGGGAAGCCCAGCGAGGTTGCCGAGCTGGTGGTCTTCCTGGCCTCCGATCGAGCGGCCTACATCACCGGAGCTTCACTGGACATCAACGGGGGAGACCTGATGATCTGATTTCGGGAGACTTGAAATGAAGATGACCTGGGAGCTCAGAGACTACGATCTGGAATTCTTTAATCGGGAACTGGATTCGTTCGTCCCCGACACGATCTTCGACGCCCATGCCCACCTGTACGAGTTGGGCCACTGGAAAGTCCGGACGGCCCTGGCCGCCGGTCCCGACAAAGCGACCCTGGAGGTGTTTCAGGAGCAGATCCAGTGGATCACGCCCGGCCGGGAGACCCACGGACTCTTCTTCGGAGGCGGCCTGTACGAGGGCACCTACCGGGCATCCAACGAATTCCTGGCCCGGGAGGCCGCCAAGGATCCCAAGTCCCGAGGCCAGCTGATCGTCTCCCCCCGGCAGGATCCGGAGGAAGTGCGGCAAGAAGTGCGCCGCCTCTCCATGGTGGGGCTCAAGGTCTATCATCTCTTCGTCGAGAACCGCCCCTCGTCCCACGACTCGGAGATCGAGGAGTTCCTGACCGAGGAACATGTGCGCATCGCCCATGAGGAAGGGCTCAGCGTCACGTTGCACATGGTCAAACCCCGGGCTCTCGCGGACCCGGGCAACCAAGCCAGAATCCGATATTATTGTGAAAGCTACCCCAACCTGCGGTTGATCCTGGCCCATGCCGGCCGGAGCTTCAATCCGCACCACACGATCGAGGGGATCCACTCCCTGGAGGGGATTCCCAACGTGTGGTTCGACACCTCGGCCGTCACCGAGGCCGGCGCTTTCGAGGCCATCGTGGACACCTTCGGCCACGAACGGCTGCTCTGGGGATCCGATTATCCCATCAGTCATTTTCGAGGCCGCTGCGTCGGAATCGGAGACCAGTTCCTGTGGCTCTATGAGGACTCCGTCGACTGGAAACGGATCTCTCACGTCGAGATTCGACCTTGCCTGGTCGGCATGGAGTCCTTGCGGGCTGTGAAGCTGGCTGCCACCCGGCTCCGGCTCACCGATTCCCAGGTGGAGGACGTTTTCTGCAACAACGGGCTGAAGCTGTTCGACCTGGATTAAGGAACGATCCCGCGCAGCCCACCGGCGGGTCTGAACAGCCCGTGGCAAAAGTCGTCACGGCATTCGACCGGGTCCGCATCGTGCGCGGACTGCGTTGCTCCTCGGTCACATACTCCCGGTATGCTCCCTCAGGGTGCCTTGTCCGGCGGGCGCAGCCCCGGTTTCGGTGCTGCGTGGGACTTTCGCCACGGACTGTTAAGGAGGGCATGACCGACCGGGAGATCTTGGAGAGACTGGAGGAACTGCTGGCCCGTCTCGACATCGATCTGGTTCGCGAGCAGGGAGAGTTCTCGGGTGGCCTGTGTCGAATTGGAGAAGAGAATCGATTCATTCTGAACCAGGCGCTGCCTCTGTCGCAGCAAATCGGAATCCTCTGCCGCGACCTCTCGGCCGTGGACCTTTCCCAGGTCTACGTTCTGCCCGTCCTGCGGGAGATGATCCGTGCCGCCGCTCGGGAAGGTCCCCCTCTTGACCGTCCCCTATAGTGATTACGGGCGCCGCGCCGAAAGGAGATCATGGTGAAAATGCGACCGAACAAGGTAAAGGAGAAGCTGGCCGCCGGCGAAACCGCGTATGTGATCGGAGGGCTGGGAAGCGCCGAGGAGATCGATCAATTTGGGACCACCGGTTTCGACGGGGTCTGGCTGGAGGCCGAGCACGGCTCGGTGGACTTCGCGGACATACCCGACCTCACCCGAGCCTGTGACATCTGGGGGATGACCTCGATCCTGCGGGTCAACCAGAACGTCCAGTCCATTATCTACCGGGGGCTGGACCGGGGCGTCCAGGGAATCGTCGTTCCCCATGTCAACACCCGGGACGAGGCCGAAAACGTGGTCCAGGGCGGGAAGTTCGCACCTATCGGGCAGAGAGGACTGTTCACCTGCCGTCAAGGCTACGGGGTCCCCGATTATTTCGACGTCGCCAACGATCACACCCTGCTCATGGTCCTGATCGAGGATATCGTGGCGGTCCGGAATCTGGACGAGATCCTGGAGGTGGACCATATCGACGTCTTCTTCGTGGCGCCCAGTGACTTGGCGGCTTCCATGGGTCTGATCGGGCAGCTCGGTCATCCCAAGGTGCAGGAAACCATCGATTACGCCTTGGCGCGGATCCAGCAACGGGGACGTGTGGCGGGCACCTTGGCCATGAACGACACCGTCGCCCGCTACGCCGCCGGCGGCGTTCGTCTGTTTCTGACCGTGGCTGCGCCCTGGATCGAGGCCGGCGCCAAGGAGTTCAGGCGGCGCGGCACGATTCCATCAGCCTGAGCCTGAGGTCGTCCTCAAGGCAAAGTCGTCCGGTGGCACCGGCTCCAATCGTTTATCATGGAAAGGCCGTGCTAGGCGGGGCGTTAGCGGTACCCTGATTCCCTGACAGCCAGGGAGGACTCGCAATCCGCTGCAGCGAGGCTGAAGACTCCGCTGAGGGTCGCCACCGGGGAACCACTCCGGACCGCCGGAAGGTGTCGAACGTGGGGTCCTCCACAACGGGCGCCCGTGAATCTGGTCAGGTCCGGAAGGAAGCAGCCATAAGCGGGAATGCACGTGTGTCGGAGGGGTGCTCGACGGGAGCCGGCCGCCGGTCCGGAACTCCGCGGAAGACTCGAAGCGGAGTGCACGGCCAGGCTAGTACCCCATAACATGTAATTGGTCGTATACTATAGTAGGAGGCTGGAGAACTCGGAAGGAGGGGTTCTCATGGCACCACGCTATCGTGTCACGCTCACTGTGGAAGAGCGCGCGGAATTGAAGGCATTGACCCGGGCCGCGACCAAGACCACCGGCAAGCGGTTCCTGTACGCACGGGCTCTATTGTTGTGCGACCGCGGGTCGGAGGGGCCGGGATGGACCGTGGCCCGGGTGGCCGAGGCGCTGGGCGTCTCAGTCCGCACGGTCGAGCGCTTGAAACGGCGGTTTGTGGAGCAGGGTCTGGAGTTCGCCTTGGAGCGCAAGCGGCGGGTGCGGCCGCCGCGGGAAGTCATCTTCGACGGCGTGTTCGAGGCTCGCTTGGTCGCCTTGGCCTGTTCCCAGGCCCCGCCGGGGCGGAAGCGCTGGACCCTGCGCCTGCTGGCGGAGAAAGTAGTGGAACTGGGCTGGGTCGAGCGGGTGTCGGTGATGACGGTGCAGCGGACGCTAAAAAAAACCAACTGCAGCCTCATCGGAAGAAGTATTGGCGGATCCCGCCCCGGGGCAGCGCCGCATTCGTAGCCTGCATGGAGGACGTTTTGGAAGTCTATGCCCGTGCCTACCATCCCGGTCGGCCGGTGGTCTGCATGGATGAGACCAACAAGCAGTTGATCGGCGAAGTGCGGGAGCCGTTGCCCGTGGAGCCGGCCCAGCCGGAGCGGGTCGAGCACGAGTACGTGCGCAACGGGGTCGCGCAGATCTTCCTGGAGGTGGAGCCGCTGACCGGCCGCAGCCATGTGGAGGCGGGCGAGCGGCGTACGCGCCAGGATTGGGCCCGCTGGATCGAGGGCATGCTGGAGAGGCGATATCCGGAGGCCGAGCGGGTGGTCCTGGTCATGGACAACCTGAACACGCACGGAATCGAATCGCTGTACGCGACCTACGAGCCCCGACACGCTCGCCAACTGGCGGAACGACTCGAAATCCATTACACGCCGAAGCACGGGAGTTGGCTCAACATTGCGGAAATCGAACTGAGTACGCTGTGCGGGCAATGCCTCGACCGCCGCATTCCAAGCTTGGCCCAGATGCAACGCGAGATCGAGGCTTGGGTCGGCGATCGGAATCAACGGCAAACCGAGATCAACTGGCAATTCACGACGGAGGATGCACGGGTCAAGCTGAAGAGCCTATATCCGCAACTTTAAGTGTTAATAGGTACTAGGAGCCAGCGCCGCAGAAATTGATCTACCGCGCAGACTCCTAGTCGAGAATGAATTTCGAGACTCGCCAGTTCTGAATCTCGGCTACGTAGAGTTCCCCCTTCTTGCCCAGCGTCAGGTGGTGGGCGAAGGCGAACCGGCCGGGGGCCCTTCCCTCCTCGCCGAAGGAGCCGAGGACATTCCCCTCCAGGTCCAGCTTCAGCACCCGATTGTTGTAGCCGTCGCACATGTAGAGCAGTCCGTCCGACCCCATATACAACCCCCAGGGAGAGCCCAGATGAGTCCACTCGGCGAGGAAACGCCCCTCGGAATCGAAGATCTGGAGCCGATGATTTTCGCGGTCCCCCACGTAGACCTGACCTTGGCCGTCCACCGCCAAGCTGTGGGGGGCGTTGAACTCTCCCGGACCTTTTCCCTTCTTGCCCCACGCCGTCACGTACTCCCCGCGCGCCGTGAACTTGACGATACGTGAGTTGCCGTAGCCGTCGGATACATAAACCTTCCCCGACGGTCCGAAGGCCACATGGGTGGGCATATTGAATTGAGTCTCACTCTCCCCCGGAGTGCCCGTCTGTCCCAAGACCATGAGGACCCTTCCCATGGAGTTGAACTTGACCACAACATGAGACCCGATGTCCGTCACCCAGATATTGTCGTCTGCGTCCACGGCCAGACCGTGAGAGTCGTTGAGGAGCCCCCGTCCCCACGTCCGCAGGTACTTGCCGCTGGAGTCGAAGCAGAGGACAGGATCGGGGCCCCGGTTGAAAACGTAGACGTTGTTGGCGGAATCCACGCCAACCCCCGTCGTGATGCCGAAATTCACTCCTTGCGGGAGCTGAGGCCAATCGGCGACGTACCGGAGCGCCAACTTGGGAAAATCGGCTCCCAGCACCTGAAGCGGAGCCACCACGGACACCAGCAGCGCGATTCGCAAAGAAATCATGATCTTTCCTCGATGTCTTGGATCAGGAGGGATTGATTAGAGTATGCTATCACAGTCACTAGCGGGTCCTTCCATGACTGTTTCTGATTCCGGAACCCTGTCCAGAGTCCTTCACGGCTGGGCTCGGATGTGCCCCGAAGAACCGGTGGTGGCCGGGTCCATGGGAACCTGGCGGATACGCTACCGGGTGGGGAAATACGGCATCGACGACGGAGGAAGAATCCGTGTCGTCAGGCGTTTCGTGAGTGACTGGGGCCCGCCTCAGACCGACCGGCCCGACCAGGCCGATTTTCTGACCGTCTCCACTTCGGGCAGCGCGCGGGTCTCGGTCGCTTGCGATCCGCAAGCCCACGTTCGGCCCTGGCAGAAGTCCATGACCGTCTCCGTGAATGACGGGTACCTCCGGGAGGGGGACACGGTCACACTGGTCCTGGGAGATACCTCGTCAGGTGGGCCGGGTTCCCGGGCGCAGACCTTCTGCGAGCCCCGGTTCGAATTCAAGGTCCTGGTGGACTGCTTCGGCACGGGCTCATTCGTGGAGCTGGAACCGGTTGGAAGCGTCCCCATAGTGGGTGGTCCGGGTGCCGAGATCCAGTTGATCGTTCCCACCGACGTGGTCCTGGGAATCCCCTTTCGAGTGTCGGTACGGGTCTTGGACCAATGGGGTAACCCGGCGGATCGCTACCAGGGGGCGCTGGAAACCGGCGACAGTGCAAAACTCTTCTACGGTCTGCCTTCCCGTCTGACTCTTGAACGCTCCGATCGGGGAATCCTCTGTCTGGACGGCGTCCTGGCTCGGGAGCCGGGGATCTATCGGGTTGAGGCGGTGGACCCGAAACGCGGCCTGAAGGCCGTCAGCAATCCGCTGCTGGTGAAGCCGCACCAGCCCCGGCGAAGGCGGTTCTGGGGAGATCTCCACGGCCAGAGCGAGGAGACGGTAGGGACCCTGACGGTGGACGAATACTTCGCGTTCGCCCGCAACAAGGCCTTGGTGGACTTCGCGGGCCATCAGGGAAACTGTTTCCAGATCACGCCGGAGGTCTGGGACCGAATCCGGGAAACGGTCAGCGCCTACCATGAGCCGGGCCGGTTCGTCGCCTTTCTCGGTTACGAGTGGTCGGGACTGACCGCGGGCGGCGGGGACAGGAACGTCTATTTTCGAGGAGACGACGGGCCCTTGTATCGCGCCAGCCGCTGCCTGATCTTGCCGGCCGGCCGGGATGAAGACCCCGAGTGCTATCCCGTGACGGAACTCTACCAGCGTCTTCGAGGCCGGGACGACGCCCTCATGATTCCCCATGTGGGCGGCCGTTGGGCGGACCTCGACTTCTTCGATCCCGAGCTGGAGCCGCTGGTGGAGATCTACTCCTCTTGGGGTGAATTCGAATGGCTTCTGGAAGACGCGTTCCGTCGAGGCCACAGGGTCGGCATCAGTTGCGGAAGCGACGATCACAAGGGCCGGCCCGGCGCCAGCTATCCCGGGGCCGGAACCTTTGGGGTTCGGGGTGGCCTGCTTTGCCTCTGGGCCTCGGAATTGAACCGCGAGAGTCTCTGGGAAGCCCTTCAGGGGCGCCGCTGCTACGGCACGACCGGGGCCCGCATTGCGCTGGAATTCGAAACCAGCACCGGGGTTCCCATGGGCGGAGAGGAACGAACACAAGGACCTCCCCGGTTCCGGGTACACGTCGAAGGCACCGGCGACGTCGAGCGCGTTGAGCTGCGACGAGGAACCGAGTGCGTGGACGCTCTTCCTCGAGGCGCCGAGATTCCATGTGCGCCCGATACCGTCCGTATCGCCTGGTCGGGTGCGAGAAACCGCGGTCGGGACCGCGCCGCTCGCTGGGACGGCGTCGTCGAGGCCAAGGGAACCCGAATCGTCGAGGCCACCGGCTACGCCTTCGACTCTCCGGCAGAAGGGATCCGCGAGATCGGACCAAACCGGGTCTCATGGGAATCGGCAACCAGCGGCGATGCCGACGGCATTCTGTTGAAACTGGATCCCGCCGATGCCGGCGTGCTCCGTTTCCGGACCGAACGGGTCCAATTCGACGTTGGCCTGGAGAAGTTGCTGGACGCCCCCGTTACCTATTCGGCCGGAGGACTGGACCTGAAGGTTCAGGTCCAGCGCGAGCCCCTGGGGCTGGGCCGAAGCGTCGAGGCCGAGTTGACGGACCCGGCCGCACCCGCAGGTCCGACACCCTATTTCGTCGTGGTGCTCCAGAAGGACGGCGCCAAAGCCTGGGCCTCCCCCATCTGGGTCTCGCCGGCTCCGTAATTTCCTTGGTGTCGTTCGCGTGGGCTCCGGACATCACCGGAGGAAGGCTCGGCTCTCACTGCTTGCTCCCGGTTCCCATATTCCCTCCGTCACTTCCATCGAGGAATCAGGAAGCGTCACCACAGTTGCATAGACTAGCCGCATGATCACTTCCGTTCGCAACGCGCCATCGACCCTGGATTCCCCGCCACCCGTCCGCGGCTACCGGCAGTGTCGCTCCAGAACTCGCCGTCTGGCTCTGTCCGTCAGCGCCGGGTGGGTCGCGCTGCTGTTGGTCTGCTCTCCGGGAAGCCGGCTGGACGCCGCTACCGACCTCACTCTGTTCGGCGCCTGGGCTCCGGGCGGGACTCTGGCGTCCACGAAGCTGAAGGACTTCGCCGGGTTCGGCGCCACCTTCGAGAAGTACTTCGCCATCGTAGGATTCGAGAACACGTTCACCTACTACACCCGGCCGGTGGACATCACTGGGAGCGGAGATGACGGATTGGCCCTCACCAGCGGCCTGACTCTGAACATCCCCTTCTACGGAAAGTTCGGCTATGTCGCTGCCGGGGCCGGATTCTTCCGCAAACAGAGTTCCCTTTCTCTGGACCAGGGGACCCGGTTCCTGAGCAACATCGGGGGCGGTGTCAAGCTGCGCAAGCTCGCGGGCGCACTGGGGCTTCGACTCGATTACAGGCGCTGCAGAATCTCCAATATCAGAGGGCAGGCCTACGGATTCAACCAGATCTCCGGTGGCCTCATGGTGAGCTTCGACTGATGGCGAATCAGGACCTGCCCGAATTCCTCCAGAGGGTCGTCGAGCGCTATCCTCAGGTGTGGGACGATTACGGCCGTCTCAGCCGGACGGTCGGCGGGCTGGAAGGCCTCGACTTCCGTTCTCAACGCCTGGTCAAGTTGGGAATCGCCATCGGCGCCGGCCGAAGGGGAGCCGTTCACTCCCACGCCCGCAAGTGCCGGAAGGCAGGCCTGTCCAACGCCGAGATCTACCATGCCGCACTCCTCGCCATCACCACCGTAGGCTGGTCCGGCGCCATCGCCGCACTCTCCTGGATCAACGACGAACTCGGCGAACTCTGACCTTCGTGAGTCCACAGAAGTTTCGGTGGGGCTGTGAGGATTCAGGCGAGGAGACAGATTGAGGGGCGGATCCCTGTTTCCATTTTCCGGAAATCAGCAGCTACACGGTACGAGCTAGTGAACCGTTTCGGCAAGCCGGCCCTCCAATTCGGGCCGCATCTCCGTCATTCGTTTTTCGATGGCCTCGCGAATCCTATAGCTGGCCGCCGCCATGGCGTCCAGAAGACGATCCAGATTGGTGCACTGTTCCAATTCCCGGGTGTCTCCCTGATTGAGCGTCTCCAGAATCTGTGACACCACCGCCATTAAACGAGCCAATAGAAGACCTAGCTGCGGTTCCAGGGCATCAGGGTCGACTCCACGCTGGTCCAGCCTGCGGAGCCAGCGCAAATTCCCGTCCAGGATCCAGAGAGCCTGGAAACGATACCGGCCGGCGGTTCGGTCCCGGCCCGGATCGTATTCCTTTTTGACTTGATGCCAGAGAGACAACACCAATCGTTCCAATTCCTGCAGGTTCCGGCCCGGTCTGGCCCGGCGACCCTCCAACACCCGGCGCACCACCGCGTCGGGGCTGGACCCACCGCGATAGAGTTCGTCCTTGACATAGGCTTCGACCTCAGGACCTCTCAGGGCCAAGCCCATTGACAGAAGCGCCGTATCCAGCAGGCTGTAGGAATCGGTTTGAGACGAGCCTACGCTTCGGGTTTCGGAAGTCGGAACATGATCAGTCGCCATACTTTTCGTCAACTCCGGCCTCGCCTCTCCTACGGTCAATCATACGCCCGGACGGTGACGACTCCGGGAAGGCTCCTCTTCCCTCCCTCGTTCTCTTCACGGTAGACTTCGCGCTGGATGAGCGACGAGACCGCAACCGAGACGCCGGTACTGGACAAGGATCAGTTGGAGCGGCAGAAAAGGGTGGCCGAAGCTCTGGGGGTGCCGGTCTGCAGGCGCCATATCTTTCTCTGCTGTGACCAGGCCAAGCCCAAGTGTGCTGACCGTCAACGGACCTTGGAGGCTTGGCAATACCTGAAGCGGCGTCTCAAGGAGTTGGGACTCTCGGAGCAGGGGGGCATCTGCCGCACCAAAGCCGACTGCCTCAGGATCTGCATGGACGGTCCCATGGCCGTGGTCTACCCGGAGGGCGCCTGGTACCGGCGTTGCGACCCTCCCATTTTGGAACGAATCATTCGGGAACACCTGGTCGGTGGGCGCCTGGTCCGAGAGCATCTCATCATCGAGCATGCCCTGGACCCCGGCTGAGGCGCAGAGGAACGGAGTAGAAAGCATGCATCGAGAAGCAGGCCTAGCAGCCCGTGGCAAAAGTCGTCACCGCATCCGGCCGTCCCTGCATCCCGGCGGACTGCGTTGCGACTCGGTCACATACTCCCGGTATGCTCCCTCATCGCGCCTGGTCCGACGGGCGCAGGACCGGTCTCGGTGCTCGCGGGACTTTCACCACGGACTGCCACGAAGGACGCCAATGGCGGCGGGCGCTCTGCTTCTCTTTTGGGGCGGCCTGTTGGGCCAGGGGGCCGACTCGTCGACTCCTCACGCAGTAGCGCGGGACACGTTGCGAGGACTGACCGGCGTTCACGTGGTGGTGGAGGAACTCCGGCCCGAGGCAGTGAAGGACGGTCTGTCCAAGGATGCCATTGAGGAGAGAGTGGTCCAGCGGCTCTGGGATGCCGGCATCCAGGTCTTGATGAAGGACCAGTGGACCATCGCCGCGGGTGCGCCTTACCTCTATCTGAACGTCAACGCCGTGAAGAGCAGTGACCTGTACGTCTACGCCGTGGACCTGCAACTGAATCAGACGGTGAAACTGGAGCGTCTCCCATCCGTCGCCGTGGCTGCCACCACCTGGGCCACCGGGTGTCGTGTCGGTGCGGTTTCGGCCGACTCGGTCGGGGTTCTGGCCCAAGTGGCCGCCCAGTCCGTGGATCGATTCATCGAGGACTACCGGGCCGCCAACTCGGCAAAGTGACCCCGACGTAACGAGTCTTGCCAGACTGCCTACTTTTCGGCGCCGGCCTGTTTCAGCGCCCGGACAGCGGCGACATGGCCCCGTTGCGCGGCTATCATCATGGCAGTCTGTCCATTCTCGGCCCGCGCGTGCAGCTTGGCGCCGGCCGCCGCCAACGCCTCCACCGTAGCCGGATCATCCTTGCTGGCGGCGACCATGAGTGCCGTCATCCGACGTTCGGCCCGCTTGTTGACGTCGGCGCCCGCATCCAGAAGTACCTGAACCAGTTCGGCGTACTTCCCGGCCGCCGCCCACATCAGGGGCGTCTGCCCACTGTTGTCTTTCTCATTCACCTTGGCGCGGCGGGCGATCAGAGCCCTGACCAGGGACGTGCGGCCCGCCACGCAGGCCCACATGAGAGGCGTGAGTCCATGCTTGTCCTTGAAATTGACCTCGATGTCCGGTTGGTTGAGCAGGGACAATCCAAGAGGCGTGAAGCCTTTCTCAATTGCCAGGAGCAAGGCTCGATCCTTCTTCTTGCTCCGGGCGTTGACGTCGGCGCCGGCCGCCAGCAAAGCCTGGGCCGCGACGATGAAGCCCCTGCGGGCGGACTCCAGAAGGGGGGTATTCTGGTTTCGGTCCGGCACGTTGGGGTCGGCGCCAGCCGCCAACAAGGATTGGACCGAAACCACATCCCCCATTTCCACCGCCAATAGAAGGGGAGTCCTTCCCCCTTTGTCTTCCTTCCTGAAATCGGCACCTGACTGAATCAGAGTGTGAAGAGTGGCGCCCTCTCCGCTGGCCGCCGCAATCATCAGCGGAGTCCGTCCTGCGCCGTCCAGAGCGTTGGCGTCGCTGCCGGCCATCAAGAGCACTTGCACCATGGCCGTATCCCCGCGGGAAGACGCGAGATGAAGAGCGGTCTCCTTCCGGCCGTTGCGGACCTTGACGTCGGCACCTGCTGCCAGCAGAGCTCGCACCGTAGATGCATCGCCGGTCTCGGCCGCGCCCAGCAAGGGCGTCGTCCGCCGAGGGCCACCGTCGTTCACGTCGGCGCCCGCTGCCAGCAAGGCCTGGACAGTAGATGAGGCCCCACCTTCCGCGGCCAATTGGAGTGGCCGCTGCTGCTGCCGATCTTCGACCGTCGTGGTCGCCCCCTTGGCTAGAAGCGCCTGGGTGATCGTGGCATCTCCCCGTTCCGCCGCCACCAACAGCGGGGTCCTGCCACTGCCATCAGGAAGATTCGGATCGGCGCCCCGGAGCAGCAAGGTCCAGATAGCGTTCAGGTCACCTCGGTCCACTGCTACCAGAAGCAGAGACCGGCCTTGCTCGCCGGGGGAATTGACGTCGGCGACAGCCCCGATTAGTCTCTCGAATGATTCGACGTCGCCGTTCTCGATCGCCTTGACCAAGGTCTGCCGGTCAGATTCGCGGGGGCTGGCGGCGATGGCGGAGGGGAACGAGAGGAGAGCGATCCAGAAGACCCGCGTGATCATCTTCCACATCTTATCCCGGGATCGCGGCCGCCGGTTCCTGGGGCAGCGGCCTCGCGATCACAGGTTCAAGAATAGCATAGTGTTCGCCCGCGGCCGGGGGAGGACCGGACAACGGCCGGAACTCCGTCTCGGCCTTGGCTTGAGCCGATCGGGAATTCTTTTGCAAAACACCGTGCCGGGAGAATCGGGATGAAGAGAAGAGATTTCGTCAAAACTTCCTTGAGTCTGTCCGCCGCCGGCCTGGGTATGGTTGCGGCAACGCCCGGCCAGAGGTTCGAGCCGGCCAGTCGGCCACGGCCCGGAATCCTGGAACTGGAGGGACGAAAGCAACTCTTTCTGGACGATTGGCTGATCGAGGAGGCGAACCGGATCTCCCGCTTCATGTACCGCCCCCGGAAATATCCGGGAAATCCCGTTCTGCAGCGGGATCGGCCCTGGGAAATGGGGGATATAGCAGGATATTTCCGCGGAGTTCAAATCTTTGGCCAAAACGTCTTCTATGACGATCAGGAACGGATCTTCAAGATGTGGTATCTGCCGTGGGGTTTCCGGGATGGAAGCCGCCTCTGGTGCTATGCCGTCTCTCAAGACGGCTACACCTGGGAGAAACCTGAACTGGGCAGCTACGACTTCCAGGGATCCAAGCAGAACAACATCATGGCCAATTTTGGGGATCCCAATTATTTCAACGTCATCAAGGACCCCCATGATCCCGATCCCCAGCGGCGCTACAAGGCCTTGGGCGAACAGGAGGGTCCCATTCCCAACCACACCGGAGGCGTCGCCGTGGCCTTTTCTCCCGACGGCCTGCACTGGAATCCCTGGCCCGGGAACCCGGTGATCCGCCACGGACCCAACCTGGGCGACGCTCCCACCATGATGGGCTGGGACCCGATTCGGAAAAAACATGTTCTGTATCCCCGGCCCGGCCACCCATTGGCCATGGAGATCCACGGCAACGGCGTCCACCGTCATATCCGCACCATCGGCTATTCCGAGAGTGACGATTTCATCCACTGGACTCCCACCCGCATCATGCTGGCGCCGGACCGGCACGACCGGGTCGATTATCAATACATGTGTTTTACCGCCGGTGTGACCGCAGGCATCTACGTGGGTCTTCTCTGGATGCACGAGACCCACGAGCAGGTGTGGGACATCTTCCTGATGACCAGCCGCGACGGGTTCCATTGGAGCTGGGTGGATCGGGCCGTCCCCTTTCTGGGCCGGGGTGAGATCGGGAGCTACGACGCCGGCTACATGTCCCCTTCCGGGCCCATTTTTCACGACGGGAAGATCTGGATCTATTACGGCGCCTACAGCGGAGCCCACAGCTACCGTCCGAACAAGCTGGGCTCCGAGAACACCATATCGGTGGCCCTGGCGACGCTACCTGAAGATCGGTGGCTGGGTCTGCTGGCCGGACCTTTCCAAGGAACGATCCTGACCCGGCCCTTCACCTTTACCGGCTCGAAACTGATGCTGGACATCGATGCGTCGCTGGCCATGGAACCTCCCAAGAGCTATCGCAATTTCGACGAATGCGAGGTCCGGGGGGGCGCTGGTGGATCCGTCGGGCGGGAGCATCGAAGGCTTTTCCCTGGAACAGTCCATTCCGTTGCTGGAGACCGGCCGTCAAGAGCTGCGGTGGCGCGACAGCCAAGTATCCCGGTTGGAGGGGAAGCCGGTGCGATTGCGGCTGGCCATGCGGTCGGCGGCCCTCTACTCTCTCCAGTTCGTCTCATGACGACCGGTCGTAGTAGACTGGGCCCGAGAATCGAACCTGAGGCCGCGTCATATTCTTGAGGCGGCCCCAACAGGCGTGAGGTCGGGCTTGCGGACATCCAGATTCCTCATTACCGGCGGGGCCGGCTTCATCGGCTCCCATGTGGCGGACGTTCTGATCGCCCGGGGAGACCGGGTCGTCGCCGTGGACAACCTGTCCACGGGACGCCTCTCCAACATCCGGCACCTGCTGGGCCACCCGCGATTCCAGTTCGTTCAGGCCAGCATCACGGATGAGATCGTGATGGATCGTCTCGCCTCCACCTCCGACGTCATACTCCATTTCGCGGCGGCCGTGGGCGTCCGGCTCATCGTGCAGGATCCGGTCCATACCATCGAGACCAACATCATGGGCACCGAGGCCATTCTCAAGGCCGCTCTCCGCTACCGCTGCCGGGTTCTGCTGGCGAGTACTTCCGAGGTCTACGGCAAGGGGGTGAAGATCCCGTTCAGCGAGGAAGACGATCTGCTGCTGGGGGGAACCCACAAGAGCCGTTGGGCCTACGGCGCCAGCAAGATGATCGACGAGTTTCTGGGCTTGGCCTACCAGCGTCAATACGACCTCGACGTCGCCGTCTTCAGGCTCTTCAATACCGTCGGACCGCGGCAACGGGGACGCTACGGCATGGTGGTGCCCCGTTTCATCAGGCAGGCTCTTGCCGGAGAGCCCATCACGGTCTACGGGGACGGCTCGCAGACCAGATGCTTCTGCGATGTCAGAGATGCCGCCGAGGCTCTCATCCTCTTGACCTCGAGTCCCGACTCAACCGGAAGCGTGTTCAATATCGGCAACGATCAGGAGGTTTCCATCAACCAGCTCGCTCGGCGGGTCAAGGTCTTGACGGAATCCTCTTCACCCATCGTCCACATTTCCTACTCCGATGCCTACGGGAAGGGCTTCGAGGACATGCAGCGCCGTGTGCCCGATCTTTCCAGAATCCAGGCTCTGGTGGGCTGGAGATCGACCCGGACTCTGGACCAGATCCTGATAGCAGTAAGAGACCATGAGCAGCCCCTTCTGGACCGCCGCAAAGTCGAACCCGCACCCTCCTGACAGCCGCTCGCGAGAACCGGTGCCATTGCTGGATCTGAAACAGCAGACCCGCCTGCTGGAACCACGGATCACGGCCGCCATTCGCGAAGTCCTGAATTCGGGCGCGTTTATCCTGGGACCGGCCGTCCTGCGGTTGGAGGAAAGGATGGCGCGTTATTGCGAGCGGCGTTTCGCCGTCGCGGTGGCCTCAGGGACCGACGCCCTGCGGCTGGCCCTGTCGGCTCTCGGCATTGGCCCCGGTGACGAGGTGATCACGACCCCCTTCAGTTTCGTAGCGACGGCCAGCACCATACTCCGGTGCGGCGCGACCCCGGTGTTTACCGACATAGATCCCGAGAGTTTCAACCTGGATCCGGACCGGATTGAATCCGCCATCACCTCCAGAACCCGGGCGATCCTTCCTGTTCACCTCTATGGGCAACCGGCGGAAATGGGTCCGATTCGGGACTTGGCGGCGGCTCGGGGCCTGAGGGTCATCGAGGACTGCGCACAGGCGGTGGGAGCCCGGTACAGCGGGGCCGCGGTTGGCTCCCTGGGCGATGCCGGTTGTCTCAGTTTCTTTCCCACCAAGAATCTGGGGGCTTTCGGCGACAGTGGGATGATCGTCACCGACAACCCCGAGGTCGTCGAGCGACTGACCCTGCTTCGGAATCAGGGAAACCACCGCCAGCACCGAGCCGACGTTCTTGGGTTCAACAGTCGAATGGACACCCTTCAGGCGGCCATCCTCGAGGTCAAGCTGGCTTCCCTGGAAAAGTGGAATTCCCAACGGCGAGCCATCGCCCGCCGTTATGACCGATGGCTCGAAGCAGCTCCCGTCACGACTCCGCCGGAATCCCGCCGCGGCCGCCACGTCTACAACGTCTATACGCTGCGGGCGCCTCGCCGTGACCAACTTGCCAAGCAATTGGCCAGCCGGGGAATTGGAAACGCCGTCTACTATCCGGTCCCGCTACATCTCCAGAGAGCCTTCTCCAGCCTGGGGTACACTCCAGACAGCCTGCCGGCGTCCGAGGCAGCAAGCCGCGAGGTCATCTCACTGCCCGTCTTTCCCGAGCTGACGCGAGAACAGCAGAGGCGCGTCTGCGAAGCCCTATACGAATTCTACCGGGACTGAATTGCCTGTCCCGTGCGGGAAGTCGGCCTTGTGTTCGATCGAGCCTCTACCGAGGCGGCCATATCAGCCCGTGGCAAAAGTCGTCACGGCATTCGACCGGCCCTGCATCGTGCGCGGACTGCGTTGCGACTCGGTCACATACTCCCGGTAGGCTCCCTCCGTAGCGCCTGGTCCGGCGGATGCAGGAACGGTCTCGGTGCTCGCGGGACTTTCACCACGGACTGATATAGGAAGAGTGCCCGGAGTGGGACTCGAACCCACACGGAGGTGAACCTCCTCAGGATTTTAAGTCCTGTGCGTCTGCCAATTACGCCATCCGGGCCCACTGTTCATTCCCGCGGAAACGTGGATGCAAAAGCCTCCGAAAGTCAACTGCCACTCGATCAGTCGCCTAAGGCAAGAGGCATCGTGGCATTTGACCGGCGCTGCATCCACGATCTCCGTGCTGGTCCGAACTTCCGTCCCGGACAACTCGACTCATGTAGATTCTACCATCCCGGTCTCGACTCCTCAGTCCCGACCTGACGGGCTGGTGCCGTCCTTCGCGTTGGCCCCGGGGAACTCTCCCTGTCCGGGCGCAATGCCGGGGCCTTAACCCAGACTGCTATAATCGGATGCCATGAGTTGCGTCCGGGTCCGATTCGCCCCCAGCCCGACCGGATTCCTTCACCTCGGTGGGGCTCGGACCGCCCTCTTCAACTGGCTCCTCGCCAGAAAAGAGCAGGGAACCTTCATTTTGCGGATCGAGGATACGGACGCCCGGCGATCCAGTCAGGAGATGGCTCGCGAAATCATGGAGAGTCTGCGCTGGCTGGGTCTGGCCTGGGATCAGGGTCCTTACTATCAATCGGAACGTCTGGATCTGTACCGTGAAACGGTCGGAAGAGCCTTCCATGGCGACCATGCCTACGCCTGCTTCTGCCCCCCGGAAGCAATTCAGGCTCATTCGCTCGAGGCCCGTTCGGCAGGCCGGATCTGGAGGGACCATGGATGCCGGAATCGTTCCTCCCACCGAGCCAAGTCGCGGATCGCGGCGGGAGAATCCCACACCCTCCGCTTCCGGGTTCCGGGGCGCCGCCGGATCATCTTCCAGGATCAAGTCTACGGAAAGGTATCGCTCACCACCGAGAACGTCGAGGACTTCACGCTCCTCCGATCCGACGGAAGCCCCACTTACCACCTCAGCGTGGTGACCGACGATTGGGAGATGGGTATCTCCCACGTGATCCGGGGAGCGGACCATCTATCCAATACTCCGAAACAGATCCTGCTGCATGAAGCTCTCGGCAACCAGGCGCCCGTCTATGCCCACCTGCCTCTGATTCTGGGTCCTGACAAGAAACGGCTGAGCAAGAGAACCGGGGCCGAGTCGGTACTCGAGTATCGGAACCATGGATTCCTTCCCGTGGCGCTTCGCAACTATCTGGCGCTCCTCGGATGGTCTCCGGGCGACGACCGCGAACTCTTCTCCAACGGTGAGTTGGTGAAGAGCTTTGGTCTGGATCGGGTCAACAAAGCCAATGCTGTCTTCGATCGGCGGAAGTTGGACTGGATGAACTCCCGCTATCTGGCCAGCTCGAGCAGCCACGATCTGGTCCGGCACCTGCAACCTTTCCTCGAACGCTCCGGATTCCGGCAGGGTCGGGGGAATGACGACCAACTGCTCCCGGTCATCACCCTGCTCAAGAGCCGATTGAACCGGCTCTCGGACTTTCCCGAGATGGCGACTCCTTTCCTGGCCGACCATTTTGATTATGAATCCAAGGCAGTGAAACGCCACTTTTCCCCGGCGGACCCGGAGGAACGTTCTCGACTCCGAAAATGGCTGGAAACCCTGGCCAACGAATATGACCAACTTGAGGAGTTCAACCTGGAAAACGTGGAGACGGTGCTCCGGGGAACGGCCAAGGAATCCGGCTTCAAGATCGGAGTCTTCTTTGGGGCCGTGCGCGTGGCTTTGACGGGACGGACCGCGGCTCCTGGAATCTTCGACGTGATCGTCACACTGGGCCGGAAAAGAGTCGTCGAGCGCCTCAACAGGTGTCTGAAACTCCTCCCATGAGGCCCGTCGTCCTCTCTGTCATCATCCCCGCATACAACGAGGAAAATCGGCTGGGAGCCAGCCTCAGGAGGATCATCACCTGCCTGGAGGGCCGAAGCAGTCCCTTCGAACTGGTGGTCGTAGACGATGGTTCGTCCGATGGTACCGTCCGCACGGCCATTTCGGCGGTGCGGGCCCGAGGGCGGGAAGAATGTCTCCGGGTCCTGGAGAACGGGACCAACCGGGGCAAAGGCTACAGTGTGCGGCGCGGCATGCTCACCGCCCGCGGGACACACGCTCTCCTCACCGACGCCGATCTGAGCACTCCCATCGAGGAGATCGCCAAGCTGGAGCGGGAAATGGCTCGGGGAGGACACCAGATTGCGTTTGGATCGAGAGGCTTGAAGGACTCTCAGACCCAGAAGCGTCAGAGCATCTTCCGAGAGACGGCCGGGAAGATCTTCAACCTGGCCATGAGACTCGTGACCGGATTGCCATACCGGGACACGCAGTGCGGATTCAAGCTGTTCGAACTGGAATCATGCCGGGTCCTTTTCCGGAAACAGCGGCTGAAGAGCTATGCCTTCGACGTGGAAATCCTTTATCTTGCCCGCAAGGCCGAACTGGCGGCTCGAGAGGTCGGGGTCATCTGGCGTCACCACTCCGACAGCAAGATCCATCTCCTCAGAGACGGCGTCGGACTCTTGCAAGGTCTGATCTCCATCCGTTGGAACGATCTGCTCGGCCGCTACGATGAGGATGAACGAAACAGAAACTTACGACCGACAACCGAGGGGAACGACTCATGACCAGACTGGGTGTGAATGTGGACCACGTGGCCACGGTTCGGCAGGCTCGCCGGGCCCCCGAGCCGGATCCGGTGACCGCAGCGCTGCTGGCCGAGCTGGCAGGCGCCGACGGCATCACCGTACACTTGCGCGGAGACCGGCGCCATATTCGAGAGCGGGACGTGCGGCTGCTGCGGAAGGTCGTCACCACCCGGCTCAACCTGGAAATGGCCGTCACCGAAGAGATGATGGAAATCGCGACCCGGCTCCGTCCCAATACCGCCAGCCTGGTGCCGGAAACCGATGAAGAGGTCACTACCGAAGGAGGATTGGATGTCACGGCGCGGGCCGAATCGATCCGCTCCGCGATCCGTACCCTGGAAACAGCAGGGTTGGAGGTCTCCCTGTTCATCGATCCCGATCTGGAGCAGTTGGACGCCGCTTCCCGGATTGGCGCGCGCGTGGTGGAACTCAACACGGCGGCCTATGCCGACGCCGTACCCAAGGGTTTGTCGGAACACGAACCGGAATTCGGGCGGGAGCTGGACAAGATCGTGGAAGCCACGGAATTTGCCGCCTCCCGGGGCATTCGGGTCTTGGCGGGTCACGGACTAACCTATCGGAACGTGCGACCCGTATCGCGAATCCCTCAAATCGAAGAGCTCAACATCGGACACAACATCGTGGCTCGAGCCACTCTGGTGGGCATGGAGCGCGCCGTCAGAGAGATGTTGCGCGCCATGAACGAATGAATTGCGAGACTCGTCTTCCATCCCCGGGAAACACCCCGCCTGGAACTCTCCATGTTTTGGCCACGCCATTGGGACACTTGGGGGATCTGAGCCCACGGGCGCGCGAAGTTCTCACTTCCGTCGAACTAGTCGCTTGTGAGGACACTCGACATTCCGGAAAGCTGCTCACCAGCTTCGCCATCCGCACTCGCACCATCAGCTACCATGAACACAATGAAACGGCTCAGGCCCAGACCCTCTTGAACCGGCTCCGCCAGGGTCAGAACATTGCCTTGATCAGCAATGCCGGGACGCCCCTGGTCTCGGACCCCGGTTATCGCCTGGTGCGCCTTTGCCGGAAACACATGATTCCCGTCTCTCCGATCCCCGGTCCCTCGGCGGCCATCGCCGCGCTGTCGGTTTCCGGACTTCCCACCGATCGGTTTCTGTTTGCCGGATTCCTTCCCAGGCGGTCCGGACCCATGCGCCGCGAGCTGGAGGCGCTGAAGGACTTGAAGGCAACGTTGATTCTCTATGTGGCGCCGCACAGACTGGCCTCAACCCTGGAGATGGCCCGGGAAGTCCTGGGTGATCGTCAGACCTGCCTGGCCAAGGAGATGACCAAGATCCACGAATCGTTCTACCTGGGAGCCCTGAGCCAGATAGGCTCCCTGGCCGGCAGCCAGCCGAAAGGGGAGTACACACTGGTCATCGAAGGGGCCGCATCTCAGTCTCCGAGGGTTTCGAACCTGGATCCGGAAGCCTACGTGGAAGGACTGATTCAGGTTCGAGATCTGACTCGTTCCCAGGCCGTGCGAGCCGCCGCGCGCGCCTTGGGGCTCCCTCGCCGCGAGGTCTACCGCCGCTGCCTCGAAGGTGGAGAGCTGCCCGACCGCCGTGAAGGATCCGGTGGAATCTGAGGAAATATTCAGAAAATCTGCATTACGATCGGGATATTCTCACATTACTTGATCATCTTCCGTTATTTGTTGTATAAATATGAATTCTTGTCCCTCAACGGGATTGGTGACAGAGCATGAACGACTTGGAGCACGCGACGAGTCTTGCGACTCCGGCTACTACCAGTGTTGACGCCATCTCCTCGGTGGTCTCTCGTCTCCAGCTTCCTGTGAACTTCCGGCTGGGACATCCGGACCAGATTGACTACGGCCAGATCGTGGCGGCTCGCGTCCGGAGCGTAAACCTCTCCTATCCGGTGTTGGAGACCACAGGGGGCCGGGGTATCCGCCTCCGGGAGGGCATGAAAATAGTCGGTGCTCTTGGTGCCCGACGAGCTCTCCACGGGTTCTCCGGACGCTTGCCGGCGCGACTCGGCCCAGGAGCGGTCTTCCACCTTCTGAACAAAGGGGGTGTGATGGGCGAGTGTACCGCCTTTCATCGTGCCTTGGGTTGGCCGGCAGAGCTCGAGTATCTCGGAACCGTTCACCATGGGGGCAGGTTTCTGGGTCTCCGGGACGGCGCCCTTCCCTCGCTTTCCCATTCCCTTCCCAGGATTCCCGTGATCCTGGTGCTGGGGACCTGCATGAACTCCGGAAAAACCGCCGTCTGCAAGCAGATTCTCCGCCTCTTCTCCCAAAAGGGCTTCAACGTCAACGCGGGCAAGGTGGCCGGTGTGGCAGCGTGCGCCGACCTGGAGGCAATGCGGAAGAGCGGGGCCGGCCGGGTCCTGAGTTTTAATGACCTGGGCCTTCCCTCCAGCGCCCATTTGTCCGATCTCTCCACCGTCGCCCGGTCGCTGGTGCACCACTTGTCCTCCCCGCGTCCGGACTTCACCCTGCTGGAGGCGGGCGACGGAATTCTGGGCGGCTATCATGTTGATTCTCTGCTCCATGACGATCATTTGCTGGAACGAGTCGTGAGCGTGGTCCTGTGCGCCAACGACCTGATGGGAGTCTGGGGATCCCTGGAGTGGTTGCGCCAACAAGGCCACGAACCTCAGGAGCTGTCGCTGCTGGTGTCGGGCCCGGCCACCGACAGCGCTGAGGGAATTCGCTACATCGAGCGGCATTTCCGGGTTCCTGCGGCCAACGCCTTCGAGAGCTCCGGAAAGCTGTGCACCTTCATCCTGAAACGGTTGATACCATGGTCAAGATCGGCATAGCGGGCGGGTCGGGATACAGCGGCGGGGAACTGATCCGCAACCTGGCCAAACATCCCCAAGCGCAGTTGACCTGGATCTCCTCCCGGCAATTCTCCGGTCAACCTGTGGCATCCCTCTATCCCAACTTGCGGGGATTCGTGGATTGTCATTTCGACAGTCTGGATTCTCTTGCGGACACCGACTTGGATGTCCTTTTCCTGGCCTTGCCCCATGGCCATGCCATGAAGATCCTGCCGCGGCTTCCTCGGGACCTGATCGTCATCGACCTGAGCGGAGATTTTCGCATTTCCGATGCCGCCAGCTTCGAGCAGCACTACGGATTTGTCCAAGAGGCCCCACAACTTCAGTCCACCTTCGTCTATGGCCTTCCCGAGATCCATCGGGACCGGATACGCCAGAGCTCCAGGGTCGCCAATCCGGGGTGCTTTGCCACCGCTACCATTCTTGCCCTCCACCCTCTGTACCAGGAGGGGTGGGTCAAGGGGCCCGTTTTCGTAGACACCAAAACCGGATCCTCCGGGGCTGGTCGGGTGCCCGGCCACAAAACCCATCATCCCCGGCGGAGCAACAGCTTCTTTCCCTACAAGCCGTTTCGCCACCAGCACGTGGCCGAAATCTCACAGATCCTGGACACCGCCGCCCACCCGCTGGTTTTCCAGACCTACTCCACACCCTTGGTCCGGGGCATTTTTGCCAGCCACTACATGGAGTTGGACCGGCCGCTGCGGGCCGACGAAGTCCGGGATCTCTACTCCAGCTATTACGGAAACGAATTCTTCATTCGTTGGGTCGGCGAAGACCCGGACATCAACTTCGTCCGCAATGGGAACTTCGTGGATCTGGGCGCGGCCCACGACGACCATTTCCTCATTGTCTGGTCGACGCTGGACAATCTACAGAAGGGCGCTGCCGGCCAGGCCATTCAGAATATGAACCTGATCTGCGGCCTCCCGGAAACCATGGGACTCGATTTCCCTCCGTCACATCCGTGACGGACTCGACTCGGCAGGGAGAAAAAATGAGAGAACTTGCCAACACCGTCATGGAAACGGAGGACCGGTACCAGCTCAAGACCTACGCGAAGCTGCCGTTGGTGCTGGATCGGGGCCGCGGTTGCTACGTCTATGACCAGGACGGAAACGAATACCTGGATCTGTACGGCGGCCACGCCGTGGTCTCGACCGGCCACTGCCACCCCCGGGTCGTGGAAGCCATTCGCACTCAGGTCGAGGAGATTCTCTTCTATTCCAACGTGGTCTACAGCTCGGTCCGCGCTCGGGCGGTCAAGAAGCTGATGGAATTTGCGGGACCACCCTACTGGCAGGCGTTCTTGGCCAATTCGGGCAGCGAGGCCAACGAGAGCGCCATCAAGGTGGCCCGTGCCCTGACCGGCAGGCCCACAGTTCTGTCCCTCTCAAATTCCTTTCACGGACGTACTTACGGAAGTCTGTCCAGCACCGGTGTCTCCCATTACGCCGAGTATCTGAACACTCCCGTCCCCGGTCATCGTATTCTGGATCTCCAGGAAATCGCCGTTTCCGTCGATTCGGAAACGGCCGCCGTCCTGCTGGAGCCGATCCAGAGCATGGGTGGAGTGAAGGAGGTTCCGGAAAAGACTCTCCGTCAGATCCACGACGCCTGCCGCAGTCACGGGTCGTTCCTCATTTTCGACGAGGTCCAGACCGGAGTCGGCCGCACCGGCAGCTTCCTCTACGCCGGCACCGGAGGAATCTACCCCGAGATGGTCACCCTGGCCAAAGGGATCGCATCGGGAGTTCCCGCCAGTGCGCTTCTGGTGACCCGCGAAGTGGCGGAACGGGTGCGGTCGGGGGACTTGGGCGCCACCTTCGGAGGGGCCCCCATTTCCTGTGCCGCCATGGAAGCCACGCTTCAGGTTCTGGAAGAGGAGAACCTGATCCAGAATGCGGCACGGATCGGAAGCTACCTGCAGCATGAGCTGGAGGCCCTGCCCTGGGTTGAGGAGGTCCGGGGAAGGGGGCTCTTGCTGGGCATCAAGATCAAGGGAGGAACGGCCAAGGATCTGGGGCGTTTCCTGCGGGCAAGCAGAATCCTGACCGGTACCTCCAGCAATCCGTCCGTGCTTCGCCTGATGCCGCCGCTGGTCCTTGGACGAAATGAGGCCGATGCCTTCCTGGAGGTGATCCGCGACTATGAACCTGGTCATTAAGCTGAGCGGAAAGGTCCTGGAACAGGAGAGCCTCCGCCGTTCTCTCTGTAATCAGATCACGGCCCTGATTCGCGCTCCCCATCGGATTATTCTGATCCACGGAGGCGGAAAGCAACTTTCCGGCCTCTGCGAACGGTTGGGAATTCCGGTGGTGCAGCACGAGGGACGCCGGGTCACCGACGAGCCTACGTTGAACGCTGCGAAGATGGTCTTCTCGGCCGCCAACCGGGACTTGGTGGCGACGTTGAATTCCTGCGGCGCAAGAGCCATCGGCTTTGCCAGCTTCGATGCCGGACTGGTTCGCTGCCGCCGGCGGGGACCGGTCCCCGTGCGGACCGCCGGATGCAACGGCGTCTCCGAGAAACAATTGGTGGATTTCGGTCTGGTCGGAGAGATCGAGAGCGTCGATCCTCGTCTGATTCAGGACCTCTGGGCTGCGAATCTGCTTCCGGTGGTGAGTTGCCTGTGCGCTACCGATGACGGCCGAATTCTCAATATCAACGCCGACACTCTCGCCGCCAGACTCGCCACCGCGTTGCGGGCCGACTGCCTGGTGTCGGTGACCGACGTGGACGGTCTCTATCTGGACGACTTTCGCGAAACGGTGCCCCGGCTGACCGCGGATGAGGTCCGCGTGCACTTGCGGTCCGGTGTCATCAGCGACGGGATGGTCCCCAAGATTCAGACCGCCTTGAAGGCATTGGAGCAACAGATTCCCATGGTCCAGATCGTGGGCGGATTGGCGCCCAACGGTCTGATCAGGGGCATCGAGGGTCTGGCGGGCACCCGCATCGTCCCCTGACCGCCCTTCGAGCTGGAACGGGATATGTCAGGCGTCCAGCGCCAGAACGGGTTTCGACAAACCCAGCTCCTGCTCCAGCACATGCGCGACCCGCAGTAACAGACCTTCCCCGAAGTGGGGCCCCAGCAGCTGCAGTCCGATCGGCACGCCCTCAGGTGTGTAGGCGCAAGTGGTGGCCACTCCGGGAATGCCCGCCAGATTGGCAGTGACCGTGTACACGTCCGACAAGTACATCTCCAAGGGATCAGCGGTCATGTCGCCCTGCCGAAACGGCAGTGATGGAGCGGTGGGACCCATCAGAACGTCCGCCCGCTCGAAAGCTCTGCAGTAATCCTCCTTGACCAGGGTCCGAACCTTGCTGGCCTTGAGGTAATACGCATCGTAGTAGCCGGCACTCAAGACATAGGTCCCGATCATGATCCGCCGCTTGACCTCGTCTCCGAATCCTTCGCTGCGGCTGTTTCGATAGGTTTCCTCCAGGGCCCCGATCCTGCTGCTCCGGTGGCCATATCGCATTCCGTCGTAGCGAGCCAGATTCGAACTCGCCTCGGCCAGAGCAATGATGTAGTAGGTGGCTATCGCGAACTCCGTATGGGGCAGATCGACCTCCACGACCTGACACCCAACAGCCTCCAGCTTGGCTGCCGCGCGCCGGACCGCAGCTTCGATCCGCCGGTCCAGACCGGACGAGAACCACTCCGCCGGAAGACCGATCCTCAAGCCTCGGACGTCCCCTTCGAGTGCTGCAACATAATCTTCCACCGGCCGCCTTGCGGAGGTCGAGTCCATTGGATCGTAGCCGGACACGACCTGCAGAATCATGGCCGCGTCACGTGCAGTGTGGGCCAGCGGTCCAATCTGGTCCAGCGAGGAGGCAAACGCCACCAGTCCGTAACGGGAAACCCTCCCGTAGGTCGGTTTCAATCCCACGACTCCACAGAAGGCGGCGGGCAGGCGAATCGAGCCGCCGGTGTCACTCCCCAGGGCACCCGGAGCCTCCATTGCGGCCACCGCCGCGGCCGATCCGCCGCTGGACCCGCCGGGAACTCTGTTCAGGTCCCAGGGATTGCGGGTGGGGAAGAATCCCGAGTTCTCGGTGGTGGAACCCATGGCGAACTCGTCCAGATTGGTCTTTCCCAGAATCAGCCCTCCGTCAGCCCGGAGACGGGCGACCGATGTGGCTTCGTAGGGGGGAACGTAATGCTCCAGAATCCGGGACCCGCAGGTCGTCCGCATTCCCCGGGTAACAATATTATCCTTCACGGCCAAGGGAATTCCGGTCAACAGGCCGAGCTCCCTTTTCCCCGAGGCCAGAGTCTGATCCAGAGCCCGGGCCTCGTCCAGCAGAGTATCCGCACCAACGCTGATGAAGGCCTGGACCTTGGGATCTCGCGACCGAATCCGCCGCAGGTAGGCTTCGGCGATTTCTACCGATGAGATCTGCCGATTCTTGATCGCCCGGTGCAGTTGGGCAATGGACAGATCGCAGATTTCACACGCCGATCCGGGTGACTCGTGTTCCATCACTCGATGACCCTGGGCACTCGGAAGTACCCCTTTTGAGCCTTGGGCGATCCCTCCAGGACGGCTTCCGGTGCCAGCGAGGGCCGGGTTCGGTCGGGACGTACGGCACCCTCGCCCGGGATCTCCGCCAGGCCATGGTAGGTCGGCGCCACCCCTTTCGTGTCCACCTGCTGGAGCTGCTCAAAATAATCCAGAATTCGCTGGAACTGGGCGACGAACCGCTGCAGTTCATCGGGAGAGAATTCCAGATGGGCCAACTCGGCGATTCTTCGGACCTCTTTGGGAGTGATGCTCATTGGACTTTCCTCTCGAGAACCGAATCCGACTTCATTCCATATTTGCGGGCCATCCGGACATCGCACCCGACTCGCCGTCTCAAAGCCGCAAGGTTGGAGAATCGCCTCTCCGCACGCAGCCTGTACCAGAAATCGAGCGTCATGAACTCTCCGTACAGGTCGCAGTCCGCATCCAGCAAGTAGGTCTCCACCAACGGCTTGTCCGCGGGTTCGCCCAATGTGGGGCGGTAGCCTATATTGGTGGCGCCGACAAAAACAGCGCCGTTGACCGTCGCTCGGGTGACGTACACCCCAGTTGCCGGTATGAGCTCGCTGGCCGGCTGAAGATTCGCCGTGGGGTATCCCAGGTCCGCGCCTCTGCCCGATCCCCTCACCACCGTACCCAGAATCTGGTAGGGCCGGTCCAGGAGGCGCCGGCAGAGCGCCACCCTCCCTTGGCCCAACAGCTTGCGGACGACCGTACTGCTGACACGTTGTCCCCGAAAACGGACCGAATCGATGGAATAGACATCAAACCCGAACTTCCGCCCCAGGGATTCCAGGGTCATGAAATCGCCTGCTCTCCCGTACCCGAAGCGAAAGTTGCTACCCACGTGGATCTCTTTCATGCCATGGGATCCCAGGACATCCCGGACGAAACGTTCGGGACTGAATCGGGAGACCTGACGGCTGAAGGGGAAACGAACCAGGATGTCCAGATCCATCTCCCTGAGGAGACGATGCTTCTGCACCGGCAACTGCAAAAGGGAAGGCGCGTCCGCGGGCGAAATGATTTTCTGAGGATGAGGGGAGAAGGTGAGGAGAATCCCGGTCCCGTTCATTTCTCGAGCCCGCTCCACCACCCGTTTGACGATCGCCTGGTGTCCCAGATGCAGGCCGTCAAAAACGCCGATCGTGGCCACCGGATACGGTAACCCGGGAGGGAGCTTCTTCAGGTCGTCAATGATCTGCATGTTCCTTCACGATGCGGGAGGTCGCGCCGGCGACTCGAGTCATACCTCCAGGACAAGACCGTCATGGGCCAGACTGACTGACTCCGGCAGGTAGGCATTTCCCTCGTCGTGGTCCACTTCGTGGCAGATGTGGACCAGATAGGTTCGCTCGGGCCCAATGCGAGCCGCCGCCTCGACCGCTTCCGACAGGCTGAAGTGCGTTGGATGACTCTGATAACGAAGGCCGTCCAGCACCAGGCACTCCACCCCTCGGAGACGCTCGAAGCTGACCTCCGGAATATAGCTCACATCGGTCAGGTAGGCGAGACGCCCGATTCGGAAACCCAGCACCGGCATCCGGCCATGCATGAGGTCGATGGGCTCGATTTCCAGATCACCCACTCGGAACCTGCCGGCAACCGGAATCAGCTGGACGCTGGGAACGCCGGGATAACCCTTGCCGTCGAACAGGTGACGAAAGGTCACCGCGATCTCTTTGAGTGTGGCTTCACTTCCATAGGCGGGTACCGTCCGCTCCGACCACATGTTGAACGGGTAAACGTCGTCGAGTCCGAGAATGTGGTCCACGTGAGAATGGGTATAGAGGAGAGCGTCGAGGTGACGAACTCCGCACCGAAGCATCTGAACACGGAAGTCGACGGAAGTATCGATGACCAGTGTCACCGTGCCCTGGATCAGAAGCGAACTGCGCAGCCGATGGTTTTTCGGATCGTCCGACAAGCAAACCTTGCAATCACATCCAATGACGGGAATGCCGCGGGAGGTCCCGGTTCCAAGAAACGTCACCCGCATCACAGCTTGATCGAGTTGGACTGCCTCATGACACCCATCTGCATCTCGTAGATCAGGCTGTCCAACAGCCTCGCCTCCTCCTCTGAAAGATTCCCTAGAGTCTTGTCCCTCAGCACCGACAGGATTTCAATCATCTGTCTGGCGCCCGAAAGGTTCTCCTGTTTCTTGCCGGTTACCGGGTCAGGAATGGCGCCCAGATGAACCATGCCAGTGGTGGCCAGAGACAGGACGAATCCGGAAAAATCCATCCCTGCTTCACCGGAAGCTTCGCCTGCTCCGGAAGCCCGCGGCACCCTCGCGTCCGTCCCGGCCGTGCGTTTCTCCACATCCTTCGATGCCTTCTCCGGCCGGGCCGCTCGCAACTCTCCATCCTCGGCGAAGATCCTTCGATCGCGAACCTTGAATCCTCCCTGGCCTGACTCTCCCGTCATGAATTCGCCCCCTCTTCTTCCGTCACTTCGGCATCGCCCATGTTTCCCGTGCGGCGAACAGCGGTCAAGGCTGGAGTATGACCTTTGTCAACCCAGGCTCGCGCGCGTACAGCCGGTCGAACATTTCCTGTCCGCGCTCCAGCGGTACCGAGGCGCTCAGTACCGGTCGCACCCGGATGGCTCCGCGCCGCATCAAGTCCAGGCAGGCAGGGTAGTCGTTGGAAGACGCGCACGAGCCGAGCACGTCGATTTCGCGGGTCACGACGCTCTGCAATCCGAAGCTGACGGTCGGCGCGATATTGCCGATGAGGACGACCCTCCCTCCCTTGCGTACGCTGTCCATCGACATCGCTACGGTGACGTCGACCCCCACGGCCTCCATGACCAGATCCGCCCCCAGCCCGCCGGTTATCTCCCTGACGACCGCCGGTACGTCCGTCCCGTCGCCGGACTGAATGGTCTCGTCCGCTCCGAGTTCCTTCGCCAGTCGCAGGCGGTCGGCCGCCAGGTCGACCACGAAAATCCGGCCGCAGCCCGCGCTGCGCAGCGCCTGGGTCGTCAGCAGACCGATCATCCCCGCTCCCACAACCAGTGCCTTGTCCCCGAGCGACGGCTTGGCGCGCGCGACGGCATGCACGGCGACCGAGACAGGTTCCACCATGGCAGCCTCGTCGAAGCTGACACCGTCAGGCACCCGGAACACGATGTGGTTCGGCACGGCCACGTATTCGGCAAATGCCCCGTGGCGCCGATAGTCATCGCAGGAGACGCCGAGCACGCGCCGGTCCTCGCAGAGGTTGGGACGGCCTTCTCGGCAGAATACGCAGTTCCGGCAGCAGATCATCGAGTCAAAGGTGACCCGTTCGCCGGGGTCGAAGCCGCGTACTGCGCTTCCCACCTTTGCGACTACGCCCGACGCCTCGTGGCCCATGATCACCGGCGGGATCCGGCGCCCGGAGCTTCCGTCGTAGCCGTGCACGTCGCTTCCGCAGATCCCGCACGAGCGTACCCGGATCAGCACCTCGTTGGGAGCGGCATCGGGGCTCGGGACTTCCATCAGGTCCAGCTTCTTGTATTCGTTCAGGACGAGCGCTTTCATTGTTTCTTCGTGCGGGCCGCTCGCAACTCCCCATCCTCGGAGAAGATCCTCCGATCATGAACCTTGAGTCCTCCCTGGCCTGATTCTCCCGTCACGAATTCGCTCCCTCTACGGCTGACAGCCCGTGGCAAAAGTCGTCACGGCATTCGACCGTCCCTGGATCGTGCGCGGACTGCGTTGCTATCGGCTCACATACTCCCAGTATGCTCCCTCCGTTGCGCCTGGTCCGGCGGGCGCAGGAACGGTCTCGGTGCTCGCGGGACTTTCACCACGGACTGTTGAGCTCGAAGCTGTGCCGACAGATCCGAGCACCTGTTTCTGGCTCTGCCATTGCCGCTCCAATTCCTCCGGCTCCACCTCTGCCAACGACCTCCCCTGTCGAGTGAAATGCTCTTCCAGGGTCCGGTAGCGATCCGAAAATTTGCGGTTGGCCCGATTCAGGGAAGTCTCCGGGTCGACTTGGAGGAAACGAGCCACGTTGATGGCGGCAAAGAGAAAATCCCCGACTTCTTCCCGAATGTCCGTCTCGTTTCCCTTGCGCACGGCGTCCACCAACTCCTGGAATTCCTCCATGACCTTGTCGCCCACAGCCCCCAGACTTGGCCAATCGAAACCGACTCGAGCGGCTTTGGCCGACATCTGATAGGTAGCGTAAATAGCAGGCAACCGATCCGGCAAGGTCTCCAACAGAGACTTCCGTTCCTCAAACTGGCCACGGTCCGCCTTCTCCTCGGCCTTGATTCGTTCCCATTCCCTCAGCAGCTCGCCGCTCGTGTCGAAACGAGCCTGTCCGAAGACGTGGGGATGCCGGCGGACCATTTTTTCGTGGATGGTCCTGCAGACGTCGCCGATATCGAACTCGCCTCTCTCTCTGGCGATCCGACTGTGAAAGACGATCTGCAACAACAGGTCTCCCAACTCGTCACACAGCGCGCCCGGAGACGACCAATCCAACGCCTCCAAGACCTCGTAGCTCTCTTCGATCAGCATCGCCTTGAGGGTTTCGGGCGTTTGCTCCTGATCCCAAGGGCATCCATCGGGACCCCTCAGCGTATCCATCAACTCCACGAGCTTCTGAAAATAGTGGCAGTCCGATTTTTGTGCGTCATTTCCATCGTCCGGCTCTGAACGGATCGCGTCCGCAGGATCCGGTACGGTCAATTTCCAATCACCTCGAACTGTTCGATCTGAAGCAGCGGGTCCGTCTTGACCCGAACTTTCTGTCCCGTCATCTTCTTGATTTCCTCGAGCACCGCGTTTTCCCCTCCCCGTAACGCCTTCCCGATCTCCGGATGGCAACGAATGGTCATCGACTTGGCGTCCGGAGAGAGGGGAAGCATCCTCTGCACCTGGTGATGAACGGAGTAGCAGACGGTGCGGACGGAACGGGTCAGGCCCGTGCCCTCACAGACCGTACACCTTTGCGAGAGCGTCCTCTCCAGGGACTGCTTGTCCCGTTTCCGGGTCAGTGCCACCAACCCGAACTCGTTGAAATCGAGAATCTTGAACGGAGCCTTGTCCTTGGACAACTCCCGGCGGAGCGCATCCAGGACCTGCCGCTGGTTCGAGCTGTCGGACATGTCAATGAAATCGATGATGATGATTCCGCCGATGTTGCGGAGCCGGATCTGGCGCACCAGCTCTTTGACGACCTCCAGGTTTGTCCTGGTGATCGTGTCCTCCAGAGAATCGGTCTTGCCCACGTAGCGGCCGGTGTTGACGTCGATAGCGACCAGCGCCTCGGTTTGATTGATCACGATGTGACCGCCGCTCTTCAACCAGACCTTCGGGCGCAACGCCTTTTTGATCTGCACGTCGATCCCGTAATCCTGGAGAATATCCGAGTCCTTGGGGTACAGCTTGATTCGCGAGACCAGTTCGGGACTCAGACGCCGAACCATCTCCAACGTTCTTTCATATTCCTCCTCACCGTCGATGTAGACCTGGCGAAAGTCCGCGGAAAGATAGTCTCGCACCACCCTCTGCGACAGGCTCGACTCGGAGTAGACCAGCGCCGGCGCCGCCACCCGTTGCCCCTTCCTCTTGACCTGGTCCCAGAGCCGGGTGAGGTACTCCATATCACGCCTCAGCTCCTCCTCCGAACGGTTCTCCGCCACCGTTCGTACGATGAAGCCACCCTTGGAGAAATCGCGCCGCAATTCACGGATCAGCCCTCTCAACCGCCGTCGTTCCACATCGGACACGATTCGCCGGGACACGCCGACGTGGCTGACAGTTGGCATATAGACCAGATACCGGCCAGGAAACGCCACATGGGAAGTAATGCGAGGCCCCTTCCTGCCGATCGGTTCCTTGGAAATTTGAACCAGAATCTCCTGATTCTCCTGAAGCACGCTCCCGATGGGCAGATGAGTCGTAGATCCGCTGCCTTGCCGCTTGCGGCTCCGATTCCTCCGACCCGAATCTCCGGCGGTGCCATTGGCCCTGTCGCCGCCCGACCTGCCCGCGCCACTTCCGCCCGTGCCTGGCGAAGGAGAATCAAATCCACTCAACCACTCGGGCAGGATCTTGGGAAACCCGCCTGCGGCGGCCGTCCCCATTGCGACGTTCTCCAGATCGATACCGGGATCGAGAGCGATTCGGCAGGGGAGAATGGAAGTCCGGCACGATCCCTCCCCTGAGAGTTCGCTTCCGTCGGAGCGGAGAGGCCGCGGCTCGGAGATTGCCCCTTGACTTCCGGTGACCGCCGCCCCGTCGGCCTCGGTCTCCGCCCCGAAACCCTCTTCGACGCCGGGATACCTCTCTTCCAGGAAGTCCGAGACAAAGAGAAACGCACTGCGGCCCAAGCCGACGTCCACAAAGGCCGCCTGCATCCCCGGCAGGATCTTGGTCACGCGGCCCTTGTAGATATTGCCCAGAATGCCCCTGGTCTTTTCCCTCTCGATGAAGACTTCCGCAACCTCACCATCTTCCAGGAGTGCAATCGTCATCTCGAGTGGAGTCGAGCCGATGATGAGTTCCTTGATCATTGCACCCTCGGGAGACGATCCTGCAGCGGGACCGGTGAAGAGAACGACATCGCCGGTCGGCCGCCGGCTCAGATCTGCCTCCGTGCGCACCGCCGCGTCATACCCGCGCTCATTATACCTTCAACCCTCGCGCCACCGCTTCCGTCCTCCCGTTGGGACAACGCAACTCCGGGCGGCGACCCCGAGTAATCGGAACCAGAGAAACGCGGGACGAATCTGCGCAGGTCGACTGGGCGGCAGCGGCTCAGTTAACGTAACCCTGAGACTGGGTGCTGAGTACGACGCCCAGAGCCGCGAAGGTGACGATGGTGAAGGAGCCTCCGTAGCTGAGAAGAGGGAGGGGGATGCCGATCGGCGGCAAGAGTCCAAGCGTCATTCCCACGTTCACCAGAATATGGGAAGAGATCATGCTGACCACACCCGTAACCACCAGGATCACGGTCCTGTCGCGCGCCTCGACGGCGATGCGAATCAGCCTCATCAGGACCAACAGATACAACAGCAAAATCGTGGCGGCGCCGATCAGGCCCGCCTCCTCGGCCAGAAGCGCGAAAATGAAATCCGAGTGAATTTCCGGGACAAAACCGAAGTGACTCTGGCTGCCCTGACCGATTCCTCTCCCGAAAACGCCGCCGGACCCAATGGCGATCTGGGATTGCCGCGTCTGGTAGCCAACGCCCTGAGGGTCCAACTCGGGATCGAGCGTGGTCAGGATTCGCTGTTTCTGGTAGTCCTTCAGGTAGATCCATACGGCGGGAGAGGCACCCAAAACGGCGAGCAGGCACCAGACCAGGACTCGCATGCGGAGGCCCGCCACCACGACGATACCCAGCATGATGGGCATGTACATGAGCGCCGTTCCCAGATCGCCTTGAAGCACGACGAGAAACATGGGAAGCACCGTCAGGAATCCCACCTTCAGGAGATGCCAAGTGCCGGGATGCCGGCTATTCAGGTCGGCCAAGGATTTCGAAAGCGTCAAGAGGACCGCCAGCTTACCCAGCTCGGAAGGTTGAAAATGAACCGGACCCAGCACCAACCAGCTTCGGCTGCCGTTGATTTCGGAACCATAGAGCAGGACCAGCACCAGGAGTACCAGACTTCCGCAGTACCAGACCGGAGCATAGTCCGTGTACAGCCGGCAATCCAGGCTCACTAGAACTGCACAGACGCCGATACCCAGGGCAATCCAGATGAGTTGCCGGACGAAGAGCCCGCTGGAGCCGGGTTCCGCAGCGCTGTAGACCCCCAAGCCCCCTATCAGCGAGAGCGCCAATACCAGAATCAACAAAATCGGGTCCAGCCCCGCGCGAAAATGCCGCCGTATCATGGACTGCTATTGCCTCGCCATTTCCATAATCCGGCCGGGGCCCCGTTTGTCGTGGAACAGCTGCAGAATTTTCGCCGCAATCGGAGCTGCCACAGCTCCACCCGAGCCGCCGGCTTCCACCAGGACAACTACGGCGATCTCAGGAAACTTCTGGGGAGCAAAACCCACAAACCAAGCATTGGCAGTGAACCGGGAGGCTTGCCCCGCGGCAAGCTTCGAGAGGCCCGCCCGGCCAATGGTCTGCGCCGTTCCCGTCTTCCCACACACGTCGAAGCCGTTGACCTGAGCGGCTCGGCCGGTTCCAAACCGATTCACCACCTCCCACATGGCTTCCCGCACCAAGTCGAGGTTGTCACTCGAGATATTGATGGCAGGCGTGTTTCTTGCCGACTGCCCCCTGGGAAGCTGGTTCCGGGCCACATGCAGGGGAGCGGCAGCTCCTGTGGCCAGGATACCGACCATCCGAGCCAGCTGCAGTGGCGTCAGGTGGACCGGGCCTTGACCAATGGCGACAGAAACTGTTTCCCCTCGGTACCACTTCTGGCGGTAGATCCGCCTTTTCCATTCCCTGGACGGGACCAATCCGGCGACCTCCCCCACCAAGTCGATTCCAGTGGGCCGGTCGAGGCCGATGGCGTGCCCGAAACCGGAGATCAGATCGATGCCCAGGCCCTTTCCGAGCTGGTAAAAGTACACATTGCACGAGCTTCGGATGGCTTCCCGGAGCGACACGGATCCATGCCCACCCTTCTTCCAGCATCTGAAATGATGCCCGTACAGAGTCACGCCGCCGCCGCAAAAATAGGACTGATTCGGATCGATACCCCCCGCTTCCAGACCGGCTAGCGCCACGACCAACTTGAAGACCGACCCCGGGGCAAACGTACTCTGGAGCGCCCGGTTCTGGAGTGGGTGGTGTTCGTCTGCGACGAGACGGTTCCATTCCCGTCGGCTGATTCGGGCTGCAAACCAGTTGGGGTCGAAAGCCGGCTGACTCGCCAGGACCAATATCTCGCCGTTTCGGGGGTCGAAGGCAACAACCGCTCCCCGCCTGCCGCCGAGTTGCTCTTCAGCCGCGATCTGCAGGTCAAGATCAAGCGTGAGCTCCAGCGCGTCTCCCTCCTCGGGAGGGACACGGGCCAGCTCGTCGATGGTGCGGCCCAGACTGTCGACGAGTATTTTTCGGGATCCGTTCCGGCCCGCCAGATGACGATTGTAGACCCGTTCGACGGCGGACTTCCCCACGATGTCGCCGGCCCTGAAATCGGAAAACTCTGCCGTCTCCAACTGAACCCGTGACGCCTCACCCACATAACCCAGGACATGTGCGGCCAATTCACCATACGGGTACGATCGTCTCGGTTCGGCCAGAACATCCAACTCCGGATGCTCGCCCTTCCGGGAGAGGAGATAGGCCACCTCCGCCATGGTCAGGCTCTTCTTGACCACCAGCGGTTGATACGGGGAATATCCGTCGGTTGCGGCAAGGTCCTGCTCCAGACTCTGTTCGTCAAGACCAAGTCCCTGGACCAGAAAGTCCACGGTGGCCGCCAAGTTTGACGCCTCGCTCCGATAACACACCAAGCTGAACGAGTTCACACTGCTCGCCAACACCCGTCCTTCCCGATCGTAGATCACTCCGCGGGGGGCCCTGATGGGGATCGTACGAGCGCGGTTGCGCTCCGCTGCCACGCTATGGTGCGTGAAATCGACGACGGTCAGATGCCAAAGCTTCAGGAACAGCCCCAGAAACAAGAAGACGAGAAGCCGTTGGATCCATCGGAGACGAAGCCGGCCGAGTGAATTGTCCTGATAAAGGGGCATGACTACCGATGGACCTCTAGCAGTCCGTGGTGAAAGTCCCGCGAGCACCGAGACCGGTCCTGCGCCGGCCGGACCAGGCGTGATGAGGGAGCATACCGGGAGTACGTGACCGAGTTGCAACGCAGTCCGCCGGGATGCAGGGACGGTCGAATGCCGTGACGGCTTTTACCACGGGCTGCTATGGGACTGCTGCGGCTGGACTGCCCCGACCTGTCCAAAGCGGTCTCCTAGAAGGGATCTTCCTCGACCATCGACTTCCTGGAGAAATTCTTGGGAGGAAACTTGATCCGATCGTAACCGTGAAAAACGAAGACTCCGACCAGCGATGTGACGCAGCTGCGACCAGCGATGAACAGCAGCAAGCTATTCGACAATGGCTGTCCGAGTAAGTCTAAGATAGCAACGATTAGAATCGTGTCAAGGGAGGCTGCCGCCCCCAACAACAACATGCGTCCGAGAACGCCTTCCGGCGACGCCCTCAGGCGCAGCAGACCAACCAGACATCCAATCAAGGTCTTGCTCAAGCCGTTGAGTCCCAAGAGGCTTCCCAATAGCAGATCGGAGAGCAGGCCGAAGCAAGTGCCCCAGAACGCACCCTTGGCCGCTGCCGAATGCAGGGACAGGTAGAGAACCAGTATCAGCGGCAGATCCAGGTAGCGCCGCAACTCCGGCAGTGCCCTGCTGAGCAGAATCTCGAAGCTTCCTGCGAGCAGGAGCAGGAGCAGGATCTCGGTGCGGGAGAATCGGGCTTGCAGAGGGGTCCAACTTGTCTCGGCAACCGGCCGCGGGCGTTTCAAGGCTCACGTGCGACGAGGATTTCCTCGATTTTGGAAAAATCGACGAAGGGCTCGACCTTAATATTGCGATATATCATTTCTCCTTTCTCGGAGCTCACTATACGGCCGACCGGAATGCCTTTGGGATAGATCCGGTCGGCCCCGGAAGTGTAGACCAACTCCCCGACATCCACCGGCTCGTGATTGGGGATGAAATTCCACTCGAGGAGATCGCTTCCGTCGCCCTGGAGCACACCTTGCAGGCGGGAGTCCGCCAGCATGGCGCCAGCGGAAGCGCCACGGTTGGTCACCAGCTCCACCTCCGAGCTCACGGGTGTGGTCGCCACGACGCGCCCCACGATTCCCGAGAGACCGATGACGGCCAAGTTTCGCTTGACGCCATGACGGGTCCCGACGTTGATGACGAGACGATGACTGAAGAAGGGAGCGGTCTTCCAGATAATGGTGGCCGTCGTGGTTTCGAAAAGATACTGGCGGGCGAGGATCTGGAGTTCCGCGCTGCGGCCCAGCATCGACTGAACGCTCTTGAGCTGCGCGTTCTCCAGGCGAAGGCTCCCGATCTCTGCCTCCAATTCCTCGTTCCGCTCCTGAACTCCGAAGAGAATCACATAGCGATTCAATGCTCCCCCGACGCTGTCGGCCACTGCCGAAACAGCCAGCGCAAGAGGGGAGATCACGGCCACTCCCAGGGTTCTCAGCAGTGTCTGACCGTCGGGATTCCGAACCTGCGCCGAGATCAGCACCAAGTGCAACACGATCGCCACGATGACCAGGTGCAGCGACTTCCGTTCGGCCGGCCAACTCATATCAGTCCGTGGTGAAAGTCCCGCGAGCACCGAGACCGTTCCTGCGCCCGCCGGACCAGGCGCAACGGAGGGAGCAGACCGGGAGTATGTGAGCCGATAGCAACGCAGTCCGCGCACGATGCAGGGACGGTCGAATGCCGTGACGACTTTTGCCACGGGCTGATCCGGAGATCCTCAGGAGCTGATCCTCCTCAAGAGCTCAATGTCCTCGAGCATCTTTCCGGTTCCGATAGCGACAGAGGAGAGTGGATTCTCGGCCACATAGACGGGAAGACCCGTCTCCTGGCTGAATCGGTAATCCATCTTCTGGAGCAGCGCCCCTCCTCCGGTCAAGATGATTCCCGAGTCCGATATGTCGGCGGACAACTCGGGCGGCGTCCTCTCCAGGGCGACTCGGACCGCATTCACGATGGCCACGATGGAGTCGGCCAGCGCCTCCCGAATCTCTTCATCGGTGACGATCACGGTCTTGGGTATTCCCTCGATGAGGTTCCTTCCCTTCACTTCCGCGGTGATGGTATCCGGCAATTCGGCCGCCGATCCGAGCTCGATCTTCACTCGCTCAGCCGTCCGCTCGCCGATGAGCAGGTTGTGCTTTCGTTTGATGTACTGAATGATGGCTTCGTCCATTTCGTTTCCCGCCACCCTGACGGAGCGGCTGTGGACGATCCCCGCAAGACTGATGACGGCGATGTCGGTGGTCCCGCCGCCGATGTCGACGATCATGTTTCCGTTCGGCTCGGTGATGGGAAGACCAGCCCCGATGGCCGCCGCCATCGCTTCCTCCACCAGATAGACCTCGCTGGCCTTCGCGCGTAGCGCAGATTCGCGAACTGCCCGCTTTTCCACCTGTGTGATCTCGGAAGGGATGCAAATGATGATCCGGGGATTCAGCAAAAAACTCCTGTTCTGAGCCTTCCTGATGAAATAACGGAGCATTTCCTCGGTCACGTCGAAGTCGGCGATGACCCCATCCTTCATGGGCTTGATGGCGACGATGTTGCCCGGCGTCCTCCCCAGCATCTCCTTGGCGTCCGTCCCAACGGCTTCCACCTTGTTGGTGAACTTGTTGATGGCAACGATGGAAGGTTCGTCGACGACGACTCCCTTCCCCCGTGCGAACACGAGAGTATTCGCCGTGCCCAGATCAATGGCCAGATCGTGGGAAAAAGATTTGAACAGGGAACGAAAAATCATTGGTCCCTTATGCCCCTCGGGTTTTCAGCGGGACCACACGCTCCGCCAAGGCAGCCCCGTTTTACTGGCGCCCATTATCCGACGCCGTCAATATCAGTCGCAAGAGACCTCTCTGCAGAGACCGCGTAGCGGTATCTGGCCCATGGTATAATCGGCGACTGACGCAAACCTGATTCAGGGGCTGACGGAGGACAGGATGCTACCCTTTTTCCGCAAGAAGCGACGAGGGCTCAAATGGATCTTGTGGCTGGTCATCGTAGGTTTGGGCATCGGGATGCTGGGTCTGTTCGTCGATACCCCGGGTCCGAGTTCCGGCGTTTCCTCCGCCCACGCGGCCGAGGTGGCCGATTTCGTCATTACTTCCAGTGAATTCCGGAGACACTACATCCAACTGGTCGACGCCTACCGCCGCGTCTACAAGTTGGACCGGCAGGATCCTGCCATCGTCAAGCAGTTGCGCCTGGGCCAACAGGCGCTCGATCAGCTGGTAGCGGAATACGCAACGTTCCACGAAGCCCGACAGATGGGCATCGCCGTGACCTCGGATGAAATCGTTCGATTCATTGCCAAGACCCCCGTATTCCAGGAAAACGGCAACTTCATCGGGGTGGATCGCTATCGCGCCATCTTACGCGCCAACAACTGGGCGCCCCAGGAATTCGAGGACAGCATCCGGCGACAGCTTGCCCAGGAGAAGCTGCGTAGAATCCTGACTGATGGGATCTTCCCCACGCCCGGAGAAATCCGGCGAGAGTTTCTGAGCCGGAATCAGGAGGTGAAGCTCCGGTACGTGACCTTCGATCCGGAGGAGTTGGCGCCGGCGGACGTGGAAGCAGAAAAACTCAAGGAGTATTTCGACGACCGCCAGGAGAATTACCGGGTCGGCGAGCAACGCAGGATACGCTACGTTTCCGGTTCCGTCGACCCTGAGAACGTCAGCGTCTCAGAAGAGCAGATCCGCGATCGAATGGAGCGCGTCACTGACACGGACCAAGTGAGAGTCAGCCATATTCTGGTTTCGGTGAGAAGCGCTGACGAAGAACCCGCGGCGAGGGCCAAGGCCCAGGGCCTCTTGCAGCAGCTTCGATCCGGTGCGGATTTCGCACAGTTGGCTCGAGAGCACTCCGAGGACCCCGTTTCGGCGGCGTCCGGTGGGGACCTTGGTTTTTTCGGACGAGACAAAATGATGCCGGAGTTCGAGAAGGCCGCTTTTGCGTTGAAGCCCGGAGAGCTGAGCGATCTGGTAGTGACGCCTTTCGGCTACCACATCATCCGCGGCACCTTCAATCCCGAGCATCACGATGGAGATGCTCGGCGTCCAATCGCCGAATATGAAGCCCGGCGGCAGGAAGCGGAGAACCAGGCCAAGGAGCTGGCGACGGAAATATCCGGAGAGCTGGCGGAGGACCCGGACCTGGCGAAGGCGGCCAGCGCTCGAGGTCTCCCGGTCCAGGAATCGGACTACTTCGAGCTCGGCGGATTCATTCCCGGACTGTCCGTCAAGAACGACTTCAACCAGGATGTCTTCGGTCTCCAAGAGAACCAGTCACTGGAGCCGTACAAAACGGCCGATTCCTACCTGGTGGCTCAGCTCCTGGAGATCCGACCTGCCCACATGCCGCCTTTCGAAGAGTTACGCGAGAAGGTTCTCTCCGATTACCGCTCCACGCAGGGTGACGAATCCGCTCGGGAGACCGCTTTCGCCATGCATAAGACCATCCAGGGCGACGGCGAGTTCCAGAAGCTGGCGCAGGAACGAGAACTGCAGGTCATGACGACACCCTTCTTCAAGCGGGGCGCTACCATCGACGAGAACCTCCGATTCTCGCCGCAGGTTCACGACCATGCCTTTCGACTGAAGACGGGAGAGGTCGCGCCACCCGTCCTGGTCTCCGGAAAGTACTTCGTGTTCCAAGTGGCCGAGAAGACGGAACTGGACCAGGAGAAGTTCGAACGCGAGAAGAGTCAACTGGAAAAGGATTTGACGGAGAAAAAGCGTACGGACTACTTCAATGCCTATGTGGAAGGCACGCTGGAACGCCTGCGCAGCGACGACGCCATCACCATCAACCAGGAGTTGGTGGATGCCATGACCGGGTAGCCATCATGCGCGGGTCGTAGCGATCCCCGCCACTAGCTCCCACGTCTCACCGGCAATGCCTCAGCGGACTACTGCACCGTGACCGACTTGGCCAGATTCCGGGGGCGGTCGATATCGCAGCCTCGCTCCCTGGCCACATAGTAGGCCAGGAGTTGGAGCGCGATCACGCTCAGGAAAGGCGTGAACATCTCTCCACAGTGCGGAATCTCGATCACGTCGTCGGCCAGCTCGGCCAAGTGCGTGTCTCCTTCCGTCCCCACCGCGATGACCGGCCCGTTTCGACTCTTGATTTCCTGGATGCTGCCGATCATCTTTCGATAGACACTGTCGCGGGGCGCCAGGCAGACGGTGGGGAAATTCTCGTCCACCAGGGCAAGAGGTCCGTGCTTCATTTCTCCCGCGGCGTACCCTTCAGCGTGCAGGTAGGAGACCTCCTTCATCTTCAGGGCGCCCTCCATCGCCACCGGGTAGCTGAACCTTCTCCCCAGATAAAGAAGGTTCCGGTAGTGGGCGCACCGGCGGGCGATTTCTTCGATGGCCGGCGCCCGCGCTAGCATGGACTGCATCCTCTCGGGCAGAGCCCGAAGCTCATGGACGAATTCCTGGCCTTCGCTCAATGACATCTGCTGGTGACGGCCCAGCAGGAGGCCCACGAGATAGAGGATGGCGATCTGGGAGACGAAAACCTTGGTGGAGGCGACACTGATTTCCGGACCGGCATGATTGTAGATTCCGGCGTCGGTCAGTCGCGCGACAGTGCTGCCGACCACGTTGACGAGGCCCAGGCTGAGAGCTCCCCGCCGTTTCACCTCGCTCACCACGGCCAGGATGTCAGCCGTCTCCCCCGATTGGCTGATGGCCAGAACCGCTGTGCGCGCTTGCAGGTTCAGCTTGCGGTACTGGAACTCGGAAGCGAGATCGACGTCGACAGGATAGTTGGTGCAGCTCTCGATGACGTATCGCCCCAGCAAGCCGGCATAGTAGGAGGTCCCACAGGCCAGTATGATGAGCCGCCGCATGTTCCGCAGGCGCCCCCAGACTCCCTCCAACCCTCCCAGCTTGGCCAGCCCTTCCGCCTCGATCAGCCTTCCCCGGATAGCCTCTCCGACCACCTCGGGCTGCTCGTAGACGTCCTTGAGCATGAAGTGGGGGTAACCCTTCTTCTCGGCGGAGGTCATGTCCCAGTCCAGGGTCTGGACCGATCGATTCATGGGCCTCCCACTCAGAGTGCGGATCCGGTAGCTCCCGGGCTTCAGCAGCGCCACCTCACCATCATGCAGGTAGGCCACCTCTCGAGTGTGACTCATCAAAGCCGCCGCGTCGGACGCAGCAAAAATCTCACTGTCCCGAATTCCCAGGACCAGGGGACTGCCCAGCCGGGCAACCACGATTTGGGAAGGATCCTCGGAGGAAATCACTCCGATTCCGTAGGTGCCGTCCACGCGTTGGAGGGCCGAGTTGACCGCATCTTCCAAGTCGCCTCGATAGTATTCCTCGATCAGGTGGGCCAGCACCTCGGAATCGGTGGAAGAGCGGAACAGATGACCCTTTTCCCGCAGTTCCTCCCGCAGCTTGCGGTAATTTTCGATGATTCCATTGTGCACCACGAAGATGCGGTCCTGACAATCGCCATGTGGATGAGCGTTTTCCGGCGAGGGCACGCCATGCGTGGCCCAACGGGTGTGAGCAATGCCACCCCAGCCTGCCCAAGGCTTGTCCCCGAGAAGATTGGCCAGGTCCGAAATCTTTCCCACTGCCTTCCGGCAGTGAATGCCGTCATTCACGGCCACCGCAACACCGCTGGAGTCATAGCCGCGGTATTCCAGTCTTCTCAAGCCGTTGAGGAGGATAGGCAGGGCGGGGCGATCCCCCAGGTAGCAGATAATTCCGCACATCGTTCACCCCGGATTATAACAGTAGCCAATCGGGGCCCTTCCGTTGCCGTAGCGTCGGCCGGAGTGCGTTCCGCCGGAATGTTGCAGCGGAGCGCCGCGTCCGGGAAAGCGCGTGAAGACACTCGGAAGCGATTGAGCGTTGGATCTTTTTCGTAATGGCCTCGAGGTCCCGGTGCGAACCGCGGGCCAGGAGTCTGCGCGGTAGGAATGATCGTAGCGAGACAGCGGGGAATCGAGGCCAGATTTTCTCGATTTGGAGGTGCATAGTTGTTCTATTCACCGAGAAATCGGGGAAATATGGACCGATTCTACCGCTTTCGCAGTAGATTGATTTCTGCCGCGCAGGCTCCTAGAGAAGCCCCAATTGAAGTCTTGCCGCCTCGGACATGTTCTCCATGGTCCAGGGCGGATCCCACACGACTTCAACGGCGACTTTCTCTACGCCGGGAAGCGCTCGAATTTTGGACTCGACGTCCAACGGCAGCGACTCGGCCACCGGACAGCTGGGCGAGGTCAGGGTCATCTTGATATCCACGGCTCCAGTGGCGTCGACTTCGACCCCGTAGACCAGACCCAACTCGTAGATATCCACCGGAATCTCCGGATCGTAACAACTCCTGAGAACCGATATCACGTCTTCCTGAATGGGCCCGCCCACTGGCGACGTCCCGCTTCCCGATTCGATCTGGAAACCCGGTTCCGGATTCAATTCTTCTACCATGGATCCCCCTCCGCGGCGTGCCGCCAGAGTCTCATTCGGTCGAGACGACCTCGTTTCTCTTTTCGAGTGCCGCCCGTAGCGTATGCCAGGTCAAGGTGGCGCATTTCACCCGAACCGGATAGCGGCTGACGCCTTCAAACACCACCAACTTGCCCAGATCCGGTTCGGAAAGATCTTGCGAATCGAGATTTCCTGTCACCAATTTGCGAAAACGCTCGAACAGAGCCTTGATTTCCTCCAGTTTCCGACCCTTCAGCCTCTCGGTCATTATGGAGGCCGAAGCCATGGAGATGGCGCATCCCGAACCCTGAAACGAGATCTCGTCGACGACGGAGTCGTTCAGCTTGACATACACGGTGACTCGGTCGCCGCAGAGGGGATTGAATCCCTCCGACTGGTGATCCGCGTCCTCCAGAACACCGAAGTTCCGAGGTCGCCGATTGTGATCCAGGATGACCTCCTGGTAGAGGTCGCTCAGGTCCGACATCACTCAAACACCTCGATCACCTTCTCGAGACCCCGGCACAAGGCATCGATCTCTTCTCGTGTGTTGTAGAACGCGAGCGACGCCCGCGCCGTCGCCGGCAGCCCATAGTAATCCATCAGGGGCTGGGCACAGTGATGGCCGGTCCGAATCGCCACCCCCTCCAGATCCAGAATGGTGCCCAGGTCGTGAGGATGGACTTCGTCCAGAACGAAGGAGAGCACCGCCACCTTCGACGGTGCGGTGCCGATCAGGCGCAGGCCGGGAACTTGCGAAAGCCGGGAAGTTGCGTATTCCAGGAGCTCGTTCTCGTAGGCCGCCACCCGATCGAGGCCCAGGTTCTCAAGATAGTCCAGTGCCGCGGCCAACGCGACGACGCCGGCAATATTGGGCGTCCCCCCCTCGAACTTGTGCGGTGGTTCGGCGTACGTGGTCTTCTCGAAGGATACGGAACGGATCATCTCCCCTCCCCCCTGATAAGGAGGCATGGACTCCAGATGGTTCCATTTACCGTAAAGGATCCCGATTCCGGTGGGTCCGTAGATCTTGTGTCCGGAGAAGCAATAGAAATCGCAATCCAGTTCCTGCACGTCTACTTTGACATGTGGCGCCGCTTGGGCCCCGTCCAAAAGGACGAGTGCCCCGTGCCCATGCGCCATTTCAACCAGCTTCCGCACCGGGTTGATGGTCCCGAGAACGTTGGACACATGGGTCACCGCGACGATCCGGGTGCGATGGTTCAACAACTTCTCGTACTCGTCCAGATACAGCTCGCCCCGGCCGGACACGGGAATGACCCGTAACCGAGCGCCTTTTTCCTGGCAGAGCATCTGCCAGGGAACGATATTGGAATGGTGCTCCATTTGGGACACGACAACCTCGTCACCCGGATTCAAAACGCTCCGTCCCGCGGTCTGGGCCACCAGATTGATGGCCTCGGTCGCGCCCCGGACGAAGACGATCTCTTCGGTTCGGGCGGCGTTGAGGAACTTCCGCACTTTTTCGCGAGTCGCCTCATAGGCTTCCGTAGCTCGGACGCTCAAGAGATGGACGCCCCGCTGAATGTTGGCGTTGCCGCGGGAATAGTATCGGGTTAGCGCATCGATGACCTGCCAGGGTTTCTGGCTGGTGGCCGCATTGTCCAGGTAGGCCAGTGGCTTGCCGTGAACCTTCCGGGAGAGGATCGGGAAATCCCGGCGGATGTGTCCAGGATTCAGCCCTCCTGACACTCTCCGGTGATCGTTTCGGGCCGTTGTGCTGAAACTCACGCCATTGCCTTTCTCAGAAAACGCCCCTGAGGCAGCCGTTCAAAAAGCAGCGAGCTGAGTCGATCTCGCAGGTTGGCCAGCCGTACCTGGCGGATCAAATCTTCGGCAAAGCCGTAGATCAGGATGCTTCGCGCCATGTCTTCATCGATTCCTCGCGACCGCATGTAGAAGATGGCTTCCTGGTCGAGCTGGCCGATGGTGGCGCCGTGAGTGCATTTGACTTCGTCAGCGTAGATCTCCAGTTGTGGCTTCGTATTCACCAGGGCTCGATCGGACAAGAGCAGGTTGTTGTTGGTCTGCACCGAGTCAGTCTTCTGGGCTCCGGGATGGACCACGATACGGCCGCGGAACACCCCTCGGGAACGCCCGCCGAGGATTCCCTTGTACAGCTCCCGGCTACCGCAATGAGGAGCCGCGTGTTCGATCCGGGTGTGGTTGTCGACCAACTGGTCACCGGAAGCGATGAAAATACCGTCCAGCGCCGCGTCCGCGCCTTCACCCCCCAGAACCACGTTCAATTCGTTGCGCGTCAGCATCCCCCCCAGGTCCGCCGACATGGTCCGCAACACACTGTTGGATTCCTGCCGGATCTCCAGGGTCGAGACATGATGGGCGGCGGAACTCTCCTCCTGCAGCCGATAGTGATCCAGGTTGGCGTTCTCCCCCACCGCCACCTCGGTCACCGGATTGCTGAAATAGGATGTCTCTCCGACTCCCAGGTAGTGCTCGACCACGGAGCATTCGCTGCCGGCGCCGACCAGGATCAGATTCCGGGGATGGGTCGCGAATGCCGGCCCACCGTTGCCCGTGGAGAGAAAAACGAGATGGATGGGATCCGGGATCCGGACCCCTGCAGAGACTCGGACCACCGCCCCATCCTCAATGAATGCGGTGTTGAGATTAGCGAACGGATTGCGCTCAGCTTCGACATACCGGGCCAGGTGAGCCTCGACCTCTTCGGGACTTTCCCGAAGAATGGCCGCCAATGAGCCGACCCGGACCCCACTCTCCAGCTGGTCCAAGTGGGACAAATCGGCGCAGTACCGTCCATTCAGGAAGACGCAATGGATACCGCCGGGGCCGCCGGCAGCCCTGGACTCCGCCCGGCAATGTCCGTCCGGAGAAGGCGCGGGAGCGGTCTCATACGCGGTGGCTGCCAGGGAGGCGACATTTGTGTAACGCCAATCCTCATCGGCGATGGTGGGGAACCCCGTCTCGACGAAGCGGAACATGGCTTCCCGGCGAAGTTGGGACAACCAGACGGGACTGTCCGCCGCCGTCTCGTCCAAACGGTTGAATCGTTCCAGATAGGAGTCCAGGGATCTTCGTGCGACCTTCATCTCGATTCGTACCTCGATCCCCGGCTACGCTCCCGCCACCGCCTGCGGCCGGTCCAGCTCCAGACCGGTATACCCGCTCTCTTCCAGTTCCAGCGCCAGCTCCTTGCCCCCCGTTCGGACGATGCGGCCACGGGCCAGGACATGGACGAAGTCGGGGACGATGTAATTGAGCAGACGCTGGTAGTGGGTCACGATGATGATGGCCCGTTCGGGCGACCTCATGGCGTTGACCCCGTGGGCGACGACCTTCAGCGCGTCGATATCCAGTCCCGAATCGGTCTCATCCATGATGCACAGATCCGGCTCCAGAACAGCCATCTGGAAGACCTCGTTGCGTTTCTTCTCGCCGCCTGAGAAGCCTTCGTTCACCGGCCGGGTGAGGAGGCTCTCGTCGATTTTCAGAAGCCGGGTCTTCTTACGGACCGACTTGAGGAAATCCAGGGCGTCGATCTCTTCCAGGGAGCGGCTGACCCGGATCGAGTTGAGGGCGGCTCTCAAGAAGTAAGTGTTGCTCACCCCGGGAATCTCCACCGGATACTGAAAGGCCAGGAATATCCCGGCCTGCGCCCGCTCTTCCGGGGAACACTCCAGCAGATCTTCGTCCTTGTAGGTAATCGTTCCCCGGGTGACCTCGTAGTCTTCCCGGCCGGCCAACACCTGAGCCAAGGTGCTCTTGCCAGACCCGTTGGGGCCCATGATGGAGTGGATCTCTCCCTTTCGGACCGTCAGATCCACACCCTTTAGGATCTTCGTATCCCCCGATCTCACATGCAGATCGCTGATTTCGAGCATTGGATTCCCTTCCTGAATTCAGGAGCCTCGCGGCTTGATGGATTGGCAGCCTGACGGCTTAGGAGCCTGCACGGCAGAAATTGATCTACCGCGCAGACTCCTAGCCCACACTTCCTTCGAGGCTGATCGACAGCAGTTTCTGGGCCTCGACGGCAAATTCCATCGGCAGTTCCTTGATGACCTTCTTGCAAAAGCCATTGACGATCATGGAGACGGCATCCTCCGCCGAGAGCCCCCGCTGCTGGCAGTAGAAGATCTGATCCTCGCCGATTTTGGAGGTCGAAGCCTCATGCTCCATGTGGGCGCTACTGTTGTTCACCTCGATATAGGGAAAGGTATGGGCTCCACACTCGTCCCCCATCAACATGGAATCGCACTGGGTATAGTTTCGAGCCTTTTCGGCACCGGATCCGATCCGGACCAGGCCGCGGTACGTATTCTGCCCATGGCCGGCCGAGATTCCTTTGGAGACGATGTTGCTCCGGGTGTTCTTGCCGATGTGGATCATCTTGGTCCCGGTATCCGCCTGCTGGCGGTTGTTGGTCAGGGCCACCGAGTAGAACTCTCCCACGGAATTGTCACCCAGCAGGATGCAACTGGGATACTTCCAGGTAATTGCCGAGCCTGTCTCCACCTGCGTCCATGAGATCTTGGAGTTGACCCCCTGGCACTTGCCCCGTTTGGTGACGAAATTGTAGATGCCGCCTTTCCCGTTCTTGTCCCCGGGGTACCAGTTCTGAATGGTGGAGTACTTGATCTCGGCATTGTCCAGCGCCACCAGTTCCACCACCGCCGCGTGGAGTTGATTCTCGTCTCTCATGGGCGCCGTGCAACCCTCCAGATAGCTGACGTAGGATCCCTCGTCGGCGATGATCAGGGTGCGCTCGAACTGGCCGGTCTTGGCGGCATTGATGCGGAAGTAGGTCGAGAGCTCCATGGGGCAGCGGACGCCTTTGGGGACATACACGAAGGAACCGTCGGTGAAGACCGCTGAATTCAAGGAGGCAAAGAAATTGTCGGTGTGGGGCACGACCGATCCCAGATAGCGTCGGACCAGCTCCGGATGCTCCCGAACGGCCTCGCTGAACGGGCAGAAGATGATTCCCAGTTCCGAAAGCTTCTGCTTGAAGGTCGTGGCCACCGAGACACTGTCGAAGACCGCGTCCACGGCCACCTCCGTGACCCCGGCCAACATCTCCTGCTCGCGCAAGGGAATGCCCAGCTTCTCGTAGGTGGCACGGATCTCGGGGTCGATGTCGTCCAGGCTCTTGGGACCGTCACCGCTCGACTTGGGAGCCGAATAGTAGACGATGTCCTGGTAGTCGATGGGCGGATAGTGGACATTGGGCCAATCGGGCTCCGTCATCTTCTGCCAGCGGCGATAGGCCCTGAGTCGCCACTGGAGCATCCAATCGGGCTCTCCCTTCTTGGAAGCAATCATCTCGATGGTGTTTTCGTCCAGACCGGGAGGAACTTCGTCGACCTCCACATCAGTGTAGAAGCCATATTTGTATTCCTCCGATGCCAGATCCTGCAACTGCTCCATTTCAGTAGGCATGGGATTCCTTTCTCACCGACGATGGCCGTTCCGGCAATCCTTCAGTGCTTCTAGCCTGTGACCTGCGGCCGTTCCGGCTCATTCCCACGGCCCGCTTCCAGTGGGATCAACGAGTCTGAGAGGGGAGAAGTCATGTCCAGCAGACTGATCCTCTCCAGCGTATCGAGAACGGCCTGGTTGATCACCTGCCAGTTGCCTCGGATACGGCAGACCGGTTCCTGCTTGCACTCTCCGGGCGTCCCGATGCACTCGGTCATGGCAATGGGCCCCTCGATGACGTTGATGACGTCCGCCACCGAGATTCGCCCCGGCTTGAGCGCCAGCCTATAGCCCCCCTTGGCGCCGCGGCGGGACGACAGGACTCCTTCCCGAGCCAAGACCTTGAGGATCTTGCTGACCATGGGCAGCGGGATCCGGGTTTGGTCGGAAAGTGTGCGAGCACTGTAGGTCAGCCCCCCGCCACCGGCAAAATGCGTCAACAGAACGATTCCGTAGTCGGCCTCCTTACTCATTCGAATCACGTTCGCATCACCCTCACGACCACATATAGTACTAATTTGGTCCTGTTTCTGTCAACGCACGCGGCAGTCTATTTTCGAACGTATCTCACACCCTGCGGAGGGCTCTCCGGACCCGGATTTCTCACCGGGGACGCTGCCCGCTGAAATCACGGGAGGAGATCCGTCGAGCCATGAGGGTGTTGACGGAAAGTAGAAAGGCTACGGCCCGGGTCCCGGCGGCGAACCCGGCGCGTAATATCCGGGCCGAGTATGTACGACGGCACCGGGAACCGCTGCCCGAATCGTCACCTCGCGCCAGGAACCGTCGCGCGCTCGGTTCGTCGGACGATAGGAGATATAGTATTGATTCTTAAGCTCTTCCGCCACACGCACATAGACGTCGGAGAGACTTGCAAAGGCCTCACTATCGAGCACCCGGCCACCGGTTCGATCAGCCAGCGTGCGGAGGAATCTCTTCACGCCCAGGATGTACTCGTCCGTCATCTGCCTGGGGACGAGCCGGCCTCGGCTCTGGAGTTGGATTCGCATGTTCATGGCGCTTATCCAGTAAGCTTCCACCGTCGAGGCGATGTAGGTCATGGCCTTGGAGCGGGTCACCAGATCCAGAGCCTCCTCGGCGCTGACCATGCTGTGAGTGTCGATGCCGTCGGAGAGAAGAATGATGGCCTTCCTTCCCGACACGCTTGCCAAGAGGTCGTTGCAGGTCACGTAAAGGGCGTCGTTCAAAACGGTCTTTCCTTTGGCATAGATCTTCAGCATCGCATTCTCGATCCGCTGACGGTCGTTGGTCCAATCGAGAATGAGCTTGGGGACGCTGCTGAAAGTGATGACGGCGATCTGGTCCTCCTCGCCGAGACTGTCCACGAAACGAAGCGCCGCCCGCCGGATTTCGCTCTGACTTCCCCGGGTGCTGCCGCTGACGTCCACCAGTAGCACCACACGCACGGGCAACGCCTCGCTGTAGAAATTCAGGATCTCCTGCCGGACGCTGCCCTCGTACACGGAGAACTGATCGCGGGTCAGCCCCCGGAGGAAACCTCCCTCGGTGGAGCGCGCGTTCACGGAAAGGAAAACCTGGTCTACGGCGACGCCGATTCGAAAGCCGGTGTCGGTTTCTTCGGCTTCGGCGGGGACGTCGTCCTGGATACCGGGCCAGAAGAGACCCCAGATCAACAATGCCAGATGGGCCACGGGTCCATTATAGCGGAGGACCCGAATTGGATGCGGTCAGGACAGGGGGGACTTCGACTTTTCCAGGAGACGAATCCGGCCGATCTCCAGTCCCGGGTCCACCGCCTTGCACATGTCGTACAGCGTGAGGGCGGTCACGGCCACCGCCGTCAGGGCCTCCATCTCCACGCCGGTCGCCCAGCGGCAGCTGACTCGGCTCCGGATCAAGAACCCCGACTCGTCCAACTCCACGTCCACATCTACGAAATCCAGGTTGATGTTGTGGCAGAGTGGAATGAGGCCGCTCGCCCGCTTGGCCGCCTCGATTCCGGCCAAGCGGGCGACTTCGAACGGATTGCCCTTGGGAAGACCGGCTTCGAGTATCACCTGGCGGGTACTCTCTGAAATCAGGACCTGCCCCTCGGCCACCGCCGTCCTCCGGACCAGTTCTTTGGAGCCGATGTCCACCATGTGCGCTCTTCCCGTCGAATCCACATGGGTCAACCGCGTCATCTCGCCTCCTCTCATGCCAATTGGCCTCGACCCGGGTCGGCATCCAGGAGCAGAACCGCGACCCGTGCTCCGGCAGCGATACCGGAAACGTGGGAGGGAATGATCAACAGAGAATCCGCTCTGGAGAATCCCGTCAGATCGGCAGACCCTCCCGTCTCGACGGGAGAAACCCGGAGGTTTCCGCCCCACTCCGTGCGGGCCGGCTTGAAGAAGGTGCGGCCCGGCTTGTGGGAAACCGCCTGCGTCAAAGTCGCCTCGATCCGGCGTAGCGAGACCGAATCGAATCCCATCCACCGGCGAACCAATGGCCTCACAAAGAGCTGAAACGTGACGAACGCCGAAACCGGATTGCCGGGAAGACCGAAGGCCAGCGCCGACCCCTTTCGGCCCACGCAGATCGGTTTCCCGGGTTTGACGGCGGCTTTGTGGAAAATCAGTCTGGCTCCTTCTCGTTCCAAGACCCGGTGGACGAAATCATACTCGCCCATGGACACGCCGCCGGAGAGAAGGAGGAGGTCGAATTTCAGTCCGGATCGAATGACCTCCGCGATGCGTTCCGGATCGTCCGCCACCGAGACCTCCGATTCGACCTTCAGGCCGAGCCGGCGACAGAGCGCCGCTATCATGGGACCGTTGGAATTTCGAATCTGCCCGAACCGGGGACGGGCTTCGACCGGAACCAACTCATCTCCGGTGGAAACCACGGCGGCCGAAAGTGGGCGAAAGACTTCCGGCCGAGCCTGACCGAAGGAAGCCAGGACGCCAATCTCGGCGGGGCCGATCAATCTTCCCGCTTCCAGAACCACGCTTCCCTTGGCGACTTCTCTACCCTGCCTCGAGAGGTTCGCTCCCGGCGCTACGGTTTTCAAGATCTCCACGGTGGATCCATCGACCATTCTCGATTCCTCCACCATCTGAACCGCATCGGTGTCGGGCGGGACGGGCGCCCCGGTCATGATCCGTACCGTTTCGCCCGGAGCTACGGACGGCAACGAATCTGCTCCGGCCGCCACCTCTCCAACCACTTCCAAGCGCGCCGGAACAGTCTTTACGTCGTCGCTACGGACGGCAAAACCGTCCATGAACGATTTGTTGAATGGGGGCACGTCCGCGTCCGCATGGACGGGAGACGCCAGAACTCGATCCAGACACCGCTCCAACGGCAGCGCAACCGACACAGGAGACGGACACTGGGAAAGAATCCGCTCCAGGGCGTCTTCATAGGGAAGTAACTCGACCATTTCGCTCATACCCCCTGTTCGGTTTCGATAGCTGCAAGAACGGGCCGATGTGACGGCAGAGTTTCTGGCCAGGCCAGCACCGGATTCCATCCCGAAGAACTACATGCAACTATCTGATATGGAAGAGGTTATCGATAGCGGTGCGCCGGCGTGGGAGCTATAGCACCACCTGCTCCCGATACTCCCCGAAAACCTCACCCATGGCAGCAGACATTTCTCCAACCGTCGCGCCCGCCTCGATCCCCTCTATGATGGCGGGCATCAGATTCTCCCGTCCCCGGGCCATTCGGGTCAATCTCTCTACGGATCTCTCCCAGCGATCCCGATCCCGCCGAGCCCGATGCCGTGACAATTCCGCAATCTGCCGCTCTCTCGTCTCGGGATCCACCCTCAGCAACTCAATGTCCGCCGGCTCTTCATCTCGAAACCGATTGACTCCCACGACCACCCGTTCCCCCGACTCCAACGTTCTCTGAAGACGATGGGCCGAATCCTGGATCTCTCGTTGGATGAACCCGTTCTCTATGGCCGGCACCATCCCTCCCATGGACCGGATGCGCTCCAGATAGCTCTCCGCTTCCTCCTCCAGACGGCTCGTGAGCTTTTCCAGGTACCAACTCCCGCCGAGCGGGTCCGCCACGTCCGTCAGACCCGATTCGTGGGCCAGAATCTGTTGGGTCCGGAGCGCCAACTGAGCGGCGGCCTCCGTCGGAAGAGACATCGCCTCGTCTTTCCCATTGGTGTGAAGCGACTGGGTGCCGCCCAGGACCGCAGCCAACGCCTGTACCGTGGTTCGGACCACATTGTTGTCAGGCTGCTGCGCCGTCAGCGTACTTCCGCCGGTCTGGGTGTGAAAACGCATCATGCAGGACTTCGGATTCGCGGCGCCCCAGCGTTCCTTGACGCAACGGGCCCAGAGCCGGCGGGCCGCTCGGAACTTGGCCACCTCCTCGAAAAGGTCGTTGTGAGCAGCGAAGAAAAAAGAAAGCCGGGGGGCAAAGTCATCGATATGGAGACCCGCCTTCAAGATCGAGTCGACGTAGGTTTCAGCATTGGCCAGAGTGAAACCGATTTCCTGAGCGGCCGTAGAGCCGGCCTCCCGGATATGGTAGCCGCTGATGGAAATGGGATTCCATCCGGGAACCGTCCCCTGGCAGAACGTCACCAGGTCGGTGACCAGCCGGAGGGACGCCTCCACCGGGTAGAGATAGGTGCCGCGAGCAATGTACTCCTTGAGAATGTCGTTCTGGACCGTGCCCCGTAACGCCCCCCAGGACGTCCCTTGACTGCGTGCCTGAACCAGATAGAGCGCCAGCAGAATCGGCGCGGTTGCATTGATGGTCATGGAAGTGGAGACCCGGCTGAGGTCGATTTCATGAAATAAGGTCTCCATGTCCCACAGGCCATCGATGGCAACGCCGGCGCGGCCGACCTCTCCCTCCGCCAGGGGATGGTCCGAATCCAAGCCCAGCTGAGTCGGCAGGTCGAATGCCACCGACAGACCGCGGTTGCCCTGAGAAAGGAGATAGCGGTATCGCCGATTCGATTCTCGAGCCGTGGCGTACCCCGAATACTGGCGGATCGTCCAGAGTCGGTCACGATACATGCCGGAATAGGCGCCACGAGTGAAGGGAAACCGGCCCGGTTCGTTCAGCTCGGCCTGCTCGTCGAATTCCGGAAGGTTTTCCGGTCCGACGAATGTCTTTTCGGGTCCATCGGTGCCGGTGCCGAAGCCGGATCTGCCGCCGTCGTTCCTCACTTTACATGCACCTCCCGTTTGATATCATGGGCTCAATTCACGGCCAGGGTTCCGCAAGGTCGAGGCCTTGCTTGATTTCGGCTGGATGTTAGCAACGGGAAGGGTGGAACTCAAATGCGAGACGGGCAGTTGAAGGACTACAAGAAGAAGCTCGAGTCGGCCATCAACGACGCCCTCGTCAGCTCCCCCCAGATCAACGCCGCCATTCAGGGTATTCGAGAACACGGATACGATGTTTTCCTCATCATCGAAGCCACCATCGGTTTCAATGCGAGGGGGAGTGGAACGGCGCCAGCCAAAAAACTGTCAACGGTGCGGCTGCAGTTGACGGGTCAGGACGAGAAGTTTCTGCGTTCGCTGAAGATCAGTCCCGAGTAGCAAACCCTTCGTGGCCGGCTCCATTGGGGACGCCTGCTGCTGAGAAGACTCGGATATAATCCCCGCCATGCCCGATCTCTCGGTCGACGTCATTGTCATTGGGGGCGGCCACGCCGGTTGCGAGGCGGCGTTTGCCGCGGCCCGATTGGGAGCCAATACCGCCCTGGTTACGATAAACCGCGAAATGATTGCCCAGATGTCATGCAACCCGTCCGTCGGGGGCATCGGCAAGGGTCACCTGGTGCGGGAGATCGATGCCCTGGGGGGCGTTATCGGCCAAGCGGCGGATTCGAACGGAATCCACTTCCGTCTGCTCAATCGGAGTCGCGGCCCTGCGGTCCAAGCCCCTCGCGCCCAGTGCGACAAGAAACTCTATCGGCAGGAGATGCAGCATCGGCTGCGTTGTCAGAAAAACCTCACGGTAGTCCAGGCAGAGGCCACTGCCCTGTTGCGGAATGGAAACCGAATCGCCGGCATTGAAACCGCTGCCGGCGGTCGGGTCGACGCACCCTGCGTCGTATTGACCACCGGCACCTTCCTGAACGGGCTCTGCCATCTGGGACAGAAGAAGTTTCGTGCCGGCCGTTCGGGAGAAAAGGCTTCCGTGCAGCTCGCGCGCTCCTTGAAGTCCATCGGCTTTCGCCTCGGCCGCCTGAAGACGGGGACACCGCCGAGGCTTGAAAAGAGAAGCATCGACTTCTCGCGTTTCGAAGTTCAACCCAGCGATCCGGATCCCACCTTGTTCTCGTTCCAAAGCCAGGGGCCGAGACTGCGCCAAGTCGACTGTTGGCTCACGCTCACCAACAGCCGTGTCCATGATGTGATCCGCAACAACCTGCATCGCAGCCCCCTCTACAGCGGTGACATCGTCGGTCTCGGACCTCGTTATTGCCCCTCCATCGAGGACAAGGTGGTGAAATTTCCGCACCACGACCGCCATCAGCTCTTCCTGGAGCCGGAAGGACTCGATTCCGAGCTCATCTATGTGAGCGGTCTCTCCACCAGTCTCCCGGTGGACGTACAGGAAGAAATTCTGGCCCAGATCGACGGCTTGGAAGAAACGACCATGATCCGGCCAGGTTATGCGGTCGAGTACGATTACGTCCAGCCGTCAGAGTTGCGTCCTTCGCTGGAGACCAAGAAGGTCGAGGGGTTGTTTCATGCCGGCCAGATCAACGGGACCACGGGCTATGAGGAAGCCGCCGGCCAGGGAATCCTGGCCGGAATCAATGCCGCCCTCAAGGCCGCCGGGGACGAGCCTTTCGTACCCAGCCGCAGCGAGAGCTACCTGGGGATCCTGGTGGACGATCTGGTCACCAAGGACGTCGACGAACCGTATCGGATGTTCACGTCCAGAGCCGAGTGCCGCCTGCTGCTCAGGATCGACAATGCCGACCGTCGACTCATGCCTCACGGCCATAGGCTGGGACTGGTGTCATCGAAGCTCTTCGACAGATTCCAGCACAAATGGAAGCGGATCGACGATGCCATCGAATTTTTGCGGAAAACTCGTCTGAAGAAAGCGTCCCGCCTGATGGAGGACCTGCGGTTGCAGACCGGCGCTCCCCGCGGAGCCTGCCTGGACCGTCTGCTCAAGCGGCCCGAGGTCGACATTCGCGATATGACTCCCATTTTGAGGGAGCACAGGCATTATCTGAGCCGGGAGGAGGGGAAGGTCGTTCAGACGCAGATCCGGTACGAAGGCTATATCCGCTTGCAGATGGAGGATGTCCGACGGCTGAAGAACATGGAGGGCAGAATCATCCCTGCCGGACTCGACTTCGGCATCGTCAACGGGCTTTCCCTGGAGATGAGGGAGCGTTTGGAGCGGGTTCGCCCCACCAGCCTGGGTCAGGCTTCTCGAATTCCCGGAATCACTCCTGCCGCTCTGTCGATGCTGAGCATTCACCTCGAAGTGAGAAGAAGGTCTCTGGTGCGGGAGCCTGCCGCCGGAACGATTTCCCAAGCATGAGCCGCTTCTCGAAATACGTCTCTTCGCTTGAAACCCTCTTTGGCCTGACCCTCCACCAAGCGCAACGGAACGGCGTCCGGACCTATCTGCGGTTGCTGGCCAAATGGAACTCGCGGGTGAACCTGACCCGCCTGGTTCGGATAGAAGACGAACTGCGATTTCATTTCTTCGAATCGTTCTGGCTGGCACAGCGGTTCCTGGAGCCGAGCCATGCCGTAGTGGACGTCGGCAGCGGAGCGGGGTTCCCAGGGCTGGCGATGCAACTCTATTACCCCAGTCTCTCCCTGACCCTCGTCGAAAAGAACTTCAAGAAGACCGTTTTTCTGAAGGAAGTCGCCCGGACTCTCTCCCTGCGGGCCCGGATCGTTCACGGACAAGCCGAAACCGACGCCGACTGGGAGGGCGTCCAACTGGTCACGGTCCGCGGGCTCAAGCCGTCACCCAGGTTGACCGAAACCTTGGGCCGCCGCGGCATCCCGTTACTGGCGCTTCATGGTGAGAAGCTCAGCGAAACCCTGAAGGGGCGCCGGTGTGTTCGCCGGGAACGGGTTCCGGGCTCGAGACGCCGTTTTGCGACGCTATTTGGCTACGACCCGCCGAAACCGGTTCGCATGTTTCACGTGAAACAATGCTGACTTGGTTCGACGAGCGCACCGGGACGCCGTTGGTCCGGCTTTTGGTCTGCTCGTACCCATTCGATGCACCGAACCATAGCGGCAGGAAATCGTCGAATCCGTCCCCGGGGAACAAGTGTCCGCTTCCGGACGGCTTCGGCCGGCTCGCCGCCTATCCGTCGAAACGGGATACTTGGGTGTCCCGCTCTCCGGATCTTTCACCGCCTGCTGTTACTATGCCGGAACCCGGAACCGCGAAATGACGAGAACCATCGCCATTGCCAACCAGAAAGGTGGTGTCGGCAAGACCACGACCGCAATCAACTTGGCCGCCTCGCTGGCTATCGCGGCGTGGCGCGTCCTCCTGGTTGACCTGGACCCCCAGGGAAACGCCACGTCGGGATTGGGAATCGACAAGAACGAAGACGCTCTTTTCATCTATGACATTCTCGCGGACGGCGCGGATCCGCTTTCGGCCCTGAGGCGGACCGAGATGGAGAACCTGCATCTCCTCCCTGCCAATCGCGCTCTTGTCGGCGCCACAGTGGAGCTACTCGACGCGTCGGACCGTGAATGGCTTGTCGCCAGGGCTCTGAACCGTATTCGCGAGAGTTACGACTTCATTCTGATCGACTGCCCGCCGTCGCTGGGCATTCTCACTCTCAACGGCTTGGTGGCCGCCGACTCGGTCCTCATTCCCATCCAGGCAGAATATTTTGCCCTGGAAGGGCTCTCGGACCTCATGGAGACGATTCGCCGCATCCGGGAAGGGTACAACCCCGGTCTGGAGCTGGAAGGGATTCTCCTGACCATGTATGACGAGCGCCTCATTCTCTCCTCCCAGATTCGAGCTGACGTCTGCTCTCACCTCGGATCTCACGTTTTCGACACCTTTATTCCCCGCAACGTCCGGCTGGCCGAATGCACCAGCTTTGGGCAACCCATTCTGCTTTATGACGCCCATTGTAAAGGAGCCGACAGCTACCAAAGCCTGGCCCGGGAATTGGTTGGCCGGCGCCAGCCGGGACCGAATCAGGACCCGACATCCCATGAGGTGAACGGATGAAGCGAAGAGTTCTCGGACGGGGCCTGGCTGCTCTGCTGCCCAGGCCCGAAGCCGCCTCCTTTTTCCTTCAAATCGAACTGAAAAGGATCCGGCCGAATCCTTTTCAGCCCAGAATCCGCATGGACAGCGCCAGACTGCAGGAGCTCGCCGATTCGATCACCGAAAACGGCGTTCTCCAACCCATCGTGGTCCGGTCCCGGCCTGAGGGCTACGAGATTGTCGCCGGCGAACGCCGCTGGAAGGCGGCTCAACAGGCCGGTCTTGCTCGGATTCCTGCCGTCGTCCAGGACCTTTCCGACGAAAGAATGGTGGAAGTCGCCGTTGTCGAGAATATCCAGCGCGACGAATTGAGTCCGATCGAGGAAGCGCACGCGTACCATATCCTGATCCAGGATTTTCGACTCACCCAGGAACAGGTGTCTCAACGCGTCGGCCGCAGCCGCGCAGCCGTCGCCAACACTCTTCGCCTGCTGCGTCTTCCCAAAGCTGTGCAGGAATCCCTTCTGGACGGCAAGATCAGCATGGGGCACGCCCGAGCCCTGATTCCCCTGACTCAAGCACAGCAATTGAAGTTGGCCCGCCAAATCGTGTCGGCGGACCTCTCGGTCCGGCAGGTAGAACGCCGCGTACAGGCGCTGCGCCGCGACCCACCCTCGCCTCCGGCTTCCCTTGACCCCAACGTCAAGGCCGCGCAGCAGCGGCTGGAACGCCGCTGGAAGACGAGAGTTAAAATCCGCACCCGGGGCTCAACGGGCCAGATCGTATTCCACTTCAAATCCAGCGAGGAACTGGACCGCTTGTACGAGAACCTCATGAAGGAGGAGTGAGCCCTTCCTCCCGCTATTTCCCGATGCAGAAAGAGCCGAAAATCTGTCCCAGCAGGTCTTCCACGGTTGTCTCGCCCGTCACCGCGTCCAGTTCGGTCAAGGCTCCCCGCAGGTGGTACAGCGGGAATTCTTCGCTCAGACCGTCCCGATAGGCATCCATTCCCTCACCGAGCATCTGCCGGGCACGCTGCAGACACTCCTTGTGTCGGATGTCGGTGATCACTACGCGTTCCCGCTCCCAGTCGCTGTCAGGCGCCACGGCCTCCCGGATAGCCCGCCTGAGGGTGTCCATCCCCTGACCTGTCAACGCCGAAACGTCGGACCTGCTGCGAGCGCCGGACTCCAATTCGGAAGGGATTCGAACTGCGGCCTCCAGGTCCACCTTGTTCACCACCAGCAGATAGGGCTTGCCCTTGAGCTCCGACCAGATTCTGGCGTCCTCCGCGGAGAAGTCTCGGCTGCGATCGACCACGAACAAGGTCAAGTCCGACGCGCCGACGTAGTCCAATGATTTCCGGACACCGAGCCGCTCCACCGGGCTTCTCGCTCTTCGGATTCCAGCCGTATCCACCAGCTGCATCGGGATGCCCTCCAGATCCACAGCTTGGTCTATGGCGTCTCTGGTGGTACCGGCGACCGAACTGACGATAGCCCTTTCTGTTCTACATAAACAATTGAAAATACTAGACTTACCAGCATTTGTCCTGCCGGCGATGGTGGCCACGAACCCGTCTCTGAGAACCCGTCCGACGCGAAAGGATTCCTCCAGTTCGCCGATGCGGCCGGCGATCCGTCGCAAGTCCCGTAGCAATTTGTCCCGGCTGTCGGGTTCCACGGGATCTTCGACGAATTCCAATCCCGTTTCCAGGTGGGAGACAACCCGCACCAGGCTCTCCTTCACCGAGCGGAGCGCCCGGGACAACTTGCCGTCCAATTGGTCCCGGGCGACGCGCGCCTGGTGCGCGGTCTGGCTTCGGATCAGATCGCGGACCGCCTCTGCCTGGGCCAGATCCATCTTCCCGTTGAGAAACGCTCGCAGCGTAAATTCCCCCGGTTCAGCCAGGCGGGCGCCCACTTCCAGGAGGCCATCCACGATCTGCGCCTCTACCGCAGGGCTTCCATGGCAGGAAATCTCCACGACGTCCTCCCCGGTGTAGGAGGCCGGTGCCGCGAAAAACGTCACCAGCACCTGGTCGATTCGATTCCCGCCTCGGTCCAGAAAGTCCGTCAAAGACGAATGTCGGGGTTTCCAAGCTCGGCGGAGGGAGGGAGGAAGCCGCCGGCCCACCAGACTCCGGCTGGACGGACCGCTGACGCGAATCACCTTGACGGCTCCGCGCCCCGGCGGCGTGGCGGCCGCAACTATGGTTTCACCGTAGGAGTCTGTGGCGTCAGGAGGTTGCGTAGATGATGACGCGCCGATTGGATCCCGTGCCTTCACTTTCAGTCCGAACTCCGGGCTCGTCGGCCAAGCTCAAATGAATGATTCTCCGCTCGGCCGACGGCAGAGACTGGAGCACGAACTCCCGGCCGGTGAGCCGCACCTGCTCCGCGGCCTTTCCCGCCAGCAGCCTCAACTCCCCGTCCCGATCCGTGCGGTAACCATTGCAATCGACCCAAAAGTTACAGCCTGTCAGAGACTTGCGGTAGTAGATCTGGTTCAGAAGATGATTCACCGCGTAGAGGAAACGGGCGTTGTTGGCCAGGACCACCTCGCTGTCGTGTCCGCTGAGGCGAAAACTGATCAGGTCGCCATCGAGACTTGATTCGAAGGAGAGGTCCAGCCCCATCCCCTCCAACAAGTTCATCAGAAACACCTCCGAGCTGGCCAGGATCTCACCATTGTCAACCTTTGGCTGAACCTTCCACCGCCGTCCCGATCCGCTACGATCTCGAGGCTGGCGCCAGCTCTCCCGGCGACGCCCGGATTGGCCTCCGGACGGAGGTTTCCAGGGCCGGGACTCCATCACTTCTTCCTGGTTTTCTTGGGGAGGGACTTACGCTTCGGGGCCAACTCAGGCTTCCATCTCTGCATCAAAACCTGGAACATCATAGCAAAGAGGTTGCTGAACAGAAAGTAGACCACCAAGCCACTGGACAGGTTCAAGAAGAAGAACGTGAAGACTACCGGCAACAGCATCATCATGCGCTTCTGCATCGGATCTCCGGCCGCAGGCGTCATCTTCTGTTGGACCACCATGCTCACCCCCATGACGATGGGGGTGATGTAGTACGGGTCGTGCCTCGAGAGATCCTGTATCCAGGCCACAAACGGCGCGGCTCGCAATTCGATGGAGGAATCCAGCATTCGGAAAAAGGCGAAAAGAAAGGGCATCTGGATCACCAGCGGCAGACACCCGCCCAAAGGATTCACACCCTGCTCCTTGTACAAACCCATCATTTCTGAGTTCATCCGCTGGCGTCTGGGGTCGCTCCGCTTCATCCTCTTGTACCGATCCTGGATGGAGCGGATCTTGGGTTGAAGCTGGGACATTTTCTTCATGGACGCGATCTGCTTGTAGCGCAGGGGGAAAAGAGCCAGATTGATGAGGAAGGTGAGAATGATGATGGCGACGCCGTAATTCCCCACATAGGCATAGGTCAGCTTCAGGCAATAGAGCAGGGGCTTCACCAGAACGTCGAACCAGCCGTAGTCGATGATGCCGCCCAAGAATGGGTCGGCAAAAGCCAACTCCTCTTGATCCTTGGGCCCCAGAAACAAGGTGTACCGAGCCGTGCCCCTGAATTCTGCTTCTCCCAACACCAGCGGCGTCTCTTCCGACTCGCCGCCATCCCTCCCCGGCCACAAGACCGCCGACAGACGCGCCGCGCGGATCTCGTCGGGCGCGATCACGACGCAGGTAAAATACTTGCTGTCGACAGCTACCCAGCGAGCAGACGTCTCGATCCGGTGGGCTCCGTCGGCCAGATCGGAAGCGTCGTACTTTTCCACCGAGCCCGCCGCGTAGTAGGCAACGCCGGGACTCAAAAAATCCGTAGAGGTGCCTCCCTCCGCGTCCGCCTGCCCGATGCCCGGCCCCAGCAGGACCGAATAAGCTGCCGGTCTTCCCCCGAGCTCGACCCGTGTCCGGACGTCCAATGTATGGCCCGATTGAGGAATGCTGATCTCTTCTTCAACCAGGAGGCCCTGGCTCCGGTAGCTGAACGCAATCTGCGCAGGCGCCTGCACCCTGCCGGCCGCCGCTCCCGCGACCTCGAACGGTGAGGTGGAAAGCTCCAGGTCCAGATCTTCATCGTCCAGGCGCAGTTGCATGGGTCTGGGAAGTGTCTCGGAGAGGCCCTGCACCAACAGTTCCACCGGTTCGCCGGACTCATCCGTGTACCGTTTGAGGTGCACGCTCTTCAGGCGGGCGCCGGTGCTGCTCCAGGTCAGCACCATATCGTCGTTCTCGACCTGAATCTTGCGATCCTGCCCCTGGGTTGGGCTCAAGGCCTCGCTGCTCCCGGGCCGCTCCTGGAATATGCGCTCCTGGAATATGCGCTCCTGGGAGGGCTCGGGATCGATACTTTTTTCCTCGACCCGCTGCTCCTCAGATGTTTCCACGACCGGTGGCGCCGGGGATGGCCCAAGCCGCTGGTAAAGGAAGGGAATCAACAGCAGGACGGCCATGGAAAGAAGCATCGCCATAAGGAGGCGCTTCTCCATGTCCATCTGTTCCGGTCCGTGACCACCCAGCATCGCCTACTACAATCCACGAATCGCGTCTCTCGCGACCAGGCCTCTACGGAAGAGGGTCGAACCCTCCGGCGTGCCAAGGGTGACAACATGCCACTCGCCTGAGCCCAAGCAGGATCCCCCTGAGCACTCCTTTTTTCTGAATCGCTTGGCGCATGTACTCCGAACAGGAGGGGTGAAACCGACAGCACGGGGGCACCACAGGAGAAACGAACTTCTGGTACAAGCTCAGACCTTCGGTCAGGAACCGTCTCACGACCCCTGCTTCCTTCTCTTCCAGCGCGAAACCACTCGAAGAAATTCTCCTTGAAGTTCCCGGAACGTTGCCACCGCGGCGCAACGCCGAACGTTGACCACTAGATCGGAGCAGGGAAGGATCCCCTGCTTGTTCGTGCGGAAGCTTTCCCGCAGGCGCCGTCTGATGCGGTTCCTCACGACCGGCCGTCCCACCTTCCGCGACGCGGCAAGCCCCAGCCGGCTGAACTGCCGCCCGTTCTCCCGGAAGTAGAGGACGAAGTAGGGCGTGAAGACCTTGTACCCTTCCCGGTAAACGGCTAGATATTCTTTCCGGGTGTGCAGGCGCTCTTCCCAGGAGAAACCGAACTGTTTCACCCGCTCACCGAAAGCATCGTCCGCTTTTTGGCTCGCCGCCGCCTCAGAATCGACCGGCCCGCCGGCGACGCCATGCGCGCCCGGAATCCATGATTCTTTTTGCGACGACGATTGTTCGGTTGAAAGGTTCGCTTCATCTCCGTCTCCGCCCGTATCGAAAGGAACCAGATGCTATCAATTCCGGGCGCCGGGTTCAACTCGCCCCGACACCTCCCGACCCGAGCCTCTTTCCTCTCTCATCTGCGGGCACGGCTACATGCCCTTCTTTTCATGAGTCGCATCCCTGAGGTAACAACCCAGCACGGTCAAGAACTCCGTCAATTCACCGAGGTGGCTCAACGCATTGCGCACCCGCGCCTCACCCGTGTTCCCGAGAAAGTCGAGGTAGAACAGATACTCCCAGGGACGGCCATGGATGGGGCGGGACTCGATCTTGGTGAGGTCGATGTCCCGCAGTGCGAAGACGCTCAGACACTTGAAGAGCGCCCCTGCGGCGTTCTTGAAACTGAAGACGATGGAGGTCTTGTCCGCGGCTTCGGATACCGAGGATTCGTCCGAGAGCAGAAAGAAACGGGTGAAGTTCTCCTCTCTGTCCTCGATCCGCTCCATCAGGACTTTCGCGCCATAAAACCAGGCGGCATTCTTGCCGGCGATGGCGGCATGTTCCCGGAGGCCTCCTTCTACGATCTCCTTGACGCTTCCGGAAGTATCGTAGCCGGTTTCCCGCACCAAATGCGGATACCGCTTGAAGAACAGCTCACACTGATCCAGCGCCACCGGATGGGAGCGGACCGTTTTCACGTCCTCGAAAGTACCTCCGGCCAGCGTGATCAGGCTGTGCTCAACGGGCAGATTCGTCTCCTGTCGAATTTTCAATCCGTGACGAACCAGAAGATCGTAGTTCCGGTGAATCGATCCCGCCAGAGAATTCTCGATGGGAATGACGCAACAGCCACATTCTCCCTGGGCCGTACGCAAAAAGACGTCGTCAAACGTCCGGCAGCAGAGAAACTCCACGGGTCCCGGGACCATCTGCACGGACGCCTGCTCGCTGAACGATCCGCGTTCTCCCTGAATCGCAACCCCGGTCGCCTTTTCCTCATCGTGCAGATCCACGTCCAACCCGAACCTCCCTTTCTGCTCTCGTCCACCCTCTGCCCCGGAGCCATCCGGCGGAGGCACATGGGAATCGAACCCACCGGCCCCGACTCTCGCCGCGGCCCGACTGATTTTGAAGACCAGGCCCGTCACCAGACGAGAAGTGCCTCCGTGCCGACATTTTAGCCCGAATTTCTCGCCGCGGGGCGCGATGAGGAATGCGGGCCGGCGTTCGGGCTGCTCTTTTCCAGCCGGACGCCGGGTGCTACCATCACGCAAGTATGGCCAAGACGCGGGAACGGCGGCGGCCGGAGTCCGTGCAATCGCTCTGCCGCACCGCCACACGCTTACGCGACCAAGCCAAGGGCCGAACCATCAGTTTTTCTCCCAAAGTCTTCATTCCCCTGACCCGCCTCTGCCGCGACCGTTGCGGCTACTGTGCCTTCCGCCAGGATCCCAGTGATGAGTTCCCATCCTACATGACCCCGGACCAGGTCCTCACCGTCGTTCGGCGGGGAGAAGAACTGGGCTGCCGCGAGGCCCTTTTCGTTTTGGGCGACCGCCCTGAGCGATGCTACCCGCGAGCGCGCCGCTGGCTGCGTCAGCACGGATACGACAGCACCATCGAGTATCTCTACGATATGTGTTCCCTGGTTCTGGAGGAGACCCGTCTCTTCCCCCACAGCAATCCCGGCATCCTCACTCGGCGCGAGTTGGCGGCCCTGAAACAGGTCAACGCCTCCATGGGTCTGATGCTGGAAAGCGCGAGCCGTAGACTCTCCGAACCGGGAGGGCCGCATTATCAGAATCCGACCAAGGATCCCCAGCTTCGCCTCCGAGTGCTTCAGGACGCCGGCGAGCTGAAGATCCCTTTTACAACAGGCCTCCTCATCGGAATCGGAGAAACCTTCCAGGAACGAATCGATTCCCTTCACCGGCTCCGGCGTCTCCAGAGCCGATACGGCCACCTGCAGGAATTCATCATCCAGAACTTCGTTCCCAAGCCGGGAACCCCCATGGAGTCAGTCCCCGGTGCGACCGGCCGGGAGATGATGGAAACCATCTCACACGCCCGTCTGATCCTGGGCGGCTCCGCCAACCTGCAGGCACCCCCCAATCTCTCGGCGCACAACCGTCGCTATCTGGATTACCTGGATGCGGGAATCAACGATTGGGGCGGCATTTCTCCACTGACCATCGACTTCGTGAATCCCGAGGCGCCCTGGCCCCGAATAGCCGACTTGGCGCGCCAGGCCGAATCGCGGGGCTTCCGGCTCAGGGCCCGCTATCCCGTCTATCCCGAATACATTCGAGGCCCTTCTCCATATCTGACCCCCTCTCTTCGCTCCCGATTGCAATCCGAGGCGGACCCGGACGGGTATTTCCCGGTCGATTCCCTCCGCACTCCGGTGCCGGTTTCAGCAGGGGAGCACACCGGTGCCAACTGATCTGGAGCGGGTGCTGAGCGGCGTTCGAATCGACGTCGCCCGTATCTTGGGCAACTCCCTGGATGGGCGCGATCTCGCGGTCCCCGACATGGTCGTGATGTTAAAGTGCCAGGGACCCGAGTTTCTCGCCCTACTACAAGCCGCCGACTCCCTGAGGCGCCGTTCCGTCGGCGATCGAGTGACCTACGTGGTCAACCGAAATATCAATTTCACCAATGTCTGCGCAAAGAAATGCAGCTTTTGCGCCTTTAGCCGAACCTACCGCAGCGACGAAGGCTATTTGCTGCCCGTGTCTGAAATCGTCCGCCGGGCCCGGGAGGCTTGGCAATTCGGCGCAACGGAGGTCTGCATTCAGGCTGGCCTGCCACCGGCCATGCCGGGAGACCTCTACATTCGAATCTGCCAAGCCGTGACCGACGCCCTGCCGGGGCTGCACGTCCACGCCTTTTCGCCGGAGGAGATCTCTTACGGGTGCCAGTGTTCCGGGATGCAGGTTCGAGATTACCTGGCAGAACTCCTCGACGCGGGGATCGGCAGCCTGCCCGGCACATCGGCCGAAATCCTGGACGACGATCTGCGCAACCTCATCTCGCCCGGACGTATCAGCAGCGGGGAATGGACCCGAATCATCTCGACGGCCCACTCCCTCGGCATCCGGACCTCCTCCACCATGATGTTCGGTCACCTCGAGACCCCGGTGCACGTCGCCCGGCACCTGGCACACCTGAGAACCATCCAACGCCGGACCGGCGGCTTCACCGAGTTCGTTCCCTTGGGCTTCGTCCACACGGAGGCGCCCCTGTACCAGAGCAAACGGCTGCCGAATCTCCGGCCCGGGCCCACGGGTTGGGAGGTTCTGAAGGTCCACGCCGTCTCCCGGCTGGCCCTCGACAAGGATATCCCCAACCTTCAGGTCTCCTGGGTCAAGGAAGGGATGAAACTGGCTCAACTCTGCCTGGCAGCCGGTGGAAACGACCTGGGGGGCACGCTGATCAACGAGAGTATTTCCACCACCGCCGGGGCCGGCCACGGCCAACTGGTGACCCCGGAAGAGTTGCATCGCCTGATTCGCGATGCGGGCAGAGTTCCGGCGGAACGGAACACACTCTACGGGACCCTGCGCACCTTCTCCGGCAGCGACGAAGACGGGGCTCACCCTCTGGACTCCTTGCGCCCTGACGACCGGGACCGCTTCGGCTCCTACGCCCAGTTGACCCGGTCGCGGAGGTTTCGCTTCAACCCCGGTGCACCCCGGAGACATTCCTCGGATTGACTGCCAAGCCGATGTGCCGAATGTAGACTGCCCGGGGTTAGCGAAACAGGTCCCGCTCCGGAAGCCGCACCAGATTTGACCCGGCGCCTGGGCCTGCTTCCAGCCGCGCACCCTGGACCAAGGCCGCCGGCACCCGTCGCCGCTTTCCCATCACCAGCTCCGCCGCGGCGGCGATTTCGTCGGCACGGGCGATGCAGGTGGCCTGAAGCGTTCGGCCGAACCCGTCCTTTCTTCCCCGATAGTCCGACAGCGGCATTCCTCCCGCCACGCCAATGGCCACGTTTACCTGTCCGTCGCGCCAGGGGCGGCCGAAGGTATCGGCGATGATCACCGCCAGGTCCACCCCCAATGCCTCTATCAGACACGTCCTGATGGCGGCTGCGGACCGGTCCGGGTCCTCCGGAAGCAAGGTGGCCATCCCTTCCGGACTGTTGGAGAGATCGACACCGGCATTGGCGCAAACGAACCCGTGCCTGGTTTCAGCCAGCAGCACGCCCCGATCCATCCTCACGATCCTCCGACTCTCGGACAGGGCCAATTCGACCACCCTGGGATCCCGGCCCCATTCACGCGCCCAGGAGTTGGCCAACGGCGACGGGGTGACCGTCGCCAGAGGAACAGTCCGCCCCTCCGCCTTGGAAACGATCTTGTGAGCCAGCACCAGAATATCCCCTCGGCGGACCTGGAAAGGGATCCTCCTCAGCGCCTCCACCAGCAACGGGCCCAGAGCGTCCCCCGCCTTCACTTCAGGGAGTCCCGGGATGCCCAGGATGCGCACGCCGATGTCACTCATAAGGATTCCACACCTTCTCAGCCAGACGGGCGACGAGGCCACTCTCGGCGAGGTAGTTCCTGGTCGCTGCCCCTCCCTCCCTCTGCCAGAACCGCACCAGATCTTCGGGTCCGTCCAGATCCAGACCGAACCGCGGGTTCGACAGCACGGTGGCAGGCACCCGTGCGCGGCGCGCCTCGGCCAGATGCCGGCGCAGGCTGTCCCGGCCGAAACGGGACGGAAAGGCATCCGGCGGCATTCTCAACAGGGCATTGGTGCCCCGGCCGTCTCGCGAGGGCACCAGAAGAGCCCCCGGGGAAGCCAGCGGGCGGCCCAGCAGAGCGTCCACATCCCGTCCCTGGATGAGCGGGACGTCCAACGGCACCCGGAGAACACACGTTGCTCCCTGTTGGTGAAGCGCGACTGCGCTCTCGTCCACGGAGCGGCTCTCGGAGGATTGGCACCGCTCCCGAATGAATCCCCACTGCCGCCGTGCGGCGTAGGCCGCAAGCTCCGGGTCTCGGCCGGCCACGACCACCTTGTCCGGCGTTCCCGCGCAAGCCAGCGCCCTGCCCACATCCTCCAACATGGCCCAGACCAGCCCAATCCTTTCCCGGCGGGACAGCCACGGAGCCATTCGCCGCTTGGCCTGGACGATCTCCTTGACTGGTATCAGAACGACTTTCACGCCAACCGCAGCAGGGCGCGAGCCAACGCCCGTTTCGCGCCGGAGGTGTCCATGACCGTATTCCGGACCACGACCCGGATGCCCAGGCGCTCGATGGACGCCGCGCTGCCCGCATCGCGCTCATCCAATACGAAAACGTCCAGAAGACCCTGATAAATCCGGGCAACTCCCTCGGCCGAGACCGGATGGCCCAGCTCCCTGAGCATTTTTGCCGCCGGCCCTTTGAGGGCGCGCCCGCCCACGATCGGACTCACCGCCACCACCAGACCCCGGCTCTTCACCACGGCCCTCCTGACCCCGGGGACCGCCAGAATGGGCCCCACGCTGATAAAGGGGTTGCTGGGACAGATGACGATGATCCGGGCATTTCGAATGACCTTCTCCACACCCGGGGCGGCACGCTGACAACTTAGCCCAGTGTATTCGAAGCCGCGAACCCGGGGCGCGCACTTCTCCCTGACCAGATACTCCTGAAGATGAAGGCGGCCGACATCGGTCTCCACCAGCGTCGGCGTGTAGCCTTCAGCCATGGGCAGAACCGAGACCTCCACACCCAGGGCTTCGCAGATGTGCGCGGTCACGACGGCGAGGCCCCACCCCCGGTTCAACAAGGATGTCCGCCAGAGATGAGTCGCCAGATCCTGGTCCCCCAAGCCGAACCAAGTGTTCGCGCCGAAGCGCCCGAGGGCTTCCAGACACCGGAAGGTGTCACCTTCGAGGCCCCACCCCCACGTCCGGTTGGACAAACCTGCCAGCGTATAGGTGATGGTGTCGAGATCCGGGCAGACCCGGAGCCCGAAAATCTCCAGATCATCCCCGGTGTTGACGACGACGGAAAGGCGCCTCCCGAGCCCCTCCTGCGCCATGCCCCAGACCAGTTTCGCGGCGCCGACGCCTCCGGCCAATGCCACGACGCGGACATCACCCTCTGGGGACGGTCCATCACCGAATTCGGCGCGACGAGGGGCTGTCGCCACGGATCGTCAAAGCCCCACGACACGGAAACGCGACCCGTGAACCCGGTATCGGCGATTGACGCTGATCAGAAGGGCACTCATTCGCTCCAGCGTGCGGGCCGCACTGAGCGGACCCGCATCCACCGTTCGGACTCCCGGCCATCGGCTCAGCAATTGCGCCACCTCCCGCTTCCGGCGCGGCGATTCCCCACACACGAAGACATCGCAGTCGAGCGGAGCCGCCACCTCTCCCAGAAGGCGCGCCGGCACCGTCTTCAGGGCTGCCACCAAGGCACCCGGATCAGGGAGGCCCGCAGCCAACTGCTCGCTGCCGGAGCCGGCCTCCAAGGGGGCCATCTTGACCCGGCCAGCGTGGAACACCACCGGAACCGTGACATCCACCCAAGTCGTCCCCTTCGCCGCGTGCGGCGCACAAGTGGACACCAACTCGGCGGCCCCGGTGAAGGGCGCCGCCAGAAAAAGGGTCCCGGACTGCGTTGCCACGTCTGCGTTCAGGCCGCCTCGGATCCGGGATTCGCCGCCCAGGAGCCGATTCAGTTCCGACGCCGTCCTGGTCGCTCGGGTCCGGCTTCGGGATCCTACAAGCACATCGAACCCCGCTTTGGCCAGACGCAGGGCGATGCCCCGGCCCTCCTGCCCGGTGCCGCCGAGCACACCCAGCTTCACAATCCGCCCTCTTTCTTCACCTGTCCCCCGGGACCCCAACCCGAGATCTACGCTTCCCGGAAGCCGCATTACAACAAAGCGGGATGGCCCCCACAAGTCTCACATTCAGCGGCTTTTGTCCGCTCGGTGCCACTGGCTTCACGGGCGCGCAAGGCTTGCGAGGGAGAGAGCGTCCGCGTAATCTCTCCACTGCATTGATGAGTTGATGGAGGGGCCGCCAGCAGCATTTTCGCGGCGGTGTAACGGCTTGGGCCCGGATGTTCCGGGTGGCTGTCAATGAACTCAGTATCCGAATACCTCAAGGGCAAGACACTGTTCATCACCGGAGCCACCGGCTTCCTGGGGCAGTGCCTGGTCGAGAAAATCATCTGGGCGGTACCGGACGTCGAGCGCGTCTACGTCCTGATCCGCCCGCGAACGAACCTGCGCGGCGCGGTCGTGACCGCCCAGATGAGGTTGGAACGGGAACTCTTCCAATCCAGTTGCTTCGACCGCCTCCGGGGCAGGCTCGGTGACGGCTTTTTGGCCTTCCTGAAAGAAAAACTGGTCGCGGTTTCCGGAGACTTGTCCAGGGACGGCCTGAACATCGACGAGCCGACGCGGCTTCGCCTTCAGGGCGAGACCGACATCGTCATCAACAGTGCCGCCGTCGTCTCCTTCGACGCCCCGTTGGACGAAGCCTACCACCTGAACGTCCGGGGAGCTCAGCGCGTCGCCCGGTTCGCCCAATCCTGCGACCACTGCGTCCTGGTGCACGTTTCCACCGCCTACGTCTGCGGCGCCGCCGTCGGTTCCGTGCCGGAAACGATTCCGGGGGGATCGGTTCAGGGCGCTGGGCTCTTCCCGGCGCGAGCCTTCAGCGACGTGGATCTGGACATCGAACGCATCGAGACGATACTCACCTCGGTCCGGGAACGCGCCTATGCGCCCGAACTCGAGCGCGAATTCGCGGCGGCCCTGCTGCGCCGGTTCAAGCGGTCGAAGCGGGGCCGCAACGTTCGGAGACGGGAGAAGATCGAGAATCTCCGCAAGAAATGGATCCAGAACCAGCTTTCCCACGAAGGGATGCGCTGGGCTCGCGAGCGGGGCTGGAACGACACGTACACCTACACCAAGGCCATCGGGGAGCGGATGGTCTTGCGGACCCGGAACGGAGCTCCGACCATCATCATTCGCCCCTCCGTCATCGAGAGCGGTTTTTCCGAACCGAGCCCCGGATGGCTCGAGGGCCTTCGCATGGCGGACCCTCTAATTGCCGCCATCGGCAAGGGGCGCCTCCGGGCCCTGCCCCTGAGCCCCAAGGTCATCATCGACCTGGTGCCCGTGGATATGGTGGTGAACGCGCTGCTGGCGGCGCTCCCCGCCGTCTCGACCGCGACGGGCGTCCAGATCTACCAGGTGGCCACCGGGTCCTGCAATCCCATCACGCTGGGCTATCTCTACGATCTCATCTATCGCTATTTCAAGAGAAACCCCATGTTCGACAAGTCGGGGCGGCCGATCAACATCCGCCGCCTCCGCTTCCCGAAACCGACCAGCTTCCGTTTGCAACATCGACTCAAGGCGTTGCCCCTGAACGCGGCGGCCAGCATCTTGGACAAGCTCTCCGTATTCGAAGCGTTCGACGGCGCCCAGCGCTTCAACCGCCGCCTTTCGGCCCTGAAGGCCGCTCATGAGAAGCTGTATTACTTCGGAGAAATCTACGAACCGTATCTGAACCTGAATTGCCGCTTCGGAGTGGAGAACACGCTGGGCCTTCTGGACACGATGCCCCCCGAGGAGCGGGAAGTCTTCAACTTCGACGTGACGCGCCTGAACTGGCGCCACTACGTTCAGAACATCCACATCCCAGGGGTCAAGAAATTCATTTTGAAGATGGAGGGAGCCGGAACGCTGGAACTGGATGTCCAACCGTCCGGTGAAGGCCAATCCGTCTCGACCATCAACGACCTCCTGGCATACAGCGCATCCCGGTACTCCGAGAAGACCGCGCTTCGGATGCAGCGCGCCGGTGAGTGGATCAGCTATACGTACGCGGATCTCCAGCGCCGGGCCCGGACCGTCGGCCGGCAACTCCAGATCGAGGGCCTGGTCAAGGGCGACCGAGTGGTCCTTTTTGCGGAAAACCAGCCGGACTGGGGCGCCGCGTACCTGGGTGCAGCTTCCCGGGGCGTCGTGGTCGTTCCCCTCGATGCCCAGGCGTGGCACCGTGAGGTCTGGTCCGTCGCCCGCTTCACCGAGGCCCGTGCCATCCTGGCTTCCGATCGCACGATCGAGCGGCTGACGCCCGGCAGCCTGGCGCGGAATGAAGCCGGCGAGACCCCAATTCGACTCCTGAACATCAACGACCTGGCCCAACCGTTCGACCTTCCGCAATACCCCGGAAGCACCGGAACGGCGGCCCCTGTTCCCGAGCCGCCCGGCGACCGCCCGGTGAGAGTCGAAGCCGAGGATCCGGCTTCCATCATCTTCACCACCACCACGGCAGCGGACCCCAAGGGGGCCGTTCACACTCATTCCAGCTTCCTCAGCAATCTCCACGGCATGAACCGTTATCTGGCGGCAGAGGAGACGGATCAGATCCTTTCAGTACTCCCTCTTTACCATGCTCTGGAGTTCACGTGCGGCTTCCTGTCCCCCCTGTACGGGGGCGCGACCATCACCTACCTTCACTCCCTGAAGCCGCGAGTCATCCTGAAGACCATGCGGGAGACGGGCACCACCTGCATGTTGGGCGTCCCCAGTCTCTACGCACTGATCCGGGACGACATCAACCGGCGCACCCTGCGCGCCTCCAAGTCACCTCTGAAGTCCAACCTGGTGGCCAAATCGCGCCAGCTCAGCAAGTCCATCGACAAGACCTTCGGCAAGAACCTGGGGCGCCAGATCTTCGCTCGGGTCCACCAGGAATTCGGGGGCAAGATCCGAGCATTCGTCAGTGGCGGTTCTTCTCTGGGCGACGAACTCTACGATGACTTCAAGGCCTTGGGCCTGACCATCTACGAGGGCTACGGGCTCACCGAGACCGCGCCGGTCCTCACGGTCAATCCGTTGAATCGAAGCCGTCGGGGCTCGGCCGGCAAGCCGTTGCCCGGGACCGAGTTGCGGATCTTTCGGGCCAATGACCGGGGAGAGGGCGAGATCATCGTCCGTACGCCCAGCCTTATGAAGGGCTATTACAAGAACCCGAAAGCCACCCGGGCCGCGATGCGAGACGGCTGGTTTCACACCGGTGATCTGGGGTGGGTGGACGAGGACGGGTACCTCTACATTACAGGGCGCAAGAAAAACGTCATCGTCACAGGCGCCGGCAAGAACGTCTACCCCGTGGACCTGGAGGCCATCTACCGCAACGTTCCGGCCGTCGAAGACATCTGCGTGGTGGGAACGCCCAAGGGACTGACCGAAGACGTCCATGCCGTGATCGTGCCCAAGAAGGAGATATTGCGGGACGTGGCGATGGAGGAATGGCCGCGGGCCATGAAGCGGGCCACTCGCGCCCTGGCCCGCCAGCTCCCGGGCTATCAGCGGCTGCAGCACATCCATCTTGCGGAAACGCCCCTACCGCGGCGCGGTGACGGGTCTCTCGCCCGCGACGTGATCCTGCAAAACGTGCGCCGAAGCCTCGCCCGCTCTCAGGCTCGCGGCGGACCGGGAGCGCGTCCCCGGGACAGTGACGTCGCAGCGGAGCTGACTCGGGAGCTGAGCCGCATTTCCGGGATTCCCGCAGCGGAAATCACGCCCGAATCTCATCTCTACACCGACGTGGGCCTGGATTCGCTCGCCGCCATGGAGCTGCTGATTCAACTGGAGCACCGGTTCGGCATCTCGCTATCGGAAGAGCGCGTCGCCTCCCTGGTGAGCTTTGGCCATCTGGTCGATGCGGTGAAGGAGAGCAAGGCGGCGACTGTGGCCGGACGCACCGACACCATCGCCGTCCGGTCCACCTTGCCATGGTCACAGCGCCCGTCCGTAGACCGCGCCCTCCTCGGCCTCTCCTTCTCCGCTCTGCGGCTCCTGTACGCAAGCTACTTCCGGCTGCAGCTGCGTTTTCCGGAACACCTTCCCCGTGAGGAGGCCTACATCATCGCCGCCAACCATTCCAGCCATCTGGACAGCGGCGCCATCATTGCCGCATTGGCGGGGGCGCTGGGACCAAGCCAAGCCAGGAAGCTCCATCTTCTCGGGGCCCGCGACTACTTCTTCAACAATCCCCTTCGCGCCTGGTTTTTCAGCACCTTTCTCAACGTGGTGCCCATCGAACGGGAGGAGACCTCGCTGGCGGGACTCCGCACCATCCAGACGATCCTGCAGGAAGGCGAACCCGTTCTCATCTTTCCGGAGGGGACGCGGTCCCGCACCGGGGAACTCCGATCCTTCAAGCCGGGGCTGGGCCTCATCGCCCGGGAGCTCAGGGTGCCGATCGTCCCCACTCACATCGACGGCACCTATCGGGCCTTCCCGGCGGGACGCTACCTTCCCCGTCCGGGACGGCTGGCGGTGACATTCGGCAAACCGATCAGGACCGAGCAATACTTCACGGACGGCGTCGATGAGTCCCGCGTCCGCCTCTACCGAAAGATCGCCGGGGACATCCGCGAGCATGTCATCCGGTTGGGGGACGGGGTCCGGGAGGAACCGGTTTGACCCGGCAGGCCACGCCCCTCTAGAATGGCGTCCTTCTCTGGCCGGAGAGGTGCTGGAGTGGCTGAACAGGGCTGCCTGCTAAGCAGTTACTCGGGGGAACCTGGGTCGGGGGTTCGAATCCCCCCCTCTCCGCCACCCGCCTGCCTTCACTCTCCTCTTTCCTGTGTTTCTCAGAAACGGAACACCAACAAGAACTGAGGAATCACTTCGTCCGCGTCCTCGAAGCCGAACTTGTTGATCCAGACGTGCATTTCGACCCCTGCGAAGATCCGGCCCGGGCGCTTGGCGATTGCCTTGCCCACGTCGAACCGCAACTGCGGCTGAAGCAGGACCCAGTAGGGTGCGCGGGTCCCGAACTCGGTGTCTCGCGGGCTCTGCCATTCTCCGTGCCCCTCGAAAGAGAACGACCCGCCGGCGATCTCGAAGGGCAGGCCCCAGTTGAAGTCGACAAGATGGCTGTTGCCTTCCTTTGGGGCGCCGCCGGCCGCAACTCCCTGGTTGCGATCCACCAGATACACGTAATCGACGTTCGCAAAGGCGAAACCGGCAAGATCGAGCTGGAACCGGAAACCGGGGCCGATCTTGAGAACCTTTGCCTGAGCTCCCCAGTTCAGCCCCCCCAGGGGACCGATCCCCCGGATGCGCCCCCAAGACAGTTTCTGTCCGGTGATCGATCCCAGGTCGAAGTAGGGATACCACTCCATGTAGATATCCCGGTCCGCACTCGACCCCGAGCAGCAGATCATGTCCACGAAGAAGAAGTTCTCTCCGTGGCTCCAGCCGCTGGCGTGCTGAAGGGTCAGAATATTCTGAAACCCACTGGGGCTCACCAGGTGAGGCCGGAGTGCGCTGCCACCCTGGTAATGAGCCTCGGTAACGCTCCACCCCTGGGCCAGAACGTCCCCCTCGAACACCAGTGGACAAACCGCAATCAGAACCAGGACGACGCTGCAACGGCGGCTCGTCTTCTTCATGGCATGCAATGGCTACAAATTCGGTGCGGACCTCTGGACGCCGCGCTGTGGCCTTTCAGTGCGCCGCCGGTTTCCGCTTCCAGGCAAATTTGCCGATCAAGGGTACGAAAATACATCGTTCCGCGCGGCTGGTTCGATATCCGTCTCCCCCCCGGGTCACGATGTGCAGGACCTGCGAAAAATCCCGTCCCACGGGGATCACCAAGCGCCCTGTTTCGCTCAGCTGCAGCAGCAGGGGCTCGGGGATTCTGGGAGATGCTGCGCCGACGATGATGCTCTTGAACGGTGCGCATTCTTCCCAGCCCAGCGTCCCGTCGGCCACTCTCACTTGGACATCCTGATACCCCAGCTCGGCGAGCCGATTCACCGCCTGGTTGGCGAGTTCCGGGATCCGTTCCACGGTGAAGACCTGAGCCTTCATGGTCGAAAGCAACGCAGCCTGATACCCGCTTCCGGTCCCTATCTCCAGCACCCGGTTGCCCGGGGACACCCTCGCCGCCTGAACCATGGCGGCAATCATGTAGGGCTGACTGACGGTCTGATCATGGCCGATGGGAATGGGGCCGTCATCGTACGCCCGCTCAACCCATTTGTCAGGCACGAAACGATGACGGGGGACTTCCAGGAACGCCTCCAGGATCCTGCGGTCCCGGATGCCTCGGGCTCTCAGTTGCTTCTCCACCATCTTGCGGCGTTCCGGGCCGTAGGATGCGCGTCGTTTCATGCCGCTCCCCGGCAGAATGACCTCCGATGAACCGGCGTCCTCCCATATTTCTCGATTGCCCGACGGTGCTGTCTGGTCGGGTAGCCCTTGTGGCGGGCAAATCCATATTCCGGATACACGCGGTCCAGCTTGATCATGATCCGATCCCGATGGGTCTTCGCCAGGATCGATGCCCCGGCTATTGAGAAGTGCCTGCGATCCCCGCCGACGCAGGTCTCCTGCGGGATCTCGAGGTCCGGAATCCGGCGGCCGTCCACCAGAGCAACCTCCGGCGCCGGCCGGAGAACTGCGACGGCCCGCTTCATGGCCAGAAGACCGGCATGGAAGATATTCAGCCGGTCGATCTCCGGCACCGACGCCTCTCCGATCCCCATGGCCACCGCGTCTCGGGAAATGATCTCGGCCAGCTCGTTGCGGCGGGCGCTCGAGAGTCTCTTGGAGTCGTCCATCCCGCAGATTTCAGTGCCCGGTTGGAAAATCACCGCGGCAGCGACGACCGGTCCCGCCAGCGGGCCCATGCCGGCTTCGTCTACGCCGGCGACCCGTACGGTCCCACTCCGCCACAGCCCTCGCTCCTTTTCCAGCATCGAATTCAACCGGCGGCTCTCCGCTCGGGCTGCGGCTCTCGCTCGCGCCAGGCGACGCCCAAGACGCCGCACGCCGACTCTCGCGTCCCCCGCCAAGGTGGACAGGACCGCGGAAGTCACCCGGACTTCACCGGTGGCGAGGACTTCCCTGATCTGGGACAGGGTCAACCGAGACAGCTCCAGTGCCACCATGTAGTTCGCCACTCCAGCCGATTTCGACACGCATGAGCTCGGCCAGGGCACCGGCAGGCAGGGAATGCGAAAAGGCCAGATCTTTTTCGGGTACCCGAAAGTCCATTATAATGCCCCGTTGTGAGCACCGGCAATATCGGCCTCCTGGGCTTTGGGCGCTTTGGCCAACTGGTCTACCGCCACCTGCCCGCCGGTAAGGTCGCCGGCGTATTCGATCAAGATCCCGCAAAACTGGCCGGCTTGTCCGATGCCGCCACCCTGGAGCAGGTTCTCACGGCCAAGTACATCATTATCGCCACCCCCATCTCCGCCATCGACCCCGTCTGCAAACAGATTTCTCCGAGCCTCAGGACCGGCCAAGTGATCGTGGACACCTGCAGTGTCAAACAATATCCCGTCGACTGCATGTTGTCCCGCCTCCCCGCCGGGATTCAGATTCTGGGCACCCACCCCCTGTTCGGACCCGACAGCGGCAGGAATGGAATCGGGGGCATGAAGATCGCAGTCTGCCCGGTGCGAATCGAGTCCGCGAATTACGACCGCATACACGTCTTTCTCCACGACCTCGGGTTGGAGGTCATCGAGACGACGCCGCGGGAGCACGACCGCAGACTCGCTCGCACTCAAGCCATCTTCCACCTCATCTCCCAGGCGCTGAAGGAGTTGGATTGGCGGGGGCAGCGACTCTCCACACCGGGCCCGGCTGCCTTCTATCGGCTGGCCGAAACCGTTCAGAACGACACGGCAGAGCTGTTTCTGGATATGGAGCGGCGCAACGTCTACGCCCGCGCGTACCGGCGACAGTTCATCAGCAAACTGGTCGAGATCGACGAACTTCTCTCCCGGGGCGAGACGTCCGATCCGGCTTGAGAAATCATGAGCGCCGAAGCAGTGCACCTGTCGCAGCGCCTTCGTCTGGCCGCAGGGAGTACGGCCGGGTGGGCCCTGATTTGGAGCCTTGGCACACTCCTTCGGTATCGAGTCGAAGGTTGGGAACACTTTGCCCGGTTAAATCGCCGGGGCATTCCCTTCATCTTCAGCTTCTGGCACAACCAGATCTTTTGCGCCACCCATTTCTGGCGATTCCGGGAGATCGGCGTGATCACCAGCCAGCATGCCGACGGGGAGTACATGGCTCGCATCATTCGCCGATTCGGGTACTTTCCGGCCAGGGGATCCAGCCGTCGGGGCTCTACCCAGGCTCTCCTCCAACTCAAACGCCATCTGGCCGACGGCCGGCCCGTGGGTTTTGCCGCCGACGGACCCGTGGGCCCGGTCTACAAGGTCAAGCCGGGGCCGCTCTGGCTCTCCATGAAGACTGGGGTTCCCATCCTTCCGTTCCACATCCAGCCTCGCCGATTCTGGGCAGGGTCCGGTTGGGACGGATTTCGAATCCCCAAGCCCTTCTCCCAAGCTCTGGTGAAGATCGGACAGCCGCTCCTTGTACCCCCCGAACAATCCGCCGCGGACTGCCTGACCAGGTATCAGGAAACAATGGACGCCCTCAAGGAATACTGCGAATCCTACCCCTGGAGCCGGAAGAGCCGCCTGGAGGGCTGATACTGACGTCGCGCTGGAAGAAGAACATTTTCCAGGTAGGGATTTCCAACAGGGCTATTCGAAAATTGTATCGTCCCGGCCGTGCGAACAGCTTGTTGGTGTAGATGATTCCGCGGCCCGATCGGAGCTCCTTCCTTTCCAGGGTGGCCCTGAAGAACTCTCTCATCCTTACGACTTCCCGCCCGTTCGCATCCACCAGCTGGCCGATGATTCCCAATTGGGTTCGCACATCTCCTCCCTTCTCCCGAGACAGCGTATGGGGGCTGATCTTGATTCGGAAGGGCAACCCGACCTTGCCCGCGATCTGCCCCCTGGGCCGGAGGATGTCGACATCGGCACCCAGCTCGTACCGTTCCAGACCCTCGTCCTCGGGTTGTCCCAGCTCGACCTCGCTGAAGAACAGGGCCTCGATGAACTTTTTCTTGGCGCGGAGACGGCCGGGTGCCCGAGTGAACGGACGCGACACCAATAAATTGGAGTTCGGAGTGGTGACCACTGCCGGCGAGTCGGGATCGATCCCCGGCGCCGCGTCGCCGTAGACACCAAGGGAGTAGAGGTTGCCGAAAACGTCGTCGTTAATTCTTGCCAGAGTGGAATCGAAATCCAGGATGGTTTCGATTCCGCTGAAGTGCATTCCACCGGTCTTCGCGGCCAAACGCGCGAAGGCGGCTGCCTTCTCCTCAGCCTTCGGGTCCGCCGCAGCGATGAGGCCCGGCGCCGTCGGCAGCGCCGTCGCCGACGGAACCAGAATGGTATAGATTCTCACATCCTCGCGCAGGGCCAGGGCTGCGGTCCGCTCCGCTCGGCGGTAGGCATCGTCCATCCCGTCGGATACCAGAATCAACACCTTTCCGTCGCCGGGCCTCGCCCGGGTGCCGAGCGGTGCAAGCAGTGCCTCCACCGACTGGTAAATTGCGGTTCGCCCCTGGTGCGGGCGGGCCGCCGCGAAGGCCTTTTCCGCAAGTTCCTTGCGGGAGGTGAACTCTTGAAACACCAGCAACTTGTCGGTAAACCCGAAGACGCCGATCTGGGTGAACAGGTGGATGTTGTCCAAGAAGTTCTGGGCGGCCATGATCTCCTCCGCCCTGGTGCCAAAGGTGCTTCCACTCACGTCCAGAAGAAAGGCTATCCAGAGGCGACCCAGATCGGGTGTCTGTTTTCGCGGGGGCCGAAAAAAGACGATCTCCCTTTCCGCTCCTCCCTGGATAACGCGGAAGTCCTCCTGCGTCAGGGAGTTGACCAACCTGTTCCGGGAATCTCTGACGGTGAATCGAAGCAGAACCAGATCCACTCTGACCCGGATCGCTTCGTCCTGAGCCTGGTCCTGTGGAATCGCCCAAGTCGGACCCAGCCAGATCCAGAGAATCGGGGCCAGGGTCAGCCGCCTGAGCTGCCCCCACCGTCGCCGACTCCGGATCTCACGTTTCATTTCAAATTTTCCGGGCGCCCACCAAGTGCAGAAACTCACTCCGGGACCGCTGATCATCCCTGAACTTGCCCAGCATGGCGGAAGTCATGATCCGAGCTTGCCGCTTTTCGACCCCCCGCATCAACATGCACAAGTGCTGCGCCTCGACAACGACCGCTACGCCCTTGGGCCGAATCTTGCTGTTGACGGTCTCGGCAATTTGTTGGGTGAGCCGTTCCTGGACTTGTAGGCGCCGCGCGAACATGTCCACGATTCTCGGAATCTTGCTGAGCCCGATGACCCGGCCCGAAGGTAGGTATCCGACATGGCATCTGCCGAAGAAGGGGAGCAGATGATGTTCGCAAAGGCTATAGACCTCGATGTCTTTGACGATGACCATTTCATCGTAATTCACCTTGAAATAGGCGCCGTTGAGCAACTCGTCCACATCCTGCGCGTATCCTCTGGTCAGGAAACGCATAGTGCGCCCCACCCTTTCAGGGGTGCCGACAAGCCCCTCCCGCTCGGGGTCCTCTCCGATCTCATGAAGCAACTGTCTGACCAACTCCTCCACGGCCAACCTCCTGCTATTCCCGTTCCCCGAACTTCCGTCCTGGCAACCAGTATCAACCCGGAGGCCAGCCCAGGTGTCGACCGCCCAAAACATGGGCGTGAATGTGAAACGCGCTCTGCCCGGCCGCGGCGCCGTTGTTCAGGACGACACGATAGCCCGAGGCCAACCCTTCATCGCGCGCTACCACCTTGGCGAGCAGCAACAGCCGGCCAAGCAGGACGGCGTCTTCCTCCGCCGCTTCGCCCAAAGAGCCAATGTGCTGCTTGGGAATCACCAGGATATGGGTGGGGGCCTGTGGGTTGATGTCTCGAAAAGCCATCGCCCATTCGTCCTCCGCCACCACAGCCGCGCGAAGTTCTCCGCTCACGATCCTGCAGAACAGGCAATCGCTCATGCTACACCTCGCCTTGGTTCTCCCGGACCAACACCAGACAACGTTCGATGCCCGCCAGATCCTTCCTGGTTTCCACGTCCCGCCAGCCCCAACGCCGCGCCAATCGGCCGACACGCTCCTTGGCGCCCGCGCCGATCTCCAGAACCAGAGGACCCGACGGCTCCAACACCGACGGACATCCCTCCAGCAACGCTTTGTACATCTCCATCCCGTCTCGGCCCGCAAAGACGGCCTCGCAGGGCTCATAGGCGGCGACAGCCCGGTCGACACTCCCGCGGTCGGCGGTTGCCACGTAGGGGGGGTTCGCCACTACCAAGTCCCAACGGCCCGTCCACCCCGACTGCGCTGACAGGGCTCGCCCCTCCAGAAACTCGACCCGGGATTCGCAACCGTGGCGCACCGCGTTCTTCTTCGCCACCACCAGGGCACGCTGCGATATGTCCGTGGCCGTTACCCGGACCCGCTGCCGTTCGGCGGCCAACGTCACCGCTATGGCCCCCGAACCCGTTCCCACGTCGAGCACTCTCGGATTGCGCTGGGCCATGCCGTCGAGCCATTCCAAACAGACATCCACCAAAAGTTCCGTCTCCGACCGCGGAATCAGCACTCCCGGCCCAACCGCGAAACTCCTTCCGTAGAACTCCTGATTCCCCAACAGATACTGGATCGGATAATGCGCTCCTCGCTTCTGGAGCCAGCTTGCCCATCTCGCGACCTGACCGGGGACCAATCGCAATTCGGGGTGCGCCAACAGGTACGCTCGAGGACGCCCCAGAATGGAACCAAGCATCAACTCCGCATCCAGACGAGGACAACGGAGACGATTTCGCTTGAGGTGCGAGGTTCCCTGCCGAACCGCCTCCGCCACCGTCAGCCCTGCCGGAATCCTGTCCAGATGCGATTCAAGCAATTTTCTCTGCTTTCAGCGCTTCAGCCTGATTGAAAGCGATCAGGGGATCGAGAACGTCGTCGAGCGCGCCCCCCAGCACGGCTTCCAACCGGTGAAACGAGACCCCGATCCTGTGGTCGGTGATGCGATTCTGGGGAAAGTTGTAGGTTCGGATCTTCTCGCTTCGATCGCCGCTGCCGACCAGGGCCCGGCGCGTTGCCGCCACCTCGTCGTGCCGTTCTCTGAGAGCCCGCTCGTACAACCGGGATCTCAACACTTTGAGCGCCTTGTTCTTGTTCTTGAGCTGCGACTTTTCGTCCTGGCAGGTTACAACCTCGCCGCTGGGAATGTGGGTGACACGCACCGCTGAGTAAGTCGTGTTCACCGACTGGCCACCGGGACCGGAGGAGCAGTAGGTGTCCCACCGCAGGTCCTTGGGATGGATCTTGACATCGATGTCATCCGCTTCCGGCAAAACGGCAACCGTCACGGCGGAAGTGTGAACCCTTCCCTGAGTCTCCGTTTCCGGAACCCGTTGGACGCGATGCACGCCGCCCTCGAATTTCAGCCGGCCGTAGACCTTTTTGCCTTCGATGGTGGCGCTTACCTCCTTCAGTCCGCCCGCATCGTTGGCATGCGCGGAGATGATGTCCACCCTCCACCCGTGCGACTCGGCATACCTTCCGTACATACGGAACATTTCCTGTGCGAACAGGCTGGCTTCGGTGCCCCCCGTGCCGGCCCGGATCTCCAGGATGGCATTCTTTCCGTCGTTCGGGTCCCGGGGCAGGAGCAAGACACGCAACTCCTCTTCCTGCTCGCAGACGCGAGCCTCGAGCAGCTTCAACTCGCCTCTTGCCAACTCCACCAACTCAGAGTCCGCCTCGGCCCGAGCCATCTCCCTGAGATCCTTCACCTCCCGCTGCGTTCGCCGGTGCTCCCTGTATTTTTCCACCAGTGGGCGCAACTCCGAATGTGTTTTCGCGACCTCCCGGAAACGATCTCGGGAGGCAACGACCTGAGGATCTCCCAATTGTCGGGAAACCTCCTCGTACGTTGCTTCCAGGGCCCGCAATTTCTCTAACATGACGGGGGCTGCCGGAGACTTGTCTCCCCAGCTCTGGGTCTGGGTTCCAAGGTCCCGCGACGGAAGTCGCCACGGCATTCGGGCGCAACACCGGCACCGGCGCGCCGCTGGGACCGCCGCCGCAGACTCCTATCGGATGAGGCCGTACTTCCTCTGGAACCGCTCGACGCGGCCTGCGGTGTCTATCAGCTTCTGCTTACCGGTGAAAAAGGGGTGACAACTGGAACAGATCTCGAGGCGCAGTTGGCCCGTGTGGGTGGATCGGGTCTCCCAACCCGCACCGCACGCACAGTGCACCGTGACCACACCGTAGTCGGGATGGATGCCTGCTTTCATCTCGGACCGTTCCCCTTTCTCGCTCGCCTTGCACGCAACCACCGCGGAGTTTAGCAAATCGGCGGCTTCGAGTCGAGCCCGGCCCCGCTGAGGGGCCGAGCGTCCCTGGGATCCCGGCGAGACCGAAACGGTCGCCGGGCGAGCCGCTTCTCACGCCTCGAACCTTCGGGCCGCGACCCTTGACAACACGGACGGACGACGGTACATGATCAACCTCACGCACCCGGGGCGGTTGCGGAAGGCGGACTGAATATCCTATCCTGAGTGCTCCCTCTTTGAGTATGTCAGCCGGTGAGGAGGGGGGAGTTTGCAGTTTGCCAGGGAAGATGACGACGGCCGGCAGGAGGAACATTGCGGATGGCTCCAACTGGAACCGACAAAGGGCTTGAACGCCTGATTGCTGCGGGGCTCTCGAACGTCGCGCTCCCCACCATCGAGATCGCCGACGACCTCGATCACGATGCGTTGGCGCAAGCGTACGATTCGAGCTTCAAGAACCTTTCCGAGGGTGAGGTGATCCCCGGAACGGTCATCGAGGTCACCGATTCTCATGTTCTGATCGATATTGGATTCAAGTCCGAAGGCCGGGTTCCCATCAGCGAGTTCCGCGAGCGGGGCGGTGTCATCAACGTCAAGCCCGGCGATACCGTAGACGTTCTGATGGAGAATTCGGAGACGTTGGACGGCGGGGTGATTCTCTCTCGCGAGAAGGCCGAGAGAATGAAGATCTGGGATAGCATCGAGCGCGCCTACCAGGAACAGGCGGTGATCCCGGGGCGCGTCATCGAGCGGGTGAAGGGGGGTCTTTCCGTCGATATTGGCGTTCGTGCCTTCCTGCCGGGATCCCAGGTCGACATGCATCCGGTTCGTAATTTGGACAGCTTGCGCGACCAGGAACTCCAACTCCGGGTGATCAAGGTAAACAAGCGCCGCGGTAACATTGTCCTATCGCGAAAGGCTGTCCTGGAGGAGGAATACTTCAAGCGCAAGAAGGAAACTCTCCAGAGCCTGGAAGAGGGGAAGGTCACGCCGGGCATCGTGAAGAACATCACCGATTACGGCGCCTTTGTCGACCTGGGTGGTATCGACGGCCTGCTGCACATCACCGACATGTCCTGGGGCCGGGTCAACCACCCGTCCGACCTCTTCAAGGTAGGTGACAAGATCGACGTCAAGATTCTCAAATTCGACAGAATCGACGAGAAAGTCTCCCTCGGATACAAGCAACTCACTGCTGATCCCTGGTACACCGTGGCCCAGCGATACCCACGTGGCTCCCGTGTCCCCTCCGTGGTCGTCAGCATTACCGATTACGGCGCCTTCGTCGAACTCGAGGAGGGTGTCGAGGGGCTCATCCACATCTCCGAGATGACTTGGAACCGCCGGATCAAGCATCCGTCCAAGATCCTCTCCATCCGAGACGAGGTCCAAGCCGTCGTCCTCGATGTCGACGCCAAGGCCAGGCGCATCTCCATGGGCATAAAACAGACCGAACCGAATCCCTGGGATTCGGTTGAGGAGCGCTACGCCATCAACTCCGTCATCAACGGCATCGTCCGGAATCTGACCGATTTCGGCGCCTTTGTCGAGGTGGAGGAGGGAATCGAGGGCCTGGTCCATATCTCCGACCTGAGCTGGACGAAAAAGATCAAGCATCCATCGGATGTTCTAAAGAAAGGGGATGAGGTCACCGCCGTGGTTCTGAGTGTCGACGGCGAAAACCAGCGCCTGTCGCTTGGGATCAAGCAACTGGGACCCGACAAGTGGGAGGATTTTTTCTCCCGGCACCAGGTCGGCGATCGCTTGCTGGGCAAGGTTGTCCGGCTGACCTCCTTTGGCGCGTTCGTGGAGCTGGAGGAGGGCGTGGAAGGTCTCTGCCACATCTCCGAGCTGTCCGAGGATCGAGTCGAGGATCCCACATCCCACGTCTCGGTAGGCCAGGAACTCGATTTCGAGATCATCAAGCTCAACCTCCTCGAGCGGAAAATCGGGCTTTCCCTGAAGGCCCTGGTCGAGCGGAGCAACCGGGAAACCTGGTCCTACCGTCCGGAAGTGGGCAAGACCTCCATTGGAGAATTGGCGGGTGGCCAACTGGGCGGCCTCAAGCAGCGGGCCATCGACGCAACGAGCACCAAGAATGACTAAAGCCCAGCTGGTTGAGCGCGTTGCCGGTGGCTCAAGCCTCACCAGAAAGGAAGCCGAGGTCGTCGTCCAGGCCGTCCTTGACAGCATCGTCCAATCTCTGAAAGGCGGCACCAAGGTCGAGTTGCGAGGCTTCGGCAGCTTCCGGCTACGCAACCGTGCGGCACGCATCGGGCGCAATCCCAAGACCGGTGCCATGGTCCACGTTCCCGCCAAGCGGGTCCCCTATTTCAAGCCGGGCAAGGACCTGAAAGAGTTGATCAACTCCTAAACAACGACAACGCCGGCAAGTCGTCACCCGCCACCGGAATACTCCAATGCGGCCAACTTCTCGCCGGTGCGGTGTCGGCAGGAGTCGAATCAGCGACCGGGAAAACACCCAAAACGTCAAAAAACGCCCAACCGCCGCTCCTCGCGAAACGCAAGCGGACCCAAATTTAACTAAATCTTCATAAAACCCTTGCGGGCACTGAAAAAAGGGCATTCCCTGTCACACAACCTTACTGAACAGCTCGTTTTTGTTCCGTAAGTTATTGGATCAAAAAGGATTTCTAATCACCAGATGGGCTCGTCCCGGGACCACGAAAGAATCTTCTTTCTCCTCTGAGACGCTCTGTGCTACCTTGTTTCGCACCGGGACCGTAGATGATCGCGGGCGTAGCGCCGCTTGCCCGTTTCTGCATTTCAAAGTCCACAGAAGTTTCGGTAGAGAGTGGTGAGTTTTGGATTTATGGAGCGACATCGTAGCTTCCCTCAAAGCTGCGGGGCAGATCTCACCCGAGAATCTGGCCGTCTATTTCCAGGCCACCTCGCAAGTTCACTACGACCATATCTCACGGCAACTCGTGGTCCGGGTTCCCAACCGCCGCTTCAGCAGGTGGATCTCCCACCAATACGGCGATCTCCTAAAAGCGAAGATGGGAGAGATGGGGTTTCCAAATGCGGAAATTGTTTTCCAGGTAGATCTGGACGAACCCAAATCAAGCCTGATCTCGTCGCCTCATCTGCTGGGCTCCTACATCGGCGCGGCCGAGTGCAACCTGAACCAACGTTACACGTTTGCCAACTTCGTCGTCGGGTCGAGCAACCAATTCGCCCACGCCGCCGCGCTGGCAGTCGCGGAACGTCCTTCCAGGAGCTACAACCCTCTCTTTCTCTACGGCGGCGTCGGGCTGGGCAAAACTCACCTCATGCACGCTATCGGACACTCGATCAAGATTGAATTGCCCACTGTAACTCTGGCCTACGTCCCCTCGGAACGCTTCACCAACGACCTCGTCAACTCCATCCGTTACGACCGGACCGCCGGTTTTCGACAGAAATACCGGAACATCGACGTGCTGCTGATGGACGACGTCCAGTTCCTCGCCGGCAAGGAAAAGACTCAAGAGGAATTCTTCCACACCTTCAACAGCCTGTACGACGCCCAAAAGCAGATCGTCATCTCCAGCGATTCCCCGCCTCACGAAATCCCGACCCTGGAGGAGCGTCTACACAGTCGCTTCCAGTGGGGCTTGATTGCAGACATACAAGCCCCGGACCTGGAAACCAAGGTAGCCATTCTTCGGAAGAAAGCAGCCTTGCAACGAGTGGAACTCCCGGATGACGTTGCTTTCTTCATCTCAAGCAACACCAAGTCCAACATCCGCCAACTCGAAGGATCCCTCATTCGTCTCATCGCCTACAGTAGTCTGATCGGCGAGGAGATCACCCTCGACCTGGCCCAATCCACCCTCAAGGATCTCGCCGAGTCCGCCCAGCGAGTGATCACCATCGGTGAAATTCAACGGGTCGTCGCCCAACACTACTCCCTGACGCTGTCCCAGCTCATGAGTCGGAGCAACTCCCCGAGAATTGTGGTTCCGAGACAGATCGCCATGTACCTCTGCAAGGAGTTGACCCAGGCCTCTCTACCTCAGACCGGCCGCGCCTTCGGAAACAGGCATCACACGACCGTGCTTCACGCTGTCCGGAAGATCTCTCGGCTCATCAAGCATGACCCGCTCATGCGTTCCACCGTCAACAAGCTGACCGACGAAGTTTCATGACGTTTTCCCGCTTTTCCACCGGTGGTAGAATGTAATGGCTGTGGAAAAGGCCGGCGGGGCTCACACTTGGCCTTTTTCCACCTCGTGTCATGAGCCGAATTCACAACTGGAGAGTAACTATATCCGCTTGAAAACAAACGTTTCTTTCAACTCTTCCACAGTCTGCACAACCTCTACGACGACGATTAGATATACATTTTCTCTTGTGACCCGGAGACGGAGAACACCATGGACATAACTTTGAAGCGGGAGCATTTGTTCCCCGAGGTCCAACACCTTCAGACCATCGTCGAAAGAAAAACGACGGTGCCCATCCTTGGGCATGTACTTCTTGAGACTATCGGGAACAATATCCTCCTGACAGCCACCGACCTGGATGTATCCCTGCGTTGCCGCTGTGAAGCTCAAGTGCGGGTGAGCGGCACCTTTACCATTTCAGCGAGAAAACTCTTCGAGATCGTCCGCTTGGCCCCCCAAGATTCCGCCATTCACATTAAATCCATAGACGAGGGGGATTGGGTCGAGATCAGCTACGGCCGATCCCGGTTCAAGGTGGCTGCTTTGGGGAAGGAAAACTTTCCCGAGATCGGCGAGGCGGAAGGTCAGATCATTCGCATGGACGCGGCCATGGTTCGGCGTATGATCGGAAGTTGCGTCTTCGCCATCACCCAGGAGGAGAGCCGGTATACTCTAAGTGGTGCGTTGGCCGTGATTACTCCTTCGGATTTGTCCCTGGTCACCACGGATGGGCATCGTCTGGTCATTGTCCAACGGGATGTGGAGATGGGTATCGACCAGGAGGAGCTTCGAGTTCTGATTCCCAAGAAAGCACTTGTCGAAATGATGAAGTTGCTGGGTGAAACCGACGGGGATATCGAATTCCGGAGTGGAGAAAGAAGGATCTCGTTTCGAATGGGCCGACGGCTCTTGATCTCACGCATGCTCAGCGGCGAGTTTCCAAACTACAAGATGGTCATACCGCAAGGGAACGATCTGGACGCGCAGTTGGGCACCTTGGGCTTCACAGCGGCCTTGAGGCGGGTCGCGGTCGTAGCGGATCGGGAGACACGGTCGGTCGAGCTGAGCCTGAACGAGGGACAGGTCAAGCTGGCGTGCCAAAATGCGAATGGGGAGCGGGCCGCCGAAGCGATGGAGACGAGCTACAAGGGGACACCGATCGTGATCGGTTTCAACGTGGATTATCTACTTGACTTCGTCAACGTCGTCGACAGCGGGCAGGTGCGCATCTCGCTCAAAGACTCGGATACTCAGGGGTTGCTCCAACCCATCAGTGCGCCCGATGCAGACGACTCCGAAGCGGGCGGCGAATACAAGATTCACTATGTCGTCATGCCTCTGAGCCTCTGAGCCTCTGAGCTGTACCGTTCCGTCTGCGACACATGCACCGGGTATAATTGAAGGTGGCTCGGCCTGAGCGTTCGATTCTCAGGAGCCGTGCCGACGCCACGCGTGAAATCACCATGGGCGAGGATCCGGGATTGACGAATCAACTGCAGTCAGCAACGCTGGCTCAAGAGATCGGTGCCTACACAGCCAAGAAGATCCGTGTCTTGGAAGGCCTCGAGGCGGTTCAGAAACGGCCCGCCATGTACATCGGCTCCACCGGATCGGCAGGGCTCCATCATCTCGTACAGGAGGTGGTGGACAACTCGGTCGACGAGGCCTTGGCCGGCTTCTGTGACGAGATCAGCCTGACGATCCACCTCGATGATTCCATCACCGTCGCGGACAATGGCAGGGGCATTCCCGTCGACACCCATCCCGAAAAGCAGGTTCCTGCCGCTGAGGTCGTATTGACCACTCTGCATGCCGGCGGCAAGTTCGACCATGACAGCTACAAGGTGTCCGGCGGCTTGCATGGAGTGGGAGTCTCGGTCGTCAATGCGTTGTCGCTCCACCTTGAGTTGGAGGTGTGCCGCGGCGGCTTCGTATATCAACAGTCGTACGTCCGCGGTGTGCCGACCAACGCGTTCCGGATTACCGGAGAGACGAGGCGCCGGGGGACCAGCGTCAATTTCAAACCGGATGGCGAGATCTTCGAAACCACGATTTTCAGCTATGAGACGCTGTCACGGCGTATGCGCGAGTTGGCGTTTCTGAACCCCGGCCTCGCTATCGAGATTGAAGACGACCGCTCAGAGAAGAAGCAGCGTTTTCTCTACAAAGGGGGTCTGTCTGACTTTGTCCGGTATCTGAACAAGAACAAGACGACACTGCATGGCAAACCGGTCCACGTGCAGGCGCGCCGGGCGGAAAACGAGGTCGAGGTCGCCCTCCAGTACAACGACGGTTACAACGAGAGTCTTTTCTCCTTCGTCAATACCATCAATACGCCGGAGGGCGGCACTCATACGGCGGGTTTCAAGACGGCCCTCACCCGCACCATCAATGCCTATGCCTCCGGCAACAAACTGCTTCGCGATCTGAAACAGAACCTGTCGGGAGAGGACGTCAGAGAGGGGCTCGTTGCCGTTGTGAGCATCAAGATCCCCAACCCCCAGTTCGAGGGCCAGACGAAAGCGAAGCTGGGGAACAGCGAGATCAAGGGTATTACGGAGGCGGTGTGCAATGAGGGCCTCAGTCTATTTCTGGAGCAGAATCCCACCATCGCCCGGCGGATCGTGGGCAAGGCGGCAGACGCGTCGAGAGCGCGGCAGGCCGCGAGAAAGGCTCGCGAGCTGACGCGTCGCAAGAGTGCCCTCGACAACCTCTCGTTGCCTGGCAAATTGGCTGATTGCCAGGAGCGCGACCCGCGCTTTTCAGAGATCTTCATCGTCGAAGGGGATTCGGCGGGAGGGTCCGCGAAGCAGGGTCGGAACCGGCGATTTCAGGCGATCCTTCCGATCAAGGGCAAGATCCTCAATGTCGAAAAAGCCCGATTCGACAAAGTGCTGAGCAACCAGGAAATCATCACCATGATTTCGGCTATCGGTGCAGGCGTGGGCAGCGCCGATTTCAACCTGGCCAAGCTCCGGTATCATCGGATCATCATTATGACGGATGCGGATGTGGACGGAAGCCATATCCGAACTCTGCTGCTGACGTTTTTCTTTCGGCAGATGCCTGAGCTCATCCATAACCGTCATATCTATATCGCCCAGCCCCCTCTGTTCCGGATCCAACAGGGAAAGACGGAGACATATCTCCAGAAGGAGCGGGATCTGACCAGATATCTTCTCGGCAGAGCGACGCACGGGATCCGTGTTGTCCGTCCCAAAACCGGCGTCGCTCTGGAGGGGAACGAACTGATCGGGAAACTCGAGTACCTGCTGGAGTTTCAACAGCGTCTCGAGAACCTCAGTCGCCGCTACGATGGAAACGGCGTGGTGAGCGAGTTCTTGGATTTCTTCCGCAGCGTGTCGGGGACCGAGGCCCATGAGACTGTGGCTCGCCGGGTCTTCAGGGATGGAGCTGAATTGGCGGATTTGGCGTCCCGTTTCCGGGCGTTGGGTTTCGAGGTGGAAACCTCGTTCAATGAGGAGCGGAGTTTCTACGAACTGCATCTGCGCAACGGGCATTCCGAGAGCATGGTCCTGACCCACGAATTCGCCGTTTCAGGGGAGTGCCAGCTTCTGGCTCAGCTTCGCCGGAAGGCGGACATCTTGGAAGACCCGCCTTTCCTGCTGCAGGAGAAGCTGAAGGAGACGACGGTGGCCACATCGGCGGAACTGATCGACTACTTCATGGCCGCAGGCAAACGGAAACTGGGCATTCAGCGCTACAAGGGGCTGGGGGAGATGAACCCCCGGCAGCTTTGGGAAACGACCATGGACCCCGACACCAGAACCTTGTTGCGGGTAGACATCGAGGACATGGTCGAGACGGACGATATCTTCAGTGTCCTCATGGGCGGACACGTCGCGCCGAGGCGGCGTTTCATCGAGGACAACGCCCTGAACGTCAAGAATCTGGACGTCTAAGCGCTCGCGATCGAGATCGTCGCGGCCGGTTTCCTGGCGTTTCTACCGTGACCCCGGCGCCGCACCTCTCCCCAGTCGGGCGCCGCCTCGCCCGCGGCTCGTGATTTTTCGAATGGCTAGGATCGGAGGAACAAGTCGATGAGAGAGTACCAGGGCCGGGAGATCCCGGTGACCATCGAAGCGGAGATGAAGACCTCCTACCTGGACTACGCCATGTCGGTCATCGTGGGGCGGGCCCTGCCGGATGTCCGAGACGGGTTGAAGCCGGTTCATCGGCGCATCCTCTACGCCATGAGTGAGATGAACAACACCAGGAGGAGGCCCCACAAGAAGTCGGCGCGGGTCGTGGGCGAGGTCATCGGAAAGTATCATCCCCACGGCGATGTGGCGGTCTACGATGCGCTGGTCCGAATGGCTCAGGACTTTTCCATGCGGGAGATGCTGATCGACGGACAGGGGAACTTCGGATCCATCGACGGAGACTCGCCGGCAGCCATGCGGTACACCGAGGTCCGAATGGCGCAAATCGCCGGTGAGATCCTGGCGGACATCGAGAAGGAGACGGTCGATTTTCAGGCCAACTACGACGAGTCACTGCAGGAGCCGACCGTTTTGCCGGCTCGAATTCCCAATCTCTTGATCAACGGGGCCTCCGGGATTGCCGTGGGGATGGCGACCAATGTGCCTCCCCACAACCTCAGTGAGGTCATCGACGGCCTTTTGCTCCTGCTCGATCGACCGGATGCGACATTGTCGGAGCTTATGCAGTTGATTCGGGGACCGGATTTTCCCACCGCGGGCATCATCTACGGGCGCAAGGCCATCCACAGTGCGTACGCTACGGGCCGCGGCATCATCCAGCTGCGGGCCAAGGCCGCCATCGAGAAGATCAGAAAAGACAAGGAGGCCATCATCATCGATGAGCTCCCGTATCAGGTCAACAAAGCCAAGCTCATCGAGACGATTGCAGCGCTCGTTCGCAGCAAGAGAATCGATGGGATCAGCGACTTGAGAGACGAGTCCGATCGGGACGGGATGCGGGTCGTCATCGAGCTGAAACGAGGCGAGCAGCCACAGGTGGTCCTGAACCAGCTCTACAAACTGACGCCGATGCAGAATTCGTTCGGGATTATTCTGCTGGCCCTGACGGCCGGCCGGCCGCGCGTCCTGACCCTCAAGGAAATGCTGAACCATTTCCTTGCACACCGCAGGATCGTCGTTCGGCGGCGCACACAGTTCGACCTGAAGAAGGCCGAAAAGCGGGCACACATCCTGGAGGGCCTTGCCAAGGCGCTGAATCACCTGGATCTGGTGATCGCCCTGATCCGAGGTTCGAGGACGCCGGCGGAGGCCAAGACACAGTTGATCCAGCGCCTTGAGTTCACCGAAATCCAGGCTCAGGCCATACTTGAAATGCGGCTGCAGCGCCTCACAGGCCTGGAACGGGACAAGATCGTGGAGGAACTGGAGCGGATTCGGGACCGGATCGTCCAGCTGCGGAAGATTCTCACCAGCGGGGCCGAACTCAGGCGGGTGATCCGCGACGAACTCATGGAGATTCAGGACAGGTACCATTCGCCGCGCCGCACGGTGATCCTGGACGAGGCGATCGACCTGACGATCGAGGACCTCATCGCCGAGGAGCAAGTGGTCATCACAGCCACGCACGGTGGCTACATCAAGCGGACGGCCCTTCACATCTACCGTAGTCAGCATCGCGGAGGCAAGGGCCGGATCGGAATGTCCACGCGCACGGTCGTTGACGTCCTCGACTATCTTTTTGTCGCCTCCACGCACAGTTACATCCTCATCTTCACGAACCAGGGGAGAGTCTATTGGCTGAAAGTTTATGAGATTCCCGATGTGGGGGCCGCCGGCAAGGGGAAGCCGATCGTCAATTTGGTCAAGTTGGAGCGGGGCGAGAAGGTCGCGGATATGATCGCCGTGCAGGACTTCAAGACGCCCGGGTTCATCATCATGGCGTCGCGCCGAGGACGAGTGAAGAAGACGGCATTGACGGCGTACTCCAGACCGAGAGCAAAGGGGATCATCGCATGTTCGGTGGAGCGGGGGGATGAGCTGATCGTGGTGAGCCGAACCAGCGGCCAGGACGACATTCTTCTCTGCACCGCCGACGGTCAGGCCGCGCGCTTCGCGGAAGATCAGGTTCGGGAGATGGGACGCGTCGCGCGGGGAGTACGGGGCATCCGGCTCAGGCCAGGCGACTCAGTAGTCAGCATGGGCGTCATCCAAAGGGACCATGAGAGTATTCTGGCGGTGACCGAGAGAGGGTTCGGAAAACGAACCCCCGAGACGGAGTACCCGCGCAAGGGCCGCGCCTGTCTGGGCGTGATCAACATCAAGACCACCGCCCGCAATGGCAAGGTCGTTACCACCTTCCCAGTGGGACGCGGGGCGGAGTTGATCATCATTACCGAAAAAGGCAAGATCATTCGCCTGGAGGCGGACACCATCCGGCTGACGACGACCCGCGCCGCTCTGGGCGTGAAGCTGATGGATTTGGGGGACGGAGACACAGTGGCCGATGTGAGCCTGGTGGCCGACGGGGCCGACGGATTGGAATCGGAGGCTTCGGAATGAGATCTGCGGTCCCCTGGTTGGTCCTCGTCGCAGCGGCCGCGATTCTGTTCCTCTACGGTCACGACCAGGCGAGAGCGGAATTCGAGAGGGCACGTGAACTCTGGCTCACTGGGGAGTATCGGGCGGCGACCCGAGTCTTTGAAAGCGTCCGCCGCTTTCACCCCGACAGCCGGCATGCTGCGGAAGCCCTCTGGGAGATCGCTTCCATCTACTACTCGCATCACTACGACCTGTCCGAGGCGCGTACGCATCTGGAGGAGCTGGTCTCCCAATACCCGGCGAGCTCCCGTGTCGACGCCGCGCTTGTCCGCCTGGCGGAAATCCATGAAGCTGGAGAATATGACCTGGCTGCGGCCGTGAAGTATTGGTCCCTGGTCCTGGACCGGAAGCTGCCCCTGGAGGAGCAGCGGGAAATCCTCTATAAGCGGGGACGCGCACTACTGAAGCTGGAACAGATCGACGAGTCGGAGCGCGACTTGTGGGCGGCGGCGGGTGACTCGTCGGACCACCTATCCCAACAGGCACATGTCTGTCTTGGAACGATCGCCCAGATCAGGGGGGACCATCGGGAGGCGGTCCGTCTTTTTGAGAAGACCCGGGAACTCGGCAGCTGTGGCGAATGCCTGCTCCAATGCCGGCTCAGCATGATTGAAAGCTTCGAATATACGGGCGAACTGGACAAGGCAATCGAGGTCGCCGGAGCACTGGACAAAACGGGCTACCCGAAGGCCGGCGAGCTGATCGTCCGGCTCAGGCAGAAGCGGGATTTCTACGCCGACAAGAAGTAGCGTCTCGCCTGAATCGCACGCCTCCCATTTCGCTCTTCGCTCATATTCGTTGACACGAGGCACGAACCGGGACTATATTGGCGCCGCCCAGAAAGGTGGAACGAAGTGGCATACGTCTTCATTCATGATGGTGAGCCCCTGGAAAGCGCCCTCAGGCGCTTCAAGCGAAAGGTGCAGCAGGAAGACATCATCAAGGATGTCAAGCGTCATTCCTACTATCTGAAACCGGGCGAGAAGCGGCGCCTCAAGCAGGCCTTGGCTCGGAAGAGAGCCCGGAAGAAGTTCCTGAAGCAACAGCTTCACAGATAATACGCGCGACTCGTTTCCGGACCCCTCAAGTCTGCTGTCCGCACCCCGTACCGGTCCTCCCGGTAGGCGAACAATTACGCCCTCAGGGATTGATGCAGCGGATCGCCTTCCAATGGCCCAGGAAGTCGATGGGCATTTCCGATTCGATTTCCAGCCCGCACTCGCGCATCAGCTTCTTGCGATCCAGATCGGTTCGGAATCCGATCCGGTAGCAGAGGGGGGAAATGAGCGCCTCGAGGGAACCGAGGACAGGATTCTCGTTGCGAAAGTGGTTCAGAAAGACGAGGTATCCGCCCTTCTTGCAGACCCTCTTCATTTCTTCAATCACCATCACGGCGTCGGGGACCACGGAGATGAAATAGGCGGCAAGGATTCGATCGAAGCTGCCGGAGGGAAAATCGAGCCTGGTCGCGTCCATTTTCAGCAACTGGATATTTTCCAACTCCAATTTCGCCGTCCGGAGCCGCGCCTGGTCCAACATCTTCTCGGACAGGTCGATCCCCGTTATCTGGACGTTTCGTGGGAGCATCGGAAGGGAGAGGCCGGTTCCCACGCCCACTTCCAAGAGCCGAGAGCCGGCCGCCAGGTCCAGCAGCAGGGGGGCAATTTCCCGCCCACTGTGGAAGATGGGCCCGAACAGGAGATCGTAAAAACGAGAGTACCAGTTGTAAACCTTCTCGATGTGTTCGACATCGACATTCACAAATCAGCCCCCCCTTTGTCCGCGCCATTGTAGCATTATCCCCGCCGGAGGACAGAACCTGCCTGTGCTATCATCAGGCGGTGTCTCAAGGGGGGGCTGAGGGGCTCGACGTACTCATCGAAGAGGCCGAGATCCGGCAGCGCGTCGCCGAAATGGCCCGTCGCATCGAGGCCGACTACGAGGGCAGGGAACCGCATTTTGTCGGCGTCCTCAAGGGGGCGGCCATATTCCACGCCGACCTGGTCCGAGAGCTGGCCCTGCCGCTGACCATGGATTTCGTGTCAGTTTCCAGCTATGGCGCCGCCACGTCTCCGGTGGGCCCGATGACCCTGGACAAGGACTTGGAGGATGACATCGAGGGCAAGGACGTCATTCTGGTTGAGGACATCGTCGACACGGGCCGCACCGCCGCCTTTCTGTTCCAATGGTTGCCGGAGCGGAAACCGGCTTCCGTGAAGCTTTGCGCTTTTTTGTCCAAGTCTGCCCGCCGCCGGTTTTCCGCCCACCTCGACTACGTAGGCTTCGATGTTCCCGACCGTTTCGTCGTCGGCTATGGCCTGGACTACAATCAGATGTATCGCAACCTGCCGTACATAGCGGCCCTGCGGCGTCCGCGCCGGGAGCCGCCCGCCGTGCATTTGGAGCACACCGCTACGGGCGAACCGTGAGGCCGTCGAGGCCTGGGACGCGGCTTGCGAATGAGGAGAATCTGGGATGAGCGACAAAGAAGGAACCATATCTGCATTGATGACGGAGGACCGGCGGTACTCCCCCGCCGAGGAGTTCACCGCCCACGCCAATTGGAGCGACCCGGAAGTCTACCGGCGAGCACTGGATGATCCGGAGGGCTTCTGGAGCGAGATGGCTCAGGCCATCGACTGGTTTGAGCCTTGGGACTCCGTTCTGGAGTGGGACCCGCCCACCTCGAAGTGGTTTCTGGGGGCGAAGGTCAACGTTTCCTACAACTGTGTCGATCGGCATCTGGCGACGTGGAGAAAGAACAAGGCGGCCATCATCTGGGAAGGGGAACCTGGTGACACGCGGGTCCTGACCTACCAGGACCTGTACCGCGAGGTCAATCGGTGCGCCGCCGCCATGAGGCGGCTGGGGATTCAAAAGGGAGACCGGGTAGCGCTCTATCTGGGAATGGTGCCGGAGCTCCCAATCGCCATGTTGGCCTGTGCGCGGCTGGGTGCTCCCCACACCGTCGTTTTCGGCGGCTTCAGCCCCGAGTCCCTCCGCGACCGCATCGCGGATTGCCAGGCCAAACTCCTGGTCACGGCCGACGGCGCCTGGCGCCGGGGAAAAGTGGTGGAGCTGAAGGAGAATGCCGATCGAGCGTTGGAGGGCGGCTCCAGCATCGAGAACGTTCTGGTGGTGAACCGGGTAGCACGACCTGAACAGGTTTCCATGGTGGAGGGGCGGGATCGATGGTGGCACCACGAAATGGAGGCCAGCGGCACGGAAACCGTCGAGGCCGAGTCGCTGGACAGTGAGCACCCTCTGTACATTCTGTACACCTCCGGCACCACGGGGAAGCCGAAAGGCCTGCTCCATACCACCGGTGGCTATCTCGTCGGCGTCCACACGACTGCCAGGTACGTGTTCGACCTGAAGGACAATGACACCTACTGGTGCGCTGCCGATGTGGGGTGGGTCACTGGGCACAGCTACATCGTATATGGTCCCCTATCCAACGGCGCCTCCTCCATCATGTACGAGGGGGCGCCCGATTATCCTGGGAAGAACCGTTTCTGGCAGATCATCGAGAAATACCGGGCCAACATTCTGTACACGGCACCGACCGCGATCCGCACGTTCATGAAGTGGGGGACGGAGTATCCCGCAGGCCACGACCTGAGCTCTCTCCGGCTCCTGGGAACGGTGGGAGAGCCCATCAACCCGGAGGCCTGGGTCTGGTATCGGGACTATATCGGTTCCGGCCGGACGCCGGTGGTCGATACCTGGTGGCAGACCGAGACGGGCATGACGCTCATCACTCCTTTGCCGGGGCTGACGGTGTTGAAGCCGGGGTCGGCAACCTTTCCCTTTCCGGGAGTGGAGGCCGACATCGTGGACGAAGCCGGAGAATCGGTGCCTCTCGGCGGCGGCGGCTATCTGGTACTGAAACGCCCGTGGCCAGCCATGGCTCGAACCATCTGGGGCGATCCGGAGCGATGGTACGATCAGTATTGGTCACAATTTCCCGGAATCTACTTCACGGGAGACGGGGCCAAGCGCGACGAGGACGGCTACTTTTGGCTACTGGGCCGCGTCGACGACGTCCTGAACGTGGCCGGTCACCGAATCGGGACCATGGAGGTGGAAAGCGCACTGGTCAGCCACCCCAGCGTTGCCGAAGCGGCAGTCATCGGCATCACCCACGAAATCAAGGGTCAGGCGATTGGCGCGTTCGTCACCCTCAGGGGAGATCAGGTGGCGTCGCCGGAGCTGATCGCCGAACTCAAGCTCCACGTGGGTGAAAAGATCGGGCCCATTGCCCGGCCCGACACCCTGATCCCTACCGGGGAGCTGCCCAAGACGCGCAGCGGGAAGATCATGCGGCGCCTGCTCCGGGACATCGCCGAGGGGCGGGTCGTCGGCGACACCACGACGCTTCAGGACCCAGGGGTCCTGGACGCGATCAAGGACGAATACGAAGAGAGCGAGTAACGCCGGCGAGGAATGAGGAGAGAGAAGAGAAGTTGGCCCCGTTCTCTTCCCTCTCGCTCTTCAGTCGTCTCGGCTCACCGCTGAGCAGCTGGCCGTTGCCGTCCCGCCGCCCAGCCGGAGAACTCTTCAGGAAGTCGCAGTTTCTGCCTTGGCGCAATGCCGCCCGAAGGCCTCCCGTAGATCCCCGGAAATTTCGTAGGCTTCCCGGCTCTCGATCAGGTGGCGCTCCATCATGTAGACGAGCTTGCCGTCCTGCAGCAGTGCGATGCTGGGAGAAGACGGCGGATAGGGAAAGAAGTATTCCCTGGCTCTCGCCGTCGCCTCGAGGTCCTGGCCGGCGAATACCGTGGTCAGCCGATCCGGTTTGGGCTCATTCCTGAGCGCATCCGCGATCGCGGGGCGGGCCCGCCCCGCCGCACAGCCGCAAATGGAGTTGACGACCACCAGAACGGTGCCCTGCTCTCCAGTAATCGCCTGGTCCACAGCTTCAGCCGTGCGCAACTCTTCGACGCCGATGCGGGTCAGTTCCTGTCGCATCGGGGTCACCCATTCTTCAGGATATGGCATGAGATTCTCCTCCTTCCGAATTTTTGTTCGTCGATTCGCCTTCCATTCTAAATCGGAAGGCGTCCCCAATTCCAGGTTACTCGAACGCGGGGATTCCGGTGATGGACTGGCCCAGGATCAGGGTGTGGATGTCGTGGGTTCCCTCGTAGGTCGAAACCGTCTCCAGGTTGGACATGTGGCGAAAGACCGGATAGTCGGCGAGGATTCCGTTGGCCCCCAGGAGGTCCCGGGCCAGCCGCGCGATCCGAAGTGCGATGGCGACGTTGTTGCGTTTCGCCATGGAGATCTGATCGTGCCGGCACTTGCCCTGTTCCATGAGTTGCCCCAATCGGTAAGTCAGCAGTTGGCCCTTCGTGATTTCCGTCAACATGTACACGAGCTTCTGCTGGACCAGCTGATGGCTGGCGATGGGGCGGTCCCCGAACTGGCGCCGTTCGAGAGTCCAGCGCCGGGCGGTTTCGTAACAGGCCATGGCCGCCCCCAAGGCCCCCCAGGCGATGCCGTACCGAGCCTTGTTCAAGCACATGAGGGCACTTTTCAGGCCAGTCGTCCCGGCGAGGAGACGGTCTTCAGGGATCCAGCAGTCATCCAGGACCAATTCCGAGGTGACCGAGGCACGTAACGAATGCTTGTGGCGGTAGTCCCTGGTGGAGAAGCCTTCGGTGGAGGGTTCCACCAGGAATCCGCGGATACCCGCTCCCTCCAGGCGCGCCCAGACGAGGGCGACGTCGGCGAGGCTGCCGTTGGTGATCCAGGCCTTGTTGCCGCTCAGGACAAACCCCCCGCCGTCACGTCGCGCGCGCGTCCGCATTCCAGCGGGATTCGATCCGAAGTCGGGTTCGGTGAGGCCAAAACAGCCGATGGCCCGTCCGGCCTGGAGCCGGGGTAGCCAGTACGCTCGCTGTTCCTCGCTGCCGAAACGGTGAATGGGGTACATGACCAGGGCGTTCTGGACCGAGACGAAGCTGCGCAGGCCGCTGTCGCCCCGCTCCAGCTCCTGCATGATGAGGCCGTAGCCCACCGCCTTCAGGCCGGCGCAGTTGTAACCGGTCAAGCTGGCCCCCAGGTATCCGAGACGAGCCATGGGCTCGACCAACTGCAGGGGGAAGGTGCCGGCTTGGAAATGGTCTTCGATGATGGGGATGACCTGTTTCTCGACGAATGAACGGACGCTGTCTCGAATCAGCCGTTCCTCGTGCGACAGCAGGTCGTCGAGACCCATGAAATCCACGTTTTCCGCCACGGCGACGAATATAGCAGGCTCCAGGCGGAGGCGCGCGGCCCCCCACCCGGAGGGCGAACCTCCCCCCACTTCGGCGGGAGCGCAGCCCGTGCCACGGGGAAAAAGAAATCTCCCGCACCACTCCCGAATTCCCGCACCATTATTCTCGCTCCCCCGTGTGCTATAAGGGTCTCGTGATCATTGGCCTGACCGGTCGCAACGGCTCCGGCAAGGGCGTCGTGGCCGACTTCCTGCAAACCAAGGGCTTCGGTTTCTGGTCCCTCTCGGACGTAATTCGCGAAGAGATCACGCGGCGGGGGGAGGAAGTGACGCGGCCCCAGCTGATCCGTGCCGGAAGGGAGCTGCGGTCCAAGTACGGCAACGACTACCTGGCGCATGAAATCCTGGCCAAGCTGGAGGCGGATCGGAACTACGTCGTGGACTCCTTTCGCCACCCGGCGGAGGTCCGGGCATTCTCACGCCAGCCCGATTTCTATCTGGTGGCGGTTGAGGCAGACGCCGAAATTCGCCACCAGCGCGTCTGCGCCCGCGCCCGCGAGAGCGATCCCGTCTCATTCGAGAAGTTTCTCGACCTGGAACGGCAGGAACTGTCCAGTCCGGACACGCAAGGCCAGCAACTCCTGGCCACTGGCCGGTTGGCCAGTATCAGCTTCGCCAACAACGGCACCAAGCAGGACCTCCGGAGCAAGGTCGCCGATTGGTTGCTGCGAACGGCTCCCAAGATGACCCGGCCCCATTGGGATCCTTATTTCATGAAACTGGCGCAAGTGGTGGCGCTCAGGAGCAACTGCATCAAGCGCAAGGTGGGGTCCATCATCGTGCGCGATCTACGGGTGATCTCCACCGGCTACAACGGCACTCCCCGCGGCACGCGAAACTGTTTCGAGGGGGGCTGTCCCCGCTGTGCCGGGCTGGCGGACAGTGGAACGCAACTGGGGGACTGCCTCTGCTCCCATGCCGAGGAGAATGCCATCACCCAGGCGGCCTATCATGGCGTGAGCGTCAACGGAGGCGTTCTCTATACGACGTACTCGCCCTGCCTGACCTGCAGCAAGATGATCATCAACTCGGGTGTCGTCGAGGTGGTCTACAACGTGGAGTATCCTCTCTCCGGCAGGTCGTTTCGCCTGCTCCGGGAGGCCTCCGTCGCCTGCCGCCAGCCGACTGCCGGTTAACCAGGGTGCAGCCGGCAATGGCGCGGCCGCCCGGGCCAAGTCAGAGGTGGGACCGCCGTAGATTGCTCTCCGCCTCCTGCAGCCGCAGGCTGTACCGAACCGGATAGGGATCACCCTCGAGCCTCCACAATCGCGGCGGCAAGGCATCCAGTTGGGTCCGAGCGTAGTCCCTGATCTGACGGATATCGGGCAGTTCTCCCTTCGTCTCCCCGGCTTCGACGTATTGGACCAGCAATGGGGAGTGTCCGCCGGCGATGGCTTCCCCTTCCGCCGCCAGCAGGTCCCCGCCGAAATCCCCCCCCTCCCGGTGCCGATAAAGTTCCTTCCGGAGAGGGAACGACGCCTTGTCCCTGCTGATCTTCATTCGGGGCAAGATCCGGCCCTGGTGAATCCGCTCCACCAGTTTGTAGACCAGATCGCAGGTGGGGGCTTCCGGGCAAATGACCAGGTCCGTGCCCACGCCGTAGCCGTCGATGGGCGCCTCCTCCTTTGCCAGAGCGCGCACTTTCTCCGGGTCCAGATCGCCGCTGACCAGGATCCGGGTCTCGCTGCGCCCGCTATGGTCCAGGAGCGCCCGGGCCGCGCGAGCCATCCGGCCCAGGTCTCCGCTGTCCACCCGCAGTCCTTGCACCGGTGCGCCGAGGCTGAGCGCGTTCCTGACGCCGCAGAGCGTGTCATAGGTGTCCACGAGCAGAATCGTGTGCCGGGGAAAGGTCCGCTGGAAGCTCTCGAAGGCGTGTGTCTCGTCGTCGAAGAATTGAATGAAGGAGTGGGCCATGGTCCCGTAGAGGGGAAGGCCGAGCTGATATCCAGCCAAGACGTTGCTGGTCCCGGCGCAACCGCCGATGAACGATGCCCGGGCCGCAAGCAGTCCGGCCTGCGGCCCCTGTGCTCGGCGGCTGCCGAAATCGATCACCGGCCGCCCCCGGGCGGCGCGGCAGAGCAGGCTTGCCTTGGTAGCCACCGTCGTCTGGTAGCTGATCGACGCAATCAGGTAGGTTTCCAGGAGTTGTGCCTCCATGACGGGGGCCCTGACCTGGAGAACGGGCTCGTAAGGGAAGAATGGAGTCCCCTCGGGCAAGGCCCAGAGGTCCCCGCCGAACCGGAAATCACGGAGGTAGTCGAAGAACTCCGGAGAGACCCCGCGGAAGACGTCCAGGGTCTGCAGCCAGGCCAGAATCTCTTCCGGAAAGTGCAAGTTCAGAACCTGGTGCAGCGCCTGTTCCAGCCCGGCGGCAACCAGAAAACCCCTCTCTGCCGGCAAGCGGCGGGTAAAGAGCTCGAAGGTGGCGCGCTCCTCGGCGAATCCCGCCTCGAAGTAGGCGGCGAGCATGGTCAATTCGTAGAGGTCGGTGTGGATGCCCAGGGTTTCCTGGGAGGGAAACAGGGGCCGCAGATTCATGCTTCAGGAAACACTCGGGCGAAGACCGTGTCGACGTGCTCAAGGGTCTGCCGGAGGTCGAATGCGGCTTCGATCTGTTCCGTCGAGAGGTGGGATCCGATGTCGGGGTCGGCGAGGATGAGGGTCTTGAAATCAACCTTCTCGTTCCAGACTCGGAGGGCGTTGCGTTGGACCCATTCGTAAGCCCGGCTGCGGAGAACTCCCGCCATGACGAGTTTCAGCAACAGGGTGCCCGAATACACCAGTCCCCCGGTCAGCTCCAGGTTGGCCAGCATTCTCTCCCGGTTCACCACCAGGTTCTCCACCACCCGACCGAGCCTCAGGGTGAGGTAATGGGCCAGTGTCGTGCTGTCGGGCAGGATGATCCGCTCCACCGAGGAGTGAGAGATGTCCCGCTCGTGCCAAAGGGGAATGTTTTCCAGCGCAGCCAGGGCGTTGGCGCGGAGCACCCGCGAAAGTCCGCTCACATTCTCGGAGCTGATGGGGTTCTTCTTGTGAGGCATGGCGGAGCTGCCTGTCTGGCCGGTCCGGAAGGCCTCGCTGGCTTCGCCCACTTCGGTTCGCTGCAGATGGCGTATCTCGGTGGCGATCTTGTCGTAGGTCGAACCCAGGATGGCCAAGGTGCACAGGTATTCGGCGTGGCGGTCCCGTTGCAGGGTCTGCGTGGAGGCGGCGGCGTAGCCGATGCCGAGTGCGGTACAGACCTTCTCTTCGACCTCGGGGGGGAGATGGGAAAAGGTACCCACCGGGCCGCTGATCTTACCCACCTCCAAGATCTTGCGGGCCTTCCGGAACCGCTCCAGGTTGCGCTCCATTTCCGAGTACCAGACGGTCACTTTGAGGCCGAACGTCGTGGGCTCGGCATGGATCCCGTGGGTCCGTCCCATCATCGGGGTGTCCTGGTACCGGTGGGCCTTGCGGCGCAGCACTTCCATAAAATCCAGGAGCGCGGATTCGATCAACTCAGAGGCTTCCTTGACCTGGAGCGCCTGGGCCGTGTCCACGACGTCGGTGGAGGTCAAGCCCATGTGTATGAACCGGGAGGCCGGTCCCACCACTTCTGAGACGGCTCGGATGAAGGCCACGACATCGTGACGCGTGACCGCCTCGATCTCATGAATCCGCTCGACGGAAAATCCCGCCTTTTCGCGGATCTCCGACATGGCAGCCGGCGGAATGCGTCCCGAATCGCTCAGCACCTGGCAGACTGCCACCTCCACCTCGAGCCATTTCCGGAACTTGTTTTCTTCGGACCAGATTCGGGCCATTTCGGGCCGACTGTACCGGGGAATCATAGGTTCAAAACTATGGAGGGCCGGTTCTGGTGAGTCAAGTGAACCCTGGGGCCGGATTCGCTCCTTCCGGAAGGGTCGGAGAGGGCCTCCGACACCTGATCCAACGCCAGTTGGGGATGATTGTTGGTGCGGCTCAAATGGGCCAGGAATATGTGTTTGGTCTTGGCGCCCAGGTGGGTCTTGAGGCACCGGCCCAGGGCGTGGTTGGAAAGGTGCCCTTTTGGTCCCATCAGCCGTTTCTTGAGGAGCCAGGGATAGGGTCCGGCCAGCACCATCTCCTCGTCGTGGTTGGACTCCATGATCAACCAGTCGCAGTCCGGCAGATGTTCCAGGATTTCCTGGGTCGGTTCACCCAGGTCGGTGGCCAGAAGGCCTTGAGTCCCTTCGGCCGCAAAGCGGAATCCGACCGGCTGGGCCGCATCGTGGGAGACGGGGAAGGCTTCGACCTCCAGGTCGCCGATTTGAAAGGGAGAGCCGACAGGGACGATCTTCACCCGGTTCAATTCCTGAAGCGGGGGGCTCTGTTGCAAGGTCCCTTCGGTCATGAGCACGGGGGCATCCAGATCCCGGACCAGGGCCGGGACGCCGCTGACGTGATCCGTGTGTTCGTGCGTCAGGAGGAGAGCATCCAGCCGATCCAGGGACAGGCCCGCCTGCCGCAGGCGCCGGTGAAGGCTGATTCGACCGAAGCCCAGATCGACCAGAATCCGGATCTCTCGCGTCGCGATGTACGTGCAGTTTCCCGCGCTGCCACTTCCCAGAACGCAGAGTTTCATGTTGGAGTCCGGACACTCCGCAGTGATGGTCTTGCGAAGCGCCGATCGAATGCCGTGAATTTGTTTTGCTTCGGCTGCTAGAATTTACCAGTCGGGTGTGAAAGGGGTGATCGGGTCCAGGATCAGGGGAAGAGGCGGAATCAGGTGGCTTCCAGTTTCCATATCTTCAGTTTCGGCTGCCGTACAAACCAGTCCGACAGCGCCGCCATCCGGCAGGACTTCCTGGGGCGCGGCTACCGGGAGGCATGGGACTGGCGGGAAGCGGGGATCATCGTCGTCAACTCCTGTACCGTCACGCATCGATCCGATCAGCAGGTGCGGCAACTGGTCCGCCGGTTTCACCGCGAAAATGCGGCAGCCCGGATCGTGGTGACGGGTTGCTATGCCCAACGGGATCCGGAAAGTCTGTCCCGAATTCCTGGCGTCGCAGCCGTCATCGGCAACACCCACAAGAGTGATCTGATCGGGATCGTGGATGGGACGACGGAGTCCCCCCTGACGGCGGACGAGCTGGCGGACGTGTACCGGCAGGAGTTCGTCAAGGTCCGAACCATGGAGGGTGCGACCGCCGGATCGCCGGGGCTTCGAGTCCGACCCTTCGTCAAGGTCCAGGACGGCTGCGACGCCAAGTGCACGTACTGCATCATTCCGCTGGTTCGCGGACCCGGACGGAGCCTGCCACCGGAGCAGGTGCTGGCCCAGGTGCGGCAGCTGACCCGAAAGGGGTTCCAGGAGGTGGTTCTGACCGGAATCCACATCGGGACCTACGGATTGCATATGAAGCCGCGTTATTCTCTGGGTCGCCTCCTGGCGGACGTGGCCGAGACACCGGGGCTGGTCCGGGTGCGGTTGAGTTCCATCGAACCCATGGAGCTGTCGCGGCGGGTGATCCAGTTGGCGGCCGGGAACGACAAGATCTGCCCGCATTTCCACATCTGCCTGCAGAGCGGGAGCAACCGGATCCTGCGGAAGATGTTTCGCCCGTACAACACGTCCAGGTTTGGAGAGATCGTGCAGGAGGTCCGGGCCACGTTGCCACAGGCGGCCATCGGAACGGATCTGGTGGTTGGATTTCCGGGGGAGACCCCCCGGGACCACCTTGAAACAGTCCGTTTCGTCCAGGCCATGCCCTTCACCTATCTCCACGTGTTCCCTTACAGCGACCGGCCCGGAACCCGAGCTTCGGCAATGCGGCCCAAAGTCGACCCGCGGGTGCGGCGTCAGCGGTGTTGGGAGCTGAGGCAGATTTCGGCGGCCAAGAATCGCGCCTTCCGGCGACGGTTCATGGGCAGGAAGCTTTCGGTTCTGACCCTGGGAGAGTCTGCCGGCGGCAGGTGGGAGGGGATCTCCGCAAACTACATCAAGATTCGTTTTCCGGTCCCCGTGGCGCCCAACAGAATGGTCCAGGTCGAGGCCGTAGGGGAAACGGAGGATGGCCTGACCGGGCACCCCGGGTCAGCGTGTCATCCGTCGAGGACGACGCACGCCACTGCGTAGTCGGTGGCGTGGGTGATGGTGAGGAGGCTCCTTTGAGCCTTCGATTCCTCGAAGATGGCCGCCGCCTTTCCGTAAAGGGTCAAGCGGGGTTCACCCATCGGGCCGGCCGTGGTTTCGACGTCGCGCCACCGGATCCCGGCCTGCCAACCGGTCCCCAGGGCCTTCAGGGCCGCCTCTTTGGCTGCGAATCGCCCGGAGAAATGCTGGTATTTGTTCCGGCGCCGGGAGCAGTATCGTATTTCTTCAGGTGTGAAGACTCGCTCGGTGATGGATTTGCTGCCGCGTAGAGCCTTGGCGATGCGCGCGACCTCCACGATATCCAGTCCGATTCCGACGACCATGGGGAACCCTCTGTGAACCGGGCACAGTTTACCGTGGGGAGGCCGGTCAGTTCCAGCAGTCCGCGCACGATGCAGGGACGGTCGAATGCCGTGACGACTTTCGCTACGGGCTGCAAGGCCATGGTACCTTGGCTCCGCCCATGATGGTGGAGAAGACGGCCGGTGATATCCCCTACCTGGCCTTCCAGGGCCTGACGGCAATCCCGGGTTTCGTCCACGCCGTCACGACCCGGGCAACCGACGGGTGCCGACGGGCTCGGCAGGCCGCCCGCCCGCCGGAACCGGGAGCGGAATTTCTGAATGCTCTCGGCATTCCCGCCCGGAACCTGATCCTGTTGAAACAGGAGCACGGAGACGAGGTGCTTGCAGTCGAGGCCGCGAGGCCGCCTGCCGCCGGAGGAAAACCTTCTGCGGATGCCGTTGTCCTCTCATCCCCGGGCTGGTATTCGGCGATTCGGACGGCGGATTGTCTTTCGGTGTTGGCCGTGGAGCCGCGGCGGCGGGTGGTGGGGTTGGTGCACGCCGGCTGGCGGGGAACCTGCAAGCGGGTGACTGCCAAGGCGTTGGCTCACCTGCTCCGTTTGTCGGGGGCAGCTCCCGAGGACCTGTGGGTCGGGTTCGGTCCCTGCATCCGGAATTGTTGTTACGAGGTCGGCGAGGAGGTGAGGGTCGCCTACCGGGAGCGCGGCCACGAAACACGGGAGATCTTCCGGGGGAGGTGCCTGGACCTGATCCGGGCCAACCGGCTCCAACTGGAGCAACTGGGCATCAGCCGCATTGTGGACTCCGGCCTCTGCACCTCCTGCTGCAATGATCGGTTCTATTCCTACCGGCGGGAGAAGACGGCGCGGAGGATGTGGACTCTGGCCGGCTTTCGTCCCGGCCCGGCGTAACCGTCCCAGTCCAGGGCGCGGAGCTGTCAAGGCTCCATCCGCTCGAATGGTCAGGCGGCCCGTGAGCCGGCGTCAGAGTTGGATGTTCTCGATCTTCTTCTGTTGCGCCGCCTTGTAGGCCCTCAGCTTGTCCTGAAGTCCGGCGTCGCTGCGACTCAAGATCTGGACCGCCACCAGGCCCGCGTTGCGGGCGCCGGCTTTGCCGATGGCCATGGTGGCCACCGGCACCCCGCCCGGCATCTGAACCGTGGCCAAAAGGGCGTCCAGGCCTTTCAGTGGCGAAGAGTCGATGGGCACACCGATCACGGGGAGAATGGTATGGGCCGCCAGCACGCCGGCCAGATGGGCGGCCGCACCGGCGCCTGCAATCAAGACCTGAATTCCACGGCCTTCCGCATCCCGTGCAAAGTCCTGGGTCAGAGTGGGCGAGCGGTGGGCCGAAAGAACTCGGATGTCGTAGGGAACGCCAAAATCCTCCAGGATCTTGCTCGCCTCCCGCATCACTCCGAGATCGGAAACGCTGCCCATGAGGATGCCGACTTTCGGTGCGCTCATTCTGAATTCCTTTCTGATGGGGACAATCGCCTGTACGCGATGTCTCGCCGACAGTAGATACCGTCGAAGTGGATCTCATTCAATCCCGCATAGGCTCGCCGAACCGCCTCCTCGAGAGAGGGGGCCAGTGCCGTGACGCCCAGGACCCTCCCGCCGCTGGTCACGAACCGGCCGCCGGCGTGGGAGGTGCCGGCGTGGAACACCACGAGCTTCTCCATCCGTCCTGCCCTCTCCAATCCGGAGATCTCCTGTCCTTTGAGGTAGGACCCGGGGTAGCCCTGCGAAGCGGCGACCACGCAGACCGCTGCGCCGGGGGTCCATTCGGCCCGGGCACCCGCCAGGTCGCCGCAGGCCGCCCGGAACAGAAGCGTGGAGAGGTCGCTCTGGAGCCGCGGCAGGATGACCTGTGCTTCCGGGTCCCCGAAGCGCACGTTGAACTCCAGGACTTTGGGGCCGTCGGCCGTGAGCATCAGTCCGGCGTAGAGGATTCCGGCGAAGGGATGGCCCTCCTGGTTCATACCCTCTACCGTGGGGAGAATGACTTCGTCCAGGATCCGCAGCCGCAGTTCGGGGGACAAGAGACCGTCCATGGAGTAGGCGCCCATTCCGCCTGTGTTGGGTCCCCGGCCTCCTTCGAAGATCTGCTTGTGGTCCTGGGAGGGAACCATGGGGACCACGTTGCCGGTTCCATCGGCCAGGACCATGAACGACGCTTCCTCGCCTCGTAGAAACTCCTCGATCACCAGCCGGTCGCCGGCGCTTCCGAATCGTCTTTCGCGCATGATCCGGTCGACGGACGCGATGGCCTCCTGCAGGTCGGTGCAGATCAGGACTCCCTTGCCGGCCGCCAGACCATCGGCCTTGAGCACCACGGGAAAGTCGAAGCGGCCGTTTCGGAGCGCCTGTTCCGCCGCGGCGGCTTGTTCGTATACGTGGTAGGCAGCCGTGGGGATCTGATGGCGGGCCATGAAATCCTTGGCGAACGCCTTGCTCCCCTCCAGCCGGGCCGCTTTCGCCGAAGGACCCACGAGCGGTACGCCGGCTTGACGAAAAAGGTCCCCGATGCCGTCCACCAGGCTGGCTTCCGGTCCGACGACGGCCAGATCCACACCTTGGCTGACGGAGAAGTCCAACAGTTGCCGGGGAGAGAGCTTGGGAAGGAGACGGGTCTTGGCGGCCTCCGCAATGCCGGCGTTTCCGGGAGAGCAGTAAAGCTTCCGGACCCGGTCGCTCAGGCCCAGTTTCCAGACCAGCGTATGTTCTCTTCCGCCTGAGCCGACAACTAGTATTTTCACTCTTGCTCAGCGACCAGCAGGCAGGAACCGTGCTTGGGTCAGCTCTTCTTTTTGGAGTCAGCCTTGGGGGCCGAACTCTCGGCGGCGGCCTTGGCCGGGTCCTTCTTGTCGGTTTCGGTTTTCTTCTGGGAGTCGGCACCCTTGCGGGCGTAGTCGGTAACGTACCAGCCTGTCCCCTTGAACTGGATGCTGGGAGCCGAAATCAGCTTTTCCAGCGTTCCGCCGCAAGAACCGCACGTCTCCAAGGGTGGATCCGAGAATCGTTGAAGCGCTTCGATCGTCTCTCCGCAACTGTCGCAAGCGTACTCGTAAAGCGGCATAGTGGCACCCGCAAGCAACCCCTCCGAAAACCGTAGAATATAGCAGTCCTTGCCGGTGTTTTCCACGGCGTGGTGCAGTCGCCTCTGCAACGGTATCCGCGACCACCGGTCATCCCTGATTCCTCTTTCCCCTCCTCTTTGAGATACTGACTCACGATGTTGGATCGGGCCTTCATCAGGGGCAATTTGGAGCAGGTCGAGACCAGGCTGAAGACCCGCCGCTTTTCCTTGGCCGTCGAGGAGTTTCGGTCTCTGGACGCTCGCGAGCGGACGGTCCGGATCGAATCGGAGGAGCTGAGGGCCGGCCGCAACCGAACCAGCAACGAGATCGCACAGCGGCGCAAGCGGGGCGATGATGCCAGTTCCCAGATCCGGGAGATGAAGCGGGTTTCCGCCAGGATCAAGGAGTTGGATGAGAGCCTGACCGACCTCCGGGGCCGAATGGAAGCCTTCCTCTCCTGGATCCCGAATCTGCCGGCCGAGGGGGTTCCGGTGGGAAGAGACAGCGGTGCCAATAAAGTCGTCCGCGTGGTGGGCGACCCGCCCGAGTTTTCCTTTCCCGTCCGGGACCATGTCGAGCTGGGGGCCCGCCTGGGCATCCTGGACCTGGAGCGGGCCAGCAAGATCGCCGGCGCCCGTTTCAGCCTCTATTCCGGCGCCGGCGCCCTGCTGGAGCGGGCGCTTATCAACATGATGCTGGACCTCCACACCCGTTCCCACGGATACAGGGAGGTGATTCCTCCCTTCATGGCCAATCGCAGCAGTTTCTTCGGGACCGGAAACCTCCCCAAGTTCGAGGAAGACCTCTTCCGGGTGGCGGACTCCGACTACTTCCTCGTCCCCACCGCCGAGGTCCCGCTGACCAATATTTTTGCCGGCGAGATCTTGGAGGAGGTGGATCTTCCCATCAACCTCACGGCATACACGCCCTGCTTCCGGAGGGAGGCCGGCTCTTACGGCAAGGACACCCGGGGGTTGATTCGCCTGCACCAGTTCAACAAGGTCGAGCTGGTCAAGTTCACGCAGCCGGAAGAGTCGTCCCGGCAATTGGAGCAGCTGACAAGCCACGCCGAAGCCGTTCTCAAGGCGCTGGGAATCCCCTACCGGGTTGTGGTGCTTTCCACCGGCGACATGGGATTCAGCGCGGCCAAGACGTACGATCTGGAGGCGTGGGTCCCCAGCCAGAACACTTATCGGGAGATTTCCTCCTGCAGCAACTTCACCGACTTCCAGGCTCGGCGCTGCAGGATTCGTTGCCGCCCGGCTCAGGGCTCGGGAAACCGGCTGGTCCACACCCTGAACGGGTCCGGACTGGCGGTCGGACGGACCTGGGTAGCCTTGGTGGAGAATTTCCAGGAGGAGAACGGAAGCGTTCGGATTCCAGAGGCGCTCCACCCCTATATGCATGGACTGGAGCGTCTGGTGCCGGGGGGGCGTTCAGGATGAACGCGGCGGGCCAAAGGCGCCGGATCGACCCGGGAGCGTTCCTGAAGAGATGATCGGTTTCAATCTGGACAGGTCCGTTCGGCTCACTTTCTACGAGCAGATCAAGGGACAGCTGCTCTCGGCCATCTACTGCGGCAAGATTCGAGCGGGCGATCGGCTCCCGTCCATGCGGGAGGTGTCCGATGATCTGGGAATCAACTACAAGACGACCCGCAAGATCTACTTGAAATTGGCCGGGGAGAACTATCTGGAGATCGTGAAGGGAAGCGGGGCCTTCCTGAAGGAAAGGAGCGGCGAGGCCTCCTATGAGCAGATGCGGCGGCAGGCGGTCTTCAACCTGCTGGGGGAAGTGTCCGACAAGGCCAGGAGCCTGGGCCTCTCCCCGGCCAAGTTCAGCGACCTGCTGGACGCCTACTGGACCGGGACCGATCTGCGGGAGCTGCATCTGGCCGTCGTGGACCACGAAGAGGAGGCGTACGTCTTCTCCCGGGAGCTGGAGCTCCGCATGAAGAGAGTGCGGGCCCGGAGCGTTTCGTTGGGCGACGTCGACAGCGAGGCTGCCCGGGCGCTCCTCAGGGACAGCGAGTTCCTTCTGACGACCAGTTACCACCTGGAGGAAGTCAAGGAGCTGGCCCGCCGTTTTAGAAAGAAGCTGGTGGAGATCAAGCCCAGCCACGAGATCTATCGTGAGGTTCTGAGTGCGGCCCGCCATGAGAACGTGGCCATCGTGGTGCGGGATGAGGATACCCTGCATGCTTCCTGGGACGTCTTCATGAACCTCTACCACCCTTCGACGGAGATGAAGTTCTGGATCGCTCCCATTTCCAGGCAGGACCTCATTGAGAAGATCGTCCGGGATGCGGATCTGATTTTCGTTTCGCCCATGTGCTGGGACGAGATGCGAAAGCGGACGCCGCCGGCAAAGACGCTGAAGACGTACGACAAGTTCATTTCCCAGGAAACAATCGACCAGCTCCGAGCGCTCCAGCTCTTGGGGTAGCGGTCGAGAGTAAACGGCCGATCCCACGGCAGGCGCAGGAATGATCGATCGGGAAGGCCGCGTGACGCGGCCAAACGCCGGGCGGACAGCCGTCTCCGAGCCCTATGTTCGGAGTCTCCCCAAGGCCGAGTTGCATCTTCATCTCGAGGGCAGCGTCGGGCCTGAGCGGCTCCATGCCCTCGCCTGCAAGTACGGCACGGAATACGCTTCCCTGAGCGTCGCCGAGCTGACGGAGAAACTTTACCGGTACCGGAGCCTCCATGAATTCCTGGGCGCTTTCAAAGTGGTTTGCCAACACTTGCGCGGCAAGGAGGACTATGCCGGCATCCTGGAGGACTTGGCCGAGAGTCTCCTCAGGCAGGGAGTCTTCTATGCGGAGATCACCTACGCCCCTTCCATTCCCTGGATCTGGGGCCGGGACGGCCGGGAAATCCTGCAGCATCTATTGAAAACAGGATCCCGGTTCGAGGAGAAGGGTCTGATCATTCGCTGGGTGTTGGACTGCGTTCGCCAGTTCGGTGTGGAAGCGGCCTGGAGGACGGCCCGGCTGTCGGCGGAGCACCGGACCGAAGGCGTCGTGGCGTTGGGGATGGGAGGGGACGAATTGTCCCTTCCCCTGATCGAGTATCGCGACGTTTTTCTGTGGGCCAAGGCCCATGAGATCTACGTCCATATCCACGCCGGCGAGATCGGCGGGCCGGATCAGGTCTGGAGCGCCCTCAAGGACCTGGGCGCGAACCGGATCGGCCACGGCGTCCAGGCGGCCCGGGACCCGCGCCTGATCGAGTATCTGCGGGAGCATGCCGTGGGGTTGGACGTCTGCCTCACCAGCAACCTCAGGACCCGGGCGTGGGCGCCACTGTCGCAGCATCCCTTTCCCCTCTTGTACCGTCGCGGGGTTCCGGTAACCCTGAACACGGACGATCCCGGCCTGTTCCAGACCAGCTTGACCCAAGAATACCTGAAGGCCTCGCGGATTTTCGGACTGACGGCAAAGGACCTTCAACGGGTCGCGTTGCAGGCGGTTCGGTGTTCCTTCCTGCCTCACGAGGCCAAGATGGCCCACATGCAGCGGATCCAGGACCAGATGGAGCCGGGCGGAATTCCGCAAACTGGACGGGGGCTGTGAGAGAATGGAGGCGACTCACAAGCCCGGAGGAGTGGCCGAGTGGTTTAAGGCGGCGGTCTTGAAAACCGCTGTGTCCGGAAGGGCACCGTGGGTTCGAATCCTACCTCCTCCGCCACCACGTATTTGTAAATCTCTATAAATAAAGTATAATTTAGGATTTAGGGAAATTAGATATCACTTTAAAGATCAGAAGTGATACTGAGCGGTCGGCTATTTCCCTGCCAGAAGCCCCGACGTGGCCAGCACCTCAGTGACGGCCACACCCCCGGTGACTAGCTTTTGGAACGCTTACGCCCTTCCCGCCAAATTCAGCGGACCGCTGTCGAATTTCAGGCTCACGTCCCCTTCCAGCTTCAGCACCAGTTCATGCTCCAAGAGCCGAGCCAGCGGTAATATGGTGTTCAGGCGCCACCGCCTTTTCGCCTCCCGTTGAGCCGTCCCGTCTGCATCGAGAAACAAACTCGGAGGAGTTCTGCACGCTGCCAGCACCGACCGGCTCACGTCCTCATGGAGCGTACACAGTGCCTCCGGTGAACCCGGCCCGAGCTTGGACAGAATCAATCCTTCTGCAAAGATCCACCGCGTCCCTCTCCCCAACGGGTAGCCGTCGTCTAGACCAAGGCCAGTCCTCCGCCCAGGGACTTGAAATCCGCCTACATGTCTGCAAGAGGGTCCGGTTCTTCGTCCTGGTCGGCATCTTCGCCCTGGGGAACCGGGAGCAAGAATCCGGTAAGAGTTGAAGACTCAGAAGCTAGCGAACTCTCCAAGGCCCCAACGAACGTACCAGTCTAGTCTGCTACCTCAAGCGGCCCCTGTCCCTTCCATGCATTCGCAGGATCGACGGCCTACTGGCTCAGAGCCACGGAATCCCAGGGAACCATCCGGGGAGAGTCCGTGTCCGGTCCGCACAGATCCGCCGCGAAGCGCCAGGACGCGGGAGACGGCCCGCACTTCACGTCTCAACTTCCAACCGGCGTCAGGATCCGTCGCCCGTGTTCGCAGCTGATCAGAAACAAGACTTCTCCGGTGCGGACCAATTTACGTTCTATCGGATTCAGGACCGATGGAGTCGGCACCTGCGCTGGTTTCCTGACCCGCTGTGCCCCTCAGCCGGCTATCCAGATGAATGTCGGGGGCGTGCTTGAACCGAGTCAATCGCAGAAGCTGAACTTTGGTGTGCATCGCATTGCGCGGCGGTTCCAGGTCCATCCTGGCCTCCTCTCTGTTGGGAAGAAAGCTCATCCTAACCTCGCCCTGAATGGAGCGGACAGATCATGGACTAACGACACTCGGAGCAGTTGGGACTTGTTGCGGGGAGGCCAATGGAATATTCTTGGGATTCCCAAGTCGAGCCCGCCGAGTGATGACACACTCGGCAGGCTCTGGACCGACCCCGTCCTGCGATGGAGGAGGAGTCAGCCTTACCGGTATTCTACCTGAATCCCACCGCTATCTGAGTCCGTCGCAGGACAATCTCCTGGAAGACTTGCCATGTCTGATGCACCCAAAGACGACACCAGACGTAATCTGACCATTATTGGAATCATTCTGGCTGTACTAATCCTTATGATTTCGCTAGTTGTCCTGATCGATCCCGAACTGCGGGCAGCTTTCATGCAGGTTCAGAAGGACCAGCATGAAGACATGATCGAAACGGAGAGTTCACAGGAATCCCTGAACGCCTTAGATCTTCGACAGAATCCGGTTCCGGAATCTAGCCACTCCGAGTCCGACCCATCTGTCGTCCGGGTCAGCAACGAAGTGCCCGACGACAATGGGACCGTCGGCGTATGGTGGAGGGACGCCGGTGCCCTTTCCGGAAAACTTCGGATCAAGCAGGTGGGAGCCAAGCTGACGGCAAACTGGACCTTCATGAACGGGCAAACCATGACTCGGAAACTCGTAGAGTCCAAGGAAGCCGGACTGAGGCGGTTCGACATCCCGGAGAGCGCACCCCACAACGAGTATTACATCCTCCAAGAGGATGGGTGGTTGCGCCTGGGTGGTCCCAACGGCGTGTTTCAAGTAATCCCACCCGACTCGTTGAACATCCCTAAAAGCGCCCCTCCAAACCCGCAGGCATACTCGCCTGCAAGAGGGCACTCCTCTTGTGACGGATTGAAGCACCTTGATCCCTGGAACGGGGAGAGTCCCGAATTGAACCGGGCAGTGCAGCTCCGCCTGAACGATCCCAATAGCTTGGAGGTGTTGGAAACGAAGATCGGCGAGAACGAGTCCGGGCGTCACCTCATCACGATGGAGTTCACGGCCCGAACCCCATTTGGGGGAAGAAAAAGAATGCGGGCTGTGGGCTGGCTGGATCACGACACCAAGGATGTGGAATTGACCTTCTTGAGATAGCCTGGAGGTAGTCGTAAGTCCGGTTGGGCAAGACTGATATTAAGATCCACCGCCTCCGCGCTTGGCCCGTGTCGCTTGATTTTCCATTGACGGTACCAATGGGACATTACCCAAGCGAAATCGAAGACGCGCTGCATGACCTGCTCTCCCAACCAGCCTACTTCCATCGTGTAACTCGTTTTCAAGGTCCTCGCGCTCGCACCACTGGAGAAACCACCGGACGACCCAGGCATAGGGCTGCCGGGTCTCGGCGTTGGATTATCCGGGCAGAGAACAACTCGTCGGCCGCAACGCAGGCGGTGGCGCCAGCCCGTTCCAGGACCGGCGGGGGAACCTCCGCAGGCAGGTCCCCGCGGGCGGCCTGTGAGCGGGTCCGGGAACTGGTGAGTTAGCACGATGACCAGGTGGTCCTGAAATCCCTCCGGTGACTGAACATGCCGGTCCGTTCCAGCCGGCATATTCGTGGAGGACGGGAGAACTCCTCCCGAGACAATACGGAACAGTGTGAAAACGAGGAGTCTAATGAATCACGCAGTAGTAACACTCGACGAAACCGGTTCTATGAGGGGGCAAGAGGAACGTGTCGTCAGTGCACTCAACCAGTACGTCAATGCCTTGCCGAAGGGCACGAACCTCACCGTGTTCAAGTTCGACAGCAAGCGGTGGGTCACGCAGTTCGCCGGGTTCGCCAAGGGCTGGAAGCCGTTGACCCTCAAGGACTATCGGCCCGGAGCCTCGACTCCGCTGTATGACGCGATTGCCTGGACCATCCATCATGCCGAGTCACTCGCGTCTGATGGGGACAAGGTGATGGTGATGATCGATACCGATGGGCGGGAGAATTCCAGCCGCGAGTTCGATCATGCGGCCTGCCAGCGGATGATCTGCGATAAAAAGAAGGCCGGGTGGGAGTTCGTGTTCATGGCAAGCGGCATCACCGATCGTGCCGCCGCGTCTGTCGGGGCGACCGGGCAGTCTCTCGGAATGACGGTGAACACCGCAGCCTACCGAGCGAGACGCAGGAACTACGCGACCGCATCCAAGCAGACGCTCTCCTACTTCTCCAGAAACACCCCGACTTCAACTTCGCAGGCCGCCAGGAATGTTGTCGACCAGAAGTCAGCTCACAGACGATCCGACAGAGACGCTGAGGTGATCCCTTCGGGCCAAAGATCGATGTTCTGAGTCCGGGGATGCCGGTCACATACAAGATCTCGAAATCCAGAACCAAGAATCTTGCGGAGAGCCTTTTGCGGATGGTCAAGACACTTGGTCCCGACAACAACCCTGGAAAGGACGTTGGCCGGGGTGTGTGCGACTACCACGTTGGAGTCTACTATCCCAACGAAAAAGAGGTCGTTGGGGGCTTCAAGGCGAGTTCCAATTACTGGATCACGTGGTGAGTCCCGACAAAGAGGAAGACGTCAGCACTGGGAGCGACGGGCTGCTGAAGCCGTGCAGAGAGTGTGAGAACCCAGTCTCGATTACAGCGGGGTTCTGTCCCAAGTGCGGAGCGAAGAAACCGGCGCTGTCAGCGGCTGGACCCCTGCTGGAGAGCCTCGGTCAAGGCTTGATGGGAGTAGGCTGCCTGTTGACCCTCCTGATAACAATCCCCGTCCTCTTTTTCCTACTCGTCCTGGGAGCCTGCTGATACTGCTCCTGCCGTCCCGGCAATCTGAGAGGGGACGGGTAGAAAGGCCGTCGGGAGGTCCGTTTCGGCCGACGGTGTCGGGGTTTTTGGGACGAGATCCAGATCCATCATTAAAAAACACAATCATATACTTTATCGTATTGTATACTACGCTCCTGACTCTCTATTGTCTGCGACGGAACCGGCCCTGGTCGAGCAAGCGGACCGGGCTTGGTAACAGACCTGTCGGGGTCACCTTGAGAGCAACTTGAAGATTGCTGATAATACCTACCCGCACACGATGGGCGCGGGTTGAGGTATCCTCAATCACCTCCAGTAATACCATCTCTGGAAAGAAACGCGGGGATCACCATGTCCCATATCGACATCGAAGGGACAGCCTACGTCTACGAAGAAACAAGGATGCGGAGCTTCGAGACGCTCGCCGACCGCGTCCGAGAAATGCGATCCGACGGGAAGCTCTCTCGTGATGTCCTCTACCGAATTCGCAAGCACTTTCGCATCAAGAACATTTACCATTCCAACGCCATCGAGGGTAACGTACTTGCGGTTGGTGAGACCCGTGAGGTGATCGAGCATGGTCTGACGATTACTGGGAAGCCCCTCAAGGACCAAGCCGAAGCGCGCAACCTATCGCATGCTTTGGATTTTCTTGAGGATCTGGCGGGCAACACACACACGCCAATCACCGAGAGTGATGTCCGCCAACTCCATGCCTTCGTCCTCGACGGAATCAGTGATGAAGCCGGTGCCTATCGGACCGTCCCCGTCGCCATCAGCGGTTCGGACTACTCGCCGACGGGGCCGGAGTCGGTTCCCGTGCAGATGGCGGAGTTTGGCCGTTGGCTCTTGAACGCTAGCATTCCTACCGACGACGCCTTCGCCGGAGTCAGGGGACTCTTGACGGCGGCCGTGGCGCACACCTGGTTTGTCACGGTTCATCCGTTTGTAGACGGCAACGGCCGCGTAGCTCGGCTGCTCATGAACCTCATGCTCATGCGCCACGGCTACCCGATCGCAATCGTCACGAAGGAAGACCGCCACCGGTACTATGATGCCTTGGAGTTCTCCCAAGCGTCCGATCTCACTCCGTTCGTCATCCTCGTCGCGGAGTGCATTGAGGAGAGCCTCGAAGAGTACGAGGCCGCAGCCAAGGAGCAGCGAGAGAATGCCGAATGGGCGGCTTCCCTCGCACAGAAGTTCACGCGGCCGGAGCGCATACGCGCGGAGAACGAATACGAAGTGTGGAAGAACGCTATGGAGTTGATGAAGAGCCATCTCCAGAAAACGGTCCATGTGTTCGACCAAGCTATCGACATCGGAAACGTCTACCTCAAGGATTTCGGCAGTCTAGAGTTCGAGAAATACTCTGCCCTTCGGCGCGGAGAATCCGCGAAGCGTACATGGTTCCTCCGGGTCGACTTCCGCCGCGCCGATAGATCCGCACGCTACCTCTTCTTCTTCGGCCATGCGAGCTACGCTATGCGACGCCGATGCGATCGCGTCACGCTCCACGTCGCCCGCGAGGAGCCGCCCAACTCCTTCCACTACGAACGGCTTGAGAACATTCAAGCCCTGAACGTCCCTAATCTCGCCGAGGTCGGCTATGAGATGTCTAAAGAGCGCTTTGTCACCAAACAGCGGAACGGCCGCCCCAGCAAGAGCCGTGTGGAGGATTTCACGAAACATTTCTTCAACGATGTCGTGGCGAAACACTTCGGGTAACCGATTGTCCGGACGCCGCGCGGCGTCCCAGCGGGGCGGGCGGCGGCCCGTTCGAGCTGGCGTGACTGGGTCGGTCGAGGGCTGCGGACTCCTAGTACCTACTAACACTTAAAGTTTCTGGTACAGGCTCTTCAGCTTGATCCGTGCATCCTCCGTCTTGAATTGCCAGTTGATCTCGGTTTTCCGTTGATTCCGATCGCCGACCCAAGCCTCGATCTCGCGTTGCATCTGGGCCAAGCTTGGAATGCGGCGGTCGAGGCATTGTCCGCACAGCGTGCTCAGTTCGATTTCCGCAATGTTGAGCCAGCTCCCGTGCTTCGGCGTGTAATGGATTTCGAGTCGTTCCGCCAGTTGGCGAGCGTGTCGGGGCTCGTAGGTCGCGTACAGCGATTCGATTCCGTGCGTGTTCAGGTTGTCCATGACCAGGACCACCCGCTCGGCCTCCGGATATCGCCGCTCCAGCATGCCCTCAATCCAGCGGGCCCAATCCTGGCGCGTACGCCGCTCGCCCGCCTCCACATGGCTGCGGCCGGTCAGCGGCTCCACCTCCAGGAAGATCTGCGCGACCCCGTTGCGCACGTACTCGTGCTCGATCCGCTCCGGCTGGCCCGGCTCCACGGGCAGCGGCTCCCGCACTTCGCCGATCAACTGCTTGTGGGTCTCATCCATGCAGACCACCGGCCGACGGGGATGGTAGGCACGGGCATAGACTTCCAAAACGTCCTCCATGCAGGCTACGAATGCGGCGCTGCCCCGCGGCGGGATCCGCCAATACTTCTTCCGATGAGGCTGTAGTTGGTTTTTTTTAGCGTCCGCTGCACCGTCATCACCGACACCCGTTCGACCCAGCCCAGTTCCACTGCTTTCTCCGCCAGCAGGCGCAGGGTCCAGCGCTTCCGCCCCGGCGGGGCCTGGGAACAGGCCAAGGCGACCAAGCGAGCCTCGAACACGCCGTCGAAGATGACTTCCCGCGGCGGCCGCACCCGCCGCTTGCGCTCCAAGGCGAACTCCAGACCCTGCTCCACAAACCGCCGTTTCAAGCGCTCGACCGTGCGGACTGAGACGCCCAGCGCCTCGGCCACCCGGGCCACGGTCCATCCCGGCCCCTCCGACCCGCGGTCGCACAACAATAGAGCCCGTGCGTACAGGAACCGCTTGCCGGTGGTCTTGGTCGCGGCCCGGGTCAATGCCTTCAATTCCGAGCGCTCTTCCACAGTGAGCGTGACACGATAGCGTGGTGCCATGAGAACCCCTCCTTCCGAGTTCTCCAGCCTCCTACTATAGTATACGACCAATTACATGTTATGGGGTACTAGGCCCGCTCCCCACGGTTCGGCAAGACCGCGAGGGCGGAATAGATAGCCAGCCGGTACGCCCCGTCTTCGCGACCGGCGATGCGGATGCCGCCGACGCTGAATCCGCCCCCGTTCTTGGTCACCTCCACGTCGGCAACCATGTTGAGGCTGACGCGTGCACGCACGAAGAACCTCGAGCCGTCCGGATCGTTCAGCCGCTCCATCGGGATGATGCCCCAATAGGGAACGTCGGGCACGGAACCTTCTTCGTTGACCGCCTGGAGTATGAAGGCCCAGATCGTGGGATCGTACTCCTCCTGCTGCAACACGGCCTCTTCCTCGCGGGTTATTTTTTTTAGATCTTCCGGCGTTCCCGCCGCCGGAATGAGCTTGATGCGCCGCTTCACGGGATTGCCGTGCCGGTCGCCGTCCGGATAGTTGGACCAGAGGGCCCGCCCCAACGTCGACATCAATTCCTCGTACAGCGTCAGCGTGGTCGATGTCCACACCTCGGAGGTCTCCGCGTACCCGCTCGGAATCACGTGGCCTGCCTTGGTGGCCTTACCGCCGCCCGCTCCATAGCGAACCTGAGACGGGTCGCATTCGCCGTCCATGATCTCAATCACGAAGTCGAGATCAGCGCCCCATAATTCTCTCAGCATGCGTTCGAGCGGCGGAAAGTCGCCGAGCAACGCGCTCAGGCGGTGTCCGAATCTGAGTTCCATATTAGGGCCCTGAAGTAGTGTGTGGAGGATCTTGACGGCGAGCTCAAAGCTCTCGCCCACGAGCCGTGCCGCAAGCGGCGGATGGTCGGTGCGCTCGGCCGATACGCGGGTCGCCCAACTCATGCAGTAGTACTCATAAAACGTGGTCCGTGCCCAGATCCACGGACGGAACTTCAAAATCGGTCTTGCGGTGCAGCGTGTCATGTTTCTAATCTCTCTGGTTGTGCCGCCGGAATGCGGAAACGTGCATGAAATGGCGAACTAGACCACCGGCTCATCTCCGAGCGTACCCACGATGGCATCGCCACAGTCAGGAAACGCGGATGAACACCATGCTTGCGATGCCCCCTTCTCGATTCCGCGGTCAAGTTTGGCACAGGCCGCCACGTTCCGGACTCCCCAAGTTTTCAGACCATAAAAAAGGGAATTATATCCCAAAGTCACAATTCGGCAGGGTAATCGGACGCGAACGGTTGTTAGTGTCTAAATTGAATTCGCCCCCTGAAAGTTTTCAGCTTTCAACTGTGTGGGGATGGCACGATAGAAGAACCAGAGGCCCAGCCCAAATGGGACACAGATTGGAAGTGTGCGGGGTGTACGAAGTCGAGTAATCCCTTTCCCCTAGGAAATGACTAACCGACGGGGATGCGATCCGGCAGCTTGACTTTTGTGGATTGGCGGGCTAATGCCTTCTGGCAATCCTTTCTGGCGACTTTATCTTCTGGCCATCCAATGACGTGGGAATGGTCAGGCGGGTCATCGTCGTCCTCCACAGTAAGTCCAGTCTCATGAACTGCACTAACAGTCAACCTACCCCATCCATACAGAAATTCCGTATTTCGACGTCTTCTGACAACCGTGATACCGGCCTCCAAGATCTCGGGATCAGTTTTATTCCCAATTCCGGAGACAGAGAGCCTGAGACGTTTGTCCGGTGCGAATAGACTTGGACGCGGACGGATCCCAGTAGATGGTAAGTGATTGCTCTGCGTTGCGAACCGGGCGATTTCGGAATGCGGACTCATCAGGACGATTCCACGACAGGGGCGTCCAACATCTTTCTAATCGCATCCGAAGCGGAATCGGGGATTGTGCCCTCCCACAGTTCTCTGTTTGTATCCCTGTCATCTGAAATCCAATACGAAACTCCGATCTCACCAGAGGTTAGAATAATGATGGTCAGCATCACATCATCGTGAGGAACCCACTCGAACTCGATGTCTCCAAATGGACTTGCCTCAAGGAAGAGATCCTCAGAAATGGCTTTGTCAGAAAGTTGGTCCAAAAAGGACCGTGCGATCTCTAGCGTTTCGGAAGAGACTGGGTCTGCATCTTCACCGTCCCAGTTTCTTTCACGGCAATCGTGTTCTAACCGTTCAATCTCCAAAAGCAGCTCTCCTCGCCGATCTGGCGGCTCCGATGGCAGAATCGGGAGGAGCCTTTGATCCTCCGTGAAGCCCTGTCGCACATTTTCATTGCCCGAAGGGGACGCCACTTCCCCTCCAGTGGTGCAGATTGGCTCCGCACTTGAAATCTGGAGCACAAAAACACAAGTGACTGCGGTAGCTTTCAGTAACAGTATGGGAGCGCTTTGTTTGGACCCGGTAGAGGGGTCATTGGAGTAATTTGCCTCTGGATTAGTCATTGTACCTTGTCCCCGAGTGTTCCCACGTTGGTTGCGTGGACATCTTCGACATTCTGAATCTTAACTTGTAGCCACGAGATGAGAGCTTTCGCCACGCCTACGCTGAGGACAACCTGAACCTCAGCTTCTCGGACAATACCCTTCCTCACGGTCCTCGATAGCTCGCCCCCAAGTCTACCATCCGGCGTGATCTCATGGACTAGCCGAGTCGGTATAGGAGAACGCTCAGAGTAGAACGTCATTCCAATGTTGCCGGCTGGGGTTGTCCCTCCCCATGCTCCATCCGCGTGAATCACTCGGAACCAGTTGGACTTGATGAAATGCAGGTCCACTTTGTCTCGTCTGACTGGTGTCTTTCGGGCCATATGTTCCTCCTCATCTCACCAATTATTAACCCGCACCCATCGGGTCTGAGTACATGGTGTAGTTAATCCGCCGAATACGGAACCAGTCGCCAATTAGTCGTCCTTGAACTTGAAAGGCCGAAAGAACGCCTTACGCGCCTGGTCCAGCGACAATCCCGGCATACCAACCTCTTCCCTCAACTCCTCGCGTGAAGGCTGATAATCACGCTTCGGGAGGCGCATGGTCACGGGTTTCTGGATGGAGTGCTTTTGCTTGGGTTTGGACATTGGTCTGTGTCCCTTCACGCTTCTATTATACGTCGGGAAGGGTCTCTGCGAACAGTGGAGCGGACGTGCTGAACGGCCCAGCACCGTGCATTTCTTCGGTTCCACCTCCGCGCCGCCATTTGCGTCCCGCTACTCGCACCCCCACTTTTCAGCGTGATGAGTTTTTTGGGTACTGGATTCTGTAACATCCCTTGACCCCGTTGTCAATCTGAGCCACAATCCCACCGCCATCATTCGCAGAGAACCCTGTGTCGGGTCCTCCGCTGAATAGAACAGTCCATATATCCAGAGGCAGGGTAGCTCCCAGTCTCTATGGACGAACAGGCGGGCATTCCTACAGTTTCTCTGTGTGATGATGGCAGACCCGACTCCTTTAGCGGAGCCGGGATTGCTTGGGGACGTGTGCTGACGTTCGTCCTCTACAATTGGCGAGACCGCCGAGTGCGGTATCACTCGACGGCCTCTGAGCCAACTTGCCCTGTGCCAAGGGTAAGTCAGCCTGACGGCGATTCTGCGTCACCAGGCACAGTCCTACCACCTTGGCCCAGGGCCTCCAACTCAGGAGGTATCCATGCCCATAGCTGGTAACAAGACTAAAACCATCATCACCAAAGTTGCCGGCGTCACCCAATCCAACCCAGACGGCACCGAACGCCAGGACATCATCAAAGAACTGAAGATGGGAGAGAAAATCCTCTTGGTCCGTGACTACGAAAACGAGCACGATTTGTACGCGACTCAGGTTCAGACAGGGTCCGGGCAAGTCATCGGGTGGGTGCCTCGGCAAAGGACTCCCGAGGTAGGAGCATGGCTGGACCAAGGGCAGCTTGCCATTGCCGGAGTGGCCAGCCGGGGATCAGCTCCCGGGAAGAAGACCGTGGGGGTCAACATTGAAATCATGCTGGTCGGAGAGGCCGAGCGGCAAGTGGTAGAGACGGAGCTCAGGAATCATGAACGCTGGAAGAGACAGGAACTCAGGAGGCTGTCGGAACCGAAACCGGATCCGGTCCCTACATTTCAAGTGACGGAGGACAACGGGTTTCCGAAGAGCGTCATTCTTCTCTGTATCGGCCTCTTCCTTTTCATGGCGTGCGGCTTCGCTGTGTGTGGCGGGTGAACTTGAATTAGGGCACTACCACACGGCACCGACCCTGTCCCATTTCCCCTCCTGCCGAGTATAATTCTGAGTGACGTGTCCTTCTTGATTCCGTGTCAGCACCCAAGGTGTATACTTTGCCCATAAGTGTTAGAGAGAGCCTCAAAAAGGTCTTGGTGGAGCGATGTGTGCAGCTTTCCGGGCATCCGAGCTCACCTGTATTCAAATTAACAAACCCCTAAATTGTAGGAGGGTGCTCATCATGAAAAGTCGTGGACAGATCAGTGTTTTCAAATCCCATATACCTGGGGAAATCAAGGTCAAGTTAACTCGTCCGGTTTCTGAGTTGCGCCACATTCTCAGGAATGTAGGACAGGAGATGGGGGTCACGGAAACATTCACCTACAAACCACAGGCGACAATTGTCGTGCGTGTCCGCAAAGTAGGCACTCGGAAGTGGATCATGGGATTTGAGTGTTTCGATATGGGCTGGGTAAATTTTTTGGAGCTGGAGAGCGGCATCGAGTACGAAGTGCAGATCACGCGGAAGAATGAGGCTGGCGAGAGCGAGCCACGACTTGAACGGGTTCGGCTTGAAGACGGTGACAGTAGTGGTTTTGTCATGTGAACACCACCGGGAGTCTGGCGACTAGGGTACTACCTACACTCAGGAAGTCACGACGATGAAGTCTCCATCTGGATGGGACCGGCAATTCCGATTCCTAGATTTGTTCCGGGATAAAGAAGGCCACCCGTCGTTGGGTAGGGTCATCGCAGCAATCCCGATGGCACTGCTCATCATAATGGTACTTGTGAGGATGATCGATCAATTTCAGGAACTCATGGTGGGCGCGGTGATTCTTTCAGTTCTCTCCATCATCGTCATCACTTTTCTACGTAGACACGAATAACAACCTCGATTCAAATTAGGACACTACCGCCACAAGCGGAACCTTGACAGGGAGATAGAAGGGGATTAAGGCACATCCGTTATTGGCAACTACCGTTTGATTCTGTCAATCAGCGGAATTGGATAATACTTGGACTTCGAGTTCATGAACAGAGCGGCCAGCTTGGCACCTGGGTCGGTGGCCTCGACTCGGGGCCGTCGCAGAGCGGCCAGTATTCTTCCCTTGATCCATCCAAAACGCATAGCTTCCTCCTTTGGAGAGCAACAGACACATCTCCCCTAGAAAATGGTTGACCTTCAGAAAAAGAGGAATTAGAATGGCAGGGTTCTTGGTTGCCACTCTAATTCACGGCCTCGCTGTTTCAGCAGCGGGGCCTCTCTTTTTCGATTACAAAAAACAGTCTATATAGGCGGGCTGTCTTTTGTCAACGGGATTTATCACTCCTAATTAACAAACATTCCAGATGGGCTCAGGAATGACGGTTACAGGCAGAGTAGACAACTCCCCTGGTTCTGACCCCTATACGGTAGGTCTCGCCCCACTATCAAGGCCGTTGTCAGCGATCAGTTCCCGGTATTTCAAACGCTTGCCGTGCATCCCCACGGCAACGCATCCCATCTGGTCTTCCGTGTCCGCTTCGCGGATGTTGTGACGGCCGGTGAACTCATTGACATACCGGTGCAGATGCTTGGGACTGATTTTATGAAATGTACCAACATGCCCACGCTTGAGCATGGACCAGAAGGACTCGACTCCATTGGTGTGAGCCTTGCCTCGAACGTACTCACCAACCGAGTGCTTCACAGTCTCGTGATTGGGCAGAGCATGGTAGGTCAGAGCGTCATCGGTGTAAATCTTCGCTCCATCCTCAACATGTTCCATGATGAAGCGGCTCATGGTCTCGCTCTTGGTGTTTTCAACGACTCTGGCGGAAACTAGATTTGTAGGACGGTCCTTGATACCGGCGACGGCTGTTTTTCCTGCCGCTCCGCGCCCTGTAAGGGCCTTACGCTTCGACTTGTGCATATTCCGACGCTTACCACCCATGTAGGTCTCATCAACCTCTACAGGGCCTTGAAACGTGCTGGCACCAATCTCTGCGGCCTTACGCAGCCGCGCCAGCATGAACCAGGCAGCCTTCTGACCGATGCCCAGCTCCCGGTGCAGCTTCATGGAAGAAACGCCCTTGATGTTGGTAGTGAAAAGGTAGATTCCCACGGCCCAGACTCGATAGGGAAGTTTGGTGGACTCCATGACCGTTCCCTTGCGGATGGAGAACATGGGTCGCTTCGGGCAGTCCCGGCAACGGTGAGACATGGTCTTGTGCTTGATGCCGCTTTGGACGTTAAACGATCCGCAGTCGGGGCAGAACGGACCGTCCGACCAGACCTGCTCTTCAAGCCACTTGAGGGCTGATTCGTCATCCCGAAACATATCCGCTACTTGGAGCAGCGTGAGACCTTTTCTGTGTGCTTTTCCCGGTGCTTTCGGCTTGCCTTTTGTCTCTCTCATTGTGACTATATGGTAACATTTTGGAGAGTGGGAGTCAAGCCCTCAGCGAAGAAAATTGTGTTGATTCTCCCAGCACCGTCACCTAGACTCTCGTGCACCATGCTGAAGACCCCCGCCAGTTCTCGTTACGACGCCGCACAAGGAGGAAGAGGATTATGCTGGAAGACCAGTTGAAACAACACGGCCGAGACCTGAAAGACGCTCTCAAGAAGTTCCAAGACATGCAAAAACGGATCGCCAAAGCGGCCGCTCCACCAAAACCACCGACCATTGACATAAGGTCTTCAAACTCAATGGAAGTGATCGTCGAGAGAATCCAGTCGCTTGAGAAGGGGATTAGAAGGATCGAGAAGACGCAGAGTTTCATAATACGTGCGCTTAGCAGTAGCTACGTATCTACTGCGTTTGCGCTCCTCGGGGAGCCCCTCGACCCACCTGAAAAATCTCGTGATATTGGCTTCGTATCGCCTCCTTAATTCGGCGAGTTGCACCTGCCTCCACTCGCGATGCTCCTTCGGAGTCCTGCACTCAGAAACAAAGACAAATCTTCTATCAATCATTGAGGCACACCCTCAGCAAAGAAAATTGTGACTTTGGGATATAATCCCCTTTGAAAAGCAGCGTCGCGGAAATTCGCCTTGGCTTTCTCGTGCCACGCACGAGTCTGCTCGTTCCATAGATGTCGGTTTTCTATCCACTCACCGGATTCCTCCAGTGCCATCTTGTCCGCGACCATCTTGTCCGCCCATGCGTTCCAAGCACGCTCTCCTCTCTGGAAAAGCTCAAGGCTCTGTTTTTTGTCCATAACAATGCTTCTCCAACGTGTGTCCGGTCCGGCAGGGTTATTCGTAACAAATCCGCCAAAGACCCTCAGAAGGGGATTCGATCGACGATGCTGCGGGTGACGCGGCGGCGGTCGTAGAGCTGGGTGGTGGACGGGTGGGAGTGCCCGACCAGGTGCTGAACCTCCTCGACGGGAACGTTCTGGGAGAGCAGGGCGGTGACGACCATGACGCGGAAGGAGTGAGGCGTCAGGTGGGCGGGGAGCCCGGCTGAGGCGAGGCGGCGCTTGAGCATGGCCCGGACGGCGGCGCGGGCGACACCCCGGCCGGTGAGGGACCCCCCACGGAGGGCACCGCGCCACAGCGGCGCTCCGGACGGGTCTTCGGCGATCCCAGCCGCGTTCATGTACGCTCGAATCCACTCATCCAGGTCATCGCGCACGAGGATCTCGCGTTCCTTGCCGTTTTTCTCGCGGAACCGAAAGAGCCGACCGTCCTCGTGGGTGCGCAGGTCGCCGACGCGCAGCCGGCAAAGCGCCCCGATCCGACACCCGGTCGTGATCAGGGTGCCAAGCATGGCCCGGTCCCGAAGTCCCATGGGGGAGTCGAGTTCAATGGCGGCAAAGAGCCGGCGCGCTTGCGACAGGCTGATCTCCGGGGTCTTGCCGTCGAGAACCTGGTGCTGGATCCCCCGGACCGAGTGAAAAGGATTCGAGACGACGGCGTGGCGGGTGACCAGGGCGTCGAAAAAATACCTGAGCGCCGCGAGGGCCTGGTTCTTGGTGGCGGCCGAGACGGGCAGGTCGCGAAGGAAGCGTCCGGCCAGGCCGGGCGTGACGTGGGCGAGCTCCAGGTCCTCACGCTCGCAGAACTCGAGAAACCACCCGACGGCCCGGCCATAGGCGCGGCGGGTCTCCGCATTGGAGATCCGGGCGGAGAAGAACTCGTCGGCGGCAAAGCAGGCAGTGACGCCGGCCCGTTGCAGGACCGGCGGGAACTCCTGGACGCGCAGCTCCCCGCGGCCGGGTTCGGCGGCGAGGGCGGGAAAAGGGCCAGCCACAACCATTTACGGTAACGTACTTTACCGACACCGATTCCCGGCCGGCGCCAAGAGGCCACGCTCCGGGCAACCGCCCGGACTCTCAGGCGTTTAGCGCCGCATTTTGTGGGATCCGATTCCTCCTCCGCAGCCCAGAGTTCCCGACCCCGGTCCATCCGTTCCGAGTCGCGGGACATCCGCACTGAACTTCACGACGCTGCCCCTCTCCGCACTCTGGAGGCCTTCCAATAACTGAAATTAACGGACTTTCTGGGAGATATCGGAGGGTTTCTCTGGTTCTACGGTCCAAGAGAAGCTGACCTGCCCCCTCCTGGGGGGCTAGGGTTCAAAAAGATAGGATTTCGAACCGACGCCCAAAAAATGCTGAGGACTGCATTATCTCCCGAATCGTTCCATTTACCAGGACTAACAGGCCCTGGACCCAACACACACCACAGGATTGGCAATCGATTCTCAATAATTGACCAGCCATTATAGGGGAACCCGGCTGACAGTCCAGCTGAAAATGTCTGTCCCCGGTTGGCGGAATTGGCAGACGCGCTGGATTTAAAATCTGGTGGGCTTCGGCCCGTGGAGGTTCGGGTCCTCCGCCGGGGACCAGCGTTCTTCCATCACACCTAAAACCCAAGAGTCTTTAAGAACTCAAGCCCGCGTGACTCCAGATCGAGCCCTGTTTTTTCGAAAGGACCGGGGCGGTCTATTTCGTAACGTCTCCACAGCGAGAATAAAACAAGACCGACGTGGTGTGCGGTTTCTTTCATTTGCGTGACCAATTCCACAGGAATCGGTTCAGGTGTTACGCGGCTCGCTTCAACTACTCGGCGCGCTTCATCTACTACAAGCGCAAGGCCATCGAAGGCACCGAGCAAATTCGCAGTGTCTCGGTGGCCCAGTGAGCCCAATTTTGGTAGCGCGGCTTCAAGAACCACTCTGCCAGTTAGCCTCTGTTCTAGGTTAATAATGCTCCGTCCCAGGCGTTCTACGTCTACGTGTGACAAGTTCAGTCGCGGCAGCAACCGGACTAACATACTCAATTTTCCGTAGAGATCCGCACTTACAAGCGCAGCGACTGATTTTTCGTCGCGCCTGCGTTCGCGGTCCTGAAGCTTGCGAGCGTTCTTCATCGTCAGCCACGCCGAAAGGAACGCAGCTCCCACCGCAATCAAAGCCGACGCCATAATTGCCAAGACAGTCCAAATCGTTTCGCTGCTTGGCGCTTTGGAAAGTGAAGTAACCAGGGAACACCAATAGCTCATTGAAAGTCCTTACAGGCGCTTGGCGTTTGTCCCGGATCAGCCATTTCAAACACTTCGATCAGCAGCAAGGCGACCATCTTATCGATCCAGTATGTCAACCTCGGCGTGGTACTCTGGCGGGGCCTGGAGGCGTTCTTCCGCTTGGTCTGCCTGGGAGTTTGGGCGGGCGGCGTCCGGCTCACCAGGTCGTCCAAGCACCCCCGGCCAAGGCTCAGTGCCGGGGGTGTGAGTCCCCCGCCGGTGCCGTCAACCTGACACCACACCATCAAGAATGTGGTGTCACCAAAATATGATAGACTTCCCATCGTGGTCGGACAGGTTTAGTATACTGTCCGCGTCAACTCACGGGCCAGACCAGACCCATCGCACTCTAGTCAATTGCTTTCCTGGTCTGGCCTTCCCTACCGTGTCGTACCGACGTAGTACCATCCACTCGACTAGAGTGAGATGGGACAAGCACACAGTCGAAGCAGACAATCGAAGGTAGTTGAGGCTGCTCAGTCCGTCCTTGGCAGCCTGGGGATAGACCGGACCGACTCAGCCCCCCCTTCGATCCAGCATTACCACCACCAGCACCGGGACCAGTACGGAAGCCGAAGGGAGTGCTACAGCGACCTGGGAGGCCGTGCCTGGGGTAGAGAAGCCAAGGGCCGTTGGTCGGCCAAGGGTGTCCTCTGGAAGATCATACTGAAGGGACTGTGCCGGTCCGTCCGACGCTACACACACCAAGAGATAGGTGAGCGGGTACTGGCCAGGGCCAAGGCTCTGGGGCTCAACGAGGAACAGGTAGCAACGGCGGGACTCAAGGATCTGAGTGCCCGGTCGGTTCGTTATCGGCTCCGAAAGTACGGCCTGAATAGCCTGAAAACAGGCCCTAAAAATAGCCCGAAAAGTGACACTTTTTCTAAAGAGGGATCTAAGAAACAGACTTACATTTTATTACATTCTAAGAATCAGGATAGGAGAAGTTCTATAGAATCTACTTCTACCCCTTCTTCTCCTACAACTCTTAAAACAGAGTTAAAGGTAAATTCTGTTTCGGAAAGGTTTTCGCCGGAGAAGCTGGAACACGGAAACCCTGAGAAATACTGGTGGGGCCGCCTGACGCCGTCGAGCAGGTTCCAGAGGGATCTGCCGTACTTCCAATTCAAAGAGGGACCCTGGGTTGTCCTGGTCTACGGAGCTTGCCATCCGGGACACACGGTACGAGTTGACTCCAAGGGGGAGCCCCTAGACATCGAGGTCAGGGCAGTCATCCGCCGATTCTCTCACTACCAGAACGGACGGGATCTGACCCTTTGCACGTTCTGGAGCCACAAGCCGGAAAACGGACCATTCAAGAAATGGAAAAAGGTGGAGCAGCGGGACACGGTTCCTCGATCCTGGGACCAGACCTACAGCACGATTGGAAGGGACAAGGTGCCGGAGAAGTCCAAGATGCCGGTGGGGACGATCTGGAAGGATGTCAGCAGTCCCGATATGGATATTTTCAGATGGGAGTCCAGGGAGGCGTTCATGAAGGCTTACCACCAATACAGGAAGGATCTGACCACGGCTGCCTGGGAGGGTTATGTACTAGGAGAAGTACAGGTCGGAGGACTGTTCTACGGGTGGAGCCGGGAGTGTTCCATCGACCAGAGCGTGATGGAGGTTACAGAGGTCATTCGACGGTGCCGTGATCGGCAAGGGCGGAAGATGTTGCGGGTAAAGGCTCGGATGTCCTCTACGAAGATACACTCCGGAGACCACGTGCTATTCAGCGCCAGCTACTGCAAACCGACGGGGAGGCCGTCATGAGCCAACAAACATTGCAATTCGGTCCTGACGTTTCGATCCCGTCACCGGCTCCCATTACGCTTCGATACATGGAGCAAGCGGGACCCTACAGGGATTCCAAGCCGCCTGCAAACGAACCGATGGAGGAGGTCGGAATCCACTCACGGGAGAGCAACGGGACCAGGAAGCTGCGCTCGCTGATCCCGCGTCCTTCCCCGCTGGAGTGACTGCGCAGGCCAGACCCCGACCGGGATACGCGATGGCCTACGCGCTGCCGATGTTGGTCCCTGGACACGTCTTGCACATCGGCTGCAAGACGCACTCAACGACTTCACAGGAAGACCTGTATGTCCCAGTGGGGACGGCGGTCCGGTGCTGCATCTGCGGCGAGCCGGTGAGCTTGAAAGGGGAGACCAGGTGGAGCTGATCTCCTTCAGGCGCAATGGCTACCTAATCCGTTGGCCGTCCCAGTTCGGAGACTTCACCGCGGTCTGCGCCCGATGCTGGGCACGATCTCCAAACTTGAGATCCCTGCTGGAGGCGGGGCCGGGAGAGTGGGCCTCCCCTCTCAGCATCACCTGCACCCGTTGCCGGAAAGTTCTACGATTGATGCTCGGCCGACGAAAGGAGAACTAGACCTGATGACTAGAAAACACACTCTCACCGCGACCCCGGAACGGTTGCCGAACGTGACCGCGTCCAAAAAATACACCGTACAGCACCGCGACAAGTTCGGATTCGCCAACGTCAGCGTCGTCCCGACTACCGGCGATCTCTCGACCGACGATCCGGCGTCCGTGCTTCCTGGCGGACGCAATATCGTCTTGCACGTCGGAAGCTCCGAGACACTGGCGGCATCGGGACCCCAGAGGATAAGGGAATATCTACAGTTAACTGTGGGGGGCCAAGGGGGGTATGGTTTCCCCCTGTACCGGCCTCCCCGTGCATTTTCTTCTATCAATCGTCCTGGAGTTTGAGAAAGTTATAAGTAGAGGGGGCATCCACTGGAACACAGCATGGCAGTCGAAGCGAATCAGGCATGACAGGGGCGCCCTGAACCAGCAGGGACAAAGACCATTCCCGTCCCGTTCGGAATGCCCCTACCCGTCCCACTGTTCCAGCACCCGTTTCCACCTCCAACCCCTCCCGGGTCCAATTCTCTTTTTCCCGTGGGACTTTTCTCCCCTGTACTGGCCTCCCCGGGCTCCCGTTTGGCCATGTGTCTGTCGGTTTGCACGATCTGGTGGCCTACGCATAAGGCTCCGAACTGGGGCTTCTGGGCCCGCTCTGGAAGCTCACTTTCGATGGAAATGGTGGGATCGGGTTGTCGCCTATAACCCGGGCTTACCGCGTAGCGGTAAGCGGCTCTGCGTATTCAACCCGGTGTTTTCGACATGGGTTGTTCGCTTGGAGAGGTCGACTAACAGCCCGTGGCAAAAACCCCAATTTCTCTGACTAATGTTCTTTCTGTGAGTTGATGTTGAGATGGTTTATTGATGGATCCGAGGAGCCCAAAACAGCGAATCGGGCCGGATCGACGCCCAGAAACGCTCCCAGACCCGATCCCAGCCGATCCAGCGACCGGTTCGCGCCCCCAAAAGCGTAAAAAGACGTGCCCGACCGCGGCCCGGGAGACTGCGGGGCGTACCCACCCCCGTCAGATGGCGCAGCAGCAATCTCAGATTGAAGCCGCAGACATGGATCAGCAGTCGCTTGCGCACGTTGGCGTGGCCCCGGACGAAGATCCGACGTAACCCTCCCGTGCCGAACTGGTGCGCGACAAGGTGGAGTGATTCGGGGGCGTCTCCTCCGGATCCAAGTCCAGAAAAGCCCGCACACTCATCGAATCCGCCACTCGCCATGCGATGGCCCGTTCCGAGTTTAGCCCTTCGAAGTACCCCAACAACAGCATCCGGAAGTACCGTCCGGGGCGCAGACTCGGGCGCCCGGTCCCGTCGGCACAAAACCGCGCGCACAGTCCCTCCACGAAAGCGTCGAACCCCGCTTTCTCCAGCACCCGATTCAGCCGCTCGTAGAAGGGATGCCCCGGACTCCGAGGCAGTTTCTCCGCCGCCACCCACATCTTCCGTTGCCGTCCCGCAGACGGTTTCTTTCCCATGGCCATAGTGTCATTTTATTTCAGAGATCTGGCTCTTCCCGGACTTTTGCCACGGGCTGCTAAGCTATCCAAAATTTATCGTCCCCGTGTGACGACCATGGACGCCCCCCCCGAACCCGGAGAGCCGGAATGGGGGTTTGACGGGAGTCTGGGGTGCGGATTCCCGGCTCCCAGACGGCCCCAGATCGACACAGAGGGCGTGAGGCATACTGAGCACCTTCGATACACGCTACGGCCTTCTACGGAGTCTTTGGGTCAAGTCGTTGATAAAGAGGGATTGATGCAGGATTTGAACAGGACTGTGACCCAAAGACGGGTTCAAAACTTGACCTAAGGATCGGATCAATACTATCGGGGCACGTATCACGGGCGCGAGGGTTAACGGGCCGTGCTATGGACGAGGCACGCGGGCACGCAGTGAAGAACCCGGGATCAAGCAGCGACACTTATGCGGCGGGCGTCCCGGACATCCGCCGAAGGCCCTCCAAACCAGGGCGCTGGGAAAGCCGATACTGGCGCGGATGGAGTACCGGCAAGGCGTAGTACCCGGACCGTCCGTAAACCGACACGGAGCGGGCTGTCCGGGAGGAAGCTCCCCATCCCACGGAAGACAGACCTCACCTGGTCGATTCGAGGATAGAATCATCGGCATGTGCGTTCGGATCGCCGCAAAATAGGACTAGCTTTGCCTTCTGCCTGTTCCTATGGAGCTTGAGCGCCTTCCCGATCCATAGTTCCTGCGTGCCCTTATAGGTAGACCGTCCAGAAGTCGAAAATCAGCAGGACTAGAATCCACGGAAACGGAACGAGAAGAGTCTGCTTCCAGTTCGGCTTCTAGTGCCTCCTGATCAAATCGGTTTACAAATTCTCCGCTCGATACAATTCACGGCGCCGGCGCCTGCTTGTATGTAACCTGGAACGACGCATCGCTGACCAGCCGGTTGAAATTCGGATCGTCCATGAACCTTTTAAACAGCTGGGTGTCGTCCTGTATCACCCCCACCATGACTTGTTCCAGTACCTTGTCGTGTTCGATGCGTGCATTCTCCCGGTCCGAGTTTTCCTGAGCGTTCCTGTAGGCGGTGTTCTGTGCGACTCGTGAAGGAATCGTTTCAGTGATGAGCTCCAGCACACGGTCTTCGTCTTCCCATTGAATGTTCCCGAATAGATCGTTGAAGGTCTGGATGATGTTCGATAAGAGGTCTATCTCGGGCTCCGCACGGCCACCGGAACCGTTGTCCGGAATGGGGTCGATCTTGGCGTCCTCATCCGACAGGCGAATTTTCTGCATCGCCCGTTTCTCGACCCGGTAGCTATCCATATCGATGGCGTCGAGAACGCCCTTGGACAAATCCTCCTCTCGCGGGGACGGTAACTTTGAGACCAGGAAGTTCAGGAAAATCGAGCGTTCTTCCCACTTCGCGTTGTTGTACGGAAGGATCGAAGAGAGGAAGGCGTAGGTTCTCAGGAACACTTTGGCCTGGCGCTTGAACTGAACTTGCCCATCTTCGTCCAGGTCCTGCTCGTACACCGCCACGCAAGCATCGAGGATGGGATCAAGCTCCTCGCGGTCCTCGCCAGCCAAATAGCGCGACACGAAGTCTTTGATCTGCTCAAAGGAATAGACCTGTGCGCCGTCCAGGTCTGCCTGGAGGTCGTGCAACTTGTTGGGATCGGTTTCTTCGGACAGGATCGTCGCTCGATAGTAGTCCGCGAAGGCGTCGCGGATGGTGTCCGATTCGTTCAGGAAATCCAGCACGAATACATCGTGCTTCTTGGGATGAGCCCGGTTGAGCCGCGAGAGGGTCTGGACCGCCCTGACGCCCGAGAGCGTCTTGTCCACGTACATCGTATGCAGCAGAGGTTCGTCGTACCCGGTTTGGAACTTGTCCGCGCAGACCAGAAAGCGGTACGGATCCTCCTGGAACCTCTCGGCAATCTTGTTCGAAGGAAAGCCGTTCAGTGTGGGCTCGCTCACCTTCGCCCCGCCGTATTCGTGCTCGCCCGAGAAGGCCACGATCGCCTGATAGCGGCTCTTTCGTTCCTTCAGGTAGGCGCGGATGGCATGGAAGTACTGGATCGCGCGTTTGACGCCATTGGTGACGACCATCGCCCGGGCTTTGCCGCCGATCTTGCCGTGGGACAGCACCTGCGTGTGGAAGTGGTCCACCATGATCTCCGACTTGAGGCGGATCGCATGGTCGTGTCCCTCAACGTAGAGCCGCAACTTCTTGCGGGCCCTTTTCGCTTCGAACTTGGAATCGTCCTCCACCGCCTTGGCGAGCTTGTAGTAGCTCTTGACCGGCGTGTAGTGCCGCAGCACGTCCAGGATGAAACCCTCCTGGATCGCCTGTTTCATGCTGTAGGTGTGAAAGGCGTGATGCTGGACCGTACCGTCGGGCTGCCGGTCCGGGTCACCAAAGCTCTCCAAGGTCTTGTTCTTCGGGGTTGCGGTGAAGGCAAAGTAGCTGGCGTTGGGAAGGAGCTTGCGCGACTCCATCAGGCGGTTGATCTGATCCTCGTAAGTCTCCTCTTCCGCGGTTTGTCCCGCCTTGCCCAGCGCCTGGGCCATGGCTGCTGCGGTGCGGCCGCCCTGGCTTGAGTGCGCCTCGTCAATGATGATCGCAAAGCGGCTCCTACGATGTTCGTTCCCGATCTCATCGAGAATGAATGGGAACTTCTGGATCGTCGAGATAATGATCTTTTTTCCGGACTCGATGAAACGTCGCAGGTCGCCCGAACGGTCGGCGTGCCCTACCGTCGAGCGCACTTGGGCGTATTTCTTGATCGTGTCTCGGATCTGCCTGTCGAGGATGCGGCGGTCGGTGACAACTATGATTGAGTCGAAGACTGGAGCTTCGTCCTTTTCCAGCCGGATCAGTTGATGGGCCAGCCATGCGATCGAAAAGCTCTTGCCGCTGCCCGCCGAGTGTTGGATCAGGTAACGCTTACCCGCTCCGTGGGCTCCCGCATCGTCCAGGAGCCGGCGCACCGCGTCGAGCTAATGGTAGCGGGGCCAGATCTGGACTCGTCTCTTCTTCCCCGTCTTGGCGTCCTTCGATTCCACGATTTGGGCGTAGTTCTCAATGATGTTGGTCAGGCTCCGGCGGATCAGCACTTCGCGCCACATGTAGTCTGATCGCAGGCCGTTCGGGTTGGGCGGGTTCCCCGCACCGTCGTTCCAACCTCGGTTGAAGGGCAGGAACCAGGAGGCCTTCCCCTGCGGACTGTTTCTATAATTTCCTTAAATTATTCAATATATTTGACTCCCCGAAGGTAGTGTCCTCGTCTGAGGAGAATACGGCATGGAGAACGGATCAAAATACCTTCTAGCAGCTTGCATCTTGGTTTTGCTGTCGGCAAGTCCTGTGAACGCCGCTCGCATTGTGAATGAAGCAAGTGGAATCGCTTGTTACTCCACGCAAGACCTTCTGACTGCCCACAGTGCCTTCGATTTTTCGACCAAAGTCAGTTGCAGCTTCTAATTGCACAGAACAAGTGCTTCGTGATGCAGAAGAATTGGCGTGTCCGCCAATTCCATGAAGAGCGGACTATTAACGGGGTGAACGTGAAGATGGTTCTGGTTCGACTCGATACGAGTATCGACATCCCATCGCGTGGACATTGTTAGCGAACCTTACCTCGCCGTAACCTTAGTCAGCAATGTCAGCCTTGAATGGCATCATCAAGAGAATGAAGTTCGGGAAGGCAGGGGTTTTTGTTGACTCTGGACGAGATTCTCCGGGGCGCGGATGAAGAGTGGCTAGCTACCCGACGACCTGCGATTGAGCGGATCAGAAGGGCGCGTCTGCTGGCATCTCTGGAAAAACCTGATGATTTCATCACATGTTTTGATAGTTTCCTCAAAGTGTTGCCGCTGAGTGCTGGGAACTTTCTGACGCATAACCTTCGTTAACCACTCTAGATTGCTAATAAGCAACTTTCTGTTTGAACACTGAGCTATTAACGCATATATGACAATCCATTGGGCGATGCTGTCTCCACGCAGTTCCTCTGTTTTATTGTGCGCTTTGCCGGCGTGTTGATATGCGTCATCGTACAGACTGGTGAATAGTGCAATGTCTTTATCGGTAAATTCCAGCTTCCCCATTTTTGATTCCCCCCGAGCAACCTCCGCTTGAATCCATGTCATTGGATGGCGCGAAATCGGCTCGATTTTACTAGAACCAGAGGGAAAAAGCACCCAGGACGTTCAGGCTCACCACCAAGAAAGCTCCAGCCGCCGCCAAATCCGAACCGATCCATTTGAGAGGATGGTGAAAGGATCTGACATCTTTTCCCGAGCCTCCTTTCTCGGACTCACTGTGCCCAGGCCACGAACAGTAACGCGCCCATCCCTATCCAGCCTTTCGATGCGTTCCTGAGGGATGGGCCCCGACCTAGAATGATGCGGACCCGAGCGGTCATATGTCTCGATCTTCAGGTTCGATCGGATCTGGAAGATCTGCCACAACGCGAACCGTCTCGATGCTGACCTGGACGATTCGCCGAACTGACGAGATCAAATCCCGCGGATCCTCAAACCAGCCGTTGGGATCGTTGGTGAGACCGCTTCGCGTGTCTCGCTTGATGTAGTAGCGGTCGATGAACCATTCGATCGGCGTCCGTCCGTTGACGTCGTACTGTTGGGCGGCCGCCGGAATTCCCCGCAAGCGAATATGCTCGTTGACCACGAGCTCGGTCCTATCAGAGTCGGCCCATTTCATCTTCTTCGTTCCGATCCGGAAGTGCTCTGGTCGAGGTTCTCCCGGCTGGGCATGGTGCAACTCCAGCGGACACTCCTTACAGGTCTCATAGCCGAGATGAATTCGCGCGAGTTCTCGTCCGGCTGTGGCGAAGGTGCGGAAATCAGGCGCGAAAGGAATGCGCGGGAGTTCCTTGGACAGATCATTGGAGAAGCGCTTGCGATAGGCGGGGGCGTGTAGAACGCCATAGATGTAGTCGAAGATCTCATCCTTGGTAATCGTGTTGTCCTTGTAGCGCACTCGAAAAGCTCGCAAGGCCTTATCGGAGATATTGTCGACCCGCTCCAGTTTCTGCGCATGGCCGGGAAGAGCACGCTGCGCGTTCGCCGGCTGGCGATACCGGTAGCGCGGAAAGCATTGGCCCTTCGAAATCAACTCTAGGTCCGGCATCGAGTTGACCACCAGGGCGGAAAACGGCTTCACTGATCCGACGCCCGGAACACAAATGGCTCGGTTCTCACTATTGGCCGCCGGGAAGATGCGGTCCATCTGGTACTTGTTGTTCACAAGCACATATTCAACGTAGCAGTGCTGCTTGACGAAAGCCCGGTACGACGTTGCCCATATCCTGTCCGGGTCATACGCCACTTTCTTCCGGCGTCTTAGGTTATTTTTCAGTTCTCGATCCCACCGGACATGCGAGGAATGAAGGCTCGCGAGGCTCTCCACTAGATCTTGTAGATCTTGGGCTTCGACTCGACTTTCCTCCAATTCCCGCAGAGCTCCAAGATAATCACCCACCATTTTCCGGGCGTTCTCGGCGCAGGCATCGCGGGAGAAGTTGTAGATGTAGGCGTCTCGACTCGTGGCGAAGCCTCTCGAATAGAGCTTGAAGATGGCGTCGTCAGTTTTACCTGACTTCGCCGTCTTTGTTCCCATCGGGTAGAATTTCTGGAACGCCTCGTTGCGTTGGTCGATCCAGTCATCGTGGCGATCGGGCGTAATCCTCCGCCAGTCCTTAATGCCGTCGATCGACTCCGCTGTACGCAGGATCACCAGCTTCTCTTCACGCTTGAGGTAATCGCCGATATCCCGGTAGAGGATGCGGCAGCCTTCATGGTCGGCTTCCGGATTGCGTACCAAGATCGTAATCGCTACTGGAGCTCGCGACCCTTGCCCGAAAACGTTGTCTCCTTCCGAACGGCGCCTATCGCCCGATGTTCTTGCATTGCCCCGCATGTTTAAAACGTAGACTGAACTGAACTCCTCCACCAGACAGGCGCGCACGCCCGAATCCACGTTGCCGTCTATCCAGGAACCATTGGTGACCACGGCAACGACACCCTGCTCACCGATCCGGTCTGAGGCCCATCGGATCGCCATCTTGTAGGTGTCGTAGAGGCTGTTCTTCAATGTCGCTCGGGACCGCGCCGCATAGGTAGCAGCGACGCGCCCCTTTAGTTTGGGATAGTCGACGTTGGGGTTATCATCCGCCGAACTTCGCTGCCCTGCCGACCACGGCGGATTGCCAACGATGACCTGGATCGACGTCTTCCGCTGGCGTTCCACCCGTTCACTGTTGTCCGGCAGCCAGTATGCGGAGAACTCTCCCTGTCCCTTGTTCAGATTGAAGGTGTCGGTCAACACGATGCCTTGGAACGGCTGGTAGGCACTCTCAGGGCCTCGCCGGCCATGAAACGCCTCTTCGATATGGATGGCCGCAATGTAGTAGGCCAGCAGCACGATTTCGTTGGCGTGGAGCTCTTTCTCGTACTTCCGGGCCAGATCGACTTCTCGGATCAGCGCAGACTGGATCAGGCGCACCAGAAAGATGCCGGTGCCGGTGAACGGATCCAGGACGTGGACATCCTCGTCCCCCAGTCCCCGGCCGAACTCTTCCCGCAACACGTGGTCCGCACTGTTGAGGATGAAGTCCACGACCTCGACTGGCGTGTAGACGATGCCGAGCCGGTCCGCTTCCTTCTTCAGCGCCGTGGCGAAAAACTTCTCGTACAGCTCCATCAGCACGCGCTGCCGCGCTTGACTGTTGTCCAGTCCCCGGGCGCGAAGCCGTACGCTTGCATAGAAGGGCTCCAGATCTCGGGTCTCGTTCTCCAAGCCGAAGTCCCCGAAATCCTTCCGCAGGGCATCGAGCGCTTGGGCTACCGGGTTGCTGGCGGCAAAGTCATAGTGCTCGAACAGAGCCTCGAAGACCGGCTGTGTCAGGACATGCTGAGCCATCATTTCGACGGCATTTTCGCGGGTGATCGACTCGTTGATCGAAACCTTGAGTTCTCCGTGGAAAGCCTCGAACCACTCGCGCAGAAGGTCATTTTCGGGGACGTCGAGAAGACCCTCGATCCGGTAGACGAGCCGCTGGAAGATATCGGCCACGTCCTTGGCCCAGGTCTCCCAGTATTTCCGGTCGCCACACTTGTCAACGATCTTGGCGAAGATCGCTCCGGGGGGCAGATCCAGAGGGGGAAAGGGCAATTCGGGGAGGAGAGGGCCAGGCGTCGGATCGTCGATCCCGCCTCCACCGAAGATGATCCGACTCGTCGGCGTGTTGTTGAGATCAATCTTGTTGATCTCGGCATCGAAGCGGTCGTCGTGCGAGCGTAGAGCATTCAGTACGCTCCAGACCACAGCGAAACGATCATCCTCATCGAGTGCCCGGGCTGGATCAACTCCCGCCCGCACCGCGATGGGGAGAATGATGTAACCATACTTCTTGCCCTCGGCCTTGCGCATGACCCGACCAACCGCCTGAACAATATCCACCTGCGATTTCCGCGGATTCATGAACAACACCGCGTCCAGCGCCGGCACGTCGATGCCCTCGGATAGGCACCGGGCATTCGAAAGGATGTGGCAGGCTCCATTGGAGTCGCCTCTGAGCCACTCGATACTGGCCTTGCGATCCAGGGCGTGGTGCCGCCCATCCACATGGCGCGTCTCGCACCGAAATGCTTCCGATCGCTCGCTTTCGGGTAGCTGCCGGATGGCCTGGTCCACGATCGTTCCCCAATGAGCCACAAATTGTTGAGAAGATATAATCGTATTCGTGAATGCGATGGCACGTTTGAGAGCAGCGATTGGTCCCTTGTCTGGGGTCCGGTTCTCCGGATTTTGCAACGCGCGCCAGCAACCGACGATTTTTGCCGTGTCACTTAGGTTGATCTCGGACCCGCCTGAGACCGCCGCAAAATGCGCCTGCAACGTCGCATCGACATGCTGTTCAGAGATAGCGAAAACAACCACCTTATAGTCGGACAATAGATCCTGCTCGACGGCCCGGGAGAAGGGGAGACGGTGCAACTCCGGCCCGTAGGTCGCCGGATCGTCCATGGAGAAGACTTCGACTTCGTGACGGGCTGCCTTCCTCTTGGCTCCTTCCGTATAAAGCCGGGGCGTCGCGGTCATGTACAGGCGCTTCGCCGCCCGAATTCTCTTGGCGTCGTGAACCAGTACGAAGGGAGACGTCTTGTCACCGGGGCGCTCGATGCCGGTCGTTCGATGGGCCTCGTCACACAGGACGAAATCGAACGGCGGCGCCCCTTCGTCCTGTGCCTGCTCCACGATCCCCAGCGAGTGGTAGGTGCAAAAGACGACCGTCATCGTGTTCGGCCGTAATTCCTGTAACGCCTTGGAGATTGACGACGGGTCCGTCGTGACCGGGATCTCGAGTTCGTGAAGGGAGGCGTCCTCGTCATTGCGGCCGGCGCGTGTATCCGAGCAGATCCCGATATAGCGGTGAGGGACCTCCTGTTGCGTCGCCCATTCCCGCATCGACTGCTGGAACAGAGAGATCGACGGCACCAGGTAAAGGGCTCGGCCCCCGACGCCCGCCACCTCTTCCGCGATGCGCAGCGCCGTAAAGGTTTTTCCCGTGCCACAGGCCATGATCAGCTTGCCGCGATCTTGATCCTTGAAACCGCCGATCACGTCATCGAATGCAGCTTGCTGGTGCGGGCGCAGGTGGAACGGTTCGGCCCGTAAAGACAGATCCTCCGGTTGGTCTTGAACCAGGTCCGGCCAATCGAAGGGACGGCTGGCAAGATCGCCAAAGCGAACCACTTGGAAAGGGAGGCTCAGCGCTCTTATCGTGTTGCGCGCCGTTGGCCCCCACGAGTCTCCGGTATCGACGAAGAGACGACCGGTGAAGGGTTCGCGAGCTGAGGCCGAAATGAAGGAATCCAGATGGGGTTTCGAAATCCGCGTCCCGGCCGCGTAGCATTTGCATTGAATCGCGCAGTAGCCGCCCTGGCTCTCTTCGGCGACCAGATCGACTCCCGTATCGGTTCCCGTAAACCCAGGCATGTGCTGGACCCACTCGGACCAGAGCCAGACCTGGGAGAACCGACCCTTGTAGTGGGGATCCTCGGTAAAAAACGTCTTCATCAGACGTTCGAAGAGGCGGCCCTGGTGAGCTGTGGAATCAGCGATGGACCTGAGATGATCCAAGGTTTTTTGGAAGCTGACACTCATCCCTTGATTCTCTCCGAACTGGATGGCATGTGAAAGGCTCCGATCCCCAAACCCGATCCTTCCGATTTCAGGCGGAGCATCGATGAAGAGACAGACATCCAGTGATCACCCGACCAGGAATGAGCTACCCGACAGCAGGGATTGGACCAGAGACAAATTCCAGAACTCGTAGGATCTATCTACCGTTTCAATTCGTTTGCCACACCCCCCGGGCTTCGGACAGAGGCGCTTACGGAAGCGAGGACGGTCTACGACGAAAGAAAGAGCCAGCATTACCGGAAGCTGTCGCCGGTTGTGGGACGGCTCGCCGAAGCGCTTGCCAGGGACGGTCGGTTCGCGGCGGAAGACAGGATCCTAGACATTGCCACCAGTCTGGAACGGATGTATGAGCTGGGCGGCGGAGAGATATCCCACAAGATGCGTACGCGGGCATCGTGGTTTCTGGGTCGGGATGCCGAAGACCGAATTCGGGTCATGGAATCCATTCGGCACTTCTACCGCGTACGGTCCGAAATCGTGCACAAAGGGAAGCGAAAGGCATCGGCGGAGAGATACCGAGAGGCGTTCGACACGGGATTCGACATCGCGGCACGAACGCTGTTCAAACTCTTGAAGGAAGGCCCGCCCGGCAATTGGGAGAAATTGGTGATTGCGGGAAGGTGAAGTGTAAGGCTGACAATGGGTGCCTGGCGCGGGGGAAGGTTTTCGGATCGGAAAAATCACTCGAACTGAATGCCGGCGTGGAACTGCTAGCGCTGCTGCGCGGGCGGAGGCGGATGCCGACGGCGTATCTGCGGGGCCTCACATAGCGCTCCTTGGAACGAAATCGACTCCCAGGCGAATGAATCGCGCATTCCCGCAAGGCTCATCCTGGAAGGAGAGTCTGGGGCGTGGTTTAGATTATGATAAAGTACATTATACAACCTTATTTCTGGCATAGATCTGGAACTGGAGGCCAGGATCCCGAGTTCAAGCTGATGGTTTGATCCACCTAGTTGACAGCCCTGAAGGCCCGGCAGCCGGCCGGGAAATCCGGGCATGGTCGACGATCGGCGGCTGGCGCTGAACACCCTGTCTTGAGTCCCTGGAGCCGTCTCGAACTCCGGATCCGCGCCGGTGAGGGACGTCCGCGGCGGTCTTGAGGCCGATGCCTTTCCCTGATGCTGCTAGCTGGAGGCCCAGTGCCGTCAAGAAGCCATGAGCCAGCATCAAGCTTCGGATGCGGTACGTGGCAGCGGCGTCCGGCGGCCTCGTAGTAACAATATCGGGAGGAATTTACGACTATTACTAGTTTGTGGTTCAGAGAACTGAGCTACCTGCTTCGGCTCTGCTCCGTCCCTCGCCTGTTGCGACTGGTCTGGACTCAAGCCATTCGTCGATATCGGACCTAAGCCAGCCAACGGCACGACTCCCGAGTTGAAAGGAAGACGGGAACTTACCCTGTTTTTGGAGTCGCCAAATTGTGGCTCGGCTGAGCCCGACTACTTGACAGACTTGATTTGCTCGGAGGATTTGCGGTTGGACGTTCATTCAAGGACTCCTTTCGTCGAAGCCATCTCCTTCGCAAATGGATGGCTTGCGTCGAGTTCTAGAGTCCTGTCAAATGTCCGACCCTATCTGAGATCAGACACTAGAACCTGTAAACTTATCTTGTAACCTAAGCTTCGTAACCTCGTCACCTTTCATTTTCTCTTACTTCTACATGCGGCGTCAAGCGATATAATTCGCCCAATGCCCCATCAATTCGCGTCGCCGCGCGAACATATCAGATCGAAAATAGGCGCCTTCAACACCCTTGACGGTGTGCGCCAGACAAGCTTCTGCGACTTCCCGCGCTGCCCCGGTGTCGCCACACCAATCTCGGAAACTGGACCGGAAGCCATGCGGCACCGCCGGGATGCCGTTTTCTCTGATGAGCTTGGAAATCGTCGAATCGCTCAACGTCCGCCCGCTCGGACTCGGAAACACCAGCCCGGAACCGTCCGCGAATTTCAACACCTCGTTAAGCACTTCGAGAGCCCGTTTCGACAACGGCACCCGGTGCTCCCGCCGGGTCTTCATGCGCTTGCCCGGTATGGTCCAAGTCGGTTTCGAAAGGTCCACTTCCTTCCACCGAGCGCCCCGAACCTCACCGGAGCGACAAGCCGTTAGCACAATGAACTCAAACGCAAGCACCGTGGCCCGGTAGGCACCCGACTGTCGAACTTTCTTAATCGCGGCCCCGACTTCACCATGCGGGAGGGCCCTATGGTGCTGGCGGCGAACACCGTTTTTCGGGAGAGCCGCCCCGATGACTTCTCCGGCCGGATTGTCTTGACGGTAGTTCTGGGCCACCGCCCATTTCATGACGGCGCCGATGCGTTGCCGCACCCGTCGAGCCGTCTCCCGCTTCTCGTTCCAGATTGGAAGGAGCACGGCCAGCACGTCAGCCGTCGTTATCTTGTCCACGCGCTTGCGCCCCAGTATCGGCATGGCGTAGTCACGGAGACTCGCCCGCCATTGCGCCTCAGATTTGCCGCCGGGCCGCCACGTCGCCGCATGAATTCGGATGACCTTATCGGCGGCTTTCTCAAACGTCGGAATGCCGCCGCCGCGCGGGTCGCGTCCTTGGTGGACGGCCCGGCGGTTAACCAGCACCACGTTGCGGGCCTCGGCCAGCGTGACCACTGGATAGATGCCGAGGCCAATGTTGAACGGCTTGCCGTTCATTCTGAGCCGCTGCGACCAGGTTTTGGAGAGTCGCCCGGATGCGGTAGGCTTGACCAAGATGCTCAAACCATGCCCACCGCGCCCGTCTCCATACCGGCCCGGTCGGTTGATGGATCTAACGAAAGATGCCGACAGTTGCTTGGGACGTTTCATTTCGGTATTATCTCCATTATCACTATCTTGGAGAGATTACACGAAACGGCGTGAAACGTCAATGGACATCAAAGATATGATTATAAAAGAGTTAGGTGGACTTTCTGAGACGAATAGAAACTGATCAAAACCCTATAATGGCGGATACCTCCTCCGCCAGCTTCCGTTCCATTTCATCAGTTGGTCGGTTTCCCGGACCGACATGACGGATACAGTCGGGAGAGGGCGTGAAAACCTCAACGCGCGCCAGCGAAGTCACTTGCGCCGCTTCGGCTCGAATGTCATCGGGGACTCCCCGGTGATCTGCCCGCCCTTCATGCTGTGCCAGTGGGTCGTGAGGAGGTCCTCCCCCTGCAGTATGTACTCGGCGTGGTGCATGTAGTGGCCCTTGGGTGACGAGAGATTGGTGATGCTGTCGAAACGCAGCTCGAGGCGGTTTTCGGCGTCCCTGGCCCGTACTTCCAGGCGCGGCTGATTTCCCGCCGCACAGTAGTGAGTCATCAGCACGCGTTCTCCGTCCGCGTGGTACATGTTGAGCATTTCATGTCCGTCGGGGCTGTTGGGAAACATCAGCTCCACCAGAGCCGAACCGCCGGAAGTGAGCCGGAAGCTGGAGCCGACGACGCCGGTTTCGCCGCCGTTCTCGTCCAGCAGGATCCATTCGCCTTCCAGCGCAGTCAGCTTCGACATCACGTCATCGTCCTTCGCGCCCGCCCCAGAGAGACCGATGGCGGCCAGAGCCAAGCCGACAAACAGAGTTTTTCTTGCCATTGGATGGTTCTCCTTCCGTACCAGTCTAGCAGCAAGCCGGTAACTAGCTGCCAAACGAGAACGATCCGCGTAGCCGCTGTGCCCGCCACGTTTGGAAAACGTCTCGGCGGGAGCCGCCGGCCATCGCAAGGCGCCGTCCATGCGTCCAACTTGACTGCTTGAAAATTGCCGCCGCTTGATTTGCAGGTTAGCGCCGTCAAGATTCAAGGACCAGCGCTCCGGCGCCCGAAATTTGACGTGGCGACCAATCCGATTCCGGCGTGCATTCCGAATCAGACGGTGTTACATTCCGAATCGGACGGAGTCGGAATCCGAATTGGACGATGCCTGATGCCGGATCAGACGATACGCACCGGGGAGTTTGTGGCGCGGCATGCCGAGCGGCCGGTTCGCGCAGCGCTGGCAGATACCCGCATCGTCGCGATCGTAGGGCCGCGCCAGTCCGGCAAGACGACGCTCGCTCGCCGTATCGCCGCTGCCGACGGCCGCCCTTTCATCACCCTGGATGACGATCAGTTCAGGCGGTTTGCTCGAAATGATCCGGCTGGCTTCATGCGCGCCCAACCGGCCGCGGTGATCGATGAAATCCAGCGCGCGCCAGGTCTCATCCTGGCACTCAAGCAAGCGGTGGATGAAGACCCGCGTCCCGGGCGCTTCCTGATCACGGGCTCGGTCGACCTTTTCCGGGGCTCGATCTCGCCTGATTCGCTCGCGGGGCGCGTCGAGACGATCGAGCTCCTACCGTTTTCGCAAGCGGAGATCGCCGGTACCGGTCCGCCGGACTTCCTGGATCGAGCCTTTGCCGCAGATTTTCCGAACCTCGCGCTGACGGGATCGACCGACGGCTTGACGGAACGAATCATCTCCGGCGGTTTTCCCGAAGCTCTTTCTCGTGCGGTTCCTTCCCGACGGCGGAGCTGGCTGCGGGCTTATGCCCGCGCGCTCGCCGAACGCGATGTCTCCGATATCGCCTCCATCGCCAAGCTGAGCGACCTGAGCCGCCTGATCGACTACGCGGCTGTTTCCGCAGGCCAGTTGCTCAACCTGTCGGCCCTCGGATCGCGAATTGGCGTCGACGGCAAGACGGTCGACCGCTGGCTCGCCTTGTTCGAACACATGTTCCTGGTCCGACGTATCTTCGCTTGGCATCGTAGCGGGCTGAAAAGGCTCATCAAGGCGCCGAAGCTGCACTTTCTGGATTCCGGTCTGCTGGCGGCGCTCCAGCGGGTCTCGGCGGCGGCAGTGGCCAAGGACCGGCAGAAACTGGGGCCGCATCTGGAAAGCTTCGTTTACGCTGAGCTCGCCAAGGCGGCCACTCTTTCCGGCGAGGAGCTGACCATTAGTCATTATCGCGACAAGGATCAGGTCGAAGTTGACTTCGTGCTGGAGCGATCCCCCAGCGCAATCGTCGGGATCGAAGTCAAGGCAAGCGGGACGGTGCGCCCCAGGGACTTCAAGGGCCTGAAGCGACTGCGAGAGGCCGCGGGCGACCGTTTCTCTTGCGGCATCATCCTCCATGACGGCGAGCGCGTTCAAAAAGCCGCGCCCAGGCTTTTCGCGATGCCCGTCAAGATGCTCTGGACTAACTGAAGACAGGAAGCAGGGCCGATTTCCGGCTGATCCGGGTCGCACTGGGAGTCTGCGCGGTAGAAACGATGGTAGCGAGAAAGTGGGGAATCGAGGCCGGATTTTCTCGATTTGGAGGTGCCTAGTTGTTCTATTCGCCGAGAAATCGGGGAAATATGGACCGATTCTACCGCTTTCGCAGTAGATCAATTTCTGTGGCGCAGGCTCCCAGGAGGGAGGGTCAATCCAGATCCCAGAGACGCTTCGGGTCCTCCAGTTCGTCCTTGGACTGCAGGGCCTCCCGAAACTTGTCCTCCAGACTGGCGTGCCGGCGTTTCTCGTCATCCACGACTTTGCTGAAACGCTGGTCCGCCCTGGCCTTGCGCTCGGTGATCGCCTCCAGGGCCGACTCGAAGGAATAGTCCTGTTTCTTGCTCTCGCTTCGAATCACGAGGCCGGTCTTGCCGTCGACCAGGAGTCTGCATCCGCATTCGGGGCATTCCACCTTGAGCCTGGACATGATTTCCCAATTCTAATACGAATCGCCCAGGGCCGCTCCGGAGGGGGAAACGGAAGGTTGCCGGACCGGCGTTCGTCAGGATGGAATGCGGGAGAGTTCTTCCAACTGGCGCCGAAGTCCGGGCTCGGCCATGAGTTCCGACGCGCGAAACAGGGAAAAATAGCGGTAGGAATCCAGATTCTCGGCGGCGCCCTCCTCCCGATCGACGATGGAGATGACGGCGGCCACGCGGTAGCCTTCGGCCTCGGCCTGGACGATGGCCTTCAGGGCCGATCCTCCCGTCGTGCAGACATCGTCGACCACCACCACCGGAGACCCCTTGGGTCCCTGGTAGCCTTCCAGGTAGCGCCGGGTGCCGTGGCTCTTGGGCTGCTTGCGGACGATGAACGCGGAAATCGGATCGAATCTGGCCCGGTGGGCGAAACTCACCGCCGCCACGGCGGCGACGATGGGGTCGGCGCCCAGGCTCAGACCGCCGATGGCGGCCGCCGAAACCTCACGCCGCCGAAGCTCCTCCAGGATCAACAGGGCTGAAAGGTAGGCCCCCTCGGGCTCCAGGGTGGCCCGCTTCAGGTCCAGGTAGTAGTGACTGTGCCGGCCCGAAGCGAGCCGGAAACGACCCACTTTCAGGCAGCGGGTCAGCAGAATCTCTTGCAGGCGGTCGCGGGTGTCCATGGGGATTCGAGTATACATGGAGTCTGGTACCATGACGCGCTCATGCAGAGACCGGGCAAGTGGCTGTCTCGGATCGGTCCGGGCGCCATCGTTGCATCCGCCACGGTGGGAGCCGGCGAAACGGTCCTGGCCGTCCGTACCGGCGCCTGGGGCGGTTACGATCTCCTCTGGCTGATCCTTCTGGCCATCCTGGCCAAGTCGTTCCTGACGCTTTATCTCTTGGGCCACTATGCGGTCGCCACCGGACGCGCGGTGGCGGAGAAGCTGGTGGATCTGCCCGGTCCACGGGGGTGGTTCCTCTGGGTCGTCCTGGTGCTGGAGTCTCTGGTGGCTCCCTTCGTCTTCGTGGTGATCGCCGTCCCGTGCGGGCGCTTGATGAGCCAGGTGCTGGCGGCGGGCGGATTGAGCGTCTCCTACAAGTGGCTGGCTCTGGCCTTCCTGAGCTTGGCCATCCTGGTCGGCCTGGTGCAACGGTACGACACTCTGGAGAAGTCGCAGGGGCTGGTTTGCCTGGTGCTCCTGGTGGGAACCGTGACCGCCACCCTTCTGGCCCGGCCCGATTTCGCGGGGATTCTCAAGGGACTGTTCAGCCTGGGGACGGTCCCCCCCTACCCGGACTGGATCCCCACTGAAATCAAGGGCAGAAGCCGTCTTTTGGAGATGGCCGCGGTCTTCGGATACGCCGGCAGCATCCCCATGAACTACGTGGTCTACTCCAACTGGGCCCTGATGAAGGGCTGGAGCCTGAAGGGGGTCAAGGGAGGTTCTGCGAGAAAACGCGCGCTGGGGCCTCTGAAATTCGACGTGGGAGTCAACACCGTGGTCGTGTTTCTGGTGACGGTGGCTTTCATGGTGTCCGGCGCCGCAATTCTGAACCCCGCCCGGAAGATACCGCAGGGATATGATCTGCTGACGGAGCAGGCTCATATCTTCGCCGAAATCTCCCCCATGATGATTCCGCTCTACTACGTCACCATTCTCGCCGCCCTCTGGGGGACATTGAACGCGCTACCCGACATTTATGGCAGAGGCGCTCACAGCTTTTTGCGGCAGCTCCTGCCCGGCGCCCGGGAGTGGTCGCTCTCCAGGGTGAGAAACGTTTACGGGCTCTCCACCCTGGTCCTTTCCGGATTCTTCATCTGGAGTGGGACGACGCCCATCATCATGGTGGACATGGTGGCGCTTTTCAGCACCAATGTAGGTGTGGGCCTGACCTGTATCGCGGCAATTTGGCTGAATCGGCAGTTGCCGCCCGACAAACGGGTCCCGGCCTGGCTCTCCGGCGCCGCCGTGGCGGGAGCCGCCGTCACCAACGTCATGGCGCTGATTTCGGCGCGAGAAGTGTTGTTGCGTTACTTTTGACGCGAATTTCCGGTTCGGCTCTTGCGTTCGGAAGAGCGAGACCTGCAGATGGGAGGAAGCCCGTGACCGCCGACAAGCGATTCAATCCTGACGAACTGAAACAGCTGCTCCAGAACAAATACGGGACCGGGGTGCGGGTCGAATTGTTCCCCAAATCGGATCGGGAGGAGACGGGCGAAGAGCCGAATCAGGCACCGGTGGAGCATCGTGACCTGACGTTCGACTATCGGCCGAGTCAGATCAAGGAGTATCTGGACCGTTTCGTCATTCAGCAGGACGAAGCCAAGAAGGTTCTGGCCACGGCGATCTGCGACCACTACCACCACATCCAGAACTGCAGCGACCCGGACGAGTGCCGGGAGTACAAGAAGCAGAACATCATCATCATCGGTCCCACGGGGGTGGGAAAGACCTACCTGATCCAGAACATCGCCCGTTTGATCGGCGTTCCGTTCTGCAAGGCCGACGCCACCCGGTACAGTGAGACCGGCTACGTGGGGGGCGACGTGGAGGATCTGGTCCGGGAACTGGTCCAACAGGCGAACGACGACGTCCGGCTGGCGGAGTACGGAATCGTCTACCTGGACGAGATCGACAAGATCGCCGCACCCACGGGGCTGATGGGAAGAGACGTGAGCGGCCACGGCGTGCAAAGGGGTCTCCTGAAGCTCATGGAGGAGACGGAGGTGCCGTTGCGATCCCCCACGGACATCGCCAGCCAGATGCAATCTATGATGGAAATTCAATCTGGCCGCAAGTTGGAAAAGAAGACGATCAACACCAAGCACATCCTCTTCATCGTCAGCGGGGCCTTCAACGGGCTGACCGAGATTGTCGGGAAACGCCTGGGCTCGAGACAGATCGGCTTCATGGGCGGAGAGCAGGAGGCGGAGCGGAAGGAGGAATTGCTGCTGCAGCAGATCCGGTCCACGGACTTCGTGGAGTATGGTTTCGAGTCGGAGTTCATCGGGCGCCTGCCGGTCGTGACCCACTGTCGGCGCCTCAGCGTCGACGACCTGTTTCAGATCCTCAAGAGGTCGGAAGGGTCCCTCCTCAAGCAGTACAAGAAGGACTTTCTGGCTTACGGCATCGACGCCTATTTCAAGGATGGGGCGATGCGGGCGCTTGCCGAGCTGGCGGAGCGGGAAGAGACGGGCGCGCGCGGCCTGATGACCGTGTGCGAGAGAATTTTCCGAGACTACAAATACCATCTGCCGGATCATGAGGTGACGGAATTGGTGGCGGACCGTGAGCTGGTCGAGAATCCGCAGGCGGCGCTCGATGAACTCCTGGCCAGGCCGGGCCTGCATCACGAGGCCATCCTGCAGTTCCAGCTCAAACGCTTCGAGGGGGAGTTCCAGAAGCAGTACGGAGTGGAAATCACGTTTACGCCAGAGGCCGTCGCACTCATCTCGGAACGGGTGAAGGGACCGAATGCCGACGTCCTGCAGTACTGCCGGGACCTGTTTCGGGAGTACGAGCACGGGATGAAGCTGCTGGCTCGCGCGCAGGCTTCCAAACCCCTGTCCGTGGACCCTCAGGTCATCAAGGACCCTGCGGGTTCGTTGGAGCGGTGGATCCGTGAGACTTACAAGTGAGGAAGCCGCACCGCCTCAACTGGAGCGGCGGCGATAGACGGCGGCGAACACTGTTCGCAAGGGAGAGACGCAATAGGTCTCGATGATCTGCTTTCCCGCCTGGGGCCGAAAGCACTTCTCGAGGTAGGGGTTGTCCACCTTGAAGGAGAGCCGCATGATGTCGGCGCCCTCGCCCCTTCTCTCCACGGCAAAAGCATCCTGCAGACTGGGCTCCAGGAGAAAGATCTGGTTGTAGCGGAGGTGTTTCAACTCGTAGGGCGTTGGCACCTTCTCGCTTCCCAGATGCCGGTAGTGGGCCATGAGGCGACGCAGAAAATCGTCGTAGTCGAATGATTCCACCTTGTTGTTGACGCTCACTTCCACGATGAACGCGCCGTCGATCCAGGAAGAGCGCAGTCCGTAAGTGAAGTCCAGATCGCCCTTGTTGAATTTGATTCGGTGGCCCTTTTCGTCGTGGAAACGCTTGAGCTCCTCGGTTCCCTGTTGATCGGGAAGGTTCGCCACCTGCTCGCTGGTGATATAGAAGCTGGCGACGTTCCCGTACCAACCGTCAATGATATTGCCGAGGATCTTGTCGGCAGCCTGCCATATCTTCTCGGCGTCAGCAGTGGTCAACATGCGGTCCGCAGATTGTAAACCAAGCCCTGAAATCGTGTAAATAGCCTCAACGCAGTTTTGTTGCCTGCGACGGCCGGTCCTCATTCCTGTGCCGCCTGTGGCGCGGCCGTCAGCCCGCCTTTTCCCAGGTCGGGCGGCAGCCGCAATGCCAGGATGAATCCTGGCACCGCGAAGAGGACGATGGCCGTCATGGTCAACTGAAGACCCACCGTCTGACTGACGAATCCAACCACGGGCAGGAGCAAGCCGCCCACGCCCCAGGCGAACCCCATGAGCAGCGCCGAGATGGTGGAGGTGGCCTCCGGCACCATCTGTTGGGCCATCACCACGTTGACGGGGGAGGTGGAGAGCAGGACGCCGCCTCCCAGAATGCACAGCACGATGGAAATTGGCCCCTGGGACCAGAGAAAAGCCAGCAACAGAGGCAGGCTGCCGCACATGGAAAGAGCGAGGATGCTCTTGCCCCCGAAGCGGTCGCTCAGGATGCCCCCCAGGAAACCGGCGCTGCCGCCGGCCAGCAGAAACAGGCTCAGAACCAGGGCAGCCCGCGCCGCGCCATATCCGTGCAGCGTCAGATACAAGGGGAGAAAAGCGACGAAGATGATCTGAATGGATCCTCGGATGACCACGAGCAGGTAGAGGATCAGAAGTGGCTTTCGTTGCTCCATAAGCCGCGAAAGAAGTGTTCTGTGGTGGAGAGCGGCCGTCGGGGACGGGGACGGGCCGTAAAGGATGAGGTACAGACTCATGGCGACGCCCGGCACGCCCGCCCAGAGGCTGGAGCCCAGGCCCACAAGGGCAATCACGGCGGTGATATAGACCGGGCCCAGGGCGTAGCCGAGCATGCCGCCGGTGACGAAAACCGACATGTGGAAACCCTTTCTGCGGGCGGAGGACTCCGAGACAATAGACGCCGCCTGGGGGTGAAACGCCGAGATCCCGACGCCGCCCAAAATGACCATCACCAACAGCGCCCGGAAATCGGGAGCCAGGCCCAGGGCGGAGATGAAGAGCCCCGCCAGTCCGGGTCCCAACGCGGTGAAGACAGGTTTCCGCAGCCGGTCGGCCAGGTAGCCGTAAAAGGGCTGCATGAACGCGCTGGAAAAACTCAGGACGCCGCCCAGAATCCCGGCTTCGACCAGCGACAGGTCCAGTTCCTGGTGGAGGAAGGGCAGGAACGCCCCGAACATGCTGGCGTAGCAGTCGATGAGGAAGTGACCGCCGGACAATGAAAGAACCGGCCTCGGAACTCTGAACGACATGGACGCGCCATTCTCGCACAATCCGCCGTATAGTAGGGGTACCCCTCGTGGGTGCCCGCTTCGACTCTACGCTCTGAAATAAAATGAAACACGTCTTGAAGCTGGACGATTTCGACTACGAACTGCCTCGGCGCCTCATCGCACAACGTCCCCACTCTCCCCGCGACTGATGGTGCTCCGCCGGAAGACCGGCACCTGGGAGCACGCCCGGTTCGCCGATCTCCCCGATCTCGTGTCGGAGCGGGATCTCCTGGTGTTGAACGACTCCCGAGTCCTGCCCGCCCGGCTGGCGGCCGTCAAGGAGACGGGAGGGCAAATCGAGGTGTTGCTGCTGGATGCTCTCGAGAGTCAGGTCTGGCGGGCCCTGCTCAAGCCGGGCCGCCGGGCCCGCGCCGGCGACCTCCTCACCGTTCTTCCGGAGTTGCTGTCGATTCGTGTGTTGGACGATCCCGGTCCCCCCGTCCGTCAGGTCCGGCTGGAACCCGCCGGGGATTTTCAGGAGGTCCTGGAGCGAGTGGGACGCCCGCCCCTGCCTCCCTACATCCAGCGGGAGGTCGACTCCCGAGACCGCGAGGCCTATCAGACGGTGTACGCCGCCAAGCCGGGTTCGGCGGCCGCCCCGACGGCCGGACTCCACTTCACCGAAGCGCTCCTCTCTCGTTTGAACCATTGCAAGATCACATTGCACGTGGGGTACGGGACGTTCCAACCTATCGTGGCGGATCGAGTCGAGGACCACCGGATGCACTCGGGGTACTACGAGGTCTCGGCGGAATCGGCGCGGAGGGATTCGGCGCCACCGCCGGGCGGGGGGGCGCGTCATCGCGGTAGGGACCACGTCGACCCGGGTTCTGGGGCAGGTTCACCGCCACCACGGCGACGTGGTGCAGGAGCGGGGATGGACCGACCTCTTCGTGAAGTCCGGCTTCGAATTCGGAGTCATCGGCGGCCTCATCACCAACTTTCACCTTCCCGGGACGTCACTCTTGCTCCCGGTGGCGGCGTTCGCCGGAGGCCGGCTGTTGAAAGAGAGCTACCGAGAGGCCGTCGCTCGCTGCTATCGCTTCTACAGCTACGGCGACGCCATGCTCATTGTCTGAGAGGGAGAAAGAGGAAAAAGAAAAGCTCCCCCACCGGCCGACGCCCGGCGGCGTCAGACGGGAAGTGACGTTGCGTGGACAATTTGTCCGTTCATAGCAAAATGAGACCGATTATTTGCTATGGATAGTAAAACTCTCTCATCGGACAGGGTCCGGCGGTATCAGGTGAGAAACAAGGCATCGAGTCGAATTGGCTCAGGCGCCCTCGGCGAGACCACTCTCCGTTCTGCGACCCGCTACGCGTAAACGGCGCGCCTTTCTTCACTCTTTCTTCTTTTCTCTTTCCTCGTTTCCTCTGTTTCCAAGAAGAAAGAAGCGGAAACAGAAGAGAGAGGGAAGAGGCTGGGTGACCGTTCTCGCGGTCTCGCCTCAGGAAATCAGGGCGAACTCCACGTCGGTGACGTTCTTCAGGGCGTCTTCCATGTAGGCCTTGATCTTCTTGGTCAATGAGATCTGGTTGAGGCGGATCGCCTCTCGACTCACACCGAAGCGCGTCCCCAGCTGTTGCAGGGTCTTGGGCTCCTCGGCGATGAGGCGCTCGTTCAGGATGGCCCGCTCCCGTTCGTTCAGCGTTTCGGCGAACTCGCGAAGCTTGTGGGCAAAAAGCCGTTTCAACTCGCCCCGTGCCAGTGTCTCGTCCACCAGATCCTCGGTGGCCTTGAGCATGTCCAGGTGCCGGATGGTCTGGTTGGGGTCGATATAATGGTCCAGGCTCAGGTCAGAGGACTCGATGGCATGCTCCACTGCCCGGACCTCCTCGACGGGCACATCGAGTCTCTTGGCGATCAGCGATGTGGTGGGCTCGATCCCCTGAAGCCGCAACCGCTCCTTCTCTTTGCGCAGGTTGAAGAGAAGCCTCCGCCGCTGGTTGGTGGTGCCGATCCGGACGATCCGGAAATTGTCCATGATGAACTTGATGATGTAGGCCTTGATCCACCAGGAGGCGTAGGTGGGCAGGCGGGTTCCCTTGTCGGGATCGAATCGGCCCAGGGCTTGGATCAGACCGATGTTCCCTTCCTGGATCAAGTCCATGACGTTGTTGTAGACGCGCCGGTAGATGAGGGCGATCTTGACCACCCGCTTCAGGTTGGAGGTGATCAGGCGATAGGCGGCCTCCTGATCGCCCCCCTGCTGATAGCGCCGGATCAGTGACCGCTCTTCTTCCACCGTCAGCGGTTCAAACTGGCTGATCTCCAGAAGGTAGCGCCGGAGAGGGTCCAGGTTGACCAGCTTGGCTTCTTCCCGGGAGGGCAACTTGCTGGTCTTCTCGCCCAGAATGGCCTCGAGGCGTTCGGACTCGAGGGCTGAGCCGGCCGGCCCCGGAGGCTGGGAATCCATGGCCGCATCTTAACAGCCCGTGGCAAAAGTCGTCACGGCATTCGACCGTCCCTGCACCGTGCGCGGACTGCGTTGCTATCGGCTCACATACTCCCGGCATGCTCCCTCCGTTGCGCCTGGTCCGGCGGGCGCAGGAACGGTCTCGGTGCTCGCGGGACTCTCACCACGGACGGTTGACAAATCAGGGTTCGGCTAAAGGCCAAGGAGTTGGTGGAGCTTTTCCTTGTCGGGGGGCACGTGGACCGGGGGGTTGGCGTAAGTGGATTGGATTTTGCCGTGCTTCTCGACGATCCGGTTCTCGTAGGCGGCGTGCTCGTAGAGGTTGTCCAGGTGGTAGTTGACCGTGTACTCGGGGTCCTTGAGTTGATGTCCGGTCAGAATGGCCACCACGTTCTCGGAGGGGTCGATGGTCACCTCGGGACGCTCCTCGCCGCGGGTGTCCAGCAGGCGCTTGAGACCGGCCACCGTGGTGGCCGAGGCGGGTTCGCACCCGATTCCGTCCCGTCCCAGAATCGCCTTGGCGTCGGCGATTTCCTGCTCCGTGACCTTGTCGCACCATCCATCCGAGAATTGGAGGGCCCGAACCGCCTTCTTCCAGCTGATGGGCTGTCCGATCTTGATGGCGCTGGCCAGGGTCCAGGCGTCGTTGACGGGCACCAGTTCCTGCGAACTGGTCACCAGGGTCCGATAGAGAGGGTCGGCGCCCTCGGCCTGGATGATCGTGATTCTGGGAATCTTGTCGATCATTCCCAACTCTTTCAACTCCAGCAGGACCTTCCCGTAGGAGGAGCTGTTTCCCAGATTGCCGCCGGGAACCACGATCCGATCCGGACTCTTCCAGTCCAGTTGATCCATCAACTCCAGCATCACCGTCTTCTGGCCCTCCAGACGGAATGGGTTGATGGAGTTCATCAGGTACAGGTCGGTCTCGGCGGCCAATTCCTGAACCAGCTTCATGGCCACGTCGAAGCTGCCCTGGATCTGGAGAGTCAAGGCGCCGTAGTCCAAGGCTTGGGCCAGCTTGCCGAATGCAATCTGGCCTTCTGGAATGAAGACGACGGGCCGCAGGCCGGCGCGGGCGCAATAGGCGGCCATGGAGGCCGACGTGTTCCCGGTTGAAGCGCAGGCCACGACCTGGGCGTCGAGCCGGATCGCCTGGGAGACGGCCGTGGTCATGCCGTAGTCCTTGAACGAGCCGCTGGGGTTCCAGCCCAGGTGCTTCACCTGGAGCCGATCCAGGCCCACGTATTCGGCGCACCGAGGGGCGTCCAGGATGGGCGTGTTCCCCTCGCCCATAGTCACCACCCGGTCCAGGTCTCCGGCTTCGAAGGGAAGCAGTTCTCGATATCGCCACACCCCGCTCACGTCGAGGGGGCGATTCGAGAGACGCCTCCGCGAAAAGCTCTCCTTGAGGGAGTCCACGTCGGTCCGGCTGAAGTCGTAGACGATGTCCAGCAGGTCCTGGCAACGGGGACACTGGTAGAGCTTGTTTTGGATCGGAAACTCCCGGAGGCAGGAGTCATTGATGCAGCGGAAGCGAAACCACTTGGTCATTCGGCCAAAAGGTGACGGATTCGGCTCACGACTTCCGGGGAGTTCCAGACGTGCATCCCCACATGGTGCAACGCCAGTCTTCCACGGGCGTCGACGATCAGTGTGGTGGGGAGTCCGGTGACCTGAAAGCGGCCTTGGAGGATCCGTTCAGGATCCGACAACAGCAGGAAGGGGTAGTCGGCGCCCGTCTCTTCGAGAAACGTCCGGACAGCCCCGGGTTCCTCCCAACTCACGGCGGCAACCGCCAGACCTTCTTTGGAAAGCCTGCGATAAAGGTCGGCCAGATAGGGCATCTCCAGCCGGCAGGGTCCGCACCAGGTGGCCCAGGCGTTGATCAACAGGGCCTTGCCCTTCAACTCCTGGAGGGGGACTCGCTTTCCGTCGAGGGTCGACAGCGATCCGGACAGATCCAGATGCGGCCTCTCGGCGGCGGGGATCCATGATCTGTAGAGCCTGCCCTGAGACGCGGCGGCCTCGGCGCCGCAAAGCAGAAGCACTGATGGAAGAGCTACCGCCAACAGGAGACCGACGGATCCAGCGACCCTGATTCTCGCGCCCGACTGCCTGCCCATTGCCGACAACTCTATAGCAGGCCCGGAGGAGAGGAAAGAGAAAAGCCACATCTCTCCATCCGTAGTAGACTGGGCGGGCCGCCGGGACCGGGGCATGAATTCGGTCCGGTTCCGGAACCCTGCGCGGACGTCGCTATGAAGGTGTCGCTGTTCGTGACCTGCCTGGTGGATCAGATCTTTCCCCAGGTGGGACTCAGCACGTTCAAGATTCTGAATCGGCTGGGGGTCGACGTCGATTTCGATGAACGCCAGGCCTGTTGCGGCCAACCGGCGTTCAACGGCGGTCATTCCGAGGAGAGCCGCACCGTGGCCCGGCGATTCCTGGAAGCTTATGCCGACAGCGGCCCCGTCGTGGTTCCTTCCGGATCGTGCGCCACCATGCTCAAGGTGTTCGTCCCCACTCTTTTCCCGCCCGATTCCCGGGAGCGCCGGCTGGCCCGGGAGATCGCCGGGAGGACCTACGAGCTGTCCGACTTCCTGGTTTCGGTCCTGGGAGTGACCCGGACCGGCGCCCGCTTCCCGGAGGCCGTCACCTACCACGACTCCTGTCACCAGCTTCGGGAATTGGGGATTGCCCGGCAGCCGCGCCTCCTGATCCAGGGCGTGGAAGGAGTCCGGTTCGTGGAAATGCCCTACGCTGCCCGATGTTGCGGGTTTGGCGGGACCTTCTCGGTCAAGTTTGCCGATGTCTCCGCTGCCATCGGAGAGGACAAGGTGGACACCATTCACGAGTCGGGCGCCCGCTACGTGGTGGCCAACGATGTCAGTTGCCTGATGCACATCGGCGGTCTGCTCCAGCGTCGGGGATCCCAGGTCCGGACCCTGCACCTGGCCGAGCTGTTGTCGAAGTTCGAGGAGTAGTTGGATGCAACTCAGGATCCGGCCCAACACCTCGGCGGTCTTGTCCGACGCTACGCTACAAGCCAACCTGAGGCCGGCGTTGGAAAAGTCGCTCCAGGCCCGGGACCGCGCCGTCGCTGAGGTTTCGAACTGGGAAGAGCTCCGGCAGCACGCCCGCGACGTCAAGGACCATACCCTCTCCCGCCTGGACCACTATCTCGAGGAGTTGGAGCGGAAGGTCATCGCTCAGGGCGGCAAGGTGGTCTGGGCCGACACCGGAGCCGAAGCCCTGGAGTTCATCGTGGGCCTTCTCCAGGAGCGGGAAATCAAGAAGGTGGCCAAGAGCAAGACCATGCTGGGAGAGGAGATCCACCTCAACGAAGAGTTGGAGCGGGCCCAACTGGACCCGGTGGAAACGGACCTGGGCGAGTACATCATCCAGCTCTCCCGGGAGACGCCCTTTCACATCGTGACCCCGGCTCTGCACAAGTCGAAGGAGGAGGTGGTCGAGCTCTTCGGCCGGGAGCTCGGCATGCCCCCCACCGATGACGTGGAGGCGATCACGGCCACGGCGCGAGCCGTCCTGCGGCGCCATTTTCTGACCGCCGGAGCCGGAATCACCGGCGTGAATTTCGGCGTCGCCGAAACCGGAACGCTGGTGGTGGTGGAAAACGAGGGGAACGTTCGTCTCTGCGCCTCCCTGCCGGAGGTGCACATCGCCATCATGGGCATCGAGAAGGTGATCCCCCGAGCCCGGGACCTGGCGGTATTTCTGAAGCTCCTCTCCCGGAGCGCCACCGGACAGAAGAGCACCAGCTACGTCAATTTCATCAACGGCCCGCGCCGGGAGGGAGAGTGGGACGGCCCGCGGGACTTCTATCTGGTGCTGGTGGACAACGGCCGGAGCCGGATTCTGGCGGATTCGGAATTGCGGCAGACGCTGGCCTGCATCCGTTGCGGCGCCTGCTTGAACGTCTGCCCCGTGTACCAGCGAATCGGCGGACACGCCTACGGCTCCACCTATCAGGGGCCCATCGGCGCCATCTTGACTCCTCAACTGACCTCGGCGGAGGCGGCGCCCGAACACCCCTTCGCGTCTTCGCTCTGCGGAGCCTGCTACGAGATCTGTCCGGTCAAGATCGAGATCCCCCATATCCTCTTGAAGCTGCGCGAGCGGGTCCAACGGAGTAAACAGCGCCTGGCCCGGCAGCTGCCGCTGGAAGCCTGGGCCATGCAGTTCTGGGCCTGGGCCATGAGTTCTCCGAAACGGTATTCGTTTCTGGGGAATTTCATGCGGCGGGTCCACCCGTTCTTGGTGAGGGATGGGAGGATGCGGGTGCCGTTGCCGCCCTTCAGCGGTTGGGACCGGTACCGGGATCTGCCGCCGTTGCCCGAAAAAAGCTTCCGCGAGCAGTTCCGGGCGCTGAACAGGGAGGGGAAGTGAGTCGCCCGAGGATCATGCAGAAGGTCCGTGCGGCCTGCGGCGTCAAGCCGCCCGCCCCCCTGCCGGCCGGATATCCCGAGGCCCCCAGGTTCCAAGACCCGGTGGGAGTCTTCCGCCGGGAATTGGAGGCGGTCGGAGGCGTGTTTCTGGATGCCCGGGAGCGGAACCCGGCGGAGGTGCTCTCCCAGGTCCTGCAGCAGACGGGGCATACGGAGGTCTTCTGGGAAGAAGAGAAGATATTCATCAAGCACGGCTTGCCCTACAGGCTGCGCCTGCCCGAGTCGTTCTCCACTCCCCACCTGGTCTTCAGCTACCACTACCAGGGACGGGTCCGGCTTCCGATCACACTGGCCGCCCGCTCCATCGAACGGGACCGGTTGGCCGCGATTCCCGTCTCCGCCTCCAGTGCCGCGTTCGGCATCGCCGAGACCGGGACCGTCGTGCAAACCGTAGGGCCGGGCCGGGGGCGCCTGCTCAACGTTCTTCCCGAGACCCATATCGTCTTTTTGGCGGAGGGGGACCTCCTCTCGAACCTGGACCAGCTCTTCGAACGGGTTCAGCCGGGAGAGGAGGGAAGCGCGCTCACCCTGGTCACGGGTCCGAGCCGGACCGCGGACATCGGGAAGGTGCTGGTCAAGGGGATGCACGGTCCCCGGAGATGGTTCGTGATCCTCACGGAGGGAGCCGGATGAGCCGTAGCGGAGCGAAGCGCGTTGCGGGCCGGCACACCATCGTCAAGCGCCTGCACTTTTGCTATGGCCACCGGCTGTTGGATTACGACGGCAAGTGTGCGTTCGCCCACGGCCACAATGGAATCCTGGAGATCGAGCTGTCCAGCGGTGGGTTGGACCATCGGGGCATGGTCTACGATTTCGGCGACGTGAAGAAAGAAGTGTCTCGCTTCATCGACGGCCAGCTGGATCACCGGATGCTTCTCCGGGAGGACGACCCCCTCATCGAAGCGTTGCGCGGGGTGGGGGAGAGTCCCTACGTGATGAAGTCGAATCCCACTGCCGAGAACATCGCCAAGCTCATTTTCCACGAAGCCCGGGCTCGCCGCCTTCCGGTGACGGCGGTGCGGCTCTGGGAAACGCATGACGCCTTCGCCGAGTACCGCGCGGATGACGACTGATCGCACGGCCGTCCTGGTGAGCGGCGGACTGGACAGTTGCGTGATGCTGGTCTCGCTGGCCCGGTCGGCCCGCCGGGTCACTCCCGTCTACGTCAAATGCGGTCTGGTCTGGGAAGGTGAGGAGCTGGATCGGCTGAACGCTTTCCTGGAAGGCGTGGCCGATCCTCGAATCGACCCGGTGCAGGTTCTGGACCTGCCCATGAGCGATGTCTACGGCGGGTTATGGCATACCTCGGGCGTCGGGATTCCCGGCTTCCATGAGGCGGACGAGCGATGGGAGATCGCGGGCCGAAATCTGGTCCTCATGGTCAAGGCGTCGGTGTGGTGCCGCCTCAACTCCGTCGGCGGGATCGCCTTGGGCATTCTGGGCAGCAATCCCTTCTCCGACGCCACACCCGAGTTCTTCGAGGGCCTGGAGCGGACTCTGAGTCGAGGTCTGGATTTTCCGCTCCGTCTTCTGAGGCCTCTCGCGGGCATGTCCAAGGCCGAAGTGATTCGGTTGGGGCAGGATCTCCCGCTTGAGCTGACACTCAGTTGCGCCGAGGCTCGGAAGGGTGTGCACTGTGGCGTCTGTGGGAAGTGCAAGGAACGGATCGAGGCCTTTGCCGAATCAGGGATCCCCGATCCCACGGCCTACGCCGCCCCGCCGCCGGTTTGAAACCGGCGTTTCCGCCGACCACCCTGCTTGCTAGCAGCCCGCGGCAAAAATCGTCACGGCATTCGACCGTCCCTGCAGCGTGCGTGGACTGCGTTGCGACTCGGTCGCATACTCCCGGCATGCTCCCTCATCGCGCCTGGTCCGGCGGGCGCAGGAACGGCCTCGGTGCTCGCGGGACTTTCGCCACGGACTGCTAGAATTTGCCTGTCCGGCGCTCCCTCGAGGGCATGATCTCCAGGCAGGTGGTCCACCACCCGGTCTGCGTCGTCTCCACGAATTCCTCCGGCAGCCCTTCGTCCCGCATCTCCCGGGCCAGCCGCCGGTGATCGTATCGGAGCGGGCGAAACTCGAATCTGAAGTCGGAGCCGTCCGCTTCCAGGAGGGTGTACCAGACGTTGGTGCGGCCGTCGTTCTCGGGGCGGCCGATGACCCCCACGTTGAAGAAATGTTTATGGCCGGGCAGTTCCCGATGCCACTTCAATCCGGTATGGGTGCAACAGAGGACGGCCGCCCCGGCGCTGTCCAGAAAACCGGAGAGCAGATGGTCGGGCGAGGTGCTGTCCCACAGGAACTCGTTGACCCGCCGGGGAGACCCGTGGCACAGGCGGACCTGCAGCGGGCCCAGTTCGAAACCGAGGCTGGAAGGGAGCGTTCCCAGCCAATCCTTGTTTTCCCTGGAGGTGTTCAGGAAGGTGTAGTCGTAGCTGATGCGGGCGAAATGGTTGTCGGCGGGGTCGGTGTAGCCGCAGCCGCAGTCCTCATTGCCCTGCGCCAGCGAAAGGTCGTAGTTCCCGGCGATGCTCTGGATCTCGCCGGACCGCAGAAGCGGAAAGGACCGATCGGGGTGGGGTCCGAATCCCCCCATGTCGCCCAGGCAGAAGATGGCGTCGACTTGGGATGCCCGGCATTCCCGGACCAATTCGCCTAGCGCCAGGTAGTTGTTGTAGACCCCTCCAAAAAGAGCGACTCTCCGATAGCTCTGCATGGCCGCCGGCCCGTCAGGCTCTCTCACTTCTCACTCCCGCGTTCGTCATCCAAGAAGTTCCCCCACCGGCCGCGCCCGCAACGCGTACACTTCTCACCCGTCTTCACTCTTTCCTGTTTCCCTCTGTTTCTCAGAAGTTCTTGCAGGTCATGCCGGTGACGTAGCAGGTATGGCAGGAGGAATGGTAAAGGGAGCAGTCCCGGAGGCCTCCCTCCAGGTCATCCGCCAATCGGGCTTCCGGCTCGCCCACCAGGATGGGGCAGGCATAGACTCCGTCGTGCGCCACGATTCGCGAAGACGAACATTGAAGGGCGTCCGGGTCCAGCTCGCGGAGCATCTCTGGCGTCACGGGGCGCTGGCCGGAGGGAGTGGGCAGCATTCCCATTTCGAAGATGGGGATGACCTTGATCCGGGGCCGGTCGATACCAAAGGACCGGAGCAGTTTCACGTAGCGGCCGTGAAGGTCGCGCTCTCCCCCCCGCGGGTCCAGGTAGTCCCGCATCTCGGTGACCGTGAGGATGGGCAGGAATCCGCGGTCATAGAGCAGCTTGTACGCCTTCAGGGCCTTGCGGAACGTTCCGTTGCCGCGAATGGCGTCGTTTCGCGCCTCTTCGTAGTCGTCGATGCTGATGCGGATCTCGAGGGAGAAGCGGGAGCCGTCCGCGATTCGCCGCAGCCGTTCCGCTTTCGCCTGATCGATGAGGACGCCGTTGGTCAGCACGGACACCGGGAAATCCCGGAGGGCGCATTCGAGTATGGACAGGAAGGACCGGTGAATGAAGGGCTCGCCGCCGGTGAAGTAGATCTCCTTGACCCCCATTCTCCGGGCATCGTCCAAATAGCGGAAGATGCGGGGGGCTTCCATCAGCTCCAGGGCGTGGTTGTCCGGGGCGCAACTGATGAAGCAGTGATTGCAGCGAAGGTTGCAGAGGGTCCCGGCGATCTGGAACCAGAGCGTGTCCAGATGCTGGAGGGGGAGCGAGGGAGGCACCAAGGCCATACTGTCATTTAAGCCGGCTTGCGGGCCGGGATCAACTGCTCCACGGATTGGAAGATGCGTTGGGTCGCCTCCTGATAGTCCTCCGGCTCCGGCAGAAAGGGCTTGCCGAACGTGATCTCCACCGGGTGGAGACGGATTCGGTTGGAGCCGCGGCGCCAGGCTTCGTAGGTCCCCTTGATTCCCACCGGGACTACGGGAACCCTCAGTTCCGTGGAGAGGATGGCGGGTCCCTTGCGGAACGGCTTCAGGCGGCCGTCGATGGAGCGGGTGCCCTCTGGGAAGACGCACAGGACTTTTCCCTTCTTGAGCCCCTCGGCGCCCAGGCGCAGGGCTTGACGGAGATAGCGGTCCGCGTCCACCGGCACCACTTTGAGGAAACGGCCCACCAACGACGTGAATCGGCCTATGAAGTAGTCGCTGTAGCCCAGAAAGAAGATCCGCCGGGTCAGACGGTAGGGCAGCACGGCCGCCACCAGGAAGGCGTCCAGATAGCTGAGGTGGTTGGGACAGAGCATGAACGGATACTCTCGCGGCAGGTTCTCGGCGCCGCGGGTCTTGATGCGGAAGAGGATCCGGGCCAGGGTGTGGACGGTCTTGGCCGTGGCGTAGAAGGCCAGGTCCGACAGACGCCCGTGGCCCAGGGTCTTGCGCATGAGGACCGCATCCTGTCCTTCCAGGGGGTTCGCCAGGATCTCTCCCCAGGAAAGCCAGGAACTCCCGTCGGCTTCGGAGTCGGGCGATTCGGCTCCGTCCAGGGCCCGGACCAAATCGTCGACGGTGAGAATCTCGGCCGCCGCCTCGTCGGAGATTCGGACCCCGAAAGTGTCCTGCAGGCTCGACAGGAACTCGACTCTTTCCAGCGAATCGAAACCGAGGTCCAATTCCAGGTTCATCTCCCTGTGGATGAGGGGCGCCTTGCGGGTCCGGCGAAGCAGCTCGAAGATTCGTTCCTCGGTGGGAGTCTCGGGCGCGCTGGCAGCTTCGAAGCGGGCCGGGGACTCGCTTGCGGCGCTGGCCTCGACCTCCCGTTGGAGGACGAAGCGTTTGATCTTCCGGGTCGTGGTCCGGGGGAGAGGCTCGGTCCGAATGGCGAAGCTGTGGACTCGCTTGTAGGGGGGCAACTGCTGGGAGATCCCTTCCAGCAGGTAGTGGATCATCTCCTGCGAATTGACCACCTGATTGCTGCGCAGCACGTCGAAGTCGGGGACGATCACGGCGTGGAGCCGTTCCTGAATCTCGCCTTCGGGCGTCTGGACGCCCAGCACGCACATTTCCTTGATGTAGGGACAGTGGCTCTGGTAGTGGTGCTCCACCTCTTCGGGGAAGACGTTCTTTCCCGAGGGCAGGACGATCATCTCCTTGTCACGCCCGGTGATGTAGAGGCTCCCGGATGCGGACACGTAGCCCAGATCGCCGCTGTCGAGCCAGCCGTCCCGAAAGGTCTTCTCCGTCTCTTCGGGATTCCTCCAGTACCCGTGCATGATGTTCTCGCCCCGGATCAGGACGCGTCCGATCCCGTCCGGATCGGGGTCCTGAATTCGGATCTGGACGTGCGGAAGAGGCATTCCGACCGAACCCAACTCCCGGGTGGAGGGTGGGTTCAGCGTGGCCAGGGCCGCCGTCTCGGTCATCCCGTAGGCCTGGATGATGGTGAAGCCCAGATCTCGCAACGACAGGGCCACCTTCTCGTCGAAGCGGGCGCCGCCGACGCCGAAGTAACGGAATTGGAGTCCGAACTTGCTGTGCAGAGGCCGGAACAGGGTGCGTCCCGGGTTGAAACCGAGTTTTCGGTTGCAGAATCGGGAAAAGGCCAGGAGGCAGCGAAAAAGGATTCTGCGCACCAGCGGCTGTTTTCCGATCTCCTGGAGGATGCGCCGGTGAAGCAGGTAGTAGAACTGGGGCACGCAGACGAAGATGGTGATCAGCTCCTCTCGAAACGCCCGCAGCACCCGCTGGGCTTCCAGGGTGTCCAGATAGGTCACCCTCGCTCCCGCGTAGAGAGGGATGATGAAATTGGCGACCAGAGCCAGCACGTGATAGAGCGGGAGGACCGAAAGGATGTGGTCTTGGGAGGAGACCTGAATCATCTTCAGGAGCTCGCCCATGTTCCGGTACACGTTTCGGCGGCTCAGGACCACACCCTTGGGATTGCCGGTGGTGCCGCTCGTGTACAGGATGAGGAAAGGTTCGTCGGCCCCTCTTTCGACCAGAGGCATGGAAGCGGTTCCGTCGAATTCTTCCAGCACCCGGTCCCATTGGTTCTCCGCCTCGGGAATCTCGCCCACTGCCAGGATCGGAAGGGTATAGCCCAGGTGTTCCCAGATCGGCGCCAGCCGCGGATGGAAACGTTCCGAGCAGATCACGAACTGGCACCCGGCATGCTCGAGGAGATAGGCCAGAGTTTCATCCGTGTGAAGGACGTCGAAGGGCGCCATCACGGCGCCGGTGCTCTGGGCCGCCAGGAAAGCGATTCCCCACCGCGGATGGTTCTCCATGAGGATGGCCACCTTGTCCCCCTCCCGGACGCCGTGGTGCTGCAGGAAAAGGGCGATGGAGGAGACTTCCCGTCCGACCCGGCGGTAGGTGAAGACTTCCCGCCCCTCATCGTTGATGCCCTGCAGGGCGACTTGGTCCGGGATGGCGTCCAGGTGACGGTCCAACTGGCTGAAGAAATGGAGATTCATGCGTTTGCGTACAGAGTTGATCGTAGCATGGACCGGTTTGAAGGGGCGACTTTTAGTCGCTCCTTCTTCCACGCGCCCATGCAACATGGGAGTTTCGGCGGCTGGAAAGTTGCCGCCCCTGCGGAATTAATGTCAGGGGTGACCAGTTACAATCCGTCCTTGAGAAGGGCGTCCCTTGTCCCATCCGAGATTCATCAGCCTCTCTCCAATCAACTCGGCAGCGCCCTTCTCAGCCCCTGCCGTCCTCAAACGAGTCACTTCGATAGGGAGAGGCTGTTCGTCACCCGCCTGCGGCATCGCGCCGGACGAGAACGCCCCGATCATCCGAGCCTGCCGCGATGGAGCACCACGGTGAAGTCGAAGCGGTCCAGAACTCCGTGGACCTTTTCCAGCGTCCGGACCGGGTCCGATGGAGCCGGCGTCCGATCCACGGCTCTTCGCACCAGCTCGGAGTTGGTGGTCAACCGTCGCTGAGCCAAGTCGACCTCCAGCCAGTGAGTCGCCCTGCGCCGGGGAGGGTCGACACCGATCTGCAGCGTATATCCCAGCAACTTCAAGATGGCCGCCGCCGGGTCGGAAGCTTCCAGAACGTCGTCCAGGTAGCGAAGCAGATCCACGGCCAGCCAGCCGTTCCGGGGAAAAATCAGGGTGTACCAGGTCCCGTCCAGCCTGAAGCTGAGGGAGCCGGTGTCTGCTGGGTCCACACCGCCAGTGTAGTGACCCGTCCTCCTTCCGGGAAGCCCGTGAGACTTTCTCTCGCTCCTCGTTCCTTTTTCGTTTATTTCTCGTCTTGAATCTACTCCGGCAGTTGGTACAATGGCGTCGATTTTTGGAGGCGTGACTCATGATATTGGCGGTGACGATCTGGATCATCACGGTGGTTTCCACGGTGCTGATGGTAGGCAAGTACTGGTGGTTTCCCGAAGTGGCGTCGGCGCATGGCGCCGACTTGGACCGGCAGTTCATGGTGACCCTGGTGGTGACCGGGGTCATCTTCATCCTGGCGCAGGTGGGCCTCGGCTACCTCATAGCGCGCTACCGGGACGGCGCCGGAAAGGTGGCCCACTATACCCACGGGAGCGAGAAGCTCGAGGTGATCTGGACCCTGGCCACAACCGTGATCTTCTTCGCCATGGTGATCCCGGGCCAGAGCATATGGGCCAGCCTCTACCTGGCCGAAACCCCTGAGGACGCCGTCCGCATTGAGGTGACCGGACAGCAGTTCGCCTGGAACATGAGATATCCCGGCCCCGACGGCGAGTTCGGGAAGTTGGCCACGGAACTCATCAATGACGAAGGGGGCAATCCATTGGGATTGGACCGTTCCGATGCCGCCGCCCAGGATGACCTGGTCGTTCCCGTCATGGCGGTGCCCTTGGGCAAGCCGGTGGAGCTGCTCCTGCGCTCCAAGGACGTGACCCACGCCTTCTCGGTACGGGAGCTTCGGGTCAAACAGGATCTGGTCCCGGGACTACTCATCCCCGTTCAGTTCACGGCCACCAGAACCGGCCGATTCGAGATCGCCTGCGCCGAGCTGTGCGGGCTGCAGCATTACAACATGCGGAGTTTTCTGGAAGTGCTTTCGGAGGCGGACTTCGCCCAGTGGCTGAAGGACCAGGCTGAAGAATAGGGTGCCGGAGACGCAGGGAGTTTGACCGCTATGGCAGAAGAGGTTCAGACGCACGCCGCTCACCACGAAGCGCCGTCAGGCTGGGTTCGAAAGTACATCTTCAGCACCGACCACAAGGTAATCGGGATCCAGTACTACCTGCTGGCTCTGTTCTCAGTTCTGGTGGGGATGGGTCTGTCGGTGCTGATTCGCTTGAATCTGGCATGGCCGGGCACCGAGGTATCCATTCTGGGCGCCCTCTTTCCGGAGGGGGCTCCGGGCGGAATCATGACCCCCGAGTTCTACTTGGCCATGCTCACCATGCATGGGACCATCATGGTCTTCTTCGTGCTCACGACGGCTCCTCAGGGCGGCTTCGGGAATTATTTCCTGCCCATCCAGATCGGCGCCGACGACATGGCCTTCCCCATCCTCAACATGCTCTCGTTCTGGGTGACTTTCCTGGCGCTGGGCGTTCTCATGGCTGCGTTCTTCGTGGAAGGGGGTGCGCCCATCTCGGGATGGACGGCCTATCCTCCTCTGAGTGCGCTGGGGGAGATCGCCGGACCGGGGTTGGGCACTGGACAGAGCCTATGGGTGGTGAGCATTGCCTTGTTCTGCGTGGCCTCACTCCTGGGTGCCCTGAACTTCATCACCACCACCATCGACATGCGCGCCAAGGGTCTCACCATGATGCGCCTGCCGCTGACGGTCTGGGGCTGGTTCGTCACCGCCATCCTGGGCCTGCTGGCGTTCGGAGTCCTGCTGGCAGCAGGAGTCCTCCTGCTCTTGGACCGGTGGGCCGGAACCAGCTTCTTCATTCCCGGTGGGCTGGTGGTGAGTGACCAGGTCATCGACCACACGGGGGGATCGCCGCTGCTCTGGCAGCATCTTTTCTGGTTCTTCGGTCATCCCGAGGTCTACATTGCCATCCTTCCAGGGATGGGGGTCGTCTCCCACATCCTGGCCACCTTCGCCCGCAAACCGGTGTTCGGTTACAAGGCCATGGCCTTCGCCATCATCGGCATCGGCGCGGTGAGCTTCATCGTCTGGGGCCACCACATGTTCCTGAGCGGGATGAGCCCCTACACCGCCATCGTCTTCTCGCTGACCACCACGGCGGTGGCCGTGCCGTCGGCCATCAAGACGTTCAACTGGCTGGGAACCCTCTGGGGCGGCCGGATCCAATTGACCACCGCCATGCTCTACGCCCTGGGTTTCGTCTCCCTGTTCGTGACCGGCGGCCTGACGGGCCTGTTCCTGAACCAGCCCGCGGTGGACGTCTACCTCCACGACACATACTTCGTGGTGGGACACTTCCACATGATCATGGGAGTGGCGGCCATCTTCGGCATCTTCGCCGCCACCTACTACTGGTTTTCCAAGATGTTCGGGCGCCATCTGAGCGAGTTCTGGGGCAAGGTGCATTTCTGGTTCACCTTCGTCGGGGTCTACTGCATCTTCATGCCCATGCACAATCTGGGGATCGCCGGGCAGCCGCGGAGATACGCCGAATTGACCTCCTTCGATTTTCTGCAGCCCCTGGTTTCGCTACAGCAGTTCATCACGGTGGCCGCCTTCATCACGGTGACCGCCCAGCTCATCTTCGTGGCCAACTTCGCCTATAGCCTCTTCAAGGGCCGGGTGGCGGAACGGAACCCCTGGCGGGCAACCACCATCGAGTGGGAGGTCCCCTCTCCTCCGCCCCATGACAACTTCGGCGGCAAGTTTCCGGTGGTGCATCGCGGGCCGTACGAGTACAGCGTCCCGGGCGCCAAGGAAGACTTCATCCCTCAAACTGCTCCCGACGCGCGCGGGTCCACCGGCTGAAGCATGGCAATCGTCACACCACCTTCCCCTCCCAAGACCGCCGTCCGTGAATTGGACCCCCGCAGTCCCGTTCTGTCCGGCGCTCCGGCCCTGCCCACCGGGCGCGGAGGCTGGGGCGATTCCCGGGGAGGGCGTCCGGGAGTTCCCGAGCATCGCTACTACACCGGAATGCTGGTGCTCATGGCGGCGGTGACCATGCTGTTCGCCGCCTTCACCAGCGCCTACATCGTGCGCAAGGGAATCTCGGACGATTGGCTCGCGACGGCGTTCCCCCCCCTGGTCTGGGTGAACACGTTGGTTCTGCTGGCCAGCAGCCTCACTATGGAGAGGGCCCGGAGGCTCTACGGCGAAACGGCCGCCCTGGCCAAATGGTGGCTGGCAACCACGAGCCTCGGTGTCATCTTTTTACTGGGGCAGCTCGTGGTCTGGCAGCAACTGGCCGGTGCGGGAATCTATCTGCGCACCAATCCCAGCAGCGCCTTCTTCTACATCCTGACCGGCGCCCACGGCGTCCATCTCCTGGGCGGTGTGGCGGCGTTGGTCTATTTGTCCCGGAGGCTGCTGCAGGATCGTCCCCCGACCCGTACGGTTCTCAACGTTACGGCCATCTACTGGCATTTCATGGATGGACTCTGGGTCTATCTTCTGTTGTTCCTTTTCCTCTGGAGGTAATGGATGGCTCAGCAGGCACACGACGCGAGCATTTCCGATTGGGCGGGTGGGCGTTCCCCGTTCGCCGTCGGTTCCAAGAAGCTGGGGATGTGGCTTTTCATCCTCTCCGACACCTTGACCTTCACGGCTCTGCTGCTGGCCTACACCTACGTCCGAGTCGCCAACGAGGGCTGGCCCCGCCCCTTCGAGCCGGCCAGCATCGCGCTGGCTTCGGTCATGACCTTCTGCCTGCTCTCCAGTTCGCTGACCATGGTCCTGGCCGTCGCCGCCGCGCACCGCGGCGATCGATCGACCGCGGCGAAGTGGATCTGGGCCACCATGGCGGGAGGACTGGCCTTCATCGTGCTCCACGCCAACGAATGGATGCAGTTGATCCAACATGGAGTCACTCCGTTCGGCAATCCCTGGGGGGTTCCGCTGTTCGGGGCCACCTTCTTCACCCTGACCGGGCTCCACATGACACATGTGACCGCCGGCGTCATCTATCTGGGGATCGTGGCCTGGGGTTTCAAGGGCGGCCGGTTCAACTCCGAGGACGTGGAGGTGAGCGGCCTCTACTGGCACTTCGTGGACTTGGTGTGGATGTTCATCTTCCCCTTGGTCTACCTGTTGTCCAACGTAATCTGAGATCCGGAGAAAGGCGAGTCCATGAGTGACGAACATTCCCACAATCGGCTCTATCTGACGGTTTGGGTGGTGCTCCTGGTGGTGACCGTCGTGGAGGTGGTGCTGGCTTACATCAACCTCTCGATCATGCTCATGTTGTCCACGCTGGTGATCCTCTCCTTCTTCAAGGCGGGTCTTATCGTGGCCTATTTCATGCACCTGCGTTTCGAGAAGTTCAGCCTCTTCATCTCCCTGATTCCCATGTTGCTGATCTGCGTCATTCTGATGCTGGCGTTTCCGCTTCCGGACGGGGTCCGGGCGCTGGAGTTGAAGCCGTAATGGACGGACGCCGGGCGGGAAAGTTCCGGTTCTTGCGCCGGGCGGCGGCGAGTTTGGCAGGGCTCCAACTGGTTGCCGGGCCGGAGTCCGGACTGATGGCCCAAGGCTGCGCCATGTGCAAGAGTTCCGCTCAGGTGCTGGGCCAGTTCTCGACTTTGAATGCCGGGATACTGGTTCTCGGCGTGCCGCCTGTGATGATCTTGACACTGTTCCTTTATCTGGCCTTTCGCCAACGGCCCTGAAGTTGCCACAGCCTGCCGCCGGGGACATCGGCCCACGGCGGAAACCATGCTGCTGCGCCCTTGACAAGCTCCGGCGGAGGATGTTTTAACAGTTCGGGAACTGTCGAGGACATCGAGCCGGAGTGGGGTCGAGTCGTTGTTCTGAAACCTGCGAGTTGTATCGAGAATGCCTGCAAGAAAAGTTACTCGGGCGGACGGAGATGCCAAGGGCGAAAGGCGCCTGATTCGGCGCCGGAAGTTCGCCTTTGCCAGCATCTTCGCCTTTCTGACGGCCAATTTCTTCATGACCTTGCGCTTCTTCTTCCCGCGCACCCTGTTCGAACCCAAGACCACGTTCAAGGTGGGCTATCCGAGCGATTTCGCCTTCGGGGTGGACACGCGGTTTCAGCAGAAGTACCGCATTTGGGTGGTGCGGAACGCGGAAGGCGTCTTCGTCATTTCCGCCATTTGCACCCATCTGGGCTGTACTCCGGACTGGGTCGAGAGCGAGCAGAAGTTCAAGTGCCCCTGTCATGGCAGCGGCTACGACAGTGAAGGCAGAAACTTCGAAGGTCCGGCCCCCCGCCCCATGGACCGAGCCCACGTGGAGCTGGGCGCGGATGGGCAGATCTTGGTGGACGTGAGCCGGGTCTACAGGTGTCCGCCGGGGGCGCCGTGCGAGTTCCGGGAAGAGGGGTCGTATCTGCCTGTCTGATCCCGGTGTCGAAGTCAGTCGAACCGTTGGAGATCTGAGCGAGGAAGACCATGGTCCAGAATAAGCGGGGAGAGGTGGAGCCTGCCCCCCCTCCCGGAAAGCTCAAGTCGCTCCTCAACAAAGTCCAGGCCGTCCTTGATCCCTACATCGGATCCTTCGTTGATAAAGGTAAGGATGATGTCAAAGCGATCCGGCAATACAAAGGGAGTAAACTCTGGAAGTCGGTCTTTCGTCACAAGCTGGATGACACGCCCCGCAACCGCTCACTGGCGGTTCTGACGAATGTCTTTCTGCACCTGCATCCTGCCAAGATCAACCGGGACGCCGTCCGCTTCCGGTTCACCTGGGGCATGGGAGGGCTCTCCTTCTACCTATTTCTGGTCCTGACCATCACCGGCATTTTCCTCATGTTCTACTACCACCCGACCAAGGGTCAGGCGTACGCGGACATCATGTATCTGCACAACGACGTCCCGTTCGGCGGGTTGCTGCGGAACATGCATCGCTGGGCCGCCCATCTGATGATCCTGACCGTGTGGCTCCACATGTTTCGGGTGTTTTTGACCGGGTCGTACAAGTCGCCGAGAGAGTTCAATTGGACCGTCGGAGTGATCTGTCTGGTTCTGACCCTGCTCCTCTCCTTCACCGGATACCTGCTGCCCGACGACCAATTGGGTTTCTGGGCGGTCACGGTGGGGACCAGCATGGCCCGGGCCACACCGCTGCTGGGCCACGAGGGCCCGTTCGGTCCCGAGTTGGGAATCACGGCCTTCAACGACGTGAGGTTTGCCTTGCTGGGTGGGTCCATAGTGGACGCCAATGCCCTGTTGCGGGCCTACATCTGGCATTGCATCGCCATCCCCTTCATTCTCACGGCATTTCTGGCCGTCCATTTCTGGCGGGTGCGAAAGGACGGAAGCATTTCCGGTCCGGCGCCGGTCATGCTGGAGTCGGAGATCAAGCGCGTCAGGAGGTGAGCTCCCCTAAGGCAGATCCTGGTGCAGGCTGCCTTGCCGGGTGAAGCGAGGACATTGACATGGATTGGTATCAGCTCTGGGCGATCGTCTCCCTACCCGACAACATTCCCATCGTGGCCATGATTGTGCTGGTGCCGTTCTTCTGCTGGTACGCGTTCCGGCAGGCGCTGGCCACCGACCGGATGATCGTGCAGTTGGAAGCCGACCCCAAGGCGGCCCGGGGCCACTACCGGAAGATCGAGCCGTTTCGGGAAGGTTGGGAGCGAAAGCTCCACGTCTGGCCCTACCTGTTGAGGGTGGAATTGCTGGCCACCGTGATCGTCACGGTGATTCTGATGGTCTGGTCCATCACCCTCAACGCGCCGTTGGAGGAACCGGCCAATCCGAACCTGACCATGAATCCCTCCAAGGCGCCCTGGTACTTCCTGGGCCTGCAGGAGATGCTGGTCTATTTCGACCCCTGGATCGCCGGCGTCCTGATGCCGACGCTCATCATCGTCGGACTGATGGTCATCCCCTTTATCGACACCAACCCTCTGGGGAACGGCTACTACACCTTCCGCCAGAGGAGGTTCGCCATCCTGGCCTTCTGCTTCGGTTTTCTGCTCCTCTGGAGCGTCATGATCGTCATCGGGACCTTCATCCGCGGGCCGGGGTGGATGTGGTTCTGGCCCGGGGCCACCTGGGACCATCACCGTCTGATCTTCGAGACCAACCGGGACCTGCATGAGTTGCTGGGCGTCACCCAGCAGCCATGGATCGCCTTGCTGGGCGCCGCCGCCGTCGGTCTCTATCTGGCGGTCTTCGGTTTTCTGCTCCACAAATTGATCCTGTCCACAGAATTCAATCGGAAGATCTATGCCAGGATGACCCTGATCCAGTACGTCCTCCTGCAGACCCTGCTGCTGATCATGTTGGCGCTTCCGGTCAAGATCATTCTCAGGTTGGTTTTTCGCATCAAGTACGTCTGGGTGACCCCATGGTTCAACGTTTGATTGCGCTGCTCCGGCGCCCATTCACCCGGAAAGGGTCGCGCGGACCCTTCTGGGAACGACCGGTGCCGGAAAAAGATCCCATAGTCCATTCCACACTGGCTACTCCCATGGCGGTGAGTGCGCTCTTGCTGATGGTGACACTCATCTGGGCCTTCTACGAAGAAGGTTGGGGCCTGAGGCCCTGGAGGGCCTACCAGGACGAGTTCGTCGAGCGTTATTCCACGTTTCTGAGAGGCCTGAAGCCGCGGCAGGCGAGCCAGGAAGAGGAGATCAAGTCTTTGGACGGATATCTGGACCTGCAGCGGCGGCAACAGGAAGCGGAAGCCGCCGTCACGCCCCAACTGGCAGAGATCGCCACCGAGGAAGAAGCCATCGACACCAAGCTCCGGGCCATCGAAAAGACGTTCACCACTGCCCGAAGCGAGGTCCAGGCCACCATCTACCTGATCGAGACCACGTCCGGCTCCACCAGCGAGGGTCACGAAGAGGATCGCGAGCGACTGGAGCAGGGGCCCTTCGAGGTCCTCCTCCCCGGAGAAGATGCGCCTCGGGAACTGAACTACGCCGAGTTGGAGGGCATGTTCAATTCCCTGAAAGAACGGCAGGGACGGGTCCGGGCCCGGAAGGCGGTAGTGCTGCAGAGGCCGGGCCAGATCCGGCGGGAAATGCAGACCTACGTTTCGAACCGCATGGATGGGCTCACGGCCAGTCAGGTTCAAGGCCTGGTCAATTCGCTGGACGACTTCGAGTACGGAATCCAACAGATCCACAACGGGGACATGGGCTTGGTGGACCGCTGCGAATCGTGTCACCTGGGGATCACCGAGCCGGTCACGATCCGGGCCGCCGACATGGGCGGCATGGGACTTTTCACCAGTCATCCCCGGAAGGAGCTGTTGGACGTTCACGACCCGGAGGTGTATGGCTGCTCCCCCTGCCACAACGGGAACGGAATCGGAACCGTTAGTGCCGTGACGGGCCACGGACGGTACAAGCACTGGCTCTGGCCGCTCTACGCGCCCGAGAACATGGAAGCCGGCTGCATGCGATGCCACGGCGATGCCGCCCGGCTGGACATGGCTCCGGTGTTGAGCGCGGGCCGCGAACAGTTCCGGTGGCGCGGCTGTTGGGGCTGTCATCCCAGGCAGGGATTTGACCAGGAACGGCTGGCGTTGCGGATCAACCAGAAAGACGTTTCGACCTTGGAGACCGAAAAGGAGGCCGTCCGCCTGCTGATCGAGCGGACAGTGGCACGGGCCGACGAATCCGAAACCAATGAAGAAGCGAGCCGGCTCTACGCAGAGGCCGACCGTCTGACGCTGGCGGTGGCCGACCTCGACACCAGGGCCGACCGGGAGCGGCAACGGGGCCGGCAACTTCTCGAAGAGGTCAAGACCCCCGGGCCGAATCTCAAGGAGGTTCGGGTCAAGGTGCGCCGCGACTGGCTGCCGGGATGGATCGAGAATCCCCACACATTCCGGCCCACCACCAAGATGCCTCGGTTTCGGCTGGAAGAGGATCAGGTCCAGGCGATTGCGGCCTTCGTCTGGCAGTCGGGCGTCAACGGAGATCTTGAGGATCAAGCCCAGGGGGATCCGGAACTGGGCAAGGTCCTGTTCGAGACCCGAGGGTGCATGGCCTGCCATGCCATTGGCGAAGGCGATGATGCGGTCGGAGGGACCTTCGCGGCCAATCTGAGCCGTGTGGGCGACAAGGTGCACTATGACTACCTGGTGCGCTGGATCCACAATCCACGGGAGCGGACATTCCCCTATTGTCCGGTCCACCAGCGGGACATCACTCCCGAGGACTATGCGTCCGCCGGGAAACCGTTCGGTTTCGACCTTCAGGACAACGAATGTCCCCTGGGCACCCACATTCTCCAGGTGCAGAATCCCACGGTCATGCCCAACCTGCGTCTGTCCTGGGAGGAGAGCCGCGACATTGCGACCTACCTGAAGAGGCAAGCTCCCGGAACCGAATATGCTGCCGCGGCGTGGCTGGAGGATTCGGAACTGGCGCCCAGGGGGCGCGCCATGGTCCGCCACTTCGGCTGTGCCGGCTGCCACGAGATCGCGACGTTGGAGGAGGAAGGCAAGATCGGGACCGATCTCACGGAAGAGGGGAGCAAACCTCTGGAGCGTCTCGACTTTGCGCTGCTCACCAAGACCGCCAAGCGGGAAGGTTGGTACAACCACAAGGGATTCTTCGAGCGGAAGCTGGAGAATCCGGCCGTCTACGACCAGGGCAAGATCAAGGAGCCGCTGGAGCGACTCCGGATGCCCAACTTCAATCTGGACCCGGAGAAGATCACCCAGCTCACCACCTACCTGTTGGGCAGCGTGCCGCCGGAGGACCGCGTTCCGGAGCGGTATCACTACCGGCCGCGGGACCAGAGGAGTCACATCCAAGAGGGCTGGGACATCGTTCTCAAGTACAACTGCATGGGTTGCCACCAAGTGGCGCCGGGACAGCAGCCCGTGGTCAAGAGCCTGCCTCTTTACCAACAAGAAGATTGGCGCGAGCAGCTGCCTCCCCCGTTGGTCGGGGAGGGGGCCAGAGTCAACCCCAACTGGTTGACTCGTTTCCTGAAGAACCCGGCTCTGGACGAGGAACGGCCTCACCGCAACGGGGTCCGGCCCTATCTCCAGATCCGGATGCCCACCTTCACACTCTCCAACGGGGAAGTGGAGAAGCTGGTGCGTTTCTTCGGGGCGCTGGCGCAGCAGCCGTTGCCCTATCTGGCCAAGACTCTGGACCCGCTATCGCAGCGGGAGCTGACCATGGCCCGCCAGCTCTTCACTCACCCGGCGGCGCCCTGCCTGCGGTGTCACGCGACCGGCGACCCGCAGCATGACCGCAATGCGACGGCGCCCAGCTTCGCGCTGGTGAGTGAACGCCTGCAACCGGACTGGACGCGGCGCTGGATGGTCCATCCGGAGATCATACAGCCGGGGACCTCCATGCCCTCGGGATTGTTCGAGCGCGAGGAGAACCGGTGGATCTTCGCTCTGGCGGACCTCCCCATCATGAAGGACTACGAGAAGGACCACGCCGACCTTGTGCTACGATATATGTTCCAGTTCACGCTGCAGGAACAGCGTCGGCTCAGAGGTCGATGATCCACGATGGTCCGTGACATTAGGCGTCACGGACCGCAATGCTTAGACCGCCCGTTCGGGATAGACAATCTTCCGGGAGAGAAGACCATGGAGAGAGCAAAGTTCATTTTCGTATTGATGGTGACTGGACTGCTATTGGCGTCATGCGGCGGCGGTGGCGGGGACGCGGAGCCCGTGGCCGACGAGGCTCCGGCGCCGGCGGCAGACATGAAGCCGGCTCCCGACCTGTCCCAGGCAGGCTCGGTGGCGGGCAAGGTCAGCTTCGGCGGCACTGCGCCGAAAAACGCCCGCATTCGCATGGATGCCGATCCGGTCTGCGTCAAGGAGCATTCAGGTATCGTGCGGAGTCAGGATATCCTGATCGGCGATGACGGCGCGTTGCTCAACACGTTCGTCTGGGTCAAGAGTGGTCTTGAGCAGTATGGCTTCGAGACGCCTGCCGAACCGGTCAGCCTGGACCAGAAGGGTTGCATCTATTCGCCCCACGTCCTGGGAATACAGACTCGGCAGAAGCTCCATGTGCTCAACAGCGACGGAACCACGCATAACGTTCATCCCCTTCCCAGGAACAACCGGGAGTGGAACCAGTCGCAGCGGGCCAAGGGCAAGCCTCTCATCCGGTCGTTCCCTCGCGCCGAGGTCATGATTCCGGTCAAGTGCAACGTGCATCCCTGGATGAAGAGCTATATCGGCGTCGTGCCGCATCCGTACTTTTCCGTCACGGGAACCGACGGGGCCTTCGAGATCAAGAACCTGCCGCCGGGCGACTATGTCATCGAAGCATGGCACGAGAAGTTCGGAGCCCAGGAACGGCAGGTGACGGTCCAGGCCAGCGAGGCCAAGGAAGTCAGCTTCGAGTTCTCCGGCTGATCCGCATTCTTCGAGCATATTCGGGCCGACGGTCGGAATACCGGTAGCCGTCGTGCCCGCGTCTGTTTTTCACACGGCAGTTCCCGCGTGGGAACCCAGAGTCTTCATATGGTGCATAGATTCGCGGTGGTGACCGCGGTGGCCACTTTCCTCCTGTTGGTGGCGGGAGCCCTGGTCACCAGTAACGACGCCGGCCTTTCGGTTCCGGACTGGCCCCTCTCCCACGGGAGTCTCATGCCCGAGATGGTGGGAGGTGTCTTCTACGAGCATTCCCACCGCTTGATCGCTGCGACGGTGGCGATTCTGACCTTGATTCTGGCTATCTGGCTGGGGCGTGTCGAGCGGCGCCGGCAGGTCCGGCGCCTGGCCTGGACCGCCGTAGGAATGGTCTTGGCCCAAGCTCTGCTGGGCGGCCTCACCGTACTGCTCTACCTGCCCGTCGCCATTTCGGTCCTGCATGCCTGTCTCGCCCAGCTGTTCTTCTGCACCGTGGCGGTCATCGCTCTGGTCACGTCTCCGGCCTGGAGGAACCGCAGCCTTTCCCGCTTTTGTCCCGGGGAAGACCGGAAAGAGGCTATTTTCTGCGGGTTGGCCACGGGGGCCGTCTACCTCCAGTTGATTCTGGGTGCGCTGGTCCGGCACACGGGGGCCGCCGAGGGCAGCAAGGGAGTCACTCTGGTGACGCACCCGCTCCTGGCCCACCTGGGCGGCGCTGTCGTGGCGGGGGGCCTGCTGCTGATGGCGGCGGCCAAGGTGCTCAGGAGTCCGAGCCTCAGGGGGTTTTCGGGCGGGGCGTACGCCCTCGTTTTTCTGGTGATGCTTCAGTTCCTGGTGGGTTTTGGTGCATTATGGGCGCGCGTCGTGAGAATGGGAGCAACGCAGCCGTTCCCGTTGGGCGTCCTTCTCACTACCTCGCACTTGGCGTTGGGGGCAATCCTGCTGGCAACGGGCCTGCTGCTCACCCTGCAGATCTCATTTTCGAACGCCGGTGATGCCGCGGAGTCGACTGCCGCGCCGGCGAGCCTTTGAATGAGGGTCGGCGCCCCGGCCCAACCTGACGGCGTCCGTTACCGGAGTTGGACCGCATGTTGGCTTATCTGGAGTTGACGAAGCCTCGGGTCACGCTGATGGTGGCCCTGACGGCCCTGGTCAGCTTCTATCTGGCTTCCACCAGCATCGATCTCGTTCTTCTGGTCCACACCATCGTGGGGACGACGCTCCTGGCCGCAGGTTGTGCGGTCTCGAACCAGTACCTGGAGCGAGACGTGGACGCGCGAATGCAACGGACCCGAAGCAGGCCGCTGCCGTCGGGCCGGATCACGCCGGCGAAGGCCCTGATTTTCGGAGTGGTCCTCACCTTGGGCGGAGGGCTCTATCTGGGGGCGACGGCGAATCTGCTCACCGCAGGCTTGGGATTGGCGTCCGCCGCGCTCTACCTTTTCGGCTACACACCCTTCAAGAAAAAGTCGCCCCTCTGTACCACCATCGGCGCCTTCCCGGGTGCGGCTCCCGTGCTCCTGGGCTGGGCGGGAGCCAGAGGCACGTTGGATCCGGAGGCGTGGATCCTCTTCGCCATGCTCTTCCTCTGGCAGTATCCTCATTTTCTGGCGATCGCGTGGGTCTACCGGGACGACTATCGGCGAGGGGGGTTCCGGATGTTGCCTAAGATGGACCCCGGGGGAAGGAAGACAGCGCGGCAGATCCTGATCTTCATCCTGCTGTTGGTACCCGTCAGCCTGCTTCCAACCCAGGTGGGGCTCAGCAGCTCTCTGTACGCGGCCGGCGCCATCGTCCTGGGGGGTGTGCTCCTCTGGTCAGGCCTCCGTGTGAGCAGGACCCGGTCCCGCGCCGCGGCTCTCAATCTCCTCAAGACCTCCGTGGTCTATCTCCCCCTCCTCATGGCCCTGATGGCGCTGGATCGGATCTGAGGGAAGGACGCCTGTGCTAACGCCTGCCTCCCAGCCCACGGGGCCCGAATCGAAGGCCAAGGCCGCCGCTTCGGCAGCCTTCGTCGAGGTCCGGGATCTCGCCTTCCGTTACGGTGACCGAAAGGCCCTGGACGGGATCAGCTTTTCCCTGGACCGGCGGCGGATTCTGGGGCTGTTGGGACCCAACGGCTCCGGAAAGACCACCCTTTTCCGGATTCTCTGCACGTTGTTGCAACCTCAGGCCGGACAGGTGCGGTTGGCGGGTCTGGATCTGGAGAGGGATCCGGCCGGGGTCCGGCGCCGCATGGGTGTCGTCTTCCAGACCAACAGTCTCGACCAGGAATTGACCGTGGCCGAGAATCTGGCTTGCCAGGGCCACCTGCATGGTCTACGCGGCGCACGTCTCAAAGGCAGGATCGACGAGTTGGTGGAGCGGTTCGATCTCGGTGGGAGGCGGAACTCCCGCATCCGAAGTCTTTCCGGCGGGATGCGGCGGCGGGCCGAACTGGCCAAAGGGCTGTTGCATCGTCCCCAGATCCTGCTGCTGGATGAGCCCACGGCGGGGCTGGATCCTCATATTCGCCAAGAATTCTGGGAACATCTGACCGACCTTCGCGACTCGGCCGGGATCACCATCCTCTTCACGACCCATCTGATGGAAGAAGCGGAGGTTTGCGATCGCCTCGTCATCCTGGACCAGGGGCGGGTCGTGACCGAGGGGAGCCCGGTGGAGCTCAAGGAAAGGATCGGAGGCGACGTGATCGTCCTGCGTTCCCGCGACCCCAATAGTCTGAAAGCGCGAATCCAGGGGCGGTTTCAGAGTTCCGTATCGGTGGTGAACGGGGCGGTCCGGATGGAACAGCATCGAGGCCACGAGCTGATCCGGGATCTGATGGAAGAGTTCTCGGGTGAGATCCAGGCGATCTCGCTGGGCAAACCGACCCTGGAAGACGTCTTCATCCGGGAGACGGGCCGAGAATTTCAAGGCTAGGAGTCTGCGCGGTAGAAATGATCGTAGCGAGAAAGTGGGGAATCGAGGCCGGATTTTCTCGATTTTGAGGTGCATAGTTGTTCTATTCGCCGAGAAATCGGGGAAATATGGACCGATTCTACCGCTTTCGCAGTAGATCAATTTCTGCGGCGCAGGCTCTTAGGCCGAGGCGATTTCCCGATAGCGGCCCCGGTAGAATAGAAGGGGTTCCGCCTCGGAGTCACCGAGACGGGCGACTCGGACTTCCCCTACCAGGATCACGTGATCTCCTCCGGCATACTGGTGGACGGTCTCGCACTCGAACCAGGCCATGGATCCCGTCACCACGGGGACACCCGTCCGACCGGGAGCATAGGGCCCCTGAGACCGGTCGGTTCCGCGGCTGGCGAAATGATTGGAAACGTCCTGCTGGTCTCTTGTCAGGATGTTTACGGCGAAGCGGCCGCTCTCCAGGAAGATGTCCAGTCCGGTGAGGCCGTTGTCCAGACAGATCAGGACCAGCGGGGGATCCAGGGAAACGGAAGTGAAAGAGTTGACGGTGAGGCCGTAGGGGCCGCCCTCCCGATCCTGAGTCGTGACCACCATCACGCCCGTGGCGAAACAACCGGCAACCTTGCGAAAAAGATCCGCAGAGACTTCCATGCGTCCTCAGGAGGCGAGACTATACCAGTTGGTTTCTTCCGGGACCAACTGCCGGACTCGTCGGCGACAGGTGTTTCCGTACTGGTTCCGGCAATTGAGAAACACTCGAGGTGACCGGATGCCGAGAAGCTTCTTCATAACGCTCGCCAGCCTGCTGCTGGTCTCGACTTTGGCGCTGGGGCAAGAGCCGGGAATAGGCGATCGAGTGCCGGAACTCGCAATCGAGAAGTTGCTCCGGGGCCCGGCCGACAATGATCTGAGTTGGAGGACCCTGGAGGGGCGGGCGGTGGTTCTGGAGTTCTGGGCCACATGGTGCGGACCGTGTGTACGAGCCATCCCTCATCTCAACGAACTCACGGAGAGATTCTCGGACCAGCCCGTCCGGTTCGTCTCCATAACGGACGAGGAAGAAGCCGTCATCCGACCCTTCCTGGAATCTCAGCCCATATCCGGCTGGGTTGGATTGGATCTCGACAGGTCCGTCTTTCGGGATTACGCGGTGGTAGGCGTCCCTCATATGGTGCTGGTGGACAAGGAAGGCCTCATTCGAGCGGTCACTATGTCCGACCGCGTGACCGAAAAGACCTTGCTCGATCTGATCGAGGGTCGAATTCCCGACGTGGTTCGGTTCACGGACCACGACTCGTCTGTTCCGTAGTCGAGTCGAGATAAAGGAATCACTTATGGAGACGCCCGCAGGAAAAACGATGGACGACAGTACCTATACTTTGCGCTGCTGGAACGAGTTCAGAATCACCCGGCCTTGACGTCTTTTCACCTGTCCTGGTCCACGGGCCTCGTGGTGGCCGTCAAGGGTTAGGATCGGAGATCATAGACGGGCGTTTCCTGCCCCTGCCGAGATGAACTCCGGACGGTCAACTCTCCCGCTCCTGATCCGAACCATGCCGGAACGAAACCGAAAGATACGGAACTCTCCCTCGCTTCGACTGCCCATCCACATACCACGAATGGACCTCGTCAACTGTCGATGAGCCGGGTCAGCATGTGCCGGACGTGATCCTGTCCCCCGAAGAACACTGCCAGGAGACGTACGCTCTCGTTTTCTTCATCGACGTCAAACCAGTAAATCGCACGATTGATCGTCAGATGCCGCAGTCCCGGCAGAATATCGTCGTGACGTTCGCCTCGGTGCGGCGCAGTCAAAATGCGATCAGCGGTCGCACGGATTTCCAGAACCCGTGCCTCGGCATGCTCGATCGCATTCTCTGCACTCTCGCCGAAGCTGATGTAGCTTTCGAGGAGATGGTCGAATATCAGCCCGAAATCTCGTTCGGCCTCCGCCGAAAACTCAAGCTGAAACGCCATGGGTACGGCGTTTGTCGGCAAGCATCCTGCTCAACCGCTCGTCCATTTCTTCCGCTCCGACAAACTCGCCGGACCGGCGGCGGGACAGGAGTTCGTAAAGCGCCCTGCGCTCCAGGTCTTCGACTTCCAAACGCTGTCGCAGTTGTTCAATACCTTGCTGAATGACCGCGCTGACACTCGCGTACCGCCCGGTGTCCACCAACGCCCTGGCAAAGGCGTGTTGCTCATCTGTGAGAGAGATCGAGGATTTAACCGTCAAGAGGCACCCTCCTGGCGCTACGGTAGCACTGGGTAGCACTGACAGCAATCCGTGTCCGGGACGATTGTCGGCCTGGAACCTTTCCCCCTACGCCAAAGGAAGCACCAGCAAGGCTCTGCAGCCTGGCGTCTCCTTCCGGTTGGTCAGGCTGAGGAAGCCGCCGTGGGCTTCCTCGATCTGCCGGGCCAGGACCAGGCCGATGCCGCTTCCCTGGGGCTTGGTGGTGAAGAAGGGGACGAACAGGTTGGCGGTGTCGGCCAGTCCCTTCCCCTCGTCCTCCACCGAGACTTCCAACTGGTCGCCGACCCGTCTCCAGCCGATGCTGGCGCCCCCTCCGGTCTCCGCGACGGCGTCGACGGCGTTCCGGACCAGGTTGATCAGCAGTTGCTCCAACTGATCCGGGTCGGCCCGAACTCGGACCGGCCGGCCGGCTCGAATCGCCACTGGCATCCGGGTCTCCAGACTCACTACCTTGCGGACCGAGTTCTCGATGGAGACCGGACGCTTGTTCGGGGCCGGCAGCCGGGCGAGCCGGGAATAGGCGCCCATGAACCGGCTCAGCGCCTGGGACCGGGAGGAGATGACGTGCAGGCCCTCCCGCAGGTCCTGCTCCCGGTCCGAGTTCGAAAGGTCCTTCTCCAAGAGGGATTCGAGACTCCCGGCGATAGACTTGATGGGGGTCAACGAGTTGTTCAACTCGTGTCCCAACACCCGGATCAGACGCCGCCAGGCTTGCCGCTCCTCCTCTCGCAGGGTCTGGTTCAGGTCCGCCAGGACCACCAAATGATGTGGCCTCCCCTCCTCGCGAAACACGGTCCGGCGCATTCCCCAGCGGCCGCTGCCTCCGGGCAAATGGATTCGGAGTGTCCGGACCGGCGCTCCCTTCAGGCAGTCCTTCAGATCCAGCTCCGCCGCCCTCTTCTCCAGCGCTTCCCCTCCCGGAATTCCCAGGAGCCTCTGGCCGGTCCGGTTGATGAGGCGCAGGCGCTGTCCGTCGTCGAACGCGAAGACCGCCACGTCGATCTCCTTCATCACCTTTTGCAGCAGGGCGGCCGCCTCGACCGCTCCCAGGCGTTGCCGGCGCAGGACCTCGCCCAGGACGTTCAGTTCCGCGGCGAACTCGCCCAGTCCCTTGTCCGCTCCGGCCCGGGCCCGGATGGAGAAGTCCCCTTCACGAAGCGCCGAGACCACGTTGGCGAGGGTCTGAAACTGAAACGTCAACTTCCGGTACAGCAGGATCAGGCCGCCCGCCAAGGCTCCCACGGACAGCAGCGAGAGGCCGTAGCGCACGCGCGGCTCGTGATCGCCGGTCCAGAGCAGGACCAGCAGTGCGGCGCAGGCGGGGAGGGCGGCGGCAAGGGAGATCAGGATGATCCGCGCCTGGAAGCCGAGCCGGTTCATAGCCCGAGTTTTTCCATCCGCCGGTAGAGGGCGGTCCGGCTCATTCCCAGGCTTCGAGCGGCTCGGCTCACGTTGCCGCCAGTGCGGGCCAGGGCCTTGCCGATCAGAACGCCTTCAGCTTCCTCCAGGGTCATCATTTCCAGAGGATTCGAATACGGCGAGTCCGCCGGCAGGCTCAGGTCCTGGACCGAAATGGAGGACTCCCGGGCGAGCAGGACGGAGCGTTCCACCACATGGCTGAGCTCCCGGACGTTTCCCGGCCAGGAGTAGTGGGCCAGGGCAGCCAGGGCCGGTTCGCTGAAACCGTCCAGCGGTTTCCGGTATTTCTGGTTGTAGCGGCCCAGGAAGTGGTTGGCCAAGAGGAGGATGTCCTCGCCCCGGTCTCTCAACGGAGGAAGGCGGATCTCCACCGTGTTGAGCCGGAACAGGAGGTCCTCCCGGAACCGGCCGCGGGCCACCTCCCGCCTCAGGTCGGCGTTGGTGGCCGACAGCACCCGCACGTCGACGTGTTTGGTGCGGGAGGAGCCGACGCGCTGCATCTCTCCGCTCTCCAGGACTCGGAGGAGGTTGGCCTGCTGGCTCACGGGGATGCTGGAGATCTCGTCCAACAGCAGCGTGCCCCCGTCGGCCAGTTCGAAGCGCCCGATGCGGTCCGTTCGGGCATCGGTGAAGGCGCCCTTGACGTGCCCGAACATCTCGCTGACGAAGACGCCTTCGGAAAGGCCTCCCAGGTTGACGGCCACCAGAGGCTTGGAGGAGCGTGCCGAGACCGAGTGCAAGGTCCGGGCCACCACTTCCTTGCCGGTGCCGTGCTCGCCGGTGATCAGCACATGAGCGTCGGAGGGACCCACGCGGGCGATCAGATCCAGGACCGGCCGCATGACTGAGGACTGGGTAATCAGGCGTACGTGTTGCCGGGAGCGGAGGACGCGGTTCTCCTCCTCCAGCCGCCGTCCCTGACGCAACGCCCGCCGGAGCTCGATCTGATTCCTCAAGACGGTAAGGAGGCGCTCGTTCTCCCAGGGTTTCTGGAGGAAGTCCCGGGCGCCGCGCCGCATGGCCTCCACGGCCAGGTCGATGGTGCCCCAGGCGGTCATCACCACCACCCGCAGCGAGCCGTCCGACGCCAGCAACCGGGTCAGGAGATCGAGCCCCTCCCGGCCCGAAGTGGTGTCCCGGGCGTAGTTCATGTCCATCAGGATGACGTCGAGGTCGAGACGCCGGGCGCACTCGAGGACGCGCGCGGGAGTGTCGGCGGTGGTGATTTCGTAATCTTCGCTCTTCAGAAGTAGCCGGAGGGAATGGAGCACGTTGGCCTGATCGTCGGCAATCAGGACACGGGGTTTCTTGGGGCGGGTTGTTGGCATCGTCTTCGTAGCTCAGGTCCGCTGGGAATCATTCATGGCGCAGCGCCTCCATGGGTTCCAATCGGATGATGCCGTAGGCGGGGACCCAGCTCGCCAAAAGAGACGCGGCCACGACTACCAGAGAGGCGACTAGATAAGTTACCGGATCCAACGCGTCCAAATCGGACACGAAATGCCCGATCAGTCGGCTCAAGCCGATTGCCGCACCAACGCCGATGGAGAGACCGATGACAACCAGCACCATCGCTCGCTTGAGGATCAGCCAAGCCGTGTGACCGCGCCTTGCTCCCATGGCCAGCCGAACCGCGATCTCGCGGGTCCGGCGAATGACCGAGTGGGAGAGGACTCCATACAATCCAACCGAGGCCAATGTCAAAGTCAGAAGGCCGCAAGCACCGAACAGGAAGTTCACGAACAGCCACGGAGCTACGTTTTCTGCAATCGTGTCCGACAAGGAAGATGGGCCGTAAGTCGGCAAATCCGGGTCCAGTTCGCGCACGGCCCGGCGCATGGTGGCGACCGTTTCGGAAGTCTGTTGTCGGGAGCGCGCCATGAGGGTGAAGCTTCCTTGATATCGCTGGAGCAACGAAAAGTACACATACGGCTTTTGGCCGCCGCCGAGCCGTCGGTATTGGATCTTTCCGGCGACTCCCACCACCTCCCAGCTTCCTGACCCGGAAAAGATCTGTTTTCCAATGGGATCGGCGTTGGGCCAGAGTCGTTCAGCCACCGGCTGACTGATGATAGCGACTGGCTGGAAGTCCTGGTCGTCTGTCCAGCGAAAGTCGCGACCCCGGACCAGGGGCATTCGGACGGTCTCGAAGTATTTGGGCCCAATGGAGTTGACTTCGACTGCAACCCCCCGTTCTCTGCTATTTAGCCCGACGTTAGCCCCTGCCGATCTATTGGCGGCAGGAGCGAACTGCGCCAGCGTCGCGGACTCCACGCTTGGTGCCGTTTCCACACGTCGCAGGAGTTGTCTCAAGAAAAGGGCTCCTCGCGTTTCGTCGTACCCTTGTGTAGCCATGTCTACCGACAGTGTGCTCACATTCGCGGGCTCGAACCCCGGATCCAGAGCGAGCCGATTTCCGAGGGTGCGGATAGACAACCCTGCCACGACCAGCAGTGTAAAGGACAAGGCCACCTGAAGGATGACCAGGAAGTGCCGCCAGCGCCCCGACCGTAACCGACCGTAACGCTCCGTGGACTTGAGTTCCGAGAACAGGTCGATTCGGCTGGACTGTACCGCTGGAACGAGGCCGAAGACAATGGCTGTCGTCAGTGTGAGGAACAGAGTGAACAATAGCGTGCGGTTGTCCAGGTCGAGACCGACGTTCAGCAGGTCCAACCGGAGGAGATGGCTCGGGACCGAGAATAAAGACACCATTGCCATAAACCAGGGCCCCACCAGGATGGCGGCGGCGCCTCCAGCCAGAAAGAGCACGGCCGTCTCGGTAAGGAGGTAGCGCGCCAAACGTTGCCGGCTGGCACCGGCAGCCAGCCGGATGGCCATCTCGAGCCTCCTTCCCCTGGCGCGAGAGAGAAGAAGATTGGCGACGTTGGTGCAAGCGATCAAGAGCACGGAACCCATGATCGCACCCAGGATGATGCCTGTGAGCTGGATTTGGGATTGCTCATTTTGGCCAATCGTTCCCCGGTGGTTTGGCCCCAAGCGCAGGATTCGATTTTTCCAGCCGGGATCTTCGAGTGCCAGTTGGGGGACAATGGCGGCCAAACTGGATTGGGCACTTTCCAGGGTCATATCGGGTTTGAGACGTCCGATCATTCTCAGCCAACTGTAGTTGGGATTGTCGAGGCGATTCGGCGGCCAGACTTGTGGCTGCATCATCATAGGCACCCAAACGTCCGCACTTCCCCCGGAGAATCCTTTGAAACGCTTTGGCACGACTCCTATCAGCGTGAATGGATGACCGTTCACTTTGACGGTTTTTCCGACAACCTCTCGACTGCGGTGAAACCGCTCTCGCCAGAGGCGATCACTGATCATGGCCACCGGATGACGCCCGGGAGTTTGTCCCTCCTCCGGCAGAAAGCCCCGACCGACGCTGGGTTCGATCCCAAGGACCTCGGTGAAGTTTGCGGACACCATCTCTCCGTTAAGCCTTTCCGTGAATCCATCGGCACTAAGGTGGACGCTGAACAGGCTCCAGGCAATCAGACCGGAGAAAGCTTGGTTGGCTTCCCTGATTGTGAGATAGACGGGGAAGGGAAAACCTTGGTTATGGCTATCTTGCCGACCTCGAATAGCAGACCCGAGACTCACGATCTGGCGGGGATTCGGTACCGGTAGCGGACGAAAACCAAGGGTGTCGACCAGAGTGAAGACCGCGGTATTCACACCGATCCCGAGAGCCAAAGTTACGATGGCTACAATCGTGAAACCAGGATTCCTGGCCAGCGTCCGAAACGAGAGCCTGACGTCTCTGACGGTGTCCTCCACGTAAAGCGACAGACTCCGCGATCTCTCCTTCTTCTTCTGCCCGTCGTCTGTGGAAGATGTCGCCCTCTGGCGTCGATCCCTCATCCATGCACCTCCTAATGGCCGCTTGCAGGAGTGTTCTACGTTGCCTCGTCCTCGTCGACGATCTGCCCGTCGAAGAGGTGCACGGACCGCTCGGCATGATCGGCGTACCGGGGATCGTGGGTGACGATGCAAATGGTGGCGCCTTCCCGGTGCAGCTCGTCTAGAAGCCCCATGACGGCTCCACCGTTTCTGGAGTCCAGATTTCCGGTGGGCTCGTCCGCCAGGAGGATCGCCGGTCGTCCCACCAGGGCCCGTGCCACCGCCACGCGCTGTTGTTGACCGCCCGAGAGCTGAGTGGGGTAGTGGTTCATCCGGTGGGACATGCTGACCCGCTCCAGGGATTCCTCCACGCGCCGGCGCCGCTCGCCCCGTTTCAGATTGCGGTAGGTCAGGGGCAACTCCACGTTCTCGAAGACTCGGAGATCGCCGATGAGGTTGAAGTTCTGGAAGACGAATCCGATCTCCCGGTTTCTCAGGTGGGTCCTCTGAGCAAAGGAGAGGCCCGCTACCGAGTGGCCTTGGAGGTAGTATTCTCCGGAGGTGGGAGCATCCAGCAGTCCCATGATGGAGAGCAGAGTGGATTTGCCGCAGCCCGAAGGGCCGGCAATGGAGACGTAATCACCCGGTCTCACGCCGAGGTGAACCCCCGACAAGGCATGGGTCTCCACCTCCTCCGTCAGGAAGATCTTGGTGATCCCGTTCATCCGAATCAGCCATTCTCCGTTTCCTTCCATATATTCTTCTCCTTGGTCTGATCTTTACGTCTACTCCAGCCGAATCCGGTCATGATCCTTCCATTGAGCCATGTCGGAGAGCACCACCTGGTCCCCTAGTTTCAGGCCCTCCAGAATCTGAATTTCGCTGACCGAACTGGCCCCCAGGTCGACCCGGACCCGCTGGGCATGAATCCCGTCCGACTCCAATCGGAAGAGGCTTCCCGAGCCGTCCTCCTGGCTGAAACCGGGCCGCGGCATGTAGAGGACGTCTTCCAAATGCTCCAGCTCCACGGTTCCGTCCACGCTCAGGTCGGGGCGCGCCCCCCGGGGCAGCTTCCCCTCGAGCGCCACGTCAACGGTCACCAGCCCCTCCTTCACGACCGGGTCGATCCGCGAAACCCGTCCCGGGACCGTGCCGTTTCGAGTGTCGACCTCCGCCCTCTGTCCCACCTCCAGATCGCGCGCCTGGGTCGCCGCCACCTCGATCTCCGCCTTGAGCCGGCGGGGTTCGGCGATCCGGACCAGATTCGTGCCCGGAGTGACCTGCTGGCCCATTTCCACTTCCACCTGTTGCAGGACTCCGGGAATCCCGGGCCGCACCCTCAAGGACTCCAACTGGCTCCGCCGCAGGGCATGAAGCAGGCGCCGTTGCTCGACTTCCGCCTCTTTGGCCTCCAGTTGGGCCTCCAGTGATTTGGAAAAGATGTCCATTCTTCTCTTTTCCAGGAGACGTTGAGTCTCGAGGGCCTCGGCTCGGCTCCGGCTGATCTTGGTATCCATCTCTGAGACCAGTCCCTCGCGAAGGAGCGCAGCGTCCGCCTCTGCCCTCAGAGTCGCCTCCAGATAATCGGACTCGACCCGGGCGGCGGCGGCCTGGCGTTGCATTTTCTCGCTTTCAAGCTGGACCCGGAGATGAGCCAGCTCCGCTTCAACCCGTTTCAACTGGCTCTCCGCGTCCAGAGCCTGCTGCTCCAGCTCCGGGTTGCTCAGTTCCAGAATAACCGTCTCGGGAGTGACCCGTTCGCCCGGTTGGATCAGCACTCGCTCGACGCGGCCCTGGGTGGCGGCGGGAATCCAGCGGATGACTTCGGGGATCAGCTTGCCCAGTCCGCGGACCCGTCGGGTGAGATCGCCCCTCTTGACCTCTCCCATCCACAGGGTGGTCCGGTCGACACGGGGCGCGGCCGGCTCCAGGCGGGAAAGACCCGCACTGATGGCTGCAATGGAGACGATTGCCGTGAGTACGTAAAGGGTGTGCCGGATTCTACGCTGGCGAGCGGCGAAAGGTCGCGGGATGTCCATGCAGAACATCCGAGCAATCAGTGTGCCAACGTGGCCCTAATACTCAAGTGTATGTAATTCTACGACTTATACGAATATAGACATTCGCGTCCGGAACTCCGAGTGTCCGTTTTCGGGACCAAGTGTCCGGAAACGGACACTTGGATCGCCATGGACCTCAGCCGACGCGCGTCGGTCCGTCGGCCTACCTTGGCATCGGTTTCTGTTTCCTTGGGATCGCGGATCGAAACTCATCGGATCACTCGCTCCTGAGCACGGTCATCGGCTCCACTCTGGCCACCCTGAAAGCAGGAATCCAGGCCGCGGCAATCCCCGTACCGGCCAAGAGCAGAACGACGGCAAGTAAACTGCCGGCATCCGTCCCGGCCACACCGTACTCATCGCACTCACCCTGTCGGCTTGCTCGTCGCGCCGGACGGCACCCACGAATGAATTTGGTGTCGGAATCGCCAATGTCATCCACACAGTTCGTTCTGAACTGATTAAATCCAAAAAGCGCGTACTGAAGGAAGCCAAATGTCAAGGACTCCCGCCACAGTTTCTATTTGAGGGGGACACGTTTGAATTGGAACTCCATGTTGGAGTCTCGGAGGAGAGTTCCGTGGAAGGCGGGTTGAAGGTCGGAGTCATCAGTGCCGGTGCCAGAGGCTCCTACAGGGAAGAGGAGATACAGAAGATCCGGCTCAAATTCAAGATGCCCGACGTGAAGACCCGGTAGAGGTCCATCCCCCAGCTCCCAATCACGGGAGTGGCACACACAAGCCAAATCGGTTTAGTGCATGGGGCGCTCTCTTGTATGCGGGCCATGGAGGCGGGATTGGCTCGGTCGGTGAAGATCAGTGGACCAACTCTTGCCGATGTGATGCGTCCGGTGAACTGCTGACCTGTCGGTCGGTTCCTCGGAGAAGATGAATGGCGGAAATGTGAGACGGCTGTCAAGTTCTCTGGATAATCTCCAACGCATTACCGCCCGCATTCCAATCTGCAGAACACCAAAGGGACGCGGTCCACCTCAAAGACTCGGACACAAGCATGTGAGAGTCCCTAAAAAAATCAAAGTTCGGAAGAACCCGAGGACGCGCAATGACAAATGCAGACACGAGTGGATTACGAATATCCTGACTCAAGACGAGAAAAAGGAACTGCGACGAAAGGGCAGGTCATGGGGCACTATCGTCAGTCCCAGGTGCAAAACTGGTACGGCTAAACTATTGAAGGGCAGGGAATAAACTCTTGCCTCAGACACAACTCGGCATCTCTGCTGACCCGTTCATCAGTCCAGCCCCAGACGGATGAAAGAACGCTCTGTCAATGGCCAGAACCCTGACATTTTCGACGGCCATTGACAGGGGAGATCACCCCCAAACGCCTGACATTGTCGACGGGCAACATCCCGCAGTTTTACATGCCCGCCACCAGCGCGTCGAAAGAAGTTCATAGTGATCCAAGTGTCCGATTGCGGACACCTGAACCCGGAAACGGACACTCGGAGTTCTGGACTCAAATATCCATACTCGTATAAGTCATTGAATTAAATGCATTTGAATTTCATGCTCACCTTGGCACGCTAATTGCATGTTTGGTCGCATGGATATCCCGCGACCCTGCCGCTCGCCGCCGTAGACTCCGACACACCCTCTACCTGCTAGCGGCAATCGGCGCCATCACCGCCTCCGGTCCGCTACGCAGATGGAAGACGCTCGCGCTCCGATTCTTAGGGGAGGAGCATATCCCCAAATCAATCACACGAAGGAGGAACTATGAAACTCGCTCGCTGGCATCTTTGGGTTGTGGGCGTGGCCCTTGTCTTGCTTGTGGATTTGTGGTTCAGGCCGGACCACAGACCCGGACCAACCCATCACCCTGACCTTGAAGAGTCACGCGCTTCGCATGACCCCACTTCTCCGCTTCCACCTGCGGGGTTCGACCTCGACTGCGTGTCCTGTCCTCCGAGAACACCCGAGAGTGCAAAGCGAGTCCCCGCGGGTCACGAGGCCAGAGAAGCCTGCAAGGAATTTCTACGCGCCGCTGCGGAGCAAGGAAGACCGGATGCCGACACGTCCCACCTAGAAGATTGCAGAGACACTCCCTTGTTCCATGCCTCCACAGCCGAGCAGGTCCACGCACTCCTAGCTGCCGGGGCTGCAATATTCATGGCGATTACGGCCACACACCTCTGTACGGGCATCTGCACAGGGTGATGATACTGCCAACTGAGGACGGTGCCAGCATGGTCCAGGCACTGCTTGACGGCGGGGCCGACCCATGGATGAAGACTCTTGATGGGAAACTTCCCTACGAGGTGGCTCGTACCATGAATATGAGCGGCATGATCAAGGTCCAGGGGGAGAAGTTCATCAAGGCAAAGATGGCGGAAGAGGGGATCACCGAGGCGCAGATGTTTGCCGACCGCCCCGGATTTGCCGAGGCTATGGAGCAGATGCGCCGAGCTCCGGAAATCGCCAACATAACCATCGTGTCTCTCATGGAAGCCATGGAGGATGCAAAACCTGACCTGATGAGGAATCTGCAATGAAGAAAACAATCGTTACCACAGTACTTTTCGTCTTGGTGTTGTCACTCGCCGGGACTTTCGTTGTCGAGAAGGTACAGGCCCAATAGTGGTGTGAACAAACCCTCCAGCGATGCTTGGACCGGGCTTGGTCGTGGTATCAAGACTGCCTACGGCGCAACGATGAAGTGGTCCCAGATTTTTGGACCAGGGGTTAAGGTAGACTCCAGAGCCTTCGAGGAGGTCTGGAATGGCAACGAAACGGAGACGATTCACGGCGGAGTTCAAGAAGCGAGTGGCGCTGGACGCGCTCCGCGGAGACCACACGATTCAAGCGGTTGCGGCCAAGCACCAAGTGCATCCGAGCCAGGTGAGCACCTGGAAGCGTCAGGCCGTGGAGGGACTGCGGGAGGTGTTCTCAAACGGGCGCTCCAAGCGCGAGAAGAACCACGAAGCGAGGATTCGGGAGCTCCACGCGAAGATTGGAGAGTTGACGGTGGAGCGGGATTTTTTCTGCGCGGGTTGGGACGCTGAGTCGGTCCGAGCGGATCGGGATGATGGAACGGGACGGGGAGTTGAGCGAGCGTCGGCAGTGCCGGTTGCTGGGGATCAGTCGATCCTCGCTGTATTACACGCCAAAGGGGGAGAGCCCGGAGAACCTGGTGCTGATGCGCCGCCTGGACGAGTTGTCTCTCCAGTATCCGTTCTACGGTAGCCGACAGATGAGGCGGCACCTGCGCCGCGAAGGGGTCCGAGTGGGTCGGCACCGGATTCGGCGTTTGATGCGGCTCCTGGGGCTGAAGACCATCTACCCGAAGCCGAGAACCAGCACGGCCCGGTCCGAACACCGTGTCTACCCCTATCTGCTTCGGGGCCTAAAGATCGAAGAGCCCCATCAGGTTTGGTGCGCGGACATCATGTATATCCCGGTCTACAAAGGGTATTTGTACCTGGTGTCGGTGATGGACTGGGCCAGTCGGTACGTACTGTCGTGGCGGTTGTCCAACACCCTGGACAGCGAGTTCTGTGTCGAGGCTCTGGAAAGGGCGCTCTCTCAAGGGGTCCCGACGATCTTCAACACGGATCAGGGGGCGCAGTTCACGAGCCGGGTGTTCACCGAGCGGGTGCAGGCGTCCGGGGCGCGGTGCTCGATGGATGGTCGCGGTCGTTGCCTGGACAACGTGTTCATCGAACGGCTGTGGCGGTCGCTGAAGTACGAAGCCGTGTACTTGCGGGAACTGGCGGACGGATTCGAGGCGTCACGGGTGATCGGGGAGTGGATGGAGTTCTACAACGGGGAGCGGCCGCACTCGGCGCTGGGTGGGCGGATCCCAGGGGAAGCTCACCACGGGAGGGAGGCAGCGTGAAGTCGGGACACCGGAGCTCCGGATACGCCCTGGGGAGCGTCGAGTCACCCGAAGGGCCGCAGCGAAGCGGAGGAGCCGGAGGCTTGACTCGACGCTCCCCAGGGCGTGAAGAGCTGTCATGGCCGGAAGGGGACTTCCGGCCCTCTCGGACCGGAAACGACCACTTACATCACCCCAACCAAGCGGCAAGCTGGCGTCGCTCGGCGGCGCCATGTCCCCTGGATGTGAGGGCGGAATTTCACTATCGGAGTCTACTTTTCCCTACCTTAATTTGGCCTTCAAATGGTCCAACGAACCAGGACCGCCTCACGAAAAAAATTCGACTGTCCGTTTTCTGGGCAAAGTGTCCGCTAGCGGACACTGTTCTCGGTGTCTGCCACCTGGAATGCCCAGATAGTCGAGTCCCGGAACAAAAACCGCAGACGGACTGCTTTGCCTCTGAGCGATGCGAGGGAACGGCCCTTCCAGGTCACCCGGTGAGCCAGCCCGTCCCCCCGGATCACGTCGCAGTCCTCGCGCCCAAAGCCGTCCAGCTTCTGCTCGGCGGCGCCGATGTAGTGGCTCATGTGGACCTTTTTCCCGGTGTCGAACTGCCTCGCCGTGGGATCCACGACCTCGACCCGCAGTTCACCGCCGACCTGGGCGTTGACGACCAGCTCGTCCCCCTCCACCACGATCGGCCGGGTGAGAAAGGCCCCTTTCCCTTCCAGCCGCTGTCGGGTCCGGAGACCCATGAGCCGGTCCCGCGGCACCCATCCCAGGCCGATCCGGATCTGACGCCGATCCAGGGGCACGTTCCTGGAGCCGTGGTTGTATCGGGCGCCGGCGTAGTAGAAGAGCATCTTCTCCCCATGCACGATCATGGAGGGCCACCAGATGATCCGGTCGTCCCAACTGCCCTCTTCTCCCTGGGGAATGAACGCTTCTTCGGGAAAGGGGTGGTCCCAGCGGAACCCGTCCCGGCTGACGATCAGGTGCTGCTCCACGTCTCCTCTCACGTAGTTGTCCAACATGGACGGCAGCCCCAGGTAGACGCCCTCGTAGCGGATCACCTTCATGCTCTCCACTTCGGGCCAGCGCTCGCTCATGGGATGGAACACCGTCTGACGGGGCGACCATTTCACCAGGTCCGGACTCTCCTGGCGGACGATGTAACGGGGACCCGTGCCGGTCTCAGGATCCGCCTTCTCCGTCAGTTGCCGGTGAAACAGGACGTACTTCCCCAGGTCCTCGTCCCAGACGATGCTGGGATTCCCGCCGCCGCCCCCGCCCCGCAGGCCGCCGGGAATCTGACGCCAGCTGAGGCCGTCGGCGCTGTAGGCCATCCCGTTCCAGCCTCCGAAACGGCCCCCGTCCCGGTGGTAGGGGGGAACCCCGCAGGTGAGGAACCGGCGTTCCGGCGGCCGCTCTCTCGGGTCCTGGATCAGCCGGATGGCGCCGGCGAGAGGGCGCTTCCCCAGATGGTCCGCATGGAGCAGGACGTTGTTCTTCATCGTTCCCTGGTAGCGGACCAGACCCAGGTCCGGTTTCACCCACGTCACGCCGTCGCGGCTCTCGGCGTAGGCGGCCACGTTGCCGCCGGTGTGCTGTTCGATCTGGTACCAGAGCTTGAACTTCCGGTCCTGGGGGTCGTAGATGGCGGTGCCCAACTGGATCCCCCAGCTCTTCCGGGCCGTCTCCTCCCAGGGCGCATCCGCTTCCAGCAGCGGGTTGGCAGGATGTTTTTTCAGAATGCCCTGAACCCGCTCGACGTTGTACCAGGCGGCAAGGACGTGGTTGTCCACCAGGAGCTGCTTCCGGTTGCCGATCCGAAGCGGCGGTTCCGATTCCAGCGGCCCCAGATGGACATGGGGAGACCCCGTCTCCTGCTGGGCGGCCCCGTTGGAGGCGGCCAGTAGGCAGAACATCGTCACCTTGGCGAGAGTTTTCAGATTCATGTTGAAAGCAGGCCTTTCGGGGCAAAATCGGGATTGGCGGCACCGCCGGATCGGGAAGACGGCTATAGTTTTGAGACGGTCACGTTCCCGTCTATGTCCACCTTGACGAACTCTTTGGTCTCCTTGTGGAACGAGATGTCGATCATCCAGATCACCGCCCACAGGCCGACGGTGAAGAAACTGAGCATCAGATGAAGGACGTGGTTCACTGGAGTGCCGTCGGCGACAATGGCCTGGTAGTCGCCCCGGAAAGCCACCCTCTTGCCCTCGTTCTCCATGCCGGCCAAGTGTTGGGTTAGAAGCCGTCTTTGTTCGGCGGGCGTCGGTTTGTCCTTCTCGCTCAATCTGATTCTCCTTGCGGTAAGGATAGAATTCAGCTGCCGGTTCGGCCACTCACCGAGATCTGACGTCATTCTCTCGAAAATGTGTACGGCCCGCCAGCCGAACGGCATGGCGGCTCCGTCGGCGGGCTGATATAAAACACAAGGTATGGCACAAGCAGTTGCGACTCTATGGCGCCGGGAGGTCATTCGCTTCTACCGCCAGCGAGGCCGTCTGGTCGGCGCCCTGGGCACTCCTCTGGTCTTCTGGATCCTCATCGGTTCGGGAGTCGGCGAATCCTTCCGTCCGGCGGCGGCGCCCGATGACCTCCACTACCTGGTCTATTTCTATCCCGGGACCATTCTCCTGATGCTTCTTTTCACCGCCATCTTCTCCACCATCTCCCTGATCGAAGATCGCCGGGAAGGGTTTCTGCTCTCGGTGCTGGTGTCGCCCGTCTCCCGGGCCGGAGTGGTGTTGGGGAAGATCCTGGGGGGAGCGACCCTGGCTTTCCTGCAGGGTCTCGTCTTTCTGCTCCTGGCTCCTCTGGCGGGTATTTCCCTCGGCCTCGTTCAGATCTTGTGGATGATGGGCATCATGGCCTTGATTGCCCTCTCCCTGACCGGCCTGGGATTCATCATCGCCTGGCAGAGCGAGTCGACTCAAGGCTTTCACGCCGTCATGAACCTGATGCTGGTTCCCATGTGGATCCTCTCAGGCGCCCTCTTCCCCTTTTCGGGGGCCTCCTCCTGGGTTCAGCTTCTGATGCGGATCAATCCCCTGAGTTACGAGGTGTCGTTGCTCTGGCATGCTCTCCACTCGGAGGTGCCCGCCATGGGGATCCGCCTGCCCTCATTCGCCGTATCCCTGGTGGTGACCCTGCTCTTCGTTCTGGTGGTATTCGGCGTCTCCCTGTGGCTGGTCCGCCGACCCGGGCTGCGGGGCCTGTCCTGATGGACTTTTCGGACCTGCCGGCTCTCAACGCCGGCCTCAATGCCCTCAGCGGCTCTTTGCTGGGGATCGGGTACTTGCTGATTCGCCGGGGCCGGGTGGGGGCACACAAGGTCTTCATGGTGGCTGCGGTGGCCGTTTCGACCCTGTTTCTGGTTTCCTACGTCGTCTACCACTATCACGCCGGGTCCACGCCGTTTCCCGGGACGGGCTGGATTCGCACCCTGTACCTGTTGATTCTGGTGACCCACGCCACCCTGGCGGCGGCAGTGGTTCCCCTGGCGGCCGTCACGCTGGCCCGGGCGTGGCGGGAGGATTTTGGATCTCACCGGCGCATCGCACGCTGGACGCTGCCCATCTGGTTCTACGTCTCCGTCACCGGCGTGATCATCTACGTCATGCTCTATCAGCTCTATGCCCAATAAGGGATCCGGTGCTCGCAAAGTTTCCCTGAAGACCCAGCTTCTCGTGTTCGGCTCCCTGTTGGCGTTCGTCCTGGTTCCGGGAATGTTCTGGCACGATGTCTGGTTCGGGCGCGCCTTGGACGACGCCGAGCTGGAGGAATACCTCAACGACGAAACCAGTCCCAGGCGAATGCAACAAGGGTTGGCCCAATTGGGAGAAAGGATTCGCGGAGGGGACCCGGAAGCCCGGCGCTGGTTCCCGAGAGTGATGGAGCTGGCGGGGCATGACCATCCGGAGATCAGGAACCTCTCCGCCTGGCTCATGGGACAGGACGCCTCAGCGGAGGCCTTCCAGCCGCGGCTGGCGGGGCTTCTGATGGACTCCAATCCCCTGGTCCGCCGGAACGCCGCCCTTTCCCTGGTCCGTTTCGGCGACGCACGGGGACGGCCCGAGTTGCGATCCATGCTCCTGCCCTGGGTGGTGAAGAGTCCTCAGGCGGGACGGCTCCGGCTGCTGGTCGAGCCGGACGACGAGGTCCGAAGCGGTTCCCCGGTGGCGGAGATCGAACAGGGGGAGGTGTCCGTGGCGGTCCAGGTCCCCGTTTCCGGGAAGGCGGCGAATCTGGCCGAGGACGGACAGAGGGTCGATGCGGGCGCCGAATTGATGGTGGTGTTGCCGGATCCGGTGCATCTCTGGGAGGCGCTCCGGGCCCTCTATCTGGTTGGAACGGAGGAGGACCTGGAGTTGATCGAACCCTATCTGGGCTCGGACGAGGCCAACGAAAGCATTCGCCGCCAGGCGCACCTGACTCGTGAAGCCATCCTCAAAATAGAAAACCAGCGCGAAGAGAAGATTTCAGGAAACGGGGCGGCATCTCAGTAAGGCAGCGACCCGTGGCTGCCTTCGTAGCCCTTGATCGCCACCATGTCGATGGCGTCCCAGGGACATCCGTCCAGGAAGGTCCCCTCGGGGCCCTTGCTGGTGCAGAGCTTGCAGCCGATGCAGAGGAGAGGATCGACCTCGATCCGGCCGAAGGGCGGATGCTCGTCGTCCGGGATCCAGATCATGCAGTTCTCAATGGGGCAGTAATCCACGCAGGCAGGAGAGCCGGAGCAGCCGGTGCAGCAGTCGTTGATAATGGCAACCAGAGCCGGCTTCCGCTTCCGTTTGCCGTTCCGCTTGATGGTGCTGCGGTCTTTCAGAACGTCGACTTGCATCCCAGAATCATTATCTCATTTGGCCCGGCGGCGTTTCAATGGCCGACGGCGTTTCAACGGCCGGCGGCGTTTCACCTTGGGCCTGGGCTTGGGAGGAGGCGCAACGTCCGGACCGAACCAGGAGACCTCGTAGTCGGGGAATTCTGCCTTGAAAGCCTGGGCCAGGGATTCCCGGTCCGGATCCGCGCCATACGCCCCATTGGCGCCAAACAGAGTGAGAGTGCCGTAGTAGGGATTGCGGGCCACGGACCCTCCGCCCTGGACCGTGAACTCTCCTCCCGCCTCCAGGAAACCCGCGTCCTCCAGATCCTGCCTGGTCCAGCGGATCAGGGCCTCTTCGCTGTCCACGCCGGAACTGATGTAGTTGGAGCCGCGAGCGATCCTCTTGGCCGCCCCCTCCAACTGCAGCGAGAAGACGAGATACTGGAAGACGACACCGTCGCCCAGCAATTCGATGTCCCGGATCTCCTCCAGCGCCATCCCCAATAGTCCTAAATGGCGAGCATCGCGATCGCCATGCCGGCCAGGAGCAACAGGACGCCACCCCGGTGTGCGAGGGTGGCGAGGCGACCGGTTCCGCTCGACCAGCCCACCACGGTCAGGATCAACGTGCCCGCCGACAAGAGTCCCAAACTCAACCAGATCACTTCGGTCTTTCTCCCGCTCTGTCCGTCCAATTGATATAGAGCTTTCCGCCTAAATTGTCAAAAAAAGCTCCCGTTTAGGACGCCCCCCCGTGGCGGCGCGGGGCCGGTACCGGAGAAACACCGGAGCGGCCTAGACGGCCTGCTTGGCCCGGGGCCTCCGGCGAACGGCGCGGGCATGAACCTTGCTCCGTCCCGAGAGTTTCGGTTGAACGACATTGGTGTCCTGCTGATATTGGGTCTTCATCGCCGCGTAGATCTGATTCCAGCAGGTGGAGCAGGTGTCCAGGTGCATGAGAAATTCCAGCTTGTCATCCAGGTCAAGGGTGTCACCCAGGAAGCCTGAGATCCGCTTCCGGTCGCACCCGTCGAAGGTGATCATGATCGTCTCCTAGTTTTGTTGGTGAAATTCAGCCGAGAATCGACGTGTGTTCTGAGGTTCAACAACAGAGACGGCACTCGGACCGAAACGGTTTCAAACATTTCGACTCCGGACCCCGGCGCCGGGGCAAATTGCAACCCGAAAACGCGGTCTGATATCGTGAGCGGCCATGATCAATGCCACACAGATCCGAAAGGGAATGATCATCATCCATCAGAACGAGCCCCACCGGGTCCGAGAGTCCCAGCACCGGGCACCTGGCAAGGGCGCTGCCTTCGTTCGGGTCCTGCTGAAGAATCTGCGGACCGGAGCGTCCTACGAGCACCGTTACGCCTCGGGAGACGCTGTGAACCGGGCGACTCTGGATCATCGAGAGATGGAGTTCCTGTACCGGGACGGGAATGTCTGCCATTTCATGGACACTGAGAACTACGAGCAGATCGGATTGGACCGCGAAGCGTTGGCCGAAAGCTGGGACTATCTCAAGGAAGGACAGACCATCACGGTGGAATTCTTCGACGGCAACCCCATCGGGGCGAAGCTTCCCGCCACCGTCGAGTTGAAGGTGGTGGAAACGGAAGCCGAGTTGAAGGGAGCCACCGCCAGCAACTCGCCGAAGCCGGCCAGGCTGGAGACCGGCGTCACGGTCCAGGTGCCGCCATTCATCCGGGAGGGAGAGTTGATCCGCGTCGACCCCTCCCAAGGCCGCTACATCGAACGCGCCCGCTGATTGGAGGGGCGACTGGGACGGGTGGCTTTCTTGCCGCCCATTCCTCGACTTGCCTTGTGTCCACCCCGGAGGTCGGCGACAAGAAAGTCGGTGCTCCCGCATCCCGGGTCAGTCCCCCAGAGTAAATTGAACCCGTGGGAGAGGTTGTCATCCGTCATGGTCCCGCCGCGGCCGACCGGTCGCGGCGGCTGCTTGAGGAGCGGCTTCGGGAGTCCCATGGCCGGGCGCCCGAGTTCCTCTATGTCACCGCCTCCCGCTGGCGCAAGCACCAGTTGGCGCGGACGTTTCTGAAGGCGAACCCCCGCACCTTCGAAATCCCGATCCTCACGTTTCAGGACCTGATCGGCGCCCTCTTCCGGGAGCTCGGATCCGGCCGGAGAGTGGTCTCGGAGACCGGCAGGAGATGTCTGCTGGAGGCGGTCCTGGAGGCGCAGCTCCAGGCGCCCGGCGGGAACGGCGAAGAGCAACCGGTGTCCCTTTTCGAGGCCGAGGCGTGGGTGTCGATGCTCAAGGGCCGGGGCCTGACCAGCGAACCTCTGATTCGTCTTTATCTCCAGCGGGAGGACCGTGACCAGGAGGAAGCGAGCCGGCTGATCCGGATCTTCCTTGCCTACCAGGAAAAGCTGGAGGTGCAAGGTTGGGAAGACGCGGCGGGAGTTCGCATTCGTCTCTATGAGGCTCTATTGACCGGTTCCGTGGACTGCCGCAAACGTTTTCCCGGGCTCGGAGAGATCCTCTTCGAGGGGCTCATCGCCCGAACGCCGGTGGAGAGGGGACTCGTGCGCCTGCTGGCGGATCAGGTCGAGGAGGCCGTTTTCTCGTTGGATCTGGAGTCGCCCGACGAAGAAACGCGCCCGTTCACGCTTCCGGTGTCCTCAGTAAGAGAATGCTGGGAGGGAACGAACCCCACCTGGTGTTTCCAAGCGGCGGCGGCGGCGCCCGCTCAAGTCCGCTTTTCCCGGCCGCCGCACCGTGAAGCCGAGATCCGGATGGTGGCCCAGGAAATTCAGGAGCTCAAGACTCGGGAGCCTCTACTCCGGTGGTCCCAGGTGGGTGTCGTCTGCCCCCGCGACGAGAGCTACCTGCTGCTCTTGAGGGAGGTCTTCTCCCGGCTGCACATCTCCTGGTTGAACCTGCATGGAGACTCCGTCCGGTCGACGAACGCCTTCAGAGTTCTGATCGGGTACGTCGAGCTGTTGTGGCGCGACTTCCGGCGGGACGACCTGTTCGACTTCCTCTCCTCGCCCTGGATCGATCCGGATGGTATCTCATCGGATCGGGTTCGGCTCCTGGAGCAGCTGGCCTGTCATGGAGGCTTCAGGGGCGGCGGAGAATCGTGGACCCAATCGTTCCCGGGATGGATCGAGCAAAAGCGGGCCGAGTCTCCCGAAGAACCGGGTTCGGTCCCGGAGGGCTGCGCAGAGGTTTTTCGGGATTTGATCCGGAAGCTCCAAGCCGATTCGGCGCGGCTCCGGAAGGCCGGGGAGTGGGTCTCCCTGTTGGCCGGCCGGTTGGGCCCGCTCCTTCGGGCGCCGGCCGGGCCGGGAAACTGGGGGCGGTCCGAGGGCCAGGCGCTGGCCCGGATCCAAGGGAGTCTCCAGGAGGCCGCCCTGCTCTGGGGAGATTGCCCTATCAGTCTCGCGCGCTTCCGCTCCTTGCTCCACCGGCAGATTTCCCGGATCCGAATTTCTCCCTCGCTGGACCGGGAAGCCGTCGTGGTTGGTGGCGCCCATCACTTGCAGGAGTGCGAGTTCCGGCATCTCTTCTGGCTCGATTTCTCAGAGGGGCGGATTCCTTCCCGGAGGAAGATGCCGGTTTCCGGAACCGGATCCCGGATGGCGGAGGAACTCTCGATTTTTCACGGAATCCGCTGCCGGAGTCGAGAAGCGGTGTTGCTGTCCTCGCCCCGGCACGCCGGCAACGGTCCGGTGTTGCCCAGCCATGTTCTGGAATACATGGACCACCGGGAAGAGGTCTGGCCCCACGTGGACGCACGGCTGGGGCCGGCGCAGGATTCGGCGAGAGACGAGCACGTCCGCCGGGGAGTCCGGGCGCTGTCCCTGAGGCGGTCGGGTCACCCCAGCGCCTTTGCCGGAATCGTCACCCGACCCGAAGTCCTGGAGCGGATGCGCCGGCGCCACCATCCGGCCGGCGTGGATCTCTCTCCGACTCGATTGGAGGAGTATGGACGGTGTGGATTCCGGTACTTCGTCCGTAGGATGCTCGGGGCCAAACCGCCGTCTCCGGCGGATACGGAACTGCTGCGGGAACAGCACCGGCTGGTTCGCAGGATGCTGTCCCGCTATTGTCAGGACGCCGCCGCGAGCCGCCCCCCGGATCTCGAAGACGGACGCCGTCGGATGGCGGGCATCGGCCGGGAAGAGCTGGAGCAACTGAGACAGACTTTGCCTGCAGTCGGCGGGCTGGTCTGGGAGCAGTTGCAAACTTGGCTCATGGATGGACTGGAAGACTCGAACCCGCCGGGGTTGCTGATGCGTTTCCTGGAGGAGGACCGGAAGCGGGAAGCCGACTCGGAGGTCCATGCCGTGGAGACCTCCCTGGGGCCCCTGGTTCTGGGCCGTCTTCCGCACGGCACCAGATCGGGTGACGGGCAGGCGCCGCCGGTTCGCCTGAAGGGTCTTCTGGACCGGATCGACCGGACTCCCGACGGTTTTCAGCTGGTGTCCTACGTGGCGGGACACCGGAATCGTCTGCGCCGGATCAAGGACGGCTGGGGTTTTCGCCTCCCGTTGTCCCTGCTTTTGGTGCAGTCCTTCGTGGGCAAGGCGGCGTCGGGAGGCTTCTACCATGTCGGTCTGCCCGGGTACCTGCAGTGGCGGCCATTGCGGAAACCGGGGAGCAGAGGGTCGGAGGCGAACCTGGAACAACTGATGGATCGCTATCGGGAGGAGGCATTGCTGGCCGCCCGAAGGATTTATTCCGGAACCTTTCCCGTGACCACGCACAAGCCCGCGGCGGCCGGTTGCGCCCGCTGCGGCTACAGTCGAGTCTGCCGGCGGGAGGAGGCACAGGCCGGAGGGACGTACGTATGACTCCGGCCGTCTCCGCATCCGTACCCCACAGTGCCGCCTCGAGCCCTTCCCGAAACCGGGAAGCCGACCCGGGGACGAGATACGACGAGTCCCAGCGCCAGGCTCTGGGCCTCTCCTCCCACATGGTGGTTTCCGCGGCGGCCGGATCCGGCAAGACGCGGGTTCTGGTGGGCCGCTACCTGCGGATCCTGGAGCGTTACGGGCACCAGCCTCACCAGATCGTCGCCATCACCTTCACGGAAGAAGCGGCTTCCCAAATGGCCGCGCGCATCCGGGAAGCGGTTCTGGCCAGACTTTCTTCAGCTTCGTCCTCAGAGACGAAACCTGCCTGGGAGCAGGCGCTGGAGGCCTTGGGAGACGCTCCCATCACCACCCTGCACGGCTTCTGCCTGAGGATTCTCAGGGAACACGGCAGCCGGATCGGCCTCGATCCCGGCTTCAGCGTCCTGAACGGAGGGGATCAGCGGCTGCTGCTGGATCGGTGTCTCCAGGAGCTGCTCGACTCCTGGTCTCGCACCCGGCTTCCCGCGTTCGCGACGCTGCTCGGATATCTGCGGTATCGGAGAATCGAAGGAGTCCTGACCGGGCTGGTCCAGAGACGGAATCACCTGACGGCGCGCTCGTCTCTTGACCAGACTGAGATCCTGCGCCGCCTCTATCGGCGGGAAACGGCTCACTTCCTGACGCGGTCGGATCTGTGGGGCCGGTTGCTGCGCCTCCTGGAGCGGGTGCCGAAACGGCTCTTGATCCGGAACGATTCCTTTGCCCGAAAGTGCGTCCGGCAGCGAGAGCTCTTCGGAATGCGCCCCACGCTGGACGAGATGGAGTTCCTGGCTCGATTCCAGGAATCTCTGGGCCTGGTGGCTCGGCCTTCCAAAGCCTGGACGGGCTGGGAACATCGGGCCGACCTGGTGCAGTGCTGGAAGGCTCTCAAAGTGGAATATGGCCGTTATCCGCTGCAGGTCCCCCCATCCGATGAATCCGGTTTCGACGGCGACGCCCACTTCGAGAAGGCGACGCTGGCTCTGGAGGAACTGGCCGGACTGGCGCTGGCTCGCTATCGGTCGGAGAAGGGACAGGACTCGCTGCTGGACTTCGAAGACCTCCTGGCACTGGCTCGTTCCTTGGTCCGTTTGCCGGAAGTTCGAAGGATATTGCGGAGCCGGCATCGATTTTTCCTGGTGGACGAATTTCAGGACACCAACCGCCTGCAGTGGGAGATCCTCAAGCCGCTGCTGGGTCCCGACTCGAATTTCTTCGCCGTCGGCGACGACAAGCAGTCCATCTACCGCTTCCGGGATGCGGACGTCTCGGTATTTCGAGCGGTTCGGAAGTGGGTCCGGAAGCGGGGACGCGTCGTCGAGCTGCGCCGGAACTACCGCTCGCATTCCAGCTTGGTCCGTTTCAGCAACCGGGTCTTTCGGAACCTGATGCAATCGGGGTTGGCCTATGAGGCGGTTCATCAGGAGATGACTCCCGTCCGGCAAGAGTCCGCCATGGCGGACCCGGGCGTCCGGGGACTGTTCTACGAGAAGCTGCCGCAAGGGTACGACTCCGAGGCCGAAGTGGCGGCGGAGGCGGCCAAGGGCTTGCTGTCGGAAGGGTTCGAGGCCCGAGAGATCGCGGTCCTGCTCCGGAATCGCACCCGGCTTCAGGAATTCGAGAACGCGTTCTGCCGCTGGGGTCTGCCCTTTGCCGCCCGGGGGGGCAATCGGCTTCACGATCAACCCGAGATCGTGGACCTGGCGAATCTACTTGGCTTTCTGGATGATCCCGGAAGGGACCTGGAATTGCTGGGGGTCCTCCGGAGTCCCCTGTTCAGTTTCTCGGACGAGGATCTGCTGCTCCTTTCGTTGCAGGAGGGGTGCGGGATCTGGGAAAAGCTTCAGTCCGCGGAGTCTCCCGCGGAGGCCTTGCCCCGGCATTGGATCTTCGCGCGGGAGTCGTTGGGCGATTGGCTCCAGGTACCGTATTCGAGTTCGGCGGCAATCCTGGCCCAGGCGATAGCGGAGACCGGCTATGATGAGGTGATGGCGGCCGGCGGCCGGGGAGATCTGGCCCGGACCAGTATCCACCGGCTGCTGGAACTGGCCCGGAGATTCGAGATCGGCCATGGACCCTCCCGGCGTCCCTTTCTCCGCTACCTGGAGGGGCTCCGCCGGCTCGGAGCCCACGAAGGGGGATTCGCGGAAGGCGGATCGGACCGGATTCGGGTCCACACCATCCACGGGGCCAAGGGCCTGCAATATCCGGCGGTCATTCTTCCCGATCTGGGCGCGCCGCTCCTGGCCGGGATGAACGATCCTTTCTTCGGCCTGAGGTTGGGGAGGGAAAAGGGCGGGTATTGTTTCGGCCTCTCGATCCGAGATCCGCAGCGGGGGTACCAGGAATACCGGCATCCGCAGTACGAGATGTTGCGGCGGCTGGATCGGTATCGCCAGACGGCCGAGGAGAAACGGCTCCTCTACGTGGCCCTGACCCGGGCCCGCGAGAGGTTGGTCCTGATCGGGAGGAAGTCGGGGCGTCCATCCTACGCCCGCTGGTTGCAGGAAGCGGACGCAGAGACCTCCATGGCCCCGTTGACCCTCCGGCCTCTCGACCGCTCCCGCAAATCGGCCGGGCGGGACTCCGGGATAGACGAGCCTGTTGCCGCCGTCCCGTCTCCGATTCCCACCAAAGACGCGGGAGCGGCGGAACGGAGACGCCGTCCCGATTCGACCTCCGACGGTTGGAGCAAGACCACCTGGACACCGACCGAGATCGTCTCCTACTATCGATGCCCCCGGAGCTTCTTCCATTCCCGGGTGGAGGGACGGACGGAGACGCCGGCCTTGGGTTGGCGCGCGAGCCCGTCGGCGCTGGTGGGCTCGGCCGTGCACGAGCTGCTGGAGAATCCGGGCGCGCCGGGAAGTGAAGCGGAGATGGGACGTTTCCTGGACCGGTGGCGGGCGAGGCTTGACCCGGTCTACTCGGAGGTGGAGATTCGCCGGATGCGCCGCCGCATCGGGGAGAGCATCGAGGGTGTTCGGAAGAGCCGCCTCGCGGAGCGTCTCGCCTCCGCCCGGAGGGTCGTCAGTGAAAAGCGATTCCATCTGCTGGAGCAGGGGCGCCTGGTGACAGGGATCATCGACAAGCTCTTTCAGGAGAGAAACGGCCGCTGGGTGGTCGTGGACTTCAAGACGTCACCGTTGACCGCGCGTGACGGCGGCGAGGGGATCGTCAAGAGAAGTTATCGGCTTCAGGTGCAGCTTTATCTGTGGGCCGTGTCCCAGGTGCTGGACACCATGAATCTGGAGGGACACCTTTTGTTCACGGAGTCGGGCACTCTGGTTCCGGTGTCCTTCGACGCCGGCGTTTCGGCTCGATGCCGGGATCTGATCGGCGGTCTGCCCCGAACGCCGGGTCTGAACCAATTTCCCCGGACCCGGGTCTCCGAAACGTGTTCCGGATGCGGCTTCAAGACCGGGGGGGTGTGCCCGGGAGCGGCCGGCCCCGATCCGGATTGAAGAGCGAGCGGTGATGCAACGCGAACAGTTGGAGGTGGACGTTCTCTTTGTCGGTGCGGGACCGGCTTGCTTGAGTGCGGCGTTCCACCTGTCGCGCCTGGTGAGCCGGCATGACCGTGAGGTGGAGGCAGGGGTCCGGCCGGGTCCTCCGCTGGGAGAGCAGCTTCTGCTGCTGGTGGAGAAGGGCAAGGAGATCGGATCCCATGCCCTGAGCGGCGCCATCGTGGACCCCAGGGCCTTTCGGGATCTGCTTCAGGATCTCCCCGGTACGGAACCGCCGCTGGACGCTCCGGTGATAAAAGAGGACGTCCTGTTCCTCACCAAAAGGAGGCATTTCCGGCTTCCCGTGATCCCGCCGCCGTTGCACAACGAAGGCAACCACGTGGCCTCGCTGGGAAAGCTGGTGAAGTGGCTGGCCGCCCTCTGCCAGGACCATGGGGTTGAGGTCTACCCCGAATTCCCGGCGGTCAAGCTGCTCCGGGACGGGAAACGTGTGGTGGGAGCCCGGATGGGGGACCGGGGAAGGGACGCCAAGGGGCAGCCCAGATCGCACTTCGAGCATGGGACCGACGTACTGGCCAAGATCACGGTCCTGGGCGAAGGTCCCAGAGGCACGTTGACCCGCCAGGCGGAAGAGCATCTTGGACTGGACAGTGACAGTGGCCCGCAACTCTATTCGCTGGGCGTGAAGGAGGTGTGGCGGGTCCCGGGAATCGAGCCGGGACGGGTCTACCACACCTTCGGCTACCCGACCGGAACCCGGGAGTTCGGGGGAGGTTTCATCTACACCCTGACGCGGGAGCAGCTCCATGTGGGTTTCGTCGTGGGGCTGGACTCGCGGGATCCGCGGGAAGATGCCCACCGGCTGTTGCAGGAATACAAACAACACCCCTTCGTGAGGCGCCTCCTTGCAGGAGGCCGGGTGGTCTCCTACGGCGCCAAGGCCATTCCGGAGGGGGGCTACCACTCCATGCCGCGGCTCTACGCCGACGGACTGCTCCTGGTGGGAGATTCGGCCGGTTTCCTCAACCCCGCGCGTCTGAAGGGGATCCACTTGGCCATCGAATCGGGAATGATGGCGGCCGAGGCGGCATTTGAGGCTCTGGTGGCGCGCGATTGTTCCGCCGCCCGGCTAAAGCGCTATGCCGATTTGTTCGAAGCCAGCGAGGCCAGGAAGGAGCTCCACTCAGCCCGCAACTTCCGGCAGTCCTTCCAGCGAGGTTTCTGGACCGGTCTTCTCTACAACGGCGTGCAGACTCTGACCGGCTTGGGCTGGGGAGGCGTCTGGAAGACCGTGCCGGGCCACGAGCGCATGGCCAAGATGGACGGTTCCGCGGCCACCGAAGAGGCGCCGTTTCCCGGGGACGGCGAGCTCACCTTCGACAAGCTCTCAGACGTCTACCTCTCGGACACGGCTCACGAAGAGGATCAGCCGAGCCACCTTGAGATCTTGGACCTGGAGATCTGTCGAGACCGGTGCCGGCAGGAATATGGCAACCCCTGCCAGCATTTCTGCCCGGCGGGTGTCTACGAGATGGTCCAGGAAGAGGATCGGCCCAGGCTCCAGGTCAACTTCACCAATTGCGTCCACTGCAAGACCTGCGACATCCTGGATCCCTACCAGGTGATCCTGTGGACTCCCCCCGAAGGGGGCGGCGGACCCGACTACAAGAACATGTGAATTCAGGATAAGGAGGAAAGAGGAAAGAGGAAAGAGGAAGAAGGGAGCGCCTTGAAAAGCTCTTCAGTGGTCTCTGTCCTCTGGGAGTCTGCGCAGTAGATCAATTTCTGCGGCGCAGGCTCCTAGGAGGCTGTCCGAGAATAGACTATTTTCAAAAAGTATTGTTTGTAAACTATTGATTTATAAAGGGTTAAGTTTTCAAAAACTATGATTTTTCGAGTTCTCGGACAGCCTCCTAGCTATTGCTGTAGGTCGACCATGTACAAGCCACTGCCGGATTCACGCAACGGGGTCCCCACTCGCTATTTTCTTTCCTCTTTTCTCTTGCCTCAATTTCAGGGCGGCTTCGACGCCCAGCCAGAGCGAAAGCGCCAGGATGATTCCTCCCACGATCAGCAGCAGGTGCGCCCCGGAGGTCCAGAAATCGCGCAGCTTGAAGCACATGGCCACCAGTGTCGTGACGAGCATGAAAAGCATGGGGAGGGCCGTGTACCAGAACGGCCGCCTGCGGTGCATCAGGTACAGCGTCACTGTCAGCAGGGTGAGTCCCGCCATGACCTGATTGGTGGTCCCGAACAGTTGCCAGAGCGCCAGGCCGGCAGCCTTCCCATCCACTCTGTAGAAGGCGAAGAATCCGATGGTGGCGACTGCCCCGAGAGACGCGACGTAACGGTTCGAGAGCATCCGGACTCCCAGGGTCTCGCCGATCTCGCTGATATTGAAGCGGAGCAACCGCGTGGCCGAGTCCAGGGTGGTGAGGGCGAAGGAGACGGCGATGAGGGCGACGAAGGCCTTGGACAGTTCCAGCGGGATGCCCAACTGGCTCATGAAGAGGGCGGCTCCGTCGATGAATGCCTTCATGTTGGGACCCAGCCCCTGGGCCATGTCCCAGGTCTGGTAATGGGCCATCCAGAGATCGCGCGTGAGGAAGCCGGCGGTGCAGGCCAGCACGGAGACGAGTCCCAGCAGGGATTCTCCGATCATGCCTCCGTAGCCGATGAAGGTGGCGTCGGTTTCCCGGTCGATCTGCTTGGCGGTGGTTCCCGAAGAGACGAGCCCATGGAAGCCCGAGACGGCTCCGCAGGCGATGACGATGAAGACGAAGGGGAAGATGGGGGGAGCCCCGGGCGGATGAGTCTGAACGGCCGGAGCCGCGAACTCGGGACCGAGCCAGAAGAACCCGGCGTAGATCAGGAACAATCCCAGGTACAGGAGCAGTGAGTTGATGTAGTCCCTGGGTTGCAGCAGGGACCAGACCGGCAATACGGACGCGGCCAGACTGTAAGCCAGCAGGATCACGCTCCACTGCCCCAGGCTCAGATCGGGGCTGGGAAGCTCGACACCCATCCAGACGCTCAGGAGGGTGACGGCGAAGGCAACGGCGGTGGCCTTCTTGATGGACGCGTTCCGCTTGTACACCATCCAGCCCACGACCAGAGCGACCGCCATGAGGGTTCCGCTGGGGTAGACGGCCTGAGGGTTGTATTGAGTGGTCAGAAGTGTGGCCGAGACGTGGACGAAAACCCCCATGGCCAAGCCGATGAGGAAGAAGATGATGATGTGGAAAAGGCTCTTGGCCCGGCGACCCACGATGTCCTCGGCCACCTTTCCCACCGACATGCCCTTGGCGCGCATGGAGATCACCAGCGCACTGAAGTCGTGGACGGCTCCGATGAACAGCGTTCCCAGGACCACCCAGAGCATGGCCGGGACCCATCCCCAAATCACGGCGATGGCGGGGCCCAACATGGGGGACAGGCCGGCGATGGAGGCGTAATGATGCCCGAACAGCACCCATCGGTTCGCCGGTACGTAATCCACTCCGTCGTTCAGCTCATGGGCGGGTGTGGTGGCGTTCGGGTCCAGCCGAAAAATCCGGCGGCCCAGATACTTGCCGTAGAACTTGAAGCCGATCAGATAGAGGCCGAAGCAAAGCAGGGCGGCGAGGATCGGGCTCATGGGAACGGTCTCCTGTGGGATCAGTACCAGCGATCGACGCGGCGGGTATTCCACTCCTGCAGGTAGCGTTGGTGGGCCGGGGTGTCCGGAAAACGCTCGTTCGGCCCGTACGGGAAGCGGCTCATGCCGTGAAACGGCAGCGGGCCGACCGTGTCGGGGGAGGCCGAATGGAGATCCATATCCTTGCCGAATCCATCCACATAGACCAGATAATCCCTCACCCATCCTTCGGGGGGAGCGGGAATTCGGTGCAGATCGAAGAAGGCCTCGATCTCATCACCGGCCCGGGTGGCCACGAACATGTCGTCCCGTTTCAGCAGCAGAGGACTTACCTCACCGAACCGGGTGTAGTTGCCGATGTGCGCCTTCCAGGGAGCCGTGGGAAGGATCCGGCTACGGTCATAGGCCAGGAGCGGTTTCCCGATCCCGGCCGGAAAACCCAGGTTGTGAAGATCGGCTCGTTGGGGACTGAGCCGAAAGGTCTTGTAGTCGCGGCGGGAAGGACTCGCATCCACCCGAATCCGGTCCCAGTGAATCCGCATGTTGGTTCGAATCCGGACCTTTCGGCTGTCGCTCAGGAACTTGCCCGAGAGATCGACGGTCATGGGCTTGGGAAGGCCCGCCGGAAAGCCCATGCGCTCGATGACGGTCACCCAAACGCCGCTCGCATCCTGAACCTGGAGGACCGGGGGACTCAGGCTCAGACCGGCCTGAGAGGCCGCCAGGTTGCTGGTGCTGTCCGCATAGTCGATCCAGGCGTCGAGCAGGAGGCGCGTGTTCTTTCCCGGGACCGGGCCGAGATCCAGGATCAGCTCATGAGGTTCGGCATAGCCCTTGAAGGGCAAGTTTCGGAACAAGTCCGGGTATTTGCCGTCGAGTCTGCTGAGGGCAGGCAGAAGCTCTTGGCCCTTGCCGTCCGTGGCCGAAAGCGGCGGCCGTGGATCGGAGAAGGTCAAGAGTCGAAAGTCGGCATAGGGAGGTCCCGGAAGCAGCTTCTCGTCCGGGTAGATCTCATAGTCTTCCGGATGGTCCACGACCACCAGCTCGAGTTTGTCGAACAGGATCAACTCCTCCAGCTGGTTGTTCAACGTGATCGCCAACCGTCCATCTTTCAGAGCCACTTGGCCCCGGTTCAGCTTCACGTATTCGTCGGTGTCGGGATAGTTGAAGGTCCCCGGCGAAAGCAGGTAACCGTAGGCGCTCCCTCCCAGAAAATCGGTCTGAAAGACGTAGCGCTCTCCGTTCCAGACGTAGAGGATGGGGCAGCTGGTCCCCTTTCGGTCCAACTCCTGGATCTCCAGCGTCTGATTCACCTCCTGATTGAGTTCCGACTGCAGGACCCCGCCGGGCCACAACAGCCGGACGATATCGATCTCTGTTCGGCGGCCCAATCCGAAATGCAGGGTGGCCGCATTCTGGCTCAGGAAGCCGTAGCCTCCGCGCACCTCCTCTTTCTGCAGGAGGCGGCCGCTACGAATCTCGACCTTGGTTCCGATGGCGCTACGGTTGCTGTTGGTCCCGCGGGCGGTCACGGAGACCCAATTGTTCCGGTTGCCTCCCTGGTTCCTCAGCAACAGGGGGCGGCCTCCATTGACGTTGGCGACCAGGTCCAGGTCTCCGTCCCGGTCGTAGTCCGCGGCACTCACGCCGCGCACCGGGAGGCCGCGGAATTCATCGAGGCGCGCCTGCCGGCTCACGTCCCGGAAACGGCCCCGGTGATTGGCCAGGAGGTGAAAATTGCGCCGCGGCTCCTCCCACTTCGAGGTGAACAGGGGAGCCGAGACGAGCAGGAGGTCCCGGTCTCCGTCGTTGTCGAAGTCCAGAAGGTGGGCCGTATGCACCTGACCCGGCGTTTCCCAGTCCTCGGGCATCCAGTCTTGGCGGAGAGCGTACCGGCGGTTCCCGGCCTTCTGGGTCCGGAGACTGAAGTCGGATCCGGTCAGTGTGGGAAGTGCCAGGTCCAGGAAGCCCCGATGCGCCAAATCTCCGATTCCGACGCCGACGCCTTCACCGTCGCCGGCGACACCGGCTGCTTCGGCCATGTCCACGAAGGTTCCGTCCCGCTGATTGCTGAAGAGCTGGTTCGGGGCACCCCGATTGACGAAATAGAAGTCGATGTCCCTTCGGTTGTCGAAGTCCGTGCAGACGGAAGACCAGGTCTGCCGGTGCTCCCCGGCCAGCCCGGAGGAGTCGCTGACGTCGCTGAAGGTCCCGTCGGAGTTGTTGCGGAAAAGGGAGTTGTTCGCTCCCGGTAAATCCTGGGGGAACCGGGTGCCGGCTGCGAGACTGTCGGGCCGCCCCGTGAGGTTGGTCACCAGGAGGTCCAGGTCCCCGTCGTGGTCGTAGTCGACGAACGCTCCTCCGGTCCCCCAGGCCGGGTCCCCGACCCCCGCCTGCTCCGTCACTTCCACAAAGCGCCCGTTCCCTTCATTCCTGTAGAGGACGTTGGGTCCGTAGTTGATGAGGTAGAGGTCCGGATCCCGGTCGTTGTCGTAGTCTCCCCAGATGCCGTGCATGGTCCGGTCCTTCCGGTGGAGCCCCGACTCCTGGGTCGTCTCCTGAAAAGTTCCGTCTCCCCGGTTTCGGAAGAGGGAACTCCGGCTTCCCCCAGGCCCGGCGTTGGCCAGGAACAGGTCCGCGTGACCATCTCCATCGAAATCGCCAAAGGAACTTCCCGATCCGACCCAAGGGACCAGCTGGTCCTCCAACTCCCGGACCGAGGACACCTCCGGATCGACCGTCCCCGGGCCCGCATGCCGAAAGCCCAGGCCTGCGGCAGCACCGTGCTCTTGGAATCGAACCGCGAACTCTTCCCGGTCCTCGACGCGGGGCTGGGGCAGGTAGTCGTCAAGATCCTCCAGCACCAGGGCGTAGCGTCCCTGCTCCAGATATTGGAGTCCCAGAGTCGTGGCGCCGAACATCCCCTGGAGGGTTCGAAACCGCTCCATCTCCTTTCGGCCTTCTTCCCCCTGGCTGCTTCGGGTCAGAGCGATGGCCAGATTGTAGTGGGCCGAAGCGTTGTACGGCTCCAAGGAGAGCACCTTGCGAAAGTGGCCGATGGCCTGTTCGTAACGTCGTCCGCGCGAGCTCAGCAGTCCCAGGTAATACTGCGTCGAAGGGTCCTGAGGGTCCTGGCGGGTGACCTGACCGAAAGCCTTCGCCGCCTTGGCGGCCTGATCCTGGTTCCGATAGATGAGACCCATCATGTAGTGGGACTGGATCTGCTCCGGATCCAATTCCAAGGCCTGCTGGAAGGATCGGGCGGCCTCCTCGTGGAGTTGTTGATTGAACAACGCGACCCCCAGGTTCACATGGCCCGGCACGAAGTTCGCGTCCAGTTCCAGAAGACGAGAAAATTCCTGGGCGGCGGCCTTGTAGTCGAGCTGTTCCATGTAGGCGACGCCCCGGCTGTTGAGCCGCAGGAGTTCAGTCACCTCAGCCGAATCGCTCCGGGGGGGAAATCCGAACATGGTCCAGAGGGCGGCAGCGACGAGGAAGGGAATCAGAAGCAGGCGAACCATGGCTCAAGACCCACCGTGGAAAGCAAAGAGATACTCCTTGAAACCGTTTCGAAGCCTGAAGGAGCTGAAGAGCCGGTAGCGGGGCATCATCCGGTTCAGGTCCGCCCGGTGGTATCGAGGCGAAGGGCGCAGCAGCGAGGAGAGGTACTCGTAGCGGAGCCGCTCCGAATTGATGACCTGGAATCGGATCGGTTTCTCCGGAATGTACCGGTTCGTGGAAATCATGGAGAACAACAGCGTCCCCGGATGGCAAAACCGGTCCAGGTGTCTGATCAGACTGGTGAGCTCAAGTTCTTCCAGATAGTTGAACAGGTCCCAACCCAGGATGAGATCGAACCGCGTTTCCTCAGCGTAGGGGAGAAGGTAGCGGTAGACGGCGTCATAGGAACGGGGCTCGCGGGGATCGAAGAAGTCGAAGGAGGACAAGGTCTCGTAGAGGTTTTCGATTTCGATGTGCAGGGAGCGAACGCTTTGGGACAGGAAGTGGAGATTGGAGGGGTAAGCCGACCCCAGGTCCAGAACGCTCAGTTTCCGGCGGCCCCGCATCTGATTGTAGGCGATGTTGAAGCCGACGGAGGAGTGGACTTCGGCTTCCGGCAGAGTCGGTTCCGGAGCGGGTCCGGGCTCAGGATTGCGGAGAAGTGACCACCGCATCACGCCTTTGGAAAGGGCGACGTGGTCCGGGCGGGGATGACGGGCTCGGAAACGACTCTCCGTGAAGCCGGCGCATCATCCACGATCAAGCCTGCGCTGAGGGATTCTCCACCATCTCCTGACGACTCCTGGTGGTCGTCATTGTCGCCCATGTCAATGCTGCCCTTGAACCTGCAACCCTCTTCGAGAACGACCTGGGGAGCGTTGAGATTTCCCCGGACGCTTCCGGTTCCACGCAGGACGATCTTCTCTTCACCCTGTATGGTCCCTTCAACGTAGCCCTCGATGCTGATCAACCTGGCGAACATGTCGGCCTTGATCCGTCCTTCCCGGCCCACGGTGAGACATTGGTTGGCAAGCGACAACTTTCCTTCAACCCGGCCGTTGACCAGCAGATCCTGGGCTCCACTTACCTCCCCGTGGATGATGATGGCCGTCCCGATGACGGCCCTTTCCTTCAGCCGTTCGACGGGATCCCGTTGGATTGGGTTTCGTGGGACAGACCCTGGTTGGATCGGGTCCATGGCAGAAATAGAAGGTTCAGGCGAATCTTTTTTCCACATGTTGTGCTCCAAAGCTGAATAGCTATCTCTTTTATAGGCTAATTCCTCGCAAGTCAACCGGGCCGAGCTCATGGTTCCATCGATCAGAGGGCGCTACAATGCCGAAGCATAAGTCCATGAATTCGGGTGAAGGGAGAGTTCGGGATCTGACGAGGGAATTCTTCGCTTACTATCCGGATTATCGGCTCTGCCACACCTTGGCCGTCAACGTCGAGAATGGAGTGACCAGCTACCTGGACGCGCTGTCCGCCATGTCTAGAAAGGCGCGTGCCGCCGAGTTGAATCGAGAGGCCATCGAAGAGAAGCTGAACCTCCGCAGTGTCAGCGTCCAGGGTCGGACCGTGCGAATCAGCGAACTCTCCCTGGGGGAGATCCTGCGACTGGATCTCGACACTTGTCGGACCGTGCTGGACTTCTACTTCAAGCACCCCTATGCCCACGGTCGGACCGGAAAGTCGCGTTGGTGGCCGAGGTGGTCTCGCACTCTCTTTCTTTCGGCCATCCTGGGACACGCCAAGAGAAAAGGAATCGACCTGGACTACGGAAGCTGCTTCGAGATTTTGAAGCTGTTGTGATGGATGGGAGTAAACAGCCCGTGGCAAAAGTCGTCAGGGCATTCGACCGGGTCTGCATCCCGGCGGACTGCGTTGCTCCTCGGTCACATACTCCCGGTATGCTCCCTCAGAGCGCCTGGTCCGGTCGGGCGCAGCTCGGTCTCGGTGCTGCGTGGGACTTTCACCACGGACTGTAAAGACAGGTGAAGAAGAGTCGGGCCGCCATTCTGCTGCTGCCGTTCATCTTTCTGGGGGCACTCTTCGTCCTCAGATCCTACCGGGTGGATCTGGTCCACACGGTTGTTTTGGAGGGCCTGCTGGAACGAGCGCCAGAAGAATACCCACGCCAACCGATCATCGATGCCTTTGAGAATGCACGCCGCCAAGCCCGGGAAACGGATCGGACCGAAGTCTACCTGGAACAGCTCTTTAGAATTTCGCGGCGCCTGGAGAAGGTCCAACACGTAGACGGCGAGCAGGTTGCCGAAATGCTGCAAATTCTGGGGCAATGAGCGGATTATCCACTGGCTTGGGTGCGGCGAAGTCCGGGAGATCCCCCTCGGCTCAGACTGGCCCCGGCGTACTCGACAAGATCGTTGTCCTTTCCCTTCGCCGCTACACGAACACCTCATCTTCAATCTTTTCTCTCTCCTGATTTCTCTTTCCTCGGCAGGGGTGACACCAGCGGCCCGCACCCCTGCTCACTCCCCCGCTTCTGCTAGTCTATAGGCGTGTTATGTCCACGTTGCCGAACCCGGAGCCGTGGGAACATATGCCCCAACTGCGGTTGGGCGGCTGAAGCGCGACAGCGGACCATTACGTTTCAATCCGGATCCGCCCATTCATCCCGAGGCAGGATCGCCCATGACGTGCCCGCCGGCCACAGGGCCGGGGGTGGATCCGTCCCGGATAACCCCCTGGGTTTTCAGCGTGCGGGAGCCGGCCAGGCCGACGACAGGCGGGTCATTCGCGTCGCGGGGAGGTCGCGAACCGGAATCCCGTCCGGGACCCACCGTCAGCAGAAGCTGAAGCTGGAGACTCTGCCTCCCGCACCCGCGGTCGTAGAGGCGCCCGAGCCCACGGCCACAGTGACCAGCCTGCCGAGGGAGATCCTCCTGTCACGGATCCTGGCCGCAATTCTGGACCTCTCGTTGGCGGGCTTGATCGGGTTTTCCTTCTGTTTCCTGGCTTCTTGGGCACTGGGCCTGGATTTCTTCTCGCTCGAATCGTTTCGGCTCGGAGTCGTCTGCACCGCCGGCATCTACCTCTTCACTTCCTTCTTCTTTCTCCTTGGAGCCGGACAAACACCTGGAATGTATTTCACGCGTCTGAGACTGGTGAGCGAGAAAAGGCAGAAATCCATATCCATGTGGGCCGTTGCGCTGTGGATTTTTCTCTACCCGCCGGTCACCTTGACTCTGGTGGGACTTCTGTGGAGCCTTATCGATCCCTGGAGGCGGTGCATACACGATCGTCTGAGCGGTACCCGGGTGGTTTTATTGGTCGAGCCGGTCAGCGCTCCGCTTCCCGAATGAATTGATTCACCAGCGTCCGCAGGCGGGGACGGCAGCGATACTCCACATCCGGGTCGGAAAGAAAGACCTCGATGATGACGACCATGGCCGGAATCGGATCCTCCGATTCCGTTTCCGAAAACGGTTTCGCGGTCAGAAAATCCAAGGCCTGACAGAAGTCGCTCTGTTGCAGAAACCTCTGCAGAGGGAACTGTTTCAGAACCAGAACCAGGATTCTGCAGAATGCCGGGAACCGTTTCTCGTAAAGCAGGAGGGGGACCAGGTGATGGCTGTCCTCCAGCGGTTCGCCGGTACGGGCGGAATCGAGCAGGCGTTGGAGTTCACCGGATGAAGCGGCCGAACGGCGCCGGCCAATGAACAGGAAGATTCCCAGGGCGAGCAGGGTCAGGGCGAAGATGAGAAGCAGGACGGGGTAGCTGAGAAGCGCCTGTTGCACGTGTCATCCGCGAAGCCGGCATCACCCGTTGGTTTGGGTCTGACACTTTTATTCTACCGGATTGCGGATGAGATGGATCCCCTCGGAGAGGGTGCCGGCAAGAAGCTCTCCCGAATTGGACAGATGCAAGGTCGTGATACGTGGTCCGGCGCTGCCTCGATCGAAAGTGTGCCAGCTGTCGCCCCCGTCAGGACTGGCATACAGGTGTCCCAGCAGGGAGTCGCTGGCGAAGACTCCGATATTCGACCCGCGGACGCCGGCGGAAAGGGCGGAGATGTCCAAAGGCTGAATTCCACCAGCCCGTATCCATTCGTCCCCGTTTTCGTTGCTGACGAAGACGCCTTTGCCGGTTCCACAATAAAGGCGCGGTCCGGACCTGCGGACGATGTTTACCCGGGTTGCCGGGAGCCCGAAGGGTGGAACCAGCCAGATCTCACCGCCGTCGCGCGATCGAAAGAGGCCGGAGTCGGTCCCGGCAAACAGGATCGCAGTCGGGAAGTCATACAGTAGGGTCTGCACTCCGCCGACATCGCCTGAGATCTCCTTCTTTTCCAAGGTTCCGGTTTCCAGGTCCAAATGGAAGACCCCCTGTGGCGTGGCCAGGAAGAGACCCGTCTCCTCCCGGTTCGAAAAGGACAAATCGAGAACGGGCAACCTGGAGAACTCCTCGACCGGCTGCCACGGAGTTTCGTCGGGAACCCCCACGAACAGGCCTGTTCCCGTCCCCAGAAATACTTGGGAGGAGAGGCGTGAGGGGCGGATCGCCCGGATCGAGTCCGCACTCCCGTCCAGACCGTCGTTGAACGAACTCCACTTCCAACTTCTCCCCTTCAGGGTGAAGAATCCGCCGTAACCTCGGTCCAGGACGACGCTGGCGTAATACACGTCGGACCGGCGCGGATCGGACTCCAGAGCGCCGATCTGGCGATGGGCGAATCCTCGGTTGGATGGGGAGAAGGTGGCGCCCCCATCGTCTGAACGGAGGATGCCCGCGTCATCGGAACCCACTAGAATCACCGAAGGCCGGTTGGGATGCACGACCACGGCGTTCACGACGACCCCGGAGATCAACTGCTTCCAGGAGCTGCCGGCGTCTCTGGTGACGAACAGGCCCTTGGTCGTTCCGGCGAAAAGGGTTGCCGGGTCGGAGGGATCCATTTGGAGCGCCCGGGTTCTCCTCGCCACCTTGGGCAGTCCGTTCTTCAACTTGGACCACTTCTCACCGCCATTGTCCGACTTGTAGATTCCGGAGCAGGCACCGGCGTAAATCGTGTCGGGCTTGCCGGGTTCCACGACCATGGCAAACAGGTCGCTGTCATCGGCCATCCCCTTGTGGATCGGGATCCACTTACGGCCCAGGTTGGCAGTCTTCCACGCCAAGTGGAAAGTCCCCACGTAGAGAGTCGGCGGGTCCCGGTCGTCGAAGGCGAGGGAGTCGACGTTGTAGAGACTCCTGTATCCGCGCGTGATCCGGTCCCACGTCTTGCCCCGGTCGCGGCTCAGCAGGACACCCTCCGAGATCCCGATGGCGATGATGGAAGGGTCCGACGGCGCGATGGCCATGGCCCGGATGGTGCTGTCGTAACGACCTACGGCTATGAGCTCCCACGCCGAGCCCCCGCTCCGGGAACGGAACAATTGTCCCCGGTCGGCTTTCAGTTCCCAAGTGGCGGCATAGAGGGTGGCCGGATCCGAGGGGTCGAAGGCCAGGTTGTCCACCACGAGGTCCCTGCGTCCCAATCCGGGATTGATTCGGGACCAGTTCAGCCCTGTGTCCCGAGAGACGTAGATCTGACCGTCGCTGGTGCCCAGATAGAGGGTGTCCGGTTTTTCGGGATGGACGGCCAGAGAACGCACGTCTCCCCCAAAGGGGCCCAGAACCCTGGAATCCACGTTGCCTGCGAGGGGAAAATCGACCAACAACAGGGTGACGCAGCAGAGTAGAGCCTTCCGGCAGTACTCCCGCCAAATCGTCTTGGGCTCTTTCATGGTGTGTTTTTTACTCCGTTCGGGCTAGGAGCCTGCGCCGCAGAAATTGAGCTACTGCGAAAGCGGTAGAATCGGTCCATATTTCCCCGATTTCTCGGTGAATAGAACAACTATGCACCTCCAAATCGAGAAAATCCGGCCTCGATTCCCCACTTTCTCGCTACGATCATTTCTACCGCGCAGACTCCTAGCGAATGACGTCTCAGTTCTCGCTTCCACCGCGCACTCATCGAGCGAGTCGTGATGGACAAAAAGCATTGCCCGGATATCCTCACCGCTCAATTTCCACGCCTCAGCTCTCTCTCCACCCGGATTTCCACCGTACATCTGGAGGTGCTCTCCGAATCGCTCAGCTCCGCGGAGACGGTGTAGACGCCTTCTTCCAGTCCGGTGGAGTCGAATCGGGCCGAATCGGGCTGCAGCGATACGGCGCCCCCGCTGGCAATCCAGGCAATACTCAGGACGTCGTCGTCAGGATCTATGGCGTGGACCTGTATTTTGGCCGATTCCCCTGACTTCACCGTCTGGCGAAACGGACGGCAGCGGATGACGGGAGGGCGGTTGATCTTTCTCTGGATGACCAACTGGGCCGTCCATCCGTGTCTTCCGGCGTCCGAAATCCCGAGCTGGTCAGGACTTGCGTGGTTGAGATTCAGACTGTACCCGGCCGAGAGTTGGAACCAGCGTCGAGCAAGGAGTCTCATCCCGAGGTGCAGTTCAAGAGGTGTCTCGAACCCGGAACCGCCGAAGCGGGTGCCGAACAACTCGGCGACGAGGGTGGTCTCACGACCCAGTGGGAAGTCCAGACCCACGCCGTAGTCGAACTGGTGTCCGGGGATCGATTCCGGTCCGTCGCCGGAGTAGAGGAAGCCTCCGTTGACGGTGAGTCTCACGGATGTGGAGACCTGACGCGAGATGAGAACATCCAGTCCCAAGCCCGGTCCCGCCGGGGTCAATTCGGGGAAGGCGGATGGGAATCCGGCCGAAGTGGAGATTCGCATCTTGGGCTGGAGAGCGAGTCCTACGGGATGCCCATGGCTGGGCGACCACAGATTCAGCTTCAGTCCGGCCCACAGGTCCCCGGAATCCGCCGCGGACGAAAGGTCCGGATGGGCGGAACGGTTGAACAGGGTCGAGTTGCCGCCGGGGAGCCGGCTTTCGGCGAGGATCCCCATCGAATTCGAGCGCAGCCACTTCCGAGCCTTCCAGGAGAGGAAGCTCTCCAGGTAGTCGCGGAGTCCCAACGTGAAGGAGACGGGAAACCGGGTGATTCGGGCTTGCCCGGCCACCCCGTGGAACCGGGCGTGATGGAGTCCGAAGCTGAACTCACCGGTTCGCAGGGTCTCGGGGGTAGCCAGGTTGAAGAGTCCGGTCGACCCCTTCCAACTGGGACGCAACTGCTTGATTCTGTTGCGTTCGGTGGCATCTACGGTATCGGGAAGCAGGATCACGAAGCCCAAGGCTGCCAGCATGACGCGTCTATCCATGCCTGCAACAGTCGATCGGCACGCCTCCCAGGCGCTCCGGAATCGGTGGGGCCGACGAGTAGGCCGCGAATTCCGGTGAGAATTTGGGGTTAGGAGCCTGCGCCGCAGAAATTGAGCTACTGCGAAAGCGGTAGAATCGGTCCATATTTCCCCGATTTCTCGGCGAATAGAACAACTATGCACCTCCAAATCGAGAAAATCCGGCCTCGATTCCCCACTTTCTCGCTACGATCATTTCTACCGCGCAGACTCCTGGATCCCGGCATCCTCCTGCCCGCCGTCTCCGTTGACTTTGTAATCGTTCATGTCGGCGTAATCGTCGAAGTAATCCGCTTCCTCTTCGTAGTCTTCAAAGTCGTCGTATTCGTCCTCGTCCTCGAACTCGTCGTACAGATCGTCTTCCTGTGCCAAGATGCTTGCAGTCATCGATTTTGTCTCCAGCGCGATTATCCGCCGCCCGACCAACCCAGTTCAACCACTCGAATGGGCAGAGTGGAGAGTGGAAAGAGGAAAGCTCTTCCACCGGCAAGGGTCCGGCGCAGTCCGGACAGAAACGCGATTCGCGTGGGAGCGACGGTTTCCAACCGCCGAACTCCGGTGGAGCCCGGGGACGAGGAGGTACGGGGGAAAGGAATCTCCCCTTTCCTATTCCGTAGTAGAGTGGTTTTGAAGTGAGGTCTCTGGGCGCGCTTTTGGAAGTGGTTGCAGTGGCTGTGGGCGGCTTGGTCCTGGCGCCGGCCGGGGTCAGGCTGCTGGGCCTGTCAGCTCAGGACGTCTATGGAGACGTGTCTCATCTCGTCCTCTATCTGACGTTGGAGTCGTCGCTGACGCTGGGCATCATTCTGATCCTGTTGTGGGCGGGAGGCCGGCGTCTCCGAGACCTGGGGTGGGCCAAACAGGGCTGGTGGAGGGAGTCGTTTGCCGGGGTGTCCGTCGTGCCGCTCCTCTTCGGCGCCACGATTCTGGTGGGGTTTCTCTTCCGGATCTTGCTGCCGGAATATGTCTCGGAAACGAATCCGCTGCTGGAGATGATCCGGGACGGGACCGACCTGGGGTTGCTGCTGTTCAGCAGCGTCTTTGTCGGCGGGATCAAGGAAGAGGTTCAGAGAGCCTTCATTCTGGTCCACTTCCGAAACCACCTCGGAGGCGCGGTTCCGGGATTGATCCTCTGGAGCGCGTTCTTCGGCGCGGGGCATTCCTTCCAAGGCGTCGATTTTGCCGTGGCCGCGGGTGTCCTGGGGCTGCTCTTCGGTCTCCTCTATCTGTGGAGAGGACATCTGGCGGCGCCCGTCGCGGCCCATGCCCTCTATGACGTGGTCACCCTCTTGATCTTCTGGGGATTGCTCCGCGCCTGATCGAGTTCTGGAGCAGGTCCAGTTCGGCGAGAGCCAACTGTGCGGCCTTCTGTTCGGCCCGTTTCTTCGACGTGCCCTGGGCTCGGGCCAAGACCCGGTTCAGACCTCGCACCTCGATCAGGAAGGTCTTGGAATGCTGCGGACCCGACTCCCGGATCACCTTGTAGCTCGGTTCTCGTCCTCCCAGCACATGCAAGCGCTCCTGGAGCCGGGATTTGTAGTTTCCCAACTCAAGTTCGTCACGGTCATCCTGTTTCAGATGATCTCGAAACTGGTTCAGAATGAAGGATCGGGCCGCCCCCATACCGCCATCCAGATAAATGGCGGCGATGACACTTTCGAAGGCGTCAGCCAGGATGGTCTTTCGACTTCGCCCTCCTGTCTTCTCTTCGTTGTCGCTCAGCCTGAGATACCGCCCCAGACCCAAGCGTCCGGACAGGTCGGCCAACTCGGACCTGGAGACGAGAAAGGAACGGGTCTTGGAGAGCTCTCCTTCGGATCGATCCGGGTTGGCGAGGTACAGGGACTCACTGATGATCAGTTCCAGAACCGAGTCCCCGAGAAACTCGAGAGACTCGTAGTGTTGTCCCGGCGTTTCAGCTTCGTGAGCGAAAGATCGGTGGGTGAGAGCCCGCTCCAGAACACGTATCCGGCGAAACCGGTGACCCAGGCGGCCCTCCAGACTCTTGAGATCTCTTCGGCGGGGGTCCGACGGAAGGCGGCAATGAGATCGAACTTGGGCCCGGAAGCGGGCCAACAGCCCGGACCATGAAAGTAAGTGTCTTTTCAAGTACCGACCCGGGACGCAGTTTCCGTCTTCTGTCTGGAATGAACCGAAATGGTGTCAGGGAGTTTGTGTCTGAGGGGTCTCTCCCGCTTCCGGAAGAATGAACTGCTGCATCTCCTGATTCTGGAGTTCTTGCAGCGCCGCTTCCCTGGCGGCCTTTTGCTGCGTCAGGTACTCACGCTGCTGTTCGACGAGTTCCTCGATGCCGTCCGTCTTCTTGTGAACGAAGGTGTAGAGCTGATCGAGCTGCTCCCGTGCGATCTCAGCCGTCATTCCCCCGATGGCAGCCGCGCGGGCATAGGCTTCGAGGGCCTTCTCCGCATTCCGCTTTCCGAGGTAAGCACGCCCCATGCGCAGATAGGCTCGATCGTGGTCCGGTTCCAGTTCGATCACTTTGGAGAAATGTTCGACGCAACTGTCCAGGTGCTGGGCTTTCGTCGGGCCGCTTTTCATGGACAGGTGCAGATTCGCCAGTCCCAGGGCGTAGTGGGCATCCGCCACCAGGCGCTCTTTCTGGCGAGTCCATTCCACCAGGCTCAGTTGTCCGGGCCGTTCTGCCGCCGTGGCGCCATCCAGTCCCTGTTGAGCCTTGGCCAAGGCCTTCTGCACCTCGGACCTTTCGGCGTATCCCACGGCCAGTTCGATCAGGAGGACGTAACTGGAGGGTAGCTCCGCGATCGCCTTCTCCCCGTGATCCACGAACCTCTCGTACTCATTCTGCTGTTGGAAGAAGAGAGCCAAAAGCTGGTGGGCCAGCGGCGTCAGACCACTCTTCGGATGATTCTCCAGGAAGTCCATGGCCAGTTCGGCCTTCTGCTGCAGTTCTTCGGTCTGATCGATGGCCGTCCAGGCGTCGTACTCTTCCTTGGTCTGGGCTTGTCCCACGACCCGGACTACCTCGGGTGGAGCCACCAGGGGTTCTTCTTTTTCGTCCAGGAGGAACCCTTCGTCTTGCTGTCCCGTGTTCTGAGCGGCGGCCCAGTCCCAGGTGGAGGACAGGCTTAGGAGAGCAACAGTGGCGAGAACCTGTTTCATTCTTTTTCTCCGATTTCCATGAAAAAAAGACCGCCTCGATCAGGAGACTGGACAACGGCCATTGTGGCACAAAAGGTTGGCGAAATCACGGAAGAGTGAGGAGTGAGGAACGAGGAAATAGAAAAGAGGAAATGGAAAAGAATGAAGACAGGCAGGTAGTTTACGCGTAGCGGTGCGTAGAACGGAGAATGGTCTCGTCAAGGAGATCTGAGCCAAATAGACTCGCTGTCCTGTTCCTCCCCTGACTACGCCGGGCTCTGGCCGGTGGGTGAGCCACCAACAGATTTACCCCTGCATCTCCTCGTCTTTCTCTACTCTTTCCTCGTTCCTCTTTTCTCTTTCCTTTCCGGACCCAGGGCTTCGATCAGCTCGGCCGCCTCTTTCCCGGCCCCCTTCAGATCTCCTTCCAGACCCAGGATCTGCTGAAAGTGTTTTCTGGCTTCGGCCATGGACCCCTGGGAGGCCAGGATGCGGCCCATGCGGACAAGGGACAAGCCCCGGACCCACACGGGGGCGTTCGAATTGGAGACTCTCTCGTAGTAGACGAACGCCCGCTTCAAGTCTCCCGTCTGAGACGAAACCTGAGCCATGTAGAAGAGGCCGTTGGTGTTGCCGGGATCTTCCCGGAGGAGCTCTTCCAGGCGTTGCCCGGCCTCTTGAAACTGCTTCTGAGCCATCAGTTTTCCGGCCTCGTTGAGGAGCAAAATGATGCGGTTCTTCCGCTCCACCCGCTGCCGGTCGCGTGCTTGGGCTTCCTGAAGCTTGCTCTCTTCTTCCGCCAGCGATTCCTCCATGGCCGCGATGGCGGATTCCGCCTCCTTCAGGCTGTCCTCGCCCAGGTCCTGGAGGAGCAGTTCGGCGTAAGCCGGAAAAGAAAGCAGCCCGCTGCTCTCATATTCGACCAGATGCCGGTAAAAGGATGGGAGGGCCACCAGGCCCCGTCGAAAAAACCCGACGATCTTCCGCTTGGGGTCGTCGGGCGGGTGCATCCTCAGGATCAGGCTTTCGATCATCGACTCGGCCAGGATGAGCAAAATCCGGTCCTGGTACTCGGGCTTCAATTGGGGCTGTTTGTTGGCCAGCCGCAAGAGGTTCGCGTCCTCGTCCATCCGGGCCACGTACTTCTCGATCAGAGGATCGATGAGGACGTGGAGGTACTCGTGCTGGAGAGCGACGTAATTCTCCGCAGGGTCGTCCGCGGGCCCCACGATGACGTAGTAGACCCGTTCCAGATTCCGTGCATTCACGGTGTCCTTGGCATTGAGGAGGTCCGGAATGAAGATGATGGTTCGATCCAGGACTCTGCGGGGACCGATTCGGAAGTAGCGGAGCGTCTGATGGATCAAATTCTCGAGCACGGGACGGTAACGTTCGACTTCGAGTTCATAGCGCTTTATGTAGCCGGACCAAAGCTCGGCGACGCGGGCGGGAGCATAGAGTTCCCGCACCAAGTCGGCGAAGCCTCGCAAGGGGAGGATGCCTGCCGGAAGGTGGTCGGTCTCTTCCGGGAAGGTCAGGTCCGCGACGTCCGACAGGAGAAGCGCCAGGGAGATGTAGTCGGCGCTCTCTCGACCCTCGTCCCGGTATCGGCGGTGGGATTCGTAGTACGTCTTCAGACGAAGAATCAGATCCGGATCGACTCCCTCCAGCTGCTGCCGGACGGCCTGGCGCTCCGGCGAGAGCGTTTTCCCGGCTCTCTCGTAGTCGAATCCGGCGGCGTTGAGCGCGGTCATGACGGCGAACACGCGCGCGTCGTTCTTGAACGTGATGTTGACCAGATCTTCCAGCGCGGGCTGCGAATCTTCCAGTGCCGGTTGCGGATCCTCCGCAGGGGTCTCCTCACACCTGCCCGGTGTCGAAAACAACAAAAAGAAGGCGAGACAGCGGATTGGCATCATCGTCCGAGACCATCGTAATGCAGAATTCGAGGAACGAGAAGTGAGGAACGAGGAGTGAGAGCGGAGTGGGTTAGCCGAAGTGGTCGAAACCGATGAACGGACCCGCCTCGGCGCCGCCGTCCGCGCCTGGCTCGCGGAGTGATCCGAGCTGCCGCCATTCGGGCAGGTGCCCCGGATACTCGGTTCGAAGGCGCTCCAGCCGGTTGCCGGGAATCGCGGCCAGGAGAGCGTAGTCCTCTCCGCCGGCCAGGGCGGTTTCTCTGGTGATGTGGGCGGTCAACCTGGGTTCAAGTGAGATCCGGGGACCGGGCTCGTAGCTTAGGCGGCTGTCGCCGGCCAAGCGCTGGAGGTCGATGCTCAATCCGTCGCTCACGTCGATCATGGCGCTGGCAAAGCCGTTGCGGCGAAGCCAATCTCCCGCCTGAATCTGCGGAGTCGGAAGGAAATGGGCTTTCAGGCAGCGCCAGCGGAAGGGATCGCCGGCCCAGGCGGCCAACTCCTCCTCTTTCCGGAGGGACGACAGTTCCGTCGGGTCTTCGCGCTCCAGGAGATTCAAACCGGCCGCGGAGAGGCCGACGTCTCCCACCAGAACGACGGCGTCGCCCTCGGCGGCCGTGGACCGGTACACGGGTTCTCCAGCTTCCAGGTGGCCCCAGATGGTGACGCCGACGTGGACCGAGGAACCCCGGGAAAGGTCTCCTCCCACCAGAGGGGTTTTCCACCGCCGCGCCTCCTCCAGAAAGCCGTCCATGAACGAACGGAAAAAGCCGCCGGTGAGATCGGGGGGAAGAGTCAGGGTGAGTAGACAGGCGGACGGCAGGGCCCCCATGGCCGCCAGGTCGCTCAGATTGACCAGCAGCGCCTTGCGCCCCAGGAAGTAGGGATGCATCCACCGCCGCCGGAAGTGAACTCCTTCCACCAGGACGTCGGTGCTCACCACCAGCCGGGATTGCAGTGTGGGATCCAAAACGGCGCAATCGTCTCCCACGCCCTTGAGAACGAAGGGAGACTTATCCTGTTTCTGATTCCGTAACCAACGGATCAACTCAGATTCGGTCATGTTTCCAAACCACAGTCTCTTGCCGTCCCAAATGGCGGAGTTGGAAATATATTAGTTCCTTGCTCCCAACATTTTGTGCAAGTGGGCGAAAAAATATTGGTTCCGTCTATGCCGGGATGCAGACTCGGTCGAATGCCGCGACGACTTTTGCCACGGGCTGTTATGGTCCCCACTACATCCTCCCATCCACCCGCCAGCGACTGTCCGCCCGGATGCCGTGAACTTTCAAGGCCTATGACGCCGGTGTTCAGACGGCGTAGAAGTTCTGGTTCCGGTTATGCTGGGTTGGGAGGGCCCCCGGTAGTCTCGAGATCATCTGGCAGGTGGAGGAAATGAAAGGCCATGGGTGAATGTGTCGTTGCCTGTGCCATGAAGAAGGAGTCCAAGATCCTCCAGGAGCGGCTGGGGACCAGGTGCACTCACTTGGTGACCGGCCTGGGAATGAACCGGACGCGAGCCACTCTTGAATCCTACTTCCGGACGCAGCGGCCCTCGATACTGGTCTTTACCGGCACCGCCGGGCAGCTGGATCCCGGGTTGAAGATGGGCGACGTCGTCTTCCCGAGACGTTGGTGCCTGCAAACTGGAGGATGCTTCGAATCAGATCCGGCATTGGTGGACTTCCTCAGGAATCATCGAGTGCGAATCTCCGGCGCCGGAGTCACGGTCCGGGTTCCGGTCATCAAGAAGCAGGATCGGGAACGCTTGTACCGGAGTCAGGGTGCTTCCATCTGCGACATGGAGAGTGCCGCCGTCCTGGAGACGGCCCTGAGCCACGGAGTGCCCGCAGTGGCTCCCAAAGTCATTTCCGACACGGCGGAGACGGGAATCCTGGGATTCCGGAGGGAATTCGAAGCCAACCTGATCCGGCTGAGCCACTATCTGGAAGGCCTGCTCCGGATCGGAGCCGAGTTCAAGCCCGAGGCCGGCGGAGATGGAAGAAGGTTTCCCGATTCCCCTTCCGGCCTCGGACCGGGGAGGGATACTCCGCCTTCAGTTGATATTCGGAGGAGGAAACGAAGTCCTTGAAGCGGCTCAGGATCTCGCGCCGTTTCTCCGGACTCCGGATCACGCCCCCCGCCTCGACTTCGCCTTGGAAAGCTTCGAACTGGGGCTTGACCAGAAGCAGGAGCTCCAGTTCCCGAAAAAGCTCCAGGCGGGGGAGAATGAGGCGGAGTGAGATGAAGGACAGGTCTGCCGTTGCCAGTTCCGGCGATCGAGGCAGATGGCCGGGGGACAGGAAGCGAGCGTTGATTCCTTCCAGGACCACCACCCGGGGATCCTGCCTCAGCTTCCAGTCCAGCTGGCCTTTGCCCACGTCCAGGGCGAACACCTCCCGGGCTCCGTGCTGGAGCAGGCAGTCGGTAAACCCGCCCGTTGAGGCGCCCACGTCCAGGCAGACCCGGTTCCGGACCCGGATCTGAAGCGCGGCCAGCGCGGCCTCCAACTTGAAGCCGCCCCGGGACGCGTAACGGGGTGGAGCATTCCGCAGCTGGATCCGTTCTCCGGCCGCCACGAGCGTCCCGGGTTTGTCCAGGCGCCGCTGGTCCAGGAAGACCCGCCCGCTCAGGATCAACGCTCCGGCCGTTCTGACGTCGGGCGCCATGCCTCTGGACACCAGTAACCTGTCGAGCCGGATCTTTTTCGTCATGCGCTGGGCGACCCGGTGGCAAATGTGAGTTTGACCCAAGTCGGTGTCAATAGCGCCGGCTTGAGATGAAGGCGGCGATTCCCACCAGCATCCTGGCCCTGGAGCCCAGGAAGGAGATTTCCTGCGTTGCCTGACGCATCAGCTGATCCGCAATCTCATGGCTCCGGGAGACCCCCAGCAGGGCGGGGTAGGTGGCCTTCTCCAACAGGACATCCTTTTGGGAGCCCTTCCCCAATTCCTTTCGGGAGCCTTCCACGTCCAGCAGGTCGTCCACGATCTGGAAGCAGAGGCCGATGTGCCGGGCGTAGGCGCTCAAACTCTGACGGGCGCTTCTGGGGGCCATGCACAGGAGGGCGGCAGTGGACACGGAGGCCTCGATCAGGGCTCCGGTCTTGCAGGAGTGGATGTACCGGACCTCCCTTTCCGTGTAGCTCTTGCCCTGTGAGGCCAGATCCATGATCTGGCCGCCGATCAGACCGGTGGAGGTGCCGATGGCGCGGCACAGATGGGTGATGATCCGAAGCTTTACGGAATCCGGAACTGCTGCTCCCGGCATCTCCGCCAAGAGCTGGAAGGCCAGGTTCATCAAGCCGTTTCCGGCCAGAATCGCGATGCCTTCCCCGAACTTCCTGTGGGCCGTCGGTACCCCCCGTCGGTAATCGTCGTCGTCCATGGCCGGAAGGTCGTCGTGGATCAGGGAGTAGGTGTGGATCAACTCCAGCGCGCAGGCCAGTTGCAACGAAGTTTCTTCGTCCCCGTCCAAGGCTTCCGTTGTGGCCAGGGCGAGAGCCGGGCGAACCCGCTTGCCCCCGGCGAAGAGGCTGTAGCGCATGGCTTCGTGAACGACCTCGGGATAGGTGTCCGCAGGCGGCACCAGGATCTCCAACTGGTCGTCGACCCTTCGCTGCTGCTGCCGGAGATAGGTCTTGACCTCCGCCGAGTCCGCCTCCGCTGGCACCGGGCGCCGCATCACTCCTCCTTCTGCCCGGAGAGTTGGTAGGGACCCGCTTCCAGATCACCCTCCTCGTTCCTGGTCAAAATCTCCACCTTCCGCTCCGCCTCCGCCAAGACGCGTGCGCAGTAACGTGAGACCTGAACCCCTTCCTCAAAAAGCTTCAGAGCCTCTTCCAGCGAGAGATCTCCGTCCTCCAGGTCCCCGACGATCTTCTCCAAACGGGACAGCGCCTCTTCGAATTCCCTATATTTCACGTTCGTCCTCGCGTCTGGCCATGAAGCTGCCGCGTCCGGTTCGGACCTGAACCAGCTCGCGGTCAGAAACCTGAGCGGCTTCTCGAACCACCTGCCCGGTGCTGGTCGTGATTATAGCGTAGCCTCGCTCCAGGACCGCCAGCGGTGAGTAGGCCTGAAGCCGTCCCGCGGTTTCTCCCAGTCGGTGTTTCAACTCCTTCAGGTAAAGGTTCATCGCAGGTTCGAGGGCGGAGGTCGATCGCTCCAGTCGAGTCCCGATGGGCGCCAGGAAAGCAGGGAGCGCCTTCCGGAATCTCCCGTGGAGCTCGTCCAGGCGTTGCAGGAAAAATTTGAGACGAGTCTCGGCGTCCACGAAGCCGCGGCTGCCGGTGAGTGTGCGCAGCCGCTCCTGTTTCTTGTGGAGGATCAGCGACATGGCCTGCAGGGCGCGTTTTTCCAGATGCGCCGTCTGTTGAGCGAGTTCCTCCCGGGCCGCGGAGACGGTTTCGGCCGCGGCCGACGGGGTCGGCGCCCTCACGTCGGCGACGAAGTCCGCGATGGTGAAGTCGGTCTCGTGACCAACAGCCGAGATCACCGGGACCCGAGATTCGAAAATGGTTCTGGCCAGGGCCTCGTCGTTGAACGCCCACAGGTCTTCCGACGATCCTCCTCCGCGAGCGATGATGATCGCGTCCACGTCTCCCCGCCGGACCAGCTCCCGGACGCCTTCGGCGATTTGCGGGGGGGCCGTGGGTCCCTGGACCGTGGCCGGGTAGATCAGGACACCGACCCGATCGTTCCGTTCATAAAGGACGCGAAGAATGTCCCGCAAGGCTGCGCCGCTGGGGGAGGTCACCACCCCGACCTTGGTGGGAAACAACGGCAGCTTCAACTTGTGGGCGGGGTCGAACAGACCCTCCTTGGAGAGCCGTTCCTTGAGTTGTTCGAAGGCCATCTGGAGCGCGCCGCGGCCCAAAGGCTCCAGATGACTCACCATCAGTTGGACCTGTCCTCTCGGGGCGTAGACCGAGATCGAGCCCCGAGCCAGAAGCTCCATTCCGTCCTCGGGTAGAAATTTCAGATAGCGGCGCCGCATCCGGAAACAGACGCCCGGGATCTGCGACTCCGAGTCCTTGAGGGTGAAGTAGAGGTGGCCGGACGGAGGAATTCGCAGGTTGGAGACCTCGCCTTGGACCCAGACGTCTCGAAACCCGGTCTCCAATCGGGACTTGATCTGGTGAACGATCTGCGAAACGGACAGGATCCGGCGTTCTCCCAACTCTCCGAAAATTCCCATCATGTCGAGTTGCTTCATCCGGATTCCGGCCTGTTCCCGCGGAACGCGTGATTAGATTAGCACTCCGCGGGTTTCTGAAAAACACGTCGGAGCGCCCTCTATCGTCCTCTGAAGAGGGGGGACTTCCAGTCCCCCCCTATCCTCCTGGAGCGGCGACAAGAAAATCGCCGCTCCGCTATGATGGCGTCATGGCTTGGTTCAAGCGGGAAAAGAGACCGTTTCTGGCTCTGCCGGAAGGAGATCGCCGAGTTCGAGCCGAGGGGGTCTTCACCAAGTGTCCCGATTGCGGCAGCATCATCTGGAACAAGGAGTTGGCAGAGAACCTCCTGGTCTGCCCCCGCTGCAGCCACCATTTCAAGATCGGCGCCCGGAAGCGGCTGGAACTGCTTCTGGACGATTCGGAATATGAAGAATTTGCTGCCGAGATTCGTTCTTCCGATCCGCTCGACTTCGAGGACAAGAAAATCTACCGCGATCGGATCGAGGCGGCCCGCCGTTCGACCGGACTCAACGAGGCGGTCATCAGTGCCGAAGGCTTGTTGCGCGGTCATCGGGTCGTGTGCGCCGCCATGGAATACAGCTTCATCGGCGGATCCATGGGGTCGGTCGTCGGTGAGAAGATCACCTTGGCGGTGGAGCGCTCCCTGGAGCGAAAGATCCCCCTGATCATCGTTTCCGCCAGCGGTGGCGCGCGCATGATGGAAGGGGTGCTCTCGCTGATGCAGATGGCCAAGATCAGCTCCACCCTCTCCCGCCTGGACCGGGAAGGGCTTCCCTATATCTCGCTTCTGACGGATCCCACCACCGGGGGCGTCACCGCCAGTTTCGCCATGCTGGGAGACCTGAATCTGGCCGAGCCCAAGGCTCTGATCGGATTCGCCGGACCCCGGGTCATCGAGCAGACCATCCGTCAGCGGCTGCCCGAGGGGTTCCAGAGAAGCGAATTCCTCCTGGAGCATGGAATGTTGGATGCCGTGGTCCAAAGGAAGGATCTGAGAGCGCTCATCGGAGATTGGCTCGTCTTCATGAACCATGCTCAGAACCAGTGACGACTGACCGCGGGACGCGCCTCCCCTACAACATGGATTACACCGAGTGCCTCGCCTATCTTCGGAGGCTGGGGGACGAAGTGCTCACCATGCGCGTCGGTCTGGAGCCCTTTCGGGTTCTTCTGGAGCAGTTGGATCACCCTCATCTCAGATTTCCCTCGGTCGTGGTCGCCGGGACCAACGGCAAGGGGTCCGTCACCCGGTGTCTGGGATCCATCATGTCTTCCTGTGGTTTCCGGACCGCCGTCTACACGTCGCCTCATGTCATCCGGCTGGAGGAGCGGTTCGTGGTGGACGGGAGACCGATATCCCAGCGAGAATTTGCCGTCTGCTTCAGCCAGGTGGCCAAGGCCATCCGGCCGGCGGAGTTGCGATTCCATCCCACCTATTTCGAGACCGTGACCGCGACGGCGTTCCAATACTTCGCCCGCCGCCAGGTCGATCTGGCCATCCTCGAAGTGGGGATGGGCGGCCGGCTGGACAGCACTAACGTGGTGGACCCCAGACTCTCCATCATCACCCGGATCGGACTGGATCATCAGGCGCAGTTGGGGGACACGGTGGAGCAGATTGCAGTCGAGAAGGCGGGGGTGCTCAGGCCCGGAACGCCGGTGCTCCTTTCTCCCCAGAGGGAGGAAGTGAGACGGGTGTTGGGAGAGCGGGCGGCCCACGTGGGCGCCCCGGTTCACGATCTGGATCTGCCCGCATTACGTCCGTTGGAGGAACTGCAGGGCAGGTACTCCTTCTCGTACCGAGGGACGAATTACCGTCTGGGCGTGCACGGGAGGCATCAGATCGAGAATGCGGGAGTGGCCATCCAGGCATCGGAAATCCTGGAGCGGCAGGGATTCGGCCGCCACCGGACGGGGGTCCGGAAGGGAGTCGAGAAAACGAACTCTCTGGGAGTGCTGCAGAAGATCGAGGGTCGTCCGGAGGTCTACCTGGACGGGGGGCACAATCGAGACGCCGTGGCCAACCTGGCCGCCTTCCTTCAGGCCCACACGACGGCGCCCCGATCACTTGTCTTCGGGATCATGCGGGACAAGGAGATCGAGGTCGTGCTTCGGCTTCTGGAGCCGCTGTTCGAGCGGATTTATCTGGCTTCCTTCACCTCGGCCCGGGTGGAGGCTCCGGCGCGGTTGAAGACGGTCTGTCCCCGGGGTGTGGTGGTGCCGGATCCCGTAGGCGCGCTGAATCGGGCTCTGGAGGCGGGAGCGACAACGGTCGTGGCCGGATCCTTCTACCTGGTGGGCGAGATCCTGGCGGGAATCGAGGCGGGGATGGTCAATTTGGATCGTCCAGCTCCAACTCGAAGAGGAGATCTCCCGTGCTGACGCTCGTGTCCTCGCGAACGTGGCAAGCCTGAATCGTCCCGGGCCCCGGGGCGCCGATCTGGTTCTGCATCTTCATGGCTTCGATCACCACCAGCCCCTCGCCGGCCGCGACCCGTTCACCCGGCCGACGCAGAATTCGGACCACTTTACCGGGCATCTTGGCTCTCAGGGTCGAATCCCCGGATCGGCCGCTGGTGGAGCCTCGGCGCCGGAGCCGGTCCCTCGGGTCCCGAGCCTGCACCGTGACGGTCCGGCCCAGCCAGGACACGAGAATCTCTCCGCCACGCCGCCACGAGGAAATTTCCTGGATCCGTCCGTCCAACTCCAGGAGCCAGCCTGCGGCGGTTCGGCCCAGTAGCCGCGCCGTCAGTGCTCGGGAGAATTTACCGGGTCCTTCCAGCCGGATCCGGAATTCGGGAACCGAACCGCTCCGGACGCGATCGATCTCGGCCTGGAATGTTTCTTCCTGGTATTGGAGATCCAGCTTCACGTTCGAGACCAACCCCCTCGCAGGCCGGAAAAGGGTCCCCGAGACTTCCAGGCGCTGCACGAGGCGGTAGCAGGCGCCTTCTTTTCCCCCGCTTCCAGTATTCGGTGAATTGCGGCGGCCACCAGAGGCACGACCGGCTCCGCGACTTCCTTTTGGTGGCCGGGAAGGGCCATCAACTCGTCCACCAGACCCGTATCCAGGTCTCCCCCAACGAAGCGGGAGTTCTCCAGCAGGGATCTGAAAAAAGGAATGGTGGTGGTCACGCCGGCGATCCGGTATTCGTCCAGGGCCCGCCTCATTCGGCGCAGAGCTTCCCGACGGTCCGGTCCGTAGGTTATCAGCTTGCTGATCAGGGGGTCATAGTGGACGGGAACCTCGAACCCCGCACAGACACCGGAATCCACCCGGACTCCGGGACCGCCCGGTTCCAGCAGATCTCGGATGCGGCCGGGCGCCGGCAGGAAATCGTTGCTGGGATCCTCAGCGTAGATGCGGCATTCGAGTGCGTGTCCTCTTATCCGGATGTCCTCCTGTTGCAGTCTCAAGGGCTCCCCGGCGGCGATTCGTATCTGCTCCCGGACCAGATCGATTCCGGTGACCAACTCGGTCACCGGATGCTCGACCTGCAGGCGGGTGTTCATCTCCAGGAAGTAGAAGCGCCATCCGGTCGCGCGGTCCCGTTCGAGCAGGAACTCCACGGTCCCGGCGTTGTAGTATCCCGAGGCTCGGGCGACCGCCACGGCGGCCCGGCCCAGTCTGGCCCTCAATTCGGGTGTGACCACTGGAGAGGGGGACTCCTCGATCAGCTTCTGGTGCCGGCGCTGGGTCGAACACTCTCTTTCGCCCAGATGGATCAGGTCGCCGTTCCGGTCTCCCAGAACCTGCACCTCCACGTGGCGCGGCTGTTCGAGGTACTTCTCGAGGAACACCCGCGAGTCCTGGAAGGATGCATGGGCCTCACTACCGGCGATGCGGAGGGCGGGCTCCAGGTCCTCCTCGCGAGGGACCACACGGAGTCCCTTGCCGCCACCTCCGCCGCTGGCCTTGACCATGATGGGAAAACCGATCCGGCGGGCCGCCCGGACCGCTTCGGCCGGGGATCGAACCGGGTCCGGCGTTCCGGGAATCACCGGAACCTCGACCTCCTCCGCAATTCGGCGGCTTGCGATCTTGTCTCCCATGAGCCGCAGGGACGAAACCGAGGGTCCAATGAAGACCAGGCCGGCGTCCTCGCAGGCGCGTGCGAATCCGGCGTTTTCCGAGAGGAACCCGTAACCGGGATGGATGGCGTCGGCCTCGGCCGCTTTGGCTGCGGCCAGCACCCTTTCCACCGACAGGTAGCTTTGGTCGGCCCGGGCCTCTCCGATGAAGTGCGCCTCGTCGGCCAATCGGACGTGGAGAGAGTCCAGATCCGCCTCCGAGTAGACGACGGCCGCCGGAAGTCCCAGATCGCGGCAGGCCCGCAGGATTCGTACGGCGATCTCGCCCCGGTTGGCGATCAGGACCTTTTTGAACATGACCAGGTCAGAGAGGGATGTTGCCGTGTTTCCTGGGCGGATTGGTGTCGCGCTTGTTGGCGCTCATCTCCAGAGCCCGGATCAGCTTGGGCCGGGTCTGGCTGGGCTCGATGATCTCGTCCACGTAGCCTCGCTCGGCGGCCACGTAGGGGTTTGCGAACTTGCTGCGAAATTCCCGTGTTTTCCGCGACTTGAAGTCTGGAGGCTGCGAATCGTCCCGGAGCTCCCTCCGGTAGAGGATCTCGACGGCCGCTTCCGGGCCCATGACGGCAATCTCGGCGGTCGGGTAGGCGAAGTTCAGATCGGCCCGGATCTGTTTGGACGCCATGACGCAGTAGGCGCCGCCGTAAGCTTTCCGCGTGATGACGGTGATCTTGGGTACGGTGGCCTCCGCAAACGCGTACAACAGCTTGGCGCCGTGGCGGATGATCCCCCCATGTTCCTGATCCACGCCCGGGAGAAACCCCGGCACGTCCTCGAATACCACCAGCGGTAGATTGAAGGCGTCGCAGAAACGGACGAATCGGGCTCCCTTGACCGACGAATCGATGTCCAGGGTCCCGGCCAGGACGGCGGGCTGATTGGCCACGATGCCGACGGGGCGACCCTGGAAGCGAGCGAAGCCCACGACCAGATTGGGGGCGAAGCCGGCCTGGACTTCGAAGAAGTAGCGGTCGTCCGCCACGGTCTGAATCAGATCCTTGATGTCGTAGGCCTGGTTCGGTTCGGCCGGGATCAGGTGATTCAATTCCTCCGAGGTCCGGTCGTCCGGGTCCGAGGTCTCGAGCCGGGGAGGGTCGTCGACGTTGTTGGAGGGCAGGAAGGAGATCAGCTCTCGAATCTGAGCCAGGCATTCCTCCTCCGTGGAACTGGCGAAGTGGGCGACGCCGCTCACGTTGTTGTGGGCCGTCGCTCCCCCCAACTCGGATTTGGTCACCTCTTCGTGAGTCACCGCCCGGATCACGTCGGGACCGGTGATGAACATGTAGCTGGTCTTTTTCACCATGAAGATGAAGTCGGTGATGGCGGGAGAATAGACGGCCCCGCCTGCACAGGGACCCAGAATGGCGGAAATCTGCGGGATGACGCCGCTGGCCAAGGTGTTGCGGAGGAAGATGTCGGCGTAACCGGCCAAACTGACGACGCCCTCCTGGATCCGGGCGCCGCCGCTGTCGTTGAGGCCGATGACCGGAGCCCCCATCTTCATAGCCAGATCCATGATCTTGCAGATCTTGGCTGCGTAGGTCTCGGAGAGGCTGCCGCCGAATACGGTGAAATCCTGAGAAAAGACGTAGACCAGCCGGCCGTCGATCCGTCCATGGCCGGTGATCACGCCGTCTCCGGGGACCCGGCGCTGGTCCATGGAGAAATCGGTGCAACGATGGACGACGAACTTGTCCAGCTCCTGGAACGAGCCCTCGTCCAGAAGCAAGGCGAGCCGTTCCCGGGCAGTCAGCTTTCCCGAGTCGTGCTGGCGTTGGATTCGAGCCGCGTCGTGACCCTTCTCGGCCTCCCGGTTTCGCCGTCTCAGCTCCTCAAACTGTTCCCGGGTGTCCATGGCGGCAGACGCTTCCGCGGGCATCTCCCCTGCTTCGGCGCTTCAGGCCGGAGTCTTTCGCTGGTTCCAGTCGGCCAGGAACTTTTCCAGGCCGATGTCGGTCAAGGGGTGCTTCATGAGTTGCTCCAGCACCTTGGACGGCAGGGTGGCGATGTCGGCGCCCATCTTGGCCGCCTCCACCACGTGGACCGGGTTTCGAACGGAGGCCACCAGGACTTCGGTGCCGAAGTCGTAGTTCTCGTACATGAGCAGGATTTCGGAAATGAGTCCCATTCCTTCCTGGGAGATATCGTCGAGCCTTCCGATGAACGGGCTCACGATGGCCGCTCCGTTCTTGGCCGCCAACAGCGCCTGACCCGGACTGAAGATCAAGGTGACGTTGACGGAAATGCCTTCCTGGGAGACCACGTGGAGCGCCTTGAGACCTTCGCGGATCATGGGAAGCTTGACATAGACGTTCTTGTGGAGGCCGGCCAGGTAGCGCGCCTCGTGGATCATGTCTGCCGCGTCGGTGGAGACGACTTCCAGGTTGACGGGTCCGTCCACCAGTCCACAGATCTCCAGGGCCAACTCCTCGATATCCCGTCCTTCCTTGGCGATCAGGCTGGGATTGGTGGTGATCCCGTCGACCAGACCCAGTTCGACTCCTCTTCGGATCTCTTCTACGTTGGCGGTATCGAGGAAAAACTTCATGAGACCTCCTTCCCCTCAATTCAGGATGGTGACGCCGGCCTCCCGCGAGGGCGGGCTTTCATTGTCTGACTTGTCCACGGCGGAGACGCGGTACCGATAGGCCTCGCCGTCCTTGACCGTGGTGTCCTTGAACATTCGACCCTGCAACAGAGGCGAAATCCTGCGGACCGTTCCGCCTGTCCTATCCCGGTACACGAAATAGCCTGCCAGGTCCGCCTCGCGGTTCGGGTCCCAGTAGACTCGGACCTCACCCTCCCAGTAGATCGCCGTGACATTCCGGGGAGCCCCCGGAGCGAACGAGTCTTCGGGGAAGGTGGTCAAAGTATCACTGGCCCGGCTCAGAATCAAAGGATCGGCAGCGCGGCTGATGGCCTGAACGCTGTACCGCTTGGGGTGACCGAAGCGGAACTCCGGGTCCCGAAACACTTCGGTGGCAACACGATGCCGGGAATTGACCAGGTATCCGGCGACGTTGGCCGGACGGCTCCCGTCGAAGTTCGACCGGGGGCGGTCCCACTCCAGCCGCAGGTGGTCCGGGTTGACTTCACAGCGCAGATTCCGGGGCGCTGCCGCCGCTTTGACGGAGGACGCCCGGACCAGGTTGGAAGGCGGAGAAAGGCGGTCGTCCGAGTCCAGGAATCGTAGGTAGTAGCCGCATGGGTCTTCATCATCCGGCAGCTTCCGCTCCACCAGAAACTCGGCACCGTCATTCCGTCCCCGGAGCTGCCCTCTGTCCAGTAGCATCACCGGCTCCTGGGGGCCCTCCCCTCCGGGACACTGGCGATAGATTTGAACCTGGACAACGTCGCGGGAAGCCAGGGGAAAGTGCAGTTGAATCCGGTCGTCCACCTGGACCAGCTTCAGGTTTCGAATGGTGGGAGACGGTTGGGAGAGCGGGGGAAGCGGATCTCCCACCTTGGCGCATCCCGGGCCGGCGATCTGCCCGATGAGCGAGATCAGGACGAGGGATCGCGCCCAGTTATGACCGGACTGACGCTCCAGTTCCAACGGCATGGAGGGCCTCATCCTACACGATCTTCCGCGCCGTGAGAGCGGGTCGCCGGGCGTGCCATAAAAAGTTCTTAAAACCTTTTCCGGTGCAACGGCATCAAACTTTGCAGGGAGTGGGATCAGGGGTATTCTTCCCTCCTTACAAGTCCCGACAGGACACGCCAACCCTGGTTCCACTCCCGATGGAGGAGCGATTTCCAATCGCCCATTCCTCTTTTCACCTGTACGCTCGTTCCCCAAGGAGCCTGCGCCGCAGAAATTGATCTACTGCGAAAGCGGTAGAATCGGTCCAGATTCCCCCGATTTCTCGGCGAATAGAACAACTATGCACCTCCAAATCGAGAAAATCTGGCCTCGATTCCCCACTTTCTCGCTACGATCATTTCTACCGCGCAGACTCCAAGCGCTTTTGGCCTATTGATACTTTGGAGTTCGGCAGCTGGAAACCGCCGCTCCGGTTCGCCGCCGATCTCCTACTGGCAGTCTTGCAGAAGCGCGGTGCGGATGAACCGATACGCGTCCAGGCAGGTGGGACACTCAAAGAAATGGTCGATGGTCTGGATGATTTCCAGGTTGGAGAGCTGATGCGTCGCAAGAGAGTGCATCTTGCGTGCAGAGACGTGACCCCGCCGCTGGTACCGGACGGGAAACGTCACGGTAAAGGCGATTTTGCATACAATCGGCGCAGCCATCGACTCGCTCGCATCATAGCAGATGGACCCATTAAGGGAAACGGGGGCAACGTGCTCACGACCCCCGGCCAACGTGCGTGCCCAGTGCGCCGGTCAGGCATCATGGCGGCGACTGGCGCGGACTGCTATATTTCGCAGGTCCAGGAGTCCAATCCCGTGAATCCCGCCGAGCGCGTCGCCCAGTTGCGCCAAGAGATCGAGAATCACAATTATCGTTACTATGTGCTGGACGACCCCAGCATCTCCGATCAGGAATTCGACCTCCTGTACTGGGAACTGGTTGAGCTGGAGAAACTGCACCCCGACTTGATCTCGTCCGATTCTCCCACCCAGAGAGTGGGTGCGGAGCCGCAGGATCGATTCCGGAAAGTCGCTCATCGAGTGCCCATGTTGAGTCTGGCCAACGCCTTCGATGAAACCGAGCTGCAAGCCTTCTACCGTCGGGTCACGAGTCAACTGGAGCTCGAGGAGATTCGGCTGGTGACCGAGCTCAAGATCGACGGAGTGGCAGTCTCCTTGACCTACGAAGAGGGTCGCCTGCGTCACGGAGCCACCCGGGGAAACGGTCTGGAGGGAGAGGACGTGACGGCGAACCTCCGGACCATCCGATCCCTGCCCCTTCGACTCCGGGAGGGACCCCACCCGTCCACTGCCGAGATCCGGGGTGAGATCTATTTTCCTCTGTCAGGGTTTCAACGGGTCAACCGGCAGCGATCGGAGGAAGGGGCGGCGCCCTTCGCCAACCCTCGAAATGCGGCTGCCGGAGCCCTGCGGCAGCTCGACCCCGCCGTGACCACGACCCGGCCCCTGGCGTTTTTCGCCTACTCTCTGGGCCATACGGAAGGACTGGGGTTCACTTCCCAGGGAGAGGTTCTCGAGCAGTTGGTTCGCTGGGGGTTTCCCGTCAATCCTCATCACCGGTCCCATGCCGGCATCCCGTCAGTCATCGAATACTGCCAGTCCTGGGAAGAGCGGCGCGACACCATCGACTACGAGGTGGACGGCGTCGTGGTCAAGGTCGACCGATTCGACCTTCAGGATCGTCTGGGCGCCGTCAGCCGTGAGCCCAGATGGGCCATCGCCTACAAGTTCGCCTCCCAGGTCGCCGCCACTCGCCTGCTCGAGATCAGAATCAACGTGGGCCGGACCGGGGCTCTCAATCCTTATGCGATTCTGGAGCCGGTGGAGTTGGGGGGAGTCACGATTCGGACCGCCACGCTGCACAACCAGGAGGACATCCGGAAAAAGGACATCCGGCCCGGAGACCGGGTTCTGATCAAACGGGCGGGTGACGTCATTCCCCAGGTGGTGGGGCCGGTGGACAAAGATGAGGAGGGCCGGGCGGCGCCCTATGCCTATCCCGGCGAATGCCCCGAATGCGGCACCCCCATCGTCCAGGATCCGGACGAGGCCCTGGCCTACTGCCGCAACCGAAATTGTCCCGCCCAGCGGTTCGAGTCGCTCAAGCACTTCGTCAGTCGAGCGGCGCTGGATATCCGAGGCCTGGGCCCGAAGACTCTCCGCAAGCTGTTGGAACTGGAACTGGTGGCAGCCTCGGCCGATCTCTACTCTCTGACGGCCGAACAACTGAGCCGGCTTGAGGGGTTCAAGGAAAAGTCCGTCGAAAACCTGTTGGCCGGGATCGACGGCAGCCGGCAGCAGGCTTTTCCCCGGGTTCTCTTCGGGTTGGGGATTCGTCACGTGGGAGAGGGCGCCGCCGCGCTCTTGGCCGGCGAGTTTCGAGAGGTGGGGTACTTGATGCAGGCATCGCCGGAACGGATCATGGAGATCCCCGGAATCGGGCCCGAGATCGCTCGCAGTGTGGCGGACTACTTCCAGGTCGAAGGGAATTGCGAGCAAGTGGAGAGGCTGAAGGCGGCAGGTCTGCAACTGAAGATGTCCGGTGACGCTGGGACCACGGCGAGAGCCTTGGAGGGGAAGACGCTGGTGGTGACCGGAACCTTGCCGTCGCACAGCCGGAGAGAAATGTCCGAGTTGATCGTAGCCAGCGGTGGAAAGGTAACCGGATCGGTCTCCTCCAGGACCGACTTCCTGGTGGCCGGATCCAACGCGGGCCCGAAGCTGCGGCGCGCCCTTGAATTGGAGGTTCCGGTCTTGACCGAGGAGGAACTCCTGAAGCTTCTCCAGGGTGTGCCGTGACGGCAGGAAACCTCGCCGGTCCAACACGCCGCCGGCTGCCGCCGGGAGCGTCCGGTCCGCGTCGAATCGAATGGGATTTGTTGTGAAACCTGATCGCAAGTCTGCACCTGAAGCCCTGGAGGCCTGTCCGGAGTGCCGGTATACCTTGAGTCGGCGCAGCACCTGGTGTCCCTACTGCGGGGTTCAGCTCACCCATCCTCCCTGGAAGAAGGTCGGCGCCTGGATTCTGCTGGTGCTGATCGTCTACGGTCTGGTCCAGTGCCACCTGCGTCTGCTGGATGGCCCTGACGCCTTGAATTCGTTGCCTTGAGAATTCCTGAGGATGAAGACTCCCGGCTACCGGCACCATTGCTTGACTCACGTGGGCCGGGTGCGTCCCGTGAATGAAGACACCTTGATCGAGTCTCCCGAACATCATCTGTTCGGAGTGTGTGACGGAATGGGAGGACATGCCGCCGGAGAAGTGGCCAGCGCACTGGCGGCTGTAGTCTTCCGGCGGTCGATTGCACGAGGAATCCTGTCCCCGGCAGCGGCCTTGCGCGAGGCCATCCGCCAGGCGGACGAGGAGGTTTACAGGGACCAGATGGTCCACCCGGCGCATGAGGGAATGGGAACGACTCTCAGCGCGCTCCTTCTCTCCGGGCCGGGGCCGGAAAAGGCTTGGATCGGACATGTGGGCGACAGTCGCGTGTATCGGCGCCGGGACCGGAAGCTGGATCAGCTGACCGCGGATCACTCGCCGGTATTCCGGCTCTATCGGAAGGGTCTTCTCTCCAAGGAGCAGGCTCGCCGGCACCCGCACAAGCATATCGTGGAACAGGCGCTGGGGCTGAGCCCTCCGGTCGAGACGGATATATTGGCCGTGGACGTTCGAGCTGGAGACCTATTTCTGCTCTGTACGGACGGGTTGACCGATCAGCTCGGAGATGGTGAGATTGAAGACGGTTGCCGATCCGGGTCCTTGCGCGGCATGGCTCGTCGTTTGGTGGACGCAGCCAACTCCAAGGGTGGATCGGACAATGTCTCCGTGGTCCTCATTCAGATCCTGTAATGGATAGGAAAGCTCCCCCACCGGCCCGGTCCGGCGGACGCGTAGGAGAAACAGGTATCGAGTTCATCCGGCTTCGGCGTCCTCGAGGAGACCATCTCCCCTGCCGAGCCCGCTGGGCGGAAACAACCAGCCTGTCTTCACTCTTTTCTCTTTCCTATTTTCTCTGTTTCTCAGAAGGGGAGTGTCATGAAACCGAATGACGCGCACTGCCATTTCTTTTCCCGGAACTTTATCCGGACGCTGGCTGGTGAGAGAGGAATCCGGGGGGACGACCCCGTGGGCGATGCATGCCGAATTCTGGCATGGGATCCGCCCGGCTCCAACGGAGAGTTGGCTGACCGTTGGGTCGCGGAGTTGGATCGCCACCAGGTCGGCCGGGCGGCGATCATCGCCAGTGTCCCGGAAGACGAAGAATCTGTGGCGGCGGCCCTGGACCGGCATCCGGGGCGCTTTGTCGGCTTCTTCATGGTGGACCCGACGCGGCGGGCGGCCGCGGAACGGGTGACCCGGTCGGTCACGGAGCTGGGGCTCCGCTGTGCCTGCCTGTTCCCCGGGATGCACGGGTATGAGCTCTCGGACCCGCGGGTGCTTCGCCTGGTGGAGCGGTTGGCGTCCGTGCCCGGCACGGCGCTATTCGTTCATTGCGGTGTACTGACGGTCGGGGCCAGGAAGAAGCTGGGACTACCGGCCCGATTCGACCTCAGATATTCCAATCCTCTCAACGTTCATCCGTTGGCGCTGGCCTATCCCGATCTGCCGTTCATTCTCCCTCATTTTGGGGCCGGGATGTTCCGCGAAGCCCTGATGCTGGGAGATCTATGTCCCAATGTCCATCTGGACACGTCCAGCTCCAATTCCTGGATTCGATACTCCGGGCTGACCCTGGAGCAGGTCTTCGCCCGCTCTCTCGAGATCCTGGGTCCGGACCGGATTCTGTTTGGAACCGACTCTTCATTCTTTCCGCGGGGCTGGCAAAGCTCGCTCTGGGAAGAGCAGTCTCGGATCTTGAAGCACGTCGGCTTGGACCGGGCCAGCCGCCGCAAGATTCAGTCCGCCAACTTCGAGCGGCTCTTCCCCGTCAAAGATTCCCCAGCAGTCTGAGCAGAAACGCTCTGGCCCGGTCGTAAACGCCGGGACTGGAGCTCTCCCTGGGACCGGCCACGTTCAGAACCTGGATCCGGTGCCGCCGGATCCATTCCATGGCCGGTTCGGTTCCGAATTCCTGGTCCAGATCAACCCGCCGGCATGGCCTTCCTCGCCGCCGGGCTCGGTCCCAGGTGAGCCGGGTGCCGCCGTCCACTCGGGTCCGGAACAGGATGAGAGTCCCGTTCGAATCTCGAACGTTCCAGTCGGTTCTCTGGTCGTATCGACAAAGAGGCGTCTCCCGGAGCGGATAGCAGTCATCGAGAGGACCGTCCTCGGCGCGGCGGTCCCTCGGGCACCAGCCGCCGCAATCGAGCGATAGCTCCAGAGCCACGTCCAGAGCCGCGCGGTCGACTCCCGTTTGTCCTCCCGAGACGATGCGATTCGGTCGGCCTTCCACGTTGCGCCTGCGCTCTCGTACACCGGGTCACGCACCGGTTCGAATGGATCGACGATACTATCCGCGACACCTCAACCTGCCATCCGCCCCGGGCTTCCCCGAATACCACCGGAGGATGTCGAGTATACGCGCGAGCGTCCGCCAGCCCGGCGATATCGAATCCGCAGTGTTTCTCGGACTCCATTTCGGATGTGAAGTGTGTCCGGAAATGGCCTCGTCAATTTTTTGTCAGGGGTCCAAGAAGAAAAAATCGGAATTTAAAACAACCATATCGGTATAATTCAGTCTTACGAAGATGCTCCTGAAAAAACTGCGAGGATGGGTTTGTGGGGCGATTTCAAGGGCATGTGGACAAGGTGTGGATAAATTGTGACTGTGTGAGCCATAAGTGAAGTTACAATTGCGGATAGGGGTTTGCAGCCGAAATCCACAAGAAAAAAGCTCAAATTCTTGGTGAAATTTCTGGTTGAGCGGTTCCGAGAAAGGCATAAAATCGTCCTCGTCCCAAGGGGTAGACGCAAGTTGGCCCCGAGGCGGCGCCGGTCGCAAGCGGTTGATCCAGCTCCAGGGTTTCGGCCTTGAAGGTGGGGAGGCGGCCAGTGGCGGGCGGGCGAGTTCCTCAGCCGGTCTCGGTCGGTTGAGGGGCAAGCGCCGAAGAGGCGCGCCGGATCTGTCGGAGCCTTCGGGCGAGGGCAGCGAAGGCGGGCGTTCAGAGGCTGCTATCAGGGTTGCGGCTCCAGGGCGGCGGGTTGCTTCGGATTGGCGTGAACCGGTGTTACCGGTGATCCTCAATGAAGGACGGTCCCCCTGGAGAGGAGTGGAAGTCGTCAGGGGCAAGGGCAGGTTCCTTCGGGAGCTTGGCTGAACATGGCGGCAGATGCTCCACTTGGGGGCGCGGAAACTGGCCCCACTCGGGTCGGGAGAAAGTGCCTTCCGAGGCAGCGCAGCTTGCGAATATCACTTGGGACACTTTTTTTCTTCCGGGCGCTCATTCCCAGCCACCACGGGTTCCTTCCCGCGCAGTGAGTGTTTACTTGCTGCGGGCCATTCCAATCTTTTTCCGGCGTCGCCGATAGCGTGATCGTTGGATCTCCCGCGACGGATTCGGGGTATATTACGGTTTCTTGAAATTGGGCGAGATGACGGTGTGATCGTACTCAAGTTCGGTGGGACGTCAGTTCAAGACACGGACGCGGTGACGCGGGCAGTCCAGGTCATTCGGCGCCAATTGTCCCGGGGGGAGGTCGTGGTCTTGTCCGCCATGGGCAAGAGCACCAATGGACTGCTGGAGATGGCTCGAACCGCCTTGTCCGGGGATATCGATTCCGCCTGGTCGATACGGGATCAGTTGTCGGGGTTGCACCGGACGGTGGCACGTGAGCTCCTCCCGGGCCGCCGATGGAAGAGTGTGGAATCGTCGCTGGCTGCCCTCTTCCAGGAGATGACCGATATCGTTCAGGGACTCCATCTGCTGGGGGAGACCAGTCCCCGGAGCATGGACCGTGTCGCCTCCTTCGGCGAACGTTTGAGCACGCTGATTTTCTTTGAAGTCCTCCGGGAGAACGGAATCCCCGCCGAGCTGGTGGACTCGCGAGATCTGATCCGAACCGATGACCACTTCACGAAGGCCGCCGTCTTGCAGGAGCTCACCCGGAGTTGCATCCGGGAACAGCTCCTGCCCCGGCTGCGGGCGGGAAAAGTGATCGTCGCGCCGGGATTCATCGGCTCCACAGTCGACGGGGTCACGACCACCATCGGGCGGGGAGGGTCCGATTACACGGCCTCCCTGATCGGAGCCGCGCTGGATGCCGAGGATATCCAGATCTGGACCGATGTTCCGGGCGTTCTCACCGCAGACCCCCGCATCGCTCCGGACGCCTACAAGATTCGCGCCATCTCCTTTGCGGAAGCAGCCGAGTTGGCCTACTTCGGGGCCAAGGTGCTCCATCCCAGCACGCTGACGCCGGCCATCAACCGCGACATCCCCGTGCATGTCTGCAACTCCAGGCAGATCGACGAGCCGGGAACCTTCATTTCCGCGGCCCCCGTCTCCTCCTCCAGTCCCATCAAGTCCATTGCCTGCAAGCGGGGCATCACCATCGTCAACATCCTGTCCACCCAGATGCTGCTCTCCTATGGCTTCCTGCGCGGGATCTTCGAGGTGTTCGAGACTCACGAAACGGTGGTGGACGTGGTGGCCACTTCCGAGGTCAACGTCTCCCTGACGGTCGATTCCTCGCAGGAGCTGGAGGCGATCTGCAGCGATCTGGCGGAGTTCGGCGAGGTCCGGGTGGCGCCCGACATGGCCATCATCTGCACCGTGGGCGAGGATGTGAAGGAAACCCCGGGGATCGCGGCGCGGATCTTCGGGGCTCTGGAGGGAATCAACGTTCAAATGATCTCCCAGGGCGCGTCCCGTATCAACATGACATTTCTGGTTGCGGAAGAGACAATGGAAGAGGCCGTCCGGCTGCTCCACAATGAGTTTTTCCGGCAGCCGGACCCGGAGTTGTTCGAGCCCGTCAAGTAAGGGCTGGCCGCGGCTCCGGCGTCCTTTGACTTTTGAGAAAGTCCGGGGTGGACATGAACATCACGTTGATCGGCTACGGAAAGATGGGAAGGGCCATCGAGGCGGCCGCACAAGAGGCGGGAGACGAGATCGTCTACTGGATGGATATCGACGAGAATCCGCTGGAGGCGGGCTTCTCGGGCGATTGGATCGCCCGGACGGACGTCATCATGGATTTCTCGACGGCGCACATCGTTCCGTTGAACGTGGCCAACGCCGTACGCTGCGGGATTCCCATCGTCGTGGGCACGACCGGATGGTACGACCAGATCGACACGGTTCGGGATTCGGTGATCCGGGGCGGCGGCGCGTGTGTCTACGCGGGCAACTTCAGCCTTGGCGTGCAGATCTTCTTTCAACTGACTCGCCGCGCGGGGGAGATTTTCTCGAGGTTCGAGGAATACCATCCGTACCTGGCGGAGACCCACCATGTCCAGAAGCTGGACGCGCCCTCGGGCACCGCAGTCACCATGGAGAACATACTGGCCGAGTGCTACGGTCGTCCCGTGAACGCCGTCAGCGTCCGGGCAGGATATTTCCCAGGGATCCACGTCGCCGGTTTCGACTCGGCGGTGGATACCATCACGCTGGAGCACCAGGCGCGCAGCCGGGACGGATTCGCCCGGGGCGCGCTCTTCGCCGGTCGATGGATCCAGGCCAAGCAGGGCTTCCATGCCTTCGAGGATGCCGTTTTCGGAGAGGAAAATGACTGACATCAAAGGCTGTGGAACCGCCCTGGTCACCCCCTTCACATCTCAGCGTGATGTGGACCTGGCCGCGTACCGCAAGTTGGTGGAGTGGCAGATCGAATCGGGAATCGACTTCCTGGTGCCCTGCGGGACCACCGGCGAGAGCGTCACCCTGACTGAGGAGGAGTATTCCCAGGTCATTCGGGCCTGTGTGGAGACGGCGTCGGGAGCGGTTCCGGTGGTGGCCGGAGCGGGGACCAACGACACGCTTTACGCTGTCCAACTGGCGCATGTCGCTCAGGAAGAAGGCGCGGACGCCATCCTTTCGGTGACTCCCTATTACAACAAGCCGACCCCCGAGGGAACTTTCCTGCATTTTTTCGAAGTCGTCCGTTACCTGGACATCCCCCTGGTGTTCTACAACGTCCCGGGGAGGACCGGCACCAACATCTCGGTGGATACCCAGCTTCGCCTGGCCGGAGTGGACAACATCGTAGGAGTCAAGGAGGCCAGCGGGAATCTGGATCAGATCATGGATCTGCTGAGGCGGCGGCCCGACGGGTTCCTGGTCCTTTCGGGCGATGACAGCCTGGCCTTTCCCATGGCCTGCCTGGGCGCCGAAGGTGTCATCTCCGTGGCCAGCAACGTGATCCCGGCCGAGATGTCCCGCATGATGGCCCTGGTCCGGGAGCAGGAGCTGGCCGAGGCGCGGGCCTTGCACCACCGCTATCTCAATCTCATGAACCTCAATTTTGTGGAGTCCAACCCCATCCCGGTCAAGTACGCCCTGTCCCGAATGGGCCGCCTGACCGAGTCCTATCGATTGCCCCTCTGCCCCATGGTTGCGGGAAACAAGGAGAAGATAGACCGGGAGCTGGACCGCCTCGAGTTGTGCCATGTCGGAAGCCATTGAGCGCCTTTTCGAAGCCGAGGAATTCACTCCGCAGGATCGAGTCACCCTGGACGCCTTCCTGGACGACCTGGATTCGGGACGGGTTCGGGCGGCCGAGAAGGTGGACGGGGAGTGGAGAGTCAACGGCTGGGTCAAGAAGGGCATACTCGCCGGCTTCCGGATGGGAGTTCTCACCGACGTCTCCATCAATGACGGGTTCCGATACTTCGACAAGGACACGTTTCCCCTGAAGCGGTTCTCGCTTTCCTCCGGTGTGCGCATCGTGCCGGGGGGCTCGTCGATCCGCCGCGGTTGCCATGTGGCCGCAGGGGTGACCTGCATGCCCCCCATGTACATCAACGCCGGCGCCTACGTGGACGAGGGGACCATGGTCGATTCCCATGCCCTGGTCGGATCCTGTGCCCAGATCGGGAAGCGGGTGCACCTCAGCGCCGGATGCCAGATCGGCGGCGTGCTGGAGCCGGTGGGGGCCCTTCCTGTGATCGTGGAGGACGATGCCCTGGTGGGTGGCAACACAGGAGTCTACGAGGGCACCATCGTCGGGCGGGAAGCGGTCTTGGCCGCAGGTGTCATTCTGACGGGCTCGACCCCGGTCTACGATCTGGTCCATGAGACCGTCTACCGGTCCGCGCCCGGTTCTCCTTTGAAGATTCCTCCCGGCGCAGTCGTCGTGCCCGGATCCCGGCCCGTGCGCAAAGGCTTCGGGAGGCAACATGGCCTGTCCCTTTACGCTCCGGTAATCGTCAAGTACCGGGATCCCAAAACCGAGGGGTCGGTCCAACTCGAAGACCTGCTCCGCTAGGAGTCTGCGCCGTAGAAATGATCGTAGCGAGAAAGTGGGGAATCGAGGCCAGATTTTCTCGATTTGGAGGTGCATAGTTGTTCTATTCGCCGAGAAATCGAGGAAATATGGACCGATTCTACCGCTTTCGCAGTAGATCAATTTCTGCGGCGCAGGCTCCTAACGGCCCGTGGTGATGGTCGCCGCGGATCGGCACGTTCGTCCCTTTCCCGCCGGTTCCCCATGAGTCCCAGATTCGCCCGACGCCTGGACGGTATCGAGATCTCGATGATCCGCCAGATCATGTCCCGGGCCGCGGGCTGCGTGAATCTGGGACTGGGTGAGCCGGAGTTCGCCGATCCCCCATTGGTCCGGGAACAGGCTCGCCGGATCTTGGAGGGCGGACGGATCGGATACTCCCCCAACGCCGGGGTCCCCGAGCTCTGCCGCCGAATCCACGAATACCACGGCGGCCGCGACGATCATTCGGTCTGTGTGACCAACGGAAGCCAGGAGGCACTGTTCGACGTCGTGTTCGCCCTGGTGGGACCGGGGGACGAAGTTCTGGTTCCCAATCCCGGGTACGTCACCTACCCGACGGCGGTCCGCTTGGCCGGGGCAACGCCGGTCCCTTATCCCTTGAGGGCAGGCAACGGCTTCCAGTTGGATCTGGATGAGCTCGCGGCCCTGGTCTCACCTCGAACTCGGGCGTTGATCCTCAATTCGCCTTCCAATCCGACGGGCCGGAGCCTCAGTCTGAAACAACTGCAGGGTGCGGCGCGTCTGGCCGACGAGAGAGACCTGGTGCTCGTCAGCGACGAGATCTACCGGGAGACCTATTTCGGGTCGCCACCGCCGTCGGCCATGGACGCGGCAAACGACGCCGTCGTCATCTGCGGGCTCTCCAAGGCGGCCGCCATGACCGGGTGGCGACTGGGGTGGGCCTGCGGGTCCCAGGCCATCATCGACAAGGTGACGGTGCTTCACCAGAACACCTCCATCTGTGCATCCACGTTGACTCAAAGGGCGGCTCTGACGCTGTTTACGTCGGAAGGCAGGAACGAGATCGACCGGATGCGGCGGCGAATGGTGCGGAATTTCCGATTTACCTGCCGTTGGCTCGACCAGCGGATGGGACAGCCATTCGTTCGGCCCGACGGAGCCTTCTACGTCATGGTCTCCATCGAGGAAACGGGTCTCGACAGCCTCTCGGCGAGTCTGGCGCTGCTCCAGGACAAGGTGGCCACGATTCCCGGTGCCGCCTTCGGCTCCGAGGGAGAAGGCTACCTGAGGCTTTCGTTTGCCTGTCGGCCCGAATCGCTGGAACGTGGGCTCCGGCGGTTCGAGGCGGGCATCAACAGGCTCATTCAGAATCGGAAACAGTGCAGGTGATCCCATGGCCTCCCCACCCATCATCACCTTCAGCAGCGATTTCGGGAGCAGCGGCCCCTACGTCGGCGCGGTCAAGGGAGCCATCCTGCAGATCTGTCCTCAGGCCCGGATCGTAGATATCAGCCACGAGATCTCCTCCCACAACATTCTCGAGGCCGCATTCAATCTGGCCTGCAGCTATTCCTACTTCCCGGCCGGGACCATTCACTTGGCCGTGGTCGATCCGGGGGTGGGCTCGGAGCGGCGAGGCATCGTCGTCTCCACGGAACGGTATCGCTTCGTGGGCCCGGACAACGGTCTATTCACGCTGATCTATCGGCGGGAGAAGGTGAAACAGGTCATCTCCATCGAGTCGGCGAGGCATTGCCGAGAAACGGTGTCGGCCACCTTTCACGGGCGGGACGTCTTCGGCCCCGCCGCGGCCTGGCTGGCCTGCGGTTTGGAACCGGATCAACTGGGGCCGGAGGTGACGGATTGGCACCGACTGCCGCTGACCCTTCTGCAACGGGAGGAGTCGGGCCGAATCCGCGGAGTGGTGCTGCAGGTCGACCGGTTCGGCAACGTCATCACCAGCGTCCACGACCGCGAACTCCGAGATCTCCTGGGTTATCAGCCACAATTGGTGGAGTTTTCGGCCGGGGGCCGAAGAATCGGCCGGCGTTGCCGCACCTACGCCGAGGCGCCGCCGGGAGAACTCGTCTATCTGAAGGGGAGCAGCGGGTACTACGAGATCGCCGTCTCCGAGCGGTCGGCAGCCGAGATTCTAGGCCTGACGGTGGGAGACCCGGTCCAGGTCACGGTTCGTTAGCCCGCAGAGCTTTGCGAAGGACGTCCACGGCCAGGTCCGCAGCATGCAGCTTGTGGGAAGGCAGCCCTCCCAGGTAGTCCAGGATCGATTCGGCCGTGATTTTCCGGCACTCCCGGCTCCGGCGATTCCGGCACATTTGGGTTACAGCGGCGGAGGCGGCGATGGCGGCCGGGCAGCCATAGGTCTCGAAGCGGCTGTCCACCACGATGTCCTGCTGCAGCTTCAGATAGAGATGGGTGATGTCGCCGCAGATCGGGTTCTCGGCTCGGGCCGTATGGGTGGCGCCGGCAAGGCTTCCCCGGTTGGGAAGCTCACGAATGAGTTCTTTGGCCTTCTCGCTGTACACGGTCTCGACTTTCCCGGTAGAGAGGAGAGAGCTCCCGCATCCTCCGGATGGTTCGCGGGAGCACTTCCAGAGCCGTCGTGATCTCTTCCTCGGTGGTCATCCGGCTGAGGCTGAGCCGAAGCGCACTCTCGACCCTGCGGTTTTCGAACCCCATGGCCTTCAAGACGTGAGAAGGCTCCAACGATCCCGAAGAGCAGGCCGCACCCGTTGAGACGGCAATCCCCTGAAGGTCCAATGAAATGAGAAGAGCTTCTCCCTCGACGCCTCGAAAACTCAAGTTGGTGGTGTGAGGCATCCTTCGGCGCGTCGATCCATTGATCCGGGTCTGGGGAATACGCTCCAGGAGTCCCGTCTCGATCCGGTCGCGAAGGGATCGGACCCGGAGGTCGAAATCCGCCAGGCCTTCCCTAGCCAGGGCGACCGCCTTGCCCAGGGCGACGATACCCGGCACGTTCTCGGTGCCTCCCCGGCGTCCCCGTTCGTGAGAGCCACCCAGGAGCAGAGATTTCATCTGCACACCGTGGCGAAGGTAGAGGGCCCCGACTCCCTTGGGCCCGTGGATCTTGTGACCCGATAGTGAAAGCAGGTCCACCCCCAGGTCGTTCACGTCCACGGGGATCTTGCCGGCCGACTGGACCGCGTCGGTGTGGAAGAGGATTCCCTTTTCCCGGGCAAACCGTCCCACCGCGCGCAATTCTTGAATCGCACCGGTCTCGTTGTTGGCATGCATGATCGAGATCAGGATCGTGTCCTCACGAACCGCCGCGTGCAGGTCCTCGAGGCGGATCAGCCCCTGACGGTCCACCGGCAGGTAGGTCACCTGGAATCCTTCCTCCTCCAACTGCTCCATGGTCCGCAGGACCGCGGGATGCTCGATGGTGGTGGTGATGAGGTGACGGCCGTTTCCGGGGTGGCTGGCGGCGATACCCCGGATGGCGGTGTTGTCCGACTCGGTCCCCCCGCTGGTGAAGATGATCTCCTTGGGCAGGCTTCCGACGAGATCGGCAACCGCCTGCCGGGCGGTCTCCACCGCCTCGCGGGCCTGCTGGCCGAATTCGTGAATCGACGAGGCGTTGCCGAAGTCCTGGAGAAAATGAGGCGACATGACCTCCAGCACCCGAGGATCCACTCGTGTCGTGGCGTTGTTGTCCAGGTAGACTCGCCTCACTGCCGTCCCTTCTCCCGTTCCGCTCTACTTATTTCCCAAGACTCGGAGCCGTTCACGCCGCTTCCGGCCATCGACCTTGACAGCCCCTGGAACCGATCTTACTAGAACAATGGCTAGCCAAGAAGGAACAAACAAAACGATTGATATGACGAGGAGGTCAACAATGAGTCTCATCAGAGTAACGCCATTCGCAGGCATCAACGGATTGCACCGGTTGATGGATCATTTCTGGCGCGACAGCCGTTTCCTGGCTCCCGCCGACAGTGAGGAAATCCAGCCGGTACGCCGGCCCATCTCGGACGTGTACGAGACCGGAGACAGCCTGGTCTTCACCATGGAGCTGCCCGGATTCGACAAGAGCGAGATCGAGGTCACCGTCAACAACGGCTATCTGGAAGTCAAGGGCGAGCGCAAGGCCCAGGAGAAGAAGGATCGAACCTACCGCCAAGTCCAGAGATGGCACGGGCGTTTCCAACGGTCCTTCCGGCTTCCCCGCAGTCTGGATCGGGACAAGGTCTCGGCCGAACTGAGGAATGGAGTCCTCAGCATCGGGATCCCCAAGTTGGAAGCGGCGAAACCCAAGCAGATCGCGGTCCGAGTCAACTGAAGTCCCAGGCTCGAGGGCCCCGGAACCTCCCCCCTCCGGGGCCCTTTCCACTTCGTCGAAAGACATTAGGAGCAAACTAGGAGGGGGGACATCCTTGTCCCCCTCTTCATCGCCGACCCGGAACCACCGGCTGCAAAGCCTCCGCTCCGATGCCCCCCTTGTTTCTGGGCGGATTGGGTGGGCCCGCAGCCGGTCGGAGACTTCTTGGAAACTACGAATCCCGAATTCCAAATCACCAACAAGTCGCAATTTTTCAGGATTTAGAGTGGCGGCGGCGCCATCAATGCTGCCGCGACGACCAACAGCGGGTTGCTCTCGCGGTTCGGCTTCATTTTTCGGGGCAACGCTTGGTCGGGCCTTTCTTGCAGGCCTCACGGGTTCTGGTAGAATACACACCTTTTCGAGAGCCGGGGTAGCTCAGTCGGTAGAGCAGGGGACTGAAAATCCCCGTGTCGGCGGTTCGATTCCGTCCCCCGGCACCCCTCCACGAAGTCGCCTTCTCCCACTTTCTTCTTCCGTCCGCAGACGGAGCATTCGGTTCCCTGCGCCCCCGTCAACCCGCAACGTCGCGGAGCGCATCTCGATGTGAAGGCGGAGCGAGCGCCTGTTGCTCACGGAAGGGGCGTCGAGCCGGCTCAGCAGAAAATAATCTCCATCCCGTCCAGTCGCCCCTTGCAGCATGATCTCGATTAAACTCAGTTTATTGGACTAAGTCTTCAGGAGGATTGTATGCGCACCGTCAATATGCACGAAGCCAAGACGCACCTTTCGCGTCTCGTACAGGCTGCCGCCCATGGTGATCCGTTCATCATCGCCCGGGCCGGCAAGCCGATGGTCAAAGTCGTCGCGGTAGAGGCGCCGGATCCCGGAGCAGTGTGCCGAATCGGGTTTCTGGCCGGCAGAATCTCGGTGCCGCCCGACTTCGACTGTATGGGCGCTGACGAGATCGAGGCATTGTTCGAAGGTGGAGCGTGAGTTTCCTCCTTGACACTCATGTCCTGCTCTGGGCCTCGGGCGTGCCGGATCGGTTGCCGCCCGATGCGCGCACGCTGATCGAAAACCCTGCGACGGAGTTGATCTATAGTGTGGCATCGCTCTGGGAGGTGGCCATCAAGAACGAGTTGGGGCGCGCGGATTTCAGCGTCGATCCAAGCCTGCTGCGCCGGGGGTTACTGGAGAATGGTTACACGGAATTGGCCGTGACCGGCGCCCATGCAGTGGTTATGCATGGGCTGCCGCCGATCCACAAGGATTCATTCGACCGCCTCCTGGTCGCACAGGCTCTGATGGAAGGGGTGACGCTGGTGACGGTGGATGAAGTCGTGGGGCGCTACCCGGGGCCGATCCGGGTACTTTGACGGCTATCGTGAAAGTAAGTGACTGTCCCCTTCTCGGTTCTCCATTCACTCATGGCGGTCTCTCCTTGCCTTCAAGTCGATCCATCGATCTGGATCGGGTTCGTGCGGCCACGGATCGCAGTCGGGAGCCGGGTCGAGGACGTCGTGATTCTCAGGCCGACATGATTAAGCCTCCTATAGGACCTGTATTAGACTGCAATAAGACCCCAACGGCCGCAACGAGCCTATTCGCTTTCTCCAAATCGAATTCGTCTCCATCTGCCCTTTGGTCCACGACTGCCCCTTGGTCCACGATCAGTTGACTTCGCCAAACCGCGATCACGCAACCCCGCCAAGGATCGTTTGATCGGCCGTTCGCTGTCATCAGATACCACACGAGCGACAATCTCGCGCAACGCTAAGCTATTCTCCGCGCCGGTAGAAGATGCGGGCGATCGGCGGATTCCAGCGCAGAGAAAGAAAGTGACTTTCCCCTTCTGGGCCGTCCGCGAATTCTCGCTGTTGGCAATGCGTTCGAGAAGTTCCACCCTGTTCATTGCCGGTCACTCATGCCGGCCTCCCCACGATTTCTCCGTTTCCGGGGACGTAGGACCTTCCTATCATGCCTCATTGCCTTGGGCTGGCCCAGCGTCCACCTCGGGATGCAGATTCTCGTCCGTCACAGTCGCCAGCATGTCGGCCAAGCTGTCGGTTTTCTTGCGCAGCAAGACTTCGTTGCCGCGCAAGACCATCTCGATGGCGGAGCCCTCACGCACCCCCCACTGCTCGGCGATGGGCTTGGGGATACGGACGGCCAGGCTGGACCCCCACTTGCAGATCTGCGATGTCGCACCCATGGACAGTCTCCTTTTGGATCTACGAAATATATCTTCTCCCGTGATGTGATCAAGGCACTTCCGCTGAACGTTGTAACGAACGAGCGTGACAGCCTGGGCCGGGGCCTCCCCGATGGCATCGTCGCCATTGGCGCCGGCTTTGGGTTGGCGTGCCGACTCGGGGGTGATGCGTTGGCTGTTTGGTGTCAGGATATCCTTTACAGTTCAGCCTTGAACAACGATCCTGGGGACCCCTCTACAGTGGCGTCGCCCGTGCACAGGATCCGTTCTCGCTTCGGGTTGCGGCGGTTCGAATGGGTGGAGGAGCGGGGAATATTGATGACCGCTCGCAATCGGGAGGACGTGCAAGGCGTGCGACAAGGCGCCGGACGGGAAAGCAAGTGACTGTCCCCTTCTCGCGGGGCGCTAGCTCGAAACCGGCGAAAATCTCGCGCAACGCCACGCCATCCTCCGTGCCGTCGAGCAGCGCCAGAATTGGCTCTTGCCGCTCGATCACGGCATCCCATTTACCTCTGAGCGGAACATAGTCTGCACGTCGGAAGCGTATCGTCACGCAATCGCCGCGTTCCTCGATCTCGTGCCGGGGCAGACAAGGAACCGATCGATTCATTATCAGGTTGACGAAGAAACGGTCGTTTTCTTAAATTGAAGCGCAGGAAAGGGGCGCTTCGCAATCGTGGCTCGCCAGACCGGTCAATACCGCATCACCAGCACCCTCGGAGAAGAGGTGCGCGCGTTCGTCCCCTACCCGCTTCCTCCGGTCGATCCGCCTCTGGTCCTGGACGGCGTGGCCGCCGAGCTCCATGCCGCCGCCATGACCGCGTTGGCCCGACTTGCCGTAGCGGGGTCGATGGTGCCGAGCACCGACTGGTTCCTTTACGGATTCGTCCGCAAGGAGGCGGTCGTCACCTCGCAGATCGAAGGCACGCAGGCAACGCTCCGCGACGTGCTCACCTTCGAAGCCACGCACCGTAGCGACCGTCCGGACGACGTCCGCGAGGTCTGCAACTATGTGGACGCGCTCGCCCACGCCCGCGCGCGAATCGCAGATCCCAAGGGGCTGCCGCTCAGCATCCGCCTCCTGTGCGAGGCGCACCGTATCCTGATGGCGGGTGTACGAGGCGAGTACATGCAGCCCGGCGAAATCCGCCGCTCACAGAACTGGATCGGTGGCAGGCGGCCCGGCAACGCCCGCTTCGTGCCCCCTCCGCCGGAGGAGGTGCCGGGCGCGCTCGGTGCGCTGGAACGGTGGCTGCACCAGGACAGCGATCTCCCGTCGCTGGTCCGGGCGGGTCTCGCGCACGTCCAGTTCGAGACGATCCATCCCTTCCTCGACGGCAACGGACGCATCGGCCGGTTGCTGATCGCGCTCCTGTTGGATCACTGGGGGCTGCTCGATCTGCCTCTTCTCTACATCAGCCTGGCATTCAAGCGGAACCAGCCGGAGTACTACGCTCGGCTCGCGGCCGTGCGTAGCGCTGGCGATTGGGAGGGTTGGACCCAGTTCTTCCTCGAATGCGTGCGCGAGGCTGCCGATGACGGCGTTTGGGTCGCTCGGAAGCTGCATACGCTTGTCGGGCGCGACCGTGGCCGCGTTCTGGCCCACGAGCGTTCGACCGTGACCGCCATCCGGCTGATCGAGCGCCTGCCGTCCCGTCCGGTCGTTACCGTCGCCGCGGCGTCAGACCTGCTCGGCCTCACGGCGCCGCCGACCCGCAAGGCCGTGGGGTTGCTGGAGAGTCTTGGCGTGCTGCGCGAGATCACGGGAAAGCGGCGCGGGCGCGCCTACTCCTACGACGAATACCTTCGCATCCTGACGGACGACGAGCCCCTTCGAAGAACCAGTCCTGGTGCATGACGGCAATCCGCATTTGGATTTCAGGCGTGAGCGTGTTCGTTCGCAAGCATTGGCAGGGTCTTGAGCTCCCTGCTGGCTTTCTTCTCGGCAACGCGCAATTCATAGATCTTTTGAAGATTTAGCCAAAATTCGGGACTGGTGCCGAAGTAGTGCCCCAGGCGCAGGGCCGTATCGGCGGTAATGGCCCTTCGTCCGTTCAGAATCTCAGTGATGCGGTTCGTAGGAACCTTGAGCTTTCGCGCAAGCGCGGCGGCACTCATATTGAGTTCTTTCAGTTCTTCGGCGACATGTTTGCCGGGATGGATTGCGGGCACAGCCATAGCGGTTCGCCTGGTGGTAATCGACAATCTCTACATTCTCGGGTCCGAGGGATCCTTTGGGCCATTCGAAGCAAATCCGCTACTGGTTGTTGATGCGGATGCTGTACTGGCCTTCGCGGTCACCTTTGAGGGCTTCGAAGCGGTTGCCGGGCAAAGCGGCAAGGTCCTGAAGGGCGGTTGCCGCTTCTAGCGGATCGGGCGTCTCACCGGAACCGAAACGAATAGATATCCGCGTCCTTCATGACGAAGCGGAGCCGGATCGGCCTTTCCGCCAGCCGGTCGAATCTCATGGGGTCGGTGGGTAGGAAACCCGGGCGACTCCACCGGATCCTTCTCTGAATGTGATCGCCGAAGATGACCGGCGATTCCTCCAGTGTAAAACCTGGAATGGGTTGCCCGTCCTCGTCCTGGACCTCGATTCGGATGCTCCCCACGGCCGAGGTCGAGAAGTTGAGGACCAGATCCCGTCCCTCGAAGCGGAATGGCTTGGTGACGAATTCCCCGCCGGAGTAGGGAGCCTTGATGGAAGTGAAGCCGTCGGTGCGCAGGACGAAACGCTCCAGGTAGGTGGACGGGTAGGTGTAGTTGCGAGACGTGTAGATCGAAATCTCATCCGGGGCCGTCGGGACCACACCCACGGCCGTGCTGTTGGTTCGGTGGATCCAGTTTCGTTCCTGCCGTCCCGGCCGGATGAAGGCCTCCGGAAAGGGGTTCCAGTCGATCCCGTCACGGCTGGTCATGAAAACGGTCTCGGAGATGCCGGGCCGGGGAGCATCGTCGTGGATCTGCCGCAAGGGCTGGAAGCGCTTGGGAAACCCCAGATAGATATGAGGGGCCCGGAAATAGGGCGTGGCCGCATTGGTGTAGAGGTGATCTACCGGCCGGGCCCTGCCGTTGAAGGTGCAGGGAACCTGCTCCGTCCAGTTGAGGAGGTCCTTGGACGTGGTCCGGGCGAAGGTGCGCACGTCCTGGAGCATGTACCGGAAGTAGAAGACGTACTGTTTCTCCCATTCGGACCAGAAGAGGACGTTGACGGAGTCGAAGGCATTGGGCAACGAGGTGACGAAAAGAGGGTCCTCCCGCCACTTCTTCCAGCGGAGCCCGTCGGGCGAGACCCAGAGCACCAGGCCGATGGAGCGTTCGGTGGCTTGGCCGAATCGGGGATTGATGCCCACTCCGCCCGGCGACTTGAAGCGGACCGCCGGGTCGACTCCCGGCCGGGTGTCCAGCAGGGGCGCTCCCCCAGCGTGGTCGGTGACGATGTTGTTTTCGGTGGATCCGTTGAACTCGTAGAGGCCCAAATTGGGCCGCGTCCAATGGATTCCGTCCCGGCTTTCGGCGTAACAGAGGAAGTTGGGATGCGGAGGCGTGAGCTTCTCGTCCGGAGTCAGTCCCGCTTTCCGCGCATAGTCCGGCGCGGTGCGCCCCATGTAATACATTCGGAAGAGGTCGCCGTCCTTGAAGACGCTCAGCTGCCAACTGGTGTTCCCCTCCCAGGGCCGATCGAATTCCAGGACCGTGCCGCCGGACCGGGGTGGGTGAAGGCGGATCTCCACACCCTCCATCTTTGCGATCAGATGGTCGTCAGCGAACAGTTCCAGCCGGGAACCGATGTCAACGGCTTCCATGGAAGTGGCCTCCCCCGCCGAAAGAAAGGGACCGGTCCAGGCCGTGAAACCGGCCAGTAGCGTCAAGCCTCGAAACCAGGATACGCGCATGATTCATTCCTCCGTCCCAAATTAGAACCGGTGTCTCGCAGGTTGTCACGTGGGTGCGATGAAATTCAATTGTGTCCGTATTGAAAATGCAATCGAGTGAGGATACGTTTCCTATGCGATTCTCGCCAAGGGCTGCCAAGAGGAGGGGTTGTGAATGAGCCAGAATAAGGAATTCGATTTCGACAGCTTGCCCGAGACCAGCAAGGAAATCTACGAGCTGCAGTTGAAGGCACCCGACCTGACCCATCTGGCCAGCCTCGTTCGGATGACCTGCGGCGACACGATTTTCCCGGACGCGATTTCTGACGCCATTGCGGCGCGGTTGGATGCCGGTTCGCTGTCGATCCCCGTCCTGGCGGTGAAAGGCGCCGGCCAGGGAAAGACTCTGGTGGCGACGGCCGGAGTTCACGGGGACGAATATGAGGGCATGGAAGCCATCTTTCGCACCTTCGAAGCCCTGGACCCTTCCAACCTGTCCGGGACCTTCGTCGCCGTGCCGGTGGTGACGCTTCCTGCGTTCTGGCAGGCGACGCGGGCGAATCCCGTAGACGGCCTCAACATGGCCCGTATCTTTCCAGGGTCCCCGTCGGGGAGCATGAGCGAGCGGCTGGCCGCTCTGATGCTGGAGAAGGTCTTCCGGCATGCCGACCTCTACATCGACCTGCACAGCTCGGGCCGGAACAACGCCATGATGACTCTGGTCGGCTACGCGGCCCTGGGCCGGCAGGCCGAGACGGCCCGGGCGGCGGCGGAGTGCTTCGGAGCCCCCATGATCTGGGAACATCCCAAGGTCTCTCCCGGACGCACGTTGACGGAGACCCTGAAATTGGAGATTCCGTCCCTCTACACCGAGGCGCGGGGAGGGGGCCGTGCCCATCCCGACGATGTGGATTGCTACACCCGGGGGCTTGCCAATCTGCTGGCGTTTCTCGATATGGCGCAACTCCCCGCTACCGGGCTGGAAGCGGACTACGAGCCGCTGCGGCTCTGCGGCGACGGCGATGTGGACGTTTCCATGAAGTCTCAGAGCAGCGGGCTCTTCTTCTCAGGCGCCCGTGTGGGGATGCGGGTTCGCGAAGGGGACCTGCTGGGAATGATCCGGGACCTGGACGGAACGCCGTTGGAAGAAGTCCGAAGTCCTCAGGACGGGGTCCTGGTGATGATCCGGACCAATCCCCGCATCTTCGCCGGCGAAGTCCTCCTGGTCATCAACGCCTGAGCCGGCGCCATCACCGCACCCGTTCCTCTTAGTGTCCGGAGAGGCGGTTCAGTCCAGCCTTTTGATCTTGATGTTCCGGAACCAGACCGGATCGCTGTGGTCCTGCAGGACGATGTGACCCACGTCGGCGAGCCCATAGTGGGGGAGATCCTTGAATTCAGAAAAAAAGTGACTGTCCCCTTCTCGAAGCCAGTGACTTGGGGATAGATTTCTGTAGGATGGGCGCCGATTTTCCGTTAAGCTGATAAAGGTCAATGTCGCTAGGCGTGGTCGTCAAGGGCCCCGAGGGGGCAGTACTGGCAGCGGATACCCGAGTGACTGTTACTGGTCGACGTCGTAATGGTCCTGAGATACCTGTCAACTTCGACAATGCGACCAAACTCCTTACGTTCGACGAACCGCACAACTGGGTCGCCGCAGTAACGTATGGGATCGCGGTCATCGGCACGAGAACGGCTCATAGCTTCATGCCGGAGTTCGGACTGGAACTGGGCAACGATCGGCTGTCGACTAGCGAGTACGCATGCCGCCTGAGCGAATTCTTCAGACGTCAATGGGAAGAGGCCGGAATGCCGAGGCAAGGGTCGGAGTCAGGAGGAATGACTTTCGTCGTCGCCGGGTATGATGCCGACAAACCGTATGGAAGCGTGCATCTCTTTAGTATTCCCAACTCTCCGGACCCGCAGCCGAGAAACCCGAATGATTTTGGTATGACTTGGGGTGGGCAATTACAGATAGTGAGTCGCATAATTCACGGATTTGACCCTAACCTGCTTGGATTGCTGCGTCAGCGATTCAATTTGTCAGATTCTCAGACTCGGGAGTTTGCGAACGCTCTCAGACTAAATTTGGAGTACACGATCCCCTATAGCGTACTTCCACTTCAGGACTGCGTCGATCTCGCGACCTTCCTGATCAGAACCACGATGACCGCCCAGAGTCTTGCCGTTGGATTACGAGGTGTCGGTGGTGCCATCGACGTGGCGACGATAACCCGAAGAGACGGCCTGAAGTGGGTCCAGAAAAAAAGAATACGCGGAGAGAATCGCCATGTCAGACCAAACTTCGACCACTAGCATGAAAAGCTGGATGCGTTCTGGGTGGAGGATTCTTCCTGGTAACATCCTCGCAGAAAGTGAAGCGTTGATACCCCCTGCGCCTGCGGCGACCATGGACATATTCGATGAACGAGATAAATCGGAAAATCTGCTGCAAGAGAATCACGACTCCAATTGCGATTGGGAGCTCTTGGAAGATCTGGCCGATGCACAAAAAGCGTTGGAAGAGTACGACGCTGTAGGTATCGAGGGCACTATCCCTTACAGCGAGTACCGAGCAAAGCGACTTGGTTCGAAATACCGAGTATGATGTTCGGCTAACCCCTCATGCCGAGCGCGATCTTCAGCGCCTGTCCGCTACGGACTTTCGTCGAGTCGATAAGCGCATCGTATCGTTGGCGCAAGACCCGCGTCCCCACGGTGTTCGAAAACTTTGGCAAAAGGCCCATCGGTTACGCGTCGGTCCTTGGAGAATCATCTACATCATCGATGACTCCAAGGGAATCGTTCTGGTAAACAAAGTCGTTCGCCGAGAGAAAAATACCTACCGCTGAATTGACCACGTAAATGCGGGGCTTTGCGGCGACGGTGACGTGGATGTCTCCATGCGGTCCGGATGCAGCGGACTGTTCTTCTCGGACGCCCGCCTGGGCATGCGGGTTCGGCAAGGGGATGCGCTGGGAATGATCCGGGATCTGGACGGCACGCCCTTGGAGGAAGTCCGGAGCCCTCAGGATGGGGTGCTGGTGATGTTCCGAACCAATCCCCGCATCTTCGCCGGCGAGATCCTGCTGGTCGTCAACGCCTGATCCGGCACCTCGGGCGTGGCCGTTCCTCTTTGGGCTCCAAGGGACGGTTCAGTCCAACTTTCTGATCTTGAGGTTCCGGAACCAGACCGGATCGCTGTGGTCCTGAAGGACGATGTGACCCATGTCCATGAGCCCGTAGTGGGAGAGATCCTTGAACTTGCTGGCGGCCACCCTCTGTTTCCAGTCCTCGCTGCGCAGCTCGTACTCCACGATCTTCTCGCCGTTCATCCAGTGCTCCACGTGGTTGCCGTGGGCGACGATTCCCACTTGGTTCCACTCGCCGGCCTTTCGAACCACGTCCTTTGCGGGGGGATGAAGAGCGTAGTTGGCGCCGGCGCTGGTCTCCCGCTTGGCGCCGTCGCGGTGGCCGGCATCGTCCAGAACCTGCATCTCCGGTCCCGTGAACCAGAGGCTTTCGAAGTCCTCGCTGGCCCGAAAGAAAATGCCGCTGTTGCCGGCCTCCAGGACCTTCCATTCCAGCCGCAAATCGAAGTTGCCGTACTCTTCCCGCGTGATGATGTCCCCGGCCCGGACCTTTCCGGCGTAGTGGATGGAGTCGTCGTTGACTTCCCACCCTTTCGGAACCTCCTGGCTCCTGAAACCTCGCCACTGATCCAGGCTCTTGCCGTCGAAGAGCAACGTCCAACCTTCGGCCCGCTCCTCCTCGGTCAGGGTGTTCAACATCGGGGCCGCCTCCTCCTCCATCGCCGGCTCGGAGTCGGGTGCGGCGCAGGAGGCGAAGCAAACCAATATTCCCGAAAGCAGGGTTTTCGTTCTTGTCATGATGGTCTCCATCAAGGTCCGGGAAGAGAGGAGCCTCACACCCGGACGAATTTGGTCAGGCTGCCGTTGACGCCCACCTCGCCGATGTAGAGGTCGCCCCGGCTGTCCCCCCAGATGGCGTGGGGAAAGCCTGGGAACTGCCCGGGACCGTCCCCCTTTTCGCCCCAGCGGGAAAGCAGCCGGCCGTCTCGGCTCAGAACGCTGACTCGGTGTTCGATTTCCGAAACGAACACGGTCTCGTCCGGATCGAACCAGACGAAATCGGGTTGGAGCAGATCGGTCCACTCCCTCAAGTAGTTTCCGTCGCCGTCGAAGATCTGAATCCGGTTGTTGGAGCGGTCGCAGACATAGACCAGATAATCGGAATCGACCCAGACGTCGTGAACCAGATCGAATTGCCCGGGTCCCGTGCCCGGCTCGCCCCAGCTCTTCAGGAGCACGCCGTCCGGCGAGAACTTGTGCACTTTGGCGTTGCCGTAACCGTCGCTGACGAACAGGCAACCGTCGGGGGCGATGGCGAGATCCGTGGGCAGATTGAAAGGCAGACCCGGAGGACGGGGGACGCCAGGCGTGCCCAAGGTCCACTGGAGCTCTCCGTCTGACGTGAGCTTGTGGACGCAGTGGCTCCTCCACTCGGTGCAGTAGAGGTTGTCTTCCGCGTCGATGCGGAGGCCGTGCGCGTTGTGCAGCAGATCCTCGCCCCAGGAGGTGAGGAAGTTTCCGTCCCGGTCGAAGACCACCATGGGGTGCTCGCTTCGGCTGTGGACGTAGACTCGGTCCCGGCTGTCGACGGCGATGGCCGGAATCCAGCCGAAGCTCCAACCCGACGGAAGCTTGGCCCAATCGCGCACCGGTTCGTATTGGTAGTCACCTTGTCCCACCCGCATCTGGTCTTCTCCCTGATTGGAGTGGAATTGGAACACCCGCACCTAGCGCTGTCAACCGGCGGGCGTTCCGTATTTCCCACGTTGCTCTGAAAGTCAAAGGCGACTCCGCCTGGATCTTCTCGGAGCATCTCCTTGAAGGTGAAGTTCAGCTACGGGTCGGCCAGCAGCCGCAGGAGAACGTCCCTGGAAATCAGAGCCATGTCCTGTCTCCGTTCCAGAAATGGCGAAACGTCCCGAAGAGCCTGTTCCCAGTCAATCGTGTTCAGTTTGTCCCTGATCAGCTCTCGCCAGTTCGCCGGTGTGACGACGGGTGCGTCCCTACCCGACTGCCGGAGGGCGTTGTTCAACTGAACCAGGTTCGGAGCCGGCCAAGTGGGATCAGCAAGGTACCAACCCAAGTCATACAGGTCACGCCCCTTCGTATACTTGCGAGTCAGCACTGCATGCAGCTTGCCGGCCAGTAATGAGGGCCGGTCGTAGTGAAGGAGATTCAACCAGACGAAGCGACGCACCAAGCGCGTCGTTGTGCGCGCACCGCGGGGAGGGCGTGTGTCGATTTCAACCTTCACCATGATCACTTCGTTGGGGTGGGGAGACAGCCCGATCTCGTATAGGAGTCCACGCATCTTTATCGCGGCGGTTGCCACCGGGGGGCGCGGGCGGGACAGTATCTCCACGTCATATCCCTCCAGCGCAAGATCCCTGCCGACGGACTGAATGTGCTTTTCGAATCGGGCATTCTCTCCCGGCGTAGCGAGGGAGAAATCGAGATCCTCGGAATAGCGGGGAAGCTGGAACAGGAACCGCAGGGCCGTACCTCCGACAAAGGCCCACTCGCTGAAGGCCCCAGCGTCCTGAAGGGCCAGAAGAATTCGCGCCTGCAAGTATTCCCGGGCGGTGCTGCGCCGCCGGAAATCATCAACCTGATCCCGGAGGATCTCCAACAGAAGGGGTTTCATCTCGGATCTCGATTCTCCCAGAGTTCCAGAAGCCGCTCCACGGCGCGTTCGATCTTGGCGGATCGACACCTCTCAACGACGGCGTGGAGGCCTTCCAGGTCGAGTCCACGGGGCCTTTCAAGCCGAAGTTCCCACAGGTATTCGACGCGGTCGCTGTGCGGAGTCAGGTAGAGCAGGTCGACCAGCGCCTTTTCCGGACTGGCAAGCAATGCCATCTGGTCTCTTGCGATTTCCGTTTCCCCAAACCCGAAGAGAAGAGGGATGCGGACATGCCGGAACTGGAAACGTCCTATGGGCGTCGAAAGCTCTTCCGGACGGCCGGTCGTGACGCTGGTAGTGACCGGAACGTATTCCGGGATCATGCCGTGGTGGGCCAACGCGGATTGCAGACTGACGTAGGAGGCTTTCTTGAGCGCGTTCGCCACCGTGAAGGGATGAGCCGACGTCTTGGAGTAGAGATCCGACAGCAGGTACACGCCGCGCCTCAACCGGATGACTCGTTCGCTCTTGACCCATCGGTCCAGTTGCCGCCTGACATGGGCAGGCGAGGTTTGCCCAGCGAGAATCTGGCCCGTTCTGAATACCCCATTGGGAGGTGCTACTGTGAGCAAGTCTCCGAATTTCATAGCGCCAAATTGTCATATTTGTCTATTTATTGCAACGAAATACGATCACAGATAAATACGTTGAAGTTTCTCCCAATTGATATTAACCTTTGTTGGCGGTGGCCGGTATCTGATGAATCGGCCGTCGAGAGACGCAATTCAGAGATCAAGGTGCCACCGGGCGCCAAAGCTCAGAAAGGATGAATCATGAGAAAACCCGTCTTCGCAATCGCCTACGTCGTCGTTCTGCTGGCAGCCGCGGGTCTCGTCATGGGTGCCCACCATGTCAAGACCCTCAAGGGTGAAGGCACCTGCGCCAAGTGCGGCTTGGGCGAAACGGCTTCCTGTCAGAATGCCATCCAGGTGAAGAAGGATGGGAAGACCGTCACCTATTACATGGTCCACAACGACGTTGCCAAGAAGTTTCATGGCAACGTCTGCCAGGGCAGCAAGAGCATCAAGGCCAAGGGCACCGTGGCCAAAGAGGGCGGAAAGATGATGCTGACCGCCTCCTCGATCAAGGTGGTCGAATAGAGGGGTTCACCCTCCACGGCTCGCAATCTCGCATTCTCACGTCAGTCCGACACTCTACCGGAGTCGGACTGGCGTGGATCGTGCGGGCTCTTGAGCCTCGTTCCCTATCTTTCAGGCGACGCAGGAACCGGGCGGCTCGTACCAGTCGCCCGAATGAGCCGTAGTCGAAGGCTCAACTCCCATGTCTGCCCCTTCCAAGCTCCTGGTTCTGCTTGGGGTAGTTCTTTTTGTGGGCTACCTCCTGTATTCCAGTCTGAGTCTCCGCAAGTTCAGTTGCGAGGTCTGTGTCGAATTCCGAGGCCAGACCGTTTGCCGCACGGCGGCCGGGGCGACTCGGGAAGAAGCCCAGAGAACGGCTGTAGAGCTCGCCTGCGCCGTATTGTCCTCGGGCCGGACGGAGAGCATGCGGTGCAACGAGACGCCACCCAAGAGCGTTCGCTGGAAGTGAGGTCCAATCTTCGATTCCCTCGGTTTTCGAATCTGGCGGGAAGACAATGCACGTAGAAGTCCGAAACCTGGAGGATGTGATCCTCGTCGATCTGGAAGGCCGCCTGGTGGCGGGGGTCGGGGATCAGATGCTCCGGGACGTCATGAATGAGCTGATCGCCGAGGGTTGGCAGAAGATCCTGTTGAATCTCTCCGGCGTCTCCTGGATCGACAGTTCCGGCATCGGTGAACTGGTTGCCGGAATCCGTCTGGCCAAACGTTTCAACTGCTCGGTGAAGCTCCTGAGAGCGGGCGACCGGGTCAGGCACGTTCTCTCTCTCAGCCAACTCCTGCCCCTTCTGGAGATCTACGAGACCGAGCAGGAGGCCCTGGACCGGTTTCGCGGTGAAAACCCGTCTCCTCCGCCGGAAGGGACCGGTTCAGATCGGCAGTGAGTCTCCGGGTGCGAGAATGGGGGGAGAGCAGGACACGGACTCCGGGTATTTGAGTCCGGATCCGGTGTTGAGAAGAAGCACCCTCTCGCCGGGCCGGATCCATCCTGATTGACTCAGTTTCCGCGCCGCGGCCAGAGTGGCCGCCCCCTCCGGACAGATGAAAGTTCCCTCGCTACGGGCCAGCAGCCGTTGTGCCTGAAGGATCTCCTCGTCCGAGGTCTCGACGGCGCAGCCCCCTGTGTCATACAGAGCGTCCAGAACCAGAAAGTCACCCAAGGCCTTCGGGACCGTGATCCCGAAAGCGACGGTCTTGGCACCGGTCCAGAACTCCGATTCCCGGCGGCCGGACTCCCAGGCGCGGACAATGGGAGCGCAGCCGCTGGATTGGACGGCCACCATTCGGGGAAAAGGCCGATCCAGCCATCCCAGCTCCCGGAGTTCCCGGAAGACTTTGTGAATGCCGATGAGCCCCACGCCGCCCCCGGTGGGGTAAATGATCACGTCCGGGAGCTGCCACCGGAACTGCTCTGCCAACTCCAGTCCCATGGTCTTCTTGCCCTCGATCCGGTAGGGCTCCTTCAGGGTCGAGGCGTCATACCAGCCGTGCCGCTTCACGCCGCCGGCCACCTGACGACCCGCGTCGCTGATCAAGCCGTCCACCAGGTAGAAGGTCGCACCCGTCACGGCGCACTCCTTGCGGTGGATCAGGGGAGCATCCGTGGGCATGACGATGACGCATTCGATGCCGGCGGCTGCGCTGTAAGCTGCCCACGCGGCCCCGGCGTTGCCGTTGGTGGGCATGGCCAGGGCATCGACCCCAAGCTCCCGGGCTCGAGAGACGCCGACGGCGGCGCCCCGGGCCTTGAAGGTCCCGGTCGGCAATAGGCCTTCATCCTTCATGTAGAGCCTGGAAATCCCGACTTGGGCACCGGCCCGGTGCAATCTCAACAGCGGTGTCATCTGCTCTCCCAGGGAAACCCGCGCATCCGGGTCGCGGAGGGGAAGCAGTTCCCGATACCGCCAGAGGTTCTGCTCACGTCCTCCGAATTCCGCCGGGTGCACCGTCTCCCGAACACGATTCAGGTCGTAACGAACCAGAAGCGGTCCGCCGCAGCCGCAGAGGTGGGCCCGCTTATCGCAATCGTGGGTAGCCTTGCAGCGTGAGCACTCCAAATGGGTAAAAAACATGGATCTCCTCTTTCTCCAGGGGCCGGAAACCCCGGCGACCGCACCGGGACATTATAATTTGACCGTATCGTCGTCGGCTCCGGTTCCCTTCATAATCGCCGATGGCTCGCGTGGCTGGCCGGAAGGAGCGCATGACATGTTGGTTCCCAAGGACGACTTTATCGGTCTTGACGATGTGGTCCATCTCTGCGCCGGGGGTGAGACTCCCATTCTGAGAAGTCATCAGGACGCTGTGGCCCGTTTCTTCCGCGACAAGGCCAGGGGAGACGACGGCCGGCAACGGTTCGAAGAGACCTATCTGGAGTGCAAGGATAAGGCAGGGAGGCTCCTGAACGTCTCCCCGGAAGAAATCGGGTTTCTCTCCTCCACTTCGGAAGGGGTCAACCTGTTGGCTCACGGTCTGGATTGGGAGCCGGGCGACAATGTGGTGGTGGCCGACCTGGAATTCCCTTCCGACGTCCTTCCCTGGACTCGCCTGGAGCGTCAGGGAGTGGAACTTCGCCTGGTGCGGCATCGCAATTGGCGGGTTTTCGTGTCTGATCTGGAATCGCATATCGACTCCAGGACCCGTGTGGTCGCGGTCAGCCTGGTGAGCTTTCTGACCGGGCAGCGGCAGCTGCTCAGTGAGCTCTCTCAACGGGTCCGGTCCACCGGGGCGCTTCTCAGCGTGGACGCGACCCACGCGGCGGGCGTCGTCCCGGTGGAAGCGGGCCTCGCCGACATCCTCATGAGCAGTTGCTACAAGTGGCTGCTGGGAACCCACGGGGTTTCCATCTTCTACTGGAATCGAAGTCGCCTGCCCGACCTGAAGCCTCCGTTCCTGGGTTGGCACACTCCGGCCAGTCTCACCGGTTGGCGCCATCCTACCCGTTACGAGTTGCGGCCCGGCGCCGCCCGCTTTGAGGCCGGGAATCCAGCTTATATCTCGGTCTACATTCTGGACAACGCGCTGGACTACCTCTCCCGCGTGGGTCTTCCCGAGATCGAAAGCTATGTGTTGGATCTGAGCGAAAAGGTGTTGCGTGGACTCACCGAACTCGGCTTGGAGATCATGACTCCGTCCCGGCCCCAGGAACGCGCCGGCAATGTCTGCTTCGTCGCCCCCCAGGAGCGGGCCGTGATGCAATGGTTTGAACAGCGCGGAATCCTGATCTGGGGAGATTCCCGGCGGATTCGGGTGTCCACTCATCTCTACAACACCGCTGACGACGTGGAGAGATTGCTCGAAACTTTGAAGGACTGTCCTCTGGTCTGAACCATGGCTGATCGTCCCGTGAATCTGGGTCCTCGGCAATTGGGAACGGGTACCGGATTCTCCCGGCCCGCCCCCCGCTGTCTCATGCTCCAGACGGAACATCCGCAGCTTGTGCGCGCAGCTGTGGAAAAGCTGAGGAAATCGAACCAGTATCCTGGATGCAGGGTGCTTCTGGTGTGCCGGCAGGAGGATCTCGGGTCTTTCCACGATCTTCCGGACGTGGAGTTTCTGACCTATGCCCGGTCGCGGGGCGATCGGTTCTCCGATCTATGGCGGGGGATGTCCGGTTTCCGTGCGGATCTGGTCTGTGGCGTCTTCAGCGGTCGTCCCGTCTTCCGGAAGCAAAAGCTTCTGTTCTTCCTGCTTCCCGTCCGGCGCCGGCTGATTTTCGATGCGCGGGCTCAGCCCCACCCGTTGCGGCTCCGGAACCTCCCCCAGATTCTCCGAAGGAGCCGGCACCAGGAGGCTCTTCCCGAGATGGGAGCGACGATCCTGTATCTGCCCACCGAAGAGGATTCTATTGCTCTGGATGTCCTGAGGAGGCTGCAAGACCGGAAGATCGTGGGTCCCGGCCGGATTCTGGTGTTCTGCTCAGACGTGAAGAAAATCTTCTACGAGTCGCGACCGGAAGTGAGCGAAGTGGTCACCTATGGACTCAGGCAGAGCCTGAGAAACATGCGAACCGTCCTGAGACTGGCCAGGATGAAGGTCGACGTCATCGTGGCCATCCTATCGGGACGGCCCATATTCCGGGCCCACAAACGGCTGTTTTTTCTGCTCCCGGCTCGATCCCGACTGGTGTTCAACGAGCACGGGGACTGCCACTACGTCAAGCGGAACCTGTGCGACCTGCTCGGTCTTTGACGCACCCCGCCCCTGCCCAAGATCGAACCCTACCGGCGCATTTCGGGAAGAGAGTTCCGCTTCAGCGCGTCAATCCTGATCAAGGCAGTCCTGTTTCTTCCCCGTTATCTTTTCTTGATCCTGTGGCTGCGCCTGGGCAGCTTGAGGAAGGGCGGGTCGAAGCGTCTCACCGTTTTCAGAAAGGGGAGCTTCGGATCGCGGAACTAGTCAACCGCTAGTCAGGAACCGAAGCGCGCCGCCACGGCATCCCAGTTCACGACGTTCCACCACGCCTTGATGTAGTCGGGCCTTCGGTTCTGGTAGCGAAGATAGTAGGCGTGCTCCCAGACGTCGACACCCAGAAGAGGAACCTGCCCGGCCATGATGGGCGAGTCCTGATTGGCGGTGGAAAGGACCTCCAGCGATCCCGACGCGTTCTTCACCAGCCAGGCCCATCCCGATCCGAACCGACCCACGCCGGCGCCAGCGACGGCCTGCTGAAACTGGGCAAAGCTGCCGAAAGTGGAATTGATGGCGTCGGCCATGGCGCCGCTCGGTTCGCCTCCGCCTCCGGGTCCCATCAGGGTCCAGAACAGGGAGTGATTGGCGTGGCCGCCGCCGTTGTTCCTGACCGCAGTCCGAATACTCTCGGGAACGGCGGCGCAGTTGTCGGCCAGCAGTTGATCCAGGCTCAGGCCGGCCAACTCCGGATGCGAGGACAGGGCATTGTTCAGGTTGCCCACGTAGGCGGCGTGGTGCTTGTCGTGATGGATCCCCATGGTGGTGGCGTCGATATGGGGCTCCAAGGCGTCATTGGCGTAGGAAAGGGACGGCAATTCGAATGGCATGAGATCTCCTTTCGATGTTCTTGGGTGAGCGGGGCACCCGCTCGGCAAAAAAGATACCAGTCCGGGTCGGATACGGCAAGGGATCCCATCGGCTTGGGAGGTGTCATCGTAGTAGACTGGAGCGGGAGTCGATCGGGAGCGTGGCATGCATTTTCCTGAAAGCCGGTGGCTGTTTACGCCCGGGATTGTAGTCATTTTTCTGCTGGCCGAAATCTGCGCACAGGTTCCGCCGGCTTCCGATTCGGAGACCGAGTTCGTCGTCATCGTCACCGGACGAGAGTTGCTGGAAGGCGCGTACGCCGATGCGCACACTCAGTTTCTGGCGCGAACGCTCCGGCCCCTCGGAGGCCGATGCGTCGGGTCGGTGACCGTTACGGACGATGAGCAGGAGATACGGCGGGCCGTCGACTACGCCTCCCGGCGGAGCCGGATCGTCATCGTCACCGGAGGGCTCGGACCCACCGGCGACGACATTACCCGCCAGACTCTGGCCAAGCATACGGGTATCCCTTTGCAGGAATCGCCCCAGGTGATCGATGAGTATCGGCGCCGCTACGGAGACCGGGCATACCGTCCGAACCTCCGGCGACAGGCTCGAGTTCCGTCTCGTGGCACCTATTTGAAGAATCGGGTTGGAAGTGCCGTGGGGTTGGTCTTCGACGATGGTGAACGCGTCATCGTGGCGCTGCCCGGCCCGCCGCGGGAACTCCGGCCCATGGTCCGGGATGAACTGATTCCTTTTCTGGCCCGCCGCTTCGGAATCCAGTCGTCGGTCGAGTCGGTTACCCTGCGTTTCGTCGGGATCGGCGAGTCGAGCATCCAGAGCGTCATCGACGAGCACCTCGACCTTCCTTCCGAGGTGAGCGTCGCGTCCACCTTCGAAGCGGGACGGGTAGACCTCACTTTCTACGGCCGCTCCAGCTTGCCTGGAACTCGAGAGAAGCTGCTGGGGTTGCGGGACCGGATGCTGGACCTGCTCGGAAAACATGTCTACTCCATTGACGGGTCGACGCTCGAGGAAACGATTGTGCGGCTTCTGACCGATCGCAAGACGAAGCTGGTCGTGGCCGAGGTGGCGACGGGAGGTGGTCTCTCGTCTCGATTGACCGGGACTCCCTCCGCGTCGTCGGTGCTGTTCGGCAGCTACGTGGCCGCCAGCAGCCCGGGATTGAAGGCATTGCTGGAGCCTGACGTCGTGGGGACTTCCGAGCCGGCTGGCGGAGAGAACGAGCTGGTCCTCGATCTGGCCCGCAAGGTGGCGGGTGATCAACGGGATCGATGGGTGCTGCTGGTGGCTGGACCGGAGAACCAGGGCGCCAACCGGATCACCCTCTGTGCCGGGTCCCGGACACAAGGATTCGAAATCGAGTCGGTCGGATTCAGGCCCGGCAGATCGGGACGCGAGCGCCTCATCACGCGTGCCCTTGATTTCCTCAGGAGAAGACTGGCTCAATGAGCTCTGAACCGGGAAGGGGCTGCAAGAGTCGGATGGGCTGGATGATGCGTTTGAGTTGGCTGCTGTGCCTGGGGCTGGGCTCCCAGATTCTGGCCCTCGATTTTCCGCACCGGGCCCGGGTGGTCGAGATCACGGACCTGACCCACGACGTGAAGCGGGTGCGGCTGGTCCTGCTGAATCCGGGCGGGTTCGGGTTCAAGCCGGGACAATTCGTCTTCCTCAAAGTCCCGGAAGAATTCGTCCGGGAGTGGAACGCTCGATACCAGACGACGCATGGTTCGGTCTTTCGACCCTACTCCTTTGCCTCCTCGCCCAGCCGGCTCCCGGAATTCGACTTCATCATCAAGCACTTCCGGGCGCCGCGCGGCAAGGACGTGCCGCCGGGCGTCGCGTCGACCTACGTCCACACCCGTCTCCGGCCCCAAGATGTTCTCCACCTCAGCGATCCCACCGGCACTCTCTACCTGGGCCAGGACAGCGACCGTCCCATCCTGGTGGTGGCCGGCGGCAGCGGCGCCGCCCCTTTCGTCGGTTTGTTGGAGTACTGGTTCGAAGAGGGGATGAACCGGACCCGGAAGATCCACTTTTTCTTCGGTGTCCGGAGCCGGAGGGATCTTCTGCTGCACGGCCTGTTCACCCAGTGGTCCGCCGAGAAAGAGAACTTCACCTACACGCCGGCACTCTCCGCACCCCGTGAAGGGGACGACTGGCACGGTGAGACCGGTTATATTCAACTCTCGGTCGACAAGCATGTGGAGGCCCCGTCCGAGGCGGAAGCCTATTTGGCCGGTCCGCCCATAATGGTGAAGATGGTGACGAAGGTCCTGCAGGCAAAGGGGCTCCCGGACAGTCGCATTTTTTTCGATCAGATTCTTGCCAGGGAATGAGGTGTTGAACATGGAGACTCAAACGATCGTGGCTGTGGTTTCGTTTCTGGCTCTGGCGTCGGGCCTGCTGGCCCTCAGGTCGGCTTCCGCAGCAAAGAGCCGGACCCGAACGCTGGAGCGGAAGCTCGAGACCCTGGAAGAGGACGTTTCCAGGGCGGGTTCCCAACAGAAGGAGCAGCTCGAGAATCAGGGGCAACTGCTCCGGAGGGTGGCCCAGGGAAAACATGTGACGGAAGCCGTCCTTTCCGGCGGCCTTTTCGACGAAGTCGACGGTGAAGAAGCCATGGAAATGCTTCGCCGGCATCCGGATACCTTGATCATCGATGTCCGGGAGCCCCATGAGCACGCCGCAGTCCGGATCCCCGGCGCCAAGCTCATCCCCCTCGGAGAAGTTGGCGGCCGTACTTCCGAGATTCCGCGAGACGCCGACCGCATCATCATGCATTGCGCCGCCGGAGGCCGGTCGGCCCAGGCCTGCGCCCAACTGGGTGTCCAGGGATACGTCAATCTCTACAATTTGGCCGGTGGAATCGGACACTGGCCCGGAGAAGTCCGGAGGGGATAGTCGGAATCCAGCTGACCTCTTGATCCCAAGAATTACAGAACTTCCGGTGAGAAATGCGGGCTCGGAGTCTGCGCGGTAGAAATGATCGTAGCGAGAAAGTGGGGAATCGAGGCCGGATTTTCTCGATTTGGAGGTGCATAGTTGTTCTATTCGCTGAGAAATCGGGGAAATATGGACCGATTCTACCGCTTTCGCAGTAGCTCAATTTCTGCGGCGCAGGCTCCTAGTGTGAACAATCCGACGCATTTTATCTTGAGCTGGACGAGTTCCTCTCTGCTCTTGCTTCTGGCGTTCCTGCAGGGAGGTCCACATCTGCTGGAAGCCGCCCCCGGTAGGCCAAGCATGAAGGCCTTTCGCGTGTCGGAGCCGCCGACGCTGGACGGCGTGGTGGATTCCTCCTGGATGTCCATGGCGCCGGCGACCGGTTTCATCCAACAGCTCCCGGAAACGGGAGCCCCCGCGACCGAACGGGTGGAGGTCAGGATCGGATTCGACCGCGACACCCTTTTCGTCGGCGTCATCTGCTTCGATTCCCGGCCGGAAGCCATCGTCTCCACCCAGGCCCGGCGAGACGGGGTCCTGGACGAGACCGATTCGTTCGAGGTTCTCCTGGATACCTACGACGATGACCAGAGCGGATACATCTTCGCCACGACTCCCGCCGGCATCGAATTCGACGCCCAGATCATCCATGGCGGCCGGAGCCGCGCCGGCGGCGGACCCGCCCGAGCGGGGTCCGTAGGCGGCAGCGGCTTCGGCGGGGCCCAAAGGGGCGGTGCGTCTGCTTTCAACTTGAACTGGGACGCGGTCTGGACGGTTCAGGCCAGGATCACTTCCCGTGGTTGGGAGGCCGAGTTCGCGATTCCCCTCAGGAGCCTGCGTTACAAACCCGGAACCGATCGCACCTGGGGGATCAACTTCAAACGGAACCTGCGCCGGAAGAACGAACAGTCCTTCTGGGCTCCAGTGACCCGGGGATTCGAGATCCATCGCGTCTCTCTGGCCGGGGAACTGACCGGTCTGGACCTGGATTTTCGACCCAGCCGCCAAGTCATTCCCTACGTCAAGGGCGGATTCCTCCACGATTACCGGGGATCCGATCCATTGAAAGACGGGATTCTGGATGCCGGCGTGGACATGAAATTCACGCTCACGCCGACTTTGACGTTGGACGCGACCGTGAACACCGACTTCTCCCAGGTGGAGGTGGACGAGGAGCAGGTCAACCTGACCCGCTTCGATCTCTTCTTCCCGGAGAAGAGACCCTTCTTCCTGGAAAATGCCGGGTATTTCCAGGTCGGCAGTCCCCGCCAGGCGGAACTCTTCTTCAGCCGCCGCATCGGGATCGACCCCAGCGGAGTCGAGGTTCCCATCCTGGGGGGCGCCCGTCTCACCGGGAAGCTGAATCGTTTCAACCTGGGTGTCCTCAACATGCAGACCAATGAAGTGGAGGACGTGACTCCGGCGCACAACTTCACCGTTCTGCGCATGGCCCGGGAGGTGGGTTCCCGCAGCGGATTCGGCGCCATCTTCATCAACAAGGTGGCCACCGGCTCTGCGGCGGCGCCGAACGAGTTCAACCGGACCTACGGCGTGGACGCCAACATCGGACTGGGGGAACGCTGGACCTTCTTCAACTACGCCGCCCGCACCGAGACGCCGGGTCTTGACGGGCGTGATCATGCCGCCAGCTCGTCGGTGAGCTACAACACCGATTTCTTCAACTGGGACGTGGGTTATCTGGAGGTGGGAGAGGATTTCAATCCGGAGGTGGGATTCGTGCCCAGGTCAGGCTACCGGAGGCCCTCCTATGGGATCTTCTTCAATCCCCGCCCCAAGAATCATCCTATTTTCCGCCGTTTCTGGCCGCATCATTCCTGGCGCGGACATTATCGCTTCGACGGTTCCCGCGAGTCGGGTTGGCGTCACAACGATATGCGTGTCTTTTTCCAGAACGGCGGGTCGGTGGGGTTCGCGTTCAACCAGAACTTCGAACAGCTCTTCGAACCCTTCGAGATCTTCGACGACATCGTTCTGCCGAAGGGAATCTACCGTTTCAACAACTGGCTGTGGACTGTCGAATCGGACGAAAGCGCCAATCTCTTCGGCGTCGCCAACTATTCCTGGGGAGGATTTTACTCGGGTCATATCAAGACCTTGAGCCTCCGGGCAGGATTCCGAGTGGGAGCCGAGTTTCTGGTGGCCGCCCGCTACGTGCACAATTCGGTGGACCTTCCCGAGGGGCCCTTTCACACGAATCTGGCCATGGTTCAGGTGAATTATTCCTTCACTCCCAAGAGCTACATTCAGTCTCTGATCCAGTACAACAGCACCGAACGGGAGATCGGGGCCAACGTCCGATTCGCCCTGCTTCGCACCGGCAGCACCGGATTCTTCATCGTCTACAACAGCCATTTCGATCCCACGGGTCTCGATCCTCACGAAGGACCGATGGTGCCGGGTCCGTACGGGACGCGGCGAACCCTGGACCGGACGATCCTGGCCAAGTTCACCTATCTGCTGGATTTCTGACCGGTTCTGAATCATGCTATGAGCGTTCGGAGCAACGCCGGAAACGGGTAAACGCCAGCGCCGGAATCATGACCTACCTGACGCGTTTGACCGCAGCCATCAGCAAGGAGTTGGAGCAGGGTCGACTGGGAACTCCGGTTTACGTGCGTCTGGTGATCGTGGCGTCTTCAGACCACGGGCACCTGGTCCCCGTCTCCGTGGCGGGCATGCAGTTGATCCAGGAGCTTCTTGGCCCGGCGATTGTCGAGATCTTCGTCGCCGGCAGCGTCGAGTCCGGGAACCTGTCTCTGCAACTGCATCTGGAGGGTGGGCGGACCGGTCAGGTCGTGGTGATCCTCAAGCGGGAGGGTCCGCCGGGAGCGGATCTGCTCCTGGTCGGGAACCATGGCACCCTGCGGCATGATCTGGCGGAAGCGCATCTCGCCGGTGAGACCGGGGAACGACTCTGGAGGACGGACTCCAGCGCGGTTCGAGGGGAGTTGGTCGAGGCGGTGGAAGAGTCGTTGCGAAAGAGAAACCCGGTGCGGCTCGGATAGCGGAGCGATCCATGAGCAAAACCTACGGGGTCCTTCTGGTGGCCGGAGACTTGACCCACCAGGAGAATTACGGCGCGGCGTTCGGTCGAGACCCGCGTTGCCGTCTGGTGGCGGTCACCGACGAGCCTGACGTTCCGGAACGCCGGGATCGATTGAATCGGTCGCTGGCCCGGCGCTTTGGCATTCCTTTCATCCCTGATCTGTCGGATGCGCTGAAGCGCAGTGACGTCCAAGTCGTGAGCGTCTGCGTCGAGTTCGAACGCCGCGCCCGGGTGGCCGCGCTCTGTGCCCGAGCGGGCAAGCACGTCTACGTGGACAAGCCTCTGACCGTCTCCAACCGGGAGGCGTCCTCGTTGGTGTCCGAGGTCCGAAAGGCCGGAGTTCGAAGCCAGATGTTCAGCATGTTCCGAAACCCCTGGGCTCAACGGGCCCGGCGGCTCACCGACAGCGGTGCCCTGGGGGAACTGGTGAGCATGCACAGCGACCTTCTGTTCTCCAAGGGCCACACCGGAACCGCTGATCTGGACCGTCCCCGCCAGGAGCATTTCCCTCCCCGAAGGTTCACCTATATCGACTCGAAACGGGAACTCTTCACCATGGGGGTCTATTCCATCGGGATCATGCGTTGGCTCACAGGCCGTTCGGTGAAACGCGTCTATGCTCGTACCGCCAATTATTTCTTCCAGGAACACCAGAAGAACGACGTGGAAGATTTCGCGGCCCTGACCATGGAGTTCGAAGGCGGACTGGTGGGGACCTTGAGCGGAGGGAGAATCGGCTGGCTGAGTCATCTGGCCGGGGGAGTTTCGGGGATCTTCCTGGCCGGGACCCGGGGTTGCCGATTCATCGATGGCGCGCGGCCCCGGTTCGAAGTCGCCTGCGACGCGCCTGCCTGGCGGCCCGGGCCGCCGCATCCCGAAGATCCCATGGGGTTCTGGAGAAGCAGCACCCGGGAGGCGGGCGGGGTCCACAAATTCACCTGGCATTCGGTCCCCGAAGCGACCCAGTCGGACGAGTCCTTCTTCATCGACTGCATCGAGCAGAATCGCGAGAGCGACATGAGCATCGCGGAAGCGGCCGAGGTGCTGAAGGTGCTTCTGGCCGGCTACGAGTCGGCCGCCACCGGCAAGGTCGTCTCCATTTAGGAGGGGCGACTGTGCGCCAGGCTAACTGGCACAAGATAGGCGGTGAAAGTCCGCTGAAACGAAGGACTAACCATCCACGTTTCTCCGCGAGCCGTGCGTGGGCACCCGTGAGGGTGTCGGCGAAGCGTCGGTAGCGGTGCGTATGGGCAGGCTATTGAGCATCGAAAGCTCCCTGATCGGAAGTGCCGAGGCTGTAGTCGCGGTCGAAGGCAACACCGGCTGGACCGCCAGGGTGAGGGGCAGCCGGGCTCTGCGGTGTCAAAGAACCCATGCACGTACGTACATCTGGTGTCGGGACCTGGGAGGGCTTACTCTCTCCCCGGCGAAAGCCGGGGCCTTGTGGGAAAGGGGAAAGCCGTAACCCATGAGGGGAGAGAGGAAGCAATCGGATTCACCCATAGTAGTGATGAAGCGGGCGAACAAGGAGGGGGAACTCTCTGCGGAGTCGGTGGAGCGAAGGGGTGGAACCAAGGGGAATTCGGCTCACCAAAGTACGGACCGGACTCAGAGCCGGGCTACCGTGACACAGGCGGGGGTCGGATACGGCGGGCGTCGCGACCTGCCGTCATTACCTGAGGTAGGAGCCGTGTGCCTTAACGGGCACGCACGGATCTGCGCGGGGGGCGCTGGGCAACCGGCGTCCCTACCGCGACTTCTTGTCGCCTGCTCTTCTGTACTGCCATGCAATTCCGTGGCCGGAATGTGTAGAGTGGGGACTCCGTCCCCCCTGCCCCCCTAACCGGCGGCAAGAAAGCCGCCGCTCGTGCGCCCGACATGGGCTGTATCTAAGGGATGAAAGATCCCAAGGGAGGTGATGGGACCAACCCTAGCCGAACCGCAAGGCGTAGCCGCGAGGTGAAGCTGAAGGAAGCGGAAGGCAAACCCACGACCGCAGGAACACGAACCGGCAGCGAGGCCGGGTGCGGGCGGTGAGCTGGCGAGCAACAGCGAAACCCGAACCCCATCCAGACGTACCAGGTAGAGCCGGGCGGCCCGGGGGGAAAGATGCAGCACCTTACTCGGGGAGTGGAGTTGACCCGCTTTCGTGGACACATCCAAAGTAGGGGAGTAAGGAGGGATCCACGATGGCAAGAAAGCAGAGACGGTATCCGCCGGAGTTCCGGCGGGAGATCGTAGGGCTGGTGCGCTCGGGGCGATCGCCGGAGGCACTGGCGCGGGAGTTCGAGCCCTCGGCTTCGGCGATCCGGAAGTGGGTCAAGCAGGCCGATCTGGACGAGGGGCACCGGAGCGACGGGTTGACGAAGTTCGAGCGCCAGGAGTTGCGTCAGGCGAGGCGGGAGATCAAGCGCCTGCGGATGGAGCGGGACATCCTAAAAAAAGCCGCGGCTTGGTTCGCCCGGGAGAGCGACTCGATCCCAGGAAAGGATTCGAGTTCGTAAAGGCGCACCGGGCCCAGTTTCCGATTCGGGTGATGTGCCGCGTGTTGGGTCTCTCCCCCAGTGGGTACTACGCCTGGTTGAAACGTCTGCCCTCGAACCGGGCTCGCCAGGACCAGGCGCTTCGGGAAAAGATCGTGCAGATCTGGAACGAGAACCGGAGAGTTTACGGTCGGCCTCGTCTGCATGCCGAACTGAGAGCTCGAGGGGAACGGACGAGCCCGAAGCGTGTGGGCCGATTGATGCGGGAAGCGGGAATTCAGGGGGTGAGCCGGAGGCACCGGAAGGCCGGGCTCACCCGGAGGGACCGGAAGGCGCGTCCCGCACCGGACCTGGTGAACCGGAACTTCGCGGCTGAGGGACCGGATCAGCTCTGGGTGGCGGACCTGACGTATGTTCGCACGCAGGCGGGCTGGTTGTATGTGGCCGTGGTCCTGGACGCCTGGAGCCGAATGGTCGTGGGCTGGGCAATGGAGACCCATCTGCGGTCCGAACTGGTCGAGAATGCGCTCGCCATGGCGGTGATACGGCGACAGCCGAAGCAGGTGATCCACCACTCGGACCAGGGGGCACAATACACCTCGACGGCCTTCGGGAAGAGATGCCGGGAGGCCGGGGTGCGGCCGTCGATGGGCTCGGTGGGGGACGCTTACGACAACGCGATGTGCGAGAGCTTCTTCGCGACGCTGGAATGCGAGTTGCTGGACCGTCACCAGTTCCGGAATCCGAATCAGGCGAGGCGGACCGTCTTCGACTTCATTGAGGGATTCTACAACCGGCGCCGCCGACACTCGGCGCTGGGCTACGAGTCGCCGGTCCGCTACGAGCAGCAGGCAGCGTAGGACCCACGGCGTCGTCGAAACTCGATCCGGACGACGAGATCCTCGATTCGTGCTCTCGCCGAGTGCAGTGATGACCTGCTGGGGTCGTCTTTCCTGCCTCCAATGCCGGTCCTGCGGGCCGGGAGGCTCAGAAGGACTGACGCCGCCTCACGAACCGGTTCGTTTTCGCGCTGCTCGACCACGAAGCCAGCACCATCACCGTCGCACCAAGCGTCGCGCGCGACACGATTGAAGAGGGCAGGGGGGCGCTGCCCCCCTGAGACCCCCGGATGCAAAGAGATACACACCACTCTTAAATCCCTGGAAAGAAAGCGCCGAGGCCCCCTCGTTACGCGGTATCCCATTGTGGAAAATCAGAGATTTCCCACAACGTGAGCCCTTTTGCTGACGCCTCCATCAGTCCCCCCACAGAAGAAAGAACGCTCTGTCAATGGTCAAAACCCTGACATTTTCTATGGCCATTGACATTCAGCGGGAGGAAGTCTTGCTCCCCAACGACAGAAGGAGTATTACAACCTAGACCAACGTAAACCGCACTAATAAACCGTCCACGAAAACGGGACACCTTCAGAGAGCCTTTGAGAAGTCAGCAGAGGTCATAGTAGCGAAGAAGCCGGATAATGCCGGTGGAGCGAAGGACCGAAGGAGTCGGACGGGCCCTATGGTGGACTCGTCAGCGGGATCGCAAATACCTCCGAAAACGGGGCGGGGGGAGGCCCCTCGGACCCGGCACGGAAGGCCCAAGGGTGGAACCCGTCAAGCCGGAAGGGCGGAGATCAAGTCCCAGCGGCGGCGAAAACCGGAAAGAAAGGCCCTTTACGAGGCTCGAAAGAGCCTCGAGTGACTCCAACCGCCGGATACTGAAAACGGTACGTCCGGTGGTGTGGGAGGGTGCAGGGGCGCAATCCCCTGCGCCCGACCCGATCTTTCAAAACCACGCGTTCTTGTCGACCACGTTCTTGACCGGCCGGCTGGCGGCGTATCGCCGGACGTTGTCCACTACCACCTGAGCGAAACGATCAGGGATCCTGGGGGATCGGGCGGCGCAGTGCGGCGTCAGGATGACGTTCTCCATCCGCCAGAGAGGATGCTCCGGGGGAAGCGGCTCGATTTCGAACACGTCGAGGCCGGCGCCGGCGATCTCCCCCGCCTCCAGCGCCGCGACCAGATCGTTCAGGTCGACGATGACTCCGCGGCCGATGTTGATCAGAAAGGCGGTCCGCTTCATCTGCCGGAATTGGGGCCGCCGGAACATCTTGACCGTTTCCGGCGTATGAGGCGCGGAAATCACGACGAAATCGCTCTCCACCAGCAGGTCTGCCAGCCGTTCCGGCTTCCAGAGCGACTCCACGCCCGGCGGACATTCCTCTCGCTTGGGGTCGACCGCCAGCACCCGCATCCCGAAGGCCAGGCCTCGGCGGGCCACCTCCGATCCGATGCTGCCCAGACCGACCACGCCCAGAGTGGTGTCCGAAAGGTGGATGTGGGCCCAGTCGCTGGGAGCGACGTCTCGCAGGCTTCGCACGAAGTCGGGGACTTTCCAGCTAGGGTCTCCAACCACCTCCCAAGTTCTTTTCGCCTGGTTGCGGATGTAGTGGTGCAGGTTCCGGGCGAAGCAGAGGATGAAACCGAAAACGTGTTCGGCGATGACGTCCGAGAAGATCCCTCGCATGTTGGTCACGATCGCGGGGTGATCCACCAGGGCGGGGAAGAGATAGTGTTCCATGCTGGCGCTGCCGGCCTGAATCCAGCGCAACCGGGTTTCCGCTGCCAGTAGCTTGGGCGTCATCTTGCCGAAAAAAGCGTCGGCGTCCACCAGGGCAGCGGCTGCGGCGTCCTCGTCGGGTGCGTTCACCACGGTGCCGCCGTCACCCGCAGCTTCCACGATCGCGGCGAGGCGGTGAGCATCCACGGCGGGATAGATCACCAGCTTGAAGATTCGCTTCGGGCTTTGGTTTTGGTGTTCCGTTGTCATTTCATGCTCCCTGGGAATCGATGAGCGAACTCACTCTGGGCCTGATGACGGTGCACCCAAGGGTGCGAAAGTCTTCTTGCAGGTCGCGGAAGGTCTCGTCGGACCCGCAGATTCCGACGACGGCTCCCCCCGAACCGGCGTATTTCGCGCAGACTCCGTGGGACCGCGCCAGCTCGATCATCTCGACGTTCTTGGGGTCCAACCTGGACAGACCGGATCGAATATCGAAGTTCCGGTCCATCAGGCGCGCCAACTCTACTGCGTCCCCTTGCAATAGGCATTCTCTCCCCTGCCGCGCAAGATCCGCGAACTGTTCCATGGCCCGATGTACCGCTCGCTCTCCCCGGTTCCAGCGGCCTCTCAAATCGGTGTGGTAGATGCCGGAGATCTGGCCCAGGTCGTTGCGGAATGCCAGGTAGATCGGGGGCAGCAGGCCGGGATCGAGGGACTCGTAGAGTCCGTGCCCGAGGCGGCTCATGGTCTCCCGGTTGAAATCCATGTAAACGAGTCCTTCGTAGACTTGACAGACGCGGTCCTGGAGGCCCGCGTCGATGCCGATCTCCTCCGTTTCCACCGAGAGGACGAGTCCGGGCAGAATCTCCCGGGGGATGGACACCTGGTAGAACTCGGCCAGGCCCCGCATGGCCGCGGTGATAATCGCGCTGGATCCTCCCAGGCCCACCTGGCGCGGAATGTCGGTCTCGTACCTGAGGGAAAAGTTCTGCTGAGGGAGTCGAATCTTCTCTCGCCAGCAGTATTCCGCGAAGACCTTGATCGTGGCCTTGACCAGGCGGAGACCGCCGTAGAGCCCGTTGAGCCGGACGTCGTCCACCAGGTCCTCCAGCTGCCGGAACTCGCAGCGGTCCTGGCGGCTCAGAATGATTTCCAGTTCGGGCCACTCGTAGACGACGACCTTGGCGGAGTAGTTTCTCAGGATGCAGGAGATGGTCTTGCCGAAAAAACCGTCGGAAGGGTTGCCCAGGAGGCCGATACGAGCGTTCGCCGTGGCCCTAGTGATCTTCAACCAAACGCTCCAGCAGACGCTTGCGGAGCCCGGAGCCCAGATCCGGGTCCCGCAGGGCGAACTCGACGAAGGTCTCGAAATAGCTCTCGAAGTTGCCGATGTCGTAGCGCCTCTCGTTCCCCGGAAGACGGACCCCGATGACCGTTTCGCCTTCTTCCAGAAGCAGTTGGATGGCGTCGGTCAACTGGATCTCCCCGCCGACTCCCGGTCGGATCCGGTCCAGCTTCCGATAGATGGAAGGCGAGAAGACATACCTTCCCACCAAGGCCAGGCAACTGGAGGTGGACCCGACAGGCGGTTTCTCGATCAGACTCAGAATGGGAAATTCGGGACCGTCGCCTCCCGGTTCCACGATCCCATACCGGAAGATGTCCTGCGGAGAAACCGTCTCGACGGCGACCACGCAGGCCGCCCCCGACTCCCGATAGATTCGGGTCATGGCGCTCACCACGTGCGACGGCGAATCGAGACCGATGATGCTGTCTCCCAGTGCGACGACGAAGGGACGGTTCTGGGTGAAACGGCGGGCACACCGTACCGCATCCCCCAATCCCCGCTGAAGCCGTTGACGGGTGTAGAAGAACTGGACCTCGGTCTGCTCGTAGTCGAGCTCCAGCAGCAGGTCTTCCTTTCCCGACTCCCTCAGATTCCGGATCAACTGGTGGTCCGGATCGAAGTGGTTCTCGATCGATGTCTTGGTCCTTCCGGTGACGAAGAGGATCTCCTGGATGCCGTTCCTGCCCAGTTCTTCGACCACGTATTGGACCACCGGCTTCTTGGCCACCGGCAACATTTCCTTGGGCTGGGACTTTGTGGCCGGCAGGAGGCGAGTCCCCAATCCGGCTACGGGGACGACGGCGACGCTGATCTCCGGTCCTGATTTCATCGTGTCTCGTCTCACGGACGGCGGTCACCCCTGCGGACGGTAGAGCGTCACCAGGCAACCTCCCAGGGCGGCCAGAAGGATGCCCAGGACAAACGGCCACTGGATACTGGAGATCCCGCCCGGCGGCGGATGTTTAACCATGGAAGCGAAGGCGTTGACGATGGGCGCTCCGGCGAAGACGATGGCCATGACCACACTGGGAGAGCCCTTGGCTCCGAAGGCCAGGAGGACTCCGAAGGCTCCGACAGCTCCCAGGATTCCAGCCACGAGTGACAAGCCCATTCCCGGCGCCGGATAGCTCCAGTCCGCCCCTTGGCTCTTCAGAACCAGCAGCGGAGCCAGGACGGCGATCAGGAAATAGGCCAGACCGACGAACAGGAAGGCCTTGTAACGCCCGTTCACCGGGTCCCCCATGGCCACCTGCCCGGCATGGAGAAGGGTGCCGTACATGCCCCAGCAAAACACAGTCATCATCGCGAAGCCGAGCCAAGCCAGTCCCGTACTTGTCATGAAATTCCTCCTTGGTTGGATACGGAGTATAGCCCGAATTTTTCGCCGGGGCGCTGCTGGGAGGGGGGACATTTTGTCCCCCTCTTCATTCTTGTCCTTACTCTTCATCGCGGACCCGGAATCGGGGGTTGAAAACCCCCGCTCCTATCCGAGCCTGAAATCCAAGAGAATCGGGTCGTGATCCGACAGCTTGCCGAAGGTCTCCTCGAGTCCGCCGATGACCCGTGGAGGGGACTGGGGATCGGGCAGGATCCCCTTGCCGCCGAACCAGTCCAGCTTCATGGAACATCGGCCTTGATGGTCCTTCAGGGCCCAGTCGATGAACCAGAAACACCAATTGGGGATCCACTCGGCCATGTTCCGGTTGGTGGCCAGGTTGGCGGCGTCGTAGTGGAGTGTGCAGACACCCATCTGGTTCAGGTCCCGATAGCGGTAGCCTCGGTTCTCCAGTTCCCGGAATAGTCGCCGTTCAAACCGGCGTTCCGGATACGGGTAGTGGTTGTCCAGGACGTTGTCGATCCCCATGAGCACCCGCCGGGCGTATCCGAGAATCGAGTACACGGCGCGGCGCGCGTGGTGGGTGGAGGTGTTCCAGTCGCCTCCGATGAGCACCGGCAGCGAAGGGCGCCAGCGTTGGAGATGGTCCAGCAACAGGGACATCTGAAGATGCCGATGCGCCTGGCTGGAGTGGGCGTCCAAGTGGAGGCTGACGGCGCGGAATCGCCCCAGAGGATGCTCGACCAGACCCAGGATCGCCCGCTGGCACCCCAGGCGCTTCTCCTTCCCCCTCATCTTGTCCTTGCCGTTGGGAAGGGGTAGCGCATGGGGCTCCGAAACCGGATGCCTCGAGAGCAGCGCGTTCCCGTGCAGAGCCTGGGAATTCTCGCCCGGCGCCTCGTTTTCCAGACCGGCTCCCTTGTCCAGATTGAGATAGCTGGGGGCGAAGACGTAGGTCATCCCGAGTTTCCGGGCCAGCTCGCGGGTCACGTGGAGATTTCCGGTTCGGGCCATTCCGTAATCCAGTTCCGTCAGCAAGAGAATGTCGGCTTCCCGCAAGTGCGGATGTTCCCGGAGAGTGCGGGTCAGGCCGGGTAACTCCAGGCCGCGTTCGATATTCCAGGCGACCGCGTGGACCGAGCTCCTGTCCGGTCCCGAATGCGGTGCCGGGTCTTCACCGGTCTCGACGGTATTCAGGACCCGGTCTATTTCCGGCCGGAGCCGGCGATAGAGGGGAGAGGACTCCAGACTGCCGGTCGAAGGGATCTGCCTCAGTTGTGGGAAGTAGCGGTTGATGGAGTGGTCCATCAACCCGTATCCCGGGGAGGGGATTCGAATCCGCGATTGTCATCCCGGACCGTTTCTCTCACCAGAGTGCTCCGGAAACGGAATCCCCTTCCAGAAGCAGCAGCACGAAGATGACGAAATTGATGGCGTGCGAAGTGAAGCAGAGGACGCAGGGAACCCGGGTCAGGAACAGCAGGGAGTAGGTGAGAAACAGCCCCAGGAGAACCGTGACTAGACTTGCCAGCAGTGACAAGTGGAAGATGGGAAAGGTGAAGAGGAAGCCCTCCAAGGTCCCGGCGGCGATGAACGGGTAGAAGAGTTGCGCCAGAACCGAGTTGGGGACTCCGAAGACACGGGCCCGGGGTGTGAAGACGATGGTGGCGCAGGTCTTTTCTCCCATCCTGCAGAAGCTGGGAATCCAGGCGGCGTCCGGCCGTACCCAGCGGTAGGCCACGGCCGTGAAATAGGATGAGATGATGAAGCCTGTCAGTGCCAGGACGACCAGCAGTAAAGACGTCCAACTCATGCCTGCCGCCCGCCTCTCGCGTTTCTCCGCCGCCCCATGGTGGGACGTATTGTATCCCCCCATTGGCCCCGGGTGCAGCGTGCAGGCCCTCGAATTCGGCGGGGAGCACAGATCTTGAACAACGTCCGGGCGGGTCGGCTCCATGTCCTGACACTGGATGCCGGGACTTCTTCCTTGCGGGCTCAGGTGTGGGGAGTGGACGGGCGTCCCCTGCCTGAAATCGGTGCCCGGGCCCACTATCGCCTTTGGACCGACCCGGAGGGCGGGGCCCGGCTGGAGCCGGAGGAGGTCCTTTCGGCCGTGTCCGAAGCGCTCGACGAGACGGTGGCTCGAGCCGAGTCCCGGGACGCCCGGATCGCCGCCGTCGCCCTGGACACGCTCTCTCCCACCCTCCTCGGAGTGGACGAGCAGGGCCGCCCGCTGACGCCGATCTACACCTATGCCGACACCCGCAGCCGGCAGGCCGCCGCCGACCTCAGGCAAAGGCTGGATCCTGCGGAGGTCCACGAGCGCACGGGCTGTCCCATCCACAGCAGCTATCTTCCCTCCCGCCTCCTCTGGCTGGAACAGAGCCGGCCCCGGCTCTTCTCCCGAGTCGCCCGCTGGATGACTCTGGGCGAGTTTCTTTATTCGCGATTCTTTCGGACCTGCGGTGTGAGCTATTCCGCGGCCTCCTGGAGCGGCCTCCTGAACCGACACCGCCTGGACTGGGACGAGTCCTGGATTTCGCTCCTCCCGATCCGGAGGACTCAGCTCTCGCCGCTTCGCGATTGCACGGAACCGTTCACGGGATTGCGTGATCCCTGGGCTCGGCGCTGGCCGGCCCTGGCTCGAGTCCCCTGGTTCCCGGCGGTGGGAGACGGAGCCGCCGCCAACGTGGGCAGCGGCTGCATACGATCGGACCGGGTGGCCCTCACCATCGGCTCCACCGGGGCGATCCGGGCGGTCCTGGACCGGCCTGCCTCCCCCCTTCCCGCGGGTCTCTGGAGCTACCTGGTCGATGCCGGACGTCCCCTCTTGGGGGGAGCCACCACCGAGGGGGGCAGCGTCTTCTCGTGGTTGACCAGCCGGCTGCAGGTCGATTTCGAACCGGACCGTCTGGAAGCCGAGCTGCAAGCCATGGAGCCGGCGGCGCACGGCCTGGTCTTCCTGCCGTTCCTGGCGGGAGAAAGGAGCCCCGGGTGGCGTGACGAAGCCCGGGGGAGCCTGGTGGGTTTGACGCTGTCGACGCGGCCGGTGGAAATCGTCCGGGCGGCTCTGGAATCGATCGCCTACCGGCTCTGTCTGGTCTACAGGTTCATGGAGCCCCACTTGTCCCGGCAGCACGAGATCATCGGCGGAGGTGCCGGGCTGCTCTCCTCACCCGCCTGGCTCCAGATCCTGGCGGACGTCCTCGGCCGCCGGGTCACCGCCTGCGCCGAGCCCGAAGTGACGGGACGGGGAACCGCCCTGCTGGCGCTCGAGTCCTGGGTCTGGTTTCGGACTTGGCGGCGGTCCCGCCAAAGATGGGCAGGAGTTACGATCCCGACCCCGAGCGCAGCCGCCGTCACCGCGAGGCGATGGAGCGTCATCTGGAGCTATACCAGCGCCTGGTCGGCGTGCCTTGGGCTTGACAGCCCGTAGTAACGGTCGTCACGGCATTCGACCGGCTGTGCCTCGTGGCGGACCGAGTTGCTCCACGGTGACATACTCCCGGAATGCTTGTTGGGAGGGTCCGTCCGAGGTGCCTCAAGCTCCCCGCGCTGATCGATCCCCAGCCGTCTCGCCAGCACCCGAAAAATCGGATTCGGCCGCTTGCCCCAGGATCTACGATCTCCATGAGACCGCGCGGCCGGATCGGTGTCGATGGCCATTGGCAGAAGTCTCTCTGCTAAACTGGACCCCATGCCTGTGATGCTGTCGGATACCTACGAGGCCCTGATATCCGCCGGAGCGGATGAAACCAAGGCCAAGGCTGCCGCTGAGGAAATCGCACACTTCGACCGGCGGCTGAATCGGATTGAAGTTCCGCTGGGGATTATCGTTGCTCTGCAGATTGCGACTTTCGGAGCCGTCATTTTCAAGTAGGTCGTCCTTGAACTGAGGGATTGGTCAAAGGCACTGCGACCGAAATCAAGTTTGTAATTCCGCAACTCGCCCGCCGTTCTTTTCCTCTTTCCCGGTGAGCCCATTCCGGCGAATAACTCACATTTCCTGATGCGCGATCTGGGCGTTGACGAACTCACGACCCCGTGGGCGTTCTCTCTGATTCGGTGGGCCCATACTGAGGATTTTTATATCTCTGTGTCTGTAACTAAGGGTTAGGGCTAGAATAGGGGTTCTTCGCACTGGACAGGAGAATACGAAGATGGAAACCAAGGCGGATATCGGACTCATCGGTTTGGCGGTCATGGGCCAGAATCTAGTCTTGAACATGGATGATCACGGCTACACGGTGGCGGTCTACAACCGGACGGTCTCGAAAGTGGACGAATTTCTCTCCGGGTCCGCTCGGGGAACGCGGGTTCTGGGCGCTCATTCCCTGGACGAGTTCGTCGGAATGCTCAAACGGCCGAGGCGGGTCATGCTGATGGTCAAGGCCGGCTGGCCCGTCGACGAATTCATCCGGCAACTCCTGCTCCATCTGGAGCCGGGAGACATCATCATCGACGGCGGAAACTCCAACTACGAGGACACCCGGCGGAGGGTTTCCCTGGTGGAGTCCAAGGGCCTTCTGTATATCGGGACCGGGGTCTCCGGAGGCGAGGAGGGAGCCCGGCGAGGCCCGTCCATCATGCCCGGAGGATCCGCCGAGGCCTGGCCTCAGGTCCGGCCCCTCTTCCAGGCCGTGTCGGCCAAGGTGGACGGGGGCGAACCCTGCTGCGACTGGGTCGGTGACGACGGCGCGGGACACTTCGTCAAGATGGTCCACAACGGCATCGAATACGGGGACATGCAGCTCATCTGCGAGGCGTACCATCTGATGAAGGCGGGATTGGGGATGCCCGCGGACGAGATCAGCCGCGTCTTCGCCCGCTGGAACCGGGGGAGGCTGGATTCCTATCTGATCCGGATCACCCGGGACATTCTGGCGGTCAAGGATGACGATGGAAGTCCGCTGGTGGAAAAGGTCCTGGATACCGCGGGTCAGAAGGGAACCGGACGGTGGACCGTCATCTCGGCGTTGAACCTGGGCGTGCCTCTCACCCTCATCGGAGAGGCCGTGCTGGCGCGGGCCCTGTCGGCCATCAAGGAGGATCGGGTCGAAGCCTCCCAGGTGCTGACCGGACCCGGCCCCGCCGGCACCGCGCTTCGATCCGACCTGGTCGACGACCTGGAGCAAGCCCTCTACGCGTCCAAGATCATCTCCTACGCCCAGGGGTACCAGTTGATGCGGGCGGCCGCGTCCGAATACGGTTGGAACCTCGATTTCGGGGGCATCGCCCTGCTGTGGAGAGGGGGTTGCATTATTCGGTCCGTCTTCCTGGGGAAGATCAAGGAGGCCTTCGACCGGGAGCCGCATCTGAAGAACCTGCTCCTGGATCCCTATTTCAAGGAGCAGGTGGAAGGTGCGCAGGGGTCGTGGCGGCGTGTCGTTTCCCGGGCGGTCCGCTGGGGAATCCCGGTTCCGGCGACCTCCAGCGCCCTGGCCTTCTACGACGGCTACCGGCAGGCTTGGCTTCCCGCCAACCTGCTGCAGTCCCAGCGGGACTACTTCGGCGCCCACACCTACGAGCGTGTGGACCGGCCTCGCGGCGAGTTCTTCCATACCCGCTGGACGGATTCCGTCGAGGCTGAAGTTTCAGACTGAGGAACACCATTGGCATAATATGCCAAAGTATTTCTGAATAAGGATCATGCCGACGCGAAACGTCGTTCTCACGGAACAACAGGCAAAGTTCGTCAAGCAGATGGTTTCCTCGGGGCGCTATCAGAACGCCAGTGAGGTTCTGCGCGAGGGGATCCGACTGATCCAGCGTCAAGAACAGAAATACGAAGCCCAACTGAAGGGGTTGCGGGAAGCGGCCAAGATCGGAATTGCTGACATCGACTCCGGATGCTTCCAAAGCTTTGACGCGCCGGAACAGCTACGCCGCCACCTGGGAGAATTGGCCCGCGATGCGATGGGTGAACATTCCCTTGAATCGACCTGGGAGTGATGATTTCGCGTCGCAGATGGCGTATTCGTATGACGGTCGCGGCCGAGAGAGACTTCCAGAACATTCTGGTTTGGACTTCTGACCACTTTGGTGGGCGCCAGACTCGCATCTATGCGGATACCCTGAGCCAAGCTATTGAGGCGTTGACGGCAGAGCCGGACTTGGCCGGGTCCAGGAAGTGCAATGATATCGGCGAAGACATCCGGGTACTTCACGTCGCTCGTGGAGGACGGAGGGGCCGCCATTTCATCCTGTGCCGTGCCAATTCCCGAGTCGATCCCCCCACAATCGACGTGCTCCGGTTGCTGCATGACTCCATGGATTTACCCCGCCAAGTAGATTCTTCTTGAGACCGTGTCGGCTAACGGATTCTGCTGGTTCGCAATACCAGGAACCCACGGATCCAACGCCGCCTCAGACCAGATCCTGGAAGGCTCGAAACAGGGTTCGGTAGTATCGCATGACCCGGATCGGATCGGTGCTCTCGGGGATCTCGGCCAGGCAGTAGCCCGGGTATTCCAGCTCCCGGAGCAGACGGAACAAGAGCCGCCAGGGATACTCCTCGACGAAGAGGTCCCTCATGTGGACCAGGGCGATCCGGTCCTTGATCCGGTTGAAGTTGGTCTCCACTCCCCCGTCCAGGAGGTCCGTCTTGTTGGAGTTCCAACAGATCCGGACGTTGTCGTGATCCGCGTAGTCCAACATCTTGCGGATGCGGGGGATGCGGCCGGTCTCGCGTCCGTGAACCTCCATCCGGATCTGGACGCCCCAGCCGTTGCCGAAGGCTCCGCATTCCCTCAGGGCCAGTCCGATCTGTTCCAGGGTCCTCTCCTCCGGGACCCCCTCGGGAAGACCGTTGGGGCGCACCTTGACGCCGGGGGCTCCGACGTCGTGGGCCAGCCGGACAAAGGCCTTGGTCTCTTCGATGTTGCGGCGCAGGACTTCCGGATCGGGTGAGTGATACTCGCAGGCGCTGCCCAGGCCGACCAGACGGACCGGTGAATCCTGAAATCGCATCATCACCTCCCGGCGCTTCTCGGGAGAAATGTCGATCTCGACGCCATGGGCGTGGGTGCTGCGCAGCTCGACCCCCTCGAACCCGGTTTCGGTGCAGTTGCGGATGAGCGTCTCCAGATCCCAATTCCGGCCCAGGTTGTAGGTGACCGTTCCCAGACGCAGGGGAGGCTTCCGGGCGGGCTGCCGGGTCGCAACGGGCAAGGCGGAAGTTTCTCCGGTCCGGAGTCCGGCCGACACCGATGCCGTCGCAGCCCCCAGAAATCGTCTTCTTTCCATGGTTCTCTCCCTGATTAACAGTCCGTGGTGAAAGTCCCGCGTAGCACCGAGACCGGGGCTGGGCCCGCCGGACAAGGCGCGACGAGGGAGCATATTCGACCATATGTGACCGAGTCGCAACGCAGTCCGCGCACGATGCAGACTCGGTCGAATGCCGCGACGACTTTTGCCGCGGGCTGGTATGCTCCCGTGCGGACTCGGCGTTACCGGTGCCCCGCCGCCAACAGTTCCTGGTAACTTCTGATGGTGCCGCCGCGGCTGCGTTGGAAGTCCAGGGCGCTCCGGCGGTCCTTGAACGCGACCAGGCCGGGCAGGCACCGGTCCCAGGCCAGAGTGTACTGGTGGCCGGATCCATCCTCCCGGGGCCGTTCCAGCGAGCAGCATTGGCGGATCGAGCTGTCTTCGACGTAGACGGCCTGCTCGGCGGGGAAGAGCTCTCCTGTGGCGACGTCTCCAATCCACGCCTCTTTCACCCGCTGGCCGTTCAGCTCTTGGTAATGGAGCCCGCAACGAGGACAGCAGACATCGAGATCGTCTCCCCCGGAAAGTACGATTCGGTAGGTCGAGGCTCCATGCAGAGGTCTCTGGCAGACGGCGCAGATTCCGGACTCCAGCGTGTACAGGAAATAGGTGCTGCCGGCCAGCACCAGAAACGCCAGTAGGAGCGCGGTTCCTCGAAGCACCTTGGGGCCTCTTCCGGCCCGCCTGGCCGGAGCGTCGGGTGGCGGCCCATTTTTCTTCATGACACAGTCACCCTGGGGGCCGGTCCACGCTTGCAAAGACTACGGCATCTCACGGCGAAGTTTCTCATAGTATGCCTGATCCAGAGGCTCCTTGAGCTGAAAGCGAAAGACCCGCATCTTGTCGAAGTTGCGGCGGTTCTCTTCGAAGGTCCGGATCTCCAGCTCGTACCGTTGCGAGGACCAGACGTTGGCCACGTCCCGATCCTTTCTCCATTTCCTCGAATCCGACGAGTCCTCGCTGTCGTAGACGATGTACTCCGGTCCGAAATAGAGCGTGCCTTCGCAGCCTCCGAGAGTGTGCTTGTGCTTGGCCGGGACCCGGTACTCGGCGTGAATCGGATCGGTCACGCGATCGGTCACCGGTTTCTTCAGCTTGCCGGAGATGAGCGACAGTGTCCGGTCGGAAAATGTCTGATCAGGAGACAGCAGCTCGAAGTCGAAAACCTTGTCCTGGCCCAGGCGGAGCTTCTGGTCTTCGTAGGTGAGCACGCTCAGGCGGGACGGCGACTTTCGGTCCACGCTCTGGATGTCCTGCCAGACCCATTTCCGGTTGTGGCCCATCTTTTTCGGCGACCGGTATTCGATCCCCTCCCGGTCGATGATCAATTCTCCCTCGCACTTGCCCCAGGGATCGTGGTCGTGCCTGACCCGCATCGAATTTCCCCAGGCCCCGGTGGCGAAACAGAGTAGTGTCAGGAGAGCGAACGGACTTTGCTTCATTTCAGGTTCCAACCCTTCCAGATGTAGTAGATGACGGGGTAGACACAGAGTTCCAGGAGGACGGAAGTCGTCACCCCGCCGACCATGGGTGCGGCGATTCTCTTCATGACGTCCGCGCCGGCTCCATGGCTCCACATGATGGGAATGAGACCCGCCAGGATGATGCAGGCCGTCATCACCTTGGGGCGCACACGGTGGACCGCGCCCTCGCGGATGCAACCGGTCAGATCCGAAAGCCGCTGCATACGACCCTCCCGGACGGCCTTCCCGTAGGCCACGTTCAGGTAGAGTAGCATCACCACGCCGGTTTCCGCATCCAGTCCCATCAGGGCGATGATGCCGACCCAGACCGCAACGCTCATGTTGTAGTCGAGCAGGTAGAGGAGCCAGAACGCACCCACCAGGGAGAAGGGGACCGCCAGAAACACGATGGCCGTCTCGAAGACGGAGCGCGTGTTCAGGTAGATGATGACGAAGACGATCAACAGGGTCATGGGGACCACGGCCATGAGGTGCTGCCGGGTCCGCACCATGTGTTCGTACTGACCGCTCCAGACCACGTTGTATCCGTCAGGAACCTCGACTTGGCCCGCGACGGCCTGGCGGGCCATCTTCACGTAGCTCCCCACGTCGATGTCCGCCAGGTCGACGTAGATCCAGGCGTTGGGACGGGAGTTCTCCGTCTTGATGGCAGTCGGCCCCTTGCGAATCCGGATGGAGGCAAGCTCGCCCATGGGGATCTGCGGCCCGAGTGGCGTGGGGACCAGGATCTCCCGGAGGGCGGGAAGGTTGTCCCGGAGTTCCCGGCTGTAGCGTAGATTCACCGGATAGCGTTCCAGACCCTCGACGGTGGTGGTGATGTTCATTCCGCCGATGGCCGACTGGATCACATCCTGAACGTCGCCCACGGTGAGCCCGTAGCGGGCAATGGCGTCCCGCCGGATGTCGAAGTCCAGGTAGTTGCCCTCCATGACCCGCTCCGAGTAGACGGAGAGGGTGCCGGGCAGGTGGCGGACCACCGCCTCGATCTCCTGCCCCAGGTTCTGGAGCACGGAAAGGTCCGGTCCCGACAACTTGATCCCGACCGGTGTCTTGATTCCGGTGGAGAGCATGGCGATCCGGGTCTTGATGGGCATGGTCCAGGTGTTGGTGAGCCCGGGGAACTGAATCGCCTGGTTCAACTCGTCGATGAGAGCGTCCGGGGTCATGCCGGGGCGCCACTCGGACTCGGGTTTGAGCATGATGGTGGTCTCGATCATGCTCAGGGGGGCAGGGTCGGTAGCCGTGTCGGCTCGACCGATCTTCCCGAAGACGCGGTCGACCTCAGGGAAGGACGCGATGATCTTGTCTGTCCGCTGCAGGATCTCTCTGGCCTTGGTGGTGGAGATTCCGGGAAGGGTGGTCGGCATGTAGAGCAGGTCGCCTTCGTAGAGGGGCGGCATGAACTCGGAGCCCAGGCGGGAGTAGGGAAACCAGGTCAACCCCAAGGCCCCGGCGGTGAGGAGCAGGACCGTCCATTTCCACCTCAGCAGGAGACGGAGCACCGGGTCGTAGATTCGGATCAGGATACGGCTGAGGGGATTCTTTTTCTCGGAACGGATCCGGCCCCGAATCCAGTAACCCATGAGGACCGGTACCAGAGTGATCGCCAGAATCGAAGCCGCCGCCATGGACCAGGTCTTGGTGAAGGCCAACGGCTTGAAGAGCCTCCCTTCCTGGGCCTCCAGCGTGAAGACGGGAATGAAGGAGACGGTGATGACCAGCATGGCGAAGAAGAGGGTGGGGCCGACCTCCTTGGAGGCGTCGGCGATGATCTCCCAGTGGTCCTTGCTGCCACGATCCGCCTCCAGGTGCTTGTGGGCGTTCTCGATCATGATGACGGCGCCGTCGACCATGGCCCCGATGGCGATGGCAATGCCCCCCAGAGACATGATGTTGGCGTCGATCCCCTGCCGCTCCATGACGATGAAGGAGATCAGGACTGCCACCGGCAAGGTGATGATGGCCACCAGCGAGGAGCGCAAATGGAGTAGAAACAGGATGCACACCAGGGCGACCGCCAGTCCCTCTTCCAGGAGTTTCTTCCCCAGTGTCTTCACCGCCCGTTCGATCAGGGCCGACCGGTCGTAGACGGTCAGGATCTCGACGTCCTCGGGCAGACCCTGCCGCAGCTCTTCCAACTTCTCCTTGATTCGTCGAATGACCTGGTGGGTATTGGCCCCGGATCGCACCACGACGATTCCGCCGACCACTTCTCCCTCGCCGTTGAATTCGGCTATCCCCCGCCGCATTTCGGGTCCCATCTGGACCGTGGCCACGTCTCTCAGGAGAATCGGCGTTCCGGTCGGTGACACCGCCAGCGCAATCTCCCGGAGGTCCGCCACGTCCCGGATATATCCGCGGCCGCGGATCATGAACTCGGTTTCCGACATCTCCAGGACCCGCCCCCCCACTTCGCTGTTGCTCCGCTGGACGGCTTGGCGAATCCTGGAGATGGGAATGTCGTAGGCCCGGAGCTTGTTGGGATCCACGGTGATCTGGTACTGCTTGACGAAGCCGCCGACGCCCGCCACTTCCGATACGCCGTCGACCGAGGTGAGCTCGTACTTGAGGAACCAGTCCTGGATGCTGCGAAGGTCGGCCAGATTTCTCCGGTCCGACTTGAGGACGTACATGAAGGCCCAGCCGACGCCGCTGGCGTCCGGGCCCAGGGTGGGGCTCACTCCTTCGGGAAGACGGGTGCTGACGTAGTTCAGGGACTCCAGCACCCGGCTTCGGGCCCAGTACATGTCCGTCCCGTCTTCGAAGATGACGTAGACGAAGGAATAACCGAAGAAAGAGTACCCACGCACGGCCTTCGAATAGGGCACGGAGAGCATCTGGGTGGTGATGGGGTAGGTCAACTGGTCTTCCACCACCTGCGGGGCTTGGCCCGGATACTCGGTGTAGATGATCACCTGGACGTCGGAGAGGTCCGGAATGGCGTCCAGAGCCGTCCTCCGTAAGGAATATAGTCCGGCCAGGATGACGAATCCGGTGGCCAGGATGACCAGGAGGCGGTTTTCCAGGGACCAGTCGATGATTTTCCCAAGCATTTCTCAGATCACCGTGGGTTGGACCTTCAGTGCTGATGATGCATGGAGGATCCCGTGTCCCCCGTGGCGCCCGTGGAGTTCGGAGAGACGATTTTCCGAATGGCCTCCTTCAGGCGGCTCTCCGAATCGATGAGGAATTGGGAAGAGATCACGACCCGATCACCCTCGGACAGACCCTTCCTCACTTCCCAGAATCCATTGCCGTTTCTGCCCAGCACCACCTCCCGGACCTGGAAGGCTCCATTTCCCAGATCCAGGACCACCAGGTTCCGGCGGCCGCTGTGGATCACCGAGTCCTCGGGCACCGCCAGTGCGCCGCGGACCGATGACACGTCGAAGGTGACGTTGGCGTACATGTCTGCGCGAAGGCTCGGATCGGGATCCACCAACTCCACCGACACCTTGAGAGTCCGGGTCCGGCCGCTGAAGGCGGGGGACAGGAACCGGACGGCGCCGCGAAATTTTCGTCCCGGTTGGGTAGGAATCTCGATGGAGGCGGTCTGTCCGGTCTGCAGCCAGGGAATCTGATGCTCGTAAACCTCCGCCTCCACCCAGAGGCTGGAAGGATCGGCGATCTTGTAGAGGTTCATTCCGGGACGGACTCTCATCCCCTCCAACGCCTTGTCCATTTTCTCCACCACGACTCCGCTGACCGGCGAGACCAGGGTGACGGTGTGCCGGGGCTCACGGGACTCTTCCAACTGGCGGATCTGGTCCGAATCGACGTCCCAGTGATCCAGCCGGCGCCGGCTGGAATCCACCAGTGATCGGGCCCGCTCGGCGACCTCGGGGTACTGGTTTCCGCTGAGCCGCGCAGCGTATTCCATGGCCTGCAGATACTCCTGCTGACTGGTCACCAGTTCGGGGCTGTAGATCTCCAGAAGCTTCTGGCCTCTCTCGACCGCCTCACCCACGTAGTTGACGTGGGCCTTCTCGATCCAACCGTCGTATTTGGTGTTGATCCAGGCCATCTTCGCTTCGTCGTAAACCAGGTTTCCCACGGTTCGGATGGTGAACGAGAGATCGGCCCGCCGAACTGCGACCCACTGCACGCCGAAGCTCTGGACGAAAGACGGGTCGATTCGAACGACGTCCCGATGACGGATCCCGGATTCCGTTTCCGGAACTTCCGGCTGTCCGTTGTCTGCGGTGCGAGTCGCCGTTTCGCCGGACCCGCCGGCGTCGCCGCTGGAGCCATGCGAGAGTCGGGAATGGGACATGACATGGTCTGTCCCGGAGCCTTCCCGTTGGGTCTCAGCGCCCTCCCGGCCACCGGTCGATCCTTTCAACGGACTCAGGCGCATCCCGCAGAGCGGACAGCTTCCCGGCCCTTGCCGGATCACCTGGGGATGCATGCCGCAGGTCCAGAGCTGTCCCTTTCGGGAATCCCGTTGGGGAGACAAAATGCTGAACCAGGAGGGGACTCCCGTCCGGATCCGATGGGTCAGGCGCCAATCGAATGGATCCACCAGGATCAGGGCGGTTGCCGCCAGAAGAAACAGCAAGACCGGTAGAACCCTTCTTTTCATCAATCTTCTCCCGGTCCGGGGTACCGTGTTCCGACGGCTCGCTCCATTGCCGCCAGGGCCTGCATATAGTCGGCCTGGTGGCGAGCCTGGAGCACGCGCGTTTCCAACAGGGACCGTTCGCTGTCCAAAAGCTCCAGGGCTCCCAACTGCGCGTTCCGGTATCCGGATTCGGCGGAACGGAGTGCCTCCCGGGTCTGGGGAATCAGGACCCGTTCAAACAGGTCCATCTGTCTCCACAGGGTCTGGATCCGAACCGCCGAGTCCCGGATGGAGAGTTGAATCCGGTTTCGCAGACTTCGATAGGTGCTGCGTTCGGCGATCAGGTTTTCCGCGGCCTCCATCACCTCCGCGCGGTATTTGTGCCTTTGGAGGGGAATGTTGATGCCCACCGAGAGGTTGTAGGCATTCTTGCCGCCGCCGGGACGAGGTGCCGGAAGCAAGTCCTGGGGCGGAAGACCCCCCACGTTGACGGTCCCCGCACTCAGTGTGAAATCCGGCCAGAAACTCTTCTTGGCCAGTTCCACGCCCTGCTCCGAAGCTTCGATCCGAGCCATGGTCCCCTTGAGTTCCTGCCGGTGAATCTTCCCCAGCTCGTACAATTCATCCAAGTTGATACTGACCTTCGTCGCAGCGGGAAGCAGGAGTCGAGGCACGGGTTTTTCCGGAGGCTGGTCCAGCAGGCTGTTCAGTCGTGCCGCCGCCGATTGGCGTTGTTGTCCCAGCAGCTCCAGCCGGCTCATGGTGCGGCTGATCTCGGCCTGGATCCGGATCACCTCCTGCTGGTGTCCCTTGCCCGAAGCGTAACGGGCCTGAGCCAGATCCTCGTAGTGATCCAGCAGGGATTGCTCCTCCCGTACGATTTCCAGGGCCCGGTCCAGATAGGCTACGTCGTAGAAGTTTCGCTTCACGCCGGCGGCGACTTCCCTTTCCCGGGCGCGGTAGAGCCGGTATCGGGCCGCCGCCCGTTTGAAGGCGATCTTGCCTTTCAGGTCCAGCTTTCCGAACCAGGGAAACTGCTGACTGAGCGTGAGCGTGCTCAGTTGAGGACCTTCCCGGGTTTCTACGCTGCGAAGGTAGCGGCCGAAGCTCACCATGGGATCGGGAAGAGCGGTCTGCTGGGGCACCTTCTGGAGAGCCGCACGGTAACGGGCCAGCCCGGTCAGGATGGAGGGGTTGGAGTCGAGGGCGGTGCGAATGTACTCACCCAGCAGCGGGTCCGGGATGTGGAAGGCTTGTCCCGGATCCGGCTGAGCTCCAATGGCTCCCGGGTGCCCTGCAAGGAGGAGGCAGAGTCCCGGCAAAACGGCCGTCAGGATTGGGGGCGTCGATCTTTTTCTCATCTTGGACCCGTCACGATCGTTTTCATAAGCAATTCCCGGACCAACTGGACTCCCATTCCCGGCTGCTGGTCCTAAGTGTTTCGATATTCGTTAGTTAATGCCCCTTCGTCCGGAGAAGATCCGGACCTCGAGAGTTCTCCTCTTGTCCATAAATGATTTATATAACTCACCTACTGGGTTATATGAATCAGGTGGGTTATTTGAGACACTTTCAGGATAGAATGTCACCAGGATGAAATCCGAACGGATTCTGTTGGTCGACGACGACCGGAATTTCCTGCGGGTCCTGGGGTATCAGGTTCAGCAATTCGGGTACGACACCTGCTGCGTCTCTTCCGGAGTCCAAGCCTTGGATCGGATCCAAGAGTCCCCTATGGATCTGGTGGTCTCCGATCTTCGCATGCCGGGGATGGATGGTCTCCAGTTGCTGGAACGAATCCGCCGGTTGGACCCGGACTTGCCCGTTATCGTGCTGACCGCCCATGGCTCCATCGAGCTGGCCGTCGACGCCGTCAAGAGCGGGGCTGCCGACTTCCTGACCAAGCCCTTCGAGCGGGAGGAGATCCGCCACTCCATACGGAAAGCGCTGAAGATGACGCGACTGATTCGGGAGAACCGGAGACTCTCCCGGGAGGTGCAGCGAAGATTCGAGTTCGGGGGGATCGTGGGATCTTCCAAGAAGTTCCAAGAGGTCCTGGACATGGCGCGCCAACTGGCGGCGGTGGCGACGACGGTCCTGATTCAGGGAGAGACCGGGACCGGAAAGGAACTTCTGGCGCGGGCCATCCATTACAACGGTCCGCGCCAGGAACGTCCCTTCGTTGTGGTCAACTGCGGGGCCATTCCGCGGGACCTGATGGAGTCTGAAATGTTCGGTCACCGGAAGGGAGCCTTCACCGGCGCCATCGCCGACAGGCGGGGAAAGTTCGCGGCGGCGGACACCGGGACTCTGTTCCTGGATGAAGTGGCGGAGCTCCCGCTGGATATGCAGGTGAAGCTGCTCCGGGTACTGCAGCACAAGGAAATGGATGTGATCGGAGACCCTGTGCCCGCTCCCGTGGACGTCCGGATCCTGGCGGCCACGAATCAGGACCTGGGCCGGGCCCTGGTCGAGGGCCGCTTCCGGCAAGACCTTTTCTATCGGCTCTCGGTCGCACCCTTGAGGATCCCTCCCTTGCGGGAGCGCCGGGAAGACGTGCCGTTGCTGATCCATTATTTTCAGAGTGAGTTGGCTCGGAAGTTGGAAAAGGAAGTGCAGTTCGGGGAAGAGGCAGTCTCGACTCTGCAGTCTTACGGTTGGCCCGGAAACGTCCGGGAGTTGGAAAATGTCGTCGAGAGACTGATGCTCTTCAACCAGTCCGGGAGCGTCGAGCGCGAGGACCTGCCGGTCGAAATCCGCCGCCCTCCCGGGGATTCGGACGCCCGGATGTTCCGGCTCCCGGAGAGAGGCTTTTCACTACAGGAGTTGGAGCGTGACATCCTGCGGGCGGCTCTGGAGCGAAACCGCTGGAATCAGGTTCGTACCGCGCGTTACCTGGGGATGACGAGAAACACTCTGATCTACCGGATGCGGAAGTTCGGACTCAAAAAGGTCAGGGTCGAGGAACGACTTTCGTCATGATGGGGCAACGCGCCAACTGGCTCGGTCCGCTCTCCATCTTGGCGGGTGTGCTGCTCATCTCCGCTTTCCACTACACCACCAGCACCGAGCACCGGTATCTGCACGAGATCTACCAGCGCGTCTACTATGTTCCCATCCTGCTGGCCGCCTTCTGGTATGGACCCGTCGTCGGGGTTTGCACGGCGCTCCTGACGAGTGGACTCTACCTCTATCACATCCAGCGGGACTGGTCTCATTTCCCCATGTACACCTTCAACCAATATGCGGAAATCTGCCTGTACCACGCCATCGGGCTCCTGGTGGGGGTCCTCTCCAGCCGCGAGAGACGGCAAAGAAGAGATTTGGAGAGGACCTCACGGCGTCTTTCGGAGGCGTATGAATCGCTGCAGAAGACCTTCGAGCATCTGCGGCGGGCGGATCGCCTCGCCTCCATGGGACAACTCAGTGCCGGCATCGCCCATGAGATCCGCAACCCGCTGGGCACCATCAAGGGCTCCATCGAGATCTTGTCGGGGGAGTTTCCCCCTGATCATCCCAAGAGTGAATTCCTCAGGATCGTCCATCAGGAGATCGCTCGGCTCAACGGCATCGTGGAGGATTTTCTCAGGTTCGGAAGGCCACCCCAGCCGTCGATACAGCCGACTCCGGTCGGCGAGCTTCTCCGTTCGACGGTCACGTTGCTGCAGAAGCCGGCGCGGGACGCCGAGGTCCGGATCCGTATCTTGGACGATCCGCAGATCCCGCCGGTTCCCATGGACTCCGACCAGATCCGGCAGGTCATGCTGAACGTTTTGCTCAACGGTCTCGAGGCCATGCCCGACGGGGGACTGCTGGAAGCGCGAGTCTTCAGGGCGCCGGAGAACCGGAGCGTGGCCATCGAGATTTCGGACAGCGGAACGGGTTCGGAAGGGGTGGATCTGGAGCGCATCTTCGACCCCTTCTACACCACCAAGTCCGAGGGAACCGGCTTGGGCCTGTCCATCTGCTTTCAACTGGTGAAGAATCATGGCGGCACCATTTCGGCCCGGGCCAACGCGGACCGCGGGCTCACCTTCAGAATCGAGTTGCCGTTGGAGGAAGCATGAACCCCGCGTCCGAAAAGCGCGAGATCGATCCGGTTTGCGGGATGACGGTGACTCCCGGAGCCGACACCGACACCGTCACCCACCGGGGAACGACGTACTACTTTTGCTGCTCACACTGCGCCGATTTGTTCCGGTCCAATCCGGAACTCGCCCTTGCGCACCAGGGAGGTGACCCTCCCGAGACGCAGGTACACGACCATGGGCACGCCTTCGCTTACGTCTGCCCCATGTGTCCCGGCGTCGAATCGCCGACACCAGGATCGTGTCCCTCATGTGGCATGGCATTGCAGCCGTACAACGCGGCGGCAGGAGACGACGACGAAGAATTGCGGGAAATGACCCGGCGATTCCGCTGGAGTCTCGGTTTCACCGTGCCCCTTTTTCTGCTGTCCATGTTGGATATGGCGCCGGGGCGTCCGGTCTCCGGGACCTTGACTCCGACGCTCCGCCAGTGGATCGAGCTGCTGCTGGCCACGCCCGTGGTGATCTGGGGAGGGTTCCCCTTCTGGCAGAGAGCCTGGGCCTCCATTGTCAATCGCAGCCTCAACATGTTCACGCTGATTGCACTGGGCACGGGCGCAGCCTATGTCTACAGCTTGGCGGCCGTCGGGTTTCCAAAATCTTTTCCGGATGCCTATCGGGACGGCCTCGGTCAGGTGGGCGTCTATTTCGAAGCCGCCGCCGTCATCACGACCCTGGTGCTTCTGGGGCAGGTCCTGGAGCTCAGGGCCGGGGCGCGGACCGGCAGCGCCATCCGGTCCCTGCTGGAGTTGTCGCCGCCCACCGCCCGGAAGATCGCCGCCGGAGGCGAAGAAGTGGTGCCTTTGGGGGACGTGCGGCCGGGCGATCGGCTGCGGGTGCGCCCGGGGGACAAGGTCCCGGTGGACGGCCGGGTGCTGGAGGGAGAGAGCAGCGTCGACGAGTCCATGATCAGCGGCGAGCCCATCCCGGTCGTGAAACACCCGGGAGACCCCGTGACGGGCGGGACGGCGAACGGTTCCGGCACGCTCGTGATGGAGGCTCGCCGGGTCGGTGCCGAGACCCTTTTGGCCCGCATCGTCCGGATGGTCACCGAAGCCCAACGCTCCCGGGCGCCCGTCCACCGCCTGGTCGACCGCGTGGCGGCGTGGTTCGTACCCGGGGTCATTCTGGTGGCGGTGGCCGCGGCAGTGACGTGGGGACTGCTGGGGCCGGAACCCAGGTGGGCCAACGCGCTCGTCACGGCGGCGGCGGTATTGCTGATCGCGTGTCCCTGCGCACTTGGCCTGGCCACTCCCATGTCCATCATGGTGGGGGTGGGGGAGGGGGCCCGATCGGGGGTCCTGATTCGCGACGCCGAGTCGCTGGAAGTCCTGGAGCGCGTGGACACCCTGATGGTCGACAAGACGGGCACTCTCACCGAAGGGAGACCTCGGCTTCAGGCCGTGTTTCCGGCCACCGGTTGGAAACGTGAGGAGATTCTGAGACTCGCCGCCGGCGTCGAGCAGGGAAGTGAGCATCCCCTGGCGGGGGCGGTGGTTGATGGAGCGAGGCGGGAGGGGCTGGAGTTACCTTCCCTGAAACGCTTCGATTCCGTGGCCGGACAGGGGGTCCGGGGAAACCTCGAGGACCGGGAGGTGGCAGTGGGCAACCGGCGTTTCCTGGCGGGTCTGTCCATCCGGGTGGGGGATCTGGACCGGCAGGCGGAGGAACTGCGCCGGCGCGGGCTGACGGCCTTCTTTGTGGCCGTCGACGGCCGGACCTGCGGCGTCCTGGGTCTGGGAGACCCGGTCAAGGCGTCCGCCCGGGAGACTCTGGCGCAGTTGAGGCTCCAGGGCCTCAGGATCGTCATGCTCACCGGCGACGGCCGGACCACGGCCGACGCGGTGGCGAGTGAGCTGGGGATCGAGCAGGTCCGGTCGGAGATGTTGCCTGATCAGAAGGCGAATCTGATTCATCGATACCAGGAGGAGGGCCGGATCGTGGCCATGGCGGGGGATGGCGTCAACGACGCCCCGGCCCTGGCCGTGGCCCAAGTCGGCATCGCCATGGGCACCGGATCCGACATCGCCCTCAAGAGTGCGGGCGTGACCCTGTTGCAAGGAGACCTGAGCGGTATACTGCGCGCTCTCCGATTGAGCCGGGCGACGCTGCGAAACATTCGCCAAAATCTGTTTTTTGCGTTTATTTACAACATTTTGGGTGTGCCGATAGCGGCCGGGGTCCTGTATCCCCTCTGGGGAATCACACTGAACCCCATGCTGGCCGCCGCGGCCATGGCTCTCAGCTCTCTCTCGGTGATCGCCAACGCCTTGAGATTGCGGCGGGCTCGCATCTGATCGGCGCCAGGGGTGGCGGCGAGTGGAGTACAATGGAGCCTGTGAGAACGAGCCGTTGGTTGCTGGCGTCCCTGTTCCTCCTGCTGGGCGGTCAATCCCAGGCCCAGATCGAGTCGGACACCCTGCTGGAGAGTCTGAAGCCGCAGGGTTACGTCAGCGACTACGGTGGGGTGATGGACGGCAGTCTGAGGCGGTCACTGGAGGTCCGGCTCAGGGAACTGGAGCAGAAGACGTCCGCTCAGATTGCGTTGGTCACTCTTCGGTCGCTGAAGGGAGGAGAGATCCGGGACTTTTCCAATCGGCTCTTCGAGCGCTGGGGAGTGGGACGGAAAGGCAAGGACAAAGGTGTTCTGATCCTCACCTCGTTGGAGGATCGCAAGATCTGGATCGAAGTCGGTTACGGTCTTGAGGGACTCCTTCCGGACGCGTTGGTGGGACGCATTCTGGACGAGGCGGTGTTGCCGGATTTCCGTCACGGACGCCACGGTGGCGGCTTGGCCAGGGGCGCGCTCACGATTGCCGGGATGATTGCCCGGGATGCGGGAGTCACTCTCAGCGGGGCGCCCGCCCCGGCGGGGGCTCGAAAAAGCCGCCGTCCGGGCGCCGGCAACCTGCTCTATCTGCTGTTCCTGTTGTTTCTGTTCCTGCGGCGCCCCCTGTTGGGAATGTTTCTGCCACTCGGAATGGGCGCCGGGTTCCCGCGGGGCGGTTATGGCGGCGGGTTCTCGGGAGGGGGCTTCGGCGGCTTCGGTGGCGGGCTCTCCGGAGGCGGGGGCGCCGGCAGAAGTTGGTAGGTCGCAAATCGGGTTGAGGAAATGAAACCGAAACAATTGGTCGAGAAGCTGCGCAAAGTCCAACCCTTGAGTCTCAGGTCGGTCATTCTGTACGGATCGGCCGTCACCGGCGACTTCGTAAAGAAGCGTTCCGACTACAATGTGCTCGTCATCGTCGAACATCTGGGCGTGGCGGAGTTGCGAGCCCTCTCCAGCGTGGCTCGGCGTTGGGCCAAGGCCGGCAATCCTCCCCCGCTGCTCTTTACCCTCGAGCGATTGAGACAGTCGGTAGACGTCTTCCCCATCGAGATTCTGGACATGAAGGCGGCGAACCGGGTCCTTTACGGCCAGGATGTCCTGAGCCGGATTTCGGTCAATGATGGGAATCTGAGACACCAGGTGGAGTCGGAGCTCAAAGGCAAGCTGATTCAACTGCGGGAAGCCTATCTGATTACGGGCGGCAAGCCCCGGGACGTCGTGGAAGTCCTGGTCCGTTCCATTGCTTCCTTCCTGGTCCTCTTTCGTGCGGCCCTACGCCTTTATCAGATCGAGGTTCCGGCCAGAAAACTGGACGCTCTTGCCGCTCTGGCCCGGCGGATTCCATTGGATCCCGCACCGTTCGAGACCGTCGAAGCGCTCAAGGAGGGCCGTATGAAGGTCAGACAGGTCAACGCGGACGCCCTCTTCGGGAATTTCCTGAAGACCGTGGAAACGGTGGTGGACGCCATCGACAGCTACGTCCAGGGACGGGGACGGGCTGATGAACAGGAGTTGTCGCCTTGAAAAAGACATGGATCGTCTTGGGAGCTGTCCTGGTTCTCGTCCTCATCATCGGCATGAGTCTGACCGGCTCTTACAACCGGCTGGTCACGTCGTATGAAGGGGTGGAGAGTGCTTGGGCCCAAGTGGAGACGGTATTGCAACGGCGCTACGATCTGATCCCCAACCTGGTGAACACCGTGAAGGGGTTCGCAGCCCAGGAACGGGAAGTCTTTACCGAGGTCACCCGGTTGCGGAGCCAATGGGGAGCCGCCCGGACCACCGCCGGCAAGGCTCAGATCGCCGGCCAAATGGAAGGGATGCTGTCCCGCCTTCTCCTGGTCGCCGAGCGCTATCCCGATCTCAAGTCCAATCAGAACTTCCTGGCCTTGCAGGACGAGTTGACCGGGACCGAGAACCGGATCTCCGTGGAGCGGCGCCGCTACAACCAAGCGGTACGGGACTACAACACGACGGTCCGCCGGTTTCCCACCAACCTGGTGGCCGGCTTTTACGGTTTCGAGCGGAGCACGGCCTACTTCGAAGCCGCCGAGGGAGCCGAAGCGGCTCCCACCGTAGCGTTCTGATCCGCAGGTTCCGGGTAGATACGCCGGGCGGAAATAAGAAAACCGGTGTGCGCCACCATCCGATGGACCGGACGGATGGACTCCTCGCTGACGTGCCAGGGACGGACCAGCGACTCGGTGGTTTCGATGTGCGTCCAGTCCGGGTCGCGCTGCAATTTTCTCACCAGCCGGTACACTTGAAGCGTCGTGGGGAGCCAACAGAGAAGGCTGCCGCCCGGTCTCAACGCCGCTGCCGCCGAGTCGACGGCGCGCTCCGGTTCGGGGACGTCGAGCAGGATCGTGTCCAGGTCCTCCTCCTGGATCCCGTCGTAGACATCCTCCAGAACGATCGTGTGCCGCGCTCCCGAAGTTCCGTAGAGGACAGCGAATTCGGAGAGCGTGTCCCGGGCCAGTGAAGCGAACTCTTCCCGGCGCTCGTAGGAGATGAGATGACCCTGCGGGCCCAGGAAACGGAGCAGGACCAGGGCCACCGATCCGGACCCGAGGCCCGCCTCCAGAACCCGGGCCCCGGGATAGATGTCGCCCCGGATCAGGATCTGGGTCGAGTCGCGCGGGTAGATGATCTGGGTTCGCCGGCGCAGCCCCTTGAGAACGTACCGTTCCAGGGTAGGCCGCAGGCAGACGACGGGCAATCCCTTGCGGCTCAGGAAATGGCAGCCGGGAGGCTTGCCCACGATCTCGTCGTGGGAGACGTGTCCGGTATGGGAGTGGTGGAAGAGGCCTCCTGGGCGCAGTTGAAACATGTGGCGCTTGTTCTTGGGCCCGATGAGTAGAACCAGTTCACCCTCCCGAAGGGGGGCCCGCTGCAGTGTCGATGTTGGGTCCGAGGCCATCATGGGAGAATAGTCGCGGCTCTTTTCGGGTGTCAAACGGGTCGAAGAGGAAAGAGGAAAGCTCCCTCACCGGCTGGGCTCCGGCGGATTCATGGAAGAAACAAGCCTTCGAACCAATCTGGCTCCAGAATCCTTAACCAGATCGTTTTCGGTAGAGGTGCTCGCTACGCGTAAACCACGCGCCTTTCTTCACTCTTTTCTATTTCCTCTTTGCTCTTTCCTCGGTTTCTCAGAAGTCCCCCACCGGCCCCGGCCCGGCGCAATCCAACCAGAAAAACGGGATGTCTGGGAGCAAAAGCTTTCCAGCCGCCGGTTCCGCGTCGGCGATGAAGACGGGGACAAGAATGTCCTCGCTCCCAGGGTGCCCGTATTGTTTTTCTAGGAAGAGAGGGGAGCGGAACGCGGACTCAGACGAGAGGTGATCTCGCCGGGAAGGTTTTCGCCATTAATTGCGGCGCTTGACCCATAATTCACCACCAATAGAAAATATTAACCCAGTATTTACTATTTATGATAAATTATTCGGTGAAGACATGAGGATGGCCGCCGGAGTCAAGCCGGGTGGATTCCGTGACGATGCTTGAGGAGGGCTGCTATTGTAGCTCGATGAGAGCCCGATCTCCCGCGATGCATCCTGGGTCAGCTTCCACCATGCTGGCGGTCTGGGTCTGGGCGGTCATCCTGGCGTCCGTCCCGGGCAGCCAGGGATTCAGCCGAGCCCCGGCGCCGGAACCAAGACATTCGTTGGGCGAAGGAGAGCCGCTACTCTCCAGGACTCGACAGCTCACTTTCGAAGGCCGGCGTTCCGGAGAAGGTTATTACAGCCGGGACGGCTCCCGGTTCATCTTCCAGAGCGAGCGCGAGGAGGGAAACCCGTTCTTCCAGATCTACCTGATGGACATGGTCCGGAGAGAGGTGACCCGGCTCTCGCCCGGCCAGGGCAAGACCACCTGCGGCTGGATTCATCCGGAGGGCGGCCGAGTGCTTTTCGCCTCGACCCACCACGATCCCGAATCCGGGCGGAAGCAACGGGAGGAACTGGAGCGCCGGGCCTCGGGCAGGACCCGCCGGTACAGCTGGGACTTCGACGCCGAGTATGAGATCTACGGGTTCTCTCTCGGAACGTCGACCTTCCGGAACCTCACCAACAAGTTGGGATATGACGCCGAAGCCTCCTGGTCTCCGGATGGCGAACGGATCGTATTCGCCTCGAATCGCTTGGCCTACGGAGGTCATCTGGCTCCGGAGCAGGTGGAGTCCCGGGACCGGGACCCTTCGTCCTTTGTGGACCTCTACTCCATGAACTCGGACGGAACCGATGTCCGCCGCCTGACCGTCTCGCCGGGGTATGACGGCGGTCCCTTCTTCAGTCCCTCCGGCCAGGAGATCTGCTGGCGGAGATTCACCGAGGACGGACTGGTGGCCGAGATCTACCTGATGGATGCGGACGGGGGCCGTCAGCGGCCCGTGACGCGACTGGGGAAGATGTCCTGGGCTCCCTTTTTCCATCCTTCCGGCGACTACCTGGTGTTTACGACCAACCTGCATGGCCTGGACAATTTCGAACTCTACCTGGTAGCCGCCGAGGGACGGGCCGAACCGTTGCGCGCCACCCGGACTCCCGGATTCGACGGTCTGCCCGTCTTCTCGCCGGACGGAAACACGGTGGCCTGGACCTCCAACCGGACTCCCGGGAAGACTTCCCAGATATTTCTGGCCGACTGGAACGACCGGGAAGCGAGACGCTTGTTGGAACTGTCCGCGCCGGAGCGGCAGGCTGACTCTGACGCAGCCCCGGAGACTTCAAGTGCGGTCCTCATCCGGGCCCAGGATCTCCGCCGCCACGTGAACCGCTTGGCTTCCGAGGAGATGGAAGGACGAATGACCGGGACCCGGGGAGAGCTCCTGGCCACCGAGTACGCCGCTTCGGTTCTGACCGGCCTGGGGTTGAAGCCGGCTGGAGACGACGGCTCCTACTTCCAATCCTTCCCCTTCACGGCGGGGGTCTCCCTGGGCTCAGAGAACCGAATGGAAGTCGTGAGTGGGAACGAGAAGAAGCCGCTGCGCCTGGACCGCGACTGGAGGCCGTTGTCCTTCTCGGCCACCGGAGCCTTCGGGACCTCTCAGGTGGTCTTTGCCGGGTATGGGATCGTGGCGCCCGAATTGGAGGAGAACCCGGGTTACGATTCCTATGCTCACCTGGACGTGGCCGGCAAGTGGGTCCTGGTGCTGCGTTACTACCCCGAAGAGGCGGCTCCCCAGCGGCGGCGGCATCTGGCTCGGTATGGGAGCCTCCGATACAAGGCCATGCAGGCCCTGGACCGTGGCGCCAAGGGACTCCTCATCGCCAGCGGTCCCAACTCCAAGGTCCGCCGGGAGCTGATCCCGCTGAGGCTCGACGGTTCGGTCACGGACGGACGCCTTCCCGTCATCTCCATTACCGACCGGGTAGCCGGAATCTTGCTGGAGTCCAACGATCGAACTCTGGAGGAACTCCAAGAGGAACTGGATTCCGGCGAACTCCGGATGGGGTTCGTGCTCCCCGGTGTCGAGGCGGCTTCGAACGTCGATCTGAACACGGAGCAGAGGACCGGCCGGAACGTGCTGGGGCTGCTGCAGGTGGGGCGGAGCAGTGCCGGGAATGGAGTGCTGGTGGTGGGAGCCCATTTGGACCATTTGGGCTCGGGAGCCACGGCTGCATCTCTGGCCCGGTCGGACGAGGAGGGAGGGATCCACTACGGGGCCGACGACAACGCGTCCGGGGTCGCCGCGGTTCTGGAGATTGCGGAGCATCTGGTGCACCTTCGAGACCAAGGAGACCTTCCGGCGGGACGAGACGTGCTGTTCGCACTCTGGTCAGGCGAGGAGCTGGGTCTGCTGGGCTCGAACCATTTCATGAAAACCTATGGATCGGGCCCTGGACATGGGTCCGGAATCGACCTGTTGGCCTATCTGAATCTGGACATGGTGGGTCGCTTGAAGACATCGCTGGTGGTGCAGGGCGTGGGTTCGAGTTCTGTCTGGCCTTCCGCCGTTGAGCGGTCGAACCTGGATCTGGGCCTGCCCATCGTGATGCAGCCCGAGAGCCACCTGCCCACGGATGCCACCTCCTTTTATGTCAAACAGGTGCCGATCCTCAGTCTCTTTACCGGTTCCCACGAGGACTATCACACGCCCGGAGACCGCCCCGAAAAAATCAACTACCAGGGAACGCGGAAGATTGCGTCGTTCCTGAGCCGGATTGCCGTCCACCTCTTGGAGAACCCCGATCGCCCCGATTACCAGGAGATGAGCGACCCCAGAAGGCGAGGGGCCAGAAGCGGGCTGAGGGCCTACCTGGGTACGATTCCCGATTACGCTCAGGGTGCGAAAAAGGGTCTCAGCCTCTCCGGGGTCGCGCCCGGGGGACCGGCCGAAAAGGTGGGCGTCAGAGCCGGGGATTTGGTCGTGCGTCTGGCCGGCCGTGAGATCGGGGACATCTACGACTACACCTACGCCATCGATTTTCTGGAGATCGGCTCACCGACCGAGATCGTCGTGGTGCGAGAGGGGAAGAAAATCACCCTGGCCATCGTCCCGGCTTCCAGGGATTAGAGGAAAAGAAGGAGTGCCCGGGCTGGCGAGGGCCCATTCGAGTTGAGCGATTCAGGAGCAAAAGGAGAATAGAGAAAGGGCCGTCCCGAAGCTGGGAATAGACGAATTCTTGGAATTCTTAGACAGTCCGCGATTTCATCGACAGCACTGAGAGCGTCTACTGACAGTTGTACTGTTGATTCAGTCGCTCTTGCAGGCGCTGTCGAATGGCGCTGTGGTCGGTGTCAGCCAGCTTGCACCAGTAGGGAAAGCCATCTTCGTCACTGACGATCCACTCGATGGCCTTCTTCTTGAGTAGGCGATAGTCTTTGCGGGAGTTTTCCTTGACGATCCGCAGGTCGATGACGGCTTCGTGCCAAGCTTGTCTCAAGATAGCGACGGCTAAATTTCTTTCCGACCTGAAATCTACCTTTTGACGCGTCTCGGTGTTTCGACCGATGCCCCTCATCCGCACAGTTAGCGATAATAGCACAAGTTCATGGATTTACTAAGAAAAAACTGAACCGGCACCTTCCCCGAGAGGTCGGGGCGACCCTTGTGGTCGCCCTCCCCGGGCCGATCCGTGAGGGGCGAAAGCGGGCACCCACAAGGGGTGCCCCTACGTCGCTCCGGTTTGGCGGGAGCATGGGAAGGGGGCCGCTTCGTTGCCTGACAGGGGGGGAATGAATATAATGTCCGCTCGGCCTAGCGGGGCCGTAGTTCAGATTGGTTAGAACGCCGGCCTGTCACGCCGGAGGTCGCGAGTTCGAGTCTCGTCGGTCCCGCCAATCCCGTCACATTCCCCTTGACACCGGCGACGAGCATGGGGCAACCCCTCCACTCTCCCACCCGAGTCCGTTGGCTGGTCTTCGGCTTGGCCTCCGCCTCGTCGTGGATGCTCTACCTGCACCGGTACACCTGGAATTTCATTGGACCCGAGCTGGAGCGGACCCACGGCCTCTCCAAGGCCGAGTTGGGCACTCTCTTCTCTTTCTTCATCCCGCCCTACGGGTTCCTGCAGATTCCCAGCGGCATCTTGAGCGATCTGGCCGGTCCACATCTCTTTCTGGGATTGATCATGATCCTCTGGTCTTTGGCGCTTCCCCTGCATGCCGTGGCCGGCAGCTTCTCTTCGCTGGCCGTCGTCCGTGTTCTCTTCGGCATCTTCCAGGCCGGCTGCTATCCCAATCTGGCCAAGGTCACCCAGGTCTGGTTTCCCCGCAGCCGGCGCACCGTCATCCAAGGTTGGGTGGCCACCTTCTTCGGCCGGGGAGGAGGGGCCGTGTCCCCCATCCTCTTCGGAACCCTGCTCATCGGCTACTGTGGCTTCTCGTGGCAATCCGCATTGGTGTTGTTGGGAGGAGGAGGGGTTTTCCTGGGTGTCCTCTTCCTGCTGCTGTTTCGCAATTCGCCGGAGGGGGACCGGAGGACCAACCAGGCGGAACGGGATCTGATCCGGGAAGGATCGCTGACACCGGCCCCCAAGAGTTCCCGATTGCTGCCCTGGCGTCGGGTCGCCCGCAATCGGAGCATGCGCTATTTCGTCCTGGGCCAGATCATGAGCGCGGCCGCCGACACCATCTACGTTTCGTTCATGGGAGATTATTTCCTGAACGCCAAGGGGATCGAGATGATCCAGGCAGGTGTGCTGGTGAGCTTGCCCCTGTGGGGAGGAGCCGTGGGAGGCCTGGTGGGAGGCTATTGCAACGACTGGGCCATCCAGTGGAGCGGAAGCCGGCGTTGGGGCCGGAGCGTCGTCGGTTTCACCGGAAAGTTCCTGGCCTGCCTGCTGATGCTGTTGACCGTCCGTCAGGAGAGCGCGGTGGCAGCGGGGATCTCCCTGTTCGCGGTCAAGTTCTTCACCGACTGGAGCCAACCGACAGTGTGGGGAACCTGCACCGATCTGGGAGGAAGATACTCGGCGACTCTCTTCGGAATCATCAACACCTCGGGCAGCGCCGGAGGCGTCCTCGCACCCCCGCTCTTCGGTCTGATCCTGGATTACAATACGGCCCGGCAATGGGTGGACGGCGCGTGGGTCCAAACCACCGACTACAAACCCCTCTTCGTCGTCGTAGCCGCCCTGTATCTGGTCAGCGCACTGTCCTGGTTTTTTATCGACTGCACGGAGTCCGTGGAAACGGAGCTTGAACCGGAGCAGTAGACGCCGCAACTACCGTAGAGGAAGAGATCAGAGCTCGGCCCAGATCCCGAATTCTTCCTCGGCTGCCAGGTCGTAGATGCGTCGGGCGACGGCCGCGTCCTGGATAGCCATTCCGGTCCCGTCGAAAAGGGTGATCTGGTCTTCGGAAGTGCGGCCGGGAATAGTGCCGTTGATCACCTGGCCCAGAGTTCCCCTGATATCGTCCCGGTCGATATGGCCTTTTTCCAGCGGCTCCGAGACCTCGCCCAAGTGGCAGATCTGCTCGATGTGATCGCCGAAGATGGTGCACCGTGCATGTACGCCATTGGCCAATTCCTGTTTCCAGGCCTGATCGGCCCCCATGCACGACAGGTGGGTTCCGGGTCTCAACCATTCGTTCTGAACGATGGGGACGGTGGTATTGGTGCAGGTAATGATGACGTCGCTCGTCGTGACCAGCTCCTGCGGGTGGCGGACCGGCTCCACCGGTCGGCCCAGATCCTCGGAAAGCTCGGCGACGTAGTTCTCTAGAACCTTGGGAAAGGAGTCGTAGACCCGGATCTCCTTGAAGGACCGGACCTGAACCGCGGCTCGCAGGGCGTGCCTCCCCTGGAATCCGGCTCCCAGGATCCCCAGCGTCCGGACGTCGGTCCGGGCCAGGTGCTTGACGGCGACCGCGGCCGCGGCTCCGGTTCTGAGCCCGGTCACCCAGGAACCGTCCATCAGGGCCAGAGGCTTTCCCGTGTCGGGATCGAATAGCGAGATCTGGGAGAGAATGTTGGGCAGGTTCCGCTTGGGGTTCTCTTCCCGGCCCTGTCCCAGTTTCATGGCCAGCACGTCCAGGTCCGGGAGCATGCTGGCCATGCAGGCGCTGATGCCGCCCGGGACCTGGAAAATGAGTTTTTTGGGAAGGATGTCGTTCCCCTTCTCATGATTGGCGAAGGCCTGCTCCACCATGTCGATGGACTCCTGGATGCTGAATCGTGAGATGATCTCTTTCTGGCTGATGATCAGAATCGGGTAAGCCACTGTCGTATCCTCCTGAGTCCCTCCCGGATGGTGTCCGGACCCACCGCGTATGAAATTCTGAAGGCCCGGCGGCAAGACTCGCCGAAGCCGGTTCCGGGAATGCAACAGACTCGCGCCTCCTCCAGGAGACGCAGGCAAAACGTATCCGCATCCAGGTCCAGATCGAATCTGGGAAAGATGTAGAAGGCCCCTCCCGGGGTGTAGCTGGAGAGATGCGGTATGTCTCGAAGCAGGTCCAGGGCCAGATTGCGCCGTTCCCGGTACTCGGAAACCATGGGGGGGATAAAGGTCTGGTCTCCGGTCAGCGCCTCGATGCCGGCCCATTGGCCCGGCGTGTTGGCCACGGTGGTGGTAAAAGTGTGGAGCTTTTGCAGGAGCCGCCAATTGGAATGGCCCGTCACGACCCAGCCGACTCGGATGCCGGTCATGGCGTAGGTCTTGGACAAGCTGTGGAACACGAAGAGACGGTCTCGGTCGGGCTCCAGCGCCAGCATGGAGGGGTAACTCCCCTCATGGTCGTAGACCAGTTGTTCATAGACTTCGTCCGAGCCCAGCAACAGGCCATGTCTGCGCGCCACGGCGGCCAGCTCGCGGAGGACCTCCACCGGATAGGTCGACCCTGTGGGATTGCAAGGGGAGTTGACCAGGATCATTCTGGTCCGGGGTGTGACGGCGGCTTCGACTGCGCCGGGATCCGGAATGTATCCGTCTTCGACGCGGGTCACCACGGCAACGGGTTCCCCTCCGATCATCCGGATGAAGGGAGCATAAACCACGAAAGCCGGTTCCAGCAGGATGACCTCATCGCCTGGACTGATGAAGGCTTGAAGTGTCAGGGTGATGGCCTCCACCGCGCCGTCAGTGACGAGGATTTCTTCGGGATGGACCTGAACGCCCTGGGTTCTCTCGTAGTAGCCGCCGATGGCTTCTCTGAATTCGGGGACGCCCGAGTCCAGGGCGTAGCGAGTCTTGCCCTCGTGAAGAGCCTTCACCATGGCCGCGATGACCGGAGCGGGAGTGGAAAAATCCGGTTGTCCGATGGAGAGATGGACCACGTCTTCCTTTCCCGCAGCCTCGTTGAACATCATGCGGATACTGGAAGGTGGAAGATCGACGACACTTCTTCTTGGCATGGGACCGGTCGCTTAAACTAGACTGGAGCGGGTTTCCAGCAACGAAATCTTATGTTCCGAGCCACCGGATATCAAGTGCGGCCAAGGCCGAAACGGCGGGGCCGGGACTTTCTCGCCCGGTGGTTGGTTCTGGGTCTTCTGTCGTCCAACGTCTCCGCCGCCGGTCAGGATCAGGAGCTCAATGCGGCCCTGATCGGGGCCGCCGTGGAGGGCCGCACCGATCAGGTCGCGGCGTTGTTGGACCGGGGCGCCAGCGTGTTGGTCCGGGACCCGGATGGATTGAACCCCCTCATGTACGCCGCCATGGGCGGGAATGAACAGACCGTCCGCCTGCTCCTGTCCCGGGGGTCGGAACTGGAAGCCAGGACCCGGGACGGCGCCACCGCCCTGATGATCGGTTCCGGCTCCGGTCACGTACCTGCCGTTCGCGCCTTGCTGGAGGCGGGAGCGGACATTCGCTCCACCGACGCCAATGGACATAAGCCGTTGGTCTGGGGAGTTCTGGGAGGGAGCGTGGGGGTGGTCCGGACACTGTTGGCGGCGGGAGCCGGACCCGACGCCCGTGACAAGGCGGGTTGGACCGTCCTGATGCGGGCTTCATCCCAGGGAGACCTGCCTGTGGTCGAGGCTCTACTCGAAGGAGGAGCCAAAGTCGGGACTCGGAGCCGCGACAACTGGACGGCTCTCGCCCTGGTGCTGTTCGAGGGCCACGAGCGAACGGCTTCCCTGCTGGTCCGCCACGGGGCCAACGTCGATGAGGTGGACGTCAACGGAATACCGCTCCTGATGCATGCGGCGTCGGGGGGGAAGACCGAAGTGGCTCGATTCCTGCTGGCCCACGGCGCCGCCACCGGCTTTCGGGACGAGGAGGGCAACGGACCACTGGCGGCGGCGGCGTACAATGGCTTTGCACCCATCGTCGAGGCTCTGATCCGGGCGGGCGCCGCCGTGGACAGCCTCGACAGCCAGGGCCGGACCCCGTTGATGCAGGCGGCTTCCCAGGGAAAGACGGACGTGATCACGGCGCTTCTGGCGGCGGGGGCGGACCCCCGGTTGAAATCCAAACGGGGCCAGACGGCTCTGGACCTGGCCGTCTGGTACGACCACACAAAGGTCATCGAAGCGCTCCTCCCGGCCGGGGAAGGGGTCGATGCTCCCGACGCGGCGGGTCGAACGCTCCTGGTTCATGCCGCCTTGGAAGGGAACGAGGCGACGGTCAAGGTCCTGTTGGCGAGAGGGGCCGATCCGGACCGGCCGGACCAGGAGGGGAGGACGCCGCTCATCTACGCCGCGCTCCATGGTCACGCCGAAGTGGCCCGATGGCTCATCGACGCTGGCGCCCGGCTCGACTCCCGGAGCAACGAGGGTTGGACGGCCCTGGGACTGGCGCTGAGTCAGGACCACGTTCCCATCATCGACGCTCTCCTGGCGGCGGGAGTGGATGTGAATTCGGTGACCCGCCAGGGCCAGTCATTCCTGGGTATGGCCGCCTACCGGGGGCGAATCGAGTCGGTGCGGAAACTGTTGCAACGCGGCGCTCGCGTCGGAACCCGAGGCGCGGGCGGCCAGACGGCTCTCGCCTTCGCGGCGTATCAGGGATTTCCGGAGATCGTCCGGCTGCTGCTGGACCGGGGGGCGGACCCGGATGTCCGGGACGACTCCGGTCGGACGCCCCTGATGCAGGCCGCCTGGAACGGTCATGCTGAAGTGGCGAAACTGATGCTGGATCGGAAGGCTCAAATCGATGCCCAGGACGGTCAGGGTGTCACTGCCTTGGGCCTTGCCGCGTCCCGAGGACAGACGGACCTGGCCCGGCTGTTGTTGAGCCGCGGCGCAGATGCCGGCATCCGGAACCACCAGGGGCGGACTCCCCTCATGTTGGCTCAGGCGGAAGGCCGAAAAGTCACGGCCAGATTGCTCCAGGAGCAGGAGTAGGAGCCGTCTGGGCTGTTTCAGTTGAAACCGGCGGATGCGGATCGACTGACCTGAGCTAGGAGTCTGCGCGGTAGCTCATTTCTGCGGCGCAGCCTCCTAGTTCGTCCCCGACCGGGAAGAAGCTTTTTCCATCAGGTACTCGAGAACCAGGGTGAGATCCCGGGGAGCGACGTTCATCCCCTTCTCGAACATGTACTCTTCCATTTTCCGGGTCACGCCCGGCCAATCCTCACGGCCGTAGGCATCGGGGTGAGGCTGGGGATGGCAACCGGTACAGGCCCTCTCCACCGCCTTCGCTCCGGGAGAACCGTCTTGTACGGCGGCTGGCGCGGGACGGTGTTTCAGGGAAAGGGACGGGACGGCAAACGCGGAGTCGTCATTGGAGATCGTGTCCCGATAGTGGATCAGCGCCAGAGTCAACAGGTAGGTGTTGGCGCCGTCCATGGTGCCCAGCTTGATCCCGGCGGCCGGCGGCCGGTCCAGGCCCCATAGACTGAGGGCTCGGGGCAACGGCCAGGAACCGGATTCGCTCTGGGACGCGACGTACCCGTTCACGGCGGCGTCCAATTGAGGCGATCTCCTGCCGGCGGTCATGAGAGCCCGCACCATGAGGCTGCGGAAGCCCGGAAACTCCATCAGGGCGAAATGCGACTTCCATTCACCGTCGATGGTCGCCTCCATAATCTGAAGACACCGCTGGTAGGCCAGGTCGGGTTCCAGGTCGAAGTCGTGGGTCAGGAAGACATACCAGGCCAGTCCCACGTAGTCGGCGGCGATCAGGCGGGGACCCAGGGCCAGAACCCGGTTCGCCAGTCCCCGGCGGAGATCGGTCAGGCGAGCGTCCGTGGACGGGAACCCGGCTTGCAAGAGGGCATAGAGGAGCTTGGCGGTGTTCTCCAGGTCGGGAACCGGACTACCGTGCTCCCAGCCGTGCTTTCCGGTGAGCGAGCTCCGGGCGTTGCCCAGGGTCTGGATGATGTTGCCCGATTGCATGATGGTGAAGATCCGGTCGGAGACCGGCAGGGAGCTGGGAGGCAGATAGGGAAGGGAGAGCGGCGACCTGAGCGCCCAGTCGTATCCCTTCCGGACCAGGGACGAGCGGCCCAGATTGGCCAGTGCGATCATTCCCTTGGCATGGAGGCAGCCCTCGTGGGACCAGAGCCAGTTCCCGGTCCGGCGATCGAATTCCTCCACGAACCAGGTCTTGACCTTCCGGAAGAGCCCGCTCTCCGGGTCGACGCCGAAGTCCTGGTAGTACATGAGGAAATGGGTCAGCAGGTAGAGCTGATAGGCCACGTAGGCCTTGGGTCCGTAGCGTTTGACGGCGCCTTCGGCGTTCTTGTAATCGACGTAGCCGCCATTGGAGACGGCCGCGTAGGAGGGCTCGACGAAATCCCGAATGAAGGATCGGGTGCCCCGGGTGATGGCTCGATCCAGATCCTCCCGGGACGGCCGTCCCGGCACCGGCGGCGACGGGGTCTCGCCCTTCGCGGGGAGTGTGCCGGCGCCCTTGATCGGGGCTGCGGCAAGGTTTGCCAACGTCAGCAGCAGCAGAATCAATGCCGCCATCGGACTCGCAAGTACGGGTTTGGAAAGGACCTGCATATTGCGGAGTTCCCGAGGGCAGTCTAGCATAGCAGCCCGTAACCGCCCGTGGCGGAAGTCCCTGGCGGCGCAATCAGCGGAAAGGTTTCAGGAATGAAAGATACGACGCCGGAGAACACGTCTCCTGACTCGGGAAGCCGTGGTTTTCAGGCACCCCATCCCGGTTCCAAGGAGATGCCGCGGTGGCAGACCGGTCGGCTGGTGAAGGCGCCCGTCTTCACGACTCGCAACTGGTTCGGGTTGCTGGGCCCCGGCCTGCTCCTGGGAGGGGGCGCCATCGGCGGAGGCGAATGGCTGATGGGACCCGCCGTCACGGCCAAGTACGGCGGCGCTCTCATGTGGCTCGCCACCCTGAGCATCATGAGTCAGGTTCTCTACAACATTGAGATCAGCCGCTACACACTCTACACGGGAGAACCGATCTTCACCGGCAAGTTCCGTACGTTGCCTGGACCCAGGTTCTGGCTCATCGCCTACATCTTCCTGGATTTCGGCGCCGTCTTTCCCTATCTGGCGGCCAATGCGGCCACGCCTCTGGCCGCGGTGCTGCTGGGAGGAGTCCTGCCGGACCCCCTCAACAACGATGCCCACTGGTGGCTCCTGAAGATCCTGGGCTACGTGATTTTTCTGGCGGCCCTGATTCCGCTGCTGATCGGCGGCAAGATCTACAACTCGCTCCGGGCGATGATGACCTTCAAGATCGTGGTCGTCCTGGGGTTTCTCTCGATCCTGGGAATCTTCCACTCCAGTCTCTCCACCTGGGTCGAGATCTTCAGCGGCTTCCTCAAGTTCGGGTCGGTTCCCGTCGGTGGAACCGAGACCGAGAACATCTTCGTCTCCCTGCTGGACAAGGGCACACTGCCCGAGATCGATTTCAGCACCATCTCCCTCCTGGCGGCATTCGCCGCCATCGCCGGCAGCGGGGGGCTCTCCAATGCTCCCATCAGCAACTACACGAGGGATCAGGGTTGGGGAATGGGGCGTCATGTCGGAGCCATCCCCAGCGTCATCGGGGGGCACAACCTGAGCCTGTCCCACGTGGGGATGGTCTTCGAGGTGACGCGTAGCTCCCTGGGCAGATTCCGCCGCTGGTACCGGCATGTGGCCCGTGACCAGTTGGCCGTCTGGATGCCGGCCTGCTTCCTGGGCCTGGCCCTGCCCAGCATGCTATCGGTGCAATTCCTGCCCCGGGGTACGGAAGCCAGCAGTTGGGTCGCAGCCGGCATGACGGCGTCCGGGGTACGGGATCACGTGGGGGCGGCCTGGGGCCTGGATGCCGGCGTGCTCTTCTGGTACCTCACCATGTTCTGCGGTTTTCTGGTTCTGGCTCCGACCATGGCGACGTCGGCGGACGGAGTGATCCGCCGCTGGGTGGACGTGTTCTGGACCTCCAGCGCCCGCCTGCGGAAGCTGGAGCCCGGCCGGATCCGGATCGTCTATTTCAAGGTGCTGGCCGGCTATGCCGTGTTCGGTCTCATCATGCTCTCTTTGGCGCCGCCGCTGGAACTCTTGAAGTTCGCCACCAACATCTTCAATTACGCTTTGGGCGTGAGCTGCTTCCACACGCTGGCCGTCAACGTCATCCTGTTGCCCCCGGAACTTCGCCCCGGCTGGCCCATGCGAATCGGAATGTTCCTGGCCGGATCCTTCTTCACGCTGTTGGCCATCATCACGACCCTGAGTCTGGTCGGAATGCTTTGAAGAGGGTTCGCCGCGCGCCGGCGTCTGTCCGCGGCTTCAGAATCCGAACTTCTTCAACAGGCGGGCGGTTTCTTGCGGCTTCTCCAGAGGAGGCAGGTCGGGCCGGCGCATGATCTCGTGCGCCTCCTTCTCGAAGACGAGCATCTGTCCCGCCTTCTCAGGCAGGATCCGGAGGCAGCTCGCGGGGAGCTTGATGACCCCTTCGTTGTTGGCGTGGATGACGTCGCCCGGGGTCACCTGGATGCCGCCGACCTGAACCGGCTCGTTCACCCCCGAGACCGTCAGCGCGCAGTGGTGGATGGTGAGGCCTCGCGCATAGGCTGCGAAGGGAATGCTCATCAGTCCGGGAATGTCTCTGACCCCGCCATTGGTCACGAGCGTGCTGCAACCGGCGGTGTGCAGCGCTTTGGCCATGCCGTCGCCGAACACGCACTCGTGCTCGGGCCTGGAGCCGACCGCCTCGCATACCCACACCACGGGCTCTTCCATCTTGTCGATCCGGTCCACCATCTCCCAGAACCCGCTCAGGTCCGATTGCCTTCCGGGCGTGCTGCTGTCCAGCTTGCAGGTCACGGCCACTCCGACGCTGGGGCCCAGCGAAGGGGTGACCGATTGGATGGCGCCCGACATGTAGAACTCTTCGGGCGGAGTCGGATCGATGTAGCCGATGGTGTTGGCGAGCAATGCCGTGTCGTATTCGATCAGACGGTTCAAAGTCTGAATCAGGGACATGTTCTCCTCCGTCGAAATCTTCGCTGGTCGTCGTCCGATCCAGTGTAGAATCAGACGGTAATGGTCGAAATGGTCCGATAGCCTATCATGGTCTCTTCAGGTGGTAGTACGCGGATATGAAGCACGCGAGGCGTCGATGAGCGGAGGTCGAGTGAAGACTGAACGAACCGGACGCCGGGAATTCCTTGCCGGCCTGGGAACCGGTCTTCTGGCGGTTTCCGGGAAGCCGATCCGAGGCGAACCTTTCGCTCACCGCCGGAGTGCCGCCGTTCCCGAGTGGACGTATTCCATCTTCTCCAAGCATCTGCAATGGTTGGACTACCCGGAATTGGGCGTGGCCGTGTCCAAGTTGGGCTTTGACGGAGTCGACCTCACCGTCCGTCCTTCAGGGCATGTTCTGCCCGAGAAGGTGAGAACTGATCTTCCCCGGGCGGTGTCGGCCGTCGGGGAATCGGGTGTCCGCGTTCCCACTATAACGACGGCCATAACCCACCCGGAGGATGCCGGGACCCGGGAGATCCTGGAGACCGCCAGCGGCCTGGGGATCCCCTGCTATCGGCTGGGGTACTACCGCTACCCGGAAGACGGGGACATTTCGGAGACGCTGGCGGAGATCAGGAGAAATCTCGCCGGCTTGGCCGATCTGAATCGAAGGTTCGAGATCTGCGGCGACTATCAGAACCACGCCGGCGCTTCCCATTTTGGAGCGGCGTTGTGGGACCTGCGTCAAGCGTTGGAGGGACTCCCCCGGCGCTGGCTCGGTTGCCAGTTCGACATCCGCCACGCCACCGTGGAAGGGGGGCTTGCCTGGCCCACCAACTTCAGGGCCTTGGCCGACCGGGTCCACACCGTGGTGGTGAAAGACTTCAGGTGGAAGGAAACACTCGGCGGGTGGCAGGTGGAAAATTGTCCCTTGGGCGAGGGCATGGTTCCCATCGGTCCCTTTCTGGCCCGCTTGCTGAAATCGGGTTTCGCAGGTCCAATCAGCCTTCACTGCGAGTACTCCCTCGGCGGCGCGGAGCGTGGCACCCGCCGACTCACCATGGACCGGGATCGGGTTCTGGAGTCCATCGGGAAGGATCTGGCCACCCTGAAGCGGCTGGTGCGAGAGGCCGTGGCTTCTGTGGGCTGATGCCTGACGGCAAGAACCCCCGTAGCCGCTTCTCGTTCGCTTGCCTCCCTTTCGCTAAATGGAACTCGCCTCCAGAGGCCGTCGTGAAATATTCCGAAGTCCGAAAATCCCATTTTCCCTTGAGAAGTAAAAGAAAGCGGAACCATCCAAGATGAACATCGAGATCCGAGAGATCCAGAGAAGAATCGACGCCGAGAGTGTCCTGGTGGAGCGAATCCTCGAGGAGGTTTCCAAGGTGATCGTGGGCCAGGAATATATGGTCCGGCGCCTGCTCATCGGGCTTCTCGCCAACGGCCACGTGCTGCTGGAAGGGGTGCCCGGTCTGGCCAAGACCCTGACGGTCAAGACCCTCTCCCAGACCATCGACACCGGGTTTCAACGGGTTCAGTTCACGCCCGACCTGCTCCCCGCGGATCTGATCGGAACGCTGGTCTACGATCAGAGCGACGGCACCTTCAAGACCAAGAAGGGACCCATCTTCTCCAACCTGATTCTGGCTGACGAGATCAATCGCTCACCGGCCAAGGTCCAGTCGGCTCTGCTGGAGGCCATGCAGGAGCGGACCGTGACCATCGGTGAGACCACTTATCCCCTGGATGACCCGTTCCTGGTCTTGGCGACCCAGAATCCCATCGAGCAGGAGGGAACGTACCCCCTTCCGGAGGCACAGGTCGACCGCTTCATGTTGAAGCTGTCGGTGGGGTATCCGTCGCGAATGGAAGAGTTGGAGATCATGCGCCGCATGTCCGGAAGCGTCGTTCCCGAGGCCGGCCCGGTCGTGTCTCCAGAGGAGATCCGCCGCGCCCGGGACGCGGTGCAGGAAATCTACATGGACGCCAAGATTCAACGGTATATCGTCGACATCGTCTTCGCGACGCGAACTCCCGGCGATTGCGGAATGGACGAGCTGGTCGACCTCGTCAGTTTCGGAGCTTCTCCCAGAGCCTCCATCTTTCTGGCTCGGGCGGCCCGGGCCCACGCCTTCCTGGACCATCGCGCCTATGTGACTCCGGAAGACGTTCGGGCCATCGGCATGGACGTCCTCAGGCACCGGGTCATTCTGACCTACGAGGCGGAAGCCGAAGAGGTGACTGCCGAGGACGTGGTCCGAAAGGTCCTGAACAAGGTGGAAGTGCCGTAGGGCGAGGAAAAAGAAAAGAGTAAAGAGGAAAGAGCAGAAGATGAGAAAAGCTGCCGCTCGCTTTGGACTTGTGGGCCGCGAATACCTCGCCGGGGGCGGCGTCGGACTTTGGATTCTCCATTGAGATGATTCCACGCGAGATCCTCCGCAAGGTGCGCCGTCTCGAGATCGCCACTCGAGGTCTGGTCAACAACGTCTTCTCCGGTGAATACCATTCGGTGTTCAAGGGGCGTGGCATGAGCTTTGCCGAAGTCCGCGAGTACCAGATCGGGGATGACGTCCGGACCATCGACTGGAACGTCACGGCCCGGATGGATCGTCCCTACGTCAAGCTGTTCGACGAGGAGAGGGACCTGACGGTGATGCTCCTGGTGGACGCCAGCCTCTCGGGAGAGTTCGGGTCCGGGGAGCGCATGAAGGGAGAGGTCGCGGTCGAGATCTGCGCTCTGCTGGCGTTTTCCGCCATCAAGAACAACGACAAGGTGGGTCTGATCATCTTCACCGACCGGATCGAGAAATTCGTGCCCCCCCGCAAGGGCCGCTCCCATGTGCTCCGGGTCCTGCGGGAGCTGTTGTATTTCCAGCCCCGGCATCGGGCCACCGACATCGGTCTGGCCCTCGAGTACCTGATGCGGGTCATCCGCAGAAGAAGCATCGTGTTCCTGGTTTCGGACTTCCTCGCGGACGGTTTCCAGCGCGGGCTCCGGGTTGCCAACCGGAGGCATGACGTGGTGGCCATCCGGGTCCGGGACCCCAGGGAACGGGAACTTCCGCGAGTGGGTTTCGTCGAGTTCGAGGATGCCGAGACGGGAGAGCAACTGATCCTCAACACCAATGACTCCGAGGTTCGAGAGGCTTTCAAGGCCCAGGTTCTCCGGGAGGACGAGGAGCTCAGGAGCTTTCTCAACTCCATCAGCGTCGACAGCATCGAGGTGGATTCCGACCGGAGCTATCTGGAGTTGTTGATCCGGTTTTTCCGGACCCGGACCCGGCGACTGCGACGATGAGAGAATTCGCCGCACGAAGTGCCATCCTCGTCTGCTGCCTGCTGGTACTGCAGGGACAACCCCCCGTCCGGTTGGATTCCCAGGTGGATCTGACCCAGGTCACCGTGGGGGATCCGATTCGCTTCACCCTGACGGTGACGGCGGTCCCCGGCGTGGAAGTGGATCTGCCGGAACCGAACCCGGATTTGGGCGAGTTCGAGGTCCTCGGCCGAGAGGTCGCGGGTCCGGTCGAGGAGGAAGGGAATCGGATCTGGACCGTGGCCTACACTCTGGCTCTCTACGAAACGGGCAGTTTCGAGATTCCGCCGGTCCCGGTGAGCTATCGTGGCGACGGGATCCAAGCCGGTTCGGTCCAGACCCGGGAGCATTCGGTTCGGGTCGAGAGCACTCTGTCGGACGATTCCAAGGACATTCTGGACATCAAGGGACCCCTGGAGATTCCGCGAAGCCTCTGGTCCCTGTGGCCCTGGTTCGCCGCCGCTCTGGGTCTGGCGGCCCTGATCCTCCTGTATCTTCGCCGGAGGGGCGGGGAGGCTCCATCAGCGGTCTCCCGGAAACCCCGGCTCTCGCCTTATGACGAAGCGTATCAGGCGCTCTGCCGCCTCCGGGACTCGGGACTTCTGGAAGAGGGTCAGCTCAAGCCCTATTTCACCCGGCTCTCGGAGATCATCCGCCGCTACCTGGAACGGCGGTATCCGATTCAAGCCATGGAATCGACGACCACGCAGGTCCTGGACCAACTGCGGAAGCGGGCTCTCGCCCTGGATGAGCTGCAACTGTTCCGGGACTTCTTCCCTTGCTGCGACCTGGTCAAATTCGCCAAATACGCCCCCCCGGTCCCGGAGCAGGAGCGGGTCACCCAGTTGGCTTTCCGGATTCTGGAGGTCACCCGCCCGGCGGAACCGGTTCTGTCGCCCACCCCGCAGTCCGCGCCGGAGACCGGTGATCGTCAGCCAGGGGATCGCCGCTACGGGCAAGACGATACACATTAGAGGAGGTCATCATGGTTCTTGTTCCCCCGATTTTGCTTGGGGCTCTGATCGACGCTGTTGTCACGGCCGTTACGAAAGTCATTGACAAGCGAATGGGCAAAGACACAGGGTCCGGCATCGATGCGGCAGCTGTGGGCCAAGCATTCCATGAGGCCACGACGACCCTGCACGACGACTTGGCTCAGATCCGGGAGGCTATTGCGTCGCGTCCCACGAGCGAGGCCCTGGAATCGACCATCCGCGATCTGGAATCTCGGATCTATCGAGCCCTGGCATTACAAGCCGCCGGCATCGTGGGGATAGTTGCGGCCCTCCTGTGGGTTCTCGGATGAGGATCGTGTACAGGATCACGGCCGCACGGATTCTCCCACCGAGTGGGAGTTCAAAGCTGACCGCCGGCGGGTCCGAAACCAGTAGAGTGGACCCCTGGGGCCATAGAGAACCTCGATTTGGACAATTGGGGATCTACGACCTGATTTCGCTTTGCCCCGAGATTTGACCATGTCGTACCGTTTCGCGGATCCGTGGTTTCTCAGCCTGCTGCTGATCCTTCCCCTGATCCTGGTCTGGACCCTGAGGCGGGCGGGCCGCCGGAACTCCAGTCTGCGGTTTCCGCATGTGGGATCTCTCAAGAAGGCCTACAAGCCCATGGCGGCCCGTTCCCGCCATTTTCTTTTTGCCCTTCGGTTGATCGCCCTGGGGCTTCTGGTTCTCGCGGCGGCCCGGCCCCAGAGTGGAGCCACCCGTGAGGAGGTGACGGCGGAAGGGATCGACATCGTTCTGGCCTTGGATCTGTCCACTTCCATGCTGGCGCAGGACATCGAGCCCGACCGGATCGAGGCGGCGAAGCAGGTGGCCGCCGACTTCATCCGGCGCCGGACGAATGATCGCATCGGCCTGGTCGTCTTCGCCGGTCACGGGTTCGTCCAATGCCCCCTGACCCTGGACTACGGGATCATTCTGGATTTTCTGGACGAGTTGAAGGTAGGTCTGCTGGACGACGGAACCGCCCTGGGCATGGGCATCGCCACCGCTGTCGGCCGTCTCAAGGAGAGCGAAGCCGAATCCAAGGTGTTGATCCTGCTCACCGACGGCCGCAACAACGCGGGGGAGATCGACCCTGCCACCGCGGCCCAGATGGCCCAGGCCTTCGGAATCCGCATCTACTCCATCGGAGCCGGCACCCGGGGCGTGGCCCCCTACCCGGTGGACGACCCCGTCTTCGGCCGCCGCCAGACCCGGATCCGGGTCGACATCGACGAAGAGGCTCTCCGACAAGCCGCCGACACCACGGGCGGGCGATATTTTCGGGCCACGGATCGTGAGAGCCTGGAGGAGATCTACCGTGAGATCGACGAGTTGGAAAAGAGCGAGATCAAGGTGAACCAATACACTCAGTATGGAGAGCTGTTCCCCTATCCGCTGGCCCTGGCGGTCGTGATTCTGTTGGGTGAGCTGGGACTCTCCGGAACCTGGTTTCGGAAGATACCGTGAAACCAGACATACCAGAGGGAGGGGATCTTGTTTCGGTTCGGTGAACCGCAGTTGCTGTATCTGCTGGTTCTGTTGCCGCTGTTGCTGGCTTTTCTGTTCTGGGTGATCCGGAGCAAGCGGCGCGGGATCCAGGTCCTGGTGGGCTCCCACATGGCGGCCCGGCTCACCGGGAACTCCAGCAGCCGGCGCCAGTGGTCCAAGGGACTCCTGGTAGTGGCCGCCGTCGGCCTGCTTTTCGGCGGTCTGGCCCGGCCCCAGTTCGGGACCCGCATGGAGACGGTGGAAAGAGAGGGACAGGATCTGGTGGTGGTCCTGGATCTGTCGGCGTCCATGCTGGCCGGGGACATCCAGCCGAACCGCCTGGAAAAGGCCAGGCACGCCATCGGAACGCTCATCGGCCTGCTGGAGGGGGACCGCATCGGGATCGTGGGATTCGCCGGCGAGGCGTTCGTCCAATGTCCGCTGACCCTCGACTACGGAGCGGCCAGGACGTTGCTGGCCTCCATGGGGCCGGAGTCGATACCGGTGCCGGGAACGGCGTTGGGCGAAGCCCTGCGCAAGGGGTTGGAGCTCTTCTCGGCCGAGGAGAAGAAGCACAAGGTGATGGTTCTGATCACCGACGGCGAAGACCACCTGGGACGGCCCCTGGAGGTGGCCCGAGAGGCGGCCGGCCAGGGAGTGGTCATCCACGCCGTGGGAATCGGGTCGATGCAGGGAACCCCCATACCGGTCTTCGATTCCGAAGGCCGCGCCCAAGGCTTCAAGAAGAACAGGTCAGGTGAAGTGGTGATGACGCGGCTGGACGAGAGCACGCTTCGCCAACTGGCCGAGGAGACGGGAGGCACCTATCACCGGGCCTCCCCCGGCGAGTCGGAATTGGAGGGGATCTACACAGAAGTGGCCGCCATGGACAAGAAACAGCTTGCCTCCATCCAGGTGGCCCAATATGAGGAGCGGTTTCAGATCCCCGTCCTGTTGGGTCTGGTGCTGCTGCTGGCCGACGTCCTGTTGGCCGAGCGGCGGCGAGTCGACAGAGTCTGGAGAGGGCGTTTCCGGTGATCGGATTTCGGCGTCTGTTCGCGGGACTGTTGCTGGCGGGACTGCTGTCCGGCTCCCAGCCTCTCTGGAGCCAGGCCGGCAGGGAGAAAGTTCTGGAGGGGAACCGGAATTTCTCGAAAGAAGACTACGACAAGGCTCTGGAACTGTACCGGGAGGCTCTGCAGGAGAGCCCGGATTCCCCGGCCATCCGTTTCAATCTGGGGGATGCATTCTTCAAGCAAGAAGAGATGGAGGATGCCGCCGATTCCTTCTCCCAGGCTCTGCAGTCGGAGGATCCCGAGATCAAGTCCCGGGCCCAGTATAATCTGGGCAACTCGCTCTTTCGCCAGGGCAAGCTCCAGGAGAGCCTGAGCGCCTACCGGGAAGCTCTGAAGCTGGCTCCCGGGGACCGGGACGCCAAGCACAATCTGGAATTCGTACTCAAGCAGTTGCAGGAGCAGCAACAGCAGCAGAAGAATCAGAACCAGCAGGGCGAAGGGGAGCAGGAAAAGGACAAGGACAAGGATAAGAACCAGGACGAGAGCCGGTCCGACGGCGAGGATCAGTCAGAGCAAGGCCGGCAGGACCAGCAGGAAGAGGGGCAGCAGTCCCGGGATCAGAATGACCGGAAGGATTCCGAAGCTCCTGAACAGCGCCCGGGGGACCCGCAGGAAAACAGGGACGAGAAGTCTCGCGCGGCCGGCGACCAGCAACAGGAACCTCCCCAGGAGGGTCAGGCTCAGGCCCCTCCCGACGGCTCTCGGCCCATGTCTCGTGAAGAGGCCGAGCGCCTGCTGGAGGCCCTGGCTCAGGCCCAGGCGGGAATCAAAAAGAAACTCGAATTGCGCCCGGGAACCGTGAAGGTAGAGAAGGACTGGTGAAAAGGATCTGCGGAGTCGTTCTGACTGCGGTTCTGCTCTGTGGATGGGCGGGTGGACAGGACCCGGCGGTGCGGGCGTATCTGGACCGTACGTCCGTCTTCGTGGGAGAGCGGTTCACACTCTCGGTGGAGGTTTCGGGCCAGGGCGCCTCCGGAGCCGGAGAGCCGCGTTTGCCTCCCATGGAGGAGTTCACCGCGTTCCTGGGACGTCGGAGTTCCCAGCAGTATCGATTGGTGAACGGACGCATGTCCTCGTCCAGGACCTTCAGCTATCAGTTCCAGGCGACCCGGGAAGGGGAGTTCGAGCTCGGCGCGGTCCAGGTGCAACTGGACGGCAGGGTCCACAAGACGGCCCCCCTCCGGATCCGGATCGGCGGCACCGGTCGACCGGCTCCCGCTCCTCTTGGCGACCGCCGGCCGGCCGGCACGGCTGCCCAATCCGATCTCTTCGTGCGCGCAACGGCCGACCCGGAGCGCAGCTACCGGAATCAGGCCCTGGTGGTGACTTACAAGATCTATACGCGCGTCAGCGTCTCCTCGTACGGGATCTCCAAGCAGCCGGAGACGGCTGGTTTCTGGGTGGAAGACTATCCGCAGACCCGGCAGCCCCAAACCGATGCCGAAGTGATCGGCGGCCGGCGGTATACGGTGGCGCTGATCAAGAAGATGGCGCTTTTCCCCACCAGCGCCGGGGAGAAGGAGGTCGGCCCCCTGGTCCTGGAATGCCGGGTCCGGACCCGAGGCGGCTCCCGGGACCCCTTCCGAGGCTTTTTCTCCGGCGACCTCTTCGGGCGTGAAGTGACCCGCCAAGTTGCTTCCAATTCGCTTCGGGTGCAAGTCCTGCCCTTGCCCCAGGAGGGCAGGCCCCCGGAATTCCAGGGCGCCGTGGGAAGTTTCTCCATTGCCGGTCAATTGGACAAGTCTCAGGTCAAGGCCAACGAGGCCCTGACCTACAAGGTTCGGATTTCCGGCAGCGGCAATCTGGCCGGACTGAGCGAACCCCGGATTTCCTTCCCTTCCAGCTTCGAAGTCTACCCGCCCAAGGTGGAGCAGCAGATCCGACGGGATCCGAGCGGGATCTCGGGAGAGAAGACCTACGAATACGTGCTCATTCCACGCCGTCCCGGTCCGGTGCGGCTGGGGCCGGTGAAGCTGGCGTACTTCGACCCGGTCGAGGGCGCCTACCGGATCAGCCGCGCTCCTGAGTTGTCGGTCCAGGTGGCGCCGGGCGATCACCTGGCGGAAGCGGCGGAAGGAGGGCTCTCCCGCCAGGAGGTGAAGCTGCTGGGGCAGGATATCCGGTTCATCAAGATCGGATCCGGTTCATTCCGCAAGACCGGGGAGTCCTTGCTGACGGCCGAGGGGTTCTGGATTCCCTTCTCCCTGCCGCTTCTGTGCCTTCTGGGCGCCGTCGGTTACCGGCGGCATCTGACGCGCCTCAAGGGAGACGTGGCCTACGCGCGCGCAAGACGGGCTCGCCGGATCTCCCGAAAAAGACTTGCCCGGGCCCAGGCTCATCTGGACCAGGGCGCGGAGAAAGAGTTCTATCAGGCCGTGGGACAGGCGCTCATGGGCTATCTGGCCGACAAGCTCAACGCGGCCCAAGCCGGAATGGTCAGTCAGGAGGTCAAGGAGTCGTTGCGGGTCAGGGGCATCCCGGAGGAATCCCTGACGCGCTATTTCGACTGTCTCCAGATCTGTGATCTGAAGCAGTTCGCGCCCTCTTCCTCCGGCCGGGAGGAAATGCGGAACCTGATGGCCAGCGCCCGGGAGGCGCTCACACGGATGCAGCAGGAGCTGGCGTCCCGGCCGGAAGGGGGGCCCTCCTGATGAATCCGCGGGCGGTCGCTCTGCTTTTCCTGACTCTGGTTGCCGTTCCGGTGTGGGGAGACTCCAGGGAGGGGCTCTTCCTCCAGGGGAATCGCCTCTACGAGGCCGGCGACTACCGGAAGGCGTTGGAGAGCTACGCCGGCATCGCCGCCATGGGATACGAGTCGGGCCCACTCTATTTCAACATGGGGAATTGCTACTACAAATTGGGCGAGGTGGGGCAGGCGATTCTTCACTACGAACGAGCGGCTCGACTGATCCCCGGAGATGAGGATCTGGAGATCAACCTGTCGCTGGCTCGGCTCAAGGTAGTCGATCAGATTCCGGAGCTGCCCCGGTTCCGGCTCTTGGTCCTCTTGGAGCGGCTCGTGTTCTATTTTCCTCGCAACGCTCTATGGATCCTGATGTGGAGTTCCTATGCTGTCCTGACGTCGGCCTGGATTCTCAAGCTTCTGTGGCATCGGGCACGCAGGTTTTCCGGTAAGATCATCTGGGCCGGAGCTCTCTTGGTGATCCTTTCTTCCTTATGTTTGGCCGGTCAGATTCGCCGGGAAAGAGAGTCCTCCGAGGCCATCATTCTGGCCCAGGAGGCCAGGGCCGTGAGTGCCCCGGGAGAAGAGGGCATCCAGGTCTTCACGCTTCACGAGGGGACCAAGGTACGGATTCAGGAAGTTTCGGGATCGTGGGTCGAGGCCCTGCTCGCCGACGGTAACGTGGGGTGGCTCAAGGCCGACTCCCTGGCCAGGATCGCTCAGCCATGAGATCGAGAATCAGAAAACCGGCGGTTTTGACGCTGGCCGCGGCGCTACTGATAGTGGGACCCGCGTCTGGTGCGATCCGGCAGCAGGAGAAGCCGACCCATCTCATCGAGGCTGCCGAACGGGGAGACGTGGCCGCGGTGAAATACCTGCTGGACCTCGGTGTGGACGTCAACGGGAGGGACGAGCAGGGAACCACGGCTCTGACAGCCGCCGCTTGGGTGGGTCAGACCGAAGTGGTCAAGATCCTGTTGGAGCGAGGCGCCGAGATCGATCCCCGGGATGAGCTGGCCGGAATGACACCCCTCATCTGGGCCTGCTGGAAGGGATATGGCGACACCGTAGAGGTTCTTCTGGAAGCCGGAGCCGGCGTGAACCTCAAGGACAAGAACGACCGGGCCGGGCTCATGGGGGCCGCCTGGGAGGGGCGCACACTGATCGTCGGGAAGTTGCTGACCGCCGGAGCCCAGTTGGAATCACGCGATTACACCGGGGCCACCGCCCTGATGTGGGCCGCTTGGAACGGCCGCCTGGAAACCACGCAAGCCCTGCTGGCGGCCGGGGCCGCCGCCGACGCCCGCGAGAACGAAGGAAAGACGGCACTCATCGGCGCGGCGACGGAGGGCTATCTCCCGGTCGTTCGAGTGCTGGTGAACGCGGGAGCTCGCCTGGATATCAAGGACCAGAAGGGCCTCACTGCCCTTTCGGCCGCCGCCTCCAACCGTCACACCGAGGTCGTCCGCTATCTGCAAGAGGCCGGCGCCACCAGGTAGGGGCTCCTGGGAGGGGGGACATCCTTGTCCCCCCCACACCCCGGAATCGGGGGTTACAAACCCCCGCTCCCATACCGCCCCGTTATTCCCAACCCGGTTCAAATCCCCGGTCTCCGGGGATGACGTTCAACTGCCTCCGCAAGTCGAGACAGGCCTCCTCCCAGCGGTCGAGGTCATCCCTGAGCTGATCGGCGGCAGCCGGGACCGACCCCCGCTGCAGGAGGTTGTCCAGTTCGCGGGGATCCTGCGTGAGATCGTAGGCTTCGTCACCGTACTGGGGATCCCGGATGTAGGAGAGCTCCCGGCTCCGTCCGGCGCGAACCAGGGCGTTTCGCCGCCCCGATTTGAAGGTTCCGGTGGGAAAGGTGGACTTGAGATGTCCCTGGTAGTCGCCGACCTGGGCGAAGACGACACGGCGTAGCGGCCGCTCCGCTCCCCGGCCCACCCAGGCCATCAGATCCCGTCCCTGAGCGTATTCGGGAACCGGAATTCCGGCCAGTGAGAGGAAGGTGGGAAAAAGATCCACCAGATCCACGAGGCCGGGGATCCGGATTCCCCTCCGAGCCGTGAGATTCGTGGGCGGGCGGATCACCAGCGGGACGTGGGTCAGGCATTCGTACGGCACCTCGCACTTCTCGAAGAGTCCTTTCTCTCCCATGAAATCGCCGTGGTCGGAGGCGAAGACCACCCAGGTGTTCTCCAGCAGTTCCCTTTCGGCCAGGGCCTGGAAGACCCGATTCATCTGGTCGTCCACATAGCGGATCATTCCGTTGTAGACGGCCACCACCTTTTTGAGATCGTGTTCGGTAGCCTCCCCGGTCCGGACTTCCTTGAGGGCCTGGTCTTGCCAGGCGGGCCTCGCCCCGTCGTGGTCCATCACCGGGAGAACGACGTGGTCGGGGTCCACCATGGAATCGTAGGGGGGAGGCACGAAATAGGAGGGATGAGGGTCGTTGAAGGAGAAGTGGAGGAAGAAAGGCATCCGGGATCGCCGTGCCGTGTCGATCATGCGGATCGACCGATCCGCCAGCAGCGCCGAATGCCCCTCCTCGGGAGGGCATTCGATGGCTCCGCAGGACCAGCCCACGTCTCTGCGGCCATGAGAGTACTTGGTCTCCAGGGCGCGGGCCAGCGGACCGGGCTCGCGCAGGTCCACCTGCTCGTACCAGCCGCGGCTCAGATTACGGCCTTGCTCGAAATGACCCGAGACCGCGGTGTAGTAACCGTGCGAGGCGAAGAGCTCGGACATCTGCGGCAGGTTCAGAGGAGCCTTGTTCTGCCAACAGGTGACCTGGTGGACCAGGGGATGAACTCCGGTGAAGACGGAAGCCCGGCTGGGGGTGCAGATGGTGCTGGCGGCATAGGTCTCGGGGAAAGTGATTCCCTCTGCCGCCAGACCCTCCATGAAGGGACAGGAGATCAGCCGGTTTCCCAGCATGGGCGCCGCCGAGGCCTTGAGTTGGTCGGCAGTGATGTAGATGAGGTTGGGCTTATCCACCGTTTTCAAATCAAGAAGACCCTACCGATGCCGTAGGAGTCCATCTCAGTTCGGGACGATCCGATGGGTAGAGGTCGCCATCCTTCCGGTGAGACTCTGGCGGACCACGACCACCAGGTCGCGGGGCCCATCCGGCGCGTTTCCTGCCGCCACGGGAACGAAGTGCTTGTAGCGCAGGAATTTGTCCAGATCCTGCTGGTTGAAGTCCAGATCGATCTTCTCAACGAAGTAGAAGTTTTCTCCGACCCATTTCCCGGCGTCGTCGAAGAGTGCCCCGAACATTTCTATGACGCACCGGTTCTGTCCTCCCTGGGATCTGAAGATGAAGGCGCCGGTGGGAATTCGGGCCTGCACCTGCACCTGCCCCTTCCGGTTCAGGACCCGGGTATCGACGGGAAAGTCCTGGAACAGGTCGGGGAACTTGAAGGCGTTGGCCAGATCGACGGTTTCGGCTTCCCGCGGGTCCTCTTCGACGTAACCTTCCCGGTACCGCATCCGGATGCCTTTTCTTCTGACCTTAACCTTGATCTTGTGGAACTTGCCCTGCTTCCGGATCGAGGACGGGACATATCCCAAGAGGTAGTATTGGCTGCCGTCCCGGTAGGCACTGCGGATCGGGCGTTCCAGGTCGTTGTCGTCGGCGAACCAGAGCCCACCGGTCTCCATAGAGAGGGAGGCCAGAAACTGGTGCGGGGCCGTGATGTCCTCGGTGGAGTAGGTCGGGTAGAGGTAATTGCCCGAACCTCTGTGTTCAGAGGTGCTGATCGCGGGGACCATCAGACCTCGGGGATCGATACTGTACACCGAAACCTGGGCTCGATTGGCCTGGCGTACCGCCGACCCGAGCCGGTTGATCAGATGGGAGGATTCAGAGGCTCCCGCCATGTAGTTGTTGGCTGCCAGATGGATCAGGGTGATCTGTCCCGGAGAGTAGGCAATGGCTCGTTGGGAAATCAGGTGAGTGACGGTGCGCTTGGCATCGAGAGGATAGCCGTTGGAGAAGTAGATCAGCTGCTTTCGTCCGGGCAGGGAGCCCAGATGCCGGGAGAGTGCGCCGATGGCGGCGCAGGTGAAGTCCAATTGCAGTTCGACCTTCACCACGAGAGCGCGGCCGTGGTCCGCTGCCTGAGAGATGGCTCCATTCAGATTCTGATCGAGTCTCTGCTCTCCTCCGGCCGCGGCCTGACCGGGATCGAAGGTGTCCAGGGCTCCCATCTCCATTCGGGCGAAGGAATGATCCAAACTCTCCACGAACCGGGCGATGCTGGTCTCTTCAAAATCTCTCGCGACCAGTTGGTCGAGGGTGGCGTCCAATCGGGAAATGTCGCTGGTGAAGGGCATTTCGACTCGAAACTGCGGCCGTATGCTGGCCACCATCACCCGGTCGGTGGGAGCCAGTTCGGAGCGGGCGAACCGTCGTATGGATTCCTTGGCTCGTTCCAAACCATGAAAGGACATGGCCTGCAGGTCGAACAGGAAGGCGAAATAGCCCCTGTCCTGCGGGGTCGTGGGGAGAGATCTGGCGGCGAGGGCGGGTGTCGGAACGGCGCCCGTTCTGACGTCCGAAACCAGTTGTTCCTCGGACCCGGCCCGTCTGCGCAGGTCGAAGAAGGTCAGTCTCTGGAGCTTGCCGTCCTCGAAGACCTGAATTTCCTCCGGCTTCAGGTCGTGGACGAATTGTCCCCGCTTGTCGGTGACCACCAAGTCGACCAGGACGACCTCGGATTGGGCTCGGAAAGATGGAACGAGTTCCTGCTGGGCGTCGAGCGGGACCAGGGTGAACCCCAAGAGGCCGGCGGCCCACGACAGGCGGCGAAATCGCATGGCGGCAACAGATAGGACTTCGATTCCGGTCACAGAATACAGATGGGCATTTTATCAGGCCCGGTCTTCGAATGAAGCCGGGATTTTTCCAGGGCCCAACTTTGCGGACTGCCTCCGGTATACTCACGTCGTGAGATTCATCTTTCCGGCCGCTCTGCTCTGGGCGGTCTTGTTGCCTGGAGTGATGCCGGCACAGGATTCCGAGTCGCCGGTCTCGGCTCGCAACTTCCTCTGGATCAACCGGGACTACTGTACCGGCGGCCAACCGGCCCACCAGGACCTGATCCGGCTGAAGCAGAAAGGGGTCCACTCGGTCTTGAACCTGCGGACCGCCGCCGAGGACCCCGGCGTGGCGAAAGAGGGAGCTGCCGTGCAGGCGCTTGGACTCAAATATTTCCATCTTCCGGTGGACTCGAATCACCTGACTCCGAAGCTGGGAGACGAGTTTCTGCGGATCGTGTCGGATGAGTCGAACCGGCCCCTCTTCATTCATTGCGCCAGCGCCAATCGGGTCGGAGCGTTCTGGATTCTTCACCGAGTGGTCAACCATGGCTGGAGCATGGCGAAGGCGGAGGAAGAGGCCCGGAAGATCGGCCTGCGATCCAAGAAGTTGCTCGAGTTCGCCAGGAAGTACCTCGAACAGGCTGGCCATTGAATGCCCGGGAGGTCTGATATGCGCTGGAATCTGGGGCTGACCTTGCTTTTTCTGCCTTGCGCCGTTGCGGCCTGGGGCCAGACGGAGACGAAGGTCTGGAAGGAATCCAGCTTCGAGGATTTCGTTGACGGCAGCTTTGGAGACGGCGGAGCCAACACCTACGTGTCCCGGCGGGGACGCATCCAATTGGTGAATCGATGGGATCTCAACCAGGATGGATTCATCGACCTGGTCTTTTCCAACACCCATCCCCACAGGGAGAAGATGGACGCGGCCATCTATTGGGGAAACGGCAGGGACTTCGACGTGTCCCGCCGTTCCTTCATCCCCAATGACGGCGCCCAGTGGGCGGCGGCCGGCGATCTGAACGGGGACGGCCGGATGGACGTGGTCTTCCCCAACTACACTAACGGCACCTGGGACGGCATGGACTCGTTCATCTATTTTGGCGGGATCGAGGAGTTGAAGAACCGCCGGGCCGACTCGGCGTGGGGATTCCACCCCTTTTCCAGGAAGATCACCCTTCCGTCGCGGGCGGCCCAGGGAGCCGCCGTGGCCGATCTGAACCGTGACGGGCACCCCGACGTGGTCCTGGCTTTGTCCGCCGGATTCTGGGAGTACCGTGTCGGATTTCGGGGAGGGGGTTACGATTCGCCGTCCCGCATCTTCTGGGGCTCCGCCCAAGGTCCGGACCGGGAGCGCTACGTGGATGTCCCGGCGCTGGGGGCCTCGGACGCCGCCGTGGCCGATCTGAACCAGGATGGATGGCCCGATCTCATCCTGGCCAACCAGGAGGACAAGGGAAACCAGGACATCGACTCTTATGTTCTATGGGGCGGTGAGGAGGGATTCAGTCCCCGGCGCAAGGTGGATCTTCCCACCCATCAGGCGTTCGCCGTGGAAGCGGCCGACGTGAATGGCGACGGCCACACGGACCTGGTGATCGCCAACGGGAAGGGCCCGGCTTCTTTCGTCTATCTCAACGGTGAGGAGGGCTTCTCGGCCGAGAGGCGACTGGAGCTTCCCACCAGCGATGCCCGCGACACCGCAGTGGCCGATTTCAACGGCGACGGCCACCACGACATCTTCTTCACCAATCATCAGTCCCACGGCAACCCTCTCACCTATTCCTATCTGTATTGGGGCTCGGGCGAAGGCTTTTCCGAGGACCGGCGGCAGGAGTTCGAGACGGTGGGAGCGTGGGGCGTCTCGGCAGCCGATCTGAATCGGGACGGGCACGTCGACCTGGTCATCTCCAACTACAAGGAACACTTTTCGTTCGAGGTCCCCTCCTACATCCAATGGAACTCGGAACAGGGATTCGCTCCCACCCGGCGCACCTCCCTTTTCACCCAGGGCGCGGTGGGAAACCTGGTGACCGACTTCAACGGCGACGGCCATCTGGACGTCCTCTTCAACAACACGGTGGCGCGCAGCCGGGGTGGAAACAGTCCCGTTTTCGTCTACTGGGGAGATGCCCAGGGCCAATACAGTGTCGAGCGGCGAATCTCCCTGCCCGCCGTCGACCCCTATGAATGGGGATCGGCGGACCTGGACGACGACGGCTGGACCGATCTGGTGGTCTCCAACTTCGGAGAGACGGTCCGATGGCGCCAGGAGAGCCACGTTTACTGGGGTGATCCGGACGGGTTCCAAGTCAACAACCGGTCCGCCCTGATGGGACGCGGCAGCGCCGGCGTGAGCATTGCCGATCTGGACCGGGACGGATGGCTGGACGTGGTTCTGTCCAACGTCCCCAGTGACGAGTTGGCGGAAAAAGGGGCGTTCGTCTACTGGGGCGGCGGCGAAGGTTTCGTGGTCACCGAGCGGCTGGAACTGGACAACGGACCCACCGGCATCCCGGCCATTGCCGACCTGAACCGGGACGGACACCTGGACCTCGTTTTCTCGGCCAACGCAGAGGGCGTCCCCATCTATTGGGGCGACGGAAGCCGCGGCTATTCCTCGTCGCGCCGTGGCATCGTTCCCGGGTCGTCCGGCCTCCGGGGCGCGGAGGTCGCCGACCTGAATCGGGACGGAGTGCTCGATCTGGTCTTGAGCCGTGGCATCGAGGGGGGCTCCCGGTTGACCACGGGGTTCGTCTACTGGGGTGCGGGAGAGGGAGAATACTCGGCCGACCGGCGCACTGTATTCGAGATCGAGGGGACCAACCTGGTGACGGTGGCGGACGTGAACCAGGATGGATGGCTGGACCTCGTGTGCCCCAATTACAACACCGGATCGAGCCGGGCGACTCTCTCACGGGTGCATCTGGGCGGACCTGACGGGTTCGACCCGAAGCGGATGTTCGAGTTGCCCACCAATTCCGGAGCCGGGAGCATGGTGGCGGACTTCAACCAGGACGGATATGCCGACATTCTCTTCGTCTGCCACCGTTCCGAGGGGAACGCCAACCGGATCGGCTCGTTCGGCGATCATGCCACCAACTCCTTCCTCTACTGGGGAGGGGGCGATGGCTTCCGGGCCGACCGCCGGCTGGAGATTCCGGTCCGCGGACCCCATAACGACTCGGGAGTGGACCTGGGCAACATCTACGACCGGCGATTCGAGTTCGACTATGTCTCGTCAGTCCACTCGTTCGCCGAGGGCCGTCCGGCGAATCTGACCTGGAAGGCTCAGACGCCCCTGGGCAGCCGAGTGCGTTTCCAGATCAGGACGGCCGAGTCGGAAGCAGAATTGGCCGGCGCCGCGTGGCGGGGACCCGGCGGTCCGGCGACCTTCTTCGAACATCCCTCCAATATCCCGCATACGGATCCATCGCACTCGGTGATTCAATACCGGGCGACTCTCCATACCGCTCCCACAGGAGTCGTATCGCCGATCCTGGAAGAAGTGGTCGTGCTGTTCCGGTAGGACATCCGCTCCCAGGTTCGCTCGCAACCGGGCATCTGTGGGACTAACCCTTCAGGCGGGGCCGAGGACTCGGCTCTGATTGCTCGGCCTGGAGAACGGGGTATGCTGACGGCAGGCGGGCAGCGCCAACGACTCGTGGTCGCCGGTTTCGGCATGGTGGCTCCTGGGTTCCGCAGGGCAGAAACCCTGGCGGCGATTCTCGCCGGCCGCCGGAGCCGATTCCTCGGATATACGGCGGCCATCCGGTGGCGACTCGCCGGCGTGCGTGACCTGCCACAACGCCCACAAGGACAGTCCGCGCAACGACTTCGAATTGGGGAAGACCATGGGGGCCGTCGTCATCCGCATCCGATTGGGATAATCCTTCGGTCCCGCTTCAATCTCTACCCGCGTCACTCGCCGGGTCCCGTGGCGCCACCAGTTTCACCGAAGCTCCGGTATCGACCAGAATCACTCGCTTTTCCCCGCGTGTGAGCCGCATCACGTCACTGGTGCTGAGACCACGGTCCGCAACTCCGCGCGCGCTCCGGAGGCGTTGCTCGATGAGCGCTCGTTTGCTCGGCACAGGACGGTTCACCATGTCACCGTCAGACTCAGGTTTGGATGCCATACGTCTCCATGGCGGTCCCACCCCGGATCTGGGCGACGTCGCTTTCGCTCATGTACGGGCACCGCTCCTTGATGTAGTCGAACTGGTGCCGGTACTGCCCGACGGTCGGAAGATTCGCGTGGGTGTACTCGGAGCCCCACATCAGCTTGGCCGGGCCGAAGGTGTCGTAAAACGCCTTGAGCACCACGTCCCCGGGTCCGTACAGGTCGGACCTGTGCTGGAGTCCGGTGAGGAGCTCCAGGACCACGTTGTAGTTTCTGACCCCCTCGACGACCGCTTCAGGAATTCGGACGGAGCTGTCGTCCTGGAGACAGCTGGGCGGCCAAATGCCGTGGATGAGGACCACCTTCAGATCCGGGAACCGTTTGACTAGGAGTCTGCGCGGTAGAAATGATCGTAGCGAGAAAGTGGGGAATCGAGGCCAGATTTTCTCGATTTTGAGGTGCATAGTTGTTCTATTCGCCGAGAAATCGAGGAAATATGGACCGATTCTACCGCTTTCGCAGTAGGTGAATTTCTGCGGCGCAGGCTCCTAGGTTCAAGACGGCGGGCCCCAGGGTCTGGAAATTGTCTGCATAAGACGTGATGCAGGCGGGGACGCCCAGTGACTGGACCAGTTCCCATTGAGGGTCGTAACGGGGATGGTCGAAGTGGTAGAAGGGATCGGGGGTGCCCCACTCCTTGGGGTCCATCCCCATTTTCACCCTCTGCTCCGGGGGCCAGCAGTCGTAGTACCAGCCCTTGAAGCCCCATTCCTCGACGTGTTGCTGGATCAGCTTCAGCCCGCGGTCACCCGGCAGCAGCCGTTCGTCGATCTTGCTGATGGCGACGAACCGGTCCGGATGTTCCTTCATCACTCGGCGGTGATATCGATGCAGGTAGTAGGAGCATTGGAGCACCTGCACGTCGATGCCGACGGCATCCATCAGGTAGAGGTTGTCCCGGTGGGACATCCCGTACTTGAACTCCCTGTCGTACCGTCCGTCCAGGTCCTGGATCTCAACTTGACTGATGTGGCCATGCGCATCGATCTTCAGGGACCGGTCGTCCTGCCTGTTCTGACTTGAGATGCTCGCGCTTCGCGCCTCGGCTCCGGCAAGATGGGCCGCGGCGGCGGTTCCCAGGACCATGGCCGATCGGTGAAGAAAACCGCGGCGAGTCTGAACGCCGTCAATCCGAGAACTGCGCATGAATCACCTCCTGGACCGGGGGAGATAATGATCTTGAAACTTCACGGAAGATTCGGAGTGCGACGGTTCGTATCAATATTCCGGCCGCGGTTCAGCGTCTGGGTCCAATCCCCCGCTCCTTTGGCCCGCGGTCTTAACCCATCCCTGCGGCCGGAGAACCACGTCCAGAAAACTGGTCCGATCATTCTGAATCATCACCAGTTTCGGACGAACCGTCGCCATTTCCGGTTGGGTCCTTCCCGGCTCCTGAGTCCGGTCCAACTCCGGGCGCGAGTGGAAGCTCAAGGAGTAGAGGCCCGGCGGGATTTCTTCAAGGCTGAATCGTCCCTCCTGGGAGAAGCTTCTGAAGATCCCCAGGTCGAAGCCGTCCTTTCTCAATACGATGGTGAAATCCCGCACGGGGATCCCGTCGGAATCAGCGACGTTCCCCTCGACCCGCCCCCCGCCCCTGACCCGGAGATCGATGTTGGCCTGGTAGGACCGGATCACCTTGGCCTCCGTGATGCCGCGTCCCAGGTGGAGGGCCGTGGCATAGATGCGAAAGGGATATTCGGTGGCGTGGTAGGTCTGTGGCGACTTCGATCTGTCGATGTTGCCGGCGACCGGGGAGACGACACCCTTGCCGCTCTCCAGTGCGGTCCCGATCACGAAGGGGTCCGCCACGATCCGTCCCTTGCCGTCGTAGACTTGAACCGTGAAGCTCCGGTACTTCTTGTATCTCTGCAGGACGGGAAAGATCTTGGTGTCCTGAGTCACCTCGTGGGTCTGCCAGTATGTCTTGTGGTCCTTGAATTCGACCTCCAGTGTGGTGATGCTTGGAGGGAAAATGAATTCGAAGTGGCCGTCGGAACCGGTGGTGGCGCCAGCACGTCCCCGTGGTCCGGACTTGGTACTGACTCCCAGCTTAACGCTTGCGCCGGCCAGGGGAAGTCCCTCCCCATCGGAAACCCGGCCCGACAGCCGGACGAGCTCGTCCCATTCCGCCAGGACTATTTCGAGAGGTCCCGGAGTGGGAACCTGGACTGCGTCCTCATAATGCTGATGTGTCAGTGAGAATACATGGAGTTCGTAGGTCCCTTCCGGGGCTTCCAGCGAGAAGACACCGTTCTGATCCGTCTCGGCATGGCTGGGTATAGTCATGCTTCTCACGAGCCGGTTCCAATCTCGAAATGGGATGTGTACGGGCCTCCGTAAGGGCCAGAAGGGACGTTTACCCGTCTTTAGCTGAGTCCCCAGAGAAACGATGACTCCCGGAACCACTCGGCCTGCCTCGTCATGCACCGACCCGGTCACCCGGAATCCCGGTGGATCTCCAGGCGTCAGGACAATGGTGCGCTGAGCCATCGATCCCTCAGCTGCGAAACCGGCGTTGTCGGAAACGTACTCGGGATGGTCCGCCCAAAGCCAGTACTGTCCGCGGTCCAGTTCGAAAGAGGCCCTTCCATCGGGTCCGGTCTGCCCCGCCAATTTTCTGGATGGCGACCACACCTCCGTGATCTGAACCGTTGCTTCCGGCAGGGGGACTTGCGTTTCTTCATCGACCACCAGGATCTCGAGACGGGTTAGCGCATCGGTCCAGGGTCCCGCCCTCTTCGCGGTCCCGCCCGGGGGTAACCCGTGAGGTCTTTTCTCGCCGCTGCCGTACGGCGAAGGCCGCCGCACCCTGTCCTCGTCTCGTTGCGTCTGGATCTGGGAATTGGAGTGGGAATGGGACACGTACTCCGGATCTGGTCCGCCGTCGCGGAGAAGAAGGAAAACCAGGATCATCGCCAGTGGGAGCAGCAGGAATCGACGGGACCTGCCCATGTTACGTCTCCGGGCGGTGCGTCAGAGGGCTTGGAGGCGGCGACCGGACTCGAACCGGTGAATGGAGGTTTTGCAGACCTCTCCCTTAGCCACTTGGGTACGCCGCCATCGGTTCTGCCCATTATAGGGAACGCCGGAATTGGAACTCAAATGGTGGGGATGCCAAGACCCGCAGGATTCTTGACCGGTTGGGGTAATTCCAATAGCGTGTGACCCATGTCGGCGTGGGCTCCATGAGAACTCTCGGTCGGGAATTGGAGCAGCGCCTCGAGCGAGTTCGCTCGTCCGGGCTCTACCGATCCCTTGAGGAAGTGTCCCCCGAGCTAGAGGACTTCTGCTCCAACGACTACCTTGATCTGTCCCGCGACCCCCGGCTGAGGGCGTTCCTGATCGAGCGCCTGCAAGAGGAGGCCGGGTCCCGTCCCGTCTCCGCCCCGTCCTCCCGGCTGCTGCGGGGAAGCACGCGGCATCACCGCCGCCTGGAGGACAAGCTGGCCCGCTTCAAGGGAACCGAAGCCGCCCTCGTCTTCCCCAGCGGTTATCAGGCCAACCTGGGTCTCTTGTCCGCACTCATCGGTCCCCGGGACCGAGTGGTTTCGGACCGGCTCAACCATGCCAGCATCATCGACGGTCTGCGTTTGAGCGGGGCGCGGAGAATCGTTCATCGCCACCGGGATCTGGAGGCGGTGCGAACCGCTCTCGCGACTCCCCATCCGCGTGGCCGGACCTTTCTGGTCACCGAGTCCCTCTTCAGCATGGATGGAGACATCGCACCATTGGACCAGTACGCCGACCTGGCGGAAGCGTGGGGAGCCGATCTGATCGTGGATGACTCCCATGCCACCGGGCTCTTCGGCGCCCGGAGAGGGTCGGGTCTGACGGAGCATTTCGGAATCGAGAAACGGGCTGCGGCCATCGTCTCGGGGTGTGGCAAGGGCCTGGGAGTGGCCGGCGCCTTCGTGGCCGGCCCCCGAACCGTCATCGAGTACCTGATCAATGCTTGCCGCAGCTTCATCTTCACCACGTCCACGCCGCCGCTTCTCCTCTACGCGTTGGAAGCGGCTCTGGAGATCATTCGGAGCGACCCGGGACGCCGGGAACGGGTCCTGAAACTTTCCCGGCGCCTGCGCCGGAAACTGAGAGCTCAGGGACTGGACACCTTGGACAGTGCGGGACCCATCGTGCCGGTCATCCTGGGGGACAACCGCCGTGCCCTGGCCGTCGCCCAGCGGCTTCGAGACGGGGGCATGGACGTGAGGGCGCTTCGTCCCCCCACGGTGCCGGCCGGGACCGCACGGCTGCGGATCTCGATTCACGCCAACCATACTCCCGAGCAGTTGGATCGACTTTGCCGGACACTGGCTGAAGCCCTAGAGGCCGTTTGATGGAAATCGTGGTCACCGGAACGGGAACCGAGATCGGGAAGACGGTCGTTTCCGCCGTTCTCCTGGCCGGTTGGATCGGACGAATGGGAGTGACCTATTGGAAACCGGTTGCCACGGGGGCGGAGGAGGGAAGCGACAGCCGGGAGGTGGCGTCCCTGGTGGGACCGGAGCTGCGGATTCTGGAGGAATGTTACCGCTTTGCGCCGCCCCTCTCGCCTCACTTGGCGGCCCGCCTGGCTGGAGTCGAGATCGAACCGGAACGCATCCTCTCCGCTTACCGGCGTCATCGCGAATCCTCCGGAAACGGTCTTCTGGTGGTGGAGGGGATCGGTGGGCTCCTGGTGCCCCTGACCGATCGCGGGTATCTCCTGGCCGATCTGCTGAAGGCCTTGGACCTCCCCTGTCTCGTGGTGTCGTCGAGCCGGCTCGGGACCATCAACCACACTCTCCTGACCCTCGAAGCGCTCCGTTCCAGGGGCTTGAATCTGGCGGGAGTGGTCCTGAACGGTCCCCTCAACCTTGAGAATCGACGGGCCATCGAGAGGTTTGGCCAGACCCGTGTCGTGGCGGAGTTGGAACCGCTTAATCCCCTCTCCCGGGAGACCGTCGCCCGGGCAGCTTCCGAATTCGACCCGGACGGTGTGCTGGAGCGCAATCTCCGGGAGTCCCGGCCGGACGGTAGGGTGTAGTACGGTAACGAGTGTCAGCGATGGGAGATTTCGGCGGTTGGATACCCCAGGATCGGAAATACGTCTGGCATCCGTTCACCCAGATGCAGACCGCGCCTCCTCCGATTCCCATCGATCGTGCCCAGGGGATCTATCTCCATACAGCGGCCGGCCGGCGCCTTTTGGACGGCATCTCCTCCTGGTGGGTCAATATCCACGGACACAACCATCCCCGTCTCAACCGCGCGTTGGAGGAACAGGCTTCGCGGCTGGGGCACGTCATGTTTGCCGGTTGCACACACGAACCGGCGGCACGGCTGGCCTCCGAGCTGGTCCGGCGGGCGCCGTCGGGTTTGACTCGGGTCTTCTTCTCGGACAACGGTTCCACTTCGGTGGAAGTGGCTCTGAAGATGTCCTACCAGTATTGGAAGAACCGGGGCGAGACCCGGGACCTCTTCATCTCTCTGAAACATGCCTACCATGGCGACACCCTGGGGGCCATGGGGGTGGGGGGAGTCGATGCCTTCCATGCCCAGTTCGCGGACCTCCTGGTTCAGCAGCTCCAGACCCACTCTCCCACCTGTCGTACCTGCCCGGTGGGACGGGTCCGCGCCACGTGCCGCATCGAGTGCAGCGGACGGCTCGAGGATCTCCTGCGGGAGTCGGGTCATCGGGTAGCGGCGGTCATCGTGGAACCCATGGTTCAGGGCGCTGGGGGAATGATCATCTGGCCGGTGGAATTCCTGAACCTGGTCCGGGATCTGACCCGCCGGCACGGGACGCTCCTCATCGCCGACGAGGTCTTCACCGGCTTCGGCAGGACCGGAAAGATGTTCGCGTGCGAGCATGGACCGGTGACACCCGACCTCATGTGCCTCTCCAAGGCGCTAACGGGAGGGTATCTTCCCCTGGCCGCCACCTTGGTGACGGAGCGCCTGTATCAGGCCTTCCTCAGCGAGGATCGGGGGCGGGGCTTCCTGCACGGACATTCCTATACCGCCAACCCCCTGGGATGCGCCGTCGCCCTGGAAAGCCTGGCCCTGTTCGATGAGGAAGACCGGCTGGAGCGAGTGGCTCGATTGGAAGAACTCTTCTCGGCGCGCCTGGCCCGCATCGCCCGGCTGCCTGGAGTGGCGGAGGTTCGCGGGATTGGAGGATTGGCAGTGGTGGAACTGGAAGCCGAGGGAGAGGCCGGCTACCTCGACTCTCGATCTCCCCGGTTGATCCAAGCCTTTCAGGAGAAGGGTCTTCTGCTGCGTCCTCTGGGGAACGTCCTCTACTTCCTTCCTCCTTACGTCATCGAGGATCAGGAGGTCCACTGGGCCTTCGACATTATGGAAGAAGTTCTCGCCTCCATCCTCCACCGCTGAGGGTCCCTCCTTTCGTGCGTCCTGCCATCGAGCTGTGCCAACGGCTGTGACCCGTGCCGGTGGTCTGTTTGATTTCCCGTTTGCGGCTGTGCTAGCCTCCACTCCCGGTTGTGGTTTCGCAACCGTACTTTGCCGACCATTGGAGGGAGATGGTTAGACTTCGACCAAGACCTTATCGCCGCCGCAGACCGCGAAAGCGGAAGAGGCCTCCCCAGAGACGGGACGAGCCCAAGGAAAAGAAGTCAGACGCCATCGAGGTCACCGGAACCGTAACGGAACCGCTTCCCAACGCCATGTTTCGGGTCGAGTTGGAAAACGGTCACGTGGTTTTGGCCCACATTTCCGGAAAGATGCGGCGCCATTTCATCCGAATCCTTCGCGGCGACAGGGTCATGGTCGAGCTGTCACCCTATGACCTGACCCGGGGCCGTCTCACCTACCGGTACAAATAGGCCTCCCCGATGACCAAGGGACGCGCCGAGACCCCCTGGATCCTGATTGCCCTTTCCCTGTTGTTGCCTCCGGTGGGACTGATTCCGGTCTGGGCGAGGTCCGGCTGGAGGATGCGGAACCGGCTGGGGGCAAGCCTCGCGCTTCTGGCATTGACGTGGGTCTACGTGTTTCAAGGACTGGGCCTGAGCATCGAACGGGACGGCACCGGGTGGCGGCCGCTGGTTTCCATCACGCCGGTCTGGTCCCGGTACGTGACGGTCGGGGGGGCGTCCGCTTCGGGCGCGGCTCACCGGCCTCCTTCGTCGGGAATCCGAGGCTGGACCGGATTCCGGGGGCCGGGCCGGGACAGCCGTTACCTGGAGGGAGAGATTCGAACCGTCTGGCCCAGCGACGGACTTCCGCTGCTCTGGCGGCGCGACGTCGGCGGGGGATACGCGTCCATCGTTGCCGGTCCCGGGCTCCTCTTCACCATCGAGCAGCGAGGCCGCCAGGAGGTGGTGGCAGCCTACGATTCCGAAACGGGCGCCCAGGTCTGGAGTCACGGCTGGGACGCCGAGTTCCAGGAGGTCATGGGGGGTGACGGGCCCAGGGCGACTCCCCAGTGGCACGAGGGCCGGCTTTACGTCCTGGGGGCGACGGGAGAGTTCCGCTGCTTCGACGCCGCCAGCGGAAAAGTCCAATGGGGTCTGAACATCATCTCGGACAATGGGGCCCGGAATCTGGAATGGGGCATGTCCGCCTCACCCCTGATCACGGGTGACCAGGTCATTCTCCTGCCCGGCGGTCCTTCGGACAGATCCGTGGTCGCCTATCATCGGCTCACCGGCGAATTCCTCTGGGGTTCCCTCAGCGACAAACAGGCCTACGTCGCGCCGATCCAGGCCGAGTTGGCCGGGCGGCAGCAGCTGTTGGTGGTAACGGCCGAACGAGTCGTGGGACTGGACCCGGAAGGCGGGGACCTGCTCTGGGAGTACCCATGGGTTACGTCCTACGACGTCAATTCCGTGGAACCTCTGCTGCTGGGAAACGATCGGTTCTTCATCTCCTCCGGTTACGGCCACGGCGCAGCGGTGGTGGAGATCGGACGGGGCGAGGGCGGTTACACCGTAAGGACCGTCTGGAAGAACAAGGAGATGAAGAACAAGTTCAACGGCTCGGTCCTTCACGAGGGCCACGTCTACGGGCTGGATGACGGCATCCTGGCCTGCGTCGACGTCGCCACGGGAGAGAGGAAGTGGAAGGGGGGCCGCTATGGTTACGGCCAGATCCTTCTGGCCTCGGGCCACCTGGTGGTGCTGACCGAGCGGGGCGACCTGGTTCTGGTCGAGGCCAATGCAGAGGAACATCGCGAGCGGGCGCGATTTTCGGCGTTGACCGGGAAGACCTGGAACTATCCGATCATCGTCGGGGGCCGGCTCCTGGTGAGGAACACCACCCAGATGGCCTGCTTCGACGTCAGCCCGATGCCGATCGACCCCTCATAGCACCCACGGTTTTCGATACTCCCGGCGCACGAGCCCGTTGGCCTCTTCGTCTCCCAGCACCCGTTCCTTCTCTGCATCCCACCGGATCCGTCGTCCCAGCCGGAGGGCGATGTTACCGAGATGGGGAGTCGAGGTGGTACGGTGGCCGATCTCCACGTCCGAGTTGGGCTTCTTTCGGCTTCGCACGCAATCCAGGAAGTTCAGGACGTGGGTGAAATGCTGGTCGGAGCCGGGAGCCGTCACGAATCTGGATCGTCCCTCTCCGGAACTCCACTCTCGCCTGCGGCGATCGGGCGTTTTCTGATCCAGCATCCTCAGGTAGCGAGGCCGTGGCGCAACTGGAGTCCCCCCGGTTTCGGGCCGGATCTCGAAGCCGCCGCGGTGCAGATAGAGGGTCCCGTCGGTGCCGAAGAACTCGATGCCGTAGCCTCGTCCCGCGGGACCATGGGCGTTTCCGACGCGGTGGGAGAAGGAGGCGATGAATCCGGGATACTCGTAGAGGACCTCCAGCGTGTCGGGGGTCTCCCGGTTGTCATCGATGCAGAAATTGCCCCCCACGGCGCTCGCGGCCACGGGAGCGTCGACCTGCATGGCCCACTGGACGATGTCCAGGTGATGGGTGCCCCAGTCGGTGAGCATTCCTCCCGAATAGTCCCAGAACCACCGGAAAGTGTGGATGAAGCGGTTGCCGTTGAAGGGGGCCTTGGGCGCCGGACCCAGCCAGAAATCCCAGTCCAGACCCGGCGGAGGTGCCGTGTCCTGGGGCCGGCCCATCCCGGCCGGAGTCTCGTTGCCGAAATTCCAGGTGTTGACTCGACTCACCTTGCCGATGGCCCCGTCCTGGACCAGCTTCACCGCTTCCTGGAAGTGCACTCCTGAACGCTGCTGCGTCCCCATCTGGACGATGCGTCCGTTGCGGCGAGCCGCCTCCACCATTTTCCGTCCTTCATGGATGGTCAGGGAAAGGGGCTTCTCCACGTAGACGTCCTTCCCGGCATCGCAGGCCATGACGGTGGGAAGGGCATGCCAGTGATCGGGCGTGGAGACGACGACCACGTCCACCTCCTCCAGATCCAGAACCTGGCGGAAGTCCTTGTAGCCGGCCGCCCTGCCGCCCTCCTGGTCGTCGGTCATCTGCAGACTCAGGTCCCGGTTGTGGTCCCACACGTCGCAGACGGCCGCCACCCGGACCTGCTCCGACCTGAGGAAATCCCTGAGGTTGCTGCGGCCCATGCCCCCAGTCCCGATGGAGGCGCAGATCACCCGGTCGTTGGCCCCGAGAGGACCTCCCTTGCTGGTCTGGAGGGCGGGAGCACCCGCGGCCGCCGCTGCTGCTGCCGATACCACGAAATTCCGTCTGGTAAGTTTCATTGGACACGACTCCTGGGCTGGATTTCGCTATGGTCCGCTACGATTCCTACAACTCTAATGTATAATTCCGGGAGCGAATAGAGCAGGGCTCTCCGAATCGAGGCTGAAACTATGAATTGGGACACCTTCCGCCGCCTTCCCGACGATGCCCGAATCTGGATCAGTGGTTTCGATCGCACCCTGGATCCGGCCGAGCAGGAAACGGTCCAAACAGGAATGGAGCGTTTCTCAGCCGGCTGGGCTTCGCACCAGGTGCCGGTCGAGTCCGCTTTCGAGATCGTTCACGATCGCTTTCTGGTGATCGCAGCCTGTACTCCGGGGTCCGTGTCCGGTTGCTCCATCGACGGCATGATGAGGAACATCCGAGGCGTCTACGCGGCTGTCGGTGCCGCGCCTCCCGCCGGGAATCTTATCTACTTCCGTGATGAAAACGGCCGGATCCGGTCCATAGACCATATGGAGTTCCGTGACGTGGCCGAGTCGGGTCGGCTCAAGCCCGACACCCTGGTGTTCGATACCATGATTCAGAACCTGGGGCAGTTGAGAGCCGGCCGCTTCGAACTTCCCTACGGAGAGGCTTGGCACGCCCGGGTCTTTCCGCTTCCGGTCGCCACCTGATCCTGCCGGCGAAACGGAAACTCCCGTGGCGCGCGCCGGTTGCTGGTCGTCGGGAGGGATTGTCCCACAGCGAAACACGTGGCAACGTCCTTATTTCCAGAGAGGGTCCGTTAATTTCAGTTAATGGAAGTTCTCCAGAGTGTAGAGATCTCCCCTGCACGAGGGTTCAGGGATAGGCCCCTGGTCTTTGGCACAAGCTAGGAGCCTGCGCCGCAGAAATCGATCTACTGCGAAAGCGGTAGAATCGGTCCATATTTCCCCGATTTCTCGGCGAATAGAACAACTATGCACCTCAAAATCGAGAAAATCTGGCCTCGATTCCCCACTTTCTCGCTACGATCATTTCTACCGCGCAGACTCCTAGGGCCGGGAACGGGGAACTCCTACGCAGCCGGCCGGCTTTTCTGTGGAGATCTCCAAACCGGATACATCTCCATCATCTCGAACTCTTCCGCTGTTCCGTTTCGGTTGTCGGTGAGTCTGTCCCCTGCGGATACCAATCCCGGTGCGCGGGCGGGGTGTCGGGCTTCACGGCATGCACCCGTTTCCACGAAGGCCTCGTAGATTTTCTCCTTCTCCTCATCGGTCCGTCGTTTTTCCTCTTGCACAAGAACAGCCAGTGACCAGCAGACGTCGTCTGTGAGCCAGACGCCATAAGTGGTCTCGTCTCTGTTCGGTTCGTTATTGAGTGCGGCTGCAGTGATGCGAAGGAGCATCTCACTGGTGCTCCCCATGTCGATTGCTGTCGTGCGGGCGGGGAACTTGCGGCATGTTTTCACGTGACGTCACCTCCCTCTCCGAAAGATTCCTCCAACTCCGGCAATAGGTCACCCCGATAAGCTACTTTATTCCCTTCCCAGGGCACGCCACAGGAACCCCACCGCCCGCGGAATGGCACCCCTTAGATCGAACACCTCGTGTCCTCCACCCTCGTAGATGAAGGCCTCGAACTCGGGAGGCTCGCGTCCCAAGGCCTCCATGGCACGGATCATCGAGTACGCTTGGCTGACGGCGACGGTCTCGTCGGAATCGCCATGGTGCAGCTGGACGGCCGGCAGGTCTTCGGCGAACAGGACGGAGGAGCGGCGCACCAACTCCAGGCGCACTTCAGCTAGTTCGATCTCGCCTCTCATGTAGGGCTGAACGAAGGTGGAGTCCATGTGGGCCACGCCCGTGAGCTTGCGCGGACGCCCCAGGACCGCCTCGCGCACGATTTGCCGCACCCAGTCGTCGAAGAAGTCGGTGGGACCGAAGAAGGCGACGATGTTCTCGATGCGCTCGTCGCGGATGCCGGCCAGCATGGCGACGCCCGCTCCACGACTTCCGCCGATGATGATCACACCTTCGGACTTCGCCTGCGGAGTCAGCTCCAGAGCCACGTTCAGGAGCGCCAGGGCGTCGTCCACATCGTAGTCCCAGTGACCGCCAGGGCCGGTCGAGACCCACACGCTATCGCCATACTCAAGCCGTTCGTTGCGAAAAGACGGGATTACGTAGACGAAGCTGTCTCGCAGCTCGCCCAAGAAGTGCCCGACGATATCGACGTCGCCCACGTCGACACCGCTGTCGCCGCCGTGCAGGTACATCAGGACGGGCAGCGTCCCGGGTGCCGCAGAGTCTGGCGCAAGGATCGCCCCGTAGTGGCGCACCTCCCCGACCTGATGCGACACCACGCGCAGGGTCGCCGGGGTTTCGTCCAGGGGATACGTCTCCGTGAATTCGACGAACACGTCAACCGGAGAGATGTCGCGCGCGGCCCAGTCTGCACGAACGGCCTCGATCTCCGCGGCGGTCGGCGCGGCAAAAAAGTTGTCGAGTTCGGCCTCGAGGTCGATCGCGTAGACGTTGACACCCGTGGCAGCCACGCCTGCGGCGATCATGAGCGTCTGGATGCCGGCCGCGGAGCCCATGGTCCACTCCACCGCGACCTCGCCGTTCCAGTCCGTGGCTGCGGTCGAGGGATCCACCCGACCGTTTCCCGGCGTTGGTACGAAATCCACGGTCACCCCGGAAACAGGCAGACCTGACGTGTCGAGAACGCGAACTACAAGGGGCTTGTCGAGGGTGCGCTCAGTGAACGCGCGTTGCCCCTCGCCTGCCACAATGCGGATCGCGGCCGCCGACTCTCCGGATACCGGCTCGACCGGGACGCTATCCCGACATCCCGTCAGGGCGGTCACCGTGACCGACGCCGTGGCGGTCTGTCCGTCCGCCCCTGTTACCTTGATGAGGCAGGTCGGGGTGACGTCCGGCGACACCTTCCGCGAGCCCGAAGTGGGCACCACGCCGATGTCCGGGGTAATCTCCGTACTCGCCGCACTCGTGGACGACCATGTCAACGTCGTGCTCTGGCCCTGATCGATCGATGTCGGCGACGCCGGCAACGTCACCGTCGGCGGGGGTGGATGGCCACCGTCGTTCCCGCCTCCGTCCGGGACCCGAATCGTCGGCACCGCCGAGAGTGAAGAGGTCCGCTTCCCGAACCGCAGCCCGAGCGGAGCGAAGGGGGTACCGTCCTCACTTCTTAGGAACAGGAAGCCGTGAAAGTCCTCCAGGAATCCCATATCAATTCCTTCAACGGCGAACCATTCCGGGAGCGTGCGCGCCGCCTGGTGGAAATCCCCCCAGGGGACGAACAATCCGTTCAACGGATTGTTCCCCTCCTCGTCGCGCAGTCTCAACTCGATCCTGGATTCTGCATCCGGTTTGAAGAGGGCCAGTCCCGCTCCGACGGTCTCTGATTCCTCCACGAACAGAGCGAACTCCTTCCCCAATTGGGCGGGCTCGACGACGACTTCGATCCCTGATTGGGCGTGCCGGTAGGTCAACAATCCACTGACGGTGCCCGCATCGGTCTCGATCTGGATCCAACCCCGACGAATGGCTCCTGAACCGGCGCTTCTCAAGACTCGAGTGCCCAGCGCCGGAATCTCCAACGTCAAATCGGAATCGAATAGATCCCGAACGTTTTGTCCGTCCGGGTCGTAGACTTCCACCCGGATGCCGGTGGCGGCGTTCGGGTCGACGTTGCTGAGCACTAGTTGCACCGACCAGCCCCTGCCATCCACATAATCCGGGAAGTATAGAACCATCTCTTCCTGCTCCTGTCGGACAATCGAGTCGTCCGCCTGTTGGCGGACGTTCTCTGACGGGGGGCCGCCAGTTTGCGTCGGTGACAGAACGAAAAACAGCCACCCAGCAAAAAACGAACTCGAGAATGAGCTAAGAAGAGGACTGATCAGTACGGACTCCTGATCCAGCCTGGACCGGATGGGTACGGCGTGTCCTGGGCACCTCCCCACCCATCAGGCGTGCATTGGAGAATACCAACGGTCGCCCCGGGGGACCAGAACCGGCGGACAACGGCCACGAGAGAGGCGACAGGGGATTCCGACCGGTGCCGAGGGGGACTCTTTCCTGTGGTGTTCCCCGCAAAAAACCAGGGCGTCAGAGGTCTGTTTCAGACTACGGTAAAGTATCTTATCGTACTCAGTTTCGGAATCGGATCACCGCAGCAAGCCGTAGTTTCGGTGGACTCTCCTTCCCAGGAATAGCCCTGCCATCGCCCTATAGAGTAAGAAGGGGACAGTCAGCTTCTCTCTGTGCGGGCAGGGTTTGATTGTCGTTTTCCGAGAACTACCCGTACGCGGCATGGTTGCGGCCGGTTCTGACCCGAGTGCAAGCCCATCTGCTTCGCCGTTAATGCGAACCCGCTGTTGGGAAGACGCCAAGTTGGAAGTCTGCGGGACGGACTCTGCCCTGGAGCCAACTCTTGGGAGAAAACCATCGCTCACGAGTGCCCGTGGAAGGTCAAATGCCCCTGGACATCGCCGGATTTCGGCTTTCATCATCGTATTCGAGTCGGCAGGACGGCTCTCGAATTCAAATGGCTGAGAAAACCACTGAAATGCATTTAAACAAACCGATTATCTTGTCGGTGAAATGAATTGAGGTTAGGGCTGACGCAGGCTGGAACCTGGGGACCTGTTGGGCTTCATCTCGATGTACGTCGAGGGATCGGTGGAGTAGCTGACGGGCTTCGGGTCGAGCAGTTCGACCAACTTGTCCTTGATGGCAAATGCCTGAAAAAAGTTGCCTCGGGGATTATAGTGGCCGATCCAATAACGCCTGATGTACTCGTCCACAGTCAGGTTGAACTGGGCAAAATCCCTCCGGTGCGCCTCCATCAGATCTACATAAGGCAGCCTCTTCTCTTCTAGAAAATCAAGCAGGCTCTGGTCGAAACGTTCCCCTGTTTTCAGCACCTGTGCTGCGTTCCGTTGCCCATAGGAGAGCACGAAGAGGAGTTGTTTTCCCTGAGCCGATGCAAAGTGCTCGATCTTCTCGACGATCCTCATGGTGGCGAACAGCGCGGCTCTGGTGTAAAGCCTCTCTGCCGTTCGCTTCAGCTCTTCCGGAGTCCCGCTGCTGATCTGGAGGCCGTGTTCCCGAGCCAGATCGTCAATCACGTCGTAGCTCGGCTGGGGGGAGCTCGTTCCTGGGTCCCTTTGGGCCAGGACGATCTTCAGCACGAAGTCGTCCTTGAATCGCTCGAACACCCAGTCGGGGTCACTGAGGTTACGAATCGATTCGGGAGTAGGACAGGGGTTTTTGAACTCGGCAAATTGCTTGGTTGCGGGATTCACAACGACATAGGGCATGGTGGAGCCGAGCACGGCCGGCCACATCCCGGTCGTATAGCCCAATCGAATGTTGCGCCAGCCATGCAGGTTTCGATAGTGATCGTCATCGTAGATGTTGAAGATGATGTACCGGGCGGACGTACGAGTTTCCTCTCGCAGCATTCTCAGGTAGGCCTGGTAGACGGAGTACCCTCCGACTCCGAAGTTGCGCAGAGGTTCACACAGGTGGGCGGCGAGCACTTCCTGCCAGGTTTCGCCGTCACTGACCTGGTCGCAGTGAGTGAAACTGTTTCCGTAGGTGTTGATCCGGCAAGGGTTGCCGCCGTACATGATGGTTCGGCGGGCACCCGCGTACCGATAGGTCGATATCGATCCATCGACCCCGTGTTTGACCCGTCTGTCGGCAAACAGCCACCCCAGTTGGCTGTCGTAGGATTCCCCCAGCGTTGCCCTGCCCGAGATCCAGTCCTCCACCTGCTCCCGCGGGTACAGAATACTTTTCAAGTAGGCTTGGGCCTGCCGCTCCCACGCTTCGCTTTCTCCCCCCTGGCGTGCCGTTTGCGCTGCCACCGCCAGGGTGAGCACCAGGCAAGCCAGCCCTGAAGCCACCAGGCTCGTTCTTGGCATAGTCGATCCTCCGGTCGAATCTCGTGTCGAAACGCAATCAACCCAGGTTTCTCATCACCTAAAGAGTTCTGGCTGGGCGGGTTGAATCAGTCTTTCGCCTCGCCGTAGTCTCAGCCCTCGGAAGAGGCCTGCCGGGTTGTTCTTCAGGAGAACCCAGGCTTTGCAGCGTACACTATTCTCGTTGCGCATCCCAAAAGAACCTGGGAGAAAACGGATCTCAGTCCCTGACCTCGAAAAAGTCCACACGACTCCCTACTAGACATCCGACCTTCTTATCTGAACACGAGAACGTGACTGTCCCCTTTTCGGGGCCCTTTTCGTTTCCTGTATCTTGGGTGTTGAAGTCTCAATCTGAGGTTCGATCGAACACGGAGGGCTCCCATGGCCTGGAAGAACTTTTCCCGTCGGCAATTCGCGAAACGCTTGACCATCCTTGGAGCGCTGCCACTGAGTGTCCGCCCCCTGTCGGCAGCGTCGGAAGTGGCTCCTCCGAAGCCTCCTGCTCCTCCTGAGGTCAAGTCCTACCCGGGGATCCTCAGGCACAGAGTTGTCTTTTGGGATCCTCACGGATACTCGGCCTGGCCGACCATCTTGAAGTGCCGGGATGGAGAAATGCTGATTGCGTTCTGTGAAGCCATGCGCCGGACCGCCCGATTGACCCATGCGGATCCCTCATTCTACGGCATGATCATTCGCTCCAGCGATCAGGGTGAAAGCTGGTCTGAGCATCCCGAAGTCATCGGCGGCTATGAGTACTACGGAATGGATGATCCGGGCATCACGCAGCTGTCGGACGGAAAGATCCTGGTCAACGCCTTCCGCCGTTCCTTTGCCCCGGCGGCCTCGGTGGATAGAAGAACAGATGTTCGCTTGGCTCGGGTGGAGCCGTATCAGTGGGCTACAGGCTACAGTGATGAAATGACCTATGTTTTCCACTCGTTGGACAATGCTCGCAGCTGGTTGGAGCCGGTCCACGTGGACGTTTCCCCCTTCAAAGCAGGGTGTCAACTCCGGGCGATCATCGAACTGCCGGATGGAACTCTGCTTCTGCCTTGCTATGAGGAGTTCCATGGGCCATCGACTTCGGAGTCGGCGATGACCTGGACGGCCTATGTCCTTCGATCTCGTGATCGGGGGAGGAGTTGGGGTGAGCCGTCCGTGATTGGGGAACACGGGGTTCACGGCATAGGCTACAACGAGCCGGCTCTGATTCACCTGCCCAGCGGTCGGACGATCGCTCTTCTCAGGACCTGGCCGGCCGGATGGCTGTACCAGAGCGATTCGCACGATCTGGGGCAAACCTGGAGCACACCGGCCAAGACCCCGATGTGGGGGTATCCGGCCCATCTCCGGCAGCTTCAGGATGGGAGACTTTTGGCCACCTACGGCCACCGGCGAGAGCCTTTTGGGATCCGGGCCTGCCTGAGCTCAGATGAGGGTAGAAGCTGGAATATCGAGAGTGAGATTGTACTCCGGGATGATCTCAAGAACAGAGATCTGGGATATCCGACCACCACACAGTTGGATGACGGCACCCTGCTGACCGCCTACTACGGAAGGGACGAGAACAACGACGTGACCTGCATTCAGATCACATCTTGGAAAATAGCCTCTTGACGGCGAAGTTGCGGCATCTGCCATCGTGGGGGGTAGGCTGTCTGCGGTTCCCTGGGGGGCGAAGATTGGAGCGAAAGGCAGTCTAAAGCTTGAACATTGGTGCGAGCAGACAACTGTTTATGGCACACGAGAACGTGACTGTCCCCTTTTCGCGTTCGCCCTCCCGAGTCTTTCCGCTTCCGGTTACCGCCTGCGCCTGCCGGCGAGCTGGCGACGCATCTCTTCACGGGATGCGGCCAGTTACCAGCAAGTGCCGGTCGCTCACGGTCCTCACTTCCAGATTTGCCAAGTCCGCTTCCCGAAGCTGATCCGAAACTTCGTCGGGGCGGTAGGCTGCCAACAGCGAATGATAGAAGTCCCGCTGGAGGATCTCCGGTTCGTCGCCGCAGTAGGCTCGCACCAGCTCTCGCGCCCGGCGGCGGTCGTCGGGCCGGAGAAGGTCCATGACGAAGACACCGCTGCCGAGACGGGACCAGCGGCGGACTTCCCGCCACAAGATCAACGGGTCGGGCAGATGGTGGAGCAGGCTGTTGCTGACAATGGTGTCGTAGTTGGGCCGGGGGAGAGTGACACCCGGAAGATATCCCGAATAGAGTTGTATCCGGTCCTCAAGACTCACATCTTGGATAGCTTGCCGGCCGTAGTCGAGCATGGCCTGGGAGGCGTCGACGCCGTGGACCCTGCAGGCTGGAAAAGCCCTGGCGACGCGAATGCTGATGTCGGCGGCGCCACACCCCAGGTCGACCACCCAGGGTCCGACTTCCTGGACCGGTAACGTTTCCTGCAGGAGCGTCAGAAAGCGGCTGTGCGGTTCCTCGAAGTCCGCATGGGCGTAGGCCCGGGCCTGTTCCTGCCCCTCCATCAATTCCGGCTCGGGGACTCGCCTCATGATTCCCGAATACCCCTGTTTCCGATCCGGTCCAGAGTCAGAAAGGTATATCGGTTCGGGTCCGTATCCTCCGGTTCATGGAGTTCCCTCTGCCGGACCTCCCAGTTCGACTCGTCATAACGGGGAAAATAGGTGTCGCCCTCAATATCGTGCGGCAGCAGAGTCAGGTACATGCGGTCGGCCCGGGCCAGGGTCTGTCGATAGACTCCGGCTCCGCCTCCGACGAAGACCTCCTCGTCACCGCGGGCCAGGAGAAGGGCGTCTTCCAGCGAGGGAGCCACCTGGACGCCAGGGGGAGTATAGGAAGGCTGTCCGGAGAGCACGATGGAAATCCGGCCCGGCAACGGTCTGCCGATGGACTCGAAGGTCTTTCTCCCCATGATCAGATGGTGGCCCATGGTCAGCCGCTTGAATCGCCTCCAATCGGCCGGGAGCTGCCAGGGCAACCGATTGTCGCGGCCGATGACGCGGTTCCGGGCCATGGCCGCGATGATGGACAGCCTCATACCGATATGGGGGCCCTGATGTGGGGGTGGGGATCGTAAGCTTCCAGCACGAAGTCTTCGTATCGGAAGTCGAAAATCGAAGTGATTCGGGGGTTCAGCAGGATGCGGGGCAGAGGCCGGGGCCGGCGGGAGAGCTGGAGGCGGGCCTGCTCCAGGTGATTCAGATAGAGGTGTGCATCCCCGAAGGTGTGGACGAACTCCCCAGGCTCCAGTCCGCAGACCTGGGCCATCATCCGGGTCAGGAGGGCATAGCTGGCCAGGTTGAAAGGGACGCCCAGAAAGACGTCGGCGCTCCGCTGGTAGAGCTGGCAGGAGAGCCGTCCCTCGGCCACGTAGAATTGAAACAGCGTGTGGCACGGCGGAAGCTTCATCCGGTCCAGGTCGGCGACGTTCCACGCGCTCACGATATGGCGCCGCGAATCGGGATTCGTGCGGATGGCCTCGATGACGCCGGTGATCTGATCGATGTGGCGGCCGCCTGGAGCCGGCCAGGAGCGCCATTGGTAGCCGTAGATGGGGCCCAGATCCCCATCCCGGTCGGCCCACTCGTCCCAGATGCTCACTCCGTTTTCATTCAGGTAGGCGATGTTGGTGTCACCCGCCAGAAACCAGAGGAGCTCATGGATCACCGACCGGAGATGCAGCTTCTTGGTGGTGAGCAGGGGGAAGCCGTCGGCCAGATCGACGCGCATCTGATATCCGAAGACGCTCCGGGTTCCGGTGCCGGTGCGGTCGCTCTTCTCGACTCCGTCTTCGAGAATGTGGTGGAGCAGATCCAGGTAAACTTGCATGGGCTCGATGGTTCCTGAGCGATTCAATCGCATTGTAGTAAACCTGAGCGACGATCCGCACGCGGCTGCCCGCCTGAGAAGCCTCATTCCCGGATACTCACTCTTCCTCTTTGTTGCCTAGTTTGCACCGCCGCATATAGAATCGGGCCGCTCGCTGGTTGAAGCGCCAAGGTTTCCGAGGCTCCGGGCCGGCAGCGAAGGAACGTGGCCATGCAACTCCATCCCTTTGGTAACACGGGACTTATGGTCTCCCCTCTCGGCTTCGGAGGGGCTCCGGTCGGTTTCTTGGAAGAGCAACTCAAGGACGTTTCCCGGCTCGTCAATACGCTCCTGGACGAAGGGGTGAACCTGATCGATACGGCCGCCTGCTACCCCGGTTCGGAGCGGCTCGTCGGAGCGTCAGTGAGTCATCGCCGCGACGAGTATGTTCTGGTTACCAAATGCGGCCACGAAGTGGACGGGGCCGCCGGCCGCGAGTGGTCGCCCCGGCTCGTGACCAACACCGTGGACCGGGCTCTGAGACGCCTCCGCACTGACACCATCGACGTGATGCTGCTTCACTCCTGCCCTCTGTCGGTGCTTCAAAAAGGAGACGCATTGGCTGCCCTGGTGCGCGCCCGGGACCAGGGAAAGATCCGCTTCGTGGGATATTCGGGAGACAATGAAGCCGCCGCCTACGCAGCCGGTCTACCGGATGTGGCGGTGGTCCAGACCTCCGTGAACATCTGTGACCAGTCCAATATCGATTCGGTGCTTCCCTGCACGCGGGAAGGGGGACAGGGAGTGATGGCGAAACGGCCGCTGGCAAACGCCGCGTGGAAGGACCTGTCGGCCCAGCGGGGCATTTACCAGAATTACGCCAAGTCCTATATGGCACGCTTGCAATCCATGGGTTTCACGCTGGCCGATCTGGGATTCGAGGGCGATCCGGCTCGGGTATGGCCCGGCATTGCCCTGCGCTTCACCCTGTCTCAGCCGGGAGTTCATTGCGCCATCGTAGGCACTACCAGCATTGACAACGCCAGGTCCAATATCCGGGCCGCCGGTGAGGGTCCGCTGGCCGATCCGGTAGTCCGAAAAATTCGCCGGGCCTTTCGCTCCGCACAGTCTGCGTCGGACGAGGATTGGCCGGGTTTGACCTGAATCTAATGACCTTTCACCCTGCCGACTACGGACCGATTCTGGCTGGCCTGCTGGACGCGGGACGTCTTCCGGAGCTGGGACCTGGCCGACCCGACCCCGAGGCTCAGGGTTTGGTGGATGCGGTGACGCCGGATAGGGCTTTTGCCCACACGATTGTCGTGGACCGGGAAATGGCCCGTGCCTGTCTCGCCGGTCTTTGGCTCCACCATGACCATCTGGACCGCTCTCACGCCGTCAGTCAGACGATTCACACGACTACCGGGAGCTACTGGCACGGGATCATGCACCGGCGGGAGGGAGACTACCCCAATGCCAAGTACTGGTTTCGCCGGACCGGAGACCATCCCGTCTTTTCGGATCTGGCTCGGAGTGCCGGCCGGCTGACGGCGGGTTCCGGAGTCGATGCCGAACGGCTGATCGCCGGAGATCGCTGGGATCCGTACGCGTTCGTCGATTTGTGCCAAGCATGTGTCGTCGGACGCTCGGACAATGAATCACTCTGCCGCCGGATCCAGCGGCTGGAATGGGAAATTCTCTTCGACTACTGTTATCGGCGCGCCGCGGGAGTCGTAACGCCTCCTGAGTCGCGAGAAGTCGCAAGCTAGGACTGAATGATGCCGAGACTGCAGGACCAGGTGGCCGTCGTGACCGGAGGCGCCCAGGGACTGGGAGGCGCCATTGCCCGCGGCATGGCCGCCGCGGGGGCCTCGGTTCTGATCGCCGACATCGATCTGGAAGCATCTCAGAGGAACGTCCGGCAGATTCAGGCGGCCGGCAATACCGCGGTGGCTCTGCGGACCGACGTCAGCCGGAGAGAAGACCTGCAAGCGGCCGTGGAGCGGGTGGTTCGGGAATGGGGACGGCTGGACATCCTGGTCAACAACGCCTTTGACGTGTCCACCGCCGGGACCGGTGGAGCCGTTCAGGTTTCGGAAGAGGACTGGGACGCCGGCATGAACGTCATGGTCAAGGCCATCTACCGGGCGGTCAAGCTTGCGGTGCCCGAGATGATCAAGAGCGGTGCCGGGAGCATCGTCAACATCTCTTCGGTCCACGGCCTGCTGACGGCTCCGGGTTTTCTCGTGTATGAGACGGCCAAAGCCGCGGTCATCGGCATGACTCGGCAGATGGCCTGTGAGTACGGCCCCGACGGGATTCGCGTCAACTCGATTCTGCCCGGTCACATGGTGACGGAGCGCCTTCAGCCCATGTGGGACGAGAATCCATCCGGACACGCCTACTTCGAGAATCAGTACCCCCTCCGGCGCTTGGGCACCACCGATGATATCGCGCAGGGCGCGGTCTTCCTGTGTTCGGAGGAAGCCTCCTTCATCACCGGCCACGCTCTGGTCATCGACGGTGGACTCTCCATTCAGCTCCAGGAGAACTTCGGGGTCCGACAGGGACGGTACATGGCGGAGCACCCCGAAACTCGAATCCCTTAGTTCGTGTTGCCGAATTCCGGGGATGGGTCCGGCGTTGGACTGCCACAGACCTGTCGCCACAGTTGGAGTGTAGGATTCCACCATGAACCTGTGGTTGATGGCCTGCCTCCTGGCCTTTACGGCTTCTTCGGTCCTGGGCCAGGAGAGAATCCGCGTCGGCGCCTGGAACATCGAGACCCTGGGATCGCCCGACAGCCGCGACTACCAGCGCAAGTCTCCCTCCAACGGCTACGGAGTGCCTCGAGAGCCGCGGGAACTGGCGGACCGGATCGAAGCTCTGCGACTCGACGTGCTGGCCCTTTCCGAAATCGACGACACCGATGCCGGGGACGGCTCGGCGACGAACCGGGTTCTGGACGAGGCATTTCGGATACTGAATCGGCGTGGCGGCAACGACTGGACCTATGAACTCTTCCCCAAACGGATACGCCGCCACAGTTCCCAGCACACCGGCCTGGCCTGGAACCGGCGGCGAATTCGAGCCGTGGGCAGGCGTTTCCGGGTACCTGTCACCGACGTCACCTCACGCCGGTTCTTCGAGTGGGACCGGCATCCCCACGCCATGAAGTTCACCCGGGGACGAGGACGAACCGATTTCGTGGTGATTCCCATTCACATGAAGGCGGGACACAACCAGACGGCCGTGAAGCAGAGGCGGAGTGAAGCGGAGGCGCTGGTCCGGGAGTTATCGAAGATCCAAAACCATTTTCAGGACCAGGACATCATTCTCATCGGCGACTTCAATATGCGTCGGCGCAGCGAACCGGCCGGTCGCGTTTATCGGAAGAAGGGAGGTCTGTTCGATCTGAACTATTCCGATCGATCCACCCATATTGCCGACCTTCCCTTGGACCGGTGCTACATCCCAAGGGCCCAGCGGGAGAGCGAGTTCGCCGGCGTCACCCAGGTTCGGATCGCCGCGCCGCCGCCGGCGGCCCGCAAAAGCTTCCGTCGCCAACTCTCCGATCATTGGCCCATCGTCCTCGAGTTCGCGGAGCAGGCCGACGACGACTGACCCCTGCGGCAACCAGCCCCAAGGCTTGCCGCGCTCTTCTTGGAAACCGAGGAAAGAGGAAAGCTCCCCCACCGGCCCGGTCCGGCGGACGCCCGGTAGAAAAAGGGTAGGAGCGCCGGTTTTCAACCGCCGAACTCCGGTGGAGCTTGGAGGAAGGGGCGACTGGAAGTCGCCCCTCCTTGTTTCTTAGAAGAGAAATAGAGGAAAGAGTGCAGACAGGTGCGTAGTTTACGCGTAGCGGGCACCTCAACCGAAGATGATCTCGTCAGGAATACTGGAGACAGTTTGGTTCGAAGCCTTGTTTCTCCCATGAATCCGCCAGGGCCAGCCGGTGGGGGAGCTTCTCTCTTTCCTCTCTCCTCTTTTCTTTTTCCTCGCCTTCACCAGCCCTTCCAACTGCCGTCCGCGTGGCGGTACTGCCGGTAGGACATCTCGGCGTCATAGCGAAGCTTGGCGATGTCGGACTCCTTGACCCGGATCCCGAGACCGGGCCGGTCGCTCAGCCGGACGTGGCCGTCGACCAGGGAGAGGTCATGCTCCACGTACCGATCCATCCGCTCCAATCCCCAGGCTTCCTGGACCAGGAAGTTGGAGATGACGGCATCCACTTGAAACAGAGCCGCCAGATGGATGGGTCCCGAGGCGTTGTGGGGCGCCATCAGGATCTGGGCCTCTTCGGCCAGGCGTGAGACGGCCAGGAACTGGGTGATGCCGAAGCTGTGGCTCAGATCAGGCTGGAGAAAAGCGCAGGCTCGGGCATCGATGACCTCCTTGAACTCCCGGTAGGAGAAGAATTTTTCACCCGTGGCGATGGGAACCGGACTGCGCGCCGAGATCTCCTTCAGCGCCGCGATGGATCCCACCTTGCAAGGCTCCTCCAGGAAGAGAGGCTTGTAGGGAGCCACGGCCTCGGCGAAGGCGATGGCCAGGGCCGGATTGGGGCTGCCGTGGGTGTCCAGCATCAGGTCGATCTCCGGTCCCACCTCTTCCCGAACGGCCGCCACGATCCGGACGCACTCGTCCAAGGCTCCCCGGTCCATGGGCCAGGTCCGCATTTCCAGCGGATTTCCCTTGAGGCCTCGAACTCCCGAGGCGACGGCGTCCCGAGCCCGGGCCACGGCTTCCTGGATGGATTCGAAGCTGATCCCGCCATGGTAGACGCGGATGCGGTCTCGCTTCCGGCCTCCCAGGATCTGGTAGACGGGGACTCCCCAAGCTTTGCCGGTGATGTCATAGAGGGCCATGTTCACCGCCGCCAGGGCCGAACCCAGGACCGGTCCGCCCTTCCAGGGAAGCCGGTCCGAGATGTCGTCGCACAGAGCGACCACGTTCAGGGGATCCTGCCCCACCAGGAGTTCCCGCCAGCCCTCCAGCGTCGTCTTCACCACCGGAGAAAGCCATTCGATACTGGCCTCCCCCCAGCCCGAGAGTTCCGTATCGGTCTCGATCTTGAGAAACAGCCAGGTCTTGAAGCTGCTGGCGATGCTCCTTCGGACCCCCTTCCTGGGAGGAGGACTTCCGGTCGGCACGTTGAACATGTAGGTCTTCATTCCGGTGATTTTCATGGGTCCTGTTCTTCTCCGCCTGGGAGGCTCCTGTGGCCTCGGTGTGGACGCAAAAAGAGCACCAGCCGACGATCCGAGGCCCGCCGTGGCGATCAGGAAATCACGACGGTCCAGGCCATCCGCTCGGCATGGGAGCATGGTGGTGTCAATGGTTCGAGGCCGAATCCAGACTCGATTCAATCTCTCGGAGGTAAGAGATGCTCTCTCGGGCGATTCGCTCGCCGCCGGCCCGGAAATCGAAGACCTCCAAGGAGATCCAGCCCCCATAGTTCCGGTCCCGAAGGAACCGCAGGAGGCGTTCGAAGTCCACGTCTCCGGTGCCGGGGTGGCGGCCGTCGATCTCGTTCACGTGAACGTGGCGGATTCGGGACCAGTAACGCTCGACCAGACTGAGAAAGTGGCTCCCCTCATCGGCGGCGTTGTGGCAGTCGAACATGGTCTGGACGTGACCATGGGAAACCCGGTCCACGACTTCGACCGCTTCCGCGAGAGTGGAGACCACATCCGTCTCCTCGCTCGAAACGGCCTCCATCAGGAGCGTCACGTCCCGGTCCCTCGCCTCGGGGGCCAGCTCGGACAGACCCTCGGCGAGTCGTCCCAGAGCTTCTTGGGCCGTCATTCCGTCCCGTGTGTTCCGCTGATGGGGCGAGCCGAGGATCATGAGATGCCCCCCCAGGTCCGCGCAGAAGTCGATGAGCCGTGAGAGATAGGACCAACTCTTCTCCCTCAGGGTCCGGTCCCGGGTCGTCAGATGCAGTCCCCTGGGCTTGACCAGGAGCCAGTGGATCCCCGAGCAGACCATTCCCTCTCCTTCGATGGTCTCCCGAATCTGCCGCCGTTGCCGGAGCGAGATCTCATCCACCGAGTCGGCCAGGGTGAACGGGGCCACCTCCAGGCCTCGGTACCCCAACCCACGCACCGTCCGGCAGGTCTGGGCCAGATCCTGTTCCCCAAAGATCTCACTGCAGATCGCATGTTTCAGTTGCAAAGCGCCACTCCCGTCACCGCTCCGGCCGAATCGCCGAATGCTTGTGCTGTAGTATAGAAATCTGCGTCGAAAGTCTCCACGGAATGCGAAAAACTTCGAAGACTGGGAAACACTGGAGGGTCAGGTGAAGCGGCGGGAGTTTCTCCGCAAGTCGTGCCTGTTTTCCAGCACCTCCTTGGCAACGGCGTTTCTTGCTCGAGATCTGCAACCGTCCCGGGCATCGTCGGCGGGGCCGGTTGACCGTCGGCGGGTGTTGGTATTCATCGAGTTGGCCGGAGGCTGCGATGGCCTCAACTCGCTGGTCCCGCACGGCCTGGATGACTACTATCGGCAGCGCCCGAATCTGGCCATTCCTCCCGCGGCCGTCCTGAAGCTGGACCACGCCGTCGGATTCCATCCCTCCCTGGAAGGATTCAAGCGGTTGTTCGACGCGGGAAAGATGGCTCTGATTCAAGGAGTGGGCTTTCCCGATCCGAATCGATCCCATTTTCGGTCCAGAAAGATCTGGTATACGGCCCGGCTGGAAGCAGCGGCCGAGGGCGGTTTTCCGGACCGCAATTCCCTGCCGCAGCTCGGCATGCAGGTGCCGGATCCGGCCATCGCCGCACCTCGGCTGCCGGCGGGAGCGGAAAGCCGGGGGCGGGCCGTCCCATATCCGGACAGCCCCCTGGCTGCAAATCTGAAGGCCATCTCCCGTATCATTGCAGCCGGTACGGAAGTCCGGGTGTTCCACACCTGCCTGGGCGGCTTCGACACCCATGCCTTCCAGGTTGTTCCGGGGAATCCGACCCAAGGAATCCATGCCGGCCTCCTCTCCACACTTTCCGGAGCTGTCACGGCCTTTCTGGACGATCTGATCCACCAAGGCCGGGAAGAGCATGCCGTCGTCGTGATCTACAGCGAGTTCGGGCGCCGTCTGGCGGAGAACGGGACTTTCGGAACCGACCACGGGACCGCCAATCCCATCTTCATTCTCGGAAAGGCGGTGGTTCCGGGTCTGCACGGGCGTCACCCGGGACTGTCTCCGAATGAGTTGACGCCGTCTGGAGACTTGGTTCATGCGGTGGACTTCCGTAGCGTCTACGCCGGGGTCCTGCCCGGTTGGGCGGGGATCGAAGTCGGATGCGCGCCCGATCCTCGGCTCTCCCTGTTGCGGATCTGACTCGGTCACATATGCGGCCGGAAGACAGGCCATGGCCTGATTCGTTCCGCTCCTTCCCGGCGGGCCGGCTCCGGCCCCTTGATATCATGAGCCCATGAGGCGAACCCGGATATTCACACCCGGACCGACTCCAGTCGCCCCGTCTGCACAGCTGGCCATGGCCAGTCCTCTGGTCCACCATCGCAAGGACGAGTTCCGGGAGCTGCTTCTCGAGACTCGAAGCCACCTTCAGGCTCTCTTCAGGACCAAGAACGACGTCGTCATCCTCACCGCGTCCGGGACCGGAGCCATGGAAGCTTCGGTGAGCAACCTCCTTTTCTCCGAGTCCCGGGCCCTGGCCGTCTCTGCCGGGAAGTTCGGTGATCGCTGGGTCCAGATCTGCCGGGCCTTCGACGTGCCCTGCCAAGTTCTGGAGAAACCGTACGGTGAAGCGGCCTCGGCCCTGGAGATCCAACGCGCTCTGGAGGCCGACGCGGATATCCGTGTCCTGTTGATTCAGGGGTGCGAGAGTTCCACCGCCACCATCCACGACCTGGAATCCATCGCGCGGACGGTCCGCAGCCGTTTCCCCGACGTCCTGGTGGTGGTGGATGCGATTACGGCTTTGGGAAGTCAGCCGGTGGAGACGGACGCCTGGGGTCTGGACGTGGTCATCGGCGGCGCCCAGAAGGCTTTTGCGATCCCGCCCGGCCTGTCCTTTCTGTCTCTGAGTTCCCGGGCGCTTGCCGCGATCCGGTCTTGTCCCGGACCGCGCTTCTACTTCGACCTTCGCAAGGAAGTGAAGGGACAGCGCCGGGGGCAAACGGGGCTGACCCCTGCCGTGGCTCTGGTGCAGGCTCTGAACCGGACGAGTCGGGAAATGGTCGAGCAGGGTCTGGACCGGATTCTGGAGCAGGTCGAGGTCCGGGCGCGTTGTACGCGGCGAGGATTGGAAGCCCTCGGTTTCAGACAGCTCTCCTCTGCGCCCGCCAACGCCTTGACCGCCTGCTTTCCGCCTCCGGGGATCGACGCGGCCCGGCTGATCCAAATTCTTCAGGAGCGCTTCGGGATCATCGTGGCGGGCGGGCAGGGTGTACTGAAGGGGAAGATCATTCGTATCGGACACCTGGGCTACTTCGATCTGGTCGATGTCTTCGCGGTGATTTCGGCCATTGAGGTCTGTCTTCCGGAACTGGGCGCCCGTATCGACCTGGGGTCCGGCATCAAAGCGGCCATGCAGGAAGCCGTGACGCCGATTTTCACAGTCCGTGGTGAAAATCCCGCGAGCACCGGGACCGTTCCTGCGCCCGCCGGACAAGGCGCGATGAGGGAGCATACTCGGAGTATGTGACCGAATCGCAACGCAGTCCGCGCGCGATGCAGGGACGGTCGAATGCCGTGGCGGCTTTTGCCACGGGCTGTTCAGCCCAGGATAGAGTCCACGAAGGTCTGGCGATCGAAGGGCGCCAGGTCCTCCAACCCCTCTCCCGTGCCGACGAAACGGATGGGGATCTTCAGTTGACTGGCGATTGCGGCGATGATCCCCCCCTTGGCTGTGCCGTCCAGCTTGGTGACGACGATTCCGGTGACGCCAAGGGAGGTCATGAACTCCCGAGCCTGGATGAGACCGTTTTGTCCGGTTGTCGCGTCCAGAACCAGGTAGACGTCGTGAGGCGCACCGGGAACCAGCCTGCCGGCGACACGAGCCATTTTCTTGACCTCTTCCATGAGATTTCGCTTGGTGTGCAACCGGCCGGCCGTATCGGCGATGAGGACGTCCTTGTTACGGGCCTTCGCCGCCTGCAAGGCGTCGTGCAAGACCGCCGCGGGATCGGTCCCGCCCCGCTGCATGATCAGGTCGGCCCGGCTACGGCGGCACCAGACGCTCAGTTGTTCCACCGCGGCGGCGCGAAACGTGTCCGACGCCGCGACGATGGCGCTCTTGCCGGCCCGGGCGTAACGATGGGCCAGCTTGCCGATGGTCGTCGTCTTGCCGACACCGTTGACTCCCACCATCAGGACCACGTGGGGTTTCTGGACCCATTCTTCCTGCCAACCCGGAGCCTCGAACAGCTCAAGGAGTTCGGAAGCCAGAAGCTTGCGAGCCTGTCCGGAACTGATCGGCCGTTTTCCCCGGCTGCTCTGACGGATTTTCTCCACCAGGCTTTCGCTGGTCTCGACTCCCAGGTCGGCCCCGATGAGGAGATATTCCAACTCTTCCAGCTGTTCCGGTGAGATGGGACTCTCCCGAGGTCCCAGCAATTCGTTCACCCTTCGGCTCAGCTCCTGGCGGGTCGACTGAAGCGCTCTCTTCAAGCGTCCGAAATAGCCGGGTCGTGCATTCGACATTGGGGGATTCAGCTTGAGTTGTTGCTACCGACCAGGACGTATTCCTGGAAGTCGCGCCTGACCTGTCGGCTGTGACCCTGTTCCAGGCTCGACAGGGTCCGCTCCAGTTGGTGCGTCAGCTCCCGGCAGAAGGCCATCAGGTTGGGCACGCGTATTCCTTCCAGAGCCAGCGAGGTGGCCGTGGAGCCCAACTCACCGGGGAGCGACCGATGAAAGAGGTTGACTCCGATGCCGACGATGGCCCACTGGATTCGTTCCGTTTGGGTCCCCATCTCGATCAGAATGCCGGCGCACTTCTTGCCGCTCAGCAGCACGTCGTTGGGCAGTTTGATGCGCAGGGCCGCCCCCGGCCCGCTCCAGGTGGCAATGGCTCGCACCACACCCAGGGCCGCGGCCTGGGTCAGATCCTCCGCCCGGCGGACCTCGGAGGCGGGAAAGCAGAGATAGGACGCGTAGAGTCCCATGCCCCTCGGGGAATGCCAGGAGCGTCCGAAGCGTCCCCGGCCCCCGGTCTGCTCTTCGGCGACGGCCACGCGGGCCTTCCCCGATTCGATGAACACGTTCAGGTAGTCGCTGGTCGAGTCGACTCGGGCCAGATAGTCCAACTGCCGGAAACGCATCTTAGAACTCAGCGTCCTCTCAGTCCCGGTCCAGAATCAGACTGATGTCGCTGGAGGCGACGGAGTGGGTCAGCGAACCCATGGAAATGAAGTCGACGCCGGTCTCAGCATAAGCTTGCAGATTCTGGCCGGTGATGCCGCCTGAGACCTCCACCAGACACCGGCCCGCGCAGGCGGCGACCGATCGCCGGACTTCCTCCGCCGGCATGTTGTCCAGCAGGACGGCGTCCGCTCCGGCGTCCAGAGCCGCGGCCAGTTCATCCTGGTTGGTGACCTCCACCTGGATCCGCTGCAGATGACCGCAGCGCTCCCGGCACGCCTGCACGGCCGCTCCGATGCCCCCAGCGGCGGCAATGTGGTTTTCCTTGATGAGAACGCCGTCATCCAGCCCCATCCGATGATTCTGTCCGCCCCCCATTCGGACCGCGTATTTCTCCAGGCCGCGCCAGAGGGGCGTGGTCTTCCGAGTGTCCAGGACGCGGACACGGCTGGAACCGATCCGGTCCACGCAGCCTCGGGTCTGGGTGGCGATTCCGCAGAGTCGCTGGAGAAAATTCAACGCGACTCTCTCGGCTTTCAGGAGGACGGATACGGACGCCTCCAGGGTTCCCATGCAACCCGGCTCGACCCAGTCCCCTTCGCCGTATCGAATCTGGCCGGCGACAGGGCCCAGGAGCTGAAAAACCCGGATGAAGACCGGCCAACCGGCCAGGACCATACGCTGGCGAGCCAGAACCTGAGCCGTCCGGACCCCATCGGCATGGGGGGTGGACTGCAGTATGGCCTCGGTCGTGATGTCGCCTCGTCCCAGGTCCTCCTGGAGGGCTTGGCGAAGCCGGGGATCAAGGCTCAGGAAGTCCATGGAGCATGTCCTGAAGCCGTCTCAGTTGAGTTCCAACGTCCTGCCGGCGCCGTCGAGCGCCGTCCACGATGTGGGCCGGAGCCTTGCGAACGAAGTTTTCGTTGTCCAGTTTGCGGTCAAGCCGAATCCGATCTTCCTCGAGCCGGCCGATCTGACGTTGCAGCCGGTCTTTCTCCGCTGCCAGATCGATGGCCTCGTCCAGCCGCAGGGAGAACTGAGTCGTGTCGGCCACGCCGGTGATGCGCAGTCCTTCCCGGCTCAGCCCGTCCAGGAACTCGATCTCGCTGAGTCGGGCCAGATTCTTCAGGTGGTGAGTCTGAGATTCTAGGAAACTGCGGGTCAGAAACGAACAGGTGAACTCGGCGGGAAGGCGCCTCCTGGGATCGATGTTGTTCTCGGCTCGAGCCGTTCGCAGCGCCGTGATCAACTCCTGGAGTTGGATCATGCGGTGGATGTCATCCCGGTCGATCCATTCCGGCCGGGCCTCCGGATAGGGGGCCAGCATGATGGTTTCGCCCGAATGCGGGAGCCGTTGCCAAAGTTCCTCCGTCAGGAAGGGCACGAAGGGGTGAAGCAACCGGAGAGAGCGTTCCAGGACATGGGCGGCGACCTGGGCGGCAACGGTGTCGCCGCCGTTGATTCGCCCCTTGATCAACTCGACGTACCAGTCGCAGAACTCATGCCAGAAGAAGTGGTAGAGATCGTTGCTGGCGCTGTGAATGAAGAACCGCTCCAGATTCCTTTCCGTGTCCTGATTGATCTGCTGGAGCCGGCCCAGAATCCATCTGTCCTCCAGCCGCAGGGAACCCTTCTCCCAAAGTCTGCCGATATCCTCCTCGTCGGCGTTCAGTCCTTGATCCAGGTTCAGCAGCAGATAGCGGGCGCCGTTCCAGATCTTGTTGCAGAAGGCCCGGTAGCCGGCCATGCGGCTGATGGAGAAAGGGATGTCGGCTCCGGGGGCGGCTGAGACCGCCAGCGTGAACCGGACCGCATCGCACCCGTACTCCTCGATGACCTCCAGCGGGTCGATGATGTTGCCCTTGGACTTGGACATCTTCTGCCCATGCTGGTCGCGGACCAGTCCGGTGATGAAGACTTGTCTGAAGGGCACATCTCTCCGGAAGCGGAGGCCGAGCATCATCATGCGGGCGACCCAGAAGAAGATGATGTCGAATCCCGTGACCAGGGTGCTGGTGGGATAGAAGGTCTCCAGGTCCCGCGTCCGGTCCGGCCAGCCCAGAGTCGAAAAGGGCCAGAGGCCGGAACTGAACCAGGTGTCCAGGACATCCGATTCCTGAACCTGACGAGCACTTCCGCAGCGGGAACAGGATTCGGGCTCGGTTCGGGCCACGGTCGAGTGGCCGCAGTCCTCGCAGGTCCAGGCGGGGATGCGGTGTCCCCACCAGAGTTGCCGGCTGATGCACCAGTCGTGGATGTTGGTCATCCAATCGGAATAGATTTTCGTGTAATTCCCGGGGACGAAAACGGTCGAACCGTCCTCGACTGCCTGGAGAGCGGTCTGAGCCAGCGGCTTCACCCTGACGAACCACTGCGTCGAAACCAGAGGCTCCACCACCGTCGAGCATCTCTGGCACCGCCCCACATTGTGGTCGTGGGTCTCAACCCTCTCCAGCAAGCCCAGGCGTTCCAGCTCGGCGGCAACCCGCCGCCGGGCCTCGTAGCGATCCAGTCCGGCGAAGGCTCCCGCGTCGGCGGTCATCCGGCCGTCCTCGTCGATCACCTTCACGATGGGCAGTGCATGGCGCCGGCCCGCTTCGAAGTCGTTGGGGTCGTGTCCCGGAGTGACCTTTACGGCTCCGGTCCCGAATTCGCGGTCGACGAAGGAGTCCTCGATGATGGGGATTTCCCGCTTCATCAAGGGCAGAACGGCGGTTTGGCCCCGGAGGTGGTGGTAGCGGCCGTCATCGGGATGAACCGCTACGGCGGTGTCCCCCAGCATGGTCTCGGGACGAGTGGTGGCCACCACCAGAAACTCATCCGAAGACTTGACCGGATAACGGATATGCCAGAGGTGGCCCCGCGTGGGTGCGAACTCCACCTCGAGATCCGAGATGGCGGTGCGGCAACGGGGACACCAGTTGACCAGGTACTCCCCCTTGTAGATGAGCCCCTCTTCGTAGAGGCGGACGAAAACCTCTCTCACCGCCCGGGACAGCCCCTCGTCCAAGGTGAACCTCTGGCGGCTCCAGTCGCAGGAGCATCCCAGCTTGCGGATCTGGGAGAGAATGTTGTTCTCCGCTATCTTCTTCCACTTCCAGACCCGCTTCTCGAAGGCGGTTCGGCCCAGGTCCGAACGGGTCTTTCCCTCCTCTGCCAACTGACGTTCCACTACGTTCTGGGTGGCGATTCCCGCATGGTCCGTGCCCGGCAGCCAGAGGGTGTTGAAACCCTTCATCCGCTTCCAGCGGATCAGAATGTCCTGGAGCGTGCAGTTGAGGGCGTGGCCCATGTGCAGGGACCCGGTGACGTTCGGGGGAGGAATCACGATACTGTAGGCCGGCTTGCCGGAATCGGTGCCGCCCTTGAAGTAGCCTCTCTCTTCCCAGAGGGTGTACCACTTCCGTTCGACTCGCTTCGGCTCGTAGGTCTTGGCCAGGTTGATCAATCCGAATGCCCCGGTTGAATCGATGGATCGGGCTAGCAGCCCGTGGCCAAAGCCGTCACGGCATTCGACCGGGTCTGCATCGTGCGCGGACTGCGTTGCGCCTCGGTCACATAGGAGCCTGCGCCGCAGAAATTGATCTACTGCGAAAGCAGTAGAATCGGTCCATATTTCCTCGATTTCTCGGCGAATAGAACAACTATGCACCTCCAAATCGAGAAAATCTGGCCTCGATTCCCCACTTTCTCGCTACGATCATTTCTACTGCGCAGACTCCTAGGGTCGAATATGCTCCCTCACCGCGCCTTGTCCGGCGGGCGCAGCCCCGGTCTCGGTGCTACGCGGGATTTTCACCACGGACTGTCAGGAAGGAGGGATTATAGCAGACTCACGGAGGGGCACTTCCGCGGCGGAGCCGGCAGTCCGTTCCCGGATGAACTGCTGTTCTTGGGATGGATGGCGCTTCGTCGGGACTCGGTCAGCGAAGCGATTCGTCGCTCCCGGACTCTCCCATCTGGCGTTGTTCGGCGCGGCGGCGCGCCACCTCGTAGGGATCCTCGCGTCCGGTAAAGATCCCCAAGACGCCTCGGACCGGGGAGAGGATCGAGAATCCGTCTTTCTCGTATTGCTTCATGCGAGCCAGGTTCCGAGCGGCCCTGGCCTGGTCCAACTCCGGGACCGGTCTTTCCAGAAGGATCAGCTTCTCCCTGGAGTCTTCGAAGTAGGGGCTGAACTCGTACTCTCGCGCCACCCGGGAGTAGTAGACCGTCGCTTCCTCGACCCGTCCCAGATTCTCCAGAGACGCGGCCAGGTGAAACAGGCTCGCGTCGAGCCGGCTGAACTCATTGTATTCCTCCACCACCTCTTCGAATCGGTTGGCCGCGGCTGAATATCGTTTCTTCCCAAAGTAGAAGTCGCCGACCCCGTGGACCCCTTTGGCCAGATCCTCACGCACCTGCCGGAGAAACTCTTCCGCCGTCGGCACATACTCGCTGTCCGGGAAGTCATCCAGGAACTTCTTCAGTTCGATCTCCGCCTTGCGGGTGTAGGTGGGGTCCCGATCATGAGGCTTCATGAGCCGGTAGTTGATGGCGGCGATCCTCATCTGGGAGTTGTCCGCGCTTTCGTGGGTGGGGTAGAAAATGATGAAGTCCTTGTACTGAGCCTCCGCTTGGAGCAGGTTCTCCCTGCCTCCTTCCTCGTAATAGGAGTCGGCGATGGAGAGGAACGAGGTCGGAGTGTACTCGCTCTCGGGATAGGTGCTGATGAGCGTCTGGAAGGAGAGGCGCGACTTGATGAAGTGTTTTTTGCCCAGGAACTTCATCCCGTTTTCGAAGAGGGTCTTGTCAGGCGCCACCGCCCCCTCCTGAAGATCCGCTCCTTTGCGGCCGCCACAGGAGGCCAGAATGATCAAGGAACTCGACAGCAAGGTCAGCCTGACAAGGGTTCTCATTTTCACTGTCCCCATTTCAGATTACGCGGACGCCTCGTCCGCCAAATTCTGCATACGCCGAAACGTCTCGCTCGGAGAGGGAGTTCCGAAGATGGCCGAGCCGGCCACCAGAATCTCTGCCCCGGCCCGAACCGCATCCTGCGTATTGGCGGGTCCGATTCCGCCGTCGATCTCGATTTTGACCCGGAGCTTGTTCCGAGCCGCCATCTCTTTCAATTTTCTCATTTTGTCGTAGCTCGTGGCAATGAACCGCTGTCCCGAGAAACCGGGGTTCACCGACATGATCATGACGTGGTGGCACTTGGGGAGGATCTCCTCCAGGACTCCGACCGGCGTGTGGGGGTTCAGGCCCACTCCCGGTTGGGCCCCCTTTTCGCGGATACTATCCATTAGACGGTCCAAATGGAGAACTGTTTCATACTGGACGCTCAAATAGTCCGCTCCGGCGTCGATGAACGCGTCGGCCATCTCTTCGGGGTTGGAGATCATGAGGTGGACATCCAGGACGAGGTCGGTCTGCTTGCGCACCGCCTCGATCACCGGCAGACCGAAGCTCAGGTTGGGGACGAAATGTCCATCCATGACGTCCAGATGCAGGATCCGGGCTCCTGCCTGCTCCATTTCCCTGACGGAACCTCCCAGGTCGAGAAAGTCGGCCGAGAGTAGAGACGGGGCGATCCAAGGCATCAGCTGGCGACCTCCAGAATGATGGTATCGTTTTCCTTCAACATGTTTCCCGGCTCGGGGTATTGACGGACCACCTTGCCCCGAGTCCTGCTGGCCCCTCTGGTGTAATTGACCTTTGGTGACTCGAAGCCGTTCTTCCGAATGAGGGATCGGACCCGGTTCAGATCCAGGTCCCTGAAATCAGGCATGATGTAACGCTGGACCTGCTTTTTGCCCACCAGGACATCGACCCGGGCCGTGAGGACTTCCGTGGACTCCGGACTGGGGACTTGACGGATGATCTGGTCCGACCCAACGTCGGAGAGGAAGATCTCGCTGATGTGACCTATCTCGTAGCCGGACTGTTGCGACATCAGGCGGGCGACCCGCTGTGTGGACCCGATGAGATCGGGGACCGGATTGTGTTGGACTCCCAGGCTCACCATCACCCGGACTCGACCGTTGGCCTTGATGCGGACACCGGGAGTGGGAATCTGAGAGACGACGGCACCGTTGGGAATCGACGCGTCGTAGACTTCTCCCGCCACCGCCATGCCCAGACCGACCGCTTCCAGCTGTTCTCTTGCCTGCTCCATGTCGACTCGGACGACGGACGGGACCACGACTTCCGTCGCCCGCGTCGCCATACGCATGCTGATGTTCAGGCTGAGCAGGAAGACGACCATCAGGACGCCGGCCAACAGGACCAGCTTGACCAAGGTCACGAACGGATTGCGCCGTTTTCCCGAAGCTTTCTTTACCCGTTTCCTGGAGGCCATTCCCGTTACTGCCTGCGGATGAAACACGCTACCACAACGCCAGGGGTGACTCCAAGCTCAGGAACTGCGGTGGGAGCGGCGGCTTTCTTGCCGCCGAACTCCGAAGTGACGAGCGTGGGAGCGGGGGTTTTCAGACCCCGATTCCGGGCGGCGTGGGGGGGACTGAGAGTCCCTGTCCTTTCCGAACCAGGCAGGCGGCGAAGAAGGCCTCGCATTTCAGGAAGTCCGTCGCCGGCTGCGGCAGCAACTTGGCCTCCGGTTCCAAGTCGAGCAGATTCTCAACCACCCCATGGTTCTCCTCCGGCTCGGTGGAACAGGTGGCGTAGATCAGCTGCCCCCCGGGACGCAGCATTCGAAAACTGCTCCGTAAGAGGGAAAGCTGAATCCGTGCCATTCGTTGGACGTCCTCCTCGGCAAGCCTCCACCGAATGTCCGGATTGGCTCGCAAGGTGGCGGTCCCGGTGCAGGGGACATCCAACAGGATGAAGTCGAAGGGTATCCGGAAGGGGGGGGTGGCCAGATCGGCCTGCACGGCCCGGAGTTGTGGGATCCGGTACAGGTCGGCTCTGGCTCTCATCTGACGTAGACGGGGAAGACTGAGATCGCAACAGAAAACACGGGCATCGGATCGTTTGCGGACGTGAAGGATGAAGGATTTCCCCCCCGGAGCCGCACAGAAATCACCTAGAATCCGGCACCCGCTGAGGTCCCCCAGTTGGGCGACCTCCTGACTGGCCGGACTCATCAGGAAGCAGTGGCCCCGGCGGTACAGGGGGTGGCGGACGAATGACCTGGAGTTCACTCTGACGCAATGGGGAAGGCGGGGATGAAGTTGAAAGGGAACTCCTTCATGGTCCAACCGCCGGCAGAATTTCTCCCGCGTCGTACGGAATGGATTGACCCAGAGATACAGCAGCGGTGGGCGGTTGTTTCTCTCCAGGATCGTCCGGGTTCCCTCGGAGCCGTATCTTGAGAGGTACCGGCGCACGAGCCATTCGGGGTGACTGTAAAGGATGGACAGGCTCAGGGCGTCGTCGGGATCCGGAGAAGCGGGCCGGTTCCGAAGAAAGCCGCGGAGGACGGCGTTGACCAGGGGTCCGGCGGAGGACTTGCGGAGTTCCCTGCAGAGCCGGACCGACTCGTGAACCGCGGCCCGCTCCGGAATCCTCAGATAGTTGAGTTGAAACAGGCCTACACGCAGTATCTGGAGCACTTCCGGATCCAAGCGGGAACGGGGACGCTCCAGCAACGCATCCAGCTGAAAGTCCAGCAGGGACCGGTTTCGCAGGACGCCGTAGACCAGTTCCGTCGCAAGTCGTCTGTCTCGCTCTGGCAGAGAGCCGAAATCGGAAGATTCGAAGCGGGCGTCCAGGGAGATTCGCCGGTCGTCCTCACTGTCCAGGAGCACCCGCAGGGCCACATTCCTGGCGGCGCGTTTCACCCTCAAGCTCCGGTTTGCGGCACGACCGCCCTCTTGTTCCCGCGAGACATCCGAGAAAAACGTGGGGCGTCCTGGAGGGGCGGCTTCCAGTGGTCCATTTCTCCGATCTCCCCCGCGCTCATTCCCCCATGCTCCGTCCTGAGTTCGGCGGTTGGAAACCGCCGTTCCCATCCCTGGTTCAGGTCCGGGTGCGGCCAGGCCGGCCGCCACAAGTTCCCAGACGTTCTCCCGTCCTCAGTTTCATCCCATTGATGAAGTCCCCGGCCCGCAGGCGGCCCCGGTTTGCCAACTGGAGCTCCAGGAGCTCGAGCGAACTGTTTTCACCACATCCCACTAGCATGGCGCCCTGCTCGGTGGTGCGAATCTGGCCGCTCGGGACCGGGGAGGCGGAGGGGTGAGGATCGCGGCTTCGCCAGATCTTCAAGCGCTCCCTGCGAAAACAGGTGAAGGTGCCGGGCCGGGGATTGAAGGCGCGGATCTGGTCATGGACCTGGCCTGCCGACCGGGTCCAGTCGATACGCGCGTCCTCTTTCCGGATGAGAGGGGCGAGAGTCGCTCGCTCATGGTCTTGAGGGCGGCCCTGGAGCCGTCCCGAGAGGTAGGAGGGAAGGGTTTCGAGCAGGAGTTCGACACCTTGCCGGGAGAGTTGCCGTTCGAGTTCTCCCGAGGTGACGTCGGGTCCGATGGAGGTCCTGGCTTGAGCCACCACGTCACCCGTATCCATGCCCTCGTCCAACTTCATTATGGTCACCCCGGTCTCCTTCTCTCCATTCAGAATGGCGTGGACCACGGGGGCGGCGCCGCGGTATCGGGGCAGGAGGGAGGTGTGGACATTGAGACTTCCGAAGGGTGGCCAGGCGAAGAACTCGCGCGGAAGAATCTGACCGAAGGCGACGACCACCATGACGCCGGGCCGAACTTGCCGGAGGAATTCCAGAGCCTCGACGTTTCCTCGGATCCTGGCACACTGGAAGATCGGCAGCTTGAGTTGCCGGGCGGTTATCTTGACGGGCGGCGGCGACAACTTGCGTCCCCTTCCGCTTCTTCGGTCCGGCTGAGTGACGACCCCCACCAGCTCCAGGCCGAGACGGGTTTGATTCTGAGCCAAGGCCTGGAGGAACGTCCGGGCGAAATCGGGCGTCCCCGCAAACAGGACTCGCATCACCAATCCCCGGAGCGGATCAGCTTGCGGATCTTGCGCTTGATCAGGTCTCGTTTGAAGAAGGAAATCCGGTCCAGATAGAGGATCCCTTCCAGGTGGTCCACCTCATGGCAGAGAACTCGAGCCAGAAGGTCGTCGGCCTCCATTTCAAACCGATTCCCCCGCGTGTCCTGTCCGGCGATTCGAATCCACTGCGGCCGAACCACGATGGCGGTGAACCCGGGGATGCTGAGGCACCCCTCCTCCCTCTTCTGCTCCCCCTCCTGTTCGAGGATCTCCGGATTGACCAGAATGATCTGGTTCCCTTTCTCTTCTCCAGCACTGATGTCCACGACCAGGAGCCGGAGGTGTACCCCCATCTGCGGAGCCGCCAAGCCGATCCCCGGGGCGGCGTACATGGTCTCCAGCATGTCCTGAGCCAGATCTCGCAACTTCCGGTCGAAATTCTCGACCGGTTCACTCTTGCGCTGAAGCTCAGGAGCTCCGAGCTTGAGGATGGGTCTGATCATGCCGAGATCCAGGAAATCCAGGCGAGGTCACATTTCCCGCACCCGCTGACGATAGCTTGCCAGGTTGTGCTTGAGTTCCGATAGGGTGTCGCCCCCGAATTTCTCCTGAACGGCCTGGGCCAGCACGATGGCCACCATGGCTTCGCCTACCACCCCGGCCGCCGGAACAACACAGGTGTCGGACCGCTCGTACTGGGCCTTGAAGGGCTGCTTCGTCTCGAGGTTCACCGACATCAGAGGCCGCTTCAGGGTCGCGATGGGCTTGACCATGGCGCGAACGATGATCTCCTGACCGTTGGAAGTCCCTCCTTCAATACCGCCGGCGCGGTTGGTCTTCCTGTAGAATTCTCTCTCTTGATCGTCGTAGAAGATCTCATCGTGAAATTCACTGCCCAAAGGAGCCTGATCCAATCCGCTTCCGGTCTCCACTGCCTTGATGGCGTTGATGGACATGAGGGCCTGCGCCAACCTGCCGTCCAGCTTGCGGTCCCAATGGACGTGGCTCCCGAGTCCCGGGGGAACTCCGGCGGCACGGACTTCGAACGTACCGCCCAGGGTATCTCCTCTCTCGATGGCATCGTCCACGGCGGCCTTCATGGACTCGTCCAACGCCGGATCACAGCATCGGAGCGCCGAGGATTCGATCAGGGGAATCAGATCGACGGAAACCGAGTCCAGAAGTTCGGGCGAAATCCGAACGCTCCGAATCGAAATGACGTGGCTGTAGATCCGAATTCCCAGCTCCGTCAGGAGCAGCTTGCAGAATGCGCCGACCGCCACCCTGGAGGCGGTTTCGCGCGCGCTGGAGCGTTCCAGGACGTTTCGCATGTCCTTGAACTGGTATTTCAGGGCGCCCACGAGATCCGCGTGTCCAGGACGCGGTCTGGTGACCCGCCGCTTGCGGACGCCCTCGGGATTGGGTTCCACGCTCATCACGTCGGTCCAGTTGACCCAGTCCCGGTTGTGGATGACGAAAGCGATGGGAGACCCCAGAGTCTCGCCATTGCGCACGCCGGCGAAGATGTCCACACGGTCGCTCTCGATCTTCATGCGGGCGCCCCGTCCGTAGCCTCTCATGCGCCGTCTCAGATCGGTGTTGATGAACTCGAGGTCAACGGGAACCCGGGCCGGAAAACCCTCTATCGTGGAAATGAGTCCCCGGCCATGAGATTCGCCGGAAGTCAGGAATCGCAACATGATGTTTTTCCGGAACCTGCTGTTACTAAAGACGTTGCTTGGAAGCGGACCGCCGTCTCTGGTAGAATCACCGGGTTTTTATCGGCCCGCTTCCGGCTGCCCCTGGAGGCAGCCGTCTCCGCATTTTGGAGACCTCATAGTCTAACATTAACCCGAAATCCACACCGGGTCGCCGAGTGAATCATGAGAAAGATCTTGAACTCAGGCACTTATCCATTTTCGGTGAGGAATGCGGGATAAAGGACATGCTGCCGGCGGGAGCGGCGGCGGGCGAGGGTGATCATGGGTTTCCTTTACAAGATCCTGTATGAGGTCGAGGAGTACGTCAGCCTCACCGTCCGCAGCGTGACGAACGTCTTCCACCGGCCCCGTTACATTCAGGATACGTTCCAGCAGATGGAGATGATCGGGGTCCGTTCGATTCTGATCGTGGTCCTGGTCGGTTTTTTCACCGGCGGCGTCCTGGCCCTGCAGACCTCCAAGTCGCTCAAGGCATTCGGCGCCGTGAACCTGATGGGACAACTGATCTCCCTGTCGCTGATCCGGGAAATGGGACCCGTGCTGACCGCCTTGATACTGGCCGGCCGGGCGGGTTCGGGCATTGCCTCGGAGTTGGGGTCGATGGTGGTGACTGAGCAGATCAGCGCGATGCGGGCTCTCGGGACGGATCCCCTGAAGAAACTGGCGACTCCGCGGATCATCGCCTGTACCACCATGGTCCCCCTCTTGACCGTGATCGCCGACCTTTTCGGGTTGATCGGAGGGTGGCTCGTGTCGTTCTACAATCTCCGTCTGAATACGGCCCTTTACTGGAATACGGCCCTTCGAGCCATCGACTACAATAGCGTGCTGGAGGGTCTGATGAAGCCGGTCGTGTTCGGCTTTATCATAGGTTCGGTGGGCTGCTACTACGGCCTGGGGACCCGGGGTGGGACCAGAGGAGTTGGACGGAATACGACTCAGGCCGTGGTGACGGCCTCCATCCTGGTCATCATGGCCGATTTTTTCCTGGGCAAGATCATTCTGGAATTGTGGCACTGAGCGTGATTCGCTTCGAGAACGTCAGCAAGAAGTACGATGACCACACCGTGCTCCAGAATTTCGACATGGAGGTGCGGCGGGGTGAGACCAAGGTCTTGCTGGGAGGATCCGGGTCCGGGAAATCGACCATCCTCAAAATGGTGGTAGGTCTGGTCAGGCCCGATTCCGGGTCCGTGTTCGTCGACGGCGAAGAGATCACCCGGCTTCGCGAGGAGGAGTTGATGCCGATTCGCCGAAAGATCGGCATCGTGTTCCAGGAGGGAGCTCTCTTCGATTCCCTGACAGTCAGGGAGAATGTGGCCTATCGGATCCTTGAGTCCGATGAGTATACGATGGAGCAGGTGGAGAGCTGGGTGGTCCGGCTCCTGGGGTTTGTGGGTTTGCAGGACGCTGTCGACAAGATGCCGTCGGAACTGTCGGGAGGAATGAAAAGGCGTGTGGCCATCGCCCGGGCGTTGATGGGAAATCCCAGGATCATGCTCTACGACGAGCCGACGGCAGGGCTCGATCCCATCACCAGCAGAATCACCTGTGAGCTCATCATGAGACTGCGGGACTTGGAGGACGTGACCGGGATTCTGGTCACCAACGACCTGCGGGCGGTACGCGCCCTTTCCGGGGAAGTGTCCACACAAGCTCCGGATGGAACCGTCGGCTTCGAGCCGGTGGCCCCGGAAAGAACGCTGAGAAACACCCGCTTCGTGATGATCAAGAAAGGACGGATCCATTACGAGGGGGGGGATCCCTCCAGAGAGGGCGGTGACGAACACGTCCGTGAGTTCCTGGCCTGAGTCTCCCCTGGACGAGCGCTGTGGAGCGGTGGGGCGATCGGGCTCTTGGGGTCGTGGGGAAAGAGCATGAACAGAGGCAGAGGAAAACCCACCCGTCTCGCCGAGGTCAAGGTCGGAATTTTCGTCATCGTCGCGACGGCGATCCTGGCTTTGGCCGTTTTCAACATCGGCACCCGAGTCGGCCTCCTGGAGGAGAGGTTTCGAGCCAAGACGTACCTCAATGACACCTCGGGCCTGAAGCCGTCGGACATTGTTCTCATCGGGGGTGTCGAAGCCGGAAACGTCGGCCGGATCAAGATCTCCAAGCCGGGCGAGATGCCTCCGACCGAGTCGAATCAGATCAACAGGGCACGGATCCGGGAGCTGGAGAATCTGGCGGAAGAGGAGCGGCGGAAGCCGGCGCCCGACGAGAAGCGTCTCGATGAGATCCAGTCCGGGATCGACAGGGTTCGGCGCCGGCTCCAGAACGTGGAGGTCTATCTGGACATCAAGCAGGAGTATCGGCTCTGGATCCAGCGGGACAGCAACATCTCCCTGGGGTCCATCGGCCTGCTGGGAGACAAGTACGTGGAGGTCTCCCTGGGACGGTCCAACGAGCCTGCCTTGGTGGTCGAAGAGAAATTCGAGACCTGGTTCGGCGTGGAGACCGATGAGGTGTTGGTGATCACCGGTTCCACCGAGAGTGGCTTCAGGGAACTCATCATCGGAGCCAACGACGTGCTGGTCAACGTCGAGGCTCTATCGGGGCGGTTGGAAGAAATCATGCAGGAACTGGGCGAAGGGAAGGGTACCGTCGGCCAGTTCCTGACCAATCCCGAATTCTTCAACAAGGTGAACCTGATCATGGCTTCGACCCAGCAGACCACCGAAAGAGTGGCCGCGCTCGTCGAACGCCTCATCGAAGGGTCCGGGACCGTTCCCAGCCTCATTCGGGAGGATGACATCTACCAGAGCATCCGGGGAATTTCCACTCGGATGGATGAAATCATCAGGCGAATCGAGCAGGGGGAGGGCACTCTGGGAAAGCTCTCGAAGGATCCCTCGCTCTACGACAGGATCGAACACACGACTGCCAGCATCGAGTCCATTACCAAGCGCATGGAAGCCGGAGAGGGCACTCTGGGACGACTGTCAACGGATGACCAACTCTATGTGGACATGCGCCGCACCATGGAGCAGATGGCCGAGTTCCTGAAGGCGATTCAGGACGGGGAGGGAACCCTGGGCCGGTTGGCGAAGGACGAAGCGCTGTATCAGAATCTGAATCATCTGACCTCGGAAATGGTGAAGTTGATCCATGACTTCCGGCAGGATCCCAGGAAGTTCCTGACCATCCGATTCAAGCTGTTCTGAGTCGGGGAGAGAATCCATGATTTCGCAAACCATCGGCCAGGGAGCCCGGGTCATCCTGAGGGGAATCGTGTGGGGACTCATGACCTTGCACATCAAACCCAATCACCTCACCGTTCTGGGGTTCGTCACCAGCATCTGGGCCGCTTTCGTTTTTGCACGTGGCCACTTCGTTTCCGCCGGCCTGGTTCTGATTCTCGCCGGCCTGTTCGACATGGTGGACGGGATGGTGGCCCGGACCGCCAACACCGCGACTCCCTTCGGGGCCTTCTTCGATTCGGTGATGGACCGTTACTCGGACCTGATCATCTACCTGGGCCTCATCATTTATTACGGCCAGCAGGACCGGTTCACCTACGTCGTATTGGTGAGCATCGCCATGATGGGGTCGGTCCTGATCAGCTACACCAGGGCCCGGGCCGAATGTCTGATTCCCAGTTGCAAGGTCGGTTTCCTGGAACGCCCCGAACGCCTGGTTCTGCTCATCATCGGCTCCTTCTACTCCATGGAGCCCGTCCTCTGGGCCATTGCCGTCATCGGAAACTGGACGGTGATTCACCGCATTCTCCACACTCGCTCACAGATGAGACCGTCCGGGCAGCAGCGAGGTCAGGGGCGCTCCGGCCGGGCGCCGGCGGGAGCGATGCGATACGTCCGTGGAACCTGGCGCTACGATGTGGTCTGCGTAATTATCCTGGGCTTTGTTCTTCTGACTCCGGCCGCGGTCTTCGACGGCTCCCACTTCTCCAAGAGGCAGGAGCCGGAAAGTCCGAAAGAGATCCTGCCCGACCCGAAGAAAACCCAGATCCAGACCTTCAGCAGAGGGATACTGCTGCCCTCCAGGTAGGAGATCGTACCGCCTTGGAACGAATGGAATCGGCGCCGCGGAGCTCCCTCCTCTTTCTGCTTCTCGGTTTCCTCACCGCTCATTCATTGGAGGCCGTGCAGGCGGCGCGAGCAGCCCCCGGTCTGGAGTCGGTGCTGGAAAACATGGACCGGAGAGGCGGCGATCTCCGATCCATGAGCGCCACCATCGTCCAGAAGAAATGGACCGACATTCTGGAGGAGTTCGACCAGGAAGAGCGGGGCGAGTTTTATTTCCTCAGGGAGAAAGAGGCGATCCGTCTGAGGAGAGACATCACGGTACCGGGGCGGAGCACCCTTCTGATCAACGACGGAAAAGGAATCTTCTACCAACCGCTTCTCAAGCAGGCCAACCGCTACGATCTGGGGGCGAGGAAGGATCGGGCCGAGTTCCTGCTGCTTGGCTTCGTTTCCAAGAAGGATGCCCTCCGCGAGGCCTACTCCATACGGTGGCTGGGTCCCGAAATGGTTGGCGACCGGCAGACGTACGTACTCGAATTGACCCCTCGATCCAGCAAAGTCTCCGCCTTTTTCTCCCGAATCGTGCTCTGGGTCGACGGCCGGCTCTGGGTCCCCATTCAGCAAAAGCTGGTGGAGCCCACGCGTGACTACCTGCTGATTCGGTTCGAAGACGTCCGTTTGAACCTGAACCTGCCGGCTTCCAGATTCGATCTGGAGTTGCCTCCCGACGTCAACGTCATCCAATTCTGACCGGAAATCGGAAAACGGGGTCGAGCAGTCGGTCAACCGACTCCGGCTGCGACTACTCGGGATCCGAGCTCACAAGCCGGCCATCCTTCATCCTGATGACACGGCTGGCGGCAGCGGCGGCATCCGGATTGTGGGTGATCATCAGGATGGTCTGGTTGTAACGGTGATTCAGCTCTTTCAGGATGGAGAGCACGTTGCCGGAGTTCTGGGAATCCAGGTTTCCGGTGGGTTCATCCGCCAGCAGCAAGGCGGGACGATTGATGACGGCGCGCGCCACGGAGATGCGCTGCTGTTCACCGCCTGAAAGCTCGGAGGGCTTGTGATCCATCTTGCCCTCCAGTCCCAACAGCTGGAAGATCTCTCGAGTGCGGGCCTCATTCTGATGGCCGTTGCCATGAATGCGGCACGCCAGCTCGATGTTGTGCCGGGCCGTCAGCGTGGACAGCAGATTGAACCGCTGAAAAACGAACCCGATCTTCATCTTGCGGATTTCGGTTCTTTCCGCATCGCTGACCAGGCTCATCTCCACTCCGTCGATCCAGATCCGGCCTGAAGTGGGGGTCAGGAGTCCGCCCAGGAGATGGAGCAGGGTGGATTTGCCGCAGCCGCTTGGCCCCATGATGGCCAGGAACTCGCCGGTCCGGACCTTCAGGTTGATGCCGCGCAGAGCAGGGACCTCCATCTTCCCGATGCGGAAGACCATCTGCAGGTCCTCGGCCACCACCAGATTCTTGTCTCGATCCATTTCCAGAGTGTGCCTCATTCAGGAGAGCCCCCCAACGGAATTCAAATGACGGGAGCCCTCTCGGCCGCGAGCCTTAGTTGGACAATCCAGGGTAGCCGCAACCGTAATTGTATACTGGTTCGGAAGCGGGCTTCAACGCCTCGGGATTCGAGGACAGGACGAGCGTTGGGAACGGGGGTTTTCAACCCCCGATTCCGGGGGGCGTGGGGGGGGGGCAAGACTGTCCCCGCTCCAAGTCCCCCCTCCTGGTCCGGTCTATTGGAGAGTGATCATTTCGGCTCCGGGCGGGACCGGCAGTTGGAAGTGGCGTTCCTCCAACTCGCGGCCGATTTTCAGGCTCTCCGGCTCCAACTGGAGCCGGAGTGTGTATCGTTCCCGGGGGCGTTCCAGCACGATTCCAGTGTTGACGGCCACTTGACCCAAGGCGACGGGCGCGGTGTAACGGATCGAGCCCGCGACCCCGCCGTCGGGGTTGAAGTAGTCTTGCCGCACCAGCTCCAACTGGCTGCGCTCGATCCAGAGTCTCCTTTTCACGCGCAGGTTTTGGCGGTGCAGCTCATGGATGACGTAGTACTTGGATCTGGCGTCCTTCTCCTCGATCATGTTGACTCGTGCTGCCGGTCCCGTCGGAAGCGGCTCGATCAGGATGGCCGGAAGCACATGCTCCGGCCGGACGTTGTACAGGGGATTGTCGTAATCGCGCTCCAGTTGGGTGCTCCCGGTGACGAACTTGTTCTTCGTGGGCGCCCAGATCTGGAACTTGGCTTGACGACTGGCCATGGCGACGACGGTGGTTCGAGTCAGCGGATTCAGCACGTTGATACGGATGGCATCGGGTCGCTTGGCGATGAGCTGGGAAGGGGCCTTTCGATAACGCTCATGGTAACCGGCGTCCGGCGAGTGCCCTTCCAGCTCCAACCTCACCTTGGCGACCAGGCTTTCCACGCTGGCGTACGACGTGTTGATCCGTTCGACCAGATCCAGGAGTGTGGACTCCAGAACCCGCCGGTGGGCAGGAGCCGTCTCGACCCGGACCTTGGTTTTGATGACCTTTTTGCAGCCGGCCGGCAGCAGCGCCAGCAGCAGGATAGCGAGCAGCGTACGCCCTGCCGAACCGGAGGCGGGTGGGGTCACGTGGCCTCCCCGGAGAAAGCCTTTTTTCGGTTCCTTCTCCGGATCAGGACGATCGCCGTCAAGACGGCGACCAGGGACAGGAAAAGGATGACACCGACGGTTTTCATTTCTTCCTGGAGGACCTGCTTGGCGGCCTCACCATAGAGAACTGCCAGAATTCCCCACATGAAGTACCGGATGGTCCTGCCCAGAGAGATCAACACAATAAATCGACCCGGAGGGATCCGGAAGAGGCCGGCGGAAAGGACGAAGATCTTGAAGGGAGTTGGAGGGGGGAGGACGGCCGGCACCAGGAGGGTCCAGATTCCCCAGCGGTCGTACAATCGCCGCATCTCGTTTCGTCTTTTCTCGGACAGCCTCCTCTTCACGAAATCCCCGCCTCTACGGCCGACGCTGTACAGGAGCGTGCATCCCAGGACGGACCCGATGATGGTCATGGTCACGTAGTAGGACATGAGGTCCCAGGACTGTCCGGTGGAAAGAGCAATGATCAGAATGTCGTTTCCTTCGGGAATGGACAGGAAAGAGGAATCGGCCAGCGCCACCAACAGCAGGGCGGGTCCTCCATACTCCACGACGGTCGCATAGAGACCACTGAACATCTCCTGGATCTGCTGCCAGAAGCTCATGCTGCAGATTGTGAACAGCGCCATTTCGAGTAACATGTTATCAGAGCCGATCGATGGGCCTGCTCGGCTCTTCAGACGGCTCTGTCATCCGGTGTGACAACCGGGACGGCAGAACTTGGAAGTAAACCTTGCCCATGGTCGAGTCTCTGCAAGGCATGGATTCCGAAGGGATCGAGCTCGAGATGGATCGTATCGAGACTCTCTACAGAGAGTACGTTCTGGGCGGACGTGTGCGTCCTGTGAGCCTGGCCGGAAGGAAGTGCCGCCCCCGGATCATGGACACCATCTTGGGCTTTGAGATTCGGGCCGGCTCCAGAAAAATCGCTTGTCCCGACATTACCAGCGCTCGCTATCTGGTGATCTTTACCGAGCTGGGAATGGATTTGGTGTGCATCCCGTACGACCCCACGCGGACCGCCAGGATCCTTCCCCAGTTGGAGCGGTCCTTCGGTCGGATCAGGGAACTCTTGGCGGAAGCCGACGACCCGGGAACGGCGCGACAGAAAACGGGACGCGTGTACGCTAAGCTGAGGGATCGTCTCAGGAAGGCCGAGCGAAGGTTTCCCGGGATCGATTCCTGCTGACTCGAAGGACCAACTCAAGAGTTCTTCTTGTCGTCCACGTCGACGTACTCGGCGTCGATCACTTGGCCATCGTCCTCTTGAGCTCCGCTCGTACGAGCCTCCGGCCCCCCGGGTCCCCCGGGCTGGGGCTCAGTTGTTTCTGACTGCTGAGTCTGTTGATACATGGCCTGAGCCACCTGGTGCGAGGCCTGCTGCAGTTTCTCCACGCTCTGCTTGATGGCCTCGGCGTCTCCTCCCTCCATGGCCTTGCGAGTCTCGGCGATGGCGTCCTCGACGGCTTTGGCGTCCGATTCCGGGATCTTGTCCCGGTTGTCCTTGACCATTTTCTCGGTGGAATAAATCAGGTTGTCCGCCTGGTTCCGAGCCTCGATCTCCTCCTTCTTCCGCAGGTCTTCCTCGCCGTGATCTTCGGCCTCCCTCACCATTCGCTGAATCTCATCGTCGCTGAGTCCGCTGGAGCCGCTGATGGTGATCTTCTGCTCCGTTCCGGTGCCCAGGTCCTTGGCGCTCACGTTGAGGATGCCGTTGGCGTCGATGTCGAAGGTGACCTCGATCTGAGGGATGCCCCGGGGAGCAGGTGGAATCCCCGAGAGGTGAAACCGGCCCAGGGACTTGTTGGCTCTGGCCATGGGCCGCTCCCCCTGCTGGACGTGGACCTCCACCGAAGTCTGGCTATCGGCGGCGGTGGAAAAGACCTCGCTCTTGCGCGTGGGAATGGTCGTGTTCCTGGGAATCAAAACGGTCGCCACGGCCCCCAAAGTCTCGATACCGAGCGACAGCGGAGTGACGTCCAAGAGCAGGACGTCCTTGACCTCTCCGCCCAGGACGCCGGCTTGAACCGCCGCTCCCACGCCCACGACCTCGTCCGGGTTGACACCCTTGTGAGGCTCCTTGCCGAAGAAATCGCGGACGATCTCGTGCACTCTCGGTATCCGCGTGGAGCCGCCGACAAGAACCACCTCGTTCACTTCCTGGGGATTCATGTCGGCGTCGGCAAGGGCTCGGCGGCAGGGTTCCACGGTCCTTTGCAGCAGGTCCTCCACCAGCTGCTCGAAGCGGGCCCGGGTCAGCTTCAGGCTCAGGTGCTTGGGTCCGCTGGCGTCCGCCGTAATGAACGGTAGATTGATGTCGGTCTCCTGGGTCGTGGAGAGCTCCGTCTTGGCCTTTTCTGCCGCTTCCTTCAATCGCTGAAGGGCCATCTTGTCCCGGGAGAGATCGATCCCCTGGTCCTTCTGGAACTCGTCGACCACCCAGTCGATGAGCCGCTGGTCGATGTTGTCGCCGCCCAGGTGCGTGTCGCCGTTGGTGGCCTTGACCTCGACGATTCCCTCTCCGACTTCCAGGATCGAAATGTCGAACGTGCCGCCGCCGAAGTCGAAGACGGCGATGGTCTGGTCTGTCTTCTGGTCCAGACCGTAGGCCAGCGCGGCGGCAGTCGGCTCGTTCACGAGCCTCAGGACCTCCAGGCCCGCGATCTTCCCGGCGTCTTTGGTTGCCTGCCGCTGCGAGTCGTTGAAGTAAGCGGGCACGGTGATGACGGCCTGGTTCACGCTCTGGCCCAGATATTCCTCGGCTGCGGACCGGAGCTTCTGAAGGGTCATGGCCGACACCTCGGGCGGCGAGTGATTCTTACCCCCCAATTCCACCCGGGCGTCGCCATTGTTTGCGGCGCTGACCCTGTAGGGGACCATCCCGATCTCTTCATTCACTTCGTTGAACTTGCGCCCCATGAAACGCTTGATGGAGTAGGCGGTGTTCTCGGGATTGGTGATGGCTTGGCGCTTGGCGACCTGACCCACCAGCCGCTCGCCGCTCTTGGTGATGGCGACGATTGAAGCGGTCGTACGGCCGCCTTCCTGGTTGGCGATGACGGTGGGCTTGTTCCCCTCCATCACCGCCACCACTGAGTTCGTAGTTCCCAGATCGATACCGATGATTCTCGACATTTCGGGCTTCCTCCTACCTCTGTAAATATCTAATGACTTGTAAGATTCGATATTGGGGCTGTCAAGGGCGGCCGCCCGGTCCTGGAGTCAGGACCGAGAGTCGGGGGGACTGCCGCCGTGGTCTCGGATTTCCGCGGCCAGTATATCCAGCCGCCGGCCCAGCCGGCGCTGGGTCCGGGTGATATGGAGAAGGAAGGCAAACAGAAGGGTCCAGATGACCATGTAGGCGGCAAAGAGATAGCCGATCACGATCCGTCCTCCATCATTTGGCCAGGACCTCCACTTCCATTTCCTGAGTCAGGCGCTCCTGTAGACGCATGGACGTTCTCAAGCAGAGAAGGGTCGCATAGAGGGCCGCGAAAGCGAATACCGAGATCAAAAGCGTGTGCACCATCCTCGCCTCCAGATTCATGCCGCTGGAAGTGATGACCACCGGATGGTGGGTTCTCCACCAGCGGATGGACATCCAGACGATGGGGACGTTGATGAAACCGACGATGCCCAGCACGGCACAGAATTTGTACTTCTGATCCCCCTCGGGAAGGCTGCTCCGGAGGATGAGGTACGCGACGTACATCATCCAAAGCACCAGCGTGGTCGTGACCCGAGGGTCGCCCCAGGGCCACCAGGTGAACCAGATCGGCTTGGCCCAGAGCGACCCGGTGATCAAGGTCATGGTGGTGAAGACCACGCCCACCTCGGTGGACGCCGCGGCCAACTGGTCCCATTTGGCGCGTCGCGTTCTGAGATAGGCAATACTGGCCAGGAAGACCACGAAAAAGGCCAGAAAGGCGTTCCAGGCGGAGCCTACGTGGAAATAGAAGATCCGCTGGACATCCCCCATGTATTTCTCGGTGGGAGCGTACAGGAAGGCGGCGTAGAGGGCCAACGCCCCCAAGAGGAAAGCTGGGGCCAGCAGCCAGCCGGCCCACGCCGTGTAGCGGCGAATCGCCTGCCGTTCCGTTTCAAGATTCTTCGACCACATATTCGAATACCAGATAGGAGGCTGCCAGGAAGATCACGTCAAAGGCGACCAATATCTTAATCCATCCGAAGAGGAAGCGGAACTTTTCTCCCAGCAGCACCTCCGTGCTGCCGTTCACCGCCGCCAGGATCACCGGGATGACGATGGGGAAAAGCAGAATGGGAAGCAGGACCTCTCGGGTCCGGAGATTGGAGACCATGGCTCCGAACAACGTCCCTACGGCCGAGAAACCCAGACTGGAGAGGAGGATCAGAAGCAGCATCCAGAGCGTGGCCGAGGTCAGGGAAAAATTGTAGACGGCCATGAATATGACCAGGGTCAGCAGGTCGACGACCAACAAGAAGATCCAGTTGGCCAGGAACTTGCCGAGAAAGATGAGTCCCCGGTCCATGGGGGAGAGCAGAACCCCGAGCAGCGTTCCTTCTTCTCTCTCCGACTGGAACGATCGATTGAGCTGAATCACGCCGGGAAAGATCAGGGCCACCCATAGAATCCCCGGAGCCGCCTTTCGTGTTGCCGGGCTCGCCGGGTCGAACGCGAAGTTGAAGACCATCAGAATCAGGAAAGAAAAGAACAGGGTGGTGAAAAAAGCCTGACGGGATCTGAGCTCGATTCGAAGATCCTTCTCGGCCAGCGCCCAGACCAGATCGAGACCGTCCAGTAGGCTTCGAAGGGGACTCAAAACCCCATCAATCCTTCCTGACCATGAAAAAAGGCTCCCGCCGCCGCTCCGGTCATGAGCGTGGCCAGGGTGGCCGCCCAGAAGGCAGGCCAACTGAGCCGGGCCAGGTCGTTCCTTCGAGCCGGAACCAGCACCGAAAGGCCTCCCACGAAGATGGCCACGGAGGCCACGTGAGTGAAGCCGCAGAGCGCGTAGCTCAAGATCATGAGACCTCGGGGCGAGAGACTGCCGGCCGCGACCATGCTCGCCAGGTCCTGATAGGCCACCACCTCGGTCAGGATCCAGCGCTCACCGACGAGCCGGGCGGCGGCCGACCACTCGTCGGGAGTCAACCCCAAGCAGAGAACGAGAGGATAAGCCACCCAACCCAGAAGCATTTGGAGCGTCGGACGGAACTCCTCTTGGAGCGCCAGACTCGAGATCCCGCCCGCCGTCGCCCCCAATATCACGTCCAGCAGCTCGACCAATCCCAGGATTCCGATCAGGAGGGCGCCGACTCCCACCGACAGACGGACTCCGTCGTTGGCGCCCTGGATGATACTGCCCATCCAGTGTCGAGACTTGCCGACGTCCTCCAAGGGAGGTACGGAACCCCGAGTCTGCGGCTCTTCTCCCTCGGGGACGATGATCTTGGCCATCAGCACCGCGGCGGGGATGGACAGCACGGAGGCGGAGATCAGGTGCCCTGCGATATAGGGAAAGATGGGCTCCAGAAGACCGGCATAGACGGCCAGCACCGAGCTGGCGATGGTGGAAAGGCCCGACGTCAGGAGCATCATCAACTCGGAACGGGTCATGCGCTCCAGAAAGGGCCGGACCGTCAGCATCGATTCGACACCGAAGAAAAGGTTGCTGCTGGTGGCCAGGGCTTCGGCTCCGCTGAGGCCGAAGCCGCGGTGAACCCAGCGGGCAATGGTTCTCACCACGAAGGGAAGAACTCCGAAGTGGTAGAGCAGGGAGATGATCACCGAGAAGAAGACCACGGCGGGAAAAACCTGGAAGGCCAGGATGAAGCCCAGGGTGCCCTCTTGGCCGGGACCGGCCGCGAGAGGACCGAAGAGGAATCGTGAACCGGCGCTGGAGGCGGTCAGAAGCGTGGCGACGGCGCCGTTGAGGGCCACCAGAACGACTCGGAAAAAGGGCCACCAGAAGACCACGACTCCCATTGCCAGCAGCGTGGCAGCAGCCGTCGCCGACGTTCGCCAGTTGACACCGCGGCGATTGGTGGAAGTGAGCCAGGCCAGCAGCACCAGTACGCAGCATCCCGACGCCGAGTAAAGGTTCCACCAATTCACGATCGACAGTCCGTGGTGAAAGTCCCGGGAAGCACCGAGACCGGGGTTGCGCCCGCCGGACCAGGCGCGATGAGGGAGCATGCCGGGAGTATGTGACCGAGTCGCAACGCAGTCCGCCGGGATGCAGACCCGGTCGAATGCCGCGACGACTCTTGCCACGGGCTGTCAAGGTTCCGGCAGGGCGGGTTGAAGAGTCTCATGAGCATCACGCCGGTGTCTCGGGAAGGGACTCCGGTTTGTCCCCCTCCACGGCTCGAACGTAGGCGGTCTCCACGCCGCGCCGGCCCAATCCGTCGGAGGCACGGTCGTACACCAGGGAACCCCGGTCCTGTATCAGGACGCGGTCGCACAGTTCCAGGCCCTCCGACAGATTATGGGTCACGAGCAGAGCGGTGTGGTCCCCATCCTTGAGACTTCGGAGAATGCTCGTCAAGAGCCGGTTGCCCTGCTGGTCCAGACCCACGTAGGGTTCGTCCAGCAGTAGCAGGCGGGGCTCGTGCAGGAGGGCCCGGCCCAGCGTAAGCCGCTGTTTCATGCCCCGCGAATACTCCCTGACCAGTTGCTCTCCGGTTCCTGAAAGCCCCATCTTCTCCAGAACCCGGCGGGACCGTTTCCGGGGCCGGGCGATACCGTAGAGCCGCGAGTAGAACAGAAGGTTCTCGAGGCCGGTCATCTCCTGATAGAGCAGGCTCTGGTGGGACACGTAGCCGACGTTTCGCCGTTCCGGTCCGGATCCATTGAACCGGAGGGAGATGGTTCCGCTGGTGGGCTTGAGCAAGCCGGCAACGAGTTTCAGCAGGGTCGTCTTGCCGGCGCCGTTGGGCCCGAAGAGGCTGACGAATTGGCCCTTTTCGATCTGGAGGGTCAGGTCCGAGACGGCCCGATAGGTCCCGAACCGCTTGGTGAGGTGGCTGATCCGCAGCGCCATCGGGATGAGTCAGGCCCTGGTCTTTCGGATCCTTTTTCGCTCCAGCGCCTCGACCTGCTCGAAGACCTCGGCGGCCCGAACCTCGTACTCGGATTTCAGGTCCTCGTAATCCTGGGACGAGAGCTTGCCCATTCGGAAATCCATCTCGATGTCCTTCAGGTTGGCGACAATGTCCTCCTTCTCCCGCAGGAGCGCCTGCCGGTCGGTCCGAGGAGCTTCCGGGGGAGGTTCCGCTCTGGTCTCACTCCCCCACAGGAGGGGATAGGCCACGTAAAGGACCATTCCAATGAAAAGAATGGGAGCGATGATCAGCTCCATGAAGAGTCCTCGCAAGGGACGAAATCCGCCGTCCGGGGATCAGGCGGTTTCGGTCCGAATTTTCTCCCTCCGGCGTCGAACGCGAGCTCGCGCGGCCGGTTTCTTGTCCGGGAAAAAGAGGAAGACACCGGCCAGGACCATGATGCCGATGCCGATCCAGACCCACTGCACCATGGGGTTCAGGAAGACGTGAAACGTCGCCTGGGTCAGGTCTTCGTCGTAACCGGACAGAACGACGTAGACATCGTCCATGAGGGTGCGCCGAATCGCCACTTCGCTCATGGGTTGCTCGTTCTTGTGGTGGAAGTGCTTCTGCGGAAAGAAGTTGCCGATGGGCTCGTGGTTCTCGTATCCGCTGATTCGAGCGTAGACCACGTCCTTTTCCGGATCCGATCTCTGGACCAGTTCCTGGAACTTGAGGGTGTACTGACCCACCCTGAACTCGTCGCCCTGGTTCACGGTCACCAGCTCCTCATGGGAGAAGAACGAGCTGGATATGATGCCGATGAAGGCCACGACGATCCCCAGGTGGATGATGAAGCCGCCATAGCGGCGCTTGTTCATGAGGGTCAGGTCCTTCAGGGCGACCAGGAACGAGGAGGACCGGATGCCCTGGCGGGCCCGGGCGCCCTTGTAGAACTCGAAGAAGATGCAGAAGGCCACGAAGCCGCAGGCGGAATAGAAGAGCAGAGGAATCAGGGTTCGCACGCCCAGGAACAGGGCCAGCCCTCCCGCGAGCAGTCCGCCGGTCAAGGGAATCAGGAAGTTCCGCCGGAAATTCTTGAAGGAGGCTTTTCTCCAGGCGATCAGGGGGCAGATGCCGGTGAGCACCAGGAGCGTCAGGGCCAGGGGCCAGGTGACCTTGTTGAAGAAGGGCGCCGACACCGTGATCTTCTCCCCCTGGACCCACTCGGAGATGATCGGAAAGACGGTCCCCCAGAAGATGGCGAAGCAGATGGAGACGAACAACAGGTTGTTCAACAGGAAGGTCGCTTCCCGCGAAAGAAAGGACTTCATCCGCTGCTCGCTCCGCAGCTGATCCGATCTACGGACGATCCAGAAGACCCCGAACAGGGTCGACAGCAACAGGAACCCCGCAAACATCGGTCCCAGGTTGGAGAGGGCGAAGGAGTGGACCGATGAGATGACACCGCTCCGGGTGACGAAAGTGCCGAAGATGGAAAGCTCGAAGGCGACCAGGACGAGGATGAAATTCCACAGCTTCAGCATCCCCTTCTTCTCGGTGATCATGATGGAGTGGAGGAAGGCGGTGGCGAAGAGCCAGGGCATGAAGGAAGAGTTCTCCACCGGGTCCCACGCCCAATATCCTCCCCATCCCAGCTCCTCGTAGGCCCATATCCCCCCCAGCGTGAAGCCCATGGTCAGGAAGATCCAGGCCACCAGAGTCCATTGCCGGGTCACGCGGATCCAGGAGGTGTCCAGCGTGCGGGACATGAGAGCGGCCATGGCGAAGGCGAACGGTATGGTCAGGCCGATGTAGCCCAGGTAGAGAATCGGTGGGTGGATCACCATGTATGAGTTCTGCAGCAGAGGATTGAGACCGTTGCCATCGGGAGGAGCGGCTCCCGGGAAGGTGTTGAAGGGATTGGTGGCAAAGGTCAGCAGGATCATGAAGAAGCACAGGATCCCGGCCATCACGGCGGTGGCGTAGGGCATCAATTTCCGGTTGCGGTTCCGGTTCTGGAGCACCGCAACCAGGCAGAAGAAGGCCAGCACCAGGGCCCACATGAGCAGGCTCCCCGCCTGCCCGCCCCAGAATGCGGTGAACTTGAAGATCGTGGGGATGTCGCTGGCGCTGTATCCGGCGACGTATTGAACGCGGAATTCGTCCGTCAGCAGGAGACCGATGAGGCAGGCGGAGGCCGCCACCACAATGACAAAGGCGGCCACCAGACTGTTCTCGGCGCTCCGGGCCAGAGCCAGCTTCTTCCTGCGCCCTGCGATACCCGCTGCGATGCAGCCGTAACCGGACAGAGCCAGGCCGGCAAGGAGACAGTATCGACCCAGTTCAATCATGTTTCGTCAATAGGGCCTGTCGGGGACCTGGGACTTTTCGGAGGAAGCCGTCTGCGCTTCCTCATATTTGGAGGGGCATTTGGCCATGAGGATCGTGGCCTGGAAATGGTGCCGGTCGGCTTGGTAGGTGCCCTCGACCACGACTTCCGCCCCGTCCTTGAAGGTGTCGGGGATGATCCCCTGATAGGTGACCGGAAGAGTGTTGGGGGTCTTCTTTTCCATCACCAGGAAATCGACCTGTGACCGCTCCCGATCGATCCGGATGGTGCCGGAAGAAACGTGTCCATGGACGCGCACCCCCAAGCCGGCGAGGTCCGACTTCTTTTCCATCAGCTCCGACAGGGTGTAGAAGTAGACCATGGTGTCGTTGATGCCGCTGAACATCAGGTAGCTCACGGCCCCCACGATCAACAGGCCGGCCACGATGAACTTGGGTGCAGGCAATCTGGAAGCAGCCATGGTGCCCGCCATTGTAGCAACTTCTCGGCACGTAGAGAAGAGACGGGGGAGAGGGGAAGAAGGAGTGGGAAGTCAGGAGAAACGGACTCTCCACTTGGCGGAGGTACGGCGCAGAGTGTTCGCCGGGGCTGCGTTTGGAGCCGGCGGATGGAGACACGACCCCCTTCGGAGTTCCCAGGGGGTCGTGTCTCCGGACTCGAATCGCCGTACGTATCCGAGGGGTTCTTACCCGATCACCAGGAGAACGACGACGAAGGTCAGAAGGGCCAGGAACTCGATGAAGGCGAGTCCCAGAATGAAGAAGAAACGGATCGTGTCGGAGGCTCCGGGGTTTCTGGAGACGCCTTCGCAGGCGGCGGTCAGGACCCGGCTCTGGCCGTAGCCGCAGCCGGCGGCCGCGATGGCCATGGCGACGGCGAGCCAGTGGATCTCCAGGCTGGTTGAGGCGGCACCTTCTTCAGCCTGTGCCTGCACGGAGACCGCCGGCAGCAGGAGGGCAACGACCAGAGCAATGGCCAGAAGGCCGAACTTTCGGTTCATCAGTTGACTCCTTCCAAGGTTTGAGGTGTGAGCCCGTCGCATGGAGCGCCCGAATCAGTGTTCTTCGTCGTGTGCATGCTCCACGGAACCAGCGATGTAGACGATGGTCAAGACGGAGAAAATGAAGGCCTGCAGCGTGCCGGCGAAGAGGCCCAGCGCCATCACCGGCATCGAGATCACAAAGGGGAACAGTTGGTTCAGGTTGGTGACGATCAGCTCCTCGGCGTAGATGTTGCCCATGAGCCGGACCGAGAGAGAGAAAGGACGCGCCAGGTGGCTGATGATCTCGATCACGAAAAGGACCGGGGCGATGGCCAGTGAGGGACCGGCGAAATGAGCCATGTACTTGACGAAGCCATGAACCCGGAACCCGTGGTAGTTGTAGTAGAGGAAGACGACGATTCCGCAGGCCGCGGTGATGTTGATGTTGCTGGTGGGCGGCATGAACCCGGGGAAGAGCCCCAGGAGGTTTCCCGCCAGGATGTAGAGGAACAGAGTTCCGATCAAGGGAAAGAAGCGGCGTGCACCGGGTCCGATGATCTCCTTCATCAATCCCAGCAGACCCTCGAACAGAACTTCCAGCACCTGTTGTACCCCGCCCGGATTGTCCACGCTCAGGCGCCTCCTCACCAGGAGGGCGACCACGGTGAGGATGAGACAGACGAAGATGACCATGACCAGGTGGGCCGGAAGGACGTCGTGGTCCACTCGAAACCCCAAGGCCTCGGCCAGAGGATTTGCGAGGTAGCGGTTGAAGAGGGTCGCCGACAGGAACTCGTGGTGTTGATCCATTTCCGATCCTGTTTCAGAAGTTCTTCCGTCCCGAGGGTGTCACGCCGGATCAGGCATGAACTGTGCGGGTCAGGATTTGTACAACGCCTCCAACACTGCTGAAAGGATGGGTATGGAAAGCCCCAGGACCGCCCCCGGCACACTCAAAAAAGGAATTTGCATCATAGCAAAGAGACCTCCCAGCATCAAGACCATGCGACCCCCGTTCAGGGCCAGAAAACGCAGCGCTGAAGGCTTCCCGTCCGGCGCCAGCAGCCGCCCGGCCAGCCGGTCCAGGACCTTGAGGTTCAGCAGCGAGGCCAGTGCTCCGGCCAGGATGGAAAGGGCCATCCAGAATCCGTAAACCAATCCCCCGATTACGGATATGGCGATCAGGAGGATGATTGCATTGCGTGAAATGCGCTCCAAATCTTACCTGCTGAACATTCTCACGACTCGGACCAGGCCGGCCACTCCCCCGAGAAGCAACCCGGCCACGGAGATCCAGGGATCGGAATCCAAGCGCCGGTCCAGAAGATAGCCGATCAGATAGCCGACCAGAAGACACGAGGGGAGCAGAAAAATGATGGAGCTGTAGCGAGCCACTTGGGTGTAGACGCCACCCTTTTCCCGCTTCCCGTTTCGCAACTCTTTCCGCCTTCCCGATCCGCGTTCAAGCTGCCGGACGAACCACGGCGTCCTCGCCGGCGGCATTGGAAGGAGGCGTCCGGAACCGTCAGAAAATCAGGGGGAGGCTGGCGATTCGGGCCAGGTCGAAGAAAGGCTCCGGATAGATCCCCATGACGATGGTGAAAAATCCGGTGACCGAAAGGACGAACCAGACACCCACAGAAAAGCTCAACGGGACCGGGAGGGACTCCTTCTCGATGAACATGGCCACCACGATCCGCAAGTAGTAGAAGAGGGAGACGACGGCATTGAGGGCGGCCACCACGGCCAGCCAAATCAGCAGCTGTCCATGGACCTGACCGGCCGCCAGGGCCGATTCGATCACCGCCGCGAACATCGCGTACTTGGCGATGAATCCGGCCAGCGGGGGAATGCCCGCCAGGGACAGGAAGAAAATGAGATTCAGTATCGCCAGACCGGGATGCTTGAAGTAGAGGCCGTTGAAGTCCTCGATCGATTCACCGATCACATCCTGCCGCCGCAGCAGAATGACGATGGCCCAGGCGCCGAGATTCATGAAGGTATAGGCGAACAGATAGAGCACCGATGCCGAGATTCCTTGCTGGGAACCCACCACCAGTCCCATCAGCACGAATCCGGCGTGGGAGATGCTGGAATAGGCGAGCAGCCGCTTGACGTTCTGCTGAGTGACCGCCGCCACGTTTCCCCAGGTCATGGTCGCCATGGCAATGACGGCCAGGACCCCGATGTACAGGTCGTGGAAGTCGAGAAAGGTCACGTAGAAGATTCGCAGGAAGACGGCGAAAGCGGCTCCCTTGACCGCTACCGACATGAAGGCGGTGATGCCGGTGGGCGCACCCTCGTAGGCATCGGGAGCCCACATGTGGAAGGGGACGGCCGCGACCTTGAAGCAGAGGCCGGCCAGCATCAGGAAGAGAGCCAGGATCAACAGCGTGTTGTCCTCCCGCTTGGCCGCCTCCTGGGCGATGACGTTCAGGTTGGTGCTGCCGCTGATCCCGTAGAGCAGGGACATCCCGTAAAGGATGATGGAAGTGGAGAAGGCGCCCATGAGGAAGTATTTCATGGCAGCTTCGTTGGAGCGGCGCTGCCGGCGCAGAAAACCGACCAGGATATAGGTCGAAACGGACATGAGCTCCAGGCCCACGAAGATGGTGACCAGGTCGATGGCCCCGGCCATGAACATCATGCCGGCGGTGGCGAAGAGGAGGATGGCGTAGTACTCGCTGTGTTGGGCGTCCTCAATGTCCAGATGCCGGTAGGAAAGAGCGACCGTCAGAATGGCCGATACCAGGAACAGGATTCCGAAGACCTCGGAGAAGGCGTCCTGGGTCACCATGTTGTAAAAGGCATCCCCGTTTCCGGTGCCCCACAGGCGCCAGAGCTGGAGCCCGGCCCCCAGTAGCCCCCCCAGGGCAAACACGACCGACAGGGACTTTCCGCGGAATCCAAGGATCCGGGTTCCCCGCCCGGGCAGGATGAAGTCGATGCAGAGGAGTCCCAGGCCCCAGACGATCAGATGCAATTGAGGTGCGATGGCCCGGGCGTTCAGGGAGAGAAAACTGGCGAGTTCCCCGGCCGTCGGTATTTCGGGCATCTATCGATCTCCGATCTCGGCCTGCATGGAGCGAGGCTGGAATTCCCCGGGTCTCACCTTCTCCACGATCTGATTGACGGGCTCGTGCAGGTAGGACAGAAACGGACTCGGGTAGAGACCGATCCAGAAGGCCAGAATGATGAGGGGGACGAAGGTCGCCAGCTCCCGGGGAGTCAGGTCCGGAAGCTTGCGGTTCTCTTCCTGCTTGATGGTCCCGAACATCACCCGCTGGTAGAGCCAGAGCATATACGCCGCCCCGAGGACGATGCCGGCGGCGCCGAAAACGGCCCAGAGCCTGTAGTCGGGATCGGCAAAGACCCCCTGCAGCACCATGAACTCTCCGATGAATCCGTTGAGCGTGGGCATGCCGATGGAGGAGAGGGTCATGATCAGAAAGACGACGGCGTACACCGGCATGACGTGGGACAGACCGCTGTAGTCGCTGATCATGCGGGTGTGCCGGCGCTCGTAGATGATTCCCACGATCAGGAAGAGGGCTCCGGTGGAGATCCCGTGATTGATCATCTGGAGGATGCCTCCCTCCAGCGCCACCGGCGTCACGATGAAGACGCCCAGCATGCAGAATCCCAGGTGGCTGACGGAGGAGTACGCCACCAGTTTCTTGATGTCCTTCTGCATCATGGCCACCAGGGCTCCGTAGATGATCCCGATCACGGAGATGGCCATCATCCAGGGCAGAAACTCCATGGTGGCGTCGGGCAGGATGGGAAGGCTGAAGCGGACGAAACCATAGGTGCCCATCTTGAGCAGCACCCCGGCCAGGATGACCGAGCCGGCCGTCGGAGCCTCGACGTGGGCGTCCGGAAGCCAGGTATGGAAGGGGAACAAGGGAACCTTGATGGCGAAACCGACGAACATGGCCAGGAAGATCCAGTACTGGAGATCGGGCGGGATGCCCAGTTCCTGAAAGGCCAGAATGTCGAAAGACCAGATGCCCTTCACGGCATACTGATGAAAGTAGAGGGCCAGGATTCCCAGCAGGAGCAGGACCGATCCCAGCAGCGTATAGAGGAAGAACTTGATGGCGGCGTACAGTTTCCGCGGGCCGCCCCAGATGCCGATGATGAAGTACATGGGCACCAGCATCACTTCCCAGAAGACGTAGAAGAAGAAGAAGTCCAGGGCCATGAATACGCCCAGCATCCCCGTCTGCAGGATCAGGAAGTAGCAGTAGTACTCACGGACCCGGGTGGTGATGGCGTTCCACGACGAGAGAATGGAGATGGATCCGAGCAGGGTGGTCAGAAGGATCAACAGCAGGCTGATGCCGTCGATTCCGAAATAGTACTGGACGCCCAGCGACTCGATCCACGGGGCCTTGAAGACGAATCGCATCCCGCTCGGGTCGATGAACTCCGGCCGGTTGAAATGGGTGATCAGGGGGATGGAGACCAGGAACCCTACGAAGGCGACGATGTTGGCGATCCACTTGACCTCGGTCTCATGCTCCTTCCCCTTGGGCCAGAACAGAATCATCAGCACGCCCAGGAGGGGGAAGAAGCAGACGATGGTCAGGATGTTGGTCATGAAAAAGCCCATAGGACTATGCTCCCAGGTAGAGATAGCAGCCGATGATGAGCACCAGCCCCAAGACGAAGAAGGCGATGTAGCGTTGGACCAGACCGGTCTGCAGACGCCGCAAGACTGAGCTGAAGAACTCCACGATCTCCGCCACCAGATTCACCAGCCGGTCCACGATGTGGATGTCCGCCTGACCCGAGATCCAGGCGGAGATGCGGGTGGCGGCGGCGCTTCCGTTCACCAGGCCGTCCACCACCTTGAGATCGAAGGCGCTGAGCCAGGTTCCCAGGCCCTTGCAGCGATTCACGAAGACGGCGTCGTAGATCTCGTCCACGTAGAACTTGTTGTAGACGACCCGGTGGAGGCCGTGGAACCGGTCGCGCAACTGTCCCGCCTTCTCGGGCCGGGCGAGGAAGAAATGGTAGGCCAGCCAGATGCCCCCGCCGGCAACCGCCACCGAAACCAGTGTCAGGAGAATCTCCTCCAGGTGGGAATGGTGGCCCACGGCTTCGGGCCGATAGGCGGTCGCCAGGGCCGGTTCCAGGAAGTGCTCGAAGACGTTGGGCCCCAGCCACGCCGGAAGTCCCAGGTAGCCCACCACGACCGACCCCCCGGCCAACACCATGAGGGGTACGGTCATCACCCGAGGCGATTCGTGGGGCGTGTGCCCCGAGTGGTGGTCATGGCGTTCCTTCCCATGAAAGGTCAGGAACATCATCCGGAACATGTAGAAGGCGGTCATGCCCGCCACCAGCACGCCGGCGGCCCAGATCAGGGGGCTGCCCCCCGGGAGGCTGAAGGCGCGCCACAGAATCTCGTCCTTGGAGAAGAATCCGGCCAGGCCAGGCACGCCGGCGATGGCCAGGGTCCCCACCAACATGGTCCACCAGGTGGTGGGGAGGTGTTTCCTCAGGCCTCCCATCTTCATCATGTCCTGTTCGTGGTGCATGCCCATGATGACGCTTCCCGAGCCCAGGAAGAGGAGAGCCTTGAAGAAGGCGTGGGTCATGAGATGGAAGATCCCGGCGCTGAAGGCGCCCACACCCAGGGCGGTCACCATGTAGCCCAGCTGACTCACCGTGGAGTAGGCCAGAATCCGCTTGATGTCCCGCTGAAACAGGGCGATGCATGCCGCCAGCAACGCGGTCACGATTCCCACCACCGCCACCAGCAACATGACCTCGGGCGCGCGGCTGTAGATGGCCGCCGAGCGGGCCACCATGTAGACGCCGGCCGTCACCATGGTGGCGGCGTGGATCAGCGCACTGACGGGAGTCGGACCTTCCATGGCGTCGGGTAGCCAGACATAGAGGGGGATCTGGGCGCTCTTCCCGGTGGCGCCGATGAACAGCAGCAGTGCCGCCCAGCTCAATGGACCCCAGACTGATTCGGGCTCGGGAACCAGGGTGGCGATCCGGGAGAAGAGATCGGTGAAGTCCAGGGTCCCGAAGTAGGCGAAGAGCAGCATCATTCCCAGGATGAAGCCGTAGTCGCCGATCCGGTTGACCACGAAGGCCTTCTTGGCGGCATCGCCGGCGCTCCTCTTCTCCATGTAGTAGCCGATGAGCAGATAGGAGCAGAGGCCCACGCCTTCCCAGCCCACGAACATGAGGAGGAAGTTGTTGGCCAGGACCAGGGTGAGCATCATGAACATGAACAGGTTCATGTAGGCGAAGAAACGGTAGAAGCCCTCTTCTTCGTACATGTACCCGATGGAGTAGAGGTGGATCAGGAATCCGATGCCCGTGACCACCAGGATCATGACGGCCGAAAGCGGATCCAGTTGGAAGCCCCAGTCGATCTGGAACTGGGCGAGTTCGCCGGAGGCGGTCCGGATCATCAGGCCCGGGATCCAATTGAAGAGATTCACCTCATGGATTCGGTTCTCCGGATCCAGCTTGAGCAGACTGAAGAAGGAACCCAGCGAGATCAGGAACGCCAGCAGCACCGCGCCGCATGCGACGGCGGCCACGAAGCTCTTTTGGGGCCGGCGGCCGGTCCGGCGGACGCACCAGAGTCCCCACAGGCCGTTGATCAGGAACCCCGCCAGGGGACAAAGGGGAATGAGCCAAATGGTGTTCAGCATGCCAGGGACCCCGGCTCAGCCTCTCATGAGGTCGATCTCATCCAGGTTGATGGTTTCCCGGTTGCGGAACAGGGCGATCACGATGCCCAGTCCCACTGCCGCCTCGGCCGCGGCGACGGTGATGACGAAGATGACGAAGACCTGGCCCGCCAGATCCTGCAGGTGAGCCGAGAAGGCGATCAGGTTCAAATTCACGGCATTGAGCATGAGCTCGATGGACATGAAGATGATGATGACGTTTCTTCGGGTGAGCACGCCGACGACACCGATGGTGAAGACGATGGCGCTCAGGAAGAGGTAGTGGTTGGGTCCGATCATCCTAGACTCCGCGCCGGTTCAGATCTCCTTCTTGGCCAATACCACGGCGCCGACGATGGCGACCAGCAGCAGGACCGATGCAATCTCGAAGGGAAGGAGGTAGGTGCTGTAGAGAACGGTCCCTACGGCTTCCGTATTCATGGTCTCGGTGGTGGCGATGATCCCCGATTCGGCCAGCCCCTCCTCCAGAGACACGGTTCCCCGGAAAATGAGGAGGCCCAGCTCCAGGCAGAGGACCACGGCCAGGACCAGGCCGGTCCTCCATTGCCGGTTCACCTTCGGCTGCCGTTCCAGAGCTTCGATGCTGACCAGCATGATGACGAAGAGAAAAAGCACCATGATGCCGCCCACGTAGACCAGCACCTGGACGGCGCCCACGAACTCCGCCTCCATGAGGAAGAAGAATCCCGCCACCGCCAGCAGCGCCGAAACCAGATAGACGGCGCTCCGCACCGGGTTCCGCGCGGTCACCGTGAGGATGGAGAAGGTCACCAGAATCAGCGCCAGCGCGTAGAAGAGATAGGTTTCCATGCTCTATCGGTCCGTGGTGCGGCGGTCACCGCGAAAATGCTCCGGATCCGGAGACACCGGAGCGTTCCTGAAGGCCGTCAATTGTAGTTCTTCCCGAAATCGATGCGGTCCCAACACTTCTCCAGCCGCTCTCGATCCCACACCATGTCCCTGCGGTCGTATGCGGCCAGCTCGAAGTCCTGGGTCAGCTCGATGGCGTTGGTGGGACACACCTCTTGGCAGAGTCCACAGAACAGGCAGCGGGAAGTGTCGAAAGTGTAGTGGGTCAGCACCTTCTTGCGGCTCTCCGGATCCCTGGTGGAGCCGACGACGATCAGGTCTTCCGGACAGATCAGGGCGCAAAGGTCACAGGCGATGCAGAGGGTCTCACCCGTTTCCGGGTCGTTGTTCAGGCGGGGAGCTCCCTTGTAGCGCTCCGCCAGCTTGGGCTTCTCGGTCGGATACTGTTCCGTGTACACCTTGGAGTAGGTGTATCGAAAGGTCACGGCCAGACCCTTCACGATGTCCCAGAAGAGCATGCGGCGTAGGAATTCAATCATTGTTGATCCGCCTGATCTATGGAGCCGGACTCGAAGCAGACGGCCCGGCTCGACCCGTCAATTTACAAACCCGTAGTGGAGTTGTCTACATGAACGCCAGCACCGCTCCCGCCGTGACGATCACGTTGGCCAGGGCCAGCGGGAGAAAGACCTTCCAGCCGTAGCGCATCAACTGGTCGAAACGGTATCGGGGAAGCGTGCCCCGGATCCAGATGAAGACGTACAGCAGCACGAACACCTTGATTACGAACCACAACAGCGAAGGGATCACGTCCAGAAACGAGAGCCACTCCAGGTTGGGAAAGGGCCTCAGCCAACCCCCCAGGAACAGGGTCACCGCCACCGCGCAGACCGTGACCATGGCGGCGTACTCGGCGATGAAGAAGAGGGAGAAGCGGAAGCCGCTGTATTCGGTATGGAAACCGCCCACCAGTTCGGTTTCGGCCTCGGGCAGATCGAAGGGCAGCCGGTTGGTCTCGGCCATGCCGCAGATGAAGAACAGGACGAAGGCCAGGGGCTGGTAGAAGATGTACCAGACCTCGGCTTCCCGCTGATTCTCCACGATCTGAACCAGGCTCAGGGACTGGGTCACCAGCAGGACTCCGATCACGGAGAAGCCCAGGGCCACTTCGTAGCTGATCATCTGGGCGGTGGATCGAAGCGCTCCCAGCAGCGGATATTTACTGTTGGAGGCCCAGCCTCCCAGGATGACGCCCAGGATTCCGACGGACGAAATCGAGAGTACGAACAAGACCCCGATGTTGATGTCGGTGACGAACCCGCCCGAGGCAGCGGACTGGGTTGCGATGGACTCCACGGCCGCCGCGTCCAGAAAGGGACTCAGCACCCAACGCAGGAGGCCCTCCATCATTCCCGGAGGACCGAAGGGAATGACGGCGAACACCACGAAGGCGGGGATCAGGCTGATGGCGGGAGCCAGAGTGAAGATCAGCTTGTCCGACCGGGCGGGAACGATGTCCTCCTTGAGGATGAACTTCAGCCCGTCGGCGATGGGCTGGAGCAGCCCGTGCCAACCGACCCGCATGGGGCCCAGCCGCACCTGGATATGGGCGATGATCTTGCGCTCGAGCAGGGTCAAGTAAGCGACGGCGCCGGAAAGAACGAGCACGATCACCGCGACCTTGGCGAACGGTATGATTGCGTAGACGATGATCCACTCGGCCATCAGCGGTCGATCTCCCCCAGCACGATATCCAGGGTTCCGATGATGGCCACGACGTCCGCCACCAGATGTCCGCGAACCAGCCTCCGCAGCGCCTGGAGACTGATGAACGTGGGTGGACGGATGCGGAGCCGGAAGGGTTGCGGTGATCCGTCACTGACGATGTAGTATCCCAATTCCCCCCTCGGGCTCTCGATGGCCGAGTAGTACTCGCCGACGGGCGGCTTGGGAATCTTGGGAGCCCGGCCCCGAATCGGACCTTCCGGCAAGGCGTCCAGGATCTGCGTGATGATGAGCCGGCTCTGACGCATCTCTTCGAGCCGGATCAGGTAGCGGTCGTAGGTATCGCCGTTCTTTCCCATGGGCACGTCGAACTGGAACTGCTCGTACCCGCCGTAGGGCCGGAGCTTGCGGATGTCGTGGTCGACGCCGGAGCCCCGGAGCGGGGGGCCGCTCAGCCCCCAGTCGATGGCCTCCTCGGCCGAAATGACGCCGATGCCCTTGGTCCGCTCCAGCCAGATACGATTCCGGGTGAGGAGCTGCTCGTACTCGTCGACGCGCGCCGGAAACTCGTCGATGAACTTCCGGCACGCCGCCTCGAACCCGGCAGGCATGTCCAACCACAAACCTCCGATCCGGAAGGCGTGGGTGGTCAGACGGGCGCCGAAGAGAGCCTCGAACAGCTTCAGGATCTCTTCCCTCTCCCGGAAGCAGTAGAGGAAGACGGTCATGGCCCCGATGTCGATGGCATGGGTGGCCAACCAGAGCAGATGGCTCGCGATCCGGTTGAACTCGGTCATCATGATCCGAATGCGGCGAGCCCGCTCCGGGATCTCGATACCCAGCAGCTTCTCCACTCCCAGCACATAGCCGTAGACGTTGGACACGGCGGAGATGTAGTCCGTCCGGTCGAAGTAGGGAGTGCACTCGATGTAGTTGCGGTTCTCGGCGATCTTCTCCACGCCCCGGTGGAGATAGCCGATGATGCATTCGGCGTCGACCACCCGTTCTCCGTCCAGCTTGAGCCGGACTCGCAGCACGCCGTGGGTGGACGGGTGCTGGGGACCCATGTTGATCTCGAGTTCCTTGGTGTCGAGTACGGTCTGCCGGTTCATGGGCTAATCGGGTGTCTTTCGGATCTTCAGGTGCTTGCGGATCCAGCTCTGGTCCTGCAGTTTGATGTCGTAGTCCTTCCGCAACGGAAATCCATGCCAGTCGTCGGGAAGGAGAATCCGTTTCATGTCGGGATGGCCGGAGAACAGAATCCCGAACATGTCGTAGACTTCCCGTTCCAGCCAGTCGGCGGTCTTCCAGATGGAGGTCATGGAGGGAACCGGATCGTCCTCCTTCACCCGGCTCTTGAGGCGAACCAGCTTCTTGGTCGCGTAGGAATAGAGCTGGTAGACCATCAGGAACCGGTCCTGATCCCCCAGATAGTCCAGGGCCGAGACGTCGATCAGGTAGTCGAAAGGCGATTCGGGATGGTCGCGCAGGGCGAGCATGACGTCGTAGAGGACGCCCGGCGTCACGGTGTAGATGCTCTGGCCCAGGAAAGACTGTCCCGAGAGGATCTCGCCCGGAAACTCCTCCCTCAGGCTTTCCAGGACCGCATCGTCCTTCAGGTCTTCGTAGCTCGGCCCCTTCTTTCTCCTTTTCCGAAGCGGCCGCTTGCGAAGAGGCCGCTTGCGAACCGGCCGCTTCCGCGCGGGACGGGCAGCCCGGGTCCTGGGGCGCCGCGCCAGCTTCGGCTTCTCGCCGTCTGAGTTGGTCTTCTTCGCCCTGGTCTCGTCGTCCATTTTCAAGAGGGGTTGGGAAGGGCTTCCCGGGGGAAGCTAGCTGGCCCGCGGCTCCGGCTTGTCCGTGATACTCATCAGATCGATCTTGTCCTGAAGCCGCATGAGCCCGTACAGGAGCGCCTCCGGCCGCGGCGGGCACCCTGGAATGTACACGTCCACCGGTATGACTTTATCCACGCCCTGCAAGGTCGAATAGGTGTCGAAAGGGCCGCCGGCGCTGGAGCAGGCCCCCATGGAGATGACCCACTTGGGATCCGGCATCTGCTCGTAGAGCCGCTGGATCACCTCGGCCATCTTCAGGGTTACGGTTCCGGCCACGATGATCAGGTCGGACTGGCGCGGCGAGGGCCGGAAAATGCCGGCTCCGAACCGGTCCATGTCGAATCGGGAGGCGCCGGTCGCCATCATCTCGATGGCGCAGCAGGCCAGACCGAAAGTCATGGGCCAGAGGGAGGACTTCCGAGCCCAGTTGAAGACCGAGTCGGCCGTCGTGGTGATGACGTTCTTCTCTATGCTCCGGTCCATGTTTCGACCTCGGTCGGGTTGATCCGAAACGGTCTGGGAGCCAGTGGTGAAAGTCCCGCTCCGCCCCGGTCGGGTTCAGCGGGTTTTGTACCATGGGCCCCTATGCCCATTCCAGTGCGCCCTTTTTCCACACGTAGAAATACCCCACGATCAGGATCCCCAGGAACACGACCATTTCGATGAATCCGAAGAGGGCCAGCTTGCCGTAGATGACCGCCCAGGGAAAGAGGAAGATCGTCTCCACGTCGAAGATGACGAAGAGGATGGCGATGATGTAGAAGCGCACCGAAAATCGGCCTCTGGCGTCGTCGATGGGGTCGACGCCGCATTCGTAGGGCATCAATTTTTCGGCAGTGGGCAGATGGGGCCGAAGGAGCCTTCCCACCAGCAGTCCCACGACGGGAAGGGTGATGGCCACCAGGATGAAGATCAATATGGGAATGTAGGATCCGAGCACCACTAACTCCTTGGGGAGAGTCCCATCCGGGACCCGTTCGCCGTACGGGTGCCTATTCTAGCAGACCGAATCCCGGCGTTCGACAAATCGCTTGAGGACTGTCGTTAGTACGTGTTTGCATCCGGAGAAGACCCTGCCCCGAACTCGCGAAGAGATCCCGGACCGGTGTGAGTTGGCGGGAGGCCGCGAGCTCCGCGGACATCATCTCTCCCTACGGCTACAGATTTTGGAGATACGTGAAATTGAAAGCGGCTTCTTCTCCCTTCTGTAGAGCGGCACTGTAAAGCTCGAGGTCGACGGTGATCAGTGGCCTTTTCGCCGAGACGACTCCCAAGAGCCCGGCGTCGGTCAGCCCCAGCCGAGTGAAAGCGGCATTGTCCGCTGCAGTTGTGCTGGTGACGATGATCTCGTGGCTGATTTCGATGAGCTTTCGGAGTTGCTCTAGAAATCGAGTGTCTTCACGCTGTTCGAGATGGTTGGACGCTTCGGTGAGCGTATTCGGAGTAACGAATATCCGGACGTCCTGGATTACCGTTACCAGGCGGTCGTAATCTTCCGGAACAAATGTCCGGGTCCGGCGATGTTTCGTTACCAGCCTTCGGTCTACTGATCCGACCACAAGGAGGACGAGAAGGTTTGCGTCGATGAACGCTTCGGTGAGACGCATTGGGTCAGTTCGAAGCCGTCAGAGTGCGATGCGTCACGGATCGAACTTCACCAGAGAGGTCATCGACATGAACGATCTTGAAAGTTCGTTCGGTGTTCAGGGGGAGTAGAAACGACGGTCGAACAAAGCTGATGGTTACTTTCCAGGTAGGTGGTCCCTCCGTAAACCTGATCTCTTCCAGCCTTGGATCCCGGATATTTTCACCCGCAAAAATTGTGACGATGCTCTCCTTCGCTTTTTTCACGGCTTCTCTCACGTCCATTCGGCCGTTCATGGTTCCACCATCTCCTTCCTCCAGCCGCACATTTCATTCTCTCACCTCCCTAACGACGAGACCACTGGGATCATGAGCAGTATTTGAAACCGAGAACTTTCGGCATTTCGAAAGCCCATTTCCATATGCCGGCACCTGATCCCAGCCTCCGCCAGCCCGGCGGTACGGCGTAATCCGGTCGATATTGCAGGGCCTCCGTCGCCAATTCTTTGCCCTCCTTCAGTGGTAGCCGACCACATCGATAACGGTGACCGAACCAAGGGTCTACATCTCCTTCGGCTGCGTGTGGCCTTGGGCCAAGGAAACGAATTGCATCAACCCTGACGCGCTTCGGGTTTGTCTTCCACTGACATGTACAAGCTTGGGGAGGTGGTGTTCTGGAAGGATGAAATAATTTCTCCGTATTATAAGTTGAATAATATCGTAATTTCTCTCTATAATAAGGGTATTATGAAAGGCCATGGAAACCGCTCTTCCTCGCCTCAGACAAGTCTTCGGTGAGCAACTCACCGACTCGGTTCGCGCACCCCTACCCGCACACACCCGCCGCCGCCTCTTCCGCCGCGTGCAGCTTCCCGGCAAGGTCACGGCGATCGTCGGGATGCGCGGCGCCGGAAAGACCACCTTCCTGCATCAGATCCGCCGCGAACGTATCGACCGGGGCGTCCCCCGGGAGCGGCTGCCTTACCTTACCTTCGAGGATGAGCGCCTCGCCGGCGTCGAAGCCTCTCACCTCGCGGTGCTGGTCAGCGAGTACCATCGCCGGTTTCCGCAAGCCTACGACGACGGTGCAACCGTTACCTGGTTTCTCGATGGGATACAGGCGGTGCCCGGATGGGAGCGGTTCGTCAGGCGGATCCTGGACACCGAACGAAGCGAGGTGTTCGTCACCGGATCGTCCGCCGCACTGTTCTCGCCGGAGAGCGCCACTCCGCTTCGGGGCCGGGCGTGGCAGCTCCTGATCCATCCCTTCAGCTTCGAGGAAGCGCTTCTCCGTCAGGGACGATCCGTCCCGGAAGGAACGCCTGTCGCCCTGCTGACGGGCCGCGAGCACTGGAAGCTGGAACGGGCGTTGTTGGATTGGCTCGAAACCGGCGGCTTTCCGGCGGTGCAGGGACTCGATCCGGCGACCCGGCATCGGCTCCTGCGGGACCATGTGGACGTGGCCCTGCTGCGGGACGTGGTGGAGCGCCACGAGGTCCGCAACGCGGCGGGTCTGCGCTGGCTGGTACGGCGCCTGTTGGGACACGCCGGGTCGGGGTTCAGCGGGGAGAAGTTTCACAAAGCGCTCAAGTCGCAGGGAATCTCGATCGGGAAAGACACCGTGCATCGGATCCTCTCCCACCTCGAGGACTGTTTTCTGGTGAGGTTGGTGTGGATGGAGTCCAATTCGGAGCGCCAACGCATGGTGAATCCGCGCAAGGCGTATCCGGTCGATCCGGGTCTGATCCCGGTGTTCGATCGGACCGGACCGGCGGATTCCGGCCCCGCGCTGGAGACGGCGATACTGGTGGAGTTGGAGCGGCGCGGATTCGAGGTGACCTACGTGCGCCTGCCCGGCGGGAACGGAGCCGCCTTCCTCGCTCGCGGCACGGTCGGCGACGTCGAGCTGATACGAGTGTGTGCCGACCTTTCCGATCCGGCCGCCGCGGCCCGTGAATTCCGCGGGCTCGCCGCCGCGGGCACTCGATTTCCCCGGGCCCGCAAGAGGTTGCTGGCGCTCACACGGGACCGCCTCCCCGCCGAGGCGCCGGTCGAGGTGGAGGTCCAGACCGCGTGCGAGTGGTTGCTGGAGCCGCCTCTGCCGGGGTGACGGGAGGGGCGACTTTCTTGTCGCCGACTCTTGGACTTGCCTTGTGATCGCTGGGGAGGTCGGCGGCAAGAAAGCCGCCGTTCCCATTCGGCGATTGGAAATCGCCGCTCCCGTCACCCCGGCGGGTTGCGGGCCAAGATCTCCTCGTAGTATGGGATGGTCCGCTGGAGTCCCTCCTTCAGGCCCACGAACGGATCCCAGTCCAGATGCCGTTCTGCCCGGCCGATGTCGGGGCGCCGCCGGACCGGATCGTCCACCGGAATCAGTCCGAACCGGATCTCGGATTTCGAGCCGGTGAGTTCCAGGATCAGTTCCGCCAGCGACAGTATGGAACACTCGTGGGGACTGCCCAGGTTGACCGGTCCAGGGACCCAATCGGCGTCCATGAGTTGCTCCAGCCCCGCCACCAGATCGGAGACGAAACAGAAGGAGCGGGTCTGGGAGCCGTCTCCGTAGACAGTCAGGGGCTTTCCCCGTAGCGCCTGGACCACGAAGTTGCTGACGACGCGCCCGTCCACCTCCGACATTCGGGGTCCATAGGTGTTGAAGATGCGGGCGATCCTCACGTCGACGCCGTTCTGGCGCTTGTAGTTGATCATCAGGGACTCGGCCACTCGTTTTCCCTCGTCATAGCAGCTTCGAGGGCCGATGGGGTTCACGTTGCCCCAGTAGTCCTCCCGCTGCGGATGGACCAGAGGGTCGCCGTAGACCTCGGAAGTGCTGGCCTGGAGGATCCGGGCCCCGACCCTCTTGGCCAGACCCAGAAGGTTGAGGGTGCCCATGACGTTGGTCTTCACCGTCTTGACCGGGTTGTACTGGTAGTGCACCGGCGCCGCCGGAGAGGCCAGGTTGTAGATCCGGTCCACCTCCAGCAGGATCGGCTGGGTCACGTCGTGGCGGATGAACTCGAAGTAAGGGTGTTCCAGGAGAGGGAGGATGTTGCGCCGGGTGCCCGAGAACAGGTTGTCCAGACAGAGCACGTCCGCGCCCTGCCGGAGCAGCGATTCGCAGAGGTGGCTGCCGATGAATCCGGCGCCTCCCGCTACCAGTATCCGTTCCCGGATCATCCTGTGACCCTCCGGTCGCGTGGACACGTAGGGGCGCCCCTTTTGGGCGCCCTCCTGCTTCCCGACGGCTTCAGTATGGCATTGGTGACCGCCGGAGTCAGCAACGGTGCTTTCCGTTGCCGTTGCCTTCTGAAAATCACGTAAGGGCGCCCCTTTTGGGCGCCTTCTTTCGTCCTTGCCTGCCACCTTGTTTCCTTGGGAGTTCGGCGGCGAGATAACCGTCGCTCCCCGTGTCTTCTATAATGCACGCCTATGGCCGATCCAGAGGGGATCTCCTACGCGGGCGTGACCTACGGGGAGGCGGCGCCCTCCTCCGCCCGGTTCCGGCTCAGAAGTCCGTTCTCTCCCAGCCGGGATCAGGATCGGGCCATCGAGCAGTTGGTCCGGGGCATTCGGGAAGGCCGGCGCAGCCAGGTGCTGCTGGGAGTCACCGGGTCCGGCAAGACCTTCACCATGGCCCAGGTCATCGAACGGATCAATCGGACCGCCCTGGTCCTGAGTCACAACAAGACTCTGGCCGCGCAGCTCTACCAGGAGTTCCGGAACTTCTTCCCCAAAAACGCGGTGGAGTATTTCGTCAGCTATTACGACTACTACCAACCGGAAGCGTACATCGCCTCCACCGACACCTACATCGAGAAGGAAGCCCTGATCAACGACGATATCGACCGGCTGCGGCATTCGGCGACCCGATCCCTGTTCGAGCGCCGGGACTGCATCATCGTCTGCAGCGTGAGCTGCATCTACGGCCTGGGGTCTCCCGAGGCCTACTACGGGATGCTGCTCATGCTGAGCGAGGGCCAGCGGATCTCCCGGCAGTCGCTGCTGAGCAGGTTGGTCGACATCCAGTACGAGCGGACTGATCTGGACCTGGCCCGAGGGACCTTCCGGGTCCGGGGGGACGTGGTCGAGGTGGTTCCGTCCTACGGGGACTACGGCATCCGGATCGAGCTGTTCGGCGACGAAGTGGACCGAATCTATCAGTTCGATCCGTTGACCGGGCAGACGCAGAAACGCCATCCCCGGATTCCCATCTACCCGCGGTCCCACTACGTGATGCCCCAGGAGCAGCGGGAACGCGCCATGGAGAGCATCCGGGAAGAGCTGACGGAGCACCACGCCCGGCTCGAGGCGGAAGGACGTCTGATGGAAGCCGAGAGGGTTCGCCAGCGGACCCTTTTCGATCTGGAGATGATGCGAACCGTCGGCTACTGCCGGGGGATCGAGAACTATTCCCGCCACCTCACCGGCCGTCTTCCGGGGCAGTCTCCTCCCACGCTCATGGACTATCTGCCGAAGGAATCGCTCATCTTCATCGACGAGAGTCACGCGACCGTCCCCCAGGTCCGGGGCATGTACGCGGGGGACCGATCCAGGAAGTTGAACCTGGTGAAGTACGGGTTCCGCCTCCCCTCGGCTCTCGACAATCGACCCTTGAGCTTTGCCGAGTTCGAGCTCCGCCGTCCCCAGACCCTCTACGTTTCGGCCACTCCGGCCAATTTCGAGTTGGAGGAGTGCGGAGGGGAGGTGGTGGAGCAGATCATTCGGCCCACCGGCCTCATGGATCCGGAAATCGCCGTGCGCCCGGTCTGCAACCAGATCGACGACCTGCTGGAAGAGATTCGGAGCCGTTCCGACCGGGGGGAGCGGATCCTGGTCACCACCCTGACCAAACGAATGGCCGAAGAGTTGACCGAGTACTACACCGAGATCGGGGTCGCGGTCCAATACCTTCATTCGGAGGTGGATACATTGGACCGGGTCAAGCTCTTGCGGGATCTGCGCCTGGGCCGGTTCGACGTCCTGGTGGGAGTCAACCTGTTGCGCGAGGGTCTGGATCTGCCGGAGGTTTCCCTCGTGGCGGTGCTGGACGCCGACAAGGAGGGGTTCCTGCGCAGCGAAACGTCTCTGATCCAGACTTCGGGGCGGGCGGCTCGAAACGTCAACGGGAAGGTCATCATGTACGCCGACGTCGTGACCCGGTCCATGAGACGCGCCATTGAGGAGACGGGAAGACGCCGGGATCTTCAGCGCGACTACAACAACGAGAACGGGATCACTCCGGAGAGCATCGTCAAGCCGGTGGACGCGACGCTGCTGGAGATGACCCGGCTGGACTACTATGAAATCCCGCTGGTGGCCGAGGAGGTGGACCGGTACGGTTCTGCCCAGGAGATCGAGCAGGAGATACTCAGGTTGAGCGACGACATGAGGAAGGCGGCTCAGGAGTTCGAGTTCGAGAAAGCGGCCCAGTTGCGGGATCGGATCAAGCTGTTGCGGGAAACCCATCTCCAGCTGGCAGGCGACCCGCAGGCGAACGGCCGGGGGGAGGGTGACGGATGACGCCCGGACGAATCGATCCGGTCCAGGCTCCCCTCAAGGGCGAGGTCCAGGTGCCGGGAGACAAGAGCATCTCCCATCGCTACGCCCTTTTCGGGGGCATGGCCAGGGGAACGACCCGGATCCGCAATTTCTCCTCCAGCGAAGACTGTCAGGCCACCCTTTCCTGTATCGAGGCACTCGGAGTGGGAGTGGTGCGAGATGCGTCCCAGGTGGAGATCTCCAGTCCGGGATGGCGTCGTTTCACCGCGCCGGCCCGGGCGCTGGAGGTTCAGAACAGCGGGACCACCATCCGGCTTCTCTCGGCCCTGCTGGCGGCCGGACGATTCTCCTCCCAGGTCCAGGGGGACTCTTCTCTCAACCAGCGCCCCATGAAGCGCATCATGGATCCGCTGAGTCGAATGGGCGCTCGGATCGAAGCCCGGGAAGGCAGGTTCCCGCCTCTGCTGATCCAGGGCGGCCGGCTGACCGGGATCCGGTACCGGCTGCCCATCGCCAGCGCGCAGGTGAAGTCGTGCGTTTTGCTGGCCGGATTGATGGCCGAGGGGGAGACGGAGGTGGAGGAGACGGGGCCGTCCCGGGATCATACGGAGCGGGCGCTCCCCTTCTTCGGCGCCGCGCTGATGCAGAACGGAGCTCGCCTCCGGGTGCGGGGAGGCGCTCGACTCCGCGGCGTCGATTTCCGGATCCCGGGAGATTTCTCCTCCGCGTTGTTCTTCCTGGTGGCGAGCCTGCTGGTTCCGGGCAGCCGGATCGCCTTGAAGGGAGTCGGCGTCAATCCCACCCGGGCGGGTTTCCTCCCGCTGCTGGAACAGGCCGGAATCCGAGTCGAGAGGTCCAATGCCACAGAGAACAACGGCGAGCCGGCCTGCGATCTGCAGATCCGCCCGGACTCCCAGGTCCGGAAGCAGTTTCCCAACGAGATCTCGGGAGACTGGGTGGCCCGGCTCATCGACGAGATCCCGGCGCTGGCCATTTTGGGGACCAGTCTGGAACGGGGGTTCACGGTTCGGGACGCCCAGGAGCTGCGCCACAAGGAGTCGGATCGGATCCGCTCGGTCGTGGTCAATCTGCGTCGCCTCGGAGTGGAGGTCCGCGAACTCCCGGATGGATTCGTCATCCCTCCCGGCAGCCGCATCCGTGGCGGGGAGGTGCGGACCTTCGGCGATCATCGAATCGCCATGGCCTTCGCCCTGGCGGGTCTGGTGGCGGAGAGCCCGGTGGAATTGGATCGTCCCGAGTGCGTGGCCGTCTCCTATCCCGATTTCTTCCGGCACCTGGAGGGGGTTTGCCGCCGTTGAAGGGTCACCTCTACCTGGTGGGGTTCATGGGAAGCGGCAAATCGACCGTGGGGCCGATTCTGGCAGAGCAGTTGGGCCGGGAGTTCTTGGATCTGGACCAGCTGATTGAGGAAGCGGAGGAGACCGACATTCCCCGGATCTTCGATCTTCGGGGAGAAGCCTATTTTCGGGAGCTGGAGACCCGTATCCTGGCGTCCGTCCAGGATCGGCGGCCTGCCGTCGTCGCGCTGGGAGGAGGGGCCTTTTCCCAGGCGCCGAACCGCGACCTGATCTTCAAGAACGGAATCGCCGTGACCCTCCGGATTCCGCTGGAACTCGCCTGGCAACGTTCCACCGAGATGGACAACCGTCCTCTGGCTCGGGATCGGCAGCAGTTCGAAACCCTGTACGTCAAGCGGCAGCCGGACTACGATCTGGCCGATCTGAAGGTCGGGGTCTCGGGGAGGTCCCCGGAGCGGATCTGCCGATTGATCCGGGATCGTCTCGAAACGGTTCACCGGATCCCGGATTATTCCCGCTCGTAAGTGTGGACCGGGCGCCAAAATTGGACAGGGTCCTGGATTATACTTTCTGCGCCCTGCTGAAGGCGCGGACTGGCGCTGGCCTTGGCGATTGGAACGGGACCGTCTACCCATGCCTATTCTGCTGATTCTCCTGCTGATTGCCTTTTCCCATCCGCTCTCCGCCCAATCGGCGGAGCTCTTCTCCACCGAGGGGTACGAGGTGCGGATGGAATTCTGGACCGGCATTTTCACCCGGTACGGGGAGGGAGAGTACGTTCTTCACGACAAGAGCGATTTGCGGCTGGTGTACCGCGTCGTCCAGACCGGAGAACGAACGGGGAGCGCCTCCAAACGCCGCCGGCGTCAGAAGTTGCGAAATGCCAAGGCGGAGTTGCAGAGACTTCTGAGGGACCTGGCCAGAAAAGATTCGAGCCGATGGAGCGCCAAACACCGGGAGGTCGCTGACGTCGTTCGAGCCGCCGGGTACTCTATTTCCTCCCAAACCCTGAAACGCCTTTCCGGGAACATCCGCCATCAACGGGGAATCCGGGAAAAGTTTCGTGCGGGTGTGATCCGCTCCGGCAAGTATATGAAGCGGATGCAGGAAATCTTTCGCAGTGAGGGGCTCCCGGAAGAGCTGGCCTATCTTCCCCACGTGGAGTCCAGCTTCGACGATCGGGCCTATTCCCATCGGGGGGCGGCGGGCGTCTGGCAGTTCATGCGGTCGACGGGCCGCCTGTACATGAAGATCAATCGTTCGGTGGACGAGCGGCTCCACCCCATTCGGGCCACCGAAGCGGCCGCCCGGCTGCTCAAGGACAACTATCGGAGACTGGGGAACTGGCCCCTGGCGGTGACCGCCTACAACCAGGGATCCAATGGCATTGCGAGGGCCAAGCGGCGCCATGGCTCCGACCTTCGAGTCATCATCAAACGCCATCGGTCCCGGACCTTCGGCTTCGCCGGCCAGAATTTCTACGCCGAGTTCCTGGCAGCCATCGAGATTGGCCAAAACCCGGAAAAGTACTTCGGCTCCATTCAACCGGACGAACCGGGAAGCTTTCCTTCCGTCCGCCTCCAGGCGAACCGGCGGGTGGGTCATCTGGTGACTCACTCCGGAGTGAAGACGGCAACGCTTCGCCGGCTCAACCCGCATATCCGGCGCAGAGTTTGGCGGAGCACGGGTGTCATTCCGTCGGGAGTGGCCCTCTATTTTCCTTCCGGCAAGCGGGAGCAGGTGACGGCGGCTCTCAGGTCGGCTCCACGAGTACAGCTCGCCCAGCGGAGAGAGGTGGGTCCGGGCGAGTACCGCGTCCGGCGTGGGGATACGCTGAGCCGGATCGCCCGCCGGTTCGGGACTTCGGTGGCTGCTCTGAGAAGGAGCAACAGCATTCGGGGAACCCGCATTATTGCCGGAGAGATTCTCACGGTTTCGAAGGCCAATACGAAGAGCCGTACCGTCGCCAAGGCCCAGAGCCGTACCCCTCCCAGAGCGCAACGCCGTACTGTTGCCAAGACGGACAGCCCGGAGGTCTACCGGGTCCGGCGTGGGGACAGCCTCTGGGTCATCGCCCGGAGATTCGGAGTTACGCCGAGCCAGCTCCAGCGAGCCAACGGCATCCGGCGCCGCGACCACATCCACCCGGGCCAGACCTTGCGCATCCCGAAGTAGGTTCCGGGGCACTCGGCCAACCCAACGCCCCCATTCAGCACGCGGCGCCGATCTCCTCCCGATCCGACTCGTGCTTGAAGACCGGTTCCCCCCCTTCAGGGTCCGCTTCCGCCAGAATGCGGGCGCCGTCGGTCAAGGTGCCGGAGACGATGAGCCGTGCCAGGGGATTCTCGATCCGCCTCTGGATGGCCCGCTTCAGCGGGCGGGCTCCATAGACGGGATCGTAGCCTTCCCGCACCAGTTGTATCCGGACCCTGTCGCTCAGCTCCAATGTCATCCGGCGCTCCTTCAGGCGCTGCCGCAAGAGGTCCAGCTGAATCTCGACGATCTGTTTCAGATGATCCTGAGACAGAGCGTGGAAGACGATCTGGTCGTCGATCCGGTTCAGGAACTCGGGACGGAAATGCTGGGCCAGTTTCCGGATCACGGCCTGCTTCATCCGCTCGAATTCGGCTCCGCCAAAGGCTCCCCGGCAATCCAGGATGTCGGTGCTGCCCAGGTTGGAGGTCATGATGATGATGCAGTTCTTGAAATCAACCGTCCTGCCCTTGCCGTCGGTCAGGCGGCCGTCGTCCAGGATCTGGAGCAGGAGGTTGAAAATATCGAAGTGAGCCTTCTCGATCTCGTCAAAGAGGAGCACCGAGTAGGGTTTTCGCCGCACCGCCTCGCTCAGCTGTCCCCCCTCCTCGTGTCCCACGTATCCGGGAGGGGCGCCGATCAGCCGGGCCACCGTGTGCTTCTCCTGGTATTCGGACATGTCGATTCGGATCATGGCCTGCTCATCGTCGAAGAGAGCCTCGGCCAGAGCCCGGCCCAGCTCGGTTTTTCCGACTCCCGTCGGACCCAGGAAGAGGAAGCTGCCGATGGGGCGGGCGGGGTCCTTGAGACCGGCTCGGGAACGGATGACGGCTTCGGTGACGGCTCGTATCGCCTCGTCCTGACCGACGACTCTCCGATGGAGCGTCTCATCCAGATTCAAGAGACGCTCCATTTCGCCCTCCATGAGCCTGGAGACCGGGATGCCGGTCCAACCGCTGACCACGTCGGCAATGTCTTCCTCTCCCACGTCCTCCTTCAATAGAGGCGCCGTTCCCTGCTTGCGGCCCAGCCTCTGCTGTTCCGCTTGCAGCTTCCGTTCCAGGGAAGCCAGAGTCCCGTACTTGAGCTCGGCTGCCCGATTCAGGTCGTATTCGCGCTCCGAGCGTTCGATCTGGATCTTGGTCTCCTCGATCTGCTCTCTGAGAGTTCTCAGTTGCCGGACTCCCTGCTGTTCGGACTGCCATTGCGCCATGAGCGCCGCGGCCCTGTCCCGTTCCTCGGCCAAGTCCTTCTCGATCCGGTCCAGCCGAGCCCGGGAGCCCTTGTCCTTCTCCTTGCGCAGTGCCTCCCTTTCGATCTCCAGTTGCATCACCCGCCGTTGGGTCTCGTCCAGCTCGGTGGGCATGGAATCCATCTCGGTCCGCAGCTTGGCTGCGGCTTCATCCATCAGGTCGATGGCCTTGTCGGGCAGAAAACGATCCGGAATGTAGCGGTTCGACAGGACGGCCGCCGCCACCAGAGCCGCGTCCCTGATGTGGACGCCGTGGTGGACCTCGTAGCGTTCCTTCAGACCTCTCAAGATCGAAATGGTGTCCTCGACCGAAGGCTGGTCCACCAGGACCGGCTGGAATCGCCGCTCCAGAGCACTGTCCTTTTCCACGTGTTTCCGGTATTCGTCCACGGTGGTGGCGCCGATGCAATGGAGCTCGCCCCGGGCCAACATGGGCTTGAGCAGGTTGCCCGCATCCATGGCCCCTTCGACCCGGCCTGCGCCCACCACGGTGTGAAGCTCGTCGATGAAGAGGATGACTTCGCCTTGCTGTTCCTGGACCGCCTTCAGAACCGCCTTGAGGCGCTCCTCGAACTCGCCCCGATACTTGGCGCCGGCGATCAGGGATCCCAGGTCCAGAGAGACGACTCGGCACCGTTTCAGGCCCTCGGGCACGTCGCCCCGGACGATGCGCTGGGCCAGGCCTTCCGCGATGGCCGTCTTGCCGACGCCCGGATCGCCGATCAGGACCGGGTTGTTCTTGGTTCTCCGGGACAGGACCTGCATCAGGCGGCGAATTTCGTAGTCTCTTCCGATGACCGGGTCGAGCTTCCCCGCGGTGGCCAGTTGGGTCAGGTCCCGGCCGTACCGCTCCAGGGCCTCGTACGTCGCCTCGGGATGGGGAGAGGTCACTCGCTGGCTCCCGCGAACTTCCCGAAGGGTTTGCATCAGGCGTACCCGGTTGATTCCCTGCGCCCGCAGGAGGCGTCCGGCAGCGTCTGTGTCCGCCACCATCGCCAGCAACAGGTGTTCGACGGAAACGTACTCGTCCTTGAGCTGCTTCGCTTCCTCCTGAGCTCTGCCCAGGAGCTGCGTCAAGCGCCGGGTGGCGTAAACCTGGTCGGCCGCTGCGGCGGGGCCGCTCACATTGGCGCGGCTCTGCAAATCCTGCTGCAGCCTCTGGTTCAGTTGGCCGGGGTCCACGTCCGTTTTGTTCAAAACGGATGCCGCCAGCCCTTGCTCCTGCTCCAGCAGTCCGACCAGAAGATGCTCCACATCCACCTGTTGGTGACCGAGGCTCCTGGCCACCGCCTCAGCCCGGTTCAGGCCTTCGCGAACACTTTCGGTCACACGATTCAGGTCCATGATCTGTTCCTCCGCCGTCCGGTCTATCCCCTTATAGGATCGGGCCGTAAGCATCGCAAGGATTCACGGACCGTGGTTCAAATTCGGTTCTCCGGCGCCGTCGGACGATGGATCCACCGTTGAGATCCATGGCTGCCCCCCGGTTTCTCGCACCCGCTCGCCGTAGTAGACTGCGCCTGTTCTACGGGACTGTGGAGCGAGGCACGATATGGCGGATAAGGACCGGGAAGGAAAATTTCAGATCACCGACCGGCGCAGCTGGCTCGAAGATGAGTCGGTCATCGATCAGTCGCGGATTCCGGAGACGCGGTATCCCTCTTACGTTGAGGAATTGAAGGCTCGAACCGAGCTGGCCGAACAGAAGCTGAAGCAGAGGCTCGAACAGCTCGAGTCCGAGAACGACGCGCTTCGCCAGCGCCTCGAACGGACCCTGGAACAGCGCCTGGACCGGTTCAAGATGGATCTTCTGCTCCGATTTCTGGAGGTGGCGGACAATCTGGAGCGGGCGTTGGAGGCGGCAGAGAGCGGGTCCGACCTGCAAGAGCTCCGAAAGGGTGTGGAGTTGAATCTCCGGCTCTTCCTGGATCGGCTCAGGGAAGCCGGGATCGAGCCCATCGAGGTGTTGAACCAGCCCTTCGATCCCCATCAGACGGAGGCGGTGGGACTCATTCCGGTCACCGATCCCAAGCAGGATCAACGAGTCGTCGAGGTGCTTCAGAGAGGTTATCTGTACGGAGACCGGCTCTTGCGTCCCGCGAGAGCTCGAGTCGGCCGGCTGGTCGACACCGAATCCGGCGGAGAGTCCGATTCCGGCGCCAAACCGGAGTGACGGTCTCGCGGGAATACTGCGGGACCGGAGTCAATGGGCAATTCTTGCCTGCTGCCGCAGCCGTTGGGTAGCCACTCCCTTGAAGGCGTGGCAGAGAGCGACGGCCAGGGCGTCGGCCGCGTCATTCGGCTGGGGAGATTCCTCGAGCTTGAGCAGGATCCGGACCATGGCCTGAATCTCTTCCTTGGTCGCCCGCCCGGATACTGAGATCGACTTCTTGACCTCCCGCGGAGAGTATTCGAACAGCGGAATCTCCAGTTCGGCGGCGGCCAACAGGACCACGCCCCGGGCGTGCCCCAACTGGAGAGCGCTGCGGGCATTGACCGCATGGAACACGGATTCCACGGCCACCACGGCTGGAGTGTGACGGCGGAGTACGCTCCGAAGCTCTTGGTAGATCTTCTTGAGGCGTTGCTCGAACGGGGTCTCGAGCCGGCGGTTATAACAGCGGATCGCTCCGTACTCGAGGCAACGACAGTGATTTCCGAGGACCGAGATGATCCCGTAGCCGGTGATGCGGCTACCCGGGTCGATGCCCATGACGACGGTGGGGGAAGGAGGACCCATCAGGTCTTGAGAAGTGCCTCCATTTCCTGCTCGTCGATGTCGAAGTTGGCGTAGACATTCTGGACGTCGTCGTGGTCCTCGAGGGCATCCATCAGCTTCAGCATTTTTCCCGCCATCTTGCCTGCCACCCTGAGGGAATTCTGAGGAAGCATGGTGATCTGACTCGATTCCGTGGGGATGTTGGACGCTTCCAGCTCCTGCCGCACCTGCTCGAAGTATTCGAAGGGGGTGTAGACGGCCAGGGTGTCGCCCTCGGTCTGGAGATCGTCGGCCCCGGCGTCCAGCACGACCTCCATGAGAGTTTCTTCCGAAACCGAGTCGCTGGGAACACCGAAGTATCCCTTCTTCTCGAACATCCATAGAACACTGCCCGTCTCTCCCAGATTCCCGCCGTTCTTGGAAAAGATGTAACGGATCTCGGCCACGGTCCGATTCCTGTTGTCGGTCAGGGTCTCGACCAGAACCGCCACGCCACCGGGGCCGTAGCCCTCGTAGGTCACGGCGTAGAAGTTCTGACCCGGGAGTTCTCCCGTCCCTTTCATGACGGCTCGTTCGATGTTGCCGAGAGGCATATTGGCCGCTTTGGCCGTCTGAATGGCGGAGCGCAGCCGCGGATTGGCGTCCGGATCACCGCCGCCCGAACGGGCCGCCACGGTGATTTCCTGGATCATCTTGCTGAATATCTTGCCCCGTTTGGCATCCACTACGGCCTTCTTGTGCCGTATTGAGTGCCACTTGGAATGTCCTGACATGAACGGATCTCCTAGTCGTAATTAGCAGCTATTGTAACATGGCGTCCCTGTGGGCCAGAGTCCGGGGCCTGGGAGCCTGCGCCGCAGAAATTGAGCTACTGCGAAAGCGGTAGAATCGGTCCATATTTCCCCGATTTCTCGGCGAATAGAACAACTATGCACCTCCAAATCGAGAAAAACCGGCCTCGATTCCCCACTTTCTCGCTACGATCATTTCTACCGCGCAGACTCCTGGGTCCTACCTTGGGGGGCGGGAGGTTTTGACCAAGTATCGTTTTGTGGTCCAGTATCGTTCCGATGGTTTCTCCGGGTGGCAGGTCCAGAAGGACCGTCCTACGATCGGTGGGACCATCGAAGCCGCGTTAGCCCGGATCACGGGTGAAACTCCCTCCGTCGTGGGCGCCGGAAGAACCGACTCCGGGGTGCATGCTCTGGGCCAGGTGGCCCACTTCAGGCTCCAGAGATCATGGCCCGTCGACCGCTTGCTGAAATCTCTCAACGGCGTTCTCCCCTCTCAGATTCGGGTGCTCCGGTTGAGCGTGGCCTCCGACTCCTTTCATGCTCAGAAGGACGCCCAACGGAAACGCTACATCTATCGCGTCTACAACGGACCCATCCTCTCTCCCTTTCTGGAGGGCAGGGTGCAACAGGTATATCGGCCCCTCTCGCTGGAGGCGATGCAGCAGGCGTCGGCACTGATCGTCGGTACCCACGATTTCACCGGTTTCACGGCCTCGGCGTCCCAGGTCAGGAACCGCGTGCGAACCGTTTTCGTTTCCCGTTGGCAGAAGAAGGGAAGGCACTTTTCCTATCGGATCGAGGGTGAGGGCTTTCTCCATCACATGGTCCGCAACCTGGTGGGCACCATGCTCCAGATCGGACTCAAACGGAGGCCTGCCCAGGATATGATCATGATTCTGGAATCCCGGGACCGCCGCCTGGCGGGGCCGACGGCTCCCGCGCGTGGCCTGTTCCTGGCGCAAGTGTGGTACCGGAATTGAATGTTCCGGCAACCGCCCGGCCCATCCGGACGGGCTCCGACTTGTGATAGATTTACACCACCGCAATGACTCCCCCCTTTGAGGATTTCACCGGTATCGTGGAACCTGGAGGCTTGGACGCCCGGTTGCTGGCGCAGCTCGATCCCCACAAGTTACCGCGGCACGTGGCCATCATCATGGATGGAAACGGGCGCTGGGCCCGGCAGCGGGGCCTGCCCCGGGTCGAGGGCCACACCGCCGGCATCAAGGCGGTTCGGGCCACGGTCGAGACCAGTGCCCGCCTCAAGATTTCGGTCCTGACCCTCTACGCCTTTTCGGTGGAGAATTGGAAGCGGCCCCTGAGCGAAGTCAATACCCTGATGGAGCTCTTGAAGGAGTATCTGCGGAAGGAGTTGCCGGAAATCCAGGAAAACGACATCCGCTTCCATACCATTGGGCGGATCCACGAGCTGCCCCGCTCGGTCCGGAGGGAGTTGCGGCACGTGGAGCAGGAGACCCGATTCAACCGGGGGATGAAAATGGTTCTGGCGCTGAATTACAGTGGCCGGGCCGAACTGGTGGACGCCTTCAACTCGCTGCTCCTGCAGGGCAGAACCCGGAGGGTAAGTGAGACGGAGGTGCAGCGGAGCCTCTATACCGGCGATCTTCCCGATCCGGATCTGTTGATCCGCACCAGTGGAGAGATGCGAATCAGCAACTTCCTGCTCTGGCAGATCGCTTATTCCGAGATCTACGTCACCGACGTACTCTGGCCCGACTTCCGATCCCATCACCTGCTGGAGTCGATTCTGGCCTACCAGAAACGGGAGCGCCGGTACGGGGGGATCCGATCCCGTTCTCTGCAAGGCGCCAGATGATCCTCCGCACCCTGAGCGTCGTCGTGCTGGCGCCGCTCGTCCTCCTGATCGTGGTTCTGGCTCCCGCCTGGTTGTTCCTGGCGTTCCTGGATCTGGTCCTCCTGATCGCAATCCTGGAGCTGTTCCAGCTCCTGGCGCCCTTGGGAGTGAGGAACTCCGTTCCGGCGATCGTCGTGTGCCTGTTGCTTCCCTGGGTGTGGAATCAGGGAGGAGGCGCGGTAGTGGCATACGTGCTGGGGGCCTGCCTCTGCCTGCTCGCCGCGCATCTATATCGGGTCGTCAACCACCGAGACGCCCTGGCATCGGCTTCGGCCAGCCTCATGGCGCTCTTGTATCTGGGTCTACCCGTGTCGCTGCTGGCCGGGTACCGGACCAGATCCGACGAGCTGCTCATGATACTGGCCATCGTCTGGTCCTGCGATATAGTGGCTTATCTGGTCGGGACGCGTTGGGGGCGTCGCCGCATCACTCCGCGCCTGAGTCCGGCGAAGTCCCTGGAGGGATTTGCCGCCGGTCTCGCCGCCGCGCTGGCGGCGGCTCTGATTGTGGGGTACGGCCTGCTCGGCCGTTCCGATTGGGGACTGCTGTCGTTGCTGGGCGTCCTGGTGGGGTTGGCAGCCATCCTGGGGGACCTCTTCGAATCTCTCCTCAAGCGGGCCGTCGCGGCCAAGGACAGCGGCTCTTTGATTCCCGGACACGGGGGGCTGTTGGACCGGATCGACAGTCTGCTCTTCGCTTTCCCCGTCCATCATTGCCTGTCTTTTCTGCTAGGATGATGCGCTGAGGCGGCTATCTTGGGCATTTCTTCGCGCTTGACAGCCCGCATCGATTTTCGCCCTGGACTGTTTTTCGTGGCCTGGAATCTTCAGCGCCGCGCTTGATCTACCGTCTGACGTATCCCGGACGAAGATGAAAAAAATATCGATTCTGGGCTCTACGGGATCCGTTGGACGCAGCACCTTGAGTCTGGTCGGCCTGAATCCGGATCGGTTCCGGGTCGTGGGTCTGGCGGCGCGAAGAAACGCCGGTCGACTCCTTGAACAGGCCCGCAGATACTCTCCGCTCGCGGTCGCCCTCCATGATCGGGAAAAGGCGGCCTGGCTCCGCCAGCGACTTCCCGGGACCCCGGTATTGGAGGGACAGGAGGGAGTATCCAGGCTTGCCGGCGAGTTTGATGCGGATATGATCGTGGCTGCCATCACCGGTGCGGCGGGTCTGGTTCCCACGCTGTCCGCCATCCTGGGAGGCCGAGACGTGGCTCTGGCCAACAAGGAGACGTTGGTGATGGCGGGAGAGTTGGTGATGCGGGAGGCGCGGGAGGCGCAGGTCCGTCTGTTGCCCGTCGACAGCGAGCACAGCGCCATTCATCAGTGTCTACACGGAGAGAAGAGGGCCCAGATCAAACGGATCCTCCTGACCGCATCCGGCGGTCCTTTTTTCCGAAAATCCCTCCGGGAGCTTGGCGAGGTGACTGTACAGGAAGCCTTGAACCATCCGACCTGGAAGATGGGCCCCAAGATCACGGTGGATTCGGCCACACTCATGAACAAGGGACTGGAGGTCATCGAGGCCCACCATCTGTTCGGCCTGCGGCCGGAGCAGGTGGAAATCGTGATCCATCCCCAATCCATGGTTCACTCCATGGTGGAGTTCGTGGACGGGGCCATCATGGCCCAATTGGGAATCACCGACATGCGGCTCCCGGTCGGTTATGCTCTGAGCTACCCGGACCGTTGCAATCTGCCGGTCCCGTCCCTGGATCTCTTCGCCTTGCCGCCGTTGGAATTCCATCCGCCGGACCCCGTAAAATTTCCCTGCCTGGGTTTGGCGGAAGCGGCGCTGCAACAGGGACGGACCTACCCTGCGGCCCTCAATGCCGCCAACGAAGTGGCCGTCGGACTCTTTCTGGAGGGACGAATTCCTTTTCTGGACATCCCCGCCGTTATCGAGGGAGTCCTGGACCGCCACCGGCCGCGAGATCCTGAATCTCTGGAAGTCGTGCTGGAGGTGGACCGGAGGTCGCGCCGGGAGGCCCACGATCTGGCCGCGACCAGGATGTGACTGTCCCGGGGCGAGAACGGGGAACCCGGGCGGGTCGAGACACGTTTGAGGATTTGAGAGTTGGAGCGGATGTCTTTGACGGTTGAGACAGGCGGTCGCGGGGACACCGATTTCCGTCCCCGGAGCCCAGTCAGAAAGGCGAGAATCCTTTGCAGTTGATCGGTGATTTCGGGACCACTCTGCTGGCCTTCATCTTCGTCTTGGGGGTCATGATCTTCTTCCACGAGTTGGGACACTGCGCGGTTGCCAAGTTTCTGGGCATTCGCGTCGATGTGTTCTCACTCGGATTCGGCCCCCGGCTGGTGGGCTTTCGCCGTGGCGAAACCGACTACCGGGTGAGCCTGTTGCCCCTGGGCGGATACGTCAAGATGGCCGGAGAGAACTACGATGAGTCGTTGACCGGTTCCGGCGACGAGTTCCTGTCCCGCCCCAAACGGCATCGTTTCGCGGTGGCCGTTGCCGGCCCGATGATGAACATCGTCCTGGCCGTTCTCTTGTCGGCCGCCACCTACACGCTGGGGGTCCGGGTGCTCACCTACCGGTCGGGACCGGCGGAAGTGGGGGCGGTGGCTGCCGGTTCTTCTGCGGAGGCGGCGGGCGTCCAGGTTCGGGACACCATCGTGGCCATCGATGGAGACGAAGTGTCCACTTGGCAGGAAGCCGAGATCGCCATCGCCACGAGTTCCGGGCAGAGTCTTCGTCTGACTCTGGACCGGGGAGGGAACCTGATCGAAAAACGGGTTCTGGTCACCGCGGCGTCGGACCGGGGCGATATGGGCACCATCGGCGCAGAGCCCTGGATCCCCTTCATCATCACCGGCACCATCGAGGGCTCACCAGCGGAAGCCGCAGGCCTGAAACCGGGTGACGAGATCGTCGAAGTGCAGGGAAAGGATGGTTCGGTCAACGAACCCTCCGCGGTCTCGCCGTTCGTTTCGGAACGCGAAGGAGAGGCGTTGCTTTTCAAGCTGCGGCGGGGCCAAGAGTTCCTGGAGGCCACGATCCGGCCGGAGCAGATCGAAGGAAGGGTTCTGATCGGGGTTCAGCGAGGGCCCCCCGTCCACGTCGAGAAATATGGAATCATGGAGTCCCTGGCGCGGTCGGTCCGGAGAAACGGAGAATTGATCCTGTTGACTGGTCACATCATCGGCAAGATCGTGACCGGCAAGGCCTCCCTCAGGAGCATGTCCGGGCCCATCGATATCGCCCGCTACTCGGGAATCGCCGCTTCCGGCGGAGTGGTCCCCCTGATGGGCTTCATGGCCCTGGTGTCCCTTCAACTGGGGATCCTGAACCTCTTTCCCATCCCCATCCTGGATGGAGGCCTCATCGCCATGTTGGCCGTCGAAGGACTCATCGGCAGGGACCTCAGCGTGAAGGTGAAAGAACGGATCTTTCAAGCCGGCTTCATTTTCCTCATCCTGCTGATGGGCGTCGTACTCTTCAACGACCTCTCCAAGAATCTGCCCTTCCTCGACTGATCGAGATCAGTCGAAGCTGGCCACCGCTTCAGCCTCGTCTTCGAAGGTGTCGAATACGGTCAGGAGCTTGGTGATGGCCAGCAACTCTCGCGTCCTCTTGGTGAGATGGAGAAGCTTGAGCGCTCCTCCCTGATCGGCCACGTGAGTGTACGAACTCACCAGCTCGCCGATGCCGGTGCTGTCCACGGTCCGCACATCCGCCAGGTTCAAGAGTAGACTCTTCTGGCCCGATTCGACCAAACTCCGAATCGTGGTGCGGATCAGGGCGCTCTCTTCACCGATGGTGATCCTGCCCTGGATATCCAAGATCGTCACGCCGTGTACGTTTCTGGTCCGAATGCTCATGGTTGCCTCCTCATCTGGTGTGTTTAAGTCTCTTACCCATTCTCACCTCGAATCCCCCCTGAGGGAGAGTGTGATAGGTCACTTCGTCCATGAAGGTATGAACGTAGAAGACTCCCCGGCCCGAGGTATTCATCAGATTCCCGGGATCCAGAGGATCCGGCACAGAAGTCTGGTCGAAGCCGATTCCCTGATCCGAAACGGCGATCAGGAGACGGTGGCGATCGATCCGGAATCGGACGCCCACCCTCTTGCTTTCATCCAGTCGGTTTCCGTGGTGAATGGCATTGGTCACCGATTCGCGCACCGACAAACAGATCCAATGGCTGGCCTCGTCATCGAACCCGGCCATGCGAGTTACACTCAGGGAGATTTCCTGAACCAGATCGAGGAACCGGATATCGCTCCCGAATGAAACCTCGAGTTCCTTGCGAAACCCCTTTTCCGCCAGTTTACCCACCTATTCTTGCCGTCCGCTTCCCGTTGCTCCGAATCGCACTTGGCAGATGTCCCCGCCGTAAACGACCCGTGCGACATGCGGTCTGACCTGGTTGCGCCGTGCCCGCATACGAGTAGCATACGTCGAATCTGTTCCCACGTTCCGCCTGACCACCCGGGCAGACCCCGGGTTCGGTGCTGCGGGGGACTTTTACCACGAACTGCCGGCAGCCGGAAGATAAAGATGGAGCCGAATTCTTGTCAACATCGTGCCGGGAACCGTCCGGCGACGTGACGTCCTCATCGACGAACCGACAGCTCGGTTTCAGGCTTGCCCGGGGCACTCTCAATAGGCGTCTTTGCGGGAGTCCACGATCAGCGTCACCGGGCCGTCGTTCACCAGCGACAGCGCCATCATGGCTCCGAAGCGGCCGGTTTCGACCACCACCCCAGCCTCCCGGAGCGCCTCCGCAAGGCGCCGGTACTCCTCACGGGCTGCGGCGGGAGGAGCCGCCCGGCTGAAGCTGGGCCTGTTCCCCTTGCGGCAGTCTCCATAGAGCGTGAACTGGGAGACCAGAAGAATGGAATGCCCCGCCTCCAGCAGCGAACGGTTCATCCTGCCGGCTTCATCCGGAAAGATGCGGAGTTGAAGGATCTTCTTCCTGATGAAAGCCAGGTCTCTGTCCGTGTCGCCAGCGCCTACGGCAACCAGAACGGCCAGACCGGGGCCGATCCGCCCTACCGTACGGCCTTCGACTTCCACCTTGGCGTTGGATACCCGCTGGATCACGACGCGCATGGAGACTCAGTGGATGGTCGGCTCCATCCCCTTTCCCCAACGTCTCCTGAGGACTCTCTCGAAACGCGGCATGAGCAACAGGTGGAAGGTGAACTCTTTGTCCGGAAACATGCCCAGGACGGCTTTCTCAGTCCGCCGGACCATCTGCCGGGCTTCGGCCAATGTCAACCTGGGGTCCTGGTACAACACGCTGAGCGTCAGATCGACCAGAAAGCGCATGCGCCTGAGTCTCCGGTTCTCCTCTTGAATCAGATCTTCGCAATCCGAAGTGGACATTGCACCTCAGTTTAGCAGCCGGCGGCAAAAGTCTCGCGCCACTTCGAGGCGGCAGGGAGCGTGGGAGATTGCACAAAAACGATGCAAAATGAAGGAAGTCTTCATTTGACAGCCGCTTGAATCGTGTCTTCACAAAGTTTTCCACCGGCATTTCCACAAAACCGGTGGACAACCCGTCCCACCCGGGATCCTGGTCCCCGCTTCCGTTCGGTCACGGTGGTTTGCAACGATGGTAAAAAGGCGTAACTATACGAGACAGAGGATCCTTGGGGGCCGGAGTTCAGTGGGATGGACCTTGAAACGGAAGCAACGGGTCTGAGGACGATCGCGAGGCAAAGTCCGTGAAAGGCAGTCGATTCGGAGCGGCGTCTTCCTCCTTCGGGGCGTCGGACGTGGCCGAACTGGACTACCGCAGGGATATCGGCGAGCCTGGTTCGTACCCCTACACTCGGGGCATCTACCCGAACATGTACCGGGGACGTCTCTGGACCATGCGCCAATTCTCGGGCCATGGAAACGCCGAAGAAACGAATCGCCGGTATCGGTTCCTCATGGAGCACGGACAGACCGGCCTCTCCGTCGCTTTCGATCTGCCGACCCTGATGGGTCTGGATTCGGATGATCCCCTCTCGGCGGGTGAAGTCGGAAAATGCGGTGTTGCCGTCGACTCCCTCCGGGACATGGAAGTCCTTTTCGATCGGATCGATCTGGCGCGGGTCAGCACCTCCATGACCATCAACGCTCCCGCGGCCGTACTCTTGGCCATGTACGTAGTGGCGGCGGAGAAACAGGGAGTTGCAGCCCAACGGATCCGGGGCACCCTCCAGAACGACATCTTGAAGGAGTACATCGCGCAGAAGGAGTGGATCTACCCTCCCGCCCCGTCCATGCGTCTGGTCGTGGATTCGATCCAGTTCTGCTCGCAGCAACTTCCCCGATACAACAGCATTTCCATCAGCGGGTACCATATTCGCGAAGCCGGCTCCACTGCGGTGCAGGAATTGGCCTTCACCCTGCGCGACGGTGTCGAATACGTGGACTGGTGCGTCCGCCGCGGAATGGAGGTGGATGACTTCGCACCCCGCCTCTCCTTCTTCTTCAACTCCCACAACAATTTTTTCGAGGAGATCGCCAAGTTCCGGGCCGCCCGAAGGCTCTGGGCGCGGACCGTGAGAAACCGCTTTGGAGCTCGGAACGAACGCTCCTGGATGTGCCGGTTCCACACTCAGACCGCCGGTTGCACCTTGACCATGCAGCAGCCGGCCAACAACATCATCCGGACCACGCTGCAGGCGGTAGCCGCGGTGTTGGGAGGAACCAATTCTCTTCATACCAACGCCCTGGACGAGGCGTGGGCGCTTCCCACCGAGGAGACGGCCAAGCTCGCTCTTCGGACTCAACAGGTTCTGGCCTCCGAATCGGGTCTCACCGCGAGCGTGGACCCGGCGGGCGGGTCGTATTACCTGGAGAACCTCACCTGCCAGGTCGAGGATCGGGCGGTGGAGTACATGGACAGGATCGACGGGATGGGAGGAATGATCAACGCCATCGAGGCGGGATACCCGCAGCGCGAGATCCAGGAATCCTCCTACCGCGAGCAACGCGCCATCGAGAAAGAGGACCAGGTCGTGGTCGGCGTGAATCGCTTCGTCGCCGAAGAGCCGTCCCGGCCGGAGATTCTCCGAATCGGCCCGGAAGTGGAGAACGCTCAGGTCAGGAGCCTCCGGGCCCTGAGACGGGAGCGGAATGAGGTGAGCGTCAGCCGTGCGCTCCGCGACCTGTGCCGGGCTGCCGGGACCGACCAGAACCTGATGCCCCATCTGATTCATGCGGTGCGGGAATATGCCACCGTGGGGGAGATCTGTTCCGCCCTGAAGGAGGTCTTCGGGGTCTATCAGGAACCCTTGTTCTGAGGATTCAGACCGAATGAGCAACCGAAGACTCAGGATCCTCATCGCCAAGCCGGGGCTCGACGGACACGACCGGGGAGCCAAGATCGTGGCCCGCGCCCTCCGCGATGCCGGAATGGAGGTCATCTATACGGGGTTGCGCCAGACTCCCGAACAGATCGTGCAGGCCGCCATCCAGGAAGACGTGGACGCCATCGGACTTTCCATCCTCTCGGGTGCTCACGAGCACCTTTTCAACCGGATCATGCAGCTTCTGGCCGACCAGGATGCCTTGGACATCCTGGTCTTCGGAGGCGGCATCATCCCGGACGAAGACATTCCCGGCCTCAAGGAGCTGGGTGTGGCCGAGATCTTTCAACCGGGATCCTCTACCCAGGACATCATCCGGTTTCTGAATCAGGCCGTCTGACCCCGTATCGTCGAGGCGGCGGAATCGGGGAATTCCGGTCAACCGGACTCACGCAGGAGCGACCGCACCGCCTCCAATACGCGGGGGACGGTGATCGACCGGATGCACATGGGCTCCTGGTAGTGAAGGCAGTAGTAACCCGGGCAGGGAATGCATGGGAGGTCGGATCGAATCAAGCGGTGGCGGGTCCCCCACGGAGACCAGACCGGGGAGTCGGAAGACCCGAAGATGACCACCAGGGGCTTGCCCAGGGCCGCGGCGATATGGGTCGTGCCCGTGTCATTCCCCAGGTAGAGCCGGCACAGGGAGGCCAGGGCGATGAACTGGTCCAGCGGAAGCGGTCCCATGAATTGGACCGAGGCCGGAGCGGTATTCCTGAGCTCCTCCAGGAGCGGCTCCTGGCCCGGACCCGCGGTGAACACGATCGGATGACCCTCGTTCTCCAGAAGCGTCGAGGTCTCCGCATACCTGGCCGGTTCCCACTGCTTGGTCTCGAACGCGGCGCCTGGATGAATCAGGATGAAACCCGCTTCGATGGCATGCCGGGAAAGGAGTGTCCGGACCCGGTCCAGGGCCGAGGTCTCGACCGGAACCTGGAGCGGCGGTAGGGGGTCTACCTGGAAGCCAAGATGTATGAAGGGCGAAAGCTGGTGTTCGACGGTGTGGATCGAATCCTTTCCCCAGATCTGACGCGAATCGGGTACCGATCGATTGTAGAAACGGCGGCTGCGGCTGCTGGCGTAGCCGATGCGCACGGCCGCGCCCGAAAGAGCGGTGATGAGAGCGCTGGTGGTCCCGCCATGGAGGTCAACGGTCAGGTCCGGCGAGAACCTTCGGGCCGCCCGAATGGCCAAGCTCCGGGTCATGAATTTGGATCGGCCGCGGGGGATTGTAATGATCCGATCCACGTCGGGATTGTTCGCCAGCACCTCGTGAAACGGCGCTTCCAGGAGCACGGCGACCCGCGTTCCGGGATCTCGTTTGAGGACCGTGAGAGCCGGGGTCATCAAGACCGCGTCCCCCAGAGAGCGCAGGCGCACGAGCAGGACGCGGGAACGGCGGGTCATCCCCCGGCTTGTTCGGTCGCGGACGGACCTTCCGGCGGTTCGATGCTGGCCTCATCGATGAGCATCACCGGGATATCGTCACGGATAGGGTAGACTCGGAAACAGGAACCGCACCTCAATCCGTTGCCGTCTGCAGTCAGGAGCACCTCGGTCTTGCATACCGGGCAGGCCAGGATCTCCAGCAACTCCGGGTTGATTGCCATCGGGTAAGACTACCGGCTGGGACTCGCCGGGGTCAATCCGACTCGGCCGGGGACTCCGCGGTTTCGGCAGTTCTCCCCTGAGGACGGCAATGACTGGGTGAGGCAAACAACGGCTGCGACGTGCGAGCTCCGAGAGAGTTCTCCGCTCCTCTCAAGGCCCCCAACCTCGCACGGTGCCGTTCCGGAGACTTGGCAGATGAGTCGTTATACGTTCCGTGATACCGACCCGGCTGAAGTGAGACTTGCCCTTCTCGCGAAGGTCTTCGAGCCGGAGATGCGTGTGCTTCTGGCAAGGCTCCCGGAGAGACCGGTTCGGTTCGCCCTCGATCTAGATTCACTACCCGGCTTCTCATGGATGTCGTCCAACCGCAACGCGCTGTGGGAATGGATATATCCGGGAGTTACGTGCGATCGGCTCGGGCCGGATTTCCGGATCTCGAGTTCGTGGAGCACGACGTGACACAGACTCCGTTCCCCATTGAGAGCCCGGACTTCATCATTGCGCGGTTTTTGTCGACCCACCTTTCGGATCCTGAGGGCATTCTCGGAGCGTGGGCGAATGAAATGGCACCCCGGGGTCTGGTTGCCGTCGCTGAAGTGGAGTTCATCAACATCGAACATCCCGTATTCTCGACCTATCTGTCCGTTGTGGAGAGCTTGATTGCCGACAGCGGTGGAAAGCTCTACCTGGGACCGCGCCTGGCCGCCGCTGATCCCAAAGAGTTGCGGCGACTGTCGAGCGAGGTCTACAGGGCGCCGGTTTCTACGGGGGACGCCGCGAAAATGTTCTCGCTTAACTTGAGCGTCTGGAGGTCAGACCGTTTCGTCGTCGACAATTACGAAACCAGTTTTCTGGATGTCCTCGCCCGCCGACTCGAACAGCTCCAGGCTCAGACCTGCAGGGACAGGATCGAATGGGGGATACGCCATATTGTGTATGAACGTCTCGATTGACGGAAGCACGGCGGTGACGGCCATTGTCACGAGCCGGTGACCTCATTCGGGTTGTCCCAATCTGTCATGCGAGGCGAACGGGCCGGTCAGCTTCCCAGTTCTGCCGTCACCAGCTTTCGGTGCCGGGCTCCCCAACTGTGCAGTCGGCTCTCGAAAAGATGGATCTGACGGACCCAGAATGAAACCGGATTCGTCCGCTTCTCTTCCTGGTCGAGAAAGTCCGACAGCCGCTTCTGATTCCGGGAGGATTTCAGGCGAAGCAGGGTCAGGTGAGGTCTGAACTTCTTCCCCTCCCGGTCGAATCCCAGTTGTTGCAACTCGAGTTCCAGGAGCTGATGCAGACGTTCCAGATCCCCCTCTCCGGTGACACCGGCCCAGACGATACGAGGCCGTTTCCGGCTGGGGAAGGCGTCCAGGCTCCGGACCGCCAGAGGGATGGGCCGGACCTGCCGCGCGCAACGGCGAATCGCGTCTCCAAGTCCGGGGACTCGAGTCTCCTCGACGTTGCCCAGGAATCGCAGGGTCAAGTGGATGGTGGAGACCGGCGCCAGTCTGGCGTCCAGGTCCAAGGAGCCGAGGGCGGCCGAGACGGAGCTCAAGTGGTTCTTGGCTTGGGGCGGGACTTCGACGGCGATGAAGGCACGGATCACGTCAAATGCCTTCGGATCCAATCCAGGGCGATACGGCATGCGCCTGACCGGATCGCCTCGCGATCACCCTCCAGCAGGAGTTTTCGGGCCCGGGTCTCCACGGAATCGGACAGGCCCAGATAGACCAGGCCCACCGGCTTTTCGGGACTTCCCCCGGAGGGGCCTGCGATCCCGGTCACCGAAATGCCCAGGTCGGCGCCGCTCCATTTCCGGACTCCCCGGGCCATCTGGCATGCGACCGCCTCGCTGACCGCGCCCCCTCGATCCAAGGCCGCCGGACTCACCTTGAGATGCCGGGTCTTGAGGGCGTTGCTGTAGCTGATGATTCCGCCCCGGTAGAAATCGGAGCTGCCCGGAATGTCCGTCAAGAGCTTGCCCAGGTAGCCTCCCGTACACGACTCGGCGGTGGCGAGGGTCTTCCGCCGGCGTCTCAGCAAGCGTCCCACCACCGACTCGAGGGGCTCCTCCTCGTGGGTGCGATTCAAGGTTTTCGGCGCTGATCTCACGCCTTGCCGGGCGTCTGTCATCGACCTACGACGGAGCAAGGAAAGCGTAGACGATCCGCAGCAGCAGACCCGCGTAGAGGCCGGCGATCAGATCGTCACAGACGATTCCCATGCCTCCCCGGAGTCGTTCCACTTTCTTGATGGGATAGGGTTTCAGAATGTCGAAAACGCGAAATGCCACGAAGCCCATGATCAGGAACGTCCACGAAAATGGAACCCAGAGCAGGCAGAAAATCTGTCCTACCACCTCGTCGATGACGACGTGCGCAGGGTCGTGCCTGGCCTCCCGGCGGGCGACGCGTTCCGATGCCCAGATGCTGACGGGTAGAAGCAGCACGAGGGCCGCGCCGAGTTGCAGCGTGGCCGAGTCGGAAGCCCGGTGCAGCAGGGCGACGGCTCCGGCTGTGACCAGCGAGGCGAATGTCCCGGGAATGTACGGGACGTACCCAATACCGAGCGCGGTGCCCAGGGCGTTGGCAAGCCGACCGTTCTCACGCATTCTTCTCTTCCATGTCCTTCCCGGTCTGTCGGACGATTCGATATTCTCCACCCAGCCAACGGCCCAGGTCCACGAACCTGCAGCGCTCACTGCAGAAGGGAGATTCGGGGTCATCCCTTTTCACGCTTCGTTTACAGATGGGGCACTTGGAGCTTGCTCGACTCATGTCCTGAACCTTCTATTCGAACCTGGGAGCCTGCGCCGCAGAAATTGAGCTACTGCGAAAGCGGTAGAATCGGTCCATATTTCCCCGATTTCTCGGCGAATAGAACAACTATGCACCTCAAAATCGAGAAAATCCGGCCTCGATTCCCCACTTTCTCGCTACGATCATTTCTACCGCGCAGACTCCTGGCCTCCGGCGCGAACACACAATCTCAGATTCCGCCTGGACGCCGCAGTGAATTCAGCGAAACACGAATTTCCGCCAGTTCGGCAGGACTGGGATTCAGCCCACCAAAGCGGTTCCTATAATAGATCTCCGTCAGTCTCTGGGGCACGGTGCTCTTCAATGCGCAACTGATTCTCCCTGCGAATTCTCCGGGAGTCTCGGACCTCTTTCGGACCAGCCCCCGCCCTTCCAAAATCTGAACCAGCTCCAGATAGTAGTCGGGTATCAACGTGGAAGAACCTCGGGCCCATCTCCTGCCGGCCCAGCTTGTCCGTATTCTCCTCCAGAACCGCGGACCGGTCCGGACCAGGAGCAGTGCCGAAACCAGAACGGCCGTCGCCACGATGCCCGCCCGTTGCCAAGTGACTCCCGAGACCCACTCGGACCAGACGGCCAGTGAGCGCCGCCGCGAGCTGTCCCAGCTCTCCTTCCAGGAATCGCCCAGCGTCTGGAACAAGCCGTACTGTTTCAGGTGGTCGAAAGTCACCACATCCAGCCATGCCAGATCGATGGCATCCAGCAACTCGCGGAGAGCGGCAAGAACCGGAAGAGAGGCGACGGCGGAGACTGCCGGGGTGGCGTCGAACTCGATCCACTCCCGTCCCGGAAAATAGGCTTCGACCCAGCTGTGGGCATCCGAGTGGCGGACCATGAAGTAACCGTTCCACCGGTTGTAGTCTCCCCGCTTGAAGCCGTTGACGACCCGAGTCGGAATGCCCAATGTGCGCAGCAGGACGGCCTGGGCGGTAGCGAAATACTCACAGTGTCCGGCCCGCGACTCGAACAGGAAGTCGGAGAGCGGGTCACGGGTGGAGGCTGACGTGTTCTTGAGAGAGTACTCGTAGTTCTCCTTCAGGAACTGTTCCACCATAAAGGCTTTGTGGATGGGGTCGGTGATTCCTGCGGTAATGCGCCGGGCCAGACGGACTACTTCCGGGTTCAACTCGGGAAGCTGCAGATAGTGTCGCCCTGGAGCCTCGACGTAGGCCGGAACGGGAGCCAGGGAGAGTTTCTCGTCTCGTGTCATCACGTCCGAGAAGATGGTGTACGTCCTGACCCCGACGTCGGCCGCCCTGAAGGACCGGTTCCCGTCCTGGAAAACGTAGGGTCCGTGGAGCCGCCCGGAAATAAGAATGATGTCCGGGAGCCCGAACAACACTCGGGTCAGCGGCTCCTGTTGGATGGTCTGGCGGATCAGGAACTCCTCCTGCCGGCGCCTGCCTGCCACCAGAAACCCCTGCAAGCGATCGTCTCGGGCGACCTGCCTGAGGCCCCGGGTACTGGACCACGTCTTTCCGTCGTAGTGATCGAAGGCGATACCCCTCCACTTCAGCCCTGGAGGCATCCGGTGCGGTGGCTTGTCCACTTTTATTCGCAACACCACCTCCTCGTTGATGAGGATCTCTCCCATTTCGCCGAGGCTCACTTTCTCGGAGAATCCGCTCAGATGGCCTGAATTGCGCTTTGGCGGCAACACTCCCAGGGTCCCCCGAGGAATGACCACGAAGATGGGGACGGAAACCAGCACCAGCAGCAGCGTAATGAGAAGGGCGGTCGAAAGATGCCCGCGCAGTGCGAGGTTGAGCCCGCGATTCTTCTCATAGGGATCCTTGCTTTCCAGCAACATGAGCACCAGCACGGCCAGGAAAAGGAAGAACAGGACCCAGACCGGAAATGCGACGGAGATGGTGGTGGTGGATGCAATCAGGACGAAGGCAAAGGAGATGAACAGCAGCAGCAGGTAATCCCGCTTGGTACGAGTGCTGCAGAGCTTCACCAGACTGACCAGCATGAGCAGATGTGCCGTCGCGGGAACGAACGGGGAAAAGGCCACGGTGTCGACGACGAACAGGGTCAGCAGGATGCCGAAGACGATGCCTTGAACGGCGCCGTCCAGCCGGATTCGGGGCAGGAATCGAGTCGCAGCCAGGCAGGCAAGATAGCCGAGCAGCATCCCGCCGCCGATTTCGCCGGACGAGTAGAGTGTCGACACGCCCGTCACCTGTAGTCCGTAGCTGGTCAGATGCAGGGCCGTCCTGAACCGCATTGCGTCAAATCCGCAAGTAGTCTATGGCCACCGATCCTGGCGGGACCCAGCGGTGGCCCGCGGCAACCACGATGCCGTTTCGCGCCGCCGTATGCTGGAAGGTTTCCGGGTGGCGGCTCACTGGCTGGACCAGCGCCAGACACTCCATGAACCTCTCGTAGCCGTTCCTGCGGCCGTCGACGCGGACCAGGGTCTCTCCGCACGTGAAACGGAACTTTTGACCCATCCGCCAGTAATGGTCTCCCAGGGCCGCCACGCAGGAGACCCCCTTCTCGAACTGTTCCAGGCTGCGGGGAGAGAAATCATTCAGATCGGGATGAAACGTCAGATCGATCAGGTTCTGATTCTCGGCGACGAAATCCCGGACCATGAGCTGATCCAACTTGGCCGTTGATTTCCAGTCCACCAGGCGGGCGCTGTCACCGCTCTGGTAGCCTCGGATCCCGTAGAGGCTGTCACCGTGGCCTCTCAGGTTCAGGGCCTCCGCCCCTTGTAGCTCGGGATAGATGAAGAACAGGGTCTGCAGATTCATCAGCGCGGGGTAGACCAGGATGGAGCCTTGGGTCCGCAGCATTCTCTTGCGATGAAAGAGGCCGAAGGGGAATCTGGTGCCGAGCTCGAAGCCATCGACCGGATAGGAACCGCGGCGGCGGAACAGGCACTTCAGGTTCAACTTCAGGTCGGAGCGGACACCGATATAGGGAAAGACCTTCTCGCGGGTAAAGAAATCCGTCGCCGGTTCCGGATCCTGCTCCCGGTTCTGGCGGCCTCTCAGCTTCAGCGCGAAGGACGGGATCCAGCGCTTCAGGTTGTGCAGAGTGACAAAACAGGTGGCGGTGTCCTGGGCCCGGATCGTCTCCGGCACGCTGATGCTCACCTTCAACCCGTGCAGGACCAGCGCTGACAGCAGTCCCGAAACCAGCAGCGCGGCCAGGAGAAGGGAGAGCAGGAGAACCAGCAGGTTGTTGCCCGAGTTCATGGAGGAGAATCCCATCACGGTCACCAACAGCAGGAAGAAGGCTCCTCGATGGGTGATGGACAGCGTGGGAATCCTCTCCCGCAGATCCCTCCGATAACGGGACAAGACGTAGGGCGCCAGCGTCACGGCGGCCAGAGAGGCGAAGATCAGCGAAACCAGGGCCAGAAAAGCCGCGGTATGGCTCTGACCGGTCCGGCGCGCCAGGGCGCTCAGGGCGGCCAGCATCGCCGCGGACACCAGTAGAATCAGTGGCCAGACGATTTCTCCCTGGGCCCACTTCAGCTTGAGCCGCCGAATCATCAGACCGGGACCTCGACCTGGTCCACAAGATCCGCAATGATCGATTCGGCTTCCTGGGTCTTTTCCAGAGGCGACGCATGTCTGGGACTGACCAGCACGCGGTGGGAAAATACGGGCACCACCAAACGCTTGACATCGTCCGGGATGCAGTAGGACCTGCCCTGGAAATAGGCTAGCGCCTGAGCCGCCCGATACAGGAACATGGCGCCCCGGGTGCTTACTCCCAGGGCCAGGAGTTCGCACTCCCGGGTGGCCCTCACCAGTGTCATGAGGTATCGCAGGAGCGTTTCTTCGAACCGCACTTCCTGAACCTCTTCCTGTCCCCTCATGAGATCCTCGGTGCTGATGACCGGATCGAGATCAGAGGTCTCATACCCTCCCTGCGAGCGCAGAATCTCCATTTCGTGAGACTCGCTGGGGTAGCCCATGGAGATGCGCATTAGAAACCGGTCCAACTGGGACTCCGGAAGCGGATAGGTTCCGTGGTGTTCGGTCGGGTTCTGGGTGGCGATCACCATGAAAGGCTGAGGCAGCAGGTGGGTGTGGTTGTCCACCGTGATCTTCGCCTCGCTCATGGCTTCCAGCAGAGCGCTCTGAGTCCTGGGGGTGGTTCGGTTGACTTCGTCGGCCAGCACCACGTTGGCAAACAGCGGGCCCGGCCGAAACTCGAAGTCCCGGTGCACCTGGTTGAAGACCGAGATCCCGGTGAGGTCCGAAGGGAGCAGATCACTGGTGAATTGGATGCGCTGGAAGCGGCAGTCGACGGAACGCGCCAGAGCGTGAGCCAAGGTGGTCTTGCCGACGCCGGGGACGTCCTCCACCAGCATGTGTCCCCGGGCCAACAGCGTCACCACCGCCAGCTCCACGACGTCGGATTTGCCCTTGATGACTCGTTCCACCGAGTACTGGAGGGCCTTGAATCTCTCCGTCAGACTGGCGATTCCAGCACCGTTTGACACGGGCGTATGATAGCAGCCCGCGGCGAATATCGCTGAGTTCCGGCGGACGTCGCCGTTCCCCGGTCACAGGCTCCGGCAGCCGCCGTGGCCAAGGCCGGCCACGAGGGCCGCCCCTGCCGATCATGCCGGTTCCGGTCCCGGCGGCGTCAGGTGAAGAGGGTCTTCTGCGAGGTTGTCGCTTCGAGGCCCAGATGGGAGTAGGCCAGGGGGGTGGCCACGCGGCCCCGAGGAGTTCGGGCAAGGAAGCCGATCTGAATCAGGTAGGGCTCGTAGATGTCTTCGATGGCGATCTTCTCCTCGCTGATGGCGGCGGAGAGGGTGCTCAGGCCGACGGGGCCGCCGTCGAATCTTGCGATGATGGTGTCCATGAGCTTGCGATCGATCTCGTCGAAGCCGAACCGGTCCACGTTCATGAGTTCCAGTCCCCGGCAGGCGATGTCCCGAGAAATCTTTCCGTTGGCCCGCACCTGGGCATAATCGCGGACCCGTTTGAGCAGGCGGTTGGCGATCCGTGGTGTGCCTCGGCTCCTTCGCGCCACCTCCGACGCTCCTTTGAGGTCGATCTCCACGCCCAGAAGTTCCGCGGAACGGCGGATGATGGAGACCAGGCTCTCGACGTCATAGAAGTCGAGTCGCTGTATGATCCCGAACCTTCCCCGGAGTGGAGAGGTGAGCAGACCGGTGCGGGTCGTGGCCCCCACCAGCGTGAACCGGGGTATGTCGATCTTGATGGAACGGGCGCCCGGGCCTTCGCCGATGATGATGTCGATCTGAAAGTCCTCCATGGCCGGGTATAGAATCTCCTCGATGGCGGGATGGAGCCGATGGATCTCGTCGATGAAGAGAACGTCCTTGTCTTCCAGGTTGGTGAGAATGGCGGCCAGGTCCCCTCGTTTCTCGATGGCGGGGCCGGAAGTGGAGCGAAAGGTGACCTCAAGTTCATTGGCGATGACGTGGGCCAGAGTCGTCTTTCCCAGACCGGGAGGCCCGAAAATCAGAATGTGGTCCAGTGCCTCGCCGCGGCGGCGGGCAGCCTCGATGCCGACGGAGAGCCCCTCCTTGACCTGGTCCTGACCCACGAAGTCGCGCAGCCGGCGAGGACGGAGATTGGTCTCGTAGAGGACCTCTTGTTCCTGATGCTGAGGATTCATGAGCCGATCCTGCACCGGTCAATTCCTCTGAGACTCGGCTTCCGCCGGCAATTTTCCGCTCTGCTTCATTCCCGGTTCCACCCGCCGGTCACCTGGAGATCTTGCGCAACGTGCTCCTGAGCAGATCCTCGAAGCGATCGGGGCTCTCCTGCTTGAGCACCTGGGTGACGGCCTTCTCCGCGATTCTCTTGACATAGCCCAAGTTGACCAGGGCGGAGACCACGTCTTGCCGTAGTCGGGCCGGAACCCCCGAAATGCTTACCGTCTCCACTGGCGGCGCCAAATCCTGCAGCCGGTCGCGCACCTCCAGGACGATCCGTCCCGCCGTCTTCTTGCCCACGCCGGGGACGGCGTAGAGTCGAGCCAGGTCCTTGGCCGCGACGGCCTCCAGAAATTCGTCGACCGGCATTCCCGACAGGATGGCAATTCCCAGTCGAGGGCCGATGCCCGATACCTGGATGAGGCGCGTGAAAAGCTCCTTCTCTCTGACAGTGGAGAAACCATACAGACTGAGCTGATCCCCTTTCGCGTGAGTGTAGATTTGCAGGGTGACAGCGTCGGACTCGGAACCCAACTCGTAGTAGGTCGAGAAGGGGATGTGAACCTCGTATCCGACTCCGCGAACGTCCACGATGATGCGGCCGGCCGACTTTTCCGCGAGGACGCCTGTAAGGCGAGCGATCATCTGCTGATTATACCGTCAGGCCGGAAGCTGCGAGTCCCGGACCTCTGGACCGGTAGCGGATTTGCGGTCTTGGAGGCCGCGGTCCATCTCGGCCAGGATCTTCCGGGCTTGCGCCAAGGGATCGGCGGCGTCGCGGATGGGCCGTCCCACGACCAGATAGTCGGCGCCGTCCCGGACCGCACGATAGGGAGTGACCACGCGTTTCTGGTCGTCGAGCCGATCCCCGCCGAGTCGGATGCCGGGGCAGACGAGGACCGGACCTCGACCCAACTCCCGGCGCAGCCTTCGCACACTCCGGCCGGAGCAGATCAGTCCATCGCAGCCGTTGGAGACCGCAGTCCGGGCTCTCCACTCGACGTAGTCCTCCAAATCCCGGAACCGTCCTCCCGAACCCAGGCCAACGTTGTCTCGCAGGTCCTGGGCATCCACACTGGTCAGCAGGGTGACGCAGAGCACCTGTAGCCGAGACCCGCTTTTCCCCTCTCGAGCGGCCGCCGCTCCGGCTCCCGTGTCGTGAATGGTGATGAAGCGGGCGCCCAGCCGCGAGGCTGCGGCGACGGAACGGCGCATGGTCGCCGGTATGTCGTACAGCTTGAGGTCCAGGAAAACGTCCTGTCCCTCCCGGACCAGCCACCGCACCAGACCCGGCCCCTCCGAAACGAAAAGCTCGAGCCCCACCTTGAAGAAGCCCACGGAGGGGCGCAACGTGGCAACCAGGGCCTCGGCCTCGGCCCGGCTTCCCACATCCAGGGCGAAAATGAGCCCCCTCTCCGACGCGCCGGGACTCATAGGGAGAGCAGGGGATTCTCTCGATTCTCCAGCGGGAGTTTGACGGGGCCTCCCTGGCGCTGGGACTCGAAGGCCGCCACGATCATCTCGGTGGCGCCGCGAGCCTCGTAAACGTTGCCCAGAGGGTCGCGGTCCTCCTCGATGGCCCGGATCAGATCTTCGGCGATCCAGACGTTTCCCGGGTGCGCGCCTCTCTTTTCCAATGGCTCCGGTTTGCCGACCCCGGTTGTGCTCACGCTGGTCCACTTGGAGCCGGTCCTGCCCGGCGACCACGCCGAGTCTTCCAGCAGGTGCACGTCGGGGACTGGGCCGGTGTAGGTTTCAAGCAGTCCTTTGGACCCCCGGATCGTGAGGCCGAAACGAGTCGGTCTGCCGGCCGCGTTCCGGTGGCTCGAAAAATAGGCGCCCGCGCCGCTCTCCATGCCGTACATGGCCTCCACCCGGTCTCCGGCCAATGCGCCGATACCTTCGGCCCCGTCTACCACGTCAGCACGGGTCACCGGGCGTCCGTTCCGGGTGACCCGGGCGTAGCACCAGAGGGCGTTTCCCCCGAAAATACGCATCAGGTCGAAGATGTGCGTCCCCAGGACCCACAAGTCCTCGCCGCCCCCTCGACGGTCCTCTTTGCCGCGGCCGCAGAATTCCAGAACCCGGCCCAGACGTCCCTCGGCGATCAGGTCCTTCATCACCTGGATCTTGGGGCTGTAACGAGTCTGGTGGGCGATGGCCAGCTTGACGTGGGAACGCTCGCAGGCCTCCACCATGGCGTCCGCCTCGGCCAGAGTGCGGCACATGGGCTTTTCCAGGAAGATGCTGGCTCCGAGCTCGGCGCAGGCCAACACCATGTCGTGGTGGCAGTCCAGCCACCGGGGAGCCACGCTCACGATCTGAGGACGTTCCTGCCGCAACATCTCCCGGAAGTCCGAGTAGCCGGCCTTGACGCCCAATCGTTCGGTCGCCTCCCGGAGACCCTTCTTGTCTTCATCGGCGACAGCGATCAGCTCCGCCTGGTCCACTGCCAGCCAGACCGTGTCCAGGCCGTGCCCATAGTTACCTCGGTTGGTCCGGCCGATGACGGCGACCCGGTATTTTTCGCTCATAGTCTCACCTCACAGAACAGGTTGGGGATAACGTCGATCTTAACAGTCCGTGGTGAAAGTCTCACGCAGCACCGAGACCGGGGCTGCGCCCGCCGGACAGGGCGCTCTGAGGGAGCATACCGGGAGTACGTGACCGAGGAGCAACGCAGTCCGCGCACGATGCAGACCCGGTCGAATGCCGTGACGACTTTCGCCACGGGCTGTTAACAGTTGGCAACCCGTGGCAAAAGTCGACTCGCCGTCGTCGCCGGACCGGCGGGCCAGGTTCTCCTCTGGCAAACTGTTGCCGGTAGGGCTAACCTGATGAACCACGCCCGGGACGATATTTCCGCGTCTCATCGGGTGGTTCGTGAATCGTGGAGTCGCAGATGGGGTATGGTGCGGGCAGGTGGGGGGCTTGGCTGCTCCTGGGGCCTGTCCTGGTTGCGGCGGAACCCGCCTGGTGCCAGGAGCCGGCTTCCAACGCCGGTTCGGGGCCGCCGCCACGATTCGACTTGTCTTCAGCTTCCGGCCCTGAGTCCCGTCCGTCGCCCCTGGAACTGCTGCGCAAAGCGATTCTCCAACTCCGGCAGCTTCCCGACTCCAACCGCCGCGTGAAACGTTCGGTCGGCGACGTCGTGGAGGCCATCTCCGAAAGCCTGTCCCACCACGGAGACAGCCTTTACCTCGATGGAAGGCAGATCCGTTCGTATCCGGATGGAAAGAGGGTCTTCAAGTACGGCAAACGGGCACTGAGCCGGATCCAGCGGGGCTTCAATTCGGTGCGCGGGAACCGCGAGGTCCAGTCGGTCTTCGTGCGGGTGGCAAAGAATCTCCTCGAGGCTCAGACCGAGATCGCACGGGCCTCCATCGAGGCGGCCCAGCGGTTGAGCGCCATCGGTCTGGCGGACGAATGGCAGGTGGAAAGAGCCCTTCGGGAATTGGAGAGAGCCGGCCGGCACGATGATTCCAGGAAGGCCATGGATGCCCTGAAGAAGGCCTGGGAGGTTTCACAGCAGGCGGTGCGCCGGCAGAGCCTGGCGGTCATGGCCTTCCGGGACTCTCCCGATCCGTTTTCACCGGAGCTGGCAACCAGCATTCTGTCCATCACTTTCAAGATTCTGGCCCAGGGACACTATTCGCTGGGCTATGTTCGCGTAATTCAGGATCCGGCCAGTGGCGAGGTGATCCGGTTTTTGAACAATCGTCCCTGGGACGGCACGGACGGAACAGGACGCATGGTGCCCGACGGGAGCTATCCCTATCTGGCCTTCGGTCAGCTCACGAGGCTGACGGTGTACGACCGGCGCCGGGGGAGGATTTCTGTGCGCAAGCCGAGTGAGTATCGAGCCGCATCGTTTCCCATCACCGGAACCGTCATGGTGGACGGCACGCCGCCCGTGCTCCAGGTCGAGACCACTCCCCCGCCGAACCGCCGCGGCTGGCACAATTCGGACGTGACCGTTTCGTTCAAGGCGCGAGACAACCTGGCCGGGTTGGCCAGTGTGAGTCCCGACCTGCAAATCACGACCGAAGGCCCGGTTCGGCGCCTGAGGGGTATGGCCGTCGATCGGGCGGGAAACAGCACTTCCCTGGATCTGGAAGTCAAACTGGACAAGCAGCCACCCTCGATCGAGGTGACGTGGCCCACGACGGGGTCCCGGCTGGAAGAGGGGGGCCTCAGGTTGACGGGGGTGGTTCGAGACGCGCTCTCCGGGGTCGCCCAAGTGACTTGCAACGGACAGCCGGTCCGGTCTCGGGGCACGGAGTTCAGCTGCGACCTGCGGCTCCGGGAGGGAGAGAATCAAATTCGAGTGGAGGCAGTCGATCATGCGGGAAACGACGCGTTGGCCTCGATTCGGGTGCACGGCCTGTCGCCCGCCGCGGCGGCGGGGCATTTCCCTGCCGGAAGGGAATAGGAATGCGCGTATCTCTTCCTTGCCTGCCTCGATGGTTGTTCCCGTTTTTCCTGGGGATTCCGTTCTACCTGCCGCTGCCGGCGGAGACGGGAGGAGAGGATTGGCCCCGGTTCCTGGGTCCTCGGGGAGACGGCAGCTCAAGCGAGACGGGCTTGCTGGAAGGTTGGTCCGAAGAGGGTCCGCCCCTGGTCTGGGAACGGAGGCTGGGGCAGTCGTTCAGTCCGCCCGTGACCTCTGCCGGCCGTATCGTCGTATTTCACCGGGTTCGGGGCGAGGAGATCGTGGAGTGTCTCGAAGCCGGGACTGGCCGTCCCATCTGGAAGCAGCGATATCCCACTCGCTATCTGGATCGTTACGGTTACAACAACGGCCCCCGATCCTCCCCAGCCATCGACGGGGACCGTGTCTACACCTTCGGGGCCGAGGGAAAGCTCACATGCCTGGACTTTTCCTCCGGTCGAATCCTCTGGCAGCGTTGGATCAACCGAGACTACCGCGTCCCCCGGAACTTTTTCGGCGTCGGTTCGGCGCCGGTGGTCGAAGGGAATCGAATCCTGCTGAATGCGGGCGGCGACGGCGCGGGTGTCCTGGCGGTGGAAAAGAACTCGGGTGAGACCATCTGGAAGACCGGCGATGACGAGGCGAGCTACTCAACGCCGGCCGTCGTCGATCTGGACGGACGCCGAGTCGCCATGTTCTTGACCCGGGGGGGCTTCCTGGCGGTGGACGCGACGAACGGCCGGGAACTGTACCGCTATCCTTTCCGTTCCCGCAGCTATGAATCGGTCAATGCCGCCACGCCGGTCGTGGTGGGCAACCACGTCTTTCTCTCGGCGACTTACAATACGGGAGCCGTTCTGCTGGAACTGGGTTCGCAAGGTGTGGCGGAAGTCTGGCGGGACCGGCTGGCGATGCAGAATCACTGGGCCACGAGTCTCTACCGGGACGGTTACCTGTATGGAGTGGACGGCCGGCACGAGGGACAGGCCAACCTGCGTTGCATCGAGCTTCTGACGGGTGCGGTTCGCTGGAAATCACCTCGGGGCCTGGGCCGATCCAGTTTTGTCCTGGCCGAGGGTCGACTCATTCTGTTGGGGGAGCGGGGAGATCTGGCTCTGGTGGAACTGAGTCCGGACTCGTATCGAGAGAAGGCTCGTGCACGGGTTCTGACCTACCCCTGCTGGGCTCCACCCGTTCTCTCCCACGGGCTTCTCTATCTTCGCAACGAAATCCGTCTGATCTGCCTGGATATGAGAAAGAAGTGAACTGTTCTTTCTCCCGCTCGAAATGAATCCCGGGAGATCGCCGCACCTGGGACCGGGGCGGGGGGCGCCCCTGCAGCTCCCGGCGCAGGTCCCGTTCTTGCGCGACGTGGGACTCTCGGCACCGGCTGGTATACTCCCGCCGTGATCCGGGCCCTTCAGGTCAGCAAGGTCTACAGGTCCTACCCGGGTCCATTCGCCCTGTTGCGGGAGATCATTTCAGGGAGACCTTCCCATCGGTCCTTCGCGGCCCTGGAATCGGTCAGCTTTCAAGTACGACGCGGTGAAGGTTTCGGCATCGTCGGCAACAACGGAGCAGGGAAGTCGACCCTGCTCAAGATATTGGCCGGGACCTGCGCTCCCAGCGGCGGAGAAGTCCATCTCCAGGGCCGAGTGGCCGCGCTTCTGGAATTGGGCGTCGGTTTCGACCCGGAGTTTACGGGACGGCGCAACCTCTATTTCGGGGGCACCCTGGCCGGTTTTTCCAGGGATGAGATCGCACGCCGCGAGTCCGAGATCATCGATTTCAGTGGTCTTGGCGACGAGATCGATCGACCGGTCAAGACCTACTCCGCGGGCATGATGCTGCGACTGGCCTTCTCCCTGGCGACCAGTTTCGAGCCGGATGTCCTGATTGTCGACGAGGTCCTGGCCGTGGGAGACGGTGAGTTCCAGCGCAGGTGTCTTGATCGTATTCAGGGTCTCCGGGATCGGGGCTGCACTGCCGTCCTATGCTCCCACGCCCTCCATCAGATAGAGACCTTCTGTTCCCGAGCCCTCTGGCTGCATCGGGGGCGGGTCCAGGCGATGGGTTCAAGCCGCGAGGTGGTCGGGCGATACCGTGAGTTCTGTCAGACCGGAAGCCGGGAGTGGGATCCGGTTCAGGCCCAGGCGGCCGGTTCTCGAAAGATCTGCTGGATCGAGGATGTCAAGCTCGAACGTCCCCGGACCGGACCTTTCCGGACTGGCGAAAGTTTGAAGTTGGACGTTTCGGCCCGCTTTCTCCCCGAGTTCCACGGGACTCCCGGTCTGGGGGTCGCCGTGGTGCGAGACGATGGAGTTGTCGTCTACGTCACCAGCACTGTCTTCGACGGCGTCCCGCTCCGGAAGGCCGGCCCCGGTGAATACCATGCCAGAGTGGTCTTTCCTCGCTTGGCTCTGCTCGAAGGCCGCTACTACTTCAACGTCGTGGCCACCGATACCGCAGGTCTCCAGTCCTACGATCTGGCCGAGAAGAAGGAACCCTTCTCCGTTACCCACAGCGGTTCCGATTCGGGTCTTCTGCAGCTACGGATGGAATGGGGGCTAGGAGCCTGCGCGGCAGAAATTGATCTACTGCGAAAGCGGTAGAATCGGTCCATATTTCCCCGATTTCTCGGCGAATAGAACGACTATGCACCTCAAAATCGAGAAAATCTGGCCTCGATTCCCCGCTTTCTCGCTACGATCATTCCTACCGCGCAGACTCCTAGGAGAGAAAAGAGGAAAAAGGAAAGAGGAGAGAGAGAAGAGGAGGAGTGGGGAGTGAGGAACTCCGCCGCCGAACGGGTACGTAGCGAAGATCTCATCGCCCTGGGGTTGAAAACTCCGGAAGCCCGGCGGCTATCGTCGGAAGTGAACCGTCTGTTGGGCACTTGCTCCTCCGTCGAATGCTGGCGACGGATCAGTGGCGGCCTCCTGAGTCCGGCTCATCCGTTCCCGGTCCACCAGCTGCTGCACAGGACTGTGTTCGACAACGAGCGCGAGACGGGCCCCCCGCCCATTTTCGTCCCGGCGCCGGATTCCATCCAGGAATCGAACCTGGCGCGAATCCAGGAGCAACTGGGTCTGGATTCGTATGCCGAACTTCACTCCTGGACCGTAGTGAACCGCTCCGGGTACTGGGAGTTGATGATCCGGCATCTGGGGATCCGGTTCCGGACTCCGCCGGTCCGGATCCTGGATTCGACACCCGATGTGGAAAACGTGAGGTGGCTGCCCGGCGCCAGACTGAACATCGCCGAGAGCTGTTTTGACCGTGGAGCGGAACCGGCCGTCGTTTATCAGAGGGAGGGGGCGCCCCTTTCCAGTCTGACTCGGAAGGAGTTGGACTCGCTGTCGAACCGTGTCGCCAACGCGCTTCCCCTCCTGGGAGTGGATCGGGGTGACTCGGTTGCCATCGACATGCCCATGAACGTCGAGGCCGTGGCCATCTATCTGGGTATCATCAAGGCGGGTTGTGTGGCGCTGACCATAGCCGAAAGCTTTTCCGCCCCGGAGGTCCGGACCCGGCTCAGAGTCGGAGAGGCCAAGGCCCTCTTTACCCAGGACCGGATTCTGCGCGGTTCCCGGGAGCTTCCCCTTTACACCAGGATGACGGAGGCCGGCGCGCCGGTGACGGTGGTGGTGCCGGCCCAGGGACGTCTCTCCGAGCCGCTGCGGGAGGGAGACCTGTCGTGGGATGATTTCCTGTGTGACAACGATGTTTTTCAGGCGGTGGCGTGCGATCCCGACGACGCCATCAACATTCTCTTCTCCTCGGGGACCACGGGTGAGCCCAAGGCCATTCCGTTCACCCACCTGACCCCCATCAAGTGCGCCGCCGACGGATGTCTGCATCAGGATATTCGGGAAGGAGACGTGGTGGCATGGCCCACCAGCTTGGGATGGATGATGGGACCCTGGTTGATCTATGCTTCCCTCATCAATGGAGCCACCATCGCTCTCTTCGACGGCATTCCCACGTCCAGGTCGTTCTGCGAGTTCGTGCAGGATGCGAAAGTGAACGTTCTGGGGGTCGTGCCCACTCTGGTCGGGGCTTGGCGGGCCGGAGGCTGCGCGGAAGGACTCGACTGGTCCTCCGTCAGGGTCTTCACCTCCACGGGAGAGTGCTCGAATCCCGACGACATGCACTATTTGACCTCCAGGGCGGGGTACCGGCCGGTGGTCGAGTATTGCGGCGGAACCGAGATCGGCGGCGCCTACATCACCGGCACCGTGGTGCAAACTTCCGTTGCCTCAGCCTTCTCGACGGCGGCTCTGGGCATGAGTCTGACCATTCTGGATCGGCGTGGCGACGAGTCCGATCAGGGTGAGATTTTCATCGTTTCCCCCTCCATCGGGCTCTCCACGCGCCTGTTGAACCGAAACCACCATCGGGAGTATTTCGCCGGGACGCCCCAGGGGCCGGGAGGGATCCTGCTGCGGCGTCATGGAGATCGGATGGAGCGGCTCGACAATGGTTACTACCGGGCGCAGGGGCGAATCGACGACACCATGAACCTGGGTGGCATCAAGGTGGGGTCGGCAGAGATCGAACGAGTCTTGAATCGGGTGCCGGGGATCGGAGAGACGGCGGCTGTGGCGGTCTCTCCTCCCGGTGGAGGCGCGACCCGGCTGGTGGTCTACGTCGTCCTTGCCACGCCGGATCCGGAGTTCGGCGAGGAGGGACTCTTACGGATTTTTCAGAGGGCGATTGCGGATCGGCTCAACCCCCTTTTCAGGTTGCACGATGTGAAGGTGGTCCGACAAATGCCCCGCACCGCCTCCAACAAGATCCTGCGGCGGCAGTTGCGTTCCCGATATTCGGGGCCGGACTCGTGATCAGGAATCCGTGCACATGCAGGAGACCGGCGCATCATGACGTTTGAGATCGCCTTCATGTTGGGCTTGATTGCGGTCGCGCTGGTCGTGTTCTCGCTGGAGATCTTTCCCATTGAAGTGACGGCGGTCGCTCTCCTGGGAGTCCTCTTGGTCACTGGAACCCTCACTGCGGAACAGGCCGTTTCGGGGTTCAGCAACAAGGCGGTGGTCACCATAGCCGCCATGTTCCTCCTGAGTCACGCCCTGGTGAAGACCGGTATTCTGGAGGTGGCCGCCGATCGGCTCAGTCGCCGGGTGGGGACCCGGAAATGGCTGGGAATGTGCATTTTCCTGGGCGTGGCCGGTATTCTCTCCGGGTTTCTGAACAACACTGCGGTGGTGGCGGTCTTCATTCCCCTGGCCATCAGCCTGTGCCGCCGGTTCCACCTGAGTCCCAGCAAGGCCCTTATCCCACTCTCCTTTGCCTGCATGGCCGGCGGAACCCTGACCTTGGTGGGGACCTCCACGAATCTGATCGTCAGCTCCGTCGCTGAGAGGGCCGGTCAGGCTTCTTTCGGAATGTTCGAGTTCTTTCCTCTGGGTATCTTGCTGTTGGGCGCCGGACTGATCTACGTCTGTCTCCTCTCCCGGCGCCTTCTCCCCTCCCGCTCCACCCCCGTCTCCCTTGCCGGGAACTACCACATGGGCGCCTACCTCACCGAAGTCCGGGTCCGGGAGAAGTCGAAACTCGCCGGAAGGACCTGCCTGGAAGTCGGCATGAACAAGCATTATGACATCATCGTGCTGTCGATCCTGAGAGGCGGTCAGCATGTCTCCCACAATATTCGAAACGAGCGTCTCGGAGTCGGCGACATCCTTATCGTCCGCGGGACCATCGACAACATCTTCCGGCTGCGAACGGAATTGGGGCTGGCCCTGCTCTCGGACATCAAGCTCAACGATCGGGAATTGGCCCGGGAAGGGCAACTCATGGCCGAAGGCCTGGTCACCCGCACCAGCTCCCTGATCGGCAAGACCTTGAAGGAAGCCGACTTCCGCCAGCACTATCGGGCCTTCGTGCTGGCCGTCCGGCGCCATGGGGAGATCTTGAGGAACAAGATTTCAAATATCCCCTTGCGTTTTTCCGACACGTTGCTGATGTTGGCTTCCCCCGACAGGCTCGACGATCTTCGACGTTCCGATGACCTCATCGTCATCTCCCAGGTCGATCTCCACATCAGAAGAGGCCGCCTATGGTGGTTGGTCCTCGTCCTGATTCCGGTGATGGTGGTCCTGGCCGCCCTGGGCGTGATGGAGATTCTGAAGGGAGCCTTTCTGGCGGTGGTGCTGCTCCTTTTTCTTTCCATTCTCTCTCCGCAGGAGGCCTACCGGTCCATCGACTGGTCGGTCGTGGTCCTGATCGCGTCGTTGATTCCCGTGGGCGAGGCCATGGTCGAAACCGGCACGGCCGGCTACATCGCCGACCAGATCCTGATTGTGGTCTCGCTCTTCGAGGGGTCGGACCTGGCCCCCTACGTAGGAGTGGGGCTGATCTACCTGGTCACCTGCGTCCTGACTCAGGTGGTGTCCAATGCGGCCACCGCCGTCTTGATGCCGCCGGTGGCTCTGAGCCTGGCTGCCGCCTTGGGCGTGGACGCGAGACCCTTTCTGATGGCGACCTGCTTTGCCGCGTCGTCGGCGTTTCTCACCCCCATGGGCTACCAGACCAATCTCATGGTCTATGCACCGGGAAACTACCGGTTCCTGGACTACACTCGATTCGGCGGTCCCTTGAGTCTGGTCTTCTGGGTCATGGCGACGGTGTTCATTCCCCGATTCTGGCCGTTCTAAGGCCGTACTTGACTTGGCCGCGAACTTCCCGGAGGTCCTCAATGCGCGTCCGTAGAAACTGTGGAGTCGTATTTCTGATCCTGTGGTGCGGTTGGCCTCCGGTCGAGAGCGCTCCGGAGAATCCTCCGGGGATGTTGGGATTTTCCCCCGGTGCGGTCGAGGAGCAGCGGCGCCTGGAATCCAAAATGGACGCTGCCCTGGATCCGGCGCAGATTGGAGACTGGATTCGAAGACTCAGTTCCCGCCCGCACCATACCGGTTCCCCCAAGGGCCGGGAAAATGCCCAATTCATGGTTTCCCTGTTTCGCTCCTGGGGGTATGAGAGCTGGTTGGACGAATACCGGATCCTCTTTCCGACACCCAAGCTCCGCCGGTTGGAGATGCTGGAGCCCACGCCTTTCCGTGCCCGCCTGGTCGAACCCGCGCTGGCGGAGGATTCCACCTCCAACCAGTCGTCGGAGCAGTTGCCCGCCTACAACGCCTATTCGCCGGACGGGGAGGCGACCGGCCAGCTGGTCTACGTCAACTACGGGATACCGGCCGACTACGAGCAGCTGGAGCGCCGGGGCATCCAGGTCAAGGACCGGATCGTCATCGCCCGCTACGGTGGTTCCTGGAGGGGGCTCAAGCCCAAGCTGGCGGCCGAGCAGGGAGCGCTGGCCTGCATCATCTATTCCGACCCCAGAGACGACGGATACTTCCAGGGTGACGCCTATCCCAGGGGTCCCTTTCGCAGTGAAGATGGAGTGGAGAGGGGATCGGTGCTCGACATGCCGATCCATCCCGGCGACCCGCTGACCCCCTTCACGGCGGCGACCGAGGACGCCGACAGATTGTCCCGAAGCGAAGCGCCCACGCTGCCTCGAATTCCGGTCCTCCCCATCTCCCATGAAGACGCCCTGCCCCTGCTGAGTGCCCTGGAGGGTCCGGTGGCTCCTCCCCACTGGCGCGGCGCCCTGCCCATCACCTACCACCTGGGTCCGGGTCCGGCCACGGTGCGCCTCAAGCTGGAGTTCAACTGGGACCTGGTTCCCGCCTACAACGTCATCGCCAAGCTGGAAGGCCGAGAAGAGCCGGATCAGTGGATCCTCCGCGGGAACCATCATGACGCCTGGGTCCACGGCGCCAGGGACCCGGTGAGCGGCGTGGCCGCCATGCTGGCCGAGGCCCGAGCGGTGGCCAGCCTGACCGAAGACGGGTGGCGTCCTCGCCGCAGCATCGTTTACGCCGCCTGGGACGCCGAGGAGCCGGGTCTGATCGGCTCCACCGAGTGGGCGGAGGAGTACGCCGACGAGTTGAAGGAAAAGGCCGTCGTTTACGTGAACAGCGACTCCAATGGCCGTGGGTTCCTGAGTGCCGGAGGCTCCCACAGCCTGGAGACGCTGGTCAACCAGGTCGCGAGGGACGTCGATGATCCCCAGACGGACCTGAGCGTCCTGCAGCGTGCCCTGGCCCGGCGAACGGTCTCCATCGATCCGCTACCGCTGGCACCGGTGGAGCGGGTGAAGCTGGGAGCCTTGGGATCGGGTTCCGACTACACTCCGTTTCTCCAGCACCTTGGAGTCGCCAGCCTCAATCTGGCTTTCGGCGGCGAGTCCCCCCAGGGCTCCTATCATTCCCTCTACGACTCCTTCGACCATTACCGCCGTTTCATGGATCCGGGATACCGCTACGGCGTCGTCCTGGCCCAGGTGGCCGGCAGAACCGTGCTTCGGCTGGCCAACGCCGAGATACTGCCGTTGGAGTTCACTCGCCTGGCTGCCACTTTGGAGGGTTATCTGAAAGAGGTCATGGATCTGGCCGGCGAAATGCGCCGCGGAACCGAAGCCCTGAACCGTTGGATTCTGCGCGGATATCTGAAGGCGGCATCAGATCCGACCCAGACTTACGTGGCTCCGGCGCCTCAGAACGCCGTTCCCTTCGTCAACTTCGCGCCGCTTCGAAACGCCATGGCCGGGCTTCAGGCCAGCGCCCGCAAGTATGCCGAGGCTTACGGCCGGTTCGCGTCCGCAGGCATGCTTCCAGAGGCGGAACGGTTGAAGCTGAATCGGATCCTGATGGGACTGGAGCAGAAATTCGCCCACCCGGAAGGGCTGCCGGAGCGCCCCTGGTACCGGCACCATATCTATGCGCCGGGCTTCTACACCGGCTACGGCGTCAAAACCCTGCCCGGAGTTCGAGAGGCCATCGAGCAACGGAAATGGGAACAGGTAGAGGCCCAGATCGAACGGGCGGCCGGCTTGATCCGGGCCTACTCCGGCGAGGTCGAGCGGGCGGCTAGTTTGCTGGCGTCCCGTCCTTCACGTTAGCAGCCCGTGGCAAAAGTCGTCGCGGCATTCGACCGGGTCTGCATCGTGCGCGGACTGCGTTGCGCCTCGGTCACATAGGAGTCTGCGCGGTAGAAATGATCGTAGCGAGAAAGTGGGGAATCGAGGCCAGATTTTCTCGATTTGGAGGTGCATAGTTGTTCTATTCGCCGAGAAATCGGGGAAATATGGACCGATTCTACCGCTTTCGCAGTAGATCAATTTCTGCGGCGCAGGCTCATAGGGTCGAATATGCTCCCTCACCGCGCCTTGCCCGGCGGGCGCAGCCCCGGTCTCGGTGCTACGCGGGACTTTCACCACGGACTGCTATGACGTCGTGGAGGACCTTGCCTCCCACGTCGGTGAGGCGAAAATCCCTCCCGCTGTAACGATAGGTCAATCGCGTGTGGTCCAATCCCAGGAGATGCAGGATCGTGGCATGCAGGTCGTGGGGATGGACAGGATCTTCCACGGCCTTGTATCCGAAATCATCGGTGGCGCCGTAAGTGCAGCCACCTCGAATTCCACCTCCGGCCAGTAGCGTGCTGTAGCCGTACACGTTGTGGTCGCGGCCCTTTCCGATCTTCTCCAGGCCGCTGTTCTGGATCATGGGAGTGCGGCCGAACTCGCTGCCGACGATGACCAGGGTCTCCTCGAACAGGCCGCGCAACTTCAGGTCATGGACCAGGGCGGCGATGGGACCGTCCGCTACCCGGGCCAGCCTGCGGTGGTCCTGGATGTCGTCATGGCTGTCCCAAGGTTGGGAGCTTCCGTAGAAGACCTGGACCATTCGAACTCCCTGCTCCACCAGTCGAAGGGCCATGAGGCAGCCGCGGCCGAAGTCGCTGTCGCCGTACCTTGAGCGTGTGGACTCCGTCTCCCTGGTGATGTCGAAGACATGGGGTACTTCCATCTGCATCCGGAAGGCCACTTCCATGGCGGCGATGCCGGACTCCAGTTCCGGCTGGTGACCGAGACGTCCCAGATAGGAGCGGTTGAGTTGGGTCAACAGAGCCAGTTGCCGCTCCTGCTCGCGGGGGAGCAACCTCTGGTTCCGAACGTTCTGGACCAGCTTTTCCGGCGACGTCTCGCTGTTGCGAACGTGGGTCCCCTGGTAGGCGTTGGGAAGGAAACCGGAAGACCAGAGGGGAGGGCCCACGATGGGATTACCGGGACACAACACCACGAACCCAGGCAGATTCTCGTTCTCGGAGCCCAGTCCGTAGGTGATCCATGAACCCATGGAGGGGTGACCGGGGAGTTGGTGTCCACAACTCATGAGGAGAAGGGAGGGCTCGTGATTGCCGATGTCCGAATGCATGGAGCGGATGACGCAGAAATCGTCGATGGAATCGCCCACTCGCGGGAAGATCTCCGAGATCGGGATTCCGCTCTCGCCGCAGCGGCGAAATCCAAAGGGAGATCTCATCAGGGTGCCCGAGGCCCGGTCGGTCCTGACTTTGGGGCCGGGGAGCGGTTCGCCGTGGTGGCGAGCCAACGCCGGTTTGGGGTCGAAGGTATCGACCTGGGAAAGACCGCCATTGAGGAAGAGAAAGATGACGTGCTTGGCCCGGGGCGGGAAATGGGGATTCCGGAGGGACAGAGGCTGGTCGCGGGATGGTTCTGCCAGGAGACTGGACATTCCCACCGTACCGAACCCGGTCCCCATGAGAGACAGCAGCTCACGTCGGTTCATGTTGGGCTCCTCCCAATCCAACGGTACAAGAATCTTCCCGGATCGTCAGTACCGCGCCGTTCATTTCCGACCATCCCCGGCTGGTTTCGTCCATCTCAGTTCACCGAACTGAACTCGCTGGACGCCAACAACATTTGAGCGTATTTGGGCCAGGGATCTTTTTCTCCCTCCAGATATTCCAGACCCATGCGGATCTCGTCCGGTTCCGGGGGACGCCCGTACAACAGGCTGTAGGCCCGCCGGATCCGGGCTCGGCCGCCTTGGGGCGACTCTCTGGCCAGGCGCCTGGCCAGGGCTTCCGCCTGCTCCATGACGAAGGGGCTGTTCAGAAAGAAGAGCCTCTGCATGGGGCCGACGGTGACGGATCGTCGATCGCTGTGGGCATTGGGATCGGGAAAATCGAACAGGGCCAGGGTTCGGTCGGGTTGAGTCCGGCTGACGGTGGCGTACAGAGTACGGCGCCGGTGTTTTTCGTCCAGTGGGGCCGGCGGTCCGCCCGGCTTCCGATCCAGTTTCCCCGACACGGCCAGAATCGTGTCCCGCAAGGCTTCCGCATCCAGCCTCGGGACCGGGTTCATCCGCCACAGAAGCCGGTTTTGCGGATCCTTCTCGAAGTTCTCCTGCCGGTGCCGGCTACTCATGGCATAGGTGGACGACAGCATGATCTCCCGGTGGAGCTGTTTGACGGACCATCCGCTTCGAATGAAACGCGCCGCCAGATAGTCCAGCAGCCGGGGATGGCTCGCCGGTTCTCCCAATCTTCCCAGATTGCTTGGCGTCGGGATGATCCCGCTTCCAAAGTGGTGCTGCCAGATTCGATTGACCATGACTCGCGCGGTCAGGGGATTCCGGGAATCGGCAATGGCTCTCGCCAACTCCAGGCGGCCACTGCCGCCGCCGAAGTTTTTGGGTGTCCCGTCGCTCACAATGTGGAGGAATCGTCTGGGAGCCACCTCTCCCAGGTTCTTCTTGTCGCCCCGGATGGCGATTCGGAGATCCTCCGGTTTCTCCTGATCCTGATAGCTGTGGAGAAAGGGATAGGGCTCGGGCCCCGACTCCTCCAGACGCTTCAGCTCGGCACGCATCCGGTCCAGGTGACCCTTCCAAACGGGGCTGAGAAAGCGATCGATCTCCAGCCCCTCTTCCGCGCCGTAGTAGAAAACTCCACCCGGGAACCTGAAGCTCCCTCTGGGATGGGGCTCCGACGCCAAATCTCTCCACAGGTACCACTTCTCCAGGTCAAGGAACTCCAGGTTGGTGAATTGACGGGTGCCCTGGTCGGCAACTCCTTTGGCCCCGCCCAACTTCACGTAGTTTCGATCCTCGATGGCCTTCTTCTCGGAGTCGACGGCCAACACCACGTCCTGAAAGCGGCGCGAGAGATCGTTCACCTTTTGGAGAATTCCTCCCTGGCTCCGCAGCTCTTCCCATTCGCGAAGGTACGGGTGTTCCAGATCCGTTCGCCCAAGATACTTGACCCAGCGCTCCAGAATCTCCGAGTCCAGATCTACCGACGGCGGCAGTGGGTTCTCCTTCATCACCTTCCAGGCGGCCACCATGTAGTCGGAGGTCCGTCCCATCAGGATTTCCGCCAGTTGCTGCGACTGAGACTTGATGAAGGCCTGGATCGCTTCCTTCTGGGCGTTGATCCGCTCCTGGCTCTTCTTGTAGGCCTGGACGATGGAGTCGGCCACCAAGGGGTGTTCCGCGGCTTTGCTACTGGTGAACACACCCTTCAGGGAATAGAAGTCCTGGGTGGGGATGGGATCGTACTTGTGGTCGTGGCAGCGGGCGCACCCCACGGTCAGTCCCAGAAAGGTTCGGGCCGTCACGTCCACCAGATCGTCCAGGTTGGGAGCGACGACGAGGAAGCCCAGGCCCGCAAGCAATTCCTCCCGGACTTCGGGCGGCAGTTGATCGGCCGCCACCTGGGCCAGGACGAATTGATCGTAGGGCAGATCCCGGTTGAAAGCCTCGACCACCCAATCCCGATAGCGGAAGGCGTTGGGATAGGGAGTGTCTGTCCGGGCTCCCAATCTGCCGTCGGAATACCGGGCGAGGTCCAGCCAGTGCCGGCCCCAACGCTCGCCGTAGTGACGGGAGCCGAGGAGTCGCTCCACGACCCGGGAGAATGCGTTCGGGGAGGTGTCGCCGACGAAGGCCTCCACCTCTTCGGGCGTGGGCGGAAGTCCGATCAGGTCGAAGCTGGCTCTCCGGATGAGCGTTCGCCTGTCGGCGGCCCCGACGGGAGCCAGACCCTCTTTTTCCAGTCTGTCCAGGACGAAATAATCGATGGGGCTTCGAGGCCGGGAGGTGGAGGTCACCGGGGGAGGATTCGTCACCTGAAGCGGCCGGAGCGACCAGAAGGCACGCTGTTCGGGGGTAACGGTGTAAGTGGCGGCCGGCGCCGAGGCGATCAGCTTGTCTCCGGTATCCGGCCAGACCGCTCCGGCGTCGATCCAACTGCGTAGATCCTCGACCTTCTGGTCGCTGAGTTTCCCCTGGGGCGGCATCTGCAGCTGCTCATGGGTGTGGGAGACGACCCGGATCAGAAGACTGGCGGCGGAGTTCCCCGGTCGGATGGCGGGGCCTGAACTCCCTCCGCGAACCAGTTCCTCCCGCGAATCCAGTCGAAGATCTCCCTTTCGGGCGCTGGTGTGACAGGCGTAACAGTTTTCGGCCAACAGGGGCCGAATGCGCAGCTCGAAGTATTCGGCGGCGACCGGATCGGAGCCGCACAAAGGCAGAGCCGAAGCCAGCCAGGTTCCGATCGCCAGTAAGACCCGAATGATCATGGGTTTGAATGCCAAATTACCAGTGCCCTGGAGAACCTGTCAACGGGCGGCGAGGAGTGAGAAACGGCAGGATGGCAGGTTCGGGAACGACCTCCGGAGTCGTCCGCGTCCACTACGGCCGGGTCAGACCGCTGCGGTGATCCGGAGCTTGGGAACGTTCACCATCACCTTGGACCCGGGAGGAACGCTGGAGATGATCCAGACGTTTCCACCGATGATGGAGTCTCGACCGATGACCGTGTTGCCTCCGAGAATGGTGGCCCCGGAATAGATCACCACGTTGTCCTCAATGGTGGGATGGCGCTTCTTCCCGCGGGCTGCGGCGGCCCCTTCGGGAAAGCTCAGCGCCCCCAGCGTCACACCCTGGTAGAGCTTGACGTTATTTCCGATCTCGGTGGTCTCGCCGATGACGACGCCGGTGCCGTGATCGATGAAGAAGCGGCGGCCGATGAGAGCGCCGGGGTGGATGTCGATACCCGTTTCGAGGTGGGCATACTCGGTCATGATCCTGGGAATCAACGGTACGTTGAACCGGGTCAGCTCGTGGGCGACCCGGTAGACGCTGATGGCCTTCATGGCGGGATAGCTGAGAATGATCTCGTGGGTGCTCCTGGCCGCCGGATCGCCGTCCATGGCAGCCTCCAGGTCCAGTCCCAGGAGACGCCGGAGCCGCGGCAGCAGCTGGAGGAACCTCAGGCAGAGTTCTTCCGCACGCTCCTCGCTTCCGGCCGACTCGGCCCCGGATTCCAGGCGCAGCGCCTTGCGGATCTCCTGTGAAAGCCGACGGTACACCACGTCCACCAATTCGCCGAGGTACTGCTCCACACCACGTTCGGTGACCGAAACGTGCCCGAAGTAGCCGGGGAAGAGGATCATTCGAATCTTTCCCAGGACCTCCACCACCACCCGTTCGTTGGGGAAGGGCGTCTCCCCCAAGTGCTGGAGCTTCAGACTGTTGTCCCGGTAGGTGCCGGCGACCTCTTCGACGATCTTGGAAAGGGAGTGGCCACCTGGGGTGGTGGCGACGAATTTGGAACCCATGACCCTGAATCCTCGCCGACAGTCTACTACGGCCTCGCGATCGCTGTCAGGATGTGGTCTCAGCTCGGGCCAACCGCGGTCAGGAGTGGCCGGTCCGGAGCCGCAGCGGCAGCAGCCTTCGTCTTGTCAGGTTGGAGGGGCCGGACTATGATCCGTTCCATGTCCGAATTCGGTTCGCCGCCACCGCCCTTGACGGAATTGTCTGAAGCGGAATTGCTGTTTCGAGAAGCCGTCTCCGACTTCGCCCAGAGTGAGGTCCGGCCACTGGCCGCCGCCATGGATCGAGACGGAGCCTTCCGGCCTGAACTCCTGCGACAGTTCTTCCAACTGGACCTTATGGGAATCGAGATCCCCGTGTCCCTGGGTGGAGCCGGCGCCAGTTTCTTCATGTCCATTCTGGCGGTGGAGGAGCTGAGCCGGGCGGATGCCTCGGCCGGAGTCGTCGTGGACGTCCAGAACACCCTGGTCAACAATGCTCTCCTGCGATGGGGAACGCGGTCCCAAAAGGAGCGGTATCTGCCCCGCATGGCCTCGCGGTGGGTGGGGGCCTATGCCCTTTCGGAGGCAACCTCGGGCAGCGACGCCTTTACCATGGCCGCCCGGGCCTCCAGGCAGGGCGACCGGTACGTTCTCAATGGCCATAAGCTGTGGACCACGAATGCGGCGGAAGCCGATCTCTTCATCGTCTTCGCCAACGCGGCTCCCGAGAAGAGGTACAAGGGCATCACCGCCTTCCTGGTGGAGCGGGAATTTTCCGGATTCCGCGTCGGAAAGAAAGAGGACAAGTTGGGCATTCGCGCTTCGTCCACCTGCGAGCTGATCCTGGAGGATTGCGCCGTGCCCGCGGAAAACGTGCTGGGAAAAGAGGGTGTCGGCTACAAGGTCGCCATCGAGACTCTGAATGAAGGCAGGATCGGAATCGGCGCCCAGATGATCGGCTTGGCCCGGGGCGCCCTGGACCATGCCGTGGCCTACTGTCGAGAGCGGGAGGCGTTCGGCAAGCCCATCGGACACTTCCAGGGGGTCCAGTTCTCGGTGGCGGAAATGGAGACGGAATTGGAGGCGGCGAGACTCCTGGTCTACAACGCGGCACGTTTGAAGGACGCGGGCAAGGCTTTCCTGAAGGAAGCGGCAATGGCCAAATACTTCAGCTCCAGGGTCGCCGAGAAGATCACGTCCCGGGCGATCGAGATTTTCGGAGGCTATGGCTACTCGCGGGATTATCCGGTGGAGAAGTATTTTCGGGACTCCAAGATCGGGTCCATCTACGAGGGCACGACCCACATGCAGCTTGCCACCATCGCCAAGCAGGTCCTCAACCCGTAGCGCCGCCGCCCCGGACTAGTCGTCATTTCCATGGAAAAGCTGGAACTACCGGTTCCTCTAGCCATTTTCTGCCGGGATCTGCTGCGCTGGTACCAGCGGCACCGGCGGGATCTTCCCTGGCGCCGCCGGCTCGAGCCCTACTCGGTCCTTTTGGCCGAAGTGATGCTCCAACAGACCCAGGTGAAGACCGTAGTTCCTTACTATCAGAGGTTCCTGAAGCGCTATCCCACGCTGGAAGATCTGGCCGAAAGCGACGAGGAGGAAGTCCTTTCCCTCTGGTCCGGACTGGGATACTACCGCCGGGCCCGAAATCTCCGCCGGGCGGCGCAGCAGATCCGCGACTGCCATGGCGGAGTGTTTCCTCGGACTTACGAGGAGATCATCCAGTTGCCTGGAGTCGGCCGGTACACGGCCGGAGCCGTCCTTTCCATCGCTTACGGACAGCCCCTGCCCATCCTGGACGGCAACATCCGAAGGCTCTTCGCCCGCTACCTCAAAATGGACGGTGTCTCCTCTGGAGACGATTCCCCGCCGCTGTGGGACCTTCTGACCCGCATCAGCCGCTTTGCAGCGGCCCGGAAGGAAGTGTCCGATCTGAACCAGGCCCTCATGGAACTGGGTGCCCTGGTCTGCACGCCGCGTTCGCCGAGTTGCGGGCGTTGTCCGCTGGAGGGGAGTTGTCTTGGATTAGGGGCCGGAGTGCAGGAGAAGCTGCCTCTTCCCCGCGCCCGCCGTGCTGTGAAGCGGCTGAGCTACGCGGTGGCGGTGGTCTGTCTCCGGGACCGATTCCTTTTGGTCCGGAACCAGGACAGTGAATTCCTGGAGGGGATGTGGGAGTTTCCCCGGATCCCGGTCAAGGACCGGGACTTGAGGGCCGAAGTGCTGGAGGAGGCCTTCCATCGGAAGCTCGGCTTGTCGGTTACCATATGCGGCTTACTGAAGCCGGTTCGTCATCAGATCACTTTCCGGCGGCTCACCCTTCATCCGGCTGTGGGCACGCTCCGGACGGGCACGCCTCCGTCCGGTCTGGTTTGGGCCGATCCTGGCGGTGAGCGCTCCGTTCCGATCTCCTCGTACGTGGCCAAGATCGCAAGGCTATACCGCCGGGAACACGAGTTGTGACCCCGGGGAGAACCTTCTCGTGCGTCCTCGAGCACGCTCAGTTCAGGCCGCGGCGGACCAGCAACGAGGCCGCGTCCGGTTCGCGGCCCCGGAAGGCCCGGTAGAGAGGCATGGCCTCCCGGCTGCCTCCTTTCGACAGGATCATCCGGCGGAAGCGATCTCCGTTCTCCCGTGTCAACCCACCGTTCTCCTTGAACCATTCCACGGTATCGGCGTCCAGCACCTCGCTCCAGATGTACGAGTAGTATCCGGCCGAGTAGCCGCCGCTCCAGATGTGCGAAAAGTAGGTACTGCGGTAACGTGGAGGCACCGTATCGAGCGCGACACCGGCCTCGGCCAGTACGGCCTCCTCGAAATCGGTCACACTCTCGACGTTGGGTGCTTCCTCGGCCGTCAGTTGGTGCCACGCCTGGTCCAGCAGAGCGGCGGCCAGATACTCGGTCGTGGCGAATCCCTGGTTGAATCTCTCGGCGGCCAACATCTTTTCCACCAGTTCCATGGGCATCGACTCCCCCGTCTGGTGATGGACGGCGTAGTTTTTCACCACCTCCGGCCACGTGGCCCACATTTCGTTGATCTGGGAGGGGAATTCGACGAAGTCGCGAGGCACGGAGGTTCCGGAGAAATAGGGGTAGCGCACCGAGGAGAAGATGGCGTGGAGGGCGTGGCCGAACTCGTGAAACAGCGTCTCCACCTCGTCGAAGGTCAGCAGTGTCGGCTCCCCGGCGGGTGGCTTCGGGACGTTCATGTAGTTAGCGGCCACCGGCCTGGTCCCCAGCAGTTCCGACTGGGAAACGAACGAACTCATCCAGGCGCCGCCCTGCTTGGAGGGACGGGCATAGAGGTCGACCAGAAAGAGCGCAAGCGGCTCGGCACCGGCGTCGAGCACGTCGAACACCCGCACGTCCGGGTGATGTGTGGGTAGCTCGGTTCTCTCCCGAAGGCTCATCCCGTAAAGCCGGTTCGCCGCGTAGAAAACGCCCTTTTGCAAGACGTTGTCGATCTCGAAGTAGGGTCGAAGCTGAGCTGTGTCAAAGGCGTATCGCTCCCTGCGAACCTTCTCCGCGTAATAGGCCCAATCCCATGCGGCCAGCGGATGGCTTTCGCCGCCGCCGTCGATCATGGCCTGCAACTCCCGAGCCTCCCGCGAAGCGTTGGCGGCCGCTGCCGCCGCCAGTTTGGAGAGGAACCGGTTGACCGCCTCGACGGTCTTCGCCGTCTGCCGTTCCAGGCTGTAGGCGGCATGGTTGGGATAGCCGAGGAGCACCGCCCGTTCCGCCCGAAGCTTGGCGGAGCGGGCCACGATGCCTCGATTGTCGAACTCGCCGCCCCGGCTGCCGCGGGCCTGAGACGCCTCCATGATCCGTTTCCGCATCGCGCGATCCCGTATCCACGTCAAGGGCGGCTGACCACTGGTGTTCCGGAGCGCAACCAGGAACTTCCCCTTCAGGTCGCGGGCCGCCGCCGCATCTGCCGCCGCTTCGATTTCGTTCTCCGAGAGTCCATCCAGTTGTTCGCGTGAGGGGACGACGACGGCCGACTCGTTGACTTCAGAAAGCACGTTCTGGCTGAAACGCGTATCCAATTCGGCCAGTTCGACGTTGATCTGCTGGAGTCGTGCCTTGTCGGAGTCCGAGAGCCGCGCTCCCGCGCGTACGAAGTCGATGTAATACTCCTCGATCAGCCGCCGCGACTCGTCATCGATATCCAGCGTCCGCCGCCGGCCGTACAAGTCCCGGACCCGCTCGAACAGCTTGAGGTTCAGCAATATGCGGTCTCTGTGGGCGGAAAGCTTCGGAGCCATCTCGCTCCGGATCTCCTCCAGCTTGTCGTTGGTGTGGGCGGCCACCAGATTGAAGAAGACACTTCTGACTCGTCTGAGCATCCGGCCGGAACGCTCGAGTTCAACCAAAGTGTTTTCGAAGCTGGGAGGCTCCGTCTGGTTGGCGATGGCATTCGCCTGATCCAGGTGCCGGGCCATTCCCTGCTCGAAGGCGGGCCGGTAGTCTTCCTCGTCGATTCGATCGAACTGTGGGTATTCGAAGGGTAATGGACTCTCGGTGAAGAAGGGGTTCTCATCCATGGCAATCGTAGTCTCGTCCTTGGTCATTTCGGGTTCCGAACGCGAGCACGAGGTGAGCAGCACCACCAGCGCCGCGGCAATTCCAACCTGGAATCTTCCCAGCCCCATCACGGTAATGCTACCGCAGTGTTGATCCTGGGTTCACCAAAGGAAGCCGAGAGCGAAGCTGAAGAACCCTTGGGTCAGGAACGGGACAATTGTATTATCATTCTTATTAAGAACGAAATAATAGGATATTCATTTATACTAGAAATGAATATCCTGTATTATCGTGTTCCATGCGAACGAAAAGACAGAGATTCCGGTGGCTCACCACTCGGCTGCCAGCTGGGGACAAGCGCCGTCTGGTGGTTCTGACCGGAGCGCGCCAAACTGGAAAAACGACTCTGGCCCGGTATCTTTACAGCGACCTGCGGTATTTGAACCTGGACGCGATCGAGGAACGGGAGGCGGTGCGCGCCTTACGCAGCGGCAGTTGGGGCCGCGTTGTTGGCGCAGCCGTGATCGATGAGGCGCAAAAGGAACCCGGCGTCTTCGACAAGGTGAAACTGGCATACGATGAGGGACATCTGTCGTTCTCGGTCCTGCTGGGCTCGTCCCGCATCCGGGAGTCGCTGGCCGGCCGGGCGTTCGTTTACGATCTATGGCCGCTCACTGCCTCGGAAGTGCGGTTCGCCTTCGACGTCACTCCGCCCCGTCCGCTGTTCGATCGGCTCATCACTGGTCCGGAATCGTTCTCGGAGATCCTGGGCGAAGAACCGCCGCGGCTGCTGGGTGACGAAGCGACGTCACGCTTTGAGGCAATCGACCATCTCAGTGCCTGGGGCGGGATGCCCGAGCTCCTGTCGCTGGACGACGATGATAGGCGCGAATGGCTGCGCTCCTACCAGCAGACGTGGCTCGAGCGTGATCTCGCCGACTTGACCCGCGTGTCCGATCTGCTGCCCTTTCGTGCCCTGCAGAGGCTGGCCATGCTCCGCACCGGCCAACTTCTCAACTATGCAAAGTTGGGTCGCGACGCTGCCGTCAGCGCCGCCACGGCCCGCCGTTACCTGGAGTACCTGCGTCTGTCTTACCAAGTCGAGCTGCTGCAGCCGTATGCCCGCAACCTCACCAGCTCGACGGTGAAAAGCCCCAAGCTCTACTGGATGGACCTGGGTCTGCTGCGCCAGGGGACCGGTTTCTGGGGTGAGATCACTGGACCCCTGTTCGAGACACTGGTCGTATCCGAGGCGCGCAAGTGGATCGACACCCTCGGGCGTGACGCGATGCTGTGGTTCTACCGCACGCGCTCGGGGCGAGAAGTCGATCTGCTGGTCACGACCGCCGCCGGCGTCATCGGTGTCGAGGTGAAAAACCGCACCCGGGTTGGGAGGGTCGACTGCTCCGGCCTGCGCGTGTTGCGAAAGGCGTTGGGACACGAGTGGATCGGCGGTCTGGTCGTCCACCGCGGGGAGGATCTGGTGGAGTTGGAACCGAGCCTTTGGGCGATCCCGGTCCACAGGCTCTTCTGAATCGTGGCGCCGTCGAGATCTCCCGGAATCGGCCCCCCATTTTCGGACCAACGGTTGAAGCATGGTCCAAGCTCTTCGAGGAGTGTCCCCACCCCCGAAATCGGTCGGCAATTCCCGGACCCGGATGATTTTCAAGAACCCGACACGATATCTGCAACCGGCTGGTAAGATGGTGAAGCTTGATAGCAGCCTGGAAATGCGGATGCCGGCCTCTATGACCTGTCTTCGAATCGGCGCACTGTCGCGACCGTTCCTCCTGAGCGCGCTCTGCTCGTTCGGTTTGCTGCTGGCCTGTCTGGTCGTCGAAGCTCAGCGTGGGGGTCCGCCCCGGCGGCTGGAGAACCCGAAAGACCTCACGCTCCCCAACAAGTCCCGGCTGGAGTTTCGAAGCTACCGATCCTCCGCCCTGGGGTTGGATGCGGATTACAGCGTCCTGCTCCCGCCGAGCTACGATGAGGAATCGGACAGGAAATTTCCCATCGTCTATTTCCTGCATGGATTGAACAACGACCACACGAGTTGGGCGACCCCTCGCTACGGGGATCTTCCGGCCCGCATCGACCTCCTGATGAGCCAGGGGAAGTTACCCCATTTCGTCATGGTCCATCCCGACGGCCAGAACAGTCTCTACACCGATTCTCCTGACGGGACCGGGAGCTACGAGAGCTACATTCGCGGCGATCTGGTGCAGGAGATGCAGGAACGGTACAGGGTTCGGGCCGATGCCGCGGGCCGCGCCATCGGGGGAGTGTCCATGGGTGGGTACGGCGCGCTCAAGATCGCGATGAAGCACTCCGGACTCTACGCCTCGGCCGCCGGAGTTTCCCCCATCGTGTTTCTGGGCGAGGATCCCTTTGTGAGCCTCCGTTCCAACCCTTCCCGCAGATCCGCATACTTCCTCCGTCTGGTGGAAAAGGCCTTCGGCAACCCCATGGACCAGGGCCATTGGAAGCAGAACAGCCTGGAAGTGCTGGCCCGAACCGTCTCCTTGGCCGGCCTGAATCTCTATTTCTCGTATGGTACCGCCGACCGTTACAACCGCCTTTTCCCCATGGAACAAGGTGTCAAGTCGCTGGCACGCATTCTCCGGGAGCGGGGGATCTCCCACCAGTGCATGATCTTCGAGGGAGAGCCGCACGGGTGGGAACTCGTGGCGGGCCATCTGGAGGAGACGCTTGCGTTTCTGACCCAGACCTTTTGATCCGGAGTCGGTGACCGGCAATTCCAGCGGCAGTCAGGACGGATCGCGGTCCAATCGAAGCACCACCTTTCCGAACTGGCGTTGAGACTGCAGGTGCTCCAGGGCAGCGGAGGCATCTTCAAAGTCGAAGCTCCGATCGATACAGGGGAGGAGTTTTCTCCGGCCCAAAAGCCGTACGATCTCGGCAAACTCTTGCTGGTTACCCATGGTGGAGCCGAGAATATCGATCTGCTTCCAGAAGATGAGGCGGATCTCGGTGGCCGGGTTGGGTCCGGTGGTGGCCCCACAGGTCACGATCCTGCCTCCCTTTCGGACCATCTTGAGGCTCTGAAGCCAAGTCGAGGCGCCCGGGCCCTCCACCACCAGATCGACGCCTCGCCGATTCGTATTCCGGAAAACCTCTCTGGCCACGTCGCATTGGGTGTAGTCGTAGCAAAAGTCGGCCCCCAGCCGGCGAGCCTGCTCGAGCTTTTCTGAAGAGGAGGAGCTGACCCAGATGCGCGCCCCCGACAGCTTGGCGATGGCCAGGGCCGCGGAGGCGACGCCTCCCCCGATCCCGTGTATGAATACGTCCTCCCCCGGCTTCAACCGGCCTCGGGTGCAGACCATTCTCCATGCGGTCAGATTCACCAGCGAGAAAGCCGCCGCCTCCTCGAAGGTCACACCATCGGGAATCCGGGCCAGATTGCGGGCGGGGGCCGCAAAAAATTCGGAATAGACCCCGGGGCCGTGCTCTCCGACCAGACCGTAGCGGGCACAGAGACTCTGTTCACCGGCCTGGCAGAACTCGCATTCCGTACACCAGATCCCGGGATTGAGCATGACCCGGTCCCCGGCCTGGAGACCCTCCACCCCGGCGCCAAGTTGGCGGACCACCCCGGCGGCATCCGAGCCCAACACGTGGGGCAACTGCTGCTTGATACCCGGAATGCCCTCCACGACGAACAGGTCCAGATGGTTCAGGGCCGCGGCACGGGTCTCCACCAGCACCTCGCCTCTGCGGATTCGGGGTGTGGGGACATCGTCAATCCGGACCTGGTCCAGGGTTCCGTGTCGATGGATCACGACGGCTTTCATGAGATCGATTTCCTGCAGAGGTCAGGGGTGATAGTAAGGTTTACGCAGCAGACGGGCCTTGGTCTCGTCGGTCGCCGCCCTCCGCATCAATTCGGGAGACGCCTCGCATCCCGGCCAGTCCACCATGTAGGAGGGGCCGTACTGATACAGCAGCCAGAGCTTCGACTCGGTGCGGGACCTTTTCATGCAGTGGGAAATGCCCTCGCTGAAGATCACGGCGGAGCCCGCAGACAGGGGGAGATCCTTCAAGGTCGCAACGCTCTCGGGAGGACGCCGCCCGTAGGGGTGCGGGTAATTGCTCTTGTGACTGGAAGGAATGACGGAAAAGGAACCCTCTCCGCTCCCGGTGTCGCCGAGGGCAATGAGACAGGAGACCAGCAGGCAGCGGAACTCGCCGTCGATGAAACAGCGATACCGCGTGTAGCGCCGGGGGTCGGCGAGGCCGCCCTGAGAGATATGCCCTGAGATTCCGGGTTCGCGAACGATGGCGCGGGACGAGACCAGGCGAATCTGATCTCCCCAGATGAGCTGCTGCATGGCCTGGACCAGCCGCCCGTGGACGAACGCCTGTTCCAGTATCCCGCCGCCCTCGACGACGTTGAGAAGCTCGGCCTCGGGGCCGTTGCGGCGAAGCGTCACGTGGTCCGGGGGGCTGAAGAGACTTCTCTCGACCTGCCGGGAGGCTTCGCGGACCTGTCTGGAGCTCAGGAAGTCCTCCAGGATCAGGTAGCCCGTGATGTCGAAACCGTATCGCTCTTCGTCCGTCAGATACGCGACGCCGGTCCCGGTCTGAAAGGGCCGGATGTTCTTCTCTTCCTCTCTCTGCTGATAGAGCCTCGTTTCGACCATGACTTCCCGTTCGGCTAACCGGATTCAGATGCGCGAAAGGGCGAAAGATTGAAACCTGGCGCCGATTCGAAGGGCTGCGGTCCCTGGACCAGTTCCAGTTGCCGTGGCGTGGCCCGCTCCTCGAAACCGGTCGCGGTCTCGATCTGATCGTCCCACGCCGCCTGGAACGAGGGTGCGTAGGAAGCGAAGATGGTGCGCCGGATCTTCCGGCTCCGATTCCTGACGGCGCCATGAGTCAGGTCCTCGGAGAAGATGACCGCGTCACCCGCCCGGCAGGGACAGGTCTGAACCAGGGGATGGTTCTCATCGGGATTCTCCAGATGAAGGGGGCTCGCAAAATTTCCCTTGTGACTTCCCGGAATCACGGCGAACGCTCCCTCGTGCACGTCCACATCCGTCAGGGCATAACCCACCTTGACGCTCACGCATTCGAAGCGGCTCCGATTGTAGGCGAATTCACTGTAGGAGAGGAGCTCCGAGTAACCGTGGTGAAAGACGGTGGCCCGGCCGGGACAACGGGACAGGAGGTGCAGAGCGTCAAGTCGGATCGGAACCGAGATCATGGCCTCCATGTAGGGCAGCACCGCGGGCCAATCGATGAGTCGCTCGAAGACTCCCCCGTATTTGAGCAGGGTGCAGGAATAGTCGCGGCACCCGGTAGAACCGGCCGGTTCGTCCGGGTAGTAGCTCCGGGTCAGCCCGATGGCGCGGATCTCGTTGTCGGACAGGGCTTCCAGCTGGTCCAGCTCCCGGTTCAACTCGTCCACGAGACTCGGGGGGAGAACTCCCGGAAAAATGAGGTGGCCATTGAGGTCAAAGAGATAGGTCTCTTCAGGGGTCATTCCGGCAATTCTCCAGTCTGGATCGGGAATACGATTCTGGCCACGGTCACCGCCGGGGTGTCTCCAACGCCCGGATTCTAACACTTCCGATCCTTCCATTTCCCCAGCTTCGGCCGGGCCTGGTCAACAACCCGGTTAGAATAGGCGCGGCATGGAAAACCTGGCTCATTCACTGGTGGGGGTGGCTCTGTCCCGGGCCGGGTTGGGAAGAAAGACCCCCTACGGCGCCACGTCGCTGGTGGTGGCTGCGAACCTGCCGGATCTGGATATCGTCGTGAGTTGGTGGGGCCCGCTCCACTATCTCCACCATCATCGGGGCGTGACCCATTCGGTGTTGGGCGTCCTGGTGCTGGCCCTGGCGTTTTCCCTGTTGCTCAAGTTTCTGGCCCGGTTCCGATCCGGAGACAAGACGTTTCCATTCGGTCCTCTCCTCTTGAGCGTCACCCTGACCCTGGTCAGCCATTCCCTGCTGGACTGGACCAATTCCTATGGCATCCGTCCCTGGCTGCCGTTTTCCGGGAAGTGGTACTACGGCGATCTGGTTTTCATCGTGGATCCCTACCTCTGGTTGATTCTGGGAGGAGCCGTATTCCTGACGGCCCGACGAACACGCGTGACGCGCCCGGTGTGGATCGCGGTTGTGGCCTTCATCTGCTTCTTGTTGCTGAAAAATGCGGAGGTTCGGCCCGACGGAGCCGTAGTGGCCGTGGTCTGCTTGTCGGCGATGGCCTTGATCCTGATCCTGAAGAGGCAGCGGGCGGTCTGGAGTGGTTCCCTTAACGTCTGGGCTCTGGCCGGAGTCGCGGCCTACTGGGTCCTATTGTTGGCCTCTCGGACCTTGACGTTGGCAGCAGCGGCTCCCGCCATCGCTCGAGCATATCCGCAGGTGCGGGCGGAGGAGCTGAACGCGCTGCCCCGCTTGGCCAATCCGTTGAGTTGGGAGGTCCTATGGCAGGATCGGAAACGGATCCATGCCTGGCGAGCATCCGTGTCGGGAGGGGAGCCGGGGAGAAGCCAGGTGCTTGAGAGACATCTGGACCATGATGCGGTCCGAGCCGCCCTCGCCACTTGCCCCGGACGCGTAATGGCGGGTTTCGGTCGGCTTACTTTCTACGATGTGATACCGGAACCGGACCGAATACTGGTCCTGGCCCGGGATGCCCGGTTCGCTCGATTGCAGACTTCCGGATTCGGTGTCGTCCCCATACCCCTGAGTCGCGACCTCTCGCGAAGCCTGAGCCCATTGGCCTGTCCGTGCCAGGATTGAGGTGGATGACATCCGTCGGGGCGACCCTCGTGGTCGCCCTGGGTTCAGGATACGCAGGCTGGAGCGCAGAACGAGTTAACGCGCCTTCTCTTCGCGCAGCTTCCTGGTGAGCGCCGGCACGATCTCGACGAGGTCACCGACGATGCCATAGTTGGCCAGGTTGAAGATGGGAGCGTCGGGGTCGGTGTTGATGGCGACGATGTTGGCCGAGTTCCTCATTCCCACCACGTGTTGAATGGCGCCGGAGATGCCGCAGGCAATGTACAGGCGGGGTGCCACCGATTGGCCGGAGCTGCCGATCTGGCGGTCCCGTTCCAGCCACTCGCTGTCGACGGCCGCCCGGCTGGCGCCCAACTCGGCTCCCAGGACCTCTGCCAGTTCCTCCAGGAGACGCAGGTTTTCCTTTCGCTTGATGCCCCGGCCTGCGGCCACGATCATGTCCGCCTTGGTCAGGTCCACTTTCTCCTTCACGGCGCCGACGGTTTCCACGACGGTGCGGCGATGGGCCAGTCCCGAAAGATCGACGGTCCGTTCCACCACAGTGGCATCGCCCTCCAGCAGGTCGTTGCCGGCGCCGGCTCCCGACTGAAACGTGGCGATCCAGGGATGCGGAGACCGGACCCGAACATCCGCATTGATTCGATTTCGAAACATCTGGCGGACGAAGATCATGCTCTCGCCGTCGATTCTGCAGTCGATGCAGTCCGTCACCAGTCCGCACTTCAGGGACGCGGCCAGCTTGGGGGCCAGATCGATGTTCTGGTAGCTGTGACCCATCAGGAAGGCCAGGGGACGGTCCTGCGCCAGCACCTGGGTCAGGGCCTGACAGTGGGCGTCCGGGTCGTACCCGTCGAATCTCTGGTCAGAGACAACCAGGGCCGCATCGACCCGCATTTGGGCCACCTGGTCCACCGGGGACCGGTTCGGTCCGCAGAGGAGCAGTGCTTTGACCCTTAGTCCGTGCGAGTGCCCGAGTTGCTGAGCCAGGGCAAGAGTTTCCCGGGAGAGGGTGTCCACTCGTCCATTGGAGTGGTCCAACAATACGTAGATCTCACCCGGCATCTTTTTCACCGCCGTATTCTGACCGCGCGCCTTTCGGAACCCTTGCCTTTTGCCCGTGCGGGGGAATGGGGGACATAATGTCCCCCCTCCTATTACAGAACCTTTGCCTCTCGTCTGAGCCTGTCCACCAGCGTCGAGGCGATTTCATCCGGTGTGCCCTCGATCATCTCCGCCTTGCTGGTCTGTTCCGGGAAATAGAGGCGTTCGATCTCCAAGTGAGGCATGGAAGAGAAGTCCAACTCCAGATCGCCCAACTCGATCTTCCGGATTTCCTTGCGCCTGGCCTGCATGATTCCCCGCAATGTCGCATAGCGGATCTGAGAGATTCCGGCCTGGATGGTCAAGACGGCCGGGAGGGGAATCTCGACCCACTCGAACCATCCGCTTTCCATCTCCCGGAGGGCCCTGACGCTTCCTCGATCCATTTGGACCTGGACCTGCATGACGATGGTGGCGTGGGGAAGGCTCAGGAGGTGGGCCAGCATGGGCCCCGTCTGCGCGTAGCCGTAGTCGTCGGATTGAGTCCCGGTCAGGATCAGGTCATATTCCTGGTCCCGCAAAACCTTCTCCAGGGCCGCGGCGACCCGGTAGGGACTCGAAAGCTCACGCTCCCGGTCCAGGATCAAGACGCCTCGATCGGCCCCCATGGCCAGACCCTTGCGCATCGATTTCTCCGCTTCGGCCCGGCCGGCGGTGAGCAGGACCACCTCCCCTTGATGCTGTTCCTTGAGCTTCAGAGCCTCCTCGAGGGCGTACTCGTCGCATTCGCTGATCTCGTGGGTGACTTCCGCATTCCCGATCCAGGAAGAATCGGGCGACAGTTCATAGCGGGTGTCTCGACTGGGAGTTTCCTTGAGGCAGGTGACGACCTTCATTTCCGGAACAGTCTTTCGAACATCTCCCGGGGTTCCAACGGCCGCTCCCTTACCGAAGTGGTCGCTTTCTCCAAAGCCGTTCGAATCTCGAAGAACCGGCAATCGTTACGGTCGTTCTTGTTGGCAACTCTCTGAGGGATCGGCTCCGAGCACTCGAAACGGGCGCCGGGATCGAAATAGACACAGTTCTTGCATGTGTGCAGGTCGGTGGCGCACTTGGGACATTGGCTGGTGGTGCCCACCTCCGAGAACGAGGGGGACAGGGTCCCTCCACACATGGAGCACCGGATCACTTGATGAAACTTGGTCATGCGGGGAGAGCGGGGTCCTTCCCGCGACGGGCGTGGTCCGGACGACCTTCGCGGTCTTTCGCGCCGTTCCCGGTTTTCTTCGTAGCCGTGCTGGCGGTATTTCCTCATCGTTGCGCTCCTGCCGAAAATTCGGACCGGTATCGGAGAATCAGACGATCCGTGAGATCGATCTAGTTGAGTTGGAGGCGGCCGGCGGTTACATTGTCCCCGTCCGGTAGCATCCTGACTCGGTTCAGCTCGTCGGGCCGCCGAGAAATGAAATCGGGCCGGGAGCCCGGAAGCCGACGGGAACGACGTCAGTGAGTCTTTGAAACACCTTGGAACAAACGGTGGCCGCCACTCCCATGGACCCTGTGCAGATCAGATTCTACACGCGTAAGGGCTGCCACCTCTGCAAGAAAACTCTGACAGTATTGCAGGAACTTCAGAATGAGTTCAAGTTCCGCGTGCAGCTCGTCGACATCGATGGTTCCCCGCATCTCCTTGCGGCGTACGGACATGACATTCCGGTCGGTGAGTTGGAGGGACGGGAAATTTTCAGGCATCGGATCGACAAGCACGCCATGAGGGAAATCTTGCGGGGGAGACTCAAGAGCTGAAGACGAACCCGATGCGGTCGAGCACCCTATCGTTATGAAGATCTATACGGGCGGAGGGGACGGCGGGCGGACGTCTCTGTTCAGCGGTGAACGCGTCGGCAAGGACGCTCGAAGGGTGGAGACCTACGGAACCCTCGATGAACTCAACTCTCTGTTGGGTTGGGCTCGGACGCAGACACGGTGCCCCGAAATCTCGGAGATCCTGACGGCTTTGCAGTCGGAACTCTTCGAGGCCGGCGCGGACCTGGCGACGGTGGGCAGCCGCCGCCGGGTTCGCCGTCTGGGCGAGAATGACTGGGGAAGGCTGGAGTCCCTGATCGACGAACTGGACGGAAAGCTGCCGCCGCTGAGGAACTTCGTTCTCCCCGGCGGTTCCGCCGCAGCCTCGGTCATCCATATGGCGCGATCGGTCTGCCGGAGGGGAGAGCGTCTGCTGGTTCGCCTGATGCGGGCTGAACCGAACGTCAACGAACACCTTCTGGTATACCTGAACCGGCTGTCGGATCTGCTCTTCGTGCTGGCGCGCTACGAGAACTTCCGGGCGGGAGCGGAAGAAACTCCTTGGAGACCGAGAAATTGAGGATATTGGACTCTGAATGTCCCGATTGCCGCGGTACGGGCTGGTCCCTCATGGTGAGAGACGGGACCGAGGCCGTGGTTTCCTGTCCTCGCTGCGGAGCCGAAGATCGCGTGGATCAGCTGTTTCGGCGAGCGAGGATCCCCGACCGCTATATAACCAAGGATTTCCGCGCCTACAATCCCGATCCCAAATATCCCTCCCAGACGGAGGCGGTCACGAGTTCCATCCAATTCGTGGAATCCTTTCCGGAGGTTCCCCGCGGTCTCCTCTTCAGCGGGCCTTGCGGCGTCGGCAAGACGCACTTGGCCGTCGCCGTCCTCAAGGACTTGGTCCTGGAGAAGCAGGTCAGCGTCCGTTTCGTGGACGAGACCGAACTCCTCCGCAGACTCCAGTACTCCTTCGGACCGGATTCCCCCGAAACCGAGAGGGAAGTGCTGCGGCCTCTCTATTCCGCGGAGCTTCTGGTCTGGGACGATCTGGGCGCCGGACGTCCGACGGAGTGGGTTGCAGAAACCATCCGGACCATTCTGAACTTCCGTTACACTCGCCAGAAACAGATCGTGCTCACCACGAACCTGCCCCTGAAGCCTGCCGGGAGCGGTTACGCCGAGAAACTGGGAAGGGAGCAGAATCTGGCCGAGAGGATCGGTGCCCCGCTCTACTCCCGGATCATGGAGATGTGCCAGGTCGTCGAAATGGACGGTCGCGACTTTCGGAGGCAGGTTTACAAAGCGAGTCTGGACGCCCAGCAGGTATAGCAGCCCGTGGCAAAAGCCGTCACGGCATTCGACCGTCCCTGCATCGTGCGCGGACTGTGTTGCGATTCGGTCACATACTCCCGGTATGCTCCCTCACCGCGCCTGGTCCGGCGGGCGCAGGAACGGTCTCGGTGCTCGCGGGACTTTCACCACGGACTGCTAGCGAGCCGGGAGCGAGTTTCCACCGAAGTCCCGATCCGATACTGCGGCTGGATTCATCGTAGATTCACATCAGACTGCTAAAATCGCGCCATGGCAAGACTATTTCCCTTTCGAGGCTACCGTTACGATTCGCAGCTGGTCCCGCGGTTGGACGACGTCGTGACCCAACCCTACGACAAGATTTCTCCCGGCATGCTTCGGAGATATCTGCGGAAGGACCCCCGGAACATCGCCAGGGTCATCAAGAATACGGACTACGCCGATGCGGCGCGGCATCTCACCGATTGGATCGAGTCGGGGGTCCTGCGGCGCGACGGGGTTCCGTCGTTCTACCCCTATCGGCAGGTCTTCGAGATCCAGGGACAATCCCACGCTCGACTGGGTTTCATCGGCTTGATCTCTCTGGACGAGGCGGACCTGGCCGTTCGGGGCCACGAAAGGGTGCTTCGCGGACCACTCCAGGACCGTCTCAACCTGATTCGCCACACCGAGTCCAACGAGGGGCTCATTTTCATGCTCTATTCGGACCCCGGCTTGTCCGTGGACCGGTTGCTCGCCCGATTCACCGAGTCCACCGAACCTGTGATCCAGGTCCAGGACGAGTACGGCGTGCATCACCAGTTGTGGCAACTTACGCAGTCGAACCTCCAGGCAGAGGTCACCGCCGGGCTCATGAGTAACCGGCTCTACATCGCCGACGGTCATCACCGTTTCCAGACCTCGGTCGAGTACCGCAACGAGTGTCTCGCCCAAGGCTGGCGAACCTCGGGTCCGGAGAGCTTCGACAAGCGAATGATCGGGCTCTTCAACATGGAGAGTCCCGGACTCAAGGTCCTGGCGACGCATCGCGGAATCAAGAACGTGGACGAATCCCGGATCGGGCGCCTCCCGGCCGGTCTGGAGCCATTTTTCCAGGTGGAAAGCGTTGCCCGCGCGGAAGACCTGACCTCGCTCCTGGCGGGAGAAGGCCAAACCATGGGTCTTGTCTTCGGTGGTACGGGGCAGTCCTGTCTGCTCCGGCTCCGGGAACGAGCCCCTTCCGACCCGTCCTTCATGACAACCATTCAGGGACCGGCTCGTTCATTGGACGTGAACATTCTGCATGAAGGCATTCTCAACCCGCTTCTTGGGATCGGCGCCGAGGAACTCTCCAGCCAGAACTTCGTCGAATATTTCCGGGCTCCTGGGGAGCTGATCTCAAAGGTCAAAAAGGGCGAGCTTCAGGCCGGTTTTCTGTTGAATGCAACTCGCTTGGGACAGGTCAGGGAAATTTCCGATCTGAGCCAGAAAATGCCTCAGAAGTCCACCGATTTCTATCCCAAGCTCCTGACCGGACTGGTTCTGATGAAGATGGAGATGGCGAGAGGTCCGGAGTAGCTCGACTCCGGTTCCGCGATGGGCCGGAAACGCATTCGGGCAAGGCTCCAGGAGTCTGCGCGGTAGAAATGATCGTAGCGAGAAAGTGGGGAATCGAGGCCGGATTTTCTCGATTTGGAGGTGCATAGTTGTTCTATTCGCCGAGAAATCGGGGGAATCTGGACCGATTCTACCGCTTTCGCAGTAGATCAATTTCTGCGGCGCAGGCTCCTAGGCCGCATTTCCCGCCGGGGACGCCATGATCGAATCCGAATTGGTCCGGCGCCTATCCATCGTCCTGGTCGGGACCCGAAGCCCCGGCAACATCGGTTCGGCGGCGCGCGCCATGGTCAACATGGGCCTCCGCCGTCTCAAACTGGTCCGCCCGGTGGCGGAGTGGAGGGAGGAGGCCGTGAAAATGGCCTCGGGAGCCCTGGATCGGATGGACCCGGTCCAGGTCCATACCTCATTCGATGAGTCGGTGGCCGAAGCGCAGATTCTGGTGGGAACCACCTCCGGCAGGGAGAGACGAACCCATCATCCCGTGTACACACCGCGCCAGATCGCCCCGCTTCTGAAGCGGTATGCCCGAACCCAGGAGGTGGCGCTGCTCTTCGGTCCCGAGAACCGGGGACTCACCGACCGTCAGCTTTCCCGATGCCGATACCTGGCGACGGTGCCTTCGAACGACGCCTTTCCGGTGTTGAATCTGGCTCAGACCGTCATGGTTCTCGCGTACGAGATCAACACCTGTGAGGAAGCAGAACGTGAAGTCCAACCCGACCTGGTGACACACGACCAACGGGAACGGCTGTTCCGGCAAATGGAGCGAGTTCTGATCCGTATCGGGTTCCTGAGTTCGTCGAATCCGGACCACATCATGAAGGCCATTCGCAGGTTCCTGGGGCGCGCGGACCTGTCCGAACGGGATGTCCGAATCCTGAGAGGCATCTTCAGCCAAGGGGAATGGCACGCTCGGCACGGGGACCGGCTTCCACCCGATCAGGTGCGCAAACCGTGACGGACTGTGATGAAAGGTGCGGGCCGAGGCCGGGCTGCTATGTCTGCCGCTACCGGGCCAGCTTGCTCTTGAATCTCTGGACCCGCCGCCGCAACTCGTGAAACGCATGGGTGATGCTGGTGGAAGGGTTGGTCGCCGTTTCACGGACCCGAATGGCCGTCTGCGGAACCACCAATACCAACACCGTTTCGCACTGCCGGCCGCGCGGCAGCACCTCGACCACGACGTGAAGATCCAGATCGTGAGGCTTGAAGCTGGGAAGAAGCCTGCGGACCTTGGCGCTCTGTCTGCCGATCAGGCGCTGTAAGCTGGAGTCCAACCGCAGATGCCGACCCTGAACCTCAATCTTCATTAATTCTTTACAAATTATAGTCTCGACGGTCGACGAGCATCAACTGACTTCTGAGAGCCGTCTACAGGGTTGTAACGGACGGCGGCCGAACTCCCGTGGCGACTCCTGATGCAGGCTGATAGACTCCGCTGCCCTGACCCCAACATCGATGGAGTGGTGAAATGCGCAAGATGATGACGGCATTGGTGATCCTGACGGCTTTGATCCTGCCGGTTCCGGGCCGGGACGACTACAAGAGTTGGATCACCCACACCAGTTTCGAGGACTTTGCCTCGGGCCGGATCGCCGACGGCGGGACCAATCTCTACATCGCCCGTTCGGGACAATTGGAGATGACCTACCGTTGGGACCTGAACAACGACGGCTACCTGGATCTCTTGGTGATCCAGGACCACAATCCCTTGGAAAACACCGACGTCCTGGTCTATTGGGGCAAGAAGGGGGGGCCGGAATCGATACTGCCCCCGTTGCCCGGCCATCAGCCGCTGGCCCGGCTGTTGAGACAGATCCGGATTCGCGACCAGGGGGTCACCCGTTTGCCCAGTGACGGCGGCGGCCGTTCCCTGGTGGCGGACCTGAATCACGACGGCTATCCGGAGCTGATCTTCTGCAACTTCATTCACAACTACTCGGTTCACATGATGGCGCTCGTCTATTGGGGCAGCCCGAACGGCTACCAACGGGGCCATCGCACCGAGCTTCCCACGCTTCTGGCCGGGGGGGTGGCGGCGGCGGACTTCAACGGAGACGGCTTTGTCGATCTCGCCTTCTCCAACCGGGGCATCGAAGGGGGTGAGCGTTTCGGGTTCGACCTCCACCTGGAGTCCTACGTCTACTGGAACGGTCCCCGGGGTTTTCGGGAAGAGGACCGCACCGCACTGGCCACCACCAGCGCGGCTGACGTGGCGGCGGCGGACCTCAACCATGACGGCTACGGCGATCTCCTCTTCGCCAACAACAATTCGGAGCACCAGAGCCTTGTCCTGTACCGGGGCGGGCCGAAGGGTTTCCAGACGCCGGGCGAAACGTGGAAGCAAGGAGACGCCATCGGGGTGACACTGGCGGAAGTGTCCGGGGACCGGGATCCGGATCTGATCCTGGCGCACAAGGACGACCGGGTGACGATTCACAAGGGAACCGGGCAGGGGATCTCCCGGGAGACCTGGGTCGAGATCCCCTCCCAGGGGGCGAAGGACAGCCGAGTGGGAGACCTGAACCGGGACGGGCGCCCCGACCTGATTCTGGCTAACGGCGGAGGTGAGACGTCCTATATTTACTGGGGAGGCGAAGATGGTTACTCCTCCGGCAGACGCCAGGAACTTCCCACGCTGGCCGCCACCGACGCCGTGTTGGCCGATTACAACGGGGACGGTTGGGTCGACCTGGCCTTTTCCAACAGCCACGACGGGGCGACCCGCGATGTAGCCTCCTACCTCTACTGGAACGGTCCCGATGGATTCCACGCCGCCTACCGCCGGGAGCTCCAGAGCTTCGGAGCCGTGAGCCTGGCCGCCGGCGACCTGGACCAGGACGGACACCAGGACCTGGCCGTCATCAACCAGAACAGCGGGTCCCACGGCGCCATCGACTCGGTGGTCTATTGGGGGAACCCCAGACACCACTACTCTCCTGCCTCCGCAAGCGTCATTCCCGCCAAGGGGGGGTTGGCGACGACGGCCGACCTGGACCAGGATGGCTGGGTCGATCTCATCTTTCCGGACGGCTCCATCTTCGGCGGCGGCTCCAGTGGCTTCCGGTTGCAGACGAAGCTGGAAATGGAGCCGGCCAACGGAGTCACCGTCGGCGATCTGAACCGGGACGGCTACCTGGACCTGACCTATATCGTCGGAGGTGCCCATCGGGACTTGACCCCGACGGCTCGAATTCTCTGGGGCGGCGAGAACGGCCACGATCCGTCGCGCCGCACCGATCTGCGGCTGGGAATCCGCATCGGGCAGGCGGGCCGGACCGCCGATTTCAACCAGGATGGAGCCCTGGATCTCGTCTTCACCGACGTGGATTCGGAACACGTCGATCTCTTCTGGGGGAGCCTCGAGTCCGGGTTCAGCCAAGAGAATCATACGGTCTTGAAGATTCAACCCACCTCCAACCCCGAGATCGCCGATCTGAACGGCGACGGCTGGCTGGATCTGATCTTCGGAGGGGGTTGGGACCCCAAGCGGTTCGGACGCCCCACCCGGAAAGCCATCCTGGTCTGGGGTAGCCGGGACGGATTCAGCTCGGACCGGACCACCGAAATCGAGGCTTTCGATTCACTGGAGCAGGCAGTCGCGGACCTGAACCGGGATGGGTATCTGGACATCGTCATGACCAACTATCACGCCTACCACACCCGGACCCTGCCCGCCTTCATTTACTGGGGCGGGGAGGGGGGCTCCTACAGCGAGTCTCGCCGGACCAGCCTGCCGGCGGAATCCTCCAGCGCCTTGACCGTAGCCGATATGAATCAGGACTCGTGGCTGGATCTGGTGGTCTTCAACCACTTGGAGAGGGGGGACCACTCGGTCGGCAGCAACATCTATTGGGGAGGAGCGGACGGTTACTCCTACACCCGGCGGCATTGGTTCCAGACCTTCGGGCCTCACTTCGGGCGGCTCCGGGACATCGGGAACATCTACGATCGGCAGCTACGGGAGGAGTACGTGTCGGCGATTCTGGAGGTGCCGTCCGGCAAGAGCGCCGAGCGGCTCCGGTGGAAGGCCCTGACCCCCCATGGGACGGGCGTCCAGTTCCAGGTTCGCAGCGCATCGTCCAAGGCGGCTGTGGAATCGAGTCCGTGGAGGGGACCGGAGGGACCCGGCAGCTACTTCCGAGAATCGGGAACGGCGTTGCGGCTGCCCCCGGGAGAGGCCTGGCTCCAGTATCGAGCGATTCTGACGACTCCCGACGGCGGCAGCACGCCGGTGCTTCAGGAGGTCGCCATCGACGTCAGGCGTCGGAGCGCGGTGGAATGAGGTTCCCGAAAATCGACCGGCGGATCAATGCCAGGGAAAATCCAGAGTCGGAGGATGGGCGTACCGGCGCATGCTGATGGTCAGCTCCGCCCCAGCTCCCGGCGCCAGGCTGACGTGGAAGTATCGACCCTTCACCGGCCATTCCTGGTCGCCGATCCGGACTCCCAGACACTCGTGCTCCCCGTAGGCCCCGGTCTGTAGGATCAACTCTCGTCCTTGGACCGGGTTCAGATTGACCAGCACCAGCCGAACGCTGTCCGGCTTCAGTTCCGTCACCAGAGAACCCACGTCCTGAGGGATTCCGGCCCGCCTTCGCTCCGGATCGAAGTAGCGGACCCGGGTGTGGGGGATGTAGATTTTGCCATACACGTGGCCGCCCAGCATGAGCCGTATCAATTCGAAGGAGGTCGCCGGGTTCAGCCCCAGCGGCCAGTCGGCCAGGCGGGTATCGGGCGTGGTCGGATCACTGCGTATACCCTGGATCTTCTCCCGGATGAATGACAGTTCCCGGCGAAGCGCTTGCTCGGGATATTCCGGGTCCTTGCCCTCCAGGAATGCGATCCAGCCGGTGACGGGAATGTGCTCCAGGTCTTTGCGGTCCATGGACCAGAGGTAAACGTCGGTGAGCTCATTCACGAAACGGTGGGAACTCCAGTTGTACCAACCCGGTTCGCTGGTCTCCCGTTCCTCCCAGTAGAGCTTGCCGTCGATGGTCTTGAAGATGGGAGGCTGGGTCTTGGGTCCCTTGACCCCGTAGTTGTTGGGAACCTGAAGCTGGCCGTCCACCATCTTCTTCTGGCTGTAGATGTTGGCCATCTGACGGCGCAGGACGTCCACGTACTTCTGGTCCCCCGTGATCATCAGGGCGTTTCCGAATCCGGGCCACATCCCCTTGGTGACTATGTTCCGATGCGCCACCACTTTGTGCTCGGGCGACCAGGGTGAGAAGTCCCAGCCATAGGTCCCGCCGAACCATTGGCCCCCGGTCTCGCCTCCGATACTGCCGTCCAGACCGATGTTGGAGGGGATGTTTCCACCGTTTTTCTCCGTCCGCTCCTTCCAGGCGTCCACGTATTCCACCAGCCATTTCTTGTACTTGTCTTCGTGACCGATGGCGTAGGCGTTCAGGGCCAACTGGGTCGCGATCAGATTCAAGGGGTGGTCACCGGCGCTGTGCAGGTACTCGGCACAGTGGGCCAGCATCTCGGGGTAGGTCTCCTCGGCGTCCAGCATCTGCTCGCGCCCGCCCGCGCTGTGCAGGATGTGGTATTGACCCTTGAAGGGATCGCCGACCCAGTCGTAGCGGGTCGCACGGCGCAGCATGGGTCCCCGGCTGCCGTTCCAGATGCTGCGGATGACTTTGTGTTCGGGATCGTAGTTGGGCGCATCCGGATCCTCGCCCATGTACATGCCGGCGAACCGGCGCATCCGCGCCTGGAAGGAGCGGTCGTTGGGGTCCGAGAGGCCCTGATTCATGAAGCCCTGAATGCCCTCGCCGCTGTGGTGCCAGTCGGACATGGGCATGAATTCCCTGTAGTAGGCCCCCTCGGCGGCGATGGTGGTCTTGACGGTCTTCAACTCCTTGTATTGGAGCAGGTGGCCCTCCAGACCCTGCTTGTACCGTTCCAGGACCAGGTCGGAAGCCCCCAGCATGTGCAGCAACGTCCAGTTGGCATAGCACTCGATGGCGTCGTCGGTGCCGTCCAGGGTGCCCCAGCGCGGCGTATGCAGCAGGTAACCGCGATTGTCGTGGTAGGTGTTGTAGAACTCCTCGACGGCCGTGGCATTGGCGTCCAGAAGCTGCCGTTCCAACAGCGCCCAGGCGGGCGGGGGCATGGGAGTCGAGATCTCGATTCGGGTCCCGGCCTGGGCCTGACCGTACCAGGAGATCCAAAGCAGACAACTGAGAAAACGAACCTTCTTCATGGGGGGATCCTCCACCGGGGCTCTATCTTGGATGCCACGGTTTCCACCGAGATTAAGTCATGGTGAGGTTGGGGGCAACTCCGGCGAGGGCGTAACTTGTGACCGCCCATCGATGCAGTCCGCCAGGGTTCGCGACCGGTCGAATGCCGTGACGGCATTTCACCCGGACTGCTAAACTCCCCCTTTCAACTGACCGACACCGTTTGGGAGATGCCATGCCGTTGACCCTGTTGTTCGGGCTGATCCTGGTTCTCATCGGCCCGCCGCTTCTGGGAGCCGACAAGGACCCCGCCGCCATCGTCGGTTCCTTGGCCAATCTTCGGTTTGATGAGCTGGGACACCCCCAGATTCAAACCGACTCGATTCGTCCGGTTCGCAGCAGTCCCGATCGGCCTCACCGGCTGCTCATCATCCCGGTCCAGTTTTCCGACCTTCGCTTCGAGCGCTTCCGGGGAGAACCGGATGCCGAGGAGAAGAACCGCCGTTACCTGCAGGAGTTGCTCTTCTCGGAAAATCTCCGCCAGCCGCGCCGGAAGACCCTGACTCACTACTACTACCACCAGTCGCGTGGGAGGTTCTTCGTGACCGGGACGGTCTTCTCTCTGGTCACCGTGGACAAGCCGCTCTCTCACTACGGTCGTCCCTCCCGCCTCTCGGACGGGGAATGGCGGAACGACAACTCGCCGGAGAGTCTGGTGGAAGACGCCTTCCGCGCAGCTTATGCGGCCCGTCCCGACTTCCCCTGGGGGGACTTCGACCTCTGGGACCCGACCGACTACGACGGCGACGGAATCTCGGAAGAACCGGACGGCTACATCGATCACTTCGTCCTGGTCTATGCCGGGAAGGGCCAGTCCTCGTGCCAGGGCCTCTACAAGCTCTCGGAGAAATTCACCGCCAACGCGCCCGCCGACCTCGTGGACAAGCTCAGTCCCAGAGAGCGGGAATGCGCCGACCGGATCTGGCCCCACCGCTACGCCCTGAGCAAGAACCTGGGCCGGGGTCCGGTGTTGGGGGGACTTACGAACGACAGGGGAGGGATTCCGGTTCGCGAGGGACTCTGGGTCTACGACTACAACATGCAGTCCGAGTACACCTCCGTCTCCACCTTCATCCACGAATTCGGCCATTCCCTGGGATTGCCGGACATCTACGCCCGCCGAACCAACAATTCCACCGCGGCCTGGGACGCCATGAGCAGCACGGCGGGAAGGTTCCCGCAGGAGCTGAGCGCGTGGTCCCGGACGATGTTGGGGTGGCTGGAACCTTGCGTGCTTCGACCCCCGGAATATGGAGGAGCCGGGAACCGTTCAGTTCACCTCAAGACTATGAACGACTGGTCGGGTAAGCCCGGTGGGAGTCGGCCACAGGGGCTCTGCGACGCCGTCATGGTGATCCTGCCGCCCAAGGTCCGGGCCTTGGACCTGGGGCCTCTGAGCTCCCGCCAACAGCGGCAGGCCGTCTACACGGGACAGGGAAACGAGATGAATCGATACCTCGCCCGGACGTTCGACCTGACCCAGGTCCGGGAAAAGCCCATCCTGGAGTTCGAAATCTGGTTCGAGATCGAGGGGGACTACGACTATCTCTACGTGGAGGCTTCCACCGACGGGATGAACTACCAGCGGCTTCTGCCCACCGACAAGGATTCTGCAGAGGACGCCCGGAGCATCATGCCCTCCCGCAAGGGTCATGACGGCGACGGTACCCTCCCCGGATTCACGGGACGAAGCGGCGACCTGGACGCGGACGGCAAGGTGGAATCGGCACCAGGGTGCGATCCGTCTCGTCCCAAACAGTTGGCCGAGGACCGGGTGGGCGAAGAGAAAGATCCGTGTGAGATCGGGCAGTGGATCCGCGCCCGCTTCGACTTGTCGGCCTACCGGGGCAGGAAGGTCGAGATCCGTTTCCACTACTTCACCGACATGGCCGCGGTGGAGGCGGGAGCCCTCATCGACAACGTCAAGATCAAGGCCCTGGGGTTCTCCGAGGATTTTGAAGATTCCGAACTGAAGGGGTGGGAGGTGGAAGGGTTCAGTCTTTCGCGAGGCGTCCACCGGCTCCCGGTCCCCCACTTCTACGTGCTGGAGTACCGGGACCCGTGGCAGGATTTCGAGACGGCCTTCAACTACGACAGCACGCTGCGCCGCGAGTCGCAGGTCTTCTATCGGGATCCGAAAAGCGGCGAGTTTCGGGCCTTCGATGTCCGTTATCGGTCCGGGGTGGTGCTCTGGTACGCCAACGGGTCTTTTCTCTGGAGCCAGAACGAACCCTCCCGGCAGGGTCCCGGACAGGGGTTTCTGTTGGTGGTGGACTCCAACCCTCAGGAGTTTCGATATCCTGCCGTGCCGGAGCAGTATTTCAAGCGGGAGAAGGATCGGAGCTATTACGAGTTCGACGAGAAAGCCCAGGAGTGGCTCCACCGGAACTACCTGGACCTGCTCTGTTTCCAGCGCCGACCGGAATACTTCCCGCCCGATCTGCCCGAGCGAGACCGGGAGTCGTGCCGCCAGGGGGAGGACGGACCGCCTCTGGAACGCCTCCGGTTCCAGGACAAGAAACTGATCTACGGATACACGCTCTACAACGAGTTGTTGCCGGGACCGGACCGGGAGCCCTACCGCGGAACCACCAACCTGGTCGACATTCGTCTACGAAAGAACCGTCTGACGTATCGTCTCTATGATCGGATGCTGCGCTTTTTTCACTCGGCGGACGCGCCATTCGCCCTGGAGCCGTTCCGGCAGGGGATCGTCCTCTATCGGGAGGACCAGGGGCAGATGGTCCCCTTCGACAGCGTCGACTTTCCGGCCCTCCACGAGTTCAGCGACTCCGATCCGGCACGCTACCTGAACCCGCACCTCCCCTTCGGCAGCGCCCGGGTGCCCACCTCCGGATTCGGTTTTCGCCTGGTGCGGCTCGGCCCCGACGCTCCCGACGGGGCGAAAGTAAAGGTGGAGTTGAACTGGAGCCGTTCCGGCGAATAGCCGTCCGTTTCTCCGCTTCAGTCGGCGCAGGGAATGAGCAGCTTCTGGCCGGGACGGATCACGGTGCTGCTCAGACCGTTGTAGAGCATGATCTGGTTGGGTCCTTCCACTCCGCAGTCTTTGAATTTCCTGGAGATTCTGAAGAGGGTGTCGCCTCTCCGGACCCGGTATTCGATGGCTTGTCCCGGGGCCGGATAGACGTTGGCCACGAAGCCATGGAATTCCTCACGGAGCGGATGTTTCTCGATGCGCTCCCGGTAGGTTTCCTGGAAAATCCGGGGAATGGTCACCTCCTCCCCCTCCTTGAACCAGACCCGGATGCTGTTCCTTGGATTCAGATTCCCCAGGTTCCAATGGTCGGTGCCCAGCAGCAGCCCCAATTCCAGATGATGGAGGCTTCGATCCAGCGGGATCATCACTGTTCCCGGATCCAGCCGGGGGATGTCGAGCCCGAATCGTTCGGGGGCCAGGCCCATGGCCGTGGCGGCCAGGACTCGCGGAACGTAGCGGCGGGTCTGGCGGGGGAGCCGGCTGGCGATTCTGCGAAACGCATTCGGGTTGGAGCTGTACCGGGCAAACTTTTGACCGGGACCGTAGTTGTAGTCCACCAACACCAGCTCCAGATTCCAGGCGAAGACCTTCACCAAATGGCCAAGGTACTCCAACTGCTTCTGGGTGGATTTGACGACGTCGAAGTAGTCTCCTCCCCTCAAACCGTATCGTCGGCCCGCCCACTGCATCTGCCAGATGCCCTTGGCGTTGGCGTAGGAGACGCTGTAGTTGCGGTAGAGGCTCTCCTGCAATCCCAATCCGTACCCGAACTCCAACGGAATGCCCGCCTGCCGGTACAAGGGCCGAATGATGGGCTCCAGGAACTGAAAGCGGTTGGTCGCTCCCAGAAATGAGTCCCGGCCGTCGGTGAGCCAGTAGAGGATCTCCCGTTTGACGTCGGACCGGTTCTCAATGTGGCGAAACAGGTCGTCCACCATGCCGTAGCGCCGGCTGCCCTCTTCTGCCGGAACCACCCGATAGGTATCCGCGGCGGCTCCCAGACCTGGAAGGGCCCCGCCCGTCAATCCACCCGGGAGACCTTGTGCCTCCACGGGGTGTTGTCCCACTACCACGCCTGCGGCCGCCGCACCGCATGCATATTGGAGCAGGGAACGTCTCGACAGTTCGTCCATAGTGCTTTTTCGGTTCCCGGTCAAATTCCGGTTTCGGGGGCTTCCAGACGGGCGATCACAGCTTGCAGAAACCGGGCGCCGACGGCACCGTCCACGACCCGGTGATCCTGGGACAAGCTCAGGTGCATGATCTCCCGTACCACGATCTCGCCCGAGCGCACTACCGGCCGGGGCGCGATCTTGTGAACGCTCAGGATGGCCACTTCGGGATAGTTGACGATGGGTGTGGCGACGATGCCTCCCAAGGCTCCCAGACTGGTCACGGTGAAAGTGCTTCCCTGCAGGTGCTCCAGCTTCAGGTTGCCCTCACGGGCCAGCTGCGAGATCTGGGAGATCTCCCGGGCCAACTCCGGCAGGCTCTTCTGGTCCACGTTCCTGATCACCGGAACCATGAGCCCTTCTTCCGTCTGGGTGGCGATGCCGATGTTGTAATACTTCCGGAGTTCGATCTCTCCCGCATCCAGGTCCAGACGGGCGTTCAGATGGGGATGCCGTTTCAGCTCGTGGGCCAATGCCTTCAGGATGTAGGGGAGATAGGTGAGACGGACTGCCTGAAATTCGTCGCTTCCTTGAGCCCTTTGACGCATCCGGACCAACTCGGTCACGTCCACCTCCTCCACATAGGTGAAATGGGGGGCGTGGTTGGAGGCCTGGAGCATGTGGTCGCCGATCCGTCGCCGGATGCCGCGGTAGGGAATCCGTTCCGTGGGCCCGGCGGCCGGAACGGCCTCGGAAACCGGCCCAGGCGTCTGGGCCCGGGTCAGGTCCTCCCTCGTGACCCGCCCGCCCGGGCCGGTGCCCTTGACCTGTTCCGGGTCGATCTTCATTTGTTTCGCCAGGCGCCGGATGGCCGGGGTCGCCAGGATCCGCGCCGTTCTCCGCCGCCGCGAGATCGGGGGCCTGTGAGGCGGTGGAGAAGGTGCCGCGTGGACCGGCTCGGATTCGACTTCGTCCTTGCCGGTATCGATCTCCACCAGTACCGACCCGACCTGGACGACCTCTCCTTCCTTGCCTCCATGCTCCACGACGCGTCCCTTTACGGGAGACGGGATCTCGACGGTGGCCTTGTCGGTCATGACTTCCACCATGGGCTGATCCTCTTCGATCTCGTCTCCAACACGAACCAGCCAGCGAACGACCTCGCCTTCCACGATGCCTTCGCCTATATCGGGGAGCCTGAATTGGTACGGCATAGGAATCTACTCAGAATTCGACGATCTCGCGCAATCCATTCCGGATTCTTTCGATCCCAGGCAGGTAGTCTTCTTCGCGACTGTAGGGAAAGGGGGTGTCGAAACCCGTTATCCGGGTCACGGGGGCCTGCAGGTGCAGGAGCGCCTTCTCCCCGACGGTCGCCGACAGCTCCGCTCCGAACCCACAGGTCCTGGGAGCCTCGTGGACAATGACTAGGCGGCCCGTCTTCTGGACTGAATTCAAGACCGTGTCTACGTCGAAGGGCATCAAGGTTCTCAGATCCACCACTTCGCAGGAGATCCCCTCTTCCTCCTCCGACTGTTTCGCCGCTGCCAGGCAGTTGTGGAGCATGGCGCCGTAGGCCACGACGGTCACGTCCAGACCCTCCCGAACTACGTTGGCTTGTCCCAGCTCCACAGTGTAGTCGCCGTCCGGAACTTCGCCCCGGGCCGCCCGGTAGACTCGCTTCGGTTCCATGAAGATGACCGGATTGTCATCCCGGATCGCCGAAATCAGAAGTCCCTTGGCATCGTAGGGAGTCGCCGGTATCACCACCTTGAGCCCCGGAGTATGGACGAAATAGGCTTCCGGACTCTGGGAGTGGTAGTGCCCTCCCCGGATGCCTCCGCCATAGGGGGTTCGGATCACCATGGGACACGTGTATTGGCCGCCGGAACGGTACCGCATCTTGGCCAGTTCGTTGACGATCTGATCGAAGGCGGGATAGATGAAATCCGCGAATTGAACCTCGGGAACCGGCCGAAAGCCGTACATGGCCATCCCGATGGCGGCCCCGATAATGCCCGACTCGGCCAGCGGCGTGTCGAATACCCGATGGTCTCCGAACTCGTCCTGGAGGCCCTTGGTGGCACGGAAGACCCCGCCGAAACGCCCCACGTCTTCACCCAGAACCACCACGCTGGGGTCGCGCCGCATCTCGGTGCGCAGACCGTCGTTGACTGCCTGGATGATGTTCCGAATCGGCATCTGGCTTCCGGGGAAGTGGGTCAGGTCCCCTGGTCGACGGTCTGAAACTCCTCCGGCATGCAGACCGACTCCATTTGCTCACGGAGATGCCACGGCATCTCGTCGTAGACGTCGTCGAACATGGTGTCCAAAGACGGCGGTCCGGATCGGGAGGCCTCTTCCAGCGTGCTGCGAATGGTCGCTCGGATCTCGTCCTCCAGCGCCTGCTCCTTGTCGTCGTCCCAGTGTCCCTGCCGGGTCAAGTACGAACGGAACCGCAGTATCGGATCGCGCTCGACCCAAAGCTCGACCTCGGCGTCGTCCCGATAGGAATTGGGGTCGTCGGAGGTGGAGTGGCCTCCCCGGCGGTAGGTCACCGCCTCGATGAGCGTCGGACCTTCGCCCCTTCTTGCCTTCGCCACCGCCTTGGAGGTGACGTCGTAGACGGCGAAGATATCGTTTCCGTCGACACGGACCCCTTCAATACCGTATGCGATCGCCTTGACGGCCATGTTCCGGGAGGCCGTCTGAGACTCTACGGGAACAGAAATCGCCCACTGGTTGTTCCGGCAGAAGAGGATGGTCGGAGTCTTGAAGACTCCGGCGAAGTTGGTGGCGACATGGAAGTCGCCCTGGGAGGTGGCGCCATCGCCGAAGTAGACGAGTGCCACGTCGTCCCTGCCGGCCAGACGGGCGCCCAGAGCCAGACCGACGGCATGGGGGATCTGGCTCCCCACAGGGCTCGAAATCGACGTCACCCTCAAGTCGTGGTTGGCGTAGTGGTTCGGCATCTGCCGGCCCTTGGTCAGGTCCCGGGAATTTCCGAAGAACTGGCAGACAAGATCGATCAGGGGAAAGCCTTTGACCAGAGCGGCGCCCAACTCCCGGTAGCAGGGGACGACCCAGTCCCGCTGTTCCAGGGCGAACGCGCTACCGATGATGGCCGCCTCCTCCCCCCGAGACCCGACGTAGAAACCGAGGCGCCCCTGCCTCTGAAGCCGGATCATCTGGTCGTCGATCCTCCGGTTCAAGCACATCAACCGGTAGAGACGGAGCTGCTGATCCAATCTCAGGGGCGGAATGCGGGCCCCGGATTTCACGTAGCCGTCGGGGGAAAGGATTGAGAACATGGTCCCGAGCATGGGTCAGGGATTATAACTGCCCCTCTGGAGCAGGACAAGAAGACGCAGCGCCTGCACCGTCGCGTGATGCGGCGCCCTTGGTTACGGTTTCGTTGCTCGATAGCTCTCGAATTGAGCCGCCATCCGGGACCGGGAGAGGTGCCCGGAATGCACCAGTATCCGGTAGAGAAAGAGGGCCGATTCGCCCGGTTCGAGAGAGCTGTTCAGCGGTGGGGAACCTTTCTGGAAATCCTTACGCCCGAAGGGGTTGGCGGAAAAGAGTCCGTAGCCCCGGGCGTGCCAGAAGGTGGGAAACTCGATACTGCCGGGGTGGTTCATGATGGCCAGCGTCAGGTCCTCTCCCTGGACCGAGCCGCGTAGCGCCACCCAAGAAGACTTCTTGCCCCAGACGGCCTTCGACAGCTCCAACCCCTGGGCGTTCAGGTAACGGCCGGTCCGGTCTTCCCGCAGTTCGGGGGCGACGCGGATGGCCATCATCCCCTCCTTGGTATCGTTGAACGTCACCCTTTGTTCCTGCGCCGTCAGCGTGAATCTCAAGTCCAGGGTCCGCCACCCGGGGCCCGCCTCGATGGTCATCCGCGAGTCCTGTTTCAGCAGCACCTTACCGGAGGGCGCGATCCAGTCCGACGTGGTTTCCATGACCCCCTTCTGTCCGTCTTCCGGCCGGGTGAAGCCGGTGTGCCGGATCCGGCCGCTGCCGGGTCTGTCTCGTCCACCGGGCAACTTGGACCAGAAATCCACGCCGTTGAGGTTCCCATAGGTGAATGAGATCCCCTCGTGGTGCCAATGGTCGTAATGCTCGTCGGGTATCCCGAATTCCATGGGGTACGCGCGCGTGAGCCGGTGGCCCTTGGGGCTGAGCAGGGGATGGAAGATTGGTTTGTGAACGCCGATTCCGTAGTGGTAGGAGGCGAACAGGCTCTTGCCGATGTAGATGTCCACGCGGGCCGCGTCGGTCTTGACCAGTCGGACCTGATGGTGGGACTCGGCGAAAACGGGCACGGTCTGAAAGAAGACCAGGAGGGCTGCGGCCGCGATGGCGGGGCGGCGGAGTGTCGAATCCATCGGGACCGGATTGGAAAGGAATTTCATGGGAAGTGCAGTGCCTCCTACGCCTGAGAACGGTGTCGCTGAAATCGGGAACATGATAGCAGTCCGTGGGAATGATCGTACCGGCAAAGGGGGAAATCCGATCCTGGAAGTCGCTCCGGGAACACGTTACCCTGCTCTGGCGCAACGCAGTCCGCCGGGATGCAGACCCGGTCGAATGCCGCGACGACTTTTGCCACGGGCTGCCGGGAGGTGACGTGTGATTTTTGACGTGCATACTCATGGCTGGAGATATCCGGACCATTTCTCGGATCGGTTCCGCCAACAGGCAATCCGAATGAGGGGCTACGAAATTCCCCTGGACAGCACCCTGGAAGACTATCGAGCCCGTTGCCGGACGGTCCCGGATCGAGTCAAGACCGTCGTCTTCGGTGGTAAGGCCAAGCTGGCGGGCCTCTGGACTCCCGATAAATTCATCGTCGAATATTGCTCGCAGGACCCCGACAATCTGATCCCGTTTCTCTCCCTTGATCCGACCCAACCGGGGTGGCAGGAGGAACTGGAGGAGGGCCACCAGGACCTGAAGATGAGAGGCATCAAGCTGATGCCCATGTATGCCGGATTCTATCCCCAGGCCCCGGAGCTGGATCACCTGTGGCAGTATGCCGTCCGCCACCAACTGCCGGTCCTGCTCCATACGGGGACCACTTTCGTGGACCGTGCCCCTCTGGACACCACGTTGCCCCGGCATCTGGATCCCGTCGCCATCAAGCACCCGGAGTGCCGGATCATTCTGGCGCACCTGGGACATCCGTACGAGGGTGAAACGGTGGCGGTGATCCGGAAGCATCCTCATGTCTACTCGGACGTGTCGGCCATCCACTACCGGCCCTTCCAGCTCTACCAGAGCCTGATGCTGGTCCAGGAATACGGTGTCTGGAACAAGCTCCTGTTCGGGACCGACTACCCCATCACCAACGTGGACGAGTCTCTGGCCGGGCTGCGATCCATCAACGACATGCTGGAAGGCACCGCCTTGCCGCGGTTGGATCCGGAACAGATGGAAGCGATGATCCATCGCGATGCCGGCCCCTTGCTGGGACTTGAGTAGGCATTCGGCGCCCTATTTGATTATTCCGATCGATTGGGTCAAGATAGTGTCGTTTCATAAGCTGAAAAGACTTGGAGGAATCGGGCCATGACTACCTGGAAGGAGCACTTGGGCACCGATATCCCGGACGAGCTCGGCCGCGAGATCGACATCTTCGAGATGCAGATGGAGCTGAGACGTCAGGGAAAGCTGGGTGAGAAGATCTTCGCCGAGACGCGCTTGCGGCGCGGCATCTACGGCCAGAGATACGACAACGGTTTCCGCCACGACGGGATCCGGTCGCAGCAGCTCCCCTATCCTTCCGGCGACGTCATCAAGGGGCCCGAGACCCTTTGGGACGCTCCCGGGATGATGCGAATCAAGATCCCGTACGGGGGGGTCAATCCCCGCCAACTGGAGGTGTTGGCGGATATGGCCGAGGAGTATTCGGACGGAGTGCTCCACGTCACCACAAGACAGGACTATCAACTTCATTTCGTCCACATCGACGACACTCCCAGCCTGATGCGGAGATTGGCCGCGGTGGGGATCACGACCCGGGAGGCCTGCGGGAACTCGGTCCGGAACGTGACGGCCTGTCCTCTGGCCGGCGTCTGCCATACCGAGTCCTTCGACGTCAGTCCTTATGCCAAGGCCTGCAGCGCCTTCCTTCTGGGGCACCCCGATGTCCAGGACTTCGGCCGCAAGTTCAAGATCTCATTCTCGGGATGCCGCGAGGAAGCCTGCGGGCTGGCCAGCATGCATGACATGGGGGCAATCGCGGTGGTGCGGCGAGAAGGCGACCGGATCAAACGCGGATTCGAACTGTACGTCGGGGGAGGTCTGGGAGCCGTGCCACACCAGGCCAAGCTCTTCGATCCCTTTCTTCCTGAAGCAGAGCTGCTGCCCACGGCGCAGGCCATGTCCAGGGTGTTCGCCCGCTTGGGAGAGAAGAAGAACCGGGCGCGGGCCCGCATCAAATTCCTGGTGGCCAAGCTGGGAATAGACGAGTTTCGCAAGGAGGTTCTGAAGGAGCGCGAGATCATGGCTCCGGACGAGCGATGGACCGCGTATCTGCCCCAGGTTCCGGAATTTCAGGAAACCGCGGTCCGGCCCCCGGCGGTATTGAACGGACATCAGCCGCCTCCGGGCTTCGAGCACTGGGTCCGGACCAACGTCTACCGCCAGAGGCAGACGGGCTACGCCGTCGCCACCGCGACTCTCCCCTTGGGAGACTTGTCGTCGTGGCAGGCCCGAGAGCTGGCAGTGGTCGCCCGCCGTTTCTCCGGCGAGAACATCCGGACCACCGTGGAGCAGAACATGGTGCTGCGTTGGGTCAGCGAAGCGGACCTGCCGGAACTCTACGCTGAGTTGGAGAAGATCGGTCTGGGCGCCCATGGCGCCGGTACGATCGTGGACGTGACGGCCTGTCCCGGCACCGACACCTGCAAGTTGGGAATCGCCTCCTCGCGAGGACTGGCTGCCGAGTTCCGGAGGAGGCTCGGCGCCAAGTTCTTCCAGCTGGATGATTCGATCAAGAACCTGCGGATCAAGATCAGCGGCTGCTTCAACTCCTGCGGTCAGCACCACGTCGCGGACATCGGATTCTACGGAACCAGCCGCACCATCAAGGGCCACAAGGTGCCTCACTTCCAGGTGGTGCTGGGAGGCCAGTGGTCCGAGAACGCCGCCTCCTACGGACTGGCTATGGGCTCGGCGCCGGCCCGGAACGTGCCCGAGGTTCTGGAGCGTATCACCGGCCGATACCTGGAGTATCGGAGCAATGGCGAGAGCTTTCAGGAATTCGTCCGGGGCGTCGGCAAGAAGGACCTTCGAGCCATGCTGCAGGACCTGTTGCAGGTTCCGGCCTATGAGGTCGACTCCTCCTTCTACAGCGATTGGGGCGATCCCAGGGAATTCTCCATGGGGGATCTGGGGACGGGAGAATGCGCTGGAGAGGTGGTCACCTTGACCCAGTTCAATCTCGCATCTGCCGAGCAGCTGGTCTTCGAAGCCCAACTCAGGCTGGACGACATGGACTTTGCCGGCGCCGACTCGTTGAGCTACCGAGCCATGGTGGAGGCCGCCAGAGCCCTGGTCAAGACTGAAATTCTGGACGTTCCGGGCGCTCCGGACACTGTCGTGTCGGAGTTTCGGCGCCGCTTCTACGACACCGGGCTGTTTTCCGACAAGTACGCCGGCGGCAAGTTCGCCAACTACCTTTTCCGCCGTCACCAGTCGCCTCCGGAGAGCCCCAGCAGGGACACGGCCCATCAGGTGGTGGAGGAGAGCCAGCTCTTCATCGAAGCGGCTCATGCCTGTTACGAGCGCATGGCCCGGGAAATCTCGGGAGTCCATTAGGCAAGCGTATGGGCGGCTGGCAGAAACTGGGACTCAAGATCTTTGTGGAGGAGCCCCTCCGGGCCGAAACGGAGGAATTCATCCCCGTCTTCCATTCCTGGATCCAGAACCGAGCCGCGGATGGACACCTGCTCATCGACGTCCACGATTACAGTCACGTCCACCGGGGGGCCGGCATACTGCTGGTCGCTCACGAGGGAAACTTCAGCTTGGACCAGAGCGAAGACCGGCCCGGACTCCTCTATTGCCGCAAGCAAAATCTGGACGGGACCCGGGAGCAGTGTATCCGGGAGGTCTTCAAGCACACGCTCCTGGCCTGCAGCCGACTGGAATCCGATCCCGTTCTGGGCGGCAGAGTGCGCTTCCATACCCGGGAGATGTTGCTGGTGGCGAACGATCGGCTCCATACCCCCAACAGTGCGGAGACCTTCGAACAGCTGCAGCCCGTCTTAACGCAGACACTGTCCGGGTTGTTGGGTCGAGGCGTCTTCAGTCTCGACCGCGTCGAAGACCCCCGGGAGCGTTTCTCAGTCTGGATCCGCTCCCGGCGCTCCTTCCGTCCCGGATACCTGTTGCGGCGTCTGAATTGACCAGAGAGAGTTCCCCCGACAATACGTCAGGAGTTCGATGAGAGAGAATCTGCCCCGATCCGAGAGCCGCAAATCGCCGAGAAGAACCTTTTTGAAATCCGCGTCGCTGGCAGCAGCGGCCGGAACAACCTGGATGGGAAACATGGGACTAGCCGTCGCTACCACCAGTCAAGCCACACTTCCGCAATGGGTGAGCCGGGTTCGCAGGGAAATTCCGGCCACCGCGGAATCCGCCTATTTTCTGACCGGGGGGATCGGCCCCTCTCCCACGCCCGTGATCGAACGGGTCAAGGAGCTTCTGGACCTGCAGAATCGTGGACCTGGAGACCCTCGGATCAACCCCCGTATCGCCGTCGTGGAAGATGAGTGCCGGGCCTTGGTCGCAGCCGCCTTGGGTGCCGATGAAGAAGAAGTGACCCTGACCCACAACACCACCGAGGGTCTCAACATCGTCATCTGGTCCATCGACTGGAAGGCGGGGGACGAGATCCTCATCAGCAATCATGAGCACCCCGCCCTGCTGCAGCCGTCCTACAACCTCCACGAGCGTTTCGGCGTCGTCTATCGACGGGCTCCCATGGACGTGGGTGAGGACGTTCTCGGCAGCGTTCTGAGCCAGATTTCTCCCCGGACGCGACTGGTGGCCATGAGCCACGTTTCCCGCCGCAACGGCCGAATTCTCCCGGCCCGGCAGCTGGCTCGAGAGCTGCACCAGCGCAACGTGCGGCTGTTGCTGGACGGCGCCCAGGCCGCCGGAAACATCCCGCTCGACTTCCACGGCCTGGGGTGCGACTACTACTCGTTCTGCGGCCACAAGTGGCTGCTGGGCCCCAAGGGGACCGGGGGACTCCTGACCCGCAAGGAGATCCTGAACTCGACCCCGGTCTCGTGGACCGGAGCCCACAGCCAGGTCACCATCGAGGACGACGGCCGGTACGAGTGGCATCCGGACGGCCGCCGGTACGAGTTCGGGACCCGGGCTCTGCCCATCTTCGGAGGATTTGCCGAGACCCTGCGCTGGCTCGAAGGCGTGGGCTGGGATCGAATCCACCGCCGGACCGCGGACCTTTCAAAACGGTTCTCGGAATGGGTCCGGGATTCGCGACTCTTCCAGCTCATCTCTCCCCTTGAAGACGGGAGCCGGAGCGGAGTGGTGAGTCTGAGGCTGCCCGAAGGTTTTCTGGGGATGGACTTCTACCAGCGTCTGGCCGAAAAGGACGGGATTGTGGTCGCGCCCTTGGAACACCCCCGCGATATCCGCGTCTGCGTCCACTTCTTCAACACCTGGGAGGAGATCGAAAGGCTGGGCGCCAAGTTGAACGAGTACTGCGCCTGAAAATCGCGGCGGACTCCGCCTCAGCTACGAACGGTCGGGCTGCGGACTCATCCGCCAGAAGATCCCAAGCAGGTCGGCCTCGCGCCGCGGGGTGCTTCGATCCTCCCAGTGGTAGAACGTGAGGAACTTTCCCGGCTCCATTTCCAGGGTCTGAGACAGCCCCACGTCGGTCGCAGGCGCGTCGTCGGCCAAGGCCGCCGGCGGCCCCCAGTTCTTTCCCTGGTCGCGGCTGGTCCGGATGGCGACACCGTAGGGCTTGTGCCTCACGCTGTAGGTCATGACCAGCTCACCCCACGAGGACTCCAGTAGAAATCCCTGCATCTCGGCGGCATCCGTCACCTGCCGGGGCCGGGACCAGATCCTCCCCTCGTCTCGGGACTCACTCACCAGAGTTCGGGCCAGCGGCCGCTTGAGCGACTCCTCATAGGTCATGGCCTCTTCCAGTTCGGCGCTGCGAAGCGACGCCAGGAGCACACCGGAGGAGAGGCGCAGGAGATGGGGCTGGGTCGTGAAACGGCAGATCAGGCCTCCGTACTCCCATCGACTTCCGTCCCGGGAGCGGAAGAAGAGGGTGAAGTCGCCCTTTCGTTCCCGCGGTTTGTCCCCGTGTTCGTAAATCGGGTAGTAGCCCCCGTAGGCGGTAAGCAGGAGTTCGCCGCCCGGAAGCGCAGTCACACCCCCGAAAGGGTAGACGTAGTCGAATGGTCCCGGGCTCAACTCGAAGGGATCGTCCCAGCTCCTGCCCGCATCGTCGGAGGTCGTGAGCATGCTCTTGCAGGTGCCGTTGGACCGCCGGGTGAACCCGAGCAGGATGCCGCCCCCCGGGAGACGGCTCATCATCTGCACCCGCTCGTCGTACCGGGAATCGATGAGGATGCGAGGCTCGGCCCAGGTCCGGCCTCCATCGTGGGACTCCACCAGGGACACGGAGCTGTTATCGGCGACTCCGGTCAAGCCGGTTCGGGCGGCCACCAGGAGATGATCGTCTCCCAATCGGACCACCTTGGGCGCGTGTCCTCCCGGACACACCAGCACGCGGCCGCCGGTTTCGATTCGAGGTGCTCCTGCCGCTTCTGAGGAATAGTTCATCGGTTACTCCGTAACTTCGACCGAGAGGAATCAATGAAGTGGGACGGATCTGCGGACCACCCGGTCCCCTTCCTTGGCGAGGGTCCGAATCTCGGAAATGCCATTGTCCAACAGGTAGAAACGGGCCTCCTCGATTCCGGCGCCCACCTGGTCGGGGCCGTGGCTGTCGTCGCCGAAACAGACACCGATGCCCATTTCATGCGCCTGCCGCAACAGCCAGGGTTCCGGGTAGGGACAGCCCAGGTTCTTGCGGTATCCGGCCGTGTTGAGATCCAGGATGCTCTCGTGGCGGCGGATCACCTCCAGGGCCTCCCGTGCCGACCGCCTGATGGCCGGCGTGTCCAACGGTCCGTAGTGCCGTCCGTTCTTGCGAACCAGATCCAGATGTCCCACCACCTCGGGCCGGAGTGCTTCGACCATGCGAGCTACGGCCTCGTAGTAGCGGGTCGCCAGGGCTTCCAGGCCGCCGGCCCAGTTCAGGGCGCGTTCGAAGTCTTCGGGCTCGCTGTCGATGATGATTTCCCCCACGAAGTGGACGGAGCCCACGATGTAGTCGAAACCCATGTCCGACCGGTAACGGCGCATGACGTCGGCATAGGTCGAACTGGGGACGACCTCGGCTTCAAAACCCTTCAAGACCTGCAAATGGGGACTGAATTCGCGAACCAGGGGGTCCAGCGCCGAGCGGTAGGCACGAAAGTCCCGCTCCAGCTTGGATACGTCCCAACCCAGCTCGATCTCGCGGGCATAGAGGAAGCGTTCTCCCAGCCTCGGAGCGTGTTCCGTGATCCCGAAAACGGACATCTTCTGCGCCACCGCAGCTTCCAGAATCTGCTGGAGAGTTCCTTCGGCGTGATCGCAGAAGGCGCCGCTGTGTCCACCGTGAAGAGAAACCTTCCAGGGAACCGGTACCATTCCACAATCCTACCAGCAAGAACGCGAAATTCGGTACGGAGGAGATCTCGAAAGGAAAACCCGGCGGCGGGGAAGGGGTTCAAGGCCGGGTCTTGGAAGTCAGGCTGTCCTACCCGCGAGTCGGGCCGCTAAAGTGGCCGGGTGGTCCTATTTTCTGGGAAGGACCAGGACGGTAGTTTCCCCGTTACCACGGTATTCGAGCCGGTGCTCCGCCTTCTCGCGGTACTCTCCGACTGCGAAGTAGAGGTGGCCGGCGACCGGCGAACCGCTGAATCCCTGGGGAAAACTCTTGTCCTGCAACTCGGTCTCCATGACGTGCCGGTCCTGGTCGCTGGAGGGCTGGGGCTGACGATCGAGGACGACGCCGACTCCCACGACGGTCCGGAGACCACCGTAGCCGTAATCCCGGTCGCGATTGCGGCGATCCCAGTCGGGATCTTCGACATCACGGCGATCACTGCGCCTGGGAAGACGCCGTGAATCAGGATAGTGGCCTCGACCCGATTCGTATTCGATGTTGCCGTACGGGACGATGCCGACCCGCCTGCGCGGCTTGGCCGTCAGCTGCTGGCCGATCGCGATTTGGCTCGCTTCCTGGGGACGGAACGACCTGTCGAAACCGTCAATCCGGAGTACGAAGTCCCTGTTGTCCACCTCGATATCGTTGCTGCCGGGGTACATTGCCACTTCCACGACGACGTACTTTCCCTTCAGGGGAGTGACGAAGTTTTGCAGCACCTCCTTCTCGCTGAGCAACCGGGCGCCCAGACTGTAGCCGTCCTTCTCGATGGAGACGGGATACTTCCTGACATTGCTCAGAGGAGGGGTGCCATCCGAGTTGGCCAAGACGAAGATTCCGGAGAGCAGTGGGATGGAAAGGGTCTGAATCAACTTTTTCATAGTCTACTCCTGGGATCTCTTCTGGAATTTGGGTTCGATCCTTACAGTCTTCCCCGTCAGTACGTAGACCCGAATCTCGAAGGGCTCGTGCCGTTCGGGTTCCACCTTCAACTGGTACACACCCGGTTCCAGCCAGATTTCCTTGAGATCTTTGGCCAGACCGGCGAAGGCGCCGTCCAGGTAGACGCTCGCCTTCTTGTATTTCGTCTTCAACTTGATACGGCCTCCCCTGGCGGTTCGTCCGTAACCCGCAAAGTAAGCGGGATGGTAGAAATCGGGATAGGCCCAGGCGCCGGTCAAATGGTGGAACGGGTACCTGCCCCAGTAATACGAGTAGGGACGGAAATGACCGAACGGCGGGTAGTAGCGGAACCGGCTGGAGCTGTATCCGACTCCCAGGGAGAAACCGTGCAGGTTGAAGAGTCCGGTCTTTTCGACGGTCACTTCCTGTTTAGCGTCCCTGGGATCGGCCTTCTTCTCGGCGGCCAAGGGTTGGAGGAGAAAGAGGGAAATAAGGAATAGTCTAGTTAACATGATCGAGTTTCCCACCAGTGTATACCTTTTGGTTCCAATATATTAGACCGCCACCGGATCCTAATGGTTCATTGCCCCCGAACAATTTGTGATCCGTTCAATCCGGAGGCCGGATCATGGTTTCGGCGATGGCGAAGACGCAGGAACTCCGGTCTCCGCCTCCCAATGCCTCCCGCCAGATGCTTCGAGGGTAGGGGGTGCCTTCGATCCGGCGGCCATCCAGGAGGACCCGAGCCCCTTGGCAGAAGAAGAGCACCGTGAAGGCGGGCCTTCGCCGCTGAATTTCCGGGTCGGCACGGTAAGTCAGGGTGGCCGGCTCCAGCCGGGTCCAGGTCACGCTCAGGCGATGTCTTCCGGCCTCCATGATCCATGACGGTGACTCTTTCAGGTCGCCCCCGCGTTGAAAAACGGCTTCGATGATCGGGAGGCTCGACCTGAAGGGGGGTGCATTTCCTCGAAACATGGTTTCCCGGATGAACTCCAGGAAGGCTCGATTGTCGGTCAAGACCGCCTGGAGGGAGCCGGGAACGTCCACGAAGGCGACGTGCCCCTCACCGGCGGGGCTGTAAACGGACCGGTAGAGGCTGACTCGAACGGAATCCTCGCGGGTTCCGGGCGCACGCAGAAAGCAGATCCAGTGTTCTCCCGACCAGAGGAGGCGGCCAGGCAGGACAGGGTACTGTTGGGTCATGGCGTCGGCGACTAGCCGGAAGGGAAGAGTTCCTTCAAGAAGCGGAGGATCTCCTCCCGCACCGGATCGCCCTTTCGACCCAATCCGGCGATGATGTTCACGTGGTTGCGGTCCGCAATCTCCAGGCTCCGGACCGTTCCCCCCGACTTGGCCAGGGCGCTCTCGAGACGCCGCGTCTGATAGTCGGCCGTGGGATAGTCCTGCGCGGCATAGAGCAGTAGAAAAGGCGCCGGCTTGCTCCGCACTCGGAGAGCTGGGGAGGCGGCCTGGAGTTGTTCGTTTCGGGTGCCGAAGACATCCTGGTAGAGGAGCTGTCCCGTCACCCCGGTCCGGGTCAGGTCGTAGACACCGCTGACGGCCACCACCCCGCCGATCACATCGGGCGTCCGGCCGTGCTCCTTCAGATACACTTCGTCCAACGCCGTCAGGGAGCAGAGATGCGCGCCGGCCGAATGCCCCACGAGAACGATCTTTCTGGGGTTCCAACCGTACCGGGAGGCATTGCCATGAACCCAGCTGACCGCCCGCGCCACGTCCCGGGCGTGCTCGGGATGGCGCACCTCTGGGGTGAGCCGATAGTTGATCACCGCCACGGCCACGCCCTCGGCGGCCAGACTCCGGCCCATGGCTCCGTAGGCCCCCCCGTAGGCGTCCTTGTCGCCCCGTTTCCAGGAACCGCCGTGGACGAACACCAGCACCGGATGCCCCTCGCTTCCCGACGGGAGGTAGAGGTCCAGTTTGTGCTTGCTGGGATGAGCGTCGGATCCTTCGTAGTAGGACAGGTCCTTCCGTTCTACGACCCGGCTCGACCCCGCAGCGGGAACCGTCGCGGCTGCCGCCCACAACCACAAGGCAATCAAGGCGTATCTCATGGGGCTACGATGCTGGACCACCGGCGGAGATCTTGCAAGTAAGCTCCGATCCGCTCGGCGACAGCGCCGTCGTACCCCGCAAGGAGATCTGACGCGGGTCTCTGGGCACGGCGGGCCGAAATCGGTCACAATACGCGCGTTGTGGAATCATTGAGAGTCGAGAACCTCACCAAGGACTATCCCATGGGAGAGCGGGTGGTCCGGGCCCTGGACGGGATCTCGCTGGAGGTCGTTCCGGGAGAGTTTCTGGGTGTCGTGGGCCGTTCCGGTTCCGGGAAGTCGACCCTGCTCAACCTGCTGGCGGGGCTGGACCGCCCCAGTTCGGGATCGCTCTGGGTCGGCGACCGGGACCTGACCCGAATGAGTCCCGAACAATTGGCTCATCATCGCCAGCACACGGTGGGAATCGTGTTTCAATTCTTTCATCTGATCCCGACCTTGACCGCCCTCCAGAACGTGGAATTGCCCATGGCGTTCTCCGGGTTGGGACCGGGAAAACGGGCGGACAAGGCCAGATCGCTGATGGAAAATGTTGGACTCTCCCACCGTCTGGACCACGTTCCCTCTCAGCTCTCCGGAGGTGAGCAACAACGGGTCTCCATCGCTCGTTCACTCGCCAACGAACCTCAGTTTCTTCTCGCCGACGAACCCACCGGCAACTTGGACAGTGCCACGGCCAGGGAGATCCAGGAGATCTTCAAGCGGCTCCACTCGGAGGGGCGCACCGTGATCTGCGTGACCCACGAGCAGGATCTCTGGAAAGAATGCCTGGATCGCGTGATCGAATTGAGGGACGGCCGTCTTTTCCGGGAAGAACGGCTCGGGCGCGGCAAAGGCGGCGGGAACGGAAGCCCGGGCGGAGAGGACTGATGCCCTGGAGAGACATCTTCCAGCTGGCCTGGCGCAATATCGGACAGGCCCGCCTTCGCTTCGTCCTGACCTGCCTGGGGGTTCTGATCGCGATCTCCACCCTGGTGGCGCTGGTGAGTTTCGGAGCCGGGCTGCGCTTGCAGACGGTGGGGAACCTGGAGGTGCGGGAGGTTTTCACCTCTTTCCAGATTCTGGGACCCGCCAGATCCCAGAGCTTCCGACGGTTTCGGGATTCCGACCCGGACTCCACCACCCCAACCGCCAGACCGGTTCTGGACGAAGACCTGGTCCGCCGGGTTTCGGCGCTTGAAGGAGTCGTGAGCGTCCAGCCGGACATCCGATTCGCGGCTCGTCTGGAGCACGGGGACAAGGTTCACCTGACCCGGGTCCGCGGAGCAGGCCCGCACGTCGCTCCCCTGTCCCCCTATTCGAAGATCACTCAGGGGCGGTTTCTCTCCGGGACCAAGGGGCCCGAGATCGTCCTCACCGGCCGGGTGGCTCGCCGGTTGGGGTTCGAGCCCCCGGAAAAGGCAGTGGGGAAAACCATCCAACTCTTGACGGATCGTCTCAAGCGGGACGTCGACGACGGGGATCTCCCCTTCGAAACGGTTCGACTCTCCTATCAGGTCGTGGGTGTCTTGCCTCGTCTGCTCCCGAATCAGACCAACCCGTTTTTCCGGGGCGTGGTCATCCCCTTGGAAGAGGCGCGCGTACTCTGGAGGCAAAATGCGAGCGGGATGACGTCCCTGTCCGGTCTGACCTCTCTGGAGGAAGGCCGAGGGCGGGAATACGACAGCATCGACGTGCGCGTGGCGGATCTGGTGAGCCTGGAGCGGGTTCGGGAAGAGGTCCGGTCCTGGGGGGCGGCGACGTTCGCCATCGTCGACCAGATGAAGCGGATCCAAGAGGCGTTTCTCGTGCTTGAGGTGGTCCTCGGCGTCCTGGGCGGAATCGCCATGCTCGTCGCATCTCTGGGCATCGCCAATGTCCTGATCATTTCGGTCATGGAGCGCCGCCAGGTCATCGGCATCATGAAGGCCATCGGAGGAACCGATCGGGACGTCCGCCGCATCTTCCTGGCAGAGGCGGGCTTGATCGGATTTTCAGGCGGCGTCATGGGCCTCCTTGCGGGCTGGACTCTGACCCGAATCGCCACGGTCTTCATCGACCGCTACTTCCAGAGTCACGATATTCTGGACGCTCCCAACCTCTTTGCCTATCCCCTGTGGCTGGTGGCGGGCGCCATCGGTTTCGCGGTGGGGTTGAGCCTCCTCTCGGGCGTGATTCCAGCCAATCGCGCCACCCGGGTCGATCCGGTCCAGGCTCTCCGGCAAGGCTAGGAGTCTGCGCGGTAGATCAATTTCTGCGGCGCAGGCTCTTACTACCGGTCAGGCAGGCGCTGTTCCGGAGCGGACGAACGCACGGGCGGAGTGGGCGGGGGATCGCTGGTCTGCCGCTTCTCCTCGGGGATGATCTCCCAGGGAGGACGGATCGGGGGACGGGCCGGCCGGCCGCCGGAGGGCGCCCTGACTGGAGGAACCCGGGAGGGCCTTGACACCGGGGATCGGCTTACCGGCGCCCTCCGGGACGGGGTAGGCGTCAACCTGCGCGGAGCCGTCGTCTGGGGCCGGTTGCCGAGCCGCCGATCCGAATCGCCGACTCCGACGGTCGGCGCCGCTGGGGTCGAACCCGTGGCGGGCGGTTCAACCGGGGCCGTCTCCGATCCGGAGGCCGGAAGCCTCCTGGGTGCCGGAATCCGGCGTTCCGGGCTGGGAGTCGAAACCTCCGGAGAGGTGCTCTCGACCGGGCTTCCCTCCTGCCGCATCGGACGCACGATTTCCTCGCCTGGATCGGTGCTCCAATAGGTCTGAGTCAGGATGTAGACGACGAATAAAGCCGAAGCGGCGACCAGGGCGGTGTTGATCTGGTTGGCGTATTTCACGGCAGGTCACTTGCTCCCGATGACCAAGATAGCTTACCAGTCCATGGTGAACGTCCCACGTAGCACCGAAACCGGGACTGCGCCTGCCACACCTGGCGCGACGAAGGACTTACCGGAAGCATGTGACCAAGGAGCAACGCCCTACACCTGGATTTGAACCCGGTCGAGTCGGATGACGGCTCTTGCCACGGTCGATTACCGAAGCCGCGGCCTTCAGATCGGTTTCGTTCGTTGCTGCAACCGGTCCGGTTCGCTTTTGCCCGGCAGGTAGGCTATCTTGAGATTCCCACAATGCTCAGGCGTCCCACCTGGATCATGATCATTCTATTGGCTCTGGGGATTCCTTGCTCCGCTGCAGTCCAGGACGCCGCGCCGGAACAAAAGGATGCCGGTTCCGGTATCTCCAGAGTCGAAGTCGAGATGCAGCTGGAGCACATCCGGGTCACTTTCCTGGTGCGTGACGATCGGGGCCATCTGATCCGAGATCTATCGAAAGACGACTTCGTTGTCCTGGAGAATGGCCGGCCCCAGAACATCACCATGCTTGAGGAGCAGGAGGTTTCCATCAACGTGGCGGTCATGTTGGATTCCAGCTGGAGCCTCCAGGACCTCCTGAAGAATGCCGTGGAGACGGCTATCGACTTCTTCCGCGGGCTGGAGCACGAAAGTGCGGCCGTCGTCCGATTCTCCCAAACTCCCGAGTTGATCCTGGACTGGGACGAGAGACCGCAGGATATCCGGTCGCTGATGGCGCGCGTCTCCAGCGACGGCAAGACGGCTCTCTACGATTCGGTGATCTGGGTCTGCCGAAACGTCCTGAAGTCTCGACCAGGCAAGAAAGTGGTCGTTCTGATCAGCGACGGAATAGACACCGCCAGCAGAGCCAGTTTCCGCGACATGATCAGAGTCTCGCGCCAGGAGGGAGTCACCGTCTACCCCATCATCTACACCAACCGGTTCATCGAGAACTACCGCCGGGAGTTGGGCGAACGAGAGGCGCCGATCCGGAGCACCATCAGTCGCGCCTTCCACCGATTTGTCGTCGCCCAGAACCGATTTCTCGATCAGACTCGGCGCTATGGGGGACGGACCATCTTCTCGGACTCCTTTCTCGATCTGCAACAGATCTACACGGACATCATCGAAGAGATGAAGAGCCACTACGTCCTGTATTATCAGTCTGACGCGCGAGATGAGCGAGATGAGGAAGAGTCGCGCGAAGTCCGGATGTTCACCCGACGTATTCCGGGAAGGATTTTCGTCGAGATCAGTCAGTGACGGGGCGCGCCGCTGGATTGAAGGGGCGTGTAGAATAGAGGGGCAACGTTTCCGCCGGCCAACGTTCTCTAGAGACTGGAAGTGAGATATGAGTGACAAGCAGGAGATTCTGGAGGCGCTGAGAAGAGTTCAGGACCCGGATCTCCGACGAGATATCGTTTCCCTCGGGTTCGTCAAGGAAGTCAAGCTCTGCGGCCCGGCGGCCGCCGTCACCATCGAACTGACCACGCCGGCCTGTCCGGTGAAGGATCTGATGAAGGAGCAGGCGCGGCAAGCTATCTTGTCGGTGCCGGGAATCGAAGAGGCCCACGTCACCATGACGGCGCAGGTGCGATCCTCGATGGGATCCCGAGGGGCCGCCCTTCTGCCCGACGTGAAGAACGTCATCCCGGTGGCCAGCGGAAAGGGCGGCGTAGGGAAGTCGACAGTGAGCGCCAACCTGGCTCTGGCTCTGGCCCGGAGCGGGGCAAGTGTCGGCCTGTTGGATGCCGACGTCTATGGGCCCAGCATTCCCACTCTCATGGGGATCACCGGTAAGCCGGACATGGCGCCCGGGAACCGCATCCTCCCGATCCGGCAGTACGGCGTCGGCGTCATCTCCATGGGATTCTTCCTCCCCAGCGACAAGGCCGTCATCTGGCGGGGTCCCATGCTGGACAAGATGATCGGCCAGTTCCTGGGCGGCGTTCAATGGGGGGCGCTGGACTATCTGGTGATCGATCTGCCGCCGGGTACGGGGGACGTTCAGTTGAGCCTCTGCCAGAAGATCTCCCTGACCGGAGCCGTCGTCGTCTCAACCCCGCAGGACGTGGCCCTGAACGTGGCTCAGAAGGCTATCATCATGTTCAACCAGTTGAACTGTCCCGTCCTTGGGATGGTGGAGAACATGAGCTACTACGTCTGCAGTTGCTGCGGCACGCGAGAGGCCATCTTCGGATCCGGAGGCGCGCAGCGGGTCAGTGAGCAACTGGAGCTTCCGCTGTTGGGGGACATCCCTCTCTCCACCGACATTCGAGTTCAGTCCGACCGGGGCCGTCCCATCGTTCTGGATGCTCCCGAGTCGCTGGCCGCCCGATCCTTCGTGAGCGTGGCCGAAAACCTCGCGGCGCAGATCAGCATCCGCAACATGTCCAGCGAGCTGAATCAGGAGATTCAGATCGCATTCTAGGTCAAGCGGGCAGTTGAACATTCCTCGCCGGATCAGCCGGGCCAATCAGCACGATGTCGCCATTGCCTGGAGTGACGGACACCAGAGTCTCTATCCGGCTCGAGATCTCAGGCTCGCCTGCCCCTGTGCCTCCTGCGTCGACGAAATGACGGGCCTGCGCATCCTGCTGCCGGGCCAAGTCAACCAGGGTATCGCTCCAGCGTCTCTCGAGTTGGTGGGGCGTTACGCAATCCGGATCTGGTGGCAGGACGGGCACTCCAGCGGCATCTACACCTTCGACTACCTGAGGGACCTTTGCCCCTGCCAGGAGTGCCGGGGCTGATTCAGACGGTCTTCTTGAGTTGACGGCGGCCCACCCAGGCCGTCGCACGGGCGGTCAGGGCCGGCGATAGACGGTTCAAGCCGATGAGCAGCCTTCCGAGTCCCGTCATGTGAACTTCCCGGCGCCGGCGCCGGACCGCACTGACGATGGCGCGCGCCACCGATTCCGAGGTGTCCGGCCGGAATGGCCTGCTGGCGGCCTGGGCGCTTTCGCTCCGCGTGGCCGCCTCGTGAAACTCGGTCGCCGTATATCCGGGACAGATGAGGCTGACCCCCACGCCACTCCCCCTGAGTTCGCCCCAGAGCGATTCGGCCAGTGCCGCCTGCGCGAACTTGGTCACGCAGTACGCCGAGTTGAAGGGCATGGCCCTTTTGCCGATGATGCTGCTGACCAGAACGATGTGTCCGCTTCCTTGCCGAAGCAGCCCGGGAAGGGCGGCATGGATGGTCTCGTATCCGGACTGGAAGTTGACCCGCCAGATGCGATTCACCGTCTCCGGGGGAATCTCGACCACCGGGCCAACGACACCGTAACCGGCATTCGAGACAACCACGTCGAGACCCTGGAGATGCTGGCGGCACTCGTGGACGATGGCCGTCCCGCGGTCCGGCTGACTCAGATCGTGGGATGCCCAGAGGGCTTGGGGAGCACCTCTGCGGCGGCACTCGCCGGCCACCTGCTCCAACCGTTCGCTTCGTCGGGCCACCAGAAAGAGCTCGCACCCTTCCTCGGCAAACGCGTAGGCAGTGGCTTCACCGATTCCGGCCGACGCCCCGGTGATGAGGACCTTCTTGTGGTGCATGGATCTGCGATTCGACGGCGTCCTTGGCTCAGCGGCCAAAGCCGATCCGCAGCCGCCGTGACGGGTCGAGCCCGTCCGTTCCCGGGTGGTTCATCTCCGAGTCTTGGCCAGAATCATTGCACCTCTCCAGCGGATTGCCTTGAGTCGCTCCAGCTTCATCTCGAGGGAAGTGCCGGGCAGGTCGCTGTCCGCCAGGGTCAGGAGCAGGGGGATGGTCCTTCCCGACTTGGGTTTGATGCTCATCTCCTTCCAGGAGAAGAGGACCTCCAAGGTGGCGGTGTGCTGTTTCTGCCTGGCCGTGACGATGGGAGCGGAGGTGGCGGTCTCCATGCCCTTGTAACCCTTCAGCAGGCGGTGCCATCCAAAGGGTCCCCGGCTTTCGATTCGCGGCGTCAACCAGAAGGTGTAGTCATAGTCGGAGCGGCGAATGTGGAATTTCAGGTAGTCGTAGAAGAGTGTCCGGTCCCGGCGCCTCCGATCCGGGGTCAGCCAGACCGCATCCCGCCTGCGGACGCGCTCGATATCCCAGATGTCGTCGGTCCAGTGCATCGCCAGATAGAGATTTTCCTTGTCCCAGAGGCCCTGAACTCGAAGCTCGACGTCTCCTTCCTTGAACCCCTCGTCGCCGCTTGAGGGTGAGAGCTTCAACCAGGGAACTCCCTGCCACTCGTCGGTGAATCCGTCGATCTGGATGTGTCTCTGCCGTTCAGGAATCTCCCAGCGCTGCTGCGCCCGAACCGGGACGTCACCCAGGAAGAAACAAGCCAGAAGAGTCAATGATGCTGTTTTGGGAACTAGGAGTCTGCGCGGTAGAAATGATCGCAGCGAGAAAGTGGGGAATCGAGGCCAGATTTTCTCGATTTTGAGGTGCATAGTTGTTCTATTCGCCGAGAAATCGGGGAAATCTGGACCGATTCTACCGCTTTCGCAGTAGATCAATTTCTGCGGCGCAGGCTCCTAGCCCACGCTGGCTCCAAGTCAAGGTCTTCACCCCTCCACTGATCCGGTCAGAGTCTTCAGGAGCAAACGCATTGTAGCACCCAGACACGGGATAAGGAGGAAAGAGCAAAGAGGAAAGAGTGAAGAAAGGCGCGTAGTTTACGCGTAGCGGGCACGTCTACCGAAAACGATCTGGTTAAGGATTCTGGAGCCAGATTGGTTCGAAGGCTTGTTTCTTCCATGAATCCCCCGGAGCCCAGCCGGTGAGGGAGCTTTCCTCTTTCCTCATTTCCTCCTCTCCCGGGGGTTGTCAGACAGTCCACATGGAGCGTAATCTCTGCCGGGAGCCGGAGTAAGCCCGGCGGTCACGACGATGGTAAAGATGCCCTCCGTTCTTTTCGTATGTACCGGCAACTCCGCCCGCAGCCAGATGGCCGAGGGCTTCGCTCGGCGCCATGGTTTGAAATGGGTCCGGGCGGAGAGCGCGGGGTTCCGCCCAGCCGGTCTCAACCCGTATGCCGTCTGGGCCATGAACGAGGTGGGCATCGATATCTCGCAGCAGACCTCCGACGTGTTGGGAGACAAGGATCTCCGGCGCTACGATCATTTCATTACCCTGTGCCGGAACGCCCGGGACTCATGTCCGGTGCTGCCGGCGGAGCTTCGATCGGAGCATTGGGACCTTCCCGACCCGGCGCGGATCTGGGGGACCCCGGAGGAAAGGATGAGCGGCTTTCGGGTGGTCCGATACCTGATCGAGCAACGGGTCCTGGAACTGCTGAATCGGCTCACTCGTTGAGGAAGTATGTGACGGCTGATGTTGGAGGCTGCTAGAATCCAAGTCATGGTCCGGTCTTTTCTCTGCGCCGTATTGTTGCTCACGCTCCTTCAACCCGCCTGCTTCTGGCGGAAGAAACCCATCGAAGAAAGGGTCTTCGACGTCTATGGGACGGTGGAGTCCATCACCCCGGACGAGTTGGTCGTCACCGCCCGCAAGAAGGGCCGCCTCACCTTCGCCATGACCGACGCCTCCATCAAGGGAGGGGAATTCGGACCCGGCGCCTACGTCCACACCTACTACAAGCTCAAGGGGGACGTGAAGGAGGTGACCATGGTCGTCGAGAAAATCGATTGACACTGAACCGGGAGGCCATGAGCGGACCGATTCGACTCCCCGAGGATTTCGATCGTTACCTGGCGATACCCAACGGCGAGGCTCGCTTGGAAGAGGCCTTGGAAGTGGGGGAAAAGATGGCCGGGGCCGGGATTCCCCTGCTTCCCAATCCGGACCATGCGGCCGTCTTCAGCGATCCTCCGCATCTGGTCGCCGGACCGCTGAGGGAACTGGGGTATGTGGCCGGATGGGACACTCGCTGCTACCCCTCACCGGTGGACGGCCACGACTACATCAACGTTCCTTCGGGCCTGCCGGGAAACAGCGCCGCCAGAGACCGGGGCTGGTTCGACTACGTCGCCGTGGTCCATCCGGTCGATGAGTCGGCCCGGGATCACATGCTCCGGCAGGGACACGGCAATCCATTCATCCATCACATCACGTGGGGTATCCAGCCGCCGGATTCAGGAGGTTCGGAAGATTCTCTGGAGCGAGCCGGCCGGATCATCTCCTTCATGGCTGAAGTCAGGACCCGGATCCCAGGCTTGCTGGCCTCGGAGCCGGGAACGCTGATCATGGCCCTTCCCCGGGAGATCGCCGAAAACCCGGAGTTGGAACGCCGGCTACCCGATTGGCTCGGTGATTTGACGGAGGAGGATTACCAGATCGAGACCATGCAGGGAGGCGGGTTCCTGCTTCAGTTCTTCGTCCTGACCGGCGGCAGAATCGAGGTCGCCCTTCGCTCCGGCACACGGCAGACCTTCAACCCCAAGAGCGTCCACAAGATCTCCCGCGACGAGATCAGCACCGATCAGATCGACAAACCTCAGATGTGACGAGCGTTGGCGAACCCGGCGCCGGGTTTTTCTTCACCGGCGTGCGTCCGGGCTTCGGTGGGCGAGTCTGTCTTCACCGAGAACCATCTGGGACTGGTGGTCGGCGACCAGCGTCTCGATGCTCTGAATCACGTCCGGGTAGAGGTGGGCCACGTCGTACTGCTCACCGGGGTCCCGGTCCAGGTGGTACAGCAACGGCGGATCGTGGTGCGTCTCGGCTTCGGTCCGGCCGGTGTAGACCGGCTTGGTGATGAAGTGAGCCTTGAATTCGCCCTGTCGGACGGCGTAGAGCTTCGACTCCCGGTAGAAGAACATGTTCTTGCGCGGGCTCTCGCCGCTGCCGAACAGAGCCGGAGTCAGATCGTAGCTGTCCATCACCCGGTCGGACGGCAGTTCGGCGCCGGTGAGAGCGCAGAAGGTGGCGAACAGGTCCAGCGTGGAGCCGATCCCCATCACGACCCCCTTGGCGAGCCGCCCCGGCCACCAGAAAATGGTGGGTTCCCGCATACCCCCTTCCCAGGTCGCCCCCTTGCCCTCGCGGAGCAATCCCGCCGAGCCGCCATGCTCTTTGTAGGGAAGCCAGGGGCCGTTGTCCGAGGTGAACACCACCAGCGAGCGCTCGGCAATGTCCAGGTCGGTGAGGGCCTGCATGATCTGTCCCACGCCGTGGTCGATCTCTTCCACCACGTCGCCGTAAAGACCTCGTTTGCTGGTCCCCAGGAAGCCCTCCGACGCGAACAGCGGCACGTGGGGCAGGTTGTGGGCCAGATAGAGGAAGAAAGGCCGCTCCCGGTTCTCCCGAATGAACCGGACCGCTTCTTCGGAATACCGCTTGGTGATGGTCCGCTGGTCGGCCGGCCGTTCCACGACCTCCCGGTTTCGGAGCAGGGGGACGTTCCAATACTCGACTCGCGCCCTCTTCACCAGATCCCGGGTCGATCCTTTCCGCGTCTGGTCCATGTCGTTGGAATAGGGGATGCCGAAGTAGGAATCGAAGCCGTTGTTGGTGGGCAGATATTGGGGCAGGTGCCCAAGGTGCCACTTCCCGACGCAGCCGGTGGCGTAACCTTCAGCCCGGAGCGCCTCCGCCAGCGTGACCTCGTTTGCGGGAATTCCGCTTGCGGAATCGGGGAACAGCACCCGGTTCTTCGGACTCATCATGCCGTTGCGCACCGGCAGCCGTCCCGTGAGGAGAGCGGCTCGGCTGGGGGTGCAGACGCTGGCGGCCGCGTAGAAGTGAGTCCACTTCTGCCCCTCCTGGGCCATACGGTCCAGATTCGGAGTCCGAATGGTGGGATGCCCGAAGCTGCCCAGGTCTCCGTACCCCAGGTCGTCGCAGAAGATGACGATCAGGTTGGGCCGGAGTGCCTCAGGTGGTGCTTGGCAGGAGAGAAGCGAGAGCGTCAGGATCAGAAACGAGGACACGGCAAATTGAGGATGTCTCATGAATGAATCTCTCTACTCCAGGGTGGCATGCGAAGCGGCCCTGACCACGGCATCCACGTAACGCTCCAAAGCCTTGCTCAATACCGGCGAACCCGGGAAATCCGGATCTCGCCGATCTGTCCGAAGAAATTCCCAAACCCCAGCCAATTGAAGTTCCCGCCGTACCGGGCGCGTCCGTTGAGACGGCTCCCCACCGAGAACTGAGCCAGATGCCTTCGATTGTTGACCAGCCTGTGGCCGTCCGGGCTCTTCATTTCCCAGATCAACCGGCCGTCCAGGAAGAGTTGGTGGAGGTCCTCGGCGTAGGAGTACTGCCAGGCGATGTGGTGCCAGGCGGTGTCGCGGATCCCCACCCATCCTGGTGCCGCTACCGTTCCCTCGGGACGGCTGTAAGGATGCAGGTCCCTGAGGGCCTGCTCCGGCTCGGCCCCGAAAAAGTGGACCCCCGGCGCCATGCCACCGTCGAACGTACCCTGATCGGAAAGATAGAGCTCCCAGACTCCCCGTTCGGTGTTGTCGTAGGTGCCGCAGACGTGGCCGTAGTGAAACTCCCGAAAGTAGCCGTCGATGGGGCCGGCCCTGCGGACCCACGCCTCCACCGTCCACTCGGTATCGAGGGTCTGAAGATCCACCTTCCGGTTCCACTGGGGCCCGACGAAGCCCCCTTCACCGCCGCCGATGAAATGGGGATAACGTCCCCAGCCCGGCCGGGGCAGGCGTGTGTCTCCCTTGGTGTTGACCCAGGTCAGAGTCAATTCCGAATCTCCCGTCAGGTCCGGAATGTACCGGCCGCTGGGTCCCTGCCAATCCCAGAGGGCGACGGTCTGGTCGTCGGGTCCGATCCGCCGGAGCTGTGCGGGAGCGACCTTCAATTCGAACCGTCTCGATGCCGTCTGGCCCGCCGCATCGGTGGCCTCGAGCCGAATGCTTCCGAGCTCCAGAGCCGTCGGGTCGCCCTGGATCTCACCCTGCTTCGGGTCGAGGGAGATCCCCACCGGCAAGCTTCCCTCCGTCATCCGCCAGGTCACCGGCTCCACCGTATGGAGAGTCTCAAGTGTCTGGCGGTACGGAGTCCCGATGAAACCGACGGGGAGGGAGGAGGTGACCACCTCGGCCGCCGAAACGGTGACGGCGAAGGTGTGCTCGTCGTCGTTCCCGGCCGAATCGGTCGCTCGCAGCGTGAAGGAACGTTCCTTGACGGGTTCCGCCGGCTGGCCTTCCAAGGTCCCCGCAGCCTCGTTGAAGGTCAATCCATCCGGCAGCTTTCCCCCGATATGCTCCCAGCGGATGTTCCCCCGGGCCGCATCGGTGGAGAATTTCACGGCGTAGGGGGCGTGCAACCCGGCTTCCGGAAGCAGCCGCCGGACGATGGCCAGTTTCTCGGCCACCGGGTAGCGCATGACGTCGGAGATGCGGAGCTCGTCCACCTCCCCTTCGAAATCGTAGGTCTTGACGTGGTAGGGCGGGTCCAGCGAATTGACGATCCCACCGACCATGAAGGGGATGTCGTTGCGTTCGGCGTCATTGATCACATGCCGGCTCGGGGTGATCTTCCAGATCAGCTTTCCATCCAGGAAAAGATAGTGGGTCTGGTCTTGGTAACGGAACTGCCAGGCCACGTGGCGCCATTCCGGGTTCTGAATGGCGTCGGCGTGGACCAGGGTTCCGGAACCGGCCTTGCGTCCCGCGTAGACATAGCCACCGGTGTCGCTGTGAGGCGCCCGCTTCTGCGAACCGATGAACCGGGCCGCCGGCAGCAACCCGGGCTGAACCGGCCATTCGTCCAACCAGGAGTGCAGGCTGAAATCCCATCCGCCACGGACCCCGGGCGGCAGGCTGAAGCCCTCGTCGTCGGTCCCGCAGATCTTGGCGAAGGGTCCCGCGGTTCCGGAACCGAGCGGCCGATAGGAAGCCGGATGGTTCAAGCGGATTCCGCTCAGGGCGAATCCGTCATAGCGCACCCAGGCCTCCACCGTCCAAGCCTCGGTGCAGGTGCGCAACTCCAGCTTGTCGTTGTTCACCGGTCCGATCCGCAGATTGGCGTCGTCCTCGCGAACGGTGAACCGGGCCGTGGAGCCGAATCCGGGACGGGTCCCCCACAGGGCCTTCTTGTGGGTCTTCAGAGTCAGGGCCGGATCGCCCATGGCGTCGTGGGCTTCCTCGCCGGTTCCCTCGTCGAAGTGGTACAGGACCACGGTGTTCGGGTCGGGGCGGAAGGGCTCGCGCAACGAGGCCGGCAGGGAGCCGGTGGCAGGCACGGAGAGGGCCCACGATCCGAGCAATGCCGCCGGACCGATCCAACCCACCCAATTCAGGGATCCCCACAGAGTCGGTTTCCGATTCTCCGAATGCATGACAGACATTCAAGAATCCAGGTAGAGAGATGTCAACAGCCCCCGTGCGGGACTGTCCAGGATCGTATACCCTGAACCCAAAGCCGCGGGAATCCAGTGATGAATCCTCATTCCAAAGCCTTTGTCCTGGTTTTTTGCATCGCTTCCATAGCCTTGCCGTCGTCCGGCTGCCAGACCGGAGCGCCGCCCTCCGAAACCGCCCGGAGCGATCCCCAACGCCTTGAGTTCACCCGGATGATCGTCCACTGGACCCGGTACGTGGAACCCGGCTACCTGGATTTCGTCCGGGAGGCCGAGCCGGAGATCGCCCAGGTCGGCTTCTACGGCGCCGACTTCTGGTCCATCGCCCATCTCCCGGACAAGAACAAGGGCGTCACCGGCCCCCTGCTGCCCATCCATGCCGGGGTGGTCGAGGCTCAGGACCCCGCCGAGCGGATCCGGCTGAGCGGCGACTACTTCCAGGAGCTCAACCGTGAGCTCAAGCAACGCGGAGTGAAACCCATCGGACACTTCGACGTCGCCAAGTACCTGCTGGGGCGGCCGGACCAGTCGGGCCGGCCCAGGGACGGTTTTTTCAAGTTCTACGAAGAGCTCTGGGACGAGAAGGAGCTGGGCCCGAAACCGGTGGCGGACCCCTTGGAGCTCTTGTCCAAGAATCGGGATGGGTCTCCCTACATCAGTTTCGATGAGGACGCCGCGCCTTACACCGTCTATTGGGGCTGCCTGGCCAACCCCCACTGGCGCCGGGTGTTGAAGGCCTGGGTCAAGCGGGGGATCGAACGGGGATTGGACGGCTTCCAGATCAACTACTTTTATCGGGTCGACTGCCACTGCCGCTATTGCGTGCACGGCTTCAAGGCTCATCTGGCGTCCCGCTACGATCCGGAGGAGCTGCGCCGCCGGTTCGGAATCGAAGACCTTGAGGCTCATCAATTCAGTGAGATCGTCTCCCGGCATCGTCCCGCCGAGACGACCCCGTTGCGCCTGGAGATGCAGCTCTTCTCGGACCTGGTCAACAAGGAGGCCTTCGACGACGTCTTCCACCAGTACGGCCGTTCCCTCAAGCCGGACCTGATCACCTCCATCTGGGGCCACAGCTCCCAGGATTTCGGGAATCCGCCCACCGGGAACAACGACGAGCGGATGATGCTCCCCTCCGAACTCTGGGGAGAGGACGAGAGCTACCTCTGGTACTGCCTGGGCCGGCAGGAACCGACGCTGCAACTGCGTTACATCCGGGGCGCCTTCGACGACAAGCCGTACACGGTCTGCCATTACGAAAAGGTCAAGATCCGGGCCTCCATGGCCGAGCTCATGGCCAACGGCGGAGCGCCCATGGCCCGGTACATCGATTTCACCGATCCGGCGGCCAAGCAGGAATTCGTGCGCTACTACCAGTTCCTGAAGCGGTATGATTCAGTCTTTCGCGCCAATCGGCCCTACGGCGAGGTCCTGCTGGCGCACCCCCGCAGCCACAACCACCAGGGCCGGTTGCTCCCGGCCATGACGGCATTTCAGAAGATCGGACATCACCTGATGGACCGTCACGTGCTCTTTGACGTGGTCCCGGACGAGATCATCCGGCCGGAGCAGAGGAGCGCCTACCGCCGGGTCTACGAGATCGACTCCGCCGAGGGAATGGAGACGGAGAACTTCGGGGACTTGAGCCGCTTCCAGGCTCCGGCGACGGTGCGGGTCTCGGCCAGCCGGCCCGCCGGAGGAGGCGAGGTGACACTGCACTTCGTGAACTACGACCGGGAAGCCGGCCCGGAGGGCTATGCAGGAACCGGGATCGCCGACGAGAACCCCATCGCCGTCGACGGAATCGGCGTCGACTTCGTGGTGCCGGCGGCTTCCCGAGTGGTGAAGGTGGAAGCGTTGTCGCCGGAGCGGCCGGAGCCGCAGACGGTTGCCATTCAGGTCGACGGCGGCCGGCTTCGGTTCACCCTGCCGGAGTTCCTGGTCTACGGCATGGCTCGCATCCACCTGGAGCCGATCCTGTCGGCCCGGCGGTAGACTCGCCAGTCTTCCGAAGCCACGTATCGATGGGAGCAACCGGAAGAAAATGGCAAACGAACACGAAAGGGAAACGGCATGAACGGAGCCATCTCAGCCCAGGAATTCGAGTCCAGGCACGAGCGGGTCCGGGAATTTCTGCGGGAACGGGACCTGGGCGCTCTCTTCGTCTATTCGCCCCCCGCGGAGCACAAATGGGGCCAGACCGCCCATGTGGCCTATCTCTCGGGCTGGGCCAACCACGATCGCATCGTGGACTCGGTGGTGGTAGTCCCGGTCTCCGGACCGCCGGCACTCCTGTTTGCGGGCATTCAGTACATGCAGGAGCAGGTGCAGGAGGTGTCGCCGCTGGAAGATATCCGTCTGGTCCAAGCCGTCGATCCGCATGCGGTCGCCGTCGCCCGGGGACGGGGCAAGGGACCTCGCGACTTTGCTGCCGAAACCGTCGCCATCCTGGAGGAGAACGGAGTCGGGGATAAGGACGTAGGTATCGTCGGGATTCAGAACATGCCGCTGGCTTTCTACGAGGCATTGGCCGCCGGGCTCGGGTCCAAGCTCCGCCGGGTGGACGACGTGGTCGCCCGGCTGCGCGGCGTCAAGTCGCCGGCCGAAGTGGGATTGATGAAACGGGCGGCCGAGTTGAGCGATCTGGGTTTCCGGACCATGCTCGAAGTGGCCCGGCCCGGAATGCGGGGCATCGAAGTCCTGGCCGAGATGGAGCGCGTCGTCCGCCGCGAGGGGGCCGACCACGCCAAATACTGGATGGCGTCGGGGCCGCCCACCGATTGGAGCGAGACCCGTTTGGACATCAAGCCCCATGAGCGAGTGCTGGGGGAGGGGGACCTGATGGCCTCCTGTTCCTACGTGGTCTACAAGGGTTACTGGTGCCACGGTCAACGGACCGGAACCCTGGTCCGTCCCTCAGCAAAGTTGGAGGAGATCTTTCGAACGGCGCGGGAATGCCAGGACGCCGGACTGGAGCATCTCCGAGCCGGAGTCCCCATCGCCCGGGTCGCCAAGACCATCGGCGACCTGGCCGCCCGGCGCGGGATGCCGCTGATGGGAGGACGCATCGGCCACGGGATCGGAATGGACTACAGCGAGCAGCCGGCGCCCCTCACCGAAGCCAACCAGGAGCTGCTGGAAGAGGGCATGACCTGCGTGATCCACGCGGCCTACACACTGCCCGGTTCAGGCAAGATGTTCGTGCCGCTGGGCGACGTCTGTCAGGTGACGGAGAGCGGCCCCGAATTCCTGATGAGCTTCACCCGAAACCTGTTTCTGGCGGGGCAGGGGTAACGAGACGGGATTTGGGGGAACCCCGCCGTCAGCCGTTCGCGGCCGAAAAATCGGTCAGCGGACCCTCACCGCCGTGCCGCTGGCGGTGACCATGAGCATGCTTCCACCCTTCCCCACGACTTCGTAGTCGAGATCGATGCCGACCACGGCGTCTCCGCCTCTCCGGCGGGCCACGTCCGCCATCTCGTCGAGGGCGATCTCGCGGGCCCGCTGAAGCTCCTTCTCATAGGCCGCGGACCGCCCGCCGACGATGTCTCGAATGCCGGCGAAAAAATCCCGGAAGATATTGGCGCCGACGATCGCCTCTCCCGTGACGATTCCGCAGTATTCGCGGATGGTTTTGCCTTCGATGCTTTGAGTCGTGGTCATGATCATGGGTTGGGCTCCTTGTCAAAACGGCGCCGCAAGTATCTGAATTGCGACTGGCGGATGCAACCGGTTCTTGAGGTGGACTGTCCCCGTTTTACGGGTGGAGCGCCCGCTTTTCCGGGTTGCGGATATCCCGGCATAGTGCGGAGGCTTTTCGTAGCGACTCAATCCACGACGGGATAATAGGGCGGGCCCCAACCGCCGTCCGGGTGATCCATCATCAGATCAATGAAATGCGGAACGAGAAAGGCCATGATGTTCGCTCCGTCCCGGACCTGACGCCGATTCACCCCGCTGTTCCAGGTCGCTCCTCCATGAAAGAGTTGATTCCTCAGAACGTAGAGCCGGTCGAACAGAATACTCAGAACGACCCGTGTGTCCTGGCGGGCAAGCGCACGCCCGATCAGCTTCTGGTCTCGGATGAAGAAGTTCTCCCAATTACCGTACCCTGGCATCTGATTGTGGTGTCTCCAAAACGGCTGAAACACATATCTGTTGTTCAGGAGCAACCGGATCGGACCCGAAAACGTCGACCAGATGGCATCGTAGATTGTCCGGTCGGCATCGAATCTGACGATCTTTTCGAAATACTCGCCGAACAGCTCACGCTCCTCGGCTCCGTACGACTCGGGAATGTCTTTCGCATATGCTGCGTTGAAGGCAATCCAGTAGAAGATGAAGGTGGCGTCGATGTCCTCCGCTTCCTTCTCGGCGCGCTCGATCCAACTCAGCGAGCGGTGCAGGCGCAGCCGAAGACCGCTCGGCAGGCCATCCGAAACGCCGGAAAACTTTGATCTCAGGCTTTCGGTGGTCAACTCGTCCCGCATGCCCTCCGGCCTCGAATTGACTGGAACACGACTCGGTCCCTCCTTATCTCCTGAATCAGCCCGCGACGATCCAGGGCCATCCCAGGATGAGGACGATCAAGGGGAAAAGGGGCAGCAGAGCGAGGGCCGACTTGACGGCGATCCGTCCCCTGGAATCCTCGGTTTGAATCACCTTGCTGAGGGCGGCCCCGGCGGCCAGGTTGACCAGCAGCGAGAGCGGACTGATCCATTGAAAGCTGATGGGCGAGACGTCGATGGCGCCGCTAGAACCCAGGAATGCCGAGTCTTGAAGAAGGCTGTAGAAATTTCCCGAGAAGGCGATCAACGCGCCCACCGTGATGCCGTAGACAGCCCCCACAACGGCCCCCGCCGGTTTTCCGAAACGGCAGAAGAGAGCGAAGAAGAACAGGCTGAAGGCGGGTGTGGCCAGCAGGTTGGTGGTTCGCTGGGTCATGCCCGTGATGTTTCCCGGGACGTTCCCCATGTAGGAACTGCCGACGACCACGATGGCTCCCAGGCCGAAGGCCAGGCACTGGGCCACGCGGACATGTCCTTTTCTGGTCTTGGGCATGAGGCCGAACCGATCCAGGAAATCGGTCGTCACGACGGCAGTGATCGAGTTCACGCCCGAGTCGAGACTCGACATGGCCGCGGCGAACATGGCGGACACGACCAGCCCGGCGATTCCGACCGGCAGGTGGTAGGCGATGAACCTGGGAAAGATCCGGTCTCCATCCACAGCCAGGTTCAGTCCGGCCGGCAGCGCATCAGGCCGGGCCTGAAAATATCCCATGAGGGCGAAGCCGACGAAGAGCAGGGTGAACAGGACGGTGGAGGCCACCAGAGTCTGAGCCAGATAGGAACGCTTGGCGGCTTCCGCGTCGCCGGTGGCCATGAACCGCTGAATGCTCAACTGGTCTCCTCCGGCGGTGCAGACGGTCCAGACCAGGACCGAGAAGAAGGTTCCGAACATGGTGACCCGGACCCGGGGATCGAAGCTGAAGGCGGGCTGACTGTCCCAGGTGGGTTGCCAGGAAGTGGGAATCCAACTGAAATCGCCGAGCTCGACGGTCACCAGGACGATGACCACGATCGCCCCTCCCAAGAGCAGGGCCGTCTGCAGGAAGTCGGTGATCACGACGGCTCCCAAACCGCCCAGAGAGGTGTAGATGATGGAAACGAATCCGGTGACCAGGACGATCCACGGGATCCATTCCTCGCTGACGCCCAGCATCACCGTCATGGCTCGGGCCGCCACGTAGACCAGCAGGCACATCCAACTCAGACGCACCACGACGAACATGCCGGCGCCCAAGAGGCGCACGCCCAACCCCAGTCTGTCCTCCAGCAACTCGTAGGCGCTGGTCACGCGGTGCCGCATGTAGACGGACAGGAGGTACCGGCGCACGATGAAGTAGGACACGGGATAACATGGAATGATCAACAGGATCATGATCGGGCCCTTGGAGATCGTCTCGCCCGGAACCGAAAGGTAGGAGATGGTGCTCAAGTGGGTGGCAAAGAGGGAGACGCCCACCAGTACAGGGTTCAGGCTGCCGCTTCCGATGAAGTATTCGCGCGAGTCCTTCTGCCTGCGGCTGTAGTACCAGCCCAGGACGATGGTGGAGCTGGCATAGACGACGATCACCGTCCAATCGATCCAGGAGAGTCCCGTCTGTTCCAAATCGACCTCCTAGCAGTCCGTGGTGAAAGTCTCGCGAGCACCGAGACCGTTCCTGCGCCCGCCGGACCAGGCGCGATGAGGGAGCATACCGGGAGTATGTGACCGAGTCGCAACGCAGTCCGCGCACGATGCAGGGACGGTCGAATGCCGTGATGACTTTTGCCACGGGCTGCCAGGAGCCTGCGCGGCAGAAATTGATCTACTGCGAAAGCGGTAGAATCAGTCCATATTTCCCCGATTTCTCGGCGAATAGAACGACTATGCACCTCAAAATCGAGAAAATCTGGCCTCGATTCCCCGCTTTCTCGCTACGATCGTTCCTACCGCGCAGACTCCTGGGTCTCAGTTGTCCGGCGACGTGCCGGTGAATCGAAACGGCGGACAGCTCGGCGGGCAGCCGGCTACCAGGCCAGGGCCGTGCTCCCTTCCATGCGGGGGTTGGTGGCGGACACCAGGGTCCCTGTCTTGGGGTCGATCATGACCACCATGGTGTTGTCCCCGCTCCAGGGATTGGCGATCTGCACCTTGTGGCCCCTGCCGCGGAGGTCGGCGGAGATCTCCTCCAGGTTGGCCAACCGCCCTTCCAGTAGGGCGCGGCCGGGAAACGCCCGGTGGGGATAGAAGAGGCCGGGGAAATGGCGGGTCCAGACCTTGGGGGCGTCCAGCGCGTCCTGCAGACTCATCCCGAAGTCCACGACGTTCAGGAAAAAATGCAGGGTTCCCTGGTCCTGGACGTCTCCTCCCGGCATGCCGAATCCCATCCAGGGGCGTCCGTCCTTGGTGACCAGAGTGGGTGTGAGGCTGGTGGAGGGCTGCTTTCCCGGCGCCAGAGATTTGGCCAGGCCTTCCTCCAGGTAGAACATCTGCACCCGGCTGCCCAGGCAGAATCCCAGGCCGGGGACGATGGGAGAGGATGCCGGCCAGCCGCCACTGGGCGTGGAGGAGAAGATGGTCCCGTGGGAATCCACGGCCCGGACTCCGGTGGTCCCGTCATCCCGCAAGCGAGGCTGGACCGGCGCCAGGCTCAAATTCGGCGGCCGTTTCTCGGGATGGGCGTCGAAGGGGAAGGGGTCCCCGGGACGCAGTTCCAGAGAGGCAGTCTTCCAATCGATGAGTTTTCGTCTCAGCTTGGCGTATTCCCGGGAGAGAAGCCCCTGACGGGGAACGTAAACGAAGTCGGGATCGCCGTAGTACTTCTCCTTGTCGGCGTGGGCCAGCTTGGCCGTCTCCAGCCAGAGGTGGAGGTAGTCGGCGCTGTTGTGCTTGAGCGCCGCCAGGTCGTAGCCTTCCAGTAGCGCCAGTTGCTGAAGGAAGACGGGCCCCTGGGTCCAGGGTCCGCACTTGTAGACCCGATACCCGCGGTAATCGAAGCTCCAGGGCTCCTGGATCCGGGCTTCGTAGTCGGCGAAATCCGCCTCGGTCAATAGAGCGGAGTGGCGTCCCCCTTCGTTGTCGCGAATCTTGAACTCCCGGGAGAATCGAACCAGTTGCCGGGCGATGGGACCCTTGTAGAAGTAGTCGTGGACCGCCCGTAGCGCCTCGCTGCGGCCGGCGCCTTGCTTCAGCGCCCCCTTCTCGGCTGCGGCCAGCCGTCGGAAGGTGCGGGCCAGGTCGGGAAGGCGCGTTACCTCCCCCACCTCGGGGACCCGGCCGTCGTGGAGAAAAGCCGCGCCCGAGCTGGGCCACTCCCGGCGGAAGGTCTTGGCTCCCCGATACTTTTCCGTCTCCTTGCGGCCAACGCCACGGCGCCAGCGCTCGTCGACCGGAAATCCATCCGCCAGGCGGATCGCACCTTGAACGATCTGGGAGAAGCTGAGGGTTCCGTACCGGTCCAAGCTCAGAACCACTGCCCCCAGCACGGCGCAGACTCCCGCCGGCAGGAAGCCGTCTCCCGGGATCATCTCGTATCCCTGCTTGCGGAACCATGCGATGTTGGCCGCACGGGGGGAGCGGGTGTTTCCGTTCACTGAGACGACCCGCCGCTCCCTGGGGGAATAGATGAGGGTGGGCATCTCGCCCCCGAATCCGAAGGAATTGAACTCCACCACCGAGGCCGCCAGGATCATGGCCACGCCCGAATCCACGGCATTGCCCCCCTGGTGGAAGATCTCCATGCCCACGCCGGCTACCAGGGGATGACCCGCCGCCACCGCGCCGCGCAGTCCCCGAGCCTCGGTTCGAGTACCCTTGGCGCCCAGCAGGGTTGCGGACGGCGAGACCGCCTCCAACAGGAGAACTCCCGTCAGAATCAGAGCCGCCCGGTTTGTTCTATTGGCCATATTTCCGCTCCTGTTTTCTTCAAATTCCTGGGGAAGATCCGGCCGAACCGACCGACTCGTGGGCCGAGTCTAGTGAGGCGCGCGGACGGTTTCAAGAGTGGCGGGAGCCCGATCACTACCGGCGCGTTTCCCGTGTGTTGCCGGACCCGCGGGGTCGCCTCGTCGCGAGAACTTCCATGGATCCTCTCCATGGGAGCCGGTCTCACCCCGTATCGAGCCACGGTCCAAGTCGAGATTCGTTCGAATCTCGGGGGATGTGGAGATATAATAAAAATTAAACTTGGAAGCGCAGAATGACAATAGTTCTCGTCTCCAAAGTGCAATTTCCGGCACTGGAGTTTCCGGCCGAACCTTAATAGGGGGATGTGCAATGCAATCTGAATTACGTGCCCAGCCAAGTGTTCGATTCCGCAGCATGATGATCGGCTTGGTACCGATCCTGTTGGCCGCCTTCATCCCGGCGTCAGCGCAGGTTCTCACCTCCCGGGTCGATGGCACGATACGGGACCAGAGCGGCGCCGTCCTGCCCGGGGTTTCGGTGACGCTGACCAACGTCGATACCAACGCGGCCGAGGAGGCGGTGACGAGTGACATCGGTCTCTACGTGTTTCCGCAGATTCCCCGTGGAGCCTTTCGACTCACAGCCCAGCTACCCGGGTTCAAGACCGCGGTCGTCGAAGGCGTTCGGGTCGAGTTGGCCACGCCCGCCACGGTGGACGTCGTGCTGGAGGTCGGCGGGCTGGACGAGATGGTGACCGTGAGCGCGGCGCTGGCCCAATCTGTCATCAACCAGACCAATGCCGAGATCAACACCAACCTCAACCGGGAGCAGGTGAAGGAGCTTCCCCTGAACGGCCGCAACGTGACCCAGCTGGCGCTCACCCAGGCCGGAGTGACCAGCGTGGGAGGGGCACGATCGGCCTCCATCAACGGCACTCGAGGGACCTTCAACAACTTCACCCTGGACGGGATCAACAATCAGGACACCTTTATCCGGACGGATTCCCTATTCGGAGTCATTCCGGTCCAGGAGAGCTTCATTCAGGAGATCAACATCACGACCGCCAACTCGGAGGTCGACGCCGGCCTCGGAGCCTCACAGACGCAGTTCGTGACCCGTTCCGGCAGCAACGAGTTCCACGGAGAGCTGTTCTACTACCATCAGAACGACGCCCTCAACGCCACCGACTTCTTCAACAACGCCGCCGGAGTCCCCAAGGAGAGGCTCCTGAACCATCAGTACGGTTTCAACGTGGGCGGGCCCATCCTGAAGGACAAGCTCTTTTTCTTCTTCAACTATGAGAGGGAGCCCAGCCCCTCTACGGCCTCCGTCGTCAGGAGCGTGCTGACGAACTCGGCCCGCGCCGGGAATTTCACCTACGTCAGGCAGGACACTGGCGAGTTGGCCACGCTGAACCTGTTCGAACTCACCGGACTTTCCCCGGATCCCGTCATCCAGTCCCTGATCGGCCTGACCCCGCCGCCCAACGACGCCACCGTCGGCGATGGAAGAAACACCGCAGGTTTCCGGTTCAACAGTCCCAATTCCTCCACGGGCGAATGGGTGGTGTTTCGGGGAGACTACGAGATCAACTCCAGCCACTCCCTCACCGGCACGTTTCACCAGTTCACACTTGATGTTCCCAACTCCGCGGGCAACGCCATCGGTTCCGTCTTCCCGGGTCTTCCCGGAGCAGGCCAGGGGTCCGACCGCCGGCTGGGATCCTTCTCCCTCAGAAGTGGGCTCAGTCCGACCGTCACCAATGAAGGGCGTTTCGGTTTCCAGATCGCCAGTGTCAAGTTTTTTACCAACGAGACCTTTCCGCAGGGGTACCGGCTCGGTTTCTCGGGGGGCTTCGCGAATCCGATACGGAATTTTATGCCCCAGGGTCGTGATACGCGCAACCTGGACGCGATGGACAACCTGACCTGGGTGAATGGAAATCACACCGTCAAGGTCGGGGGGAGCGTGCGCTGGACCAAGGTCGACAGTTTCAACGATGCGGGGATTGTTCCCACCTATGCTCTCGATTTCGGTCCGGGGAATCCGGACCCGCTGGCTCCCGGCCTGTTCCCCGGCGGGATTTCGTCCAGTGACCTGAACAGTGCCTCGGGGATGCTGGCAACCATGGCCGGGGTTGTCGACTCGGCAGACCAGACGTTCAACGCCACGTCGGGAGCTTCGGGGTATGTGGACGGGGCCTCTCAAACCAGTATCCTCGAACAGGATTTCATCAATTTCTACCTCGCGGATACCTGGCGCATCATCCCCGAATTCACCTTGAATTTCGGGTTTCGATGGGAATTTCACTCGGTCCCGGACGAGACCCAGGGATTGGCCCTGCTGCCGGTGGGTGGCCCCGAGGCAGTGCTCGATCCCAATGCGAGTATCGATCTCGCCGGCGCCACCAATGGAAGGCCGTTCTTCAAGAACGACCTGAACAACTACGCTCCCAGCCTCGGGTTCGCGTGGCGAGTCTCGGACAAAACCGTTCTCCGCGGCGGCTACGGCCTCAACTACGTGATCGACAGCAGCTTCACGACGACGCTCAACGCGGTGCGGGGCAACGCGGGCCTGAGCCTGGATCAGGTCCTCCCGGGAATTGGCGGCACCGTCAGCAGCGGCGGCCTGGTGCCGATTCCGGTACCCGAATTCAAGCTCCCCAGGACCGCGCGCGACCAGATCCTGGCCGATGCCACTGCTGCCCTCTTCACCATCGATGAGAACCTGAGGACCCCCTATGTGCAGCAATGGAACATCGGCCTCCAGCATGAGTTGCTGCAGAACACCGCCGTCGAGTTGCGCTACGTGGGAAACCACGGCGTCAAGCTGACCCGTGCCGTCGATCTGAATCAGGTCCTGCTGCCGTCGGAATTCGTGGCGGACTTCAGGCGCGCCCAGAGGAATCTGGCCGCCTATGGCGACCCCTACGCCGGTGAGCCTTTGGAGATCTTCCCGCGACTCGGTTTCGGCGGATTCCTGCAGTCCGGCGGCGTTCAGAACTGGATTCGAAACGGTGAGATCGGGCAGTACATCGGCGGGTTCCTGGCGCCCAACCGGGTGTTCTTCTTCAACGGCGAAGGGGGCGAGAGGTTCGGAGCCACCCTGCCCATCAGCTTCTTCCTCCGCAATCCCAATGCCTTCGTCGGCGACGTGGTCGGAAACGGCGCGTTCTCCAAGTACAATGCGCTCCAGTTCGAGATCCGGCGGCATTTCCGCGGGGGGTTCGCAGGCCAGTTCAACTACACCTGGGGCAAGGTGCTGACGAATTTTGCCGGCAGCCAGACCAATTTTCGCGGGTACTTCGACAATGCCCAACCGCATCTGGAGATCATGCGTCCCGACTACGACATCACCCACACCTTCAACGGCAACTGGGTCTGGGAGATCCCCTTCGGCCAAGGGCGCAGGTGGATGAACGGCGGCGGATTCATGGACTATCTGGCCGGTGGATGGGACCTCAGCGGATTCTTCAGGCTCCGTTCCGGCGAGGTCGTCAACATCATCTCCGGAAGAGGAACCATCAACCGCGGCGGTTCCCGAGCGCTGACCAATACCGTTCATCTCACGGGAATCGACATTCCCGAGCTCCAGAACAAGACCGGGTCGTACCGCGACGCGCAGGGGCGTGTGATCCTGTTCGATCACCGCCTGATTGCACCGGGAGGTGGAATGAATCCGAGGTATTTCGCGAATCCCGGCCTGCTGGAGGCGGGGACGCTGGGTCTGTCCCCGGTCAGTGGACCCTGGTACGCGTCGTTGGATCTCGGGGTTCGCAAGAGTTTCCCGATCCCGGTGACGGAGGAAGCCCGGCTCCAGCTCCGGTTCGACTTCTTCAACAGTCTCAATCGCACGAATTTCGCCATAACCAACAAGGGCGGAGGCATAAGCGGCCTCGGTGTCACCAACAGCCACAATCCCAACAGCCCCCTGTTCGGCCAGATCAGCTCCGCCTTTTCTCCCCGCGTGATGCAGGTTGGGATGAAAATCACATTTTAGCGCCAAGCCTCAGGGGGCATGGTTGTGCCGGAAAGAACGTTGTGGGTATTGTGGCGCCAATTCCGACGGCAGATCCGGTTATTTCCCAGGGAGGAAAATGAATCATGAGTCAATCGTCCATTCACCGGCGCTCTTTCCTGTCCCGTTCTGCGGGGGCCGGACTGGCGCTGGCGGGGTTTCCCGGCATCCTCAGTGCGCGCAACGTCAACAACAACATCAACGTGGGAATCGTGGGCCCGGGAGGGCGCGGCACCGGTCTCCTGAAGAGGTTTTTGGAGAGCGCCAGCCAATACGGAGCCCGCCTCACGGCGGTCTGCGATCTCTGGAATTACCGCCGCGACCGGGCCGCTGCCCTGGTGGAGGAAAAGGAGGGCCGGGCGCCCAAGATCTACCGGCACCATGAGGAGATCCTGGCCGACAAGGAGGTTGATGCCCTCATCATCGCCACCCCCGACCACGCCCATGCCCAGATCCTCAAGTTGACCGCCGAAGCCGGGATGGACGCTTACTGCGAGAAACCCATGTCCAACGTGCTCTCCGAGGCCAACGAGGCCCTGGATGCCGTGCGGAAATCAGGCGTCATCGTCCAGATCGGCACTCAGAGGCGCGCCAATCCCCGGTACCGGAAGGCGACCCGCATGATCGCCGACGGATTGATCGGGGACGTGGTCAAGGTGGACCTCCACTGGAGCTTTTACAGTCCCTACCGCTGGGCCAGGAAGGAGAAGGACATCCTGATGGCTCGAGAGAGCGATCTGGACTGGGGCACGTGGCACATGGGCCGGCCACAGCGGCCCTTCGATCCCCGCATCTTTCGCTGCTTCCGCCTCTTCAAGGACTTTTCCAGCGGAATCATCGATCAGTGGATGAGCCACGGCATCGATCTGGCCCACATGTTGACCGGTGTCTCCTATCCGGTGAGTGCCGTGTCCCACGGCGGAATCTACAAGTGGAAGGACTTTCGGGAGAATCCCGATACCCAGGAGGTCACCCTGGAGTACCAGAAGGGTGACGAGAAGTTCCTGGCCGTCTACTCCACCAATTGGATCAACGGTTACGGCAACGGCACCCGGGTCCACGGCACCCTGGGGAGCTTCGAGGGGGAGTCCTTCTCCAACCCCGACGCGGATTGGCAATTTTCCGGTCAGGGCGTGAACTCCGAGGGCAAGATCCAGGATCGCATCGTGGTTCCCCGGGAGTCCGTAGACATGGACGAAATGGGAATGGCTCACATGACCAACTGGCTGGACGCCGTGCGCCGCCGCGACCCCAAGGGACTCTTCTGTCCCGTCGAGGCCGGCTACGGGCACTCCATCGCCTGCATCATGGCGACCGACGCCTACTGGAGCGGCAAGCGCATGGTGTTCGATCCGAAGACACGAGTCATTCAGGCCGGCTGACAAAGCGGCAGGGTCCAGCGGTCCATGGCAGGAACCGCCGCGCAGATTGAATTTCGGTGCATTCCGCCCGAATGTTTCGGTTTTAAAGTCAGATCCAATGTGAAATAATTGTGACACTGATGTGATCATTCTATGATTGGGCCAGGCGTAATGAATCGGCCTCCCCACCTCGTGGGGTCGTGTCGGAGACATCGGATATAACGTTTACCAAGTTGTACTCGCACACGGACTAGGCAGTACAAACTATTTGGAGGTGCATCATGGTGTCATTGTTGTCTCGGAATCAGTGGTTTCCTGCAAGGCTGGGCTTACGCACAGTCGGCGTACTTGCGGTACTGACTCTGGCAACCCTGGTGGCTACGGGTTCCGCTGCTGGCCAATGTCTTGAAGTCCGGGTGCTGGACCCGTCAGCCGCCGCCATAGTTGGGGCTTCGGTACTGATCGGAGCCCAGGAGAAGACGACCGACGAAACCGGGACCGCAGAGTTTTGCGATCTCGGCACACCTCCTCACGCGGTCGTGATCGTCGCTCCCAACTTCCAGGTGCTGGAAGACCTGGTGCAGAAATCCGAGGGTAGAGTTGCCTTCACGCTGGCGGTCCTCGTGGAGACCGAACTGATCGTGGTCGGGACTCGTGCCGAAGCGCGGTCGAGCACCGAATCGATGGTTCCCGTCGACGTGATCGGCGGCGCGGATTTCATCAATCAGGGAACCACCGACGTGACCGACCTGATGCGCACGCTGACCCCCTCGTTCAACGTCAACACCCAGCCCATCAGCGACGCGGCCACCATCGTGCGGCCGGCCAACCTGCGCAACATGGCCCCGGACCACACGCTGATCCTCGTCAACGGCAAGCGCCGCCACCGCGCGGCCGTAATCGCCTGGCTGGGCAATGGTATTGCCGACGGGGCGCAGGGGCCGGATCTGTCCACCATACCCGCCATCGCTCTGCGGCAGGTCGAGGTGCTGCGCGACGGCGCGGCCGCGCAATACGGTTCCGACGCCATTGCCGGCGTCATCAACTTCGAGTTGAAGAACGCCCGCTCCGGGGGCAGCATGGAGTTCCGCACCGGCCAGTACTTCGACGAGAACGACGGCGACCCGGGCACGTGCGGTACCATCGGCCGCTCGTGCAACGGCATCGGCGGTCGCGGTATGAACTACGCTTTCGCCGGTAACGTGGGTCTGCCGCTCGGCCCCGAAGGGTTCGTGAATATCAGCCTTGAGTACGGCGGCACGCAGCCCACCAATCGGGCCGTGAATGACAGCGGTACGGCGGCGGTGATCAACGGCGGCAACGCCCACGTGCGGACCACGTCGCGTGTCTGGGGCACGCCGCTGATCGAGGACGACCTGAAGCTGTTCGCCAACTTCGGCACCGGGGGGGATCGGGCGGAGTTCTACGGCCACACGAACTACGCCAGCAAGAAGGTGACTGGCGGCTTCTATTACCGCAATCCCAACAACCGCGGCAACGTGTATTCGGTCGACGGCGGCGAGTCGTTGCTGGTCGGCGACGGGCTGGCGGCGAAGGGCACGGGCTCGGCCAATTGCCCGACGGTCAACATCGTCGACGGCACGCCGGATCAGGCCGCCTTCGCGGCGGTCCGCAACGATCCGAACTGCTTCACGTTCCACCAGCCGTTCCTTGGCGCACCGGACGGCCTGCCGGGCGGCTTCACGCCCCAGTTCGGCGGCGACGTCAACGATTACTCACTGGTTTCCGGCGTGCGCGGGACCATGATGAACGGACTCCACTGGGACATCAGCGGTTCCACCGGCCGGAGCCACGTGCAGACCTTCATCTTCGACACGGTCAACGCCTCTCTCGGCCCCGAGAGCCCGACCCGGTTCGAGCCGAACCTGCTGCAGCAGACCGAAAACAGCCTCAACGCGGACATGTCGTACGCCGCGAGCGACATGGTCAACGTCGCCGGGGGCTTCGAGTGGCGGAACGAGCAGTACCACCTCGGCGAAGGCGATCAGGCGTCCTGGGCGATCGGCCCCTACGGCGCGCAGGGCTTCAGCTCCGCCTCCAACGGCTACAACGGCACCCGACCCGAGAACGCCGGCACCTGGGACCGCGCCAATTACGCGGGGTACGGCGACGTCGAGCTGCACGGCGGCGCCAACGACTGGAACCTCGGTGCCGCCGTACGCGTCGAGGACTTCTACGACAGCTTCGGCACGACGATAAACGGCAAGCTGTCGGGGCGCTACGGCGTCACCGACATCTTCGCGCTGCGCGCCGCGGTCAGCAGCGGCTTCCGCGCCCCAACGCCGGGTCAGCAGAACGTGCTGAACGTGACGACCGAGTTCGACTACGCGCTGAACGACCTGATCAACAACGGCACCATCCCGTCCACATCGCCGGTCGCGGCACTTCGGGGCGGGGAGCCCCTGCAGCCGGAACAGTCGACCAACTACTCGTTCGGGACGGTCGTCGACACCGGTGGTCCGTTCACCGTCACCACCGACTATTTCCGCGTCAACGTGTCGGACCGGCTCACCATCACGAGGAACTACAGCCTTTCGGAGGACGAGGTCACGACGCTGGTGGCCGACGGGATTACCGAAGCCGGCAACCTCGCCGCGTTCCGCTTCTTCGTGAACGACTTCTCGACCCTCACGCAGGGGGTCGACGTCGTCGCGTCCTGGACGCCGCTGGCCATCGGCGGACGGACCACGTTCACCGGCGTCTTCAACTACACCGACACGCAAGTGACCGAGTTCAGCGAGGAGCACTTCGACACGGACCGAGTCACGTCGCTGACCCTGGGGCTGCCGAGGATTCGCTGGAACTTCGGGGCCACCCACACCGCAAACCGCTGGACCCTGATGACCCGGCTGCACTACTACGGTTCGTACTGGGATCGGGAGGACGCGCGCTCGGCGAGGGGCGTGGCGATGTCGCACATGTATCCGCTGTACAGCGGCAAGCCGCTGGTCGACGTCGAGCTCGGCTTCCCGATCAGCGACGTCACGCTGTCGTTCGGGGCGCAGAACGTCTTCAATACCTACCCGGACGAGAATCCGGGCGCCCTCGCCGGGGTGGGCAACCGTTACGGCCAATTCGGGCCGTTCGGCTTCAACGGCGGCTACTACTATGTCCGGGTCGGCTACACCTTCGGCAACAACTTCTAGGAGCGCTGGGAGCGGCGGTTTTCTTACCGCCTGGAGGGGCGACTTTCTTGTCGCCCATTAGGAGCAGCGACTTTCTTGTCGCCGACAGGGGCGTCTAGGGGGGACGCAGTCCTCCCTAGACATTCCGGAATAAACGACAACCATCCGCCTCTTCTCATCGGACGAAAGAGGGCACCCACACAAGGGGTGCCCTTACCGGTAGTCGATAAACACCTCCACCCCCTGAACCCGTATCGGCTTGAGCGGGGGCTTCCCGTTCCGGCGTCTCAGCCGAATCGTCAGCTCATTGAGCCCCTGCCGGACGGGAGCATTTTCGAATCGTAGTTCCCAGCTTCCCATCTCTCCCCGCAACCCCCGCCCATTCAGCTCCAGCCGCAGATCGTCGTCCCACCGGCTGTATCCACTCAAACTCACTACCAGACTCACCGATTCAATAACCCCATCCTCCCGAGCCCCCTCCAAGTCGTCCCCCACGAAAAGGCGAAGAGTCTTCTCCTGCCCCGCGCCCAGGTCGACGGGAAGCTGCATTTCTCCTCCCTCATCCGGAGTCCTGGCCGCCATGTCCCTGGTGATGAAGTAATGCTTGTCCTTTCGTGAGATGAGCCCGGAATCGCCGATCTCCATCAGCATCTGCCGTTCTTCAGGGCCCAGGAGAGGATTCCGGGACGTATCGATCAAGGAGTTGACGGCATTGTGGCGCTGAATGCCGCTGGCGTGGGTGTCGAAGTTGAAAAGATGCAGCCCGCTCACGCCCTGGCCCCATAAACTCTGGGCCGCCGCCCGCATCATCTCCAGGCTGGCCCGTCCCGTCTTGGAACCCGTGTAATCTGTGACATAGAGGTCCGAGATCCCGCCGACCACCTGGACCCGAGTTCCGCGGGCCGCTTCCACGAAGCTGACCAAGTCCGGCATCATATCCAGGTAGCCCCGGGTCGCAGGCGCCACCATGTCCACCAGGTCCTCCCGGATCCAGGTCATCACATCGAATCCGATCTTCCGGTTCAGGGCCAAGGTAGGGAGAACCCGGACCATGAGAGTGATCCGGCGCCCCTTCTGACGTTCGATCTCCTCCAGCCGGTTGCGAATCCGCCGCACGAAGCCGGTCATGATGGGAACGGCCGCTTCCTCCCGGCCCTTTTTGAACACCATGGGGTGGCTCAGGAAATCGAGCTCGATCCCGTCCACGTCGTAGTCGCGGCAGATCTCCTCGATGAGTCCGAATTTCAGGTCCCGGACCTCCTGCTGGGCGTAGTCGAAGGCGTAGCTGAAATCCCGCCCGTAAAGGCTCACATAGCGGTCCGGAACATCTTTGCCGATGGCGACGTGGGGCCTATCCCGCTCCCACCGGCCCCGTTTCGACGGCCAGCGCTCCACCCAGTCCTTGTGGATGTCGTTCATCCTGAGGCTGGCCCAGAATTCCATTCCCAGCTCGCGGGTGCGGGCCGCCCAGATCTCCAAGGGGTCGGTCCCTTGCTCCAGAAGGCCCAGGACGTTTTGGGCCAAACGCCGGAAGTTGGGGTTCTCTAACTCGGTCATTCCCCGGCCGTACACTTCTCCCACCTGGGTGTCGTAGAGCACGTAGGTTCCATAGGAGGCGCACTGGATGAAGACGTCCACCTGAGTCCCTTCCAGTTCGTTGACCACACGGCAGACCTGGTCGGGTGTGATGGGAGGGCCGTTCGCGTACAAAGCTCCGCTCCCCCCGTCGCTGCTGAGATAGAGGCGGGCCGGTTTGCGGGGCGCCGCCGCCGATTCCTCTGCCTTATCCGAACTCCGCTCGGGTCCACTTCCGCCGCAGCCGCTGAGAAGGATCAGGGCCGCGAGCAACCAAGCGGCAACCATTCTGGTGACGGGTCTCATCTCCACTTCACCTGTGTTGCCAGATTACGCGCCAGAGGATGAAGAGCCCGCTGGCCAGGCAGCGGACCCGGACGTCGAAACGGTGCTCCAGGTATTCGTAGGCGCTGTAGAGCCGCAAACGGTTGTAGATAGGGAAGGAAGATCCGGTTGACGATGGGCATGCACAGCAGAATCACGAAGGGACCCACGAAGAAGATCAGGCCGTTCTCCTGGGTGACCGAGGGGAGGGCCATGTAGCTGTTGGCGCTGAAGAGAGTGGCGATCAGGGAGAGTCCCACCGGCATCCAGGCCATGGAACGTCCGGCCAGGAAGAAGTCCCAGGTTGTATTCTGACCCCTGTAGAAGGAAGCCCCCAACAACACCGTGGCCGCCAGGTAACCAGCCAGGATGATCCAATCCAGAGTCTCCCGCCCACCGGGTACGATCGCCGATTCTGATGTCATGGACGGAAGCTCTCCAACCGTGGATCGTCCGGTTCAATCCCGGTAGTCGATGGACAGCTCGACGCCTTGGATCCGGATGGGATCCTGGCGCGAAGACGGCCGGTTCCGGAGGTTCAGAGACAACAGGTTTTTTCCTTGCTTCGGGGTCACGCCTTCGAAACGCAGGGCGTCCCCCTCGAACCTTCCCCGCAACCCGCGGCCGTTCAACCGCACCCTCAGATCGTCGTCCCAGCGATCGTATCCCTCCACCGAGACCATCAGGGAGGTGGATTCCAGAAACCCGTCCTCGCGCGCCGCCGCCACGTCGTCTCCCACCAGGAACCGAAGCTCCCGGGTGTCTCCGCGGACCATCTCGGTGGGAAGCTGCATCTCTCCTCCCGCTTCCGGTGTCAGCCCACCCATCTCCCGAGTCACGTAGTAATGCTTGTCCCTGCGGGCGATCGTGGCCGGATCGCCGATCTCCTTCAGGGCCTGGATCTCTTCCGGACTGAACAGCACCCCCGGCTTGCCCTTGCCAGTGGCGTGGCAGTCGTAGTTGAACAGATGGAGGCTCGTCGCGCCGGCCTGCCAGGCGGCCGCCGCTGCCGCTCGTAGCATCTCGAGGGAGGCCCGGCCGGTCTTGCTCCCCGTATAGTCGCGCACGTAGAGGTCGGACAGGCCGCCGGAAATCTCGACGCCGGTCCCCCGCGCCAGCTCCACAAAAGGCGTCAAATCCGCCGAAATGTCCAGATAGCCCCGGGTCGCCGGCGCGATCATGTCCACCCATCCCTCCCGGATCCAGGCCGCGACGTCCAGCCCGATCCTCTCGTTGAGTTCCAGAGAAGGGAGGATCCGGACCAGCAGCGTCAGTTTGCGCCCCTTGGCCTGGCCGATCTCGTCCAGCCGCGCGCGGACCTGACGCACGAAATCGTTCATCAGAGGCATGCCGCGGACTGCCTCCCCCTTCTTGAAGTAGTAAGGGTGGCTCAGAAAATCCATTTCGAAGCCGTCCACGTCGTAGTTGGTGCACACTTCCTCGATGATGGCCAGCTTTCGGTCGCGCACTTCTTCCAAGGCATAGTCCATGGCCCAGGAGTAGCCGTGGGAGGGCTGGGGAGAGCGGTTCGAGTGATGCAGATAGCGGTCGGGTACGGCGGATCCGAGCCGCACCTGGGGATTGGCCCGTTCCCACTGGCTCCGGAAGGATGGCCAGCGCTCCGACCAGTCCTTGTGGATGTCGTTCATCCTCAGGCTGGGCCAGAATTGCATCCCCGCCTCACGGCTCCGGCGGCTCCAGATCTCCAGGGGATCCTCTCCTGCCTCCAGCATGGCGTCGACATTCCGGGCCCAGCGTCGAATTCCGGGATATTTCTCGAAGTCCCGCTTGTGGTCCTCGCTGATGGGCTTGGCATAGACTTCGGTGACCTGGGTCGGGTAGAGCATCTGCTCGTCGCTCCACTGGATGCACTGGATGAAGACGTCCACCTGGGTCCCTTCGATCTCGTTCACCGCCCGGCAGAGCTGCCGCGGCGTGATGGGTGGCTCGAATGCCATCAGAGCGGCGTCGCCGCCGTCGCTGTTCAGAAGCAGTCTCAGCCCGCCCGGGCGCCGAGTCTCCAGCGGCGTCGCGCCGCCGGTCTCGGCGGGGTTGGATTCCTGGATGGAGCATCCGGACAACAGAGGAGCAATCAGAAGCCCGGTCAAAAGGCGGAAGCACTTGTTCATAAGGGTTCTCCCGGGAGGTGCCTGCGGCGGTCAGTATAGGCACGCCATGCCTCCAAGTGTAGTCTTTGAAGGAGATGCTCCAGATCCGCCTGCTCGCTCGTTGTTTGCATCTTTTTCTGGTTTCGGTGCCGGCCTCCTGGTCTCTTCTGGGCGCCGGAGAAGCGCCGCTGCAGGTGGGGAGCACGAAACAGCTCTTCCTGGGACCCTGGACAGAGGACGGACGGGACGGACACCTGGTGGAGTCCATGACCGGAGTCACCATCCGGATGAACGAGGCCCGGGCCACGGGCGAGCGTCTCATGGTCCAGGATCGACCCTGGGAGGGCACCGGAATGCTGGACATGCGGCAGTTCGTCCTGAGGGATGGGGACCGATTTCGCATCTACTACTCGGCCCTCCTCTTCCATGTCGTCCCCGAATCGGACCCGGCTGCCGCGAACCGTCAGCCCCGGTTCTGGACCCGGGCGCACCAGCGCATCCTCTGCTACGGCGAGTCGCGGGACGGAATCCACTGGAAGAAGCCCCACCTGGGCCTGGTCTCGTGGAACGGCTCGCGGGAGAACAACATCCTCTTTCCCAACGACGACTTCCCTTATCTCTTTTCGGAGATGGAGGGCGCCTGGGTCTTCATCGACACCGACGCGCCGGGCCCCGGTGAGGAGTACAAGATGTTCGTCAAGATCTCTCCCATTCGCGACGATCCATCGAGACCGCACGAGGAAGATCCGCCAGCAGACGCCAAGATGTTGGCGAAGGGCCAGTACGCCTTCGTGTCTACCGACGGCATCCGCTGGAGGTTGCTGAGCCAGGAGCGAATACCGGTCAAGCACAACGACACCCAATTCTCCGTCTTCCGGGACCAGCGCATCGGAATGTACGTGGCCTATACCCGGCGTCGCCGCCCGAGTCCGGCCCAGATCGCCTACTATCGAAAACGTTACGGTATCGACGGCCGCACCGTCGTCCTGACGGCGGGACGGATCGTCTCCAGAGACTTCCGAACCTGGACCGGGGAGGACGCCTACGACTGGAACGACCCAGGCTCCCATCCGGTCTCGACCATTTCGCCCGACGCCATCGATCAGGCCGGTTCTCCCCGGGGACTCACCCGGATGGACTTCTACGGTCCCAACGTCTCCAAATACGCCGGCATTCCCGATGCCTACATCGCCCTGCCCAACGCCTACTACCATTGGGAGTTCGACCTGACCCGGAAGAGCCGGCGCGGCAAGCCGATCCAGCTTCCCTCCACTCTGGACGTGCAATTGATGACCAGCCGGGATGGAATCCGCTGGAGCCGGACCCCCGAGCGGCGGCCCTTCATCCGGCTGGGGCCCAAGGGGAGCTTCTGGAGCAGCACCCTTTGGCCCGGCAACGTCCTGGTGGTGGGCGACGAGGTCTGGATCTACTTCGCCGGACTGGCCGTCTCCCACAAGGAGCAGTCGCTGCTGAAAAGCGACGGGGCCCGGACCCGGGCCGTCCTCCGGCTGGATGGATTCCTTTCGGCCGATGCCGCCTATACCGGCGGGGAGTTGACGACGCGGCCCCTGGTCTTCACGGGAGACCGGCTGCAGCTGAACCTGTCCACCGGCGCGGGAGGGGTTCTGCAGGTGGAGATCCTGGACGAGAGGGGGAAGCCGGTCTCCGGATACGCCCTGGCGGAGGCCGACGAGATCAACGGCAACTACATCCGAGTCCTGGCCAGTTGGCAGGGAAGCTCCGAGCTCGGTTCACCGGCCGGCGAGCCCGTCAAGTTGCGCTTCGTCATGCGGGACACGAAGCTCTATTCCTTTCAGTTCCTCTCCGCGAACGAGTCTGGGAGATCAAGATGAAACACGTTGTGCAACGAATCTTCGTCCTTGCCGCGATTCTCCTTTGTGCCTGTGCCGGCGGACCCCAGACGCCGGTGTCCGAAACGGGAACGAGACCCCGCCTGAAGGAGGATCTGGCCCAGTTGGGCCGCATGCGCACCGCCTTCATTCGGGCCATGAACGAAGGTGGAGTGGAGGAATGGATCCGATCCCACCTGGACCCGGGCGTGGCCGTCATGCCCCCGGGGCGGCCGACCATCTCGTCCAGGGAAGAGGTGGCCGCTTGGGCCCGGAGGCTCCTGCAAGAAAATCGGATCCACGATTTCGCCTTCACCGGGTCCAAGACGGTGGCCGGAGACTGGGCCTTCGAAAACGGCGTCTACCTGCTGGAGTCGAGTCCGGCCGCCGGCGGCGAGAAACAGGGGCAGCGGGGCAAGTTGATCTTCGTCTGGAAGCGGGGAACCGAAGGGTGGAAGGGGGCTCTTGTTTCCTTCAATACTGACGGCCATTGGCCCTGAATCTCCAGTTGTGGCATGAAATGGGGTTGTAGTCGGGACCGGTCGATGTGGATCGGGTATTCTCGTGCAGCGTTTGGGGAAGGAGGGGCGTTGTTGGGATAATGGGCTTAGCTTGCGAATTTCGAGTTGAACTGCGCGGTTGCGTGGCGGATTTATGGATGGACTGAATTAGTGGATACGGTGCCTAACTGGATAGATATCAACACCATCGGGGACCATTTTCAGTTGGCGCCGAAAGGAACCCGGACAGAGTAGAACATGCAAGGCAAGAGGATAATCCGAACGATCCGGCTGCAGAAAATTCTCTCGTATGGTTCCTGGGATGCTGAGTTCCCATTGGAGCCGCTGAACGTTCTTATTGGGCCAAACGCTTCCGGGAAGTCGAACCTGATCGAAGTACTGTCGCTTCTCGCGGCGGCACCGACCAGGGATCTTCAAAAGCCGATTCGAGCCGGGGGAGGCGTTCGCGACTGGCTCTGGAAAGGTGCGCCACGACTCTCTACGGCAGCCGTGGAAGTTACGGTCGAATACTCTGCCGGACCACGCCTGAGATACAAGTTGTCATTCACGGAAACCGGGTCGCGTTTCGAGCTCAGGAATGAGGCCGTAGAGAACGAGAGGCCTGCTCCGGGTAATAAGGATCCCTATTTCTACTATCGCTATCAGGACGGCAATCCGGTTCTGAACGTCTTTACTAAGGACACTAAGGAACAGCCTCGGTCCGAGCGGCGTCTCACTCGGGAAGACGTGAAGCCCGACCAGTCGATTCTCTCCCAACGCCGGGACCCCGATTCATATCCCGAGTTGACGTATCTGGCTGACACATTCGAGCAGATGCGCTTCTATCGTGAATGGAATCTCGGACGCGGCACCCCGACCCGCCTTCCACAGCAGGCCGATCTTCCCCAGGACTGGCTCCTGCAGGACGCTTCGAATCTCGGTCTCGTACTAAGCGATTTGCTGAACCGCCCCCCCGTAAAGCGCCGGATCCTGGACCGCTTGAGAGCCTTCTACCCGTACGTCGAGGATGTCGTTGCCACCATAGTAGGTGGCCCAGTGCAGATATTTTTCCACGAAGAAGGCCTGCACTATCCGGTGCCTGCCACGCGGCTCTCTGACGGGAGCCTGCGGTATCTCTGCCTCATCGCCGTGCTTTGCCATCCCGATCCGCCGCCGGTCATCTGCATTGAGGAGCCGGAGATCGGCCTTCACCCCGACGTGATCCCGGAGGTGGCAAAATTTCTGATCGAGGCGTCTTCGCGTAGCCAGATCTTCGTCACGACACACTCCGACATTCTCGTCGATGCACTCACCGACACTCCGGATTCCGTGATCGTTTGTGAGAAATCCAACGGGGCGACGAGACTCCGCCGCCTCGAAGCAACGGAACTCAGACCTTGGCTGGAGAGATATCGGCTCGGCGAGCTCTGGTTGCGTGGAGATATCGGAGGAAATCGCTGGTGAGCGCCAAGCTCTTCGTGGAAGGTGGAGGCGGTAGCAAGACGCTGAAGACAGCGTGCCGCAAGGGTTTTCGGTTATTCATCGAAAAAGCGGGCTTGCGGGGAAGGATGCCCCGAATTGTGGCCTGCGGCAGCCGCAGGAATGCGTACCAGGACTTCACCAGAGAAAATGAGTCTCCCGCGCGTCAAGATGGCAACCCCCATCTTCTCGTGGACTCCGAGGAGCCCGTAAGAGAAGCCGGGCCGTGGCAACATCTCAAGGTCCGCGACGGCTGGGATCGTCCTGACGGTGCGATGGACGACCAATGCCACCTTATGGTGGAGGTCATGGAATCGTGGTTTTTGGCGGATCGTGAGGCTCTTGGGGCATTTTATGGTCAGGGCTTTCGCGGAACCGCACTTCCGCAAAATCAGCATGTCGAGCAGATTTCGAAACGGGATGTCCTGTACGACCTTGTCCAAGCCACTCGGCGTACACGAAAAGGTCCCTATGACAAGGGATCGCACGGCTTCGAGATCCTGGCGAGACTGGACCCATCGAAGGTCAGGAACGCGTCTCCTCACGCAGATCGATTTCTCGAAGCGCTTTCCGTGTTGGTAGACAGTTAGGAGCCGCCGTCCCAACGCTGGATTCGTTTTGAGAGTGTAAATCAAAATGCGAAAACCCATGGCAGCATGTCCTCTTTCTATCCCTGACCGCTAAGTGGGCACTGAGCCGAAACCCGATGCCGCCAAACCGGACGTAACTGTCGAGGCAACCTGAGAACCCTGGGGTTGGAATGACGGCTCGTGCAGTGAGGATCATTCGGCCGACCGAAGTTGAAGCCTGCGAGGGATACGGGATATGGCTCTGTTACTCAGACGGATCAGCCGGAGAGGTTGACCTGTCCCATCTGGTGGGGCGAGGGTGTTTCGGCTTGGGGTAAACCAGGGTGTCTCGAAAAAATCTATATCACGTCCCACGGAGCCATAGCGTGGGACGATGACTGTGAACTGTGGCCGGATGCGCCGTATCTGGAACTTCCGGGCGAATCGTTCGACGAATTGCCCGTCGAAATCGACACGATAGTTCACGGCGCCTCACAAGGGCCGCCTCTATGGGAAAATTCCCGGACGGAGGAATGTCGTGACCGCCAAAGAATTGATACGGATTTTACAGAAATATCCGCAGGGGATGCGCGTCGTTGTGAATGGCTATGAGACTGGGTTTGATGACCTTGAGGCGCGTCTTGTTTCTGTACGTGAAATACGCTTGAACGCTGGCGAAGAGTGGTGGGACGGACAACATCTCGCGGCGGAGGACGCCCGGAAAAAAGGCAGTCCCTTCGTCAAAGCCTTGGTGCTTCCCCAGCCTGTGAACGCATAGCATGACGCGCACCAAGCGGAAGTCCAATACCGGGGCCAACTTGGGCTACGAAGGCGAGCTCTGGAAGATGGCCGATGCCCTGCGCGGCAGCATGGACGCGGCCGAATACAAGCATGTCGTTCTCGGCCTTATCTTCCTGAAATACATCTCCGACGCGTTCGAGGAGATGCATGTCCGCCTGGAAGGCGAGCGGGACCAAGGCGCCGATCCGGAGGATCCGGACGAGTACCGTGCCCAGAACATCTTCTGGGTGTCGCCCGAGGCTCGCTGGACGAGTATCAAGGCCCGGGCCAGGCAATCGACGATCGGTAAGTTGGTCGACGATGCGATGTCCGGGATCGAGCGGGACAACCCGGCGCTCAAGGGGGTGCTACCCAAGGAATATGCTCGACCTGCACTCGACAAGATCCGTCTTGGCCGGATTATTGATCTCGTCAGCAACATCATGGTGGGTGATGAGGATGCCCGGTCGAAGGACGTGCTGGGCCGCGTCTACGAGTACTTCCTGTCGCAGTTCGCCAGCGCCGAGGGCAAGAAGGGGGGCGAGTTCTACACCCCCCGCTGCATCGTCAAGCTGCTAGTGGAAATGCTGGAGCCCTATCAGGGCCGGGTCTACGACCCCTGCTGTGGGTCTTCGGGCATGTTCGTCCAGTCGGTCGAGTTCATCCGTGCCCACGCCACCGGCAATGGCAACGGCGGTCAGGTTTCGGAGGGCGGCAGAGCCGACATCTCGATCTACGGGCAGGAGTCGAACTACACGACTTGGCGGCTCGCCAAGATGAACCTTGCCATTCGCGGAATCGAAGGGCAGATCGCTCACGGCGACAGCTTCCACAACGACCGCCATCCCGACCTCAAGGCCGATTTCATACTGGCCAATCCACCTTTCAATGTCTCGGATTGGGGCGGTGCCCGTTTGGCCGATGACCAGCGCTGGCAATTCGGAAGGCCTCCCGTGCGGAACGCCAACTACGCTTGGGTCCAGCACATCGTCCACCATCTGACGCCGAACGGCATGGCCGGTTTCGTGCTCGCCAACGGTTCCATGTCGTCCAACCAGTCCGGCGAGGGGAAGATCCGCAAGAGTCTCATCGAAGCGGATCTTGTGGACTGTATGGTGGCGCTGCCGGGCCAACTCTTCTATTCGACACAGATTCCCGCGTGTCTGTGGTTCCTTGCCCGAGACCGGAAAGGGGGCAAGTTCCGAGACCGGCACGGCGAAGTCCTGTTCATCGATGCTCGCAAGCTGGGCCGTATGGTGGATCGCACCCACAGAGAGCTGACCGACGCGGATATCGGCCGAATCGCCGGCACCTACCATGCATGGCGAGGCGAGGACGGCGCGGGTGACTATGCCGACGTGCCCGGCTTCTGCAAGAGCGCCGCGCTTAAGAAAGTGCGTCGGCACGGCCACGTCCTGACTCCCGGCCGTTATGTTGGGGTCGAGCCGCAGGAGGACGACGGCGAGCCGTTCGAGGACAAGATGAAACGGCTCGTCGCCAAACTTCGCGAGCAACAGGCGGAAGCTGCGAGGTTGGACGCAGGCATCAAGGCAAACTTGAAGGCGCTCGGGTTCCCGCTCGGAGGGGACCGCTGATGATCGATTACGAAAAGTTCCGGATGTCGCTCAAACGCCTGGAGGAGCAGCACGAGAATTACCGGACACTCGAGACGTCACTACCTGGTTTGATTCAGGAAGCCGTCGCCGAATCGGTCATTCAGCGTTTCGAGACCTGCTACGACTGTTTGTGGAAAGTACTGAAGCGATACCTGATTTATGAGCTGGGCATCGCGAGTGTACCCAACAGTCCCAAACCCATCTTCAGATTGGCGAATGAGAACAATCTCTTCGCCGTATCGATTGAAGTCTGGCTGCGTTATGCCGACGCTCGAGTCGATACCACTCACGACTACGATGGCGAGAAAGCGAAAGCGTGCCTGGCCATCATGCCCGACTTCATCGACGATGCTATCGGCCTTTACCAAACCATGAGCGGATCGGTATGGGAGTAGATCCAGCCATCGACATCACCACTGAACAGCGAGAGACGATTCTCGCTTTGCTAGAAGAACACTTGCCGGATACGGCCGCGTGGATCTATGGCTCGCGCGTGAAGTGGACCTCGCGACCACAATCCGACCTTGACTTGGTAGTCTTTGCAACCCCAGAGCAGGGTGGCCGAGTTGGTGATCTCCGGGAAGCGTTTGAGGAAAGTAACCTATCGTTCCGTGTGGATCTATTCGTTTGGGACGATGTGCCGGAGGCATTCAGGAAGCAAATTGAACTGTCGCATGTGGTGCTGGTAACCGGAAAACGTACGCGCTTCGGCAAAGGGGTTCCGTTTGGAGCGAACAAGTGGCAACGAGTCGACCTTAACGATGTCGTAGAAATCTTCGACGGACCCCATGCCACACCGAAAAAGACTCGTAGTGGGCCGGTCTTCCTCGGCATTGGCAACCTGAGTTCCGGTCGCATTGATTTAACAAAAACGGAACATCTCAACGAGGAAGACTACGTACAGTGGACGCGTCGGGTAACTCCTAGTCCAGGTGACGTCGTTTTCTCCTATGAGACTCGAATTGGCGAGGCTGCACTCATTCCTGCTGGCCTTCGGTGTTGCCTTGGTCGTCGGATGGGGTTGCTTCGTCCGAAGGGCGATAAGGTAGATCCTCGTTTCCTTCTTTACGCGTATTTGGGCCCCGGATTTCAGGACATATTGCGATCTCGAACGATCCATGGCAGTACGGTGAATCGGATTCCATTGACCGAGATGGGGAAATTCCCAATCGAGATCCCGGCAACCATTCGCGAACAACGTAGGATTGCCCAAGTCCTAGGCACGCTGGACGATAAGATAGAATTGAGCCGGCGTATAAACGAGACGCTGGAGACGATGGCGTGGGCTTTGTTCAAGTCCTGGTTCGTCGATTTCGATCCCGTCCGAGCCAAAATGGACGACCGGGACCCCGGTCTGCCTCAACATCTTGCCGACCTCTTCCCCAACCGGCTCGTAGAGTCTGAACTTGGCGAGATCCCGGAGGGGTGGGAAGTGAAGACGCTCCGGGAATGTACTCACCTTACGATGGGACAGTCTCCCCCGGGACGCACCTACAACGAACGTGGTGAAGGTCTACCATTCTTCCAGGGCCGAACTGACTTTGGCTTTCGTTATCCTTCGAATCGAAGATTCTGTTCTGTTCCAACACGAATTGCTCAGCCCGGGGATACGCTGGTCAGTGTGCGCGCCCCGGTCGGCGATATCAACATGGCCTGGGACCGTTGTTGTATTGGACGGGGCGTTGCTGCCCTGCGCCACAAGTCAGGTACAGCGTCCTTCACCTACTATTCTGCGCGGAAGATTCAGGTAGCCCTCCAAGAATACGAGCATACAGGGACAGTGTTTGGGGCCATCAATAAGGGCCAGTTTGAAGCCCTATTGGTCATTGAACCACACACCAGAATCATTGACGCATTCGATGCATATTCTGGCGCTATAGATGCGAAGATCAAGTCGAATACTCGCGAATCCCGAGTTCTTGTGGCCCTCCGCGACACATTGTTACCGAAGCTGATCTCGGCCACAATTCGGGTTCCGGAGTCTCACAAACAAACCGGTGCGTTTGTATGAGCAGCCCCCTCGCTGCCCTGAGGGACGTTTTGCTGCCAAAGCTGATGTCGGGCGAAATCCGCACCCTCGCCGCCAATAGACAGGCTGAGGCAATTGCACGAGCATAGTTACGGGCGTCGAGAAGCACCACCTCGAGGAAGTTGTAGCCATGAGCGCCAGCAACCAGATAAAGGTCGGGGATGCGATTAGGCACCTTCTCTCGACGAGTAGAACCGATCCTTCGTACGAGCGCGAGAGCTACGCTGAGATGCGAGCTTTTCGCGATATCCATAAGCTGGCTTGCGAAGGGAACATCCGAATCTCTGGCCGTGCGTTCGGTGATGCTTATCCAAAGCTAATTTCCCCTGAAACGCTTCGCGGTTTGCAGCCCATCGATATCTGCGTTCCCCGCTCGTGTCGAGCCCCAGAAGGGCACGTTTTCGGATTAGGGCCAGTGAATCCTGACACCACTCGGGAACACTCCGACGGGGGCGGTGTCTACGAGGATCTGCTCGTACACAGCCAGGACATCTACGAGTATTGGCCTATGTTAGGCGACCACGAGGTCGAAGAAGACTTCCTGAACAAGGAATTCGAGATACCTAATGTTCAAAGATTGCCCGTCGAATCCCGCGTAGCCAAGATTATTGAGAGCCGGTTGAATGAGGTGGGCGTTGTTTTGGCCAATCGCGCGTATCTTTCCGCCATTGTCCTGTGCGGGAGTGTTCTGGAGGGGGTTCTGCTCGGAGCGGCTAAAAAGGATCCAGAAAAATTCAACCGGTCTCCAGCCTCGCCAAAACGTGACGGCAAGGTGAAATCATTGCGCGAGTGGGGACTGGCAGATTTAATCAATGTCGCGTGCGACATCGGTGTGTTAAAGCCTGATGTGAAAGAGTTTAGCCACGGACTCCGTCATTTTAGAAATTATATCCATCCATATGAGCAGATGGCCTCGAACTTCACACCTGACGAACACACGGTCAAAGTTTGCTTCCAGGTTCTCAAGGCCGCACTTGCAAGTGTAGCCGGGGAGCGACTATAGGCCATGTCTTAACGATTTGAATTAGAAATGCATCCGGAACTTACTCGTTCGTTCTTTCTGGACGAGTCCGAATAGATAATGAAGTCGCGATGACCACAATCTCAGAATTCACCGTTGAGACCGCCACACTTGGTTGGCTTGAGACTCTCGGCTGGGACGTTGCTCACGGTCCCGACATCGCTCCGTATACGGTGGGTTCCGAGCGCGACGACTACGGTGAGGTCGTGCTTCACCGAAGGCTGCGTGAGAACCTCGCGATCCTCAATCCTGACCTTCCTTTCGAGGCACTGGAAGATGCATTTCGTAGGGTGACTCGGTCGGTGGGGCCGACGCTGGACATTCGCAACCGTGTCTACCACCGGATGGTAGTAGAGGGTGTGACGGTGGAATATCGTGCGGCTAACGGCGCGATCCGCGGGGCGCAGGTCCGTGTCATCGACTTCGAGAACCCTGACAGCAATGACTGGCTGGCTGTCAATCAGTTCACCGTTACGGAAGACAAAAACACCCGTCGGCCGGACATCGTGCTGTTCGTCAACGGTCTGCCGTTGGGCGTGATTGAGCTCAAGAACCCGACGGACGAGGACGCGACGATCTGGACTGCTTGGCAGCAACTCCAGACCTACAAGGCGGAACTGCCCGCCTTGTTCTCCATGAACGAGATTCTCATGGTCTCCGATGGGATCGAGGCCCGTATCGGATCTCTCACGGCCGGGCGGGAGTGGTTCAAGCCTTGGCGGACAATCTCTGGCGAATCCTTGGCCGACCCGCACATGACCGAGCTTCAGGTGATGCTGGAGGGCACCTGTACGCACCACCGCTTCCTCTCCCTGGTGCGTGACTTCATCGTGTTCGAGGACGACGGAAGCGGCGCTCTGGTCAAGAAGATGGCCGGCTATCATCAGTTCCACGCGGTGCAGGTGGCCGTCACCGAAACCCTGCGTGCCACCCGATTGCAGCGCAAGGTAGACCGGATCGCCGAAGCCCGCGGCCGCTACGAGTCAGGCCGAAAACCCGGCGGCAAACTTGGGGACCGGCGCATCGGCGTGGTCTGGCACACTCAGGGCTCGGGCAAGAGCCTGACCATGGCCTTCTATGCCGGGGCCATCATCCGCGAGCCGGCCATGGCGAACCCCACAATCGTCGTCTTGACCGATCGCAACGACCTGGACGACCAACTCTTCGGAACCTTCTCCCGCTGCCATGACCTCTTGCGCCAGCCACCCGTGCAGGCTGAGAGCCGAACCGACCTGCGGCGGAGATTGTCCGTCGAGTCCGGAGGAGTCGTATTCACCACCATCCAGAAGTTCTTCCCCGAAGAGAAGAGGGACACCCACCCGACCCTCTCCCAGCGCCGCAACATCGTTGTGATCGCGGACGAGGCCCATCGCAGCCAGTACGATTTCATCGACGGGTTCGCCCGCCACATGCGCGACGCGCTGCCCCGAGCGTCCTTCGTCGGATTCACCGGCACCCCTATCGAGCTTCAGGACGCCAACACCCGTGCGGTGTTCGGCGACTACATCAGCATCTACGACATCCAGCGCGCCGTGGCGGACGGGGCCACCGTCCCCATCTACTACGAGAGCCGACTCGCCAAGTTGTCCCTGGATGAGATCGAGCGGCCCCGCATCGACCCGGAGTTCGAGGAGGCCACAGAGGGTGAGGAGGTCCAGCGCAAGGAGAAGCTCAAGACCCGATGGGCGCAGCTGGAAGCCATCGTCGGGACGGAGAAACGGCTGGGTCTCATCGCCCAGGACATCGTAGACCACTTCGAAAAACGCCTGGAAGCCTTGACCGGCAAAGCCATGGTGGTGTGCATGAGCCGGCGGATCTGCGTCGAGCTCTATCGAGAGCTGGCACGCCTGCGCCCGGACTGGCATCACGACGACGATCGCAAGGGACGCCTCAAGGTCGTGATGACCGGGTCCGCGTCCGATCCGCTCGACTGGCAACCGCACATTCGCAACAAACCCCGGCGCGAGGCGCTCGCCAACCGCTTCCGCGACGCTGGTGATGAACTGCAAATGGTCCTGGTTCGAGACATGTGGCTCACCGGCTTCGATGCACCGAGCCTGCACACCATGTATGTGGACAAGCCCATGCGGGGCCACGGCCTGATGCAGGCCATCGCCCGGGTCAACCGGGTGTTCAAGGACAAGCCGGGCGGTCTGGTCGTGGATTACCTGGGCCTCGCCCATGAGCTCAAGCGAGCCTTGGCCACCTACACCGAAAGCGGCGGCACCGGCGAGACGGCGCTCGATCAGTCGGAAGCGGTGGCCGTGATGATGGAGAAGCACGAGGTCTGCTGCGGCCTGTTCCACGGCTTCGACCGGTCCAGGTGGATCGACGGCACTCCTCAGGAAAGGCTGGGACTGCTTCCTGCCGCACAGGAACACATACTTTCGTTGGAAAACGGCAAGGACCGATGTGTGAAGTCGGTGCGTGAGCTCTCTCAGGCCTTCGCCCTCGCCGTCCCGCATGAGGACGCGATTCGGATCCGGGATGACGTGGCGTTCTTTCAAGCCGTGCAGTCTGTGCTGTCCAAGCGTTCTCCAGCCGAAATGCGGTCCCAGGAAGAGCTGGACCACGCCGTGCGCCAGATCATTTCCCGTGCGGTGACCTCCGAGGGCGTGGTCGACATCTTCGCCGCCGCCGGTCTGGACAAGCCTGATATTTCCATCCTCTCCGATGAGTTCCTGGCCGAGGTGCGGGGGATGCCCCATCGCAACCTCGCCGTGGAGCTGCTTCAAAAGCTGCTCAAAGGGGAACTGGTCACCCGGCGCCGGAAGAACGTGGTCCAGGCGCGTTCGTTCGCCCAGATGCTGGAACAGACCCTGCGCCGGTACCAGAATCGGGCCATCGAGGCGGCACAGGTGATCGAGGAGTTGATCCAGTTGGCGCGGGAACTGCGCGAGGCGGACGCACGTGGAGAGGAGCTCGGGTTGTCGGAAGACGAGCTGGCTTTCTACGACGCCCTCGAGACCAACGACAGCGCGGTACAGGTCCTGGGCGACGAGACTCTGCGCACCATCGCCCGGGAGTTGGTCGAGACCGTCCGCAACAACGTCACCATCGACTGGACGCTACGCGAGAACGTACGGGCGCATCTGCGCGTCCTGGTCAAGCGCACGTTGCGCCGGTATGGCTATCCGCCCGACAAGCAGGAGAAAGCGACCCGGACCGTCCTGGAGCAGGCCGAGGTCCTGTCCGCTGGCTGGGCATCCTGAGCCGTTGCCGACGGTAGCCTGCCTCGAAAACGAACCAGGTTCGGCATTTGTGCTGCCCGTCGGCTGGCATGAGAAATCCACCACCGATTGACAGTCACAGAGCATCTTTTCCATTTACTCAATACAAAGAGCAGAATTACTCATTGTGTTGAGTAATTCGGGATACACGCGGCCTCACACCACAGATTTGCACTCCCGTCTGCGCGAGCCGCGCCGTTTCCTCCAGATCGTCACCGGGGCTCGCCAGGTCCGCAAGACGACCCTCGTCACGCAAGTCGCCGAACGGTGCGGATTGCCCCATCACTACGCCAGCGCCGACGAGCCGACCTTGCGCGGCCCGGATTGGATCGCCGGACAGTGGGACGCCGCGCGGCTCCTGGCTGGCGGCGCCGGCCCCGAGGGTGCTCTTCTCGTCTTGGACGAGGTCCAAAAGGTTCCCAACTGGACCGAGGCCGTCAAACGCCTGTGGGACGAAGACACGCGGCGAGGGCCCCGACTCAAGGTGGTGCTGACCAGTTCCGCGCCGCTTCTGATCGGCCGGGGCTCGACCGAAAGTCTCGCCGGGCGTTTCGAACTCCTGCACCTGCCGCACTGGGGATTCCCCGAAATGCAGACCGCCTTCGGATGGTCCCTGGACGAATTCCTGTTCTATGGCGCCTATCCCGGAGCGGCTCCGCTGATCACAGAGCCGAATCGCTGGTCACGCTACATCCGCGACTCGCTCATCGAAACCACCATCTCCCGAGATGTCCTGTTGCTCTCCCGGGTGGACAAACCGGCCCTGCTGCGCCGGCTGTTCAACTTGGGCTGTGCGTATTCAAGCCAGATCTTTTCCTACACGAGGATGCTGGGACAGCTCCAGGATGCCGGGAACACCACGACCCTGGCCCACTACCTCGATCTGCTGGCGGGTGCGGGAATGCTGACCGGTTTGCAGCAGTACGCCGGCGCTGCCGCCCGGCGACGTAGCTCCAGCCCGAAGCTGCAAGTCCTCAATACCGCCCTGATGACTTCCGGGTCCGGCCTCACCCTGGAGCAGGCCCGCACGGATCGTGAGTTCTGGGGACGTCTGGTCGAATCCGCGGTGGAAGCTCATCTGGCAAATGCGGCTGCTGCAGGCGCCTGTCAAATCTTCTACTGGCGGGACCGCAACCGGGAGGTCGATTTCGTCGTGAGCGTGGGACGGACGTTGACGGCGATTGAAGTCAAGAGCGGCCGCACTCAGCAGTCGCTGCCTGGAATGGCCGCGTTTGCCAATGCATTTCAGCCAATCCGACGCTTGCTGATCGGATGGGACGCCATCGCCGTGGGCGAGTTCCTGTCCAAACTTGTGGAACACTGGGTGGGGCCCTGAAACGCATCGCGGAATCCATGGCCGAAAGAGCGCCGCTATTGATAGCGGTAGATTCGGTAAAGGGTCGAATACAACCGCACAGGCAAGCTGATGCTCGGTTGGACCAGGATCGCCCATTCTTCAACTCCACCCTAGAAACTACTCCCCCACGAATAGTTGAGGCGGGCGTAGTAGTAGCCGCCGCTCAGGCCCCAGGGGGTGAACTGGCTGTAGGGGAGGCCGAAAATATCGGCGAAGAGGTCCAGCCGCTGCGAGAAGGTGTTCAGGACGTTCTGACCGCCGAACGCCAGCGTCACGCCTTCGCCCAACCGGATGCTCGCTTCCAGGTCGACGATATAGCGGCCTTCCAGCAGTGGTGAGTCGGCGCCGCGGACGAACCGGGCGTCGAAGTGGTCCACCCACGAGCCGTAGTAGTTCAACCGTCCCAGCAGGCCGACCCGGCCCACCTTCTGGTTGACGGCGGCGTTCCAGCGGATCCGGGGTACGCCGCGCTCCAGGCCCAGGACGTCGCCGGGGGTGAGTAGCTTCGACTCTTCCGTCAGTTCCGTATGGGTGTAGTTCATCGCAAAACTGAACACCGTGTTGCCGCCCAACCCGGGGGGGTTGTACGTCGAGACCAAGTCGATCCCCTGGTTTCGGCTCGAGAAGTCGTTGATGAAGAACCGGAAGAAGGCCAGCGTGCCGGCGGAGGCGATTCCCTCCGAGATCAGCAGCGTTCGTTCGTCCTCCGTGAGCGTGAACGTTTGCGACAGGGCGAGGCGGTTGGAGAGGTCGACGCGGAAATAGTCGGCCGTCAGCGTGAACGGTCCGGTGTCGATCACCAGCCCAGCCGTGGTGTTGACGGACGTCTCGGGCTCCAGCGGCTTGCCGCCCTTCAGCTCCGCCGCCAGGAAGGTGGAGGGCACGTTGGCGCTGTCGACCAGTTGGAGTGTCTTCGGGTCGATGGTGGTCTGTACGTTGAGCGTGTTCTGTTGGCCGGGCGTCGGTGCGCGGAACCCGGTGCTGACGCCGCCGCGCACGGAGACCACGTCGCTCAGCCCGAAACGGGCCGACAGCTTGCCGTTGGTGGTGGAGCCGAAGAGGTCGAAGTGTTCGAACCGGAGGGCGCCGCCCACCGTCCACCGGTCCCCCGGGTCCCGCAACTCCAGGTCGCCGTAGAGCGCCACGTTGCTGCGATCCCAGGCTCCGGCCGTATAGTCGGGAAATCCGGGGAAGCCGTTGGAGCCGGAGACGAAGCCCTGCGCGGCGTACGGTCCGACCTCCCAGGACGGCCTCCCACCGGCTCCGATCTCGAAACGTTCGTTGCGCCACTCGGTGCCGGCCGCGATGTTGACCATGTCGGTGGCGGCGTAGGAAACGTCGAAGTTGAGGTTCAAGTCTTCCTGACGGTACAGGCCCGGATCGAATTCACGCGGGGTTTCGGGTCCGAGCGACGCGTTGACGGTGTTCTTGAAGAAGAAGTCCGACTCGTGGGCGCCGTAGCTGGCACTGGCGTCCCAGTTCAGGCCGTTGGCCAGGATCCCTCGGACACCGCCCACCACGGACATGTCGGTGACCACGCCGCCGAACTGGGGTGTGAACCCGCCCGGGGCGATCTCCCGGAAAGAGAAGCAGTTCGGGTCCTCGAACACCCGCGCCAGGGCGGCTTGGTCCGGCACGTTGTCGGTGATGCGCACGGTGGGGCAGTTGGCCGATCCGTCGACGACGCCGTCATCCGCATCCAGCACATCTGCGATCATCAGCGTCTCGCCCTCGTCGAGGCTGTAGATGTTGGCCCGGTTGTTGGGATTCCGGAAATAGAAACCTTCCGTCACCTTTTTCTCGGCGTAGTTGGTGTGGCCGTAGAGCTGCACGCCGTTGGAGAACAGGTGGCCGAAGTTGCCGAAGAACTTGACCTCGTCCTCGATGGTCGGATTGCCCCAGATCTGCGCCGGGTCGGCCACGGCGGTGTTGCCGGCCGCGATCAGGGCCGCCGCGTCGGCGCGCTGCACGCTCCGGTTCGTGGGGTCGGAGTTGCCGTACTCCAGGCTGAGGTTGGCGAAGCCTGTCTCGCCCAGCGGCAGTCCCACGTTGCCGGCGATGGTGTACGAATCACCGTCGCCCGCGCGGTAGGTGCCGGTGTTGAACTCGACACTGCCACCCTTCCGGGCGTCTTTGAGCAGAAAATTGATCACGCCGGCAATGGCGTCCGAGCCGTACTGGGCCGACGCGCCGTCCCGCAGCACCTCCACCTGGCGCAGCGCGATCGAGGGAATGGTGGAGATGTCGGGACCCTGTGCGCCGTCCGTCACACCGGCGAACCAGGCGATGACCGACGAGCGGTGGCGGCGCTTGCCGTTCACCAGCACCAGCGTGTGATCGTGGGCAAGGTTGCGCAGGCTGGCCGGCCGCACCAGGGTGGCCGCATCACTGATGGGGTGCGTGGCGACGTTGAATGAAGGGACCAATGTCCGCAACTGGTAGTCGAGGGTGGTGGAGCCCTGGCTGATGACGTCTTGCAACGGGATGGCGTCGATGGGGACCGGAGATTTGGTCACCGACCGCGGTTGGGCGCGGCTCCCCACCACCACCAGTTCCGTCTCCAGACGGGCCTGGAGGGTGATGGTGACCATACCCTCCGATTGGTCCGCGGAGCCTTCGTCGACCCGAAAATTCTTGGCCGTCACGATGACCCAGTGGGGTCCGGGACCGAGTCCGCAGAACCTGGCGACGCCCGCGTTGCCGGTCCTTTCCTCTCGATCCCCGATGGTGACCGTGGCGCCCTGTATCGACGCGGACGAAGGGTCGAGAACCCGAACCTCGAGGCATTGGTCTTCCGGCTGGCCGGTCTGTTGCGCGATCGCCGGAAGCGTCGATAAAGGTGCAAGCAGAGCTATTAACCCGAACAGATAGCCGGGACGACTGGCTTTCAATCTCACTTCTCCTTGCTTTCCATGAGCGAAAAACAGGCCGGTGCTATCGGGTCGTGGAACGACAATGCGGCTGGAGACAAAAAGCCGTCTGATTGGTTGGAAAAAAACGGAATGGCAGGGGTGACGGTGGAATTGGTAGCGGGGGGGGGATTCGAACCCCCGACCTTTGGGTTATGAGCCCAACGAGCTACCAGACTGCTCCACCCCGCAACAGAGACGGGGAATCGTAGTTGAAGGCGGGAGAGCTTGTCAAGCTCCCCCGTCGCCTGGGTCATGGGTCCGTCGCCTTGATTACTGTTCTCCGGCGCCCTCCGCGGAAGCCTCTTCCTCGGCATCCTTGGCGCACCGGAAACCGGTCCCGTACTGGGCCTTGGCCGGGTATCCGCTGCGGGTCATCAGCGTCATGCTGACCCCCTTGAAGGCGAAGGACGCGCCTCTGAGAGCGTAGAGCTTGAACCGGGGATTGAACGCATCGTTGTTGCGAGCCTTGCTCTTGGGATAGGGTCGGAGCCGGTCGCTGGTCCACTCCTGGACGTTGCCCATCATGTCGTAGACGCCGTAGCCGCTCTTGTCCGTCTCGAACATTCCGACGTCGACCGGACGGTGGTAACTCGTGTCATTGGTATTGGACTTGCTCGGGTCGTAGGTATCGCCCCAGGGGTAAGAGAAGTTCTCCGGTCCTCGGGCGGCCCGCTCCCACTCCGCTTCGGTGGGGAGGCGGCTCCCGGCCCACTCGCAGTAGGCTTTGGAGTCATCCAGAGTCAGATTGGTGACGGGAACATCCTCCTTCCCGATCGAGTACATGGGTCGCCAGTTGCTCTCCACCTTGGTGCCGCTCTCGGTCAGGAACTTGATCCACTGTCCGTTAGTGACCTCATAGACGTCGATATGGTAGGGCTTGTCCATGGTCACGTTGTGGGCCGGTGTTTCCAGGCCGGCAGCGTTCTTCGGGACGTTGTCGGTTCCCATCATGAACTCCCCCGCGGGGATCAGAACCATGTCCCCCGGCTTGGGCTTGGGTGGAGGCAGATCGACCGGAGCCTGCTCAGGCTCCGGTGGCGGCTCAGAGCAACTGAACAGGGCCAGTGACGCGATCATGAGAACGGCGGAGAACAGAATTCTGAGTGTCATGGTGTCCCATTTATACCACCCGATTCGACGATAAGATAGATGCCGGACGGCGAATGAACGGCGCGCACGGCTACGTTCGATAGGTCTTCCGAACCCACGACAGAGCCTCTTCCCGAGCGGTCAGGATCCCTTCCAGTTGGAGGTCCTCGGCTTGCTGGAGGATCTCCGAGAATACCGGGCCCGGCTTCAATCCCAGTGCAATCAGATCGTGCCCGTTGAGGAGCGGAGGAGGGGTCAGGGCCTCCTGATCCAGCTCGCGCAATTTCTCCCGGCAGAAGTCGTAGTTGGAAAGATCTCCGTGACTTGCCAAGCAGTCCAGACGATGGAGTTCCAGGTGTTCGTCGAACCCCTCCGTTCGAAGAAAGCGGCGGAGCGTGCTCTCGCGCATCTGCCGGACGTGCATGAAGCGGAGGTGATCCTTCACCAGACGGACCACCTGCTGGATCTGGGTCCCCGAGAGCTTGAGCCGGCGGCAGACCTCTTCGGCCATCCGGGCCCCCAGTTCGGCATGTCCGTCGAATCGGATCCGCTCCCCGAAAGCGAACGTTTTGGGCTTGCCCACGTCGTGAAGCAGTACTCCCAGGGCCAGGGTCGGGCTCAAATTCCGAGCCATGGAGAACATCAGGCGCGTGTGCTGATAGACGTCCCCTTCCGGATGGAACTCCGGCGGCTGCATCACCCCGTGCAGGGCGTAAACCTCGGGCAGGACGGTCTCCACAACGCCCGTGTCGGACAGCAGCGTCAAGCCCCGCGCCGGCGCGGGACCTCCCAGGATCTTGAGGATCTCTTCCCGGATCCTCTCCCAGCTGATCTGGTCGAGCCGGTGGGCGAAGCGGGTCACGCCGTCGTAGGTGGGGCCGTCGATCCGGAAGCCGAGCTGGCAGGCGAACCGTATCCCCCTCAGCACCCGGAGCTTGTCCTCTCCGAACGTCAGCCGGGGTTCCCGGACGGTCCGAATCAGGCCTCGATCCAGGTCCTTCCTTCCTTCGGTGAAGTCGATGACCTCCTCGGTTTCCGGATCCAGGAAGAGCGCATTGACGGTGAAATCCCTTCGCAGGGCGTCCTGACGGGCATCGGTGAACCGGACCTTCCCGGGATGCCTGCCGTCCGTGTAACCCGACTCGGCCCGAAAGGTGGCGACCTCGTAGTTGAGCTTTCCCAATACGACCACGACGACGCCGAAATCGCGGCCCACTCCGATGGTGCGGGGAAAGAGCCTCTCCACGACGTCGGGAGGAGCCGCGGTGGCGATGTCGATTTCGGTGACGTTCCGGTTCAGGAGAAGGTCCCGAACGGCGCCTCCGGCGAAATAGACTGGGTAGCCTTCAGCCCCCAGAACCTTGGTGATGTGGAGAGCCCCTTCCAGAAGGCGGGGCTCGATTCGTTCCAGCACTCGCCGCCCTTTCGGTTCGATGTCAGGATGGAAGGATCGGGTCCCCGCGTCAGGTTTGGATCGTGGCCCGGCCCGGACTTATTGTGACATCTTTGATGCCGTACGGCATGGAGAAGGGCTGCCGGGGATCGACCGGGAGTTGAGTCGCCTCGAGGAGACGGTCTATGAGGGACTCCAACAGCAGGGCAGGGAACGTGACGCCGTCCAGTGTCAATCCCATAAAACGGTAGCGTCCGCGGCCATCCTCCACCTCCAGGACACCGTCCACTTCCACCTGATGGCGGCCTCCCAGGAGTGCCGTCAGGAGACCCGCCTGCGGCGTGTTCTTGCTCGAGGCGACCTTGCTGAGGTCAACGTCGGCCTGAACCAGCAGACGATCTTGCCGGAAGCGCACCTTTACCGATTCGACGCCCTTGGGATTGTATTTCCGTAAGCGGAAGGCCAGAAAGGCATTGAGATCTTCTTCACTGAGAACGTAGGTTTCGGGACGCGACCCGGAGGAATCGGATTGCGTCTCCAGCCGTTTGAGCAGCTGTTCAACCCGGACCACCGCCTCGCTCGGATCCCCGAGGGACTCGCCGGGAACGGGAACCAACAGGACGGCCGCCAGCAAGACCCCGGCGGCTCCGCGAAGAGTCCCAGCGAATCGTCTCATGATGGATCGTTCCGAGTGCTGAGTCCTGCCTCGGTTATCGGTGTTTCCGAGGAAGCCGAATCGAAGGTCTCTCGTTCGGCACCGTCCAGGGCGGCTGCCACCAGTGCCTCCACGTCGAGAGCTGCTTCGGTCTCCTCGATCGCCGCCGCTTGGGCGCGAGTCTCGGGATGTCTGGGCACGAAAAGGGAACAGCAGTCCACGTCGGGCAAGATGGAGACGGGAAAGGTCCCGATACGCCTGGCGGTCTGAATGATCTCCTCCTTGTCGTCTCCCACCAAGGGACGGAGCACGGGTATGCTAACGGTACTGGAAATGACTGACAGGTTCGGCAGCGTCTGGGACGCTACCTGACCGATGCTGTCTCCGGTCACCAGGGCCAGCGCACCCTCCCGGAGGGCCAACCGTTCCGCAATCCTCATCATGAATCGCCGGTAGAAGATCACCCGAGTCTCCGGCGGCGTCAGGGCGACGATCTGTCGCTGGGTGTGGGCGAACGGCACTCGATAAAGGACGGATTGAAACTGGTACTGGTTCAACAACCGGACCAGCCGACGAACTTTTTCCTGGGATTCCAGGTTGGTGAAGGGGTAGCTGTGAAAATGGACGAAGATCACCGGACAACCCCGTTTCATGATCTTGTAGGCCGCCACCGGCGAATCGATCCCTCCTGACAGGAGCGCCACCACCGGTCCCGAAGTGGTGACGGGAAGACCGCGGACACCTGGCAGCTTGGTGAAGTAGAGGAAGGCGTACCGTTCCACGATGTCGACGTGGCAGGTCAGATCCGGAGCGGTGAGGTTGACCCCCTTTCCCGAACGCTCCACCAGATAGGACCCCAGAAGACGGTTCAACTCGGGTGACGTCAGCGGAAAACTCTTCTGAGCGCGCCGGGCCTCGATCTTGAAGGTGGCGTACTCGCGGTCCCGGACGAGCGTCCAGAGGTTCCGTTCCAACTCCTCCAGGGATTGCCCCGAAAGCCACGCGGGAGAACAGGACGCCAGCCCGAATACCTTCTGAAGGCGCTTTCCGATCTGCTGGTGAGGGGCATCCTCCGGCACTTCGACTAGAATCCGGCCGGAGATTCGGCGAACCGATCTGTACGGATACCGGGCCAGAGCCCTGCGGATGTTCTGGCAGAGCCGCCTCTCGAAGAAGGCTCGGTTTCCCTTCTTGAGCCCGATCTCATGATAGTGACAGAGGAAGAATCGGCGCACCGGATCATTATAGACCGGAGAGGAAAGAGGAGATTCCCTCCGGCCAGGAGCGGCAGTTTCCTAACCGCCGAACTCCGGTGGAACAATGTGGCGAGGCGGGAGCGGACGATTAAACTGCCGTCCCTGCAGTCGTCCACGCTGCCTCGGAAATTCCGCGCAAACGGCGTGGTCAATCGGGGTGCGGTAGAATTACCCCATGAATCGCCGCAACTATCTTCTTGGTTTTCTGGGAATCGGGCTCTTCTCCGGCCGCGCTTCCCTTGCTGCCCATCACAAGCCGATCCAACTCCACGTGGACCTGGAAGTGGACCCGGCCCGGGAAGGAGAGATGGTGGAGAACTTCCACAAGATCTTCCGCCCGGCCATCAGCGGCCAGCCCGGCTTCGTCGAGGTTCGCCTGATGAAGCTGCGGCAAGCCCTGGCGGGTCCGGCTCCCGGCAACTTCAAGTACCGGCTCCTCATCAGTTTCAAGACCGAGGAGCAGCGCCAGACCTGGGTGGCCACGGATGAGCATCAGCGGGTCTGGCCCACCATCGAAAAGACGCTCACCGGAACCAAGTACGGTGTCCTTCTCTACGACGTGGTTTGACGTTCCCAACGAGCCGTGCCATGGGCTCGCGCGTGGACATCCACGGGAAATTCTTCAAGTGACGACGTTCCGCGGGCGGCCCTCGAGGAAGGCGATGACGTTGTCGACGACGCCCTGGTTGAGGAGGTCGTAGCCTTCGGGGGTCTGGTCTGCGCTGTGCGGGGTCAGGACCAGTTGCTCGCATTCCAACAACGGGTCGTTCGCCGGCAGCGGCTCGGTGTCGTACACGTCCAGGCCGGCGCCTCCCAGATGTCCTGAACGGAGGGACTCCACCAGGGCGGCCGCGTCGACGATGGGTCCTCGCGCCGTGTTGACCAGCAGGCTTCCCGCTTTCATCAGCGACAATTCCCGGGTGCCGATCAGATGATGGCTCTCGGGAGTCAGCTTGACGTGGATCGTCACCACGTCCGACACTCGCAACAACTCGTCCAGCTCCAGAAAGCGGACCCCCAGCCTTCGGCTTCGCTCGGCGGACGGATTGAAGGTCCAGGCCACCACCCGCATTCCCAGCGCCCGGCAGAGCTCGATCATCTTGGCGCCGATGGCGCCGGTCCCGATGACGCCGGCGGTCTTGTCGCGCAGGTAGACGTTGTTCATGCCTATCCACCGGCCCGCCCGCAGCTCGGCGGTCTGGTAGGAGACCCGCTTGGAGGCGGCCAGCATGAGAGCGAGTGCATGCTCGGCCACCACCGAAGCCGTCTGTCCCGGAATGTTGGAGACGATGATGTTCCGCTCCCGTGCCGCCTCCAGATCGATGGAGTCGGTTCCGATCCCGCATACCGTGATGAAGCGTAGACGGGGAAGCTGCTCCAGCAAATGCCGAGGCCATTTGACCGCGCCCCGGGAATTGATCATGACCTGCGCGTCCCGGACCCGGCTCAGTTTCTCGGCGTCGCCGGCGGGAGAAGTGGAGTAGAGGACCACCTCTCCGTAAGGGCGCAGGCGCTCCAGGTGCGGGGATCCGGCCAGTTGCACCGGGTTGTCACCGGGGACCACGATCAGGGGTCTTTTTTCCATTGGAATCGGTCCTTTCTTCTGGTTGGTGATAGGATTCAGTGAAACTGTTTCTCACTCTCTGCCGCCGTTGAGGACGCCTGATGATGAGCGGATTTTTCGCTATTCCGGCTCGGCAGCCGCCCTCCTCCACCGGCCGGAACGCCGTTCACAGTAGTCCTTTGGGCCGGGACGCGGCAAGGCCAATGGACGCGAGGCGGGTGAAGTGATCAGGCGCCGGGAATTCCTCAGAAGGACTGCCGCGGCGGGGGTCGTGGCCATGATCGGAAGGGTGACTGCGGGAGCCGCCGGCTCCGGAAGAGGAGACCGGGGAACCGCTGTCCCCGCCCCCTTTTCCTACGAGATTCCCCACACCCGATCCACGACTCCCATCCAGAGGGCCAGAATCTACCCCATGTCCAGTCCCTTCACCCGGACCGACACCCGAACCGGCCTGACCCGAAACGGCCACGTCTACGCGGCCGGCAGCGGCTACCTCTGGGCGTCCCGGGATCGGGGCAGGACCTGGACCATGCGGAAGCTCCCGGTGGGAACCGGCGGCGGATTCGGAATCCTGAACGACGACGTCTTCATCCTGATCCATGACGCGCCGGATCATTCGGTGACCTACGTTCAGCGCTCCACGGACTACGGTGAAACCTGGAGCGAGCCCTTTCCTCTGGACGTGAGCCCCTACACCTTCAGCGGCTCCGGTTGGAGCGACGTCTACCAGCACCCGGACGGTACCGCCATGATCACCGTGACGCTCCGCTCCCGGGACGGGGTCGACGAATGGGACAATCCTCAGGTTCGCGGTTTCCACGACCACATCTTTCGCTCCCGGGACGGGGGCCGGAACTGGGGAGACCGGACCCTGATTCTGCCCTATTCGGCCGAGACCACCCTGATGGCGGTGAAGGACTCGAACCGGATGTTGGCCTATATCCGAGCCCAGAGACCCATGCTGAAGGAGGATCCGGCCGACTTCCGGGAGCGGACCGGGGCCACCCCCACCGAGGAGTGGGTTCTCAAGAACGGGGTCATCGCCGAGTCCGTCGACGGCGGCCGGAACTGGGTGAACCCCAGGTTGTTCGACCTTCGGGGCAGCGTCCCGGGCGAGTTCGTCCAGGTTCCCGACGGAAGGGTCGCCGCCATCTGGTTGCAGCGCTACCCCTACGAGCTGGCCGAGATCCGGGCCCGCATCAGCTCCGACGGAGGACGGTCCTGGGGCCCGACGACTTACTCGCTCATGCACGGGCACGGCTACCCGGACAGCGTGGTCTATCCCGACGGATCCATCGTGACCGTCTGCGAAAACACGGACTTGAACCACCGGGGCCGGGTGCTGGGAAGCCGAACCATGGCGGCGCTCCACTGGCGGCTCCCGGACCAGGAATAGCCGCATGGAGGGGCGACTTCCAGTCGCCCAACAGGAGCGGCGGCTGTGCGCCAGGCTAACTGGCACAAGATAGGCGGTGAAAGTCCGCTGAAACGAAAGGACTAACCATCCACGTTTCTCCGCGAGCCGTGCGTGGGCGTCCGTGAGGGCGTCGGCGAAGCGTCGGTAGCGGTGCGTATGGGCAGGCTATTGAGCATCGAAAGCTCCTTGATCGGAAGTGCCGAGGCTGTAGTCGCGGTCGAAGGCAACACTGGCTGGACCGCCAAGGTGAGGGACGGCCGGGCTCCGCGGTGTCAAAGAACCCATGCACGTACGTACATCTGGTGTCGGGACCTGGGAGGGCTTGGTCTCTCCCCGGCGAGAGCCGGGGCCTCGTGGGAAAGGAGAAAGCCGTAACCCATGAGGGGAAAGAGCAAGCAATCGGATACATCCATAGTAGTGATGAAGCGGGCGAACAAGGAGGGGGAACTCTCTGCGGAGTCGGTGGAGCGAAGGGGTGGAACCAAGGGGAATTCGGCTCACCAAAGTACGGACCGGACTCAGAGCCGGGCTACCGTGACACAGGCGGGGGTCGGATACGGCGGGCGTCGCGACCTGCCGTCATTACCTGAGGTAGGAGCCGTGTGCCTTAACGGGCACGCACGGATCTGCGCGGGGGGCGCTGGGCAACCGGTGTCCCTACCGCGACTTCTTGCTGCCGGGAGGGGCGACTTTCTTGTCGCCCACTGGGAGCGGCGGTTTTCTTGCCGCCGAACGGGAGGGGCGACTTTCTTGTCGCCCATTGGGAACGGCGGTTTTCTTGCCGCCGATCTCCGGAGGAACAACACGCCGACCAATTTATGGGCAATTCGAAAACCCACGCTTCAAAGGAGTCAACATGCACCGGTTTCACGTAATCCACTCCCTATGGGCATTGATCCTGGGATTCGGCTGCGGTCCCTCCGGAGGCCCCGATGTCGAGCCGGCCGCTCCCGACCCCTTCACCCCCAACGGCGAAATCCGAATCACCCGGGACCACCAGGTCATCGGAACCCTCCCCGCCGAATACATCCCCCTCGACTATCCGAACATGCCCTGGCGGGGTGACCCCGGCATCGGAATGACCCGGGACCGCGTCATCTACGTCTCCCTCTATGCCCGGATCTTCCTCTCCCGCGACGGCGGAAAGACCTGGGAGAGCCGTTCCATCGACGTCGAGTCGCTGGATCCGCCCATGCGGGTCAAAAACTATGACTCCTTCGGCGTGCGCCGGGACGGCACCCTGCTCTGGGCCTACCGCGCCGACGATCCGCCCACCGACTTCCTGCTGCGAAGCACCGACGGCGGCGAGTCGTGGCAGCCCTGGAGCCGGTTGGAAAACCTGTCGCCGTTCATCCGGGCGGGGGGGAACCAGAACTGCCTCCTGGAGCTTCGGGACGGCACCCTCTTGTGGCCCACCATCATGGCCGCCCAGCATGCCTATGATCACACCGAGGACGCCTCGAAGCCGCCGCCCACCACCTACGTCTTCCGCTCCACGGACGGAGGCAAGAGCTGGGAGGAAAAGCACGCCCTGCAGGAATGGGGGACCGAGACCAATCTGTTGGAACTGAACGACGGCCGTCTGCTGGCCGCCATCCGTTACCAGCGCGTATTCGAAGCTCCGCCTCCGCAGAACGAACCGCCGGTTCTGATCGAGGAGCACGCCGGGCGGGAGATGCAAAAGAGCATCGTGGGAAAACGGGTCTTCCTGGCGGACTCGGCGGACGGGGGCCGGAGCTGGCAGAATTTCCGCCCCGTCTGGCGCCAGCCGGACGGACCCATGGATCTGGAGTTCGGCCAGGCCCACGGCCACATGGTTCAGCTTTCGGACGGCACGGTGGTCCTGGTGGTGGAAGACCGCTACCCCTATCCGGAGGGCGACGTCAGGGCCCGGATCAGCCGGGACGGGGGCCAGACCTGGTTGCCCGAGGTCTACCATCTCAGCCCGGGGCACGGCTACGGCGGCAGCGTCGTCCTGGAGGACGACACCATCGTCACCGCCTTGGGGAATACGCCGCTGGACGAGAGTGGTCGGCCGCAAGGAGACTACACGGCCCAGATCGTCCGGTGGCGGCTTCCGAAATGAGGCGTGCGGCGCACGGAGCCGTCACCGGCGACGACTATCGGAAGCGAATGGAGTAGAGATCCGCGTCCCTGAGGACGAAGCGAAGGCGAACGGGCTGCCCCGCCAGGGACGAGACGTCCACCCCATCCTGCCAGGCGGCGACGCGCTCGATCTCGTCCCCGACGATCTCCAACGAATCCTCCAGCGCATAGCCGGCGATGGGCTCCCCGGTGGGCGACTGGATTTCCACCCGGATGCTGCCGGCGGCGGAAGTGGAGGTGTTGAGCACCAGTTCCTTCCCCGAGAAAGTGAGCGGACGGGTCACCATTTCTCCACCGTCATAGGGAGCGTTGACCGACGCGAACCCGTCCACTCTCAAGACGTACCGCCGGATGTGCCAGTGGCGGGTGCCGGTCTCCCGGGTGACGTACATGGAGATCTCCCGCGGGCTGGTGGGCACCACGCCGCGAAGGGCGTAGGTGGTGCGCGTGATCCAGTTCCGCGCTCCCGGTCCGGGACGAATGAAACCCTCCCGGAAGGTCGTGTCATAGTGGTTGCCGGGTCCACGCGTGGTCATGAGGACCGTCTCCGAGCTGTCCATCCATCTTCCTTCCGGAACCCCGGCTGTCCGAGCCTCCTCGTCGGTCAGAACCTGGCGGCCCACCATGAGCCGGGCCGGGAAAGCGAGATAGATCTGAGGCGCCCGGTAATAGGGAAGCGTCAGGTTGATGTAGAGGTGGTTCTCCGGAATGGTCCCGCCGTCCCCGAAGGTCATGGGTTGGAACTCGGACCACTCGAACAGATTGGGGGCCGTGAGCCGCCCGATGGCCCGCCGGCCCACTGATCGATTCGGGGAGGTGAAGTAGCGTGAGTAGATGACGTACCGCCGCTCGATCTCCGACCAGAAAAAGGAAAAGTCACCGTCCAGAGTCCCGTACAGGTTGTCCCGGAAAAGCGGCCTGTCTCCGAGTCTCTCCCAGGCCTTCCCATCCTCGGAGACCCAGGGGATGACGTCGGTGGGAGATCCCTGCCACAATCCTCGTTCGTTCACCGTGAGCTTCCGGGCCAGTTCCTCTTCGGTGGGATTCGCCCGGTACCCCTCGTTCAACTTGAGCGCTATGAGGCGCCGGCCTGCAGGGACACCAGGCCGGGTGTCGAGATAGACCCTGGCGGCAGGCTCCTCCAGATGATCGTAGAGATACTCGCCGCCGGCCGTTCCCACCAAGTTGTTCTGCCGGCTCCCGTCGACCTCGATCAGGCCCAGCGCCGGCTTGGTCCAGTGGATCCCGTCCCGGCTCTCGGCATAGCAAAGCTGGTTGGAGCCGTGGTAGTACATGAGGTACTTGCCCCGGTGCAGGATCACGGTCTGGCCGAATCCGAGTTCGCCTTCCCAGGGCCGGTCGCCCCGGACCACCGTTTCCGCAGGCCTGGGATGATGGAGCTTGAGGCGAGCGCCCTTCAGGCGATCGATGAGGTGATGATCGACGAACAACTCCAGCCGGTCTCCCATCTCGACCAGGACCGGCCGGTTCAAAAGGGCCGGAGTTTCGGCGGCGGTTTCCTGGGCCGTGAGGAATACGAATAGGAGCCAGTGCAGGAAGAAAAGTCGGTAACGCAGCATTTGGAGTTTCTCCAGAGGAGGATTCGGCTCATGATACTGGAAGAGGTGAGAGACACAAGACGAAGAATCGACATCGCCCTGTTCCTGGCAGCGGCCGGTTTCCTCTCTTGCGCGGCGCCGCGGAATGAAAAACCACCTCCTGCGTCCGCTTCCGCCGCCATTCATTTTACCGAGCATCTGATCATGGACGGGTACACCTATCCCTTCGGAATCGCCGCCGCGGATCTGGACGGGGACGGCGACCTGGATCTGACCAGCGCCGACGCGCTCCCGCACAACGACCTCTACTGGTTCGAAAACGACGGGACGGGGGACTTCACCCGCCGTTTCATCCAAAAGGACGACCCCGAGCGTCTCGAGCGGCACGCCGTGGGGGACATCAACGGCGACGGGCATCCGGACGTGGTGATCGTGAAGAACCTGCACGGAGACCTGCTCTGGTTCGAAAACAGCGGCAGTCCCCGGGACGGAGAGCTTTGGAAACGGAGAAACATCGCCAAGGGAACGTTGCCGGGCGCGTACGACGTGGCGCTGGCCGATTTCGACACCGACGGCGATCTGGACGTGGCCGCCTCTTCCTGGTGGTTGGGCTACCAGTTCGCCTGGTTCGAAAACCCGGGGAACCCCATGGACCCGGCGGTCGAAGCCTGGGATCAGCACCTGATCGAAGGCGATCTTCGGGAGACCACCACCATTCGGGCCGCGGATATCGACGCCGACGGCGACTGGGATCTGCTGGCCACCGCCGCTCCCGAGGAGATCGTCCGGATCAACGGTGCGGAAGCCGGCGACGCCGTCGTTATCTGGTACGAGAACAGTGGCCTCCCGGCGTCCGGACCCTGGAAGAGACACATGATTGCCGAAGCACCGCGGGCCCTCCACGGACAGCCGGTCGACCTGGATCTGGACGGCGACCTGGACGTGGTCATGGCCGCTGGCCGGGAGCTCACGCCGGGGCAATCGACCCACTCGGTCCTCTGGTACGAGAACGCCGGCGACCCGGCCGAGGGTCCGTGGCCGGTCCACGTGATCCGGGAGCCCTACCAGAATGCGTTCGAGGCGGATGCCGCGGATCTGGACGGCGATGGAGACGTGGACGTGGTGGCCACCGGTTGGGGCCAGCCGGGCCGTGTCGCCTGGTTCGAGAACGGGGGCGACCCCAAGGGCGAATGGACCATGCACGTGTTGAAGGACAATTGGCGGCGGGCCAACCAGGTCATCATCGCCGACCTGGACGGAGACGGAGGCCCGGACCTTGCCGCCGTGGCCGAACGGGGCACTCTGGAATTCCGGTGGTGGCGGAACCAGGGTAGACAGCCATGAAGATCGTGGAAAGAGGCATCCTGGCCGAGAGCGAGCCCGGCACCGACCGCGCCGTGACCACCTTTCCGGCGCTTGCCGTCCTCGCGGGCGGCGGCCTCCTGGCCACCTGCCGCGCCGGGTCCAGCAAGGATGGCGCCGACGAGTGTCCCGAGCTCTTTCGTTGGGACGGGGAGGCGCGGCGTTGGAGCGCTCCGAGCCGCCCCTGGACGGCCCCCACCGTGGACGGAGTGCGGGGATCGCTCAAGATCTGCTACCTCACCGAGACGGCGCCGGGACGTCTTCTGGCCGCCGGGATGTGGGTGGACCGCCAGACCTACCCGGGCGGTGGGCTGTTCAACCCGGAGACCGAAGGCTGCCTCCCCATGGCGGTGATCCTGGCCGAGTCCGACGACCAGGGGAGGACGTGGTCGCCATGGCGGGTCGTTCCCATGCCGGAAGAAATCGGTCCGCCCAGCCTGACCAGTCCCGTCTTTCGCCTCGCCGATGGAAGGCTCGGGATGAGCATCGAGAGCAACAAACACTACGACGACGGGTCCAAGTGGTACCAGAAGGTGGTCCTCTTCCACACCCGGGACGGAGGTCTGACGTGGGGAGATCCGGTCGTGGCCGGTGAAGACCCGAGCGGACGCATCTTCAACTGGGACCAGCGCGTCGGGGTCGCGCCCGACGGCCGGATCGCGGCTTTCCTCTGGACCTACGACAGTGAGGCTAACAAGTATCTGAACGTCCACCGGCGCCTGAGCGCCGACGGCGGCCTCACCTGGTCCCGCGCTCAGGATCTGGGTTTCGCGGACCAGGCCGCCCATCCGGCCATCCTCCCCGACGGCAGAGTCGCGCTGGCTTGGGTGGACCGGTACGGGACCCACTCCATCCGGGCTCGGCTGGCCCGGAGCGTGGACGCGGATTTCGATTCGGCCAGCGAGGTGATTCTCTACACCCACGGCCCTTCAGGGTCGCAGGACTCGCCGGAGGATGAGACCGGAGAGCTGCTCTCGGAGATGTCCCTCTGGAGCTTCGGGTTGCCGTTCGCCGAAATCCTTCCCGACGGGAGTGTGATGGTGGTCTACTACGCTGGCGACGCCGACTCCATGAGCTGCTACTGGGCCCGCCTGGATCCGGATGCCTGACGCCGGCGGGGAAACGCCGGAAATCCACATCGAGATGGATGTCGAGGTCCCGGTCCGGGACGGCCTCGTCCTCCGCGCCAACGTCTTTCGGCCCGAGGGCCCCTCTCCCTGTCCCGGCCTGCTGATGCGGACCCCTTACGGGAAGCCGGACAGCGGGTTCGAACCGTTCGTGCGGGCCGGCTACGCGGTGGTCGCCCAGGACAGCCGCGGCCGCTATGCCTCCGGAGGGGAGTACGTCCCGTTCACGGTGGAGCGGACTCAGGATGGGGAGGACGGGTACGACAGCGTGGAGTGGCTGGCCCTGCAGCCTTGGTGCAACGGCAAGGTGGGCACCTTCGGAGTCTCGTACAACGGCTGGATGCAGTGGTCCCTGGCCCGTCTCCGGCCGCCTCACCTGGTGGCCATGTGCGCCAATTCCATCCCCCTGGAGATCACCGACCTGGACTGGTGGGGCTCCTTCCGTCCGGGCCGCCGGGTCAAATGGTGGATGACCAACATCGCCCCGGACCTGCGCCGCCGCCATGGGTTGCCTCCGCCCCACACACCGGAGCAGGCCGAGGAGATTTGGGACGGTCAGGAGCAGATGCGCTGGATCTGGTTCCTCCCCTGGATGGATCTTCCCAGGTACCTTCCACCGGGGCTTCGGAAATATGCTCGGGACTGGTTCCAAGACCCGGCCCGCCGCTGCTGGCGATTCGACCGGGTCCACCACGAGGTGGAGGTCCCCAACCTGGACTTCAGCGGCTGGTACGATCACTGCAACGGTTCCATGGGACACTTGCAACTGATGCAGAAGCACGCCCGTACTGCGGAGGCGCGCGAACAGACCCGGCTCATCATCGGACCCTGGAATCATAAGCACCTGGGGGAGCGCGCCCTCGGCTCCATCGACTACGGACCCGGGGCCCAGGTCGACCTGAGCCAGGTGATGATTCGCTGGTTCGACCATTGGCTCAAGGGAACCGGAGACGGACTGCGGCGGGAGGCGCCGGTGCGGTACTTCGTCATGGGATCGCAGGTTTGGAAAGGGGCCCAGACTTGGCCTCCACAGGATGGCATCGGCCAGTGCAAGTTCTATCTGGACAGCGACGGCGACGCCCATCGTCCGGACGGCTCAGGCAGTCTGCTGGCGTCGGCTCCATCGCGGTCCGGTGGAGATGCTTACGACTACGATCCCCAGGATCCGGTCCCGACGCTCTGGAGCCCGGAGATGTTCACCCAATCCTCCGATCGCTCCGCCCTCTCCCATCGCCGGGACATCCTGAACTACCGGACCGGTCCCCTGGAGCAGGAGGTGGAGGTGGTCGGCTACCCCGAGGCCGTCCTCTTCGCCTCGACCTCGGCCCGGGACACGGACTTCTTCGCCCGGCTCGTGGACGAACATCCCGACGGCCGGGCCTTGGACGTCGGTTACGGCATGGTCCGCGCCCGGCACCGGATCTCCATGGATCGGGAGGACTTGGCGACTCCGGGTGAGATCGTCGAGTACCCCATCAGGCTGGGACCGACCGCCTGCCGGTTTCTCAAAGGACATCGAATCCGGGTGGAGATCACCAGCAGCGACTTCCCGAACCACGATCGCAACCACAATACCGGAGGGAACGATCTGGCCGAGACCGAGCTGGTGACGGCCCGTCAGGTGATCCACCACTCCCGGAGAAACCCTTCCCGGATCGTGCTTCCAGTAGCACGTTGACCGAAAAGTTTTCCCGCCAACGCGGCTGATTTGCTATTAATAGCGAAAATCGACGCCAGTTTTGCTATCAATAGCAAAACTTTCCTAGGAGGGGACTTCCCACCCTTTGTCAAGGGGGAATCGACCCCCAGCGGGAGGCCCCGCTCTGGTCGCTACGCTCCCTTCACCGGGCCTCCCGCTGGGGGTCGCCTTTTCGCTGGCCATAGACCTCCTGGACCCTTCTCGGCCCGGAGCCCATTTGGTACCGGATGGACGCCCCGTGGGCCTCACCCTCGAGCTCCTGCAGCGGCCGCACACGGGCGAAGCCTGGAGTGGACCTCGGCCCGGATCGGGATCAAGCGGCACGGCGCTGTCTCGCATGATTCGGATCGAACAGGGTCTGGTCTCGCAACATGGCGCAGGCCACCGCCAGCAGACGGTCCGCAACGGATCGCAGGGCCCGGGCATGGCCGTGACCCCGCTCGCGCAGGGCATCGTACTTGGCCCGGCTGATCGGGTCGTGTTGCACGGCCACGCGGGCCCAGTGGTAGGTCGCCTCGCGCAGCCGAGGATGAACGGCTTGGCGGCGAACGACAAGGGTGTGTTTGCCGGAGCGCCGGGTCACGGGGGCGACCCCGCACAGACAACGCAAGGCGGCGTAATCTCTGCGGCGCAACGGATCGGAGGCTTCCGAGAGCAGGGTGGCGAGGACGATTCGGCCGACCCCGGGCAGGGAGGCGAGGATCGCCACATCCCGCCTCGGTCCTGGGGACCCCGGCGCCGACTCGCACCGCTGGTCCCAAGCCCGGATCAGACGCTCGACCTGACGACCGGTGTCCTTGAGCTGGCTCTGCACCAGGGCGAGGCGCTCCGCGAGGCTGGCGACGTGAGCCACCGCCACCTCGGTGGTGCCGGCGGCGACGGGGAAGGCCGGAACCCGCAAGCGACGCAGGACTTCGCGGGCGTCGATTCGCCGGATCCGATGGTCTTTCAACACCTTGGCGACCCGGCTCGGGCGCAGCTTCTGGGCGTCGTCCGGCGTCGGGGCCAGCTTCCACACTTGCAGCACCCAGGGCTCGGCGAGATTCTCGCTGAGGTCCAGGAACTGCGGATAGTAGCGCCAGAGTTGATCGCGGAGGCGGTTGAGAAGCCGGGTCCGCTCGCGGGTCAACTGCTCACCCAGTCGTGAGGACTCGCGCAGCTGGATCACCTCAGAAGCGACGGGTTTGAGACGGCGCAAGCGATGGCCGTCGGTTCTCAGCGCGTCGGCCAGCACCCGGGCATCGCGGCGGTCATCCTTGGCTCCGGCCGGCGAGAAGCGGTCGCGGAATCGATCCAGCTGCGTCGGATTGATGGCATAGACGGCAAAACGCCGCTCCATCAGGAAATCCACCACCGGACCGTGGTTCACTTCAATCGCCACCGAGACGGCCTGTGCACTCGTTCCCGTCTGCTGCAGAATCCAGTCGGCCATCTGGGCCAGGCCCGAACCGCTGTGCGGGAAGCTCCGCTGTCCCCGACAGGTGCCTTGCGCGTCCAGCACGCAGACTTGGTGCGCCTGGGACGCCCAATCGACTCCCACAAACCATTGACTCTGTTTCATCCCGACCCTCCCAGTGTTTAAATGGACGTCGGGCCGCCGCGATTCGGATCGGTTCCTGTACTGGTGCTCAGAGGCGCCAACTTCCCACCGGGTCTCCATCGCGGCTACCGGCCGGGGCACGAATCCCCTCCAGGTGCTCCGAGGGCACAGGGACATTAGGGTCGCTCCCGGCCAGGTGGCCCTCTTCACCCACCGTGGGTGAAGTCCCTTAAAGGGTGCTCGTGAAGGGTACAGGGACATTTTTGTCCCCCATTCTTTCTTGCCCAAACGTCAATGGGAGTTCGGCGGTTAGAAATCGCCGCTCCCAACTCGAAGGGCTCGGGGCAGACGTCTGGAACGGTACTTGGCGTTTCCGATAGACTACCCGCTGAACCCAGGCGCCTCCCATGCCGGCTCCGAAACTCGAATTCAGGAAAGTGACCGGTCATTGCGGCGCCGAAGTGCACGGCATCGACCTTGCCCGGCCGCTCGGCGCGGAGGTGGTGGACGTTCTCTCCAACGCACTGGCCGAACACTGCGTCCTCTTCTTCCACGAACAGTCCATGACTCCGGCCCAGCAGAAGGCGCTGGGCCGCCATTTCGGTGAATTGCACATTCATCCGGCGTGGCCCCGGTTGGTCGACGGCCATCCGGAAGTCATGGAAATCTACGCCGACGAGAACACCCGCCGGATCGCCGGGGAAGACTGGCATTCGGATGTCTCCTGCGACCGGGAGCCGCCGCTGGGGACGATCCTGCAGATGCTGGAGGTGCCGCCGGTAGGGGGCGATACCCTGTTCGCCAACATGTACGCGGCCTACGAGTCACTGTCGACGCCGATGCGGCGTTTGCTGGACGGAATGACCGCGATCCACGATGGAGAGTATGTCTACCGGGGCCGTTACGATGGCGCCGACGATGAGGGGAAGACCTTCCCCAGATCGGAGCATCCCGTCGGCCGGACCCATCCGGTGAGCGGACGCAAGGCGCTCTTCGTCAACCGCCTCTTCACGACCCGTATCGTTCAGCTCTCGAAGCGGGAGAGCGACGCGGTCCTCGGTTTTTTGGTGGAGCACGCCGCGAGCCCCATGTTCCAGTGCCGGTTCCGCTGGCGTCCCGGATCGGTGGCGTTCTGGGACAACCGCTGCGCCCAGCACTACGCCCTGTGGGACTATTATCCGAACCGGCGCCGCGGGTTGCGCGTCACCATCAAGGGCGATCGGCCGCGTTAAGGCGGTTCAATACTTGATCCGGAGTTGCACGCCGCAGAGAGTTGCCCCGTCGCGACCCACGTTTGCGTCTTCCGGGAGCGAGACCTCCAGCGTGTTCTCTCCGGTCCTCAGGGGCGGAGCGCTCAGCGCATAGGCGACCGGGTACTTGCACTCGCCATCATGCGGACTCTCCACTGACCCTTTCTCCAAAGACACGCCGTTGAGACGCAGCCGTAGTGGATCGTCTGCCGTGGGTCTTTGCAGCCTCAACTCCAGTCGGATCTCGGCCGGCGCCCCCGCCGGGGCGTTCGGGGCCAACTCATCGGCCACGGCCAGCGTGAACTCATGGGAGGTGCCTCTCTGGACCAAGCGCGGCAGAGGCGTCGGACTGGACACGAACGCGTAGTGTTCGAAGGCCTGGGCGTCGAGGCCGTAGAGCTTTGTCTTTCCCGCCAGTGTCTCCGGCTCGCCGATCTCGTCGAGAGCCGCGTGCCGTTGATCCTTCACCTCTTGGGGACCGAACATGTTCCAGAGGTAGCTTCCGTCGGCTCCGGCTCGGCGCCAATTGGCCGCCAACGCCCTCATCTGTTCCACTATGGAGCCCCTCAACCGGGTTCCCGTGTTGAAGCAGGGATAGACCAGCACGCCGTGCTTCTGAGCCGCCCGGGCGAATTCGGCCACGTCCAGCGAATTCGGAGCGTACCCCCCGCCTGCGATCAGGATGTCCACCAATCCCTCCCGCGCCCACTGCTCCAGGTCCAGCCCGATTCCCCTGGAAAGATGGAAGCTGTCCGGGACCCGAGCGGCCAGAAGCAGGGGACGCCCGCGGCGAGTGGCGATCTCATCCATTGAGCGGCGAATGCGGCGCAGGAAGCCGGTCATGACGGCAACCTCTCCGTCGCCGACCGGCACTCCCCGCATCGATGAGCTGAAGTACACGGGCTGGCGGATGAAGTCCAGCTCGATTCCGTCGATGTCGTATCGTTGGCACACCTCTTCGATGATCTCGAGCTTGCGCCGACGAACCTCCTGGTGGACGAAGTCCTGGGCCGTGACGTACAACTTCCGCTCGGGCAACATCCCGGTCCGGTCCACCAGGAACTGGGGGTGGTTCCTCTTCCAGTGGGTGATCCAGCGGTACCACATGCTGTCGTGCACGTCGTTCATGCGCAACGACGCGAATGCCTCCATCCCGTTAGCGTGGCAGAAGTCCACCACTACTTGCAGGGGACAGTGTCCGGCCTCGATCAGCGATTTGAGATTCGAGATCATGGGACCCATACGCGGGGCCGGATGGGCGTGGGCGGGGCCGAAGACCGGCTGGACGCTGCTGTCGTAGTTGGGCGCGTCCCCCTTGGTGATGGACCAGGCGACGGTATCGACCTGGGTGCCGGCCAGCCGTTTCAAACGAATTCCCAGGAACCCCTCCGGCGTGCTCGAATCCGCGTCGTGCAGGTCGCCGCCATCGTCATTGAAGATGATGCGCCGTGGCTTGGCGGCGGCCTCTTTGCGTGCTCGAACGACCTCCACCGCTACTACGGTACCCGCTGGGTCGGAGCTGTCGGCGGGCGCCTCAGGAGCCGGGGACTGGGTAGTGCAGGCCAGCGGCAACAGGACCAGAAGAAGACAACAGCCGGTCGAACGCGTGTACATAAGTGGCAACCTCAAAGGATATCGGGGGAAACGGGAGGCCTGCCGGCGCGGGTTCCCGGGTGCCCACTGGTTCCCGAGCCGTCAGGGCAGATTCTCCAACCGCCAGAACCGGCCCCGGAGGATCTTGTCCCGCTTGTAGGCGCCGAAGGTCAGGAACCGGTTCTTGGAGACTTCGATGGTCGCCGGCACCGAGGCGCTGTAGTGGTCCACCTTGCCCACGTCCCGGAACGCCGGAAACACCGCGAACTTCTTGGCCTTCGCCGGTAACTTGGTGCCCTCTTCGGTGCCGTCGAGCCAGGTCTTCCCTCCGTTCAGACTGATTCGGAGCACGTGGTCGCCCTTAGAATCATCAGGTTGTCCCGGGTCCTGACCCGCGTGGCTGGCCAGGACCAGCCAGTCGTCCTTGGTCCAGACCATGGACCAGCGGTAGCTGGCAAATCCGAACAAGCCGCCGGGCACTTCCCGGAAGGATCGGCCGCCGTCGGTCGATTCCAGCAGGATGCCGTTCTTGTAGGCCCAGTCGGGCATGTAGTTGGGCGGCGTCATGTCCATGGCGCTCAGCTTCCGGATCGTCTGAAGATCCTCCCCCGGCAGGGCTTTCCTCTGGATTCGGGTGGCCGCGAAGATGTGGTCCGGGTCGTTGGGATCCACGGCGTAGGCGGTCTCGGTGGCGTGCTGGTGGACGATGGTGGGATCTCCCCAGGTCTGTCCCCCGTCCCGGGCGCGAACCATCACGTCGCGGATGCCGGGCCGGGATTGATCCTCCTGATGCCAGTCCGCCCAGTCGTCGTAGCGCATGCTGAGGGAAAAGAAGATGGTCCCGTCGGGCCGCTCCACGAAGTTGGGGTGGCACCAGGCGGTCTCCATCATCGTATAGGGGTCCGTCTCGGGGTCGGGAGCGAAGCGGCCGTAGTCGATCTCCCGGGTCTCCCAGGTCCGGCCGCCGTCCGTGGATTTCGAGAAAAAGACCCTCCGGTCTTTGTATTCCATGGACTTGCCGTCGACAGTGTGGGTCGGGGGGGCCTGATGGAGCAGCCAGAGACTGCCGTCCCGGGCGACATGAAAGCCTGCCGTATGCTGGCCGGGAGGGGCCTGGGGGAGTTCGACCGGAATCGTCTCCCAGGTGCGGCCCTGATCCTTGCTTCGGAAGAGGCCCGGCTTGGGTTCACCGGTATTGAGCCAGATGGCTCCGTCCGGTCCGCGAACCACGTTATAGGCATCCAGGTCGGCGCTCGCCGGCGCGAGGATCACCTCGTCTTCGATGAAGAGCTGGACGTCCGCCAGGCTTCCTCCGGCCCACACGGGCACGGCGGCCAAACTGAAGACGAACAATGCGATCATTGAGTTGATTTGTTTCGGCATGAGTTGTCCTCCGTCAGGGCAGGTTCTCCAAGCGCCAGAACCGGCCTCGCAGGATCTTGTCCCGCTTGTAGGCGCCGAAGGTCAGGAACCGGTTCTTGGAGACTTCGACGGTCGCCGGCACCGAGGCGCTGTAGTGGTCCACCTTGCCCAGGTTCCGGAACGCCGGAAACACCGCGAACTTCTTGGCCTTCGCTGGTGAGGAGGTGCCCTCTTCGGTGCCGTCGAGCCAGGTCTTCCCTCCGTTCAGACTAATTCGCAGCACGTGGTCGCCATAATTCTCTCGTTGTCCCGGGTCCTGACCCGCGTGGCTGGCCAGGACCAGCCAGTCATCCTTGGTCCAGACCATGGACCAGCGGTAGCTGGCAAATCCGAACAAGCCGCCGGGCACTTCCCGGAAGGATCGGCCGCCGTCGGTCGATTCCAGCAGGATGCCGTTCTTGTAGGCCCCGTCGGGCATGTAGTTGGGCGGCGTCATGTCCATGGCGGTCAGCTTCCGGATCGCCTGAAGGTCCTCGCCCGGCAGGGCTCTCCTCTGGATTCGGGTGGCCGCGAAGATGTGATCCGGGTCGTTGGGATCCACGGCGTAGGCGGTCTCGGTGGCGTGCTGGTGGACGATGGTGGGATCTCCCCAGGTCTGTCCCCCGTCCCGGGTGCGAACCATCACGTCGCGGATGCCGGGCCGGAATTGATCCTCCTGATGCCAGTCCGCCCAGTCGTCGTAGCGCATGCTGAGGGAGAAGAAGACGGTTCCATCCGGCCGTTCTACGAAGTTGGGGTGGCACCAGGCGGTCTCCATCATCGTATAGGGGTCCGCCTCGGGGTCGGGAGCGAAGCGGCCGTAGTCGATCTCCCGGGTCTCCCAGGTCCGGCCGCCGTCCGTGGATTTCGAGAAAAAGACCCTCCGGTCTTTGTATTCCATGGACTTGCCGTCGACAGTGTGGGTCGGGGGGGCCTGATGGAGCAACCAGAGACTGCCGTCCCGGGCGACATGAAAGCCTGCCAGATGCTGGCCGGGAGGGGCCTGGGGGAGTTCGACCGGAATCGTCTCCCAGGTGCGGCCCTGATCCTTGCTTCGGAAGAGGCCCGGCTTGGGTTCACCGGTATTGAGCCAGATGGCTCCGTCCGGTCCGCGAACGACGTTATAGGCATCCAGGTCGGCGCTCGCCGGCGCGAGGATCACCTCGTCTTCGATGAAAAGCTGGACGTCCGCCAGGCTTCCTCCCTCCGGAGCAGCGCAGCCCGTCAGGGCGAAGGCCAAGATCATGCTCTTGGGGTCGAGTCGTCTTGTCATGAGCTGTCTTCCCCTGTTTCGTCTGAAGAGGGCGGCCACAAGGGCCGCCCCTACGGTCCCTATCCGGCTCATCGTGGCGGCAACGGTAGGGGCACCTCTTGTGGGTGCCCTCGTTGACAATCTGGCGGGATCTCCCATACCACATGGGGCCGGGGTGCTCGGATCAGCGTCATGCAGTTCGCCCCGCCATCAGGGCAAATTCTCCAGGCGCCAGAACCGGCCCCGGAGGATCCGGTCCTTCTTGTAGGTGCAGAAGGTCAGGAACCGGTTCTTGGCGATCTGGATGGTCGCCGGCACCGAGGCGCTGTAGTGGTCCGCCTTGCCCACGTCCCGGTACCCCGGAACCACCGCGAACTTCTTGGCCTTCGCCGGTGAGGAGGTGCCCTCTTCGGTGCCGTCGATCCAAGTCTTCCCTCCGTTCAGACTGATTCGGAGCACTTGGTCGCCATGACTCTTTCGTTGTCCCGGATCCTGACCCGCGGTGCCGGCCAGGATCAACCAGTCCTCCTCCGTCCAGACCATGGACCAGCGGTAGCTGCCGAACCCGAACAGGCCGCCGGGCACTTCCCGGAAGGATCGGCCGCCGTCGGTCGATTCCAGCAGGATGCCATTCTTGTAGGCCCAGTCGGGCATGTAGTTGGGCGGCGTCATGTCCATGGCGCTTAGCTTCCGGATCGCCTGAAGATCCTCCCCCGGCAGGGCTTTCCTCTGGATTCGGGTGGCCGCGAAGATGTGGTCCGGGTCGTTGGGATCCACGGCGTAGGCGGTCTCGGTGGCGTGCTGGTGGACGATGGTGGGATCTCCCCAGGTCCGGCCTCCGTCCTGCGTGCGAACCATCACGTCACGGACACCCGGGCGCGTCTGATCCGTCTGGGAGTAATCCTCCCAATCGTCGTAGCGCATGCTGAGGGAGAAGAAGGCGCTCCCGTCGGGCCGTTCCACGAAATTGGGGTGGCACCAGGCGATATCGATGGACGTATAGGGGTCCGCCTCGGGGTCGGGAGCAAAACGGCCCTGGTCGAGATCCTGCGTCTCCCAGGTCCGGCCACCGTCCGTGGAGATGGAAAAGAAGCCCCGCCTGTCGGTGGACTTGATCGACTCGCCGTCGACAATTCGGTAGGGGGCGGCCTGGTGGACCAGCCAGAGACTGCCGTCCCGGGCGGCGTGAAAACCTCCCAGATGCTGTCCGGGCGGGACATCGGAGAGCGTCACGGGAAGGGTCTCCCAGGTGCGGCCCTGATCCGTGCTTCGAAAGAGGCCCGGTTCGGGTTCGCCGGTGTTGAGCCAGATGGCGCCGTCCGGTCCCCGAACCACGTTCTGGGCGCTTAGACGGGCGCTAGCCGAAGCGAGGATCACTTCGTCTTCGATGAAGAGCTGGACGTCCGCCAGGCTTCCCCCCTCCGGAGCAGCGCAGCCCGTCAGGGCGAAGGCCAAGAGTATGATCATGGAGTCGAGTCGTCTTGACATGAGCTGTCTTCCCCTGTTTCGAATCGGTACCGGGTCTGCCGCCGTCGGCGAGTTTCCTCTATGATGAGGGCAATTGTCTGGACGTATTTCTCTCGTTTAAAGTTGATTGAGGAGATTCTGATGCAATTGCCGCGGAAAACCAAATCCGGGATCATCCTGCTGGGATGCGTTCTCGCCGGCTGGGTCACGGCTGCGGCCGGATCCGAGCTGGACGTGGGGCAGAGCCGGCAACTGTTCATCGACGACTACATCATCGAGTCTTTGGACGGTGTCACCAAGACACTGAACCAGCCGGTCAAGTACGGGGCCAACCCGGTGCTGCCCATGGTTCCCGAGGGCGATCCGTCCTGGGAAGCGGGAATGCACTTCTGCTTCACCACCATCCTCTTCGACGAGGCGGACGGGCTCTACAAGATGTGGTACAGCCTCTGGGGGGAGAAAGACCAGTCGATGATTCTGGCCTACGCCCACAGCCGGGACGGAATTCGATGGGTGAAGCCCTCCCTCGGCATCGTCGAGCATCGGGGCAGCCGGGACAACAACATCATCATGGATCGGGACGGGCTGGAAACCGGCGTCTTCATCGATCCCCGCGAGACCGATCCTGCCAGACGGTTCAAGATGCTCTACCAGGGTATCCGGGCCGCCTATTCGGCGGACGGCCTCCATTGGACGGACTACAACGGCGGGGAAAAAGTCATCTTCCACGCGCCGGGGCACGACAGCCAGCCGGTGCCCTACTGGGACGGCCGGCTGGGCAAGTACGTGGCCATCATCCGGGACCGCACCGGCATGATCAAAGAGGTGCGCAAGAAGATGGTCACCGATCCCTGGGCTCGCCGGGTCTACGCCCAGCTCTGGGGAGGGCTCAAGAAGGACCGGGTTCCCGAGAACCACAGCCTGCGCCGGGTCGGCCAGGTGGAGAGCGACGACTTCGTCCACTGGTCTCCCATGCGAACGGTGGTGGGGGCCGACGACCGGGACCCGATGCACCGGGACCAGTTCTACAACATGCAGGTCATGCTCCACGACGAGTTGCGGATCGGCTTGATGACCGTGTTCAGCTACGGTTACGAGCGTCCCCGGGGACCGGTCCAGTTGACCTACAGCCGCGACGGCCTGAACTGGCATCGAGGCGGCGGCCGGGAGGTCTTCCTGCCCACCTCCGAGCGGCCGGGCGACTTCGACTGGGGGTTCATCTGGCCGGTGCAGGGGCCGCTGGTCCGGGATGACGAGATCTGGATCTACTACGTGGGGTGGGGCGCCGACCACAATTCAGTGCCCCCGGACGGTTTTTCGGGGTTCAAGAGCGGCGTCGCGCTGTCGAAGTTGCGCCTGGACGGTTTCGTCTCCGTCGACGCCGGAGCCGGGGGAGGCGTCCTGACCACCAAGCCCTTCCGCTTTCGGGGAGGGGAACTGCTGATCAATGCCGATGCGGGGTCGGGCCGGGTCCAGGTCGAGATTCTCTCCGCGGACGGCAGTGCGCTGGAAAATTTCGGCAAGGATAATTGCGACGCTCTGGAATCGGACGCCGTCCGCCACCGGGTGACCTGGAACGGGCAGGGCAATCTGAAGGACCTGGAGGGCCAGCCGGTCCGACTGAAGTTCCATCTACGGAACGCCAAGCTTTTCTCGTTCGGTTTTCGAGATCGATAGTGGAGGGTTGGACGATGACACGGAAACTGGAATGGATTGGGGTCGTCGTTTTGGCGTGGGGCGCCTCCTGCGCTCCGACTGAATTCGCTCCCCGAGCGAAGGTCGAGATCGAGGCGGAGGTAATGGTGGACCCCGTAGAATCGGGACTGGAACGTTCCATGCTGGGCATGGTCACCCACCCGGACGGGAGCATCTACCTGAACACCCAAACCCAGCAGAGGCTCTACAAGAGCACCGATCAGGGGAGAAGCTGGACCCGGTTGCCGGTAAATCTTCCGGAGGCGCCTCCCGATCAGGTTCAACACGGACTCTTTGTCAGCCGCGATGGCCGTCTCTGGCTGATGCATCAGTCTCCTGGCGGCAAGGACCTGTTCGTCTCCGTCTCGAGCGACTCGGGGAGCACCTGGAAGACCACGTCCATCGAATTCGGACAGTTCTCACCGGGCGGATCCGAGGACCCCTATGTCCTCTGCGCAAACGACTACAACACCTTCTTCCAGGAGGCGGACGGCACCGTGGTGCTGGGGGTGGGGCTGCGCTACGCGGACCATAGAGACTACCAGCAGGAGGACCGGTCGCGGCCGGGATTCCACGAGACTCTGATCCGTTCCCGAGACGAAGGAGCGAGCTGGGGCGATCCCACCGAAGTCCACCAGCACGTCGCCGAAACCGGCTACGCCGTGGACCCCGACGACTCGATGCGCGTCCTGGCCATGACGCGGATCCAGAGGCCTCCGTTTCCGGGAGAAGACGTGGCGGCGATGTCGAAGCGTAGCGGAGCTCCTCCGGGGGCCACGGCCATCTACAAACAGGGAATACTCCTCGAATCCAGCGACGGCGGACGGACCTTCCAGGAGGTGCCGGGAAGCCTGAATGAATACTACGGGCACCGGGGGACCATCCTCTGGACCCCGGGCAACGTGGTCGTGATCACCCACCAGGGAGGGGTCCCTGGCAAGAGCGCCCCCGACGGCACGCTGCTGGCTCGGATCAGCCTGGACGGGGGACGGACCTGGTTGGACGGAACCGAGTCGGGAACACCCTCCATGGCCGACTCCACCCGCTTCCTGCTGGTGCCCCGTCCTCCCGGCCACTCCTATACGGCTCCGACGGTGGAACTGGAGCCGGACCACTTCCTGACCGTCTACAACACCCAGCATCCGGGCTGGGAGAGCCGGGCCGTCAACGGCGTCTTCTGGCGCCTGGTCCGGTCGTCGGCGAAATGAACGGAGAACCGGGCAACGAGCCGTGAACTAAGGCTTCTTCCCGACAGGCTCTTGCACCACAAGCAGGCGCCCGGCCGGGACGTTCTCCAGGATCTGTTCGGCGCCGCCGGGCCAGCGGATCTCCAGACGGTCTACGCGGGTCGAGTCGCCCAGGCCGAAGGTCAGACGGGGGTCGCTCTGGGAGAGGTAGCTGGAGCCGGTTCGTCGATAGCGCCGTTGGGTTGTGGAGCCTGTCTTCACCGTGACCAGCGTCCCCACACCGTCCCGGTTGGAGGTCTTTCCGACGAGCCGGATCTGGATCCAGTGGTTTCGGTTTCCCCCCTGGTTGCGTAGTAGATGCGCCGGGCCTGCGTTTTCCGTCACGACCAGATCCAGGTCCCCGTCGTTGTCATAGTCGATGGCAGCGGCGCCGCGGCCGGCATAGGCTTGATCCAGAGCCGGACCCGCCTCCCCTCCCATGGGCAGGAAGCGACCGTCCGTCTGGTTGCGGAACAGGAGCGGCCGCTGCCGGTAGGTCAGCCGGGTCTGAACCGTCTCCACCAGGTCATCGATATGACCGTTGACCGCCAGCAGGTCCTGCCAGCCGTCCAGGTCATAGTCCAGGAAAAGGAGTCCGAAGCCCAGGGAGAATAGGCTGGGCTGTCCGATGCCGGCCGGGACGGCCTGATCGGTGAAGGCCAGGCCGCTGCTGAAGCGGTAATATCCGATCCCCTCGAAGGAGAAGTTGGTGACGGCCACCGCCCCTCGGCCGTTGTTGTCGGCGTCGGCCACGTCGACTCCCATGCCGGCCCGGGCCTGGCCCGCTTCGGAGAAGCCGAACCCGCTGCGCGTCCCCACCTCCTCGAAGCGGAACCCGCCCCGGTTCAGGTAGATCTTGTCGGGCTGGGTATCCTCGGCCACCACCAGATCCAGCAGTCCGTTCCCGTCGAAATCCCAAAGAGCCACTCCCAATGCCTTGCCCGACGGGTTGAACAGCCCCGACTCCGGGGTAACGTCCCGGAAACGCCCCTCGCCCAGGTTGCGAAAGAGGCGGGAGGTGTCGCCGGCAAAGATCTCGGGAGTGCAGTAGTGCTTGGCCCCGGGTCCGTAGCCGCACCACTGATCCTGGGAGGGGCTCCAGCGGACGTAGTTGGTCACGAAGAGGTCGAGCTTGCCGTCGTTGTCCGCGTCCAGCCAGGCGGCGCTGGCCCCCCAGGAGGGATCTCCCACGCCGGCCTCAACCGTGACATTGGAAAAAGTCCCGTCGCCGTTGTTCCGGTAGAGCCGGTTCACACCCAAAATCGTCACGTAGAGGTCCGGAAAGCCGTCGTTGTCATAGTCTCCGGCAGCCGCCCCCATGCCGTAGGCGTGAATTCCCAGTCCGGCCTCCCGGGTCACGTCGGCGAAGGTGCCGTCGCCCCGGTTGCGGTAGAGGACGGAGCCGACCCCCTCGGGCGTCCCGCCTTCCAGGCGCCACCCGTTGACGAAAAAGAGGTCCATCCACCCGTCCTGATCGAAGTCGAAGACCGCCAATCCCGATCCCATGGTCTCGGGCAGGTACCGCTTTCCCGTCTCCCCCTTGAAATGCCGGAAGCGAATGCCCGCCTCTTCGGTCACGTCGTCGAACCGGACGGGAGCGGGTTCGGCGTGAGCCAGGGCGGTCGCCGGCACCCTGAGCCACCCCAGGATGGGGGCTCTGGTTCTCACCCGGAATGCGGAGATCACACCGTACAATCCTTGCCGCAGCCATCCAAGGAGTCTGTTGCTCAGCAGTCCGTGGTGAAAGTCGCGCGAGCACCGAGACCGTTCCTGCGCCCGCCGGACAAGGCGCGATGAGGGAGCATACCGGGAGTATGTGACCGAGTCGCAACGCACGGCAAAGGCAGGACGCAGGGACGGTCGAATGCCGTGACGACTTTTGCCACGGGCTGTCAGGCCGACCCTCTTTTCCTCGCCGAGTGCGGCGGACGGATCTCCTCGGCCCCGATCCCGGACGAAGACGTCGACGGTTCCATTGTCATCACGAGGCACCAGGTTGAAGGCCTCCGACTCGAAGGCCACAAAGCGGCCGCCGGAGCTGATGGTGGGATCCAGGCTCGGGCCGTTGGTTTCCCGGCCTCCTTCGGTCAGGCTGGCCCGGGTGGTCGTTCCCGTTTTCCGGTCGTGAACGAAGATGTCCAGTGATCCGTTGTTGTCGCCCTCCACCAGGTTGGACGCAAAGGAGTGAAAGGCGATCCACCGGCCGTCGGCGCTGATGGCGGGGATTCCGCTGCTCCCGTTGGCCTCCCGGCCCTGGCTGTCGACGCTGATCCGGGTGGTCCCCCCCGTCTGGCGGTCATGCACGAAGACGTCGATGTCCTGGTTGGTGTCTCCGTCCACCAGGTTGGACGCATACGAGCCGAAAGCGACAAAGCGGCCGTCGGCGCTGAGACTGGGTGCCGAGTTGCCACCGTTGGCTTGACGGCCCCGGCTGTCGACGCTGATCCGGGTGGTCCCCCCCGTCTGGTGGTCATGCACGAAGACGTCCGACACCCGGTTGGTGTCGTCGTCCACCAGGTTGGAGGCGAGCGACTCGAAGGCCACGTACCGGCCCATGCTGCCCATGCTGGACCCGGCGCTGGAGCCGTTGGCCTGCCGGCCTTGGCTGTCGACGCTCACCCGGGTGGTCTCCAGAGTCTGCCGGTCGTGGACGAAAACGTCTGTGGATTCGTTGCTGTCTCCGGCCACGAGATTGGAGGCGAGCGACTCGAAGCCCACGAATCGTCCGCCGGAACTGGGGCAGGGAACACCGCTGGCGCTATTGCCCTGGGCGCCGTCAGCGGCCAGGCTGACCCGCGTGGTCTTCCCCGATTGCCGGTCGCGGACGAAAACGTCCAGTGCTCCGTTGGTGTCTCCGGGCACCAAGTTGGATGCCATGGACTCAAAGGCGACGAAGCGGCCGTGGGCGCTGATTCTTGGAAACTGACTCAGACTGTTGCCCTGATTCCCCGCGCCGTCGATGCTGGCCCGGGTGGTTTCCCCCGTCTGGCGGTCATGCACGAAGACGTCCGACACCCAGTTGGTGTCGCCGTCCACCAGGTTGGAGGCGGTCGAACTGTAGACGGCGAAGCGGCCGGAGGCGCTGATGTGAGCGTGTTGACTGGGACCGTTTCCCCGGTTGGGTCCGTGGACGCTGACTCGGGTGGTGGTCTGCGCGGAAAGATCGGGGGCCAGCAGGATCAGTGGGAAGAGCAGCGAGAGATTGGTGAAAACGCCTGCCGTTTTCCGTGAGCGCCGTCCCGGTCTTCTCACGATTCCGCCATCATCCGCCCCGACGGAGATTCCGGATCGATCGAGACTTCACCCTGTCGATGAACTGTTTCCAGACCGGATAGTCCGCAGGATTCCAAATCGAAGCGATATGTGCACGGGCGTCTTCCCAGGACCAGTCCAGGTCTTGCATGGCATGGAGAGCGTAGAAAGCGCTGACCCGGTAGTTTGCCGCGCAATGGATCAGAATCTTCTTGTCCCCGGCGTTCTCCATGACGCGTCTGAAGAGGCGGAAGTCCGCTTCCGCCGGGTTCCCGAAGTCTACTGGAATGTAATGGTATTCCAACCCCTGAGCCTCGATAATTTCACATTCGTTGGGGACCGCCACCTCGGATGAGTCCGGCAACAGGTTGACCACCGCATCGAATCCATCCGCCCTGAGACGGCGGAGGCGGTCTTCGGACACCGATCCGGCGGTCGCGATGCGCTCGCTGATCTCGTGGTAGTTGACGGCGCCTTCCATTCCCAGGGTTTCTCCTCAATTCGGATGCTGGTAGTCTCGAATCAGAGTCATTCCGACCGAGGAGCCTGCGCGGCAGAAATTGATCTACTGCGAAAGCGGTAGAATCGGTCCATATTTCCTCGATTTCTCGGCGAATAGAACAACTATGCACCTCCAAATCGAGAAAATCTGGCCTCGATTCCCCACTTTCTCGCTACGATCATTTCTACCGCGCAGACTCCGAGCCTGCAGAAAAGAAACGGAGCGTGAGATGGAAGAGTGGAAGATCCTGGGTGTGGATCCGCTGCCGGTGGTGGGCCGCCCAGCCGCGGACCTGTCCCACCCCCATCGCTGGATCGAGGTGGAGACGGCGGACCCGGGGGTTCCGTTTCCGTCCGGACTGAGGCTCGAAACGACGGCGGGAGGCGTGACCCTGAGCTGTCCCGCCGAGCCCTGCCGGGAAGAAGGCAGGCTGTCGTTCCTGGCGGTGGCGAGGGACGTCTCCGGCACCGCCCGTGCATCGATCCGGCTGCTTGCCGGGGAACGGGTTCTGGCGACGGCCAAATTCGAGACCGGGCCGGTCCCCCTCTTCGAATATCACTTGATGCCTTCGTCCCATCTCTGTTTCGGATACTTTACCGGCCTTCCCGAGCACTGGGAGGCCTTTCGCTCCCTGCGCGACGCCGTCCGCCTGATCTCGGAGGATGACAACTATACCTATAACGTAGAGTTCCTCTATGGACTCAAGAACCTGTTATGGAAGCGCCCGCAGTTGTTGGAGAGGGTGGAACGCTTCATCCGGGAGGGGAGGCTGGACATCAGCCCCACCTTCACGCCCAGTTACGCCGACTTCTATGAGGGCGAATCCTACATCCGCCAATTCGCCGAAAGCCAGTGGTGGCTCCGCCGCCGTCTGGGGGCGCAGGGCCGCGTGCTCTACTCCTGTGACAGTCCCGGGTTCGACCCGCAGATGCCTCAGATCCTGGACAAGTGCGGGATTTCCTTCTTCTGGCGCGGGCGCTACGGGGGCATCTATCCCCGGCCGGCGGGCAGTCCGTTGCTCGACGTCGAGGGCGCGGACGGCACCCTCCATCCCAGCTTCGTTCCGCAGGAGGGGGTCCTGGCCGGATACACGTCGCCCACCATCTCCGCCCTCTGGCGGACCGACGAACTGCTGGAGGGAAGTTTCGCCTCCCGGAGCCAGGTGGTGCGCCAGACGGCAGCCTCCATTCGTGCAGTGCTGGCGGCTTGGGGCGCCCCCTACGTCGGTCACGCCGCGGCCCGGGACCAGGCCGAATCCAGACGGGCCCTGATCGACCGCGTGGCGGCCTGGAACCGCAGCTTCGTCACCCCCCGGGCACGGTTCGATACCCTAAGCCGGTTCTCGGACCAGGTTGCCGCCGACTCCCGGGTCCGGCGGGACCGCCACCAGGGCTACCTGCCCCACTTCGCGCTCAACGCCCATGGGATGTATCCCATCATGGAGCAGTCCCATCGAGCAGGCTATGCCCTGGCGGCGGCCGAGAAGGCCGCCGCTCTGGACTATTGCGTCACCGGCTCCCTCTATCCCCGGGATCTGCTGTCGGCGCTCTGGTCCGACCTGCTCTTCACCCAGCAGCACGAGCAGATCGGCTGGGCCGGCGACGAGACCATCCAGCACACCCGGGACGTGTTGAGGCGGGTCCAGGGAGCAGCCGACGACGTGGCGGTCTCGGCCGCTCACCGGATCGCCTCCAAGATCGCCTTCCGGCGGAAGGACACGGCCGTCGTGGTCTTCAACCTGATGAATTGGGAGCGCCGGGACGTGGTTCGACTGCCGCTTCCCGGCTCGGTCGACACCGACGGGCTGGTACTCACCGATTCCGCCGGTTCCCCGGTGCCTCACGAGCTGGGACCGGAGGGAACGCTGCGTTTCAGGGGCCGGGTCCCCGCAATGGGATATGAGACCTACTACCTGACCGGGAACGGCAAACCGGAAGAGACCGATTGTCCCCTCAAAACGGGTCGGTATTCCATCGAAAACGAGTTCTATCGGATCCGGATGAACCCGGCGACCGGTTTCTGCGAGAGCCTCTACGACAAGACGCTGGGAGTCGAGCTGGTGGACGGCTCGGCTCCTTTCGGAGCAGGTGAGCTACTCGTCGAGGAGGACAGCGGCCGGAGCTGCATCGACTTCGATCCGAGCGGACGGGAGTATCGCAGCCGCGATCATGGAGCGGCGGAAATCCGGGTGGAGGGGGGAGCCGTTTCGGCGAGCATCGAGGTGCGGCGCTCCCTCTTGACTCCGAAGGACGGCCCCGCCTTTTTCGGAGGCTACTGGAGCCAACGCTGCGTCCTCTACGCGGGCCTGCGGCGCGTGGACTTTTTCTTCCGCTGGCACTGGGACAACCGTCCGATGCACGGGTTGCGCTGGTTCCTTCCGCTGAACCTGGAAGACCCGGCGATCGCTTTCGACACGCTGTTCGCCACCCAGGAGCACGAACGGCACCTGACCGACCGGCTGGGAGCGGACGAGGTGTGGTTGGCCGGTGAGAAGGCAAAGGCCGACCGGGACGCCCGCATGACGGGGCGTTTCCTCAGCGTCCGGGACCGCCGGCGCGGCTTCTGCGTCACCGTCACTCCTCCCAAGAGCATGATGCGGTTCGACCGGGGAGTCCTCTGTGCCCAACTCTCCAGCAACGCCAGCATCTATGCGCCCACCTTCAACTTCTTCCCGGGAGAACAGGAGGCTCAGCTTTCACTGACCTCCCACGCCGGGGACTGGAAGAGCAGTATGGACTGGCGGTTCGGGTGGGAGCACCTGGGGGGATGGAACCGTCTCTTGCCGATCGTTCCGGACCGCCGCTACGACATCCTGCCGGAGAAGGCGAGCCTGATGGCCGTGGGCCCGGACAACGTGGTGCTCTCGGCGTTGAAGCTGTCCCAGGAAGGAGAGGATCTGGTGGCCCGGGTTTACGAGGCGGAGGGCCGCCCGGTGAACATGACCTGCGAGCTCCTGGCTCCGTTCGTCACCTTCCGTCCTTACGAATTGGCCCTGCACCGGCGCGGAGGGGCGCCGTTGATCCCCCGCAAATTCGTTCCGCTGCCGGTGATCGAGGCCTGGGAGACCAATCTTCTGGAGGACAACCTGAAACGGCTCGACCGGGAGGCGCCGGCCCGCGGGTTGCCCCTGTCCGCCGGTGAGATCAAGACCCTCAGGCTGGTCCTTCCCGAAGTCAGGCGCGGAGACGTGAGCGCGGAGTTGGGAGAGCGGACGGTCTACCGGCTCGAAAAGGCGTCTCCCGAACCGGAGGGCAGTGGAGGCGGGCCGGAAGAACCCATTACCGGCACCTCTCAATATCTGGGGGTCGGATAGGCGGGAGCGGCGACTTTCTTGTCGCCGACTGGGAGCGGCGGCTTTCTTGCCGCCGAACTCCGGAGGAGTTGCGGGGTAAAACGACTATGGGACCTGGGAGTTTTAGATTCGGTGCTTGCCGCGCAGCGGCTCTCCTCGTCCTGATGGGCCTTGGGGACTCTCCCGTCTCCGGGGAGGACCATGCCCGGCTCCTGAGGGAACGGAGCGTCCATGTCTTGCGCCAAGCGCTGGAGGAAGAGAAAGGATGGGTCCGGATACGGGCCGCCGAAGCCCTGCTCTGGAACAACTACGGCAAGGGGGTGAAGGAGGTTTTCTCCCGCGAGGCGGTGGAGCCCGGTTCGACCCATGAGATCGGCGTCTGGCAGATTCTGGCTCAGGCGACGCTCCGAAAGAGCCAACATGATTTGGAGCGGCAGCAGTACGAGGACCGGATCCTCCAAGCCTTCCTGTCGAGTAAAGACGAACGGGGAAGCCGGGCGGCGGAGGCCCTGGTCAAGCTGGGCTTCGCAGACCGGCCGAAGGAGTTGCTCCGGTTGGCTCGGGAGGGTCGGGGAGTCCGGCAAGTAGACGCCCTCTGGCTGCTGGCGGCTCCCGGGCAGGACGAGGAGCACGCGGCGCTCGCGTCGCGGTTGGATTCTCCTGACCCCGCTGTCCGCGCTCGGGCCGCATACGCAATCCGCCGCTTGGAGAGCATCGGTCCTGAGATTCGCGCCGGTCTGGAGCGGACCCTGTCCAACGAGGCCGCCGGTTCAAGTGCCCGGGTCTACCTCCTGAGCGCGCTTTATGTGCACGGCGGCGAGGAAGCCGGCCCGCCGGGCCGGTCCGAACTGCTCGCCTACGTCAGAAACGGCACTCGGGAACAACGGTTGGAGGCCATCGAGACCCTGGCTCAGGCTGGACACAAGGACCAGGTCCCGCTGTTGGAACCGCTTCCGGTTCGCCAGGGGACCGCACCGGAGATCCGTGTCGCCGCCGCCAATGCGCTGCTCAGGATCGAGCGGAGGGACTTCCGGGGCCTGGGGTGGGTGGACTGGCTCGTGGTCGCCGTCTACGGCGCCTTCATGCTGGGCGTGGGTTGGTACTACTCTCGCCGCCAGACCAACACCGAGGAGTATTTCCTGGGCAGCCGCAGCCTGGGTTCGTTCGTCATCGGGATTTCGCTCTACGCCACGCTGCTGAGCACGATTTCCTATCTGGCGGTTCCCGGGGAGCTGGTCAAGCACGGGCCGGGCATCCTGGTCTGGGGACTGTTGGGGACACCGCTGATCATCGTCTGTTGCGGTTTCTTCCTCATACCCGTTTTCATGAAGCTCCCCATCACCAGCGCCTACGAGCTTCTGGAGGGCCGTCTGGGAATCGGGGTCCGGCTGACGGCGGCGGTGATCTTCATCCTGACGCGCCTGGTCTGGATGGCTCTGCTCATCTATCTGGCGGCCAAGGCCGTAGTGGTCATGGTGGGTTGGCCCGAGTCGACGACGCCGATGGTGGTGATGGTAGCCGGGGCGGTCGCGGTGCTCTACACCGCCCTCGGGGGTCTGCGGGCCGTCGTGATCACGGACGTCATTCAGTTCGTCATCCTCTTTGCCGGAGGCCTGATCACGATGGCGATGGTCACCATGGACATCGGTCTCGGGGGTTGGATCCCGACTTCCTGGGCGCCCCATTGGGACCAAGTCCCGGTTTTTGACTGGAACCCGACCGTCCGAGTGACGGTGATCGGGTCGATCCTCTCCGGGGCGGTGTGGACCATCTTCACCTACGGATCGGATCAGGTGGCCATTCAGCGTTACTTGGCGACGCAGGACACCAAGGCCGCCCGGCGCGCCCTGTACATCAACATCGGAGCCGGCGTCGCCGTCTCCGTGCTGCTCGCGGGGCTGGGCTTCTCGGTCCTGGGTTTCTTCCAGACCCATCCCCACGCCATCGCCGACGGCAAGGACCTGCTGGCGGACGCCGATTTTCTGTTTCCCCACTTCATCGCCAACTATCTGCCGCACGGGCTGGCCGGCCTGGTCATCGCGGCCATGTTCGCCGCCGCCATGTCGAGCCTGGACTCGGGCATCAATTCCATCGTGACCGTCTTCCACGTCGATTTCCTGGGCCGTTTCCGGCGGCGGAAACTGCGGAAGGAACACAGCCTCAAACTGGCCCGGGCCCTGGTGCTGGGCATCGGTATCGCCGTGGTCCTCCTCAGTGCGCCGGTGGGCAACGTCCCCGGCAACATCACCGAGGTGACGAACAAGACCAACGGGCTGTTCGTCGCTCCCCTGTTCGGACTTTTCTTCATGTGCTTGTTCGTACCGTTCTCGACTCCGTTCGGCGCCATCGTGGGAGCCGCCTACGGTTTTTCCTTCGCCTTCCTGTGGGCCTTCTGGGACCTGTTGACCGGCGGCCCGAGTCTCAGCTTCCAATGGATCTATCTGCTTCCATTCCTGGTCCACGTACTGGTGGGTTCGGCAGCGAGTCTGCTGCCGACGCGAGGCCGATCCTGGCGGTTCCTCCTTCCCTGCAGTCTTGCGGCCATGGCTCCGATCGCGATCGTCTTCCTGCTGTTGAGTTCCTGATTCTGGGAGTCCGTAGTGACCCTTGCCGTAGACGGATCTGAAACCGAAAGGGAAACTTTGGTTCCGCGTGACGGAAATGGAAGGCGGGGTGTAGCTATCGGCGGCCGGGAATCGGGGTTGGTACGGTCCCATCACCCCCGGTCAATTTGCATTTTCCATTTATCTTGTATGACAACGTCATTCACACAACCAAAGGAGAATCGACCATGGCTGCGAATCGACTCGTCCAAGCCCGCATCGACGGGGCCGTGAAGGAAGAAGCGGCCGCCGTGCTGGCCGCAATGGGCCTGACTGTGTCCGATGCCGTGCGGCTGCTGCTGACAAGGGTTGCGCGGGAAAAGGCCCTGCCGTTCGCGCCACTGATCCCAAACGCGGTCACCATCAAGGCGATGAAGGAGGCCCGAAAGGGTGGCCTTCCGCAGTTCGACAGCGTCCAGGACCTCATGGACGATCTGCGTGCGCAAGATTGAGCGCACGAGCCAGTTCAAGCGCGATTACAAGCGGGAGGCCAGGGGCCGGCACCGAACGTCACCCGACGCCGACACGTTGCGGCTTGTTCGTCTCGGGTCGCATTCGGAATTCGCGCTTTGACTTCCTCGACAGCCAACGGTATCACTTCACCCGCTTCGATCAGGCAGTGTGAATCCGCCCACTCCTGGTAGGGCCTCTCCAGGAGTCAGAACTTGCCGGCGAGTTCGCCTTTTTCACCGGCGTAGCGTCATACCAGCCCGTGGCAAGAGTCGTCATGGCCGACCGTCCCTGCATCCCGGCGGACTGCGTTGCGATTCGGTCACATACTCCCGGTATGCTCCCTCATCGCGCCTTGTCCGGCGGGCGTAGGAACGGTCTCGGTGCTCGCGGGACTTTCACCACGGACTGTCAACCTTTGAGCAGGTGGCTATGTGAAGTATGGGATGCGGGGTCCGGACCGGAGAGTCTCCGGTTACTCGGATCGCAACTCGATGCTCACCCGGTCCAGGATCGGGTAGCTGTCTCCGTTTTCGGACTCGAAGACGGCCTGGTACTGGAGGACACGGTCTCCGCTCTCCAGTAGAAAGCGGTCCCCCCTCACTCGGCGCCAGGGCTGCTGCTCCAGTCCGGACGGATCGGCTCCGGAACGGAGGCGGAAGGTCAACCGGCTGTGGGCCGGCGTTTCGGCTGCGGCCGTGAGCCGGCCTCTGACGCGGTCGCCGTCCCAGTGAAACAGGGACGACTCGTAGGTCTGGCGCCAGCTCCGGTCGTAGATGTGGCCGACGTCGGTCAGATAGATGGTGTGTCCGCCCAGGGTCGGGAGCCCCACCGTCCTGGGTGCGGTGAAGCGATTCCCGTCGTTGTAGAATACCTTGGAGTCGATGCGGTGGTCCCCGTGGCGCGTGTGGCAGACGACCGCCAGGTCGAGAAGACCGTCCTGATCGAAATCTCCGGCCATGGCGTCACTGGCGCTGTCGCATACGAGCCGGGTCTTGTTCTCGGGGCGCAGGCCCTCCCGGCTCCCCCAGAACAGGTAGGAGGGCATGGACTCGCGGACCCCGGTGCCGTGATAGGAGGGCGCGAACAGGTCCAGGAAGCCGTCCCGGTCGAAGTCGGCCACCGCCGGGGCCAGCTGGCCCATGCCGGGCAGCCACTGGGCGTTCCAGGGAGTGAAGCCCTCCTCCGATCCCCAGAAGATGAAGACCCCGACGTCGAAGAAGCCGGTGGTGGGATCGGCGTAGCCGCCCACGATCAGGTCCAGGTGTCCATCGGCGTTGAGATCAGCAGTTTCCTGGTTGCCCGCCCAAGGCACGTACCCGATGGGGTCCAGTTCGCGGCTCGGGCCATCGGGGCCGCCCCACAAGATGCCCACCTCTCCGTTCGACGAGCTTCCCGACAGGTCCAACCAGCCGTCCCGGTTGAAGTCGGCCAGGGTCAGCACCGAGGGGAGGACCAGGCGCCGGGTCCGGCGGTAGCCGGTCGCAGAGCCGTAGTAGATGATGGTTTGGGCGGGATCGAATCCGTTCAGGACCAGGTCCAGGTAACCGTCCCGGTCCAGGTCGGCGACGTTGCCGGACGAGAGATGGTTCTCCGAGAGGATGGTTCGGTGTTCTTCCAGGTCGAATCCCCGGGGCGTGCCCCAGAAGATGTGGGCTCCCACGTCGGGGTCGACCTGACCGCCGTGTCCCGAGTTCATGGCCACCAAATCGGTGAAGCCGTCCGCGTTCAGATCGGCGCCGACGGCTCCGTAACCGCCGCTGAAGGGGATGGCCCAGCGACGTTCCGGGTCGAAGCCGCCCTTGGCGCCCCAGTAGACGTAAAGAGGAACCCGCTCGTCCAGGGCGCCGCCCTGGCTGTTGCAGACGACGACCCGGGCCGGCAAGTCTCCCTCCGCCGGGACCGCCAGGACGCCGGAGGCTCCGGAGGAGGGGATTCCACGGCTCGCCCGTTGAAAGGAGCGGTCCTGGTTTCCGAAGAAGACCGCGGACTCGGCGCTGAAGCTCGACGGACCCTGGTAGACGGCTGCCGCCAGATCGGCCCTCCCGTCGCCATCCAGATCACCGATGGCCGAGGCCGAAGGGTGATCCACCGCCAGACTCAGTGAGCGGGCGGGGTCGTAGTTTCCCGCTTCTCCCCAGAGGACCCGAATCCTGCCGGGACGATCGGCCGCACCCCGCTCGCCACCCGACGCATGCCGGAGGCCGAACTTCGTCAGCGCCAGGTCGGCGTGTCCATCCCCGTCCAGATCGCCGATGGAGACGTGGGAAGCCGGGGTGGCCCGTCCTCGGACTGGCTGGTTCCAGTTGCGCCGGGCGCCGGCGGTGACGGTGTAGAGGGTTCCCTGTGAGGTACCCGCCACCAGGTCGGCCAGTCCGTCCCCATCCACGTCCCCGGCTGCCAGGCAGGCGGCCTGGGGGCCGGACAGAGAGATGCCGGTGGAATTCAAGCTCACCGGCGCGGCTGAAGGCACCAGAGAAGCCCAGAAGACCCGGATCTCGTTTTCGGCGGTCAGCACCGCGACGTCCCGGGCTCCGTCGGCGTCGAAGTCGGCCGCCTTCATGTCGACCGAGACGGGGAGCTCGTGGACTTGACGCCGCCCCAGGTAGAAGCCCAGCCGACTGCCCCAGAACACCTTCATCACCATGCTCTCGACCGGTTTCCCGCCCGGCTGTCTCCGGGGCGCCTGGGCCAGGACCACGATGTCGGGCCACCCGTCGCGGTTCAGATCGGCGATGGCCACGGCTCGCGGGTCCCACGCCGGCAGGACGCCGCTGATCCGGTTGGAGCTCCAGCCTTCCGCGGCCCCCCAGGCGATGGAGATGAATCTGCGGGGGTGTTGAATGCCGTCGGGGTTGGGACAGAAGACCAGGTCGGTGAAACCGTCCCGGTTCAGGTCTCCCGCAACCGCCCCGAGACTCCCCAGAACCGCCAGCGTAGAGTGGGTGAGCGTCCGGGCGGCATCGAAGCCGGCCCAGGTCGCATCGACGTAGGTGATGCTGTCATGCGTATTGTTGAAGATCAGATCCAGGTAGCCGTCCTGATTCAGATCGAAGCGATGGACGGTGCGCACGGTTCCGTTGCGAGACACGTAGAGGTTCTGGCCGGAAGCGTCCAGCCGCCCGTCGGCAAAGTCCTCGAAGCTGTCTTCGTTCCAGCTTTGAGCCCTCGTCGCGGGGAAACCCGCGCCCAACCAGAGGGCCATTAGAAAGAAGATCAGGGAAGTCCTGTGACCTGAAATCTGCATTGTCAATCTCCTATCCCGAGTCGGATCCGGTTCGCGCGGAAGATTTCGCCTCGACGGACGAGGGCGCAGTGCCCTTCCGCTGGGCCTCGACCGAGGGGAACAACCCGCCGGGGAGCCAAGGTCCGGAAGTCCCTACTCCGGGAGGGGCAGCTTGCTCATCATTCCGCCGTCGACGTTGATGGCGGTCCCCGTGACGTATGCGGAGAGAGGGGAGGCCAGAAAGAGGGCCACGTTGGCGATGTCCTCCGGCAGTCCCACCCGCCCCAGGGGCAGGGAGGCCACCAGCCTCTCCATGTAGGCGTCCCGATCCTCATTGCTGGTGAAGGAGCGGTCCAGCATGGGGGTCTGGATGCAACCGGGACAGATGGCGTTGACCCGGATGTCGTACTTGCCCAGGTCGCGGGCCATGTCTCGTGTCATGGCCAGGATGCCCCCCTTGGCGGCGGCGTAGGGTGCAATCTGTCCAGTAGTGGCCAGGGCCTGCACCGAGGCGGTGTTGACGATGCTGCCGCCCCCGTTCCGGATCATGGAGGGAATGGCCCTCCGGCTGCAGAAGAACACACTCTTCAGGTTGACGGCGATCTGGCGGTCGAACTCCTGGTCCGTAAATTCCAGGAATTCCTGGTAGTGCTCGATGCCGGCGACGTTCACCAGGACGTCGACGGTCCCGAAGTCGGCCAGGATCTTTTCGAAAGCGGCGTCGGTGCTGCTCTCCTCGCCGACGTCGGCCTGAACCGCCAGTGCTTCTCCCCCGCACTGCCGGATCTCACGGGCCGTCTCGCGAGCCGTGTCGAAGTTGATATCGACCGCCGCCACCCTGGCGCCATGCTCGGCGAACTTCATGGCGCCCCCCCGGCCGATGCCGGCGCCGGCCCCGGTGACGACTGCCGTCTTGCCGCTCATGTTCATCCGATTCCGTCCTCCTTCTTCCCGAGACTCGGCTCCCTGAGCGGCCCATGCGAGCGCCTGCGGAGATACGCCGGCGACGTTCCGGACTGGCCGGGCGGGAGTGAAAGTGTCCTGTATTCGGAGATGCTACCCGGCGAATATTTCTCTGTCCATTTCCGGCAACCGGTGCAGCCACGGGTGTTCTCACGTAAATGACGATGTAAAATAAATTCTTGACGATGTTGGATCGTGCATGGTAAAAATATCAACAGCGTTGGGGGCCCAATCCCAGGGGGCTTAATCTCTCGCGTTCTTGGCCGGGAAAACCGGGAACCAGTTTGGTAGCTTCTATCCCATCTAGACGATCCCCAGCCGATCCAGGCTGCAGACCGGGTTTCGATTCCGACTCCACCGAGTGCATTCCCAGGCGCTCCCTTCGTTCCACTCATCTCAGAGTTTAAGGAGACGTCATGATCAACAAGCGATTTTTGTGCGTTCTACTGGTTCCGGCAATGTGTGCGTTTCTGCTCACGCCGGTGCAGGCTCAGACCACCGCCGCTACCGTGCTGGGCACGGTCACCGACATCGCCAGAGCGGTCGTCCCGGGTGTGACGGTGACGCTCACCAACCAGGACACCGGCTTCATTCGCGAGACCATCAGCGATGATCGAGGCGATTTCGAGTTTGCGGTGGTGCAGGCTCCGAACACCTACACCCTCAGCGCGGAGCTGCCCGGTTTCAAGAAGTACGTCAATGTTGACAACTATCTGGCCACCCGGGTCATCCAGCGGTTCGACGTCAAACTGGAAGTGGGTGAGGTGGCCGAGCAGGTGACGGTGCAGAGCGAGGTTCCGGTGATCAACACCGACACGCCCCAATGGAGCGAGACCCGGACCGACCGGCTCATCAACGCGGGACCGCGCGGGACCATGGTCATGGGTCGTTTCGGGCACGGCACCCGGCCCCTGAGCCTGGCCTTCGTCAACGCCGACGTGGCCGACAGCTACAAGAGCAACGGCTCGCGAACCAGCATGACCCAGACTTCGGTGGACGGGACTCCCATGAACGGCGAGCAGGTGGGGCCTCCCTTCTCGGCCATCGCCGAGGAGAAGACGGTTGCCTTGAACGCCGCCGCCGAATTCCGGCACCCGCTGACCGTCGACGCCGTCACCAAGCGCGGTGAGAACCGGCCCCACGGCATGTTCACGCTGAACATGCGCCACCCCCGGCTGGCTGCCCTCTGGCCCGGACCTCCCGGTGCGAGGCGGAATCCCGACGCGGTGTGGGCATTTCGATACAATTTCACCGGGGGCGGTCCCATCTACATTCCGAAAATCTACGACGGCCGCGACAAGAGTTGGCTCTTTATTTCATTCGAGCAGAATCCGAACACCAACATCACCTTCGGGCAGGGAACCTGGCTCAACACCCCCACCCAGGCCATGCGCAGGGGCGACCTTTCCGCGTATCTGGCCAAGATCCGTCCCCAATTGGGGGAGTTGAAGGATCCCATCACCGGGGAGACCTTCGCCGGGAACATCATTCCCCGGTCCCGTTGGAACCCCGTCGCCATCAATATGATCGACAAGTGGCTCCTGGAGCCCACCGGATCCAACATCGGCGACCCCGATATCCCGGAGCAGAATTTGCAGTATATCGGAAGCCAGCAGGGGGCCAACAAGCAGTGGATCTATCGCTTCGACCAGAGCATCCTCAACCGGAACACCTTCGGCATCATGCACACCCAGAGGGACGCTTGGGAGACTTGCCATTGCGGGGGTTCCACCTTTTTCGGCCAGCGCCATCCCGCCACCGGACAGGACTGGACCGGCAGCCTGAATGACGTCATCAACGTCTTCGATACCCACATCTTCACTCCCGGCCTCATCAACGAGTTCCGTTTCGGCCTGTTCCGCCGGGACAACTACCGCCGGACCGAGCATCCCGCTTCCCTCTTCATCGACTCGCTGGGCATCGACCTGGGCGACGACGCCGCCACCCGCAAGTCGTTCAACACGCTCCCCCACATCCGTGTCGACAACCTCCACACCATCGGCACTCGGCTGGGCGCCAGCAACGAGACGGTGAGCAACTACTACAGCCTCCGCAACAACCTCAGCTATCGCACCGGAATCCACAGTTGGAAGCTGGGCTACGACCACGCCATCCGGCGCATCTCCGACCTCCGGGCCCTCAGGTCGGTGGCGGGCGACTGGAATCACACCGGTTTCTTTACCGGCGATCCCTTCGCCGACTTCCTGCTGGGACTTCCCACTCAGACCGGGCGCCACACCCCACGGCCGGCCGTGGAGGGGCGCTACAGCGAGTTCGGGATGTTCGTGCAGGACGACGTTCAGGTCAGTTCCAGGTTGAAGCTGAACATCGGGTTCCGCTACGACCGGATCTCCCCGCGCACGGACGCCAACGGCGCTTGGTACAACTTCAACATGGCCACCGGCGCCCTGGTGGTGCCGGAAGCCGGACGGGGTTTGATCGCCCCCGCCTTCCATCCCGCTATCCCCATCGAGACGGCGGACGAGGCCCGCTTTCCCAGCCATCTGATCAATTCGTTGACCAAGTGGTCACCGCGTCTGGGCTTTGCCTACCGGCTCGACGACAAGACCGTCCTGCGGGCCGGTTACGGCATGTTCATGCACGACTCCGGGAGCACCAACAACTACTTCGCGACGCTGCTCACGGGCGGGCCTTTCGCTCTGGACGAGACCTTTCGGAATACCATCACCGACGGCGTCCCCCTGGTCACCACCGACCGGCCCTTTCCCCGGGCGACCGTCGGAGGCTCGGCTCCGGCCACCTTCAACATCCAGGGCGTGAACCCCGAGATCAAGGAGCCCTACCTGCAGCAGTGGAACCTGACCTTGGAGCGGCAGTTGGGACGCGAAACCTCCTTCCGCTTCGCCTACGTCGGCTCCTCGGCTACGAGCCTCTGGTACTCCAGGGACGTCAACATTCCTCCGGCGAGTCTGACTCCCTTTACCGAAGAGCGGCTCAACTACCCCCACAACCCGGGTTTTGACGACATCATCTACCTGGACAGCGGCGGCCACATGAGCCATCACCAGTTCCAGTGGCAGTTCACTCGGCGCATGTCCCGGACTCCTATCGGCGGGCTCATGTTCGACGGAATATTCCAGTGGCTCAAAGAGATCGAGGACGTGGACGACACTACGGCGTTCGCGTCCGCCTACGGGCGGGGCATAGCGCCGCGCCTCGGAGGCTATGCCGGGATCGAGGATCCCTACGACCGGAACCGGGATCGGGCCGACGCCTATCTGAACCCGGCCTCAATCCGCATCAACTTCATCTGGGAGCTCCCGTGGGGTCCGGATCAGCCTTACCTGTCGCACCTGAGGAAAGGCTCGATCCTGAGCGCCCTGGTGGGTGGCTGGGAATTCGCGGGCATCTTCGATGCCGGTACTGGACGTCCTTACCACCAGTACTACAGCGGTTTCGATCCCACCAACACCGGCCGCTTCAGCGGCCGGGCCAGCATGTCCAAGGCTGGCTGCAACCCGCAGATCCGCCCCCACAGCTATACGCGGCCGACGACCGTCGACATCAACTGCTTCAAGGTCCCGGATCCGGGCACCTACGGTACGACTCCGCGCGACGCCGTGAGCCGGCTGGCGGGCTGGGCCTTTGACGCGACGTTCTACAAATTCCTCCCCATCCGGATGCTCCATGAAGACATTAGAGCCCGGCTCTCCGTGACCTTCGTCAACCCATTCCACCACGTGGTGGCGTCGAGAGACCGCGGCCTCTACGTCAACAGGCCGGCTCGCTTCGGAATCCCTTCACGGGGCGGAGGCCTGCTGCGGTTCGGGTCGGCTCCCCGTAGCGCCAACTTCCAGTTCCAGATCGTCTGGTAGGGGGTCCCAAGCCAAGAAAGGTTGATTTGACAGGGGGGAAGGGAAGCAGTTCCCTTCCCCCCATTTTGTTACGAGGTGCGGATATGAACAAAACGAGTCACCGCCTTTGGTTTGCATTGGTAGCCTTCTTCCTGCTGGCCCCGAGCCGGGCCGACGCCCAGGTCCACCGAGGTACACTCCAAGGTCAGGTCAAGGACCAAGAGGGCAACCCCCTCAAAGACATCGTGGTCAGGATCGAGGGGCTCAACGGCAAGCAAACGTACGAGCTCAAGACCGACAAGAGAGGACGATACTTTCATATCGCCGTCGACCCCTACCTGGCGTATCGCATCGTTGTCATCAAGGAGGGCTACTGGACCGAGGAGTCGGTGGGAGTCCGGGCCTCTCGGAAACAGAGCGGCGGCATCAACAACTTCACCATGCGGCCCGGCCGTTCCACCGCCGCCGAAATGACGCAAGCGGCGAGAGACGCCCTGGTTCGAGAGCTGAAGCAGGCGGATGAGGTGAAGCGAAAAGTGAAAGCCATCGACGAGAGCCATAAGGTGGCGATGCGAATGATCGGTGAAGGTCGATACGCGGAAGCGGAAAAAGCCTTCCGCAGGGTGGTGGAACTGCAACCGACTCTGGCGCCGACGTGGGGCAACCTGGGGCACGTCTACACCAAGCTGAACAGGCCATCGGATGCAGTGGCCGCCTACCGGAAGGCCATCGAGCTCGATCCTGAGAACGCTACCTTCTACCAGGACCTGGGCCACGTCTACTCGGACATGGGGGAGGCCGGGAAGGCCAGGGAGCTGTACCGTAAGGGAGCCGAGTTGACCGGAAGCCAGGACCCCAAGGAAGCGGCCCAATCCCAGTACATTATCGCCGTGGACCACCTCAACTCGGGGAGGGAATCGGAAGCCATGGAGGCTCTGCGGCAGACTCTCGCCGCCGACCCCGAACACGCCGACGCTCACTACTACGTGGGAGTTCTGCTGATCCGGGAGAACCGGATGAAGGAAGCACTGGACCATTTGGGCAGACACCTGGAAATGTCGCCCGAGAGTCCCACCGCCGCCGATGCCCGGGCGCTCCTGGAGGCGCTGAGGCAAACGCCGGAGGCTGCCGAATAGCAGTCGTCCGTGAGGGAATAGGGCCGGATCTCGGATCCGCTATCGAGTTTGGGATCAGGGCCGGAAAACCTGGGCTTGGCTGGCATCTCCACCGGCCTTCACGATAGTGAACTCTTCGTTGCGGCTGGTGTTGTTTCCCCCGATCCGGTCCGCGATCTGAGCCCTGAGCGTATACTTCCCCGGCTTCAGTCGGGCCAGGGGAAACTGTTGCAGCAACATGGTGCGGCGATTGGAAGAGAAATAGACCGACTTGCCCAAAGAGTCATGGATCTCGAAGACGATCTGACCGTCTTTCAGGATGAAGTAGTCCGCCTTGATGGACGGTTCACTGGATGCTGCATCCAGTTCCAATCCATAGATTTCCAGGTATGCCCATAGTGGGTATTCGCCGTCGAAGTTTCTTGAGACGCTGGGGCGGACCACCAGGTCGCCCATGACGAACATCTCGTATTGCTCAGGGACGTAACCCAACTGCCTCACGTGATCCGACAGCAGCAGGGTGCTGGCGCCCAGACCTTCGTCCCGGGGTCGAAAGGGATTGATGGCCAGGGTCTTGCTGCCCACCTTTCCGCTCTCCATGTCCTGCAGAAACAGTTCCAGCTTGTAGCGCTGCCCTCGGCCCAGGGCAATGACCACCTGATGCAGGGAGACGTCGGTCAACCCTCGCGCCAGCTCGTTTGCGGGCACGTGGACGGCGATCTCCTGGTCGATCTCGGCCACATGCTGGTTGGTCATGTTGGTCACCAGCCCATACAGGTCCAGCGTGGCCGTAGCCACGGCCGCGCCGCCCGGTTTGAAGTTGAGCTCCTTCTTGGGCACTTCCAGCGTCAGCAGCACCAGAACTTCCTCGCCATTCAGCTCCAACTGGTCGTTCCTGAGCCGAAAGGGAAGCGGCTCATACGAGACACGGGTCCTCACGAACTTCTTCAGGTCGTCGTACTTGCCCTTGGTCTGGCCCATGGTGGCGGTAGTGACGCGGAGCCGGTCGAAATACTTCTGCACCTGGAGCCAGTCGCCGGCGCCGCTCATGTCCATCATGGGGCGTCCGTGCCTGAGCCAGCGGTCCGACCTGTCGGTGTACCCTTGTATCTCGGCCCACTTCATGCCCCCGAATCCCTTGTCGTCCATCAGGTCCTTTTCGTCGGGGTGGTAGGCGAGCTTGAAATCTCCGGTGAAGGTCTGGTCGACGAACTCGATGATGATGTTCGATCCGATGCCCTCCAGGTTCCGGTAGCGCCAGCGCTCAAAGGGAAAGACGATGGTGGTGCCGAGTCCTTCATCCAGGGTCCGGTCGTAGCGGCCGCCGGCAGGAAAGCTCTCGATGTCGGCGGGGGCCCCGTGCATGATGTAGATCCGGCCCCGATCCGTATTCCGGCCCGCGAGGCCACTGGAGAAGTGGTCGTCGGCATAGGCGATCCGGCGGTAGTGCTCCTCCTTGAACTCGTTGATCATGGTGCGCGGGTCGGAATCCCGGCGGCGCCAGAACTGCTCGATGAAGTTCTCCTTCTCTTCGGGACTGGTCAGCTTCTCGAAGACCGCCCGTTCATCATGGGCGATGATGTGAACGACCGTATCATTCAGCCATTTTTCGTAATAGTCGACGGCCTCTTCGCGAGAGGCGTCCTTTTTCTCGGGTCCGGCCCAGGTCATCGCGGGGGTCAGTGTCAGGACAAGGACCAGAGACGCTGCTGAACTCAATTTGGAATAGAAGGAGAACATTCCGATTCCAAGTAGTTTAGGTCCGAACCGGAGACGAGGTCAAGCCGGGAATGGGAGTAACGGAGTCGTGGTCTTCACCCGACAGACTCGCGGTCAGGCCAAGCTCGCCACGTGCATGATCCGGTCCGACAGGTAGGGGTGTCCCCGCAAGACTGCCTGGCACGCATCCGAGTTGCCTCACCAAGGAAATCCACCCGAAACAGGTAAACAGCCCGAGGCAGAAGTCGTCGCGGCTTTCGATCCACCCTGTGACCCAGTGGACGGCGTCGTCGCTACGTCACATAATTCGATTGGGAACGGGCAGCCACAAGGGCTGCCCCTACTCCTCTCCAAGTGACGCAACTGGCGAGATTGCCATCTCCATTCAAAATGGGGAAACTCTTGCAGATGGTTCTCCGATTCGCCGCGTGTCTTTTCTGCGGCGCAGTGGCCTTCGCTCCGGCCTGCGGTGTCGCGCCGGCGCCCCAACGGCATCAGGACATCGTTCTGCTCGCCATCGACGACCACCTGCTCCCCTTCCGGCGGAACCTCTGCTACTACCTGTCCCGGCCGCGGGTCCGAAAGGAGCCGGTACTGGTGCCCAGTCGCGACGACGCCAATGCGGCCGACCAGTTGGCGGCCCATTTCTACGGTACCGTGATCGTGGACGAGGGCAGATTCCGCATGTGGTACTACCCGGTCCGCTTCGGCGCCCGGACTTCCGAAATGGATATCGGTCCCGCCGGCTACGCCGAGAGCGAGGATGGCATTCATTGGATCAAGCCGTCGCTGAGGCAGGTCTCCATCAAGGGAAATCTGGAAAACAACGCCATCGATTTGGCCGACGATCGAGTCATGGGGGTCACCGTCATCAAGGACGAGGAGGAGACCGATCCCGAACGACGTTACAAGATGGTCTACAATCCCATCGCGGTGAGGGAACGCTGGGCCGAACCCAAGCTGAACGGGGCGGCCCGATCCACCCTGCGAACTGCCACCAGTCGCGACGGGTTGACCTGGACTGCGAGGCCCGACCTGCCGCTCGACGTTTTCGTCGAGCTCTCCTCCTTCTACAAGCACGACGGGCTCTTCGTGGCTCACGGCCAGGGAAAGCTGTTCGGGGAGGGTGGAGAGCTGCACGGGCGCCGGGGCTACGCCTGGGTGTCCACCGATTTCGAGCACTGGCTGGCGGGCCAGGCCGAGACCTTCGGATTGCCGGAGCCCGGGACCCTGGGTCCAAGGGGAGCCGCCGGGGAGTACGATCAGGTCCACCTGGGCGTCGGGGGGGCCAGCTACGGCTCGGTGGTGGTGGGACTCTACGGAATCTGGCGCCAAGGCGGCACGGGAGTCGGCGGAACCACCTGCGATCTGGGCTTGGTGGTGAGCAACGACGGGATCCATTTTCGCGAGCCGGTGAAGAAACACGTCTACATCTCGCGGCACGATTCTCCGGTCACGCCGGTAGCCGGTAAGGACTATCCCACGATCCTGTGCCAAGCCAACGGTATTCTGAACGTGGACGACGAGACCTGGATCTATCACGGGCGCTGGCGGAACGCGCCGGTGGGACCCGAATATTATGGAGAGGTGGCCCTTGCCACCTTGCCTCGTGATCGATGGGGCGCCGTGGGGCTGATTCGGGGAGTCTCCGAGGGCTGGGTCTGGTCGGCGCCCCTCCGCTGGCCGGAAGGGGGCGCCCAGGTCTACCTGAACGCCGATTTTGCGCCTCAGATGCGGGTCGAGGTGTCCGACGTCGATTTCAATCTGCTTCCCGACTTTTCCGATGCCAACGCCGGCACGGTTTCCTGTTCCGACGGCACGGGGCGGTTCCGGGAGCGGAACGGGGGGCTCGACTGTTCCGTCGTCTGGCCCGGGGCTCAGCTTTCAGACTTGGCGGGTCGGCAGGTTCGGCTTCGCGTCCAACTCACGTCGGCGGGAGGCGATCCCAGGCTCTACGCAGTGTATGTGCGCGAGAGCGGGCTGGTGGAGAAACCCTCCGGATGAGCACCCGGCCTCGGCCGGTTTCGACGGCTAAAGTTGTGCAATTATCCATGGCCATCGGGACGGTGGGAGTGCGGATCTCCAAATACGTGTTTCTTTTCTTGAGCGTCGCGCTGCCGCTGCTCGTCTTTGCCAGTCTCCAGTCCAGCGTCGCCTCATCTCCGAGTCGGCAGGTGCGGCGCATCCTCAAGGAGAACTGTCTGGGCTGTCATGGTCCGACTCAAATGGCGGGACTGGATCTGCGGGACAGGGAGACGATTCTCAAGGGAGGCACTCGAGGTCCGGCTCTGATCCCGGGTGACTCCGGGACCAGTCTGCTCTATCAGGCCGTTGCACACCTGGGGGATCTGCGGATGCCGCCGAATCAGGATCCCCTTTCAGCGGGAGACGTCGAGACGCTCAGACGTTGGATCGATGCCGGGGCGGACTGGGATCCCGATGCCGCCAGTGAGGAGGCCGGCGGCCCTTGGTGGTTTTTTCGCAAACCCGAACTCTCGCCGGCACCCGGCACGGAAGACCCAGCTTGGACTCATAACCCGATCGACGCCATCGTGCTGGCCAGGCTGGAGGAACACGGTCTGACCCCGGCCCCGGAGGCTCCCAGGTTGACCCTGCTGCGGAGAGCGAAATTCGACCTTCATGGTCTGCCGCCGACAATAGATGAGATCGAGGAATTCCTTTCGGACACGGCCCCGGGAGCCTTCGCCCGGCTGGTCGATCGCCTGCTGGCCTCTCCCCGATACGGTGAGCGATGGGGGAGGCATTGGCTGGACGTCGCTCGCTATGCCGACTCGACCGGGCTGGATGAGGATCTGTACCTTCCGGAAGCCTGGCGCTACCGGGATTACGTGATCGACGCGTTCAACGCCGACGTGCCCTACGACCGGTTCATCGTCGAGCAGGTAGCGGGCGATCTGCTCGCGCCTGCGACTGCCCATGAGGCCGGCGGCCGGGAGATCGTGGCCACCGGTTTTCTGGCCCTGGGACCCAAACCGGTGGCTCAACAGGACAAGCTGAGGATGGTCTACGACGTTCTGGACGAACAGATCGACACCCTCACCAAGGCCTTTTTGGGCCTGACGGTTGCCTGCGCCCGCTGCCACGACCACAAGTTCGATCCCATAACCACCCGGGACTACTACTCATTGGTCTCCATATTCGCCAGCACCAAGAATTTCGTGGACGTGGAGCCCAAGGTTTCCGAGATCTACTTTGCGCCACTGGTCTCCCGGGACGAGTATCAACGGTACCGAAGGAGCCGGCGCGCCATCGAAGTCAAGCAGAAACTGCTCGAGGCGACGGAAGAAATCGCCGTGGCCGCCTTTGTGCGTGACCAACTGCTGCCCCGTTTCGCCGTTTACATGGTGGCGGCCCGGAGGCTCTTCCAGGGAGGGGAAGACCTGGAAAAGGTGGCCCGGGAGCAGGCCCTGAACCCAGGCATTCTCGGGAGATGGGTGGACTATCTCAACCCGCGCGGTGATTTCAGGCCCTATCTGGAGGACTGGCGCCGGGTCGATGATGCGGCTGCGAGCAATCTCGCAACGGAGTACCGAGCCATTTACGAGGATGTCCAAACCCGCTGGACCCAAGAATTGAAGGCGTGGAAGGATGCGGTTGGCCGGGCCGCATTCAAGGGTGAAAAACTCCCGGTCAAGCCGTCACTCGAGGGACCCGAGTCGGTGTTCAGCGGGGAGGACGACATGGCCCGATTCTTCGCCGAAGTCACCTACCATGGCGACACTCCATTCGGGAAGCCTTCGATCCGGGGTCCCTTTGCTTTCCCGGATGAAGAGAGGGACTCGCTCTTGCCTCCGGCGGTGGTAGCCAGCCTGTCTGCCCTCAGGAAGGAGATCCAGGATCTGGAGCAGGCTTCTCCTCCGGCGCCGCCCATGGCCTGTGCCGTGGCGGAAGGCGAGAGAGTGGATCAGCGAGTGTTGCTCCGCGGCAATCCCAGGGGCCTCGGAGACCCGGTTCCGAAGCAGTTCCCCGTCGTGCTTGCGGGAGACCGGCAGCCGGTCATTGCCCGGGGCAGCGGCCGCAAGGAGTTGGCCGAGTGGTTGACCCGGCCGGACCATGCGCTCACCAGCCGGGTCATGGTGAACCGGATCTGGCAGTGGCACTTTGGTGAGGGCCTGGTTCGCACCCCCAACAATTTCGGGACCACCGGGGAGCCGCCCACGCACCCGGAACTGCTCGATACCCTGGCCGTCCGATTCGTCAGGACGGGCTGGTCGATCAAGTCAATGCACCGCCTCATCATGTTGTCGAACACCTACCGGATGAGCAGCCGGCGCACTCCGCAAGCGCTCGAAAAGGACCCGGACAATCGGCTCCTCAGCCGCTTCGATCGACGCCGGCTCAGTGTGGAGGAGATGCGTGATTCTTTTCTGGCCGTTTCCGGCGCCTTGGATTTGACGATGGGGGGCAAGATTGAAACCACGCTCAAGGGCGACGCATACCCTGACCTGGAGCCAGGCAGGATTCGACGCCGGAGCGTCTATTTTCCCTTGATTCGAAACAAGCTGCCGAGTGTCTTGAGGCTTTTCGATTTCGTCGACCCCACCGTCAGCACGGCGCGGCGAACCGAGACCAACATTGCTCCCCAAGCCTTGTTCATGATGAACAGCGACTTCATTCACCATCAGTCCCGAACGCTTGCGGAATTCCTGCTGGCGTCGAACTCGGACGACATGGCGCGGATGGAGCAGGCCTACGGGATCACTCTGGGTCGAAAGCCGGGTCCCGACGAGGCGGAAACCATGTTGGCCTATGTTCGTGACTATCCGGGGTCCGGGGATTCCGATCACGAGACCAGTGCTTGGCAGAGTCTCTGCCGGCTGATCATGGGGTCGAACGAGTTTCACTACGTCGAGTAACGGAGTCTGACGACCGAGACCATCGATCGTCGGAGCGGGGAACCAAAGAAAGAATGGGACCTGCGGCGTCAAGAGCGATTCCACGCCGGGCTTTGCTGCGCCGGGCGGCGTGCGGATTCGGGGCCCTGAGCCTTTCGGCATTGCTGGCACAAGAAACGAGGCTGTCGGCCACTTCGTCCTCCCACCATCCTCTGGCTCCGAAACCACCCCACCTCACTCCTCGCGCCAAGCGGGTGATCTTCCTCTTCATGCACGGCGGACCGTCTCATTTAGATACCTTCGACCCCAAGCCGCGCTTGGAGAAAGACCACGGGAAGCCGATTCCCTTCAAGCTCTCACTGTCGTTCAACCCGTCCTACAAAGGCGGCCTGATGAAGTCCCCCTGGGGATTCAAGCGTTACGGGCAAAGCGGCATTCCCGTGAGCGACCTCTTCCCCAGGGTGGGCAAATTGGCGGATGAACTCTGCGTCATCCGTTCCATGGTGAGCGACGGCGTCGACCACGGCAGCGCCATTCTCCAGATGAACACGGGCACCCTCAACTTCAGCCGCCCGAGCATCGGCTCCTGGGTCCTCTACGGTCTGGGTAGCGAGAATCAGAACCTGCCGGGATTTATTACCATCAAACCTTCGCTCTATCACGGCGGATCCAAACATTGGGGTTCGGCCTTCCTTCCGGGGGCCTGTCAGGGCATCCCGCTGGGGCTCGACAAGATACCCTTGCGGGACCTCAGGGACGAGCCCATCGAGCACCTGTTGACCCGGGGAATGACTCGGGAGCAGCAGCGCTACGAATTCGAGATGCTGCAGAAGATGAACCGGCGACACGCCTTGGAAAGAGATTCCGATCCCAAGCTGGAATCCCGCATCCAGGCCTTCGAGCTGGCCTCACGAATGCAGTTGGAAGGCCAGGAGGTGTTCGACGTCGACAAGGAATCGGAGGCGACCCGGAAGCTGTATGGTCTCGGCGACAAGACCACCGAAGACTTTGCCTGGCAGTGTCTGTTGGCTCGGCGGTTGATCGAAAGGGGCGTCCGCTTCGTGCAGTGCTCCCACAGCGCCTACGAGCCCGGCTCGATCCTGTGGGACCAGCACAGCCAGCTCGCCCGGGTTCACGCCAAGAATGCGCGTGAAGTGGACAAGCCCATCGCCGGGCTGCTGACGGATCTGAAGGCCCGGGGGCTGTTGCAGGACACGCTGGTGTTGTGGGGCGGCGAGTTCGGCCGCACTCCCTTTGCCGAAGGGGACGGCCGGGACCACAATCCGTACGGATACACCATGTGGATGGCCGGAGGAGGGGTCAAAGCGGGAACCATCTACGGTGCCACCGACGAGTTTGGCTACCATGCCGTGGAGAACCGGATGCATCTGCACGACCTGCATGCCACCATCCTGCATCTGTTGGGTCTCGACCACACGAAGCTGACTTACCGGTATGGGGGCCGGGATTTCCGGCTGACCGACGTGCACGGAAGCGTGGCCCACGGAATCATGGCATGAAGTGATTCCGATTCGAACTGTCCGTCTTTGTTGAGATGAAGTCAAAGCGATAGAACATGGGAGATTGAGCATGTCGAATGTCCTCTATGCGGGCGCCGCCCGAAGAATCATCAACCCGAAGCTCGGAACGAAGCGTCCCGGCCTCCGCTTGTTCGCCGACCCGCTCCAGGCCGTCGAATCGGATCTGTCGGCGACCGCCGTGGTGCTTTCCAATCAGGCCAGCAAGGTCGTCATCGTCGGCATCGACATCTGCGTCATCTATTTGCCCCTCGCCCTCGACATCCGGCGCCGCATCGGCGAGGCGGTGGGGACGCCGGCGTCCCATGTCCTGATCAATTTCAATCATACCCACAGCGGTCCGGCACTGCCCGATTTCCTGCCCGACTCGCCCGGGCAAATGAAAATTCAACGTGCCTATCTGGAGAGGCTCATCGACTGGCTGGTGGAAGCCGCCGTGGATGCCGACCGGTCGTTGCAACCGGCGCGGATCGGGGCGGGCTGGGGTGAAGCCGATATCGGCATCTACCGGCGGGAGACGGGTCCCGATGGGCGGGACGTGTTGGGGGAGGATCCCAGCGTCCCTATCGATTCGGCCGTCGGCGTCCTCCGAATCGACGATCTGGAGGGTCGGACCATCGCCACCTGTTTCAGTTACGGCTGCCACACTGTGACCATGGGACCCCGCTCGTCGGTGGTCTCCTCCGACTTTCCCGGTCCGGCGCGCGATCTGGTCGAAGACAGTCTGGGCGGGCTGTCCGTCTTCCTGCAGGCCTGCGGCGGAAACGTCAATCCCGTCCACGGAATCGGCTACGAGGTGGATTGCCGGGACACCAAGAATCGGACCGGACTGATTCTGGGTGCGGAAGTGGTCAAGGTGGCCGCCAACATCCGCACCAACGTCCAGCGCGCGAAACAGAGGCGGCCCATGGGGGTGATTCCCAATATCCTGTTCTGGCCGTGGGAGCCGGTCGAGGGCGACACGTCGACCTGCCTGGGCGCCGTCGAAGAGATCATCCAGCTGGAATTCATGGATCTGCCGCCGCTGGCGGAAGCCGAGGCCATCCTTGATGAATGGAGGCGGAAGTTGGCCGACGCCCGGGCCAGCGACGCCAGGACATGGGAGATCAGCGTGGCGATGCGCTTTACCGACTGGGCCGAAAAACTGGTCGAGGCCGTGCAAAAGGGGAATCCGCCGTTGGACGCGCTTATCCAGGCAATTCGCATCAACGACTTCGTTGTGGCCAGCGTCAGTGCTGAAGCCTTCTTTCAAACCGGACAGGAAGTGAAGGCCCGATCGCCCTTCGAGCATACCCAGTTCCTGGGCTTTTCAAACGGCAGCGTGGCCTACCTGCCCCGTGCCGACGACTATCCCGAGGGCGGCTGGAGTGTTCAGGAGCGCTACCATGTTCCCGATCTGTTGGCGCAGAGCTACTCGCTGCCGGTGGCTTTCCGCCCGGAAGCCGAGCAGTTCGTTGTGGAGAAGGTGTCCAACTTGATCCGGCAACTCTCCTGAAAGGGATCGAAGGAGTATCTGGCGCTCACTTTCGAAGCGGTGCCGGTTGAGTGAGATGTTCGGTTCAACCGGAGGAAGGCAAGAATGAACGGAAGACTGGCCGGCAAGGTCGTGTTGATCACAGGCGCCGCGGGCGGAATCGGGACGGCCATTGCCCGGGCCGTCACCGCTGAGACCGCTTCGGTGGTGCTCTGCGACATCAATCTCGAGGGCGCCCGCCGGCTGGCGAGCGAGTTGACGGGGGAAGGGAGGTCGGCGGCCGCCTATGCCCTCGACATCTCCCGGCCCCCGGAGATCGCCGCCGTGATCGAGGAAGTCGTGAAGCGGCACCAACGCATCGACGTGCTGGTCAACAACGCGGCCATCTGCCCTCGGATCCCATTGGAGGAGGTGACCGAGGCGGACTTCGATCGGATCGTCGGAATCAACCTCAAGGGGACCTTCTTCGTGTCACAGGCGGTGTCTCCGGTAATGAGCCGGCAGGGTTCGGGGAGGATCGTGAACATCAGTTCCGTCGGCGCCCGGACCGGCGGCGTGGCTGCCTCCTCCGTCTATGCCGCCACCAAAGCGGGCATCATCGCCATCACCAAATCCTATGCCCGGACACTGGCCCCCGGAGTCACCGTGAATGCGATTGCACCCGGAGTCGTCGATACGGACATGATGCGGATTCCGTCGGAGCAGGTAGCGGCCATCGTCGACCAGATTCCCCTGGGGAGGCTGGCCGACCCGGAAGAGATCGCCTCCGTCGTCGTCTTCCTGGCCTCGGAACAAGCGTCCTATTTCACCGGAGCCACCCTCGACGTCAACGGCGGCTGGTTCATGTACTAGTACCCCGTAACACTTAAAGTTGTGGATACAGGCTCTTCAGCTTGATCCGTGCATCCTCCGTCTTGAACTGCCAGTCGATCTCGGTTTGCCGTTGGTTCCGATCCGCAACCCAAGCCCCGATCTCACGTTGCATCCCGGCCAGGCTTGGAATCCGGCGGTCCAGGCATTGTCCGCACAGCGCGCTCAATTCGATTTCTGCAATGTTGAGCCAACTGCCGTGCTTAGGCGTGTAGTGGATTTCCAGTCGTTGTGCCAGTTGGCGAGCGTGTCGAGGCTCGTAGGTCGCGTACAGCGATTCGATTCCGTGCGGGTTCAGGTTGTCCAAGACCAGGACCACCCGCTCGGCCTCCGGGTATCGCCTCTCCAACATGCCCTCGATCCACCGGGCCCAATCCTGTCGCGTGCGCCGCTCGCCCGCCTCCACATGGCAGCGGCCGGTCAGTGGCTCCACCTCCAGGAAGATCTGCGCGACCCCGTTGCGCACATACTCATGCTCGACTCGCTCCGGCTGGCCGGGCGCGACCGGCAAAGGCTCCCGCACTTCTCCGATCAACTGCTTGTTGGTCTCGTCCATGCAGACCACCGGACGACGGGGGTCGTACGGACGGGCATAGACTTCTAAAACGTCCTCCATGCAGGCTACGAATGCGGCGCTGCCCCGGGGCGGGATCCGCCAATACTTCTTCCGATGAGGCTGCAGTTGGTTTTTTTTAGCGTCCGCTGCACCGTCATCACCGACACCCGCTCGACCCAGCCCAGTTCCACTACTTTCTCCGCCAGCAGGCGCAGGGTCCAGCGCTTCCGTCCTGGCGGGGCCGGGGAGCAGGCCAAGGCGACCAAGCGAGCCTCGAACGCGCCGTCGAAGATCACTTTCCGCGGCGGCTGCACCCGCCGCTTGCGCTCCAAGGCGAACTCCAAACCCTGCTCCACAAACCGCCGTTTCAAGTGCTCGATCGTGCGGGCCGAGACGCCCAGCGCCTCGGCCACCCGGGCCACGGTCCATCCCGGCCCTTCCGGCCCGCGGTCGCACAACAACAGCGCCCGCGCGTACAGGAACCGCTTGCCGGTGGTCTTGGTCGCGGCCCGGGTCAAGGCCTTCAATTCTGAGCGCTCTTCCACAGTGAGCGTGACACGATAGCGTGGTGCCATGAGAACTCCTCGTTCCGAGTCCTCCAGCCTCCCACCATAGTATACGAACAATTACATGTTATTGGGTACTAGTAGGGGGGAGGGGCGGTTTCCAACCGCCCCCAGGAACGGCTGTTTCCAACTGCCGATCTCCAGAGTGACATTTTAGTAACGAAGAATGGGCGACTGGAAATCGCCCCTCCTAGAACGCGTACTTCTCGACCACGGACTGGTCCACCGTCACCCCCAGGCCCGGGCTTTCCCGGACCTCGATATACCCGTCCTCCTGGACCCAGGGATCGCTCACCAGTTCATGCTGCATGGGGGAGGTGTGGGGCTTGAAGTCCATGGCCGCCCCGTGGGTCGAGTTGGCCAGGAGATGGACGCTCGCCGCCGTATTCAAGGCGCTGCTCCAAGTATGGGCGGAGAACTGAATGTTCTGGGCCTCGATCAGCGGAACGACTTTGGCGCAGCCGGTGATCCCCAGACACCGTCCCGGGTCCATCTGCACCACATCCACGGCGCCGTGCTTCAAGAGGCGCCGGTAGCCCTCCGGATTCCATTCCTGTTCGCCGGTGCCGATGGGGGTCTGGGTCCCGGCGCGGAGGAGCCGGTGGGCCGCATAGTCCTGAGGCGGCAGGGGCTCTTCGATCCAGCGTAGCCGGTAGGCTTCGAAGTCCCGAACCCGGCGAATCGCCTCCTGGGCGCTCCATTTCACCCGGCCTCCCAGCACGTCGAACACGATGTCGCAGTCGGGGCCGACGATCTCGCGGACGTCTCGAACCAGCGCCAGGTCCTTGGCATGGTCCAGCCCGAACACGGCGTCCGGCTGGCTGCCCCAGCCACCCTTGACGATCCGATATCCCTGATCCTTGAAGGTCTGGAACTCATTCAGGGTCCAGTCCAGGTCCACCATGTCCAGGTGGATGGACGCCATCGCCACGACACGCGGCACGACCCGTCCTCCCATCAGGCGGCATACCGGCTGGTTCAGCAGGTGTCCCTTCAGGTCCCAAAGAGCCATGTCCACGGCGCTCACGGCGAATCCCGCGATGCCCTGGGGGCCGTACCACCAGATGTGATTCAGAAGTTTGTGCCACAGGCGTTCCACGTCGAGGGCGTTCTCCCCGGTGAGCATGGGAGCGTATCCGCGTTCGATGACGGTCTTGACGGCCGCGGCCGACTCGGGGAACTGGCTGATGCATTCGCCCCAGCCCACAGCTCCCCCCTCCGCTTCCACCCGTGCCAGGGTGATGTAACGGATGTTGTTGTGGTCGTGAGGCTCCGGATAGCGCAAGGGATATGCGTCGACACGGCGAATTTTCGTCATGGTCTCGACCTTATCGGCGTGAGGGGACGGAGGATTGCGGAGGATCAGCGCACATAGATGAACTCCGGCGCGTTGAACAGCGCGTGAGCTGCATCCTTCCAAACTTGCGCCGATTGCATCATGGGAACCCGCCCTTCCTCGGTCGGCGCCTCCCGCTCGTGCAGTGCGGCGATGTCGTTGACGGCTTCAGACCAGCGAGTCAATTCCTCGGCCTCGGGGTTCCGGTTGAAGGCTCGTTTGAACATGTAGGCCAGCCGGTCGCGAGGCGATTCGTGGGGTGTTGCCACCAGCTCACGGGCCCAGAATTCAGCCTGTCCCGCGACGAAGGGGTCGTTCAGCAGTGCCAAGGCCTGAGCGGGAACGTTGGTGACGTCCCGGCGTCCGATGGGAATCTTGGGTTTCGGCTGGTTGAAAGTCGCTAGCAGTTTGGAAGGCTCCATGACGGTCATCTTGAGATAGATGGAGCGGCGCCCGTCGCCGTCGAGGGGTCCGGAGAAGAGGCGTTTGGTCGCATCCTCCATCTTGCGATAGGGGTTGAGGGGTTCGCCGAAGAGACTCCGGTCCAACCGCCCCGAGACGGCCAGCAGCGTATCGCGAATCGACTCGGCATCCAGGCGCCGGAGGGACATGTGATGCCAGAGGCGGTTGAAGGGATCCGTCTCCATGGCTCGTGCACTGGCCTGCCCGGATTGCCTGAAGGTCTCGCTCAAGACCAGGTTCCGAATCAACTGCTTCAAGGACCAGCCGTTTCGAACGAAGTCGTCCGCCAGGTAGTCCAGCAGTTGCGGGTGTGTGGGTTGATCTCCCAGGTGGCCGAAATCGTTGGGGGTGGAGACGATCCCGCTCCCGAACACCCATTGCCAGACTCGGTTGACGAACACGCGGGCCGTCAGAGGGTTCTCGGGGCTGGTCACCAGGTTGGCCAATTCCAGCCGGCCGCTGCCCTCCGGACGGCCATCGTGGCCCGCCCTCAGGACCCGAACGTGCCCCCGGGGAATCAGGTCTCCCAGGTCTTCGTACACTCCCCGGATATTGACGCGGTAGTCCCGACCCGGGTCCAAGTCGACCATGCCGTTGATGGTCTGGGGTTCCAGAAGCCGTTTCTCCACCGTGCGGTAGGAGGAGACCAGCTCTCGGACCGGCTCCCGGTCCTCCAGGCTGTTGGGCAACAGCTTCCGGTTGAGCATCCAATTGATCAAGAGGACGTCATCCTCGTCCGCGCGATCGTTACCCCAGTCTTCGAGGGAAGCGGTCAGCCATCGCCCATACCGCGCCGCGGCTTCCGGCCGGCTGGATGGAGGATCGCCGGAGAAGAGAGGCTCGAATCGGGACAACTCGTCCGCCGGCGACTCGACGCAATCGAAGATCGCGCCGTAGTTCGTGACCTTGCCTTTATTGACGAGGTACGCCCGGGTGATGCCGAACCAGCTCTTCGGGTCGTGCGACCCGCAGTCGTCCTTCTTGATTTCTTCCTCTTTACATCCGCCCAGCCCATACCGCGGTGGAAAGTAGGGGTTGGAGGTCTTGGTCGTGAACTCGAGATAGTTCCGGGTTTCCGCTGCCTCGACGGCTGATTTCGGCCAGGCACTCTTGTCGGCCGCGTTCTGGGTGTGGCACACCCAATGCAACTCGTCGTCGTCCATGTATCCCCACTCACGCTCGGTCAGGAACCCGTTGTCCACCACGAGCCGGCGGGTGCTCAAGTCGCCGCCGTTCATTTCCAGGCTGACGACCCGGGGACTGGTTGGATCCAGGAAAGGGCTGCGGAGGGCGCCGTTGAGCCGCGGCGAGATCGCGTGGGTGAACAGCCCCGCCGGAAGCAGCATGTCCACCGCGTCGGTTCCCTCCAGCGCCACCGTGAAGTCGCCGTTGGAGACGGTACCGTCGCGCAGTCCGACCCCATCCACCGACCAGCCTTCCGGAACCCCCTCCCGGAAATCGGCCATCAGGGGGAAATTCTGGGCATTGGTCTGCGAACGCTCCTGTTGGGCGGTTCCATATTCCTGGGCCAGATCTGACCAGCGGCCGTCGATGCTGCCGCCCTGTTTCGCCGATTCGTGCAACTGCAGCCAGGGATAGAGAATATCCTCCAGTGCAGGCTTGTCTTCCGCCTCCTCCTCTTCGGACTCTTTCTCGGCCGCTTCCCTTTCCTCGGCTTCTTCAGCCTTCTTTTCGCTTTCGGCCGGCTCCTCGACCGGTTCGAACCGGAGCGCCTTCTCCCAGGCCTGCAGCCGCTCGGGCTTCAAGCCTTGAGCCAGTTGGTCCGCAGCTTCATCCCCGTCGATACGTGCCTGTGCGGCCTGGATATAGGCCGGTATGTCTTCGGACGCCTCCAGCCACCAGTCCGCCAGCGGTTCCCGCATGCTCTGCTTGACGGCCGATAGTTCCTGGATGACTTGTTTGTTGCGATCGGGCAGATCCAGCGTGTTGGTCCCCCAGCGGGAGCTCATTAGCACGCCGGCCAGCGCGTAGTAGTCCTTCTGGGCGACGGCGTCCAGTTTGTGGTCGTGGCAGCGTGCGCAAGCGACGGTCATGGCCTGAAACGCCTTGGAGAAGGCGTCGATCTTGTCGTCCACCATCTCCTGGTGGATGCCGTTGAAGATCACGCTGTCCCCGTGACGCTTCTCGCCCATCATGTAGAACATGGGGCCGATGAGCGACTCGTTGATCTGTTGCGAATTGTTGATTCTCGGAGTCTCCACCAGGTCGCCGGCGATCTGCTCGCGTACCAGACGATCGAAAGGCAGGTCGTCGTTGAAGGCGCGGATCAGGTAGTCTCGAAATCGCCAGGCGCCCTTGGCCGGGATGTCCCACTCGTAGCCGTAGGTATCGCTGTACCGAACGACGTCCATCCAGTGACGCGCCCAGCGCTCACCGAAATGGGGGGTGTCGAGCAGGCTGTCCACCAGGCGAGCGTAGGCGCCCTCGTCCGAATCGCGGACGAAGGCCTCGACCTGCTCTGCGGTCGGCGGCAGGCCGGTCAGCACCAGGCTCAGGCGCCGGACCAACGTGCTCCGGTCCGCCCGGGGAGCCGGCTCCAGCCCATTCTTCTCCAGTTGGGCGAGGATGAAGCGGTCCATGGGGAGATCCGACCAGCGCTCGTTCTCGACCTGAGGCAGCGGCGGACGGACGATCGGTTGAAGACTCCACCACTGGCTCCGTTCCTTGAAGACTTCTTCCCATGAATCGTCCGCCACATACGCCGTTTTGGCTGCGGGGGGCGCGTCGCGTGGGTCGGGTGCTCCCAGGAGGATCCATTGTTCGAAGTCATCGATGGTCTCGGCCGCCAGTTGAGCTCCACCCAGGGGCATCGGGGTTCCAGAACCGTCGTGCCGGATGGCTCGAATCAGGGGACTCTGGTCCGGATTGCCCGGGATCAGCGCCGGTCCCGACTGGCCGCCTTCCTGCCACCCGCCCCGATGGTCGAGACGCAGGCCGCCCATGGCCTGGGTCTCGCTGTGACAGCTGTGACAGCTCTCGACCAGGACGGGACGGATTCGCTTTTCGAAGAATTCCAGCTCGGCCGGGCTGACCCCCTTCTCGGCAGGCTCCGCCGCCCCTCCGAGCGCCCAGGTGCAGACCACCGTCCAGGCGGCGACTCGCAAGAAGTGTTTCGGTATCCCAACTGCGAAGCTATTCATCGTCGAGACAGCCCTCCAAGTCACGAGCAACCTTGTCGCTTCAAAATATCGCGATTGGATTCATGGGAGAACCCGTCGCCCCCTCCACCGGAATCGGAGCCGTGCTCAGGAGAAACTCCCAGCGTTGGCGTTCCGCCGCCGCCTGGCTCACGGCCTCCAGGTCGCAACTGTCGAAGATATGAACTCCCATCGCGATCAGGACCAGCTGATGGATCGGATGGGTGATCCCTTCCACCAGGGAAGGATGGACGTCGCTGGCGGCTTCACTTCCCAGCATCGCCACGTCCCGCTCCTTCAGCCACTTGGCGCAGGAGGCGTGGAGGCCGGACGAGGCCTTCGTCACGTCCCAGGGACCGAGCGCCTCCCGCCGGGCCCAGCGGCCGGTCCGGATAAAGACGACGTCCCCACTCGAAACCCTGAATCCCGCCTTCTTCTCCCAAGCTTCCAGGTCTTCGGGAAAGATGGGAGTCCCGGGTTCCAGGTAGGGCACTCCCTTCAGTTTCGGGATGTCGAACAGGACACCGCGCGTGAAGATGCCGTTCTTGAGCTTGTGAATGTCCAGTTGCCGGGCGCCTTCCCCGGTCACCTCCTCTTGGGAGTAACCGTTGTACATCTTGCCCTGGTAGAACATGTGGCACAGGGCATCCAGATGAGTGTGCGCGTAACCGTGGAAGGAAACCGAAAGTGTATCGACGGCGTACTGGGCGTCTTCGTCGAGCCCGGTCATGGTCATGACATGCTGATAGGGAGAGGAATTATCGATGGATTTCTCCTTGGCAGCGTCCCGCGACAAGGACACGGTGAAGCCGTCCTTGACCAGAGCGGCCGCCTGCCTCCGCTTTTCAGGAGTAATCAGGTTGAGGGCGCCCAACTGATCGTCCGGGCCCCAGCGGCCCCAGTTGGAAAGCTCCTTCATCCAGCGGTCGACGTCTTCGTTGGTGCGGGGATATCTTGGTTGAGCCTGAGGCTCCGGGGACAGACAGTGGATTAGGAACGGAAGCAGAATACCGGCAAGAAGAATGACTCGGAACGTAGGCACGGTGTTCCCCTCGGACTCGGAATCAGACGATGGACACATTATTACTCCCAGAACCGTCCGGTTCAAACCGGTCGACAGGAGGGGACATTCTTGTCCCCCACTCTCCCAAGAATCAAGGCGCTTGGTGGTTTACGCGACGTGTTCCAATTGCGTTGCGGGCTACGCCAGCGTATTGGTCCAACCGATCAGAAACATGGCCGCAGACAAAATCAGGATAGAGATCCCCATCACGGCCATGGACTTCCTCGAGGCGCCGGTCCACTCGCCACTCAACGACCCCCAGACGGTGGCGGCGATGATCGACATGGCCGAGGCCATGGGCCAGCCGATGACTTCTCGAAGGTCACCCAGCATGGAGCCTCCAATGCCGTACGTGACGACGCCGGAGACCCAAAGTATCCCCATGGCCGCACCCACGCCGTAGTGAAACGGCTGCCCCCGGAAAATGTGCCAGCTCCTCCCCTTGAAGATCAGGTAGACGCAGTAGCCCGCGTTCACCAGGAAACCTGCGGACAAGGCCACGACCCAGATGACGTTCGAGGCCATCGAGGGCGAAGTCCCAAGCAGGACGGCCTGATCGGCCAGCTTGATCCCATAGGCGAAGCTCAGATTCAGCATGGGTGAGAGTATCCCCGACAGGGCGGCCACCAGCAGTCCCAGGAACAACGGCGCCGACCCCGTGGATTCTTTGGCCGGGGTCTCGGAAATCTCCTCCGGATTCCGGGCGCGTCCGGGGGATTCTTCTCTCAACTTTCCCGCCCAGGCGGAGAGCAGGACACCGACGACGACCAGCAGGACTCCGGCGCAGATCACCATGCCCTTGACCGTCAGAAATTCGTCCCAGTGGAGCAGAACGAACGGCGCCATCGTGCCGACGGCCGCGGTCAGGCCCATGACGATGGCGTAGCTCAGCGCCAAGCCGACCATCTTTAGTGCCAATCCGTAGAGGACGGACCCCACTCCCCACCCCATGCCGAACAGGAAGACCAGAAGCAGGTCGCGGACTTCGGCCGCCGCCAGGACGGCAAACAGAGACTCGATGGTGAGAAAACCGAGGAGCCAGGGAATCAAAATCATTGCAGTCACGGAAAAAAGAAGCCAGATATGCTCCCATTTCCAGCTGCGCGTGAACTTGAGTCCCAATCCAAAGGCGGAATTGGCCGTAGATCCCGTCAGGATCACCAGAATTCCGAGGCCGAAACCGGTTTCCATGGGCAAGTCTCCCTTCCGGAAACTACATATCCCAAATCACAATTTAAAGAGGCGAGAGGTTGCGAAATCCTAACACGCGCGCAGGGGGACGACGGCATGTCGATACCCTCAAGGGCCGACTACGATAGTGGACAATCCAGCCGCCGTTGCCGGATCATGGGTCGTCCCGTCGGGTTTGACTGGAGGTGACATGGAGACCATCAAATTGCCGAAGCTGGCCATCACCATGGAAGAAGGGATCGTCGTGCGTTGGCTCAAGCAGGAAGGCGAGCCCGTTGCCAAGGGTGAACCCGTGGTCGAGATCGAGACCGAGAAGGCCAATGCCGAGATCGAATCCACCTGTGCCGGCTACCTCAAGAGAATCACCGTCAAGGAAAGTGAAACCGTGCCGGTGGAAGCCGTGCTGGCATATATCGCCAGCGATGAAGCGGAATTGAAGGCTCCCTTCGAACCCGCCGCAGGGCGCGTGTCCCAGCCGAGGGCAGAAACTGAGCCGGTTTCCACGAAACCATCTCTCAAGACCGCACCACGCACCGCCCAGCGCCCCGTGTCCAGACTGAAAGGCCCTGTGCGCGCCGCTCCGGCGGCCCGCCGGTTGGCCCGGGAACTGGGCCTGGATCTGGCATCCATCCCGGGGACCGGTCCCGGGGGACGCATCCTGCCGGCGGACGTTCGCCGGGCGCAGGCCGCTGCCACCGAGACCCGGGAAGACCCGCTCCAAAAGCGAAAGCCGATCATCGCCACCCTGACCAAGTCCATCCAGTCGATTCCCCACATCTACATCTGCAGGGAACTGCCCGCGGATGGGTTGATCGCCCTGAAGCAACGCGCCCGGGACGTTACCTACACGGAGATCCTGCTCAAGGCCCTGGCGCTGGCGGTCGAGGAATTTCCCGCGTTCAAGACTTCCCTGGTGGGTGACCGGCTTTACCAGCCGGAGACGACCAGGCTGGGGTTCGTCGTCGACGTGGACGACGCCCTGGTGATCCCGACCATCGAAGACCCGGCAAGCAAGTCGATCCAGGACCTGGCTGCCGAGGTTCGCGGTCTGACCCGCCGGGCCCGGCAGGGGGGACTCCAGCACGCCGACGTGAGCGGCGCAACCGTGAGCCTGAGCAATCTTGGAATGCACGAAGTCGACCTCTTCACCGCCGTCATCCCGTACGGCCAGGTCGCCGTGCTGACCACCGGCCGTATCCGATATCAGCCGACCATCCAGGAGGGAACGCTCGTGGAAGTCCCCCGGCTGTGGGCGAACCTGACCGTAGACCATCGCTTGATCGACGGCGTCGCCGCTGCCAAATTCCTGAAAACTCTGGCCAATCTGCTCCGTGATGGGAGCGGCGGCTTTCTTGCCGCCGACTGGGGAGGTTAGGGGGGACCGCAGTCCCCCCTCTTGTCCCTCTGCCAAAACGGGTATGTCCGGACCCCTCCCATATTCTTTACTGACGCTCGGGACGCAAGCTAGAATGACCCGACCTCTGGTCCCATGAGACTTTATGAGTTCGAGTCGAAACAGCTTCTGGCCCGGAGCGGGATCAGGGTTCCCCGATCTCAACTGATCACTTCAACTTCTTCCACTCCCCCGTCCGAAGACCTCCTGCCCGGAATCGTCAAAGTCCAGACCCTGAGTGGAAAGCGGGCCCTCCGGGGCGGTGTCCAGCCGGTCGACGATGTCGACGCCGTCAGAGACTTTGCCCAGCGCTTCCTGAAACAGGGCTTCGGGGACGAACCGGTGGACCGCATTCTCCTGGAAGAACGGATCGACTTCACCGCGGAATACTTCCTGGGCATCACCTACGACAACCGCGCACGGAAACCCCTCCTGCTCTTCTCCCGGCACGGCGGCGCCAATATCGAAGAGACGGCCCGGTCCAGTCCGGACCTGGTCAAGACTCAATTGCTGCCGACGGGCGGAGACGTTCGTACCTACCAGGCCATCGAATGGCTTTCCGCATGGGGTTTTTCCGGAAAGCTGCTGCTGCGTCTGGCGGTGCTGGTTCGAAAGATGGCTCTCTTGTTTCACCGCTACGACGCCCTGCTGCTGGAGTTCAACCCGCTGGCGAGCACGGACTGGCAGGATCTCGTGGTACTGGACTGTCACATGGACATCGACGACGATGCGCTGAAGCGCCAGTCGCTGGACTTCGAGGGGCTGTCGAGCCGGATGGAAGGCGCGCGGCAGCCGACGGAATTCGAGCAGAAAGCCCGCGAGATCGACCAGCTCGACTATCGCGGCGTCGCCGGCAGGATGATCGAGTTCGACGGCAATCTGGGACTCCTTATCGGAGGCGGAGGCGCCAGTCTCACCGCCTTCGATGCGGTGCGGAACTCGGGAGGGTCTCCCGCCAACTACTGTGAAATCGGGGGAAATCCGACGGTCAGGAAGGTGCAGGAATTGACGAAGCTCCTGGTCAGCCGGCCGGGAGTGGAGAAACTGGCCGTGATCATGAACGTGGTCAGCAACACCCGGTCCGATTTGGTGGCCCGGGGTGTGATCAAGGGGATGGTCGAGGCGGGCAGAGACCCGGAGCAGACAATTGCCGTGTTTCGCCTTCCGGGTGCCGGCGAAGAAGAGTGCAAGAAGATACTCAAGCACTACGGCGTTCCCTTTTGCGGCCGGGAAGTGTCCATTGACGAGGCCGCCGCCCTGGCGGTCGAGCGGGCGGGAAACGAAACCGAACATCGGGCCTGATGGGAATACTGATCGATCACGGCACCACCATTCTGGTTCAGGGGATCACCGGGCGTGAAGCCAGTTTCTTCACGCGCGAATCTCTCGATTACGGGGCCCGGGTCGTGGCCGGAGTGACGCCCGGAAAGGGAGGCCAGGAGGTCTACGGAATCCCCGTCTACGACTGTGTGAAGAACGCCCTTCGCAACCACCGTATCGACGCCAGCGTCGTCTCGGTCCCTCCCTTCGCGGTTCGGGACGCGGCCCTGGAAGCCGTCGAAAACGGGATCCGCCTGCTGGTCATCCTGACGGAGCGCGTCCCCCGGCGGGATGTCGCCACCCTTTTGGACATTGCGCGGGAAAATGGCACCCGGGTCATCGGTCCCAACAGCCTGGGGATCATTTCTCCCGGCGAGTCCAAGCTGGGAGCCGTGGGCGGCAACGTGGAGAATACGTTGCGGACCTTCACCCAGGGACCCGTGGGAGTCATGTCGCGCAGCGGCGGGATGACGAGCGAGATCGCCAATCTCCTGGGCCAGGAAGGGCTGGGCCAGTCCACTTGCGTCAGCATCGGAGGCGATCCCGTGATCGGCTCCACCTTTCAGGACCTGTTCCCGTTGTTCGAAGACGATGACCAGACCCGGGCGGTCGCCCTCTTCTGCGAACCCGGCGGGATCATGGAGGAGGAATTCGCCCGGTTCTACTCCACCCGCACGAATCCGAAACCGGTGGTAGCCTTCATCGCGGGAAGATTCGCCGACCAGATGCCGGGAACCCGATTCGGCCATGCTGCCGTGATCGTGGAAGGAGACCGCGGCAGCACCAGGAAGAAGAGAGAGCTCATGAAGAAAGCCGGGGTCCACGTGGCCGACAAGCTGTCGGATGTCCCGAGAATCATAAGGGGGCTGTTGAACCATGGGCATGTTCATTGAGGTCGCGGTTCGGGACCCGGGCTTTCTCAAGACCGAGGAATCCCGCAAGCTGACGGCAGCCTGCGCCGTGAACATTTTCGAGCCGGCGGCGCGAGGAGTCGCCGTCAATCGCGATCAGGAGGACGAATGTACGCTGTGCGGCCGCTGCCTGGAGATCGGAGGCGACCGGCTGGAGATCGTGAAGCTCTACGAGAAGGCTGGAAGATCGACGGGATAGAGGCTTTCCTCCTGTGCTGGAGCGGGGGAGAGGGAAGAACATGAGAGAGATCACCTACTCACAGGCCATCAACGAAGCGATTCGGGAGGAAATGCGCCGCGACTCCGACATCGTCCTGTTGGGTCAGGATATCGGTGTGTACGGCGGGACCTTCGGGGTCTACCGGGGACTCTGCGACGAGTTCGGCGAGGACCGGGTCCGGGACGGGCCGCTTTCGGAAGCCGCCACCGCGGGCTTTGGAATCGGTCTCGCCGTGGCCGGCATGCGGGCGATCGTGGAGATCGAGTTCATGGACTTCTCGCCCCTGATCCTGGACGCGGTGGCCAATCAAGCCTCCAAGATGCGCTATTTCTTCGGGGGCAAGGTCAAGGTCCCCCTGGTGCTGCGGATGCCCAGCGCCAGCAAGTTGGGACTGGGCGCCCAACATTCACAGAGCCTCGAGGCTTGGTTCATGCACACCCCGGGGCTGCTGATCGCGATGCCGGCGACCCCCTACGACGCCAAAGGGCTGCTGAAGACCGCGCTGCGCCAGGACAATCCGGTCATCTTCATCGAACATGTCCGGCTCTACGCCACCAAGGGAGAGGTGCCCGAGGAGGAGTACAGCCTGCCCTTCGGCAGCGCCCGGATCGTCCGGGAGGGTTCGGACGTCACTGTCGTGGCCATCGCCATGATGGTTCAAGAGGCGATCGAGGCCGCCAACGAGTTGGAGAAGGAGGGGATCAGCGTGGAGATCATCGATCCCCGCACCCTGGCGCCCCTGGATGGGGAGACCATCGTCGAATCGGTAAAGAAGACCGGTCGCCTGCTGGTGACCCATGAGGCCTACCGGACCGCGGGCGTCGGGGCCGAGATCGGACAGGTCGCCCAGGAGGGCGCCTTCGATTACCTGGTGGCCCCCATCCGCCGCGTCGCCGGCAAGCACCAGCCGATCCCCAGCGGACCGTTGCAGGACGAGGTCTTTCCGGACCGCAACAAGTTGGCCGCGGCGATCAGGGATCTCATGGAGGAGGGATAGGAGACATGACAGAGCAGGCCGAAAGCGCTACGGCAGTCAGCTCGGACCAGGCTCTGGGCTGGTACCGCCAGATGGTCCACATCCGGAAGTTCGAGGAGAAGGTGGTGGAACTCTCCGGCAGGGGACTGGTCAGCGGTTCCACCCACCCCTGCATCGCTCAGGAGGCGGTCTCCGTGGGCTGTATTTCCGCCTTGACCGAGGAGGATCTGGTATTGGCCACCTACCGTGGCCACGGCGCCTTCCTCGCCCGGGGCGGGGACCCCAAGGCTGCTATGGCCGAGATCCTCTGCCGGGAGACCGGTTGCTGCAAGGGCAAAGGGGGGTCCATGCACCTGTGCGACCCCGACATCGGCTTCCTGGGAACCAACGCCATCGTGGCGGCTCACATCCCCATCGCTTCGGGGGTCGCCTTGGCCAACCAACTGAAGAAGACGAATCGGGTCACCCTCTGCCTGTTCGGCGACGGGGCTTCCTGTGAAGGCGCCTTCTACGAGACCTTGAACATGGTCGCCCTCTGGAAGATTCCCGTGGTGCTGGTCTGCGAGAACAACGGATACGCGATTTCGGTTCCGGTCAAGAAATCGTTGAGCGTTTCCCAGATCGCGACCCGGGCACAAGGGTTCGACATGCCCGGTATCTCCATTGACGGGAACGACATTGCCGAGGTCTACGAGACCACGAGGCAGGCGGTGGAACGGGCGCGTGAGGGCGGCGGGCCGACGCTGATCGAGTGCAGGACCGTCCGCTGGGAACGCCACAGCGCTCTCTCGGCCGGATTCTATGAGTCACGCGAGGAGAGAAAGCGCTGGCAGGTGGTGGATCCCATCCCGCGGTTCCGGACCGTCCTCACCGAGGAGATGTCCATCCCGGCATCGGTGCTGGAAGGGATCGAGCAGAACGCGGCCGAGGCCGCCGATGAAGCCGCGGAGTTCGCCATCCAGAGCCCGTTTACGGGGACGTCGCAGCTGGAACAGGACATTTTCGCCTGACCGCCGAATGGGAGGGGAGCGGCGGTTTCCAACCGCCGGGAGGGGCGATTTCCAGTCGCCCTCCCCGCGGAGGAAGAGGAGGCCAAGAAGGTCCCCCTCCCATTGGGTTGTTTCTTAGTCAAAAGGAGAACCTGACATGAGTGCCCCGGAATCCTCCGGTCCGAGAGTGATTCTCTGCGGTGTCGGAGGCGTCGGTCGCCGAGTGACCCGTCTGTTGAGCGTCCGGCCCGGCTATCGGGTCGTGGCGGCCTACACCAGGAACCGGGACTTGGCCGGTCAGGACCTGGGTAGTTTGGCTGGTATCGAACCCAATGGAGTCATTGTCACAACCGACCGGGATGCCGCCCTGCGGCAGCCGGCCGACATCGTGATCGTCGCCACCACCTCGTTTTTGAGAGCGGTGGCGCCGGAACTGCGGGCGGCGGTGGAACACAACCTCAACGCCATCACCACGGCCGAGCAAGCGGCCTTCCCCTGGCTGACCGACGAGGCTCTGACCGATGAACTGGATCAGCTGGCCCAGGAGCGGGGCGTCTCGATCCTGGGCGTGGGACTGAACCCCGGGTTCATTTTCGACGCCTTGTTGCTGACGGCCACCGGGCCGGCCTGGGACGCGCGCAGGATTCGGATCAGGCGGGTCGTGGACGTCTCGCGGTTCAGTGCGACCATCCAGCGGCGGTTGGGCATCGGTTTCTCGAAAGAGAGGTTCGAGGCGGGGGTCCAAGCCGGAACCATCTTCGGCCACATCGGGTTTCCTCAATCCTTTCATCTGGCCGCAAAATGTCTGGGCCGGACGTTGGACGATTACAGGAAGTCGTTCGAGCCGGTGATCGCCGAGCGCCCCTTTTCCAATGACTTTCTTGCGGTCCAGCCGGGTCAGACCGTGGCCTTCATCCAGCGGGACGAGGGGATCATCGACGGAGAGCCTTGGATCGATTCCGAGTTCGTCGCCTTCATCGATCCGTCCGCGGGAGACTTCGTGGCACAGGACTCGATTTCGATCCAGGGATACAACCCACTGAATCTGACCATCAGGCCGGGCTGCCAGCCACAACTGGGATCGGCGGCCATGGTGGCCAATTCCATCCCCAAGGTAATTGCGGCGGAGCCCGGGTTTCGGACCGTGGCCGATCTCCCGCCCCTCTGCCCGCCGCCAACGGATAGCGGCCGGCTGGCGGAAGCCGCCCGGAAGTGGTGATCCTGAGGGCTCGTCGGGTGCTTGGCTCGGGGCGGCGAGCTGTGAACTGAGAGCGCCCTGTCAAGCGAAGGTTCCATCGACCATGGACAAGATACGAACGATCCAAGTCATCCCCCTCATCCGGCGATTGGACCGGGTCTTCAGCGGAAGCACCTACCAGATCGTTTCGCGGAACACGATCTACGCTCGAATCGAGACCGAGGGGGGGATCGTGGGCGAGGCTTTCGGAGGGGACGAGGACATCCACCAGGAGAAGGTGGTCCAGGTTGCCAACGATAGTCTGGCGCCGGGTCTGATCGGCGCCGAGATCTGGCCGGTGGAACCGCTCTGGCGCAAGATGTTCTCCACCCCCGACCTCCCGCTGCACAACCGCGGCATCCACACCCTGGACATGATCAACCACGCCATCCTGATGCAGGCCATAGCCATCATCGACATGGCGATCTGGGACGCCGTCGGAAAGTCCTTCGGTAAACCCTTGTGGCAATTGCTGGGCGGGTTCCGAAACCGAGTCCCCGTCGTTGGCATTGGCGGTTATTACAAACCTGGAGCTATGGAGGAGCTGGGCGAGGAGATTCAACTCTGCATGGATCTCGGCTTGGCCGGGATCAAGCTGAAGGTCGGGAAAGCCTCGGTCGACGAGGACATCCGCCGAGTGGAATACATTCGGAAGCACTTTGCCGACACCTTCGTGCTCGCCTGTGACGCGAACCAGGCCTGGACCTACGAACAGGCTCTCCGGTTCGCTCAAGGTGTCGCGGACCTGAACCTGGAGTGGCTGGAGGAACCCGTCCGCTGGTACGACCAGTTGGAGGGGTTGAAGCGGTTGAGGAGTTCGACCGCCATTCCCCTCGTCGCCGGGCAAGGGGAGATCTCCAAATGGGGGTGCCGCGACCTCATCCTGGGCGGTTGCGTCGACACGCTCAACGTCGACGCCACCATCGCCGCCGGCATCACCGAGTGGATGAGGATCGCCTCCTTCGCCGAAACCATGGACGTCAAGATGGGCCACCATGAGGAGCCCCAGGTTGCGCTGCATATGTTGGGAGCCATCCCCAACTCCACCTATGTCGAGATCTTCCATCAGCGGGAACGGGACCCCATGTGGTACGAATTGGTGGCTGATCTGCCCCGCATCTCCGGTGGCTTCATGTATCCCAACGACGCCCCCGGACTGGGCTGGCACTACAATGTCGAAGTCATCGACCGATACGGCCAGCCGTGACCGGCATTTGTCGCCGACCCGACCGGCCACCTGCTCGTTGGTTCGAAGAGCATCCCGATCTCGTCTATGACTGAGGAGCAATTCCACGGGATATTGGTCTGGACGATCTTCCTGACTGCCGTTGTGAGCTTCGCGAGCCTATTGGTTCTAGCTGCTCCCTACGGCCGGCATTACTCCGGAAAGGGCTGGGGACCGCACATTTCCAACCGGACCAGTTGGGTCCTCATGGAGCTTCCGTCGGTGGTTCTCTTCCTGTTCGTTTATTTCGCTGGAGCAGCCGCATTCCAGACTGTTCCGCTGGTCCTTCTCGGAGTCTGGCAGTGCCACTATCTCAACCGGACGTTCGTCTATCCTCTGCGCATTCGAACCGCCGGCAAGAAGATGGCTTTTCTGGTGATGGCTTGCGGCTTCACTTTCAACTCGATCAACGCATACGTCAACGCCCGTTTCATCTCCGAATTCGGTGAGTACGGGTCGGAATGGCTGGCCGACCCGCGATTCCCGGCCGGTCTCGCCATCTTTCTGGCCGGTCTGGCCCTGAACGTCCACTCTGACAACATCCTTTTGAACCTGCGAAAAACCGGGGAGTCCGGGTATGCGATTCCTCAGGGCGGCGCCTTCCGTTACGTCTCGTGCCCGAACTACCTCGGGGAAATAATGGAATGGGCGGGCTGGGCGCTGGCGACATGGTCGCCGGCTGGACTGGCCTTCTTCGTATACACCGCGGCAAACCTGATCCCGAGAGCGCGCAGCCACCATCAGTGGTACCGGGCGCGGTTTCCTGACTATCCCGCCAACCGAAAATCCCTGATTCCGGGCCTGATCTGACCGTCGCCAGCACAACTCGAAGAAATGATTGACAGTGGCCACCAGAACTCTGTATTGTAGAGTAACTCTGTATTACAGAGTAATATGGTGACCCTGTACTGAGGAGGAATCCATGACCGACAACACGCAACTCAAGGAAGACATCGCATATGTTCGCGCCGTCGCCGAACGATCGAGGACGAAGCCTGTACGTCCAATTTATCTTCTGTGGGCGATGATCGGACTATGTGGATTCGTGCTGGTCGACTTCGTCGACGACAAGAAGTGGATTAGCATCTACTGGCTCTTCGCTGCACCGATCGGATTCGCGCTGTCGTTCTGGCTCGGTTTCCGGGCGGGTCGCAACCAGGGCGCCACCAGTCGAGAGACGGGAATTCGCCAAAGTCTTCACTGGCTGGCGTTCATGACTGCTGGCGTGCTTGGTTTGGCGCTGGTCCATGCAGGACAGTTGACGTGGCAAGGATTCGGATCCCTGTGGGTTCTGCTTCTGGCGTTGACCTATTTTCAACTCGGGCTGCATTTGGAGCGGCGATTGTTGCCTATCGGAGTTCTGATGGGGGCCGGGTATCTGGTCACGGTCTGGGTGCCGAAATTCGGCTGGACCGCCACCGGAGTCGTGCTTGCCATCGCGCTCGTGACCGGAGCCTATCTCGGAGCACCGAAGAGTGAAACCGCCGGCTGATCCCGATCTGCCCGCACTGGATGAGCTGGAAATGCTCAGCGGGCTCCTCGAGCATCGCGTGCGGCTGGCGATTTGCGTCCTGCTCTCCAAGTACGACGCCATGTCGTTCACTCGCCTCAAGCAGGTGCTCGGCGAGACGGACGGGAGTCTCGGCGCTCATCTCCGCAAGCTGGAGAGTTCCGGCTATCTGGACGTGGAGAAGGCCTACCGCAACCGGAGACCGGTCACCTGGTACCGGCTCAGCGCCGTCGGGCGGACCAACCTGAAACGGCACCTTGCCGTCCTGACCCAACTGATCGATCGAGCGGAATAGCCGCGGCTGACACCCCATACCGGGCCAGGCGACTCCGTCGATTTCTGTGTGTTAGCTGCGACAGCACCGGGACAGCCCCGGAATGATCCTTCGAGAGGAGGAGAGCATCAATGGAATAGGAGGGAATCAATGAAACCTGTTTCCACCATCCTGTCTGTCTTCATGATCTTGTCGTCCAGTCTCCATTCGGGCCCCGTCCCGGACGTGGCTCACTTGGTGTCGATTGAGGATCTGAGAGCCGAGATCTCGGACAGAAATGTCAAACGTGCAGGCAACATTCGTGAAATCCAATCTCTGCTCCGGCATCCGGAGGTCCAAAAACTTGGCCACCTTTTCGATGGGGATTATATACGAAAGTGCCGAAAAAGTTGCCCGTAGGGGTTGATAATGCCGGTACTTTCCTATAGAATATGTCTTGTAAGTCAGGAGGATGCAATGAGTTACGAGACACGGAACAAGGCACCCGGAAAGGCGTTCCGAGAGGGACTTTCACTTCGCGGATTCTTCAAGAGATTTCCCGACGATAAAGCCGCTGAGGAATGGTTCATAAAGCAGCGGTGGCCGGAGGAAGTCTGTTGCGTCCATTGCGGCTCCACCAACGTCCAGACCGGAGCCAAGCATCCTTCCATGCCGTATCGTTGCCGCGATTGCGGCAAGCGGTTCAGCGTCCGGGTCGGGACGGTTATGCAGTCCTCCAAACTCGGCTATCAGACTTGGTTGCTTGCGACCTACCTCCTTACTACCAGCCTCAAGAGCGTTTCCTCCATGAAGCTGCATCGTGACCTGGACGTAACACAGAAGACGGCTTGGCACCTTGCTCACCGGATACGGAAAGGTCTGAACCTGACTGGAATGGCCCTGTTCTCCGGCCCGGTCGAGGCTGACGAGGCGTATCTCGGCGGAAAGCGGAAGCATATGCCGAAGGCCAAACGCGCCAAACTGGAGGGACGTGGAGCCGTTGGAAAGACGGCCGTGGCTGCCGTCAAAGATCGCCCCTCCAACCAAGTGTCGGCCCGAGTCGTCCCTGACACCAAGTCTGAAACCCTCTCCCGTTTCGTCTTGGAGCACGTGGGAGAAGATGCCAAGATCTACACGGACGATTCAACCTCTTACGGCCGGCTTGTCCATCACGAGACGGTCAGGCATTCTCTTCAGGAGTACGTCAAAGGCAACTGCCACACCAACGGAGCCGAATCATTCTGGTCCATGTTGAAGCGGAGTTACCACGGAACCTTTCACCACTTCTCGGAACAGCACACCGACCGATACGTTGGAGAGTTTGCCGCACGTCACAACCTAAGGCGCATGGACACGTTGGATCAAATGGCCCTGGTCGCTGACCGGATGGTGGGAAAGCGGCTGCGTTACAAGGATTTGGTGGGTTGAACGAAAATCGACTGAGCTTTGGAGACAACCTTGAAGTCATGCGGGAGGATGTCCCGGATGAATCCGTTGGGAACACACCCAATACATTGGCCTTCCCCATACCATCACACACGCTCAGGAGCTTGCCGGCATCGATAAATTCCGGTTTGAGAGGTGGGCTGCTGCTCTGGTGGACGGTATGGAGCCGAACCGAATCCAGAGACGGGATGGCGGAATTGACGGCGTGGGACGGCTCCCGATCCGCAAGGGCCGGTTCATTGACATCGTTTCTCAGGTCAAAGGCGGCTCTACCAATCCCGGACACGTCCAAGCCTTCAACGGCGCACGTCAACAGGCCGGAGCTGATCTCGGCATCTTCACCTGCTTTCGAGACAGAGTGACCAACGGCATGAGAAATGCCGCCGTCAACGCCGGACGCTTCATGGACCTGCCCAAGATTCAAATCTACACGCCGGAAGACTACTTTGAGGGGAAGCAACCTAGGATGCCGAGGGCCGCATGAAGAAACCCAGACACAATCCCCAACATCCCACCATCGAACTGGTCAAGGATTCCTACCAACCGACCAAGGCCGAACTGGAACAGGATATGCGCGTGGAAGCAGACTTCGAGGAGCTGGCCCGTGCATTGGTCCAGCCCGTGAATATCAGATGGATAGACCGGCCACGGAACCGGCGTTAATGCTCAGGTTTCGGCACTTTCGTATATAATCCCCTTTTCGATCTGGAGAAAATCGAAATTGGAATCCCAAAACTGGACGACGCCACCTTGGCCAAGCTGGCCGATGAAAGCGCTCGGATGAACGAGCAATTTCAGGCTGGCCACCTGTGCGGTCCGAATTGGACGGCAATAGTAGCCGTGGTGGCTACCATGGCCATGATAATTTTAGTGGTTCTAATAACTACGAAATAGGAAGGGTAGATTGAGCTGGTCTACGGAGCTCAATCGGGCCGTCCGGATTGGAGTGTCATCGCACGTGGAATGTGGTTTCCGTCATAAACAGAGATAGGCGACAGCCGTCACCTGCCACGAATCCAGGTCTGCGACCAGAACAGCATGACAGTGAAGAAGCCCACGGCGAGACCCAGCAACGCCGACCCCGAAATGTTCGTCTGAGCAAGCGGACGAATTGCCTCCAAACCAGACGTCGCGTCGTTCCACCAGATTGTCATGAGAGCCGCGATGGTGCTGGCGACAAGAATCTCAGACCATGTTTGAATCGTTGCGAGCTTCGACTGTCTCCGATTGTACGCAGCGATTCTTGCCATCAGCAGGACGAATTCACGGCTGGGGACCCGGTCGCGTTGCGCTGCGACCTCGCTCTCGAAGGTCGCCCGAAGGAGAGCCTCCAATTCATCGTCACGCCGATTCCGCAGCTCAGTCATTAGCCCGCTCCATCCGCAGTTGGGTCAGTCCGGGTCAGGTAAACGGAAAGCTTCTTCCGGGCCCGAAACGCCAGCACTCGAACGCTTCTCCGCCTGAGGTTCATGATCCCTGCGACCTCCTTGTGGGAGAAGCCCTCTGCGTACAACAACCAAAGCATCTGCTGCTCGCGCTTTGATAGCGTGCGGAGCCCCTCGCGCAAGGCAAGAATTTCGGCAACGCTCGTAGTTGGCTCAGTTGCCACGACTTGATGTTCCGGTCCCTCCAGTCTGTTGCGCTTTTGCAAACTGCGGCCGTGATCCGCGATAACGTTTGAAGCGATACGGTACAGATACGCTCGCGTCTCAGGTGCGTCTGGAGTCGTCCCCATCCGGCTCTCCAAGAATTTGACATAGGTGATCTGGAAAAGGTCGTCGACCGAGTCCCGATCGCTGCAATGGCGGAGAATATAGGCGCGGATAGCCGCTGCGGTGGCGTCGTAGAACCGTCCGAACGCATCGTCGTTCGAGCCGGACTGCTCCATCACTCCCAGACTTGTGCCGCGGGACTCGCTAAGGGCTGTCCACGTCTGCGGAAACGCGCATGTTTCCACGTCCGTTTGCATTGGCGCCGCCGCTTTCTTCACCGTCACGCTCTTCGGCGCGCCACATGACGTAGGTGGACACCGCAAGGGCAACACCGACTGCCCCTATGATTACAGCAGGGATCAGGAAATCCTCGTCCCGCACAAGTGCCAGGACAGAGAATCCGATACCCATAAACGTCAGAATCGAAGCCGGGACGAACAGTCCCTTCCATTTCTTGGAGGGTTTTTCACTCTCCAACGCGAGCGCGCTGGCGAGTTTTGATCCCACGGGTCCTTGGATCGCCTGGGCGAAGGCTTCACCCGTCGAGAACTTCTCGATCATCCGGCGGATAATCTCCGCCCGTTGCTCCTGCGCCCTCCTTCGAGTCACATGGCTGAACCAAAGAATAAGTACCACCATGGCAAAGACGCCAAGTGGAACTAGTACCCAATAACATGTAATTGTTCGTATACTATGGTGGGAGGCTGGAGGACTCGGAAGGAGGAGTTCTCATGGCACCACGCTATCGTGTCACGCTCACTGTGGAAGAGCGCTCAGAATTGAAGGCCTTGACCCGGGCCGCGACCAAGACCACCGGCAAGCGGTTCCTGTACGCGCGGGCGCTGTTGTTGTGCGACCGCGGGCCGGAAGGGCCGGGATGGACCGTGGCCCGGGTGGCCGAGGCGCTGGGCGTCTCGGCCCGCACGATCGAGCACTTGAAACGGCGGTTTGTGGAGCAGGGTTTGGAGTTCGCCTTGGAGCGCAAGCGGCGGGTGCAGCCGCCGCGGAAAGTGATCTTCGACGGCGCGTTCGAGGCTCGCTTGGTCGCCTTGGCCTGCTCCCCGGCCCCGCCAGGACGGAAGCGCTGGACCCTGCGCCTGCTGGCGGAGAAAGTAGTGGAACTGGGCTGGGTCGAGCGGGTGTCGGTGATGACGGTGCAGCGGACGCTAAAAAAAACCAACTGCAGCCTCATCGGAAGAAGTATTGGCGGATCCCGCCCCGGGGCAGCGCCGCATTCGTAGCCTGCATGGAGGACGTTTTAGAAGTCTATGCCCGTCCGTACGACCCCCGTCGTCCGGTGGTCTGCATGGACGAGACCAACAAGCAGTTGATCGGAGAAGTGCGGGAGCCTTTGCCGGTCGCGCCCGGCCAGCCGGAGCGAGTCGAGCATGAGTATGTGCGCAACGGGGTCGCGCAGATCTTCCTGGAGGTGGAGCCACTGACCGGCCGCTGCCATGTGGAGGCGACCGAGCGGCGCACGCGACAGGATTGGGCCCGGTGGATCGAGGGCATGTTGGAGAGGCGATACCCGGAGGCCGAGCGGGTGGTCCTGGTCTTGGACAACCTGAACCCGCACGGAATCGAATCGCTGTACGCGACCTACGAGCCTCGACACGCTCGCCAACTGGCACAACGACTGGAAATCCACTACACGCCGAAGCACGGCAGTTGGCTCAACATTGCAGAAATCGAATTGAGCGCGCTGTGCGGACAATGCCTGGACCGCCGGATTCCAAGCCTGGCCGGGATGCAACGTGAGATCGGGGCTTGGGTTGCGGATCGGAACCAACGGCAAACCGAGATCGACTGGCAGTTCAAGACGGAGGATGCACGGATCAAGCTGAAGAGCCTGTATCCACAACTTTAAGTGTTATGGGGTACTAGTATGTTTTGCAACGGAAACATATTCCTACCTCCTTTTCGGATCTGTTCCTATGACGCTCGAACGAGGGTAATCGTTAACTTTGTTCGTAGTCGCGGGCCCGCATTCGGCACGGCTTGAGCACGTTGCCCGCCTCGGTCAGCGAACCCGAGTTGATTCGCCTCAACGAACCAGAACAACTGCGTCCGAACCCGTAGTTGGGGATTCAGGTGAGGACGCGTTACGATCAGCGACCGATGGGAAACGCTACGTCACGGTTCCGAAGGTGGGTACTTTCCGCGGTGGCTGGTGTCGTGATTCTCGTAGTGGTTCTCGTGGCGATTGTTCTCGCCGTTTTCCGTTTCGGCGCCTTGCCACTCGAAGACGGGACGATCTTGGGCGATGGCCGCGTCGAGGCCGTGGTGGAAGAATTGGGCCCGATAGCGATCGGGTCGTACTTGATCGCCCTGGAGAACGGAGGCTACGCCCTGGTGGACGTCGGAATGGATTCGGAAGCCCGCGCGATTCTATCCGTCCTGCGGCGCCGTGGTGCCGAGGCCCGGGAGGTGCAGTTCGTCTTTGTGACCCACGCTCACGGAGACCACATGGGCGGAATCCCGTCGTTCCCCAACGCCGAGGTCTATGCTCTCGAGGCCGACGCCGACGTCGTTCGTCGCAAGTATTCGCGAGCCGTCCGGGGGCTTGCGGACGGCGATGTGATAACGGCCGTGGGCACGACAGTGGAGGTTTTCGCGTTACCGGGCCACACGCCGGGCAGCGCCGCCTACTTGGTTTACGGCGTCCTCTTTCTGGGTGACAGCGCCGCCGCCGCGTACGATGGTTCGGTCCAGGCAAATTGGCTTTTCTCCGAGGATTCCGAGTCGAACGAGGATTCGCTTGCCGCTCTGGCCCGCCGCCTGAAGGACAGAGCGACCGAGGTGCAGCAGATCGCGTTCGGCCATCAAGGGCCGGTCGACGGTCTCGGGCCTCTTCTCAAGTGGGCATCCGATCGCGGGCTGCGGTAAGGACCGCGATCGTAGCGAGCTCCCGAATTTTACCCCGCCAGACGCCTCAGCCCGCTCGCTCGCCGTTCTTGAAGGTGACTACTTCCTGGTTGCCGTCCTTGTCGCGAAGGACCCAGCGCCCGTGGATCCTCCCCTCTACGAAGGGGCCTTCATGGACGTTACCGGCCTCATCGAATGCAACCCAGTGGCCGTGCTGTTTTCCCTGGTGGAAGCGTCCTGTAGATTCCAGAATCCTATGGCCGCGGCCGGAGGACTCGATTAGGGTGTCCGATCCCTGGGCCAAGCCGCCGGCACACTCCCCCATCCAAGTCTTGGTCTCATCCGGGATGACGTACGAGTCCCAGCCGTAGCATCCCGGCTGGTTGGACAACTCCATCCAACAGGACGCACCGATGGGTCTTCCATGGCACCGGTCCTCCTTGGACGGAAGTCCCTGTTCCCCAATCAGTCGAGGGACGTTAAAAAAGACGAGAACGGCAAGAAGCGAGAGGACTCTTGGCATGGTCTCTCTGCTGATTTCTCAGTTCGCTCGGGCGAGGTTTATTTAACTCCAATTGCAACAGGACCCCGAACCGGAAGGAGCTGTGCCAGTGTAAGTGATGGGGAGAGATTGTCCGGTCGTCAGGCCATCTACCCAGTTGTATTTTCGCCGGAAACGTCGGCACCCGGATGCTTCAGCTTCCGGATCGGCACCGTCAGCATGAGCAGTGCGGCCGCGAGCGGAAGGGTGCCGATCAGCCAGAACACGAGGCTGTAGAGCTGGAGGTCGATGAAACGGCCGATCAGGGTCTGAACAACGACGGCGCCGATGGTGCCGGCGCATCCCGCCATGCCGAACAAGGTGCCCACCGAATGGGCCTCCGTCAGGTCGGTGGCCACGGTCTGGACGTTCACCGACCAGATCGCGAAAGCGCAGAAGACGACAGACATCAGGAAGATGATCAGATAGGGATTGGAAACGCTGTTGACCAGGATTCCCAGCGGCACCACCAAGGTGCCTCCCAACATGCATATCTTTCGGGTTTTTGGGATTCCCAGGTTGCGCCGGATGAGCAAGGTGGAAATCCAGCCGCCCAGCAGCAGACCCAGATCACTGGCCAGGAACGGGATCCAGAGCAGCCCGCCGATCATCTCCATGCTGAAGCCCCGCTCCCGCATCAGGTACTCCGGCATCCAGAAGAGGTAGAAGTACCAGGTGCCGTCGGCCAGGGAGCGGGCTGCCAGCAGCGTCCAGACCCCGCGATAGCGCAGGAAATCCCGGACCCTCAGCCTTTGACCGGTGTCGTCTTGGATCGCATTGGCCGATTCCTGGAGGTATTCCTGCTCCTCTTCCGTCAACCGAGGATGCTCTTCCGGTTTTCGATAGATGAAGGTCCAGGGTAGCAACAGCAGAAATCCCAGCAGTCCCGTGATCAGGAACATGGCGCGCCAACCGACATTCAAGGTGAGCCAACTCACCACCGGCGGACCCAGAAGCGCACCGATGCCCAGACCCAGCAGCATGATGCTGATGGGCTTGCCGCGGTCGCGGGGGTGGAACCACTCCGATATGGCCTTGACGCCGGTGGGGAAGAATCCCGCTTCGCCCAGGCCCAGCAGAAAACGGAAGGCACAGAGGGAGTAGAGCCCCTGAGTCAGGGTGTGGAGGCACGCGGCGATGGACCACCAGGTGACGGTCGCGTAGTAGCTGACGCGTGTCCCGAGGAGGTCGGCCAGCTTGCCGCCGAAACCATAGGAAAAGGTGTACGCGACCAGAAAGACGTTCACCACGAGCGCGTAGTCGCTGGCGCTCAGTCCGAATTCATCCCGGATCATGGGAGCCACGATGGACAGGGTGATGCGGTCCAGGTAATTGACCACGCTGCCCACGAACAGCATCCCCACGATCCACCAGCGGACCGGAAGTCGCCGCCGAACGGGTGTCCCGGGAGGTCCGTGAGACGCGAGATTTCCGTCTGTCAGTTGCATGAAGTGTCCTTAATTGGTTCTTCTCTTGCGCATTGCGGTCAGGGCTTCCCGCGCGGCTTCTGCCTCCCGGGCCATGCCCAATTGACGGTACGCGTCGACCAGAACGGCGAGGGCCTGCATCGCCGGCGGTGATGACTGCTCCAGCCGCACGACTTCCTTCAAGTGGGTCACGGCATCCTCCCGCCGGCCCGCGTCCAGATAGGCTCGGGCGGCGATCTGGTGCGCCCGTGACTCCGCCCCAACTCCCGTTCCCGCCAACAGCTTCGCCCGGCGCCAGACCGAATCCCGGTCGGAGAGTTGGACGTACGCATGCAGAAGAGCCCGGTTCGCATCCGGGGTGTCTGCCGGTACCTGGAGCAGATGGCTCTCGAGTTCCTTCGCAGACTCCTGAAATCGGCCCAATGCCAACCAAGTGAGTCCGAGCCAATAGCTCAACTGGGGGGTGTCGGGCGCCAGCTGCCTCGTCTTTCGCAACGAGGACAGCGCGCCTTCGAATTGGGAGGTGAGATAGAGGTCCATTCCCAGAAAATAGTGAGCCGCCGGCTGTCTGGGGTCCAGACGGATTGCGGTCCGAAGCCGGTCGATCGCCGCGTCCAATCGATTCAGATCATGGAGGAGCAGGCCCAGATTCATCTGTGCTTCCGCGAAACCGGGCGCCTCACGTACGACTTCCAGGTAGGCGGCCTCCGCTTGGGTGTGATCCCCCTGCTTGTGGGCCTCGACCCCGCGGCGAAACGTCTGGAGGACGGGACTGTCCGGGTCCAGACGCCGAACCTCATCGGTGCCGGCGTCTCGAATCAGCAGGCCTTCCGCGGGTCTTGCCGCGGCTTGGCGAAGTTCCTCCGCCCGGCCAAGTTCCTCTCGAGCCTTCTCGATCTCGCCGGTCTGACTGTACAAGAGCCCCAGGGTGTAGTGGGCCTGGCGGTAATCCGGGTCCAGACTGATGCTGCGCGTAAGTAAGCCTTCCGCCTGTTGCAACCGGCCGTCCTTCAGAGCCAGGCGCCCCAGGGCCGCAAGTGCTCTGGCATGGTTGGGACGCATCCTGACGATCTCGCGATAGATCTCTTCCGCCCTCCCCAGATCTCCTTCGGTCTCGCTGATCTTGGCCAGGTAGAATCTGGAGTTGGCGGAATTGGGAGCCAGGTCGAGACTTCGGCGAAGATGCTTCGCGGCCTCGTCGAAACGTCCCGCCTCGAACAAGTAGTACCCGAGGGAGAAATGGGTCTGACCGTTGGAGTCTTTCCCCACGGCTTCTTGCAGGATGTCCAGGGCGCCCTGGACGTCGCCTCTCGCATGGAGGCAAGCCGCCAGCAGCGTGGCGTGCGGCTGGTCCAGCCGGTCCGGGTCCTGAATCCGGCGGAGAGCCTGGATCGCTTCCTGGTAGAGACCTCTTCCGTACGCTTCTTTGGCCAGTTCATACAGGATGGGGTCCGTGGTCTCCGCTTTCAGGGCTCTGAAGAAATAGGAGTCCGACTCCTCCCGGTTGCCGAGCGACTGCTTGGCTCGCCAAAACCAGAAGAGTGCCTCACCGGACTCGGGAACTCGTTTTAGCGCGTTCTCCAGCGGAACAACCGCTTCGCCGGGCTGGCCGGTCTCGAGCAGGGTCCGCCCCAGGAGAATGAGCGCCCCAGCGTTCTGCGGCTCCTGCTTCAACAGGCCCTCCAGAATCGATCGGGCCTGGAAGAGGTCGCCCCGTGCGAGCGCCGTCCGGGCCTCCCCCAGGCGGTCGCTCGGAGGCGATGGGGAAGGGAAGGCGCGTTGCCCAGGCCAGAACAGGAGTCCGGCCAGAATCAGAAGGGATGAGGCTCGACGAACCGAAAGGCTTGGCATCCTTTACCGTGGCGATCCGAGCCAGTCTACTACGGGGACCCGGTCCGTCCCACCGGACGCCGGGAAATCCTGGTCCGGACCGCAGTCCAGTTTTGTCGGGTCCGGTTATTATTGCAACGGTCGCGGCCGGTCACAGACCGGCGTGAACGGACGTCTCATGTTTCTTCTCGGTATCTGGACACGCACGCTACTGCTCCTGTTCGCCAGCGGCGGAATTTCTCTTCTCGCTGAAGAGGGTCCCTCTCCCGGCTGGCCGGTATTCACCGATGTTTCGGAAGCTGCCGGGGTCCCGTTTGTCCACCGCTCATCCGCCACGCCGAAGAAGTTCCTGCTGGAGACCATGGGTTCGGGAGTCGCACTGCTGGATTACGACGGGGACGGGCTCCTGGACATCTACCTGCTGAACGGGGCCAAGCTGACCCCCGGCATGGTCCCGGGATCGATTCCGGAAAAATCCACGTCCGACTACTGGAACCGGCTCTATGGAAACAACGGCAACGGGAGCTTCCGCGATACCACCGAAGAGGCCGGGGTGGGCGGCCGCGGCTATGCCATGGGCGTGGCCGTCGGGGACTACGACAACGACGGCCGGCCCGATCTCTACGTCACCAACTTCCCCTCGAACCAGCTCCTTCACAACCAGGGCGACGGGACTTTTCGGGACGTGAGCAAGGCGGCCGGCGTCAGCGGCGGCGGCTGGTCCAGCAGCGCCGGATTCTTCGACTACGACGGCGATGGAGACTTGGACCTGTTCGTCTGCCGCTATATGCAGTGGGATTTCGACGACATCTTCTGCGGCCGTTCCGATCTCCGCGCCTATTGCGACCCCAAACACTTCCCCGCCATTTCCAACTTGCTCTATCGGAACGACGGGGACGGAACCTTTACCGACGTGACGCAGAGCAGCGGTGTCGGTGCCCACCCGAGCAAGGGCCTCGGGGTTGCCTTCAACGATTTCGACCGGGACGGCCGGCCGGACATCGTCGTGGCCAACGACGGGGTGCCGCAATCCCTGTTCCTGAATCAGGGAAACGGCGCCTTTCGGCAGGAGGCTTTGCTCAAGGGCCTGGCTTTCGATGAAGACGGCAATACCTTCGCCGGGATGGGCGTCGACTTCCAGGACTACGACCAGGATGGTTGGCCCGACGTGCTCATCACGACGCTTTCGCTGGAAACCTACGCCCTTTTTCGCAATCTCTCGGGCCGGGCCTTCGACTACGTTTCCAAGCGCTCGGGCGTGGCCGGAGCCACCCGGCTCTATTCGGGCTGGGGAACTTTCTTCTTCGACGCGGACAACGACGGCCGGAAGGACATCTTCGTAGCTCAAGGGCACGTCATGGACACCATTGAGTCCACCAACTCGACCCTGAGCTATCTCCAGCCGCCCCTGCTGCTCCGGAACCGGGCCAATGTCTTCGAAGATGTCTCAGCCGAAAGCGGCCGCCCCTTTGGAAACTCCCATGCCGGCCGGGGATCCGCTTTCGGAGATCTGGACAACGACGGCGATCTGGATCTGATGATCGTCAACATGGACCGTAGAGTCCAGATTCTCCGGAACGAAACCGCCGGGGCCAATTGGATCAGTTTCCGCCTAAAGGGGAGACGGTCGAATTCCGAAGGGATCGGCGCCGAGATCCGGATCACACTGGACTCAGGGGATCGCCAATTTGCCCGGGTCTCCCGCGTCTCCAGCTATCTCTCCTCCAACGACGTGCGATGCCACTTCGGCCTGTCGGGCCATTCGTCCATCCAGGAAGTCAGGATCACCTGGCCCAGTGGAGTCGTGCAGATGCTCCGATCGATCGGCGCAAATCAATTCCTGGAGATCGAGGAACCAGTGAGTGAGGATCAAGAATGACGTGCCGCGGGAAGTCGATACCCAATTCCGCGGGGAGAAGGACATGATCGACGGTCCGCAAGAGTCCCTGAGGCCGACCCGGCTGCGAGAAAGGATCCGCTCGCTGGATCTGCTGCGCGGGTTCGCCCTGCTGGGCATTCTGATCATGAACATTCAGTTTTTCTCGATGGTCGGAGCCGCCTACTTCAACCCCATGGCATTTGGGGATCTGAGCGGCAGTAATGGCTGGGTCTACATTTTGAGTCATGCATTGGCCGATCAGAAGTTCATGACACTGTTCACGATGCTCTTTGGCGCCGGCATTGTGTTGATGACCTCACGGGCGGAATCCCGCGGGGCGAGCGCCGCGGTCATTCACTATCGGAGGACGTTCATTCTGTTGGTGTTCGGGCTCCTGCACGCTTATCTGCTGTGGGCTGGCGACGTGCTGGTCTCCTATGCACTCTGCGCGTTGGTGGTCTTCCCATTTCGCAAACTGTCTCCCAAAACGCTGTTGACATTGGGCCTGGGGAGTGTGCTGATCGGGTCCATCATTTTTCTGTTCATCGGTCTGTCGTTGGGGTATATCCCGCGCGACGACATAGCCGAGATGATGAACAACTGGAAGCCGTCCGCGGAACTGGTGCAAGAGGAAGTGACGGTTTACCGGTCGGGGTGGTTGAAACAGATGGAGAAACGAGTCGACATGGCACTCGCCATCCAAACCAAAGCGTTTCTGATATGGGGACTCTGGCGAATCGGGGGACTGATGCTGGTTGGGATGGCACTTTTCAAGTGGGGTGTCCTGACGGCCGCCCGCTCGAGTCGTTTCTACTTCGGTCTGGCCGCCACGGGTCTGACCCTGGGGTGGGCCCTGGCGAGCTACGGACTGGTTCGCAATTTTGCCAGGAACTGGTCGCTGGACTGCCAATTCATCGGCAGTCAGTACAACTATTGGGGAAGCATTCTGGTGAGCTTGGGCTACCTCAGCCTGGTGATGTTGATTTGCAGATCACAGATAGGGGGACGTCTCTTGCGCGCCATTTCGGCGGTCGGACGCACGGCGTTGAGCAATTATCTGCTGCAGACTATCCTCTGTACGACGCTGTTTTACGGACACGGCTTCGGACTCTTCGGGAGCGTGGAGAGAACGGGGCAGGCGGCCATCGTCTTGGCCGTCTGGATCGTTCAACTCATCGCCTCCTCGTGGTGGATCAAGCGGTTTCGTTACGGGCCTATGGAATGGGTGTGGCGCTCTCTGACCTATTGGCAACTCCAACCCATCCGATAGGGACCGATCCGCAGATTGGCGGAATTCCGTTCACCGCTTCAGCAGTTCATCCAGCGACAGCTTTTCGAAGACGACGTCCGCCTGGCTTCCCTCATACACGATCCCCACGTGCCGGTCGTCGACCCGTGCGATGCTGGGGTAGCCGCGCCCGCGGCCCACGTCCAGCAGAATCTGGTAGTCCTCGGGCCAGGTCATGCCGTCATCGAAGCTGACCTTGATGGTGTGGTGATGCCGGCCGTCGGTGGCGTTCGGATTGGCGAATAGCAGGATGTGTTTCGACTCACCATCTTCCTGGTAGTCGAAACGGAAGAGACTGGCGTTGCAGTTCGGTTCAATCAACGCCTTGCGGTCGGTTTCGTGCGGCGTCCAGGTTTGACCCAGATCGCGGGTCAAATAGACGGCCCGGTAGGGATCCGGCTTGTCATTGCGCATGTTCAGCATGATGGATCCGTCGCCGAGTTCCACCGCCAGGGTTTCATTGCCTCCACTGAAGGACGGATTGCTCACCGTCCAGGTGGCGCCATGGTCGCGGCTGTAGGTGATATTGCCAAAGGGGTATCCGGTCTCGTCACGCCCCTGAGTCGGCATGATGAGGGTGCCGTCCGAAAGAGTGATCCCCCGGTTCGGCGCCGGCGCGAAGAGCCACCATTCCGATTTCTTCAGTTTGCGGGTGAGGTTTTCCGGCTCGGTCCAAGTCAGGCCATCGTCCCGGGAGCGGACCATCAGGAACTGGGCGGTCGTGCCGATTTCGTATCCCGGCTCGGAGCCATCTTCGCGCCATTGGTGTTTGCCCGGTTTGCCCCACATCCAGACGGCGGTGACGAAGATCTCCCCGGTGTTCTCGTCCACGAGAATGCCGGGGTCGCTGACCCCGTTCTCCTCCTGGGGCAACCCGCCCCATTCCCCCATGTCCATGATCGCCCGCTGTGGCTCCCAGGTCCGGCCGCCGTCCGTGCTGCGGGTCAGCCCGATGTCGATGTCTTCCTGCAAGTCTCTCGACTTGCGCCACCGCATATCGTAGACGCACAGAAGGGTGCCCTTGGGCGTCGTGGCCAGTGCCGGGATGCGGTAGGTGTGGACCCCGTCGTCCATGTGTTTGCGCAGGGCCACGCCGATCCGTTTGCGGACGCCGGGAGTCGTGTCCGTGGGGATCAGCACTCCCGGTGGAATCAGCACTCCTGCGGAGGTTTCGACGGACGTACAGACGGCATCGGTTCGGTGTCCCAAACCGGCATTTGGCCGCAACCGGACGGAAAGCCAAAAGACATTCTTCCCTGGCGACAATTCCTGATTTCCGGTGAAGACGACTTCGTCAGCCGGGCGAGCAGGATCGCCGAATCTGTTCGTGGCCCCGAATTCCTCCTGGTCACCCGAGTAGAACAACTCGAGGGATTCAATGTCGTTCGGATCGTCGGTGCCGGTGAGCGTAAAGTGAAATGATTCGGCGGTGTAGCCGGCGCCCTGCGTTTCGATTGATACGCGCAGCAACGGGTTGTGTTCATTTCGGATCAGCACCGGATGCACCCGTTGGGAAGCGGTGATTTCCAGGCCGCCGAGGAACATTCCGCTGCATCCAACGAGAGTCAGCAGGAGCAGGATGGAAGCCGCATGTCCCATCGCGATCAGACGAGTCGGTTTCGGAAATCCTCTTCCGGTTTTCATAGGTTCTCCTCCATTGGCCGGGTCGGGCCTGGGTCCGCAGGGAGACGATTCTACTCCCATCGCGGCCGCTCCTCCCGAGTCCTGCCCCTGGCTTGGGAACGAGGCCCAACCCGGAAGGCTCGGTCAGAGGCGGATCCTGGCCAAGTAGATGCTGGTCTTGCCCTCATGGGAAGAGTAGTAGCTGATCCAGAGAAGTCCCTGATACCAGACCATCCCCGCGTAGCTCGTGTCGCCACCGCTGGGCAGCTTGAGCACAGGTTCGTAGCCCGTCAAGGTCAATCTGGCCAGGACGGTGAAGGGCTCCCCCTGGGTCCAGGCTCCGATCACCGGCGTTCCGGGCGGATACCCCCGGGACGCGGCCCACAATGATCCGTCCGGTATCCGAATGAAATTGGGACCTCCCAGACGATGTTCCAGCTTGTGAAACGTCCATTCCCGGTAGGGTGGCGGGCTGCTTCCAACCCAACCCGGCCGGATCAGAGCCACCATCCGGTCGTCCGGCAGGAAACGGACGGTGGTTTCGCTGGGAGCCGTCTTTCGAGCCTCGGGCGTCAGGCCGGGCAGCTTGAATTCCGTGATCCAGTTCCACTCGATCCCGTCGGTCGTCCAGTAAAGGAACGCACGTCGAGGAGTAGGGGTCTCCCCCAATTTGGAAACGCCGTAGCCCCGCCCTTTGTGCCAGGTCACGCGCCACACCCAATGGTCCTCCGCCAATACACGGCGGGGCGATGACCAGTCGAATCCGTTCCCGGACAAGGCCACCCGGGGTGCCCGGGTCAGGTACCGGTCCCCGTCGTAAAGGCTGCCACCGGAGACCAGCCGGAGGCGTCCGTCCGCCATCACCGACAATTTGGGATCCCTCAGATCCACACCCTCTTCAGTCAACAAAGCGGCCGATATCCATCCTTCGCCATCCTCGGAAACGAGCACGCGCAACTGGCCGCGCCGGCCTCCCGCATGCCGCTCTCCCTCCCGGAAGGTGCAGAACCATTTTCCCTGAAAGCGGACCAGATCGGTGAAGGCGTTATGAGGCGCCCGGTCCCAGATCTTCCGGACCGATATGATCTCCGGCGAACTGGCGGTCGCTACCGCAGCGCCAACCCAGCAGAAAAGAAGCATGAGGAGAACAGGCGGCATCTCTCGCTCCGTCTGACAGAAAGAATTTTCTCGGCTCGGAACGTTTCATACTAATCTAGCACTGCAAAATAGCGTCCGCCAGAGCGTCCGCTATGATGCTGCCAACAGCTTCGAAACAATCACGATTTGGAAGTCATTCACGGTGGATACGTAGTCGGTAGAGAATCACACTAGTATGGAGGGCGGTATGCTGGAGTGGTGGCCGTTGTTGCTAGCCCTGCCCTTTACCCACATATTGCACAGGGCAAATTAGCCTGGGTCTGGTTTCATTCATGTTTCTTCTCGTAAAGCGAAGCCCAGACACATGCCGTAGAGCGTGACGTAACCCTGCCACAGCAGTTGATGCCCAGGTGGGGGGTCGTGTTTACGAGCCAGATATCCCCCCAGGCGGGCCAGCACGAGCACGGCCGCCCCCAGGTCTTCCGGCGGTGGGTATCGTCGCGACGCGGCAAACGCCCCCAGGACCCGGATTTCCAGATCGGAAAACAACAATTGCGCCGGCAGGTCCGGGTCCTCTCGCCCCAGCAGCGTCATCAGCATGATCCGCCAGGCAATGACGGCGTGCATGGCGATGGCCCGTTTCAGACGTTCGGCGGTTTGGTGCTGGAGCTGTTGTACCCGGCATCCGGTCTTGAGCACCCGGAAATAATCCTCCACCCGCCAGCGCAGCGCATACCATCTCAGCAGTTGCTGCGCCGTCTCGACATCGGTCACCGGCAGGGTGGTGAGCAGGAACCATTCCAGGCGCTTCCCCTGCGCCGGCGGCGCGACCTCCCGCGCGTGCACCACCGACAGTCTCAGCGAAGGGATGCCGGTTGGGTTCCCGCGCGGCGCCGGAATCGTCAGGGTCTCGTAGCGCAGTTCCATCCGAGCCACTCGCGCCGGCCGCCGCGGGCGGGCCGCCTGCTTGCTGGCCTTGATCCGCGCACTCTGACGCTTCACCTTCAGCAGCATCCGGGCCCGCACCGGCGCCGATCGCAGGCGCCCGAACAGCTTCCGCTTCTGCTCCTGGTCCGGATCCCCGCTTTTCCCGGCCGCCTTCGCCCGGGTCTTCCGCTTCAGCACCCGATCCTGCTTCGCACGCACCAGCAACTCCACCTCCGGAGACGCTCGTTGCTCGGCGAACAGTGCGAAAAAATCCGCCTCCCGGTCCACCACGCTGACCACCCGCACCCCGTCGAGGGACCGCGACACCTCGGCGCAGTCCCGAAGTCCCTCGATCCAGCGATACGTCTTCTTCTTTTTCCGCGTGGCCACCGGTCCCGGCTTCGGCGCGTCCAGCTTCGCCCGCAACACCCCCAGCGGCAGCCCCGTCTCACTCACCACCAGCGTCGCGTGCAGATGCAGTCCCCGCGCCGTCGCTCCCGTCTGGTTGCGCCCGATCACCCCCAGTCCCTCACACCGACCGTGCCGCGTGAAGTTCAGATCGCTCCCGTCCTGGATACACAGCACCGTCCGCTGCCCCTGCATCCGCTGTCGGGTCCGCTCCCGGTGCGGGGCCAGGATGTTGGACACCGTCACCGCCGAGGCTTCCGGCTGGTCGATCAGCCGGTAGTATCCCTTGACCGCCGCAGAATTCCCCCGCGCCACTCCCGTGAACGCCCGCCCCGGCTCCTGCGTCTGACGGTGCGCACTCTCCACCAGTCGCCGACTCAAGCGCCGGTCTCCCAGCGGCGCCTCACCCAACTCCTGCTGAGCCCAGCCCGCTCCCTCCAGTCCCTCGCCCTCCGACATCGGTTCCACTCCCCGCCTCGGCGCCGGTCCCACCCCCAACCGCCGCCGCCAATCCCGGCACAACTCATACCCATAGATCGCCTTGCTCGTCTCCGCACCACGGTGCGCCCGATCTTGCCGGCCTCGACCCTGCGTCTTCCCCAGAACCCTCCAGTTCGTGGCGCGCAAACTGGCCCCATCGTGGCGAGCCGTCTCCACGAAGGTCTCCACCAGCCAGGGACGGTAGCCGTAGCGCGCCTGGAACTCCGGACCCAGCCGCCGCAACACCTCCCCCAGCACCCGGGAGGCCAGATTACGACACCTCACTGACGGACGGATCAGAAACCGGCTCAGCCCCACCACCCGGTGCAGGTGCGCCCGGCGTTGTTCCTCATCCCATCCGATCCAGCGGTCCCGGTCCCGCAACCGCAACGCCGCCGCCCCGAACCCCAAGCCCCCCAGCCAGCCGTGGGCCGAGCCCACCAGATAGCGTAGTTGAGCACCCACCAACGGCCCCGCGCCCCGTGGATGCTCTCGCGCCATCAACTCGTTCCAGAGCGCTCGTTGCGGACCCGTCTCCACCAGAATCAACTCCAACTCCCGCACGCCATCCACCGTCTCGGGCACCCCGACCGGCTCCGGCACCGCACGGCCCAGTCCTCGGGGCCCGCAATGTTTCACCCGCCGTCGCGGCGTCGGCAGACGAATCCGTCCGCGCGCCTCCAACTCCCGGAGCGCCTTCAGGCAGCCGCTCCGTTGCGCCCGCCCTCGGGCATCGTGAAATCCAAACTCCGAGCAGACCCGGTCCGCCAGCGCCGTCCGGTGGGCGAACTTCTCCCGCCTCATCACGGCGTGCAAACGATCCAACTCTCGGCCCAAGGTGCGCTTGATCTGGTTCTGAACTACCATGTCGTAAAGACTACGACAGGCATTCTTGTTTGTCCAGCCCTATTTGTGGGTATAGGGCAGTGCTAGCCTGGCCCGCCGTTTTTTTGTCGGTGACCTTGGCTGTAGTTGGGATCGTGTCCAGAAAACCTGGTTTGATTGTCGTGGCGGCTGTCTTGGCGGCTCCGTTCAGCCTCTATCTCAGCGCTGGTTGGAATAATGGTATTTGGGTCTCAGTTGTCTTTGCGGCCTTTCCGCTTACATTTGTTGCCGCTGCTTACGCCGTCAAGCGACGTCGGCCATGGATTGCCTGGTGTCTGTTGGTTCCCTTCGTAGGTGTGGCCCTAAGACTGGCTATCCACGTGATCAGTCAGTGAAATCAATCTCACCTCTCTAACGGCGTCACGACAAGTAAGAGGTCCGAAGAGAAGGGGACAGTTGTCATTATCACGCCGCTCGATCCTGTTGGGCAAAAGGCTGATCCCAATCCTGCCCTGCCTGGACCGGACAGGTCACGTGCGAGTAAGAAGTCGGACACTTCACGTACTAACGACACTGGTACACTCGGACAGGAGTTCCCCCAAAAAATCAGGTCAAAACTCCGCAAGTGGTTGAAAGCACGAGAGTCAGAAGATTCGACAAGTGGAATCGGTCGAATTTTCCATGGATGGGAGAAGCCCTCGTGGGGCGACCCATGTGGTCGCCCTCCCCGGGCCGATCAGTAAGAGGCGACAGCGGGCACCCACAAGAAGGGGTGCCCCTACGTCGCGATCCTCGTTCAACCCTGCTTCCCCTGTTCTACTGAACTCCCAGAAAAATGGGGAAAGTCCTGACTGGGACTGTTGACATTGTCGGACGACATCCCTTAGACTGCCAAAATCCCAGGGTTGGTCGAACTCTAAATACTCGGCGTGGTATATGTTTGCTCCCTTCTATTCGACCAATCTCGACGAGTCCGCCACAACAGTAGGGACACGGCGCAGTCGCGCCGGGTGGTTTCCCTCAGCTTCCTTACTTCCCACCGATTCGGAGGAAAAGATAATGCGACGTAGTTCAATGGCTGTACTGGTCTTGGTCGTCTTGGTCGTCTTGGTTCTGGGGTCTGCCGGTGTTCTCCGGGCCCAGGGCGAAGGATCTGGGACCATCACCGGAACGGTGCGCGACAATAGCGGTGCCGTGGTTCCTGGTGCTGACCTGGCCGTTGCCAATGAGGCGACGGGCCTCAGACGAACCGGCATCTCCGGCGAACAGGGGGCTTTCACTTTCGCCGCCTTGCCGGTCGGCTTGTACAACCTCAGTGTGGAGATGCCCGGCTTCAAGAAAGCGGTCGTGGAAGGGATCCAACTCGAGGTGTACTCCGTGGTGGATCACACCCTGACTCTTCAGGTGGGTGAAGTCAGCGATACGGTGTTGGTCACGGCCGAGGCTACGGTGGTGGACCGAAGAACCGCCGAGCTGGGGACCGTGATCGGGAAAGAGTTGGTCGAGGAACTGCCGCTGAACGGCCGGGGTTTCTTGCAGCTCGCCGGGATTCAGGCTGGCGTGCAGGACGGTAATGCTGCTCCCGGCGTAGCGCAATGGGCTTACGGTCCTCGCCAGACCTCGGCGTCCATTTCCGGAACGCGGGTGAGTTCCACGTCGTTCGTATTCGACGGGATTCCTTTCAAGGAGCATTTTTACGGTGCCCCGGGGGCCCTCGTTCAAGTCGATGCCATCGCGGAATTCAAGGTGCAGAAGGGCTTTTTCACGGGCCGCGGCGCAACCCCGGGCGTGATCAGCGTCGTCACTAAACAGGGAACGAACGCGGTCCATGGGAGCGCCTGGTTTTTTCACCGCAACGACAACCTGGACGCCAGAAGCTTCTTTGATCGAGAGATCGGAGAGTTTCGGCAACACCAGTGGGGCTTCGAGGTCGGGGGCCCGGTACTGAAGGACAAGCTGTTCTGGTACACCTCTTTGGAGGGGTTGGATTCAAGCCGGTTCAACACGCAGTTCCTCACCGTACCGTCGACCAGACATCTCCAGGGGGATTTTTCCTCGTTGTCGACTCCCATCATGGATCCGATGACGGGCGAGCCCTTTCCCAACAACCGGATTCCGTCCGATCGCATTCACCCCTGGGCCCGGTTGTACATGGAGGATGGCCTGATTCCAGCGCCCAATCTTCCAGTAACCGCCAACAACTTCACCGGTGCCGCACCGACCAATCAGACTGACAGGAAATGGATCTGGCGTGGAGACTGGCAGATCACAGAAAACGATAAAGTCTTTGCCCGGGTGATCCACTCCGACTCGCAACTGTACGCCAATAGAATCAACAAAGGGGCGAATGTCGAGTATCCGCTGGATGGAAGAAACGCCGTCGTCAACTGGACCCACATTTTTGCCAATAATCTGATTCTGGACGCGCGGGCAGGACTGAACCGCGCTGTGATGTCATTGGCGCAGAACCTGGAACGGGACACGGACCCGATCTGGTCCGAGAGGTACGGCATCAGGAACATCAACACGACCAGGACCTGTAACTATGCGCCAAGTGCACGCATGGTCGGCTACTCGTCCTTTGGGGGCGCCGGCAACTGCATCGTCCCCGTCAACAACGACCTCTACTACATGGCCGATATGAGCTATTCCCAGGGTCGGCACGAAATGACCTGGGGTATGACCCTTGTCGACCGGTTCACACAGCAGCTGGCGGCCTCCTGGACCCAGGGTTCATTCAGCTTTACGGGCATCATTTCCGGAAACGATGTGGCCGACTTCCTTTTGGGACATCCCGAGAATTCCACGGGCGCCGCGGCGGCCGGGGCGAATCGGGTGTCCTGGTGGTGGGACGCCTATTTCGAGGATCGCATCCGCGTGACGCCCAACTTCAGCCTGACCCTGGCCCTGCGTTACCAGGTGCATCCCTGGCTCGCTTTGGAGGTTGGACCGGAAGGCGGCAACTATCTGGATATCATGGACTTCACGCGTCCGCGCGGAGGCGTGATTTTCGGAGGGCCGGGAAGTCTGATCGACACCGACTTCAACGATTTCGCGCCACGGATCGGGTTCGCGTGGACGCCCACTGCCAACCAGAATTTCGTGCTCCGGGGCAGCTACGGTGTCTTCTATGACGAAACCCCGGGCAACGACTTGGCGTGGGACAGCTCCGGTCCGCAAAATGCATTCATTAACAATGCGATCAGCCGGGATCCGAGGAACCCCGTAGACATCGGCACGCTGTTTAAGGATCCTCCCGTATTCGATCCGGACAACTTCAACGAAATTCTGGATATGAGCGATCCCATCGGATATGTCTCACTGATTACGGATGAGAGACGGAGTCCGTATCTGCAGAACTGGACCTTGAGCATTCAGAACATGCTTCCGGGGCAGGTTCTGCTGGAGACGGCTTATGTCGGATCGACCGGCAGGAAACTGTCCCAGCGGCAGGAGCTCAATCGTCCGCTTCCCCAACTCGGCGCGCCCCCCTTCGAGCAGGAGCGGCGCCCCTGGCCCAATATCGGTTTCAATATCCAGGACGCCGGTGCGGGGATGTCCGATTACCATGCACTTCAAGTCACCGTCAGAAAATCCAGCTCCAAACTCAGCTTCCTCATGGGCTATACCTGGGGGAAGACGACCGACTGGGATTCCTTTGGATCCGTGACGACGTACCGGCTTACGGACACCAACAACGCCCGAAGCGATTGGGATATGGGACACCGTTTGTCCTTCAGCTGGAACTACCTGCTTCCGAAGATGGAAAGCCAATCCGGCATTATTCGGAATATCCTGGGTGGTTGGCAGTTTGGTGGGATTACCACGATAAACAGTGGACTGCCGATTACGGTTGGCATGTCCAGCGACAACTCCAACACGGGATCCACCTATAACGCACGTCAGCCGAACCGGTTGCGCAACGGCACCAAGGGAACCCCCACGATCGAACAATGGTTCAATACGGCCGCTTTTGCAGAAAATCCTCTGAATACGTACGGAAACAGCGGCCGAAATATCATCGATCGAGATGGGATCATCAACCAGGATCTGGCCCTGATCAAGAACTGGAGTCTTCCCATGTTGCCGACCGAGGAAGGACAGTTGCAGCTCAGATTCGAGTTCTTCAACACCTTCAACCACCCGAACTTCGGCGGCCCAAGCTCCAATATTCAGAGTGCCGCCTTCGGAAGGGTCAGTGGCGCGTTGTCCGGCCGGGTCATACAAGTCGCTCTGAAGGTATATTTCTAACCCAGCCGGCTATTGCGTAGGGAGGGGCGATTTCCAATCGCCCACTGGGAGGGGCGATTTCCAGTCGCCCCGTCCCTCCTCGCCCCATCGTTAATCCGGAGTGCGGCGGCTGGAAAGCCGCCGCTCCTCTTCGGCGGCTAGGAAGACGCCGTACCCCAATCCGCCAGATCGACTCCTGATCGCCGCATGTAATCGCGGATGTATTCGAGGGTGTCCTCCTGCCCGTGGCCCGCGTCTCGAAACCGGGTGAGAATATCTTCCACGAGCAGACCGACCTCCAGCGGCACGCCGGTTTCCCTGCCCAATTCGACACCCAGGCGCATGTCCTTGACGGCCCCGTCAGTGACGAAGTGCAGCGGTTCGCCGCCGAGGGACAGCTTCATGCTCCTTTCCAGGAAGGTGCTGTGGCCCATGCTCGGCTTGATGACGTCGAGCAGAGTCCGCGGATCGAGGCCCGCCTTGACACCCATGGCCATCCCCTCGCAGGCGCCGATGAAGTTGATGTACATCATCAGGTTGTTCACCAGCTTGGTCACATTGCCGGAACCCGCCGGCCCCATGTGGACCACGGTCTTTCCGAAGCACTGGAGGAGGGTGCGATACCTTTCGAACGTCGCCTCTTCTCCGCCGACGAATACGGTCAGCGTGGCATCTTGCGCAGCCCAAATGCCCCCGCTGATGGGTGCGTCCAGGACCTGAATGCCCCTGGATGCGCCGGTTTCCCCGATCCGGCGCATGAGCGCCGGCGCGTTGGTGCTGGTATCGATGCAGGCGCCTCCCGCGGCCAGACCGGCAAAGACGCCGTTCTCGCCCAGGACGACGGATTCCACTTGCAACGGACCGGGCAGCGACAGCAGCACCACGTCGGACCGGGCTGCCGTCTCCTCAGGGCTCGTTGCCCAAGTCGCGCCTGAATCCTCGAGGTTTCGGCCCTGCTCGCGACGGATGTCGTGGATGGTCAGTTCGTGTCCGGCCTTCTGCAGGTTGGCTGCCATGGGATTCCCCATGGCTCCCAGGCCGATGAATCCGACTCTCATTTCGGCACCTCTCTACCGGTCCTGATTTTGTGAGGAACACGGTCGGCGTGAAGGACGGACCGGTGTGGATTTATGGCGTGCTGCGCCGATCGCCGCCGTCCATGTAGATGGAGCTGCCGAACATGTAGGAGCACACGTCCGACGCCAGAAAAGCGACGACGTCCGCAATCTCCTCCGGCTCGGCGATTCGGCCGGCAGGAAGTCCATTCCCGAGCTCCGTGAGGACTTCCTCCACGTCGCGGCCCTCTTTATCGGCCTTCGCCTGAAACAGATCACGCGCCCTCTGCGTGTTGGTGAAGCCGGGGCAGATGGTATTGACCAGGATACCGTCCCCTGAGACCGCGTCCGAGAGTGCACGGGTCATGTTGAGAATGGTGATGTTGGCCAGGCTGACCGGGATGTTGCCCTGGGCTGGACTCGCACCTGCGCTTCCGGCGATGTTGACGATACGCCCCCAGCCGTTCTGTCTCATCTGCGGGATCACGAGTTGGGACATGCGAAGATAGCCGTAGCTCTTCAGACCCAGCGCATCGTCGATCACTTCGGTTGGAAGATGCAGGATATCGTGTGCTCGTGCCGCACCCGCGCAATTCACCAAAATATCGACACCCCCGAAATGTTCTACCGATTCTTCCACGACGCGGCGGCACGCCTCCAAGGTCGTCAGGTCGGCCGAAACGGCATATCCCTCGCCCCCCGCCTCGTTGATCTCCCCGACGGTCTGATCCAGCAGATTCCGGTCACGAGCCGTGACGCAGATCCGGGAACCCTCGCGGGCAAGCGCCAGGGCACAGCATCGTCCGATCCCCCGATTGCCGCCGGTGACGATAGCGCGTTTTCCTTTTAATCCGAGGTCCATTGATGTTCCTTTTTTCGGGGTGTGTCGTATTGATAAACAGCGGATCAGTGTCGGACCACTTCGAGCAGCGTGATCTCCCAGGGCTCGAGGGTCAAACGAAGTTCGTCCCCGTCAAGATTTCGATACGTGCCTTCAGTGTCCCTCGGCCAGTGACGCCTGACCTTCCAGCGTCCGCTCTCTTTGAAGGAACACTCGGCATCCAGTTCGAGGAAGGCTTCCGACGGGCGCGGGGAGCCATTATTGATGGCGATGAAGCCACGGTTCCCCGAGAATCCGAGATAGCCATAGAGCTCGTCCTGCCAGGGGTTGCCCAGAATGAAACGCCGATTGCGGAAGCACTCGGGGTAAGTCTTCAGTAGCCCGACGAAGTGAGCGAGATCCTCCCTCTCCTGCGTGGTGAGCCATTTCGGATGGGTCCAGATCTGTGCCATCAGGCTTCCGCGGCAGATGTCCATGACAAAGCCTTCCTGCCAGCGCTCCTTGCCGATCTTGCTGTTCCAACTGGTCGGGGAGAGCCAGACGCCCAGGGAGTCCTTGAGCAGGGAGGGAATGTCTCCTTCTTCCGAGGTGTACCACTCGGCCTGATCCAGGATTCTCGTCACCGAGTCGCGCTGGTGCCGGGTGGGCCAGTGGCTGGGCTGGCCGGCTTCGATCAGCAGCCCGGGATCCCAGATGTTGTCCATCCAGAGCAGCCACCAGGGAGAGCTGTAGCAGCCTTGTCCCATGATCAGGATGTCCGGATTCTCTTTGTCGACGGCTGTCCAGGTGTCGATGGCGGCATCGAATATCGATCGGGTGGAGTACTTTCCCGTTTCGTGCCCGTGTCCGGTGTTGCGGCACACCAGGCACATGCCGTCCTGGATCAACACCGAAACGAAGCCTGAGCGCGCATAGTCCACCATGCTCTTCTTGATCGAGTCCCCGTACGGTCTGGAGCCCCGGCAAAGGCCTGTGGGGCGGCTGCCGGAGGGGCCGCCCGCTCGAACCTGATCGATGGAACAGACCGCGAAGTCCGGATTCCTGGAGCACTCCCAGGCGTGCTGAGCCTCGAAGCCGATCATGATGGGCACCCCGACCTGGCGCGACCGTTCGAACAGGCGGACCGGGCCATTGGGCCAACCGCTCCTTCGGAACGGTTCCAGATCCCGAACCTTGTAATCCACGATCAGATGAGAAGCCTCCTTCCCGCTGCGGTAGAAGGTGCTGTAGTCACGCTTCGTATCCCAGAAGAACCCGATCGAGACTCCATCCAGGTCCAGCTTCTGCTCCCTCTTCATCTCCTCGATCCCATCCAGGATCCCGAGCATGTGCTGCTCATCGTGCCAATCGCCATGCTCATCCCGCTCCCAGGAACCGTAGCTCATCAACAGGGCGTAAGGTTTGTCATGGCCTCGCCGGATGCGTCGGGACCGTTCCTGAATATGGTTCCGAAACGCAGCCGAGCTCCCGCCTCGCTCGGCCACCCCGATCACCACTTCGCTCAGGGCGAGTTCCTGTCCACTGTCCAGTTCGGCGGCCGGAAACTCGCGAAGCCGGACCCGTCCCTCGCCCCCTTGGACCAGACCGGCCGGGTGGGCGATTCCGAAGAAGAGCTGCTCATTGACGTGGACGGGAAAGCCTTCTCCGCCCTCGCTTGCGGTGCCGCCGGTGTGGTAGTTGCCCAGGTCGACATCGAGCACCCGGATCGGATCCGTCGCCCGGTTTGCGATGCTGACAAACTTGCGCAAAATGGGACTGCCTTCCCGCCACGTGTAACGCACCTCGCCCTGAATGGAATCCCCCTGGCTCTGCACATCGAGAATCAGCGAGTTGCTTTCTCCGTCGCGCTCCAGACGGTGCGACGTCACCCCAAAGCTGACCTTGCGCATCGGCTCTCCGATGGTCACGTACTGGTCGAAGTTGGACTGGTAACCGATCGGCTGGGGGAGCTGCTGGCGATTGCGGGAATCCAGGTTCTTGAGTCGGCGCAGCCGCTCACCTCCGGCATTCATCCCTTTCATTTGGAGCACGAGCAGGTTATCGCCGCCAAACTTCAGGAGGCCGTAGGCCTTGTCGCCGGTGTCGAGGCGAAATATGCGGGGCTCGCGCCAGAACCCGGATTCCACACGCGTCCCGATCTCCATTCCATTGAGGAAGACGCGTATCCAATCGGCGTCATTGAGCCCGTGGCCGCCCAGAACGATGTGGACCGTCCGGCCGCCGGCATCCGGGAGGCGGAACCGGGTCCTGCCCCAGACATGTTTCGAGGGATCCGCCAGAACAACGGGAGAAGTCTCCCAGTCCGCGTCATCCACCTCGAGGGAGAAATACCGTTTCTCATAGCCCGGATCCCGTTCCGGGGGAGTCGAACCGAACCCGGCAAACTTCGACGTCACGGTCCGTTTCCACGGACCGAGTTCGATGCGGGCGTCCGAAGCATCGAGGTAGACGGCCAACTCCTCCCCGTGGCCCAGGGAGCAATATTCTCCGGTGAGTTTGTTCGCCATGCCGATGGCCTTGAACGTTTGGAGATCCAAATCCCATCGGAATTTCTCATTCTCTACGGAAACACCTGTCTTGCTGGTGCACGCAGGGATCGTCAGGGCCGCCAGCAGAAGCACGACTCGCATGGTCCCGGAAGTATTTATAGTCGCATCCTCCTCTAAGAATGTGTATCCGAGCAGTTGGGACGAGACATTAATAAAATCATCTCTTCGTATATACGTATTTCTATCTCAAGACGGCGGCTACATCAAGCAAAGGTCGTAATATTCCGGAAGGGGCGTGGGATGAGTGCGTATATAGCAATGCGTGCTAAGATGTTCTTATGCTCCAGGTTCCAACAATGATGGCTTTGGCCGGCATCCTGCTACTGGCGCAGGCTGCCGGCGGTCGCACCGGAACTCAAGTCGAGCCGGAGCAGGTCCTTCGGCGGGCGCTGGAACTCCAGCAGGCCGACGATGTGGACGGCGCCATCGAGCAGTACCGGGCCTTGCTGGCCCAATACCCGGACCATGCGGAGGCTCGCGTCAAACTGGGCAATGCCTACTCTTCGATCGGCCGCTATCCGGATGCCGCCGTCCAATACCAGCAGGCTCTACACAAGGATGGTCTCAGGGATCCGACCGGTCTCGACTACTCCTTGGCTTGGGTCTATTTTCGGATGGCCGAATACGAAAAGGCCAAGCCGATCCTGGACCGGGTCGTCGCCGCCGGCTCCAAGGGCAGGGAAGCCGTTCAACTGCTGGCGTCCTGTTATTTCAATTTGGGCGAGTGGAGGAAGGTGATCGGCCTTTTGTCTCCGCTTGAAGCGGGACTGTCCGAGTCGCCCGCCCTGACCTATCTGTTGGGCGTCGCGCTGGAAGAAGACGGTCAGAACGAAAGGGGAACGCCACTCGTAGAGACCGCCCTGAAAGGTACCGATTGGCCGACGGCACGGTTCCGGTCCGAGATGCGCTCGGATTGGCTCAATCGTTTGGCTCGTCGAGGAAGGGACCTGATGGAGAGCGGGGACTACCCTGGGGCCGCCAGGCACTTGGAAAGAGCCCTCTCGCTCGACCCGAGGGTCCCGTCGTTGAACGTCACTTACGGGAAGTTGCTCCGGCTCATGAACCGGCACGACGTTGCGGATCGAGCCTTCCTGAAAGAGCTCGAAGTCAATCCCGACGATTACGATGCCAATCTGTTTCACGGCATCTATCTCTTCGAGAACGAACAGAAATATGAGGAGGCGCTGGCCTGCTTCGAACGGGCGTTGCGCACGCGTCCGGGCGACGCCGATGCACGGTTTCAAATGGGACTCGTCTACAACTCCTCCAACCGGATTGAAGAGGCCATTCAAACCGTGGAGGGCGTGGTGGCGGAGAACCCCAATTTCCTGGAAGGCCATGTCACTCTCGCCGGTCTGTACTTTCGGTTGGGAAAAGAAGAGGAAGCCGAACGCCACCGGGTCGCCGCCGAGCGGCTTCGAACCAGCAGGGATGGGCAGCACCTGATCAAGCTGGGACAACTCTCGCAGGCCTCCGAGCTGTTCGAGCGCCAGAAGAAGGCGGACCCGTCGGACCCCGAGCCTTACTTCCATGAGGGTCTGGCTCTTTGGCAAGAGCAGAACTGGCAGGACGCCGCCGCCGAGTTCAAGGAGGCCGTTCGATTGGGTAACGGCAATCTCAAGTACACCATCTACTATTCGAATGCGCTGGCCCAGTCGGGTCAGCATGAATTGGCGCGGACCATCGTGGAGTCCCTGCATCGGGATCGTTGGCGTCAACTGGACTCCCGTCAGGCCTGGATTCTGGGAGACACCTGGTTTCAGATCGGAGACCATGATCAGGTTCTGCAGGTCCTGGATTTCCTGTCTGGCCAGGACCCGAAGAATGCGCAGGTCGATCTGATGCGAGGCCAGATCCTTCTCCGTAAAGGGAGCTACGAACGGGCAAGGGCGTCCGCTGAAGGGAGCATCAGGAAACAGCCGGACAACAGCCTCGCCCACGCTCTGTTGGGAACAGCCCGGTATCTACTTGGGGACCTGCCTGGGGCCAAAGAAGCCTTTCTCAAAGCCGTGGAACAGGATCCCGGCAACCCGGATCATCTGCGCAAGCTGGGTGCGCTCTACCTGGAGTTGGGAGAGTACGAACCGGCAATCACGGCTCTTGAGCGGGCCAAGCCGGCCGCTGCCGAAATTCCCAGTATCCACCGTCTTCTCGAAAGGGCGTACCAGGCAAGGGAGACCGGGTCCAAGAAGTAACACCGCTGCCATAGCGGGAAACGCTAATCTCGTTCCTCGACCCTGAGAATCCGGTCGGGTGCGACCTCTTTAAGTATCTGCAGCTTGCCCGAAGGCCAGCGGATCTCCAGCGATTCGATGTCCTCTTCCTTCCCCAGGCCGAAGTGAACCCGTCTGTCCGGTGAGGACATGAGGCCCACCGTTGAGGAAACATGGTTCAGGAGGGTCCTGCCCGAGGCAGTCCGCAGCAAGACAGTGGCTCCGATCGCATCCCGATTGCTGGCCCGGCCGCGAAGGTCGACCATCAGCCAGTGGTTCCCGTTGTCTCCCGAATTTTGCAGAATCCTCGGATTTTCGTTGAGTGAAGTGACGACAATATCCAGGAATCCGTCATCATTCAGATCTCCGAAAGAGGAACCGCGCTGGTATGCAATACGCAGAAAATCCTGTCCCAGATTCGTCGAGACGTCGGTAAAGGTCGTCCCGTCCAGGTTTCGCAGCATGGTGTCGTGCTGGGCGGTATCGGGGCTCAGGTATTCCAGGCCCCCGTTGGCTGAGTAGATGTCTTTCCAGCCATCGTTGTCAAAATCGATAAATCCGCTGCCCCAGCCCGTGAACTTCCGGCTCAGCTTGGCCACCTGGGTCCGGTAGCTGACATATTCGAAGTAGCGGCCGCCCCGGTTCTGGAAGAGCCCGTGGAGTTGGTTCTTGAGGTCGTTGTAGAAGATGTCGACCTGCCCGTCGTTGTTGAAGTCCTTGGCGTCGGCGCCCATCCCCGAGCCGGCCACCGCGGAACCCTTGTAGGCGACGCCGAGGAAAAAAGAGGCTTCCCGAAAGCTGCCGTTCCCCTGATTCAGGTAGAGAAAGTTCTGCACCGTGTCGTTGGCGACGAACACATCCGGACGGCCGTCCTGATTGAAATCGGCAATTCCCAGTCCCATGCCTTTGCCCAGCGCATTGGTGAGGCCCGCCTTCTGAGAGACGTCGGTGAATCTGCCGCCGCCCAGATTCCGGTAGAGCGTGTTGGAAACACTGACGACGGTCTTCGGACTGCAGTAGAACGGAGTACCGTCGGGAAACAGACAGGGCTTGTCGGTCTGGGCATTCCAGTAGGTGTACTGGGAGACGAACAGGTCCAGCAGGGAATCCTGGTCGAAATCGAGCCAGGCGGCGTCGACGCTCAACAGATCGGCCGGTTTGTCGTCGAGGCCCGATCCGGCCGTCACGTCGGTGAAAGTGCCGTCGCCGTTGTTTCGATACAGGGCGTTGGGTCCGGCGTTTCCGATGAACAGGTCGCGGTCGCCGTCATTGTCGTAATCGCCGACAGTCACGCCGAAACAGTAGCCCAGACCGACTCCGGTCAATCCGGCTTTCCGCGTGACGTCCTCGAAACTGCCGTTTCCCAAGTTGCGCAAGAGGCAGTTGTGAAACGAACGGTCCGTCTTCTCGACTTCCGGCAGCTTGGCGCCGTTGGTCAGGAAGATGTCCTGCCTGCCGTCGCGATCGTAATCGAAGATGGCCACGCCGCCGCACATGGGCTGGGGAAAATATTTGCGGCCAGCGAAGCTGTTATTGGATTGGTAGCGGATATTCGATCTTGGTGCGATGTCGGTGAATTGAACGGACCCCGCGTCCTCGCCGCGCGTGGCGTTTTCGGATTGGGCAGGGAGGACTCCCGTGACTGGAAGAGCCAACACCGGCAGGAGCACGGAACTCCAAACCAGCGTCCATCCCATGGGATGCATGCGGATATGTTACGACAAAGAATGAGGCGTCGTAGTCCGTAGCAAAGGAGGGCGACCAACAAGGGTCGCCCTTACCCGAATTGCTTTCTCCTCACGGCTCTTGTTGCCAGATCTGGACCAGCTCCCACTCCACTCCTTCCCGGGCCAGGCCGAAGTTTCCCAGGATGATGTCGGTGCGGCCGTCGCCGTCGATGTCACCCAACTCGAGAGTCACGTAGTCGCAAGGAATTGCGGCCAGGGAGCGGGGTTGGAAGGATCCGGGCCGGGTCTGTTCGTACCAGACCACACCCGAAAGATTGTATTGACGGCGTCGTTCCTCGGTCAGATTGGGGAGGTAGGAAGCTGCAACCAGGTCGATATCTCCATCCCCGTCGAGGTCCCCTGCTTCAGCCCGGAGGGCGCCGTAGTAGACGTCCACCCGATGATGGGCAAAGGAAAGCTCGCCCCTGTTCTCCAGCCAGGACAGCCCGTGATAGGGCCTCATCTGTGCGCTGTCGTCCAGGGTGTCTCCGTGGGTGAAGATGACGTCCAAGTCCCCGTCCTGATCCAGATCGATGACCTCGATTCCGCTTGAACCCCAGTGCGGATGAGGAGCCTTGAACAAGTCCTTCTTTTCGAAGACACCGGATCCCCGATTGAGGAAAGCAACGACCGCTTCATGTTCCTGGGACAGCAGGGCGATGAAGTCGGGCCGGCCGTCTCGGTCGAGGTCCACGACGGGAATGTGGATCGTCCCGGCCCGGTCATCCAATTTCACGGATCTGAAATCGTCCGCTCCGAGTCTCGAGGCCTTCTCCGGATGGGATCCGTTCTCCAGATAGTGGATGCCACCCACTGTCCTCCAGCCGAACTCGGCTACGATGACATCCAGGTCCCGGTCGCCGTCAAAATCTGCCGCCTGGACGTCAGCGACCCTTCCGACCCCGGTGAGCAACCGGTGAACCTCGAACTCGCGCCTCCCGGTCCGCCGGAGCCAGGAAACGGATCCCGTTCGTTGGTCAGTGGGCTTGGGCCATCCGAGTTCGGCAACCAGCAAGTCGATCCTGCCGTCCCGGTCCAAGTCGACAACCTCGGCATGGCATGGATTGTTGAGTTGGACTATGGGCTGAAGGTCCATCCGGCCGTCGTCGGGATCCGTCCAGCTCACCCATCCGGAGATCATGTCGCTGACCACCAGTTCGGGGCCCTTCAGGTCTGAAAACAGCTCCAGAAGGCGGACATTGGCTGCCCCGGGCTGGAGACCGCGAACCTTCTTGCCCGGCAGCAGCCGGCGGTTGAACCGAAGCTCCGGACCCCCGCGCTTCGCCGTCCAGGGCGGCGTCTCCAATTCGGCAGGTGCCTTCGACCGGAAGTAGGAAGCCACCTGCAAGGCGTCGATATCCCAGATCGGTTTGTTGTGAGATTGGAGGAGAGAGAGATTGGCCAGTCTGAACTTTCTCTGAATCAGACCGGGCCATTCCTGCTTGGGAAGGATCCCCGGAGGGGTCCATTCGTGGCACTGGGTACAGGCCTTCCGGATCTTTGTTTCCAGGGCCTCCTCATTCGTCAACTGGAGGCTGGAGTGTGAGGAAAGTGAGGGGAGTCCGGGTGAGCGCCCGCCGGCGACGGATCGGCCGGGCAAAGACAAGAAGACAATCAGACACAGAACCGAGAGACAGCCGACGGACCGACCTCGTATCTTCATGTTCGAAATGGTAGCAGCCCGTGGTGAAAGTCCCACGAGCACCGAGACCGTTCCTGCGCCCGCCGGACCAGGCGCAACGGAGGGAGCATGCCGGGAGTATGCGACCGAGTCGCAACGCGGTCCGCGCACGATGCAGGGACGGTCGAATGCCGTGACGACTTTTGCCACGGGCTGCTAACACCAGCCTGACTTCCACCGGGGCGTAGTCCTCGCCATCGAACTTCGGGGCAGTGGCCGTTTTTCTTCCTGACCCGAATCACCCGATGGTCAACACCCCTGCGCCATAGGCCGGCAAGCGGACGCTGAGCGATACGGTGTCGCCGCGGCGGCCCAGTGACACCGGCTTGGGCTCCTCGCCTTCCACGAAGAGCGACCCAGTGGTTCCGGCCGGTCTGCCGAGGGCCTCGGGAGAGAGCGAGACCTTCACCGTGCTGGGCCGGGGCCGGCCATTGGCCAGCGTCGCCGCAACGCCGCCGGGCGAGGTGTAAACGTAGCCCTTGCCTCCGTCGACTTGCAGGCCTCGGTCATCGCGAAACTGGCCATGGCTCACAAAAGGCGCAGTGGCCTTGCGCAATCGCGCCAGCCGGGCGACCTGCGCGGCAAGGTCCGGATCGTCGGAGAGCAGCCCCGTCATGTCTTGAGTGGCGATGGCCATGTAGCTGCCCAGGCCAAACGCATCGGCGATGACGTCACGCTGGTTCTCGTCAATGCACCAGCAGGGGACCATCGAGGGGAGGACGTACCGAAAGACCTGCAGCAGGTCCTCCTCAGGCTTGCGCCAGCCCCAGATCCACCACAGGTCGATATGCTGAGTATTGTAGAGATCCGGGAGCTCCGCGAGGGTGTAGCTGCCGGGGTGGCGTTCCCGGGTCGTGCGAGTGACCTCCGCATACCATTCGTAGGTGCGGGCCCAGGCTTCCCACGGCGAGGCATGGCCGTGGTCGCGTGAAAGGCAGTAGTTCCACTCCGACGCCTGGTCGATGGAAATCATGTCGAAGCCGAGATCGAGGGTACGCTCGAGGACCCGGCGCGCGAAGGGAAGGAACCCATCCGCGCCGCAGCAGACGGCATGCGACCCCATTTCGTAGCCGGGATCGTTGTACCAGCCGCCGTCCAAGGTTCCGCACGGAAAACCGAATATGGGGATGCCGTACAGACTCTGCTGCACCAGCGGCTTCAGCTCCTCCCAGGAGCTGTTGTACTCCACCGCCAGGCGGTAGTTCGTATAGGAGGTGAGGGAACAGCCGAGACGCCGCAGTTCCGCCACGGCACGCCGCAGCGCGGCTTCCCGGTTGGCCGACATCTCCCAGAAACTGCCGCGGTCCGGCCGGTAGTACACCGACGCGGTGTGATCCCAGATCATGAGGTCGCGCACGCCGTACTTCATCGAATCTTTGGCGATGGCGGGAAGCTCGGCGAAATCGTGGTAGCGCTCGCCCGAGGGTCCGTGGGTATGAATATGGAACAACCCGATCTTTTCCCGCAGCGCGGGGGGCGTGTCGCAGGGTTTCCACCATCTCGAAAGCCAGTCCCGAAGGCGGTCAGCCGTATCATGCCAGTCGCCCTGGTGGACCCCCACGCCAAACTCGCTGCTGGTCCAGGTCTCCCCCGGCTCGACGAACACGCCGGTGGCCCAGGTCCAGGTCAGGGAGATCTCCCGGGTGACGTAAAGAGCGTTCTCGAATACGAGGATGTGCGGCGAGGGGCGTTGCTCGTACTTGATGAAGGAGAGTCCACCGCCGTCGTTGCTCAGATCCATCATCGGCAACTGATGGATCGGAACTTCGCCCAGGCGCAGGTGATGGTGCCCGAACGAATGCGTGCTGGTCCCCATCTCGGCGAGTTTGGCGTAGATGTCGGGGTACAATTTCTTGCTGGTGGTGATCAGATCGCGGGACTGACCAGGCTTGGCCAGGCGTCCGCCAATCCAGGGGAACCACATTTCGTGGACGCGATAGGAACTCTCGTTGCGGATCTCCGCCGTGAAGAGGGCCTCCGGACTGCCCTCGGGCAGGCGCACCCGCACGGTCAGGAACACGCCGGCCTTCCGGCCGCGAAACTGTAGCTCCGGAAAAACGATTTCGAGCTGATCCCCGTGTCGGTTCAGGGACGGCTGTCCCGCCTTGTGCGACATCAACGGCACCGAGTTGTGTTCGGGAGTCGGCACGACCAGCTTCGCCAGCCGGTGTCCGCGAGGGTCGTTCAGGTATTGCCGGCCCGTCTTGCGGTCGGTGATCTGGAGCAGGCTCCCGGTCCCCTCGTCGAACTCGAAACTCACCAGCCCGTTCTCGAGCTGGGTGACGGGCGAATTCACCTGCACTCCGGCGCGGCGCTCCGGCACCCTCAGCCCCGGCTCAGCTACCGCGGCGGTACGGCCCTCCACGAACCCGTAGGCTCCGGTCCCACCTGCGATCTTCATCAAGTCTCTTCGGTTGATCCTAGCCATGTGGCACCCCCTTTATGACATGGATTATCCTCGGTTATTTTGACGAATGAAAGGGTAGTTTCTAAATTCAACTTAGGCCACAAGGGGAGCGTTTCGGTTATGCTGTTCTGGTCGAATCCGGAACACGTGAGAATATAATCAACGCATTTCCGATCTCGTGGGGCTCTGCCCCGATATACGTCTATTAAATGTGTATACAAAAATATATATAGTTGTAAAGTATTGACGTTATGTCGGTGGCGTATCATAATCCCAACTATGCTCAGGAAACGCCGGGGCGCTCGCAACCGGCAGCAGAAGAGAAAGCGAGTTCCACCGAAGTCTGAGAGAAGGCCACCGGGCGGCCGCAAGACCAGCCCTCAGGTCGCTTCGGAGAAACGGTCGCCGGAGCGAAGGTCCAAGAGTTTCCACCTGGGACTGGCGGTCCTCGGAGCCGTTCTGGCAGTCGGGGCCCTCTATTTTTTCAAAGATCGAAGTGAGCCCTTCCCCGGCGGGATCTGGTCACGGGAGTACACGATCCCTCCCAGGAATCTTCCGCTGGGCGACGTCGAGAAAGCCTTGAGGAAAGTTCCGGAAGGGGCTGACGAATGGGATTCCGAAGAGGTGGACGTCGAAATCGAGAACAGGCTCGAGGAGTTCGCCAGTGCGCTCAAGGGTGAATCGGGTGCCGATTCTTTTCCGCCCGGGCTGCTCAGCTCCGACTTCATGGGGACACCGCTGGAGCCGGCGGCCACCCGGAAGGTCAAGGCTGAAGAGGGATTGGAGATCTTCCGAGGCGATCCGGACAGCGAGGAGCGAGTCACCGCCGCGACGTTTCCCTCAGAGATCGGAAAGCTACTGCAGGCGGCGGAAAAGATCGAAGATGTGAAATTCAAGGTGACGAGGATCGAATCGCCCCGGCTCCCGGGATCGACCGTCGTCAGCGACGTCATCTACACCATTCTGGGTCAAGGCAAGGATGGCGAATCCTTGCAGTGGAAGGGGGACTGGCGGCTCAACTGGCAAAAGGACCACGTGGGCCGTTGGAAACTCTCGCGGCTGAAAGTGCTGTCCACGTCGCGGGGACGGAGTGTTCGAGACGCCTTCACGGAGGTCACGCAGCGGGCGCTGGGGAAGAACAGCTCCTACCGGCAACAACTGCTGCTGGGAGTCGAGTATTGGCAGGGAATCCTCGACTATGTCGCCGGAATGGATATCTATGGTCACAACGGCGTCTCGATTGCCGATATCGACGACGACGGCGATGAGGATTTCCATGTCTCTCAGCCGGCAGGCCTACCCAATCTGCTGTTTCGCAACCAGGGAGACGGCACCTTTCTGGACGTCACCGAAAAGGCGGGAGTCGACGTCCTGGACAATACGGCCTCCAGTTATTTTGCCGACGTGGACAACGACGGCGATCCGGACCTGATCCTCGTTGGAACCCGGTCTCTGCTGTTTCACAACGACGGTTCGGGCCGGTTCAGTCTGGTCTCCGATTCCGGGTTCGAGGCGATAGATGACACCCAAGGCGGCAAAGTATCGGCCGCCGTGGCCGACTACGACCTGGACGGACATCTGGACGTTTATATCTGCTCATACGCCTTCTGGCGGGGGCAGGAAGAATTGGGCAATTATCCCTTTCCATACCATGACGCCAACAATGGCGCTCCCAACATCCTCTTGCGGAACCAGGGGAACGGGTCGTTCCGAGACGTCACCCGGCGATCCGGAATGAACCGGAACAATCTGCGTTACAGCTTTGCCGCGGCTTGGGGGGATTACGACGGCGACCGGTATCCGGACCTGTACGTCGCCAACGACTTCGGCCGTAACAACCTCTATCGGAACAACGGTGACGGCACCTTTACGGATGTGGCTCGAGAGGCGGGAGTGGAGGATATCGGAGCGGGGATGAGCGCGGCTTGGGAGGATTATGACAACGACGGCCGCCTGGACCTCTACGTCGGGAACATGTGGTCGTCGGCGGGTCAGCGGATCACCTCACTACAGCAGTTTCAGACCCAGCGGCCGCAAGCGGAGATCCAGAGCTATCGACGCCATGCCAAGGGCAACTCCTTGTTCGCGAATCGAGGTGACGGAACGTTTGAGGAAGTTGGCGCACAAGCGGATGTCGAGTTGGGCCGGTGGGCCTGGAGCAGCGATTTCTTCGACTTCGACAATGACGGCCATGAAGACCTGTACGTCGTGAACGGCTTCATCACCAACGAAGACACGAAGGATCTCTGAAGCTTCCTCTGGCGGCAGGTCGTGTCGCAATCGCCATCGGAAGCCGCAGTTGCTTCCGCCCCGCCTGGAGCGCGCATCGGCTCCGATTACCGGAACGGATGGGATGCGGTGAACCTGCTGATCCGGCAAGGTGGATCTCTGAGTTCACGCGAGACCAACAATTTCTATATCAACTGCGGCGACGGAACTTTTGCCGACGCCTCGGGCATCACGGGACTGGACTTCCCCGAAGACGGGCGAGCCTTCGCCGTCGGCGATCTCGACCAGGACGGCGACCTGGATCTCATTCTGAAGAATCGAAATTCGCCGCAGCTCAGGCTGTTGCGGAATCAGGCCGGGAGTGGCTACAACGCGGCCAGTTTCGATCTCAGGGGCACGCGCAGCAACCGGGACGCGGTGGGAGCGAAAATCACCATCGAGACCGATGCGGGTTCCAGGTCGAAATTCGTCAAGATCGGATCGGGTTTCCTGTCGCAGAGCTCCCGCCGGGTCTGGTTCGGCCTCGGGAACCAACCGGGGATCCGGCGGGTCAAGATCGAATGGCCCAGCGGGGAAGTCCAGACCTTTCGGGATCTTCCGGTAAACCACCGGATTGTGATCGTCGAAGGGGTGGACAGGACGGAAACCATTCCTTTTCGGTCTCCCCAACAGGACGACGACAGGCCGGACGACGCGAGGGAAGCGCCGGTTGGTGATCCTCCCCCGTACAGCGGAACCTGGCTGCTGGAAAAACTTGCCGCCCCCAAGTTCCGGTTGCCGAGCGTGAATGGAAGGCATCATGACCTGGCCAGGTACAAGGGCCGCCGGTTGTTGTTGAACTTCTGGGCGACCTGGTGCCCGCCGTGCCGGGAAGAGCTGCGCGACCTGCGATCCCATCGGGAGGATCTGGAAGACCTCGGCGCCACGATTCTGGCGATCTCCGTCGATGATCCTTCAGACCACGCGAAGGTACGAGAGTATGCCCGGCAGGAAGAGCTTCCGTTCCCGATCCTGCTTGCCGACGACGGCGTCATCGCTGCGTATAACCTGGTCAATCGCTTCCTTTTTGAAAAGATACGCGACTTGGCCGTACCCACTTCGATGCTTCTGGATCGGGACGGGAACATCATCAAGATCTACCGGGGCAGAGTTCCCGCTCGGCAGATCATTCGGGACCTTCAGGACACCCCTCGATCTGAAGAAGAGCTGGTCCGGGCGGCCTTTCCGTTTCCCGGTCAAACCTTCGGCATGGAATTCGTGCGAGACTACACTTTGATTGCGGATGCGTTCCGAAGGGCCGGACTCGACGACCAGGCGGCGGTTTACTACCAGCACCAGCTCCTGGACCAGGGCCACGACACGCCCCAATCGTGGAACAGCCTTGGGCTCCTCTATGAACGTGATGGTAGGTTGGACCAGGCTCGTGAGGCCTACGAAAAGGCCCTCCGTCTGAATCCCGACTACGCGGACAGCCACAACAATCTCGGCGCAATTCACTTGAGAACGGGGGAGATCGACAAGGCCATAGACAGCTACCGAACCGCCGGCCGACTGGCTCCCTGGTCAGCCGATGTCCAGAACAACCTCGGACATGTGCTGCTGGAAAAAGGTCTGCGCGCTGAGGCCGTACGTGCGTACCAGCGGGCCCATGAAATCGACGGTCAGGCTCCTCAGCCCCTGGTCAACCTCGGCAACGCCTATCTTCAGATGAAGCGCTTTCAAGAAGCGATCTCGGCATACGGCAAGGTCTTGCAGATGCGGCCGGATTCCGCGGACGTCCACCACAACTTGGGTTTCGCATTTTTGGAGTCAGGGCGGCTCGACGACGCTTTGACGTCGTTCGACAGTGCGCTTCGGCTTCGGCCTCAATACGCAAGTGCCTATAACAACAAGGGGACGGTCTTCTTGCGAAAGGGCAGGTTTGAAGAGGCGGGACGTGCGTTCAAGGGGGCGATCCAGGTCGACTCCGATTTCAGGCCCGCCTACATCAACCTTTCCATGACGCACCTTCGAGCAAACGAAATTGAAAAAGCCGTGGACGTGCTCCGCCGGCTGCTCAAGGTGAATCCGGACGATCCGATGGCGCTGGACCTGTTGGCACAGATCGAGCAAGTGAAGTCGTCGGCGCCGTAGAAAGGAATCCGGCGGAGCCGGTCAAATCCTGCGGACTCTTCCGATCTCGCGGGCTAACGCGATTCGTCGTGGGTCTCGAACTCGGCCGGCATGGTGATCTCCAGGACCTGCCAGTCGTCGGAGTATTCCAGCACCTCATGTTTGATCCCGGGCGGCTGGTACCAGACGTCGCCCGCCTCCACGCGAATCTCGCCGATATCTTCGAAGTAGAGCAGCGCCCAGCCCTTGATCAGGTAGACCATCTGGAATTCCAGATCGTGTGAGTGGTAGCCCATGGGGCCCCCGCACGGTTGCTCGGCCCGAATGACGTGCGCCAGCACCCTGCCTTCGGTGGCATCCTTGATTCCCAGGTCCCGGTAGGCGAAATAGGGCCGCAGGTCCTTGCCCCACCGGGCATCCTTTGCATGCGCCGCAAATGATTGGGTCCGCTTGTCAGTCATGGAACAACTCCTTTTTCGGTATCGTCAGCCGATTCTACGAGGCGCCGATGCTGGCTGCAAGTTCCCAAGTTCTTGAAATACAGTGACTTCTATCGCCTCAGCAGGCTCCATATTCAGGCGCGCTTTGGGATCCCTTACGAGCCCGGGACCACTCGTTCCGCACGGCCGCCGGCCGCCGACCGGTAGGCCGCCTCCAGCAACTCGACGGTGCGGGCGGAGATCTCTCCCGGCGACCAGTTCTCCCGGCTCCGGCCGAGGATCAGATCGATGAACCGATTGGGCGGACCGTCACAGGCGTAGTCCCCCTCGCCCAACTCGACCTCCAACTCGAAATTGTCGCCGTCGTCGCGGTGGATGGTCAGGTGCTCATGAAAGAGATCGAGACTCAACTCCCCCTCGCTGCCGTAGATGCGAATGTCCATCTCGTGCTTGGGTTTGCTGGAAGGCTGGGTGCCGGCGGCGGAAATGGTCGCTATGGAGCCATTGTCGAATTTCGCCACGATCGCGTCGTACATCTCGACCGGCGCGCCGGCTCCACTCATGTAGGCGAACACTTCACTGCCGCGCAGTCCCGTGAGCCAGAACAGGATCGCCACGCTGTGAGACAACTGGGAGTATCCCTGCCCGCCGCCGGCGAGATCGGGATCGCTGTAGAAGGCTTCGGGGTCGGGGATTTTTTCCATGGGATAGGGCCATTTCTGTCCCATGTAGAGCGCCCGCAGGGCCGAGCCCATGTGGCACACGACGTACTCGACTTCGCCGACCGCTCCCTGATCCATCCTTTCTTTGGCGGCGGCGACCATGCGGTTGTAGTGCCAGCCGGTGGGAATGGAGAGCACCAACCCGTTCGCGTTTGCCGTTTCCACCAGGTCCCAGGCCTCGGCAGCCCGCAGCGTCAAAGGCTTCTCCACCAGGACATGCCGGCCCGACTCGAGGCTGGCCTTGGATTGCTCGTAGTGAAATCCGTGAGGCGAGGCGATCACCACCGCGTCGATGGGCTGTTCGAGCAGTTCGCGATAGTCGGAAGTAGCGTAAGGAAATCCGAATTTCTCCACCGCAAGGTCCCGCGATTCCTTCGTGGGCGTGGCGACCCCCGCCAACACCACGTCGTCGCAGGCCTGCAGCACCGGCATGTGATTCGTCTGGGCCCAGTTTCCCGCGCCGATGAAACCCACTCGGACTTTTTGTCCCGTCTCCAATGTCATGGTCTTTTGCCTTTCGGAGGGGCGATTTCCCAATCGCCCATTCTTCATGCGCCCGTTCCTTATATTTCCGTGGGAGGTCGGCGGTTAGAAACCGCCGCTCCGCGGTTCGGCGACTGGAAGTCGCCGCTCCTCACCGGGGCTCATGGCGGAGGACGGCCGGCCGAAGTCCCGGAATATCCTCCTGTGCCGGGAAATAGGGCCCCTTGAGCTCCGTGAACCGAACATGGCGCAAAACCGCCGGGGTCGGTCCCGGCGTATCCAGCACCAGTGCCTCCTTGAATTTCCCCGCATAGCCGACGCGGTAGTTCATGGGATTCTTTACCACGATGAACTTGGCGTTTCGAGTGTCCATTCCCATGGACCGATACTGCTCGTCCGCCCAATCGTAGGTCGGGTACGAGCAGATCAGCACTTCGACCGAGCCGATCCGGAGCCGCACCGAAGGTCCCATGTTGGCGACCTGGCCTCCCCAGATGCCGCCCGAATAGACGAACTTTCCGTCGGTCAGCCGCTCGATCCGTCCGGTCACCGACAGTGGCCAGCCCCAGCGCGGATCCACTTTGTGACCCAGCGTCAGGTCGATTTCCGTACCGGCTCCTGCCTGATGGCATCTGGCCGCGGCTTCCGGATCGACGACAGGAACCAGGGCGGGCTGGGGAACGGAGCTCTCCAAGAGGGCTCTCAACGTGGCCACGCTGTCCCCGGCGGCGCCTCCGCCGACGGAATCCGCAGTTTCCAGCAGCAGGATGGGTCCTCCCTCCAACTCCAGGCCATGGGCAATCGCCTCGCGCGGAGTCCAAACTTGGGGTTCCAGGTCGAATCTGCGCTGCCAGTACATCTCGGCGATCCGCGTGGACAACTCGACGGCCTTCGAGACGTCGCCGTCGGTGATGACCAGGCCGCCTCCCCCCATGCCGGGAAGATCGAGATAAGGCTGGACCAGAAAAGTGCTCGTGGACAGCACGCCGGGCCGCTGCTCCATGGCCTTGGCGAAACGCATGACGTCGGCGAAGGGAGCCGAACCTTCCGTAGAGCCCATGAACCCGCCCACGATGACCGGCACCTTGGCCATGGCCATGGCCGGCCGGACCCTCCCGTCGAGGATATCGAGCAACATCCGGGCTCCCCGGACTCCGGTCGTGTACGTGTCCCGGTGGGGATAGGTCTCCCAGGCGAGCAGTGCGTCGGTGCATTCGACCATCTGCTCGCTGACGTGGGCGTGCAGATCGAGCGTCCCGACGATGGGGACCTCGGGTCCCACCTCGTTACGCACGGCCTCCACGAGATCCCCTTCCAGGTCGCCGATCTCCTCGACTGCGGAGCCTCCGTGCAAGGGGAGCAGCACTCCGTCCACCGGCATGGAATCACGCAACCATTGCAGAAGCTCCGTCTTCAGCGTCAGGTAGCAGTCCCGGCTCAGGATACCCCCGGGAACGGCCGTGGCCACCAGGAGCGGCACAATGTCCGCGCCACGATCCCTCAAACTGGCCAGCATTCCCCCGACGACGCCGTCCGTCGACTCCAAAACCTGTTGCCCCCGGCGCAGCTCCGTCCGTTCGAAGCAGGCTAGTTCGGTGAACGAACCGACCAGATGATTGGACTCCGTAAAGATCGTGCCGACGGCGATTCGATACGGTTGGCTCATTTCTCGAGATCCGCTCCGGGAGGCGTGAGGTCTGGACGTCTGGGAGCGGGGGTTTCCAACCCCCCCGAACAAGTAAACCAGAAGCAGAGGTCGACTGGAAAGTCCCTCTCCTGCGGGCTCCGAAAATTTTCTCGAGAACGTGCCTGTCCCCTTCCAGCCCGCATTTGAGAGGTACATGCTTGATATAGTCAGAATTCAAGGTTATTCCAAAAGTCAGCAAGGAGATTCCCGTGACTGTTGTTGTGATCATTTCAGACAATATTGAATGGAACGCCGTCAGGAGAATGTTTCCCGAAGCTGCCCCCCAAGAATCTCCTTATGGACAATGGTTTGAGACGCATCTTGACATTAATGATGACCGGCAGTCAGTCATATTTGTTCACGGTGGATGGGGCAAGATTTCGGCGGCAGCATCAGCGCAATATGCGATTGATCGATGGTCTCCAAATCTGGTGGTGAATCTGGGCACTTGTGGTGGATTTGAAGGAGAAGTCGAAAAGTATGCAGTGATGCTGGTTGAGCGGACGGTTGTATATGACATTATCGAGCAGATGGTGGATGCCGAGGAAGCGATCAGAGACTATACGACGGAGATCGATCTTTCGTGGTTACGTGAGCCATATCCCCATCCTGTGATGAGAACCGTTCTCGTATCGGCAGACCGCGACCTAATGGCAGAAGAAATTTCAGACCTGAAGTCCAAATACGGTGCAGTGGCAGGAGATTGGGAATCGGGTGCAATTGCCTGGGTAGCAAACCGAAATAGGGTCCGATGTCTCATTTTGCGTGGTGTTTCGGATTTGGTGGGTGATGGAGGCGGCGAAGCTTATGCGGGCAATGTGCAGATTTATGTAGAAAATACGGAGCAGATTATGAACGATCTGATTCTGCACCTTCCCAAGTGGATCGTATTCGGACGGCAAAAGCCGGACCAGTGCATAAGTTGACAACCGGGTCATAATCGGGTGACGAGGCACGATTGTAGACGGCCACCTCATCTACCATCCCACCAAGCCGGGTATGCTCGAGCCTGACAAGCAGACGATCCGGCGTTGATCCTGAAGTTGACGCCACTCCAGACGACTGCGCCCGGTTGCGGTAGAATGGAGGCCTTAAGATGAAGCAGGCGACATCGGCAATTCGTTTCCTGGCCTTCACACTGTCCTTCCTGGCTTTCCTGTCGCACTCGGTCGCCCAGTCTCAGGAAGAGCAGATCGATCCCTATGCACAGTGGCTGAAGGAGGACGTCTTCTACATCATCACCGACGATGAGAAGAACGTCTTCCAAAAGCTGACGACGGCCGTCGAGAAAGAGAACTTCATCGAGCAATTCTGGCGGCGAAGAGATTCGGACCGCTCTACGAACGAGAACGAGTTCAAGGAAGAGCACTATCGGCGCATCGCGTACGCCAACGAGAAGTTCCGGTACGCCGGAATTTCCGGGTGGGTGACGGATCGGGGCCGCGTCTACATCATTTTCGGTGAGCCCCAGAGCCGCGAGCGATACTCGTCGGGATCCATGTATTTCCGGCCCCTGACCGAGGGTGGCGGGAGGACTCGAACCTATCCCTACGAGAGGTGGCATTACAACCACCTGCCGGGAATCGGTCAGGGAATCGATCTGGAATTCGTGGATCGGTCCCAGACCGGCGACTACAAGTTGGCCCTGCGTCCCGAAGAAAAGGACGCCCTGCTGATGGTGCCGGCAGGCGGTTGGACGTTCTACGAAATGATCGGTGCGGAGACCCGGCCCGGGCGGCTCATCACCAGGGATCTGATGCGAACTTCAGGGTTCGACGGGGAAGGACATCACCGCACGTCATCGAATCCCTTTCGGATGCTGGAAACCTATTTTCAGGTCCAGAGGCCTCCCACGATCAAGTTCGAGGATCTCCGGTCCGCGGTCCTGACTCGGATCACGTACGATGAGCTTGCCGTGCAGGTGATCGATTCCTACCAGGTGTTGAACGAGAAGACCTTCCTGGTGCCGGTGACCGTCGTCGTTCCAGGGGCGCAGTTGGCCTACGAGGACCTGGCTGACGGGACGCGCCGCGCCACGGTTGAGCTGTACGGGTCCATCACCGCATTGGGTGGCCGGATGGTCCACGAGTTCGAGGAATCGATCTACCGGGACCTGACGAGTGAACGGGACCGCGTTGCTCGTGACGTCTATTTCCAGAAGAAGCTTCCCCTCCCTCCCGGGCTCTACAAACTCAACGTCATCGTCCGCGATCACGAGAGTGGCCGGATGGGAGCGATCCAACGGCGGTTGGGCCTTCCCATGAAGGTGGCCAGTGAGTTGAATCTCTCTTCTCTGACCTTGGCCGATTACATCGTCCCGGCAAAGGGGGAAACGCTCTCTGCGCCTTTCGTCACGCCGCTCGGCTGGAAGGTCTACCCGTCTATGAACGGAGAGTTTCAGCCCGGAGATCCGCTGGGAACCTATTTCGAGATCTACGGTTACGCCGTCGACGGCAGCACCCAGGCTCCGGATCTGGGTATTCGCACAAGGATCTGGGACCGGAAAGGCAAGGCGATTCTCGACTCTCCGGGACAGAATCAGGTCGTTCCCTTCTCCGACCGGGTTCTGGTCGCTCAGGTCTTCGACCTCAAGTCGCTGGAACCGGGCGATTATCGGTTGGAGATCAAGGTCGAGGATCGGATCGGCGGCGCGGCCGCGGCCGGGGAGGCCCTCTTCCAGGTCAAGGCTCCGCAATAGTCATCGATTCACCTGGATTTCCGACGGCCAGGCATTGCCGGGGCGTCGGCATCAATCCATGTGGAAGACTTCTTCCCAGGGTTCTGCCTGCTGGGCTTGGATGCTGCCAACGAAATAATCTGCCATGTACGTGTTCCAGCGCTTGACGACGTCCTTCTCCGATAGCTCACGTGCGGTTGCCGCGTAATCCTCGGTTTCGAGGTAGATGATCACAGCATTTCCTCGGACGAAACAACTGTGGTTCCTGATTCCGGCTCTGGTCCCCGCCTCGATCAACTCAGGCCAGACCTGCTGGTGGGCCTCCTTGTAGCCCTGAACCATGTCCGGTTTCAGTCTCGCGATGTAAACGATACGTTCCATCATTCCTCATCCAAGTGTGTCGCAACGTTCATGGGCTAGACTTCTTCCGGTCAGTCTATCTCAAGCCGCGCGGCCTGGCCTCGTTTTTGAACGGTGGGTTCGCCCAGTGCGGTCTGCATGAGGAAGAGGTCGGGAAGACATAAGAAGTAAACTGAAGGGCAGTGCATTTTCGTCATATACTTGCGACGCGGTGAGAGTTTCCGGCTAACCGGTTTGCGCGTCATCTTCAGGTTCGAAGGGAGAGTCAAGGCATGTCGTCAACACTTTACGCGGGTGTCGCCCGCCGGGTGATCAATCCCGAGATCGGCACGGCCATGGGAGGACTGAGACTGTTCGGGAGTCCGATCCAGGCCATCGAAAGCGACTTGACGGGAACCGTTCTGGTGCTGTCGAACCAGACCACCAAGGTGGCCATCGCCGCTCTGGATCTTGCCGTGCTCTCCCCGGTCGAGGGCCTCGCCATGCGCGAGAGCATGGGAAACGCCATCGGTGTCCCCGCGACCAACGTCATGCTGAATCTGAGCCACAACCACAGCTCGCCCTGTCTGCCCGGTTGGGTTCCGGACACCGACGAGCAGACCCGGCTGAAGACTCGATACCGGGACCACCTGAATGAGTGGCTCGTAGAGGCGGTGCAAGAGGCAGATTCCGGTCTCCAACCGGCGCGCATCGGCGCCGGCTGGGGGGAGAGCGACATCGGCATTTACCGGCGTGAGACCGGACCCGACGGCCGGGACGTCCTGGGGGAAGTGCCGGAGCACCCCATCGATCCGGCCGTGGGTGTGGTCCGGGTGGACGACCTGGACGGCAACCCCATCGCGGTCCTGTTCAGCTATGGTTGCCATCCGGTCACGGTAGGACCACGTTCCATGGTGGCCTCGACCGACTTTCCCGGTCCGGCACGAGAGGTGTTGGAGACGTGCCTGGGTACGACGGCGGTCTTCCTGCAGGCGTGCGGGGGCAACATCAATCCCCGGCCCGGTATCGGTTACGAGGTGGATTGCCGGGACGTGAAGGAGCGTATCGGAAAGGCCTTGGGGGCAGAGGCTCTACGGGTCGCCGCCGGGATCCGGACCCACCTGGAGCCCGGAGATCGAATCCCGTTCGGCAACATTCCAAACATCCTGTTCAGGCCCTGGCTGCACCTGCAAGGGGACACCTGCAGCTACCTGGGGGCCGTTGAAGAGACCATCGGGCTCGAATACGGGACTCTTCCTTCCCGCGAGGACGCTCAGCGGGTCCGCGACCAATGGAGAGCCGAGCTGGAGCGGCGAAAAACCGGCAATGCCCAGCAGTGGGAGATTCGTGTCGCGGCCCGGTTTGCAGAGTGGTCCGAGAATCTGCTGGCGGCTGCCATAGCGGACAAACCGACGCTGGATTTGGAGGCGCAGGCCATTCGGGTCAATGACATCGTCCTGGTGGGCATGAACATGGAGATCTTCTTCGAGACCGGACTGGCCATCAAGGCGCGGTCGCCCCTGAAGCACACTCTCCCGTTGGGGTACACCAACAGCTCCATCAGCTACCTGCCCCGAGAAGCGGACTATCCCGAGGGCGGATGGCAACTGGGTGAGACCTACCACGTGCCGGACCTGTTCTTCCAATCCTATACCGTGCCGGTCGCACCGCGGCCCGATGCCGAGGAGATCGTCGTCGAGAGAGTGTCGGCGCTGGTTCGGGAGCTGGTATAGCCGCCCTATCCTGAAGAGCTCAGGTAGTCCATCCGTCCCCCGTCGACGGTCAGAATCTGCCCGGTCACGAAGCGGGCCTCGGAGGAGGCGAGGAAGGCTACGGCGGCGGCGATGTCGGCCGGTTCACCGATCCGTCCCAGGACACTGCGTCCGGCGAACTCTTGAATGACCCGCTCCAATTCCTGGGGCGGGGTTAGCTGCACCAGGAGATCGGTTCGAACCAGACCGGGCGCCACGGAATTGACGTTGATGTTGTCGGGGCCGAGTTCCAGGGCGAAGCGTTTGGTCAGGTTCATGACGGCCGCTTTGGTCGCACTGTAAAAGGTCCTCAGTGGGGAGATGTTGCCAAAGCCGGCGATGGAGGCGATGTTGACGATGGAGCCGGAGCGCCGTTTCCGCATCTGCGGCAGGACCGCCCGGGTGCAGTTGATGATTCCCCGGACGTTGACCCCCCACATGGCATCCAGATCCCGTTCCAGGTCCGCGTCGGAGGCAAACGACGTCAGGTCCCCGTCGAGCACGATGGCTGCGTTGTTGACCAGAACGTCGATGCGGGAAAATTTCTCCAAGATCCGGTCGACCATGGCATGGACCGCTGAGCGATCGGAGACGTCCGCTTGCACTGCCTCGGCCTCCGTTCCCAATTGGTTCACTTGCTCGACGGTCTCGGCGGCGGCCGGCTCGTTGCTCACGAAGTTGACCCCGATCCGGGCTCCTTCCCGAGCCAGGCGCAGGGACACGGCCCGGCCGATCCCCCGGGACCCGCCGGTGACGAGGGCCACCTTGCCCCGAAATCTTTGACCTGGATTTCCGCCGTTCGTCCGTGCCGCCATCGAACCTCTCACATGTAGCCTATCAGTCCACCTTGCCGCCATCAAAATCAGGTCAAATCTCTGCCGTAGGGGCGACCCTTGTGTGGTCGCCCTCCCCGGGCCGATTAGTAACGTGCGACAGCGGGCACCCACACACACAAGGGGTGCCCCTACGTCGCGATCCTCGTTCAATCCTGCTTCCCCGGTTCTCCCGAACACTCGGAAATATGGGGAAGGTCCAGATTGAGAGCATATTTCGCCGCGATGGTCTAAAATGACTTCTGTCCGATTCGCTCTCCGCCCCGGAGAGAGTGGCCACTTTCCAACGCCGGCAATCCGGATCGCGGGGAGTCTCAAAGTCATAGGGAGACAGTCTTTTGTCCTCTGTCAGACATCGACTCGGAGTTCTGACCCTTCTGGCGGTGCTGGTCGCCGGGATCGGCTACGGCAATGACAAGGGCGTTCGCCTTCCCCACCTGGAAGCCATGCGTCCCATTGGGGGGCAGGCCGGCGCCCAGGTCGAGGTCGCACTTCTGGGGGACATGCTCTCCAACGCCGAATCGGTCGAGTTCGATTGCGACGACCTCGACTTCACCTTGACCAAGGCAACGGCGGAACGAATCGAGGGAACGATCCGAATCTCGAAGCATGCCCCCCTGGGACAACACATCTTGAGGGCCAAGACCAAGGACGGCTACACCACCGCCCTCTGGTTCACGGTGGGGCAATTCGAACCGGTTCCCGAACAGGAGCCCAACGAGACCCTCGCCGGCGCTCAGGCCATCTCTCCACCCTGTGAGATCTACGGGACCATGGAGAAGAAAGAGCGCGATTTCTATGCTCTCAAGGCGAAGAAGGGGGACCGTTGGATCTTCGAAGTTCGGAGCATCCAGTTCGGATCCATGTTCGAAAGCTATCTCAATCTGCGAGACGAAACCGGGAGAGAATTGGTCTTCAACGACGATCGCGCCGATTTCGATGTGAACTCGCTGATCGATCACACGTTCGAGAAAGACGGCACCCATTTCATCGAGGTCGATTCTTTCCGGGGCGTTCGGGGGTGGGGTTTTACCAAGAACAACGGATACGTCCTGCGTGTCTCCCGGGTCCCCCTGATCGACCACGTCTCGCCTCTGGGAGGCCGCGCGGGCAGCCGGGTCACCGTCCGGTTTTCGGGTCGGGGCTTGCAGCAGGTGGAACAGGTCTACTTGTCACCCACGCGCCGGGGGGAGCATGTCACCCTGACGATTCCTTGGACCATGGACGTCCGATTTGCCGACGATTATTCCACCGCGTCGGCCATCCCCAGGGTGGAGGGGAACATTCTGCGTCGAGCATCTGAGGCTATGGAAGTCGAGTTCGACCTGCCGGAGGAACCACTGGGCATCTGGTCGCTCTTTGTGAAGGACACGAATGGGATCGCGGATCCCAAGTATTTCGAGGTCACACAGTCAGAGGAGATCGCGGAAACCGAATCCAATGACCGGCGCGACGAACCGCAGGAATTGCCTTTTTCGGCCGGCAAGAACTTGGTGGTCAACGGCAGGCTTGAGCGGCGAGAGGTTACGGAGCTGAGTCAGGACAAGGATTTCTATGCCCTCGACGCCAAGAAGGGCGTGTCGCTACGGATTCACACCAACGCCTACCAGCTCCTGTCGCCCAGTATCGACACCGTCGTCAGCCTGTTCGATACGGACGGAAAACTGTTGGCGGAGAGTGACGATCTGACGCACGGTCGTGGGTTCTACACGGGAAGTGTCGACAGCAACCTGTATTACATCCCCGAACGGGATCAAAAGCTCGTCATCTCCGTATCGGACCGGGTCGGCCGAGGCGGTCCCGGGTATGACTACCGTCTCCATGTCAAGTCGGAGGAGCCGGGGTTTCTCCTCATCGTCTCCCCGCAGTTCGGACTACAATCGATCTCCCTGTCCAACTTCACCGTGGAGCAGGGGGGAGAGAGCAACATGGTGGTGGGCATGATCCGGATGCCCCCCAAGATTCATTCCGACGATCCAGTTCCCGCCGCCCTGGCCCCGCCTCCCGGGGCCGTTATGGAAGGGGAGGTTCGGGTCTGGGTCGAGGGGCTTCCGCCGGGGGTGACCGCCGAGGAGCATCGGTTTCGCGCCGATGAGATCGTCGAGCCGGGCGGGGATGGAGCCACCTTCATGGTGCCGGAACGGCTGCTCACGATTCGCGCCGGTGACGCGGTGCCGCCTGGAACTTACCCCTTTCGTGTTTTGGGCGAAGTCGTTGGAAATGAAGGGGTCACCGCAGTCGGCAGAGCCATGGACTCCATGGGCGGCATCACCGAGCTGTACAATTTTCCGGGCCGGCCCGTCGCCGAAACGGCTCTCACCGTCATCGAGCCGGGTGCGGTGACCGTTGAACTGGATGCGAAAGAGGACAAAGTCGTGGTGATGCAGGGGGAGACCTCCCTGGTCGGGATCAAGAACCGGCTACCCGTCGGGGCGGGCGATAAACCGAGCGTCTGGCTGACGAACGCCCCTGAAGGTGTTTCGGCGCATCTGGATTCGGACCCGGAGGGGAACCTGCTCGTGGGCTTCCGGGCGGCGGAGGAGACGGGGATCGAGTCCACCGAGAATGTCTACGTTGAGTTCGACGTCGGCAGGCGAGTCGTCTCGAGCCACCGCTTTACCGTCCAGGTCGTTGCGAGGGAGCATATGCCGTGACCCTCAAACTCCGAACCGCCAAGATGACAGCCGTCTCCGGATCCGGCCCGAGACCCAGGCACACACGGGGGATCCTGAGGATCACAGCAACGGCCCTGGCCGTTTTCTGCCTGATCGGTTTTCCGGGTCGCACGGTGGCCTTGCCGGGGGCTGCGTCAGAGAATCGGGGAGAAACGGCGAAGCCGGATACGGCAACAACGGACGCCCGTCAAGCCGCCGAGTCGGCCACGAGCGTACTGACCGACCCGACAGCCGATCTTCGGCGAATCGTCCTGGAGCCGGCGGAACTCGTTCTGGCCCATCCCGGCGCGACCCAGCGATTGGTGGTCACGGGTTACTACGCCGACGGGACTTCCCACGACGTGAGCCTCTTCTGCCGCTATGTCTCATCCTCTCCTCAAGTCGTCTCGGTCAGTTCCGATGGCGTGCTCCGGGCTCTGACGCCGGGACGCGCCGAAGTCGAAGCCTGGCTGGGGAAGGCTCGCTCCGGCCTCCAGGCACGCGTCTCCGATCAGGCCACCGAGGTGAGCATCAACTTCAGCCAGGACCTGCTGTCCATCTTTACTCAAAGGTCCTGCAACACTCCCACGTGCCACGGCGCAATCACCGGCCAGGCCGGCTTCAAGCTCTCGCTGTTCGGTTACGATCCCCAAGCCGATTACGGGATGATCGTCGAAGCGGACGACGGCCGCCGGGTCGATCTGGAACACCCGGAAAAGAGCCTGCTTCTGATGAAGCCGACATTCAGCGTGCCCCACGGTGGTGGCAAACGGCTGACCCTGGACTCGGCCGAATATGGCACGATCGCCACTTGGCTGAAGCAGGGAGGCCGTTACAACTCGGACGGACCTCGTGTGACCGACATCGCCATCTATCCCCGGGAGCGGATCCTGCTCGGTTTGGGGACCACCCAGCGCTGGGTGGTATTGGGGCGCCTGTCCGACGGGACCACGCGGGACATGACCGGGGAAGTCAAGTATCAGGTGGGAGACGACAACGTCGTCCAGGTGACGCCGGAGGGGGAGTCGAAGGCGGTCGGGCGCGGACAGACTCACGTGATGGTCCGGGCCATGGGCCGGGTCGCAGTGGCCAGGGTTGGCGTTTTGGATGAGCCCCCCATGGCGGACTATCCTCCCCTGTCGGCTCACAACTTCGTCGATGAGGCCATGATCCGGCAGTGGAAAGAGCTGAATCTGGTCCCGTCGGAGATCTGCAGCGACGAGGAGTTTCTGAGGCGGGTCTATCTGGATGTAATCGGGTTGCTGCCGACGGTCGAGGAGAGTGAGCGCTTCCTGGCGGATACCCGGGCCGACAAGAGGACGGCCCTGATCGACGAACTGTTGGAGCGGGACGAGTACGCCATCTACTGGACGACCAAGCTCGGAGACAGTTTCCGCGTCCACCAGACAAACATTCCCAGTCGCGCGCAGGGATTATTCAAGAGATTCATCCGGACCTTTCTCAGGGAAGACCGCCCCTACGATGAGTTCGTTCAGGAGATACTGACCAGCACCGGAGACCAGACCAGGAATCCTGCAGCCATGTTCTGGTCCCCCATGTCCAACACCGTTCTGGACATCACCAATGTCAATCAGGTGACGACCACGGTCAGCCGCCTCTTCCTCGGTATCCGGATGGAGTGCGTGGAATGCCACAATCATCCCCTGGAGAATCTGACCCAGGACGACTTCTTCGACTTGAGTGCGTTTTTCGGACAGTTGCGTCAGAAACGGGGATACGAGACCTACCGCCGAGTCTGGTGGCTGGACCCGAAGTCCCATTTTGTGCACCCGCGGACCAAAAAGCCGGTGCAGCCCAGAGTCCCCTTCGACCCCGATTTTCCCGTGAGGGCCAACGGGGACCACCGTAAGGACTTGGCGGCGTGGATCACCTCACCCGAGAATCCCTTTTTCGCCCGGTCCATCGTCAACCGCATCTGGAGGGAGTATTTCAACCTGGGAATCGTGGAGCCCTACGACGATTTCCGAACCACCAACCCTCCCTCCAACGAGGCCCTGCTGGACGGATTGGCCAGGCATCTGATCGACAATGGATTCCGTCTGAAGCCGGTGCACCGGGCAATCCTCAACTCCACCACCTACCAGCGGACGTCCTCGCCCAATCCCCTGAACAAGGTGGATGACCCTCACTTGTTCACCCGCTACAACATTCGGATTCTTCCCGCCGAGGCCATGCTTGATGCCTTGTCGCAAGTCGCCGGAGTCGAACACTCTTTCCAAGTCAGTCCCAAGGGAACCCGGGCCCAGGAGGTCATCTACTCCGACTACGCGGGTTATTTCCTGAGTATTTTCGGTTACCCGGAACGCTTGAGCTTGGAGGAGCGGCCCAAGGAACCCACGCTGAGCCAGGCCCTCCACATGAGATTCGGCGACACGGTGATGGACAAGGTCCAATCGGATGAGAATGTAGTGGCCAAGTTGCTCGAGTCCGGCAAATCCGATCGCGAGATCTACGATCATGTCTTCATGAGCGCCTACAGCCGCAGGGCGACGGATCACGAGTGGGATCTCGCCTCCAACTACCTCGCCAGCATGGATTCGCAGGGCGTGGAACGGAAGCAGATTCTTGATGACCTGCTTTGGACCGTGATAAACTCCCAAGAATTCCTAGTCAATCATTAGGGATACAGCACGCCATGAGAATCTATCCTGCAGAGTTGTCCTGTAGTCCGTCCCGAAGGGACTTCATCCGCATCGGCATGGCGAGTCTGGGAGGCTTGAGTCTCGCCAGCCTGCTGCGGCAGCAGAGCGCATTGGGATCGAACAAGAGAGATCTCAACTGCATCGTGCTGTTCCAAGCGGGCGGCAACAGTCAGGTCGACACCTGGGATCCCAAGCCGGACGCCGAGGCGGAGATTCGAGGCTATTTCAAGGCGATTCCGACCGTGATCCCGGGGATCCATTTCTCCGAGTTGTTGCCCGAGTCGGCGAAGCGGCTCGACAAGTACGCGGTGATCCGGTCCATGTACTCGGACGATGCGGTCCACGAGAGCGCCCAGCAATACGTGATCAGCGGCACCAAGCGTAGAAATGACTTGGTTCATCCCGCTCTGGGTTCGGTCCTGGCCCATGAGTGGGGCTCCTCGGCAGGCCTTCCACCCTATGTCGCCATTCCCAAGAACAGCCGTTCCGGTGGAGCCGGTTTTCTGGGTTCGGTCTATGATCCCTTCCAATCCGGAGATCCCAACCAGAAGAACTACTCGGTCAAGGACCTGACTCTGCCGCTGGGAATGAAGCTGGATCAGGCCCGGGCCCGATCGGAGCTGCTGAACGCTTTGGACAACCGTTTCCGCAAGGTGGAGAGTTCCGGTCTGTTGGATCGGATGGATCAGTTCTCCCAGAAAGCCCACGACCTGGTGAGTTCGCCCGCCGCCAAGAAGGCCTTCAACATCTCCGAGGAGAGCGAGAAACTGAGGGACGCATACGGGCACACCACGGTGGGACAGGGAGCCCTGCTGGCGCGCCGGCTGATCGAATCCGGCGTTCGTGTGGCGACGGTCTTCCACGGCGGCTACGACACGCACTTCGACAACAAACCCGGGATGGAGAAGGTCAACATTCCGTTCGACCAGGCCTTCGGCGCGCTCTTGGACGATCTTGAGAATCGCGGCCTTTTGGAGACGACGCTGGTCCTGGTCCTCTCGGAGTTCGGACGGACGCCGCGCATCAACAACCAGGCAGGACGGGATCATTGGCCACGATCGTTTTCCGTGGCTCTGGCTGGAGCCGGAATCAGCGGAGGAGTGGTCTTGGGCAGCACCACACCGACCGGTTCCGATCCCCACGACAGGCCGGTGTCGGTGGAAGATCTGATGGTTACGGTCTACCGTATCCTGGGAATCGACCCGGAAGGGGAGTTCCACGCGGGCGGGCGCCCCGTCAAGATCGCCACCAACGGCAAGTTCGTCCACGAGTTGTTCTCGTAAACCCGGGTTTTCCAATGAACAGGAGCGGCGGCTTTCTTGCCGCCGATCTTACGACCAAGCATCGGACAATAGGAGACTGGCAAGTCTTCCCTCCAGGTCACCCCTCCGATTCGCGTCTCTCAGGGTGCAGGCCACGCCGTCCCGCAGATGCGGCGGACGCGTCAGGATTGCCGTGAATCTCCACTCTTCGGCTTGGAATTCGGGTTTTCTCACCAAAACACTTTCCTCGATCGCCCTGCTCTTGCTGAGTCCCGCCGGGAAGGCTCTCGCCCAGGATGAGAGCGCCGTGGCCGCAGGCGCTCCCCGGGCGCCGGTGCGTGACGAAATGATGCGTCCCATCACGGCGGGCGGTTTCGTCGACGGAGCACCCGTGGTCTTCTCCGACGCCACAGCCCGGAGCGGGCTGGACGGTTTCCGCCATAGCGCCGGATCGCAGGTGAAGCGGTTCCTGATGGAGGTCCCGTCGGGTGGCGTGGCTCTTTTCGACTACGATCGGGACGGTTGGATAGACATCTACTTGGTCAACGGTTCCAACTTCGAGGCTCTCCGAGGCCAGCAGGAACATCCGAGGGCGGCCCTCTATCGCAACAACGGGGACGGCACCTTCACCGACACCACGGCGGTGGCGGGAGTGGCCAACCAGGGTTGGGGATTCGGCGTCGCCGTCGGAGACTACGACAACGACGGCTGGCCCGATCTCCATGTCACCAACTTCGGCAAGGATCGGCTCTATCGCAACAACGGCGACGGGAGCTTCAGCGACATCACGGACCGGGCCGGGATCTCGATTCCGGGATGGTCGACGGCGGCGTCCTTCGGAGACTTCGATCGGGACGGAGACCTGGACCTCTTCGTCTGCGGATACCTGGAATTTCCGCCATGCTCTGAATCGACTTCCAACCCGCCGGAGGAATGTCTACGGGACCGGAAAGCGGAAATGGGGACGGCTCCGGAGATTCGGCTCTCGGAGGAGGCATTGGCCCGGTCCTTCGCCATGATTCCCAAACACGCCTGCAGCTTCCGCGGGAAACAGGTCCTTTGCGGTCCCCTGGGCCTCATCGGAATCCGCGACTTCCTCTTCCGCAACAACGGGGACGGTACTTTCACCGACGTCGCGGCCGACGCGGGCGTCGACGATCCGAACCGGTACTACGGGTTCGCCAGCACCTTCGTGGACGTGGACGGAGACCGTTGGGTGGACCTGGTGGTGGCCAACGACTCCAAGCCCAACTACCTCTACCGGAACCGGGGGGACGGGACCTTCGAGGACATGAGCTATCCGTCCGGTTTCGCGTTCAACCAATTTGCGAAGGCCCAAGCCGGAATGGGATTGGCAGTGGGTGACTACGACAACGACGGGCAGGTCGACTTCTACGTGACCAATTTCTCCGACGATCACAACACCCTGTACAAGAACGAGGGAGACAATTTTTTCCTGGACGTGACTTTTCAAGTCGGATTGGGGGAAGCCACCATCCCCTTTCTGGGGTGGGGGACCGGTTTCCTGGACTTTGACAACGACGGCTGGAAGGACCTGTTCGTGGCCAACGGACACATTTATGCGGCCGTGGACTCCTACGATTGGGGGACGACCTATTCTCAGCGGCCGCTGCTTTTCCGGAACATCGGGGGAGAACGCTTCCAGGCCGTCCCGCCCGCCACGGGGAGCGGTCTGGCCGCCGTCGTGTCCGCCCGCGGAGCCGCCTTCGGGGACCTGGACAACGACGGGCGCGTCGACGTGGTGCTCAACTGCGCCGACGGTCCGCCAGTGGTCCTGAAAAACGAGGCCTCGACGCCGGAGCATCACTGGTTGTCCCTGCGGCTGGTGGGTGGGGAGAAGAGTCCCCGCGACGCCATCGGGGCCACCGTCTTCGTGACCGCCGCCGGCCGGCGGCAGCGGGGAGACGTCATCAGCGGAGCCAGCTATTCCTCTCACTCCGACTTCCGGCTGCACTTCGGCCTGGGTCGAGCCGAAAGGGTCGAGTCGGTGGAAATCCACTGGCCCAGTGGCCGAAGACAGACCCTGTCCGATCTGCCCGTGGACCAGATACTCACGATCCGGGAGGGACAGGAACCGGCCGGTCCGGACAGTTGAGTCCGGTTCTCTGGAGAGGGAATGTGATCCAGGAATGGGTCAGAGCGAAGTTGGCCGGAGGGGTGGTCCGAGCTCGCTTTGGCGGGTTCCGGTTGAGGTGGGTTGCCGCGACGCTGCTCTGGCTCACTCCCGCCGGCGCAGCGGAAGAACCGGCCGGTCCCGGGATCGTCTTCGAGGAAGTCCTACCTCAGGCCAGCGGCATCCGTTGGGTTCATGAGAATGCCATGTCGGCCCAGCGGCACCTGCCGGAGACGGTGGGGCCCGGCTGCGCCTTCTTCGACTACGATAACGACGGATGGATGGATCTGTATCTGGTCAACAGCGGAACCTCCGACTTCTACGCTCCCGCGACGCCGCTCAGGAACGCCCTTTACCGCAACGACCGGGATGGGACCTTCACCAACGTCACCGAAGCAGCGGGTGTCTCAGGGGGGCGATTCGGCATGGGTGTCGCGGTTGCCGACTACGATGGCGACGGCTGGCAAGATCTCTACGTCACCAACTACGGACCCAACGACCTCTATCGCAACAACGGCGACGGAAGCTTCTCGGAAGTGGCAAAGGATGCGGGGCTCCTGGCTCCCGGATGGTCCACCAGCGGCGTCTGGTTCGACTACGATGGAGACGGAAGGCTGGACCTGTTCGTCTGCAGCTTCGTCCGTTACGACACATCCCTCATCCGGCTGTGCTTCGATCACCTGCGAAAGCGAACCTACTACTGCCTGCCGACCCTCTTCGATCCCACCCCCAGTCATCTCTTTCGCAACGACGGCAACGGCCGCTTCACCGACGTCAGCCGGGAGTCGGGGATCTCCGGGCACCCAGGCAAGGCGTTCGGGGTGGTGGCCACCGACGTCAACAACGACGGGCATCTGGACCTGTTCGTCGCCAACGACACGGTGGCCGACTTCCTCTTCGTGAATCAGGGAGACGGGAAGTTCCGGGAGATGGGCCTCTGGGCCGGCGTCGCATTCGACGACGGCGGCAAGCCGCGCTCCGGGATGGGTGTGGACGCCACCGACTACGACGGCGACGGCTTGCAGGACCTCTTCGTCTCCAACATCGACCACGAAGTGTTCAGTCTCTACCGGAATCAGGGAGACCTGTCCTTCACCGACGAAGCGGCCGACGTGGGGAAACTGACCTGGCTGCTGAGTGGCTGGGGATTACGCTTCTTCGATGCGGACAACGACGGCGACGAGGACCTGTTCCTGGCGAATGGACACCCGGACGACATGGTGGAGAAATTCCGGCCGGGGCTGGGGTACAGGCAACCCCTCCTCTATTTTGAAAACGTCAACGGCCGCTTTCACGACCGCAGCCCCCAATCGGGCGCCGTCTTCTCTCGCACTTTCTCCGCCCGGGGACTGGCCACCGGGGACCTGGACAACGACGGCGATCTGGACCTGCTCATCACCGACAACGGGGGACCTCCGGTGCTGCTCCTGAACCGGGGAGGCAACCGCAACCATTGGCTTGGCCTTGATCTGGTGTCTCGCCACGGCCACGCTCCTGTCGGCGCCGTCATCACCTGGTCGGCGGGAGGGGTCGAGCACCGCCGCTTGAAGCGGGCAGGCGGCAGCTACCTCTCCTCCAGCGATCCGCGAGAGATTCTGGGTCTGGGCTCAGCTGAAGCTCTCGACTGGGTGGAGATCCGATGGCCCAGCGGCGCCAAGACCCGCCTGACCGACCTACAGCCGAACCGCTACCACAAGCTCGTCGAGTCGCCATAGGAGGGGGGATAGGAGGGGGGACATCCTTGTCCCCCAAGAGTCGGGGGTTAAAAACCCCCGCTCCCATCTCGTCGAATTGACCGTGCGGTCGTTGGGATTATTGTGACCGACATCCGCAAGAATCGGGGCTTGGAAAACCCCCACTCCTATCTCGACCCTTACGGTGAGATCGACGTCACCTACAATCACCTTCCCCACTGGCAGCAAGATGAAGTCTACGTCTTCGTGACTTGGCGGCTGAAAGATTCTCTGCCCCAAGAGAAACTGGATCAGTGGAAGGAGGAACAGGGTATCTGGCTGAAACGCCGCCCTCGTCCTTGGGATGCGCGAACGGCAAAACGCTATCACAAGCGGTTTTCACGACGAATCGAGGACTGGTTAGACTAGGGAAGCGGCTCCTGTATCTTGAAGGATCCGGTTCTGGCGAGGGTGGTGGCTGATGCGCTCCGTCACTTCGACGGCGAACGTTACGAGTTGGCTTCCTTCGTCGTGATGCCCAACCACGTCCATGTCCTGTTTCGTCCTCTTGGCTCACACCAAATTCCGAAAATCGTGAAATCGTGGAAGTGGTTCACAGCGCGACAGATCAACAGGAGAGCCGGAAATTCGGGCGCCTTTTGGCAGGAGGACTATTGGGACCGGCTGATCCGGCACCCGCTGCACTTTTCTAATTGCGTCGAATACGTGCGTGAAAATCCGACGAAAGCCGGACTGTGCGATGGAGAGTTCCTTCTCTTCGAGAGAGTTGGGAGAGGGGACATCCTTGTCCCCCAAAGAATCGGGGGTTGAAAACCCCCGCTCCTACGGCAAACTCGGATCGATCTTTCGCATTCCCGGCTTCCGGCTCGACTTGGGCTTTCTCTTCTGCAACAGGTCGAACCGGTCGAAGTATTTCCGGGCAGTGGCCGGATCTTTCAACCGGTGGTGGAGCCTTCCCAGCAAATAGTGGGTCTCCACGTGGTCGGGATTTTGGGCCAGGGCCTTCTGGAGATGCCCCAGCGCCTCACCGATCTCCTTCCCTTTCAACAGGAGGCGGCCCTTCTCCAAGTGCAGCAGGAAGGAATCGGTATTCAACTCGATTCCTTTGTCCAGCCATTCCAATGCTTTGCCAGTCTGACCTGAACGGGAATGTGCACTGGCGAGCTGGTGCAAGATTTCCTCTTGGCCGGGTCGAAGCCGTAGCGCCTCGAGCAACGCTTCGGTGGCATGGTCGAACTGGTCCAGGGAGTTCAGGGTGGCTCCCAGATAGTAATGGGCTTCCCAGTTCCCGGGGTCCCGCGCCGTCAGCCGTTGGAGGACCTCCTTGGCTTCTTGGAATCGGCTCTGGTCTTGATAGAGCGTGACCAGCCGCAACTGGGCCGAGGAGGAAGAGAGGGGCTTCAGAATCCGCTCTCCCTCGTCGTTGTACTTGAAGCGAAGGAGGATCCTCGCCGCTTCTTCTTGTTCGTCCGGATTGAGCTGGAGTCGATTCAGATAGGCCAGAGCCTCGTCGGAGCGCGCCAACCAGAAGAGCTGCTCCGCCAGCCTCAAGCCCAATCTGTTGTCGAGCTTCTTCCGGTCCACCTTCTCCAGCACGGCTGAGGACAGTTCCAGATCGCCCCGCTCGAACGAAAACCTGGACTTGAGGATCAGCAGCTTGGGATCGCGGGGATTCTGCTTCAGTGCCTGTTCCACCTGTCCGGCCGAGATCTCGACCGCCGCCAACTGGGTCAGGTCGGCGTCCAGATTCGCCGCGTTTCTCAAGTGATCGGCGGCTTCCCGCAATTGTCCCTGCGAGACCAGAAACTTCCCCCAACCGTAACGGACCCGGCCTGAATCGGGGGCGAGCCGAAGAGCTCGGAAGTAGGCCGTCCGGGCCTCCGCCAACTTTCCGATCCGGGCATAGGAGGAGCCGAGTTTGGCCATGGCTTCAGCCAGATTCGGGTCGCGCTCCAGCGCCTCCCGGTACACCTCGATGGCCCGCTTCCACTCGCCCTCCTGGCGCAACCGGTCTCCCTCTTCCTCCAGACGGCGAGCCCGCTCCTGGAAATCCGCCGGCATGTGGTAAAGCAGCGCGTAGTCGAAACCGGAACGGAAAATGGAGCTGTAGGCGCCGGGACCCAGCCCCGTGGCGGCCTGTTGAAACTCGCGGTTCATCCGGGTCAGGGAGATGCTTCCCAGGTAACCGCCGTCCGCAGCCGTACGGTCGATGGAATGTTGGCGCGCCAGATCCGCAAATGAGGCCCCACGGTTCAGTTCTTGGAGGATCTGCTCCGCCAGAGAGAGGTTGCGTACCACCAGAATGCGCAGGAACATGCTCTTTCCGTCCGAAGAGGGAAACGCCGGGACGGAGACGAGCAAGACCAGAAGGCAGAGCACGCCGGCACTGAATGGCCGTCTCATTGGAGACTATTCTAGCAGTCCCAAAATAAGACGGCTTTCCTCCTGTCGTCGACGTTCCCTCCAGTGCCGTGACGCGCGGTTCCGAGAAGAAAGGGATCCCTGGATTTGGTAGCCTCGTTCCGGAGGCGCCATGAGACATATCTCTTTTCCGGTCGTCGTTTTCCTGCTTGGAATGGGTCCGGCCTGTCATCCGGAGGCGGAACCGCACGACGCACCGGATCATCGGGTCAAGATCAAGCTGGGCAAGAGCCTGCAGATGCTGCCGGTGGGCAGAAGCGCCGGAATGATGAAGCTGCTCCGTCATCCCGACGGCACCCTCTACTTGAACACCCAGTCCGCGGACCTCTCGCGGGGATTGGCCAAGAGCACCGACGGAGGGAAGACCTGGACCGTCCATCCACTGAGCTTCGAGGGGACGCCGCCGCGGCAATTCGCGTCCGGTTTCGGCATCACTCGCGACGGACGCCTCTGGATGCTGCACCAGCAGTTGCGGCTGTACGGGCAGAAGAAAGATCCGGACGAGGATAGGACGGTGTTTCTCTCCCATTCCGACGACGGGGGCATGACCTGGAAGAGCCGGCCGTTCGAGTATGGCCGGTTCTCCCCTGGAGCGCCCGATGATCCCTACACTTCAATGGATGTGGCGGCCTGCTTCCCCAACTTCGTCCAGAGGCCCGATGGGACGCTCATGTTCTCGGCCAGCATGCGCTATCCTGATTGGGAGGACTACGGGCAAGAGGACCAGTCACGCCCCGGGATCCGCGATGTCCTGGTCCGGTCCCGGGACGGGGGAGAGACCTGGGGCGATTCGACCATCGTTCACCAACACGCCACCGAGACCGATTACGCGGTCGACCCCGCCGATCCGGATCACATCCTGGCCATGACCCGCAAGCAGCGGCTGCTGCTCCCGGGAGAAGACCGGGAACAGGTGGAGAAGGAGGCCAGCATCCGGGGGACTCGTTTCTCCGGAGCCGAGTGGCTCTGGAAAGGGGGCTTGTTGCTGGAGTCGACCGACGGCGGGCGCAGCTTCCGGGAGATCCCGGGCAGCTACGCCGGCTACTATGCGCACCGCGGGGCCATCCTTTGGACCACGAACAACGTGGTTATCGTGACCCACAACACCGGCTACTACCATGACTCGGTACCGCCCGTCCCCACGACCTGTGCCCGGATCAGCCTGGACGGGGGCCGGACCTGGGTGGACGGTACCCGGAGCGGGACCAAGCGGATGAATCAGTCGACGCAGTTTCTGGAGATCGTCGGCGCGGCCACCATCGAGCTGGAGCCCGATCGCTTCTTCACCGCGTACAAGATCATGGCGGAGCCCCGGGGGGACCGGACCGTGGGGTCGGTGCAAGGGTTCTTCTGGGAGCTGGAACGGGCCTCCGGAAAGCCCTCCGGGTGATCACCCGGCCTCGGGCGGTTCCTCCGGGGCGTTCTCCAAGTGCCAGAACACCGCCCGAAGCCCCAACCAGGGGCAGTCTCCGACTTCAGTGCCCTGTGGACACGGACTCTTGGGCGCTTCGTAGTATCGCTTCAGCGACTCGTTCTCCCAGTAGGCGTACACTGACATAAAGTGATTGGGCGACAATTCCAACATGGGACTGGTGAAGGAGACGGTGAGGGGCGGCGTGAGGAGTGGGTGCCTCTTCGCCTGATTGAACTCCCGCGTACCCTCTGAAGTCCCGTCCACCCAGGTCTGGCCTCCGTCCAGGCTGATTCTCAAGACCCGGCTCGAGTTCTTTCGGTTAAAGTTGGCGGCGACCACCACCAGGTTGTTGCTGCCCCAGACGATAGTCGCCCGGTGCCCGTAGAACTCGGTCAAGCCGCCGGGCACTTCATGGAAGGTCCGTCCGCCGTCAGTGGATCCCATCAGCAGGCCGTTCTTGTAGATGGAAGGCATGTCGGAGGGCATATCGGAGGGAGCACCGGTTCTCTTGATGGTCGCTTCCCGGTCCTCGCCGGCCAGGAGCTCCCGCTGGGTTCGGGTCATGGAGAGGATCCGGTTGGGATCGAAGGGATCCAGGGCGTGACCCACCTCGGTGACGTGAGGGTGCATCAGGGTCACGTCTCCCCAGGTCTTGCCCCCGTCGGTGGAGCGGAAGATCATCTCTCCCCCGAAGTCCAGATCGGAACGCATGAGACCGTCGATCCGGTTTTTCGGGTCCTTGTAGTAGGACCCGTCGTAGCGTAATCCCACCGAAAACATCAGGGTGCCGTCGGGCTGTTCGATGAAGGTGTTGTAGTCGTTGTAGGAGTGGACATAAGGAAGTTCCATCCCCCGGGAAGCCAGCGGCGGGAAGTCGATGGGAGTCGTGTTCCAGGTTTCGACGTCGACGGACCAGGAGACGAAGAGCTCCTTCGAGGTGCTCTGATGCAGGAGCCAGAGGCGTCCGTCTCGAGTGACCCCCGAACCGATCAGGCGTTGGCCCGGCGGAGCGTCGGCGAGGTTCACCCGCACCGGTTCCCAGGTCTCGCCCTGGTCCGTGCTCTTGAAATATCCTAACGCCTCATCCGTCCCCTGGGTCTCGGTGTTCACGAAGATGGTCCCGTCCGGACGGCGGACCATCCCCACCATCTCATGGGCCAAGCCGGTCTCGGGTCCGGGCCCGATGATGTTGATCTCCTTGTCGATCTTGAGGACCAACCGTTCAGGATCGAGTTCTTGAGCCTCCTGATCGGTTTCCGGCGGTGAGCAGGCAGGGAGAGACAGGAGCAGGGTCAAGATGCTGACGCGACTAATGGACGAAGCCATGATGCCTCCAGGGAAAGGGGGTGAAGATTGGAGTCTAGTCTAGGGTCTTGGCGCTCCCGATACAACCGGACCGGAAACCCGGCTTCGCAGCCTGACTTGTTCAGTATGAGGATGACTGCTAACTTGAGCCCGAACAGTGATTCTCCCTCCCACTTCGTGGTTTCTTCTCATGAACCGGACACCGGCTGAGGCCCCAAGTTGCAAGAGATCCAGCGCAACGGCACTTCTGTTCGTGCTGTTGGCCATCGGTGGCGATGGTTCGGTCGCCCAGACGACTGCTGAAGAGACCGACGATCTCACCGCCATCGGCCGTATCGTGGGCACCGATATCAATCGGATCGCAGCCGTCGTGCGTTACCACAGTGCCATCCTGATGACCCGGATGGAGCAGTTCGAATCGGCCTACGAGGCATTGCAGCAGTTCGTCTATCAGAACGACACCAGTCCGAAAGTGGTCGAGGCCCTGGGGCTGTCCATCCTGCGCATGCGGTATTTGCCTTCCGAGTATCCGCCATCCAAACGGGAACTCGTCATGCTGGCGGGACGGGCCGCTTACGAGACGGCGGCCCGCCGAGCCGAGAACGCCGATCGGCTCTATCAGGAGCTCGTCTCGCGCTACCCGGACGAAGCGACGGTGCACTATGCCTATGGGGCGTTCCTGATGGGCAGCAAGCCTGACCTGGCGGTCCGGCAATTCCTACAGGAGTTGAAGAATAATCCTGATCATGCGCCGAGTCTCCTCCAGGTCGCGATGGAGTACCTGCGGCAGGGCAGGTACCAAGAGGCTTTGCCTCTGGCGGAAAGAGCCCACCGGCTGATGCCGAACTTCTTTACTTCCAGAAAAGTCCTGGGCCGGGTTCTTCTGGAAACGGGCCAAGTTGAACGAGCCGTCCAGGAACTGGAAGTCGGAATTCAACTGAAACCCGAGGACGCCGAAATGCACTTCGCCCTGTCCCGGGCTTATGCGAGAGCCGGCCGCAAAGCGGAGGCGGAACGGGCGCGGCGTGAATTCCTGCGGCTGGACCGGATCTACCGGAGCCAGCGAGAGGGTCCGCAGTCCGTCGGTGGTCAGACGCAGCCCTGACGCTGCTGGCGATCAAAGACGATGTGGACTCGGCGGAAGCCGCGGCGAGAGATGGTCACAAGGCCCATGAGATTGACGAGTGATTTGTTGGAGCGCCCGTGATCCGTGAGCACCAAACGGAGGAGGCCTTGGCCGAGGACCGTGTTTCCAGGATACTCGATCCTTACCCCATCACTGAAGTACTGCCGGAATGGATTCGTGAAGGTGAAGAGATGGGAAGTAAGAGGAAGTTTTGGTACGTCTGCTCGGGTCCGGAAGAGGAAACAGAATGGCTCTTCAAATATCCTCAACCGAACACCGGTCAGCATTGGTCCGAGAAGATTGCCGCCGAGGTCGCTTCCGTGTTGGAAATCCCCCATGCGAGGGTAGAATTGGCGGTATTATCGAAGCATAAAGGATCGGTGACCAAGTCATTCGCGGACAATGGCCGCGAATTGGTTCACGGCAACCAGATATTGGAGAGGAAAGTACGGGGCTATGATCCTGAAAGAAGATTTCGTCAGTCGAGTCATACTCTGGCTAACATCTGGAAGGTACTGGACCATGTGTTTGTAACGCCTGAAGGCGCAAGAGACGCGAAGGTCCGCATGGCAAAGTACGTGGTTTTGGACGCGGTGATCGGGAACACGGATCGTCACCATGAGAACTGGGGTGTGCTTCGAACGCGGGAGGGTAACCGCTGGGTGGGGAGGGTGGCGCCATCGTTCGATCATGCATCGTCTTTTGGGCGAGAACTCCTGGATTCGCGTCGAAGTCGACTCCTGAGAGAGGGGCGCGTGGGTGTCTACGCCGAAAAGGGACGAGGCGCGGTCTACTGGTCGGAGGATGAGCGGCGCGGGCCCAGTCCACTGGAGTTGACACGGCGGGCCACTCGCGATTACCCGGACCTCTTCTGTCCGGGGCTGGTGAAACTTGAAAGATTGGACGTGAAGACCATCAACGATCAGGTTGATCGTGTCCCGACCGATTGGATGTCGCCGACAGCCAGAGACTTCGCGATCGAGTTGATGCGCTACAATGTTGAACAATTGTCGGAGATGTTCAGATGAGTGAGAAGACCTTGTTTCTGGCTTGGCAGGACAAAGCGCAGAGCCGCCGGTGGTTCCCCATCGGTCGGCTGGACGCCGACATTGAACGCCTGCAGTATCGCTTCCGTTACATTGTCGGCGCCGCACGGGCGCAAGAGATGGCGGGATTTCCGTTGTTGATCGAGTTTCCCGAGTTGGAGGCGGATTATCGATCTCCAGAGCTTTTTCCCGTGTTCCGGAACCGGGTGATGAATCGGAGCAGACCGGACTTCAACGACTACCTGCGCATTCTCGATCTTTCTTCCAAGGCGGACCCCGTCGAGATTCTGTCAGCGAACGGCGGCCGCCGCGTGACGGACACCTACGAAGTCTTCCCGAAACTCGTGAAGCGCGCCGACGGCAGCTTCACTTGCCGCTTCTTTCTGCACGGTTGGCGGCACGTCAATGCATCGGCTCAAGAACGAATCGATCAGTTGTCCAAGGGCGAAGAATTGTATGTCACATTAGAGTTGACTAATCCGGTGTCCAGAATGGCCGTGCAGATTCAGACGACGGATTACCATATGGTCGGGTGGGCGGCTCGTTACCTCGTGGCGGATCTGGTCGAGGCGATGGCCGAATCTCCCGAATATGCTGCTCAGGTGGTTCGGGTGAATCCCCAGCCCGCTCCGTCGAAGCAGCGCGTATTGATCCAGATGCGTGGCAGTTGGGATCAGCATGAACCCATGAGCGGACCGGAATTCCGGCCATTGGTCACTTGAAAGCTTGTTGAGAGGTCGTCTGTGGCTAGAAGTCGGCGCCACAGGAGATAGTGGAGGGACAGTCTCCGGTTCGTATGGTTCTTGGTGCTCTACTGCTCGCGACCTCGATTGCGCCCTTCCTTCCAGAGCAGCGGCAGCTCCTGACTCCCGTTCCCGATCTGGCCCCTCGGATCCATGAGTTCGACGCACCGAGCCGAAAGCAGATCCGGGACGCCGGCGAAAAGGTTCGCCTGAATCCCAGGAATGCGGAAGCCAACGGCAGGTTGGGCATGCTGCTGCATGCTCATCAACGTTACGAGTTCGCGGAACCGCTCTACCTGCGAGCCCGGCTTCTGGACCCCGACTCGTTTTCGTGGGCCTACTTTCTTGGGATCATTCAGGGACGCTTGGGGAAACCAGCCGAAGCGGTGGCATCGCTTCGGCTGGCAACGAAGCTCAAGCCGAACTATCTGCCTGCACGATTGGCGTTGGCCGATTCTCTACGGAAGATGGGAGCGTTGGAGGAAAGCAGGGACCTCTACCGCGGAATCGTCAAGGACCATCCCGAGTCCGCTTCGGCTTGGGCTGGTCTGGGCCGGATCTCCTGGGAAGTGGGAGAGGTCTCCGAAGCCGCCGAAAACTACCAGAAGGCTGTCGAGCGGTTTCCCGGGTACGGCGCCGCCCATTACGCCCTGGGGCTGGCGCACCGGAGTCTGAGCAATCTGGAAAAGACGCGAGAGCATCTCTCTCAGTTCCAACGCCATTCGGCGCAAGAGCCACCCCTGGAGGACCCTCTGCTGGACGCGGTCCGGTCCTTGGAGTCCCGCGCCGGATACTTCCTGAGGGAAGGCTTCGTTCTGAGAGAGGAGCGGAAATTCCGGGAGGCGGCCGCCGCCTTCGAAGAAGTGCTGAAGCTGGAACCCGGCCACGCCATCGCGCACGCCAATCTGGTCTCCCTCTACATCGCTCTCCGCAATCCCGCCAAGGCCGAGCACCACTATCGCTCGGCTGTCGCCGGCGACCCCGGCTTGTACAAGACTCACTACAATTTCGGGACCTACCTGGGGTGGCGGGGGCGCACCGGAGAGGCCATCGTCGCACTTCGAAAAGCCATCGAGATCAATCCGTTTCACGCGGACAGCCACAGCAATCTGGGACATCTGTTGGCGCAGTTGGGCAAAGGCACCGAGGCGGAGAAACACATGCGGCTCGCCATCCGGCACCAACCGAATTTCCCCCTCCCGCATTTCAACCTGGGACGCCTGTTGCTGACCCAGGGAAGGTATGAAGAAGCCATTCGGCATCTTCACAAGACGCTCGACGGCGAAGACGACGGCAACCCCCTGCACCTCTACACTCTGGCTCTGGCCTATGCCCAACTGGGCGATCTGTCGAAGGCCGAACACTATGCCCTGAGGGCGAAGCGTAAAGCGGTTGCTCCAAACCAAGCCGGAATAGCCCGTGACATCGAGAGCCTGCTGGCCGAGCTCAAGAGAGCGGCCGATTCCCATGGGAATTAGGAAGCTGCCGTCCGCGTTCGCAATCAATTGCTTGCTCTCCATCGCTGTCCTGGGAGTCTGCTCCCTCTCCCGGGTTCTTTTCGCTACCGGCGACCCGCCTGTCTTTCGAGAAGCCGCTCAAGAAACGGGTCTGGACTTTCACCACTTCATCGGAGCGACGGGCGAGTATTTCTTTCCTGAGATCATGGGCTCGGGGGTGGGCGTGTTCGACTATGACGGCGACGGCGATCTGGACCTCTATTTCGTCCAGGGAGCGATGCTGGACCCGTCCAAGGAAGTGTCCCAATCGGTGTTTCCCTTTTCCGGAGAGGGACCGCCCCGGAACCGGCTGTTCCGCAATGAGCTGAATCCGAAGGGAGAACTCAGGTTCACCGACGTCACTCGTGAGGCCGGTGTAGGACACCGGGGGTACGGCATGGGCATGGCCGTCGGAGATTACGACAACGACGGCCATCTGGATTTCTACCTGACGAACTTCGGTCCCAATGTTCTGTATCGCAACAATGGAGACGGGACCTTCACCGACGTGACCGATGATGCCGGCGTCGACGATCCCCGTTACAGCGCCAGCTGCACCTTCCTCGACTACGATTCCGACGGCGACCTGGACCTCTACGTCGCCAACTACGTCTCCTTCACCATCAAGGGAAACCGCAGGTGCGGCGGGGAGCGCCGCGACTACTGCGCGCCCGATGTCTACCAGCCGTTGCCTGACCGCCTCTTTCGCAACGAAGGAAACGGAAGATTCACCGACTGGTCGGAGGAGGCCGGTCTGGGCCGGGCCTTCGGCGCCGGTCTTGGAGTCGTGGCCGTGGATCTGGATCTCGACCGCCGCGTGGACGTCTACGTTGCCAACGACGGGACCCCCAACCAGTTGTGGATCAACCAGGGGGATGGGACGTTCCAGGATCAGGGCCTGGTGTCCGGGACCGCCTACAACATCGACGGAGTGGCCGAGGCGGGCATGGGCGTCACGGCAGCCGATTTCGACGGCGATGGGGACGAAGACCTGTTCGTGACTCACAACAAGAAGGAGACCCACACGCTCTATCTGAATGGACGGCAAAAGGGATTTGCGGACGCCACCTCCCGCTTCGGGCTGGCCAACGCGAGCGTTCCCTATTCCGGTTTCGGCACCCTCTGGTTCGATTACGACAACGACGGTTGGTTGGACCTCTTCGTGGCCAACGGAGCCGTGGTCATGGACGACCGGCAGCCGGCCGATTTACCCTATCCCTACGCGCAGGAGAACCAGCTCTTTCGGGGCGACGAAACCGGCCGGTCTCAGGAGATCGGATCCGACCTTGCGGGCCCGGCTGTGGATCTTGTGGAGGTCAGCCGGGGAGCCGCTTTCGGGGATATCGACAACGACGGGGACGTGGACATCGCCATCGCCAACAACAACGGACCGGCTCGTCTTCTGCTCAACCAGGTCGGCTCCCGGAACCATTGGCTGGGTGTTCGGCTGGAGGGTGAGAGGAGCACCCCGGCAGCCGTCTATCAAGCTAGAGTCGCGTTGCTCCGAGATGGCCGTAAGCCCCTATGGCGCCGCTGCCACACCGACGGCAGCTATCTCAGCGCCAACGACAGCCGGATCATCTTCGGGCTGGGCTCATCGAAGATTGTGGGCCGAGTGGAAGTTCACTGGCCCGACAGCGGGTGCGAAGCGTGGGACGGCATGGAGGTCGATCGATATGTCACCCTCCGGAGGGGGACCGGCCGACCTTGCGAATAACGACGTTATTCTTCCGTGAGGGTCACGTAGGTGTCGAGGGGTAGGTTCTCGAATCTCTGGACCCGGTTGCTGGGACTGGGCCATTGAATCTCGATCCAATCCAGCTTGTCTGCCTTGCCTAGTCCCAAAACCTCCCGAGGATCGTGGGACGCCAAATAGCTTCCCCCGCTGGTCTTCAAACGGCTCCGGACCACTCCTCCGGCGGACCACCGGATCAGTGCGCCGATGGAGTCCCGGTTACAGGTCTTGCCCACCAGTTTCAGACCGATCCAGTGATTTCCGGTCCCCCATCGGTTCCGCAATAGAATGGGCGCCTGTCCGTTGTTGGCCACCAGAACGTCGACTCTCCCGTCATTGTCGATGTCGCCTACCGTCAACCCGCGAGCCGGATATTTCTCCGCAAAGACGGCTCCTGCCCGCTCGCTGATGTCCCGGAGCCTGCCGTCCACGTTTTCGAAGAGCAGCAGAGGCATGGCGTAGGTGACCTGGAGGGAATAGGAGGCGATCATGTCGTCGGGATGCCCGTTGGCCAGAAACAGGTCCATGTCCCCGTCCACGTCGAAGTCCAGAAACTTCAGTCCCCAGCCGCTCAGGAGCCGGGTGGACTGAGCCACTTGATTGGGATGGGAGAGATCGCGAAACAATTCATTCCGCTGATTCTGGTAAAGGGCGAACATCTCCTGGTCCACGTTGGCCACGAACAGATCCTGCCATCCGTCCTGATTGAAGTCGGCGGAATCGACCCCCATGCCGGAGCGGGCTTTCCCGTTGGCGCTGAACCCCACCTCCGCGAGAAAACCGATCTCGTCCCACCGGTCGTTTCCCCGGTTGACGAACAGGAAGTTCTGCACCGTGTCGTTGGCGACGAAGAGGTCCATCCTGCGGTCGTTGTCGATGTCAGTGGCGACGACGCCCAGCGCCTTGCCCAGTGACCGGCCGATGTCGCTCTTGCCCCCGACTTCGGCAAAGGTGCCGTCGCGGTTGTTTTGGAAGAGCAGGCTCGGCGTCGGTTCGAAGAAGGTGGGGATGCAGTAGTAGTTCTTGCCCAGTTGGTTGTTCCCGCACCGCACCGGGTTGTCGATCTGGTATTTGACGAAGCTGCAGACGAACAGGTCGAGCCATCCGTCGCCGTCATAGTCGAACCAGACGGCGCTGGTGGTCCACCCGGGAGCGGCCAGACCCGAAACTCGGGTGACGTCCCGGAAGGTCCCGTCCCCCTGGTTCTCGTAGAGAATGGCGCGGCCGTAGGCGGTGACATAGAGATCGGTGTCTCCGTCGTTGTCGTAGTCGGCGGCCGCGGCCCCCATGCCGAAACTTCCCGCGGCGACGCCCGCCTTGCGGGTGACGTCGCTGAAGGTTCCGTCGCCGTTGTTCCGGTAGAGGGCATTGCTGAGCCTCTTCTCCGGTGTGAAGAAATCCGACGGTCCGTAATTGACCAGGTACAGGTCCAACCACCCGTCATTGTCGTAGTCGAAAAAGGCGCAGCCGGGTCCCAGGGTTTCCGGCAGATGCCGCATCTCCGACATGGCGTTCTCGTGCACCCAGGCGATGCCGCTGCTGGAGGGCGGGATTTTCGTGAAGAGGCCCGGTCGGGACGGATCGGTCTCGTTCCCCGCCAATCCAGGGGTCAGGAACGCCGCCAGTAAAAGGAGTGGCAATCGGGGACGGAGGGCAAGGAGGAAACCGAGGTCGCCGGTCTCGGCCTCGAAATCGGTCATGAAACTGGTTGGTTCCGTCTTCCGATCTCGGCAGCGAGTTCCTGGGCGCGTTTCAGGGACGTCGACTTCTCCTCCAGCATGAGCCGGCGGACCTTCTGCAGCGTTTCCTTGTCCGCGTGGGTGGTCACGTAGAGCGCGCGGCTGGTGATGACGGCGTCGATCTTCTGGGCGACCCGCCGCACGTCGGGGCCCGGCGTATGGGCGACCCAGTTGACCGTGTCTTTGACGGACTGGTAGCGGAAATCGCACGAGAGCCGGATCCGGTCGGAGCGGTTCACCAGTCCGCGATGAGCCGTGACATGGCCGAAGAAAATGGCGTCGCCGGGATGGTAATCGGTGGTGCCCCAGGCGAATTCCGTCGAATCCAGTCCGAATCCCTTGGACCTCGCTTTCTTCGCATCGCTGGGACTGGAGCCCGCGTGTTCCAGGAATCCCATCTTGTGGGAACCGAGAGCGAGGGCCAGACCCCCGATGTCCAGATTGATGTCCATGAGCGGCAACCAGCAGGTGTAGAACCGGTCGGCCTGGTACCCGAGGTTCTTGGCACCGTCCTGGTGGGTGCCCACGCCGACATCCTCCGCCGCATCGGGATCGGGAAACATGACCCGGATGAGTCGTTGTTCCCAGACCGTGACGGCTTCGCCGATCATGCCCTCCATGACCGCGACGATCTCCGGCGACTCCGCGAGACGGTTGAAGGAATCGAGGCGTACGATCTTGTCGTAGTACCTCATGTGTTCCGCTTCCGAAGGGTGGGGTCCCCCGCTCCACATGGGGTCCTCGCTGTCTTTCTCTTCGATGATGTGAGTTTCGTGCAGGACCCCCACGATGTCTCTCTTGACCTGCAACACCCGATGGGGATCGAGCAGGCGCCGCAGGAGGAGATAACCGTCTTCAGCGAGGTTTTCCGAAAGGCGCTTGACGTCGCCCAGGTGCCCGGTGGAATCCCTCAGCGCTCGATATTCCATCATGGCGTTGTCAACTTCCTTTCTCTGATCCGTGGAAGGCGTCGATTCCGGCCCGGACCGCATTCAGCATCAGGTAGTAGTCGGGACCGAAGCCCAGGAAGGTCAGGCCCTGGGCCTTCCGCAGATTCAATTCGTCAGGCGTCGTGGAACCGATCCCGATGGCGACCCCGTTCTTCTTCCCGATCTCCGCTGCGTATTCGATCACCGCGTCCGTTTCCGGAAAGGGCATCTCCATGGGATTGAAGCCCATGGAGAAACAGAGATCCCACATGCCCAGGTAGAGGGCGTCGAGGCCCGGAACGGAAGTGATCTCTTCCAGGTTCTCGACCGCTTCTCGGGTCTCCAGGAGTGCGGCGACCAGGATGTTGTCATTGGCCCGTCTGATGTAGTCGTCGGTGTCGATGGTGTACTGGCTGGCGCGCATCGGGCCCCAACCCCGGATCCCGTGCGGCGGGTAGCGGGTTGCGGCCACCAGGGCCTCGGCCTCGGCCGCGGTCCTCAACATGGGAGCGATGATCCCCAGGGCGCCCATGTCCAAGGCGCGTTGAATGAACACATGTTCATGGGAGGGGACGCGGACGATGGGTACGGTGTCCGTCCCCTTGATGGCCATGAGCAGATGCTCGATCTCGGCCGAATCCAACCCGTTGTGCTCGGTTTCGATGACCAGGAAGTCGAGGCCGACCTGAGACAACAATTCGGCAACATTTGGACTGCCCAGCCCCATGAAGGTGCCGAGGACCGCTTCCCCGGCGTTCAGTTTTTCTTTGGTCCGGTTGGTCTGCATAGCTCAATAATGGGGTCTTGTCCGCCGGGACTTCAATATTCCGTCCCGCTCTCGCCCAAGTCCTGCGTTCCCTCACGGGTGATGTAGGACGCCTTCGAGTCGTAGAGCCGCCGCTGGTAGTCGACGGAAGTTTCAACCGCCTTCAGAAAATTGATCTGTCTCTCCAGGGCCTCCTGCAGGCCGGGCATCGCCGCCTCTTGGCTGATTCCGGCGTGATACGAGATTTCCGGAGGAACCAAGCCCATGTAGATGGAGAGGAATCCGTCGAAACCGATTTCCTTGAGGACGCCCAAGATCGCCGGATAGTCGGCATGGCCTTCGCCCATGAAGCAGTGATTGGTCTCGTTCATGTGCATGACCTTGATCCGGTCCCCCGCCGCCATCAGGGCGCTGGTGGTCGAGGCCTCGGAGATGTTCATGTGGTAGACGTCCGGCTGGACGCCGAGATTGGGCAGACCCAGATCGTCGATCAAGCTGATGGCGTCGAAGACGGAGGTCATGATGCCGGAATAGGCCTCATAACGGTTCAGCGGCTCGAACAGGACCGTGATGTCCCGCTCTCCCCCGTATTCACAGATCTCCCTTGTGGACTCGAGAAAATTGCTTCTCAAGACGTGCAGAGGCAGCTTCGGGAAGGGGATCTGCGGGACGGGAGTCTGGGAAGCGCAGATCTGGTAATACTTCGCCCCCAAGGCCGACGCCAAGTCGATGCAGGCCTTGCCGTAGTCGATGCCTCTACGCCGGGCTTCCACGTCGTCGCCGGCCATGTCCCTGTTTTCTCCGGCGTGATGATAAGCCCAGGCACCCAAAATTTCGTTGACCTCGAGTCCCGTGGAATCCAGAAGCCTCCGGAACTTGTCGACATCGAGCTTTTGCGGATTGCCCGGCAGGTCGACGGCGTCGAACCCGGCCCGCTTGATGGCTTCCAGGATCGGCTCCGGCGTCTCAAGTACGTAGTGTCCGATTCTCCCGATGGTTTCGGTGATGATGGAGTATTTGAACGACATTGGAGGACCCCTCCTTTAGGTGGATTTCAAGTCTACGGGCTTCCTCGTCTTCATGGACTCATAGACGGCATCGATGACCCGCATGTTGCCCAGGCTGAACTCCGGGGAAATCCGGTGCGGCGTGTTCGTCTCGAGGCATTCCACCAAGTGGTCGAGCTGCAGGGCAAACTGATCCACGGGGGAGAAGCGGTGGACTTCATGGTCGAAGTTGTCATGGAACACTTCGATGGTGGCGGGCAGGTCTTCCTTCTCGACGAACTCCTGTTCCCTCACGCTCCGTTGGTCGAACGGCAGGTCGGCACGGATCCACCCGGTCAAGCCCAGCACCTCCGTCGCCTGGCAGTAGCCGTACTGACAGCTCGTGGTCAGTTGGGCTGTAGCACCTCCCGGAAACTCAAGCTGGATGACGGCCGACATATCCGCGTCGGATGACTCGATAAACCGGCCCACCGCATAGGCCCGGTGGGGCTCCTCGCCGATGACGAACCGAGAGAAATGAATCAGGTAGCATGCCGTGTCGTAGACGGACCCGCCGCCCCGGCGGCGATCGTAGCGCCAGTTGTCCGGCTCGGCGAATCGAACCAGAGGGGAAGAGAAGGTGCCCTGGACCGAGACGACCGTCCCGATATGGCCGGCATCGATGATCTCCTTGATCCGGACGTGTTGCGGATCGTGCCGCCACTTGAATGCTTCCGCCAGCAAGACGCCGTTCTCGCGGGCCGCGGCGATCATCGCTGCGCACTCGGCGGCGTCGCTGGCGATGGGTTTCTCGCACAGGATGGCCCGGACGTTTCCCGAGTTGGCCGCCGCGATGCTGACGGCGGCGTGCGCAGGGCCCCAGGGGGCGACGATGGCGATATCGAGCCGTTCTTCCGACAGCAACTGGTTCAGATCCGTATAGCGATTGGGGACCTGGAATCGGTCGCCGAAGGCGTTCAAAGCCTCGGCGGAAAGGTCGCAGGCCGCGGTCAATTCGACTTTGGGATTCCCGAGGCAGGCCACCGCATGGTCCAGTGAGATGGTTCCCGTACCGATGATTCCTGCTTTCAAGGCCATGGTCAGGTTCCGGCCATTCTATTGGAAAGCTCGCGCCGCCGATAGCTGCACCGGTGCCATTGCTGGGTCGAGGACGTATACTCGCTCCCAGCAAGGATGCAGGCGTCGTTCCGTTGTCATCCAGGAGGAGGAAAACGCAAATGAAGTGGTTCTCGACGATATTCGGTCTCTTGCTCGCCGTCTCCATACAGCCGGACGCTGAAGCTGGTGACAAACCGAACGTTATCTTCATTCTGGTCGACGATATGGGATATGGCGACGTGGGTCCCTACGGCGCCACGGATCTCCAAACCCCTCACCTGGATCGCATGGCTCGGGAGGGAGTCAAGCTCACGGACAATTACGCGGCTGCCCCTGTGTGCACGCCGACGCGCATCGCTTTTCTTACCGGGCGCTACCAACAGCGTAGTGGGATCGAATGGGCGTTCGCGGGCGCGGGGTCTCCGGGACTGTCCACGTCGGAGACATCCGTGGCCAGGATGGTGAAGAATAACGGCTATGCGACGGGACTCATGGGGAAGTGGCACGTGGGAATCACCCCCGAGACGGGACCAAATGCACACGGATTCGATGAGTTTTTTGGTTTCCTGGGTGCAAACATCGATTTCTACACCCATCGCGAGGTGATTCCAGAGAGAGGTCTTCCCGATCTCTACGAAAACGGCAAACCGGTGAAGAAAGATGGGTACATGACCGATCTCATCACCGAGGGGTCCGTCGACTTCATCGAACGCCACGCGGGCAAGCCGTTCTTCCTCTTCGTCTCCTACAACGCACCTCACTGGCCGTTCCAGCCACCGAACCGGCGCTGGGTTGCGACGGCGGAGAATCGGCTGGAAGGGACCCGCGAGGACTACAACGGCATGGTCGAACGAATCGACGACGGGGTCGGCGAAATTTTGGATGTGCTCGATCGGAAGGGTCTGGCCGCCAACACCCTGGTCATCTTCACCAGCGACAACGGAGGCGAGCGCCTCTCGCGCACCGCACCTTTTTTCAATCACAAGGCCACATTGTGGGAGGGCGGGATTCGGGTTCCCGGCCTGGTCCGTTGGCCGAAACGCCTCCCGGCCGGCAAGACCTCAGATCAGGCGGTCATCACCATGGATTTCTCGGCCACCATCCTGGCAGCCACGGGGAGTGCGCCGCCGGAGGGACGCACCCTGGACGGAATCGACATCCTCCCCATACTGAACGGAGAGAAACCTTCACAGGAGCGCACCTTCTTCTGGCGCATCCAGTTCGTGGGCGAATGCAATCCACAGCGGCCCTACTGGCAGTGCTATGTACAGAAGGCGGTCCGCAAGGGGCACTGGAAGTACGTCTTGGACGGCGTTGAGCAGGTGGACATGTTGTTCGATCTGAGGACCGATCCGAGTGAGCGCCAGACGCTGACCTACGAGAAGCCGGAAGTCGTAGAAGAAATCAAGCGCCTGTTCGCAAACTGGGAGCAGGACGTAGACCGGTAGGGGCGACGGGAGCGGCGACTTTCTTGTCGCCGACAGGGGGGCAGGGGGGACGGAGTCCCCACTCCGAGTCCTCCACATCACTGAGGCAAATATGAACAGACGCCATTTCATAACATCCACGGCCGGAGCCTGGGCGGCATCCCGTCTCGCTGGCAACACCGCCAATCTCTATTCGGCCAACAAAAAATACCGTGCCGCCGTGATCGGTCACACCGGCGTGGGCGGCTACGGGCACGGTTGGGACGCCGCCTTCAATCCGTTCGACACCATCGACGTAGTGGCCGTCGCCGACCCGGACGACACCGGCCGAAAAGAAGTCATGAGCCACACGGGAGCAAAGCAGGGCTATCGGGACTATCGCGAAATGCTCCGCAAGGAGAATCCGGATCTGGTGGCGATCTGTCCCCACGCGCTGGACCACCGCCTGGAGATGGTCACGGCCGTGGCCGAGTCCGGTGCCCATATCCTGATGGAGAAACCCTTCGCGCGCGACTTGGTGGAAGCGGACGCCATGGTGCAGGCCATCCGGAAGAGCGGCGTGAAGGTCCAGGTCGGCTTGGTGACGGCGACGCTGCCCATGACGCGGCGCGTCCTGCAGATGGTCCGGCAAGGCGAGATCGGCGTGCTTCAGGAGATTCGGGCCCGAGGCAAGGAAGACCGGCGTGCAGGCGGAGAGGATCTGATCGTGCTGGGGTGCCACCTGATGCATCTGCTGAGGATGTTTGCCGGCAACCCGCAATGGGTGTTCGCCCACGTGACGGACCACGAGTCCGAGTTGAAACCAAGCCACATCCGCGAGAAGCAGGGACCGGGAAGCATGGGATCGCTTGCGGGAGACCAGATCGCCGCCATGTTCTATCTGGGGCAGGGCGTCCACGCCTACTTCGGATCCAAGGCAAATGACGTCAAGACAGGACGGCGTTTTGGAATCTACCTCTATGGCAGCAAAGGAGTGATCTACCTGCCGACCGTTGCGGGTGCGGCGATACTTCGTTCCCCCGATTGGCACAGTGGAGCTTGGGAGACCATCGAACTGACGGCGGAAGAGCGGGCCGGATCCGGCCAGTTGGCCACCCTCATGGTGGCCGATCTGCTCCAAGCCATCGAGGAGGATCGTGAACCGGCCGTCAACGAGATGGACGGCCGCTGGACCACCGAGATGATCTCATCCGTCTACCAGTCCCAGTTGACGGGTGCGCGGGTGAGGTTCCCGCTAAAGGATCGGAGCCATCCGCTCGAGCGAGGAGCGTGATAGGACCCGACGGCAACACTCTGGCCGCCGGCCGCTCCCGATCCTTGTTTCTCGTCGTTTTCCTAGAACTTCTCCGGAATCACATAAGGCGAACGGTAGTTCCGGGTCAGCATGGCGTTGGCCTCGTCATCACCGGTGTAGCGCTCGGTCCCGGGGTCGAAATCCAGGGTTCGGCCGAGCCGGTATGAAGTATTGGCCATGTGAATCAGGGCACAACTGCGATGCCCTTCGACGATGTCGCCTTCCATGATGGAGCGGTCATTGGCGCGGATGGCCTCCACGAAATTGCGGAACATGTTGCCGCCACCGCTGCCCGAAGGGCCCGGTTCCCGTCCCTTTCCCATGAACGTCCGCCAGTTGCCCCCTCCATCGATCACCATGTAACCCTCGGAGCCGTAGAAGAGGTTGCCGATGTTGTTGCCGGCCCCTTTCCCCAATCCCCCTTCGTGATTGGTGGCCCAGTGGCGGACCTCGAACTGCATGATCTTCTTCTTGTCGCCGCCCCCCTGTTCGCTGGGGAACTCGAAAAGAGACATCTGTGTATTGGGGGTCTCCTGATCGTCGTCGAACATGAAGTGGCCGCCCATGGATGAGATCTTGGTGGGCAAGGTGACGCCGAGTCCCCAGCGTGCGATATCCACCTGGTGGGCGCCCTGGTTGCCGATGTCTCCGTTGCCGTAATCCCAGTGCCAATGCCAGTTGTAGTGGAACCGGTTCCGGGTGAATTCACGCTTGGGCGCAGGCCCCAGCCAGAGATCGTAGTGGACGCCCGCGGGAACCGGCTCGGGTCCCTTGCGTTTGATGGTATTGCGCCACTTGTAGCACATCCCCTTCGCCAGGTAGACCTCGCCGAGTCCGCCCTCGTGCAGGAACTTCATGGCGGCTTTGTAGCCTTCGAAGGTCCGGCGCTCCGCGTGGTGCTGAATCAAACGGTCGTATCTCTTGGCCGCCTTGATCAGCTGCTGCCCTTCGAAATAGTTGTGGGTTCCCGGTTTTTCCAGGGTGGCGTGCTTGCCGGCCTGAACCGCCCAGAATCCGGCCAGGGCATGCCAGTGATTCGGCGTCGCCACGCTGATGGCGTCAATGGTGGGATCGTCCAGCACGCGGCGCAGGTCGTAATAGGTCGCGGGCCGCGGCAGGCCCATTTCTTCCATCTCCTTCACCCGCTTGGCGCTGATGTTCTCGTCCACGTCGCAGAGGGCCGCGACCTCGACGTTTTCGAGTCCTGCGTAGCCATTGACGTGGCCCCATCCCATCCCGCGGAGACCCACCACGGCGACTCGCACCCGGTCGTTCGCGTCCTTGATCTTGGCATAGCTCGCCGCGTTGAATCCCAACGACAATCCGGCTCCGACCGTTCCGGCCGCCACCGATCTCACGAAGGTCCGGCGTGACTCCGTCGAGTCCTGGCCAGTGTGGACATGGTTGCTGTTTTTCGTCGACATAGGTTCTTCCTCGTTTTACGGTCCTGTAAACACCCAATTTATCGGCATGGTCACCGCGCCGGTTTCATATCAGCCTCCCATTTTCCCAGGAGGCCCTTCAATCGATTGGCGGCTTCCGATCGGGATCTGAGCAGGTCGTTCTCCTCGTGGATGTCGCTGGACAAGTCGTACATCCATTCCTCCGTCTGTTGCCCCTCAATCTTGCGGACATACTTGAGATCGCTCTCGCGCACGGCCGACCAGGTTCTGTCGCCGCGGCGGCCGCGCCAAAACAAGGTCCGGTCGAAATCTTCTCGATTCTCCGCCACGTGACCGATGATGTCGTAGCCGTCCAGCCGTTCAGCCGGCACGCCGGCGCCGGCCAATGTGAGGAACGATCGAGTCAGGTCGAAGGTCGCCGAGACTTGTCCGCTCCTGGTTTCCGATTCGATTCGACCGGGCCAACGAATGATGAGGGGGACGCGGATGCCTCCTTCCAGAGTCGTCCCCTTGGCGCCCCGCAAGGGAGCCATATTGGCTGCCCCCTTCAGACCGCCGTTGTCCGAGACGAAGACGACGACGGTCTTCTCTCGGATCCCCGCTTCGTCGATGGCGGTTAGCAACCGGCCGACTTCCGAATCCATATCCTCCAGCATGGCGGCGTAGGTGGCCGGGTCGCTCTCCATCCAGTTCTCCTTGGTGACCACCTTGTCCTCGTCCTCAGGCCCCTGAAAGGGGAAGTGAGGGGTTTCGTGGGCCACATACAGAAACATGGGCCGATCTTTGTGCCGCTGGAGGAAGTCGATCGAAGCGTCGGTAATCAGGTGGGTCATGTACCCCTCCCGATAGACCGGCAATCTCCCGTCGAAGAGAACGTGCAGGTCGCTCAGTTCCCGGTGGTTGAAGTAGTGTACGTTCCCGCCCTGGTAACCGAAGAACTCGTCCCAGCCGTGCTCCAAGGGGTTGAACTGGGGTTCGTAACCCAGATGCCATTTGCCGAAGACGCCGGAGACGTAGCCGGCGTCCTTCAAAGCCCCCGGCATCACCGTCTGTTCCGAGGGGAGCCCCAGCTCCCGTTGCTCGGCCAGCCGGATCGCGTCGTCGTAACGGCCGACGTTGCCGGTGCCGATGGCGCACTCCAGTCCGCCGGCCCGTTGCTGGTAGCGCCCGGTCAAGAGCGCGGTCCGGGTCGGAGTGCACTCCGGCCCATTGGCGTAATGCTGGGTGAAATGCGCGCCTTCTTTCGCCAAGCGGTCGATGTTGGGGGTCTTGGCCATGGGATGACCGTAAAGTCCCAGGTCCCCGTAGCCCAGATCGTCCGCCAGGATCAGGACGATGTTCGGCTTTTCCGAAGTCTCAATCGAGGTCTGAACGTCCGGCGCACTCTCGGGAGGACTGCAGGCAGCGAAACCAAGAAGCAGGAAGGCGAACGATCCAAGCAGGCCGAATGTGGACTGCTGTTTCGCTGGTCGTAACATCGCGTCAGTCTACAGGAATCAGGAAGGAGAGGCTGTTCGCTTCGGAGGGGCGTAAAACCTATGACGCCTTCAGGGCTGCCGGCGCGCCTGACGACAAGGCCCGAGACGCAGTCGTGGAGATTGCGACTTACAAAACCGTCCGGCAAACATCGAAGCGGACGTGAGGCTCCTGATGTGGATGGTCGGTCTGGTTCTGGCCGGCGTTCTAAGCCTCGTTCTAAAGACCTTTATTTCCTGACTAATCCTTTCCGACTGACGCACTCTCCGCACGGATGCCCCTTGTCTGAGGGCGTCACCGACGAAATCTTGAAGCCGTTCCGAATCGCCTGCTCCCCGAAAGGAGAATCCCGTGGTTTCCTATGACCGGTAGACTTCACGAGCGGTCCTGTTCGAATGGGTCGGCATCAACCGATTCGAGACGAGGGTCTGTGGATTCGAAGTTCACGGGCGATCTGGAGGACCGGTCCACACTGAGCTTGAAGATGTCGAACCGGTTGTACCCGCCCACCACGTCGTGGATCTGCTTGGGGGCCACCGTTTGGGAGAGATCGATCTCTGCGTAGAGGAGGCCTTCCTCATCCTGCAGAATCTGGCTGACCGGGGTTCCCTCCGGACCCATGACCACCGAGATGCCTCTGGGGCTCCCGTCCAGAATGCTGCCGGCCTCCGGGGTCAGTCGGCCCAGACGGTCCCGGGCCGCCGCATCCAGGAATCCGGAGGCCACCACGTTGAAGACCTTGCCTTCGAAGGAATGGGCACCGGCCCGAATCAGTATCGCCTGTTTGAGATCGTAGTTGCCGCCGGTGGCAGGATCGCGGGTGGGCCACAGGGGCGGGTAGGTGGATAGATGGACCTGCTCGCCCTGGGCCAGCAGGGCAAAACGAGCCAGGGGATTGGTGTTCTCCCCGCAAATCAGCATCCCCACTCGACCCAGCCGGGTCTCGGACACCTGAAGTCCACTGCCGTCCCCGGGCGCCCAGACCAGTTTCTCGTAGAAGGTCGGAACCAGCTTGCGGTGGTGGCAGAGCATGTCCCCCCGGTCGCTCAAGAGCAGGTTGGCGTTCCAGAGGCAACCGTCGCTGATTGGCGAGACCTCGTTGAATCCCAGGGAGACGAAAATGCCGCTGCGGCGGGCCGCGTCTGCAACCTTGCCTATTTCCGGCCCGTCCACCCGCAGACTGCCGGCAGCGAGTTGGCAGAAAAGATCATGGTTTTCAATGGGGGCCTGCAGCGCGCACCAGAGCGGAAAGGCCGGTATGTAGGTCTCCGGGAAGACGATGAGCTGAGCCCCGTTGCGGGCGGCTTCCCCGATCAGGGCGCAGGCCTTTTCCAGCGTGGCGTCCTTGTCGAGGAACACCGGGGCCACGTGAGCGGCAGCCACCTTGTAGGCCGGAGGTTGCATGGTGAATGGGCGTCTCTTTCCCGCTCACTCCAGCCGGGCCGCCAGCGCCTCGAGAATTGGATCCAGGAGGCGATTCAGCCGGGTAAAGCGATGGGGATCGGACAGCATCAGGTCGGCACTTTGAATAAACGGTCTGTCAACGAGCTCGTCGGCACAGCCGTGAGCCAGGTCCTCAAGGGCTTCCCGGGTGGTCTCAAGGTGGAATCACTTCTCCTCTCCATATTGTCGCAACATTTCCGCGATTCTTTCCGGGGGCAGCTCACCCCGGTGGATCAGCATTCGGTAGCGCAGCCGGACCGGTGTCTCTTTGGAAATCGGGACGGGAACCCTTCCGGGGTAAACCTGGTTCTGCATGCTTCTGCCCCGGCGGAGAACCCAGCGGCGGGGCATTCCCGGTGTTTCCGGATGGCAGAGTATGGTCAACCCGGAAACTCCGGTCTCGGCGTCGAAGGTGCCGGCCAGATCCATCCAGGGACCAGCCGTCAGCGGGGTCTCTATGGGCTCGAGCTCCCCAATTTCGCTGGTGAAACGGACGTCATCCGGCAAGCCGAGCCGGATCGTGAAGCCCCCATAGGCCTTCTTTCCCGCGGACCCGCCCAACCGGACACCCTCGACCATGGCTTGCAGCCGGATGTCGAAGTCGATGGGACGGACGTCGTCCCGGACGGCGCCCACTTGAATTCTCACTTTTTCCCGAACGATCGGTTTGGGCTCGCCGTTGGAATCGCGCAGGAAGTGTGATCTCCACCAGACATGGGTGGCGAGGGTCAACCGATTCTTGTCTCCGGACAGAATCTCGATGTCGCGCACATCGAACTCGATATTCTCGGCCCGCCACGGATTTCCTGCGGGCTTTCCGTCCACCGTGAGTTGGTGCCACCCCAGGAAAACGCCCCGGTGGTGAAGGTGGTCTTCCGGAAAATCCTCCGTCAGCACATGGCCGTCCAGTCCATACAGCGGATGAATGTAGTTGGCCCGGGGCATCTTGCCCTGATGAGACTTGGTGCGCCGCTGGTAAAAAAGGACCGGTTGGCCCCCGTCCGTGATCAAGACGCCCTCTTCGGTTTCCCTGGCATCGAGCGCGTCGAGCTTGGCTCCCACAGCGGTGCCGCCGAGCGACAGCAGGAGTGGGATCAGAGAGAGTCTGGCGAACCGATTCAAGACAGTTGCGATCGCTCCTGAACTCCGTGGGGGTTGGTGTCGGCATCGAGTATACATCGGAGAGGAAAGAGGAAAATAGGAAATCAGGAAAGAGAGAAGAGTTCGCGCCAATCCCACTCTTTTCTCTTTGCTCTTTTCTCTTTGCTCCCTCCCTTGCTATTCTGACCCCGGTTTTGAAGTCCTCCCTGGCCCTGTTCCTACTGATTCCAGCCTTCGTTCTCGGAGCCGCATTCTGGCATTCCGGTCGATCTCAGGAACCTCTCCTCGTTTCCGGGACGGACGCAGGCTACCTTAGTGCCGATTCCTGCCGGCCCTGCCACTCGAACGTCTACGAGACCTACCAACATACGGGGATGGGGCGCTCCTTCTATCGTATGCGGCCCGAGAAGTCGGTCGAAGACTGGACCGGGAACAACGTCTACTACCACGCGGCCTCGAAACGCTACTACACCATGGTTGAGCGGGACGGCCGGTACTTCCAGCGGCGCCACCAGATCGGGTTCGGCGGCAAGGAAGTGAACGTGGTGGAGAAGGAGATCCATTTCGTCGTGGGTTCCGGCAACCGAACGCGGACCTACCTCCACCACTCGCCCGACGGCAAGCTCTTCGAGCTTCCGGTGAGTTGGTACAGCGAGAAAGGGTCCTTCTGGGCCATGAGTCCCGGATACGACTCCCGTTCCCACCATGGATTCCAGCGGAGAATCCATCACGGTTGCATGTTCTGTCACAACGCCTATCCGGAAATCGAGCCGGGAAGCGACTCCTTCGGACGGGCCTCCTTTTTCAGGGGGAAAATCCCGGAAGGCATCGACTGTCAGCGCTGCCACGGGCCTGGGCGGAACCATGTCGCCGTGGCGAAAAAGGCGGACGCCTCGTTGGAAGCGGTTCGGACCAGCATTCGGAACCCGGGAAGGATGAGCCCGGAGCGGCAGATGGAAGTCTGCATGCAATGCCATCTGGAGACCACCAGTGCCCGGCTGCCGCCGCTCATTCACCGCTTCGGGCGGGGTGTGTTCTCCTTTCGGCCGGGCGACGAACTGTCGGACTACGTCCTCCATTTCGACCATGCACCGGGCGCCGGACATGACGACAAGTTCGTCATCGTCAATGCTGCGTACCGGCTGCGTCAGTCACTCTGTTTCCAGAAGAGCGGCGGAGCGATGACCTGCGTCACCTGCCATGATCCTCATGACATCCCAAGGGGTGAGAAGGCCGCTCGCCACTACGCGGAGGTCTGCCGGAGCTGCCACGCGTCGGCGCTCGATGAGCAGATCGCGTCACGAAGGCACACTTCTTCGTCGGGTTGCCTGACTTGTCACATGCCGAAGCGCCGAACGGACGACGTCGTTCACGCTGTGATGACCGATCACTACATACAGCGCTTCAAGCCGGAGCGGGATCTTCTGGCCCCGTTGGAGGAGGAACCCTTTTACAAGCGGCCGTATCGAGGCGAAGTGAAGCTCTACTATCCAAGCCAGATCGCAACGCGGGAACGGGACCTCTACCTGGCAGTGGCACAGGTGGAGGACAAGTCCAATCTGGAAGCGGGGATCGAGAATCTGGAGAGGGCCATCGAGACCCACCATCCGTCAGAGCCCGAGTTCTACCATCGTCTGGGCGAGGCCTATTTCGAGGCGGGACAGTTCGCCAAGGCGATTCCCATGTATGAGGAGGCCCTGCGCCGCCAACCCGATCTTTGGACCACCCTTCACCGTCAGGGACTGGCCCTGGCCAGATCGGGGCAGCTTTCCCGAGCGGTGACCGTCCTGGAACGGGCGTCGCGGAACGATCCGGAACCGGGAGCGATTCTGAACGACCTGGCTCTCCTCCACTGGGAATCGGGGCGCGTCGACCAGGCCGTGAGGACCTTGAGGGAGGCCATCGAGCCGGACCCGGAGCGCTCGGAGGTCCACAGCAACCTGGGAGCGCTTCTGCTCGAAAGGGGGCTGTTCGGCGAGGCGGAAACGGCGCTGCGTGAGGCCGTCCGTCTGGAACCGGACCTGCCGGCCGCCCACCACAACCTCGCCACCGTCCTGGTGGCTCGGGGAGACTGGGCCGAGGCCGAATATCATCTCGAGAGGGCCATCGAAAACAATCCGTCCGACGTTCAGATCTACCTGGACTATGCGGCCATCCTGGCCCAGAGGGGACTCTACGAGCGAGCTCGAGGTTATCTGGAGGAAGCCCTCAAGCTGGACCCCAGGCGTCCGGACGCCCACAGTCTATTGGGGGAGATTCTGGCGTCAGACGGCAAGATCGAAGAGGCCTTCTCCCATTTCGAGAAGGCTCTTGAACTGAACCCTTCGCATCATCGGACGCACTTCAGTTTCGGTGCCGTCCTCGCTCTCTCGGGGGATGTGAAACAAGCCATGAGCCATCTGCGGAAAGCGTCCGAAAGCCCTGATCCCGGAATTCGCCAAGCCGCGCTGGATCTGTTGAGGGAATTGAATCGAGCCCCGTAGGGGCGATAGGAGGGGGGACATTCCTGTCCCCCCTCTTCATTGTTGGTCGGGAATCGGCGGTTGGAGAACTCTGCTCCCACGCCGAAATGCGGAGGGGGGGCTGCCGTCCCCCCCTATACCCCCCAAGAGGGCGACTGGAAATCGCCCCTCCCGGCGGTTGGAAACCGCCGCTCCTATCCGAGGAGTTCCGGAATGGGCTTCCCGGTCTTGTCCTCGAAGGAGTTGGCGATCTTTACGGGACGTCCGATGGGAGTCATGTACTCCTTGGTCCAGTCGATTCCCATCGCCTTGTACACGGTCGCGAAGATGTCTCCGATGGAAACCTCCCGCTCCGCCACATGGGCGCCCTTCTCGTCGCTGGCTCCGAGCACCTGACCCCCCTCAACTCCGCCTCCGGACATGAGCAACGTCCAGGCATGGGGCCAGTGGTCCCGTCCACCGCTGGCGTTGTGGTTCGGTGTCCGTCCGAACTCGCCCATGACGATGACCATCGTCGAGTCCAACATCCCTCTCTCGTCCAGGTCGACCAGCAGGGCGGACAGGGCCTGATCGAGCGGCGGAACCAACGCATCCTTGTGCTGCTTGTCGTTGTTCCCGTGCGTATCCCACTCGTTGAACTTGTAGCCGGCCGCCGTCACGAAACGGGATCCCCTTTCCGCCAGGCGCCGAGCCAGGAGCACGCTCTGGCCGAAGCCGTTTCTTCCGTAGGCGTTTCGGACCTTTTCCGGCTCCCGGGTCAGTTCGAACGCTTCCCGGACCTCCGGTGTCAGAATCATCTGCAGCGCCTTCTCACGGAACCCGTCCATGGCGTTGAACTCGGCCAATTCCACCTTCTTGCGGTAGGCGGAGTCGACCATCTGCAACATCGAAAGCCGGGACTCCAACCGCTCGACCGGCAATCCCTTGGGGAGGGTCAGATCCGCGACGGCGAAGTTGGGGTCGCAAACCGTGGTGATGTCCTTGAAGCTGCAACCCGTCGGGTCGCCCAGGATCAGGGGATCGTATTTCGCCCCCAAGTGCGCGCTCTTGAAGAGCTGCTCGTATTGCCGGTCCACGTCGAACTGGGGGGCCAGGACATACGGGGGCATGGTGTTTATCGGACCCAACTCCTTGGTGATGATGGAGCCGACGCTGGGGAACGCCATGGCCGCACTGGGACGATGCCCGGTGAGCACGTTGTGCGCGCCCTCGAGGTGATTGGCTTCCTCCGTGCGGACCGACCGGACGACGGCGATCTTGTCCATTTGCTGGGCGACGAGAGGACAGAGCTCCGTCACCTGAATCCCCGGAACGTTGGTGGAAATCGGCTTGAACGAACTGTTCGGCTTGGGATCGTAGGTGTCGATATGACTCGGTCCACCCTCCAGCCAGAGCAGGATGATCGATTTCGCCGTGGCCTCCTTCTCGATATCCACTCCCGCACTCGCCATCAGGCTCTTGAACTGAAGGTAATGCGTGAGGTTGGCTCCCAGCAGGCTGAGAGAGCCCAATCGCAAGAAGTCTCTTCGACTGGCGAGCCTGGCATCCAGGCAACCCACTTTTCTCAACATCGTTGGCTTCTCCTTTTGCGACTTCGCAAAAAGCCTATAGGCGCTCAATGGTTATACGCGAACTCCCGGGAACTGATCAAAGCCCAGGTCAGATCCTGCAGGGTCGTCTTCCGGGACGGGCTCTCCTCGAGCAAACGCTCCAGGCGATCGAATTCATCCTGGCTCGGAAGTCTGGTAAACGCCAGCAGATAAAGTTCTTCCACGATCTCTCTATTGGAGCGGCCGCTCCGGATCATCTGGTCCAGCCGTCCGCCTTCGCGTCCCAGTTTTTCGTTGTAGGTCCGTCCCGAAAAGGAGTGCAGGGCCTGCAGCAGGGTGGGGCCGGTCCGGTTCGGCTTACCGGCCCGGTCGTAGCGGCCATGGACTTCCATGAACATGCTGTGGTCGATGGACCAATTCTTCAGGTTCATGGCCCGGGTTCCCACCGGCTCATGACCTCTCGTCGTATCCAGGTACTCCTCGTCGGTCACTCCGGTCACGAAAGAGATGGCATCGAGGAACAGCTCGGCGTCCAGCGGCCGGGGTTGGAAGTGGGAGTAGTTCGTGGTGTCGTGCCGGTTCGTCTCGTTGGGGACCGAAGTCAGTTGATAGGCTCGTGAGCGGACGATGGTCCGGATCAGTTTCTTCAGATCGTGCCCCTGGTTCCTGAAGTCATCAGCCAGGGCGGTGAGCAGATCCGGGTGCGAGGGGGGATTGGTGGACCGGAAGTCGTCCACCGGATCAACGATCCCTCGCCCGAAGAAATAACTCCAAATCCGGTTCACCGTTGCTTCCGCGAAGTGGGGATGTTCGGTGATCCATTCCGCTAGGGCCATCCGCGGATCGAACTGCCTTTCCGGGGGGAGAGGGGTGCCGTCGGGCAAGGTCGCTTTCACTTCTTTCTTGGTGCGCGGATGAATGACCTTGGCGACATCCTCGGACTGGCCCCAGGCATAGTCCCGGCCGGCGGGGTTGTCGAAGATCACCATGTCGGACTCGTCAGACCATCCGACTTGAACCAAGCTGCCGAAGAACGCCGTCAGCCCCCAGAACTGGTCCTGGCTCCAACTGTCGAAGGGGTGGTTGTGACACTGAGCGCAATCCAGCCGGCGGCCTATGAAGAGTCGGATCTGCTCTCCCATCACCTGTTGGGGACCGGTGGGATCGTTCTCGGTGGCGAACCTGGAGAAGTGCCGGGAGGGCCCGTCCCATCCCTGCGCGGAGATCCGTTCCCGAGCCATCTGGTCGTAGGGTTTTCCATCGATGACGCTGTCTCGGATCCATTCCCAATACGCCGCGTTGAACTCGGTCGTGCCGCCGTTCACAAGGCGTCCCACTCGAAAGAGCTGGGAAAATCGGTACGTCCAGTAGTCGACGTATTCGGGGGAGTCCAGCAGCGTCTCGATCAGTTTATCCCGCTTCTGCGGGTCCTGCGAGGCCAGGAATTCGCGGACGCGGTTGGGCGGCGGCAGCGTGCCGGCCAAATCGAGGCACACGCGCCTCAGAAACTCGGCGTCGCTCGAAAGGTCGGAAGGAACGATGTTGAAGCGCCGGAGTTTGCCGAAGACGTATTCGTCGACGTAGTTCTTTTCGGGTACGGACGGATAGTTCGGAATCAGGTCCGTGATCACACCGGCGAGAGCGCTGACCGCGTGGCCCGCAGCCCGGATCATGATCGCCGTCTCTCCTTTGCCGACCGCCTTCACCGTCCCGTCGCCGCCCACGCTTACGATCGAGGGATTGATGGAGGAGTAGAGCACCTGGTCGCTGATATCCTCGCTCCGCCCGTCCGAAAGGTGAGCCATCACGACCAATTGCTGGGTTCCTCCCGGCTCCAGCACGAACTTCCTCGGGAACACCTCCACGCCGTCGACTCCGGCGGCGCTGTTATCCGTTTCCTCGCCGAAGGGGGCCCCCGCCTGAATCCAACCCAGTATGGTCCGGTAATCGGGAGAGTCGAGGGAAAACTTGGGCCCGCCGCCGTGAGCCATGGCCATGGTCGGCTTCAACAGCAGCAGGCTCTTCTCCGGTTCCTTCAAGTCGATCCGGGGAACCTTCGGGTCGTCCGACTTGTCCGTGAGGACATGGAAGGTGCCGCCCTCCAGGATCCACTTGTAGTCGTCCTCGGGGTAGAGGGAGTTCTGCGAGAGCTTGAATCCGCCCTGCCCCTTGACGCTGCCGTGGCAGTCGGTGCTGTTGCACCCGTGTTTGGTGAGAATCGAGCCGACGTCCCGGGTAAAACTGAAGGTCTTCTCCCGGACCAGGTCCTGGACCCGGATCGCTGCTTCTGCGGCGTGGCCCTCGAGCTCAACCCGGACTCGCGTCTCGCCCTGGGAGACGCCGACGATTCGGGAAGATCCCTCGATCTTGGCGACCTCGTCGTCCGCCACGTCGAAACTGCTACGCGACGTCACGTCTCGTTGCAGCCCGTCGGAGAAGGTGCCGAGCACCACGAATCGCTGTGAAGGATCCGCTCCCCTCAGGTCCACATCATCGGGGAACATTTCGATGGAGACGAGGGTCAGGGCGTGGCTGCTGGCCGGCCGCAACGGCTCTCCCTGGGGAGAGGCCGCCGACAGGCCCAGGACGACGGCCAGCACCAACAGCATGACCGTTGGTGATCCGTCGAAGCCGGTCGCAAATTTCAGCTTTTCCAGTCTCACGGTGCCTTTTCCTGGGAACTCCTACCGCTTTGAGGCGAGCTGTTGCTTTTCCTCATTTCCATCCACCAGCAGAGGGAGCGTGGCGATGGCGAAAGCCTCGCCCATTTTGCCCCCCTTGACGGGCCGGGCCGTCAAATCGATGAGCCAGGGGCTGCGTGACGGCAAGGCGTTGGAATCGGCCAGCAGCGCGACTGTGGCCTTCTGGTTGGATGCCCGGTAACGTTTCTGATCCTTCAATGGGGGCAAGTCCTCCGTCGACCGGCTCTGCTTCGGGCTCGCAACCACCGGAAACGCCTTCACGCCGGCTGGAAGGTTTTCGACGCTGAGCAGGACTTCGCCTTGGAATCCCTCTTCCAGATCCACCGACAGTTCCAGCGTACTCACCTGTCCCGGAGTGACCCGAACGTGATCTTCTTCGGGACGGATCGCTCCGACATGTGGAACCTGGTCCCGGACCAGCAGTCTGTACCTGAAATCGGAGCCTCCCTTCCGGGACGTTATGTCGCGAAGCTGGAGGATGTACTCGCCTCCCTTTTCGAAGCTGTAGGTGGTCTTGGCCTCCAGGTACTTGACGACGAAGTTCCCGCTCCTGCCCCAGACTTTATTGAGGTTTTCGACGACTTCCTCGCCGTCGGCGCTCATGACCTTCATCCAGGGGACGAAATAAGAGGGTTTCCTGAGCGGGGTCTCGATCTCGAAGGCCACGAGAGCTCCGTCGGGCACCTTGAATTTGAAGGTGTCGATGTCACCCGGCCCTCCGATGACCCCTTCCAGAGCCGCGGGGATGGCCCCCACGTCGAGGGCTTGACCCGACTGGTCATTCGGCTCCTGCTCGGTGAACGATTCGAACGAGATGCCTCCGCCGGAAGCCTCATTCGAATCCTCTCGGACGCTCCGGGCCTGGAGTCTCTCGATCCAATCCGCCTCGATCTTCCGGGCGAAGTCCCGTTCGGATACCATGGGCACGAGGGACTGGGGAGCTTCTCCCGCCCAGGTCCATTTCAGGGGGCCCTCATGGGCCGGCCGATCGGGTTCGAAGGCACAGGATGTCTCCTCGGAACTCCCGCCGGGTAAGACCTTCAACTGGTAGCCGGGATTTTCGAACATCCCGACCTTGCCCGAGACCTCTGCCACGGCCAGGAAGAATTCGCCGTCCCGGGGGAATCTGTAAGCCAAAGTCGGCCGATGCTGCATGTGGTCATTGATGACCAACCGATGATCGCGGTCGGGATCGAACCAACTGCCTCCCCGCTCATGGATACTCAGCTTCGGCCGCATCGTCCAAAGGCCGAGCGGAGCGGTACTCGAAAAGAAGTCCACTTGGAAACAGAGGACCTGGTCTTGAGTTGCCTGCAAGCGATAGTAGTCCACCTCGCCCAGCTCCGGCAGCCTGCCCTGAACCACGGAAGGAAAGGAGTCGATGGGTTGGGCGGTGTCCAACTCATTGTGTTTGGTGCCGATTTCGCGAACGTTGGGCTCGGACGTGACGCGGAACCTCAGGGGATTGGATATTCCGCCGGGGGTCACAGCCCGAAAGTAATGGGCTCCCAATTCGGCGTCGGGGGCGATGCGAACCTTTAGGAGCGCCCGGTATTTCCCCTGATAGGGATCGGCCTCGGAGCCGTTCTCCTGGTCGGCGCCGTCTTTCTTGGCTTCCTCGGTCCGTTCCAGATTCAGGATCTCCGCCTCCACCTGATCGCAATAGAACCAAGCCACCTGAAGCGGGTCCAGAAACTTGCCGCGAAGCTCGACTTCGAGCGTCTCCCCGGCCTGTCCTCCCAGGGGATACAGGGAGATCAGCTTGGGCCTGGCGGGTGGATCCGCGGCTTCGAGTTGAACTGAAAGGAAAGCCAGAATCAGAAGAGCTGGAATGGACCGCATAAAAGGGATCTCCGCACACGTACGAATGGGCGAAATTGTATATCAGCAGCCGTGGGGAAAACAAGGAGGGGCGTCCGGCGTCAAATCCCGCATCCCGGCGGCTGGATATCCAGCGTCGCGGCCTTCCCGACGCAGGCTTGATTCCGTCGCCGACAGCCGGGCCGGAGAATGGGTGCGGTCACCGCTCACCGGGGGCCGCCTCCCCAATGGGATCTCCCATAGGGAGATTGCAATACTGAACAAATAAAGGCGAACCGCTGGAAATAAGAAAGATAATTAGAGGTATAAATATAATTTTATTAATATTTTAGTGTTACATTTATTTATGTATTTAAAGAGAGGACAGGAAAATTGACACTTCGCGTCCGGAGAGCTTCTTCAGATTCGATCCCAACGATGCCCCATCGAATTTAATTTAAGTATGGACTAAATTATATTTAGATGTAGACTCGCTTATCGAATAGTATCATAACCACATTGATTATTGTCTGTCTCAGCATTCCAGGCGGTAGATTCGCTGGACGTTCCCTCCGAGGATAAGTCTCAGATCCTCCTGGGACATGTAGGGGCAGTTGTTTTGCAGGTAGTGAAACCGCCGGGAGTACTCGGCTGGACTACGGAGGCCCGTCTTGACGAATTCCGAACCCCAGGCCAGCCGCCTGGGACCGAAGTTGTCGTAGAAGCTCTTGAGGACTTCGTCGTTGGGTCCATAGTTCAGGTGCACCGGCAGAACGCCAAGGATCACGTTGTGTTCCTTGACCAGTCGGATGGCCGTTTCCGGGATCTTGACCGAGTTGTCCGGCTGCAGGCAGGGCTGGGGCGGGATGCCATGGACGATCATGACCGGAAGGTCGGGAAATTTCTTGAGTAGCCGCAGGAGAATGGGCCACAGACTCTCGAAATTCGTTTCGTAGCCGATGGAGGGACTGCCGGTGTAAGTAACGAAGGAGACGGGAATGTTCAGTGAGGTCACCGCCTTCCACAAGGGTTCGTACTTGGAAGTGGCCAGGTTATCGTGACCATCGGAGCCCGGAGGAGGATCGTAGTACAAGCCTCGGAACCCCCAATCTCCGACGTAATGGTGAAGCTTGTCTATTTGTTCACTCGTGTACGCCTTCCGCTCGTCGAGCTTGCACACGGCAATGAATCGGTCCGGGAACTCTCGCAGGACTCGGGCTTGATACTTGTTGGCCCACACTCTGAGAGTGTGAAGCACTGCCATGTCCACACCGGTTGCATCCATCGCTTCAATCAGTTCGCGGGCAGAAAGCCCGAGTTTGGAGTTGGTGATCTCGAAGATGCTGCGATCCAGCTGTGGATTGTAGCCCTCCAGGAGATCCTCGGGCTTCAGGGCGCCTACGTGTCCATGGTTATCGATGACCAGGGTAGGTTTCCGAGCAGGCTCTTCAGGAGACGCCCCTGTCGTGAATGACCTCCCGTACATCGCAGGGGTGAGGAAAGCGGTCCCGAGAAACCTGCGGCGGTTCCATCCCGGTTTGGGTTTCATGTTCTGGTCTCCTTGAATGGTTGGACTCCCTTCCCGTTCGTCACCGGTTCGGACACCACGTAAAATCCTGCTGCCATGGGCCATGGGCCATGGCCACTACGCCTCTGGGAAGATGGCGAACTGTTGGTTCAGGCTCCACTTTATTCTGCGGCATGAAGGCGCACTTCACCAGAGGTCCACTGGAAGACGCAGACCACCGTGTCGTCACGCTGCACTCTTCTCTTCTTCCCGGTTCGAGGAGGTTCTGGTAAAATCGCGGAAAATCCATATCGTTGAGCGACTTATGCTGATTTATCGACGGTGGTATTCGGGACTGGTTCTGCTCTCCCTCGCGCTCTTCGCCGCTCCTGGCCTGGGTCAGAACCAACCGGCCGGAACCCTGGATTTCAAGCGGGACATCGAGCCCATCTTCAGCCAGCGGTGCCACCATTGCCACGGTCCCGCTCAGGCCGCCGGTGGACTGCGTCTCGATGTCCGGGAATCGGCCCTGAAGGGCGGCGCCTCAGGTCCCGCGATCGTGCCGGGCGACAGCTCGGGCAGCCGGCTGATTCAACTGGTCTCGGGAACCGGCGGCATGATCATGCCGCTTCAAGGCGAACCTCTGAGCTCCGACCTGGTCGACCGGCTTCGCGCCTGGATCGATGAGGGAGCCCCCTGGCCGGCGGAGAATTCCGGCGGCGACGCCGACCTGCAGGCGGGAGCGAACGGACACTGGTCGTTTCAGGAAATCGGCGACCCGGCAGTCCCAAAGGCGGGAAACTCGGACTGGGTCCGGAATCCCATCGACTCGTTCGTGCTCGAAGCTCTGGATAAACGAGGACTCCAGCCGTCGTCCCGCGCTTCACGGGAGACTCTGGTCCGCAGGCTGCACCTGGACCTGCTGGGACTCCCTCCCACTCCCGCCGAGGTGGAGGCGTTCGTGAACGGCCCGCTTCCCAACGCCTACGAGCGTCTGGTCCGGCAGTTGCTCGCCTCTCCTCATTTCGGGGAGCGCTGGGCGCGTCACTGGTTGGACCTGGCTCGCTACGCCGACAGCGACGGATTCGAGAAGGATCGTCCCCGCCCCCACGCCTGGCGTTACCGGGAGTGGGTCATCCAGGCCATCAATCGGGACCTCCCCTACGATCGATTCGTCATCGAGCAGATGGCCGGAGATCTGCTGCCGGATGCCGGAACGGAACAGCGCGTGGCGACCGGGTTTCACCGCAACACGCTCACCAACCGCGAGGGGGGAGTCGACAAGGAACAGTTCCGGATCGAACAGATCGTGGATCGGACCAACACCACGGCCTCCGTCTTTTTGGGGTTGACCGTGGCGTGCGCCCAGTGCCACGACCACAAGTACGATCCGCTTTCTCAGCAGGAGTACTACGAGTTCTTCGCCTTTCTCAACGAGGCGGAGGAAAAGAACGTCCCGGCGACCCTGGAGCCGGAGCTGGCGGCCTATCGAAGGGCCAAGCGGGAATGGGACGTGAGACAGGAAATGCTCATCGGAAAGATGGAGGCGGAGAGAAATCCTCTGGAGGAGGAACTGGCTCCGAGGCTGGCCGATTGGGAGGCTCGCAACCCGTATCCTCTGCTGGGGCAGTGGCAGGTGCTCGATCCCGTCAGCTTCACCACCACCGACTCCAAGGAGACCGAGCTGGTCAAGCAGGATGACGGCAGCCTGTTGGCCCGGGGGGACAATCCCGCTCACATCAACTACAAGATCGAGGTCAGGAGTTCGCTGGCCGGGATCACCGCGTTTCGAATCGAGGTTCTCAAGGACCCGACGCATCCGAATTCGGGTCCGGGCCGAGCCGCTAAAGGGGAATTCGCCCTGTCGGAGGTGGTCATCGAGGCTTCGACAGGTGAAGCCGGCAAGGAGCCCCGGAAGCTGGAGATCGAGTCGGCCGTGGCCTTGCAGGAACTGGACGGGTATGAGGTCTCCCGGGCGGTCGACGGGGAAGAGCAGACGGGGTGGTCGCCGGGTGGACTCGAGGGTCCCAACCACAACCGTCAGATCGTCGTGATCCTCAAGGAGGATGCCGGCTCGTCTTCCGGCGCCACCTTCAATTTCAGGTTGGAACAGCGCCTCGGCGACCATCGCACCATGGGCCGGTTCCGGCTCTCGGCGACGACGGCCTCAAGGCCGTCGTTGCAGTCCCTGGTCCCCATCGACGTGGAGCGAGTGCTGGCGCTGAAGCCGCAGGACCGGTCCGGCGAGCAGACGGCGTTGCTGTTGGACTACGCTGTCGATCAGCAGCCTCGGATGCGGGAATGGCACGCGGCTCTGGAAGGGCATCACAAAGCGATGCCGCAAGTCCCCGAGACGCTGGCGCAGACCATCGCGCAAAACGCGGATCCACCCAAGACCCACATTCACGTCCGGGGCGATTTCCTGCGCAAGGGCCGGCAGGTGATGCCGGGAATCCCAGGCGTTCTGCCTCCCTTGCGGTGGCGGGGAGAACGGCCGGACCGGCTCGATCTGGCCCGATGGATAATGGATCCCTCTCATCCGCTCACGGCCCGCGTGGAGGTCAATCGAATCTGGGAGAAGCTTTTCGGGAGAGGGCTCGTGGCGACCAGCGACGACTTCGGGACCCGTGGCGAGAAGCCTTCCCACCCGGAACTGCTGGACTGGCTGTCCCGCAAGTTCGTGGAGCTGGGTTGGAGCCGCAAGGATCTGATCGAGCTGATCGTCCTGTCCTCCACCTATCAGCAGTCCTCGCAGGTGGACCCCGAGCTTCTCCGGACCGATCCGAACAACGTCTGGCTGACCCGGCAGAATCGATTCCGCGTGGAGTCGGAAGTCACCCGGGACCTCTTCCTGGCCGTTGGAGGGCTGTTGGAACGCAGTGTGGGCGGCCGGAGCATTCGTCCGCCGCTGCCGAAAGACGTGGCGAAGGTAGGCTACAGCTCGGGGGTCAAATGGCCGGAAAGTCCGGGGGCAGAGAAGTTCCGCCGCGGGCTTTACATCCACTTTCAGCGCACCGTTCCGTACCCCATGCTCATGACCTTCGACAGTCCGGACTCCAACACCGCCTGTCTCCGGAGAACCCGGTCCAACACGCCGCTTCAGGCGCTGACGCTGCTGAACGATGACGTCTTCGTCGAGTGCGCCCGGTCGTTCGCCCAGAAGATCACCTCCGAGGTGAAGTCCACGGACGAGGATCGGCTTCGCTACGCATTTCGGAGGGCGTTGGCGAGAGAGCCGGACCCGGTCGAAATGAGCGTGCTGACGAAGCTGTTGGGCGATCAGGAACAGGTCTTCGCGGCAGGGGAAGGATCGGCCGCCAAGGTCGCGGGACCGGGATTCCCCGGCGAGTTGTCCCTGGAAGAGGCTGCCTCATGGACGACGGTGGCGCGCACCATCCTCAACTTGGACGAATTCGTCACTCGGGAGTAGGACATGAGCTCTTTGAGGGAAAAAATTCTTGAATCGCGTCGAGACTTCCTGACCAGCAGCGCCAGCGGTCTGGGCGGTATCGCCCTGGCGACGATGCTGGCCGAGCAGGGGTTGCTGGCGCAGGCCAATGCCGCCGGGGCCGTCCGCAAGCGGATGAAGTCCACCCATTTCCCGGCCCAGGCCAAGAGCTGCATCTTTCTCTTCATGGCCGGGGCCCCCAGCCAGATCGACCTCTTCGATCCGAAGCCGAAACTGACCGAGCTGAACGGCCAGCCCATGCCCGAGTCCATGCTGGAGAAGGTCCGGTTCGCCTTCATCAAGAAGGAGTCGGCCGTGCTGATGGGCAGCAATGCCGGGTTTCGCAAGTATGGCGAATCGGGCACCCGGATCTCCGACTATCTTCCCAACATCGGCGGATGTGCCGACGACATCGCCTTGATCCGGTCGATGCATACCGAGGCCTTCAACCATCACCCGGGGCAGTTGATGATGAATTCAGGGGTGCCCACCTTCGGCCGGCCGTCGATGGGTTCCTGGATCAACTACGGCCTGGGCAGCGAATCGGAGGACCTTCCCGGTTACGTGGTCCTGACCGCCGGTGCCGGCACCAGCGGGGGTGCGTCCAACTGGTCCAGCGGCTTCCTGCCCTCCAGTTACGAGGGGGTGCTCTTCCGGAACCAGGGAGACCCGGTGCTGCACCTGTCCAATCCCGAGGGCCTGCCGCACGAGTGCCAGCGCCGGAGCCTGGACGCCTTGAAGCAGCTCAACCAGCAGCACTACAAGCAGTCCCGCGATCCCGAGATCCTGTCTCGAATCGCCGCCTACGAGTTGGCGTACCGAATGCAGGCGGCCACGCCGGAACTCATCGACCTTTCTCAGGAGAGTGAGAAGACGTTGGAGATGTACGGAGTCAACCGGAACGATCCCGAAGGCAGCCAAGGTCGGGGCTTCATCAACGGGGTGTTCGGCACCTACGCGCGCAACTGTCTGCTGGCGCGGCGACTGGTGGAACGGGGCGTTCGATTCGTCAACGTCTATCACGCCTCATGGGATCACCACAGTGGCCTGGACCGCCAATTGCCCGTCAACTGCCAGATCGTCGACCAGCCGGTGGCCGCCCTCATCCAGGACCTGAAGCAACGGGGCATGCTGGACGAGACGCTCGTCGTCTGGGCTGCGGAATTCGGCCGGACCCCGTTGGCGGAGAACAATGGAGGAGAAGACGAAATCAACACCGGCCGGGATCACCACCCCTTCGCCTTCAGCGTCTTCATGGCGGGCGGGGGCATCCAGGGAGGGCAGGTCATCGGCAGCACGGACGACATCGGCTGGGGAGTCGAGGAGGAGCCCGTCTCCGTCAATGACTTTCATGCGACGATCCTCCACCTCTTCGGCATCGACCACCTGCAATTGACTCACCGTTTTCAGGGACGCGACTTCCGGCTGACCGACGTCGGCGGTGAGGTGGTCAAGAAACTGTTGGCGTAGGGGCGCCCCTCGTGGGCGCCCTCTTAAGTCGTCTCAGGAGCGGCGTCCCTCCCATAGCCGGAAGTCCTGAAATCGTGTAAATTTGGGTGTCATGTTGAAGAATCCGCGATTGTTTTTCTCCGTTTTTTTGCTGGCTATGGCGGTGGCCGCCGTCCCAGCCTACCCGTCCTCACTTCAGGAAAAGAAGCAGTCTGAAGAAGACGACGAACGCCTGGACAAGCCGCTGGACAAGCCGCTGGACGAGACCCTGGACGAGCCCCGCACGGTGGGCAAGCCCAGGTCTCGCGCGGAGTACAGGGCGTGGCAGGAGATCGCAGAGACTGATGATCTTCGCAAGCAAGCCGGGCTGGCCGAGAAATTCCTGAAGAAATTTCCCGACAGCGGACTGACAGCTTGGGCCCACCGTGCTCTGGCCAACGCCGCTTTTGACCGGAATGACATCGATCGCTTCATTCGGCACGGGGAAGAGGCTCTGCTCGAACTTCCCGATACACCCGAGCTGCTGGCGCCGCTGGCGAATATCTACTCCGAAAGCAAGAGGATCGACCGGGCGGCCGATTACGCCGCCCGGGGACTCCAACTGTTGGATCAGATGGAGAAACCGATGGGCCAGGACACGGCCGACTGGGTTGCCATGAAGCAGGGACTGGCGGCGGATGCGCATTATGCTCTGGGCCGATCCATCCTGGAAAAGTGGACCAAGTCTCCGAACAAACCGGTCAAGGACCTCGAGGAAGCGGTGGAACATCTGAAGCAGACTCTGAAGCTGAATCCCGGACACGGTTATGCCGCGTTCCGTCTCGGATTTGCCGCGTCCCGGACCCACGACTACGATACGGCCCTGTTGGCCTATGCGCGCGCGTCGGTAGTGGAAGGACCGGCGGCGGAATCGGCCAAGGGGCATGTGAGGAGGCTCCACGACGGTCTGCGAAACGTTCCCAATTCCCGGTGGGCCTCGACCAACGCCAGCAATATCATCAGGGACGAGAGAGAGCGGCTCGCGGCAGAGATGGACGCGAAGGAGCAGGAGTACTCGCGCCTGGCCGCGGAGTACGACAGCGCCGCGCCTGATATAACCGCCCCGCCGTCTCTGGAGTGATCCGCCGCAAGCAGTTTTCTTCCCCAGCGGACAGATGTGGGGAATGACGGGTTCGCGGTGCCCCATTCGTCACCTGAGGTCGCCGCGGCTCGTCTTTTGGGTCGAGGCCCGGCTCTTGATTTTTCCCTGAGGACCGATCGACATGAAACTGACGGAAGACGTCTATCTGGTGGGCGGCGGCGACACCGGTTTCAACATCTCCAATCGGATGGACTGCCACGTGTTCGTGATTCGGGGGGAGCACGAACTGGCTCTGGTGGACGCCGGGTTCGACGGGCCCGGGAAGATCCTGAGCAACATCGAGAACGATGGCCTGGACCCGGGAAAGATCGGGCGCATCTTCGTCACCCATTATCATGCCGACCATGTGGGGGCCCTGGCCCAGTTGAAGCGCGAATTGGGCGCTACCGTCATCGCCGGAAAGGAAGCGGCGCCGACGATCCGAAACGGAGACGCGGAACAGACCGGTCTGGCCTGGGCCCAAGAGTTCGGCTTTTATCCGCCGGAGTTCCGCTGGGAGGCTTGTGAAGTCGAGGAGGAAATGGCGGACGGGGACAGGTTCGAGGCTGGAGGTCTGGAACTCACCTCCATCGCCACGCCGGGTCACTGCAGCGGCCACTATTCCCTCCTCTTGAAGGGCCGGGACCGGACCTATCTGCTGGCCGGGGATCAAGTGTTCTGGGGCGGTGCGGTGGTCCTCCAGAACGTCCGTGATTCGAGCATTCAGGACTGTGCGGCCTCCATGCAGAAGCTGCTGAACTACGAGTTCGACGCTCTGCTCCCGTCGCATCTGGCTTTTTCTCTGGAGCGCGGCAAGCGCCACGTCGAGGCAGGAGCCAAGGCGTTCGAACAGACCGGCCTCCCCCGGAACCTCTTCGGTTGATTCGAGTAGACTTGTGCCGTTTTACCGGATGCCGGTTCTGATGAAAGGCAGGAAAGGTTTGGCGAGACTGCCGGTCTGGGGCCTCCCCATGCTGGTGCTGGCCGCGTCGGCTACCTCCGGAGGCGCAGGACAGGATTCGTCCTCCAAGGGATTCTTTCTGGAAGTCCCCTATGTCCGCCAGGCGGACAACTACTGCGGTCCCGCCGTGCTCGCCATGCTCCTGCGCTACTGGAATCATCCGGCCGATCACCGTGAACTGGCGGGACGTTTCCAGCCCTTTCCGAAAAAGGGCCTGAGCGGTCTCGAACTGAAGGAGCTGGCGGCCGCGGAGGGGTTCCAGGCCTACTCCTTTGCCGGCGACACTCCCGAAATGCTTGAGCACCTGCGGCAGGGACGGCCTCTGATCACCGTGATCGACCCTTCCGTCCTGACGGCCAACAATCACTACGTGGTGCTGGTGGGATGGGACGAATCCCGCCGGGAATGGATCGTCCACGACCCGGTGAAGGGACCCTATCAACGGCGGCCGGCGGGAGAGATGGCGCGGCAGCGTTCGCGGCTGGAAAACTGGACACTTCTGGTCATTCCCGAAACTCCTTCCTGAGGCGGTTCCGGCAACAACCGCAATCGCGACTGACTACAATGTCCGGCGTATGCTTGGGCTCCACGCCGCATGTCTCCGGCTCCTTGTTTCGAGTCGGCTCGCCTTGCAGGGTGAAGCGCTCCAGCCGTCGCCGATTCGCTCCTGCGTCTCCGTAGCCCTGTTGCTGAGCCTGGTTCTCGCTCCGGCCGGCTTGGCCTCCGGCACGGGAGAGCTTTTGTCCCGCGGCCGAACGGAACTGGAGGCGGAGCGATACCAGGCGGCCGAGTCGCTCTTTCGGCAGGTTCTGGCGCAGGAGGCGTCCAACAGCGAGGCCTCGTTTCTGCTCGGTCTGGCCCTGGCCAAGCAGGAGCGTTGGGCCGATGCTGAAAGGGAGCTGGAGCGCGCCGTCCTCCTGAGGCCCGGCTACGCGGCGGCCCATGCGGAACTGGCCGGCGTCTATTTCAAGCAGGACCGAAGGGACCAGGCCCGAGCCAGTCTGCGAACCGCCCTGAAGCTGGATCCTCAGAACAGCTATGCCCGGAGCTTCCTGGCCATCCTCTCCTATCTCCAGGACAGGCGGTTGGAGGCCCTTCACCACTGGAACCTGTTGGGCGAGCCGAAAATCGCTCAGATCGAGGTCGCGGCTTCCGAAGACTCAGAGCCGAAACTGGCGGAATCCCTTTTCCGATTCAACGAAGGCGAGGTTCTGGACAGGAAACAGCTCCTGCAGGCGTATTGGGTCCAGAGCAGGTTCAATCTGGGGCCCCGGTTTGGATGGCAGCTCGACCCGCAGCCGGGGGGACGTTGGAATCTGCGGGTCGACCTTCCTCCAAGCAGGGATTCTTTCTCCAACAAGACCGGGTTTCTGATCGAGAATTCCTCCCGAGCCGTCTTCAATCGGGAGATCGGTCTCGGGTTACGGGACGGCCGAGGGCGGCGATTGGCGGGAGGGGTTCGGTGGGACGCTCCCCGGAAGCGGGCCGGGGCGTCCGCGTGGTTCCCCTTCCTGTCTTCGTCCTCCGACCTGTTGCGTCTGGGTTTCGATTTCCGGGACGAGGAATGGAGGCATACCGCATCGGGCACCGAATATGACTACCGGACGGAAAAGGTCTTCGGCGCCTACGAATGGTTGATGCCCGAACGCAGGTCCCTCGCCTTTCACAGTGGATACCAGCGCCAGTCTTTTCGATTCGACGGGGACGACGCCGCTCTTCCACAGAGTTCTCACCTCCTGGCCGTGGGACTGGAATGGAATCAACTGTGGGGTCTCGATGCTGGGGAAAACGCGCGGTTGAGTTGGATGGCCCGGTTCGACGCCTTTTCGCCTCTCGCCGGAGCCGGAGAACCCGCCCACAGGATGACGTCGGGTCTGGGAATCGATTGGACGGTGGCCAGGAAAACGGAGACCCGGCTGAGATTGTCGCTTCAGGGTGGAAGCTCGGGCCGGAACCTGCCGCTGGATCACTATTTTCTGTTCGGGATCGGTCCCGATGCCCGGCTGCCCCTCAAGGCCCATCCCGAATTGCGGGACGGCCGGAGAGGGAACAGTCCCATGGGGCGTGACTTCGTCCTCTTGGGCGCGGATCTGGGGCGCAGGCTCTGGAGATGGAGGTTCCTCGAAGTGGGGGGATTCGTCTTCAGCGATACGGCGTTTGTCTCGGGCAGGCCGTTTCTGTCAGGAGAGGGGGAGTGGTTTCAGGACGTTGGAGTGGGGTTGCGTTTCAAGGTGTTGGGTCAGGAGTTCCTGAATGTTTTCCTGGGGCTGGATACTCGAAGGCGGGCGTTTCATCATTGGGCCGGGCTTCCCAGCGTTGGAGCGGCGGCTTTCTAGCCGCCGATTCTTGGGGACGCGGGTACAAGAGGGGAACAGAAATGTCCCCCCGCCTAATGGGGGACAAGGATGTCCCCCCTCCTAACTGCCCTGGACCTGGAAGTTGTCCTGGACCCGGGTCCTGACGTCTTTGACCTGGTCCCAGACCTCGACTTCGAGCCGGTATTTCCCGGGTTCCAGACTGCGCAGGTTCAACCTCTTGAGCAGGACCATTCTCCGGTCGGAGAAGAACTGGATCGATTCTCCTCGGCTGTCCGTGGCTTCCCCGATGACTTCGCCGTCGCGTGAAATTCGGTAGGCCACCTGCATCTGGGGAGTATTGGAGGACTGGTCCATGCCGAAGTTGTAGAGGTGCAGGTAGACACCCAGCGGGAGCTTCTTGGAAAAGCTCTTGTCGATGCTGGGCCGGATCTTGACGTCTCCCAGGACGAACATCTGGTCCTGGGCCGGCGCCTCGGGAAGCTCCTGCATGTGGTTGGAAAGCAGCAGCGAGCTGCTGCTCAGCTTCTCCCTTTCCCGCATGCTGGGCGGTGGAATGATGCCGTGTTTGACGGCGCCGATGTTGTTGCTGGACAGGTCCTTCATGATCAGGTCGAGCTTGTAGCGGGTCCCGCTGTCCAGAAGCAGGACCTTCTGGTAGGTGGCACGCCCCTCCAAACCCCTCATCAGCCGTTCGGGTCCGAACGACACCACCAGATCCTGATCGAATTCTTCGATGAACTTGTTGCTGAGGCTGGTGACGACGCCGTAGAGTCCGACCCGGGCCGAGTGCACCTCGCCGTCGACCTCGAACGACAGGAATTTGTTTCGAATCTCGACGGTGACGGGAACCAGAACCTGCCCGTCGTTGAGCTTGAAGTAGTCGCTCCGAACCCGGAAGGGAAGGCTGGAATAGCCGACCTCCACCTTGACCAACTCCTTGAGGTCCTTGTACTTGATCTTCGTGGGGACCATGACCTGGGAGAAGATCTCGTAACGCCGGAAGGGGTTGTTGTTGTGGAGGCGGTTTTCGTAGGCGGTGCTCCTGCCGCCGATCAGGGAGGGACGATTCTGCTTGTCGCTGAGGCCCATCTGCTCCGACATGGTCAGGCCCATGCCATCGAATTGGAGCAGAGCGTCCTTTTCGTCGGGAAACAGGACCAGCTTGTACGAACTCGTGTAGGTCCGGTCCACGAACTCCAGAACGATGTCGTCCCCGACACCGTCGAGGTGCCGGTAGCGCCACACCTCCAAGGGATGCACGATCGTATGTCCGCCGCCCTCGGAAAAGGGGCGATTGTAGTGGCCTCCAGTCACATAGCTCTCAATTTCATGAGGAGGCCCGTGGAGGATGTAGATCATGCCCCGATCCGTCTTCCAGCCGGGCTTGCCGGAGTAGAATCGCTCATTCACGTAGGCGATGCGCCGATAATGTTCTTCCTTGAATTCGTTGATGGCCGTCCTCAGGTTCGGGTCCCTCCGGCGCCAGAACTGTTCGATGAACAACTCCTTTTCGTCCGGGGTGGTCAGGTTCTTGAAAACGGATTCCTCCTCGTCGCTGATGATGTAGGTAACGTCCTCGTTCAGCCACCGCTTGAAGTAATCCTCCGCTTCCTCCCGTTGAACGGCGGAAGTGTCTCTATTCTTCTCATTCTCTTTTGCCAGGGCCTGGCCAGGGGAGGAGAGCGACGCGATGATCAGGAGGAGGAGCGGCAGCAACGGAGGGTGTTGTCGCATTTTCATAGTCGCGACGGGTTGAAGCCTGACCGGGTTCGAGATCCGAAGTGAACGCCTATCGGTACGAACGCCGTATCACGCGACTATAACAGACATCGGGCTGGCCGCGGCGTGCGCGGCCAGCCCGATAGTGAGTTTTCCGAGCGGAAAGCAAAGGGTGCGTCTACCTGCGGCGAAGCGTCAGGGCTCTCCCCGATCGTACGTGTGAACCAGAACGATCGCGACGAAGACGATGAGGCCCGTGATGACCACCCAGCTCATGAAGGACAGGCCGAGAAGGCCGGCCTGGAACTGCTCGTTCATCTGCTCGCTTTCCCGGGCCAGCCGGGCCAGCGCCTCGTCGTCCAGCGTGGGTACCGCGACCGCGATCTGCTCCAGGTCGAACAGGTGTCCCAGACGATCCTGCACCGCCTGCTGACGGAGCAGGGTCTGAACTTCACGAATATTGTCGGCTCGTGCGGCCGTCCGTTCCGAGATCTGGCCCCGCAGCTCCTCGATCGATACCAGGTGAACCGCCTTTTGAGCCGGAATGGGACCGGCCTGCAGGCTCGTCGAGAAGACCAGGAGGACCGTAAGGAACAAAGAGATGGCTTTCATTGTTTATGACCTTTGCATCTGAATGGTGACAACGCTGTTTCCATGGAACCGTCCACGGCGCAACCCGTCGGCGCCGATCCTCAGAAGTTGATCTTCCAGTAGAGCTGGATGATTCGCGGATCCAAGGTGTTGCCGATTTTTCCGAAGCCCTGGGGACTGTCCACATTGGAGCCCGCTGAACGCCAGTTGACCCGGTTGAAGGCGTTGAACATCTCCGCCGCGAAGCGGAAACTCACACCTTCGCTGATCTGGAAATCCTTCATGAGCGAAATGTCTTCCTGCATGAATCCGCAGTTCTGCGCACTGGGATGGACACGGAAGTTCCCCAACGTGAAATTGCCCGCCGGACTGAATGCCGCAGGATTGAAGATACGATCCCGTCCCGTTTGGTTGGGGTCGAAGTCGCCGCAACTGACGCCGGTCGTGGGCTTGACACCGTGATTCCAAACCGCCCACGCGGGACCCATATAGGGCAGGAACTGGCCCGTACCGACGGTCAGGGGATTGCCGGCGTGGTAGACGATGTGACCGGCGACTCTCCAGCCGCCGACCAGCAGGTTGGCCAATCGGCCGGCGCCGCCGCCGAAGGTCTTGCCTCGTCCGAAGGGCAGTTCCCACGAAAAGCTCGCCTTGGTCGCCCAGGAGCGGTTGAAGGGGACTATCGTCTTGGAGGAACTCCAGGTATCCCAATGCTGCAGGGAGGACCCGGCTCGCGGCGCGAAGCTGCCCCTCTCCGCGACGTCCCCCGAGGTCAGCGATTTGGCAATGGTGTGCGACAGCATGAAGTTCAACCCGGTGGAGAACCGCTTCTGCAGCACCAGGATGGCCGAGTGGTAGAGGTTGTAACCCGAGTGCGAGTTCAACTGGGCCACCCAGTTGTACTGAGGAAAGCGCCGCAGGGATTGTCCCACGGTCCCGGTGAATCCCGGATAGGGCCGGGTGTAGCCGGCGTCTCTGGCGGCCTGGGAATCGATATCCTGCAGCAGGAGGTTCCCGAGACCGAGATAGCTCAGGGGCAGTTGGTTGTAACGGGCGATCTGGGTGCCGACGACTCCGTGGCCCAACAGTCCGATGTACTCGGCAGTGAACACCATATCCCAGGGGAGTTCCCGCTCGATGGCCAGACCCAACCTCTGGGCGGTCCCCTGCTGGGTCTCGTTGACGTCCACGAAACCGACCGAGGAGCCGTTGATCAGGGACGGGTTCAGGAAAGGAAGGTTGGTGGGCAGAATGTTGATGCCCTGATCCCAATTGAGGGCCGGCGTCAGACCGAAGTCCGGAGTGTTTTTGGTCACCGAGGCACCGAAACCCTGATTGGGCATGCCGGCGCCATTGCCCATTTCCCCGTTCAGGGGGAAGTACATCAGCCCGTAATAGCCTCGCGCCACGGTCTTGTCGTTCAATTGATAGGCGAGACCCAGCCGCGGCCCGAAACTCCTGAAGCCGACGTTGAAGGCCCGGACCCGGCCGTTGCGTCCCTCTCCCTCTCCGTAGAAGGTGAGAGCGCCCGGGAGCCCGCCCGCCTCCGGATTGGGAGTGCGGGTGTCCATGAGGCCCCAGCGCCGGTAGGTCTCGTGGAAGGGTATGGGGATCTCCCACCGGAGGCCGTAGTTGACGGTCAGCCGCGGCGTCGCCCGCCAGGAGTCCTGAGCGTAGAAGGCCCAGCTGTAGCTGGTGACCTTCCTGGCGCTGGCGGTCTCCTGGAGGACTTCGTCCACGTCGCCCATGAGGAATGAGGCGAACCCGTCACCCGTCTCCGAAAAACCGGGCAGGCCGCTGGTGCGGTTGCGGAAGGTCCAGGTGCCCGCCGTGTGGTTTTCCACGAGGAATTTCCCAGCCCAGATGCTGAGCTGGGCGCCGACCTTCACGTTGTGGTTCCCGTTGGTCCAGGACAGATCCATGAAGACGGGAACCGTCGACTGGAAGTGTGAGGCCGTATCGGTGTTGTCACCGAAGCCGCCTCCGACTGCGCTCTGGATCCTCAGTCTGGGAATCGCGGTGGTCAACGCACCCTGGACGCAACCACCCGGACAATGGTCCGAGGCGGGCGGCAATTTCCCCTCTCCATAGGTGATCCGGTTGATCCCGAGCCGGGTGCTGAAGAGGAGACTCGGCGACACCGTCCAGAGGTGATTGAGCCGAACCCGGACGCCGCGGCTCTCGACCGCGACGCTGTTGAGCCGGTTGGCCGGCGACAGGAAGCTCAGCTTCATATTGGGAGTGTCTTCATAGCCGATCGTGAACTTGTGGTCTTCATGCTCGATGTCGGTCTTGAGATAGACCTTGTCGATGTCGAAGATGTCCGAACCCTCACCCTCATAGTTGTTGGTCAGTCCGCCGCCGGGTCTGTTCGGTCCCGGATACGCGGTCATGAGGTGCTTGGCGACGCCGCCGATGCGGCTGGCGGGAATCGTGTTGTTGGGAAAGGGATCCCGCAGGAAGCCTCCCTGCCCATCCGACCGGGTGGTGAGGGGATCATAGACCATGCCGGCCCGGACGTCCCGGCCCAGGGCGTCTGTCCCGAGGGACCCACCGAGGATCTCGGTGAAATTCCCACTTCGCATGAGCTCGGTCTGGACGGTTCCGATCCTTCCGCTTGGTTGCGTGGACCACTCATAACCAGTGTAGTTCATCATGAAGAAGGCTTTGTCCTTGACGATGGGACCCCCCAGAATGAACCCCCACTCGTTCTGGATCTGGTCGCCCTTCGAAGAGGCGGTCCATCGGCGCGCATCCAGGATGTCGTTGCGGTGAAACAAGAAACCACTCCCGTGGAATTCGTTGGTTCCCGACTTGGTGATCATCTCGACGGACACCCCGGAGTTGAAACCCTTCTCGGCGTCCTGATTGGTCTCGATGCGAAACTCTTCGATCAACTCGGGCGCCGGTCCGGTTTCGTCGCGCAGTCCCTGATGCCAGTTGATGCTGCTCTGATGGCCGTCGGTGTTGTATCCGATGGGGTTCCGTTGAGGTCCGTTGTCGCCCACGCCGTGGATCGTCCCCTTGTTCCCATCCCAGGTGGGCTTGAAGATCACTCCGGGCAGGGTATTGATCAGCACCATGGATTGCCGGACGAAGAAGCTCATGTGGACCGGAAGGACTTCAAGCACTTCCGAGTCCTGGGCGTGAGCCACGGTGGTGTCGGTTGTCTTGATCAGTGTCGCCTGACCCGCGACGGTGACCGTTTCCGTCACGTCGCCGACCTCGAGCACGATGTTCACCGTCCGAGTCGTGTCCGAGGTGATTCGCTGTCGGGTCACGACCTTGGTCTTGAATCCGGTCAGGCCGCCCGTGACCTCATATTCGCCGATCCCGAGGGCCTGGATCAGGTAGTAGCCGCTGTCGTTGCTCACCGACATTCTTTCGATGCCGGTGGCCACGTTGCGCGCGGTCACGTCCACACCCGGGATCACGCCGCCCGATGCGTCGGTGACGGTCCCCTGGATGTTCCCGGCGCCTTGTTGGGCGCGCTGCGCCTGAGCCGGTCCACCGAGATGGAAGCCGAGGATCAGTACCAGTAGAAAGCAGGAAATCAGGTGGGTTTTCGGTCTCATGAACTCTCCTATATTAATGAATTTCGGAACCGAGGTTTTTTCGTCCGCTGAAATTGCTCAGATCTCGGCCTTCACTGAGGGACATGCCGGAACTCTGGTGGTATCGGCTGGGCGCAAATATTCGTGAAGATTCCGAGTCCTGGAGGATGCTCCATTAAGTCCTACGCACGCACGTAGCGCTGGGATGCAAGGACAATAGAGAACTGTATGTAGCAAGAGAAGGAGAGGAAGTCAACGCCCCCCCCCGCAAAAAATGGTGCCGGAGGGGGGAGTCGAACCCCCACGGGTGTTGCCACCCGCCAGATTTTGAGTCTGGTGCGTCTGCCAATTCCGCCACTCCGGCTCCCGTCGATGGAACTGGCGTTCGAGTCTGGCAGTATAGCAGCCCCTCGCAGGCGTCGCCGCCGCATACCGGCTCCGAAATCTGGACAGTGGGAGCGGGATGTCCCAAGATTCCCGGCAACAGGATTCTCGGAAAGGAGACCTCATGCCCAACGCGGAGATCGTCGCCATCGGTTCTGAACTGCTCCTGGGGCAGATCGTCGATACCAACTCGGCTTGGATGGCCGATCGACTGATGGGGCTGGGAGTCGATCTCTACTACAAGACCGTGGTGGGAGACAATCCGGGCCGGATGGAGGAGGTCATCGGGCGGGCCCTGGATCGGTCCGACATCGTGATCACCGGCGGAGGTCTGGGGCCCACCCGGGACGACCTGACCCGGGAAGTAATCGCCCGGGTGACGGGACGGCCGCTGGTTCGGGACCCGGATCTGTTGCAGGAGATCCACACCCGGTTCCGCAGCCGGGGCCTGATCCTGACGGCCAACAACGAGCGTCAGGCCGACATCCCCCAGGGAGCCGTGCCGATCCACAACCCCAACGGCACCGCCCCCGCCTTTCTGGTGGAGGACCCGCGAGGCGTCGTCATCGCTCTGCCGGGGGTTCCCCATGAACTCAAATGGCTCTTCGACCATGAGGTCTCCCCCCGCCTGAGAGAACGCTTTCGGCTGGACCACATCATCGTCTATCGCGTCCTCAAGGTCTCTTCCATGGGGGAGAGCCACGTGGATCACCTGATCGGTCACCTGATCACCGAATCCACCAATCCCACCGTGGGCGTCCTGGCCCATCCTGGCCAAGTGGACGTGAGAATCGCCGCCAAGGCCCCCGACCGGGCGGCGGCCTACCGGCTGATCGCCCCGGTGGAGGAGCAGGTCCGCAACCTTCTGGGGCGCCATGTCTTCGCCGCCGACCGGGAGTCCATGGAGGACTCGGTGGGAGAGCTGTTGAGGCGGGCCGGCCTGCGAATCGCCGTCTACGAGGATATTACCGGAGGAATGGTGGCGGAGAGATTTCAGCTGGCCGATCCGGACCGGCTGGTCGAAGGGATCATTGCCGGCGGTCCCGATTCCGCCCGGCGGCTCCTGGAGGCGGTGGGCGCCGGCGCCTCGGTGTCGGACCCGAAGCTTTGGACGCAAGAGCTGGCTCGAGCCCTGAGGACTGTTTGCCGCGCCGACCTGGGTTTGGCGGTCCATGGGATTCCGGACCCGGAAGATCAAAGCCGGAACTTGGCGAAGGGTGAATCCTTTTTCTGCGTCACCGACGGCCGGACCATGGAGACTCGCAGTTTCGGAATGGCCGGCCGCGGCCGGCCGGACCGGACCCGCATGAGCCTTTACGCCCTGGACCTGGTGCGGATGACCCTCCTGGAGAAGACAAAAAAGGAGGAAAGAGGAAAAAGGAAAAAGTGAAGGCGAGAGTCAGCTCTCGAACCAGTCCACCGGGATGATGGACAGCTTCACATCGCAGAAGAAAAAGGTGGGGTGCCCCTGGTACCACTCGTAGTAGAGGAGGTAGACGTTTTCGCCAAAGATCCGCGCCGCGTGGTAGGCCCAGCAGCGTCCCTCCACTTCCTCGATCGTCTTGGCGTACTGGAAGCTGGCCCCCTCGTCCTCGCTGACGGCGAAGGCCAGGGGCCGGCGTTCGGTCCATTTCGCTTCGGCTCCCTTGGGATTGTTGTTGTAGAGCATCGCCAGGCGCCCTGAGGGCAGCCGCAGGGAGGTCTGGGGCGAGGTGGGAGCGACGATCTCTCGAATCGGCTCAGGTTGGCTCCAGGTCACTCCCGAATCGTTCGAGAAACACTTGTAGGGATGGTTGAGCTTGGTCCGGTTCACCATCAGGATCCGGCCGTCCGTCAGCTCCACCAGTCCCGGTTCCTGCAGGGTGATCTGCCAGTACTCGCGGCCGGGATGGTCTTCGGGCCGCAGCGTGCAGGACTCTCCGCGGGTCCAGCTCTTTCCCCCGTCGTCCGAGTAGTGCACCAGGGCCGACTGCTTCTCCCAGCCCAGTTCCTTCCCCGGGTCCAGGGCGACGGCCGAGGGGACCAGGATCCGGCCGCTCGAGAGCTGCAGGACCCGGGCGTTGTTGGTCACGTAATAGTGGTCCCGGTCCGAGACCCGAACCGGCCTCGAGAAGTTGACGCCGTCCCGGGAAACCCGGGTGTGGATGCTGCTGCGGATCTTCCGGTGGAATGCCTTGTTCTCCGGTTCCGTCTCCTCTTTGCCCATATAGAACAGTTGGATCTCTCCGGAGCCGGAGAGGCGCAAAAGGCTGGCGCTCATGAGGTTCGAGTTGGCCGTGTGCTCCGGCTCGGACAGGGAGGCCACCGGATGAATCGGTCCCCAACTGTGTCCCGAATCGTCCGAATAGCGGCCCACGATCTCGGACTCGGCATGGTCGCTGGCGCCCGAGAAACGGGACCAGACGGCCAGCAGGCGTCCGTCGGGGAGTTGGACCAGATCCCCTTCCGAGTGACGCGGGAAGATCTCGTTGGACCGGCCCAGAATGAGTTCCATACCGGGGGCGCCGGACTCCCGTTCCCGCACCCGGATTCGGTCGGAACCGGACTCTCCCGGGCCTCCTCCCCGGGTGCAGGAGAGCAGCGGAGAGAGAGCGGCAATCGCGGCTCCTCCGCCCAGGTTCGCCAGCGCCCGGCGCCGGGAGAGTTTCACCGGGGACAGAGGAGCGGTCGTCCGAGTCGCCTGCGGCCGGCCGGAAGGGCCCATCAGCGGGAGCCTCGTTCGCTCGAGAGCGTCCGGTAGTATTCCTCGACGCGCTCGCGGAAAACGGGTGGAACCTCCTCTTCCTGGAACAGCCATACGAGATTCTCCTCTTCCCGATCCAGGGCCCGGCTGATCTCCAGTTCCAGCTGCTGGAAGCCATGGACGATTTTGGACTTGAGCCGTGCGATCTCCTCCGGATCGGAGAAGATCCGTTCCAGGGCCAACTCGCGCATCTCCCGGGACAGGGCCGCCGCATCCCTCCCCAGGGAGTGCTCCCCCCGGAGCAGGCGGGAGATGGATTCGGCATCCTGGAGCCGCTCCTGCCATTCTCGTCTCAACTGGCGCGGGTCGATGCCGGAGAGGTTGGCGCGGCTTCCGGCCTGCCGCGAGTCCCCCGGTTGACCCTGGGGCCGGGACCCTCGATCTCCTTCACCCTGGGATCCTTCGTTGCCGGTCATCTCCCCGGAGCCCTCCCCGGAACCCTCCTCTCCCTCGGAACCCTCCTTCCCGTCCGCTCCGCCCTGGGAGAGGCGGCGGCGCAACGACTCGAGTCCCTCCACCAGCTCGGCGACCTCTTCGCCGGCCTGCTTCAGACCCTCCTCGGCTCCGGGCGGCCCCTTCTGTCCCAGGGCCTGTGCCGCCTCGTCGATGTTCTCCACCAGTTCCTGCAGCCCCTGGGTCACCCCGTCCTCGCGGTCCTGAGCCAGGTCGACCCAGCCTCGGGACAGCAACTCGGAGCCCTCCTGCATCTTTTCCGAAAGGCGGTCGTCCCGGATCTTGTTCCCAGCCTGTTTCAACCGGCGGGACGCCTGGGGTTCCTGCGCTGCCGTCCGCTTCGCGGTCTGGTGCAGCTCCCCCTCCACCCGGGAGAGTTCCTGCTGGAGCTCACCTTTCTCACGGAGCAGGTTGCGGATCTGACGAATGGTCTCCCGATCCACCTTTCCTTGTTTCAGCCGTTCTCCGACCCCGTCCATCTCGTCGAGCGTCCGTTCCTGCCGGTGCAGCATTCGCCGTGAGTCCTGGGACAGCTGCCGGATTCGTTCCGAGATCTGCTCCTGCCGGGTCTTCTCCAGAGCCTCCTGGGCTTCCTTCAATCGCTGCAGGGCGCGTTCGGCAAGCATGCGCTGCCGTTCCCCCATCTGGCCGTTTCCGCCCTGCCCCAGGTCGCGAGCCGCCTCCCGCAGCCGGTTGCTGACCTGAGAGAGCTCCCGCTGTTGCTCCTGCCTGGAGAGCCGTTCCAACTGGCGGGTCAGACGCTGGATCTCCTCCCGGAGCTGCTGGGCGGTGAGCCGGTCGGCGCCGGACCCGCGGCCGGCCATGCGCCGCGACCGCTCCACCGCCTGTTCCTGGCGCCGCGCCAGTTCCTTCAACTTCTCCAGGGCCTCGTCCAACTGCTGTTCCTGACGGAACTGCTGGTTCTGGCGAATGGTCTCGTACTGGTTCTTGGTCCGGTCCAGCTCCAGGTCCACCAGATCGGCCAGTTCTTCCGAAGCGGCGCCTCCGGCTCCCTGGGACTCGCCGAAGGAGACCTGGATCTCCTTGAACAGGGATTCGGCGCTGAGCAATTGGCGGAACGCCTTCTGTTCGTGGGGCAGGGCCTGTTCCGGTTCCACCTGGTTGAGCCGGTCGTGGGCCGGCTCCATGTGGGTCATGGCCTCGCTCAGCCGTTCCCTCATCTTGCGGAATCGCTCGTCGGACGCGGCCGCCTGGCGGCGCTCGAGCCGGTCGGCGATCACCTGGACCTCTTCCCGGAGTCTCTGCTGCACCAGGGCCGCGGTCTGGCTCTGTTCCTTGAACTCCTCGGCCGGCGTCGAGGTCCGGTCCTTCTGCAGCTTGAAGGTGGCGATGATGATCTGCTTCTGGCGCTTGGAGAGCTCCAGCTCCTGGGAGCCTCCTCCGGGAAGGCCGATACCGCCGGTCTGGGACTGGTAGTACTCCCGGTCGTACGGCTGGACCTCCAGGAAGAAGATGTCCGTATCCGAATGGGAGACGGCGTCCGAGGCCCGGGCGTGGTAGGAGACGAAATCTCCGGGCACCAGGTCGTGCTCTTCCAGGAAGAAGGTGTGGCCGACGGTGAAGGAGCCGGCGCCGGCAACGGGCGTCAGCTCGATCGCCTGTTCCGCCTCGCCGTTGACCGAGTAGCGGAGGGACAGGCTCCGGATCCCGTGATCGTCGCCGGCCTGGAGCTCCATGAAGACCTCTTCGATGTTGCTCACCCGCCGGTCCCGTCCGGGCTGCTTGAATACGATCCGTGGGGGCTGGTCTTCCACCGCCAGGATTACGTACTCGTTGGTCCCGGGGTTCCACACCTCCTCCTGATTCTGGAGGTGGATGCGGTAGTAGTCGCTGCGGCGGATCTTGATGGACCCCCGGTATCCGCCGGCACCGTCCTCCTCCAGCCCGATGGAGCCGCCCTCCTCCAGCTTCAGGAGCGCTCCCCGGATCGGCTGGTCGCTCTCGATGCGAAAGTGGGCGGTGGTCCCCACCAGGGCCTCGATGTCTCCCTCGTCCTTCTGCACGGCCGGGTCGAGACGGGTGTAGCGGGGAAAGACCAGGCGGAGCTCGAGGGCACTGACCCGGGGAATCTCCGAGACCTGAAGCGAGTAGGTCTCGGACCGGATCCCGTCCGCCTCCACGTAGTAGTCCGTGGGATCGCGGACGTCGAAGAAGAGGAAGACGAACCCTCCCGACTCCGGGTCGGGCCGCATCCGGACCTCCTCCCAAGAGGGATCTTCCCCATACCGGACGAGAAGACTCACCCGCCGGCTTTCGAAACCCGCCAGCACGGCCCGGACCTCCACGTCCGCGTGCTTGGCGACGGTGGTGCTGCCGGGTGTGACCTGAATCGAGTAGAGGGGGAGCGTGCCGTCGGCGTACCAGCTCCAAAAGAGGCGGTCCAGACTGTAGCGATAGGCTTCAGGTCCTCCGAAGAAGAGGTAGGCGAACAGGAACACCGAGACTGTCCCCGTCAGCAGGGAGAGGAGGCTGCCTCGGGGGTCGTAGAAGCGGGGCAGCGGGACGTGGATCAGCTTCCGCCTCACGTCCCGTTCCAACAGGCGCCTCAGTTCGGGGTCGGCCGGAGCCTGCCCCTCCCGGATCTCCACGACGGTGGAGAGACCCTGCTCCAACTGAGGATTCCGTTCCTCCAGAAAGCGAGCCAGACGGCCGGGGGAATAGCGGCGCCGCAGCAACGGGGCCAGCAGCCCGCCTGCCAGCAGGAGGACCAGGAGCAATCCACCCAGCAGCCGGGTCCAGAACAGGGCCGGCTCGGAGAAGTTGTGTCGTGCCAGGACGTAGCTCAAGAGGACCGAAACCAGGATGGTGGCCAGGAGCACGACGGCGAGGCCTCTGAGCAGCCGCTCTCCCAGGAGCTTCCGCCTCACCGTTGCGATGATTTCCAGCATGATTGGACTCGGGCCCGCCCTGGGCACGGCCTTCACCGCGGCCCGGTACGGCCGGCAACCACCGACTCGGCCGCCAGCACCACGACGGCGGCCAGCAGGAACAGCCACCAGAGAGGCTCTCTCGCCTCTGCCGCAGAGGCGTCGAGGGAAACGCCAGCGCCGGCGGCCTGAGTCCCGGCCTGGAATCGGTCCAGCAGCGTGGCCACGGGAAGAGGCTGGATATCGGACTCGCTCGGATCGGGGTTGACCGCCACCCAGTCCGTCTTCTTATCCTTTCTTATTTCATAGTGGCCCGGGAACTGCAAATCTATGGCAGCCGGCGCGGACTGGTCCAGATCCACCACTCTCCGGCCTCTGGGATCCAGCACGTTCCATCGTGCGCTATTGCCGGTTCCGGCCCCCGGCGGTTCCTCCTGGAACGCCAACGACTGGTCGACGCGAAGGGCCGCTTCCGGTTGCCGGACCCCGCCCATGTGCCGGACCAGACTCTGCCAGAAGGGCAGAAACGCCGGACGCAGCGGAAAATCGGACCAGACGCGGTCCAAGGGAAAGGCCAGGACCAGGACTCTTCCGGCGCCGGCTTGTCCTTCCACCAGCGCCGGATCACCTTCGTCGAAACGTCCGAGCACGCGGGAACCCTCCCTTGGCTCGAGTCTCCAATGTCCATAGAAACGGACGGATGCCAGGGCGGTCCGCTGGAGGTCCTGGAAGATGGCGAAGGCGGGATGGCTCCAGTCCATCTCGGTGATGGAAGTGAAAGACCGGCCGCGGCCCCGGAGGAATCGGGGTTCGGCCAACCGGGCAGGGAAGATCCCGGTGCGATTGTACGCTCTGCCGTCGACCCGCTTGCCCGGGGCCAGGATGAGACCTCCTCCCGCCTCCAGGTAGCGGCTCAGCCGGTCGGAGCGGGGAGGCGTCTTCAGGTCGTCCAGAATGACGGCGGGGACCAGTTCCGGATCCAGTTGCCCGGTTTCGCGCGAGTCCGCGAATTCGGTCACGAAGGGCAGGTTGCGGCCTGCCTTCAGGGCATTCCTCAGATAGATGGAGCCGGCCCCCTGATCCGAGTAGACCCGGATTCGCCCGGGGGAGGTCCTCTCCACTACGAAATGGAAGACGTTGTCCGCTTCCATGGCATCCGCGACGGCCAGCACCAGTCTTCCGCGAAAGATGCCCTCCTTGAGCTCGAAGGGGCGGAGAGTGACGGGCGCCGACCCCTCCTGGTCCAGCTCGAAGGTCTGGCGATCTAGCATCTGGCCTTCGACGAAGAGTTGAAGCTCTCCGCGGGCCGGCCCCGGAGGCGCCGAGCGAAGCTGAACCCGGACCGGCTGGGGATACCGCTCGGAGAAGACGAGCCGTTGCAGGTCCGCCTCCTGGATGAAGACGTTGGTGGAGGGTTCTCCCACGTCCTCCACCTCCAGATGCACGTCCCCATCCAGCACCCACTCCCGGTCCGAGGGCATGGCCGTCTGCTGAAGATCGGTGATCAGGTAGATCTCCCGGCGTCCCGTCACCTCCTGATCGAACTGTTGGGCCGCCGCACGCAGACCCTCCAGATACGAGGTGCTCTCGAAGGAGGGCTCCGCCCGGCTCTCCAGGATCTGGAGCAGCCTTCCGCTGCGGGATTCCCATGCCGAAAGGACGTTCGGCTTGGACGCGAACAAGATCAGGCAGGCTTGGTCCGTCCCCTGCATCGAACGGAACTTGACGCGGGCCTTCTCCAGGGCCCGCTCCCAGACTCCGGGCCGGGCCATGCTCATGGAGTTGTCCAACAGCACGACCAGAGACCGGGAGACCTGGCCGCTGACGGCTCCGAACCACGCCAGATGGGTCACGGGCGAGGCGAAGGCCGCCACCAGCAGGAGCAGGCCGAGGCAGCGTAGAAAGAGGAGCAGGAGATAGCGCAGCTTTCGGCGCCGGTATTCCTGGATGGGAACCCGGCGCAGAAACATGAGCGAAGGAAAGAGCATGCGGTTTCTCTGGTCCCGGCGGACCAGATGAAGCAGGATGGGGCCGGCTATCGCCAGAGCGCCGAGCCAGAACAGGGGGGTCAGAAACTGCATGGCTCTCCTGGTTCAGCAGCTTCCCCGCCGGCCCGCCGCAAATGGGCGATATTTTTACTATCCATGGCAAATAATCGGTCTTGATTTACTATCAATAGAAAAATTGTCCCCGCGGAGTCACTTCACGTCTGACGCTGCCGCGCGTCGGCTGGTGAGGGAGCTTTCCTCATTTCCTCATGTTTCTCAGCAGTAAGAGTTTCACCTCAGTCAGTATTTCCTCCGGCGAGCGACCAGGTAGGAGCGCAGCGCCCGATCCAGCGGCTCCCTGGTATTCAGCAACTGGTAGTCGATGAAGATGTCGCGGCACTCCCGCCGAAGCTCCCGGATGTGGTTCTCCAGCAGGTCCAGGTACGCCCGCCGCGAGTCTCCGGGAACGTAGGGGAGGCGTTCGCCCGTCTCCAGGTCTTCCAGGGTTCTCACGGCCTCCAGCGGAAGCTCCAGTTCGACCGGGTCCATAACGTGGAAAAGGACTACGTCGTTGCCCCGGTGGTGCAGGTAGTGGAGCGCCCGTGAAAGGGAGGCGACGTCCTGATAGAAGTCGCTGATCAGTACCACCATGCTCCGTTTTCGGATGAAGCGGGCGACTTGGCCCAGCGATTCGGTGATCTGGCTTTGCCCACCCGGTTGGAGCCGCTCCAAGAGGTGGAGAATGGACAGGAAATGCCGGTACTGGGCTCGTGGCGGCACCGCCTCCAGGACCTCCGAATCGAAGACGGCCAACCCGGTGGCGTCGTTCTGGCGAACGGCAAGATAGGCCAGCGAAGCCGCCAGGAAACGGGCGTAGTCCAGCTTCGACAGTCCAGCGCCGGCGAACGACATGCTTCGGCTGCTGTCCAGAATGATGTGCAGCTGAGTGTTGGTGTCTCCTTCGTACTTTTTCACGTAGAAGCGGTCGGTCCTCCCGTAGACCTTCCAGTCCACGGTCCGGATGTCGTCACCCGGCGCATACTGCCGGTATTCGGCGAAATCGAGACTGAACCCGTGGTAAGGAGAGCGGTGCATCCCCAGGATGAACCCTTCCACCACGGTCTTGGCCACGAGCTGCAGATTGCCCAGTTTGGCCAGCAGGGTCGGATCGATGAATCTGGCTTGCATCGTTTCCAGGTTGAATTCCTCAGCGGGTCATAGTCCGGAGCCGGGGGGAGGAACCCCCTCCAGGAGGCGCTGGACGATCTGGTCGGGGGTCACGTTCTCCGACTCGGCATGGAAGTTGATCAGGATCCGGTGGCGGAAGACCGAGAGGGCCAACTTCCGGACGTCCTCGTAGGTGACGTGATAGCGGCCCTTCATCAGGGCTCGGGCCCTCCCTCCCAGAATCAGATACTGGGAAGCTCGGAGACTGGCGCCGTAGCTGACCCAGTTGCGGACGAAGTCGGGGGCCAGCTCGTCCCCGGGACGAGTGCTGCGGACCAGGCGGACCGCGTGGCGGATGACCGACTCCGAGGCCGGAACCTTGCGCACCAGCCGCTGGAAGCGAAGGATCTCATCCCCGGTGACGGCCTGCCGGATCTCCTCCTCTCCCTCCCCAGTAGTCTGGAGAACCACCTGGATCTCTTCTTCCTCATTCAGATAGCCGATGTGGATGTTGAACATGAAGCGGTCCAGCTGGGCCTCCGGAAGCGGGTACGTCCCCTCCAGCTCGATGGGGTTCTGGGTGGCCAGCACGAAGAATGGCAGGTCCAGTTCGTGCGTGATGCCCCGGATCGTGACCCTTCGTTCCTGCATGGCTTCCAACAGGGCCGCCTGGGTCTTGGGAGGCGTCCGGTTGATCTCGTCGGCCAGCAGAATGTTGGTGAAGACCGGGCCCGGCACGAACTCCAGCACCCGCTTCCCGGTGGCGCGATCCTCCTCGATGATCTCGGTGCCGGTGATGTCCGAAGGCATCAGATCGGGCGTGAATTGGATGCGGCTGAAGGAGAGGCCCAGGGTGTTGGCGATGCTGCGAACCAGCAGGGTCTTGGCCAGGCCGGGCAGGCCGGTGATGAGGGAATGTCCTCCCACGTAGAGAGAGATGAGCACCTCTTCGATCACCTTCTCCTGTCCCACGATGGCCTTGCGCAGCTCCGTCAGGATGCGGGCCTGCGAGTTCCGCATGGAATCGATCAGCTCGGCGGTGGAATCCTCCGATGGGCGGTCCTTTTCGTTCATTGTCGGTCCTCTGCCGTCCCGCGCTCAGTGCGTGAGGGCGTAGACGAAATAGTTGATTCCAAACTTGTAGGCCTCGTTCGAAGCGCTGATGGGGACCAGCGACTCGTCGGACCACTCCCAGTAGTCTCCGATGTCGTTGTTGAAATTGGCTACGGCAACAAGGCGGCCGTCCTCGTCCGAAAGGCCGTAGAATCGAGGCTTCCCCGGGACGTTGTAGGGCGGCAGCATGTCCAGGCTGTCGATATCGTAGAAGCAATGGAACACCGGATGATCCGTCGTCAGCTCTTCGAAGCCGCGCTCCGGAAACACCTGCTGCATGGAAGACGTGAAATTGTGCCAGTCTCCGGCGCCGCGAAAGTCGTCGAAAACGACGAAACCTCCCCGCAGCAGGTATTCGCGGAGATTGGCCGTCTCCTCGCCGGTGATGTTCCAGTAGCCCGGCTCGCTCACGTACAGGGCCGGGTAATTCATGATGCGAGGGTCGTTCAGATCCAGCACCAGGTAGGATTCGGGCGTGGTTTCGATTCCCGTCAGTTCCATGAAGATCTTTAGGAAGTTCTGCTCGGCCCGCGGGTAATCGTGCATCCAGGGGGGGACCCATCGTCCGCGCCCTCCGCCCCAACTCGAGACGAATCCGTTGTAGCGGATCCGCACGAACTGAAAGAGAGTGGAGTCGTTGGGCTCCGGGTCCGCGGAAACCTCCGGACCGTAGCTCAGGAGCAGTGGCGCGGCCAGCAGCAGAACCCAGGGAAGGTGTCGCTTCATCGTCGCACCAGCTCCAGCAGGAACTTCTGGGCGTCCCGGTACCCGGGGGCGATCTCCAGGGCCAGCAGCACCTGGCGGCGGGCCTGAGCCTTGTCGCCGGCCAGGTCCAGGGCGCGGGCCAACCGGTAGTGGGCGTCCGCCGTGTCCAGCGGCGACAGTTCCAGCAGGACCCGGTATTCCCCCGCCGCTTCCGCTCCCCTTCCCAGTTGCAGGTAAAGACTGCCCAGCAGCCGGTGAACCTCGGGGTTCAGAGTATCGGCATAAAGGACCTCTTCCAACACGCGGGCCGCCGGTTCCACCTGATTTTCCGCAGCCAGCAGCCGGGCCAGCTCAAGGCCGTTTTCCGCCAGTTGGGGTGCCGCCCGGAACCACTGGTCCAGGATCGGGATCAACTGGGCGGTGTCGCCGCTCCTCCTGTGAATCCGGGCCAGCAGTGAGTAGGGGCTCTCCGAGGTGGCGAAGTCGGGAAAGGTCCGAATCGCCCGCTCCAGAAAGGGCACGGCCTCATCGCTCCTTCCGGCCTCGTCCAGAGTCTCACCCAGGGCCAGGTTCAGGAAGTAATTCTCCTCGTCCTGGCTCGCCGCCTCCAGCAGAGATTTCAGATACTCGTCCCGTGACTGGCTCTTGCCCCGGCCCCCCAGGATCGCCGCCGGCTTCAGGCGGGAGACCAGTGGTTTCAGGGTCCGGTCCAGCTCCTGTAGAAAATCCTGGTCGAAGTCGGCTGCGGAGATCCCCAACGCTTCCTGGAAGGATTCCTCCAGGTCGAGTCCCCGGGAAAAGCCCTCCACCAGCGCCCGCACCTTTTCGGTCCCGTGGCGGTCCGCCATATACCGGCACGCCAATCCGGCCTGAAGATAGCTGATCTGCAGGTGCTCGCGAGTCCGAGGACTCTCGAATCCCTTGTTCAGATCCTTCAGGGAGGCGATCTCCCCCCGTTCGTAGGCTCTCACCAGGGAAGGACTCAAACCATCGCCCCAGCCCGGTCCCGCAAGGCGTTCCTCCATCATGGAGATCCCTTCGGTGAGCCAACGGGGCACCCGGTCCCGGCTCAGCGAGAGGATGACCACGTGGGCCATCTCGTGCCACAGCGTCGATCCCCAGTGATAGGTTCCCTTGGGACGCGCCGAGGGAGAGTCCATGGCCAGGATGCGGCCGAAGGTGGCTCCGAAAGCGCCCAGTCCCGGAAGGCCCAGGGCCCGGACGGCGAAGTCTTCGTGGTCCGGATAGAACTCGACCAGGAACTTGTGGCCGACCTGGTGCCGGTACTTCTCCTCCAGAACCGAAATGCTCCGGTCCAGAAGTCTCTTCACGTAGGGCTCCAGGGCCCCGGCCTCCTTCCCGTGCAGCCGGAGCCAATACCGGGGCGTCTCGTGGCGGACGAACCGGTCGAAGCTGTCCACCAGGCGCAGCGTGTTCACGGTAGAGACGTTGTAGGGGTCGTTTTCGTAGGCTCGCTCCAGGACCTTTTTGCCCTCCTCCTCCTGGGCCATTCTCAACAGATTGACCCCCAGAGCGGCGAGGGCCGGCCATTCTCCGGGATTCCTCCGCACGGCCTCGCGGTAGTATTCGATGGCTTCGTCCATGCGGCGCCGGAGGGCGGCGAAATCTCCCATGATCCGGTACAGGTTCCCGTTTCGGGGATTGATCTCCAGGAGGTTCCGCAGGCGTTCCTCGAAACGCTCCGGCTGCTCCTGGAAATGAAGCAGGACGCAGTCGAGTTCCAGCAGGGGGACGTAGTTGGGGTTCCCGTCGAGTCCCCTTTCGATCCAGTCCCGGGCTTCTTTCCAGTCGCCGGCCTCCATGGCCAACAGCCCTTTGAGGACGTGCCCGTCCAGGTTGCCGGGGTTCTCCTTGAGGACGTGGTCCAGGGCCACGTCCACCCCGGCCATCTGCTGGGCCTTGAGGGCGCGCGCCAACCCGAGTCGAGCGTCGTCGGTTCCCCAACGGGACCACCCGTCTTGCGGAGAGGCCTTGAGACCATCACGAAAAATGGACTCGGCCTCAGCGCCGTTGTGTTTCTCCAGGTACAGGTTGCCCCAGTCCACGTACAGCCAGAGGGGCGCCCCGGCGCCGCGAGCCGCCTCCAGGTAGAGTTGGTTGGCCCGCTTCCATTGCTCCAATTGCCAGGCTGCGTAGGCGGCCTCCGCGACTTCTCCCGGGGATCGAAGAGCGCCCGTGTCGTAGAGATCGAGCAGGCGTCCGGCGAGGCGCCGCACACCCTCCTCGTCTCCGCCGCGCGCCGCAAGCTCCAGGCGGAGCCGCAAGACGTGGGGGTTCCGGTCTCCAGCGGTTGAGAGCCGTTCCCGCGCCGCTTCGTACGATCCCGCCGCCGTCAGATCCAGGACCTCGCCCAGCGGGGCGGGCGACTCCTGCCGGAAAGCGGCCGCCGCCAGCAATCCGGCCAGGAGAAGGAATCGAGTCGCCCCGAGAGCTCCGGTCAAGGCTGGACCTCCTCTGCGGCGGCGCCATCGGTCTCCTCCTCGTTCGCGGCCAGCTCCACCATCAGCGCTTCCAGTCTCCGGTAGTATTCCTGCTCCGTGTACTCTTCCTTTCGCAGCTTGAGTTCGTCGATCTGCTGCTGGATCCGGGCCCGGCTCTCGGCTCGGTTCCGTTCCTCCGGAAGCGAATCAGGCCCGCTCGCCGGGTCCAGATAGCAGACAGCCGCCAGCAGTCCGGTTCCCTGCCGGACCTCTTCCCGGGAATCGTCGTCCCCCTGGGCCAGTTGAAATCGGGCGGAGTCGTCCAGGATGGCGTGCTCGGTCTGGATCCTGCCCGCTTCCTCGAACCAGGCGCTCACCCTTCGGCGGCTATACAGAAAGGCTTCCAGAAGCGACACGCGATTGTTCTTGTCCCGGTCGGCATCCGGCGATGCCGGGGCTTCGGCGAAGAAACGGGGAAACAGGGGAGGTTGCCGCTCACGCTCCCGGGTCGCGGCCACAATCACTCGATTGGCGCCTCTCAGAGCCGGGACCAGGGCGCCGGCCGAGCTGGTCCCCGCAATGACCACGGCTCTGGGGCCGTCCAGTCCCTCGAGGAGCCGCCCCAGGTCCTGGTCCGTGAGATCGGGACCCTTGATGTTGAACTTGTAACGCCGGCCGTCATAGTTGCCGTGTCCGACCAGAACCAGCCACCACTCACCCTCGGGGGAGAGCTTGCCCACCTCCTCCCGGGCGGTCTGGAGGATCTCCTCCCGGGTCCGGACGCTCCCGTCGATCCGCAACACTCGGGACCGGTCGCCCTGAAACGCTTCCTCCAAGCGGCTGGCCCAAGCGGCGAAATTGGCTCCGTATTCCGGAATTCCGGCGAGTCCCGTGACGATGAGGCTGATGCGATTGAGACTCTCTCCCCGGGTTGGAGAGGAGCAGAGCATCAGCACCCAGAGCAGCGCCGCGGCGCCTCCGGCACCGAATTTCAAGTACGTCCCCTGCGGCGTCGACCTGGCCACGGCCGGTTATATTCCTCCCAGGCGCCGCCACATCACCCATTCCGTCATCAGCAGAGCGGCCAGCAGCAGAAAGTTTACCGGCATGTCCCACAACTCCAGAGTCTGGGGGACGGAGGCGTGGGATTCGACGTACGAAACCTCCTCCGGAAGATTCCCGACGTCGTCCAGACTGTAATAGTGGCCTCCCGTCTCCTGGGCCAGCCAGTTCAGAAACTCGACCTTGCGGGTGGCGTCGTGGAACTCCCTCAGGCCGGATTGCGCCAGGAAGTAGGCGTCCCCGGTCCCATAGGAGATCACGCCCGCGCCCCTGCCCCCTTCCGCCTCCAACCTGATCTGGTGGAGCCCCTCTTCCTCGGGACGGGTCGCCCCTTCATAGATTCCGCCGTCCCGGGGACTCCAGTCCAACTCGATCGCGGTTTCGCGGCCCGCCGGAGAGACCAGGGTCGCTGCGAGACGCGCCGACTGGACTGGGTTGAAGGTGGGATCGTAGACCTGAGCCCGGACCTTGACCTCCTCGCCGTGGGAGTAGATCTCCCGTTCCGTTTCCACTTCCACGGGGTCCTTGGCCGCGTTCACGAGCCAACGCAGGACCTGTTGCCAGAAGTTCTGGTGAGACCGGTCCTCATGCTCCTGGAGCATCTGCCAACGCCAACTGCTGCCGGTGAGGAAGGCCATGGCCAAGCCCCGCCCGTAGCGCTGGAAGACCATCAGCGGGACCTCCGTACCATCCTGGGAATCCTGGAGGCGGGCCAGGACCGTGGCCCCGGGCTTGAGGCTCCCCACCCGATTCCAGTCCTTGAGATCGGGCATCTCTTCCCACTCCCGGCGGTTCACCGCTTCCCCGGCGCCCAGTTGCAGGGCGGGATGCCTGAGTCCTTGGGGAGTCAACTGGACCCGGGCCGATCCCCGCCGGTAGAGGGTGTCGGACGGCGCCCGCTCTCCGTCGGGCAACATCCATACCGGCAACAGCTCCTCGACCGGCGTGTTCTGGTATTCCCCGGCGGAAAAAGAGGAACTGCCTCCCAACATGAGGAAACCTCCGCCCCTCTTGTCCACGAAATCCCGGAGCATCTCCATTTGAGGATAGGTGAAGAAAGAGGATTCCACGCTCCCCACCATCAGGGCCCGGTACGAGAACAACTCCTCCCGGGTCGAAGGAAAGCCGGCCGCCAGAGTGCTCTCCTCCTCGATGCCCTGCCGATAGTATTTGTTGATGGCGGTTCGCAACAGACTCTCCAGCCGCAGGTGACGGTCGCCGGAAATCGCGCTCCGAATGAACTTGTATTCCCAACGGGGACGCCCTTCCACGTACAGAATGCGGTTCTCCAGGTCCCGGACGCGAAGCACCGCCGATCGTTCGTTGTTCTCCTGCAGGGCCTCATCCTCGAGTGGCTGAATCCGAAAGCGGTAGATTCGAATGCCTCTGCTTCGAGGGGTCAGCGGGACCTCCACCAGGGCCGTCTGAGAAAACGGCAGCTTCACTTCCTGAGCCTGAAGCAGCGAGTTTCCCTCCCAGACCTCCAGACGGCTCTCACGGCCCTGGAAGCCGTTGATCCGGAGCGTGACCCTGGCAATGGTCCGGGCCTCGGGAACCAGAACCCGGGGAAGGCTCACCTGGGCCAGCTCCAGGTCGGGCTCCAGCGTCCGCGGCCCCACCCCCACGGCGTGAACCGGAATCCTTCGGGACTGGAGATCGGCCAGGACCTCCTTGAAGCCGCCGAAGCCGTTGTCCGCACCGTCGCTGAAGAGAACGATGCCCCCCAGGGCCTCGTGCCGGGTGCGGGTCAGAACATCCCGGAGGGCGCCTGCGATATCGGTGCGGTTCCCGCGCCAGTCCAGTCCCGCGTCCTCGCTCAGCAGACGGGACTCGGCATCGAACTCCATCCGGAGCAGGCGAAATCGATCATCGAGGCCTTGGCGCAACGGGCTGCCGGCCTCCAGGAGCGTCCGAACCGGCTCGCCTCGCGCCGTTTCTCCGTCGGAAATGCCCATGCTCAAGGAGTTGTCGACCAGCAGAGCCAACACGTTTTCCCGCGGCGCCAGGGTGGAGAGCACCAGGCTGGGCCGCATCAGCAGCACCATGATTCCCAGGAGAAACGCCGCTCTGGCGGCCGGCAGGATCCACCCTCGAGCGGCGGCCCGACCCAGCCATCGCCGGTACGGCAGCCACGCGGCGAGGAGGGCGGCGCAAACCAGGATCGCCAACAGCCACGCCTCCAGACGCCACTGCAGGAGGAACTCCCCCTCCCTGAAGTGGAAGGGCCGGTATTTGAAGAAAAAGGTGAAGATCTGCTCCATGGGGGCCGTGGCCCGCCGCCTCCGGCGGATGCAGTCCAAGACGGAATTCGATTGCTCCCGCCCAGTCTACTACGCCGGCCTTGCCGCCCAACACATTTTGACATTTGGCGAAAAGCTAACCTAGAATGAGATAGCCAATCCATCTGGGCGATATGGGCAGGTCTTTGGTTCGGGTTTCCCGGCTTCAGTCTTGGGCGTTTCGTCCCATTGGCGGCTTGGGCTGTCGCGGTTCCCACACCGCAGTCTCGGAGGAGCGAATGGAATTCAAGGTTGGAGAGAAAGTTGTCTATCCGAATCAGGGCGTCGGCGTAATCCAGCAGGTACTCGAGACTCGGATCGCCGGTCAGCAGGACGAATTCTACATGCTGAAGCTCACCTCCAACAATTCGACCGTGATGGTTCCCACCGCCAACGCTCTCCACGTCGGCCTGCGAAAGCTCTGCACGGAGAAGCAGTTGGGCGAGCTGTTCGAGATTTTGAGTAACGAGATCGCCAAGCCGGATTCGGATTGGAAGAGCCGCTACAAGGAAAACGTCAACAAGATGAAGTCGGGTTCCATCTTCGAAGTGGCCGAGGTGCTCAAGAATCTCTACTGCCTGAACCTGCAGAAAACCCTCTCGTTCCGCGAGAAGAAGATGTTCGACCGGGCCCGCCAACTGGTGGTTTCGGAGATCGCGACGGTGCAGGACGAGCCGGATGAGAAGATCGCGGAGCACGTGGAGAAGATGCTCAGCGCGGCCTGCGAAGGAACCAACCCCAGCCTCCCCTCGTGAAACCGTTCCGACTGCGCCGCACTCGGGTCTGAACGTCGTTCGTTCTCAACTATTTCCAATCCTCTTCCTGAGACCCCCGATTATTCGGGGATCGGCGATACCGGCCTGGAGTCTTGTCCCCCTCCAGAGAGTGGTCTGGGCTGAAACCGAGGGGGACTGGAAGCGGCGCTCGACCAGGGGTGTCCAGGAAGGCCCGATGGCGGAGGGGAATCGTCACGGGCAGTGGATCTATCGCGGACGGACGGAGGGGGCGCACGGTCACCGTCAAAAACGACCAGCGGCTGGACTGAGGCCCCTGGCGGGAAGGGATGTCCTCCCGCCGAAACGCCCGAAGCGCTTTGAGATGTCTTTCGCGAGGCTCTCCGTGCCGGCCCGGCTGTGAGATCCTCTCCCGGGGGACATCTCCCCACAACTCCGAACCATCCGATCTGAAACGGGCGGATGAGCGCGAAGCTCTTCCACCATCGCCGGGAACGCAATGGCGCCGTAAGCGTTCTGCCCGGTGGGCCCGAATCTGACGTCACTCGCCGGGTGCGCCGGCAGTTCGAAGGAGACTCATCGCGTAGACAATGCTGATGACGGGAACAACCGAGAATACCAACGCAAGTTCCCAGTCTCCCTTCACGGCACCTGCGGCAATCCTTTGCGCAAGGGCCAGGTCGGCGATCACGATCACGAGGAGGAATGCGGCGATTGCGAGGGTGGCGATCCTGGTGAGACGGGGCGCCAGCACCAGCAGAATAACTCCTGCAGCGCCAAGGGGATGAAGCAGCACCACTAGCAGTCGTTGCCAGACCCCGCCACCGTTAGCGAATGCTCCGACCAGGGCCGTAAATCCTGCCAACAACGCGTGGATCACAGCCAGAATCAACAGCAGAATTCGAAAACTGGACATGTTGGCCCAGGTATGAACCACAACCCGAGTGACGTCAAGAACATCATTGTCGAGCGCGGCTGCGAATGGGAGCGGCCACTCCAGGGGATGGCCCAGCCCTTGAGGTTCAGGATCAATGAGTTCTGGAATCAGCCTCTCGTCCGGCGCCTGGACTTCAAATGGGTCGATTCCTGGCCGGGAGAGTCCCTGGAATTGTCGATCTCCCCCGGCCCGAGGGTCAGTTGGACGTCGGATTCGCGGTCCTGTTCCTGACCACGATGAGGGGTGCACGACAAAAAAGTGACGACGCAGGGGCGACGCTGCAAACGCGGTCTGCTCCAGACGAGCCACCCACTTGTCCAACCCTGCCAAGTTCGCTTTCGAGCCATAGACGATCGGTTCAGGTGACGAGTTGCTCCGGGATCGTCACCGCCGCGCACCAACCCAGGCAGCGGGCTCCGCTACGAAGGTGTCAATGGGCCAATTACGGCGAGAACTCTTGCTCCGTACTGTTATCGAGGATCGGCCGCAAGGGAGGCCAGCGTCTCATCCGCGGCTTGCAGCGTTTTCCGGATGTCCGCGTCGGAGTGGGTTGCCGAGACGAAGTTGGCCTCGAACTGGGAAGGCGCCGTGTAGATGCCACGATCCAGCATCCGGCGGAAAAAAGCGGCGAAACGCTGGAGGTCGCAGGCCTTGGCCTCGGCGAATCCGGTGACCGGTTCCTCCCGGTGAAACGGCGTGAACATGGAGCCGCACCGCTGGACCTGAAGGGGGATTGAATGGCGGCCGGCCGCCTCTCTCAATCCCCGGCAGAGGTTGGACGCCCTCTCCTCCATGGCGTCGTAGGGGCGGTCCCGTTCCAGGATCTCCAGCGTCTTCAGGCCGGCGGCCACGGCAATGGGGTTCCCGGAAAGAGTCCCCGCCTGGTAGACGGAGCCCTGGGGAGCCATCAGGTCCATGATTTCCTTGCGCCCGCCGTAGGCGCCGATGGGCAGTCCGCCTCCCACCACCTTGCCCAGGCAGGTTATGGGAGCCGTCAGCGAAAATCGTTCCTGAGCCCCTCCCAACGCCAGCCGGAATCCGGTGATCACTTCATCGAAGATGACCACGGCGCCGTGAGCTTCGCCCAGCTCCAACACGCCCTGCAGAAATCCCTCGTGGGGGAGCAGCACCCCCATGTTGGCGGGCACCGGCTCCAGGATGACGGCCGCGATCTGATCGGGATAGGCGGCGAATGCGTCTTCCAGCCGGTCGAGATCGTTGAAGGGAAGGGTCAGCGTCTCTCGCGCATAGCCCTCGGGGACGCCGGGGCTGTCCGCCAGCCCCAGGGTCAGGACTCCAGATCCGGCCTGGACCAGCAGGCCATCGGAGTGTCCGTGGTAGCAACCGTCGAATTTCACCACCAGGGAACGGCCGGCATAGGCTCGGGCCAGCCGCAACGCGGTCATGGTGGCCTCGGTGCCCGAGTTGACCAGTCTCACCTTCTCGATGGAGGGAAACAGATCGCAGATCTTCTCTGCCAGCAGCACTTCTCCCTCGGTGGGCGCTCCGTAGCTGGTGCCCCGTTGGGCTGCTTCGGTCACCGCCTGGACGACTTCGGGGCGGGCATGTCCCAGGATCAGAGGGCCCCAGGAGCCCAGATAGTCCACGTAGCGGTTGCCGTCCACGTCCACCACCTGGGACCCGTGCCCTGACCGCAGGAAGGGAGGACTCCCCCCCACCGCCTTGAAGGCCCGTACGGGACTGTTGACGCCCCCCGGCATGACCTGCCGGGCCCGATCCATCAAGGCAGTGCTTTCAGCGTTGGCCTGAAGCCTGCCCGCTTCCGACGAGTCGTTCCGGTAATTCAAGGATGTCCCCCTGGTTTCTCCTATTCGTTCCAATCGCCGCGTCGAATCCTTTCGGCCACCTCGCATGCGAAATAGGTCAGCAGGATATCGGCCCCTGCTCGGCGGATCGAAAGCAAGGTTTCCCTCACGGTCTGGTCCCGATTCAACCAACCCTGGGAGAAGGCCGCGCAGAGCGCGCTGTATTCTCCGCTCACCTGGTACGCGGCCACCGGTACTTCGGACATCCGGCGGACCCGGTGGATGATGTCCAGGTAGGGCAGAGCCGGTTTCACCATGACCATGTCGGCCCCTTCTTCCAGATCCAGGCGAACCTCCCGGACGGCCTCGCGGGCATTTGCCGGATCCATCTGGTAACTCTTCCGATCGCCGAAACTGGGGGCCGACTCGGCCGCTTCCCGGAAAGGACCGTAGTAGGCGGAGGCATACTTGGCCGCATAGGAGAGTATGGCCGTCTCCTGGAAGCCTTCCGAGTCGAGGCTCATGCGGATGGCTGCCACCCTTCCGTCCATCATGTCCGACGGAGCCACCACGTGGGCGCCCGCCCGCGCATAGGCCAGGGCCTCTTTGGAGAGCAGTTCGAGAGTGCCGTCGTTGTCGACGCGGGGAGGATCGTCCAGCAGGCGGCCGCAGTGCCCATGGTCGGTGTACTCGCAGAGGCAGACGTCCGCGATCAGCAGCAGGTCCGCCACTTTTTCCCTGGCTTCCCGGAGAGCCCGGCAGATGAGCCCGTCCTCCCGGTATCCCGGGGTTCCCAGTGCGTCCTTCTCCGACGGTTCCGGGACTCCGAAGAGCATCACTCCGGCGATCTCCAGTTCCCGGACCCGTTCCAGCTCCTGGACCAGAAGGTCCACCGAGTACCGGAACTGTCCCGGCATGGACGGGATTTCCTCCCGGACGCCCTGTCCCTCGCGAACGAACATGGGATAGATCAACTGTCCCGGCTCGAGGCGGGTCTCCCGGACCATGCGGCGCAATCGGGGACTGGCTCGAAGGCGGCGGGGACGAATGGCGAGTGTCATGGGAGATCCGGTTTCAGCCCGACTGGGGACGGCACCTGGAGTGGCGGTGGAGGGACTCGAACCCCCGACTCGGCGGATATGAGCCGCCTGCTCTGACCACTGAGCTACACCGCCAGCGGCGATCGAATATAACTGAACCGACGGCGCCATATCAACGCGGCCGGGGCGGTCGATTCGGCGCTCCTGCGGACTGGACCAGGCTCAGACGGCGGCTGAGGCCTCGGTCAGGGCTTCTTCCCGGGACTCGTACCACTGCCGGAAGACCATGAGGTTCGGGCGCATCACCGTCGCGATCTGGGCGTTCCCCATGAGGATGTCCTGGCTCTTGTACCCGTTGCCCGTGATCGCCACCACCACCGATTCGTCGGGCCGGATCCGGTTCTGGCGGAGAAGCTTGATGGTGACCGCCAAGGTGGTCCCTCCGGCCGGTTCGGTGAAGACTCCCTCGGTCTCGGCCAGAAGGCGGATGGCGGCCAGGATCTCCTCATCTTCGGCCATCTCACCCCAGCCGCCCGATTGACGGACGTCTTGCAGCACGTAGGGGCCGTCGGCCGGGTCGCCGATGGCGATGGACTTGGCCACGGTGTTCGGTTTCTCGGGATTGATGTAGTCAAGTCCCTGATGGAGGGCCCGGATCACGGGCGCGCAGCCGGCTGCCTGGGCGCAGTGGATCTTGGTGTGCCCGTCGGCCCAGCCTAGTTGCACCACCTCGTCGAGAGCTTTGACGACCCGGGGAAGAAGGGTTCCCCCGGCCGTGGGAAGGACCAGGTGGTCGGGGAGGCGCCAGCCCAACTGTTCCACGATCTCGTAGCCCAAGGTCTTGGCCCCTTCAGTGTAGTAGGGCCTGAGGTTCACGTTGACGAAACCCCATCCGTAGTGGTCGCCGATTTCGGCACAAAGCCGGTTCACGTCGTCGTAGTTGCCCTCCAGGCCCACGAGTTCGGGACCATGGATGAGCGACCCGAGGATCTTGCCGGGTTCCGTCGTCGTGGGTATGAAGATGAGGCAGGGAAGACCGGTCCGGGCGCAGTGGGCCGCCACCGAATTGCCGAGATTGCCTGTGGACGCACAGGAGAAGACCTCGTATCCCAACTCTCTCCCCCGGCTCAGGGCGATGGAGACGACTCGGTCCTTGTATGAGAAGCTGGGATGATTGACCGAATCGTCCTTGAGATAGAGTTCCTTCAGGCCCAGCCGGCGGGCCAGCCGGTCCGCCCGAATCAGGGGAGTGAAGCCGGTGTGGAAGCCGGTCAACGGCGCTCCATCCAAGGGCAGCAACTCCCGGTAGCGCCATAGATTCGGGGACCGCCCGGCGATCTTGCGGGGGTCCAGATTGGCCCCGATCTTCTCGTAGTCGTACCGGACCTCCAGGGGACCGAAGCACTCCAGACAGATGAAGCTTCGATCCGCGGGGTAGCGGTGTCCGCACTCCTTGCAGCGCAGACCTGTCACGTAACTCATCCTGCTTCCCCTTTCCCCTGTCCTGGCACGACGGAGGGCCCAACAACAAAAAAAGCCCTTTCCCGCTGAGAAAGGGCTACCGCGCAACCGGGCTTATCTTTCAGACAAGCGGGCAAACCCGTCTGCGGGAATGGGCACCGTACCATTCAAGGGCCGGTTGCCGTGACATCCTAGGGCCCGATCCCTCCGTCACTCTGGATAAGAAACAAGAACATGGAATAATAGGTCGGCGCCCACGCAATTGTCAAGAGCGGCTTCCGTTTGGAGGGAGGAACTTCACCTGCCGGCTCCTCTTGATCCGGGCCGCAGCAGTCGTCGAGCAGCGCGATGGACCTCTTCGTGTCGGCAGTCTGGGACACCATCAAACGGTTTTCTCTGCTGAAGCCGGGTGATTCGGTGCTGTGCGCGGTCTCAGGCGGGCCCGACTCGGTGGCGCTGCTCCTGACCCTCAAGGAATTGAGGCTCGAGTGGCCGCTTTCGCTCTCGGTCGTCCACGTGAATCACCGGCTTCGGGGAGCCGAATCCGATAGGGATGCGAGCTTCGTAAAAACGCTCTGCCGGCAGATGGAGATCCCACTCCACGTCCGATCGCACCGGCTGAAGGTGGGCCCGGGTGAGAATCTTCAAGATCGGGCCCGGACGGTCCGCTATCGGTTCCTCTTCGAGATCGCGGCGGCCGGCGGGTCCGTCGTGGCCACCGGGCACAATCTCCGGGATCAGGCCGAGACCTTTCTATTGAAGCTGGCGCGCGGTTCCGGTCCCATGGGATTGTCGGGGATCTTCCCGGCGCGGGAGATTTTTCCTCACGGACCGGAAGAGAGCCCGGTCCGCGTGGTCCGTCCGTTGCTGGAGAGTGACCGGGAAGATATCCTGGACTTCCTCGAGCGCCGAGGGCAGCCTTACCGGGAGGATTCCAGTAACCAGAACCTCCGATACGATCGCAATTGGGTCCGCCACCACCTGATTCCCGACATGAGCACCCGTCTGAACCCGGCTCTGATTCCGACCCTGGGACGGTCCGCCCGGCTCTTCCGGGAGGTGGGAGAGTTCCTGGAAGACGAGGGGCGAAAGGCGTTTGAGTCGTGCCGGGAGACGGAGGACCGCCGCGCCGGCGGGGTCAGGCTCAAGGTGGAGACGCTTCTCGGTCTGGCCCCGGCTCTCAGAAAAGAGGTGATCCGGCATGCGGTGAGAACCTGCAAGGGGAATCTCCGGGGCCTGGGCCTGGATCACGTCGACCGGGTTCTGGGCTTGGTCTCCGGACGAAGCGGACGGAGGATCCACCTGCCGGGGGAAATCGAGGCCAGCCTCGAATTCGACCACTTGAGACTGGCAAGGCAGGTTCCGCCGGTCCGGTTCAGTCACCGGCTTCCGGTTCCCGGAGAGGTGGCCATCCCGGAGACGGGCCGGCACGTGGTCTGCCGCCGTCTGACGGCGCCCGCCGGAGATACGGGCCAAGTGCTGCTTCGTTTCCCAGGATCCAGTCTGACGGTGCGGAACCGTTTGGAGGGGGACCGGTATCCGAGTCCGAGCGGGAAGAAGCTGAAGCGGCTCTTCCTGCAGCACCGCATCCCCAGGAGCGCCCGCGACACCCTGGTGGTGGTGGAGGACGAAGGCCGCCTGCTCTGGGTGGAGGGTCTTCCCGCGGACCCCCGGGTTCTGGCCGGTCCGGGCGAGAAGGAGGCTGTCCTGATTCACATACTGGATGAACCCCATGCCGTGTCGATGGAACCCGGCAGAAGTAGCCGTCGTCTATAGAGGAGCGTCGCTGGAACCCTGCGGACCATGATGAAACAATCGGCGGGCGTGTTCAGACCCAGGGTATTTCCCTATAATGGATAATGTGTCTGAAATAGTTGCGCCGCTGGAGGTCCAGTCTTGAACACTACCGCAAGGAGCATCTTTCTCTGGGTGGTCGTCATCGTGGCGGTGGTCGCTCTCTGGCAGTTCCTGAGCCAAGTCAAGAGCAGCGAAGTGGACCAGTTCAACTATTCCGAGTTCACTCGCAAGCTCACCGACGGCGAGATTCAGCAGATCACCATGACCGGCAACAAGGTGGAGGGGAAGTATCTTTCCGCCGGATCCGACACACTCCGATCTTTCCGGGTCATCATCCCCAAGGGCTCGGAAGAGACCATCGCCAACCAACTGGACGCGAAAGGGGTCGAGGTCGAGGTCAACGAGAGCGAGCAGAGTTCATGGATCTACGTGATCTTGACCTCCTGGTTTCCCATCATCCTTTTCCTGGCCTTCTGGATCTTCCTGATGCGTCAGATGCAGAGCGGCGGGAACAAAGCCCTGTCATTCGGCAAGAGCCGCGCCCGTCTTTCGAACAGCCAGCAGAAGAAGGTGACCTTCAAGGACGTGGCCGGCGTGGAGGAGGCCAAGGAAGAACTTCAGGAGATCATCGACTTTCTCAAGGAGCCCCAGAAATTCCAGAAGTTGGGGGGGCGACTTCCCAGGGGCGTGCTTCTGATGGGGCCTCCGGGAACGGGCAAGACCCTGCTGGCGCGGGCCATCGCCGGCGAAGCCAGTGTGCCGTTCTTCAGCATCAGCGGTTCCGATTTCGTCGAGATGTTCGTGGGCGTGGGGGCCAGCCGGGTTCGAGACCTCTTCGAACAGGGGAAGAAGAACGCCCCTTGCATCATCTTCATCGATGAGATCGACGCCGTGGGCCGCCACCGGGGCGCCGGTCTGGGCGGCGGGCACGACGAGCGGGAGCAGACCCTGAACCAGCTCCTGGTGGAGATGGACGGTTTCGAGTCCAACGAAGGCGTCATCCTGATCGCGGCGACGAACCGCCCGGATGTGCTGGACCCGGCACTGTTGCGTCCTGGAAGATTCGACCGGCAGGTGGTGGTCACTTTGCCGGACATCAAGGGCCGTGACGCCATCCTCAAGGTCCACATCCGGAAGACCCCGCTGGCTGAAGACGTAGACCTCTCGGTGCTGGCCCGGGGAACCCCCGGGTTTTCGGGCGCCCAACTGGCCAACCTGGTCAACGAGGCGGCTCTCAACGCGGCGCGATACGACCGCAAGGCCGTCAATATGGAGGACTTCGAGCAGGCCAAGGACAAGGTGCTCATGGGCAAGGAGCGCAAGTCCATGATCATGAACGCCACGGAAAAGCGGAGCACCGCATTCCACGAGGCGGGGCACGCCCTCGTCGCCTACAAGCTGCCCGACGCCGATCCGCTGCACAAGGTCACCATCATTCCTCGTGGCCGCGCCCTCGGCGTTACCATGCAGTTGCCCGAGGAGGACAAGTACAACTACACCAAGGAATACATGGAGTCCTCCATCACCATTCTCATGGGTGGACGGGTGGCGGAGCTGATCTTCCTGGGAAGTTGTACCACCGGAGCGTCGAACGACCTGGAGCGATCCACCGACCTGGCCCGCAAGATGGTGTGCGAGTGGGGCATGAGCGAGGCGATGGGCCCCCTCACCTTTGGCAAGAAGGAAGAGCAGATCTTCCTGGGCCGGGAAATTGCCCAGCACCAGGACTACAGCGAGCAGACCGCCGTCAAGATCGACAAGGAGGTCGAGCGGCTGGTCCTGCACAGCTACGCCAGGGCCAAGGTGATCCTGGAGGCCAATCGGACGCCGTTGATCCGGCTGGCGGAGACGTTGCTGGAGTTCGAGACCCTGGACGGAGAAGAAGTCGAAGCCGTCGTCAAGGGCCGGAAGATCCGCCTTCCCGCGAAGAAGCCAACGCCTCCGGCCCAGATTGAGGCGGAGGAGCCTGCCGAGCGGCAGGAGAAGGCCGCTTCCTCCCTGCCTTCCCTGGTGAAACCGGAAGAGCGTCCGGCAACAGCCTGATTCCTTCCAGCCGCTCCCGGCAGGGCGAGCGTGCAGTCTGGAGACGCGCCGGTTTTTTTCTCCCGTCGGCGCCAGCCCCATTTTTCTTGCATGCGAGAAAGTCGGCCAGAAAGCGCAATCGGAAACGGCCGGAAATACTTCACGCTGAGAGCCCGGGACAGGAGTCTGGAGTTGGGTCCAACTACCCGGACCATGGCGGTGATCAACGTCACCCCCGACTCCTTTTTCGACGGCGGCAAGTTCCTCGATCCGAACAGAGCCGTGGACCGTTGTCTGGAGTTGGCGGACCAGGGCGCGGACATTTTAGACATCGGCGGCGAGTCCACCCGCCCGGGCGTGTCTCCGATCTCGGCCGAAGAAGAGTTGGACCGAGTGCTGCCGGTCCTGGAGGGAATCCGAGGCCGGACTTCCTGTCTCGTCTCCATCGACACCTACAAGTCGCAGGTGGCTCGGGCGTCCCTGGACGCAGGCGCCCATATCGTCAACAACGTCGGCGCGCTGCAGTTGGATCCGGATGTGGCCGAGATTGCGGGAAGGACCGGTGCCGCCATCGTGCTCATGCACATGCGGGGAACACCGCGAACCATGCAGACCCTGCCTCCCAGCCGGGACATTCTGAAGGAGATCGAGCAGAGTCTGGCCCACGCGGTGGACCTTGCGGACGGCCACGGGATTTCTCGTGATAGAATCATTCTCGACCCCGGAATCGGGTTTGGTAAAACAGTAGAAGACAACCTCAAGGTTCTGAATCGGTTATCGCGGTTGGGCAAGCTCCGGTTGCCGATTCTGGTGGGTACGTCCCGAAAGAGCTTTCTCGGCAAAATCCTCGACCTCCCGGTGCAGGAGAGGCTGCTGGCCACGGCGGCTTCGGTGGTCATGGCGGTGGTCAGAGGAGCCCACATCGTGAGGGTCCACGATCTGAATGAGATGGTCTACGCGCTCCGCATAGCCGACTCGATACTGGGTGAAAGGAGAATCAGCTGAGGTGGATGCATTCTCCACCATTTTTGACCTGGGTGTTCGGGATCTGGTCGACATCCTGGTCGTGGCCGTCCTCATCTACTACATCCTGCTGTTGGTCAAGGGCACCCGCGGCTTGCAGATCACGCTGGGGGTCATGGGCCTTCTGGTGGTCTACTATCTGGCCCGGGTCTTGGAGCTGCAGATGGTGGAGACCCTGTTCTCCACCTTCTTCATCAACTTCATCCTGGCCGCCATCATCATCTATCAGCAGGAGATTCGCCGGGGACTGGCGGCTTTGGGAAGAGGAAGGTTTTTCCGCCCGTGGTTCACGTCGGCTCAGCGGGCCAACCTAGAGGGATTGATGGCGACGGTGGCCCACTTGTCCCGGAAAAAAACCGGGGCGTTGATGGTTCTGGAGCGGGAAATAGGCCTCCGCAACTACATCGAGACGGGAATCAAGCTGGACGCCCTGCTCGGACATGACTTGCTGGTGAGCATTTTCACTCCGGCGTGTCCGCTCCACGATGGAGCCGTGATCGTTCAGGCCGACCGAATCGCCGCGGCGGGCTGTTACCTTCCCCTGACCACCAGCCCGGAGCCTAGTCGTCGTTGGGGCAGCCGTCACCGCGCCGGCCTCGGGATCTCGGAGGAAACCGACGCCATTTCCATTATCGTCTCCGAGGAGACCGGCCGGATCTCGATTGCGTTCCAGGGAAATCTGATCCAGGACCTGGAGGGTCCGAAGCTGCTGGCGCTGCTGCGTGAGTTGATGGGAACTCGCCGGAGTCCATCCGCTCAAGCGGCCCAGAGGAGTCCCAAGCCCGCATGACTCGTCCGCGTCATTGGATCCTGAACAATCCCAGCCTGAAGTTGATCTCTCTGGGCCTTTCCTTTCTGCTCTGGAATCTGTTGGGGGTCAAGGACGAGGTCATCCGGGTCGTGACGGTCCCGGTCCAGTTCGTCAACTTGGCGCCGGACCTGGCCATCTCCACCGACTACCAGCGGCAGGTGGAGGTGGCCATCCGTTCGCGCCGCAGAATCGCCGTCGAGGAGGCAGAAAGCCGAATGTCGGCTGAAATCGATCTCCAGACCATGGTGGCCGGCAACGTCCAGATTTCCCTGACCGAGCGCAATATCAGCAACCGTCCGGTCGGTGTGGAGGTCTTGAGCATTGCGCCCAACCCGCTCCAGTTGGAGTTGGAACAGATCCACGACAAGATGGTGGAAGTTCGGCCCCGGTTGGAGGGTGAGCCGGTGGAAGGGTACGAACTGGTTGAAGTCCTCAACTCACCCCGGCAGGTACGGATATCGGGTGTAGAGGCAGAGTTGGCCAAGGTTTCCACCATTTCGACCGAACCGTTGGACATTTCCGGTCGTTCCTCGGGGTTCGACGCGGAGGTCGACCTGGACCCACCGAGTCCGCGCCTCAGGATCGATAGTGGTTCGCCCGTAATCTTGCAGCTCCTGATCGAGGAAAAAAGACGCAAGCTGACGCTGACCCGTGTCCCCGTGGAATTGGAGCCTCCGAGAGACGGGACCAGTCTCGTGACCCGCTCGTTGAAACTGGTCGTGTCGGTGCCCATCTCCTTCGAAGGCGAGGTTTCCAGCACGGATTTTCGGGCCCGGGTGGCGGCGGACGACCTCCAGCCCAGCCGGCAGCCCTACGAGATTCTTCCCGAAATCGTGACGGTCTCCGAGGTGGAAGACTTGGAAGACCTCTACCGGGTGGAGTCGATGGAGCCGGAACAAGTCAAGGTCCGGGTCAGGCGTTAGCCTGTATTTCCCGCCGCACGCTCTGGGTCCGGGAGACCTCGACGAATCACCGTTCAAGGAACTGAAGATGAGATCGGTTTCGTTGTATGGCCGGCGATTCGGCAAGTAATGCGGACTAGTTCGAATGTCCAGCCTCTTCGGGACCGACGGAATTCGAGGAGTGGCGAGCGAGCCTCCTCTCGACCCCGCGACTGTTTTTCGAATCGGCCGGTGCCTCGCCCTCCAAGGGTTCCGGTCAGTGGTGGTAGGACGGGACACTCGAGAGAGTGGCCCCTGGATCGAAGAGGCCTTGATCCGGGGTCTCTCGAGCGCCGGTGCCCGGGTGACCTCTGCTGGAGTGCTGCCGACTCCCGCCATCTCCGTGCTCTGCCGGGATTCGAAATTCGACGCCGGCGTCGTTGTTTCGGCCTCTCACAACGTCTACAGCGACAACGGTCTGAAATTCTTCACGGAGCGGGGGCGGAAGCTGTCGCGCGGTCAAGAGCTGGCGCTCGAAACGCTTCTGGAGGCGGAAAATGCCTTTTCCCCCGTGCCGCGCCCTACCTGTTCGAATCCGCCGGCGTTGATCCGGACCGATCCCGACTGTCTCGGGACGTACTCCGGGTTTCTGCGGTCGTCCCTGGAAGTGGAGAGTCTGGAGCCCCTGAAGCTGGTTCTGGATTGCGCTTCCGGAGCCGCTTCCCAGGTGGCGCCCCGGCTCTTCAGTGACCTTGGGGCTCGAGTTACTGTGATCGATGCCCCACCCGACGGCCGAAACATCAATCGAGATTGTGGGGCGGTCCATCCCCAGCGCATGGCTCGAGCCGTGATGAGAACAGAGGCCGACCTCGGCGCCGCCTTCGACGGAGACGCAGACCGAGCCATCCTTGCCGATCACCATGGTCGGCTCCTGACCGGGGATCACATCCTCTATGTTCTGGCCAGGCACCTGCTGGAGCGAAACCTCCTGCCCACCCGACGCGTCGTCGCCACCATCATGTCCAACCTGGGCCTGGAGGTCGCCCTGGCTAACCTGGACGTGGATTTGGTCCGTACTCAAGTCGGAGACAGAAACGTTCTGGAGTCCATGTTGGAGGAAGGAGACTCTCTGGGTGGGGAGCCTTCGGGCCACATTATTCTCGGTGAGCACTCACTGGCGGGAGACGGTATCCTGACCACCCTGAAGATCGCTCAGGTCCTGCTCCTGGAGCGGCGTTCGCTGCCCCAGTTGAGTGCCGGCCTGAGACTCCGCCCGCAGGTTCTCCGAAGCGTATCCGTGGGAAGGCGGGGGCGGGACCTTCTGGAAGATCGGAAGGTCCGGGGTCGAATCGAATCCGTTCAAGAGTCCTTGCAGGGCAAGGGCCGGATCCTGGTGCGCTGCTCCGGTACCGAACCGGTGGTCAGGATCATGGCGGAGGGAGAGGATCGGGAGCATCTGGAAGAATGCGTGGAAGGAATTGCCGCGCAGATCCGGCGCTCCCGGGCACGGCTGGCGGTTCCGGACGACACCAGCCCGAATTTCCCACCAGGTCGCTGAGCCTATGATGAAAATGGTCTACTCCTTAGGCATTTACGAGATCTTTTTCGAAGTCTCCCAAGTACCGGCGGCGCTGGACGCGCCCTCGCTGGTCTTTTCGCCCTCAGCGTGTACATGCTCCCTCAAACGCAGTCCCGGCTACGCTTGCGGTCGCGAGCACCCGCTGAGGGCGAAAATCCTGCGCGATCATCGCGCCTCCTGGTGAGAAATGCGGCTAGGAGGCTGTCCGAGAACTCGAAAAATCATAGTTTTTGAAAACTTAACCCTTTATAAATCAGTAGTTTACAAACAAGACTTTTTGAAAATAGTCTATTCTCGGACAGCCTCCTAGGAGTCTGCGCGGTAGGAATGATCGTAGCGAGAAAGTGGAGAATCGAGGCCAGATTTTCTCGATTTGGAGGTGCATAGTTGTTCTATTCGCCGAGAAATCGGGGAAATATGGACCGATTCTACCGCTTTCGCAGTAGATCAATTTCTGCCGCGCAGGCTCCTAGACGGCAGGAGCGGTCGTGAATCGAGATTCGTCACTGCAACCATCCCCGGCGACCTCGAGCCCAGAGTCTCCTGCAGCTGCAAACCTGTTCGAGACTCTGGCTGAGAAAGCCCTCCGGAACCGGCGGCTCGAGGGCCTGCACGGAGCCGATTCGGCCTTGGTGCTGGCTTCGATCTATCGAAGAGATCCCGGCTTCTATCTCTGGTTGTGTCCGCGCAATCGGGATTTGGAGACCATGGCGGCGAATCTTCGGCTGTTCCTGCCCCAGGAGTGCCGGGATCAGGTCCTGCTTCTTCCCGGTTCCGAAGCGGACCCCTATCGCGGACTGTCTCCCCACCCCGAGATCGCGGCAGCTCGAGCCGTCGCTCTCTGGAGGATACTCCGCTGGAACCAGGGATTGATCCTGACGACCCTGTCCGCCCTGACACCCCGGCTTCCCTCTCCCCAGGCCTTCATGAGCCAGTGTCTCGACCTGGAGGTGGGAAGGTTCTTCCCCCCCGATCACCTGACCCGAACCCTGGACCAAGTGGGCTACGTGCGGGAAGATCCGGTCAGCACCGTAGGGGAGTACTCCATACGGGGTGGCATCATCGACGTCTTCCCTCCGTCGGCTTCGGCTCCGGTCCGCATCGAATTCTTCGGAGACGAGATCGAATCGATTCGCGAATTCGATCCGACGTCACAGCGCTCGGTAGCGCTGGTGCCCGGATGCCGTGTGGTCCCCATGAGAGAGCTGGCCGTGACCCCCCGAGACATCTCCCGTTGGCACCGCGAAGCTCCGGATCACTGGTCGGAAGTTCGATTCGCGCAGGCCCTGGAGGAAAGACTCCAGTTCACGGCCAACGGTGAACTCTTCAACGGGTTCGAGGCGTTGTTTCCCCTCGTGGTCCGGACCCGGCATCATCTGCTGGACTACGTCCAAGCGGAAGGCAGATCTGCCCCTGCGCTGGTCCTGTCCGATTGGGATGAACTCCGGAATGAGCACGGGAAGACTCAGGAAGGATGGGAGCAGAGCTATCAAGAGCGGACGGCCGACGGAGATCTCGCCCTGCCGCGGGACCGGCTGTATTGGTCCGCGGAGGCGGTGGAGGGCTGGACGAAACAGCATCCGACCTTCTACCTGAACCGGCTCTTTCAGGACCGGGGAGGGACAGAGCGATTCGATTTCCGGGCCGAACGGCAGTACTCGGGTCAGCTTCGCGGGTTGTTGGCCGACCTTGAGGAGTGGACCAGGCGAGAACGGGTCGTCTTTGTGATGAAGACGCCGGGGATGGTTGACCGACTGGTCGATATCTTTCGCGAGTACGATATTCACCTGCATCGTGCTTCCGGGTTCGGTAGCGCCCTGGATCACCGGACCGCCGTGATCCAGGGACGACTTTCGCAAGGATTCCACTCGCCCGGTCTGGGTCTGCACCTGTTGGGCGAGGAGAACCTTTTCGCCGAGAGCCTCCTGAAACCCGCACCTCCCCGGACCAGGCCCGACCTGGCCGCCAGCTTTCTCTCCGACTTCCGGGATCTGAAGTCCGGCGACTACGTGGTTCACATCGATCATGGAATCGGTCTCTTCCAGGGACTTCGGTCGCTGGGTGTCGGCGGCGACGCCCGGGAGTTCCTGGTGGTCAGCTTCCAGGGTGACGACAAGCTGTACGTCCCCGCGGATCGGCTGGATCAACTGCAGAAATATCGCAGTTCCGGCGAGTCCAGACCGCGGCTGGATCGTTTGGGGGGCGCCTCCTGGCACAAGACCAAGAAACGAATCAAGAAATCCATGCGGCGTATGGCCCAGGATCTACTCAAGTTGTACGCGCAACGGGAGGTGGCCCGGGGGCATGTCTTCCCGGAGGACGACGCCTTGGCCAGGGAGTTCGAGTCGGCTTTCCCCTATGAGGAAACCCCCGACCAGGCTGCCGCCATCGAGGCCGTCAAGAAGGACATGATGGCGTCGCGTCCCATGGATCGCCTGATCTGTGGAGACGTGGGATACGGAAAGACCGAAGTGGCCATGAGAGCCGCCTTCCGGGCGGTCAACGACAGCAAGCAGGTTGCCGTCCTGACCCCCACGACCATCCTGGCGCTGCAGCACTTCAGCACCTTTCGCGAGCGCTTCAAGGGGTTTCCCGTCTCCATCGGGATGATCAGCCGCCTTCGCAACCGCAGCCAGCAACGAGAGATCCTGGAGAACACGGAATCGGGGAAGACCGACATTCTCATCGGAACCCACCGGCTCCTCTCCCGGGACGTCCGGTTCCGCGACCTGGGTCTCATCGTGGTGGACGAGGAGCAACGGTTCGGAGTCGCCCAGAAGGAGCGGCTCAAGCAGCTGAAGACCCGCGTGGAGGTGCTCAATCTCTCGGCAACGCCGATTCCTCGCACTCTGAGCATGTCGCTGACGGGTGTACGCGATCTCTCCATCATCGAGACGCCTCCCAAGGACCGTTTGTCCATTCAGACCGCCGTGGTCAGGTTCAGCCGGTCGCTGATCCGCACCGCCATCGACCTGGAACTGAAGCGCCAGGGACAGATCTTCATAGTCCATAACTCGGTGGAGACCATCTACACCATCGCGCGCATGGTCCAGGAGACGGTGCCCGAAGCTCGCGTCGCGGTTGGGCACGGCCAGATGAGGGCGAATCAGCTGGAGAAGATCATGCTGGATTTCCTCGACTATCGCTACGACGTGCTGGTCGCCACCACCATTATCGAAAACGGCCTGGACATCCCCCGGGCCAATACTCTCCTGGTGAACCAGGCCCACCGGTTCGGACTCGCCCAGCTCTACCAGCTCAGGGGCCGGGTCGGCCGCTCCAATCGCAGGGCCTACGCCTATCTGCTCATTCCCTCCGAGGAAACTCTGAGCACCGACGCCGCCAGACGCCTTGCGGCAATCCGGGAATTCAGCGACCTGGGTTCCGGATTTCGCATCGCCGCCATGGATCTGGAGATCCGCGGCTCGGGCAATCTGCTGGGGCAGGAACAACATGGGCACATCAATGCCGTCGGCTTCGAGCTCTACCTGAAGCTGCTGCAGGAGGCAGTTCGGGAGTTGAAGGGAGAAGAGATCGAGGAGGAGATCCGAATCAGTATCGACCTCGGCCTGGACATCCACATTCCGCAACATTACATCGGTGACCCGAGTCAGCGCCTCTGGCTCTACAAGCGGCTGAGCATTCTGTCGAACCGGCGATCTTTGGAAAACCTGAAGGAGGAGGTCGAAGACCGGTTCGGCAAGTACCCGCGTTCCGTCTCCAATCTCTTCGAGTACGGAGCGTTGCGGCTGAGCGCGAATCGCTTGAGAATAAGTTCCATCGACCTCAGGGGCCCGAAGGTTTTGTTGAGGTTCAGGGATGACACGCCGGTGTCTCCTCATGACATCGTCGCTCTGGTCCAGGGGAGGACCGAGCTCACTCTGACTCAAGGCGGAGTGCTCAACGTTCGAGTCTCCTCTTCTGATCCGTCGACCCTCTTCGCTTCCGTCAGCGCCGTGCTTGAGAGCATCAGTGAGAGGATAGGGAAACGGGAAATCAGGAGTCCGGAATGACGAAAGGGAAGAGATCGTGACGATCGGGTCGGGCTGTGAGTTTGTGAGTGCGGTGCGGCCAGGGGGCCGGCACGGCGATATCGGGTGCGGGCTGATAGAATGGACGGCGATGCTCGCGAGTCTGAAACCGAGTCGTGCCGGTGGGACGCTGGACCGGAGTTGGATCGGGAAGGCCCTGCTGCTTCATCTGGGGTGGGCAGCGTGCGGACTTCCGGCCGGAGACGCCCGTTCCCCCAAACAGGAGACTCTGGTGGCACAGTTGGACGAGGAGCAAATTACTCTTCGAGAATTCGAAGCCTACTTGGCGGCGGAGTCGGACTCGGGGCAGGTCCCGCCGCGAAAAAGCCGGTTTCGTGACTTCGTGGTGGAGAAAATGCTTCTGCGTCAGGCTCGCCTTGACGGCATCAGCGTGGCCGACGCGGAGTTGGAGGAGCAGATCGGGAATCTTCAGATCGAGGCCGGAGACTCCAAGTTCTCCGAACGCTTGCGCCGATTCCTCACATTTCAAAAGCTGCTGATGCTGAAGGTCCGGGATCAGGTGAAAGTGACCTCGTCCGACATTCGCCACTTTTATGGGACCCACGACGAACAGTTTCGGGTCGGCGATTCAGGAAGGGTGTTGGAGATCCTGGTGGACAAGCGGGAACGAGCCCAGGAAATTCGAGGAATGCTGGAGCCGGGAGACGTCCGGCAGTTCCAGGAGATGGCCCGATTGCACTCCAAGGGTCTGACCGCAGATTCCGGCGGAGCCCTGGGGACCTTCGAGCGGGATCAGCTGCCGGGCGAGTTCGAAAAGGTCATCTTGGCGCTTGAGCCGGGTGAGATCAGTAACGTGTTCCGATCCCGGCATGGGTACCACCTCTTCATGGTGGAGGAATGGATTGGGCGGCACCACAAGAGTCTCTACCATGTCCAGGAGGGGATCTTCTCGACTTTGATTGCAAAGCAGGAGAGCGCCGCAGTGGATTCCTACATCGAGGGTCTGCTGGCCGGGGCCTCGCTCCAGATCTACGAAAGGGAGCTCGACTTCCGGGAGAGAGATGATCATGTTTCCGCGCCAAATTAGGGTGATTACGATCGCTGGGGTCCTGCTGTTGACCGGTCCGGTTCAGGGACAGGACCAGGGAGCGGCGGGAGATCCGCCCCGGCCGCCGCAGCGGAAGCAGCAGGCGCCGCCTCCGGAACCGGTTCTCCTGGACGAGATCGTGGCCCGCGTCAACGACCAGATCATCACCCGCAGGGATCTGGACCACGAGTTGTACGTCGTCCAATCCGACGTTCGGCAGCGAATACAGGATCCGGAACGCGCCATGCGGATCTGGCAGACGCAAAAGCGGCAGGTGCTGCGCGAGATGATCGACACCAGGCTGCTCCTGCAGAAGGCCGAGGAACTGGGCGTGGCCCCCAACGTCGACGATGAGGTCTCGGCTCAGATCGAGAATATGCGTAAGGAGAGTGGAATTCCCAGCCTGGAGGCCATGGATCAGGCCATGCGCCGGCAAGGTTTGAGCCTGGGTCAAATGAGAGCTAGGCTGAGGCAAAAATACATACAGGAACGCCTGTTGGGCGCCATGGTCTATTCCCGGATCACGCTTCTGACGCCGGAGATCCAGGAGTTCTACGACCAGAACCGTGAACGGTACACCGAGCCCGAGGAGGTGGAGTTGGCCGAGATCCTGTTTCTCACCGAGGGCAAGGAGAAGGACCAGGTTCATTCCAAGGCTCAGGGAGTCGTGGACCGGCTCAAGGCGGGAGGCTCGTTCGAAGAGTTGGCCAAGGAGCATTCCGAGGGTCCCACCGCTAGTCGGGGAGGGTCGATCGGGTCCTTCAAGCGGGGGTCCATGCAGCAAGTTCAAGAGGCGGCGGTGACCAAGTTGAAAGAGGGGGAGTACAGCGACCTCATCGAGGCCGACTACGGTTTTCAGGTTCTCAAGCTGTTGAAGAGAAAACCTGCGCGGCAGTTGGATCTGGAAGAGGTGCGGCGCCACATTCAGGAACAGCTCTACTTCAAGAAGGCGCAGCCTCAGCTCAAGAAGTACGTGGAAGACCTGCGGGAGGAAAGCTACATTTACGTCGATCCCAGCTATCAGAAAGAGTACGACGTAGAAAAACTGGGACTGACGTCGATCGAACTTTAAGTCTTAAGAACAGTCGCGTTCATCACACCTGGTGGCGGCGTCCGCCGCCGCCCGTCCAAGTCGCTCTCGAATCTACATTCGGGCCCGCTTCTCGGCTCTCCGTTTGAACACCCATGAGATGACGATGCTCACCAGGTAGAGCAGGACCATGGGCCCGCTCCAGAGGAACAGGTTGATGGCGTCCGTGGTGGGAGACACCACGGCTGCGATCATGACCATGAGGAGAAAGGCATAGCGGAAGTTTCTCCAGAGAAAGCCGGGAGTGATGAGTCCGAACATGGACAGGAAGGCCACGATCACCGGAAGCTGAAAGATGGCGCCCATGCCCAGAATGATGATCACCTCGAAATTGAAGTACTCGATAGCGCTCACCATGGGCTGGAAGGCACTGCCGAACTCGTTGATCAGAAAGTTGAGCGCCGTGGGGAGGATGATGTAGTAGGCGAAAGTGCCGCCCAGCAGGACCAACGCCGTCGACGAAACCAGGAAGGGGATGATGTAGCGCTTCTCCTGCTGGTACAGGCCCGGAGCGATGAAAAGCCAGACCTGCGTGAGGATCGCCGGAGCGGCCAGGAAAACGGCCGCGACGAAAGAAACCTTCATGTAGATCGTGAACGGCTCCGTGGGCTTGATGAACACCAACTTCTCGATACCACTGTTCTTGATGGGTACGGCCAGGAATTCGAAGATGGGCTCCCGGAAGATCCAGCAGGCGCAGAAAGCGACCGCGACGGCGACCGCGCTCCAGAGGATGCGCTTTCGAAGCTCGTCCAGATGCTCCAGAAAGGTCATCTTGGCGCCCAGTTCCTCCTCTTCGGGAGAATCCGGGTCTGCTTCGGCCTCTGCGGAGGTTACCGGTGTTGGAGGATCGGATGGAGGCGGGGAGGAACCGGCACCCGGGACGGTTTCCTGCCCGGCGTCTCCGGTTGGCTGAGTCTCGGACGCGCTTGGGTCTGGGGGAGGAGGAGAACCCGGAGAGTCATTCATGAAAGCCGGTCGATCGGCGGAGCGGGAACCACCGGGAGTCGATCATGACGCATCGATATCTCTCTGGATCTTCTTGAATTCTTCTTCCTCGACCCGAACCTCGTCCTCCCAGGTTCGTTTCAACTCGTTGGAAGCCCGCTTGAATTCGGCCAGGCTCTTGCCCAGAGACTTGCCCAGGTCAGGAAGCTTCCGTGGGCCAAAGATCACAAGAGCGATGACGAAGATGATCACCACTTCCTGAAAGCCTAGATTCCACATAATTGCCTCGCCTCCCTGGAGGGAAATAGTAAGTCACCGCGTCAAATCAAGTCAACCGCCAAGGACCCGCGCTTGGGCGGCGAGACCGCCGTCATGAAGTCTTCCCGGGATGGCCAACGGGGTTAATGTTATACTGCCCGGCAACCAACGCCATTCGGCGCTCTTGGGAAACCTGGACGGAAAGGGCTCGGAAACTTGTATTACTCTGGAGACCGATCGAACAAGGGACTCGGAATTTTTCTGATTCTGGCGATCCTGGTCGTCACCCTGCTCGGCGGATGGCTGGGCGAGAAGGTCAGCGCCGGCGCTCCGCTCGAAGAAGACACCCAGAGGCTGATGAAGGCCTTCACGGCCACCCTGGATCATATCCACTCGGACTACGCCCGGGAGGTGGACGGGAACCGCCTGATAGAGAGCGGCATTCGCGGTCTTCTGAGATCCCTCGATCCCCACAGTTCTTTTTTCTCCCGGGCCGACTACAGCAAGCTCCAGGAAGAGCAGAAGGGCAAGTATTACGGGCTGGGAATCAGCATCAAGGCAGAATCTCCGGGGAGCGGGCGCGTGGTGGTGGAAAAACCTCCCTCCGTCGGGACCCCGGCCTACAAGGCGGGCATCCAGCGCGGCGACGTGATCTCCAAGATCAGGGGCAAATCGATCGAGGATTGGGACCTTCTGGAAGAGGTCATCCCCAACCTGAAAGGTCCCAAGGGGACCACGGTTCAGATCACCATCGAGCGCCCGGGTGTTCCCGAACCCATCGAAATGACCGTGGAACGGGACGAGATCCCCATGTACACGATCGAGTTCGCTTTCTACCTCCCGAACGAGATCGGCTATGTGAAGATCAAAAAATTCTCCGAGACCACGGGAGAGGAATTGAACGACGCCCTGATGAGGTTGGACGAATCCAAGCTCCGGGCCTTGATATTGGATCTGCGAGAAAATCCCGGCGGCGCCCTCAACCAGGCGATCCAGGTCGCCGACCGGTTTCTCTCCAAAGGACAACTGGTGGTACGGACCCGCATGCGCAAGGGTCGAAGCCACGAGTATGTGGCGCCCAAGGGGCGAGATTATGGTTATCCCATGGTCGTTCTCATCGATCGCAACAGCGCCAGTGCCAGTGAAATCGTAGCCGGCGCGCTGCAGGACCACGACCGCGCCCTGATCGTGGGCGAGACCAGCTTCGGCAAGGCGCTGGTCCAGACCATCTACCCCTTGGAACAGAACAGAGGTCTGGCCCTGACCACCGGCAGGTATTACACGCCGAGCGACCGGCTCATCCAGCGCAGCTACCGTGAAAGCTTTTACGAATACTTTTCGGGAAGGCGTGACAATTCTTCGTCGGAACGGACCGAGCACAAGACCGACAGCGGGAGGCCCGTCTTCGGCGGAGGCGGCATCACTCCGGATGAAGAGGTCTCCCATCCGACGCGTCCCAAGATCCTGGGTCAGCTGGCTCGCAAGGACAGCTTCCGTCAATTCGTGGAGAAGCTGTCCAAGGGAGATCTCGATCCCAATTTCCGTTTCCCCAGCCAGTTGGAACGCTGGAACAATCTTTCGGAGGCGGAGAAGGGCCGGCTGCGCCGGCAGCACCGGGTTACCGAGAAGATTCTCGGCCGGTTCCGCCAATATCTTGACGACAAGAAGATCGTCTACAATCACGCCGATTTCGACGAAAATAAGCACCTGATCAAGACCTACCTGGAACAGCAGCTCATGGCCCGGGTCCTGGGTGAGGAAGAAGGACAGAGGGTCGTTTTGAGCATCGACGAACAACTCCGAAAGGCCATCGAGCTCCTGCCCCGGGCGAAAGTCCTCTTTGATAACGACGTCGCTGTCAGACAGGGCGACACCTAGACCGAAATGGCTCGGCCGGCAACTGGAACAGACCGGGAATGGGTTCCTGTGTGGAGGCTTGAGCCTTCCGCCGGCTCGGCGCCCGGATTTCGGCAACGCTTTGTCAGGAACGTGGCTGTCCTGGCCGGCTTGGCCTTGCTCGCCGGCTGTAGTTCTCAGCGTCGGGTCGCCGTGCCCGTTCCCACCGACAGTTCACCCGTAGCTGCTGCACACCCGCCAGCGAGAACCGACGACCAGGCTCCGGATCAGGACCTGGAGATCAAGCGAGAGCTGGCCGAGAACCGGGTTAGGGAACGCATACGGTCTTCGTTGCAGCTTTTCCTTGAGGGCGAGTCGCTGTTCAATCAGGGACGGCGTGACGAAGGCGGGGACTACTTCCTGAGAGCCCTGGGTCAACTGGTGGAACCCAAGGAGGAACCCGTTCCGAACCGTCAGTTGGAAGGGGCCTACTTCTCTCTGTTGGGCAAGATCGAGGATCTGAGGCTGGAAGACCTGGACAGCGCCCGAGAGGAGGACAGTCCCATCGAATGGCTGGCCAACCGCAATGTCTTTACCATTCGGGTGGACCCGAAGTTGAAGCATCTGGCCAGCGAGGATCTGCTGACGTCCGAATTTGACGTCCCCGTGGTCCTCAATGAACGAGTGCTCCGATTCCTGACCTACTACCGGACGCGTGGCCGGGTCTTCATGGAGCGGGGGCTGCAGCGTTCGGGCCGTTACCTGGAAATGTTCAGGGCCGTGTTTCGCCGAGAGGGTATCCCCCTCGATCTGGTCTACGTGGCCCATATCGAGAGTCTCTTCCGACCCGACGCGCTCTCACGGGCGCGGGCTAAGGGCATCTGGCAATTCATTCGAGGAACCGGACACCTCTATGGTCTCAGGCAGGACTGGTGGATCGACGAACGTTCCGACATCCTGAAGTCCACGGTGGCCGCCGCCCGGTTCCTGAAACACCTCTACGGCGAGTTCGGGGACTGGTACCTGGCTCTGGCCGGGTACAACTGCGGCCCCCGGAGAATCGAGCGGATTCTCCGGCGCTACGGGCGCATCGACTACTGGGAGATGGCCCGTCGCCGGCTCCTGCCGCGGGAGACCAGGAATTACGTGCCCTCTTACTTGGCCGCCACCATGATCTTCAAGAACCCGGCCCGGTACGGATTCCAAGTCGAACCGGATCCCGAACTGAGATTCGAATTGGTCCCCATGGAACACCAGGTGGACCTGGATACCTTGGCCGAACTCATCGAGGTTCCGGCCCGGCTGCTGGATGACCTCAATCCGGAGCTGAGGAGACGGGTGACTCCCCACAAGCTCCCAGGGTATCGGATGAAGGTACCCGTAGGCAGGGGAGCGATGACTCAGGAAAGGGTGGCCCAACTTCCACCCGAGAAACGAATCAGGCTTCGCCACCACCAAGTCAGAAAGGGAGAGACGCTGTCGCTGATCGCCCGCCGTTACGCCACCTCGATTCAGGCTATCGCTCAGGCCAATCGGCTTCGGAGCATCCATCGGCTCCGGATCGGGCAGGAGCTGGCTATTCCACTATTCCCTTCCGGAAGGGGCGGCGCGGCTCGCCGCGCGGCCTCGAGGGTGCGTCGTTCCGACTCGTCGGGCCCGCACGTCGTCAGCCGGGGAGACACGCTCTACGCCATCGCCCTAGCCTACAGGGTGAAACTCAAGGACCTGCTCCGCTGGAACAATCTGAGTCCAAGGCAGCGGATCTTTCCGGGACAGAAGATCCTGGTCTCGCCGTAGGAACAAGGAAAGCTCCCTCACCGGCTGGGCTCCGGAGGATTCATGGAAGAAACAAGCCTTCGAACCAATCTGGCTCCAAAATCCTTAACCAGATCGTTTTCGGTAGAGGTGCCCGCTACGCGAAAACTACGCGCCTTTCTTCACTCTTTCCTCTTTCCTCAGTTTCTCAGAAGTCCCCCACCGGCCCCGGCCCGGCGCAATCCAACCAGAAAAACGGGATGTCTGGGAGCAACAGCTTTCCAGCCGCCGGTTCCGCGTCGGCGATGAAGACGGGGACAAGAATGTCCTCGCTCCCAGGGTGCCCGTATTGTTTTTCTAGGAAGAGAAGAGGGAAGAGTGTAGAGGCCGGTCGGTCACCTCGCCGGTGACACCCGAGCCAGATGAACCTGGATCCCTGTTTTCCCCCTGACTGAGGTGGATCAGGGTTGCTGGGGAAGCTTTCCGAAGAACCCGGTTCCAAGAAAATCTCTGCGGGATGATGCGGGTCGGCGAGGTTCAGGACCGGCCGGCCCGGACCAGCTTCGCGGTCTCGCGGGCAATGACCAGTTCCTCGTTGGCCAGGATCACGAAAACCTGGACCGGTGACCCGGGGGCGGAGATGCAGCCCTCCCGGCCCCGAGAGTCGTTGGCGCCGGCGTCCAGGTGGATCCCCAGGAACTCCAGCCCCTGACAGATCTTCCGCCGGATCGCGATGCCGTTTTCTCCGATGCCGCCGGTGAACACGAGGGCGTCGAGCCCACCCAGTACCGCCGCATAGGCCCCCACGTACTTGCGAGTCTCGTGCACCAGCACGTCCAGGGCCAGAGCGGCTCTTGGGTTCCCACGGCCTGCCGCTTTCTCCAGATCCCGTACGTCGCCGCTCACCCCCGAGATACCCTTCAAGCCGGAGTCCTTCACCAGCCGCTCCCGAAGCTGTCCAGGGCTGAGGTCCTCATTCTCCAGCAGGTAGAGAACGACGAACGGGTCCAGATCGCCGTTTCTGGTGGCGTTGGGCAGGCCGGACTGCGGAGAGAAGCCCATGCTGGTCTCCACCGAGATGCCCCCTTTGAGGGCGCAGACACTGGAGCTGCCTCCCATATGACAGGAGATGATTCGCAACTCCCGATCCGGATTTTCCAACAGTTGCGGCGCTCGCAGGGAGACGTACCGGTGGGAGGCGCCATGGAACCCGTAGCGGCGAATGGCGTGCTTTTGGGACCATTCGAAGGGAATGCCGTAGGTGCGGGCGGCCTCGGGGATGGTCTTGTGGAAAGCGGGCTCGAAGACCCCCACCAGCGGCTTCTCCGGCAGTATCTCACGGAAGATGCGGAACGCCTGGATGTAGGGGGGATTGTGAGCGGGCGCCAGGGACGTGTACTCCTCCATGGCGGCGATGACCTGGTCCGTGATCAATACCGAATCGGCGATCCCCTTGGCGTGCACCGGCTTGAATCCCACGGCGTCCAGTTCTTCCAGGCTGTTCAGAACTCCGGATGCCGGGTCGGTCAGCAGCTTGAGTGCGTGGTCTACGGCCGCTCGCTGGTCGGGACACTCCAGATCTCCCGTCAACTCCGGTTCCTGGCCTCGCCGATAGTTGAAGGGAGACGATGGGCCGCCCACCCTCTCCACCCGGCCGGCGGCCAGAATCTCTTCGTCCTCCATCCGGAAGAGACGGAACTTGAGGGACGTGGATCCGACGTTGACGACCAGAACCTGCATGGCGAGAGTCCGATCCCGGTCAGCCGGCGGCCCGGTGGGCGACCAGCCGGCCGATGGCGATGGAACGAATCTTGGTTTCAGGCGTTTCGGCCCGGGAAAGGAGTATCAATGGGACCCGGGCGCCGACCACGATCCCACCCGACTCGCCGTGAGCCATATAGAGAATCGCCCGGTAGAGGATGTTGGCGGCTTCGATGTCGGGAGCGATGAAGACGTCCGTGTTCTCAACCAGAGGGGTCTCGATCCCCTTGCGGTCGGCCGCGAACCGGCTCATGGGAACGTCCAGGGCGATGGGACCCTCTATGTAGGCGCCCTTCAGCTGCCCCCGGCGATTCATCATGGTCAGACCCGCTGCGTCCACCGTGGCCGGCATGGCGGGATTGACGAATTCCAGAGCGCACAGGATTGCCACCTTGGGCTCCTCGATGCCCAACGCGTGGGCCACTTCGATGGCATTGCGGCAGATCTCCACTTTCTGAGTCAGATCGGGGGCCAGATTGATGGCGGCGTCGGTCATGATCATGAGACGGTCGATGCCGGGCACCTGAAAAACGATCACTTGGCTCAACTGGCGGCCGGTTCGGAGGCCCTTCTCCCGATTCAGGACGGCTCGAATCAGCACGGAGGTGTTGATCTTTCCCTTCATCAGGAGATCCGCGGCGCCCTCTCGGACCAGCTCGATGGCCTCGAGGGCCGCCGCGCTGTCATCCGGCTGGTGGATCAGCTGTCCCGAATCGAGGTGGAGCCCGGCGGCATCCGCCATCGGCTCGATTTTCTTCCTGTCGCCTACCAGAAGTCCCTCGGCCAGACCCATCTCGCGAGCCAACTGGAGCGACTCGATGACGTCCGGGTCGTGGCCCGCGGCCACGGCGATCCGGGCTGGACCCAACCTGATGGAGGCATCGACCAATTCATCCAGATTGCGAAACATTTCTCCTTACTCCCTTGGTCGACCCGGGAATCGGGGCCGTGCTCGATCAGCGGCTCAGGAGCCGATGACCTCAGCGGCGATGGATTCGAACTCCTCGTCCGTCAGCAACGCCTTGTTCCGGATTGAAACCTGCTTCACGCGATCCACGATCTCCTTGGTCTGATCGGCGGTCGCGCTCATTCCACGCTCCTCCAGCGCCTCCTCCACGTTGGCCAATCCGGCGCCCTTGCCGAGGGCGATCGCGACGCCGGGACGGCCGACCACCTGGGGAAGAAAGGGAATGTATTCCAGGGGCTCCACGTTCTTGCAGCGCCGGTGGAACATGGCCACGATTCCCGATTCGATCTTGTACAGGGAATCGCCCACGATAGGCCGGTTGGGCGGCAGCTCGACATTGGACAGCTTCTGCACCAGCTTGGAGAGTTCGTAGAGCTTCTCGGTCTTCACGCCGACATCGACCCCGTAGAGCACCTTCAGGGCCATGACCGTGTCCTCCAGGGGCACGTTGCCGGCCCGCTCGCCGATGGCCGAAACGGTGACGTGAGCCACCGAAGCCCCGTTGGAGAGAGCCGCGATCGTGTTGGCCACACCCAGGCCGAAGTCCTCGTGGCAGTGGATCTCGATGGGCTGCCGGAAACGAGCCCGGAGCTTCTTGAGCACCATGGCGATCCCTTCGGGAGAGCAGACCCCGAAGGAGTCGGCCAGGGTGAGTGCGTCCATATGCCCTTCGGTGGAAACCCGCTCGATCAGGTCCATGTAACGATCCAAATCCGACCGGGTGCTGTCGATGGTGAAGAAGACGGTATACAGACCCGCTTCCTTGGCGGCCAAGGTGGTGTCGATGGAGGACTTGATGGCCCAGTCCATGTCCTTGCCGTAGGCGTTGGCGATGATGTGATCGCTGGAGGGAATCTCGGTAATGATCCCGTCGACGCCGCAGTCCTTGGCCTGCTTGACGTCTACGGGCATGCAGCGGGCAAAGGAGAAGATCTCGGAATCCAGGCCCAGGGAGACGATGTCCTTGATGGCCGCCTCATCTTCGTCGGAGACGGCGGGCATGCCGGCCTCGATTCGATGGACGCCGGCTGCCGCCAGCTTCTGAGCGATGGCCACCTTCTCGTCCCGCCGGAACACGATTCCCGTCTGTTGCTCGCCATCGCGGAGGGTCACATCGTGAATTCGGATCTGGTCGGGAAAGTTGAGATGCTGCCGGGCTTCCGGCGAAAAATTCCAGGGGCTGGCAAACCAGCTGTCCGTTTTCCACTCTTGACTCATGTGAAATTCCTCCTGGACGAGACACAGGGAACGAGCCCTGAAACGTTACTGTTCGGTTGCTCGGGGGACGGCGCGGAGCCTACCGCATACGGGGGCCGAACCACCCTCCCTCTCAAAAGAGCATGTATCATAGCATGGACGAAAAGTGAGGGAAGGCGAGCAGCTTTAGAAAAGGGACACTCTACGGGAGGAAGCGGGGGTGCGTTGCAGGGGCCGTTTTCGTCTCGCACCACCTCCTTCGGCGGAAACGATATGAGCAGGCAGGGTCCCGACTGGCTCTTGGGCGAGCTACCCGATCTGGTGGCGCATGGGATCCTGAGCCGGGATGCGGCCGATCGGTTACGTGCCCATTATGAAAAGACCGGGAGCGCCGCCGGACGCCGGCTGGGCCAAACCGTCACTGCGGTCTTTGGCTCTGTATTGATCGGTCTCGGGATCATTCTGGTCCTGGCGTACAACTGGCAGGAACTGTCGAGGCCGCTACGGGCGGGGATTTCCTTCACGTTGCTGCTGGGCGCCCAGGGCGCCGCCGGCTGGGTTCTGTTGCGGCCCGTCCGGGCCCGTTCCTGGCGCGAAGGGACGGCATGCCTGTTGTTTCTGGCCGTGGGAACCACCATGGGCCTGATCGCGCAGACTTATCACATCCCTGGAGACTTCAGCCGATTTCTTCTGATCTGGCTGTTGCTGGCCCTCCCGGTCGTCTATCTCCTGAACACCGGCGCGGCTGCGGCTCTCTACCTGGTGGGAGTGACGGTTCTGGGTGGTTTCGAGTCGGCCAGCGGGGAGGGGCCCATCCTCTATTGGGTCTTGCTGGCGTTGGCTGCACCCTTTCTCTGGTCGCGTCTAAGGCGAGACCGGCAGGACGCCGCCCTCGTCCTGCTGCTCTGGCTTGGAGCAATATCCCTCTGTTTCGGTTTCGGTTTCAGCATCTCGGGTTCGTCGGAGCATCTCTATCTGGTCGTCTACGCCGGCCTGTTCTCATCCCTTTACCTTGCGGGACGGATCTGGTTTGGACAGGCTCCCCGCGTCTGGCGGCGTCCTCTGCAATGTGTCGGGGGGCTGGGAGCCTTCGGATTGGCCTTCCGCTTTTCCTACCAGGATTCTTGGCAGCATCTGGCGCGCCTGGCCCAGACAGAACGGGACTGGTTGGATGCGGGTCCGGGCATCGTACTGATCGGGACCTGCCTGGCTCTGTCGGTGATCCTGGGTTGGCTCAGCCTGGCGGCGGGTCGGCGGGAGGGACTGCTCTGGGGCTCCTTCGGCGCGGTAGCATTTCTGGGCCATCTCCTGATGCTGGCGCTGGAGTCGACGCTGGTCCCGGTGTCTCTGGTAAATCTCTATTTGCTGATTGCCGGAGCGGCGGTCGTGAGCCGTGGGGTCCGCCGCGAGCGGATGGGGACCGTCAATCTGGGGATGCTCATCCTGGCCGTTCTCATTGCGGCCAGATTCTTCGACAGCGATCTGGGATTGGTGGTCCGCGGGATCGTTTTCATCCTGGTAGGTGCCGCCTTCCTGTTGACGAACGCTCTTCTGGCACGCCGCTTTCGGGGCCACCGGCGTGCGAGAGATGGTTCGTGGCCGCCCGCCGAGGGGGCGCCATGATGCAGTTCCGGACGCTGGTATTTGCCTTGGCGGTGTTCTGCCAGCTTGGCGTCCCCGCTTGGATGATCCTCGACCGGGAGTGGACCCTCCGCGACGGCGTGAGAGTCAAGTTCAGGGTGGAGTCCATGGATCCCGGGAGTGCGGTCCTGGGGCGCCATGTTCGCTTCAAGATCCCCTCTTCGGAGGTCGCCCTCGACGAATCGGTCGAACGCCCGTCGGTGGTTTGGGCCTACGGCGTCCTGGATTTGGACCAGGAGGGTTTCGGCCGCTTCACCTCCGTTCGGGATGAACCCCCCGAATCTGGTGTCTACCTCAGGGTGCGGGTCCGGAGAGAAGGGAAGACGGGCAGCATTCAACTTCCTTTCGACCGATTCTACCTGCCCGAAGACGTGGCTTCGGAAACCGACACCAGGCGTGGACACCCAATTCGTTCCGGCAAGAGGGATGCCTATGTCACGCTCCGCTTGCATCGGGGCGACGGAGTGGTCGAGGATTTCTACGTCCGGGACACCCCGATCCTGGACTACTTCAAGGCTCCTCCGGAGCCAGATGGAACTAAAGGAGACGTGCCATGAAGAGACAGAACCGGCGTGGATTTCTATCGAGGTCGGCGGCTCTGACGGGTGGGGCGGCCCTGGCCGCAGGCCCGGCTGCCTCCGCCCTTTCCTATGCCCGGACGGCGGGGGCCAACGACCGGATACGACTTGGAGTGATCGGCTGTGGCGGCCGGGGGCGAGGCGATCTCCGGCAGTTTCTCGAAATCGATGGGATCCAGTGCGCGGCCATCTGCGACGTGGATCATTCGCAGCTGGACCGGACCCAGTCCGAGATTCTTGACCCCGCCGGCCAGAAGGCCGATTTTCGGACCCAGGACTTCCGCCGCCTTCTGGATCGGCAGGATCTGGATGCCGTCCTGGTGGCCGCTCCCGATCACTGGCACGCCATTCCCACCGTCATGGCTTGCGAAGCGGGGATGGACGTCTACGTGGAAAAGCCCCTGTCTCTGACCATCCACGAGGGCCGGGTCATGGTGGACGCCGCCCGCAGGCACGGCCGGGTGGTCCAGATGGGGACCCAGCAGAGGAGCGCTCCCCACTACACCGACGCGGTGGATTACGTGAAGAGCGGGAAGCTGGGGAAGATCCGGCTGGTCCGGGCCTGGGCCTATCTGGACTGGAAGGGGGAAATGCCGGCTCAGCCGAATGGGTCTCCTCCCCCGGGAGTGGATTACGACCTGTGGTTGGGACCGGCTCCCGAACGTCCGTTCAACCTGAATCGCTTTCATTTTTCGTTTCGCTGGTACTGGGACTACTCCGGCGGTCTCATGACCGACTGGGGCGCGCACATGATCGACATCGCCAACTGGGCCATGGAGGTGAAGGCGCCCCGGGCCGCGGTCTCGGTGGGAGGAAAGTTCGGCTATCCCCGGGACGCCATGGAGACGCCCGACAGCCAACAGGTCATCTGGGAATTCGACGATTTCAGCATGGTCTGGGAACATGCGCTGGGCGTGGGGCGCGGCCCGGAGGCGCGGGAGCACGGGGTCCAGTTCCACGGCAACGACGGCGTGCTGGTGGTCGACCGCAACGGATGGGAGGTCCATTCCGAGACCGACAGAATCGACAAGTCCGTGCGCGAGTTCCGGTCTCGCGGCAAGCCGCGGCACAACATTCGAGGCCGGAGCGCCTACCACCTGGGACACGTCCAGAACTTCGTCGACTGCATGCGCTCCAGGGAACGTCCCCGATCGGACGTGGAGATCGGTCACGACTCCATGATCGCCTGCCACCTCGGCAACATCGCCTTCCGGCTCGGCCGCAGGGTTCAATGGGACCCGGACCGGGAACGGATCGTGGACGATCCCGAAGCCGAGCGCATGGTCCGGACCAGCTACCGGAAGCCTTGGAAACTATAGAAATGTGAGGAATTAGGATTGAGGAACGAGGAGTGAGAGAAGAGGAAGTCGAGTGTCGGTGACAAGTCCCGGGAATCAGGACCCCGTGCGGTATCCGGAGCTCTCAACTCGGCTCCGTGATCGTTCCCTGATGGGAATGCTCAAGCTCTTCGGCCCGGGCGCCATTATCGCCTCGGTCACGATCGGAAGCGGGGAGACCGTTTTCGCTTCCCGGGGCGGCGCCGTCTTCGGTTATTCCCTGTTCTGGTGTTTTCTGGTCGGCTCCGCGCTGAAGGGTCTCCAGGTCTATACGGGCGCCCGGTTCATCACCTTGACCGGACGCCATCCCCTGCGGAGTTGGATGGAACTGCCGGGTCCCCGCGGTTGGTTCGTTCTCTTCGTCTCCGTCATGACCATCGTCTGGATGCCCTTTTGGGTGGGCGGGGGACTCCCCAAGATGTTGGGAGAGTTCACCAACTGGGTGGTCGGTTTCCCGGACCCCGAAAACAGGTCCGACTACGTCTTCTTCGGTCGGCTCTGGGGGACTTTCTTCATCCTGGTGGCGTTGGCTTTAACCTGGGTTCAGAGCTACGGTTTCCTGGAGCGGGTTCAGACGGTCCTGGTGGGTCTGCTGCTGCTGTGCATGGTCCTGGCGGCCTCCGTTTCAAGCCCCGATCTCCTGGCCCTTTTGGGGGGCACCCTGATCCCCACCCCGCCCCGATACGACGGCTGGGTCCTGGAACGGTTCACCGAATTCCGCGGGCGCAATCCCTGGGTGGAAATGGTCACCTACCTGGGGGCGGTGGGGGGTGGGACCCAGGACTATCTGGGATACGTGGGGATGCTTCGGGAGAAGGCCTGGGGGCTTCTGGGCAGTCGGCGTGAGGGTCCCATCGATTCGAGCCGGGAAAACTTGAAACGGGGCTTGGCCTGGCTTCGGGCCCCGCGCACCGACGTGACGGTGTCGTTTATCTGCATCTTCATCTTCACTCTCTGTTTTGCCGTCCTGGGCGCCACCATCCTCTATCCCCGGCAGGAGATCCCCAGCGGGTTCGACCTCTTGACCCTCCAGTTGGGTTACCTGGTCCGTCCGGACCAGGCACCCCTGGTTCAGACGCTGCTCGCCTGGCTCTACAAGACCGGCATCTTTTTCGCGTTCTTCGGTACCATCTACGGTGCCTACGAACTCTACAGCCGGACCACCCGGGAATGTCTGGTCGCGCTCTTCCCGTCGTTGCGGAAGGTTCCCCTGAAGAAGTTCCGGCTCTGGACGATTCTCTGGTGCGCGCTGCCCGGCCTGGGCCTGCTCTGGTTTCTGGAGCGGGACCCCGTCTACATCGTGACTCCTGCGGCCCTGGTGGGTTCGGGTCTCATCTGCGGCCTCTGGTGCTTCGCCATGCTCTGGTCGGACCGAAACCACCTCCCGAGGGAACTGCAGATGAAATGGCCGCTATGGCTGGGCACACTCGTAGCCGGGATCGGACTGACGGTGATCCCCCTGATCGGAATCGTGAAGTACGTGCAGAGCTTTCTCTGAGTTCTCAGTTCACGCGTTACCGCGGGGGCAGCTGGTAGCCCTCCCGCTTGACGTGGATCCGGTAGACACTCTTTCCGGCCGTAATGTAGAGCGTCCTGCTCTCGGTCCCGCGCCCGAAGCCCACGTTGGTGGGAAGCTCGGTGGGAATGAACGCCAGCTCCTCGCCTTCGGGGGAGTAGACGGCGACTCCGGGGCGCGTCACGTCGCGCACGGTCACATAGAGATTGCCGTCCACGTCCACCACCAGACCGTCCGGTCCATCCTGGGGAGAGTAATCCACCAGGACCTCCCGAAAGCTGGCCGAGCCGTCGGGATCCAGGTCGTACGCCAGCAGAGCCATGCGGTTCTTGAGGGTCGGCCTGCCCTCGCCCATTCGGAACATCCCGGTGGCGCCGTTGTCGTTGCTGACCACGTAGAGGGTCTTCTGATCGGGAGAGACGGCGACGCCGTTGGGCTTGCCCGCGTCGGTGATGATCCGGTGCACCGACCCGTCGGGGTCGATTCGATATACGGCCATGGCGGGTTGATCCAGCGATTCGTGGCCCAGGTAGCGGGGGTCGCTGAAGTAGATCCGGCCCTTTTCGTCGATGGTGATGTCGTTGGGGGCATTGAAGCGCCGGCCGTCGTACAGGCCCGCGAGGATGGTGCTCTTTCCGGTCTTCATGTCGGTGCGGATCACCCGCCGCCCGCCGAAATCGGCGCCCTCGGCAATGATCATGTCGCCTCCGGCATCGAACTTGATGCCGTTGGACATGCCGCTGGGAGAGCGGAAGATGCTGGTCTCGCCGGTCTTGGGATCGTACTTCCAGATGTGTCCGGCTTCGGGCTGACCCTGTTCATTCTGACATTTTGCCGTGAAGGTGATGTCGCTGAAGTAGATGGTGCCGTCGGGAGCCGCCGCGACGCCCTCGGTGAGAATGCATCCCGCTTCGAAGATCTTCTCCAAGGTGACTCCGGCCGCAATGATGCTGGGATCGCCGGAGGGGAACTGGGCCAGGCCCGGCTGGCTCAAGACCAGGCAGGCCAGGGACCCGAGGATCAGGTTACGGATTTTTTGAACCATCGAACTCTCCTTTCAATTGGTGTCGTGAATGACACCGCCGACTCTCCGCAGATTAGCACTTGGACCCCGCCGGCAAAAGTCGGGGCCGCATTCGACCGGCTCCGAGCGTCTTCCGTCTTCCCCCATGGCCGGATTCCCAGGCTTCGAACAGCCCACCGTGATGCTCTTCTCTCACTCCTCCGGTTTGCCCGTCATCGGGACGAAAGATACAATCCGCCGAAAGGTCGAAGCAGGTGATACTGGGGAGGAGGCGCAGATGAGACAGTCCAACATTGGGACCAGGATTCTATTGCCGCTTGCTGCTGTTGCGCTGTGCTCGGGGATGGTCGCGGCGCTGATTTCTTCCGGGTCGGGATCGCTGGTGGAGCTGGCGCCCGGAGTCTATTTTCGCGAGGGGGATCTGGAACACCAGGGCCATTGCAACAACGGGATCGTGGTCTTCAGGGAGTTTGTGGTGGTCATCGACGCCAACTTCCCCAATGGCGCCGAGGCCTGTCTGGCAGACATCCGAAAGGTCACCGGGAAGCCGGTCCGCCTGGTCTTCGACACCCATCATCACGGTGACCACGCCTACGGGAATCCGGTCTGGGTCGCCAACGGAGCCTTGACGGTCGCACACGAGAAAGTGGTCCAGGAGATGGATCGTTACGAGCCGCTCCGCTGGCAGGAGGAAGCCACCAAGCGAAAGGACGTCGCCGCCTTGGAGCTCAGGAATGCCCAGCCCCCTATCGTGACCTTTCCGGACCGGTTGGTCATCGACGACGGGACTCAGCGCCTGGAACTGCTCCACTTCGGAACGGCCCACACCCGCGGCGACGGTTTCGCCTATCTTCCCCGGCATCGGATCCTCTTTACCGGGGATGCCGTGGTCAATGGTCCCTACAACTACATGGGGGACGGGGACACGCACTCCTGGATCGGCGTCATCGAAGCGCTCGAAAAGCTTCGGGTCGAGACCGTCGCTCCGGGACACGGCCCCCCCACGGACCGTTCGCTCTTGGGCAAGCAGAAGGCCTTCATCCGCGCGCTGCACCGCGAGGTGGCGCTGGGACTGTTGGCTGGGAAGAGCCTCCAGGACCTGCAAAACTCCATTCGGCTCCCGGATTCGGTTCGCCTCCACGTGGGAACTTGGTTCGAGTCACAGATCGCCAAGGTCTACAGCGAGAAGACGGCGCCCTGACCGATCTTCCCCGTTGGGCGGCCTGGGATTCTCCCCGGATCACCCGCCCAACACCTTGACGGCCGAGAAGTATCCGCTGACCGCCGCCACGGCGAACAGGAAGGCCACCAGTACGTTCTCCCACCAGCGGTTGCAGTGCTCGGCCCCGATGTGGACTCGGCGAGCCGTCAAGATCCAGACCCCGATCACCAGGAAGGGAAGGACCACCACCTGCGCCGCGTTGACCGTCACCGTCAGACCGACGAAGTCCGAGTGCCCCAGGAACACCCAGATCAGGGGTGAGAGGACCACCCAGCAGGTGGCCCAACGGAAGCTGGAATGCCGCTTGTAGTCACCGGCGCAGGCCTCTCGCGCCGAGGGCCGAAGCTGAATATAGGCATCCGCGATGAGCAGGGCATAGGCGGTGCCGTTCCCCACCATGGAACTGAACAGAGCCGCGAACACGCCGAGATAGAAGAGAACGGATCCCAGATCGCCCATGGTTTCACCCAGGAGTCGCGAGAGGCTCTCCAAATCCACGACCTGGATGTTTCTGGGGTGGAGAATCTCGGCTCCCACGACCCAGATGGAGAGGTCCAGGACGATGAGAACGATGATCCCCAATATCAGGTCGTATCGCTGAACCCGGCGGTGGTCCGGAGTCGTCCATCCCTTCTCCCGCATGAAGTAGGGATACAAGAGGTTTCCCAGGCTGCCGGCGATAGCCCCCACCATGGCCACCATGAGGAATACGGCGTCGAAGCGCCCCAGGGTCTCGGGAACCTCTAGTCCCAGAATTCCCCTGGCGATACCTCCAGCCGACGGACCGGACCACCCGGCCAGTCCGATCAGGGAAACCGACAGAGCCCCGGCCAGAACGAAAAAGATCGCTTCGATTCTCCGGTAGTCGGGCCGGAACACGAGCAGCAGAACGGTCAGGGCCAGAGCCGCGCCCCAGGCCGGAATGCTGCCGATTCCCGTGACCTTGATGCAGATCTCGGCCGTTCCCACCAGTAGAAACACGCCGATGCCGTGGGTGAGCAACAACGTCCCCGTCAGGACCATCAGGGCGAAGAGGGGATGCAGCCGACCCAAGCCCGCCATTACCGTCTCACCCCGCTGGTTGCAGAGCTGGTATTTGGCGATGATGGAGACGAACAGGTAGCGGAGGATCAGGCAGAGGGCGAAGCCCCACATGAGGGAGTAGCCGTAGTTGCCTCCCGCCATGGCCGACTCGACGATGTCCCCGGCTCCCAGCCAGGTCAGGACGACCACGATCCCGGGTCCCATGGACCGGACGTATTCCAGAAAGGAGCGGGGAACGGGAGCCGGTGTATAGGCCGAACTATCTCCTCCTCTCATTCTCACCTCTCTCCTCTTTCGTTGTGCGCGGAGTTACCCTCGCAGCAGCAGGGCCAGTATGCCCGTCACCACCAACAGGACTCCCAGCATCTCCCGCCCCGTGACCCGTTCACGAAAGAAAGCGGTGGTCACCACGAAGGCAAAGAGCAACTCCACTTGTCCCAGAGCCTTCACATGGGCGGCGTTTCGAATCGTCATGGCCGTGAACCAGCAGGCGGACGCGGACATTCCGGCCAGACCGACGGCGCCGGAAATCCTCCAGGACCTGAAGACCAGGGTCAACTGTCCCGGCTCCCTCACCCGCAGGTAGAGGCCCATGGTCACGGTCTGGAACAAGAGGGCGACTACGAGAGTGCACGCCGCGGACGCGACGAAGCCGCCGCCCAGGGAGAGGCTGGCGGCCCGATAGGAGACGGCGGCCAGACCGAATCCGGCGCCACTGGCCAATCCGATTCCAGCCGTTTTTCGGAACCGGGAAGTGAAGATCTCCCGGGCGCCCAACTCCCGTTTGGCGAGGGCCAACAGCATGACGCCGGCCAAGCTCACGACGATGGCCAGCAACGCCCATGGAGTCATCGTGTCCGAGAGGATGAGCATTCCGGCTGCGGCCGCCTGGATCGTCTCCGTCTTCGAGTAAGCCGTGGCGACGACGAAGTTCCGGAATGAAAAAAGGTGGATCAGCAGCGCCGTCGCGCCGATCTGGGCCGTGGAGCCCAGGATGGCGAAGAACAGGAACCGGCGGTTGAGCTCCGGGAAATCATACTCGGCGCCGTAACGGAGGATCGCCAGATAGAGGAGGACGAAGGGCAGGGCATAGACAAAACGCGCATAGGCTGCCGCCGAAGTGCTCAACGATCCCTTAAGGTGTTTCTGGAGCGACGACCGGACGTTCTGAAGAAACGCCGCCGCGATGGTGATAGGGACCCATGTCTCGAACAACGACCCAGGTTCTCCTGAACAGCGCCCGCTTGTCACGCGGTCATTGGATATTGGGCGAAAGGGCGCCAAGTCTCAAATCTCTCGGACTCATGGCAGTGCCGGGCAATCGTCGCCGGGACGACTGGCGCAGAGATCGATTCGTTGCGATTGCGCAGGGTGCGGTGCCTTCGGCGGCAATTGTATAGTTGACCAGGACCTGAAACGGAGGAGCACAGATGCCCAGATTCGAAGGACAAGTGGCCATCGTCACCGGTGCGGCAGAGGGTCTCGGGTTCGGTATTGCGCAGCGCCTTGGAGGGGAAGGAGCGAGGATCATCGTCGTCGATGTGAACTCCGACTTGGCCCAACAGGCATCGGACGCGCTCGCCCGGCAGGGAGTGTCATCAGAGGTCGTGCCCGGCGACGTGGGGGATGAGGAGACGGCCCGCCAAGCGGTCCGGAGGTCCGTCGATTGTTGGGGGCGCATCGACATTCTGGTCAACAACGCGGGCCTCGGGAGCCCCGTTGCCCGAACCTGGGAACTGCCGGTCGAGGAGATGGACCGCAGCTACCGGACCAACCTCCGAGGCGTGTTCTCGTTCTGTCATCATGTGATTCCGCACATGCTGGAACGGGACTACGGGCGCATCGTCAACGTCTCGTCCGCCTCCGGCAAGGAAGGGGTCGCCGGGGCGGCGCCCTATGCCGCGACCAAAGCCGGCGTCATCAGCCTCACCAAGTCGATCGGCGCCGAGCTGGCGAAGACGGGGATCCGTGTGAACTGCGTCACTCCCGGCGCGGTTTTGACCCGTTTGCTGGAAAGACTGACGAAGGAGCAGATCGGCGGCATGATCACGCGGATTCCCATGGGACGCACCGGGACAGTGTCCGAGGTTGCGGCGCTCGTCGCCTGGCTGGCATCGGAGGAGTGCTCTTACAGCACCGGAGCGGTCTTCGACGTCAGCGGCGGCCGGACGACGTACTGAGCCAGGAGCCTGCGCCGCAGAAATTGATCTACTGCGATAGCGGTAGAATCGGTCCATATTTCCCCGATTTGTCGGCGAATAGAACAACTATGCACCTCAAAATCGAGAAAATCTGGCCTCGATTCCCCACTTTCTCGCTACGATCATTTCTACCGCGCAGACTCCTAGGAGCGATGGAGCCTTGTCACCGGCGGCACCTCAGACGAGTGGGGATTCCTTGGCGATGACCCGGATTCACCAATTGGACGGGTTGCGCGCCGCGGCCATGCTGCTGGTCGTCGTGTTGCACGCCGGGTGTTTCCTGATCTCCTTCTCCGACTTCTGGCCTGCGGAACACGTGTACGCCAAGGCCACGGAACCTCGGTACAACCCCTACACGTACCTGCTGATGGCCCTGGTCGGGTGTCTCATGCCGCTGTTTTTCATCCTGAGCGGATACTTCACGGCCGTGCAATGGCAGCATCGGGGGCTGGCACAGATGGTTATGGCCCGCTTGAAGCACGTCGGCCTGCCCTTGCTGCTGGCAATGTTCACCGTCATCCCTCTCACTCACTGGGCTTTCACCGGAAGGGGAATCAACCCGATCGGTTGGCCGGAGCATTTCTACCATCTCTGGTTTCTCTGGTACCTGTTGCTGATCGTCGGAACTTTCGCCATCGCCGCCAAATTGGGCGTGCGGTTCCGTCATCCCCTATGGTGGTCGCTCGTCCCGGCGTCCATCGTGCCGCAGTACTTCATGCGCCAGATCCTGGGCGCCGACGTACCCTCCGAGTTCCTGCCCGAACCCTCGATACTCGGCTACTACCTCGTATTCTTCCTGGTCGGAGTCTTGCTCTATCAGCGGAGTGTGCGGGTGCGCCGGTGGTGGTCCGCGGGACTGTTCGTGAGCCTTCCGGTTCTGCCGCTGGCGCTGGCGTTTCTGTATCCTGGAAAAATTGAATTCGTGGACCCGGCGGGGGCCTGGGCGCCGTTGGGAGCAGCCGTGTTTCAGGTCGCGTTCACTTGGCTGGCCTGCTTCGGAATGATGGGATTGTTCCGCCGCATTGCGTCGCGGGAGCGGTCCTGGGTGCGTTATGTCGCGGACGCCTCCTATTGGATCTACGTCATGCATCTGCCGCTGGTGGTCTGGGGGCAGAGGCTGGCCGTGGACAAGGCGCTCAATCCTCACTTGGCGTTCGGGTTGATCTGCGTGACCGTGCCAGGTCTTTTGTTGGCGGTCTATGAGTGGGGTGTTCGTTATACCTGGATCGGGACCATGCTGAACGGCAAGCGATTCCGGATTCGCCCTGTGCCCTCGGATGGGTAGCCCGTGAAATGCTCAATGAGTAGAAGTCGAAACGCTCTGATCGCGGGAGCCGGGCTTTCGGGGGTGGGAGCCGCGGGCACGCTGTGCCTCACGGCTCCGGGAACGATTCCCTGCCGACGACAGGTCAGCGACTCTGGACCGGGTCGCTCTCGTTCATGGCTGAGCCATCCGGCCTTCTCAGGAAGAGCGAAATGACAACGGCGACGGACACAACCGCGGCGCTGACCGTAAACACGTCTCCAATCGCTCCGGACAGAGCGGAACTGAGGTTGGCGAGAAGAGCGTCCGCCATCTCGACGCCATCAGCGCTGCCGTCGGAGAATCCGGACCTCAGCTTGTCGATGGCGGACGGATCGATCAACGCTCTTGGATTGTCCTTGAGGGCGTCGAGTCGTCCGGGAGGAAGGGCGGCCCTCACCTTGGCCGAAACCGTCTCTTCCACCCGCAAAGAGAACCTGTTCCTTAACCAGGCGCCCAGCAGGGCGAGACCTGTCGTCCCGCCGATCAACCTGAAGAATTGAAGCGCCGAGGTCGCGGTTCCCAGGAGCCGAACCGGCACCGAATTCTGAACGGCCATGGCAAAGGTGGACAGTGTCCCGCCCAACCCCACGCCCATGATCACGATGAATCCCATTGCCCGGGCGAAGCTCGTACTCTCGTTCATGGTAGAGATGAGGACCATGCCCGCAGCCATGCACCCGGTACTGACCAGTCCCTGCCGCCGGTAATTTCCACCGGTTCGGGAGAGCAGCAGTCCGAAAAAAATGGAGCCGAAGACGATCTCCAGCATCATCGGAGTCATGAAGCCGCCGCTTCCGGTCGCGGATGCTCCCAGAACCCCCTGGAAGAAGAGGGGTAGTAAGATGACGGTCCCATACAAACCAAAGCCGGTCAGGAAGGCGACGCTCGCCGAGATGGACACCATCCGGTTGGTGTAGATTTCCAGGGGCATGATGGGAGAAACGGACCTGGATTCCACGATCAGGAAGGCTGCACCCATTGCCAATCCAAATCCCAGAAGGCCGATGATTTGCGGCGAGCCCCACCCGTACTGGACGCCGGCCCACGACAGCGCCAGCATCGTGGGCACCACGGCAAGTATCAGGGCCATCATGCCGGGATAATCCAGCTTTCGATTTTCGACCTGGGGCCTGATGTCGGGGAAGGTGAGCGCGATCAGCAGCAACACTGGAATCCCTATGGGAACATTGATCAGAAAGATCCAGTTCCAGGAGAGATGGTCCGTGATGAAGCCCCCCAGGCTCGGCCCGATGACCGACGCCATGCCGAACACGAGAGCGATCAATCCCTGAAATCTGCCCCGTTTCCGGGGCGGGAACAGGTCCGGGATCGACCGAAAGCTCATGGTCATGAGGATTCCGCCGCCGATGCCCTGCAGGGCACGGGATGCGATGAGCTGATTCATGGATTGGCTGAGACCCGCCGGTATGGAGCCGAGGATAAAGACCGTGATCCCCAGGACGAAGAAGAGCTTGCGCCCGTAGATGTCGGTGAGTCTTCCGGCAATGGGGATCGCCACCGTTGACGCGACCAGATAAGCGGTCGCGGCCCACGTGTAGCGGTCGAAACCGCCCAAGTCGGCGATGATGCGCGGCATGGCGGCGGCGACGACGGTCTGGCCCAGCACGGCCAGAAACATCGCAAACATCGCTCCGGTCATCGTCAACACGACCTGTCTGGTGGAAAGTCGACCGAAGTCCCCTGCCGCCGAGGGGTCCGCGGTGAATCGCTTGGTTGAACCGGATTCGTCGTTTATTCCTTTGGCTCGCTCTACGTCCGGCGGAATCCCGTTGCGGCCTATCACAATACCTTGAAGACCCGGGCTTCAAACCGGGACAGGGAAGAGGAAGTGTTTGTGAGGCTCAGGATCGGACGGCGCGCCGAGCGGCATCACGTCCCGATGCCGGCGCTAAACCTTCTCGGCGACGATCCCGATCATGGGCGGGGCCGACAAAAACGTGCCCGGATCCCGCTCCCGCTCCCGCCATTCGGTTTCGAAGGCTCTCCGTTCCGGCTCCGTCAACAAGCCGGATTCGACCAGCCGCGGCACGTAACTGAAGAAAAACTGGGTCGGCCATTTCCAGAAATTCGTCCCCGGTCTGATGAATCGAAGGAGCGGGACCAAGTCGACCAAGCGGCAGCCGGAGGCCGCGATCAGTCCCGGCAGCCGGTCGCCGATGTTGAGATCACCCCCGTTGCGGACAAAGCTCTTGTAGACTGCCGCAAGGACGCGATCGAACGCCGGGCTTCGTGGATGAAGGGTCGTCCCGCTGTAGTTCAGGTAGTCCCAGACCACGAGTCGGCCGCCGGACCGCAGCCCGAGCACGACCTGGTCGATCACCGGGGCCGGATCGGGAAGGAAACAGAAGAGCCAGCGCGCGAAGACGCCGTCCAATGAGCCGGGCTCCAGTTGCAGCTCTTCGACCCGGTGCACCCGCGCCCTGAGTTGCCTGAGCCCGAGACGTTTGGCTTCGCGGTTCAGCCTGCCGATGAAACGCACCGACTCGTCGACGGCGAGCACGCGGCCTCCGCCGCCGACCCGCTCCGCCAGTTCGAGGGAGGCGAATCCCGGTCCGCAGCCGAGATCGAGCAGCCGTGCACCCGGCCCGAATCCGGCGCGGTCCCAGAGGTCGCGCGCCGCCCCGGCCCACAACCGGTGCTGAGTCTTCAGGCGCGTTTCCTCCGCGGTATCGGTGCCGAGCAGGTACGGTTCGTCCGGAGTGAGGCTCGAATCCCGGGTACTCTTCATGTGGCTATCTTGATCGGATCAGACGATACCAGAGGCTGCGAACCGAACGGCTCACGTTCGTGGCCTAACTGCCGGCGCTGAAGATAGACAAGCCGTCGGTGAGTATCGCACCTTGGAGCCTGCGCCGCAGAAATTGATCTACTGCGAAAGCGGTAGAATCGGTCCATATTTCCCCGATTTCTCGGCGAATAGAACAACTATGCACCTCCAAATCGAGAAAATCCGGCCTCGATTCCCCACTTTCTCGCTACGATCATTTCTACCGCGCAGACTCCTCGGAGGCCGGGTCACCATTCTCGCGGGTCGTGCGGCGGGAGACTCGGGTCCTGGGCCGGCACGACGAGTCATCGATGGTAGTCCCTGCCCCGTTCCCGGGCAGCAACCCCGATTCTCCTTTGGCGCCTCGACGGCGAGCGCTGGAGAGTGGAGGTCCCCCGGCTGGCTGCCCGAAAATATTTGAACCGCCACTACCAGGGACGTCCCGGGGACCCGAAGTCCCTGCCTCCGGCCCTCGAAGTCTTTCCTCAGAACGGTCTGCGGTTTCATTTCCTGAGCAGGAACCAGACGGCTGCCGTGATTCCCGTAGCCGATCCGTCGATTCAGTGGCCTCGTCGGGAAAGACCCACGCCATGGTCACCGAGCAATCGAGTACGAACGCCATCAGTACTTGCGTCCCTCCTCGATCATCTGACGGACCGAGAGACCAGCCAGGCTGCGGGTCTCCTGAAACGCCTTCAGGCTATCGATCGCGGCCCGGATTCTTCCGGCGTCACGTGGTCTTAACGGAATCAACTCCGCCACCGGACGATTGTGCTTCGTTATGACGAATCGTTCCCCCGCCTGCACGCGTTTCAACAACCGCGACAGGTTCTTTCTTGCTTCGAATGCGCCGATTTCAGACATGCCACGATCCTCCCAGTGTCACCGGGCAAGAAAATAAACTATATGCAGACCAGTTTAACGGTCTGGCCCAGCGCAGCCAGAAACAGGGCCGGCATCACGCCGGTCATGGGCAGGACAATCTGTCGTCTGGGAAGTTGGACGAAATCCCTGACCCGGACTGACGGTCGACTAATTCCTTTGTGGACCCGTCACGTCCCACCACATTCCTCTGCTGGTTGTCTTGAGTATTCCGCCTTCCCCTCCATAGTAGAGGGTCGGTGGATTGGTCTTGGTATCAAAGACCAGCGTCCATGTCCTGTTGGACCATTGCAGTCCGGCCGGCCGGAAGCGGGAACCCCCGTCGATGCTTCGAAAAACGCCCTTCGTCGTCCCCGCGTAGACGTGACTCGATGCGGTGGGGTCCACCGCCAATGCCAGGATGTGCTGAGTAAGGGGCTCTTTCCCCGAATTCCAGCTCTGTCCCCCGTCCGTGGATTTGAAGACGCCGGCAGAGCTGGTCGCGGCGTAGAGCACGCTGGAATTTGACGGATCGATGGCGATGGCTCGAACGTCGATGTCGTATAAGCCGTTCCGATTCGCCGACCAGATTTCCCCGCCGTCCGTGGACTTGTAGACTCCGTGCCAGGTGCCTGCATAGAGGATCTCCGCATTACCAGGATCGCCGACGAGACGGCGCAGCGTCTTGTCGACCAGTCCCCGGTTCGCCTCTCGCCAGTTTTTCCCTCCATCGACAGTCTTGAAGACGCCTCCACCGTCCGTTCCCGCATACACGATTTGCCCGTTTTCCGGATCGATGACCAGGCCGCGGATTCTCCCGTTCGTGATTCCGGAACTGGTACGGCTCCATGACCGGGCGCCGTCCGTGGACTTGTAGACGCCCATCTCATAGGTGCCTACGTAGAGCACTTGCGGCTTCGACCTGTCCAGGACGATGGCGCGCGGGGAAAGCGCCTCGAGGCCGCTTGAGGGCCAGTTGTCCTTGCCGCCCGAGGTCGTTTTGCAGAGACCCTTGGCGGCGCCCGCGTACAGGGTTCCGGGATCCGTCGGATGTAGTGCGATCACCTGCGTCTCGCCACCGCCTGGCGAACCCATCTGAGCCAAGCCCATGACCTGGGACGAAACCGTTGCGAGGGCGAGCAGCAGAACTCTCATTGGAGTCACTCCCGCCCATCCCACGGAAAGGCATATCGAGGCGCCGAAGCGAATCGATCGAGTCCGATCTTGAGAGTGATGCCCGTTCCAGGTTCGAGGTCGACTCCGAAATACGTTCCGTTGACCTGCGCCGTTCGACTTTCGGTCTCGTCGGCGTCTGGCGGATTGGAGCCCGGCACCCATGCCGATGCCGCCGCTTGGTACGACACGCCCCGGATTCGATGCTCGCCGTACGACCCTCCCTGGACGATCAGCCTCCGCTTTTCGAACAGGTTCGTGTTGACGAGTTCGACTGTCACCGAGTCGGAGGCAACCCCGGTGGCCAGCGCCGCGACGCCTTGCGGCAGCCCGGCCTGGCGCTTGTCGAGGTCGAAGTAACGGACGTACGAATGCAGCATCTCTCCGCGCTTGTGGACCGGAAGTCCTGCAATTGTGAGCCGCACCAGGTTGTCCGTCGGCATGGGCTCGAGTGCGAGCCAGTGCGCGTCATACCAGGTTTCGGGGTCTCCGTGCTCATTGAGGATTCTCGCAAGCCTGTGCTGGACGAATTTCAGGTCCCGGCGGAACGCGTCGACCGGAAACTGCGGATTGTTTCCCTGAACGAAGTACGCCCACCCCAGGTCGGGGTCGCTGAGCTCGCCCCGCCCCTTTTCGAGCTCGGCGAGGCGTTCGACTTGATCCCAGTCCCGCTCGGACTGCGACATGTGCCAAAGCTGTACGTACGGGGATGGCGGCTCCTGCGTGAAGTGGTGCCATTTGCGGCGGCTGTCGTACCGGATGGGCACCATGGAGACGCCGTCCCGGACCTCCCCGCGTCTTCTCATCACCCATGCTTGGCTCCGGGGCAGGTCCAGCCAGCGCTGCTCACCTGTCATCAGGAGAGCCACCTTGGATGCGGTCAGGGTGGCCAGCACGATGTCCGTGCCGCCTCGTGGCCATTTCCAGCCATAGTACCCGCCCCACCATTGGCCTCCGGTGTACTCGCCGATCTTCCCGCTGAGTCCGACGTTGTCAGGAGTGATCCCGTCGTTCAATTGCGTGAGCTCGATCCATTTGCCCAGGTAGTCGACGATCCACTGGCGGTACTTCTCGTCCGCCGTGTAGAGGAATGCGTTCGCGATCAAGGGTGCGGCGGTGAGATTGATGGGGACGTCGCCCCGTGCCATGCGATCGCTCATGGTCTGCACGATCCGCCGGAACTGGTCGTCCCCGGGACCATCGTTGATCCATCCTGTGGGGGAGCTCACTCCCGGGATGTCGTCGAAGGGCAGGTGGTAATAGACGAGATTCGCGTTCGTCGGAATCCAGTCGCGCTTCGTCCATTGCAGCTTCGGACCGCGGCTGCCCGTCATCGAGGCCCGCATCAGCCTTTGTTCAGTGTCGTAGTTGGGCGCCTCGGGGTCCTCGCCGGTGTACATCGCCGCGAAGCGGATCGACCGGTCCCGAAAGGCTCTGTCATGCGGGTCCGCCATCCCCAAGGGGTAGAACGACACGTAGCCCTCCCCGTGGTGCATCCAGTCCCAGTTGCCGTCGAATTCGCGGTAGATCTGGCCGTACCGTGTGAACTGCCGTGTGATGCCTTCCCAGACCCGGCGGTGGAGGATATCCAGCTCCTTCGAGCCTCCGAGCACGTGGTGGAGAGAGAAGCCGCGGAACCCCTCGTATGCATCGTCGGACGAGTTCATTCCACCCTCGTACCGTTCCTTCCACCGCAATCTGCCGTCGGGGAGTGTGTAGGCCTTGACGAACTCGGCCCCGGCGCGATCCAGCGTTTCGATCAGGTGGCGCTGCAAGACAGCCCATGCGGGGGCCGGACGTGGAACGTCGGCGCGGATGACGCGAATTCCCGAAAGGGGCTCGCCTTGGGGAGCGGCGGCGAACGCACCCGATGCGAGCACGGCAAACTGCATGGCCGCGGCAGCCTGGAGCAGGAAGCGTCGCCGACTCGTCATAGCGGGAATCGACAGTCGAACTACCACTTTTGCAATTCCTTTTCCGGGTTCAGGCCAGTAGCAAGCGGAGCATCGCCCCACTTCGCGACCATGCGGATGCCGTTTGTGGCACCTTCCGTTCCATACCCGGCTCTTCAGGATAGATCTACTTTGAATTCGGTAGGGCAAGGGCGCTGTGCACCCGCTGCAGAGCCGGTTCTTGCGGACTGGGCAGAGCCCTTGGCCAGTCCGGTTTAACTCAGCTTCTCCAGAATTGCGACTTCCTAGACGCTTGGTAGCTCACCGACAGGTGGGGGGTCTCGAGCCTCTTACCGCCTTGGGACAGTGACTGACATCCAGCCTCGACCAGGCCGGTGGTCAGCAGCGTCCGTTCCACCGGATAGGGAGCTTTTCCCGTCAGCACCATCTCCTCCACCTTGGACATCAGGGCCGCTGAATAAACGACGTTGGGGCTCGGGGGAAGGTAGACCAGGGTAGAGAGAGGAGCCGCGCGGTCCGTGAGCCGGGCGGCGAAGGTGAAGTCTCCGACCAGGCCGTTCAAGAGCAGCATGGTGGCCTTCAATCCATCGTTGTACCGGAAACGATAAACGACCGGTTCCTCCACCCATTGCCGGATCTGCTCAGAGGTGGGATACCGGTGGTTCACGTCTTCCGCCTGAGCGAGCGTGTGGCTGCGGGAGAGGCACGAGTGGAACAGTTGCGGGTCCCAGCCTCCGCCGTCAGAGGAGCCTTTTCCCATGGCGTCCCAGACCCGATCGCCCCGCAGTCCCTGAAGCCAGGCGACTCCGGTTTCACCGCCCCGGCGGCGTTCGGCCATGCACTGGATCGTTTCCAGGGCATGGAAGTCGTAGCTGTCCACCCCGCCCATGGCCACGCACATCACCTCCTCGACCTCGGCGCCATAGGGCATGTCTATGTCCGGCATTCTCCAGGTGACGGGCAAAGATGAGCCGGCCAGAAACGGGAAACCCATCGATCGTGCCGTGTCGACCATCTCCTTGGCCCAAGCCCATTTCCACGAAAGATGTTTGTCGTTGAAGACGGGCACCGTTCGCCCGTCCTGCTTGAAGACTTCTAAGATCTCCTTGAAGAATTCGTAGCGGGGATAGAGCGTTTGGCCCAGGTCGTTGACCGGGTATTTTCCGTGTTCGCCGATCAAGAGAACGACGTCGACGGCCAGTTTGTCGCCGCCGCAGCGTAGAGCCTCTGCGATGGTGGGATAGATGCGGAACCCGAACTCCCGGGCCCGGGAACGGCTCAGGTCATTCTCCGGTTTCTGGTCCACATAGGCCGAAACCAGTTCAATCGGAGACCGGTGCCACCGTCCCTCCATGGGGTGTCCCGCCAGGAATCGCTCCCCCATGTGCCAGGCATGGGACCGGAAGCGCCATTCGGTGGTCACGAGGGCCAGACGCTTGGCTTGCCTCGGGTTGGTCCAAAGCAGAGGCGTGGCCGCCAGGCTGCTCCCAAGGGCTCCGATGAAGGTGCGGCGCTGGATCATCGTCGGATCTCCGTCAGGTCAATTGTGAATTCATTTCTCGCACGGCGGCTGCGGGCCGGCTGAACTTCCATCCCGCTCTCAGGGGAACGGCGGCAACCCCAGGATCCGCTCGGCGGAGACTCGCTACAGGGAAGATATCACCTGCTGCGCCTGCACCCATTGTCAGTCGCCGAACTGGGCCTCGAGTCTGCGCATGACTTCGCACAATTGTTGAAGCTGGGCGGATTTCCCGAACCGTTCTTTTCGGGTTCCGAGGTTCAGGCGCGGCGCTGGTCGCGCGGATATCGGAATCTGCTAATTCGCGAAGAGATCAGGGAACTGGAACGGATCCAGGATCTGGGAAACCTGGAGTTGCTGGTAATGGGCCTGCCGGAGCTGGTCGGATCATTGCTGTCACTCAACGCGCTCCGGGAAGATCTGCAGGTGAGCCACAAGGCGATCAGCAATTGGGTGGCCGCATTGGAACGACTCTACGCACTGTTTCGAATCTCCCCGTTCGGCAGCCCCAAGATCAGGGCGATCAAGAAGGCGCAGAAGCACTATCATTTCGATTGGTCGCTGGTTCCCCAGCGCGGTCCGCGGCTCGAAAACCTGATCGCCGGGCATCTGTTGAAGTGGGTCCACTATCGGCAGGACGCCGAGGGGCTTGATCTCGACCTCCAGTTCTTCCGCGATACAGATGGACGCGAGGTGGACTTCGTTGTCACCGACCGCAGGCAGCCTGTATTGGCGGTCGAATGCAAGTGGTCCCAGTCGAGGCCGGACCGGAGCCTTCGCTACTGGAAAAAACGGTTCCCGGAATGCGAGAGCTGGATGGTGACAGCCCGCGAGGGGCGGGAATTCGTAACGGCGGACGGGATTCGAGTGTGCCATGCACTCAGGTTTCTCAGTCGTCTCATCTGATCGGCGAGTTTGGGGAGGGGGATTGAAAGGCGCCGGCCAAGTGCCGGGATTCAGAGGAATTCGCAGGCAAGATAGATGATGGCCAAGACCGCGCCCTGAATCCATATGGCCCGGACAAAATCGCGCCTGAACTTGACTATGTCTGCGCGGAGCGCCTGAAATCCAGTGGATTCAAGGTTCTGCTTGACGGTGTCTGAATCGAATGCAGGACTCATCGGCGCCTCTCTGGGATCTTCGCTGAACTGTCCTCCGACTTCAACACCCTCAACCGGAGTTCGCCCAAAAGGTGAGGCGGATTCTCCTCAGGGGGTCGACAATGGGAGGTTGACAGTCCGTGGTAAGAGTCCCACGTAGCACCGAAAGGGGCGGTGCCCGCAGCGTCGGCCGCTACGATTTTCGTCGCATCTCAACTCCGACAGAATTGAGACTTTCTCGGTGCCTGGTAGCTCACCGACAAGTGGGGTGTCTCAAGGGTCTTCCCGCCTTGGGCGAGTGACCGTACCCCGGCCTCGACCAAACCGGTGGTCAGCAGGGTCCGTTCCGCCGGATAGGGGGCTGCCCCGGTCAGAACCATCTCCTCCACCTTGGACATCAGGGCTGCGAAATGAACCACGTTGGGCACCGGCGACAGGTAGAACAGTGTGGAGAGAGGCTCTGAGCGATCCTTGAGGCGCGCGGCAAATGTGAAGTCTTCAACCAGGCCGTTCAGTAGGAGCATCGTCCCCTTCAATCCATCGTTGTATTGGAACCGGTATGCGACCGGTTCTTTCACCCACTGCCGGATCTGCTCCGGAGTGGGGTATCGGTGATTCATGTTTTCCGGCTGAGTAAGCTTGTGGCTTCGGCAGAGGCACGAACGGAACAGTTGCGGGTCCCAGCCCCCGCGGTCGAAGGAACCTTTTCCCATGGCATTCCAGACCGGATCGCCCCGTAACGCCTGGAGCCAGGCGACTCCGGTTTCCCCTCCCCGGCGGCGCTCGGCCATGCACTGAATCGTCTCCAGGGCGTGGATGTCGTAGCTGTCCACGCCGCCCGAGGCCACGCACATCACTTCCTCGACCTCGGCGCCATAGGGCATGTCGATGTCCGGCATTCTCCAGGTGACGGGCAAAGATGAGCCGGCCAGAAACGGAAACCCCATGGATCGGGCCGTGTCGACCATCTCCTTGGCCCAATCCCATCTCCAGGAAAGATGTTTGTCATTGAAGACGGGCACCGTACGCCCATCCTGCTTGAAGACTTCGACGACCTCCTTGAAGAACTCGTAGCGGGGGTAGAGCTTCTGGCCCAGATCGTTGACCGGGTATCGACCGTGTTCGCCGATCACGAGGACCACGTCGACGGCCAATTTGTCCCCGCCGCAGCGAAGCGTCTCGGCGATTGTGGGATAGATGGGAAACCCGAACTCTCGTGCGCGGTCGCGGCTCAGGTCATTCTCCGGTTTCTGGTCGACGTAGGCTGATACGAGCCTGATGGGGGACTGGTGCCAACGCCCCTCCACGGGATAACCTGCAAGAAACCGTTGACCCGTGTGCCAGGCATGAGAATAGAGACGCCATTCGGTGGCCACCACGGCCAGCCGCTTCGGTTTTGCGTGGCCTTTTCCAAGGAGAGGAGCGGTCGCCAAGCTGCCCCCGAGGGCGCCGATGAAGGTGCGTCGGTGGATCATCAGAGATCTCCTTCAGTTCAATCCTGATTCGTTCCTTGAGCGGCGTGGCCCAAGTGTGGCCCGAAGGCCGGTCTGTCAGAAGAGTTTGGAAGCGAGGATAATGCCGGCCAGTCCGGCCCCTTGTACCCATAGAGCCCGGTAGATTTCGCCCCTGAGCTTGCCCATATCGGCGCGCAAGTTCGCTTCCACGGCAGACAGCTCGGAACGCAACCCCGCCGTATTGGCCTCCAGGTCGGAGCGCAACGCTGCCAAATTCGTGTCGAGGTCCTGTTTCGTGGCGGCGGTGTCCCGACTCTCCTGAATGGCGACAACGATCGCCTCGGCCTGTTTGGTTGCAATTCCAGCGGCTTCGAGCCTGCGGGCGGTGGCCAAGGAGTCGAATGGGGCGCTCATCCGTGTATCTCCCAAATCATGGCTGAATGGATGATTGACTTCAATATACATAACGAGTCCGGTGGTGTTTCCATGGACGACAATCCAAGGTCTCGTGCAGGTAAGCGAGACTGTGCAATGCCCGGGAGGATCCGGCTCGCCCGAAACGAGTGTGCCGACTCGGTCTGATTCCGGCGCCGCTCCCGCAGGTACCGGGCCATTCCCGGGTTGTGGACTCGATACCCTCGACCCTCTACCATTACTGCCCGTGCCAGGAGTCCACGTGGCATCCGGCCCGCGCTGAAACGCGCTCGAAAGGGGGGAGGATCGACCGCAAGATTCGCCGCCGGGTCTGCCCCGTCGAGGGACTTTGGCCGCTGATCGATATCGCCGACAAGGAGAACTTCATGCCAGGAAATTCGTGGACCGAGGAGTCGTTTTCGGGCCTCAGGTGGCGTCTGGCGGGACCGTTTCGCGGGGGGCGGGTGGTGGCGGTGGCCGGTCATCCCACCGACCCCATGGTCTTCTACTTCGGCGCCGTGGCGGGCGGTGTCTGGAAGACGGAAGACGGCGGCACCTATTGGGAGAACATCTCCGACGGCTTCTTCAACACCTCGTCCATCGGCGCCCTGGCCATCTCCCCGTCCGATCCCAACGTGATCTACGCCGGAACGGGAGAAACCACCATCCGCACCGACGTCTCCTACGGCGACGGAGTGTACGGCTCCACCGACGGAGGAAAGACCTGGGCGCACCTGGGACTCGAGGAGACTCGTCACATCGGAGAGATCCGAATCCATCCCCAGGACCCGGATCTGGTCTATGTCGCCGCCTTGGGCCATGCCTTCGGTCCCAATCCTGAGCGAGGCGTCTATCGCAGCCGGGACGGAGGCGCCAATTGGGAGCACGTGCTGTTTCACAGTCCCCATGCCGGGGCCGTGGATCTGGCTATGGACCCGACCAATCCCAGGATCCTCTTCGCCAGCGTCTGGCAGGCCCACCGCCACTTCTGGGAACTCTCCAGCGGCGGTCCCCACAGCACCCTCTACCGGTCCACCGACGGCGGGGATACGTGGACCGACATCGGCCGAAACCAGGGACTGCCGAAGGGCATTCTGGGAAAAATGGGGATCACCGTCAGCCCGCCTCGACCCCGGCGGGTGTGGGCCGTCATCGAGGCCGAGAAGGGCGGCGTCTACCGCTCCGACGACGGCGGGGAGACCTGGGAGCGGCTGAACAGCTCTCGGGACCTGTTGAACCGTCCCTGGTACTACTGCCACATCTTCGCGGACCCGCAGGATCCGGAGACGGTCTGGGTCACGAACCTCAGCACCTGGAAGTCGACCGACGGAGGACGCAACTTCTCCCGGATTTCCACGCCCCACGGGGACGACCACGACATGTGGTTCGATCCCGCCGATTCTCAGCGCATGATCCAGGGAAACGATGGGGGCGCCTGCGTCAGTTTCAACGGCGGGGAGACCTGGTCCACCATCTACAACCAGCCCACGGCCCAGATCTACCGTATCGATCTGGACAACCGGTTCCCCTACCGGATCTACGGGACCCAGCAGGACAACTCCAGCATCGCGGTTCCCAGCGCCACCGAATACGGCGCCATTCCATGGGGAATGTGTTATGCAGCCGGCACGGGAGAAAGTGGATACATCGCGGTGCATCCGGAGGATCCCGATATCGTCTATGTGGGTGCCGTGGGCAGTTCCCCCGGCGGGGGAGCGCCGTTGCAGCGCTACGATCGGAAGACGCGCCAGATCCGCTTGGTGACGGTCTGGCCCGATGTGGCTTCCGGCCGGCCTCCGGCGGATCTGAAATACCGGTTCAACTGGACTTTCCCCATCCTGTTCTCTCCCCACGATCCCGGTCTGCTCTATGCCGCCGGCAATCGGGTCTTCTGCAGCCGGGACGAGGGAAGCAGTTGGCAGCTCATGAGCCCCGACTTGAGCCGGCGGGACCGGTCCAAGCTGGCCGCTTCCGGCGGTCCCGTCACCAAGGACGTCAGCGGCGCCGAGGTCTACGCCAACGTCTCCACCCTGGTCGAGTCTCCACTCAACCCGGGACTGCTCTGGGCCGGGACCGACGACGGCCTGGTCCATATCACTCGGAACGGCGGCGAGAGCTGGAGGGAGATCACCCCGCCCGACGTTCCCGAGTGGTCCCTCATCTCCAGAGTGTCCGCGTCACCTCATGATCCGGCCACCGCCTACGTAGCCGCGACCCGCTACAAACTGGACGACTACGATCCCTACCTCTACGTGACCCGGGACTACGGTGAGACCTGGGAGGATCTGGGCCGAGACTTGCCGAGGGGAGAGATCACGCGGGTGATCCGGGAGGACCCGGTTCGGAAGGGTCTGCTCTACGTCGGAACCGAGACCGCTGTTTTCGTCTCCCTGGATGAGGGGGAGTCCTGGTTCCGCCTTCGGAACAACCTGCCGGTGACTCCAATCTACGATCTGGCGGTCAAGGACGGGGATCTGGTGGCAGCCACTCACGGGCGATCCATCTGGATCCTGGATGACGTGACGCCCCTGCGGCAGGCGGCCGCCGGTGAGAGGGAAGGACCGGCGGTTCTTTTTCCACCGCGGCCGACGATACGGATGTGGCTCCAGTGGGGGGCCGCCGGGGGCGACCGGCCGGGCAAGAACTACATGTTGGAACTGGGTAGGGAAGGCACCTATCGCCAGGATCCCACCGAGGAGAACGAACCCCGTCTTCAAGGTCTGGACGTGGGGGAGAATCCGCCACGGGGCGTCATCGTCTACTACTACCTGGGCGAGGTTCCGTCCCAGGATCTGTGCCTGGCCTTCCTGGACCGGGAGGGAAACGAGATCAGGAGCTTCAGCCGTAAGAAGGACGAAGCGGATGATCCGGCCAAGGACGGCACCGACGATTCTTCCAGGAAAGAGCGGTACCTGACGGCCCATGCCGGGGTCAACCGTTTCGTCTGGGATCTGTGCTATCCGGAGGCGGAGAAGTTCGCCGGTGACGTGACCACCAAGGGTTCCGATACGTCGCCTCTGGCGCCGCCGGGAGACTACCGGGCCGTCTTGAAGCTGGGGGACCGGAGTTGGGCGCAGGATTTCCGGCTCACCAAGGATCCCAGGTCGCCCGCCACGCAGGAGGACCTGGAGGCGCAGTTCCAGGCCTTGGTCCGGATCCGGGACAAGGTGACCGAAACCCACCGTGGGCTCGATCGGATCGCTCGGATTCGGGAACAGGTGAAACGGTGGGTCAAACGGCTCCAGGAGGCCGGACGGGAAGAGGCGGCTCGGGAGGCTTCGAGCCAGGCGGATGAACTGGACCGGAGGCTGGATGGGCTCGAAGGCCGCTTGGTGACCTTCGAGGCCGAGGGAGACTTCGACTGGATTCGGATTCCGGCGGGTCTCAACTACCGGCTCATCTCCTTGATGAGCGTCGTCTCCTCCGCCGATGCGGCTCCGACGCAACAGGCCCTGGACGTCTTCGAGGACCTCTCCGCCCAAGTGGATGAATCCTTGCGAGAATTGGACACGCTGGTGGATCGCGAGGTGGCCGCTTTCAATCGTCTGGTGGCGGAAACCGGAATTCCGCCCGTGGGGTGACTTCCGGGTCGCCGGGATCGCCGGCCGGGCCAGCCGTCATTCTCTCTTTTCCGGCCAGTCGAGATGCTTGTGCAGGAAGGAGAAGGTGCCCTTGCCGTTGATGGTATGGGGTCCCACGAACCACTCGATCTCGACCCGGTCGGCCAGACCCAGACGGGCGGCGTACAGGCGGCGCACCTTGGCGAACTCATAGCCCACCATCTCATCGGGAGCCACGCCGTCGAAGTGCCCCCGCTCCACCATGAAAGGCCGGGGAGCGATCAGGGCCGCCATCTCGGCGTAGTTGAAGGTGCTGCCCAGATCGAACTCGAAGATTTCATACTCACCGTGGAAGACATAGCTGTATCTGGCTCGGGAAGAGGCGTTCTTCCAGACCCACTCGTTGAAGTCGGCCGAGCAGATGGACAGGGCATAGTCCGTCAACAGGGCGGGAACCCGCATGGCCGTCTTTCCCCCGTAGCTGAGGCCGTAAAAGCCGATCCGGCCGGGGTCCACCCAGGGGAGGGTCTTGAGCCAATCCAGGATCTGCTGGTGTTGGGCCGCGATGATGGAGAAGAGGGACTTCTTGAGGGGGTTGGCCTTCCGTTGCAGGGTGCGGAAGCGGTCCCGGAAGATGTAGAGATTCTGGGGGGCGAAGGTGATGAAGCCCCGTTCGGCCAGTTTGGCCGTGAAGTCGTGATAGGCCCTGTGATCGCCGCGGATGGTTTCCTGAGGCCGGCCTTCGAGGCCGTGTTGGCAGACCACCACGGGCCGCCGCTCGCCGGGGACCAGGTCCTTGGGCAGCAACAGGATCCCGTAGGCGATGACGTCGGGGTAGACCTCCATGACCACCTCGTGCCCGGTCCATTCGGGCGCGTCGTAGATCTGGCGGCTGCGAGGATTGGGAGGCAGACGTTCGTCGTGGAACCAGCCGATGACCTCCTCCCGGAAGATCCGGCGGTAGTCCTGGGTGCTCTTCCGATAGGCTTCCAGTGACGTGGTGTCCAGCTTTTCCATGAAGGTCTGACGGACGTACGGACTCTCGGAGAGCAGCCACTGGTTGTGGCGGTCCATTTCGCCGACCTGGCGCTCCATGCGGACCCCAGGATCGAAGGAGTCCAGAAGGAAACCGGGCGAAGGACCGGAGGGAGCCAGTTCGAGATCGTCGGAGAGGGACCGGACCAGAGACCCCAGGGCAGGGTCGCTGCCCGGGGGTCCGGTGCCCTGAGAACCACTGGAGACCAGTTGGATCCGGGCTGCGGGTTTCAAGCCGGCCACGAGTTCCCGGGCCCTCTCGACCTCCTGGCGGACCGTTTCGAGCGGCGGCGTGACGAGAGTCGCCGGAGCCCCACCTTCTCCGGGGAGCTCCAACTCGGGGCCCCGGGCCGCTTCGACGACCAAGACTCGGGGCGAGATCATCGACGCCAGTTCCGCGTCGCCGAACTGCTCCAGCAGCCCGAATACATTGCGGTCGATGGGTTGTTTCCAAAGGTTCCGCCGGTCGCTGAAATACCCGCTGACCAGGGCGGCGTCGATTCGAGTGTCCAGAGCGGCCGCATAGAGAGCCAGCCCTGCTCCCTCGCCGTGTCCGGCGATTCCGATGCGCGGGTCTCCGCTTGCGGCGTCCTGCGCAAGCCAATCCACCAAGGCCAGAATCTTCTGGATCTCGTAGCCCAGCAAGTGACGGCCCAGTTCGAAGGCGGACCGGTAGATGAACTCCCGATGCGTCAAGATGGCCCGTCCAATCCGCTTTTTCAATTTCCGGCTGATGAGGGCCGGGACCACCACCCGGCAGCCGCTCTCGGCCAAGCGGCGCGCGAACTGCGATGCGGGGGGGACTCCCGGGACCAGGCCGGCGATCTGCTCCGGGCTCTGGTCCGCGTCCGGGACGGCGATGACGTCGGCGGTCGGCCGGCCCTGCCGGGGAACCAGGAGCAGCCCTTCTCCATGCATCTGACCGATGGAAGGCCAGCGGATGGACAGCACGTCATAGGAGTCGGTCCCGCCGATGCGCGCCTGTTGCCGGATGGTTGCCATCAGCTCCGGACTCGAAAAGGGGACTCGAGGATCCCGGACTCCCAGGATATGGGCCAGCCTCTTGCGGTTCGGTTCCAGGGAACGGCTGTAGTTCCCGGGGGATGAGAAGTCGCGGTTCCAGTGCCGAGCCCGGTCCCGGCGGGATTCCTCCAGCTTGGCCAGGAGGAAACGGTCGGCGCCGGCTACCAGGTGGGATGCGATGTCTCCGGTCATCTCCAAGGGGAGAGTCCGGCGCGAAAGCTCTGCGGAAGCCTGCCCCAGGGCCGTCTGGCCGTCTGTCCAAGGCGCCAGCAGAACTCCTGTCAGAATCAGGAGGGAGGAAAATCTCACTTTCTGGACCCTACTGAAGTGCCCGACGCTTTGCAATTCCTGGCGACTGCCGGTCACGGCCAGATGGGATAGCCTCGGAGTTGGGTCGAGACCCAGGCCGCGGCGGCGCCGAGCGACAGGTAACCGGCCACTCCGGCCAGCAGTCCAGCCCAGAGGCTGAAGCGTAGCCGGAGCCCCCACCAGGCGCCGGCGACAGCTCCGCCGGTCATCACTGCAAAGGGGACGTAGAAACCCAACTTCCCCTGGCTGCACCAGGGGCACCAGGGTCCCTGGAGATTGTGCACGTTGCAGTAGGCCATTCCATCGAAGAGGGTGCACCCGCACCCGAAGAGAAGACCGCAATAGGCGGTGACGGTGGCCGCCTCCAGGACCAGGAGGATCCCGGAGCAGATCAATAGCCGTGCCTGCATTTCCGCAACCCAGTCTACACTGCCGCTCCCATCCCGGCTGCGGTCGAACACCGCAACGAGCCTCGCCAGGGGGATCGGCGATAATGTTTCGGCTGGCCGGAGCGCAGCGCCGCCGGGGGCTATAGTCGTTTGAACTGCCTCCAGCCCAGCGCATAGTATGGAAGCGTTTTTGACTTGCGGAACGAGAGGATCAGGTCCATGAGTACCACCGGGAAGACGTTGGCTCGCGGTGATCGGGTTGGAGGCTACGGTCTGGAGGAAATCGAGGCGCGTCTGGAGTCCGGCAACGGGATCTCCGGCGTGAGCAAGACCGATCTTCCAACTCCTGCCCTGCTGCTGGATCTGGATCTCTTCGAGGCCAACATCGAGACCATGGCCCGCCACGCCGGAAGCCGTTCCATCGGGATGCGGCCCCACTCCAAGACCCACAAATGCCCCGAGGTTGCCCGGCGCCAAATGGCTGCAGGCGCCCTCGGGATTTCCACGGCCACGGTTTCCGAGGCCGAGACCATGGCTCGAGCCGGCATCTCCGGCCTATTGATCACTTCCGAGATGGCGGACCCCAACAAATTCCAGCGGCTGGTTCGTCTCACCCGGGGCCATCCCGACACCATGGCGGTGGTGGACCATCCGTGGCAGGCGGAGCAGATGAACGAAGCGGCCGAGGCCGGGGGCGTGCGGCTCAACATCATGGTGGACATCGATCCGGCCAACCGCCGCACCGGGGTCGAGGCGGGAGAGCCGGCGCTCCGTCTGGCCCGGGACGTGGATCGGCTCCCGCACCTGAACCTGAGGGGGGTCCACTGCTACTGCGGAAAGTCCTCCCACGTCCATGGTTTCGAAGAACGTCGCAGGCACTCCGTGGAATCCCTGGCGGCTCCTCTGGAGACCTTCTCCAGGATGAAGCAGGAAGGGCTTCCGGTGGAGATCTTCTCGGGTTGCAGCACCGGGACCTACAATATCGATTCCGAGATTGTGGGCATCACCGAGATGCAGGCAGGTTCCTACGTCTTCATGGACTTGGATTACATGTTCATCGGGGGCCGAGGGGGGGATGTCTACGACGACTTCAAGTCTGCCCTGACGGTTCTCTCCACGGTCACCAGCAGGAACCTCTCCAGCCAGGCTACGCTGGATGCCGGGCTCAAGGCATTTTCCACTGACCGGGCATTCGGGCCGCGGCCGGTGGGAATCGAGGGCGCGGGCTTTCGATGGGGCGGGGACGAACACGGCATCCTGACCCTGGAAGCGACCGGTGCCGATGTTCGTCTGGGCGACAAGCTGGAATTCTATCCCCCCCACTGCGACCCTACGGTCAACCTCTACGATCGCATCTACTGCACCCGGGGTGATCAGGTGGTGGAAGTCTGGCCGATCCTTGCCCGCGGCCATCGCTAGCAGTCCGCCGGGATGCAGACCCGGTCGAATGCCGTGACGACTTTTGCGACGGGCTGCTAGGAGTCTGCAACCAAGGCCCCGCGCAGCCGCGAGCGCGGGATGCATCCCGGGTAGCGCGGAGGGAGGCAAAAATGCAGCTGTCCGAACTGATCGTCCGGGAAGCCAGGGAACGGGGCCTGAACCACTACTTCGGCATTCCCGGTGGCGGGTTACCCCTGGATATCATGGACTGGGGGCGGCGCCTGGGCCTCGATTTCGTCACCGTGGCCCATGAGTCCTCGGCGGCCATCATGGCCGCCTACTACGGGCTCATGAGAGAGACGGCGGGACTGGCCCTTGCGGTCAGGGGCGTCGGCGCCGGCAATTTGGTCGGCGGCGCCGTCAACGCCTATTTCGAGCGCGTCCCCGTCGTCTGTTGCTGTGAGCGGAGTCCGTTGTCCACCGGCCATCTGGAGTTGGTCTGCCAGTGCTCCCATGAGGGGCTGTTCGCCCCGGTGGTCATGTCCAAGCAGACAGTTGACCTCGACACGGCTCGGGAGGGTCTTCGAACTGCCTTCTTCCAGGCGTGCGACGGGCGGCCGGGTCCGGTTCTGCTGGACGTGCCGGCCGATCTCGCAACCGATTCGGTCCCGGGTCCGGCTCTCGATCCTCTGGAGGCTCCTCCTGTCATCCTTCCCGACGAGTCCCAACTCAGGGTCCTGAAGGAGCTTCTGTCAGAATCCAGAAGACCGGTGATCCTGGCCGGACAGGACGTGATCCGAGCCGGCGCCTGTGGCGGCTTGCGTTCGTTGGTGGAGGCTGTGGGGGCCGCCGTTCTGGTCCAGATGGACGCCCATGGCGTCTTTCCCGAGTCCCATCCCCTCTGGGCCGGCACCTTCGTGGGACACCAGATCCCCAACACGGTGGAAGGCGAGTTGGCTCCCCAGGCGGACCTGGCGCTCCTGGTCGGCTGCGACTCCCTGACCTCGGACAAGAAATGGGACTCGGCGGCGCCCGCCTGCGAACTGGTCCAAAGGGCGGAGTACGAATCGCTGGCCGCTCGCCCCCGACTCCGTATCGACGGAGACCTGAACGTCTCCCTGAGCCGACTTCTTCCGACATCCCCCCGAACGGGATTCCCGCCGGCCGATGTCGAGAAGACACGGGAGAGGGTACTGAGGCACTTCCGCCGACCCGGCTCCGCCCGGCTGGCGGCCCAGGACATCATCGAGATCACACGGACCCAGATGCCGAGTGACGGCCTGCTCGTTTCCGAGACCGGGATCTTCATCCTGATGCTGCACCATCTCTATCCCGTGGATCGTCCGGAAAGCCACCTCTGCACTGCCGGGGGACGGACCATGGGCCTCATGCTGCCGGCCATTCTCGGCGCCAAGCTGGCCCAGCCCGACCGGACAATGATCGGCATCGGAGCCGACGGCAGCACCCTGATGCGCCTGGGAGAACTGGAGGTATTCGCCCGCACCGGAGTCCGCGTCCCTCTCGTGATTCTGAATGACCACGCCCTGGGCACCATGAAGTCGAGGCAACAGTCCCGGGGAATAGAGGACTATGGCCTGGATCTGCACCCCGTCGATCTGGCAGCCGTGGCCCGGGCTTCGGGACTGGCCGGCGTCGTGGTCCGGTCGCCTGAGGAATACGAGAGAGAGCTCAAGAAGGCGCTGGTTGCCGAAACCACCACTCTGATCGACGCCCGGGTCGACCCGCAGCACTACCAAGACAGCTTCGCCGCCACTATCGGAATCGTGGGGACCTGAATCCGGGTGTGCATTCCCAGGTCTGACCGCCCTACGGAAAGGGCAGCCAGCGGGGATGGTCGGCTCCTTGCCCGTTCCAGCCGTCAGTGAGGTGTCTCGGGTCGGATCCGTCCGACTCCATGCGCCAGATGCCGGGCATCCGAGCCGTCTTGGCACGGCAGAAAAGGATGATGCGCCCATCGGGGGATTCTTGTGGACGGAAGTCCCAGACGGCTGGATGGTTCTCGGTCAGCCGCCTCATCTCGCCGTTCGCGGGGTCGATCCGGCAGACCTCCGTGCCCCCCCGTGCCAGTTCAGGCTTGTAGTCGCGGTTGAAATGGTCCGTGTCCGGACGCTGCGGCTGATATTCCCACGGGGCCTTGCTGCCAGGGAGCTTTCGCGAAAAGAGGATGGACCCGTCTCGAGTCCAGGAAAGCATGTTGGAACCGCCGCCGCGATTGCCCGGACTGCCATAACTGGCGGCAAACCAGTGGGACTGTCCTTCGGTCAGGACCCGTTGCCCGGATCCATCGGGGCGGCTGACGCAGACATCGGCCCAGTCGTGCCCCGGATCTTCCCGGAAATGACAGTCCAGGTAGGCGAGCCAATCCCCGCCGGGAGACCAAACGGGTCCGAAGTAGAGATGGTCGGGATGGGCTGCAATGAGCGTACGACGACCTCCTTCGAAGTCGCTGGTCCAGATCTGATAGCCCGAAGGGCTGGCCAGATGGAAGGCGACTCGTCGCATTGCCCGGTTGAGGCTGAAGCCGTAGGGGAGGCCCTCTCCCGCAGCCGTGAACTCGTGGGCATCGGTGCCATCCAGGTTCATGTTGAAGACCTGGCCGACCTGGTTGCGGATGACTTGGACCAACATGCGTTCGTTGTCCAGCAGTAGTTGGGGAGTGTAGAAGACCGCCATCCGCTCCTTGGTGGCCACCTCGGTCAGGCTCTTCTCCTGGAGGTCATAGATCCAGATATGGGTGGGGGTCCGGGTGTAGTACTCGGCGAACGGGCGACCCGGACCGTCACGGCGTGCTTCCATGCTCAGCAGCAGGATCCTCCGGCCGTCGGGAAAGAACCCTGCCGGCTGCCAGGTCACTTGATTCGGCTCCCTGAAATCCAGTACTTGCAGATCGGCGCCGGCAGCGTCCATCATGGCCGTCCTGCCCGCCGTCGAGAAGAAGAAACGCATCGGGGAGGCGGAGGGACCGGACTTCGATGCCGGGCCGTGACGGGGAGCCAAGGCCAGCGTGGAACCAAAGAGAAGAGAAGTCAGGAGATCGCGGCGGGACAGGTTGAAGTCCATGGTCCACTTCATTTCCTTGATCTGGTGTTAAAGCGTCCTCATGCTGACGCCTCCACTCGAATCTGTAAATGGCGCTCCCAATGGTTTCCGCGTGCGAATGGGGAACGGCCGATCGGAAAGAGTCCTTCCTGGGGAACTGCGGTGAAGCAAAGAATAAATCCTTCGGCATCGGTCGTAATCCTATTGCTGGCCTCCGCTCTGATCGTGGGTTGCGCTTCATCTCCGCGTGACCAAGAGACAAGATTTCAATCGTCCGCGGATCTGGATTTTCACCGTCTCCAGGTGATGCCGCTGGCGCACTCGAAGTATCCGACATACCGGCGGTACCATGACGCTCTGGCCCCTCACGTCGTCGTCATCACCGCACAGGGCCTCGAGCGGATTGGCTGGGAGGATCGCCCCGAAAAGGCCTCTTGGATCCTCAGGCTACCGGAGCAGATCTATATCAACGGGAGGAAGCTCCACTACCAGGTGGGGATGCGATGGGTGAAAGAAGGGGAGAAGTGGGCCTATTCCGACAGTCCCATAAGGGATCTGAACGGCCTCTGGAAGCAGGATCCGGAACATGAGTTCTATCGGTACCAACTTGACGCGGCCGCGGCCCGGCAACCCGTGCTTGGCCGCCAGAGTGCCAGCATATTCGCGGACTCCACCGGCGCACACTATGTGTTGTCGGTGACCAACGGCTCGACCGAACCCTGGAAGGACGTCCATGCCTGGATCTGCATGGACCACTACCACACTCCGGTCACCGGATATCGGCCCTACCTCAAGATCGGTTCTGCTTGGACCGAATACCAGAAGCTTCCGGAAGTCGGGCCCTCCACGTTCCTTCCCGTAGCGGGAAGGATGGATGAGTACCTCAGAGTTCGGCCCGGGTCGAAGACGCCTTCCTCCGTGAGCTTTCCGGGAGTGGTCTGCTGGAACATTACGGACAAGGGTCACCTCCTGACCGCGCATCTGTCGCGGGACGCCCTGGCCGTACTCGCGAATCAGAATGCCCCCTGCACCGATCTGCTCCTCTGGTTCGGCGACCTGCAACCGGGCCAGCGAGTCACCCGCAGCGGGCATGTCCTCGTCGCTCGTGCCAGCCTGGAAAGATTCGAACGGCAGGAGAGCAGCGTGATGCAGCTCTTGGACGGGATTGGAAAGGAAAACCCGCCTGGGCCACCGGCATCCTCATTGTCCTCGGCCGGGTCTTCACCGGGATCGTGACCGTATCGCAGATTGATCGTCGGGGTTTCTTCAGGAGCATGGGGGCGGCAGCCGCCAAAGGGGTCCTTGCTTCAGGAAGCCTGGGGTTGACCTCTTCGCGTTGCCTGAGGCGCAGCGACCCCTCGAACCCTTCGGAATTCGGCCCCCATACTGGAGACGGGAAAATGATGATGGGAATCGCCACCGCCGGGACGAGACGTTTCAGAGAGGCCAGAGACAGAGGCTGCGCGTTTCTTCTGAATCAGTTGCGGAAAGACGGCGGCTTCGGTCGCGCCGAGCAGGGTTTGGCGGAGTACTACAAGGTGCCTGCGGCACTGGCGGCGTGTGGTGAAACCTTCACGGCCAACCGTCTCTGCAGCTGGATCCGGAAGCATGGACTGCTGCCCGACGGAGACTACGGCCCCAGGCCCGAGTCGATTCGAGGGTACGGCTACACCTACTACAATTCGTGGGTGATCAAGGGGGCTCACCGTTTGGGGCATTTCGACCTCTCCCAACGCGGTATGGACTTCCTGATGGGCTTCCACGACAGTCGGACCGGGGGGTTCAACTCCAGCCCCGTCGAACGCGATCCGGGGATGCAACAGGATCTCTGGGTGGTCGCCGGCTGCGGGTGGTCCGCCCTCTACACCGGCAGGATCGAAATCGCCCGGGGGGTCGGCCGTTGGATGAAGACCCTCATGGAGGCGCAACCCAACTACCCCAGGCAGCTGTACGGGGTCTACAGCAGGGCGAAGGGATTGCACGTCGAACACGATCCCAAGGAGGCGTTCCGGTACGTCCTGAATCAGGACGCCGAGCGGGACGAGCCCTTCTACAACCCTGGAATTGCCGGAGGATTTCTGGCTCTGCTCTATCAAGCGACCGGCGAGAAGGAGTGGTTGGAGCTGGCGAAGGAGTACGTGCGCCTCGCCGAAGACGCCAGCGACTTTCTGTACAGTCTGGTCCGATCCGGAAAGTTGGGATGGGCCGCCTCCCTTCTGTACACGCTCACTGCCGAAAAGAAGTACCGGGAAATGGCCGTTCGTGTCGGCGACAGCCTGATTGCGTCTCAATCGGCTGAGGGTTGGTGGGGCAACGTCGGTGAGACCTCGGCCAACAACGACATCACCGCCGAAATGGTCTTCTGGCTGGACCAGATCTACCAGGCCGTCTGAGGAAAGAGGATAGAGAGAAGCTCTCCCGCCGCGTGGAGGTTCTCTTTCCTCTTTTCTGACCGGCGGTGGAGTTCACCACTCGTCATTCCTGTCCGGCGGGCATTCGATATTATCTCCGGCGAGCATTCGATATTATCTGTAGCCTGTGTTTCTGCAAAGACATCGATTCTTGCCGGTGTTCCTCGCCTGGCTCCTGACGGAGCTGGGTGGTGCGGCCCCAAGCCCGGCCACCATTCTCATCGATACGCCCATGCCCCCGCCCGCGTGGGCCCTGCAGCAGCGAGAATTGATTCGAGCCAACACCAGAGCGTGCCGGGAGTTCTTCCAAAAGTACTTTGATGACCGGGGTTACCTGCTCTGCGTCGAGCGCTGGGGTGCCGCGGATGGTCCTGACGACGCCATCGAAAACGTGGCCGACTGGCCGATCCTTCATGCCCTTGGGGCCCCCGACGAGGTGCTCCGCATGTACAAGAAGGCTTGGGAGGGACATCTCCGGCAATACACGGAAGCCAGGACGGTGCAGGTCCCCATGGCGCGCGAGGGGATGTACTACAAGGAATTCCCGGTGATGTTCGACTGGTATCACATCGGCGAGTTCCTTCGCGTCTTCAACCTGCAGGGACTTTCCGACCCCGGTGACGAGGCCTTCGGCAGGCGCGTGAGACGTTATGCCGGCTTCTACATGAACGAGGATCACGAGGCTCCCAACTACGACCCGAGACACAGGATCATTCTGAGCTACTTCAACGGCAGCCGCGGGCCGCTCCTGCGCAACACGACGGCAGTGGACTGGGCGGGGGATCCCTTCGAACCTTTCGAGGGTGTTCCCTCTACCTACTACCAGAGGTTACTCGCCGGCTACGCGAACTACAGCGAGACTCTGGGGGACCATCCCATGAACCTGGGCGCCACGACGCTCGCCGCCAACGCCTACCTGCTGACGGGCGAGGAAAAATACAAGAAGTGGCTGCTGGAGTACGTCGACGCCTGGGTGGCCCGGACCAGGGAAAATCAAGGGATCATCCCCAGTAACGTCGGCACGGATGGCCGTATCGGCGGAGCAGCCGGCGGCCGGTGGTACGGGGGGACCTACGGCTGGGCCTTCACCTTCAAGAACCCGGAGACCGGCGCGGAGAGCCACTACAATCGCGTCGGACGCGGCCTGATCGGATTCGGGAACGCCTACCTGCTCACCGGGGACCGCCGCTATATCGGCGTCTGGACCTCAATGATGGACAAGATCAACTCCCACCGGGGCGGCATGTACGGAGCGCCCGGGGCTCAACTGGGGGCCACGGCGGGAGCTTTCCCCAGGATGCATGGGGACCAGGGATGGTACGCCTTCGCTCCGGGTCGATGGTCGGAGGGAGCGCTGGAATGCTATTTCTGGACCTGTGAGGCCAGGGATCGGAAGCGGGTTCCCGGAAGCGAATGGATCCGATTCCTGGAGGGAGACGCTCCCGAATACGTGGAAACCGCATTGCGGGACGACTTCCGGAATATCCGAACGAAAATCTCTGCCATGCGGGAGGACCGTTCCACCCCGAGCACGCGACTGTCCAATGGTCCGATGCCGTACAACCCCGTGTCCATCTCCTCCCTGCGCGAGCAGATGCTGGCCGGCGTCGATCCCGGCCGGGGCGGTGCTCTCCTGCACTGCCGCTTGAGGTATTTCGACCCTGAACGCCGCCGGGCGGGCATCCCCGAGGACGTGGCGGCCCTGATCGACGAGATGACCGATACCCGGGTATCGGTGACGCTGGTCAACGTCAATCAGGTCGAGGCCCGGGAGCTGCTGGTTCAGACCGGCGCCTACGGGGAACACCAATGCCGGAGCGTGGAACTGGACGGCCGGGAGGTCGAAGTCTCCCGATCCTGGTTCCGGGTCCGATTGGAACCGGGGTCGGGATCCCGGGTCGTCGTCAACAATACCCGATATGCCAACGATCCCACCCTCCTCTTCCCTTGGGATCGAGAGCGTTGACCCACCGGAAAGAGAGTCCGGAATGAGCATCAGTCTGACCCGCCGCGAATGGTTGACCGCTGGCGCTGTGACCCTTTCGTCGCCGAGAATCGTGTGGGGCGCGCGCCGGAAGTCCATGCACGGGGCGTTCATCATCCTCGCGACTCCCTACACCGAGTCCAAGGAGGTCGATTTCGAGGATCTGGCCGCGGAAGTCGAGTTCCTCGACCGTTCCGGGGTCCAGGGCATGGTCTGGCCCCAGAACGCCAGCGAGCTGGGCTGGCTGAGCCGGGAAGAACGAATGAAGGGCATGGAGGTGCTGGCTCGAGCGGCTCGCGGCCGGTCGCCGGCACTGGTGCTGGGGGTCCAGGGACGGAACACGGAGGCCATGCTGGAATACGCCCGCCACGCCGAGTCTCTGAATCCGGACGCCCTCATCGCCATTCCACCGACCGAGGCCAATTCGCTGGAAGACTACCGGGAGTACTACTCGGAGTTGGGACGGCTGACCAGCCGGCCGGTCTTCATCCAGACGGGAGGAGGCGCGCCCGAAATCAAGGTCAGCGCCGAGTTCGTTCTGGAGACGGCCCGAAAATTCCCCAACCTGGGCTACGTCAAGGACGAACACGAAGTCGGGTTCGAGCATTTCGAAAGAAAGAGAAAGCTTGCAAAACACAGCCCGGACCCGATCAAGAGCGTCCTCACCGCGGGCCGGGCCCGAGCCTGGACCTACGAGATGCGCCTCGGGGCCCACGGCGTCATGACGGGCGGTCCCATGTACGCCGAAATCTACGCGCTCATCTGGCGGCTGCATCAGGAAGGTGAACGGGACCGGCTGCGGGAGGTCTTCGGCAAGCTCCTGATGATGACGATCCTGGAGCAGCACATCCCGGGAGTGAAGCCCTACATGATGAAGCGGCGCGGACTCTTCAAGACTTCGGTTTCCCGGGTTTGGGAAAATGTCCTCACGCCGGCCCAGGTGGATGAGATCGAGTACAAACTCAAGGGGCTGGAACCCTACCTGAATGGTTGAGGATCTCACCGCATCGGGTACGGCTCTCGACGATGGACCCACCGAGCCCGCTCACCGGGAGATTCGAGCATTCACCAGGAGCCGGCGGAACTCGCCGTAGGTCATGTCCCTGGCGATGAGGTAGCAGGCATCCTCGGCGGTATTGACCACGTCATGCCATCTGTAATCACGCCGGATCCCATTGTAGACCGGTAGCTTCAACTCGCCATCCTCAGTCTCCAGGGCCAGTTCGGGGGCAGCAGGTTCCGGCCAGCAGAGCATCCCGTGGACCTCCCGGACCTGAAGCTCGAGACCCTGGACCGGGATCCGGGCGTAGAGTAGGGGATCCTTCAGCCGGCACCAGGCTCGAGTGTACAGGCCCACCAGGCGGGCTCCGGTGCCTTCCCAGAGATAAAGACGCAGATTAGCGTCCAGATCGACCCGCTCCCGAAATCGGGATCCCATCAAAAACGAGGCTCCGCTGACGGACAGGTCGTATCGGTTGTCCACTGGGGTCTGAAGTCCCAGATAGGGGACCAGCATCTGCTTGTAGGTCATGGCGCACTGCTCGAACCCCTCGCCGAAGGCGACTCCCTGGGTCGTGGCCGCGTCGAATCTCAGGTTGTGTTTCCGGAATTCGTTCCGGATGTCTGATGCAGCCATGCGGCTGTAGTAGAGCACTTCCAGCACGGCCGGATTCCAGGTGGCGGCCACCGCGCCCGCCTCGTCGATGGCCTCCCGGATCTCCGCCTCCAGCTCTTCCTGGATCTCCGGAGGCACCCCATCGAGGAACTCGGCGCGGCCTGGAAGGTCCGGGTCAGCCAGGAATTGCTCCAGAGGATGGTCCAGATTCCGCCAACCCGCCGGCGGATGCCTCAGTTCCCGGTCCACGACGATGGCTCGCCGGCCCAGAGTGCGGCTGGCGTATTCTTGCAACTTGAGCATGGGCGCCTCGTCCCCGATGGGAAACAGGAGCAGGACCTCGTCCGGCTTCATCCTGGACATGAGCTCCTTCTGGAGACGGTTGACCTCCAGTTCCTTCTGGTAGGTCGCGTCCCAGACGGGCCGACTGTAGGGACTGTGTTGGTCCCAGTCTCCCGGCGGGGGATCGAGGCCCGCCGTCTGCCAACACACGGGGTGGAACATGAAGTAGATCTGCCGGACGTTCAGCGGGTCGGTCCCTGCATCGGCTTCGGAAGAGGTCCCGCCGCAGCCGGTCAGAAGCAGAACGGCGGCCAGGATGCTCAATCGGACATGAATTCCGAGCCGCGGGAAATGACGGAGTTGAGGGGTCATGTTCTGTCTTCAGAACCGATTCTTGGGGGCACGTGTAGCACGCGGCCGTAACCCGGACAGGGGCCGGAGAGCGGATGGATCGGTTGGTTTCACTGGTTCCCGCTGGAGCGGAAACCATGCAGTCAGGGCCGGACGTTGATCCGGCGCGCTTCGTACAGCGTCTTCATGTCCCGCAGGAAATGCTCGCTGTCGTGCTCCCAGAGCCGGAGGGTTTCTCCCAGCGATTTCCCCGGCAGGACGAACCGATACGAAAGCACGACGCATGAATTTGGCCCGGTGGCTGCGATCTGGGTGTACCCCTGCGTCAACGGTTCGGCGATCTTGCGGGGCCGGCTCCAGGTATAGCCCTTGTCGGGACTGAACATGACGTAGTCTCCGGCGGCCTCCGAGGGATCTTCGATGCCGACTTGGCGCTGGTAGCGCTTGCGATAGTCGGCGAGGCCCGCGGGATAGTACCCGCCGTTGGGATCTTCCCAGTAGATGTACCGCATGGGGCGCCAGCCGAAGCTGCAGACCAGAATCCCGTTGTCCAGAAGGGTCATTTTCGGCTGCAGCCCCAGCGTCTCCAGAGAGACCGGCTCGCTCCAGGTCTGTCCTCCGTCCAGGGAACGGCACTGAAAAAGCGGCGCATAACGGCCGGTCCGCATGATCACCAGCAGCTCGCCGCCGCCGAAATCCTCGAAGGCCGGTTCGCAGAAACTCTCCTGTCCGGTCTTGCCGTCGTAGGCGATGGTCGAGAGATACTCCCAATTCTTGCCGTCATCGTTGGAGGACAACATGTAGGTGCGGTACATGGGCGCCACGCCCAGTGTGGGAGCGAATCCGCTGATGGGCACGTCGTCGCCGACGAAGTTGCCATAGGACAGAGCCAGCAGAGTGCCATCCGACAGCTCATGGGCGAGTTCAACCATGGGAGCTTCGAACACGGTTTTGTAGTCGTCCCCGATGACGGCCTTGAACCGGGGCACGGAGATGTTGGTCTCGATCCATGACCTATCGTCAACCTTCGCGAAGTCGGTGAGTCCGTCCAAGGTCATGCGCCCGGCGAGAAAGACCCCTGGCCGTTCCGACGGTCTCGCACCCCGCTTGAGCAGATAGAATGAGCCGTCCCGCCGTTGAAGCAACTGGAATCCCGAGATCGGAACCTGTTGCCGCTGCCAAGTGAGGCCGCCGTCGGTTGAACGCAGGATCTTGTCGGTTGTCCCACTGAGGATGATGGATCCGTCGAGCAGCTTGAGCAGTGGTGTGAGAGGAAGGTAATAGGGGGGCGCCGCCCCTTCTCCATGCACGATGGAGGGCTCGGAGACGGTCACCGAAGTGACCGCGGCCCGGGAATGAAGCAACGTCGGTTTCGATGAAGGCGTGGTCGCAGAGCCGTGCACGGCGGCGATGCCGACTCCGAGCAGACAACTCGCCGTCAGGGTCCTGGCCGCAGGGACAAACATTGGATCTCTCCTGGCTGTCGAAGGTTTCGTGTCATGGCAAGGCGAAGGCCACCGGCTTTCCTCCGGCCGACTTGGTGTAGTCGTTGTCCCCGCCCGCGGCGATGCCCACGAACTGTTTTCCGGTCGTGCCCGAGAGCAGAGACGTCACCATCATTGAGTTCCGGAATGGCGGGAATCTGTCGCTGCGGAACCAAGGGGGAGGCGGATCGAGGTCCCCGTTTCCGACGAGAGCCGGGTGGCTTCGACCATCTCCACGGCCGCCCTTCCGTCCTCGCCCGTGACGGCGGGATCTCTGTGGTTTCGAACGGCGTCGATAAAGTCCTGGACCTGCGTATGGTAAGCCACCAACCGCTGCGGTGAATAGAGATTCTGTTTTCGCTGCGCGTAGTTCCAAATGGGGGGCTGTTCCCAGACCTCCTCCCAACCTGCGCCGGCAGCCAATTTCAGCTTCCCGAACCCGTCACAGTCCAGAAGCCCGTTCTCGCACCAGATCCGGGCCCGGTAGCGGCTGTGAGGAAAGCCGGGGGAGGGAATCTCGTGACTCATCCAGATCTGGGCGCCGGCCCCGCCCGAGAATCGGACCTGAGCCAGGGCGGACTGGGCGCGCCATGCGGGGCCGTGAAAGGAACCGACGCTGCCGGTCACCGATTCCGCGTCCTGCCCGGTGAGCCAGAACAGCATGTCGAACATGTGGGCGCCGCGGGCCAGAAACGCTCCTCCGGCGGCCGGTTCCTCGAGCCAGCTCTGGCCGGTGACCCCCAGCAGTGGCCAGAGGGCCATGAAGTGGATCACCCGGACCGCACCCAGCGAGCCCGTCTCCAGAATCCCGTGGGCCCGGGAGAAGACGCCTCGAAATCGCAGGGACTTGATGACTCCGAGGCGGCGCCCGGCCCGGCGGGACGCGCCGATCATGGCGTCGCAGTCCGCGAGTCTCGTGGCCATGGGGTTTTCCACCAGGACGTGCTTTCCCTTCCGGGCGGCGGCGATGGAATGCTCCGCCAGGACCTGGTGAGGTGCGGCGATGATGACGGCGTCGATATCGTCGCGCGAGAGCAGGGAATTCACATCGGGTTCGGCATCGATTCCGTACCCAGCGGCAAATTCAGGCACCCGGGAGCCGCCCGCCACCGCCAGCAACCGCGCGCCCTCATTATATTGGAGCAGGCATCGGGCGTAGGTGTGATTCATATGCCCTGCGCCCACCAGACCGAATCTCACCATTTCGACTCCGTGCATTCCAGCCCGCAATGGTTCACCAGGTTGCTGCGGGTTTGTTGACGGAAATCCTATCGTCAGCGCCGTTCCAGTGTCATATCGGAGCCTCCAGGCAGGATATTCCGACCGCTCGGTTTCTCGCCGCGCGCGGTGTGTCCGGCTGCCGACTCACTCGAACCACCCCGCGGCACTATTCATCTGAAGGTGAAACCGTAGAGGCGTGCTTGGCCGGAGAGCCGGAAGCGGAGCCTCAGAGTTCCCGAGTGCGGAAGCCGGAGCTGCCGGCCCTTGGACCACCGCACCGGGATCGCCACTCCATCTTGGTCCAGGACGGCGCCGGTGGCTAGCACCTGCTGTCCGTCCATCAGCTCGACGGCAATTTGACCCGCGCCGCCTGAGAGCCCTTCGGCATTGAGGTCAAGTTGCAGAGAAGAATGGACTCTTTCCAAGGGAATCGTGTCGAACCAGCCGGAGTCTTTCCCTTCGGCCACTTCGAGGCTCACGAATCCGTCCCGCCGGATGGTGGCCAGCCCGGTTTCCATGGGAAGATCGATCCAATCGTGAAGGGGTCCGATGCTCACGGGGCCGCCGGAGTAGTAGAGCCACAACTCGTCTCCTACCTGCACCGGTAAATTCACGGGAGAGATCCAGGCGGCATCCCAACTACCGGGTGGCCCCAATTCGACGGCGGGGACGCCGTCGCAGACATGGACGAAATTGCGGCCGTCCCGGCTCACCGCCAGCTGTTGGGGACTCAACTGCAGAGCGTCCCAGGCATCGAACAGACCCAGATAGACCTGTCCCTCGACCCACACGGACATGGCGTGCTGCTCCACCTCGGTCCCGGCCCGCGGCTGAAGGATGGGATTCTGCGGGTCCGCCGTCCACCGGATCAGGTCGGGACTCCAGTAGCGGCAGGTTCGGCGAGTGTAGCGCGGGGAGAGCAGGCCGCTGCCGAAACAGTGACGCCCGAACACCTTCCAACGACGTTCCGGATCCGTCTCCAGCTCGTCGTAGAAGAGGTTTCTCCGGTCTCCGAAGCGGCCCGGATTGGTCCCTCCTCCAGGAAGCCGGTCCGGATTGACCCAAAACCCTTCGGTCCACCGGTAGCCGTCAGCCGAATAGTGGAGGCGGTTCCCCCCCGAGTGGTCCACCAGCGCCTTGTAGCGCTTCTTCGGGTCAGGGTCCTGCTCGTCTTTCACGACCATGGCCCAGTGCCCGCTTGGCCGATAAGCTAGATTCACAATATTGTTTTCCGTGGAACCCCGGTACTCCACCTGATCCAGGACGGGCTTGACCCAGCGGATGCCGTCCTCGCTCTCGGCGTAACCGACTCGATAGCCGCCCGAGGTCCCGCTTTTCAAGGAATCCCGGTCGGTGCCTGAGTACCACATTCGAAACCGGCCTTCATCGAGTAGGACTTCTCCGTAGGCGATGGCCCTGCCATCGTCCCAGCTTCCAGGGGGACCCCTGCGCAGAACCGGGTTGGCCGGGTGCTTCCGCATGGGGTGGAAAGAGCGTTTCAGGCCGTTGAGAACGCTCACTTCCTTTAAATCCAGGAATAGGACCCTTCGGCCCGGCGCCGGTTTCAAGTCAGGAACCTTCAGGACGTCGAAGTAGACGCCTCCGTCCCGGCCGCGGGTGGCGAGGGCCATCCCCAGAGTTCCGGCGTGCCGGCCCCGGCCTCTCCCCACGGTGTGGAAATGACTCAGGGAAGGGGCTCGCGTCGCCTCTTCGTGGGATACCGGATCTCCGCCGACCGTCCGGCCCGCATACGGAGCGCCGAACCGGGAGCCAAGCCAACGAGAGTAGAAGGTATGACTCCGGGTCGTGTTGGTCCAGAACACCCACCCCACGTCGTGTTGATCCCGGACCAGGATGGGATGATGGGTGTGCTCCTGCCCCGTGTGCAGTCCCTGGACCGACCAGGTTTCGCCGTCGAAGAAGGCATAGAGGATCTGATGTTCCACCTTCTCCCAGGCCACCAGGGCTTGCCGGCCCCAACCGATGACGCTGTGGCTGACGAAACCGGTCCCGTTCCAGGGGACCCAAGGGGCGGAGGAGGCAAAGTCGTGTTGACGTTGGAAATCCTCCACGAAGTTGGGGAATTGGAGGTAGAAGAGATGGTTGAACCCCTTTCTTGACGACGTCAGATGCAACGTTCCGAAGCGGTCCAGGTCGGCGGCCGGAGCACCGAAGTCACCCGGCCGCGTCAGCGGCCGCCCGATCCAGTCTCCATTCCTGGGCGAGGCGGCCCAGAGCTGCCGGGTCGGCTGACGGGCTCGTCTCGAATAGCGTTGTCCCTTGTCCTGGACCGCATAGATAGTCTTGGAAGACGATTGGACGACCTGACTGTAGAGAACCCAGGGCCGTCCCCCGGCGTCGGACACAAGATCTCCCAGTTGGACCCCTTCGCCCTGGTCGAGCCTTTCCGGGCCCGGGGTCCTGCCGTCGGCCCGGGTCCACTTTTTCTTCTGGGAGAGATTGGCGGAAGGGTCCTCGTCTCCGACGGGGCAACGGGCGTACCAGATTCCTTCGGGCTCGGAACTCTGGAAGACCAGATGCAGGACGTCGTCCTGGTCGATCACGAGGCTTGCTGCCCGGGCCCCCCGAAACGGACCGGTCAGGACGGACTGGCCCGGCCCTCCGGCGACCACCACGGAAGAGTGAAAATCGCCGGCAATTTCAGGCTCGGCAGCTCTGGACACCGACAGGTGGATTGCGAGGTGCCCGCCGTCTGTGCCGTCGTGGGCCAGGAACCAGATTCCCTTGGAGTTGCTGGCGATCTGCCGCCCGTTGGTCCGAGGGAAAGGGGGCGCCCCGTTGTGGCTGCCTGTCCTTAGAGTCAGGACCGCGGCCGCGTCGGGCATGGCCCAGAGACAACCTATCCAGAAGATGAGCCCGCGTGCAAAAGTGCGGGTCCGGACCCTGACCAAGCCGCAAGATGCCCGACGATGGATCCGGGATGATGGTCGGCACGTGGGGCGAGAACCGGGAGATTCGCCCATGGGGATGATTTCGCCGGCGGACTCCGCGCGATGTGGAATCATCGAGCCGTCAACGATAGGTGATCCAGATGGGGGAGGACCAGGCCACATGCCCGTCGGCCTGGTGGAGCCGGACGTAGTAGAAGTGGGTTCCGGGCGTCGGGTCCGTTTCCAGGAAGGAAAAGTCGACTCGGCTCCGGCCAGGCTCTCGGGAATAGACGACCCGGTTGTCCCGGATCAGGACGACATCGGCCACCGGTCCGGTTCCCTGGGCGTGAATCCGTAGCGTGGGACCCGAATCGGCGTCGAAGACATCTCCCATGATGTGGGTGCGGCCTCCCTGTTCCGCCCGGAAATCGAGAATGATGTTGTCGGTGGCCGCGTAGGCGTGGCGGCGGCGCATGGCGTCCATCAAGCCTGGGGCGTCGAAACGCTCGACCAGCAGGCAGGCGTAGGAGTAGTGGGTGGACCAGTGATCGGAGCTGGCCTGGACTCCCAGCCGGTACCCTTTCTCCCAGGCCTTCCAGACAAAGCCTTCCTCCAGGTAGCCGCCCCGATGGGTGGAGGCATCTTCCCGAACCGCCGCGAGAGGAGCTCCCGGACGTTCGTAGGAGGTCCGGTCCCCCTGGAAGATCTCCACCAGCGGCTCCACGTCCCCGGCATGGTCCCGCCAGTCGGTCCCCATGGTGGGGGTTCCGGAAGTGTGGGACATGGCGAGTCCCTGGTACTTTCTGAGGTAGTCGTAGAGTACGTCGCCCGTATCGACGGCTCCCGAACGCTCCCGGGGCCCGGCCTGGAGTACGGGCGCTCCTCTACCGGCAAAGACCACGTTCCGGTGTCCGTTGGGGTAACCCATGTTCCGCTCGTATCCCAACAGCGGAACGAACCTGCCGGGGAGGTGGAAACGCTGGATCGATTTCTGGGTCTCCCACCAGACATACTCTCCCGGGTAGTGGTCGGTGACGGCCAGAAAGTCCAGTGAGGCGGCGTCCAGGGCGTAGCGGTAGGTCTCATGGAGTGAACCGTCCAGTGTGCCGTCGCCGGAGTAATCGGTGTGCCGGTGCATGTCTCCCCGGACGATCCGGTAGGTCCTCCCGTCCACCTCGATGCGGTAGGAGCGGATCCGGTCGAGGTCGCCCGGCTCGTCCCGGTGGTAGGGTTCGATGGGTTCTTCCCGAGGCTGGTGATTTCTCAGTTCAGACTCCTCGCCGGCGCGGGGGAGTTCCAGCCGCCCCACCACCACGTCTTCCTGCAAGGTTCTGGAGTCGGGAGCGGCGCGGTGGATCGATCGGTGGTCCGTAAGCCACGCCATCCAAAGAGTCCCATCCGCAGAGGCATCCAGTGCCAGGGGCATGTCCAGCCGCCCTATGCTCCGGGGAAGGACCAAGGGAGTGGACCAGGCGGAACCCTGGTAGAAGACGGCGTAGGCCTCCCAACCCGGCCGGTTCATGGATCCATCCCCGGCAGTCGCTTCCTGGTGGCGAAAGAAGAGCCACATGCGTCCCCGGCGGTCCCAGAACAGCCGGGGCAGATCATTGTCGTTTCGAAATCGGACCTGGAGGGATTCTGGCGGACGGCGGAGCCGCAATCCGCTCCGCGAAAGATCGGAGAAATGGTTTTCCAGGGTCCGAGACAGTTCTTCTACTGGACGGCTCCACCGATTCCCATCGTAAACGGCCACCCGTATGGTTCGTTCGTCCAGAAAGGTCTGCCGCGACCGGTCGACCCAGAAGCCCGAATCCTTACCCCAGTTGGGGCCGGATTCGTTCCAGGCGATCCAGACCCGATCCCGGTCGTCACAGGCGACGTCGGCATAGGCCTCGAAGTTCCTGGAGCGAGCCACCGGGACGATTTCCCCCATTCCCCGTGCACCCACCCGGCGCAGAAGAAGGTCGTAGTCGCCCCGTGCGTAAGAGTCCCAGACCACGTGGACCCCACCCTGCGAGTCCACCGCCAGAGCCGGCTTCCAGTCGTTGGCCGTCGAGGGGCTCACCTTCCGTTCCCCACCCCAGACGCCGGCCTGGAGGGTTTTGAGAAGGATGTCCGATTGGCCGTTCCGAAACCCCTGCCAGACCAGGTGGACCTCGCCGCCGGGACCGGCGGCGGATCGAGGGTAGAGGTCGGGAAGGGGATCCTCGGTGAGGCGTGTCACCGGTTCCAGCACGCCGTCCCGCTCGGAGCGGGCGAAAAGATCCCAGTTCCCGTCCAGTTGCTGCGACCAGATCCACAAGAGCCGGCCGTCGCCGGCCCTCACCAGCTGCAGACCGGAGAGGTCCTGACCCTTTCCGATCTCCAGCGGGGGAGACCAGGCTCCGTCGGCCAGACGGCGGCTCAGGATCCGCTGCGCGCCGTCCTTGAATTCGATCCAGCCGATCCGGCAACCTCCCTCCGCTGCGACCAAGGCGGGGAAATCATCGTAGGTCTGTTCCTGCGTCAGGACCTGGAACAAAGGAACCTGGCTGGCGGCCGCCCGTCCTGCCATGAGGCTGCGTCTCAGACCCGGCAACAAGGTGCGGGTATCCACCTTGAAGCGGCCTCCAATGGTGGTCAGAGTCAGTTCCTGCGGCCGATCCGTCATCGCCAGCAGACCTGGCCACTCCAGCCGGGAATAGGCGCTCGTGCTCCGGAGAGAGCTCCCCCCAACGAACATCTGGTTGCCGGTCGGCTCTTCCCAATAGAGAGGGGTGCGAGGATCGTGTTTCCGGGTCCGCGCGGTCCAGGAGGATCCTGGACCCACCGAGGTGTCCCCGCCGGTCCGCCAAGGCAGGATTTGGACCGACCCCGGCTCCGCTTCCAGGCGTCCACTCCAATCGGATGGCCTGGGATCGTCGAGTCCCAACTCGATCAGGAAGCACTGCTTCCGCGAGGTCAGATCGGACGGCAGCGTCCGGTCTCCTGCCGGACCGGTTCCGCAGCCGGGCAAGAGGAGGAGGGCCGCGACCAGGAAACCGGCTTTAGGTGTCGTGTGCTTCAATGGACGAATCCGATTCGACTCCGGGATTGGGGCTCAAGAAGAGCACCGGCCCGGTTCCACGCACCGGAGAATTGCACGGCCGCCGCCGAGTGATGGCGAGGTATGAAACCTCCGACAGAAAGGTACCACAGGCTCGAAACGATTTTCCGGCTGACCTCGGACGAATAAACGATTAAACTGCTCTGATCCGGGGAGAGTGACTTCCGTGAAGAGGCTTTTTGTCGTCCTGATTCTGGGTGCTCTTTTGGCGTGGGTAGGACTGCGCCTTTATCGCGAGTTGGCGGTGGAGTCCATGGACGCTCCGCAAAAAGGACCCGCACTTCTGGTCGGTACCGCCAACGTACGGCCCCACCCGTTCGAGACCAATCTGGACCTCCTGGGCGAGTTGAGGCCCCAGGCCGTAGTCGACGTCATGTCCCGGATCAGTGGACGGCTTCAGCAAGTTCTGGCCGATCGGGGCGATCCTGTCACCAAAGGGCAGCTGTTGGTGGTCGTCGACGACGTGGATCTCCTGCAGCAGATCCACCGGGCCGAGGCAGCCGTGTCGGTGGCATCAGCCGCAGTCACTCGGGAAGAAGCGACCTACGAGAACCTGAAGGTCCAGGTAGCGCGCTACCGTGAGCTCCACGAAGAAAACCTCATCTCGACCCAGGATCTGGAGGATTTGGTCAGCCGGATGCGGGTTTCGCAGGCGCAGCTGGAACTGGTCAAGGCACAGGTCAGACAGGCGGAGGCCTCGCTGAGCGAGTACGAGATTCAGCATGATCAGACTCGTATCTACTCTCCGCTGGACGGGTTCGTCGGAGTCCGGCACTTGGAACCGGGGGCATTGGTGAACCCTAGCGTCACCATCGTCTCGGTGCTGGAGCTGGAGCGGGTCAAGACGGTGGTTCCGGTCTCGGAAAGCGGGATCAGCAGCATTCGGGTGGGTCTGCCCGCCCGAGTCGTCGTCGACGTCTATCCCGACCGGGTCTACCAGGGGACCGTCACCCGGATCAGCCCCTTCCTCAATCCGGAGACGCGGAGCGCCGACGTCGAGATCGAGATCATGAATCGTGACGGGATGCTGAAGCCGGGGATGTTTGCCCACGCGAGGATCGACGCCAAAATCTCCGAGACGGCGCTCAGCATCCCCCGCTCGGCGTTGCTGACCCGCGGCGAGCAGCACGGCGTCTATTTTCTGACCCGGGAACGGACCGCGGTGTTTCGGGAGATCGAGATCGGGCGCATCGTGGGCGATGTGGTGGAGGTTCTGGCCGGCCTGTACGATGGCGCCGAGGTGGTCGCCTCTGGAGCCCAGAACTTGAACGAAGGGGATGCGGTGAGGTCCGAATGAGTCTTCCCGACCTGGCGATCCGGCGTCCCGTCTTCATCATCGTCGTCTTCCTCATCGTCGCCCTCATGGGCGGGATCTCCTTTCTCAATCTCCCCGTCGACCTGATGCCGGACGTCACTTTTCCCACGATCAGCGTGACCACCACCTATCAGGGCGTGGGGCCACGGGAGATCGAAGAACTGATCACCATTCCTCTGGAACGGACCCTGGCCTCCACTCCCGGCATCAAGGAAATGACCTCCCGGTCCTCCGAGGGGACCAGCCGCGTGCGGGTCTCGTTCGAGTGGGGAGTGGACCTGGAGGCAGGAGCCGAAGAACTCCGCGCCCGGATCGACCGCATTCGTGGACAGTTGCCCGAGGATGCGGATCCTCCGACCTTGTACAAGTACGATCTGAGCATCTTCCCCATCATGTTTCTGGGAATCTCCAGCGAGATGCCCCCCAGGGAGTTGCGTGAATTCGCGGAAAAGCAGATCCAGTACCGGTTCGAGAGGATTTCCGGCGTGGCCCAGGCCGATATCTGGGGAGGCCTGGAGCGTGAGATCCACGTGGTGATGGACCGGGCCAAGATGCATACCCTCCGCATCAGCCCGGCCCAGGTCATGGCCGCACTGCGCCGCGAGAATCTGAACGAGCCTGCCGGACACGTCATCGAGGACACGTTCGAAGTGCTGATGCGAACCGAGGGCGAGTACGCCTCGATGGACGAGATCCGGCGAACCATGGTGACCATCCGGCAGGGCACCCCCATCTATATCGAGGACATCGCCACGGTCGAGGACAGCCATCAGGAAATTCGGCATATGGTGCGGGTCAACGGTGTCCCGGGCATCAGGATGGGCGTCCGCAAGCAGTCCGGGGCCAACACCGTGACGGTGGCACGAGAGGTAGACAGGGCCATCGAGAGGATCAATCGGGACTATCCGCAGGTCCGGGTCTACTCCCTTTACGACACGTCCAAGTTCATCAGCCGGGCGGTGGCCAACGTGCGGGACGCGGCCTTCTATGGTTCGCTCCTCGCCGTCTTCATTCTCCTGGTGTTCCTGCGCAACTTCCGGAGTGTGCTGGTGGTGGCCATCTCCATCCCCATTTCGGTGCTGGCCGCCTTCGGTTTGATGTACTTCAGCGGGTTTACGTTGAACGTGATCACCTTCGGCGGTCTGGCACTGGGTGTCGGCGTGCTGGTGGACAACGCCATCGTCGTGCTGGAGAACATCTTCCGGCACCGGCAGGATGGCGAGGAGAAGAAGGCGGCGGCCCGCAACGCAACCAAAGAAGTCGCTCTCGCCATCACTGCGTCGACCCTCACCACCATTGCCGTATTCCTGCCGGTCGTCTTCATGAGCGGCATGTCCGGTCTCATGTTCCAGCAACTGGCCTGGGTGGTCTCCTTCTCGCTGTTCAGTTCCCTCCTGGTGTCGCTCACTCTGGTTCCCTTTCTCGCCAGCCGCTTCATTCGCGTCAGGGCACCCGAACGCAAAGGGTGGATCCATGCGGTCTCCCGAAAAAGCGGACAGTGGATGGAAGGATTGGACCGGAGCTATGAGGGCGTTCTCCGCTGGTCCCTGCGGCATCCGATCCTGATCGTTTCCTCCTGCGCCGTGCTGGTGCTGGGCGGGTTTCTGCTGTTGCCCTTCATCGGTCTCGAACTGCAGCCGGAGGCGGACGAGGGTCAGGTCCGGGTCCGGCTGGAGCTGGCGGAAGGGACCCGTCTGGAGGTGACGGACCAGTTCGCGCACGAGGCGGAGAAACTGGTGCGGGAGCTGGTTCCAGAACTCGACAACCTCCTGGTGGAGGTCGGTTCGCGCGGAGGTTGGCGAACGGCCAACACCAATACCGTGACTCTCCGGGTGTACTTGGTTCCGCTGGCGGAGCGGGAGCGGAGCAGCCAGCAGATCGCCGAGGCCCTGCGTCCGGTGTTCGCCAACTTCGAGGGAGTCGTTCCCCGTGTCCGCACCAGCGGCGGCAACTATGCCATGCGCTGGGCCACCGAGAGTGAAGGCGATCGCCTCTCCATCGACATTCGCGGTCACGACATGAACGAATGTTTCAACCTTGCCGTGCGGATCAAACGGATCATGGAGTCGCTGGAGGGAGTTTCCGACGCCGCCATCAGCAGGAGCCCGGGCCGGCCCGAAAGTCACATCCGGATCGATCGGGCCAAGGCCGCCACCATGGGTCTCACCGTCTCCAACGTCGCCACCACGGTGCGGGCCAGCATCGGGGGCACCGTGGCCGGCTACTTCCGGGAGGGAGGAGACGAGTACGAGATTCTGGTGCGCTACCGGGAAGAGGATCGGCTGAGCAGCGAGGACGTCCTGGCGATTCCCATCCAGACTCCGGCGGGTTCCGTGTTGCCGCTGCGCTCATTGGTGGCTCTGGACCGGAGTGAAGGACCCAATTCCATCTCCCGGAAGGATCAGCAGAGAATCGTCTCGGTCTCGGGAAACCTCTCGGGCACCCGCGACATGGGGTCGGTGGTACGTGAGCTGCAACAAGAGGTGCGGCCGCTGGCGATGTCTCCGGACATCGCGCTGGTCTTCTCGGGCGAGTGGGAGGAACAGGAGGAGGCCCGATTCCTGTTGCAGATCAGCTTCCTGCTGGCGGTGATCCTGGTCTATCTGGTGATGGCGGCCCAGTTCGAGTCGTTCAAGTACCCGTTTCTGATCATGTTCTCCATTCCGCTCGCCTTCATCGGAGTGATACTGGCGTTGTTTCTGACCCAGACGAACTTCAATCTCCAGGGCTTCATCGGCCTGATCATGTTGGTCGGGATCGTGGTGAACAACGCCATCGTTCTGGTCGACTACGTCCTGCAGCTCCAACGCCGACACGGTCTGGCGCTGATGGACGCCCTGGTGACGGGAGGCCGCCGCCGGCTTCGTCCGATCCTGATGACCACCCTGACCACGGTCCTGGGGCTCACTCCCATGGCGATAGGCATCGGCGAAGGCGCCGAGCTTCAGGTCCCCATGGCCCGCGTCCTCATCGGCGGCTTGATCTCTTCCACCTTCATGACCCTTTTTCTGATCCCCACCCTATTTCTCATCCTGGAGCGGCTGTGGAGTTTCCGCCGCCGGGAGACGCCGAATCTGGTTTTGGGCCAGCCCTCAAGTGTGACGAATTAGGGATTGCGAAGTTCTTCTTTCACTGCTTTTCCGAACTGATTCTCGCGGCCAGGTTCCTCATGGCGGCGGCGGCTTCGTCCACATCCTCCGCGTTGATGTCCAGATAGGTGACGGCTCTCACAAAGGGCCCCGGCGTGCTGACCCGGACTCCCTCCTCCTCTTCCAGGCGCCGGACGAACTCGGGCGATGAGACACCCAGTCCGGAAACATCGAAACGCACGATGTTGGTCTCCACAGAAGCCAGGTCGATGTCGAGTCCTGGAATCTCGGCGATCTGGCGGGCCAGCCGCCGGGCATTCTCGTGGTCTTCTGCCAGTCGGGGGATATGGTGGCGAAGGGCATGGATCCCGGCCGCGGCGATGATCCCGGATTGGCGCATGGCCCCGCCGATGCGCTGCTTCCACTGCCAGGCCTCCTCGATGAACTCCCGGCTTCCGGCGAGGACGGCGCCTACCGGAGCGCCCAGACCCTTGCTCAGGTCGATCCAGACGGAATCCAGGGTGGCGGCGTAATCGGCGACGTCGATCCCGCTGGCCACCGAGGCGTTGAAGAGCCGGGCGCCGTCCATGTGGGTTCCCAATCCCCACTCGTGAGCGATTCGGCAGACCTCCCGCAACTGCTCCAGAGGCCAGATGCGCCCGCCCGGGGCATTGACCGTCTGCTCGATGGAGACGACGCGGATGGTGGGCCGGTACCGGCTGGGAGGGAACATCAGCGCTTCCACCTGCTCCGGCGTGAACATTCCGTTCGGCCCGTCGATGGGATAAGCCGTGGCCGCCGCCAGCACCGCTGTCCCTCCCGACTCGGCGATGAGGGGATGGGCGGTGCGGTCCAGCAGGATCACGTCTCCCGGCCGGCAGTGGACCGCCAGGCCGATCTGGTTGCACATGGTTCCCGAGGGGAGGAAGACCGCGTCCTCCTTTCCCAGCATCTCCGCCACCATTTCCTGGAGCTCGTTGGCGGAGGGGTCCTCACCCTTCTGCTCGTCCCCCACTGGGGCAAAACAGGCGAAACGGCGCATCTCCGGGGTAGGCAGGCTCAAAGTGTCGCTGTAGAGATCGATCCTGATTTCGGGCATCGGTTTACTCCTGGTTCTTGAGGATTCCGGTGGGGATGAGCATGGAGACCCGTTCCCGGTACCGGCGGTAATCGTCCCCGTGCCGAGTCACCAGATCCCGCTCTTCCAGAGGAACGGCCAGGAGGATGTAACCGGTTGTGGCCGCGGCGAACATCAGGTGTCCCGCGCTCATCACGGGAGTGGCCCAAAAGGCGATGATGAGTCCCAGCATGAGAGGATGACGGACGAGTCGATAGAATCCCGGCATTCGAAAGCGGTCGCGTGAAACGTCCCGGCCCTTGAACCGAACGTAGGTCTGACGCAGGCCGAACAGATCGAGGTGGTCGATCATGGCGGCGGAAAGGACCACGATCCCCCACCCCAACCAGGAAAGTCCGGTCAGAAACAGGACTCCGGCTCCATGCTTCACCTGCCAGACCGGTTCGGGAACGGGCCGCCACTGCCAGAACAACAGCAGCAGGGCGCCGCTGGTAAAGAGAACGTAGGTGCTGCGCTCCACCGACTTGGGCACGATCCTGGTCCAGGCGGCCTTGAATCGGGGACGGGCCATGATGCTGTGCTGAAGGGCGAAGAGACCCAGCAGCCCGGCATTGACCGAAACCGCATCCGCCAAGGGATATGGAGTCCCGGAGTCGATGCTCTTGGGGACGATCACATTTCCCACGAATCCGATGGTGTAGAGAACGGTAACGAGGGAGACGGCGTAGGCAATGGCTCCATAGAAAAGCGCTACGAATCCACCCATGAGTCCGATTCCATGGCCAGCAGCCCGTGGTAAAAGTCGTCACGGCATTCGACCGGGTCTGCATCGTGCGCGGACTGCGTTGCACCTCGGTCACATAGGGTCGAATATGCTCCCTCACCGCGCCTGGTCCGGCGGGCGCAGGAACGGTCTCGGTGCTACGCGGGACTTTCACCACGGACTGCCAGGTGACAGACGACCACCAGAAACAATCGCCGCATTCCGGCAGTATTCTACTCCCTGCCGCGTCCGGCGGTCATCTCAGGCCGTCAATTGCGGGCCGACGACCGGGAAACGATGAGCTCTCCCACCGGCAGGCGTCTCCGAGCGCATGCCCTCTCGTTTCCCACTCCTGGTTCCCCACTCCTCTCCGGCCTGTTTGACTCAAATGGGGAAAAACCGCAAGGTCAACAGCCCGTGGCAAAAGTCGTCGCGGCATTCGACCGTCCCTGCATCGCGCGCGGACTGCGTTGCGACTCGGTCACATACTCACGGTATGCTCCCTCATCGCGCCTGGTCCGGCGGGCGCAGGAACGGTCTCGGTGCTCGCGGGACTTTCACCACGGACTGTCAACGGCGATCCGGTCACTGCCGGATGAGGAGGCGTCACCTATGAGCTTGCGACTCGGGATTTGGATCGGGCTTATTGCCTGGATCGTCCAAACGGCTCTTTTTTCTGTGTCCGGTCTGCAGGCTGGAACTCGCGCCGACGGTGGCCGGGTGGTCCAGGTCGGGCCGGAGTATGACCTGGAAGAATTGTTCCTCCACGACGACAGGATCGTGGACCGGACCGAGGGTCTGGTGTTGACTCCGGCGGCGGTGCGAAGGCATCCGGGGAACCCGATCCTGGTCAAGGATCGACCCTGGGAGGTAGGGATCCTCAATTACACCTGCGTGCTGCAGGACCGGGAAGAGGGGCTCTTCAAGATGTGGTACCAGATCATACGGCCCAAGCCGGGCGGAGGCGGGAACGAGAGCTGGTGCCTGTACGCCACCTCTCCCGACGGACTGGTCTGGGAAAAGCCGGATCTGGGAATCGTGGAGCACGACGGTTCCGCCCGCAACAACATCCTCTTCTACGAGCATGAAGGGATCCGCGGAACCCCCTCCTACTGGGTGGAGAAGGACTATGCCGCCTCCGATCCCTCCCGCCGGTACAAGATGATGTTGCAGCGTTGGGACTTTCGGGGGCGCTCCGCGGCCATGGCCCATTCCCCCGACGGAATCCATTGGACCAGTCCCCGCTTCGGCAACCGGCTGGGCCCCTTCGATACCCGGAACATCTTCTTCTGGGACGACATCGCCGGAGCCTATGTGGGTTACTTTCGAAGTCACGTGGGTGGCCGGCGTTCAATTTCCCGGGCGACCAGTCCTGACGGCTACCACTGGTCACGGCCGGTGACCGTGCACACTCCCGACGAGCGGGATTCGCCCACCTGGCACCTCTACACCCCGGGAATCTTCAAGTACTCGGGGGCGCGTCACACCTACTTCATGCTCACCGCGGGCTTCGACGAGGTGTCCCACGCCATGTACGGAGAGCTGGGAGTGAGCCGGGACGGTATCGAGTGGCATCGTTTCCGTCAGCCTTTTCTGGGGACTTCCCGCAAGGGTGAGTGGGACGGCGGACACGTCATGCCCATTCCCGCCGACGCGTCCATCGGAGACGAGACCGCTCTCTTCTATCAGGGCAGCACCACACCCGCCCACGACTCTACGGGGAGGCGCGGTATCGGTGTCGCCTTCCTGGATCGAGGCGCCTTCGTGGGCTGGAAGGCAGCTTCCCAAGGGCAGCTTCTCACTCACCGTCTACGGATTCGGGACAACCAGAGCCGTTTCTACCTCAACGCCGACGCCGGAGAGGGATCCATTCGGGCCGAGTTGCTGAACGCCTCGGGACAGGTCCTGGAGGGTTTCTCCCGAGAAGACTGCCAGCCCATCCGGGGACGGGGAAGCCGGCTTCCGGTTCTTTGGACCGGACAGAAGAGGCTGAAGCAGCACCTCCGCCGCGGAACGGTTCGGCTCAAGCTCTACCTGGAAAAGGCGACCGTGTATGGCTTCTACTGCCGCCGTCCTCCTCGTCGCTGAGGTGCGGGGCAGGGGATAGAGACCGGAACCCGGCCGCAGGACCAGCCTGAAAAGGATGGGTTCATGAATCGTTGTCAGAAATACCTCCTGATTTTGTCCACCTTGCTGCTGTCCGGTTTTTCCTGCCAGGCACCACAGGAAGCTGAGCCGATGCTGCGTCCGGCGCCCAACTGGCCGCCCCGGATCATCTACAACACCGACGGCAACTGGGCCTTCAACTATCTGACCACCCGCGATCCCAAGGACCTGACGGTGATTCTGGATGCTCTCCAGGGAACCGCCGTGGACGTCGTCACGGTCCTGGTGGGCATCAACGACGATCTCTCCTGGCGCGGAAGCCCGCATGGTCAGCTTTGGGGAGACAACATCGAGGATTGGGACCCGGACGACGATACCGCCGCGGCCTCGGTGGGCGGCATGAGCATGTCCGACGTGGAGCGCCTGCACCAGAATTTGGCCGCGGTGGTCGACGACGGTCACGACCTCTTGAAGATCTACCTCGACCGTGCTCGGGCGCTGAAGCTGGGAATGTTCGCCTCCTTCCGCATGAACGACGCTCACGTCAATCTCGAGGACCGGGGCTGGTACGGCCGATCCACCCAGAAGCTGGAGAGGACCGACCTGCTCCTGGGCCATCCGGTCTGGTGGGGAGCCGGGTCCGCCGACAAGTGGAAGTTCTCCTGGCAGTGGAACTACGCCAAGGAGGAGGTGCGAGGCCGCTTTCTGGGTCTTTTCGAGGAGGTCTTGGACCGCTACGACTTCGACGGACTGGAGTTGGATTTCGGCCGGGGCTATCTCCTGTTTCGAACCGGGGAGCGGTTCAAGAACCTCCCGACGCTGACCCAATTCATGCGGAACGCCAGAGAAATCGTGAGGAGGAAGCAGTTGGAAAAGGGCCGGGAGATCAAGCTCGTCACTCGTGTTCCCGTCAGCATCGACGCCGCTCTGGAGTTGGGTTTCGATCTCGAGACCTGGATCCGGGAAGGGCTCGTGGATGCGGTGATCCTGGGCTCTCCTTCCTATTGCATGCAGCGCATCGACGTCGAAAGGGCTGTCAAGGCCGCTTCCGAGAGTGGGGTTCTGGTCTACACCGGATTCGATTCCTCGACCCACGCGACCTCGCCCCAGGGGGGGTACGAGCGGAATCCCGTCACGGTATTGAGGGCATCGGCGTTGAACGGATATAAACAGGGTGCCGCCGGGGTCCATCTTTTCAACTACGACTATCGAGGTCATCGCCAGCGGCCCGTTCCGGAAGGCACCGAGGTGGTGGCCAAGCCGGCGGGCACCGGCATGAGGGGCTATTTCACGGCATCGGATCTTCAGGACCTGAAAGACTTGGGGGACGCACTGGCTTTGGAGCGGTTGGACCGCTGCTACTATGCCGAGACTCGCGCCATGAACTTCCCGGGGGACTATCCGCCGCAGGTGCCGCAGCAATTGTCTCTGGTGGGCCGCGGTGCCGGGCCGGCCCATGCCATTCGGATCCGGGTGGATGATGACATCGCCGCGGGCCTGACCGACGGCAGAATCCGGAAAACCGAGTTGCGGCTGCGTCTGACCCACGTGGAGAAGTCTTTCGGGCGTGTCCGCTGCGAACTCAACGGGAAACAAGTCGATCTGTCCTCCGCCGGACGAATCCGGAACCAGAAGGGAGAAGAGTGGCTGGTAGTGGAGAACCCGCCGGTCCGAGGGGGAGTCAACACCGTCCTCGTGGTCCTGGAAGGGACGAAGACCCCGGCGGAGCACACCGGTCGGCACGCGCCCTGGCCCACGCTCGAGAGCTGCGAGATCATCATCAAGACGGAGTCGTGACCTGCGCCACGCCACGCTTGGTATCTTGACGGTCGTTCTGGGAGTCGGGTCTTCCGGATCCGTGCTTCCCGGAACGCCGTCGCCGGAAGACCCGCCCCCGGCACTGCTGGACCGGCCCGTGTGTCCGGACATCGGTTCCCGGTTGGAGATCTTCGTCGACTACTTCCTGGTCGATCGGCTGCAGGGAGTGCGCCTCAAGCTGCATCATCCCCGGCCGGCGGAGGTCGTGATTCGGAAGGACCGCCCTTGGGAGGGCGAGCACGGTTTCGGCCAGGACGTGATCCGGGACGGTGATCGGTACCTGATGTACTACTTTTCGGACGGTCGCATGAGTTACGCGGAGAGCCGGGACGGCGTCCAATGGACCAAGCCGTCGCTGGGCCTCATCGAAGTCGACGGTAGCCGTGAGAACAATCTGGTGGGGACGGCGGACGGCCAGGAACTCTACGAGCACAAGACCGAACCCTCCGCCCGCTTCTTCCTGGACCGGAGACCGGGTGTGCCCGCCGGGGAGCGGTTCAAGGCCCTGAAGTTGAACGAGGGAGGACGGGCCCATCCCACGCCGGAGGACGAGGCCCGGAAGTTCACGTTGGACGACCGAGGACTCTGGCTGGGCAGCCCCACCGACGTGATTGCCTTCGTTTCCGGCGACGGCAAGGCTTGGACCAGGCTCCGGGACGAGCCGATTCTGAGGGACAGCACCTACGGGAAGTTCGACGGCGACTACTCGCTGTTCTGGTCGGAGTCCGAGAACCGGTACCTGATCTACACCCGCTTCTACACCTCGCCGACTCGCCCGGCCGGAAGGCGATCCATCGGACGGCTCACCTCTCCCGACCGGTTCGACTGGTCCCGGTTGGAGCCCATGACCTTCGGCGGCGAGGGCGCCATTCCCGAGAATCAGCTCTATATCAACAAGACCCAGCCCTACTACCGGGCTCCCCACATCTATCTCGCCTTTCCCGCGCGTCTGATGGAGGGACGGCAAGCCCTCAGCGACGAACAAGTCCGAGCGGCGGCCCGCCAGGAAGGAATCCCGGTGGAACGCTGGCAGGACTGTTCGGAAACGGTCCTCATGAGCACCCGCGGAGGGACCCGGTACGACACCACCTTTCGCGAGGGCTTCATCCGACCGGGCAGGGGAGCGCTGAACTGGAAGACCCGGACCACCTACGCGCTCCAGGGCGTCGTTCCCACCGGCATAGAGGAGATGTCCATCTACGTCACCCGGGCGGCCGGAACGCCCTCCTGGCACGTCCGCCGGTATGTCCTGCGGGTGGACGGGTTCGCGTCGGTGAACGCCCCCTACTCGGGCGGGGAGATGGTCACAAGGCTCTTCACCTTCTCGGGACGGGAACTGGTCCTGAACTATTCCACGTCGGCGGCGGGGAGCGTCCGGGTCAAAATCCAGGATGCCGCGGGAAAGCCGGTTCCCGGCTACGCCCTGACCGACTCCATCGAGATCATCGGGGACCAGATCGAACGGGTCGTGTCCTGGACCGGAGGCAGCGACGTCTCCTCTCTGGAGGGCCGGCCGGTCCGGCTCCGGTTCGCCATGAAGGATGCCGATCTCTATTCGTTACGCTTTCGGTAGGACGAACCGGTCCTCCGGAGCGAGTCGGAGCGGCCCCTCGCTCCGCCGTCACAGGGGAGGTTCGGAGACGCCGTAGAACGCTCGCAGGCGCTTGAGTTCGGCCTGCAGCTCGGCGCTGATTCGTTCCGTCCCTTCTTGCCCGTAAAGGCTCTGCAGTTCCTGCGGGTCCTGCTCCAGGTCGAACAGCTCCCACTCGCCGCTCTCGTAGAAGCGGATCAATTTGTGACGCTCGGTCCGCACCCCCTCATGCGCCGGGACGCCGTGAGCCAACTGGCTCTCGTAGTAGTGGTAGTAGAAGGACCGGCGCCAATCCCGGGGCGTCGCGCCCTTGAGGATGGGAACCAGGCTGCGGCCCTGCATCCGGGGAGGGGTCCGGACGCCGGCGATCTCCAGAAAGGTGGCGGCATAGTCCAGGTTCGAGACCAGGTCGCGGCTGGCGGAGCCGGGCTCGACCACGCCGGGCCACCGGATCACGAGTGGGGTTCGCAGCGATTCCCGGTACATCCAGCGCTTGTCGAACCAGCCGTGCTCCCCCAGATAGAAGCCCTGGTCGGAGCTGTAGACCACGATGGTGTCCCGGGACAGACCGGTGGCGTCCAGGTAACGGAGCAGGCGCCCGACGTTGTCGTCGACGGAAGCGATGCAACGCAAATAGTCCTTGATGTAGCGTTGGTACTTCCAACGGAGGAGTTCCTTTCCCTTCAGATCGGCCGCCTGAAAGGCCTTGTTCTTGGGTTCGTAAATGGCATCCCAGACGGCTTTCTGCTCCGGATTCATCCTGCCGTAGGTTCGGCTCCACCGGATCATGAACGGGTCGTCCTCGGCCGTGCCCGGAAGCGGCCGGAACTTCAGATCGTGGGCGGTCAGGTGTCGCCCGATCTCCATCCGGTTCCTGGACGCCGGCGATGCCCGTCCGGCGTAGTCGTCGAACAGAGTCGGCGGCTCCCGCATCTGCTCGCCGTCGTACAGCGTCAGGTGCTCCGGTCCGGGCATCCAGTGGCGGTGCGGCGCCTTGTGCTGGCTCATGAGCAGGAAGGGCTGGTCCGGGTTCCGGTTCCGGAGCCACTCCAGCGAGAGATCCGTGATGAGGTCCGTGGTGTAACCGGTATGCCGGCGGCGCGTGTCGTTGGGGCCGACCCGCATGTCCGGGTTGTAATAGGAGCCCTGTCCCGGCAGCACTTCCCAATCGTCGAAGCCGGTGGGCGCCGACTTCAGATGCCACTTCCCGAAGATGGCCGTCTGGTACCCGGCCTCCTGCAACAGCTTGGGAAAGGTCTGTTGCGAGCCGTCGAACGGCAGGCGGTTGTCCAGGACGCCGTTGAGGTGGCTGTACTTGCCGGTGAGGATCACGGCCCGGCTGGGGGCGCAGATGGAATTCGTGACCAGCGCCCGGTCGAACCGCATTCCCTCGCGGGCGATCCGGTCGATGTTGGGGGTCCGGTTGACCCTCGAGCCGTAGGCGCCGACGGCCTGGTAGGCGTGGTCGTCGGTGAGGATGAAGAGGATGTTGGGTGGTTGGGCCGGGGCTGGCCGGTACCATGCCAACAGCAGCAACAGCGGCGTCGAAGCAGCGATCAGGCGCATCCCCGGGAATTCTACTACCGGCGCCGGGCGTCACGCACCCATGGGCGTTCTCAGAGGTTTACATACCTAGAACTACAATGCATTATTGTTCTATGTATCGATCCATGAACCCTGTCGCCGCCGTCGTGGGAGATGGGAAGACATGAACTTCGGCAAGGATCTGGTGGCGGCTTCGGCGACGCCGCTGGTGCTGGCGATTCTATCCGAGGAGGACAACTATGGTTACGCGATCCTGAAACGCGTCCGCGAACTCTCCGGGGGCCGGTTGCAGTGGACGGACGGCATGCTCTATCCGGTGCTGCACCGGCTGGATCGGCTCGGATATGTCGAGACCCGGTGGGAGACTTCCCGGAGCGGCCGCAAGCGAAAATACTATCGGATCAGCCGCCGGGGACAGGAGCAACTGGAGGTTCAGCGTCGGCAGTGGCAGGTGGTGGACGCCACTCTCCGGGCCGTCTGGTTCGAGAGGTGCCCGGTGGCGCATGGGCAGCCGCTGATGCAGGAGGGCTGAAGCGAATGGGCGCATCCGGGGGACGACAGGAGACTCTGGAGGGACAGATTGCGGAGTGGCGGGCTTACCTGCGCCGTCGCCGGGCAATATTCGCCCCTGACGTGGAAGAGCTGGAAATTCACCTGCGGGAACAGGTGAAGGAACTGGTCGACGCCGGCCTGGCGCCGAACGAAGCCTTTCTGGTGGGAGTCAAGCGGATGGGCAGCCTGGACGCTCTCTCTCGCGAGTTCGCGCGGGAGCATTCGGAGCGTCTGTGGAAACAACTGGTCTTGGTTACCGACGAGGACGGCGAGCCGGGCCGGACGGCACCTGTCGAGACGGCTGTGGTCATCTGTCTGGCCGCCGCCGCCGCGCTGGCCGTCAAGGTTCCCGAGTTGTTCGGCTACTCCCACATCGGCTCCGACGACGGATTCTATCCCCGGAACGTCAGCCTCCTGGTTCTGCCTCTGCTCACCGGCTACTTCGTCTGGAAACGGCGTACTCTCGGTTTCCGCTGTCTCTGGTTGGCACTCCCGTTCGTTGTGGCTGCCCTCTTCGTGAACCTTTTCCCCTTCACGCCGCGCGGCCACACCGCGTTGCTCGCGGTGCTTCACCTGCCGATCGCGCTCTGGCTGGCGGTGGGAGTCGCCTACGCCGGCGGGCGCTGGCACAGCGGGGGCGGGCGCATGGACTTCATCCGTTTCTCCGGGGAGTTGTTCATCTACTACGTGCTGATCGCTCTGGGCGGCGGGGTGCTGACGGGCTTCACCCGGGTCATGTTCAGCGCCATCGGCCTGGACGTGGATTGGCTGGCGGTGGAATGGCTGCTGCCCTGCGGCGCAGCGGGGGCCGTCATCATCGGGGCATGGCTGGTGGAGGCCAAGCAGAGCGTCGTCGAAAACATGGCGCCCGTCCTGACCCGTCTGTTCACCCCCCTGTTCACCGTGGTTCTACTGGCCTTTCTGGCGACCATGGTCTGGACCCGCAGCGGCATCGACGTGAAGCGGGAAGTGCTCATTGGATTCGACCTGCTGTTGGCGCTGGTCCTGGGATTGCTGCTCTACGCCGTGTCGGCGCGCGACCCGAAGTTGCCGCCGGATGCCTTCGACGTGCTGCAGTTCGTGCTGGTGGTCAGCGCTCTGGTCGTCGACCTTCTGGCTCTAGCCGCCATCGGAACGCGTATCTCCGAGTTCGGATTCAGCCCCAACCGGGTGGCGGCGCTGGGCGAGAACCTGATCCTTCTGGTCAATCTGGCGTGGTCGGCCTGGCTCTACGCCCGCTTCCTGCTGAACCGCGGCTCCTTCATCGCCCTGGAGCGCTGGCAGACCATGTATCTGCCGGTCTATGCCGTGTGGGCCGGGTTCGTGGTCGTCGGCTTTCCACCCCTTTTCGACTACGTCTGAAGAGAACCAGGAATCAGGAGTTGAAGAGTAGTTGGAGTCGGGCCAGGGGCAGTACGGTCCGTCTCCCCGGATTCGGCGGATCTATCTCCTCCGTCACTCGATGACCGGGCCGTCGTTGCGCCACCAGCGGAATTCGTTGCTTCCGATCTCGGCGACGGCGGCCACGTCCAGATCCCCGTCGCCATCCAGATCGGCCAGAATGACCATGTTGGCGCGAGGCCAGGAGGTTTTCAGGGAGTGGGCCGACCATGGCGACCGCGGGTCGCCGGGATTCTCAAGCCAGAGCACCTGTCCGGCCGAGCCCCACGCCGTAACCGCCACGTCCGGGTCGCCGTCGCCGTCCAGATCACCGGCCACCGCCTCGAAGGCGCTTGGAAGCGATTCCAGGATGGTGTGGCGGGGCCACGGGCCGTCTCCAGGTGTGCCGTCGTTTTCGTACCAGACGACTCCCGAATGGTCTTCACCGCCGCCGTTCGCTCCCATGCCCAGGGCCAGAACCAGATCCGGGTCGCCGTCGCGATCCATGTCTACCGGATTCCCGTGCATGGCACGGGGCGCGCTGGAGTCGATGAGATGCCGCTTCCAGGGCCGGGAGAGTGGATCGCCGCTGTTCTCGTACCAGAGGACCAGCCCATCGCCGGCTGCCGTTCCCATCAGGTCCTCGTCACCGTCTCCATCCACGTCGGCCACCCGGATACATCGAGTCTCCGCCACGTTCGCGTCAATCAAGTGTTTGGGCCACTCCCGCCCCTCTTCATAGCAGAGCTGGGTCGGTGGACCGACGCACTCGGTTCCCGGGTTTTCGAACCAGGCGAACTGGTTCCCCATCCTCCAGGAGGAGGCGGCCACGTCCGGGTCGCCGTCGCCGTCCAGGTCCGAGATCGCGACGCTGTAGGCTCCGGCCAGGTTGGTGGTGATGACGTGCCGCTTCCAGAGTTCCCGGCTCTCCGGATTCCCAGGGTTCTGGAACCAGAGAAGGTGGCCGTAAAGATTCTTGACGATCACCACGTCCGGGTGGGTATCAAGGTTGACGTCGCCTACCATGTGGCGCTCCAGCCGCTCCGGATCGTCCTTCTGGATGAAGCGGCGCCTGAAGGTCCCCGACCCGTCATTCTCGAACCAGTAGAGGTCGTTGGCGGGAGTGTAATCGGCACTGGTCAGGTCCAGATCGCCGTCCTTGTCCAGGTCGGCGGCCCAGATGCCGTAGGGATAGGCATAGCCCTCCATGATCAGGTGCTCGGTAAAGCGAACCGGACCCGGATCCGGAGAGGAGGTGTCAACCGGGACGCCGCCTTTGGAAACATCGTCCGGCTGGCAGGCCGCCAGGACGCCGGACAAGAGCAGCAGGCATCCAAGCCGGCGCCGGCTCCTGGCGCCGGTCCTTGGAACTCGAATCGAAATCGGGACGAATCTCACTGTGTGGTCTCCCAGGATGGTCCGTGGAGACGATCGCCACGGGCGGTCTGGTCAGGATAGCGCCCGGTCTCGGCAATACCAAGTTCAAGGGGCGAGACGGCAGGGTGGTGAATCCCGACCGGCGGGTCCCGTCTCTCCTGGCGCCGGGTACCAGCGTGTGACAACATGAGCGAAGCGCGAGTTGCGGTGTTCCCCTGCTGGATTCGGGTGGCTGTCTCATGGGCAGTCGCCGGGTCGGCGGCAAGCGTCCGTTGACCCGAGGATTTTGCGGGGGAGACAAACTGGCTTTCCTTCGAATGACCGCCATAAATTGCAGCGAGCCGGCCACATGGGAATAGGCTGGGCCAAGCACTTGGGGCCAATTGAGATCTGGGAACGGCTTTGCTATGATGCCGTGCGATTGCGATATTCTCAGGGCAGAATTCAGAATCCGGCCCAAATATTCAAGGAGTCCATTTGATGGAAGTTCACACGGAGAGGGAAGACGGCGCCTTGATCGCTCGGGCGGTAGGCCGTATCGATGGCGCCAACGCGCGTGAATTCGAGAATGCCCTTCAAGCGACGCTCGGCAAGCATGATAGTGCGTTGATCCTGGATATGCAGTCTCTCTCCTACATCAGTAGCGCGGGCCTTCGCGTCATTCTAATGGCTGCAAAGGTGCTCCAGAGGCGGGGCGGGAAATTCGTGGTCTGTTCACTCTCGGATTCTATAAACGAGGTCTTTGAGATCAGTGGCTTCAACCGGATCATCCCGACCCACGCGACCCGTTCCGAAGCGGTCGCCGCTCTCGCCGAGTAGGAAGCTCCTGCGTACCCTTGATTTCGGAGACGCATCCGTCGGACAAGTGGCGACAAATTTGAAAAACGGGGATAACTGCCCCCCAATGGTGCCCCTGCCGGGATTTCGCCGCAGTTGCGGCCGCCGGCTCCCGACGCGGGGTATGGATGATCGGCAAGAGTAGGCGTACGGCGAAGGCTACGGGAGATCTGACGTGGAAACGAATAAGTCTGACCTGATGAACCGACCGTGCAAGATCCTGGTCGTGGACGATGAACCGGATCTTGAACCGCTCATGCTTCAACGCATGCGGCGGGCCATACGCTCCGGGGTTTACACTTTCGTGTTTGCCCGTAACGGTGTCGAAGCCCTTGATCGGCTGAACGAGGAGCAGGACATCGACATGGTGCTGTCGGACATCAACATGCCTCAGATGGACGGGCTCACCTTGTTGCAGCAGATCCCCAAGGTCGATCCCAACATCCGTTCCGTCATCATTTCGGCGTACGGCGACATGAAGAATATCCGCACGGCCATGAACCGGGGAGCCTTTGACTTCGTCACCAAGCCGCTGGATTTCAAGGACCTTCGAATCACCATCGACCGGACGGTCCGACACATGAAGGAGTGGCGCGAGGCCCTGGCTTCGCGTGACAAGCTGGTGGCGTTGCAGAACGAACTCGACGTCGCCAACCAGATGCAGCAATCCATCCTTCCCAGCCATTTCCCCAAGCGCGCCGACTACGAAGTCTCGGCCAGCATGGAGGCGGCGCGGAATGTGGGCGGAGATTTCTACGATGTCATCCACCTCCACGAAGGCCGGGTCGGCTTGGCCATCGCGGACGTTTCGGACAAAGGAGTTCCTGCCGCGCTCTTCATGATGTCCAGCCGGACTTTGCTCAAGGGCGCCGCCATCGGCACTCTGGATCCGGGCCGCGTCCTGGGAGAGGTCAACAACCTGCTTGACGAGGACAACGATGCCGCCATGTTCGTCACCCTCCTGTACGCGGTGTACAATCCGGCCACCGGAAAACTTACCTACGCCAACGGAGGACACAACTCCCCACTCGTCGTCCATTCCGACGGAAGCTCGTCCCTGCTTCCACTCACTGATGGGATCGCCCTGGGTGTGATCCCCGGTCTCGATTTCATCGAGAACACCGTGGTCCTCTCACCCGGAGACACCGTGATTTTCTACACCGACGGCGTCACCGAGGCTATGGACGACGACGGCGAAGAGTTCGGTACGGAACGTCTTTTCGAGATCTTTGCGGATGCGCCCCCGAGAGATTCCCAGGAGGCCAACGATGCGGTTTTCACGGCGGTAAGAGACTTTGTCGGGGATACTCCTCAATCGGACGACATCACTTGCATGGTGCTCTATCGAAGGGAGAGCGATCGTTGAGCCGGAAGCTGTCCCTGAAGGTCAGACCCAGAGCCGAAGAATTGGATACGATCACAGTCGCCGTGGAGGAATTCGGAGACGCCGAACAATGGCCTCCCGACCTGATCTTTCGGGTCAATCTGGTGCTCGAGGAGGTGGGACTCAACATCATCAATCACGGGAGGACCGACGATCTTCACGAGATCGAGATCACTCTGACCTCGGAAGCGGAATCGCTCACCATCGAGATCGTGGATAATGGCCGACCCTTCGATCCGTTGACGGATGCGCCCGAGCCCGATTTGGACTCCGGGGTCACGGAGCGTGCCGTAGGTGGTCTCGGCGTCTATCTGGTGCGCACCATGATGGATGAGTTGCACTATCGCCGCGACGGGAGCAGAAACTACCTGACCCTGGTCAAAGGGCGAGGCAAGTAACGCGGAGGTCCGACTCGGCCAGTGCGGCACCCCCTCCCGGCTTCCGGCGCGCCACGCTGCCGCGACGGGTGGAATGGACGTTATCTTTCGCGATAGCCTGACGTTGGCAGCTCCAGGCGAGAATCACCCGGCGCTGTCAAACACGTAAGCGATCCGATCGGTCGCGTATGGGTTCGCGATGGACAGGGCAGCTGCCATGGAGACGCCGTCCGGCAAAGCTGCGGCGGATGAGAACTTCCCCGTCGGCTCCTGGTTGGTGCCGGCACACCTGAGACCCCATATTGCGACTTTCTATGCCTACGCCCGGGCGATCGATGATATCGCCGACAATCCCGACTTGGATCCGTACGACAAGATCGAGCGACTGGACGGCTTCGCCAGTGTCGTGAGTGGTGCCGAGACAGGAGATCCAGCCTTTCGCAAAGCGCACGACGTCCGCCGTAGTCTGGATGCGACGCAGGTCACGCATCGGCATTGCGTCGATCTGACGCGCGCCTTCATACAGGATGCGACCAAACTGCGCTATGCCGACTGGAATGATCTCATCGGTTACTGCGATCTCTCCGCGGCGCCCGTGGGGCGCTACCTGGTCGACCTTCATGGCGAGTCAAGAGCCGCGTATCCGGCTTGCGATGCCCTATGCAACGCACTCCAGGTACTCAATCACCTGCAGGACTGCGGGGATGACTACAACTCGTTGAACCGGGTCTATCTGCCTCAGAACTGGATGGCGGCAGCGGAAACGGGAGTCGAGGCGCTTGGCCACAGGCGTTCATCTCCGGCACTCAGGCAAGTGTTGGATCGGTGCCTCGATGCAACCGAGACGCTGTTGGAGTCGGCCGATCGTTTGCCGGGTCAGTTTTGCAACCTCCGTTTCGCCATGGAGACGGCTGTGATCATCGCCATCGCCAGGAAGCTCAGTGCTGAGTTGCGCCGGCGGGATCCCTTGGCAGAGCGTGTCGTGCTGACCAAAGCTCAATACGCGGCCTGCTGTTTGCGTGGAGTCGGTCGGATCCTGCTCCGAAGGGTCTGGCGCCGGCGCGCTGAAGGCGAGATTCCTGCATGATTTTCGCTCCTCCGGTCGAGGAACGCGAGCTGGTGGGTCGATGTCGCGTCGGTTGTGTGACATGACGATTTTTGCCGCAGGAATGCTGACGACGTGAGGACGGCATCTCGATCGCAGGCCGCTCCGAGCAGGCGGTCAGGTGATCAGGTCAAGCCCAGGGATCACGTGAATCGCGTCGTAGCGCGATCAGGCACGTCGTTCCTTTGGGGCATGAGGGCGCTTTCGGCGGAACGGCGCCGTGCGATCTACGCCATTTACGCGTTCTGCCGGGAAGTCGACGACATTGCAGACGAACCGGGCGAAAGCGCTGACAAGAGGCGAGCACTGGTGCGGTGGCGGGAGGAGATCGACCGACTCTACGCAGGGAAGCCGAGTTGGCCGACGACCAGGGCGCTATTGAAACCGGTTCGGCGTTTCAACTTGCCTCAAGAGGAGTTTCTCGCGGTGATCGAGGGCATGGAAATCGATGCCAGACCCATCGTGCGGATGCAGAATCTGGATGATCTGTTGCACTATTGCCGCAAGGTCGCCGGAGCCGTGGGAATGCTTTCCATCCATGCTTTCGGCGTCCCGCGGAACCCTGGATTTCAGATCGCCGAGAAGCTCGGGAACGCCCTGCAGTTGACCAACATTCTGCGTGACCTGAAGGAGGATGCTGAATTGCAGCGTCTCTATGTGCCGCTGGAACTGCTCAGTAAGAACGGTGTCGCCACCACTTCGTTGAACGCTGTCCTGGTTCATCCAGGCTTCAGCGGTGCGTGTGCGGAACTAGCCATCCTGGCACGCAATTACTACGCCGAGACCGAAAGACTGATCGCGGAATTCGGATGGCGGAGGATTCGGCCGGCCGTTCTCATGATGGCGGTGTACCGGGAATTGCTTGATCGCCTGGAAGAGCGGGGATGGACGCAAATCGATGTTTCGGTCCGGCTGACGCGACTCCGGAAGGTTTTGCTCGCTCTGCGTTACGGACTTTGCTGACGGACGTTCACCGTGCCCCGAACCCACGTCATCGGCGCCGGCTTGGCGGGTCTTGCCACCGCAGTGTCACTCGTGCGGCAGGGCCAGGACGTGACGCTCTACGAAAAAGGCCGGCATGCGGGAGGCCGCTGCCGCTCATACGTCGATGCCAAGCTTGATCGCACGATAGACAACGGCAACCATCTGCTGCTGAGCGGCAACCAGGCCGCGATGCGCTACCTGGCAGACATCGAGGCCAACGACTCTCTGATCGGCCCGGCTTCCGCCTGCTTTCCCTTCCTGGATTTACGCACGGGTCAGCGATGGCTGCTGCGGCCGAATGCCGGGAGAGTCCCGTGGTGGATCCTGAACCCCAGGCGGCGGGTGCCGGACACACGGGTCTGGAACTACCTTTCGGCGCTGCGGTTTGCCACGGCGGGCGCCGATACCACGGTGACCGACTGCGTCGGGGACACCGGGGTTCTGTTCGAAAGATTCTGGAGACCGCTGGCGGTTGGGGCATTGAATACGCCGGCTCGAGCCGGCGCGGCGCACCTTCTATGGGCCGTGTTGCGCGAGACCTTCGCCAAGGGAGAGGCGGCCTGCCGGCCACGGATCGCCAAGTTGGGACTCTCCGCCGCCTTCGTGGAGCCGGCGCTGAAATTCCTCCGCCGAAAGGGCGCGATGGTTCGGTTTGGCTGGCGCTTACGCAGGATCAGCTATCTGAGCCGCCGCGTCGATGGTCTGGACTTCGGTTCAGAGAGGGTTCAGTTGCAAGACGCTGAGGCCGTGGTTTTGGCATTGCCGCCGCCGGCTGCGGCGGACCTGGTGCCGGCGCTGGCTGTACCCGATGAAACTCAGGCCATCGTCAACGCCCATTTCCGCCTGTCCGCACCTGCCAGCCTGCCGCCGGAGCTTCCCCTGCTAGGGCTCATCGGGGGGACCGCGCAGTGGCTCTTCGCACGTGGTGACGTTGCCTCGATCACGGTCAGTGCGGCGGATGCGCTGGCCGCCGAGCCAGCTCCAACCATAGCCCGAAAGGCGTGGAACGACGTTGCCGGTGCACTTGGCCACGACCCGGAGACATTGCCAACGTATCGAATCGTCAAAGAAAAGCGGGCCACGTTTGCCCAGACGCCGGAGCAGGTAAAGCGCCGCCCGCAGACCAGAAGTGCATTTGCCAACCTGTACTTGGCGGGGGACTGGACCAATACGGGTCTGCCCGCAACCATCGAGAGCGCCGTTCGTTCGGGTCACACGGCCGCCCGCGCCGTCCTCCATGATGCACTGAAGCATGTCAACCCGACATGACGGAGGTGATGGGTTCACAGGGAACCGCCGCCGGAGGACCCGAGGAACGGCGAGTCCCGGGGCCTCGGATAAACTCGGAGACGGCAGGAGAAGCGGGAGACTGAGGTCCACTCCACAGAAGCTGTGGCGTCGGAGTATCTCCCAAAGAATCAACAAAATACGGGCGAATCCCCAAGACGGAACCCAGGGGACCAACCTCCCCTTGGTCGCGTGAGGAAAGGGTCGCTTGAGTTGGCCGCCCCGCGACACGACTTCCCAGGGCCTGCGCCGGCTTGATGGGCGGGCACAGGATTGGCTCAGTGCCAATATGCCCGACCGCGCGGCTGCGGCGACGGGCCTCAGTATGGTCTTCGCTCACCTTTCCCAACGAAATATCGAAGGCATGCTGCGCGGAACCATCATCGCCATGGCCATCGTTTCTTTCATCCTGATCCTCGTTTTCAGGAGTGTGCGTCTTGGACTCGTCAGCCTGATACCCAATTTCATTCCCGCAGCCATGAGCTTCGGTCTGTGGGGCTATCTCTTCGGTCGTGTGGGTATTGCCTCATCTGTGGTCACGGCAATCGCCTTCGGCATCGTCGTGGACGATACGATCCATTTTCTGAGCCATTATCTGAAGGCTCGCCGCAAGGGCCTCCCGGCGCCCGAGGCTGTGCGATCCACCTTCAATGCCGTCGGCCAAGCGTTGTGGAGTACGACCGCGGTCTTGTCGGCTGGTTTCCTGGTATTCGCTTCGTCGGGATTCGAGATCAGTTGGGCGCTTGGGATCTTGGTCACCATCACCATCGTTTTCGCGCTCCTGGCCGATTTCTTACTGCTCCCGACTCTGCTGATGGCTATCGATCGGAGAAAATCATGATCCAGTTTCATCTCACCCGATCGGCGCTCGTGTTTGTCGTCTCTTGCATTGCCTTCCTTGCGTGTCTGAGTCAGCAGCCTCTCGCCCGTTCAGACGACGCCACGCCCGAGGAAATCGGACTGAAGATCGCTCTCGAAGCTCGAGAGCAGGCGGAGGGTTTTGGCAATTTCACGGCTCGTCAGACCATGGTGCTGCGCAACAAGCAGGGCCAGGAGAGTCGGCGTCAGCTCCGGGTAAGGGTTCTCGAGGTCGCCGGAGACGGAGATAAGAGCATGTTCGTCTTCGATGAGCCGCGTGATGTCAACGGGACTGCGCTACTAATCCATTCCCATAGAGGCAGCGCGGACGGGCAGTGGCTATATTTGCCCGCTCTGAAACGGGTCAAGCGGATCAGCTCGTCCAACCGTTCCGGCTCCTTCATGGGCAGTGAATTCGCGTATGAGGACATGAGCGCACAGGAAGTGGAGAAATTCAGCTATCGGTACGTGCGTGACGAGCCTTGCGGGGAGTTGACGTGCACCGTGTCCGAACGGGTCCCGGTGGACAAGAAATCGGGTTACCGCCGTCAGCTGGTATGGCGGGACAAAGACGAGTTACGCGTCTGGAAGGTGGAGTACTACGACCGCAAGGATTCGCATCTGAAGACTCTCACCCTGGGAAATCACCGGCAGTACCTGGATCGTTACTGGCAGGCCGGCGAGATGACCATGGTGAACCATCTCACCGGAAAGAGCACCGTTCTGACCTGGACGGAGTATCAGTTCCGCACCAAGCTCAACGACCGCGACTTCACCCGCACCGGACTGCAACGGGTTCGTTGATGCTCCTCCGGTCCGTTTTTCAGTGCGTGCCGCTCGGCGCTGCCTGGATACTGGTTTCAGTCTGTCTGGTCGGGGTGCGGGCCGAGATCGTCAGGCGCGAGTTCTCCGGGCGCTTGAGCGTCGAAGGCCGGTGGCATCCACAACGTGGGGCCTATGCTGGCCAACGCTCACATGCGAGCGGTTTTTTCGCCGAACCCAAACTCTATCTCGAAGACCATGCGGGCCGAAGCCTCAATCTGGTGCCGTTCTTTCGCTACGATGCCGGGGACCCGCGCCGCACCCATGCCGATCTGCGTGAGGCCTATCTGCTGCTGTTCGGTGATATGGGCAATGATGAATGGGCGCTGCGGCTGGGCGTCGACCAGGTCTTCTGGAGTGTCACCGAGTCACGCCATCTTGTCAACATCGTCAACCAGATCGACTTGGTGGAACACCCGTACAAGGAGCCTAAGCTGGGTCAACCCATGGCCCATCTCACCTTTTCAGGAGATTGGGGAACAGCCGAAGTATTCGGCCAGACCTATCACCGTGGCCGCACCTTTCCGAGCCGTTTCGGCCGCCTGCGTTTCCCGGTCGTCGTGGACCATGATCGGGCCGCCTATGAGAGCGACGCCAAGCAGTGGCATCTGGATGTCGCCGGCCGCTACAGTCGCAGTTTCGGGCCCCTCGACCTGGGCATGAGCGTTTTCGACGGCACTAGTCGAGACCCCTTTCTGATTCTGGACCTGGACCGCGCCGAAGAACCGTCCCTGGTCCCGTATTATGAGCAGATCCGGCAGTTCGGGCTGGACGCCCAGCTCACGGCCGGTTCGTGGCTGTTCAAGCTCGAGGCGATTCGGCGAACCGGCGCCCGAAACCGCCTCGGTGTGGAAGAGGACTACTCGGCTTCCTCCTTTGGCGGCGAATATACGTTCTATTCCGTATCGGGCTCGGCTGTGGATCTAACGCTGCTCAGCGAATGGAACTACGACGACCGGCGCCAATTTGCCACCAACATCTTCCAGAATGATGTTTTCCTTGCCGCGAGGATAGCGTTCAATGACGTTCAGAGCACAGAGATTCTCACCAGCATTCTGCGAGACGCCGACAGTGCCGGCCAAGTACTGACTCTGGAATTGAACCGGCGCATCTCGGACCAGTGGTCTCTGCGTCTGGAGGCGATCGCTCTTCGTGGTATCAGGGAAGCGGATCTCACCTATGTGACTCGGCGCGACAGCTTCGTCGAGTTGAACTTGATCTACAATTTTTGAAAGCCGGTATTGTCCCATCGGCAGCAATCGACCGCCTCAGCTGAGTCCCAAACTCCGTTCTGCCCACGCCTGAGATGCCGCCTTCCGCTTCTTTGGAATTCAGCTGCGCGCTGGATATTCCGGCGAGGATTTCTATCTGTAGGCCGTGCGGTAGTGGTTTTGCTTGGATGTCCACCGGTGGTAGTATCCCCGATAAATTGTTGGAAGCCTCAGGTTGCAATATCCGGGAGTCAGAGCTATGGAGGTACATGCCGAGCGGGAAGATGGAATCTTGATCGCCCGAGCGGAGGGCCGTGTCGACGGCACCAACGCCCGCGAGTTCGAGGAGGCGCTCCACGCGGCCATCGGGGAGGATGATCGACTCCTGATCATGGACCTGCAGGAACTCTCCTACATCAGCAGCCCCGGCCTTCGAGTTTGTCTGATGATTGCCAAGAAGCTCCAGAGACAGGGTGGAAAGCTCGTGGTCTGCTCGCTCACCGAAACCGTCAACCAGGTGTTTGAGATCAGTGGTTTCAGCAGAATCATCCCCACTCATGCCTCCCGGTCCGAAGCGGTCGCCAAGCACGGCGGCTAGGATTTCACCTTGGAGACCAGGCTTGGCGCCGGCCGAGTCTTTCGCATTTCGCTGTCGGGCACGCCTGATGGCGAGCGGTATTGGAAGCGGAAGGAGATTTCGTTGGTGACGAGGCACAGTCGTCCCTTTTTTCCTGCATGACGTTCCGTCGGAGCGAGAGGCATCATTGAGCCGGAAGCTTTCCCTGGAGATCGACCCCAGAGTTGACGAGCTGAGTACGATTACGGCCGCCATCGAGCAGTTCGGGGACGCGGAGCAATGGCCGCCCGATATGGTCTTTCAAATCAATCTGGTTATCGAAGAGCTGGGACTCAACATCATGACCCACGGGAAGAGCGAGGATCTCGAGAAGATCGAGATCATGCTGACCGCGGAAGGGGAGTCCCTCACCATCGAAATCGTGGACAATGGTCGTCCGTTCGACCCGACCAGCGATGCTCCCGAACCCGATCTGGGTTCCGAATTGGGGGAACGCAGCATTGGTGGGCTCGGTGTCCATATCGTACGCAGCTTGGTGGACAGCTTGTGCTACCGGCGTCAGGGGGGGAGAAACCATGTGACTCTGGTCAAGGAGCGGGTCCGGTGAAGCGATGCGCCGGCCGGCCGGCCGGTCTTTTCATACTGGCAGTTGCTTGGTTAATGACAGCGCTGCCGGTGCCGGCGCAGCAACCCGGCGTTTCCGGCCAACGCATTCTCTTCGGACAGTCCGCCGCTTTCAGCGGTCCTGCCCAGGAATTGGGTATCAGCATGCGTCTCGGGATCGAGGCCGCCTTCCACGAGCTCAACCGGGCGGGCGGCGTCCACGGCCGGCGATTGGAGTTGACTGCGCTGGACGACGCCTACGAGCCGGAAGCCGCCGTCGCCAACACCCAGGCACTGATCAGGGAACAAAAGGTTTTTGCCCTCATCGGCGCCGTCGGCACACCGACCTCACGCGCGGCCTTACCGATTGCCGCGGACGCGAGTGTGCCCTATATCGCCCCGTTCACGGGTGCCGCGTTCCTGCGCGATGCCAATTGGAGCAATGTCATCAACCTGCGAGCCTCCTACAACCAGGAGACGGAGGAAATGGTGGCCCGGCTGACCGAGGACATGGGCATCAAGCGGATCGCCGTGTTGTACCAGGACGATTCCTTCGGTCGAGCCGGATACCGTGGAGTGCGGGCCGCACTCGACCGGAGAAAGATGACGCCGGTTGCCATCGGTTTGTATCCTCGCAATACCCTGGCGGTGAAGATGGCTCTCCTGGATGTGAACGAGGGAGACCCCAAGGCCGTGATTCTCATCGGGGCGTACAAACCTCTCGCCACGTTCATCTCATGGGCGCGGTTTTCGGGCCTGCATGCCGTATTCATGAACATCTCCTTCGTCGGCAGCAACGCGTTGGCGAAAGAGCTCGGTCCCGGCGGTGCCGGTGTTTACGTCACTCAGGTCGTGCCCTTTCCGACCGACAGATCTGTTCCCATCGTCCTCGACTACCATCGCGCTCTTTCCGCCTATGCATCCGACGCGGTTCCCGGGTTCATATCCTTCGAAGGCTATCTGGCCGGACGCCTGGCCATTGCCGGCTTGAAGAAGTGCGGGCGTGAGGTCAGTCGAACCGGTTTTCTGGACGGTTTTCGCCAAGCCGGAATGATCGACCTCGGCGGGTTCCGACTTCGTTTCGGCAAAGAGGACAACCAGGGCTCGGACGCCGTTTTCCTGACCGTAATCGGTCGTGACGGTCGATATCGTCCGATCAGCTCACTGCTGGAAGCGGCGCCGTGATCGAACGACTGAACCGTTTGGTCGGAAGTCTGCTGCAGAGTCGCTTTCGGATCTCGACCCAGCTCTACGCCACCATCGGGGGCGCCGTCGCTCTGACCATTTCCGCGAGCCTGGTGGGCTGGTTTTCCTTCGATCGCGTAGGCGATCTCCAGCGGCGGGTCAATGAACTTCGGTTTCCGGAATTGGAGGCGGCGTTCGGCGTCGCCCAGTACAGTGGAGCCTTGGTAGCGGCCGCACCGCGCCTGACCACGGCCGAAACGCCGGAGGACTTCAAAAAGGTCGCAGCCGGCATCGCCGAAGCGAATCAGGCGCTTGAGGACCAATTGGCCGTTCTGGAGCGGCAAGATTCGGCAGATGAACGCTTCCAGCGCATACGTGCGCATGCCGATACGCTGATCTCCAACATCCGGGCGATTGAAACCGACATGTCCGCGATTTACACGCTGACCGATCGGAGTGCGGATCTGCGAACGGAACTCTTGGATTTGCAGGGAAGCCTGCAGCGGGTGATCTTCCCGGCCGTCGACGACCAGTTCTTCTACACCATCACGGGGCACCGCACCCTGGGTGAACCTCCGGCCCCTCGTTGGAAACATTTTTCGGAAGCTGAGTTCGATCGTTTTCGCCATCTGACCGATCTTCTCGCGGACGCCAATATCGCAACCCAACTTCTGGACAGCGCCTTCACGGTTTCGGATGCCTTCTTGATTGAGCCTTTGAGGGACAAGTTCGAGGCCTCCCGCAACCGCATAGAACTGAGCCTTTCGACGTTGGAAGGATCCCAGTTGGGTGGCCGGATCTCGTCCGATTTACAACGCCTGTTCGAGTTGGGGGCCGGGGAGGAGGGCTGCCTGAATCTGCTGGTCCGTCAACTCAGACTTACGGCGCGGCAGAGGGGGCTCTTGGCGAGAAACCAGGAGATCACCATCGATCTGGTGACCGAAGTCGATGAGCTGGTGAAAGCGTCGCAAGCGAGCGCGGCAGCGGCCACTCAAGAATCCACACAGGCCATCCTGGCAGGCCGGATCCTGCTCGTCGCCATCAACGGGCTCAGCATCGTTGGAGCCGTGCTCATCGCCTGGCTGATCGTGGGCCGGATATTGCTGCGCCGCCTGGCGCTGTTGTCGCAGCGCATGCGGCGAATGGCCGGCGGAGAATTGGAGGGCACGGTCGAGATCGAAGGACGGGACGAGGTAGCCGACATGGCCGCGGCCCTCGAGGTGTTTCGCCGTCACGCCCTGGAGGTTCAGCGTCTGAACCTGGTGGAGAAGCTGGCGGAGGAATTGCGCGGTAAGAACGACCAATTGGAGAGCGTGCTCGCAGACTTGCGGAAGGCTCAGGACCAGATCGTCATGCGTGAGAAGCTGGCGGCGCTCGGTGAGCTCACCGCGGGCGTCGCCCATGAGATCAGGAATCCTTTGAACTTCGTCAAGAACTTCGCGGAGGCGTCGGAGGAACTCTTGGAGGAACTCCAGGAAATCCTCGAAGAAGAGAGCAAAAAATTGAAAGCGGACGACCGCGAACTGGTCGAGGAGTTGATTCAGGATCTCAACGATAATCTTCGGCGCATCCACTCACACGGTGAACGGGCCAACCGGATCGTTCACGACATGCTCATGATGGGACGCGGCTCAGGCGAGTGGCAGGTGACCGACGTCAACAATCTGCTCGATGAACACACCCGGCTCGCCTACCATAGCGCCAGGGCGGCCGATCCTGACTTCCAACTCCACATGGAGATGAGTCTGGATCCGGAGACGGGTCACTTCGAAGTCATTCCGCAGGACATGGGCCGGGTTTTTCTGAACATGGTGAGCAACGCCTGCTACGCCACCGATCAGAAACGGCGCGCGGCTGTCGAGGCGGGGAAAGGGCCTTTCGACTACATGCCGACTCTGTGGCTTGCCACCCGGCGTCTTGATGACCGCGTGGAGGTCCGAATCAAGGACAATGGGAACGGAATTCCAGCCGAGATCGTGGACAGGATCTTCAATCCGTTCTTCACGACGAAACCCACCGACCAGGGAACAGGGTTGGGCCTTGCTCTTTCCAACGACATCGTGCGGGAGCATGGAGGATCCATTCGAGTGGAAACCGTACCCGGCGAGTACACCGAAATGATTGTCGAGGTTCCCGTGATGCGCCCCGTGGCCATGGAAGGGGCCCCCGGCCGGCAACCGAGTTAGGACTTGGCCCGAGTTTCACCGCGCAACGTCGTCGCTGGAACGTTAATAGTGTCGATTCGCGAGATGTTCTAATCTCGAGCGAAATCGCGTTTCGCGAGTCAGCTTCATGGATTTTCGATCCTGCGATCTGGACGCCCAGTACTACGACGAAATGTTCCGTGAGGACGGCGCCCCACGAGAACATAGTCAATTGCTGTACGAAGCCCTGTGCCGACTGTCGGTCGAGGAAGTCGGCAGCATTCAGGAACGGGTCACGCGTTCGTTCTCCCAAGAAGGAATTACCTTTACCGTTTACGGTGACGATGAAGCCGAGGAGCGCATCATCCCCATCGACTGCGTTCCCCGAATTCTTTCGGGGGATGAGTGGCGCCAGTTGGAAGCCGGCCTGACCCAGCGACTCACGGCTCTGAACCGTTTTCTGCAGGATATCTACAACGAGGCTCGCATTATCGCGGACGGTGTCATCCCGTTGGACATGGTGCGGGGTTGTCCCCAGTACCGCCTGGAAATGCGTGGGTTTTCGGCGCCCCATGGCGTCTGGATCGGCGTTTGCGGCACTGACCTGGTGCGCACCAATGACGGATTCTGCGTGTTGGAAGACAACCTGCGGGTTCCCTCGGGGGTTTCGTACATGATCGCCAACCGGAAGGCGGTGAAGGCCAGTCTTCGCCTCGTCTACAGAAACTCCCGAGTTAGAGAAGTGGAGCACTACGGACGCGTCCTGCTCCAGACCCTGCGAGAGTTGGCGCCCAGAGATCGGTCGGGACCCTGCATCGTGCTGCTGACACCGGGTGTCTACAATTCCGCGTTCTACGAGCACATATTTCTGGCAAACGAGATCGGTGCCGAGTTGGTGGAGGGCCGCGACCTATTGGTCAACGATGGCTACGTCTACATGCGAACTACGGCGGGCCTGAAGCGCGTCGATGTGATCTACCGGCGTGTGGACGACGATTTTATCGATCCTCTCGTGTTTCGTCCCGACTCTCTGCTTGGCGTACCCGGGCTGATCCACGCCTACAAGCAGGGCAACGTATCCCTGGTCAACGCACCCGGCACCGGGGTCGCCGATGACAAGAGCGTCTATGCCTATGTGCCGGACATGGTCCGCTACTACTTGGGGGAGGAGCCGCTTCTTCAGAACGTGAAGACCTGGATCTGCCGCCGACCCGAAGAGCTCGAATATACTCTCGACAACCTGGAGAACCTGGTGGTGAAGCGGGTAGGAGAGTCCGGCGGATATGGGATGCTGGTCGGTCCGCACTCGACTTGCCAAGAGCGTGACGAATACGCGAAGCAGGTGCGGGCCAATCCGGCCGATTTCATTTCGCAGCCTGTTCTGTCGCTCTCACGCGCGCCTTGCGTGATCGATGGCCAGGCCGAACCGCGCCACGTCGATCTGCGTCCGTTCGTCCTCAATGGCCGCCGGATCCGAATAGTGCCCGGAGCTTTCTGCCGTGTGGCGCTGCGCCGGGGCAGCCTGGTGGTGAACTCGAGTCAGGGCGGAGGCGGCAAAGACCTGTGGGTGTTGGGAGACTGAGTGGAGCGGGTCGCGGCGTTCCTGCGACCGCTGATGAGTGATTCTGCTGGTATGACACGACTGCAACCGGGGAGGGAGCCATGAGAGAAGGAACGAAGATCCCGCTGCACACGCGGCTGCTGCGGGGAGCGGTGGGGAAGCTGTTGCTGGTGGTGATCTGTCTGCTGTGCGGGACGGCGGCGGCGCAGGCGGCGGTGGACGACGAGGTGCTGTACGTGTTCAACACCTTCTCGTTCATGGTCTGGGGCGCCATGGTGATGTGGATGTGTGAAGGTGTCCCGTTTTCGTGGACGGTTTATTAGTGCGGTTTACGTTGGTCTAGGTTGTAATACTCCTTCTGTCGTTGGGGAGCAAGACTTCCTCCCGCTGAATGTCAATGGCCATAGAAAATGTCAGGGTGTTGACCATTGACAGAGCGTTCTTTCTTCTGTGGGGGGACTGATGGAGGCGTCAGCAAAAGGGCTCACGTTGTGGGAAATCTCTGATTTTCCACAATGGGATACCGCGTAACGAGGGGGCCTCGGCGCTCTCTTTCCAGGGATTTAAGAGTGGTGTGTATCTCTTTGCATCCGGGGGTCTCAGGGGGGCAGCGCCCCCCTGCCCTCTTCAATCGTGTCGCGCGCGACGCTTGGTGCGACGGTGATGGTGCTGGTTTCGTGGTCGAGCAGCGCGAAAACGAACCGGTTCGTGAGGCGGCGTCAGTCCTTCTGAGCCTCCCGGCCCGCAGGACCGGCATTGGAGGCAGGAAAGACGACCCCAGCAGGTCATCACTGCACTCGGCGAGAGCACGAATCGGGGATCTCGTCGTCCGGATCGAGTTTCGACGACGGCGTGGGTCCTACGCTGCCTGCTGCTCGTAGCGGACCGGCGACTCGTAGCCCAGCGCCGAGTGTCGGCGCCGCCGGTTGTAGAATCCCTCAATGAAGTCGAAGACGGCCCGCCTCGCCTGATTCGGATTCCGGAACTGGTGACAGTCCAGCAACTCGCACTCTAGCGTCGCGAAGAAGCTCTCGCACATCGCGTTGTCGTAAGCGTCCCCCACCGAGCCCATCGACGGCCGCACCCCGGCCTCCCGGCATCTCTTCCCGAAGGCAGTCGAGGTGTACTGCGCCCCCTGGTCCGAGTGGTGGATCACCTGCTTCGGCTGCCGCCGTATCACCGCCATGGCGAGCGCCTTTTCGACCAGTTCGGAGCGCAGATGGGTCTCCATCGCCCAGCCCACAACCAAGCGGCTCCAGGCGTCCAGGACCACGGCCACGTACAACCAGCCCGCCTTCGTGCGGACATACGTCAGGTCCGCCACCCAGAGCTGATCCGGTCCCTCAGCCGCGAAGTTCCGGTTCACCAGGTCCGGCGCGGGACGGGCGTCCCGGTCCCTCCGGGTGAGCCCGGCCTTCCGGTGCCTCCGGCTCGCCCCCTGAATCCCGGCTTCCCGCATCAATCGACCGACACGCTTCGGGCTCGTCCGTTCCCCTCGAGCTCTCAGTTCGGCATGCAGACGAGGCCGACCGTAAACTCTCCGGTTCTCGTTCCAGATCTGCACGATCTTTTCCCGAAGCGCCTGGTCCTGGCGAGCTCGATTCGAGGGCAGACGTTTCAACCAGGCGTAGTACCCACTGGGGGAAAGACCCAACACGCGGCACATCACCCGAATCGGAAACTGGGCCCGGTGCGCCTTTACGAACTCGAATCCTTTCCGGGGATCGAGTCGCTCTCCCGGGCGAACCAAGCCGCGGCTTTTTTTAGGATGTCCCGCTCCATCCGCAGGCGCTTGATCTCCCGCCTCGCCTGGCGCAACTCCTGGCGCTCGAACGTCGTCAACCCGTCGCTCCGGTGCCCCTCGTCCAGATCGGCCTGCTTGACCCACTTCCGGATCGCCGAAGCCGAGGGCTCGAACTCCCGCGCCAGTGCCTCCGGCGATCGCCCCGAGCGCACCAGCCCTACGATCTCCCGCCGGAACTCCGGCGGATACCGTCTCTGCTTTCTTGCCATCGTGGATCCCTCCTTACTCCCCTACTTTGGAAGTGTCCACGAAAGCGGGTCAACTCCAGTGCGCCGGGTTCACGATGCTGGAGTCCGGGTCGGTGCGGACCAAGAACGCGTCCATGATCTGCATGAAGAACATCGGACTGTACTCGATCGCGGGGCTGGCCTACTACGTGATCGGGTACAACCTGATGTACACGGACGTGGGGAGCGTGATCGGGTCGTTCAAGCTGCTGTACGGGCCGACGGCGGCGGATCTGGCGCTGGTGGCGGGCCAGGAGGGGGCAGCGGCGGCGGTGACGGGGGCCGAGAGCAAGTACTCGACGATGTCGGACTGGTTTTTCCAGATGGTGTTCGTGGCGACGGCAGCGTCGATCGTGTCGGGGGCGCTGGCCGAGCGGGTGAAGATGTGGTCGTTTTTCGTGTTCACGATAGTGCTGACGGCGGTGATCTACCCGGTGGTGGGGGCGTGGACCTGGGGCGGCGGCTGGCTGAGCGAGCTGGGGTTCCAGGATTTCGCGGGATCGACGATCGTGCACAGCACGGGCGGCTGGGCCGCGTTGGCGGGGATCCTGATCGTGGGGCCGCGGCTGGGCAAGTACCGCAAGGACGGGACGGTGAGGCCGACGCCGCCGTCGAACGTGATCGTGGTGACGCTGGGGGTGTTCATTCTCTGGTTCGGGTGGTTCGGATTCAACGGCGGGTCGCAGTTGGCGCTGGGGAGCGCGGCGGACGTGATGGCGATGAGCCACGTGCTGGTGAACACGAACCTGGCGGCGGCGGCGGGGGTGGTGACGGCCCTGATCGCGTCGCGGCCGATTCTGGGGCGCAATGACCTGTTCGCGACGTTGAACGGGGGCATCGCGGGCCTGGTGGCGATCACGGCGGGACCGGACATCGTGTCGCACCACTGGTCGATCCTCATCGGCGCCATCGGCGCGATCCTGTGCACGGCGGCGATCAAGTTTCTGGAGAAAGTGAAGATCGACGACGTGGTGGGAGCGGTGCCGGCGCACCTGTTTGCGGGGACCTGGGGAACGATCGCGGTCTGCATAGCGGCGGGCGGCAACGTCGGGGTCCAGTTGTTGGGCATCGTGTCGGTGGGTGCGTTCGTGTTCGCGTCATCATTGATCGTGTGGAAAGTGCTGGCGATGACGATGGGCGTGCGGGTGTCGGCCCAGGTGGAACGGCTGGGACAGGACGTGGGCGAGTTGGGCATGGAGGCCTATCCCGAGTTCGTCCTCATGCCGGAAGAACTGGACGACGAGTTCGACGAATAATCGAGGTTGATCAACAGGAGATCCAGGTTGCTTTCGCGCAACGCTCAAGGTCTGTATTGGATGGGCCGTTACCTCGAGAGGGCGGAGCATCTCTGCCGCCTGTTGCGACTGCAGGTCGAGGCTCTGGTGGATCGTCCGATTCGTGAGATCCACTTTGGGTGGAGCCGCATCTACGTCAGTCTGAATCGGCATCCGTCCGGAGGCCCCCTGGAGCTTCTGGGAGACGAGGAGGACGATCCGCTGGGCGATTCCTACACGCTGGCCGACTTCTACACCTTGGCCGACGACCTCACGTTCGAAAGGTCGAATCCCGATTCGGTATTCAGTTGCTTCGCCATGGGCCGTGAAAACGCCCGCCAGATGCGCAATCGGATCAGTGCCGAGATGTGGAGTTGTCTGAACCGGGCCTACCTGCGACTTCAGGACATGACCATCCAGAAAATCTGGGAGGTCTCCCCGGAGAATTTCTACGTGGCAACCGCGCGTGACATCGATACCTTCAATGGTGTCGCGGAAGTGACCATGTATCGTGATGAAGGCTGGCGTTTCTGGCGGCTGGGGCGTTCCATCGAACGGGCCCAGTCCTCGGCCGGGTTGTTTCTGGCCCAAATGAACGCCGGCCGTCGGATCGACTCCTCTTTGGGAGAGGACTGGACCGGTCTTCTGCGCTTCTGCCAGGCGTTTGACGTCTACAATCGAAAATACAGCGTCGACGTGCAGCCGGATCAGGTTCTGGACTTGCTGGTGACGGACCCGCATCTGCCCGGCTCCCTCTTTCGTTCCCTCAACGCGGCGGTCATGGAGCTTGACGCCATCGGCCCCGGCCCCATCGCCGAATCGGGTGCACAGGCGCGGCGTCTGGCGGGCCGTCTTCGAGCCTTGATCCACTATGCCTGGGGGGATCGGGAGGACCACGAGAGTCTGCTCCAGTGGATCGGTGAGAACTGCCGGAAGCTCCACGAACTGGTCATCGCAGCCTATGTCGACTACCCCATCGAGGACTCCCCGCTACGCTGATCCCATGGCTGGGACCGTCCGATACGAGATCCGGCACGTTTCCCGGTACCGGTACGCATTCCCGGCCTGGGAATGCGTCATGTTGCTCTGCCTGAAGCCACGGAGCGACGGTGGACAGCGGCTCCTTGGCTTCGATATCGAAGCGCGGCCTCGTGCTTCCATGACCGTTGAGACGGACCCCTTCGGCAACTCCCGGCATGTTCTCTATCTTCACCGGCCGCACGATTTCCTGGAAATAGCCGCACGGTCTACGGTCGAACCTGCGACCCCGGCGCCCCTTCCGGGAAATCTCGGCGCCGATTCCTGGCGGGAGATTCTCTCTTGGAGAGAATCTTTCGATCATTGGCACTTCACCCATGCCAGCACTTTGGCCCGGCCGTCACCTCTACTGGAGGACTTCGTGGTCAGAAACGGCATCGAGCGGGGAGACGATCCTCTGGCAGGGCTGTTGCAGCTCTGCCAGAGCCTTTTCCGCAGCTTCGAGTATGTCCCGGGCAGCACCACCGTTGCGTCTCCCGTAGAGCACATCCTCGAATCGGGCCGTGGTGTCTGCCAGGACTACGCCCATGTCATGATCGCCATCGCACGTTCCTGGGGCATCCCCTCGCGGTACGTCTCCGGGTACCTGAACGAGACTGGCCAGCCTGGCGAGCAGGTGGTGGGGAACGCCACCCACGCCTGGGTCGAATGCCTGTTGCCGGGTCTGGGGTGGATCGGGTTCGACCCCACCAACGAGAGTCTGGTCGACCAGCGGCACGTCCGGACCGCGGTGGGCCGCGACTACCAGGACGTCTCGCCGACCCAAGGTGTTCGCCAGGGAGGTGGCGAAACCAGTCTCGAGGTGGATGTCCAGGTCGTCCAGAAAGGTGTGGGGGAAAGGGTTCCGCCGGAAATTTGAGTATTGGAGAGTCGCCGGGCAATAGTCGAAGCCACCTGCGGTAGTTCCGCCGGTCGGAACTTCGACTTTCCCGGCCACACCATGGCACACGCAATCCGAGTCCGGCCGGACGTCAAGATCCCCATGAGGGACGGTGTGGAACTCTATGCCGCTCTCTACCACCCCGCCAAGGGCACTCGATTCCCCGTCTTGCTGATTCGGTCCCCGTACGGAACCGAGTTTCCGCGCTACGTGAGCTGGATGGAACGGTTCGTGGAGCGAGGAGCCTGCGCCGCAGATGTCCATGAAACCCGCGGCGGTTACGACACGCAGCAATGGATCGGGACCCAACCTTGGTGTGACGGCAACATCGGGACTTTTGGAAGCTCCTATCCCGGCTACACACAGATCCTCCCGGCTACCCTTCGTTCACCCTGCGTCAAGGCTCTGGTTCCCATGGCCAACCAGGAGGACAACTACGGGCACCTCCGGTACGATGGTCTGCTCCAACTTCAGAACGCGATCAATTTCATCCGGATCGGGAGCCGGGAGGTCGAAAACCTGGTCAGCAGGTACCTGAACTTCGAGGAACTCTATCGGCGACTGCCGCTGCTCACTGCAACCGACGACATCGCCGAACGCCCCTTTTACAGGGAGATCATTCGCCACCCCCGATTCGACGAGTTCTGGCGTTCCTACAGCATGAAGGGCCGCTACCGGGAAGTCGACGTGCCCGCCTATTTCGTGACCGGCTGGTACGACAATCTGGTTCACGAGGGATTCAAATGCTTCACGGGTTGGAAGCAGGGGGCGCGGAGCCGGGAGACGCGCAGGCTCACCAAGATGATGGTGGGACCCTGGACCCATTCCGCGATCGGCAGCGCCGAACCGTTCGGCGACGTCGACTTCGGTTCCGACGCCGCGGTGGACATCCCCGAATTCCACCTCCGGTGGTACGACCAGCGCCTCCGGGGTATCGACACCGGAGGCGACGACGAGCCGTCGCTCTGTATCTTTGTCATGGGAGAAAACAGGTGGCGGCAGGAAAAAGAGTGGCCCTTGGCCCGTACCCGTTACACTCGATGCTACCTTCACAGCGGCGGGAGAGCCAACGTCTTCACCGGGGACGGAAGGCTGACGTCGGACCCGCCGGGGGAGGAACCATCCGATTGCTACGACTACGATCCGCAGCACCCGGTTCCGACTCTGGGCGGCCAATCCATGTTCCTCGAGAATACGGGACCCAGGGAGCGGACGCCGGTCGAGTGCCGGGACGACGTATTGGTGTTCAGCTCCCATGCCCTGGAACGAGATCTGGAGGTCACCGGACCCATACGTTTGACCCTCTACGCGGCTTCCAGTGCCCCGGACACGGACTTCACGGCGACCCTTGTCGACGTCCATCCCGACGGAAAGGCGATCTGCATCAGCGAGGGCATCGTGCGAACCCGTTTTCGGGATTCGTGGGAGGCTCCGACGCTTCTGACACCGGGTAGAATCTACTGCTTCCAGATTCCGATCTGGGAAACCAGTAATCTGTTCCGGGCCGGCCACCGCCTCCGCTTGGAGGTTTCCAGCAGCAACTTCCCTCGATTCGACCGGAATCTCAACAGCGGAGGCGACGCCGGAACGGAAACCCGCTTTCGGACCGCCCGGCAGACGGTGTATCACACGCCCCGGTATCCGTCCCACATCACTTTGCCGGTCATTCCCCGATGAAGGGGAGCGCAGCACCAATGCGAATCCGTGCCGATGTCGGAGGCCGGGACGGATCCTTGCTGTTGGACCAGTACGATTCGACCATCCTGATGCCGCCCGGTACCCGGGCCCATCCGGGCAGTCTTGGAAACATGGTCATGGAGTTGCCAGTCTGAGAAATGCGCTCAAGAGTCGACCCCATCACTCGTGAAATCGTTCAGAACGCGCTCTCCTCGGGTGCGGACGAGATGGCGCTGGCCCTTTACCGCACCGCCTACTCCACCATCGTCAGGGACTGCCTGGATTACTCCACCTCCCTGTGCAACGCACGCGGGGAGATGATCGCCCAAGGCGTCACCATACCGCTGCACCTGGGTTCGGTGCCGCACGCCATGGAAACCCTCCTGGAGAAGTACGGCCGGAAGATGGAGCCGGGGGATGTCTTCATCATGAACGATCCCTTCGGCGGGGGGATGCACATACCTGATATCTACGTGGTGAAACCTGTTTTCTGGGAAGGGGAAATCGTCTGCTTCGCCGTGACGACGGCCCACCATCTGGACCTGGGGGGGAGATTGCCGGGAAGTTCGGCCTGCGACAACACGGAGATATTCCAGGAGGGGCTGCGCATCCCCTGGCTCAAGCTCCATCACCGGGGGGATCCGGACGAAGCGATCTTCGCCCTGCTGCGCACCAACGTCCGGGTGCCCGAGAAAACCGTGGGGGATCTCCGGGCACAGGTCGCCGCCTGCAATATCGGAGAGCAGGCAGTGAGGCGACTCATCGTTCGCTATGGCGCCGAGACCCTCTCTGCCTGCGGCGACGATCTCATCGACTACACGGAAGAACTCATGCGCGCCGAGATCGCGTCCTGGCCCGACGGAACCAGCACCTTCGTGGACTATATGGACAGCGACGGCGTCGGCGGGCCCCGGGTTCGTTTCCAGGTCACCGTCACCATAGAGGACGACACCTTCACCGCTGATTTCAGAGGAACCGACCCTCAGGTCCGGGGCGCTCTCAATTCGACTCGCTCTTTCACCTGCGGGGCAGTGGCCGTGTGTGTGCGATGCGCCATGAGCGGGGATGTGCCCAACACGGCCGGGATGTTCCGTCCTCTGAACATCATCACCGAACCGGGCACCGTCGCGGAGGTCGTGATGCCGGGAGCCTCTTCAATGCGCGGCGTGACCGGATTTCGCATGGTGGACACGATCTTCGGAGCCATGGCCGGGCTCCTTCCCGATCGCATCCTGGCCGCCGGAGAGGGCGGAAACACCCTGGTCGTTTTCGGGGGCCGCCACCGGGACCGGTCTCCCTACATCTACTACGAGTCGGTCACCGGCACCTGGGGAGGCCGGCCGGGGATGGACGGCAACGATGGTCTCTGCAATCCCATCGTCGTGGCCAGCAACATCCCGGTGGAGCAGGCGGAAGCCGAATACCCGGTGCGAATTCGGCGTTACGGCCTGGTGGGGGATACCGGAGGACCTGGAAAATACAGAGGAGGATTGGCCGTGGAACGGGAGTGGGAACTGCTGGAGGGCGAAACCCATCTCGCGATACGCTCCGACCGCCGCGATCATCTCCCCTACGGCTTATGCTCCGGGAAACCGGGAAAAGGTTCGATCAACGTCCTCTACCGAAAGGACGGCAGCCAAGAAGTGCTCCCGGTCATGATCTCTACGACGATGAAAGCGGGCGAAGTCCTTTATCATCGGCAGGCTGGGGGCGGCGGATGGGGAGACCCGCTGGAACGGTCACCCGAATCGGTGCTGCGGGACGTGAAGAACGAGAAGGTTTCGCTCCGTTCCGCCCGGGAAGACTACGGCGTCACCTTGGATTTGGAGGACTGTCGGACCGGCGAGAGGGCTCAGGGTCGAAAACGGCAGCGACGAATGAAGTGAAAGGGGAGATGTCGAACCGGTGCCTGGGTGGCCTCATCCCACCGGGTAAATGTCGCGGCAGGGGGGGGAAGAGAAGAACTGGTTCCGGTATTGTTACACGGGGGTCCTCTGCCGGGCGGAGGTCCGGCGAGTTTGTTCACCGGCTGGTGCCGAATGCGGACGGGTGCGCAAGTAACCATGAAGATTCACGATGACGGAGTTTTCCAAGTTGCTGGTAGCCCGGCGGAAAAGGTGCGACGGCGGCAGGCCGATTGCCGGTCGGCAGACGGCTCGGCTTCGAAGCCCCGTAGTGGAGACGACCCGGAAGGCAACCAAACCTTCGGCACTTTTCTGAACCTCCCGAATTTTCCGTTTCCGGTGAAGTGGGCAATGCTGGCCGGCGCCATCTGGCTGCTGTCGTCGACGGCCGTTCTCAGCAGTGACGACGAGGAGAAAAAAACCGCCGAGAAGCCTCCGGTCACGGTCGATCGGGCCTTGGGGAATGACCTGCCAAGCTGGGTCGATCTTTCCGGCGAGTTCCGGGTCCGCTACGAGGGTCGGCGGGCATTGGGCTACCGGCAAGGAAGCGACGACGGATACGGTCTGATCCGGACCCGTCTCGATTTGGGGATCACCCCTGTCTCTTGGCTGAAGTTCGGGTTTCAGGGACAGGATGCCGGTGCTCCGGGCATCCGTGACGGGTTGCCGAACATCGGAGTCTTCCGTGACGGGTTCGACTTGCGGCAGGCGTACGCTCAGATTGGGAGTGAAAAATCGCCGGTCACGTTGACTGTGGGCCGCCAGGTCCTGGCCTATGGAGATCAGCGTCTCATAGGCGCGTTGAATTGGACGAACACCTCCCGAGCCTTCGACGCGGTGAAGCTCCAGTTCCGCGGCGACGGCGCCCGGGTCGATGTCTTCTCGGCGCAAGTGGTGCAGAACGACCCCGCCGTGCGAATCAACCGCTCGATGGAAGGGAACAACTTGCATGGCGTGTATGGCGCCATCGAAAACGTGATCCCTGGTTCCACCCTGGAACCTTACCTCCTATGGCAGTCGATCCGGTCCGTCGTCAACGAGTTGAACCAGAGAGGCGATCTCAACCGCTACACCATGGGATTGAGAGTGTGGGCGAAGGGTCTCGGCCCCTGGGACTACAACCTGGCCCTGGTCCGGCAGCGGGGCGATTTGGCTGGTGCGGAAATCCAGGCCTGGGGCTACTACGCTGAATTGGGCTATTCCATCGATGCCGAATCGAGCCCGCGACTCTATGTTCATTACAACTTTGGCTCGGGTGACGAGGATGGCAGCGATGGCCGGGTCGGCGGCTTTGTGGACATTTATCCCACCGCCCACTTCCTGTACGGCTACAATGACCTTGTGGGCTGGCGCAATCTGAAGAACATCCGACTCGGAGCCGAGTTCAAGCCCCATCCGAAATTTGGACTGCAATTCGATTTCCACTCCTTCTGGCTGGCCACAGGGAATGACGCCCTCTACACCGTGGCAGGGGCATTGTCCGTTGCGCCGCCGCCCGGAGGAGCCACCGACCTGAAGGTCGGGAACGAGCTGGACGCCGTGTTCACCGTACCGGTTTCGAAGGCCGTGAGCCTGAGCGGCGGCATTGGCTACATGTTCCCTGGACCGTTTCTCAAGGCCAATACGCCGGGGGATGGGAACACCTTCTCCTACCTGGTCGCGTCGTACAAATTCTGACGCCGGGGTGGATCGGCGGCCTTGGTCTTCGCCGCAACGACATCCGGACCTGACGCTTTGGGCCGGGCTGCCGCCGGCTCCTATACCTGAGGCCTCTCCAACAGGACGGTGACCCCCATATCCAGGTATTTCTGGCGGGTATCGGGCGTGTAGTTTCGGAAGCAGACCTTGGTCTCGGATCCTCGAAGCTGCTCGCAGATGTGCCGGACACAGTCGTCGACGCTCTTGAACGGGTGGTGGGGGTGGCTCTCCAGGCTGAAGGTCAGGTCCATGGGTCCGAAGGAGAGGCAGTCGACGCCCGGCTGAGCCAGTTGCCGGGCCGCAGTCACCGCCGCCACCGACTCGATCTGCATCCAGAGGACTCCCGTTTCCCCCCACCAGCGCCGGTACTCCCGATGATCGATCTCGGGATCCCAATTCAGCCGGTGAAAGCCGCCCCAACTGCGGACTCCCTGCGGAGCGTAGTAAAAGTTGTCCACTGCTTCACGAACAGTGTCCACGGTCTCGACCTGTGGAACCTCGATGCCTGCCGGGCCCAGATCCAGTACGTTTCCAATGAGGTAGGTATGCCGCGTGTGCTTGATGCGAAAATGCACCGGCATGTCCAGTTCGGCGGCCACTGTGCAGAACCGGATCAGGTTCGTTTCATTGTAGGCGTCGTGCTGGCTGTCGACCCACAGGAAGTCATAAGAGTCGGCCTCGACGATGGAACGGAGTGTGTCCCCGTCGCTGTCGGGTGAAGCGGAAACGCCAACGATGGTTTCGCCGGAGTGGATGCGTTTCTTCAGAGCTGTAGCGCGGTCGCTGATTGACGGCATTGTGATCCTCCTGTCGGGGCGGTCAGCCAAGAAAAGGTCAGATTATACACAGCGGAAGGGAAGGAGAAGAGGGTAGTGAAAGGTGTGCCGGGGTGCCGCGACGCGCCTCGGCGCGGGCTGGTAGACTCTCGCGGATCGAATCCGCCACTGAAGAACGAGGTGAACCATGCGAAGACTGCCAGTTGGTCCTCTCTACTACGAGTACAGCCGGCACAATGAGGTGCGTCTACGGATCGAGCCTGGAGAAAGGGTGCTGGTAGAGGCCGAAGATGCGTTTTCGGGGCAGGTTCGAACCAACGAGGATCGCCGCGACCGGAAGGCGATCCCCTTCGGCAACCCGCAGACCGGTCCCATTTATGTCAACGGAGCGCAACCGGGGGATGCGCTGGCCGTCCATATCCACGAGATTCGCCCCAGCATCGGCCAATGCGCCACCCGTACCAGCGATCCCAGGCAGCTCGCCGAGTGGATCGGCACGGACTGTCCCCACGGCACTCACGTCTGCCCCATCCGCGACGGAAAGATCTACTGGAGCGACGAGATCACGATTCCGTATCGTCCCATGCTGGGTTGCATCGGGACGGCTCCGGACACGGGCGTGCCCACCACCGGACCGGCGGGACCCCACGGGGGCAACATGGATATCATCGAGACCGGGCCCGGCAGCACTGTCTATCTGCCGGTCTACGTTCCGGGAGCCTACCTCTATCTCGGAGACGCCCACGCCGCCATGGGACACGGTGAGCTTTCGGCCAGTGGGCTCGAAATGCCTTCGGAGACGGTCATCACCGTGGACCTGATCCCCGGAAAGACAATACCCGGACCCCGAATCGTGTCGGCGGAAGAGATCATGACCGTGGCCACCGGCTGTCCCATGGAACGCGCCACGGCTCAGGCTTACGCCTGGCTCATCCTCTGGATGGAGGAGGAGTATGGCTGGAATCGCTGGAAGGCGTACGACCTGCTGACGCACGTGGGACGGATCTCGGTCGGCTATTACGCCATCGGGACGGTCGCCGCCAAGATCGCCAAGAAATATCTGGTTTGAGGGGCCCGGCAGGGTGCCGGGTCCGCACTCGGACATGCCGGGCCGCGCCGGAGCCACTTACATCACGGATTTCAACAGCTTCGGAGTGACGAACCAGACCAGGCTCCCCTCGCCCCAACGGACACTCCCCCACCGGTCCCGCGGCAGGTCGATCCTGGCCATGGCTGCGGTGGGAAACCTGATCTGGGCTCTCCCGATGAGGCGGCCGGCCAGCACGGAACAGGTGGGTTGGTGGCTGGCCAAAAGCAGGCGGGAATGGGAATCGGAGCAGCCCCGGATGATCTCCAACAGCTGGTCCGAGGTGGTGTCGTACAGGTCGCGCGTTGCTTCGATGGGACACGGCCAAGCGCCGGCTTGGGCGGCCAGTTCCACGGTCCGCCACGCCCGGACCGCAGAGGAGGAGATCACCCGGTCCGGGACCTGGCCCAACCGGGCCAGGTAACGTCCCATCCGTTCCGCGGCGGCGATACCGCGCCGCGCCAGCGGTCGATCGTGGTCGACGGCATACGCGGCGTTCCAATCCGATTTGGCATGCCGAAAAATGAGCAGTTGTTTCATGACCCGCTGAATCCTGCCATCATCCCACTTGCAGCCAGTCTACTACGGCCGAGCGTCGAGCCTGCAAGCCAGGGAGAGTGGAGATCGTTCTGCCGGGATCAACGTCAGATCCGGGTCGCCTGCAGCTCCAGGGAATCCGGCTCGGATCCAGGACCGCCTCGTGCGCTACTCATCCAGACCGACGCTGGAATTGTCGCCCGGAATGCCGGCCCATGAGGCTCTTGGTAAGATCCATTTGGCTCTGCTGAGCGCGATCCTCCGCAACCAGGAGGGTGTGCTCGGGAGTCGGGACCCGGAGTTCCTGCACGATTTTCGCGTCGCCGTACGCCGAGCTCGATCGGCCCTGACCCAGGTCAAGGGAGTCTTCCCGGCAGGGGAGGCCGAACGCATCAAGGTCGTGCTCTCGTCCATGACCCGCGTGACCGGCCCTTCCCGGGATCTGGATGTCTTTCTGGAGAAGCTGGAGGCCTATGAGTCCGGCCTCTCGGAGCGGATCCGGCAAGAACTGGTCCCGGTCAAGGAATTGGCCCGGCGCCGGCGCAGAGACCAGCGGCCCGTCCTGGCAAGGGTCCTGAACTCGGTGTCCTGGGCGGAAGCGGTAGGACGATGGGAAGAGTTCCTGGTCTCGGGAACCGACCCCCAGGCGCTTCCCAAGAAGGGCCGAAGACCGCTTGGAGCCGTCGCCTCCAAGCGGATTCGGAAGGCCTATCGCCGGGTCACACGCAGAGAGAGTCTCGCCGGATTGGAGATCGAGTCGTTGCATCGGCTTCGGATCGACTGCAAGAAGCTCCGCTACCTGCTCGAGTTCTTTAGCAGCCTCTATCCGGCCCGGGAGGCGGCTTCCTCGATCAAGAGTCTCAAGTCTCTACAGGGCGTGCTTGGAGATATTCATGACTTGGCGGTCCATCGGGAGATGGCACGGCGAATCTGGACGGAAATTCGTCCTCGACCCGAATCTTCAGTGGGTCTGGATCAGCTGGAGCGCCGCCTGGAGCAGCTTCAATCCCAGGCCCAAGACGCGACGGAGGAGAGGTTCCGGCGGTTCTGCGCCCAAGCTACTCCTTGGTGAGTCGCGGAAGGCGGTGTGGGCGAAGAATGGTGCCAGCCCGTGGCAAAAGTCGTCACGGCATTCGACCGTCCCCGCATCGTGCGCGGACTGTGTTGCGACTCGGTCACCTACTCCCGGTATGCTCCCTCCGTTGCGCCTGGTCCGGCGGGCGCAGGAGCGGTCTCGGCGCTCGCGGGACTTTCACCACGGACTGGTAGCGATTCCGCGCGGATTCGGATCAGGAACAGCGAAGCGTATAACCGCATGAACGGAGATACGCCGTCTCTTCATCCAGGTCGGCGCCGGTGAGGGGATGCAGCCGCAGCCATCCGGCGGGAAACTCCAAGGTCACTCGCTTCTCCTCGGCTCGGAGCCGAGGTTCGGGCATGGGGACCGAAACCCGGCTGCGATGCAACAGGGCCGAGAGCCGAAGCAGAATGGCCAGACGTTTCGCACTGAGAATCTGTTGTGCGGGCAACCCCTTGAACACCGAAACGGGGAACTTCCGCCGGTGCGCCCTGACCAGCGTGGCCAGGAGCTTCTGCTCCTCCCGCGAGAAGCCCAGCAGGTCGGAGTTGGCGATGATGTACTCGCCGTGCTTGTGGTAGTGATGGTGGGCGATGTCGAGTCCGATCTCGTGCAGTTGCGCCGCCCAGGAAACCATCAGCCGAGCTTCCCTGAAATCCAACTCCCAGCCTCGAGCGGCCTGCTCCAGGAAGTCCAGGGCCGTCGTCCGGATTCGATCCGCCTGTATCCGGTCCACATGGTAGCGGTCGGACAGTGAGGCGACGGTCTGGCTGCGGACATCCGCTTCCCGGATGCGGCCCAATAGATCGTAGAGAAGGCCCTCGCGCAGGGCGCCGTCGGCCGAACGCAGGTGCTCGATTCCCAGCGAATCGAACGCCGCCATGAGCACGACCAGTCCACCGGGGAAGACCCCTCGCCGCGCCGAGCGCAGTCCGTTGAACCGAAGCTTCCTGATGGTCCCCGTCTTGAGGATCGCATCTCGAAGACGCCGGAGAGCCTCGGGGGTGATCCCGTCGCGGCTCCAGCCGGCGTTCCGGACCACCGCCTGGATGGCGCGAACGGTGCCCGAAGCTCCCAGGGCCTCCTCCCAAGCGAAATCCCGATAGCGCGCCTGGACCGATTCGAACTCCTGGTGCGCCGCCAGTTCGGCTCGCTTCCAGCGATGGGAGGTAATTTCGCCGTCGCTGAAATAGGTGCGGCTCATGGAGACACAGCCCAGATAGAGGCTTTCCATGAGGACGGCATCGAAGGATTCCCCGGCGATCAGTTCGGTGCTGCCGCCACCGATGTCCACCACCAGCTTGCGTCCGGCCGGACTGGCCAGGCCGTGGACGACGCCCTGGTAGATGAGCCGCGCCTCCTCGATACCGGAGATGGTCTCGATGGGGTGGCCCAGGGCGGCTTCAGCCCGGATCAGAAAATCCTGAGCGTCGTGAGCACTCCGGAAGGTGTTGGTCCCCACGGCGCGGACTCTTTCGGGAGCCATGTACATCACCCGCTGGCCGAAGCGCCTCAGGCAGTCGAGAGCACGAAGCTGGGCGTCGTGGGAGAGCCGCCTGGAAGAGTCGAGTCCAGCCGCCAGCTGGACCATCTCCCGCAGCCGATCCAGGACCATTACGTCTCCCGACCTGGCGCGCGCCACGATCATGTGGAAGCTGTTGGAGCCCAGGTCCACGGCGGCCACGGAATGTCGGTCGAGGGTTTCGATGTCTCGTTGCATCGGTCAGCAGTCCGCCGGGATGCAGGGACGGGCGAATGCCGTGACGACTTTTACCACGGGCTGCCAGGGTCACGCTGGGGTCGGCCGGCGGCGAAAGCCGGCACGGCATCTTCCGAACACTTGCATACCTGAATCCGTCCCGCCGCTCAAACCTGTTATCGGGCTCGCTTGCAGAATCGAAGCCTGTTGTGGTCCAATTTGCGGGAACATCACGATGTCAGCGGTTTCTGGAACAGCATCTCCGTCCCTGCCCCGCGTCACCTTAGATTCCCCCGAAGCCTATCTCAACCGGGAGTTGAGCTGGCTGGGCTTCGCCAGCCGCGTCGTCGCCCTGGTGGAGAACCGTGAACTTCCCCTCGTGGAGCGAGTCAAGTTCGCCGGGATCGCCGGCATGCTCCATGACGAGTTCTTCATGAAGCGGATCAGCGGACTGAAGCGCCAGATCCGAAATCGTTCCAAAAAGACCGCCATCGACGGCCGTTCACCCGAAGCCGTGTTCCGAGCTTGCCAGGCCGAACTGCGGAAGCAGTCCAGGAGGCTGGGACAGACGCTGTTGGAGGACCTGGGCCCGGCCCTGGCCGCCGACGGAGTGGGTATTGTCGATTACGATCAGTTGGAGGCCTCGCAGAGGCAGTATCTACGGGAATATTTCCAGGATTCGGTGATGCCGATCCTGACGCCGCTGGCCGTGGACCCGGAGCACCCCTTCCCCTTCATAAGCAACCTGGGACTCAATCTGGCGATTCTCTTCACCGATGACGATGGACGCGAGCGGTTCGTCCGCATCAAGGTGCCGGACAATCGGCCCCGGTGGGTTCCCCTCCCGGACCGTTCCGGCTTCACGCCTATGGAGCAGGTCATTGCCGGGAACATCGATCTTTTGTACCCGGAGATCCCTCCTCGGGGAATCTACGCCTTCCGCGTGACCCGCGGCAGCTCGGGAGACCCGGAACGCTTCCGGGATCTGTTGGAGGACGAGTCCCACGCACCGGGCAGCATCATTCAGCAAGTGAGCAGCGAATTGAAGGCCAGACGCTTCGCAGGTGCGGTCCGGCTCCAGGTGAATCGGGACATGCCCGGGAAGCTCGCCGAATGGTTGGTCCGACAGTTGGAGATGGAGCCCGATGACATCTATCCCACAAGGCAGCTGCTCAGACTCAGCGACTTGTCCAAATTCAATCCGGGCGATCGCGAAGACCTCCGTTTCCCGCCTCATCGGCCCGTGACGCATCCCCGCCTGCGTCGCCTGGAATATGGCCACCCCGCAGCCATTTTCCCCGAGATCAGACGTGGTGACCTTCTGCTGCATCATCCGTATCACAGCTTCGATTCATCGGTCCTGAGGTTCATCGAGGCTGCCGCCATCGATCCGGACGTCCTGGCCATCAAGCTGACCATCTACCGGACGAGCGGCGATTCTCCCATCGTCAAGGCGTTGGCCGAAGCCGCCCGGAGAGGCAAGCAGGTGGCGGTGCTGGTGGAGGTGACAGCTCGATTCGACGAGGCTCCCAACATCGCCTGGGGGCAATATCTGGAAAATGAGGGCGTGCACGTAGCATATGGTGTGGAACGGCTCAAGACCCACGTCAAGCTGGCGCTGGTACTACGGGAGGAAGAGCAGGGAAGGATCCGTTACTACGCCCACGTGGGAACGGGAAACTACCATACCGGAACGGCGAAAGTGTATGAGGACGTGGGGATCCTGACCTCCGACCCGGAGATCTGCCGGGACATCGCGGCGGTCTTCAACGCGCTGACGGGAAAGACGCCGCACACCGGATACTCGCAGATGATCGTCGCCCCGGTGGCCATGCGCAAACGGTTCAATCAACTCATCCGCCGCGAAGCCGAACACGCGGCCGCCGGCAGACCGTGCGGCATCCATGCCAAGATGAATCAGCTTCAGGACGCGGAGATCATTCGGGAGCTCTACCGGGCCGGCCAGGCCGGAGTCCCCATTTCCCTGAACGTTCGGGGCCTCTGCTGCCTCAGGCCGGGAGTCCCGGGGCTGTCCGAGAATATTCGGGTGTTCAGTGTCCTGGGGCGTTTTCTGGAGCACAGCCGGATCTACCGTTTCGTCAACGGCGGCGATATCGAGGTCTTCATCGGCTCTGCGGACTGGATGAAGCGGAACCTGAAGAAAAGGGTGGAGACCGTGGTGCCGGTTCGGGACCCGGCCTTGAAGCAGGAGTTGGACGAGATCCTGCAGGTCTATGAACGAGACAATGCTTCGGCCTGGGACTGCCAGCCGGACGGAAAGTACGTGGACCGGTCGCCTGAACCTGGACAGCCATCGCGAGCGGCCCAGGAAGTCTTCATCGAGCGGGCCGGCAGCAGATCGGATCTCCCCGGCCGTGAATCCGAGAATCGATCGAGGAGGATGACACCTGGGCGTTTCTGATCCGGCCGCTCCGGATTCCGCCTCCCCTCCGCAGACACAAGAATCCACTGGGCACGATCCAGCCGCGAGCCGCCTGCACCTCCTCTTGTTGCAACATTGTCCTGATTTTCTTGGTATCCCCAGCTCAGCGTGACGAAGCGTACGGCATTCTGACGGAACCGGTTGCTACCCTCGGGAGGGTGGCAACGAGCCGTTGGATGCCATGACCAATCTGCTGCTGAAGGATCGGCCGACCGGGGTCAACGAGTCGACCTGCCCATCACCATACGGCAGTCCAACTATTTCGCCAATGTGGTCCGTCGAATCGCAGCCGGAGACACGTCCCGCCGGTCCATCATTCGGCTGGAGGCCCATCTCGAGAGCGGGAGGGGAGAACAGTCGGGTCAGGATTCCGAGGGTTCGCCTCGGACCGTTCGCCCGCCGCGTTCTCCTCAGCGATCCGAAGGCGGACAAGACTCTCCCCGACGGCCCGGACCGAAGTGATGCCGGACGTTTCTTTTGCCAAGTCGACGGCCAACGGCGGCTGGCGTGTATCAGCTTCGGCTGCTGTTACGGCAAGCCTTTGGATCAGCTCGGACCGGCGGCCCGCCGGTTTTTCGAACACTTCCACTTCGCCTTCACCGGAGAGATGAAGAAGATCGCCTACAGCTCGGGTCTGGACGGCGCCAAGGTGGGTCCGGTGCAAGCCTTGAGCGCCCTGGTCCTGGTCTTGTCCGGTCTGGTGGGATCGTTTCTCTTCCTGAACTCCCGCTACGGCGCCGCGGTGCTGGTCACGGCCCTGGTTTCCCAGCTCTGGCGAGCCTACTCGGAAGGCCTCCGGGCCGATTACCGAGGAGACCATCGGGTCTCCGCCTATCGGATTCCGAGCCTGGCGGCGGCAGCCTGCGCCGCCGGCATGCTGATGGTCCTGCCCGGCTCCCCCCAGATTCGTTCCCAGTTGAATCTGGGACTGGAGTTACTCTGGGATCCGAAGGTTCTGCTGCTGCTCCAGGCACTCTGGCTCTTCGTCTTCTTCCGGCTGGGGCGCAGCATGGTCACCCGGTCCACCCTGGTCATGTCGGTTCGGAAAGACCGGGTGTGACGAGCCGTTCGGAACCGGGACCGACGAGGGAAACGCGGGAGGACGCGGAAGCCTCTCCTCCTTTGCGGTCATCGCTGGGTCATTGGACCATTCACTATTGATAGAGAAAATTAGTCCATTTTTCTCCATGGATAGTAAAAATCCGGGACACTGGCCCGAATTTCTGGTTTCGCCTGTCCCGGGTGAGCAATGCGGACCCGCCGCCGAGCGGCGACCCGGGAATCAATGCGGGTGCCGTGGACGATTTTTCCACGGATTTTTACCCAAACTTCACCCAATTGGAGGCTTCGCTTCGGCCCTCGCTGATAAGGTATCTGACGGGATGAGTTCACCATATCGGAGGCCTCACTCCAGCTCCGTATCGCCTTCCGGCACGCCGGTCGCCGGCTCCAAGCCCGTGGTGCCGGGCAGATCCGGCCCGTTGCCGAGAACGGCCATATTCACCGACACCCTGGACCAGGTGAACGGCGTGTCCAACACGTACCAGTACCTGGCGGCCTACTGCCGGCGGCGAAAGATCGACCTGGACTTCTTCACCTATGGTTCGCGGACGTCCCTGGAAAAGCAGGGTTCGGTCCGGATCTTTCGCTACCGGCCCCGGCTCCCCATGCGCTATTACGCCGGCCTGGTCTTCGATCTTTGGACTCCACGAGGGAATCTCCAGGAAGATTGCCGCCAGGGCGGATACGACCTGATCCACGCCGCGACCCCAGGGTCCATGGGCCTCAACGCGCTGGCCGCCGCCGACAAGCTGGGACTTCCCCTGGTGGGCGTGTACCACACGGCTCTGCCCGAGTATGTCGGAACCCGAAGACGGAGTCTCATGGCGAGGCTGGGGCTTCCCTCCGATCTCCTGGAGCAGTCCACGTTGGAGGGTTGCTGGAAGTTCGTCGAGTGGTACTACCGGCATTGCGAGAAGGTCCTGGCTCCGTCCCGCAGCATCGCCCGAACCCTGGGAAGGAGGATCCGCGTCCCCATGGACTGCTTCTCCCGGGGCGTCGACACGCGGAGATTCAGTCCGGAGCATCGCCGGGAGTCCTCCCGGACCACGGTCCTGTACGTGGGCCGCGTATCGGTGGAGAAGAACCTTCGGTTGCTGGCGCGGATCTTTCGACGGCACGGGGACGCCTGCCTGCAGGTGGTGGGAGACGGACCCTTTCGCAGCCGCATGGAGCGGGAAGCGCCGTCCGCGAACTTCACCGGATTCCTGACGGGACTCGAACTGAGCCGGGCCTACGCGTCGGCGGACCTGTTCGCTTTTCCTTCGGAGACGGACACCTTCGGCAACGTGGTCCTGGAGGCCATGAGTTCGGGCCTGCCCGTCGTCGTCACCGACAAGATGGGTCCCAAGGAACTGGTCGAACACGGCTCCAACGGGTTCGTCGCGTCCAATGACCAGGAGTTCGAGCTCTACCTGAATCGATTGATCCAGGACGAGGCGCTGCGAAGGGACATGGGTGCCCGATCCCGGGAGATGGCGCTGGAGCGAACCTGGGACGCGGTCTTCGGATCGCTGTTCGACTGCTACAGGGAAGTCGTCCAGGGGCATCGCGAACGAGTGGCGTAGTCGCCGAATTTACACCGAATCCAAGACAGATCGGAGGTGTGGAGTGAGACCATCACTGGGGACAGGTTCGACCGGAGGAGCCTCCGGCTATGGGAGGCGCATGATCTCTCCGCGGCGGGCCCGCCGGCTCATGGCGCAAGGATGGAAGGCCGCAGACCTGCACGTCCACACACGTTTTTCGTATGACGTCATCGCCGACACCTCCGTCGACCCGAGATTCCTCTACCAGAAGGCGAGGGATGCGGGAATGTCGTTCGTGACCTTCACCGATCATGACACGATGGCGGCTTACGACTGCATCGGCTGGGAACGGCCTGCTCTGGTGCCGGGGGTGGAGGTCAAGATCCTGGACCGGGACCGGGTCGGACACACCATCCACATCAACGTCTACCTGTTGGACCACCGCCAATTCCGGGAGATCGAACGGATCGCCCGGCAGGCGCAGGATCTGGAACTGCTGTTGACCTATCTGAACGACAATGATCTTCCCTATACCTGCAATCACCCGTTCTGGTTCGAGTTCGGCGAACAGCCGAACCTCAAGATGGTGCCCTAGGAGCCTGCGCCGCAGAAATTGATCTACTGCGAAAGCGGTAGAATCGGTCCATATTTCCCCGATTTCTCGGCGAATAGAACAACTATGCACCTCAAAATCGAGAAAATCCGGCCTCGATTCCCCACTTTCTCGCTACGATCATTTCTACCGCGCAGACTCCCAGCTCTTCGAACACTTTCCCGTCGTCGAATACAACATGCACCGGGTCCGGAGAATGAACCGCCTCACTCTGGAATTGGCCGAGAGGTACGGGGTGGGCATGGTGTCGGCGACCGACACCATACCGGACAGGTCGCCCGAGCCTACACCCTGGCTCAGGGTGACACCTTCCGGGAGTACTTCGAGAACATCAAGGCCGGGAACTTCTATCTGGTGGCCCGGGATCTGGCCGCCGAGATGCTCACTTCGGAGACATTGGCCTGGCTGGACGCCGCCTTCTGGAACTCGGGACACGATTTCGGAATGGGCAAGCGGTTGATCACCGGGATCGGCCGGATAGACCAGGGAGTGAGGGTGGTCCTGCGAGGCGAGCTCAAGCATCGGCCCCGTTTGCGAACCTTGATCTGGGGTCGGATCCACCTGGTGTCCTTCACCCGGATTCCGGCGTTCGTCTACGTTTCGACCCAACGGGCCGCCGGCCGCAGGGTGGTCCGCGAGATGCGCCTGGCAGGAGCGATTACTTGACCGTCTGGCCGCTGCTGGCTTTGGTGTCGGGTCTTCTCGCCGAGCCGGACGCGAGACGGAACGCCGGAGTTCCGGTCCGGATCGTCGACCATCCCAGGTGGTGGCTCAAGGTCGAGCTCACGCTCGATCTGTCCCGGCTCGATGCCGAGCCCGGCCCTGCCGCCAAGCGGTTGACGCTCCCGGTGAAGGTCCCGGAAAACTCCGCAAGGACGCGGCTTCACGCGGGACAGGCTTCGGTCCGCGGCAATTGACCAACTCCGGTTACACGTCTGAGAGGAGTTCCACTCGGCCCGTGCTGTCGCCGATGCGCTCGACCGGCACTCCCAGTTGGCTCAGCACCGTCAGATAGAGGTTGGTCAGCGGAGTCCCCTCCTCGAACCGAAGGTGGCGGCCTCCGCTGAGCCGCCCCGCGCCTCCGCCGGCCACGAGTACAGGCAGGTTGCGGGGAGTGTGCAGGTCGCTGTCGCTCATGCCGCTTCCGTAGAGGAGGGTCACCTGGTCCAGCAGCGAACCGTCCCCCTCGGGGGTGGATCGCAGCTGCTCCAGGAAATAGGCGAACATCCGCATGTGGAGAACGCTGACTCGAGTCAGTTTTTCCAGCTTTTCCGGATCGTTCTGATGATGGGAGAGGGGGTGGTGCGGATCCGGGACTCCGATCTCGGGATAGGTCCGCTGGCTCAGCTCCCGTCCCAGCATGAAGGTGATGACGCGGGTGAGGTCCGACTGGTAGGCCAGGACCTGCAGGTCGATCATCAGCTTGGCGTGCTCTTCGAAGCTGCCGGGGATCCCGGCGGGACGCTCCAGCACCGTCGCCTGCCTGCCGGCTTGGGTCTCCGCGATCTGGATTCTCCGCTCCACGTCCCGGACCGCGTCCAGGTATTCGACCAGCTTGCTGCTGTCGCCGGCGCCGATCCGCCTTTGCAGCCGGGCCGCTTTCCGGGTGACCGAGTCGAGAATGCTCCGTTTCGTCCGGATCCGATGGAGCCGCTCGGCCGGATCGGTGCTCTCGTGGTCGCCGAAGAGGCGTTCGAAAACCGCCCGCGGGTTGTTCTCCGTGGGCAGGGGAGTGGTGGAGTTCCGCCAGGAGAGCGTGTTGATGTAGGAACAGCTGTAGCCGACGTCGCAGGCTCCCGCCAGATCGGTCGCCTCCAGTCCCAATTCCAGTGACGCCAGTTGGGTGTGCCGCCCGTACTGGCCGGCCGCGATCTGGTCGAACGAGACTCCGGCTTCGACCCCGGCCCCTTCCGTCGGCTTCACGTGCACGCCGGTCAGAAACGCGCCCCCGATCCGTCCATGTCCGCCGGCAGGTTCGCCGGGCAGCGCCACCGCCGGCTCGTTGCTGAGCCCGGTCAGGACCAGAATGCGGTCCTTGAACGGAGTCAACGGTTCCAGGATGGGGGTGAATTCGAACTCGGCCCCCTGGGCTGTGGGGGTCCAACTCTCCATCACGGCGCCATGAGGCACATAGACCACTCCCAGACGGTCAGCCGGTGGACTCGTCCCGGCATGGCCAGAGGTCAGGGCCGGCACCATACTGTCCAACAGGGGCAGTCCGATGGCGGCGCCCAGGCCGCGGAGGAACGACCTGCGGGGCAGCGAGATCTTGCGGATGATCCTCATGGACCGGACCTCTTCATGCGAAACGGCCGACTCTTGACGATGCCCAGGATCAGCGCCGACCAGCGGTAGTTGGACGGCGCCGCTTTCCTCATGATCTCACGGACGGCCGGCATGTCATAGGGTTCGATCCCGCGGCCCACGGCATAGGTCAGGAGCTTGCCGGTGAGAGTCTCGATGAATTCCCGACGGCGATTAAGGATCAGACTCCTGAGATCGGCGGGACCTTGAACCCTGGTCCCGTCGGGCAGCGTCGCCAGGGAATCGATGGGAAGATCGCCGTGGTCGCGGTCACGCCACCTGCCGATGGCGTCGAAATTCTCCAGCGCGAAACCGAGGGGATCCATCAGGCGGTGACAGCTCGAGCAAGCCGGATTTCCGGAGTGCTGCTCCATCAGCTCCCGGGTCGAGGTGGCACGCTTCTGCTCGCCGTGCTCCGGCAACTCGGGCACGTCGGCCGGCGGAGGAGGCACCCGGGTTCCCAGAATGTTTTCCAGCAGCCACTTGCCCCTCAGCACCGGCGAGGTGCGGGTGGCGTACGAAGTGACGGTCAGGATGCTGCCCTGGCCCAACAGGCCCCGGCGCCGCTCATCTTGCAGGTTCACCCTTCGAAATCGGTTCCCATAGACTCGGGGAATTCCGTAGTGCCGGGCCAGACGTTGATTGACAAAGGTGTAATCGGCTTCCAGCAGATCGGTCACGCTCCGATCGAGTCGCAGTTGGCTCTCCAGAAACAGCTCCGTCTCCTGCCGGAGCGCCTCCCGAAGATTGTCGTCCCATTCCGGATACCGGTTCTCGTCCGGGGTCACGGCCCGGAGGTTCCGGAGATGCAGCCACTGGGTTGCGAAGTTCGTCACCAGGGCCTTGGACCGGCTGTCGGCGAGCATCCGCCTGACTTGGACTTCAAGATCGTCGGGATCGCTCAACCTCCCACCGGCCGCGGCCACCAGCAACTCCTCGTCGGGGACGCTGCTCCAGAGGAAGAAGGACAGGCGGGAAGCCAGATCCAGGCCGCTGAGGTTGAAGGCGGTCGCCGGTGCCACCGTCGCCGGGTCGCGCTCGACCCGGAACAGGAACTCCGGATCGACCAGGATCCTTTCCAGCGCCGCCCGGATGCCGGCGTCGAAGCCGCCTCGGCTTCGACCCTCCCGGTAGAACTCGAGCAAGGGTTCGACGTCGTCATTCGTCACCGGCCGCCGGTAGGCGCGGCGGGCCAGGTTGGCCAGGATCCGCCGGGCGCAGTCCAACTCGTCGGCGTCTCGCCCGGGGAGCGGACGGCAGATGAAGATTCGCCGGCGACTGGGAGTGTCGCCGGGCCCCTGGACCCGAAAGGGGCCGTCGATCCGGAGGCTGCGCACGCCCCGATCGGAATAGCCGCCTCGGAGACTGCCGACGGGCAGCCGCGCCGGGCCCAATCCCTCGGGCGCCGGCGCTCTTTGGAGGAACGAAACCGCCACCGTCCGGGTCCCCGCCTCGGCCGGAAAACGGACGGTGGGATCCGGCGCCGCCGGCCGTCCGTACGATGAGTTCCGGTCTTGGCCTTCCAGGCGAATGAGTCGAAGCCGCTTCCCGTCCAAACGGACGCCCAGTTGCCGGGGTTGGCCGGTTCGGCGCCGTTGGAGGGAGATCGTCAGAACGTACTCGCCGTCGAGCGGGAAATGATGGCGAATTGCCAATCCTCCCCCGGAACCGAACGGAAGCTCTTCGCTCATGCGGCCGGACTGCACTGCCAGGGGCGAAGTCGTGTAGGTGGCGGCTGCCGGGTGCAACGTGGGGTCGCCGACGGCGAGTCGACTGATTTTCCGGGCCGCCGACAGGTATCTTTCCAAGAGCAGCGGAGAGAAAGAGAGGGCGTCGGAGATGTTGTCGAACCCGTACGCCAGGTCGTCGGACGGCAGCAGCGATGGACCGTCGATCTCCAGCGCCAGCAGGTCCCGGACCGCGTTGGCGTACTGGGTGCGGGTCAAGCGGTAGGACGCCGGACGGCCCGGGTTGGGATCGCTCTCCGCCGCCCGGTCGAGCGCGGACTCCAGCCAAGAGCTGAACGCCGAGCGGTCATCTGCCGTCGGAAGCGGCATTCCCTCAGGCGGCATCACCCTGGTCCTGAGCTGGCGAACCACCTTCTCCCAGACCGGGGCGTCGCCACCGACCCGAGCCAGGTCCAAACTGTCGAACTCGACTCCGGCGGTCTTGAGTTGCCGGTTGTGACAGCTGACGCAGTAGCGATCCAGGAGGGTCCGGTAAGGGGGTAGCGACGGTGGGACAGAGGTGGGGGAATGCAGCCTGAGTCCGGCGCTGGGGCTGCCGGAAACTCCCTTGCCTGCGGCCTGGGACTGAGGGGCCCCGGCCAGGGAGAGTCCCAGACAGGCGATGATGATCCTGGAGTTCATGAATTCGCGACCGGCTGTTTTCAAAGTATTATGGCGACGGGCTGCGACGGTCTGCAAGCACTTCGCAAGGGTCCGACTGGGATGAAATTCAATCCAAACAGAAGCCGCGGCGCCCGCTTCCACTGGCCGCCCATGGGATCAGGGTTACATTCCCTCGGTCTTTCGGTTCTGGTGTTCCTCGTGCTGTTACCCGATTTTCCAGCGGCGGCCGGGCCATCCCGGAACCCGGCCGCCGGAGGCCGGGTGTCCCCGTATCGTCTGGTGGAGGCCGCCAAGTCGGGTGACGACGAGGCTTTGCGGTCCCTGCTGGCCGCGCATGCGGACGTGAACGAGCGTCAGGCCGACGGCGCCACGGCACTGCATTGGGCGGCCCATCGGGACGACCTGAAGAACGCGGTTCTGCTGATCGAGGCCGGAGCCGATGTTAGGGCCTCCAACGAACTTGAAGTGAGTCCCCTGTGGCTGGCCTGCGTCAACGGGAGCGCCTCCATGGTGAGGGTTCTGCTTGGAGCCGGGGCCGATCCCAACGCCGCGCCCGCCAGCGGCGAGACCCCTCTCATGCATGCCGCCCGCAGCGGTTCGACGGACGCAGTCAAGCTTTTGCTACTGCATGGCGCTGACGTGAACGCCAAAACCCCTTTGGAAGACCAGACGGCGCTGATGTGGGCTCTATCGGAGAAGCATGCAGAAGTTTCCCGCACCTTGATCGAACATGGTGCAGAGGTTTCCGCACGTTCCAAGTTCGGCTTCACGCCTCTGCTGTTTGCCGCTCGCGTCGGCGATCTCGACGGTGCCCGAGCCTTGTTGGCGGCAGGAGTGGACCCGAATGTGACGGCTTCCGGCGGTGAGAGTGCGCTGGTGGTGGCGACCGTGCGCGGTCACGTGCCGTTTGCGCTCTGGCTGCTGGAACAGGGGGCGGACCCGAACTCCGACGGCTCGGGATACACGGCTCTGCACTGGGCCGCCGGCGCCTGGGAAACCGAGATGACCGGTCCCAAGGGGATCGTGGCGCATCCCGGCCACGAGTGGGACGCCATGCGAGGCTTGCAGGAGGGCAAGCTGGAACTGGTTCATGCGCTGTTGGCGCGGGGAGCGGACCCCGACGCCCGGCTCCTGAAGCACCCTCCCCGGTTCGGCTACACAGCCGACCGGCAGCGGCCGGCGGGGGCGACCCCCTTCCTGCTGGCGGCCAGGGCCGGAGACGCCGGCGTCATGCAGGTTCTGGTGAAGGCGGGCGCCTCTCCCCGGCTCGCAGCCGACGACATGACGACGACTCTGATGGCGGCAGCCGGGGTGGGCCGAAACTTGACCGAGAGCCGGGTGACTGAAGAACAGACGCTGCGTGCGGTCCGGCTCGCCCTGGAATTGGGAGCCGACGTGAATGCCGCCAACCGGGACGGGGACACGGCTCTGCACGGTGCCGCCCGCATCAAATCCCCCGCTCTGGTGCAACTGGTCGTTGACCACGGCGCCGAGGTGAACGTGAGCAACCGGAAGGGACAGACGCCGCTGTTCGTGGCCCGGCACTATTTCCATCCCGGCTCTCCGCCGCTCCCGGTCCCAAGCGAGACCGCGGATCTGCTGCGCCGGCTGGGCGCCGAAGAAACGTTTTCTGAGGGAGTTACGGAATGAAGCTATCCCACCGGACGGGGTCGGACGAAGTCATGGGAGAAACAGGTGCCCGGTCCCCGTTTTCGGCATAGTCATGCATCCAGCCTCCGCAGGTAAGTCCAAGCGAGAACGGACGGTCTCGTATCCCGCCGTTTCAAAGAACCCTCACTATGGGTTGGACATGCGCATCAGACGTCGGTCTCGTCGATCGTCGAGAATTCGCTTCAGGTACTTATGTCTCTCCTTGGGGTCCATCTTGAAGGCTTGCCTCAACGCCCGCCCAAAGCTGCCAGCCTTCTTCAGTTCCACCAGCATGCGATTCTCGATCCTCCCGTCTCTTGGCTTGTAGCTGTCGATTCTAGCTTTCCGGTGGGAGTAAGCCTTGTAGAACTCATCCATCGTCATCCCTTTTGCCTCGGCCTCGACCTCGGCCCACATGAGATCTTGGACGTGGCTTGCCTGATGGGGATCCAGGAGCCTGCGCCGCAGAAATTGATCTACTGCGAAAGCGGTAGAATCGGTCCATATTTCCCCGATTTCTCGGCGAATAGAACAACTATGCACCTCAAAATCGAGAAAATCTGGACTCGATTCCCCACTTTCTCGCTACGATCATTTCTACCGCGCAGACTCCTGGCACCATCAAGATGATCAGCTCAGCCTTGCCGAGATTTTTCTGCATGTGGACCTCCTTTCGATGCTCTTGGGCCTCGCATCCGGACCCACGCTGGTTTCGACGCGCCCTTTTTGTCTGATCAATAGCGTCGACGGTCTAGTCGCGCCGGGATGTACTGATCGAATTTCAGCAAACGCGCTCCCGAACGGAGGCGCTTCCGTCCCTCCGTTCGGGAGACCTCCGCCGCTCCGTCGTATGCACAGGGCCTTCAGACGGAGATCCGCTCGACGAGGTTGCGGGAGACGCGCCGGCGGCGCCGGTCGTAGACCTGGGTGGTGCTGGGGTGGGCGTGCCCGGCCAGGTACTGGACGTCCTCGAGCGGCACATTCTGACTCAGCAGGTCCGTGACCACCAGGACGCGGAACGAGTGGGACGAGAGGATCTTCGGCAACCCGGCGGCCGCCATGCGCCGCTTGAGCATCCGCTGGACGGCGGGAGGCGACATCGCCCGATCGGTGAGCGGGCTGGAGCGTCGCTCTCCCGCCCGAAAGAGCGGCGAGGACTGGGGCGCATCCGTCAGGCCGGCCCCTTCGAGGTAGGCCGCGATCCACTCGTCCAAGTCGTGACGCACCGGGATCTCCCGGGACTTGCCCCCTTTTTCCGAAAACTGCAGCGACCGGTGGTTGCCGTTGTCGCGAAGATCCTGCATCCGCAGCCGGCTGATGGCCCCGACCCGGGCGCCGGTGTAGATGAGCGTCCCGAGGACCGCCCGGTCCCGGAGCCCGAACACACGATCCGTCTTGATGGAGGCGAGCAGCTGACGGGCCTGGGCGACGGTCGCCTCGGGCGTGCGGCCCTCCCCGAAGGGATGGCGCATCCCGCGAACCAGCCGAAAGGGATTCAATACGGCAGCATGCCGGGCGACGAGCACATCAAAAAAATGCCGCAGTCCGGCCAGGGCCTGGTTCTTGGTGGACGCGCCGCCGGGGAGCTGTTCGAGGAACCGGCCGGCCAAGCCGGGCGTGACTTGGTGGAGCTCCAGGTCCTGGTCCTCGCACCAGTTGAGGAACCGACTCACGTGGCGGGCGTAGGCGGTCCGAGTGTGGGGATTCGAGAGGCGCGCGGAGAAGAACTCATCGGCCGCGAAGCAGGCCGCCTTGCCGGCACGCACGAGGACGGCCGGGAAGGTCCCTTCGAGGTCGGTTTCGGCCCGCGAATCCGAGGTTCTGAGCACCAGTTCCTGATCAGCCATAATAGATAAGTATAATATCCTTTATCGTAATCTACGGCAGGCCTCTGACTCCCCATTCTCTGCACCGGACGGGCGCTTTTCCTTCCCCTCGCTTCCCCACTTGGTGAACTTATTCTGACGAGATAATCACATCTCCTGATGTGGAGCGGACGGATGTGAAGGTGGTCTTGCCGTTTTTGAAGGTGACCACTTCTCGCTTGCCGGATGGGTCCTGAGTGACCCAGCGCCCGTGCCGCTTCCCCTCCACATACGAGCCTTCGTGGACCGCTCCATCCGCACTGCGGACAATCCACTGTCCGTGTCTCTTCCCCTCGACATGGGGGCCTTCGGAGACAGCTCCATTCTCGTAGCGCGTGATCCACTGACCCTGCCGATTCTTGCCGGCCTCAAGATACCCGGTCTCTTCCGCAGTCTCCTTGCCTCTGCCTCTGTCCCAGACCCATTTGAGGGTTCCCTGCCCTTGGGCCAGGTCCCCGGCACACTCGCCCGTCCAGGTCACGGTCTGGTCCGGCAGGAGGAAACCATTCCAGACGTAGCATCCTGGCGGGTTTGACAACTCCATCCAGCACTCAGTGCCGCCCCACTGGCCGGCACAGGAAAGCCGTCCAGTGGTTGTAAATGAGGGCGGGCGGCAATCCTCCTCGTTCACCCGCCGGTACTCCTCCAGGAACCAGTCGAGGTCGGAGGTCAGCACTTCGCTGATGCGTTCGGGATCGTGGGCACCGCAACACTCGACCGAGCTGATTCTCCACGTGGGCGCCATGTTCTCCAATCCGCTGGCGGGATCGGTGACGAGCTTGTGGTATTCGAGAGAGATAGCATGTGCCACGAGCTCGGGGGAGACCGCCCTGACATCGATGGAGACCTTCAGGAACGCTCCGTTCGACTCGCTTTTCAAGGATGAGGAGAGACGCTCTGCCCGCAAGCGGCTTTTGGCGACGTCCAGAACGGGACTTAGTTGGATTGCCTCCTCAGGTTCCGCCGCGCCGGCATCTATCGACCCGCCGCCACCGCCTCCCAGTCCCATGGGGCGGCAGGCGTTGTACAACTGGAAGCGCTCGAGATCCGAGGCGGATTGTCCGCTCACATCCGTCGCAGAAACCAGCAGCAGCGCCACCAGGCCCGCCGCAACTCCTCGGAACCCCCGGTTGCCGTTTCTCATTCTCATGGCATCTCCTCCCCTCGCGGAATACGGCAAGCCTACTCCTCGAGAGCAAAGTCCGCCGACGGGGTCGCGGATCCGGATCTGGAGGATGCCGCCGGCGAGACCAGCGCCGGGTCCGCGGGTCCCCCAGCTGATTCTGCAAAGAGTTTTCTCCTCAAGAAGGTCCGATAATTGAAATTAACGGACATCCTGGGGGAAAAGGGAGGATTTCGCCGGTTCTATGGTCCAAGAGAAGCGGACCAAACGCCTCTTGGAGGGGTCTGGGTCCAACAAGATCAACATATTGGACCCTAAACTAAGCCCCTGACTCCTCAGTTTCCGGAGGTGACCGCAGGCAGGAGCCGCCCCCTTCTTTCCCAATCCGGGGATCCCCTCGGGACCAGAAATGAGGCCAAGACTCGACCCGCCGAGTCGGTGACCCGTACTACAATTCGGCCAGAAGGAGCTCCCCAGCATCATTGAATACTGTCGAAGGCCAAACCTTCTGCCGGGAGGAACCATTCCGGATGTCAGTACACACCCTAAAGATCGAACATCCTCGCCGATTGCGATCCACGACCTCGATGCTAACCGTAACTTTGGGCTTGATTCTGCTGGCCGTACCGGAGAAAGCCATGGCTCAGATCGTCCCCGTCTGCGACCGGACCCCGGAAGTACGCGACGGCATCGTGGGGAAGATTCCGGACGTTTCCGATTGCGGTGATGTGACAGAGGCACATCTGGCTGTGATCAAAGGCTTCCTCGATCTGGCAGGTCCGCACAAGTTTTGGGGTCTTCCCAGCGGCCTCGAGAGCCCCATTCCAGAGTTGAAATCGGGGGATTTTTCCGGACTATCTTCGTTGGAAGGACTCCGGTTGCAGTACAATGACCTGACGACTCTACCGCCAGGCCTCTTCGACGGGCTGTCCTCCCTGAAGACGCTCGGGCTGAGCCGCAATCTACTGACGAACCTGCCGGCCGGAATTTTTTCCGGGCTCACTGGGCTGGAGACACTTACTCTGCCCCTTCATTACAACGACCGTCTCCCCCTGTCCGGTGACCTTTTCTCCGGGCTCACTGGGCTGGATACTCTCTGGTTGTCCTTGGTCGGGTACAACGACCTGATCCCTCTGCCCGATGAGATCTTCTCCAGACTCACCGCGCTACAATCGCTCACTCTGCACGTCGCGGATCGGAGCACTCTGCCCGATGACCTCTTCTCCCAATTGTCCACACTAAAAAGGCTCTATCTGGGTTACAACGACCTGACCACACTGCCGGACGGGGTCTTCGCCGGGCTGTCCTCGCTGGAGGAGCTCAACCTTTTAGACAACGACCTGGCTACACTGCCGGACGGGATCTTTGCGGGGCTGTCCTCGCTGGAGGAACTCAACCTTTTAGACAACGCCCTGACCACACTGCCGGACGGGATCTTTGCCGGGCTGTCCTCGCTGGAGGGGCTCGATCTGAGTGGTAACGACCTGACCACACTGCCGGACGGGATCTTTGCCGGGCTGTCCTCGCTGGAAACGCTCTCGCTGCATGGCAACGCCCTGACCACACTGCCGGACGGGATCTTTGCCGGGCTGTCCTCGCTGGAAACGCTCTATCTGCGGGGCAACGACCTGACCACACTGCCGGACGGGATCTTTGCCGGGCTGTCCTCGCTGGAGAGGCTCTCGCTGTCTCGAAACCGGCGCCCACTGACCACGATGATTTCGCTGGAATTCGCCGGGGAAGGCCGGTTCAGAGCCCGGTCGCACACGGGAGCGCTCTTCGATATCGTGCTTCCGATCACCATTGTAAACGGCGTCATCGACGGAGGTTCAAGCCAAATCACCATTCCCAGGGGCAGCGTGGAAAGCGCCACATTCACAGTCTCCCGGGATCCTGGCACGGCCTCTGCCGTCTTCGTGGACATCGGCGAGTTGCCGGGGCTGCCGAACTCCATTTCTACGGACCTCACTCTGGTCAAGTCCCCCAACCTGCCCCTGACGGTTCTGGAGGCGCCAAGTCTGCACTTCGCCCATTTCGCCAATGGGGAATCCATCACCTCCGAGTTGGTGTTGGTGAACGTGGGCGCCGAACCGATCCGTCCGGTCGTCCACTTTCTGGATCGCGGGGGGAATCTCCTGTCCGGCGGATGGCTGGTGGAGATGAGGGAAGGCCTGGAGGTTCAAGAGGACGGCTCGGTGAGTGTTCAGATGGGCGTGGAACCCTTGGGAGAGATCACGATCTCGACCCACTCTCGAAGGGTGATGGTGTCCGGATCGGTGCGCGTGGAGTCCGACGGTCCCATCGGCGGGGTCCTCCGCTATGTCGATCCGGGCATCGGCGTTGCCGGGGTGGGAGCGAGTCCACGCGTCCGGGACGCCATCTTCCCGGCTCGAAACCAGGCGGGCGGGATCCGCTCAGCGGTCGCGGTCCGCAACCGAGGAGTGGAGTGGATGAGGGTGCAGTGCCAATTGATGCAAGCGGGCGCCGTGCTGGAAGAGACGAAGATTTCTCTGAAAGGCGACGGGCAGGAGGCCCGGTTTCTCGACGAGTTGTTCCCCGAAACCGACACCTCCGACTTCCTTGGATCGGTGCGCTGTACTGCCCCGCGCGGCAAGCTTTTTACGGGAGTGGCGGTGGAGATGGATACCGGGAATGGAATCTTCACGACCCTGCCGATGATTCCGGTGGAACCTGCGGCAGCCGGCGGCGAGGACGGGACGCTGGACTTCGCGCATTTCGGAAACGGGTCGTCCGTTCGATCCGAGTTGGTGTTGGTGAACGTGGGTGCCGAACCGATGCGACCAGCCGTCTACTTTTACGATCAGGACGGCTCCGTCATTGCTGCAGAATCGGTAGTGGACGTGGTGGAAGATCTGGAGGTCCGAGAGGACGGGGCTTTGAGTGTTCGGACGGAAATGGCGGTGCTGAGCGAGCTTACGATCTCGACCCACGGGCGAGGGGAGTTGATGACGGGATCGGTGCGCGTGGTCTCCGACGGTCCCATGGGCGGGGTCCTGCGCTTTGACGTCCCAAGCGTGGGGGTGGCCGGGATAGGCGCCTGCCCGCCCGTCACGGCCGCGATGTTCCTGGCCCGGCGGCAGGAGAACGGGATCAACACCGGAGCTGCGGTCCGAAACCTCGAGTCGGAAGCGATGACGTTGACCTGCGCACTGATGCAGAATGGCCGCATGCTGGCTGAGACGGAGATCGATCTGAAGGCCGGCGGCCAAGTTGCCCGTTTCATCGACGAGCTCTTCAAGGAGGCCAATACCTCCGACTTCATCGGCTCGGTCCACTGCACCGCGCCCCCGGGCGGATCCTTCACGGGAGTGGCTCTGGAGATGGATGCTGACAACCGGATCTTCACCACGCTGCCCATGGTCCCGGTTCCTTGATCACCTGTCAGAGATAGCTTGGGAAACGAGTCCTGCTTCGGAACCTACTCCGGTGACCGGAAGCGGCGATCTCCACAAAAACAGGCAGGAACTAATCTTGAATTCTCTATAGGAGCAGGGTCTCTGCCCTTACTCTTGGGGGGCCAGGATCAGCCTCGAACTGCCCGGAAACAAGGGTCAGAAGAAGAGGGTCAGGCCCCTCCAGGAGGTCTCAGAGTACGATAATTGCACTTTATCGTACCCTAATCGACCCTCTTGCTACGCGTCTCGGGGCTGGATGCTTGGGTGATCGACTCACCCTTAGATGCCGTAGCGTTGCCGCTCCGGCTACTTGTAACCGACTACTACCGATCGCATGAACGCATGATATTGTAAGTAGTTGGAGGACATTGGATCCGTGTTTGGTGTGGAATTTCGGCGTTGGGTCTTGATTCTATCTGCTACGGCCTTGTGTGTTGCCGTCGTTTCATGCGAAGGCGAGACGGTATCGAAGGGAGACAAGAAGCAGTTCCTTAAAGAAGTCGACCTGCTCGAAGATCCTTCAGAGAAGAGGGCCGAACTCGAAGCGTACATCACTCGAAATCCAGACGGACCTCAACTGTCATTCGCATATGGCCTGTTGCTGGACCTACTGAGAACAGAGCACCCTCAGGACGCTCTCAGATTGGCAGACAGAATACTGACCGAGCAGAAGACAGACACCGAACTTCACTACTACGCCTACCTCACAAAGTTCACGGTGTATGAAGATCTCGGTGACCGGGACGCCGCCGCAGCATTGGCCCGCCGAGTCCTCACCTCTGAAAGCGATCCGAACCTCCTCCGTCTCGCCAGGCCTCATGATCCCGAGAAGGCGGAAGAGTACGAGGCTCGGATTCAAAGCTCGCATATCAATTCTCAAGAGATCGAAGCCATCGGCTGGGAGTCGCGGTTGTACGACTTAAGCCCCAGTGACTTGAAAAAAATGTCAGATGAAGACAGAGCCCGCCGTTTGACTCAGCAGATCCGGCGCTACGAAGCACTTCCGGAGAGCGACCGCGCCCTCACCAACAAATTTCCTGCTCTTTACTTCGAGATCGCTCGCCTATTGGCCCGTTTGGGAGACGGTGAATCGGCCCTATCTTATCTTGAGCGAGTCGAGGAAGTGCCGGGATCAGACTGGCATCTCGCCAGCAGCCGTGGCGAAGTCTACGTAAAAATGGGAAAATCCTTACTAGCCATAGAAGCCCTTACTGAGGCACTCGCTTTGACTATGGCTCCGTGGCTTTGGCAACGGATTCAGGAGACATGCGAGTCCGTGGGGGAATCTCCGGAGAAATGGCTGGCGCGAAGCCGACAAATTCGCGCCGAACGACGCTGGGTTTTCCCCAATCTGAACCTTGAGACGCCTGACACCGAGAAATGGAATCTGCATGACTTCCTGGGTAGTGCTGGTAGTGTCGTCGTTTTCTTTTCGCCCGGCTGAGGTCCATGCATTGCGGAGTTGCCGCATTTGCAACGTTTCCATGATCGCTACGCGGACTCGGGACTCCGGGTAGTACTCCTCGAATACGGCGGTTGGACACATCAGCAGATCGAGTCTTGGCTCGACAAGCAGAGGGGTAGTCTTCCCGTCCTCCTCGGGGCTGATCGAGAACGGCTTGAAAAGAAATACAATATTCGAGTCACTCCGACCAAGTTCATCCTCGACGAAAACGGGCGAGTTCTGTTCCGTCAAATAGGATATGGCCCAGGTGTCGAGAAGACTCTGGAAGCGCAGATTCGAGAAGCGCTAGGCATGAACCCTTTTCTGGCCGAGACAGTGAGCGCACCTTGAGCAAGCCCGTAGTTCAATTCGGGCCACGCCTCCTCAATCTTCTTTAACTCCCGTCGGAACACAATGCCAATGTTCCCTGGGCCAGCGCGGGTCCTGGATCCAAGCGGCCAAGAAGCTTTTCGACGATGCACAGACCAGTGGCAGCCATCTACGTTTTCCGATTCGCCCCACGACTGGAACCGACCGGGACCGCGTGATCTACGACGCGGTTCAGCAGGTGTGCAGACTCGCCAACAGGCTTCGGACGGCGTTCCCAGACGCATAGCGATTAGCTCAGCGAGTGAACGATATTGTGGGCCTTGCGGCAGCTGGAAGCAGTAAATCGTTGTGATCGGGTGGGCCACTGCCGTTAACTGAAATTAACAGACGTTCTCTGGAAAAAGGGAGGATCACGGGGGGTGCGAATCAGCCCCAAGCCTCCCGGAAACACGGACCAGGAAAAGACCACCAAGCCCCTCCAAGAGGGTTCAGGATACGATAATTGCACTTTATCGTAATCTAATCCACGGCCCTGACTCCCCTATTCTCCGCCGGACGAGGCGCTCGATCTCCTCTTTTTTTAACCCGGTGAGCCCATCCGGGCACCAAAATCACATTCCTTGATGCCGTACCTCCTGCCCTCTGTGAGGATGGTCTACGGGGGGCAGGGGACCAAGGTAGAAGGAGGTGCCGTGATGACAACAACGATGAAATCGAGCCGGACTCAAGTTTTTGTTTTGCTCCTGGCAGGACTACTCGCACAACCGGTGACGGCGGGGGTGATTCCAGGGCGCTGGGAGAAGGTCTCGACCTTGGAAATGACGTCGCCCATCACGGCGGAACTGAAAAACGGGGATCGGATCCGGGGCCAGTTCCGACGGCTGTCGCCATCAGCCCTGGAACTCCGGAGCCGCGCCGGTTGGGCAGTGATCCCAAAATCGGACATCCGGACGATTACCACTCCCTCAAAGGATGGTCTGGGCAACGGAGCCGGCATTGGCGCAGCGATTGGGGCTGGACTTGCACTCGGGGCCTTCGGCTTAGCAGTTCGTACTCGAGGTGGGTTGGATGGTGATACTTGGCCCTTTTTGATGATTGGAGGCATCGGAGCCAGCATCGGAGCCGGCATTGGCGCAGCTGCCGATGCTGCCATGAAGGGCGAGCCCATCGTGGTCTACAAAGCGCCCGGAACTCCTTAGAGTCCCAAGCACAGAGATCCGAAAGGGAGGCGACGATAGGGTCCGTTAACTGAAATTAACGGCCTTCTCCCTTCTGCCCCACCCGATCCAGGATTCCAGACGCCGTGAATTCCCGGTCTCGGTGAGCCCATTTCGACGAAAAAATCACATTTGTTGATGTGTACCTCCTGCCCTTGGTGGGGACGACCCACGGGGGGCAGAAGAGCAATGGTTCGACGGTGACCGTGAGCGTCTCCGGCGACCAGCAGTGTTTCTTCAGGAAAGAAGGAGGTGCGAAGGTGATAACCCCAAAGATGAAATCCTGCCGAACCCAAATCCTCTCCTTGATCCTGGGGGGACTGATCGCACAGCCGGCGCAAGCGGAGGTGATCCCCGGACGGTGGGAGAAGGTCTCCGCCTTGGAAATGGCGTCGCCCATCGTGGTGGAACTGAATGCCGGGGATCGAATCAAGGGCCAGTTCCGAGGCCTGTCGGCATCAGATCTGGATCTCCTGAGCCCCTCTGGTTGGGCAGTGATACCGAAATCGGACATCCGAACGATTACATCTCCTTCGAAGGACGGCCTAGGCGACGGAGCCAAGATTGGAGCCGGGATAGGGGCCGGGATTGTAGTCGGAGCCGTTGGCATAGCTGCCATGGCCCAAAATAAGGGGGATGCTGCCAGTGCGCCAATGCTAATGTTGATACTTGGAGGCGGTGCAGCAGGCATAGGAGCGGGACTGGGTATGATTGCCGACGCCGTAATAAAGACCGAGGACATCGTGTTGTACATAGCGCCCGGAACTCCTCGCCGGTCCAAGCACAAAGATTCGGAGTGGTGGCCCCCAGATCCGCCGGCGGCCGAGACGGAGGAACCCCAAAATTCACAATGACTGGGACGGGCGTTCTCCAACTGGTAGGAATCTAATCCTAGATTCCCTATAGCAGCGGGTTTCCTCCCCTTCTCTCGGAGGGCGTGGGTTAGCCTCAAGCCACCTGGAAACACGGTCCGGAAAAAAGGACCAGACTCTTCCAAGAGGACTCAGGGTACGATAATTGCACTTTATCGTACCCGTGCCGGGCGCCGAATCCGCACAGCCAACGAGAAGTGTACGCCCCTCGGAGAGAAGGGGAAGGAGGGCCCATCACCGCACCCTCTCCCCCTCACCAAAGTCTGATTTGACCGTCCCTTTTCTCGGGTAGTTCTCGCTACTGCTCAGGATGGGACTGCCTAAACTAGCCCACTGGGGTATATAATGTCGTTCGATGCAAACAGTGGCCGAGACCCCGACATTCTCCCGTCAGGCCGAAAAGCTGTTCAGTGAGGATGAGAAAATGAGCTAATCAACTTCCTCGCGGAGAATCCGCTGGCAGCTGATGAAATTCCGAGTACGGGCGGTGTCCGAAAGCTACGCTTCGCAGCCTCCGGCCGGGGCAAGCGAGGCGGGGCTCGAGTGATCTACTACTACTTGGACGAAGCGAGTCCGGTTTACGCGCTGCTTGCCTATGCGAAGAGTTCGAAAACTGACATGACACCGAAAGAAAGGCGCACGGTTTCAAAACTCGTAGTCGCACTCAAGGCGGCCCGAAAGGGGATGAAATGAGCACATTTGGAGACGACCTGATCCAGTCACTCAAAGAAGCCCTCGCTCACGCAAAGGGAGATGGCTACGCTATCCTCCATGCTCCCGTAACTCCACGCGAGGTTCGGGAACAGGCGAAGCTCACACAGGCGCAGATGGCGCCATTGATGGGCATGAGCCTTTCCGGCTACCGGAAATGGGAACAGGGAACGCGCCAGATTAGCGGCCCGGCTGCAACTCTTCTGCGTGTGATCGCAAAGGAACCAGAGGCCGTCAAGCGCGCATTGCTGTCTTCGGGGCAAGTATAAGCATAGTAGTAGAGAGGACCCTCCTCTTGCAGCGCATGCTTAGAAAGTGCCGGAGTCACGCAATAGGAAAGACACAATGGCCTTTGTATTGCACGGGTCTTTCGCGCCCGGGATCCGCACCAAGTCGGCAAGCCGATCAAATCACCCTCCCGGTCGGCTGTTGAGAACCTGGGAATCCTCTAGGAGGCTGTCCGAGAATTCGACATTGAGTGACCTTCACCCGTAGCCATGCTCAGGGGCAATGGCCCAAGGCTCCGAAGACCCTCGAAGCCTGGCCTCCGGAGCCGAAGGAATCGATGGGCTACTCTATTTACGACTCGGAAAGAGGCTACAGCGGCCGATTTTTGACTTCATCCGCCCTTATCCGCCCCTTTTTTACGCCCAGGCCGCTCGCTTCCCGAACTCCGGACACAACACCTCTCCCCGCAGAGCCGCAAGCATGATCTTTTTGAGATTGTGCGCCACGCAGACCAAGGAGAACTCCCCGGCCACTTTCTCCTTGCCCCGCAGCCCGAATCCCCGAAATCCCGAGTTCTTGATCTGCCCGAATACCGGCTCGACGATGGTCTTGCGACGCGCGTAGAGCGCTCGGCTCTCCGGTTTCGACATCCGCTCGTTCATCGCCCGTCGCAACGGCTCCTTCCCGTCGCTCGTGATCGTGCGCGCCGCCCCTGACTTCGACCGGCAGCACCGACGATAGTAGGCACAGGATCGGCACTCCTCGATGTCCCCCTGATACACCCGCTGTCCCGTGCCGCGGGGGGTCTTCGACCTCAGCAGTTGGCCGCCGGGACAATGAAACCCGTCCCGCTCCCCGTCGTAACGAAAGTCCGCTTTCACCAGGCGACGCTCACTCTCCTCCAGCTCTCCCTTCCCCCGCTTCTCGCCCCGGTCCGTCGCCACGTACGCTTCCACCTGACGATCGGACACCTCCTGCAGGTTCTTTCCCGAATAGTAGCCGTGGTCCAGGCTCAGCTTCTCCGGCAACCGACCGCTCGTCTCCTCCATCTCATCCAGCGCCCGAGCCACCTCCTGGGCATCGTTCGCCTGTTGGCTCACGTGCTGACCCACGATCACCTGCGATGTCTCCTCCACGCTGATCTGCGCGTTGTACGCGTACTCGAACCCCCCTTTTTGCTTCATGATCCGCGCCTCGGGGTCCGCAAAGCTGAGCTGCTTCTTGTCCTCGATCTCCCGACCCGGTCGAAGCTCCGCCTCCCGCGCTTCCAGCGACTGTTTCGTCTCCCGGATCTTCTGCAACCGCTGCTGCTTGTCGCGCAGTTCCTCCGGCAACTCATACCCGGTCCGCTCCGCGTAGGCTCGATCCTCTTGCTCGTCGCAGCGATCGGCCTGTCGGGTCAAGGCCTCGATCTCCTCGCACAACTCCTTCTCCTTCTCCTTCTCCTTCAGTCGTCCGTAACTCATCGCCTTGTGCTTCGAGCTGTTCGCCTTGAACTTGGACCCGTCCAGGCTCACGTGGCCCAAACTCACCAGCCCCAGCCCCAGCCCCAGCGCCAACTGCACCGTCTGCTTGAAACAGGACCGGAAGAACTCCCCGCGGTCCTTCCGGAAATCGCTCAACACCCGGAAGTTCGGGCAGTTCCTCCCCGCCAGGTACATGAAGCCGAGATCTTCCCGGCAGCGCTGCTCGATCTGTCGCGAGCTGAACACGCCGTGACTGCAGGCGTAGATCAGGATCGAAACGATCTGGCGCGGCGCGTAGGCCCGCTGACCCCGGTGGCTGTACCGGGCCTTCACTTCCGTCGTGTCCAGCTGCCGAAACAGATCCCGGTAGAGGAAACACTCGTGATCCTCCGGCAACAAGTCGAATACGTTAGCTGGAAACAGCTGACTCTGGTAGTAATCTTTCGGGTAGGCTTTGAAGCGAGGGGGCATCCGACACTCTCCTGATGATCTGTTCCCCTTATTTTAGGGAGTATCCATGTTGCAAGTGGTGGGTGCTAATCGGTGTTTCCATCCCGTGTCGTTAGTACGTGATCTGTCCGGTCCAAAGGGCACAGGGTTAGGAGGAGCGTTCTTCCGCCAGAGGTGAGGCGGAGATCGAGCTGGATCCAGCGGGCGCCGTGCAGGGGGCGATGAGTGGACGGATCAACTGGATCGAGGGGCCTGAGATCGTCGACGTCAGTCCTCCGGGAGGTCCGGATACGCCGTGAAGAGCTTTCATGGCCGTAAGCAAGCTTCCGGCCAGACCTGACCGGAAGTTCGACAGACGGCCATCAGGGGGTCCACACGCTCCCTTTCCTCACGGGGTCTCTCCGTGGCCTCAGAAGGTCGCTCGGGGCGCTACGGGCAACCAGGTGCGGTCCTGCCGGACGAGGGTGTTGGCCAGGACGATGAGCTTGCGCATGACGGCGACGAGGGCCACCTTGCCGGGCTTGCCGCGCTCTCTCAGCCTCCGGTACACCTCGGCCAAGTCGGGGTTCCAGCGCAGGGCGGCCACCGCCGGCATGTACAGGAGCCGTCGCGCCCGCGCCCGTCCGCCCCGGATGAAGGCCCGGCCCTGCCAAGTCCCGGACTCGCGGGGAACGGCCGCCAGCCCGGCCAGACTGGCGGCGGCCTTGCCGCTGAGGGCGCCCAGCTCGGGCATCTCGGCCAGCAGACCGGCGGCGGTGGTGGCCGCGATCCCGGGAATGGAGGTGAGGATCTCCAACTTGCGGGCCCGCGCCTCGTCGGCCGCAATCAGCTGCTGCATTTTGCGGTCGATGGCGCGCAGGTGGCGCTCGAACAAGTTGATCCGGGTCTGGTTCTGCTGTTTGAGCAAGGGTTCGCGGAGCTGTTGGCGGCGGTTGAGCAGGGCCGTGCGCTGGCGGATCAGCGCGTCCCGGGCCGTCTGCAGATCCTGGAGCCGGCGTTGCGTTTTGGACGGGGCCGGGGTCCGGCGCGGATCCAGGCTGGCGGCCAGTTGGGCCAGTTTCCGAGCGTCTACGGCGTCGGTCTTGGCGCGGCTCCCGGTCGCCCGGGCGAAACATCGGGCCTGCCAGGGGTTCACCTTGGCCAACGGCAGCTTCGCTTTGGACAGCGCCTCCTCGAGGTCCCGGTGGTAGGGGCCGGTGGCCTCGTAGGCGACGCACTCGACCGGAGTTCCGATCCAATCGATCAGCGCCCGGAAGCCGGCCGGGTCATTGTCGAACTGGGCGGAATGGCCGTCGGCCAGCCGGTGCGCGTCCAGGTGAGCTTTCGAGATGTCGATGCCTACGGTATGCTGTTTCATCTTTCCTGTCTCCTGTGCTTGTCATTCGGGCCTTGATGCCCTCGTATCCATTCAGGACATCGGGAAAGACGGTGGCCGACCTCACTCCCAAACGGTTCCTAACAGTCCGCGTCGGTACGGTCCAGCCACCGCCGTCCGGGTCGCTCATGAGCGACCCGGACGGGCCTATTTAAACAGACAAGCGTCGGTGACAGTCCTGTTCTCGGACAGGCTCCTAGGACAGCAAGAGCCGTTTGGGCAAGGACTTCGTCACAATGACACTCCGTCACTCCGCGGCGCTCGGAATAGGCATCCTGAACGAATTCAAGCGCAGCTCTCTGGGCCCGGTCTGTACATGTGGCTCACCTATCGACCTTCGCCTTGAAGAAACCAGTGCAGCTCCGCTGGCGCAACCTCTCTCGGCAGTTTGGGGTTAATCTGGGCCAAGAGAGCAGAAAACGCGCTGTGGATAATTTCCTTGCGAAGTGTCTCCGGGAGCCTAAGGAGATCAAGGAAGCTTGACCGGAGCAACACTACGGAATCGCCCGAGGTGTGTTGCTGCTGGTTCCCTTAAAGCCCACCGTGCTACCCAAACCCTTTACGCTTCTTACGTAGTCGGATCTCGATCCGGTGTCCTCTTGATCGTTCACGCTAACCACAGGCGAGGCGGATTTTCGCGCAGATACGGCCGGACTCTCTTGCCAGGAGAAGTGCGAAAGGGGGGACTCGAACCCCCACGGGGAGTAACCCCACCAGATCCTAAATCTGGCGCGTCTGCCAATTCCGCCACTTTCGCTGAAAAAATCATTCTAACGCAAGCGCACGATCAACAAGGGATACTATCTGCTGTGAGCGGAACGCCGTGTGATATTCTCCACTTCTCGGTCGTGGCGGGGCATGGCGCAGTCTGGTAGCGCGCCTGCTTTGGGAGCAGGAAGTCGGGGGTTCAAATCCCTCTGCCCCGACCATTATTCCGGAGTCGGACATCCAACGGCCTGACCTCATCGGCGTGCCGGCCGCGCGTATCTCGGGTGACATCGTCGTAATAAGAAAATCGTGAGACCTGCTTCGTTCCTGTGCTGCCTGTCTCTTCTCCCCCTCTGGGCGCCGCCGGCGACTCTGGCCCTTGGGAAAGGGATGCCGGAACCGCCAGGAGAGCCTCGACTCGTCCATATCGGTCAACGGGTCGGAGCCTGGGGCCGCATGGGTGGCCTCTTTCTCCACGACGATCACTTGGTCGCCCGGTCGCAGGGCCTGGGGCGTGTCATGGGAAAGGTCAGGAAGCATCCCGGCAACCCGATCCTCGCGGCCGATCGTCCCTGGGAGGCCGGTTCCGTCGGGTATGCCTGCGTCATCTACGACGGCGAGGAGAAGCTCTACAAGATGTGGTACGAGTCCCGCCTCAACCCGGGGCGGCTCAGCGGTCCCAACCTGGAGCAGGGGCGCTGCCTGTACGCCACTTCCGGAGATGGACTGGCCTGGGAAAAGCCGATCCTCGGAATCGTCGAAAGCCACGGTTCCCGGGAGAACAACATCGTCTTCGCCGGTCCGGAAGGGGCTCGCAACAAGGTCTACTGGGTCATCAAGGATCGAGCCGACCCGGATCCGGCCAGACGCTACAAGATGATGTTTCATCTCTGGGACTTTCGGGGCCGCGGCGTGGGCATCGCCTACTCGGCGGACGGTCTGCATTGGAAGACGGACGCCCGGGTGAACCTCCACGGGGGCTTCGACACCCACAACATCTTTTTCTGGGATGACCGGGTGGGACAATACGTGGGCTACTTCCGCACCCGTATGCTGGGACGGCGCTTCATCGCCCGCGCCACGAGTCCCGATGCCTTCCACTGGTCTCATCCGGTGAGCGTGCATGGTCCCGACCAGGGCGATCCCCGGGACTTCGACCTCTATACCCCGGGCGTCTTCAAATACAGCCGCGCCGCGGACACTTACGTCCTCTACTCCGCGGCCTTCGATCGGGCAGCCGATCGACTCTTCGGTCAGCTGGCCGTCAGCCGGGATGGAATCGACTGGCATCGGTTTCGTGCTCCTTTCCTTCCCCTGGGTTCGGAGGGGGAGTGGGACGCCGGCTCGATTTATCCCGCACCCTCCCAGGTCTCCGTCGGGGGCGACAGCGCCATCTACTACCGGGGCGATCATGTCGGTCACGGATCCGGAGGCCGGCCCGGCATCGGCGTGGCGCTTCTGGACGAGGGGGGATTTGTCGCCTGGGAGGCTGAGACTCGGGGGACTCTCACCACCCATCCGCTGGCAGTCGGGGGATCACGGGAGACCCTCTACGTGAACGGGGATGCTTCCGGAGGATCGATCCGCGCCGAGTTGCTCGATGCGGACGGGGAGGTCATTCCAGGCTTCTCGAGGCAGGAGAGCGTCCCCATCAGCGCAAGAGGCTCGCGGCTTTTGGTCCGGTGGAAGGGAAAGTCCGGCCTGGGCGACGCCGTGCTGCAACCTTTTCGCCTCAAGCTGTATCTGGAACGGGCGCGAGTCTACGGCCTCGGTTGTGCCCGGCCTTGACCGGTCGATAATGTAGGCTGGCCGGAGATAAGGAACGGGAACCGATTGCGGGCGGCTGTCGGAAACAGAACTCGGGAGAGGGCGCTTTGAACGTCGATCTCAAGAATCAGGTGGCCTTGGTCACCGGAGGGGCCAAGGGCATCGGGAAGGCCATTTCCACGCTTCTGGCAACCAACGGCGCTCGCGTGGCCATCGTGGATATCGATCTGGATGCGGCTGAAAAAACGGCGGCCGGAATCCGGGAATCCGGAGGAGAGGTGTTGGCCATCGAAGGGGACGTGAGCCGCTCCGGGCAGATGGAGCCGGCCGTCGAGCGGATCGCGGAGGAATGGGGGAAGCTCTCGATTCTGGTCAACAACGCGGGAATCAACACCCTCGGAGGCCGGGTGCCTATTCATGAGTTCCGGGAAGAAGACTGGAGCCGGATCCTGGAGGTGGACTTGACCGGCGTCTACGTCGTCAGCAAGGCTGCGGTCCCCGCCCTGCTCCGCAACCGCGGGGGGCGGATCGTGAACATCTCGTCCGTCGCCGGTCTGGTCCCGTTGCGCCTGCAGAGCGCTTTCGTCGCGGCCAAGGCGGGCGTGGTCAATCTGACCCGCTCCATGGCACTGGAGCTGGGTTCTCAGGGTATTCTGGTCAACGCGGTGGCGCCCGGTTCCACCCTGACCCGGGGAACGAAGAAGCTCTTCTACGCCGACGACGGCGTCTACACGGAAAACGCCGCAAGCTTGCTGTCCCATATTCCTCTGGGCCGGCCGGCTGAAACCCGGGAAATCGCCTATTCGGTGCTCTTCCTGGTTTCGCCGGAAGCGAGCTATATCAATGGAGCGGTCCTGACGGTCGATGGGGGATGGACCGCCGGATATACTCGAGACTGGTAGCTGCCCAGCAGAAACGGAGATGTGACAGATGGCCAAGATCACCGAGTTTCAGGGATATCAGGGGGAGCCGCCGATTCCGAAGCCGGACGCGTTGGTAGAACCCAATATCGTTACCGTGCAGGACGGCGTTCCCGTCAAGTACCCGGGGTGCGAGGGAATAGGGGTCCGCGTGGTGCATCCCTCCAATCCCAGGGCCCCGGCCGAGAACCTGGGAATGGTCATGTTCTTCGTCCCGCCCCACGTGGTCCTGGGAGTGGGCAGCCACCATACCGAGGAATGCTACGTCATCCTGAAGGGGCGGGGGACCATGACGCTGGCCGGGAAACAGGTCCCGGTGAGCGCGGGGACCTTCATCCATCTGCCGCCCTGGTGCGAGCATGGAGTCGAGAACACGGGAGATGAGACCATGGAGATTCTCATCTGCACTTCTCCTCCCAATCCCTAGGAGTCTGCGCGGTAGAAATGATCGTAGCGAGAAAGTGGGGAATCGAGGCCAGATTTTCTCGATTTTGAGGTGCATAGTTGTTCTATTCGCCGAGAAATCGGGGAAATATGGACCGATTCTACCGCTTTCGCAGTAGATTAATTTCTGCGGCGCAGGCTCCTAGACCTTGAGACTACTCTTGGAGGAATTATGAAAGTTCTGGAACATGTGGCAATCGTGGCGGACGATCCCGAGAGCTTGGCGGACTGGTACTGTCAGACCCTTGGATTCGAGCTCTTGTCCAAAGGGACCGTCGTGCTTGGGGACACGGAGATCTCCTATCACTTTCTGGGCCTGTCGGGTGGGGCCCTGCTCGAGATCCTGAATTCCAACGGGAAGGAACGGACCCGGAAGGAGGACGACGACGCCGGGATTCGACACATCGCGTTCCTGGTGGAGGATATGGACGCCTCCTGCCGGTCCTTGCAGGAGAAGGGGATCGAAGTCGGCCCAACGCGGGAGCTCCCGAACGGGACGAAGCTGGTGTTCTTCCGGGACCCGGAGGACAACATCCTCCAACTGGTCTTTCGGACCGCGCCCGTACGGCCCTGGCTGTCGTGAAGAAGCCCGTCAGGGAACGAGAAACCGCCCTCGCGCGTTCGCCGGCGAGCCGGTTTCAGCGTCCGGTCCAGGAACGGTAGGCGGCCAGTCCGACCAGAGCGTTGCAGGTGGTGTTGAGCCGCAGATCCAAAGGCTGATCAGGATCTCCTCCTCCCACCGCGTCGCCCCACCACTGTCCGTCCGGCTGTTGGCTGCGAATCAGATACGCGGCAATCCGACGGGCAGCGTGCCGGTAGCGATCCTCGGGCGACACCTGGTACAGATCGGTGAGGCCCCAGAGGAATTTGTGGGATTCTACGCAGTCGTAGATGCCTTCTCTCCCGGTGAGAACGGCGTCCGTGTACTTCCGGGCCGCCTCCAGATACCGGTTCTCTTGGGTCAGTCGAAAGAGCCGCACCAACAGCACCTGGACCGGCCCCAGGCGGGCCGGTCGCTGTTTGAGCCCGTCGCGGTCTACGAAGTCCCTGCTGGTCCGTTCCAGGAGCAGCTCCTGGGTGCCGTCCACCCGGCGGTTTGCTGCCAGGTAGATTCCTTCCTCCGGGTGGGGCTGAAGCTTCAGCAGTTCGATGAGAAAATCACCCGCGCTCCGAGCGGCGGCAACGTGGCGGGTTGACAGAAGGCCGAGACCGGAAAATCCGGCTGTCATGGCGTGTTGGACGCCCTCCCCCTCGCTGAGGTCCGCCGCCCTGTCCAGGAAACCCCCATTCTCCCCGTCCTGATAGGCGAGGATGTCCTCGGCGAGCGGGAAGGCGATGTCGTACCGGCCGCAGATCCCGGCGCCCCAGACCATCCAGCCTCGATCGTAGGTGTTGGTGGACCGGGACGCCTCCTGCTCCGGCGGGATCGACAACTCGCCGCGGTCTCCCAGGAATCGAGAGGCAAACCAGTCGAGACAGGAGAATGCCGCGTCGAAGGCGCCGTTGACGGCCAGACTGCCGGGAACCTTGTAGTAAAGCGAAGCTTGATCGGATCCCTGGATGCTTCCCCGCTCGTCCATCAGGGATCGGAGCCAGCGGCATGCCGATTTCAGGCTCCGGGACAACTCCTGATCGGTGGAACTAGCCCGAGTTTACCGTATTGGAGATCAGGATAAAGATAAGTTGTTTTTTTGCAAAGAGATAGGGCAGGTGTCCCGTATGACCTACGGAGCCGCATCAAGGGGTCGGATGGCGTGTTTTTCGAGTCCCAGGACTTCGTACATCGTGCGCTGTTCGTCCGTCATCTGCGAGAGCGTCGTCCGGAGTTCGGGCTCGCCGCCCTCCTCCCGCGCTGGATACAGCACGTCGACTTCGCGGATCCCGCTGAGCGCGTCCAGCAGCGCGGGGATCGAATCCTGCACGCCGTGGCGGCTCAGTTCCCGCTGCAGCAGGCCGCACAGCAGCAGCGCCAGCACGCAGCAGAACACATGCACCGCGATCTTCTGGTCCGTCCAGTGGTATTGTGGCCGGATGGCGATGCAGTTGCTGTCCTTGAGCTGCCGGAAGGCGCTCTCGACATGATGTTGCGCGCGGTAGCCGCGCACCAGCTCGGCGTCGCTCCAGCCCGCCTGGTCGGTGAACAGCAGGGTCTTGCCCAGTAACGTGCGCTGAAGCTGCTCCCAGGCGCGCCGCTGGAAGCGATAATTCACCTTCGGCAAGCCGTCCACCTCACGCACCTGAACGGCGAACAGGTCCCGCATGTGCCGGGCCCGCAGCCAGCCGTCGACCTTCTTGCGCGTGCCGGCCAGGCTCGGCTTGCGTCCCCCCCGGATCTTGCCCTCGCGCCAGCGCCGCAACTGCCACTGCAGGGCGCGCAGGTGCTGGCGCCGCTTAGCGATCTCGCGCAGCAGCGTCCGACATTGGGCGTCGAACAGCGCTTGGTTCCAAGTCACCAGCACCGTGCGCTGGACGCCGAACACTTTGGACTCGGTGCGGTAGGAGCGCACGCCGGCCAGCCCGTCGGCCTCCAGCGAGCGCATCTGGTCCGCAGGCACGGCCAGCAGGTGCGGATGCTGGGTGGGGACCAGCGAGCCGATGAAGTGGAACGGGCTGCGCTCGACCCAGTCCAAGTTCGGGCGCGAGTTGTTGCCCTTGTCGAAGACCAGGGTGACCGTCTCGGTCCCGGCGGCGATCTCCCGGTAGCGCCGGGCCAAGTCGGCGGCGAGGCTTTGGAACGTTGGCGCGTCGGGGCGGTTGCCGGGATAGGTGCGATGCAGCAGGGGCAGGCGGAAGTCGGCCGTGACCAGCAGGGCCACGCCGATGATGCGCAACGACCTGCGGCCCTCCTTGCTGTGACCGCGCTGAGCCAGTTGGGAGCGCTGGTTGAAGGAATTGATGTAGGTAAAGAAGTGGGTGGCGTCAAACAGCACTTGGCCCAGGTCGAGGCGGAACTCGCGGGTCATGGCGGCAACGATGTCGCGTTCAATGGCGGGTAGGGCGGGGACGGGGACGCGGTGCATATGGTCCCAGAAGCGCTGGCTGGTGAGCTGGTTGGAGCGCAGGGGGAGCAGGCGGCGCAGGGCGGTGGAGTCGAACCAACGGGCGAGGCTGGCCTTGGAGCCGGGGGCGAGGCAGCGGTTGAGGACGGCGGCGAGCAAGTAGGTGCCGACGGAGGGACCGGAGCCGCGCTTCGGGAGATGGCGGTCGATGTGCTCGACCAACTGCAAGCGGCGGGCGAGGGTAAGCAGGGCGGCCGAGGCCCCGAATTCGCGCACGACCGCCTCGAGCGGCTGGGCGGGGGCGGGGGCGGCGCGGAGCTTCTCGATGATCTTGTCGGCGCGACCGAGATAGGTCTGGGAGACGATCTTGGGTTTGCCGTCGACGCGCTTGCAGACGCGGGCGTAGTAGTAGGGGCGGCCCCGGATGATCTTCTTGACGAGGCTGGCCATATATTTAGGTCATACAATAGCGTATGGATCCGACCGATGTCAAGCGAGTTATCCGTAAAAACTTCATTTATAGATGGAATAATAGTTCTGGAGAAGACCTGACAAATCCCACCATATATTAGGCCATACAAAAATCAATGGGACGAGAGCAAGGGCCTCGGCCGGGCTGGGTGATAAACCCTTCCTTATCAATAACTTGAATCTGAATCGTCGGTCTGCCCACGCGCTAGGGCAATGCTATGCTGGTGCGAACACGGTAAAGTCGAGCTAGGGGTCGGCTCTGGGACTGACACGGGCTGTTCCTCTACGAAGTAGTGCGGCTTCAGTCCCTGTCCCAGGCCTTGGGTGCGATGCCCTCGATGTGGGTCTTCACGTCGATCACGGCGGGCCGGTCGGAAGCCAACGCCTGCTCCAGGGCGCCGGCCAACTCGCTCGGCTTGTTGACCTGGACCCCGAAGCAGCCCATCGACTCTGCGATCTTTGCGAAGTCGGCGTCGGTGAGCCTCCAGAGCAGGTCGGATCCCGGCTGGCGCCCGCCGTAGATCCCTTCGTTGAGATCCTTCTCCTGGTTCAGTGAGGCGTTGTTGTTGATCAGCGTCACCGTGTGGATGCCGTAGCGGAGCGCCGTATCCAACTCCGTCATGTGGTACCAGACACCGCCGTCTCCGGTGAAACAGATGACGGGCCGGTCTCCGGCGGCGCACTTGGCTCCGATGGCCGCCGGAATACCCCATCCCAGGGACCCGGCGCAGCGGATGTAGGATTGAGCCGGCGACGTCAGGTCCACCATGGTTCCGGTCCAGATGCCCGCGTGCCCGGTGTCGGACACGAGGATGGCGTCGTCCGGCAGCCGCCGGGTCAGCTCCTTGCACAGCCGTTCCGGCCGCATGGGAAGCAGATCGGAGTCGGCGATGGGCGCCACCTCATCGCGCCACTCCCGGACCAGCTGATGAATGCGGGCGATCCAACCGGCGCGGGACCGGGACAGCTCCGAGGACTCGACGCCGCTGCAGTGGGCCAACATCTTGCGCAGTCCGGCCCGGGCGTCGCCCTGCATGCCGACCGAAATGGGGAAGGACCGCCCCAGCTCGGCGGGGTCGATGTCGAGTTGGATGACTTGGGTGCCGGGCCGAGGGATCCGCCAGTCGTTGGTTACCTGACCGCCGGTATGACTGCCCACGAAGAAGACCAGGTCCGCTTCGGCCAGGGCGCGGTTGGCGCAGGCGCGGGAGTACTGGCCTGAAACGCCGACGGCCAGAGGGTGGTCGAAAGGGAAGGTCTCCTTGGCGTTCAGGGAGGTGATGACGGGCAACTGGAGCCGGTCCGAGAGCTCTACCAGTTCCTGACCGGCCCCGGAGACGGTCACGCCGCCCCCCGCTACCACGATGGGGCGTCGGGTCTTGACCAGCAGTTCGATGGCGCCGAGCACCGGCGCCAACTCCGGCTCCGGGCGAAAGGGTGGAATCTGGGTGAACGGCTCCTCGACCACGATCTCCAGGTCGGCCTCGCCGGTCATCACTTCCCCGCCGAAGATCCCCCACAGATCCAGATGAGTGGGACGAGGCGTTGCGGTCACGGCCTCCCGAATGGCTTGGCGCAGGAAGCGGGGAAAGTGGTCGACGGCGGTGACCGCCATGCTGTACTTGGTCACGGCGGCGAAGGGCCCCGCGTGCGACACTTCCTGATAGGCGTTGCGGTCTTGCCGAACCTGCGGGAGCCGGCCCGTCAGGGCGACGACGGGTGAACAGGCCAGATAGGCGTCCTGGAGTCCGGCGGCCAGATTCAGGGCCCCCACCGATTGGGCTCCACAGACGCCGATCCCACGGCGCACGCGGGCGTAACCGTCGGCCATGTAGGCCGCCGCCTTCTCGCCGTGGGTCATGATTCTGGAGATCCCCATCCGCTCCATTTCGGGCATCGCATCGGGTATGACCACGGGCATGAAGAAGAAGTGTGTGACGCCGTACCCGTGCAGGGTCTCGGCCAGAAAGCGGGCTCCCGTCATCGTCGCCATAGGAAAGCGCCTCCCCGAATGCGCGCTGCCGATCTCAGCTCTGGGAACGCTTCGATCGGACGCGTTCATGACCCATTTCAGTCCGGATCAGTCTACTACGTGCCCGTGGTGCAGGTCGCCACGGCACCTGACAGACAAGGAAACCTGGCGGTAGGGGTGTTCTGCCGAGTCTGAAAGAAGAAAGGGCAACCACCAGGGTTGCCCTTTCTCGTCTGCATGTTCGACGCCGCGCGCTGCCACGCGGTCCGGGAGATCCTAGAATTGCTAGCGGTTCCTGGATGAACGTCGAGAGCGGGAGCTGCTCCCGGAAGATCCGGATCGTCTGGGCGCGGACCGCACCTTAGACTTGGATGGCTTGCTTCTCGACGGCGCTGGAGCGCGATACGAGGGAGTCGACCTGGGGGAAGGCCGTGATTGCACCGAAGGACGAGAGCTGGGCCGTGACGAGGACCGGACTGCCGGACGCGAGACCGTCCGTTGGGAAGTGGGTCTCGACCGCCTCGAGCTGGAGACGGAGGGCCTTGCCTGGTTGCGGGGGGTGCGTTTGGTGACGGACCCTCTCGATCCGGATGAGGGCCGGGAAATATTCCGGCTCGAAGCAGGGGATCGGGTCGACTGCGGGACCCGGGTCGGGGTGCGGATGACGTTCGGGCCGGACCGCCCGCTCTGGCGGGAATCGGTGCGTTGACGGGTAAAGGATCCCGTGGACCCGGTTCGATTGGGACGGCTGACGAATGATGGCCGGGATGGGGCCCGAACCTGAGAGTTTCCAGGGTTTGTGACGGAGGGCCTTGACGGGCTTCGGCTGGTGCGTTTGGTGACGGACCCTCTCGATCCGGACGAGGGTCGAGAAAGACCACGGCTCGAAGCAGGTGAGCGGCTCGATTGCGGGGCCCGGGTCGGAGTCCGGATGACGTTCGCACCGGACCGCCCGCTCTGGCGGGAATCGGGGCGTTGACGGGTGAACGTTCGGGTGGATCCGGTTCGATCCGGACGGCTGACGTTCGATGGCCGGGATGGGGCCCGAACGGAAGAGCCGCCGGGTCGGGAGACGGAGGGCCCCGACGGACTGCGGTTTGTGCGTTTGGTGACGGACCGCGTCGATCCGGACGAGGACCGGGAAAGATCACGGCTCGAAGTCGAGGAACGGGCTGGCTGTGAGGCCTGGGTGCGGGAGCGGCTCAGGCTCTCTCGGGACCGGCCTTGTTGCCGGGAATCGGACCGTTGGCGCGTAATTGCTCGGGTGGGCCCGGTTCGATCGGAACGGTTGACGGTCGATCGCCGGGAGCCGCCTTTCACGACTCGGTCGCGAGTTCGATCGGCAGGTTTGGAAGCCAGCCTCGAGGAGCGGACGCCACTTCTCGAATTCACGGAATTCGGCCCCCGCACACGCGGACGCCGGAGTTCTCTGGGGAGACCCTGACGGAAACTTCCCACGATGGCGTTGGAGGCCACGACTCGAGTCCTTCCTGGTCCTCTTCCCAGATTGCGCCCATGAACGACGGTCAGCCCGTTGGAGCGGTCGCGTGGATTCCAATTCCGGAAAACGTTGTTCTGAACCACCACGGTCGTGTTGCCGCGCCCCCGATAGCCCCTTCCGTAGTAGCCCCTGGGCGCCCAGCCGACGTAACCGTTTCCCCAATAGAAGTCGACGTGCGCCGCACGCCAGCGGTTGAATCCCCCGGGCACCCAGGCCCAACGGGCCCGGGGCCCGTAATAGATCCAGCGCCCGTAATGGTAGGGCAGCCAACCCCAGGGCTCGTAGCTGACCCAGGTCCACCCGCCCGCGAGGTAGCCCCACCGACCGTGGCGAAACGGCGCCCATCCCACCGCGACGGTGGGCACCCAGACGTGTCCGTGGGAGCCGTAGTGAACCCAGTCGCCATGATGGTCCAGAGAATGAACTCCCGGGTAGTCGACGCCCCCCAGATACCCAGTGGAACGGCTGCTCACCAGAAGGGCGTCCCGGCGCCCGCTCCAGAGCTCGAAATCGTCCAGATCCCGAACCAGAGCCTGGATTCCGCTCTGCTGTCCGTCCAGACGCAACTCGTGTCCGGTCTCCACTCTCACCTTCCCGTGCGGACTGCGGACTTCCGCCCGGCCCTTGTGGACCACCAGGCGCATGGAACCGCCGGGATCGACCTGGATTCGGTAGAGTCCTTTCTCTCGGAAGCTCACCGAGGCCAAATCCGTCTCCGCATGGATCCCGCCCGCATCATTCACTCGGAGGATCAGATCGCCCTGGTGAATCTTCAGGATGTTCTTTTTCTGGGACAGTTCCGAGAAGAAGACGTCGGTCTCTCCGGAGATCCGGACGAAGTTGCCGTCCCCCAACTCCACCTCGATCCGCGAATCGGGGTGGGCGACGACCCGGTCGCCGCTGACCAGGGGAAGATTGAGCGTCACCTCGTTCCAGTCCACGTCGCCGGAAGTCTCGTAGGCGGCGCGGCCGTCCATGAAGCTGACCCGGGCCGGATGTTCCCGGCTGGCCGAAACCCACGTGGTGGAAAATCCCGTCATCAGGATCAGGAGGGCGGACAACGGAGCCAGCCGGTCCCCCCGCCACACCCTCGAGTTTCTGTAAGCGCCTGGTGGAATGGGTGATGCTTTATTCATGATTGCCTCACTTCATACAGATGGCGCGCCTCTCTTCCCGGTTCAATTGAGATGACAGGCTGGTCGTTCTTGCTCCCTTCACCCGACTCCGCGGCGATTGGACTCACATTTTCCCTGGTGGCCGTCGCGACGGCTTCCGACTGGTTCGGCACCCCGATGGCCGTCGGTATTGTACCGGTTCCGAAACGAGAACGGGCAACCACCAGGGTTGCCCGTCTCTTCCAATGTTGTAGTCACAGCGCATCGGCGCGCGTTTCAGGCGAGTCCTGAATCAGTTCCGATTGCGGTTCGTGGTCCGAGAGCGGGAGCCGCCTCCGGAAGATCCGGATTGTCTGGGAGCGGATCGTACCCGAGGGCTGGGTGAACGGCTGACCGATGGCGCCGCCGAGCGGGAAGAGGGAGCCGTGTAGGTAGGCCTCGAGGGATACGGTGTCCGGGAGGTGGAACGCGAAGAGGATCGGACCGACGGACTCGAAAAGGTCGGCGAGGTAGCGGGTCTCGATCGTCTCGAACTCCAGACGGATGGCCTGGACGCGCTACGGCTGCTGCGATTGCTGAGGGACCCTCTGGAACTGGGCGAGGACCGGGAAAAACTACGGCTCGGTGAAGTTGAGCGAAACGACCGCTGGTTCCGGGTCCGCGTGCGGTCGATGCCGGCGGTGGAACGTCCCAGGGTGGACCGCCGGGAGCTGTCTTGGCCGACTCTCTCCCGATTGCTCGCAGCCGATCGGGATGCCAATCTGGAGGCGCGCGAGCCCGTTCTCGAAAATGCGGAGTTTCGATTCCACACACGAGAACGCCGGAGCTCTCTGGGGAGTCCCTCTCGGAATCCGCCCACGATGGTGTTGGAGGCCAAGACTCGAGTCCTCGCTGGTCCTCTGCCCAGATCGTTCCGGTGGACGACCGTCAGGCCGTTGGAGCGATCCCGCGGGTTCCCAAGCCCTTGGTTGCCGCCGGTGTAGTAGCCTCTGGGCGCCCAGCCGACGTAACCACTTCCCCAATAGAAGTCGACAAGGGAGGGGTGCCACCGGTTGAAACCTCCGGGCATCCAGGCCCAACGACCCACCGGCTGGTAATAGATCCAGTTCCCGTAGTGATAGGGGAGCCAACCCCAGGGCTCGTGGCTGACCCAGGTCAGGCCGGAAGAGAGATAGGTCCACCGTCCGTTTCGAAACGGAGCCCATCCCACCGAGGCGTCGGGCACCCAGACATGCCCGTAGCGCCCGTAGTTGTCCCAGTTGCCATGATGGTCCAGCGACCGGGCTCCAGGGAAGTCCTCGCCCCCCAGGTACGCGGCGGAACGGCTGCTTACCATGACGGCATCCCGCCGGCCGCTCCAGAGTTCGAAATCGTCCAGATCCCGAACCAGCGCCTGGCTTCCGATCCGGCGTCCGTCCAGAAGCAGTTGTTGTCCCGTCTCCACTCTCTCCTTCCCGTGCCGGCTGCTGACTTCCGCCCGGCCCTGGTGGACCACCAAGCCTGTCGAGCCGTCGGGATCGACCTGGATTCTGTAAAGCCCCTGCTTGCGAATCTTGACGGAGGCCAGCTCTAAATCGACCTGGACCCGATCCGCATCATTCACCCGCAGGATCACGTCGCCCGCGTGAATCTTCAGGATGGTCTTTTTCTGGGACAGCTCAGGGAAGAGGACATCGGTCTCGCCGGAGATTCGGACGAAGTTGCCGTCGCCCAACTCGACTTCAATCCGTGAATCGGGGTGGCCGACGATCCGGTCGCCGCTGACCAGGGGAAGATTGAGGGTCAGTTCGTTCCAGTCCACGTCGCCGGACGTCTCGTAGGCGGCGCGGCCGTCCATGAAGCTGACCCGGGCCGGGTGATCCCGGCCGGCCGAAACCCAGGTGGTGGAAAATCCCGTAATCAGGGTAACGAACGCGCACAACAGAGCCGTTCGGCTCCACCGTCGCGTCCTTAAGTGTATGGAATTGCCTGTGGGAACTAGGAGTGAGATTCTCATGATTGCCTCCCAGTATACAGACGGAGACAATTCTTGCCCGGTTCAATTTCCAATAAAGTTTTCTATCGCGTTTTCCTTACCGGACTCCTCACCGTGTGAACTCGTAGGTCCCCTTCAAATACGAGGCATCCCGGAACTGTTCGATCCATTCACCCGAAACCAGATTCGACTCGAAGGAGAATTGGTCGTGTCCAATCGACATGGTTGCCTCTTCGTCCAAGAAAGGATCGTGACGAATCGTATAGGCAAGCCGGAGCTGGCCATCCTTCAGTTCGCCGTTGACCAGGCTGAACTCCGGAACCTCCCACGCTACACCGTCCAGGCCCGAGATCATCATGTAACCACGAATGAACGAGCCGTCAGCCCAGAGGGCAAGTTCGCCAGTGGCGTAGCCGTCATCGTCCTCAAGGCGAACCGAATAGGTGACCGGGGCCGGGTCCAGTGGAAGACTGGAGAACTGTCCGCCTGAGAAGGTGAGGGCCGTTCCGAAAATAGGGAAGTCGGAAGCGATTTCGACCTTGCCGCCGTCCAGCGTCTGACCCGGAAAGTACTCATGGAGGAATTTGGCCGTGTGAGAGAGTGGCCCTAATGTAATGGGCTTCTTGGGCCCCAACGGGTTGCCGTCTCCCGAGAAGAGGGAGAGTTCGACCTTGGCCGTTCTTTCTCCGTTCAAGTCGCCGTTGGCTAGGGCAAGGGCGATCTCCGAGAATTTCTCGAACGGAATGGAAGCCCGGTAAAACTCCTTGGACGGGGCAATGCCGACGCTATCGCTCACCCGGCCGTCCTCGAGTATCAGATATGTGAGGTTCGCCTCGATGAGGTTGTCCAGCAAGAGATCATCGGACCGCAGAATGGCGGCCCCGGCCTCCAATTGGGATCCGGTCAATCGAAGGGTGACCGTGGCCTGGGGCTGGATTTCCACGCCATACTCCCCGTTTTGCACGACGTCGCCGTTGACCATTGGGTTCCAGGCCACGTCTTCGCCGTCATCGGTTCTGAACAGGAACAGCGTCCCGACATAGACGTGTGTTTCCCGGTTCGTGAGGTTGATGATGGTCTCATATCCACCTCCCGCCACGACTTGTCCGAACGCGGCGTCCTTTTTGGGATAGAAGTTTTGCGCTGAGGCGACTGCCGTGAAGGCGAGCCAGACCAGTACGAATCGTTTTGTCTGCATCTCTGTTCCTCCAGTACTCACGCTTTTTGTTGACGGGACGGCGGGGACAATAGTTCGATCCCCAATCAAGGATTCGTTCAGTACCCGGCCGCCTTGTCGACGATGTGCCGGAGGGTTCGGCCCGTGACGAACCGCTCGATGTTGTCCCGGATCAGATTGGTGAGCCGCTCGCCCGACCGGTCGGAGCGGGTCGCCACGTGGGGCGTGATGATGACGTTGTCCATCTTCCAGAGAGGATGGCCGGGGGGCAGGGGCTCCGGATCGGTGACGTCCAGGCCGGCGGCCCGGACCTTGCCCGACCGCAGGGCCGCCAGCAGCGCTTCGGTCTGGATCACCTTTCCCCGGGACACGTTCACCACGTAGACGCCCTCCTTCATGGCAGCGAACTCCGCGGCCCCCAGCATTCCTTCCGAGGCGGGCGTGTGGGGCACGCAGCTCACCACCACGTCGGCCTTGGGCAGGACTTTGTGCAACTGGTCCGGAACCACCACTTCCTCCACGTCCCGGCTCAGCGGAATGTCCTTGGGATCGACGCCCAGCACCCGCATGCCGAACGCCGCGGCGCGTTGGGCCACCTGGGAGCCGATGCCGCCGAGTCCGATGATCACCATGGTCTTGTGACGGAGCTCGATCATGGGCAGCCGGCTCGCCCCGCGTTTCCAGGTTCCACGGTCCATTTCACGGTCGAACTGTTTCAGATTCCGGGTGAGCGTCAGCAGCAGGGCAAAGACGTGGTCGGCGATCTCCGGTCCCATCATGATCTTGGCGTTGGTCACGGTGATATCGCTGTCCCTCAATTCGGGCAAGTGGACGATCTTCTCCACTCCGGCGCTGGTGCTGTGGACCCATCTCAACTTCTTGCCCCGGCGCAGGATCTCCCGGCCCTGATCGCCGTAGGGCAGGCCGATGATGGCGTCGCAGTCGCCGATGAGGCCGGCGATCTCGCCGCGGCCGGCCGCCACCAGCTCCAGGTTGGGCAGTCTCTTCTCCAGGTCCGCCATTTGTTGCTTCTGGCCGGGCGAAACCAGGACCTTCACGGTCGAGGCCAGCCCCAGGATCTGGCTCGGGACCAGTATCCAGAGCAGGCACCAACCCATCGTCTGAAATCCGAAGAGGCGTTTCATAATTGTCTCCTAGGGTGGGATCAAGGTCGAAAACCGACATCGAGTCGGGACACTGGAGCCATTTTGCGACAAACTGTCCAGGAATCAAACCTGGATCGGAGGTGCAAGAACCATGAGGAAGTGGACACTACTGCTGGTATTGACCCTGTTCCCCCATCTGGCCGGCTCCGGGATCGTCGCCTCGTCAGAGGCGGCCGAGCCCCCGAAGCGGATCAACAAGGCCATCGAGCTACTGGAGCGAGGGCAGCCCATCTACTACGCGGGAGCCCATGGCGGCTACGAAGAGGGCCGGAAGATGGCCCGGACCTGGGCCGACTACATCAACTACGAGATGGAGCATGGATCCTACGATGTGACTCTGCTCCGGAAGTTCATGCAGGGTCTGGCGGACGGCGGTCCCACCCCCAGCGGGCACCGGACACCGGCCGTCATCTGCACCTTGCCGGTGGGCGGGATCGATGAGGCCACCATGAAGGCCAATTACTGGATGGTGCAGCAGGTCCTGGCCACCGGGGTCCATGGGATCCTGCTCTGCCACGCCCGAACGCCCGGGGCGGTCCAGATCCTGGTGCAGGCCGCCCGCTATCCCTTTCACCGGCAGGGCGTGGGAACTGGCCTCGGCGAGGGTCTGCGAGGCAGCGGAGGCCAGGGTTTCGCCAGCGGGATCTGGGGTGTCGAAGTGGACCGTTATCTTGAGATCGCGGACCCCTGGCCTCTGAATCCCCAGGGGGAGATCCTCCTGGGACTCAAGGTGGAAGACCGCCACGCTCTGATCCACGCCGAGGCGAGCGTGCAGGTGCCGGGCGTCGGATTCGCCGAGTGGGGACCCAGCGACATGGGTTTTTCCTTGCGCTCCACGAAACTCCCGGGCGAGGAGCTGTCCACGCTGATGCGGACGGCCCGGCAACGGGTCTTTTCCGCCTGCAAGGCCGCCGGGGTCGCCTTCCTCAACGGGGTGCGTGCGGATACGGTGGAAGCCATGATCGACGAGGGGGTCATGATCGGGTCCGGGGGCCGCGAGGCCGCCGAGAAGGGCCGCAAGTACACCAAGCGGAAGATGCCGTGGTGAGTCAGGATCCCGAGCAGTTGGATCTTGACGCGAAGGACGTCAGGCGCCTGGCGGGCCGGCCACGATCCGTTTTGCCACAACTTCTTGGCCGGAACGCGCGGTGGCGATGACCGTCTCCCCGGGCTCGACGCCGATGAGCCCAGGGACGGGAAGCCTTCCGTCCGGAAGCGTTCGCGCGCCGCGCAGGGGCCTGCCATCGGTCCTTGACAGCAGGATGTCCGCGTCAGGTAGCAACCGGGTGGCGGGCAGGGAGCAGGTAGGGGTTCTCCCGGTGCGGGACGCCAATTCCTGGACCTGGCCCCCGCCGCGGGGCCGTTCGGCCGGCGGGTCCACCAGGTTGCGCACCCGCAGACCGATGGCCGGGTCTTCCCCTCTCGGGTCGAACTCCATTTCCAGGAAATTCCAGTAGAACGGACCGGCCAGCTTGCGCAGGTCCGGCGTGTCGTAGCTCTGATGGTAGAGTGCCTTGACGGCCACCTTCCGGCCGTCGAAGTCGGTCATGCGGGGCCCGAAACCCTCCTTGACACCTCGGCCTCCGCTCCGGCCGATGGGTCCGAAGGAACACTCGAAGACGCGGTGCTCCAAATTCTGCAGGATCATGCCCGTATGCACGTCCCCGTAGACGGTGGTCACGCCCGTGCGGGAGCCGAGCAGTTCCAGGACCCGGCTCGCTCCGGCCGCGACCCATCCGGCATAGTCGGCTGAGACGCGGTCGCGCTCGCCGAGACTGGTCTTGGCGTCGGCCCGCCGGCCGTCCCCGGTCCAGATGGTGTGAAGGCCGTTGATTCCGGTCAGGCAGATCAGAGGCGAGGAATCCGTGCGAATCGTCTCGCGCAGCCAGGCGAACTGTTCCTCGCCCAGGAGGCTGCGGGTGACGTCGGTCCTCGGGTAGAGGTTCTCCTTGGCGCCCCAACCCTGGTCATCCCAGATATTTGTGTCCTGGCTCGAGCGCCAGAGCCTGGAATCGAGGATGAGCAGGCTGAAATCACCCTTGGGCATCTTCCAGCGCCTCCATTTCTTGGGATTCCCGGTCGCCGAAGGAGCCTCGTCTCCCGTCACCAGATGGTGGACGATCTGGAAGTTGCGCCGCATGTAGTCCCGGTCCTGACCGAGATCCTCGTGGGCTCGGATCGCGATCTGTTCCGGACCCTTCACGTCGTCCATGCCGTAGTCGTGGTCGCCGGGATTGATGGTGTTCCAGTGGCGCATCATCTGCCAGCGCGTCGTCGGCCCGCAGAGCGTGGTGGTGACGATCTTGTACGCGTCGTCGGGGGAGGGCGGGTACAGAAGGAGCTCCATGTACCAGACATCGTCCTCCCACATCATGACCTGGAATCCGTAGTCGCCCAGGTGCCGGTAGGCGCCCGGCGTGGGCTGGTCGTGGACGAAGAAGCCTCCACCCGGTCCCGCGTCGGGCAGATTCGGTTGGCTCCCGCTGATGGCATGGCAGGAGAGGCCGCACAGCCGGTAGGGGGCCGAGAGCCTGGGGAGCCGGCCCACATAAGCGCCGCTGTTGGGCACGTCTCCGACTTGGCCGGTTCCGATGCCGACGGCGTCGCTGCCCAGCCTGGAATCCGCCGTCACATCGCGGCCGTCCTTCCAGACCGTGTAGTAGAGGTCCGTATCCGCGGGGTTGCGCGGCAGCGTGGTGTCGATCACGGTCGTGTTGCGCCGGAAGTCGTTGTTGACGATGGACGCCTGTCCCGCCACCGGAACCAACTCCCAGCCGCCGGCCGGATCCGGCGTATCCGCGACTCGCACCACCGCCTTCGTCCCTTCACGGCGGAACAGGGCAATGAATCGCACGCGCCAGGCGTCGCCTGCTTGGCGCAGGGTGTCCCCCAGGGCGTAGCAGACGTGGCACTCGTTGATCCGCGGGTCCAGCGGGCTGTTCTCGCCGGGGTCGATGGTGAATTTGCCGACCTCGAAGTCCAGGAGGCCACGCCCCGCGATCCCGGCGAAGCCCTGGAGGTGTCTTGCCCGGTTCAGGTTCTCGACCTGGATCTCGGCCATGCGGCCGCGTCCCTCGATGTCCAGCGATGCCGAAACGGTCCCCTTGTCGGCATCGTCCCCCGAGACGGCCACTACGATCCGGAAACGGTCCCCAGCCGATGGCCTCGGAACCCGCTCGATGGCAATGACCGCGTCCGAACCGTGCTCCCGGATTCCGAAAGTGCCATCGTCGGTCCAGGCGGCGATCCACGCCGCCTTCCCGTCCGGGCCGGACATGCCGAAGGACTCGTACAGAGTCGACGAACCGAAGGAGAGGCCTATCAGGCCGTACCCCTCCTGGTACATCCGCCACTTCGGGTCGTCCTGCTCCGACGGACCGTGCGAAGGAGCGTGAACCCGTCCCGTCATTTCAAGCTTGTAGTTCCCGGTCAGACGCCAATGCCGGTGCCAGATCAACCCCGGCGGGAGGGTGGGGTCGTAGTCGACCGGCATGGTGTGGCTCCCCAGCCGATCTCCGTGAGTCTCGTAGTGATAGGGGAATCCGGTGTTGCGGGCGCGGTCGCCGACATTGTGAATTCGCCGTCGAAGGGCGTTGTTGCGGATGCTCCAATAGCCGGGATTCAGCGTCTCCCAGTCGTCCCCGTGGTGCAGGGAGTCAGGCCGCCGGAAGGAAACCGAATGCGCCCGAGTCGTCCCGGTGGAGACCGACGCCACCGCCGTAACTGTCGCTGCCTGCAAGAACGTCCTGCGATCGATGGCGTTATTCATCTTGTGCCTATCCTACCAAGGGGGCCGCGAAGGGGTCCGGGGGATGGGACGGATTCATCGCCGGCCGCAACCCTGGCCAGCTCTGGGACCGTTTCAGTTATGGCACAGCTTGCAGGCCTGCTCTCGGCTCACGATCAGATGGTCCGCCGCGGTGGAGCCATGGGCGTTGTGGCATTGCCCACAATTCCGCAGGACGTGGGGCGCGTGCTGGTGGGTCTCGACGAAAGAGGCCTTGCCGTGACAGGAGAAGCAGCTTCTCTTGGAGCGGAAACGTCCCCGCCGGCTCACCGTGTGACATTGTTGGCAGTCGATGGCGAACGGGGGATGCAGGCGGAAGGAAGCGAAGCCCTCGGGCGCTCCCTCTCCCACGAAAAAGCGGATCTCACGGCGTCCGCCCTCCCAGACCAGCGCCAGCGAGTGCTCACCGGGAGCCGGAGTCAACTTGGCATGGAAAACGTTGGGAAAGGGTTCCTGGGCGGGAAGGACCTGGCCGTCCAGTTCCAGCCGGCCCCCGGGGCCGGTGGCCGCGATGCTGATCTCTCCCTCGGGCAGGATCGACTGGTCGGACGGCCGGACGATCTTTCCCTCCTGACCGGCGGAGGCCGGGGAGAGCAGACCGAGAATTGCGGCGGCAACCAGGGTTCTCACAGGTGGAGCCGGCAGATGTAACCCGAGTATCGGCTCTTCGTATCGACCCCGCCGGGACCGATGCCGGCGTCCGTGTAGTAGAAGACCCCCTGGTGGAGGGTCATCCCATGGGGATCGGGGTCGGACCGGCTCAACTGGATGGCCTCCATGATGCGGCCGTCTTTGGCGTCCAGCCGGTGGATCACGTAGTCATTGGAGAACATGCACCAGATGGAGCCGTCGTCCCACGCCAGGCCGTGGGCCCGCCCCAGGGTCACCGGGACGGAGTGACGGATGCGGAAATCGGGATCCACCTGGGTCAGGCTCTCGCTGCTCAGGGTGGTGATCCAGAGGGTGTTCTCGGCCCAGGTGAGGCCGTGCACGCCTCCGCCGCCGGGGATCGGATGCCGTGCCAGCGTCTTGCCCGTTTCCGGATCGACCTTCAGCACCCGGCCGGTCTTGGCGTCGGTGGGTCTGGGCTCCCTTCTCAGAGCGGGTCCGTTGGCCGCCATCCAGAGGTAACCGCCGCCGTAGGCCATGCCGCTGGTGTTGGTGGACTCGGTAGGGACCTCCCGCAACGGCTTGCCCGTCTTCCAGTCCAGGAGATAGGCCTTGTTGGTGAGCTGCTCGCCGACCCAGAGGCCGTCGCCGGTGGCCTCCAAGGCGTTGGGATAGCGGTCGGGAGAGGGCCAAAGGGGCTCCACCCTGGGCTTGCGGACCGGATAATCCCTGGGCCCCAGTGCGGCTGCCGCCAACAGTTCCAGAAATTCTCTGCGATAGAACATCAGATACTCCGAATCCGAACCAGGGACTTGTCGATGTCGGCAATTCCAGCGACGCCGGCCATCCCCATATCCAGCGCCAGCTCTACCCGGAGCAGTTCCAGTACCCGGGAGACTCCCCGGTGGCCGAAGCAGGTCAGCCCCCAGAGATAGGGACGAGCCACACCCACCGCCGTAGCTCCCAGAGCTAGGGCCTTCAGAATGTCGCCGCCGCGTCGAAACCCTCCATCCACCAGTACGGGCAGGCGGCCTTTGGCCGCGGCGACGCACTCGGGCAGAGCCTCGATGGTGCCGCCCACGTGATCCAGTTGCCGGGCCCCGTGGTTGGAGACGACGACCGCCGCCACGCCCCGCTCCGCGCACTTGGCGGTGTCCTCGGCCGTCATGACGCCCTTGATCATGAGCGGCAGATCCGTCATCTCCATCAGCCGGTCGATCGTCTCCCAGGTCGGAGTGGGAAAGGGCCGCTCGGGATAGACGCCGGTCCGCCAAGGGCGGTCCTGGGGCTGGTAGATCAGATTGCCGTCGGCGTCCCTGGGGATTCCGGTTTCGCACCAGCGGCGCACGAATCGGTGGTAGATGCTCCGTTCCCGGTAGGAGACATGCATGTTGTCGACGGTGAAGCAGATGCCGCCGGCCCCCAGATCCTCCAGCCGCTCCACGAAGTCCAGCATGGTGTCTTCGGTTCTGAACTCTCCGCCGGTGGTGTACTGCCACCATGGCTCGGGTCCCTCGCCCGACTCCAGGAATTCGTCGATGCCGCCGTTGGTGACGAACATGGCTCCGGAAGCCGCCGCGCCGCGGGCGGCCTCCTCTTCTCCCCCCGGAAAGAAGCAGTTCTTGCCGCCGGCCGGACAGACGAAGATGGGATAGTCCAGTTTCCGTCCCAGGAAATCGACCGAGGTGTCGATCTTGTGGACGTCGGTCAGGATCTTGGGCCGGAGGATGATCCGCTCGAAGGCCCTCCGGTTGTCGCGGAGGGACACTTCGTCCTGGGAGCCTTCGGCCATGTAGTCCCACGCCACCGGGTCCAGTTTGGACTGGGCCAACTTGGCGAAGTCGAACACGTTGACCAGATCCAGAAGCTGCTTCTGGTTTTCCGGGGACGAAAGCGCGGATTCGAGCAGGCCGGACCGTCCCGCCAGAAGTGGTGAAGAGATCAGGAACTGGGCAAAGGCTGCTAGGGCGTGACGTCGAGTGAGCATCAAGGACGATCGGTTTTTCGGCAGACCCGCTTCGGGTTCAGTCTAGCAGTTGCCGGACTGCCCCGAAACCCGGCACCTACGCCAAAGGGGTGAACCGTAGCCTCGGCGCTTGGTCGCGGCCGGAGCGCTTGTGGAATAATTGCCGCCCAACCGGGAGGGGTGCCATGGAGTTGACCTGGGAGCCGACGGACGCGGACCGGGAGTTGTTCGACAGGGAGTTGGACAGCTTCGTCCCGGACCGGATCTACGACGTCCACGCCCACCTGTACGAGCTGTGGCAATGGAAGAAGCCGACGATCCTGGAGGGAGGGCCCGAGAAGCTGCCCCTGGAGCGGTACCAGGAAGAGATCAAGTGGATCACTCCGGGACGGGAGACCCACGCCCTGTTCTTCGGCGGCGGGCTCCACGAGGAGACTTTCCGGGCCTCCAACGAGTACGTGGCGGCCCAAGTGGCCAAGGACCCGGCCTCACGGTCGCTTCTCATCGTCTCCCCGCACATGGATCCGGAGGAGGTGCGCCAGGAGGTCCGGCGGCTTTCCATGGCGGGTTTGAAGGTGTACCAGCATTTCGCTCCGGGCGAGGAGACTTGGGAAGCGGAAATCGAGGAGTTCCTGACCGAAGAGCATGTAAGGGTGGCGCATGAAGAAGAACTGGTCATCATGCTCCACATGGTCAAGAGCCGGGCTCTGGCGGACCCGGTCAACCAGGCTACCATTCGACACTACTGCGAAGCCTATCCCAGGATGCGGCTGGTCCTGGCGCACTCAGGCACCGCCTTCAATCCCCATCACACCGCCGCAGGCATCCACTCCCTGGCGGGCCTCGACAACGTCTGGTTCGATACCTCCGCCATGACCGAGACGGGCGCCTTCGAACCCATCGTCCGGCAGTTCGGCCACACTCGCCTGATGTGGGGGTCCGACTATCCCATCAGCCATCTGCGGGGGCGTTGTGTCGCCATCGGCGACAATCACATCTGGCTGTACGAGAACAACGTGGACTGGGACACCATCTCCTACCGGAATATCCGGCCCGTCTACCTGGGCCTGGAATCACTGCGGGCGCTCAAGGTGGCGGCCTGGAACCTGCGCCTGTCGGACTCCCAGATCGAGGACGTCTTCTGGACCAACGCCCGCAAGCTGTTGCGACTGGAGTAGCCCCCCGGGCCGATGCGGCGCTGCTTGCTCCGGCGGTCCGGCGCCCGGCTACTTGTCCCGAATCTGGACCAGCAACAGGGTGACGGCGAAGGCCAGGAAGCCGACGGCCCCTCTCCAATAGACCACCGCCTCGTATCCCAGCAGATTCCCCCCTGACAGGAAGCGGGACAGAGTCCCCGAGACGAAAGCCAGGGCGGCCAAGAGGATCAGGGCGTTGATCAGTCGATTCATGGAAGCTCCCCTTCTTGCCCGGTCAAGCACGGAGTGGCCAAGCGTTCTGCTGCTCGACGAAAATACGGGCCGGAATCAATCTCGGATAATCGTGTGGATCATCGCCCATCACCTTCTGTGAGGAGGCGGGTGTCGCGACTGGTATTGAGAGACCTGCAATGCGACCTCCTCGGTCGCTCGAATGAGCGCCTCGACCAAAGGCTCGTTGACGTCGATATCGCCTTCGTATTCGGACAGGTTCCGTTTTCGATGGGCTTGGTCCAGCACGCGCCATTTTTGGTTCGGAAAATCCAGCGTTTGGCGGAGTCATTGAAACACGATGTAGCGGTTTCTGGCCCGATACCCGGCGATCCGCAACGCCGCCAACGATAACGCGTGCGCCGCGTTATACGCCAAGTCGAAACGGGACTCGATACTCAGATCGCTGTTTTTCGCGTCTTTCAGTCGCGCCAATCCCGATCGGATCAGGCCGGCGACTTCTCCGGTCGCCGGCGTTTCCTCCTTGAGAACGCCGATCCTTACGAGATTGTCGAGTCCTTCATGCGGCATCGACGGAACCTATGAGTAGGATGTGTGGGCCTTGGAGGACGCTGCTCAGAATCCCGGCCTCGGTCGCTCGACGACGCCGGAACTCACTCGACGTGTATAGAGTCGGGCTCACGCGCCGACCAAGCCTCTTTTCGACAGGGGCCAGGGCAGCGTAGGTCGCTTCCAACGTCAGTTCATCGGAGACCAGAAGAAGATCGATGTCGCTCGCTGCCGTGTCCGCTTGTTTTGCGACCGATCCATAGAGCAGGGCCAGTTTGAGTTTGTCCGCGAGCGGCTGGAGCGCGGCGCGAACCGGTTCCTTTAGGCCCACGGTCTTTCTGATGATGCTGCACAGCTCGTGGAACAGAGGCGAGTCGCGATTTGCCTGGTAGTGTTTCTGGTTGCCGATCCTGGAAACCGTCGCCAAACCGCTCTCGGCGAGGCGGCGCAGTTCGCGTTGAACAGCGCCACGCCCCGAGCCTGCCAAGGCGATGATCTCGGTGACGAAGAAACTGCGGTCCGGCTGACCGAACAGCAGAGCGAACACGCGCTTTTGCGTCGTCGTGAACAGCGCATCGGTCAGCGAGGAACCGACAAGTCCGTCGTTCCGCCGCTTCGATGCGAGAGGATACGGGGTGGTTTCCGGGGAGTCCGAATCGTTCATACCCATTTCGGGGATAATAGTACCTGAAATGGGTATTTCAAGCCGTACACCATACGGACTGGGCCGGTGGATGGCCCCAGTCGTCGCCTATCTCCAGTGCAGCGTCCTCGACGGTGGATTCAGTGATCAAGACGTGGGCTTGATCGCCGCTTGGCAAATCGTTCATGCCGTCGTCTCGATAATAGCGTCGCGGAATCTTGCAAAGCTCGTCGACCGGTTTCGGATTGGGTCGACGTATACGGCGATTGCGCGAGCCGCTTTCACCTTCCTTAACCCTCCCCTGAAGTAACCGCAACTCTTCATGACTCTCTCGAACGCCTTCCATGTACCGCCGCGGATCGCGTCGGGATTGCGGTAGGAAGCTCGGTTGGGAATGCCCGGCGACACTCGCGTATAGGCTCTGCATACGGCTTTCCAATCGCCGAAATACCACGCCTCCAATTCCTCGATTGCGATGCGGTTGACCACTTGCCACGGACCGCCCCCGGCCCGTGATCGTGAAAGTAGACCCGCCTCGGCTGCCATGGTTTCAAGTTGATCCTTCAGCATCCGGCAATCATCGTTATCGCGATCGACCACCACTACAATTCTGTAGTTCTCCGGAATCCAGTTGGCATAGCCACGCAGGCGATCTCGCAATTTTCTCAGCAGATCTCTCTTGCCCCGAAAAGAATGGATCGAAAACGTAGGACCCGCGGGCAGCAGGGTCATCAATACCGTCTGCAGAAACGCCTCCATCGACGGCTCCTCAGTCAGTACTTCCAAGTGGTGCGCCCTCGTCTTTCGCATCCCTATAGATCCAACTTCGGCGCACCCTCTTCTACTAGTGGATCGCCCACACGGAACTGGCCCTCCATCCACAAGTCACCGAGTTGCGCGCCAGCTTCCACGAACTCGCGCACGCCGCGAACCTGATCGACGCAACGCGCCTGCGTGTGACCGTCCTCATCGCGCCACAGAATGCGGACTTCCTTGGGCCGTAGCGCATCGAGAAAAAACGGTGAATGAGTGGTGACGAGCAATTGGGTGCGCTCGCCGGCCGCACGGCACTCCTCGCACAGTTCGTAGAGCAGCCTCGGGTGCAAAAAGTTTTCCGGCTCCTCGATTCCGATGAAGGGCGGTGGTTTCGGGTCGTACAGCAGCACGAGATAGGCCAGCATCTTCAAGGTGCCGTCGGAGGCGAAACGGGCTAGCACCGGCCGCATGAACGGGGCGTCCTTGATCTGGAGCAATAGCCGGCCGTCCGGCATCGTTTCGGTCAGAACACGCTCGATGCGCGGCACGCGCTTGCGCAGAGTGTGGAAGATGCGCTCAAGTCGAGATGGATGTCGCTCGCCCAGATACTGGATGACATTGGCGAGATTGTCGCCGGTTCTGGTCAGCCGTTCATGCGGCCCCGCTTCTGGTTGGCCGCGGGTACTTTCTGCGGAAAGATAGGACACGTACCAACCCATGATGAAATCGCGCAATGCTGCCACGCGCGGGTGTTCCTGAAACTGTCCCAGCGCATTGACGGCGATTAGATCGGGTGATTTAAGCGGGATCGGCACCCTTTTGTCTTCCACGTCCGGAGCTTCGCCGCTTGCGGCCCAACCTTCACCATTCCAATACGTAACAAATTGAAATGGCGCTCCGTAGCTGCCTCGTTTCCACGCCAGCCATTCGCGGACAACTACTGGCCCGCCGTCCTGCTCATCGATGTCCAGATGGTAGGTCATCAGAGGCGTTCCCGGGCGCTCGCGGTATTTGATCTCGATGGTCACTGCTTCCTCGGCGCCACGAGTCTTGAGTTCCTTGGCTCTACCGCGACGATCCCAAGCGCGTCGCAAGCCAGCTTCGAAACACTCTGCAAGGAAAGCGAACACGTCGAACACCGTAGACTTGCCGCTTCCGTTGGGGCCAAGCAGCACCGTTAACGGTGTCAAGCCCACGAATTCCACCTCTCGTAACGCGCGGAAGTTCCGTACCTTCAGGGACTCGATTCTCGGTGGCGTCGCGTACTGTGAGACCGCCTGTTTCATCCCGTTACCTCCGCGCATTTCGAGCCATTCTTGGCCGATGAATCCCGGAAATGAGTCTTCGGTAGCGGCATGTACCGCAGGCCTGAGACGGTGCGGGATTCTTCTTCCAATTGGCCCCCACAAGCGAAGAACATTCCTGCCTGTCTTCCCAATTGTTCAACGATCGAAGCACGGGGAATCGTTTGCCTCATTCCATCGCCCGAGCGGATGCGCCATTCGGCCCACCGCGTTTCGAAACCGTATTCCTGAAGAATCGTGGCAATCTTCGCCGACGTTCAAACAGATCTCACACACAGAGATAAGGTCCGAATCAAGGTCATCAAACTCCGTCTCGTAGCCGTTCACAACGACCCACATGTTTCGCGGAAAGTTCTGCAATATCCGTATCAACCCTCAGACGGTCACGATTTCCCTTCTTCAAGCACTATCCCGTTCGTCCTGACCCCTGTATGTTTCCGGTGAGGCAATTTTACCGGACTGATTAAGGCATTGCTTCCGATTCCACGTCGGCCCTTACTCCATGAGGCCCTCTGCCGGGATTCCAGCTTCGACGTCGTTGCCTGTGGAGTCCTCTCGGAGATCTGTTACCCTACGGAAACCTCTTCGATGGAAAGTCCACACAGCCGCGAGAACGGGGATGCCCGTCGGTGACCATGACGGCGAAAGACAGGAAGCCGATAGACCCCCTCCGGTAGACGACCGCCTCGTTGCCCAACAGATTCCCTCCGCCCAGGAAACGGGCCACAGTCCCCACGATGAAGGCCAGCGCGGCCAGGAATACCAGGAGGTTGACCAGACGATTCATTGAAGCTCCCCTTTTTCCAGGGTGGCGCCGGAGCCCTTACGGCTACGGTACCGGGACGAACAGATGTTCATTGGCATGACTCCACGGGCCAGCCTGGCTCTCCCGGACACGATTCCGCGTTGCATTTGCTTCTGCTCCGTATGATAATGTCATGCACAATATCAAAGGAGAATCAGTCATGGCTGCAAATCAACTCGTCCAGGCCCGCATCGACGGGGCCGTCAAGGAAGAGGCGGCCGCCGTGCTGGCCGCGATAGGCTTGACGGTTTCCGATGCGGTGCGGCTGCTGTTGACCAAGGTTGCACAGGAAAAGAGACTGCCGTTCGCGCCGCTGATTCCAAACGAAGCCACCATCGAGGCAATGAAGGAAGCCCGAAAGGGCGGTCTTCCTCAGTTCGACAACGTGCAGGCCCTGATGGACGACCTGCATGCGCAAGATTGAGCGCACCAGCCAGTTCAAGCGCGATTACAAACGCGAGGCCAAGGGCCGGCATCGGGCGTCACTGGACGCTGCGTTGGTGCCCCTCCTGGTGGCCTTGGCCGCTGACCGGCCATTGGAACCCAGGCACCACGACCATTCGTTGAGCGGCAACTGGAAGGATCACCGCGATTGCCATGTGAAGCCCGATTTGGTGCTGATTTACCTGAAACCCGGCACCGGCACGTTGCGGCTGGTTCGCCTCGGGTCCCATTCGGAACTCGGGCTTTGACTAGCTCCGTGCGATCATCCCGCCCCGGGTAAGAAATGCGGACTGTTAAGGAGACACAATGATCAGATCAAGTTGCCGCCGGGGCTGCGGGGGCCGGTCTCGGGCCGGGAGTCCGGGCATCTTTCTCCCGATCCTGATGTTCCTCGTTTCACAACCGCACAATGCGGCCGGTGAACCGGTCCGGGACATCGGCTCCCGGTTGGAGCTTTTCCTTGACGACTACGTGATCGACCGCCTGCAAGGCGCCCGCCTCAAGCTTCACAGCCCCCGGTCCAAGGGCATCGTGCTGCGTTTCGATCAGCCTTGGGAAGGAGAGTTTTCCGGATTTCCCAGGATCGTCGGCGACGCCGGCGTCTACCGCATGTACTACCGGGGTCTCCCGCCCTGGAAGAAAGGGGAACCGCTGGTGGAATCCACCTGCGTGGCCGTGAGCCGTGACGGCATTCACTGGGAGAAGCCCAACGTGGGACGGATCGAACTCCTGGGCTCGACCCGGAACAACGCCATCTTCGTGGGGAGCGGGTTCGCTCCCTTTCTGGATACCCGTCCCGGGGTGCCCCATTCCCAGCGCCTCAAGGCGCTCAAGGCGCCCCCCCGGTTGAAGACCGAGATCGGCGTCAGGGCCTACGTCTCCCCCGACGGGGTCCATTGGGAGGAGATGCACGATGCCTATCCCGGGGACCGGTTGGGAAGCGTCTTTTGGAGCCCGGTGGAAGATCGCTACGTCCAGTACGTCCGGTCCGACGACGAGAGGAGCGGAGAGCTGATCCGTTCCGTCAGCCGGGCCACCTCCTCGGATTTCATGACCTGGGGGGAGTTCTCCTTCATGGACTTCGGTTCGAACGGCCCGACCCGGGAGGAGCAGCTTTACACAGTCGGCGTCCGTCCCTATTTTCGGGCGCCCCACATCTACCTGGCGCTGGCCGCCCGTTTTCTGCCCAACAAGAGGTCTCTTACCGACGAAGAGTGCCGAGAATTGGGACGGCATCCGTTGGGAGGCGGTTGCAGCAGCATCGCCGAGGGCGTTTTGCTGAGCATCCGCGCCTCCGAGCCCAACCGGATTCGGTGGACGTTCCCGGAAGCCTTCGTCCGGCCGGGGCTGGAAGCCAGCAGTTGGAGCGCCAGGACCAACTACCCGGGGAAGGGCTTCATCGCCACCTCGGAGGAGGAGATCTCCTTCTACGTCCAGCGGGACTACGGATTCAAGACCAATGGTCTGGAACGCTTCGTGGTGCGGACCGACGGTTTCACCTCGGTTCGGGCGCCTTACGGCGGCGGCGAATTCCTGACCCGGCCCCTGCGATTCTCGGGAAACGAGCTGGTCCTGAACTACGCGACATCGGCGGCGGGCGGGATTCGCATCGAGGTCCAGGACCGAAAAGGTCAGCCGATCCCGGGACGGACCCTCGACGACTGCCCGGAGATCATCGGCGACGAGATCGAGCGGGTGGTGCGTTGGAAAGAGGGGGCCGGTCTGGGCCGGCTCCAGGGGACGGTCGTCCGTTTGCGCTTCGTGATGAAGGACGCCGATCTCTATTCGATCCGATTCCGCTGAATCGCCATGGGTTTCACCAGAAAATCTGAATTGGATCGACGCAGCTTTCTGGCCGGTTCCACCGCGGCCCTGGCGGCGGGGCGGGGACTGCTGGGCCGGGAACGCACCTCTCAGGAGCGGAAGCCGGGTTACCGCATCGTCTACAACGACGATTCCAATGCTCCGATCCTGATGTCCGAGAGCCTGGAGCACTTCCTGGAGCTGGCCGTCGATCGTTTTCGGGATACCCAGGTGGACGCCCTCTTCTGGAACGTCATCTCCAGCGACGTGCTCCACTATCCCTCGGAAGTGGCCGAGATGGTGGGCGCTCACCTGGAACGATTCGAATCGGCTGGCTACTTCCAGTGGTATCAGCGCCTGATGAAGATCATCGACGAGCGGCCCGACTATCTCCAGGCCATGGCCGACCGGGCCCGGGCCAGGGGCCTGGAGTTCTTCGCCTCGCTGCGGATGAACGATTGTCACGAAAGCCCGGTCTGGAAGGCGATGGACACATACAGCCGGTACCGGAAAGAGCATCCTCAGTTTCTGCTGGGAGACTCGGTCCACCCCGGCTTCAGCACCGGATTCGATTTTGCACATGAAGAGGTCCGTGAGCGCCGCTACCGGATCATCGAGGAACTGGCTACTCGATATCGGCTCGACGGCATCGAGCTGGACTTCTTGCGGCATCCGGCCTATTTCAAACCGGACGAGGCCTACCGGAACCGGCATCTCATCACCGGCCTGGTCCGCCGGGTTCGGGAACTGCTGGATCGGCATCAGGAGGAGACGGGCCGCCGGGTCCGGCTTGCGGTCCGGGTCGCCACGCCGATGGAGATCTCGAAACGCATGGGCCTCGACGTGGAGACCTGGATCCGGGAAGGACTGCCCGACCTGGTCATCGCCGCCACGCCCCGAGGCTTCGAGCTGAGCCTTCCCCTGGAAAAGTATGTGGAAGCGGTTCGAGACCGCCCCATCACCCTGCTGGCTCAGTTGGGCTGGCACCAGCCGCTGAAGGAAGCCCGCGGCGCGGCCTTGAACTTCTGGGACCAGGGGGCCGACGGGATCTATCTCTTCAACTGGTACTCGCGGAAGGACCGGCGTCACGAATCGTTGGGGGAAATCGGCGATCCCGGCCTTTTGCGGCGGCGGGACAAGGTCTATCCGGTCCATTCCCAGGAGGGAGATCTGTGGGCCGGCACCCACCCTCCCGCCCAACTTCCCTTGAGCTTGTCCCTCGCTCCTCCGGAGGGCGGGGTTGAAATCCAGCTCAGGATCGGGGACGACGTGACCGCTGAGGTTGCAGCCGGACGCCTCAGGAGTGCCCGGCTACGGATGCGGTTCGAGGAGATTCATTCCGCGGACAGGGTGGAAGTGTTGCTGAACGGAGTCGCCCTGGCGCCTGAGACCGGCAAGCTCAGGATCGACGACGCTCACATGTACATCTGGAAGTACTGGATCGAGTATGAGTTGCCGGTTCCTCCGCTGCGGGCTGGAATCAACCGTTTTCAAATCCGGCTCGCTCACCGGAACCCCCGACTGGACGGGCCGGTAGCCCTGGTGGAGTTGAAGGTAGAGATGGATTACCGGTAGCCAGGAAAGAGGAAAGAGGGGGTTGGTGGCGGGGCAGTTTGCCGTGGGTTGTCTTCAGTTGCAGTATGTAAGCAAGGGAAAAGGAGATTGATCATGATCCGACGGGATTTTCTGAAGACCGCGGCGGGGACGGCAGCCGCATTGGGCACGGGGTCCTCCGCCGCGTCTGCGGCCGAGACGGCAGGAACGACCTATCGAGCCGGCGTCATCGGCCTGGGTTGGACCGGAGTCCTCTACGATCTGGCCGGTCGGGGTGGTGAACACCGGCAGGGAACCCATTGGGACCCGGCCTACGACCTGGAGGGAGACCGTCCCACGCCCGGCGAGATCGACGTTCACCGGAAGTTCTACCACCACGATCACCCGGGCAACGAGGGACTTCCCATTTCCTACTCGGAAGCGCTTCACTCCCGTCCCGAAGTGGAGCTGGTGGCGGGAGCGGAACGGGACCGGAAACGGCTGGCGATCTTCGGGGAGCGCTATGGAATCGAGGCACTCTATACCGACGCCATCGAGATGCTGCGCCATGAACGGCTGGACATCGTCGCGGTCTGCACCAACGTCAAGGGCCGGTCCTTCCTGACCTGCGCCGCGGTGGAGCACGGGGCCAAGGCGGTGATCACGGAGAAGCCCATGGTCTTCACCCTGGAGGAGGCGGACCGGATGGTCCAAGCCTGTGCCGACCGGGGCGTTCCCCTGGTAGCTGGAGCTATCAGCACGGTCCATCCCTCCTTTGAGAAGGCCAAGCAATTGGTACGGGACGGGACCATCGGAGAGGTGGTTTCCATCGAGGCCGGCTTCTACCTCTCCCAGCATCAGAACTGGACCTACTTCATCGACAGTCCGCCCGCCTGGGTGAGCGGCACCGGGGATCTTCCCCGCCTGGAGAACGGCAGCGACGAGTTCAGGGGCCAGGGAATGATGGTGACGCGGAAGGGGCAGGTGGTCCACTACCGGCCCGGCGGTCCCATGCTCCGGGTCAGCGGGTCGAAGGGGGAGATCACATTCGACCGCATTGAAGGAGGATGGAGGATCTGGCGGGGCGTGGAGTCTCTGACCGGCCGGACGCGGCGAGTCGAAGTCCCCTGGCCCGATCCCAAGTTCGTGGGTTCCTATGGAGCCGTGAACTGCCTCGACGACGCCCTGCGGTGCCTGGCCGGAGACCTGGACGAACCCAAGAACTCGGGCCGCCGCGTGGCTCAGGCCATCGAGGTGGAGATTGCCCTCAAGCTTTCCTCGGATCGTGGCGGCGAGCGGGTGGAACTGCCCCTGGCCGACCGGTCGCTGGGCCTGAAATACGCTTGGTTCCGTTGAGAAATAGAGAGTTGGACGACCAAGTATGAAACGTAGGCGCTTCTTTCTGACCGCCCTGACCGCTGGACTCTCCTCGCGCCTGACCAAGGCTCGCGGCGAGACGGCTCGCAAGAGCCGGAGCCCGTCGGGCTCTCCGATACCCCGGATCATGTTCACCCACGACAGTCGCCACCCGGCCGTCTACATGTACGAACCCCCCATGGAGCGGGAGGAGTTCGAGGCGGCGGTGGACGAGCTGGCGGGGACCCCCGTGGACGCCCTGATGTTCGGGCTGGCCGACGGCCGGACCTTCTTTCACGACACCAAGGTGGGTGAGACCTGGGGAGACCCGGTGCGGAAGTGGCCCCACCTGATCTTTCGGCGGGCGCGCCAGAACGTCAAGATGATGTTGGCTCGGGGCCAGGACCCGCTCCGCATCGTCTGCGAACGGGCCCGGGCCAAGGGAATGCTCCTGTACCCGACCCTGTTGGTCAATCAGGGAATGACGGGAACGACTCCGGAAGACGACGTGAGGGCTTCCAGCTTCCGCTGGGAGAACCGCCACCTCGAAATCGGCGCCGCCGGGGACCTGGAAGAATTTCCGGGGAAGACCCACCTGGATTTCAAGCATGAAGCGGTCCGGAGGGAGCGGTTGGCCGTGATTCGGGAGGTGTTGAACAACTACCCCGTCGATGGATTCGAGTTCCAGCTCAATTACGCTGGACCCTACTTTTTTCACCCTGATCAGGTCGCTGCCGGCCGCGACATCATGTCGTCCTGGGTGGCTCAGGTCCACGAGGCGGTGAAGGCCAGCGGTGAGGATCGGCATTTGGTGATCACGGTCCCCGTCGACTTGGACCGGGCCTACAGCCGGGGGTTGCACGTGCTCCGGTGGATCCGCGACGGAAGCGTCGATGTCCTGGTGGGAGCGTCCCACAACTCCATGGATCATGTGGCCGACTTCCGGCCTCTGGTCAAGGCGGCCCGGGGCTCCTCTTGCCGGGTTTACGCGGCTCTCAACGGACAGGTCTACTCGGACCGGCTCCAGAACGCCGACACTACTCTCACGCGTGCAGGGGCCTGCAACTACTGGGCCCAAGGCGTAGACGGGCTCTACCTGGATCAGTGGTTTGCCCGCTGGCCCTACCAGGCCTCCTTCTATGAGCAACTCCGGGAGATGCCCCACCCGGACGTGATGGCCGCCAAGGACAAGTTCTACTACGTGCCGACCCGGGCCGGGACCCGGCTCCGCTCCCACGAGCCGGAATTACCCCTTCCCCGGAAGCTGGAGACGGAAAGGCCGGTCGCGGTCGATTTGGAGATCGCGGACGACCTGCCCCGCTGGGATCGGGTCGGCCGCGTCCACGAAGTGCTGCTTCGCCTCCGGATCACGGGGACGACCGAACTGGACCGGTTGGGGTTCAGGCTCAACGGCCAGGTCCTGCCCCGGGAGCAGATGAGGAAGATCAACCAGATCTACACCATGAGGGCTCCGAGGCGACAGAGGGTCGTCGGTTACTGGTTCGTCTTTCGTCCGGACCGGGAACGGTGGCCACGGCAGGGAAGGAATCGGATCGAAGTGACCCTCTTGGAACGGGACCCGGAGGTGACACCGCCCATCGAGCTCCGGGACGTCGAGTTGGAGATCCGGTACCTGCGGGGGAAAAATGCCGGGAGGGGACGGGACCCGGACGATCTGGGCAAAAACGAAACCACCGTCCGCTTGGGGCCGGGGTCTCATCTGGTCTGAGCTTGGAGTCTGCGCGGTAGAAATGATCGTTGCGAGAAATCGGGGAATCGAGGCCAGATTTTCTCGATTTGGAGGTGCATAGTTGTTCTATTCGCCGAGAAATCGGGGAAATATGGACCGATTCTACCGCTTTCGCAGTAGATCAATTTCTGCCGCGCAGGCTCCTAGTGACAGTATGACCATGTTGGATTGGGAGAAGAGAGCATGAGGAATTCACGTTACGGGAAATGTTGTGGGTTTGCGGCGGCCGCAACGGTGCTGGTCCTGCTGGCCGCCGGCTGTCAGTTGGGGGAACCCTGGCGCGAAGACAATGCCCGGGTGATCCAAGAGAATGGAGTCCAGGGGAGGGAGCGAGAGCTTCCCGATCTGGACGTCCGCTCCAACCTGGATTGGGACAAGGTCTATCCCCATGAGACGCTTCCCAATCTGGAGTTGGCTCCCGGGGTCGCGGCCAGGGCCGCTTGGGGTCAGGGCACCCTCTACGAATACGTCACCTTGGCGCCGGGAGCCGTCTATCCTGAAGAGACACTGGCCGTGGAAGTGATCACCAAGGTCCGGGCCGGCGGCGTCACCCTGCGGGTGGAGGACACGGACCACACACTGGCTCGAAACGAAGTGATCTATCTGGCCGAGGGGACCCGCCGCCGAATGGAGGCGGGCGCCGAGGGCGCGGAGCTGGTCGAGGTCTTTTCTCCTCTCAGAACCGACCATCTGGAGTTGGCCGGTGTCGAGGTGGACCCCGCCGAGATGCCGGATCAGGGGGTGATGCCCTCGTTGAAAGCGGGCAAGGTCTACAATATGGGGCAAATTCAACTCACGCCCCTGATCCCGCCCGACAAGAATCTTCCCTACCCACGCAGCAGGGCGTATTCCCGCCTCATCTGGGGCAGGAACGCCATGCTCAGCTTCATCACCCTGGATCCTTCGGCGTCCTTTCCCTTGCACATCCATCCCGAGGACCAGCTGATGATCGTGCTTCGAGGGGGGGTGTTGCAGACCATGGTGGATCTCAAGCTGCCGGTGGACGGACAGGCCCGGCATGCCCTCTTCGTTCCGGGAGGGATGGTGCATGCCGGGGACTCGGGGGAGTTCGGAGCGGATGTCCTGGATGCCTTCTGGCCGGTGAGACCCGACTATCTGGAGGCGGCCTCCCGGCAGAGCACCCGTTTTCAGGAGGTGATCGCCGCCGGAACCGAGCCGGAGCGGGTGGCGACCGGCTTTACGTTCCTGGAGGGTCCCACCTGGCTGGACGGGCGCCTCTACTTCTCCGATATGTACTTCAAGGATCCGGCCAACGGTGACTGGACCGGAGATCCCAAGCAGAGCCGCCTGATCCGTATGGATCCGAACGGTGAGACCAAGGTGCTCTCCCGGGGCCGGCAGACCAATGGAACCATTGCCTCCCGGCGCGGCAACCTCATCGTCTGCGACATGTTCGGACACCGCGTCGTGGAGGTCCATCCCCGGTCCGGACGGGTGGTCCGCAACCTGCTCAGACGGGTCGACGGCAAGGCGGTGGACGGCCCCAACGACCTGGTCATGGACGCCAAAGGGGGCATCTACGTCACCGATCCCCAGTTCACGCTGGAGGCGAAGAAGAGCCAGCCCGGCGCCCAGGTCTACTACGTCCCGCGGAGAGGTCGCGCCCGCGTGGTGGTGCCCGCCGGGGAATTCGCCATGCCCAACGGCGTGGAGATCTCACCGGACGGGAAGACGCTCTACCTGAACAACACCTGGAAGAGCCCGGGCGAGAACTTCATTTGGGCCTACGACATCCAGGAGAACGGATCGCTCACGAACAAGCGCAAGTTCGCCATGCTCAATCTGACGCCCGAAGTGATGGATGCCGCTGACCCCGAAGACCGGGTGAATACCCAGGCCGACGGGATGGCGGTGGACATGGAGGGCCGAATCTATGTCGGGACCCTCTCCGGAGTACAGATCTTCGATAAGACCGGTCTTTACGTCGGGACCATCGCACCCCCGGAACTTCCAGTGGTGAGCTGCACCTTCGGAGGCGAGAATTACGACGAGCTCTACATGGTCAGTCCCAATTCCGTCTGGAGGATACCGACGAGGGTTCAAGGCTTCCGGCATCCGTAGCGTCCGGGCCACAAGGCACAACATGAAGAAGCCGCGCATCTACTTTTACAACGACGGCCGCCATCCGTTGATCTACATGTACGAGCCTCCCATGCAGAAGGAGGAGTACGAAGCGGCCGTGGACGAGGTGTTGGGAACTCCCGTCGAAGCCCTGGTCTTCGCCCTGGGCGAGGGGCGCACCATGCTCCACGACACCAAGGCCGGCGAGCTCTGGGGGCACAACGTGGACAAGTGGCCCCACTTGATCTGGCGGCGCGCCCATCAGAACGCTCGCATGATGATCGATGCCGGAGATGATCCGTTGCGAGTCGTCGCCGACCGGGCCCGTAGCGAGAACATCCAGTTCTATCCCTCCCTAAACGTTCAATGGGCGGCCGTCGAACGGGGCGAGGGGACCGTTTGGGTTCGAGTCTCCGACTTCCGTTGGGACAACAAACACTTGGAAATCGGCGCCGAGGGGGACGTGGACCCCGAGTATCCCGGCTTCGGGTGTCTGGATTTTCGACATCGGGAAGCACGGGACGAACGCTTCGCCATCGTGGAGGAGACGGTCCGGCGATACCCGGTGGACGGCTTCGAGCTCAACCTGAACGGTTACCCCTATTTCTTCGCTCCTCACCGCATAGAAGAGGGGCGTCCCGTCCTTACCGAGTGGGTGAAGCGCGTCTCGGAGACGGTCCGAGGCAGCGGCGCCGGCCGCGAGCTGCTGGTGCGGGTGGCCACCAACCTGGCCGGCAGCTACTCGCTGGGAATGGACGTTGTGGAGTGGATTCGCCAGGGCCTGGTGGATGTCCTGGTGGTTCAGGACCGGCCGGGCGTGGTCAACCAAATGGCTGATTTCCGTTCCCTGGTAAAGGCGGCTCGAGGAACAGGTACGCGGATCGTAGCGGCGATCCAGAGCATGGTCAGGACAGACCGGCTGGATGTGGAAACCATCGAGATGCTCCGGGCTACCGCCTGCAACTACTGGGCTCAGGGCATCGACGGGATGTTCCTGGATCGGGGCTGGTTTCTGGACTGGCCCTACGAAGCCCCTTTCTACCAGAAGCTCCGGGAGTTGCCCTATCCACGCGTGATGGAGACCCGGGACAAGCATTACCATCTGTTGACCCAGCCGGGCCCGGGGGTCGAAGACACGGTCCTTCAGACGCGGGCCCCGCTTCCGGCCAAACTGGAGGTGGGCCGGCCGGTCCACCTAGATTTCACCATCAGCGACGATCTGCCCCGCTGGGATTCGGTGGGACGGGTTCATCGGGTCCTGCTGAGGATTCGGGTGAGGCAGACGACGGAGTTGGATCGCTTGCGGTTTCGACTCAACGGGCGGGAGCTTCCTGAAGATTCGCTCCGGAAGATCAATCATATGTACAAGATGCACGCCCCGCGCAAACGGATCTCAGGCTATTGGTTCGTCTACACGCTGGAGCGCGAGCATTGGCCCCGGCGGGGCGCCAACCGGATGGAGATCACTCTGCTGGAGCGGGACCCGGAGGTGACAAAACCGATCACCGTTCGCGATTTGGAGTTGGAGACACGGTACCTGATGGGACAGAACTTCCACCGGGAATACGTGGATCCGGACCTGGGGCCTTACGAATTCTCTACCGCCTGACGGGCGGGAGGGGACATGGAGGGGCGACATCCTGGTCGCCCATTCTTTCTTTTCTCGGTTCTTTCCTGCCTCAGGTTTTTTGGGAGGTCGGCTACGGGGCGGCTGGAAACCGCCGCTCCTCGACCGGTGGGACAGCCTCTATTTTGTCTCTACCACGACCGTGTCCAACTTGTCCTTTTCCCGGGCGACGCCGATGATCATCAGTTCCAGGGAAGAATCCCGGTCGCTGGCGATCGAATGGGCTTCGCCCAGAAGGACCGGAACGGCGTCTCCCCCGGATACTGGAGCGGTCTCTTCCCGGTCGCCCGCACCGAGGCGGAAGGTTCCCGACCCGTGCATCACGTAGAACACTTCCTCCACGCCCTGGTGCCGGTGTTTCCCCAGCGAGGTTCCCGGCGGAAGGAGCAGGTGGTCCACGTAGGCCCAATTGGTACGGAACACCTCCGGTGAGAGCGCCCGGCGGTAGCGGACGGTTCCGGTCCCGCCGTGGAGTCTTTCCGTGGACTTGAGCAGCCGGCGGTCCAGGCGCATGGTCATGAAAACGGGTACGCGGTCTTTGGGGACGTCGACCCGGTCGTCCCCCAGATCGAAGGCGTCATACTTTCGCTTGACCGTGGAGACGGCGATGTTCATCCACTGCGTAGGCCGGTCCGATGGGTTGTAGATGCCGTGGGAGCTTCCCTGCCGGCAGGGCGCTCCGGCCGGACCCTGAACCGTGGAGGTCCTCCCGTCGATGGTGAACTCGGCCTCGTTGTCGAAGATGACGTACATCTCCTCCATCCGGTTGTGGAAATGGTGGCCGATGCCTCCCCCGGGATGCAGCACTCCCCGGTGGACGAACAGGAGGTTCGTGGTCAGGGCGTCCCGTCCCAGGAGGGTCGTGTAGGCCATCTCACCGGCGCCGCCATGGACGGCTTGAATCGTCCGCAAGGCCTCGGGCGTGGTGTGGCCGATCCGTTCCGCAAGGGGGTTTTTTTGGGCCGCGGCCGGAGTGAAGAACAGAAACAGTAGGGGAAGTACTCTCATAGGGAGATCCTGTCGAATGGATGCAGGCTGCTGAATTCGGCTTCAGCACGCCGAATCTCATGCGGGACATTGATCGCCGGAACGCCCACCGGAGAATCCGGCGGCATCACCAGCCGCGGCGGTTTCCCTCCAGGACGATTCGCCGGTAGACGGCGGGGGGCAACTGAAAGTCGTGGAACACCTTCAGCTTGTAGCGATCGTTCAAGAGATTCTTGAGCCGGAGGTTCCGTTTCAGGTTCCTTCCCGGCGGCCGGGTCCGGTCGGCCTCGTCCCGGGCCCTCTGCTCAGCCTTCTTCCAGGCCGCGTAAATGTCTCGGCGAACCGAGCTGTCCTGGGGAAGCTCCGCGACGAAAGCGACGGGCCGCGCCACCGACTTGTGGACATAGCGGGTCGCCGCGGAGAAGAGATGGATGGCGTACCAGTTGCCCTTTTCGTCCTCCAACTGGAAGACGTCGTTTCGAGCCGCCTTGGCTACGATTCCGGCGCCCCGGCGGGGTGCGTTGCGGATGTTGGCCACCCGGGTTCTGATCTCGACGTAGTGGGCTGCGCTCAGCAGCGGACCGCTCAGGAGGAGAAGGATCAATCCCAGGCAAACCGACGGCATCGGTCTCATTTGCCCGTTACTCTCTGGACCGGGAGTTGGTGTCGGCGGCGGCGGATTCCGTCTCTTGGGACTCGGCGGACGGCTTTCTGATTCGAGGTCTCAGATGGGTCCCGGACCCCGGCGCCATCGGCTTCAGGTTCCGCACCTCGTGAAATTGAAATCCCATGGCCTCAGTCTCGTCCTCCTCAAAATCCGCGCCTTCGGGGTAGTCGTAGTGGTCTACGGGAGCCAGCCCCTTGCTCCGTTCCATACGGCGCTGGCGCTTCAGGCTGGCCTTCTCCATTCTGCGTAACTCTTTCTGCCGTTTGAGGTAGGACTGTCGAGACTTCCTGGCCATACGGAGGACCTCCGGGAGATGGGACAAGAAAAGTTACGGGAATCTCGCCCGGAAAGATCCAACTCTACATGGAACCCGGAGAATTTTCCAGCGGGCGACATCGACCGCCGGCGGAGTTCCGGGGAGCATCCCCTGGGTCTTTCCGGAGATCGGTCCGACCTCCGCAGAGACGCACATGGAGCCACGTCATTCCGTACCTGGCCGCCCTTTTCGTAGAGATCCTTCCCGAGGACCGCCAAGTGTGGTAGTCACATCATGACGTCAGACATCCGGCAACATCTCCCGGCCACCAGCACCTTGATGGCCGTGAGCTCTGCCGGAGAAGGGACAGGAGATTGACGCATTCTCGTTTCGTCCGAGTCAGCAGTGGCCTTGGACCATTGAACCGGGGGTGGGCCTGCTTGCCTCTCTTGTTGCTCGTCCTGGTGTTTTCGCGATTCTCCCAGGCTCAGGAACGAAGTGTTCCGGAACGTGGATACAGGGACTGGCGGGTGTACGGGGGAACCTCCGAAAGCATTCGCTACTCGGCTTTGACCCAGATCCACCGTGAGAACGTTCAACGGCTCCAGCTGGCCTGGAAGCACGACACCGGCGATGCCTACGAAGACTCGGAGATGCCCTGCAATCCCATTGTCATCGGCGATGTCCTCTATGCCGTGACGCCGACGCTGCGGATCTTTGCGCTGGAGGCGGCCACCGGAAAGTCGCTCTGGCGGGCCGAACTTCCAGGAGAATTCACCCGCGCGCAACGGCGCAGCCGCGGGGTCGTCTGGTGGGGAGATGAACGGGAAGAGCGTATCTTCGCCACCAAGGGGCCGTACCTCTATGCCTTGGACGCTCGCAACGGCCGGCTGATTCCGGGCTTCGGCGACTCTGGGCGAGTCGACCTCAGAGTCGGCTTGGGCCGTCCGCCCGAGACCCTTCGGATCTGGGCCAGGACGCCCGGTGTGATCTACCGGGACCTCCTGATCCAGGGCAGCGTCATGAGCGAGGGCCTGCCTGCTCCGCCCGGCGACGTGCGCGCCTACGACGTGCGTTCCGGCGAGCTCCGGTGGTCTTTTCACACGATTCCGCGTCCCGGAGAGACGGGTTACGAGACTTGGCCGGCGGAGGCCTGGAAATACGCCGGAGCCGCCAACAGCTGGGCGGGCCTGAGCGTGGACCTGCAGCGGGGACTGGTCTTCATACCCACGGGGTCCGCCTCCTTCGACTTCTATGGAGCCAACCGCCACGGCGATAATCTCTTTGCCAATTCTCTGATTGCGCTCCGGGCCGCCACCGGGGAGCGCGTCTGGCATTTTCAGTTGGTCCGCCACGATCTCTGGGATCGGGATCTCCCGGCACAGCCATCCCTGGTCACGGTGAAGCGGGACGGGCGGCTGGTGGACGCGGTGGCCCAGACCACCAAGTCGGGTCACGTCTTCGTATTCGACCGGGATCGGGGAACTCCCCTGTTCCCCATCGAGTACCGGCCGACGCCGGAAACCGACGTCGAAGGTGAACGGGTCGTCTCCAGCCAGCCGTTCCCCCTGAAGCCGCCCCCGTTTGCCCGGCAACGGCTGACGGAAGAGATCGTCACCCGCCGCACTCCGGAGGCGCGCAAGGCGGTCCTGGAGCGACTCAGGAGTCTCCGCAACGAAGGACCCTTCACGCCTCCCAGCCTTCAGGGAACGGTGATCTTTCCCGGGTTCGACGGTGGAGCGAATTGGGGCGGAGCCGCCTTCGATCCCGAGACCGGACTGCTCTACGTCAATGCCAACGAAATGGCCTGGATCCTGCGGTTGGTGGAGACGTCCCGTCCCGATCAACCGTTCGGCGGCCGGCAGTTGTATCTGGATCGTTGCTCCGGGTGTCACCGGGAAGATCTCCGGGGGACTCCGCCCGAGTTCCCGTCTCTCGTCCACTTGAGGAACCGCTCGACTGAGGCGGAGGTCGTCCGCATGATCCGTGAGGGCGGAGGCCGGATGCCAGGTTTTCATCAGTTGGAGCAGGATGAGCTTCGGGCGGTGGCGCTCTATCTCTTGAAGGGCGAGGATACTCCTCTGAGCAGAAAGGGCCGGAAAGCCCGGGACCCGATCCTCCGTTACCGGCACGACGGATACATCAAGTTGTTGGACCCGGACGGATATCCGGGTGTCCAGCCCCCTTGGGGCACTCTGACGGCCATCGATCTGGACCAGGGGGAAATCGCATGGCAGATCCCCTTCGGAGAGTTTCCCGAGTTGGCCGCCCAGGGGCTTCGGAACACGGGGACCGAGAACTACGGCGGCCCGGTGGTCACCGCCGGAGGCCTCGTCTTCATCGGGGCCACCAACCATGACAGCAAGTTTCGCGCCTTCGACAAGGCCACGGGCCGGCTGTTGTGGGAGACGGGTCTTCCGGCGGGAGGGAATGCCACTCCTGCCGTGTATCAGGCCGGCGGACGCCAGTTCGTGGTCATTGCCGCCGGGGGCGGCAAATCGGGGGCGCCGTCGGGGGGCAGCTATTTGGCGTTTGCCTTGCCGGACGGTGAAATCGAGAATGCCCCCTGACGCGTCTGGTGACCCGCTTCGGATCGATTTCCGATCTGAGCCGATTCGCACACGGTGCGGGGGCGGTCGAGGAGGAATCGAAACGGACCAGAGGTGAGTGGCCGTCACCAGCGGTTGTCCAGCATTCTCATGTGGGTATTGAAAACAATCCTCCCATCGGCACTCCTCCTGACCTGTTCTCAGTTGATGGCGGCGGAACTCACCCGTTATCCCGTCGGCGGCAGTGGCATTCCCGGTGCGGTCCGCGTCGGAAGAGCGGGTCTGGCGCACACTGAAATGCTCCTTGGAGCCCCGGCTGGACAAGGGGCGTCCGGTCTCTCTGAAATCGCCACGCAGCTCGAGGCCATCGCCCGGCACTACGGATCGAGGCTTGAAGACGTGGCCAAGTTGAATCTCTATGTCGCGGAACCCAGTTCCGCCCTGATCGACCGGATCGGAACCGAAATCGAGCAGGAATGGCCACGCGGCGCCTGCCCCGCTCTCACGCTGATTCCGTCGCCGATCCCGGGAGGCGCCTCCGCCGTCGCTGCGGACGCCGTCATCGCCGTACCCGTGAACGACGATGCGGTGACTCGGTTCGCCGACCGGGCCTCCGTGATGCCTGCCGGGCGCGACATCCTTTATGTTTCCGGCCGTGCGGCTTCCGGTGCGCTCGCAGAGGCCACGGCGGAGACGATGAATCAACTCTTCGAAGTGCTGGCCCACCTGGGGAGCACCCCGGCCGACGTGGTGCAGGTCAAGGCATTCATTCAACCCATGTCCCAGTGGGAGACCGTCCAACACGAAATCGACCGGTCGTTTGGCGCCGCCGCCACGCCGCCGGTGGTCCATGTTGCATGGACGTCCCCCTCGCGAGCTACGGAAATCGAGTTGATCGCGGCGGCGCCCGAGCGGGAGGAAACGGGAGAAACCGTCAGCTACTTCACTCCTCCCGGCGACGAGGCATCTCCGGTCTACAGCCGCGTGGCTCGGGTTCACTCGGACGAAGTGATCTACATTGGAGGTGTCAGCGCTTCGAATGCCGCCACGCCGCAACAGGAAGTTCGGTCGGTTTTGGAACAGATGAGGCGTCTTGCCGAAGCCGCCGGGTCGAACCTGAATCACTTGGCGAAAGCGACCTATTACGTTTCCGGCAGGCCGGTGTCGGCGATGCTGAACAAACTGCGGCCCGAGTACTATCTGCCGACGCGACCGCCGGCCGCATCCAAGATCTCCGTGGCCACCATCGGCGTCAGAGACCGCACCCTGTTGGTGGACATGGTCGCGGCGCCGGCGGGTCTGTTGTCGCCGGGGCGCTGACGTGTCGGGGGGACAAACGGCACCGATCCAGCCTGAATGATTCCGTGGAGGTTGGGTGCAGCGCCTCCGACTGACACGTACTCGACCCGGTGCGCCTCAAGCTCTCGGAAAAGCTGTAGAAAACGGTCGAAACTCAGGAATTATCTGCGAAAAGAGTAGCCTGACCCGGCTGTGGTAACCTGAGGTTCTCTCGGCTCATACTTCCGGCAGGGTTCCGTTGTTGCGAAAGAAAAGGTTTCAGGTCGATCGCCGGCGATTCCTGGTGGGGACGGCGGGCGCCATGGGACCGGCCTTCTTCGGACGCCTGCCGCTCCCGCTGCTGGCGAGTCAAGGTGCCCCGTCCCCGGTTCCAGCTTGGGATGCCGGCCGCGTGCGGCATCTCCTGCCTACCGTCAGCGATTCCCGAGTGCTGATCAAGGCCTCCTTCGACCGGCCGTTGGCGGCCTCACCCAGACTTCGGATCGGAGCTGCCGAGATAGCGGGCCGGATGAACGACACGGCGGGCGTTTTCTGGCAGTTCTACGCCACCGGCCTGGAGCCGGATAAACGATATTCCCTGTCCCTGTCGGGCGGCGACGGACGAGCCTTGTGTGAACCGTGGACGCTTTCAACCTTTCCGGCCCCCGATGCCCGTCCCGAACGGTTCCGGCTGCTCTTTTTCACCTGTGCGGGCGGTCCGGGCGGGACCTATTCAGGGATCGGTAAACGGAGCAGCTTCCTCCCCGCCGCCATCCGCAATCGGCTCCTCCGGCGCGCGCTGTCGTTCCGGCCGGATGCCGCCGTGGCCAACGGTGACCACATGTATTGGGATCTCCACACCTGGTTGGGAGACAGCGTCGGCGAACTCAGTCCCGGCGGGCGGGACTCCGACTTCGATTTTTCGGCTTCTCCGTTCGGCGGCAGCAACGAAGCGGCACTGAAGGCGGCGGCCGGGCCGCAGATCGTACCGGTGTACGGCTCGGACTTCAGATCGACGCCGGTGTTCTTCCTGCAGGACGACCACGACCACTGGGAGAACGACGCCGCCAGCGACGAAATCGTCAACTTTCCCATCCCCTGGTTCCAGCTGCAGTTGGCCCGGGCGACCCAGCAGCTCTACTATCCGGAGTTTCTTCCCGACGTCCGGCGGCCGGCGGGATTGCCCTGGTCCGGCGCTGGGGACCGGGGCGGCCTGTCCGAGAGCTTCGGGACCATCCGTTACGGGGGGCTCGCGGAGGTTCTGCTCTACGACGTGCGCCGCACGCTGAGCCTGGCGGGACCCACCGCGGTCTTCGTCGATGGACAGGTCGAGAAGTGGTTGCTGGAGCGCACCCGCTCGACCGAGGTGCGGCACTTGGTCCACGCTCCCTCGAACCCGTTCGGGTGGAGCGCGGGGAAGTGGGGCGAATGGTATCCGGACGTGCTGGATTGGGAGGCGGGCGCCCTTACGACGGCTGTTCCGAAGCCGTACTGGCAATCGGGATGGCTCAAGCAACACGATCGGCTGGTGCAGGCGATTGCCGCCCAGCCCAGCCGCGTCCCGCTGGTGGTCAGCGGAGACCTTCATGCCATCGGCGTGGGGCGGATGCATCGCGCGGGGAAGCTCGACCTGAAGGCCAACCCGTTGACCACGGTGCTGAGCGGCCCCATCGGCACCTCGATCCGGGGATTTCCGTCGGTGGTCCGCGGTATCGGCGCAACGCCGCCGGCGCACCTGGACCTGGAGGAGACGGTTCCGCCGGTCGAGCAACACGGATTCACCCTGGCGGACTTTCTGGCCGACCGGATCGTGTTGCGGCAGTACAAATGGGACGTGAACAGTCAGCCGCTGGAGGCCATCGACAACCTGGAGCCGTTCCAAACGACGGAGCTGGGAGCCGGTAGCTGACGCACACCGGCGAGGAAGTCGTCCCGCGAACCCGGCTTCCAGGGAAGAGAGGAAAAGCAGGAAAGAGGAAAGAGTGAAGAAAGGCGGGTAGTTTACGCGTCGCGGGGCGCCGTCGGCGGGGAAGCTTCAAAAAATCAGATCGTCCCCGGTTTCGCTTACAGACCTCTTCTCTCTTTCCTCTTCTAAGAAACAAGGAGGGGCGACTGTGCGCCAGGCTAACTGGCACAAGATAGGCGGTGAAAGTCCGCTGAAACGAAAGGACTAACCATCCACGTTTCTCCGCGAGCCGTGCGTGGGCGTCCGTGAGGGCGTCGGCGAAGCGTCGGTAGCGGTGCGTATGGGCAGGCTATTGAGCATCGAAAGCTCCTTGATCGGAAGTGCCGAGGCTGTAGTCGCGGTCGAAGGCAACACTGGCTGGACCGCCAAGGTGAGGGACGGCCGGGCTCCGCGGTGTCAAAGAACCCATGCACGTACGTACATCTGGTGTCGGGACCTGGGAGGGCTTGGTCTCTCCCCGGCGAGAGCCGGGGCCTCGTGGGAAAGGAGAAAGCCGTAACCCATGAGGGGAAAGAGCAAGCAATCGGATACATCCATAGTAGTGATGAAGCGGGCGAACAAGGAGGGGGAACTCTCTGCGGAGTCGGTGGAGCGAAGGGGTGGAACCAAGGGGAATTCGGCTCACCAAAGTACGGACCGGACTCAGAGCCGGGCTACCGTGACACAGGCGGGGGTCGGATACGGCGGGCGTCGCGACCTGCCGTCATTACCTGAGGTAGGAGCCGTGTGCCTTAACGGGCACGCACGGATCTGCGCGGGGGGCGCTGGGCAACCGGTGTCCCTACCGCGACTCCAGTCGCCCATTCCTCCATGCTCCACCGGAGTTCGGCGGTTGGAAACCGGCGCTCCTACCCTTTTTCTACCGGGCGTCCGCCGGACCGGGCCGGTGGGGGAGCTTTTCTCCTTTCCTCTCCGACCCTACCAGTGGACCCGGAACTTGAGGATCTGGTGTCCCGCCTGGATGAAGACCAGCCCCTCGTCCGTCCGGCTGACGGCCACGGCGTGGTGCCGCCCTCCCGCGTGGTCGAACAACCCTTCGGCGTCGTCCGACGTGATCGTGACCAGGAGGTCTCCGTCCTTGCTCAGAATCCACAAGAATCGATGCTGAGGACCGACGGGGACCACCGGGCCGATTCCGGCGATGTCGGGCGGACAGTGGAAGCCGGCGGCGTAGATGTTCTCCCGGCTGTCGACGCAGATTTGGCGAGGTTGAAAAATCACGCCGTCGCCGACGGACCTCCGGTAGTTGCCGTGGAGGTCGAACACCTGGATGCGGTTGTTCTCGGTGTCGGAGACGTACAGATGGCTGCTGACGGGGCCCACGGCCAAGCCGTACGGACCCTCGGGAGAGGTCGCGCCGCGGCCGATCTCGTGGCCATAGCGGCCCCGCAGCGGTGACCTGCCGCCAAATCGGCCGGGACCCTCGCCATGCCCCCCGAACGCCGTCAGGAAACGGCCGCGGTGATCGAATTTCTGAACCCGGTTGTTTCCGCCCAGATAGGTGTGGGTGTCGCTGACGTAGATGTGGCCGTCGGCGTCGAAGGCCAGACCGTTGGGACCCGCGCCGCCGAACTGACCGGGCCCGTTGCCGTAGCTGCCGAACATCATCCGGAAGGAACCGCTGGAATCGAATTTCTGAACCCGATTGTTCCAGGAGTCGCCGACGAAGAGGTTGTCGTCCGGATCGACCCCGATGCCCCGGAACATGAAGAATTGCCCGGGTGCGGTGCCGTGACGCGGCCGCCCGTCCGCTCCGACGGCCCCCAGCGACCACAACGGCTCCCCGTCGGGGCTGATCCTCTGGACCCGGTGGTTAGTCTCGTCGGCGACCAGGATGCGGCCGCGGCCGTCGGACGCGAGGCCCTCGGGATTGTGAAACTGTCCCGGCAGACGGCCCCCCTGCTTGGGACCGAAAGCGCTCAGAAGCTCGATTCCGGGACCCGTCACCATTCCACCCGGTAGCTGAAGATCAGATGATCGCCCTGCACGTAGGCGATGCTCTCGTCCAACCGGTTCAGGGCGAGGCCGTATCCATGTGCGTGAAGGCCCGCACCGTACCGGTGCCGCATCAGATCATGGGTCGCGGTAAGTCCGATCTTGCCCAGAAGGGACCCGGCGGCCGAGAAGACCCATACCCAGCGGGCTTCGGCCTCCAACCTCCACTTGCCGGGCCGATTCAGGTTTTGGACCGCCATAGGCGGCTCGTGCATGTGGACTCCTGATACGTAGATTCGCCCATTGCCGTCGACCGCCACTTGGCGCGGGCGAAAGATCTCTCCGGCGCCGATATGGACGGGAGGGACGGACCGCCCCCGGAAGCCGATCACTCGATCGTTGTCGCAGTCGGCGACGTAGACGGTGCCGCCGCGGAGGTGCTCCTCCGCAAGGTGTCCGGCTTGTGTGTTGACGGCGATGCCGGCCGGCCCGATGGGACCCGGACCGATTCCGGGCCCGTGATCGAAGCCGTACTGGCGAATGGGAGCAGCCCCGCCGAACTGCCGGGGCCCGGTGCCATAGCTTCCGAAGTGCTCCAGGTAATCGCCGCCGGGAGTGAACAGTTGGACCCTGTGGTTGCCGCCGTCTGCAGTGTGGCTGTCGCTGACCAGCACCCGTCCCTGCTCGTCGACGGCGATCCCCAGTGGTCCGTCTCCGCCGAATTGCCCGGGAGCGTTTCCCCAGCTCCCGAAAAGAGTCAGCAGGTCGCCCTCCGGTGAGAATTTCTGGACCCGGCAGTTCCGGCTGTCGGCGGCGTAGACGTTGTTCCGGGGGTCCACGGCGATGGCCTGGGGACTGTCGAACTCCGACTGGGCGGTGCCGCGTCGGGGTCTCCCGGCCGAGTCCTGGGTGCCGACGGCCCAGAGCCGGCGGCCGTCCCGGTCCGGCTTCACGATTCGGTGATTGCCGGTGTCGGCGACCAGGAGGTTTCCCTCATAGTCCGATGCCAGGGCCGACGGATTACGATACGCGGACTCGCCATGACCACCCTCAAAGACACCCCAAGTCGCCAGAAGACTGACCTTTGGCCCGCCCACGCCGATTCCTCCAATCCGCATTTCTCGACGGGGGCATAGCATAGCGAAAGAAGAGCCCCACGCAACAGCATTTCAGGGGCGAAGAGTCGTCTGCCGCGTAAGGGACGGCTTTCGAAAGGGAGGGTGTCGAGTGGACGGAGTGGGATTTCCCTGTACTATACAAAACGGTTTCCTACATCGGAATACAGCCTCTGGAGGTGGACGCCGCATCACGATATCCAGGAGTCTGCGCGGTAGATTAATTTCTGCGGCGCAGGCTCCTAGGGTGAGAGTTTCGCGTGGCGGGAACTGGAGAAACGAAATGCGCAACGTAATTTGCATCCTCGCCGTCTTGCTGGTGCCGTTTTCGGCCGTTGCCTCGAACCACAACGTCCTCACGCCCGAAGAGGTCGCGGCCGGATGGATCCTGCTCTGGGACGGCAAGACCGAATACGGCTGGGAGTGGCACGGGGACGCGCGCTGGAAGGTGGACGACGGAGTGCTGCGATCCGACGGCGGCGGGTACGGGTGGCTCGGCACCACCAGCAGGTTCGGGGACTTCGAGCTCAAGTTGGAGTTTCGCACCGCGGAGGAAGGGAACAGCGGCATCTTTCTGCGCTCAGCCCGGAGGGGTCCGCCCCACGAGACCGGGTACGAACTTCAGATCTACAACCGGCAGCCGCAGGGCTACAACACGGGCAGCCTGGTCTTCTACGTCCAAGCCGAACCCGCCCGGTTCGAGGGCGACCAGTGGAACCAATACGAAGTTCGGGCCGTGGGAAGCCGCTTCGTCGTGAAACTCAATGGGAAGCCGGTCCTCGACGCCAATGACTCCTCGCATACCGTGGGTGTGATCGGGCTGCAATACAACGTGGACAAACCCATCGAGTTCCGCAACCTCAAGCTCAAGCCTCTGGGGTTGAGCCCGCTGTTCAACGGACAGGATCTGAGCGGTTGGCGGAAGGTCGATCGCCCCAACCGGGACGACGTGCATGAATGGTCGGTGCGGGACGGCATTCTCCACGTCGAGAAGGGAGCCGGCCAGTTGGAGACCGAGAAGGAGTTCAAGAATCTCGTGCTGCAACTGGCGATCCGCACCAACCCGCCCCACGCCGGGCACCATCCCAACAGCGGAGTCTTCTTCCGGGGGGAGAAGGGGGTCTTCTGGAGCGGGTACGAGTCCCAGATCCGCAACGAGTTCCGCAACGGCGACCGCAGGCAGCCCCATGACTTCGGCACCGGGGGCCTCTACTTCTACGTCCCGGCCCGCCGAGTCATCCCCGAAGATGGAAAGTTCTTTTACAAGACGGTCATCGCCCACGGCCGCCATCTTGCGGTCTGGGTCAACGGCGTCCAGACCAGCGACTGGGAAGACCCGCGGCCGCCCGGGAACTATGCAAGGCGCCAAGCCCGCCTGGTTCCTGGTGTCGTCAGCCTTCAGGCCCACGATCCCACGACCAATCTGGACTTCAAGAACATCCGTGCCGTGGAGTTGCCGGAGCGTTAACAGCCCGTGGCAAAAGTCGTCACGGCATTCGACCGTCCCTGCATCGTGCGCGGACTGCGTTGCTATCGGCTCACATACTCCCGGTATGCTCCCTCCGTTGCGCCTGGTCCGGCGGGCGCAGGAACGGTCTCGGTGCTCGCGGGACTTTCACCACGGACTGTTAACGGTCCAAGTCGGATATCGCGACCGAGTCGGCGGTGGGCCTCGCCAGGAATCCTGTATCTGCAGTCTCAGGTCCCTGGTCCCTTTCCGGCGTTGATGCCGAGCTGTCGCCGATATGCCTCGAGCGAGAGCAGGTCCTCCGGCATCACATTCCCCACGTTCACCTCGGGCCCGAATCGATCCACCAGATCGCGCCGCATCCGATGGATAAGGTGGGACTGAACATCGGGGATCCAGGGTCCCGGCAGTTCGAACATGACTCGATCGAGACCGACGGCCACGACCGTTTCGTCGACCTCGCGCCGGGTCGCGGCGTCGGCGTGGACCAATTCCGCGGCCTCCACCAGAATGATGCTGGCGCCGGCATCGAGGCAGGCCCTGGCGTCCTCGGCGAAGCTGGGACCGTGTGAGAACCCCTCCTTCTTACCGACTTCCCCCAGGACGCCCATTCCGAATACGGTCACGGCCTCCTCGATGACCTCGACCTTCCATTCCAGAGGAACATCGGCGACGTTGTCGGAAACCTCGATCCAGCGGTATCCGGCCCGTTGGCAGGCCGGAAGGTAGAGATCGGCCTTCCCGTGGATGTGGGCGTACTCCAGATACTGCCCTCCGGGGAAAGGCTCGATCCGGTGGGCCCGGTAGGCGTCGATCTTCTCGGCCAGGACTTCGTCCGTGAGCAGTCGTGACAGGCCGACGGCGATCTTGGCGAAGTCGATATAAGGGGCCGCGGTGGCGGTCAGGTCATTCTGCCGACCGGGTCCCAGGCCCCAATCCACGACCATGGTCAGACCCGACGGCCGGGGCTTTCGGCTGCGGGGAGCGCCGTCCAGGCCGGCGAAAATGTGTCGTTCGTTCATCCGGGATCAACCCACGAGTCGGCTGGTGTCATCCGGTGAGTTTTCGGTTGCCGGGGTCGTAGCGGGGAAGGGACACTACCGTTGCGCTCTGGGGCTCCTCGAAATAATCGATCTCCAGACGGGTTCCCGGCTGCGAGACCTCCGTCGGGAGATAGCTGAACGCCAGGCTCTCCTGGACCGTGTAGCCGTAATCCGCACTGGTAACGTAACCTACCCGATTACCGCCGAAGCGGACCGGCTCGGCACCCATGAGCACCGTATGGGGGTCCTCCAGCCGGAGGCAGCACCATTTCCGGCTCACACCCTCAGCCGCGACCCTTTGCAGCGCGGCGCGCCCCAGGAAGTTCTCCTTGTCCATGCATACGGCGAAACCGAGACCCGCTTCCAGCGGATTGTATTCCGTATGAACGTCGGCCCCCCAGAGCCGGTAGCCCTTCTCCAGCCTCAGGCTCTCGAAGGCTCCTCCTCCGGCCGCCGCCACGCCCAAGGGACGACCCGCCTCCCAGAGAGTGTCCCAAAGATGCAAGCCGTATTCCGTCGGGGCGTAGAGCTCCCAACCCAGTTCCCCCACATAGGAGATGCGAAGAGCCAGCACCGGCACGTGGCGCACGTAGATCCGCCGGGCGGTCAGGTAGGGAAAGGCCTGGTCCGACAGGTCGTTCTCGCTGACGGATTGAACCAGCTCGCGGGCGGCAGGACCCCAGACTCCAAGACAGCAATAGGCCGACGTCAGGTCCCGGATCTGTACAGCGCTTTCCCGGTCAAGATGAAAGCGGAGCCAAGCCAGGTCGCGCTTGCCCGTCGCGGCTCCCGTGATCACCCAGAAGCGCTCCTCCTCCCAACGGGTGACCGTGAGATCGGCCTCCATCCCTCCCCGGCGGTTCAGCAGGGAGGTGTAGGTGATTCGGCCGGGAGGCCGGTCCATCTGGTTGGCGGCCAGGTGCTGGAGAAAGGAGAGCGAACCTGGCCCCGCGACCTCCAGCTTGGTGAAGGGGGTCAGATCGAAGAGGCAGACCCGCTCCCGGGCGGCACGATGCTCGGAACCGACCAAGGGGGACCAGAAACGAGCGCTCCAGCCCTGCCGGTCGTGTCCCCCTTCGGGACCCGGGAGGCGCTCGCTGGCGGCGAACCAGTGGGGCCGTTCCCAGCCCGAGCTCTCGAACATCTCCCCGCCCAATTCCTCCAGGCGCGGGTGAAAGGGGCTCAGGCGCAACCGGCGCGGACGCTCGATCTGCTGGCGGGGATGGATGATGTCGTAGACTTCCCGGTATTGACGCCTTCCCCGAGCCAAGACGTAGGGTCGGCTGTGGACATGGGCGTGGAAGCGATTGCAGTCCAGGTCCCGCAGGTCCAACGGGGGAAGACCTTCCACCATGTACTGGGCGATGGCCCGGCCCACGCCGCCGCCGTGAGTGAGCCACACCCCCTCCGCCAGCCAGAGACCCTCCAGATGAGCGGATCGTCCCAGCAGCGACTGGCCGTCGGGGGTAAAGGCAAAGATCCCGTTGATCAGGAAGGGAAACGATGTCCCCCGCAGGCACGGAAACAGCTCCATGGAGTCGGCCAAGGCGTTCTCGAAGTGGTGGGATGGGAACGGACGGAGCGCCGATTGGGGAGCCCCGGTTCGGTCCAGTCCCAGCGACTCGACGGCTACCGGTAAAGGATCGTGACGGTAGGAGCCCACGCCATAGCGGTCGAAGTCCTGCCGGAAATACATGGAGCGGTCCTGATGCCGGAGGATCGGCTGTGTCACTTCCTCACTCGCTCCCGCCAGCACGGACAGTGGATCCGTCCGGGCGTAGAGATGCTGCATGGGCTGCATGGGGACGGGAACTCCCGCCAACCTGCCGACGCTGGGACCCCAGATTCCCGCGCAGAGGAGAACCGTCTCGGCTTCGATACGGCCCTGGCTGCAGACCACTGCCGTCACCCTGGAATCGCGGGTCTCGATGGCGGTGACTCTGGCGTCGGGCACGAATAGCGCGCCCCGGCTCCCGGCCTTCCGGGCCAGCGCCTTCAAGATGCTGACGCCCTTTCCCAGGCCGTCGGAGGGGACGTGGTACCCGCTGTAGACTCGCCGTATATCGATATGGGGGATGAGGGACCCGACCTCTTCCGGGGTCAGGATCCCCGCCGGCAACTGCCAGGATCGGGCCAGCCCGACGCGCCGCTTCAGTTCCTGGTGCCGTTCTCGGCTGCAGGCAACCTCGATACTTCCCACTGGGTAGAAACAGGGACCTTCCGATGCGGTTCCCAACTCGCGATAGAGCTGAACGGTCCACTGAGCCAGCCGGCAGACGGTCCGGGAAGGATTGGTTTGGAAGACCAGACCGGGAGCATGTGAGGTGGACCCCAGAACCTGGAACAGAGGCCCCTGGTCCAGGACGACCACGTCATCCCAGCCGTAGCGGGTCAGGTAGTAGGCCGCGCTGGAGCCCACCACGCCGGCGCCGATGATGACGACCCGGGCACGCCGGGGAAGTCTGAGGGGATCCATGGATGCGAGCGTCTTTGGGGGCGAAGCCTCCATCCGGCCCGGATTCTATCGCCGTAGGGGTCGCCGGAACAACTCTCGCAAGGGGTTCTCCGGCATCGTCAGTCATGACCGTCGGCCGGATTGAAGCCCCGGTCGAGTGCCGTAGCCACTTTCAGTCGCTGCTGTTAGAGTTGCCCCTTCTGCTACGGGAACCGAATCGCATGATCCTCTCCTTCGTCCTCTATTTGGTGATCCTGCTGGGGCTGGGCCTCTACGCGTCCCGCTTCATCAAGAGCCTGAAGGGATTCCTGCTGGCCGACCGCTCCATGGGACCCTTCGTCACCGCACTGTCCGCCGAGGCCTCCGCCATGAGCGGCTGGCTGCTGATCGCGGTCCCCGCACGTGCTTTCACCTACGGACTCTCCGCCATCTGGGTGGGAATGGCCTGTGTCATGGGGGACGCGGTGAGTTGGTTGTTCGTCTCCAAGCGGTTGCGGCGGCAGACGGAGCGGCTCCGGGCCCTGACCCTGCCCGAGTACCTGGAGAAGAGATTCCCCAAGAAAGGCGGCTACGCCGTACAGCTGGTTGCGACCTCGGGAATCATGGTCTTCATGCTCATTTACCTCTGGGCGCAGTTCGTGGCTGCGGGAAAGGCCATGTCGGCCATTCTGGACTACGTCGACTACTCGGAAGCCACACTGCTGGCTGCCGTCATCATCATCGCCTACACCCTCCTGGGAGGATTCCGAGCCGTCGCCTGGACCGACTTCCTTCAAGGTTTCATGATGCTGTTCGCCCTGACGGCACTGCCCCTGATCTGCCTGGCGAACGTGGGTGGCTGGAGCGCGCTCATGGGACACCTTTCCCAGGTTTCCTCCGAGATGCCGGGGACTGCCAGCGCCAACCTGGATCACTGGTTCGCCGGGCTGACGGGACTGGTGTTGTTCACCTTTCTTTTCGAGGACGCCGGAGTGGGGGTCGGCTACGTGGGTCAACCTCACCTCTGCTCCCGCTACATGGCGATCCGGAAGGTCTCCCAACTGAAGACGGCCTTCGTGGTGTCCGTCTTCTGGAATCTCCTGGCGGTTTCGGGAGCCGTGCTTCTGGGGCTGACCGCCCATCACTGGTATCGATTCGCGTCCGGGGCCGGCGGAACGGTGGAGTCCAGGCTGGATTCCGCCCTGGTCTTCCACGTGGAGCAGGTGCTGCCCATGATGGCTCGCCAGGTTCTGGATCCTTGGGTCGCCGGAATTCTGGTCTCGGCCATGCTGGCGGCCATCATGTCCTCAGCCGACAGCTTTCTGCTTTCCGCCGCCAGCTCCATGACCCGGGACGTCTACCAGCGCATCTTCCGGCAACAGGCCTCGGAACGGGAACTGCTCAAGATGTCGAGAGTGGTGATCATCGTGCTGGGAACGGGAGCTTTGCTGCTGGCCCTCTCGACCGATCCCTGGGATCCTGAAGCCACCGTTTATCAGCTCGTCCTGTACGCTTGGGGCGGACTCTCCGCTTGCTTTACCGCCCCCCTCGTAATGGCCCTCTTCTACCGGAAAATGACGCGAGCCGGATGCCTGGCGGGGATCCTGATCGGCGCCGGCACCAGCTTGGTCTGGCGCAATGTCGAGGTCCTCTCCTCCGTCGCCTACGAGTTGATCCCGTCAGTGATCATCTCGGGCTGCTCCGTATGGCTGGTCTCACGGTTGACCTGGAACGGAAACGCCGAGAAGCACTGAATAAGACTACGCTGATCCTTCGACCCGGGCGCCGTGGGTGTCCAGATCCAGGACCCGGAATTGGGCGCGGGTCCCGGCCGCCGCCAGAGTCCGGACCATCCAGGCGCCGATCTCCGCTTCCCGGCCGGCGGCCAGTGCGATCACGGTGGAACCCGAACCGCTGATGAAGGTGCCCAAGAACGAGGCGCTCCAGGCGCGGTCCGGAGAAGGTCCCGAAAGCACCTTCTCCAATCCCGGCACCAAGCTCGCCCGGTAGGACTGGTGGAGCCGGTCCAGCGTCGCTTCCCTCAGGAGCCGGGCCTCGCCCGTGTGAAGCGCATGCACCAGCAGAGAGGAGCGCTGGATGTTGAACACGGCAGCGGCCAGATCATAGGATCGCGGCAGGATGGCGCGGGCTTCGGGCGTGGAAATGGTCTGGTCCGGCACGGCCACGACGAAACGGCAGCCCAGGGCGGAACGCAGCCGCAGGGAGCGGACCCGGGATCCGGACGTCCAGGAAAGGACCCATCCGCCCAGCAGGCTGGCGGCCAGATTGTCGGGATGGCCTTCCAGGGGATAGGCGATCCGGAGGAGGTCGTCGTTGGAAAAGCGCTCACCGGTGATCTTTTCGGCGATCTTGATCCCCGCGATAATGGCGGCGCCGCTGCTGCCCAGCCCGCGGGTGAGGGGGATGGGGTTGTCGATGCTGAGGCGAATACCGGGTACCTCGACGCCCAAGGCGGAGAAGGCGACCCGCAGGGACCGGTCCAGGACGTTCTCCTCCAGGGGCAGGCTCCAATCTGGAGGCCACTCCAGTCCGGCGCCCTCGATGGACTCCACTCCGATGGTCAGGTAAAGGCTCAGGGCTGCCGAGAGAGTATCGAACCCGGGTCCCAGATTACTGGTGCTGGCCGGGACGCGGACCTGGAATGGCTTCCAGCTCATCCGACTCTAGCCAGATCCTGCGGGTGGCTTCGGACCAGTTCCAGCATGGCGTCCCGGTTCGGCTCCCGGCCCGTCCAGGTCGAGAACTGGAGCGCCGCCTGCTCTACGAACATCTCCATTCCCGAGATGGTTCCGATGCCCTGTCCAGCCGCCAACTTCAAGAGCTTCGTCTCCTCCGGCTGGTAGACCAAATCGTAGACCCATTCGAAACGCAGGTCCGGCTCTGCCAGCAGCGAGGCGTCCACGTCGGGGGACTGGCCCACCGGAGTAGTGTTGACGCAGAGAAAAGCGGAATCGGGAAGTTCCGGGAGCAAGGTATGGGCACAGCCGTATCGGCGTGCGAACCGTGCGACCCGCTCCGCACTGCGTCCGGCCACCGTCACCCGCGCTCCGTGGCCGATCAAAGCCTCCATCACCGTGTGGGCGACGCCGCCGTTTCCCAGGACCAGAGCGTCCTTTCCTCGAATGGGGGTCCTGGAGAGAAGTGGCTGCAGGAACCCGCGATAGTCCGTGTTCAATCCCTCCCACCGGCCGTCTTTGCGCACCAGCGTGTTGATGGCGGGCGCCGCAGCAGTGTCTCGGGAAACCAGGGCGGCGGCGTCCTGCTTGAACGGCAGCGTCACACTGAACCCCTTGAAGGACAGACGGCTGCCCTCCAGGTAGTGGAACCACGGCTCCAGCTCGTCCAGCCGGATCGGGAGATAGAGCTGGCGGTCGAGATCGTGTCGCCTGAAAAGCTGATTATGGATCCAGGGAGACCTGGAGTGAGCCACCGGATTCCCCAGAACGGCGTACAGATCGGGAGCCTGATTCCAGGAATCGAGCCGGTAGAGATCCACTGCGGTTTCCAGGCTGAATTGACCTGGGGCGGTTCCCTCGCCCTCTTCCTCCGCCACGAAAGTCCAGGCGTTCCCCAGGAAGGCACCCAAGGCCCGGGAGGGCTGGCCGAAGTCCCCCATCCCCAGCAGGACGTATGCTGCCCCCTGGGGGACCGATTCCATCCAGCTCAACAGGGTCACCAACTCCCGGGTGGAAGAGACCATCACGGCGATCTTGACCACATCGCCCTTCAAGGCGTCGAGTCTGGCGTAGAGGCGGTTCAGATCTCCGGGAAAGGTGTCGAAGGAGTGGAAAGAACGGATCAGTCGTGTCGTGTCGGGGAAGGGCGGGAGTTCCTGGACGTCATGTTCGACGTCCACCCAATGGAATCCGCTCCTCGCGGCCTCCAGGAGCAGGTTCAATCGATCCGCTTCCGGACCGGTATAATTCCCCCCCTCGCGCGGGGGGCGGCAAGTTGCGATGAACTCGGTCCGGGTCCCGGCCGGCAGGGGTGGGACTTGAGGTGTGGAAAGACTATCCAGGCGGCATTCGATGAGGGCCACCCGGCCCGCATATCGATGAACCTTTTCCAGCAGGCGTGACGGCGATTCCTCGCCCAGGGCGAGACAGAGTCTGGGCATGGGCGTCTAACAGTCCGTGGTGAAAGTCCCGCGTAGGAGTCTGCGCGGTAGAAATGATCGTAGCGAGAAAGTGGGGAATCGAGGCCAGATTTTCTCGATTTGGAGGTGCATAGTTGTTCTATTCGCCGAGAAATCGAGGAAATATGGACCGATTCTACCGCTTTCGCAGCAGATCAATTTCTGCGGCGCAGGCTCCTAGCACCGAGACCGGGGCTGCGCCCGCCGGACAAGGCGCGGTGAGGGAGCGTATTCGACCATATGTGACCGAGTCGCAACGCAGTCCGCCGGGATGCAGACCCGGTCGAATGTCGCGACGACTCTTGCCACGGGCTGTCAGGTTCACCCGTTCACGACCGAACCAGGGTCGCCGCCGCCGCCGATTCGGCCCCAGAACCTGCGGAAGTATTCGACCATGGAAGCGCAGGCCAGAAACACGACTACCCACAACAGGATTTCTCCGGCGCTCGCCAGCCAGGCGGAACCCCGCTGTCCCAGGATCAGGCAGCTCACGCACAGGACCTGGGTCGCCATCTTGGCCTTCCCCAACCGGGAAGCGTCGATGGTGACTCCCTGGGCCGAGGCAATGCTTCTGAGTCCGGTTACGGCAAGCTCGCGGCCGATGACCAGGATCACCATCCAGGCGGAAGCCACTCCCCACTCCACCAGTGCGACCAGGGCCGCCGATATGAGCACTTTGTCCGCCACCGGATCCAGGAGCTTGCCCAGCGTGGTCACCTGCAGCCGTTTACGTGCAAGGTAGCCGTCGAAATAGTCGGTTGCCGAGGCGGCAAGGAACACGATGAATCCCCACAATTCCCGATCCTTGAATTTCCCCGTCAGCAGCACCACCAGGAGCAGGGGCACCAGGAAAATTCGCAAAATCGTAAGGGCGTTCGGCAGGTTCATGGGGGCTTAAAGTAACACAATCTCCGAAAGAGTCACAAACGATTCCAAGGGGGTCTGAGCCCACTTGCCCCCAGCAGTCCGTGGTGAAAGTCCCGCGAGCACGGAGACCGTTCCTGCGCCCGCCGGACCAGGCGCGATGAGGGAGCATACCGGGAGATATGTGACCGAGTCGCAACGCAGTCCGCGCACGATGCAGGGACGGTCGGATGCCGTGACGACTTTTGCCACGGACTGCCAGGTTCGACGATTCGCACGGGCCAATGGCGGGTCTGGACCGCCGGCACAGCCCGAGTAAGCTAAACTTGCGTCAAATGTGAAACTTTTCCGGATTATCCGGAATCTGATTTTGGTCTGAAGGGATTGACAAAGATCGCAGGAATCGCTCCAATGGGCGGTTCGGACTTGGAGAGAGGTTCCGACAATGACTCGAGTTGGAAAAGTTGTCCTTATTATGTTCGGGACACTGGCGCTTAGCGCCTCCGCCGGGATCGGTCTGCTCTTGGATCCCAACCTGGGGGCGCTGCTCGGAGGTTTCCGGCCGGATTCGGCGTCCCTAGAGCGGTTCATTGGACCGCGGGATTCCGGATATCGCGTCTTTGTCGCCACAGCCTACTGCCTCAAGGGGGTTACCCGTTCCGGCGTGCAGGTCAAACGGGGCATCGTGGCGGCCGATCCGTCCAGAATTCCTCTGGGATCGGTCATCCAGGTGAGGGCCGGCACCTACAGTGGGATCTACAGGGTTCTCGACACCGGTTCCGCGATCAAGGGCAGAGTCATCGACATCTACGTTCCCGACTACAACGAGGCCATGCGGTTCGGCAGACAACGGGTTCAGGTCCGTGTTCTGCGCCACGGCTGGGATCGGGAAATTCCCACCGATACGCTGAGCTAGGAGCCTGCGCCGCAGAAATTGATCTACTGCGAAAGCGGTAGAATCGGTCCATATTTCCCCGATTTCTCGGCGAATAGAACAACTATGCACCTCCAAATCGAGAAAATCTGGCCTCGATTCCCCACTTTCTCGCTACGATCATTTCTACCGCGCAGACTCCTGGCAGCCCGTGGCAAAAGTCGTCACGGCATTCGACCGTCCCTGCATCGTGCGCGGACTGCTAGCGATCCTCTCAACAACCGGGTCCTTCCCCGCCGGTTGCTATAATTCCGCTCGATGAGTGAGGAGGTTCTGGAGGCCCGGCTCGGCCACCTTCCCGACAAGTGCGGCGTCTACCTGTTCCGGGACGCCGAGCAGCGCATCATTTACATCGGCAAGGGCAAGAGCCTCAGGCACCGGGTGCGCTCCTACTTCCAAGCCAGCCGGTCCTGGGACCAGAAGACGGAGGTTCTGAAGCGTCAGATTCGGGATCTTGAGTTCATCGTCACCGATACCGAAGTGGAAGCTCTCATCCTGGAGAGCAACCTGGTCCGCAAACACAAGCCCAAGTTCAACGTGAACTTGAAGGACGATAAATCCTTCCTGCTGGTGAAGCTGACGGTGAACGAGGACTTCCCCAGGGTCCTGCTCACCCGGCGCAAGCTGCGAGACGGAGCCCTCTACTTCGGGCCTTTCCTGCCGGCCTCTCTGGCCCGCAACACCATCAAGATCATCAACCGCCATTTTCTGCTCCGAACCTGCGACATGGAGATCGACGGAGGTCTGGATCGACCCTGTCTCGAGTACTACATCAAACGCTGCCTGGGTCCGTGCGTGGCGGGTCTCTGTTCCCAGTCCCAGTACACCGCGTCGGTCAGGGACGTGATCCTGTTGCTCGAGGGAAAGAACGAGGAATTGCTCCGGAATCTGACTCGCCGGATGCTCGCCGCCTCCGAGAAGCTGCAGTACGAGACGGCGGCCTTCTACCGGGATCGAATCCGCATGGTCCGGGAACTCAAAGAGAAGCAGAAGATGATTCTGCGTGGGCCGTCAGACGTGGACATCTTCGCCTACTACCGGGAGGGGTCCCGACTGGCCCTCCAACTCTTCACCATGCGGAACGCCAGGATCGTCGGGAAACGGGAGTTCTATTGGGAGGACCTGGAGTATTTCCATCCCGCCCGTTTCCTGAGGGATGCTCTCCAGCAATACTACCTGAACTCCGGATTCGTTCCCGGGGAGATCTATCTTCCCGCCGAGGCCGAGGACCGGGAGCTGATCCGGACTTGGCTCGACGGACGGCGAACCATCGGACAACGGCGGCAGGTACGCATCCTGGTGCCCCGGAGGGGGGACAAGCACGACCTCCTGCTGTTGGTCGAACGCAACGCCAAGGTGGCTTTCGAGCGCCGTTTCAAAGTCTTGAGGACGGCCCGATTGAAGGTCTTGGAGGAGTTCCAGAGGCTTCTGGACCTGGAGGAGACTCCCGCTCGCATCGAGGCCTTCGACGTCTCCAACATCCAGGGAGAGGAGACGGTCGCTTCCATGGTGGTCTGTCTGGACGGACGCATGGAGCATGGCGAGTACCGGAAATACCGGATCAGGACGGTGTCCGGCCCCGACGACTATTCGGCCATGCGGGAAGCCGTCGGCCGGAGATACCGGCGTCTGCGGGAAAAAAAACAGACCCTTCCCCATTTGATTCTCATCGACGGAGGCAAGGGGCAACTGCACAGCGCGTATCAGGCGCTATCCGAGTTGGGGATCGAAGACACGCCCCTGATCAGCCTGGCAAAGCGGGAGGAGCACATCTTCGTCAAAGGGAGGGAGGATGCCCTCGTCCTGGACCGGGGCTCGCCCCTGTTGCATCTGGTCCAGGAGATCCGGGACGAAGCGCATCGTTTCGCGGTCAGCTACCATCGAAAGCGCCGCTCGATTCGGGATTTCGGTTCCGAGCTGGACCGTATCCGCGGCATCGGCGAGAAACGCAAGAAGCGGCTGTTGCGCAACTTCGGCAGCGTCAACCGAATCCGGCGAGCCACCACCGAAGAGTTGGTCCCCTTCCTGGGAGAAAAGCTGGCCATCCGCGTCAAGGAGGGCCTGTCCGGACCACGCTGAGGGAGCGATGGCATTCCTGCCGCCGAACGCCAGAGTAACGGCCAGGTGATGCGGGAGCGGGCGAAGAAGGGACGCCCAATGGAAGGTGGAGAAAGAGTGGGGGACAGGGATGTCCCCTCTCCTACCCGTACACGTGGGTGTTGTAGAAGGGGGCGAAAGCCGCGGTGAGAGCCAAGGCGTAGGACTGGTTCCGGTTGAGGAGCTCCTGGCTCAGGAGCATCCAGCCTTCCTGTCCGGATTGCAGCTGCCGAGTTCGGCAAAACCGGTCGATGACGATCTCCAGCTCGATGCCTCGATCGATCACCGGATCGGCAATTTGAGATGGAACCGATATCCCGTTGCCGTGGCCGAAATAGCCGTTGAGACCGTCGGACACGTAGACCCAACTCTCCAGGACGACCTGCCGCCGAGCCCCCGAGGAAGCGATCACGTTGAATCCTTCCTCCATCCCGACGTAGAAGTCGGCTTCGCTCCGCTCCCGCTTCAGCTGCATGATGAGATGGTCCACACGACTCAGCACGTTCCAGGACAGGTCCGCCGAGGTCGTGGGGATCTTCGGAGCGTCGGTGGAAACGTCGTAACAGAGAAAATCGACGCCTTCATCGATCCCACGAGGCATCCTGTCCGCGAGCTCTTCCCAGATCTGCTTTACGGCATTCACCTTGGCGGGCCGAGTGCTCCCAACGGCGACTCTCATCTCAATTCAGTCTAGCAGCCCATGGCGACCTTTTTCGATGCCGCATTCGATCCGTTTCATACCTCACCGGCCTCTCTCACTCCTCTTCTTCGGTGATTCGGATTGCAGCATTTCGACCAAGTCATGGTGAATCCGGCCATTGCTGGCCAGGACCGTCCGTTCCTCCAATTGGAACGGCGAACCGTCCAGATTGCTGACGCTTCCTTCGGCCTCCTCCACCACCAACCAGCCGGCCGCCATGTCCCAGGGACTCAGGCTCAACTCCCAGTAACCGTCAAAACGCCCACAGGCGACGTAGCAGAGATCGAGCGCAGCCGAGCCATCCCGACGCACGGCCTGGACCTTGCGGGACACCTGTGCGAACAGTTCCAGGTTCATCTCCATCTCCCGGTAATCGTAGGAGAAACCCGTGGCGAGAAAGCCGTGGCGAAGATCCGCTTGTTCGGACACGCGGATGGGATTGCCGTTGAGTTGTGCTCCGCCCCCCAAGGTCGCCGAAAAGAGCTCTTCCGCCACCGGATCGTAGACGACTCCCAGCTGGATCCGGCCTTCGACCCGATAGGCCAGGGAAACGCTGAAAAAGGGGTACCGGTGGGAGTAGTTGGTGGTGCCGTCCAAGGGATCGATCACCCATTGCCGCTCGCTCGCTCCATGAACGCCTGATTCTTCGGCCAGGATGGAATCGTGGGGGAAATGGCGTCTGATGGTCTCGATGATGGTCCTCTCGGCGGCGAGATCGGCCTCCGTCACCAGGTTTCTGGGACCCTTGGCGGATACCTCCAGGTCGGAGTCCATGAATTCCAGCAGGACTCGGCCACCCTCCAGTGCGGCGTCCCTGGCCACCGCCATGATTGCGCTCGTTCCCGTCACGTGTCCCCGCCGGTCTGGACCAGCAGGACGACCGACTGAACGGCAATTCCCTCGCGGCGGCCGATCGTGCCGCAGCCTTCCATAGTGGTCGCCTTGAGGCCGATCCGTCCCGGCTCCACCGACAGCAGCCTCGCCAGATTCGCCTTCATGGCCTCCACGTAGGGCTGGATCCGGGGGACTTCCGCCAGCACGGTGATGTCCAGGTTGACGACGGCGAACCCCCTGTCCCGTACCAGCTCATACGCCTTCTCCAAAAGCATCAGACTGGAGCTGTCGCGGTAAGCCGGATCGGTGTCGGGAAACCAGGTGCCGATGTCCCTCAGTCCGGCGGCGCCCAGAAGGGCGTCGGTCACCGCATGGAGCAGAGCGTCGGCGTCCGAGTGCCCCTGCAACCCCAGGGGGTGTGGGATCCGGACTCCACCCAGCAAGAGGCGCCGATCCCGGCCAAAAGGGTGAAAGTCGAATCCCAGGCCGACACGAAATCCGTCCGTCATGTCTGCACTCCGTACCCTCGAACCCCTGGAAACGTTTCCGAAGCGCCGGCCACCGTGCGGGATCTCACAGGTCCCCCTCGAATGTGACCTTGAGGTTCCTGGGGTCTCCCTCCACTGCCTGAACCTCCATTCCAATGCGCTCCACCAGGGAGGCTTCGTCGGTTCCGTAGAAGTGGTCCTGCCCGGCTTGCCGGAGGGCCTCCTTGAGGACTTCGGCCGGAAATCCCTGCGGCGTCTGGGCCAGGCCCAGGCGCTCACGCTCCAGGGTTCGCTCCACCCTGCCCGAAACCACCTCCTTCACCGTGTCCCGAATCTTCAGGATGGGAACCGCGGCGCTCCCTCGGCGGACCGTCCGGATCACCCGGGCGATCAGCGGGGCATCAACGAAAGGCCGGGCCGCATCGTGGACCAGGACGACCTCCACGGGGGGAGAGAGCAGTTGGAGACCCCTGGACACGGTATCCTGACGGTGGCGCCCACCTGGAACCACCTGCAACTTCTTGTCCCGGGAAGCCCCTCCCGACAACTCTTGCCGGACCATCTCGATCCAGTCGTCCGGCACCAGTATCACCGCCTCGTCCAGGAAAGGAAGGAAGGGATCAAGGGCCAGCCGATACAGGCGCTCGCCCCCCATCCTCAAGAACTGCTTTGGAATCTGGGAGCCGAATCGGGAGCCGCTGCCGGCAGCCGCCAGAATCAGTCCGGTCAAGGTCCGATTCCCGGGAGCGCGATCGCTTCGAGGCACTCGCCGACCGTGGCCACCCCCTGCAAAGAGACCCCGCGAACCGGTTCATTCAGGGGCAGGCTGTTGGCGGGCAGAATCAGGTTTCGAAAGCCCATCATTGACGCTTCCTTGACCCGGTTTTGCGGGAAGCTGACGGCCCGGATCTCACCTGCGAGGCCGACTTCTCCGAAGACGACCGTCGACTCGGGAAGAGGGCGGTTTCCCAGGCTCGACACGATGGCTGCAACGATGGCCAGGTCCACTCCCGGCTCGGTCAAGGAGAAGCCGCCGGCGACGTTGATGTAGACGTCGCTACCCAGAAGATCCAGCCCGAGACGTTTCTCCAGCATGGCCAAGAGCAGTGCCACCCGGTTGGCGTCGACTCCGTCCGTCATCCGCCTGGCGGAGCTGAAACCACTCTGGCTGACCAGAGCCTGGACTTCCACGAGCATCGGCCTCGAACCCTCGATGGTGCAGGTGACGGCGGATCCCGAAACCCGCTCGCTGCGCTGGGACAGGAATAGCCTGGACGGATTCTCGACACAGCGAAGTCCCCGGCTGGACATTTCGAAGATGCCCAGCTCGTTGGACGGACCGAATCGGTTCTTGACCGCCCGGACGATCTTTTCGTTCCGGTGACGAGTCCCCTCGAAGTAGAGCACCACGTCCACGATGTGCTCCAGCGCCTTGGGTCCGGCCAGAGCCCCGTCTTTGGTGATGTGTCCGATGAGAAGGACCGGAATGCCTTCCCGCTTGGCAAAGACCAGCAGCTCGGCGGCGCAGTCCCGTATCTGGCTGATGCTGCCCGGGATGGAATCGGAGGCCTCGCTGAACATGGTCTGGATCGAGTCCACGATCACCACCGACGGCCGGAGACTCCCGATCTGGTCCAGAATCCGCTCCAGACAGGTCTCCCCCAACAGGTAGAGCCGCGTTCCCTTGACCTGCAACCGGTCACCGCGAAGGCGAATCTGCTCGACGGACTCCTCTCCCGCCACGTAGAGCACGGGACGGCCCTGGTTCGAGAGGCTCTCGGCCACCTGAAGCAAGAGGGTCGACTTGCCGATTCCCGGCTCTCCTCCCAACAGAATCAGGGAACCGGGCACGATCCCGCCACCCAGGGTCCGGTCGACCTCCGAGTTGCCGGTAGTCATTCGTTGAACCCCGCTGCTCTGAATCTCCGCATAGGCGTGCGCCGTTACGGCCGGTCTGGATTTGCCCGAAGTGGAAACCTTTTCCTCCACCAGGGCGTTCCAGTCACCGCAAGAGGGGCAACGGCCGAACCACTTGGGACTCTGGAAGCCGCACTCGCTGCAGACGTGCAAGTGCTTGAGGGGGGCTGCAACCATTGCGGGAATTCTATCAGCCCGTAGTAAAAGTCGTCACGGCATTCGACCGTCCCTGCATCGTGCGCGGAATGCGTTGCTATCGGCTCACATACTCCCGGTATGCTCCCTCCGTTGCGCCTTGTCCGGCGGGCGCAGGAACGGTCTCGGTGCTCGCGGGACTTTCACCACGGACTGATATTAGCCGCCCGTGGCAGAAAGTCGTCGCTTCCGGTCCGGCAGAGGCTGCGCCGTCTCCGGGCTACGCGGGGTTCTCGAAACGGGTCCACTCATCCACGAATGCCAGCTTCACCCGACCCGTGGGACCGTTTCGCTGTTTGCCGATGATGATCTGAGCGTAGCGGTCCTCGTCGTCCAGGTCCTCCTCTTTTTTGTAGAAGGACTCTCGAAAGATGAAGAGGACCACGTCGGCGTCCTGCTCGATGGAACCGGACTCGCGCAGATCCGATAACAGGGGCTCGTGGTTCCCGCGTCTCTGCTCCGGCGCCCGGCTCAGTTGGGAGATAGCGATCAGAGGCACGTTCAGCTCCTTGGCAAGAGCCTTCAGCGAACGGCTGATGGTGGAAATCTCCTGCTGCCGGTTCTCCTGCCGCCGTCGCCCGGAGACCTCTCCCGACATCAGCTGGAGATAATCTACGATGAGCAGATCCAGTCCCTGTTCCGAGGCCAGGCGACGAGTCTTGGAACGCATCTCCAACAGGGAGATGCCGGGAGTGTCGTCGATGAAGAGCTGAGCCTGTGAGAGGCGGCTCAGAGCCCCGGCCATCAAGGTCCAGTCCTGCTTGGAAAGGAATCCGGAGCGCATTTTGTGGCTGTCTACGCGAGCCTCGGAGCAGAGTAGCCGCAGGGCCAGTTGCTGGGAGGACATCTCCAGGCTGAATACACCCACCACCTTCTGCTGCTTCACCGTCACGTGCTGGGCAATGTTCAGCGCCATACTGGTCTTTCCCAGACCGGGCCGCGCCGCGATGATGATGAGATCGGAGTCCTGTAGACCCGACATCATCTGATCCAGCTGGGTGAAGCCCGTGGCGACCCCGGTGACCACCCCCTTGTGCTCGTGGAGGTGCTCCATGTGCCTGTAGGCCGAGGCAAGGAGTTCCTGCAGGGGGGCGAATCCGGTGCGGGATCTCTCTTGGCCGATCTGGAAGATGGCCTTCTCCGCCTCCTCCAGGAGGAGGCCGGGATCCTCCTCGTCGGAAAAACTGCGATTCAGAATGTCGTTGGCGGAGTGGACCAGCTTTCGAAGGAGGGACTTTTCCTTGACGATACCGGCATAGTGCTCGATGTTGGCGATACGGGGAACGCCGTCCACGAGGGAGGCGATATAGGATACGCCTCCGACCGCGTCCAAGTCGGTCCTCCGCGCCAATTCTTCCCGCAGGGTCAGGATGTCGATGGCCCTGGACGCTCCGGCCAGGGAGACGATGGTGTCGAAGATGCGGCGGTGGCTTTCCAGATAGAAGTCTTCGCTGACCAGCAACTGGGCCGCCTGGTCGAACACCCGATTGTCCAGCAGCACCGCCCCCAGGACGGCTCGTTCCGCTTCGGCGCTGTGGGGGAGTGTCTTCTCCAGGGAGGGGGAATTCATGTGCCCCGCTTATATTGGGGTTGGGGCTGCATGCGGAAGCCGAATAACGAGCCGCGGGCCATGGTCACGGCTCTGTTCATCCAGGACGTCTCCCGTTAGCCGGAATCCGAATCGGGAGTTTCGATTCCGGCCGCCTTGTTCTCATCGACCAGGAACTCCAACTCGGCCACCAATCGGTTGGACTCGTCATCCTGCTGTTTCAGCTGCTGCACCGGAGCCTCTTCCTCGGGAACGATGGAGACCAGAAGTTGGGCCGTGACCTCGCCGTGACACCGGATGTCCAACCGGTAGTTGCCGATGCTCTTGATGGGGTGCTCCAGCGTGATCTTGCGGCGATCCACTTCGATCCCGTTTGCGGAGAGCAGGTCGGAGACGTCCCTCGACGTCACCGAGCCGAACAGCAGTCCCGTTTCTCCCGCCCTTCGACTCAGCACTGCGTGCCGGCGCGTCAATTCTTCGGCCAGAAGCTCGGCCTCTCCCTTGTGTTTCGCCTCCCGCCGGGCCTGGGCCAGCCTCTGCGATGCCACCAGCTTCAGGTTGGCCGGAGTCGAGAGCAGCGCCAGTCCCTTGGGCAGCAGGTAGTTTCGTCCATAGCCATTGGCCACGCGAACCGCATCGCCGCGCCGCCCGAGATGCTCGACGTCACCCACCAGAATCAGTTCCATGGTCGTGCCCCTCAGTGGAAAAACAGTGGTCGGAGATCAGTCCGAGACGTAGGGAAGGAGGGCCAGATGGCGAGCCCGCTTCAAGGCTCGCTTCAGCTTGCGCTGGTGGGGCGCACAGACGCCGCTGAGCCTGCGAGGCGAAATCTTGGCCCGCTCCGGCACGTACTGATTCAGCATCCTCACATCTTTGAAGTCGATGTATTCGATCTTGTCGGCGCAGAACTTGCAAAACCTGCGTCTTCTAGGCATGGCTCGCTTCCCGGGACGCGGAACCCACTGCCGGCGCGGGTGTTTCCGGCTCGGTCCTGCGTCGTTCTTTTTTCCTCTTTTTGCCTTCGGCGCGCTTGCGCTCCAAGTCGACGCGAACGGTGAGGAAACGGATGATGGAGTCATTGACCTTGATCCGCCGCTCCAATTCAAGCACTGCGTCGTTGGAGTCCGCCAGCAAGGTGAAAATGACGTATTTCCCGTCGGTGTGTTTCTTGACCGGAAAGGCCAAGCGCCGGCGCCCCCACCTGTCCACGTTGGCCACCTCTGCCCCGCGTTCCTCGGCGGCCTGCCGGAGGCTGTCGATGATGGTCCGGGCCTGCTCCTCGTCCAGCGTTGGAGCCAGAATGAAAATCGCCTCGTATTCCCTCATTCGATTGCTCGATCCTCTGTGGTTCGAACCACACTTTCGGAAGTTGCTCAGTGTAGCACAGCCCCCGTCTCTGCTGACAGCGTGGAGCCGCATTCACCGAGGCCGGCCATGCCGGCTACACCAACAACGGCGCGATCACCAGCGCGACGATGGACATGAGCTTGACCAGGATGTTCATGGACGGACCGCTCGTGTCCTTGAACGGGTCCCCCACGGTGTCACCCACCACGGCCGCCTTGTGGGCCTCCGAGCCCTTGCCTCCCAGAATGCCCTCCTCGATCATCTTCTTGGCATTGTCCCAGGCGCCTCCTGAGTTGGACATGAAGAGCGCCAACAGCACGCCCACCAGCATCGACCCGGCCAGCATTCCCCCCAGAGAATGGGGTCCCAGCACGAAACCGACGATGACCGGGGCCGCCACGGCGGTGATACCGGGAGCCACCATCTCCTTCAGAGCCGCCCGGGTGGAGATATCGATGCACCGAGTCGTGTCCGGTTCGGCCTCGCCCTCCATGAGCCCCGGGATCTCCCTGAACTGGCGCCGGACCTCCTCCACCATCTTGAAGGCCGCACGTCCCACCGAGGACATGGTGAGGTTCCCGATGAAGAAGGGGAGGGCTCCCCCGATGAAGAAGCCGACAACGACCCGGGGATCGATGAGATCCAGCTGAAGCTGTTTGCCGGGCAGACTCTGGGCCACGGTCTGGGCATAGGCCGAAAACAGGGCCAGAGCGGTGAGCGCCGCCGAGCCGATGGCGAAACCCTTGCCGATGGCGGCGGTGGTATTGCCCAGGGAATCCAGGCTGTCGGTGATCTTCCGGACGTCGGGCCCCAAGCCGCTCATCTCGGAGATCCCGCCGGCATTGTCTGCTATGGGGCCGTAGGCGTCGACCGACATGGTCACACCCACCGTCGCCAGCATGCCCACCGCGGCGATCCCGATTCCGTAGAGGCCTGCGAAGTTGTAGGCGACAAGGATGGTTCCGGCGATGGTCAGTATGGGGAGAGCCGTCGACTCCATCCCCACGGCCAGACCCGAGATGATGTTGGTGGCGGCGCCGGTCTTGCAGGATTCGGCAATGCGACGGACCGGCTTGCCCGAGGTATACCACTCGGTAAGCAATCCAATGAGGACTCCTGCGACGGCCCCGACCAAGACCGCATAGAAGACGCCCGACTCGAGTTCCAGCGCACGGACCGCGACCCAGGTCCCCGCCAGCAGGAGCAGGGCGCTCACATACGTGGCATTGCGGAGCACCGCAGCCGGACTGAGATTGCGGAGCACGCGAATGGAAACCACACCGATGAGCGAAGCGATCAGGCCGATGGCGATGACCACCAGGGGAAACAGCATGTAACGGCTCTTCTCAGCGTCCCCGATCATGAGTATCTGACTGGTCCCGGCCGCCGCGATGGCAATAGTGGCGATCACCGAGCCGACGTAACTCTCGAAAATGTCCGCTCCCATACCGGCCGTGTCTCCGACACAATCGCCCACGTTGTCGGCGATGGTGGCCGGGTTTCTCGGGTCATCCTCGGGAATTCCCGCTTCCACCTTGCCTACCAGATCGGCGCCCACGTCCGCCGTCTTGGTATAGATTCCGCCGCCCACTCTGGCGAAAAGTGCGATGGAGCTGGCGCCCATGGCAAAACCGTTGATGTCGCGCGCGGAAATGAAGCCGTTGCTGTAGAGCAGGAAGGCGATGCAGATGCCCAACATGCCCAAGCTGGCAACCGAGAGCCCCATCACGGCTCCTCCGGAGAAGGCCACGTTAAGGGCGTCGCCGATACCGGAGGCTGAGGCGGCCTGTGTGGTTCGGACGTTGGCGCGGGTCGCCGCCTTCAAGCCGAAAAAACCGGCAATCATGGACAGGACCGCTCCGGCCAGAAAGGCCATTCCGGTTCCCGCCGAAAGACTCCACCAGAGCAGTAGGAAGACCACCACGACGAAGATGGCCAGAATCCCGTACTCGCGGCGCAGAAACACCATGGCTCCGTCATGGATCGTGTCGGAGATGCGGCGCATCGTCTCGTTCTGAATGTCTATCTTGGTGATGAACCGGTAGATCAGGCCGGCTGCAAGGAGTCCGGCCAAGGCCACCACGCCCACCGCGGGAACCAGTTCTCCAGGAGAAAGAAAGTTCGCAAAGACCATCGAAAACCCACCTTTCAGTTCAGTGGTCAGAGATCTTCGTATCTCCAACCATTGACCAGGTCCATGGCCCGCAAACAGCCCTGGGTCAAAATCGTATCGACACCCAGGACCGCACGGTCCAATACGGAGTCCAGTACCAGACGCTCATCTCCGGAGAAGGGGGAAAGCAGATAGTCGGTCAGATCGCCTTTCACCGAGTCGCCGCCCACTCCGATTCGCAACCGGGGAATCTGTTTCGTTCCCACCATTCGAATGATCGATTCCATGCCCTTCTGTCCACCCGAACTGCCGGAACGCCGGACTCGCAATCGTCCCAACGGCAGCTGAACCTCGTCGTAGACCACCAGGAACTCCTCAGGATCGACGCCATATTGAACAAGGAGCGAGCGAACCGCCACCCCACTGAGATTCATGTAGGTCTGCGGTTTTGCCAGAATCAGGGGTCCGCTCTCGCGCTCGACCCGGCAGACTCGAGACTGGCCGGCGGCGGGACCGAACCGGGCGGCGCTCAAATCCGCCAAGCGGTCGACCAGCATGAACCCCGCGTTGTGTCGGGTCGCTGCGTACCGGCGGCCCGGGTTGCCCAACCCAACGACCAGAAACACCAGAGCTACTCCGCGGGTTGGCTTCCTTCCAACTGACCTTCTCCCGCGATCTCCGGTTCAGCGGTTTCGTCTTCCGGCATGATCTCATCGTCAGCCGTCTCGACCGATGGAGCCGCTATTGTCAGGACGGTCAGGTCCGGATCGGAGAGGATCTTCACCTTGTCCGAATCCACGTCCAGTTGTTCCACCCGTACCGAGTCTCCAATCTCCAGGTCGGTCACATCGACTCGAATGTGATCGGGCAAGCTCCCCGGAAGACATTCCAGCTGGATCTGGCGCACTACCAAGTCCAGAATGCCCCCATCCAACCTTACGCCGGCGGCCGTGCCCATGATCTCCACGGGTACGTCGAAGACCATGGTCCGGTCCATGGATATGGCCATGAAATCGGCATGGATCAGCTCCTCCCCCACCGGATCACGCTGGTGCTCTCGAATCAGGACATTTCTCTGCTGGTCCTGGTACTTCAACGTGAAAATCGTGTTATGGCCCGTATTGGAGATCAGGATCCGATCCAGATCTTTGGGATCGACGGAGACGGCAACCGCCTCCACATTGCGACCGTAGACGACTCCAGGCATCCGTCCCGCGGCCCGGAGCCGCCGGTTGGCGTTCTTCCCGAACTCTTGTCGTATCTGCGAATCCACCGTCAATCGAGGCATTTACTCCAACTCCTCATTCCTTTGCTCGAGCTGCCCCGAGAAAACGGGCAACTCGCACAACTTGGTTTCCGCATCCAGGATCAGCTGACAAACAGCCGGCTCACCGAGGTTTCCTCGTGGATCGACCGGATCGCCTCGCCCAACAGGCCGGCGACGCTCAAAGTGTGAATCTTGGGAATCCGCTTTTCCGGACTGATCCACACTGTATTAGTGACGATAATTCCTTCGAAATGAGAATCGCGAAGGCGTTTCACGGCCGGCCCCGACAGGACGGCGTGGGTGGCGGCGGCGAAGAGCCTCCGGGCTCCCCGTTTCCTCAAGGCGTCCGTCGCCTGCACCAGGGTCCCCGCCGTGTCGACCATGTCGTCGATGATGACCACGTCCCGACCGTCTACATCGCCCACGATGCGCATGACCTCAGCCGTGTTCACCCCGACCCGGCGTTTGTCGATGACAGCCAGATTGGCACTCATTCTCCGGGCGTAAAACCGGGCCCGTTCCACACCTCCCGCGTCCGGCGAGACTACCGTGGGACGAACCAAAGACATCTTGTTCTTCAAATGGGAGAGGATGACCGGAGTGGCGAAGAGGTGGTCCACTGGGATGTTGAAAAACCCCTGGATCTGTCCCACGTGCAGGTCCATGGAAAGGAGTCGATGGGTCCCGGCCGCCGTCAGGAGATCCGCCACCAGCTTGGCCGAGATGGGCACTCGGGGTTTGTCCTTTCGGTCCTGACGGGCGTAGCCGTAATAGGGAACCACGGCCGTGACTCGCCGTGCCGATGAACGCCGAAAGGCATCCAGCATGATCAGGAGCTCCATCAGGTTTTCGCCCACCGGCGGACAGGTGGGCTGAACCACGAAGACGTCCTTCCCTCTCACGTTCTCGAGAATCTGGAAATTGACCTCGCCGTCGCTGAATCGGGTCAGGTTCGCCCGACCCAGAGGCTCTCCCAAATGGTGGCAAATCTCCTCCGTGAGAGGGGCATTGGCGCTGCCTGTAAAGATCTTCAAACTGGACATGGAATCAATCCCGCGCCGACACGATTCCGGACCCGATACGATCGGAACCGAAGTGGTCAGACCAGAACGTCGAGGCCCGATTCTCTAAGTAGTTTCCTATACCGTCTTCTGGAAAGAGTGGAGCAGAATAACAGTTCTCCGCCTTCCTGACAGGCGGATGGGTTTCCCCCCCACTGGCGCCGGTCCCGGCACCCCAAGCCCATGAGCGTCGAGCCGCTCCCACAAACCATGACTCTCTCGCAACCCAAGGCGATGAGGGCTTTTCTCGCCTCTTCGAGAAAGCCGTAGCGCTGGAACAGCAGCGTTTCGAAGTCGTTCTCCAGATGGGCCCAATGCAGGCCGACTCTGAAGCGTGAGAAGCGATGGATTGTATTCTTCGTCCAGGACCTTGTCAACTTTTCGCCGCCCTCCCAGACGCCCCAATTCCGCATGGAATATACCGCCTTCGTGGAAAGACCGCGGCCCGGATAAAGGAGCACGACGTCCACGGAGCGCCTGAGGTCCGGCAAAGGAGTGATGAGTTCTCCCTTACCTTCTCCCAGGGCGGACCCGCCGCAAAGGAAGAATGCGACGTCGGAGCCCAGCTCTGCCGCCAACGCAGTCAGGCCGGAGAGACTGAATCCGCAACCCCACAGCTGGTTCAGTCCCAGGAGGGTCACCGCCGCATTCCCCGAACCGCCTCCGAGACCGGCCCCCAGAGGAATTCTCTTGGTCAGGGTCAATTCCGCTCCGGAGGACACGCCCGCCTTCCGCTTCAGCAGCCGCGCGGCGCGGTACACCAGGTTCTCGGGTCCCTCCGGCGCGGCGTGGCCACGAACCTGAATTCGAATTTCCGGATCCGCCGTGACCCGCAGGATCAGCTCGTCTTTCAGGTCCAGCATCTGGAAGACGGTTCGCAACTCATGAAACCCGTCCTCCCGAAGACCCAGAATCTTCAGTATCCAGTTGGTTTTGGCAAAGGAGGGGAGAGCAAGTGAAGACAACGCAACCAATCAGACCATGGAATGAGCGCGCCTGGTGGATTTCCCGCAACGGCCGCCGCAGATCAGGGGGCTTTTGACGAGAGGCGCTGCTTCAGTTCAGCCACCTTTCGTTGAAGTCTTTGGAATTCCTCGTCGGTGGCCACGCGCACGCCCCGCTCGTAATACTGAAGTGCGGTCTCGAGTTGACCGAGCTCGATGTACAGATCTCCCAGATGATCGAAAATCGTCGGGTCCTCGATCAGCCGAGCCGCCCGTTTCAGATTGACCTCGGCCTCATCGAGGCGATCCAGCTTGAAGTAGACCCATCCCAGGCTGTCCAGATAGGCTCCGTTGTACGGATCCATTTCCGTCGCTTTCCTGATGTAGGTCAACGCTTCGTGGAGACGGATTCCCCGGTCCGCCCACATGTAGCCCAGATAGTTGAGGACGCCGGCGTGGTCCGGGTTGGACTCCAGAATCCTCTTGAATTCGGCTTCGGCATCGGGAAGTTTCTCCTGTCTTTCGTAGACGGACGCCAGCCGAAACTTGAGGGGTTGACTGTCCGGCTTGAGACCGAGTCCTTCCTTGATGGCTATTTCGGCTTTCCCGTAATTCTTGTGATCCATGTAGAGTTGGCTGATGATGCGGTAATACGTCTCGGGGTCCTGCTCATGGCTCAGCCTGCTTTGCACGAGTTGCACCCCTTCCGACAGCCGGTCGTTTTCCGAGAGCATCTGGGCCAGCGCCGCGAGGGCTTCCGGATCGCGCGGATGGTCCTGGAGCAACTCCCCCGCCAGGGAAAGTGCCTCATCCAGCTTTCCCGCATCCTTCAAGGTGTAGATGAGCATGGCCTTGTGACGGGGATCGCCGGGACGACCCGCCAGCAACTCACGAAAAAGCCGGAGGGCATCCTCGTATTGGCGTGATTCCTGGTAGACGTGGGCCAGAGTGGTCTGAACCTGTTCTCGAAACTCCCACTCTTCCTGCGAACTCGGGTTGTCCAGATCGGCAAGAAGGAGCTGCAACCGCCCGATGGCGCTGTCCCGCTCACCTCGAACGGCCTCGAGTCGAGCCAACTCCAGGTTCGCCTGCATCTGCTTCGGATTGTTTTCCAGGATCCTGCTGAACAACTCCGTGGCCTCTTCGTACTTGCGGGCCCGCATGAGTGCCCGGCCCAATTCAACCACCAACGCCGGATCCTGCGGATTCTGCACCGTTCCCTTCCGCAGCAGATCGACAGCTTGGCCGTGACGGCCCTGTTGTCCCAAGAGCCTTCCAGTTTTTATCTGGAGTTCGGGGTCCGCCACGAGCTGGGGGGCCGACAGATAAATCTCCACGGCCCGGTCCGGCCGTCCGGTCCGTTCGTACAGGTCTCCCAAGTCGCGAATGACTTCGTAATGATCCTTCTGGACGTTCAGCGCTTTTTCCAACGCCTGGATGGCCCCAACCGGGTCACCCAGCCGCTTCAGGGCCTGGGCATGTTGCAAGTAGGCCTCCACCAGACCCGGCCGCAACTCGACCAGACGCGCCAGGACGGCCGCCGCCTTCCGGTGCTCGCGCCGCCGCAAATGGAGATTCCCCAGCTGATAGAGAGCCTCGGCATGATCTGGATCCAGCTCGATGACTCTGTTCAGTTCCACGATTGCCTTCTCCGACAGCCTGTTTTGACCGCCGTGGTAGTTGGAATAGAGCTGGCCCAGGAAGTAGTGGGCAGCGACGCTGTTCGGATCCTTCTCGATGGCCTGCTCGATCTCGCTGACGGCTCGGGAGACCTCGCCTGACCTGACCAGGGTGTGGGCGAATTCAATCCGGAGCTGGATGCTGTCCGGATCGAGTTCCAGCGCCTTCTCGAACTCGGTGATGGAGAGGCCGTAGTCCTTGTTGCCCGAGTGGAGCATACCCAGGGCGAAGTGATAGTAGGCTTGAGCCTGCCGGTTCGGCGGCGTCGGGACAGGTTCGACGGCCAAGACGGTTCCGAGAATGACTCCGAATACCAATCCGGTCATAACGACTCGAGGGCTATTGGGAAGACAATTCAGGCCGATAGTACCCAACTCCGTGCGGGACGACAACCGTACGGGAGAGAAGTGAGAGCGAAGAGTGGAGAAGAAAGAATCGTAATCTGGGAAACTGTTTGGACGTCAATCGATGACCTGCGGAGGGATGATCGATATCTTTTCTAAATCTTCCGTAAAGATGAGCTCCATCACCACGATCGGTTGGTCGGACGACACGGCGATGGAGCCGCCGATGGTCGCCGGAAGACCGGGAAAGATCTCGTGAGCCATCCCGATTTGGCGGTGGCCGTTGGCCAAGGTCAGGGTCCTTTCCTCTACCAACGGGTTTCCACCAGTGGAGCGGACCGTCAGCTTCACTGTTGCCGTCGGGCCGGGTCCGGGATAGAGAAACGCCAGACCGGTCCTGTACTTCTCGACTCCTCCGTGGGCAAGGTAGGGTAGAAGATAATCCTTGGCCGGCGCCGGCACGGCCGGGGTGCTGAGCATGCCCTTTCCGGAAAAGAGTTGCAATTCGGCGCTGCCCACCAGCCCTGGTTGTGAGCCGTCGATCCGAATCCAGCCGGACACCAGACCTCCCGTGTCCACGAGGTTCGGAAAGACGGAGGCCATTTCCATGCGCAGGCCCTCTCCGGGAGCCAGCTCCAGCACCGGCGAAACCTCCACCGATTCCCCTTCGTTGTCCATCAGGGTGAGTTGGACCGTCATCTCTTCAGTGCCCTGGTGCACCAGGTTGACGTGGGTCTGGCTGCCTCCGAAGGTCACCGCCTGCGGCAGGTAGAGAGTCTCGGCCAGGACGACTCCTGGGGCTTCCACCACCAATCCGTCCGCCATGGCCATGCGCTCCTCATCGTACCAACGCTGGTAGGCCATGATCCCCTGCTCGCTCTCCACCGTGATGTAGGAGCCGTCGTAGCCGTTACTGGCCAAGGGCCGGCAGGTCGCCTGTTCAGGGTCTTCACAAGCGGCCAGACTGTCATCGGCGCATGGCTGCCCGTTGTCCGAGCAGGTCCCGCGCTGACAGAAGAAGTCGTCCAAGAAGATCCCGCCGGTGGTAAAGCATTCGAAGGCGAGTCCTTGAAAGAAACCGATCTCTTCTCCCAGAGGTCCCCGCACCACCAGGCCCCCGAGTGTGTCCCGAGTCTCTTCGAGAACCAGGTCTCCCTCGGCCGTGTAGAGCCCCACGGAGATCTCCGTGTTGTTGGAGTTGGGATTGAGAACGTAGAGTTCCGTAGTGAAGCCGTCCTTGACCCTGACTTCGGGAAGGACGACTTTTTGCGCCGTCGTGGAGTACAAGGAGCCTGCATCCAGACGGCGCTGTTCCCCGCGATCCCCGACCCTGAGGAACCCCTGGGCCCGGGCTTGGTCATCGTCCAGCAGCATCCACCCTTCCATGAACTGATTGCGGTCGGCGCTGACCACTTCCCGAACCGTGGTGGCCAACTGTCCCCCGGGAACGATGGTCAGATTGGTGGGATTCTCTCCAAACTCCACGATGTCTTCCGTATCGTTCAAATCCTGAAATCGGATCCCCCCCACGTTGACTCCCCGGGCCATGATGTCGCTGGTCCGGGAAGAGAGGTTGGTCAGGTGCACCGCGGTAAACCATTCCTGGGAGCTCAACAGGTAGGGAAGGAACAGCCGGCGGCTGGGGCGCAACAGTTCGATGGTGCCGAGGTTGAAGTTCACCGCGGTGATGGCTTCTCCGTCGGGACTCACGGCCACGTCCAAAGGCGCCCCGGGAACTTGCGGCCGGAGGTCCTCGCTGGCGCCCCGCAACTTCTGTCCCACCAATATGGGTTGCAGGAGCTCACCCGTATTCAGCTTGAATTGCAGGAGGACGTCGTCCATGGGAGCGCCCAGCATCATGGTGTTTCCGTCCAGGAAGACCGGACGGCCGGAGTCGCGAAAATCGGAGGTCCGGGGCTGGAAGGTGACGACTTCCAGGGCGTCCGCATCGATGGACCCGCTCTCATCGGGGACGGGTATCGGGACCAGTTCCACGTTCAGATTGCTCAGCACCAGGAACCACTTGCCATCCGGCGTCGGCACGATTTCCACGGGAACGCCGCCCACGTCGAAAATCTTCACCACCTGTCCCGTCTGGATGTCGAACAGCGTGGCCCGATCCGTGCCCAACGCGGAGAGGGTCTGCAGGGCCCCCAGTTGCCGGTCCGCCACCAGCCCGTACCGGCCGTCCCGAGAGATGGCGGCTCCCGCACCCACCTCGAAATCATGGGGGGGCGCTACCTGTTCCGGATCCGGAATGATGGTCGCCACCGGAGAGAAGGAAGCGGTGTCCACAATGGTAATGGCGTCCCTTTCTTCCGCGGGCATCAGCAGGGTCGACCCGACCGTGATGACGAAGAACCGGCTCCCATCGGGAGTCATGCGAAGGGTCGTGGGACGAGTTCCGCCCGGCATCTGGAGCCTGGGTTCCACTTCCTGGAGCGTAGTCGTGTCGAAGCGCAGGATCTCGTCGGTCCCGGACGAGGCCACGATGCCCATGCCCCCGTCTCCCGAGAAAACCATGTTGTTGGCGACGGAGAAGAAAGCCTCCATGGCCAGGATCTGGACCTCCAAGGTGTCCACGTCGATGGCCGCGATCGCTCCCTGAACCGGCTGCGTCTCTGCCTGGGAGGCGTCGGCCCTGAAGGCGTCGGCCCTGCCATTCTCGTTGATGAACGCGCACAAGACCGCGACCCGGTTCCCGCCGGGCATGAGGGCGATGTGGCCCGGGCTCTCGGGAACGTCCACGATGCCCAGAATCTCGCCGGTCTTGGGATTGAAGGCCAGGACCTTGTCCGAGAAGGTGTAGCTGACGAAGGCCTTGCTCGAGTCGGGAGTGAAAACCACATTGGGAGAGAAATTGAGATCGCGCTGGTTGGGCCCGAGTATGAGGGGCACCTCGTTGGGATCCATATGCAGCTCGTCCTCGGGCTGGCTGGGATCCAACGTCATGAATACGCGCTGGCCCCGGAGTGCCGATCCCCCCAGGCTCAGGAAGACGAACAGAAGAATCACAAGCTGGCGGCGCATCACTGGACCATCATGATATTCTGGCCGGAACCGGCCGTTCAATCCATAGACCCGACTCAAGTCGAGCGATCTCCCGGCCGGGGGTGGAGCACTCGGAATTCCAGACTTCGAACCAGGGACCGGTTCCAGAACCCGTTGACCTTCGATATCAGAGCGGGAGTCATTCCCCGGAGCACCCCCTCCCATTCGGAGCCGGGTACGCCGACCTCCAGGACGCGGCCGCGGAGACGCAGAGGATCGGTCGCTGCGGCCAATCGTGCCCCAACGATCCGAGGCCAGAACTCACGCAAGAAGATCACGGCCACCTTCTCGTCCCGGACGATATCCTGCAGCCAGGGCAGAAAGAGAGATCCGACCGTTCTCATCGGCGCCGGCCGCGTGCCCCCAGTCGGAAGCGGCGCCTCCTGGCTCGGGACTCGATTTCCCTGATCCGGTTGTCTCATGACCGCATCAGTCTAGCAAAATGAACTCGCGCCATGCCCTGAATCTTTGCGGATCAACACCAGGCAGGGCCCGCCGCCGTCCCGCTCCTGGGCTGACCCTGTTCTGTCCCCGGCACCGGCTTCAAATGGGAGGGAGCTTCCGGATCCTCGACTTGACATTGGGCGGAAGCCTCCCTTACATATCGACCCGCGCCCCGTTGACAAGTGGAACACACTCTGGTTCTCAACGCTACCTACGAGCCTCTTCAGATCATCGGTTGGAAACGCGCCGTCCGCATGGTCTTCCAGGAGAAGGTCGAGGTGGTGGCCGAATATGATCGCGAGATCCGGAGTGTCTCGAACCGGATCCGGCTGCCCTCGGTCCTGCGTCTTCTTCACTACGTCAAGCTCCGGCACGGGTGTCAACGGATCAGATTCAGCCGCGAAAATCTGTACGCTCGCGACAACTATCGTTGCCAGTATTGCGGCTCGAAGGCGCCTCTGAACCAGCTCACCTACGATCACGTGATCCCCGTGGCCAAAGGGGGGATAAAGAGCTGGGAAAATATCGTCACCTGCTGTATCGAGTGCAACCGGAAGAAGGGGAATCGCTCTCCCGCCCAGGCCAACCTGCGCCTGCTGAGAATCCCCAAGGCTCCCTCGGGTTTCCCCTACCGCGTCCGTCTCCTTTTCCGCCAGCCGGCCGTTCCCGAGAGTTGGAAGGATTACATCTTCTGGCCCGGGGGAACCTGATGGACGGGTCTCTCGTGATCTTTTCCCGGTTTCCCCGATTGGGCCGGGTGAAGACCAGGCTGGAGCCGGTGCTGGGTCAGCGGGGCTGCCTGGAGCTCCACCGGGCGCTGCTTCTGGACACCATCGAGCGGACGCGTTTCCTGTGCCGCCGGCACTATCTGTATCTGAGCGACTCGACCGCCCGGGAACGGGCCCGGTTCGCCGAAGCCTGCCGCCTGCCCGCGGATCTGATCATCCGCAGACAGACCGGAACCGACCTGGGGGAGAAATTGTGGGAGGCCTACCGGCAGGTCGTTGCGGAATCGAAGGAGACCTCCGTGGTCTTCCTGGGTGCAGACTCCCCTACGGTGCCGCGGAAATACATCCGCCAGGGCCTGGCTCAACTCGCGAGACGGCCCGTAGTCGTGGGACCGGCCGAGGACGGAGGGTACTATCTCATCGGTCTTTCCCAACCGAAACCGGAACTCTTCTCGAATCTGGATTGGGGGACCGATAAGGTCCTGGAACAGACGCTTCAGAGGTTGCGCCTGGAACAATATACGTTGCTGCCCACCTGGTTTGACGTCGACGACGGCGACGATCTGGCTCGGCTCCGCACGGAGGTCGAGGCAGAGCGTGCGAACGTCTTCCGGCACACGCGCCTTTGCCTGCGCCGGTTGGTTCACGATCCAGTTTTCCATCCGGTCTTCCAGTGACCCTTTCGACGGCGATTCACGTCTCAACAAGGTACGGTCGGATCGGGGTCGGTTGACCCGAAGCGGCCACCTTGACTAACATTGCACCAGTTGTGCGTCCAAGGAGCGGGTGAAGGGGCTTTGAACCGGCGGTGAAGGATTTTCTGGAACGGCTGTTGGGTCTGAAGGTCCCCGAGGCCCAAATGGAGGGACCGCGGGACCCATATAACATCTATGAGTGGGATCTCGACGACCGGAGGCCGTTGGTCGTCGCCGCCATCCTGGCCATCCTCTTTCACGCCGTTCTCCTGCTGATGGTCTTCCCCTCGTTCGGCAGGACGGTCCTGATTCCGACCCAGCAGGTCCTGGTGCTCAAGAATCTGGCGAAGCCGGCGGCCCTGACCGGGGGCGGCGACCTGCCCAAGGCGGCTCCGCCCAAGCCCAAGCCGGTGCGGCCGAAACCCAAGCCGGTTCTGGTTCCCATCCCGGATCCAACTCCCCGAGACCCCGAACCCATCCGCAAGGAGGAACTGGAAGATGTCCCCCAGGTCCTCAAGCAGATCGTCGCGGAATTGAACCTGGACGACATCCAGGCTCCGCCGGGTCGTCCGGGCCGGGGCGGTCAGGGTGAGAGCCGGGGCGTGGGAACGGGAACCGGACCGCTTGCCGGCTCGGGACCCGCGGCCGGAGACGGCAGCGGCATCTATCGATATGGGAGCGGAGTCACCAACCCCGTCCCCATCGTTCAAACGACTCCCAGTTACACCGACGCCGCCATCAAAGCCAAGGTCCAGGGCGTGGTCTGGCTTCAGGCCATCATCCGGAAGGACGGCAACGTCGACAGCTTCAAGGTCATTCGGGGATTGGGCCACGGATTGGAAGAGCAGGCCATCCAGGAGATCGCCACCAACTGGCGCTTTCGACCCGGAATGCTCAACGGGAGTCCAGTGGACGTCCTGGCGACCATCGAAGTCCAGTTCAACCTGAGGTAGACGACGACTCCGGCGTCGTACATTACGTGAACAACGGCAACCACAAGGGTTGCCCCTACGCTACCGCATCCCGCTATAATTCCGGCTCTTGTGGATGAAGAACTCGACCTGAAAGGAACCATCAACCTTCCCAGAACCCGATTCCGGATGAAGGCGAATCTGCCCGTTCTGGAGCCGCGGATTCTTAAATCTTGGGAGGAGTCGGGGATTTACGGGAAGATCCGCGAGTCGCGGAAGGGCCGGCCTCTCTTCATCCTTCACGACGGTCCCCCCTACGCCAACGGGCATCTCCACGTGGGACACGCCCTGAACAAGATCCTCAAGGATCTCATTGTCCGTTCCAAGACCATGGAGGGTTACGATTGTCCTTTCGTGCCGGGGTGGGACTGCCATGGGCTGCCCATCGAGATCCAGGTCATGGACCGAAAGCGGACCGACCTGGACCCGTTGGAAGTGCGCCGGCGATGCCGCCGGCACGCCGGCAAGTTCGTGCGCATCCAGGGGGATGAGTTCCGCCGCTTGGGTGTCACGGGAGACTGGAACGCGCCCTACCTGACCATGAGCCATTCCTATGAAGCCGAGACGGCTCGGCTACTGGGTGATTTCGTCCGCCGGGGAAGCGTCTACAAGGGTCTGAAACCGGTTCATTGGTGCATTCACTGTGAGACGGCTTTGGCCGAGGCCGAAGTGGAGTATTCAGAACATGTAAGCCCCTCGGTCTACGTCCGGTTTCCCGTGACGGGAGGACTTCATGGGCTGGACGTCGGCGCCCGCCCCATCTCGGTTCTGATCTGGACCACGACCCCTTGGACCCTCCCCGCCAACATGGGTCTCTGCTTTCATCCCGACTTCCAATACGCGTTGTTGGAGACCCGGGACGAGGTTTTCATCCTGGCTGCCGATCTGGTTCCCCGCGTGTCCAAAGAGTGTGATTTGGGTGATTACCGGATTCTGGGACGGCTCCGGGGAGCCGCCCTCGAGGGTCTCGAGTGCCGCCACCCATGGATTCCGCGCCGGTCTGCGGTCGTCTTCGGAAATCACGTCACCATGGAACAGGGCACCGGAGTGGTCCATACCGCTCCCGGACACGGAGAAGAGGACTACCGTCTCGGGGTCGACAACGGTCTTGAGGTCTATTGTCCGGTGGACGGATCGGGCCGGTTCCTGCCGGAGGTGGATCACTTCGGGGGCATGCCTGTGTTCAAGGCCAACCCTTCCATCAACGGCTTCATGGCCCGGGAAGGCCATCTGGTCTGGGAAGGGCCGTTCGAGCACAGTTATCCTCATTGCTGGCGCTGTCACAACCCGGTCATTTTTCGCGCCACGGCCCAGTGGTTCATCAGCATGGACCGGGAAGATCTGCGCGGCCGTGCCCTGCGCGAGATATCCAGGGTGAAGTGGCTTCCCTCCTGGGGCCGGGAGCGGATCCACAACATGATCTCCAGCCGGCCGGACTGGTGCATCAGCCGGCAGAGAACCTGGGGCGTTCCAATCGTCGCCTTCTACTGCAAAATATGCGGAAAGATCCTGCTGGAGAGCGATATTATCGAACATGTGTCACGGGTCTTCGAGCGGGAGGGAGCCGACGCCTGGTACCGGAGGCCTGCGTCAGAGCTTCTCCCGGAAAGCACCCGTTGCGCCTGTGGAAGCGAAGAATTCGAAAAAGACAAAGACATACTGGATGTTTGGTTCGACTCGGGGGTCAGCCATCACGTGCTGCGGAATACGCCCGGACTCGACTGGCCCGCGGATCTCTACCTGGAGGGTGGAGACCAGTTCCGGGGCTGGTTTCACAGCTCCTTGCTGGTCGGGGTCGGCGTCAGCGACGGAGCTCCCTACAGGTCGGTTCTGTGCCATGGATGGACGCTGGATCCCGAAGGGAAAGCCATGTCCAAATCCAGAGGCAACGTCATTTCTCCCCAGGACATCACCAAGCGGGACGGCGCCGAGATCTTGCGTCTCTGGGTCTCATCCATCGACTACACCGAAGACGTCCGCCTGGGGGAAGAGATCCTGTCCCGTCTCCGGGACGCCTACCGCAAGCTGAGAAATACGAGCCGCTTCCTCTTGGGCAACCTTCACGACTTCTCTCCGGAACTGGCGGTCCCGGACGGGGAGCTGCTGGAGTTGGATCGTTGGGCTCTGGCCCACACCGCCGCCACGGTACGGCGCGTGGAGAAGGCGTACCGGGATTTCGAGTTTCACACCGTCTACCACTCCCTCTACCATTTCTGTGTCGTGGGGCTTTCCAGCTTTTATCTCGACGTTCTGAAGGATCGCCTCTACGTCTCGGCGGCCGATTCCAGAGAACGCAGGTCGGCCCAGACGGCCCTGTTCCGGATCGCGGACGCATTGGTGCGGCTGTTGGCTCCGATCCTGCCCTTTACCACGACCCAGATCTGGGAAGAACTTCACGGTCAGAATCCTCCGGCCGAGTCGGTCCACATGGCCGAGTTCTCCCGGGAACTGGACCGGTATGCGAACCCCGAGCTTCTGGAGCGATGGGAGCCGCTCCTGCAGATCCGCCACCAGGTCAGTAAAGCACTTGAGGAATGCCGGCAGGAGAAGCTCATCGGGAACTCGTTGGAGGCGACGGTCAGGATCGAGGCCGGCGCGGAGACTTACAGGTACCTCAGCCGGTATTCGAAGGATCTGGCCTCCGTCTTCATCGTCTCCGAGGTCGAACTCGGACTGAGAGAGGAAATGGAGACGGATGAGACGAAGCTCAGCGTGACCAGAACCCAGGCGGAGAAATGCGCCCGGTGCTGGAACCATAGACGCTCGGTGGGGACCCATCCCGATCTCCCGCACGTCTGCTCCCGCTGCCGCTCGGTGTTGGAACAGATCGGTGCCCTCAGTAGAAGTCCGGGATGATGGGAGACGATTTCTTTCGGAAGCGATTCTTGCGGTGGAGAAGACGATGAGACTTCTGGCGATCGGAGTGGCGGCAGTGGTACTGACGCTCGATCTCCTCACCAAGTGGTGGGTCAAGAACACCGTCTGGATGCACTACCACAAGGTCATCGACGGATTCTTCACGATCCACTTCGTCCGCAACGAGGGCATTGCCTTCGGCCTGTTCCATGCCAATCCATCGGCCTGGAAACCGCTGATCCTTTCTTTCCTGGCCGTGGCAGCGGCGATCATGGTGCTGTATTACATCTGGACCAGTCCTCCCGAGGAAAGAGGCGTCCAATTGTTTCTGGGGCTTCTGTTGGGAGGGATCCTGGGGAATTTCTGCGACCGGCTGTTGCGTGGTTATGTCGTCGATTTTCTCGAGTTTCATTGGCATGACCGTTTCGCTTGGCCGACCTTCAATCTGGCCGATGCCGCAATCACCTGCGGAGTCGCGGCGATTCTCTACCAGGGCTTTCTTGGAACGGGTAACGGGGACCGGGCCGCGAACCGTCCCGGCCGGAGAAACTCCGGCTCCTTGGGTGCGATTCTGCTGGCGGGTATGCTCTCGGCGCCCCTGCTGGGGGGATCGTCCTCGCCCGGGGCGCAAGAAATCGTGGACCGCGTCCAGGAGCGGTACGAGCGGGTCGAAAGCTTCTCCGCCGATTTTCGGCAGGTTTTCCAGTCGCAGGGGGTCTATTTCGAGAGCGACTGGGGAGAGGGGATCCTGCTGATGAAACGCCCGGGAAGGATGTACTGGGAATACCAGCGTCCCACCAGGAAGCTGTTCGTGGCCGACGGCAATCAGACCTTCTTCTACGTTCCGAGTGAGAATCAGGTGACGATCTCCGATCTGGATCCGGAGACCGCGGATACGCCGCTGCTTTTTCTGCTGGGACCCAAACGGATCCGGGACGACTTCCTGGTGCAATTCGAGACCGGGGAGGGGCCCTTGGACGAATCCAACCTGCTCCTGCGCCTGACGCCCATTCAGGCCCGGCCTGATTTCAGCTATCTGTTGTTGGAGCTGTCCCCCAAGACTTTTCTCATCCACAGACTGTCCGTAGTCGAGCCCATCGGGAACCGGAACGACTACATCTTCAGCCGTTTCCGGGAGAACGTGAAGATTCGAGACAAACAGTTCCGCCTGGAGTTGCCGGACGGAGTGGAGATCATCCGAATCGGATCCGGCGCCGGTCTCAGGCCGGAGGAAGATCCCGGCCGGTCTCCCCATCGAAGTCGGCTCGACACCGGGGTGGAGACGACTGGTACGTCAACAGCCCGTGGCGAAAGTCGTCGCGGCATTCGACCGTCCCTGCATCCCGGCGGACTGCGTTGCGACTCGGTCACATACTCCCGGTATGCTCCCTCATCGCGCCTGGTCCGGCGGGCGCAGGAACGGTCTCGGTGCTCGCGAGACTTTCACCACGGACTGTTAAGGAGAGTGTCGAGTTGAGCGAGATTCGGGCGAATATAACGGCCGTGGGGATGTACGTTCCGGAGAAGCGCGTCACCAACCGCGACTTGAGCCGGGTTCTGGACACTTCCGACAGGTGGATTCGAGAGCGAACCGGGATCTCGGAACGCCGAATTGCCGGCAAGGACCAGGCCAATAGCGATCTCTCGGTTCTGGCCATTCGAAACGCTTTGGAAGGCACGCCGCATCGCCCTGAAGATATCGACCTCATCATCGTCACAACCGTCACTCCGGACATGATGTTCCCTTCGACCGCCTGCCGGGTCCAGGAAAAGATCGGGGCCAGGAACGCGTGGGGATTCGATCTGTCCGGGGCTTGCTCCGGATTCCTTTTCGGCCTCTCGACGGCTGCGCAGTTCATTCGGACGGGAACCCACAAGAAGGTCCTGGTGGTGGGAACCGACGTGATGAGCTCCATCATCGACTTCGAGGACCGGGCCACCTGCGTTCTCTTCGGAGACGGCGCCGGGGCCGTCCTCCTGGAGCCCACCGAGGAGGAGGAGACGGGCATCCTGGACGTGACCCTGGGGTGCGATGGGTCAGGAGGGAAGTTCCTGTTCATGCCGGCCGGAGGGAGTCACCGCCCCGCGAGCCACGAAACCGTGGACAAGCGAATGCACTATGTCCATCAGGACGGCAGGAACGTCTTCAAGTTCGCGGTTCGGGTGATGTGCGAAACTTCGGTCGAATTGCTCCGGCGAAACGGCATTCCTAACGATCAGCTGTCGCTTTTCGTCCCCCACCAGGCCAACATGCGAATCATCAAGTCGTCCATGACGCGCCTGAAATTGAGAGAGGAACAGGTTGCGGTCAACATCGACCGCTATGCCAACACCACGGCGGCGACCATCCCCACCTGTCTGGCCGAAGCTCACCGGCAGGGACGATTGAAGAAGCGGGACAAGATCCTCATGGTCTCCTTCGGAGCGGGATTCACCTGGGGTGGGATTCTTCTCGGCTGGGGAATGGATCCACCGTAATCCCCCATCTGTGCCGGGTCCCGGCGTGTCGGACAAACGCCATCCGGTGCCCAGCGGCTTGCGTCAGGCTTGTCGAAGTCTGCCGGGCTGGTGAGAAAGGCGGGCCGGATGGCGTCAGATGAAGAGTTCCTCTTCAGGCGACTTGGTTCCGGTCTTCTTCCCTCGCCGCCCCAATAAGAACGATAGTCCCGACTGGATCCCTTTGAAGAAGGAACCGATTTCCAGAATGGGTCTCAAGACGTCCTTCTGAATCACTTCGCTGGTCTGCTCGAACTTCTCGACCGTGTCGGTGACCAGGCCGTCCACTCTCTGGGCCTGTTCGTGTCCCAGCCGAATCACTTCCTTCACCAAACCATCCACCTCTTCGGTGGTTCTTCGGAAGGCGCCCAGCACGAAGCGGACATTGTCGTTGAACTCATTGCCGAGATGCCGCACCGGCTCCAGGCTCTCGGTCACTTGGGTCAATTTGGCGCTGACGGACTCGACAGCGGATTCGAGCCTCCGGGTCTCCTGCTGCAGCTCCTCGGCCATCTTTCGAACCGTCTGAGCCGCCCGCCACACGGAGAGGGCTTGGAGGGTCATGGAGAGGGCGGTAATGCCGATGAACAGGATGAGCAGGAGTTCAGCGCTCAAGTGCATTCCCCACGGTTAGGACCGAATCGAACGAGGGACGGTGCTCCGTCCTCGGACTCAGGACGCGTTGTCTTCGTCCGGAACTCAGTCGGCGGACTCTTCCGGTGTCTCCGTCCGGCCCCGGTAGCTCCGTCTGGCCGTTTCCAGGACGACGCCGAGTTGCTCCTTTTTCTTCCGGAGAGTCTCCCTTTCCCGGTTCAGGGTCTGACTGGCCCTGCCGGCAAGGTCGCGGCCCTTCTCCTCCAGCACTTCTCTGCCTTCCCGGAGCTTCCGGCCGACCTTGTCGGCGCCCCCTCGGGCTTTGCCTTCCAACAACTCCCGAGTCTCGTCACCCGACTGGGGGGCCAGCAACAGCGCCACACAGGCGCCCACAAAGCTGCCGATGAGAAAATAGACCAGCTTGTCTCCACTTGAGGCCATAGCCATTACTCCTTCCGGTCCCGGTCCGGATCCATCAATTCAAGGTTACCATAGCCAGGATGAGGCATGACGGAGGAGGGGCGGGTGTGGGAACAGGATGTGCCCGGCAGAACGATATCGTGGCTGATTCCCGCAGCTCCGCTTGACGATCTCCCTCTGGGGCCGGGTTTGTGGAGGCGGACGGGTCTCGGGTAGAATACCGGGCGTTACGGAAGGAAGCTGCGATGATCAAGGATTTGCTGCCCAGACAGGTCGTATGCAACGAGAGAAATGCCAAGGGCAAGCCCTGCCACGGGAGTTTGAAACGATATTATCCGTTTGCCGGATACTACAACGAGCCTGACAAAACGCTCCGGCAGGAAATCGAGAGCGAGTTCGGCAAGAAAAAAACTCTGGTGCTGCTCAAGTGCGAGGAGTGCGCCGTCGTATTCCGGCTGCCTGGGGAATTGAAGGTCAAGTTCGGCTGAACGGAGTCCGGAACCCGCACCAAATACTGCGTAGTACTTTTTCTGCTTTCATCTCAGGGGACTGCTGGCCGGGTCTGCCGGCGGCCCCTGTCTGCCGTCGCGCTCCAGATGCAGATCTACACCGATTTTGACGGAACCATTACCGATCGCGACTCCATCGTCCTGCTGGTCCAGGAGTTCGGAGGCGGCGACCGCTATCGGCGAGACCTGCTGTCCGAATTCGAGAACGGGACCCTGTCGGCGGCCGAGGTGATTGCCGAGGAGATCGCCTCGGTGGACGCCTCGTGGGAAGAGGTCGCCGCCTGTCTCAAGCAAATGGTCCGGGTCGACCCCACCTTTCCCGGATTCGTGAACTGGTGCCGCGAATCTTCGATTCCCCTCTGCGTCGTCAGTTCGGGGCTGGAGCAGATCATCGCCTTCATGATCGGAGACCTGGGGGTGCCGGTCGTGGCGCATACGGCCCGGATCGACGGCCGGAGTTGGCGCTACTATCGGCGGCCGGAGTCGGAGAAGGAGTCGGTGGTGCGGGCGGCGAGCGAGGCCGATGAGGTCACCTTCATTGGCGACGGCATATCGGATATCTGTGTTCTCCCCTATGTGGATCGCATCTTCGCTAAACGCTACCTGGAAAAGTATTGCCGGAAACGGGGCATCGACTTTCTCCCCTACGACACCTTCCAGGACGTCCGGAACCGGCTGCAGGCCGAGCTCTAGGAGTCTGCGCGGTAGAAATGATCGTAGCGAGAAAGTGGGAAATCGAGGCCAGATTTTCTCGATTTTGAGGTGCATAGTTGTTCTATTCGCCGAGAAATCGGGGAAATATGGACCGATTTTACCACTTTCGCAGTAGATCAATTTCTGCGGCGCAGGCTCCTAGGTCAAACCGGCCAGTACGAGCTCAGGCCGGGACGGAGCTGTTCCATATAGGGCCCCGAATTCGGACTGGGTTCCAGCCCGGGACCGGCTTCCGGCGGGTCCAAGCCGGCGGCCACTGTAGTCTCCACAGAGGCGGCCAAGGCCTTCAGGTTGTAGCCACCTTCCAGCACGTAGAGAATCCTGCCGCCGCAGATCTTCGCGGCGGCCCGGTTCAGGTCCGCTGCCATCCTGGCGTAACCTCGCTCATCCAACAGCATTCCGGCCAGGGGATCATCCCGGTGGGCGTCGAATCCCGCGGAAACCAGGATCAACTCGGGCTCGTAGCTGGACAGGATGGGCAGCACCATCCGCAGCAGCAGGGAGGAGTAAAAGCCGTTGGTCTGACCGGCGGGAATCGGGAAATTGACCGTCATTCCCTTGCCTTTCCCCACGCCCACTTCGGTGTAGTAGCCGGTTCCCGGGTACAGAGGGTGCTGGTGCATGGATACGTAGAGGACATCGTCCCGGTGGTAGAAGGCGGCCTGGGTGCCGTTGCCGTGGTGGACGTCGAAGTCGACGATGGCCAGGCGCCGAACCAGACCCTGGTCCAAGGCCCACTGGGCGCCCACGGCCACGTTGTTGAAGAGGCAGAAACCCATCGCCTTCCCCGGTTCGGCGTGGTGGCCGGGTGGCCTGACGGCCGCGAACCCGGAGTCGAGTTCTCCTTGAAAGAGAAGTTCGATCATTCGAATGACGCTCCCTGCCGCCAGCAACGCCACGTCAGGGGAGGCTCCGCCCGAATAGGTGTCCCAGTCCAGGGGATGGAGCGGCTGATATCGTGTCCCCTTGATGGTGGCTACGTGGTCTCGGGTGTGGACCCGGAGAACGGCTTCTTCGGCTGCGGGGGTGGGCGCCACCTGCACCACGCGGCTGAATGCCGAGTGAGCGGACAGTCTCCGGGAGATGGCTCGAAGCCGGTCCGGACGTTCGGGATGTTCAGGTGGAACCTGGTGTTCGAGGAAGACGGGATCCAACACCAGACCGTAGCGCATCAGACCCCTCTTGCCTCGGCGCCCCATAAGATCTTGTGCAGTTGCGTCTGGATACGGACGGGAAGACCGTCCTCCAGAATCCAGCGGGCCAGCTGCCCGGCCTCCATGCGATTCCATTCCGGGGAAAACAGGACCAGGTGCCTCCGGCTCAGCTCCAGCTCGAGGGTCTTCCGTCTGGCCCACTGGTAGTCCCGCCGCGATGAAATCACGAACTTGATTTCATCCTGCGGCCGCAGGTGATCCAGGTTCTCCCAACGGTTTCGTCCCTCCATGAGGCTGTCCGGACATTTGATGTCGTAGATCAAGACCGCTCTGGGATCCACCGGACGGATGTCCAGACTGCCCCCGGTCTCGATCAGGACCCTCTGGCCCGCGTCCAGAAGCCTCTTGACGAGGGTGTGCGCCAGAGAGTGGAGCAGGGGCTCCCCTCCCGTGATCTCCACCAGGTCGGTAGGGTACTGCTCCAATTTGACGGTGATCTCCGACAGGGACATCCGGGTGCCTCCCTCGAAGGCGTATTCGGTATCGCAATAGCTGCACCTGAGATTGCAGCCGGTCAGCCGCACGAACGCGCAGGGCTGCCCGCTGTAGCTGGATTCTCCCTGGATGCTGAAGAAGATCTCGGTGACGGGGAGAGTCCCGGTCTTTCGGTCGGTTGCGGTGGCGCTCTTCATAGGCGGCTGAAGTAGTATACCCGGGAAGATGAGGACAGGAGACAAGGAGAAGAGAGTGGGAGGCGGCGGGATGGGCGGGCGGGCTCATGCCGTGACGGATTTCACCTGTGGCTGCTAGAATCGGAAAGAACAAGATCAAGGAGACACCCAGATGAGTTGGACTGGCCGGGTGGCCGTCGGCGTGGTTGCGGTCGCGGCGTTTTCGTTTGCATATCCCCGGGTCGGCAGGGAAATTCGGGACGAGTACGTTCAGCGCTTCGAAAACAAGGCGGTCTTTCTGAAGATTCCGGTCCGGGGACTACAGCAGGTGGTCCACGTCTTGGATTCCGGCGCGAAGCTGGACCGGGGGAACCTGAACCAACCGGTGAGCTTCAAGGTCGGGGACCAGGTCCGGATCATCGACGTGAATTTCAGGGACGATAGGGTCCGGTTCCGGTTCTCTTCGGTGGACACGACCCGTGAAGGTTCGTTGGAATTCCGGTTTCCCGCCCCGACACAACAAGCGTTTCCGCAGAGAGAGAACTTCGAAAAAAGCTTGGCGAGCAGCTTGACCGAAGGACTTTCCTACAAGGAGTTGGAATCCGCCAAGGGAGAGTTCATCCGGGGGCAGGTCAAGACTCTGGTCCGCGAATTCGCCGCGACCACCAACACTCCGGATGACGTGGTGCTGCGGACCATCGTGGAGGACAGCCCTCAATACCAGGCTCTGGAGCGGGAGTCTTCACAGATCCAGCAGAAGAACCAGGTCCTCGATCGGGACGTGTCCCGGTTGGGACGGGCCAGTCGAGAGCAACGCGCGCGGATCGCGGACATGACCGTCGAACTCGACCGTCTCAGAACCCAGGTCCGGGAGCTGGAGCGGGACGAGAACCTGGCGGCCAGGACCCGCCAATCTCTGGAAGGGCAGTTGAAGGACGCCCAGGTCAAGATGAACGAGCTCTTGGGCAGCCTCAATCTCAAGGCGGCCTCGAACTCCGAGCTGGACAACCGGATGCAGTCGTTGAGCGCGGGCATCGAGTCGGCGCGCCGGGAGCGCGAAAAGCTCTCGGAGGAGTTGGCGCAGGCCCGCGCCGACTTGAACGAGCGGGAACAGGCCAATTCGAAGCTTACCGCCGATCTGATGAAGGTCCGGGACCGGAACCAGCGGCTCTCCTCGGAACTCCGGAGTCTGACCTCCAACAAGGACAGCATTCAATCCCAGTTTCTCCAGGCCAAACGGCAGAGCGACGCCTTGGAGATGGCCTCTCGCCTGAGCGCCGGCCTGCGTCTGGAAAGGTCGTTTCAGGAGCGGGAGGGACGGCCTTTGGAAATTGCCGACCTCTATTTGCTTTCCAAGCGGATCGGCCGGCTTGAGATCGAGACGCCGGAACATCCGGGACAGATCTGCAGGATAAAGTTTCTGATGGAGTCTCCGGACCGGGTGGAGTTCCAGGAAGAAGAGCGGGTCCTATTTGATTCCCTCGGAGAAACTTTCAAGATAGAGCCCTCCTGGTCCTTTACGGGTGACCGGCTGAGGGCGGTTCTCATGGAGGGAGAGCCGGCCAGGGAGGCCAAGCCCCGCGAGGCGGTGGAGTGGACCTGGATCCTGGAAGGTGAAATCTCGGAACCGGAGCGGGCTCAGTTGCGGGTTCTATTCGTCAACTCGGACGATCAGAAAATCTCTCTGGATCCCCATGAGTTCTACTTGACGCCACCGGGGCTGATGTTCTACCTGATCCGGAGTTTTTCTCCCGTCTCCCTGGGGACGGGCGTCTTCCTGGGTCTGATTTTCGCCGGGGTTGCCGGGCTCTTCCGGAGACGTTCTCCTTCCAAGCCGTCCAGGCGTTCCAAACCTTCCAAACGCAGGCCGACTCAGCCGGCTCCGGAAAAGCCCGATCGCGAATACGTGATCAAGAAAAGGCTTTAGCGCGACGCTCTATGGTCAACCGCAAGGAAGCCCGCCGCGTCTTTGAGATCATCCGCCTCCTGGAGCAGGAGTACGGAGAGGCCGAGTGCGCTCTCCATCGCGAGGACGCCTACCAACTCCTTGTGGCCACCATTCTTTCCGCCCAGTGCACCGATGCCCGCGTGAACATGGTGACTCCGGCCCTCTTTCGCCGATTTCCCGATCCCCATGCTCTGGCCCAAGCGGAGCTGGACGAACTCCAGGAACTCATACGCAGCACGGGATTCTTCAGGAACAAGGCTCGGAGCCTTCAGGGATCCGCCAGAAGGCTGGTGGACGAGTTCGACGGAGAAGTTCCATCGAACATGCCGGACCTTCTGAAGCTGCCCGGAGTGGCCCGGAAAACGGCCAACGTGGTTCTGGGCACCGCTTACGGCATCGCCTCCGGAGTGGTGGTGGATACGCACGTAGGCCGTCTCTCCAGACGATTGGGGCTGACCCACGAAAAGACGCCGGAGAAGGTGGAAAAGGATCTCATGGGCATGATTCCCCGCGAAGAGTGGATCAATTTCGCACACCGCCTGATCCACCACGGGAGGCGGGTCTGCCAGTCCCGGAGTCCCCGCTGCGGAGAATGCGCCTTCGCCGACCTCTGCCCAAAAGTGGGAGTGCTGAGTTAGAACTTCCAAGAAACAGTGCCGTCTTCTCTCACCCCTCGCTCCTCTTTCCTCACTTCTCTGTGGCCCGGAACGCCCGGAAATGCCCCAGTGGTCCGCTGCCGGCGCCCAGCCGCAGGGAATGGCGAATCGCTTCGGTGACGTACTCCTTGGCACGGCGAACCGATTCCTCCACTCCGCTTCCCCGAGCCAGATGGGCGGCGACGGCGGAGGCGAAGGTGCAGCCGCTGCCGTGGGTGTCTCGGGAGGGAAGACGGGGTCCTTCCAGCCGGACCCGGCCGGTTGTGGTGAAGAGCAAGTCGGTCGAGCGCTCCGGGTCCCGGAAGTGCCCCCCCTTGATGACGACGGCTCGGGGGCCCATGTCCAGCATCGATAGAGCCGCTTGGGCGGCGTCATCCTCAGAGCGGATCTCCCGTCCGGCCAGCTGTTCCGACTCGTGCAGGTTGGGAGTCAGGACCAGGGCGAGGGGAAAGAGGAGGGACTTCATCCGGGATACGGCTTCTCCGCTGGCCAGCGTATGGCCGTATCCGCTCTGAATCACCGGGTCCACCACGACCCGCTCCAGCCGGTGACGCCGGATCCGGTCCGACACCGCCTCCACGGTCTCGGGTGTGGGAATCATCCCGGTCTTAACGGAATCGACTCCTGGGTCCCGGACGGCAGCATCGATCTGGCGGGCTACGTGCCCGGCGGGAAGTGGATACACTTCATGCACGCGACGGGTGTCCTGCACCGTAGTCGCCGTGATGGCGCTCATCCCATGCACTCCGAGTGCCGCGAAGGTCTTCAGATCGGCCTGGATTCCGGCGCAGCCGCCGCTGTCGGAGCCGGCGACGGTAAGTGCGCAGGGAATCGACCTCACCGGCGGCGGGTCCCGCTTCGGCCGCTCCCGTCCCGCAGCCGCAGGAGCCGGCTTCGAGCCTCCGCCAACACGTCCATGGTCTTGCAGAAGGCGAAACGGATGAGTCGCTTTCCCTGCTGCTTGCCGGGCCGGTAGAAGCTGCTGCCGGGGACGGCCGCAACCCCGTAGTCCCGGACCAGCTCGGCTGCGAAGCCGACGTCGTCCTTGTCGGTCACCCGGGAGATGTCGGCCATGATGTAGTAGGCTCCGGCCGGCTTCCAGATTCGGAACCCCAACTGGACCAACGTCTCCATGAGAAAGTCCCGGCGCTCGAGATAGTCCCGCGCCAGCTGCCGGTAGTAGTCGGATTCCATGCCCAGAGCCGTGACTCCAGCCTCCTGCAGCGGCGCTGGGGATCCCACTGTCAGGAAGTCGTGCATCTTCCGGATGGCTCCGGCGAGGTGGCCCGGCGCGATGGTGTACCCGACTCGCCATCCGGTCACGCTGAAGGTCTTGGAGAGAGCGCTGATGGTGACGGTCCTCTCTTGCATGCCCGGAAGCAGGGCGACAGGGTGGTGGACGTGCCCATCATACAAGATGTGCTCGTAGATCTCGTCAGTGAAAACGTAGAAGTCGTACCGGACCGCCAGCTCGGCGATCCGGTTCAGCTCGTCGCTGTTGAAGACCTTCCCCGACGGGTTGTTGGGAGAGTTGAGGATGAGGGCCCGCAGCCGGCCGCGATCGCAGGCGTCGCGGATGGTCCCTTCCAGCACATCGAAATCCAAAGCCCAGTCGGATTCGGAATCCAGGGAAACATAGATGGGAGAAGCCCCGGCGATGATGGAATCGGGGCCATAGTTCTCATAGAAGGGTTCGAACACCAGGACCTGTTCGCCGGGATTGACCAGGGCCAGCATGGTGGAAATCATGCACTCGGTGGAACCGCAGGCTACCGTCACCTCCACATCGGGGTCGACGTCCCAGTCGTAGACCCGGCGGTACTTCTCGGCCACGGCCCGGCGGAAGGACGGAGCCCCCCAGGTGACGGCGTATTGATTGATGTCCTCCTGGATCGCCCGGCAAGCGGCATCCTTGACCACCTGAGGTGCGGCGAAGTTCGGATAGCCCTGGGCCAGGTTGATGGCGCCGTGTTCGAACGCCAGACGAGTCATCTCCCGAATCACCGACTCGGTGAATCGGGACGCTTTCTCACCGATGTATTGTTTCAAATCAACTGCCTCGGATCCGGTTCAAACGGTCCCGAAAAGCGACGCGCTCCGGGAACCTGCCGGAAAGAGTACGCTTGCGATGGTCCGTCCCGCAAGAGCCGGTGGGAAGCGGGTTCGCGGACGGGAACCCGCGCCGCCGAAACTTGACTAATCCTCTCCCGGTTGGCTATGTCATGGGCCGGAAACACAGTCGAGGGGATCGGTCTAGGGAGAGATGTCATGATGAGCCTGACGATTCTGGGGGGAGGGAACACCGCTTTTGCCGCCGCCGCCAACTTGAGCCTGCGCGGCTTCCAGGTGACGATCTGCGAGCATCCCGACTTTGCCCACACCCTCGACCCGGTCCGAGCGGAGGGTGGGATCCTGCTGGACGGTGTGTCGGCTCGCGGCCGAGCCCCCATACACGCTCTGACCACCGATTTCCAGGAGGGTCTGCGAAACGACCTGCTCCTGCTCATCGTTCCCGCGTATGCCCACCGTCCCTTCGCCCTGGCCTGCTCCCCCTACCTGAGAGAGGGCCATACCCTGGTTCTGCTTCCGGGAACACTGGGGACGCTGGAGTTCCATACCCTGTTGCGGGAGGGAGGCAGGGATCTGTCCCGGATCACGCTGGCCGAGACCGACACGGCTCCCTACGTCTGCCGGAAGTTGACACCCGACTCGGCCCACATCTGGGGGGTCGTCTCCTCGTTGGGTCTCGGGGTCCTGCCGGCGTCGGAGACGGTTCGGACCAGGGACCTGTTGCGGTCCATCTTCACCGTTGACGGTCTGGGTGATCCGAACGGAGAAGATAACTCCGCCGTCTCCTGCTACGGCAACGTCCTGGAGTGCGGCCTCAGCGCCATGAACCCCGTAGTCCACCCTCCCGGTGTTCTCATGAACGCCGGCCGGGTGGAGTATTCCAGAGGAGATTTCTACTTCTACGAAGAGGGAGTCACGCCGGGGGTGTGCAATGCCATTTACGGCGTCGACCGGGAGCGCCGTCAGGTGGGCCGGGCACTCGGATTCGAGCTGTCGGTCGTGGAGGAGGCCTTTTTCTCCGCCGGGTTCGGTCCCAAGGGCGATCTCTGGAGCACTATCAACGGCAGCCGCATGCTGACCCAGCTGAGGGCGCCGGGCGAGCTGGGCAGCCGCTGGTTGACCGAAGACGTGCCCTATGGACTGGGAGCGTGGGGCTCGCTGGGCCGCCACTTGGGTGTAGCGACCCCGCTCATGGATGGTCTGGTGGCGCTCGCATCCGCGGCGCTGGGAGAGGACTTCAGGGCCTCCAGCCGGACCGTCGAGCGGCTGGGAATTGCCGAAATGGGACGGGACCCCTTGCTTCGCTTCGTGGAAACCGGGGAGATGCCGGCATGAGAGCGTGCCGGATCGCCGAGGCCAGCATCGGCGGGATCGAGAGCCTGGTCCTGGAGAACGAGCACCTGGAGGTATCCGTCCTGGTGGGGAAGGGGACGGACATCTTCTCCTTCCGCCACCGGGCCAGCGGCACGGACTTTCTCTGGAAGGCCCCTTGGGGAGTGAGAGATCCCGCCACCACCATCCAGGACACCGCCAATTCGGCTGCTTCCTTCCTCGATTACTATTTCGGGGGCTGGCAGGAGCTTTTTCCCAACGCGGGAGCCGGCTGCACCTATCGGGGAGCCGAGTTGGGGGTTCACGGTGAAGCCTGCAAGGTGCCCTGGTCCTGGCAGATCAAGGAAGAGACCTCCCGCAGGATTTCGGTCCGCTTCCGGGCCCGCATGGTGCGGACGCCGTTCCTGCTGGAAAAGCAGCTGACTCTGGAAGCCGGCCGGGCCACGCTCCTGATCGAGGAGTCGGTCACCAACGAGGGTGCGGACGCGGTCGATTTCATCTGGGGCCACCATCCGGCCCTGGGGGCGCCGTTCCTGAGCGGCAACTGCCGCCTGTATGCCCCGGCCCGGGTCGTGGAGACGGATGACTCCAACCTTTTCCTGGCTCCCCAACGGCGTTTCGAGTCCTATCCCATGATCGAGACGGCGGATGGGGACCCCTTCGACATCTCCCGGATTCCGCCCCCGTCGGCGCGGGTCACCATGCAAAGCTTTCTGCGGGAGTTGGCGGAGGGTTGGTACGCCCTGGTCAATCAGGAGACCGGACTCGGGTTCGCCATGTCCTGGGACCTGGAGGTATTTCCCTATCTCTGGCTCTGGGAGGAACTGTGCGGATCCGCGGACTATCCGTGGTGGGGGCGATGTTACGTGGCCGGAATCGAGCCCAACAGCACGCCGACGGGCGGGGGTCTGGCCCAGGCCGTGGAGAACGGGACCCAACACCGGTTGCCGCCGGGGAAGTCTCTCCACTCAGTTCTACGCGCGACGGCATTCGTGACCCAGGGAGAACCGCGGCGCGTCGACCCCGAAGGCCGGATCGAGTATTGATCCGGAGGTCGCCGCCATACATCACCTGCACGCCCGGCTTCGAGGCGCATTTAGGGAGGATCTAATGCAGAAAAGAATCTGGCTTTCCATGCTGGCGGGCATGTTCTTGTTTCTGACCTGCTCGACCGAGGTTTCAGGCAGCGAAATTCGACACCTCGGCGGCCGGCTGCAACTGTTTCTGGATGACTGGCTCGTCGACTCCAGCGACAACATCCGCTGGGTACTCCACAGTCCTGAGCGCCGCGAGGCGGCGATTCGCGTCGACCGTCCCTGGGAAGACATTTACATGTACAACCCGGTGGTCATCAAGGACGGTCAGCGCTACCGCATGTGGTATCGGGCCAAATACTTGGAGAGGCCCTTCCTGACGGCTTACGCTGAGAGCCTGGACGGCATCCACTGGGTCAAGCCCAGTCTGGGCCTTATCGAATTCGAGGGCTCCCGGGACAACAACATCATCTGGCCCATTCCCGGGGCGGACGGGAGGTCGTTCTCCGTCTTCAAGGACGAGAATCCCGATGCGCGGGCCGACGCGCGCTACAAGGCCATTACCAATCTGAACGAGATCACCGCGTCGGGGAAGCGGCGGGCGGTGATCTACGGACTCGCTTCTCCCGACGGCTTGCGCTGGCGGCATCTCCGAAAGGAGGCGATGGTAAAGGCCCTGGTGGAGGACCCCCAGTTCGATTCCCACAACATCGTCCTCTGGGACTCGGTCCGCCGGCACTACGCCATCTATGCCCGGGGCTGGTACCGGAAAGGTTTGCCTCCTCCGGGTTCGGAGCGGGTGGGCCGCACCGTGGACACCGTGACCATGAAACTCCCCGGGGGAGAGACCCGGGAGCTGACCCACATCCGGGACATCCGCCGCTACGTCTCCAAAGACTATGCGAATTGGGCCCCGCAGGAGTACATCGGATTGGGCGAATCGCCGTTGGAGCACCTCTACAAGAACTCGGCGACTTCTTACTATCGGGACCCGGGCCTTATTTTCATGTTCCCGAAGCGGTTCCTTCCCACCCGAAAGGCCGATCCGGAGTGGGGGCACGTCGGTCTTTCCGACATCGTCTTCATGTTCAGCCGGGATGGTCTCAACTTCGACCGCCGTTACCTGGAAGCCTTCCTCCGGCCGGGCCGGAACCCGTTGGCCTGGCACGAACGTTCGATCCACGTGGGCACCGGCCTGGTCCCCACCGGAGAACGGGAGATGTCACTCTACTTCATCGAGCATGGCAAGACCGCTCAGATGGCCATTCGGCGGGGAGTGTTGAGGGTCGACGGCCTGGTCTCGTTGCGGGCGCCCTACTCGGAGGGAACGGTCCTGACCCGTCCCCTGACCTTCTCCGGTTCCCGCCTGGTGCTCAACTACTCCACCTCGGCCGCCGGACGAGTCCGGGTGGAGGTCCAGGACGAATCGGGGGAGCCCTTGCCCGGATTCGGGTTGGAGGACTGTCCCGAGATCTACGGGGATGAGATCGAGCGGGTCGTCTCCTGGCGGACGGGCTCCGACCTGACCTCCTGGGCGGGGCGGACCGTGCGTCTCAAGATCGAGATGAAGGACGCCGACCTCTACTCCCTCCGGTTCCGGTAGGCGCAAGGAGTCCTGAATGAATGCAGTGACGCGATTCCACAGCCGAATTCGGGCCGGAACCCAGGTGGCCGGCTTCGGGAGTTCCTGGGGGAGAAGGACCTTCTTGAAGGCCGCCAGCCTCGGGATCTTCGGCGTTGCTCACGAACATCTGCGGGCCCAGGTTCGTGGCCATGAAGGCCCGGCCTGGTATCCGCTGGAGGATCTCTACCGTCGCATCCGGCGATTGGGCCGTGAGCATGGAGACTTTCTGAAGCTGGAGGATCTGGGCAGAAGCGTTCAGGGACGTCCCCTGATCGCGGTCCGTCTGAGCGACTGGTCGATCCCGGACGAGCACAAGGAGCACGTGCTCCTCACGACGCTCCACTCGGGCGGGGAACGGATCGGCCCCAGCGCCACGCTGGACCTGGTGGAGTGGCTGCTCTCCGGGCATCCCCGGGCCCGGCGGATTCTCGCCCGCCAGCAGGTCGTGTGCGTCCCCATCGTCAACCCGGACGGGTATGTGGCCGGCAGCTTCCACAATGCCCACGACCTGGACCCCTACAACAGCTGGACTCTGGAGGGTCCGGTGCAACCGGAGAAACATCCTGAGGCCCGTGCCGTCAAGCATCTCATGGATGAACTGCAGCCCGAGGTGCACGGAGACCTGCACGGCTCCTTCCTCGAGTTCTACGGATCCATCCACGCCGATACGGCGGCCGCCTACTCCAACGTCTCCCTGCGGCCGTATCATCACGAGATCATGCGTCTCATGAACGAGGCGGCTCTGGAGGAGGGTTACCCTGCCGATTGGCTGGAGGAAGATTCGGAACGCATGTTCTGGGGCCCCGATCTGGACCGGATGCGGGAAAAGACATGGAAGGGCAGGCCCCGGGTCTATGCCGCCACGTATTGCTACAACCGCTACCACTCGCTGGTCACGGCCAACGAGAATGCGTGGGAACGAAGCGCGCTGCTCCGCTATCGCCGGTTGCTCGAAGTGGGGAACGAGGTCTGGCCCGGAGAGTATTACCCGGGGTACCCGACCCGGGTGATGATGGGAAACGACCTGCATCGCCTGACCGCCTATGGAACCACGGCGGGAGCCCGCCGCAGGAGCCGGGTGGAGCTGTGGAACAAGCTGCGTCAGCTCAGCTTCGGCTTCGACTGGCCGGAGGTCGAGGGCATGGCTCTTTGCGCCTGTGCCACCTCTCGGGAAGCGGCCCGCAAGTGGTTGGGGGACAACACCCTCCTGGACATGCTCTCTCGAATCGAACGTCATCCGGGGATGAACCTGGAGCCCATCCGGCAACTGGTCCATCGTCATCCCCTGGACGACGGCAAGCGCCCGGCGCGCTTTCTGGTGGAGGGGGGAGGCGCCAAGTTCTACCGGCAGGACTCCGGAACCGACCGTCTGGAGGCGGAGGAGAGCGGTCCCGTCCGTCACGGGATCTGCGTGCGGCTGCGAATCCCGTACCAGAACGCCCGCATCCTCGACCTCAGGCTCAACGGGCACGTCGTCGACCCGTCGGAATCAGATGGGTTCGTCAGTTGGGTGGCTCGGGGCTACACCCATGTCCAGATCGCCATCCCTCCCCGCACGACACGATCGGAGGAGGTCTTCCTGGTGACCTGCGAGTACGATCCCCGCGAGAGGCGGCGGCAGGGCAAGGTGCGATGGATCCCGAAAAAGTAAGGGTGGAATCGTGGTAGAGAGGGCGTCCAAGAACAACATCATCAGCTTCCTCTTCGAAAACTCGGTCTTCCTGATCGCCGGGGCATTTGGCGCCCTGTTGTGGGCCAATCTGGAGCACGGCTCCTACGAACATCTGATCCACTTGAAGCTTCTGGAGGACACGCTGTTCGGATCGCTGCAATCCGACGGCACGAAAGCCCTCGACCTCCACTACCTGGTCAACGACGTGCTGATGGCGTTCTTCTTCGCCATCGCCGGCAAGGAGGTCTGGGAAGCCACGCTTCCGGGCGGGCCGCTCAGCAGTCCCAAGCGAGCCGCCGTTCCCCTCGTCGCAGCCGTGGGCGGGATGGTGGCCCCCGCCGTCCTCTACCTGCTGGGAGCGGCTCTGATCGGGCGCTTCGACGAGCTGGCCAACGGCTGGGCCATTCCCTGCGCCACGGACATCGCCTTCAGCTACATGGTGGCCCGGATCGTCTTCGGCGCCGGCCATCCCGCGATTCCTTTCCTGTTGCTGCTGGCGATTGCCGACGACGCCATGGGCCTGCTGATTCTTGCGGCCTTCTACCCGCAGGGAGAAGTGCAGATGCTCTGGATGATCCTGGCCATGGTCGGTGTGGGCGTCGCCTTCCTGTTTCAGCGCATGGGCCTCCGCAGCTTCTGGTGGTATCTGGCCGTTCCCGGCACCCTCTCGTGGATCGGGTTTGCGATGGCAGGCCTGCATCCGGCTCTGGGCCTGCTGCCCGTCATTCCCGCCATGCCTCACCAACAGTCCGACAAGGGCCTCTTCGATTGGAAGGAGTTGGAGGCGACGGACACACTGAACGAGTTCGAGCATTGGTGGCAGAAACCGGTGGAGTTGATCCTGATGCTCTTCGGCCTCTTCAACGCCGGCGTATTGCTCAGCGCAGTGGATTCCCCCACCTTCCTGGTCCTGATCGGACTCCTGGCGGGAAAGCCGGTGGGCATCTGGTCCGGAGCCATGCTGGCCGCCAGAGGGTTTCGGTTGGGACTCCCCGAGGGGATCGGCTCCCGGGCCCTGGTGGTTGTGGGATTTGCTGCCGCGATCGGGTTCACGGTGGCGCTTTTCGTGACGACCGTGGCATTTCCGGTGGGACAGATCCAGGACGCCGCCAAAATGGGTGCGCTGGGTTCTTTCGTCGCGGCCCTTCTCACATTTATCGTGGCCCGGGCCACGGGCATCAAACCAAAGACCGTGAAGTAGAAGTCGTTCCGCGGCTTTCGGCTTACGCCAGCAGGGGCTTCACCACTTCACCGTGGATATCGGTGAGCCGGTAGTGGCGTCCCTGGAACTTGAAGGTGAGCCGGGAGTGGTCGATTCCCAGGCAGTGGAGGACCGTCGCCTGGAAATCGTGGACATGGACCGGATCCTTCACCACGTTGTAGCTGAAGTCGTCGGTCTCGCCGTAGCTGATTCCGGGACGGATGCCGCCTCCCGCCATCCACAAGGTGAAACAGCGCGGATGGTGGTCGCGCCCGTAGTTGTCCTCGGTGAGCCGGCCCTGGCAATAAACGGTTCGTCCGAACTCGCCTCCCCAGATGACCAGGGTCTCGTCCAGCAATCCCCTCTGCTTCAGGTCGGCGACCAGTGCCGCCGAGGCCTGGTCCGTGTCCTCGCATTGTCCCCGGATCTGGGCCGGCAGGTTGTTGTGCTGGTCCCAACCCCGGTGGTAGAGCTGGACGAAGCGGACGCCCGCTTCGCTGAGGCGCCGGGCCATGAGGCAGTTGGCGGCATAGGTTCCCGGCTTTCTGGAATCGGGTCCGTAGAGCTCGAAGATATGGTCCGGCTCGTTCGAGACGTCGGTCAACTCGGGGACCGAGAGTTGCATCTTGTAGGCCATCTCGTACTGGCCGATCCGGGTCGTGATCTCGGGGTCGCCGTACGCCTCGGCTCGCAGCCGGTTCAGCTGTCCGATCCCGTCCAGCATCCGTCTCCGGCTCCGGTGGTCCACGCCGGGCGGGTTGGACAGGTACAGGACCGGGTCTCCAACACCCCTGAACTTGACGCCCTGATGGTCCGACGGCAGGAAGCCGGCCCCCCAGAGGCGGGAGAAGATGGGCTGGGGATTGGTTTTGATCCTGCCGATGGAGACCATCACGACGAAGCTGGGAAGGTCCTGGTTCTCACTTCCCAGTCCGTAGCTGAGCCAGGCGCCCAGGCTGGGGCGACCCGGCTGCTGACTTCCGGTCTGGAAGAAGGTGATGCCCGGATCGTGATTGATGGCTTCGGTGTGCAGGGTCTTGACGACGGCGATGTCGTCTGTGATCCGGGCGGTGTGGGGCAGGAGTTCGCTCACCCACGCGCCCGACTCCCCGTAGCGGGCAAACTTGAAGATGGACGGAGCCACGGGGAGGGTCTTCTGCCCCGAGGTCATGCCGGTGATCCGCTGTCCCCGGCGCACCGAGTCGGGCAGGTCTGTCCCCCGATGCTTCTCCAGTTGGGGCTTGTGGTCGAACAGATCCATCTGGGCCGGCGCTCCCGACTGGAAGAGGAAGATGACCCGTTTCGCTTTGGGAGCGAAGTGGGGCAGGTCAGGCCGCAAGCCGGAAGAAATCCGTTTGTCGGATCTGCCTGCGAAGAGGTGGGGGTTCAGGATCGAGGCCAGTGCGGCAGTGCCGATGCCGGTGCTGGTTCGGCCGAAGAACTGGCGCCGAGTGATCTCGAGTCGCAATCGGCTTTCCGGGTCCACGCTCCTCACTCCCGAGTAATGGTTTCGTCCAGATTCAGAATGCTGCCGGTCACGGTGGTCCACGCGGCCAGCTCCACCGGGTCCAGGCTCTGGTCGTAGGCAGAATCGCCCACCTCGATCAGACGCCGCGCCGCCTCCGGATCCGACCTGTAGTAGCCTCGCTGCTGCTGGAGGATCCGGCCCAGGATCGGAGTCTCCCGAGAGTCGGGCACCCGTCCCGTAGCCAGACGGAAGGCCAAGCGGATCCGAGCCTCCGTGTCCGAAGCCGTTCCTTTCAGTGCACGTTGGGCCAGGGATCGGGCCGCCTCCACGTAAGTCGGGTCGTTCAGCAGGATCAGCGCCTGCAGCGGAGTGTTGGTCCGCGGCCGCCGCATGGTGCAGGTTTCCCGGTCGGGTGCGTCGAATGCCATCAATGTCGGCGGAGGAATCGTCCGCTTCCAGAAGGTGTAGAGGCCACGGCGGTAGAGGTCCGAGCCCTCTCCTTGAACGTATTCCTGAGCCGTGTACTTCTCGCCGTAAGCCATTTCCTTCCACAATCCGGGTGGCTGGTAGGGAAAGACGCTGGGCCCGCCGATCGTGTTCATCAGAAGACCGCTGGCCCGCAGGGCGTTGTCACGAACCAGCTCGGCCGGCAGCCGGAACCGGGAGGCTCGCGCCAGCAGCCGGTTTTCCGGGTCCCTCTCCAACAGCTCCGGTGTGACGCGGGAACTCTGGCGGTAGGTGGCGGACGTGACCAGGAGCCTCTGCAGACCCTTCACCTCCCAGCCCGAGGCCACGAACCCGGTGGACAGCCAGTCCAGAAGTTCGGGGTGACTGGGTTGGTCTCCCTGGGAGCCGAAGTTCTCCGCCGACTTGACGAAGCCGGTGCCGAAATACATCTGCCAGAATCGGTTCACCGTGACCCGGGCCGTCAACGGGTGGTCCGGGTCGACCAGCCATCGGGCCAGGCCCAGACGGTTCGGAGAAGCATCTTGCGGCAACGGCGGCAGCGCCGCCGGAACTCCCGGTTCCACCGTCTCCCCTCGATTGCGGTAGTCTCCCCGATCCAGGACGACCGTGTCCCGCGGTTCCCCCATCTCCTCCATCACCATGATGGTGGGAACGGCTGCCTGTAACTCCTGTTCTTCCCGGCGAAGGTCCTCCTGTTCCCGGTGCAGTTCCCGATAGAGGGCAGGTGCATCTTGCTCCAGGTAGAATCGGAACAGATCCTCCTGCTTCTGTTCGGTCCTCTCCTCCTCCCGCTCGAGCAGGATGGCTCGAATGGGATGGTAGACGGCCAATTGCTCCACTTCGTTCGCTGGCAGGTTCCGATCGTAGATGCGCACCTCGTCCATCTGGCCGTCGAACATCCCCTTGGCGTGGCGCCGGCCCAGAAGCAGCGGCCGCTCGGTCCTGATGGAGCCGGTCAGGCTGTCGTGCAGGACCTCGACTTCCTGACGCCTCCCGTCCAGGTAGAGGGCCACGCCGGAGGCTCTGCCGGAACCGTCGTAGGTGAGGGCCAGGTGATGCCATTCGTTCAAGGAAACAGGGGCAAGCGTCCGAACCTTGATGGCGTTGTCCGGCCAGGCATGAACCAGGTGCGCCATGAGCAGGGGACCGCTGTACTTGGGACCGTCATGCTCCTTGAAGTCGCCCACGAAAAGGTCATAGCCGCGAAGCCCCTCCACATCGTCCATGCGGGCGACGACGGCTTGGTCCCCCTCGTTCCTGAGACGGACCCAGGCCAGCAGAGAGAAGGAGTCGGTCCGGTCAAACTCAGCCAAGTCGCCGAGGTCCACATGGGTCCGGATGGTGAATTTGAAAGCGCCTTCGACTTTACCCTCGGTCGGCACCAGTTCCTCGCCTCTGGGTTTCCCGTGACGATAGTGGCCACTGGTGTCCGAGGTGTGGTGATCCAATTCGTAGTGGGCCAGGAGGCCCTGGCGTGGACTCTCGGGGAGCTCGGCCAGTGTGGGCGCCTCCCACTCCCGTACCAAGGACTCCAAGCGACTCTCCGGCATCTGGGTCTCGATGGCTTCCAACCTTTCCCGTAACTTCTGCAGGCGCGTCGCCTGATCCGGATAGGGTAATTGCATGACCGGAGCCGCGTTGCCTTTTCGGCCGTCCAGGCCCTTTTCGGGGATGGTGTTGAAGAACGCCGAAAAGCGGTAGAATTCCCGCTGCCGAATCGGGTCGTATTTGTGGTCGTGGCAGCGGGCGCACCCCATGGTCAGGCCCATCCAGACCGTCGACGTGGTGTTGACCCGGTCGACCACGTACTCCAGCTGGTACTCCTCGGGAATGGCGCCGCCCTCGAAATTGATCATGTGGTTGCGGTTGAATCCGGTGGCCAGCTTCTGACGGACCGTGGCGCCGGGGAGAAGGTCGCCCGCCAGCTGCTCGATGGTGAACTCGTCGAAGGGCTGGTTCCGATTGAAGGAATCGATGACCCAGTCCCGCCAGAGCCACATGTCCCGATGGCTGTCGATGTGGTAGCCGTGGGTGTCGGCATAGCGGCTGGCGTCGAGCCACTCCAAGGCCATCCGCTCGCCGTAGTGCCCGGAGGAGAGGAGCCGTTCCACCACTCTTTCATAGGCCCCAGGGCTCCGGTCCGCCAGGAAGGCGTCCACCTCTTCCGGCGTGGGGGGCAGTCCGGTCAGGTCCAGGGTCAATCTACGGATCAGGGTGACGCGGTCGGCTTCGGGAGACGGTTCAAGCCCCTCGCTTTCGAGGCGGGCCAGGATGAATCGGTCGACGGGGTTGCGGACCCAGGAGACGCGGTTCACCTGGGGGAGGGCCGGCCGGCGAGGTTTGACGAAGGCCCAATGGTCCTGGGCCTCGGCGCCTTCGGTGATCCAGCGCCGGATGAGGTCGATCTGATTCTGGTTCAGCTTCCGGTCGAATCCGGGTGGCGGCATCCGCGCCGCCTCGTGCTCCGCCGATATTCTCTGGTACAGGCGGCTCGATTCAGGGTCTCCCGGAGTGACGATCTTGTAGCCGTCCCGATCCTGGAACAGTCCCTCCTCCGAGTCCAGGTGCAGACCCGCCTGCCTCACCTTTTCGTCCGGGCCGTGACAGGCGAAACAGTGGTCCGAGAGGATGGGGCGTATCTGGCGGCTGTAGTCTACGGCGCCGGCCGCCGCCTCGGCTTGAGCCGGTGACGGAACGGCACCGGAAGCCATCAACCCGACCAGAACCGCCGCCCTGGCCGTCAGTTCCGCAATGCTCTTCTTGCCGTCTGTTCGAATCATGGAGACTCTGACGCCGGTGTCGAATCCGTCCGGGCCCGGTCCTGGGAGCGCTCACCAAGGCCGTGCCAAGAGTGTACGCCCGTGGAAGTCTGCCCGGCAACCCGCGGATACACTGAGGCTTCAATCTATCTTCACGGCTTCTTAAAACGCTCCCCGTACACTCCCAGCGGTTCTTCTCCCTGTCGAGGGAGGAGGACTGCGCATGGTCGCGTGCGCAAGAACTGATTGGCTGGAGGGGTTGCCTGCCCACGGAGCTCCGGCTCGGGTGTGACCCTTTTTTTGGCCATTCCAGGGGAGCAATACTCGCCTGCTCAATCCCAAACGACGATGTGGGTGGCAGTTTCTCCGAAGGCCCGAAAATACACAGGGATTTCAAGCCGTCTTAATAATTTCCCTTACCTGTCCAGCCTAGAATCCCGCCTGGATTTGGCCCCCAAGAGAGGGACGGATGCGCATGCAAATCGAAGGTGAGAGCCGGTCTGCAACGTGGTCATTCTGCCTGATGGCCGCGCTGAATTTTTCCCAGGTCCAACCGTTGGCCGCGGCGGAGAGCAAAGCCGCCGAGCCCAGCGACGTGTCCGCCATCGGCACTCTTTCGGGTTTCGTGGTCAACGTGGCCAACGGCACCTTTCTCACCGGCGTGGAAGTCCGAACCCGTCCTCAGGCCGGTCAGGCGGTTTCGAATCTGGACGGCATCTTCCAGATGGACGTTCCCGCCGGGACCTACGAACTGGAGGTCCAGAAAGAGGGTTACATCCCCCAGGTCATCCGCGGAGTGAAGGTGGCCGAGGCCGACCAGGCCTCCGAAGCCGCCCTTCTGGTGGAACGGAAGACGGCACCCACGGTGAGCGATTCCATCGGGGCCCAGGAGATGTCCCGGATGGTCGGCTCCGACGCCAGCGACGTGATGCAGCGGGTCACCGGGGTCTCCATCGTGGACAGCAAGTACGTCTACATCCGGGGCCTGGGGGAGCGCTACAGCTCCACCATGCTCAACGGCGCCGTGGTCCCCTCCACCCGTCCGGACAAGAAGGTGGTCCCCATGGACCTCGTTCCTGCCGCGTTGCTGCAGAACATCCGCACCGAGAAGTCCTACACCCCCGACCAGCCGGGCGAGTTCTCCGGCGGCCTGGTGAAGATGAACACGGTGGATTTTCCCCGCAGTCCCATCCTCAAGCTCAGCTATGGGACCGGCTTCGGCAGCACCACCACCTTCAAGGACTTCGCCGACTATCCGGGCGGCAGCCGGGACTGGCTCGGATTCGACGACGGGACCCGCGTGCTGCCGAGCGGGATTCCCAACCAGAGACTGACGCGTCGTGGACCCTTCTCCGATACGGGTTTTACGCCGACCGAGTTGCAGGGCTACGGGCAGTCCTTCAGCAACGTCTGGACGCCTCGCGGTGGTCGGAACGCGATTCCCAACCAGAGTTTCAACTTCATGGCCGGCAACACCTTCGGCAAGTTGGGAGTGGTCCTGGCCCTTTCCCACGGCAACAAATCGCACCGGCAGCAGGAAAGCCGGAACTACTACCGTTCGGCGGGTCAGGGGAAGCTCTCCCCCTTGCGGGAATACGAGATGGACTTCAGCACCCGCTCCATCCTGACCGGCATCACCGCCAACTTCGCCTACGAGCTCACCGACAACAACCGGATCCAGTTCCAGAACTTCTTCAGCAAGGACACCAGCGACGAGTCCCGTTTCTTCGAGGGTTACGACTCGGACGGGCAACAGCTTTCTGACTTGGCGTCTTTCTTACTCCCTCTCCAGCCTGGACGAACCGGATCTGCGAGAAGCTCTCTACGAAGAACGGAACGATCGCTTCCTGCTGGCCGACGAGAGCCAGAGCGGCTTCCGGCTCTTCAACGACCTGGATGAGGACATCTGGGAGCCGGGTCTCGACTGGACCACCTATTTCAACCACGGCAGCGTGAACAGCTCCATCAAGGTCGGAGCGTCCTACCGGTCGCGCCAGCGGGACTTCCTCTCGCGGGGGTTCCGGTTCGCTCCCCTGCGGACGGCGGGGATCGATCTGACCCAGACGCCGGAGCGGATCTTCACCCCCCGGAATATCCATCCCAGCGGCTTCGAGCTGCGGGAGGAGACGCGCCCCACCGACACCTACGACGCCAAGCAATTGACCCGCGCCGGCTACGCCATGCTGGATCTGTCCATCGACAATTGGCGGTTCATCGGCGGCGCGCGGGTGGAGGCCGATTCGCAACGCGTGGAGACCTTCGATCCCTTTGACCGCACGGCCCCTACGGGCGTCTCGACGCGCCTCGACAACACGGACCTGCTCCCCGCCTTCTCGGTGGTGTACCGCCTCGACAACGACATGAATCTGCGGGGTGGCTACGGAAGGACCCTGAATCGCCCCGAGTTTCGCGAGTTGTCTCCCTTCGAATTCACCGACGTGGTGGGAGGCCGGGCCGTTGTCGGCGACCCGGAATTGGTCCGGGCCCGGATCCAGAACTGGGACTTTCGGTGGGAATGGTTCATGAGTTCCAACGAACTGCTTTCGGCCGGCTTCTTCTTCAAGGACTTCGAGAACCCCATTGAGAGAGATTCAGTTGACCGCTCAGCTCAGGACCTCCTTCATCAACGCGCAGGGCGCCAAGAATCTGGGGATCGAGTTGGAGACACGCAAGAACCTGGGCGGCCTCTCGTCCGCTCTGCAGAACTTCTTCGTCTCGGCCAACTACACCTTGGTCGACTCGGCGGTGGAAATCTCCCGAGAGCAGGTTCCGTTGGTCACCAAATTGAATCGGGTGTTGGAAGGACAATCCCGGCACATCTGCAACGGGGTCCTTCAGTACGAGCACCCGACGGCCGGGTCCATGGCCCGGCTGCTCTACAACTACCAGGGGGATCGAATTTCGGATGTCGGCGCTCAGGGCTTGCCTGACGTGGTTCAGGTCGGGGTCCCCCGCATGGACGCCGTTTTCATCCAACCTCTGGGCAAGAGCCGGAGGCTCAAGGTCAGCGCCGAAAACCTGCTGGACCACCAGTACGAGTACCGGCAGGGGGACCGGATTCAGCGCTCGTATCGAATCGGACGGAGCTTCTCCGTCGGTATTTCCAAGACCTTCTTCAGAGAGTAGACGACTAACCCTGAATCACTTGTAGAAAAAGGAGCCACGACCCATGCGAAGAATCATTTCGGTAATGATTCTGACTTTGATCCCGATCCTGGCGGTCGCCAATCCGGCGGGCGCTGTGGAGGGTGCCGGAGCGGCTGGGGACATCCAGTTCGTGCAGCTGATGGATCAGTCCAGCGGCCCTCACGCCAGCATCTTTCTGCGGACCAACGAAGTCGGCTATTTGACCCAGTCCGACGATCCGCGGAACCAGATCATGGTGAGGGTGGACCTGGATCCCAACGGCCACATGTACGACAAGACCTATTTCGTTTCCTTCCTGAACAAGGAGACGGGAGAGTCCCGGTACCTCGATGTGACGGGTGGCCGGCCGCGGGATGCCTCCGACGGAGTCGTTGATTTCGAAGGGAATCCCCCCGCTGAAGCCAACGCCTATCCCATCCCGGCCCTTGCGGCGCCTCTGAACACTCTCGTCGGCCCCGCGCCTGCTCCCGTGAGCACGTTGGATCCCAGTGACCTGGGCGCCGGCCGCTGGGCCGCCGTCTTCGACATCCGGGACGTCACCGGGACCCGGATCTCCCAGCGGGCCTACTGGCATTTCGTCATTGCCGAGCAGGCGACGGAACTGCCCGCCGAGATCAACGCCGATATGACTCTCGACTGGAGGACCCTCTGGATTCTGCCATCGCGACTGCATACCGTCGGTCCCGGCGCCACCCTGACCATCGAGCCCGGCACGGTGCTGTTGGGCACCGACATCGCGACTCTGATTGGACGAGGAGGTCGGATTCATGCCGAGGGAACTGCGCTCAGCCCCATCATCATGACCTCCGACGAGAGCGTGGGTTCTCGGCGCGTTCAGGGTTGGGGTGGACTGGTGCTCGCCGGCAACGCTCCCATCAACGGTTGCGAGGGCGGCAATTGTGAAGGAGACGTCGAGGGAGTGAGCAATGCCAAGTACGGCGGGAACGATCCGGCAGATGACAGCGGCGTGCTGAAGTACGTCCGAGTGGAATTTGCAGGGGCGGAGTTCTCACCCGAAAACGAGCTCAACGGTATCGCCTTCCACGGTATCGGCAACCAGACCGAGGTCGACTATGTCCAAGTCCATTACAACAAGGACGACGGCATCGAGATGTTCGGGGGTACTGCCAATATCAGACACGCACTCCTGACGGGGGTTGCCGACGACAGCCTTGATTACCCCGAAGGCTGGGTGGGCAAGGCTCAGTTCATCTGCATCCAGCAGGACAAGTCCGACGCCGACAACGGTTTCGAGTTCGACAGCAACGGCGAAGCCAACGATCTGCTGCCCCGCTCCAATCCCACGATTTCGAATGTGACTCTTGTGGGTGGCAATCCGGGCGCGGGCAGTGACGCGGAGAGTGACATCGGCATGCTGGTGCGCGAAGGCACTGCGGGCCAGACCTACAACTCCATTGTCATCGGTTTCGGCCGTGAAGCGGTCGTGATTGATCAGGCGGCCACCACCCGGCAGATCGACAGCGGGGATCTCGTGATTGCCAACAACATCTTTGGTCCGAACCGAACTCGGGAATCCCAGCGAGTTCAGTTCGCGGCTGGTAGTGACGCCGGCGGCTGCGGTGTTGACGCCTGGATCCGGGGTGCGTCCCCGATGAATCGCTTTGCCGATTCGGCGAGTGCGGTGGGCTTGGCCGATCCGTTCAACGCTCTGTCCCCCGACTTCCGGCCCCTGCCCAACTCCATGGCCCTTGACGTGAACTACGTCAAGACGCTGCCGGAAGACGGTTTCTTCACGCCGGTGACCTATGCGGGTTGTGTAGGTCCAAACGACGATTGGATTCACAGCTGGAGCACCAGTGAACCGTCTCTGGCGTCCGGCAACTAATCGACCGGAGACTTCGAAGCGGGCCCGGCGGACGTTGGTTTCCGGGCCCGCCCCAGCACGGCGTAGCGTGAAGCAGGATGACGATGCAATCAGAAAGATCCCGACCCGCAAGAGAATCTGTGGCGAGCCCCTGGCTCTTGGGAATCGGAGGCATGGTGGTCCTGGCGGTGTCCCTCGCGTTGCTCTTCACCGGATTCAGCCAAAGTTCGCTGTTGGTGGAAGAAGGCGAGTTGAAGGATTCCGCGGTCTCGCCGCATGCGTTGGGGCGCCTGCTGCTGGAGCGGCTGCAAGAAGGGGATCTCTCGGAGGTCGGCCAACTCGGCCTTTCCAAGGAGGAGTGGGTCCGCCACGTCTGGCCGGTGAGTGCGGCTAACCGGCCCGGCTCCAACTTCACACCCGATTTCGTCCGGGGTCTGGACGCCGCCGGGAGTCAGCGGGACCTTTCCGGCACCGTAAGGCGTTACGGCGGGAAAGAGTTGGAGTTGATCCGGGTCCGACTTCCGGAAGGGTATTCGGGATTATGACGGCTTTCGCCTGCACCGGGACGCCCGCTTGGAGGTGGGTCTTCGGGACGGCGGGAAACGGGAATTGAAGCTGTTCAGTTCCGTCTTCGAGCGAAACGGGGAGTTCAAGATCTTTAGCTTCAAGAATGACAATTGAAGTGGGGGAGGGAAAATAATGTCGGGTTTCAGAATTCTAATTTTGTCCATGTTCTTCGGGGCGGTCCTGGCGCAGGACCAAACCGTATACATTGCGCAGGTGGGTCACGGCGCCGGCTTCGAGACGACGCTCAGCTTCGTCGGACTGACCAACACCACGACGAACATCCTGATCGAAACCTTCGATAACGACGGCGACCCTGTCGCTCTTCTGAACAGGCCTGACGTCGTTACCACTATCGGTGCCTCCATCGGCGTTCCGGTTGGCAGCGCAGGTGCAGCCGAAAGTTATGGTATCGAAGTGCCGCCCATGGGAACGCGAGAAGGCCAGAGCCTGAATGAAAACGAGGCCACGCTTGAGGTGGGCTACGCGAAGATCACTTCGGACAGTCCGGTCGGAATAGAGGCGGTGTTCCGCAATTTTGCGAACGGCGTTCGGGTCACCACGACCAGCGTACTGCCCGAGAGTCCGACCACGGGTTTCTCCATGTTGGCCTACGGACAAACCGGGCTCGCGCTCTTGAACCCGCCCGACAACGGAGGGACCGCAGAGGTCACGGTGAGCCTCTTTGACGGTGCGGGCAGAATGTTGGGTGAGCGCATGATCCCCTTGGCCGCCGGCAGCAAGGCCGTGGCATTCCTCAATCAGGCGCCTTTCTTCAGTCCGGAGATGGCGCCCGGGGATTTCTTCGGCTCCGTCGAGATCAGCTCGACGCAACCGGTTGTGCCGGTGGTCATCAAGATCGAAGGCAGCGCCTTGGTCACCCAGACCGTCCAGCCTGCCCGATAAAGTCAGATCGCGTGTGGCACCGGCGGCTGGGACCGCCGGTGCCGACGCCTTTCGCTCCGTGGCGCCGAGAATCGTCCCGGCGCGATCTCAACAGGCGTCACCAGCCGTCCCTCCCGACGCTTTTTTTACTCGCTCCGCAATCTCTGTCGTTCAGATCTTCTCCGGCAGCGTCCAAGGCTCCCGGTACGGCTTGGTGAGCATGGCATTGGCTTCCGAATCGCGGGGAAAGGTCTCCGTCTCCGGATCGAACTCCAGGACGCGGCCGACCCGATAGGCGATCTCGGCCAGGTGAATGACGCCGCAACTGAGATGGGCGACGTCGGCCGGGGCATTGGGTGGCTTCCTGGTCTTGACGGAATCCAGGAAGTTGTACATGTGGGCTCTCGAGTTTTGGGCGAACTCCCGTCCCGTGATGCCCGGTCCCTTTTCCTCCTTGCGGCCCATATAGACCTGGAAGTGGCCGCGGCGGGAGAAGATCATGTAACCCTCCGTCCCGTAGAAGGCGTTGCCGTTGTCGTACCCGTGGAGCCCGTAGGGGGTCCACAGCCGGTCCTCGTAGAGCAGCACCTTCCCTTCGGCGTACTGGAGAGCCACCGTCATGTTGTCCGGATACTCCCGTTCTCCTTCCAGGTCGATGGTGCTGCCATGGGCGGTGATCCGGACGGGATGGGTCGTCACACCCAGGGCCCAGCGCGCCATGTCGAGGTCGTGGGCGCCGTCGTCCCCCATGTCTCCGTTTCCATAGTCCCGATAGACGCGCCAACTTCGATGGAAACGATTGGGGTTGAAGGGCCGCTTCGGCGCCGGACCCAGCCACCGGTCGTAGTCCACACCGTCGGGGACAGGACCGTCGGGCTTGGGTTCCAGGGCGTTGCCGCGCTGGACGTTCCAGGCCTTGGTCATCTTGATCTCACCCATCAGGCCCGACTTCAGGACCTCGGCCGCCCGCAGCGTCACCTCGGTGGAGCGCATCTGGGTTCCGTGCTGGACGATCCGGCCGTACTTTCGGGCGGCCTCGACCAGAAGCCTTCCCTCCCGGAACACGTGAGAGGCGGGTTTCTCGACGTAGAGGTCCTTACCCGCTTGCAGCACGGGGATGGCGATGGGAATGTGCCAGTGGTGGGGTGTGGCCAGCACTACGGCGTCGATGGCGGCATCCTCCAGCAGCCGCCGGTAGTCCTTCACCAGCCGGGGTTTCTTGCGATTCGCCTCCTGGACCATACCGGAGACCTGCGCCAGAACCGCATCGTCCACGTCGCAGACACATGCGAAATGGACGTCGTCCCTAAGGAGCAGGTTTTTCAGATGGCCGCGTCCCATGCCGCCGGCTCCGATGAGGCCCACGGATATCTGATCGTTCAGCGACGCCCTGGAGGCCTTCAGGGTCGGTGCGGCAAGTGTTCCGGCAGCTGTGGTTCCAGCCAGAGCGGTGAGGAATTCTCTTCGAGCTACGGATTTCATGCGCAGTTCCTTTCCGGTTGTGAAATTCAACGGTCCACGGTGACCAACCGGCGGAACATCAACATCGGGATGCCGTGCCGGTCAAATGCCGCTCCGGCTCTTGCCGTATGCGGCCGTTATCAGACGTCGACGCCGGACGCCTGCAGCAGGGCCCGCTGCACCGCCAGATCGTGCTCCGGCGAAAAGAATTCGACCCCTCTGCCTTCGCGGATGGCGCCGGCCAGATCGTCCACGTCGGACAGGTAGCGCGGTGAAGGTCCCACCGGCACGTCGTGGACTCCCGCGCCGAACTCACCGTGGGGGCGGCTCAGGGCCAGTCTCACCCTCGGACGGTCGGGAGAGTCGATCTGGATGGAGCCCTCCTCTCCGAAGACGTAGAAATAACGGTTCCCGTTGAGGCTGTGGCTCTTGACCACGGCCACCGCCAGGTCGAACTCGAAAGTGGCCAGCACGTCGTCCTCCAACTGGTCCGGAACCGGGTCGCTGTGGCGCAGCACTGGGCTCACGCGATTGGGAGCGCCCAGGAGCCAGATCAGGGCGTCGATCATGTGGCCGCAGATCTCGAACATCTGTCCGCCGGGGTAGTTGTCCAAGCGCCGCCGGCCGGCCGGACTCAAGGTGTCGTTCATCTGACAGACGGCGGATCGAATCCGGCCCAGCCAACCCTCGCGGATGGCCCGGTGGGCCAGGCGGAAGGCGGGATTGTAGCGATAGACGTATCCCATCTGGATCAGCAGTTTCCTGCGCTCAGCTTCGTGGAAGAGGCGCTCCAGGGCCGTCAGATCGGCCCCCGGAGGCTTGTCGATCTTCAGGTGCTTGTTGGCCACGATCACCCGGTGGGAGTAGCGCAGGGCCTCCAGCGGATCGGTCTCGATGCACACCATCTTCACCCGGTCGTCTCTCAGAATCTCCTCGACACTGGTCCAGGAAACGCCTTCCCATCGGCCGCTCCTCTTGGCGCGGGCGCGCAGTTCGGGGTCCGGCTCCGCCACCGCCAACACTTCGTAGTTGGAGGACTTCCGAAGCGTCTGCAGGTGACCAACGGCGTGAGAATGGACGGTGCCGATGATAGCGGCCCCGATGGGGTGGGACGCTGCGGGAGCCGCGCCCCGCGCCCCCATGGCCGCCACACCCGTTGCTGTGGCTCCAACGGCCGTGGCAGAGAGGAACTGACGTCTAGCCATCATAGTCATTCGCTTGTCTCCTGGAGTAACTGCCGACAAGCATAATCCAGTGACATGCGCGCATCAATCGTGCCTTGCCTCACCTCGTCCGGTGTGGTTCTATTTGGGCAAATGCCAGACACTCCCGATCGGCCGAACCGACGGCGCTTCCTTTCCAGAACCGCAATGACGGCGGGGTCGGCCGCAAGCGTTTCGCTGCCCGCCGCCCTGGCCTGCAATCCGAGTTCAAGCTCCTCCATTGCAACTCCCTTGGATCTTTCGGTGGCCCGGACCGAGACGGTGACGGTCGACGTCCCGTTTCGGCCGGTTCCGGCCCGAAACATGATCCGGGAAATCCCCCACTGGACGGTGTTCGAGATCTGCAAGGTGGAGCTCAAGTGCGGTGTCGCCGGGTTCGGCGAGACCATGGAGTATTACACCTGGGGCCAGGTCTCGGAGGAGAGCCTGCAGCGGGTCCAGGGAAAAAACGCCGCCGAGCTCATGTGGGACGATTCTCTCGGAGCCGGCCTTCAGATGGCCCTCTTCGACGCTGTGGGCAAGGCCTGGGACGTCCCCTGCCACCGGCTGCTGGGGCATCAGCTTCGGGAGCAGGCACCGGTCAGCTGGTGGGACATCGACATGCCGGGCGACGACTGGGTCCTGGAGTGCGCCGAGGCTATGCGGCAGGGCTACAAGGCCTTCAAGACCAAGGGCCGGCCCTGGTTCGACCTGGACCAGCAGTTGGCGACCCTGATACCGACCCTTCCGGCCGACTTCGAAGTGGACATGGACTTCAACGGGTTTCTCATGGACGCCGACCGGGGCGCCGAGCGGCTCAAGCGTTGGGAGGCGTATCCGCAGATCGCCATCTACGAGACCCCCATCCCACAGGGCGACATCCCGGGAAACCAGCGTCTCAAGACGGCCACCCGGGTCCCCATCGCCATGCACTACGGGAATCCGGAGCCGGCCGTGGCGATCCGGGAAGAGGTCTGCGACGGTTTTGTGGTGGGGGGCGGGGCCTCCAGGGTGATGGGAGCCGGGCACTTCTCGGCCGAGGTGGACCTGCCGTTCTGGCTCCAACTGGTGGGGACCACCATCACGGCCACCTTCTCTCTCCACTTGGGAGCCGTCCTCAAGCAGGCGGTCTGGCCGGCGGTGAACTGCCATCAACTCTATACCCACGCCATGGTGCGCCAGCCCATGAAGGTGGAAGGGGGGACGGCTCCGATTCCGATGGGTCCCGGTCTGGGCGTGGAGCTGGATGAGAACGCGGTGGAGCGGTTTCGCATAGAGCCTCTCAAGGAAAGGCCCTACCCGGCTCCCGGGCTCCTGATTGGCATCCGGTGGCCTTCCGGCCGAACCAGCTACTACGCCCACGCCCGTCAATACTGGGAAGACTTCCACGCCGACAAGCTCCCCGTCTTCGCGTCCGGCGTAGACCTCAAGAGCATCCCCGACGACGGGTCGGAAGCGTGGAGAAACCTGCAGGCTCAGGCGCAGAAGGGGGGAGTGCACCTGGAGGAGCCTCGGTTGTGGTAACCACCCGAACCCAAGCAGCCCGTGGCAAAAGTCGCCGCGGCATTCGACCGTCCCTGCATCGTGCGCGGACTGCGTTGCGACTCGGTCACATACTCCCTCATCGCGCCTGGTCCGGCGGGCGCAGGACCGGTCTCGGTGCTCGCGGGACTTTCACCACGGACTGCAAGGAGGAGACTTCGTGTTGTTGCTGAGAATGGCCGTCGGCCTGATGTTTCTGTTTTCGACGAACCTGCCGGCAAAGGACAAGGAGGCGCCGGCACCGCTGGACCTGGGCTCCCGGCTCGAACTCTTCGTGGACGATTTTCTCATCGAGTCCATGAAGGGGCTGGAGCAGAGACTGCATCATCCCGTGTCCGCGGGAAAGATCCTCACCCTGGACAAACCCTGGGAAGGAGTGACCTGCGATTACCAGGTCGTCTTCAAGGATGGGGACTTCTACCGCATGTACTACCGCGGAAGCAGTCACGAGGGCTACACCATCCCGTCGTTCCTGAAGCCGGGGGAGACGGTGGTTCCGGTGCATCCCCAGTTCGCGCTTTACGCGGAGAGCCCCGACGGCTTGACCTGGACGCGGCCGGAACTGGGGTTGGTCGAGTTCAACGGTTCCAAGCAGAACAACATCGTCCTGGAGGGAGATGGGGCCCACAATCTGGCTCCCTTCCGGGATCAGAACCCGGCAGCTACCGAGGCTCAACGTTACAAGGCGGTCGGTTCCGGCTCGCTCAACCGGAAGCCGGTCCTGTGGGGGTTCGTCTCGCCCGACGGTCTGAGATGGAGCAAGATCCAGGAGAAGCCCGTCATCACCGATGGGAAGTTCGATTCCCTGAACGTGGCCTTCTGGGACACGATCCGGAAAGAGTATGTGGCCATCTACCGGGATTTCCGGCACGGAGTCCGAACCATTCGGCACTCGACGTCACGGGATTTCGTGAACTGGACGACGGGTGAATGGGGCCAGTTCGGAGACGTTGAGCGGGACCATCTCTACACCAACGCCACCACCCCCTATTTCCGTGCTCCCCAGATCTACCTGGCGTTCCCCCGAAGATACATCCCTTGGAAGACCCGTCTCAGCGAGTCCCCTTGGCCTGGGGCCTCGGACACGGTCTTCATGACCAGCCGCGACGGCGTCCACTGGGACCGGCGTTTCATGGAGTCGTTTATCCGTCCCGGCAGACAGCGGCGAGCCTGGATGCATCGCACCAACCTGGCGTCGTGGGGTGTCGTTCCCACGGCTCCCGATGAGATCTCGCTCTACGTGCTCCGGGAACGGGATTTTCCCTCGGTCCACTTCGAGCGCATGGTCCTCCGCACCGACGGGTTCGTCTCCCTTCGAGCCGGGTACTCAGGAGGCGAGCTGCTGACCCGTCTGTTCACCTTCGACGGCGGCGCCCTGGTGCTGAACTTCTCCACCTCGGCCGCCGGGAGCATCCGGCTGGAGTTGCAGGACATCAACGGTCATCCCGTTCCCGGCTTCTCGCTGGCCGACTCCCCGCTCATCTTCGGAGACGAAATCGAACACCATGTCGAATGGAAGCGTCCCACCGGGCAGACCGACCGGGAACCCTTGAAGCACTTGTCCGGCAAACCCTTGCGGTTGCGGTTCGTGATGAAGGACGCGGATCTCTATTCCATCCGTTTCCAGTGAGGTCCCTGACATTTATGGTGAGGACGGACGGCAGCGCAGTTGGAAGGGGCGGCCGCGGATCTGGTGCGGACGCGGAGCGGGCGGCTCCGTCGTTCCTTGCGAGACGCGAGTTTCTAAGGAGGAGTCTGGTGGCGGGAGGGGCCGCAACTGCCGCCGGAATTCGAATACCCCAAGCCTCCACCGCGCCGGGTCCGGTCCGGGTGCTCTGTTGGTCGGAGCGGACGGAACCCAAGGAGGTCTATCCGGAGGGGATCAGCGGGGCCATCGCCCGGCACCTCCGCTCCGTTCCCGAGGTGACAGTGCGGACTGCCTCCATTCGGGATCCGGACCAGGGGCTCGCCTCATCGGTCCTGGACGCCACCGACGTTCTGATCTGGTGGGGGCACACGAAGCACAAGGACGTCCTTTTCGACCGCGTCGCCGACGTGGTGGCCCGGGTGCGGGCGGGTCGGCTGGGGTTCATCGGGCTGCACTCGGCCCACTGGTCCAAGATGTTCAAGAGCATCCTGGAGTGCACGGGGAATCTCGGGGGTTGGAGGCACGGCGCCGGACCCGAACATCTGAAGGTGGTTGCTCCGTCGCATCCCATCGCGCGGGGTATTTCGGATTTCACCATCCCCGAGACGGAGATGTACGACGAGCCCTTCGACGTGCCACCCCCGGAGAAGGTGGTCTTGTTCGGATACTGGGCAACGGGAGAACAGTTTCGTAGCGGCTGCGTCTGGACGGTGGGCAAAGGGAGGGTCTTCTATTTTCGTCCCGGTCATGAGTCCGACCCCGTTTATTTCCATAGGGAGCCGCTCCAAGTGGTGGCTAATGCCGTCCAATGGTGCGCCCACCGGACCTGATCGCGCGCTTCCGGTCCAGTCCGTGAAGCGCCGCGCATGGCGAAGGCCTGGAAGAGCTCGGCCGGCATTGGAGAAATGACATGGAATCGTGGAAACGGAAGCTGAGAATGGGGATGGTGGGAGGCGGCCAAGGGGCGTTCATCGGGGCTGTTCACCGCATGGCCGCCGCCCTGGACCAGCAGGTGGAACTGGTGGCGGGCTGCTTCTCTCAAGATCCCGAGAATACCCGGATAACTGGAGAGCAGTTGTATGCCGATCCCGCCCGCTGCTATGCCACCTACCGGGAGATGGCGGCCCGGGAAGCTGAGTTGCCGGCGGACAAGCGGATCGATTTTGTCAGCGTCGTGACGCCCAACGCCTCCCATTTCGACATCTCACGGACCTTTTTGGAGGCGGGCATCCACGTCGTGTGCGACAAGCCCATGACCTACTCCCTGGCGGAGGCGGACGAGTTGTGCCGCCTGGTGGAGCGGACGGGCCGGGTCTTCGGCCTGACCCACAACTACACCGGACACCCGCTGATCCGGCACGCCCGCCAGTTGTTCCGTTCCGGCCAGATGGGCACGGTGCGCAAGGTCATCGTCGAGTATCTGCAGGATTTTCTGTCGGTCCCGCACGAAAAGCTGGGGCAAAAACAGGCCTCGTGGCGGGTGGACCCGGCCCAGGCGGGGGTGGGCGGGACGCTGGGGGATCTGGGAACCCACTGTCTGAACCTGCTGGAGTACGTGACCGGTGACCCGGTGACCTCGATCTGCGCCGACACGAGCACCTTTCTCCCCGACCGGACTCTGGACGAGGATGCCAATATTCTCTTGAGGCTCAAAGGGGGCGGCAAGGGTGTCTTGACGATCAGTCAAATCGCCACCGGCGAGGAGAACGGATTGCGGCTCAGAGTGTATGGCTCGGAGGGAGCCATCCTCTGGGAGCAGGAGGATCCGAACCGGATGGGATTCTACCGCTACGGCCAGCCCAAGCGGATCCTGACCCGGGGACGCGGCGAGTACCTGGACGAAGCGGCCGGAGCCGTGACCCGTATCCCGCCGGGGCATCCCGAGGGGTACCTGGAGGCCTTCGCCACCATCTACTGCGGCGCCGTCGAGGCGATCCGGCGGCATCTGGAGGGCGCGCCGCTGAAACCGGAAGAGTACGACTGTCCCAACGTCTATGACGGGCGCCGGGGGCTGGAGTTCATCCACAAGGCAGTGGAGTCCAGCGGCCGGGGCGGGGTCTGGGTCGAGATGTCTGAGGGGGCGCCGTGAAGACAACATTGGTTTCCGGATTGCTGGGTCTGTTGCTGGCCGTTCCGTCCTCCCCCGCGTTGCGCGCCGGAGAGCCGGAACCGGGCTTCGTCTCTCTTTTCAACGGCCGGGATCTGACCGGATGGAGGACGATCAAACAGAGGAATCAGGGCTGGCTGGTCCGGGACGGCCTTCTGATCTGTCCCGAAGGGGAGGGGGCCAAGCTCCTGACGGAGAAGGAATACGCCGACTTCATTCTGCGCTTCGAGTTCAAGCTGCGGCCGGGAGGCAACAATGGCGTCGGTGTCCGCACTCCCCTGGATGGGCACGCTTCCATCGACGGCATGGAGATCCAGATTCTGGACAACACGGCGCCCAAGTACGCCGGGATCAGGCCATATCAGGCCCACGGCTCGGTCTACGGCCTGGTGCCGGCCCGCCGCGGCGCGCTGGCGCCGGTGGGAGAATGGAACCGGCAGGAGATCGCGCTCCTGGGTCGTCGGGTGAAGGTCACGCTCAATGGAACGGTGATCGTCAGCGCCAACCTGAACGACGTCCGCGACGCCGAGGTTCTCCAAAGGCATCCGGGAATGATGCGCTCCCGGGGGCACGTGGGTCTCCTGGGGCATTCCACTCACGTGGAGTTTCGAAACATCCGCATCAAGGACCTGGGTGGGGAACAGCCGGACAATCTGGCTCCCGAGGGTTTTCAGGCCCTGTTCAACGGCATGGACCTGGAGGGCTGGAAAGGCTTGGTGGCCAATCCCAAGAAACGGGCCGCCATGGACCCGGCGGAACTGGCGGCGGCCCAGCGCGAGGCGGACGCCAAAATGCGGAAGTATTGGACGGTCGAAGAGGGTGTGCTGCTCTTCGACGGCAAGGGCGGCAGCCTCTGCAGCCGCCAGGACTTTCGAGACTTCGAATTGTGGGTCGACTGGAAGATCGAGCCCAAGGGAGACAGCGGCATCTACCTGCGAGGGAGTCCCCAGATTCAGATCTGGGCAGACCCCGAGGGCTCAGGGGCCATTTGGAACAACAAGGAGAACCCGTCCAAGCCCAAGTTGGCGGCCGACAATCCGGTGGGGGAGTGGAACCGGTTCCGGATTCTTATGTCCGGCGACAAGGTGACCGTCTGGCTCAACCACCGCCTGGTGGTCCATAAGACCACCATGGAGAACTACTGGGAACGGGACAAGCCCCTCTATCCCACGGGCGCCATCGAACTCCAGGCCCACGGGAACCCTCTCTACTTCAAGAACGTCTACGTCCGCCGGCTCGACTGAAATCAGGATTCGGGTGCCACGGCGTTGCGGACCAGAGCGTGAAGGGATTTCGGCAGCGTTCCGGCCACCGCCAGGGCTGCCTCACGACCCTGCGAGGACATCTTTCGCCAAGTCTTACGAAGGATGTCGGCCAGCTTGGCGTCGTCGTGCATCCGGGAGAATGCCTCGAACTCGTTCTCCAGGAAGACCAGGCAGACGGCATCCTCCAAAAGCTGCGACTCCGGGTCCAGCTTGAGGCGCAGTTTCCGGAGCAGGGCCTGGACCCGTCCGGTGGTGATCTCGCCGTATCCCGCCTCGCCGAGTATGCGTCCCGCCTCTTGGGCGTGGTATTGGGCGAGAGTCTTCCGCCACCGTCTGTAGCCGGCTCCCCCCAGCGGATAGCGATCACGGGGAATGGTCCAGCGTCGGATGTGCTGGCAATGGGCCGCCAACACCAGCGCTTCCGAGGCCTCCGGCTCCAGCCGGAGGACCCACGCCACGAGCCGGCGGTGGTAGTGGACGGACCAGGGGACCGGTCCACCTTCCGTCTCCACGGTGACCGGATCTTCGCAATGGGCCTCGTGGAACCGGGCGACAGCCAACTGGAAACGAGAGTCGTCGACAGACATTGCCCGAAGACTATATCAAGCCCGACTTCTCCTTCACCAAGGGGTACGAATCCGCGCCTCGGCGGGCAATTCTGTCCGGGTGTCGCCTCAATAGGACACCAGGTGAGGCCGGAGGGCATCCTCGTCGAATTCCACGCCCAGGCCGGGCCGGTCGGGCACCAGCAAGGCTCCCTCCTGAAATACCAGAGGATCCTTGAGGACGTCGTTGCGCCAGGGAATGCGGCTGGGGGCGATCCACTCCAGAATGAGCGGGTTGGGAATGGCGGCCATGACATGGGCGGCGGCCATGGTCCCGACCGGTCCCTTGGTGTTGTGCGGCGCGATTGAGACCTGATGGGTCTCGGCCAGCGCACAGACTTTCTTCATCTCGGTGATGCCGCCGATGTAGACGGGGTCGGGTTGCGCCACGTCGACGGCGCCGGCCCGGAAGAAGTCGTTGAAACGGTGCTTGTTGGTCAGGCGTTCGGAGCCCGCGATGGGGGTCAGGGTGCCTTGCCGCACTTGTGCGTATCCGGCGGGATCCTCGGGGATGGTAGGTTCTTCCAAAAACAGCAGGCGATAGGGTTCCAGAAGACGGGCGACCTCCAGTGCGGCGCCGGGAGCGAAGGCGGCATGGGGGTCGTCCATCAGCAGCACGTCTTCCCCCAGGAACCGGCGAAGGGCCGAATATCGCCGGTCGATGTTCCTCAACTCTTGACGGCTGATCCCCGGACCACCAGCCTCCTGGATGCTGATGCTTGACTTGAGCGCCTTGAAACCTTCGTCCAGGACCCTCCGAGCATTGTCTACCAGCGTGTCCTCGTCCTTTCCGCCGAAGTGGGAATAGACCGGAACGCGGGCGGAACGGGGTCCGCCCAGAAGGGTGCAGACGGGGGCTCCCAGGGCCTTCCCCTTCAGGTCCCAAAGGGCTTGGTCGATGCCGCTGATGGCGCTGGTGAAGATGATCCCTCCGGTTCGATACGCGGTGCCGCCGCCGGAGTAGAGGTCCCGATAGATGCCTTCGATATCGAGGGCATCCCGGCCCAGGAGGTAGGGCCTGAGTTCCTCGACCATGCGGGCGACCACCGTCTCCTTCCGGCTGTAGGTCGCCTCGCCGATGCCGGTGAGGCCTTCCCTCGTGTGGACCCGCACGTGGGTCCACTTGCGCCCGCAGTCGGACTGGACCAGCTGAACGGTGATGTCCCGGATCGGCAATGAGACGCCGGGCCGGGCCGTTGAAGCCCGGCCGCGAGCCACGCCGGAACCGCGCGCGACAAGCCCCCACATGCCGGACCCGAATCCTGCCGTCTGCAGAAGAAACCGTCTTCGGTTCATGGTGGAAATCTCTCTGGCCGATGGTTCATAGCGCGAAGATCCTCCCCCGGCTTCACGACGGTTCGATACGGTCGGCTCCCTCGATTTCTTCGGGACGGGCGAAGCTCCGATACCGCGTCTGGATCTCAACTCCGCTGACGAAGCGGGTCCAACTCGCCGTCGGCGTCAGCGTCCGGACCAGGATCTCGACCGTGTTCTCTCCCTTTTTCAGAAGATCCGGATCCAGCTTCGTCCGAAGCCAGTGGGCGGCAAAACCGGACGGCGCCTCGATGGGCCGGCGCAGGCGGACCGGAATTCGAAGTGCACGTTCATCCGTCACTTCGAAGCGCTCCAAGGGCAGAAGCCGTCCGTTGAAGCGGATCCGGATCTCGTCCTCCACCGGGAAGTTCTGAAGCCGGAGGGTGAGCCGGGGTCTCCTCAGCTCGCCGTCTCTCTCCGCTTCCTTCAGATCGTCGGCGACCTGAAGCGTCAATCTAACCCGCTCGCCTTCCTTCAGTGCGAGTGGAAGCACCCGTTTCGGCGGTGGATCGGTGAAGGTCCCGGCTCCTTCCACCGGCTGGAGAAAGTACCGCTTGCCCTCTCGTCGGTACGTCTCCGGATAGGCCATCTCCCGGAGGATCTGATGCTCCTTGCGAGCCAGGGGCCAGCGCAGGTAGCCGAGATAAAGGCCGGCAGCTCCCTGGGCCCTGAGGGTCTGCCCCAGGGCTCTGTACATCTCGATGGTGGGGCGGGGCGTCCTTTCGTCATAGACTCTCAAGGGAGGGCGGGCATAGACTCCGGCCCTTCCCCCCGACGCCTCCACCAGCCACCCGACGTCCACGGCCGGCTCGAAGAGTTGGTCCGAGACCTGGCCCACCACCAGATCCAGATCGCCCTGCCGGAGCCACGCTTCGACGTCGAGGCCCACCTTGAGGTTCTCTTCCTCCCGGTGGAACACGCGGGCGCTGACGGTGACGGGTCGATTCTGGCTGCGGCCGACCTCGTCGGCCAGCCCGCGGATCTGGCTCACGAAGCGGTTCATGACGGGGATGTTCTTCTCCACTTCCCGCTTCTTGAAGTAGGAGGCGAAGAACATGAAGTCCAGCTCGATGCCGTCGGCTCGGTAATCTTCCAGAACCTCCCGGACCATGGCCAACCTGTCCTCCCTGACGCTTTCCAGGGAGAAGTCATAGCAGTACTCGAAACCGGAGTGCCTCTCGTCCGTCTCCCCGACGCAAACGGACTTTCCCCGTTTCCACTTGAGCCAGCCGCAGCGCTGGGAGCCGGGCCGGTTCCCGTCCTGGAGCTTGAGGCTGGGAAGGACCGGCAGGCTCTCCTCGCGTCCCCGGCGGATCACCTCCCGCAACTGGTCCGTCCCCAGCTTCCTGGCGTCCCGCACCATACACATGATTCGCCAGTCGATGATGTGTTCCCAGGTCTGCTTCTCCTGTCCCACGACGCGTCCGACCTTGCTGTCGTGGAAATACACGTCGCCGTAACCCAGCCCCAGGACCAGCATTCCCACTCCGGTTCCCAGCACCTCGTCCACCGGCCGCTGGAGCTGCAAGCGGCTCACCGGGGGATCGATCCTCTTGGCATGGAAGTGGTGGGCGTCGTTGTAGTAAATGAGGCGGGGCAGCATCCGGTCGGCGCCATCCGCGTGGGCCGGAACTTCGGGTTCCGGCTTGCCGGCGGAGGCCCGGCGCGATGCTACCATCGAGGTGGCCGCCACCCCCGGCCCCACTCCCACGAATCGTCTCCGGGTCCAGTTCGGTTTCATGGTCACGGGGCTCCTGTAGCCATGGCGCCGGATTTTATCCTTGAGGATCCCGTTTCCAGCCTTCCATCTGCTCCCGGTACCACTCTTCCCCGTGCACTTCCTTCTTGTTGTGGTACCGGCTGATGTGGGGGAGGATCTTCTGCTCCCGGTCCCGAACCGGAAGTCGAACGGGAGCGTAGCCCTGGCGGTGCGACTGGCGCAACGCAATGCCCAACTCCAGGGCCAGCCGCAGGTCGTCTCCGCTGGTTCGCGGCGGGATTCCCTGTTCCAGGGCATCCACCAGGGACTGGACTCCGGCCATCTGACGGGTACCGGGGTGCCGCCATCCTTCCGCGTCATAATTCCGCTGCCCGAGTCCCGAATCCGGGTACAGGCCCTGGATCTCCTCCAGGCTGTCCCGACGCCGGGGATCCTTGGCACTGGCCTTCATCCGGTAGAGGCGAAACGTGTACCAGTCGCTCAAAAAGACCCCTTTGCTGCAGAGCACCTCGATTCCCATGCGAGCCACCGGCTGGTTGTGGATGAAGCATTCGATGCCGTTGCTGAAGCGGACGGTTCCGCCCATGCCCTGGTCCTGGTCGCTGAAGGGATCTCCCCGGGTCCAGCCGCACACCCACTCCACGGGTGCATCCCGGGCGAACAGCCTCATGACGCTCAGCCCCTGGCACCCGCCCCCGGAGATCTCGTTGGTGGACTGGTAGAGGTTCAAGCCGCGGACTTCGCCCAACTCCCCGGATTCCAAGGCTTCTCGAGCCTGCCAGAACTGGGGAAAGTTACGGTACATATCGCCGCCGGCGAAGACGATTTCCTTTCTCTTGCAGGCTTCGACCATCTCGTCCGCCTGCCGTAGACCGGCGGAAATCGGTTTCTCGCAGTAGATCGCCTTGACCGGGAACTCCGTACACCCTACAACCACACCCGGGTTGGCTTTCACCGGAAGGATAGGCGAGACGATGTCCACCTTCTCCCGGGCCAGCATCTCCCTGTAATCCCTGTATCCCGGAACGCCGAACCTTCTGGTGAAAAGTTCCAGGTTCTCCGGGTCGATATCAGCAGCGGCCACCACCTTGGTCCTGGGATGGAGCACATAGCCCCTGGCGTAGCCGGTCCCCTTGCGGCCGCATCCCACGATGGCGGCCCGGTACGGGGACCCTGTCGCGGGCACAGCGGCCGGGAGGGAGGACTCTCGCGAGGCGACCGCGAACAAGGATACTCCTCCGGCCCGGAGGAATTCGCGCCGGTTCTGACCCGAAGCCTCCCGGGAAGAGGTCTCGATGTCTTGAGCCCCGGTCGCGCCAACGACGGAAAAGTCATTCGGCCTCATGACTGCACCCCGTGGTTGATCGAGCTGTTCGCCGGATCGTCTGGAAACCTCTGCCAGACTGGAATTCCTGACTGGTTCAAGAGAGTACCCATGGCCTTGGTCTGTTGGCAAATCCGGAGGCTGTCCTGCGCCCGAGTGCGCGGAAGATGGCCAACCTGTCCTGGCCCCGGGGAATGCGGGAAGACGGGAAATGGTTCAGCGCGATTTCTTCAGCGCGTAAAGGGCGATCGGCGTGACGAGCCGAGCCGCAAGCGCCGGCGACAAGCGGTTCAAGCCGACCATCAGCCGGCCCAGCCCGGTCAGGTGCACTTCCCGGCGCCGCCGGCGAACCGCCTCTACAATGGTGCGAGCTACGGATTTCGAGGTGGCGGCCGCCCGGAAGAGACTGATGGCGGGTGCAGCGCTGGCAGTGCGGTGGGCCGCCTCAAGGAACTCGGTTTCGGTCAGGCCGGGACAGATGAGACTGATCCCCACACCGGTCCCTCTGAGTTCTCCCCAGAGCGCTTCGGCCAGGGCCGCCTGGGCGAACTTGGTCACGCAGTACGCCGAGAAATAGGGCATGGCCCGTCTACCGACGACACTGCTGACGAGGACGATGTGACCGCTCCCTTGCCGGAGCAGTCCGGGAAGGGCCGCGTGGATGGTCTCGTATCCGGACTGAAAGTTGACCTGCCAGATTCGGGTAAGCTCGTCCGGGGGAGTCTCGACGACGGGCCCCACAATGCCGTATCCGGCATTGGAGACGACAATATCGAGGCCTTGGAGTCGACGCCGGCATTCGCGGACGATTTCCGCTCCGCGGCCCGGCCGGCTCAGATCATGGGCGGCCCAGACGGCCTCTCGTGCACCCCGGCGGCCGCACTCAAGTGCCACCTGCTCCAACCGTTCGCTCCGGCGAGCCACCAGAAAGAGCTCGCAGGATTCCGCGGCAAACGCGTAGGCAGTGGCTTCTCCGATGCCGGACGACGCCCCCGTAACGAGGACCTTTCCGCCCCTCATTTCTGGGCTCGGATTGCTCGCCGCGGGGTGCGATGAGAAGTGCGGACTAATCCTCGTCGTCCAGTTCTTCCGGCATGAGGACGAACTCGGGATAGGCCTCCATGCCCAACTCGCCCACGTCCTGTCCCAGCCGTTCCACCTGGGCCGACACTCGCACGCCCATCGTCATCGCCAGCACTTTCCACACGATCAATGATGACGCGAACACGAACACACCCACCGACACGATGCCCAACAACTGGACCCCGACGTTGCCGCCCGCCGCTATGCAGACCGCGATCGTTCCCCAGGTCCCCGCAAACAGGTGCGCCGGCACCGCCCCCACCACGTCGTCGATCTTGACCTTCTCCAGGACCTTGATCCCCGCCGTGCACAGGATGGCGCCGATGGCGCCGATGAGAATCGACCAGTGGTGCGACACGATGTCCGGTCCCGCCGTGATCGCCACCAGGCCCGCGATCCCCCCGTTCAACGTCGCGAACAGGTCATTGCGCCCCAGGATCGGCCGCGACACGATCAGGGCCGTCACCACCCCGGCCGCCGCCGCCAGGTTCGTGTTCACCAGCACGTGGCTCATCGCCATCGCGTCCGCCGCGCTCCCCAGCGCCAACTGCGACCCGCCGTTGAATCCGAACCACCCGAACCAGAGGATGAACACCCCCAGCGTCACGACGATCACGTTCGACGGCGGCGTCGGCTTCACCGTCCCGTCCTTCCGGAACTTGCCCAGCCGCGGCCCCACGATCAGGATCCCCGCCAACGCGGCCCAGCCGCCCGTGCTGTGCACGATCGTCGATCCCGCAAAATCCTGGAACCCCAGCTCGCTCAGCCAGCCGCCGCCCCAGGTCCACGCCCCCACCACCGGGTAGATCACCGCCGTCAGCACCACCGAGAACGCGAAAAACGACCACATCTTCACCCGCTCGGCCAGCGCCCCCGACACGATCGACGCTGCCGTCGCCACGAACACCATCTGGAAAAACCAGTCCGACATGGTCGAGTACTTGCTCTCGGCCCCCGTCACCGCCGCTACCGCCCCGTCCTGGCCCGCCACCAGCGCCAGATCCGCCGCCGACGGCCCGTACAGCAACTTGAACGACCCGATCACGCTCCCCACGTCCGTGTACATCAGGTTGTACCCGATCACGTAGTAGGCCAGCCCCGCGATCGAGTACAGACCGACGTTCTTCATGCAGATCATGGACGCGTTCTTGGTCCGCACCGACCCGGACTCCAGCATCGTGAACCCGGCGCACATCCACATCACCATGGCGCCCCAAACCATGAACGAGAAGGTGTTGAACACGTACAGCACCTCGTCGTCCACCGCCGCCTGCGCCGCCGCCGTCCCGCACAGCAGACAGATCACCACCAACAGCAGCTTCCCCACCGCTCCCCGCACCAGCCGCTTGTGCAGCGGGATCTTCGTTCCTTCTCTCATCGCTCCCTCCCGAGTCGCAGTTCCGTCGTAAACAGGATCCGTTGAACCTGCAATCGCCATATATCGATCTCAGCTACAAACTTCGAATCCGTCCAGTCGATTTCGATCTCCCCCCGACGCCATCATGGGAACTCAGCCCGCGTATGCGGCACGGGCTTCGGACCGTGATCCATGAGTTGGGATGACCCTGTCGAAGCCGCTGATGGTGAAGACCCTTTCGATGGAATCGGAGAGCGAGCAGACCGAGAATCGTCCTCTCCTTCTCTTTATTTGCTGGGCAAGGAGCAGAAATACACGCAGGCCCGCACTGCTGACATACGAGAGGCCTGCCAAATCCAGGATGACGTCATCGTCGTCGCCGATTGCCGCTTGCAGCGCGTTCTGAAACTCCAGCGCATTGGCGCCATCGACGCGACCGACTGCCGTGGCAATCAAGATTCCATCTTCCCTCTCTGCATCTACTTTCATATGACCAATCTCCCACAATTCACCAGCCACAAGCCTCCCCGATACTGGTCCCGCGGATCTTCTCGGATGTCAAGGCCCGAAGCCAGCGAGTTTACCTTGTTGCCTGATCGGAAAACAGAGGTTGGTCAGGCAGAAAAGAGGTAAAGATTGGTCGGGATCGACCCCCGATTCGTGTGAGGCCAGTCGACTATCGAAATCTCGAATAATCGCGGTAGTGTTCGCCATCCGTTCTATTGACTCCCCGCCGGAGATCGTGGTACGCCTCTGCTCAGCAAGTCGCCAGCGAAGACAAGGAGCCACTCATGAAGCCTAGCCGCATTCCGGGAATCATCCTGATTTTTCTCTGCTCAGTTGTGACAGGATTTCCGGCCAAACCACTCTCCTACGTGCACATCCCTTCGGGACAGCATCAGTTGTTCCTGGACGATTTCTTGGTCGGCGCCCTCTACCGCGTCGAGCGCCGGGTCAATCCGCCAGTCAAGTACAAAGGCAACCCGGTGGTCCGGGCGGACCAGCCCTGGGAGCAGTCTCCGGGACCCGATTGGAATCCCGGAGTCAGCAAGTCGATCCAGATCCGCAGCGCCCCCTGCTGGGACCCCCAGGAGGAGGTTTGGAAGATGTGGTACCACGCCGGTGGGGAAACGGCGTTCGCCCGTTCCCGGGACGGGATCCAGTGGGAGAAACCGTCTTTGGGAATGCGGGAGTTTCAGGGATCCAAGGACAACAACCTGGTGGTGCTTCGAGACGCGCCCGGGACCTTCATCCAGCACGTACTGCTGGACCCCGACGCGGGGCCTGCACGGCGATACAAGGGACTGACCGGATCTCATGACCGGCATCCCGTGGTCTCATCCGACGGCTACGAGTTCACCAAGCTGGACGTGCCGGTGATCCCCAGCCAGGACGAGTCGCATCTGAACTACGACGAGGTCAAGAAGCGGTTCATCGCCACGGTCAAGCACCGGGGCCCATTTGGCCGATCCGTGTTTCTGTCCCTGAGCACCGATTTCGAGAACTGGACCGACCCCGAGCTCATCTATCACGCCGATGCCTATGACCAACTGCTGGGTGAGAAGCGGGTCCGGGAGCATCTGGTCAATCCCAAACTCCGTCTGATGACCGTCAACCAGCCGGAGCACTACAACACCGAGATCTACAACATGCCCATCTTCCCTTACGAGGGGACCTACATCGGGCTGCCCAACCACTTCGAAGCCGCCGGCCACTCTCCCAACCGGAACCAGGAGGGGATCAACTCGGTAAAGCTGTCCACCAGCCGCGATCTCCGGCGGTGGGTGAAGGTGGGCAACCGGGGATCCTTCATTCCGGTCTCGGAATTGGGTAAAGGGGTGATCGACACGGGCCAGGTCCTGGCTGCGTCCCGGCCCCAGGTCCACGGAGACGAGCTTTGGTTCTATTACACCGGCCTGAACCACCGCTTCCAGACCGACGATCCCTACCGGGGCGGAATTCACCTGGCGAAGCTCAAGCGGGACCGGTTCGCCTACTTCGGCGCGGACCAGGAGGGTGGGTTCGTGGAGACCCGAGCCATCCGCTTCGAAGGGAACCGGCTCTTCATCAACGCCGACGCCACGGATGGAGAGGTCCGAGTGGAGGTGATCGACCAACGGGGCCGCCGGGTGCTGGAAGGGTGGAGCCGTGACCAGTCCCAGCCGATCCAGGGCGACCACCTGCGAGCCGCGGTGAAGTGGGCGGGCAAACCGGACCTGGGCGCCTTTCAGGGTGAGTCGATCCGTTTTCGGTTCCGGCTCTACAACGCCCGGTTATTTTCGTTCTGGTTGGAATAGCTCTTGGACCCTGAAAGGAGCGAAAGAATGAAGGACAGGCCCAGGATCGCCAGCATCGAGGTCTTCCAGTACGAGCGGGACGTCAACGACGTGGGGGTCGAGCCGACCATCGGCATTCTCATCTACCAGCCTGGCGGGGTGCAGAAGTTTCGCGGCCGGGGCCTCCGGATCCACACCGACCTGGGAGTCACGGGGGAGTATTTCGGGGGATTCGAGGCCGACTACGCCGTCGTCGCCGGGCTGGCCCACACCCTTATCGGCCGCAACGCATTGGAGCGGGACGCCATCTACGACGACCTGAAGCAGGCCACCCGGCAGCAGTCCCGAATGGGTATGGGGGTGGTGGACATCGCGCTCTGGGATCTGGCCGGCAAGTACTACGACGCACCGGTCTATGAGCTTCTCGGCGGATCGGCCGGCAAGAAGCTCCCCTGTTACGCCAGCACCTACGTCGGCGACTACGAGCAGGGAGGCCTCAACAGCCCAGAGGCCTACGCGGACTTCGCCGAGGAGTGCCTGGAAATGGGTTACCCCGGCTTCAAGATCCACGGCTGGCAGGACGGTCCTCTCAAGGACCAGATCGAATTGGTTCGGGCCGTGGGCCGAAGAGTGGGGGACAGAATGGACCTGATGCTGGACCCCTTCTGCGCCATCCGAACGTTTGCTGACGCCCTGAAGCTGGGCCGGGCCTGCGACGAGTTCGACTATTTCTGGTACGAGGACCCTTTCCGGGACGGCGGTGTCTCGGCTTTCGCCCACCGGAAACTGCGCCAGCTCATCAAGACGCCCCTCCTTCAGTTGGAACACCTGAGGGGCCTGGAGTCGCATGTGGACTTCATCGTGGCCGACGGCACCGACTTCGTGCGCATCGATACCGACTACGACGGCGGCATCACCGGGGTGATGAAGATCGCTCACGCCGCGGAGGGATTCGGCCTGGATGTGGAGCTGCATGGACCGGGCCCGGACCGGCGCCACGTGATGGCCGCCATCCGCAACACCAATTACTACGAAATGGGCTTGCTCCATCCGCAGCTGGGCCCCTTCCACATGGCGCCCTTCAAATGCGGCTATCGGGACGCCATCGACGCCATCGACGCGGATGGCTGCGTCGTCGCCCCCGACGGTCCGGGACTGGGCGTCGAGTATGACTGGGACTACATCATGGACCACTGTGCGGATCGGGCGGAGTACAAATAGGGCGCGCTTGAGCCGATTCGAGACCGGAGGACTGGTTTGAGATGGGCACGCAGGGTTGGCAGGAATATCTGAAGGATCGTCAAGACCGGTGGATCGAGGAACTGAGCGAGTTTCTGACCATCCCCAGCATCTCGGCGCTGCCCGAGCACGCCGGTGACGTGCAGCAAGCGGCCCGTTGGGTCGGCGACCGGCTGCAGAGGGCGGGCATCGAGAACGTCGAGGTCCTCCCCACCGAAGGGCATCCCGTGGTCTACGGCGACTGGCTTCACGCCTCGGGCCGCCCCACGCTCCTGGTTTATGGACATTTCGACGTGCAGCCGGTGGATCCGGTGGAGCTCTGGAGCCACCCTCCCTTCGAGCCGGTGGTCCGGGACGGCCGGATCTACGCTCGAGGATCGTCTGACGACAAGGGGAACATGCTGGCTCCGATCCTGGCCGTTCAGGCCCTGCTGGAGACAACGGGAACCCTCCCCTTGAACCTGAAATTCCTGCTGGAGGGCCAGGAGGAGATCGGAAGTCCCCACCTTCCCCCCTTCATGAAGGCCGAGGCGGGACGGTTCGCATCCGACATGGCGGTGAGCGCCGACGGTTCCCAGTGGAGCGAGGAGGAACCGGCCACCTGGGTCTCGTTGCGCGGTCTTTGCGGTCTGCAGATCAATGTCCAGGGTCCTTCCCGGGACCTGCATTCGGGACTCTTCGGCGGCGCCGTCCAGAACCCCGTGCACGCCCTGGTTCGCCTGCTGGACTCCATGCGCTCAGCCGACGGCCGAGTGCTGGTCCAGGGCTTCTACGACGACGTACGACAGCCCGATGACAGGTTGAGGAGCGAGCTGGCCCGGGTCCCGTACCGGGAGGCGGAACTGCTGGCCTCCATCGGAGTGAGCGAGACGTTCGGCGAGCCGGGGTTCAGCACCTACGAGCGGGAGTGGATTCGGCCGACCCTGGAGATCAACGGTATCTGGGGAGGTTTTCAGGGAGACGGTATGAAGACGGTCCTGCCTCGCCAGGCTCACGCCAAGGTCACCTGCCGCCTGGTGGCCGATCAGGAGCCGGACCGGATCTTGGAGGCCATCACCCGTCACGTGGAGCGGAACACGCCGCCGGGCGTCGAGGCGGAGGTCGTCGCTTTGGGATCGTCGTCCATGCCCTATTCCATCCCCATCGATCACCCGGGAAACCGGACGGCCGGCAAAGTGCTGGAGGAGCTCTACGGCAGAAGGCCGTACGTGGTGGGATCGGGAGGAAGCATCGCCACCTGCGGCCTCATCCTGGAGCATCTGGGGATCCACACCGTGAATCTCTCATTCGGCCTCGATGACGAATGCGCTCACAGTCCCGACGAATTCTTCCGTCTTTCCAGTTTTGAGAGAGCCCAGATCGCCCACGGCAGGTTCATGGAGGTCCTGGCCGCCGACTCCGGTCACGGATCTTGATGAACTGGAGCAGCCGGGGAGGTTCTGCAACCTTGCCCTCGACTTGGAGGGGTCGTTCGGGTCAGAGGCAGGCGGCTGGAATTCCCACCAAGCGAGGACCGTAGAGGCGGGGCCTCTCATCGTTGTTGATGACGAACCCGAGGCGACAGGCGTACTCCTCGACAAAATCGCTTATGGGGCGGAGTTCACGGGCGCGGACGGTCTGAGGGTATTTGATCTCGATGGGGACAACCCCAAAGGTCCCCTCCAGGACCAGATCGACCTCGGCGCCCCCGTGGGTCCGATAGTGATAAGGGTCACAGGCGATTCCACTTGCGGCCAACCCTCTGAGTATCTGTTCAACGACCGTTCCTTCCCACGACCGGACCATTTGAGGATGCCCCCGTAAATCGTCCAGTTCACCGATTCGAAGCAGGTGGTGGAGTAGGCCCGAGTCGCGAAGATGCCCGCGCGGGCTCTTGACCACGCGCTTGAGCACGTTGCGTGTGAAAGCGGGCAGAGTCCTCCAGAGGAAGGAACCGTGCGCGATCTCGAAATACTCGCGGGCGGTGGGCTGGGATACATTCAGAGCGCGAGCGACGTCCGAGTAGTTCAAGATCGTGCCCGAAAGACCTGCGAGCAACTGGATGAAGCGGCGAAAGCGGTTTCGGTTCAGACCGGGGAAGAGGGTCCCGATGTCGCGGTGAAGGTAGGTTTGAACGTACTGTTCCTGCCAGACTTGACGGAACCGATCTCCACCCTTGACCCAGGGTTGGGGATATCCTCCCCAGAACCAGTATTCGTGGAGTTTCCGAATTCCCGCACGGGGTGTCAGCTCCTTTACGAAGCGTTCCGGCTTCCAGCCTTGCGACAGCCCGGAGAAAAAAGGACTCGGGGGCTCGCGGATCGCTTCCGCCAGGGAAAAGGGGCCCATCTCGATCAGGCCGATCCGGCCGGCTAGACTCTCCGAGATCCGCCCGGTGAGGTCAGGCGAACTCGAACCGGTAATGACGAATCTGCCGGTTCGGGATCGATCGGCATCGACGGCGACCCTCAACGCTTGGAAGAGTGGAGGAAAGGCCTGTGCTTCGTCGATGGCCACTCGATCAGGATGTAGACGGAAAAACAGATCGGGGTCGCGCGCAATGGCTTCGAAATCCGATTGTCGTTCCAGATCGAAATGCAACCATCCTTTGCCCAACTGTCCCAGCAAAGTGGTCTTCCCACACTGTCGTGGTCCGATAAGACCGACACAGGGGAAGAACCCCAGGTATTCGAGAAGAAGTTTAGTGGTATGACGTGGAATCACACCTGGAATATTGAAAGGTACAGTTTGAAAATACAAGGTGAAATTGCACGATCGACCTTGCTACAGACGCATACGACTCCGGCCGGTAGGGGAGTAAGCGTTTGAATCGGGACGAATGGTCGCCGTGAAGACCTTGCCGATCCCCGTGCCGCGCCAGCCCGTCGCCGCAGGGCAGCGGGGTTCTGACCGCTCGCCCGACGAGAAACCGCTCGATACGCGTTCGTTCAGGCGACGCCGCACCAGTCCATGGCCACCTGGGCATAGGCCTTGGTGGCGACCATCAACTCCGAGATGTCCAGGAACTCGTCCACGGCGTGGGCCTGGAGCAGGCTTCCGGGACCGTACACCAGGCTGGGAATGCCTTTGGCGCTCAGGAACGCCGCGTCGCAGACGGCATAGAAGCCCTGCATGGCGGCAGGACCCTCGAAGGGAGTGCCTCGGGCAGCGGTCTCATGGGCGGCGGCCATGGCCTTGCAGATGGGATGCTCCCGGTCGACCGAGAAGGGAGGCCAGTGCAGTTTCCACTCCACTTCAGGAGGATTCTCGCGGAGCCATTCGTCCAGCTGGGCGGCGTGGTGGATCTGGTTCTCCACCTCCTGCTTGACCTCTTCCTCCGACTGCTCCGGGTGGTACCAGATGGCATACTCGATGGTGCAGAACTCGGAAATGAAGAAGGGGACCCCCACGCCGTGGGGCGCTCCCATGACCACTCCGGGATGGAGAGTGAAATGCCCGGGCTTGAACAGGTCGTGGACCTTGGTGAGCCCCCATTCGTCTTCCAGCTTCCGGAGGCATTCGAAAATGAACACGCCCTTGTCGATGGCGTTGACAGCCACACTGGATCCGAAACCGCCCGCCCGGAAGGTTTCGGCCCGGGTGGACGCATGACTCGACTTGCCGCGGCAGGTGACCGCCATCCAGAGGAGTCCCGGACTGATGGGAACGATCGCCAGGGGCCGCACCGGCGCCGAGGCCTCGGAGACCACGGCCGCATCCGCCCGGTAGCCTCTTCGAACCGTGGCCGTGACGCCCGCCTCGTGGTCCATCACCTCTTCACCCACCACGCTCTCCAGGAGCAGGTCCCCCTTGAGCCGTATCCCCAGGCGCTGCAGCGCCAGAGCCGCCATGGCTTGGCTCACCACCGGTCCCTTCATGTCGCAGGAACCCCGGCCGTAGATTTTCCCCCCGTCCACCTTGCCGCTGAAAGGGTCGGACCATCTCCAGTCTTCCGGTCGTCCGGTGGGCACGGTATCGATGTGGCCGTTGAAGATTAGGGACTGTCCCCCGCCGGCTCCCTTGAGGACGCCCACGGCGTTGGCTCGGCGGGCCTCCGCTTCCCAGACGTCGACTTCGCACCCGACGGTCCGGTAGAGCTCCGCCACGACCTGGTTGGCATTGGTCTCCCCTCCCAGGACCTCTTCCTTGACCACTCCCGGATACTTGGGATTGATGCTGGGAATCCGGACGACTTCGCTGATCTTCTCGACGATCTCGTCCTGCATTCCGTCGATGGTCTCGAATACCTTGGCCGTGAGTTCCGTCATGACTGACTCCTTGATGGTCTGGTTTGCCTGAAATTTGGCGGTTTGGATGCTATGGGCTGACCGCCGCCCGGTCAAGCCCCCGGGCGCCGAATCCAAGCGCCGACGACGTTACGTCTGGCCGAACCGCCGGACCTGTGATCGTGCCCTACAGAGAAACCCCGAGGGGACCCCGGGTGATCTGGAAATCCACGTTTCCCTGGTCTTGAAGCACCGGAACGTATCTTCCCGAGGCCAAGTCCAGAACCAGAGCCGACAGCCTCTCCTCCCACGTTTCGGGAGGACCCGTGAGGACCAGGTCCAGGTCCTGACCCCGGTCCCCGGCCATACTCCCGGCATCGGACACCTGCAGCGTCGGGACCATGACGTGCCCCGGCAGGGGTTCCTGGCCGACCCATGCCAGGAGGATCTCCGCTCCTGTCGCCCCAAGACCGGTCAGGAGCTCGACCCCGTGGCCGGTAGCGGCTTCCATGATCTGCAGGCCCGTCCCCTGCGCCTTCTCTCCGAAGAGAAGTGTAGGCCCCAACAGGTCCGGCTCCAAGAGGATCTCCCGCCACGACGGGCTCTCCATCAGAGCGTCCCATTCCGGGATCACGACGGTGGCGCCCGCATGGACAAGACGCTGTACGAGAGCGCTCAGAGCCCGGCAGGCGGCCTCGGTCAGCCGGCCCGAAGTCAAGACTGCCATCCTCAATGATTCCAGTCCCACGGCTTGCCGCCGGGGAGAGGATCGGCCCGAGAGTGCGTTCTGAAACCAGGTTTCCACCCTGTGGCCAACCTTCTCGATCCCTCCGTCCAACTGGATGCTGGCCTTTCCGTAGGCTTCGACGTCGCCTCCCATCCGGGCCAGCTGCCCGGTCATGTAGTCGTTATGGGTCGCCTCGCAACCGTGCTCCAGGAAGAGGCCGGCCGCGACCGTGGGATGAGTCAGATGGCCCAGGAGGGTGCGAGAGTAGAGTTGCCGCGTCTGACCTCCCGAGCAACCGCAACCTTCGGTGTGAGGGAGCGCCACGAAGCGGGAAACGGAACGGTCCTTCCCCGCCTGCCGACGGTTGAGCCGCTGGGCGAGGAGACGGGCAATCTGGCTGGAGCAGAGGCTGGTGGGCAGTATGAGTCCGACCTGATGGGTGACCCAGCCGTCGGGCGTCCGGATTCCGTCGAACTGGAGCCGACGACCGGAAACGGGGGGCTTGAGCCGGATTGGGGCGTCCACCCGCGGCCGGCGCACATTCTGGAGACGGACCAGGTTGGAGTCGTCGGACTGTTGCCAGTTCCGCCAGAGCGAGATCTGGGAGTGGCCCGCCTTTTCGCCGACACTCCGGAGACCCGAGGCCACCTGCAAGCTCAGATCCAGCAGTTCCCGGCCCAGCTCCGGGAGGGGGGTTCCCTCCAGATAGGCGCCGGCGTTGAAGTCCATGTCCCGCGAGAGGAGGCGGAATCGTCCACTGGTGGTGACGATCTTGATGGTGGGGACGAAGGGGAAGTTGGTGACCGACCCGTTGCCCGTGGTGAAGAAGATCAGGTTGGTTCCCGAGGCCACCTGACCGGCGATGCTTTCCAGGTCGTTGCCGGGACTGTCCATGAAGTAGTACCCGGGTTCCGTCATCCGCTGGGCATAGTCGATGACGTAATCGAGCCGCACGCCGGGGTGGCGCTTGGTAGCGGCTCCCAGGGACTTGATCCCGATGTTGTAGAGCCCCCGGAGAATATTGCCGCCGGAGGGGTTGCCCTGGGCCGATTCGCCGTGCCACGCTGCCCGCTCCTGAAACTGGGCCACCTTGGACAGGAAAGCCCGCGCCGTCGCCAGGTCGCGGACGTTCCGGAGCACGTAAGCTTCGGCCCCGATGAGCTCGTCGGTCTCGGCCAGATTGGCCGATCCTCCCTGGCGCAGGAGCTCCCTGGCGACCCAGCCCGAGAGAGGGTTGGCGGATATGCCGGAGAAGCCGTCCGAACCGCCGCATTGGAGGGCCAGGCGTAGGCTCGTCAATGGCTGAGGCGTCCGCCGGAAGGCGTTGACTCGAGGGAGCCAGTCTCGCACGACTCGTTCGCCCCGGCCCAAATCGTTCTGGAAGCTGTCCTCCAGGGTCAGGAAACGGTGCGGGACGTCCTCGAGGGGATAGCCGTTTCGCAGCAGGTGCCGTCGCAGGCGGTCATTGGTCACGGCTTCGGTCCCGCGGTCCACACACAGCACGGCGCCCACGTTGGGATGGACCACGAACCCCGAGAGGGTGGAAAGAACCAGTCCCAGGTTGTTGGGGTCCTCATCCTGTCCCCCCTCGGTGTGGGCCACGGCCACGACGCCGTCCACGTTCTCCAGAGGCTCGGCTTCACCCTTGAGCCGTTCGGCCAGGACCCGGGCGAAGCTGCCGGTGCGTGAGGAAGTTCCCAGGATCACGATGTAGTTGCGGGTCCCCACCCCTCGGGCCGGAGACCTTTCGTAGCCCAGGAAGGTCCTGCCTGGAAGGTCGGAGGGCGTCTGGAGACCCGGCTGGAACCCTTCCTCGTCCATGAGGTAGGGGTCGATCCGATCCTCGAAGTTGGGGGCCTCAGGCAGGGAGATCTCCAGGTTCCGGCCGGAGAGGGCCTCCACGGCCCTCCGATTGCAAACGTAGTTTCCGGGCTCGATGTCCCGGCAGGCGAATCCGAAGGGAAATCCCCAGGACAAAAGGGCTTCTCCCTCGGCGACGGGGGCGACCGCGAAGCGATGCCCCTCCAATACGGTGTGATCCAGAACCAGCTCGCCGCCCTGGTATTCGATTCGAGTCCCCGGGGCAAGGGTGCGGATGGCGATGGCCACGTTGTCCGCGGGAGCCGGGAGTCTTCCGATCTCTTGGAATTCGTAGTCTGGCATCGTCTCCAGAGAACGACGTTGTCGTGCGTCGTTCACGCCCGTTCCATGCCGCCGGATCGCTTCCCTACTTGATGAGGGAGGCGACCTGCTTGAATTCGGCCGTGCCCGAGACCTCCAGGAGCTCGAACAGAGCCGACTCGACACTGGTCAGGATCACCCCCGACCGGGCCATGCGGTCCAGAGCCGTCCGGTAGTCCAGCTCCTTGCGGGAGGCGACGGCGTCCACGGCCAACTGCACCTGAAAATCCCGGGAGAGCAGATCCAGAGCCGTCTGCTGCACGCAGACATGCGCCTCCGTCCCCGAGAGCAGGATCTGCCGGATTCCCTGACTCCGGATGTTGGAAATCAGGTCCGGGGCGCCGCAACAACTGAAGGTGGCCTTCACCACGGCGGAGTTCCCGCCCAGCGCCTCCAGAATCCTGGGTTCGGTGTGGCCCAGTCCCTTGGGGTACTGCTCGGTAGCGAAGATGGGAAGGCCCAGGATCCGGAATCCGCGGACCAACTTGACGATTTCGCCGACCATCGCCTGGCCGCTTCGGACCGCCTGGGTGAGCCTGGTCTGAACGTCCACCACCAGCAGGGCCGCGTGAGCCCGATTCAGGATCTGAGGATGGCGCTTCATGGCGTTCACGGACGGCGACCGGAGCAGTTTAGTCGTCCCGGCCTCCCAGGAGGCCGGCGCGGAGCAGGAAATAGAGCAGGGTCATCAAGGTGGAGACGGCGGCGGCCACGTAGGTCAGTGCAGCCGCGTTGAGCACGCGGTCCATGCCCCGCCGCTCCTGGGCCGTGACGATGCCCTGTTCCACGGCCAGTCGTTTGGCCCGGGCCGACGCATCGAACTCCACGGGAAGGGTCACGACCTGGAAGGCCAGGACGGTCGAGAAGAGGATCGCTCCCACCAGGACCATGTTCTGGCTGGCCATGAAAAGGCCCACGAGCATGACGATGTATCCCACCGAGGATCCGACGTTGGCCGTCGGAACCAGGATCGACCGGAGCCAGAGCGGTCCGTAACCCTCGGCGTGCTGGATGGCATGTCCGGCTTCGTGGCAGGCTACGCCGATGGCGGCCACCGAAGAGGAGCGGTAGACGCTCTCGGACAGCGCCAGGGTCTTGTTCGTCGGGTTGTAATGGTCCGACAACATTCCCGACGTCTGTACGATCTTCACGCCGCTGATGCCGGCGTAGTTCAAGAGCTGGCGGGCCGCCTGGGCTCCGCTGAGGCCCCGCATGGACAGGACCTTGGAGTATTTGTTGAAAGCCGATTTGGTCTTGAAACTGGCCCACAGGGATAGACCCAGGGCCGGCAGAACCATCATCAGATAAAGCGGATCGAAAAACATGGACTCACCTCCATCGGGATGGATTACCGGCCCCGCCGGCATCCGCTCTCGATACTATCCCGTATTTCCTGCACCCAGTCCACCCGGAACGCGCCGAGTCGAAATCCCTCCCGTGAACCTCCCTCGGTTGCATTGAGCCGTTCCGGCATTAGCAATCCCGTCGGTACGATATTATAAGAGATTATAGACAGAACTAGACGGCAAGATCCCTTCAGAGTGCTGCGCTATATTTGTTTCTGTGAGAACTCATGCAGCTTTCCAATGCCGGGCGAAGCTCTCCAGACCGGGATTGCACCGATTGGATTGGATCAGGGGCGTCCTGAATCGGATCTACAACTCCGCACTACAGGAACGCAAGAACGGTTGGGAAGATGACAAGCGTGGCATCAGCATGTACGAGCAGATGAAGCGTCTGACGCAAGCGCGGAAATCGGACCCGGATGGGTTCGGGTCCATCTCCGTGGCTGCGGAACGCGGGATGCTGCGGCGTCTGGAAGGAGCATTCCAAGCCTTCTTCCGGCGGTGCAAGGCGGGAGAGAATCCAGGATATCCCCGGTTCCGTCCTCTGGCCCGGATGGAGACCATCGACATCGTTGATCCGCGGACGACCATGGTCAAGGAGCGGGCCCGTGGGTACGTGATCAAGCTCAAAGGGTTCCCGACGATCCGCTTCTTTCCGTCCCGTCCCCTGCCGCCCGGCTGCCCGTTGAAGGCCCTGCGGATCGTCCGCAAGCCCAACCGGGTCTACGTGGATCTGGTCTACGAGGTCGAGAAGGAGCCTTTGCCCCGTTGTGACTCTGCGGTGGGGATCGACCTTGGAGTCCGCAAGCGGGCCGTCTTGTCCACCGGGGAACGGATCGAACGGAACCGCCGCGACTGGCCGGAGATCAAGCGTCAGCAGAGACGGGTAGCCTGTTGCAAGCGGGGATCGAACCGCCGAAGGAAGCGAGTCCGGCAACTGGCACGGTTCCGCTACCGCGAGAGGGTCAGGAACCGGAATGGGTGCCACCGGGCCACGACTCGGATCGTCCGTTCTCACGGACTCATCGCCGTCGAGAAACTGAACGTCAAGAGGATGACCACGAAGGGCCTCAAGAAGAAGGGCCTGAATCGGGAGATCCTCACGCAATCTTGGGGGCTTCTACGCAATCAACTCCAGTACAAGGCAGAGTGGGCCGAGCGGGAGTTCGTAGAAGTGGACCCGAAATACACGTCGCAGGACTGCCACCGGTGTGGTGCCAGGAACCGGCCCGGGCGAAGCAAACGGTACGCTTGCGCAGCCTGCGGACTCAGGATGGACAGGGACGAGAACGCCGCCCTGAACATTCTCAGGGCAGGGGTTCTAGCCCTGGGTGCCGAAACGTGGGGCGTCAGCCCGTGCGTGGCACCGGAACGGTAGGCGTCAAGTAATGCCTATAAGCCCCGTATTATACGTAAGGGGTTAAGAAACGGTTTCGTCAGAGGAGCTTATGGACGATCAACCCGAGTCCGAGATCAAGGCGGAACAATTCCGGCGGTCACCCTCGGAGGGGGCCGGCCCGAAGACCGGAGACGGCGAGGGACTGGTCCTGGTCTCGGAGCTCCTGCCCGAGGAGATTCCCATATTTCCGTTGGCGGTTCGTCCGTTCTTTCCCGGTCTTCCGGTCCCCATGGAATTGAGCGGCGACCAGTTGCGGCTCGTGGAGCACGCCGTCGAATCCTCGAACAAAACCATGGGGCTGGTCCTGGTCCGCAATCCGGAAGCCGGTAGCTCTCCCGAGAATCTCCACCGCATGGGGGTAGCGGGGAAGATTATCCAGGCGAGTCAGGCCGAGGACCACAACGCGGCCCATCTGGTGATGAACTGCATCGAGCGGTTCGAAATCCGGGAAGTCCGTTCGATTCCAGCCGGGATGGTGGCCCGGGTGGAGTATCATCCGGCGCCGGAGCTGTCGGTCAACCCGGAACTCAAGGCCTACTCCATGGCCATCGTCGCCACGCTCAAGGAACTGATCAAGCTGAATCCTCTCCAGTCGGAAGCGATCCGCATGTTCCTGAGCCGCTCCACTCTGGACGACCCGGGCCGGCTGGCCGACTTCTCCGCCAGTCTGACCACGGCCAGCGGCCAGGAACTGCAGCGGATCCTGGAGACCCTGGATGTCCGCCGGCGCATCGACCGGACCCTGGTCCTGCTGCGCAAGGAATTGGACCTGACCCGCCTCCAGAACAAGATCACCAAGCAGATCGAGAAGAAAATCTCCAGTCAGCAGAGGGAGTTCTTCCTGCGGGAGGAATTGAAGGCCATCAAGAAGGAACTGGGACTGGAGAAGGAAGGGAAGGTCACGGAGATCGAGAAGTTCCAGCGCCGGTTGCGCCGGCTCCGGCTGAACGAGGAGGCGGAGAAGGCCATCGAGGATGAGATCCAGAAGCTGCAGTTGCTGGAGGCCACTTCTCCCGAGTACGCGTTGACCCGCAATTATCTGGACTGGCTCACCATCCTCCCCTGGGGCCGGTTCAGCAAGGACTCGTACAACCTGAAGCGGGCCAGGCGGATCCTCAACCGCGACCACTACGGCTTGGAGGACGTCAAGGAGCGAATCCTGGAGTTCGTGGCCGTGGGCCGGATGAAGGGGGACATCACCGGCTCCATCATCTGCCTGGTGGGTCCGCCCGGGGTGGGGAAGACCTCCATCGGAAGGAGCATCGCCGCGGCGCTGAACCGGAAATTCTTCCGCTTCCCCCTGGGCGGGATGAGGGACGAGGCGGAGATCAAGGGGCACCGCCGGACCTACATCGGAGCCCTTCCCGGAAAGTTCATCCAGGCCATGAAGACCGCGGGCACCTCCAATCCGGTCATCATGCTCGACGAGATCGACAAGGTGGGGGTTTCCTTCCACGGCGACCCGGCGTCGGCATTGCTGGAGGTTCTGGACCCGGAGCAGAACGAGTCTTTCCGGGACCACTACCTGGACGTGCCCTTCGATCTCTCCCATGTCCTGTTCGTGACCACCGCCAACCAGATCGACACCATTCCCGGTCCTCTCCTGGATCGAATGGAAGTGATCCGCCTCTCGGGGTACATCCTGGAGGAGAAGTTGGAGATCGCGCGCCGTTTCCTGATTCCCAAGAATCTGGAGCATCACGGCCTCAAGAAGGGGCAGCTCAGGATCCACAAGCTGGCCCTGGCACGAATCATCGACCACTATGCCCGGGAAGCCGGAGTGCGCAGCTTGGAGAACCAGCTCAAGAAGATCATGCGCCGGGCGGCGGTGACCCTCTCCGAGAATGGCGACGGCCCCATCGTGGTTCTGAAAAAGGACGTGGAAGCATACCTGGGGCATCCCGTCTACGAGGGGGACGAGATCTTCGACGCGGCGCCAGGCGTCGTGACGGGACTGGCGTGGACGAACCGGGGCGGGGCGACGCTACAGGTGGAGGCCAGCGCCGTCGCCGCCAAGTCCAAGGGGTTCAAGCAGACGGGTCAGCTGGGCGACGTGATGGTGGAGAGCTCGGAGCTGGCCTACTCCTACGTGAGGGCCCACCTGGCGCCGTTCGGGGGCGAGACCGGGTACTTCGACCGGCACTTCATCCATCTCCACGTCCCCGCGGGCGCCACTCCCAAGGACGGTCCCTCGGCCGGAATCACCATGGCCACGGCGCTGATCTCCGTGGCTACGGGCCGGACGGTCCTCAAGGGTCTGGCCATGACGGGCGAGTTGACCCTGACGGGCCGCGTGCTGCCCATCGGCGGAGTCAAGGAAAAGGTCATCGGCGCGCGCCGGGCCGGGTGCACGACCCTCATCTTTCCCGAGGAGAACGAGAAAGGCTTCCGGGACCTTCCCGACTACCTGAAGGAGGGTCTGGAAGTGCACTTCGCCCGGGAATACGAAGACGTGTTCCGGATCGCGTTTCAGAACTGACCCGGTCGAGGAATTCGCGCTAGGAGGCTGTCCGAGAATGCGATTTTCGTCCAAAATCTACAGATATAAGTTATTGATTTATAAGAAGATAGGTTTTTCGGGATCGTGAATTTTCGAGTTCTCGGACAGCCTCCTAGCGGAACCGGATCGAGTAAAGATCCGCGTCCTTCATCACGAACCGCAGTCTGACGGGCTTTCCGGCGATCCGTCTCAGGGGCTTGTCGGAAGTGGCGGCGGTCAGGTCCCGTTCCCAGCGGACGACGTGCTCGATCTCATCCCCCCAGATCAGGGGAGACTCCTCCAGGCCGAAGCCGGGAAGGACCTGCCCCTTGGCGTCCTGGATCTCCACGTGAATGCTCCCGGCCGCCGAGGTGGCGAAGTTCAGCACCAGATTGGAGCCTTCGAAGACCAATGGCCTGGTCACGAACTCACCGCCCCCATAGCCGGTGTGCAGGGAGACGAAGCCGTCGGTCCGCAGCACCATCCGCTCCAGATAGAGGCTGGGGAACTTGTAGTTGCGGACCATGTAGAGGGAGAGTTCGTCGGGAGCCGTGGCCACCGTCCCCGCAGCCAGGAGATTGTTCCGGTTGAGCCAGTTCCTGGGGTCCCGGCCGGGACGGACGAACGCTTCCAGATACCGGTGCCAGTGGTAGCCGTCGCGGCTGGACATGAGCACCGTTTCCGAAATCCCGGGGCGGGGTGCATCGGGGAACTTGTTGCGCCAGGGATGAAAACGCTTGGGAAAACCCAGGAAAATGTGCGGAGCTCGGATATACGGGGCCGTTCCGTTGGTGTAGAGATGCTCCAGCGGAGCGTCCCCAAAGTCGCCCCACTCTCCTGGGGTCCAGTTGAGGAAGTCGGTGGACTCGGCGATCTTGATGGTGCGGACGCCTTCGGTGAAGTCCCGGTAGATGGCCAGGTAACGGCCCCGCGCCTGATCCCAGACCGGAATGTTCAGGGAGTCGAAGGCTCCGTCGCTGATCACCGGCTCCTCTTGCATCTTCTCCCAGCGGAATCCATCCGCGGACTTGAGAGCAAACAGGGGGCCCCCGGCCAGGGCCTTGTAGCGTTCCGATTCCGGGACTCCCGGTTTGGGGTCGAGCATGGGGGCCAGGTTGTGACTGCCCTTGCCGGTCCAGACGATGTTGTTGTCCCGGGAGCCGTTGAACTCGATGATGCCCACCGAGGGGCGTTCCCAGTGAATCCCGTCGGAACTCTCCAGGACGCATGCAAACTCCGGATGTTTAGGGATCACCGTTTCACCCGCTTCGATCACAGAGGGGGGCGTCGCGGTGGGATCGCTGCTTCCCCGGTAGTACATGCGATAGCGGTCGCCGTCCCGCAGCACGGTGGTGTAAAAGCAGGTGTTCCCCTCCCAGGGCCGGTTGAGCTCCAGGATCTTTCCCGCTGAAACCGGAGTATGAAGGCGTTTCGTCACCCCCTCCGTCCGTTCGATCAAGAAGTCGTCGACGAACAGTTCCAGCCGGGTCCCCAACTGCAACGGTTCGTGGCCTTTCGCCTCCGGCGCCGTCGACGCGGCACCGATCAGGATCCACAGGGACAAGAGACTGAATACTCGCACCACAAGGCACCTCCTTCGATCTGCCGGAGCATAGCAAAGGGCCCGGTTCCGGTAAATCAGGATTCCGATCACCGGAAAACCATTTAACTCCGGTTGGGAGAGTGCTGGTCCCGGCGCGTGGGAATCGGATTGGACTTCAGTTCCAGGGTCAGATCGACCAGGCCCTGCACGGCGGCCTCCAGGAACTTCTCTCCCTTTTCCCGGGTGGCCAGCGTGGCGTCGCCCATGACGCCGCTGGCCGTGAGGGCGCTCCAATAGGGCATCAGATTGGCCGAGGCGCTTCCGGCGATGCCGCCCGACAGCAGGTCGAACCGGAAGCTGGACGACATCGGTGAGCGCTCGTCGACGGCCTTTTCCATCTCCACCAGCTCGGGCTTGAGAGCCAGATAGAGGGAGGTCTCGAACTCGCAGGCGTGGGAGGTTCCGCCGAAGTCGGACTCTCGTATTTCCCGGCCCACTTCCTTGACCTTGCCCAGGCCCCAGTGATTCACCGACGCACAGAGAATGCGTCCTTCGTACTCCAGGATGGTGAGCCGGGCCGCCAGGTCCAGGGGCGAGGTATTGGAGCCGTGCCCGTTGACGATGAGGATCCGCCGGAATCCGTGGTGGGCCAGACTGCAGCAGACGTTCTTCACGTAGCGGATGAAGACGTCCCAATCGATGGTCAGGGTCCCGTGAAAGTCCATGTGGTGGGGGCTGTAGCCGTGGGTGACGGCGGGCGCCAGGACCGCGTCCTCGGGGATTCTGGCGACGGCCCGCTCGCAGATCTCGGTGCAGAGCCGGACGTCCACGTCCACCGGGAGGTGGGGACCGTGGTCCTCGTAGGTCGCCACCGGAAGGACGGCCACCCGGTCGCGGCGGGCCGCCTCCTTGATCTCATGCCAGATCATTTCGGCAAACCGGTACTTCATCTGTTCCTCCTTGTTTCGCTTCAACTATCCACTGCCGGATTCCTACATCGGTCCGGACTCGGGATCAAGGGCCGAATCATCCGGGTCGTAGTAGACTGGGCCCACCAGAATAGAGGAGGACCCAGATGACACTGTCAAGCACTCGGCTTTCGTTTTTCTCCCTGTTTCCGCTGGCCATGTTCGGATGCAGCTCCCAGGAGACGGCTCCCCGTTCCGAGCCCGGTGTCGTCGAGGCCAGTGCTCCCGCACCCGGTCCGGCCGCCGATGTCCGGCCCCTCCCCAACAAGTCCCGCACCGGACCCGTCGTCTACACCAAGATCGGCATCGTCACCATGGACGCCAAGCCCTGGGCCCTGGAGGAGAACTACCGGCGCTTGGAGTCCTACGTCCGGGAGGCCGCCCGCAGGGGAGCGGAAGTGGTGGTGGCGCCCGAGGCCGTTCTGGACGGCTACGTCTGCTACGCCGCGCCCGGCGTCACGCGGGAGCGGATGATGGAGGTGGCCCAGAGCCTGCCGGACGGGCCCTACATCGTTCGGGCCCGGCGGCTGTCCCGGGAGCTGGGTATCTACCTGGTCTTCGGGTTCCTGGAGCGGTCGGGGCAGGAGATGTTCAACAGCCTTGCCATGACCGATCCCCAAGGAGAGATCCTGGCCAAATACAGCAAGGTCCATGTGGGGGGCGAGTCCTACATCACGCCGGGCCGCGAGCTGAAACCGTTCGATACGCCTCTGGGACGGATCGGTTTCCTTATCTGCATGGACCGGACCGTTCCCGAGAACATACGGACCTTGGGCGTGCAGGGGGTCGAAACGGTCTTCCTGCCCATGGACGGAGGGGGCGGACCCGAAAATACCAAGAAGATGGCTCGATACGCTGCCGAGAACGGCTGCTGGATCATCATCGCCAACACTTGGAGCGCAGCCATCATCAGTCCGTGCGGAGACGTGCGCCTGGAGAAGTACGAAAACGAAACGGTGAGCATCGGCCGGGTGACCCAGTGGGAGGTCCCCCGGGGGCTGGACCGAGGGTCCATGACCAAACGCCGGCCCGATCTTTACGGCCCCCTCCTGAAATCCTACGAACCCGTACGCTGGTACGACGACGAGGGCTACCCCACCGCCTGGGCCGAGGCCCAGAGAGCCAAGCACCGCAAGGACATCAGCACCTCCAGGTGAAACGGTGCCAACCGAGTCCTCGCGAAATCAGGGGGGTTCCGGGCCGGGCCTGCGGCGGGCCCTGGGACCGGGCGTTGCTCTGGCCATCGTGGTGGGAAACGTCATCGGTTCCGGGATCTTCCTCAAGCCTGGGAGCATCGCCGCCGAAGCCGGAGACTTCCGCACGGTCTTGACGGCTTGGCTGCTGGGCGGCGCCGTCTGTGTCTTGGGCACCCTCTGCTTCGCCGAGCTGGCCGCCATGCTGCCCCGGGCTGGGGGCATCTACGTGTTTCTCAAGGAGGCCTACGGAAAACCGGCCGCCTTCCTCTTCAGCTGGAACGAGTTTCTCTTCAACCGCCCCGCCAGCATCGGAGCCCTGTCGGTGGCCTTCGCGGGCGCTCTCGGCCTCTCTCTGGGCCGGACGCTGAGTCAACCGGAGACCGTATTCCTGGCCCTCGGTCTCATACTTCTCCTGACCTGGGTCAACATCCGGGGAGTCCTCTGGGGAGGATGGGTGCAGGGAGCCACGACCCTGGTCAAGGCCTCGTTCCTGGGGCTGCTGGCGCTTCTGCCGTTTCTCATGACCCCCTTTTCCGAGACCGGAATCGACTGGGCCAACTACAGCTCCCGAGTGGAGCCGACAGGAGACCTGGCGTCCGGGACCCGGTTCGGCCTGGTGCTGCTCTCGGTCATGTGGGCCTACAACGGCTGGCACGGGATCACGCCGGTGGCCGAGGAGGTCCGGGATCCGGAACGCAACATTCCCAGAGCGCTCTTCGGTGGTGTGGCCCTGCTGACCGTGCTCTACGTTTCGGCCAATCTCGCCTACCATGGAGTCCTCTCTCTGGAAGAGATGGCATCGGCGGGACCCCACGCCGCCGAGACCATGGTGGCGGCCCTGCTGGGGCCTGCAGGCGCCAAGGTCATGGGGGCGGTCATCATGTGCAGCACCTTCGGCGCCATCAACAGCAATCTGCTGCTGGCCACCCGGATCCCCTTCGCCCTGGGCCGGGACCGCCTGCTGTCGGCCCGGTTGGGAAAGGTTCACGCCGTCTACCGCACTCCTTTCGTCTCCATCATGGTTCAGGCTCTGATGGCGGCCCTCCTGGTGATCGTCTCCGGCCTGCTCATCGAGTTTCTGGGCTGGTCGGAAGAGAAGACCATCTTTCAGATCCTCACCGACTTCATCATCTTCGGCAACAGCATCTTCTACGTCCTGGCCGCGGCCGCGCTCTTCATCCTGCGCCGGAAGCGGCCGGACTGGAAGCGGCCCTACCGAACCTGGGGATACCCCGTAGTTCCGTTGCTCTATCTCGGCTTCTACTTCTGGTTCCTGACGCAGGTGTATCTGGGAAAGCCCTTCGAGGCCAGTGCCGGTGTGGTCCTCATCGGCACCGGAATTCCGGTCTACTGGATCTTGCGCCGGCGGCGTTGACTTGATTACCACTGAAGCCAAGGAGAAGGCAGCCATGCCAATGAAGATTCCACCCCATCCAGGCCGCATTGTCCGGCAGGATTGTATCGATGCCCTGGAACTGACCGTGACCCGGGCAGCCGAACTTCTCCGTGTGACCCGTCAGACCCTGAGCAATCTGGTCAACGAAAGGGCGGGCATTTCTGCCGAAATGGCCATCCGCCTGGAAAAGCTCGGATGGTCCACGGCCGACAACTGGATGAGGTTGCAGGCCGCCTACGATCTCGCCCAAGCACGCCGTACCCAGGACCAAATCAAGGTTGAGCGCTACGAGTCTCATCATGACTGAGATCGCTATCGCTCCGATGATTATGAGGATCTTGAGCAATAAACGTCTTCATCAGACGTTCGAAGAGCCGTCCTCGGTGAGCTTTGCAACCAGCGATGGACCGGAGATGGTCCACGGTTTTCTGGATGCTGCCGATCGTCCCTTGATCTTCCTAGAATTGGATGCCATGGGAGTAGCACCCAATTCCTGAATCAAATTCTTGCGTTTCCAAGATCGCTGAGGTCAGAATTTAGGTGATCAGCGAGTTCAAGTCGCGTCAGCGTGATCACCCCAATCCCGGTGTTCAATTGCCCGAAAAAGATGGTCGTCAGCCCCCGGATGCCGGACGGAAGCGTCCTTCTCAATCGTGAAAAATCTGAACAACCAGCCCCTCTTTTCATTATCATTCCTTTCCCACACAGCCAGCAGCCAAGCATCCTCGTCACATGAAACCTTGTATTTTCCGACTTTTTCGGCCAGCCAAGCGGCCCTCTTCTCGGAACCACACTTGTCCTTGCCATTGAAGATCATCAAACGGACACTCGCGCGCGCTAGGAGGAAGCTTCTGGAAGTCATCGTAGATGTGATCGCAATCACCCCATTCACACTCCGCCGCCAAGTGCGCGCCGATCAATGTGTTGTCACAGTCATCCTCGTATTCGAGCCAAGTGACGTCGTAGAGCCATTCTCCATAGTCGGCGTTCTTCACACTTTTCGCACAGACTCTACAGCCGAATTTGACTCGACCGATCTCACACAGCTTGGTCTTGACGACCGGCTCTGTAACCTGCCAAGGTTTTTCGACCTTGATGCAATTGAGACCCGCCGCGACCGCACGCATAATTTTGCATTTCTCGGGCATCTGATAACTCCCTCCATTATCTCCAGCGAAAAGTGGCGGGTTTTTGGGGTCACGATTCGACCCAGTGGCGAAAGAGCGGCTTCACGTTTTCCGGCAGGCCGTCGTAGACTTGCCGGGGCACGGGAACGACGACGTTGTCCGTGATCCCGGTCTCGTCCACCATCCGCGTCCGCTCCACTGAGCCTGGCATCAGGATGTCCAGGTTCAACCACCAGGGCGCGTAACGCACAGCCATTCCGACGCGGGCCCGATCGCTCACGTTGGGTGAGATGGCGTGCCAGAGCCGGCTGTCGAAAAGAAGGACGCTGCCCGCATCTCCGGTGGCCCGGATCTCGCTCGGGAAAGCCGCCATGGTTTCCACGCCGATGTCGCCGGTTGGGTTGTTCGGATAGCGGTGACTTCCGGGCACGATGATGGTGGCCCCCGTCTCCTCGGTAAAGGGAGAGAGCATCCAGAGCGTGGTCAGGTGCTGGACCGCGTCGGGGTAGGGGGCGGGGATGTGTCCGGCGTTGTGCTGATTGAAGGGCCAGTCGGCATGCAGCTTGCCGCGCTGGTTCCCCGGATAGCTGATGTGGGCCGTGGTGAATGAGATCCGGTAATGGGAACCGAAAAGGTCCTCGGCCACCCCGAGGATGCGCGGGTCCGCCAGGTAGGGCGCGAACGACTGATCGAAGGCCAGGAGTCCCTTGCGGCTACCCAGCCCCTGGATGTTCTCCCCGGTCCCATGGCGGGACACCGTCTCCTCAACGTGTTGGCAGATCTCGCCGACCCGGTCCGCGGGAATGACGTCCTCCAACACGTACCAACCTTGCAGGTCCAAGTGCATGAGCGCCTGCCGGACGATGTTTTCCGTGTCTTGTTTCATGGCGATTCGTCCTCATTGTTTTCCAGGTCAAGACCCAGACCATCGGCCACTGCCAATACCTCGCGCCATGTAAGCTCGGGAAGGCAGATGCCTTCCCGGCCTCGCTTGCGCCGCTCCCGGGCCTCGCGCTCGCCCGGAATCAGGATCTCGTCGAATCCGGGTGCCCTGGGGGACGCCTTGATCCGGTCCAGGAAACCCTGAATTTGGGCGTGAAATTTCTCCGGGTGGGCGAAGCTGGCCACGTTGATGACGTTGAGAAAAACCGCGTTTCCTCCCCGGATCCGGTCCCAGTCGGTGCAGCCGGCGCCGCTCAGGGCCCCGGCCAAAGCCTCCACGGCGAGCCCGAGCCCGAATCCCTTGTAGCCGGCCCGCCCTCCCAGGGGAAGCAGGGAACCGGGAGGGTCTTCCAGAATCACCCCCGGATCGTTGGTGGGGCGCCCGCGGCTGTCGATCAACCACCCGTCGGGAACCGGCTCCCCCAGGTTATGCGCCAGAGTCACCTTTCCGCCGGCGGCAACGGTGGTGGTCATGTCCAGGATCAGCGGAGTCCCGCCCGTAGGTACACCGACCCCCATGGGATTGGTGGAGAGGCGGGGATCGATCCCGCCGTAGGGAGCCGCCAGCCCGCGCTGACCGTGGGCGTTGGCCATCATGATGGCCGCCATGCCCTCGGCGGTGACCATCCGCAGGTAGTCACTGAGGCGTCCCAGATGGTTCGCATGGCGCACACTGACCACGCAGGTCCCGGCTTTCCGTGCCTTTCGGATGCCCCGGAGCGTCGCCTCCCGGACCACTACGTGTCCGAAGCCCCAGTTTCCGTCCAGGACCAGTGTTGAGTCGTTCTCCCGAATTACCTCCACCTTCGCCCCGGGGACGATTTCGCCGGTGGAGATCTTGTTCACGTAGCCCAAAAGTGAAAGAGTGCCGTGAGAATCGTGGCCCGAAAGATGGGCGTCGATCCCCAGCGACGCGACGGTCGAGGCCTCCGATGGCGTCGCGCCCGCAACCACCAGGATGCGTTGCAGGATGTGACTCAGAGCTTCAGGTCGAAATCTAGGCATCGGTTGTCCTCTGGAACATCCGGCAGAGTCCGCACGATGGTTTGATCCCTGACCCGGCACAACCGGAACAATAATTTCGCCGCTCGAGCGGTGACTTTCCAGACGCCGACTTTCCAATTGGTCGCGTGTCGCTTCGGTTTGGACCGAAGAGGGCACCCACAAGGGGTGCCCCTACAATTGATTCTTCGCCCATTTGCACAAGATCTTGGGTATGAGGAACTATCCCGGAACCGAGTAGCGGGCCAGAGCATCCCGGTCCAGTTCCAGACCGTGGCCCGGCCGATCGGGCGCGATGGCGTAGCCGTCTTCGAAGCGGATCGGTTCCTGGGCCAGAATGTTCCACATCAGATCGGAGAACTCCATGTAGAGGCATTCGGGGAAGCTCACCGCCGCGTGGACTCCGGTCTCCAGAGGTGTGTTACCCAGCGAGACGGGAATCCCGTAGTCGCCCGCCAGCCGGGCCGCCATGCGCGATTCAGAGATGGAGGTATGCACGTTCAGGACGTCCACGGCGGCCGCTTCCAACAGGCGCCGCTTCCCGGAGAATCCCAGGTATTCGCCGGTGTTGATGCGGGTGAAGGGAATCTCGGCGCAGAGCATGCGGTAGCCGTCCAGATCGTTTCGGTCGATGGGGTCCTCCATCCAGTAGATTTCGAATCCCTCATCGCGGTAGCGGTGAAGCCGCAATAGAGCCTCCTTGGGAGACCAGGCCTCGTTGGCGTCGATCATGAGGTCCGGTTCAAGCCCCATCTCCTGGCGGGCGATGGTCATCCGGGCCAGGTCCCACTCCACGTCGGGGTGGCCCACCTTGATCTTCATGGCCTTGAATCCCTGCTCCCGAAACCGGATCAGCTTGGCCCGGAACTCATCGTCCGTTAGATGAAAGTCGAGGGTGCTCCCGTAAGCCCGAACCCGGGACCGGGTCCCGCCCAGAAGCCGGTAGAGGGGGAGATCCAGATGCTTCGCCATCAGGTCCCAGAGCGCCGTCTCCACAACGAGACCGAAGGGAGAGGCGCCGACGTTTCCTCCCCGGGGCCGCTCGATGCGGTTGGCCACGCTGAACGGGTTCGATCCCAGCAGGGCGGGCCAGGTCTGGAATTCGAATTGTTCCTTCAATTCCTTCAGAGCTGCCGGAGGCACCCCCTGTTGGACCTGGAACCCGACCCCCCTCACGCCGGTGTCGGTCTCCAACTCCAGAATCGTGCCCCAGTGATCCACGAAGCAGACCTGCGAGTCACCTATGGGATGGGGTAGACGGAGATGGGCTCGGTGAATTTCGCAATGTTTCAGCTTCATTCAACTTCCTTGAAAGTAAGAGACGATCACGCGAACTCCCAGCCCGAACATGACGGTGCCGGCAACGGCTGTGGCCAATCGCAGTTTCCAACTCATGCGTAGCGGGGGCGGCAGCCGGTAGCGATCGGCCCAGATCATGGCAAAGCACCAGAGTCCGCAGGCGGCGATTCCGCCGCTCACCACTCCGGTGAAGGTGATGCGGCCGAGCACGTCGCCGGCGATCTCCTTGGGGAGCCAGACCAGCAGCAATCCGCCCAGAAAGCAGTAGAAAATGGTCACCGTTCGAAGGGACTTGAAAAAGGGGCGGGCCACGAAACGGGGAAAGAGGCTGCGCACCCCCTCCGAGATGACCCGGTAGTAGACTTCGAAAGCCCCGTAGAGGGTCCCGATGAAGGCCAGGAAAACGCCCACCCGGTAGAGCCACTTGAGCTGGGGGTGCAGGGTAGTCAGGAAGGACTCCTGGACGGTCAGGAACTCGCTGCCGTCGGGAATCGCCCGGTTGGGGTTCAACACCATGGATCCCAGGACGGCGAACATGAGGGTCACCAGGATGACGAAGGTGAAGGAAAGGGTGGTGTCCAGCAGAGGCGCCCGGGTCCAGACGCGGGCCCGTTCGACCACCTCCGAGGCGGAGTTCCGCGCCGCCTGGGCCAGTTCCCGGTTACTGGCGACCTGAGTTCCGGCCAAGCCCCAATTCTTCTCCCTCAGAAGCCCGATGTACCCCACGTAATCTTGGGTTCCGCCTCCCACAGCTCCCAGGTAGAGCAAGATCTCCAGCCAGGGGCTGCGGCCGGAGAAGGTCTCGGAGTAACGCTCCAGGACCCAGGGCTCGTAGTCGCCGACCCGGGGCAGGAAAAGCCCCTGGAGCAGGCCAGGGATGTCGGGTCCCAGGACGACTACGGCCGATGCGATGCACAGCACCATGATCCCCAGAATCACGGTGGAGATGCGTTCCAAGATGTCGTAGGTGGAGATCAGGGCCAGGACCAGGCAGGCGGTCAGCACCACCGTCGCCCAGACGTTGAGCCAGTACTCCAGATGATTCCAGGGGCCGACGTCGGCTCCCTCCACGGCCCCTCCCAGGAGCTGGTGAATGAAGGTCGCCAGGATCTCGGGGAGGGCCGAGAACGCCACCAGCATGAGCATGAGGGCCGGCACGACGATGAGCAGAGGAAACGCCATGCCCACGACCGGCATGGAGCACCAGGTCGTCATGGGATGCTCGCCGGTCAGGACGAAGTGCCGGGACGCCGTGTAGACCTGGATCCCCTTGAAGATGCCGGCGTAGAGAAAACACCAGAGCATTCCGTACCCGAAGATGGCGCCGCTCCGGGAGGCGAAGACCAGCTCGCCGCTGGCGATGGTCACCGAGGCGACGATGACGCCGGGGCCCAAGTAGACCCAGAGCGAGGAGAGGGTGAGACGCTGCAGCAGCGGCGGCGGCGATGGATAGACGTGCGGGTCCGACTCGGGACGATTCACGTCAGCGCCGCTTCCTCAGGTCGAGACAGGCGATGTGGTGATGGTCGCGGGCGTAGATCCGTCCTCCCGCCAGCGCCGGCGGACTCCAGGCCCGGTGCTGGAGGATCTTCTTCACTCCCGTCTGCCGGTATCCCTCCGGGGTGGCCTGCACCATGGCGATGTGCCCCTGTTCTCCCAGGACGATGAGGTGACCCTGAGCCGCGATCAGGGAACCCTTGCCCACGCTCCGATGGGCCCAGAGGACCTCGCCGTCCACCAGCCGCATGCACTTGAGGACCGAGTTGTCGAACCCGTAGAGGTATTCTCCCACCAGCACGCACCCGTTGTAGTGGTTCTGCATGGTCTCCGTGGTCCAGACGAACTTGGACTGGACGCCGTCTCTCTTGCGGGACAGACGCAGAAGGCCGCTTCCGGTTCCCCGTCCGGACGAGATGAACAGGTAGGGACTGGCGAAAATCGGTGTGGCGATGTTCATGTCGGAAGTGGTGCGCCATACGTGGCTCCAATGGAGCTTCCCGTCACGCGGCGAGAGTCCCATGATGGCGCGTCCTCCGAAGAAGACGACCTCGCGGACCCCGTCCACCGTGATGGCAATGGGGGAAGAGTAGCCGGCTACCTCGTCCAGCGTCTTCCAGATCACCCGGCCCGTCTCCTTGTCGAAGGCCACCACGGAAGCTCCCGGGGCCCCCACGTTCACCAGGAGCATGTTCTCTTCCACCAGGGGAGAGGTGGAAACGCCCCAGGTCAGGTTCTCCGCACCCATCTCGTCCAGGACCCGGCGTTTCCAGATCTCCCTTCCCGAGCGCTTGTCCAGACAGAGCAACGTTCCCGTCGCCCCCAGGGCATAGACTCGCGGGCCGTCGATGGTGGGCGTCGACCGGGCGCCGTTGCCCCCTTGATATTCCTTGTACGAATCCGCCGACAGCACCTTCCAGAGTTCCAGTCCGGTGCCCGTGTCCAGGCACACGACCCACTCCTGATCGTTCCGGTCGACCATGGTGTAGAGGCGTCCCTGGGAGACGGAGATGGAAGAAAAACCCTCGCCTCCTTCCACCTTCCAGACCAGGGGAGGCCCTGGCTGGGACCAGGCGGTGATGATCCCCTCCTCCCTGGAGATCCCGTCGCGGTCCGGGCCGCGCCATTGGGGCCAGTCGGCGGCGGAGAGTTCCGCCACCAAAAGGGAGAGTGCCAACGGCGCGCAGAACATCAGGGCAAGCACGATTCGACTCCTGGTCTTCATCAGGTTCCTCCGATCGGTTTCTCCCGCCCGCGGTCCGATCCTCAAACCGTGCCGCCCGGAGTCGGGTGTTGGACACTGGACCGGCCCCGGTGGACTTCCGGCGGCTCGCCCTCCAGGTAGGTGGTTCCCTGGAAGGGGTCCTTGACGGGAAAGAAGGCGATGATCCGGGCCACGCCGGGACCGACGTTGGTGAACCCGTGGGGTGTGCGGGCGGGCACGACGACGGTGTGATCGGGACCGACCCGATGGGTCTCGGAGCCCAGGCGAAACTCCAAGGTCCCCTCCTGGACCACGATGAACTCCTCGGCCTCGTGAAAGTGGAGCGGCGCCCCCGACCCCGTCCCTACCAGGGCCCAGGAAACGCTGCTGGTGGTGGTTCCGTCTCCGTCGCGAGTGATGTCGAAACTTCGGTAGTTGGGTCTCCAAGGCTTCTCGGGCAGGCTGGCGTGCTCTACTATGGGCATGGGGCTTGGCTCCCTTTCGAATTCTGGGATTGTAGCCGACCCGCCGCTGGAAAAGAATCCACCGCATGTTTCCAACTGCCGCCGGTAACTTGGTCGACTGCCTGTTGGACCACCGGGTGCGCCATCTGTTCACCCTGTCGGGAAACCAGATCCTCTCCCTCTACGACGCCACCATCGGCCGGGACTTGGAACTGATCCACACCCGCCACGAGGCGGCCGCGGTGCACATGGCTGATGCTTGGGGCCGGTTGCAGGAAACTCCAGGGGTCGCCGTAGTGACGGCGGGACCGGGGCACTGCAACGCCATCGGTGCTCTCTACGTGGCGCGCCAGGCCGAGTCGCCTCTGGTCCTCATCAGCGGACACTCGCCCTTGAGTCAGTCAGGGAAGGGCGCCTTCCAGGAGATGGACCAGGTGGCCATCGCCGCTCCCGTGACCAAGGCATCCTGGCGGGTCGACGCTCCCGAGCGGGCGGGGGCCATCCTGGATCAGGCTCTGAAACTGGCCGGATCGGGGAGGCCGGGGCCGGTTCATATCAGCGTCCCCAGCGACGTTCTGGCTGCGGAAGTAGAATCCCAGGTGAACGTCAGCCCGCAGCCGGACCCGGCTGAATTCCTCAGGGAGGAAGAGGCGGGGCAGGTCCTGCGGCTTCTGGCCGGAGCCCGGCGTCCTCTCATCCTGGCCGGTGCTGCCATGTCGCGGCCGCTTCGGTGGCGGTCGATCATGGAACTCGCCAGCGCCTGCGGTGCGCCGCCTCTCAAGATGGAGAGTCCCCGGGGAGTCAACGACCCTCGACTCTACGGGGCGTCTCGACTGTTGGGCCGTGCCGACTTGGTGCTGCTGCTGGGGAAGGAACTGGACTTCGCCCTCCGGTTCGGGGGTCCCCCCTTCGCAGCCGATAGCAGATTCGTCAGCATCGACTCGCATGAGAGCCGAGCGCCGGCCCATCCCAGGATGGTGCTGAGTCTGCGGGCTGACCCTGCCGCGGCAGCCTCGGAACTGGCCCGCCGTTCGCAAACAGATGGCGCTTCTTTCGATTCCTGGCGCCGCGCCGTCGAGTCGGCCCGTTCCGAAACGCCCGCTGAGTGGGAACATTGGCGGCGGGCCATGCGGAGTCCCATCCATCCTCTCCGGGTCTGCGAAGGCCTCCGGCCTTTCTTGGCGGACGGTGCCGTGGTGGTGAGCGACGGAGGCGAGTTCGGCCAATGGGCACAGGCCGGGCTGGACTCCCGGGTGAACCTGATCAACGGCCCTTCGGGCGCCATAGGAAGCGCCATCCCCATGGCCCTGGCCTGCAAGCTGGCCCGTCCCGGACAGCCGGTCTTCGCGCTGCTGGGAGACGGAACCTTCGGATACCACGCCCTGGAATTCGATACGGCCCTTCGTTACCGGCTACCGATCGTCGCCGTCGTGGGCAACGACGCCCGCTGGAATGCCGAATACCAGCTCCAATTGGACCACTACGGACCAGAGCGAACCGTGGGCTGCGAGCTTCTCCCCACCCGTTATGACCAAGTGGTCGAGGCTCTGGGCGGCCACGGAGAGTGGGTTTCGGAGCCGTCGCAACTTGAGCCGGCGCTGGAAAGGGCCCTCGATTCAGGCCTTCCCGCCTGCGTGAACGTCGCCGTCGAGGGCGTGAAAGCTCCCACGTTCTGAGTCGTATTTCGAGCTTGGCCCGCTTTCTTGACCCCCTCTTCGGGGCCGGGATAGACTGCGCCGTCATGAGTTCCGAATCCCTGCAGGATCAGGTCCGGTCCCGGCAGCGAGAATTGGACGCGCACGTCCGTGCCATGGTCCAGTGGCATTTCGATCCCGAGACCGGATGCCCCTTCTGGCTCGACTGGGCCAGGAAGGCGAGTTGGGACCCGCGAGAAGAGGTCCGGGGCTTGGACGATCTTTCCCGCTTCGGCCTGTTCGACGACGACTGGCTCCGGGGCGGACCGGTTCGGCGCTGGGTCCCCCGGGCGTACGCAGGGGATCCCATCTTCGTCTTCGAGACCGGAGGGACCACCGGCACCCCCAAGAGCCGGGTCAACGTGCGGGATTTCCGGGTGGATTACGAACTTTTCTCCGAGACCCTGCCCCCGGAACGTTTCCCCTTGAATTCCAACTGGCTGATGTTGGGTCCGTCGGGTCCGCGCCGCCTGCGCTTGGCCGTGGAACATCTGGCCCATCATCGGGGCGGAATCTGCTTCTGCGTGGACCTGGACCCTCGCTGGGTCATCAAGCTCATCAAGAAGGGATGGACGGACCACCTGAAGGCCTACCAGGACCATGTGATCGATCAGGCCATGACCCTCCTTTCCGCCGGCCACGAGATCCGCTGCCTGTTCACCACGCCCAAGCTGCTGGAGGCGCTGTGCGACAGGCTGGAAGACCAGGGAAGCAGCCTGCGCGAAGCGGGCATCACGGGGATCTTCTCCGGCGGGACCGAGTTTACGCCCCAGTGGTACCGATTCGCCGTCGAGGAGCTCCTGGACGGCGTCTACATGACGCCGACGTACGGCAACTCCCTCATGGGATTGGCCGGCTCCAAGGCCTTCGATCCGGCCGAGAACTACAAGATCACCTACTACGCGCCGCAGCCCAGGGCGGTCTTGCGAGTCGTGGATTTCGACGCCCCGGAGAAAGTGGTTGAATACGGTGAGACGGGCCGGGTCCTGTTGACGACCCTGACTCCCGAGCTGTTCATCCCGCGGTTCCTGGAGCGAGACGAAGGAGAGCGGGAGCGTCCCTGTGCGCAATACCCCTGGGACGGCGCGAGCGGCGTTCGGCCGTTCCACCGTTTTGCAGCCACCACGACGGTGGGTGTCTACTGAGATATTGGACTCTGGATCTCCAGCGCCAATTCACGGCGGTCCGTAGTAGACTGACAAGTCACAACCCGGGAGAAGTTCGTTGATTCATTTTCCCATCCTGCGCTGGGGCAAGCCCTACAAGAGCCTGGAGGTGGACCAGGTGGTCCACTTCATCACCGGGGAGCCGCTGGCGGAAGTCAGCCAGTCCATCGGCGGGATGATCGCCCGGGACATGCGAAAAGCACACCGGGCCCGGGACGTGCTTCGGGAGATCCCGATCCAGGAACTGATCGGCAGGGCCTCTCAGGCAGCCGATCTGTTCATGTCGGCCGAGCTCCCGGCCGGTGATGGAAGCCAGACGCCCGACGATTTCGTGCGGTACCAGTCGGCGACCACCGGCTTGCCCGAGCACATGTGCCGGCAGAACATGGAGAAGCTTCACCATGTCCTGACCTCGATGGAGCAGATCCTGGACGCTCTGACGCGGGGACTCGATCTCTCCATATTGACTGCGGGTTATGGAGAGGAAAATGGTGTCGTCCGGAGCTTTCAGGCCACGACCCCGGTGCTGGGCATGGTGCTCCCTTCTAACTCGCCCGGAGTTCACGGCCTTTGGCTCCCAGTCATCCCCCTCCAGATCGGTTTGGTTCTCAAGCCGGGGCCCCAGGAGCCGTGGACCCCATACCGGATGAGCGAGGCCTTCTTCCAGGCGGGCATCCCCCGAAACGCCATCTCCCTCTATCCGGGATTGGGGGACGTGGGTGCGGCCGTCCTCCAGCACTGTTCGCGGAACCTCATCTTCGGGGGTACACCGACCATCGAGCAGTACGGAAACAACCCAAGGGTCCAGGTGCACGGACCCGGCTTCAGCAAGGTCCTGCTGGGAGACGACCAGGTCGACGATTGGGAGACCCATCTCGATCTCATGGTGGACAGCGTCCTGACCAACAGCGGGCGCAGCTGCATCAGCTGTTCCGGCATCTGGGTCTCGCGCCACGGGCGGGAGATCGCCGACGCTCTGGCCCGGCGTCTGGGACCCATTGCTCCCAAGGATCCCGAGGATCCGGAGGCCCAGTTGGCCGCCTTTACGGTTCAAGGCCAGGGAGACGCCATCGAAGCGGGTATCGAGCAGGGGCTTGGCGAGCCCGGGGTCGAGGACGTCACGGCCCGCTACCGCGACGGGCAGCGCCTGATTTCCCGCGAGCGCTGCTCCTACCTGCGGCCCACGGTGATCTATTCCCGGTCTCCGGAGGCCACCCTGGCCAATACCGAGTACATGTTCCCCTTCGCCAGTGTGGTGGAATGCCCGCAGGCGGAGATGCTGGACCGCATCGGCGACAGCCTGGTGGTGACGGGCATCACGGAAGATTCCGCATTCCGGCAGAAGCTCATGGACTGTCCCCACATCGACCGCCTGAACCTGGGCCCCATCCCTACCATCCGCCTCAACTGGCTCCAACCCCATGAGGGAAATCTGGTGGACTTCCTCTACCGGGCCCGAGCTTTCCAGACCACGGTCGGGTGACGGGCGGTCGCACGTTTGGCCGGTAAGCCTGCCTGGACGCCTACGACTCAGCCTGGGATTCTCGCGCCGATCCGGCAGCCGATCCTCTTGAAGTCCACCAATTGGTCACCAGGAAAGGAGAGAAGACGACGAAGAACATGGCTAGCGCCACCAGGCCGATGATAGGGATGTACCAGGGCCATCCGGCGAAGAAGAAGGGCGATTCGGTACCGGCAGGTGGCCGGCAGAGATACATGTAGTTGGACCCCAACAGGGAGTTGAGGACGCCGAGCATCAGGGCGAGGAGGTTGAGGCAGGCGAACGCTCGGAAGAGCCCCGCCAAAGTCGGCCGCATCTTCAAGCCCAGGGTGGCGTACAGGACTCCCGCCACGATGCCGGAATGGGCGATAAAGTACTGAAAAAAGCGGTAGTCGGGGAATCCCGCTTCCAAGTCTCCGGGAGTGATAATGGCGTTAGTGGAACCCACCAGTCCCCAGAAATAGACGATCTCGTAAATCCTCCGGCGGCGGAAGATCAGGGCTGCGGCCGTCAACAGGATCGTGATTCCGCAGACGTGAAAGGGCAGATGGTCCTGCACGAAGCGGCTCCAGCCGACGGCGTTGAGCCGGTAGCCCCAGTGGATCGATTCGTTGACCAGCAGGGCGCCGGCCAGAAGATAGGCGCCGGCGTCGGCCACCGTCTTCGAGGCCGTCATCCGTGCCGCCGCCGCCAGGAGTAACGGGACGGCCAGAGTCAGCGCCATCACGACGAGGTGATACGACCCAAAGATCTGGAATTCGGGTGGTGGCATTTGCTCCCAGTATCGGCTCCGCGGGCCGCGCCGGGATCAGGGCCGTGGACGCCCGCAGACCTGCGGCGCCACGTAATTCAGGCCCAACAGCCGAAAGTAGTTCTGACCCAGGGCAATGTTCCGAAAGGCGTCGTCGTTCAGGTAACGGTTGATCCGGCTGGTGATCTGCAACTCCGTCCGATACACGTCGAAGTCCTTTTCCGCCGAAGCCAGAAAGTCGGTTCCGGGGAGCACCCGCTCCGAATTCCGGTTCAAGAAGGAAACATAGGCCGCCCGCTTCTCGGGTTTGGAGAAGTAGTGGTCGTCGGCCACGCGCCAGGAGATGTCCACCATCAAGTCGGGGTAGCGGTCCAACAGCGTCTCCATGATCCGGATGTGCTGTCCGGTGTCCATGTTCGCCAGTTCCTTGGACAACCCCATGTGCAACCAGACGATCTTGTTGTCGGGATAGAGGCGCAGCACTTCCTCGATCAGTGGCAGGTATCGAGTAGGTTCCCGGTCGTTGCCCAGGTCCGCATGGATCGCCAGCGGGATGTTTCGTTCCCGCAGCACCGTCATGAAGGCGGCCCACTCCGGGATCTTGGCCGGCGGAACCGGTTGATGATCGTTATTGAACAGCGCCTGTTTTACCAGATTGACTTCGCCCATCCAGGTGAAAGTACCGGGATACTCCTTCTCCAGGAACTGCATACCGGGAAGGATCGATTCGGGCCGGGAAAGGTCTGGAAAGGTCATGGAGAGCGTCATGTGTACGCTGTCCGGCGCCTGCTTGACGTAGTCGGCGGCATTGGCAAAGTCGTTCGTCAACGTGGGGCGGACCGGCGTACCCGGACAATCCAGGTAATAGGTGCATGAAGAACCCACTGGAACCCTCTGGCCGATGCCGGAGACGTTGACGAAGAGGACTCCCGTCCGTTCAAGGTAGGAGACCACGTCGCGGAACGGGATCGCCGGGCCACCAAAGGGACGGAAATGCAGGTGGGAATCCACGACCGACGTCTGGGATTGCAGCGTGCGGTCGTAGCACGGAGTGCCGCCGGTCCGAAACATCCCCAACGTCGGCCTGGGAGCCTCACCGGCGATTCCCGAGGCACCCGACAAGAGAACCAGGGCAAGGCATGTCCTCCGAGCTATGTCTTTCATGTAGAGGTCTCGGGCGGCTGATTTCGGCGCCGATTCCAGCAGGATCAACCAGGTTTGGGAACCCTTGGATCCGCTGTCGGCCAAGGCCGGTCGGCCAAAGCGCAGATGAGATATTTAGAGGGAACAAAATGAAAGTTCTAGTTTCAATTTGTCCACATTTCGAACCGGTTGGACGCCTTGATCCAGCGCGTCCCGGCACTCCCACGAAGTGTGTCCAGGAGTCACGTCATGCCATCTTTAGGCCGGAATTCTCAAACCGGCAGAAGTCCGACGTGTTCGTGGTCGCGATGGGGGCACCGTCGGTGAGCGCCACGGCCGCGATCATGCAGTCGATCAATGACCCACGACGCCTTCCCGAATCGTTGAATATCTGGGCGGCGACCGCAGCATGGTCCGATGTGAAGTCACGGCGTGGTTCTATGATCGCGTCAGCCAATTCGACCTCGCGTCGGGAGAGTGGACCGCACAGGAACTCTCCCCAGGCGACTGTGCTCATCGTCAGTGATTCGCCCTTCCCAATCCAGTCCCGCAACTTACGGTCTTCGGGAGTCCCCACCTTCAGTGCTCGAATCAGAAAGCTGGTGTCCAAATGGATCATCAGAGCCTCGAAGAGAGCCGTCGAGCAGCCGCGCGCCGCTCGGCCTTCAGGTCCCGCTCCCACCGACCGACATCGACCTTGCGCTCGTGCACGGAGACCTGCAATCGGTCGAGAGCGCCGAGGGCCGCATCGTTTACCGATTTTCCTTCCGTTGCCGCAATCCGAATGGCGCGCCGCAACACTTCAGTCTTCGATACTCTCCAGCGTTTCGCCAGTGTCTCCAGCATGCGCACGGATTCGACGTCCAGCGAGTACGTCGATTTGATGAGTGGTATGGCCATATCATTATAGTATGGCCATACTAAAGCCGAGTCAATCTCTCGACGGGTAGGTGGGTCTGAGCTTTGGGGCAAAGCGGGCGAAGCTCTTCGGATTTGACCCCGCATAGAAGTGATCAGGGGACGAGAATACTTGTCTCTTGTGAGATTCGCTTGCAACGTTGTTCCGCCCTGATCATCCCTCGCCGTCACTCACGCCGCTTGGCGGGATGAGAGGGCCGCTACAGCTTCTCGACGAGACGAGCCAGCAAGGCCGCGCGGACGGGCAGGGCCTCCAGCTCGATGTGCTCGTGCAGGGCGTGGGCCCCGTCTCCGTCCACCCCCAGACCGTCCAGGGTGGGGAGCCCCAGGGCGGCGCTGTAGCTGCCGTCGCTGCCCCCGCCGGTCTCCCCCTCTTCCAGGTCGAGACCCAAATCGGCGCCGATCTGGCGCGCCCGGTCGAAGAGCCGCTGTCCGCCGTCCCCCTTGATCATGGGAGGCCGGTTGATCCCTCCCGTGACCTCCAGCCGGATCTCCGGGTGCCTCGGCTCCAGGGCGTGCAGCGCATCCTCGACCCGGTGACCCTCCTCCACGGTCCGGAACCGAAAATCGATGGTGGCTTTGGCGAACTCGGGAATCACGTTGTCCCGGGTGCCGCCCTCCGCCATGGTCACATGGACCGAGGTCTCCAGACGGCCGGAGGCGAGTCCGTGAATCGCCTCGATCTGGTGACCCAACTCCCGGACGGCGTTCACTCCCTTCTCCGGCTCCACTCCGGCGTGGGCGGAGCGGCCATGGATCCTCAAAGCCGCCATCCCGGCCCCCTTTCGAAACGTCTTCAGAACGCCTCCGGGCAGGGGAGGCTCGGTCACCAGCACCAGGTCGCTCTCGCGGCTGAATTCCTCGATCAGCTCCCGGCTGGCGTCGCTGCCCGTCTCTTCGTCGGTGGTGTAGAGGAACCGCACCTTCCGGCGGGGCCGGATCCATCCTCTTGCAATGAATTCCTGGATCTTCAGGGTGACCGCCACTCCGGCCTTCATGTCGAAGATCCCCGGTCCATGAATCCTCCCCTCCTGGATCCGGAAGGGCATTCGCTCCAGGCTCCCCTGAGGCCAGACCGTGTCCAGATGGCAGAGCACCAGGATCCGGCCTCCACCGCCCTCTTCCCACTCGCTCCAGACGATGTCGCCCACGTTCTCCCGGGGAACGATCCGCGGCGCCAGGCCGCAGCTCCCTACAGTGTCGGCCAGAAAGGATCCCAGCTCGTCCACCATCTCCTTGTCGGTGGAGGGGCTCTCCAGCTCCACCAGCTTCCGGAGCAGCTCCACCGTGGAGTCCCGCTCCTCTTCGAAGGCTCTCAGCAGTTCATTCCCCGTCATGTTCCCTCCAGTGGTAGCGGATGTCTCCGACGAATTCGACCCGTCCCGTCAAACGAACTTCGCCTCCCGGTTGCCACTCCACCTCCTGCTCTCCGGTTGTGGTTACGACCCGGGCCGGAGATCCGACCCTTCCGGTGTGGATGGCGGCCACCGCGGCTCCGCTGCAACCCGTTCCGGAGGAATGGGTCGGTCCGACGCCCCTCTCCCAGATCCGCACCTGGAGGCGCCGGCCACCCGTGACCTGGACGAAGCTCACGTTGGTCCGCTCGGGAAAGGCGGGATGCACCTCGAGAGCCGACCCCAGGCGCCGGAATTCGGCGTCCCGCGGCAGTGAGGAGACGAACACGACGCACTGCGGATTGCCCACCGAAAGGGCGGAAATGGCCACTTGGCGGGGTCCCACCTGCAGCGGGTAGTCCACGACCTGGGCCAACCCCTTGTCCTGTCGAATCGGAATCTCCTCCGGAATGAAAGAAGGCCGTCCCAGCGAGGACCGGTAGCGCCAGGAAGATTCGTCGCTGTCCAGGAGGTCATGGATCTTGACCCCGGACAGAGTCTCAAGAGTCAGATTCGGGTTCAGGGTCCAGCCCTGGTGATGGACGAAGGCGCCGGCGCACCGGCATCCGTTTCCCGACATGGCGGCCTCGCTGCCGTCGGGATTGAAGATCCGGATTCGGAAGCGGTTCTTCCCTCCCGGTTCGACGAAGACGCACCCGTCACCCCCGATCCCGAAGTGACGCCGGCAAATGGCCCGAGTCAGCGCGGCCGCGCTCCGGCGGGTCAGATCGCTTTCCCGGATCACCAGGTAGTCGTTGCCGTAGGAATGGTACTTGGAGGCCGCGATCATGGAGGCGCTCGACGCCTCAGCTCGCGTGGATCCCACTGCTGAGTTCCTCCAACTTTCCCTGGACCAGATTCTGGATCTCCTCCAGCCTTTCGGACGAGTCCGCCTCGAAACGGAACACCAGAACGGGCTGGGTATTGGACGCCCGCACCAGTCCCCAGCCATCCGGAAAGACGATTCGCACGCCGTCCACATCCACCGTCTCGTAGTTTCGGGAAAAGTAGGACTGAGCCAGGCCGACGATTCGGAACTTGAGGTTCTCGGGGCAGTCCATGCGGATCTCGGGCGTGCTGAAAGTCGGAGGGACGTCTTCCAGCAGTTGCGAAAGCCGGCGCCCGCTGGTGGCGAGGATCTCCAAGAGCCGGGCTCCCGCGTAGATGGCGTCGTCGTAGCCGAAGTAGCGGTCGGCGAAGAACATGTGTCCGCTCATCTCTCCGCCCAGAACGGCCCCTTCCTCCTTCATCTTGGCCTTGATGAGGGAATGGCCGGCCTTCCACATGACGGCCCGTCCGCCGCGAGCTTCGATGTCCTGGTACAGGCTCTTGGAGCACTTCACCTCGGCCACGAACGTGGTGCCGGGCCGCCGCTCCAGGATCTCCCGGGCGTAGATCATCATCAGCTGATCTCCCCAGAGGATCCCTCCCTCGTCATCCACGACTCCGATCCGGTCCGTGTCGCCGTCGAAGGCGATCCCCAGATCGGCCTCACCCGAGTGGACGGCCCGCATCAGGTCGTGGAGGTTCTCCACAACGGTGGGGTCGGGATGGTGGTTGGGGAATCGGCCGTCCGGTTCCGAATAGAGTTCCCGGACCTCGCAACCCAGATCGGAATAGATGGTGGGCGCAACGAGACCGGCGGTCCCGTTGCCCGAGTCTACGACGACCTTCAATCTTTTCCCCAAACGTGGAATCCGCTCCTGGATGTGCCGGCGGTAATCCTCCATCAGGGACGCCGATTCCAGATTGCCTTCGCCGCGAGTGAAGTCGGCCGCTTCGACGATCTTCCGGACCTTCTGGATCTCGGCGCCGTAGATGGTGCCGGTCCCCAAGGCGACCTTGAAGCCGTTGTACTCGGGCGGGTTGTGGCTCCCAGTGATCATCACTCCCGCCCCCGGCGTCAGACGGTGCAGGGAGTAGTAGAGCAGGGGCGTGGGACAGACTCCGATGTCGATGACGGTCAGGCCGGTTCGCGTCAAACCCCGGGCCAGGGCGTTCCGGAGCCGGCTGGAGCTCAGCCGGACGTCTCGTCCCAGCGTGACCCGAGTGACGCCGTGCCGGACGAAGTAGGTGCCCAGGCCGCGGCCCAGCGTTTCCACCGAATCGTCCGCCAAATCGGTATCCGCGATTCCCCGAATGTCGTATTCTCGAAATAGCTCTGGGTTCATCAAGTCTCCAGTACCTGCTAGGAGCCTGCGCCGCAGAAATTGATCTACTGCGAAAGCGGTAGAATCGGTCCATATTTCCTCGATTTCTCGGCGAATAGAACAACTATGCACCTCAAAATCGAGAAAACCTGGCCTCGATTCCCCACTTTCTCGCTACGATCATTTCTACAGCGCAGACTCCTAACCGGTTTCCGGGGTTCCCGACAGTTCGGCCTTGAGCTCGTCGATGGCTGCCACCGGGCTGGGGTCCTCACCGTTGAGAAGTCCCAGGTACACGCTGGCGTAGTCGCCCAACAGAATCAGCATCAACAATCGGTCCAGCCAACTGTCTCCTTCGGCCCAATACTCCAGGGTGGTCCCGGACCGCCGGGAGAGGAACCTCCGGGTCCAATCCAATCGGAGCCGGATCCTGGGATGGTCCTCCGAGTCCCGCAGGAAAACCGGAAGTATACGGTCCAACAGATCGGCGGGATGTTTCCATCCCACAACCTCATTGTGATTCATTTCGGGGAGGGCCCTCCAGCAGGAGAGCTGCTTACCATTTTCCGCGAACTGACCGCACCAGCGGCGGGCCGCGAGTTCCAACCGGTCCTGGCTCCCGTAGACGAAGGGGATTCGACCGTGAAGAACTTGAGCCGCCTGCTTGGCCGGGTTGGTGGAGGTCGCCTGATCGGGGCCGTAGGCCCGGATCCTGTCCCGGACCCAATCCAGACATTGCGCAAGTTCCCGGTCGCGACTTGGAATCAGAGACAGGCGGCTCAGGATCGCCAGACAGGGAAACGAAAGAAAGCCCAGGGCCGATCGGGGAGGCTGGCCGCCGGGAATCCGGGCCCACGTGTGTCCATGCTCCCGGGCCAGGCGAGCCAGGGCGCCGCCCGAGGAGATACAGACGATGAGGGCTCCCGCGGCATGAGCGGCCTGGAAGGCCGACACCGTCTCCTCCGTATTTCCCGAGTAGCTGCACAGCAGCGACAGCGTCCCGGGACCCACGAACCCCGGCGCGCCGTAGTTGCGGTTCACCCACAGCGGAACCTTCAGCTCCCGGCCCAGATACATCTGCAGGAAGTCGCCGGAGGCCGCCGAACCTCCCATACCGCTGACCGTCACCGATCGGACACCGGCGGGAAGGGCGGGCAGATCGATCTGGTTCCCGATCTTCAGAGCCTGCTCCAGCTGGCGGTCGAACCGGCCCAGATAGCCGAGCATGTCCTGGGAGTCGCGGCGCCGGATCTCGCGCGGGTCGTCTAGGATCTGGTTCATTCCGGCCGGTCTCCCTGCGTAAGAGGCACCCGGTCTCTACAGTCCGTGGTGAAAGTCCCGTGAGCACCGAGACCGGTCCTGCGCCCGCCGGACCAGGCGCGATGAGGGTGCATACCGGGAGTATGTGACCGGGTCGCAACGCAGTCCGCCGGGATGCAGGGACGGTCGAATGCCGCGAGGACTTTTACCACGGGCTGTCAACTGCCCCCCTGATCCGTTCCGGGAAAGTACCGGTTGGCAAAGGATCGGATGTGACTGGGTGTGACGTTCCGGATGACCGAAACGTACTCCCGCGGCAACCGGGAGTCGGTGCTGGAAAAGGCTTTCAAGGCCAGTTGAAGGAGCAGGTTCTGCCGATCCTGGCGGAGAGCGTGATGGTGAGTGATGGCGCCCACGATGGCGCTCAGGACGTCGTTCCTGGAGAACTGGACCTTGGGGAGGCTGGAGAGCAACGCCAACAACTCGCGGCGAGCCTCCTTCTCCCGCCCTTCGATGGACGACACCGAGGCGAACAGGGCGCCCCGGCTCAGTGTCGACTGAAAGTGGAGATCCGGGTCGGACAGCGCCGGGCTTCCCGCGGGCACCAGATCCCGGATCTGGGGGCTCAGGAGAAGGTGTTTCCACACGTCGGCGACGTAGGAGTCGCGGGTCCCATAGGAGGGTCCGGGCAGTCCCACCATCACCACGCCCTCTCGCTCCACGATGGCCGGTTCGGGATCGGACTGACTTGGCTCCTCCTCGATCTCCTCTTCCTCATCCTTGCGAACCGCCCAGCGGCGCTGATAGCGGCTGTTGGCCAGTTGGGAGATGAAGTCATCCAGGAAGGAGGTCCCCTCGATATCTCCCAGGATGAAAATCCAGGGATGGACGCCCTGCATCCGAATCCGGAGCCATTCGTCGACGTTCTGCAGCTCCAGCCGTGAGACCGATTCCCACGTCCCGAGCCGGTCCAGTCCATACGGATGAGAGCCGTAAAGAAGTGAGCGGGTCCTGCGTAGGGGGCGGGAACGGTCGTCATCCTGCCAGCTCCGGATCTCGGCAAGCAGTTGTTGCCGTTCCAGGTGCAGGGACTGCTTGTCCAGCGTCGACTCTCGGTACCAATTGATCAGGAATTCCAGAATCTGGGGAAGATGGCGGGAAAGTGCAGTGCAGCGGAGGCCGAAGAAGTCCAGTTCGTTGACCACTTGGATGTCGGTGCCCATGAGCTCCAGGTCGTACCAGCGGAGTTCCCCCTTTTCTTCCACGGCTTGGCGGAGTGTGCTGCGGACCATGAGCTCCGTGATCCCGGCGTTTCCAGCCGACTCCTGGATCCGGCCACCCGGAAAGAACACGCCCAGGTGAACCAGAGGCGCAGTATGCTCTTCCTGGAAGTAGACCGAAGGTCCTCTCAGGATCGACGTGGATTTGAACTCGGGCCGCGAGAACCGGGGCTGGAACCGAACCGGCGCGAAGTCATCGCCCCGCGCCGACTTCAGGGGAGAATCCTGCTGCCGGAGGGTTGCCGGCGGCACCAGCAGGTCCAACATCTCCTGGAAGGATGACGCCGAGAAGGTTCGTTTCTCCGCGGTCGCCGGGTAGTATTCCAAGACCGACAACCGGTCGAGCTTCAGGTACTTGGAAGCGGCTTCCCGCACCCGGGCCGGGGTCATGGACTGGATCCGGCCGACGGCTTCCGGTCCCTGCCAGAAGCGGCCGGCCGCCTCCATCCTGGCCTGACGGACTGCCCGCCGCGGAAGACTGTTCTGGTCCCGGTAGAAGTCCTTCACCAAGAGAGCCTTGGCCCGGTTCAGCAGACCCGGGGTGATCCCCTGCTGTTTGATGTCCTCCACGACGGCCAGAGTTTCGACTTCCACTCGATCGATAGCGCCGGGGGAAGCCGCCAGGGAGACCCAGAAGAGTCCCGTCCCGGAATCGGCCTCGACCCGGGACTGCGACCAAACGGCCGTTCCTGGTTGGACCAGCCTCTGGTGGAGCAAGGAGCTCTTCCCTTGACCGAGAAGGTATGCCAGGAGCAGCAGGGCCTCGTGATCCGGGTGAGCGAGACCCGGAATACTGTAGCCCAGCAGCACGTGAGCCTGCTGCAGCTTGCCCGTCATGTGGTGGTAGGTCAGACGCGTCACGGAGGGACGCCAGGACTTGCTTTCGGGCTTTTTCGACCGCCGCCGGACTCGCTCCGTCCCCGCCGGCCGGCTGCCATAGATGCGGGCCACGTGTTCCAGCACCTGGTTCCGCAGCACGGCGCCGGAGACGGACAGAATCAACCGGGACGGGTGATAGCGCTCCCGGTGCAGCCGGACCAATGCCGGGTGGAGATCCTCCGCGCGGGTCGCTGGCCCCACCCCGGGCAGAAGTCCCTCCAACAATCTGGCCCGGGACAACTCCCGCGGAGAGTGCTGGAGCATGCGGTCCTGCTCCTGCACCGCCGCCACGGCCCGTTCCAACTCCTGAGCCGTTGGAGCCGGTGGGTCCAGCAGGTGGGCATGAGCCTTCAGCGCGCCTTCCAGATGGGCGGCGGGAGCCGTAGAGACAAAAGACGGTCCCGTGAGTCCCGCTTCAGGTCTCAGCTTCAAGGCCGCCTCGAAACTGAGGGTCTTGAGCTTTTCGTTGTTCAAGAGAAGCTCGGACAGCAACGTCTCCCGGCGCCGGTCGTCCGGAGCCCCGGTGGCCCCGCGCAGATGCGTGACCACGGACGCCAGGGGAGCTGCGGGATGTTCTTCGATCAGGAGAGTCAGGCCGTTCCTGAAGACGGCCCGAATCAGGTTCTGCCGGTCCTCCCGGTGAGTCAAGCTCCGCTCATACTCGGGCCGGGGGAGGTCCCGGCGTCCGGCCTGGCCTCTGGCCCCGGAAGCGTGCAGGCTCAGGACCAGAAACGAGAGTCCGAAAACCACCGTTCTCATGTTCAAATCGTAGCAATCGGGGGTTCCGAACTCAATTTGGATTTGGACCTGGGACTCGGGTATCGTAGAGTTGTGATGAAGGCGAAAACACTGGACCAAGGGGACCTGATAGAGGGTCTCAAGAGCCTGGACACCAAGGTCATCGACTCCTTCGTGGATCAATTTTCCCGCCGCCTCTTCGGGGTCATTCTCAACTACACCAAGAACCCGTCCGACGCCGAAGAGATCCTCCAGGACACGCTGCTCAGGGTTATCCGCAAGATTGACACCTTCCGGCAGCAGAGCGATATCTGGCCCTGGATAAAGAGAATCGCCGTGAACAACAGCATCATGTGGCTCCGCAAGCACAAGCGACAGCGGGAGATCCAACTGGACGACTGGATGCCCCGTTTCCGGGAGGACGGCGAGCTGACATACCCGATCTTCGGCTGGACCGGGGATCCGGAAGAGATTTTCCTGAATCGGGAGCTGTCGGCGCAACTCTACGAGGCCATACAGTCCCTGCCTTTCGCATATCGGGCGCCGGTCGTGCTCCGGGATATCGACGGATATCCGATTCGGCAGATCGCTTCCCTGTTGGGCCTGAAGGAGGCCACCACCAAGACCAGGATTCATCGAGCTCGCCTCTTCTTGCGGGAGAAGCTGGCTCGCTACCATGACGGGAGGACATGAAATTCAGAAATCGGCGCTCTGAACTGCTCACGTGCAAGGAGTGCATCCACCTGCTTCTGGACTACGCCGACGGCTCCATGGTCCCCGAGGTCCGGCTTAAACTGGACGAACACCTGTCTGCCTGCCCCCCCTGTCAGCACTATCTCCGCAGTTACACTTCCTGTACGGAAATGGTCCAACAGCTACGAGACCAAGAGGCGCAAGTTCCCGCGGAACTCCAGGATCGACTCAAGTCGTTTCTGAGGGAACAGGTGAACCTGCCGTGGCCGCAGCCACGCCGCCGCCGGGCAAAGTGGTCCAAGAGAATCTGATCTAAGAGGCGGCGAGTTCAGAAGGAGAGGCTCTCCACCTCGCGGGCCAGCTTCGAGTCGACGTTGGCTCCGCTGGCAATGAGGCAGACGCTGTCCCAGGACCAGGGTTCGCCGGCTTTCGACTGCCGCCGGAGCTTCAGGGCCGCGGCGAGGGCGGCGGCGCCGGCGCCCTCGGGCAAGGTCCCCGTGACCTCATGGAAGAGGCGCATGGATCGTTTCAGCTCGGTTTCGGAGACCAGGACCATCCGGTCCACCACCTCCAGCATCAGTTCCACGGCTTCGGGGATGGCGACTCGGACCGCCATGCCGCCGGCGAAGGTTTCGGCTGTGGCGGTGTCCGTCGGCCTGCCGTTGGCGAAGGACAAGGCCATGCAGGGTGCCTCTGCCGACTGGACCCCAATGATCTGAACCGCCGGGTTCGCCGCCTTCAGACTGCTGGCGAGCCCTCCGATCAGAGCGCCGTTTCCGACCGGTACGAAAACCGCCTCCAAGTCGGGCTGTTGGGTGGCCAGCTCCAGCCCTATCGTCGAAGTTCCCTCGACGATTCGGGCCGACTTCCCATCCTCGATGAAACGATGACCCGGTTCGAAATCTCGTGCCAGCAACAGCTCCTTGCCTTCGTCCAGGTCACCTCCCAGCAGTTCCAGATCGGCTCCGAACTCCCGGATCAGCGCCAACTTGCTCTCATCCGCCCCTACGGGGGCCACCACGGTCAGCGCCATCCCGTACTGCCGGCAGGCATAGGCCATGGCCGCGCCGTGGTTCCCGGTCGAAACCGTGAACAGTCTGGATATTCCAGGATCGGAAACCAGATCGGCCACCAGGTTCAGGGCCCCACGGATCTTGAAGGATCGGACCGGACTCTCGTACTCATGCTTGACGTAGACTTTGGTCCCCAGGAGCCGGGACAGGTCATCCTCCAGGGTCAAACGAGTCGGCGGCACCCACCGGCGGACCTCTTCCAATGCGGCCAGCGATCGCTCCGGCGACGGTCTCAGCCCGGCCACTTCAGCACCACCTCCGCGTTGAGTGTTCACGTTGGTCTCGGCCGCGGTTCGCGGATCTGGCCAAATCGGTCAACGCCATCGAAACGAGGAAAAAATTCCGGTTCCAATCCATAGTCCCCTCCAGTTGCGAAGAGATCGAAGTCATCACGATGCGCCACCATGAAGAAAACCACATGTTTCATCCTCGTTCCAGGGCGTGGCATTGGACAACCTTCGAAGCCGATAGTCAAAATGGTAGGGAGTAGTCACCAAAATGTTCCTGAAAGTGAGGAGGTGGGCGATGAGACATCTTATCGGGATCGGCTTGACCGGGATTTTTCTTTCGGCGCTCCTGTTCGGTCCTGGCGCCTGGGCACAGTTGGCGAGCGACGACTCGGCCACGGGAGGCGTGGACTCGGCCACGGCGACGCTGGCTGGCGGATGTTTCTGGTGCGTCGAGGCGGACCTGGAAAAGGTAGACGGCGTCAAGGAGGTGATCTCCGGCTACGCCGGCGGGGCTGAGGTGAATCCGACCTACAAGCAGGTCTCCGCCGGCAGGACCGGCCACGTCGAGGCGGTGCAGGCCATCTACGATCCCGCGCGCGTGACGTTCAGCCGGTTGCTGGAGGTGTTCTGGAAACATGTCGATCCCACCGACGCCGGCGGCCAGTTCGTGGACCGGGGACCCCACTACCGGACGGTCATCTTCTACCAGGACCAGTTGCAACGGAAGCTGGCCGAGGAATCGAAGAAGCGACTGGAGGAATCCGGCGTGTTCGACGGGCCCATCGTGACCGAGATCCGGGAACTCAATCGATTCTACCGGGCCGAGGAGTATCATCAGGACTACTACAAGAAGAACTCCTTTCGTTACCGCTACTATCGTTGGAACTCGGGGCGGGATCAGTTCCTGGAACGGGTCTGGAAGGGACACCAGGCAAAACTGTCCGAGTAGGCGGATCGCCATTCTCCTTCCCTGAGATGCGGTTCATCGACGGCATTCCGGTGTGGGGCGATCCCCAGGAGAACGCCGTTCTTCAGATGAAGAATTGCGCCGGGGAGGCGGAGAGTTGCGCCCTGATGGCGGACCACCATCTGGGTTATGCCGTTCCCATCGGCGGAGTCGTCGCTTACCAGGGCCGCGTCAGCCCTTCGGGCGTCGGGTTCGACATCGCCTGCGGCAACAAGGCGGTCCGTCTCGACTGCGATCACGGGGACATCCGGAAGAACATCCCATCCATCATGGATGAGATCTGGAAGTCCCTCTCCTTCGGTGTGGGCCGGGTCAACCGGAAGCCCGTCGACCACGACCTCTTCTACGACGATCCGGCCTGGAAGATTCCGGTGGCGGAGCGCCTGAAACCGGTCGCCAGAAAACAACTGGGCACCATCGGCAGCGGCAACCACTATGTCGACCTCTTCTCGGACGAGCAGGAGCGGATCTGGGCCGGAGTGCACTTCGGGTCCCGCGGTTTGGGCCACAAGCTGGCCACTTACTTCATCAAGGCCGGGGGCGGCAGGAACGGGATGCACGTGGACCCGGTGCTGCTGGACGTGGAGACCGAACTGGGGGCCGAATACGTGGCGTGCATGAAGCTGGCGGGCCGCTATGCCTACGCGGGACGGGATTGGGTCTGCGAAACGGTCGCTGCCATTCTGGGAGCGGAGGTCCTGGAAGAAGTCCACAATCACCACAATTTCGCCTGGGAAGAAGAGCATGACGGCCGCCGGTTGTGGGTGGTGCGAAAGGGCGCCACGCCCGCCTTTCCCGGACAGAAAGGGTTCGTCGGGGGTTCCATGGGCGACCGCTCCGTGATCCTGGAAGGAGTCGACTCGAAAGAGAGCAAGAAAGCCCTCTATTCCACCGTCCACGGCGCCGGCCGGGTCATGTCCCGGACCCGTGCCGCCGGCAAGACCCGATTCAGGAAGGGGAAGCGGGTCCGCATCTCGGCGGGCGAAATCAGCCGGGACATGATGTTGGCTTGGATCCGCGGCATGGGAGTGGAGCTCCGCGGGGCCGGCCCCGACGAATCTCCCCACTGTTACAAACGGCTGCCCAATGTCCTGGAAGCGCACCGGGGCACCATCAGGATCCTGCACACGCTCGACCCCATCGGCGTGGCCATGGCCGCCGCGGGCGAGTTCGACCCCTACCGGGATTGAATCGGCGGCTTCATCCGGGACGCCGTCTGCCGGACGTTCCGGTGGAACTCTCCCACCTTGTATTCTTCAGGCCGGGCCGCCATCGCCTACGCCCCATCCTGATCCGACGAGTTTCGAGACCGGCGTCGGACGACGTGTTACATTTGGGCATGAAACACAGCGAGTTCATGAGCGTCATGTGGCGGGTGGCGGATCTGGTGCGGGACACCTTCAAGCGCGGTAATTACCTGAACGTCATCCTGGAGCTCACGGTTGTACTCCGTCGGCTCGAATGCGTGCTGGCTCGCACCAAGCCGAAGGTGTTGGCCGTCCACGCCAAGTACCGGGGCAGGATTGAGAACCTCCGGAGGCAGCTTCGGCGGGACTTGGTGTTCGGGTTCTACATCACGTCGCGCTACAACTTCGCGAAGCTCCTCGCCGACGCCCCCGAGATCGCTCAGAACCTGCGCCACTACATCGTCGGGTTCGGCGTTAACATGCGGGAGATGCCGGAGGAGTTCGACTTCGACGACACGGTCTTGAAGTTCGACGAGGCGGGTCTTCCGTTCCAAGTGGTGGAGTGGTTCGGCATTTCGAAGGTCTTGCCCCCTCCACTCCCGATCTCCAAGCCCACTTACTGATCCAGCCATGCCCCTCCGAAAATCCCACCTCTACTCCTCGCTCTGGCAGAGTTGCGACCAACTGCGCGGCGGCATGGACGCGTCCCAGTACAAGGACTACGTCCTCACGCTGCTGTTCATGAAGTACGTCTCGGACAAGTACGCGGGGAAAGACGATCCCTATGCCGACATCAACGTGCCGCCCGGGGGAAGCTTCGCCGACATGGTGGCGCTGAAGGGAACCAAGGATATCGGCGATGGGATCAACGTAGCCATCCGCAAACTCGCTGACGCCAACGGCTATCTGCTTAAGGGCGTGATCGATCAGACCGACTTCCTCGACGAGAGCAAGCTCGGCAAGGGCAAGGAGATGCAGGAGCGCCTATCGAAGCTCGTGGGGATCTTCTAGCCCGAGTTTACCGTATTGGAGATCAGGATAAAGATAAGTTGTTTTTTTGCAAAGAGATAGGGCAGGTGTCCCGTATGACCTACGGAGCCGCATCAAGGGGTCGGATGGCGTGTTTTTCGAGTCCCAGGACTTCGTACATCGTGCGCTGTTCGTCCGTCATCTGCGAGAGCGTCGTCCGGAGTTCGGGCTCGCCGCCCTCCTCCCGCGCTGGATACAGCACGTCGACTTCGCGGATCCCGCTGAGCGCGTCCAGCAGCGCGGGGATCGAATCCTGCACGCCGTGGCGGCTCAGTTCCCGCTGCAGCAGGCCGCACAGCAGCAGCGCCAGCACGCAGCAGAACACATGCACCGCGATCTTCTGGTCCGTCCAGTGGTATTGTGGCCGGATGGCGATGCAGTTGCTGTCCTTGAGCTGCCGGAAGGCGCTCTCGACATGATGTTGCGCGCGGTAGCCGCGCACCAGCTCGGCGTCGCTCCAGCCCGCCTGGTCGGTGAACAGCAGGGTCTTGCCCAGTAACGTGCGCTGAAGCTGCTCCCAGGCGCGCCGCTGGAAGCGATAATTCACCTTCGGCAAGCCGTCCACCTCACGCACCTGAACGGCGAACAGGTCCCGCATGTGCCGGGCCCGCAGCCAGCCGTCGACCTTCTTGCGCGTGCCGGCCAGGCTCGGCTTGCGTCCCCCCCGGATCTTGCCCTCGCGCCAGCGCCGCAACTGCCACTGCAGGGCGCGCAGGTGCTGGCGCCGCTTAGCGATCTCGCGCAGCAGCGTCCGACATTGGGCGTCGAACAGCGCTTGGTTCCAAGTCACCAGCACCGTGCGCTGGACGCCGAACACTTTGGACTCGGTGCGGTAGGAGCGCACGCCGGCCAGCCCGTCGGCCTCCAGCGAGCGCATCTGGTCCGCAGGCACGGCCAGCAGGTGCGGATGCTGGGTGGGGACCAGCGAGCCGATGAAGTGGAACGGGCTGCGCTCGACCCAGTCCAAGTTCGGGCGCGAGTTGTTGCCCTTGTCGAAGACCAGGGTGACCGTCTCGGTCCCGGCGGCGATCTCCCGGTAGCGCCGGGCCAAGTCGGCGGCGAGGCTTTGGAACGTTGGCGCGTCGGGGCGGTTGCCGGGATAGGTGCGATGCAGCAGGGGCAGGCGGAAGTCGGCCGTGACCAGCAGGGCCACGCCGATGATGCGCAACGACCTGCGGCCCTCCTTGCTGTGACCGCGCTGAGCCAGTTGGGAGCGCTGGTTGAAGGAATTGATGTAGGTAAAGAAGTGGGTGGCGTCAAACAGCACTTGGCCCAGGTCGAGGCGGAACTCGCGGGTCATGGCGGCAACGATGTCGCGTTCAATGGCGGGTAGGGCGGGGACGGGGACGCGGTGCATATGGTCCCAGAAGCGCTGGCTGGTGAGCTGGTTGGAGCGCAGGGGGAGCAGGCGGCGCAGGGCGGTGGAGTCGAACCAACGGGCGAGGCTGGCCTTGGAGCCGGGGGCGAGGCAGCGGTTGAGGACGGCGGCGAGCAAGTAGGTGCCGACGGAGGGACCGGAGCCGCGCTTCGGGAGATGGCGGTCGATGTGCTCGACCAACTGCAAGCGGCGGGCGAGGGTAAGCAGGGCGGCCGAGGCCCCGAATTCGCGCACGACCGCCTCGAGCGGCTGGGCGGGGGCGGGGGCGGCGCGGAGCTTCTCGATGATCTTGTCGGCGCGACCGAGATAGGTCTGGGAGACGATCTTGGGTTTGCCGTCGACGCGCTTGCAGACGCGGGCGTAGTAGTAGGGGCGGCCCCGGATGATCTTCTTGACGAGGCTGGCCATATATTTAGGTCATACAATAGCGTATGGATCCGACCGATGTCAAGCGAGTTATCCGTAAAAACTTCATTTATAGATGGAATAATAGTTCTGGAGAAGACCTGACAAATCCCACCATATATTAGGCCATACAAAAATCAATGGGACGAGAGCAAGGGCCTCGGCCGGGCTGGGTGATAAACCCTTCCTTATCAATAACTTGAATCTGAATCGTCGGTCTGCCCACGCGCTAGGGCAATGCTATGCTGGTGCGAACACGGTAAAGTCGAGCTAGGGGCTCGATTTTCGCGCCAACCGTGCCCACGGCGACGACCTCCTTGGCGACGCGTATGAGTATCTCATGCGGCACTTCGCGACCCAGTCGGGCAAGAGCAAGGGACAGTTCTACACCCCGGCTGAAGTCTCCCGCATCATGGCCCAGGTGATCGGGATCGGCCCGGACACCAAGCGGCGCCACACCGTGTACGATCCGACCTGCGGCTCCGGGTCGCTCCTCATCAAGGCGGCCGACGAGGCGTCGAACGGGCTGACCATCTACGGGCAGGAGATGGACGTCGCGACGTGGATGATGGCGCGCATTAACATGATCCTTCACGGACGCGTGGCCGCCGAGATCAAACGCGACAACACCCTCGCGGCCCCCCAATTTACGGACGGCCCGGAACGGCTCACGCGGTTCGACTTCGCCGTCGCCAATCCCCCGTTCTCAATGAAGGCCTGGTCGAACGGCCTCGATCCGGCCCATGACGAATTCCGCCGCTTCGAGTACGGCGTCCCTCCGGCCAAGAACGGAGACTATGCCTTCCTGCTGCACCTCATCGCGTCGCTCAACAGCACCGGCAAGGGTGCAATCATCATGCCGCACGGGATCCTCTTCCGGGGCAACCGCGAGGCCGGCATCCGCCGCAATCTCGTCCAGCGCGGCCTGATCAAGGGAATCATCGGGCTGCCCGCCAACCTCTTCTACGGTACCGGAATCCCGGCGTGCATCGTGGTGATCGACAAGGAGAGTGCGGTGGGGCGCCGCGGCATCTTCATGATCGACGCCAGCAAGGCCTTCCGGAAGGACGGAGCCAGGAACCGGCTTCGGGAACGCGACATTCACCGGATCGTGGATGTCTTCAACGGACAGAAGGAGACACTCGGATACGCGCGTATGGTGCCGCTGGCCGAGATCGCCAGCGAAGTCAACGACTACAACCTCAACATCCCCCGCTACATCGACTCCAGCGAACCCGAGGAGCTGCACGACCTGAGCGCGCACCTGCACGGTGGGATCCCGAACCGGGATATCTACGCCCTTGGCGCCTACTGGAAGGTGTTCCCGGCGTTGCGGCATCGGCTCTTCTCGCCGAACGGCCGGGAGGGGTACAGCGACGCGCAGGTTCAAGCGGACGAGGTGAGATCAGTCGTCCTCGAACACGAGGAGTTCAAGGTATATGGGGACCGGGTGAGCCGGGTGTTTGATGGCTGGAGGCAGGAGCATGCGCCGCGCCTTCGGGCGCTTGCGGAAGGCGATTCCCCCAAGGCGCTGATCCGCGACCTATCGGAGGACCTGCTGAGCCGCTTCGCCGGTCTCCCGCTTCTCGACCGCTACGATGTCTACCAGTGCCTGATGGACTACTGGGACGAGGTCATACAGGACGACGTGTACTTGGTGGTGACGGGGGAGTGGGCGGACGCCGCGCGGCCTCGTGTGCTGGTGCCGGTTCGGGGCAAGGGTGCCGCGGTGCCGCCCGACCTGAAGGTGAACCGCAAGAAGTACAGGATGGATCTAGTCCCTCCAGGGCTGGTCGTCGCCCGGCACTTTGCAACGGAGCAGGCCGTCGCCCGGGAGCTGGAGGAGTTTATCGAAGAACATGGCAGTGAAGACGGGCTGCTGGACGGCGCGACGACCGATGCTGGGAAGGTGACGCAAGCCGCGGTGAAGAAGCGGCTGAAGGAGGTGGTCGACGATCCTGAAGATCACGAGGAGCGTGACGCGTTGGAAGTGTGTCTTGAGTTGATCAAGGCGCACGGCGCCTCAAAGAAGGCCGTGAAGGCGGCGCAGACGAATCTGGATGAGAAGGTGCTCACGCGCTACACGACGCTGACCGCGGTGGAGATCGCCGAGCTCGTGGTTGACGACAAGTGGATAGCGAGCGTCGAGGGCGCGATCGGACGGGAGGTGGAACGCCTGACGGGTGGGCTGGTGGATCGGGTCAGGGTGCTGGAAAGGCGGTACGCGAAGCCGCTGCCTGAGCTTGCGCGTCAAGTTGGGGAGTTCGGTGCGAAGGTCGAGGGCCACCTGGAGCGGATGGGATTGTCGGTATGAGCCGGCTATTCGATTTTGAGCGGCTGGTGGAGCTGTGTCATGAGCGCCTCCTCTCCAAAGTCTCAGTACGGACGATTTCCGCAAATCTGTTGCGGATTTCCAGCAACCGGTCGATTCCGCAGACGGTGTCTGCGGAATCCCGTGAGGCGTCAGAGATTCGACAGACGATGCCCGTCGAAACTCTTTCGCCAAGCCCGATGAGTGAGGCACCCAGTCTACTGAAGTTGAGCGAGCAGTTTCTCAAGGAAGGAACGTGTTCAAACCGCGAGGGTCCGCCAGGAGATCGGAAGAGGCGAGAGGGACACCCATGAATGTGGGGCAGGCGGTCAGAGATGCCCATGCACCGGAGGGTGCAGGCAACCCGCCGGATGTCCCGGCGGGGTACAAGCACACTGATGTGGGGGTGATTCCAGAGGATTGGGAGGTGGACAGAATCGATCAACATACGTTCATCAAGACTGGCTCAAGGAATACGCAAGACAAGCGAGAGGGTGGAGAGTATCCGTTCTTTGTGCGATCTCAGGAAGTCGAGCGCATCGGCACCTATTCGTACGATGGCGAAGCCGTGCTGACGGCGGGTGATGGAGTCGGAACCGGAAAGGTGTTCCACTACGTCCGTGGCCGGTTTGACGTCTATCAACGGGTCTATCGGATTTCCGATTTTTCGGATTGGCTCGATGGGCTCTACTTCTTTTTCCAGTTCAGTGAGAGGTTTTACCGCCGCATCATGTCCATGACAGCGAAGTCTTCCGTCGATTCCGTTCGGATGGAGATGATCGCGGGTATGAGGATTCCACTGCCGCCACCCTCCGAACAGCGCGCCATCGCCGCCGTCCTATCCGATGTTGACGAGCTGATCGGATCGTTGGAAGCGCTGATCGCCAAGAAGCGGGCCACCAAGAAGGCCGCGATGCAGCAACTTCTGACGGGCAGGACGCGACTCCCGGGATTCAGCGGGAAATATGAGGCGCGACGGATCAACGAACTCGCTGACGTGGATCCCGAGAATCTACCCAGCGATACAGACCCAGGTTTCTTCTTCAACTACATTTCGCTGGATCACGTCGATGGTGGTCGACTAATTGGCTATTCAAGGGAGTCATTCGCGACCGCCCCGTCGCGCGCACGACGGGTACTGCGGGCCAGTGATGTACTTATGTCAACAGTCCGGCCAGGTTTGCAGGGACACCTGATATTTGTCGACCAAGTGCCCAACGCCGTTTGCTCGACTGGGTTTGCAGTCCTTCGTTCAAAGCGAGACCGATGCGACCCTCGGTTCTTGTTTGCCCATTTGTTTGGCGATGTAGTGAGCGCTCAAGTGCAGAAGCTCCTTGCTGGCTCGAACTACCCCGCGGTCAACAGCGGTGATGTTGGCAGGCTTAGGGTCCCCTGTCCTCCTACTCTCCCCGAACAACGAGCCATCGCCACCGTCCTCTTCGACATGGACGCCGAGATCGTCGCGCTGGAGCGCCGACTCGACAAGACCCGCGCGATCAAGCAGGGGATGATGCAGCAGTTACTCACCGGTTCCATGAGGCTGCCCATCCCCGACGCCAATACGGAAGACGACGACGCCCATGACGCCTGAGTCCCAGAACGTCGAGTGGAAGTCGTCCTGGCGGGACGAGTACCTGAAGTGGATCTGCGGTTTCGCCAACGCCCAGGGCGGCGTCCTCGAGATCGGCCGGAACGACTGCGGCGAGGTCGTTGGGATCAGCGACGTTCTGCGCCTGCTCGAGGAGATTCCCAACAAGGCGCAGTCTCTCCTCGGCATCGTTGTCGATGTCGACCTGAAATCGGAGCACGGACGCGAGTACCTGCAGATCGCCGTCAAGCCCCATCCCAACCCGATCAGCTATCGGGGCAAGTTCCACTATCGGTCCGGGAGTACAAGCCAGGTTCTTCGGGGCGCCTCGCTCACGCGCTTCCTGCTGGAACGGCAAGGGCGGACATGGGACGACGGGGCGATGCCGGGGGTCCGCATGCGCGACTTGGACGGACACACGCTGGATGACTTCCGGGAACGCGCTTCCGTCAGCGGCCGCCTGAACCAGAACATTCTCCGCGCATCGGACTCCGAGGTCATCGAGAAGTTGCGCCTTCGCGAGGGCCGGCACCTGAAGCGCGCTGCCGTCCTGCTCTTCCACCCGGAGCCGGGCACCTTCTTTCGGGAAGCCTATCTCAAGATCGGGTACTTTCGCGGCGCCGACATCATCTACCAGGATGCGGTCGAAGGCGACCTCTTCTCCCAGGTCGAGCGTGCCATGGACCTGCTCTACTCCAAGTACTCGCGCGCTCTGATTTCGTACGATGGCGTTTACCGGGTCGAGACTCACCCCGTGCCCTACGAGGCCATGCGCGAAGCGGTCACAAACGCGGTCATCCATCGCGACTACGCAGTCCCCGTACCCATTCAGATCCGTGTCTATGACGACCGTGTGGCCATCTGGAATGCGGGGCGGCTCCCGAGGGGGTGGTCGCTGGAGAACCTGACCGGGGAGCACGCGTCACGGCCGTACAACCCGGCGATCGCGGACGCTTTCTTTCGCGCAGGCCTGATCGAAGCCTGGGGTCGCGGGATCCACCGGATCAGGCAGGCCTGTGAGGAAGCGGGTAACCCGGTGCCCCGTTGGCGGATCGAGCCCGGCGACGGTCTGTGGGTCGAATTCCCGTTTTCTGCCGCGTACCTGGCCGCAGACGCCCGGTTGCGCCGAGCGGAGGAACAGCCAGAAAACCGCCAGAAAACCACCAGAAAAGACGGTCAACCGCCAGAAAAAGGCCAGAAAACCGCCGGAGAAGACCGGGAAGAGGCGTCCAGGGAGCCTGAAGACCACCAGAAACGAGCAGGATCAGCCAGAAAACCGCCAGAAAACCAGTCCCTCTACGACCGTATCCTCGCGCTTCTCCGTCGGCAGCCATCCGTCAGCCGCCGCGAAATGGCCGCCACGCTCGGCACCACCACGTCCACCGTCCGGTACCGGCTGGACAAGTTGCGAGCGGCCGGGAAGATAGAGCGGGTCGGCCCCGACAAGGGCGGGTACTGGAAGGTGCTGGGCGGGTCCGGCACCGATCGCGATCCTTCTCCCGAACCCGGCTCCGGGAGCGCCCGATGACTCCCGTCGGCGAGATCGAGGCTCGTACTCAACGCCGGGTCATTGACCACTTCCAGAACCACCTCGGCTACAAGTACCTGGGCAACTGGCACGACCGCCAGAATCGGAACATCGAAGCCGACTATCTCAGGAGATTTCTCGCGGACCAGGGTCACGACCCCGCCATCATTTCCAAAGCGCTGGACAAACTGGACAAGGCCGCCGCTCTCGGCGGGGGCCGAACGCTCTACGGCGCCAACCGCGACGTCTACGGTCTGCTCCGCTATGGTGCGAGAGTCCGTCCCGGACTCGGCGAACAGACGGTCACCGTCAACCTGATCGACTGGAAGGACCCGGCCGCCAATGACTTCGCCATCGCCGAAGAAGTCACGGTGGAGGGCAACAACACCAAGCGGCCCGACATCGTGGTCTACGTCAACGGGATCGCTGTCGGGATGCTCGAACTCAAGCGCTCGACCGTCTCGGTGGCGGAGGGGATCCGCCAGAATCTGGTCAACCAGAAGAGGGAATTCATCCGGCCGTTCTTCACCACCGTACAGCTCGTCATGGCGGGTAACGACACCGAAGGACTGCGCTACGGCGTGATCGGGACACCGGAGAAGCACTGGCTCCAGTGGAAGGAAGCCGGTACTGCTGCCCCCGACACCCCCACCTCCGCCCTCCTTCGCGAACTCGGCCACCTCTGCGTCCCCAATCGTCTGCTCGAACTCATCCACGATTTCGTGGTCTTCGACGCGGGCGTCAAGAAGATCTGCCGTCACAATCAGTACTTCGGCGTGAAGGCGGCCCGGGAGTACGTCCGCCGCCGCGAAGGCGGGATCATTTGGCACACTCAGGGCAGCGGGAAGAGCCTCACGATGGTGTGGCTGGCGAAGTGGATCCGTGAGCTCAAGGGAATTGATGGCCGCGTGCTCATCGTCACCGACCGCACCGAGCTCGACGAGCAGATCGAGATGGTGTTCAAGGGTGTGGACGAGGACATCTATCGCACGAGCAGCGGGGCCGATCTGGCCCAGGTCCTGCAGGGCGCCGACAAATCGCTGATCTGTTCGCTCGTCCACAAGTTCGGCAGCTCCAAGGACGGAAACGTCGACCGCTACGTGGACGACCTCCGGGCCCACATGTCACGCGGTTTCCGGGCCGGGGGCGAGATCTTCGTCTTCGTGGACGAGTGTCACCGCACCCAGTCCGGCAAGCTGCACAAGGCCATGAAGGCGATCCTCCCCGGCGCCACGCTGATCGGCTTCACTGGAACGCCGCTCCTGAAGTCCGACAAGCAGCGTAGCATCGAGACTTTCGGCCCATACATCCACACCTACAAGTACGACGAGGCGGTAGGTGACAAGGTGGTTCTGGACCTGCGCTACGAGGCGCGCGACATCGACCAGAACATCACCTCGGAGGCGAAGATCGACCAGTGGTTCGACATCAAGACGAAGGGGCTCAGCGACCTGGCCCGCGCGCAGCTAAGGCAGAAGTGGGGCACCATGCGCAAGGTCACGAGCTCGCTCGACCGCATCCGAAAGATCGTGGACGACATCCTGATCGACATGGAGACCCGGGACCGCCTGCAGAGCGGCCGAGGAAACGCCATGCTCGTATCCGACAGTGTCTACGCAGCCTGCCGCTTCTTCGAGGCGTTCAATGGGACCGGGCTGAAGGGCAAGTGCGCCATCGTCACCTCCTACAGCCCGACGACACGGGACATCACGGGAGAGGAGACGGGCGAGGGCCTCACCGAGCGGTTGCTCAAGTACGATGTCTATCGAAATATGCTCGCGGACTATTTCGGCGAGCCCGCAGACAAGGCGATGCACAAGGCCGAGCAGTTCGAGCAGGAGGTCAAGAGGCGCTTCGTGAACGAGCCGGGGCAGATGAAGCTCCTGATCGTCGTGGACAAGCTGCTGACCGGCTTCGATGCGCCTCCGGCGACCTATCTCTACATCGACAAGAAGATGCAGGATCACGGTCTCTTCCAGGCGATCTGCCGCGTCAACCGCCTGGACAGCGAGGACAAGGAGTACGGCTACATCATCGACTACAAGGACCTCTTCCGCTCGCTGGAGGGCGCGATCCAGGACTACACCGGCGAAGCGTTCGAGGGTTATGACCGGGAGGACGTGGAAGGCTTGTTGAAGGACCGCCTTGAACGGGGACGGGAGCGGTTGGAGGAAACCCGCGAGGCGGTGAAGGCGCTGTGCGAACCGGTCGAGCCGTCTCGCGACACGGAAGCGTACCTGCGCTACTTCTGTCACGGCGGAACGGGTGACACGGCCCGGCAGCTTGCCGCCAACGAACGGAAGCGCCTCATGCTGTACAGGATGGTGGCGGCTTTCCTGCGCGCCTACGCCAACTTGGCCAACGAGATGATCGAGGCGGGTTACACGGAGGCCGAGCGACTCGAAATCAGGCACGAGGTGAGCCACTACGAAAAGGTTCGCCAGGAGGTCAAACTGGCCAGCGGCGACTACGTCGATCTCAAGATGTTCGAGCCCGCCATGCGGCACCTCCTCGACAACTACATCCGGGCCGACGACAGCAAGGTTCTTTCCGCGTTCAACGATTTGACGCTCGTAGACCTGCTCATCAAGGACGGGGAGAGCGCCGTCGATTCGCTTCCCGAAGGGATCCGGCGCAGCCACCGCGCCGTTGCCGAGACGATCGAGAACAACGTCCGCCGCCTGATCGTCGACGAGATGGCCGTGAATCCCAAGTATTACGAAAAGATGTCGGCGGTGCTCGATGCGCTGATCAAACAGCGCAGGGAGGAAGCGATCGAGTACGAGGCGTACCTCAAGAAGGTCATCGAGCTCGCCGAAAAGGTGAGGGGCGGCGAAGCCGGTGGTTCACATCCGGCGAGCATCAACAACGGGGGACTGCGCGCAATTTACGACAATCTACCGGCCGAATTGCCGGCAGATCGCGTGGCCGAGCCGGGCGCGAGGTGGGAGCCGGATACCGGGACCGATCCCCGCGAAGTCGCGGCGCTGGCTGTCGATCGCGCAATCCAACAGGCCCGGATGGCCGATTGGCGTGGCCACCCCATCAAGGAGAAGCGGATCGGCAGGGCGATCCGTGACGCACTCGGGCCCTTCAAGGCTTACACGAACACGATCTGCGGAATTGTGAAGGCCCGCAGTGAGTACTGACAGGTACCACATGGATGTCAGCGGCATTCCCGTGGCAGTCATCCGCAAGGACATCAAGAACCTCCACCTGAGCGTCTATCCCCCCGAGGGCGAAGTACGCGTCTCGGCTCCGCTGCGCCTCGACGACGAAGCGATACGGCTGGCGGTGGTTTCGCGCCTGGGATGGATTCGGCGCAAACGTGCCGAGTTCGAGCAGCAAGACCGCCAATCCCGGCGCGACTTCGTGTCCGGTGAGAGTCACTACTTCGAGGGACGACGCTATCGTCTGGATGTGGTTGAATCGAGAGGCCCGGTCGGTATTCGCCTGCGCAACAATGCCTGGATGGAGATGCGCGTGCGCCCCGCCACCGGCCGCGACGCCCGCGAGGCCCTGCTCTACCGATGGTACCGGGCTCAGCTACGACAGCGCATCCCCGAGATGGTCGCCAAGTGGGAATCCCGGATCGGCGTGGATGTGGCCGACTGGCGCATCCGCCGCATGAAGACACGCTGGGGAAGCTGCAATGCCGGGGCTTGCCGCATCTGGCTCAACTCCGAGCTGGCCAAGAAGCCCCTGCCCTGCCTCGAATACGTCGTCGTCCACGAGATGGCCCACCTCGCCGAACCGAGCCACAACGAGCGTTTCCGGGAGATCCTGGACCGCGTAATGCCGAGTTGGCGCCTGCGCGCCGAAGAGTTGAATCGCACTCATCTTGCCGACGAAGTCTGGGGGGAATTGCTGCCTGTCAGGTAACTCCGGGGCGAGCTGGATTCATCGTTCGGGGACAATAGGGGGAAAGGGATAACTCGCGACGGTTTGGAAAACTCCTCCCTCTAAGCGGGTACTCCGGGAGCACGTCGAGCTCCGCGGGGCCGGAACCGACGAATCTCCCCACTGTTACAAACGGCTGCCTGAAGTTCTGGAAGCGCATCGGGGCACCATCAGGATCCTGCACACGCTCGACCCCATCGGCGTGGCCATGGCCGGCGCGGACGAGTTCGATCCCTTCCGGGATTGAAGCGCCGGCGCCGATCGAGACGCCGCTTGCCGGGTCGTTAGTGTGTAACAGTCCGTGGTGAAAGTCTCGCGAGCACCGAGACCGTTCCTGCGCCCGCCGGACAAGGCGCGATTCGGGAGCATACCGGGAGTATGTGAGAGATTACAACGCAGTCCGCCGGGATGCAGGGACGGTCGAATGCCGCGACGACTTTTGCCACGGGCTGGTAACTCTCTCCCTTGTATTCTTGCAGCCGGGGCGGTAGTAAACTGGGCGGAGACCCGGGAAGGGGGTGTGCGATGAGACGACTGCTGCTATGGGTTGTGAGTGTGGCATGGTTGCTGGAACCGATCCACGCGGCCGGCTGGGAGCGTGTCCAGGTCAAGATCGGCGAGACGGTCAATATCGTTCCCCAAGGCACGCGGCTGGCCCGGGGCATGCTGGGAATCATACGACATCCCGACGGGTCCATCTTCGTGAACACCCAGACCGGGGGTCTGGCCCGAAGCCGGGACCAAGGGAAGACCTGGAGCCTGATCCCAGCAGAGAAGGCCTTTGCCCTGGGTGTCAGCCGCGACGGACGGCTCTGGTTGGCGGACGGCGTCAAGGACGCCTCCCAGTTGGAGGTGCGCCACTCCTCCGACTCGGGCGAGACTTGGACCACGACGGCGCTCGACGTCTCCGATCTCTCCCCGGAATCGAGCCGGCGGCCTTACAACTGGACCGGCGACGACTACAACACATTCATCGAGCGGCCCGACGGGACCCTCATGTTCTCGGCCGGTCTGCGGCGACTCCCCTGGTTTTACGAGGATCCGTCCCTGATGGAGGATGGACTGGTCTCGCCCGACGCCGACGTGGGCGGCCTCTTCCTGTTCCGGAGCCGCGATGGCGGCAAGAGTTGGGGCGAACCGAGCCTGGTGCATGAGTTTGCCTCCGAGGTGGGCTATGCCGTCGATCCCGCAGACTCGGACCGCATCCTGGCCATGACCCGGATCCAGAGGCCTCTACTGGCGGGCGAGGATAGGTCGGAGACGCTGAAGAAGACGGGCGCCCCGGCCAGCACCGAGTCCAACATGCCCTCCATCTACAAGAACGGCCTGCTATTGGAATCGCGCGACGGCGGCCGCACCTTCGCCGAGGTTCCGGGAGGGCTCACCGGATTCTACGAGATTCGCGGGACCATCCTCTGGACGGCGGACAACCGGGTGGTGGTGACCCATCAGGGGGCCCACCCGGGTGGAGGCCCGGACGGAACCCTGCTGGCCAGAATCAGTCTCGACGGCGGCCGGCGCTGGCTCGACGGCACGGCAACCGGGACAACGGCTATGAGCCAATCCCGAAAATTCGTGCTGGTCCCCAGGCCCCCCGGACATTCCTTCACGGCACCCAGCGTGCAGATCTCCGAAAATCGCTTTCTGAGCGTCTATTTTCACGGAAACCTGAGCCGGAACATCGCCATGGTCAGTGGTGTTTTCTGGCGTTTGGAGCACCTTCCGTGAAAAAGCTCGGAGACGCGGCTCGGGCGACATAGGGGAGGCATGGAGCGAGTCGCCATTGCGATTGTGGGCTGCGGGAACTTCGGCTCCAGCATGGCCCGCCTGATCCAGGAGTTGGAGCCCTTCCGGATCACCGGCTGCTACGATTCCGACCGGGCCGGCGTCGACGCCTTGGCTGCCGGCCTGGAGACTTCCGCCTACGATTCATTCTCCGACTGTCTCGGCGACCCCAAGGTTGACGCGGTCTTCCTGGCGACGCCCAACCACCTGCACTGCCCCCAGGCGTTGGAGGCGGCCCGGGCGGGCAAGCACATCTTCTGCGAGAAACCCATGGCGCTCGACGTCCAGGAGTGCCACCGGATGATGGAAGCGGCGACGGCGGACGGCGTGAAGCTCATGGTCGGCCACAAGCGGCGGCTGCGTCCCCAATACGCCAAGATGGCCCAAGTGGTTCGGAACGGCCGGCTCGGGCGCGTGATGGCGGTCAACATCAATGGTTTCTACCACCGGGATTGGTGGAGCTGGTGGCTGCGGCGAGAACTGGGCGGAGGGCTGCTTCACGCCTCCGGCGTCCACGACGTCGATTTTCTGCGGCATATCTGTGGCGAAGCAGGAAACGTGTTCGCCAGGAGTCCCGTGAAGACGGATCACCGCAGTGACTTCGAAGACGAGATCTCGGTGTTGATCCACTTCGAATCGGGCGCGGTGGCCACGCTTCAGGTCAGCCCCTTTTCCCCGATTCGGACCTTTCGCCAAGCCTTCGGCGTGCATATCGTGCTGGAGCAGGGCGGGATCCTCTACGACCCCAACGATTGCAGTGTGTCGATCCGGAGCCGGGACGGCTGGGAGGAACGGCATCGGTTCGACAACGAGGCCGGCTTCCGAAGCGCCTACGTCGAAGAGTTGACCAGCTTTGCCGACTGGATACTCAGAGACCGGGAGCCGGTGCTCACCGGTTGGGACGGCCTGCGCTGCGTGGAGATCATGGAGGCCGGCTATCTCTCGGCTCGGACCGGACGGCAGGTCGAGCTGCCGCTGCCGCGGCGGAACGCTCCCGCCGTCATCCGGGGCCCCCTCTCCCGGAGGCGTAACCTGGAGGAGCCGACCCTTTTTGCCCGGGGTCTCTCCATGCCCGAGGGACCGGCCTTCGACGCCGGCGGAAACCTCTTCGTGGCCAACTGCCGCGCCGACCACGTGTCCAGGATCTCCCCGGCCGGCCGGGTATCCCGCTTCCTGGCCACGGGCGGAAAGCCCCAGGGCGTGGTGGTGAATCCGGACGGGAGCCTCCTCATATCGGACCACAAGTTGCGCAAGATTCTGCGGGCCGAACCCGATGGATCGCTGGAAGATTTCTGCACCCACTACATCGATGGGCGCCGGCTTCGGGGACCCAACGAAATCCTTCTCGGTCCCGGCGGGCAGGTCTACTTCACCGATCCGGGAACGGCGTGGCGTGGCCGTCGTACCGGAGCCGTCTCACGGGTCACGGAGCAGGGTTTCGCGGAAATTCTTGCGGACGGTCTGGAGTTTACCAACGGTTTGGATTTCCATCCCTGCGGCAAGGCGATCTACGTCGTGGAGACCACGAGCGGTAAGATCCTGCGCGCGCCGCTGGATGAGTCGGGGGCCTTGGCCGGACCTCTCGAGGAGTTCGTTCGTTTCCCGGGCCGGGTCGGTCCCGACGGGATCCGATTCGCCGCCGATGGCGACCTCTACGTCACTCTCTTCGGCCGGGGCCAGATCGCCGTGGTATCCCCCGGCGCCGAGGTGATCGATCGAATCCGGCTTCCCGGTCTGTATCCCACCAACGCGGTCTTCCGGGACGGTAATCTATTGGTGTGCGAAGGGGCCACGGGCGCCATCTGGAGTCTGGCTCTGGGTGTTGAGGGGCTTCCGAGCTACTCGGAGAGGATTTGGAACGGAGTGTGACGGACCACTATCAGGAGGAGAGAAACCATGCCGAAACATCGTCTCGTCTGGCTGACCATCGTCGACCAGGACCCGTCCCCCTTGGAAGCTCAACTCTCGGGCCTGGACTATGAATTGGAAGTCGTTCGCTCGCCGGACCCGGAACAAACGGTTCAGGCGGTTTGCGGCGGCGACGTGGTTGTCACGGTCGGCGTGCCGCTTCGGACGGAGGTGCTGGATCAGGCCAAGAGGCTTCAGGCGATTCTCAGCCAGGGACACGGCTTCGATCACATCGACATCGACGACGCCACCCGGCAGGGAATCATGGTGGTCAACACGCCCGGCTTCTGCACCGAAGAGGTCTCCAATCATGCCCTGGCCCTGCTGTTGGCCTGCACGCGCCAGATCGTCAGTCTGGACCGCCGGGTGAGGAACGGAGAGTGGACGCCGAATCTCTGGGGCAGAATAGACCCCATTCCTCCCCTCGTCGGACAGGTTCTGGGTCTGGTGAGTTTCGGCGGCATCGCCCGGCTCTTTGCCCACAAGGCCCAGGCTCTGGGTCTGAAGGTCATCGCCTACGACCCGTACATTCCCCCCTGGATCGCGCAGGAGTACCGGATCGAGCTGGTCCCGGACCTGAACGAATTGGCACGCCGCTCCGACTTCGTATCCACTCACGTGCCCAGCGACGCCAGCACCCGGGGCATGCTCGGCGAAGCCTTCTTCCGGGCCATGAAGCCAAGTGCGTTTTTCGTCAACACGGGCCGGGGGCGGACCGTCGACGAGTCGGCCCTGATTTCGGCGCTCCGGGAAGGACAGATCGCCGGCGCGGGTCTGGACGTTTTCGAGGTGGAACCGCTCTCCTCGGAGAGCCCGCTTATGGAGATGGAGAACGTAGTCCTGACCCCTCACTCGGCCGGGCTTTCCGAAGCGATTTGGAATCGAGGGGCCACGATCATGGGGCAGGAAGCGGCCCGCATCTTCAGGGGGGAGTGGCCCATGTCCCTGGTCAATCCCAAGGTGCGGGATCGGTTGGCTCCCCGCCGGCCGGCCACCAACAGTTGATTTGAAGGGACCGGACCCCCGTCAGCGCCGGCGCGGGGCCAGCACGAATTCGTCCAGGTCGATCTTGCCTTGGGGCGGGTCGTTGGGGTCGATTCCGCAGAGGAGCATTCCCCAGTCCACGTGAGTCCCGGCCAGGATCGGATCCAGCGTGCCCTTGCCGGAAGCCATGCTCTGGGAGACGCGGATCCGGCGGGCCAGTCCGCCGTTGGTGTGGCCCATGAAGCTCCATCGGCTTTCGTCGTTGGGCGGCTTGAAACGGACCTCCTGCCACCCGCCATCCAGCAGAATCCGGTCCCAGGGGAGGGAAGTCAGGGCCCAGTTCCGGTTGGAATCGCCCTCGTGGCCGGGTCCCTGAATCCAGAAAAAGAGACGCGAGCCCTTGAGATCCAGATCGCGCCCCCGGAGGTAGAAGGACACCTCGGCGTCTCGCAGGTCGGCTCCCGCGAGCCCGGCGTCGTTGGAATAGGCCACGAAGATCAGGTAAAGCCAGTAGAACTCCCCATGGTTGTCGTCGAAGTACCAGGGAGGTTCCGTATAGGCGAACCCTCCCGAATGTCCGCCTTTGGCGCTCCACTTCAGAGGGACTCCTTCTCCCCAGAATCCCAGGATGTTCCGGTGCCATCCGGGAGGGTCGGTCCGGTTCTTTCCGGTGAGCCACTTTCCCGGGCCCGAGTCGAAGCTCTCCCGGTAGACGGTCTGAGCTTCCAGACAGGGGATCGACAGCAGAATTCCGGCAAGGACGAAGAGTCGTCCCACGGGACCGGCGAGTCTCGGTTCAGTTCCTTTCCACATACTCCACCGGCTGGGGATGGATCTCGTCGGCCGGCCTGCGACCTGCGTCGCGCCGTCCGCTTCCTTCCAGCCGACTGATGATCCGCACCGACATCCCGTGGTCACAACGGATCTGGCAGCTCAATCGGACCCCGGTCGCTCGGCGCCGTTCCAGGACCTCCTTCTCCGCGGCCGTCATTTGCTCGGGTTCGCCCTCGACGAACTCCACCCGGCAGGTGGTGCAGCGGGCGTTCCCGCCGCAGGCGTGCAGCTGATCGATGCCGGCCTCGTCGGTGAGAGCCAGAACCAGCCGCTTGCCGGTATCCACGTCGAAATCTCCTACACCCTCCACAGTCAGCTTGGGCATGCCTACTCCTCTTTTCTCGTTTCCGGCCGTCGATCGAAGTCTTGCCGGTATTGCAGGTCGTCTCCGAGCGGAACCGCCCGGAACTCGTGTTGGATGGTCCGGTCCAGCACCGGGTCGTTGAGGCCCACCAGGAAGCTGTCGCCGACGCCCAGAGCCGTTTCCGGGGGAAGGTCAAGCCGTTTGACCGTCTCATCCACCGAATCCAGGAAGGAACCGCAACCGCAGTACAGGACCATGGGATCGGCCAGCGATCGAACCTGGTTCAGGTTCAGCAGGTACTCCAGGTCCACCAGCTCGGAGATCTTGCTGTCCTGCAATGGCACCGTATGCTCTCCCACCACCACGTGGCTGAAGATGCGCAGTTCATCCCAATGGGGCCGGACCTCCTCGTAAGGCCAAGCGGCTCGCGCCAACGGGTGAGGACACATCTGTTTGGGTTTGTCCGGAAAGAGGGGATCCAATTCCCGATCACACTGGTCGCTGCCGACGGATATGAGGATCTCCCGGCCGTCTCGGATGGCCACGACCTCGGCCTCTCCACCCGTCATGGAGCCCTGGGCCTCGAAGTCGGGGCTCTGGGTCAGCAGATAGCGTCCCAGGTGGAAGACGGAGGGATTCGTGAGCGTCGCCATGGTGAATCGTCCGTCGCGCTCGAGTTGCTCGTCCATCTGCTTCCGCGTCTCCTCCACGTCCCGGGAGCAGAAGCGGGCGCCGGAAACCGACCCCACCGGGAGGGAGCGCTGCTCGATACCGGACCGCCCCTGCACCGTCATCTCAATGTAGGTGATCTGCATCCGCGTAGGATACTCGGATTTTCCCATCCTTGCGATAGTGTCGAGCCGGTCGAAACAGGACCTGCCCCTGCCTCTTGACGTGCTTCGGATCCGACAGAAAATGGTGAGCTATCGGGCTGCAATACGCTGGACGCATCCAATTTATCGTGCTATTCCTGGAAAAATGTATGGTGGCGAATTGGACTTGAATCCTCGGGTGGCCGATCGTGGTCACTTGGTGCTGCGAACGTCCTACGAAAGATCGCGTCGTGTGTCCGACTCTTATCCAAGCGCTTATTTCCCCAATTACCTATGGACCATGAATTACCGCTTGGCCGTCCCCAGGCGCGGCGGGGCCGGAGGACCGTCACCATGGCAAGGCATCAACTGTCTTATCTGTTGATCATTCCGATCCTGGTAGTCGCCGGACAGGGTTTCGCTCCGGCTCAGACCTCGGCTTGCGCCGATCACTCGATTTCCGCCGGAGCCGTGCGGACACCGGAGGAGGTGGAGGCGTTCGTCAAGTGCGCCTACGAGTTTGTCCAGGAAGTGGGCTTCGAAGAGGCTCGAAGGGCCTTTCACGAAGACGAGCGGTGGAGAAAGGGCGCCTCCTATATTTTCGTCTCGGAAGATACGCCGGTGAGTGAAGAGACTCGCAGCTTCGTCTTCCCGCCTGACCCCTCAAGGGAAGGACAGGCGTTCGCAAGACTGCTGAACGATGCCTTCGGCAACAACTACTACCAGGAACGAAATCGTATCCTGAGCCTTGTCGATGAGGGCTGGATCTACTATGCATTCACGAACCCGTCGACCGGCGTGGAAGAGCCCAAGGCCTCCTACGTCAAGAGCATCGACTGGGACGGGATCCCGGCCGCCATCGGCTCCGGAATCTACCGCCGGGACCTCCCGGGGACATGCCGCCGGGAAGAGGTCAACGCCACGGTGCTCGGCATGGATCCGTCCAACCAGAGGCTGCAGGAATTCGTCCGCTGCGCCGCCATGGAGCTGGAGTCGATGGGGTACTTCGCCTCCATCGGCCTGTCCTCGGATCCTCGTTGGAGACAGGACTCGGTCTCCGTGTTCGGCGTGGACGGGAACGGCAACACGCTGTTCAGCGGGGACCCGTACCGCTGGGGTGGCTGGACCTTGGGCGGGCAGGATACCGAGTTGACCTCCCTGGCCGACCGGGACGACCTGAGCGTGGCCCAGGCCTTCGGTGAAACCTTCCTCTACTACATGGCCCGGAATCCCGCCACCGGGATGCAGCAGCGGAAGGTCGTCTTCGTCAAGCGGGTGGTCACCTACGGCCTGCCGATCCTCATCGGCTCCGGCTACTATCTGGACGAGTAAGAGAGACTCTCAAGGGCCGATTTCGGATCTGGAGGAACGTCATGACTATGAATCGCAGACTGTCCGGTTGCCTGTTTCCCCTGACCCTGATGCTCGCTGCACCTCAGGTTTTCGCCACCGATCCCGCTGCGTCGTGCGCGGAGAAATCCGTCGTCGCCAGCGCCGTGCGCACACGCGACGACGTTCGCGCCTTCGTTCAATGCGCCTACGAATACGCCATTGAGATGGGGTTGGAAGAAGCTCGCAGGGCGTTCAACGAAGATGAACGTTGGAAGAGCGGTCCCCTCTACGTCTTCATTTCCGAATCGACGCCGGAGAGCGATCAAGCCCACCACTTCGTTTTTCCGCCCGAGCCCGAGCGGGAGGGTACCTCACGCGGCCTCCTGATCGACGTCTTCGGCAACGACTACTACAAGGAGCAGCACCGCATCACGAGCGGCTTCGGGGAAGGTTGGCTCTACTATTCGTTCACGAATCCGGCGACCGGCAGGGACGAGCCGAAGGCGACCTACATCAAGAGCATCGACTGGAACGGGACCCCGGCCGGAATCGGCGCGGGGATCTACCAGCGGGACATCCCCGGCTCCTGCAACCGCGAAGAGGTCAACGCCGCGGAACTCTCTGCGGATCCTTCCAAGCGGAAGTTGCAGGAATTCGTCCGCTGTGCCGCCATGGAGCTGGAGTCGATGGGATATTTCGCCTCCATCAGCTTGTCGTCGGACCTGCGGTGGAGAAACGACTCGGTCTACGTGTTCGGCGTGGACGGACACGGCAACACGCTCTTCAGCGGGGATCCCTACCGCTGGGGCGGCTGGACGTTGGGCGGAGCCGATTCCGAGCTGACGTCGCTCAGCGACCGCGATGACCTCAGCGTGGCCGACGCCTTCGGTGAAACCTTTCTCTACTACATGTCGCGAAACCCTGCCACGGGGATGCAGCAGAGAAAGGTGGTTTTCGTCAAGCGGGTGGTCACTTACGGGCTGCCGATCCTGATCGGCTCCGGTTACTACCTGGACGAATGACAGGGCAGCGTTAGTTCCGTTGCAGGTCGGGAAGACCTCAGTGTGATGCGGCGTTCATTGGTTTGTCTTCTGATCCCCTTGGGCCTCGTGGCCGTGGTGCCGCACGCATTCGCCACCGCTGATGATCTCTCGTGCGCGGACAAGTCCGTCGCCGTCGGGACGCCCGGAAACGAGCGACTGGCCGTCTTCCCACCAGCCCCCGTAAGGGAAGAACTTCAATTGGGACCGCTGGTCGACGCCTTCGGCAACGAATTCTTCCGTGAGGGAGCGCGCATCGTCGGCGGTTTCGGGGAGGGATGGCTCTACTACTCTTTCCCCAATCCGGTGACGGGACGGGATGAGCCGAAGGCGTCCTACATCAAGTCGATCGACTGGGATGGAACGGCCGCGGCCATCGGCGCGGGAGTCTACCTGAGCGACATTCCCGGAACCTGCGTGAGGGACGAGGTCAACGCAATGAGCCTGGCTGCCGAGCCCTCCGATGAGAGGTTGCAGGCATTCGTCCGATGCGCCGCCATGGAACTGGAAACGATGGGGTATTTCGGCTCCGTCGGGCTGACCTCGGACCCCCGCTGGAGACAGGACTCGATCTACCTGTTCGGCGTGGATGCCAACGGCAACACCTTGTTCAGCGGCGATCCGTACCGCAGGGGAGGTTGGGCTTCGAGGGGAGCCGATTCCGAGTTGACGTCGCTCAGCGATCGGGACGATTTGAGCGTTGCCGTAGCCTTCGGCGAAACTTTCCTCTACTACCGGACGCGAAATCCCGCCACCGGAATGGAGCAGCGGAAGGTGGTCTTCGTCAAGCGGGTGGTGGTCTACGGGCTGCCGATTCTGATCGGCTCCGGCTATTTTCTGGAGGAGTGAGACGACTTCCAGCTCCCGTCTGTCACCGCGTCACTGAGAACATGACGTTATCCTGCAGTGATTATCCGGCTTCACTGCCATGTCTGCCGGTGAGCGGACTTCCCGGGCGAGCACTCCCGTGTGACCTGTGCGTGATCGCCAGGGTGCTGGAATTCACAAAATAATCATGCTATTGCTTGAACTAAGCGGATGCCCGTACTCATGTCCAAGTGGCCGTCCATTGTTCCCCGATAACTGACGAGGCAGGCTTCATGCGTGCTCATGGAGCGCATTTCGTGTCCGATTCTCACCCTTCGCTGGTCCCGTGTTCCAACTGCCACCGCGCGAGTCGACTCTGCGGTGAGTCCAGAGGATTGTCGCGATGAAAAGACATGGACTTTCGGGTTTCCTGATTCTCTCAACCCTAATTGTTGCCGTTCACAGTGTCAGCTTCGCTCAGACACGGACTTGCGACGAGAACTCCGTCGTCGCCGGCGCCATACGGACCCGCGCGGACATCCAGGCGTTCGTTCAATGCGCCTATGAGTATGTCCAGGAAATGGGCATCGAGGCGGCCCGAGCGGCCTTCCATGAGGAAGGGCGGTGGAGAAGTGGTGCGTACTACGTCTTCGTCGACGAAGTGACACCGGTACGGGACGCCGCTAAGGCGTTGGTCTATCCGCCCGACCTTTCGCGGGAAGGGACGCCTTGGGGGCTGTTCATCGACGCCTACGGCAACGACTACTTTCAGGAACTCCATCGGATCATGGGCATCGTCGACGAGGGATGGCTCTATTATTCCATCACCAACCCGGCGACCGGCAACGACGATCCCAAGGCCTCCTACGTCAAGGCCATCGACTGGGACGGGACGCCGGCTGCCATCGGGGCCGGAATCTACCTCCGCGACCTTCCGGGCAGCTGCCAGCGGGACGAGGTGAATGCCATGGGGCTGGCCGCCGACCCCTCCAACCCGAGACTGCAGGAATTCGTCCGCTGCGCCGCCATGGAGTTGGAAGCGATGGGGTACTTCGCCTCCGTCAGCCTGTCGGCGGACCCGCGCTGGAGACGCGATTCGATCTATGTGTTCGGCGTGGACGGGAACGGCAACACGCTGTTCAGCGGGGACCCCTACCGCTGGGGCGGCTGGACGTTGGGCGGGGCCGATTCCGAGCTGATCTCGCTGAGCGATCGGGACGACTTGAGCGTCGCCCACGCCTTCGGTGAAACCTTTCTCTACTACATGTCGCGAAACCCCTCCACTGGAATGCAGCAGCGGAAGGTGGTTTTCGTCAAGAGGGTGGTCACCTATGGCCTGCCGATCCTGATCGGCTCCGGCTACTATCTCGATGACGAGGAATAGTCTGCATCGCCATTGAGGCAAGGCTGGCTGCGGTTCCGTTCTGGAGCGGTTCCCGCTCCGTCTTGGACGTTTGGGCTACAACGGGCCGTTCCTGGTGAGCGGCATGCTTTCGTCTGACCAGCCGCCGGACGGTTCAACGTTTCGGCGAATATGGAGGATTGTCCAGATGCGGAAACTTCGGCTCCCTTGTCTCCTGATTCTCTCGACCTCGATGGTCGTCGTCCATGGTTTCGGCGCCGGCGACGTCCGGACCTGCGCCGAGAACTCCGTCGTCGCCAGCGCCATTCGCACGCCGGAGGACGTTCAAGCTTTTGTCCAGTGTGCCTACGAGTTGGTCCAGGAAGTGGGAATCGACGCGGCCCGGCGGGCCTTCCACGAAGAGGAGCGTTGGCAGAGCGGCCCCTACTACATCTTCGTCGACGAAATGACGCCGATCTCTGAAGAGAGTCGAGCACTCGTCTTTCCTCCCGACTCTTCGAGGGAGGGGCAGCCATGGGGCCTGTTGATCGACTCATTCGGCAACGACCTCATTCGGGAGTTCCATCGTCTTGCGACCACCTTCGGCGGGGGCTGGACCTACTATTCCTTCAGAAACCCGGCGACTGGATACGATGAGCCCAAGGCTTCCTATTTCAAGAGCATCGACTGGGACGGGATTCCCGCCGCGATCGGCGCCGGGATCTATCGCCGGGACAATCCCGGCACCTGCAGGAGAGAAGAGGTCAACGCCATGGGGTTGACCTCCGAACCGTCCATCCAGAAGTTGACGGAATTCGTCCGCTGTGCCGCCATGGAACTGGAGTCGATGGGGTACTTCGCCTCCGTCAGCCTCTCGTCGGACCCGCGATGGCGAAGGGACTCGGTCTACGTCTTCGGCGTGGACGGGAACGGCAACACGCTGTTCAGCGGGGACCCGTACCGCTGGGGCGGCTGGACCTTGGGGGGAGCCGATTCCGAGTTGACCTCGCTGAGCGAACGGGACGACTTGAGTGTGGCCCACGCCTTCGGTGAAACCTTCCTCTACTACATGTCGCGAAACCCCTCCACCGGAATGCAGCAGCGGAAGGTGGTCTTCGTCAAGAGGGTGGTCACCTACGGCCTGCCGATCCTCATCGGCTCCGGGTACTACCTTGAGGATGAGGAGTAGGGCGCTTCCTTATTGAGCCGGGACGGCGCTCCGATCCGGGGTTCCCCAACTAGTACCCAATAACATGTAATTGTTCGTATACTATGGTGGGAGGCTGGAGGACTCGGAAGGAGGAGTTCTCATGGCACCACGCTATCGTGTCACGCTCACTGTGGAAGAGCGCTCAGAATTGAAGGCCTTGACCCGGGCCGCGACCAAGACCACCGGCAAGCGGTTCCTGTACGCGCGGGCTCTGTTGTTGTGCGACCGCGGGCCGGAAGGGCCGGGATGGACCGTGGCCCGGGTGGCCGAGGCGCTGGGCGTCTCGGCCCGCACGATCGAGCACTTGAAACGGCGGTTTGTGGAGCAGGGTTTGGAGTTCGCCTTGGAGCGCAAGCGGCGGGTGCGGCCGCCGCGGAAAGTGATCTTCGACGGCGCGTTCGAGGCTCGCCTGGTCGCCTTGGCCTGCTCCCCGGCCCCGCCAGGACGGAAGCGCTGGACCCTGCGCCTGCTGGCGGAGAAAGTAGTGGAACTGGGCTGGGTCGAGCGGGTGTCGGTGATGACGGTGCAGCGGACGCTAAAAAAAACCAACTGCAGCCTCATCGGAAGAAGTATTGGCGGATCCCGCCCCGGGGCAGCGCCGCATTCGTAGCCTGCATGGAGGACGTTTTAGAAGTCTATGCCCGTCCGTACGACCCCCGTCGTCCGGTGGTCTGCATGGACGAGACCAACAAGCAGTTGATCGGAGAAGTGCGGGAGCCTTTGCCGGTCGCGCCCGGCCAGCCGGAGCGAGTCGAGCATGAGTATGTGCGCAACGGGGTCGCGCAGATCTTCCTGGAGGTGGAGCCACTGACCGGCCGCTGCCATGTGGAGGCGGGCGAGCGGCGCACGCGACAGGATTGGGCCCGGTGGATCGAGGGCATGTTGGAGAGGCGATACCCGGAGGCCGAGCGGGTGGTCCTGGTCTTGGACAACCTGAACCCGCACGGAATCGAATCGCTGTACGCGACCTACGAGCCTCGACACGCTCGCCAACTGGCACAACGACTGGAAATCCACTACACGCCTAAGCACGGCAGTTGGCTCAACATTGCAGAAATCGAATTGAGCGCGCTGTGCGGACAATGCCTGGACCGCCGGATTCCAAGCCTGGCCGGGATGCAACGTGAGATCGGGGCTTGGGTTGCGGATCGGAACCAACGGCAAACCGAGATCGACTGGCAGTTCAAGACGGAGGATGCACGGATCAAGCTGAAGAGCCTGTATCCACAACTTTAAGTGTTACGGGGTACTAGGAGCCTGCGCCGCAGAAATTGATCTACTGCGAAAGCGGTAGAATCGGTCCAGATTTCCTCGATTTCTCGGCGAATAGAACAACTATGCACCTCAAAATCGAGAAAATCTGGCCTCGATTCCCCACTTTCTCGCTACGATCATTTCTACCGCGCAGACTCCTGGTTGCCGCTGACTTCCGGCCCGGAGTCAGGCCATGGCGCCTTTGGCCGTCTCCAACAGCTCAACCGCCTTGATCGCGATGGCGTCTCCCGCGGGGTGGGCGAACGGCGGTCGACGGGTGTAGCGGTAGACGGCCGACATGTACTCCCCGTCCCCCACGTCCCGGCTGGTGCCGATGTAGCTGAGATAACCGTTGCTGTAGGCGGCGGGTATGGTCATGGCGAAGGGACTCTGCTTCCGGATCTGATTCCCGATGCCGGAAAACGCCTCGCACGGAATGGCCACCACTGCCACGTCGCCCAGCGCGATGACTTGCAAGGGGACGGGCAAGGAATCGGGCAGCACGGTCCCTTTCTCCTGAACCTCCAGCGCCCAATCGGTCCATCTCAGCAGGGGCCGGGCCAGATTCCTCCGGTATTTCATCTTCATGGTCGAGGAGAAGTTGTAGCCCAGGACCCGGAGCGTGTCGGGATCGCCTTCCTTGGTTCTTCTCTGGAAGTCCAATAGTTCCCGGCGCTGCCGGAGGAGTTCCTCGGGCGGAGGGAGCGGAGCATAGGGGACTTGGGCCGTCCCCCAGGCCAGGGCCAGTGCGGACTCGGAATTGGCCCGGGTTCCGGAGGAGGCTCGAATGAAAGTGTCTCCCAATCGTCGTCCAGCGGCCCGGGCCCTTTCGGGACCGTCGAACATTCCCTTGACGTTGATGTCTCCCGCACAACCCTGGAGGAAGAACCCCACGGGCCGCCGGGGGTGAAACGATTCCACCAGGTCCAGAATGGACCAACCTGAAAAATCGGGGTTGATCACCGGTTCTTCCAGGTTGTAGGCCGCCACCGGGTGGCCCGTGAAATGTCCCATCAGGGCCAGCGGCGTGCCGTCGGGGCGATCGAAGCGAAGCAGCGAGGCCAGGGGATCGTTGGCGCCCTCGAAGTCGCCCAGCAGGATCCGGTCCTCTTCCCGCATGAAATAGGTGGACCCGTCGGGACGGACCCCTTTGCGGTTGTAGGTGATGGACGGCTCCTCGGCGGTCGCCCAGGAGAGTTTGGCTGGCTCGAAGCCCGCCTCCAGGGAGCGGGCGGCCTCCCGGAGATTTCTGAAGAACCGCTTGCCGAAGCCCCGGACGTTTCTCCTCAGTCCGCCGAGGGTGACGATGGAGTGATTGTGGGTCGCGGAGGCGATGGTCTGCTCCTGGGGAATGCCCAGACCCTGGGCCAGAAAACGCCTCCCCTCGTGCCAGATGTTGTAATCGCTGTTGACCCAGCCCAGAGTCAGCTTCCCCTGCCGGAGGGCCAGGAGACGGGTCTCCATGGGACCCTCGATCTTGCGAACCACCGGATTGGCGCCCAGGGTCGGGGACGGGACACCTACAGGCGGGGTGCAGTCGAAGCGTAGCGCGGAGATCTCCAGCTCCCCACGGCCCACGACCACCTGATCGGCCGCCGGTTTCCCCCACGCACGCCGCGGGAAAGGCAGCAGGGAAGCTCCCAGACCCACCAGAAAGTGACGCCGGTTGGCGCCTCTTCTTATGACTCTTCTCATAGCCGGGTTATTCCGCTTCGGCACGGGATAACGGGATCCTCGGCGGGAGCAGTCGCGCCTACCAAAGGGTGTAGCCTCCATCGATGACGATGCTGGCGCCCGTCACGTAGCGGGAAGCGTCGCAGGCCAGATAGACGGCCAAGGGGCCCAGATCCTCGGGTTGCCCGAAGCCGCCCATGGGAATGTGGGCCATGAAGGTCTTGATCACCTGGGGGTGTTCCTTGGACCAGCGGATGTTGGGCTCGGTCATGAAGCCCCCGGGACAGATGGCATTGACCGTGATGCCGTGGGGCGCCCAGTCGGCGGCTACGGCTCGAGTGAAGTGGATGACGGCCGCCTTGGACGTCTCGTAGTGGCGGCCGCCGATGTCGCGAGCCACGATCAGCCCGTTGATGGAGGCGTTGTTGATGATGCGTCCCCCCTGGCCGCGGCGCACCATGGCCCCGCCGATGATCTTGGTGCACAGGAAGGTGCTGGTCAGATTCAGATCGATGAGGCGTCGCCATTGCTCCAGGGTCATCTCCGTGGTGGGGATGTTCTCGCGGCGTCCTCCCACGTTGTTGATGAGGATGTCGATGGGGCCGTGATCCCTGAGAGCCGTCTCGCAGGCCCGTTCGCAATCCTCCATGTCGCCGATGTCGGCCTGGATCGGGAACGCCTCCCGTCCCAGGTTCCTCAGATCTCCTGCCGTCCGCTCCAGGGATGCGGCATCCCGCCCCACCAGAATCACGTCGGCGCCGGCCTCGGCGATGGCCAGGGCCATTTCGCGCCCCAACCCCCGGCTGCCGCCGGTGATGAACATCCTCTTTCCCGTCAGTCGAAACCGGTCAAATACGCTCATGATTTTTCTTGGTTGCGAATTGCAGATTGCAGCTCGGGGCGCCCTCATTCGTCATATGAGGAGGGGCGATTTCCAGTCGCCCGTTCCACCGTTCCCCCGTACGCTCATTCCCCCCTGCCCCGTCCGGAGTTCGGCGGTTAGAAACCGCCGCTCCTGTCCTTTACTCTTCTCCGGAATGCGCATCCCGCCAGTCGAACACCACGTTCATCATGGTCTTGTCCCGGTGATAGGCCATCTCGTAGGCCTCCTGCATGCGAGTGTAGTGCAGCCGGTGGGTCACGAGGCGTTTGGGTTCCAGCAGGCCGTCGGCCATCAGTGTGAAGAGATGAGCCCGGTGCCGCGTCTGTTGGGCGTCGCCGTCGGCTCCGGGGAAGAGGTCGGGATCCTTGCCGGAGACGGCGATGAGTGAGATGCCTTTGATGTAGAAGAGCTGCATGGAGAGGGGGTTGAACTCCAGTTCCTCTTCTCCGCGGCCCAGGAGACTGACGATGGAGACACGGCCGCCGGGCCGGACGATCTCCACGGCGGTTCGGTAGGCGGGCCATGGGTTCGCCGTCAGAATGACCAGGTCGATGCCGCGGCCGGAGCTGAACTCGTCCAGCTTCGCAGCCAGATCCGGATCGTCGCTGCTGAAGAGCCCGTGGGCCCCCATGCGCTGGGCCATTTCCAGGCGCAGGTCGCTGTTGCCGATGGCGGCAGTGCGCGCCCCATAAAGGGGCCCGATGGCGACGGCGCCCAGGCCCAGCGTCCCCAGCCCGACCACGGCCACGGTTTCGCCCGGCCGGATAAGCGCCTTGTGATAGCAATGGGCGCTCAGGGAATAGAGATTCCCGAAGACAGCGTCCTCGGGGTGAACGCCGTCCGGGACCTTGACCAGGATGCCCCCGGCTGGAGTGCAGATGTATTCCGACTGGTGATGCATCTGGGACAGGGCGCGGTCTCCCACCTGAAATCCGGTGACGTTGGAGCCGACGCCCCGGATCTCGCCCAGGTTGCTGTCTCCTACCCAGCGGGGATAAACGGGGGCTCCGGGGACGTCCTCGGCCCCTTCGTAGTTGCCGCGGTCGGTCCCGATCTTGAACCCGGTCACGATGGTCCGGACCCAAACCTCGTCCGGCGCCAGATTCGAGGGATCGAGCTCGTGGTCTTCGATCCGGAGGTCCCGGGGGCCGTGCAGAATGGCGATCTTCATCTGGCCTTGCTCCTGGTTGATGTATCAATCTCGGTGCGATTCGAGACTGCTAACGTTACCAGCCCATGCCGGCTTTTGCCACGGTCCGGCAGCGGGAGCGGAGGAGGCCGAATTCGACTTCCGACTATCGTGGAAAGGGGATCGGCACTATCCTGGGAGCAGGAGGCTGACCCATGACGGCGAAGCAGATTCGACGCAGAGACGCCCTCAAGACCATGGCCGTGGGATCCTCCGGTCTGGCGCAGCTGGTGGCGTCGGCACCGGTCGCGGGAACCGTTCCCGAACTGGCCGCGGAAGCTGCTCACGGCGCGGTCGAGACCTGGAAGCCCAGTTTTCTGACGCCCGACGAGGCGGAGCTGTTGGCCACGCTGGCCGAGCTCATCATTCCGGAGACCGACACCCCGGGCGCCAGAACCGCCCGGGTCCACGAGCACATCGATCTGGTCTTGAGTCACGAGACCGAGGAGGTCCGGCAGGGTTTTCGCGAGGGACTGGAAGAGGTCGATCGCCTCAGCCTCATCCGGTACGAGAAGGCGTTCGTCCGGCTTTCCCCGCAGGATCAGGAGGCGCTCCTGGGCCGGCTTGCGAATTCGGAACCGGATCACCCTGAGAGAGCCGTGGGCCATGGCTTCTTCCGGGACCTGCGCCGGAGAACCGTGTTTGCCTACTACACCTCCCGGGAGGGGATCCACCAGGAATTGGAGTACCAGGGGAAGCAGGTGTTGGCGGAATGGGAGGGCTGCCCCCATCCCGGCCATCACGGGGACGAGGGGTAGCCCGTCCGCTCGCGAGGTTTGGCAATGGCACTGCGCGAATACGATGTCCTGGTCGTGGGCAGTGGAGCCGCCGGAGGGATGGCGGCCAAGGTCCTGACCGAGCACGGGTTGGAGGTGCTGGTGCTGGAGGCCGGCCCCCCCATCAAGAACACCGACTTCCTGACCCATTCCATGCCCTACGATTTCCCTTTTCGGGGACGGGGCAATCCCCAAGTCATCCGGAAGGACGGCTGGCTGGCGGCGAGGGAGCAGACTCCGTTCTCAGGCTACTACACCAAGGACAGCGAGCATCCCTATACGAATGCGCCTACGAGTGCTTCGCAAAAGCCCTACAAGTGGACGGGCCGTTCCCGGATTCTGGGGGGACGGACCCTGCACTGGGGCCGCCAGTCCTTCCGTCTGGGCGAGTTCGACTTCAAGGCGGCGAGCATCGACGGCTACGGGGTGGACTGGCCCTTCACCTACGCCGACCTGGCGCCCTATTACGACAAGGTCGAGGACTACGTGGGAATCCAGGGGTTCAAGGAGGGCCTTCCCCAGATTCCCGACGGCCGCTTCCTGCCCCCCTTCGCCTACAACTGCTTCGAACATCTGATCCGGAAGGCAGCGGCGCGAAAGGGCTGGCGCCTGACAGCCCTCAGGACCGCCCAATTGAGCCGTTATCACCGGGGACGGCCGCCGTGTCACTACTGCGGAAGCTGCGGCTCCGGATGCGACGTGGGAGCCTTCTTCTCCAGCATCGCCGTCACCCTCCCCGACGCCGCGAAGACGGGAAAGCTGACCCTGCTGACCGACGCCGTCGTCCGGGAGGTGGTGGTGGACAAGGAGGGCCGGGTCCGGGGCGTCTCCTATGTCGACCGGAAGAGCAAGGTGGAGAGGAAGGTTCACGCCAAAGTGGTGGTGCTGGCCGCCGGCACTCTGGAGTCGACTCGCATCCTGCTGAATTCGGTCTCCCGTATCCACCCTCGGGGCATGGCCAACGGCAGCGGCGTCCTGGGCCACTACCTCACCGATCATTTCACCGCCGGCCAGGTGATCGGGGTCCTGCCCGATCTGGTGGGGTCGAAAATCCGCAACGACGACGGCAAGGCAAACGGATCCTACATTCCCCGGCACAGCAACCTGGGAAGCCGCCATCCCCGATTCATTCGCGGTTACGGGATCATGGTCAAGGGGGGCAGCAGTGTCTTCCCGGGCCATGCCGACCTGATCGGTGGGTTCGGCGCCGGCTACAAGAAAAGGATCAAGGAGTTGCACCCGGCGGTGGTCCGGGTCTACGCCCGGGGGGAGCCGCTCCAGATCTTCGACAGCTACGTGGAGATCGACAAGGACGTGGTGGACGCGTGGGGCATCCCGGTCCTGAAGTTCCACTACAAGAGGACCGACAACGACCATCAGATGCTGGAGGATGCCTTTCAGAATCTGCAGGAGCTCATGCATGAGGCCGGAGCGGAAATTCTCCGCGAGGACAAGTCACTGAGCGCCCCGGGGGAGATCATCCACGAGATGGGAACCACCCGGATGGGAGACGATCCGCGAACCAGCGTCCTGAACCAGTTCTGCCAGGCCCACGAGATCTCGAACCTGTTCGTCATGGACGGCGGTTGCTGGCCCAGCTCCGCCTGCCAGAATCCCACCGAAACCATTCTGGCAGTCGCTTGGCGATCCAGCGATTATCTGGCCGAGCAGTTCCGGACGGGCGATATTTGAGATCCGAGACGAATGCCGCCGCGAGTCCCGGCCGTCTGGCGGAGCGTCTTTGAGGCACCCAGTTTCAACGGGTTCATCGGAGCGTGCTGGTGAACACGAATCGGATTCACAAGCTGAGTGCACCGAGCAGCAGCCGCTCAACGCCGGAAGTGCCAGTTCACGGTGTCGCCGGGCTGGGGATAGTTGGACTCGGACGCCCTTCCGTCCTGGGAGAGGATGAAGACTCGGATCTGCGAGTCTCCGGGCTCGGCGAAATCGACGAGGGAGAATTCGTACAGGTAGCCGCTGTTGTCGATCTCCGAGCTGCCGTACGTCTTGACGACATCGCTCCGGTATCGGCCGGTGCGCCCCGCGTACAGGAATTCTCCGTCCCGAAACAACACGATGGCTCGAGGCAGGACGAGGTTCTCCACGTCGGCGCCCCAGCCGCCGAGGAAGATCCGGCTCCGGTCCGGACTCAGACGAGAGACGACCCATCCGGCGACCCCGCGGTCGCCGATGGGGACCTTCCTTCCCTCCGGCGTTACCAGAAGGGATTCCCCTCCGGCCGCATCCAGCCGGTAAGTCGCGGGAGCGGGGATTTCCACGGGCAAAAGGGCGACGGACGATCCGGTGCTGCTCGTTTCGTAGATTCGGATCCGGTTGCTTCCGTCCCGGAAGGAGGTCTCCGGAACCAGGGCCGAGAAGACGGTGTCTCCGTCCAGGTGGGAGGTTCGGGTCACGGCGCCGACGGTGCCGTTGACGCCGATGGCCAAGGTCCGGCCGATCCGGGAGCCCTGGCTGCCGACGACCCGGCCCGAGATTCGCGACAACAGGAAGGAGGAGTCGAGATCGACCTGCCGGAACAGGTGGCTGCCGTCGATCTCCACCGTCAGGTCCGATTTCCCTTGGACCAACGCGTCCGTTCGCTCGCCCACCAGTTCGGCGTGGGGTCCGATCCGATAGAGATCCTGCTCCGAGAGTTCACCGTTCGCGGCTGCGAAGAGTGCCAGCTTCCGGTCCAGGCTCTTCCAGCGTGCCTCCAGGCGGGGATCGAACGAGAACTTCTCGCCGTCATCGTTGTAGACGATCTTCTCGGATCGTTCCGGCGCCTCGGTGTCCAGGGCAGACTGGCCGTCCAGCGGCCACTCCGTCTCGATGCCCAGCATCTCCACCAGGGTCGGAAGGATGTCCATGTAGTTGGTGCCGGTCACTCGTCGGCGCGAGTCGCCGGGGCGAAAGCTGGCTCCGTGGTCGGCGGTCAGCACCAGGAGTGTGGAGTCGTAAAGATCCTCCTCACGGAGTCTCCGAACCAGTTCTCCGACCAGACGATCCAGGAACGTCACCTGCAGGAGATGGCGCTGGTAGGACTGGGTCACCAGCCAGGGGTCCTCCAACCATTGGTTCACCTCCAGACCACGGCTGTTGGGCCCCATCACTCCGGCCACGCCCGGCCGCTCCGAGAGGGTGTACAACTTGCCCGAGGGAAGATATTTCCAACTGGCGTGGGGAAGCATGGTGTGCAGGAAATAGAGGGCCGGGGATCCGTTGCCGCGAATGGAGTCGACGAAGTTCCGAAAACGGTCGGGCCGTCGGGACCAGTCGACGCGGAAGTCCCTCCAGGCGCGGCGAATCTGACCCGGAGCGCCGGGGTTCAGGAATTGGTTCCAGGTCTGGGTCACCGGCGGAAGCCATCGCGACGCCCAGGCCGGCGGGAGCAGGAGGTGGAGATAGGCGACGGACAGGTCCTCGGCCAGCAGCCGGACGCGGGGGCCGAAGGGTGCGGGGATTCTCCGAGGATTCAGCCCGGTGACCTGCTCCCGAATCCTCAAGTCGTGGGAACCGGAGAGGAGGGAGAAGAGGTTCTTGGGGTACTCGCGAAACAGGGGGAGGGGAAAAGGACGCTGCCGGGGGGGTGCCCGACAAGATCACGGGAATCGACAACAGGGTGCTCTCATTGTTGGTGGTCGCGTTCCGGAACCAGTAGGAGTTCTCCGCCAGCTCAGCCAGGTTGGGAAAGAGGTTCGAGTCGATCTCCCGGCGCCCGTTGAGCAGGGAGATGAGTGGGAACTCGTCGAAGATCACCATCACGACGGGCGCCCTGGCGCCGGATTCGATCCCCACTTCGGAGTCCGGTTCGGGAAGGATCAGCTTCCGGATCTCCGAATCCAGGAGGAAGAGGAGGGGGAACAGGACGGCCGCCGGGATCAGATAGGAGAGATAGGTCCTGATCACCGAGAGCCGGCAATACGCGAACACGAAGGCCGCCCCGGAGAGCAGGGAAAGGACCAGCGCCGCCGTCTCGGGCGCCGGTAGCTTCTTGAGTCCCTGGAGGACGAGTCCGGCGGTCAGGAGGCCCAACAGGCCCAGGTAGGTCCCGGTGCCCAACTGCGGATGGACTCTGGCCAGACTCCGGACCACCAAAGCCGCCGCTCCCGGCAACAGGAGGGACAGCGCCAGAGTCAGCAGGAGAATGTCCACCCGCTCGCTCTGGTGGGCCGGCAGAAACTCGGGATGCCGGGTCAGGAGGTCGTAGATGGGCTGCGCCGTCGTGAACGCCGACAGGACCAGCAGGTGGATGAACCGGATTCGAATTCCGGCGGTTGGTTGGCTTCGGCTCGGATCGTTCATCTGTAGCGGCACCCAGCGGGGCTCCTACGGCTTCTCACAGGGTGACGACATTCCAACAAAAGGGGAGGAAAGAGAAAAGTAGAGCAGAGAAGCATCCCGATTCGTTGTCGGGGCAACTTCTACTTCTTCATTTTCGCTTCCGGCGTGCTATGTTTTTTCCGTCCGGCCCGGGGCTTGGAGTTGAATGGTTGGGGCCGGCTTGGCAAGTCCCATGGATCATCTGGTTCGTCCGCTTTCACCGGCCGCCGTCGTACTGGATCTGGGTGCGGGGCCCGGAAGTTTTTCCTATGCCGCGACCGAGGCTCGGGTCTTGGCTGTGGACGTGGATTTCCCGGACGCCGCGCAAGGTGCTTGGGCCCGGGTCCTGGGAGATTCGGGCGCGATTCCCCTCGGAGAGGAAACCGTAGACGTGGTGGTCTGCAACCATACGCTGGAGCATTTTCCGGACTGCCGGCAAGCCATTCGTGAAATCGACCGCGTGCTCCGGCCGGGCGGTTCGCTGTGGGTGGCGGTGCCCGATGGGCGTTGCCTGGACGATCGGCTGTACCGCTTCCTCTTCCGGGGCGGGGGACACGTGAACCGCTTTTCTCTCGCCAGCCTGGTGGAGGCCATCGAGACCGGCACCCGATTGCGGACCCGCTCCTGCAAGAAGCTCTACACCGGGTTCGTCTATCTGAATCCGCCGGACCCCCAAAGGGTCCGTTATTTCCCCCGGCCGGCCCGGCTGCTGGTCCGGATTCCGCCCCGGCTGCTGAGAGCTCTGCTCTGCTGGTTGAACTATGCGGTTCGGGTATTGGATCGTCTTCTGCGGACCCGGTTGAGCCAGTACGGCTGGGGGCTGGTGGTCCGGCGGGAAGACAACTCCTCGGGGTCGGTGACGGATCTGGCCCGGCTACGAATGGAAGCCGGCGACGCCAACGTCTGCTTCGCCTGTGGAGCCGGGCATGTGGAGGCGACGCTCAAACCCTTCCGCGTCCTCTTCCGGACCTGTTACGAGTGTCCCAATTGCGGGACCCGGAATCTCGTGTCTCCTCTGAGCGAGTCCCAAGGATCGGTCTGAATGGAGCCGTCTCCCGAATCGTCAGGCAAGAACAAGAACCGCTTCAAGGAGAAATTTCGGTACTATTCCGTCCGGATTCTTCTGGCCCTGGGGGTCGCGGCCCTCTGTCTGGCATTGGCCTCTCCTCTGGTGCTGAAAATTCTACGGCCGGCGTTGCTTCATTACCTGCTCGACAATCTCTCCGACGCCCGGCGGCTGGAGCTCTACGAGTCCCTGGCCGCCCGATCCGGCCAGTTCTACGACGCCGTGCCCGAACCCAAGGTGGGACGCCTGGGGAAGAGGGGGGTCGTGACCCGATATCGGGGCGCCGAGGTCAGGATCAACAACGCCGGGATGCGGAGTTCCTCCGACTACCGGGCCAAGCCGAAGGGGGTCTTTCGGATCGTCTGTCTCGGAGACTCCTACGTGTTCGGAACCGGCGGACCGGAGGAGGACCGGTTCTGCGATCAGGTCGGGGAGTTCTATCGCCACCGTGACCTCCGGGCCGGAGGCAAGGTCATCGAGACCTACGCCCTGGGCCTGGACAGTTGGACCCTGACCCAGGAGGCGTCCTATCTCTCCAGCCGGATCTCCGCCTACGATCCGGACATCATCCTGCAACTGAGCGTCTCCAACGACATTACGCCCTTGGCCGGCGTCAACGGCCTCGGCATGGCCACCTACGAGTTCAGTCCGGAAGCGAGGCAGTGGGGCTCCGGGCTGTTCTCGAATCAGGCGGCGCGATATTTCGGCGAGCGGAACTTCAGCGCCCTGGCCTGGAGCCTCTCGCCCCAGAGTCGCCAGGAGTGGACTCGCGCCTTCTCGGCCCTGGGCCGTCTGGTGGAGCTCCAACAGGGAAGGGGAGGCAGGATTCTGCTCTCGGTCCTGGACTACCCATTCTCCGGCCAGTTCTTCAGCGAGCTCTACACTTGGCATCTTCACCAGTCCAGGCTCCACGTCCCCTTTCTGGCGACTTCGTTCCTGCCTTCATTCGAGACGCAGTTGCCGCATGACGCACACCCCAACCAGCTGGGGAACGGCTATCTGGCCGCCCACTATATTCACGCCCTGAATCGGCTCGGATGGATTCCGGTTCCCGATTCGGATCTCCCGCACCTCCCGGAAGAGCTCACACTGGATCTCAATCCCGAACCCGATCCGGATCGCCTGAAGCGGGACCGGGAAGAATTCGTTTCCCGGCACCTGCGGACCGGTCTGGACTTCGGCCGGTTGAGCCGCGAGGAGACCCGGGCCTTCCTGGGGGGCATCTTTCCGGAACGAGGGGGGGAGAAGGCTCTTCAGGGTTATCCCTGGGCGTCCATCCGGAGCGGTTTCCTCATGAGCCGGCTGGAGGGGGGGCGCGAGCGCCAACTGGTGCTGGAGATCCGGATTCCGCCTCTGCCCGAGCTCTTTCCCTTCCGGCTGACGGTAATGGCGGAAGGCACGGAGATCGCCCGCCTTGACCTGGATAAACCGGAACCTTCGGACCTTTACCGGTTGGAGGGGGACCTTCCCGCGTTGGATCGACGGGAGCTGGCCAGAGAGGTCGTCCTCATCACCTCGTCCTACTTCGCCGGCATCGGCAACGCGAGAATGAAGTCGTTCCGCCTGGTTTCGGCGGAGCTGGAGTAGGACCGGATCGCAATTCGGGACCGGGAGCCGCCTCAGCCGCCGGTTCGCCCGCCGCCGAGAGGCCGCCTGGGGAGACGGGGCACCGGCTTTTCGAAGTGAACGGCGTCCTGAAGCTGGATGGTCAGGGTGGAGCCCCGGGGCAGAACCACGTCCTCCCCCCGCTTGAAGAGCGCCATGAGCCCGCCGACGGCGGCGCCGATAGCGGCGCCCGCCGCGGCGCCGCGGCCCATTCTGCCCCGCATGGCGCCGGCGGTGACTCCGATGATGGTCCCGGTCACCGCTCCACCGGCAGCGCCTGCCAGGACCTCGCCTTTCGCGCCTCCCTGAGCCCGGATCGTGCCCTCCTCGCCGTCAAGATCCGTTGCGTAGCCTTCCGAGGAATGGACTCCGGCTCTCATGTAACGTGTGGTCCCGTCGGGGAGGATCACCGTATCGAATTTCAGCGTCAGCTCCGCCTTGCCCTTGAGCCGTCCCGCCCGTTTGCTCTTGTCCACGTAGCCGATGATGTAGCTGCCCACGGGAATGACGATCCGGTCGTGGGCGGTGACGGGGACCTCGACCTGGCTGGAAAACTTGTCTCCGGAGCGAGCCGACTTGGTGTTCAAGCTCTGCTGGAGGCTGATGAAGATATCGGACTTTCCGGGAATGACGGTGTCGTCGATGCTCTGGCCGATGAGGGGAATCGTGCTCAGGAATCCGGCTGCGAGAAGGTGTTTGATCATGCGAGCATTTCCTCCGCCGGCTTGGGAGGGCCGGGACAACTGGACGGTTTCTCCGGACCCAAGCCGCATTGATCGAGTCTACAACAGATGTTCATCTACTTGGATTGAACTGGGAGATCAGGGGTTCAACCGGTTTTCGGAGGTCGGCACGGGACTAGTACCCCGTAACACTTAAAGTTGTGGATACAGGCTCTTCAGCTTGATCCGTGCATCCTCCGTCTTGAACTGCCAGTCGATCTCGGTTTGCCGTTGGTTCCGATCCGCAACCCAAGCCCCGATCTCACGTTGCATCCCGGCCAGGCTTGGAATCCGGCGGTCCAGGCATTGTCCGCACAGCGCGCTCAATTCGATTTCTGCAATGTTGAGCCAACTGCCGTGCTTAGGCGTGTAGTGGATTTCCAGTCGTTGTGCCAGTTGGCGAGCGTGTCGAGGCTCGTAGGTCGCGTACAGCGATTCGATTCCGTGCGGGTTCAGGTTGTCCAAGACCAGGACCACCCGCTCGGCCTCCGGGTATCGCCTCTCCAACATGCCCTCGATCCACCGGGCCCAATCCTGTCGCGTGCGCCGCTCGGTCGCCTCCACATGGCAGCGGCCGGTCAGTGGCTCCACCTCCAGGAAGATCTGCGCGACCCCGTTGCGCACATACTCATGCTCGACTCGCTCCGGCTGGCCGGGCGCGACCGGCAAAGGCTCCCGCACTTCTCCGATCAACTGCTTGTTGGTCTCGTCCATGCAGACCACCGGACGACGGGGGTCGTACGGACGGGCATAGACTTCTAAAACGTCCTCCATGCAGGCTACGAATGCGGCGCTGCCCCGGGGCGGGATCCGCCAATACTTCTTCCGATGAGGCTGCAGTTGGTTTTTTTTAGCGTCCGCTGCACCGTCATCACCGACACCCGCTCGACCCAGCCCAGTTCCACTACTTTCTCCGCCAGCAGGCGCAGGGTCCAGCGCTTCCGTCCTGGCGGGGCCGGGGAGCAGGCCAAGGCGACCAGGCGAGCCTCGAACGCGCCGTCGAAGATCACTTTCCGCGGCGGCCGCACCCGCCGCTTGCGCTCCAAGGCGAACTCCAAACCCTGCTCCACAAACCGCCGTTTCAAGTGCTCGATCGTGCGGGCCGAGACGCCCAGCGCCTCGGCCACCCGGGCCACGGTCCATCCCGGCCCTTCCGGCCCGCGGTCGCACAACAACAGAGCCCGCGCGTACAGGAACCGCTTGCCGGTGGTCTTGGTCGCGGCCCGGGTCAAGGCCTTCAATTCTGAGCGCTCTTCCACAGTGAGCGTGACACGATAGCGTGGTGCCATGAGAACTCCTCCTTCCGAGTCCTCCAGCCTCCCACCATAGTATACGAACAATTACATGTTATTGGGTACTAGGAGTCTGCGCGGTAGAAATGATCGTAGCGAGAAAGTGGGGAATCGAGGCCAGATTTTCTCGATTTTGAGGTGCATAGTTGTGCTATTCGCCGAGAAATCGGGGAAATCTGGACCGATTTTACCGCTTTCGCAGTAGATCAATTTCTGCGGCGCAGGCTCCTAGTGCGCCAATCGACCTGACCCGCATCCCGGCGTGGAATCTGCGGATGTTGTCTCCAACCCGGACCGGTATCTCGTTACGGGGCTCTGGACGCTCGCCGACTCGAAAGTAGGCCTATAAATCCGCGGCCATAGTAGATTTGGCATCCGACCGGCGCTCCAAGTAGCTCAACGCGGCGCGTAGGAGCAGTCCTGATCGCGTCTCCCCTTCACGGGCCGCAGCTTGATCCACGATTGCCAGAACGCGCGCCGGCACCGTGATGTTGACCCTCTTGGCCTTGCTCGACAGCTTGGATATATCGATGGCCACCACAGCCCAAATTCCGTCCTCATAGTCTTTGTTGGCTCGATGAGCTTCGAACGGTGTCTTCGCGGGAATCGGTTCATCATCCAGCAGCAGTCCTTCGAGATGGCAAGCGATGGCCTCGCGAGCGGACTCGATGGCCTCCTCGAAAGTGTCTCCGGCAGAGAAGCAACCCGGCAGATCCGGAACGCTCACTCCGTAGGCGCTCTCTTCGTCTTTGTGAATTACGATTGGAAACAGCATCAGCGTTCTCTCCATTTCCATTGAGCTTGTGGAAAAATGTTGCATAACGTGCCATTTGGAATGTGCTTGCTCGGATGCTTTACGGTGACACGTCCCGACTCTTCGGCGTGGGTAAACTGGTGGTGGCTCCCCCGGGTGTTCCGCAGCACCCAGCCATCCTGTTTCAACTTCCGAATGATATCCGCACTTTTCACAATGTGTATAGTACACATTTTCGGGTCCGTGCCAACTGTACACACCAACACTGCTGTTCCCGATGTCGGATCAGCCTCAACCGCGCCTGCTTTCTCGTGAGAGGAGACGGTGAGCACAGACGGTTCAGGTGGGAGTAGGCTACCGAGTGGCAAGTAGAAAAGACCGTCGGTCTCTGCCGAAGTGTCGTTAGGAATGGATGGGATTATGAATCTCGGTTGGCGGAATCCGAATCGGATTTCCGGATTTCCTGTTCACCCGGAAGGCCCGTCTTGAGCCTCAACCAATCTCACGATCCGGAAGGCTCGCCCCCATCCTCATCGCCGGACCCGAGGATCTCGTGGACGGCGGCGATTCCTTCCCAGGCCGCCGGGAATCCGGCGTAGGGCGCGATGTGGAGCAGAGTCTCCACGATCTCCTTCCGGGTGGCGCCGTTGCGGCGGGCCATACGGATGTTCAGCTCCAGGCCGCGCTGCCGCCCCAGGGCCGCCAGGGCCGCGATGGTGCAGAGGCTCTTGGTCCTGCGGTCGAGACCGGGCCGGGCCCAGACTTCTCCCGAGAGGAAGCCGATGACGTAAGCCTCGAAATCGGGTGAGATCTCCTGCCATGCCCGTTGCACCTGGCCGGCCTGATCCTCTCCCAACATCTCTTTGAGAATCCGGAGTCCTCGTTCCCTGTTCATGTGCGCTCCTTCATAGATTCAGGCCGCCGCAGACGTGAATGGCCTGGCCGGTGACGCTTCTGGAGGCGTCCGACGCCAGGAACAGGACCATGTCGGCGATATCCTCAGGCGGGATCATGCGCCTCAGGGCGATGTTGTCCGTGAACTCCGCCCTCAGTTCGGCGCCGGGCAGACCCGTGGCCACGTGCCGGTCCCGAAGGACCCGTTCGATCCTGTCTCCTTCCACGGGTCCGGGACAGATGGCGTTGGACCGGACGTTGTAGGGTCCCAACTCGGCCGCAAGGGTCCGGCTCAGTCCGAGGACCGCCCACTTGGAGGCGGCGTAGGGCGCCCTCAGAGGAAAACCGATGCGTCCTGCCATGGAGGAGATGTGCACGATGGATCCGAACCGCCGGGCCATCATGTGGCGGTAGACGGCCTTGTCGCAGAGGAACGACCCTGTCAGGTTGACCGCGAACACGTCTTCCCATTCTTCCAGGCTGACTTCCGAAATGGGCGCCGTGGGACCGGCGATTCCCGCGTTGTTCACCAGGACGTCGATGCGACCCCACCGCACCAGGATCGTCTCCACCGCCGACTCGATCTCTCGTGGCTTCGTCAGGTCCAGGTCGATGGCCAGAGCCTCTCCTCCCTGGTCTTCGATTTCACGGGTGGTTTCGCGGACCCCGTCTATGCCAGTGACGGCGACCCGGTAGCCGCGATCCGACAAGGCGAGGCTGATCTTCCTGCCCAGGCCCACGCCGCCGCCGGTCACCATGGCCGTGGGTTTCGAGTCGGCGTTGCTCATCAGTCGATGATCTTGTTGAGAGGGTATTCCACGATCCCCACCGCCCCGGCCGTCCGAACCCGGGGAACGATGTCCCGCACCACCGCTTCGTCGATGATGGTGTTGATGGCGGTCCAACCATCATCGGACAGAGACGAGAGGGTGGGTTTCTGGAGCGCCGGCAGGATATTCAGGACCGCTTCGAGACAATCCAGGGGAACGTTCATCATCATTCCCACCTTCCCCTCGGCGGCCATGGCTCCTCGAAGCATCAGCACGATGTTCTCGATCTTCTGCCGCTTCCAGGGGTCTTCCCAGGCGGCCTGGTTGGCGATGAACCGCGGGGTGCTCACCAGGATCGTATCGACCACCCTGAGGTTGTTGGCGCGCAAGGAGGAACCGGTCTCCGTCACCTCCACGATGGCGTCGGCGAGCCGGGGAGGCTTCACCTCGGTGGCGCCCCAGGAGAACTCCACGTGCGCTTCCACGTTGTGGCGTTTCAGGTAGTCCCGGGTCAGATTGACTCCCTCGGTTGCGATGTGCTTTCCGGCCAGGTCGGCCGGTTCGCGAATGGGCGAATCCTCGGGTACGGCCAAGACCCACCGCACCGGTTTCCGGCTCACCTTGGAGAAGACCAGCTCGGCGACTTCGACCACCTGGGCCCCGTTCTCCACGATCCAATCGTGTCCGGTCAGGCCGGCGTCCATGACTCCGTCCTGGACGTAGCGGGCCATCTCCTGGGCCCGGATCAGGATGCACTCGATCTCCGCGTCGTCGATGGACGGATAGTAGGACCGGGAGCGGAAACGGATCTGGTATCCGGCCTTGGCAAAGAGTTGGGCCGTCGCCTCCTGGAGACTGCCCGCGGGAATTCCCAACGTCAAGATTCGTTCGCTCATTTGGATTTCCCGCTCCCGTAGACCTTGGATGGGTCGAAAACCGGCTCCGCCGAGACGGCCAGTGTCCCGTCTTCCACCTTCCGAAAAAAGCAACTCCTGTAGCCCTTGTGGCAGGCGGCGCCTCCCACCTGAGTGATCCGGAACAGAAGAGTGTCGGCGTCGCAGTCCACGTGAACCGATCGGATCTGCTGCACGTGTCCGCTCTCTTCTCCCTTGCGCCAGAGACGGTTGCGGCTCCGGGAGTAGTAGCAGACCCGGCCGGTGCGGAGCGACTCCGCCAGCGCCTCCGGATTCATGTACGCCAGCATGAGGACGTCGCCCGTCTCGTCATCCTGAGCGATGACGGGGACGAGCCCTCCTTGCTTGTCGAAGTCGATCTGGTCCTGAATTGACACGCTCAACCTTCCTTTCCCACGGTGTCGAACATGGGTGCCAAGTCCCGGTGGTGATAGAAAAGCGCCGGCGTTCCGCCGGTGTGCACGAAGACGAGGTTGTGGCCCTTTAGCCAGCGGGCCCGCCGGACGTCCGCCAGGAGAGCCCCCATGGCTTTGCCCGTATAGACGGGATCCAGAATGATCCCCTCCCGCCGGGCCAACAGGGAAATGGCCTCCAGGCTTTCGGGGGTGGCGATGCCGTATCCGGCGCCGATGTAGTCGGGGCTCGCCTGAATGTCCTCCAGCGTCACGGCCGGCTCGAGTCCCAGCATTTCGGCCGCGCCGTTGGCCAGTCTCGCCATGTAGGAAGCGGTGTCGAAAGGCCACTCGATGGGCATGATCGCCTCCAGGGCCGCCTCCCATCCCAGCAGCTTCCGGCCCAGGAACATCCCCGCGCCGGTGGAGCCGCCGGAGGAGAAGTAGACGGCATCGGCTCTAACGCCCTGCTCGTCCAATTGTTCCCGAATCTCCAACAATGCCAGGGTGTAGCTCACCGCGGCCGCGGCCCGCGACGCCGGGTCGGCGATGGTGAAGACGTTTCGTCCTTCGCTCCTGAGGCTGTCGGCCTTCTCCTCGATCTTGTTCCAGAGGGGCGGCCCCATGGGTTCCGAGTTGAGTTCGATCCGGGCCCCGACCAGGTGATCCAGGAGGAAGTTTCCCTGGAATTCCATCTCGGCGTGATCCGTGGTCAGGACCAGGTGGCAATCCAGTCCCAGTTTGGCCGCGGCAGCGGCGGTCTGACGGCAGTTGTTGGACTGGATTCCGGCTCCCCAGACCAGGGTATCGGCGCCTTCCTCCAGGGCCCTCCCCAGGATGAACTCGTTGTGCCTGGCCTTGTTTCCGCCGAAGGCCAGCCCGGTGCAGTCGTCCCGCTTGATGAAGATCCGGGGACCACCCAGCGCCGAGCTCAGCCGGGGAAGCTCTTCGAGGGGCGTGGGCAGATGGGCCAGGGGGACCCGGGGAAGACGGTCGATCCTTGCTTGAAGTTCCTGGGGGCTGATCATCTCTTGGTCTTTGGATTGGAGTTTACAAGCTTCGATCAAACGATTGGTGGGGCGGGCAACGGAGCCCGCCACCGGACGCCAGTTTACCAGCCTCCGGTGAAACTCCGGCGCCGCATCGTCCGAATGCCCCGCGGCGGGCGCACGTCCGGACCGCTATTCGATTGCGGCCTCCTTGGCGTGGGTGTACAGCAACTTGCCCTTTTCGTCGTAGAAGGTGAAATCCATGCGAGCCTGCCCCTCGCCGGTCCGGTCGATCTTCATGAGCAGGAAACCACCGGTGGGTTCCTCGTAGTGGTAGGGCTGTTTCACTTTTCCCTCGGGATCCGAGGATTTGGGATCGCCCGGAAAGTACCCGATGATCGCGTTGGCGTCGATCATCGAGCCGACGGAGAATTCCTGGAAGCCGGAGGGGTGGACCGCATGATACTGCCAGTGGCGATCCCCGCAGATGATGACGAAGCGTTCGGGAGAGAACTGGTTGTCCGTCAACCAGCGGAAGAAATCGTTGCCTTCATATCGGAATCCACCTGGGTTGATGTGGTTGTCCCGCTTCGAGCCACTGCCGGGTCCCACCATGGCTGTCGCGGAGAGAAGGACCTTGAAGGTGGCGTCGCTCTCCAGCAGGGTTCGCTTGAGCCAATCCCTCTGTTCCTTCCCCCAGATCGACTTCCGGGGACCGTCGGGAAAATCGTTGGGGCTGCGGTAGTCACGTCCCTCCACGATCCAGATCTGGAGGTCCCGGTTCACTCTCCGCGTGGAGTAGGTCACCGTATCGGATGCTCGTGGATCGACGACCGGATACTGTTCCCGGAACATCCGGACCCCCAGTTCGTGGGAAGGAGCGGAGCCGGAACCGGAGTGCTTCGAGTAGAGGTTCTCCTTGGGGTAGGCTCCGATCCTGTCCTGGGCATAGACGCGGGCCGGATTGACCGGATCGGAGTCGTTGAACCGGTAGTCGTGATCGTCTTTCAACCAGTAGGTGGCCACTCGGGCGAACAGATCCAGGAACCTTTGCTGCGAGTACTGCTCCTGGTGCTTCATCCGCAATTGGTGCTGGGTCTCCGCCCGTCCTCTCATCTGGTGGGCGCTTCCGGGGCCGTCGTAGTAGACGTTGTCTCCCAGACCCACGAAGTAATCGGGCTCCAAGGCCAGAATGGAAGCCAGCGCCGGATAGCCCAGCGCCTTGTCCGGTCCGCTGTAGGGCGGTTGGGAGCCCCCCCCGGTGTAGTGGAATTTGCTGTAGTGCATGCAGGTGGCGAGGGCGAAGCTGTAGGAGACCTGCCCGGTTTCCCCGCCCAGGGTGGTGAATGCCGCCGCCGCCGATTTCTTGAACCGTGACTTGTCCGGTCCATAGACCAGGCGAAAGTGGTAGCGGGTCTCCGGCCGCAGCCCTTCCACCTTGACCTTCACGATGTAGTCGTTCTCCGGGAGGGCAGCGAGCCATTCAGTCCGGATCGAGTTCTTGAAATCAGCCCCGGCCGCCACCTCGAAGCGGGCGATTCCCCCGATGCCCAGGACTCCCGACCAGCGGGGGTCGACGAGGCGATCCGTCGAGGTGAGACGGGACTGGAGTATCGCCGACGTGTCATCCACGGCTCCCGCCATCAGGCCGTGACCCAGCTCCATGGGAAAGGGATCCGCGGACTGGGAAAAGCCCGGGGTTCCCAGAGCCAGAAACAGGACCGGCGCGGGGATCCGGGACAGGCGGCCGATCCTTTCTCTAAGTTCCTGGAGACTGATCATTTTGGGAGTTGCCGGATTGGGGTCTGCTATTCGAGAGCGGCCTCCTTGGCATGGGTGTAAAGCACCTTGCCCTTCTCGTCGAAGAAGGCAAAATCCATTCGAGCCCGCCCCTCGCCGGTCTGGCCGATCTTCAGGAGCAGGAAACCGCCGGTGGGTTCTTGGTAGTGGTAGAGATGTTTCACTTTTCCCTCGGGATCCGATGAAGTGGCGTCGCCCGGAAAGTGCCCCAGAATCGCGTTGGCATCCACCAGCGCGCCGACGGAGAACTCCTGGAATCCGGACGGGTGGACGGCATGATACTGCCAGTGCCGGTCCCCGCAGACGATCATGAACCGGTCCGGAGAGAATTCTTTGGCCGTCAGCCAGCGGAAGAACTCGTCTCCTTCATGTTGGAATCCCCCCGGGTTGACGTGGTTGTCGCGCTTGAAGGCGTAGTCGGGTCCCACCAGCGGGGTCGGGGAAAGGAGGACTTTGAAGGTGGCGTCGCTCTCCAGCAGGGTTCGTTTGAGCCACCCCTTCTGCTCCTTCCCCCAGATCGTCTTCCGGGGTCCGTCGGGAAAGTCGTTGGGGCTGCGGTAGTCGCGTCCCTCCACGATCCAGATCTGCAGATTCCGGTTTCACTCTTCGCGTGGAGTAGGTCACCGTGTCTGAGGCCCGTGGATCGACGACGGGAAACTGTTCTCGGAACATCCGCACCCCCAGTTCATGGGAGGGAGCATGGCCGGAACCGGAGTGCTTCGGGTAGAGGTTCTCCTTGGGATAGGTTCCGGTATCCGACCCGTCATAGATTTGGATGCGGACCGGATTGAACGGATCGGAGTCGTTGAACCGGTAGTCGTGATCGTCCTTCATCCAGTAGGTTCCCACTCGGGCGAACAGGTCCAGGAACCTCTGCTGCGAGAACTGCTCCTGGTGCTTCATCCGCAGTTGGTGCTGCGTCTCCGCCCGTCCTCTCATATCTTGGTCGGCTCCCGGGACGTCGTAATAGACGTTGTCTCCCAAACCCACGAAGAAGTCGGGCTCCAAGGCCAGGATGGATGCCAGCCCCGGGTAGCCGAGCTCCTTGTCCGGTCCACTGTAGGGTGGTTGGGAACCGTGCCCCGAGTAGTGGAAGAAGCTGTAGTTCATGCAGGTGGCGACCGCAAAGCTGTAGGAGACCTGACCCGTGCGTCCGCCCAAGGTGGTGAAAGAGGCCGACGGGGATTTCTTGAACCGTGACTTGTCCGGTCCGTAGACCAGGCGAAAGTGGTAGCGGGTCTCCGGCCGCAGCCCTTCCACCTTGATCTTCACGATGTAGTCGTTCTCCGGAAGGGCGGCCAGCCATGCGGTCCGGATCGAGTTCTTGAAATCGGCCCCGGCCGCCACCTCGAAGCGGGCAATGCCCCCGATTCCCAGGACGCCCGACCAGCGGGGGTCGACGAGGCGCTCGGTCGAGGTGAGGCGGGACTGGAGAATCGCCGTCGTGTCATCCACGGCGCCCACCATCAGGCCATGGCCCAGCTCCATGGGAAAGGGGTCCCCGGACTGGGCAAAGCTCCAGTTCCCCAGCGTCAGGAACAGAGCCACTGCGGAGATTCGGACCCAACCGGTCTGGCGGGTGATTCTGGTGGTCATGACCTCCTCCAAGTCCCGGCATCATAACCGATTTGGGGTGTCTGGGAGGGGCGACTTTCTTGTCGCCCACTGGATCGGGTCGGGCGCAGGGGATTGCGCCCCTGCACCCTCCCACACCACCGGACGTACCGTTTTCAGTATCCGGCGGTTGGAGTCACCCGAGGCTCTTTCGAGCCTCGTACAGGGCCTTTCTTTCCGGTTTCCGCCGCCGCTGAGACTTGATCTCCGCCCTTCCGGCTTGCCGGGCTCCACCCGTGGGCCTTCCATGCCGGGTCCGAGGGGCCTCCCCCCGCCCCGTTTTCGGAGGTATTTGCGATCCCGCTGACGAGTCCACCATAGGGCCCGTCCGACTCCTTTGGAGTTGACCCGCTTTCGTGGACACATCCAAAGTAGGGGAGTAAGGAGGGATCCACGATGGCAAGAAAGCAGAGACGGTATCCGCCGGAGTTCCGGCGGGAGATCGTAGGGCTGGTGCGCTCGGGGCGATCGCCGGAGGCACTGGCGCGGGAGTTCGAGCCCTCGGCTTCGGCGATCCGGAAGTGGGTCAAGCAGGCCGATCTGGACGAGGGGCACCGGAGCGACGGGTTGACGAAGTTCGAGCGCCAGGAGTTGCGTCAGGCGAGGCGGGAGATCAAGCGCCTGCGGATGGAGCGGGACATCCTAAAAAAAGCCGCGGCTTGGTTCGCCCGGGAGAGCGACTCGATCCCAGGAAAGGATTCGAGTTCGTAAAGGCGCACCGGGCCCAGTTTCCGATTCGGGTGATGTGCCGCGTGTTGGGTCTCTCCCCCAGTGGGTACTACGCCTGGTTGAAACGTCTGCCCTCGAACCGGGCTCGCCAGGACCAGGCGCTTCGGGAAAAGATCGTGCAGATCTGGAACGAGAACCGGAGAGTTTACGGTCGGCCTCGTCTGCATGCCGAACTGAGAGCTCGAGGGGAACGGACGAGCCCGAAGCGTGTGGGCCGATTGATGCGGGAAGCGGGAATTCAGGGGGTGAGCCGGAGGCACCGGAAGGCCGGGCTCACCCGGAGGGACCGGAAGGCGCGTCCCGCACCGGACCTGGTGAACCGGAACTTCGCGGCTGAGGGACCGGATCAGCTCTGGGTGGCGGACCTGACGTATGTTCGCACGCAGGCGGGCTGGTTGTATGTGGCCGTGGTCCTGGACGCCTGGAGCCGAATGGTCGTGGGCTGGGCAATGGAGACCCATCTGCGGTCCGAACTGGTCGAGAATGCGCTCGCCATGGCGGTGATACGGCGACAGCCGAAGCAGGTGATCCACCACTCGGACCAGGGGGCACAATACACCTCGACGGCCTTCGGGAAGAGATGCCGGGAGGCCGGGGTGCGGCCGTCGATGGGCTCGGTGGGGGACGCTTACGACAACGCGATGTGCGAGAGCTTCTTCGCGACGCTGGAATGCGAGTTGCTGGACCGTCACCAGTTCCGGAATCCGAATCAGGCGAGGCGGACCGTCTTCGACTTCATTGAGGGATTCTACAACCGGCGCCGCCGACACTCGGCGCTGGGCTACGAGTCGCCGGTCCGCTACGAGCAGCAGGCAGCGTAGGACCCACGGCGTCGTCGAAACTCGATCCGGACGACGAGATCCTCGATTCGTGCTCTCGCCGAGTGCAGTGATGACCTGCTGGGGTCGTCTTTCCTGCCTCCAATGCCGGTCCTGCGGGCCGGGAGGCTCAGAAGGACTGACGCCGCCTCACGAACCGGTTCGTTTTCGCGCTGCTCGACCACGAAGCCAGCACCATCACCGTCGCACCAAGCGTCGCGCGCGACACGATTGAAGAGGGCAGGGGGGCGCTGCCCCCCTGAGACCCCCGGATGCAAAGAGATACACACCACTCTTAAATCCCTGGAAAGAAAGCGCCGAGGCCCCCTCGTTACGCGGTATCCCATTGTGGAAAATCAGAGATTTCCCACAACGTGAGCCCTTTTGCTGACGCCTCCATCAGTCCCCCCACAGAAGAAAGAACGCTCTGTCAATGGTCAAAACCCTGACATTTTCTATGGCCATTGACATTCAGCGGGAGGAAGTCTTGCTCCCCAACGACAGAAGGAGTATTACAACCTAGACCAACGTAAACCGCACTAATAAACCGTCCACGAAAACGGGACACCTTCACTTCGGTCCTTCGCTCCACCGGCATTATCCGGCTTCTTCGCTACTATGACCTCTGCTGACTTCTCAAAGGCTCTCACCCTTGAGATCTCCCCGAGTAAGGTGCTGCATCTTTCCCCCCGGGCCGCCCGGCTCTACCTGGTACGTCTGGATGGGGTTCGGGTTTCGCTGTTGCTCGCCAGCTCACCGCCCGCACCCGGCCTCGCTGCCGGTTCGTGTTCCTGCGGTCGTGGGTTTGCCTTCCGCTTCCTTCAGCTTCACCTCGCGGCTACGCCTTGCGGTTCGGCTAGGGTTGGTCCCATCACCTCCCTTGGGATCTTTCATCCCTTAGATACAGCCCATGTCGGGCGCACGAGCGGCGACTTTCTTGTCGCCGATTGGGACAGGCGACTTTCTTGTCGCCTGCTCTTCCGTGTTGCTGTGCGAATCGGTGGTGGGAAAGTGTAGAGGTGGGACTCCGTCCCCCCTACCCCCCCCTGTTCGGCGACAAGAAAGTCGCCGCTCCAGAATTGCTATACTCGCTGGCCGAATCGATTCAAGACTCTGAACGCCGCCCGTCGACGGAGGGCGAACGCATGTTGGATCTGAAAAACAGGACCGCCCTGATGGTGGGGACGAAGCGGGTGGGCGCCGTGGTGGCCCGGCGTCTCGCTCAAGCGGGCGTTCGACTGGCGCTCAGCTACCGGGGTTCCAAGAGTGCGGCCCAGCAGCTCCAGGCGGAGTTGGCGCCGATGACCCGGACCTGCCTGGTCCAGGCCGACGTGAGCCGGCCGGAGGACGTGGTCCGGCTGCTGCGAACGGTCCGTGAGGAACTCGGGGACCTCTCCTTTCTCGTCAACCTGGCGTCGGGATTTCCACGGGCTCCCTTGGAGTCGCTGGACGCGGCTGCTTGGGAAGCGGCGGAGCCGGCGGCCCGGTCCAACTATCTCCTGGCGGTCCACGCCTCCCGCAGCATGCGCCGAAACCCGGGACCGACCCGGGGCCACATGATTTTCTTCAGCGACTGGGCCGCCGGAGGGACTCCCTATCGGAACTATCTTCCCTACCTCACCGCCAAGGCGTCTATCGACTTCATGACCCGCGCCTTCGCCGTCGAATTGGCGCCCCACGGCATTCTGGTCAACGCTATCGCCCCCGGACCCACCATGCGTCCTCCGGAAATCAGCCTCGAAGATTGGGAGCGAAACGTGATCTCCCGGACTCCCCTCCGCCGCGAATCCGCTGCCGGCGAGATCGCCGAGATGATCGTGACCCTCCTCAAGAGCGAGACCATCACGGGCGAGACCATCCGCATCGACGCCGGCCGCCACCTGGCGGGTCCGGGCGTGGCTTGAGCGCTCTCAACCGCGGTCGGGACGGAGCCGAAACTTGCAAGTTCCATGCCGGAAATGCAGTCTAGATATTGATGTTACGGCCCATCGCACAGGCGTTTTCGCTGCTGATTCTTCTGTCGGGAGCCGTCTCGGCGGAGACCTCGCTGATCTGGTCCAGGGGGCCGGACCTGGCGCTTCCGAGAGGCGGTTACAGCGCCGCCGTCTACCAGGGGGGAATTCTCGTCGTTGGGGGGGTGTACTGGCGGGACGGCGTGAAACTGTGGACGGATCGGGTCGACTTCTACGACCCCAAGACCAAAAACTGGTCGCAGCGGCCGTCTCTCCCTGAGCCTCTGGGCTATGGGGGAATGGTCCGGATCGAAGACGAGCTCTACCTGTTGGGCGGAGGCAACGGTCCTCATCCTCAGCGCAAGGTCTTCAAACTGACCGAAGAAGGCTGGTTGGGGGTCGCCGAAACTCCGGTGCCGCGCTTCTATGCTTCGGTGGTGTCGGTGGGTTCCACGATCTACCTGGTGGCGGGAGGCAGCAGCATGAGCGATCTGGACCGCTGTACCGACGAGATCTGGGCCCTGGACCTGACGACCGGCAACTGGCAGACGATGGCGCCCATTCCGGGACCGCCCCGAGTGATTCAGGCGGCCGCCGTCCTGGGCAACTCGATGTACGTCTTCGGTGGCTCCACCAAGAAACCGGGGCAGCCGATAGAGAATCTGGACGACGCCTACCGGCTCGACACCGAGACGGGGCAATGGACCCGGCTGGATCCGACTCCGGTGGCGGCCCGAGCCTGGTGGGCCGAACCGGTGGGCGAATTGATCTACCTCTCCGGCGGCTATGGCCATGCGTTCCAGGGAACCGTGTACGAATACGATCCTTCCGGAGACACCTACACCCTGCTTTCCAGCTTCGAGCCGGGCCTGGCGGATGCCGAGTTTCTGCACCTGGACGGAGCTCTCTACGGAATCTCCGGTGAAGACAAGGGCCGGTCCCGCTTCCCCGGGATGCTCATTGGCCGCTTTCCGAAAGAGCCGTCCGAGGAGGAGTCCGAGGAGGAGTCCGAGGAGGCATCCGACGAGTAGTCGAAGTACCACCTTTCCCGTGTCGAGCGCCCCATCCATTCCCGGTAGCCGATGCGTCTGAAAAACGACGGAAAGAATGGAACCCGGCAGCAGGATTTCATTCAGTCGTTCCGCCTCCGGTACGCCGGTTTCTGTCTCGTGGTTCTGGCGTGGGCGGCCTGCTACTCGCCGTTGTTAAGTGGCCTGTGGGTGGTCCCCTATGATGCCCTGGCTCAGAATTTTCCCGCCGCGGCATTCTCCGCGACCGCGATTCAGCAAGGCGATTCGCCCTTCTGGAACCCATACCTGTTCAGCGGTCATCCCGCCCTGTCCGACCCCCAAATGTTCCTGTTCTCTCCCTTGCTGATGCCCTTGATGGTTCTGGGGAACCCTCATGACATCCACTGGTTCACCTTGGTCGTAGCGCTCCACGTACTTTTGGGCGGGCTTGGCTTCTACGTCTTGCTCCGGCGTGCGGACGTGGCGCTTTTCCCGGCGGTGCTGGGTGCCGTTGTCTTCATGTTTGGCGGGTACGCTCTGACGCGGTTGCAGCATACGACCATGATCTTGAGCTACGGATATTTTCCGTGGGCGCTGGTGCTATTGCGGCAGTTGTTGAGCTCTCCCCGTGTCGGAGTTGCGGTGGGTTGTGGCGTAGTCGCCGGGGGCATGGCGATACACGGCAATCAGGTGGCGTACTTGCTTTCATTGGTTCTGGTCGGCGTCGCAGTGGCAGCGTTCTTCAAGGCGCCGGACAAGGTCGTATTTCTGCGCCGGAAGCTGCCCTGGCTGGCCGCCGGCGGGATCGTCGGATTCCTGGTACTGCTGCCTCAGCTCTACGGCATCTTTCTGTTCCTGGACGAGAGCAACCGTCCCCATTTCGAGTACGCGTTCGCCGCCCGGCAATCCATGTGGCCTCATATTCCGGCAACGCTGCTGGTGCCCGACCTGTTCGGCGCTCTCGGCGACAACTATGTCGGGCCCGATGACCGGACGGAGTCGTTGTTGTACGTCGGTGGCCTCGGTGTCTGGGTGCTGGCGTTCTGGGGCCTGTGGCACGGATATCTTTGGCGGCGCCGCAACCTGTTCTTCCTCGGAATCCTGTTTTTTTCGCTGCTGTACATGCTTGGCGACCTGACGCCGGCCTATCGTCTTTTCTACGAAGTCATCCCCGGCGTCGCTCTCTTTCAGCGCCCACTGGACGGCGGTTTTCTGCTCAATATCGGCTTGGCGGGCCTGGTCGCCCTGGTGTTGGACGAAGTCTTGGGAAGAGATCCGGGGAAGCTTCCGACCCGCCGGATGCGAGTCGCAGGAAGAGTCTGCCTGGTGCTCCTGGGCACGGTATTCTCATTTGCCGTATGGAAGGGCGTGACTCTGCACCAGGATTGGCGGCCGGCGATCCAGGCCTTCGGTCCCGCCTCGGCTTGGATCTTCGCATCCGCGTTGGCTCTGTTTCTGCTACTGCGTTACGAACGTCTGCGATGGCCGTTGTCCCTGGTCCTCACGGCCCTTCTGGTGGCCAACCTGGGATGGGTGAACCTGAACCGCAGGATCAATCTGGTCCGGACCAGCGACGTCAGCCATCCCGGTGGGTTGCCGAAGTTCCATCGGCAAATCCTGGAGTTCATTCGCGAAAACACGGCGGCCGGCGAGACTGGCGCTCCACCTCGCCGTGTCGATCTGATCTACGCTGGGGCACAACTTTCGAATTTGCCCAATCTCTATCCGTTTCACTCCATTTCGGGTGCCAATCCGCTTGTATCCGGCCGCTATCAGATGTTTGCCGGGAAACGAAACGTCTACTCCGGACCGCCCCTGTTCTCACCCATGATGCCCGGCTACTCATCGGGAGCATTGGATTGCCTGGATGTGAAATTCGTGATCACGGCTCTGGACCTGGAGCAGTACGATTCCACTTACGATGCCGACGAATTGCCGTTGGTCACCCGCTTCGCGAACATCTCGGTCTACGAAAACCCGGACGTGCTGCCGCGGGTGCGCCTTTTGAACCGGTTCCAGGTTGCCGGCAACAGGGAGCAAGCGGCGGAACTGCTGGCCAGTCCTTCTTTTTCTCATCACGGCAATGCCGTAGTCGAATTGCGGGAAGGGTGGACGCCCGAATTGGAAGAAGTATTCCGGGTGGGTGGAGCCGACCGTTTCGCCGCCGGCTCGAGTTTCGAGATTTCAACCGAACCGAGCGGCCGTGACCGAGTCCGGATCGTCCGTTACGAAAACGACCGGGTGGATGTAGTTGCCGAAAGCGACCATCCGCGCCTGCTCGTCCTGGCAGACGTGCTCACCGAAGGATGGAAGGCCTATCTGGGCGAAAAGGAACTGCCCATCCACTACGCCAACTATGCGTTTCGAGGAGTGTTTCTGCCTCCTGGACACAACCAGGTCAGCTTTCGCTTCCGGCCTTTCGACGCCGATGTCGCCCGCAACGTCCTGCGGAGGGTCTTCTCGGTCCGCGATGAAAATCCGGTGCCGATTCGATATCGGTAACGCTGCTTCCGATGGCCGGGCTTATCGATCCAATTGGCAGCGCGCCGCTACGGTATGATCGGCAGCAATCGATCCTTGTTCGCACACGCCGAGGACAGGAGAGACTTCCCATGACAGGCTCGATCCGCACTGTCGTTGTTCTGGTCCTGTTGAGCGCCCCCGGTCTCGCCGGTCAGGGGAGCGAGATTCCCGGCTATCCACAGTCGGCGGACGTGGCGAACCCGGGCCGTTCCGGCGCGGGTGCGGTGTCTACATCCGATGGGGTCCAGTGCAAGGGCCAGCCTGAAGGCACGTCCTGCTGGATGGAGTTGGCCAACCAGCCGGGATGTTACGTCTGGAACAGCTACTTCCAGCCGGACGAGACCGTGACCTGGACCGCGGCGTGCGCCGAGGGTTTGGCTCAGGGCACAGGCATGCTCACGGAGGCTTGGGACGGAGGCAAGAAAGCAAAGGAAAAAACTGGGCGCCTTGTGAAAGGAAAGGCACAGGGGCGGTGGGCCTACCGCGACCAGGACGGGACCGTCGCGGAAGGCTCGTATGAGGCGGGGAAGCGTCACGGCCGTTGGATCGAGAGCTTGGCGGACGGGACCGTCCAGGAAGGCTCGTATGAGGCGGGGAAACGCCAGGGCCGGTGGGTGTTGCACTTCGCTTCCGGGACCGTCATGGAGGGCCCGTTTGTGGGCGGGAACCAGCAGGGCCAGTGGGTCTTGCGTTTCGCTTCCGGGAATGTCTCGGAAGGCCCGTATGAGGCGGGGAAGCGTCACGGGCATTGGGTCGAACGCTTCGTTTCCGGGACCGTCCAGGAAGGCCCATATGAGGCAGGGGAACGCCGGGGCCGGTGGGTGTTGCGCTTCACTTCCGGGACCGTGGAGGAAGGCCCGTTTGCGGCGGGGAAGCGTCACGGTCATTGGGTCGAGCGCTACGCGGGCGGGGGTGTGCAGGAAGGCCCGTATGAGGCGGGGAAGCGTCACGGACGGTGGATCGAGCGCGACGGGGACGGGAATGTCTCGGAAGGCCCGTATGAGGTGGGGAAGGAGCAGGGCGGGTGGGTGTTGCGTCTGGCGGACGGAACCGTGATGGAAGGCCCGTTTGTGGCGGGGAAGCGTCACGGACGGTGGATCGAGCGCGACAAGAACGGGTACGTCTCGGAAGGCGTGTATGTTGATTCACTGCGCCACGGATGGTGGTTTGTTCGCAATAAAGGGGTCGTGGTTGAGGAAGCGTACTTTGTGAAGGGGGAAGGCCAAAATTAGGCTGTCCTCCCCAATGAGAGCGCGAAATCAGCAGCGTCAACCTGGAAACACCCGGCGAAAGGAAGCTCCATCCGGCAGTATCCTACAGGGAGACGTTATCGGACCTTCGCCTAAAACGAATTCCATAGTCGGATTAACCCGCGGGGTATCCTCGCACCCTGGCGTTTCCCCCTGATTCCCCCACTGGCGGATGCTTCGTCAGTCGTCCTGTGCCTCTTGCCGGCGCCTTCGGACCTGCGCCACGATCACGCCGCTGAGCCCCAATACGCCGCCGATCAGTACGAAAGCTGGGGTGTCCGCGCCTTGCTCGCCGAGCGCAGCATTGAACGCGCCGCCGGCGAGCATGCCGATCAGCAGCGTTGTCGAACGACAGGGGCCACCGCGTCCAATAGGTCCGCCGAGACAAGCTAGCACCTGCCGGCCCGAATTTACCGTCGTTTCACGTCGATGGTTCGGCCGTAGATCCGGCGCGAGGGGGAGGTATAGTACTCGTCCCGCTGGTCGTAGACCACGAAAAGCTTGCCGGGGCTGATCTCGGGAACCGTGGTGTAGGCCCCGGTGATGTCCATGGCGAGCCGGGTCACCTGGGTCCAGGAGTGCCCCTGGTCCAGGCTGAAGGCCACGAAGATCCCATCGTCCTTGAAGTCGGGCTTGTGTCCGAAACTGGCCACCAGGGTGCCGTCGTGCATCTCGGTCAGGTCCGGGTCGACGCCCACGATGTCCCGCCACTTGCCCCAGCGGCTGTATTGCCAGCGGAGGGGCTGGGCCTGGCTCCAGGTGGCTCCTTCGTCGTCGGAATGGGCCTGGTAGATGGGGTTTTCCCTTCCGGTGCGCATCAGGCAGATGAGCCGCCCCTCGTGTCGGCCCTGGCTGAGGCGGACGATCACCGGCTCGTTGAATCCCTCCTGCCCCATGGGTCCCGTGGCGATGGTGGAGACGTAGGACCAGTTCTTGCCCACGTCTTTGGAACGGAGCAGCAGAGCCCGGAACTGTTTCATGCTGGGCTTGTACTGGCTGGGGGTGTCGTCCTCCTTGAAGACGCCGTAGATGCCGGCCAGGAGGTCGCCGTTGGGCATCTCCAGAATGGTCCGGTGCCAGAGGATCCCGGTGGGGACGGTGTCACCCCGGTCGTCGCCCAGATTCGGCTTGGCCCTGGGGACGTGGGCGATGAAGGGGGAGGGGGTCACCATCTGCCACTGGTCGTCCGAATGCCAGGCCAGGCCCTGGAAGCGGCCGTCGCCGATGTACCGGCTGTAGTAGTCGAAGATCAGGACTCTGCCCGAGCGCAACTGGAAGGTTTATCGATCCAACTCGTAGAGCGGCCCTACGATATGATAAAAAACGATTGATTTTTGCCCGCACACGCGGAGGAATCAGGAGAGACTTCCCATGACAGTTCCGATACGTACGATCATTGTCTCGCTCGTGTTGAGCGTCCCCGGTCTCGTCGGCCAGCTTCCCGCGGAGACCCCGGTGGGTCCGGGCCGTTCCGGCGAGGGTGCTGGATCCACGCCCGAGGGGGTCCACTGCAAAGGACAGCCCGAAGGCACGTCCTGCTGGATGGAGTTGATCAACCAGCCGGGATGTTACGTCTGGATCAGCCGCTTCCAGGCGGACGAGACCGTGACCTGGACCGAAGCGTGCGCCGAGGGGTTGGCTCAGGGCACAGGCACGCTGACGGAGGTCTGGGACGGGGGCAAAAAAAGAAAGGAACAAACCGGGAGCATTGTGGCAGGAAAGGCACTGGGGCGATGGGTCTACCGTGACCATGATGGGGCCGTCTCGGAAGGCTCGTATAAGGAGGGGATGCGTCACGGCCAATGGGTCGAGCGCTTGGCGGACGGGGGCGTGCAGGAAGGGCCGTATGAGGCGGGGAAACGGCAGGGCAAGTGGGTCCTGCGCTTCGCTTCCGGGACCGTCATGGAGGGCTCGTTTGAGAAGGGGTACCAGCAGGGCTCGTGGGTGTTGCGTTTCGCTTCCGGGACCGTGATGGAAGGCCCGTTTGCGGCGGGGAAACGTCACGGCCAATGGGTTGAGCGCTTAGCTTCCGGGACCGTCCAGGAAGGGCCGTATGAGGCAGGACAACGCCAGGGACGGTGGGTGTTGCGTTTCGCTTCCGGGACCGTGATGGAAGGCCCGTTTGTGGCGGGGCAGCGTCAGGGTCATTGGGTCGAGCGCCACGCGGATGGGGACGTCTTGGAAGGCTCGTATGAGGCGGGGAAGGAGCAGGGCCATTGGGTGTTGCGTATGGCGGACGGGGGCGTGCATGAAGGCCCGTATGAGGCGGGGAAGCGCCAGGGTAATTGGGTCGAGCGCGACAAGGACGGGTACGTCTCGGAAGGCGTGTATGTTGATTCACTGCGTCACGGATGGTGGTTTGTTCGCAATAAAGGGATCGTGGTTGAGGAAGCGTACTTTGTGAAGGGGGAAGGCCAAAATTAGGCTGTCCTCCCCAATGGGAGCGCGAAATCAGCAGCGCCAACCTGGAAACACCCGGCGAAAGGAAGCTCCATCCGGCAGTATCCTACAGGGAGGCGTTATCGGGCCTTCGCCTAAAACGAATTCCATAGTCCGATTAACTCGCGGGGTATCCTCGCACCCTGGCGTTTCCCCCTGATTCCCCCACTGGCGGATGCTTCGTCAGTCGTCCTGTGTCTCTCGCCGGCGCCTTCGGCCCTGCGCCACGGTCACGCCGCCGAGCCCCAATACGCCGCCGATCAGTACGAAAGCTGGGGTGTCCGCGCCTTGCTCGCCGAGCGCAGCATTGAACGCGCCGCCGGCGAGCATGCCGATCAGCGTCGCGAGCAGAGCCCTCACGACGAGGCGCTTGCCCGTACGGAATCTTCCTTCGGTCATTATTCAGTCTCCAGATGCTCACTTGCTCCTTCGAGCCCTCGCCGGCGGCCGCGGGCGTTCCACAGCGTTGTCGAACGGCAGGGGCCACCGCGTCCAATAGGTCCGTCGAGACAATCTAGCCTCTGCCGGCCCGAATTTACCGTCGTTTCACGTCGATGGTTCGGCCGTGGATCCGGCGCGAGGGGGAGGTGTAGTACTCGTCCCGCTGGTCGTAGACCACGAAGAGCTTGCCGGGGCTGATCTCGCGAACCGTGGTGTAGGCCCCGGTGATGTCCATGGCGAGCCGGGTCACCTGGGTCCAGGAGTGCCCCTGGTCCAGGCTGAAGGCCACGAAGATCCCATCGTCCTTGAAGTCGGGCTTGTGTCCGAAGCTGGCCACCAGGGTGCCGTCGTGCATCTCGGTCAGGTCCGGGTCGACGCCCACGATGTCCCGCCACTTGCCCCAGCGGCTGTATTGCCAGCGGAGGGGCTGGGCCTGGCTCCAGGTGGCTCCTTCGTCGTCGGAATGGGCCTGGTAGATGGGGTTTTCCCTTCCGGTGCGCATCAGGCAGATGAGCCGCCCCTCGTGTCGGCCCTGGCTGAGGCGGACGATCACCGGCTCGTTGAATCCCTCCTGCCCCATGGGTCCCGTGGCGATGGTGGAGACGTAGGACCAGTTCTTGCCCACGTCTTTGGAACGGAGCAGCAGAGCCCGGAACTGTTTCATGCTGGGCTTGTATGGGGGTGTCGTCCTCCTTGAAGACGCCGTAGATGCCGGCCAGGAGGTCGCCGTTGGGCATCTCCAGAATGGTCCGGTGCCAGAGGATCCCGGTGGGGACGGTGTCACCCCGGTCGTCGCCCAGATTCGGCTTGGCCCTGGGGACGTGGGCGATGAAGGGGGAGGGGGTCACCATCTGCCACTGGTCGTCCGAATGCCAGACTTGGCCCTGGAAGCGGCCGTCTCCGATGTGCCGGCTGTAGTAGTCGAAGATCAGGATCCGGCCCGAGCGCAACTGGAGGGTGCATCCGGAGATGATGGGTCCGTCTCCCTGTTCCTCGGTGGGGGACCAGAGCTCCCAGGTCTTGCCGCCGTCGGTGGAGCGCACCGTCCGGGGAATGTCACGCGGGTAGTTGGGCCCGGTGTACGACTCGGGATTGGGCCGGAGGACGGTCCCCACCACGATGAGGGTCCCCTCCCGGGTGGTGGTCATGTAGGGGAAGATGGCGTCCTCCATGACCACCGTCTGGGGACCGACGCGGATTTCCAGTGGTTTCTGTGCCGACTCGGCGGCACCGGCTGCGGGGGTCGGTTGGGCCAAGAGAGCCAGCCAGCACGCGATTGACGCGGTTCGAAGCCGCTCTGCCGTCATCACAATCATGTTTTCCTCAAAGGTGAATCATAGGAATCGAAACCCGACGAAAAACGCACGAATTCTACTCGGATTCGATTGTGGGCTCCAACCGGGGAAGTCCGCGACGCCTATTAGTTCTTCGTAGGTGGAGAGGGTGGGCTGGTTCGACCGTGTGTCATTGTGCTGTCAAGGGCAGATACAGAAGTTGGGAGGTCTTCTACGACTCGACGACACTCTCCGTGTCGCGGAGAATCATTGGTTTGCGTCCCATGTACGGCCGGTTTGGGCTTCCCATTCCACATCCACTGGCGCGACGACGTCACCCTGTATCTCGAAACGTCCCTTGTCGATGCCGAAGAGACTCTTCGGCTTCTCGTGATAAGGCACGAGTCGAGAAACGGGAGATCCGTTCTTGGTGATGACGATCTCTTCGCGGTTTTTCACGACTTCGTCCAACAGCTTCAGACACTTCGTCTTGAACTCGGACGCCTCGACTACTCGAATGCCTGTAACGTTATGCCTACCCATCGAGTGTCCTCCGCGAAGGCGGCGGGCCGGAACTCCACGCACCGGTACGCCGCCGGTCCATGCTTCAGTCTATCTACATTCGGAATCCGGGAGTCCAGCCGCCGTCTCAGGGAGTCCCGGGCCCGGAGGAAGGCCCAAGACTGGCCGTGGAGGTTCCGTCCTGGGTAAACTTGGCGCCGAATTGGAGGTATCGATGGGTCACTTGGTTACAGATCGTCTCGGTGAATTGCTGCAAGAGCATAAACATCTCTACGGCGTCCTGTGCCGGGACGCAACGCTGACCGACATCGAGTTGATGGCGCAAGCCGGTTACCACCTGGTCTGGCTGGATCTGGAGCACTGTCCCCAGTCCATTCCCGAGCTGATCCGGCTCACCCGAAGCATCGAGCATCTGGGGATGGTGCCCCTGGTGCGGATCCCCGAGCTGTTGCGAACCAACGTTCAGCCGCTGGTGGATGGGGGCGTCCGGATCGTGACCCTGCCGGATGTCCGGACCGTCGAACAGGCCGCCCGGCTGGTTCAACTGGGAAAGTTCCCGCCCCTGGGACAGCGGGGCGTTTCCTCCACCAGCGCCGGGATCGGCTTTCAGCTTGGCCCCGATCCGCTGGAAACCCTGCGCCGGGCCGACCGGACGGTTCGGATGATGGTCATGTTCGAGAGCGACGAGGGCTACGGGAATCTGGAAGAGATCGTCGGCCTCGACGGAATCGACATTGTCTCCGTGGGCCCCGGGGACTGGGCCACCGGCCTGGGTCTCGGCGGCCGGGAGGCGAAAGACTACCTGACTCCCAAGATCGAGCGCATCCTGCGGGTGACCCGGGACTCGGGCAAGATTTCGGTCATGTCTGCCTCCGGACCCGCCGATTGGCGGTACTATTCCGATCTTGGCGTCCGAATATTCATCGTGGGTGTCGACGTGGCGCTGAAGCGCATGGCGCTGGTGAAGGCGCTGCGCCAGTATCAGGGCGGGGAGGTGTGATGACGGTTCGACTCGAGTTTGTGGGGCATGCCTGCTTTCGTGTCTTGGAAGAGGGAAGGCCGACCCTGGTCCTGGACCCGTTCTCCCTGACCATCACCGGTCTGCCGGACGACGATCTGAGTCTGGACGGAGACATCGTGATCGTCAGCTCGCTGACCGATGATGCCCACGACAACGTCGCTCTGGTCAAAGGTGCGCCTCACGTGATCAATGCCCTTGACGTGGCCAACGGCCGGGTGGAGGAGACCATCAACGGCCAGCCGGTGGCGGCGATTCCGGCGGCGGAGACGCCGGATCATCCCGACGGCCCCGAAGACAACGCCCTCTACGCGTTCCGGGCGGGAGGCCTCTGGTTCGCGCACATGGGAGACGTGGGGTATGAACTGGGCCGGGAGGAGTTGGCGCCATGGAAAGGCCGGTGCGACGTGCTGATGGCGCTGGTGGGCGCGGGTTTCACGGTCCCGTTGGACGCCCTGGACCGGATGATCGATATCCTGCAGCCCACCTGGATCGTTCCCATGCACTACGCTCTCCCGCCCTTCGGTTTCCGGGGAGTTCCCGGCGGCAACATGAGTCCGGTGGACGTCTTTCTGAATCGGCGGCCGCGCGACGCGGTCATCGTCGCCCGCCATCACACCATCTCGTTCCCGACGCAGCGCGCCTGTGACGCACGGCCCACCATCGTGGTCCTGGAGCCGTTGGGCTACCAAGCGACGGCCGGTCTTCCCGAATTCCGGGTCTCGCCCTATTGAATCCGGCGGTCGCGCGTCGCGCAGGCAAGAACAAGGGACGAGGAAGAGAAAAGCGCCGAGATCTTAGAGGATCGGCGAGACTATGGCGAGGACCGTTTCATCACCGTCGGCTTTCTCGACGAAGCGATGGTAGTCCTGGTCTGGACACCCCGAGCTGGCGCGTATCGGATCACTAGCATGAGGAAAGCCAATGAACGCGAAAGGAAGCTCTATGCCCCGCGATTTTGATCCAGACACCGCGCTGGACCTGTCCAGGGACGGCTGGCCGGAGAAGTTTTCCAAGACCGCTGTTCGCCGCGGGCGGCCACCCCTCGCCAGACCGAAAGTGTCCACCACCATCCGACTATCGCAGGATGTGATCGATCATTTCCGAGCCGGCGGACGCGGCTGGCAGACGCGGATTGACGAGGCCCTTCGTGAGTGGATCGGGAAACCCGACACGGCGTGAGAGGAAATGCCGACCCTGGTCCTGGATCCTTTCTCCCTGATCCACACCGAGGTGGCCGACGACGGCTGGCCTTCCCGAGTTTAGTGTAACCTCCTATTGACGCCGGCGGAAGCAAGATTACCCCAATATAATAATTATAGATATATAATTGCCATTCCTACATCTATAGTTCCACTAGCCACCCCTAAAACCTTTCTTCGGTTTGTTCCCGAAAAAATGTCTGTGCCTTGTTGATCTCGCTCATTATCTTATTGTCAGGCAAGTCTCCCCGAACAAAAATGAGCACTGACGCCGGCTCAGAATCATCAATATTCAAGTGCATCGCCCAAAGGTTGAAAGCACACTTGTCTGTAGCAGTGCCGTAGCGACGTTTGAACAGCAGGTCTTGATTGGCTTTTCCGCGACGAATCAGAGCGTAGCAAAATGGATTCTTTTGCATCTTTTGTATTCGGTTTTCCTATAACCCCAGATTATTCATGGGACATGTTGATAAGGGCTTCCAACCCGGCGTTTTCGTGCGGTCGCAGCCCGGTTTCTCTTGAAGCTCTGTCGATTCGACTGAATCGGCTCGAAAACAGGACGATTGAACCAGTCATAAACCGTTTTCCGGCCAGGGGGACCGTCACCCGCCGACAGGTTGACTTTCCGGTGAGAAATCCCCACCGTTTCGGTCCCTTCCACGGGCCCGTTTTCTCCTCCGTCCACTATCCCGGCGCCCAGGACACCCGCGCCAGTCTCTGCCACAACCGCTTCCAGTCCGTCGCCCCTTGACTGATGACGAAAATCAATCGCCTCCCCTGACGCAGCGCCCGACTCGCCACTCGCAACACCCGCTCGCGAAAACGACGCAGACTCCAGCCCCGACGCGTCGCCTGCTCCATCAGCACCCGACCCAGGTGCAGGATCTCGTACCCCAGCAGATTCAGCAGGAACCGGACTTCGTTGTGGGGTCGAACGCCGGCCTCCGTCCTCGCTTCCGGCTTGGCTTCCGACTTCAGCGGTTGGCCCCGATAGTGCGTCTTGGGCCGGCTCGCGGAGGACAAGGCCGGATCGAGCACGTCCATGAACTCCCCCATGTGGCCTTCCGCCTTCCCCCGCTTTCGATACTGTGCCAGCAACTCCTGAGCCTCGTATCGTTTCCGGCTCAGGCTCGTCAGCAACCAGAAATGATCCGGATACAACTCCCCCGGTCGCTCCCGCACCACCAGCACCACCCGGAGCGTCAACTTCAGCGCCTTTTTCCCCAGGTAGCTGGCTCCCGGAAAAATCTCCCCGTCGATCAGGTCCCCCGTCTCGGCACAACTCGCCACCAACCCGTGGTACATCCGCTGGCGATAGTATCCGTTCCATTCGCTTCCCGGGGGATGCCCATGGACCTCGACCGGGAGACCGTCCACGTCCAGGTACATCGTCTTTTTCCGTCTCTTCTTCCGTGGGGTCTTTTTCCCCCGTTTTCGCCGCTGGCCTTCGATCATCTCGATCCGACGGCACGCCAGCTCCGTCACCGCCTGGTGCAGGACCGGAAGGTTCTCCTCCCGGCTGAGCGTGTCCAGCAGTCGGGACAAGGTCGGCTGCGACGCCAGCCCCTGGCCCTCCTCCAAGGCCGCCGTGCCCCGACGGGTCCGGCTCGCCACCCGCAAGCTCGGATCCTGACGCAGGCGGTCGGCGTCGGACTGGTCGCGCCAGCCCTGACCCAGCAGCAGGAGTCGAGTCCGCAGCAGATCCGACAGCGGATAGCGGATCGAACTCGGGTGTCGCGGATCGTGCAACCGCTCGGTCAACCAGTCGATGAGGCCGCTGCGCTCCATCAGCTCCCGTTGCACCAGGGCTCCCGTGTCCGCACTGAGCAACTCGGGGCGGGTCTCGAGGCGGAGGGATCGGTTGAATGAGGGCCGGATCTGCGGTATCGTCTCAGGCATGGCGTGCTCCGTTTATTGTGGTTGTTTCTTAGCACTATAATCATACCACAAATGACGGGCACGCCGTCTCTTTATGCCGCCCTTGGAGGGGACGAAAACCGTGGAAATGCTTGGGTTTCGGCCCCACTTGAATCCTGGGGTTAAACCGACGTTGAAAACAAATATAGCGTTTCACCCAGGTCGGATCCCATCCGTTTTCTGTGGGTATCCCGTAACCCTCTGATCCGACTCGACATGACGGGCACGCTTGCTCATTTTATGTTTGCGTGGTGAATAATCTGGGATAACTCATATTTCTTGCTTCGAGACAATTCGGATATTTATATAAGTTAATAGCTATCTATGTTTCCCCCGCCGCGGGGAGAAACAGGCGTGATGAAGCACGCACGCCTCCAGTCGCAATAGATATGAAGATATAGATGTATAAATACATGGATAATGCTATTCGACGGCAGATAATAGGAATAAGATGTGTGTTTCCGGAGCCGTCGGGTTATCCGGGTGCGTAGGCTCCCCAGGGTTTCTTGTCCAGGACCCTTTCCAGAAAGCGGAGGGCGTTCGCGCCCAGAATCTTACGGATCTCTTCGTCGCTGAAGCCGCGGGTCACCAGGCCGACGGTCCAGTAAGGCCAGTTGGACCACTCCATGGGACGGGCTGAGTAATTGGGAACAAAGGTCAGGTCGGTCCCGATGCCGACGTGGTCGATCCCGGCCACCTTGACGGCGTGTTCCAGGTGCCGGGCGAACTGTTCGAAGGTCGCCGGCCGGGGCGGGTCGCTGTTCCACTTGGAACGTTTCGCCGGGTCCCCCTGCTCCCAGAGCCGGTGGTCCACGATGTAGATCCCGATGAGGCCGCCCTTGCCCGCCACCACCCGGAGGTAGTCGTCGTCCACGTTGCGCTGGTCGATGTCCCGGTAGACGGCGGAACAGGCGGTGTGACTGTTGATCACCGGCTCCACCGAGGTCTCGGCTGCATCCAACGCGGTCCGGCGGGCGGCGTGGGAGAGATCGACGGCGACCCCGAGTTGGTTCATCCGGCGCACCAGTTGACGGCCCTCCCGCGAAAGGCCCGGGTCGCGGTGCCAGAGCTGGTAGGCGTCCCAGCCCACGGCGTTGGAGTGGGTATGGGTGAGCTGGGCCATGCGCACTCCCAGGCCGTAGAACAGGTCCAGGTGCTCCACCGACTTTCCGGGCACCCAGAGGGCGTGGACGCCCTGGAGTTGGGAGAGGAGTCCCAGCTTTCCCTGGCTGCGGGCCTTGCGCAGATCCTTAGCGCCCGCGATCCGCACCACGTCGGGCAAGAGGCCGTAGGCCAGATTGGAGGTGGCCATCCAGCGCAGGCACTGATCGAAGGTGTAGTGTCCGGCGTTGTCCTCCACGGCCAGATCCACCCCCGTGAGCTGGTAAAGAGCCCTCCAGTCCTCTTGCCAGCCGTTTTCGAAGGCGGACTCCAGGGGTTTGTGCTCCCACCAGGTCCGGCGTACCAGACGGGAGGCCTCCCTGGGATCGACGCCTTCGGCTTCCAGCTCCTTCCGATTCCACTGGAGCATATGCTGGAGTCGTGGCCCCGGCTGCCCGATGGCGGCGGCGACGTAGACGGCGCCCATGAGATCGGCGACATAGGCGTCATGGTGGAGCTGTAGGCCGTGTTCCAGCTGTTTCGGGGTCGGCTTCAACTCGGCCAGGAGGGTTTCTCTTCCAGCCATGACCCGTGACCGGATCGGCTCTCTCAGCGACTTGCCGGTCAGAGCCTCGGGGGTGGGGGCGGCCCGGCGCGAGTAGATGTACGGCGCTGCGGCGAGTCCGCCGGCGAGCGTCCCCTGCAGGAGAGAACGCCTGGAAAACGGTTGTTGCTTCATGACCCGGTTCCTCGTTTGGACGTCACCTCTCGAATCGGCGAAACCATCCCGATTCGGGATTGGATTCCATCGTGCCCCAACGGGATCGCCACCAGAAGTCCGCCCGCGACCCGGTGGGAGTGTCCACGTCTCGAACCATCAAGTTCAAGCGCAAGGTCCGCCAAGTGGCCCCGGCAATCCCGTCCATAGAGGCATGGGGGATGGCCACCTCCAGGGTATACCCGGCTGGGGTGGGTGAGCTCCAGGCCCGCAGGCCGTCGATGGGGTCCCGACCGCCGAACACGATGGCGGCTCCGGGCTGGGAGCCCGGGGCGAGGCGTACTGTACGGTCACGCCTCGTTCCGGTGGCCTCATCGGACTGGCCCGGGCCGCCACTGGCTTCGGCGGGACGGGGGTCCAGGTAGAGGACGACGCTGTCCCGGAGCGAAGACCGCCTGCCGGCCAAGTGGATCCGCCGATCGTCCTGCACTTCCACACCCAGATACAGGTAGGCCCGGTCTTGAACCAGGCCGAAGCGAACCCCGAGATCCTGAGGGCCGGTCCAGGTGGAGGCGTCTCCAGTCAGCTGCCGGGGCCGAGCCATGGAGACGGGAAGGGACGGCCAATCGTCGAGTCGTCCGTCCAGGGTCGGCGAGCCCCCGTCCCGGTGAGCGATGAGCGGCCGGTGCTCCGCCGCGGCGTAGATGGTTCGAGTCCAGGATACGGGTTCGTGGAGCTGATCCGGCCGGTAGGTGGTCCGCACTTCTGCCGCCAAAGCGTCCTCGGCGGTGGGTTGCCAGGACTCGGGCCAATTCAGCGTGACCTCCAGCCTCTCGTTGGAGCCGGGCTCCAGCGTCTTGACGACGGCGTAGGGAGACGGTGTCAGATGCGGGTGGGCTTCCCAGCGGACACGGACCTCCAGCGGTATATCCGCCCGGTTCTCCAGCTCGAGCCAAGTCCGTCCGCGCCCGGGGGAATCGGTGGTGATGGTGTCGAGTCGAACCGCATGCTCGCCGCCGAGCCGATTCGTGAGGCGGGCCATGGACTCGGTCCGCACGTCCTCCCCCAGGATCCCGTCCAGCTTCAGGTTGGCCATCACCGGTCCGTCGGTGGTCATGGTAATCCAGCTGATGTGGTCGAAACGGCCGTGGGAGAGCCCGGAGAGGGGAGTGGCGCCGCCGGTCGTGGCCAGTTGGTAGTATTTGTACTGGGCGCGCTGGTAGCGGACGTAACGGTGGCGATGGCCGGCAAATACCGTGTGGGGCCGGCCGGCCAGGGCCTGTTCCACCGCTTCCCATCCCGATCCCTCCCGGTAGTCCCAAAGGGGTTTGTGGAGGAAGACCAGGGTCCAGCGGACCTGAGTGTTGGCTTCCAGGATCTGCCGCGCGAAGGCGGCTTGCTCGGGTCCGATCCGGCTGGGTGTCCCGTCTTCCGTATTCAGGCAGAGGAAGAGGACTCCCTTGTATACGAAGTGGTAGTAGGTGGGGCCGAACCGCTTCGTCCATTCCCTCCGCGCCGTGTCGTCCCAGATGTCGTGATTGCCGGGCACGTAGAAGAACCGCATCCGGAGGATGTCGACGGAGTCTCTGAATTGCGACCACTCGCGCTCGACCTGGTCCGGGTCGTCGGTCGCCCCCTCGATGAGATCCCCCACGCTGACGACGAACTCCGGCCTCAGATGGTTGATCTTGCGGAGGGCGCTGCGAAATACGCCCTCCCGGTGTCCGCCGGTGCGGTCGGAGACGATGATGAATTGGAAGTCGTCCGGGTTGTTCAGCAGACCCTTTCCGGTCCACGGCGTGGGCCCCTCGATCTCGGGGAAACGGGTCGGGTGCGTCCCGGAGTCCTGGCTCGGAGGGGTCCAGGCGGCCACCAGTCCCAGTCCCGAAACCACTCCCAGGATCAGCAATCGGCGGAAGGCGGTGTTTCCTGTCTTCATGAGTCCATTCTATGCGGCTACCTGAGACTTCGTCACGAACGGGAGATGAGAAAAAGGCGAAAAATGAGGGTTCGGCGGCTGGAAAACCGGCGCCTCCGGGTCTTCTGGTGGCAACTCGCGGCGGGACAGGAAAATGGTGGGCCTAAGTGGATTCGAACCACCGACCTCACGCTTATCAGGCGTGCGCTCTAACCAGCTGAGCTATAGGCCCTTGCAGGACGGTGAATTATAGCTCAGGCCGGAAACGGCTGGCAAACGAGCCGGTGACCACGACGCCCTCGCTCCTTTTCCAGGACGCGGGAGGCGCCCACAAGGGGCGCCCCTACGGTTTTCGATCTGGCACCGGCGGGGCGGGTAGCGCAGAGCTGTTCCCTCGGGGCTGCTGCTAGAATGAAGCCCGTGGCCAGGAACGTGGGGACCGAGATACCGGACCGGATCGTCGCCGAGATCCGAAGAGATCCTCCGATCCCGGAGGCGATTCCACTCGTCAGCGTGGACCCGGAGGGGTTCCCGCATGTCGCCCTCCTGTCCTACTACGAACTCTTTCTCCAGGACGGGATCCTCGGATTTTTCGTCCACCACGGAAGCCGTTCGGGACGCTTCCTCAAGACCGGGCGCCGCTGTACCCTCCTCTTCGTGAACCCGGACTTCGTCATTTACGTCAAGGGACGGGCTCATTGGAGAGGGGATCGTGAGTCCTGCTCCGTATTTCAGCTCCAGGTGGAGGCCGTGCTGGAGGACTCTCCTCTGCCGGAGGAGGGAGATGTAGTCCTGAAATCCGGGATCCGGTTCGGAGCCGGCGAAACGTCGTTCGAGAGCCGAGCCCGGCTGCGGCGGAGGATGATATGGCACTAGCGAAGCAACGGGCCGACGTCGTGGTGGTTGGAGCCGGACCTGGAGGTTACGCGGCCGCGTTTCGGGCGGCCGATCTGGGACTTGAAGTGGTGATGGTGGATGCTCGGGGACGGCCCGGAGGCGTCTGTCTTCACGACGGATGCATCCCCTCCAAGACCCTGCTCCACGTGTCGGACCTCCTGACCCGGATTCGCGAGGCGGATCGGCTGGGCATCGAAGTGGGGGAGCCGAGGGTGAATCTGGACCGGCTCCGGGACTGGAAACGCTCGGTCATCGACCGGCTCGCGGCCGGTGTCGCCCACCTGGCCCGCCAGCGAGGTGTGCGGATGATCTGGGGGAAAGCTCGATTCCTGTCGTCGGGCCGGCTCGCCGTGGAAGGCGAAGAATCCGCGGAGATCGACTTTTCCCACGCCGTCCTGGCCACAGGCTCGCGGCCGGTCGTCTTGCCCGGCATGCCGATCGACAGCCCTCGCCTGTTGGATTCCACCACGGCGCTTGACCTGGAGACGATTCCCGAGAACCTGCTGGTGATCGGTGGGGGGTACATCGGCCTGGAACTGGGGACCGTGTACGCGGCTCTGGGAAGCCGGGTCACGGTGGTGGAGATGTTGGACGGTCTGCTTCCCGGAGCGGATCGGGACCTGGTCCGGCCTCTGGAGAAACGGATCCGGAGTTCCTTCGAAGCGGTTCATCTGCGAAGCCGGGTCGGACGCGTCCGGGAATCCGGGGACGGACTGGAGGTGGAGCTGGAGTTGCCGGGTGAAACGGTTACACGCGGCTTCGATCAGGTGCTGGTGGCTGTGGGCCGGCGCCCCAATTCGGAAGGCCTGGGCCTGGAGAACACGGGGGTGGCGGTCGACGCGCAAGGCTTCATCCGGACGGACACGCAGTGCCGGACCGACGATCCGGCGATCTTCGCCATCGGCGACGTGGCCGGCCAGCCCATGCTGGCTCACAAGGCCACCAGGGAAGCCAAGGTGGCCGCCGAGGTCATCGCCGGTGAGGAGTCCAGTTTCGAGCCGGAGGCGATTCCGGCCGTGGTTTTCACCGATCCCGAGGTGGCCTGGTGCGGCCTCACTGAAACGGAAGCGAAGGCCACCGGCCAGGAGGTCCGCGTGGTGCGGTTCCCCTGGGCGGCGTCGGGCCGGGCCCTGACCATGGGAAGGCCCGAGGGCATGACCAAGATGATTCTCGAGCCCGACTCGGGGCAGGTCCTGGGAGTGGGCATCGTGGGAGTCCACGCCGGGGAACTCATCGCGGAAGGAGTGGCGGCCATCGAAATGGCGGCTCTGGCCGAGGATCTGACGCTCTTCATTCATGCTCATCCCACGCTTTCGGAGACCTTGGGCGAGGCGGCGGAGTTCTTCCTGGGTCAGCCCACGCATCTGTTTCGCCCGCCGAGGAAACGCCGGAGCTTCTGAGGGGGGGCAGGAGGGGCGATTTCCAGTCGCCCTCTTCACCCTTGCCCCATACTCACCCCGGAGCTCGGCGGTTGGAAACCGCCGCTCCGCCAGTTTGCCTTGGGCCGCCGATCAGGAGTATTTTTGGAGCCGCTTCCGAGAAAGGACCGGTCCACCATGGGAGAGAGTCGCGACAGCTTTGGCTGCCGATCCAAACTGACCACAGGAAACGTCGAAGCCGATTTTTTCGATCTCACGTCGCTGGAGCGCCGGGGAGTGGGCCGCGTATCGCGGCTCCCCTTCTGCATGAAGGTCCTGCTGGAGAACCTTCTCCGGCATGAGGACGGCGTCACGGTCACCGCCGAGGACGTGTCCAGCCTGGCCGATTGGGATCCGGCCGCCGCTTCCCAACCCGAGATCGCCTTCCGTCCGGCCCGGGTTCTGCTGCAGGACTTCACGGGAGTTCCCGCGGTCGTCGACCTGGCGGCGATGCGGGACGCCATGATCGGGATGGGCGGGGACCCGGACCGGATCAACCCTCTGGTCCCGGCCGAGCTGGTCATCGACCACTCGGTTCAGGTCGACTCCTTCGGGACCCGCCGTTCCTTTATGTTCAACGTGGAGAAGGAATTTCAGCGCAATCTGGAACGCTATGCCTTTCTGCGCTGGGGCCAGGCGGCATTCGACAACTTCCGGGTGGTCCCCCCGGCCACGGGAATCGTCCACCAGGTCAACCTGGAGTATCTGGCCCGCGTCGTTTTCCAGTCGGGCGACAACGGAACTTCCCTCTGCTATCCCGATACCCTGGTCGGGACCGACAGCCACACCACCATGGTCAACGGGTTGGGAGTCCTGGGCTGGGGCGTGGGCGGCATCGAGGCGGAAGCCGCCATGCTGGGACAACCCATCAGCATGCTGCTGCCGCAGGTCGTGGGATTCGGGCTGCACGGCGTTCTGCCCGAGGGAGCCACGGCCACCGACCTGGTGCTGCGGATCACCGAGCTGCTCCGGGAAAAGGGTGTCGTGGGGAAATTCGTGGAGTTCTACGGTTCCGGGATCGCCGGCCTTTCGTTGGCGGACCGGGCAACTCTGGGCAACATGTCCCCCGAGTACGGAGCCACCTGTGCCATCTTTCCCATCGACGACGAGACCTTGTCCTACCTGCGGCTGACGGCGCGGCCGCCGGAGCAGGTGGCCCTGGTTGAGAGCTACGCCAAGGCCCAGGGGATGTTCCACGGTCCCGGGAGCCCCGACGCGGAGTACAGTGACACCCTGAACCTGGATCTCGCGTCGATCGAGCCTGCAATTGCGGGACCGAAACGTCCTCAGGACCGCATCCCATTGACACAGTCCAAGCCGGCGTTTCTGGAGTTCCTGGCCCAGTCGGCGGGGAACGGAAAACCCGCCGGAGAGGATTCACTGGCTATCGTGCAAGGAGACGGAAACGGCTCGGGCGCTCTCGATCTGGACCACGGGTCCGTGGTCATCGCCGCCATCACCAGCTGCACCAACACCTCGAATCCGTCGGTCATGGTGGGGGCCGGACTCCTGGCACGCAAGGCGGTGGAGCGGGGTCTGGTCCGAAAGCCATGGGTCAAGACCAGCTTGGCGCCGGGATCGAAGGTGGTGACCGAGTACCTGGAGAAGGCCGGCCTGATGAAAGAGTTGGCCGCCCTGGGGTTCGATCTGGTGGGTTACGGCTGCACCACCTGCATCGGCAACAGCGGTCCCCTGGCCGCGCCGATTTCCAAGGCGGTCCATGAGCGCGACCTGGTGGTTTGCGCCGTCCTGTCGGGCAACCGCAACTTCGAGGGCCGGATCAGCCCGGACGTGCGAGCCAACTACCTGGCCTCGCCTCCTCTGGTCGTCGCCTACGCCATCGCCGGCCGCATGGATCACGATCTGTACCGAGAGCCCCTGGGCCGCGATTCCCAGGGACGGGAGGTCTTTCTGCGAGACATCTGGCCGACCCACCAAGAGATTCAGGCGGTGATCGGCGAAGCCGTGCTGCCGGAGATGTTCCAGGAGAAGTACGGCGACGTCTTCAGTGGGAACGAGCAGTGGCGCGCGCTGCCCGCGCCCGAGGGTCAGGGCTTCTCCTGGGCGGCGGATTCCACCTACGTCCGGAGACCGACTTTCTTTGATGGAATGCCTCGAAACCCGGAACCGCTCCAGGACCTGAAGGGAATGAGGGTCCTGGGTTTGCTGGGAGACTCGGTGACCACGGACCACATCTCTCCGGCCGGGGCGATTCCGGTAGACGGACCCGCCGGCCGCTATCTCATGGAGCAGGGAGTCGAACCCGTCGATTTCAACTCCTTCGGCTCGCGCCGGGGCAACCACGAGGTCATGGTGAGGGGGACCTTCGGAAACATCCGGCTCCGGAACCTGCTGGTTCCCGGCGTCGAAGGCGGCTACACGCGATGCTCGCCGGGAGGCGATGTCGTCTCCATCTACGACGCCGCCATGGAGTACCAGCGCCAAGGGACGCCCCTGATCATTCTGGCCGGCAAGGAATACGGTTCGGGATCTTCGCGTGACTGGGCGGCCAAGGGGACCCGGTTGCTGGGGATCCAGGCCGTTCTGGCCGAGACCTACGAACGAATCCACCGGAGCAACCTCATCGGAATGGGTGTCCTGCCCCTCCAGTTCATGGACGGGGAGAATCGCGAGTCCCTGGGATTGAGCGGCTACGAGACGTACGGGCTGGCGGGCCTCTCGAAGGGTCTGGAGCCGGGGTCCCGCCTCCGGATGCAGGTCTCCTCTCCCGGGGGCGAGGTTTCGGAGTTCCCGGTCCTGGTACGAATCGACACCCCCAATGAGTTGGCCTATTTCCAGCACCGGGGCATCCTTCACTATGTTCTGAGGTCCCTGGCGAATTGACCCGGGATCAGGGAGGGGACCGGTTGAGGCTGAATCGTTGACGGCTCAAGGCCAGACCATTGAGCTGCCCATCTTTCCTCTCCCCGGGGTGGTGTTCTTCCCCCGGGTGATCCTCCCCCTGCACATCTTCGAGCCGCGCTACAAGGCCATGGTCGCCAGCGCCCTGGATGGGAACAGCCGCATCGGCATGGTCCTGCTCCGGCAGGGCTGGCGGCGCCAATACCACGACTCCCCGCCGGTCTTCGGAACCGGAACCATGGGGTTGATCACTCAGCCGGAAGAGCTCGAGGACGGCAAGTACAATCTCTTGCTCCGGGGGCTCCAGCGCTATCAGATCCTGGAATTCCTGCAGGAAACGCCTTTCCGGCTGGCCCGGGTCCGGCTCCTGGAGGATGTGGCGCCGTCCGAGCCCGACGCCCAGACTCTTTGCTGGAAGATGGCCAAGCGCCTGAACCAGTTGGCGCCCGAGATCCGGTTTCCGCCGCTGGAGCCGAAATTGGCCGGCCAGCTCGATTTTCTGACCATGATCAACCTGATCTGTTGTTGTCTGGATCTCTCCGTCTACGACAAGCAGAGGCTGCTGGAGACGGGCGATCTGGCGGTGCGGGCACGTGGAGTCCTGGGGGTGCTGGACCGGAAGCTGAAGGCCAAGAAACTGGTCTCCGGCTTTCAGTCCCTCCGGCCCGAGCATCCGGAGAGGAATTGAGTTCCCGACCCGGCCACCGGCGGAAGCCGGCCGGACTGGATTTTCGATGAGAGCTTCTGGGCTGCTGGCGCTTTGGCTGACGACCTCCGTCCTCCCGGCGGCCGCGCCCGGTCTCGTCCAGACGCCGGCTGCTCCGGAACGGAATCTCAGCTACGACATCCAGGCCAAGCTGGATCCGGTGTCCAAGACGATCGAGGCCCAACAGGTCCTGAACTGGAAAAACTCCTCGGACACACCGGTCCGGGAGTTCCACTTTCACCTCTATCTGAACGCCTTCCGGAACAACCGGTCCACCATGATGTGGGAGCAGGCGTTCGCCCCCTTCTGGAGGGACAAGGACCCGATTCCGGAGGACTACTGGGGCTTCATCGACGTTGGTTCCATCCAGGTCGAGGCGGACGGATCCCAGGGACCCACCCGCGTCGTGAGCCGCCGCTTCATCCATCCCGACGATGACAATGCGGAGGACCGGACGGTGCTCCAGGTGGAGCTGGACCGGCCTCTTGCCCTCGGCGAGCAAGTGCGCTTTCGAATCGAGTTCACCTCCAAGCTGCCCCGGGGCGCCCGCAGGACCGGCTGGGTGGAGGACTACTACTTCGTGGCCCAGTGGTTCCCCAAGCTGGGGGTCTTCGCCGACGGCGCCTGGTATTGCCACCAGTATCACTTCCACTCCGAGTTCTTCGCCGACTTCGGGGACTATGACGTGAGCCTGACGGTGCCTTCCGGCATGGAGGTGGGGGCCACGGGCCGCCGGGGCGCCGAGACCGACAATGGAGACGGGACGCAGACTCACCGTTTCCAGCAGGAGAACGTGCATGACTTCGTCTGGGTGGCCAGCTCCCGGCTGCTGCCTCGAACCCGCCGGTTCGAACACCCCGGGCTTCCCTCCGTCGACATGCGGCTGCTTCTGCTGGAGGAGCACGAGCATCTGGAAGAACGGTATTTCCGAGCCATGGAGCATGCCCTGCGCCTCTTCGGGACCTGGTTCGGACCCTATCCCTACTCCGTCCTCACCCTGGTCGATCCTCCCTACAACAGCCGCACCGGGGGGATGGAGTACCCCACTCTCGTGACCGGGAGGACCGACTTCTGGTCGCCTCCGGAGACGCTCTCGCCCGAAGGAGTGACCATTCATGAGGTGGGCCACCAGTGGTGGTACGGCCTGGTGGCCAGCAACGAAGCCGAGGAGGCTTGGCTGGACGAAGGGATCACCTCCTGGGCCACGGACCGGGCCGCTCGCGAAGCCTACTCTCCCAGGGTTCACGTGGAATGGTTCCTGGGGGAGATCCCGGTGCCGTTCCCCTCCGTGGTCCGGCCCTTCGAAACCCGCAACCTGCCCTGGGTGCGCCGCGGTGGACGCCTCGACGTCATGACGCGCAACTCCTGGAGTTTCCGGAACCGGCGCAGTTATTTCGTCAACGCCTACGCCAAGCCCGATATGGTGATGTGGACCCTGGAACGGTACCTGGGCTCCGAGGTCATGCTACGGGCCGTTCGGACCTACTTCGAGCGTTACCGTTACCGTCATCCCACGACCGAGGACTTCGTCCGGACGGTCAGCGAGGTGGCCGGCGAGGACCTGGAGTGGTTCTTCCGGGAGACGGTCCACAGCGCCGAGGCCGTCGATTACGCAGTGACCGAAGCCCGGTCCGTGGCCATTCCGGACCTGAAAGGCATTCCACCCGGCGAAGCCGAAGCGGAAGAGGAGGTGACCGTTCCGACCGGCGGCGAGAGTGCCGAGGCCGAGGTCCCGGCGCAATTGGAAGCGGAGGCCCCGGCTCCGGATCAGGGACCGGAAGTCGCTGGCGATGCCTCAACCGAAGAGGAAACCGCGTCGAAGAAGCTCTACTGGAGCCGGGTGGTGGTGACCCGCCTGCAGGGAGGGCGGTTTCCCGTCGACGTGGTCATGGAGTTCGAGGACGGGAAACGTTTCCGCCGCCTCTGGGACGGGCAGTACCGGTGGGTCCGGTACGAGTTCAAGCGGCCGTCGCGGCTCAAGTCGGCCGTGGTCGATCCCGACCGGAAGCTGCTTCTGGACATCAATCCCACCAACAACAGTCGGCTGGTGAAGCCGCCAACAACTGGCGGGCGCTCTCTGGCTACATGGAAATGGACCGCGAAGTGGCTCTTCTGGTTGCAGAACCTGATGGAAACCTTCGCTCTGATCTCATGACTCTCGCCGGCTGCGCGGCTCAGGGTTGGCGGCATCTGCCGGCCCACAAGAAGTCGATCCTCTATCTCTATCTGGTGATCCTGGGATCGGCGTCCATCCTGCTCCTTCCCTTCATGGAGAGCTTCGAGTCCTCCTTGGGATCCGGCATCTATCGGGAACGGCTGGTGACGGTTCTGGACTACGACTGGTACCAGCTCTTCCGGGACCGGGTGCAGGGGGCGGGCGAGAGCTTCGGTCCCTGGGTCCTGGGAGCGGGTCCCTTCCTCCACACCCTGGAGGTTCTGCTGAAAGACGGCTTCGGCAAGTTGCCGGCGGCGGTTCTCGGCGCCGCTGCCATCTATCTTCTGCTGCACACCTTCGTACTCTCGGCGGCGGTCAGCTCCCTTCACCTCCACCCCGGCGGGGCCAGCACCCGGGGGTTCCTCCGCAACGGAGCCGAGTATTTCGGCCGGTTCCTCAGGCTGAGCCTGCTGGCGCTTCTTCTCTACTGGTGTCTGAGGCACGTGCTCCTGACCCCAGTGGACGGGTGGGTCGACTCGTTTTCCGACGCCGCCGCGACCGAGGTCACCGGTTTCTACCTCAGTCTGGCGCGCTATCTTCTGGTCCTCGTCCTGGTTCTGGTCCTGGACCTGATCCTGGACTACGCTCGAATCAAGGTCGTCCTGGAAGACCGCACCAGCGTTCTGTTGGCGGTGGTGGCCGCTGCCGGATTCTGCAAGAGGAATTTCCTGGGCGCCACAGGGCTCTATCTGCTCCTGGTGGGTTTCACCCTGGTCTGGGCCGGCCTGTATCTGGGCTTCGATACCCTGGTCGGAGACGATTCCTGGGGAGGAATTCTGGTGGCGTTCGTGGTGCAGCAGATCCACATGCTGGGCAGAATGGCGCTGAAGCTCCTGGGCTTCGGCGCCCAGATCCAGTTCGTCAAGAGCCGTGATCCCTGGTTTCGCGACCGGGAACCGGAAGGAGCGGAGACATCCTTGTCCCCCACAATCCCACGAGAAGGAGTCGAGGGAACGGCGTGATGGTGCGTCTCCGGTGGTCGTTCCTGGCTCTGCTCTTTCTCACCGGCGCCGCCGGCGCCCGGGACGAAGGACGGCTCTTGGAGCACCTGCGTCATCTTGCCTCCGACGAGATGCAGGGCCGAGGGAACGGTTCGCCCGGCATGGAGCGGGCCGCACACTATCTGGCGGAGGAATTCCGCCGGATCGGCCTGGAGCCGGCTGGGGCCGAGGGCACGTTCTTCCAGCCCTTCACCATCACCACGGGCCGGAACCTGGGGCCGGACAATCGACTGAGGATTCGGGGGCCCGAGAGCGCCCGAGAGTTCTCGGCCGGCGCCGAGTACCAGCTTGTGACCTATGGACCAAATCGGAGTGTTTCCGGAGAACTATTCTTCGCCGGTTTCGGAATCACGGCGCCCGATGATCACAAGTACGACGACTACGGCGACTGGGATGTTCGAGGCCGGGTGGTGGTGGCGTTCGAGCACGAACCCCAGGAGCGTTTCGCGTCCAGCCCCTTTCACGGCAAGGACCTGACGTCCTATTCCACGGTGATCCACAAGGCGCTCAACGCCCGGAGGCGCGGCGCCGTGGCGCTGATTCTGATTCCCGATCGATTCAATCACCCCAAGCGGGGTTCCCGCCGGACTGCGGAACTGGAAACCGTGGCCAACGTGGGGATCCCCACCGTTCGGCTGCCCGGACGTTGGGGCGAGCGTCTGCTCCGCGAGGCGGGACGGGATCCGTCCGAGATCGACCGGTGGATTCACCATCACCTCACCCCCTACTCGTTCCCCATGGATGGGATTACCGTCCATCTGGATGTGGACGTGGTCTCGGTCAGCCACCAGGTGAATAACGTGCTGGGCTATCTTCCCGGTGACTCCGAGGAAGTGGTGGTGATCGGCGCGCACTATGACCACCTGGGGTACGGGGACGAATCCTCGTTGGCCGAACAACGCTTGGGGCAGATCCACAACGGGGCGGACGACAACGCTTCCGGGGTGGCCGGGCTGCTGGTCCTGGCCCGTGATCTGTCGGCGGCCCGGCCCGGCCGCACCGTGCTTTTCGCCGCATTTGCAGCCGAGGAGCTGGGACTTCTGGGGTCTCGCCACTACGTGCAGCATCCGCCTTTGCCGTTGGAACGAACCGTGGCCATGGTGAACCTGGACATGATCGGACGCAGCGACGGCGACGTGCTGATTGGAGGAGTGGGCACGGCGGAGGAGTTCCGGGACCTGCTCCACGAGGTGGAGGCGAACTCACCGCTCACCTTCAAATACGCCAGCACCCCCCGGGGTTCGAGCGACCATCTGTCGTTCGCCGCGGCGGGAGTGCCGGTCCTCTTCTTCTTTACCGGTCTGCATCCGGACTACCACAAGCCGTCCGACGACTGGGAGAAGATCGACCTGGTCCGAACCTGGCAGGTGGTGGAGGCCGTGCGCCAGACGGTGGGCCGGCTGAACCGTCTGGAGAGTCGACCCCAATTTGTGGACCTTCGGCACGGGAGGATACCGCTCGACGAGCGGCCCTGGTTGGGGATCGCTCCCGACATGAGCTGGACTCTGGGAGGCGTCCAGATCGAGCAGGTCTTGAGTTGGAGTCCGGCCCACGATGCGGGATTGCAGGAGAAGGACGTGCTGGTGGAGTTCGGCGGGCGGGAGGTGCGCAATCTTCGGGACCTTCGGAACCTGCTCCGGTCCCGGAAGCCGGGAGACCAGGTTCAGATCCTGCTGCTGAGGCAGGGCCATCTGGTAGAGGCGACTGCACGGCTGGATCGCCGGTCGGCGCAGTAGAGGATTGGTTCGAATCGTAGATTTCCCGGGGATTTCCCGGGTCGCGGGCTCCTAGGAGTCTGCGCGGTAGAAATGATCGTAGCGAGAAAGTGGGGAATCGAGGCCAGATTTTCTCGATTTTGAGGTGCATAGTTGTTCTATTCGCCGAGAAATCGGGGAAATATGGACCGATTCTACCGCTTTTGCAGTAGGTCAATTTCTGCGGCGCAGGCTCCTAGAGCAACAGATCTGGTCTCCGTTCTTCCAGACGGCGGCAGGGCTACTCTCTTCCACTGAAGGAGATGGTGTCCATCCCAAAAGGCTGCACCGAAATCCAGATCGCGGTTAGATCACTTAATGTGACAATGTCCTATCAGCCTGTGGCAAAAGTCGTCACGGCATTCGACCGTCCCTGCATCGTGCGCGGACTGTGTTGCTATCGGCTCACATACTCCCGGTATGCTCCCTCCGTTGCGCCTTGTCCGGCGGGCGCAGGAACGGTCTCGGTGCTCGCGGGACTTTCACCACGGACTGCTATGCGATGCGTTTCCGGTTGCTACGGCGCCGGCGGCCAGAGGAATTGGAATTCCTCCCACGATTGGGCGACCCTCCGCCAGGCCGCATGCCACGTACGTTATGACCATAGGCCTGGCGAGGGCGTGGCGGCCGCTCGGCGACGTCGGGCTCAAAGCCGACGACCTTCCGACGCGGAATCGGGGCCCCGATCATGCGTTCGGTGGCCTGAACCCAGCCGCGATCAATACCGGTGACGAAGGTACAAGCGATACCCTTGCGTTCTGCGCGACCCGTACGTCCGATGCGGTGGATGTAGGCTTCCGGAGTGTTCGGCACGTCGAAGTTAATCACATGGGAAACACCGCTCACGTCTATGCCTCGAGCCGCGATGTCCGTGGCTACAAGGATATTGAAGCGACGGGCGCGGAACCCGCTCATGGCGCGATCGCGCTGGGGCTGGGACATGGATCCCTGAAGACCTACGGCTCGGTGTCCGTCCCTGCTCAACTGATGCGCTAATCGCCGGGCGCGGTGCTTCGTACGAGTGAAGATAATGGCCGAGTCGCAATCGTCGCCGGTGAGCAGGTGTTCAAGCAGAACTCTCTTACGCCCCTCCCCGACCATGTACAGACCGTGATCGACGGTGGCGACCGGGGCTGTACCGGCCAGCTCGATCACGTGGGGATCCGTCAACAGATCGTCCGCCAGTCGACGAATCTCTCTCGGCATGGTGGCCGAAAACAGCAGGTTCTGGCGCCGCTCGGGCATCGCAGCGAGAATCTTGCGAATGTCGGGCAAGAAACCCATGTCAAACATGTGATCGGCCTCGTCGAGGACCAGCGTTTCTACGTAGCCGAGGCGGAGCACCCGCTGCCCGAGCAGGTCGAGCACGCGTCCCGGACAACCCACAATGATTTCCGGGTGCTGGCGTAGCGAGTTGATCTGGTTACGCGTCGAAACGCCACCATAGATTGTGAGGGTCTTCAGGCGTGTAAACCTGGACAGCGTGCGGATCTCAGCCGCGATCTGATTGGCGAGTTCCCGTGTGGGAGCGAGCACCAGAGCTCGAGGGGCCGGGCGGCGCACTTTGAGAAGCCGGTCGAGCAGCGGCAGTGCAAAGGCCGCCGTCTTGCCGGTGCCGGTCTGGGCCAAGCCCAGCACGTCGCGACCGGCGCGACCCGCGGGAATAGTCTCCTGTTGGATCCGCCAAGGATTCTCGAAGCCAATGCCGCGAATGCCGCGAATGAGGGCTTGATGGAGTTCAAACCGTTCGAAACCGTTCGAAACCGTAGATACGAAACTAGAAATCAAAATATTTTTCTCCGCCGTGCGCACACAGGCAGATCCTGTACGGCACGACTGTAGTTTCCGACCCAGACAACAGCTAAGGGTAAGAGGGATTCGTGGGCGGCGCGACCTTGGAAGGATTACTAAAGAGGTACTGTTGATCGCCACTTTCGGGCTGAGCCCGATCAGGGAACAAACAGGATAGCTGTTCTTGACGATTATTACCACCCGGGCACTCGCCATCATCCTGATACCGAGGCCAATTGAGTATTGCGGATTGTTGATGCAGTGCCTATCAGCATGACCGCCACCCGCCAAGCGGTGCGCCAGGATGAGAGAAGTGAAGGATCTCAATGACCGCTCACTCCAATTGCCCAGGTGTGAGGCATCCCGGTCAGCAAGCCTCGGCTTCGTCCTTTTCCGCGTAGTCCGAGGCTTTGAAGTCCGTCCATGCTTGGGCTCGTACCTTCCGTGCCTGCTCACGAAGATCGACGGCTTTGGCGCGGGCGTCGGCGAGGGTGATTGTCATGGCGACCTGTTCGTTCTTCGGCGGGATGGAAAAAGTGAGGCCCAAAAAGCGGTTTTCGAGATGTTCTTCGTCGTTGGTGAAGTCCGGTCACGTTCGCTCCGATCTGGCGCCGAACATCGGAGATACGGAGAATCTCCATCAGAAACGTCGCGTCAACCGGCGCGGGTTGGCGCGCAACGGACCGGAAGATCTTGTCGCAAAGCAGGAGTTTCGGGCACCTCTCGCTAATCAAGGCAGTTTCGCCGACGAGCCGCGTGATGTTGACGCGGCTAATCAGGATTTGCCCTGGCTTCGCCTCAAGGCGTGGACGCGGCTTGAGGTGTTTGGGCAGAGTGGGTTGTGTTGCAACTTTGGCCGACGGCGGCTGGTAGCCTGAAGAGATCATGGAGAAGGCAATCCGACCGCCGACCTTCAGGACTTTCGGTATCAGTCGGCAATTGGAGCACGGGAGAAGGGGAGCACGGGAGAAGGGGACAGTTACCTTCTCTCAGGAGTTACCCCCAGGCAAGGCTGATCAAGGCGGATCCGACAAAAACTGAGGTGCCGATTGCGGCTCCTTTCCAGGCTCCGTCGCCCGCTGCATTTGCAGCCGAGGAGCTGGGACTTCTGGGGTCTCGCCACTACGTGCAGCATCCGCCTTTGCCGTTGGAACGAACCGTGGCCATGGTGAACCTGGACATGATCGGACGCAGCAACGGCGACGTGCTGATTGGAGGAGTGGGCACGGCGGAGGAGTTCCGGGACCTGCTCCACGAGGTGGAGGCGAACTCACCGCTGACCTTCAAATACGCCAGCACCCCCCGGGGTTCGAGCGACCATCTGTCGTTCGCCGCGGCGGGAGTGCCGGTCCTCTTCTTCTTTACCGGTCTGCATCCGGACTACCACAAGCCGTCCGACGACTGGGAGAAGATCGACCTGGTCCGAACCTGGCAGGTGGTGGAGGCCGTGCGCCAGACGGTGGGCCGGCTGAACCGTCTGGAGAGTCGACCCCAATTTGTGGACCTCCGGCACGGGAGGATACCGCTCGACGAGCGGCCCTGGTTGGGGATCGCTCCCGACATGAGCTGGACTCTGGGAGGCGTCCAGATCGAGCAGGTCTTGAGTTGGAGTCCCGCCCAAGACGCGGGATTGCAGGAGAAGGACGTGCTGGTGGAGTTCGGCGGGCGGGAAGTGCGCAATCTCCGGGACCTCCGGGACCTCCGGGACCTCCGGGACCTCCGGAACCTGCTCCGGTTCCGGAAGCCGCGAGATCAGGTCCGGCTCCTGGTGCTGCGAAAGGGGCACCTGGTGGAGATGACTGCGCGGCTCGATCGCCGGTCCGCGCAGTAGGGGCAGGAGGGGGGACATTCTTGTCCCCCATTCCCCAATGCAGTGACGTCGTGGAGGAGGACATCCATGTTCCCCCGCACACGCTGGAATCAGGGGTCGCAAACCGCCATCCCCACGCCCCCCCTTTTTCTGCCAGGATTACGCGGGCCCGCGGCCGGTGGGGGAGCTTTTCTCTTTCCTATTTTCCTCAGTTTCTCAGAGGTTCGGGTCACCGGGTCCGTCACCCCAGCGTTCGTGAACGCCTCGGTCGTCATCCACAGGCCAGGACACGTTCGCCGAGCGGCTGCACGGGCCGAAAGTTGTTCGGATAGATGGCGCCGAACGTGGCGATCTGCTCCGCCGACATCGTAAGCGGATCGGTCAGGATTACCCAGTCGACACCCTCGGTGCAGGGCGGAGTCGTGAGCGATCCTCGGTAGCGCCACGTGGTTCGCGTGGCGGGCAGCAACGACGCCAAGTCGAGTTCGCCCGGAACCACGTGCGACGCCCCAGGTTCGCGCGGGAGGTGTGCCCAGACTGGTCGCAGCGCGCAGTTCGGCTTTCCTTCCTCGAACAGAACTCCGACCATCGCAAGCGAGCCGCCATCACTCCGATGCACCAAGTGCATCTCCAGCGGCAGCTGAGTGCCGTCAACCGTATGCTCGCTGGCATGGTGAAAGTGAAACTGTTGCAGGTCGAAGCGTACGCTGTTGAGGACGGTGGCGCTGCCGGGGTCCGGGTTCACCTGGATCGTTTTCCCGGTATTCCCGACGACGATGCGGGTCCGCCGGTAGTCAAACTCGATCGAGATCGGATCGGGACGCCGGCCGGCGGTCAGGTCGATGGGAGACTGCTCCTCACCCAAGGCGCACGCGCTGAACGTTGGGTCGAGTGTCCCCCAGAGAGCCGGGCCGTTGTGCGGTTCGTAGCCCCATGAGGGGCCGGTATTTGGCGATCCACCTTTGCCCCCGATAGGCGGCGAATCCCCGGCACTCTGGCACCCAAATGGCGCCACCGCGCCGAAGGCGATCCCGGCCAAGAGATTTCGCTTCATGACGCCTCCGTATCTCTCAGGTCAACGCGACAACATTCGGCACCGGACGGCACACGATCTCATTGAAGAACTGATCGCCGAGCTTGAGCACGCTCTCCCAAACTGCGGGCGCGTCGAGCCAGCTCGATTTCTTCCCGAACGGCTCCCCCGTAGAGCCAGATCCAAGCGTAGCTTCCGCCGTCGTCCTGGAGCCTTACCCTGGATCCGGGTCTCAACCTGTCTTGACCCAAGCTCTGACTCGTTTCACGTGTGCCAACGGCCGCAACATCGCAGAAAAAACATCGCGCACGATCCCTTGCTCGTCCACCAGGAAAGTCACGCGCCCGGGTAGCCTCCATGAAAAGGCCCCGTACAGACGGCGTACGGCATCATCCGGGTCGCTGGCGATCTGAAAGGGCAAGGCATTGCATTCGGCAAAACTCCGGTGTGAGTCCACGCTGGCACGGTTGATGCCGATCACCTCCACGCCCAGTCCTGCCAGGTCCTCATAAATGTCGCGGAGGGCACGAACCTGGAAGGTGCACCCCGGGGAATCGTCCGCCGGGTAGAAAAACAACACCACCTTCCGGCCGCGCAACGAGCTCAACCGGAAGGTGTCATTCTTCGTTGTCTTCAGAACGAAGTCAGGTGCGGTATCACCGACGGAAACTGCCACAATCTGGAATGTCTACCAAAACGGGCCGAACGAAACGACAAAAGACGCAGGAGCGAAGATTAAAGGCGGGAACCAAACGTCTCGAAGATGTGCCGGGTCACGAAGAATCTTCTGGTCCGGAGACTGGCCGAACGGCTAGACCTTGGACCAAACGTGGAACCGGTTATTCCGTGGAATCCTGCGTGCGGTCGCCCATGTCGACGGTGCCTTTGAAGCTGCAGCCCTCTTTCAGAATGACTTGGGGAGCGATCAGCTTGCCTCGGACGCGTCCGGTTTCACTCAAGAGGATCTGTTCTTCTCCCCGAAGGAGCCCTTCTACAAGACCATCAACGTGAATCACCTTTGCCAAGAGATCGGCCTTGATCCGGCCTTCTCTCCCCACAGTGATGTTGCACCCGGTAAGGGATAGTTGTCCTTCGATACGACCCTCGATGAGCACATCCTGCGTTCCGCTCAACTCCCCCCTGATGGTGATTCTGGAGCCGATGACAGATCGGTCCCCGTTTCGCCCCGCGGCATCTTGCTGGTTAGAAACTCGAGGGAAGGTCCCTCGGTCCGAGGTCGATGTTCTCGGCGAATCGTTTTCCCACATGTAGTACTCCCTTCGGCGATGATCTGCACTAGGGTAGATGACATCCCTGTCATCGCTCAGACGTCTCTCCCGCACTGGGCTGATCTTCCCGCCCGCATTGGACCACCCGGAAGTCCAGGCGTCGCACCACCGACCGGTTCCACAGCTCATTGACCTTGGACATCAGGGGCTGAGCCACCTCCCGGAGCGTCCGCTCCCATTCCCGATCGGACACGCCGGTCTCCAGAGTGCGCTTTCGAAGCCGAAGCGGATCCGTGCATTTTGTCAGCTGGTCCCACAGGATCTGGGATCAGAACTCCTTCAGGAAGATCACGGCCGCCTCCTCATCCCGGATCATCTCCTGCAACCAGAGCACGCAGAGTGGGGAGCGGTTTGGGACCGGACTTACTGAGAAGCTCTCGGAGCTTCGTAGAGCACGATTGCCTGGTTCTTGGTGGCAGCACCGACGACAATGCCCAACCCAGTCCCAATTCCAGTCGCAACTGCGGGGACAAACAATAGGAACAGTCCCATCGCTTCTCCTAGAGTCTGCGCGGTAGAAATGATCGTAGCGAGAAAGTGGGGAATCGAGGCCAGATTTTCTCGATTTTGAGGTGCATAGTTGTTCTATTCGCCGAGAAATCGGGGAAATATGGATCGATTCTACCGCTTTCGCAGTAGATCAATTTCTGCGGCGCAGGCTCCTAGGTCTTCGTTTCCGTCTCTATTGGCATTGGTAACCATCATGCCTACAGCCCCAATCCCGGCTCCCGCTGCGGCTCCGATGATCGCGCCATTCCGGGCTCCGTTTCCCGCGCCACCTTTCTTCTGAGTTGCAATAGTCTGGACGTCTGTTTTCGGAATCACTGCTTGAGCGGAGTGAGTCTCGAGGTCCACGTCTGATGCGGACAGACCTTCAAAGTCCCCTTCGACCCGATCCCCGTTCTTGAGCTCCACCGTGATGGGAGTTCCCAAGTCCAGATCGGAGACCTTCTCCCAGCGCCCCGGGATCACCTCCGCGTGCGTCGGCTGCGCGATCAGACCCGCCAGGAGCAAGGTGAGGAATTGGATCCGGCAGGATTTCATCGTGGGGGTTGGCATAATGGCACGTCCTTATGCGCTGAAGTGTTTTCCACCAGGGCGCCGCTCACGGTCGCCCTCGAGTCAACGGACTCCTGCCTCCCGTGGGTCGTCCCCACAGAGGGCAGGTACGCATCGGAAGATGTGAGTTTTTCGCCGGATTAGACTCACCGAGACCGGGAATGGACACGGCGTCTGGAGTTCCGAATCACGTGCGGCGGGGGCGGTGTCCATTAATGCCTGCTAACGGACGCAGAGCGCCCAGCAAGGAAGACCGACAAAATCAGAACGGCGGACAGTGGTGTGTCCGGGCCAACTAAGCTCTACCACTACGGGGCTCGGTGGTTGGGGGAGAGATGGTCCAGGCCGGTCGAAAGACCGTCCCGGGGCCGGCGCCTAACTCGTTCTCATCCAGAAAGTCGGGTTTTGGGGGATTGGGTAGCCCGAGGAAGACCGGGGAAACTGCAATAAACCGGCTCGATGGGGGCCGAAAGCAGGAAATTCAAGTCCGTTGAGAGCCGATCCCGGATTTTGAAGACACGAGTCCCTGACGGGGCATCGGCAATGGATTCAAGCTGCGCTTACAGCAGCAGGCGGGCCAGCACCAGCAGGTTGAAGCTGACGATCGAGAGGTACACATATTGCTGGAAGTGGGGCCAGCCCTTCCAGGTGCAGCGTCCGAGTCCGAACACTCGCTTGAGCCACGAGATGCACCCTTCGATGCCGGCCCGGAAGCGTCGCAGTTGCCGGTAGACCCAACTGGAGCGCACCATCTCAGGGACCTTCAGTCCGCGTTTCTTGGCAAAGGCGACATCCTGGACGCCTTGCTTTTTGGCCCACTCCAGATTGGAGCGGCTGGCAAAGCATCCGTCACAACTGACCTGTCGAGGCCAACGGCCGTACAGATCATACTGGCGCCGCATCCAGGGCTGGAACTGACCGGCATCGTTAGGGTTCCCCCGCACCACCTCAGCATCCAGCATCAGGCCGGAGACGCCGCCGGTCAGAAACAGCTTGTGCCCAAAGACCGTTTCCCGGCGCTTCTTTTTGATGATGTCGGTGTGCTCCTCAAACAAGGAGAGGACTTTCTCGGCGGCCGGAACCGTCTCTCCCCGCAGCACACGCCGCTCGGTCTGGTCGATGATCTTCTTCGTCAAATCCAAGTAATGGCGCAGTTGACCGGCGATGACCAGACTGGGCAGGTCGGTGAACCGATCCGCTTGCCGCAGCGCCCTCTCGGCGTCATGAGCGGTCTTGCGAGCGACCTTCAACAGATCCCGATAGGCTCGCAGACGACGCTTGCCCCGGTGGTTGGCGATGTTCGCAACAGCGTCGCTTGGCCCGGCGCCGGTGATCCGAAAAGACGATCTTGTGAGGTCGGGCCAAGCGGCGCAGCCAGCGGGTGAGGACTCGAACCGAGTCGGACAACATCTGGGAATCCCGCGGATAGGGGATGGGGCTTTCCACGGCCGTGGCATCGGCTCGGATCTTCCGTCCCCGTTCCAGTCCCTGGCCCTCCGCCCATTGCACCAGGAGCCGGTTGATCTGCTGCCAGGTTCCGGCTTGAATCCGGCTGATGTTGTCCTGGAGGCAGGAGGCACTGGGGGTCCATTGCCAAGGGAGTCGAGCGAAGCGACGAAAGCTCTGAGAGTCGCTCCAGAGGAACGCCAACTTGGTGTAGGGCAGCTGATGCCAGTTCTTGAGGATGGCCGCGCGCAGGACCTGCTCTGCGGAGAGACCCGGAGCCCCCTGGCCTGAACCGGCGGTGTCACACAGATCGTGTAGAACCAGACCCAGGATTGAGGGGTTGTCATCCAAGATCTTGGAAACAGCTCTCAATTCCTGGGCGAGTCGGTGACCGGGCCAGAGCCCGGAGAGCGGAAGCTGGTTTTCCCGTTTTCGGCGCATTGTTCAAGCCCCCGGTTTTGTGTAAGTCATTTGGTTGCTTTTATTTAGCACCAATAGACTACCAAACGACTATGACAGAATCGGGGCTTGAAAATGCCTCCTTAGTCCTTATTTCCCAATAACTTACGGCTTTCCGGATGAGAACTAACTCGTAATCGCCCGGAGCGTGACCTCTTGGCGGCGACCCTGAATTTGTGCCGGTAAAGTTCGTTACCGTCCCTGATGCAAAAGCCACGAGCCAGGACAGAGGCCGGGGCGCCAGCTATCGTTCGCTCAACTTCCGACCACTGCGTGCCCCCGTGGGCACACTGACGCCCCAGGGGAAAGCAGCAAACATTGACCAGAGATCAGATCGACCACAGGGGAGCCCCTTAGTGAGGGAAGAACCCAAGAGGGGATCCCCCAGCATGCCGGACTGGGGGGAGATTAAGCCTTACGACGCAGACGGCTCAATCGACGCGAGTAATTGTCACTCTGGCGACAGGGTTGCGCCAGTCGGACTCGGAGGCATTGACGTCACCGGTCCCCTGAATCCCATTACTGATGTGAATGAAGCCTTCAGCCTCAGCCGCATCATGGACATGATTCCCACAGGGGGGGACCGGGTATGAATTCACACGACTCGGAATTGGCCTCGCTTCCCGCGTCGTAGGCTGGAGCATTCAAGGTCTTGGATCGAGGCGCGGAAAAAAACAGGAAGGCCGGTGCCGGAACTTGTACACCGCTGACGGCAAAGAAAGAGTCGTTGGTCGTCGCCAGCATGCCCACCACCGAAATAGATCTGTAACCGGGACCGCTTTCCACCATCACGCTGGCGGAATGACCCGGTGGGATGACGGGTGGATCCCCGGGGCCGAGGGCCACGTCAGCATCGTAAACTCCCATCATGCCCATCGCCGCCTCCATCAGTGGCACGGGGTTCCTTCCTCCGCCAGCGTCGCCAATTCCATGCTGGCGGGGTGGCCGACCGAGAAGAGAGAGGTGGAGGAATCGTGGACCACGACCAACGGAGGGGTGATCAACTGACCCCGAGTCAGGTTATGAATGGTGACCTCGTAGGTGGTCTGGGCAAGCCCGGAGGCACCGGTCGCCCAGCCGAATAACGCCGTCACGCAAACCAAGAAAATCGGTCTCATCTGCTTTCTCATTGGATTCTCCTCTCCAACCACTTAGGTGCCGAAAGGGTAATCACGTCAATTGTCTTTAGATCTCAACTGGATCGGGTGCCCCGCGGCGCCGTCTGCACTCGCACGCTGACGTTCTCTGTGAAAAGTTAGGGGATCAACCAATGTTCTCTAATACACTGCACGGGACACCCTGGATAAATTTAGAACATGTAAGTGAGAATGGAGTGATATTTTGGGTTGAGATAGTGAGAATATCGCGAGATATTCCACCCAAACCGCTTTCGCGGTCGGCTACAGAGCGCCCCGCACCTGGATCCTCCGTCGAAACGACGCCGGGGGACGCTGAACCGGGCCTTGCTGCGGGGTCCGACGAGGTTGGGCAATGAAGAGTCGCGACGAATTGAGGCGGGAGATCGACGCGCTGCGGAACCGCAGCTCCAGCCTCAGTGCAGCGATCCTGCGCATCAGCGGGAGCCTCGACCTCGGCACCGTCCTGCGCGAGGTAGTGGACGGCGCCCGCGCGTTGACCGGCGCCCGTTTCGGCGGGGTCGCGACCCTCTCCGACTCGGGACAGGTCCAGGAATTCGTTACCTCCGGCATCACTGCGGCCGAGCACCAGCGGGTGGCCGACTGGCCCGACGGACTGCGGCTGTTCAAACACTTCCGGGATCTTCCGGGCCCACTGAGACTCGCCGACCTCCCCACCTATCTCCGGTCGCTCGGGCATTCCCCGGACCCGTTTCCGTCGAAGACCTTCCAGTGGACGCCGATGCGTCACCGTGGCGTGCATGTCGGCCACTTCTTTCTCGGCGAGAAGGAAGGCGGACAAGAGTTCACGAGCGAGGATGAAGAGATCCTGGTGCTGTTCGGGGCTCAGGCAGCCACGGCCATCGCCAATGCCCGCACCCACCGGGACGAGCAGCGGGTCCGGGCCGACTTGGAGGCGCTGGTCGACACCTCGCCGGTGGGGGTCCTGGTTTTCGATGCCAGGACCGGAAATCCGGTGTCGGTCAATCAGGAGGCCAAGCGGATTGTCGGGGACCTCTGTGCGCCGGACCGCTCCGCGGAGCAACTGCTGGAGATCATGACGATCCGGCGCGCCGACGGGCGGGAGATTTCCCTCCAGGAGTTTCCCCTGGCGCAGGCGCTCAGCAGCGCGACGACGGTGCGCGCCGAGGAGATCGTCCTCCAGAGCCCCGATGGCCGGAGGGTCACGACGCTGGTCAACGCCACGCCGATCCGTTCCGAGGACGGCGCCGTCGAGTCCGTGGTCGTCACCTTGCAGGACTTGGCGCCGCTTGAGGAGCTGGAGCGGCTGCGAGCCGAGTTCCTGGGCATGGTGAGCCACGAGCTACGGGTTCCTCTGACCTCCATCAAGGGCTCGGCCGCCACCGCGCTGGGCACCTCGCCGGCCTCGGACCCGGCCACAACACACCAATTCTTCCGCATCATCGACCAGCAGGCCGATCACATGCACGGCCTGATCGACGACCTGCTCGATGCGGGCCGCATCGAGACGGGCACGCTGTCGGTCGTCCCCGAGCCCACGGAGGTCACTCGCCTGGTGGACCAGGCCCGGAACACGTTTCTGAGCGGAGGCGGCCGGCGCACCGTCCAGATCGACCTGCCGCCGGACCTGCCCCGGGTGATGGCCGACCGGCGGCGCATCGTCCAGGTCTTGAACAACCTCTTGTCCAACGCCTCCCGTCACTCGCCCGAGTCCTCTCCCATCCGGATCGCCGCGGTGCACGACGGAGTTCACGTGGCGATCTCGATAACGGACGAAGGCCGGGGGGTGCCGTCGGACCTGCTGCCGCACCTGTTCCGAAAGTACACGCGTGTCGCCGGCGGTGGCCGGGGGATCGGAGGATCCGGACTGGGCTTGGCCATCTGCAAGGGTCTGGTGGAGGCCCACGGGGGGCGGATCCGCGCCGAGAGTGGCGGATCGGGCCTGGGAACGCGATTCACCTTCACGCTTCCGGCGGTCGAAGAGGCTGGGACCGTTGTCGCGGTCGGCTTCGCCCGGAGCTCTTCCCGCCAGACTCGAGGCGGGCGGGAGCGAACGCGCATCCTGGTGGTCGATGACGACCCGCAGACGCTCCGCTACGTTCGGGATGCGCTCACGGCGGCCGGCTACTCCCCGCTCGTGACGGGAGACCCGCGGGAGGTGTCCCACCTCATCAAGACCAAGCAGCCCCGGCTGGTCCTGCTGGATCTGATCCTGCCCGGGACCGATGGTATCGAGTTGATGGAGAGCCTCCCCGAGCTGGCCGAGCTGCCGGTCATCTTCATCTCCGGCTATGGTCGGGACGATACGATCGCCCGGGCCCTGGAGACCGGGGCCAACGATTACATCGTCAAACCCTTCTCGCCGACGGAACTGGTGGCAAGAGTTCAGGCGGCCCTGCGCCGGCGCGACGAGCCGTCCGAACCCTTCCGGTTGGGGGATCTGGCCATCCACTACGAGGACCGCCGCGCGACCCTGGCGGGCCGGCTGCTGCAGCTGACGGCCACCGAATACGAGTTGTTGCGGGTGCTCTCGGTCAACGCGGGACGGGTCGTGACGTACGAGTCCCTGCTCCGCCAGGTGTGGGGCGGTTGGGGATCCGGCGACTTACGACCGATGCGCGCCATCGTCAAAAGCCTCCGCCGCAAGCTGAGCGATGATGCGGCCAAGCCGACCTATATCTTCAACGTGCGCCAGGTCGGCTACCGCATGCCCCAGCCCGACTACCGGTGAGTGCTGTCCCTGGCGGGTTGGAGGTCTCCAGGGCCTCCGGAGGATTCGCCTTGATCTCGACCTTGAACTCTGGCGGCTTCGCCGAAAACCGGGGAGTCAGGGGCGTTGGTTAGGGAACAGCCGACGTTATGGTTAGCAGGTTGCAGTGACACCATGAAGGCAGAGTCAAATCGGACCTTTATGATTGCAGGCCCTCCCATTCTGTCTCTCTTGGGTCTCGCCCCTGCCGAAGTCGTGGCCGCGTACGTGGCTGATGCATTCGGCTTGATTGCCGCCCATATTGCCCGTCGCTACGGAGCCGAGATTGACTTCGGCCTGAATCAGGGCGCAAAAAAGAAGGCGTAGCGCGATCAGGAGAGGCGAACCGGAAGCCATCAGGGGAAGGGATCCGGCACAGCCTCTGCTTCCTGCCGATCGAATCCGGCAGCGACCAGTTGACGGGTGATGGTGAGTGTATCAGTGGTCATCTGATTTTTTCCTCAAGTCCGTCTCGCTGTCGTTTCAACAGCGCACGGCAGGTCATTTGCAGCATTTCCTGCACTAAAGGGCGCACCAAGCCGTCGGGAAGGCTGGCGTCGCAGCGAAGGAAATCTATAAGCTCGGAGGACCGTCCAAGAACCTGCTCATCTCGAACAGGCGGGTCTCCGACCTGTGGATCGATCCATCGCGTGCCGACAACCGTCGGCGTTTCGCTGCTGTCGACCTGGTCGACGAGGATGACGTTCGCATCTTGCAGCGATACCTCGATGTCTTGCACTCGGGCCGTCCGAGTCCGGCGGTTAAACTGTAGTTTCAGCCTGAGATCGCCATAAAAAAAGTAGTGTTCCAAGGTTTCCCCGCCACCGCGTGATCCAGTCCGACTTCCGCTGTGTCCGTCTCGGTCACCTCCCAAGAACCAGCCGGGACTTCCGCGCCAGAGGACGAGCACCTCCAGTTCTCCGTCACCCGCCTGCGAATGATTGGTGAGCAACGTGGCTACCACAGCGGGAGACACCGGCCGAGACCCGCCGGCTCCCGAAGGGGGACGGTCCCGTGCCTGGGCATGGAGGGAGGCTGACGCCAAGACGCCTAGCCTGCATTTCTCATCAGTAGAACAATAAACGGAAGTTGAACCGTCGTCTGGGTGATTCTTTATCCATACGAGTTCAAGAGGCAGTTTTCGTGCTCGAACGTGCCGACCAACGGCCAGATGCAGCGCTTCTCCAGAGCCTTTTGACGCCCATCCTGCGCTTCTGAGCGACGACTCTCGACCCGGTGCCCACTCCGGGGCGCAGTCCATCCTGGGGACTCCCAAGTCGCCATCGTCCAAAGAGTTCTTTCCATCCGTTGCTAACAGCGAAGCGGGAGGGCTTGCACTTGCGTCAGAGCCGTCCTCAACAGCGCCGCATACGGATAGCTCTCGGAAAAGGACAACCAGACCTTGCGGCTGGTGATCCGGACCTGTGCCCCGATCTTCAGCAATCTCACCCGCAGGGTCCAGCTCTGCGCCCGCGCCAGCTTCGTCCCCGCCAGCCCCACCCGTCGCAACGTCTCCATCATCACGTAGGCGAATGCCGAGAAATACAACCGCAGTTGATTCCCCGCCAGCTTCCGGGTCGACGTGCGGTCCGCAAACAGACCCATCTGCTGTTCCTTTATCCGATTCTCCATGTCTCCCCGCGCGCAGTAGACCTCCTCGTACAATCTTCGCCCATCGCATTCCTGGACCGGGACCGAAGTCACGATGAATCGCGGGTTCTTTCCCCGGGGCAGGTGCTCCACCTTCGCCACCACCCGGCGCTCGCACGACCAACTCTTGTGCGTCTGATAGCGCAGTTCCTGGAACTGCCTCACGGCCTTCCCGATCGCCCGCTGCAACTGCCGGACGGTCTCCATCCGGGTCGCGATCCTCCGCTTCAGCCGATCGTTCTGCGCCAACCCCAGGACGTAATCGATCCCTTCCTTCTCGCACCAGACCATCAACTCGTCGTTGGAGAAGGCACTGTCCCCTCGAACCGTGATCCGCACCTGGGGCCACGCTTCACGCAGCCGCCTCACGATTGGTTCCAACTCCGCCACCACCCCGTGGGCCGCGCCTCGATCCGCCGTGCGCAGCCGCGCACGCAACAGGTGTTCCCCACAGAAGACGTACAGCGGCAGGTAGCAGTAGCGTTTGTAATAGCCGTGGAAGAACCGTCCCTCCTGCTTCCCATGCAGCGGATCGTCCGTGGCGTCTACATCCAGGATCACCTCCTCCGGGGGCTCCGGATGCGCTTCCACAAACACCTCCAGCAGCAGCTCGTCCATCCCCGCCGGGTCGGCCACGATCTTCTTGTACGCGCCCTCCGGTCCCTCCAACGGAGTCCGCTCCAGTCGGTTCAGGGTGCTCTTGCCTGCCAGCGGCTTGCCTCGATCCGACTCCACGCGCCGGAACTCCCCCGTCAGATCATCTCGATCACACAACAGCGCCAAGAGCCGGTCCCGGCACAACTCGTCGTGGTCGTTGAGGTCCTCGTAGCCCAGGCACAGCCCCAGCACCCGCTGTTTGATCAACGCCTCCACCGGGTGTTCGACTCGATCCGAGTCTCGATAGTCGGTGAAGCATTCGCTCAGACGACCCAGAATCCGGGTCCGCTGCTCCACTTCGCGCAGGAGCACGCCACCGGCGTCGGAGGTGATCTCGCCGCCGTCGAACCGGCCCACGACATCCCGTCCGTCCAGGCCCTGAAATCTGAGCTTTATTCTGGTACACTCTGCGGTCATAAGGTCGCGTCCCTTCTGCTTTGTAAGTTATTGATTACACAACACTTATAGCAGAAAACGCGGCCTTTATCAATCTTTCTGATGAGATATCCGGGCTAGCAAAAGGAAGCATTGCACTTTTCGTGACATTGTGTTCCCCGGTCACGTTCAAATCAGCGGTTCGCCCAGGCAAGTGACCGGAACATAGTCAACGACTTTCGAACGCTGTGCCTCCGCGAGCTGAAGAAGATCGAGTAGGCGTGGCCGGGCCTGAATACCGGGCAAACACGCTCGCTTCCCGCCGAATTGAACGGAACAACGCCCTCGTTTCATCTTACAAGTGGCTGTAAGCAAGTAGTTAACTACCTGCAACCGGCGCGCGCGGCACTGGGGAAACCGCCAAAGAGAAGAATCCCGGGCGGCGACGGAGGAGGAGACGCGAACGGAGACACCCGAGGAGAGCTGATGATCGAGCGGAACAAGATCGCACTTTGGCGTTGGAGGAGCAGCTGCCCGGCCCCTCGCGGAAGACTGGCCATTCCCACCGTCCTCTCGATGCTGCTGCCGGTGTCGGCCGCCACGGCGAGCGGCCAAGAACACGTGTCCGTTTCCGATCGCAGTCGCTTCATGTTGTACAACGCCTGCCGTCCCATGGGAGTGTGGCGGGGTGAGTTCGGACTCTCCGCTTCTGATGAGAGCACCATCGAACTCACTCCGGAGCACATTCAGGCCGTTGCCGAAAGCCGCTTACAGGAGCAGTATCTCTACACGGCTTTGCCAAGCGAATCGAATCAGGCGCACCTGGGTTTCTCCGTCAATATTCAGGAAGTCTGCGCCGGAGAATCGTACGCATACGACATCTCACTGAAATACAATAAGCTGGTGACCGACGCGGCTACCGGCGTGGAGTACACGGCGACCACGTGGAGATCCGGAAGCAGCGGGTCCGGAGCGACAGATTCCGAATTCATCGTGGAAAGTTTCATAGAACTCCTCGATAGGTTCTTGGAGGAGTACCTGCGAGTGAACGGAGAGGACTGCCACTGGCCCTGAGCTACAGGAGATCAAGGAGTCGTGGCCCGGATCGCCGCCGTCGACTAGGAGCCTGCGCCGCAGAAATTGATCTACTGCGAAAGCGGTAGAATCGGTCCATATTTCCCCGATTTCTCGGCGAATAGAACGACTATGCACCTCCAAATCGAGAAAATCTGGCCTCGATTCCCCACTTTCTCGCTACGATCATTTCTACCGCGCAGACTCCTAGATAAAAATATCCTCGTCCGTGGTGTAGTCGTCCGCCGGCCGCCCATCCCGCCCGAACCATCGCTCCACGATCGACCGGCCCGCCTGAATCAGAGCTGAAATCTGCTGCGTCGGCACCATGATGCTGCGGTGGATGCGATAGGTTTCCGTCGAGATCCGGTTCAGGGCCCTGTTCATTTGGGAGGCCGCTTCCTGGGCGCCTGCCCGCAACGTATCCAGGCTCCGGGCGGTCTTCTCCTCGATCTCCCGGACCGAGTCGCGCACGCTGTCCGAATGTCCGGAGGCCTCACGGGCCCAGCCGGACACCATCTTCAGGACGGGGATCATGTCCTCCAATCTGTCGTCGGCCTGTCTGACTGCTTGCCGAAACCGCTGGGACGTCCGGGTCAGTTCCTGGCACAATGAGCCGAGACCGCGCAGAGTGGAGGTCAGCAGGAAGGTGGTGAAGAGAGTCTGCACGATGACCAGAATCGTCATGATGACGACACCGATCACCACCGGTTGGGAGAGTTCGGATCCCATGCCGGGAAGAAACGTATCACATTCCCCCGGGTGCGGGAAGAAGTGTCTGAGGGCTCTTCACCCTGACGCTACCCGTGATTGAAGGCCGGGCCAGGATGGAGCCGAATCGTCGCGCTCAGCTCACGCACAAGATCAAGAAGAGAGCCCGCCAACTGGGATTTCATGGCGTAGGCGTCTCACCGGCGGACCCGGGACCCGATGACAAGCTGCGTGTCTGGCTGGAACTCGGATTCCAGGGTTCCATGGACTATCTGGAGCGCCAGGCCGGGAAGAGGCTCGATCCGGGGAAGGTGTTGCCGGGCGTCCGGTCCATGATCTGCCTCGCCTTGGCCTACCCGCATTCCCAGCCGTTGCCCTACGACGATCCCAACCGGGGAGTCATCTCCAGGTATGCATCGGGGGACGACTACCACTCGGTCATGGGATCCCTCATGGCGCGGCTCCTGGAGTCGATCCGGGAGGAACTGCCGGGCGTCGGGGGCAGGTCCTACGTCGACAGCGGTCCGGTGATGGACAAGTACTGGGCGTCCCGGGCGGGAATCGGGTGGCTGGGGAAGCACACCAATATCCTGGACCGGAAGCTGGGATCCTGGTTTTTCCTGGGCGAGATACTGGTGGACGTAGAGTTGGACTATGGCGAACCGGCCCTGGACCACTGCGGCTCCTGCACCCGCTGCATCGATGCCTGTCCCACGGACGCCATCGTCGAACCCTACCTGCTGGACAGCCGCCGCTGCATCTCCTATCTGACCATCGAGCTGAAGGAGGACATTCCCGAGGATCTGCGAGAGCCTCTGGGCAACCTGGTCTTCGGTTGCGACATCTGCCAGGACGTCTGTCCCTGGAACCATCCGGTTCCCGATTCCTCCGTCCTTGAACTGGAGCCTCGTCGCGTCAACCGGTCGCCCGAACTCTGGGAGCTGGCCCAGTTGTCGCCGGACGAGTTCCGCGAGAGGTTCAGCGGCAGTCCCGTCAAGCGGGCCAAGTGGCGCGGTTTCGTCCGCAACGTCGCCGTGGCCATGGGCAACTCCGGCAACCCCGGTCTGCAGCCGGAGTTGACGAGTCTCCTGGACTCGGAGGATCCCATGGTCAGGCGCCACGCGGGTTGGGCGCTGAAACAGTAGGGCACGCGGGAGGCGCTGGACGCCGTCCGCAGGCGTTGCTCCCGGGAGTCGGATTCTGAGACGAGAGCGACGCTGCGCGAACTGCTCGACGACGAGGCGGCCGATCCGGCGGGGGTCAGTTGATCCGGGTCGAGGAATGCTGCCCGACTCCGGCTGCGGCGGCGATTGGCGCCATCCTGCGCTCCAGATCCGCCAGTTTCTGCCGGTTCGCCTCCAGCGTCTTGGGCTGGACGACCTGGCCGATGAACTCGACGTGCATGGTCCAGGCTTGTTCCACTTGGCCGGTGTCCGGATTCCGGTACCAGCCCGCCTCCCAGGTACGCTTGTTGTTCAGTTCCCAGGAGATGATCTGACCCGGCTGGTAGCTGTACCGAGTCGGAACCACATCCAATTCCAGGATCTGGTCGTCGGGATCCAAAGGCAGCAGCACGGCGATGCGGGCATCGGGAATCTGGTTGCGGCACTCCGGGTCGGAGAACCCGGGCAGGTCCGTGTAAAGGACCCGATAGGGCACGATCGGCATCTGGTCTGTTTCTTCGGGACGAGCACCCAACTGGGCTGTAGACTCGCTTGTTTCTTCGGACATTTCAGGAACCTCCCAGGCCGGCTTTCTCCGCACGGGCGTGAACGCGGCGTTCGGATCTGACGTGAGAGCCGCCGGCCAAATTGGAGGGGAATGATAGCAGAGGAGAACGAGAAAAGAGAAAAGAGGAAAGCTCCCTCACCGGCTGGGCTCCGGAGGATTCATGGAAGAAACAAGCCTTCGAACCAATCTGGCTCCAGAATCCTTAACCAGATCGTTTTCGGTAGAGGTGCCCGCTACGCGTGAACTACACGCCTTTCTTCACTCTTTGCTCTTTCCTCTGTTTCTCAGAAGAGTGTGGGGGAGCGGGTTGGTCACATGGAGGTGAGAGAGTTGCCCCCGGTTTGGCCAGTGAGTGTGTCGCCGGTCATTGTTGCAACTGGATCGTTCGAGAACGGATCTTGACGGCATGAGCAGTTTCGTCGCCATCGATTTCGAGACCGCCAATGACAGCCGGGACAGTGCGTGCTCGGTGGGCCTCGTCGTGGGCCGCGAGGGCAAGATCGAGGTTTCGCGGACGTTTCTGATTCGGCCGCCGGCGCCGGAGTTCAGTTTCACCTGGGTCCACGGACTGGACTGGGAGGACGTTCGCGGTGCGCCCACCTTCGGCGAACTCTGGCCGACACTGAGTCCTTGGATCAAGAGTGCGGAGTTCGTCGCTGCTCACAACGCGCCGTTCGACAGAAGCGTCCTCAGCGCCTGTTGCGCCACCTATGGCGTCGCGGCTCCCCGAAAGCCCTTCGTCTGTACGGTGCAGTTGGCGCGGTCGCAATGGGGGATCTTCCCGACGACGCTGCCCCATGTCTGCCGGCGGCTCCGCATCCCCCTGAATCATCACGAATCGGGATCGGACGCGGAAGCGTGCGCACGCATCGTCCTTGCCGCCGAGGCGGCGGGATGGAGTCGTTTGCGACCCGGTCGCCGTCGGAAACGATTTTCCGGGTCGCATCGAGGCCGGTGAGGAGAACAATAATCCTTGGAAATATGCAGGTGACTTGCCGATTTTCAAGGATTATGGGGCTTCGTCATGCTGCTGGAACAGGACTCCAGTTTCAGCACTTGGCTTCGACTGTCATTTAGGCACCTTCAACCGGAGGGACTTCAGCGGTGTCCATTAGCATTTCGGGATTGCGCTGCTATCGCCGCAACAAGCCCTGAGAAGAATTTTGGCATGAAGAAGAAAGTCAGCGTCTATCCGTTGCGTTTGCCGGCGTCCTTGAAGGCGGCCGTCGCCGAGATAAGCAGAGAAGAGGGCACGAGCATCAATCAGTTCGTGGCCATGGCTGTCGCCGAAAAGATCTCCGCCATGAAAATCGCCGAATTCTTCACTGCCCGAGGTGCCGAAGCCGATATCGAGGCGGCACGCCGCCTGCTTCGGCGAGACGGGGGCCAGCCACCGATGCCCGATGATCGCCTGTCATGAATTTGCCGTGGTTGGGGTGGTCAAGGACGCATGCGAATATGGCTCGGTGGACACGGGGCCTGAATCGATTGTCGCGGATAAGAGCTGAGCGCGTCTTTTTCGACAAGAATGTTCTGGAGGCGGCTGCATTACGGTCGTAAGGCGTGCCGCCAAAGGGCTTTGGTGGTGAACTCCCAGTCACCGCCCGTGCTTGGATGCAGGCTTGGTCGACAGACCGGCGGTCGCTCTCAGGATCTTCTCCGTCACGACCGATCAAAAACGCTCATGTCAGCCGGCCGAATCCCTGTTCCGGCAAGGGACCTTTCAGCCTCGACTCCAAGTCGTCCTTCCGGAGGGCTTGTTTCAGGACGGCCAGGACCTCGTCCAGGGCTGCCAAATAACCGTCGATGACCTCGTCGGTGTGGGCCAGGGAGACGGTGAACGCTCCCGTGGACAGGTAGCCTCGGTCCAGCATTTCCTGGGCCATCAGCGCCTGCAGCGCCAAGTTCTTGTCACCGTGCCCGAAGGCCATGTGCGACATGGGGTATTGGCCATGGGGCTTCATGGCGATTCCGTGCCGCCGGGCCAACTCCCGCCAACCGTCGTGGACCTTGGCGCCGATTCTCATGGTGTGCTCCGACAGGCGGACCCGCTCCATCTTGCGGATGGCGGCGAGGGCGGCGGTCGGTCCCACGGCGTCGGTCCAGTAGGTGCTGCTGATGAAGGAGCTCTGAGCCGCCTCCATCACCTCCTGCCGCCCGATCACGGCGCCCATGGGATAGCCGTTGGAGGTGGACTTGGAATAGGCGGCCAGGTCCGGCTCCACGTCCAGCGTCAGATGGGCGCCACCCAGGCAGAACCTCCAACCGGCGCTGATCTCGTCGATGATCATGACCGCGCCGATCTGGTCCGCCAGCTCGCGGATCCGGTGGAGAAAGCCGTCCCGGGGAGGATGATCCCGCAGCGGTTCCGTGATGATGGCGGCCAGTTCGCCGCCCGTCCGGTCGATGATGGCCTCCAACTCGTCGATCCGGTTGTAGTGGAAGGGCAGGGCGGTTCCCGCCAGGGAGCGGGGCACTCCGGTCGGGTTCAGCCCCGGCATGAGAAGGCCGTCCAGGGCGTCGTGGTCGCCCAGGTTGGCCGCCAGGTACCAGTCGCTCCAGCCGTGGTAGCCGCAGAAGGCCACCTTCTCCCGCCCCGTGGCGGCGCGGGCGATACGGACGGCGACGGTCATGGTCTCGCCCCCGGCGCGGGCGTAACGCACCATGTCGGCCCAGGGGTGGAGTTGGCAGAACAACTCCGCCAGCTCCACCTCGGCGGGGGAGTTGAGAGTGGAAATGTTTCCCCGGTCGATGGCGCCCCGAACGGCCGCGTTCACGTCCGGGTCCGCGTATCCCAGGAGGCAGGCCCCCACGCAGTGGATGGTGGTGTCGTAGAAGTGCCGCCCGTCCAGGTCCCAGATCTCGCACCCGCGAGCCTTGCTGAAATAGGCTGGCCACTGCCGGGGCAGAAACCGTTCGGGCCGCTTGGAGAGCAGTTGAACTCCTCCCGGGATGATGTTCTTGGCTTTTCGATACAGCCGTGCGCCCGTGGTTTCGGTCCAATCCACGCCGGAGTAATCCATGATGTTTGCCTCGACTTTCCGTTTTCGTGCGCCAGGCAGGCGCCTGCGACTTCCTGTGATAGGCAAACGTTAGAACCGTCTCCCGGACAAAGTCAACCGCCCCCACCGGGGTTGGAGGAGCCGGTTCCCAATCTGCGGATTGACGGTGCCCCGGGGATACCCGATTCCGGTTGATATAATCCGCAGGGTGCAGGATCTTCGGCGGCTCTTCCCTTTCATTCGGCCCTACTCTCAGCTTCTGGTCCTGGCCTTCGTGCTGCTGGCCGTCACCAGCGCCGTGGAGACAGGAATCGTCCTCTTGCTGGGCCCCCTGTTCAACCAATGGGCGGGGACCCCCCTAGGGCCTGCGGGCGGGTTCGTGGACAAGTTCGCGTTCCTCCGCGACCTCCTGGGCATCGGCGAGGACAATTTCACGCGGATCGCCGTGGCCCTGGTGATCTTCTCCTTCCTGAAGGGCGTGTTCCTCTATTTCGCGGAATATTCCATGAGCTACACGGGCCAGCGCGTGGTGGCCGATCTGCGCAAGCGGCTCTACGGTCATCTCCTGGGCCAGTCCCTCTCCTTCTTCGCCCTCAACCCGACGGGGCGCCTCATGTCCCGCCTCGTTGTCGACACCGAGCGGTTGCAGCTCATGGTGAGCCGCATGCTGACCGACCTGATGCGGCAGGTCTCGCTGTTCGTCTGTTTCCTGATCCTGATGATCTACATCGATTGGCTGCTGTCCCTCTTCGCCTTTGTCGTGGCCCCGCTGGTCGTGGCGCTGGCGCTGACCTTGGGCCGCCGGGTCCGCCGGGCCGGGCAGGAGAGTCAGGAGAATCTGGAGGAGATGAGCCATCTGCTGCAGGAGACCATCGCCGGTCACCGCACGGTGAAGGCGTTCTGCATGGAGGAGTACGAAGCGGGCCGCTTCCGCGAACTCAATCGCCTTCAGGTGCGGGTCAACGTCCAGGCCGCCCGGATCGGCGCCCTGGGGTCCCCTGTGACCGAGCTTATCGGTTACGTCTCATTCGTGCCGTTCCTGTTGTACGCCCATAGTCAGATACAACAGGGCTTCAGCCTGGGAGCCTTCGTGGTCTTCATCGTGGCCTTGTTCCGGCTCTATGAACCCGTGCGCAAGCTCTCTCGAATGCACCTGCACTTCCAGCACGGTTTCGCTGCTTCCACCCGCATCTTTCAGTTGCTGGACACCCGGCAGGAAGTCGCCCGCGTTCCCGACGCGCCTCCGTTGGCGCTCCTGAGCCGGGAGATCCGGTTCGAGGACGTGACGTTCACCTATGAGGATGGAGCCACGGCGGCGCTCCAGGACATCGACCTGTCCATTCGCCAGGGAGAGGTGGTGGCTCTGGTGGGGCCGAGCGGGGCCGGCAAGACTACCCTGGCGAGCCTGATTCCCAGGTTCCTCGACGTCAGCCGGGGGCGGGTCGCCATCGACGGGACCGACATCCGCCAAGTGGATCTGGACAGCCTGCGGGATCAGGTCGCCATGGTGACCCAGGAGGTATTCCTCTTCAACGACACGGTCCGGGACAACATCGGCTACGGCCGGGAGAACTGCTCCCGGGAGGAGATCGAGGAGGCCGCACGAGCGGCCTTCATCCATGAGGTCGTCACGGCTCTTCCCTCCGGCTACGAGACCGACATCGGCGAGTGGGGCGAGAAGCTCTCCGGCGGGCAGAGGCAACGCCTGGCCATTGCCCGGGCCATCCTGAAACAGGCTCCGATTCTGATTCTGGACGAGGCCACGTCGGCCCTGGACAGCGAATCGGAGCGGTTGGTCCAGGAGGCCCTGGATCATCTGATGGCCAACTGCACGACCCTGGTCATCGCCCACCGGCTGTCCACCATCCAGCGGGCCGACCGGATCGTGGTGATGGACTCGGGACGGATCGTGGAGCAAGGCGACCACCGGACGCTGCTGGAGCGATCCGGCCTCTACCGCCGCCTCTACCAGCTTCAGTTCTCGGCGCCCGGGTCGGGCAACGGAGGGTAGCTCCCGTCGGTAGCACCGGACCCGTCAGCCCTCGTCGGGCCCGGACAGGGCATCCAACAGCGCGTCGCTCATGCCGACGGAGCTGAACCCGCCGTCGTGGTAGAGGTTCTGCATCGTGACCTTTCGAGTCAGGTCCGAAACCAGCGCCACCACGAAATCGGCGCAGTCCTCGGCCTGGGCGTTGCCCAGGGGGGACATCCTGTCCGCCGCCTCGTAAAGGCGGTCGAATCCCTTGATCCCGCTCCCGGCGGTGGTGCGGGTCGGACTCTGGGACACGGTGTTGATCCGGATCCCCCGCCGGCCCAGCCGATAGCCGAAGCTTCGGGCCACGCTCTCCAGCAGGGCCTTGGCGTCCCCCATGTCGGAATAACGGGAAAAGATCCGTTGCGCTCCGATGTAGGTCAGGGCCACGATGCTGCCGCCGTCGTTGAGGCTGTCGGACTTGAGCGCTTCGACCACGATCCGGTGCAGGGAGAGGGCCGAGACGTCGAGCGTCTTGTGGAACCAGTCGTAGTTGAGGTCGTCGTAGGAACGCTGCTTGCGGACGTTGGGAGACATGCCGATGGAATGGACGATGAAATCGACCTTTCCCAGCGTGGATTTCAACTCCTGGAAGGCCTTCTCCAGGTCCTGCGAGGAAGAGGCGTCGCAGACGATGAGAGGCGCGTCCCCGCAGATCTCGGCCAATTGCCGGATGGGGCCGAAGCGGAACGCCATCTTGGTGTTGGAAAGGGCCAATCGGGCTCCCTCCCGGTGGCAGGCGAGGCTGATCTGCCAGGCCAGGCTCTGTTCGTTCAGGGGACCGAAGATGATTCCCCGTTTTTCCCGCAGCAGGTGATGACTCTCTTGTGACATGAGCGATTCCTTCGTTAGTTGACGGGAACGGTATCTCCCAGCGTGACCCGGTCCAGATCGATCCTGCAGCGCCTCGCCACTATCTGCACGCCTTGAGCCCGGGCCTCGTCCAGGGCGGCGGCGAAATCGGGGTCCAATTCCCGGGCCGCCCGGAAGCGGCGGACGTCCTCTCGTTGGATCACGAAGAGGATGGCGGCGCTCCAGCCGTCCAGTTGGGCCAGTTGGGCCAGTTCCCGGGCATGGCGGGCTCCCCGTGCGGTGACGGCGTCGGGAAAGAGCCCCACTCCGTCTTCCACCAGGGTGACGCTCTTCACCTCCAGGGCCAGCCGCCGCCCGTCGTCCCGGCCCAGGAGAAAATCGATCCGGGAGCGCCCCAGGGTCGCTTCCGCCCGTAGGAGTTCCCAATCCCCGAATTCCTCCAGTGCCGACTGCGCCAGAGCCTGGCCGATGAGGCGATTGGGGATCCGGGTGTCGACCGAAACCAGTCCGCGACGGTCGGGGCTCTCCACCAGGAGAGCAGTCCAGCGGGTCTTTCTCTTCGGGCCCGAAGCCGGCAGCAACCAGATCCGAACCCCGGGAATGAGGAGTTCCCGGAGGCGGCCCGGATCAGCCAGATGGGCGTCCACCGGTTCCGCCTTCCCGCGCGGCCGGCACCTCACCAGAAAACGGTTGGGGCGCTCCACGAAGACCGCCTCCTGGAGTTCGCCCGGAATCGGGATCCAGGTTCTCGTTCGTTCTTCCAGCATTCCTGGCCGCCCAGTCTACTACGCAGCGATCATCCAGCAGTAGCCGCCGTTCGGGATGGGAGCGGGGGTTTTTAACCCCCGATTCTTGGGATCGTGAGGGACAAGACTGTCTCCCTTGCTGCGTGGGGGACAACATGTCCCCCCTCCCATGTGGGGGACAAGACTGTCCCCCCTTCTACTCGACTCTCAGGGAAATGGGGAAAGTCCAGGGGCCATGTTAGAGTGACTTCCAGAGGAGGCCGCTTTGGAATCTTTACGAATCGCCCTGGCCGGTTACGGCGAATGGACCCGGGAAGCCCTGATCCCGTCGCTGGAGCGGGACGGCCGGGCGAGGATCGTGGCCGCGGCGGCGCGCACCCCGGCGACTCGCGAGCGCATCCGGTCGGAGCTGGGCTCCCAGGTCGCGCTCCATTCCGACTTCGCCGATCTCTTTGACGAGGCAGTGGACGCTCTCATCCTGGCTCTTCCCTCGTCCCTGCACGCGGAAGGCCTGCTGGCCGCCATCGAATCGGGGCTCCCCTTCTTCCATGAGCCTCCCGTGGCCAACCACCGGGACCGGGTTCGTCCCGTCCTGCGGCGTCTCCTGGCCACCGAGCAGGTGACACACGCCGACATGGAACTGCGATTCATTCCGGTCATCATCCGCGCGGCCCAACGGGTCGCGGAGGGCGCCATCGGCGAGCCCCGCACCGCGATGATCCGGATGAGGGGTTCCTGGAGTCCCGATCCCACGTCGGGCATCAGTCTCATGCACTCCCTCTCGCCCTGGTACATTGACGCCCTGGACCAGGTCCTGGGAGCCTCCCCCAAGCGCGTGCTGGTGCAGGAAGGACGGGGGTATCCGGGACGGATGCAATCTTACGCTCTGACTCAACTGGACTACGGCGGAGTCTGGGGCAGCTTCGACGCCAACATCTCGGCGGTCCCGGGTATGACCACCACACTCGAGGTCACGGGCACGGAAGGCGACCTGCAAACGGACCTCTTCACCGCCGAAATCCGGCTGCGGACCCTGACCCGGCCGGAGCCGGAGATCGAACGGGTCCCGGCCCTGGAGCCCTATGCCGGATGGCCCGGGATGTGTGAATGCGTCGCGGCCTTCCTGGATGCCGTTTCCGGACTGGGTCCCGAGCGTGCCGGAGCCCGGGCCGTTGCCCGCAGCCATCTGGCGGGACTGGCCGGCGAGCGCTCCATCGACACCGGGACCTGGGCCGAAGTCGAGGGGCTGGAGGATCTGGAATGAGCCTCTGGCGGCTTCTGGGCCTGGAGAAGTTGGAACCGCGCGAGGAGTCCGCCGAAGAGGGACATATCGTCCGCGAGATCGCCGCCAAGCTGGATCAGCTGGAGGACGCGGAAGCCCGATACATCGCCTGCTTCTCCTACATTCTGAGCCGTGTGGCCCACGCCGATATGGAGATCAGTCTGGAGGAAGTCGCCCAGATGGAGAAGATCGTCCAGGAGCAGGGGGGCCTGCCTGAGTCGCAATCGGTTTTGGTGGTTCAGATGGCCAAGACCCACAATCGCCTGTTCGGCGCCACCGACAACTACCTGGTGACCCGCGAGTTCAATCGCATGGCCACCCGCAGGCAGAAGCTGGATCTGATGGGTTGCCTCTTCGCCGTGTCGGCTTCGCACGAAGGGATCTCCGCGGCCGAGGATGCCGAGATGCGCCAGATCACGCGCGAACTGCAACTCTCCCACCGGGACTTCATCGCCCTCCGTTCCCGCTTCCGGGATCACCTGAACGTCCTCAAGAGATTCGAGGAGTAGGGAACTGCGCCGCCCGGAAGCGGCTCGGAGGGGCGACACTCTTGTCGCCTGCTCTTCTTTGCTGCTATGCGATTCGGTGGCCGGAAAGTGTAGAGTGGGGACTCCGTCCCATAAGCGCTAACCTGATTGCCTGACCGCTATCTTGTATAGTGAGAGCATGAGCGGAACGGTAGTAAATGCGGCTGCGAATGAGGACTGGGACTTGCTGGTGTCATTTTTCCCAGCCAATTGGCTGGATCTGGCGGCCTCGACCGGAGCCCTGAAGGGACTGCGCAAGGACAAGTCGCCGGAAAACCTGCTGCGTACCCTGCTGATCCATCTCGGCTGCGGGCATTCCTTGCGCGAAACCGTGGTGCGGGCTCGGCAAGCGAGCCTGGCCGATTTGTCCGACGTGGCCCTGCTCAAGCGGCTGAGGAAATCCCGCGACTGGCTCTACGCCCTCTGCGTGGAACTGTTCCGGGAGCATGGCATCGCGGTGTCGAAGAGCGCCGGCTTCCAAGTGCGGGCGTTCGATGCGACGACCGTGCGCGAGCCCGGCCGGACCGGGTCGGTGTGGCGCCTTCACTACAGCGTCAACCTGCCTTCGCTCGGCTGTGATTTCTTCAAGCTGACCGCGACGCAGGGGCGCGGCACTAGCGAGTCGTTCAGGCAGTTCCCGATCCGGCCGGGCGACTACGTGCTGGCCGACCGCGGCTACTCGACTGCGGTCGGGATTCAGCACGTCGCGGCTGGCGGAGGGTCCGTGACGGTGCGCGTGAACACCGGATCGCTGCTGCTGGAAACCGAGGCCGGCCAAGCGTTCGACCTGCTCGCAGCCGTGGAAACGCTGCTGCGACCGGGGCCGGTCGGCAGTTGGAGGGTCCGCACAGTGGCCCGGTCCGGGCCACCCGTGGCGGGCCGGATCTGCGCGGTGCGCAAGACCGGCGAAGCCATCGAAGTCGCGCATGCCAAGATCCGTCGGACGGCTCAGCGCAAGGGCAAGCAGGTCCAGCCCGAAACCCTGCGGTTCGCGCGCTTCGTCATCGTTTTCACAACCTACCCAGCGGAGAAATTCCCAGCGGCCGAAGTGCTGGAGTGGTACCGCCTGCGCTGGCAAGTCGAACTGGTCTTCAAGCGCTTCAAGTCCCTGGCCCAGCTCGGGCACCTGCCGAAGCACGATGAGGCAAGCGCCCAAGCCTGGTTGTACGGCAAGCTGCTGGTGGCGCTGCTGGTCGAAAAGGTGGTCCGCCATGCGCGGACCATTTCCCCCTGGGGATACGACGTCGCGACCGGACAGGACTCCCAGCCCGTGGCGTGACTTCAAATTCGCATTGAACCAAGTCACGCGAGCCATCGAACCGGCGTATTCCCTGAGACGCATGTTCGCCGAATGGCGCGAAATCTCAGCATCCTTGGCAGAACCTCCCCGGAGAAGGTCCAATCACGTTGATAGCCACTTTCCAGCCCATTAATTAGGTTAGCGCTTATGGGACTCCGTCCCCCCTTGACCCCCCTGTCGGCGACAAGAAAGTGGCCGCTCCCCTCTAAAGTAGTCCCAGCCGCCTGGCGGTGCTACGGATCCGCTCCATTCGATCCTCTACGGGCACGATCTTCGTACCGTCCGGATTCGGCCTGGAGAGGTGGGCGTACTCGTAGACGTCGAAGCCGGCGAATCGCGGGTCGTGGCAGATCTGATCCAGGTCGGAGACGTACTCCTGCATGGAGTTGGTCCGCTTCAGGTAGCGGTTCAGGTAGACGGGGATTCTTTTGCGGTTGCACAGCGCCAGGGCTTCCTCCACCACCGGATCGTCCAGGGCATTGCGGAGCAGCCCCCGATCCGCCTCGGGAGCCTCGAACCAGGTGGTCCGGAGCGTGATGCCGTCGGCCAGCCCCTCCAGGAGCCAGGTCCGCCAATCGAATTCCAGGTTGGCGGGAAAACCCATGAGCTGGCCGTGGCACGGGTCGGGCCCGAAGGCCTCGGCGTGGACGTGGACCTGGAACTTCTTTCCGGCGCTCCGGATTCGCCGGCTGGCCTCGCGGATGAATCGGGTGTAGTGGCGGCCCCGGAGACGGGCGAGTCGTGCGAGATCCCCATCCGTACTCCCGATTTCGGTCCCGTACCTCTCCCGGTACTCCTCCAGAAGCGGAGCGTTGAAGCCATACTCGAGGGGTTCGTCCGTCAGGGATCCGTGGGCGGAGACGCGAACGTCCACTCCGTCCACGCCGGCGTCCAGGAGCCGGTCCACCCAGCCCATCCAGAGCTTCTCCACCTCGGGGTAGAGGGCGCAGGGAGTGCAGGCCAGCGTGTCATTTCGTCCCCGGGCGAAGGCGATGCAGCCTCCCCAGTTCCATTTCGACTTCTTGACGATGCCGAACATGGTGCCTTCGGTGGAGGCATTGTCGGTGTCCAACAGGACCGGGAACGGTCCTATCCCCGAGTCGAATTCCAGTCCCCCTGTCCGGAAGTCCCGGGGGCGGATCCACATGGCGCTTCGGGTCGCGATGACGATGGGCAGCGGGTCCGGACCGGGACCGTAGGCTTCGATCATGGCCGCGGGAGCGTTGCCGAAGTCTCCCTCCTCGTCCTCGAAGTCGGTGGTGACGAGGATGAAGCGGTCGGTCAGATCGAGGCCCTCCAGCGTCAGGGTCCGCACGGGTGCGCCGGAAGCGGTCAACAGGTCGCCGAAGAACTCCCGGACCTCCCGGGGAGAGGGCTCCACCCGGTCCGTCAGGGAGAAGTCCACCGGCTGTCTCCGATAGCGGTAGTTGTCGGGGCTGGTCCAGATCTGGAGACGCTCCTTGCGGATGCGGGTGGGCGAATCATCCGACTTGAGGAGCCGAATCTTCCGGATCGGAAGGTTCTCGAGGTCCGGCGGAGCGTCCCAGGGCCGGCGTCCGACCCGGGTGTGGGGGAACCGCTCCACGAACGGAAACACCTGTTGGAGGCAACCCCCGATTCGATGGACGCGGCTGTGGTTTCCCTCCGGGGAACCCTGGGGATACGTGCCCGCCATCCCCGTATTGAAGGGCTTCAGGACCGCGTAGACCTCCAGCCCGTGACGGTGGGCGATGGGAGTCACCGCCTTCAGAGGCTCCCCGATTCGATCCAGGGTGGCCGCACCATACTTCATGTAGTCGAAGGCATTGCCGGCCCAATACGATTCGGTCTCCACGTCGCCGTAGTAGAGCCAGTAGATTCTGCGGACTCCCAGACTCTTGATCTGGGTGACCATTTCCTCCAGCAGCTCCAGGCTGTACGGCCCGTAGCGGACGTCGTCCGGGAAGTCGACGGTGGCCGAGAGCAGAAATGGGCGGGTGCTCAAGCGGCGGGCTCCGAGGAGAGGCTCATACTGTCGCCATCCAGCCTCCATCCACCACCAGCGCGGAACCAGTGACCCAGGAGGCGTCGTCGGAGGTCAGGAAGACACAGGCCCGGGCGATGTCTCGGGGCGTGCCGAAACGGGGCAGGAGCGTGCGCTGGCGCCCCTCCTCGATCTGTTCCGGTGTCAGGTAGTCCTGGTTCGCGGTCTCGATGAATCCGGGGCAGACCGCGTTGACGGTAATGCCCAGAGGTCCCAGCTCCACGGCCGTGTCGCGGGCCAGATTCACCACCGCGGCCTTGGTCGGGGCATAGACCGGTCCCGCCCCTCCGCCCCGGTAATTCACCGAAGCGATATGGATGATGCGGCCGTGGGGAGAGCGCTTCAGGTGGGGAACCGCCGCCTTGGTGGTCAGGAAGAGGGCCCGAAGATTGATCGACATGACCCGGTCCCAGTCGGAAACGGCCAGCGTCTGGGAGGTTCCCGGGATGTGGACGCCGGCATTGTTGACCAGGATGTCCAACGCCCCGAATTCCTGGACCGTCCGGTCTACGAGCTGTTGGACGAAGTCCTCGCAGGCGATGTCCCCCTGGAGGAAGATCCCCCGGCCGCCGGCGTCTTGGATCTCCTCCACGGTGGGCTTGCGGGGCTCGGTCTCGTAGTAGCGGCCGACCTTGGGCGTGTTCCGGATGTCGGCGACCGCCACGGCGGCCCCCTCCCGGGCCAGTTCCAGGCAGATCCCTCGGCCGATTCCCGAACTCCCTCCGGTCACGATGGCCACTCTGTTCTTCAATCGCATAGAACGTTACCTTGGGAATTGACCGCGAAGTGGGGGAATGATACCAGACTCCCCGGCGGGACCGTTCCGGTCCATGCCCGTTGCCGTAGGCGGATCCGAATGCTTGGGAGCGCGTTCAAGGCCGAGTATCTGGACTTCGGGAAGGGCATCCGGGTGGGGCACCTGGAACCCCGTGCCCGCATCACCCAGATCCTCAAGCTGTCCCTGCAGGAGCTCTACGGGCAGGATTTCATCATCGATCGCTGGGGCCGCGGCGTCTACTGGCAGTGGATCTGTTTCGTACCGCGGGCCAATCGCCGGGCCAAGCCCCTCTCGGGCGGCCGCAGCTACTCCAGCGCCAAGTTCTTCATCATGGTCGACCGGGAGGAGGGACTATTCAAGTCCGGTCTCCATGTGGAGCGAGGGTTGATCCAGCCGCCGGACGCACAAGAGGCCTACCGGCTCCGCCCGGACTGGGACTGGCATCGGCTCGCGCAGGGTTTGGAGCCGACCGGATGGTGGGAACGGGAGGTCCGCCGGTTGATCGAAGAGGACGGGTTCCAACTGACGCTGGGGTCGTTCAGAACCGGTCTCCGATCCTTCTCCCGACGTCTGCCTCCGGCATCGGACCTTCGCGAAATCATTGCGGACGCGCCGCCGGACAAGTGGTTCGTATTCCAGCTGCACTATCCCATGACGCCGGAAGAGGTCGAGGGCTCGGCGGGACCCGACCTGGTGGCCGGCATGTTGGCCGTCTTCCGGGAACTGACACCGGTGATGAACCTCTGCCTGGAGGAATCCGCAGCGCTGCAGGTGGCGCCCGGACCCGCTACTTGACCAGCCGGGTGTTGGGAAACTGGGCTCGCCAGCCGAACCAGAAGGCGCGGTGGGCGGCCAGGCGGATGAGTTTCTCGTCGTTCGGTCCCACCAGAGCGGTCTCCGTCGCCTCCCACTGCTGTCCCGAACTGTCCCTGACCTTGGAATTCCGGTTCCATTTGGTGAAGGTGACGCCCGTGGCGTCGTAGGCCCGGCTGGCCCCCGACTTGTCGGTGAGGATGACCACCTCCTGTCCTCCCACGCGGTCTTGGTGCAACCGGCGCTTGCGCAGGTACCGGGTGTCGTAGGCGACCGACTCCCCGTCCATGAGCATGGCCAGGACCTCCTGCTTGTTCTTCAAGCGCTCGTCCTGAAATGGGGTGGGGAACATGAGCCGGTCGGTGGCGAAATACTCCCTGTAGGCGGCGCCTTCCCCGTAGTCCCGCTCGTGGCCCGTGTCCAGGGACAGGACCTTGGTCTCCGGGTGACGCCGCCGCCACTCTTTCCAGCGGGTGGTGACGATGGGCAGGCGTTTCAGCTGCAACCCGGAGCCCACCAGGGAGCCCATGACGGGAACCCCCTCCAGGGCCGACCAGAGGGTGTTGGTCTGGCGGTCGTACATCAGCTTGTTGGAACGGTAGAGGAAGCCGCTGGTCCCGAAACTGAACTGACGCTCCCCCACCTTCTGGTCGTAGAGGACGGCGGAGCCGCACAAAGTGCAGTAGGCACAGGTGACGTCGATTCCGCCGATCTTGTCGTTGAAGAGTTCATGCCAGGCCAGAATCCGTTTGGGATAGGCCTTGGCTTCGCCGTTCAGGTAGACGCCGAAGACGATGTGATCGTTCTTGAGGTAGTCCGCCTCCGCCGCGGAGATCATCTTGGGATATTCCAGCGGCGGAATGCCGTCCTTTTTCACTCCGCCCCAGACCACCTCGTCGAGACGAATCGTGCGCGGGGTCCCGGGGACGAAGTAGCGGGCGAAACGTTTGTCGATGAAGGAGTAGAGAGTGGTCTTGAAGGTTGCGTATTCGGGATGTTCCTGCTCGTCCTGACTCCAGATCCAGCGCCACCAGCGGTCCGTGTCCGCCGGCAGATTCTGGCCGGTCCCTTTGCGCAGTAGCCTCAGGACGTTCTGGCCGCGAACGTCTCCGGGGGGCAGAAGCATAAAGATCTCCACCAGCATGGGGGCGAATCCCGGATGCCAGTTGGCTTCCAGCCTCCGGGCGGCGGCCCGATGCACCTTGCGGTCGCGGTCGGCCATGTCGCCGACGGCGGCGGCAGGGGAGGAGTCCTTGGTCTGGGTGGCCTGAGCCAAGACGTGAGGAGGGACACCGCTCAGCAGAAGCAAGACCACCAACGCGCCGATCTTCATTCCCGTTCCGGCTTGCACTCCATCTCTGCCCGGCATCGATCCCCTGCGAAATGCGGGCATACACGGGTTAATAGACGATTTCCGTCCCCTCGCGCAGTACCCAGAAGAGCCGTTGTGCCGCCGGTTCCTCCATCTCCAGTTGCAGGACCGATACCTCCCGGACAAGGGCTTGAAACTGGGCCAGGATCAGGCGCAGGCGCCGGCCGGAGCGCTTCTTCCAGGTCAAACCGCTCAGATCCGGAGGAGCGACGAACAGGACCGAACCGTCTTCCAACTCCACCGCATAAGTGCCGGGCATGGAGGCGACGCCTCGACGGGAGGTTAGCGGAACCGGTTTTCCCTGGGAAGCCCGGATTTCCTCCACGGGACGGGGAGGGACCAGTCTGGAAACTCGGGAGGAACGAAGGGGGGTGGAATCGCGGTTGGATCGCTGTATGGGGATCTCCTTGAGCAGGACTCCCCGTTGCAGGATCCGTGCCGAATGGGTGCCGATCTCCACCAGCGGTCCGGGCTTTTCCGAGAGCGACCACCCGGGAGGCTGCATTCCCAGGAAAAGGATCGGCAGAAGGAGTTGGTCACGCCTCCCCATCAGAAGATGAAAACCGGAGTCCCCAACGGGGCCAGGTCCACGAGCCTGTCCAGATCGGCTTCGGACAGGCGGATGCAACCGTGGGTCACGTTCTGTCCCAGAAGCCGGGTGTACAGAGTCCCGTGGATGTAGTAGCCGTCTCCGATTCCCAGGGCGAAACTTCCCAGCACCCCGTATTCCATCCGATCGCCGTCCCGCGCGGGAAGGGGCTCACCCTCTTCCACGAACGCCCAGTCGGGTTTCCGCCAGACCGGGAACTCGGTCACGTACTCGATCTTGAATTCACCCCGGGGGGTATCGAAGGTCCACTCCCGGTCGCCGACGATCAGACGGTGACCACTGCCGGTTGCGCACAGTGCATCGAGAAGGACCCGCTGCCCGTGACGGACATAGAGACGGTTTTCCGCCGTGTCGATGAGAATAATGCGCCCTCGCGGCGGGGTTTCCTGGGGTTTGGAAAGATCCCGCGCCGCCGGGGCGGGGCTGGCGCCGTACGCTTCGAACCGGCTCTCGGGGCTGGAAAAGGCGGAAGCCCCCAATATGGCGGCGCCAACCAGGAGAATGCCTCGGGTCAGCGTCGCCTTCTCTGCTGAATGGCCTGCTCAATCTCGGAGCTGACTCCGTCCGCCTTCCGCTTGACTGCGCCGAATTGATTCAAGGCGTCCATGTACTTGCCCGCTTCGTAGACCTGCTGCGCGCCTGCCAGCATGGCTTCGGCCGAGGCTACGTCGCCCTCCAGGGCGGCTACGCTCTCGCGGGCTCCCTTGCCGCGTCGCGGCGCCTTGCGCAACATGGCCTGGGCGTTTTCGATGGCGGCCTGAGCCGCTTCGTTCGCCGCCTCCGCCTGACCCTTGACCTTGATCTTGTTTTCACCGGCAGCAGCGGTTGCAGCCTCAGCTTCGGAGGTCGCCCGGCTCACCAGTTCTCGGGCCTGATCGTAGCTGCGGGTCAGGGCGAAACTTCCATCCTGCACCGCGATCTCGGCTTCGGCCTCCTTCAGCGTCCCCGCAGCCTTGCGAAGCTCGTCCGGCGCGTAGGTTTCGGCCTCCGCGGCCCGGGCCGCGTCCAGTGCCTGGCGCGCCGCGTCGAGTTCCGATGCCGGCGGGCTGTCGCAACCCGTGAGTAGCACCAGCAACGCTGCGCAAGACGAGAACAGGAGAGCTCTTCTCATGTGACCTCCTTCAGACCATCCCGAGTCTGTTCGTGAGAGTGAAAAATAAGCATTGTCCAATAATTGGTCCATGTTAGCATGTTTCCCGCCGGACCTGGAACCGGGGATTTGTCTTGATTTCCGGAGCGTGGCCGGAAACAGTCGGAGCAGTCATTCCATGACCCAGCGACTCTATCACCAGGACTCTTATCTCAAGACTTTTCGTGGGCGGGTCGTCGATGTCGTCCGATGGAAGGGAAAACCGGCCGTGGAGCTGGACCGGAGCTGCTTCTATCCCGCTTCCGGAGGGCAGCCTGCCGACCGTGGCGTTCTGGAGGGGTTGCCGGTCGTGGAGATGGCGGAGCCGGGCGGCCGGCTTCTGCACGTCCTGGAGCAGGGGTGCCCGGAGGAAGGTCAGGACGTGAAGGGAAGCCTCGACTGGGAACGGCGCTTCGACCACATGCAGCAGCATACGGGCCAGCACATATTGTCGCAGGCCTTCATCGAGGTCCTGGATTGGGAAACGGTTTCTTTTCATCTGGGGCGGGAGTCTTGCACCATCGATCTCGCCGGAGCTGCACTGTCCCCGGAACTGATCTACCAGGTGGAAGACGTGGCCAATAGGATCATCATCGAGTGCCGGTCCATCCGAGTCCATCTTGTCGACGCTCGCCGCCAGGGCGATTTTCCCCTCCGCAAGCCGTCCGACCGGAAGGGAACCTTGCGAATCGTCGAGATCTCGGACTTCGATTTCTCGGCCTGCGGCGGAACCCATTGCCGATCGACGGGGGAGGTCGGTCTCATCAAGATCCGCCGCTGGGAGCGGGCGAAGAAGCGGGCCCGGGTCGAATTCTACTGCGGAGGGAGAGCCTTCCGGGACTACCGCTGGAAGAACCGGGCCGTGTACAGTCTCTCCCGCCTCTATTCCCGGCCCGACCGGGAAGTGGTGGAGGCCGCCATGGAGCACCTGGAGCGGGAAGAAGGGCTGCGCAAAAGGCTGGTGGAGGGTCAGGACCGCTACCTGGAATCGGAGGCCGCCCGGCTGCTGGCTGGCGCTCAGGAGGTGCGGGGAATTCGAGTGGTCCGGCGGGTCTTGACCGGGATGGATATGGGGGCGGTTCGGGAGCTGGCCCGCAAACTGGTCCAGGACGGCGAAAAGAGGCTGGTTCTATTGGGGTTGGAAGGTGATTCTCCGGCTCTCGTCTTTGCCCGTTCGGAGGACCTGCCCTGGCACATGGGAGATTGGATCCGCAACGCCGCACCCCTGATCGCGGGCCGGGGAGGCGGCAGTCCCCGCCACGCTCAGGCCCGAGGCTCACGGTCCGAAGGATTGGAAGCGGCTCTCGATGACGCTTTGAACCACGTTCGCGAGGAGGACTGATGCTCCGTTCCCGGATTCCCGCCTTTCTGATTCTCCCTGCGCTGCTCTGGTCCTGCTCCGAGCCCGGTCCCACGTCCACACCCGTTCTGGAAATCGGCGTCCAGCCCCAGGTGCTGGTGGATAATTTCATTGTGGAGCGAACCGAGGCCCTCAGCCGCCGGTTGAATCCGTTGGCAAAGCATGCGGCGAATCCGGTGCTGAGTCCTCAGCGGCCCTGGGAAGGACGGTCCACCTTGCCGACCACCGTCCTCTTCGATAACGCGGACCGGCGCTTCAAGATGTGGTACCAGTGCCGGGACGAGCTATCGAGTTCCCGCCGGGGCCGGGATCGCTGGGCCTACGCCGTTTCCGGTGACGGCATCACCTGGGAAAAACCCAACCTCGGACTCACCTCCTTCGCCGGCTCCCGCCGTAACAATTTGATTCCCTATCCGGTCAGCCGTGTGTTGCTGGATTCCACGGAGTCCGATCCCGAACACCGCTTCAAGGCCTTGGCATACGACCGGATCCACGAGGATGGACCGGCCGGCATCTTGGTCGGGTTTTCTCCCGACGGTCTTCGTTGGAGCCTTCAGTCGCCGAGTCCCCTCCTCGCCGAGACCAGGGGCCAAGGGACGCACGCCGGAATCGGCGACACTCATACGGTTTTGGGCTGGGATGAACGTTGGGACAGGTATGTGGCCTTCATGCGACCCAGCCGCCGTTTTCGGGACATCGGTCTCTCCCACAGCACCGACTTCACGGACTGGCGCCTACCCACGCCGGTGCTGACCCCAGACCCAAACGATCCGCCGGGAACCCAGTTCTGCGAGATGGCGGTGTTTCGGGATCGCGGCGTCTACTGGGGACTGCTCTCGGTCTACCATCCCGACTCCCTCATGGTGGACGTGCAGTTGGCCTTCAGCCGCGACGGGGTCGGCTGGCGACGCGTCGGCCGGCGGCATCCCATTCTCACATACGGGCTTCCGGACCGGTTCGACTCCCATCAACTGAGGGCGCTCAATCCGCTGTTGGTGGGTGACGAGATCCAGGTCTACTACGCCGCCGAGAACGAACCGCATGCCCTTACTCCTCAGGATGCGCCCCTTCTGACCCATGCCGTTGATGCCCCTCCCGAGACACCCCCCGAGCAGGGTTGGGTCCGGCAGGGACGCGGGTTTGGAGGCTTGGCCCGATGCCGGCGGGACGGATTCGTCTCGCTGGACAGCGGCTCGTCTCTGGGGTCCCTGCTGACCAAGCCCTTCACCTGCCGGGGAGACCGGATTCTGTTCAACGCGGACGCCGGTCGAGGGGAGATCCGGGTGGGGATCCTGGACGCTGAAGGGCGGCCTCTGGAGGGTTTCGCCGAGGCGGATGGGGAGCGTATCCGGGGGAATTCCATGCGCCACGTCGCTGCATGGAGAGGAGATCCTGATATTTCTTCCCTGAAGGGCCGGGCCATCCAGCTCCGGATCACCATGACCAATTCCAAGCTCTACTCCTTCGCCATTGGCGAATCCGGGAGGCCAAAATGAGACGTTTCCTTCTGCTTGGGGTTCCGGGCGCGCTCCTCATAGCCTCCTGCGGCCAGGCACCCACCGTGACCACGGGAGAGGCGACTCCCCTGGGTCTGGGCGCCCTGAGCCTGAACGGTGAGATTCATCCCAAGGGGATCTACACCACCTATCATTTCGAGTACGGTCCCACGCCTTCGTTCGGATTCAAGACCCGGGAACGGCCGCTGCCGCCGCGCTTGGCGGCCCATTACCGGGAGACCTGGGATGAAGGCTCCGGGGGTTGGAGCAGTTGGGCTCAGGAGCATATCCATCATCCCGAAGGAGGAGCTTCAGGGGGGTATATCGAGTGGCGCCAGCCGGCGGCCAACAACGACTTCAACCACATGGCCGCCGACGTGCTGCACTTGGTGAAATTCCTCCGGACCGGGCTGCTGCCCCAATGGAGACAGGAGGGCAACGCCACCCTGGGCGGATCGGATCCCGATCTCCGGGATGCCCGCGTCTCCATCTGGGTCCGGGGAGACGGGTGGAAGCCCAGGGGCTCGGAGCTGACGTGGTGGCTGCAGAGCCAGAGCAACCCGGGAATGGGGAACCAAGTGGGTTGGCGGCGCGCCAACTGGGCCTACAGCGGCACTACCCTAACCGACGAGCTCTTGGACGGTGAGTGGCACCACGTCGTGTACCGCCTCGAGAACGACACCAACAAGTGGAACTACGGCGGAAAGAACATCGGCCAGGGCCGTGCGTCCCAGCGCTACGAGTACTGGTCCATCGACCAGGCCCTGGGGCACAACAACAACAATTTCTTTCACCTCCTGTCTTTCATAGATCCCCAGAACCTCCCGGTCGGCGCCATTCACTTCGACGAGTTCGAGTTGACCTACCGCAACGAGTCCCTGCTCCTCGTCAGCAACGGCGGCCGCTTGATCCGTTGGCCGGACAGCGGGAACGACGATCCGTCCACCCTGACGGACGGGTGGCGCCACGGCGAGGGGAAGATGTGGCGCAGCGGGCCGGATCCGTCCGAGCCCTTGGAATTCGTGTACGAGTTTCAGGATCCGGTGACCATCGAGACGATTCAGGTGCACCAGAATTCCGAGTGGCCGAGCCGGGACCTGGAAATCTCGGTTTCGACGGACGGAGATGCGTTCACCCCGATCAGCCGCTTGGCGCTGCCCGAAAAAGGCGAGCCCAACGCCAACTTCGCCTTCACCGTGGAGACCGGGCTTTCGGTACATGCTGGGTTCCTGAAGGTCCGAGTGCTGTCCGGCTACCGCTCGCGGCATTGGGGTCTGGGAGAGATCGAGGTGTTCGGGAAAGGCGCCAGGATGCTTCCCGACGACGACCTCTACCACGTGAACCAGGATGTCTGGGACCTGCGCCCGGGCGCCACCATTCACTACCGGGTGGTGGCAACGGGTGCCGAAGGCGTCGCCCGGGGCGAAACCAGGAGCTTCACCCTTTCCCCGGATCGACGGCCCCACGTCCGGGCGCTGGAGCCGCTTCGCTCGACCCCGGCCACCGCCCGGCTTCAGGGCAGGCTTTCGCCCATGGGGCTTCTCACCTACTACCACTTCGAATACGGTGCCGATCCCGGTCTGGGAAGCAGGACTCCCCTGCGTTACGCCGGAGCCGAGATCACTCCCCGGTCGGTCTTCGCCGACCTGGACGGGCTACCGCCGAAAACCCGCACCCATTACCGGCTGGTGGGTATCAACGCAGACGGCGTGGTCCGGAGCGAAACTGTGTCGTTGCTGACGCGTTGAAGGGGAAGAGGGTGAAGAACAGGCGGTTGGAGGTCCCGAATTCCGATATCCGGACCGGAGAGATCCTTTCCGGCTGTCGGCTGCGTCAGGCGGGAGATTCTCAATGAACTCGGCTGAGTTCCTGGAGGCCCGGGAGCGACTGTCGACGGTTGCCCGGGTGACCCCGCTGATCCAGTCCAAGCTCGATCCCGGGCTTCACTTCAAGGCCGAGAACCTGCAGGTGACCGGCTCTTTCAAGATCCGGGCCGCCTATAACCAGATGATCCAACTGGACCAGGAACAACGGGACCGGGGCATCGTCACCTCCAGCTCCGGGAACTTCGCCCAGGCGGTGGCCTACGCCGCCAAGATGTTGGGACTCTCGGCCAAGATCGTGATGATGGAGAACTCCAACCCCATGAAGGTGTCGGGCACTCGCCGCTGGGGCGGTGAGGTGGTCTTCTGCGAGAACCGCTTCGAGGCCCGAAACCGGACCGTGGAGAGGATCCGTGAGGACGAGGACCGGAGCACGGTCCACCCCTACGACCACGCCGCCGCGGTGGCGGGAAACGGGACCGCCGGACTGGAGATCTTGGAGCAACTGGACGAGGTGGAGAACGTAGTCGTTCCCATCAGCGGCGGCGGACTCATCAGCGGAATTGCCATGGCCGTCAAGGAACGGAAACCTTCGGTCAAGGTATGGGGCGTTCAACCGCGGGGTTCCAACGCCACGTATCTATCGTTCCGAAAGCAGGAGCCGGTGGCCCTGGAGCGGGCCGATACCGTGGCCGACGGCCTCACCGTCACCCGGCCCGGAGGCCTGACCTTCCCCCTGATTCTCCGCTACGTGGACGGCGTGGAGATGGTGGAGGAAGACTCGATCCTTTACAGTGTGGGGCATCTCATGGGAGAGGAGAAGCTGGTGGTGGAACCCTCCGGCGCCGTCCCCCTGGCAGCGGTTCTGGAAGGCAAGGTCCCCCTGCGAAACACGGTTCTGGTTCTGAGCGGGGGAAACATGGGGCAGGAGATCATGAACCGGTCTCTCGGTCTCTTCTCCGAGGGAAGGAGTCCAAAATGAAGATCCGATCCGGTCGAACGTCGCACACTTGGCTGAGTACGGGTGCCCTTGTCCTGGGAGTCGTCTGGTCCTTTGCGGGAGGAGTCTCTGCCCAGGAGGCCTTCGTCATGGACGAGTTGCAGGCGGAACGCGTGGTGGTGGCTCCCGGCGGATATTTCCCTCGCATGGAGATCCTGAAGAACGGCGATCTGCTGGTCTCGGTGAAGGCGGGCGCCGCTCATGTCGGCAAGACGGGACGCGCCGACGTCGTCCGCTCCACCGACGGCGGCCGGACCTGGGGCAAGCCGGTGACCGTATTCGACCTGCCCGGCCGGGACGACGCCATCGACGCCATGGGGCGCCTCTCGGACGGAACCCTGATCGCCGGCATCGTGTCCTATTCCTGGACGGGTGAGCGCTACACGGGAGAGGGTTGGAGCGCCGACACCTGGGTGATCCGCTCGTCCGACCACGGGTTTACCTGGAGCGAGCCGGTCAAGCTGGAAGCCACGCCCCACGATTGGCTCTATCCCTTCGGACGTCCCGTGGAGTTGGAGGATGGAACCGTCCTCCTGTCCGGATACGGTTCGGCTCTTCCCAGGGACCGCAAGACGCCCACCACCTCCTTCGTGGTCCGGTCCCGGGACGGCGGCAAGACGTGGGGCGAATACGTCGCGGTGGCCAGCCGTTTCGACGAGCTCTGCATTGCCCGTCTGCCCTCGGGGAAGCTGGTCGCCGCCCTGCGCGCGACCGGCGGCTCGGCCTCCCTCTCCTTTTCCTCCGACGACGGCCGGACCTGGAGCAAGACGCGCCGCTTGACCGAGGCCGCGGAACATCCCGCGGACCTGCTGGTGCTGGCCGATGGCAGGCTGCTGATCACCTTCGGCGTGCGCCACCAGCCCTATGGAGTCCAGGCCATGCTCAGCCGGGACGGAGGCGAGATCTGGTCCAAGCAGAAGAGGATCCTGTTGGCATGGGATGGAGAACACGGTGACCTTGGCTATCCGGTCTCCATTCAGAGGCCCGACGGCAGAATCGTCACCGCCTACTACATCGTCTACGGTGAACGGGACTCCTGGGGAGACAAAGGGGTCGCCATGAAGAACTCCTTCACCAAGGCGGTCATCTGGTCGCCGCCCCGATGAGCCGAGCCCGGAGAGCCCGGTCTCGAGCCGCCCGGCGGCGGAAGCCGGCCCGTCCGGCGAGCCGATTCGACACGTCCCGTCTGTTTCCCCTGCTCCTCTTCCTGGTGGTGCTGGGCCTCTACGCCCCATCGGCGGTCAACGACTTCGTTTACGACGACAACGAAGTGATCGTCAACCAGAAGGCGCCCACTTCATTCGCCGAGGTGGCCGGGATCTTCGGCGAACGCCACTTCCCCAATCTCCCCTACTACCGCCCCGTCACCCGTACCACTCTGCTCCTGCAGAAGACCTTCCACGAAGACAATCCGGCGCCGTTTCACCTCTTGAACGCCACCTTCATGGCCCTGGCTGCCCAAGTGGTCTATTTCCTGCTGCGGCTCCCCGTCTTCGGGGTGGCCCGGACGCCGGCACTCCTGGGAGCGGCGCTCTTTGCGCTGCATCCCATCGCCTCTTCCTGTGTCTACCCCACCGCCTCGGGGCGGGAGACTCTGCTGCCGTCGCTCTGGACCCTGCTCTCCATGTACGCCTTCCTGAGGCGGGGCCGGGGCTGGCAGGCGCTTTGCCTGGCGGCTTTCGCCGGCGCCCTCTTCAGCAAGGAACAGGCGGTGGTGATCCCCGTTCTCTTCGTGCTGGCGGACGCTTTGGGCATCTCGCCCGATCCGCCCGGCCGGAACCTGCGCCGGTGGGTGGTGCGATACCTGCCGCTGCTTCCGATCCTGGCCGGGTATTTCTGGATTCGGCACCTGCTCTTCGGCGGTTCCGAGTACGCCTTCGGCGAGCTCACGGGTCCGCTGTTCGCATTGGGCTACGCGATCCAGACCCTGCTCCTGCCCTTCGCCCAACTGGTCTACGAACCTACCCTGCCGATCTGGCTCTCCTGGCCCCGTCTGATCCTGGCTTGTCTGGCCACCGGGGGACTGGTGGTGCTGGCCCTGCGCCTGGAGCCCCGCCACCGTCCAGTGCTTCTCTTCTGGTCGGGCTGGTTCGTGGTGACTTTGGCTCCCACCGCCAACATCATCCAACAGGAGGCCAAGTACGATGAGCGCTACGTGTTCCTAGCGTCTCTGGCGCTGATCGCCGTAGGCGCGGCTGTGGTGTCCCAGGGAGAAAGGTCAGGCGGGTTCGGCAGGATCGGATCCGCAGTGGGTCTCCTCCTGGTCGGCGTCGCCGGACTCATCAGCTTCCACCGATCCGCCTACTTCCACGACAACCTGGCCTTCAGCCACCAATGGCTCCGCACCGATCCCCAATCGGTCAATGCTCACTACAACCTGGGCTTCGGTCTGGCCCAACTGGGACGTCATCAGGAGGCGGTGCAGGCCTATGAGCGGGCTCTGGAGATCGAGCCGGACTACGGCTACGCGCACAATAATCTGGGGAACGCCCTGACCCAGGTGGGAAAACGTGCAGAGGCGATCGGACACTTCCGAAAGGCCTTGGAGCTCGATGCCTCCTATGCCGAGGCCCACCACAATCTGGCCAACGTCCTGGTGGAGGAGAACCGGCGTGACGAAGCGTTGGAGCATTTGCAGGAGGCCGTGCGGCTCCGGCCCGACTTCGCCGAGGCCCAAATGAATCTGGGCAACCTCCTCACCGGAAAGGGAAACGCCGCGGAGGCGGTCACCCGCTACCGCTCGGCCCTGAAACTGAAGCCCGACTTCGCCGAGGCCCACAACAATCTGGCCAACGCACTGGTAGCGTTGGGGCGGCTTCGAGAGGCGATCTCCCATTACTCGGAAGCCCTGCGAATCCGGCAGGACTATCCCGAGGCCCGGCGCAACCGGGAACTGGTATTGATGGAGTTGACGAGAACCGGAGGTTGAGCCGGCGTGGCGCGTCCCGTTCCCCCGTTGGGCTACGAGCGGGTCGAACGTGGGGACGGCTCTTGCCGCGGGCTGATATCATAGGGGAGCGAATTCAATCGTATCGCGCGCAATGCCCGATCAAGGGGGAAAAGACAGATGCCCTCGAGCTTGAGATGGAGCGGCGGTCCAGTAGCGGGCTTGGTCTTGGTGGCCCTGTTGGCCGGCGGATTCCGGCCTGGGATGAAGGAAGAGCAGGATCAGCGGTCGAAGCAGGCTCAGGAAGAGCAGGACTACTTCAAGAAATGGCTCAACGAAGACGTGGTCTACGTCATCACCAACGAGGAACGGAGCGTCTTCGAGAAGCTCAACACGCCTGCGGAGAAGGAGCGGTTCATCGAGCAGTTCTGGGTCCGCCGCGATCCCTCTCCGGGCACCTCTTACAACGACTTCAAGGAAGAGCACTACCGGCGGATCAAGTACTCCAACGAGCGCTACGCCGCGGGCTTCCCGGGCTGGATGTCGGATCGGGGGAAGATCTACATCAAGTTCGGTCCTCCCGACGAGATCCGAAGCAACCCCAGCGGCGGGATCCACTCTCGAGAATTCTACGAGGGAGGCGGCACGGCGGTCACCTATCCCTTCGAAATCTGGTGGTACCGGCATATCGAGGGGATGGGACAGGACATCGAGATGGAGTTCGTGGACCGGCTCAACAGCGGAGAGTTCCGCCTGGCCATGGACCAGTGGGAGAAGGAGGTCGGCTTCGAGATGGGGATCGGACCCACCACCTTTGAGCAACTGGGACTGGTGACCCGGGCGGAAATGAACCGGGCGCGCTATTTGGGCAACTCGGGCAATCCCTACGTTCGCAGCACCCGCATCCAGGACCAGCCCCTGGAGCGCCTGAGTCGTTACGCCCAGCTCATGAAACCGCCCGTGATCCGGTTCGATGACCTGCGGACGGTGGTGGAGACCCGGGTCCGGTTCCAACAGATTCCGGTTTCGGTGGTGGCTCACGTGACCCCCATTCACGAGAACCTGAGCCTGGCGCTGGTGACGGCCAAGATCCAGGTCAGTCCGGAAAACTACGCCCAGACCGGAGACGTCTGGCGTTCGGAAACCCATATCTACGGCCGGCTGAGCGACCTCACCGGGAAAGTGGTCTACGAGTTCGACGACGACGTGGTCAGCACCCTCGGCGCCGCACCGTCGGGTCGCGGACTTGCTCAACGCCTTTATCAGAGGAAGATTCCCGTCAAGCGCGGGCGCTTCAAGCTCCAGTTCGTGGTGCGGGAGGTGAAGGCGGAAAAGACCGGAACCTTGGAGACCGTGGTCGTGGTGCCGGGTCCGTCGGAAAAGCTCCGGGGCACCATGGTGCTGGCGGACCGGGCAGCCCCGGTCCGGCCCGGAGAGTCCCTGGTGGACCCCTTCGTAGTCACCGAGGACCTGAAGGTGTATCCCAGCATCGATGGACAGTTCGCTCCCTCGGACCGGCTGGGCGTCTATCTGGAGGTTCACAATCTGTCCCAGGACATGGCCACCCAAACGGCGGACGTGAAGTTCCGTTACAGCGTGGTCTCCAAGGATGGAACGCTCGTCGCCGATCTGGCCAAGGAGCTGGAGCCGAGGCGGGTCGAGAACAACTCGGTCGTCAACGCATTCTTCGCCTTCCCCCTCCAGACCTTGGCGGCCGGAGAGTACTCGTTCCAGATGGAGGTGACGGACCTGATCTCGGAAAACCGTCTGCTGCTCAAGGACAACTTCCGCGTCGAAGCCAACTGACCGGGTGGTTGACTGGCCCCTGGCTCGAGCATGCGCCCGTTCATCGACAATCTGCCGGAGCGGATCTCCCGAGCCCTGGCGTGGGCGGTGGCGCTGCTGCTCGCAGGCGTGGCCTCCCTGACGGCTGCGGAGCCGCTGTCCACACCGTCGACCGGTCAGGGTCGTCCTTCCGCCCCTTCGGGAATCATCCTGATCACAGTGGACACGCTTCGGGCTGACCGGCTCGAAACCTACGGCTACACGCGGACACCGACTCCAGCGGTCAACGCCCTGGCTGCCGACGGCGTCCGGTTTTTGCAGGTCATCGCCCAGTCGCCGCTGACACTCCCTTCCCACTGCTCCATTCTGACCGGATCATTTCCCTACCACACAGGAGTCCGGGACCAGGCCGGGTTCAGCTTGAAGCCGGAGCATCTGACGCTGGCCGAGCGGCTCCGGTCCGAGGGGTATCGGACGGCGGCCTTCATCGGCTCCTCCGTCCTCAACGCCGGTACCGGGCTGGATCAGGGGTTCGACCTCTACTGGGATCTTCCTGAGCAGGGTCCTCCCGAACGGCGGGGCGGGGAAGTGATGGGCCGGGCGCTGGAGTGGATGTCTACCCAAGGTGACGGCCGGTTCTTTGCCTGGATCCACCTCTTCGATCCCCATGCCCCCTATGCCGCTCCCGAGCCCTTCAAGAGCCGTTACCGGACTCGCCCCTACGATGGCGAGGTGGCCTACGTCGACTCGCTGACCGGCGACCTGGTCCGGCATCTGAAACAGCTTCGGCTCTACGATCGGACGCTCCTCGTCTTCACCAGCGATCACGGCGAGAGTCTGGGAGAGCACGGCGAATCGAGTCACGGCATGTTCCTCTATGACGCCACCGTGCGGATTCCGCTCATCATCAAAGCTGCCGGCTCGACCTGGAAGGGCAAGGTGATCCGGGAACAGGTGAGGGGCGTGGATATCGCCCCGACCATCCTTCAACTGGCCGGTCTGCGGGTGGATGACCAGATTCAGGGTAGGGGTCTCCTCTCCCTGATCCGCGGGCGTTGGAACCAGCCGGGGCTGACCGCCTACAGCGAGACCTACTATCCGTACTACCACTTCCAGTGGAGTCCGCTCTTTTCCATGCGGGCTCGCGGCTTCAAGTACATCGACGCGCCCCAGCCGGAGCTCTACGACTTGGCAAGGGACGCCGGAGAGCGGCGCAACATCATCGGGGAACGGCCCTCCATGGCGGCGTATCTGCAGGAGACGTTGGAAGGGGAGTACCAGAAGTTCTCCGCCGGCCGGGAAGAGCCTCCACAGCCGGAGCAGGTGGACCGCGCCACCACCGAGCGCCTCAAAAGCCTGGGCTACCTGGGTTTTGCCGCGGGTACGGTGAAGCTCCCGTCCACCGAGGGACTGGCGGACCCCAAGGACCGGATCGGGCTCTACGAACTGCTCCAGCAGGCGTTCCAGGATTCGAAGGAAGGCCGTCTCATCGAATCCAACAGCAAGTTGAGGAAGGTAGTGGCCCTAGAGGAGGGTCTTATCGACGCCCACCTCTACCTGGGTCTGAACTCGGTGCAGATGGGGCAATTCAGCGATGCCGTCGAGGCCTTCAAGACTGTGCTCCGCCGCGATCCCAGCAACCTGATGGCTCTTTACAACCTCTCCCTCTCCTATCTCAATCAAGGCCGCCCCGAGGCAGCCGTGCCGGGCCTGGAACGGACCCTGCAGTTGGACCCGGAAGACGTGGCGGCCCGGGTCGCCTTGGGAAAGGCGTACCAGTTGGTCGGCAGGCTCGATGACGCCGTCGATGCGCTGGAGACGGCGGCCGCCGCCCGTCCCGATTTTGCCGATGCCCTGGACTTTCTGAGCCAGGCCTATGCCCAAAAAGGATGGACGTCCAAAGCCGAAACGGCGCGCCGGCGCGCCGACGCCGCGCGAAAACGCTGATCCACTCGACCCGTAATTTTCCGAACCAAATTTCTCTCAATCCTCATCTGGTGTTCTTGACCGGCAACCCTCCGGCGGCTACTCTTTGCGCGTTGAAACCGGGGCCGCGGTCGATCCGTCCGCGAGCTTTCACCCGTTCATAAGGAGGCAGGAATCGAATGTATCTGACCAACGAGAAAGTCGTCGTTCTGGGCGCCGCCGGCGCCATTGGTTCCAACCTGGTGCAGTCGCTGCTTCAGACCGGGACCGCCAATCGGATCTCCATGTACGACCCGATGGAGGGTCCGCTCAAGGGGTCGGCCGAAGAGATCTACCACTGTGGATTCCCGGGAGCCCAGGTGACCTGGACCGTGGATGAAGCGGAAGCCCTCGCGGACGCTGCCTACATCATCACGGCAGGAGGCGCTCCCCGCCGGCAGGGGATGACCCGGGAGGACCTGCGCAAGGACAACTGCAAGATCGCCAGGAACCTGGGCCAACAGATCAAGCGGCATTGTCCGGCCTGTAAGCTGGCCGTCGTCATCTTCAATCCCGCCGACATCACGGGTCTCACCACACTGGTCCACTCGGGCCTGCCGGGGTCGGCGGTCGCCACCCTGGCCGCGTTGGACAGCACCCGGCTCCAGAGTGCCCTGGCCCAACATTTCTCGGTCGCCCAGGACCAGGTGACCGGTTGCGCCACCTACGGGGGGCACGGCGAACAGATGGCCGTCTTCAAGGGCAGCATCGCCGTTGCAGGGACGCCCCTTGGCGAGATTCTCGATGGCGCCACCGTCGAGGGGCAGGGTCTGACGCCAAGCCAATGGACCGATCTAAAGCAGCAGGTCCGGGGGGGCGGCTCGGCTATCATCAAGCTGCGAGGGCGCTCTTCCTTCCAGTCCCCGGCCCACCTGAGCACTTCCATGCTCCGGGGACGTATCGGCGCCGACGAGTTCCCCTGGCCCTGCGGCACCTACGTCAATCGGGGCGAGTTCCGCCACATCATGATGGCCATGGACACGCGCTTCGGACCCGACGGCCTCGAGTACTCGAGGCCCGAAGGAGACGCTGAGGACATGGCCGCACTCCGGAACTCCTACCAGCACCTGACGAACCTCCGGGACCAGACCATCGCCGACGGACTTCTGCCACCGTTGGACGAGTGGAAGGACGTGAATCCGAACTTGGTGTGAAGTGTTACGGTCGCTCGATACCGGGCGATCTTGGCACCGATTCCCCGTCTTTTCCGCTGCTCTGAGTTGGCGGGGGCGCAGCAGACAGAGCATCGTTCATACGGCCCCCAGCTCCTGTAGGAGCTTTCCCGTGACCAGTCTGACCTGACCCGCCACCACCCGCCCCAGCTTGGAGGCAGCAGACGCGTCGATCGTCGCTATCTTGGCACTGCGGATGAGGGATGGGACGGGCAGGCCCGCCATCTTCAGGTCAGCAACCGAAACATCGTCGGGCCAGCCTCGGTTCTCGGCGCTGGTAATCATAACGATCCACAACAGGCCGTGTAGATCCTGAAGTCGAGCCGTCGATACCACCAAGGCTGGTCGCCACTGACGCGTCGCGCTGTCCGTGTACGGGAACGGAACCTTGACAACGTCACCTCGCTCAAAGGTTTGCATAGGCCTTGGTGTCCGCTTCCGATCGCCATTCCTCGAAGGTGCGGAACGGGTCGTCCGTCGTGGCGCCTCGCCTCGCTTTGGTGAGGATTACTTGTCCATCAATGATCTCGTACAACAGCTCGTCCCCGGGCTGCAACCCGAGCGCAGTGCGGATCGGAAGCGGGATGGTTGTCTGGGCCTTGGAAGTTAGCTTGCTGATGATCATGGCCCCCCCCTCCGTCTGTTCTGTCGGACTCCCCTATTGTAAGGAACTTCCTTACTTGCTGTCACCTCTCCATGACATCACCTCTCGGAAGAGAGGAGAAGGGGACAGTCACTTTCTCTTGAATCCGGTTGGACGAGTGGAAGGATGTGAATCCGAATCTGGTGTGAACTGAGTGTTCCCGGGACCAGGCTGCTGCCAATCCCGCGAAGTGAATAGAGCTTGGCTCAGTGGACTCTGCCGGGTGAGAAGGCTTTCTCCTCCTCGTACCCATGGGTCAGGACGAAGAAGTACGACGGGCTCGGGCCCGCATCCGACTCGTGACCAGCTCGTAGAGGTTCTCGTTGTCGGTCTCTCCGGCCACCGCCTGGACGTAGCGAATCTCCTCGGATTTGACGAAAAGCTCGCCCAGCAGGAGCTTGCCCCGGAGAACCTGAACCAGCAACGTGCCGTCGGGCTCGCTGGCGAAATGCCAGTGGAGGTCCTCGTCGTCGTAGAGGACGGCGTTCATGGTCCCCGCCCTCAAGATGCAGTTGGGATGGGCGTTGAGCCATCTCCAGAATGCGTCGAACGTCATCGTAAAAGGAGCTTCCATGGGGTTGATGTTAACAGCCCGTCGTAAGCGTCGTCACGGCATGCGACCGGGTCTCCGGTTATCGCCGGAGCGCCGCGTCGACGCCCAGATATCCTGCCAGCAGGAAAAAAAGGAGGATGGAGGCCAGCACTACCGAGGTCCAGGGCCGGTTCCTGTAGCGGTGGCCGATCCATCCAGCCTTGCCGTTCATGCGCAGCAACGCGGCCGCCAGCATGGGGACGAAGAGCACCCCCACGATGGCATAGGTCTTCTGCATCCGGGCGAACCCGACCCACAGACCCAGCATCGGAATCGTGGCCATGGCGTACATGTAACCCCGGTAGAATCTGGAGTCGCAGTCCACTCGACGGCGCTTGCCCGACCCCTTGACCCCCATCAGCGAGGTCAGATCCGTAAACAGGTACGGAATGCTCTGCCACGCTCCCAGCAGGCTGCTGAAGATGGCTCCCCAGGCTCCCAACAGGAACGCCCATCCCCCCAAAGGACCCAGGGAGTCCGTCAGACGTTCCGCCAGGCGAATCAGCAAGGTGGCGCCGCCGCCCCCAACCTCGATCTGGCTGCCGATGATCACCATGGCCAGCCCGAACAGGGCCGTCACGACGTAGGCGGCGGCCAGATCGAGACGGCAGACTCTGAGCGCCTTCGTGCCGGTGCGCCCTTCCTCCTGGATCCAGTAGCCGTAGCAAAGAATGGTGACCGTTCCGCCCACGCCCCCCATGAGGGCCAGCGTCCAACCCAGTCCCTGTCCGCTCGGCTGGGGAATGGCGGGCCACACCAGACCGGCGGCGACGTCCCCCCAATCGGGAGCCAGGAGAAAGGCGGAGATCACGACCGTGCAGAACATCAGGCCGATGCAGACTTTCATGACCCTTTCGAAGAGCCGGTAGCCCCCCAGGCGGACCATCAAGACTCCGATCAGGCTCCACACGACCCCGTGGACGATCTTGCCGGTGGCCGGGTCGGAGTGGAGAGGCAGGAGGGCGTGGGAAGCCACCCCGCAGGCGCTCATCAGCGCCGCCGCCACCAGGAAGCTCCAGACCACCAGGTATCCCAGGAAGAGGTATTGGACGGGGCGGCCCAGGCGATCCACGGCTCCTTCCACCAAGGTCTGGCCCGTAGCCAGTTGCCAGCGGGTGATCCCCTCGCTGAGGACGAACTTGAAGAAACTCCCGGCCAGCACGGCCCAGAGGATGGCGACCCCCAGCTTCGATCCGGCGAAACCGGCGGTGGCCAGGTCGCCGGCGCCCACGCCGGTGGCCGCCACCAGAATTCCGGGTCCCAATATGGAGAGCGGATTTCTCATCTTGTGCCTCGCGCCAGTCTGCTACAGTGAGCGGCTGTTCATCGGATTTCCAGCCAATTTTTAAGGGGTTGAATGTGAACCTGTCACCGGCCCGAGCTTTTCTGCTTGTTCCGATCCTCTGCGCTGCGGCGGCAACATCGGCCCCGGCGCAGGATTCCTACACTTATACGATAAGACCGGGCGTGCGCGAGCTGTTCCTGGACGACTTCCATCTGGGAGCCGTCTACAACCTGGAGCGCCAGGTTCACGCCGTCGAGAAGCACCCCGGCGGGCCCGTAGTGCGGGCCGACCGTCCCTGGGAGAAGACCCCCGCAGGCGAGAACACCTTCAGCGAGCTGGTGGAGTACTACGGTGCTCCCGGTTGGGACCCGGACGAAGGGGTCTGGAAGATGTGGTACGTCGTCGGCGACGGGCAACGGGCGGGGTTTGCCCGGTCACGGGACGGAATCCGCTGGGAGAAGCCGAATCTGGGCAAGGTGCAATACGAGGGATCCGGCGAGAACAACCTGGTCATGGTCGAGGGAGATCCCAGGGCCCTGATCGTCCACGTGCTCATGGATCCGAACGCCCTGGCGGACCGCCGCTACGTCGGCTTGTGCTGGGTGGGGCGACGAGGCAGGGAGGCCATCGTGTCCTCCGACGGCTACGTATTCCGAAAGCTGGGGTACCCACCGATCCCGGGACAGGACACGTCCCATCTGAACTATGACGAAAAAGGGGGACGTTACCTGCTGACCGTCAAGCATCCCGGCCCCTTCGGCCGCTCCGTCTATCTTTCGTTGAGCCGCGATCTGCGGGAGTGGACTCCCCACGAGCTCATCTTGCATGCCGACCTGCGGGATCAGGAGTTGGGACGGGAGCGGATCCGCACGCATTTGTCCGACCCCGGGCTCCACACTCCCACCTACCATCGTCCCCAGGAGTACCGGACCGAGATCTACAACATGCCCGTCTTTCCCTACGAGAGCCTCTACATCGGGCTGCCCACCCTCTTCGAGGCCAGTGGCAACATCCCCCTGCCGCGGGGCAATCAGGACGGGTTCAACTCGGTCAAGCTGGCCAGCAGCCGGGATCTCAAACACTGGAACAAAGTGGGCCGGCGCGAGTCCTTCATTCCCGTCTCCCGGTTGTCGGAAGGACGGCTGGACACGGTGCAGGTCCTGGCCGCCTCCCGTCCGGTGGTGAAGGAAAAGGAGCTCTGGTTCTACTATTCGGGCATCCAGGAACGGTTCACCCCCGACGGTGCCTATCACGGAGCCATCTTTCTGGCCAAGCTTCGGCGCGACGGTTTTGTCTCCTTCCGGGCCGGTGCCGAGGGAGGCTTCGTGGAGACTCGTCCGCTCCGGTTTCACGGAGACCGCCTGTTCTGCAACGTGGACGCCCGCGGCGGTGAACTGACGGTGGAGGTGGTGCCGCCGTCCAGAAGGAGAACCGAGTTGCAAGAGTGGGCCGGAAAGCGGTCTCGGCCCATCCGGGGGGACCGGCTGGAGGCGGAAGTGACGTGGGATGGAAGAGACGACCTCCGGGAACTGAACGGCAAGGTCCTCCGTCTGCGTTTTCACCTCACGGACGCCGATTTCTACTCCTTCTGGTCGGAATCGGGTAGGAAGCCATAGTCTCCGGAGGCGCTTCAGTTGGCGCCCCAAGCTGCTCCGGGATGAGGTTCGCTCGGCGCAAAGATGTCCTGCGCCGATGAGTGTGGGAAGAGACTGCGAATATTGAATCGTGGTCCGGATGGGAAGTCCGGCCCCTGGATCAGCGCCGGCCCAGGAGTTGGGACAACTGGGACATGGCCGGATGAGCAGTCGATACGGCAGACGGCATGCTTTCATACCGATCCAGCAGTTCCGACTCAGCAAATAGTTGTGGCCAGTCCAGGTTGGCGGCGATTCGTCCTCCATCCAACATGACGGCGGATAGTTCCAACAGGCCGAACAGATCTCTCGCCATTGCGCGATCGGGATGCTTGAGACCCAGGTAAAGCGCTCGTCCCCGATTCACCAGGTCGCGCGGTTCTGTTGGGCCGGTGTCCAGCAGGATCTCCAGGATCTCCAGCTGGCGCTGGGCCAGAACTCGACGGCGAGGACTGCGTAGTTTCCCAAACAACAATCTGGCGAATTCCCGGAACAGCACTCGCCGATGGTTGGTGGCGATGGCCTCGGCGACCACGTTGCATCTCTCGGCCACCGCCGGCAGCGCAAACTTCAGGAACGGCGTCAGATCGTGTCCGTTCTTCCGGGTTTCGTACAGAGCGGTCAGGTATTCGTCTTTGTGTTCGTAGTAGTAGTTGGACAGGCTGACCATGATCACGTCGTTGATGCCGGCCCGCCGCAGCATGAACGCTTCCAGGGCACGGGCGGTGCGGCCGTTTCCGTCGCCGAAGGGGTGCATCGCGCCGATGTGGTAGTGAGCGGCGATGGCCTGAATGAGGCGGTCGTGGGGCCGAAACTCTCCGGCGATGGCGGCAGCGACGCCGTCGAAGGCGGCGCGGCATTCATGGCCGCCCTCAGCACCCCGGCGGCGTGGCGTCCCGAAGGTGACGTTGCACCCGTCTGGACGTGTCCTGCCCGGTTCGCAATGATCATCGTCGCATCCGGTCACGATGCGCCGGTGGATTTCCCGGATGAACTCGGCGCTTACCGGCTGTTCGGCGGGTCGCGAGCGCAGCCAGCGGTAGGTGGCGTCGGCGGCCCGCAGCTGACGTTGGGAATGGGTCAATCTAGTCGTCGCAGTCAAGGTGGGAGCGAGGGCTTCGTCCTGTTCGTGCTGCGTGAACTGGGCGCCTTCGATGCGCGAGGTGCCGGCCGCTTCCAATCGCAACTGCTCCTCGTGCACCTGCTCGATCCACTGGGGAAGATACGGCATCTGATTCAGAATGCCGCCGGCGGTTCTGGCCTCGATCAGCAGCTGGAAAACGGCAGAGGGGTCGTAGTGCACCCATCGCCGGGGGACCCTATAGCGACTGACGTTTTCAGCGGTCATTTCCATATTATTTCTAGTTCATTTCAGGTTCATTTTTTTGGAACCCAACTATTTTAAGCTATTTAAACCAGTAATTGGTACATTCATCTCGGTCTCATTTCCAGTTCGTTTCGCTCTTGTTTCTGCCGTCTTCCAGGAATCGAGTCCGTGTTCCGAGAAATACCTTTCCTGGTGACCGTACTGTGACAGTCGGGACGTCGCGGGGAGACTCAGCGTTTGATAGGGTCCGATTCAACCGGAGGGCCGCCGCCCGGCCCGGCCATGAATTGCCGGAAGTTTGCTTGGACCTTCGTAGGGAGTTTCCGTTACGAGTCTCCGAGTTCGAAGAGCCGGAACTTCACGCGGTGCCCCGTCGGTCGTGCCAGTTTGGAGTCGCAAGTGACGATCGAAGCGTCGATTACCAGCATCCAAGTCGACCCTTGCAGGAGCTAGGAGGCTGTCCGAGAACTCGAAAAATCATAGTTTTTTAAAACTTAACCCTTTATAAATCAATAGTTTACAAACAAGACTTTTTGAAAATAGTCTATTCTCGGACAGCCTCCTAGCCACGCTCGCGCAACTCACGGATGACCCGGGCGGCGTTCGGTTCCAGTTGGACCGGCTCCCTCAGGAGCAAGCGTTGGCGAAGCTCCCGGCGGGTCGGACGCTTGGCGAATTTTTCCAACTCTGCGAGCAGGAAAGCCGACAGCGACGTGCCCTCGAGGGCCGCCTTCGCTTTGAGGGTCCGATACAGTTCGGTGGGAACGTTGGGCACCTGAAGATTGGGCACGCATCCATCAAACTTGCATGAAATCTGCATGTTGACTGCTGAGATGGGAACCCCTCGACGTTTCCCCTTTCGACCAGTAACCTGACCTGCTAGGAGGTGCGCAGTGACTTTCCAGTGTTCGTGGAGAATTGTTGGCATTGCGGTGTCGTTGTTCCTGGCATTGTCGGGACCGGCTCTCGCCGAGGTCCGGTTGCCGGCCGCGATCTCGGAACACATGCTGCTGCAGCATGGGGTTCCGGTGCGGATCTGGGGTTGGGCCGGCGCCGGCGAGACCGTCCAGGTGAGTTTCCGAGGCCGCAGTTACACGGCGACCGCGCCGTTGCCCGGGGATTCGGGTGACTGGGAGGTGCATCTGGCCCCCTCGGAAGCGGGTGGCCCCTTTCGTCTGGAGGTCCGGGGGACCAACACCATCACCCTGAAAGACGTTCTGGTGGGCGACGTCTGGGTGGCTTCGGGTCAGTCCAACATGGACTGGTCGGTCCGGCGCTCGAAAAATCCGGATGAGGAGATCGCCCAGGCCAACTTTCCCAGGATCCGGCTCTTCAAGGTCACCCGCAAGGTGGCCGACTCGCCGCTGGAGGACGTGGAAGGGGCATGGCAGCCCTGTTCTCCCGAGTCGGTGGGCGAATTCTCGGCCGTCGGCTACTACTTCGCCCGCCATCTGCACCGGAAGCTGGGTCACCCCGTCGGGGTGATCCAGACGGCGTGGGGAGGAACCCCGGCGGAGGCCTGGGTGAGCCGGCCCCGCTTGGAGTCCGACCCCCGCCTGACCTCGACACTGGAGGCCTGGAAGCAGGTGCTGGCCGAATATCCGGAACGGCAGAAGGAGCACTTGGCGGAGGTGGCTCGCTGGGAACGGGAGGCCGCGGCCGCCAGGAAAAAGGGCGAGCCGGAGCCTCGCCGTCCCCGCCGCCCTCTGGGGCCGGGGCACCCGTGGACGCCTGGCGGGCTCTACAACGCCATGATCGCTCCCCTCGTGCCTTACGCCGTCCGCGGCGCCATCTGGTACCAGGGTGAGAACAACGCGCACCGGGCGGAGGCCCAACTCTACCGTTCGCTGTTCCCGGCTCTGATCCAGGATTGGAGAGCGCATTGGAGAGTGGGTCCGTTCCCCTTCCTGTTCGTCCAGTTGGCCAATTTCGACAATACCCCCGAGGGCAGCGAATGGCCCGAGCTCCGGGAGGCCCAGCTCATGACGCTGAGCGTCCGGAACACGGGCATGGCGGTCATCATCGATATCGGCGATCCGGAAGACATCCATCCCAAGAACAAACAGGACGTGGGCAAGCGTCTGGCTCTGGCGGCCCGCTCCCTGGCCCACGGCGAGGACCTGGTCTATTCGGGACCCATCTTCCGCCGGGTCACGGCCGAAGGAACCGGACTGCGGATTTGGTTCGACCATGTGGGAGGTGGACTCGAGAGCCGGGGGGGAGAGTTGAAAGGCTTTGAGGTCGCCGGAGCCGACCGCCGCTTCGTGCCGGCGGCCGCCCGTATCGAGTCCGGTACGGTGGTGGTCTCCAGTCCTGAGGTGGAGCGAGTCGTGGCCGCCCGTTACGGCTGGAGCGACAGTCCCGTCTGCAACCTGTACAACGCCGAGGGGCTTCCCGCCTCGCCCTTCCGCAGCGACGACTGGGAATAGCGGGTCCGGGCCGGCGCCGGGTCAGCCGCCGGCGAAGGCGGGCATGACCCGGCCGGCGAAAAGTTCCATGGACTCCAGCATCTCCCGTTGGGAGACGCCCTGGTGCTGGCAGTGGTAGACGAGGGTGTCGGCGCCCATGTCGCGATAGACGGCCACCTGCTCGATGCACTCCTCGGGCGTCCCCAGGATGAGGCGGTCCTGGAAGTCGTCCAGCCGCCCGTACCTGTACCGCGTCCCCTCCGGAGTTTCCTTCATCCAGCCGGAATAGCGCCGGTATTGGGTGAGCAGCGGCTTTTCCACCAGCGCTCGGGCCCGGGCCCGGCTCTTGGCCACGAAGCCCAAGCGGGGCACCACCAGGGTCCCCTGCTTGCCGAACTCGTCCAGGGCGTTCCGATAGACCCGGATCTTCTCCCGGAGCTCACGCCGGCCGAGGCTGGCGCTGGGAATCCAGCCGTCCGCCAGCCGGGCCGAACGGCGAACGACCCGATCGGCGGTGCCGCCGATCCAGATGGGAGGGCGGGGTTTCCGGACCGGCAGGGGGCCGATGCGGACGTTTTGGCACTGGAAGAACTTCCCCGAGAAGGTAACCGACTCGCCGGCCCAGAGCCGGGAGATGACCTCCAGGTTCTCCAGGAACCGGCCCCGCCGTTGCCGTAACTGGACGGCCGAGATGGCCAGCTCCTGCTCCCGGTACCCCAGAACCAGCCCGAAGATGAGCCGCCCGCCCGAGATCACGTCCACATGCGCCGCCTGCTCGGCAAGCAGGATCGGGTTGTAGATGGGCAGGATGAATCCGCTGGAGCAGAGCTGGATCCGGCTGGTGACCGGAGCCAGGGCGGCCAGGGTGGTGAGCATCTCGTGGAAGCCCGAGGGCCAGAGGTGCCGGTCGCCCAGGCAGACCAGGTCGAAGCCCAACTCCTCCGCCACCTGGACCCTCTCCCGGAGCTGGTCGAAGCTGGCTTGTCCGGAGTCGGTGAAGGTCTGCCCGAGTATGATTCCAAAGTTCATGCCTGTACTTTTCGCTGCTGTCTGGACCCTGGTCAATCTCACCACGGATATCCGGGATGCCCAGGGGGTTACGGGCCGATATTCTACTGAAGGGGGGGCCAGGAAGGTATCCTGTCGGTCGGAACCTCCGGTCATTCGGTTCTACCGTAAGCTGTGCAGCGGGATCGCGACCGGCGGGTGGCGAGGCGGAACGTGACGGCAATACTGGGAATTTCGGCCTTTTACCACGACTCGGCGGCGGCTCTGGTCCGGGACGGCGAGATCGTGGCGGCCGCCCAGGAGGAGCGATTCAGCCGCAAGAAGCATGACGCCTCCTTTCCCGCCCAGGCCATCGAATACTGCCTGAGGGAAGCCGGTCTCACTCCGGGCGATCTGGACTACGTGGGTTTCTACGACAAGCCCCTGATGAAGTTCGAGAGACTCCTGGAGACCTACCTGGCCTTCGCCCCCAGGGGGTTCTCCTCGTTCGTGAAGGCGATGCCGGTCTGGCTCCGGGAAAAGCTTCATCTTCCCGGACAGATGACCCGGGGGCTCGACCGGGCCTACCGCAGGCGGTTCATCTTCACCGAGCATCACGAGTCCCACGCGGCCAGCGCCTTCTTCCCCTCACCGTTTCGGGAAGCGGCCATTCTGACCGTGGACGGGGTGGGGGAATGGGCCACCGCCGCGTACGGTGCCGGAAAGGACAACCGGATCCGGCTGACCCACGAGCTTCGCTTTCCCCATTCGCCCGGGCTGCTCTATTCCGCCTTCACCTATTTCTGCGGATTCCGCGTGAACTCGGGGGAGTACAAGCTCATGGGGCTGGCGCCCTACGGCGAACCCCGATACGTGGACCTGATCCTCCGGCGCCTGATCGACCTGAAGCAGGACGGCTCCTTTCGCATGGACATGTCCTGCTTCAACTACTGCCAGGGCCTGACCATGACCTCCCGCAAGTTCGAGCGTCTCTTCGGCGGACCCCCCAGGAAGCCCGAGTCGCCGCTGACGCAGCGGGAGATGGACCTGGCAGCCTCCATCCAGCGGGTCATGGAGGAGATCCTGCTCCGGATGGCTCGGCACGTCCACTCCCGGACCGGGCAGTCGAACCTCTGCCTGGCCGGCGGCGTCGCCCTCAACTGCGTGGCGAACGGACGGATTCTCAGGGAAGGTCCCTTCGGGGAGATCTGGGTTCAGCCCGCGGCCGGTGACGCCGGCGGCGCCCTGGGAACGGCCCTCTTCATCTGGCACCAGCTCCTGGGAAACTCGCGCCGTCCCCGGACGCCGGACGGACAGTCGGGTTCTCTTCTCGGTCCCTCCTATGCGGAGCCGGAGATCCGATCCTTTCTCGACCGGGTGGGGGCTGACTACCAACGGATCGACGATCCCGAGGCGCTGGTGCGGCGTGTGGCCCAGGTCATGGCCGACCAGAAGGTAGTGGGGTGGATGCAGGGGCGCATGGAGTTCGGACCCCGGGCCCTGGGAAGCCGGAGCATCCTGGGAGACGCCAGAAGCGGCCGCATGCAGTCGGTGATGAACCTCAAGATCAAGTTTCGGGAGTCCTTCCGGCCCTTCGCTCCGTCGGTCATGAGGGAGCATGTGGACGAGTATTTCGAGATGCGGCCCGAAGAAGACAGTCCATACATGCTGCTGGTGGCTCCGGTGAAGGCTTCCAAGCGGATAGCTTCGGACGGGGAGACGGGTCTAACTGGTCTGGACAAGCTCAACGTCGCTCGCTCCGTGGTCCCGGCCATCACCCACGTGGACCACTCGGCCCGGGTGCAGACCGTCGACTCGGAGAGGCATGGGGACTACTATCGGCTGCTGCGGGAGTTCGAGCGCATGACCGGGTGTCCCGTGGTCATCAACACCAGCTTCAACGTCCGGGGCGAGCCCATCGTCTGTTCTCCCGAGCAGGCCTACCGCTGCTTCATGTCCACCAACATGGACGTCCTGGTCATGGAGAGCTTCATCCTGTTCAAGGACCGGCAGCCTCAGGCCCGCCAGTACGAAGTCGGCGCCTACCTGGCACAGTTCGAACTGGACTAAGTGACCTTGGTGCGAGCACCGCGTCGCATCGTGATCTGTGGAGCGGGACGGACAAACGGTGACCGTGTGGAGGCGAACCTTGTCGTCGCCCGTCCCCTACCGACAGCCGGCATGCAGCGCCAGCATGCAGTTTGGCGACTCTCTTGTTCAATGCGTCCGAAATTGTCCGAAAAACGACTGGGACATCAGTGTGGACACGGTGTGTTCTCGCCGTGTGGTCGGGCGTTGCGATGAATCGTATCTTCGCCTTGAATCCCAATCAGGGACCCTATCGGCTCTGATCGACATAGGCGAATCTGATCCAAACACGATTCAGGTGATCGAAGTCTTTGTCGGTCGACAGGAGTGTCGCCCTGGTTTCATGAGCGGTCGCTGCAATCCAGAGATCATTTTGTGTCATTGGGATAGCCGGTCTTGGAGGAGGGGTCTGCGCGGGAGCGGCCACAGGTTTCCCGTGGGTCCAGGCATCAATCAGAGCATACGCACTCAAAACGCCCCTCTTGTTTAATGTCAACCGTAGGAAAATCCTCCAGCACGTGCTCGAGCCGAAGCCGTTTGTTCCTACCCCAGCCATTCTTTTCAGCAAGCGCAAGAAGCTCGCCCCGGCAGATGATGGAAGTAAAGACCATCGTCTCCCTGTCTCCCCGATTGAACATCTTCCGAGCCCGAATTGCCCATGGCGCCTCCCGAACGAAACCGAGCAACGTGCCCGTGTCCAGCAGATACCGACGTTTCATTGAATGGATCAATCGAGCTGAGCCAGGAGTTCATCGATGGGCTCGTTGCCTGGCCACGCTCCCGCGAGAAGAATGGGATCGCTGGATAGAACCCGGCGTCTTCGCTGAGCCCGAACAGGGTCCAGCGCTTCCTCACCTTCTGCCGATGGGATCTGTTCGAACACGCTGTCCCCTTCAGCACTTCCACTCATCCGACGCGCCTCGATCCATCGCGCCTGTCCGTTAGCTTTGAAGTGAACCAGTCCCTCTACGGTAGTCGGATTTCCCCAAAGCGGGCGTAGGACCTCGGTGTCCAGCAAGTCCGGGTGCAGCTTTCCTAGGAGTTGATCGTTCCGGCCAAGCAAAAGGCGAAAGCGGCCACCACCATATTTAATTTGGTCTAGTCTGCCGCTCACAATGAACGACCTGGGTGGCGGGATGCTCCTCAACCGCTCGGATACCTGCGTACAGACGTGCTCATCCAGCACAAACCCCGAGCCTGTCGAACCCTGTGGAATCAACTCGTAGCGAATACCGGGAGTCCCCGCGGCTGTCTTGAATCTGAGAATTGCATTCAGAACGTCGGCGTCGAAATGGTCGCCCGGGGATTCGGTAGACGTGGCTTCTTCAATCGCACGTGCCGCAATATCGAGCGATGTATCATCGAGATTCGGCTTGTCCTGCCAAAGCTCCTGTTGCGCAAGCTCCCTATAAGCCGTCTCACGAAAAAGAGGCGCCTCAATGTCGAGAATCGTCGAGCCGGAGTTCAATCCAGTGACCGTGAAGTTGACGCTTGCTTGAAGCCATTTGGGCTTCCGGCCCCTCCCGCTGCTCTGCCCGGTGACGATCAAACGGGTGGCTCGTTCCCCCATCTGTAGTAGAGCGTCCAGAATACGGCATAGGCTGGCAACCTTAATCTGCCCTGTGGGTTCTGGGAGGCCGCTGATTCGCAATTGATACCGTTGCGTGTTCACTGCAAGCTCTCCTTTCCCCGGCGCGCTAGGTTTTTGGGCCAGTATAACCCTCACGTGGCGCTGCTGCCGGCGGTCAAGGAGGGAGACCAAAGTTCCGGCATCCGGCAGCAATTCACACGCGATGCCGAAGAGATTTCAAGATGTATTCTCGATGTCGCGTCGCCAGTTCGGGAATCCCGGAATCGAGAGAACCCAGGAGTTCGACTACCCGTTGGGCCGGGCGCTGCCGGCTGGCACCGATGCCGAGGAACTGGCGTAGGGTCAACCGCACTATTTGTGAAGGCGTTAGTTGCAGCTTCCGAGAAGCGAGGGCCACTCCTTCGCTCAGGTCGTCGGGGATACGCACGGTCAATTGTCGTGACATGCATTACATTGTAAGGCACAACGTGGGGGGGGCACTCAACGCCGAATGACGCCGTCGCCGGGTACTCTCGCCAAGGACTCCCATACGGAGGCTTCATTCGGGAGTGGATCCGACCCTGGAGAGGTCTTATTATCAGGAGGGAAATTCATGAAAGTCAACAGAAGGAATTTTGTCCGAGCGGCTGCGGCCGCCGGGGTGCTGCGGGAAGCGGGATTCGGCCGAACCGCCTCGGGCGGTTCCGAGGGTCGGAGAATGCGGGTCACCGCCTTCCCGCGTGCGGTTGGACGGGATCCGTCGCCGTTGTCCAAGGCGGCCCTGCGCCACGTGCGGCAGATGGGGGTCCGGGACATCCGGATCGTCTCGGCATGGGTGCCGGGTTACGACCGGGACGGCGAGATGGATCTGGACGAGTTGATGCGAGTCAAGAGGCGCGCCGAAAGTGTCGGACTCAAGATCGGCGCCGTCTATCTGCGAAAGGTGGACACCGCCAACCTGCTTCTGGACCGGCCCGGCTGGAACCGGGAGCTGGAGAAGATCTCCCGAACCATCGTGAGCATGGGGAAGGCGGGAATTCCGGTCCTGGAACACAGCCTGCTCCTCTCCCGAGTCACCCGGGACGTCTTCGAGCTTCCGCTGCCCGGCTACCGGCACGTTCTCGAGGGCAGGGGCGGATCCCGCATGTACAGGTTCGACGGGAAGGGAACCGAGGAGCACGGCCGGCCCGCCGGCTCCGTCTCCGCAGATCAGTTGTGGGAGCGGATCACCCGCTTTCAGGAACACTGCATCCCGGTGGCGTCCGAAGCCCGAGTCCACGTAGCCTGTCATCCCGATGATCCGCCGTCGGCCCGCTACTGGGGAGTCACCCAGGCCCTCAACAGCAAGGAGGGCCTGGACCGGCTCATCAACATCGTTCCCAGCAAGTACAACGGCATCCTCCTCTGCCTGGGGACGATGCAGGAGTCGGGGGCCGACGTCATCGACCTGATCCGCTATTTCGGCGGCAAGAAAAAGATTTTCGACATCGATTTCCGGGCCGTCCGCGGGACCGTTCCCAACTACGACGAGGTGTTTCTGGACGAAGGCGATCTGGACATGTGGAAGGTGGTCCAGGTGCTCCGTGAGGTGGACTACCAGTGGACTCTGGAGCCGGACCACGTCCCCGGCATCACCGCCGAAGAGAAGGGCGACCTGATCTCCTATGCCTGGGCCATCGCCTACATCATGGCTCTGATCGACGCCGCCTACGGCGAACGGATATGAGAACCGGACCCGTCAGTTGCTTCTCTGGACGAGGTGCGGGAGGTCAATCCCTTTCCACCACCCAGATGTTGCGATAGCGCACCGGGTTGCCGTGGTCCTGCAAGTAGATGGGCCCGGGTTCGCCTTCCTTGAACTTGAGCTCGTCCACTTCGGGTGGAAGCCGCGGCAGCACGACTCGGTCGTGGATCAGGACTCCGTTGTGCCGGACCGTCATCGTCGCCGGGGAGATCTTCTTCCCCGCCGAGTCGAACCTGGCCAGGGTGAAGTCGATGTCGTAGGTCTGCCAGGACAGCGGCGGAAACGACATGTTGATCCGGGGCCCCACCATTTCGTGGATGCCCCCGGCCCGGCCGAATTTGGACAGCCGCTCGAACTTGCGGTTCTCGTGGTGCCAACCGAAGGAATCGACGATCTGCACCTCCCATTCCCGCCTGACGTAGACGCCGCTGTTGCCCCGCTTCATGCCCCGCGCCGTCGGCATGAAGGGGCAGCGGAACTCCAGGTGGATCCGGACACTGCCGAACTCCCGTTTGGTAGTCGTTCCCGCGTCCAGCAGCCGGTCCTCGACCAGACGGCCGTCTTGCCACTCCTCGACGCCCGTACCGTCGAACAGCAAGATGGCTCCGGCGGGCGGCTCGGCGCCCAGCGTCGGCGATCGGCGCAGCACCTTCTTCAGAAGGAATTCAACGCCGTCGGCCCGCCCGTGGAAGGTGTGGGCGTCGCCGGTGAAGACACCGTCCCGGATGGAGCCCCGGAAGTTGGAACTGGCGAATTTGAGCCGTTCGCCGTGAATGCCGTGGAAGGCGGCCCGTCCGTCCTCCTGCGTCTTGCCCCCAATGTGGGAGACGGTGCGCTCGTCCCAGCCGGCCCCCGGAAGGCCCCCCGAAAAGACCACCCCTTGGAATTCGTGGTTCCCCAGGGCAATCACCTGAATACCGATGGGGAAGCCGAAGCCCACATTGCCGGCGTACTCCCCCTGAACCTGGAAGTCGCGTCCCGCGTCGGCCGGATTCGTGAACAAGGGGAGTTCGGACGCCAAGCTGATGGAGCCCGGAGTCTCGAGAGTCGTCCAAACGGTCACGAGAATCAGGGCGAGCAGGAGGCGGCGCATGGTCGGCAGAAATCTGGTTACAGTAGTCAGTGCATGAACTCCTTGGCCCGCTCGGCCAGCTCCTCCGGAGTCAGATCCTCCTGGTGGGTGGCGATGCACCAGGTGTTGCCGGCCGGGTCCTGGACGAAGGCGTTGCGGTCCCCGTAGAACATGTCGGTCGGCTCCTGCATGGATGTCGCCCCGGCCTCCAGCGCCTGCGCGTAGGTGGCGTCAGTGTCCGGCACGTAGAGGTAGAGCATGCAGGGGAGTTCAGGGAAGCCTTTCTGCGCCCGACCCATCATCACGTACGAATCGCCGATGAGGGCCTCCGCGTGCCCCGTCCGCCCGTCCTGGCTGGGGACACGCTCCTTCTCCGTAGCGGCGAAAGCCACCTTGAGAAAATCGAGGAACTGGTCGATGTCGGCAACGACGATGTACGGTGTCACCGTGTGGAAGCCATCGGGGATCGGATTCACGGCCATGGAATCGTTCTCCTGTTCACGGCTGTTGTAGTTCGGCGTCGACAGGGCACTGAGGTTATCCAACCTTCTGCATCCCAGCAAGGGCGCGTCCAACCGCGCCGGCAACCGCGGCAATTCAATTGAATACCGCTAACTGACTAACGGTCAGGTCGCATTCGTCATATACTCAGCGACTCTGTGCGAAATTCCAGCTTAGTTATCCTGCTCCTTATCAGTGTTTTGTGGACGGCTGATTCGGGCATAGCTCAGAGTCAGGTTGCGGTGTTGGAGGGGACGGTCCGGGAACTGGACGGCGGTCCTCTGACCCGCGTCGAGATCCGGGCCCGGCGGACGGAGACCAACGAACTCTTGGTCCTCGAAACCGACGCCTCCGGCCTCTACGGCTGGGACGGTCTGCCGGTGGGAGACTACGAAGTCCTGGCCTCCAAGGATGGCTTCGATTCGCAGCGAAGGATGCCGGTCCGGCTCCAGGTCGGACAGCGGGTCCGCCTCGATTTTCGCCTCCGCACCAGCCCGCCGGGGGAGGCTTCCAAGATCGAGGGGGACCTGTCCCGGCTCACCGTCGAGCGGGACGACGTGGGCCAGCTCATCGATCGCAAGCAGCTGCGAAACATGCCCTCCAAGGAACGCAACTTCACGGACCTGGTCACCCTGGCTCCGGGGGCTGTCTCGAGGGGGACGCGGCGCATTCAGGTCCTGGGGATGAGCTGGCGGGACAACCTGACCTATTTCGATGGGACCCTCATCACCGGCGGCGACGGGTCTACCAACATGACTCCCTCGTCGGAAGCCATCCGGGAATTCGATGTCAAGACCGGCCTCTATTCGGCGCAGTACGGCATTCGCTCAGGAGGTCAGGTACTGTTGGTGAGCCGGCACGGCGGCAACCGTTTCCATGGCGGCCTCTTCTGGTTTCACCGCAACGACAATCTGGATGCGCGAAACTACTTCGAACAGCGGAAGGCGGAATTCAAACGGAATCAGATGGGGGGCACTCTGGGGGGTCCCCTGATCCTGCCCGGTCTGAACCGGAATCGGGACAGCGCCTGGTTTTTCATCTCCTATCTGCATTACACGATTCGGGAGACGCTTCCCCTGACGGCCGTGGTGCCCACTCCGGAACAACGTGAGGGCCGGTTCGCCGGCGCCATCCTGGATCCGGTGACTGGGAACCCGTTTCCCGACAATCGAATTCCGGCCCATCGAATCGACCCGGTGACCCTGCAACTGCTCAGCTTCTACCCTCTTCCCAACACTGCGGGACCCCTCAACTTCACGAGTCCCGATTCCAAGCGGCCGCACGACAATCGGCAGGTCATCGCCCGCGTCGACCTGAGGACCTCTTCGTCCAGCAGTTGGGCATTCCGTTTCGCCGGTGATCGACGGCCCACGACCCGGTCCAGAGTTTTCAGCGTCTTCACAACCCGGATGCCGCTCGGGAGCTACAGCCAAGCCATCACCAACACCCGGAGGCTCTCGGCAGGATCGGTCAACTATTTCGGTCTGCACTGGTTCCGGAGACCCTACACGGCCGCGGTGGCCCGGCCCAAGACCGAGGCCGTGAGGCGGTTGGGAATCCCCCAACTGTTGGAGACGGAGATCGACCGCGACGGCATTCCCCTGGTGTCGATCCAGGGATATACGGGCTTCGGGGATCTCCAGCGGATCGGACCGGTCATCGTAGGGAACTGGCAGGTGAAAGACGATCTGGCACTTCAACGCGGGCCCCACTCGTTCCAGATGGGCGTGGAGTTCCGGCAGAATTACAATTTCTTCGGCCTGCAAGGGCGGTCCCGCTTCGATTTCTTCGATCGTTACACCGGGAACGCGCTTGCCGACTTCCTCTTGGGTTACCCGTCCAGGACCCTGTTGGGAGGCGAGGAACGCCGGGGCAGTTATCACCAGAACAGCATCTACAGCTACCTGCAGGACCGTTGGCGCATCACGCCGGCGTTGGCTCTGACCCTGGGCCTCCGGTACGAATGGAGAAACCCGTGGCGGGACAAACGGGGATTCATGGGCAACTTCGATCCCGTCTCCGGAGAACTCTTTCCTCTTCTCCTGGACCTGGAACTGGCCCCGGGAGAAACGGGCCGCTTCCGTCCCAATTTTCCGCTGGTGGAGTGGCGGCCCTGGGAGGGACTGCTGCCCCGGCTGGGAATGGCTCTTCGGCTCGGCCAATCCTCGGTGCTCAATCTGGGACTCGGGCTCTATTCCAATGAGACGGATCTCTCGATGATTCAAGGACTGGGGAAGAATCCCCGGCCCGGATCCCGGCTTCTGACCTTCAACGGCCCGCTGGAGAGTCCCGGGTTGACCCTCTCCGATCCCTTTCCTGCCGCGCTGGCCAGTTCAGCCGTTCCCACCTTGACGGGACACGTGACACCCACGCCGCTGCCCCGGACCCGTACCTGGGGACTGTCGCTGCAGCACCGCTGGACCCCCGACCTGATACTGGACATGGGCTACCAGAACTCGCGGACCGGCGGACGGTTGGAGACGGTCTCCTTCAACGACGCCGTACCCGGCAGCGGTGACCGGCAATCCCGGCGCCCCTTTCCGGAACTGCAATCGGTCCTGTTCACGGCGGCCTTTGCCGATGCCTGGTATCACAGCTCCTTCCTCCAGTTGGAAAAGAGGCCGGGTCCCGACGGGCTCCGCTTGCAGGGGTCCTTTTCCTGGGCGAGCCTGATCGATACGGGGGGCGGAGACCAGGGGAACCAGAGCGACTTGCTGCTTCGGTCCATCAACGTGTCGCCGGAGCTGAATCGAGGCGTATCGGACTCCCAGATCAAGAAGCGTTTACTCTTGTCCGGCAGCTACGACCTTCCCTTCGGTTCCAGAAGGCGATTCGTGCGGACCGGATGGGCGGGACGAATTCTGGGCGGCTGGTCGCTCCAGGGCATTTCCACCTTCCAGGACGGAGCCTGGTTCACCGTCTATTTGCCCGGTGACCCGCTCGACACCGGGTCCCATTATTCTCAGTGGCCCGATCGCCTCCGTGAAGCCAATCTGCAGCCGTCGGAGCGGCATCCCCAGCGCTGGTTCGACACCGCCGCCTTCGCCCGGCCGGAGGGCTTTCGCTACGGAAACGGAGGGCGCAACACCATCGAGGGTCCCGGGGTCATCAACCTCGATGTCTCCCTCCGCCGGGTCTTGCAGGTGCGGGACGAGGAGACTCTCGAGGTGAGGCTGGAGGCGTTCAACAGCCTCAACCGCGCCAACTTCAACCCCAGGGTGCGGGACGGGATCACCCAGTTTGGAACCCCCGAATTCGGAGTCGTGGGCCGGGCCCTCGCCGGCCGCCAACTCCAGCTGGCGCTCAAGTACTCGTTCTAGGAGGGGACATTCTTGTCCCCCACAGTGGCAAGAATCGGGGGTTGAAAACCCCCGCTCGTGCGCCCGACATGGGCTGTATCTAAGGGATGAAAGATCCCAAGGGAGGTGATGGGACCAACCCTAGCCGAACCGCAAGGCGTAGCCGCGAGGTGAAGCTGAAGGAAGCGGAAGGCAAACCCACGACCGCAGGAACACGAACCGGCAGCGAGGCCGGGTGCGGGCGGTGAGCTGGCGAGCAACAGCGAAACCCGAACCCCATCCAGACGTACCAGGTAGAGCCGGGCGGCCCGGGGGGAAAGATGCAGCACCTTACTCGGGGAGATCTCAAGGGTGAGAGCCTTTGAGAAGTCAGCAGAGGTCATAGTAGCGAAGAAGCCGGATAATGCCGGTGGAGCGAAGGACCGAAGGAGTCGGACGGGCCCTATGGTGGACTCGTCAGCGGGATCGCAACTACCTCCGGAAACGGGGCGGGGGGAGGCCCCTCGGACCCGGCACGGAAGGCCCAAGGGTGGAACCCGTCAAGCCGGAAGGGCGGAGATCAAGTCCCAGCGGCGGCGAAAACCGGAAAGAAAGGCCCTTTACGAGGCTCGAAAGAGCCTCGAGTGACTCCAACCGCCGGATACTGAAAACGGTACGTCCGGTGGTGTGGGAGGGTGCAGGGGCGCAATCCCCTGCACTCGACCCGATCCATCCTTTTTCTTCCGGGATTTCGGCGGACCCCGGCCGGCGGGAAAGCCTTTCAGAGACAAGAGGGAGTTCGTGTGCAGCTACCTCACCGGGCTAAACCAATTCGATATGCACACGTCGTCCGACGATCGCCGCGGCCCGCTGGAGGCTGGAGAGTGTAATGTCGTCGTTCGGATCGAGCAGACGGTCCACCTGGGAACGGCTGGTTTTGAGCAGCTTGGCCATCTTGCTCTTAGAGAGATTCCTGCTCTTCATGGCGGCGGCTAGTTGCCACGCGACAACCTCTTTAATCGACTGCGTTTGAGCTTCATCGAAGGTGCCTTCTTCCCTGAGAAAATCATCAAGGCTCGATCCCATGTGTTGCTCGCTCATCGTTCCAACTCCTTCCGGCGCTTGCGCGCGGTGGCCAGATCGGCTTTCGGCGTGGCTCGCGTTTTCTTGATGAACCCGTGCAACGCCACAAGGTGTTCACGGAAAAAACAGAGCAGCACTCGCGCCGTCCGGTTCGTTGGCAGGTCTGTCCGGACTTCCCAGAGACCTTCGCCCAACGGGCGACTCAGGGGCATACCCACCGGCCAACGCCATTGCGCCCGCATCAGATCGTTCCCTATCGCTCGCCGCTCTTTCTCATCCAACCCTTTCAGCCCTTCCCTGACGGGTTCGCGGCCCGCACCAGTGCGGTAGAACACCAACGGGGTTTTCTGCGGCCTCTCTACCATGCCGTCTTTTCAGTGCCAATTCACCGCGAAGTGTACCATAAATAATGCACTATATGCGGTCTGACCGGAGTGGGTTCCCGCCACCTCACAGTCGTGTAAGAGCCGCATCTGGCAAGGTGTCGCGCTCGCGGGCGACCCACTCCGTACAGCAACTCGAGGACAAAGGAAGAGAGTGTTGAGGTGGTCCCGCCGAATGCTCAGCTGCGCTTCCGGTTTCCCGAGGATTGCGCTATGCTCTCTCTTCGCCTGAATTGCCCCCGTTCGAGTCGTTTTCGAAGACCTTTCGAGCGACTCTGGAAACGCCTGCCAAGGCTGGGATTTCGCGGGTCGCAGGCGGTGTGATCCAACTTCATCGGCGGTTTCGGAGACCAGCGGAACGTGGCCGTCATCGAGATCAACAGGCATCCTTCTAACCGTGAGCTCCGCCAGTTCGGTGCCATCGGGTGGCCCATCTTCTGCGGTGTGCTGGGAGCTTGGCGGGCCTACTATTCCGGTGATTGGACCCTGGCGGGGATCGTCTGGTCGCTGGGTGTCCTGGGAGCCGTCATCGGATGGCTGAGGCCGGCCTGGGTGCGGCCCGTCTACGTGGGTTGGATGTATGCGGTGTTTCCCATTGGCTGGACCGTCTCTCATCTGGTCCTGGCCGTCATCTATTTCCTCATCCTCACTCCCATCGGACTCGTGGTACGCTGGTTCCGGCCCGACCCGCTGGGGATGAAATTGGACCGGAAACGAGACACCTACTGGGTTCCTCATGAGCCCGGCCGCGATCCGGAACGCTACTTCCGACAGTTCTGAGGAAGATTTCCGGAGCGATTCCATGGCGAACGACAGCTCATCCGAAGCTTCCCGGTTCCGCCAGGGCGCCGAACGGCCCCAGACCGGAATCGTTCGTGAGTTTTGGGACTTCCTGCGCCACAACAAGAAGTGGTGGCTGACCCCCATCATCATCGTGTTGCTGTTGCTGGGGATTCTGATCGTGCTGTCGGGGTCGGCGGCGGCGCCCTTCATCTACACTCTTTTCTAACGGGGCGGAGACCATGAACAACTATCCGAAGCTTCACAACGCCGGCTGGCCGGGGGTCGTGGGGAAGGGGCCGGACGCCGAGGAGCCTTTCATCGATCTGGACACCATGCTGGACTGGACGGCGGCGGCCGAGGTGGACGGCGTCCGGTTCGACGGAGTCGACCTCTTCCTGAGCGCTCCCCACGTGGACATCGACTCCTCCGACGACGACCTGAAGAGGCTGGCCGAGAAGGTGCAGTCGCGGGACCTGGTCATCGGAAGCGTGGTGGCCCCGGTGTGGCTGCCCACCGGCGGCGGATCGGCCATGGGAGACGTGGCCGAACGGGGACGGTTCCTGAGCATGGTCGAGAAGGCCTGTGCCATTGCCCGGCGGCTCGGAGAACTGGGCGTGCGTCCCTATGGCGTGGTCCGCATCGATTCCTCGGTGGATCCGGGGACCTGGGCGGCTGACCCGGAAGGGAACACCGGACGCATCGCCGAGACCTTTAGAGCCGCGTGCGAACGGGCCGGGGACCAGGGCGAGCTCCTGGCGGCCGAGGGAGAGGTCTGCTGGGGCGGGATGCACAGTTGGAAGGAGATGCTGAAGCTCCTGGAACTGGTCGACCGGCCGGAGATTCTGGGCTTTCAGGCCGACATGGCTCACACGCTGCTCTATCTGCTGGGCGTCAACGCGGAGAGCGACGCGATCCTTCCGGCGAACTTCGACTGGCAGGACCAGGAGGCTTTCCAGCAGGCCTACCGGACCCTGACCGGCAGCCTCCGACGCTGGACCATCGATTTCCACGTGGCCCAGAACGACGCCACGGTCAAGGGTTCCGGCTCCCACGACAAGACGGGCCGTCACTGCCTGCCCTCCGACCCGGGGGGCAAGTTGGATGTGGTCTGGGCCGCCGGACACTGGCTCCGTGACTCGGAGGGTCAGGTCACCCGAACCTGCAGGCACATCTGCTGGGACGGCTGCATGTTTCCCAATGCGGTCATGGCGGATCCGGGAACCTGGAATCAGATCCTCTCCTGCATGATCCAGGTCCGCGATGCCCATGGTTGGGAGGAGTGAGTCGGCCTCGGGAGTGAAATGGCTCGAAACGAGTCCCTCCTGCCCTCCGCCGTAGAGGCCATCGGTGAGACCCCCCTGGTCGAGCTCTCGCGGATCACGAGCGGCGGTCAGGGACGGATCCTGGCCAAGCTGGACCACCTCAATCCGGGTTTTTCCAAGAAGGATCGGATCGCGCGGCAGATCATCGAGGATGCCGAAGCCGGCGGCGAGATCCGCCCGGGTCAGACGGTGATCGAGCTCACCAGCGGGAACACCGGAACCGGTCTCGCCATCGTCTGCGGCCTCAAGGGCTATCCCTTCGTGGCAGTCATGTCCAAGGGCAACTCGGGGGAGCGGGCGCGCATGATGAGGTCTCTGGGCGCGGAAGTGGTCCTGGTGGACCAACTTCCGAATTCGGTTCCGGGCCAGGTGTCGGGGGGAGACTTGGAACTGGTGGAGCAGGCTACGCGGGAACTGGTGCGGGAGCGCCGGGCGTTTCGCGCCGATCAGTTCCTGCACCGGGGGAACTTCCGGGCCCATTACCTGCACACGGGCCCAGAGTTCCTGCGGCAGTCGGGCCACTCGATCCAGGCTTTCTGCGACTTCGTGGGGAGCGGGGGCACGTTTGCCGGCTGTGCGGCGGCGTTCAAGGAATACGACCCGGGGATCCGGTGCTATGTGGTGGAGCCGGAGGGGGCCGCGGTCCTGGCCGGCCAGGAGGCCGGACGGCCGGGCCACCGGATCCAGGGAGGGGGCTACTCGATGGCCGATCTGGCCTGCATCGATCGGGCCCACGTGGACGGGTATCTGCAGGTCTCCGACGACGAGGCGATCCGGATGGCCCGCCGCCTGGCCCGGGAGGAAGGCATCTTCGCCGGTTTCTCCAGCGGCGCCAACCTGGCCGGAGCCCTGCAACTGCTGGCCGGACCTTGCGCCGGGAAGACGGTCGCCATCATGATCTGTGATTCGGGATTGAAATACCTGAGCACGGACCTATGGCAGGATTAGTCCCACGCCCTCAAGATTTGGTGCAATTGGACGAAGAATTTTTCGTATACATTTTTCTCAGAATTGAGGTGTAGTGATGAGAGCGACGAGACGCGGACTTTTCAGGCTGGGGGTGGCGGCGGCGTCAGCGGGGATCTTTGCAGGCCGGACTCGGGTGGCGCGCGCGAAAAAGCGGTCCTTGAAGTTGGGGGTGGCCAGTTACTCGCTGCGCAACATCCCCCGTCCCGGGGCCATCGAAATGGTACGGGAGTTGGGGACGCCTTACGTCAACATCAAGTCCTTTCACATTCCCTATGAGACTTCAAAGGACGAGCGGGCCCGAGCTCGGGCAGAGATCGAAAAGTCCGGTCTCCGGATCGTCGGAGGGGGGACCATCGGCATCAAGGAAGACACGGACGACGCCGTCGAGTTCTACTTCGAATATGCGAAACAGTGTGGCATGCCCCTCATGGTCATCGCTCCCACGGCCCAGGTCATGCCCCGGGTGGAGAAATACGTCAAGCGCTACGGTATCGCGGTGGCCGTCCACAACCACGGTCCCGAGGACGAGCAATTTCCGGCGCCCTCCGACGGGCTCAAGGTGATCAAGGGAATGGACCCGCGCGTGGGGCTGTGCGTCGACGCGGGTCACACGGCCCGCACGGGAGTCGACGTGGTGGAAGCGATCCGGCAGGCCGGCGACCGGGTGCTGGACATGCACATGAAGGACCTCCGCGATTTCACCGACCGGGAGAGCCAGTGCATCGTCGGTCAGGGCAAGATGCCGGTGGCCGGCATCTTCCGGGAGTTGATCCGGATGGGTTATTCGGGCCACGTCAACCTGGAATACGAGATCGAACCGGACACTCCCCTCCCGGGCATGAAACAGTCCTTCGCCTATATGCGGGGAGTTCTGGACGGTCTGGCGCGGTCCTGACGCGCTATTGCGCCGGAGCGGCGACGATCATTCGATCCGGTCGAAAATCCCGACGAAGGTGGGCTTCTCACTCGTGGGAACCGGGTCTCCGATCCGGGTCAGGCGGCCGTCCGAGCCGATCCGGAAGATGAGGATGGAATCGGCGTCCTGATTCGCCACCAGCAACAGCCGGCCGCTGGAATCGATGGCGAAGTTCCGGGGAATCCGGATCAATCCGTCCGCCCGCTCCCACCCGACCCGCTCCAGCCGTCCGGTCTCGGAATCCACACGGAAAATGACGATGCTGTCGTGTCCCCGGTTGGAGGCGTAGACGAAACCTCCCGACGGGGAGACCAGAATGTGAGCGCCGGTGTTGCGGCTCCGGTCGAACCCGGCAGGCAGGGAGTCCACGGTCTCCCGAGCGGAGAGCCGGCCGGTGGCTGTGTCGTAGCGCCAGGAGTGGACCGTGCTGTTGGTCTCGTTGACGGCGTAGGCGAAGCGGCCGTTGGGATGAAACGCCAGGTGCCGGGGACCGGCTCCCTGGTCGGTGGGGGCCACCGCCGGTTCGTTCGGTTCCAGCCGGCCCGATTCGGCGTCGAAGCGGAACTGGGCAATGAAGTCGGAGTTGGTGCAAGGCACGAAGTAGTGGTTTCCGCCGGGACCGATCTGGACCATGTGGGTCTTCTTCCCCACTTTCCTCGTCTGCACGGGATCTCCCGCGGCGCCGTCGGTACCCAGGGGCAGCACCGAGACGTAACCGGCGCCGGGGTGGTAGTGAACCACCAGCAACCAGCGTCCTGAGGGGTGCACGTGGAGGTGAGGAGGCGATCCCGGACCGACGGGAGTCCGTGAAATCCGCCGCAGGCTGCGGTCCCCGTCCTCGATGGCCAGCGAGACCACGTGAGGCGGTTCCAAACGGTCCAGGGCATACAGGAATTTCCGGTTGGGGTGCCGTGCCACGTAGGGAAAGCTGCCCGAGTCGTCGGTGGGCCGCAGGGACCCGGCGCCCCGCTTCTCCAGGGTTCCCCGATTCAGGTCCAGGGTATGGATGTCGATCCGGCTGCTCCCGCCGGCCATGTACACGACCGGGTCCGCCTTCCGAGCCATTCCCGTATGAGTCAGCGAGAGGATCATGAGGCAGTATCCAAGGTGTCTGAGAGTCATCTGTGTGCCTGCGGCGGCCCATGATAGCATGCCCTCCCCGAGATCTCGGGGAGCCAACCAGAGGAGGTTTCCATGTCTCAACCGATCGATCGGCGCCAGTTCCAGAAACGGCTTTCGGCCGCTCTTGCCACCACCGCGTTGCTTCCGTTGGGATGTGCCACACAGGGTCCGGGGGGTTCAGAGACTCCGGCTTCGTCCGGAAAGGAAATTCCGGCGGGCGGCAGCGGGATCCTGAAGGTGACCCGGGGGGCTCCCGTCCTGACGGTGCCGGAGGTCATGCCGGAAGGCGCGCGCTGGCGCTACGGTCTGATTCTCCCCTTCCAGGCCGGGCCCACCACCGGCGGCGCCTTCGTCAACGTGCGCATCCGCAACGGCGTCATGGGCCACAAGATCGGGCACGGCGACTACGAGGCGGGCAACGACGTGGTGCTCTTCGATTCCGTCGAGGGGGTTCTTCCCGGCTCGACCCTGACTCTCCACCGCAATCACGACGAGCCGAATCCCCATTCCGATCCGCCGGGGCAGACCTCCATCATGGTCAAGTACCCGATGCGGGGAGGCTTCGTTCCCTTGGGGGCGAAAAACGCTTCCGGAGCGGACCACCCGGGCGCGGGCACCGGGTTCGGCATCAGTCTGGCGCTGGCGCGGCGCAAGAAGGCATCGGACCATCCGGACGGAGCCGGCTTCAGCCTGGAGGAGAACTACCAATACTTCGAGGTGTTCCAGTTGGCCTTCGACGGCGAACGGATGCGGCAGGCCGAGGTAGAGAGGTTCCGGTCGGAAACCATGGTCAAGGGCTGGTGGATCTACAACGGCGGGCTCGCCAATGCTATTCCCTCAGGCGACGACCTCCTGCTGTGCGTGTCTGCGGCGGCGCCTGGGGGCGGGGGCAGCTATGACCCCCGCGTGCCGGGCGGCTCCGGCGTCCTGCGGTGGAGCCGGCAGGGAGGCCGGTGGCAACCCGACTCGTTCGTCATGGTGACGGGCACGGACTCCTCCAGTGAGGCCAGTCTGATCCGGGATCTGGACGGATCGCTCCTCCTCGCGGCCCGGCCCGGCCCGCAGGATTTCCACTCGGTTCGGGCCTGGCGGTCACGGGACGAGGGGGAGTCGTGGGAGCAGATCATCGATGTCCGCGGGATCATCTCCATCGCGCCCATCACTCTGAATCGGGCTCTGGACGGCACTCCATACATCGCGTCCAACATCTATCTGGTTCCCACCCACCCCATCGACCAGCGCTTCCGCCCCTTTCAAGACCGGCAAGGCCGCGTGATGGGGGGTGGCTGGACCCGGCAGAAGCTCTACCTCTGGCCGCTGAACCAGGAACGTAACGGGCTGGAGACGCCCATCCTGGCCCGGGACTGCCGGGCGGAGTTCGGTCCGCCGCCGGGAGAGTCCATGTGGCGGGTAGACCACCCCTTTGCCGCCAATCTCCGGTTGGCGGACGAGAAATGGCACAACGTCATGGGCTACCGGATTCACGAGGATGTGGAGGACCACGACACCGTCTCGCCTCCCCAGACCGGCGCCTACCTGGAAGAGGTCATTTCGGCCGGCCAGCCGATACCTGATTGGATCTTTTGAGAAGCAGGACTTATGTCAACTGGAAGACAGGATCGTCCCCGCTGGGAGGGGAGGGGATCCCTCCCGCGACGCGGCTGAAGTTCTGGCAGTACCACTCCCGCGAGTGGACCGACTTCTGGCGCACCGACACCGGCGAGCACGTCGGCGAGCGCCTCCTGGAGTTCGGCTCCCACGATCCTGGGCGGTAACGCCGCCCGGCTGTTCGGTCTGGAGCGTTCGGCGCTGGCAGGCTGAAGCCGCCGGGTCACGCCCGCTGGTAGACCAGGGCGGCAGCGAGTCCGCAGGCGACGACCTGGATCGTCCCATAGACGAACCAAGCCATGGCCATCGAGAGAGTGATGGGCTGCACGGCATAGGTGGCGAACGCCATCGGGACGGAGATCAGGAGTCCGACCAGCAGTCCGTACCGAATCCCTTCCATGGGACCCTTCCCTTCGTAACCCTTGGTGAAGATATAGGTGAAAAGCAGGGACCAGATCGCGGCGACCAGGTAGATCAGGCCCAGGTTGATCTCCTCCGGCATGCGCCACAATGAGTAGGTCTCCTGGTAGAAGGGTGTCATGAGCACCTGATGGATGATGAATCCCAATACCTCATGCACGACGAAAACCGCCGCGACGGCCAAGAAAAACCTCTTGTTATTCATTTTCGTTCCTTCCTTGAATTGAATCCGGTGCCCTATTGCATGGGGGTGACCCGAGAGTATCGACCCGTCTCGACTATTGCAGCACCGCCTCGTCGCATTCCTGATGGGGAAGCGCCGATCTACGCCCGCTGGTAGACCAGGGCAGCGGCGAATCCGCAAGCTATGGTCTGGACCAGTCCGTACCCGTACCAGTGCACGGCCATCGAGAGAGTGATGGGCATCACGGCATAGTTGACGAACAGTGCGGGGAAGAAGATGAGATTGCCGATCAGCAGTCCGTACCGGCCCCCTTCCATGAGACCTTTCCCCTCGTAGCCTTGCGTGAAGACAGCCATGAAGAACAGGGAAAAGATCAGGCCGCCCAGAAAGACCAGGCCCGAGTTGATGTCCCCAGGCATACGCCACATGGAATAGGTCTCCTGGTAGAAGGGTGTCATGAGCACCTGATGAATGGTGTAGCCCAGGACCTCATGCACGACCAGAACCGCTACGAGGGCCAAGAAGAATTTCTTGCTGTTCACGTTAGTGCTCATTCGCTTTCCTCCCACGAAATGAATCCTGTGTCGTACCGCACGGCAAGACGCGAACGCCTCGTGCCGGCTCCAATATGCCACCGCCGTCACCCGCCATTCCGGTGAAGAGCCGGGGGTCGAGCTTGGAGAGGTCGTCCACACAGGCCCGAAAGTCGGTCACAGTGCGATGGAGCTTCGCACGGATTGGCTCGGGACCGATCTGCAACCGCATCGACAAGGACTCGATTCTTGTTCGCGGTGCCGGCTGAATCAATGGTGCAACCTCGCAATCATGGACTTGACCTCCAGGAATACAAGGTTTTTCAAGGGGACAAGATAATTGGCCCCATTTCCTGCTTGTCGATAGGTGTACTGTGTGATATAGTACACCTATGCTTCCCTTTACGGTCCGGTTGCGCACCGGGGTCTCGGTCTACCGCCAACTGGTCTATGCGGTTCAGAAGGCGGTGGTCTCGGGACAGTTGCTTCCCGGCGACCGGTTTCCTTCCGTACGCAACCTGAGCCAGGAACTCCGGATCAATCCCAACACGGCTCAGAAGGTGGTGAGGCGGCTGGTGGATCAGGGGCTCCTCGAAGTCCAGCCGGGCATCGGCACCATCGTCGGCCAGCTTCCTGAGGCAACGCCACGAGAACGCTCGGCGCTGCTGGAGGACGAGGTCGAGCAGGTGGTGGTGGAGGCGAGAAGGTTGTCCCTCACCCGGGATCAACTGGTTCGAGCCGTCGAGGACCAGTGGGACCGCCTCTCGCAAGCCCGGAACCCGCGGAAGCAGGAGAAGGAGGACTGAGATGAACGCCGTAATCGAAGCCCGAGGACTGACCCGTCGATTTTGGAAGACCGTCGCCGTCAGGGATCTCTCTCTGGAGGTCCCGGCCGGCAGCATCTTCGCCCTGCTCGGGCCCAACGGCGCCGGTAAGACCACGCTCATCAAGATGGTCATGAACATGATCCGGCCCTCAGGCGGCAGGGCCGTGATTCTGGGGACCGATTCGCTCCGGTTGGGACCGCTCCAGTTGGAACGGATCGGTTACGTCTCCGAGAATCAGGAGCTTCCGGAATGGATGACTGTCCAGGAGCTGATCGATTACTGCCGGTCCTTTTACCCGGCTTGGGACGACGACTTGTGCCGCCGGCTGATCCACCAGTTCAACCTCCCCCTGGCGCGGAAGCTGAAGACTTTTTCCCGAGGGATGAAGGTCAAGGCGGCGCTGTTGTCGTCCCTTTCCTACCGGCCGGAACTGATGATTCTGGACGAGCCCTTCACCGGCCTGGACGCCCTGGTCCGGGATGAACTGATTCGGGGTCTGCTGGAAGTGACGGAACAGGAGAAGCGGACCATTTTCATCGCGTCCCACGATATCGACGAAGTGGAGCGTCTGGCCGATTGGGTGGGAGTGATCCACAAGGGCGAGATGCAGTTGTCCGAGCCCGCCGCGTCGCTGCGGGCCCGTTTCCGTCAATGCGAGGCGACATTGGAGCCAGGCCAGGAGCTACCGGAGACGTTGCCGGAAACATGGCTGCTGGCAGAGCGGGCCGGACAGGTCCTCCGTTTCGTGGACAGCGGATTCCAAAACCAGACTGGCGCGGAAGACATTCGGGAGGTCCTTCCGGAGATCAAGGCCCTGGACGTGAGTCCCATGGCGCTGAAGGAGATCTTTCTGGCTCTGGCCCGGACCTACCGGCTCTACGATGAGGAGGAGGCATGAAGCTGGTCTGGCACATCGTTCGCAAGGACTTTCGGCGCCTGCGTCTCTACTTGGCCGGGTGGTTGGGATTGTTGATCGTCGCGCCCATTGTCGTCGCGCTCGATTGGGGCCTACATTTCCCCTCGATCATTCTTGTTGGAGTGCTGAAGATTGTCTCCCTGGCGTTGATTGTTTCGATGTCGGTTCAGGGCGACTCTCTCGTGGGCAGCACGTCATTCTGGCTGAGCAGGCCCGTTTCCGCTCGGCAGCTACTGGCGGGCAAGTCGGTCTTTTTGGCGGGCGCACTGATTTTCCCGACTCTTTTGGTGGAAGTCCTATTTCTCCTTTTTAATAGAGTGACCGCGTGGGACATCCTTCGTTCCGTTCCTCAGACCCTGTTCTACTCTATCTTGGCAGTTGCAATCCTCATGGTGCTAGCGGCTGTGACTCGTAACCTTCTCCAGATGCTGGCTTTTGGACTTGTCTCTGTGGTCGTTATGACTCTGTTATTTATTGTAACAGCGGAGATCTTGCCTTCTAGCCATCGCTTCGCTATCGATCCTATGGCCAGGATGACTCTGCAAAGTTCGAAATGGATAGGTTTTTTTCTGTGCCTTACGGTAACGGCCGTGATCATGGTCTGCATTCAGTATCTGACCCGACGGACCAAGCTAAATGCAATCCTGACATTGTCGGCACTTCTCCCCTGCATTCTGCTAGCGCAATTGTGGAAATGGGACATCGTGGCTGCGGTACGGAGACCGGAGCGTACTATCGTAGATCCGGGGAGGTTTGCGGCACGGATCGACCAGCAGAGTCTCAGGTTTTACCAAAAGGCCTCTACGTCGTTGCGAGACAGACGGATGGTTCTCCACGGGACCATCGTAGTTGAGAATCATCTTCCCGATCTGATTGTCGTGCCAATTCAGGTCCGTTCCAACGTGTCATTTGGATCCGGATTATTTGGATCCGGAGATTTCGGCTATAGCGAGCGCGACGTGAACGAGTATGAAGACAGGCAACTTAGAGCCGGAGGCTTTGATTTTGGTGACTTGGATCTGGATGACGGGCGAGTCGAGGTTTTAGAAGAGGCTCTTGGGGGTGTGCGACTTATAGCCAACAAGTACAGACTTGAACCTGGGTATGTTCCCAGTTTCTTGGAGATTCCCGTAGAGGACTATGAAAGAAGGGCGGCAACCGGTGGCAAGCTCTCGGCGAAGGTAGATTTCTTGATTCAAAAGCTTGAGATCACGCCGCTGGCCATGGAAGAGGGCGCTAGATATCGCCGTGGCTCAGATCGCGCCGAAGTCCACGAAGTGACCATTAATGTAAGACATATGGTATGGATCAGCCTGAAGGAGTCAAGCCATAGGCTGTTGTCGGATCAGCTGGAACGCAGGTGGTACGTTATGCGTAATCGCTCTCGGGGGGAGGCACTATTGGGGGACGAACTTAGCTCCAACTATTTCGGGGGAGTTCGTTTCATTCTCCCTACAGTGAGTTCCAATTATTTGCGGCTAGATTTCTCCCTGCCCTCGAATGATCCCTCTTACGGTTCTGAATGGTTCGAAGGATCTGAACTCTTCAGAATCGACGTCACGTATCTGGGTTCTTTCTCCAAAACGATCCGAATGGAGAACCTCGTCCTGAAGGACATCCCCGGTCCCTGACCGGCTCGATTGTTGATTCCGGGGTATCCGGCTGCTATCAATCTCGCAAGGAGGAAGCGCCAATGAAGCCCGGACCACGCCAAACGAATCGTAACGATCAACTGGACCGACGCCGATTCATCCAGGGGAGCGCCGTCACCGCCCTGACCGCGGCCGCTTCCTGCGCCGGACCGGGAAGCGATTCCGGCGGCCCCGCAACGGCCATCGAACTGGAGAACCGCAAGCCGGGCACCCGGGACTGGCAGCTGACCCGGGTCTGGGTCGACCGCGGAAGCTACCGCAGCGCCCACGTCGAGGGGTACTGCTCCCACCAGTCCATCGAGGCGGGCGACACTCTCTCCATCTTCGTCAGCGCCGAACCCGCCCGCCCCTTCCGGGTGGACATCTACCGGATGGGCTACTACGGCGGCCACGGCGGACGCCTGATGAAGACGGTGGGGCCGTTGGAGGGCAAGCCCCAACCCTTGCCGGAGGTCGGGCTCAATCGGCTGCGCGAGTGCCGCTGGGAACCGAGCCTCGAATTCAAGATCCCCGAGGACTGGACCAGCGGAGTCTATCTGGGCAAGCTCACCACGCTCCCGGCGGGGAACCAGCCCTACTGGCAGAGCTACGTGATCTTCATCGTCCGGGACCGGCGGCCGGCGCACCTGCTCTTCCAGTGCTCGGACAACACCTGGCAGGCCTACAACCGCTGGCCCGACAACTATTCCCTCTACACCCATCCCGAGGGGGCCCATCATCCCGGTGTGGCGGCCAGCTTCGACCGGCCCTACGCCAAGTTCCCCATGTTCGCCGATTTCCCCCTTTCGGTGGGGACGGGGGAGTTCCTGCTCTGGGAGTATCCCCTCTGCTACTGGATGGAACGGGAAGGGCTGGACGTCACCTATTGCAGCAACAGCGACGTGCTCGAACCGTCGTTCGTGACCCGCTGCCGGGCCTTCGTCAGCGTCGGACACGACGAGTACTGGGATCTGGCCCAGTACCGGGCCATCGAGACCGCCATAGGTGAAGGAGTCAACGTCCTCTGGCTCAGCGCCAACGACGTCTACATGGTCAGTCCCTTCACCGCGTCCGCGACCGGCGCCCCCAACCGGATCATCACCCGGCTCCACAGCTACGGCCCCTTGCGTCCCGAAGAGATCGAGAGATATTCGGAGATTCTGGGTCCCTTCGAGGGGGCCGGCCCCGACGAGCGGAACATCATCGGTGCCCGCACCGTGGTCCCCTTCAATGGATCCGGCGACTGGATCTGCACGGCTCCGGATCACTGGATCTTCGAGGGGACCGGCATGGCGAAGGGGGACTTCATTTCGGGTCTGGTGGGCTGGGAGTTTCACGGCGACCCGGACCTGGAGCGGGAGGGCCTCGAGGTCGTGGCCCAAGGGACCGTCTGGACCCACGGAGTGACTCCGGGCGAGTGGGCCGCCACCATCTTCCCCGGTCCCAAGGGGAACTTCGTCTTCAATGCTTCCACCATCTTCTGGGCGCAGGGTCTGGACTCTCCGCCGGGGCACACGGTGCCTTGGACTCACTTCACCCGGCCCCTCGGCCCCGACCCGAGGGTGCAGCGCATCACCCGGAACCTCATCGACCGGGCCGCCGCGCCGAACCCCCTCTGAGGGAACGCCCCATCGCCATGAGCCTGACGTTGTTGGTGCTGGCCGCCGGAATGGGCAGCCGCTACGGAGGCCTCAAGCAGATCGACCCGGTGGGACCCGGCGGGGAGACGCTGCTGGACTACTCCGTCTACGACGCCGTCCGCGCCGGTTTCGGCCGCGTGGTCTTCGTCGTGCGCGCGGACATGGAGTCGGATTTCCGGAATGCGGTGGGGAGGAGGATCGAGCGGCAGGTGGCGGTGGAATACTGCCGCCAGGAGCTGGATAGGGTTCCCGGGTGGTTCTCAATTCCGCCTGAGCGCCGCAAGCCCTGGGGGACGGGACATGCCGTGCTGGCGGCCCGGGACGCCATCGGCGGGAACTTCGCCGCAATCAACGCCGACGATTTCTACGGCGCCGGCTCCTACCGGAAGCTGGCTGGCCACCTCGAGCAGGCGGCAGGCGGCCGCGGGGGCGACTACGGCATGGTGGGATTCCGTTTGCGCGATACGCTCTCGGATCACGGCACCGTGGCCCGGGGGGTCTGCCGCAGCCGACAGGGTCTCCTGGATCAGGTGGCGGAGATGACGCGAATCGAGAAGACCGGCCGGGGAGCTCGCTACACCGGCCCGGCGGGGCGGGTCCACGCCCTCTCCGGGGACGAGCTGGTATCCATGAACATGTGGGGGTTCACCCCCACCATCTTCGAACACCTGGGACGGGCGTTCCACCGGTTCCTGGAAGAACGGGGCGGGGAAGAGGGGGCCGAGTTCATGATTCCCACCCTGGTCAACGACCTCGCCGCCGCCGGCCAAGTGAGGGTCCGGGTGCTCAGTGCCGTCGATGCCTGGTTCGGGGTCACCTACCGGGAGGACCGCGACCGGGTCACGAGTCAGCTTCGGGAGCTGGTGCGCCGCGGATCCTATCCCACCCCCCTTTGGGGATAATCGGGAATTGGGAACTGATCCCTCATAGAAGCTGGTCCACCGGCCGCGGGTTCGTGCAATCCGGGCAGGAAAAAGGGGCGTGGGAGCGGAGGCTTTTCAGCCGGCGGTTCCGGGTCGGCGTTGAAGAGGGGGACAAGACTGTCCTCCCTCCCGGATCGCCTCTGCGTGGCAGGCGTCTTCGGATAATTTGGCGATTATTTTGCTATAAATAGTAAATTGTGAGTCAGTTTTTACTATTGATAGTAAAAACACCTCCCATTAGGGAAAACCAGTGGGTGACGATGCCACGGCAAGACCGGAACGGCGCTTGACACGGTGTCGGCTCCAAAGGTACCTTCCGATTCATATATCTACCCCGGTGGTGATCCCATGAACTTACCTGAATGTCTCCAGTTTCCGGGACCCAATTCCATTTCCCGGCGGCAACTTCTGGCCCGGTCCGGACTCGGTTTCGGCAGCATCGCGCTGGCCAGCCTCCTGGATTCCGAAAACCTCCTGGGGACTCCGGCGTTCGACAAGTCCCGGCCCTACATGGACCTCAAGCCGCGGAAAGGCCACTTTCCGGGTCCGGCCAAGGCGGTGATCCAGTTGGTCCAGAACGGCGGACCCAGCCAGATGGATCTGTTCGACCCCAAGCCCGAGCTCACCAAGAGAGCCGGCCAGCCCCATCCCGACGGCGTGGAGATCCATCAGCCCAACAACCTGAACATCCTCATGCCCTGCCCCTACGAGTTCAAGCAGCACGGCGAGTCGGGCATGGAGATCGCGGAGGTCTTGCCCCACCTGAGCGGCATGGCGGACGAACTCTGCATGGTCCGGTCCATGTACTCGGTGCACAACAACCATCCCGAGGGGCTCAACAATCTCCTCACCTCCCAGATCTTTCCGGGCCGGCCGGTGATGGGCTCCTGGATCAGCTACGCCCTGGGCACCGAGAATCAGAACCTTCCCGCCTACGTGGTGCTGCGGGCTCCGGAGGGGTACAGCGTCAGCGGTAAGATCCTCTGGTCCAGCGGCTGGCTCCCGGCCCTCTACCAGGGGGTCGAGTTCAGTTCCGTCGGATCACCCGTGCATCATCTCCAGCAGGAGGTCCCCCTGCCTCCGGGCGTGCAACGGCAGAGCCTGGACCTGTTGGCTCGTCTCAACCAACGTCATCTCGTCGACCACCCGCAGACGTCGGAGTTGGAAGCACGAATCCAGAACTACGAACTGGCGGCGAGGATGCAGTTGGCTGCGGCCGACATCCTGGATCTTTCCCAGGAATCGGAAGCCACCCGGAAGATGTACGGCCTGGACAACCCCATGACGGCCCCGTATGCGACCCGCTGTCTCATGGCTCGGCGCCTGGTGGAGTCGGGAGTCCGGTTCGTGCAGGTCTTCTCCGGCAAGGGACAGCCCTGGGACAGCCACAGCAAGCTCAAGACCGGCCTGGCCAAGATCTGCGCCAACACGGACCAGCCGACGGCCGCCCTGATCAAGGACCTGAAGAGCCGGGGCCTGCTCGAGAGCACCATCATCATGTGGGCCGGCGAGTTCGGGCGGCTCCCCACCACCCAGAACTCGGACGGGCGGGACCACAACCGCAACGCCTTCACCATCCTCTTCGCGGGAGGAGGCTTCAAGCCGGGGCTGACTTACGGCGCCACCGACGAGTTCGGTTACAAGGCGGTGGAGAACCGGGTCAGCTGCCCCGACATGCAGGCCACGTTGTATCGCCTGCTGGGGATCGACCATTCCCGGCTGACCTACCGCCACGGCGGCCGGGAGGAGACGCCCACCAACCTGGCCATCACCGGCGCCAAGGTGGTGAACGATCTTATCGAGCACCCCCTTCCCGGAGCCTGACGTCCATGAGATCCAGACCGGTCTTGCTGGGGGCGTTGCCGCTGCTCTTGTCCACCGTTCTGGCCGCCGCCCCGGGTCCCAGCTTCGAAAAGGACGTGCTTCCCATCTTCACGGCCCATTGCTTCGCCTGCCACGGGGGCACGTCCATGATCGGCTTGGATCTGCGCACGGTCCAGTCGATTTTCAAGGGATCTCACAACGGTCCGGTGTTGGTGGAGGGCGACCCCGCCGAGAGCCTGCTCTACCAGAAGGTCTCGGCGCGGCAGATGCCCCCCAAGGCGTTCAACCTGGACCTGTCCCAGGAGCAGATCGACACCATAAAAAGCTGGATCGAGGCGGGTGCGCCTCACGAGAAGGTCCAGCCCCTGCTCTCGGCGGAACAGGTGGAGCGGTTCAACCACCAGGCGCTACCCGTCTTCGAAGCCAAGTGCCTCGCCTGCCACGGCCAGGAACCCCCTCCGGGAGGCCTGGATCTGAGGACGCTGCAGGGAACCCTGAAAGGGAGCGAGAACGGGCCCGTCGTGGTGGAGGGGGCTTCCGAGTTGAGCATCCTGATCCGCATGGTCTCCAAGGGGAGCATGCCGCCGCCGGGAGTCGGGTCACCCCTCACCGACCAGGAAATCGACAGCCTTCGGGCCTGGATCGATTCCTCCCGCTTCGGACCCGATCTCATCAGTGAGGAGCGGGAGACCTTCAGCCTTGCAGAAGCGCCGCCCATCACCGAGGAGGATCGGAGTTTCTGGGCTTTCCGCCAACCGGTGGCCGCTCCGGTGCCTCGGGTCCGGGACCAGGGGCGGGTGCGGACTCCCATCGACGCCTTCGTCCTGGCCCGGCTGGAAGCCAAGGGGCTGGGCCTCTCCCCCGAGGAGTCGCGGCCGACACTGATGCGCCGCGCCTACTTCGATCTCACGGGTCTGCCTCCTACCCCGGAGGAGATGGAGAAGTTTCTGTCGGACCCCCGGCCGGACGCCTACGAGCGGCTGGTGAACCGGTTGCTGGAGTCTCCCCACTATGGAGAGCGCTGGGGCCGCCACTGGCTGGACTTGATGGGCTACACCGACATCACCGGATTCGACAACGATCTTCCCATCACAAGCATCTTCGAGGGGATGTGGCGATACCGGGACTGGGTGGTCGAGGCCCTCAATCGAGACCAGCCCTTCGATCGTTTCCTGACCGAGCAGCTGGCGGGCGACGAGCTGGTCGACTGGCGTTCGGCCCAGGAGTACACGCCGGACGCGGTTCGGCTGCTGACCGCCACGGGTTTCATGCGCAGCAGCATGGACCGGACCGACTCGGATATCGTCAACCTGCCCGGAGAGAGATATTCCGTCCTGTTCGATCTGGTGGAGCGAGTCTCCACCGGAGTGCTGGGTCTCACCGTCGGCTGCGCCCGCTGCCACTCCCACAAGTTCGATCCCATTCCCCAGCGCGACTACTACCGGCTGATGGCCGTCTTCACCCCCGCCTACAATCCCATGCGCTGGAAGCAGCCCAAGGACCGCTTCCTGCCCGACGTCTCCCGTGCCGACCAGGAAGCCATCGAGCGCCACAACGCCGAGATCGACGCGCCCCAGGAGAAGCTGAAGGAAAAACTGGCCGCACTGCGCCGGCCTTATGAGGAGATGCTGCTGGACCGGAAGCTCGAGCAGGTCTCTGACGAGATCCGCTCCGACGTGAAGAAGGCGTGGCAGACGCCCGAGGAGGAGCGCGGCGAGATTCAGAAGTACCTGGCGGAGAAGTTCGCGACTCTGCTGGAGGTGAAGCCCGAGGAGGTGGACAAGGCCCTGACCGGGGAGCACAAAGCGGAAGGGGCAGGTTTCCAGAAAAAGATCGATACCCTCGAGGGATACCGCCGCAGCTTCAACAAGATCCAGGCCCTGGTCGACGTGGGGTCTCCCCCCGTGACCCGTTTGCTGCAGCGGGGAGACATCGAGTCTCCGGGACCCCGGGTCACGCCGGGCGGCCTGGCGGTCCTGAGCCCGCCCGGTCAGGACTCGATCCGGAAACCCGAGGAGACCCAGGGGGCAACGAGCGGTTATCGCTTGGGTTTGGCCAAGTGGTTGGCCAGCCGCGACCATCCGTTGACGGCCCGGGTCATGGTCAATCGGGTTTGGTACTACCTGTTGGGACGGGGGATCGTCGCCACTCCCGGAAACTTCGGCCGGAACGGATCCCCGCCCACTCATCCCCAGCTGCTGGACTGGCTGGCGGTGGATTTCATGGAGAACGGCTGGTCTCTGAAGCGGTTGATGCGAATGATCGTGACCTCCAACGTCTATCGGCAGGCCTTGCGCCAGCCGGACGGAGCGCCCGGAGAGACGGTGGATCCGGAGAACCTCCTCCTTTGGCGCATGAACCTGAAGCGTCTGGAGGCGGAGACGATCCGCGACGCCATCCTGGCGGCCAGCGGAAGATTGGACCGGACTCTGGGTGGGACGCCGGCGTTGCTTCAGTTCGACGCTTCGGGCCTGCAGACCGTTGTGGGCGAGGAACCGCACGCCCGGAACCCATTTCGCCGCAGCCTCTACATCCTGGCGCGGAGAAATTACCCGCTCAACTTCCTGGAGGCCTTCGACTACCCCAAGATCACGGTCAACTGCACACACAGGGTCAACTCGGTGACGCCCATCCAGTCGCTGACCCTCATGAACGATCCGTTTCTGGTGGAGGAGTCCGGCCACCTGGCCGAGAGGGTCCGGGATCTGGCCGGCGAGAGTCCCGAAGAGAGAGTCCGGATGGCGTACCTTCTGACCCTGTCCCGGCAACCCAGACCGGAGGAGATTCAGATCGGTCAGGATCATCTCTGGAAGCAGGAGCGCAACTATCGTTTCTCCAACACCTCCCCGGAGAAGGCATCCGAAGCGGCGTTGTCCAACCTCTGCCAGACCCTTTTTGCCACCAACGAGTTTCTGTATCTGGAATAACGGGTGACCGTGCTGCCCGGCTGACCTCCACCGCCCCCTTACGAGCAGATCGGAGAATCGCCCCGGCCGAGTCGACAAGTCATGTCCCTGGAACTGCGAAACCGGATCTTTCAGCAACTGGATTCGATGTGGCTCATCGACCCGCACACCCACATCGACCCGCACCGGCCCGCTGCCGAGACGCTGGCCGACATCCTGGGGTATCACTACTACACGGAGCTGGCCCATTCCGCCGGCATGCCCAGAGAGCAGATCGAGGACCCCGATATCGGACCCAGAGAAAAGGCGGCGCGGCTGATCGCCCATCTGGGGCCGGTGGAGAACACGGTGCAGTACAGTTGGCTGGTGGAGATGGCCCAGGCGCTGTTCGGCTTCGACGGGGACCGGATCACGCCGGACAACTGGGAGGCGGTCTACGAGTCGTCTGAGAGCCTCATGTCCTCGGAGACCTGGGAACAGGACGTGCTCCGGAGGAGCCGGCTCCGGCGGGTGTTTCTGACCAGCGACTTCGACGACCCCTTGGAGGGGTTCGACACGCAGCTCTACGTCCCCTGCCTCAGGACCGACGATCTGGTTTTCGGCCTTGCCGATCCGGCGGTGCGCCGGCGCCTGGAAGGAGCGGCTGGGGTCTCCCTCCACAACCCCACGGACTTGTGCAGCGCCATGGGCGCCCTGTTCGAACACTTCACCTCCCGCAACGCCCGGGCCGTAGCCATCTCGCTGCCGCCCGGCTTCACGCCGGAGAGGATCTCGGCAGGAGAGGCGGCCAGGGCGCTGGAAGGCATTCTGAGGGGGCGGGACGGCGGCGACGGCGACTCGCGGCGGGTGTGGTCCTTATTCGTCTTCTGGACCATCGCCGAATTCTGCTCCGAGTTCGGTCTGCCTTTCGACCTGATGATCGGAGTCAACCGGGGCGTCTACGAAGCGGGAGTCTTCCAGGGCCAGGACCTGTACGACAGCCGTGTCTCCCTGATCCAGTACCGCGAATTGTTCAATGCCTTTCCCCGGGTGACCTTCCCCATCTCGGTGCTGGCCAGCGTCACCAATCAGGAGCTGACCAGCTACGCCTGGATCTTTCCCAACGTCGTGACCCACGGGCACTGGTGGTACTCCAACGCCCCGGCCTTTCTGGAAGGGGATCTGGCGGCCCGGCTCGAGACCGTGCCCGCCACCAAGCAGATCGGTTACTACAGCGACATGTACAAGTTGGAGTTCGCGCTGCCCAAGTTCGCCATGTACAAGAGGACGCTGGCCAAGGTGCTGGCCGAGCGGTTCGTCATCGATCGGGGATGGTCCGAGCTCAGGGCCGTAAGGTTGGGACGGCAGGTGCTGCGGAGCAACGTCGACGCCATCTTCGGCTTCTGAGAAAAAGCAGGAGCGACCTGGGAGGGGCGACCTTCCTGTCCCCCTGCTAGAACGCAGACTCCTAGTAGCCCACAGCGTCCACCGGTTCAGGTTGAGGGAGGTCCACCTTGGCCAGGTAGATGCTGGTCTTCTCCTCGTGCGAGGAGTAGTAGCTGAGCCAGAGCAGTCCCTCGTGCCACACCATCCCGGGGTAGCTGGTGTCCCCTCCGGAGGGTAGGCGGATCAGTTCGGAGACGGTCCCGGCCTCAGGGTCCAGAGACCAGAGGAGGGTTCTTCTCTCCCCGTCGGGAAGGTAGAGCCGCCCGGAAGCCACCATTCTCCCGTCCGGGAGGGAGATCAGGTTGGGGCCGCCGATGCGCACACCCAACTCCTTCCAGTTCCACAGCGTGTAGGGCGGCTCCGAGACGCCCACCTGGGCCGAGTTGTCGGTCTTTCCGTCCCGCCGCAGGAGGCAGACCGCCGTTCCGTCCTCACGGAAGACGATGGCCGACTCGTTGGGATAGCCGCGGCTGAAGAAGACGTTCACGTGGGTTTCGAACTGGACCCCGTCTGCGCTCTTGTAGAGCCGGGCGAACTCCTCCTGACTGTTGCGATGGCTGGACGATCTTCTTGTCGCGTAGCCGACCCCGTAGCCCGTTCCCTCATGCCAGGTTACCCTCCAGAGCCAGAAATCTTGTTCGCCCACCGGCTCCCGGGGAGTCCACTCCTTTCCGTCCTTGGAAAAGGAAACCCACGGATTGAATTCGATGAGATCGTCGCCCAACGATCTCGTCTCCGCGCCCAGAAGCATGAGCCGTCCGTCGGGAGTGACCACGATCTTGGGATCTCTCAGGTCGTTTCCCGGTTCGGGCTGCATATGGACGGCGGAAGACCAGTCCTCTCCATCGGCGGAAGTGATCACGCGGATGGAACCGTCAGAGGAGACGTGGCCGTCTCCCTCCCGGAAGGTGCAGTACCACCGGTCCTGGAAACGGACCAGGTCGGTGAAGGCGCTGTGGGGAGCCTGGTCCCAGATCTTCTGGACCGAGACCAGCTTGGCGCCGGACGGTCCGCAACCCGCCGCAGTGGCCAGCACCAGCAGCAATCGACAGCAACGGCTCCAACCTGACATGTCGTCTCCCGTATCTCGATCCGAATTGATCCAAGATCTCGCGGCCGTAGTCGCCCGACAAGAATAATGGAGCCGGCGAAGGGAATTGAACCCCCAACCTACGCATTACGAATGCGCCGCTCTACCGTTGAGCTACGCCGGCTCCCAATGGAGGAAAGGACACATTATAGGAACAAGTCCCCAGAACTGCCAACGAGCGTGAGCCGATTTCCGGTCGGAAATCGCATTCCTCCGTGAAAGGAGGTATCGCGATGTTGAGTTTGAGGATGGAATCTTATCGGACCCAAGGAGTTGTATTGGCACTGGTGGGACTGATCTCCCTACCGTTGCGTGCGGGAGTGATTTCCGGACGTTGGGAGAAGGTTTCCCAACTGGAGGCCGGAGCGCCCCTCACTCTGGAAATGAAGAACGGGGATCGAATCAAGGGGCATTTCATGGGGCTATCCGAGTCAATCTTCGAACTCCTGATCCACCCCTCTCGAGCCGCGATTCCGAGAGATGACATCCAGAGGATTACGCATCATCCGAGGGATGGCGTGGGCGACGGAGCCGGGCGTGGAGCGTTGGTCGGTGCAGGGATTGGAGGAGGGTTTGGAGCCTTACTCGGGACTAATGACGGTGGTGGCGCAGAGGGCATGATGGCTATAGGGGCTATTGGCGCTGGGATTGGTGTCTTGATCGGGGTCGGACTCGGTTTGGTCGCCGATGCCGCCACTAAGAGCCCAACCGCGGTCGTCTACGAAGCCCCGCGAATCTCCCGATAAATGGCCTTCCGTCAAGTTTTCTTCCGTGGCTGTCCTGGCCAGCAGTGAACCCTGATCGATTCAATCGAAACTCTGTTCGTTTGTGGCCGCTGTGACCGCGTCGATGCCTGAGCGGCGGGTCGACGTCTGTTCATCGTGGCTGGGAACAAATTCCCCGGAATTGCCACCGGGGGTGAGCCAATTTCAGAAGAAAAATCGCATTCCTCGGTGAAAAGGAGGTGTCGCGATGATGAAGTCGTACCGAAAACAAGTCGTCTCATTGATCCTTGTGTGCCTGATCTCACTGCCGTTGCAGGCGCAGGTGATTCCAGGACGCTGGGAGAAGGTCTCGGCCCTGCAGGTGGCGTCACCCATCACGGTGGAACTGAAGGATGGGGATCGAATCAAGGGTCACTACGAAGACCTTTCCGCCACCGACGTCATGCTGGTGACCCACTTCTCCCGGGCGGTGATTCCCAAAGAGGACATCGAGACGATCACGATTCAACCGGAGGACGGCCTGGCCAACGGAACGCTGATCGGAGGCGCGGTTGGAGCAGGGATCATGGGTATATGGACCACCGCTGCGTATGCCAAGTCGTATTCGAGTGTGAATCCGCTGGGTGTATTGATGGTGGCCGGCATTGGATTCGGAATCGGGGCCGGGCTTGGCGCCGCGGGCGATGCCATGAACAATCCCGTGCCCATCGTCCTCTACGAAGCTCCCTGACAACCTGGACTACGTCTTGGTGCGGCATCGGACCGCCTGCGTCGTTGAGCTAATTCCCGCCAAAAAATCACATCTCCCTGTGAAGAAGGAGGTGTTGTGATGATGAATTCAAGGATGAAGTCGTGCCGGATCCAAGCGATCTCTTTGGCCCTGGCGGCATTGATCTCACTTCCATTGCGAGCGGACGTCATTCCGGGACGATGGGAAAAGGTCTTGGCCCTGCCGGTGTCATCTCCCATTACCGTGGAACTGAAGGACGGGGATCGAATCAAGGGTCACTACGAAGGCCTTTCCGCGACCGACATTATGGTTGTGAGTCACTTCTCCCGCGCGGTGATTCCGAAGGAAGACATCGAGACCATTACGATTCAACCGGAAGACGGTGTGGGGGACGGAGCCGGGATCGGATTCGGCGTTGGGACCGCAATTGTCTTGGGAGCAATGGCCAAGCACGGAGGTGGAGAGGGTGCAATTGCGGCGCTCTTGTTGTTCGCCGGCGTCGGGACAGGAGTCGGGGCCGGGCTCGGAGCAGCGGCAGATGCCGCGACGAGGCCCGTGGAGATCGTGCTCTACGAAGCTCCCTGACCACCGTCAACACGACGCGCGCGGCCTCTGCCGGGCCATAGGAGGTATTTCGATGACACTCCCAATGATGAACTCCTTCCGGATCCTTGAAATCTCCGCTGCGCTGGCAGCAATGCTGTCACTATCGGCTAGTGCGGAGGTGATTCCAGGACGTTGGGAGAAGGTCTCCAGTCTGGCCGTGGCGTGGCCAATCACCGTTGAATTGAAGAACGGCGATCGAATCAAAGGAAACATCAGCGACCTGTCCGATTCGAACCTCACACTGGCGACCCACGCTGCCCGGGCGGTCATTCCGAAAGCGGACATTCAAACCATCACCACTCGCCCTAGGGACGGAATGGCCAATGGTGCCAAGAATGGAGCTGCAGTCGGAGCTGGGTTCGTCTGCGCACTTGCTGCCGCGTTTGTGATTGCAGAACGGCGTGCGAAACCCATTTGGGTGTTGTCCCTTACGCCCATCGGGGCGGCAGTGGGAGCCGGGATCGGTGTGGCTGTCGACGCCGCCATGAACGTGCGGCCCATCGTTCTATACGAAGCGCCCGAGAGTCGCTGAGGCAGTTCCGGAAAGAGTTTCCCGTTCTTTATTCCGGTAGTTCAGGACTGGGCCTGCTTGAGGGCGGCGGCTTGGGCCTTGGCGCCCATGTCCTCCGCCTCCTGGATCCAGCCCTTCGCGTGGTAGAACATGGACAAACTGGTGTAGGCCAACGGGTTGTCCGGCTCCACGTCCCGGTAGCGGAGGCCGTACTTGAGCGCCCGGTCCAGATCCTTGTTGTGGTAGCAGCACATGGCTGCGGCGTGCAGGGCGTCGCCGTAATCGGCATCCTCTTCAAGCGCCCGGTCGAAGGCGGCGACGGCTTCGTCCATGCGGTCATCGGCGAAAAGGTCCATTCCTTTGAAGTAGTAGTCTTCCTTGGGCATCGGCTCCTCGAAAACATCGTCCCCCACGCCCGGCGTCCCGTCAAGGAACCGGACCGAGGGCGATTCGTTGGTGAATTCTCCGTGTTCTGATTTTCTAGTCCAGCCGGTTCCCGTCCGTGTCATAGACTGACACGGGTCCCAACCGGGCCAGGTCCTTCTCGACCTGGGAACGGTCGGCCACCACGGTGATGACGGTGCGGTCCGGATGCATGTAGGTTCGAGCCGTCTCTTGGATCACGTCCGGAGTGACCTGCTGCAGCCGCTGGACGTAGTTCCGGTAATAGTTTTCCGGGAGGCCGTCCAAGCGCCGGCTCACTTCCAGGTCCGCCGCCGAATCGGAAGTCTCCAGGAAACGGATGAAACGGCCTGCGAGTTCCGCCCGTCCCCGATTCAGCTCCCGTTTACCTGGCGGCTCCCGCCTCAGGCGCTCCATCTCCTTCAGGCTCTCCACCACCGACTCGGCCGCCACGTCACTGCGCACGTCGGCGCCGATGAGAATGACCCCGTCGCGCCGGTACGATTTCAAGGTGCTGTAGGCCCCATAGGTGTAGCCCTTGTCCTCCCGCAGGTTCAAAAATAGACGGGAGCTGGCGCTGCCCCCCAGGATCTGATTGGCCAGGAACAGAGGTGTCGAGTCCCGGTGTCCCCGAGGCAGGCCCCGACCGGCCACCACGATCCGGGCCTGGACGGAATGGGGCCGGTGAACCAGCAACACCCGCCGTGATTCCGGGACCGGCGGCAGCGGGGCGCGGTCGGGCTGGGGCACCTCTCCCCTCCAGCATCCCAGGTAACGCTTGGCCAGACGTGTCGCCCGATCCGGATTCACCGCTCCCGAGAAGGCAAGCAGAGCCCCCTTTGGCGCCAGCAGCCGCCGGCGCACTCCGCACAACGCGTCGCGGTCCGCAGCCTCCACGTGGGACACTGGAAACGAAACCCGAGAATAGGGGTGGCCGCGGTAGAGAGCCGCGTGGGTCCGCTCCCGGGCCAGGAACGCCGGTTGGGATCGCTGGGACAGAAGGTGGCTTCTCCACCGGCTCCGAGCCTTCTCCAATTCCTCTTCGGGGAACGCCGGGTGCATCACCAGGTCCGCCAGCAACTCCAGGGCCGGCTCCAGGTAACGGGCCAACACCGTCAGGGTGAGTTGGCTCCGCTCCATCCGGACCTGAGTGCCGTAGTGGATCGCCAGTTGATCCAGAAGATCCGCGATCTGACGGGCGGCACGGGTCTCGGTTCCCTCTTCCAACAGCTCGAAGGCCAGACTCGTCAGGGCCAGGTTTCCGGTGGAATCGGAGGTGCGGCCCGTGGGCCAGGCCAGGCAGAGGGAGACCTTGGGAAGGGCGAAGTCCCCGGCCGTCAGAACCCGAAGCCCGTTCCCCAGGACGGCATCCGGAATCTCCGGATAGTCGGGTTTCGGCAACGGCGCTATCGGTGGAGGCTGATCCATTCTCATGGCTTTCGTGGTCCGTGTTTCGCCCGCCGGCAATGGTGCAAGCTCCAATTCAACCCTGCTCCGGCTCCACCAGCAGCAGGGTGCGGTTCTCCGGACGGAAGGTCTCGGCGGCCACCCGGAGAATTTCCTGGGGAGTCGGCTTGGTGTACCGGGACCATTCCCGGTTGATTTCCCCCGCGTCTCCATGGAACACCGCGTGGTGGGCCAGGATCTCGCCCACGTCCGACACCTTCTCCAACCGGCGGACGAAGCGAAACGCGAGCTGATTGCGGGCCTTTTCCAGCTCCTGAGGAGTCACCACCTCCCGGCACAGCCGACCCAGCTCGACCTCGACCAGGTCCAGGACCGGGTCGACCGGGACCCCGTCCTGAATCTGCAGGAAGATGTCGAACATACCCGGGCCACGGTACTGGTTGGAACCGGCCGACAGTCCGGCGGCCCAGTTCCGTTCGTAGATCAGCCGGCGATAGAGGCGCGAGGAAGAGCCGTCCGTCAGCAGCAGGGCAAGGATGCTGAGGGCGTAGTACCCGGGACTGCCCACGGGCGGCATGTGGTAGCCCATGATGACCAGGGGGAGCACGGCCAGGGAGTCCCGGATCGTCTCTCGTTTCTCCTCCTGTTGAGACGGCTCCCCGAACGCCGGCCGTACGGATCGAGTCCGATCCGGAATCGGGCCGAAATAACGGTGGATCGACTCCAGGGCGCCGGCCTCGTCCAGGTCTCCGGAAAGGACCAGCACGGCGTTTCCCGGTCCGTAGTGCATCCGGTGAAACTCCCTGGCGTCGGCCAGGGTCGCTCGTTTCAGATCTTCGACGGCGCCGATGATGGGGTGGGCGTACTCCCAGCTCTCGTAGGCCAATTCGTCCAGTCTCAGAAAAGCGCGCCCGTAGGGTCGATTGTCGTAACTCTGCTTCTTCTCTTCGATGACCGTCTGCCTCTGGTTCTCGAAATTCTCCGCGGTCACCTCCAGGGAATTCATGCGGTCCGCCTCCAGCCAAAGCCCCAGGTCCAGGCAATTGGACGGCAGCGTTTCGTGGTAGGCGGTGCGGTCCTTGCTGGTGGTGGCGTTCCAGCGTCCCCCCGCCTCGTCCACGTATCTGCCGTGTTCGTTCTTGGCCACGTTCCGGGACCCCTGGAACATCATGTGCTCGAAGAGGTGAGCGAAGCCGGAGAGTCCCGGAACTTCGTAGGAGGAGCCGACCCGGTAATGGAGGCTGATGTGCACCAGGGGGACGCGCTGGCTCGGCCTCAGAATGACCTGAAGGCCGTTGGACAAGGTTTCCTGGCGGAACCGGACGTGTGGGATCTTCAAGCTGTCCCCGGTGGGGTCCGCATCCGTCTTCATGGGAGAATTCTACCGTTTGGAGTTTGGAATCGGCGAACTACCGGACCTCGAACTCGAAGAAGACCAGGGGTTCCTTGGCCGAGAAGTTATAGATTTCCGGGAGATAGAAGCGGCTCTTCGAAAGGTCCCATCCGTCCCAAGGAATCTCATAGAAGACCACGCCGAAGTCTTTGGTGTACGGTGCGATGAGCTTTTCGCCGAAGTCCTTCTGCTCGAAGTCGGCGAGCATCTCCTTGCTGGCGAGCTTTCTGGTCCGGCTGCCGCGGCGCCCCGGACCCGGAGGTTCGATGGTTGAGATCGGGGGCCGCCGCTTGTTGTTCAGGTCCGCCAGCACGTCCAGGTAGTGCATCGGTCGATGCTGGGTCCCGTCGGAATCGACGAGGAAGATGGCCCGGCCGTCCAGGCTCACCACGAAATCGTTGTTGTTCTCCACCACGATGAGCACCGGGAGAATTCTCTTCTTGCCGAACTTGTCGGTGTCGAACAACTGTCGGGCCTTGTGCCGGGTGTCGCAGGGGTAGGCGGCGATCACCAGATTCTGGAATTCTTGATAAGAAGCGTACTGTCTGGCTTCTTTCGCGCGGATCTCCACCGGCTTGTAGCCAAGAGCCACGGAGCCCGCCAGAAGTTGCCCCGCCAGAAGAACGTAAATCCCCGTCATCCGACCCATTGTAATCGGCGTGCGGCGGTTGGTGACAAGCCTCGCGGGATATTCCAGCCAGATTGCGTCCCGGTGAACGGAAATGAATGGGCAGCTCCCGCCGAAACGCCGCCGTCCCCCGTCATACCTCGTTCGTTCGCGATACCCGGGCCAAGATCCGATCCAGACGTCGAAGGATCTCGCCGTGCAAAACCGATCGGTTCTTCCGGGTCAGCTTGACCAGGCGCACATCCTCCCGATCCCGGATGCGCTTCAGGACTCCGGCGCCGTGCAGCGAGATGGTCCCCAGGACCGGACAGGGTGAGTCCAGGAGCTCGAGTATCGCCTCCCGCAAGGGCTGGGAGAGGAGCTCCATCTTGGCGATCTCGTCCACCACCATGAGATCCGGCCGCTTCCGCTTCCAGTCCAGATGAGGCAGGATCAGGTTGTCCAGCATCCGGGTGTGCACGCCGTAGTGTCCCAGACGATGCGGGGACCTGGCCTGGAAGTCCCTGTGTGCGAACACTCCCGAAGTCCCGTTGAGGGCCACCGCCCGGAAACCCACGCGCTGGCCCCGGGTGCGGATCTCCTCCGTGTAGAAGCCGCTCAGGGCCAGGTGCCCGAGCTGCTCGATGAGCCGTTTGACGAGGGTGGTCTTCCCGATTCCCGGATGTCCGGTGAGCAGCAGGTTCGTGGTCATTGGCGGCGCCCCAGATGGTGGTGCAGGTAGCGGCAGATGTGCCAGGCGTCGATGCAGATGAAGGGGAATCGGGCCGTCGTGTAGTGGCCGCAAGGCATCTCGACCCGATCAAACGGGATTCGATGTTGCCGGTATCTCAGAAAGACCTGTTGCGAGAGTTCCGGGATGAAGGTCAGATCGTAGCGGGCGGTGATCAGGAGATGGTGCCGCCGAGTGTTCCGGAGCCGGGGAATGAAGTACCAGGGACTGATGGGCGCCCAGCAGTGCTCCAGGTCGTCCCGGGCGATGTGGCCTTCCAGACCCCAGCGAACGTATCGCGTTGCCAGTCCGGTCCAGACCACCTGGGCGAAGGAGGAGGAGACGTGGTTGAACACGCCGGTCTGGATAAGTGGGTCATGGACGAAGGCCAGGAACGTGACGCAGGAACCGATGCTGGTTCCCACGACGCCCACGTGTTCGTAGCCCTCGTCCCGGAGCCAATGGGCGACCTGAAGCACTTCCAGCACGGCTTGGCGGGTGGCCTGAAGGGTCCTCCCGATATTGGGGCTGACCATGTGTTCGGCGCGGACTTCCCCCGGAGGCATCCGCCGTTCGTGGTAGGGCAGGGAGAGGCGCACGGCGGTGATCCCCAGGCGAGTCAACAGCCGGCAGAGTCCCACGTGGCTGGAGGCGTCGGCGTTCCACTGGGGAACCACGACGACGGCCCGGCGCCGATCCGGACCCGGGAAGATCCGGGCGTGGACCGTATTGTTGACGGCGTAGGCGCTGGGAACCGGGGTCTCGAAAGTGAGCCGGTCACCGGATCGCCGGAGATTCCGCGGGGGCGTCGCCGCGTAGAATCGATGGTCCGCCAGTGCCGACCGGGCGTACTTCTTCACCTGGGAGAGGGGGTCGTCGTTGCCCGCGCCGCCGAGACACTCCAGACCCCAGGCGAAGGGCAGGATCCGGCGGCTCCTGTCGCGCAGAGTCAGGATTCGTTCCCGGCGCTCGATCCAGCGGCCGTAGGTGTTCATTCGGGCGGCCGCTCGGTAGCGCTCTGTCCGAACTCGATCTGGAAGAGTTCCAGGAACGACAATCCGAGAGCCACCAGGATGGGGCCGAAGATGAGGCCCGGCAATCCCAGGTAGGAAACTCCTCCCATCAGGGAGAAAAAGACCAGCAGGCTGTGCATCTTCACCCTGCCCTCGATGAAGAAGGGCCGAACCACGTTGTCGAGAAGCCCGACCAGAAGGAAGAGGCCGATGAACACGAAGCCGCTCGCGCCCGAAGCCGTGCTCAGAAGGTAGATTGCCCAGGGAATCCAGACCAGCGCTGTCCCTACGATGGGAACCAGGGAGAAGAAGGCCGTGAGCGTGCCCCAGAAAATGGCATGGTCGATGCCCACGATCCAGAAGACCAGTCCTCCGGCAATTCCTTGAATAACCGCCGTGACCAGGCTCCCCACCACCGTGGCCGAGGCGACTTGGCGAAACGTCGTCATGATCTGATGCTGGTACTCGTCCGAGAGGGGTGAGAGGTGCCTGTAATCCCGGGTCAGGCGGGCACTGTCCCGAAAGAGGAAGAACATGGTGACCAGCATGATCATGAAACTGGTGACGAAACTGAGAATTCCGGTCACCAGTTCGGAACTGTGCTCCAGCAGGAACAGGCTGATTTTTTCCAGCAGCGTGGCCAACCCTTCCCCCAGGTTGAAATGGCCCAAGCCGACCTGGTCCAAGTCGACGTACCGTTCCACGAATTGCCGCAGTCGATCCGGAATCAGGTCGTCGCTCAGTTGCCAGAAGGGGCTCTCCCACTCCCTCTGGTCCAGAGCGGTCTGGAACTTGTCGTAGATCTCCTTTGCCTGGGTCGCCACCTGGGTCAGAATCAGTGCGAAAGGCAGGAGGATGAGAGCCGTCATCCCCAGGCAGGTGACCAACGCCGCCAATCCGTTGCGGCCCTTCAGTCTCCCGCGGATCCAGTTGAAGGCGGGATAGCAAAGGCTCACCATTACGGCGGCCAGCGCAACCGGCAGTAGAAACGGCCGGAAAATCTGCACCACGTAGTAGAAGACGGGCAGGGAGAAGATCAACAGAAACAGACGCGCGTAGCGGCCCCGATACATCAGTCCGAATGATACACTGAAAGCGGCTTCTTCAGTCCGTCGTGAAAATCTCGCGAACTATCGAAAGCGGTGATATCAAGGCAGGACGGCGTCTGGGTCCGGCATGGGGCGGTATGACTTGGAGGGCGGTTTCCCAACCGCCGATTCCCGGCTGGGCTCGGTTCGGGTGGGCGCGACGGTTTTTGCCCGCCGTCTTGACTGCGGGGCGAAAATACGGCGCCGGTCGAGTGATGTGACGGTTGTTGCGAAGGGCCGGCAATTCGCCATGAACCCCTGTCCCATTTGTCGATCTCTCGAATGGGAGCATTTCTGCGCCGTTCCGGACCGGCTCCGAAAGATCGTGGACCAGAGCTGGGAAATCCTCCGTTGCCGTTCCTGCGGCTTGGGCCGAACCGAACCCGCACCGGGGGAGAAGGACCTCATGGCCTATTACCCTCCCGGGTACTGGGGGGATGTGGTCAAAACCCTGGAGCGGTTTCAATCCGGACAACTGGTGTCGGCCCGCTCCTGGCGTCAGGAGGCCGAGAAGGTCCGATTGCTGGAACGCTACCTGCGGGAAGGATCCCTGTTGGACGTGGGTTGCGGGGACGGCAAGTTCCTCTGGGGTCTTGATGCCGGCCGCTGGCAGCGGACCGGGCTCGAACCTTCACGGCGAGTCGTTCGACTCGTGCGGGAGCGGATTCCGGACATCGATTTCGTTATCGGGGACCTTTACTCGAGTCGGCTGCAACCGGGTTCCTTCGACGCGATCACGTTCTGGCACGTGCTGGAGCACCTTCCCGATCCGAGGCGGGTGTTGCGCCGGGTCCGCGATCTGTTGCGTCCGAAGGGGTGGCTCATCGTCTCGTTGCCCAACCTGAGCAGCTTGCAGGCCCGGATCTTTCGCCGCCACTGGTATGCGTTCGATGACGTGCCCCGCCACCTTTTCCACTATTCTCCCCGCTCGCTGGCCCTGCTGCTGGACCAGGAAGACTTCGAGGTTCGGGATCAGCTCGGTTTTTCCAGGATCATCGGATTTCATTGCCTGAAGCACAGCCTGGTCAACTGGTCGGAGAGCCTCTTCGGTTCCCGGGCTCCCTACTATTCGCTCAAGCCCATCCTGCCCCTGTGCGCTCTGCTGGAACGAGTGGCGGGACGCACCGGCATCATAACCCTGGTCGCTCGGAAGCGAACCCGGCCGAGGTCGGAGGTCGACGTGAAACAGGGCCCCGAACGGTTCGTATTGTAGGTTGGAGGATGGAGAAGACCGATGCCGAGTTGGTCATTGCGAGCCTTGAAGGTGCGCCGTATGCTTTCGAGCAGATCGTCCAGCGCTACCAGAGGCTGGTCTTCAGCATCATCTACCATCAGTTGGGACGGCGGCAGGAGGTGGAAGACGTGGCTCAGGAAGTCTTCATCAAGGTCTTCAACTCCCTCGGCCGATTTGATCGGCGGCGCCCGCTGAAGGCCTGGATCGCCAAGATCACGGTCAACCAATGCCGCGATGTATTGAGAAAGCGACGGAGTTCCAGGGTGGAGGCATTCTCCAACTTCACCGAAGACGAGGAGCGGAGAATCCGGTCCCTTTACGACGTTTCCGCCGGCACCGCCGCCATGACGGAGGCGGAATCCAGAGCATGCCTCAAGCTCTTGGAACAGCTCGTGCGCCGTCTGTCCCACAAGGATCGAACCGCGTTTCTGCTCAGGGAGGTGGAGGGATTCGGATATGATGAGGTGTCCAAGGCCCTGGGAACCAGCGAGGTGGCGGCCCGGATCCGGGTCAGCCGCACGCGCAAGCGGCTGCTTGCGGCTCTGTCTCAGGTCCTTTCCAGCGGAGAGATGTTGAAGACATGAATCGGAAACACATTCGGTTCGAAGACCTGGAGCCGACCGGGAACCTGGATGAGGAACATCTGAAGTCATGCGGCCGGTGCCGCCGGGAGTTGCGCGCCTTCCGCCTGTTTCGATTTCACCTGGAACACCTGCCCCGCCTGGAGCCTCCGGCCCATTTTGCCAGGACCGTGGCCCGGCTGGCTGAGGAAAGGCGGGTTGTGCCGTTTGCCTTGTTCCTGGAACGAGCCGCCCGGCAGTTGGCTCCCGGCTTGGTCGCCCTTATGGGAGCCGTTTCCGTGCTGCTTTATCAGCTTTCCCAGCCGGTTGACCTGAACTTGACTCCTTTGGAAAGCCTGCCCGAGGAGGCCTCCCTGGAATACACCGTCGATTCCTTGAGGCTGTCGTCGGAAGGGGGTTGGATCATTGACGAATCGAACTAAGGCCGTCTTCTGGATCATCTTCGTATTCCTCGCGGGCGGCTTCGTCGGGGGCGCCCTTAGCTATGTCCTGATCCGGCCGGCGCACTTCCATGCCGGAGGCGGGCCGGAGCAGCGGCCGCCGGCGAGAGAGCCGGGACAGCCCCGCCGCAATGGGTCGCGGTTCCTCCAACGTCTGGATCAGGCTCTGGATCTGGACCCGGACCAGGAAGTCCAGGTGCGCCAGATCGTGGAGACGGCTCGGAAAACATTCCGCGAAGCGGCCGACGAAGCCGCCAGGATGCACCGAGAGATTCGTAACCAGGCCCGAAATCAAATTCGGGCCCTCCTCAGGTCCGAACAGGTGGAGAAATACGACGAGATGATCCGGCGTAAGGATCGAAGATTCCGCGAAGGAAAACGTCGCAGACCCGGGTCTTCCCAATAATCGGGTTTTCCAAAAATCCCGCCTCGTCTTTCGAGACGGCCCCTGCATCTTCCTGTTGTAGAATGACGGCCTTCGAAGATCCGTGGCGAGAGCCGCCGCGGCATTCGGCCGGCGTTGCGTCCCGTCCGGGGTCGGGCAAATTCGTGGGAAAAACAGAATCTCCAGTCAGACTGACTCGAGCGGATTCGACAACATCGTTTTCCGTTCTCTTCCTCGCCGCACGAACACGACCACCAATTCCTCCTCTCTCTTTTCTCTTTCCGCTTTCCTCTTTTCTCAGTAAGTGGTGCCTCGCGGTGGTCTTCGCCGGCTGGATCGGCCAGCCGATCCTGGCTCAGGCTTCACCCGATTCCCATCCCAGGAAGTGGGAATTCTCGGTCCTGGCCGGGGCGGGGTTCCTGTCCGGCAGGACCTTCGGCCCTGCGGAAACGGGGAGTGGATCTTCCTTGGTATCGCTCGACTACAACGCGGGCTACTCACTCGGCATCGGGGTGATCGAAAACCTGGGGGAGAAGTTCGGCGCCGAAATGCGCTACGGCATCGGCAGTCTCCCGCTCGGTGCCGGCAACTTGACGGCGGAATCGCCGGCGCCGGAGCGGGCCCACTACGTCCATGGGATTGTCTATAGCCTTCTGGTCTATCCTCAGGGCTGGAAGCGGGGCAGATTCGTTCCGTACGCGGTGGCCGGCATCGGAGCGTCGTTGTTCCAACCGTCGGATGATCCCGAATCCCCGGCTCAGAGCGTGAGTCTCGAGAACCGCTGGAAGTTGGCCGGCGAGATGGGCGCTGGGGTCAAACTCCATCTGGATCGACCCTGGGGCCTCCGGTTCGAGGTTCGGGATCGGATCACGGGAGTTCCCGATTACGGTCTTCCCCGCACGGCCTCCCAGGGGGAAGGTGGCGGTTTGGCTCTGCCGGCAAGCGGCCGACTGCACCACTGGCAGTTCCACATCGGCCTCACCTACAATTTCGCCCCCTGATCCTCTCCTCCCAATCGGAAACGGGACTTGGAGGGGCAACTTGGAGGAGCGAGTTTCAGTCGCCCATTCCCCTTTTCTCACCGGCGTCAGTGAGTCATGGCGTAAACGATGTAGTTGATCCCCAGCTGGAAGGCCAGATTGGCATATTTCCGGGGGTACTCCTCCACTTCGGCCCACTCCCAGGCATCTCCGAGATCCACGTTGTGGTTGATCATCACCATGAGGCGCCCCCGTTCATCCATGATCCCCATGTAACGCGCGTCGTATCCGCCCTTCTCCCAGGTTTTCCCGTAGAACAGGTACTGGATTCCCGGAATCTGGATCAACTCATCGATGTCGTAATAGCAGTGGAAGACCGGATGAGAGAGAGGGAGGTCCACCGGCTCGTATTCCGGGAATACCTTCTTGATCTGCTGGTAGAAATTGTTCCACTCCCAGGCGCCATGGAAATCGTCCACCACCAGAAATCCGCCCCGCAGAAGATACTCCCTCAGCTTCGACGCCTCCTGGTCGGAGAGATGCATCCTCCCGACTTCCACCGCGTAGAGGAATGGGTAGTCGAACACCTCGGCATCCAGAATGGAGAGGGCCTTGTTGCCGGAAGAGACGAAGGTGAAGTCGCTCAGTTTCTCCAGGCCGTACAGGAACTGGAGATCGGCTTTCGGATAGTCGGTCTGCCAACTCCAGCTCCACCCTTGGCGCGCCCAGCCGGGACCCGAGTAGACCAGACGCAGAAAGGTGAACTCCGAGTCATGACTGTCTTCTGTTTTGGGACTATGGTGGTCGCCGCCGGCAGCCAGGGCCAACCAAGTCAGCGGCGCCGCCGCGGCCAGCAGCCACATCTTTCCGAATGTCGGTTTCCTGAACACGACCAATGACCTCGTTTCAGAAAAACGCGAGGGTTCACATGAGATGCGGATTCACTGTAAGGGACCCGAGCTTCCCAGACAACTCGAGGGATAGGCGAGGAAGCGAGGGAGGCGGCACTCCACGGCTCCGTCCGACGGGTGAGAACGTGCTCCTCCAACCGTCGCTGCCGACCCTCCCATCCCGCTGCCTCCTCGTCTTCGTTCTCACCCTCGTGTATACTTTTTCCCTAGTTTTCAATAGTCGGCCGGTTGTCTTTTTATTCTCTTCAAGTCTGGGGTGTAATTGGGCGAGGACAGGTGATGCAGTGGATCACGCCGATCGGTCGTAGCGGTCGAGGGAATGACGGGGTGACGGTGGTCTTCGCCAAGGGCAAGCTGACGATTCTTCTGCTTTCGGCGCTGGTGGTCGGCTACGGGCTCGTGGGCGGATCCATGGACCGGGTTGCGGCCCGGGACGCGTCCTACCAGGAACTCTCCCTCTTCACGGCGGTCGTCAGCCGGGTCCAGAATGACTATGTCGAAAAGCCGGAGATGAAGGACGCCCTGTTGGGGGCCGTCCACGGGATCGTGGAGGCGGTGGATCCCTATTCGAGCTACGTTCCCCAGGAAAGCTACCAGGCGTATCGGACCCGGACCGAAGCCTCACCCGGGATCTACATTTCCAAGCGTTACGGCTACGCCTACGTAGTTGCGGTGGTGCGCGGCAGCCCTGCCGAGCGTGAAGGAATCCGAACCGGCGATTTGATCGAGGCGATCGATGCCCGGAAAACGGCGCAGATGAGCCGCTGGGAGGCACAATACATGCTCCAGGGAGCAGCCGGCACCGAGGTGAATCTCAGGCTGATCCGGGGTGGGCGCCGACCGCCCACCGAGATCCGGTTGGTGCGGGAGGCTCCCGTCCCCGAGAAGGTCAAGGCGGAGATCGTGGAGACGGGGCTTGGATGGCTCCGGATCCCGAGTCTTCAGCTCGGCAGCGCCAAACGGGTGCAAAAGGGGTTGCGGATGCTGCGGTCCGCCGATGTGAAAGGAATCCTGTTGGATGTTCGGAGCGTGGCCGAGGGGGAGGTGGCGGAGGCCGTCGAGATCGCGGGGTTCCTGCTTCCCAAAGGGAGCAAGGTGCTCACCGTCAAGGATCGTCGGGATCGATCCGTGGTGCACACTACGACCGCCGAGCCCTTGCTGGCCGGCGTGCCGGCGGTGGTATTGGCCGACGGTGGAACCAGCGGGGCGGCCGAGATACTTATCGCAGCACTGAAGGACCATAAGGTGGCTACGGTAGTGGGTTTGAAGACCGACGGGAGAGGATCGGGACAGGAGCTTTTCCAGCTCGGAGACGGATCGGTGCTGTATCTCGCTACCAAGCTCTACTATCGGCCCAGCGGCAGTGCGATCCAAGAGAAGAAGCTCAAGGACTCTGGAATCTCACCCGATGTTCGAGCTCCGGACGAGGATTTCGTCTCCCATTTTTTCCTGGAGAATGTCTCGGACGATCCCGATGCGGAACTGGGAGTGGATTTCTACAAGGACGTGGAAGAAGCTGTCCGCAAAAGGCAGTTCGAGCAGGGACTCGACGAACTGCGAGGCCGGCTGGCCAAGAAAGCTGCATGAGGGATTCGGGCGTGGAAGAATCATGTGATCGATCGGTAGGAAAGGAGAATCGGGAATGAATAAGGCTGGGTTGATCGGCTCTATCGCCAGCAAGGCGAATCTCAGCAAGAGCGACGCCCGAGCAGCGGTGGAGGCTGTGGTGTCCACCATTCAGGCGGCCATGAAGAGCGGTGACAAGGTTTCTCTGGTGGGGTTCGGCACCTTTTCGGCTCCCACCCGTCCTGCCCGTCCGGGGCGCAACCCTCAGACCGGAGAAGCGATTCGGATTCCCTCCAGAAAGATTCCCAAATTCACTCCCGGGAGGTCATTGAAGGACTCGATTCAGTAGGGGTCGAGTCCGCCTTTGAGTCCAGAGTAAAGGTCGACGCGCCATCGGGCACTGGCCCCGGTGCGACTCGGGATTCGTGTGTTATGATCCCGGTGTAGGTGCGTAGCTCAGGGGGAGAGCGCTTCCTTGACGCGGAAGGGGTCAGCGGTTCAAATCCGCTCGCACCTACCATTTTTTTATCTGGTGGTTCGGGTTCGTAACCCGGGGTTCGATCCAAATGGCCGGACAGAGAATCATGAAGACCATCCACAGGGATGGAACCGTTCATGACGTATTCGATCCCGACGAGGCCTTGGAAACCCTGCGCCACTCGACGTCTCACTTGATGGCCCTGGCGGTCAGCCACATCTACCCGGGAGTCAGTCTGGGCATCGGTCCTCCCACTGGCGAAGGCTTCTACTACGATTTCCAGATGGCGCACCGACTGACGGACGACGATCTGCCCCGAATCGAAGCCAAAATGGAAGAGCTCAAGGCACAGAATCTGGCTTTTGAGCCGTCCATTCTGGAGCTGTCCGAAGCGCTGGAAGTTTTTCGCAGTCACGGCGAGGAGTTGAAGACCGAGTTGATCGAAGAGCGGAAAGGAGAGGTTCTCTCTTCCTATCGCCTGGGAGACCTGGTGGATTTCTGCACCGGGCCGCACGTGCTTTCCACGGCTCGGCTCGGCTCGTTCCGGCTGCTTTCCATTGCCGGTTCCTATTGGCGGGGTGACGAACACCGAGAACAGTTGCAACGGATTTACGGGACGGCTTTTTTCTCGTCCGGGGAACTGGATGACTACCTGAAGCGGCTGGAGGAAGCCAGAAAGCGCGACCATCGGAAATTGGGCAGGGAGTTGGACCTCTTCTCGGTTCCGGCGGGCGTGGCTCCAGGTCTCATTTTCTGGCATCCCAAGGGAGCCAAGGTCCGAGAGAAGATCGAGGAGTTCCTTCGCGAAGAGCATGAAGCGCGCGGTTACCAGTTCGTATACACGCCCCATATTGCCAAGTGCGACCTCTGGAAGACGTCCGGCCACTACGAGTTTTTCCGGGAGAACATGTACACGTTGCCCGTTGACGACGAAGAGTACGTGCTCAAGCCCATGAACTGTCCCGGGCACATCCTCATTTACAAGTCGAGGAAACGCAGTTACCGCGAACTGCCCATCCGTCTCGCCGAGTTCGGTACCGTCTATCGGTACGAGAAGTCGGGAACGCTCCACGGGATGCTGCGGGTTCGAGGGTTCACTCAGGACGACGCTCATATTTTCTGCCGTCCGGACCAGGTTTTTTCGGAAGTGGTTGCCACCTTGGACCTCGCCGAGCATCTTCTCAGCACGTTCGGCTTTCAAGGCCACGAGATCATGTTGGCCGTTTGGGACTCGGAACACACCGAGCACTATGCCGGCAAGCGCGAAGATTGGGAGAGGGCCGAGTCGGTTCTGATCCGGGCGTTGGAGGAAAAGGGTTGGCCGTATAGCCGTAAGCCGGGCGAGGCTGCCTTCTATGGTCCCAAGATCGACATCAGTCTGATCGATGCTCTGGGGCGAACCTGGCAGGTCACCACGTTGCAGTTCGACTTCAACCTGCCGGCCCGTTTCAACATTACCTATGCCGATTCCGGTTCCCGCGAACAGCACGTCATCATGTTGCATCGAGCCTTGCTGGGTTCAATGGAGCGGTTCATGGGGATTCTGGTCGAACACTACGGAGGCGCGTTTCCGCCGTGGCTGTCGCCGGTGCAGGCGTCGGTGGTCCCGGTCAGCGAACGGCACCATGAATACGCGGTCGAGGTCCGCGACCGGCTCCGGGGGACAGGCTTGCGTGTCGAGGCGGACTTGAGAAACGAGAAGTTGGGTTACAAGATCAGAAGCGCCCAGATGAGCAAGGTGCCATACATGCTCGTCGTGGGTGATCGAGAGGTGCAGGGCCGTACCGTATCGGTACGGGATCGCCGGCGGGGCAATCAGGGGGCGTGCTCGTTGGACGATTTTTCCCGGATGCTTGGTCAACAGGTGTCTCAAAGAGCGCTGGACGTCCGACCATTGTTTGAGGCATTGTGATCGTTCGTCCCCGTTGATTCGAAAAAGAGGAGTCGATTCTATTCAGCGAGCACGAGTCAATCATCGGATAAGAGCCAGGGAAATTCGGGTCATCGACGAGGATGGGAGCCAGTTGGGCATCATGGCTCCGCCCGAGGCACGGCGGCTGGCTCAGGAGAGGTCTCTCGACCTGGTCGAGGTCGCTCCCACCGCCAGGCCTCCGGTTTGCCGTATCATGGACTACGGGAAGTACCTGTACCAGCAACGAAAGAAGGCCCAGGAGGCGCGAAAACACCAGAAGGTCATTCAGGTCAAGGAAGTCAAGTTCCGGCCCAAGATCGACCAGCATGACTATGAGTTCAAGAAGAAACACATTCTCCGTTTCTTGAAGGACGAAAACAGGGTCAAGGCAACCGTCATCTTCAGGGGACGGGAGATCACTCACTCCGAGCTGGGTGAGGAGATCTTGAACCAGCTCCGGGGTGAGTTGGTCGAGGTCGCGGAAATCGAGCGGACGCCCCGGCTGGAAGGTCACACCATGACCATGATTCTGGTGCCCAGAAAACAGCCCTGAATCCACTCGGATTTCCGCGTCAGACCCGGCAACTTCAGCGGCCGGGTTCGTTTTCCGTCGGGTTGGGCGTGAGCAATCAGGGTAGAGAGCGAGGAAGACGGCGATGCGGGCGATGCGATTGAAGACCAAACGCGCGGCAGCCAAGCGATTCAAGGTCACGGGATCCGGCAAGATCACCCGGCGGCACAGCCATCACAGCCACATCCTGACCAAGAAGAATCGCAAGCGGAAGCGGAATTTGAAGGACTGGGCCGACCTGTCCTCTGCGGACAGGAAGCGGGTGCGAAAGATGCTGCACATTTAGCGCCCGCAGTTTCTACGGGTGCTGGAGGTTCCATCATGTCGAGGGTAAAGAGAGGGGTTAAGCGCAACCGGAGACGCAAGAAGATTCTGCGCTTGGCCAAGGGCTACTGGGGCGCTAAGGGCCGGCTTCACCAGGCGGCGAAAGAACAGGTAAATCGTTCTCTGGCCTACTCCTATCGGGACCGGCGGCAGAAGAAGCGGAACTTCCGGAGGCTCTGGATCATCCGCGTCAACGCGGCCGCGCGGGAACACAGCCTTTCCTACAGCCAGTTCATGTACGGCCTGAAGAAGGCCGGGCTGGAGCTGAGCCGAAAGATGCTGGCCGATCTGGCCATCAGAGATCCAAAGGCCTTCGGCAAGATCGCTGACATGGCTCGCAGTGCCTTGCATTAGGTACGCGTTCGCGTCAGGATCACAACCTCTCCCGAATTCCATATCCTGGATCTGAGTCGATGAAGCCGGAAGATCCGACTCATCTCTGGCAGAGCTTTCAGGTTGAACTGCAGGACGTCTCGTCCAAGGTGGCGCTCACCCAGCTCCGGGACCGCTATCTGAGCCGTCAAAGAGGCCTGCTGACGCTCCAGTTGAGGGGTCTCGGACGACTTGCTCCCCAGGAACGGCCCCGGGTGGGCAAGAGCCTGAACCAGATCAAGGGCCGGATCGAGTCGGCCCTGGCCCAGCGAGGTCGGGAGCTTGAGTCCGGACAGCGCCGGGCTAAGCTCGAATCGGAACGTCTGGATATTACTCTGCCGGGCTATCTTCCTCCTCAGGGCAGGTCTCATCCGCTGACCCGGGTGCGGCGTGAGCTGGAGGAGATTGCCGTGCGCATGGGATTCTCCGTCCTCTCGGGACCCGAGCTGGAGCTGGATCACTACAATTTCGAGGCGCTCAACATGCCCAGGGAGCATCCTGCCCGGGACACTCAGGATACGCTCTACATCACCGAGAACCTGCTGCTGAGGACCCATACCTCGCCGGTCCAGATCCGGACCATGGAGCGCCAGCAGCCCCCCATCCGCATGGTGGTTCCCGGTCGCGTCTACCGGCGGGACACCGTGGACGCGACTCACAGCCCCATGTTTCACCAGATGGAAGGCCTGGTCGTGGACGAGGGGATCACTTTCGGAGACCTGAAGGGCACTCTGGAAGTCTTTTTGAGAGAGTTGTTCTCCCGTGACTTGAAGGTGAGGTTCCGGCCCAGCTACTTTCCCTTCGTCGAGCCCGGTGCCGAGGTGGACATCGAATGCATATTCTGCTCGTCCCGAGGTTGCGGGATCTGCAAGCGCACGGGATGGATCGAGATCATGGGCGCGGGCATGGTCCATCCCCGGGTCTTTTCCATGGTCGGATACGATGCCGAGCGCTATACGGGATTCGCTTGGGGAATGGGCATCGATCGGATCGCCATCCTCAAATATCGCGTCAGCGATCTGCGACTCTTTTTCGACAATGACCTCAGGTTTCTCCGGCAGTTCTGACCCGGCCGCGCCGGGTTGCGCCGAACAGTGACGTCATGAAAATCGGATGGAATTGGCTGCGGGAATATCTGGACCTCCAGGAATTGGACTCGGATCGGCTCTCCGAGGCTCTGGGAATGCTGGGTTTCCCCGTGGAGTCCGTGGAGGAGACCGAGGACGGCAGGGTCCTGGAACTGGAAGTGACGACGAACCGGCCCGATTGCCTGAATCATCTGGGCATCGCCCGGGAGGTCTCGGCGAGATTTGGCCTGGAGGTCAGAGTCCCCGACTGTTCGGAGCCATCGGGGAGAGGCGTCTCAAAGCCGAGAGCGCGGGTCGGCATCGAGGCGCCGGACCTGTGCCCCAGGTATGCCGCCCGAGTCATGACGGACGTGAGGATCGGTCCCTCCCCCGACTGGCTCAAGAGACGGATCGAGTCCGTGGGGCAAAGACCCGTCAACAATGTCGTCGACATCACCAACTTTGTCCTCCACGAGTTGGGCCAACCCCTGCACGGCTTCGATCTGGACCGATTGAACGAGCGAAGGATCGTCGTCCGCAGAGCGGCGGAAGGGGAACGGTTGACCACGTTGGACGGAGTGGACAGGCGCCTCGACCCGTCCATGCTGGTCATTGCCGATGCCTCTCGAGCCGTGGCCCTGGCCGGCATTATGGGCGGGATGGAAACGGAGATTTCCGACGCGACCAGGAATCTGCTTCTGGAGAGCGCCTACTTCGAGCCGTTGTCCGTCCGACGTACCGCCAAGCGGTTGGGAATGCGAACCGATGCCTCTTACCGGTTTGAGCGGGGTGCCGATCCGGACTTGGCGCCAAGGGCCTTGAACCGGGCCTGCCGGATGATCCGGGAGATTGCCGGAGGCTCCTGCGAGGGTTCGGTGATCGACGAGTTCCCCCGGCCCATTCCCGCCCGGGAGATCCGGCTTCGAAGCGGCCGGTTGACCCAGGTGCTGGGTGTCTCGGTGGATCCGGAATTCGTCGAAGAGGTGCTCGGCCGCCTGAGTTTCGAACTGGAGCCACAGGATAATGACTCCTGGATGGTTCGTGTCCCCAGCTTCCGAGCGGACGTGGGCCTGGAGGAGGATCTGGTGGAGGAGGTCGCACGCGAATACGGCTATGACCGGCTCCCCACCACCTATCCCGCCGCCGTGGCGGCCGGGAAGTTCTCCGAGTCGGAAGGACATAAGAGACGAGTGTCGTCCTCTCTGGAGGCCTGTGGATTCTATGAGGCCATGAACTACTCCTTCACCAATCCGGGCAGGGAGGAGATCTTCCTCGGCCGGCGGGTGCCGCTGGTTCCCATTGCCAACCCCCTTTCCGAGGATCACACTCATCTGAGAAGCACGCTCCTTCCCGGGTTGGCGGAATCGATTCGGCACAATCTGAATTTCGGCAACCGGAGCGTCCGTCTTTTCGAGACCGGAAAAGTCTTCTTCCAGAGAGGCGAGGATCCCGAGCAAGCGCAGGAGGCGCCGTATCTGGGGCTGGCGGCGACCGGCTCGGCCCATGGTCCATTCTGGAGCGGTGCTTCGGAGCCTTTCGGGTTTCATCACCTGAAGGGAACCCTTCAGCTGCTTTTCCGGAAATTCGGATTCGAGGTCGAATACCGCAGGGTTTCCGGGCTGCCGTTTCTCCATCCCGGAATTTCCGCGGAGATCCTGCGGGAGGAACGCCGGCTCGGCGTCTTGGGACAGCTTCATCCCCGGCTCCACGCTCATTACAAGTTCTCTCAAGACGTACTGGTGGCGGAGCTCCGGTTGGACGGGCTGTACGGCCGGGACCTCAAGGATCCGGTGTATGAGGTGTTGTCGCGGTTCCCGGCGGTGGAGCACGACTTTTCATTTCTCGTTGACAAGAGTGTGAGTTTCGCTAAACTGATGAATGCTATTCGGGGCTTGAGCATTCCGGAGCTTCGGGATATCAGGCTCATTGATCTCTATCGCGGCTCGAGTGTTCCCAAAGACAAGGTTGGCTTGACTCTGCGTCTGACCTTTGCCGATATGGAGAGGACGCTGACTCTGCCTGAGGTCAAGCACCTTTGTGAAGGGGTTTTTTCCTTTATGCGCCGGGAATTGGGCGCGGAGGGGCGGTAGCGGCGAGTTCTGGAGCCGGACACGTGGACGTTGACCAGGCATGGCGGGAACTGGAAGTTTCCACAGATGAGGCGGTGAAACTCCTGGTGCGCCTTCGGAATGAAAACGCATTGCTTCAGGAAAAAATCGATCAGCTAAACCGAGAAATGGAGGAGCTGGGTAGAGACAACCAGATCAAGACTGGGGCGGTCGAGCGTCTGCGAAGCGACGTGAAATCGCGAGTGAAACGCATCATGGAAAAGGTGTCCACCCTGGAGCAGCATCACCCGTACGGGGTGTAGGTGAGACGTGGCAGCTGAAATGGGTCAGAGCGTCACGGTCAAGATCTTTCATCGTACGTATCGTCTTCGGAGCCAAGGTGATGCTGGCCATATCCACGACTTGGCAGACTACGTGGACCGCCACATGGTCCAGGTTTCCGACCGGACGCCGACGGTAGACACGCTCAGGGTCGCCATCCTGGCCGCGTTGAGCATTGCAGACGAGTGCCTTTCCGCCAGAAGGCGGCTAGAAAGAGTTGAAGCGATGGTCTGCCGCAAGAGCGGAGAATTGAATGAGCTCTTGAGGTCCGAACTGAGTTCCGAGGGCTCCGAGCGGACCTGAGTGGACAGGAATGGAAACCCGGCCCCTGCGATGTACGTGATGGTTTGTGAGATTTGAGTCAACACTCATGAATCGGGAGCCTGAGTCCGGACGTCATGAGCTTCACCGGGATCGGTGAAGCCTGGGGCCAACGGCAGGGCACCCACCTGTTTCCGACAGGTTCAATCTCACGCTCCACACGGCAGAGCGGGGGTGATTCACCGCCCCGCATCGTCCCTTCCCGCATCGGTTGTTCACCCCGGCTCCGTCAGGAGCGCGCGATATGGACCAGCTATCCGCAGTTATTCAGGTTCTCCTGGCCGTGGTCATGGCGGCCGCGATCGGGGGGTGGTATCTCCTCAAGACTCGCGTGGTGGACCGGCGGCTGGGAGAGGCTGACCGAAAGGCCCGTGAAATCAAGGAGAATGCAGCCAGGGAAGGGGAGCGGATCCGGAAGGAGAGTCTCCTCGAGGCCAAGGACCAGGTCTTCAAGTGGCGCACCGAGGCGGAGCGAGAGCTTCAGGAGCGCCGGCAGCAGAGCCAAGAGGTGGAACGCCGCCTGTCTCGGCGGGAAGAAGATCTGGAGCGGCGGGAGCGGCAGTTGCGCCGTCGAAATCGGGATTTCGAACAGCGTGTCAAGAAGCACCAGGGGCGCGAGACGCAGCTGGAAGAGGATCGGGAAAGAGTTCGCGAACTGGAGCAGGAGTGCTTCCATCGACTGGAAGCGGCCGCGGGCATGAGCATCGAGGAGGCCAAGCAATCCCTGCTCAAGTCGGTGGAAGCCGAGGCCATGAAAGAGGCTGTGGTCCTGGTCAAGAACGTGGAAGACGAGGCTCGTCGGAAGGCGGATCAAGAGGCGCGGAAGATCATCACCCAAGCCATCCAGCGATGTGCGGCCGAGCACGTGGTCGCGACCACGGTGTCCTCCGTGGATCTTCCTGCCGAGGACATGAAGGGCCGCATCATCGGAAGAGAGGGACGCAACATCCGAGCCCTGGAACAGGCCACCGGCGTCGAGTTGATCGTCGACGACACACCCGAGGCCGTTATCCTCTCGGCCTTCGATCCCTATCGCAGGGCGATCGCCAAACTCTCCATCGAGCGTCTGATCCAGGATGGTCGTATCCATCCGGCCCGGATCGAGGAGGTGGTGGCCCAGGTCAAGCGCGATATGGAAAAGCACCTGCTCCACGAGGGGGAGCAGGTGGTCTTCGAGTTGGGGATCCACAACATGGATCCCGAGTTGGTTCAGCTCCTGGGGCGACTCAAGTACCGGACGAGCTACGGCCAGAACGTGCTCAACCACAGTCGCGAGGTGGGCTATCTGGCCGGCATCATGGCCCGCGAACTGGGAGCCGACGTTGAGGTTTGCAAGCGTGCCGGGTTGCTGCATGACGTGGGCAAGTCCATCGACCGGGACGTCGAACGAACTCATCTGCAGCTTGGTGTGGATATTGCCAAGAAATGCGGAGAGAGTCCCGACGTGGTCCATGCCATAGAAGCACACCATTTCGACGTCGAGTTCCGCACTCTGGAAGCCATGCTGGTGCAGGCCGCCGACGCCGTCTCCGCGGCACGGCCCGGGGCTCGCCGGGAGATGCTCGAGAACTACATCAAGAGGCTGGAACACCTGGAGACCATTGCCAAATCCTTCGACGGCGTGTCCAAGGCCTACGCCCTTCAAGCTGGCAGGGAGATCCGGATCATCGTCGAGAGCAGCGAGGTTTCTGACGAACAGACCTTCTGGCTCACCAAGGACATTGCCCGCCGGATCGAAGGTGAAGTCCAGTATCCAGGTCAGGTCAAGGTTACGGTAATCAGGGAGATGAGGGTGGTGGACTACGCTCGGTGAGTCGTATTCCGGACCCGTCGCATACGGTTCCGGAGAAAGAGTTTCCGAATGAAGGTTTTTTTTGTAGGGGACATCGTGGGCAAGCGGGGGCGCAAGGTCGTTCGCCGCATGATCCCGGCTCTCCTTCGGCAGCACGACATCGACCTGATCATTGCCAACGTGGAGAATTCCGCCGGAGGTTTCGGCATTACTCCGGCCATCGCTCGCGAGATCCTGGCCATGGGCGTGGACGTCATGACGTCGGGCAACCATATCTGGGACAAGAAGGAAGTGCTGGAGTGCATGGGCAATGAACCCAGGTTGCTGCGTCCGCACAACTACCCGCCGGGAGTGCCGGGAAGCGGAGCCTATGAGGGTGTCACCCGTCAAGGCATTCGGTTCGGGGTTCTGAACCTGCAGGGCCGTGTTTTCATGCCCAACATTGACTGTCCCTTCCGGTGCGCCGAGGAGCAGGTCTCGCGACTCCGTAAGCGAACGGAGGTTCTGATCGTCGATTTTCACGCCGAGGCCACCTCTGAGAAACTGGCCCTGGGGTGGTTCTTGGACGGCAGGGTCTCGGCCGTGCTGGGAACCCATACCCACGTTCCCACGGCCGACACGAGGCTGTTCCCGAAAGGAACGGCGTACGTCTCCGACGTGGGAATGACCGGCTGTTATGACTCCGTAATCGGTGTCAGTGTGGAGACTGCGCTGCCCCGTTTTCTGACCGGGATGCCCACGCGTTTCGCGGGCGCGACCGGATTGGCCAGCCTGGCCTCGGTCCTGCTTGACATCGATGAGTCGACCGGTCTGGCGCGGTCTATCCGAAGGATTGGTCCCGACCTGCCCATGGGTTCCTCCGACGGATCGGCCGGGAGTGCTTCCGGCGGTTGAGTCAAGCCCGTTCCAGGGCCTGTTTCAGGAATCGCCCGGTGTAGGATCCGTCGGTGCGGGCGATGGTCTCGGGGGTTCCCTCCGCAACCAGGTACCCGCCCCTATCTCCCCCCTCGGGACCGAGGTCGATGACCCAGTCGGCGCTTCGGATCACGTCCATGTTGTGCTCGACGATCACCACTGTGGCCTGCTTCGAGATCAGCCGATCCAGGGCTCGCAGGAGCTTCCGGATGTCGTCGAAGTGGAGCCCTGTGGTCGGTTCGTCGAGAATGAAGATCGAATTGGATCGGGTGGACTTGGCCAGGTAGGAAGCCAGTTTGATCCGTTGCGCCTCTCCTCCCGAAAGAGTGGTGGAGGATTGGCCCAGTTTCAGGTATCCGAGGCCCACCTCTTCCAACACCTTGAGCTTTTTCGAAAGGCGGGGAAAGGATCGAAAGAACTCCAGGGCCTCGGTCACGGTCAGGTCGAGCACCTGCGCGATATTCTTGCCCCGGACGCCGATTTCCAGGATCGTGGACTTGTATCGGCTCCCGCGGCAGTCTTCACACATCAGCTCCACGTCGGCCAGGAACTGCATGTTCACCGTAGAGAAGCCCGCTCCGTCACAGGTTTCGCAGCGGCCTCCCGGGATGTTGAAGGAGAAGTGGCCGGGACGGAAGTTCTGGCGCTGCGATGCCCTCTGTGATGCGAAGATCTGGCGAATTTCGTCGAACGCCTTGAGATAGGTGACGGGGTTGGAGCGCGGCGATTTCCCGATCGGCGACTGGTCCACCAGCAGGACCTCCTCGACCTGTTCGGCGCCTTCTATGCTGTCGAATTTTCCGACCTCGCCCTTCCATTGGGACTTCAGTTTCTTCAAACCGGCGTAGATCACGTCCCCCACCAGGGTCGATTTTCCGGACCCTGAGACTCCCGTGATGCAGACCATCAGTCCCAGGGGCAGCCGCACGTCCAGATTCTTCAGATTGTGCTGGCGGGCTCCCCGGACGGTCACGAACCGGTCGCCGCAGGCGCGCCGGTAGAAAGGAGTGGGGACCCTGCGCTCGCCGCGAAGATATTGTCCGGTCAGGGAGTTGGCGGCGGACCGCAGGGAGTCCACGCTGCCGCTGTAGACCACGTAGCCTCCATGCACTCCGGGCCCGGGGCCCAGGTCCACCACCTGATCCGCCGATTCGATCATTTCCCGTTCGTGCTCGACCACCACGATGGTGTTACCCAGGTCCCGCAGATTCCTCAGGATGGAGATGAGGCGCCGCGTGTCTCTGGGATGGAGTCCCACGGAGGGTTCATCGAGTACGTAGAGGGTTCCGGTCAGGGACGAACCCAAGGCCGCTGCCAACTGGATCCTCTGCATTTCACCCCCGCTCAGGGTGCTGGTGATGCGATCCAAGGCCAGGTACTCGAGCCCGACCTTCATCAGAAAATCGAGACGTTGCCGGATCTCTCTGAGCAGGGAATCCGCCACCGCCAGCTGACTCTCATCCAGGAGAAGCCGGCGAAAGAATTCCTGGATTTCCTGAATCGGCATGGAAGTGAGTTGAGAAATGCGGCGTCCTCCCAGCTGAACGTCTCTCGCCTCCTGGCAGAGGCGTTCTCCCGAACAGTCGGGGCACCGGGTGTATCTCCGGTATCGGCTGATCAGGATCCGGATGTGCATCTTGTACTTCTTGCGTTCCAGGTAGGCGAAAAATCCCTTGACTCCCGGAAAGCCGTCGCTCCCGTCCCAGATCCGGCGCCGAACCGCCTCGGACAGATCCCGGTAAGGGACGTCCAACGGGATTCCCTCTCGAAGCGCGTACTCCTGCAGCTTCCTGCCGAATTTTCGATGGCGCGGTTTGTTGAAAGGGTCTACGGGTCCCTCGGCCAGCGTCCTTGCCGGGTCCGGAATGATGAGGTCCGGATCCAGGGTGATGGTGCTCCCGAAGCCATGGCAGGTTCGACAGGCTCCAAAGGGATTGTTGAAGGAGAACAGCCTGGGTTCCGGAACCCGATAGGAGATCCGGCAGTACTGGCATTCGAGCCGCTGGGTGAACTCCAGATCCCGCTCGGTGCTCCGGCCGTCCATCGAAAGGATCGAGATCCGGGCGGCCCCTCCACCGTGGTGAAAACAGGTCTCCAGGGAATCGCTCAATCGTTGGCGCGCGGTGTCTCGAACCACAACTCGATCGACCAGCACGCGAGCCCTCGAAAGCTCGGCGACCGGCGGTCCGTCCTGGACCTGGACCACCCGGAGGCGTCCCGCTTCTTCCAGCACGAGGCGATGGAATCCCTGTTTCATCAGTTGGCCGGCCAGCTCCTTGGAGGGCGCGTCGCGTTCCGGCTGCAGGATGGACCCGGCCAAGGAAAAGCAGAGATAGAGCCGAGTGGCCTCCGGGAGCCGAAGCAGTTGTTGCACCACCTGCTCCACGGTGTCGCGCTTCACCTGCCGGCCGCAGCCACGACAGACCAGAGTTCCGATACGGGCGTAGACGAGACGGAGGTGGTCGTAGATCTCGGTGACGGTTCCCACCGTCGATCTGGGGTTTCGGGAGATCTTCTTCTGCCGGATGGCGATGGCAGGACTGAGCCCCTCGATCTCCCGGACCAGGGGCTTGCGGATCCGTTCCAGGAATTGCCGGGCGTAAGCCGACAATGACTCCACGTAGCGGCGCTGACCTTCGGCATACAAGGTGTCGAACGCCAGCGAAGACTTGCCCGATCCGCTGACGCCGGTGATCACCGTGAGCCGGTTGATTGGGATCCGAAGATCGATGTTCTTCAGATTGTTCTGGCGCGCTCCCGCGATTCGGATCCAAGCGCCGTCATGCTCGTCGCTATTCATTGAAACATGCGAGTCTATCACCGATCCGAACCAGGCATCAGGACTTGGGATTAGTGGTTGGCGATTCGGAATTCGGCCTCCTTGCCCCGTGGTATAGTGCCCCCAATGAGAGTCACTTCGGTCTTTCCGAGCGCGGCGCTTCCGGCGGGAATCGTCCGGATCGAGCTCGATTCTCCGGACAACGTTCCGGCCCGAGCCGTTGACGTGGGCGGAGCGGTTGCCTCCATCATGGTTGCCTCGCCCCGGGCGTTGACCATCCGCATCCCCGAAACCGCGGGCCACGGGATCGCGGTTCACAATCACGCCGTGGCCCGAGCGGAACTGAACGTCGGCCGCGCCATCGCTTCGGATCTCCAGCCGGTCTCCAATCCGGTGTTGGACGCTTTCGGAAACGTCTACGTGACCTACAGCGGGACTCGCGGGGAGAAGGTTCCATTCAGCGTATTCGTCGTCTATGCCGACGGCAGCAAGCATCCATTTCTGGCGGACATCATCAACCCGACCGGCTTGGCGATCGGTCCCGACGATTTCCTCTACATCAGCAGCCGCCATACCGGGTCCATATATCGATCGACGTTCGACCGCCAAGTGGAGAAATTTGCCGACGGGTTGGGTTTGGCCTCCGGTCTGGTCTTCTCCCCCGCGGGCGACCTCTATGTCGGCGACCGAAGTGGATTCATCTACAGGATCTCACCGAAACGGGAAACCTCGGTCGTGTGTGAGTTGGAGCCGAGTGTCTCCGCCTACCATCTGGCGTGGGGGCCCGATGACAGGCTCTACGTCACCGGCCCGACTCTGGCCACACAGGACTGTGTGTATCGCGTCTCGCCCGAAGGAGAAGTGGAAGTGTTCTTCAGGGGCGTGGGGAGACCCCAGGGCCTGGCGTTCGACGCCGGCGGAACCCTCCATATCGCTGCTTCCTACCGGGGCAGAAGGGGCCTCTTCGCCGTGGACCGCGAGGAAGCCCGCTTGGTGGTGTCCGGTCCCATGCTGGTGGGTCTCGCGTACAGTGAGGACGGACGCCGCCTCTACCTGGTGGACGGATCGCGCCTGTATCAGATAGAGCTGAGTTGACCCGGCCCGGCCCTTCTCGCCAGAACTCCTTCCGGGTCGAGCGGAAGGACCCCTGCAGCCACGCCCGTTGCGGTGTGTTGGAGACCGTTCACGGTGCGGTCGAGACGCCGGTGTTCATGCCGGTGGGAACCGCCGCCACGGTCAAGGCCATGTCCCCCGACGCCTTGGAGGAGATGGGGTCCCGGATCATCCTGGCCAATGCGTACCATCTGTATCTTCGTCCCGGCGAGGCCGTGGTGGAGAGGATGGCGGGTCTGCACCGCTACATGTCGTGGAATCGAGGCATTCTGACCGACAGCGGCGGGTACCAGGTCTTCAGCCACCGGAGGCTCAGAACCATTCGGGAGGATGGCGTCGAGTTCCGCTCACACCTGGACGGAAGCCTCCATTTTCTGAGTCCGGAGGATGTGGTCCGGATCCAGGAGACTCTGGGCTCCGACATCGCCATGGTCCTGGATGAGTGTACGCCCTATCCCGTGAACCGGGAACGGGCTCGGAGTTCCATGGACCGGTCGATGCGTTGGGCCCGCCGTTCGAAGGATCGGCATCGGAACCGCGGGCAGATGCTCTTCGGCATCGTACAGGGAAGCATGTATCCCGAACTTCGCCGGGAGAGTCTCGAGCGGCTCGTGGAGATGGACTTTCAGGGACTGGCGCTGGGAGGGTTCAGCGTGGGCGAACCGAAGCAGCTCATGTATGACCTGGTCCAAGAGCTGGGCCCGCGTATGCCGGCGGACCTGCCCCGCTACCTGATGGGCGTGGGAACGCCTCTGGATCTTCTGTTTTGCGTCCGGCAGGGAATCGACATGTTCGATTGCGTGCTGCCGACGCGGAATGCCCGCAACGGCACTCTCTTCACCTCCCGGGGACGGCTGAACATCAGGAACGCGACCTATCGGACCCAGGAAGATGCGTTGGACCCCGAGTGCGCGTGCCGGGTCTGCCGGCGTTTCAGCCGCGCCTACCTGAGGCACCTCCACGTCTCCGGAGAGATCCTTTCCCTGGTTCTGAACACCTACCACAACCTCTACTTTTACCTTGACTTGATGGGCAAAATCCGCCAGAGTATCGCGTCCGGATCACTCCTCGAATTGGAGAATCATTACCGGGATCAGTACCGTGCAGCGGTGCGCGGTGATGAACCCTCTCAAACAGAGAAACAACCATGACGGAGTCACTCCTGCTGGCCCAGCAATCCGGTTCGTCCTGGGCCGGTTTCCTTCCCATTCTGCTGCTGGTGGCGATCTTCTACTTCATGCTCTATCGGCCGATGCAAAAGCGGAAGAAGAACCATGAGGAGATGATCGGCTCCCTCAAGTCCGGCAGCAGGGTGATCACCAGCGGTGGCGTTCATGGAACCGTCGTGGCCGTCAAGGACCACACGGTCATGCTGAAGGTGGCTGACCAGGTCAAGATCGAGGTGACCAAGAGCGCCATCTCCTCACGGCAACTGTCCGACTAGGAGTCTGCGCGGTAGAAATGATCGTAGCGAGAAAGTGGGGAATCGAGGCCAGATTTTCTCGATTTGGAGGTGCATAGTTGTTCTATTCGCCGAGAAATCGGGGAAATATGGACCGATTCTACCGCTTTCGCAGTAGGTCAATTTCTGCGGCGCAGGCTCCTAGCCCGTTTGACATCGTAATTTCAAGCTGAAGCAAAATGAAGAGGAAACTTCAGTACCGATTACTCTTTACCCTGGCCGTCTTCGCGGTCAGCGTCTATTTCTTCTACCCTCCCTCCGAGAAGGTCAAGCTGGGTCTGGATCTCAAGGGTGGGATTCACCTGGTGCTTCAGGTCATCATCGACGACGCTCTCAAGGCGGAGGCGCACCTGTTGAGAGATCGCCTGGCGCGGGCGCTCGAGGAAGGGGAGGCCGTCTTCCAGGAGATCCGGGTCAATCCACAACTGGAGATCGAGATCCTGGGGGTGCCGGAGGAATCAGCCGACGTCGTCGAGGGTCAACTGGACGGATATTCGGGGGGCTACAGCTACCGGACCCGGTTCAATCAGGGCCGGCAGGACTACACTCTCGGGATCAGTTCGGCGTATCGCAAGGAGTTGGCCAACCTGACGGTCCGGCAGGCTCGGGAGACGATTCAGAACCGAGTGGACCAATACGGCGTCGCCGAGCCTACCATCACCGTCTATGGAAGTGGAGACGTCCAGGACCAGATCATCGTCGAGTTGCCGGGAGTCGAAGATCCGGACCGGGTGATCAAACTCATCCGCAGCACGGCGAGACTGGAACTGAAGCTGGTGCATCCGGCCCGCGGCGGCCCGTATGCGACTCGACAGGCGGCGGAAGACGTTTTCGACGGGTCGGTGCCGGGCGAGTACGAGATTCTGCCCTATCGGAATTCCGCGGAAATCGGGCGCCAGACGCAGTACATGGTGGTCCGCAGGGCGGCGACCATCAGCGGCCAGCACATGAAGAACGCCCGGCGAACCCAGGACAGCTTCACCGGGCGCTGGAACGTGACCTTTTTTCTGAACTCGGAGGGGCGCCAGTTGTTTGCGCCCGCCACCGAACAGAACGTGGGCAATCCTCTGGCCATCGTGCTGGACGGCGAGATCCGAACCTTTCCCAATATCAGTGAGAAGATCGACACGGAGTCGGCCCAGATCACCGGAAACTATACGCCGGAAGAGGCAGAGGATCTGGCGCTGGTGCTTCGATCGGGCGCTCTCCCCGCCGCCATCCGGATCATCGAGAACCAGATCATCGGACCCTCTCTGGGGATGGACTCGATTCGTAGCGGCCTGTCGGCGTCCGCATTGGGACTCCTCCTGGTGATCGTCACGGTCCTGTTCATCTATCGCTTTTCCGGCGTCAATGCCGTGGTCTGCCTGATATTGAATCTGGTGATCCTGGTGGGAGTTCTGGCCTACTTCAGGGCGACGCTGACTCTGCCCGGAATCGCCGGGATCATCCTGACCATCGGCATGGCCATCGACGCCAACATTCTCATATTCGAGCGCATCAAGGAGGAGTTGAGGCTGGGGAAGACGGTCCGGTCGGGGGTCGAAGCGGCGTTCGGACGCGTGTTCATCACCATTCTGGACACCAATATCACGACCTTGATCGGGTCCCTCTTTCTGTTCCAATTCGGTACTGGACCCATACGTGGATTTGCGGTGACTCTTTCGGTGGGACTGGTGGCGAACATCTTCACCGCGACCTTCGTCTCCCGCACCCTTTTCGGCCTGATGCTTCAGGGAAAACCGCGAGAAACGCTGTCGATCTGAGGGATCCATGGACATCGTCAAAGAACCCAAGATCGACTGGCTAGGCAAGCGGCGGCTCTTTCTGTGCGTATCCCTGCTGTTGATCCTGGCCGGGATCGTTTCCATCGTCATGAAGGGTGGGCTCAAGATGGGCGTCGATTTTGTCGGCGGAACGCTGGTCTACGCCCGCTTCAAGGAGGAGCCTTCCCTGGACCGGATCCGGGGGGCCCTTGCAGAGAGTGGGCTCCGGGCCGAGGGGGTGACCCGGTTCGACGATCCGTCCAAGAACGAAATCCAGATCCGTCTCGCCCGCATCGAGAGTGAAGAGACCACCGACCTGATCTCGGAAAGCGATAACATCTTTCAGGCACTGCGCCAGGAATACGACTCGGATTCGGAGGGGACGGGCAGGGTGGATCTCAACAACCTCCCCCGGTCGATACTCTCCACACGGCTCCAGGAATGGGATCCCGAAGGGTTGCGGGAGGATCCGTCGGTAACGGACCTTGCGGTCCACTACCAGGAACTGGCTTCCGGGATCGTCGACCTCAGGACCGGCGTCGGACTGTTCAGGGACTACTCCGAATTGTCTCAGGCGGGTCTTGGACCGGATGCGGTAAAGGCGATCGAGGGGAATTCGTATCTCGGTAATTTCGTGGTGCTGAGTGTGGAAAGCGTGGGCCCCAAGGTCGGACAGGAGATGCAGGAGAGAGCCTGGAACGCCGTCTTCTTCTCGCTGCTCGGCATTCTGGCGTACATCACGATTCGGTTCAAATTCGTGCATGGCGTCGCGGCCATTTCAGCGTTGTTTCACGATGTTCTCATTACCGTGGGCGTCTTGTCGCTGACTGATCGGGAGTTGACCTTGACGGTGGTGGCGGCGTTGCTGACCCTGGTCGGCTATTCCATCAACGACACCATCGTCGTATTCGACCGGCTGCGGGAGAACGAGGTCCGAATGAGGCGATCGAGTTTCTACGATCGCATCAACGCCAGCATCAACCAGATCCTGAACCGCACCATCATGACTTCCGGATCGACGTTCGTGGCTCTGCTTGCTCTCTTCCTTTTGGGAGGACCGGTGCTCAACAGTTTCTCGTTCGCCCTGGTCGTGGGTATAATCGTCGGGACTTACTCGTCCATCGGCGTCGCCAGCCCCATCGTTTCGGGCTGGTATAGGTTCAGGGAGTCCCGGCGCAATTGAGAATGCGTTTGGGTCGGGTTAGACTCTTGACTCGCCAAAATACGGGTAGTAGTATCTTCGGCGTGTTTTCGGGGGGCTTACCTTAGGATCTTAGGGTCATAGAGAGGGCGGCTGACCATGTTTGATCAACTCATCGAATCTTCGGCGAATCGGCAGAGCCGAGGCAAGAGTCTCGTGTTCATGTCCCTGATGATCCACTTGGGCATTGTGGGGATCCTGATTGTGGTCCCACTGATCTACTATCAGGGGCTCCCCGAGCAGGAACTCCTGACCATGTTGGCCCCGCCGCCGCCGCCCCCGCCACCGCCGCCACCGCCGCCACCGCCGGCGCCCATCAAGCGACAACGAATCCAGGTGGTCAAGCTGGATCCATCCCAGTTCGTGGCCCCCACCGAGGTGCCCAAGGAAATACCCGTACCCATGGACGACATCCCTGAGGTGTCCTCTCTGAGCGGTATCACCGGTGGGATCCCGGGCGGTGTTCCGGGAGGCATCCCGGGCGGGATCCCGGGTGGCATGATTGGTGGCGTGATCGGCGCTCTTCCTTCAGAGGCGCCGCCACCCCCGCCGCCGCCCAAGAAGAAGAAGAATCCGATTCGTGTCGGCGGAAACGTTCAGGCTTCGAGGCTGGTCCACCGGGTGGAACCCGAGTATCCCGAGCTGGCCAAACGGGCGCGGGTGTCCGGTATGGTCATTCTGCAGGTCATCGTCAGCGAAGGGGGCAATGTCCAAGAGGTCAAGATTGTCCGTGGACACCCCTTGTTGAACGATGCGGCCACTCGTGCGGTGAGACAGTGGAGATATTCCCCGTATCTGCTCAACGGGGAGCCTATCCCGGTCATCGCCACCGTCACGGTGAACTTCGTCCTCAGGTGAGGACGTTGTCTTGAGATCGCTTAGGCGCGAAATCGCAGTTCATTCAGGCTTATTGGGGAGGACAAAAGAATGGAAGTAGGATTCGTCGAGCTATGGGGCCATATGGGACTTATGGCCAAAGCGGTCGTGTTCGTCCTGGGCGTTCAGTCCGTGTGGTCCATCGCGGTGATGGCCGAGCGGTTTCTTCTGTATCGGGCGGCTCGTAAGCAGTCCCAGGAGTTTGCCCCGGCAGTCGCCGAGAGTCTCAAGCACGGAAATATCCAGGAAGCCATCGAATTGTCCGAGGTGAAGAAGAAGAGCCACCTGGCCAAGGTGGTGGCTGCGGGGTTGAGCGAGTTCCAGGCTCATCAGAGCTCCTCGGCCGCTATCTCGGGTGCGACCATCGAGGCGTCGCGGCGGGCGCTCCAGCGCGCGACGGCGGTCGGAGTCGAGGACTTGAAGCGCGGCCTGGGCGGTCTGGCCACCATCGGCGCCACCGCGCCGTTCGTCGGGCTGTTCGGCACCACGGTCGGCATCATCAATGCCTTTGCCGGCATGAGCCAAGCCGAAGACACGGGTCTGGCCGCGGTGGCCGGCGGCATCTCCGAAGCTTTGGTGGCGACGGCCATCGGTCTCTTCGTGGCGGTGCCCGCCGTCTGGATGTACAACTACTTCACCGGAAAGATCGAGTCCTTCGTGGTGGAGATGGACAACTCTTCCTCCGAGCTCATCGACTACTTCCTGAAGAGGAGTTCGGATGGCAATTAGCGGCGGAACGGGAGCACAGAGCGGCGTCAGCGCGGAGATCAACGTGACGCCCATGGCGGATATCATGTTGGTGCTTCTGATCATCTTCATGATCACGACTCCCCTGTTGCAGGAAGGCGTCTTCGTCAACAAGGCGAAGGCGAAGAATGCGCAGGAAGCGGAAGGCGTGGAAGCGGAAGAAGCCACCACGGTGACGGTCACTCGGGATGAGCTCATCTATATGAACAAGAGGCCGGTTCCGGACGAGGAGTTGGCTGATCGACTGTCGGAGAGGGCCGAGTTGGCCGGCGACAGGCCTCTGTTCATCAAGAGTGACGTGGCGACGTCCTACGGACGGGTGGTGCAAGTGATCAACAGTGCGCGGGATTCGGGATTTCAGAAGATCGGGCTGTTGGTGGACCGCGAGAAGGTGCGGGAAAGGATATTCTGAGCCATGGCGATGCAAACCGGCGGCAAGGGCTCGATGTCCGACATCAACGTCACGCCCTATATCGACATCCTTCTGGTCCTCCTCATCATCTTCATGGTGATTCAGCCCACCACCCAGTACGATCTGGAGGCCAGGGTTCCCGAGAAGGCGCCTGAGGACATCCCGGAAGACGTCATCGTCAAGTCGGACGCCATTGTCGTTTCAATCGATTCCCAGGGACTGCTGCGCATCAACCAGGATCCGGTGACTCTGGACCAGTTGCCCAATCGATTGTTCGACATCTACAGTGCGCGGGCCAACAAGAACATGTTTATCCAAGGGGACCCGGACCTTTCATTCGGAGATGTGGTGCGCATCATCGACATTGCGAAGGGAGCCGGGGTGGGAGACATCGGCCTGATGACGCCGCAGGGATAGCCATTCCTCCCGGTGCGACGTCCGGTGGATTCCATGGAACCTGAGAGAGGCAAGGGCAGGTTTGAGATGAGTCAGATGAGTAGATTCGGTTATGTGCTGCTGGCTTTGGGCTTGGCTACGAGTACGCTGGGCTGCAACCTCTTTACGATCCTGGACAAGCTCAGCGCCCGGGACGAACTCAACAAAGGCGTGAAGGCCTACACCAGCCAGAAGTACGGCGAGGCGGTGGAGCACCTGCAATTGGCCACGGAACTCGACCCGGGGTTGATCGACGCCGAGTTGTATCTGGCCACGACTTATCGGGTCCAGTATGAGCCCGGTAGCCAGAGCATGGACAATCTGCAGATGGCCCAGAAGGCTATCCAGATCTTCGAGAGAGTGCTGGCGAAAGATCCGGGCAATGAGAGTTCCATGGCCAACATCTCCGGTATCTACAACAGCATGGGCGACTACGACCTGGCCAAGGAGTGGTACCGGAAGCAGCTGGAGGCAAATCCGAGCAATCCGGAGCCCCTGTATGGAATCGGCACCATCGACTGGCAGCTTTCCTACGATCGGACCGGTATGATCGGCGACAACGTGGAGAATCTGACCGACGAGGAAAAGGCCCAGGTGAATGCCACCGTCGATGAGGGCGTGGACGCCCTGAAGAGGGCACTCGAAATCAACCCGCGGTACACGGATGCCATGCAGTATCTGAACCTTCTCTTCAGAGAGAAGGGGAAGTTGGCTGCTGACGACGAAGAGAAGTCCAACTGGGAGATGGAAGCCGACAAGCTGGCCCTGCAGGCTCTCGAGATGAAGAGAATGCTGGAAGAAGAGGCCGAGCGGGCCAAGCGCACCTTCACCGGCGCCGAAGCCAACTAACCGGCCCTGCCCACGGAACCGCTCCCTGGAGTTGCGTCAACCGGAATCCCTGAAACAGCCACCTAGCCTGCACCTGCCGGCAGGTTTCTGCCATGGCGGATCGTGATGGATCCCGCCGTGTGTCTCACGTCGTCTACTAACCCCTTTCGGGACCGACCCGAACCGGTTTCCTCTCCTCAGCCGGTCACTTTTCCTGCAACAAACGCCTCCGGGCGGTCTCCTTCCCCGTTGCCTGTCCGTGCCGATCATTGCCCGAGAACGCCGTCCCCGGGGGGCCATCCGTGGACCGCGAAGGTGTTACAATACCGGGAACAGGCACCATGATCCGTTACGAGGACTTGGAGGAGAAGGTCCTCAACCACTATCCCAGCGCAGACCTCGAAAGTCTTCGGAAAGCCTACGTCTTCTCTGCCCGCGAGCACAAAGGTCAGGTCCGGCAGTCCGGGGAACCGTACCTTTCTCATCCCCTCGAGGTGGCCAACATCCTGGCCGAGATGAGGCTGGATGAAGCGTGCGTCAGCGTCGGGCTGCTCCATGACGTCGTCGAGGACACGCTCACACCCATCGAGATGATTCATGACTATTTCGGCGAAGAGATCAGTCATCTGGTGGACGGCGTCACCAAAATCAGCCAGATTCAATTTTCTTCACGGGAACAGCGTCAAGCGGAGAACTTCCGGAAACTGCTTCTGGCCATGGTGGATGACGTCCGAGTCATCCTGATCAAGCTGGCCGACCGGCTTCACAACATGCGGACGCTGCAGTACCTGGCTCCAAACAAGCGGCGTGACATCGCCCAGGAAACGCTCGACATCTACGCTCCGATTGCCCACCGTCTCGGCATGGCCAAGATCCGGGAAGAGTTGGAGGACCTGGCGTTCGCCAACTTGGACCAAGTCGCCTATCTGGACCTGACCGTCCAGATCGAGAAGAAGAAGATCGACAGCCGGGAGCTCATCCGGGACGTCGCCGCCCGACTGATGAAGCAGCTGAAGGAACAGGGCATCAAGGCTCGGATCGAGAGTCGAACGAAGCGCATCTACAGCACCTATCAGAAGATGATGCGCCAGAAGATTCCACTGGATCAGGTCTACGATTTCATCGCCATTCGGGTCCTGGTGGAAACGGTCCGCGATTGTTACTCCGTTTTGGGGCTGGTCAACAACCTCTGGCGTCCGGTGCCGAACCGGATCAAGGACTTTATCGCCATGCCCAGAGGCAACATGTACCAGTCTCTTCACACCAGTGTCGTGGGGTCCAACGGGCAACCGTTCGAAGTCCAGATCCGGACCTACGAAATGCATCAAATAGCAGAAGAGGGAATCGCCGCTCACTGGAAATACAAGGAGGGAGGGCTTCAGAACGACGATGACGACAAACGCTTTCTCTGGTTGCGCCAGTTGTTGGAGACCTACCGGGAGGGCGACGATCCTCACCAGTTCCTGAGCAATCTCAAGATCGATCTCTATCCCGAAGAGGTCTACATCTTCACGCCAAAAGGCGAAGTGGTGACTCTCCCCCGCGGAGCGACGCCGGTCGACTTCGCCTACCACATCCACACCGAGGTGGGGGATCGGTGCGTAGGAGCCAAAGTGAGCGGACGCATTGTTCCCTTGAAGTACGAGCTCGGGAACGGAGAGATGGTGGAGATCTCGACTGCGGGAGAAGGGCGCCCCAGTCGAGACTGGCTCACGTTCGTCAGGACCTCCCGTGCCCGTAATGCGATCCGGCGATGGCTGAATCAGCGTCAGAAGGAGGAGGCGCTGGAGTTGGGCCGGAAACTGTTGGAGAAGGAGTCTCGCAGGCTCGGGCTCAGCCTCAAGAATCTCTGGTCCCGTTTGGAGGGAGTGGTCGCGGAGTTCAAGGCCCCGGATGTCGAGAACCTTCTGATCAGTGTCGGGTACGGCAAGATTCGGGCGCGCCAGGTCGTTCGCCGACTCGAACCGGAGAAGGTGCCTCAGCAGAAGCCGGTCGACGGCATTCCGTTTGCGGACGCCACCCAAAGAAAGGCGTTAGCCGATTCCGATTCGACTATCCAGATCAAAGGACACGATGATCTGCTGGTTTTCCGGGCTCGATGCTGTAATCCCATTCAGGGAGAGGCGATCGTGGGTTACATCACGCTGGGGCGGGGTATTTCGGTGCATTCCCGGAATTGTCCCAACGTGGAAAACCTGCTTCTCAATCCGGAGAGAACACTCGATGTCCAGTGGAGTGACGGAGTCGGAGAGGTTCGCTATCCCGTTCGTATCTCCATCTCCACCGAGGATCGACCGGGGGTGCTGGCCGACATCACGTCCGCAGTGTCCGAGTTGAAGACCAACATCGTCGACGCTCAGGCTCGCACTGTCGGCAGTCAGTACGGCGAGATCGAAATTACCGTGGAAGTGCGAGATATGGGCCACCTGAACAAGATTCTCCACTTTCTCAAGGGCATCTCCGGCGTACACGCGGTTGGCCGGACCCGGAGTGGGTCCGGGAAGTAGCGGCCGGACGCACGGGGCGTTCCGGTCAGTGGATGGCGGGCTTCAGAACGCGGCCGTTTTTCAGGCACTTGGCGCAGACGCGGATACGTCGGACGGTCCCGTTGATATTGGCGCGGACCCTCTGAAGGTTGGGGCTCCACTTGCGCCGGGTCAGATTGTGGGCATGGGAAACGTTGTTCCCGAACTGAGGCCCTTTCCCGCAGATCTGACAAACTTTCGCCATCGTTCAATCCGCTCGCGAAGTGGAGTTTTACCACTCTAGTCCGGAAGTTGTCAAGCCGCTCCGGGTGCCGGAGAACCGTCACCAGCTACCGGTAGAATGACCTGATTCAGATCACTCGGTTCGGCGACTCCCCCACTCTGGAGCCAAGTGGCGCCATCCACCGGTCTCCGTGTCACGGTGATGATGTCGTGGATCCGTCGCGGAGTTCGTTCTAAGGGTTGGAGTCTGAGATGAAGATCGCGGTCATTGGTGCGGGAACCATGGGAAGAGGCATTGCGCGCGTCTGTGCGGCCCACGGACACCAGGTCTCGCTCAAGGATGTCGATTCGAACGTTCTGAGCAACTCCATGGAACTGATCCGGCGCGGTCTGGAGAAGTCGCTGGAGCGGGACTCCGGAGAAATGGAATCCGTCGCGACGGTTCTGGATCGAATCCGGCCGACAACCGGCTGGGAGAACACGGCGGGAGCAGAGATGGTCATCGAAGCCGTCGTGGAAAAGTTCGAATTGAAGCGGGACGTCTTTCGTAAGCTGGATGACCTTTGCGGGCCCGGAGCCATTCTGGCCAGCAACACCTCTTCCATCCCCATTACCCGTCTGGCGGCCGTGACGGAACGTCCGGAGCGGGTCATCGGCATGCACTTCATGAATCCTGTCCCCAGAATGAAGTTGGTGGAAGTGATCCGAGGATTGCAGACGGATCAGCAGACGGTGGATTCCACCGTGGCGCTGGCCAAACAACTGGGGAAGGTCCCGGTGGAGGTCCGGGATTTCCCCGGATTCGTGACCAATCGGATCCTCATGCCCATGATCAATGAGGCCGTCACGGCGCTGATGGAAGGGGTGGCCGAGGCGGAAGGCATCGATCGGATCATGCAACTGGGGATGAACCATCCCATGGGGCCTTTGCGGTTGGCCGACCTCATCGGCCTTGACGTGTGCCTGCACGTGATGGAGGTCCTGTTCGATGGTTTCAAGGATCCCAAGTACCGGCCCTGCCCGCTGTTGAGACAGATGGTGGATGCGGGATGGTTGGGCCGCAAGACCGGCCGGGGTTTTTATGTGTACCCGGGCCATGGGGCTGGCCACCCTGGTGGCCGGCGCTGAAAGGAGCGGTGATGAAAGGAGCGGTGATGAAAGGAAAAGTGATGGAAGTACGAGTGATGGACCAGAAGCACCGACAACGGGCAATCGAAATGGCGTTGGCCCAGATCGAACGGCAGTTCGGGAAGGGTTCGATCATGAAGATGGGGGATCGATCCAGGATGGACATTCCTGTGATCCCCTCCGGATCCATATCGCTGGACACGGCGCTGGGGATCGGCGGATATCCGCGGGGGCGGGTGATCGAGATTTACGGCCCCGAGTCCAGCGGAAAGACCACCATGGCTCTTCATGTGATCGCCGAGGCCCAGAAGACAGGGGGGACGGCGGCTTTCATCGACGCGGAGCATGCCTTGGATCCCAGATATGCCGCCAATCTGGGGGTGAAGGTGAACGATCTTCTGATTTCCCAGCCTGACTATGGGGAACAGGCTCTGGAGATTGCCGAAGTTCTGGTCCGAAGCGGGGCTCTGGACGTGGTCGTGGTCGACTCGGTCGCGGCCCTGGTGCCCCGGGCGGAGCTGGAGGGTGAAATGGGCGATCCCCACATGGGACTGCAGGCCCGGCTCATGTCCCAAGCGCTCCGGAAGCTCACCGGCATCGTCTCCAAGTCCCGGACCAGCTTGATCTTCATCAATCAGGTGCGACACAAGATCGGCGTCATGTTCGGCAACCCCGAGACCACCACCGGAGGCCGGGCACTCAAGTTCTACTCCTCGATCCGTCTGGAAATCCGCCGGATCGCGGCCATCAAGGAGGGAGATCAGAACGTCGGGAACCGGACCCGTGCCAAGGTCGTGAAGAACAAGTTGGCGCCTCCCTTCCGCCAAGCCGAATTCGACATCGCCTTCGGTGTGGGAATCTCCAAGGAAGGGGAGCTACTGGACCTCGCCGTGGAACAAGGGATTGCCCAGAAGAGCGGCTCTTGGTTCTCTTACGACCGCGAGCGGCTCGGCCAGGGCCGCGAGAATGCCAAGCGGTACCTGAAAGACAACCAGGAGGCGTTTCGCGAGATCGAGCACAAGGTCAAAATCAAGCTGGGTATCATCAAGCCCTTGAAGAAGGTGGAAGCGGCCGGGAAATAGGGCCCCAGGAGGGGGGACATTCTTGCCCCCCCTCTTCATCGCCGACCCGGAACCGGCGGCTGGAAAGCCCCCGATCCCACACCTCCCTGTTTTTCTGCCCGAACGGCGCGGGTCGAATATCGTGGCGGCTTTTGCCGGTGGCTGCTAAGATCAGTCGGACCCGGTTCGGGGGTCGTCCAATTGGTAGGACAGCGGCCTTTGGAGCCGCCGATCCAGGTTCGAGCCCTGGCCCCCGAGCCACTTTTCTCTTTCTTGAATCGGGTGCCGTATCGGCTGACGATTCCGCGCCGTACCGAAGCGGGAATCAGCCGTGGTGGCCCGTCAGCGAGATCTCTCCTACAAAGCCTCTGGCGCCCCGTCTCAGCAGGGAGAACGTGTAGAGACCCGCCAGCAGGATCAGGCAAAGGAGTTCCAGGTTCGAGGGAGAGCCGGTCGCGGGACCCTCCAGTGCCGTGGCCTGGACCTGGGGCAGGATCGAGTTGGTCAGGTAACCCAGAGCCACCGAGAGCAGGATGATGGTGGCGCTGAAGCAGAGGGCGATCTTGCGGCCGTGGAGTCGCGCCAGGACACCGAAGGTGGTCACGTTGGTGGCCGGTCCGGTCAGGAGAAAGGCCAGCGCGGCGCCGGGCGAGACACCCTTCGCCAAGAGGACCGCGACGAACGGGGTGGCGCTGGACGCGCAGACGTAGGTGGGGAGCCCCAGTATGGCGAATGCCGGGATCTCCAGCGCCGCGGGCAGCCGATTGAGCCAATTGGTCGGCAGGAACGCCTCCACCACGGCCGCCAGGATCAGGCCGAAGACGATCCAGGGCGCGGTGTGGTCGACAGCGTCTCCGAATCCGTTCGAGAGACCCTGCCGGATTTTCTGACTCAGGGGTTGTGAGGTCCGGCTTCCAGGATTTTCCGCCACCGCCGGCAAGCTACTGTGGCGCGGGACCAAACGGCCCACGATCCACCCCACCAGAAGGGCCACCAAGGCGGCGGCGACGACGCGGACGATGGTCATCTTTCCCCCCAGAAGGGGGATGGAGAGAAGAACCGCATCGAGTCCCAACTCCGGCGTGGAGATGAGAAATGCCATGGCGGCCGTGGCGGGAGCGCCACTCCGGACCAGGGTCCGATAGAGGGGGACCACGCCGCAGGAGCAGATGGGGAAGGGCAGTCCGACGGCCATTCCCCGCATCGCCTGGTTCCACTGCCGGCCCCGGCGCATCCAGGCGATGGAGGATCGGGTCAGGAAGGAACTCATGAATCCCGCAACCAGATAGGCGATCAGCAGTGCGGGAGCCCCCTTCAGAGCCAACTGGAAGAAGGTCGAGACGATTCGCTCACCTGCGGCCGCGTGAGGGAGATGTTCGAACTGAAATAGTGACGCCAGCAGTCCTACTCCCAGCAGCGAGCCCAAACCCGAGAACCATCTCTGCATTCCGGATCCGGCAGGGACGAGGTTGCCGATCTTGGTCCTCGTCTGGTGCAGGGTCACATGAAGTAGGAAACCTGCCACCAGCGCCTGGAACCAATCCACGCCTTGGCCGTGCAGACCGGCCATGACTGCAGGCCCCCAGAAGAAGCCCAGGCCGGTGGCGAGCATGATGGGCACCATGGCGGCGGCCGCTTTCCAGGAACCGTATCCGGGCCGGAGAAGCCACCAGATGGTGAGGCCCACGGGGAAACGGTGCAGGATGACGGCCAGGGAGAGAAGATTCCCCTCGGCTTCCGCACCGGAGGCGCGTGCGCTGAGGGCGGTGCCGTCCGTCGCCGCGTGGATGCAGAGTCCCAGCAAGCCCAGAATCAGGGCCGTCACCTGCGCCCGGTTCGCTCCCTTGGGGAAGAACCGCTTGGTCAAGCTGGGAACGAGCATGCCCACCAGTCCGAAGAAGACGGCCTCCCAGTGGCCTCGGGAGAGGATCGGCAGCAGGATGCTCAAGAAAAGCACCCCCGGCATGGTCACGAAGATGAACCCATCCAGGAGGATCAGCATCCTCGCATGGGCTCGGACCAGGTAGCAGATCAGCGGACCCAGACAGAGACTCAGGAAGCTGGCCAGCAGCAGTTGAAATTCGCCGGGCCCCAAATCTCCCACCCAGCCTGTTGACACGGCCGATGCGCTCCTTTCTCTTACCCGTCCAGCATTTGGATTATATCTTGTTCGGGACGGCAGGCCCGCCGTCGCCGGACTGAGTCCATGGATGCTGGGGAAGGGTCGGAGGAGCCGGAGTCGAAATGATTCTCAGACCGGGAGAATTAGCCGTCCAAAGCTGGTAGTTTTCGTCCAGGAACGTGAACCTATGATGCGACCGCCATCGCTGTTCCCCACCACCGTCGTCGGCAGCCTTCCCCGCCCCCAATGGGTCATGGACCTCTTCGCCCAGGAGATTTCGGGACAGGTCGATCCGGAAACCTTCCAGTCCCGCTTGGACAGCGCGGTCCTTTACGCCATCCAACTCCAGGAAATGGCCGGGTCGACATCATCAGCGACGGCGAGTATCGGCGCGAAAGCTACGTCAAGATCTTTGCCCAGCGGGTGGGCGGATTCGAGAGGGATCTGCTGGACGGATCGGCGATTCTGGATGACGGCCAGTTCTACGACAGCCGGGCCCGCCAGGTGGTCGCGCCCTCCCAGGCCGAGTCTCCTCTTCGTTATCCGGCGGTGGTCCGGCCCATCGAGGCCGGTCGACCGGTGGTCCTGGAAGAGGCCAGGTTTCTGCTGACCCACACTTCGCTGCCGGTCAAGGTGACCCTGCCCTCGCCCTACATTCTGGCCCGGCGTCTCTGGCACCCTGACTATTCGCGTGAGGCCTATCCGACTCGACAGGATTTCCTGAACGACATCATCCCGGTCCTGCGCCGGGAAGTCCGTGAGCTGGAGGCCCTGGGAGTCTATTTCATTCAACTGGACGATCCTTGGCTCTCGCTCTTCGTGGACGATGGCTACCGGAGCCATTTCGAGGCGGTGGAGCGGGAGATCCACACCAGTATCGACTGCATCAACCAGGTCGTTTCGGGAATCCGGCAGGCCAAGACCGGAGTCCATTTCTGCCGGGCCCACTACAACCGCAAGACCGGGTTTCGGGGAGACTATTCCTATCTCCTGCCCTATCTGAAAGACCTCCGAGTCGACCAGTTGGTCATGGAGTTCGCACTTCCCAACGCTGGGTCAATTGAGGTTCTGGAGGCGTTTCCGGAGCATCTGGAATTGGGACTGGGTTGCGTCGACGTCCGGGCCGAGGAGATTCCCCTACCCGGCCGCATCGTGGAGATGGTTCGCCGGGCGGCCCGTTACGTGGGACGCGATCGGATCACACTGAATCCCGACTGCGGATTCGCTCCCTCGAACACCAACCCGATTCCCCTGGACGAAGCGTACCGCAAGCTCAAGGCCATGGCCGAGGCGGCCCGCCGGCTGAGAGAAGGGTAACGGAGTGAGCGCGGATGGAAGAGGAGGATTGTAGCAGGTGATGGAGAAACGACCTTTTCAGTCCGAGTCCTCCGCCGGTCGAGGACAGCCGGCTCGCAGCGTCGTCATACAGAGTCGTCTCCTGGCGGACGGAGTTTCCGGCTGCTCCCGGACGGGCCAGGCTCTGCTGGTTCATGAGGGCCGGATCCAAGCCGTGTGCGCCAGGGAAGAGATTCTGAAGACGGCGCCGCCGGATGCCTCCGTCATCGACCTGGGACGGGCGTGCCTGGCTCCCGGGCTGATCGACAGCCACACGCACCTGAGTCTGTCGGGCGACGGCCGCAACTATGGCGAGATGTTCTCCGACTCCGACGAGTTGATGGTGCTCACGGGCGCCATGAACATGAAGAAGCACCTGGACGCGGGAATCACCACCATCCGGGAGCACGGCGCCCGTAACCGAGTGGGGTTTACTCTCAAGTCCGGACTCGCGCGTGGCTATATCCCGGGTCCCAGGATGTTGGTGAGCGGGCGCCCCATCACCTGCACCGGCGGTCATTTCCACATGTGCAACGAGGTGGCCGACGGCGAGGCGGAGATCCGGAGGTCCGTCCGACGTCTGGTCCACGAGGGCGCGGACTACATCAAGATCATGGCCTCCGGCGGAGGAACGGCCGGCACCATTCCGGGAGTGGCCACCTATACCGTCGAGGAACTCCATGCCGCCGCCCACGAGGCTCACCACTTCCACCGTCTGACCGCAGCCCACTGCCGGGCCAAGGAGTCCATGCGCCGCGCCGTGGAGGCGGGCATCGATCTGATGGAGCATGCCGAGTTCATGGATCCGGACGACAGGATGCGTTTCGATCCCAAGATCGCCGAGATGATGGCCGAGTCGGGCATCTGGGTCAGTCCGACCCTGCAGACCTGGTGCAGCTATCCCAGGGTTCTGGAGCTGAGGCGGAAGCGGGATTCGGGTGCGGCCGCGCCTTCGGAGGAGAAAGAACTGGATCATCTCGAGGAGCGGATGGAGAGGCGCCTGGAGATCATGCGCCGCATGCTGGATTACTGTCTGCGCGAGCGCATCGTTCCCGGAACCGATTCGGGAGTCTCCAACATCGCCTTCGGGCACCTGGACTACGATCTCCAGATTCTCCACCAGGTCGGATTCACTCCCTCCGAGTGCCTGGCCTCGGCCACACGCATCTCGGCGGAGGCGATCGGACTTCAAGACGAGATCGGCACTATCGAACCGGGGAAGCGGGCCGACCTGGTGGCCCTGGACGGAGACCCGAATCAGGATGTGACCGCTTTCAGCCGGATCGTGGCCGTCATCCAAGCCGGAAGGCGGCTGGTTCAGGCCGACTTGAAGGACCCCTCGACTCCATGACGGCCCGAAAGTCATCTGGCGCCTGGCAGGGAGTCTACGCGCTGGTCCGGAGGATTCCGGCGGGCAAAGTCATGAATTACGGACAGATCGCTCGCCTCCTGGACCGGCCTCTCTCGGCTCGTGCGGTGGGCTGGGCCATGCACTCCTGCCCTCCGGGTCATCCCTGGCATCGAGTCGTCAGTGCGACGGGCGAGTGTTCCACCGATCGACTCGCCTCTCATACCCCGGGTCTCCAAAAGGCGCTGCTGGAAGCCGAGGGCGTCCGCTTCGGCCCTTCGGGGCGCGTGGATATGGACCGCTTCCGGTGGAACCCGGAAGCGGCGTAGAAACTGACCGGAGCTATGCCTTCCGGCGTTGGTTCAGACTCGGACGCGGGCCCAGTGGACGCTGAGGCAGCGTTCGCTCTCGCCGGCGTAGTAGGCGAGCAGAACCAGATCGTCTTCCAACAGGACCGCGGCGGGGTGGCCGAAGGTCCACTTCACCATGTCCTCCCAGAATCCGCTCAGGTCCTCTCGATCGCCCATACCCCGCTCTTTGGGTCCCCCGGAGGCATAGACCACCAACTCCTTCGACAGATCCCAGGTTCTGCCCTCATCCGGCGACATGACCAACCGTAGGCTGCCCGGGGGATGGCGGTGCACATAGAAGAGGCCCAGCCGGCCATCGGGCAACGGCACGGGGACGGCGATCTGTCCCCGGATCCCCGTGGAGAAGGGTGGCTCCCAGGTCAGGGTCTCCGGGTCCCCCCAGGACAAATGGATTTCCAGGTCCTTCCGCGACACGCGATCATAGGTCCAGAAGGCGGCCACCGGGCGTCCCGTCCGAGGGCAGACCGCTTGGCGCTGGTCGTAGAAGAAGAGGCGGTCCGCCGGATCTCTGGCCACGTCGATGACCTGATCGAAAGCTCCCTCATCCGCCGCCAGCAGGGCATGAGCCGAGTGGAGGCTCGTCCCCCCCTCCCGCTCCGGTTCCTGCCGTTCGATCGGCACCAGCCAACCGCGACGCGGAACCCGGATCGGGCTTCCGGCCAGGACCGGGTAGTTCCACGGCGACGTGTCCAGGACTTCATAGCCGGACCAGGTCGCACCTCCATCCGTGGAGCGCGCCTGGATGATGCGGCACGGCGCCACGTGATCGCCCTCGCTGTCATACAGGGGCCGGCCGCCGGATCGGTGAAGCCACGTGAGAAATGCCAGCAGAGTGCCGTCGGACAGGGGGACGAGCTCGGCCGCCCGCACCTCACCGGGGACGCCGGTAAAGGCAGGGCGAAAGCTGTCGGAGATGACCTGCCAATGGCGGCCGCCATCGACACTCGAGGCCACCAGACAGTTGCCGTCCGCCGACTCCTTGTCGCTTCCCCGGCGGAAGGTGGCCAGCACTCGTCCGCCGGGCAGCCGGCACAGGGAAGTAAAGCAATGGGACCTCTTGCCTCCCCGCATATTCCCGGCGTCGATGATGGTTCCTCGCTCCACGATCTCCATAGCGATCCCCGTTCTCCTCTCTTCTCAGAAACGAGGAAAGAGTAAAGAAAAAAGAGGAAAGAGTGAAGACGGCGAAGCGTTTACGCGTAGCGGGACGGAGGATGAAAAAGGTTCTCGTCGAGGACAACTGATCCAGAATAGCTCGATGCCTTGTTTATTCCGTGACTCCGACGGGTCCCGGCCGGTAGGAGAGTTTCTATCTCCCAAGCTGCGAAGGTCGAAAAGAACAAACGCCCACCAGCTGTCTCCACCGCGCCTCTTCCTCTCTTTCCTCTTTTTCTCTTTCCTCATACTTGGTAGATCCGGGCCGCGTTCCCTCCCAGGACCAGGCTGCGGTCCTCCTCGGTCATGAACTCGGTGTGGTGGCGGATGGTGTCGATGCACTGCTTGTAGGTGCAGGCTCGCCCCGCCCACGGCATGTCGGCTCCCCAGATCATCACCCGGGCCCCGAAGCGCTCGTAGATTCTCCGGATCATCTCCTGGTGCCGCGGGTAGGGAAATTCGGAATCTTTCGCTCCCCAGACCGATTCGTTCTCCCAGGCCAGGACGTAACCGAACTCCAGGTGGAAGTTGCCCAGCTTGAAGAGCTCGAAGAACTCGGTCGGATTGTCCACATGGTTGGGATCGGAGGGCGGCAGCACATTGCTGCCCTGATGAGCGTTCACCACCTGCAGTTCCGGGAACCGGCGGCAGACGTTCTCGATTTCCCCGATCTCCCGGAGGTAGTCGGCCTTGGTGTTGAAACCGGTCTCCAGGAAAACCGGAATCTTCATCCGGATGCAGGTCTTCCAGAGGGCCTCGGCGCGGGGATCGTCCCGGGGTTGCCCCTTGGGCATGTGGGAGCAGAGTCCGCGGTAGCCCAGTTCGTCGACGGCTCTTTCCAAGGTTTCCAGCTCTTCCGCCAGATGCCGGTCGTCCTTGTTCAGGTCGTAGTCGATGTCGGTGGTTCCGATGAAACGGTCGGGCCAACGGCGGATGCAGTTGGCGTAGTAGACTTCGCGGCCCCAGACCTTCGCCATGTATCCGGTCTGGATCACTCCCATGTCCACGCCCACCATGTCCATGTGGGCCAACATCTGCTCGGGCTCATGAATGGGATCGAGCATGGTCTGGGGCCCACGGCGGATCCAACAGTCCTCGCCATGTTTCCGCCATCTCCAGATGCCGTATTTCCCCTGTGTGAACCCGATTTCCTCGTCCGGTTCCGGTATGTACTTGAGATCGGTGTGGCTGGCGACGAACCTCCCCCAGAGGCTCCGGACGGCGCCCTGCATGATGCGATTGTGAGTGTTGGGGTCGTCGTATCCGAGGGGGCCGGTCTGATCGGGAAAGACGTGAACGTGGTGGTCGATGACCAGGGAGCGTTTGGGAGTTTCGGGGGAGCAACCGGAGGCCGTCCAGCTTCCGGCGAGTGCGGGGACGGCCAGAGCGGCCGAGCCGGTCAGAAAACGGCGTCGATCCAGGTTCGGGTTCACGGCGGTAGCTCCTTTCGGGTTTTGGGTCTCAGGCAACATCCGAGGTCACTTAGGAGCCTGCGCCGCAGAAATTGATCTACTGCGAAAGCGGTAGAATCGGTCCATATTTCCCCGATTTCTCGGCGAATAGAACAACTATGCACCTCAAAACCGAGAAAATCCGGCCTCGATTCCCCACTTTCTCGCTACGATCATTTCTACCGCGCAGACTCCTGGTGTCGTCTTCCCGGTAAAGCTCGGCATCTTGTGCCCTTGCGGAACGTGACCTATCATGATGGGCGGCCGGTCGCAAGTGAGCGTGCCGGGACTTCGAAACGCCAACGGGAGCGAATGCATGGACACCATTGACTCCGGCATTTTCATCATGCCTTTCCACCCCGCAGAGAAGCCTCGGTCCCAATGCCATGACGAGGACCTGGAACTGATCATTCGGGCCGAGGAACTCGGGTTCAGCGAGTTCTGGATCGGTGAGCATCACACCATGAAGTACGAGAACATCGTGATGCCCGAGATCTTCATCGCACGGGCCCTGGGGGAGACCAGCCGGATTCGGCTGGGCCCGGCACCGGTCTGTCTCAATCAGCACCATCCGGCCCATGTGGCCTGCCGGCTGGCCTTTCTGGATCATCTCTCCAAGGGGCGGCTCAATCTCTGCTTCGGCCCAGGCAGCGTGCCGGCAGATATGGAAATATACGGCTTGAAGCCCAAGGACGCCTCTCAGATGGCGTCCGAGGCCACCGACATCATCCTGAAGCTCTGGGAATCGGATCCTCCGTATGAGTACGATGGGCAGTTCTGGTCCATCCGCCTCAATGACTATGTCGACAAGGAGTCGGGAGTCGGCTTCATCCCCAAGCCGTTCCAGCGTCCTCATCCCCCCATCGCCGCGCCGGGCACGAGCCGCAATTCCGGGACCATGAAGGCAGCCGGACGGAGGGGATTCCAGCCCTTCGGACATTGTCTGGTGACGTCCGATGTTCTACGGGATCTGTGGCAGACCTACGAGCAGGCGGCTCTGGAGGCAGGGCGTGCGCCGGATCGGAAGGACTTCAAGGTCGCGCGATCCATTTTTCTGGCCGACACCACGGAGGAGGCCCGTGCCCGCGCCCGGAACAATTCCGTGGCCGGCAACTACGAATACATCGGCGGGTTTCTCGACAAGGGACCGGGACGTGCGATGTTCAAGCGGGATCTGGCCATGAGCGACGCCGATTGCAATCTGGATTACCTCATGACGGAGCAGATCATCGCGGGAGATGTGGACGAAGTGTTGCGCCGGCTGTTGCTCATGGTGGAGGAGGTCGGCCCCTTCGGCACGCTGATTCTCATGTGTTACGACTGGGACGACAAGGCGAGTTGGGTGCGCAGTCTGGAGCTTTTTGCCAAGGAGGTCATGCCTGCCCTGAACCGGGCGGTTGCCGCGCCGGTGGTTGCCTGAGTTCCCGGATGAGCCCGCCGGGCCTGATCCGAAAACCCCTGAAAAAATGAAGCTGAGCCAGGACGTGGTCGATCGTGTGAACCGGGCCGTTCGTCCGGAACGGCTGACGGAATTGGCCGTCGAGCTGATCCGGATCCCCAGCCCCACGCAGAATGCCGCCGAGGTGGCCGGCCGACTGGCGGAGGTTCTGGCGGCCGAGGGTTTCGAGGTTGGCCGGCCGGAGGCCGCGTGGCCCCGGTCCCCGGCCGTGGTCACCCGATTCGATACGGGAGTTGCGGGGCGAACCCTCCAGTTCAACGGCCACCTGGATACGGTGCATCTCCCCTTCGTTCCTCCCCGCATCGAGGATGGAGTCCTCTACGGGAGTGGCGCCTCGGACATGAAGGCCGGAGTGGCCGCCATGTGCGAGGCCTTGCTGGCGGTTCGGGATTCGGGCGTTCTGGAGGCAGGCGGGATCCTGTTGACGGCTCACGACCTCCACGAGGCTCCATGGGGCCGGGGCCAGCAGTTGGCGGCGCTGATCGAGGAGGGCTATGTGGGAGACGCGGCGCTGTTGCCGGAGTATCTCTCCAGCACTCTCCCGGTCGTGGGCCGGGGCATGGCCAATGTGGAAGTGACGCTCAGCCGGCAGGGAACCCCGGTGCATGAGGTTTTGGGTGGCCTGGAGCAGCCGCGTGTGATCGCCGCCGGCGCCGACCTGGTGACCCGGCTCGAAGCCGCCGACCGGAGCTTGACCGGCAGGAGCCATCCCCTGGCCGGACGGGAGAGCCTCTTCATCGGCAAGGTCGCGGGGGGAGAGATCTACAACCAGTCCCCGACCGAGTTTCGTCTCGCCGGCACCTGCAGGTGGTTGCCGGGGACGGCCGTGGATGAGGTGCGGAAACGGTTTCTGGATGCCGTCGACGGGATGGAGGCACGGCCGGGCATCCAGATCGACGCTCAGTTTCACTACCGGCGGGACGCCTACGAGATGAACCTGGAGCATCCCCTGGTCGGCGCTTTTCAGGACTCCTGCCAGGCCGTCATGGGTCGCCCCCTGCCCCATGGAGCCAAGCCCTTCATCGATGACGGCAATACCCTGAGGGAATTGGCCGGTATCGAGACCATCACCCACGGACCCCGGGCCACGGGCGCTCATACCACCGGGGAGCAGGTCCCCCTGGACGACCTGGTCCGCGTGGCTCGGGTCTACGCTTGCACCGCGGTTGCATTCTGCGCCGGATAGGAAAGAGAAAAGAGGAAAGAGTGAAGGAAAAAGAATCGTACGCACAGTGGGGTCGAGGGGAGCCGGAAGTAGTTTCCCGGACGGAATCCATTCCTCCTGAAAGGACGGGGGAGGAGCAGTTCCTGCGTCAGATCCTGGTGCGGGCCCAGATGAGCGAATTTGCCGCGGATCCTTTCATCATGTCCCGGGCCAAAGGGATCCACTACTGGGACGTTCACGGCAAGCAGTATCTGGACGGGATCTCGGGAATCTACGTGGTCTCCGTGGGACATTCCAATCCACGGGTGATGGACGCAATTCGCCGGCAGATGGAGGTGCTGCATTTCTCCCCCACCATGCATGGCAGCAATCCACTGGCCGTCGAACTGGCCAATCGTCTGGTGGCCGTCGCTCCGGGCGACCTGGACGCGGTCAAGTTCCTGACCGGAGGATCGGAGGTGACCGAGGCGGCCATCACCATGGCCCGCCAGTACCACCGGTTGACCGGGAACGCGGGCAAGTACAAGATCATTTCCCGTTACAAGTCGTGGCACGGATCGACCATGGGGTCCCTCTCCGCATCGGGACTGACCAGCCGCCGGAGCGTGCGGGAACCGCTGGCCCCGGGTTTCATCCACGTCTTCCCCCCCACCTGCTACCGCTGTCCCTTCGGCAAGGAGTATCCGGACTGCGAAATCACCTGCGCCAGCCTCATCGGCGACGTGATCGAGAATGAGGGGCCGGAGACCGTCGCTGCCGTCATCGTGGAGCCCATCGGTCACACCGGAGGCATCATCGAGCCGCCCGAGGAGTACCTGCCCCAGCTGCGGGAAATCTGCGACCGCCATAACGTCCTCCTCATCTTTGACGAGATCATCACCGGCATGGGGCGCACCGGACAGATGTTCGCCGCCGATACCTTCGGCGTCCTTCCCGACCTCCTCTGTGTGGGGAAGGGGCTGTCGGGCGGGTATGCTCCCCTGTCGGCGATGCTCTGCCGCAGGCACATCGCCGACACCTTCTGGGGGGATCCCGCCACCAATCCGGGCTTCGTGGCCGGTCACACCTTCGAGGGGAACCCCATCTCCTGCACGGCAGGCCTAGCGACTCTGGCCGAGATCTTGGAGCGGGATCTCTGCGGCAACGCCAGACGCGTGGGAGATCATCTCCGGCACGGATTGGAGGGGCTCCGCCGCCACGGCATCATCGGCGACATCCGGGGGCGGGGACTGTTCCTGGGTCTGGAGTTCGTCCGGAACCCCGAGACCAAGGAGCCCTTCTCCGACCGGATCTCCATTGGGAAGCGCATTGGCAAGCGAGCCCTCGAACATGGATTGCTGACCCGGTTCGATCCCAACTGGATCGCACTGGGCCCGCCTCTCGTTCTGACGACGGCGGAGGCCGATCAGATCGTGGAGATTCTGGATCGGAGTATCGGGGAAGTCCTTAATGAGCTGGAGGAATCAGAGTGACAGGCGCCTCTGGAGACTACGATCTGCTCCTGAAGGGTGGGACGGTCATCGACCCGGCCAACGGCCGGCGCGGACTCCTGGACGTGGCCCTCAAGGCGGGCCGGGTAGCGGCCGTGGCCCGCGACCTTCCGGTCCAGGATTCCGCCGAGGTGCTGGACACCTCCGGTCTCCTGGTGGTGCCCGGCCTCATCGATCTGCACACGCACGTCTACGAAGGAGTCTCCTTCCTGGGGATCGAGGCGGACGATCTCTGTCCGCGCACCGGAGTCACCACCGTCGTGGACACCGGATCGGCCGGCTGGATCAACTACAAGGGTCTGGAGCGATACGTGATCGAGCCCTCCGAGACTCGCATCTTCGGTTACGTGAACCTCTCCGGCGTGGGCCTTCCCTCGCGCCGGGGTGAACTGGTCCATCACGACTACCTGGATGCCGGCGAGTGCGCCGAATGCGTCCTTCGCCACCCGGAGTCGGCTTTGGGGGTCAAGGTCCGTCTCTATGAGGGTGTGGCCGGAACCATGGATCTCCGAGACGTCCTGAAGGCGTCCCTGGAAGCGGCGAAAGAATGCGGCAAGCCGCTCATGATTCACATCAGCGGGTCGGACGTGCCGTTGGAGGACCTGCTTCCACCCCTTCGAACCGGCGACGTGGTGACTCATTGTTGCCACGGCACCGAGGCCGCGTCGATCCTGGATGGGGAAGGGAAGATCCGTCCCGTGGTGCGGGATGCCCGGGAGCGCGGGATCCTCTTCGACGTGGGCCACGGCGTGGGAAGCTTTGCCTTCCGCATTGCGCGCCGTGCAGTGGCCGAGGGATTTCTGCCCGACACCATCAGCACCGACATCCATACCCTGTCCATCAACTATCCTGTCTACGACCTCCCCACCACCCTCTCCAAGTTTCTGGGCCTGGGTCTCTCTTTGGACGAGGTCATCGAACGAGCCACCATCGAACCGGCCCGGATCATCGGCATCGACTCCCATCTGGGCCACCTCGACGTGGGGGCCACCGCCGATATCGCGGTGCTGGAGTTGGAGGAGGGCCGGTTCTCCTTCTTCGACGTGGAGCACGAGAAGATGGCCGGGCCTCAGAGGCTGGTCTGCAAGGCCACCATCAAGGACGGCACCGTCTGGTGGCGCGCCGGCGAGGCCGGCAAGTCAGCGGAGATGTGACTTCTCGCTTCAGAGAACTCCCAACCCTTGGAGATGATCCCGCAGGACCTCCATTTCCGGGTCGGTCAGGGAGTAGTGGGGCTTGCGTCTCCACCGTCCGGCGATGCCGTAGATCTCCAGCATGGCGTGCATGCCCGCGTCGAACCCTCCCTGCAGTTTCGCCAGAAAGTCGAACAGCGGCATGTCATAGGTCTTGATCACCTCTCTCGCCCGGGCCAGGTTCCCATCCTGAATGGCGGACCAGTATTGGCGGGCGACGCCGGGGTGGAAGCCGATATAGGTCGACATGTATCCGTCGCAGCCGTAAGGATGCAGGTCCAGGTGGTTCTGCTTCATGCCACCGGAGAAGACCGCCCACCGCTCGTGCACCAAGAGGCACATGCGCCGTGCGAATTGGCCGAGGATGTCATCCTTGATGGCCACGATCCCCTCGACCTGCTCCACCAGGACCTTCAGGGTTTCCAGCGCGAAGTCGATCCCCCGGGGGGCATAGAGATTTGTAACCACCATCACCGGGATCTCCCGCGCCACAGCGCCGTAGTGTTCCGCCAGGGTCTGGGTGGTGCAGGAAGCGGCCCAATCGGGTGGGAGCACCATCAGGACGTCGGCGCCCACCAAACGGACGTACCGGGCGAAGTCCACCGCACGGCTCGTGGAATGGTAGCGGTCCGCGGCCACCACCAGGGCACGTCCGGCGGTCTGCTCGACGGTGACGCGGGTGACCTGGGCAATCTCGGAATCGCTCAGGATATGGAAATGGCTGTCGCCCGCGGTGAGGAGGACGGTGCCGGACCCATTTTGAATGTTGCATTCGATGTGGCTTCTGAGACCGTCGGTGTCCACGCTGCCATCTTTCTTGAAGGGCGTCCGAATCGATCCGAAGGGGCCCGTCAGGGCCGACCGGATCTCCTCTCGAGTCCACTTTCGCTTCATGGTGTGAGTCTCCTGTTCCGAGGCCGAGTCAGTAGCCGGCGCGTTTGTCGACCAACCCTTCCAACGGCCCGCCTCGCCGAAATCGTCTCAGATTCTGAAAGAACAGGTCCAGGACGGCGTCCTCCTGTTCCCTGGAGGTGCCCCGGCAAGGAGTCACCACCACCTGGGGATGTTTCCAGAATCCGGAATTCGCCGCCGGCATCCGGACGTCCGGGTGTTGACCCGACGGCTGCAGGCAGACCCCGGCGATCCATCCCTCCTCCAGAGCCCGCTCCAGAGCCGCGTAGTCCAACAGGGGCGGCCGGCCGGACGAATCGATGAGATAGGCCGAAGGCTTCATCGCGCGGAGTTGAGGTCGTCCCATGAAGCCGCGCGTCTCCCGGGTCAGGGGCACCGCCAGCACCACGAAATCGGACGCCGCAAGCAGTTCCGGCAACCGGTCCAGGGAGAAGAGTTGGTGAACCGAATCGACCCGTCGGCGCGGACGCCGAGCCGTCCCCAGTACCCGCATCCCCAGGGAACTGCAGACCCTGGCGATGGCCCGGCCCATGTACCCGAGGCCGATGATTCCCACCGTCTTTCCCGCCAGATCGAACGGCTGAAGCTCCCCGTCCCGTCCCGGGTCCCACTGAGTCATGGGCGGTCGTCGCAGACGATGAAACCGGCGGGAGAAGATCAGCATGGCGGCGAGAGCGTGCTCCGCGCCGGCGGTCCCGAAGCAGGGCTTGGAGCAGGTCAGGGGAATCGGACTATCCACCAGTTCGGGAAAGAGGTAGTGGCCGGCTCCGCCCACCATGGCGTGGATCCACTGCAGGCGGTTGCCCCGGTCCAGAATCTCCGCGTCAAGGGCGCCCACCTGCAGGACCTGGGCATCGGAGACCTCCTTCAGGATGATCTTCCGGTCGGCCGAGATCACGATCTCGATTCCATCGAATTCCTCAGTCGCGGCCCTTTCCAGGATCCGGTCGCGCCATTCCTCCCAGGTGATCAGGATCTTGTCGACTCTCGGCAGTGGCAAATGACTATTCCTACGGCTCCTGGATTGCCTCCGGGACCAAATCTCCCAATCCGAGTCCGGGAGACGTGGAGATCTCCAGGTAACCCCCGCGCTGTTCGAGCGGACGTTCGAACAGCCTCCGATGAGCCGTCTCCAGGCGCCGGAGGTCGTCGGGAAGGGACCGGAAACCGGCAAAGGCCGGGTACTCGATCAGGATACCGTTTCCCACAGTGGCCAGAACGTTCAGATGGGCGGCTACGGCAATGCCGGTCCAGGGACAATGGGGGATGCAAAGGAGACCCTCTTCCTCCGATTGCCGCGCCACCTGGAGCATCTGTGTGATTCCCATCTGTTGGGCGTCCGGCTGGATGACATCCACCGCACGCCGCTGGAGAAATGGCCGGAAATCCGTGGAGGTGGTCAGGCTCTCTCCGGTGGCGATCCTGGTCCGGGAACTCTGAGTCAGGGCGGTAAAGCCGTCCACGTCGTGCGGATGAAGGGGCTCCTCCAGGAAGAAGACATCGAAATCCTCCAGCAGGCGGGCGACTCGCATTGCGTCCTTGACGGTCCACCCCCGGTCCAGGTAGGCGGGACAGCCGAAGTCGATCATGAGGAGGGTCTCGGGACCGATGGCCTCGCGGACCATAGCGAGGCTCTTCAGGTCGTCAGGTCCGAAGTAATTGCCCCAGCCGAACTTCACCGCCTTGAACCCCTCCTCCATGTAGGCCCGGCATTCGCGAACCAGTTCTTCCGGAGACTTGTGCCGGGGCCGGCCGGCACGCAGCGCCGGAAGATCGAAGGCGGTGGCACTGGCGTAGACCATGATGCGGGATTGGACGGCGCCCCCCAACAGCTTGTAGATGGGCAACCCCCGAGCCTTGCCCGTCAGGTCCCAGAGAGCCAGATCGATGGCGCTCATGGTATTGACGGCCAGGCCCCCTTCACCTCCCCGGCCCCGCTGGGCCTGCCAGGTCTCGAACATCTTGCGCCAGAGGCGATTCGTATCGGTGGGGTCTTCACCCAGCAGCAGGTCGCCAAGGGACCCGGGGCCGTCCTCCACCAGGGCCCGCACTGCCGGTGCGTGGGCAGAAGTGGCGCCGATCCCGGAATATCCCTCGTCGGTGGTGATGCGAACCAAGCAGGGAGTGTTCGCCAGCACCTGGACCCCGGTGATCCTCATGGTGGAAATATGGAACAGGGGGAGAGGAAAGAGAAAATGAGAAAAGAGGAACGCTCCCTCACCGGCTGGGCCCCGGCGGATTCATGGGAGAAACAAGGTTTCGAACCAATCTGGCTCCAGTATCCCTGACGGGGTCATTTTCGGTTGTCGTCCCCACTGCGCGTAAACTACCCGCCTTTCTTCACTCTTCTAAGAAACAAGGAGGGGCGACTTCCAGTCGCCCATTCCTCCATGCTCCACCGGAGTTCGGCGGTTGGAAACCGGTGCTCCTACCCTTTTTCTACCGGGCGTCCGCCGGACCGGGCCGGTGGGGGAGCTTTTCTCTTTTCTCAAGATTCAGAGTTGGAACGTTGGGCTTGGGACCTGAAGTCCCTGGCTCCGACCCAGGGGGCTCCGACCCGCTGGAAGAAGGCCACTCGGCGGCGGAGTTCCTCAGGGGAGGGACGGTCCAGGTAGCTGACCAGAACGCCCAGAAGGCAGATTGCCGGCATCAGATAGACGTAGATCCAGCGGGCCCAGACCGGGTACGGAACCACCGGCTCGGCCAGAATGTTGGCGTATACCGCGACTCCCACTCCCAGGACCCAACCCAGCAGGAGACAGACGATTGAGGCTCGCCGACTCGCCTTCCACCATAGAAACCCGAAGACGCAAGGGAAGAACATGGCCGCAAAGAGAGTATTTCCGAAGAGATTGATGACGACCAGCAACTTGCCCAGCAGCGTCATACAGAGCAGAAGGGTGATGACGCCCAGGACCAGCGTGATCTTGCGTCCCACCCTCAACTGGTCCGCATCCGTGGCCTGAGGCCTGAGCCACCCCTTGTAGAAGTCCTGGACCACCATGGCCGAGGTGGTGTTCCAGATGCTGGACATGGTGGTCTGGCAGACGGCGAAGAGCATGGCCAGCATCAGGCCGCGGACGCCGGGCCCGAGAAACAGGTTCATGGCTCCACCCACGGCCTGATCCGGATCCGGCAGGTCGGGTTGGTGCCCGTGATAGAGGATGGTGGCCACCTGCCCGCAGGCATAGAGGAGGGTGGTGACCAGGGTGGCGATTCCTACCGCGGCGAGGGCCACCTTTTCGTTGCGGGCCGCGAACATCCGCTGCCCGTACCAGGGCGCCAGGGGATAGCAGAGGAGGATGACCACGTTCAGAGTGACGATGAAATGGAGGGGTAGAACCGGGTCGGGATCCACGGCCTGGTAGGAGTGGAGCAGGGGTTCGGGCGAAGCGTACTGGAGGGCGCTGATGGCCAGGAGGGGCAGCACCACCACGGTCACAATCAGTGATGCGGTATCCGTGAAGGCCACCGAGATGAGGCCGCCGGCCCAGGTGAAGATGAGGACGGTCGTGCTGATCACGAGGGCCGTCCAGACCAGGGTTCGGTCCGCCGTGATCCAACCCGGGACCAGCGCTCCCGAGGGTGGGAGTCCGAGTGCCGAGGAGAAGGTCTTGCTGGTGGCGATGAGGTACCCCGAAGAGAAGAGGGTCAGTATCAACGTGGTGCACAGACTGACGGCTCGGCGCATTCCCAGGGAGTATCGAGCCTCGAACATCTCGGCGATGCTCACCGCCTGGAGCCGCTGCCAGCGGCGCGCCACCAGCAGGCCGTAGCTGCCGAGTCCGACGATGAAGATCAGGCAGAGCCAGGCGGCGCGGGGTCCGGCCGAATAGCTGATGCTCCCGAACCAGATCATGGTGGAGGGGTTCAACTCGGTCATCACCAGCGTGCCCACCAGGGCGAACAGGCCCAGTTGCCGGCCGGCGACGGTGTAGTCCAGCGAGGTGCGGACGCGGCGCGAAACCCAGAGTCCGTAGCCGAGGGCGCCGAGGGCGTAGAACACCACGATGCCCAGGTCGATCCCGTTGCCGCTCATGGGGCGCTAATCATTCTGGGGCCAATCGAACACGGCGGCGATGAGCTCCTTGGAGTGCTCCAGGGCCAGCTCGTACGCTTCCTTCATTCGTTCGGGCGGGAAGCGGTGGGTGATCAGGGAATCGAATCGCATGTCCCTGGTGGCCAGGAGGCTCATGATGTACTGGAGGTTCCTGCGGATGTTGAACCGCAGGTCCGAGGCCGGAGCATCGGTGCCGGGAGCATAGCCCGCACCCAGAAGCGTGAGCTGCTTGGCATAGAACCATTCGGGGTCCAAGGGATTGAAATCGGGCGGTTCCTGGAACCTTCCCGGAAAGCCCAGGATACTGATCCGTCCTCCGGTGCGGGCGATGTCCACCGAGAGCCGGTACGCGGGCCAGGGATTCGCGGTGAGGATGACGAGATCGGTCCCCTCGTCGCCGAAGGTCTGGGCGATACAGTCGCCGACACCGGGATCCCTGTACTCGACGGCGGCGTGGGCGCCCATTTTCAGAGCAGCCTCCGATCTCTTGGGGGAGTTGGAGATGGCCACCACCTTGGCGCCCATGGCCCGAGCCAGTCCCACGGTGCAGAGCCCGATCACACCCAGACCCACGATGGCGACGTTCTCCCCGGTCTCGTACCGAGCCTGACGCAGTCCGGCCAAACCCAGATGGGTGAGATAGGCCAGCGACGCCTCATCGGAGGGGATCCCGTCCGGAATCGGAGTCAGCACCTCGCTCTCGCTGGCGATAAAGGCGGATTGGTGATAGTGGCGCGAGAAGATCCTCTGGCCCGGACTGAATTGGGTGACTGCCGAGCCCACCTTGCGAACCACTCCCACGTTGGAGTAGCCCACCTGGCGCGGGTAGTCGGGGGCGTCGGGCACATAAGTGGAGTCGCCCAGGTAGTTGCCCAGATCGGTTCCCGTGGAGAGGGCCGAAACCAGGGTCTCGACGTAGAGCTGGTTCGGTCCCAGAGCATCGACGTCGAGGTCCCGTTCCTCCATTCCAAGATCCCTGGCTCCGTACAAAATGGCCGCTTTCATGCTGCTGTCTCCCTGTCGTAACGCCTTGATCAGTGACGGTGTTGTCCCGGACGACTCACGAGAGCCTCGAATCCAACAAGCGCGCAGAATATAGCAACCCGGGAGGAGGGACAACTGATCCGATCGGGAATCGGAGATCGGGGATGGGAATTACGAATCGGGAAATTTACTGCTTATCCTGAGTGGGTTAGACTGGGTCCGCCATGGCGGTTCGGATTCTGCAGCTGAGCGATCCTCACTTGCTGTTCGACCCGGACGCGCAGCTTCGGGGTGTCCCTACCTATCGATCTTTCCGTCAGGTCCTTCGCCATTTGGATCGAGAGGCCGTCCGTTTCGACTGGATGATCCTGACCGGGGATCTGGCCCACGATGAGCAGCGGGCAACCTACCGGCTCCTGAGGCGGACGTTGGAGGAGAGAACCTCGCCCTGGCGGATGATCCCGGGGAATCATGACAGCCGGGAGTTCTTGCGGGAGGTCTTCCCCGAGTTGTCCGTCCCCGGCCGGGATTTCTTCGGCTTCTCAATGAAAGTGCCGGGCTGGAAGTTGGTGGGGCTGGATTCGCGGCTGCCCGGATTCGTCTCCGGACGGGTCGGCCACCGCCAGTTGGCCTGGTTGAGGCGGGAACTGGGGGCGGATCCTGGAGCGCCCACGATCCTTTTCATCCATCACCCTCCGGTTACCGTCGGGTGTCCCTGGATGGACCGGATCGGCCTGGAGGATGCCGAGCAGCTCTCCCGGGTCGTGGATGCCGCTCCTCAAGTGCAGCTCGTCTGCTGCGGGCACGTCCATCACGAGTTCCGGGGCCGACTCGGGGACGCGACGGTCTTGGCCGCTCCCTCCACCGCCTTCCAGTTTCTTCCCGAGGGGGAGAGCCCGGTCTTCGATCCAATACCGCCAGGAGTCCGCATCCTGGAACTGGACGGGTCCCAGTGGAGGACCCGTGTCGTCCGACTTCCAGACTTGACTTGGGTTCCCGATCCCGACTCCTGAGCGAAAGCCGCAGGCCGACTCCCCGTCAGAATCCCGAACCACGTTCCAGAAACAGGAACAGGTTGACCAGGTCCTGCAGGGTCATGGTCTCCAGCAGTTCTTCGGGCATGATGGAGATCTGCGAGGTTCGCCGATCGGTGACGAGGTTCTTGGGGATGTCGATTCTCTCGCCGGAGGCGTCGATAAGGGTCAAGGTCTCTTCGTTTTCATCCGCCAGCATTCCGGTCAACAGCTCCTTTCCCTTCGCCTCGACGATGAGCGCCGTGTACTGGTCGGAGATGACCTTGGAGGGGAACATCACGGCTTCGAGGATCTCGGACCGGCGAAAGCGCTTGACCGACGTCGACAGATCGGGGCCGCCGCCCCGGCCCTCGCTTCCGAACACATGGCAATTGGAGCACTTGGCCCGGTGGAAGACGGCCCGCCCCCGCTCCGCGCTCCCCCTCTCGTAGGAGCCGGGATCGAACTCCAGGTAGGTGCTCAATTCCTCGAAACTCATCTGGATGAGCCTCGATCTCTCAGGTGGAGGCTCTCCACTGATGAGTTCCAGGACCCGTTCCGCGCGCTTCCGCGCCTGCTCTTCCTCCCGCGCTTCGGCTTGAGCCCGCTCCTCCGGCGGAAGCACCGACAGAACGTCTTCCCAGAGCCGGGTGATGTAGCCGTGCATGCTGGCCGCTCCCGGCATCTGCCATCCCCGGTCGAACCACTCGACCACGGCGTTCCTCTGATTCCGGCTCCACCCCTGCTTGATGGACCGGAGCGCGTAGACCGTATGGATCTGGTCCGGCTGGGACTTCTCCGGCTTCAGTTCCCGGAGCAGAGCCCCGATGGCGCCCGGCGTCTGCAGGAACCCCAGGAGCGTTTCCAACTCCCGGTTCACGAGAGAATTGTCTGTGGGATAGAGATCCAGCAGCCGGGAGCCTAGACGGGAGGCGAATTTTTCACGTCCCGGTGTCTCGGGGGCCGGATCGCGGAGGAAGGCCAACTGGCAGATTCGCAGGTAGCCCAGTCGAATCTCCTCGGTCATGGGTTGGCGGCCGTACTCCAGGATCTTTTCCAGGACAGCCTTCCAGTCCGGACCTGGGTTTCGGACCCGGATCAAGGCCAGAAGGCCTTCCAGAGCGGCGCGGGGCCGATCCCGAACAGTGTCTCGCAGGACCAACGAGGTCCAAAGTGGCGGGTCCATCCGCTCCAGAGTCAGCCGCGCGGCGTGGCGGACGAACCGGTCGGAATGATCCATGAGTCGATACAGGCTCCGAGCCAGCCCCTCCGGGTTCGGCAGGGACGAGCCGGTATCCAATCCGGCCCGGAGCAGGGATTCCGCGGACCGCCTCGCCACCAGGGGATCGGAGTCGCCCAAACGCTCCTGCAGGATCGAAGAGACTTGGTGCAGGGGGTGGGTCCCCAGCAGCAGGACGGCGGCCGCGCGGACCTTCGGATCCTCATCCCTGGAAAGCTGGGACAGCAGCTTCGGGCCGGGCGCCGGCCCCAGGGTCTGAAGCGACTCCAGGGCGCGGACTCGCTGCTGGGAGGGGGACGCCCGGTCGCGGGAAATCCGGACCAGGTCCTGTTCCCAACGGGGTCCCAATTCGGACTTGAGCCGGGTCAGCGCCAGTTGTCCCCAGGCGGAGCGATGCATGGGCCGGGTCAGGGCCTCGCGGACGCCCGAGCCGGTTCCTACGGAGGACTCGGCCGTAGCGCCGGCGTAGCGGACCCGGTAGAGCCCGCCGCTGGTGGAGCGTCCCCCCGTGGAGAAATAGAGGAACCCGTCTGGACCCACGTCCAGGTCGGTCACGTTCAAGGGTTCCCCCGAGACGAAGTCCTCGCCGGAGGCGACGTAGCTGGCCCCGGTCTGCTCCGGGAAGCTGACCCGGATGCGCCCCCGGGACCAGTCTCCCAGAAAGAGGGCGCCGTGAAATTTCCGGGGGTAGGTCCGGTGCTGGTAGAAGGCGATTCCCACCGGCGAGCCGCGTCCGAGGCTCTCGACGGCGGGGAGCGAATCGGGGTAGTAGCCGGGGAACTTGCTGGATCCCGTTCGCCACCCGTAGTCTCCTCCGGGGACCGCGTGAATGACCCGGATGGGCCGGTACCAGGGCAGTCCGAAGTCCCACTCCATGTCCGAGTCGAAGGTGAAGATCTCCCCCTTTGGGTCCAGGGCGAAGTCGAAGGCGTTCCGGAACCCGGCGCTGAATTGGGTCCACCGGTTGCTGGACAGATCCAGCCGGTGGATGGTGCCCGCGGGCACCCGGATCGAGTTGGCGTGCCCCCGGGGATCCAGGTAGCGCTCCAGCAGGTGGTCTTCATGGAGTCCCCGGGACGGAGAGCCGGGGTCGACGGTCACGTCGGGGTAGGCGTGGTTGCCGTAGAGCAGGTACAGGTTGCCGTCCATTCCGGTCAGGATGGCGTGCGGTCCATGCTCTCCGATCCGTCCCCGGCTGGCGGCGATCAGGGTGGTGGAGTCGGCCTGGTCGTCGCCATCCTCGTCGACCAACCGGTAGAGGCCGGGTCCTTCGGGGCCGTTGGATTGAACCAGCAGGTCTCCGGCGCCGAGATAATGCATTCCGTGTGCTCTTTGGACCTGGTTCGAGAAGTCCCGGAAGCCTTCGAAACGACCGTCACCGTCCTTATCCAGCAGGATGTGGATGCCGCCGTGCTCACGGGCCACGACCGGTCGTCCCAGGTGATCGAAGGTCAGATTGACCAGTGAACCCAGCAGCTCGTCGGTGGCCGCCTGCTCCACTTGGAAGCCCGGGGCGGCCTGAAAACGATCCTTGCCTCGCCGGTGCCGGCCGGCAGTCCTTGCGGCTTTGATCTCGAGGTCCTTGAACAGGACCCGCATGGGCGGCCCGGTGTGGAGTTGGAGGGCGATGATCCCGGATCTCGACCCCTTGGGATCAGTAATGTCGCAAACCAGGTGGCCGTTGAGTATGAGCCGAACCCGTTGCCCCTCGCAGATGATCTCGTACCGGTTCCAGCCGGTCAGGTCGGCGCGTGAGTTGATCGCCGCCTTTTCCTCGGCACTCAGATTCTTCCAATAGTCCATCATGCCGCGTTTGCCCTCGTCGTAGAGCATGCCGAAGTAATTTGCGTCGGCGATGTCGGCCTGATACCCCTTGACCACGTGGTCGGGGTGCTGCTCGCTGCGGAATTGGATTCCACTGTTCCCCCGGATCAACTTCACCGAGACTCGCAGGGTGAAATCGCTGAAGCTCCGGGTGGTGGAGAGAAAACTGTTGCGCTTTATCTGTACCTCCTCCGTGGAGCCGGCGATCACTCCGTTCTCCACCTTCCAGAGCTTGGAGTCGCCGATCCAACCGGTCAGATCCCGTCCGTTGAAGAGCGGAACGAATCCCTCTTCGTCCTGCGACGCGCGGGATGGAACGGAGCAGAAGAGAAGCAAGAACAAGGATGCGGCGGCGAGGTGTGGAACACTCTGCCGAAAACCGAACGCTCGGCTTCTGAACTTCATGCGGTGACCCCCTTCAGGTTTGTCCCGGTATGCCAATTTCGTATCGGGGAGAACTATTGTCCCGCCGGGTTCGCCTGTCAACCGAGGCCTCGCGCCGATTGACACCGGGTCGGCCGGTCACTACCTTGGTCCGCGTGATCCGGGTCGAGGGGTGCTCTTGCCCGCGACGCGGACAACCGGAGGGGAGCCAAGATGATCAGTTCCAAGTATTTCCAGTCGCGGAGATTCGTTTGGCTGGGCCTGGCGATGGTTCTGGCGATGAGCTGCACCATGACGGTTCACGACGAGGCCTCCGAGGCGCCGGCGAGCGAAACGGCGGGGGAGAACATGCAGGAGTACTACGAGCTTCGCGTCTACCGCATCGACAGCCTCGAAAAGCAGGAACTGGCCAGCCGCTACCTGGAGACGGCCCTGGTTCCTGCATTGAACCGGATGGGGATCGATCGGGTCGGAGTCTTCACCCTCATGGAACCGGGAGACGACTTCTCCATCTTTGCCCTCATCCCCTATCCCACCCTGGATCACATGGCTCGGCTGAGCGACGTCCTGGATCAGGATGCGAACTATCAGCCGGCGGCGTCCGAATATTTTTCCGCCTCCATTGAGGACCCGGCCTACGGGCGAATCGAGAGCAAGCTGATGAAGGCTTTCGCCAGCATTCCGGTCATGGAGCTGCCGGAGCAAACGGCCAATCGGGCGGCGCGGATCTTCGAGCTTAGGACCTACGAGAGCCATCACGAGAATGCGGCCTATCGGAAGGTGGAGATGTTCAACGAGGGTGAAACTCAGGTCATGCGGGAAACGGGTCTGGGTCCCGTTTTCTTCGGAGAGGTCCTGGTGGGCCACGACGTGCCCAACCTGACCTACATGCTGTCGAGCGCCGATCGGGAGACGCACAAGAAGAGCTGGGAGGCTTTCATGGTTCATCCCGACTGGGTCAGGATGAAGGCGATGGACCGTTACAAGGACACGGTCTCCAAGATCACCAACTGGTTCCTGGTCCCCACCCGCTATTCGCAAATCTGACCACAAGATCAACCCGCAGTGGCGGCCTTCGGGCATGGTGTGAGAAAGGGACTCCGATACGCGGCGTGGGCCTTGCTGGCCTTGGCGCTCGGATCCTTTCTGGCTTTTCGGCATTTTGCCCGGCGGGCGTTGCCCCAGCTCGACGGAACCCGTGACGTACCCGGGCTCCAGCAGCCGGTCGAGATCGTGCGCGACCGTTGGGGCATCCCTCACATTTTTGCCGGCAGCGATACGGACGCCTATTTCGCTCTCGGCTACGTCCACGCCCAGGACCGGCTCTTCCAGTTGGATCTGAATCGGCACGTCAGCCAGGGACGGCTGGCGGAGCTGGTGGGGGAACCGGGCCTGAATCTGGATCTCCTATTCCGTACCATCGATCTCCACGGGCCTCCCCGCCGCATGCTGGAGCGGGCCCAACCGCCGGTTCGCTCGGCGGCACGGGCGTACGCTCTCGGCATCAACACCGCCGTCGTCGATCTGGACGGTGCCCTGCCTCTGGAGTTCACCCTCTTGGGCCATGCTTTCGAGCCGGTCGAACCGGACGATTTCGTGGGGCTGGTGGGGCTCATGACCTGGGGATTGAATCTGTCTTGGGAGATGGACCGTTGTTACGAGCAGTTGGCGGCGCGCATGGGTGAAGAGCGTGCTTCGGAGCTTTTCCCCTTCCGTCGGGGTGGATCGCCGGCGGTCCATCCGTCGACCGGACCGAATTCGCTACCATCTTCGCCCCCCCCGGCCATGAAATCGGCTGCGGTCCTCGATCGCCTTGGGGAGTTGATTCCCGGTGCCGCAGGTGTTCACTTTCCGGGACGGTTCCTGATGCCGTTCAATGGAACGGGTGGCAGCAACAGCTGGGTGGTATCGCCCCGGCGCAGCGCGACGGGGCACGCCATCCTGGCCAACGATCCTCACCTGAGATTTTCCCTGCCATCCGTCTGGTATCAGACTCATCTCCGCGCTCCCGGTTTCGACGTGGCGGGAGTCACGCTCCCCGGCCTGCCCTTCGTGGTGGTCGGACGAAACCGGAACCTCGCCTGGGGACTGACCAACGTGATGCAGGATGCGGCGGATTTCTTCGTGGAGAAGCTGGACGAGGACCGTCCCGGCCAAGTCATGTACCGAGGCAAATGGGTGGAGTTGGACAAACGGGTGGAGACGATCCGGGTCAAGGGTGGAGAATCCCGGTCGCTGGAGGTGCTGTCCACGCCCCATGGACCTCTGGTCAATCACCTGCTTCCCGAGATCCGAAAGCCGGTCTCCTACCGTTGGACCCTGCATGCCGCGGACCACTCCAACGAGTTGGAGGGGCTGTGGCTTCTGAACCGGGCCCGGAATTGGGAGGAGTTCCGCGCCTCCATGTCGCGGTTCGGCACGGCGGCCCAGAACGTGGTCTACGCCGACCGGGAGGGACACATCGGCATGCAGACCGTCGGGGCCTTCCCGCGTCTGGATGGCCGAAACGAGGGGACCCGCTTCCGGGTGGGCTGGGACGGCAGCGAGGAATGGAACGGGTTCCATCCCTTCGAGGACCATCCGGTCACCTTCGATCCGCCCCAAGGTTGGTTGGCCTCGGCCAACAATCCCACGGTAGAGGCGCCCGGCCCCTTCTATATCTCCGCCTATTGGGAGCCGGTGGACCGCATCAGCCGGATTCGAGAGGTCCTGGCCTCTCGCGACCGGCTCTCGGTCGAGGACATGGAACGTCTCCAGGGAGATTCACTTCTGTGGGCGGCCCGGGAGATCATCCCCATGCTCCTGGAGGCATTCGATTCTCCTCCGCCCGCCGGAGACCCGGTGGGAGAGGCCCTCGGCATATTGCGCGGCTGGAACCATGTGATGGATGCCGGACAGACCGCGCCCACCCTGTTCGCCGTCTTCCACCGGCAGCTGTTCGAAGAGATCTTCGAGGACGAGCTGGGAGAAGGCCTGATCCGAGACTACCGTTCCCGAGGAAACCTGCCGGACAACATGGTTCGGACGGTCCTGAAGCGGGGAGCCCGGAGCTGGCTCGACCGGATCGAGACACCGCGCGTCGAGGAGTTGTCCGACATTCTCCGAGCCGCCTTCCGCAAGGCCGTGATCCGTGTCTCGACCCGTTGGGGTCCCGATCCCGGGAACTGGCTCTGGGGAGACGTCCACACCCTGACCCTGGCCCATCCCCTGGGGCGGACCTCCGGGCTTTTGGGAAGGTACTTCAACCTGGGACCCTTCCCGGTTCCGGGCTCTAACCGCACCGTGAAGAAGATGGAGTACCGGTCAGACGACTTCCGCGTCCTGTCCGGCGCCTCCGTGCGGCAGATCACCGACTTTTCGGATCCGGACCGATTCCAGGCCGCGATCCCCGGCGGCCAGTCGGGAATCCCGGCCTCGCCCCACTACGCCGACCTGGCGGATCTCTGGCTGACGGGCCGGTATCATCCGATCCCGCTGAACCGAGAGGCGATCGCGGAGTCGCACCGCCTGGTCCTTCGCCCGGAGCTGGCCGCCGCCAGCGAGTAGCAGCACCGAATTCTTCTGGGGACCCGAAGCGAATCGGGAGAACTTCGACGGGGGAGCGCCGCCCGGGCCCGTCCGACCCCGGCGAGAGACAGTCGCCGTAACCAAGGGATTCCGGCGGCCTTTTTCAGCAGGCAGAATGCATCAGCCGTCGAATGCCGCGACGATCCCCACTCCGGTCCTCCGGGCAACTCTCACAGAAAATCGCTCCCTTGCTTGCTTTCCGGAAATTGTCCGGTGTAGCCTGTCATCAACAATTTTCATCGGGTCGCCAGCAATTTAGTAAGTCCGAAAGATGACGTCGGGGACCCGCCGAGCACGCCGTCCTGAGTTGCCAGTAGGGGGTCCAGCTTGCCGTCATTGATTCGTTTGTCGGTCAATGCCCTTTCCAGTCCTGTACTCCCGCTAATCGCCGACCGGCAAACCTCTCGCAGTATCGGAACACCTGGAACCGGAAACCCTTCCGGCAGTCGTGCGACTCGCATCCGCCGTCATCTTGCTCCGGCAAATTCGAGACAGGTCCAGCGCCCTTTCATCCTTGTGGGTGATCCCGAAAATCTTCCAACTTTAGGGGGGATGACATGCGAATTCGGAAACAGATTTTTGGCATCGGTCCCATGAAGTCAGTCGTGGTGTTGGCGGCCCTGTGCGGTCTGCTGCTGCCGTCGATGGTGACGGCCCAGACCATGAACAGCGACCTCACGGGGGTCGTTCGGGACTCCACGGGAGGCGTGATCCCGGGCGTTACCGCCATGGCGACCAACGAGAGCAACCGGGCCCAGCGATCGGCGGTCACCAACGATCTCGGAGTCTATCGCCTCGCCGGTATCCAGCCCGGCACCTACACCGTGGAGGCGGAACTGACGGGATTCAAACGATTCGTACAGACCGGCATCGTCGTGTCCCCGGGACTGCTGAGACGCGTGGACATCGTTCTTGATGTCGGGGACGTCACCGACTCGGTGATCGTCACCGACGAAGTTCCGGTCATCCAGTCGAACAACGCCACGATTTCGACGGCGCTTCCCTCACAGGTCCGTGACAAGCCCATCGCCAGCATGACGCGAGGGGCGCTTCTGGGAGAACAGATGATCTGGGCTGCGGGTTCGGCCGCGGGCGGCGTTTACGGGTTCGTCGGCAACCGCGCGGACATGAACCAGTACAACGTCGAAGGCATGCAGTACAACTTCATCAGCGCCTCGGTCTCCAACAACATCATCCAGGAAGTCAGCGCCGTGCTGAGCAATGCGCCCGCGGAGTACGCTCGGCCGGTGACCCTGAACGCCACTTTGAAGAGCGGGACCAACGAGTACCATGCGGAGTATTGGATGGCCGCGGTCAATCCTTGCCTGAACGCGTTGAGAAGCCCGTTCTCGCCGGCCCGAGCCAGCCGAGCGCCCTGTGTCACGGCGAAACGGCAGTTCTTCAATGTCGGCGGTCCGATTCTCAAGGACCGGGTGTTCTTCTTCTATTCCTGGGCTCGGCCGAATTCGTTTTCGAATCTGTCGAACTCCCGGCCCCAATCCTTCCCCAGCCTGCGCATGCAAGGTGGAGACTTCTCCCTGTATCCGTCGAAGATCATCGATCCTACGACCGGAGAACAGTTTCCCGGGAACGTCATTCCCGCCGGCCGCATCAGTTCCGTCGCGCAGGCGATCATGAACGACTTCATGGGGAGTTCGGTCAATTACCTCGGTGCTCCGGAGAGCTATACCAACAACGTCCAGCAATTGGCCGGCCGGTATCGTCAGGACAACGACCACAACATCAAGACCGATTTCAACGTCGGCGGCAACGACAGCTTCTCCTTTCATGCGGTGCGGCACAAAGTCCTCAGCAACACGGATCGCCACCACCCGAGCACCGGAACCAGCAACGCCCTGCACACGACTCTGCAGGACAACGTCTTCAACTGGCAGTCGGGCGTGACCCACAGCCATGTCTTCGGGCCGGGCGTGGTCAACCAGATGCGATTGGGCGCGACCCGTTTCGTTTACATCCACCGGCAGTTGAAGGACTGGGAAGGGGACGCCGAGAGCGCGCAGGGTCCGGAATTTGTGGACCGCTGGGGTCTTCAAGGAGTCGCGGTGCCCGACCTTTCGGGAATGCCCCATATCAACATCGCCAACTGGCTGCGGACCTATTCCGACAACGAGAGCGCCACTTATGACACCAGGTATTCGTTCTTCAACGACCTCTCGGTGACCGAAGGTAACCACAACATCAAGATCGGCGTTTCGGCGGTTAAGCTGCTGCACGACGGTCCGGCCAATGGGTTTTACTTCGGCAACTTCAATTTCAGCAACATATTCACCGGAGCCCAGGTGGCCAAGGACCCCATGACCTGCGCGGCCCCGGCCGTCTGCGGAGATGGTTTCGCAGACTTCCTGCTGGGTTTGCCGAGTTCCCAGACTCGGTATCAGCCCCGTTCCGTCATCGCTCGCCGGAAATGGGAGTGGGGGGCGTTCATCCAGGACGATTTCCGGATCAACGACAAGTTGAACATCTCCTATGGACTGCGCTGGAGCCGCTATACGGTTCCCTACGACAAGAACGGAATGTACTACAACTTCGACCCGGACAGCCTCTCCATCGTGGTGCCGAACGAGTTCGCCCGGGAGCGGATCCATCCCTCTTGGCCGACCCACACCTTCCCCATCAAGTTGGCCGGTGAGGCCGGGTTCCCGGGCAAGCTGATCGAAGGCTCCAACAGTTGGCAGCCTCGCGTCGGATTTGCCTATCGAATGACTCCGAAAACGGTGCTTCGCGGAGGCTGGGGGATCTACAACGGAGCTTCCCGCTTCCTGCCGCTCCAGGCGTTCGGTCCCTTCGTGGTTTCCGAGAGTTTCACCAATGAAGTCCGTACGGGCAGCCCCACGGGCACCTTGTATTCTTGGCCCAACGCTTTCCCCACGGCCTCGGACGTCATCACCGTCAGCAGCGCCTTCGGGTTCGCCAAGGACTATCACGAAGCGTGGACGCACAACTGGAACGTGACCTATGAACGGGAAATCGCCACCAACTGGGGCGTGCAGGCCACTTATCGGGGAGTGAAGAGCAATGATCTGCTCTGGGGCCGGAATCTGAACGCCATCATGGCCAGCGGCACTCCTTGGAGCCGGGATCGGTTGCCCTGGCCGAATCTCGGCAGCGTGAACTTCGTCGAGAACGGCGGAGACAGCATCTACAACGGGATCGAGTTCCGGCTGACCCATCCCTGGGTCAACGGCCTGCACTCACAGCTCTCGCTGACCAAGCAGTGGTCCGGGGGCCTGAACGCGCCCATCTGGGCCACCGATCAGGGGATCACCTGGCCCGAGTATCCCTTCGACCTCGACCGCGACCGGGTGGCGATGGCGACACCCTGGCCCAGCCACGACATCCTCTGGAACTTCATCGCGGAGATGCCGTTCGGCCGCGGCAAGCGGTTCTTCGCCGACCTGAACCCGGTGATGAATGCGATCGCCGGAAACTGGACCTTCACGGGAGCCTTCTCCTGGCGGTCGGGAATCGGGCTGACGCCAAACTGGGGCGGGGTCGACTTTGCCAACTACGGCAGGTTCGGCGGCCGTCCCAACCAGACCTGCAATGACCCGAACGGGGGGCCCAAGGCCGTCCGTGGTCAATGGTTCAATACGCGGTGCTATGAGGTGCCCAGCGCCGGATCCCTCGGCAATGCGCAGATCAACTCCATCGTCGGGCCCGGAGCCTGGATCTTCAATCTGAACCCGTACAAGGAGTTCGAGCTCAACTTCCTCCGCGAAGGCGCCCGGATCCAGCTCGGAGCCAACATCGTCAACGTCCTCAATCATCCCGTCTACGGCAACCCCGTCACCACCGTGAACAGCGCCACCGCCGGCCAGATCCGGGGATCGGGGAATGCTCGGGGGATGTGGCACGATTCCTTGGGTCAGCGCAAGGTCGTGGTGGATATGCGGTTCATCTTTTGAGAAACACGTAGGGGCGCCCCTTATGGGCGCCCTCTTTCGTCCTCTGAGGAGGATCGACTTGGAGGGGGGGCATTCTTGTCCCCCACTCTTCCTCCACGTTCCATTGGGAGTCAGCGGCTAGGAGTCTGCGCGGTAGAAATGATCGTAGCGAGAAAGCGGGGAATCGAGGCCAGATTTTCTCGATTTGGAGGTGCATAGTTGTTCTATTCGCCGACAAATCGGGGAAATATGGGCCGATTCCACCGCTTTCGCAGTAGATCAATTTCTGCGGCGCAGGCTCCTAGAGAGCCGTTGCTCCAACGCTGCCGGAACCAAGGACGAGTTTCTCCCACTAATTCGCCGGGGCCCCGGCCGGTGGGGGAGCTTCTAACGGCCTGCGCCGAGTGATTGGATATTCTTCCAACCGGGCGGCGGGCGGCTTTCGTGGGCCGGAATCGGGGGGTGAAATGGCATCCAAGCGGCGATCCACCGGCGGTTCCATCGTTCCGGCTCTGAAGGGCCGTTCGGAGCGGATCGGACACGGTTGGTTTTGGCCCCCGGCCGGAATTCTCCTTCTAATGATCCCGTTAGCGGGCTTCCTGCCGAGTTGCACCCAGTCTCCCTCCTCGCCGGTGAGTGTCGTGGTCGGGCCTTCGGCTTCCGAGTTGGAGCAGTTCGCGGCCAGCGAGCTTTGCGGTTACCTGGAACAGCTCTTCGACGTTCGGGTCCGCCCGGTCTCCGAACCGCCCGCCTCCACCGAAGCGGTTCTCCTTCTGGGCTCGCCTGAGACCAACCCCCTTCTCGGCCAGGCGCTTCCAGCCGGCTCGTTTCCCGAACTGACCGATCAAGGCCTGGTGCTGCGGACCATCGACTTCGAAGGCCGGCCGGCGCTTGTGGTCGGCGGCGGAAGTCCCCGCGCCACCCTGTGGGCGGTCTACGAGCTGGCCGAGCGCTGGGGTGTCCGGTACCTCATCGACCGCGACGTCCTGCCTCCGAAGAAGCCGTTCCAGCTTCCGCAACTGGACGCGGTCATGGAGCCGGTCTTCCGGGTTCGCGCCCACCCCACCATCCAGGATCTGGTGGCCAGCATGGAGGGATGGGGCATCTCCGACTTCCGGCCTCTGATCGATCAGTTGGCCAAGATGAAGTTCACCCGGATCAACGTCTATGCCTTCGGATGGCAGCCCTACCTGCACTGGGAGCACAAGGGAATTGAGCGCAGTTCGGCCCATCTCTGGTACGGCTACCACTATCCCATCACTCCGGACACCATCGGGCGGTCCCTTTTCGGAGACGTTTCCCAGTATTGGAATCGCGATCTTCCGCTCACCTCCTCCTATCCCGAATTGATCGAGGCGGGGCAGCAACTGGTTCGAAACCTGATGGACCATATCCACAAACGGGGCATGGAGACCGCGTATGCCGCTCCGGTGATCGACTTCCCGCCGGAGTTCGCGCCGCTGCTCGACGGCGCCGAGCAGAGCGCGCAACTGAGTGGGATGTCGGTGGTTCCTGGACAAGACACGCCTCTGGAGGACCCCGAGCTCTTCGGCCTCTCCGCCGCCGTCCTGCGGGCGACGCTCAACAGCTATCCCAAGACCGACGTGATCACCGTGTTCATGCCGGAGTTCCGGCAATGGATCGGGGAGTACGAGCGGGCGTGGGAGGCCCTCGACGAAAAATACGGAGTCGGGGAGCTGCTCTCCCTGAGCCGGATCACCTCCGACGTGCAGCATCGCAAGGGATCGGAAGGGAGTCCCGAGCGGGCGCTCAACGAGCTCAAGGGGGATATCGCCAACCTCTACTTCTTCGACCGGCTCCTGCGCGACCCCGAGGTATTGAAGGGAACCTCGCGCTCCCGGATCCGGGTCAACTGTTTCGGAGTCTCGGAAGAGCTCTATCCGATCCTGGACCGGATCTGGCCGGCGGACTGGACTCTGGAGAGCATGCCCTCCAATCAGCCGGTCCACCTCCTGCGGCGGATCGAGATTCTCAAGGATCTCCCTTCTCAAGTCCTGGGCATCCTGAACCTGACTCTGGACGACGACAACATCGGAGTCATGCCCCAGCTCACCACCAACTCGCTGTACGAGATCATCCAGGTCATGCACCGTCACGGTTGGCAGGGAGTCATCGCCCGGGAGCGATTCCCCGGAGACCATGACTGGCCCCTCGCCTACCTTGCGCGTGCGTCCTGGGATCCGGACGTCACTCCCGACGCGGTGGCGCGGGATCAGTTGAAGGCGATCTGCGGCGAGGGATGCGTCGAGGACATGCTGGCGGCGTACCATGAAGTGGAGGCGGTGACCATCGCCTTGGCCAGGTCGGCATTCGCGTTTCCGGCGGACTGGCCTCCGGCGACGTCATTTTCGCCGGGCGGCATGTTGATGAAATACTGGTATCTGAAGGACCGCGCGACTCCGCCCTATGTTGACGAGGCCCATGAGGGCTATTCACGGGCTCTGGAGTCGGCCCGGAAGGCCCGCGCCCAGGCGACACCGGAGGGTCGCTGGTACGTGGATTTCTGGGTCGGCCGCCTGGAGTTCGCCCAGCACTACGTGGAGGCGGTGCAGGCGGTTCACCGGTCCGCCACCGCATTCCGTTCCGGCGACCGGGCCGGCGCCGTCAAGGAAGCCGACCAGGCCATGGCCGTTCTGCGAAAGGGCCTGGAAGCCTATGTCCCGGTAGTGCGCAACCGGACCGACCTGGCGGCCATTGCTTTGGTCAACCAGTCGTACCGGCAACTGTTTCAAAGGCGATGGTCGGTGAAGACCTGGGGCTACTGACCGGCCTCCCTGCCTTCGACGCCGACCGATATCAAGGAAGGGAGATCCATGGTCACACGACGAGAGTTCATGGGGTATGTTGCCGGGGGGGCCCTGGTGAACTTCCTGGATCCGGGCGCCGCCCTCGGACATGGAGAGGCCGGGGAGCCGAGGCTGACCCTCCGGCCCTATGAGTGGGAAGGCCCCTATGCCGAATTCCGCAATCAAGGGGCGCGGCATGACTGGCGCCTGTGTGCTGCATTGCGGGCTCCCTGGATGAGCTCGGAGGAGCGCCTGATCCTCCGGACCTCCGAGATCGTGGGCTACGAGCAGGCTTACCTCTACGACGATCATTTCCCGCCCTACCAGCCGGAGGGCAGGGGAAAAGGGTATCGCCACATTCCTTTCGAGTGGCGTGAAACGAGCGGTGACGAGGAACTTTCGGCGGACTGTCCGGTTCCCGGACACGGCCGTTTCTGGCTCCATCTGTCGGCTCGGAGCGACTACCTGGACATCCGTCTGGGGATTCAGAACGGCCTCGGCCGTCCCATGGGGAAGGTGGATTGGCATTTCTGCGTGGTGGGACTCGAGAGCCGTTTCTCGGACCCCGGTCGGAAGCGAACCTACCTTTTCGACGAGGGTCGGCTGCGCACCTTCAACGAGCTGAGCGGCGGCCCCAAGATGGAACTGTTCAACGTTCACGGCGCCGGCGGGTTCATCCCGGTCGGACACGAAATGCTTCCCGTGAGTCCCGCCATCGCCGAAGCGCCCCTCGTGATCGTCCAGTCCTCGGACCGGCGGCACGTAGCGGCCCTGGCCTTTGAACGGGCCTACGCCATCTACGGCGATCCTGTCGGGAACAAGTGCTTCCACGCCGATCCCTATTTCGGTTCTCTCACCACGGCCGGCGAGGAACGCCGCCTCAAAGGCCGGCTCTACGTCATGCGAGGGACGCCGCAGGATGCCCTCGACCGCTACCGGAGAGACTTCCAATCCGGCGCGGCGTAGTGACGGCAACGCTGAAGAACGTTATTGGGAGCGCTTCGACCCTTCCTGACGATCCTTTCTGACTCTGAAACACGGGAGTGTCTCCAATGAGCCAACGCGTTCGTTTCGGCATGCTCGGGACGGGCAACTTCTCGCCCTTCCTGGCCCAGTACATCAATGAAGTGGCGGAGGTGGTTGCCATCTGCGATCCCAGTCCGGAAGCCAGAGCCCGTTTCATGGAGATGACGGGCCGGGACGTTCTCCAGTTCGAAGACTACCGGCGGCTGCTGGAGGAGGCGGAGATCGATGCGGTGGCCCTGACGGGACCGAATCACACCCACAAGCCGATGGCGGTGGCCGCCGCCGGATTCGGCAGGCACGTGTTCTGTGAGAAGGCCATGGCGCCCACGGTGCCGGATTGCTGGGAAATGGTGCGTGCCTGCGAGAGTGCCGGGGTTCGCCTGATGGTCGGGCACAAGCGCCGGCTTCGACCTCCCTGGGCCCGGATGATCCAGCTTCGGGAACTGTTGGGACCGGTCCACGCCATGTCCACCATCGGCTACTTCGACGCGCGTCAAGATGGCTTTCGGGGATGGTGGACCCGGCAGGCCGAGAGCGGAGGCGTGCTGGCCTGCTCGGGGGTCCACGAGCTCGACTGGATGCGCGCCATGTGCGGCGACGTGGTGGCGGTGAGCGCCGTCTGCGGACCTGGGATAGACTCTCGCTATGACTTCTCCGACTCGATCCATGTCCTGCTTCGCTTCAGCACGGGAGCGACCGGCTTTCTGGGGGTGTCTCTGTCCTATCCCCTGACCCGGTACCGGCAGGTCTACGGCGCCGACGCCGTCTGCAGCCGGGGAGGCATGCGGTTGGTCACCTCATTTCAGCACGTCGACCTCTACTGGAAGCTGCTGACGGAATCCGACGAGCATCATGAACGATTCGAGGAACCCGGCGGGAACCCGGTCGGCGCCGAGGAGGCCCTGCGGAAGGAGACCCGGGAATTCGTCCGCTGGATCACCGACGGGACCGACCCCTGTCTGACTTGGCGGGAGGGGCTCCGCTGCGTGGAGCTGATCGAAGCCGCAAACCGGTCCCAGGCCAGGCAGGGGGAGTGGGTCCAGCTTCCGCTCTACCCGGAGCTGGAAGCGAAAAACGTCGGGTCTTGACGGTGTATTTACTATTGATAGAGAATTTTAGCTCATTTTTATCTATCAATAGTAAAATGTTGTCGTTTGGGGCAAATCTGGAGCGACGGATTTGCAGCGGCCGCTTTCGAGCCGCCGAACTCACGCGACCGCATCGGAGCATAAGAGTCTGGCCCGCGTGATGAGAAAAACAGGGGATCGAGCTCGTCTGGCTCTGGTCTGCCTTTCGCTGTTGTTGGCGGCGCTCGAGGGGACTGGGTCGAAGCCCTCGGCAGCCGGCGGCGAAGCGGCGATTCTGGACTTGGCGCCCGTCGTGTTCGAAGAACTGGGCGCCGCCTCGGGCGTCGACTTCGTACTGCGCAACTCCGCCACTCCCCGCAAGTACCAGATCGAACCCATGATCGCGGGGGTCGCTCTCTTCGACTACGACAACGACGGTTACCTGGACATCTACCTGGTCAACGGCGCGGAGATTCCGGCGCTCGAAAAGACGGGGCCCCGGTACTTCAACCGCCTCTACCGGAACCAGGGGAACGGGACCTTCCGCGACGTGACGCTCGCGGCCGGTGTCCAGGGAAAGGGTTATTCCATGGCCGCGGGGGCCGCGGACTACGACAACGACGGCTGGCAGGATCTCTACGTGGCGGGGGTCAATCGGAACTCTTTGTACCGCAACAACGGCGACGGGACCTTCTCCGACGTGACGGCCAGGGCGGGCGTCGCCGGAATTCATCCCCGGTTCGGCAAGACCTGGGCGGTCGCGGCCGGGTGGTTCGACTACGACAATGACGGCTGGCTGGACCTCTTCGTCGCCAACTATGTGGCCTGGGGTTTCGACAAGGATCCCTTCTGCGGCTGGGAGCACACGCGAGTCCGCATCTACTGCCACCCGTCCTACTTCGAACCGCTTCCGAATTTCCTTTTCCGAAACCATGGAAACGGCACCTTCAGCGACGTGTCGGCCGAGTCCGGAATCGGCCGGCACCTGGGTAAAGGAATGGGAGTGGCGTTCGCCGATTACGACGACGACGGAGACCTGGATGTCTTCGTGGCCAACGACAAGGCGCGGAGCCTGTTGTTTCGGAACGACGGCAAGGGCGTATTTTCGGAGCAAGGCATTCCCGCGGGCGTCGCCTACAACGGCGACGGCAGGATGCTCTCCTGCATGGGCGTGGATTTCCGGGACATCGACAACGACGGCCGGCCCGATCTCTTCATTACCGCGTTGACCAACGAGACCTTCCCCTACTATCACAATGAAGGGGGCGGGATATTCGACGACTTCACCCGGCGCAGCGAGCTCGCCCGACTCAGCATCACCATGAGCGGATGGAGCAACGGGATCTACGACCTGAACAACGACGGCTGGAAGGACCTGTTTTCGGCCAATTCCTACATCGAGGACATCGACCACATCATTACCAACTATCCCTACCGGCAGAGGAACGCCGTCTTCGCCAACCGGGGCGGACGCTTCGTGGACCATTCCGGCGGCGCCGGGCCCGGCTTCCAGGCGGCGGGCGCCCACCGCGGCTGCGCCTTCGGAGACTTGGACAACGACGGTCGGGTCGACGTCGTGGCCACCCGCTTTGACGAGCCGGCGAGAATCTTTCGCAACGTTTCGCCAAGGAAGCAACACTGGCTGCTGGTGGAGTTGGCGGGCACCCGGAGCAACCGGGACGGGATCGGGGCCAAGTTGGTCCTGGAGTCGGCCGGCGGTGTTCAGCACAATCACGTGACGACCAGCGTCGGATATGGCGGTTCCAGCGATCGCCGCGTCCACTTCGGCCTGGGACCGGACGAGACCGTCGAACGGCTCGAAATTCGGTGGCCGAGCGGAATTCGGCAGCAACTGATGGACGTCCCCGCCAATCAGGTGCTCCGGGTCGAGGAACCGGGACCGGCTACAGTACGCCCGAAGGCAGGGAACTAACGGCCTGTGGCCGGGGTTGATCGCTTACTGCTGTTCCACGTAGACCGCGTTGCGGGCGTGTTCCTCAGCTTTTCCGGCGTCGCCCAGCGCCGTGTAGATTCGGGCCAGCAGATAGTGGATTCGATAGTCGGAGCGGTCCAGAGTCACGGCTCGGTCCGCTTCCCGCGCCGCTTCTGCAAAGCGCTTCATCTGGAAGAGAACCTTGGCGAGCTCGTAGTACGCTTCCGGATCCTGAGGGGCGAACCGGGTCACGGCTCTGAACTGCTCACAACTCTCGTCCGCTCGGTCCAACCCGGCGAGGAACAGCCCGAAAGCGATGTGAATCCCCTTGTCCGGAGGGGTCCGGAGGCGGTTTCTCTCGATGCCTTGGACGAACACCCTCACAGCCCGGGCGGATTCGCCCATCCGGGCCAGGGTTTGCGCCAAATGCGCATAGATCTCGACCACCTGCGGATTGAGTTTCAGAGCGTTCTCCAGCGCTTCTCTGGCCATGCCCAACTGGTGGGACAGAAAGTAGGAGCGTCCCAGCAGAAACCAGGTATTGGCATCCTCGTCGTCCAACTCCAGAGCGGTCCGGAAGGCGGAGAGGGCCTGGGGAAAATCCTCGACCGTGGCGTAGATCATCCCCAGCGCCGTATGGGCTCTGGCATATCGATTGTCCAGCGCAATGGCCTTTCGAGCGGACTCGATGGCCGGCTCGAATTTCCCTTGATTGAGCTGGACGCCGGCCAACAGGGTGTGGGCTTCCGGAGATTCCTGGTAGCGGAGGTGGGTTCGGAGGAATTCCTCGGCCAGCTCGGGCTGGCCCACCGCGTAGTAGATCGTTCCCAGCCTCAGCTGCGCTTTCGGGTAGTGGGGACTCGTCTCGGTGATCCGGCGGAAGAGCGGTTCCGCGGCCGGGAAGTTCCGCTTGCGAAACAGCCGTTCGGCTTCCTCGAACGGACCGTCTCCTGCCTCCGAAACCTGGGGTACGGCCGTTTTCCCACCTGGGAAATTAACAAGGGCCGGGGTTGCCGGCAGCAGTCCGGCGGGCGAGGCCAGCATCATGGCCAACGCCAACAGTCCAGCTTTATCGGGCCGATCCATTTCGCGGTTCCACCTGCTCGCCAAAACGGAAAGATGAATTCCGCCGGGCGTTCAATCGGTTGCCCGGGCCGTCGACGTCTCAGACCCGGTCAACGGGTCCGAAAGGGCTGGACCGTGAAGTCTTCGGCCAGTTGCAGTTGGTGTCCCGACAAGCGGTCTTCCACCTCCACCGCCACTCGATAGTCTCCGGATTCCAACCCCGCAAGACTGAGGGACTGTATGAAAACCACCCTCTGATCGGAGGAATACTGGACCGACTGTCCCTCCGGATCCGGCCTCACCCTCAGGACTTCACCGTTCTTCAGGAGCCGGTAGGCCACGCCGAGAAGCGGCTTCATCGTCTCCTGATCAACATCGGCATTGTAGACCTGGAAATAAAGGCACAACGACTGCCGGGGTTCGAAGGTCTTGCGCAGGTTGGGCAACACCTTCACGTCGCCGATGACGAACATCTCCTCCCGATTCGGGACGGCCTCCAGAACCTGAATGCCCCCCGAAAGGAGGAGCGAGCTGGCAGCCAGTTGTTCGGCCTTGTAGGGCGCCGGAATGATCGCCTTCCGGCGGACGCCCACCCGGCCCTCGTTCAGGTCCTTGACCACGAAATCCAGCTTGTATCTCTGTCTGCGTTGGAGAAGCAGGATTTTCTGGAAGTTGGATGTCCCCAGGAAACCGATTTCCAGCTGCTCGGGTGAGAATGACGTGATCAGATCGTGGTCGAACTCGGCCACCACCCGGTTGCCGAGACTGGTCACGACCCCATACACGGCGACCCGGGCGACGTGGCGCCCGTTCTCCATCTTGAACGTCAGGTGACGGTTGTCGACCTGCAAGGTCACCGGAACCAGAATCTGGTCGGCATTGAGGGAGAATTGGTCCTCCCGCAGTTGAAAGGGAAGGTCCTCGAACTCGACGTTGACTCCTACGATCCTCTTGAGATCGTCGTACCTGATCTCCCGGGCGCCCTGAACAAACGCATAGGTCTTGTACCGGTAAAAGGGATCGCCACGCATCGAATCCATGAGCCGATAGTTGATCCCCAGCTCCTGCAACCGAGTCGCCCCTCCAGCCGTGGAGTACAAGAGAGCGTCCTTCTCGTCGGGGTTCACGGCCAACCGGTATTGCCCCGAAAGAGTCGAGTCGACGAACTCCAGGATGATGTCGTTGCCGAGGCCTTCGATATGCCGGTAACGCCAGACCTCAAACGGATAGACCGAGGTGGCTCCGCCGCCCTCGATCATGGGACGGTGATAGGTCGAACCCGAAGCATGGGATTGGATCTCCGCCGGCGGCCCGTGGAGGATATATATCTTTCCCCGATCACTCTTCCAACCAGGATACCCGCTGCTGAAACGTTCATTGGAATAAGCGATTCTACGATAATGTTCCGCCTTGAACTCATTTTCGGAAGTCTTTCGGTCGGGGTCGCGGCGAGTCCAAAACTGTTCAATAAACCGCTCCTTCTCCTCAGCCGAGACCAGCTTCTCGAACACGGTCCGTTCTTCGTCCGCAATGATGTAAACGGCATCTTCACGAAGCCACTTCTGAAAATAGTCCACCGCCTCTTCATGCTTTGCCGCGGAACCATCGTTCTGGCCGAATCCCGGTTGTATCCCATGGAGAATGAAGAGAAAACAGAACAATACAAACAGAACCCGCACGCTTACACGCGATTTATAAATATAAGCGTATTTCAAGAAGAACTCATAAGTCGGACCGGGCATAGGAGTTGTCTTCATTCCTTCTCCGTCCGCATGTCTCATCCCTGCCGAAGCGCAGACAAGCCGCCGTTCATTCTTCATTTAACTGTAGAATGAGGGTCCCAAGAGTCCTGACCCCCGTGAAACGGACACTCAAGGCTTGCAGATACTGTGAATCCACACTAGACCTCCGGAGCCACCCAGTCAAGTTTCCAATTCCGCCGCCAATAGCGACGCAGCGGGTGCGAACCACCGCCCGGTTCCGCCTCTCTCCTGGCTCCTTCTCTCTTTCCACTTTACTCTCCGGCGCTTGACACTCATGAACACCGTTGGGACAATCCCGCCAAGCAAAGCGTGCGGACAGGGTGCTTCATTCATAATTTCGCACCCGCTTCTTCCGCCCATATTTTTATTTCGGAAGTCTCGCTGGAAGGGGTCGACTGCCATGAATTCTCGCCGTCGGTTGAGGTGTCCGTTCTTCGGGATGGGGCCGGCGGCGGTGGGGTTGGCCATAGTCCTCCTCTGCTGCTCTTGGCCGGCATGCAATCTGGCCACGGACCACCCACGTGTGGCCGTCGTCGTGGGCAGCGCGGCGCCCGAACTGGAGCGCTTTGCGGCCCGGGAGCTGTGTGAGTATCTGGCCAAGGTCTACGGGATCCAGGCCTATCCGGAACGGCACCCGTCGGCGTCCGCCCAAGCGGTGTTTCTGATCGGCGGTCCTGGGACCAACGCGGCGGTGGAGAGAGCGGCCGGTGGCCAGCTCTTCCCGGAGGTGAGCGACCAGGGGATCGTGCTTCGACGGACGGAGCTGGACGGGCGGCCGGCCCTGATCGTGGGGGGCGGCAGCCCGAAGGCGACCCTGTGGGCGGTCTACGAGCTGGTGGAGCGCTGGGGAGTGCGCTATCTGATCGACCGGGACGTCCTGCCCGAGAGGAGGGATGTTTTCGAGCTTCCCGACCTCGACGTGGTGATGGAGCCGGTCTTTCGCATTCGTGGACACCCGACCTTCCAGGACTTCGCCGCCAGCGGCGAGGCGTGGGGAGTCGCCGACTTCCGGGTCCTGATCGACCAACTGGCGAAGATGAAGTTCACCCGTATGAACGTCTACGCCTATGGCTGGCAGCCCTATCTGCACTGGGAGCACAAGGGGATCAAACGGCAGTCGGCCTCCCTCTGGTACGGCTACCGCTACCCGATCACACCGGACATGTGGGGACGGGAGCGGTTCGAAGACGCGGATGAATTCTGGAATCCGGATCTGCCTCTGGGAGGCAGTTATGAGGAAACGATAGCGGCCGGCGAGCGGCAGGTCCATAGTCTGATCGAGCACGCGCACCGCCGGGGCATGGACTGCGATCTCTCGGTTCCCACCACCGACTTCACGCCGGAGTTCGCCCCTCTGCTCAAGGGTGCGGAGAAGAGTTCCATCCTGACCGGGTTGACGGTGGTTCCCGGGGCCACCACGTCGTTGGACGACCCGCAGCTCTACGAATTGGCCACCGCGGTCCTGCGGCACGCCGTCGACACCTATCCCGAAGTCGATTACCTGACGGTCTGGATGCCGGAGTTTCGACAGTGGACGGACGAATACGAGCGGGCCTGGAAGGTTCTGGACGAGAAGTACGGCATCGGCCAGGTCCTTTCCCTGCCGGATCTCCTGTCCGCGGCCGCCAACCGCAAGGGCTGGAACCGGGGAGTGGAGCGGGCGGTGAACATGGTGAAGGGGGACATCGCGGCCCTCTACTTCTACGACCGCCTGCTGCGGGACCCGAAAGTGCTGGAGGGAACGCTCCGGCCCGACATTCCGTTCGTGTACGGGGAGCCGGCCGAGGAGTTGTATCCCATCCTCGACCGCATTCTTCCCGGCGGCTGGCAGATCTCCGCCCACCCGGAGAATAACCCGGTGCTGTTGCTGAGCCGCCCGCAGGTCCTCACGGCCCTGGCTTCGCAGCAGGCTCCCGGGATCCTGCACATGACCATCGACGACGACGTCCTGGGGTTGGTGCCCCAACTCACTCCCAACACCCTGCACGAGATCTTTCCCCTGATGAGGCGCAGCGCCTGGGCGGGATTCATCGCGCGAGAACGCTTCCCCGGCGATCATGACTGGCCCCTGGCGTACATGGCGCGGGCCGCCTGGGATGCGGAAATCACTCCAGACGCGGTAGGGCGCGACCTCCTGACCGCAGTCTGCGGGGCCGCTTGCGGGGAGAGCCTGCTGGAGGCGTTTCATCAGGTGGAAGCGGCGACCCTGACCATGGTCCTCGCTCCCTCCAGGTCCGCCATCGCGTTCCCGGTGCCGCGGATGATGATGAAGTATTGGACGCCGGGCCCCGCGCCCGACTACATGGGCAAGGCGCGGCGGGAGTACGAGAGCGCCTTGGAGGCGGCGCGGCGGGCGCGGGAGGAATCCACCCCGGGGGGCCGGTGGTATCCGGACTTCTGGGTGGGTCGGCTGGAGTTTGCCGCCGGCTACGTGGAAGCGGTCGAGACCTTGCACGACGCGGCCACGGCCGAGGCCGCCGGCCGGTTTGCAGACGCTCTCGAGCAGTCCCGGAAGGCACTCGAGATGTTGCGCCAAGCCACACTTTCTTACGCCCGGGTGGCCCGTACCCCGACCGACCTGGGCGCCATCGCCATCCTGAACGAATACGGTCATCGAGCCTTGAAGGCCAAAATGGCCGAACTGAGCAAATCGCTTCCTGCTGGATCGACCGAGGGAAGGGAGCCGTCGCCATGAGACTTGAACGTGAGTGGATCCGTCTGGCGCTGCTGGTCCTGGTGCTGACCGGTTCGGCCTGCACGCGGGCTCCCCAAGTGGACGTGGTCGTGGGCAGCGCCGCGCCGGAGCTGGAACGCTTCGCGGCCCGGGAGTTGTGTGACTATCTGGCCAAGCTCTATGGGATTCGGGCCTATCCTGCACGCCGGATCTCCGGCTCGGCCGACGCGGTGTTTCTGATCGGCAGTCCGCAGACCAACGCGGCGGTGAAACGCGCGGCCGGGCAGCAGCCCTTTCCGGAGGTGAGCGATCAGGGGATCGTGCTGCGCCGGGCGGATCTGGAAGGTGGGCCGGCGCTGATCTTGGGCGGAGGCAGCCCGCAGGCGACGCTGTGGGCGGTCTACGAGCTGGTGGAACGTTGGGGAGTGCGTTATTTCACCGATCGGGACGTCCTGCCGGATCGGCAAGACGCGTTCCAACTTCCTGACCTGGACGTGGTCATGGAACCGGTCTTCCGCATCCGCGGACACCCCAGCGTCCAGGACTTCGCCCCCAGCGGCGAGTCCTGGGGCATGGCGGACTTCCGGGTCCTGATCGACCAACTGGCCAAGCTCAAGTTCAACCGGCTGCAGCTCTCGGGTTACATGTACCAGCCCTTCCTGCACTGGGAGCACAAGGGCATCAAGCGGGATACCACCTCCCTCTGGTACGGCCAGCACTTCCCCATCACTCCCGACATGATCGGACGGGAGCTGTTCGAAGATGCCGAAGAGTTCTGGAATCCGGACCTGCCCCTGGGAGGCCGTTATGAGGAGATGATGGCCGCCGGGGAGCGGCTGCTTCACAACCTCATGGAGTACGCCCACCGACGGGGTATGGAGTGCGATGTCGATGCACCCACCAACGACTTTCCGCCTGCCTTCGCTCCTCTGCTGAAAGGGGCCGAGCGGAGCTTTCAGATGGCGGTTCGGCCGGGCTTCAACACCCCGGTGGACGACCCCGTGGTGTTCGATCTTTCCAGCGCCATCCTGCGGGCCACGGTCAACACCTATCCGGAAGCGGACCACATTCGGATGGGGATGCCGGAAGAGAAGCAATGGCTGGGCGAGTATGAACGGGCCTGGAAACTGCTCGATGCCAAATACGGAGTCGGCCAGGTGAGATCCCTCCCCGATCTGGTGGAGGCAGCCGGGAACCGCAAGGGATCCGGGCGCTGGCCGGGCGAGCTGGGGGTGGCGCAGTTCAAGGCCGACCTCACCTCTCTCTATTTCTACGACCGCCTGTTGAACGATCCGAAGGTCCTGAAGGACAGCCTCCGGCCCGATATCGGGATCATCTTCAATGAACCGGCCGAAGAGCTGTTTCCCATCCTGGACCGGATCCTGCCGGAAGGGTCCGAGGTCGGGATCCACCCCGAAAACCAGCCCGAGAACTTCCTGCCGCGCGCCGACGTCCTCTCGACTCTGAACACGGAGAAGATCCCGGGCCACATGCACGTGACCCTGGACGACGACGTGGTGGGCCTGGTGCCCCAACTGCGGCCGGCGGTGCTGCACCAGGTCCTGCAGGAACTGCGCCGCCATGGCTGGGCCGGGTTCATCGCACGCGAGCGCTTTCCGGCAGACCATGACGCCGTTCTGGCCTATCTGGCCCGGGCCGCCTGGGACGAGCAGGCGAATCCGAAAGAGGTGGCGCGCGATCTGGTGGGGACGGTCTGCGGGGAAGAGGCCGTGGAGGACCTGCTGGCGGCCTTCGACCTGCTGGAATCGGCCACCCTCACGCTGGCCACGAGCCCCGAGTCGGACGCCAAGATCGGACCGACGCGGCTTCTCGTCATCCCGTTCGCCTTCTACGTGCGCGGAATGCTGATGAAGTTCTGGAAGCCGCAGGAGGTTCCGGCCTATCTGGAGACCGTGCAGCGGGATTACGGTCAGGCTCTGGAGGCCGCCCGGCGCGCCCGGGACCAGTCGGAGGCGCGGGGACGCTGGTATCCCGAGTTCTGGGTGGGACGGCTGGAGTTCGCCCTGGGATACGCCGACACGGTGGAAGCGCTGTACCGGGGAGCCCTGGCCGAAGAGAAGGGTGAGCGCGAAGTGGCCCTCAGCCACGCTCGCGAGGGGTTGGAGTCCCTCCGCCAGGCCACGGAAGCGTACGCCCGCGTCGCCCGCAACCGGACCGACCTGGGCGCCATCGCCGTGCTCAACGAATACGCGTACCGTCCCTTGTTGAAGAAGACGGAGGAACTGGCGCAGGGGGAGGAAAGAGGAAAGAAAAAAGAGGAAAGAGAGGGGGGTTTTTGAGGCGGGGTTGCATGGAGGCGAACGTGTGATGAAGTTGCCGTTTCGGCGTCTTGTCTTGGTTTTGTTGGCGGGGTTGGTGACGGGGTCGGCGATGGGGAAGAAGAGGGATTACCGGAATCAGCCGTTTCGGGTGGCGGTGGCCTTGGGAGAGAGCACCACCGCCGGAGGCACGGCGACGACTCCCGAATTGAGCTGGGTGAGCCTGCTGGCCGATCTGATCAACGAGAGTCAGGTGGAGCCGGTCCGAATGATCAACAACGGCATCGGAGCCAACCTGATCTCCCCGCGCAGCCCCACCTATCAGACGTCCGAACACCCGAGTGCCCTGGAGCGCTACCGGGAGCATGTCATTGCGTACGATCCCGATCTGGTTCTGGTCTCGTACGGCTTCAACGACGCCCGGGGAGGGACCCCTCTCTGGCAGTTTCTGGACGACCTTCGCCACATCGTAATGGATATCAAGAAGCAGACGGGGGCCGTCGTGGTGATGGTCAATTCCTATTTCTTGACCGGGTTCGAAGATCACGCACCCTACGATCGGGCGAACGTTGCCGTTCTCGAGGGTTACAACAGCGCCATGAAGCAGTTGGCCGCCGAATGCGGCGTCCTCCTGGCCGACGTCTTTGCGGCCGAGGACCAGGCGCCCTGGATGATCGACACCGACGGGGTCCACCCGAACAACCTGGGCCACCGGGTCATCGCCAACCGGATTTTCGAAGTCCTGGCTCAGAACTGCAGCGCCCTCTCCGGAAAGGCCTTCCAGCAGCGGAAGTCCATGAAGCAGTGGCGTCCGACGCGCGAGAAGCAGATCCAGAAAGAGTACTTCGAGAAGAGGAAGAAGGAGTAGGCTCGATGGACACCGCCGGAATCGGGACTGTCTCCAAAGACCAGGATTGAGGAGGAAGTTGTGACCAACGGAAACGAGCCTCTTTTCCCCTATGTCGCGAATCAGGACGAGCAATTCTCCTTCCTGATGGGAGAGGACTTCGTCGAGAAGCACAACATCGCCTGGCGGGTGGAACTGGCGCAGGAAGAGCCGGCCAATCCTCTCATCGAGCCGGAGCTGCCCTGGGAGAACGCCTGCGCCATGAGTCACGGCACGGTGATGATCGACCCCACGGACGGGCTCTGGAAGGCCTGGTACACGGCGGTCCCGAAGCATCCCTACAACGCGTCGGCGGAGCGGCGTCTGGCCTACGCCGAGTCGACCGACGGGGTGAACTGGGTGAAGCCCGAACTGGATATCTGCTCCTACCAGGGCCAACGGCGGACCAACATCCTGATCGACCTCAAGTCGGGAGGTCCGGCCCACAACGCTTCCGTGATCGTCCATCCCGACGCGCCGCCCGATCGAAGGTACGAGATGTTCATCCTGCGGCTCCCGGGCTGGTTCTGTCCCTACCGCGTGGTGAAGGGCTTTTCAGTCCCCGCCGGCCAGGACGCCCACCAGAAGGGGGAGGGGGCCTTCAGTCCCGGCCTCTATCGTTACCGGTCCTCCGACGGCAAGCACTGGGAACCGTGGGAGTCGGCCGGATTCGACACCGCCGACGGCGGATGGGTCACGCAACTGGCGGACGGTTCCTATGCCGCCTACCACAAGAGCGCCATTCCCGCCCTGCCGGGAGGGTTGTCTCCCTACGACGTGGCGGTCGGCGTCTGCCGGGTCATCATGCGGAGGACCGGCCGGACCGGTTCCGACTGGTCCGCGTCCGAACTGACGCTGACACCGGACTGGCAGGATCCCAACGACACCCAGTTCATGGAGTTGTCGCCGCTGGCCCAACGGAACGGATTCGTCGGACTGGCCACCGTCTATCACACCTGGAACCAGACGGTGGACCTCCAGTTCGCCGCCTCGCGTGACGGCAAGTCCTGGTGGCGCCCCGACCGGAGGGCCTGCGTGCCGCTGCGGGCCCTGGGAGACTTCGGTGGCGGGATGACCTGGCCGATGCATCCCATGGTGCACCATGACGGAAGGATCTATCTCTACTACTGCGGTTGCGAGGGTCTTCACAACGACTACATGAGCACCGAACCGGCCGAGAGGATGCGCCAAGCCGAACTGCCCGAGTGGCCGCACTACTGGCAGCCCCTCGCCCTGGGCAAGGACACCCGCAGTCCGGTTGCGGGCCTCCTCTGGTTCACCGGCGGCATCGGCCGAGCCTCCTGGGAGGTGGGACGGCTGTGGGCCGCGGTCACCGCCGCCGGCGGTTACTCCACGGGCGACCTTTTGACTCGCACTCCGGTCCCGCACCAACACCGGGTGGTGGTGAATGCCGTCACCGTGGGGGAAGGAAAGCTGGAGGCCGAGCTGGTTTCCGGGGGGAAGCCCGTCGCCGGGTTCAGCCGCTCCGACTGCCGCCCGATTCGCGGCGACCACCGCGCGGCCGTGACCCGGTGGAAAGGGGGAGATCGCTGTCCCGTGGGAGACGCGCAACTGCGCTTCTACATCCATCAGGCTCGGCTATATGGCGTCGATTTTCAGGAGTGAGCGGATCCAACATTTCGCAGTGATGGGCATTTCGGGACACCATCGGAGACGTAAATTTTGTCTCCTCTTGGCGCTCTGGATGCTCTGGCCCGGTAGCGCTCCGGCTTGGGCATCGGGTCAGTCCCAGGCGCCGGTGAGCGTGGTCACCGGCGGTTCCGCCCCGCAGCTCGAGCAGTTCGCGGCCCGCGAACTGTGCGGCTATCTGGAGAAGCTGTTCGGCCTGAAGGCCACGCCGGTCCGGCAATGGATCGAATCCTCACGGAACACCTTTCTGGTAGGAAATCCCTCGACCAATTCAGCTATTCCGAGGACCGCGTTTCCCGAAGTGAGCGATCAGGGGATCGTGCTGCGGAGCGTCACCTCCGGGGGGCGCCCGGCGCTGATCGTCGGTGGAGGCAGCCCCCGCGCCACCCTCTGGGCGGTGTACGAATTGGCCGAGCGTTGGGGAGTCCGGTATCTGGTCCGGGGTGACGTCCTGCCGGCAAAGAAGGAACTGGACTTCGCTGAGCTGGACGTGGTCATGGAGCCCATCCTGCGAGTGCGGGCCCATCCCACGATCCAGGATTTCGCCTCCAGCGGCGAGTCTTGGGCGGCCGCGGACTTCTTTCGCCTGATCGATCAACTGGCCAAGCTGAAGTTCTCCCGCATCAACTTCTACGCCTACGGCTGGCAACCCTATCTGCACTATGAACTGAAGGGGATCCAACGAAAATCGGCGTGGCTCTGGTACGACTACCACTACCCCATCACTCCCGACATGCCGGGAAGGGAACTGTTCGGCGACGCCACCGAGTTCTGGAATCCCGATCTCCCCCTGAATTCGAGCTACGAGCGCTTCATCGAAGCCGGGCTGAAGTTGGGGCGAGCGCTGGTCTTGCACGCCAAGAGCCGCGGGATGGAGGTGGCGGTCTCGGCTCCGACCACCGATTTCACACCCGAGTTCGCTCCTCTGCTCAAAGGCGCCGAAAGGAGCGGCATCCGCAGCGGCCTGACCATCGTCCCTGGAGCCGAAACCCCGTTGGATGACCCTCAACTGGCGGAACTGGCCCTGACCACCCTCAAGGCGACCATCGACACCTACCCGGAGGCCGACTACGTCACGGTCTGGATGCCGGAGGTGCGCCAGTGGACCGGTGAGTACGAACGCGCCTGGAAGGCGCTGGACGCCAAGCACGGGATCAGCCGGGTCCGTTCGTTGGAGCAGATCTTTGCGGCGGCAGCACGGCGCCGGGGCTCCGAGGTCGGCCGGGAGCGGGTGATGAACGAGATCAAGGGGGACATCGCCAGCCTCTACTTCTACGAACGCCTGCTGAAGGATTCCCGGGTGCTGGAAACCACGCGGCGGCCGGACATGAAGTTCATGTACTGGGGTGTGTCCGAGGAGCTGTTTCCGATTATCGAGCGCATTCTTCCCGCCGGGTGGGAAATCGGGGTCATGCCCTCCAATCAGCCGGTCCGGCTCTTGCGGCGGATCGAGGTCCTGAAGGAACTTCCGGCGCAGAACCCGGGCGTTCTGGACCTGACCATCGATGACGACAACCTCGGAATGGTGCCCCAACTGACGCCCAAGTGGCTTTCCCGCATCGTGCAGGTTCTGAAGCGCAACCGCTGGGCCGGTTTCACCGCCCGCGAACGGTTCCCTTACGATCACGATTGGCCCCTCGCCTACCTCTCCCGCGCGGCGTGGCATGAGGACGTTCGTCCGGACGACGTGGCCCGCGACCAGCTTTCCGCCGTTTGCGGACCCGAGTGCGCGGAAGAGCTGCTGGACGGATTCCATGAGATCGAGTGGGTGACCACCCTGCTGGCCGATGCCAACCGCAACTTCTCCAAGGAAAGGCCGGGAACGCTGATGAAGTATTGGCGGCCGGGGCCGGTGCCCACCTACCTGGCGGCGGTCCGGAGCGGCTATGAACGGGCCCTGAGTGCCGTCCGTCGAGCACAGGTGAAATCGACTCCCGCAGGACGTAGCTACCTGGATTTCTGGCAGGGCCGTTTCGAATTCGCCGTCGGGTATACGGATACGGTCCGAAACGTCCACCAGGCCGGTGCGGCCGAAATGGTCAACGACTATTCGAGCGCCCTGAAGCATGCCCGGGAGGGGCTGGGAAGCCTGCGCCGGGGATTGGAAGCATACGCCCGGATCGCCCGCAGCCAGACCGACCGGGGAGCCATCGCCATGCTGGGCGAGTTTGCCTATCGGCCCTTGAAGGCCAAGATCGCCGAATTGACCCGCCTGGTCGAGGATGGACAGTAATTTGAGTTCCATAATCTCGAATTCTTGTGCAAATCGACGAAGAATTATCCGTAGGGGCGTCCCTTGTGGGCGCCCTCTTCGGTCCAAAGCGGAGCAAGACGGGGCCAGACGAAGAGTCGGCGGCTCGACGTCGTCCGAGCGTCCGATGATGAGGGCGGCTATTTGACGAAACGGGGAAGGTGGAGGGCATGAGACTCAAGTACTGCGCCGTCGTTTTGTTGTTGGCGGGCTGGGGTTGTTCGACGGCCCCCGCCCGGGTGGACGTTCTGGTGGGCAGCGCCGCGCCGGAACTGGAGCGCTTTGCGGCGCGGGAGCTCTGTGACTACTTGTCGAAGCTGTACGGAATCCAGGCCCACCCGAGCAGGCACGCCACTGCGGACGGAGAAGCGGTGTTTCTGATCGGTCGTCCTGAAACCAACGCAGCGGTGCGGCAGGCGCTCGGGGAGAGCGGGTTCGGGGAAACAACGGATCAAGGCCTGGTGCTGAAGCGGACCCGGTGGGAAGGAACGCCGGCTCTGGTGGTGGGAGGCGGCAGTCCGCGGGCGACGTTGTGGGCCGTCTATGAGTTGGCGGAGCGCTGGGGCGTGCGCTACCTCACCGACCGGGACGCGTTGCCGCCGGAGGAGCGGGAATTCCAAGTCCCCGATCTGGACGTGCTGATGGAACCGGTCTTCCGTATTCGAGCCCATCCCACCCTCCAGGATTTCGCTCCCAGCGGTGAAGCCTGGGGAATGGCCGATTTTCGGGTGCTGATCGACCAGCTCGCCAAGCTGAAGTTCACCCGGATGAACGTCTACCCATTCGGATACCAACCCTATCTCCAGTGGGAGCACAAGGGCATCCAGCGAAGGTCCGCCTCCCTCTGGTACGAACAACACTTTCCCATCACCCCCGACATGATCGGGAGGGAGCTGTTCGAAGACGCTGCCGAGTTCTGGAATCCGGATCTTCCTCTGGGGGGCAGTTACGACGATTTGATGGCTGCCGGCGAGCGGCAGGTCCACAACCTGATCGAGTACGCTCACCGGCGGGGGATGGAGTGCGACATCTTCGCACCGACGATCGATTTCCCCCCGGAATTCGCGCCCTTGCTGAAAGGAGCGGGGAGGTCCGGCCAGCTGACCGTACATCCTGGCTTCAACACTCCCATCGACGACTCCAGCCTCTCCGAGTTGTCCGCCGCCGTCCTACAGGCAACGGTCAACACCTACCCGGAAGTGGATCGCATCATGGTGGCGATGCCGGAGAAGCGCCAGTGGCTGGGGCAGTACGAACGGGCTTGGCGGGAGTTGGACGCCAAGTACGGGATCAGCCAGGTGCGCTCGCTCGACGACATCCTCGCCGCCGCCGAGAACCGCAAGGGATCGAGGCGCTGGCCGGGAAAGCGGGGTCTGGACCAGGCCAAGGCCGACATCGCCTCTCTCTTCTTTTACGACCGGCTGCTCCTGGACGGTGGAGTGCTGAGGGACACTCAGCGGCCCGATATCCAGTTCGTTTACATGGAGCCGGCCGAGGAGTTGTATCCCCTTCTGGACCGGATTCTGCCCAGTGGATGGGAGGTGGGTGCGCACCCGGAAAACCAGCCGGAACATTTTCTGCCCCGCGCCGAAGTCCTGGGGACTCTCAACACGCGGAAGATCCCGGGGATCATGCACGTGACGCTGGACGACGACGTGGTCGGACTGGTGCCCCAACTCCGACCGACCGTTCTCCACGAATTCATGACCCAGCTCCGCCGGCACGGTTGGACCGGGTTTGCGGCTCGGGAGCGGTTTCCGGCCGATCATGACGCCGTGCTGGCCTATCTCGCCGAGGCGGGCTGGAACTCGGAGGCAGAGCCGGACGTCGTGGCCAGAGACCTGATCCGTACGGTCTGCGGCGAGGCATCCGTCGAGGACATGCTGGCCGCCCTGCACCTGGTGGAGTCGGCCACCCTCAACCTGGCGACGAACAAGATCAATTTCTCCTTCTACGTGCCGGGAATGATGATGAAGTTCTGGAACGCGGAACCCAAGCCCGCTTATCTGGTCGAGCTGCAGCAGGACTATGTGCAGGCCTTGGAGGCGGCTCGCCGGGCCCTGGAGAAATCCCGTCCGGAAGGCCGTTGGTACCCCGATTTCTGGGTGGGACGGATAGAGTTCGCACTGGGCTACGCCAACGCGGTCGAGGCCATGGGCCGAGGCGCCACGGTCGAAGCCGCCGGGAAGCGCGCGGAAGCTGCGAAGCACGCCGATGAAGCCCTGAGCTTCCTGCGCGGCGGGCTGGAAGCGTACGTCCGGGTGGCTCGCAACCGCACCGATCTGGGGGCCATCGCGGTAATGAACGAGTTTGGCTACCGGGCCCTGCAACGCAAACGGACCGAACTGGGCAATTGAGGAGGCTGCGGGATGAGAAGGGCATTTGGTCGGTGCAACGGTCTGTCGTTTCGGATCGCTCCCACCGTGCTGGCGGGTGCGGTCCTGATCCTTGGTTTCGGGCCGGCCCCTTTGCCGGCCAAGGATTCCCCCGGCGTGGACGTGATCGTGGGCAGTGCGGCACCGGAGTTGGAGCGGTTCGCGGCGCAGGAGCTTTCCGACTACCTGGCGAAGCTCTACGGAATCCAAGCTCATCCCCACCGGGAGGTCTGCGCCGGCGCAGACGCCGTGTTTCTCATCGGCAGTCCTGAAACGAATTCGGCAGTCCGGCAGGCGCTGGGCGAGAGCGGTTTCGGGGAGGTCACGGATCAGGGCCTGGTCCTGAAAAGGACCCGCTGGGAAGAACGGCCGGGGCTGGTCGTCGGAGGCGGCAGCCCTCGGGCCACGTTGTGGGCGGTCTACGAGTTGGTGGAGCGTTGGGGAGTGCGCTACCTCACCGACCGGGACGTACTGCCGGAGCGGGCGGAGGAATTCCAGTTGCCGGACCTGGACGTAACGATGGAGCCGGTCTTTCGCATTCGCGCGCACCCCACGATTCAGGATTTCGCCTGCAGCGGGGAAGCCTGGGGGATCGCCGATTTTCGGGTGCTGCTCAACCAGTTGTCCAAAATGAAGTTCAGCCGGGTCAACATCTACCCCTTCGGATATCAGCCCTACCTGCACTGGAAGTCCAAAGGGATCGAGCGCCGGTCCGCGTGGCTCTGGTACGACTACCACTACCCGATCACGCCGGACATGGTGGGCCGGGAACTCTTCGGGGACTCCAAGAAGTTCTGGAACCCGGACCTGCCCGAGGACGGGAGCTACCAGGAACTCGTCGCCGCCGGCGAGCGGCAGGTCCACAACCTGATCGAGCATGCTCACCGGCGCGGACTGGAAACCAACAACTATGCGGACATCACGCAGTTCCCTCCGGAATTCGCCCCCCTGCTGAAGGATGCTCAGAAGGTCCGGCAACTCGGTCAACTGATGGTGGTTCCGGGAGCCTCGACGCCGGTGGACGACCCCCGTTACCGCGATCTGTGCACCGCCGTGCTCAAGACGATCATCGAAACCTATCCGGAGACGGACCTGATCACCATCAGCATTCCCGAGTGGCGGCAGTGGACGGCAGTCTACGAGGACGCCTGGAACGTGCTGGATGCCAAATACGGCCTGAGCGGCATCCGCTCTCTCGCGGAAGTCCTGGACGCAGGGCGCAACCGCAAGTGGTTTCGGGGGCCGGAAGGCTGGAAGAAGTCCCTCGACGAGGTCAAGGGAGACCTGGCCAGTCTGGTGTTCTACGACGACCTCCTGGAAAGTCTGGGACCGCTGCAAGGCTCAACAGGCGCCCCCAAGCGAATCATGTTCTGGGGCATGGCGGAGGAACTGTGGCCCCTGTTGGGCAGGATTCTTCGGCCCGGCACCGAAGTCGGCCTGATGCCGGACAATTTCCAGACCCACGTCCTGAAGCGCCGGGAAATCTTCGGCACCTTCCCCACGACGGAGGTCGCGGGCGTTCTGCATCTCACGCTGGACGACGACAACGTCGGAGTGATGCCCCAGATTACGATTTCGGCCGTCCATGAACTGGTCAAGGAACTCCGGAAGGGCTGGGCCGGCTTCGTCGCCCGCGAGCGCTTCCCCGCCGACCATGACTGGGTCCTGGCGTACCTTTCGAGAGCGGGTTGGGACGCCGAGGCGACGCCCGATGGCGTCGCTGCCGACTTCCTGCAGGGGGTCTGCGGTCAGGCCTGCGGTGTGGCTCTACTGGAAGCCTTCCGGGAGGTCGAAGCGGCGACCACCGCCTTCGAGCAGAGCGACTATGGATTCGGATTCCCGGTCCCAGGCCTGATGATGAAGCATTGGAGACGGCCGGGACCGATACCGGAATATGTTTCCCAAGTCCGGAATCACTACCAGAGTGGCCTGGACGCGGCGCGGCGAGCCCATCAGCAGGCCAAGGGTGCGGGGCGCTCGCTGGCGGCCTTCTGGATCGGAAGATTGGAGTTCGCGGTCGATTACGTCAACACCGTGGTAGCGGTTCGCCGAGCCGCGACGGCCGAGTCGTCCGGCCAAACGGAAGAGGCGTTGCGCGAGGTACAGGAAGCTCTCCGGACTCTGGGAAGTGCGCTGGAATCCTATGCCCGGGTTGCCCGCAACCGCACCGATCTGGGAGTCATCGCCATCGTCAACGAGTACGGCTACCGGCCATTACTGGAGAAGAGCGCCGCTCTGGAGAGAATCGTGAATTGATAATCCGTCCCACCGGCCGGGAGCGGCGGCTTTCTTGCCGCCGACTGGGAGCGGCGACTTTCTTGTCGCCGACTGGGAGCGGCGACTTTCTTGTCGCCGCACTCCGGACTCACGTTCCGACGAGACGATGGCGCCGACGAAGCGATGACGAGTCCCTCCCCAAGGGACGGAATGAAGGTCTGCCATTCTGACGAGGAAAAAGCCACATGAAGATCACAGACATCATTGCACACGTGATGGAGATCCCCGATCCGGATGGCCGGACTCCGCGCCGGAACTGGATCTTCGTCGAGATCCGCACCGATGAGGGTCTCACCGGAATCGGAGAGGCGACCACCGAGTACTGCGAGCTCGCCGTCAAAGCCCAGATCGAGACGGAACTCCGGCCTCGGCTCCTGGGGATGAACCCTTTGGAAATCGGACGCATCTGGACCCTGGGCTTCCGCCATTTCTGGTGGAGAATGGGCGTCGTTCACACCAGCGCCATGAGCGGGATCGATCAGGCCCTGTGGGACCTCAAAGGCAAGGCAACCGGTCTGCCCGTATACGAGTTGCTGGGAGGGCGTGTACGGGACCGGGTCCGTCTCTACGCCCGGATCCGCGACATCTTCGCCGAGGGGGAGGCCACCCTGGAGGAAGACATCCTCCAAGCCGTCGAAGAGGAAGGGTTCGACGCCTTCAAGTCCGGATTCGGCCCATTGACCCAGCCCTTCGATGAAATCGAGCAGGTCAGAAGAGCCGTCGACGACTACCGCCGAATGAGAGATGCCGCGGGCCCGGACGTGGCGCTGATGTGCGATGCGGCCGGCGTCTATTCTTCGACGGCGGCGGCCCGCCTGATTGAGGGTCTGAGGGAAGTCGACATCTTCTTCGTGGAGGAACCGACGAACCAGGACACGGTCAATCCCACACTCCAGTTGAAACGCGCCTATCCGGACGTGAAGATCGCCGTGGGAGAACGCCTCTTCACCCGTTGGGCATTCCGGGAGTGGTTCGAAAACCAGGCCATCGACGTCTGCCAAGCGGACATCTGCCACACGGGCGGGATCAGCGAGCTGATGAAGATCGCCCACTACGCGGAGGTGTACGGGATCCAGATCGCTCCCCACAATCCATACGGTCCGGTGGCCCTGGCCGCCGCTGCCCACGCGGCCGCGGCCATGCCGAACTTCGTCCTGCTGGAGCACTGCCGGCTGCGCCCCTGGTTCGAGGACGTGCAGAAGGTCGCGGTCCCCATCGTCAGAGGCTACGTCGACCTGGACGAACTCGGAAAGCGGCCGGGACTCGGAGTGGAGCTCGACATGGAGATGATCAAGAACCGGCCCCACAGGCCGTTGGGCGCCAACCCCTTCGTCCTCAAGGACGGGTCTTCGCCTCTGGTCTAGCAGCTCTGTCTATACTCGGGGCCATCGATTCCGTGCAGAGCAACCCACACTCTGCCTGAGAGTTCCGGCCGGCGTCTTACGGCTACCGCCGGATCGAAAAGGCCTGTGAGAACGGGTGCGGGAGAATCTACCAGCGGCTGGCGATATTGGAAGCCGTTCCTGGCCACCCAACCGGACATAGGCTGGGATGACGAATCCGGGAGAGAAACCAACTCCATGCGAACTGTTTTCCGGGCGGACACGAGTCTGATTCAGAGGGTTGCACGCGTCTCGGCATGACGGCGGATCCGCGACCGGATCTTCTCGCCGTTCTCGACCAGTTCCTTCGACAGTTCATAGGCCGACTGGGCATTCATCCAGAACTCGGGGGTCTGTCCGAAATACGCGCCCAACGCGATCGCCGTCTCCGCCGTCACGCCGCGCCGCTTGTGAACGATCTCATGAAGACGCGTTGCAGGAAGGCCGATGTCCCGGGCCACGCCGTTGACGCTCAGTCCCATCTCCCTGATCTGCTCAACCAGCAGGGCGCCGGGATGCGTGGCGATCCGATTCGTGGGCACATAAACCATTCTCTTGCCCCTTTCCATGGAAACCTCCTACCCGCCCTGTCTGATGAGGTGTCGGGGCTAACAGGTGGCTGCCGAAAGCGTGTCGAGTTTTAGCCGCACCGAGTCGTCCAGCGTCCAACCGACCGAACCCAGGCTGTCGTCCAGATGGGCGATCGTATCCCCGCCGGTGATGGCCACGGTGACTTCGGGGTGTGAGAGCACCCAGGCGATGGCCAGTTGCGCCGGCGTCTTGCCCAATTCTTTCGCGAGATCGAGGACGGTGGAGACGACTTCGCCGGAAACCCCCTGCATGGCGGCGGGAAACCTTCTCCGGTACCCGGCCGTTGCCCAGAGGGACCCGGAGGGGGCAGGACGGCCCGGCGAATAGATTCCGCTGAGGAGCCCGATGGCCAGCGGACTGTAGACCATGACCCCCAATCCCTGATCTCTGACCAGTCCGAACATCTCCCGCTCCAGATCCCGGTTCAGCAGGTGGTAGGGGTTCTGAACGCAGATCCAGGGTGCCGCGTTGATTCGATCGGCGACCCACAGGGCCTTGCAGACCTGCCAAGCGGTGAAGTTACAGCAGCCGGCGTACCGAACCTTGCCCGAACGCACCAGATCGTCCAAGGCGCGGACCGTCTCCTCGAGAGGCGTGGATTCATCGAAGACGTGAGCCAGGTAGACGTCGATGTGATCGGTACCCAGCCGGGTCAGGGAACGCTCCACCTCACGCAGGATGTGGCCCCTGGACAATCCCCGATCATTCGGTCCATCGCCGGTGGGGGAGGCCACCTTCGAGGTGATGACGACATCGTCCCGCTTTCCCTTGAGCGCCCTCCCGAGGATGACCTCGGACCGGCCCGCGCTCTCGCGCTGGTCCAGCGGGCCGTATGAATTCGAGCAATCGATCAGATTGATGCCCTGAGCGATGGCGTGCTCAATGGTCCCCTGCGCCTCCGCCTCGTCCGCCTGGCCCCGGAATCCCAGGCCCAAGGCCAATCGGCTGACCTTGATGCCGGCCTTTCCGAAGTTCACATATTCCATACGTTCGGCCCCCTCCCGCTGGAACGTCCATGGAACGGTGTCCCGGCGCCCAAGCCGCGATCCGAAACGCATCGACGGTCATCGTAATTCTACGATACTCCTGAGAACGGCTCGAAGCTGATCCGATCCGGACATTCCCCTTTATCAAGGGGGAATCGACCCCTGCAAACCATCGACTTGGTTTCATCCCGAACCTCGTCATTCAGTGGTCTTGGTCGCAGTCGTAGAGAAGAAGGGAGAGACTTACCCTACCTTCTTCATTTTCTTGGGCGTGCCCTGATCCGGCTCACGAAAGTAGGTCCTCGTCTGAAACGAAGCCTTGGCGTAGTTGGAAGAGCGCCTGGCGTATGAGGCGGCGTTGACCCGCATCCCGAGCGCCTTACCAGTCGCTCCAACGAAGGTCGCCTGATCTTGGTCAACACCCGCCGACATGAACAAGAACTCCCACCCGGCCTTCTTTTTCTGGGACACCAGGGCGAGGCAGCTCTCCTGAGTATGCTCACGAGAAGCGTTCTCGTAGCCGTCGGTGTCAATCATGACCATTACCCTGTCGCCATTGGAGGCGACAGATTCGGCGTGAGCAATAGACTTGGCGATGGCGTCGTACAGGGGCGTCATCGCTCCCGGGCGGTAGTCCTTCTCCTTCATGGGCTTCCACTTCTTGACCGATCCGCAAAAGATCTCGGTCCAGCGTTGACTGTCGAACTTGAACACTGTGAGCCGGGTCTTTTTGGGTAGTTGCTTGACGTACTCGTTCAGAGAGGTCACGACCCTGTGTTCCTGACCGCTCATGGACCCGGTCTCGTCAAGAGTTACGATTGCGTGGTTCATTATTCCTCCTTGAGTTGAGTTTCTTCCTCGTCACGGGGATGAGGTCTCCCTGTCCTGTGTCAGATCTTCCTGCCGTTCCGCATCCAGAAGCTGCCGTGCGCGAGCATTCCTTCGAACCTCAACGCTTGGCCGATCCTCTTCTCGTCGCGGACCCGAAGCTCGGTTCCGAGTCCGACGCCCGGGACCTCCTCCGATTCCATGGCGCCGAAGCGCCGGATCACCCACAACGCTCGGTCGACCGAAGTGGGACCGGGTTTGTTGGGGGTTTCCAGCAGGTGCGATCGGATGAGGGCTCCCCAGTGCTCTGCCAGTAGACTGCGGGCGCCGAAGAGTTCGACAGCCGTCACCCAAGGGCCATGGGAGACGGCGATCCCGCACTGCCGAGGAAGCGGCCCAAGCTCCGCCAGCTCTTGGGCAGCCTCGGCGCGGCTCGTGTCGTGACGATAGACCTGCTTGGCGCTGTCGGCAGCTGCGACGGTGCCGGAATGCGCTTGGTGCAATCGCATCTCGTCGTGGACTTCGCTCCAGACTGCATCTTGATCGCCGCGGCGCGAGCGGCTCTGTTCCATGGACGAGTGAACGCCCTCTTGGCTCCTTCTGCGGACCCCCGGCGAAGCGTGCAAATCGTCGCGGTAGTAGGACCGGGCGCGGCCCCACCGCCCCTCCTCCAGGCACGAAACGGGGATCTTGAGTTCGGTCCTGGGGGGAACCAGGATGGTGATGTTGACGGCACGGTTCTGCTTGCCTCCCAGGAAGTGCTCGCCCTCGATGATGAGAACCGGCGTGTCTGTCGGGTTGACCGCCAACAGGGACCCCACCGCCGCGTCTTCGAGCTCGCGAACGTCGAGTTCCGAGGAGGGTCCCGTGTTGATCTCCGGTAATTCATTTTCCGGCAGGTAGATGGGAAAGAAAGAAACGCCAAGCCGGGTTATGGGTGAGCCGATCGCGGCGGTCGAAAGGTGTGGAATCATCATAATGCTCTCCTCGAAGTTGGGTTCCAAATGTTATTGTCATATATACAATAATAGATATTGTAGTATTGTCAATAAGCCGGTACAATTTTCTTGAAATGCGGTCGGGCAGCCCTCCTCCGTACAATCCCGACGACTTCCCCCGTGTGGCCGTCACGGTGGACATAGTGGTGTTCACGATCTGCGACGATGCTCTCCATGCACTGCTGGTGGAACGCGGCCAGGAGCCGTTCCGGGGGGCCTGGGCGCTGCCGGGCGGCTTCGTGCAGCCGGACGAGGATCTGGACGCCGCCGCGGCCCGGGAACTGGAAGAAGAGACAAACGTTGCCGTAGGTGTGCCTTATCTTGAGCAACTCGCCAGCTACGGGTCGCCTGGACGCGACCCACGCATGCGGGTGGTCACGGTGGCGTACTGGGCGGCGTGTGCCGAACTGGAACAACCGACGGGCGGTGGTGACGCCGCCTACTCGGACTTGGTGCCGCTGGCGAAAATCGAGCGCGGAGGTATCCGTCTAGCTTTTGACCACGACCGGATTGTCAAGGACGCCGTGGAGCGGTTGCGCTCCAAGTTGGAGTACACGGCGCTCGCGACCAAATTCTGCCCGCCCCGATTCACCATCAGCCAGCTCCGCAGGGTGTACGAGACGATCTGGGACACCCGAATCGATCCGGGGAATTTCCAACGCAAGATTCGCGAGAACCCCTCGTTCAAAAACATCCCGATGGCGAGGTCCCCGAGTCGGCGGCGTGGAGGCCGGCCGGCCTCGCTGTGGTCCATTCCTGCTCAATCCAGAGTGGCCGTGCCTATTTCACCGATCGCGAGACGGGGCATGCCGCGCGACGACGAGGCGGAGTGACTGGCTCCGCATCGCCGGCCAAGCCTCGCCGAGGCGAAGGACGCCCTACGGCCGGCCGGGGCGGGCCAGACTGACGAAAATGCCGGTAGATCCGGGCGCGCCCTACGGCGGATGCCGGGACGACCTTGGTCACGGACGGTTGAGTCAACCACTAGCCGAAGCAAGCGGAACCACCTCATAAGGCGCCAGGACCAGTTCCTGTTCGCCATGGCGGCGTCTGACCGTCACCATCCGCGTCGTTGCCCGGTTGTTGATGACCCAAGCGCCGTGCCCGTCGACCGCGAGCACGTCCACGCCGGCATGCGGATCGGTGTCGGCGTCGAGCAGCCGGCGACCGGCCAGCGCCGACAGTTCCTCATGGAGCGCCGTCCAGGGACCGTCCGCCAGGGCGATGGCGGCTTCCACGATGCCGGCCTGGGCGGCGAACTTCACGAACCTGGCCAGCCACGCGGTCGCGAAGGCGGTTCCGTTGCGCGGGTCGCGCCGCGGGCGCGGGTAAGGCGGGTCGAACAGGACCGGACCTGACTGCAAGGCGGCGGTTGGGGCAAACGACCGGATCGTCGCCGCCTGGTCGAGGATGGCGGGAACGTTCTCCATGAGCGTGTCGTCGTCGTCGAGATGGACCGCCGGATTGAAGGGGATCTCAATCCTGGCCGTATCGGCGAAGGCGGCCCGGTTGCGATTGTAGTGGGTGTATTCGTGCGCGGCGCTGGTCCTGTCCGTTCGGGTCAGACGCGGCAGCCGCGCCTCGGTGGGGCCGCCGATGACGATGGCCGGCGCCGGTGGAGCTTCTTTCAGGACCCTCGTTGACGAGGTGTCTACCGCAATCTCGAGCCGCTGGCGCCGAACCGCGGCGCCTTCTACGAATGCCTTGTAAGAGCTGTCGCCGTAGTTTCGCTGATCTTCCATGTCCATCTCGGCGCCGGGGACCTCAACGGTCACGTCCACCTGCTCCCGAGTCTTAGCCTGGAGGGAGGTGAAGCCTTTGGAAAACTGGTATGGCGAAATGAAGCGGGGAAACGATTGGTTTTCCTGCCTGCCGTCCGCGAGCACGAACCCGTAGTCGCGACCGGCGAAGGTCTCGGCGCCGTAGAGGACGCAGAATCCGATGCGCGGATATTCGAAGGCGGCGCCCGGCTCCCATTCGACCTCCATGGTGATGGAGCCGTCGGCCCGCCCCTTGATTTCGCCGTTCCAGGCGACGTCCGCGATCTCATTAACGCAACGCGCCCGGAGCTCGACAGTGAACTCATCCACGCCGCTCTTGACCTCCGTGACTTCGAAATTGGCGGGAACCGTGTCCCAGCGCGCGTCGCGGACGGCAAAATAGACCCGCCGCAGAAGTTCACGACCGTTGATGCGCAGATACCGGAGCTGGCCGTCGGCAAGCTTGAGCCGGACCGGCCCCGCGTTCAGGTACCTTCCTTCTTTACCCTTCATTCCTCATCCCTCGATCTCAACCGGATTCAAGCTGGAGCCATGATCCGTTACAAGGCGCGATACCAGCAGCCGGAAGGAGCCCGGCCGGTTTGCCGTCGATCGTTGCCGACCGATCCTCACGCGGCTTCGTCGCGGATGCGGCGCCAGTCATAGGCGATGGTCCACCGCAGCGCCTCGTGGATTGCCGTACTCATGTAGGGGCAGGCGTTTCCATCCACCATGTCGTCGATCTCGCTGACCTCCGGGAGAAATTCGGCAATGAGGTCTCGCACCGGAGTCTCCAGATAGATGTCGGGCGCCGCCACGTTGAAGGGATGAAACCCTTCCATGTCAGACTCCAGCCAGAGCCGGCAGGCGGTGGCGACATCTCGGCCGTCGACGTAGTTCCAGAGCACGTCGGTCCCCCGCGCCGGGGATTCCAAGTGCCCTTTGAAACGCTCCTCGTAGGAGTCCTCGTAGACGATCCGCCCCAGCCGGAAAGCGGCGATGGACATGCCGTACCAGCGCGCGAAGTCTGAGGCGACCTTTTCCAGGAGAATCTTGCCCGAGGCATAGATGTTGTCGGCCCGCAACGGAGACGATTCGGTCACCGGAAGCTTCCGCACCTTCGTCATGCTCCCGTAGACCTCCATGCTGGAGGCGATCACGACCCGCCGGACGCCGGCGTTGGCGCAAGCCTGGAGGACGTTGAAGCCGCCGTTGACGACGTTCTTGAACACCGTGGTGCGCGACCAGAAGGCGTCGCAAGGCACGCTGCCCATGTGGATCAAGCCGTCCGCCCCGGCGACGGCCTCGTTCAGTCCCGAGTCATTGACCAGATCCAACTGCAGGTAGGGAAAATCGGTGGGTCCCGGCGCCAGCAGGTCAATGGGAACGACCTCGTCGCCGGCCGCCTGCAGGATCTTGACGATGCTCCTGCCCGTGCCCCCCTTGGCGCCGGTGACGACGATTCGTTTCATGTTTGGCGTCTCCGCTGCATCGACGATGAGTGTCTACAGTTAGCCTGTGTTTCTCAATGAAATGATTGATAAAGGCCGACTACTCTTCTGTAATTATGTTTTTATAAATATGTTAAAATGCAGGAGAAACACGATCTGATTAACACAAAGTATACCAGAATAAAGCTGATGTTTCACGGCCTGGACGGACGTCAAGTTGTCGGCCGGTTCGACGATGGATTGAAAACAGGCTCGTAGGAAAGGAGTCTGACGGAATTGGAAGGGGAAGAATCAGAAGCGCCAAGCGCCGGTGTATGCGAACCGGCGGCGGATCCGCGGGAGTCCGGGACGACGGTTGCAGCGATGGCGGATCGAGTTGAAGGAGCGACCGTTCGCACATCGTTTCGGCACGAGAGGGTTGCACCGAATCTTCGTCCGGGGCCACGCCAACCTCCGCATGCGACTGCTGATTCAACTGTGTGGATTCAATCTGGGATTGCAGATGGGCCATCTGACGCGAGTCGGTACGCCCTGGAGTCTCCAGCGCCGCGCCCGGGCGCGGCCTTGGACGTCATTAGGGGCGGGAATGGGCCGCTGGATGGGCTGGGATCGGCTCGGGGAGCGCTTCTGGGAGTTGATCCGCCTAAATCGCTGTTTTGGGCTACTCGGACCCATCATTAAACCATCTAAACGTCAGCTTGCAGAAAGAACATTAGTCAGAGAAATTGGGGTTTTATCCACGGGCTGATAAAGCGGCCCGACTGGTTCTGCATGGATCGGGGGTTCTACGATGCCCGCCTCGATCCCAGAGACTATCGGCCCCATCGGTTATCCGAGCGACGAGATCACCGACTTCATCACCCTTGCCGAGAGAGGGCTCCTCATGAACGGACACGATGGGAATGTGGCCTTCAAGTGCACCTACAACGACGGCGGAGACACAGGCTTCGTGGGTTTCGGCGGAACTTGTACCTACGAAAACATCATCCGCAATGTGAAGACGAAACCGCGGCGTTGGTGCTCGGCCCCATCAAACCCGTGCCGGCAGTTCTGCGACAACGGATTTCAGGGAAGAAGACCGCATCATCCCTGCTACGAGAGCGAGATCATCGAGCGTTGGAGATTCGGGCCAGGCACGTATCAAACGAAGGATCGGGACGGTGAACCGATTCCGATGAAGTATGCGCAGGTGGGAAAGGTCGCACTGCTGACCACGAGGCATCCGAAGCACGATACGGAAAAGAAACGGATCGTGTTCGGCGTCTACAAGATCGAGCATGTCAGGCGAGGCAACAGCGGAGAAATCTGGATCGAGGGGAGTGCCGATCATGCGATCCGCCTGTCCGAAAGTCCTGCCTTCGCACTCCCCTACTGGACGTTCAAGCGCAAGGAGGGAGGGGCATCTCCGGCGTGGGGCTCGGGTCTTTTCCGGTATCTGTCGGATCAGGAGGTGACCAACTTCCTTCATGCTCTGAGCCCGCATCTGCAGAGCGCCCGGGACAGGACTGTGCTCGAAGATCTCCTGGAATGCTGCGGGAACCTCAAGCCCGAACTCGCCGCAGAGGAGCCGAATGGCGAGGTTCCGGAGTCCGCGTTGAAGCACAAGTACGGTCCGGGAGGGGAAGGCGAGCGGCATCGCGTGCTGAAGCAGTTTATCGCCGATCATCCTGAACGTTTGGGCCTGGGAAGAGGCAGGGGAAAAGAGGAGCACCGCTTCGTGACCGGAGATCGTGTGGACGTGTCGATCGATCTGGCCAATGGCGAGTATTGCGTGGTCGAGATCGAGATCGAGGGAGAATCCACCAGTATCGGGGCCCACCAAGCGCTCAAATACCGTGCGTTGCGCGCTGGCGAACTGGACTCAACGGAGCTGCCTCATGCATGCCTTGTGGCGTACAGCATTCCGCAGCACGTGAAGGATTTCTGTGAGCGCCACGGCGTATTGGCGTTGGAGATTCAGCCGGAGCAGTGAACCATGGTGCCATGATTCCCGGGAATTCAAAGGTGGCTATGTCTGGTGTTCCTGGGATGTGCGAGCCCATACTCGAAGATCAGAAGGTGTGCGTGGCAGGATAAGCTGTGCGCGTGTCTGGATACGGATCTGGTTGCTGTCCGGGTCAGGATACGCAGAGTTTCATTCGCAGGTGGCGCAAGGGGAAGATCCGTTGAAATCAGCCATGACCGCCACCTTGCTCCAGTTGGGCGATTCGACATCACGCAATCTGGAGTTTTCACACCGTGATGACGTTTGGGTGAGCTACGGAGAAGAGACCATTACCGAGAGCAATCTTCTGGAAATCAGGCGGCGGCATCCGGAACTTGTTCGTATTCGCACCTTCACGAAGCGCAAGGAGGCGAAGACCGGAGCGGACTGGGAGTGGCACATCGTCGGGCGAAGGCGAACAGTCAAGATGCGGGTACAAGCAAAGAGGCTGCAATGCGACGACGTCCTGAAGGTCAAACACAAGGTGAAATCGTCCGGCAGACAACAGCGTAGCCTTCTAATTGTCGGGGCGCGCGCTGCGAGAATGAAGCCGGTCTACTGCATATACAGTACGGAGCAACAGCGAACGATCTGGACACAGCCCAAGGGGCTGCCGGGCTACAGGACTTTCCAGACTGGCTGTTTGCTTGCCGACGCGGCGGACGTGCCACTCTGGACTAGGAAGCTCGACGAAGTCGAGCAAGAGTGCATACCTTGGCATTTTCTGTTCGAACCAACCGTCTCGATGCAATGGAGGTCGGAAATCGCCAAATTGGACTATGAGGGCCTCGTTCAGTTTGTTTCCTTCGAACGCCGCCGTTTGCCGGTCACGTTGGACGGTGAGGCAGCGGTTCCACCCGAGTCCTTGGGGTGGAACGCCCCTACGATCGATGACCTCAATGAAAACACCGGACGGAATTTCGATTGGAACGGGGTTGAGGAAACGACGGCAAAGGATAGGGCGAGGCTCGAGCCCGAGACCGATGAAGGTCGGCGGATTGTTCAGTCCGACAGAGAACGGCTCCGAGAATTAGGCATTCTCCGCATGATGGTTATGGATGTTCGCGGCGAGCCGAAGTCGGACGAGCGATACGAATCGTAGGGGCGTGTTTCAATGGCCAATGAAAAGAGGCATGGCAGAAAATCCATGAGTCCATGTGACTCATCCATAACGCTGAAGAACTACGCGTCGTTTCGTGACTAACTTCATCCGGAGTCCATCAGAAGTGTCCGAAATCGGGACAAACTGTCCGATTTCGGACACTCCGAACGATCTTTCTGGTCAGTACAGGGGCCAATTGTCGGAAATCCGCACCAAGATGGTTCCCGCACTCCAGTGGACTCTTGCCCTTTGGCGAAGCGGATCTCGAGGACGGGAGTCTTCAGGAGCCCCTGGCGTTGACACGCCGCGGAAGGGGTTCAACCGTGAACGTCGCCGCTTCGGGTCGGCGGTTCCGGCTGGTTCCAGGGCATCGTGATCGTCGGTTTGGGATCGTGGTGGTCGCCTCGGGGCGGCTTCGGTGTCGACCCGAACTCTTCGATCCAGCGCGCCAACTGCCGGGCCGATTCCATGACTGCCCGCCGGCCTTTTTCCTTGGTCGCCAGTGTGGCGTGGCCCAGTACGCCGCTGTCCGAATAGCTGGCCGTCCAAGAAGTGACGGGAGCCGGTCCGGACGCAAGAAGATCGGTCCAGAAGAAGTCGGAGTTGGCCCTGTTGTATTCGATTTCTCCATCGGCAATCTTGTCTTTCCGGACGTTTTCTTCGTCGAGATACAGGTACGCGGAGGTTTCCAGCTCTCCTGCATGAGAGCAACCGCCGGGAAACTTGCTCTCCCTCCAGGACTTGTAGAACTCTTGGTCGATGGTGATCAGGCTCCACCAACAGACGGCGCTGCATTCCGCATCGGTCTCCAGATTGATCCGCCGGGAGGCCAGATCCAGATTGGGCCAGTTGGAACCGTGTCCGTTGAGCAGGATGATCTTTTTGAATCCGTGATAGGCGAGGCTCTTCCCCACGTCCATGACCATGCGGATGAAGTGCTCGTAGTGGATGTTGATAGTCCCGGGGAAGTCCATCACGTGGGCCGTGTAGCCATGGATGATGGGCGGCATTATCAGAACCTGATCGGGGATGAGCCGGGCCGCATGGTGTGCGACTCCCACGGGACAGACTACGTCCACGTCCAGTGGAAGATGGGGGCCGTGCTGTTCGATCGATCCGATCGGCACCACGACGACCTTCGTGGCCTGGACCGCCTGATTGATCTCCGGCCACGTCAGTTTTTCGTATCGCCAAGGTTCTCTGGTGGACATGGAACTACCTCCTTGCTCTGCCGAATATTTCCGATTCAAAAATCAGTCACGTCGTTATGGAGACGAAGACCGCGAGCGCGGCGACGGTCACGCTCGCGGACGGTCTCCACTCGGCGTTCCGTCGGGTTCAGTTGAGTGCTTCCTCACACTATTCTTCGACCCTGTCAGCGGCACCCCGATTCGTCAATGACACACGCCCGGGTCGCTCGCCCGGTCTCTTCTCCGTGGAGCCATATGAATAGTGGAGCATGCGGTTCCGGGGGCGGCCAGGGTACGGGAATCCTGAGGGTCTGCTCTTGGGAACCGGTCGGTGAGGGGGTGGCGCTACTCACGACCGGACAACCTTCCCTCTCATTCCAGCCCACTCTGGCGATCTGATACAGATGTTCGCCGGTTAGGGTCCCCTCGTACAGTGGTGTGTTCCGGTTCTCCAAATTACAATCGACTCGATCGTCCAGCCGTTCGCGTTTCATGACGAATCGCTCAATCCTCGGGAGCCGGATCACTTTGCCCAAGCTGTAGCTGTTCGACAATCCTCGGGTCCGATCTTTTAGTCTCGCGGTGAGAAAGCAGTTGGGAACCTTCAGGTCTCCCGGGTCAATCGAGAGAAACAACGTATCGTTGCCGGTGAAGTCGAATGACGCCATCCCTTGACGCTGCCCGGCGCTAAGTGTCAACTCGGCTTGAAATGGCCTTCCGGTCGGGCTACATCCCAACTCGAGGGACGGTGGGGAACCAAGGTTCTTTACTTCGATCGTGAAGCCGGCAAGCACACCCGACGGGATCTCACCCTCTCTCAGCCCCAGCTCCGCACCAGGTGGGAGCAATCGGTCGTGATTGACTATGCTGGGACGGGGACCAGCGACTTCGACGCACCCTCCTGAGACACTACGGGGACCTGTGCGGCTCAGTAGTTGCAATTGGAATGGCAGGCAGTCTCCCTCTTTGAAGTCGGAGTTCTCATCCAATGAAACCGTCGCGGTCCTCTTGGACCCTGCTCCCATAGAGGGCCAGCTTTCCAAATCACAACTCAATGGATCTTCGTGGAGTTTCCAAGTCAACTTGTCACCGATGATTCCGCAGATCCACTCCAGACCGGTACCCTCCAAGGTAAGTGTGTCTGCTTCTCCGCTTTCGCCGGCCATTCTCAATGGCTGGTTGGTGATCTTGGGATCGGCGGGATAAATCGTCAGGTCGGTGTCGGTAGTTGTGTCGTCGGATGAGGTCGTCCTGAGTTGGTAGAAACCGGAGGTGAGAGCATTGGTATCCAGATCGACGGCCAGTTTTGGTTGTTTGCCGGAGGCCGTATCTCTATTGGACAACCGAAAGTGGAGCCGTCCGTCTGCCGTGGAGGGCAATTGCCGGGTGGACGAGTCGCGTGGGCGCTTCCAGGAAAAGAGCGGAGCTGTACCCGTCTCCCAACCTTTATCAGGGGCCCGGAAAAGCTCCAGCTTTTCGACGAACTGGAAATCGTTGGCCTCCAACTCAACGCGGACGGGTCCCCTGCCTGCAATCAGTGGATCTTCCGGTTCAAGGTGGACTGTTACGTCCCCTGATTCCAAGGAATGGAGTCGAAACTCGCTCGACTTCAAATTCTCGTTGTCCCAATCCCAGGCAGCTTCGAGAACGTAACGTCCGTCTTTCGGAGGCTCCGGGAACTCCATGACGCTCGATTGCCGCTCCCAGTTCAGCTTCAAAGTATCCAGCGACGGTTGTGAGACCGTAATCTGTTTGAAGGTTTGTTCCGTATCGACGTTGACGAGCTCCCAGGCACGGGCCCGGTGCAGTTGAGAGATGCTACGTTCCAGGTGCAGCAAGGCGTCCCGGCCAATCGGCAGATGCTGGTTGGATTTAATCGTCACCGCCGGGGGTTTCTTCACATGGGTGAGCAATGCTCCAAGATACACAGTTTCCTGAGGTTTGCCGGTAGCGGACAGGGAATACAGAGTGATGTTGTCGGGATCTTCCTTCTGGATGAGGACAGGCTCGATGTCGTAGATTTTCTTGAACGGAACTGAAACATTCGTGGCTAACGTGGTCAGGCCCTTTATCAGCGAAGCGAAGGGCACGCCGACGGATGCAGCGGATCCAGCTATGTTCCCGACCGAACGCGCCGCTCTTCGAAAACGACTACTTGGCTGCGAGTCGCGTGGGTCGTCGTACAGCAGGGCAGGGGTCACGGCGCGCGCCAAGTGATTCATCCGGAGAATGGCCGGATCTCCTTTGTCGAGCCGGTTCGCGTCAAACCGATAACGGGAGGCAAATTCGTCCAACAAGGTAACCAGGGGTTCGTCATTCCGAGACTCTTCCCAAGCGGCCACCGCTTTTTTAATCGTATCCTCCTCCGCCTTCAGATCGGCATAATTGGCGAGTTGAGTGACGAAATTTAGATAGTCCGGGTCGTTGAGCGCACTGTTGATTTTAATAATAAAATCGTCGTTCCATTTCCTGTGACTGAAAACCACTCCCAAAATCTTCACGTCACCGTTGTCGGGAATCTTCCACTCCGGATGAGCGGGGGCCCCGTTATTGTCGTAGACGCCGTTACGGCCCAGTTCCACAATCTTGGGAGATACCTCGTAGAACGCGACCCAGGCGTTCTTTCTGTCTTCCTTTTTCTGGTCGATATAATTCTCCAACTTGGCGAGGACGATATTCTGGCCTCCCATCAACTGATTCACTTTGGTGAGGGGCAGCTTCATCACGTCGTCCGGACCTTGTCGATTTGCTTTTTCTACCAGCAGCCGGAATCTTCCGAGCAGGTTGCTTGCCGGCAGTTCCTCTGCTACTGCCTGCTGACACACGACCCAGGCCAGAGCCAGTCCTACCGCCAGAGTCTTCCGGGTTCCTGTCATGTCAACCTCCAGCAATATTCTATTCATGAGTCATCCGGGCTGATCCTCACGAGTGCCGACCGAACCCCGTCGCTCAACTCCAACTCCCCGTGCCGTCCAGCGCCTCCAACACTTCGGGATGCGGTGCCGAAAATTTTGACTAAAAAAAGTGACGTCGATATGGGACGGGGACAACGAGTGCGGCGACGCTGACAGTCGCTGACGGTCTGGGCTTGAATTTTTCTTCAGGGCGCGGGTCAGAGCGTCCTCGCGTAGTCCTTCGCCCCCGTTGAGAGGCAGTTTACCCCATCCTAGCGGTCCTGTTTGCTGCGGAGAACTGCTATTTTCAATGGAACGACAGAGGCTGCGGGCAACGGGTGATCCCATCCTCCCGCGGCAAGTACCCGACGAATTTCAGACATGAATACGACGGATCTGGCCATCATCCTGGTATCGCTCGCGGTGGTGGTCACGGTCGGTCTGTGGGCGTCCCGCCACCAGGGCAGGAGCGCTCGGGACTACTTTCTTGCCTCCCGGCAATTGCCCTGGTGGATCATCGGGGCCGCCTTCGTTTCCACCAGCGTCTCCAGCGAGCAGATCGTGGGTACCGTGGGTATTGCCTACGAGACGGGCATGGGCGTGGCCAACTGGGAGTGGTTCATCCTGCCGCAGTACACGCTGCTCATGCTCTTCTTCATCCCGTTGTATCTCAAGAATCGCATCACGACGGTGCCGGAGCTACTGGCGCGAAGGTACGGTCCCCTCTGCGGAAACATCTACAGCTGGGCGACTCTGGTGGCGTATGTCTTCATCTTCCTGGTGCCGGTTCTGTACGGCGGAAGCCTGGTCCTGTCCCAATTGACCGGGTTGGACTTCTCTCTCGTGCTCTGGGCGATCGTTGCCCTGGTGGCCCTGTACACGGCCAAAGGCGGCCTCAAGGCCGTGGTGTGGACCGATGCGGTCCAGTGCCTGATGCTGGTGGGCGGCGGTCTGGTGCTCTTCTTCGTTGCCCTTTCCCAGATCGAGGGCGGCTGGAGCGCCATGGTGGAGGCCAATCCCGACCGCTTCCATCTCTACCGTCCGGCGGGCGACGAGACCGCACCCTTCCTGGGGATGATCGCGGCTTCCTTCGGTGTCTTCCTCTGGTACCAGGGATGCAATCAGGTCATGATCCAGCGGGTGCTGGGCGCCAGATCCACCTGGGACGGCCTGATGGGCATCGTCTTCGCGGGATTCATCAATCTCCTCCGCCCGCTGGTCACCTGTTTCCTCGGATTTGTCGTCTACCACTGGATCCACGTCATGCATCGGGCCGAGCCGCTGGAAAACAGCGATCTGGCCTTCTCCTTCGCCCTCGACACCCTGAGCCCCGAATGGGGACTGCGGGGCATCGTGGTGACCGGATTCCTGGCGGCCATCATGTCGACGACCAGCGCTCTGGCGAACTCCACGGCGACCATCTTCTCCCTGGACGTCTACCAGAAGCTGATCCATCCCGGCGCGAGCGACGCGAAGCTGGTCCGTGTCGGGCGGGCGGTCTCCGTCACCGCGCTGGCCGCGGCGGCGTTGCTGGCGCCGGCCGTCGAGTCGGCGGGAGGAATCTTCCGGTACTTTCAGACCGGTGTGACCTATCTGTCGGTGCCTTTCATCACGGTCATCCTGTTCGGCTTCTTCTGGAAGCGGGCCAACTACGCGGCCGGCGTCTTCGGTCTCACCGCGGGACTGGCGATTCCGGTGCTGGTGGCCGTGAGCCTGCCCCGGTTCGGCATCGACCTGCATTGGCTCTACAACGGCTTCATCGCCCAGATTCTGATCTCCATCGGGTTCGTGATCGTTGCCCTGAGCACGCCGCCTCCCGACCCGCTTGAAGTGAAGACATTCCTCTGGTCGCCGCGGCTGCTGACGCAATACGATGAAGGAGAACGGCGGCCGATCTACCTGCGTGTCTCGTTCTGGTGGGGGATCTACGCGATCGTCTGGTTCTATCTGTATTGGAAATTCTGGTAGCGTGCCGCCCCATCTTTCGCCGCGCTCACAGGACTGAGAAAGAAAAAACCGTGTCCGGAGCAAGCTTGCTGATCGACCTGACGCTGCTCGTCGGCATTGCGATTCCCATCGTGGCGCTGGCGCACCGGTTGTCGGCTCCCTCCCTGGTGGGTTTCCTGGTGGCGGGAATCCTGGTGGGTCCCAATGGACTCGGGCTGATCGGCGCCACGGACGAGGTGGAAGTCCTGGCCGAACTCGGCGTCGCCCTGCTGCTCTTCGCGGTGGGACTTGAGTTGTCCCTGTCCCACGTCCGCCAATGGGCGAGCTCGGTATTCATCGGCGGAGGATTGCAGGTGGGCTGCACACTGCTCGCCGTGGCGGCGGCAGCGATCGCCTTCGGCATTGCGCCGGGCCAGGCGATCTTCTACGGCGCCGTGGCCGCGCTGTCTTCGACTGCCATCGTCACCAAGACCTATTCGGACAGGGCCGAACTGGACACGGCGCACGGGCGCTCCGTCATCTCCATCCTGCTCTTCCAGGATTTGTGCGTATTGCCGGCCATTCTGGTGCTGCCGGTGCTCGCCGGACTGGGAACCGCCGATGTGAGCGCCATGGGCATCGAGTTCCTGCGCGGACTCGCGATCATCACTGCGCTCATGATCGGCGGCCGGTTCATTGTCCGGCGGACGCTGGATCGGATCGTGCTGTTCCGCGACCGCGAATTGTTTACGCTGTGCGTCGCTTTCTTCTGCATCGGTACCGCCGTGGTGACCGAAGCGGTGGGTTTTTCCATCGCCATCGGCGCCTTCATCGCCGGCCTGATCATCTCGGAATCGGAATACGGGTTGCAGGCGTTGTCGGACGTCCTGCCCTTTCGGGCCGTGTTCAGCGGGGTATTCTTCATCTCCATCGGCATGCTGCTCGACATTTCCGCCGTGATGACGCAGCTGGGCGTACTCGTTCCCCTGCTGGCGGTCCTGTTTGTGCTCAAGGTCACGCTGGCGACGGTGTCGGTCCTCGCGGTAGGCGGACGGCTGTCGACGGCGCTGATCAGTGGCCTCACCCTGGCACAGCTTGGCGAATTCTCCATACTGCTCGCCGCGGAGGGGTTGCGCCTGGAGCTCTTTCGCGAGGGCGACTACCAGTTGTTCCTCAGTGCGGCGGTCCTGTCGATGATGGCCACGCCGTTTCTGATTCGCGCCGCACGGCCCATCGCCGAACGCATTGCGCCGTCCGGCAAGAGGTTGCGGCGACTCGCCGGCGCCGATGCCGCCTCGGCCGGAGCGATGTCCGACCACACTGTCATTGTCGGCTACGGCCTCGCCGGTCGATATTTGGCACGGGTGCTCAATGCGGCGGGTATCACCTGCATCGCCGTCGAACACGACGCGAATCTCGTCCGGCGCGCACGCGGGGACGGGGTCCCGGTGGAGTTCGGGGACGGTTCCCAACCTGCCGTCCTGGAGCACGTCGGCGCACATCGCGCTCGGGTCATTGTCTTCGCCATATCCTCACCGACCGAGGAGAGGCGCGGCGTCGCGGCCGCCCGCGACCTGAATTCGGAGGCCCGGATCGTCGTGCGTACGAGATACACTCATTCCATCGACGAGTTGATGTCGCTCGGGGCCACGGACGTGGTGGTCGAGGAGTTTGAAGCCTCCATCGAACTGTTTGCCAAGGCCCTTGAAAGTTACCGGATTCCCATCAACCGGATCTGGCAGGAAGCCGAGACGGTGCGTACGGAACACTACGGGTTGTTACGCGGCACCGCGCAGCCGGATCTACGACTCGATTCACTGAAGCACCTCGGCATTCACGATGCGCTGGAGCTGATGGAAATCAAGGATGGAGCGAGGGTCATCGGAATGAACGCCACGTCGTTAAATTTGAGGCGGCGTACGGGCGTCGTGCAGATCGCTGTGGTGAGGGAGGGTCAGCCCATCTACCAACGCGACTCGGAGTTCCATTATCAGGCCGGCGACACGGTCGTGCTGGTGGGCGACCGGGAGAGCCTGGACCGGGCCATTGAGCTGTTCCAGGAATAGGCGGATTCGACCCGGCACCGTCTTGACAACGTGCGGAGGATAAGCCCATGAAAATTACCCATGTCATCTGTCAGGTTCTGCGGATCGAAAACGTCGAGGCCAAGGCGGCCGGAACTCAGGACACGGTGATCATCCGTATCCGTACCGATGAGGGTCTGGAAGGGATCGGTGAAGCTGACGCGAGCCCCGAGGTGGTCAAGTCGATCATCGACGCTCCGTTCAGCCACAGCATCGCCTGCGGCTTGAGGGAGCTCTTGATCGGGGAAGACCCGCTCGACACGGACCGGATCTGGTCCAAGATGTATCGGCGCACCATGTACTACGGTCGCCGCGGGGTCGTCATCACTGCCATGGCGGGTGTCGACCTGGCTCTGTGGGACCTCAAGGGAAAACTCTTCAACCAGCCGATCTGGCGCCTGCTGGGCGGGCGTCATCACGATCGTATCCCGGCGTATGCGTCGATCCTGTTCGGCAGGGACGGATCCGAAACCCGCGAGATCGCCCAGCGCTGGCGCGAAGCGGGCTACGGGGCGATCAAGTTCGGCTGGGAACCGATGGGAGAGAGCGAGGCCCTGGACCTCGAGTTGGTCCGAGGCGGGCGCCAGGGCATCGGCGACGAGAACACTCTCCTGATCGACGCCGGCTGCGTCTGGGATGCGCCGACGGCGCTGCGGCGGGCGGAGGCGTTCAATGAATTTGGGATCGGCTGGCTGGAAGAGCCGTTGGAACAGGACGATATCGATGGATACGTCTGGCTTCGCGACCGTTCGCCGGTTCCGATCGCGGCGGGAGAGGGGGAGTGCGGCCGGGCCGCCTTCCGGCCCTGGATCGACCGGCACGCGTTGGACGTCTACCAGGTCGACCTGGCGCGCAACGGATTCACCGAAGCCGCTTACATTCGGCAGCGGGTGGAAGAGGTCGGCGCCCGCCTCTGCAACCACTGCTACAAGACGCCCATCAGCGTAGCGGCCTGCCTGCACTGGATCAGCACCTGCAAGAACGCCTTTATCTTCGAGGATTGCGTCGAGGATTCGCCCCTGCGGCACGAACTGACGCAAGAAAAGTTGCAGGCGGTCGATGGCCGTATCGCCGTGCCGAATGGCCCCGGCCTGGGGATTACGCTCAATGAGCCTTTTGTTGAACGGTTTCTGGTATCGGAGTCGGGACGCTGAACTTCGGGACGTCAACCGGTTGCCGACGACCTCGTCAGTCGGCGGCTCGCGCCTTCTCGCGCAGGAACCAGATGATGGCCAGCACGGAGAGACTCAGGCTGAACACCGGACCCAGCCAGATGCTTAACTCCACGCCGTAACGATCGCCCATGGTGCCGATCAGATACGGACTCACGGCAGCTCCCACGGCATTGAAACCGTTGAACAGCGCGTAGGCCATCGCCAGGTGGGAGGAGAATCGCAGGCCGATGTAGGAACTGAGCGAGGGACCGTTACCGGATACGAACATGCCGGACACGGTGAACATCGCCACGCCCCAAAGGTAGGTGGGGGCACTGATGGTCGCCGCGAAGGCCAGGGTCGCCCCGCCGGCGCATACGGTGAGCACCACCAGTTCCGGGATCCGCCAACGCGCGGTGATCCAGCTCAGAATGAATCGTCCTCCGAACAGTCCGGCCGAGTTCAGACTGATGAAATAGGCGGCCTGCGCGGCATCGATCTCGAACCTGGACTGATAGAGCTGACCGATGAAGGAGATCATCCCGCCCTGCGACAAGCCGTGGAACAGCCCGAGAAAGCCCGCCGTGTAGAAGGCAGGAGTCGTCAGCACGGCCCTCATCACCGAGCGCGCGGGAAGCCGGGAGTCTGAACCGGGGCCCCCGCGGCGCACCGACTCGGAGCGTAGACGCCAAGCCCAAAGGACCAGCGCCAGGACGACGGCGGCGGCGGCGTAGTATCCGACTCTCCAACTGCCTCCGCTCCGATCGGCATACGCGAACCACCCTCCGAGAGCGGCGGCTCCCACCACGGCGCCGCTTCCATCCGCCAAGCCGGCGAGGAAGAACACGCTCTGGCGCTTGTCTCCGAAATGAGCGCTGATGATCGAGCTGAACACGACGTTCAGGGCCGACATGGCCAAGCCGAAACAGAAGGCACCCACCAGAACCATGGGGAATCCGGCGGCGCTGCCGATCACGCTCATGGCCGCCGCCACGGCCAACAGCGCGCCCACCAGAGCGCGCCGGAGCCCCATGCTGCCGATGATCCATCCGCCGATAACGCTGAAGACGATGCCGCTGATGAAGAAGAGGGATTGGCTCTGACCCATCTGTTCCAGATTGGCCGAGAAGAACTCCCTGAAAACCGGGAAAGTGATGGGAAGAAAGTTGTAGACGCCGGCGTTAATGAAGACCAGCACCAGCACGAACCACAACGTGGGATCACCCCACATCGATCCGAATCGGGTGGAGGGCGACGATTGTTCACTCGACGTCATGGCATAACCTCACGCGGGGCGGATTGGGGAGTCGGTCGACCTGGCGGATCGGCGCACTGAGGCCTCTGTCCCCCTTGCCATGGGTGGGGATCCTTGTGATCCATGCCCCACCGCCGCCGAAAATAAACTGAACTTCGCTGATTCCGTGTTCCGTTCATGATCCGGTCCCCGGGAGTCGATGTCAACTTCTGAGAAACAGGAATTATTTCAACTTCAAGTCAGATTCGTTCCCGCTAGGACTGCCCTTTACCCACATATTGCACAGGGCAAATTAGCCGTCCGGTTTCATTCATGTTTCTTCTCGTAAAGCGAAGCCCAGACACATGCCGTAGAGCGTGACGTAGCCCTGCCACATCAGTTGATGCCCAGGTGGGGAGTCGTGTTTACGAGCCAGATATCCTCCCAGGCGGGCCAGCACGAGCACGGCCGCCCCCAGGTCTTCCGGCGCTGGGAATCCTCGCGACGCGGCAAACGCCCCCAGGACCCGGATTTCCAGATCGGAAAACAACAATTGCGCCGGCAGGTCCGGGTCCTCTCGCCCCAACAGCGTCATCAGCATGATCCGCCAGGCGATGACGGCGTGCATGGCGATGGCCCGTTTCAGACGTTCGGCGGTTTGGTGCTGGAGCTGTTGTACCCGGCATCCGGTCTTGAGCACCCGGAAATAATCCTCCACCCGCCAGCGCAGCGCATACCATCTCAGCAGTTGCTGCGCCGTCTCGACATCGGTCACCGGCAGGGTGGTGAGCAGGAACCATTCCAGGCGCTTCCCCTGCGCCGGCGGCGCGACCTCCCGCGCGTGCACCACCGACAGTCTCAGCGACGGGATGCCGGTTGGGTTCCCGCGCGGCGCCGGAATCGTCAGGGTCTCGTAGCGCAGTTCCATCCGAGCCACCCGCGCCAGCCGCCGCGGGCGGGCCGCCTGCTTGCTGGCCTTGATCCGCGCACTCTGACGCTTCACCTCCAGCAGCATCCGGGCCCGCACCGGCGCCGATCGCAGGCGCCCGAACAGCTTCCGCTTCTGCTCCGGGTCCGGATCCGCGCTTTTCCCGGCCGCCTTCGCCGGGGTCTTCCTCTTCAGCACCCGATCCTGCTTCGCACGCACCAGCAACTCCACCTCCGGAGACGCTCGTTGCTCGGCGAACAGTGCGAAAAAATCCGCCTCCCGGTCCACCACGCTGACCACCCGCACCCCGTCGAGGGACCGCGACACCTCGGCGCAGTCCCGAAGTCCCTCGATCCAGCGATACGTCTTCTTCTTTTTCCGCGTGGCCACCGGTCCCGGCTTCGGCGCGTCCAGCTTCGCCCGCAACACCCCCAGCGGCAGCCCCGTCTCACTCACCACCAGCGTCGCGTGCAGATGCAGTCCCCGCGCCGTCGCTCCCGTCTGGTTGCGCCCGATCACTCCCAGTCCCTCACACCGGCCGTGCCGCGTGAAGTTCAGATCGCTCCCGTCCTGGATGCACAGCACCGTCCGCTGCCCCTGCATCCGCTGCCGGGTCCGCTCCCGGTGCGGGGCCAGGATGTTGGACACCGTCACCGCCGAGGCTTCCGGCTGGTCGATCAGCCGGTAGTATCCCTTGACCGCCGCAGAATCCCCCCGCGCCACTCCCGTGAACGCCCGCCCCGGCTCCTGCGCCTGTCGGTGCGCACTCTCCACCAGTCGCCGACTCAAGCGCCGGTCTCCCAGCGGCGCCCCGCCCAACTCCTGCTGAGCCCAGCCCGCTCCCTCCAGTCCCTCGCCCTCCGACATCGGTTCCACTCCCCGCCTCGGCGCCGGTCCCACCCCCAACCGCCGCCGCCAATCCCGGCACAACTCATACCCATAGATCGCCTTGCTCGTCTCCGCACCCCGGTGCGCCCGATCTTGCCGGCCTCGACCCTGCGTCTGCCCCAGAACCCTCCAGTTCGTGGCGCGCAAACTGGCCCCATCGTGGCGAGCCGTCTCCACGAAGGTCTCCACCAGCCAGGGACGGTAGCCGTAGCGCGCCTGGAACTCCGGACCCAGCCGCCGCAACACCTCCCCCAGCACCCGGGAGGCCAGATTACGACACCTCACTGACGGACGGATCAGAAACCGGCTCAGCCCCACCACCCGGTGCAGGTGCGCCCGGCGTTGTTCCTCATCCCATCCGATCCAGCGGTCCCGGTCCCGCAACCGCAACGCCGCCGCCCCGAACCCCAAGCCCCCCAGCCAGCCGTGGGCCGAGCCCACCAGATAGCGTAGTTGAGCACCCACCAACGGCCCCGCGCCCCGTGGATGCTCTCGCGCCATCAACTCGTTCCAGAGCGCTCGTTGCGGACCCGTCTCCACCAGAATCAACTCCAGCTCCCGCACGCCGTCCACCGTCTCGGGCACCCCGACCGGCTCCGGCACCGCACGGCCCAGTCCTCGGGGCCCGCAATGTTTCACCCGCCGTCGCGGCGTCGGCAGACGAATCCGTCCGCGCGCCTCCAACTCCCGGAGCGCCTTCAGGCAGCCGCTCCGTTGCGCCCGCCCTCGGGCATCGTGAAATCCAAACTCCGAGCAGACCCGGTCCGCCAGCGCCGTCCGGTGGGCGAACTTCTCCCGCCTCATCACGGCGTGCAAACGATCCAACTCTCGGCTCAAGGTGCGCTTGATCTGGTTCTGAACTACCATGTCGTGAAGACTACGACAGGCATTCTTGTTTGTCCAGCACTATTTGTGGGTATAGGGCAGCGCTAGGAGGGGGGACATCCTTGTCCCCCATTCCTCCTCCTCCAGCGCCTCCATGGGGATTCGGCGGCTGGAAAATCGCTATTCCAAGCCGCTGCTCCCCCGCTGCCCCTGTTTCTGTCTGAACTGTGCCGGGTCCCGGCCGGTGGGGGAGCTTCCAGGAAACGAGGGGTGAGAGCAGAGGAAGTGCCAGGCGAACTGCGGTGCAGGCTGGCTTCCACTCGATGCAACTGAACCAAGTGTGAAGAAAAGAGAAGAACCGGGAGAAGGAGGCATCGGGGCGACCCTCGCGCTGGGTTGTTGCTCCTAGCTTCTTCATAATGTCAATGGCCATCGAAAACTGGAACCGTTCAGCCGGGATGCAAGGCCGGTCGAATGCCGTCGTCCTGCGACAATGAATGCCGGTGAGGAAAACGAATGGAAGGGAATAGTCATGAGTCTTGGAAGAGGGTTGATTCGTCTGACACTGCTGCTGCTATTGGTGCCGGGCTTGGCATGCAAACGGCTTCCACAAGTGGATGTCGTGATGGGCAGTGCGGCGCCGGAGCTGGAGCGCTTTGCGGCCCGCGAGCTGTGTGACTACCTGGCCCAGCTCTATGGGATTCAGGCCTATCCGGCGCGGAGCCCTTCCGCCACCTCCGAAGCGGTGATTCTGATCGGCAGTCCGCGGACCAACGCGACGGTGAAGGGGGTGACCGGGAGACCGCCCTTTCCGGAGGTCAGCGATCAGGGAATCGTGCTGCGACGGACGGAGCTGGGAGGACGGCCGGCACTGATCGTAGCCGGAGGCAGTCCCCAAGCGACCTTGTGGGCGGTCTACGAGCTGGTGGAGCGCTGGGGCGTACGCTATTTCACGGACCGGGACGTATTGCCGGACCGGGGGAAAGCGTTCGAGCTTACGGACCTGGATGTCGTGATGGAGCCGGTCTTTCGAGTTCGGGGACACCCGAGCATTCAGGACTTCGCTCCCAGCGGTGAGTCCTGGGGCATGGCCGACTTCCGGGTCCTGATCGACCAGCTCGCAAAGATGAAGTTCAATCGGCTGCACATCTACCCCTACATGTACCAGCCCTATCTGCACTGGGAGCACAAGGGGATCAAACGGCGCTCTACCTCCCTTTGGTACGGTCAGCGGTTTCCCATCACTCCGGACATGTGGGGGCGGGAGCTGTTCGAAGATGCCAGCGAATTCTGGAATCCGGATCTGCCCGTGAGAGGTCGTTATGTGGACATGATGGCCGCCGGCGAGCGGCAGGTGCACAATCTGATCGAATACGCGCACCGCCGGGGCCTGGAGTGCGACGTCACCGCTCCCACCAACGATTTTCCTCCCGAATTCGCGCCCTTGTTGAGAGGAGCGGAGAAGTCATTTCAGCTCGCGGTTCGTCCCGGTTCGAACACGCCCGTGGACGACCCGGTGGTATTCGACCTGTCCGCCGCCATCCTGCGCGCGACGGTCAACACCTATCCGGAAGCGGACCGCGTGAGCGTTGCGATGCCGGAGGAAAAGCAGTGGCTGGCGGAGTATGAACGCGCCTGGAAACTGCTGGATGCCAAATACGGAATCAGCCGGATACGTTCGCTTCAGGAGATTGTGGCAGCGTCCGGGCAGCGTCAGGGGTCCGGGCGCTGGCCGGGAGAGCTGGGCGCGGCGCAGCTCAAAGGCGATCTCACCTCCCTCTATTTCTATGATCGCCTGCTGAATGATCCTGAAATTCTCAAGGGCACCATGCGCCCCGACATGAAGTTCGTCTATGAGGGACCCGCCGAGGAACTGTTCCCCTTCTTCGACCGGATTCTGCCTGCGGGATCCGAAGTCGGGATCCACCCCGAGAACCAGCCGGAGCACTTCCTGCCGCGCGCCGAGGTTCTCTCAACCCTGAACACGCAGAAAGTGCCGGGTTTCATGCATGTGACGCTGGACGACGATGTGGTGGGTCTGGTGCCGCAACTGCGGCCGACCGTGCTGCATGACGTCCTGCGGGAATTGCATCGTCATGGTTGGACCGGATTCATCGCTCGCGAACGCTTTCCGGCGGACCACGACGCGGTCTTGGCCTATCTGGCGAAAGCCGGCTGGGACCGGGAGGCGAATCCGAAGCTGGTGGCGCGCGATCTGGTCCGGACCGTTTGTGGGGAAGGGGCTGTCGAAGATTTGGTGGCGGCCTTCGATCTTGTGGAATCGGCCACTCTCACCTTGGCCACCAGCCGGGCCGACAGTCCCGAGGCCGGAGTCACGGCCGGAGCGCAGCGTCTTGACATTCCATTTGCCTTTTATGTGCCTCGAATGATGATGAAGTTCTGGAGGCCCCAGCCGGTTCCGGCCTATCTGGGATACGTGCAACGGGATTACCGGGAGGCACTGGAGGCGGCCCGGCGTGCCTGGGAGAAGTCGGAGCCGCAGGGACGATGGTATCCCCAGTTCTGGGTGGGGCGGTTGGAGTTTGCCCTGGGTTACGCCAACACGGTGGAAGCATTGCACCGGGGAGCCCTGGCTGAGAAGGCCGGTCGACGCCAAGAGGCCCTCAGTCAGGCCCGGAACGGATTGGAGACGCTGCGCGAAGCCACGGAAGCCTACGTCCGGGTGGCCCGCAATCGGACCGATCTGGGCGCCATCGCCGTCCTCAACGAATACGGCTATCGTCCGTTGAAGGCCAAAGTCGCCGAACTCCAGTAGCTGGTTCCGGGTAGACTCGACTGACGGCAGGAAGCGGCTCCCGGAGGTTTGGGAGGAGAGTCGGCCCGTCCGGCGCCGCCGGCGTTGAAAAATCCGGCAGCCTGGCGGGGCCGCGGCTGTCCACAACCGTTGTCGGCGGCACTTGTCAGGCCAAGGCGAACGAGTACAGTTCGGCCTTCTCCATGAAGAATCGGATCTTGCGGAATCGCTCGAACTCGGGCGCCGGGTAGGGAGCAGTCTCCTCGGGCACGGACGGCATCTCGGTCCGGCCGTTCCAGGAGAAGGTGTGTTCGACCGAATCCCCCCGAAAGATGTCGCACTCCTGACGGCTGAAGCCGGGGATGACCCGGTCGCGGAGATCGACGATTTCCGCAGCGATCGAGCCCCCGCCGTAACACCGCAGATTGGCCCTCAGCCGCCGCCCCTCCGAGATCAGAGGCCGCGTCACCAGGATGCCGCGGCGCGTGGGGCCGGCGTCCAGAGAGACGAACCCGTCCACCCGCAACTTGGCCAGACCCAGGGCGTAGTTGACCCCGTCCGGGTCCGTCACCTCGGGCACGTCCAAACCCTCCCGGGCGCCGGAAATCCACCAATCGTGATGGTTGGAAGAACCACCGTGATAGATGAAGAGCTCGTCTCCAACCCGGATGGGCTCGTGGGTGATGGTGGCCATGTAGGCATCCCAGTGGCCTTCGCCTCGGGGTGTGAGGAAGGGCTGGCGTTTGTTCAAGTGGTGCCACGTCTTCCCGTTCCGGCTGTAAACGAGTCGGACTCCCATCTCATTCGAGACGTAGCTCATGGTGTTGAGGAACCCCATTTGCACGCCGCCGGCTGCAAATGGGTAGAAGCCGTAGTAGGTCTCGTCCAGGCCGTCTTCGCCGTCCTCGGGAGTCAATGCCGCATAGGGCTCCGACCAATGGATCATGTCGGCGCTCTCCGTCTGCCAGATCCGCCGTTTGTTGATGCGGCGCCAATCCAGGGGATAGTAGGGCGGACAGATCGTCCACGCTTCCAGCTCCGGATTGTCCAGGTTCCGGGCGATGGCGTACATGTCGTAGTGGCGCATGTTGAGGATGAAGATCCGGCCAAAGGGATCGTAGGAGAGCGCGTTCGAATCATCCATTTTGGACCCGGACCGGCCCATCTGGGGCCGTTCCGGCAGGTCGTTCCAGTGCCTCAGGTCTTCGGACGTGGCCGCCATCACCTTCCAGGAGGACTCGAACAGCTTCTTGGGGAGATAGCTGAGATAGATGGCTTTGAATCGCCGGGCAGCCTCCTCCTCGTGGGGGTCGAGAATATAGGTCATGCCGTAGGCGTTGGGGATGACGATGTTGGTGTCCCGGCCATCATGTTGGAACACGTCGAGTTCCGGCTTTCGCCAGTGCAGCCCGTCTTCGGACTCGGCGTACAGGAGATGGAACGCTGGTGGATCGTGAGGTGTCTTTCCCCGGTTCCAGATCTGATAGACGCATTTGAAGATCCCGTCCGTGGGGTCGCGAACCACGCGGGAGCCGTTGAAGGTGAAATAGGTGATCTGTTCCCAGGGCCGGTCTCGGACTATGACCGGCGTCTCGACCCGGGTCGGCTGGTGCCAGGTTCGGCAGACGTTCTCCACGGACTCGATGACCAGATCGTCGACGAAGACCTGCTTGGAATATCCGATGTCCAGCATCGTGGGTTCATAGATCATCTTGGGTTCTCCTTTTCGGTATTGGAGCCGTGCCGCTCAAACCGGTATTCAACCGGGATCGGCCCACCGCTTACAGTCTTCGTGAAACCGTCGGCCGGAGGTGCATCCCGCCTGCCCGAGGGACAGGGTAACCATAAAGGCCGCTTCTACAAGAGTTGCCACCATTTGCACTAAAAATCGCCTAGGAGGCTGTCCGAGAACTCGGTATTGAGCGACGTTCGTCCATGACAACGCTCATGGGCGATGGTCGTTGGCTTGGAAGATCGTCGAATCTCGGCCTTCAAAGCCGGTGAACTCGGGTTTTTGCGCCATTTTCGACTCGAAAAGGGCCGAAAAGCTGATCTGCTTCTTGTCCTCGATCTGCTGACCCGGTCGAAGCTCCGCCTCCCGCGCTTCCAGCGTCTGCTTCATCTCCCGGACCTTCTTCAACCGCTGCTTCTTGTCGCGCAGGTCATCGGGCAGCTATTACCCGGTCCGCTCCTGGTAGACCCGATCCTCTTCCTCGTCACAGCGGTCCGCCTGCCGGGTCAAGGCTTCGATCTCCTCGCACAATTCCTGCTCCTTCTCCTTCAGTCGCCCGTAGCTCATCGCCTTGTGCTTCGAGCTGTTCGCCTTGAACTGGGAGCCGTCCGGACTGACGTGTCCCAAGGACACCAGCGCCAGCGCCAACTGCACCGTCTGTTTGAAGCCAGCCCGGAAGAATTCCCCGCGGTCCTTCCGGAAATCGCTCAACACCCGGAAGTTCGGGCAGTTCCTCCCCGCGATGTACATGAACCCCAGATCCTCCCGGCAGCGCTGCTCGATCTGCCGGGAGCTGAACACGCCGCGGCTGTAGGCGTAGATCAGGATCGACACGATCTGGCGCGGCGCGTAGGCGCGCTGGCCCCGGTCGCTGTACTGGGCCTCCACTTCCGACGTGTCCAGTTGCTCGAACAGTTCCTGATAGAGGAAACATTCGTGATCCTCCGGCAAGAGGTCGAACAGGTTGGTCGCATACAACCGACTCTGGCAATAGTCCTTGCGATAGGGCTTGAATCGGGGGGCCATCCGACATTCTCCCGATGACCTGTTTCCCCTTATTTTAGGGGATTATATACGAAAGTGCCGAAACCTGAGCATTAACGCCGGTTCCGTGGCCGGTCTATCCATCTGATATTCACGGGCTGGACCAATGCACGGGCCAGCTCCTCGAAGTCTGCTTCCACGCGCATATCCTGTTCCAGTTCGGCCTTGGTCGGTTGGTAGGAATCCTTGACCAGTTCGATGGTGGGATGTTGGGGATTGTGTCTGGGTTTCTTCATGCGGCCCTCGGCATCCTAGGTTGCTTCCCCTCAAAGGAGTCTTCCGGCGTGTAGATTTGAATCTTGGGCAGGTCCATGAAGCGTCCGGCGTTGACGGCGGCATTTCTCATGCCGTTGGTCACTCTGTCTCGAAAGCAGGTGAAGATGCCGAGATCAGCTCCGGCCTGTTGACGTGCGCCGTTGAAGGCTTGGACGTGTCCGGGATTGGTAGAGCCGCCTTTGACCTGAGAAACGATGTCAATGAACCGGCCCTTGCGGACCGGGAGCCGTCCCACGCCGTCAATTCCGCCATCCCGTCTCTGGATTCGGTTCGGCTCCATACCGTCCACCAGAGCAGCAGCCCACCTCTCAAACCGGAATTTATCGATGCTGGCAAGCTCCTGAGCGTGTGTGATGGTATGGGGAAGGCCAATGTATTGGGTGTGTTCCCAACGGATTCATCCGGGACATCCTCCCGCATGACTTCAAGGTTGTCTCCAAAGCTCAGTCGATTTTCGTTCAACCCACCAAATCCTTGTAACGCAGCCGCTTTCCCACCATCCGGTCAGCGACCAGGGCCATTTGATCCAACGTGTCCATGCGCCTTAGGTTGTGACGTGCGGCAAACTCTCCAACGTATCGGTCGGTGTGCTGTTCCGAGAAGTGGTGAAAGGTTCCGTGGTAACTCCGCTTCAACATGGACCAGAATGATTCGGCTCCGTTGGTGTGGCAGTTGCCTTTGACGTACTCCTGAAGAGAATGCCTGACCGTCTCGTGATGGACAAGCCGGCCGTAAGAGGTTGAATCGTCCGTGTAGATCTTGGCATCTTCTCCCACGTGCTCCAAGACGAAACGGGAGAGGGTTTCAGACTTGGTGTCAGGGACGACTCGGGCCGACACTTGGTTGGAGGGGCGATCTTTGACGGCAGCCACGGCCGTCTTTCCAACGGCTCCACGTCCCTCCAGTTTGGCGCGTTTGGCCTTCGGCATATTCTTCCGCTTTCCGCCGAGATACGCCTCGTCAGCCTCGACCGGGCCGGAGAACAGGGCCATTCCAGTCAGGTTCAGACCTTTCCGTATCCGGTGAGCAAGGTGCCAAGCCGTCTTCTGTGTTACGTCCAGGTCACGATGCAGCTTCATGGAGGAAACGCTCTTGAGGCTGGTAGTAAGGAGGTAGGTAGCAAGCAACCAAGTCTGATAGCCGAGTTTGGAGGACTGCATAACCGTCCCGACCCGGACGCTGAACCGCTTGCCGCAATCGCGGCAACGATACGGCATGGAAGGATGCTTGGCTCCGGTCTGGACGTTGGTGGAGCCGCAATGGACGCAACAGACTTCCTCCGGCCACCGCTGCTTTATGAACCATTCCTCAACGGCTTTATCGTCGGGAAATCTCTTGAAGAATCCGCGCAGTGAAAGTCCCTCTCGGAACGCCTTTCCGGGTGCCTTGTTCCGTGTCTCGTAACTCATTGCATCCTCCTGACTTACAAGACATATTCTATAGGAAAGTACCGGCATTATCAACCCCTACGGGCAACTTTTTCGGCACTTTCGTATATAATCCCCTTATTTTAGGGAGCGTCGGTGACAGCCCCATTCTCGGACAGCCTCCTAGGACGGATCGAAGGCTATCTCGACTTGCCGCGGCAGTTCTTCTTAGGGAACGGACGCGGCACGGCGGCTTGATCCTGGCCTCGTGCGACAAGACCCGCCATACGGTCTGTATTGGTCGATCTCCCTTGCACCAAGGGTCAGAGGTATAAATCCCTGGACTTCGCCGCCAACTGCCCCCGGCTCCGCCGCTCGGGAAGCGCCCGGGTGAATATCGCAGAGAGCGGCTCAGAATCGACTTAACAGCCCGTGGCAAAAGTCGCCACGGCATCCGACCGTCCCTGCATCCCGGCGGACTGCGTTGCGATTCGGTCACAACTCCCGAATCGCGCCTTGTCCGGCGGGCGCAGGAACGGTCTCGGTGCTCGCGGGACTTTCACCACGGACTGTTAAGAGATCCGAATGAACAACGTCAGCGGCTTCCGGGGCGCTCGACAGAACTCACCGTCACCGGAAAGGGGCTCAGGGAGCGCCACTCAGGTCCAGCGCCAGACTCTGGATGGAGCCCCCGTAGACCAGGTGTTCCACCCCGCTCCCGTTCAGATTCGCCCGCATGATCACACGCCGGTTCTTCGTCCAGTACATCTTGCCGGCACTCAGGTCCCGGAGCGGGATCACCGGCACTGCCGAGAGCGACGTTTTCCGTTTCCCGAACCGCAGCCCCAGCGGGGCGAACCGAAAATTGCCGCCTGCCGCTCGCAATAGACGGCAGGAGGAGCGAGCATGAAACGGAAGCGCTTTACAGAAGAACAAATCATCAGGGTACTGAATCAGGACGAAGCCGGGGCCAAGACGGCCGTGTTGACACCTGAAGGTGAGCGTGATGATGTCACCCGTGCATCGGTGGGCTGTGCCTTCTAACGATTTGTTGTCAGAAGCTCGAAGGTGATCTTGAGCCGGGTGCCAGTTGCGCCCGCGATGCGCTCCAATGTTTGGGTAGATGGTTTGGTACGGCCGCTCTCAAGCCGAGCGACAACGGACTGAGTTGTCTTCATGAGCCGCGCGAGTTGCTCTTGCGTAAGGCCGGCTTTAGTACGTGCCGCAATCAGAGCACGGGCAAGTTCGAACTCGGGCTCAAGAGCTTCGTGAGTTTTGCGGTAGTCAGCGTCCTTCATCCACTTCTTGTGTAGGGAGCGTACCTTACTCATCGCAGCACCTCCTTTGAACGTTTCAGGGCCAGATCAATCTCACGTTTTGGGGTCCTCCGGGTCTTTTTGACGAAGACGCGCACCACAACCACGCGCTGCCCAGTTGCCGTTACGTACGTAGATTGCCCGTGAGATGCCGTCCTTACCCTTCATGCGCATTTCCCACAAGAGACCCTGCACGTGCTTGACGTGCGGTTCACGAACGCGGTCCAAGCCAAACTCCTCGATCAATCGGGAGATGTAACTGAAACGGACGCGCATGTCAGCGGGCAGCGCTTCGAGTTCTGCATCGACGACATCACTTAGGGTTTCTACTGTCCATGCCAAGCGGACACCAATTATAGCATTTTTGCTATAGTCCGCAACCGATTGTGTGGATTTCAGGACATGTGAGATTTCTTTTCAGGTAGCCGATTGTAAGGTGGCAAGGAAAGCGTGTGGAGTCAAAAGGTCGAGAGCACGCAGCCTTCCGGCAATGTCGGCTCCATCGATTCACCCATCAAGCTGATGCTGCTGCACCGGTCGGCGACCAGACCCTGCCGAGACAACCATTCGTGCCTGAAGTACGCGTAGGCCTTCACCTCTTCGTCCGGATCCAGGGCGCCACTGCCGGCTGCCGTCCGCAGCCTGCGAACCGGCATGGGCCGAGCGGCGGGAAGTCGGCGGATCTCAGGTGTGATTCCCCCTATCACAAGTTCTGCCGACGGCGTGGGATCCTCCGTCAGTCCCACCAAATAGTCGAGCGAGACGCCCAACTTGCGCGGTGATTTGACGGCCCCATCCAGAAGCAGCACCGAGTGACCCGCCTCCACATGGGAGATCATAGGCTGGTCGTAACGAGACCCCAGCGCGCCCACTAGATTCACCTGCCGTAGGTTAGCCCGCTTGCGAGCCCCTCCAAACGCTTTCCCGGCATGGAGCCTAATTAGTCAGAAAAAATTCTTGAGGGATGAACATATCTCATGTAGTTCCTAAATAAGGAGGAGATGCATGGGCATCTATAAGGTGAAGGATCGCCGGGGGAGGAGGCGATACGTCGTCAAAAGGAAGAGGCAGGTCCAGCCGGCCACGGTGAACCGCGACATCGCCGCCATCAGCAAGCTGTTTTCCTATGCGCTGGAGTGCGGGGAAGTCGACACGCATCCGCTGGTCCGGTTCCCCAAACTGAAGGAGCCCAAGAAGGTCTGCCGGCCTCTGACGGTCGAGCAGTTCCGTAATCTGGTCGAGGCGGTGGACAACCCTTACCTGCAAAGCATGGTTGCAGTGATCGGCGAGACGGGGATTCGAAAAGGCGAAGCTTTGTCGCTTACCTGGAATCGGGTGGATTTGGCTCGGCGGTTTCTATCAGCCCGTGGCAAAAGTCGTCACGGCATTCGACCGTCCCTGCATCCCGGCGGACTGCGTTACGACTCGGTCACATACTCCCGGTATGCTCCCTCATCGCGCCTTGTCCGGCGGGCGCAGGAACGGTCTCGGTGCTCGCGCGACTTTCACCACGGACTGCTATGGGTGGAATTCACCAAAGACGACGAGCCGAGGGAGATTCCGCTCTCAAAGTACGCCACCGGATACCTGGCCGGGCTGGTTCGCTATCTGAACATCCCTTACGTCTTTGTCAACAGCAGAACAGGGACGAGATGGGTGAATCCCGACAAGCCGTTGCGCCGGGCCGCCGAGCGGGTGGGGTTGAAAGTCGGGTTTCATGATCTGAGGCGATTCCGCTGCAGCCAGTGGCTGATGCAGTGGGTGGACGTGAGAACGGTGCAGAAGCTGATGGGGCACTCGGCGATCAGCACGACGATGCGCTACGCGGGGTACGTCAGTTCCCATGCACTTGCAAGTATTCGGGAGGCACAGGCTAATGAAGACTCACAAATGCAACAGGCAACAAACAGGCAACGGGTAGGAAGCAAGGGGGAATGATTAGAGGGGAGAATTTGGATAACCGGTTGGAAAGAAAGGATTATACCAGCAGCTCTACTGGACAGGGCCACGGACTTTCAGTCCGCCTCCCCGTCCCCCCCCTCCCACCGGAATCGGAGGCTCGAAACCCGCCGCTCCGGCGCAGCCGTCCGTCAAACAAACGCGAACGAGAACAGTTGGGCCTTCTCCATAAAGAATCGGATCTTGCGAAACCGCTCGAATTCCGGCGCCGGGTACGGGGCCGTCTCCTCGGGCAAGGCCGGCATCTCGGTCCGGCCCTTCCAGGAAAAGGTATGTTCGACCGAATCTCCCCGAAAGACATCGCACTCTTCACGGCTGAACCCGGGGATGACTCGATCGCGGAGATCGACGATTTCGGCAGCGATGGAGCCCCCACCGTAACATCGCATATTGGCCCTCAACCGCCGTCCCTCGGAGATCAAAGGCCGGGTCACCAGGATGCCGCGCCGCGTGGGGCCGGCGTCCAGAGAGACGAACCCGTCCACCCGCAACTTGGCCAGACCCAGGGCGTAGTTGACCCCGTCCGGGTCCGTCACCTCGGGTACGTCCAAACCCTCCCGGGCACCGGAAATCCACCAATCGTGATGGTTGGAAGAACCACCGTGATAGATGAAGAGCTCGTCTCCAACCCGGATGGGCTCGTGGGTGATGGTGGCCATGTAGGCGTCCCAGTGGCCTTCGCCTCGGGGTGTGAGGAAGGGCTGGCGTTTGTTCAAGTGGTGCCACGTCTTCCCGTTACGGCTGTAAACGAGTCGGACTCCCATCTCATTCGAGACGTAGCTCATGGTGTTGAGGAACCCCATTTGCACGCCGCCGGCTGCAAATGGGTAGAAGCCGTAGTAGGTCTCGTCCAGGCCGTCTTCGCCGTCCTCGGGAGTCAATGCCGCATAGGGCTCCGACCAATGGATCATGTCGGCACTCTCCGTCTGCCAGATCCGCCGTTTGTTGATGCGGCGCCAATCCAGGGGATAATAGGGCGGACAGATCGTCCACGCTTCCAGCTCCGGATTGTCCAGGTTCCGGGCGATGGCGTACATGTCGTAGTGGCGCATGTTGAGGATGAAGATCCGGCCGAAGGGATCGTAGGAGAGCGCGTTCGAATCATCCATTTTGGACCCCGACCGGCCCATCTGGGGCCGTTCCGGCAGGTCGTTCCAGTGCCTCAGGTCTTCGGACGTGGCCGCCATCACCTTCCAGGAGGATTCGAACAGCTTCTTGGGGAGATAGCTGAGATAGATGGCTTTGAATCGCCGGGCAGCCTCCTCCTCGTGGGGATCGAGAATATAGGTCATGCCGTAGGCGTTGGGGATGACGATGTTGGTGTTCCGGTCACCATGTTGGAACACGTCGAGTTCCGGCTTTCGCCAGTGCACCCCGTCGTCGGACTCGGCGTACAGGAGATGGAACGCTGGTGGATCGTGAGGTGTCTTTCCCCGGTTCCAGATCTGATAGACGCATTTGAAGATCCCGTCCGTGGGGTCGCGAACCACGCGGGAGCCGTTGAAGGTGAAATAGGTGATCTGTTCCCAGGGCCGGTCTCTGACGATGACCGGATTCTCGACCCGGGTCGGCTGGTGCCAGGTTCGGCAGACGTTCTCCACCGACTCGATGACCAGGTCGTCGACGAAGACCTGCTTGGAATGTCCGATGTCCAACATCGTGGGTTCATAGATCATCTTGGGTTCTCCTTTTCGGTATTGGAGCCGTGCCGCTCAAACCGGTATTCAACCGGGATCGGCCCACCGCTTACAGTCTTCGTGAAACCGTTATTCGGCGGTCCATCCCGCCTGCCCGGGTGACAGGGCAACCACAAGGGTCGCGTCCAAAAGAGTTGCCACCATTTGCGCTTAAATTCACCGGCACGTCAAGCCTGGAGACTTGGGACTGCGCGTCGCTCCGGCAGCGTCGGTTGGAATGAAGCGGATTCGTCGCCTAGAATCCATCGGTAGAACTAACTTGGCACCCTGATTCCTCAGATGGTCGTTTGAATGGGAGCCTGGGCTGTATGAGCGACAGAACAAAGATTTCTCCTGAGGTCGTCGCGGCCTTTACCGATTCTATCCAGCATATTCTGGATAGAATCATGGAAGAAACGATTCGAGCCGAGGAGCCGGACGATCCTTTTGATTTCGACGAGCAGTCCTTCGAAGTCGTAGTGGCCGTTATCCAAATCCACCTGCAGAACTACAGTTGCCTCATCACGTGTTGTGAGAGTTGGATGCGTGAGCTCAAGGTGGGCGACGACGTCGCGGTAGTGCATCGCGCGATGGGTCGGGTTGAAGCATACGTAGACACATTACGGGTAATGTCGGCGGAGATTCGTTCATGGCGCGCTACTGGAGAATATGCCGTTGCCAGACATCTGTTGGCCTCTGTCTATGAGCATATGCTGCACGATATCCAGGCATTCTTCGAGAGGGTTGTTGAAGCGGTTGCGGATCCAATCGCCGCAGCCGAAAAGCAGGAGCTTGCGACGCTCGACTCGGTAGAGAGCTCCAGAGTGACAATTGACCATGACGCGCAAACGGTGGATATGGAACTTATCTATGAAATGACGCCGGCACCGGCGCTGTCCGAGTTGGTGGTATGGATGAGGCGTATGCTCCGGCGCGAAGAACAGGAGTCTAATGCCACGGGTCACGCACTGCGGCACAAGTACGACTCCTCCCGAACGAGGCACGAGCGCGGCTCCATTTTATCTTCGAGTTTTTTATATGGAGGTCTAATTGGATTGGGGCTCGGTATGTTGGACGATGATTGACGCTATGTAAGGCGCGTCAATGAAGTGGGCAGTGCCCCTCACGCCCGCTCCAGCTCACGGATGACGCGATCGCAGTTGAGCACCTTCTCCGCCAGATCCAGCGGGCGATAGTAGTAGTGGTTGGACGCCTCGTATCCGATTCTGGAGTCCTGTCGGGCAATCGGATAGAGCCGTCGAGCCAGGTCGATCTCATCCCGGGCGACTGACGCCATCTTCGCCCGGACCTGCCGGAGGTCGCCGGTCCCGGACTCCAACTGCTGGCGGAGGATGTAGAACATCACCTGATTAGCAACGCTGCGAAAGTGGATGAAGCAGGTCTCGCTGACCCCCAGGTCTTTCCTCGCCTCCGCCCGCAGGTGCTCCGGAACTTGCTTCAGGGCTCTCCGTAGGGCGCCGAGTCCCTTTTCCCATTTCTCCGACATCGTGTGGAACTGTTTCTGCACCACCTCTTCCGGGTAGGCGCCGCGCCAGCCCGGCACGTCGTCATGGGGGAACAGAATCATGCGGGATCGGTGACCCGTGGGATTCGACCGCAACAGATTGGCGGGTCCGTGCTGGACCGGGATCATGTAGATGCTGATCCCGTACGGAAACTCTTCGAAGGCGTCACTGAAGGCCTTCCATGCCGCCTTGACCAGTGGCGCGGACTTCGGACCGTAATGGCGCTCCGCCACCTGCGTCAGGACCTCGTCGGGATCCGGCGTCGGCCACCGGCAATATTCCCGAGCGACCTCCAGATTGGGCGAAGGGTACCCGCCCACCGTCCAAGAGAGCATGAGACCCTCGATTCCCACTCTCAAGAGGTTCTCGAGATGCCGCTGGGTCAGGTTCAGGACCGGTATGTAGGGGACAGCTGACATCTCCCAGCTGTTGTTGATCTGGATCTTGGCCAGGGCGCTGATCCCCCTCTGTCGCGCGGCCGTCCAGTGGCGCACCGCCCTCGGTCCCGGACCGACCACGGAGACGGAGTACTCGCCGACCTGGGTGCGGACTCCGCCGCGGTGGACCGGTTGTTCCCACTCGCTGATGCTGAGCAGACGGACGTCTTGCGGAAGGCTGCGAATGGTGGCAAACGGGTCATTGCCGTTCGGCACCCAGGAGTGCCCCCAGCCCCAGTCCCAGAAGATGATCTCGGCCTTTCGGCTGCTGCTGCGGATGCCGTCGCGGATTGCCTTCAGCACGGCAGCCACCGTCTCCGAGGGGTCGATCCCGGGGCAACGCGGGCAGTTCTCGGGACGCCCTCTGGAGAAGCAGTTGGTCAGGTTCTCCGACATGGTGATGTTGACGATTCCTCCCAGGTCCGGAACCTGGGCGAAGACGTGGCTCAGACCTTCCGAGACCCACTGGAGGACCGGCTCCGTGTTGGTGCACATGGCGAAGTAGCGGGGATCGGCGACATCGTATGTGCCCTGGATCTCGGGACGGCCCCGAAAAAAGGACTCGGGCATGGCTCGGGGTTCGTTGATGTAGAGCAGGACCTTCATGCCGTACTTGGCACATCGGTTCACCAGCCGGTTGAGCCGTTCGAGGCGTGTCTGCCAACCCTCGCCGAATTCGGGAAAGATGCCGGAAGGGGCGAGCTGCCGCAGGACGCCCTGCATCCAGACTCCATTGACTCCCAGGCGCGCCAATTTCTCCAGGTATGCCGGCGGGAACGGGTCGATGTCCTCCTCCATCAGGGGATCCCCGTAGAGGGCGACGTAGGAGTACAGGTAGCTTGTCTCCAGTCGCCGGGCTCTTCGGATCGTCCCCCTGGGCAGGAAGGGACCCTGGCGCTGCTCCATCCGCATCTGCATCTCGTAGACGGCCTGACGAATTCCCCCCGGATCGGACGCCAGAACCGTCACCGAATCGGCGTCGATCCGGATCTCGAAACTATTCGGAACCGACGCGAAGTCCGGATCCAGCAGGAACCGGAGCGTTCGCGCATTCGCCCCCCCGCCTTCGCCGACAGCCTGGGTGGGACACTGCAAGGTGTCCCGCAGGTAGGCCCGAAACCTCTGAGCCAGCTCATTCAGCTCGGCTTGATCCGGTATCCGAACGGCCCAACCGGAGAGATCGATCTCCTCCCGAGACGCTTGTGCGCGCGGGTCACGATGCGCCGGGATCTCGCTCCGGCTCAGATCGTGAACGAATCGAAACGGCTCCTCCCCGGTTTCGTGCAAACCTTTTCCAAAGGTGTCAGACACCAGCCGCCGGATCTCCGATGTCCTGTGCCGCTCCTCGGGAGTCGGAGCCGCCCAACGGATCGGCTCGCATTTCGGTTTGGGTCCGAGCTTGTAGAACAGGAAGTCGTCTTCCCGCAGAGTGAAGTCGTAATGCTCCCGATCCCAACCGAGCAGGGCGATCAACTGCTCTTCGGGCAGCAGGTGCCAGTTCTGGCGGATCACGGAGATGTAGATGCGGCGGAGCTGTTCGGCGGTCAGGGTCGGCTTATGGGGAAGGCCCATCGACTCCCCCAATTGAACGATCTGATCGGCGGTGGTTCCGACGACCCGGGCCATGCGTCCTGCGTTGGCCAATTCCCAGTCTCTCCAGACGAACTGATGGAGCCGAATGGGGAAGTGGGGCTCGGAAATGGGAGCCGAGAAGTCCCCATAGCGAGCCTCGATGGGAGCCTGAGGCCGAGCCAGACCGGTCAGAACCGCCGGAGTCGCGACGGCGCCGGCCAGAAACTCTCTTCGGTTGGGAGACATTCTTCGGATAAATCGCTGCGACATGAACCTGTCTCGAAAAAACTGAAGGAGAGTGCGATTCCTTGACCTGAATTATTGCATTTTGGGACAATTCGATCATTCAACCAGCGCATTGACTCCACCTTCCAACCGGAGCCAGGCACTCGAGGAAATGGACGACACCGGGCTCTCGATTCAAAACGGAAGCCAGGGTCCGGCTCGCGCTCTGAGGGTTTGCTTCAGGGCCGGTCCCATGGCCGAAAAGCGGAAAGGGACGAGACCATGAAGAGCAGACGGAAGTTCCTGACGGAAACAGCAGCGTTCACCACTCTGGGGACCCTCGCATGCGGCGTGTCTCCTGAGCATTCGGGCGAAGCCACGCGGCACCGGTCCGAGACTCCGTCTTGGCCCACACCTTTGCTGATGCCCGACGACTTCAGCGAGCTGCACCTGACCGCCTGGCGTGTGGAGCCCGGGATCCCCGATCCGGAGAACCCTCTCCTGGAGGGGGACATGCCGTGGGATGCCGGTGGCATCGGAATCCACAGCTCGGTGTTCAAGGACCCCAGGAACGGACGATGGAAGGCCTATCTCGTGGCCACTCCTCCGGAGGAGACGGCCCGGGACTGGCGCAGTCCATGGGCTTCCAACAACCACTCCAAGCGCCGCCTCTGCCTGTTCGAGAGCGACGACGGAGTCCGCTGGTCCCGGCCCAGCCTGTCGAACGCTTCGTTCGGCCCACATGAGAAGACCAACATTATCTTCGACCTCGACCAGGGGACGGCCGCCTATTCCTCCGTCATGGTCGATACCGGCGACGCTGACATGCCCTACGAGATGTACGTCCTTCGTTTTGCTTCCGTCGAGGGAGAAGCACCGGCGGGAACCGGCTATTACCGATACCGCTCCCGTGATGGTTATCGCTGGGAGCTCTTTGGTGAACCCATCTACGACCCAATGAGCGGCGATCTCTGTTTCTTCTATCGCTACGGTCCAGGAGAGCATGTCGCCTATTACCGGCTGGGTGGAAAGAAGCAACCGGGCGACCATGTCCCGATCTACGAGGATGCGCCCCGCCGGACCGTCTACCGGGCGACGAGCGAAGACGGGAACGTGTGGACGCGGGACGAGTCCATGATCTTGACCGTGGACGAGCGCGACCACCGGGACACTCAATACCAGGAGCTGGTGCCCCACCGGGTCCCCGGCGGATACCTGGGGATGGTGACCATGTATCGCCCCCTCACCCAGACCCTGAACCTGCGCCTGGCGGCGTCACGGGACGGCCGCCGCTGGTGGTATCCGGACCGCCGGCCCTGTCTGGACAACGCTCCCCTGGGCGACTATGGGGGAGGCATGATCTGGCAGAGTCAGTATCTGATCGAGGAGGACAGCCGAATCCACCTCTACTACGGGGGGACCGAAGGGCCGCACCGGCAGATCTTCGACACCCGCGCTCCCAGCCAGCAGGTCGGTTACCTGGAAAGCGTCATCGATCACGGGGCCCATTTTCTGCCCTTCAATTCCGCCCTCTGCCGCGCCTCCTGGCAGTTGGGGCGAATGTACGCACTGATCCCCGCCGCCGGCGGACCGACACTCGGTATGGCGGTGACCCGGGAGCAAGATCTGGCGAATCGGTCGTTGCGGGTCAATCTCGTCACTCGGCCGGCCAAGAAATCGACGCGACCGGACTTGGATGCCGGCTATCTGCAGGTGGAGCTGTTGGACGCGGAGGATCGGCCCTTGGAGGGTTTTGAGAGGAATGACTGCAGCCCGTTACGAGGCGATCATGCGGACTTGCGCGTCGTCTGGAACGGGGGCACACAGGCGCCGGAAGGAGCCCGCAAGGCCAAGTTCTATCTGAAGCGCGCGTTTCTGTACGGTTTCGAGTTTCAGATCAGCTCGTGAACGGGCTGGCCGGTGGTGTCGTCGATGGAGTTGGCGATCTTGACGGGACGGCCGATGGGACTCATGTACTCCTTGGTCCAATCGATGCCGAACGCCTTGTAGACGGTGGCGTGCACGTCTCCCATGGAGACCCTGCGTTCGGCCACGAAGGCGCCCCGCTCGTCGCTGGTTCCCACGACCTTGCCTCCCTCGACGCCGCCCCCTCCCAGGATCATTGACCAGCAGTGCGGCCAGTGGTCGCGTCCGCCCTTGGAGTTGAAGCGGGGGGTGCGTCCGAACTCTCCCATGACCAGGACCAGGGTGGACTCCAGCAGTCCCCGTTCCTCCAGATCGTCCAGCAGCACGGGTAGGGACTGCTCCAGACCCGGGACCAGCTTGTCCCGGTGGCTCTTGTCGTTGTTGGCATGCGTGTCCCAGCCGTTGAGATCGTGGCCGGCCGCAGTGACGAAGCGGCTTCCCGTCTCCACCAGCCGGCGCGACAGCAGCAGGCTCTGACCGAAACCGGTGCGGCCGTAGGCGTCGCGAGTCTTCTCGGACTCCTTGGAGAGGTCGAAGGCCTCTCGGACCTCGGGGGAGAGGACCATGTTCACGGCCTGCTCGGTGAAGCTGTCCATCTTGAAGGCTTCGGCCATCTCCATCTTCCGCCGGTAGGTCTCGTCCATCAGGGCCAGGAGTGAGCGCCGGTCCTCCAGCCGTTTCGGTGAAATCGCCTTGGGCAGGCTCAGGTCCTGGACCTGGAAATCGTCGCTGTTGGGATCGGTGCCCACCACCATGGGATCGTACTTGGCGTCCAGAAACGCCCCCTTCAGGTACGTTCCCTTGCCCCCTTCCTTGTAACCGGGGACCGCAACATGTGCCGGAACATGGTTTCTGGGGCCCCGTTCCCGGGTGACGATGGAGCCGAAGGAGGGAAACTGCATGGCCGCCGTGGGCCGGTGTCCGGTAAGGGCGTAGTAGGTCCCCTGGCCGTGGTTGTTCTCCTCCGTCTGCATGGACCGGATGATGGAGACCTTGTCCATGCGCTTGGCCATGCGGGGAAGGAGGCTGGAAATCTGGATTCCGGGAACGTTGGTGGAGATGGGCCTGAAGCTGCTGTTGGATTTGGGGTCCCACATGTCGACGTGGCTCGGCCCCCCGTCCAGCCAGACCAGGATGCATGACTTGGCCGTGGCGTTTGCTTCCGCGTCGATACCGGCTTCTGCGAAGACGCTCTTGGCTTGGAGATACTGGCTGAGGCTGATGCCGAACAGGCTGAGGGCCCCGGTCCGGATGAACTCGCGGCGCTTCAGCAGCGACTCGGTGCAGGTCAGACAGCCGATCTTGTCGCCGGGCTTGGGTACGCTCATGAGGGGATTTCCTTCTCGGCTCTCCAGGCTATTCTATACCAGATATCCCCGTCCTTCGGCCATCAGTTCGAAGCGAACTCCCGGGATGTGATCATCGCCCACATTATGTCCTGCAAGGCCTCCTCCCGCGACTTGCTGGAGGCGACCACGTGCTCCAGCCGGGACCGCTCCCTGTCGGTGGGCAGCCGGCTCAGCGCCCTCAGATACAGCTCTTCGATGGTCTCCCCGTCCGACTTCCCGGCCTCCAGGAGTCGCTGAAGCCGGTTGCCGGGATGGGAGATTTTCTCCTGGTATGTCGAGCCGACCATGATGTGGAGCGCCTTCTTCAGGCTGGCGTCGTTCTTGCGCTCGGGGATGCTGGCGCGGTTGGGACGATCGTGAATGTCCAGGAACTTGGACGAGTAGAGGTCCGGGACCCGGAGGTGAATGGCGCGGGCGCCCGGGGGAGCGTTGCCCATCCAGTTGTTCTTGAAGGTTTCGGGGACTCCCGTGACGTTGGAGATGGCGTCCAGGAGAATCTCCGCGTCCAGATCCCGGCGCATCCGGTGAGAATAGTTGACCCTGTCGTTCGGGTTGGTGGCGTTGGGAACGGCTGAGAGCTGGTAGGTGTGGGACTTGGCGATGAGCCGCAGCAGCCGTTTGAGATCGTAGCCGTTCTTGGAGAAGTCCCGGGCCAGTTCGTCCAGCAGCTCGGGATGAGTCGGAGGGTTGGTGGAACGGAAGTCGTCCACCGGGTCCACGATCCCCCTGCCGAACATGTGTCCCCACATCCGGTTCACGATAGTCCGGGAGAAGTTGGGCTGGGCCGTGATCCACTCGGCCAGGGCCAGTCGAGGATCGAATGATTTCTCCTCGGGCAACGGCGTCCCGTCGGGAAACAAAGGGGAGACTTCCTGGCCGGTCCGAGGATGGAGGACTTTGACCGTGTCCTCCGACTCCTCGTAGTCGGGGACGCGGCCGCCCGGGTCCTCAAAGACCACGATGGCGCCCTCGGAGGTCCACTCGGTCCGGCTGAGCCGTCCGAAGAAGGCCGCCAGGCCCCAGAACTGGTCCTGAGACCACTCTTCGAAGGGATGATGGTGGCACTGGGCGCAGTCGAGCCGGTATCCCAGGAAGACCCTCATCTCCTCGGGCATGACGTCCTGGGGTATGGAAACCTCTCCGTTCTGCAGGAAGTGCCGGGAGGGTCCGTCGTTTCCCTGTGCCGAAATCCGCTCCCGGGCCATCTGATCGTAGGGCTTGTTCTCGGTCAGGCTGTTGCGAATCCAGGCCCAATAGACCAGGGAATGGGCCGGCGTCCCCGTGGACGAGTAGGAGACCCGGAAGAGATCGCTGAAGCGGAAGGTCCAATAGTCGATGTACTCGGGCGTGTCCAGCAACGTGTCGATGAGATGGTCCCGTTTCGCGGGATCGGTGCTGTTCAGAAACTCGCGAGCCCGATCCGGCGGCGGAAGGGTGCCGGTCAGGTCCAGGCAGATCCGCCGCAGGAATTCTTCGTCCGAAGAGAGGCTCGAGGGGGCGATCCGTAGTCTTCGCAGCTTGGAGAAGACGTGCCGGTCGATGAGGTTGTTCCGAGTCACCTGTGGGACGGCAGACACCGCATCGGCGATGACGCCGATCCGGGAATTGGCGACCCTTCCCGGCGCCCGTACCAGCAGAGCCGTCTCTCCCGTGGCGACGGCCTCCACGCGGCCGGTGGCTGAGATCCGAACCAGTCCGGGGTTGACGGTCTCATAGCGCACCCGGTCCGTCAGATCCTCGGTCCTTCCGTTGCCGAGATGTCCGGTGACCAGCAACTGCCGGTGCTGGCCCTTCTCCAAGACCAGATAAGAGGGAAAGACCTCGATTTTTTGGATCCGCAACTGCTCCTCTTCCCGCACCGGAGCGCCATCTCGAACCCAGTCGCGAATCAGCGCGTAGTCGGCGGAATCCGGAGCGAAGCGGCTGCCTCCGCCATGGGGGATCTGGAACGTCGGCTTCTGAAGCAGCAGGCTCCGTTCCGGATTTTTCGAATCCACTCGAGGCCGGATCGGTTCCGCGCTCTCGGGCGACAGGACCTGATAGGTGCCGCCCTCCACGATCCAACGATGGTCTTCTTGCGGATGCCGTGCGTCCAGAGAGAGCTTGAAACCGCCGCGGCCCTTGACTCCGCCGTGACACGCGGAATCGTTGCAGCCGCGCCGCGTAAGTATGCCTCCGATATCTCTGGAGAAACTGAAAGGCTTCGGTGCCTGACTCTCGCGCACTTCGACGGAGGCCCGGGAAACCTGACCCTGGAATTCCGCCCGGACCGTCGTCTGCCCGTCGTTCCGGGCAATCAGCTTGCCTTCGGTCCGCAGATCCGCGATTTCACGGTCATTCACCTCAAGACGGCTGTCGGCGGTCACGTCCCGCTCCATGCCGTCCGCGAAGGTCGCCACCACCACCAGTCGCTGGGGGGCGTCGGCACCCCACATTCGGATCTCGTGAGGCATCAGGCGCAACGAAAGAACTTGGGGTTGGTGGGAGGGTACGGGAGCCGGCGTTCCCGAAAACAGCAGCGAGGCGCTCAGAGCCAGGACGGCTACCCCTGGTACTCCGAACGGAGCGCGGATCCGGACTGTCCGTTCCTTCGACGCCTTCATTGCTCGTACTCCTTTTTGCCTCCGGAGGCTGCCGCCCCCTGGCCCGTGGCCAGCACCATGATGGGCACCCGTCCCAGCGGAAGCGGTGTGCCAGTCTGCTCGCCCGCCATGGGTTGGGCCCAGAGGCGCACCAGTTGAGGCATCCCGGTGGCGGGTGAGTCCGGATCCGCGACCAAGGCCATGGTGACGGCCTTTCGAACCGGACGGAATCGAGTCGGATCTCCGAGATTGCCGCTTTCCAATCCCATGGGGAAATAATACGCGCCCTTGAGCAGAGAGGTGGTGTAAGGGGCCGGGGTGGCCGGAAGGACCCGGACGCCGCTGGGAAGGTTGTCCGCCGAAACGGCGACTCCGCCCTCGAAACCTTCCTCCAGATCGCAGATCACGGTGAAGGTCTTGCTCTGTCCCGGCTCCAGGTTCACCCGATCCGTGGTGGGCCCCAACCTTCGCCCCTTGACTCCCAGGACGTACTCCACGCGGCCCACGTGGGGGATCTTGGGACGAATCATCAGCCGGTAGGCCAAGTCGGGTCCGCTCCTTCGAGAGGTCAGGTCTCGGATCCGGAGTTGGTAGATCCCGTCTTCCTGAAAGGTGAAGACCGTCTTGCGCTCCGTCGTCTTGCTGACGTCGTCCCCGTCCCCACCGTACTCCAGGTGAATGTTGGCGAAAACGTCCTCCCCCCGGGGTCCCGAGACCCGGATCCAAGGATTGAATTGGGGAGGCGCCGCCTCGGGAGTCTCGACCTCGAATGCCAGACCCTCCCCGGCTTTCACGCGGAAACGATAGGTGTCCACGTCTCCGGGTGGGTCGATGGTCCCCTCCAGGACCACGGCGGTGGAGACTTCGGGACCCTCGGTGTCATTGGGTTCCTGTTCCTGAAAGCGAGAGATGACCCGGTCATGCACCGCGTCGCCCTGGGACTCCGGTTCGGCTTCGGCGTCTCCCGATCCGGTGGCGGGAGCGACACTTCGAGCTGCCAACACCTTCAGCCGGTCGGATTCAAGCGGCTTATGGAACGCTCCATGTTGAGCGTACGCCCCCGAGTCCCGCTCCAGCCAGTCCGCCGGATCGGGATGGGCCGTCTGCCCCAGAACCGTAGATGAGTCCGGAGGCTCGGTGGCGATCCTGAGCAGGTAGACGAAGTCGGGATTCCCTTCACCCAGGAACGAACCCATGGAGACCAAATATCGGCCGGCCTTTCGGAATCGGTGCGTCGGCATGGGAAAGACGGCAAACCGGGCGCCCCAACCCTGCCGCCGCGACTGGAGAACCGGCACCCACGAGAGCGGTTTGGATTCCCAGGGCAGCCTGAGGAGACGGTCCGGGTCGAACCAGCTTCCGGTAGGGGCGTAGAGGTTCAACTCCGCTTCGGCGCTGTAGGGGATATAGATGGGAAAGGAAGTGAAGGTCTGGAAGTGGAATTGCTCGCCCGCTTCCGCCTGAAAGGCGTACAGGTCGATCTCCCCGTTGGTCTTGGTGGTTCCGGCGATGACGGCCGGCGCCTGAACCGCCTGGTGCTTCTCCCCCTCCTGCTCCAGCACCACGGGTTCGCTGACGACCTGGAAGGTCAAGGCATTGGACATGCCGCGTGGACTGACGATCCGAAACCGGTGAAGCCCCACCCTGGCGTCCTCGCCGATCCGGAGCTGCAGCCGGGCTCGATGTCCGGCCAACTCCGTCTGCTTGGCTTGCGGGTCCCGCTCCACCAGTTCATCGGGGGCCGATTCCTGGATCTCCTCCAGGCCCAGAAATCGGATCTCCACGTCGTCGCACTCGAACCAGGCGGCGTAGGCCCCTTCCAGGTGCCGGCCTCGGACCGACATCTCAATCGTCGCACCCCGTTCTCCCCCCATGGGGAAGACGGAGAGGGCCTTGGGCTCCTTGGGCGCCGTCTTTCCGCTCTCATCCGCGGCCCACGAATCACCCACGAAAAACAGCACAAACGCAGCTATCAGTGGCCTGATCTTGAACATGGATTCAACTCGATAATCGACGCCATGCTACCACACGCCACGGCGAGTTTCCGCACCCCCGCATCACGTTTCCGCCGACTGTTCGTAGTAGACTGACCGGGTGTCGGAGGCCGGCAAGAGTAGACCTTACGGTCGAGCCGGGGAGAAGATCCGGCGAGGTCGTCAACAGAGGGAAGGAGCGAGACATTGAAGTATCCGGTGAGTTTCCGGTTCGTATCTCGACGTCGAGTCGTACGGGTGTTGTTGCTTGCAGCGTTCCCACTCTGGCTCCAGCTCTCCTGCGGCGATTCGGTGCCGTCACAGGAAGACGCACAACGGAGCCTCGTGGTTCCGACCCCCGACCTCAAGGTGGCCTTCATCGGAGACTCGGGATACGGTCCGCGCACCGACCGGGTGTTGGAGTTGATCCGGCGGGAAGGCGCCCATCTGGTTCTCCACCAGGGGGACCTGGGGTATGACGAGGGCAACCTGAAGACACCGGTCAACTGGCACTCGGGAGTGGAGCGGATTCTGGACGCGGCCGTCGAGGGAGGGCGCTTTCCGTACCTCTACAGCGTCGGAAACCACGACGTCCGCCACTGGCGCCAAAAGAACCCTCCGGGATACGGGCGAATTCTCCAGGAGCGCGTGGACGGGACCCCCGGCCTGGAGTGCACGGGAGATCTGGGGGTGAAGTCCTCCTGCACCTACCAGGGCCTCTTCCTGGTGCTCTCGGGAGTGGGCTCCATGGGCCAGGGGCACCGGCAGTACCTCTCCGAATCCCTACAGGAGGGGGAGGATTTCCTCTGGAGAATCGCTTCCTGGCACAAGAACCAGCAGGACATGCAGGCGGGCGGGAAACGGGACGACACCGGCTGGGGGGTGTACCGGGACTGCCAGGAGGCCGGAGCCATCATCGCCACCGGGCACGAGCACTCCTATTCCCGGAGCTACACCCTGACCGATCTGGGCAACGAGGCGGCGGGCCATGGGGCCACCGGCTCCCCGGAACGGATGGTGCTGGGGAAGGACAAAACCTTCGTCCTGGTCAGCGGACTCGGGGGCAAGAGCGGACGGGACTACCACTGCGAGCAGCACGAGGACGACACCTGGTGGGCTTCCGTCTTCGCACGCAACTATTGGCTCGCCAACGGGGTGGTCAAGGAGAAGAACTGCACCACCATGGACCCGGACGGAAAACAGTATGCCCGGACGGTCCGGGAGTATGCGGACGGCGCCTTGTTCATAACCTTCAACCCGGGCGGACAGACTCGTCTGGCCCGCGGCGAATTCCTGACGGTGGAGGGAGAACGGATCGACGAATTTGAGATCGTGAACGAGCGGAGTCCGGACGCGGCAGTCAGCTCGGACGACGGCGACGAAAAGGAAGGATGAAGCGACGGGAGGCCTTGAAGCTGATGGCGGGAGGCCTGCTGGCCGGAGACCTCTGGAGCCGCCCCGAAAACGGACGATTGCGAGCCGCCCCGGACTTTCGGTTCCGTTACGTCCTGGCGTCCAGCCTCTATGGGACCTTGAAGCTGAAGGAGATCCTTCCCGAGGTGGCGCGCACCGGCTGCCGCTTCATCGACATCTGGCCCCGGGGACATGCCGACCAGCGGGAACAGATCGAAGAGATGGGTCACCGGGCGTTCACCCGGCTGCTTCGGGAGCATGGAGTCCAGGTGGGAATCCTGACCCACTACGACCTGGGACCGTTCGGTCTCCAAGAGGAGATGAAGGTCGGCCGGCAATGGGGAACCCGGATCCTCGTCTGCGGCAGCGCCAAACGGACGGGCGAGGGTCCGGAATCGCTGAAAGCCGAAATCGACGCCTTTATCGAGAAAATGAAGCCCCACGTGGCCGCCGCCGAGGAGGCGGGCGTGACCATCGGTATCGAGAACCACGGCTCGGCGTTGATCCGGAGCCCCGATTCCATTCGCTATCTGGCCGAGAAGTCTCCCTCACCCCGTCTGGGGATCGCTCTGGCGCCCTACCACCTGCCGCAGGACCCGGAGCTCATCGCCGGGCTCATCCGAGATCTGGGTCCGAAAATGGTCCATTTCTACGCCTGGCAACATGGCAAGGGCGCCATGAAGAAGCTGCCCAAGGCGGAAGAGATGGAGCAGTTGCCCGGCTACGGAAGTCTCGACTTCGTCCCCGTCGTCCGGGCCCTCAAGGAGACCCGCTATCAGGGTTGGACCTCCATCTTCATGCACCCGGTCCCCCGGGGGATTCCCATCCTGCCGACCGCCCGGGAGGTCACGGACGCCGTGAACCGGTCCCGCCGCTACCTGGAGGAGTGCCTGCAGGTGGTCTCGTGACCCCGGCATCGGCGGCTGGGTGAATAGGTTTCTTGAGAGGATCTTTGCGATCCTTTGTGCTCTCCGCATAGTGTGACCATTCAGGATTGCATTCCCTGGCACCCCACCGAAAGACAAAGCGTTATTACAATAGTTGTAATGTTCTGAGGAAAGGACGATCCATGGTTGAATTGAAGGTTCGTAAATTCGGCAACTCGCTCGGCGTCATCCTTCCCAAAGAGGTCATCAGCCGGCTGCGAACGTAAGACGGGGAGCCTCTATTCCTGATCGAAGCTCCTGACGGCGGGTACCAACTGACACCTTACGATCCCGCGTTCAAAAGGAAACTGGCCAAAGCCGAAGATATCATTGGCCGCTACCGGAACACGTTGCGCGTATTGGCCAAGTGACGAATGGGAATCACCGGAGGGAAGAAACAGAATCACGAAAACCGGGTGACATTCTCTCTGCCTGCGACCGCCCTGACTGCAGACTCGTCGAGTTCGACGCCCAGACCTGGACCGGCGGGCACGAGGTACTCGGCGCCGTCGACCTCGAGGGGCCGATCGAGATAGCGGTTGGCAACCGAGAAGACGGCCGGGTTGTACTCGGCGAGCCCGACATTGCTTGACGCAGCAGCGAATTGCAGGGCCGCGGCAATCTGGGGTCCCATGGCAATGCTGATGTGGGGGACGATCCGAGCGCTAGCGCCGATGTCCCGCGCCAGGCCGGCCGCTTCGGTGATGCCCCAACGGCCGAGGTCAGGCTGCAACCACTGGACGCAGCCGCACGCCAGGAATGGAGCCAGCTCGTACCGCGAACGATAGCTCTCGCCCAATGCGATCGGCGTGCGGATTTCAGCCGCCAAATCGGCGTGGTCTGCCGGGGATTCCGGAGCAAGCGGGCATTCAAGCCACAGGGACCCGCGATCGTCAAGTTTTCTGCCAAAGCCGCCCGCCGAGGCCTCGTCAAGCCGCCAGAGAGCGTCCACCGCGAGGGAAGCCTCCGGCCCCAAGGCTGCGCGCAGGCGGTCGATGAGATCGAAGAGTTCTTCTTCCGTACGGTCGTAGAACAGCTTGAAGATTCGAAATCCTGCGTCCCAGGCCTCCCGGGCCCGCTCTACTCGATCCGCGTTCGTTGCGCCCGGGAGCCCCGAGAGGTAGCACGGAATCCTGCTCTTGGGGGCGGAAGATGACAGCAGGTCCGCGACCGAAGTCCCACGAGCCTTGCCGGCCAGGTCCCACAGGGCGATGTCGACTCCGGCTATCGCATCGAGCATGAAGCCGCCCGTCTGACCGCGAACGCGCATGGTCGAGTACATCCGATTTCGCAACGACCTCACCGTATCGGGAGAACCGTCGAAATCCTGGCCCTCGACCGCCGGGCGCAGCAATTGATCAATGATCAGGCACGCTATATCCGGAGCGAGCGGGGCCTGAGCCTCTCCCCATCCGGCCAGGCCTGACTCCAGTGTCACCTTGACCAGCGCGGCTTCGAAATTCACCGAATAGAGCGTGCTGTTCGTTTCCGACCAGCGGTAATCAAAACCACTGGCAGCCAGCTTGGCGGGCGTACCCGCGGTTCCTGTCACCGCTGCGGCGTCACGCGGCAGCCTGATCGAAAACGCCTCGATTGAAGCGATTCGATCTACTGACATGGCGGACTGTTCGTCCCCACCAATGATCGCAGAGCATCAAGCTCCCTCAACCCGCATTCATCAAGCGAGCGGGTTGGATGGCGGACCGTGGCGTTCTCGATAACTCCCGCATGTACGAGATTGTGTTTCATTGCCGAAACGCCCAGTCCGGGCTGCAATTCATACCGGATCAGGGGCAGCGCCCGCTGGAACGCGCTCCATGCCGAATCGAACTCGCCGCTCTCAAGCGCGCTCCAGATCGAGCAGTAGACCGAAACCAGGTCGCTGCCCGGCATGATTCCCCGGGATCCCCGCTGCCACTCCTCGATCATGAACTGCCCGTTCAGTCCTCCGAACAGTTTCAACATGTCGCCGGCCGCTTCGAGTGTCGTGGTGATCTTGGGGGCGGTCGGCGGAGCCTCGATCTTCGCGTACTCCACATGCTCGATTTCACGGGCCATGCGTGCGAGCACCGCCGGAGGCATAGCTACCTGCGTGAGCAGGGGCGCATCCTGCACCATGATCGGAATCCCAACCGCATCGCTGATCGCGGAATAGAAGAACATCAGGCCGTCCGCATCAGGGCGCAAGTAGTACGGCGGCAAGACCATCAAGCCTGCCGCACCGAGGCCCTCCGCTTCTTTGCAGGCTTCGACGGCGGCTTCCGTACCGGTGGTGCCAACGCCGGCGATCACCGGGATCCTGCCGTCCAAATGACGCACGATCGCATCGAGCAACTGGCGCTTCTCTGAAGGCAGGAGAGTGTAGCCCTCCCCGGCGTTGCCGAAGGCGCCGAAGCCGCCCAGGGCTCTGTGCGCGTACAGATGGTCAACGACCCGCAGCAGGCCGGCCACGTCGACCTTGCCGTCGTCCTTGAACGGCGTTACCAGGATGGGAATTACTCCTTGGAAAGCGTTTTGCATCTTTATCGTCTTCTTACCTGAAAAAACAGACTGTCCCTTTCCGCGGACGCCGTGAACCGGTCCCGCCGCTACCTGGAGGAGTGTCTCAAGGCGGTCTCGTAAACGGAAATCCGCTAGGAGGGCGGCCGAGGATGGGCCGCGTGTGTTGGACCTTTCGGTCCCAGGGGCAGTTGACTGGCCCTGGGGACTCCGGGTTGAAGGCCACCAGTGGATTCCATCCCGACGGCTGGGGATCAGCCTCCACGAATCGGTAATCTATTTCCCGAGAAGACCTCAAATAGTTCGATCTGGTCTGGCGCCGGTGGATCACTGGGGCTCCAGGTCGTCGATCCAAACGCTCATCGATGAGATCCGGAAGCGAGGTAAAGACCCTTCGACTTGGAAAACGTGGCCGAGATCCCTTTAACTCGAAAAATCGAGCGCCGTAGTCGGCCTGTGTTGGCCTGAAAGGCCGGCACTAAGTAGAGTATAGGCCCCTGGGCGTTGTCCATGTCCACAGGGTCGGCGACTTTTCCACGGTCAAACACCCTGACTTCTCTTTCACGACGTTAAGAGCAAGACGTTAGTTACAAGAAGTAACCCCGGGCCAGATGTGGAAGCGGATGGGCTATGGTGGCCGCGTGGTGGAACTCATGAAAGGGTACCGACCCGATTCGTGCAGAAATACACGCTGAGGGCTTGGCTTGAGCCCTCGGGTGCTCATGAAGCTATGGAGAGTGGCACGGGACACGCCCGTGCTTCTGGCGATGTCGGTTTTGGACACGCCCAGCTCGTTGGTTCGCGGGAACGCCATTGTCTCGATGCGGTCCGTCTCGGGCCGGACGCCTCCGGCCGGCGGTAACCGCGATGACCACGCCGCCAGGCGGCGAATCACCCTGTGCCCTCTGAATGACCTTGCGCCGTTGGTCTTCTCCGCCGCCCGCTCGTGGCGGGTGGACTACGGAGCCGATGCTCACCGCGGCGGCGAATCCCGTTGGTCGTTTTCTCGCGGTCGGCGGGGCAACGGATCGCCCAATGGCGGAAGCTGGGCATCGTCTCTCCGGACTGGTAGCGCCTGATGACCCAACGGCCGTGCCGCTTGCCGTCCACAACCGAACAGGCTGCATCGCGGCGCCGGCCGCCCCGCTGCCGTATGCGCGGCGCCCAGCGCCTCCCGCAGTTCCAGCGATAGCTGTTGCCCCGGATGTTGACGACGTGGTAGTGGTGCACCAACCGGTCGATGCGCGCCGCCGCCGGAGTTCAGCGGGGCGCCGGAGGCCCGGCGGCGGCGGGTTCGAATCGGCGGCGGTCTTCTTCCTCCGGCCGCCGGCGGGGAATCGGCTCGCCGAGGGGCGGCAACTGCGCGGGATCGATCTGGCTCACGGCGTGCAGCCCGCCGCCCACCGAGCGGATGCGGTAGGTCGCCTCCGGCGTCCGCACCGTGCCCGCGACCACGTCGCCGTTTACCACCAGAGTTACCGTGCCCATCTCGACCCCGACCAGCTGGCCCGACAGCGAATAGCCGCCCGAGAAGGTCGGCGCGGTTCGCTCCACGAGCCCTGTAAACGAGGCATCGTCGAACAGGTTCAGCCTGAGCACGCCCGACGGTCCGGCTGCGACGCCCGCCGTGGCCGCGTTCACCGCCGGCGTGAGCTGCCCGAAGTCGATGGACACCAGACGCCGCCGCAACGTCAGGGCATCGGGAGACGTCTGCGAACCGGGACCGGCAAACACTGCCGCCGGCTCTACCACAAGGAAGAGGCCGCCGGGCTGCCCCGCCGCCTCGCCGGCAGCCAACGCCGCCAGCAGCACCCCCGCGAGCGCCGCAAACCAGTGCCGGCGGCCGAACGCCAACCTGCGCCCGCCGCGCAGCGCCTCCGAATGCAACCGTAGAACGTATTCCATGGGGTTCATCTCAGTCGGTCCTTCCTGCAGGCGGGCGCCAGCCCGGCCGCGCCCGAGCCGCCTCATTCCAGTGCCGCCACCGCGGCGCGCAGTTCCGTCAGGTGCGCCGCCCGGATCGGGGTCGTCCCCGCCGTCGGCGACGCGTCAGTCCAGCGCGGCGCCGCCCGCCCCGCTGCCGTATACGCGGCGCCCAGCGCCTCCCGCAGTTCCAGCAGATGCACGAGCCTGACCGGCGTCACTCCAGCCATGATCGAGTCGTCGGTGAAACCCCCGGTCACCGTCACCACCACCGTCACCGTGAACGCCTGCGTGGCGCTCAGGCCGCCGGGGTCGGTCGCCGTCACCTCGATCCTCGCCCTGCCGACACCCACCGCCGTCAGCGTCACGCGGGCGCCCGCCGCCAGCACCGTCACCACGTCGGGCGCCGCCGCCGACACCGCGTAGGCCAGCCGGTCGCCGTCGGGGTCGACGAACGCCTGCGACACGTCCAGCGTGCCGGGCAGGGTCAGCGCCCGGTCCGGCAGGGTCCCCGCCGCCGCCGGCGGACGGTTGGCGCCGGCCGGGCGGTCCCGCCACAGCGCCACCGCGGGGCCCGTGGTGTTGAGCACGGCCGCCGCGTCGGCCGGACCGGTCACGCTCGATCCTTCGCCGTAGGCAACGCCCAGCGGGTCGCCGTTGTAGCTCTGGCGGGGATTCGAGAAACGGGGCAGCCGCGAGCAGCTGGTGTGGGCGTCCTCGCACTGATTCTCGTAGGCCATTATCGTGCGCCAGCGACTGGACAGCGCGGCCCCCGCCGCAAAAGCGCGCTGGTTCACGTAGCCGTGCGCTGGATGCGGCGACACCCCGCCTTCGTTGTGGTGCACCTGGTAACGGTCGTGCGAGAGTCCCATGTTGTGCCCCACCTCATGCGCTAAGACCGCGCCCCCGCAAGACTGGCAAGTGAGGCCGAAAGGACCGCCGGCGAGGCCGCCAACGTCACCCTTCTCGAACAGCAGATGCACGAGGTCGGCCCCGGTCCTGTCCCGCAACGTGTGTACCCCGTCCATATGGCCGTCCGACGGATTCGCGAGACGGTTGATATCCAGGAAGGAGTCGCCCGTCTCGGTGTACTGCACCTGGGACCGTTCGACCAGCACCAGGCGGTGCTGCACACCGCTCTCCTCAAAGGCCTGGTTGGTCTCGGCGATCATCAGGTCGATCACTGTCTCGATCGCGGCGGTCCCGCCCGCCGCCGCGCGCGCGGCCGGTGTATAGAAGATGGCGATGTCGATCGTGACATCGGTTCCGACCTCGCATAGCCGCCCCGTGAACTCGATCGTCGCCAACCACTCCTGCCAAGCAGCAGGCGCGCACGTCCGGGTTACGAAGATGTCCAGCGTCTCGAGAGGTGCGGTCTCCAGACCGGACGGAAGCGGTCCCGAGAGACCCCAGTTGTAGGACAGGCCAAGCCTCTCGAGATTCACCAGGTTCCCCAGCTCGTCCGGAATCGACCCCGTCAAGTCGTTCCCGCTGAGGTCCAGCCACTCGAGGTTGACCAGGCGTCCCAATTCGCTCGGGATGGGGCCCGTCAACGCGTTCTCAATGAGGTCCAGCGACTCAAGGTTGACCAGGCTTCCCAGCTCGTCCGGGATCGGGCCGGTCACCGCGTTCCCACCGAGGTCCAGGGACACGAGATTCGCAAGGCTTCCCAATTCGTCCGGGATCGGGCCGGTCAGCTCGTTCCCGCCGAGGAACAGCCACCGGAGGCGGCCCAGGTTCCCCAACCACGCCGGGATCGGGCCGGTCACCGCGTTCCCACCGAGGTCCAGCCACCGGAGGCCGGTCAGGTTCCCCAACCACGCCGGGATCGGGCCCGTCAACGCGTTGCCCCAGAGGCTCAGCGACCCGAGGTTGACCAGGCTTCCCAGCTCGTCCGGGATCGGGCCGGTCACCGCGTTCCCACCGAGGTCCAGGTACTCGAGATTCGCAAGGCTTCCCAATTCGCTCGGGATGGGGCCGGTCAGCTCGTTCCTGCCGAGGTGCAGCCACCGGAGGCCGGTCAGGTTCCCCAACCACGCCGGGATCGGGCCCGTCAACGCGTTTTCGCGGAGCACCAGTTCCGTGACCCGGCCGGCAGGGTCGGTCGTCACCCCATGCCACTCGCCTAGCGGGGCCGACGTCTTCCAGTTCGTGCGGTTCGTCCAGCTCGCGCCGCCGGTGGAGTCGTAGAACACCTCCAGCACCTCGCGGTCGCTCTGGGGGCCGGCCGACGCGGCGGTCGTCACCGTCATCGCCTGGGTGGCGTTCAGGCCGTCTGGATCCTGCGCCGTCACCGTCACCCTAGCCGTCCCGGCTGCCCCGGGCACCAGCCAGACGGTGTCGCCGGATGCGAAAGCCGTGACCGCGCCCTCGTTGCTGGACGCGGCCGCGTAGGTCAACCGATCGTCGTCCGGGTCGCTGAAGTAGGCTTCCATGGACACGCCGAGGGCCGGCCCCGACTCGGTCAGCACCTGGGGCGGGACCGTGTCGACCGGTTCGGGTGGGCGGTTGCACGATTCGCCACGGAAGTCGATGGTCGCCAGCCACTCCTGAAACGCTACATCGGCGGGCGCACACGCCGCCGTGTTGCTGATGTCCAACCGCATGAGCTGCGACAACTGGGTCAGGCTTTGGGGGAGGCTTCCCGTCAGAGGATTGAACTGGAGGTGCAGCGACTCGAGGTTGACCAGGCGTCCCAATTCGCTCGGGATGGGACCCGTAAGTTGGTTTCTTCCGAGCCACAGTAAAGTCAGGTTGGAGAGGCTGCCAAGTTCCGGAGGAATCGGGCCCGAAAAGTCGTTGCCGTAAAGATTCAGGTTCGTCAGCTTGGCCAAGCCGCCAAGTTCCGACGGGATCGGGCCGGACAAATCGTTCGCATTGAAGTCCAGCGTCGTCAGGTTGGCGAGCTTGCCGAGTTCGGGTGGGATGGAACCCGTGAGGTAGTTGTCGAAAAATTGCACGTACTCCAAGCTGGTCAAGTACGCGAGTTCCGGCGGGATCGGCCCGGAAACGTTATTGTTGATCCACTGTTCCCCATCCGAGTAGGACATCGCCAAGCTGACAACACGTCCCTCTTGATTCGTCGTCACGCCGAACCACTCTCCCAGTGGCGCGTCGGTCAGCCAGTTCTCGTTGTTGGCCCAGTTCGGCCCGTCGGTCGCTTCGTACAGCGCCACGAGCGCCTGCCGCTCCGAAACGGCCACCGTCACCGTCACCGATTCCGTCGCCGTCTGCCCGTCCGCACCCCGCACGGTGATCCGGTACGCCGTCGTTCGCGCCGGCGACACCCGCCGCGTCCCCGAGGTCGGCACCTCGCCGATCCCCGGCGTGATCTCCGCGCTCTCCGCATTCGTTGACGACCACCTCAGCGTCGTGCTCTGCCCCCGGTCGATCGAACTCGGCGACACCGACAGGGTCACCGATGGCGGGGGCGCCTGGCCCCCACCGTCGATCCCAACCCCGCCCTCGATCTCCACTCCACCGTCGATCCTGACCCCGTCCACGATCCGGATCAACGGAACCGCCGAGAGCGCCCCCGTCCCCTTGCCGAACCGCAGCCCCAGTGGAGCGAACCCCGATCCGTCCTCCGTCCGCAGCAACAGAAGTCCCCGGAAGTCCGTCAGGAACTCCGTCTCCACCCCGTCCACGTCGAACCATTCCGAAAGCGTGCGTGCCGACTGCCGGAAATCTCTCCAGGGGATGAACACGTCCTCCAACGGGTCGCGCCCCGATTCGTCCCGCAGCCGCAACTCGATCCGGGAATCCGGATCCGGCTTGAACACGGCCAACCCGGTCCCCACTTCGCCGGATTCCTCCACGAACAGGGCGAAATGATTGCCCCGCTCGACCGGCGCCACCCCCACTTCCACGCCGGTTCCGGAGTGTCCGTAGAGCAACGATCCACTCACCCGCGGCGTCCCGGTCCGCACCTGGATCCAGCCCCGCCGAATCTCCCCCGCTCCGGCGCTTCTCAGGACTCGACTCCCCAGCGATGGGATCTCGAACGCGGCTTCCGAGTCGAACAGGTCCGGAACCGGCCGGCCTTCCTGATCATGGGAGGTCACCACGACCTCCGCCGCGGCGTTCGGATCGACGTTGCTGAGCGCCAACTGCACCGACCAGCCGCCTCCCTCTACGTAGTCCGGGAAGAGCAGCGTCCTCTCCCCCGCTTCCTGGGTCCGCTCCCGGATCAACGGCACCGCCGACAGTGCTCCCGTCCCCTTCCCGAATCGCAGCCCCAGCGGAGCGAACTCCGATTCGTCCTTCGTCCGCAAGAGCAGAAGACCTCGAAAGTCCCGCAGGAATCCTCGGTCCATCCCGTCCACGTTGAACCATTCTGAAAGCGTGCGCGCCGATTGGTGAAAATCCTCCTCGGGGATGAACGGCCCATCCAACGGGTCGCGTCCCGATTCGTCCCGAATTCGCAACTCGATCCGGGAATCCGGATCCGGCTTGAACACGGCCAGCCCCGCGCCCACCTCGACGGTTTCCTCCACGTACAGGGCGAACCGGTCACCCAGCTCGACCGGCGCCACCCCCACCTCCACCCCGCTTTCCGAGTTCCGGTAGGTCAACAGTCCGCTCACGGCGGACGGGCGGGTCCGGACCTCGATCCAACCCCGCCGCACTTGTCCCGTTCCGGCACTGCTCAGGACCCGGCTGCCCAGGGGTAGGATCTCAAATGCGGTCTCGGAACCGAACAATTCGGGGACCGGTTGGCCGTCCTGGTCATAGGCGGTGACGACGACGGACGCCCCTGCCCGGCGGGCCACGTTGCTGAGCACCAACTGCACCGACCATCCGCCCCCATCCACGTAATCCGGGAAGTAGAGAATCTTCTCCTCTGTCACGAGTGTTGCCACACCACTTGAGAGCACGCCGATCCCGACGCCCGTGCCGTCGACACCGCGACTCCGGCGCAGCGCTGCGGCTTGCCGGTCGGCCCGCTTCTGTATTCCACCTCCAGCGGCGACCGCCGGCTGCTCGGCCCGGATCGGCTCGATCAACAGAGAGATCGCCGCCAACACCCCGAATACACCAAGGGCCCATGACGGGTTTCCTGACCAGCGTGGCTGCCTCATAATCCTGGGGTGAGCAAGAATCGGTGTCCTTACGGGGACTTCGATAAAGAGCGAGAAGGGATGGTCGCTCTCATCCGTCTATCTTTAGACTCCTGCCAGGCAGGGTGCTCCGAGCTAATGTGCGCTGTTTCTCGACATGATGAGTTCCGTGCAATAGACAATGTGTCAATTCTAAGGAGCAACCCGGACGAATTTGGAACCAATTCGTGAAGTCCGAGTGATATTTCAGTTGATATAGTGATTCTTCAGTGAAATATGCTACCTGGACCGCTCTCACTGGCGGCTGCAGAGCGCGGCGCACCCGGATCCTCCGTCGAAACGACGCCGGGGGACGGCGAACCGGGTCTCGCTCCGGGGTCTGACGAGGTTGGGCCAACGAAGAGTCCCGACGAATTGAGGCGAGAGATCGACGCGCTGCGGGAGCACATCTCCCGGCTGAGCGCCGCCATCCCGCGCATCAGCGCGACCCTCGACCTCGGCACCGTCCTGCGCGAGGTCGTGGACAGCGCCCGCGCGTTGACCGGCGCCCGCTACGGCGTGATTGCGACCCTCGGCGACGCGGGGCAGCCCCGGGAGTTCGTCTCGTCCGGCCTCACTCCGGAAGAACACCAACGGCTGACGAGCTGGTCCGGCGGGACCCAGCTCTTCGAGCACCTTCGGGGCCTTCGGGGAACGCTGAGACTGCGAGATCTGCCCGATTATTCCACCGCGCTCGGCTATCTCCCGAACCTGATGGGGTCGAAGACCATCCAGGGCGCGCCCATGCGTCATCGGGGCATGCAAGTCGGCAACTTCTTTCTCGGCGGGAAGGAGGGAGAGCAAGAGTTCACGAGCGAGGACGAAGAGGTCCTGGTGTTGTTCGCGTCGCAGGCGGCGACGGCGATCGTCAATGCCCGCTCCCACCGGGACGAGCAGCGGGCCCGGGCCGACTTGGAGGCGCTGGTCGACACCTCGCCGGTGGGGGTCCTGGTTTTCGATGCCAGGACCGGAAATCCGGTGTCGGTCAATCGGGAGGCCAAGCGGATTGTCGGGGACCTCTGTGCGCCGGACCGCTCCGCGGAGCAACTGCTGGAGATCATGACGATCCGGCGCGCCGACGGGCGGGAGATTTCCCTCCAGGAGTTCCCCCTGGCGCAGGCGCTCAGCAGCGCGACGACGGTGCGCGCCGAGGAGATCGTCCTCCAGAGCCCCGATGGCCGGAGGGTCACGACGCTGGTCAACGCCACGCCGATCCGTTCCGAGGACGGCGCCGTCGAGTCCGTGGTCGTCACCTTGCAGGACTTGGCGCCGATCGAGGAACTAGGAGGCTGTCCGAGAACTCGGTATTGAGCGACGTTCGTCCATGACAACGCTCATGGGCGATGGTCGTTGGCTTGGAAGACCATCGAATCCCGGCCTCCAAAGCCGGTGAACTCGGGTTTTTGCGCCATTTCGACTCGAAATGGGCCGATAGAGGCCGGTTTGGGACTTCATCCCCCTTTATCCGCCCTTTTTTCATGCCCAGGCCGCTCGCTTCCCGAACTCCGGACACACCTCTCCCCGCAGTGCCGCAAAAATGATTTTCTTGAGGTTGTGCGCCACGCAGACCAGGGAGAACTCCCCCGCCACTTTCTCCTTGCCCCGCAGCCCGAATCCCCGAAATCCCGAGTTCTTGATCTGCCCGAACACCGGCTCCACGATCGTCTTGCGACGCGCGTAGATCGCCTGGCTCTCCGGTTGCGACATCCGCTCGTTCATCGCCCGTCGCAACGGCTCCTTCCCGTCGCTCGTGATCGTGCGCGCCGCCCCCGACTTCGACCGGCAGCAACGACGATAGTAGGCACAGGATCGGCACGCCTCGATCTCCCCCTGATACACCCGCTGTCCCGTGCCGCGGGTGGTTTTCAACGTCAGCAGTTGGCCGCCGGGACAGTGAAAGCCGTCCCGCTCTTCGTCATAGCGAAAGTCCGCCTTCACCAAGTAACGCTTGCTCGCGTCCAGGTCCCCCTTCCCCCGCTTCTCTCCCCGGTCCGTCGCGATGTAGGCTTCCACCTTCCGATCCGACGTCTCCTGCAGGTTCTTCCCCGAGTAGTACCCGTTGTCCAGACTCAGCTTCTCCGGCAACCGACCGCTCGTCTCCTCCACCTCATCCAGGGCCTGAGCCATTTCCTGGGCGTCGTTCGCCTGCTGGCTCACGTGCTGCCCCACGATCACCTGCGACTTGCCGTCCACGCTGATCTGTGCGTTGTACGCGTACTCGAAGTCCCCTTTTTGCTTCATGATCCGCGCCTCGGGGTCCGCAAAGCTGATCTGCTTCTTGTCCTCGATCTTCTGACCCGGTCGAAGCTCCTGCTCCCGCGCTTCCAGCGCCTGCTTCATCTCCCGGACCTTCTTCAACCGCTGCTTCTTGTCGCGCAGGTCATCGGGCAGCTCATACCCGGTCCGCTCCTGGTAGACCCGGTCCTCTTCCTCGTCGCAGCGGTCCGCCTGCCGGGTCAAGGCTTCGATCTCCTCGCACAATTCCTGCTCCTTCTCCTTCAGCCGTCCGTAGCTCATCGCCTTGTGCTTCGAGCTGTTCGCCTTGAACTTGGACCCGTCCAGGCTCACGTGTCCCAAACTCACCAGCCCCAGCCCCAGCGCCAGCGCCAACTGCACCGTCTGTTTGAAGCAGGCCCGGAAGAACCCTCCGTGGTCCTTCCGGAAATCACTCAACACCCGGAAGTTCGGGCAGTTCCTCCCCGCCAGGTACATGAAGCCGAGATCTTCCCGGCAGCGCTGCTCGATCTGCCGCGAGCTGAACACGCCGTGACTGTAGGCGTAGATCAGGATCGAAACGATCTGGCGCGGCGCGTAGGCCCGCTGACCCCGGTGGCTGTACCGGGCCTCCACTTCCGACGTGTCCAGTTGCTCGAACAGTTCCTGATAGAGGAAACATTCGTGATCCTCCGGCAAGAGGTCGAACAGGTTGGTCGCAAACAACCGACTCTGGCAATAGTCCTTGCGATAGGGCTTGAATCGGGGGGCCATCCGACATTCTCCTGATGATCTGTTCCCCTTATTTTAGGAGTATCCATGTTGCAAGTGGTGGGTGCTAATCGGTGTTTCCATCCCGTGTCGTTAGTACGTGATCTGTCCGGTCCAAAGGGCACAGGGTTAGGAGGAGCGTTCTTCCGCCGGAGGTGAGGCGGAGATCGAGCTGGATCCGCCGGGCGCCGTGCAGGGGGCGATGAGTGGACCGATAACTGGATCGAGGGACCTGAGATCGTCGACGTCAGTCCTCCGGGAGGTCCGGATACGCCCTGGGGAGCGTCGGGTCACCCGAAGGGCCGCAGCGAAGCGGAGGAGCCGGAGGAGGAACCGGAGGCTTGACCCGACGCTCCCCAGGGCGTATCCGTGCCTTTCGGACCGGACACTTCACGGGCTAACGCCATGGGATAGACGCATCAGCTAGAAGCCACCACTTGCAACATGGATACTCCTCTACCACATGGACTTCTTGTCCCCCCACGGGTGACGGAGAAGCTCCTCCTCGCGGAGCTCGGTCCCCCATCCGGGGCCGGTGGGAATCTTCATGTGGCCGTTGACGACCTCAGGCGCATGGGTCGTCACATCATCCCTCCACGGCACGTCGTCGATGTCGGCCTCCATGATGCGGACGTTGGGGAGGACTCCGCAGAGGCTGGCGCTCATAAAGGTTGCCAAGTGGCTGTAGTAGTTGTGAGGAGCGATGTTCAATTGGTAGGTCTCCGCCAGGTCCCCGATCTTCTTGGCCTGGGAGAAGCCGTTCCAGGGCACGTCGACCATGAACACGTCGGCCGCCCGCAACTCGAAGTAGGGGATGAACTCCCGCATGTAGATCAGGTTCTCCCCGGTGCAGATGGGCGTGGAGGTCGATTCCTTGATGTCCCGAATGGATTGGGGATCGTACATGTCGATCTCCAGCCAGAGCAGGTTGTAGGGCTCCAAGGCACGGGCGATCCGGCGGCAGGCTTCCGGTTTGAAGTTGAAATTGAGGTCCAGGTTGATGTCCACGTGGGGCCCGACCGCCTCTCGAAAAGTGGCGATGATGCTCACGATGTGGTCCAGCAACTGAGGGGTGATGGCCTGGTCCGTCGTGCCGGGACCCCGAGCGAATCCGGGAAAGTAGGCGAACGGAGTATCCCCCGGGAAGATGATGTTGGTCTTCAAGGCGGTGTAGCCCTTCGCCACCACCTCACGGCCCAGGGCGCCCACGTCCGACAGCGTCCGGAGCGGCTCGCACCGAACATGACGGTAGTGCGCGGTCCGGGTGGTTCCGCAATGGGACCAGTAGAGGCGGACCTCTTCCCTCAGGGGACCGCCGAAGAGCTCTACGACGGAGATGCCCAGGGCGCGCGCCTTGATGTCCAGGAGCGCCAGCTCGATGCCGGCGATCCCCTTGGCAGCGATGCCCCCCGGACTCTGGCGGGTGCCTCGGATCATGTCCCAGAACCGCATCTCGAAGGCCCGGGGATCCTGTCCCAAGAGGATCGGCTTCAGGTCGTTGACGACACCCACCACGCCCCACGGATTCTTGCCGTCGCTGCATTCCCCGCAGCCGGTCACCCCCTCGTCGGTCTCGATCTTGACGAAGACCCAGGGCCTCCAACCGGCGTCTACGACGAAGGTCTTGATCTCGGTGATTTTCATGGTGATAGTCCCTCGTTTTTGAAAAGGCCCCGAGAGCGTACGCTTGGGGATGTTTCCCACGCAAGCCTCGCGTGGGCGACTCGGACGATGAAAAGAAAAAGGCTGATCGTTCTTTGGTCACACGTCGCCGGCAGCGCCTGTACGATCATATTGACCAACACCCATAAATATGGGAATATGGGACTCAATGAAGACGACCGTGGAACTTCCCGATGCCACCTTCCGCCAAGCCAAGGTCCTGGCCGCCAGCCAGGGCATGACCTTCAAGCAGTTCTTCACCGAAGCCGTCGAGGAGAGGCTCCGCCGTTACAATCGTGAAGCCGCTGATCGGGAGATAGAACCCCCATGGATGGCTGGTTTCGGCGTCTTAGCCGACCTGTCGCATGAAAATCGCCGTATCATGAGGATGATCGAGGAGGAATTCGAGACGCTCGACTCCGAAGACTTGGAATGATCCTCGATACCAATGCCCTGTCCGCCTGGGTGGAAGGACACTCGGCGATCGAGACATCGCTTCGATCCGCCCGGCGCCTCATTATTCCCAGCATCGTTCTCGGCGAATACTACTTTGGTATTCGGCAATCGCATCATCGTGTCCGCTACGAGGACTGGCTTCGCCGATTTCTGCCGCTGACCGAGATCGCCACCGTCACCCATGCGACGGCAGACTTGTACGCCGACATCCGCTTGGAACTGAGGCGCCTGGGTGCGCCCATTCCGTCCAATGACATCTGGATTGCGGCCCTTGCCCGCCAGCACACACAGCCGGTATTGAGCAACGATGCCCACTTCGAGCTCGTCAGCGGCATCGTCTGGATCTCCTTTTGAGACGGTCCTGCTCCAACAGCACTCATCCTCAGATGGCGTGTCCGCAAGGCGTTTTCAGACCCGGCCGGGGCGTGCTAATCTGGTTCCCACTCAATTAGGGGAGATCACATGGACAAAGTACTTGTCATTGTCGGTGATGCGACCGAGACCGTGGATACGCTGTATCCGTATTTTCGCCTCCAGGAGGCTGGCTTCCAGCCCATCGTCGCGGCGCCGGAGAAGCGCCGTTACAACATGGTCCTGCATGAGATCGGGCCCAACTGGGACATCACCCGGGAGTTCGAGGGCTACAAGATCGATGCGGACATCGCCTTTCGCGACGTGGTGCCGGAAGAATACCTGGGCATTTTCTTTTCGGGCGGCCGGGCCCCCGAGTACATTCGTTACGATGAGGATCTGGTCGCCATGACGCGCCATTTCTTCGACGCCAACAAGCCGGTGGGCTGTGTCTGCCACGGCGTGGAGATTCCCGCTTACGCCGGCTGCGTCAAGGGGCGGAGAATGGCGACCGTGCCCAAGTGCAAGTTCGACCTGGAAGTGTGCGGCGGCATCTTCGTCGACGCTGGTTGCGTCGTGGACGGCAACCTGGTGAGCGGGCGCACGTATCACGACCATGGCCAGTACATGGGGTATTGGATCCGGCTGCTGATCGAGGCTCGTGAGGAACAGCTTGTCCAGGCCGTGGCCGGCTGAGTTGAGATCCCCCCGGAAATCTTTCGCAACTCTGGCGGCGGGCTGCTGTGGCCTGTTCCTGGCCGGCGCTTGCTCCCCGGTTTCCGATCTCCCGAAATCTCCGTCCTACCCTCTCGTGGTCGGATTCGAGCGTTTTCACCGGAACGGGGATGCGGACCGGCTCCACGGAGGCGAAATCCTTCTGGGAGAGCTGGGTTGCACCCATTGCCACCTGGCCGATGGAGCAGTCGCCCAACGGGTCATTTCCCGGCAGGCTCCCATCTTGGACGGCGTCGGCGGCCGGATCCGCCTGGCTTATCTGAAAGACTTCCTGACTCGACCCCAGGAGACCAAGCCGGGAACACCCATGCCCCATCTTCTGGCCGGTTGGGCCCCGGAAGAGCGGGACGCTGCGGCCGAGGCTCTGGCCCACTTTCTCGCTTCTCTCGGGGCGCCGGATCCGGCAGAGTCCGCTCCGGAAACGAATCCGCATGAGATTGAGGAAGGAGAGCGGCTGTACCATACGGTCGGGTGCGTCGCCTGCCACGCCTCCTTCTTGCCGCCCGGAATCCTGCACCAGGAAGATGGAGAAGGATATTCTCTGGCGAGCATCCAGTACCAAACGCCTAGCGTCCCATCGGTTCCCCTGGCGGATCAGACTCGGAAGACGACCTTGGAGCCGTTGGCCGGTTTTTTGGTGGACCCCGTGCGGACCCGGCCCGCAGGAAGAATGCCTCCCATGCGGCTCACCAATGCGGAGGCCCGTTCCATCGCCGCCTATCTGCTGGAGCAGGCCACGGACCGCACGGTTCCAGAGAACATCAACCCCGACGCGGAAAAGGTCGCGAAAGGCCAAGCTCTTTTTCGGGAGCTGCGTTGCAACGCCTGCCACCGGCTTGGAGAAGGGGAGACCGTCGCGGCCCCGATTCCGGTGCTTTCGCGGCTTGAGGAACTGGACCCCGGAAAACCGGGCGGCTGCCTGGACCCGTCGCCCCGGAAGGGGGTGCCCAACTATGAACTGGACCCGGACCAGCGGGCCGCTCTCGGCGAGGCGCTGTCTGGGCTGAAAGGAGCCGTCAGCCGTCTCGATCCCGAGGCCGAGGTCCGGCGGAATCTGGAGATCTACAATTGCTTCGCCTGTCACCGGCGGGGAGAGCAGGGCGGACCCGAACCGGGAAGAGCGGCCTATTTCCTGCCGGTGGAGGAGTTGGACATGGGGAACGAGGGCCGGTTGCCCCCACCCTTGACCGAGGTCGGCCGCAAGTTGACTCCCCCGTGGTTGAGGAAGGTCCTGGAGGGATCGGGCATGGTGCGTCCCTATCTGATGGTTCGAATGCCGGACTACGGGACCGCCGCCGAAACCCTGGCGGACGCCTTGATACGTGCCGACGAAAACCTGCAGTTGCCCGCTACGGATGTCTCCGGCACCTTGCACCACCACCGGAATCGTTACGGGCGCCGCCTCATGGGGGCCGACGGTCTCAATTGCATCAACTGTCACGGCCTCCGCGGACACCCCTCCACTGGCATGCCGGCCCTGGACTTGGCCGACACCCTGGAACGCCTCCAACCCGACTGGTTCAAGCGATACCTCCTGGACCCCGACTCCAGCCGTCCCGGCACTCTGATGCCTACCTTCTTCGAAGGAGGGAAGGGCACTCTGACGGAGGTGTTGGAGGGAGACGCGGACAAACAGATCGAGGCCATCCTCACCTACCTGAAGGAACTGGACCAGACCCGCCTGCCCGTGGGCATGGAGCCGGACAAGTTCTTCGAGCTGGTCCCCGGGGAACGGCCCATCCTGTTGCGGACCTTCATGGAGGGAGTCGGCACCCACGCCATCGCCGTGGGTTTTCCCCAGGGAATCCATTTCGCCTTCGATGCCTTGGAGGTCCGATCCAAACTCCTCTGGAGAGGCCGATTCCTCAACGCCGAGTCCACTTGGTCCAATCGCTTTTCGCCCTTCGTGCACCCCTTGAGCGAGGATCTGGCCAAGCTTCCTGACGCCATGCCTCTGGCGTCCCTGAAGAACGGCCTGAGTCCCTGGCCCGACCGGACGGGTAAAGAGGCGGGCTACCGCATGGGTGGATTCCGGATCTCGCCTTCCGGTGCACCCACGTTCCTTTACAGTTTTCAGGGGATCGCCGTCGAGGAACGGCTGATCCCTTCCCACGACAGCACCTGGTTCCGGCGGACTCTCGAGCTCACCGGCGCGGGCGATTCGGTATGGTTCCTGGCGGCGCGGGCTCCGAAGATCGAATCCCAGGACGGGGGACTTTTTTCCGCCGAAGGCCTCAAGGTCCGGCTCCGTGAGCCGGAAGTCTCCGTGGCGCATCTCCGCCGTTCGGGCAATGCCGACGAGTTGCTGCTCCCGATCCGATTCCGGAAAGGGCGCGCCCGGGTGCAACAGGAGGTCTCGTGGTGAGACGCCTTGGCCTTCTGTTTCCGATTCTGTTCGGGCTCGCTGCGAGCCTGCGCGCGCAGGAAGAAGACTACTATCGCATCGTCACCCTCCCCGTTCCGGAAACGGTCCCGTTCGAGGTCAGCGGTCTGGAAGTCCTGCCGGACGGAAAGATCGCGGCAGCCATCCGACGGGGAGAAGTCTGGTTGGTCGAGGGCGCCTACAAGGAACCGCCCGAGGGGCTCCGATTTCGCAGGATCGCCCAGGCGCTGCACGAGCCCCTGGGCCTGATTCGCCACGGCGATTCCCTCTATCTGGCCCAGAGGAGCGAGCTGACGCGGCTCCGGGATCTCGACGGCGACGGCGTGATCGACGAGTACCTCACCGTCACCAACGACTGGGGCATCACCGGCAACTACCACGAATACGCTTACGGGCCCCGAGTCGATGGGGAAGGGAATTTCTGGCTCACCCTCAACGCCTCCATCGGCAAGCGGACCGCCGGCACCAACGCGTGGCGGGGATGGGCCGTGAAGGTGACGCCTCAGGGCCGCCTGCTTCCCGTGGCTACGGGTCTGCGATCGCCTTGCGGGATCGGAATGAACAGCCGCGGAGACGTCTTCACCACCGACCAGCAGGGAGGCTGGGTCGCGACCTGCGCCCTCCATCACCTGGAGGAGGGAGACTTCTACGGACATCCCGACGGTCTCAAGTCGTGCTCTCGTCCCGGCTCGCCCGTCGCCTGTCCGGAGCGAATCCCCACCGGTATCAACGTCGTGGAGGCGGCCAAGCAGATTCCGGGATTCAAGTTGCCGGCGGTCTGGTTCCCTTACCGGAAGATGGGCCGGAGTTCCACCGACTTGGCCTGGGATCAGACCGAGGGCCGCTTCGGACCCTTTGAGGGACAGCTCTTCGTGGGGGATTTCACCGACGCCATGATCTCGCGGGTGTTTCTGGAACGGGTGGACGGGGGGTACCAGGGAGCCTGCTTTCCCTTTCGGGAGGGATTCCGGAGCGCCGTGGTTCGGATGGTCTTCGGAGCCGACGGATCGCTGTTCGTGGGCGAGACCAACCGTGGATGGAACTCCATGGGCACCCGCTCCTACGGCCTGGAACGCCTGGTCTGGACCGGCAGCACGCCCTTCGAGGTCCGGGAGATGCGCGCCCTTTCCAACGGCTTTCGGCTCACCTTCACCCGGCCCGTCGACCCGGATCGGGCCGCGCGGCCCGATAGCTACCGCATGTCCAGCTACACCTATCTCTACCATCCCGACTACGGCAGTCCGGAGGTGGAGACCAAGGAGCTGAACCTGACCACGGCCCGCGTGGCCGCCGGCGGACGATCGGTGGACCTGACCGTCGAGGGGCTCAGGCCGGGCTACGTTCACGAACTCCACTTGCCGGGAGTGGTGTCCGTCGAAGGAGAGAGTCTGCTCCACCCCAGGGCCTACTACACGCTGAACCGGATTCCGTCCGCCGCTCCCGACGCGGACCCGGGGAACGTGGTCCGTCGCTGAGCCAATCTTCCGAGTGTTCCTCAGGCGCTCAGAAACCAGGACTCGGGCACCCGCACGAGCTTGATCCTGCGGGTCCTCTTGCCCTCTCGGACGGTGTCGTACTGGTAGGTCATGAGCACCTGGTTTCCGGAGAAGGCCAGGGAGGGATAGTGGCACCGGATGAAGCCGCTGGGCAGTTTTCCGGCCTTCGGGTTGACCCGGATGTGGGCCACCGGCGGCGGCGAGACCCTCCCTGCCGGTTGCAGGCCGGGACTGGAATCCACCGTCTTGAAATTCTGCCAAGTCTTGCCCTCGTCGGCGGAGGTGGCCACGGAAAGGCGGGAACGATAGTATCCGCTCCGAATTTCGTCCCCGGTAGTCTGGTTCCAGATCACCAGCAACTGGCCGGAGCCGCGCAGCCGGTCCAGATCGCAGGGGACGTCGCCGCTGGAGAGGGCAGTGGGACTCGCCTCATGCCAATTCTCGCCGCCGTCGTCCGAGTGGGCCTGAAAAAAGCGTCCCACCTTGGTCCTCAGGAGCATGAGGACAGATCCGTCCCTGAGCTCGGTCACCACCGGCTCGGCGGTTCCGCCGAATCCCCCCAGGCTCCTCTCCCCGGGCAGGGGCCAGACCATGATGGATCCCTTGGAACGCTGCCAGGTCGATCCCCGGTCGTCGGAGAAATAAGCGAAGCAGCCGCTCATCTGAGGCCGGTGGGCGTGTCCTTCCAGTCCGACGGAATGCCCGTCCAGCAGCCCCGTGGCCATGGCGTGGCGGGATTCGGGATGGAGGCCGTTGAACTGCCAGTAGACGGGCAGCAGCAACCGTCCCGTGGAGAGCTCGATCAGGCGACCGAAGGGAACCTGCAAAAAGGCGCCCGACGAACCCGATCCGGGTCCGGGCAGGTCGATGTCCGATCCCGCCGACCAGTTCCGGCCTCCGTCCTGGGACGTGGCGAACCGGAGAATCCGATGGTCGGCGTGGCGCGCCGGCGCACCGCTCAGTTCCTCGGCGTAAACCATGCCCACGGTTCCCCCCTTGAGAGGCACCAGGTGGTTCCGGGTGACGTTCATGGGTTTTCCCTGGTGAAGCAGCGGGAAGGGTTTTCCCCAGGTCTCTCCCCGGTCGCGGGAAAGGGAGGCGGAATTGCCCTTCATCAGGGTCAGAATGCGGCCGCCCTCCAGCGCGGCCAGAATTCGTCCGGAGCCCGCGGGCAGCAGACCCTCGTAGGTGTGTCCGCTGGCGGAAACCTTGGCGGACCCTTTAAGGGCCGCGGCCGCCGCCATGGAGGTTGCCAGAAATCGCCTTCGGGTCAGACTGTTTTTCTCTTTCATCCAATTTCTCCCGGTTCTGAAGTGCACCATCACAAATCACAGAGGCAGGGTACGGGTGTCCGCTCCGGCATTGTAGAATGGGCCGCTCCCGAAAACGAGGGGAACCAGCGGCGATGACCATGCGGCAGTCGAGAGCTCCCGAATCCAAGGTTTTCCGGCGACAGAAGATGGTTGAGGAATGTGAACACCTCCGGGACCAGGGACGGACCATCGTCTTCACCAACGGTACCTTCGATCTCCTTCACGCCGGACATACGACCTATCTGAACCAGGCCCGGGAGTTGGGAGACGTGCTGATCGTGGGTCTCAACTCGGACGAGTCGATCCGCTCCATCAAAGGGGACAAGCGGCCCATCATCCGGGAGCCCTACCGGTCCCGGATGCTGGCGGCCCTGGAGTGTGTGGACTACGTGGTGCTCTTCGACGAGGATGAGCCCCGGGATCTGATCTCCGAATTGCTGCCGGACGTGCTGGTCAAGGCGGAGGACTGGGCCCACTATGTGAGCGGCCGCGACGTGGTGGAGGCCAACGGAGGACGCGTGGTCCTGGCGCCCCTGGTGCCGGGCCTTTCCAGCAGCGGGATCATTCGGCGGATCCGGAAGCTGTTCCAGGACCCGGAAGAGGATTCCCGTTGAGAAACCGAGGTTAGTGCAACGTGCCGGTCCAGTACATCGTCACCGGCGGCGCCGGCTTCATCGGCCGGAACCTGGTGGCCGCCCTCAACGCCCGGGGACACGAGGACATCCTCATCGTGGACCGTCTGGGCTCGGACCAGAAGTGGAAGAACCTGCCGGGCCTCTCCTTCATCGACCTCGTGGACCTGGACGACTTCCGGAACTTCATCGCAGACTCCTCCATCGACGAGCTGGAGACGGTCTTCCACCTGGGAGCCTGCAGTTCCACCACGGAACGGGACGCCGACTACCTGCTGGACAACAACTACCGCTACTCCCAGGAAATCTGCCAGTGGTGCCTTTCCAGCGACGTGCGCTTCATCTACGCTTCCAGCGCGGCCACCTATGGGGACGGATCTCTGGGCTACTCGGACGAGGAGAGCCGGATTCCCCTCTGCCGGCCCTTGAACATGTATGGCTACTCCAAGCAGTTGTTCGATCATTGGGCTGCCAGGGAGGGTCTCTTCGACCGCATCGTGGGGCTCAAGTACTTCAACGTCTTCGGCCCCTACGAAGACCACAAGGGAGAGATGAGATCCATGGTGCACAAGGCCTACGGCCAGATTCTCTCCACCGGAAAGGTGCGGCTCTTCAAGTCGCATCGGGACGACTACGGAGACGGTGAGCAGTTGCGCGACTTCGTCTACGTGAATGACGCCGTGGACGTAACCCTCTTTTTTGAGGACCATTCCGGGGTTTCGGGGCTCTACAACTGCGGTACCGGACGGGCCCGGAGTTGGAACGATCTGGTCGGCTCCCTCTTCGTTGCCATGGGACGACGGCCGGAGATCGCATACATTGACATGCCCGAGTCCTTGCGCAACCAGTACCAGTACTTCACCCAGGCGGACGGGGCCAAGCTCCGGTCCGCCGGATACGATCGCCCCTTCACGACCTTGGAAGAGGCGGTGCGAGACTATGTGACGACCTACCTGGAGCCGGTCCTGGGCGGGGCCGCTCCAGAGTAGATCCACCAGCAAGAAAGGAGATCACGTGGCCGAACCTCTTCGCATCCTCTCCATCGGAGCTCATCCGGCGGATATCTTCGACCAGTGCGGCGGCACCATGGCCCATCACACGGCTCGGGGCGATTGGGTGGGCTGCGTCGTCCTCACCCACGGAGCACGGGTTCACGACAAGGTCATCAGCGACTCCATGCACGGCCGGGAGACCATCCCCGAGGCCTCGGTTTTGAAGGAGATGATCGAGGAACGGTCCGACGTGAAGGCCCAGGAGGTCCGGCGCGCCTGCCGGCTGCTTGGGGTGGAAGACCTCTATTTCTTCGGGGCCGACGACGCCATCCTGCTGGTCACCCCCGAGCTGGTCCGGCGGCTGGCCCGGCTGCTGCGGGAGCTCCGTCCCAACGTGATTCTGACCCACTACCCCAAGGAAGGGGACGGTGTGGCCCAACCCCATGCCGTCGCCGGGCAGATCGTGCTGCACGCCATCCAGTTCGGCGCCTCGGTGGATCCGGGGGACCGAAATCCAGCGACCAAGGCGGCTCAGGTCTTCTTCTTCGGGACCGGAGCCGCCGCCGTCCCCAGCGACGTCTGGTCGGCGCGGCTTGGGGTCTACAACGACGTCCTCATCGAGATCACCGATGTTGTGGACAAGAAACTGGCAGCTCTGGACTGTCTGGAGAGCCAGGGGTACGGTGGCGCGTACGCCCGCAAGAGGATCGAGACCAGCGACGGCGCGTTCGGGGTCGGCGGACGAGTGGCTTATGCCGAAGGGTTCATCAAGATGAATGCCGAGGTGCACGACTTTCTTCCGGTGACGAGCCGAGCCTTGCGGCTGGCGAAGGAATCGGACCATGAAATGATGCAGCGCCACTCCTACCGGGTCCGGGTGGACTAGGACTAAGGAGAACCATGACCTCACTATCTTTGAAACCGCGGGTGCCCGTCTTCGACGCCAACGTCAAGGTGGGCAATCATCACAATGAAGTTTCTCCCTGTGCCGACCGCGCCAGCCTGCTGAAGGAGATGGACACCCACGGGGTGGACCGGGCCGTGATCTACCACGCCTTGGGCGATTTGACGTCTCCGGTGGACGGAAACCGGGCGCTGGAGGAGTGGCTGGGAGACGACGGCAGGCTGCACCCCCAATGGAGCGCCCACCCGCTACCCCGTTCCCTGGAGCAGTTGCAGGAACTGCATGCCCAAGGGCGCGTGAGCAGCGTTCGTCTGGCGGGGCTGGACATCATCGATTTCCCCTTTCGTCCCTGGGGTTACGATCCGCTGCTGAGCTGGCTGAGCCGGGAGGGGATTCCGTTGTGGGTGCCGTTGCCGGAGATGGACCCCGATGACATCGTGACCACGCTCCAGGCCTATCCCGACCTGGAGACGGTGCTGGTGGGAGCTCATTATCTGCACGCCATGTGGGTTCAGCCCATGCTGAAGGCGCTGCCCCGGGCGAACCTGGAACTGAGCCGCTACGAACCCATCGGTCAGCTCGAGGCGCTGCTGGAGGAGTTCGGGGTGGAACGTTTTGTCTACGGGTCGTGGTACTGGCGCCTGGCCATGGGACCCATGCTCTTTTACCTGCATCACGTGGGGCTGGACGACAGGGAACTGGCGCTGGTCTGCGAAGGCAATCTGCTGAGAATCCTGGGAGAGAAATCATGATCGACGGCGTGCGAGTGATCGATTTTCATGGACACGTGGGGGCCAACGACATCATGGGGATGGTGGATGATCCCGACCTGATGCTGCACGCCATGGATGCCGGCGGCATCGACGTCTCCTGCCTGTTCAACATCTACTATCCGGACGGAACCACAGGCAACGACATGACGGCCCGGTTCGTGGCCCGGCATCCTGACCGCTTCGTGGGCTTCGCCTACGTCTGCCCCCTGATGCCGGCCGACAGCATGGTGGCCGAGTTGGAGCGGGCCATCGACACCCTGGGGCTGGTAGCCATCAAGCTTTATCCCCCCTTCGTCCCCTGGTCACTGGAACATCCCGTCTGGGACCCCATCTACGAGTTCGCCAACGAACGGGAGCTGGCCCTCATCCATCACACCGGAACCGAGTGGCAGGCCTATCCCAAGTTCCTGGCCGACGTGGCGCCCCGGTTCCCCAAGGTCAAATTCGTTTCGGGGCACTCGGGCAACACACCTGAGGCGAGAACTCAGGCCATCGCCGCGGCCCAGGCCAACGAAAACGTCTACCTGGAGACCTGCTCCACCTTTCGTACTCCTGGAGTCATCGAGCAGCTGGTGGAGGAGGGGGGAGCCGACCGGGTGCTCTTCGGATCGGATACGCCCCTGATGGACCCGCGGCCTCAACTGGGGAAAATCATCACGGCGCAGATCTCCGACGAGGCCAAACGCCTGGCCCTGGGCGGCAACGCCGCCCGGATTCTGGGCATCTGAAACCCGCCCTGACGGAATCGGCGCGGCCGCATGCCGCTGGGACGGGAACACGCTGGAGACCAGGATTTGGAACAGGATCGTCCGGAGCGAGAGGCGGTATCCGGTGGCGTCGCGGTGGCGACGGCGGCTATGGACCGGTACAACGGCCGGATCCTCATTCTGAAGTCGTTCCTGATCTATTTCGCCGCGCCCGTCGTCTACGTCGGCATTGTCCAGGCGGCCCTGTGCGACCGCCTCGGCGCCAGCGCCACGGTGTCCAACCTGCCTGCCTCCACCTATCTCCTGGGATCGGTGGCCCCCCTGGTTCTCTCCTGGCTCATTCCCCATCGGCGGACCCGCACCACGCTGGTGGTCGCCTACCTGGTGACCATGTCCGCCTTCCTGATGGTTCTGGCCACCCTGGTCCTCCCCGTCTCCAATACGGTGCGATTGTGGGCCGTGGTGGGCCAGGGTCTGATTCAGGGGGTTTCGGCGTCGGTGGCCCACGTCTACGGTTTCCAATGCCTGAAACGCGGCACGACTCCCAAGGGCCGGGCCAGGGCGTTGAAGTGGGCCTACGCGGTGTCGCCGATGGCCGGGGTGGCCGGCTCCCTCTGGGCTCAGTTCGTCCTGGGAGGAGGCATCGAGGGGCTTGCCTTCCCCTATGACTTCGGTCTCCTCTACCTGACGGGTGTGCCCTGCATGGTGGCCATCTCGGTCCTGTCGAGCCGCTATCGGCTGCTGGACATCCAGGAGGAAAAGGCGCCCAACCTGCTTCCCTATCTCTGGAGGAGTCTCCGTTCCTTCTGGACCCTCCGGATTCTGCTCCTGGTCTGGCTCGCCTACTTCTTCTGGTATCTGACCATCAACACCATGCCCAACCTGTCGCTCTTCGCCCGCGAAGCCCTGAGTCGGGAGCCCCAGGAGCTCTCGGGCTGGATGATGGCCCTGCGCTTCGGATTCAAATGCGTGGGGGGATTCGTGCTGGGGGTGATCGCCATCCGATGGGGCATGCGAGCCCCGCTTCTGACCTGTGCCGTTCTCGTGGGTGCCGCCGTCCTCTGGGCCTGGTTCATCCCCGGGCACCTGTACCTGCTGGCCTTCGGCATCATGGGCGCCGGAGAGTTGGGAGGCGTCTACTTCCCCAACTACGTCATCAGCATCTCTTCGGCCGCCGACTCCACCCGCAATCTGGCCATCCTCGGGTTGGTGACTCCGGTGAGCAGCCTGGGCCCGGCGCTGCACGGCGGGCTCGCCGACACCCTCGGTTTCCCGGCCAGCTTCCTCTTCGGAGTGACGGCAGCGCTGATATCGTTGACGCTGATTCTGAGGCTCTCGCCCCAAACGTCCCCGGTCCGCCCCGGGTGACGAGAGGGAGGGGGACCCGGTGGTCTGACGCCGGGAACGTGAGTTTGTTCGGTGGGGGTGTTCGACCCGTGTCCGGTGTCACCGAAACTCCTGTTTATCTGAGCACTTCAAACGCGAACCTGCGGCCACGCCCGTAACGATAGATTGCAAAATCGCTGTCGAAGGTGATCACACGCGAGATGCCGAGTCGCTCCATGAGCGCGAAGGAAGTGCGATCGACGAGAGAGAAGTCCTGATCCGGGAAGCGTTCTCCGATCGCCCAGGCGGCTTCGAGATCAGCATTGGTGGTCTGTTCAACAGTTGAGACGCCACCACGCAGAGCCCCCCAGAAGGTTTCCGCTGCATCAGCGGAGATGTAGTGGTGGATAAGTCGCCAAGTTTCGGCCAGCACGTGTTCACTCGTGACGAGTGATTCATCCGTCGACAGCAGTCGCTTCGCACGGCCATTGTATCGGTCGCTCCGATCGGCGGCGGCATACCAGACCGAGGTGTCCACGAAGATACTCATGACGAGTCGGACCCTCGGCGCTTGCGGGCGCCAATCGCTTCCGCAATCATGCGGGACTTTTCGGATGCGATGTCCGTCCCCTCGGAGGAGCCGAGATCGAATACCAGGGATCGATCGGTGTTCCTGGAGGGCTGGGACAAGTCCTGGTCCACCAGCCGGCGCATGTATTCGGCGAGTGAAATGCCAAGGTCGGCTGCCCGTGCACGAACTCGGGAGTGAACCTCCGCGCTGAGGGAAATCTGAGTTCGTACCATCATTATGGCAACATCTTAATATCACTATAATGATGTCTCAAGATAGCGCTGGGGTGAAGGCGTGGGGAAGGTTTGGGATCTGCAGGGCGCCAGGGTGAATCTCTCCCGGCCGCTCAGTTCGGCCGGCGCGGCACGTGGCGAGTTGGATTCGCTTCCGATGATCGATCCAGCTAGGAGTCTGCGCGGTAGAAATGATCGTAGCGAGAAAGTGGGGAATCGAGGCCAGATTTTCTCGATTTGGAGGTGCATAGTTGTTCTATTCGCCGAGAAATCGAGGAAATATGGACCGATTCTACCGCTTTCGCAGTAGATCCATTTCTGCCGCGCAGGCTCCTAGGATCTGGCATGTCCGGACGGATGACTCTTCATCCTGAAAGGGTGTTCCGTCCGTCCTGGGTGAAACGGAGGCGCTGTCGATTTAGAGCCCCTTGGATTTCAAGTATCGTCGTCTATCATTTAAGGGATTTCCGTGAGTCTGCGTTCCGAGCCCACTGTGAGCCGACGTATGGAAAACATCGAATTCGGAGATCCTGAGCAATGAGTGTTGACCCGAGGCCGGCCACCCTGGAAAAGGCTCTGGGCAACATGACGATCGCGAACCTCCAGCCGATGATGGAGGTGCTGTCCGTCCCCGAGCCGCGGCCGACCCGAAAGCCGGCCATCATAGCAACCGTCCGACTCCGGCTGACTGAAGATGTGTTACGAACGATATGGCGGTATCTGGATGAAACCCAGCAGCTCGCGGTGTCGGAAACGCTCTACAGCCCGGAGCATCGATTCCATCCCCAACATTTTTACGCCGTATACGGTGCGCTGCCGGAGGGCATCAATAAGAGCTATGTCCGGGAATTTTCGCCGCTGCATTTTTTTCTCTATCCGCCGTTCAGTTACCGGGATCTTCCGATCGTCATCCCCAAGGATCTCGAGCCGCAACTCGTGAAGTTCGTCCCCCGGCCGCCGGAACCGGCCATCAATTCTCTGGATGAGGTTCCGGACTTCCTAGATCGGCGCCGCCGCACCCACGGTTCCGAGAAACCGGAGTTCGATCGGGTGCCCATGATCCGACGCGGCATGGAGCCGGTTGCGGTGCCCGACCTGTTCGCCGTGCTGCATCTGATCGACGGGGGCAAGATCGCCGTCAGCGTGAAAACGTGGAGGCCTACGGCGGTTTCCGTCCGACGCATCGCGGAGGTGCTGTACGGCGGCGACTTCTTCGACCCGACTGCGACGAAGCGACAGGGTCAGATGATCGGCCCCATCCGGGCATTCGCTTGGCCCTGGATGGTGCAAGCCGCCCAACTCGCCGAATTGCGGGGCTCCAAGCTGGCTTTGACCAAGGCTGGACGCGCGGCATTCGTAGCTCCGCCCGAAAAGACGTTGCGACGCATCTGGGAGCGATGGTTGAAGAGCACCTTGTTGGACGAGTTCAGCCGCGTGGACGACATCAAGGGCCAGTTTCGAGGACGGGGCAGGCAGATGATGACGTCGCCGCGAAAGCGCCGACCCGTGATCGCCGAGGCGCTCGCGAAATGCCCCGTGGGCGGCTGGGTCCAGGTGGACGGTCTCTTTCGCTTTATGCACGCGACGGGGCTTGGTTTCGGCGTCACCCGGGATCCTCGGAGTCTCTACCTCGTCGACCCGGAGTACGGGAGCCTCGGCCATGCCGAAGGTCTGCTCTGGAACTTCGTCGAGGGTCGCTATGCCCGGTGTCTGTTGTTCGAGTACGCGGCCACACTGGGGATGGTGGACGTCGCTTTCACCGACCCGCGGGGCGCGCGGTTGGACTACACGCACCTGTGGGGCGCCGATGAGTTTGATTTCTTGAGCCGCTACGACGGCCTGGAGTATGTTCGACTCAATCCGCTCGGCGCCTACTGCCTCGGCCAGACCAAGGCCTACGAGCCGACCACGCCTACGATTCGCACCGCCCTGACTCTCCAGACCGATCTTCGCGTTCATGCGGCGGCGCCGCTGACGCCTCAAGAACGTCTGATGCTGGAGGCCTATGCCCAGGCTGAGTCCGACGGTGTCTGGCGACTGGATCTCTTACGTTCACTTACGGCCGCCGAGAGCGGTCAGGACGTGGCGAGACTGAGGAGATTTCTCGCCGCGCGCGACGATCAGCCGTTGCCGGAGAGGGTCGAAGGATTCCTCCGCAGCGTCGAGCGCGGTGCGAGCGCTCTGACGCCCAAGGGCAGGGCCTGGTTGATTGAATGCCGGGACCGGAAAGTCGCCGACCGGATCGTTGCCGACCGGCGGGCGGCCAAGCTCTGCCTGCGCGCCGGCCTCCGCCAACTCGTCGTTCATGCAGGATCCGAAGCGGCGTTTCGGCGAGTGGCCCGCGCCTTGGGGTACGCTTTGTCCTTGCGTTGAAGTTCTCGCGGTTGAACGCGATGCGTCCTGAGGCCGGGGAGCCATCGATCTCGGAGACCCTGAGCAATGAGAATCAAACCACCGTCCGCCACCCTGAAGCAGGCCCTGTCGACACTGTCGGTTCCTACCCTCAAACCGATGATGAATCTGCTGTCCATTCCCAAGCCGCGGCCGAGATTGAAGGCGGACATGGTGGAGGCGATCTCGCTCCGTCTGACTGGCAGGTCGTTGAGAGAATTGTGGGAGCGGCTTGACAAGACTCAGCAGTTGGCGGTGAAGGAAGCGCTCTATGGCCTGGAGGGCCGATTCGAGGCCAAGCGGTTTCGCGCCAAGTACGGAGTGTTGCCGAAGCGCATCGACAAAGGCGATACCACTGAGCCTACTCTGTTGCACCTGTTTCTCTATCCTCCGGACAGCTACCGGTATTTTGCACCGACCACCATCCCCAGAGACTTCGTGAAGCACCTCCGGGAGTTTGTGCCCGAGCCGGAGGAACCGACCGTTTCTGCGGTGGATGAAATTCCGGAATTCATCGATCGGCGCCGGATCGCCTTCGTTCCCAAGGGTCAGAAACCGCGATTCGACAGAGTGCTCCTGACTCGGCGCGCCATGGAGCAGCCTGCGGCTTACGACCTGTTCGCGGTGCTGCGTCTGGTCGATCAAGGCAAGATCTCCGTCAGCGCGAAAACGCGGCGCGCGTCGGCGGTTTCCGTGCGCCGCATCGCGGAGGTGCTGCACGGCGGCGACTTCTTCGACCCGAACCAGAAGAAGAGGAAGAGCTGGGAACAGACGATTGGGCCGATCCGGGCATTCGCTTGGCCCTGGCTGGTGCAGGCCGGCAAGCTGGTCCAACGGCGCGGCTCCAAGCTGGTGTTGAACAAGGCCGGGCGCGCGGCCTTCACGGCCCCGCCCGCCGAGACGCTGCGGCGGATCTGGCAGTGGTGGCTGAAGAGCACGTTGTTGGACGAGTTCAGCCGCATGGAGGACATCAAGGGCCAGCACCGGGGGCGGGGCAAACGGACGATGACTGCCGTGCGGCACCGCCGGCCCCTGATCGACGACGCGCTCGCCGAATGCCCCGTGGGGGATTGGGTCCAGGTGGACGAATTCTTCCGCTTCATGGAGGCGGCGGAACTGGACGTCAGCGTCACGCGGGATCCGTGGCGCCTCTACCTCGTTGAGATGCGGCACGGTAGCTTTGGCTTTGCCGGCAATCACGAGTGGAGTCTGCTCCAGGGACGCTATGTCCTGTGCTTGTTGCTCGAGTACGTGGCCACCCTGGGTTTGGTGGACGTCGCGTTCACCGACCCGCACGGGGCCCGGTGGGACTTCCGGCACATGTGGGGTGCGGACGATCTGGAATTCCTGAGCCGTTACGACGGGCTGGAGTATTTCCGGCTCAATCCCCTGGGCGCCTATTGTGTCGGCCAGACGGACGAATACGAGCCGGGCAGTCCGCCGATTCGAACCGCTCTGACTCTGTATACCGACCTGCGGGTCGAATCGGCGACACCGCTGCCGCCCGAGGAACTCGTGGTGCTGGAGACCTATGCCCGGGTCGAGTCCGACGGGGTCTGGCGACTGGATCTCACGCGCGCTCTCACGGCCGTCGAGAGCGGTCAGGACGTGACCCAGTTGAGGGAGTTTCTTGACGCGCGCGACGATCAGCCGCTGCCGGAGAAGGTCGAAGGCTTTATCCGAAGCGTCGAGCTCGGCGCGCGCGCCTTGAAGCGGAAGGGCCCGGCCCTGTTGATCGAGTGCGCGGACAAGGAGATCGCCGAACGGATTGCCGCCGACCGGCGGGCGGCCAAGTACTGCGTGCGCGCCGGTCCGCGCGGGCTCGTCGTTCCGGCAAGATCCGAAGCGGCCTTTCGGCGGGCCGCCCATGCCCTGGGGTACGCTCTTCCCGCGGGCTGAAGTGCTCGTACCGGTTCACCTCTCAGTTCTTCCGACCCTGCTGTCTACAGCGTCTTGAGGCGATGCCGCGTCCGGTTCCGAGGACGCCCCTCCTCCCGGTGCACTGCGTGACCCGAGACGACGTGCGATACTCAAACCATGCGTTTCTTCAACACCGCCGGCCCGGTGAACCCGGAAATGCACTACACCATCCCGCCCCTGGAGCGGCTCGACGTCGACGATTTCCTGATGCTCATACGGCAGTGGAAATACTTCGTCCTGCACGCGCCGCGTCAGACGGGCAAGACTTCGGCATTGCTGGCGTTGAGGGACGAGTTGAACCTCGGCGGCGAGTTCCGGTGCGCGTACGTCAACGTCGAAGGCGGCCAAGCGGCCCGGGAAAATGTCCGCGAGGGTGTGCGAGCGATCCTCAGCGCCCTGGCGCGGGCGGCGCGCCACGCGCTGGACGACCTGTTCCTGGCTGAAGTTTGGCCGGAGATCCTAGAAACAGCGGGCCCCAACGACGCGCTGGGGGAGACGCTGGCCCGATGGTCCGAAGCCGACGCCAAGCCGCTCGTGCTCATGATCGACGAGATCGACGCGCTGGTGGGCGACACGCTGCTGTCGGTATTGCGTCAACTCCGGGCCGGTTACCCGGACCGCCCCCAGCGGTTTCCCCAGAGCGTGATTCTGTGCGGTGTGCGTGACGTGCGTGACTACCGAATTCGGTCCAGGGCCGAAAACGCCATCGTCGCCGGTGGCAGCGCATTCAACATTCGGGCCGAATCCCTGCGGCTCGGAGATTTCTTGCCACGCGAGGTCGAGTCCCTGTTGGCACAACATACCGGGGAGACGGACCAAGTGTTCACGGACGAGGGGCGGGACGAGATCTGGAGGTTGACGGAGGGCCAGCCATGGCTGGTGAATGCGCTGGCTTACGAGGCCTGTTTCCGGAACAAGGCCGGTCGCGACCGCAGCCAGGCGATCACGGGCGATGCCATCCAGGACGCGCGCGAGCAATTGATCCTGCTTCGCGAGACCCATCTGGACCAGCTCACCGACAAGCTGCAGGAGGAGCGGGTGCGCCGGGTCGTTGAACCGCTCCTGAGGGGGTCCGGCGCGGTTGACTTGATTCCAGCCGACGATCTGGCGTACGTGCGCGACCTGGGCCTGGTGACAAGAACCGGCCCCGTGGCCATCGCCAATCCCATCTACCGCGAAGTGATCCCGCGCGATCTCACCTATACCACTCAGGAGATGTCGATCCATCACGATCCGGCCTGGTACGTCGATGAGGCCGGGGCGTTACGATCCGTCAAGCTGCTGGCCGCGTTCCAGCAGTTCTTCCGGGAGCACTCGGAGCACTGGGTTGAACGCTTTCAGTACAAGGAGGCCGGGCCGCAGCTGCTGCTGCAAGCGTTCCTGCAGCGTATCGTCAACAGCGGCGGGCGGATCGAGCGCGAGTACGGCCTGGGCCGGAGGCGGACGGATCTGTTGATCCTGTCACCAGTTGCAGGGCGTGCCAGCGAGGCGCAATCCGGAACGGACCGGCAGATGCAGAAGGTGGTCGTCGAATGCAAAGTGCTGCATCGAGGCCTTGATGAAACGCTCCGCGAAGGCTTGGTGCAGACGCGCGCCTACATGGATCGATGCGCCGCATCGGAGGGACACCTCGTGATCTTCGACCGCGATGAGGGGAGGTCGTGGGAAGATAAGATCTATCGCTGCGACGAAACGGCGGGCGGGGCCACGGTGACCGTATGGGGAATGTGAGGCTATTCAAGAGCCCGTGTTGAGAGGCGCCGGCACGCGACGTGGCGGGACGCAACGGTGAACTGAGAAGAGAAGATGACACCCGGACGAGACCCGAATCCCAGGATGAACCTCCATCCCGGGTTGAGTTTCAGCCAGGATGAATACTTGCGACGTTACCGGCTGGTGATGGACGGTATCCGCAAGGCCGGAGTGGACGCCCTGCTGGTCCGGGGTCCGGAGAACATCACTTATCTCACCGGCTACGAGACTCCCGGCTACTACGGTTACCACTGTCTGATCCTGGTCCCGGGAGAGTCGCCGGTCCTGGTGGGGCGCAGGTTGGAGGTGGGGACCAACGTCCCCGAATTCTCCTGGTTGACCGAGGTCGCGCCGGTGGAAGACCACGAAGTGCCGGTGGAGGTCACCATCCGGACCCTTTCCGGCATGGGCTTGGCGCGGAAGCGACTTGGAATCGAATCGGATAGCTGGTTTCTGACCGTCAACGAGCATAAAGCCCTGGCCGGTGCGTTGCCTCATGCCACGCTGGTCGACTGCTCCAGCGTCATCGAGGAGGCGCGGATGATCAAGTCCGCCGAGGAAGTGGACGTGATCCGTCAGGCCGTGGCCATCGCCGATCGCGCCTGTCTCGCCGGGATCCGCGCCACCCGACCCGGCACCACCGAGGACCGGATCGCGGCGGCGGTCTACAAGGAATGGTGCGAAGCCGGCGCCGAGTACACCGGTCTGCCCAACTTCATCGTCTCGGGACCCCGTTCCGGCGCCTGCCACGCCACTTGGCGGGGCAGGCGGCTGGAAGACGACGACCATTGCTGTTTCGAAATCGCGGCTTCCAAGCATCGCTATTGCGGAGCGATTTTTCGGGTCGCCACCGTGGGCCGGGTGAATTCCCGGCTGCGCCGGCTTTCGGACGCGCAGAACCAGGCCATCCGGGAAGTGATCGCCGCCATTCGGCCGGGAGCCGTCTCGGAAGCGGTGGACCAGGTGGGACGGGACGTCATTGCCAAGGCGGGGTTCGGCAAGTGGCATGTGAGCCGGCTGGGCTATTCCATCGGCATCAACTATCCCCCCGACTGGGGTGAGGGGCAGATCATCAGCATCCGGCAGGGAGAGAAACGGCGCCTCCAGGAGAATATGACCTTCCACCTGGTGGCCGGTGTCCTCATTCCCGGCGAGTTCGGCTGCGGGGCCAGTGCCTCGGTGCGGGTCACCGGCACCGGCTGCGAGGTGCTGACCTCGCTGCCACTTCAACTGTTCGAGAACTGACCGGAAACGGACGTTTCCGGCGGCCGTCACCGATTCTGAATGGTCTTGTCCGCGGGCTGGTACCGGTTGCCCAGGTTCCGCCACTCCAATTGGAAGAACTTGAAGGGTTTGTCGCCCAGGACCTTGTAACCGTGCTTGGCGTAGCGGGGGCAGAAGATCACGTCCCCGGGGCCGACCTCCCGCTCGAACTCGCCCACCTCCCAGAGGGCTCTGCCCGAGACCACGATCTCCGCCTGCTCCATGTCGGGATGGTAGTGCACCGGCGTGTAGCCGCCGGGGTCGTACTGGACCAGGGCGATGATGGCGGCTTCCGAGTTTTTGCCTGGAAGCACGAAGCCCACCTGGGAGATCCCGAAATGGCCTCCCGCCCGCTCCGGGCTCAGCTTGATCAGGGGCGTCTGCTTCTCCGAAAGGACGAAGCCCACGGTCCGGGCCAGGACCAGATCGGACGCGCCCTTCCCGTCCAGGTCGATTCCCCCCTTGGGCCTCGCCCTCCAGTTGAAGTCGACCATCACGAATTCGAAGCGGAGCACCCCGTCGGGTCCGGGTCCCGCGTTGGCCACCAGCAGCTCGCCGTCCCGGGTGAATTCCAGTCCGCGGGGAACCCGAAGTCCGGGGTGGGTCAATGTCCCATTGGCAACCAGCCTGCCGTCCTGGATTCGAAGCCGGTGAATGGTCGGTTGGGACTCGTCGGAGACGAAGGCCTCACCCCAGGGGCTCACCGTGGCGGCCGTCAGCCGGCTTCCCGGCAGGGCCAGTGCTTCCTTCGCGTCCGGAGTGTCCGCGTCGTCCCCGGAGAGCAGGTCGATCCGGTCCACGGCTACTCCGAAAGCGGCGTCGTGCAGGACGAAGAGGTCCCGGTAGCGGGACCCGGCGGCCTCCTGCACCCGGGCGAGACTATGGCGGTCGCGGTAGTGACCGCCGCCGGTCTCGGAGTACAGTCGGCTGCCGCTGCGAAAATTCTGTTCAGTGTCGGTCTTCTCCAGCCGCCTGCCCCCAGGATCGGTGGCCTGCCCCGGGCTGCCGTCGTATTTCGTCAGACCGTCTGAACGGCGATACAGCAAGCGAGCCGTCTGACGCTTTTGCTCGTCGTAAGTGACCAGGATGTTTCCGTCCCGCATTTCCAGCGACTGCGCCGGAAAGACGCCGGGCAGGTCCCGGTCCCGATAGGTCCGGACCCGCCGCGCGTTGCCTTCGTCGTCGATGTCGACCTCCAGGATGGCTTCTTCCCCCTGAAGCACGAAGAGGCGGTTCTCGGCCCGGCAGGTGAGGGGACACAACAGAAAAAGGCAGACGAAGACACTCCTCATGGTTTCCTCCTGGAGACGGCGGCGGGTCGGGCTAACCCAGGACCTCGCCCACGGACTCGGTCATGATCTCGACGACACGATCCATTTGGGACCGGCTGATGATCACGGGCGGAGCCAGGCAGAAGACGTCCTGCCTCAGGCGGCTGAAGAGACCCCGCTCCTGGGCCGCCTGGTGAACCCGGATCCCCACCTTCTCGGCCGCGGGAAACTCGGCTTTGGTCTCCTTGTCCTGGACCAGCTCGATTCCGATCATGAGACCCAGCCCGCGAATCTCTCCCACGTGGGGATGGTCTCCCAGAGCCGACTGGAGTCCGTCCAGCAGATAGCGCCCCTTCTCGGCGGCCTGAGTCGGGAAGTCTTCTCCCTCGATGATGTCCAGGTTGGCCAGAGCGACGGCGCAACCGACGGGATGGGCGCTGTAGGTGTAGGCGTGCATCCAGGTCGCCTTGCCCTCGTCCATGACCTGGGCGATACGCTCGCTGACGCCGATCCCTCCCAGAGGAAAGTAACCGGAGGTCACGGCCTTGGCGAACTGGATCATGTCCGGCTCGATGCCCCAGTGCTCCAGGCCGAACATGCGCCCGGTCCGCCCGAAGCCGGTGATCACCTCGTCGGAGACCAGAAGCACCTCGTACTGGTCGCAGATTTCCCGGATGCGCTGGAAATAGCCGTCGGGCGGCACGATGACGCCGCCGGCGCCCTGGACCGGTTCGGCCAGGAACATGGCTACCGTGTCCGGACCCTCACGGAGGATGGCCTGCTCCAGTTCATCGGCCGCGGCCACGGCGGGGTCGGCGCCGGCCGGGGCCTCATAGCGGTAGGGATAGGGGGACGGGATGTGGATGAAGCCGGGCACGCGGGGCTCGAACATGGACCAATAGGCGGTGATCCCGGTGGCGCTCATGGCGGCCAGCGTGACCCCATGGTATCCCCACTGCCTCGAAATCACCTTGGTCTTATTGGGGTATCCCAGAAGTTTCCAGTAATAGCGGGACGTCTTGACGCAGCTTTCCGTCGACTCGCCGCCCCCCGAGGTGAAGAAGAACCGGGAGATGCTGGGATAGGTGAGATCCGAGATCCGCTGTGCCAGCCGGATGGCCGGCGGGTTGGAACTTCCGGCGTAGCCGGAGCAGTAACCCAGTTGCTCCATCTGCCCGGAGGCGGCCCGGGCCAGCTCCAGCCGCCCGTGACCCGCCACCACGTTCCACAACCCGGCCAGGCCGTCGATGTATTCCCGGCCGTCGGCGTCGGTGAGAACCGCCCCATCTCCGCTGATCCAGACATGCCCCTTCTCCTGGAGGTTCCGGTCGTGCAGGGGATGGATCAGATGGGCTCGGTCCCGCGTCAGAAGTTCAGTCTTGGTGCTTGTCATGAAAGGTTCTCCAGATAGTGTTCGTCTCAATCGGGGACTCCGCACCATTGGCGGATCATCTGTGTGAAGAGTCGGGTCCCCTTCTCGATCTGGTCCAACAGGATCCACTCGTCGTGCGTATGAGCCTGGGCGATGTCCCCCGGGCCCATCACCACCAATCGCTCCAGCTCCGTCAGCATGGCGCCGTCGGTGCCGAAGGCGACGGTCCGGGGGCGCCGCCGTCCAGCCAACTCCAGCGCCTCCCGAACGTAGTCCGAGTCGGGATCCATGTAGATGGGTTTGCCCGTCCAGAGGGGGTTGAACTCGATCCCGCACTCCAGGGCCTTGTCGTGAGCCCGCTGCATCAGGCCGTCGGCATCCATGCCGGCCATGGGACGGAAGTAGACGGTGCAGATGCTCTGGGCCGCCTTCATGTTCACCACCCGGGTGTGGTCGTTGATTCCGATGTTCCAGCTGATCCCCGGCGGGTCGAACTCGTGGTTCTGCCACTCGGGCGCCTCCTCCGTCTCGTCGTGGATGCGCTTCATCTCAGAGAGGAAGGGAATCATGGCCAGATTGGCGTTGAGACCCTCCCGGCTGCTGGAGTGGGCCGCCTTTCCATGGGAGGTGGCGATGAACCCGTACGTGCCCTTGTGGGCATGGACCACCTCCAGCATGGTCGGCTCGCCGATGACGCCGCGGGTTCCCCCGGTGACCATTTCGCGGAAGAATCGGGACTCGCGGGCCACGGCGGCCGCCCCGCCGTAGCCGATCTCCTCGTCTGACGTCAGGGTGATGTAGAGCGGCTCACGCAAGCGGGCACCCGAGAGCCGGCTCGCGGCCGCGAGCATGCAGGAAATGGATCCCTTCATGTCGCATGAGCCGCGCCCGTAGAGCCGGTCCCCCTTGATGGTCGGCTCGAAGGGTCCGTGCTCGTCGCTGAACCAGGTGTCGGCGGGGACCGTGTCGGTGTGGCCGAAATAGGCCATGCCGCCTTGACCCTCTCCTCGCTTGCCCACGATGCTGGCTTTGCGGACCCCTTGGGCGTCATCATACTCGATCCGCTCGGTTTCGAAACCCAGGTGCTCCAGTGCCTCTTCCACGTAGTCGGCCGCCGGCAGGTTGGAACGGCTGCTGGTGGTGTTCATGGGAACCAGGTCATGCAGATAGCCGAGGGCATCCATGGGCTCGCTTCTCCTTATCATTTGGTCCCGTTTATACCACCGGTTCCGGCGCCGGGGGAATCGGTGCCCACGTGTTATTGTTGCCCCTCCGGTGATTTAATCGGCGCGAACCGGAATTAGGAGGGATCGTGAGAAGACTGAGTTTGTGCACACTGGGGACGATCTGGCTTGCGGGGCTGCTCTCGCTTTCATTGTCTGCCGGGTCTCACGACGACGTCCGGAATGTCGGGTCGCGTCTGGAGCTCTTCGTCGACGACTGGCTGATCGCGCGCATGGACAATCTGCGCCTAGCCCTGCACCGGCCGCGCCCGGCCGAGGTGGCTATCGATTTCGACCGGCCCTGGGAAGGAGAGTACTCGGCCTACGTGACCGTGTTCCAGGACGGCGACCGGTACCGCATGTACTACCGGGGGGTGGGGAGCGCCGAAGACGCCAAGCAGGTCTACTGCTACGCCGAGAGCCGCGACGGTGTCCACTGGACCCGGCCCTCTCTCGGTCTGCACTCCCACAATGGCTCCACCGACAACAACATCATCTGGACGGGCAAGGGATCGCACAACTTCGCCCCCTTCAAGGACTCCAACCCCGACACCCCGGCCCCGGAGCGCTACAAGGCGCTGGGCGGAGGGCCGCTCTTGGCCTTCGTCTCTGCCGACGGCCTGAACTGGAGCCAGGTCCGGGAGGAGCCGGTCATCAGTGACGGCGCCTTCGACTCGCAGAACCTGGCGTTCTGGGACCCCGGAAGAAAAAAGTATGTGGCCTTCTACCGGGACTTCATCCGCCCCGTCGGAGACGCGTGGAAGTACTCGGGCGTTCGGGCCATCAAGACGGCGACCTCCACCGATTTCCTCGACTGGACCGAGGGCAGGTACCTGGACTACGAGGATGCGCCCCTGGAGCATTTCTACACCAACGCCATTACGCCCTATCCCCGGGCGCCACACATCTACCTGGGCTTTCCCAAGCGCTTCGTGCCCACCCGGATCGTCCGGGAAACGGATGAGACCCTGTTTCAGAACTATTGGGAGGAACTGCACGAGTCCGGAAACGAGGAAGGGCTCGAACGGAACCGGAAGCGGGCCCAGGCGGCGGGTCAGCCGCTGGAGGAGTGGTACCGAATCGCCCTCTTCGGGGGTGTCTCGGATGCGGTCCTCATCAGCAGCCGTGACGGGTACCGCTTCCAGCGCACCTTTCGGGAGGGATTCGTCCGGGCCGGCCTGGACCAGGGGAACTGGGGGCATCGAAACAACATGACGGCCTGGGGAATCCTTCAGACGGGCTCCGAAGAGCTCTCCATCTACCTGGGGGAGCACTACGAATTGCCCACCTGCCGGCTACGTCGCCACACCCTGAGGTTGGATGGTTTTGGGTCCGTCCACGCAGACTTCGGGGGCGGCAGCCTTCTGACTCATCCTCTCACTTTCGACGGCAAGGAACTGGTCCTCAACTACTCGACGTCGGCGGTCGGCTACGTGAAGGTAGGTCTGCAGGATGAGCTGGGTAGACCCGTTCCGGGCCTGAGCCTGAACGAATGTCCCGAGATCTACGGTGACGAGATCGAGCGGGTGGTCCGGTGGAACGGAGACGGCGACCTGGGCGCCCGGGCCGGCAAGAAGGTCCGCCTCGTATTCGAGATGAAGGACGCCGACCTCTATTCGATTCGCTTCAGGTAGCGCCGAGCGCGGAAAGGAGTCACGCGGGATGAGAAGGCGTTCAGCGGCCTGCGGTTTGGCGGGGCTGGTGTTTTTTCTCCTGAGCGCCGTTGCTGCTGCGGGCTCTGACGAGCCGGTCGCAGTGGGGAGCGAGAAGCAACTTTTCGCTGGACCCTGGACCGAAGACGGACGAGACGGCTATCTCGTCGACTCCATGCGCAACGTCACCATGCGGACGGGCGAGGCGATCGCCACCGGTCAGAAGGTGCCCCTTCCGGCACCCGGATTCGTGGTTCGCGACGGATCCCTCCACCGGCTCTACTACGGCGCACCAGGTGTCGAATGCGACTTCTGGGACCAGAAGCTCCACTGCAATCTCCTGCGCTACGCGGAATCGGACGACGGTGTGCACTGGAGAAAGCCTTCATTGGGCCTGGTGGAGTGGGAAGGCTCCCGCGACAACAACATCCTGTTCCCCAACGACGATTTCCCCTACGCTGTGGCCTCCGTCGGCGTCAACACCGTGTTCGTGGATCCCAACGCGTCCGGTCCCGGAGATCGGCTCAAGGCCAGCTACAAACTCACTCCGCCCCAGGAAACCGGTCCGGACAATGCAATGGAACCGCTTCCCGACGGAAAGGGGAAATACGGTTTTGTGTCCGCCGACGGTATTCACTGGAAGCGGATCACGGGCAAGCTGGGCACCTCGGGGGACGGCGGCTTCGAACCCTTCTGGGACGGGCGCATCGGCAAGTACGTGGCCTACAGCCGGGTCAAGACTTTCGACGACCCGCGGCAGGTGGACTACTACCATCGGGTCTACGGCAAGCGGAAAATGAACTGGAGGGCCCGGCTCCTCCGCATGGGGCGGTCGGTGTCGGACGATTTCGTTCACTGGAGTCCGGAGGAGATCGTCCTGGCCCCTGACGACGTGGACGAGGCCGATTCCGTGGCCCCGAACCGCGTCGATTTCTACAGCCTGCCCGTGATCCAGTACACGAGCCGGGCCTACGTGGCCTTCCTCTCCATCTACAGTCATTGGAAAGCCCGGGTCAAGAAGGACGGATCGCTGAGCCAGTTCCCGGGACGGGCCGACATCCAGTTGGCCACGAGCCGCGACGGCATCCACTGGAGCCGGTCCCCGGGGCGGACCCCCTTCATTCGGCTGGGTCCCCAGGGGAGCTTCTGGGCCGGAATGCTCTTCGTCAAACGTCCGCTCCCCTCGGCGTCGGCCCCGCGCCTGGAGGTCTTCTTCGATGGTTGGCGGAAAGTCCACAACGATCCGACCCGGACGGGGCAGCCGGTGCGGGGCGTGGCCGTCACCCGGACCGACGGCTTCATCGTGGCCGAAGCCGCCTACACCGGAGGAGAATTGACCACGAAGCCGCTGGTCTTCGAGGGGAACACGCTCCAATTGAACACGGACACCAGCGCCGGGGGCATCGTGCAGGTAGAGATCCAGGACGAGTCGGGCCGGCCGGTGGAGGGATTCAAGGCGGCCGATGCCGACGAGATCAACGGCAACTACCTGAAGGTCGCGGCCAGTTGGAACGGCCGGTCCGACGTGAGCTCGCTGGCGGGGCAACCGGTCCGCCTCCGCTTCCTCATGCGTGACGCCCGCCTCTACGCTTTCCGGTTCAGCCCCTGACCGTTTTGCTGGCGAATGAGAAGGGGCGGAGGGGCGACATCCTTGTCGCCCATTGGGAGGTGACTTTCTTGTCGCCTGCTCTTCTTTGTCGCTACCGGATGCTGCGGCCGGAAAGTGTAGAGTGGGGACTCCGTCCCCCCTGCCCCCCTGGTCGGCGACAAGAAAGTCGCCGCTCGTGCGCCCGACATGGGCTGTATCTAAGGGATGAAAGATCCCAAGGGAGGTGATGGGACCAACCCTAGCCGAACCGCAAGGCGTAGCCGCGAGGTGAAGCTGAAGGAAGCGGAAGGCAAACCCACGACCGCAGGAACACGAACCGGCAGCGAGGCCGGGTGCGGGCGGTGAGCTGGCGAGCAACAGCGAAACCCGAACCCCATCCAGACGTACCAGGTAGAGTCGGGCGGCCCGGGGGGAAAGATGCAGCACCTTACTCGGGGAGATCTCAAGGGTGAGAGCCTTTGAGAAGTCAGCAGAGGTCATAGTAGCGAAGAAGCCGGATAATGCCGGTGGAGCGAAGGACCGAAGGAGTCGGACGGGCCCTATGGTGGACTCGTCAGCGGGATCGCAAATACCTCCGAAAACGGGGCGGGGGGAGGCCCCTCGGACCCGGCATGGAAGGCCCACGGGTGGAGCCCGGCAAGCCGGAAGGGCGGAGATCAAGTCTCAGCGGCGGCGAAAACCGGAAAGAAAGGCCCTGTACGAGGCTCGAAAGAGCCTCGGGTGACTCCAACCGCCGGATACTGAAAACGGTACGTCCGGTGGTGTGGGAGGGTGCGGGGGCGCAATCCCCTGCACTCGACCCGATCTCGCCTATCGTCTTGCAGCCTGTCTTGTTCCGTCAGTATCGTAGTCGGAGGAGGACGTCATGCAGCAGAGGGGATTCCGCAGCAGCATCACCACCCAAGGGCGGCGCATGGCCGGGGCCCGGGCTCTCTGGAGGGCCACCGGCATGAAGACGGAGGACTTCCGGAAACCCATCATCGCCATCGCCAACTCGTTTGCCCAATTCGTCCCCGGGCACGTTCACCTGCATCCCCTCGGCCAGAGGGTCAAACAGGTCATCGACGCCAGCGGCGGGTACGGAGTGGAGTTCAACACCATCGCCCTGGACGACGGCATCGCCATGGGACACGACGGCATGCTCTACTCCCTCCCCAGCCGCGAGCTGATCGCCGACAGCGTGGAGTACATGGTGAACGGCCACAAGGCGGACGCCCTGGTCTGCATTTCCAACTGCGACAAGATCACTCCGGGAATGCTCCTGGGCGCTCTGCGGCTGAACCTGCCCACGATTTTCGTCTCGGGAGGCCCCATGGAGGCCGGCCGGGCCCTGCTGGCTTCGGGTCCGGCCAAGCTGGATCTGGTCGATTCCATGGTGGCCGCCGGAGACAGCCGGATCAGCGACGCCGAGGTCCTGAAGATGGAGGAGGAGGCCTGTCCCACCTGCGGGTCCTGCTCGGGCATGTTCACGGCCAACAGCATGAACTGTCTCAACGAAGCCATCGGCTTGGCCCTGCCGGGCAACGGGACCATCCTCGCGACCCACTCACTGCGCTGGCAGCTCTTCGAGCGGGCCGCCAGGCGCATCGTCCAGATGGCCCGCGCCTATTACCTGGAGGGAGACGAAACGGTGCTGCCCCGGAGCATCGCGACCTTCGAAGCCTTCGAGAACGCCATGAGTCTGGACATCGCCATGGGGGGTTCCACCAACACGGTGCTGCACATCCTGGCCATGGCGCACGAGGCGGGCGTGGAGTTCACCATGGCCGACATCGACCGCCTCTCGCGGCAGGTGCCCTGTATCTGCAAGGTGGCGCCGGCCACGGGGAAGTTTCATCTGGAGGACGTGGCCCGGGCCGGCGGGATCCCAACTATCCTGGGAGAGCTCCAGCGCGCCGGCCAGATCCACTCCGGGGTGGGAACCGTCTCCGGGGACGGCATGGGAGACATGATTCGCAAGAATGACCTTCGCGACGGCAACGGGTCGGTATCCGATTTCGCCCGCCGACGGGCGCTGGCGGCTCCCGGAGGGGTCCGCTCCCGGGAGGCGTTTTCTCAGGAGAACTATTATCAAGGGTCCGACGTCGACTCGAGGGAAGGCTGCATCCGATCGGCCGAGCACGCCTATTCCCAGGATGGAGGGCTGGCCGTCCTGTACGGCAATCTGGCCGAGGACGGTTGCATAGTGAAGACGGCAGGGGTGGACGAGTCGATCTGGGTCTTCCAGGGGCCGGCCCGGGTCTTCGAGTCCCAGGAGGAAGCCTGCGACGGGATCCTGGGCGGACGGGTCGAGGCCGGTGACGTGGTGGTGATCCGGTACGAGGGGCCCAAAGGCGGTCCGGGAATGCAGGAGATGCTCTATCCGACCTCCTACATCAAGGCCCGGCAGTTGGGCGCCAAATGCGCGCTGCTGACGGACGGCCGTTTCAGCGGCGGAACCAGCGGATTGTCCATCGGCCACGTCTCTCCCGAAGCGGCTGAGGGTGGGGCCATCGCGCTGGTGGAAGAGGGAGACCTCATCCGCGTCCACATTCCCGAACGGACGCTGGAATTGGCGGTCCCCGAGGAGGAGTTGGCGCGCCGCCGCCGTCGCATGGAGGCTCGCGGTCAGGAAGCCTACCGTCCGCGCGACCGTCACCGTCCCATCTCCCAGGCCCTGGCCGCCTACGCCGCCCTGACCACCAGCGCCGCTCGGGGCGCCGTCCGTGACATCTCCCAGCTCCGATGACGGGCGGGTCGAAATTCAAACGCCAAGAGTTGGATCGGGTGGCGAATCGGGAGCCTTGCCACCACTCGTGGCCGAAGCCGGACTGGGAGCCCGCGCGGCAGAAATTGATCTACTGCGAAAGCGGTAGAATCGATCCATATTCCCCCGATTTGTCGGCGAATAGAACAACTATGCACCTCCAAATCGAGAAAATCCGGCCTCGATTCCCCGCTTTCTCGCTACGATTATTTTTACCGCGCAGACTCCTGGCCTACAACAACCGCCGTGAGGTCAATCTGCTGGCCCAGTCCCCGCCTCTGTGGTCCCGAAAAGGGGTGCAGTCGTGACCGGAAAATTTATGGCATTCCTGCTCCCGAAATCTTGACGATGGCTTGAGGCGAAATTTTTCTTAGCGCTGTTCATTTGATTTTTGCCGTGGTATAAATCACTTAACTTTGCGCTATTGTCTTCCATTTCCACAGCGAAGCCGACGTAGCGTGTCACCACAAATTTCTTTTGGGGGGAGGAACATCCATGGGTAGAATCATTACTGCTTTGACCGTCTTGGTGGCAATCATCGAGGGAGTCGGCAATCTGGAGACAGGGGGCATACTCGCATTGGCTCTGGTCGTCTTGGGTATCGTTTATGCGGTAACTGAGATCGATGCCGAAGATGCGACAGGCCCGCTGGCCGTTGTCATCGCCTCCGGTGCTGCCGTAAATGCGGAGGTGTTGAACAACATCCCCGCGATTGGCATGCACCTGAACGCCATCCTCGGAGAGGTTGTCGTGGCGCTGTATGCTGGTGCCGCAACCATTCTCGTGGTGAGGATCATCAACCGGCTCAAGGGCTGAAGTTTTCGGCTGAGGAGCGGTCCCCAACCGCTCCTCAGCCCTCTCGCCTCATTTCATTGCGCGCGCGACGGGCAGCTCGGCTGAGCCTTGACAAGGGGGCGAAGGCCGAGTTGGCAGTCGTCGCGTTTCGTCCGATTTCGGGCGTTCTCGCACCTTTTTCTATCTCGACGAAATCCCCGGGTTAATTGACTCAAGTTGGAACGCACCGTGACGGCGGTCCGTCCGAATTCCTCTGCCGCTCCACAGTGCTCCCTTCCAAACTCCCGTCCGGCCTAAAAATAGAACTTTAGCGCCATCTGTAGCTGCCGAGCCGGTTGGGCATGCCCCAGAGCTCCGAACTCCGAGGTCCCGAACTCACCGGTCCTGGACCTGCCCGTCAGCAGGAAGTTGGGATGGTTGGTGGCGTTGAAGGCCTCCAGGCGCAGCTCCACCCGCTGGGTGTCCTGGAGATGAAATGTGCGCCGGAGTGAAAGGTCCAGATTGATCACGCCCGGTCCCTCGACCGAACTCCGTCCCGCATTTCCGTAAAGGAACTCCCCTGGACGCCGGAACGCCCCGGTGTCGAACCACCGGGAAGGACTCCGCTCCGAGTCTTTGAGGTTGGGATTCCGAATCCGGTCCGGCCATTGCGAATGGTAGGAGCCGGTGTCCAGAGGATCACCGGGCAGGTAGACTGTAAACCAACCGCCGTCCTGGAAGCTGGCGATGACCCGGATCGACCAGCCGCCGGCGATCTTCGCGAATGCCCCTTTGGAAAGAAAGGACCGTCCGGCGCCGAAGGGCAGATCGTAACCCGCGGTCAGCATCATTCGTTTGGGCGCGTGGAATTCCGAAAGGGACCGATTGGCTTCCAGCGGCAGGTTGCGCGATCGGAATCTGCGTCTCGAGGGCGGGCCCTGGTATCCGCCCCCGGTATCGATCTGCCGGGACCAGTCGAAAACCACCAGGGCCGAGAGTCCGTACCGGTCCGGCCTCTTCTCCACCTGCAACTGCATGCCGTGAAACCAGGCGTCGGCATCGGCGAAGGGCATCTCGACGGTTTGCAGCTCAGGGTAAGGGCGGCGCCGGCTCCGGTCGCCCGGTCCGGGGACCGCATCGTTCAGGGAGACGGTTTCCAGACGGTTGGAGGAATGAGACCCCAGGTATCCCACCTGCAGCAGGATGCCCGGGGAAAGCCGGTGCTGAACGCTGAGTCCCCAGGAGTGGGTGGCCGCCAGCGGAAGCGGCGTCTCCATCCCCGAGTGGTTGGGAGCCGCCGAATCTGTGAGACGCTCCGGAAACGGCTCGGAAAGCCTCAACGTGGCCTGCTCCAGCGGCGCCAGGAACACCAGGCGCTGAGCCCCTGGACGTGGATTTTTGGCCATTTCCTGAACCATGTTCAGATCGGGCTCGTTGGAATAGATCCCGTAGCCGCTCCTCAGCACGGTGGCGTTTCCGAGTCGAAACGAAATCCCCAGGCGGGGGAGGATGGCGGAGGCTCGATTCCACTCGACCAGGGGAAACCCGGGTTCGAAGCGGCCGGTCTGTGGAACGGGCGGATCGGCGATCAGGAGCGGGGGAATCAGGCGCCCCTCGGCCACGTCGAAGTTGGCCATGAAGCCCCGCTTGTCTCGCCAGGGAAGTCGAAGCTCGTACCGGAGTCCCAGCGTGAGGGTCAACCTGGGCCGGACCCTCCACACGTCCTTGAGGTAGAAATAGAAGCTGTTCTGGTGGAAGTTTCCCCGGAAGCCCTCCCCGCCCAACTCGGTGCGTACCGGATGGCCCAGCAGAAAGTCGGCGAACGCATTTCCCGTATACCGGCTGAAGAACTCGAATCTGGATCGGCGTTCCATCACGTAGAAGTTGTAGTGCTGCCGGAATTCGACTCCTCCTCTCACGGTGTGGTTGCCGCGGGACCAGGAGACATCGTCCTTGACCTGCCAATTCCCCACGTTGGCGTGTCCCACGGCGCCCGAGTCGCCGATTCCCGTGTAGCCCTGGATGACGATCGTGGGAACACCGCTGCGGTCGGCTTCGTTCGTCAACAGTTGCGGAATGCCGAGACTCAATGGGACCTGGGGCTTGGGGTGGGACGGGCCGGCGATGTAGGGGCGGAAAAACCAGTGGATGCCGGCCGCGTTGATCAGGCCGGTTCCGAACGTCCGGGTGTTGGAGATGGATTGTCCATAGGTCCGCAGGGGCTGCACTGCGGAGAAGACGCTGAAAGTCCGGGGGGACACCTGGGGACTCGAATCCCAGATGAAGCGGCCGGCCCATCGGTTGCCGGGTGAGGTCGTAAAGTCCAAGCGCGAGATGAGTTGGGGATTGTCCAGGTTCGCCGTCGAATCGGGACTCGTGAAGTTCAATGAGCCCGGAGTATTGGGAGACGGCCAGAAGTGGAGGAGCTTCCTGGACACCGGATCCAGGCGGTGCTCGGGCATCCGGTCCGCCGGGAAAAACTGTCCTGTCGCAGGGTCCAAGATGGGCGACGCAAACTCGCCCCGCTTTTCGGCGTCGGTGGGAACGACTCCGGTCAACGGCCGGGTCTCCCGAATCGACCGGAACTGGTAGGAAAGGAAGAACCAGGCCCGGTCCCTCCCGTCGAACAGCCCCGGGATCACGATGGGTCCGCCCAGGGTCGCTCCCAACTGGTTGCGCTTGAATTCGGCCTTCCTCTGTTCGAAGAAGTCCCGGGCGTCCAGATTGTCGTTCCTGTGAAACCAATACAGGTTTCCGTGAAACTGGTTGCTGCCGCTCTTGGTCACGGCGGTGATCTGCCCGCCCGGACGCACGCCGTACTCGGCCGAATAGAGGCCGGTCTTCACGTCGAATTCCCGCAAGGCGTCGGTGCTCGCCTTGAACGAGGTCTCCCCGTCTCCGTGGGTGAAGAGGGTGCCGTCGATATAGGTCAGATTATCCTTGAACCTCATCCCCATGACCTTGACGTTGCCCCGGTTCGAGGCCGAGGGAGTCGCCCCGGCCGCCAAGCCGGCCAGCTTTCCGATGTCGCGGGCGTTGACGGGCAAAGAGTCGAGTTTCTCCTGGTCGATGACCTGTCCCAGATCCGTCCTCCCGGCCCCCAGCAGGGCCGGGTCCGCTTGTTTGACCGAGGCGCCGGGGCCTGTCCCCCGCCGGAGTTGGAAATCCGCCCTGGCGGACTGTCCCACCAGCAGTTCCAGATCTCGGAGAACCTCGGTCCGGAACCCCGGCAGCGCCACGGTCAACTGATATTTTCCTACCCGTAGACCGTCGCGCCGGAAATAGCCCGCCGCTCCGCTGAGCAGGTCGGCGACTTCGTTGGTGTCCATGTGCCTGAGGCTGACCTGGGCGTTCGCCGCCGCCGCTCCGTCCTCCCGTAGAACCCGGCCCAGAATCGTGCCGGTGTCGATTTGGGCCTCAAGGAGTACGCCGGCCGCCAGGCAGAGGACCCAAGCCGGCGCCAGAATTCTTCGGACGAGATTCATGATTGCCAATCCGCCGTCCATGATACTCGCTGGTGAGTCCGGCCTCGTGTGAATTGCGCCGCCGGGTTTCGAGAGTGGTCCTGCAGACCCAAAACGCCGGTTTCCCGCTTGCGCGGAAGGGGGCTTTCCTGGAGACTCGGTTATCACACGGCACAACAACGTAAGGTAGGAGTCCATGAACCGAAGACGATTCGTCGGCTCGGTGGCCGGGACCGCCGGGTTGGCCGCCGCCATGGCACAAAACGCTCGTGGGGAAGCCCATCAGGCTCTCTCATCCATGCGGATCACCCGGATTCGCTTCTACGAGGCCCCCTCCCGCGTCATGTTCAATCAGAGCTCCCACGTTTCGCTGGTCGAAACGGACCAGGGCATCGTGGGGGTGGGCGAAGGGGGATCGGAGGACACGATTCGCCAGTGTGCCGGCCTGCTCATCGGAGAGAATCCGGCCCGCATTGAGCATCTCTGGCAGCTCATGTACTGGGGCCACTTCTATCCGCCCGGGCGGGAAAAGATCCATGCGCTGGGTGCACTGGACCTGGCGCTCTGGGACATCCGGGGCAAAGCTCTCGGAGTCCCGGTCTACCACTTGCTGGGAGGTCCGGTTCGAAACCACATCGAGTGCTATTCGACGGGTTTCCCCGGCTACAAGAATCCGCGCGACGCGGCACGTGCGTGCATGGATGCCGGCTTTCGAGCCTATCGGACCAGCACTCGTGGTTCGGGCAACCAATTCAACCCTCGCCAATCCGTTCGCGACACCTACAAGCTGTGCGCGGAAGTGCGCAAGGGCGTGGGCGCCAGCGGCGATTGGGCCATCGACTACCACACGCGGCTGGACATGCCCGATGCCATCCGGCTTTCCAGCCTCATCGAGGATCTGGAGCCCTACTTCGTCGAAGACCTGCTCCGCAGCGAGAACCCGGGCGTCTACCGGCAGCTGCGCCCTCAAGTGAAGGTGCCCATCGCCGTAGGCGAGCAGTTCGGCGACCGCTGGGATATCAACGAGCTGATCGAGGAACGCCTGATCGACTATTCGAGGATCTCCCTGCCCAACGCCGGCGGTATCACCGAGTTCATGAAGATCGCAACCTTGTGCGAGACCCACTACGTCGGGCTGGTCCCCCATTTCACCGGACCCATTGCCACTGCCGCCCTGGTCCATGCGTGCAACGCCTTTCCGGGACCCGTCCTGATGGAGATGTTGGGCGGCGGTAAAGAGGATCTGGATCACCTGCCGGTGAGCTACGACTTTCGGGACGGAAAACTCTGGCCCAGCGCCCGGCCGGGCCTCGGTGTGGAGGTCGATACGGAATCGCTGAAGCTGGTGGCCGAAGTCACGGAGCCGCTGGAGGGTGCTCCCCTGAATCGGCGTCCCGACGGGTCCATCACCAATTGGTGAGGAAAGAGAAAACAGAAAATGTGGAAAGAGTGGGGAAGAGACGGCGAGGTGACATGGGATTGCAGGTGAATCGCCGCGTGTTTCTGGGTGCCGGATTTGCGGGAGCGCTGGTTGCTCGAACCGCTCATTCAGAAACGGCGCTGGAGGTTGGCGACCGCGCCCAGTTGCTCTTGGACGATTACTTCGTGGAGCGAAAAGAGGGCGTCCGGCTCAGGGTGACTCCCGCCCGGGCCGATCACGTCCGGGTGGTTTCGCCTGACATACCCACGGACCAGGATGGGGTATGGGCCTGGGTGACGGTGGGGGATGAGGGTGGACGGGTGCGGATGTGGTATTCGGGCCGGGCGCTCGGCGATCCGGCCGAGGTCAGCCGGCTCTGCTACGCCGAGTCGGAGGATGGTGTTCATTGGGACAAGCCGCCCTGCGGGGTGACCTCGTTTCAAGGCAGCCGGAAGAACAATATCGTCCTCACCATCCAGCATGAAGGCAGCGTGTTCCTGGATCCTTCCGCGGGGCCGGGTCAACGGTACAAGTGTGTGTTTGGAGAACGAGACAAGGAGCGCGGATACGGGTACCGGATGACCCTTCGGGACCGGGGGCGAACCCGGGAATGGCTGGGGCCCACCATCGAAGGAGCAGCTTCGCCGGACGGGATCAGTTGGACCAAGGGTCCCGGTCCTCTGATGGACTGGTACACCGATACCTGCAACGTCTGCTACTACGACTCCGGGCTGGGAAAATACGTCTGCTTCGTCCGGGACAACCAGTATCCTCGCTTCAAAGGGGGAGCCATCCGCTGCATCGGCCGGACGGAGAGCAAGACATTCGGCGACTTCCCCCGCCCGGAGCGGGTCCTGGCGCCCGACCAGGAGGATCCACCGGGGATGGACCTCTACAATTCGGCGGCCCAGCCCTATCCGTTCGCCGACGGGGTCTCCCTGCTGTTTCCGGCGGCCTACTACCACGACACGGACAACCTGGAGATTCAGATCGCCACCAGCCGCGACAGCGTGCGATGGCGGCGGCCCGACCGCAATCCGTTACTGAGTCCCGGAAGGGAAGGGGACTTCGACAGCCGCATGGTCTACATGGGCGTGGGAATGATTCCCCGACGGGATGAGATCTGGATGTACTACGGTGGCTTCGACGTCGGGCATGAACAGGTCAAACGGGCCCCCGGCATGGGCGGCGTCGGCCGGGTCAGGTTCCAGCGTCACAGGATCGTCGCTCAGGCTGCGGAGTCGGCACTCGGACATCTGGTAACGAAGCCGCTGATCTTTTCGGGTCGGCATCTGAAACTGAACGCGGATTGCGGAGCCGGCGGGCGGATTCAGGTCGGCGTCTTGGGGGTGGACGGCGTCCCGGTCCCGGGTCTTGGCCTGGAGGAGTGCGAGCCTCTTATTGGAGATTTCCTGCGAGGCGTGGTGCGGTGGAATTCTGGGGCCCGGCTGTCGGATCTGGCGGGGAAGCCGGTTCGGCTCAGCTTTCGGTTGCAGCAGCGCAGCCGGCTTTATGCGTTTCGGTTTTGGGCGGCTTGAGGCTGTAGAGTGGGGACTCCGTCCCCCCTGCCCCCCTAACCGGCGACAAGAAAGTCGCCGCTCGTGCGCCCGACATGGGCTGTATCTAAGGGATGAAAGATCCCAAGGGAGGTGATGGGACCAACGCTAGCCGAACCGCAAGGCGTAGCCGCGAGGCGAAGCTGAAGGAAGCGGAAGGCAAACCCACGACCGCAGGAACACGAACCGGCAGTGAGGCCGGGTGCGGGCGGTGAGCTGGCGAGCAACAGCGAAACCCGAACCCCATCCAGACGCATCAGGTAGAGCCGGGCGGCCCGGGGGGAAAGATGCAGCACCTTACTCGGGGAGATCTCAAGGGTGAGAGCCCTTGAGAAGTCAGCAGAGGTCGTAGTAGCGAAGAAGCTGGGTAATGCCGGTGGAGCGAAGGACCGAAGGAGTCGGACTGGCCCTATGGTGGACTCGTCAGCGGGATCGCAACTACCTCCGAAAACGGGCCGTGGGGAGGCCCCTCGGACCCGGCATGGAAGGCCCACGGGTGGAGCCCGGCAAGCCGGAAGGGCGGAGATCAAGTCTCAGCGGCGGCGGAAACCGGAAAGAAAGGCCCTGTACGAGGCTCGAAAGAGCCTCGGGTGACTCCAACCGCCGGATACTGAAAACGGTACGTCCGGTGGTGTGGGAGGGTGCGGGGGCGCAATCCCCTGCACTCGACCCGATCACCCCCTAACCGGCGACAGGAACGTCGCCGCTCCATTGCTCCTTACTTCCCGGATTCCGGCTTGATGAAGAATACGTGCGTGTTCGTGTCGAGGCCGTCGTAGACGATGCTGAACTGGACCATCAGTTCGTTGGGAACGTCGTCGGCATACTTGTTGATGACGCAGTTGTGACTGTATCCGTCGGCGTGTCTCCGATCGCCGCTGACGATGATTCCGCTCCCCCAGTTGATGCCGTCGTCGGACTGGTAGAGGACGAAACGGTCGGTCCCTTCGCCGTATTGGCCCGACCTTCCGTGCAGATAGTATTTGCCGGCCAGATAGGCCAGTTCGGGATCCCGAACCTTCTTGTCCAGATAGGCTCGCCGTTGTTCGGTCCAGGTCCTCCCCTGATCCCGGCTGATGCAGTAGTAGAGATGGTTTTCGTCCTTCTCGGTGTAGGCGCCGGCCAGCAGGCGGCCGTCCTCCATGATGCACAGGGCGCCGTACCATTTGTCGTCGTCCAGCGGCAGGGTGCTTCTCCTGCGCCAGCTCCGTCCGTCGTCGGTGCTGACGTACAGGACGTGGGGACCGCTGCTGATGTCGTACAGGACGAAGTTGGCGCCGCCCGTCACTCCCACCGCGCAGGGATACCCGACGAAATCTCCGTCGAGGGGTTCGTAGTCGATCCAGGAGGCGCCGTGGTCACGGCTTCTCATGAATCCGCTCCGGCTCCTTCCCTTGTCGACATGCGTGAGAAAAAGGACGGTGACTCCGTTACTGGTCGTCAGCCCTTCTTCTACGATCACCGGCCGTTTCGGATCTTTCTTGTAGGCCGCATGGGAATACTCGAACTTGTTGTATCTGGTCCAAGTTCTGCCGCCGTCCTTGCTGAGGGCGTACTCGCTCCACCCGTCGGAGTTATGGTCGCTGGTGTTGGCGTAGAAGGCCGCGATGTGGCCGTTCGCGTATTCCAGACAGACCGGGCCTCCGTGTGAACACCGGCCCGGAGCGTCGTTCTCCAGGTCGGCGATGATGGTGCCGAAAATGTCGTCTCCGAGCCGGGTGGAAGGATCGTGATCGTAGATCGACGCCCCTTCGATGGGTTCATATTGGATGGCCTCTTGCCCGGATGCGGCGCCCTGGGCGAACGTCACGAGGGCGGGGCCGACCAGGAACAGGACAACGGAAACCGGTATCGATCGATTCATCGCGACTCCTTTCCCACACGAGATCGCTCGATTCGGACCACCGGTCCAGCCATTGCCGGCGCCGCGGTCGCCATCGAGCCTTTTGGTACGGACTGTTAGAATAAACTCCAACATCTGCAATGAGAAAATGTTCGTGGAATTTCTGCCCGCCCGGGGCTCGAATTCGTGATTCGGCGAGGCCGCCGGTCGTCTGCCTTGTGCTGCTGAATCTCTTCTTGTCGCCTCTGGTCACAGCGGTCCCCTCTCAGAACTCCAAAGTCGACTTTCAGCGGCAGATTCGGCCGTTGCTGTCCGATACCTGTTTTCAGTGCCACGGTCCCGATCCCCAGGTCCGGGTGGCAGACCTGAGGCTCGATCTGCGAGAAAACATCTTCCAGGCCCGGACCTCCGGAGTGCCCGTCGTTCCGGGAGATCCGGACAACAGCCTGATCTTTCGGCGCATCACACATGAAGACGCGAACCATCGCATGCCTCCCGCGTACTCGCAAAAGAGGCTGAGCGACGACCAGATCGATCTCATCCGCCGTTGGATCGAGCAAGGAGCCGTCTGGCAGCAACATTGGGCGTTCATCGCGCCGCGGCGGCCCACCCTGCCTCAGGTGAAGGACAACTCCTGGCCCAGGCAGGATCTGGATCGCTTCGTCCTCAACCGCCTGGAAGCTGAAGGGCTGGATCCTGCGCCGGCCGCGGAAAAGAGCCGGATCCTGCGCCGAGTGACCTTGGACCTGACCGGGCTGCCGCCGACCTTGGATGAACTGGACGCCTTCCTCGCCGACCCGTCGCCCGGCGCGTACGAGAAGGTCGTCGACCGGCTCCTGGCTTCGCCCCGGTATGGGGAACGCATGGCGGCGGTCTGGCTCGATCTGGCCCGATACGCCGACACCGACGGCTATCAGGACGACGAGCCTCGAACCATGTGGAGGTGGCGCGAATGGGTCGTCGACGCGCTGAACCAGAATCTGTCCTTCGACCAGTTCACGGTCCAGCAGTTGGCCGGGGATCTGCTCCCTGAGGCGAGTCCGGAGCAGAAACTGGCCACCGGCTTCCTTCGCAACAACCGCGTCAACGGTGAAGGCGGATCCATCGCCGACGAGTTCCGGGTCGAGTACGCCGTCGATCGCGTCAACACCGTTTCGACCGCCTGGATGGGGCTCACGGTCGGCTGCGCGCGTTGTCACGATCACAAGTATGATCCCGTCTCCCAGACCGAGTTCTACCGTCTCTTCGCCTTCTTCAACGCCATCTCCGAGCCGGGCACCTATCGGCGGAGCGCCGCGCCCACCATCAAGGTGCCGCCGCGGGCCGTTCAGCTCCGATTGGATCGGATCCATCGCGAACTTCAGGTCCTGGAGCGGAGTTCACCCGCGTACGCCGCGCTCGAGGCACAGCATCAACGCTTCTGGGAACAGGTCCCCGCAACCATGATCATGCGGGACGACCAGGCTCGAGAGACATTCGTTCTGGGACGCGGACAATACGATCAGCCAGGGGCCAAGGTAACCCCGGGCGTCCCCAGGGTGCTGCCACCGCTGCCCCCCGGCGTCCCGGCCAATCGTCTGCTCCTGGCACGGTGGCTGGTGGATCCGGCCCATCCACTCACCGCCCGTGTGGCGGCGAACCGATTGTGGCAGTTGCACTTCGGCTCGGGACTGGTGCCGACGCCCGAGGATTTCGGGGCGCAGGGGGAGCCCCCGACACATCCACTCCTGCTGGACTGGCTGGCCAGCGAGCTGATTCGACTGCAATGGGACAGCAAGGCTTTCCAGCGGATGATCGTGACCAGCGCGACCTACCTGGAGTCGTCGAAGCTCACGCCGGCACTGCTCCAGAAGGATCCGGCCAACCGCCTTCTGGCGCGGGGTCCCCGGTTGCGTCTGCCCGCGGAGATGATTCGGGATCAGGCCCTGGCGGTGAGCGGGCTGCTGGTCGAGTCGGTGGGAGGGCCGTCGGTCAAGCCGTATCAGCCGGAGGCCATCTGGGACGAGATCGCCGGCGGAGCGTCCGGCGCCTACAAGAAAGGCTACGAGCAGGGGACCGGCGACCATCTCTACCGTCGCAGCCTCTACTCTTTCTGGAGGCGCACCATCCATCCTCCCGGGATGGAGGTGTTCGATGCTCCGAGCCGCGAGGTCTGTACGGCCCGGCGCGAGCGGACCAACACGCCCCTCCAGGCGTTGACGCTCATGAACGACGTGACCTACGTCGAGGCGGCGCGTGCTCTCGCCCAGCGTCTGATCCGGGAGGGAGGTTCGACCGATCGGGAGCGGGTCGATTTCGGTTTCCGCCTGGTCACTTCGCGGCAGCCCCAGCCTGCGGAAATCGAGGTGCTGACGCGCGGTCTGCAGCGTCATCGGTCGACCTACGAGAACGACCCCGAGGCTGCCCGGAGACTGGCTCAGGTCGGTCAGTCCCCTTTGGATCCTGGGATGGACACCGTCGAACTGGCTGCCCACACGGCCCTCGCGAACGGCCTCCTGAACCTGGACGAGACCATTCACCGGGAATGAGAAAACCGATGGCTTCTCCCGCGCATCCGATCGCCAACGCCCGGCAGCTGTTGACCCGCCGACACTTCTTTGGCCGGTCGGGGATGGGAATCGGCGCCGTAGCGCTGAGCTCACTGCTGTCGGAGGACCTCCTGGCCGCCCCCCGACGAAGTCCCGGAGCAGCGGCCGGTGCGGCAGGCCTACCCCACTTCGAGCCCAGGGCCAAGCGGGTGATCTACCTGTGCCAGGCTGGCGGACCGGCCCAGATGGACCTCTTCGACTACAAGCCGGGCCTGCGGGAAATGTTCGACGTCGATTTCCCCGACTCGGTGCGGAAGGGTCAGCGCCTGACCACCATGACCTCGGGCCAGGATCGTTTCCCGTTGGTGCCGTCCATTTTCGAATTCCGCCGGCATGGGGAGTGCGGCGCCTGGGTCAGCGAGTTGCTTCCGCACACGGCCGGCGTGGTCGATCGACTCTGCCTGATCAAGTCGATGCACACGGATGCCATCAACCACGATCCCGCCATCACGCTGATGCAGACCGGCTCCGAGCGGTCGGGCCGCCCGAGTCTGGGGGCTTGGCTCTCCTATGGGTTGGGAAGCGCGAACCGGGACCTGCCCACCTTCGTGGTCATGACCTCCAACTCCAAGAAGGGGTCGCAGCCGCTGTACAAGCGCTTGTGGGGCAGTGGCTTCCTGCCCACCCGGCACCAGGGGGTGAGGTTCCGCGGCGTCGGCGATCCGGTCCTGTACCTCTCCAATCCGCCGGGGATGGACAGCGTCACCCGGCGGCACATACTGGACGACATCGCCCGGTTGAACGAGTTGAAGCAGGCCGAGTTCGGAGACCCTGAGATCGCCACCCGAATCGCCCAGTACGAGCTGGCGTTTCGGATGCAGACCTCGGTTCCCGAGCTGACGGACCTGTCCGATGAACCGGAGCATATTTTTCGGCTCTACGGAGACGACGCTCGAGAACGGGGCACCTACGCGTCCCATTGCCTGATGGCCCGGCGGCTGGTGGAGCGAGGGGTGCGCTTCGTTCAGCTGTTCCACCGGGGCTGGGATCAGCACCGGGACCTGCCGCGGGACCTGAGGGGCCAGTGCCAGGCCACCGATCGGGCCACGGCCGCCCTGATCCTGGATCTGGAGCAACGAGGCATGCTTGAGGACACCCTCATCGTCTGGGGCGGCGAATTCGGACGGACCATCTACTGCCAGGGAGATTTGACCAAGGAGAACTACGGGCGGGACCATCATCCGCGCTGCTTTACCATGTGGCTGGCCGGAGGCGGGGCCTCGGGCGGTCTGAGCTACGGCGAAACGGACGACTTCAGCTACAATATCGTGAAGGATCCGGTACCGGTCCACGACCTGAACGCCACCATCCTGCATCTCCTGGGAATCGACCATCTGCGGCTGACGTTCAAGTTCCAGGGCCGAGACCACCGGCTGACGGACGTGCACGGCAAGGTGCTGAAACCGCTCCTGGCCTGAGTGGGGGGTGCCGAGAATTGAGAAGAACGACGGGAGCGGCGACTTTCTTGTCGCCGACAGGGGGGATTAGGGGGGGCTGAGTCCCCCTCCGCCTCTTCCAAAGTCCGGAGCAGGCGATTAGAATGTCCTGTCCCTATGTTTTCCTCAGAAGAGGAGACTGAGGGGTGGCTCCGCCCCCTTCGATACCCCCTAAGCCCGCGTTTCGGCGGAGTTTTCGGGAGAAACCCACTCCCATTTTCCCCGGCCCGACGCGTTGTGATGACTGACCACCGCTACGTCACCACTGGTGTCCACGTATCGCCAACGGAACCCACCGATTAGCAGGCCAACGCCACCGCCGTCTCGCCGTCGGCAGTGCTATGCGAGGTTATGGCAGGTGTCCGGACATGTACCGCCGCAGGTGCCCGGCGAGCGTCCCCGACTCGCGTACGGTGCGGCCACATACTTTGCTGAAGAGGCCGTTATCACGAGACGGAATCGCTCCACCGATCCGCCGCGCCTCCACCGGCAATCGACAGCGGGTGACGCGCCACGAATTGCGCGCAGCTGGGGCGGTTCCTCGGGTGCACTCTCCACGCCTTCGCGCTATAGTGATTTGCCTTTGGGATGGAAACCGAAGAGCGCAGAATACTCGCTACCACAACTACATGGCTAAGTAAGCTAGGAGTCTGCGCGGTAGAAATGATCGTAGCGAGAAAGTGGGGAATCGAGGCCAGATTTTCTCGATTTGGAGGTGCATAGTTGTTCTATTCGCCGAGAAATCGAGGAAATATGGACCGATTCTACCGCTTTCGCAGTAGATCAATTTCTGCGGCGCAGGCTCCTAGGAACTATGAAGCATGAGTCGCCCGGCCTCAGCACGATTCACAAGTGGAGCGCCGAAGCCGACCCGCGAACCTAGAGCCGAGAGGAGGGATCCATCAGCTCTGGGTCTAAGGAGGGCAGCTTGAGTACGGGCAGTAGCAGAATCGAGAGTGCTTCGCTACGACTCGCGCGGTACTTGAAGGAGTTCGTTGGCCTCCGCAGTACGACTGTTCGTGATGTCGACAAGTACGATTCCGTGCTCTGGTTCGACGAGATGCCGCAAACGGCGGACTGCCACAGTGGTGCCTGGACCGACGACTACGATCTGGCAAAGCCTTGGCTCGAGGTTCGCAAGCAAAAGTTCGAGAACCCGCCAGAGCCACCCGACATCACCGTGAAATGGATCGACGCCGAGGCTCTCTACAAGGCGACGCCGAGTATTACGCCACTACGTCCGAGCATCTTGGAGGAAGACACGGACATCGATCTGGGGGAGGGCGAGACACCGCCGCTCGTCGAGCGACCACTGGTGGACTACCCGGAAGTTGTCGAGGCGTATCGGGCCTTTCGGCCGAAGTGGGAGGCGTGGGCGGCAGAACATCGCCGTCGTGAGGCGGTGCAGCATCTCTATGCTGAACTCTTCAGGCTTTATTCGCAGTTGCAGAAGCAGAGCGAGATCGTCGAGGTCGTCCTCGGGCTTGGCCTGATGGACTGGCGGGCTACGAACGGTGTTAGGTCGATTCGGATTCGCCGCCACGCGGTGGCTGGGCAGGTCGAGTTGACCTTTGATCCGGGTAGCGGTGTCATTCGCGTAGGCGCCCCCGGTGAGGGGACGAACCTGCGAGTCGAAGATGACATGCTCGAGGCCGAACTCCGACCTGATCGATCATGCTATGACGCGGTCGAAGCGCAGCTTGACGAGGTGGGTGACGCGATCTGGGACAAGTCGCTCATTCATGCTCCGCTAAAGACCTGGGCGGGGGCACTCAGCCCCGACACGGAGTGGTCGGAGGGACTCGGTGCCAAGCAGTCAACTGGCAATGACCCTGTCGTGAGCTTTGCGCCGGCCCTGATCCTTCGCAAGCGCCTCCAGACTGGCATGGTCCGTATCTACGAGAAACTGATTCAGAACCTTGAGGACGAATCCGGCGAAGTGCCTCGCGGTTGGGGCGAGCTGACTGATGACGACTGGGGAAATGGAGGTGGGAAGGCTACCGGGCACGATGGCCGAGATGTGACGCCTGCTGGCGGCACGCCGTCACTGTCAGAAATATACTTCCCGTTGTTAGCTAACCGGGAGCAGCGGCGTATCGTCAATGCAATCGACGACAATCAGGGAGTGCTGGTTCAGGGTCCACCCGATCCGGTGACATACTGCACCACCTTTCTACATCGTTGATGTCATGAGACTTAACTGTGACGCGTTGGTACCTCGCGGAACTCTTCTGCCGCTTCGAATGGCCTCGGCGGCTCGTTGGACTGCTTCAGATCCCAAGTCCGAGTGCCGAATCTGCCAGGGGGCCGTGGCCACCACCTGCCGTGCTGGCAGGAGTTTGCGGGCAACCAGCTTGCGTACGGAACTGGGGCTGATTCCCAGTTGCGAAGCCGCTTCTTGCATGTTGCAGAATTCGTGAGGGCGTTGCGAGAAGGCTGGGATGCGCCGATAGTTGCGCAAGCTGCGAACACGAGTCTTGTTCCAGCTGTGCCCTCGTCCCGTCTTCTTGCCCATTCGGTTCAGGATCCGGGCAATCTGATCGTCACTCACCTGCCGGGCCAACTGGCGAACCAACTTCACCACGTCCTCCTCGGTGCGGTAGCGATGGCGACCGGTGGCGTTCTTTCGTACCTGCAGCCGCGTGTGTTTGCCCCCGCGCCAGCGGATGATCAACTCCACCTCCCGCCTACCCTGATCCACGCTCGCAATGATCTCTTCAATCAACGTGCGTGCGATCCGCTTCTTGATCCGATTGTCGGTGACGGCATCGGACCAGAGCGCTGGAAACCGCTCGGCTAGCCGGAGCAGTTCCACTCGCTGCGGTCCCGGCGAACTCGACCGCTTCTGCCCGATCTGCTCCAGACGGGACTGCACTTGGCGCACACTGTTCAGGGCTTCGTTCCACTTCCGCTCCAGCGTCGAGGCTACCAGCCGGTTCTCCGGGTCGACTGCATCGTACTGTCGCTCAGCCCGTCTTGCCTGGTAGCGCAACTGCTCGAGTTCGCGCTCCAGGAGTTCTCGTTTCAACTGGTCTCGCTCGGTGGCTTCCTCTTGCACTCGCAGAGCCGCCTCGATCGCGCCTGGGGAAACCACTCGCACGATCTCGCGCCCCACGGCTTGGTCGACCCTGCGTCCGCCAAACGAGATGCAACCCGCGACGCCGTGGTTGATCCGCGCCCCTCGGCAATGGTAGCGGGGGACTCGTCCCCCAACTCCACTGTAGGCCACGTGCAGCCGGCGACCGCAGTGCCCACACAGCAGCAGACCCGCCAGCAAACTCTTTCCCGAACGAACGGCTCCCTTCGCCATTTTGCCTCGCATCTGTGCGTTGTCGGCCAAGAGGCGTTGATTCGCTTCAAAGCTCGTCCAGTCGATGTAGCCCGGGTGATGCTCCTTGAGCCAGACCGTCCACTGTTCCGGGTGGGCCCGGGACCGAATCCGTTTGCGAGCTTGACCGTCCTTCAAGTAGGTCTCGGTCCAGGTGCGCCCCCAAGCATAGGCCCCCGCGTACAGGGGGTTCTTCAAGACCCTCAGCACGCTGCTGTAGACGGGCCGCTTCCACACCGTCTCCCAACCCCAAGCGGTGTGTCGTCTCACGGGCAACCGGATCCCTTCCTGCCGATACCACAGAAGAGTCTGCCGGGCACTGCCCGTCTCGGAGAATTTAGCAAACACCCCCTGAATGCTTTCCTGCACCCGGCGGTCCGGATCCTTCTCCAAACATCCGTTCGGGTTCAGAACGAACCCCACTGGCAATGAGGTGTACAGTTCTCCGCGAGCCGCTTTGCTGAGCAGTCCCTGTTGGGCACGCTGCCGGAGCAGGCTCAACTCTGCCTCGCTCATCGTTCCCTTCAACCCGAGAAGCAGTCGGTCGTTGCTGAGACGCGGATCGTACACGGCCTCGCTGTCGACGATCAGGGTCCGCGTCAGCGAGCACAGGTCCAGCAATCGGTACCAGTCGGCATTGTTGCGAGCCAGTCGAGAGGCATCCAGACTGAAGATGGCCCCGCACCGTCCCAGGCTGACCTCGGCGGACAAGCGTTGAAAGCCCACCCGATCGACCGTAGTGGCCCCCGAACGCCCCTGATCCTCGTCGATCACCTCGACTTGGTTCCATCCGAGTTCTTCGGCTTTGGCCGCCAGCCGGTATTGCACCCGGCCACTCTCCTGGTGGTAACGAACCTGCCGCAGGCTCGACTGGCGCACGTAGACGTAGGCTTGGCGTCTCAGGTGATCCTCAGTGATCTTTCCTCTCATCGGCGTCCTCCTTTTGCCCTCGCCAAGCCTGCTCCAGCAGCTGAGCCATCAGCCGCAGCAGTTGCTTCCTGGTCGAAGGGGGTAGCTGGTCCCACTCGGGCTGGTTGGGGGTTGCAAACGCGAACTCCTTTTGCTTCATGCCGTCCTCCGGGGGCAACGTTGCCCCGGGTGGTCTGACAATCCGACTTCGACCCGAACGTCTCGATCAGGTCCAGAAGTTCTTGCAAGGCGCCGACGCTGCATCGCGGCTGGTCGTCGACCCGACCCACTGCCGCAGCTTCGGGCCGGCACATCCAGCGTGGGATCTTCGCGTGAGTACTGTCCGGTAGCCGGCAGGTGAACCACTCCCCACACTGGCCGTGACGAGGAGGCTCGGCCAGTTCAAGGTCTCGTCCGGCTAAGGGGTGAAAGGGGTAATGGATTCTAACGGAGGTCGCAATGTGAGCATTGTGTCGTGGGTTCGCCTGGCACCGGGAAGAGCCACACCATCGCCAACCTCATGTGCCACCTCCTCGCCATGGGGAAGCGAGTACTGATCACGGCGGAAACGGGACGTGCCCTCCAGGTTCTCAAGCGCAAGCTCCCGAATGAAATCCAGCCCCTGTGCGTCAGCCTGCTTGGGCACGGTGGCGACTCTTTCGCGGAGGTCAACACCGCAGTGCGTGGCATCACAAACCGGCAAGCCTCATACGCGCCGGGCGCATATGATGGCAGGATCGCGGAGATTGATCGTGAGCTTGACAAGGCCCGAAGGCGTCTCGCGGGGATCGACTCGGAGATCCGAAGTCTGCGCGAAGGCGAGACGCTGTCACATTCGCTGCTCGATGGCACATACGAAGGCACGGCCTCAGAGATCGGATCCAGGGTCGCCGACGAACGCAAGATGTTTGGGTGGTTCCGGTTGGCGCGGAATGCGAAAAATCATCCGACGATCTCCAATGCTGAGGTAGCCAGATGGCTGGAGATTCGCAGGCAGTACTCGGACGAGGAGGTCGCGGCCTCGGAACTCCAGATCCCGAGCACTGCCACTCTTACTGCTCCGGCAGATTTCGCGGGGATCGTCTCGAAGGAGGCTACAGCACGAGGGCGCAGCAGCGAACAAGTGGACTCGCTCCGACAGCACCCAACTTTTTCGCCGATTCGTGCTTTACCGGCCCACGAGCGAAACCATCTAGCCGACGATCTCAGGAACATTGAGGGGCAACGACGTGCTCTCCTAGGAAGACAAGCCAAGTGGTTGCTCACGGCGCTCGAACAGGTGGTCTTGGGTCATGACGCGAAGTGGCGTACGCTGCTCAATCTGAGCGAGGAGCGCATCGAGCAGATTGAGCCGCTGGTGCGTAGTCTCGGCAATCGAGTCGTGACTCGCCCTGAGGGGCTCGACCCGCGAACAGTACGCTCGGATGCGGAAGCCGTGGCCAAGCATCTCCAGGCCGGTGGCAAGTGGAAGTTGCTTGGATTGGTCACGCCAAAGGTACTCAAGGGACGAACCTATCTCAATAAAGATGTTCTGATCGACGGACAGCCCGCCGATGATGTGCAGAAGCTGCGCTTGGTGCGCGACGAACTCGACCTCGAGTTTGCGCTTTCTGATCTTGTGGGCCTTTGGAAGGGCGTAGGAGTTACTGGTATCTCGGTCGACCGGAGATTCTGCCTCGCCGATCTGCAACCACACGTGTTAGCCCTGCAGGGTGTACTCGAATATGGGGACGTCTGCACCCAAGCTGCCGAGAGCATGTCCCGCAAGTCCCCTCCGGTCCCGACGCCCAACTGGATCGATGGGGAAGCGATGCGGTGGGTTGATCTCGTCGTCGGTGCGGGCCTCGACGAGGCGCTGGACGAGGCAGAAGCACAAGTCGCAGTATGCGGCCAGCCCTTGACGCGACTTCGCGGTCTGCATGACGTCCACCCTGTCGTGGACGCGCTTCTCGAAGCGATTGCCGCGCGAGACGTGACAGCATACAGCCAATGTCACGAGCGTGTAGTTGCGATCGAACAGGCGCGGGAGGCTCAGTCTGAACGTAATCGAATCGAGGCCGCGATCAGGTTAGCTGCACCTGGCTTGGCGGAGGAAATCGAGGCGAGCCTGAACGAACCGGTCTGGGATGATCGGCTTTCCCATTGGGAGGAGGCTTGGCGCTGGGCATGGGCTAACGGGTGGATCAAGAAGCGGTCCGACTTCGACTTCCAACAGCGGCTCTGGCGAAGGCGTCACGAGGTGGAGGCTAGCAAGGGCAGACTCGTCGCAGAGGCCGCTTCCCTCCGGGCTTGGAAGCACTTCTTCAAGCGTCTCTCACCGCGTGAACGCAATGCACTTAAGGGTTGGCGCGAGGCGGTGCGCGCTATGGGCAAGGGGAAAGGGAAATCCGCGAAGATAGCACGCCTGAAGCGGGAGGCGCGCAACTACATGGGTGAGTGCCGCAAGGCGATCCCGATATGGATCATGCCTCGGTATCTTGTGGCCGAAATGATCGACCCTTCGCCGGGTCTTTACGATCTTGTCATAGTCGATGAAGCTAGCCAGCTGGGCATCGAGAGCCTATTTCTGTTCTATATTTCCAAGAAGATCATCGTCGTCGGTGATGACCAGCAGATCAGCCCTGCGGGCGTGGGTATTTCCGATGCAAATATCGCTGCCCTTCAACAGCACTTTCTGCGTGATGTCCCGCACAAAGTTGCGCTCTACCCGCAGAGTAGCGTCTACGCTAACGCGAAGATCCGGTTTAACCAGAACATCGTGTTACGCGAGCACTTTCGGTGCATGCCAGAGATCATCCAGTTCTCGAACGACCTTTGTTACGCCAGCAACGGTACCCCGCTCGATCCACTGCGCGCCTACCCCGCTAATCGGCTTCAGCCACTTGTACGTCGGCATGTGCATGACGGGTACCGCAAGGGAAGTGCCTATTACGCACAGAACCCGCCAGAAGCGGAGGCGATCGTTGAGCAGATCTGCGCTTGCATCGACGACTCGCGCTACGCTGGCAAGACGATGGGCGTGATCAGTCTCCAAGGCGATACGCAGGCAAAGCTGATCGAGAATATGCTTCTCCAGGTGCTCGATCCCGAAGTGCTTGTAGAGCGTCGGCTCATTTGCGGCGATGCCTACGCATTCCAAGGCGATGAGCGCAACGTTATTTTTCTGAGCATGGTCGCGGCCCCAGGAGAGCACAGGATCGGTGTGCTCGCAAACGAGGCGGCCCGACAGCGTTTCAACGTTGCGGTCAGCCGCGCCCAAGACCAGCTTTGGCTCTTCCATACGGCCGAGGTCGATTTGCTCAGCGACAGATGCATGCGTCATTGCCTCCTCAGCTACATGCTCGATCCCGGGCGGAAAGCGACGGATCCGGAAGAGCAGCGGTTCGACTCGAAGTTCGAACGCCATGTCTACCAGCGTATTGCCGAGCGCGGCTTTCACGTTAGAACTCAGGTGTCCGTGGGCGACCCGGTGAATCACCGCTACCGGATCGACTTGGTAGTAGAGGGTATGCGAGGGCGACTGGCGGTAGAGTGCGATGGCGACGAGTGGCATGGCCCCGATCGCTACGAGCAGGACATGGCGCGTCAACGCGATCTCGAGCGGGCTGGCTGGCAGTTCGTCCGAATTCGGGGTAGCGACTTCTACCGGGATCGCGAAAAGGCCATGGAGCCCGTGTGGTCGGAGCTTGATCGCCTCGGCATCCGGCCCGGCGGCGTCGATGACTCAGCCGCTGCGCCGCCACCGCCGAAGTCGATAGGCTCGCAGCGGCGAATGGAAGACGACCTAAATGAGCCCATAGCCGGTCCGCCGCCCTCCGAGTTGGTTAAGGCGGTGCCTACGGTTACGCGTATCCCCAAGGCATCGCCAACGCCGACGCATATCACCGACCTGACGCCAGCTACCCGCAAGCCTATGGTTGAGCCCCAGGAAGAAACAGAATCGATCTTCCGTCCCGAAAATCGATCGCCTCCTACAACCCGTGACCCGGTCACGCCGGTCCTCGATAGAGCCGAACCCTATATTGCGTTCGAAGGACCAGCCGGTCCGGACCCGCGGCACTCCACACCCGCCCGGGTTGCCGAGGGGCTTTGCCGAATCATCGATACCGAAGGTCCGATGCTAGCCAGGCGAGCCTACAATCTCTATCTGCGCGGGAATGGCATCGCCCGAATGGGTCGTCAACTCAAGCGTGCCATGAACAGGGCGCTTCAGCACGCCATTCGAAAAGGTCGAGTCGCCAAGGTGGACGAGTTGGGCACCGGTGGCCTAGTCAACTCGATCGTGCGCATCAAGGGTAGGCCTGCAACCATGCTTCGCGAGCGTGGTCCCCGCACGTTCAAGGAGATTCCGCCGAGTGAGCTTGAGCTCATGGCACGAAAGGTGTCGCAAGATGAGGGGTTCGAATCCGGCTCAAATGACCATCTTCGGGCGGTGGTCGAGGCATTTGGTCTTAAGCGCCTCACAGCACAACGGAGGCTTCGTTTTACCGACGCGCATGGCTCGACGGATCGTAATGTGAATGATGTGTTGGACGTCAGGAAACCGCAGTAGCCGCTGGCTACATCGGGTGCTCCCTGCCCCAACCCTGTCTCACGGGGCCTTCTAAAATTGGTAGATGATGCCGCTACTGATCTCGAGACTCCTCAGCCGCATGGTCGCTGGGCCTCGGTTGAACGGTCGGACTCGTCCACCCGTTCGCATACCATCCGTGATCCGCGAACGTCCTCTCGGGTTGAACGGATTTCCGTACTGAAAAGGGAATAGCAACTGATGTGTTGTTATCAAGTGGTTACATTGCAATAACTTATGGAATCTATGAGATAGTTAGGAAATCTGTTGGCAAATCAATTGATCATCGGACTTTGGAGTTGGAATCGCCTGATCATTCTGGGCGCCGTTTTGGCGCTGGCCGGCTGCGGCCGGGGTGGCTCGGAGAAGGGAACTGCACCTTACGGGCTGACTGAGAGGACCCTCTGGAATACCTCGCGGGTCGTTGGATCTCCCGAACCCCCGCCGCCGTACCAGCTCCGGCGCGTCTTTCCGCAGTACACCTTCGAGAATCCGACCTTCATCGCTCAGGACCCGAACTCGGAGCGGCTGTTGGTCGCCGAGTACGAGGGCCGGATCTACAGCTTCCAGGGGAACGATCCCGATGCCGGGAAAGACCTCTTCCTGGACTGGAACCGCCGGGTTTCGGCCTTTTCCTTCCATCCGCGGTACCGCGACAACGGCCAGGTGTTCGTCTTCAGCCCGACCGACCCCAAGCTGGAAGGCAAGAAGGATGAAGAGGGCAACCCGGTCACACAGCTCAGCCGGGTCTCCAGGTTCGAGTTGGAACCGGGAAGCGCTCCGCCGCGGCTGCGTCCCGAATCGGAGAAGGTCATCATCCAGTGGCCGGCCGGTGGGCACAACGGCGGCGAAGCCATCATCGGTCCGGACGGGTACCTCTACGTTGCCACCGGAGACGGCACCGGATCCGCCGACCGCGACGATACCGGTCAGGATCTGGATGATCTGCTGGCGGTCATGATGCGGCTCGACGTGGAGCGGCCGGACCCCGGCCGGGCCTATTCCATCCCCGAGGACAATCCCTTCGTCGGCGTGCCCGGGGCCCGGGAAGAGATCTGGGCCTACGGCTTTCGCAATCCGTGGCGGTTCAGCTTCGATCCCGTCTCCGGTCGGCCCTGGGTGGGAGACGTGGGACAGGATCTCTGGGAGCTCATCGAGCTGGTCAGCCGGGGGAGCAATCACGGCTGGAGCCTCATGGAGGGCTCGCACCCGTTCCATCCCAATACGAAGCCGGGTCCGACGCCGATCGTCCCGCCCGTCATGGAGCATCACCACCGGGAGAGCCGATCCATCACCGGCGGCTACGTTTACCAGGGAGACAAGTTCCCGGAGCTCCGAGGGGCCTACCTCTACGGGGACTACCAGTACGGCAAGATGTGGGGGCTGCGGTACGACCACGATGGGAAGGAGGTGGTCTGGCGCCAGGAACTCGCCGACTCGCCCGTCAAGATCGTCAGTTTCGGCCAGGGACGGGACGGAGCTTTCTATGCGCTGGACTACGACAGCGGTGAGATCTTCGAACTGGACCACCGGCCGGCGCCGGAGAAGAGACCGCCCTTTCCGAGGAAGCTGAGTGAGACCGGACTGTTCGCATCGGTGAAGGATCATCGGCCGGCTTCCGGCGTCATCCCGTATTCGATAAACGTCCCCTTCTGGTCCGACGGCGCCGGCAAGGAGCGGTTTCTCGCCTTGCCGGGCGAGACGCGGATCAAGTTCGACGAGGAAGGCACCTGGGAGTTCGGCGACGGTGCGGTGATGGTGAAGTCGTTCACCCTGGAGACCGAGGAAGGCAATCCGGAGACGCGCCAATTCATCGAAACCCGGCTACTGGTGAAGCAGGTCGACCGGTGGGTCGGATACACCTACGCCTGGAACGACGAGCAGACCGATGCCGCGTTGGTGGAGGGGGACGGCCGAGACCGGACCTATCGGATCCAGGACGGGCGGGCGCCCGGCGGACAGAGAAGCCAAGTCTGGCGCTATCCGAGCCGGGAGGAGTGCATGTACTGCCATTCCCGCGCGGCCGGCTTCGCGCTCGGACTGAACACTCGTCAGATGAACCGCGACCAGGACTACGGCGAGACCACGGACAATCAGTTGCGAACGTTGGATCACATCGGAATCTTCAAGGAACCGCTCGAGAAGACTCCTTCAGAATACCCGGCCCTGCCGGATCCTTTCGGGACGGAGGCGGACGTGGAGGCGCGGACCCGGGCCTATCTGCAAGTGAACTGCGCTATGTGCCATGCCCCGAGCGGCGGAGGAAACTCCCGGATCAACCTGACCTACACAGCGGAACCGGACAAGGTCCGCTTGATCGACGAGGCGCCGATTCACGACAACATGGGAGTAGACGGCGCCCGGATGGTGGTTCCGGGCGATCCTGAGCGGTCCCTTCTCTACCGAAGGCTGATCGTACGAGGTCTGAACCAGATGCCCCCGACCAGCACCAATCGGATCGACGAGCGCGGCGCGGAACTGGTGGCCGATTGGATCCGGCACCTCGGGACCGAGTCCAAGCTCACTGCAATGTCGGTGCATTAATGGACCCGGTGGAGCGGCGATTTCCAGTCGCCGAACAGGAGCAGCGATTTCCAATCGCCGACCTCCCCATGAACGGTAACCCGACAAGTCTCATGAACTCGTCCTCACAACAAATGCCGAGTCTCCGCAATTCCGTCTTGAAGATCTGCCTCTGCCTGCCCTGGATGCTCTTCTTGCAGGCCCAGAGCACCAGCCGCCAGCTCACCCCCCTTCTGGAACGGGAAACCCTGGAACCGGGGTTGCTTCATCATCTGCTCGGCGAATACCTGCTGTCGCGATCTCCACAATTGCCGCCACTCCCCAGCCGTCCCGAAGAGTGGACGGCCCAGGTGAACGACATCCGCAGGAAGCTACTCCGGGAGGTGGTCTATCACGGCTGGCCCCAGGAATGGGTTAATGCACCCCTTCGTTTCCGAGAGGTGGGAGCCCCCCAGCAACAGCGAGGATACCGCCTCCGCAAGCTCCTGTTGCAGGTCTTGCCCGGCCTCCAGATCCCGGCACTGCTCTACGAACCGACGGGAGACCGGAGTTCCTTGCCGGCGGTCCTCAACGTGAACGGCCACGTCCGAGGCCCCGGCAAGTCCGTCGAGTACAAGCAGAAAAGGTGCATCAGCCTGGCCCGCCGCGGCGTGCTGGCGCTGAATCTGGAATGGCTGGCCTGCGGCGAGCTGTCCCATCCCGAGAACCAGCACTGGTTCGGCGCTCATCTGGACCTGGTGGGAGCCAACGCCATCGGACTCTTCTACCTGGCCATGCGGAAGGGGCTCGACTACCTGGAACAGCATCCCCGGGCCGATCCTAAGCGCTTGGCCGTCACCGGACTCTCGGGCGGCGGTTGGCAGACCATCATCCTCTCCTCCCTGGACGAGCGGGTCGCCGTGTCCGTTCCGGTGGCCGGCTACTCGGCCCTGATCTCGAGAGTCGAACGGCCGCAAGACACGGGGGACATCGAGCAGAACGCCACCGACCTGCTCCGGGGTCAGGACTACTCGACGTTGACCGCCATGCGGGCGCCCAAGCCGACTCTGCTGATCTACAACGCCGAGGACGAATGCTGCTTCCGGGCTCCCTTGGTCAGGCCCTACATCTACGACGACGTCAAGCCCTTCTTTGGCCTCTTCGGAAAGGGAGACCATCTGGGCTGGCATGAAAACACCGACCCCTCGACCCACAACTATCAACTGGACAACCGGCTTCAAGCCTACCGGCATCTGTCCCGGCATTTCGGCCTCGGGGATTGGGACCGTGAGGATCCCGTCGATCGGGAGATCCAGAGCTATGAGGATCTGGTGGTCGGTCTCCCGGAGGACAACCTCACCATCCTGGGCGTGGCGCGCCAGTTGGCCGACAGGAAGCTGCGGGAAGCGGACCCGGAGGAAGGTCGGGCGGTCGAAGATGTCGAGGACCGCAGGGCAAGACTTCGATCGCTGGTGCGTTTCCAGCCGGTGGCAGTCAAGCATGGGTGGGCGCTCCACAACACCAAGAATCGGGGGGTGGAATCGTATTCCTATCGAGTTCACTTCAGCGACGGACTCGTTGCATCCGCCCTCTGGGGGAAGGGAATCGCCACTGCGGAGGGCGCTCCAGCCTCGATCCTGCTTCTGGACGAGGGCAAGGCGAAGGCGGGCCAACGAGCCTCAGACCGGATCAACCGGGGGGAACAGGTGCTGGTGGCGGACCTGATCCTGACCGGGGAAGCGCAGCCCCGGAGGAGGAATGCGTCGGACTCCCACCGCTACGCCCAACTCCTGGCCACGGTGGGAGACCGGCCGCTGGGGATACGGGCTTCGCATCTCCTGGCTCTGGCCGGATGGCTCAAGGACAATCACGCCGCGGCGGAGGTCCGGGTAGAAGCTCAGGGATTCCGGAGCCAAGTGGTGGCCCTGCTGAGCGCGGCGCTGGACCCCGCGGCCTTTTCGGAGGTCAGGGTCGAGAAGGGCATGAAAAGCCTGCGCCACCTACTGGCCAAACCGGTCCGCTACAGCGAGGCTCCGGAACTGTTCTGCCTGGGGCTCTTTCCTGAATTCGATCTGGAGCGCCTGGTTCTCTTGGCCCGACCCACCCCGGTGGATCAGCGCGTCGAATCATCGGATTCCGGAGATTGAGGCTCCGGCGATCAGGTAGCGCCGTGCCCTTTGACCTCCGGCCGTATGGCGCTGATGTACTCGCGCCCCCTGGGAGCGGGGACATTCTTGTCCCCGTCTTCATCGCCGACGTGGAACCGGCGGCAGGAAAGCTGTTGCTCCCAGACACCCCGTTTTTCTGGTTGGCTTGCGCCGGTCCGGAGCCGTTGGGGGCTACTAAGGAGGCTCTATACCTCTCAATATCTGAAGCTTCGTGGAATTCTCAGAGAAGTTGACTGTCCCCTTCTCACGCCTCCCGTTCGAACGACCCGGCTCCCTGGTCCCGCGGCTGATCCGATAACGTACTTTATTGGAGTCTGATTCCTTCTCCGGGTGCATCGCGGATTCCATCGTGGTCCGAGACTCCGGAAAGGGATAGAATAGGCAGAGAGGAGAATGCATGTTCGACACGCTCACCGCTGCCGATCAACTTACCGCCGCCGGAATCGAGCCTCAACAGGCCAAAGCGATCGTGGCTGTCGTTCGCTCCAGTGAAGAGTCCGCCGTCACCCGGACCGAATTGGAAGCGGCGCTGGCCCAACTGGAAACCGGGCTCTACAGGGCACTCCTCGTGCAGACTCTCACCATTGGCGGGTTGGTCGTCGCCTTGCCCAAGCTTCTGTGAACGTGACCGCAGAGAAGGTGACTGTCCCCTTCTCAAGTCCGCCTCGGGACCGAGTCCAAGCTCGCCGCATTGTCGGTACACTGATGAATCCGGTGGAGCGGCGATTTCCAATCGCCGAACAGGAGTATCCATGTTGCAAGTGGTGGGTGCTAATCGGTGTTTCCATCCCGTGTCGTTAGTACGTGATCTGTCCGGTCCAAAGGGCACAGGGTTAGGAGGAGCGTTCTTCCGCCGGAGGTGAGGCGGAGATCGAGCTGGATCCGCCGGGCGCCGTGCAGGGGGCGATGAGTGGACCGATAACTGGATCGAGGGGCCTGAGATCGTCGACGTCAGTCCTCCGGGAGGTCCGGATACGCCCTGGGGAGCGCCGGGTCAAGCCTCCGGCTCCTCCGCTTCGCTGCGCCCCTTCGGGTGACCCGGCGCTCCCCAGGGCGTGAAGAGCTTTCATGGCCGTAAGCAAGCTTCCGGCCAGACTTGACCGGAAGTTCGACAGACGGCCATCAGGGGGTCCACACGCTCCCTTTCCTCACGGGGTCTCTCCGTGGCCTCAGAAGGTCGCTCGGGGCGCTACGGGCAACCAGGTGCGGTCCTGCCGGACGAGGGTGTTGGCCAGGACGATGAGCTTGCGCATGACGGCGACGAGGGCCACCTTGCCGGGCTTGCCGCGCTCGCTCAGCCTCCGGTACACCTCGGCCAAGTCGGGGTTCCAGCGCAGGGCGGCCACCGCCGGCATGTACAGGAGCCGTCGCGCCCGCGCCCGTCCGCCCCGGATGAAGGCCCGGCCCTGCCAAGTCCCCGACTCGCGCGGAACGGCGGCCAACCCGGCCAGACTGGCGGCGGCCTTGCCGCTGAGGGCGCCCAGCTCGGGCATCTCGGCCAGCAGACCGGCGGCGGTGGTGGCCGCGATCCCCGGGATGGAGGTGAGGATCTCCAACTTGCGGGCCCGCGCCTCGTCGGCCGCAATCAGCTGCTGCAATTTGCGGTCGATGGCGCGCAGGTGGCGCTCGAACATGTTGATCTGGATCTGGTTCTGCTGTTTGAGCAGGGGTTCGCGGAGCTGTCGGCGGCGGTTGAGCGCGGCCGTGCGCTGGCGCATCAGCGCGTCCCGGGACGTCTGCAGATCCTGGAGCCGGCGTTGCGTTTTGGACGGCACCTGGGTCCGGCGCGGCTCCAGCGTGGCGGCCAGCTGGGCCAGTTTCCGAGCGTCTACGGCGTCGGTCTTGGCGCGGCTCCCGGTCGCCCGGGCGAAACACCGGGCCTGCCAGGGGTTCACCTTGGCCAACGGCAGCTTCGCTTTGGACAGCGCTTCCTCGAGGTCCCGGTGGTAGGGACCGGTGGCCTCGTACGCGACGCACTCGACCGGAGTTCCGATCCAATCAATCAGCGCCCGGAAGCCGGCCGGGTCATTGTCGAACTGGGCGGAATGGCCGTCGGCCAGCCGGTGCGCGTCCAGGTGCGCTTTCGAGATGTCGATGCCTACGGTATGCTGTTTCATCTTTCCTGTCTCCTGTGCTTGTCATTCGGGCCTTGATGCCCTCGTATCCATTCAGGACATCGGGAAAGACGGTGGCCGACCTCACTCCCATACGGTTCGTAACAGTCCGCGGCGGTACGGTCCAGCCACCGCCGTCCGGGTCGCTCATGAGCGACCCGGACGGCCCCATTTAAACAGACAAGCGGCGGTTTCCAGCCGCCGACCTCCCCATGAACGGTAACCCGACAAGTCTCATGAATACGTCCTCACAACAAATGCCGAGACTCCCCTATACCGTCCTGAAGATCTGCCTCTGTCTGTCCTGGATGATCGTCCTGCAGGCCCAGAGCACCAGCCGTCAGCTCACGCCCCTTTTGGAACGGGAAACCCTGGAGCCGGGGTTGCTTCATCACCTGCTCGGAGAATACCTGCTGTCCCGTTCTCCACAATTGCCTCCACTCCCCAACCGTGCGGAAGAATGGACAGCTCAAGCAAACGACACCCGACGGAAGCTGCTCCGGGACGTCGTCTATCGCGGCTGGCCCGGGGACTGGGTGGAAGCCCCGCTCCGTTTCCGTGAGGTCGGTCCGCCGCAAGAACACCGCGGCTACCGCCTCCGAAAGCTCCTGCTGCAAATCTTGCCCGGCCTCCAGATCCCAGCACTCCTCTACGAACCGACGGGAGACCGGCGTCCCCTGCCGGCGGTTCTGAATGTGAACGGCCACGTCCGAGGCCCCGGCAAGTCCGTCGAGTACAAGCAGAAAAGGTGCATCAGCCTGGCCCGCCGCGGCGTGCTGGCGCTGAATCTGGAATGGCTGGCCTGCGGCGAGCTGTCCCATCCCGAGAACCAGCACTGGTTCGGCGCTCATCTGGACCTGGTGGGAGCCAACGCCATCGGACTCTTCTACCTGGCCATGCGCAAGGGGCTCGACTACCTGGAGCGGCATCCCCGGGCCGATCCCAAGCGTCTGGCCGTCACCGGACTCTCGGGCGGCGGTTGGCAGACCATCATCCTCTCCTCCCTGGATGAGCGGGTGGCGGTGGCCGTGCCGGTGGCCGGCTACTCCGCCCTGATCTCGAGAGTCGAACGGCCGCAGGACACGGGGGACATCGAGCAGAACGCCACCGACCTGCTCCGGGGTCAGGACTACTCGACGTTGACCGCCATGCGGGCGCCCAAGCCGACTCTGCTGATCTACAACGCCGAGGACGAATGCTGCTTCCGGGCTCCCTTGGTCCGGCCCTACATCTACGACGACGTCAAGCCCTTCTTTGGCCTCTTCGGAAAGGGAGACCATCTGGGCTGGCATGAAAACACCGACCCCTCGACCCACAACTATCAACTGGACAACCGGCTTCAAGCCTACCGGCATCTGTCCCGGCATTTTGTCCTCGGGCCCTGGGACCGGGAGGATCCCGTCGATCGGGAGATTCAGAGCTATGAGGATTTGGTGGTCGGTCTCCCGGAGGACAATCTCACCATCCTGGGAGTGGCGCGCCAGTTGGCCGACAGGAAGCTGCGGGAAGCGGACCCGGAGGAAGGTCGGGCGGTCGAAGACCTCGAGGACCGCAGGGCAAGACTTCGATCGCTGGTGCGTTTCCAGCCGGTGGCAGTCAAGCATGGGTGGGCGCTCCACAACACCAAGAATCGGGGGGTGGAATCGTATTCTTATCGAATCCACTTCAGCGACGGACTCGTTGCATCCGCTCTCTGGGGGAAGGGAATCGCCACTGGGGACGGGGCTCCAGCCTCGATCCTGCTTCTGGACGAGGGCAAGGCGAAGGCGGGCCAACGAGCCTCGGACCGGATCAACCGGGGGGAGCAGGTGCTGGTGGTGGACCTGATTTTGACCGGGGAAGCGCAGCCCCGGAGGAGGAACGCGTCGGACTCCCACCGCTACGCCCAACTCCTGGCCACGGTGGGGGACCGCCCGCTGGGCATTCGAACTTCACATCTGTTGGCCCTGGCCAAATGGCTCAAAGACCATCGCGCCGCGCCGGAGGTCCGAGTCGAAGCCCAGGGTTTCCGGAGCCAGGTCGTGGCCCTGCTCGGCGCAGCGCTCGAACCCACGGCCTTTTCGGAGGTCAGGGTCGAGATGGGCATGAAGAGCCTAAGCCACCTGCTGGCCAAGCCGGTCCGCTACAGCGAGGCTCCGGAACTGTTCTGTCTCGGGCTGTTTCCTGAGTTCGATATGGAGCGCCTGGTTCTCTTGGCCCGGCCCACCCCGGTGGAGCAGCGCTTCCAGGCGGAGAATTCCGGAGATTGAGACACGCGGGACCTTCCTGCGGTGAGACTTTTCCGGTGGAGTCGGCGGCCGGGCGTCTGGTGGATGAAACTCTGGCTAAAGGTCTACCCGCGCCCCTTCACCACCGGCCGCATGGCGCTGATGTGCTCGGGACCCGAAGCGCAGCACCCTCCGATAATCCGGGCTCCCATCCGTTTCCAGCTCAGGGCGAACTCGGCCATCCGTGAGGGAGTGTATTCGGCGTTCTGCAGAACGTCCGGACCCGAGCTGGACTTCTCAGAGAAGGTGACTGTCCCCTTCTCACGCCCGTCCTAGGACCTGGACGCACACCGCGCCCGGCGGGACCCGGTGCTGGCGGCACAGCCGTCGGCAGGCTCAAACAAAAGCTAGTTCATTTTCCGTGAGATGAACTAGACTTGGATCAGGAAGCAACGACCCCTTTCCCGGTCCAGAAGAAGCTGACGATCTTACTTGGATACTCGCACTGAGGAGACGATGTCACTCGCAATTCGCAAAGCGATACGATCAGTCGCCGCGAACACGATGCTCGTGCGTGAACGCTGGGAGAGCGGTGTCGCATACAATCCGTTGTCGAGCAGCACCGCTCAGGATCCCTATCCCGTCTACGCGGCGCTACGCGAGCGGGACCCAGTGCACCGGAGCCGCCTGATGAATGCCTGGGTGTTCACGCGCCACGCGGACGTGGAAACCATCCTGCGCGACCACAGGCGCTTCAGCAACGATCCACGCAAAGGCAACCTTACGCGCCGCCAGCGCGTCCAACTGCCGCCGGACGACGATCTCAGCATGCTGTTCCTGGATCCACCGGACCACAAGCGTCTGCGGGGGCTTGTCAATAAAGCGTTCACGCCAAGGGCGGTGAACGCACTGGAGCCACACATCCGAAGTCTTCTCGGGGCCTTGTTGGATGACATCGACGACCCCGCCGGCTTCGATCTCATGGTGGCGGTGGCCCAGCCGCTGCCCGTGATCGTCATCGCCGAGATGCTGGGCGTGCCGCCAAAGGACCGCGCCCAATTCAAGATCTGGTCGGACCAGCGTGCGCGCCTTCTGGAGCCGACGATTGACTCCCATGACCGCGAGGTCGCCGAGGCCACCTCCAGGACGTTCGATGACTATTTCCGGCCGATCATCAAGGAGTGCCGGGTGGCGCCCCAGGACAACATCGTGAGCGCGTTGGTCCAAGCGGAGGACGACGGCAACCAGCTGACTGAGCGCGAAACGTTGAACATGCTGCGCCTGCTCTTGATTGCAGGCAACGAAACCACTACCAACATGATTGGCAACAGCATGCTGGCCCTTTTACGTCATCCGGATCAGCTTCAACAACTTAGGGAGAATCCGAGCTTGGTTCCGGCGGCGGTTGAGGAGCTGCTACGCTTCGACTCACCGGTCCAGATGAGTATGCGGCGCCCGCTCAAGGACTGCGAAGTGAACGGTTTCCCCGTGCGTGAGCGCGAGAATATCGTCGTCCTGCTCGGCGCGGCCAACCGGGATCCGGATGTATTCGAAAATCCTGATTGGCTCGATTTCGAGCGAAGGGAAGGCAACCACTTGGCATTCGGCCGCGGCATCCATCATTGCCTGGGCGCCCCTCTGGCGCGTCTCGAAGGCCGGATCGTTCTGGAGACGTTGCTCGAACGCTTCCCGCAGATTAGCCTTCTCACCGAGCGACCGCGCTTTCGCAATAGCATCGTGTTGCGCGGCCTTGAATCTCTGCCGCTTTACTGCGTAAGGGCCTGAGCGCCGCCCCTGCCCCTTCTCTCGGGGCGCACAGATCAGTTGCGACCTGCCCGCAAAACGGTCCAGAAGAAGATGGCCAGACGCCCCTAGGAAGGGGTCAGACTAGAATAAGATCAACTTATCGTAGTCTGAAGAACAACTCTGAACCCCCGATTCTCGGCTCCGACCGCGGTCCTGAGCCGTCCCCTTCTAGTCCAACCCGGTGAGCCCATTTCGGCGAGAAAATCACATTTCCTGATGTGGAGTCGCCGACGAGTGGCGGAGTCACTCCAAGGCAAAAGGAGGTGTCGTGATGATGATCCCACCGATGAAATCCTGCCGAATCCAAGTCTTTGCGTTGGTCCTGGCCGGACTGATCGGACAGCCGGCGCTCGCGGAAGTGATCCCAGGACGCTGGGAGAAGGTGTCCGATCTGGAGTTGAGAACGTCCATCACGGTGGAGCTCAAGAACGGGGATCAAGTCGAAGGGCGCTTTAATGGCCTGTCTGCCTCAGAGTTAGAACTTGAGACCCACTCCGCTCGCGCGATGATTCCGAAAGCCGATATCCAGATGATTACAGCTCCGGCGAAGGACGGTCTGGCCGAGGGAGCCGTAATTGGAACCGCGATCGGAACGGGTTTCGTGGGCGTAGTAGCTGCGACGTCCGGTCTTAGGAAGGGCCTCGATACCAGTGCAAAAGGAGCGTTGGTGTTCGCCCTCTTTGCAGTGGGAGTTGGAGCCGCACTAGGTATAGCTGCCGATGCATCCACAAAGACCGACGACATCGTGGTCTACTTGGCGCCCGGAACTCCTCGGCGTCCCAAGCACGGAGATTCGGAGTGGTGGCCACCAGAGCCGCCACCGATCAAGGCAGAAGAGCCTGAGGATTCAGAATGACAGGGAATGGGATCTCCTCTGACCGATTAGTCCGCGTCACCTTGGACGAATGGAAGCAGCCCCTGATTTTCTCGCTACTCCCAGCAGGACCACGTCTTCGTACAGTACAGAGAAGGTGACTGTCCCCTTCTCACGTCGTGTCATAGTGCAATCTCTTTCAGGGAGCCATAAGTACTAGCATGACTACAATGATCGTGGTTGTGATCGTGCCGTGAAACAAACAGAGCGTACGCGACCAGGCTACGCTCCACGTTGTTCCCACGTTAAACGGGTGAGTGTTCATCGAGAAATCGACCGTTCCATCCTTAGTGTCTCGAACGTGGTCGTAGAGCTTCCGAAATAGGCGCTCTTGGCGCAGGAAATACGCATCCAGTGCCCAAAACATGACCGCCGGAAGGTACGCCACGTAAACAAAGAACCCGTTGGCATCGGCAGCGGCGAGGGCGAACAGTGCAGTCACCAATGTGACGGTCCAGCCTTTGACCATGAAAGAGTTTCCAGCCATACGTGTGATGACAGCTTGGATCATCTGGAGGTGTGCGATCTTGGTTTCTGCGCCGTTACCCATGTTCGGATTCATCAACAGAAAACCTACCTGATATCCTGCACGATAATCCGTCCCACGCCTTAGGGTACAACAATTAGCTTTATTGGACCCTGACGGTCTTCCCCCTGGTGGCCTCCAGTTCCCCGCGCCTAGACCTGCTGCCGCCGTCCGGGTTCGGATTCCGGAGGGCTTGGTCCTCGCGCCCGTGCTCACGCACTCACGCCCGTGCTCACGCACTCAGAGAAAGCGACTGTCCCCTTCTCAGTCCCCTTGCTTGATAAGAAAGGAGAGAAGGTGACTGTCCCCTTCTCACGCGGTCCCCTTCTCGCTGGGCAAGGGTAGGGTGAAGGCAGGATCGCCGGCCTCGGATCGGATCAACCGCCGGGAGCAAGTGGTGGTGGACCTGATCCTGATCGGGGAAGCGCAGCCACGAAGGAGGAATGCATCGGACTCGCACCGCTACGCCCAGCTCCTGGCCACGGTGAGGGACCGCCCGCTGGGCATTCGAACTTCGGATCTATTTGCCCTGGCCAAATGGCTCAAAGACCATCACGCCGCGCCGGAGATCCGGGTCGAAGCCCAGGGTTTCCGGAGTCAGGTCGTGGCTCTGCTGGGCGTTGCGGTGGACCCAACGGCATTATCGGAGGTCAGGATCGAGAAGGGCATGAAAGATCTTACCTGCCTGCTGGCCGAACCGGTCCGGGTGGAGCCGCGCTTCGATTCAGAGGATTCCGAAGACTGAGGCTCCGGCGATCAAGTCACGCCGTGCCCTTTGACCACCGGCCGCATGGCGCTGATGTGCTCGGGCCCCGAGGCGCAGCAACCGCCGATTATCTGGGCTCCCATCCGCTTCCAGTTCAGGGCGAAGTCGGCCATCCGCGAGGGCGTGTATTCGGCGTTCTGCAGAATATCGGGACCCGAGCTGACCTTCTGGTTGGTCAGCATGGGGTGGTTGACCAAGGGCCCGGTTGGGTTGTACCCGAGGTTGGCGTAGGCGCCGATGGGACCGGAGAAAGCGTTCCGGAGCCGGGGCAATCCGACGGAGATCGCCTCCGGGCTGCTGCACATCAGTAGGATCGCCCCCACTGGGCGTCCCTCCAGAGCCTCAGCCAAGTCTTCCAGCAGCTCGCCGTATTGCATGGTTCCGTCCGGTCGGATATGCCGAATGCCCAGACACACCGTGGCTCCTGTCTGGGAACAGGCGTCAACGGCGGTCAGGCAATCCTCGATGAAGCCCATGTATTCGGCCTGGATCAAGTCCACCCCCATCTCGACCAGGAGACTGGCGTGTTCCGCCCACTCGCGGAAGCAGGCCTCCCGTCCCATCTGCCGGGTGTCGGACGCCGGAGTCGATTCCGGCGGTCCCTGGAGAGTGGGAGCCGCGATGCCGCCGGCCACGTAGGCCGCTGGGTTGAGCTTGTTCCGGGCCTTGAGCGCATTTTCGGCGGCCGCCCGTGCGTAACGTCTCCACTCCCCGCCCAACCCGCACCGCTCCAGCCGGGTGGGCCCCGTCCAGAAGTTGTTGCTGATGATGATGTCGGCCCCGACGCGCAGGTAGTCCTGATGGACCTGTTGCACGACGTCGGCGAATTCGACGTTCGCGGTCGCCGACCAGGCCTTCAGGCCGTCCGTCGCTCCCAGAAGGACATCGACGCCGCGCCTTTGCAGCTCGGAGCCGGTACCGCCGTCGAGCAGCAGTGTCCGGCCGTCGTTGAGTCGGTCCAGGATGTGTGGTCTGGGCATCGATCGGGTTCCTCCTGCGGTTCAGGATCGACACGCCTCGGGCTGCATCGGAGATCCCGTCCCGGCCCCATCGGGAGCCAAAATACCACTACGGTCTCGAGCACGTCAGAGCGATCTGTTGCGGAGGCCCGTTCCTGCACTGTCGTCTCAGGGAGAGAAACTCGGGAGACTGCCCTTGCCCATTGGTGGCGGTTCTGCGGAATAATGGAACCCGCCAACCAGGAGAGAATCGCCATGTGGATGCAGCGGCCGGTGACGGAATGCCTTTTGGGGATCGGAGTTTTCCTCGGGATTGGGGCCATGTTGAGTGCCGATGCCAACGCCCTTCCCCGCGCTCTCCTGCGCCAGGAGTTGGAGGGATCGCTCCGGAAGTGGATCGTGCGGGATCGCCAGGGCAACTACCTCCTCTTGTCGCCACGGCATGGTTCCGGAACCCGCGGCGGATTCTCTCTGCGGATGTCCCAGGGCTCGTCGCCTGAATCATTGCGCGACTTCGGACCGGCGTATGCTCTGGAACCGCTCTTGGAAGAGCGCGGTTTCCTCATCAGCGCCGGAATCACTCTGGATCGCCAGGATCGCATCCACATGGTCTGGAGCACCGTGACCGGACTCACCGGATACGCAGTCGTGGATTTTCCCGGCGCCGGCGGCACCGATCTGCTCTGGCAAAACCCCCAGACCAAATCTCCCGGAGCGCTGGTCCTGGCGGACGAGTACTCCAGGATCGGTGACATTGCGACGGCAGCGGACGGAAGCGTCTGGTTCACCTGGACCGAGTCGATATCGGATCACCAGGCGTCGATCCAACTGGGCCGCGTCCATGACGGCGGTTTGTCGTCTTGGCGCATCGCCCACGGCGATGGCCTCTTTCCGGCCAGCCTTTTCCTGGACGGGCAGGAGCGTTTCCATCTGGGATGGCACGACATCTACGAGGAGTCGTACTACGCTTCGGGGCGGCTGGACCAATTGGACGACCCCAAAGCGGCGAGAGTCGTCCGCCTGCAGAGCCGCGCCTTCCAACCGATCCTGACCCGGACGCAAGGACGGACACTGGCCGTATACGAGGACACCTATTCCCACCTGGTGAGCGTTCTTCCCGAAGAGGCGCCGCCGCGGGCCGTGCCCCTGACCCGGTCCCGGCCACGCTTTGCCTGGCACACCTTTCACTCGCCCCAATTCGCCCTGGACCGATATGGCATCGCCTGGTTGTTTTTCGTGGACAGCGCCCGCCAACATGTCTTTCGCACCCGGTGGCTGGGCCAGGGTTGGGGTCCCGTCCACAATACCGCCAAGCTGATCCGGAACTCGCCCCGCATGGAAGACAACCATCTCTCCATCGAACGTCTCGCGGTGGAGACGCGCATGGGCGAAGGGGAGCCGGGAATCAAGATTCTGGTGACCCATGGGGATCAACAGGCCCTTCGTTCCGTTTCCGTCCCCTCGCTGGCGGCGTCTCCCGGGAAGAAGGTTCTCTTCCTGGACCTGGCGGAGGTGCAGGCGTTGGAGAATCTCCGCCTGCGGGTGAACCCGGCGCAGAAACACCCCGGGAATCCCGTCATCCAGGCCGGCGAGGAGGGCGATCCGGATGTCCACGGAGCCGGGAACTTCCTGCGAGTATTGAAAGAAGAAAACGTCTATCGCATGTGGTATTCGACCATGCGGCGGGATCGCAGCCGTCCCTGGTGGGAGTGGTATGGAGTGGGCTATGCAGAGAGCAGGGACGGATACCACTTCCGGAAAAAGGAACTGGTCCGGAACACCCCCTATGTCCCCATGGTGCTCAAGGACGCAAACGCTCGGAATCCCAACCGCCGCTACAAGCTCCTCAAATTCCCGACCCACGGCAGCCGGGCCCAGGAGGCGCGGGCCGGCCGCTACAATCCGTGGCAGGAGACCAACGCCGGAACCCTGTCGGTCTCGCGGGACGGGATCGACTGGATTCCCGAACCGGCAATCATGTTTTTTCCGGGGGGGCGGCCCTTTTCCCTCATGCCCCAGTCGGTCCTCTACGATCCGGAGGAGAGAGATCCCGATAAACGCTACAAGGCATACGGATTCTCGGCTCTGAACCTGGCTCGCCGAGGCGGCGGCTACGCCTACAGTCCGGACGCCTACCACTGGACCGCCCATCCCGACAACCCCATGCTCGATCCCTTTGCCCGTGCCATCCCCGTGGTCAGGGGCGGCAAGGTGGAACAGATTCACGACTGGGTGGTCTGGAAGGACGGAGACTACTACCTCTCTCTCTACCAATATCAGCACAACGGCCGGGAGCTGGACCTGGAACTGGCGTTCAGCCGCGACGGCGAGAACTTCGTCTTCGTCGACCCGGGGCAGAAAGTGGTGCCGTCCGGCCCAGCCGAGGATTGGGACTGCGACCATATCGCTCCCTCTCTGCCCCTGGTGGACGACCGCGAGATCAAGGTCTACTACGGAGCCATCTGCGGCGAGGGCACTCGTGGCGAAAGACGCTCGGGTGGAGTCGCGGTCCTGAGGCTCGACGGCTACACTCGCCTCGAACCGGAAGATCCCGGGAAGGGTGCGGTGTTGACCACGATCCCGGTGAGCCCGGCCGGGGCGTCCCACCTCCAGGTCAATGCGGATTGTGGCGAAGGAGGCTACCTTCAGGCCGAGTTGCTGGATGCCGGGAGTGGGATGCCGCTCCCCGGCTTCACCCGTTCCGACAGCGTCCCGTTTCGGAGCGATGCCGTATCCCACCGGATGAGTTGGACCGGAGGCAGGCGTCTATCCGACCTCGACCGAAGGTTTCAGGTGCGCTTTCATCTTGTCGGGTCCAACGGATTTCCAAGACTCTACTCCTTCAGCTTCAAGTAGACCTCCCCGAATCCGGCTTCGTGATCCGGCCCGGTCAGAAAATGGGACTGGTATCCTTGCCCGCATGACGCCCTCTCCTTCCGCAGAAAGGATCCTCCGGGACTCGATCGTCATCGACGCCCACGGTCATTTCTTGGACCTGGCCGCCACGTCGCGCCTCCAACTGCATGAGTCCCTGGGCGGGCTCACCGACGTGCCCCTGATGCGCGCCGGCGGCGTGTCCGCCCAGTTGACGGCCTGCTGGGTGCCCGACGTCCGGATCGGTGGACCCCACGGCAGCCGGCAGCCCTTTCGGGACGTCATGAAGATGTTGGATTACGTCCACCGGGAGTTGGATGGAGAAGCGGGGGACCACGTGGTTCTGGCCGGGACCGCCGGGGACATCGAAGGGGCGGTGGCACAGTCGAAGACAGCCTTCGTGTTGGGGCTCGAAGGGGGAGACGCGCTGCAGGGTGATCCGGATCGACTCCGGACGCTGTACCTGGCGGGCCTGCGCCATGTCTGCCTCGTCCACGAGGGACGGAACGCCATTGCCGTGGCGACGCAGGTCTGGGAGGGGCAGACCATGCGCGCCTACGACCCCAGGATCGATGCCCCGGGAGGACTGAGTGCCGTCGGCAGGCGGATCGTCCGCGAGATGAACCGGCTGGGCATGCTGGTGGACGTCACCCACATGATCGAGGAGAGCTTCTGGGACACGCTGGAGGTCTCGACTGCGCCCGTGATCGCCTCCCACGGGAATGCGCGTTCTCTGCGGGATACCGTAAGGCACTTGACCGATGAGCAGATCCGGGCCGTCGCCGACACCGGAGGGATCGTCTGTCCCAGTCCCTTTCCGCTCGGCCCCACCCGGGAGCTGCCCAGTCTGGAGATGATGCTCCGGCATGTCGATCACATGGTCCGTCTGGTGGGCCCCGACCACGTCGGTTTCGGAACCGACTTCCTGGAGCAGACGGGATCCCGGCCCGCCGGTTTCGGGGACATTGGCGAGACACCGCGATTCGTCGAGGGGCTGCTGGAACTCGGATACGGCTCCACGGCGATTCGGAAAATCATGGGCGGCAATTTCTTGCGGGTCTTCCGGCAGGTCGCGGGTTGACTAGGAGGGGGGACTTTTAGTCCTCCATTCCCCGGAGTCGGCGGCTAGAAACCGCCGCTCCAGCCGCCGCTCCCAAATTCCCCCACCAACGCGTTTTTTGTCATTAATAGTAAAAACTCGGCCACTATTTACTATAGATAGAAAATAGTTCGCCAATGACTCGAACCCTGTCTCCCGTTTCCTCGATTTGTGATCGGTCTGGGATTTGAGATTCAGGATCCAATTCGAAATTCTCCCATGGGGGTGTTACTCTCCAAATCAAGTCTGGATAGCCGGTTCCAGTGGGGCGGAGACAAAGGGAGCGATACATGAACCTCAGGAAATTGTTGTTGGCCGTTTGCGTCTTCGGGTTGGCGGGGGGCGCCGCCTTCGCCCAGGACTACGAGTCCATCGACGGCGCCGTCATCTACGACTATGACCCGTCGACGAAACTGGGTGATGAGGTTTTCGGGACCGTCATATCCAATCTGGAGCGCGACTTTCCCGGCCGGAATTCTCACGGCGGGCCGGTCTGCATGCAGTATCCCGACGGCCGCATCGTGGCCTTCAACACCAACACCAGCGACCACAACCTGGACGGTTGGAGCGAGCATGCCGAGAGCCGCGACGGCGGCAAGACCTGGGACATGTACAACCGGTTCCCCTATTCGTTCGAGGCCTACTTGAGAAACGCCAAGCGGCCGGCCTGGATCGAAGCGGGCCTGGTCACGGCCAATGGAACCGTGGTCGTCTTCGTGACCCATTTCATCTTGGGCGGAAGCCGGACCATGAGCGGTTTCATGAGGAGTTACGACCAGGGCGCCAGCTGGACCCACTACGAGTCGGTCGACGGGACCCATATCGGCTATCCCGTCGGCACGGCAGTCGACGGCGACACCAACTACGTCATCTACGATTCCGATGGCGGAGGCCCCCATGTTCTGTACGTCAGTACCGACGACGGGCGATCCTGGCAGAAGCGGAGCACCCTGTCGCTGCAGGACGACGTCTGGTACGGGGCCGTGACCTTGATGGCGGACGGCGGACTGCTGGCCGGGGCCTACCACTCGGACGACGAGTACCACTTCTATTACTGCATCAGCAAGGACCAGGGCCGCACCTGGACCGAGCAGAGGAAGGCGCGGGTCGACCAGAAGGTTCGGGATCCGGAGCTAGGCTACGTCGGTGGCCGGTACTATCTCCACGGGAGGTCCGGAAGCTACGGTGAGGGCTCGGACCGCTTCGTTCTCTACCAATCCTCCGACGGAGAGAACTGGGGCAACGCCATCGTCGTCAGCAGCGATACCGGCCGGGGGGACGGATACAGCGCGAACTGTCTGATCCACACCGACGAAGACGGCGCCCCCGACGAGTTGATGGTCCTTTACAGCATCCAATACAAGAAAGTCGACGCCAACGAGTACGTCTTCTTCATCAGGCCCGGCAACAAGGGGAACTAACGCCTGAGCGAGCAGTCTCGGATCAGGGCCGAAAACGGCGAGATCAACACGGTCAGCGAGCGAACCACCAGAGAGTCCACATCTCGGGCGCGCGGTTTCCGGGCGCGGCACCGGATTCCGGTTCTTCTTCCAGTTCTGTTCTTCACTTGGCTTCCGCCATCGCTTCCGGCTCAGGATTCATTCCTGGGAGACTTGACCGGACGCTGGCAGCTCCTGGTGGACGACCACCTGATCGAGGAGAAGCGAGGTGTCGTCCGGACCTACCATCCGCTGAAGAAGCATCCGGCCAATCCCGTACTGGGCATGAAAGGGTCCTGGGGGGAGCGGCGCACCACCCCCTACGGCACCGTCCTGCCGGGGGAGGACGGCCAGGGATACCGCATCTGGTACGACATCTGGGACGGAGACTGCCACAACTTCTATGCCACCAGCCAGGATGGCATTCGCTGGGTTCGGCCGAGCCTGGGCCTGGTCGATCGCCGGGGTTCCCGGGCCAACAACCTCTTCTATCGCCGGACCCGGTTGGACCATATGCCCCAGATTATCCATACTCCCTGGGAAGCGGACTCCGATCGACGATACAAGATGGTCAACTTTGATTTCGGCGCGGGCTCTCGCGGCCCTGCCGGCAGGGGTTACTGGGGAGCCACCTCCCCCGACGGGATCCATTGGACGGATTCCCCGCGTAATCCGATCCTGCCCGATCCGGGAGACGTGGGGCACTTCCTCTGGGATCCCAACCGGCGGAGCTATCTCGGCTATACGAAGCTCTACGCTCCGGTCCGGGGATACCGGCGCCGCTCGGTGGGCGTCAACTCCACGACCCGGTTTCAGCACTGGCCCCCGACGGAGCTGATCCTGGTCCCGGACGAGTTCGATGACCGCTGGGTGACACGGAGTGGCCAACATACCGACTTCTACGGCCTCGCAGCCTTTCCTTACCAGAGCCAATATCTCGGTTTCCTCTGGATCTTTCGGATCGTGGACGGCGGAAACGACGGTTCCATCTTCTGTGAGCTGGTGAGCAGCCGGGACGGAGTCACCTGGAAACGCCAGGAGGGCGATCGGATTCCAATGCTGGCTCCGGGTCCCGCGGGGGCGTGGGACAGCGGCCAGGTCCAGACGTTCAACCATCCACTGCAGGTCGGCGGGAAGTTGCGGGTCTACTACGGCGCCATCGAGACGACCCATGGCTTCCAGGAGGGCGACGGCGCCATCGGCTTGGCCACCTTGCGCAAAGATGGGTTCGTTTCCCTGGATGCCGGGTCCGACGTCGGGGTCGTCACCACCCGTCTTCTGATGAACTTGGAGGGTGAGCTACGCCTCAACGCAGACGCCGGAGCAGGAGAGATCCGAGTCGAAGTGCTGGATCGAACGGGTGAGGTTCTGCCCGGCTACGGCCGGGACGAGTGCCGGCCCATGTCGGAAGAAGGCATCGACTTCCCGGTGCGGTGGCGGGCTCATGAGAAGTTGCCCAGGTCTCGGGAACCTCTGCGTATTCGTTTTGTGTTGACCCGGGCCTCCCTTTTCTCATTTCGGGCCGGCGACTCGGTTCGGCTCTTCAGCCGGACTGCGCCGCTTGAAGTCTCCTATTCGTTCGAGTCGTTTCAAGGGGACGGAGTGGACGATCAGGCGGCGGAGGATGGAGTCCAGCCAGGCCGCCTGCACGGCTCCCTGGCCATTGTCCGAGATCCTGACGCAGACCCCGGGGAATCCTCGGCCCTGCGGTTTCCGGAACAGGGAGCCGGCTCGAGTCGATTTGAGGTGCCGGGAACGTCACATCTGGGTCACCATTTCACGTTGGCGTCCCGCGTCAAGACACGAAGCCCGGACCGGATGCGCCTGTTCAGCACCCATCGGGGCAGTGGACCCGCGGCTGTGGGAGAGCTGATTTTCGACTTCGAGCCTGCAACGGGCGCCTTGCGCCTGGTCGTCAACGGGCAGGAGATCGCCTCGCCGGCAGCCTCGTTCGCAGACGGCACGTACCATCATCTGGCCGCCACCTACGATCGGGGCCGGGTCGTTCTCTATCTGGACGGGCGGGTCGTGGCATCGGGCCGGATCCGTTCCGGCGCCGCCCGTTTATTCAGGGACGACTCCGTCGTCGAATACTTCGGCCCTCCGGAGACGCCTCCGCTGGCTGGGGTGCATCTGGCGGACAACCTGCATCTGGGAGCAGACCGGGCCGGAACATTCGTCGGCCACGGATGGCAGATCGCGGGTTCCAATCGTTACCAACTAATGGGATGGGTGGACGATGTTCTGGTAGCCAGACGAGTCTTGAGCGCCTCCGAGATCCAGGGTTTGAGCCGGCGCGGCGTCGAGGAAACGGGTGCGGTAGGCGGGGAATCGAGACGAAGGGAGCAATAGACTGTTCGCAATGGTCTGCCGGGACGGATAGGAGGATTGTCGTGGTGCAAGAACTGGATCGTCGTGAGTTTCTGGGAAGGTCGACCGCTGCCGCTGTGGCCCTTGCGTCCTCGAGGCCCCTCTATTCCTCGGCGCAATCCGGATCGGCGTTGGACCGGCTCAACATCGCATCGATCGGCGTCCACAATCGGGCGGCGTCGAATCTGAAGGGCGTCGCCAGCGAGAACATCGTCGCCCTTGTGGATATCGACCAGGAGTTTCTCGATGCCGCGGGCGAGACCTATCCCAACGCTCGCCGGTACCGGGACTACCGGGTCATGTTGGAGAAGGAGGCCGAGAAGATCGACGCCGTCCTCGTCAGCACGCCCGACCATACCCATGCTCCGGCGGCATCGATGGCCCTGCAGATGAAGAAGCACGTCTACTGCGAGAAGCCGCTCGCCCACACCATCTACGAAGCGCGAAGACTGGCCGAACTGGCGGCCGAAAACAGCCTGGTCACCCAGATGGGGACGCAGGTCCACGCCGAGGAGAACTATCGCCTGGTGGTCGAGCTGGTCCGGAGCGGCGCCATCGGTGAAATCCGCGAAGTCCACGTCTGGGTCAACGTCGACTACTCGGGCCGGCGGATGATCACCGGCAAACCGAGCCCCGGCCACGTCGACTGGGATCTCTGGCTGGGTCCCGCGGCGGCCCGGCCCTACTGCGAGAGTGTCAAGGAGGACGGTTCGGTGATCGCGGTTCACCCTTTCAACTGGCGCTGGTTCTGGGACTACGGCACCGGTGCCCTGGGGGACTTCGCCTGCCACTGGATGGACCTCCCCCATTGGGCGCTGGATCTCAAGCATCCGACTCGGGTGTCGGCGGCCGGTCCCTCTCCGCTCCTGGAGAGCGCGACTTCCGGCCTGATCGTGACCTACGAGTATCCGGCCCGGGGCTCCCTGCCGCCGGTGACGTTGAAGTGGTACGACGGCGGAAAGAGGCCGGACCTTCTGGCCGGGTTCAAGGACCCCGAGGGCCAGCCCCTGGACCCGGACCGCGGGCAGCTCTTCGTCGGCTCGGAAGGAATGATCCTCTCCAACTACTCGGAGCACATGCTGCTTCCGGTCGAGAAGTTCGCCGGGTTCAAACGTCCGGATCCCTTCATTCCCCGGTCGCCCGGACACCATCAGGAATGGATCCAGGCCATCAAGACGGGCGGGACCGCCAACTGCAATTTCGACTATTCGGGGGCCCTCACCGAGGCCGTCCTGCTGGGGGTTGTGGCCTATCGGAGCGGCCGGACCATCGAGTGGGACGCGCGTTCGTTACGCATTACCAACTCGGCGGCCGCCCAGCAACTCCTCCACAAGGAGTATCGCAAGGGCTGGACACTGTAGCCACGGATCCGACGCTTTCGCGAATGAATGCCGCGCCCGTGAATCGGAGGAAGTTCCTTCCACCATCCGGCACCCGGGTGACCGCCGGGACATAGTGGCCCATAGGGGCGGCATCAACCAACAGGACGGAGACGGCGATGAACGTGAAAATACTTGTAGCCGGCACACTCCTCGTTGCGGCAGGTCTGACGCCGGGACTGCGGGCTCAGCCGCTCCCCAGAACTCTCGACCTCGACCAGGCCATCGAGTTCGCACTCTCTCGCCACGCCGATCTGGACGCCGCCCGGGCGGCGATCGACGCGCGCGCCGGCTCGACGCGGCAAGCCGGTCTGTCGCCGAACCCGGTGTTCTCATTACAGACGGAGAACTGGCGGTTCTACGGCAATCCAGGGTTTTCGGCCTCCCGCGACCTTGACCTGTTTGCGTGGGTGAGCGTACCGATCGAGACCGCGGGCAAGCGGACCCGGCGCGTCGAGCTTGCCGAGGCCGATGAACGCATCGCGGAGCACGAAAGCCAACTGGCTGCCTGGAGAATTCGCCAGAGCGTCAAGAAGGCCTATTGGGAAGCCCTGGCAACCGTGAACGACGCAAAGATGCTGGGGCGCAGCCGCGACACCCTGCAACGCCTGGAGAACTACCACGAGGTGCGGGTGCGGCTGGGCGCGATGGCCGAGGTGGACCTGATCAAGGTTCGAGTCGAAGCCGGGCGGGCCGCACTGGCCGTCTCCGGCGCCGAGATGGAGATCAGCCGCGCCAAGATCGCCTTGCTGGAGGCGATGGGGATCCCGGAGTTGAGCACCGGCTTCGAGGTGCGGCAGCCGGACGCACGGCCAGTCGAAGTCAGCTGGGACGCCGCCCAGGCCGTTGAGCAGACCGTGGAGCAGGCGTTGGCTCACCGCGCGGAGATCCGGCTCGGCCAAGCCCAGGTGGAGCGCGCCCGCGCGGCCGTAGAATTGCAACGGTCGCTGGCGCGGCCCGACGTGAGGCCCTATGTTGGTTACAAGCGGAGCGACGCGTTCCACACTCTCATCGGCGGGATCTCGATCTCGTTGCCGGTTCGCGACCGGAACACGGGCCGTATCGGGGCGGCCTTGGCCGAGGTCCGCCGCCGGGAAGCGGCCCTGCGGGCAGCGGAAGCGCGCATTGGCGCCGAGGTGGCCGCAGCGGTCGAGACGGTGCGGCGGCGCTCGGAAATGTTGCGCTCGATGGAGACCGGAGTGCTCGATCATGCGCGGGAAACCTCTCGGATCGCGCTCGCCGCTTACCAGGAAGGCGGGGTCGAACTGCTCGACGTGCTCGACGCCCAGCGCACCCGGAACGAACTCGGCCTGTTCCACTCACAGTTGGTGTTCGACTACCAATTGAGCTGGGTGGACCTGGAGACCGCCTCGGGCACGCCGAACCTGTCGCTGTCCACGGAGGGGACCCAAACGGCGATGGTGCGTTTCGGCGCCACGGTCGAGTGAAGGTGTATCAGCCCGTGGCAAAAGTCGTCGCGGCATTCGACCGGGTCTGCATCGTGCGCGGACTGCGTTGCGCCTCGGTCACATAGGGTCGAATATGCTCCCTCACCGCGCCTTGTCCGGCGGGCGCAGCCCCGGTCTCGGTGCTACGCGGGACATTCACCACGGACTGATATCGGTGGAAGCTGGTGACCATGCGAACTTTGGAACCTGAAATCCGGCGAATATCCCGGGCGGCGGTGGCCGCGGCTCTGATGATGACGTGGGCCGGATGCTCGCAACCGGCCGCCGAAACGGAGCCGGCCGAAGCTGAGGCTGCACCCGACCCGGGCTTGATCCGTCTCGACGCGGAAGCGGTTCGAATCGCCGATATCACGCTCGCCGACGTGGAAGTCAGAAAACTCGAAAAGGAATTGCAGGTCCCGGGACGGGTCACGGTCAACGAGGACGCTACCGCGCGCGTGGGCTCGTTTACCGAAGGGGTCGTTGTCGCGTGTTGCGAGTCGGTTGGCACGGACGTCGAAAAGGGACAGGTGATCGCCCGCCTCCACAGCCACGAGGTCCATGACGCCGAAGCCTCCTACTGGCAGGCCCGGGCCGAGTTGAAACGGCGGCAGACGGAACTGCAGTTCGCTGAGGAGTCTTACCAGCGGGCTTCCCGCCTTCACGAGTTGAAGGCCGGCTCGCTGCAGCAGGTCCAGGAGGCTCAAACGAAGTTTCGAAGTGCTGAGATGTTTCTCGAGATCGCCAGGGCGGGAGTGGAGCGTTCCGAGAAACACCTGCTCTACTTGGGCCTCACCCCGGAGCGACTACCGGGAGCGGCCGGCGAGGACCACCGCGCGGATGAAGAGGTACCCTTGATCGAGGTGCGCTCGCCGGTATCAGGCACCATCATCGAGCGCATGGTCAGTCCGGGCGCCGTGGTCGCGCCGTCGGATTCGCTTTACGTCATCAGCGACTTGAGGAGCCTGTGGGTGATCGCTCAGGTCCCCGAGCAGCATCTCTCGTCGCTACGGAACGGACTGGCCGTGGAAGTGTCGGTGCGGGCGTACCCCGGCAAAACTTTTCCGGCTCGCATCACCTACATCGGCGACGCACTCGATCCGGAGACGCGAACCGTCGAGGTGCGCTGCGAGTTGAACAACCCCGGCCGGCGGCTCAAGAGAGAGATGTTCGCGACGCTCACCATCAGCGCCGGCGGCGGTAGGGAAGTGGTCGTCGCACCGCTTGCGGCGCTGCAGAATGTGGATGGGCAAGAGATCCTGTTCGTGCCGGAGGGAGAGTATTCCTTTCGAGCGCGCCGGGTCCAGGTCGGCCGGCACTCCGATTCCGTTGTCGAAATCGTGAGCGGGCTGCAGGCGGACGAGAAGGTGGTGGTGAACGGCGCCTTCCAACTCAAGTCCGAGTTGCTCAAGGCCCGAATGATTGAAGAGTAGCGGCCGCGCCGGTCGGGTCGCGGAGCCCGTCGGCATCTGTAACATGCTCAGACGCTTCATCGACTACCACCTCGATCACCATTGGGTCGTCCTGTTCGGCCTGGTGGTGCTCGTTGCGGCCGGCCTCAACGCTCTTTACCGGATTCCCATCGACGCGTTTCCGGACCTGACCAACAACCAGGTCACGGTCATCACCAAAGCGCCGGGCATGGCGCCGGTGGAGGTCGAGCAACTGGTGACCTTCCCGATCGAGTCGGCCATGATGGGCCTTCCCGACACCGAAGAAGTCCGCTCGATTTCCAAACTGGGTCTTTCCTTGGTCACCATTGTTTTTGCTGACAGCGTGGACAACTATTTCGCGCGGCAGCTCGTCAACGAACGGCTGAACGAAGCGCGCGGCCGGATTCCGGCCGGCCTCGAGCCGGCGTTGGGGCCTTTGGCGACGGCCTTCGGCGAGGTGTATCGGTATACGCTCGAAGGTGAACGCTATAGCACGATGGAGCTGAAGACGCTCCACGACTGGGAGATCAAATACCAACTGCGGGCCGTGCCGGGCGTAGCCGACATCAACACCTGGGGCGGCTACACGCGGCAGTACGAGATCGAGGTGGATCCCTATCGGCTGCGCGCTCACGGGCTGACGCTCCGTGACGTGTTCGAGCGGGTTCGGGAAAACAACGACAACTTCGGCGGCGGGTTCGTCGAGCATGCCTCCGAGCAGTACACCGTCCGCGGGCTGGGCCGCGTCAGGAGCGAGCGGGACTTGGGGACGATCGTCCTGGCGGCCCACGAAGGAACTGCGGTCTACCTGCGTGACGTCGCCGAGGTCAAGGTTGGGCAAATGCCGCGGCAAGGGGCGGTCACGCGCGACGGCAAGGGCGAGACCGTCTCCGGCATGGTGATCATGCTCAGAGGCCAGAACAGCAAGACGGTCATCGAGCGCGTCAAAAAGGCGCTCGAAGGGATTCGCCGTTCGCTTCCCGAGGGCGTGAAGATCGTTCCCTTCTACGACCAGTCGGTGGTGATCGACGGGACCATCCGCACGGTGCGCGAAAATCTGCTCCTGGGCGGGGCGCTGGTAGTGGCGATTCTGTTCTTTTTTCTCGGCAACTTTCGCGCGGCTCTGATCGTGGCGGCGGTGATTCCGCTGTCCATGCTCTTCGCGTTTCTGGGAATGCGATGGTTCGGCATCACCGCCAATCTGATGAGCCTGGGAGCGATCGACTTCGGCATGATCGTCGACGGCGCGGTGATCATGGTCGAGAACCATGTGCGGCGTCTGAATGCGCGTCCAAACCACGACGTACCGCTGACCCAGGACGAGAGCCTGGGCCTGGTGCGCACGGCGGCGCACCAGGTGTCCCGGCCGATCCTGACGGGCGTCGCCATCATCATCGCGGTTTACGTGCCGATCCTGAGTTTGCAGGGGCTCGAAGGCCGCATGTATCGTCCCATGGCCGTTACCGTGTGCGCGGCGCTTTTGGGCTCGCTGGTTCTGACCCTGGCAATGGTGCCGGCCGCATCCCGGCTGTTACTGGGACGCAGCACGAAGAAATCCAGAGAGCCCTTTATGGACCGCGCGCGGGAGGTCTACGGGCGCGTCGTGAACTACGCGCTCGATCACCGGGGGCTTGTGGTCACCGCGGGCTTGCTTGTGGTCGCCGTCCCCCTGGGCTCGCTGCGCTTCATCGGCACCGAATTCATGCCGCGCCTCGACGAGGGGTCCATGCTGGTTCAGACGCTTCGGCTTCCCAGCATCTCGTTGTCCGAATCGGTGGACATCGGGCTCGAAGTCGAAAGGACGTTGCTGGAGTTCCCCGAGGTGACCGGCGTAGTCGGCATGCTGGGCCGGCCCGACCTCGCCACCGAGGCGATGGGCATCTACGAGAGCGACGTGTTCGTGAAGTTGAAGCCGCGTGACCAATGGACCACGGCCGGCACCAAAGAAGGACTGACGGAAGCCATGGCGGCGGAACTGTCGAAGATTCCCGGGGTCGTCTTCAACTTTACGCAGCCGATGGCGATGCGCCTGGGCGAGACCATTTCCGGCGTGGAGGCTGACGTCGCGGTCAAGATCTTCGGACCCGACGAGCAAGTGCTCGACCACACGGCCGACGAAGTGCTGCGCGTGCTCGGGCAGGTGCGCGGTGCCGCCGACGCCCAGAAGCAAGTCTTTTCCGGCGCGGCCGAGTGGCAGGTTGTCGTGGACCGGGACGAACTGGCACGTTACGGCCTCAATGTTTCGGACGTTCGCGACGTGGTGCAGGCCGCGGTGGGCGGCAAGGCGGTGACGGAAGTCATCGATGGCCGCCGCCGGTTTCAGATCGCCGTTCGATTGCCCGAGTCCTATCGCAGGGACCGCGACGCGCTCGGCAGCATTCTGCTGGCGGCGCCGGCGGGAGAGCAGGTTCCGTTGGCCCGTGTGGCCGAGATTCGCCGCGCCAGCGGTCCGGAGGTCGTCCATCGCGAAGACAGCCAGCGCCGTATTGTGGTGCAGTGCAATGTCCGCGGGCGCGATCTGGGCAGTTTCGTCGCCGCAGCGCAACGCCGCATTCAAGCGGCCGTGGACCTGCCGGCAGGCTACTACATCACCTGGGGCGGCCAGTTCGAAAACCAGCAGCGGGCCATGCAGCGGATGATTTTGGTCCTGCCGGCGGTCCTGCTGGTGATCTTCACGCTGTTGTACCTCACGTTCCGATCAGCCAAGCAATCGTCGCTGGTGCTGCTCATCGTTCCGTTCGCCACGGTCGGCGGGATCGCCGCGCTGTGGCTGCGGGGAATGAACCTGAATGTTTCGGCCTCGATCGGCTTTATCGCCGTGTTCGGCGTGGCGGTGCTGGACGGACTGGTGATGGTCTCGACGACCAACTCCCTGCTGGAACGGGGCCGTCCGCTTCGCGAGGCGGTCGTTGAGGGCGCCGTGACGCGGCTGCGCCCGGTTCTGATGACTTCGTTGGTGGCCAGTCTGGGGTTCCTTCCGATGGCGGTCGCAACTTCGATCGGCGCCGAAGTTCAGCGCCCGCTGGCCACTGTGGTGATCGGCGGGCTGGTCAGTTCGACGATCCTGACGCTGCTGTTGTTGCCGGCTCTTTACAGTTGGTTCCTGCCCAGGAACAGGGTTTCCAGCATGGAACGGAACTGAGGAACAGAGGAAAGAGGAGAGAGTGAGGAAAAGCGGGTATTTTACGCGCAGCGCGGCGCAGACCGGGAAATGGTCTCGTCGAGGACAAGTGAGGCAGATTGGATTGAGACCTTGTTTCTTCCATGAATTCGCCGGTGCCCGGCCGGTGAGGGAGCTTCTCCCATGAATCGTAGAAAGTTCCTCGCCCTCTCAAGTACCGCCATGACTGCCGGGACCTGGCCCGTGGTTGCCGTGCCGGCGGCTCGGGAACAGCGCCCCGGGTTGTCCAAGGAGTTCCTGCTCGGTGTCGAGTACTACCGGGCTCCCATGCCTCCACAGGAATTCTGGGACCAGGACTTCGCAGACATCCGGCGTGCCGGTCTGCGCATCGTTCGGACCTTCTCCTACTGGAACTGGATGGAGCCTCAGCCCGGAAAATACGAGCTGGACGACTTCGACCGGTTATTCGAGCTGGCCCACAAGCACGACCTCCTGGTCTGGTTCGACATGACGCTGGCCACCCATGGCGCGGCGCCCGAGTGGATGAGGCGCCGTCATCCCGATATGCGTGTGGTCTCGAGCGAGGGACAGGTCGCGGTTCCCCGGGCCGGCAACGCCGCTCCCCAGGGCCGGCAGTGGCACTGCTACAATCACCCCAAGTGGAGGGAGTACGGAGGCGCCATTCTCAGAGCGGTGGTGGACCGCTACAAGGACGCGCCGAACCTGATCATGTGGAGTGTCTGGGACGGGGTGGCGACGGCGGCCGCGCACTACGGGTTTCCCAAGGGCTGTTATTGCGAGCACTCCATATCGGCCTACCGGGATTGGCTGAAACGGCGTTTCAGCCTGGATCAGCTGAACCGGAAACTGCACCGCCGCTATCGGGATTGGGCCGACGTGGAGCCGGCCCGGTCCGATTCGGCCATCGTGGAAATGATGTTGTGGCAGGAGTTCCAGAACGAAGACCTCCGGGATCAGGTCCGGTGGCAGGTGGAGGTGGTCCGGAGCCTGGACGACCGTCACGAGGTCCGCGGTCACGGGGCGCATTTCCCCCGAATCTGGGACGAACTGAGTGCCCGGGAGTTCGATTCCTGGGGATTCTCCTCCCGCAGCAACGACTTTCTCAGTGGTGACGATCCCTACCACTTTGCCGAAACCTGTTTCGCCACCGACTGGTCGCGCAGCATCGGAACGGGCGGCCGCTGGTGGTACGAGGAGATCTATGCCGGGATGAATCCGGGGGGCATGCACCACAAACGGCAGACGACCCCCGAGGAGATCAGCGCCAACATGTGGCTGGCGCTGGCGCGGGGAGGCTCCGGCGCCCTGTTCTGGCAGTACCGTCCCGAGTACCTGAGCTTCGAGGCGCCGGGTCTGAACCTGGTCTCTCTGGGCGGGGTCCGGTTGCCGCGGCTGGCCGCCGCGGAAAAGACGATCCAACAAATGAAGCGTGTGCGGCCCCACCTTCCGCTCCGGGTTCCCCGAGCCGAGATGGCCGTCGTCTACCACGAGAAGAGCGACGTGCTGCACCGTTTGGGCAAGGCCGGAACGGACTATCGGGCGAGCCTCAGGGGCACCTACCGGACACTGTGGGAGCACAACATACCGGTGGACGTGGTCAGTCCCCGCATGGATTGGGACGGCTATAAGCTGGTCTATCTCCCCCGGACGGCCGTCCTCGATGAGGATCTGGTGGAGAAGGTCAGACGCACCGTAAGCGGCGCCGGGGGTCCCCGCCTGGTGGCCGACGGACCGTTCGGAACCAACGCCGAGAACGGCCGCTTCAGTTTCGATCCGCCCGAAGGGTTGTCTGAACTGCTGGGGGTCAAGACCCTGGATCACAGCCGGATCACGGCGAAGGAGATCCGCGACGAGACCAATCGCTTGCGGCTGGAGGGGGGCGAATTCCCCATCGGCCGGGAGTGCAACTTCATCGGACTGCAACTTGCGGGTCAGGCCCGCCCGGTGGCTTGGCATGGAGATGAGGTGGTCGGGATGCAGACCTCCGGCCGGCGCTTCACCTGGATCACCCTGTCGCTCTGGGAAGGTCTCGAGAGTCCCGTTCGAGACGAGGTGCTGGTTCCGCTGGTGCGGTCCCTGGGCGTCGATTCGCCGGTCCGCACGGAGGGAGACCGGATCATCGTGCAACTGGCCCAGGCCAGAGAGGAGGGCGTGCTGATGTTCCTCTTCAACCTGGAGCCTCGGGCCGCCGAAACCGGCCTGTCACCCAAATGGAGCTTTTCGAGGGCCCAGGATCTGATCGATGAACACACTGTGCCGGTGCAGGACGGACGTTTCAGGGTTCAGGTGCCGCCCGGCGAAGTGAAGGTGTTGCACCTCAGCTAGCTCGAATTTCGCAATGAATTCGAGAGGAAATCGATGCCCCGCGGCCGCGGCCTGTCCTCTTCAACGAACCTGAATCGCCGCGAGTTCATCGGCGCTGGGGCAGTGGGGACAGCCGCCGCGGCGTCGCCCGCCGCCTGCCGGACGGAGCGTCCCCCCGGCCCTGAGGCGGCGGCTTCGGCCGTTCCTCCCTTCGAGTTGGACGAGGTCTCCATCCTGGAATTTCAGCGAAGGATGGACTCGGGGCAGGAGACGGCTCGCACCATTGCCGAGAAATACCTGCGCCGCATCGAGGAGATCGACGGCCAGGGGCCGGCGCTCCGTGCCGTCATCGAAATCAATCCCGAAGCGATCGCCATCGCCGATTCCCTGGATCGGGAGCGGCGGGAGGCGGGAGTTCGAGGACCGCTGCACGGCATTCCCATCCTGATCAAGGACAACATCGGCACGGCCGACAGGATGACGACCACCGCCGGTTCGCTGGCGCTCGAGGGGTCCATTCCGGCTCGGGATTCCTTCGTGGCGCGGAAGCTGCGGCAAGCGGGAGCCGTCCTGCTGGGGAAGACCAACCTCAGCGAGTGGGCCAACTTCCGTTCCACCCGTTCCACCAGCGGCTGGAGTGGACGCGGCGGCCTCACCCGGAATCCTTACGCCCTGGACCGCAACCCCTGTGGATCCAGCTCCGGCTCCGGGGTGGCCGCGTCGGCCAGCCTCTGTTCCGCCGCCATCGGAACCGAGACCGACGGCTCCATCGTCTGTCCGTCGACGGCCAACGGAATCGTGGGCATCAAGCCGACCGTGGGACTGGTCAGCCGAACCGGAATCATTCCCATTTCCCACAGTCAGGATACGGCCGGACCCATGGCTCGAACCGTGGCCGACGCCGTGGCGGTTCTGGGGGCTCTGACCGGAGTCGATCCCGATGATTCCCACACGGCGGCGAGCCGGGGACGGTCGTACACCGACTACAGCCGATTTCTGGACCCGTCCGGGCTCCGTGGAGCCCGAATCGGTCTGGTCCGCCGGCTTCTGGGATTTCATCCGGCCGTGGACGGCATCGTCGAAGAGGCGGTTCGGGCCATGCGGAACCTGGGAGCGGAGGTCGTAGATCCCGTGGACATCCCGACCTGGGGGGAATGGAGCGAGTCTGAGCGGGAGGTCCTGCACTACGAGTTCAAGGCCGGGCTGAACGCCTACCTGGCCCAGTTGGGAGGATCGTCACGGGTGAAGTCGCTGAAAGATCTCATCCGGTTCAACGAAGAGAATGCGGATCGCGAGATGCCCTACTTCGGCCAGGAACACTTCATTCAGGCCCAGGCGAAGGGACCGTTGAGCGACCGGAGATACCGGGATGCCTTGGCCCGGAATCATCGCCTGAGCCGAACCGAGGGAATCGACCGGGTGATGGACGAGCACCGGTTGGACGCCCTGCTGGCGCCCACCGGCGGTCCCGCCTGGGTCACCGACCTGGTGAACGGCGATTCCTACGGAGGCGGCAGCTCGGGCGGCGCAGCGGTGGCCGGCTACCCCAACGTCGCCGTTCCAGCGGGCTTCGTCCACGGCCTTCCGGTGGGGATCTCCTTCTTCGGGCGTGCCTGGAGCGAAGGGAAACTCATCCGGCTGGCGTACGCCTTCGAGCAGGCCACCCACGTGCGCCGGCCCCCCCGATTTCGTCCGGCTGCGGTGGCGATCCAGTGCGCGAAAGGGTAGGGTAAAATCGCTGACTCAAGACACCGACATGCACGGGCGGAGACAACCATGACCGACAAGCTCATCGACAGGAACCCGGACATCCTGGGCGGGACTCCCGTGTTCTCGGGTACGAGGGTTCCGGTGCGGATACTGATGGAGCATCTCGAAGCGGGCGACCGACTCGACGAGTTTCTGGATGACTACCCCACGGTATCGAGGAAGCAGGCCGTCGAACTGCTCGAACGTGCAACGACGATACTGGTGAGTTATGCCAATGAAGGTGCTGCTTGACGAATCCACCCCACGGCGGCTTGCCTTGTCGTTTCCCGGTTCGATTGAAACACGCACGGTGCAGCAGATGGGTTGGGCGGGTTGCGCGAACGGGGAGTTGCTGCGCCTCGCGGCGGAGCATGGATTCGATGCCCTCGTCACGGTCGATAAGGGTTTCGCGTATCAGCAGAACGTCAACGAACTTCCGATCCCGGTCGTCATCATGATTGCCGGTCGCACTCGATTGCAGGAATTGCAACCCCTTGTCGCGGAGGTGATCGCTGTTCTCTCAAGCGGTCTCGGGCGCCAAATCTACCATGTTGCAGTCTGAGTGTATGGGTTAGCAGTCCGTGGCCCTCGCTCTTTGCCCGCCGGAATGTCAGGGAGGGTCACCAGAAGGAACCAAGAAGGGGACAGTGTATGTCTCGGGCATCATCTTGCCGGCGGGCTTCGTCCACAGTCTTCCGGTGGGGGTCTCCTTCTTCGGGCGTGCCTAGAGCGAAGGGAATCTCATCCGACTGGCGTACGCTTTCGAGCAGGCTATCCACGTGTGCCGGCCGCCGCAATTCCGTCCGGCTGCCGTTTAACACGCCCTTCGCGTGGGGGCGGGGGTTTGCAACCCCGTGCGGGCGGGGGTTTGTAACCCTCGATTCCGGAGCGGCGATGAAGAGGGGGACTACAAGTCCCCCCTCCCAGGCGATAAAGAGGGGGACTAAGAGTTCCCCCTCCGTCAATTCGAGGGGCGGGGTCGTCTGACGGTGCCGTCGCGGGTGATGGGAATCGACTGGGCCGCGGGCGTGGCGCCGGGCTCGTGGACGATCCAATCGCCGACGCTCGCTCCTATTGGCCGCGGACCGGTCGGCCTCCTGGCTCCTTTGCCCGGCCGGTACCGGATCGACGACAGGTGCGGCGTCCGCACCCTCTTCCCGCCCCGGCTTCGAGAGATCATGGCCGCCTCCAGTATGCCGGTGGTCAGGAGAGTTCGTTCCACGGGGTTGGGGGCGCGGCCCGAGACGAAGAAGTCTTCGATGTTGAGGCCGAGATAGCCGAATGCCGCGTGGGCAGGGCCACCGGCGATGTGGTATTCGAGGGCCTCGGTGGACGCTCCGCGTTGCTGGGCGTAAGCGAACTTTTGGACGTAGCCGTCTCCCAACATCAGGACCGCGGCCTCCAGGCCGTCCACGTATTCCACCAGGAAGAGATGGGGATCGACCACCTGCTTCGGGTCCAGCTGGCCCGGTCCGTCCTCGATCCGGCTCAGTGCCGCGTTGGCCAGGGGGAGTGACCATCGGCCCTGTTCGCCGGCGCGCCACACTTCTTCTCCCGACAGACATTGCACGGAGCGAACTCCGGTCTCCCCGCCGCGCCGCCGTTCGACGTTGGACTGCAGCACCTCGAGGGCGTGGAAGCCGTACCGCTCCACCATGTGAAAGCCGATGACGATCGCTCGGTCCACGGGCTGATCCAGGGGATGTTCCCAGTTGGGGTTCCGCCAGACGACAGGGAGAGCCGAACCGGCCCAGAGCGGGATGTTCTTCGCCCTGGCGGTCTCGTACATCCAGGCCGCATCGTCCCAGCGATAGGAGAAGTGCTTGTCGTTGTAAACCGGGATGGGCCGTCGCGCCTCGCCGATGACACCGGCAATCTGTTCGAAGAAATAGCGGCGCGGCAACATCTCCTGCCCCAACTCCGACCGCGGGTAGTCCCCGTGCTCCCCGATCAGCAGCACGGCATCCACCGCCAACTTGTCCCCGCCCAGCGTCAGCGCCGCCCGGATGCTCTCGTACAGCGGGATGTCGAACTCGCGGGCGAGCTGGCGGCCCACGTCCCGCTCGTGAATCTGGTCGATGTACAACGAGGCGATCACGGACCGGGGTGGAATCAGGCCCTCGTCGGTGGGAAACCCGCGCAGGAATTTGTCGACGATGACCCCCGCATGGCTGTTGGGGAAGAAGGTGGTCACGATGGCGGCGATCCGGATCGGTTTCGAGCCGTTGCCGCCGTCCGCAGGAATGCTGGCCGGGTCGCTTCGTTTCGGCGAGAGGCTGGTTTCCTCTGCCGTAGAATCGGACTCTGACATCTCACTTCGATCCGAACTCGAGCAGGCGCCGGCGGATGCCGCCAGGATGGCTGCCAACAAAACGCCTGAAAAGGAACTTCCGGCGAACGCAGTCTTGCAGTGCGTCCCGGTCAATAACTTTCCCCTTCGAGTCGACCGGACTCTTCGGTTTACCGGAACCTCAGCGAGAAAAGATCGGCGTCCTTCATCACGAAGCGCAGCCGCACCGGTTTGTCGCCGATCCGCCGCAGGGGCTCGTCAGTGGTGGCCTTGGAATGAGACCGCTCCCAGCGGACGGCGTGCTCGATCTCATCGCCCCAGATCAACGGGGATTCCTCCAAGGCAAAGCCCGGGAGCGGATTGCCTTCGGCATCCTGAATCTCCAAGTGGATACTTCCGGCGGCCGAGGTGGCGAAGTTGAGGACCAGATTGTTTCCCTGGAACTGCAGTGGCTTGGTCAGCAGCTCACCGCCCCCGTAGCCGGCCTGAGCCGACGCGAAGCCGTCGGTACGGAGGACCATCCGCTCCAAGTGGGCACTGGGAGAAGTGTAGTGGCGGGACACGTAGATCGATATCTCATCGTCGGCCGTGGGAAGCACTCCCGCCGCGATCATGGTGGTGCGGTGGACCCAACTCCTGGGGTTTCGCCCCGGCCGCACGAAGGCCTCCATGAAGCGCCGGTCCCAGTGCACGCCGTCCCGGCTGGTCATGAAGACTCCCTCCGAGACGCCCGAGCCGGGAGCGTCCTCGTGATAGGTCCTCCACTGAACGTAACGTTTGGGAAAGGCCAGGTAGATTTGAGGCGCCCGGAAGTAGGGCCGGGTGGCGTTGGTGTAGAGCTGTTCCCGGGGAGTGTCGCCATAGTCGGCATACCGGCCCGGGGGCCAGTCGACGAAGTTCTCGGAATGAGAAAACTTGATGGTCCGGACGCCGTCGAGACCGTCCCGGTAGATGGCCGTGTACCGCTGCCGCACCGAATCCCAGAAGGCCACGTTCAGTGAATCGAAGGCGCCGTCGGTGATGATGGGCTTCTCTTGGATCTGGCTCCAGTGGATGCCGTCGGGAGAAACGAATCCCAGCAGGACCGGTTTTCCGTCGAGATTGCTCGAGCCCACGGCCTTGTATCGCTGCGAAGCGGGAGCATCGGGGTTCCCGTCCTTGAAGGGCGAGAAGTTATGGGCGCCGGACCGGTCGCCGCTCCAGATGATGTTGTTGTCCTTGGACCCTTCGAACTCGATCAGCCCCAAGGAGGGACGGGTCCAGCGGATTCCGTCGCGGCTCTCGGCGTAGCAGGCCACCTGTTCGTGCTGAGGAATGACATTCTCGCCCGGTTTCATCAGCGAGGGCACGGTGTATCCGCCATGGCTGCTGCCCCGGTAGTACATCCTGAAGAGGTCGCCGTCCTTGAAGACCGTATGGTAGGCGCTCGTCGTCCCTTCCCAGGGCTTGTCGTATTTCAGAACCGTCCCCGCCGGCTGAGGCGTGTGAAGCTGGAGCCGGACTCCGTCCATGGACTCGATGAGATAGTCGTCCACGAAGAGTTCCAGCCGGGATCCGAGCTGGAGTGGCGAGGCGGCATCCGCTCCCGCCAGGACCTGCCCGAATGACACCAGAATCAAGACCATCGCGCCCATTGTTTGTTGCATTACAGGCTTCCCCCTCACTTTCATCTGCAATTCCCGATTCTCTTGCACAGTTACAATCTTTATCATGACATGGGGAGGGAAGAAATGGCCGCAACTATTCCAAGTCCGAAGAAAATCGGCACCACTGCAATCTGCATCGCTCTGGGGCTCGTGACCGGGTCGTTGGCCCTGGCGCGGCCCTCGATCGACATCTCCACGCCGATGCCTCCGCCGGCCTGGGCCCTGGCCCAGTGGACCCTGATCGATTCCAACGCCGAGGCGGCGTTCGTGGCGGCCGCCAAGTACGTCGACGACCGCGGCTGGATGCGCATCACCCCCAACTGGGGCGCCATGGACGGCGCCGACGACGTCACGGAGACCTACCGCGACCTGCCCATCCTCTACATGCTGGGGGCGCCGCCCGAGATCCTGGCGTTGCACAAGAAGATCTGGGAGGGACATCTCGACCAGTACACCGAAGCCCGGGAACCCATGGTGGCGGCGGCCAAGGACGGCATGCTCTACCGGGAGTTCTGTCCGCAACTCGACTGGGAGCACACGGGCGAGGGGATGGCTCCCTGGTATTGGTACGGCCTCGCCCACCCGCAAGACCCTCAATACCTGATCCGGGCCCGGCGCTTTGCCGGGTTCTACATGAACGAAGATCCCGGCGCGCCCAACTACGATCCGGAGCAGAAGATCATTCGGAGCCTGTTCAACGGCAGCCGGGGGCCGTTGCTGACGCCGGCTACGGAGTATGACTGGGGAGGGAACCCGCGACCCCGTCACGACCCGCGGCCGGGGCAACCCCCGCGAACCGAACGCTGGACCCGATTGGGGTACACGGTCAAACTGAGCGGCGACCACCCGCAGAACCTGCTGGCGACGAACCTGGCCATGACCGCGTACCTGTTGACCGGGGAGAAGAAGTACCGGGACTGGATTCTGGAGTACGTCGATGCCTGGGTCGAGAGGACAGCCCGAAACGGAGGCAACCTTCCCAGCAACATCGGCCTGGACGGGTCCATCGGAGGCGAGTGGGACGGGAAATGGTGGCGCGGAGTCTACGGATGGAACTTCCGTCCCAAGTCCGATGACGGATCGGACAATCCGGGCAACAACTACGTGATGCGGGGCGCCCGGGTCGGTTTCGGGATCGCGTTCCTCCTCACCGGCGACCGCAAGTACGCGGACACGCTGAGAACGCAGATCGAGAACATGTACGCGGCGCAGAAGGTCATCGACGGCCGCGTCATGGTTCCGCACAAATACGGCGACGACGGTTGGTACGCTTACATCGACAACAGCGCTCGCCGCGGCGGGAACGTCAATTTCTGGTCGCTTCCGGAGCTGACCGACATCTACACCTGGACCCTGGAGGAGGCCGACCTGCCCCGAGTCGCGGAAGAGCCCTGGGTCCGCTACCTGCAGGGTCAGGCGCCGGGCTTTCCCATGGAGGCGATGGCAAGAGATCTGGATGTGATCCGAAGTCAGGTTCAAAAGGTGCGGATGGATTCCCGTACGGCGGATACTCGACAGTCCGCCGACATGCCGGTGGTCACCTCGGTGGGCAGCCTCCACAACCTCATGCTCGGAGCCAACGACCCGGGCAGCGGCGGCAACGTGGTCCATGCGCAGCTCCGCTATTTCGACGCCGAGGAGCGGAGGCCGGGGCTGCCCCGCGATGTCGGGGCGCTGGTGGAGCAGATCCGCCCCGGCGGCGTCACTCTCCTACTGGTGAATACCAACCCGGTGAAGAGCCGCACGCTGGTGGTACAGACCGGGGGGTACGCGGAACACGATGCGGTGGCGGTCACGGTAGCCGAGAAACGAATCGAGGTGGGAGACTCGCAGTTCACCGTCCGCCTGGAGGCCGGCGCCGGCTCGCGCCTCTCGATTCAGATGCGGCGCTATGTGAACCAGCCCACGTTTACGTTTCCGTGGCAGCGGTGAGGGTCGGAGCGCCCGGCGGAGTCAATCAATCGCAGCGGCGTGCCGGCCTGCCGCCGGATCCCCCGCGGCGTGGATGAGTCCCTTCTCCTGATCGATGTAGATCATCACCGGCCGGGCGATGTAGCCGTCGGTGGTGGTCAGGCGGTGCCCCTGCCGCTTCAATTCCTCCTGGACTTCCTGGGTGACGCCGCTGTGGACCTGCAGGCTGCCCGCCTTGATGAAAGCCTCGTCGCGGTTCGGATTCGGGTCGAAGGAATTCTGGTGGTGATCCGTGTTGAAGCGGGACGCGGTCACCGCCTTTTCCGGAAGCATGCCGAATTCCACGTGGTTCAGAAGCACGTTCAAAGTGGTCTGATCCTGCAGGTCGCCTCCCGCCACGCTGATGGCGATGACCGGCTTGCCGTCCCGGGTGACCAGGGTGGGCGTCAGGGTGATCCGGGGCCGCTTTCCCGGCTGGATGCGATTGGGATGGCCCCGGGTGGTGTTCAGGCTCCGGAGACGGTTCCCAGTGGTGACGCCCGAAGGTCCGGGGAGGTTGCCCGACAGGTTGCAGCTGGGAGTGGCGGCCACCACGTTGCCCCACTTGTCCGCCACCACGCAGGTGGTGGTGTCGCTGATGGGGATCCGATTCGGATTGTTCCCGGCCCGCATCATCCCCTTGAGCGGCTTCATGTGGTGGGGATCTCCCGGCCGGCGCTCCAGGGACGCTCGATTCGGATCGATCAGTGACCGGCGGACCCGCGCATACTCCCGCGACAGGAGGGCCTTCATGGGGACCCGGGCGAAGAGGGGATCTCCGTAGTATTCGTCCCGGTCGGCGAAGGCCAGCTTCAACGACTCGGTGAGGGTGTGGATGTAGCCGGACGAGAGATGCCCCATCCGCTTCAGGTCGAAGCCCTCAAGCAATCTGAGGGCTTGGCACAGGGCCGGTCCCTGGGTCCAGGATGGGCATTTGTAGACGGTGTAGCCCCGGTAGTCCACCGAGACCGGATCCTCGACCCGGGTCACATGGGCCGCCAGATCCTTCTTCCGGAGGAAAGAGCCGGTGGCGATGTACCATGCCTCGAGCTCGTCGGCCACGTCCCCTTTGTAGAAGCGGTCCCGGGCCGCGGTCAGCTTCTCTTCCCGGCTTCCGCTGGCCTTCCGCTCGGCGTCCACCAGTTTCCGGAAGGTAACGGCCAACTTGGGATGCCACTCTTCCGATCCGGCGTCCAGGATCTCCAGCACCGGGGCCGACGCTTCCGCGAAGGACTTGGTGCCATAGAGCTTTAGGGCGGTGATGCAAAGGTCCACGGCACCGGGCGTCGGCGCGGCCTTCATGCTGCCCTGGGCCGGGATCGTGTTGGCGTAGTACCAGTCGATGGCGGCTTGATCCAGCGGGGCCCGTCCCAGGCCGGAGAGGACCTTCACCTCCTCCTTCTTGGCGTCGTAGATCAGGAAAGGGATTTCGCCGCCGATGGCGAACATCCCGTAGTCGGTCACCGAGAGTGCCAGCAGGGTGGCGGCGGCCGCATCGGCGGCGTTCCCGCCTGCTTCCAGCATCCGGATGCCGGCTGCCACCGCGTCGGGGTGTCCGGCCGCCACGGCGCCTCCCGTGCCCGAGGCCTTCCAACTGATGTGGCCCGAAGCCCAGCCGGTTCCCACCAGACACGCCAGGATCCCGGGCAGAATCAATAAAACCAGTGTCGAGTTGCGCATGATCCAATCTCCCATCCGGCTCCGGTTGTACACCAGGAGACGGGCTCCGGCAAGGAAAGAGGAGAGAGAAAAGAGAGCAAGAGGACCGAGAGAAGCTCCTCCACTGGCTGGGTTCGGCGGAGTCATCGGAGAAACAAGGTAACGAGTTGATCTGGCTCAAGTGCGCTCGTCAGGATGACTGCGCGTCCCCTTACCCGCAACACGAACCCCTCCGCTTCCGTCTTCGCTCTTTCCTCTTTCCTCTTTCCTCGGAAGCGGGGTCAGTTACGGAACCGGATCGAGTAGAGGTCGGCGTCCTTCATGACGAACCGGAGCCGAATCGGCTTGCCGGAGAGTGAGCCGACGTCAGGGCCATTCTTCCAGTGGACCACCCGTTCCAGGTGATCCCCGAAGATCTCGGGACAGTCGTCCAAGGTGTAACCGGGTAGGGGCCTCCCGCCGGCGTCCTGGATCTCCACCCGCACGCTCCCGGCGACGGAAGTGGAGAAATTCATTTCCAGCCGGTGGCCCCTGAACCTGAGGGGCCGGGTGGTGAACTCGCCCCCTTTGGCGGGAGCGTTGACGGAGACGAAGCCGTCCACTCGAATAATGAAGCGGCGCAGATTGGTGTAGGCCCCTCTCCAATAGTGCTCGGTGGCATAGATGGAGATTTCATCGGGGGCGCCCGGCAGGTCCGACTTGGTCTCGATCAGCCCCCAGTTCTGGTAGTTGTCGCCGTAGACCCAGTTGTCGGTGTAACGCAGCCCCGGCCGGATGAAGGCTTCCCCCCAGCGATGGAACACCTGGCCGTCGCGGCTGCTCATGAAGAGCCCGTCGGTCACAGCGGTGCCGTACCGCTGCGAGGTCCTCTTTGTGCCCGATGCGGTGGTGTAGCTGCTGAGATTGGCCCGGGCCAGGCGTTCCTTCAGCTCCGGCAGCGCCCTCATGGCGTCGGACCAGCCGCGGTCCAGATAGCGGGCCGGAAAACCCAGGTAGATGTGGGGCGCCCGGTAGTAGGGAATGATGTTGTTGGTGTAGAGCTGCTCGGACGGCGCTCCCGGGTACTCGAGCCACTCCCCGGGCGTCCAATGGATGTAATCCTGGGAGGTGGCGGTCTTGATGTCCCGAACGCCGTTTCTGAAATCCCGGTAGTAGGCCCGGTAATGGCCCTTTCGATGGTCCCAGAAGGCCAGGTTGTGGCTGTCGAAAGCACCGTCGGTCAGGACCGGTTCATTGCCGACCGGGGACCAGTGGATGCCGTCGGCCGACTGGGCGGCCATGAGGCCGCCGTTGCCGTTGTAGAAGGCCTTGTAGCGGGCCTCCGGGGGGCAATCGGGATTGGTGTCCTTGAACGCCCCCCAATTGTCCAGTTTCTCACTGGCCCAGACGATGTTGTTCTTCTTGGAACCGTTGAACTCGAACAGTCCCACCTCCGGCCGGACCCAGTTCTTGCCGTCCTTGCTCTCGGCGTAGGCAATCAGGACGTCATGGACGGGAATGCTTGAGGGTTCGTGAGCCCAGGCATCGTAGTACATCCGGAAGAGATCCCCGTCCTGAAAGATGGAGTAGTAGTTGCAGCCGTTGCCCTCCCACAGCTTGTCGTGGTGTATCACGATCTCTTTGGGCATGGGATGGTGGAGTTGCAGCCGCACTCCGGACAAGTTCTCGATCAGGTAGCCGTCGACGAACAGCTCACGCTTCGAGCCCATGTCCATGACCGCGTTCTCCTGGGCCGTGGCGGGCACCCACAGCAGCAGGATGACAATGGGAGCCGCGAGCGCCCGAGACGCAGGTCGACGACGCGGATTGCATGAGATCATTTTCGTCCTCCCCGAATGGTCCAAATGCCTATCGTACACTTCCGGCGGCGGTCAATTCGCCAAATTCCCAATTCGTAATTCGTAATTGCCGCCAGTATGATGTCGCCCATGAACGTGGGGGTGGTGGGCGGCGGCATATTCGGTCTGGCCGCCGCACTGGAGTTGCTCGACCGGGGGCACCGGGTGACCGTTCTGGAACGGGAGGGAATTCCCGGGAGCCGCGCCAGTTCCAACGACGTCTCCAAGGTCATCCGCCGGATCGGCTATCAGCACGAAACCTACGTTGAGCTGGTCGAGCGAGCCGACTGCCAGTGGAGGATCTGGCAGGAACAGGTCGGCGGGTCATTCCTTTTCCGAACGGGACAGGTGTCGATCGTCAGCGGGTCTTCTCACTACACGTCTCACTATCGGACCTGGTCGGGCCCGGACCTGACCGCGGACAGTTCCCAATATTTGTCCGCGAAGGAAGCTCGCACCCGATTTCCCCAATTCCGCTATCTCGAAGACGACACCGTTCGCTACGACCCCTGGACCGGTTACTTGCGCAGTGGGCAGGCGGTGGCCGATCTGGCTGGTCTGGCGCAAGCCCGGGGCATCGAGATTCGGCCCGAGTTCCCGGTCGCCGAACTCGAGGAGACAGGTGCTACCGTACATGTCCGCTCGGGGGCGGAGGTGCTGACCTTCGACCGCGTCGTGGCGGCCGCCGGCGCCTGGATCGTCCAGCTCTGGCCGGGACTCGCGCAGCACCTGTATCTCACCCGGAACCAGATGGTCTTTTTCATTCCCCGGGACCGGGAGCTCTTCAGCCGGCAGAAGCTTCCCATCTGGTCCGTGAACACGGGTCAAGAGGCCTGGTATGGGTTTCCCATGCTTGCGGAGGGCTATGTCAAGGTCGCCGACGACCTCAAGGACGACGAGACCCATCCGGAAGTGGAGCGCACCAACACCGATCGCTTCATCGAACGGGTCTCCCGATTTGTCCAGGAGCGCATGCCCGGCTTGCACGGCGCCGAGATGGTGGGCGGGCGCTCCTGTCTGTACACCAACACTCCGGACGACCATTTCGTGATCGACTGGGCCCCCGGCTCCCGGAACATCCTGATCGCCGGTTGCGGCAGCGGTCACGGCTTCAAGTTCGGCGGTTCCATCGGACCCGTCATCGCCGACGCATTGGAGGAAAAGCACAATCCCCTGGGGGATCTGTTTCGGATCGGCACTCGTTTCGATTAGGTGTCGCTTCGAAACGACCTCCATGATCGCGCGGGGGAATTCGTCACGGGAGGGCAGGACATGAGTGAGCGGGCCAAAGCACTTTACGATAACGCCATCGTCATCGACGGTCTGAATGTGAGCAATTGGGACAGTCCGGCGGTGTACGCCAACTTGCAAAAGGGCCGCATCACCGCCATCAGCGCCACCCTGGCGACTTGGGAGGGCTTTCAGGAGACGATGGGCTACGTCGCCGGATGGCTACGCCGCTTTCGGGAACGGGACGACATCGTCCAGGTCAAGAGCGCGGAGGACATCCGGCAGGCGAAGCGGACCGGTCAAACCGGCGTCATCCTCAGCTTCCAGAACGCCTCCCCCATCGAGAACGACCTGGATCGGTTGGCGCTCTTTCACGCGTTGGGGGTCAAGGTCATTCAGTTGACCTACCACGAACGGAATCTGCTGGGAAACGGTTGCTTCGAGCGCCGCGACGACGGGTTGAGCAATTTCGGCATGGATGCGGTCCGGGAGATGAACCGCCTGGGGATTCTCATCGATCTCTCCCACGTGGGGGACCGGACGACGCTGGAGGCCATCGAGGCTTCGGAAAAACCCGTGACCGTCACCCACGCCAACGCGCGAGCCTTTTACGACCATCCCCGGAACAAGCAGGATGAGGCGCTGAAACGTTTGGCGGAAAAGGGCGGGGTCGTGGGCACGACCCCCTTCTGCAATTTTCTGCCGAAGCGATTCGAGTCGACTCTCGAGGACTACATCGACGCCGTCGACGACATGGTGCAGAGGATCGGCATCGATCACGTGGCGGTGGGAACCGACAATACCCAGGATCAGCCGCTCTCCTTCTGGCGTTACATCTCCTCGCAGCAGGGAACGCGCTACCCGTCGACCTTCAGTGACACGTCCCTGGACTATGAAAACCTCTCCTTCCAGCCCAAAGGTCTGGAGGGGCCGCACGAGTTTCCCAATCTGGCGGAGGCTCTGCTGAACCGGGGGTACTCGGACGAGGACACGCTGAAGATCCTGGGTGGAAACTGGATGCGGATCTTCGAAGAAGTTTGGTAGCCGGCGATCGATGGGTTGCCGGGTTCAGGGACTCAACCCATGACTGAGACCGGAGACGTTGGATTTCCGGATCCGGCAACTCTGTTCCGCGCCCGGGACAGCATCTACTCCGCTGACCTGCTGCTTGCCGCCGCGGTCCACCTGGACCTGTTCTCCCGTCTGGAGACCCAAGTCATGGACCGGCACGGCATCTGTTCCACGCTGGGAATCCAGGACCGCCCGGCGGACGTGATGATGACGCTGTTCGCCGCCATGGGCCTGGTCGAGCGCCGGGACGATGGCTATGGATTGACGCCGCTCTCCCGGTCCTTCCTGATCCAGGGTTCGCCGCGCAGCCTTCTGCCTTATTTCGCCTCCATGGGGGAGCGCTCCGTCTGCAGGGAGATGCTGAACGTGCTGCGAACCGGGAAGCCGGCCAACTGGGCCGACACCAACCAGCAGGAGTGGAAGTCCGCCATGGAGGATGCGGATTTCGCCGAGTCGTTCACGGCTGCCATGGACAGCCGGGGAGCCTACTTCGCTCCTCTCCTGGCCAAGTGCCTGAACTGCAGGGACCGGAGGCGGCTGTTGGACATCGGCGGCGGCTCCGGCATCTACGCCTGCCATCTGGTCCGGGAATACCCTCATCTCGAGGCGTCGATTCTGGAGAAACCGCCGGCGGACGCCGTGGCGGGCGGCTTCATCGAGACGATGGGCCTGTCGGAGCGGATCGGGATCGTCGCCGGCGACATGTTCCAAGAGATTCCCGCTGGGCATGACGTTCACTTGTTTTCAAACGTGCTTCACGACTGGGACATGGGCAATGTCGAGCGTATCCTGGCCCGCTCATTCGAAGCGCTCATGCCCGGCGGGTCGATCGCGATTCACGATACGCACATCAACGCCTCCAAGACGGGGCCGCTGGAGGTCGCCGAGTACTCGGTGCTGCTCATGCACTCGACGGAGGGGAAATGCTATTCCGTATCGGAAATGAGCGTCCTGCTTGAGGCGGCCGGCTTCGTGGATATTGAATTCGTCCCCATGAAGTGTCATCGAAGCCTGATTGCGGCCAGGAAACGGCGATCGGGATAGCCCACAGTCGGTCCACAACGGCAGCCCGAAGCGACGGACGCTTGCCGTCTGCGTTGCTCACCCTTGCGCGATCACCCACATGAATGACTGGACGTCGATATTGTCCCGCGGTTCAAGGACCGCCAGCTCCGACTTCAGATAGTCTGAGAACCGCAACATCTGGTTGTAGGTCGTCCAAGTAAGCTTCGGCGTGTACTTGAGGTCGAAGGCGCAGACGCGGGCGGCATTCTGCGAATACTTGGGTTTGATGAACTGGTGCCGGTCGGGGAACAGCATGAAGGGGAAGTAGGTCGCGATTGTCCATTTCGCAGCTCCCACTTCATTGAGCACGGATGCGAATCGTTGGAACCGCAACCGAAACGCGTCCTCCCCGTGAAGCAGTGCGTGCAGCGCCACCGCAAATGTTTCCTTGCGTTTCGCCAGCTTCAGACCCTTCCTCAGAGCCATCTTCTCGTTGGGAAAGATCAGGTTCGTCTTGTTTACGGCTTGCAAAGCGGACCGGCAAACGTCTCCGAACGCCCGGGTCTTCAACAGCCGCTCCAGCTCATCCCGGCTCAAAATGGTTTTGGCCAGTTCATGGGCCGCGACCTTGTAGGCGCGTTCCTTTTTCAGATACCGGTCGTCGCGGAAGCCCCCCGGATACCGGTCGATGAAACCATCGATGGATTGGTTGACACTCTGATAAGCAGGCCCGGTTGCTGCCTTCGGGTCAATGCGGTCCAGCAACGGGTGGCTCGGTGGTGGATCCAGAATCGTCAAGGACACATGGTTCAACGACATGGTTTTAGCGCCGGTCTCAACGAAAAAAACACCCGCCTTGGGGCCCTGAACGAAAAGGATCTGACCGATCCCCCACTCATTTTTCGTCGGATGTCGGACGCGGTCGCCAACGGTCAGGTTCGGGGCCACCTTCATACCATAACCAAGTTAGTCCCCACGTGCCACACAAGTTCGTGATTCGGTCCGGTCGGGGGATCGGTCTGCGATTGACGCAACCGCGAGGTTCAGCTTGCGCCCACCAAGGTCGAGCCCGGACGCCGGGTCGTCGGGGCGATGCCGAAAAGCAGGCATTTGACGCTCGATCGTGGCCCCGCGATCAGAAACTGATACGGAGAGAAACCTGGAACTGCCTCCCCAGGAATCCGGACGTATACGAGAACGGTTTCGTCACCGGTCCCCGGCGACCCTCGTACGATGACGGAAGCTCGTCCAGCGCGAGCGTGTCCACGGTGCTTTCGACCTTCCTGAAATTGGTGCGGTTGAGCAGGTTGAAGCCTTCTACGACGACGTCCAGGCTCCTGTCCGCAATCAGGGGAAATTGGCGCTTCACACGCATGTCCACGGTGAAGTAGTCGGGTCCGTGGCCGACGTTTCGGCCCACGCTCCAGGGACGGTGTGTGTTGGTGTGGCGGTCGCCGACGTTGTCGTAGCCGGCATTGAGATCGAAAGGAGCGAAGGAGCGCACGGTGACGATCCCGGAGAGGGTCAGGCCGTCGATGGTGAAGGTGTTGCCACGTCCGCCGCCGCCGATGCCGAGGCCGGACGCGGGCGTCGGGGCGAGGCGCTGGTCTCGATCGTCCGCCACGTAGCTCGAGTCCACGACGCCTGGGGTCAGAAGCGCCAGGTCCCGGTAGTCGCGGCGGTTGATGGGGAGATCCTCGATGCTGACGGAATCGATGTGGTTGGACTGCTGGGTCTTGTCATGGGCGACGGTGATTCGTGTCGCCTCGGCGGTGATTTCGATCGCTTCGGCAGCCGCGGCCATCTTCGCGGAGAAGGTCTGGGTCTTTCCGACCGGCACCTCCAGATCCTGGACCACGTAGGGGGCAAACCCGGGAAAATCGAAGCGGAGCGTATAGAGGCCGGGGTCGATCCGGCTCAGGACGTATTCGCCGAGATCCGAAGTGAAGGTCTCGCGTGTGGCGCCGCGGCCCTGGTAGGGCGCGGTGACGGTCACCCCGGGGAGGACGGCCCGGGTCTGGCCGTAGACGTGGCCGCGGATGGTGCCGGGGTCGGTCTGGGCGCGCAGCAGGACGGCGCTCGCGAGTAGCACGAGCACGGTTCCGGCACGACGAAAGGAACCGAACCGGGCAAGAATCGGCCGGGGGTGGCCTTGTAGTTAATCCTGATGCGAGATTCCCAACGGAGCCGGAGATCTTATGCCATGCCCGCCAGCAGGGTATTGCGGGCCGAATCGACCCGGACCTTGGAGTAGTGGAGGATCTGGCAAAGTTCCTGGCCGGAGTCGTCCGTCACCGGCGTGGGCTTGCGCAGGATGAATTCCGCCAGATTGGGGGCCTTGTGATTGTGGGCCACGTGAGCCATCTCCAGGCGATCGATGACCGCGGTCTCTTCCAAATCGAAATCGGGGACCAGGAGCGGCCCCGTGTCGATCTGGTAGGAGTTGTCCTTGGGCATGAAGTTCATGGTCTTGATGGGGTATTCGATGACGTAACGCAATGGAAGCTGGGGGTCCTTGATCTCGGTGCGGCCCACCAGCGGGTGGTTGGCACCCGTCGCCTCATTGACCTCCGCCGGCGTTTGGAGCACCCGTGTATTGGGAAAGGTCACCACGTCGATGACCAGTGAACGGAAGTTGTCCTTCACCGGAGATCCCTTCGAGCCCCCGCCCTGGTAGGTCATCGCCTTGCCCACGCTTCGGTGCTGTTCCAGGGAATAGATCACGCGATATTCGCCGCTGGGGATCTGGAACAGCCGGTCTTCCTTGTAGACCCGCTCGGTCCGGCAGGGCTGAATCAGAATGAACCGGTCGCTTTCGCCGCTGGAGTCGTCGATGACGTCGATCATGGCGTCCAGCTGGATTCGGGCCATGTTCCCGTGCGGAATGTCGTGCTTCTGGTTGGAACCGGGGTTAGGGAAATCCCAGGTCATGAAGGAGGTCTGGAAGTCGCAAGCCGGCCTCGCGGCGGATTCGTCGGAGCCGGATGCGGACTCTTCGGCCGGCGCTTGGCAGGCCATGGGGAGGATCCAGCTGCCTCCGGCCAGAGCCGCTCCCAACTGTCCCTGAAAATGACGGCGGGTCGATCGATTCAGCATGTCGGTTTCCTCGGGGTTGAAGCGATTTCTGAAATCAGAAGTTGAGACGAAGAGAGATCTGGAATTGCCTCGGCGCGAACGCGGAGGTGTACGAGAACGGCTGCGTTACGGGGCCGACGCGCCCCTTGTAAGAGGACGGAAGCTCTTCCAACGTGAGCGTTCCCACGTCGCCGTTGACGTGCTTGAAGTTGGTGCGGTTGAGCAGGTTGAACGCCTCGACGACGATGTCCACGCTCTTGTCCTCCATCAGGGAGATCCGGCGCTTCAGGCGCATGTCGATGCTGAAAAAGTTGGGTCCGATGCCGACGTTGCGTCCCAGGCCCCAGGGCCGGTGGGTGTCGGTGTGACGGTCGCCCACGTTGTCGTATCCCGCGTTGAGGTTGAAGGGGGCGAACGAGCGCGCGGCGAGGATGCCGGAAAGGGTCAGGTCGCCGAACACGTTGTGTCCGAATCCCTTTCCCCGGCCGGCTTTCCAGGGGAGTTTCGCCAGGGTGCGGACGACGAATCGGTGTCCCCGGTGGTAGGAGGAGAGGGCCAATTCCGCCCGGGCGTCCCATTGCAGATGCGGTTGGAACGAGGAGTTGTAGTCGGTCATCTCGTCCATCGCCTTGCTCCAGGTGTGGTGGGCCGAGATCATGAAGCTGTTGGAAATGCGCTTCTCCAGTTGCAGGATCAGGGCGTGATAAAAGGAATTGGCCCAGTTGCCGTAGACGTTGTCCTGCAGGATCTCCGGTCTGCGAAAACCGACGATGGGCCTTCCCTCGGCATTGGTTCCGGCCCGGTAGATGTTGATGTCCAGCGGACGGACGATGTGGACGCCGCGGTTGAAGTTGTAGCCGGCCGAAAGGGAGAATCCGCCCGCCTCTCTCTGGATCTCGAGGCTGGCCTGTTGGGCGTAGGGGTTCACCATATCGTCGGCCACCGAGAACGCGACTCGCAAAGGGAGGTTGCGGGCGGGAACGAGCCCGTGGATGGCCAGATCCTCCGCCTGGATCTGCCGCTTGCCCAGGATGCCCCGAGCCAAGGCCGTCTGATAAATTTCCGCCGAGGTGAGCGGCTGTCCGGTCAGCGCACTGGTGAAGCCCTGGATGCCGGTCAGGGGGACGAAGGCTTGAAAGATCTGCTGCGATTCGTCCGAGAGCAGATCGTGGATGTAGGTGATCTGACCGTCGATCCGGCCGTGGAAGATCCCGTAGCCGCCTCGCACCACGGTCTTGGCGTCAGGGCTCCAGGCAAATCCCATCCGCGGTCCGAAGTTGTTGTTGTCCCGGGGGAAATCCGACTTGTGAAAGAGTTCGTAGCGCAACCCCAGAGTCAGCAGGAATTTGGGGTGGACGCGCCACGAATCCTCCAAAAAGAATCCGTAGTTGTGAGCCCATCCGCGCCAGTAGGGATTCCCGAAGCCTTGCTGGTAGACGATGGGGATGCCCAGCGCATAGGCCTGGAGTGAGGTGATGGGGTCGTCGACGGCCTCCGCCAGTTGAGGCCTGCCGGCCTGAATCAGCAATCCCTTGATCAGCGGGGAAATGGGAGCCCCGAGCGCGCCGTCGATCAGAGCCGACAGGGGCACCGCCTCGCCGAAGATGAATCGTCCGCTGAAGAAGGTCTCGGACCGGACGCTGTCGTAGAAGGGATTGATGTCCGCACCGACCTTCACCGTATGCCCTCCGGAGACGTAGGTGAAGTTCTGCCGGGCCTGCGCCATGCGTTCGACGTTCCGGGTCGGCAGGATGAAGTCCCGTCCGAAATTCCCGAATCCGTTGATGTCGATGGAGGGGCCGTGCGGGTCGGTGGGGAAGACGCCGAAGTCGTGGTACCCGACGGCCAACCAGGTTTCGCTGATCCATTCCGGACTGATCACCCAGTTGTTTCCCAGGCCGATAGTGAAATCGTTCAGGTCGCTGTTGCGTCCCCGGCTGCGGGCCACCAGCGAACCGAAGTTGGTGTTCTGACTGTTCTGTCCCGTCCAGTTTCCTCGAAAGAAGAGATTGTGTCCGGGCCCTACCGCATGGTCGATGCGGGCGATGAACTGCTGCCGTTCTTCCGAGAAGGGGAAGACTCCGCTGTTGCTCTCGAACAACTGGACCACGTGGGGATAGTTTCCCGGAATCAAGGATTGGACCAGTTGCTGTGCCGCCGGGACCAGAAATGGCGGAGCGGCGGGACTGGTGAGCAAATCGGCCAGGGCCTTCTGAGTGGGGGTCAGCTCGTAGAGAAACGACCTGTCCCGGAGCAGGGGTACGAACGACGACTCGTGACGGTCGAGGCGTTCGTAGGCGGTGAAGAAAAACGTCCTGTCGCGCAGGATGGGGCCGCCGAAGGACCCTCCGCTCTGGGCCCGGGTGTAGGCCGACTCGGACGGATCGAAGTAGTTGCGGGCCTGGAAGTGGCGGTTGCGGAGCACTCCGAAGATGGACCCGCGAAATTCGTTGGTCCCTCCCTTGGTGACGATGTTGATGGCGCCACCGGGCGCGCCGCCCAATTCCGCGGAGAACGAATTGCGATTGATCTGAAACTCCTGCACCGCCTCCTGGGTGATGGAGGACCGGACCGCGCCGGTGCCGTAGTTGTTGTTCAGGCCGTCGATGGTGAAGGTGTTGCCGCGCCCACCGCCGCCGCCGATGCCCAGTCCCGACGCGGGCGTCGGGGCGATGCGGAAGTCCCGGTCGTCCGCCACGTAGTTCGAGTCCACCACTCCTGGAGTCAGGAGCGCCAGGTCCAGATAGTCGCGGCGGTTGATGGGAAGGTCCTCGATGCTGGTGGAATCGATATGGTTGGACTGTTGGGTCTTGTCGTGGGCGATCACCGCCCCGGTCGCTTCCGCAGTGATGACGATGGCCTCGGCGGCCACCACGATCTCCGGAGAGAAAGTCTGGGTTTCTCCGACCATCACCTGCAGATCCTGGACCACGTAGGGAGCGAACCCCGGCAGCTCGAAGCGGATCGTGTAGAGCCCGGGATCGACCCGGCTCAGGACGTATTCGCCGAGATCCGAAGTGATGGCTTCCCGGGCCACGCCCCGGCCCTGGTAGGTGGCGGTGACGGTGACGCCGGGGAGGACGGCCCGGGTCACATCGTAGACGTAGCCGCGGATGGTTCCGGTGTCGGTCTGGGCCGGCAGCAGGACGGCTCCGGCCAGCAGCACCGCCGCCGCGATCCCCGGCCGATGCAGGGAGCGGCATAAGCGAGGAAAAGAGAAAAGAGAGAGAAGGCTTCTGATCGGCATGATGGGAATCTCCCGAGTAAATCGGCTAGGCCATCCCGGCCAGCAGGGTATTTCGAGCCGAATGGACACGGACCTTGGAGTAATGGAGAACCCGGCAGAGCTCCCGGCCGGTTTCGTCCATGACCGGCGTCGGCTGTCGCAGGATGAACTCGGCCAGGTCCGGAGCCTTGTGGTTGAACGCGACATGGGCCATCTCCAGCCGATCGATGGCCGACGCCTTATCCAAATCGAAATCGGGGGCCAGGAGCGGTCCCGTATCGATCTGGTAGGAGTTGTCCTGGGGCATGAAGTTCATGGTCTTGACGGGATATTCGATAACGTACCGTAGCGGACGCTGGGGGTCCTTGATTTCGGTGCGTCCCACCAGAGGGTGGTTGGCCCCGGTCGCCTCATTGACCTCGGTGGGCGTTCGGAGAACTCTCATGTTCGGAAAGGGGATTATGTACAAAAGTGACGAAACCCTGGCCCTCAATCCCTCTTCTCCGGCCGTTCAATCCACTCAACATCAACGGGTTGGAACATGGCTTGGAACAACTCATCGAAGGAACAGTCCAGTTTGACTTCCTCCTCCAGTTCCACCTTGGAGGGTTGATAGGACGACTTCACCAGTTTGACCTTTCGGGGCTTGGGCCGTTGGCGTTTCATGTGCAGTCCAGCAGGCTGCGTTGTGTGGATAGCGGCTTTCCCGCGTAGGGGTGTGTCATCAGGGGAAGTGCTGGAAACCTGTGGTCAAAGGATTCCGCAATCGACCACGTTCGGCAAACGCCCGGAATGGGGCGAGGTCTCCGCCCTGGTCTGAATACAGAATATTGTAATCTTGATTCGAGTTGAAAGGGGGGTCCAGGTAAATCAGGTCAACGCACTGGTCATCCCACTGGCTCCAGTCCAAACCGTCTCCGTAAATTAACCTCCCAGGCTCCAGGCTCACCCCACCAGGTCCTTGTAACGCAGCCACTTCCCGTTCATCCGGCCGATGACGTGAGCCATCTGGTCCAGCGTGTCCTTGTTTCTCATGTTGTGACGGCCTGCAAACTCCCCGATGTAGCGGTGAAGATGCGCTCTGGAAATCTTGTGGAAAGTTCCAGTGTGCGCCCTTTTGAGCATCGACCAGAACGACTCGACGCCATTGGTGTGAACCGGACCCCTGACGAATTCCAGGGCTGAATGACGGACCGTTTCATGGTTCTTCAGAGAAGAATATGGGCGGGCGTCATCCGTGTAAACCGTCGTTCCAAGCTGCGTGTTGTCCAGCACGTAACCCTGGAGGGTCTTGGCCGTTGTGTCCTCGACAACCTGGGCCCGGACCTCGTTGGTCTGCCGGTCCTTGAGTCCCACAACCGCCGTTTTGCCCACCGGCCCGCGTCCCGTCAGTTGCTTCCGTTTCTGGTTGCTCATATTCCGACGCTTGCCACCGAAATACGATTCGTCCGCCTCGACCGGGCCGAAGAATCGGATCGTCGGGTCGTCGTTCCAGGTCTCCCGAATCCGGTGAATCAGGTGCCATGCCGACTTCTGAGTGATGCCAAGATCACGATGCAGTTTCATACTGGAGACACCCTTCAGGTGAGTCGAGACGACATAGATGGCATAGAGCCAGCTCCGGCACCCAAGTTTGGAGCAAGCCATGGGCGTCCCGGTCTTGACGCTGAACCACTTACCGCACTCCTTTTCACGGCAGCGATAAGGCATCGTCCGGTGCTTGGTCTGGGTCTGAACGTTGACCGATCCGCAACGGGCGCAGCAGACCTCATCGGGCCACCGCTTCTTCGCGACCCATGCTTCTGCCGCCTTGTCGTTCGGGAACTTGGCAAAGAACTGACTCACCGAGAGTCCCTGACGGAAGTGCTTTCCAGGTGCCTTATGTCTTTTCATATCAACCCCTTACAGCTAACACTATACAGCATGGCGCTGACATTTCTCGTCACTATTGTATATAATCCCCTTCGGAAAGGTCACCACGTCGATGACGAGGGACCGAAATTTGTCTTTGACCAAACTTCCGACCGACCCTCCTCCCCGGTAGGTCATCCCCTTTCCGACGCTCCGGCGCCGATCCAGGGAATAGATCACGCGGTACTCGGCGCTGGGGATCTGGAAGAGACGGTCTTCCTTGTAGACACGTTCGGTCCGGCAGGGCTGGATCAGAATGAAACGCTCGCTGCCGCCGCTGGAATCGTCGATGACGTCGATCATGGCGTCCAACTGGATGCGGGCCATGTTCCCGAAGGGAATGTCGTGTTTCTCGGTGTAGGCCGGGGGAGGCAAGTCCCAGGTCATGAAGGAGGCCTGGAAGTTGCAGGCCGGCGGGACGCTCCCGCCGCTACCGGTTGAAGACTCGTTCGCCGGCGCGCTGCAGGCCATGGGAAGGATCCAACCGCCGCCGGCAAGAGCCATTCCCAGTTCCCGCTGAAAATGCCGTCGCGTGGGTCGACTCGAATGGGCGGTCATCTCGATGGCAGTACGATTTTGAGATCTTCGTTACCTTAGTCGATTGAAAATCATCGTACCATGGGCGAACGACGCATCCTACCACCTCCCCCCCGGGAGCAACCGACAGGGAAAAAGATACCCACGCCGGGAGGATGGAAGCTCTGGAGCCGGCGATGGCCCGCGGTCCCCGGCTCTGTCGGCAGCCCGTGGCGACTTCAGGAGCGGACTGCTATGGTGCCGGGTCAAGGAGCGTCGCAAATGAAGATCACCGATGTGACCGTACAGTGCTATTCCTGGCCGCGTCCCCGGCCCATCAGCAACGGCAAATACACCTATGCCACGGTGCGGCTGAATCTGGTCCGCGTGCACACCGATGAAGGGCTCTCCGGCGTGGGGTGGGCGGGAGGTCCCGGCTTGTCGGCTCCCATGACCGTCGCGCTGGTGGAACATTTCAAGGAAGCCCTGGTTGGAGAGGACCCGTTCAATTACCGTCGGATCTGGGAGAACATGTGGCGGCCCAAGGTCGTGGGCCGGCGCGGTCTGACCACCTGGGTCATCAGTGCGGTGGACATCGCCCTCTGGGACCTGATGGGGAAGGCCCTCGGGAAACCGGTTCACAAGCTTCTGGGAGGGTTTCGCGACCGTATTCCCACCTATGTCGCCGGCGGCTACTACGAGGAGGGGAAGGGCCTCCGGGAGTTGGCTCAGGAAATGGAGGAGAGCCTGGATTTGGGGGCCCGGGCGGTGAAAATGAAGATCGGGGGTGTGGAGATCAACCAGGACGTAGAGCGGGTTCGAGTCGTTCGCGAGACGATCGGTCCCGACATCAAGCTGATGGTCGATGCCAACAACGCCTACGTTGCCTACCAAGCCGTTGAGATCGCCAGGAAGATGGAACCGTACGATGTTTTCTGGTTCGAGGAGCCGGTGGCGCCGGACGACTACGAGGGACACGCCCGGGTCGCCCGATCCAGCTCCATTCCCGTGGCCACGGGCGAGAACGAATACACGCGCTATGGCTTCCGGGACCTGATCCAGCACGGTTCGGCGTCCATTCTCAACGCCGACGCCCAGATCCTGGGCGGAATCACCGAATTCATGAACGTGGCCTCGCTGGCGGCGGCCCACGACCTGCACATCGCCCCCCACGGCGCCCAGGAGGTGCACATCCACCTGGTGGCCGCCATTCCCAACGGCCTCATTCTGGAGTTCTATCGGGAGACGGTGAACCCTCTGCACGGCCGGATCTTCAAGGAATCGCTGACCCTGGACGCCGACGGTTGCGTGAGCGTTCCCCAGACCCCGGGACTGGGCATGGAGCCGAACTGGGAAGTGCTGGAGCCGTACCGGGTGGTTTGACGGGAGCAACGACCGTCGGCTACGGAAGGCGGTTGGAGACTACCTGGCGGGTTGCTTCACGCGAGTCTGCGTGGATCGGACATCCAGGAGCACGTTGCCCCTGTTGTCCTTCATGAACAGATTCGATTCGTGTTTCCCGTCGCCGACAAAACGATCCACGATCTTGCCCTTGAGGCCGGCGCCAAAGTCGACGTATTCCCAGGTCATGGTCGCGGATTCGTCCTCCCAGGCGCCGCTCCAGAAGCTGTTCGAGCCGTCGGACGAAAAGACCCACTTGTGATATTTGCCGCTCTTCGATTCGTAGCGCTGGAGCTCGCGGGTCTCATATTCTCCGGCGTGGCTGGAGATCTGCTGGTATCGGCCATTCAGAATCCACTCGGCCTTCACAGTTCCTGACAGTTTCTGGAACTTGACCGACCATGCCGCCGGTCTGATTTCGATCTGAGAATTCCACATTCCAAGCCATTTTTTCAGGGCCGTATCGCCGGGTGCTTCCTTTGCCGGTCCTGAGGCAGTCGTGTACGCCGTTAACAGTACGAGTGCGGCCAGCGGGATTCCCGGCCGGGTAGCGAAAGTACCTCTATCCCGCCCCATCGCCTTGCTTCCTCTTGAGTTTCGACAGCAGTAGGGTTCCCAACCCCAGCAGGATCTCGTCCGCAAAGGGGACGACATCGGGGACCAGGAGGTCCAGAAAAAAGATACCGGCCGTGAGCACGAACAGGTAGGGGAAGCGAAGCTGCGAGAGAAAATCCGAAATTGTCGATGGCATGGTGTCGCGGCTCGAAAGCGTCGCCAGTTTAGCAGATCGAATCGGCTCGACCGGTCGCCATCAGGGGCCCGCACCAATTGGCATTCCCGCCGGTGCAAGTGTATTCTGCCGCCGTTTTCGCTTACTGGAACCCGTAAGGAGATCAATCATGCGGCTGCAGGATCGGGTCGCCGTGGTGACCGGCGGCGGGGGTGGCATCGGCTCCGGCATCTGTCTGGCTCTGGCTCGTGAAGGGGCCGACGTGGTGGTGTCGGACATCGACCTGGAAGCGGCGGAACGCTGTGCCTCCCAGGTGCGGGAAGAGGGGCGGGGGGCCCTGACGGTTCGGGCGGACGTCACTGTCGCTCAGGATTGTCTCGACCTGGTGGAAGCCGGCCTGAAGGCGTTCGGCAAGGTCGACGTCCTGGTCAACAACGCCGGACTCTTCGGCAAGCGCCTCGGCATGCCCTTCACAAACCAGGAGGAAGAGGACTGGGACAACTGCTACCGGGTCAACGTCAAAGGGCCGTTCCTGCTCTCCAAGGCAGTGGCGCCGCACATGATGGAGCGGCGGTACGGCAAGATCATCAACATTTCCTCCATTGCCGCCCGGCGGGATGCCCAGATCCTCCCCGACTACACCGCCGCCAAGAACGCCGTGCTGAGCCTGACCCGGGTCACGGCCAAGGATCTGGCCCCCTACAATGTCACGGTGAACGCGATCTGCCCGGGCATGATCTGGTCCCCCTTCTGGCACCGGTTGGCTCCCATGATCGCCGCGCATCCCGATTACGCCGGACTGGAGCCTCGCCCGATGTTCGAAAAATACGTCAAGGACGCCATCCCCATGCAGCGGGAGCAGACTCCCGAGGACATCGGCCACCTGGCGGCCTTCCTGGCCTCGGACGAGGCTCGCAACATCACGGGACAGACCATCTGCGTGGACGGCGGCGCGGCCATGGGATAATGGACCGTGCCGGGCCGGGACCGGCGGGTTCTACCGCAACCGCGGGATCGGGTATGCGAACGGAGGCATAGCACCATGGTTTTGGACCACGAGTTGGCGTATCTGTCCCTCTATCGACTCCGGGAGCTCATCGCGGCCCGGGAACTGTCGCCGGTGGAGCTGGTAGAGGCCACCCTGGCAAGGATCGAGCGGTACAATTCCAAGCTGGGCGCCTTCATCACCATCACCGACGATCTGGCCCTGGAGCAGGCGCGGGAGGCGGAGGCGGCCGTCCTGGCCGGGGACCCTCTCGGTCCGCTTCACGGCATTCCCGTACCCATCAAGGATCTGGAGGGCGTCAAGGGTGTGCGTTTCACCCACGGCTCGGTGCCGGCCGAGGAGATCGCGGCCAGCGACGCCCTCTGCGTGGAGCGAGTGAAGAACGCCGGCGGAATCATCATCGGGAAGACCAACACGCCCGAGTTCGGTTTCTCGGGGACCACCGAGAATCTGGTCTATGGTCCCTGCCGCAATCCCTGGAACACGGAACGGACGTCCGGCGGCTCCAGCGGGGGAGCGGGCGCGGCGGTGGCGGCCGGCCTCACCGCCGTGGCCCAGGGCAGCGACGGAGGTGGGAGCGTGCGCATCCCCTGTGCTCTGAATGGGATCTTTGGGCTCAAGGCCACCCAGGGGCGCATTCCGCGCCGGCACGCGGACATGAGCTCCTGGAACCCCATCAACAACTCGTCGGTCGGTCCCATGACCCGGACCGTCCGGGACGCTGCCATCTTGACGGCCGCGCTGGCCGGGCCCGCTCCGGACGCCGAGTACGGAACCATCCAGGAGGCCCCTCCCGATTTCGAGGCGGCGCTGGGCCGGGGAGTCGGCGGTCTGAGGGTCGCGCTCAATCTGGATCTGGGGGGAGCCGCCGTGGACTCCCAAGTGACGGAGCGGGTTTCGGCAGCGGCCCGGGTCTTCGAGGAGTTGGGCGCCCGAGTGGAGGAGGTGGACTTCGGCCCCGAACCGAACGATGAGATGTTCCGGAATTTCTTCGACTACTTCTCGGCCAAGGGCTACGCCTGCCTCGGCCAGTTGCTGGACGATCCCGGGTCTCGGGAACAACTCACCGACTATTTCAGGGCCACTTTGGAGCATGGCCGCGGCCTGTCGGCGGCGGATTGTTACCGCGCGCTCAACAAGATCGGATTCTATCGGGCCGAGACGGCGCGACTGTTCGGCCGTTACGACCTCCTTCTCACCCCCGTGACTTCGGTACCGGCGTTTCCCATCGGCCGGCCTCCGGAGGTGGTGGCGGGCCGCCGGCTCTCCAATCCGTCTTGGCGCTTCTTTCCCTTCACCTTCCCGTTCAACTTGTCGGAGGATCCGGCCGCCAGCGTCCCGTGTGGTTTCTCCGACGACGGGATGCCCATCGGGCTGCAGATCGTGGGCCGTTGGGGCGACGAAGAGACGGTGCTGGCCGCTTCGGCGGCTTTCGAGGAGGCTCGGCCCTGGGCTCACAGGCGCCCTGCCGAATTCGACGTCTGACACCCAGGCTGCAAGGTCCATCAAGGAGTGATCGACATGGCCAGTGAATCGCCGCACGAACCCGTTCGAGTCGTGAACGTGGACTGCTATCTCGCGGAAAAAAGTGACAACTACGCCGCCGAGCGAAAAGCGATCGAGGCTCTGGGAGGAGAGCTGGTTCTGAAAAGGGCTCTGACCGAGGAGGAGATCATCCGAACCTGCGCGGGGGCACGGATCATCTTGAGCGAAGGTTTGTCCAGCCCGATCAGCAGGCGAGTGATCGAAAACCTGGACGATTGCTGGGCGCTGGGACGCTACGGGATCGGCGTGGACAACATCGACGTCGACGCGGCAACCGACCACGGGATCGTGGTCTTCAACGTGGCGGACTACTGTGTCAACGAGGTGGCGGACCACGCGGCGGCCCTGGTCCTGGCCGGCGCCCGGCGCGTGGTGAGCTCTGACCGTTATGTCAGGTCGGGTGGTTGGTCCGATCCGCCACTGGACCCGCCGCTGCGCCGGCTCGATCGTCTCACCCTGGGGTTGGTCGGCTTCGGCAATATCGGACGGCGCATGGTTCCCCGGCTCCGCGGATTCGGAATGCGGATCATTGCGAGCGACCCCTACGTGGACCCGGGAATCGCTTCGGATCTCGATGTGGAATTGACCTCGCTGGAACGGGTCATGAAGGAGTCGGACCTCATCTCCATACATACCTTTCTGAACGCCGGGACCCGGCATCTCATCGGGGCCTCCGAACTGGGCCTGATGAAACCCACCGCATTCCTGATCAACACCAGCCGCGGCGCCGTAGTGGACGAGGAGGCCCTGATCGCGGCCCTGAAGGAACGGAGGATCGGGGGAGCGGCACTGGACGTGACGGAGCAGGAGCCGCTGGCTCCCGACAGTCCTCTGAGAAGCCTGGACAACGCCGTCGTCACGCCTCATCACGGGGCCGTGTCCCTGGAATCCCTGGCCGACGTCCACCGCGGAGTGGTCGAGGCCGTTTCCTGCCTGATGCAGGGCTATTGGCCGCCCTTTCCATTCAATCCCACCGTCCAACCCCGGTTGGAGTTGAAACCTTACGCGGATCGGTGACGGCCCGGCCTCCGAGGTCCTCCACCAATCCCGGGACCGTTCAACGGAAGCGGTTTCGAGAAAAGACGGTTTCCGAATCCGGACGGGATGCAGGGTCTTTCTGAGAGCTGGTGACTCCATGTTCTTGGGCATCGAAATCGGCGGGACCAAACTCCAGTTGGGTGTCGGTGCCGGAGACGGGACTCCCCCGGTTTCCTTGACACGCCGCGAGGTCGACCCTTTCGCCGGCGCCGCCGGCATCCTGGAACAGATTCGGGAGGAGACCTCCGAACTGAAGGCAGCCCACCCCATCCGAGGAATCGGCGTGGGCTTCGGCGGCCCGGTGGATGCCCTGGAAGGCCGGGTGCGCAAGAGCCACCACATAACAGGCTGGGAGAGCTTCCCTCTGGTCCACTGGTTCCGCCGGAATCTCGGTCTGCCGGCCGTTCTGGGAAACGATTGCGACCTGGCCGCGCTGGCCGAGAGCTGCCTGGGGACGGGTCGCGGTAAAGACTCGGTTTTTTACGTGACGGTGGGAACGGGCGTGGGCGGTGGCTATGTCGTGAACGGGCGGCTTCAAGGACAGGGCCGCCCGTCAGTCTGCGAGATCGGACATCTGCGCCCGGGACTGGACGCGGTGGATCCGGACCGGACGGTGGAGAGCCTGGCCAGCGGATGGTCCATTGCCGAATTCGCCCGCAGGAGTCTGGGTGGCAAGAAGGCCGATTCGGACCGGAACGGCAGCCGGCTCCTGGCGTCCTGCCAGGGGAACCCGGCGGGTCTGACGGCGGAATTGGTTGCCGAGGCGGCCCGATCCGGAGACGCTCTGGCCTTGGCCGCGCTCCGCCGGGCCACCCAGGCGCTGGGGTGGGGCATTGCCCAGGTCTTGACTCTGCTGTCGCCTGAGCTGATCGTGATCGGAGGCGGCGTGAGCCAGAGTGGCGAGGATCTGTTCTTCGCCCCGATTCGGAACGAGATCGAGAGGTACGTCTTTCCACCCCTCATCGGGTGCTATCAGGTGTTACCGGCCAAATTGGGAGAAACCGTGGTTGTGGAAGGAGCCCTGCTCTTGGCCGGAAACGAGTGGAGTCGAGCGTGAGGCGTTCAATTCACGCAGTAATCGTTCTGTTGGCCTGGGCCGGAACCGGCGACCTGATGGGGGGGCAGAATCCCGCCCCGGAGCCCTCCGAGAAAGAGATCCTCTCCCGGGCCCTGGAACGAGGCCTGGCCAACAATAAGCACCGAGCGGAGCAAGCCTATTCTTTCCGGCACCTCCGGATCTCGGAGAAGCTGAACAAGCAGGCCCAGCCGACCCGGGTCGAAAAGCGCCTCTACCAGGTCGTGCCCATACGCAACGTGCGCTATGAGAGGTTGCTGGAGAAGGACGGAGAGCCCCTGAGCAAGAAGGAGCAGAAGGCCGAACGCCGGAAGGAGGCGAAGTTTCGGCGTCGCCTTGAGAGGGACAGGGATGCCCGCAAGTCGAACAGCAACGAAGTCCGATTCAACCGGGAGTTGGTGGACCGGTATCGCTTTCGGGTGGAAGGGACCGGGGAGCTCCACGGCCGCAAGGTTTACCGGCTGAGCTTCGAGCCCAAGAGCGGAAAGCTCCCTGTCAGGCGCAGAATCGACCGTGCCCTGAACAACTCCCGAGGCCGGATCTGGCTGGATCGGGGATCGTACGAGATCGTCCGAGTCGAGTTCGAGCTCATACGGTCGACCCGGATCTGGTGGGGCATACTCGGTTCCATCTCCCATGTTGACGGCATGATGGATCGCAAGGAAGGCGAAGACGGAATCTGGTTTCCCAGTTACTTTCGGCTCTATCTCAAGGGAAGAATCCTGTTCAAATCCCTGCACAGCCGGCGGGAATCCCACTGGAGCGACTTCAAACGCGTTTCAGAGGCTCAATTGAAACTTCAGACCTTAAGAGCGGTTGAATAGAGCCAATGTTGGGGCCTGTGGACAAACAGACCAGTTCCAAGGACCATAAGCGGTGCTCGCGCGCCGGAGAGGCGACCTCGGATCCGAAGTTGATATGAGGAATGTTGGTTCCATGGAGCGACGAGGCTTCCTCAAACAGTCTCTTTCGGCCGTCGCCTTGGGTGTGGCCGGCAGGTCCACCCGGGGAGAAAGTTCAGGTGGATCTGCGGGAGCCCTAGACGCGGCCCAGCTGCATCGCGATGCCATCGTCATCGACACCTACGGGAAGCTGTACCTGGAAGACTTCCAAAAAGGGCACGTCGACGCCATCGTGCACGGAATCGGTGTAGAAGAAATCTTCCGGAGCGATGCCCGGGAAGGAATCATCGATCCTCCCGCGGTGGGCAAGAACATTTGCGACAATCTGTTTGACGGCCCGGACGTGGTCAAGCGGGTCCTGCAGCGGGTCGACGAGATACTGCAGCAGAGCGTGCGGCAGCACCCGGATTCCGTGGAGCTGGCACTACGGTCCTCCGACCTGAAGCGAATCGTCCGAGCGGGGAAGATTGCGGTGATCCCCATGCTCAACGCGGGCTGGATCGCCAACGATCTGGCCGTCCTGAGGATGTATCACCGCATGGGGATCCGGGTCTTTGCGTTGACCCATATTGCTGCTTTCGACTGGGTTGACTCCAGCGGGGAACTGAACCCGAAGTCTGGTTTGAGCGACTTCGGCCGGGAGGTGGTGCGGGAGTGCAACGGGATCGGGATGCTGGTGGATGTCTCCCATGCCTCGGACCAGGCTTTCTGGGACACGATCCGTACCAGTTCCAAACCTGTCATCGCCACCCATTCCGGTTGCCGTGCCCTGTGCCGGGTGCAACGCAACCTTACGGATGAGATGCTGCGGGCCCTGGCCCGGAACGGCGGTGTGGTGGGAATCTTCACCGTTCCCTCCTACTTGGATACCAAGGCCCTGAACGACATGCTGAAAACCCGGTTTCTCCCCGACTACACGGACCGGGATATTCGCCTCGCGAAGCAGTTCTCCGATCCCTGGGAGATTGCCGCCGCCATGAGGAATACGCTGGACTCGCATTCCTACGTCGAGGAAATCGATCTGCCTCCCATCGACGCTTTCCTGGACCACATCGACCATGCCGTCCAAGTGGCCGGAATCGATCATGTGGCGGTCTCCTCCGACAACGAGCCCGTCGAGGACCTGGAAGACCGATCCAAGTGGCCGAACCTGACCCGGGGTCTGGTGAAACGGGGATACGGCGACCGGGACATCCGAAAGATCCTGGGAGAGAACTTCCTCCGGGTCTGGGACCAGGCGGCCAAGCCCTCGGATGTAAGTTAATTGGGTCATTAGATCCAGGTCTGTCTCGTCATCCATTTCAACAACAAGAATCATTCACGGAGGAACCCGATGGTAGAACTGAACTCGAGTTGGAAGAGGAATTTCGATGTCTACGACAGGATCAGCCGGCTGGGAATCGATTTGGGGCAGAAGGAAGACGCACTTCCGCCTCCAGGTGCGGAGAATCTTGCCCAGGCCACCTTTACCCCCTCGGGCCTGGTATTTCTTTCCGGCACCACCGCCGGCATGGGAGCGGTCACCGACGAGGATGCCGAGGTCGAGAAGGGGAACGCAGCGGGTCGCGAGGCGGGCATCCAGCACATCCGCGTTCTGCACTGGGGACTCCATCCTCTGGGGACGCTGAACGATGTCTGGTACTGCGTCAAAGGTTTCGGCATGGTCAATTCGGCCGGCGGTGGGGTCCTGACCCTCTCGCACCTGGTTGTCAACGGATACTCCAAGGTCTTTCATGACGTCTTCGGTGGACCGCTGTCTCAGTTTGCAGAAGATGGCAGGGATCAATCTCTTTCAGGTTGGCACGCGCGTAGTGCCGTCGGGGGATTCGATCTGCCAGCGGGAGTCCGGACCGAGCCCGAGATGATCGTCCAGATCGACCCCGAGCTGGCTTTGAGACTCATCCGGGAGCGTGGCCCTCATGCCTAGTGTTTGAGGGAGGGGAAACGGGATCGGGGCCGCAAGTCGAGAGAACCGGATCCGACGTGAAATGTCCTCAGGGTGATGAACCGAATTTGATGGTCAGATCCGGCCCACCCGATGCCTGACGTGCCGCCGGACGGAACCGACTTCAAAGGGGTCTTCGGCGATGTTTAGCGCCGTTTGCAGTTGAGCCACGTCATCTCCCCGCCTGGGAACCGCCGTCGACGGACACGGGCTGACCGGTGAGGTACGAGGCGGCATCGGAGCACATCCAGACCACGACCTCCGCCACCTCTTCCGCCGTTCCCCAACGCAGTGAAGGGGTGCGGGTTGCGGTGGCGGCCATCTTCACCGGATCCCGCCCCAGCAACCGGTCGGCCATGGGAGTGTCGATAGCGCCGGGACAGACGGCGTTCACGCGAATCCCCTCCCGGGCGTATTCCATGGCCGCCGCTCGGGTCAGCCCCATGACCCCGTGCTTGCTGGCGTTGTAGGCGCTGACCCCGTTGCCGGTCCCCGACAGACCGGACCCGGAGGATGTGTTGACGATCACCCCGCCTCCCTGCCGCAACATCTGCTTGATCTCGAACTTCATGCAGTACCAGACGCCCGTCAGGTTGACGGCCGTCACTCGATCAAACATTTCTTCCGAGTAGTCGTGAAAGGGGGTCGTCTCTCCTTCGATGCCGGCGTTGTTGTGGGCACAGTCCAGACGGCCGTGGAGCTTCACCGTGTCGCGGATCAGGGCTTCGACCTGAGCCGCGTCCGCAACATCGGCGGGCAGGGAATCGGCCGAACCGCCGCGGGCCAGGATCTGCTCCGTGGTCTCGGCGCTCCATTCCGGGTTCAGGTCCGAGACCACCACCTGGGCCCCCTCCCGGGCGCAGGCCAGGGCCGTGGCCCGGCCGATGCCGGAGCCGGAGCCGGTGATCAGAATGACCTTGTCTTCAAGACTGCCCGACATGTCGGAACTCTCCTCCTTGGAAACATGTAGGGGCGCCCTGGAGGGGCGACTTCCAGTCGCCCATTCCTTTCTTGGCCCACCGTTACTCTGGAGTTCGGCGACTGGAAATCGCCGCTCCTGTTCGGCGGTTGGAAACCGCCGCTCCCACCATCCGTTCAACTTCCGTCACGCATCTCCTCGTAGATTGCCTTGGCCTCTTCGAAAAGGTCCTTCATTTCCCGGCGCTGCTCCGGGTCGGGGATATTGGCCGTCTCCTCCAACCAGGTCAGAGCCTCTTCGATCCAGGTGAGGAAGAAGGCGGCGTCTTCGGGTGATCGTGGCTTCCGGTCGTCCACCTGAAGATAGACGGGGCTGGTGTGGGCCACCAGGGGAATCCCTCCCTGGTAGACCAGTTCGGGGCCGTAGGCCCGGGCCGCAACCCAGGAGCTGTCTTTGACCCGGATCCGGTCTTTCAGCGTCAGGTCCCGGTCCCCGGACGGGTTCTCCACGTTGGCGACGACCTCGCCACCCTGGACGATCTCCAGCTGGTCGACTGGAATCCTGGATCGGACCGATGCCGTTACCTCGATCTCCTCGTCGGCCGAGGCTGAAACGGTCTCCCCCAACCCCCGGCCGCCGGCAGTGAACTGGAGCATGGGACCCGTGGTCACGAAGGTCCGTCCGGCGCGGATCCCGTCCAGCCAGGCCTGGTAGGAAAAAGGCCCGGGGACCTGGACGTAGACGCGGGGGATTCCGGCGACTTGAATGTTGGACATCTTGTCGGTCCCGCCGGCAGCCGCCAGCCGGAAGCCGCAGTTCAGGAAGCGGTACCAGATCTCGGCGGCCGCCGGGCGCGTCCGGCGGGGAGCGAGCGGGTCCCCCCAGGTCATGAGGTCGATGGAGTCCACCTTTCCCAGGGCGACGTCGATGGCCAGTTCGCCGCGGGCACCGGGGAAGTGGGCCCAGCTCACGAATCCGCCCTGGGCGTGCGCCATGTCCGCCTGCCGGGCCATGGGAGGGTAGTCGATGCCGCCCGGGACGCCTTCGTCGGGGCCGCCCCAGGTCAGGGGATAGACCAGGTTCTTGAGATTCAGCAGCACGGTGTGTCCCAGGTAGTCGTGCCGGCTCTCCTCGTTTACGTAGATGATGGTCTCCGGTTCGGAGACACGGTCCGGTCCGCCGGTGAAATGCTCCACGTTGGTGATCAGCTCGTCCCACTTGGTGGCCAGGATGTTGATGACGTTCAGATCCTCCGCCTTGGCCTCCAGCAGCGCGGCGTGGGGGCTCACGAAATGGACGTGGGTGTCGCCCGAATACCAGCCCTCCCGGCGCAGGTTGGACCAGCGTCTCAACTGGATCTCCAGTTCAGGGACCTGCCCCTTCTTGACGGAGAAGCGGATGCTGCGTGGTTCGTACTCGATTCCCTTGAGGATCTCCATCTCGTAGCTTCCCGCAGCCAGGGGCAGAGTGAAGTCGGGGTGGACGTAGGCGTAGGTTTCGTCAACTACAACCACGTCTCCCCCCACGTCCTCGCGCCAACCGATGGGGACTCGCCTCTGGTGGCCCTGAGGCGGCCAATAGGTCCCCTCCTGATCCAGAACCCGGATTCGAGCAGCCACGGCCTGACCGCTGTCCCGATCGCGCAAGTGAACCCGGACCAAGTGCAGGGGTTGCTGTTCGGGGTGGTCCACCGTGAGTTCGGGCGGCAGGTCCGGGCGGCGTTCACTGTCAATGTGGACGATCTTCCAGCCCGAGTCCCTCCGGCGCAGCGTCAGGGTCAGGGCCGGCTTGGTGACGCCGTGGGATCGGTAGACCAGGATCGGGTGGACCCGGATCGTGTCGCCCACCTCCTGAAAGTGGGCGAAGCGGAGCCAGACGTGGGTGATCTTGTGCATGCCCCGGTGCAGGTTTTCCAGGTACTGCTCGCGGGTCTCGCCTTGGTCCGTGGTCAACTCCGGGTCCAGGATCGAAGCGACTGCCTCCATGTCCCGGTTCAGGAAGCCGTTGGCCCAAGTGTGGACGGCCAGGCGGGCCTTCAGCATCTCCGTAGTGGGATGCGCCAGCGCGTTCGCCCCCAACAGAAAGACGAAAAGAAGCGCCGCCCAATCGATCGACAGGCCGAATGGCGGCGTTCTCACCGCTGTGTCCCTGTTCGACATGGATTCCTCCTATTCTGCCGAGGGGTGGCCGAACTCTTCCGGGGAGGCTGAGCTCAGGCCGGAATAGCCACGTCCGGACGTGACCCGCCGGCCCGCCGGTCCACCGCGGCTCCAAAAGAGCCGATCACCAGACCGGACACGCCCTCGGTGTCCAGAAGCCTGGCGTTTTCCTCCGGGTCGTGCGCCGACCACATGCGCGCCATGTGGAGTCGGCACCCGTGCCGGGCGCAATTGGGGCCGTAGTCGTCCCGGATCGCACTGTACAGGCGGTCCATGGCCCCTTGGTACGCGGGCGAGCCCTTGACCAGTGGAATCGACCAGTAGCGCCGGTCTCCGTGGTCGTCGACACCCTTGATCCCGTAATGGTCCTCGTCGTTGACCCGGTATCCGTAACCCTGGTGCTTGGGCCACAGGAGGAGCCAGAAAGAGGGGCAGCGCACCGCCACCTGGTCAATGACAAGATCGTCTACCAGCTTCTCCTGGACCCAGGTCCTCCAGTCCAGGTAGAGGTTGCCCAGTGGGGGACCGATGTAGTTTCCCGTGGGAACTCCGATCCCCAGCTGCATTCCCCGGGCATTGAGCGCCGACCGCAGTTCCCTCAGGAACTGGGTTACTCCTTCTCCCCGCAGGCGCCGCCAGGGCTCCAGCTCGAAATTGCGCCGCATAATATCGACGCCGTAGCGCCTCTCGTACTCCTCGACTACGGGCGCGTTGAATCCGAACTGGTCGCCGTGGACGGCCGGCTTGGACTGGGAGCGGGTGCAGACGAAGACCCCGTCGAAGTCGTAGTTCCCCAGCACCGACAGGATTCGACGGATGGTGTAGCGGCGCACGTCCGGATAGGCGTACTCCATGACGCCGTAGTGGGGACGGCCCTCCCGGTCCCGGGCCAGGTACTCGGGGTTGGCCATGGTGAATTGGCTCTGCCAACCGAAGGTCCCTCCCTGCCAGCGTTCGCTCAGAGGATAGCCCTCATCGAACATGGTGGCGTACATATAGACCTTGTAGCCCATCTCCTTGAGCTTGGTGGTGATCAGTTCGTGCTCGTCGTAGCCCTTCCTCTCGTAATCTTCGAAGACCCTTCGGGGCGGAGCGCCCGGGGCGGTGAAGCAGATTCGGAATTTGCTCCAACTCATCATCTCCCGCCAGTAGATGGTGCCGGCGCCGAACTCGCGCCGCCAGCGCTCGGCACAGCGCAGAATCCTGTTCGGCCGATCCAGGGCGTCGTCCCCGTCCCAGGCTTCCAGATGGTCGCCCCAACTGACGCTCATGATGTTCCGGTTCGTGGTGCTGTCCGCCATGGTCAACTTCGCAGGCTCCCTTTCCAAACTGACACGTCAAAGGTCCGAACCGGACTCAGGCCGGATTGGCCACGTCGGGGCGGACGCCGCCGGCCCGCCGGTCCACGACGGCTCCGAACGAGCCGATCGCCAGGCCGGACACGCCCTCGGTGTCGAGAAGCCGGGCCTGTTCCTCCGGGTCGTGCACCGACCACATGCGGGCCACGTGAAGCCGGCATCCGTGCCGGGCGCAGTGGGGACTGTAGTCGTCCCGGATGGCTCCGTACAGGCGCTTCATTGCCCCTTCGTAAGCAGGCGAACCCTTGACCAGAGGGATGGACCAGAAGCGCTTTTCGCCGTAGTCGTCTCCTCCTTTGATGCCGTAGTGGTCCTCGTCATTGACCCGATATCCGTAACCCGGATTCTTGGGCCACATGAGGTGCCAGAAGGAGGGGCAGCGCACCGCCACCTGGTCGATGACCAGATCGTCCACCAGCTTCTCCTCGACCCAGGTCCTCCAGTCCAGATGGAGGTTGCCGAGAGGCGGGCCGATGTAGTTGCCGGTGGGGACTCCGATGCCCAACTTCATTCCCCGGGCGTCGAGGGCCGACCGCAGCTCCCTCAGGAACTGGGTCACTCCCTCCCCCCGCAAGCGGCGCCATGGCTCCAAATCGAAATTCCTCCGCATCATGTCGACGCCGTAGCGCCGTTCGTACTCCTCGATGACGGGTTCGTTGAATCCGAACTGGTCGCCGTGGACAGCCGGTTTGGACTGGGAGCGGGTACAGACGAAGACCCCGTCGAAGTCATAGTCTCCCAGGGCCGACAGGATGCGCCGGATGGTGTAGCGGCGCACGTCCGGGTAGGAGTACTCCATGATGCCGAAATGGGGCCGGTCCTCCTTGTCCCGGGCCAGGTACTCCGGGTTGGCCATGGTGAACTGGCTCTGCCAGCCGTAGATGCCTCCCTGCCAACCTTCGCTCAGGGGGAACCCTTCATCGAACATGGTGGCGTACATGTAGACCTTGTAGCCCATCTCCTTGACCTGGGTGGTGATCAACTCATGCTCGTCGTAGCCCTTCCTCTCGTAGTCGTCGAAGACCTTGCGGGGCGGGGCGCCGGGGGGAGTGAAGCCGATCCGGAATTTGCTCCAACTCCTCATCTCCCGCCAGTAGATGGCTCCGGCGTCGAACTCGGACTGCCAGCGCTCGGCGCAGCGCAGGATCTTGTCCGGCTGGTCCATCGCGTCATCCCCGTCCCAGGCTTCCAGATGGTCGCCCCAACTGACGCTCATGATGTTTCGGTTCGGTTTGCTGTCCGCCATGGTCAACTTCGCCTCTCTCTTTTTCGGATGGAATAGGTGAATCGAAGGCGGACCGCCCCCGATGTCCAGGGATCAAGCTGCCGGTGGTTGCCGTCCCCTGGCGAGGACCCACGCATCGGCTTCGTCATGTGCCGTCGAGTTCTCTGAAGCTCAGATCTTCGGGAGCGTCCAGGGCTCTCGATAGGTCCGGCCCAGCAACCGGTTGGCCTCCTCGTCATTGGTGAAGGTCTCGGTGGCCGCATCGAACTTGAGCTTGTTGTTCGTGCGCCAGGCGATGTTGCCCAGATGGACGATGCCGGAGGCCACGTGGCCGATTTCGATGTCGCAGGCGGGTCTGCCGCCGTCTCGGATGCACTTCAGGAAATCTCGCTTGTGCCGGATGTCGTCTTCTTTCATCGAGCCCTTGGCTTCGTGGAGCAGTTCCGCCTTGGGGCCGTAGGCGCGCCAACTGCGGTTTCCGATGATCACATAGCCGTTTTCCCCGTAGATGACGGCGCCTTCCACCAGGCCCTCCAGGGGAGGCCGGGACCAGAGGCGCATCTCGTACATGAGGATGCAATTGGGGTAGTCATACATGACCAATTGGGTGTCGGGCCACTCCTGGCAGTCGTCCAGAACCAGCTTGCCGCCGCTGGCGCTCACCGCGGTGGGCCACTCGGGAAGGGTCTCACCCTGGGCATCGAGGCCGGCCTCCAACCCGCGCCGCGCGTAGTCGAGCCGGTGGACCCCGTCATTGCCCAGGTCCCCGCAGCCGTAATCGAAGAACCAACGCCAGTTGCTGTGAAATCGGAGTGGATTGAAGGGGCGTTTGGGAGCCGGTCCCAGCCACATGTCGTAGTCGACGCCGGATGGGGGGGCGCCGTCAGGCGGGAATCCCAGGCTCCGGTTGTGTGCGCTCTCCCAGCCCTTGGCGAAGCGGACCTTTCCCAGGATGCCGGAACGGATGTAGTCGATGGCCTGTTGGAAGAAACGGCCGTTGCGGGACTGGATGCCCACCTGCACCACCCGGTCGTACTTGCGGGCCGCCTCCACCATGGCCCGGCCCTCCTTCATGTTGTGGGAGGCGGGCTTTTCCACGTAGACGTGCTTTCCGGCCTGGCAGGCCAGAATGGTGGGGATGGCGTGCCAATGGGTGGGCGTCCCCATCACGATAGCGTCGATGGACGGGTCGTCCAGAAGGCGCCGGAAGTCGGTCTCGGCCTTGGGCCGTTTTCCCTGCAGATCCTCGGTCGTTTTGAGCCGTTCCTCGAAGACGCGGGTGTCCACGTCGCAGACGTGGGTCACCTCCACGTCGTCCAGCTCGGCGAATCCGTAGAGCAGGTTTTTGCCCCTGCCGCGGACTCCCATACAGGCGACGCGAAACTTCTCGTTGGGACTCTTGGAATCTTTTCGAAAGGCAGGGACCGCCAAGGCTGCGCTGGAAAGAGCGGCGGACTTGAGGAACGATCGACGGTTGGCTTGGGCCATTTAAGTCTCCATGGCAGTGGTCCTTACGGACCGTTTTCGGATTCAAATTTGCATATTCTCAGGTATGGACCTATCCGGCGTTCCTGTCAAGAATCCATGAAAGTCACGAATTGCCGCGAGGCCCCTTCGACAACCCGCGGGGACGCCGGATAGAAGCGTCGACCCGCCCCGCAATTGACAGTGGAGGCAACCGTTCCTACGCTGGAATGCAATGAAGGTCGCCGTCATTTCCGACACCCACGACAATTGGCCCAATTTGGATCGAGCCTGCCGCTACCTGAACCGGCTGGGCGTCCGCCGGCTCCTGCACTGCGGGGACGTCTGTGCACCTCTGACTCTTCGGCGTCTGGCATCGTCGTTCCAGGGCCGGATCCACCTGGTCCTTGGGAACGTGGACGGGGATCCCTTCCTGATGGTCACCCGGACCACCGAATTCCCCCATCTGAACCACCACGGCGCCGAACTGGGCGAGGTCGAAATCGAGGGCCGGAAGATCGCGTTGCAGCACTATCCCACCCTGGCCCGGGGTCTGGCCTTGACGGGGAAGTACGACGCCGTCTTCTTCGGCCATGACCACACTTGCCGACAGGAGGTTCTGGAGGCCGGGGGGCGGCGGGTGTTGCTGGCCAACCCGGGTCTGCTGGGGGACATGGGAAAATCGCCCAGCCTGGGACTCTACGAGACGGTGGACAACAGCTTTCGGATCCTGGGTCTGGACGAACTCTGAGAACTACTTCAGCGTCGCCTGGAGTGCGCCTTCGTCCACCACACACCACTGGTACTGGTTCATGCGGCCGGCGCCGTCGGGCAGGGGCGGACTGAGGACGGTCCGGCCGAAGTCCAGGGGCGCGAAATCACCCTGGGCGGTCTCATCGGCCACCCGGAAGATGTTGTAGTCGGCGGCCGCCTCCACCTGGGCCAAGTGGATGAGGTCCCGCATGGCAAAACGGCGGACCACCGCGTTTCCGATGGCCGTGATCCCCACGGACCCCTGTTCTTCCAGCATGCGGCCGAGGCGGTTGAAGTCGGTGTGGCGATCGTAATAGGCGCCGGCGGCGCCCGGCTTCGGCTGATAGTCGAGCATGGACTGCCGGACGATGGAGCTGTCGGGGCGCCGGACCCGGACGTCGAGCGGTATGGCGTGGCGGTAGGGCACTTCGCAGAACCATTCGGCGAAGTGGTGGCTGGTGGAGGAGTGGTAGGTCATCCCCGCCAGCACGATCTGAGTGTCCAGCGCCAGCATGACGCCGAAAGAGGAGCGCAGATCGAAGACGGACAGGGCGGGGTCTACCTGGGTGATGACCTCGGCCCTGGGCCCGATGGCCGAAAAGGAGTGGCGAAACCCCGTGCTGCGGATCGCCCGGGGGTGTCGCCGCACCGTTTCGCTGATGATTCCCATCTCGGAGGGATCGTTCTCCGGGTCGATGAGGGGATCCTCCTCGGCTTCGTGGGCAAAGGTGAAGTTGGGCGCCACCAGCGTGCCCGACGGTCCCAGGAGCTCCAGGAAGGCCTTCACCACGGTTTCGGCCCCGCCCTGAATATGACCGAAGGTTCGCATGGCCGAATGGACCAGGACCACGTTCCCCGGTCCCAATCCGATCCGGGCCAGACCCTGGCGAATCTCTTCCTGCGCCAATCCCTTCTGGTCGGTCTCCTGCTGTGGCACCATGAGCATCATCATAGTTCGCGATTTTCGGTGACGCCACCCGGGAGGAACGCATGATCAGGAACACCTCGCAGATGGGCCGCTCCAGCCACGGTTCCCACATTCTCGCGCTGCTTCTGCTGGGAATCGGCTCCGGTTGCGGGACTCTTCCCGAGCCTCCGTCCGCAACGGAGCCGCTGGTGCTGAACCGGCAGCAGGAGTTGCTGCTCGACGACGACCGGCTGGTCCGGAGCCGGCAGGGCCTGGAGTTGGTCCAGGCTCGGCTTGAAAAGCATCCGGCCAATCCGCTCCTGGTCATCGACCGTCCCTGGGAGCGTCAGGGGATCCTCAATTACGTGGCCATCCTGCATGACGAGGAGGAGGGGCTCTACCGGATGTGGTACCAGATCCTGGGCCGGACCGAGGAGGGGGTCAACCGCAGCCATTGCCTCTATGCCCAGTCCTCGGACGGAGTCCGGTGGGAAAAACCGGAGCTGGGCCTGGTGGACTTCCAGGGTTCGAAGGACAACAACATCCTGTTCCTGGATCCCAACGAGCGGCCGCGGGGAACGCCCGTCTACTGGGTGGTGAAGGACTACGCCGAGGCGGACGCCGGCCGGCGGTACAAGATGATGCTCAATCGCTGGGATTTTCGGGGCCGGGGCGTGGGAATCGGCTATTCCGCCGACGGAATCCACTGGGAATTCACGCCCTACGTCAACCGGTTGGGCGGGTTCGACACCCACAACCTCTTCTTCTGGGACGACCGGATCGGCCTCTACACCGGGTATTTTCGAACCCACGTCCGGGGTAAGCGGTCCATCGGACGGGCCACGAGCCCGGACGCCTTCCACTGGTCGGCGCCGGTCACGGTCCACACGCTCGACGAACGGGATCCTCCGGAATGGCAGATCTATGGTCCCGGCATCTTCAAATACAGCCGGGCCCGGGACGTCTACGTCATGTACGGGGAGGGCTACGACTCGGAGGACGAGATCTTCCGGGGACAGTTGGGCCTGAGCCGGGACGGAATCCACTGGAAGCGGTTCCGCGGCGGATACTTTGCCGACACCAGCACGGGAGCATGGGATGCCGGCTCGGTTCGGCCGATCCCCGCGGAGGCCGTGGTCGACGGCCGGATGGCCGTTTTCTACGCGGCCAGCGACCACTCCCTGCACGACTGGGAGGGGACGAGGGGAGTGGGGCTGGCGCTGTATCAGCAGGGGGCGTTCGCCGGTTGGAGGGCAGGGATCGAGGGGACATTGACCACCCGGCTCCTCCTGGCCAAGGACCGGGAGCCGGGACTGCTGCTGAACGCGGAAGCAGAAGGCGGCGAGATCCGGGCCGAGCTTCTGGACGCCCAGGGCCGGCCTATCCCGGGTTACTCACGCGAGAACTGCCGGCCATTGACCGGCAACGGCCATCAACAGGAGGTGGTCTGGGAGGGGCGAGAGAACCTGACGCCGGTGGTGGCCCAGGGGGCCTTCAGCATCCGCCTGCATCTGAAGCAGGCCACGATCTATGGATTCCGCGTGATTCCTCCCCGAAGCGCCCGAGCGCTGTTTTGAGGAGCGGCGACAGGAGGGGGGACTGGAGGGGCGGCTTTCTTGCCGCCCACTGGGACAGGCGACTTTCTTGTCGCCTGCTCTTTGCCGTTACTGAAGATTCGGCGGCAAGAAAACCGCCGCTCGTGCGCCCGACATGGGCTGTATCTAAGGGATGAAAGATCCCAAGGGAGGTGATGGGACCAACCCTAGCCGAACCGCAAGGCGTAGCCGCGAGGTGAAGCTGAAGGAAGCGGAAGGCAAACCCACGACCGCAGGAACACGAACCGGCAGCGAGGCCGGGTGCGGGCGGTGAGCTGGCGAGCAACAGCGAAACCCGAACCCCATCCAGACGTACCAGGTAGAGCCGGGCGGCCCGGGGGGAAAGATGCAGCACCTTACTCGGGGAGATCTCAAGGGTGAGAGCCTTTGAGAAGTCAGCAGAGGTCATAGTAGCGAAGAAGCCGGATAATGCCGGTGGAGCGAAGGACCGAAGGAGTCGGACGGGCCCTATGGTGGACTCGTCAGCGGGATCGCAACTACCTCCGGAAACGGGGCGGGGGGAGGCCCCTCGGACCCGGCACGGAAGGCCCAAGGGTGGAACCCGTCAAGCCGGAAGGGCGGAGATCAAGTCCCAGCGGCGGCGAAAACCGGAAAGAAAGGCCCTTTACGAGGCTCGAAAGAGCCTCGAGTGACTCCAACCGCCGGATACTGAAAACGGTACGTCCGGTGGTGTGGGAGGGTGCAGGGGCGCAATCCCCTGCACTCGACCCGATCATGCCATCGCTTTGCGAGGGGAGACCTCCTCACTCGACGATGGTTCCGACCACCACCTCGTCGGTGACGTTGTGGGGGCTGATGACCTCCCCGCCGCAGAGGTACAGCTTCTTTCCGACCAGGCTCAATTCCGCTGCCAGCCGGTAGACCCCCTTCGAGAGGTCGATGCCGGTGGCCTCCCGAATCTGCTGCTCCCGCTCGGGGTGGACCGGAAAGGGAAGGATTTTGGAGGGAAGGGTCCGGTAGGTTTTCTCCACCGTGTCGAAGACCAGGACGTCGAAGTTGGGGGAACGCACCTCGGGGATCCGGTCCTTGTAACGATAGGGATGGTCCACCGGATAGTCCTTGATGCCGCCGGCCATGATGATGAACCGGTCCCGGTAGGCGACGGCTTCCATTCCGTGAACCGGAAAGGGCAGGTCCGGGAGTCTCCGCCAGCGCAAGGTCTTGAGATTGAGGACGTAGCCGTCCCCGCAATGGCGCAGATGACCCTCGAATCGTCCGTTCCTGGATTCGGCGTAGTTGACGTAGTCCCCGCCGAAGACGTAGATGTCGTCACCGACGGCGGTCGCGGCCGGAGACTCGCGGCCCATCCCGGGAAGTGGAGGTAGATCCCGCCATCCTGCGTCCGGTGCAGCCGTGTCGAAGGCTTCCACCGAGTTTACGTAGGCTCCGGGATGGTCGCCCATGAAGGGTTGGGCGCCGAACGTGGCCTGTCCACCGACCACCACGATGGTCGTGCCGCTGACGGCGGCGCCGGGCAGGAAACGGCCGACTCGGAGGGACGGAAGTTCCTCCCACTGCTTCCGGTCCCCGGTTCCGGAAAGTCGGAACAATCGATTGCTGGTGTTGTCGTTCTGCTCTTCAGGCCAGATCACCCAACCGGTAAAGACGTAAAAGTCCTCCCCCACCGTCGCGCCCTGAGGCCACTTGATGCCCACCGGCAACTCGGGCAACAAACCGTACTCCAAGGTCCGGGTGTCCAGGACCCAGCCCGAGACGTGCCTTCCCCGATCCCGGAGCTGCCACCCCTTGCCCGTGGAGCGCTGGCTCGACGGTTCCCAGCCGGGAAAGCCTGGCGACCCTGCAGCCAGGATCAGTTCCCCGATGGTCGCCTGGGCCTGTCCCTTGGTGGGCCAAGGCATGGGTGGTCCCATTTCCCAGGCGATGTCGCGGATCTCCGGCACCTGATCACCGCCTTCACCGCAGCCCGGGCAGAGGGCCAGCAACAGCAGAGGCAGGGTCAGGATCGCTCGGTGGCTACGGTCGGCTCCCGGTAGCCGTTCGGGGTGGTCCATGGAGCTCATTCCTCGATGATGGTCCCCACCAGGACCTCGTCGGTGACGTTGGCCGGGCTGATCACTTCGCCTCCGGCCAGGTATAACTTGCCCCGCACCAGGCTCAACTCCGCGGCCAGGCGGTAGACTCCCCGGGAGAAATCGATCCAGTCGACGTCCAGAGCCTTGTGCCTCATCTCGGGCGGGGGCCGGTAGGGAGGAATCCTCGTGGGCAGGATCCGATAGGCCTCCTCCTCGGCGTCGAAGACCAGCACCTCGAAGTTGGGAGCGGGCCGGTCGGGGATCCGATCCGCGTAAGCGTAGGGATGGTCCACGGGGTAGTCTCTCATCCCCCCGGCGATGATGACGTATCGGTCCCGGTGCACGGCCGCTTCCCAGCCGCCGGCGGGAAAGGGCAGGTCGGGAAGCCGCCGCCAGCGCAGGGAGCGAAGGTCCAGCACGTACGCGTCGCCGCCATGCCGGCGATGCGGGTGGTAATCGCCGCCTGCTTCGGCGTAGTTGACGTAGAAGCCTCCGAACACGTACACCTTCTCGCCGATGGCGACTGCGGCCATGGACTCGCGGCTGAAGCCGGGTATGGGAGGAAGCTCCCTCCACCTGCCGGAGGGGTCGGCCGTATCGAAGATCTCCACCGAGTTGATGTAGACGCCCGGATGGTCTCCGGTGAAAGGGGACGCTCCGTAGGAGGCTTGGCCGCCCAGGACGACGATCGAAGTTCCTGAGGACACCGCTGCCGCCAGGAAGCGTCCGATGATCAGGGAGGGCATCTCCTGCCACCGCCATTCTCCCGACCTGCGGGAGAGCCGCAACACGCGATTTGTCGTGATGTCCAGCCGGTCCTGAGGCCAGCGAACGGTTCCCGTCAGCAGGTAGAAATCGTTGCCCACCGACACGCCTTGAGGCCAACTCAGACCTACCGGGGCATTAGGCAGAATCTGGTAACGGTTGGAACGGGTGTCGAAGAGCCAGACGCTGTTGTGCCTGCCGCGTTCCCGGGTGTTCTCTCTGGGGTTCCATCCTGGATAGCCCGGCGCCCCCGCCGCCACGATCTTGTCGCCCAACACGGCCTGAGCCTGTCCCTTGGTGGGCCAGGGCAACGGTTTCCCGGGGGTCCAGGTGATGTCTCGGATCCCGGCGCCGGCGGCTTGAACCGGAAACCACAAGCACACCAGCCAGACGACGGGTCTCCAGATTCTGCCCATCGGATGAAGAGCGTCGTGCAACCGTCCCTTCACCCGACCAACCATAACCGGATCCACTCCTTCGGATGTCCTGAATAGTTCCAAGAACAAGCGGGAGGCCGATTGTAACAGCCGGGAGCAGAAGTGAGAAACAAGGAGTGAGGATGGAATGGGGACAGTCGGATCTGACTCCTCGACCGCCCGAGATTCGCAATCCTGAAGGTCCGCTGTGTTATAATTTCGCTTATTTCCAGTAACCGGGCAGGGGACTATGCGACTCCTTTTTTCACTATTCAAGACTCTGTGTATCGCTTTCCTGCTGGTGGCGATTTCTCCCGCACCCGTATTGGGATCGAAAGACAAGAAAACCAAGGAGGAGCGGAAACGGGAAAAGGAAGCCAAGAAACGCGACCAGCGCCGGCAGGTGGAGGAGGAGCAGGACTACTACAAGAATTGGTTGGTAGAGGACGTGGTCTACATCATCACGGACGAAGAGCGAAACGTCTTCAGCAACCTGACCGCCGACGCCGAACGGGACGCCTTCATCGAGCAGTTCTGGCGCCGCCGGGACCCGGACCCGCGGTCCGCCATCAACGAATTCAAAGAGGAGCACTACCGCCGGATCGCCTATGCCAACGACCACTTCTACTCGGGCGTCGAAGGCTGGTACTCGGATCGCGGCCGCATCTACATCACCTACGGTCCCCCCAGTCAGAAGGAGAATCACCAAGGCGGCCTCTACCAGCGGAGAGTGCTGGACGAAGGGGGCGGCTGGACCAGCGTCTATGCCTTCGAGCGCTGGTTCTACAACTACATCCCGGGAGTGGGCAGCGGAATCGAGATCGAGTTCGTCGACGCCAGCAAGACGGGCGAGTACAAGATCGCGCTGAGGCCTTCCGAGAAGGACGCCCTTTGGCAAGTGGGATCCAGCCCGACCGTCAACGAGATGTTCGGATCGGCCGACCGCTCGGGAACCATGCTGGCGGATCTGGCCATGCGCAACGTCGGGCTCAACGATGGGTCCTTCATGCGGGGAGCGCAGTCGTTCGACAGGGTGCGCAACTACTTCCTCCTCAACAAGCCTCCCAAGGTGGAGTTCGAGCATCTTCGGGGCGACGTGGAAACGCGTCTCCTGTACAACCCCATGCCCCTGGAAATGGTCCTCGGGAACTATCGGGTGGGTGAGGACGCCTTTCTGGTCCCCCTCACCATCCGGGTGCCGGCCCACGAACTGACTTACGACGCCGATCTTAAGAATGTGAGCCGGGCGACCATCCAGGTCTATGGCAAGGCCCAGAGCCTCACGGGCAGGGTGGTCTACGAGTTCGAGGATCTGATCGCCGCCGACACCTCCAAGGCGAATGGTTTGAAGGCAGGCACCAACTTTCTTTACCAGAAACAGCTGCCCCTCAGGCCCGGCAGATACAAGCTGACCGTGATTCTGCAGGAGGAATCGAGCAAGCGGGTCGCCACCGAAGTGGCTTCGGTCCAGCTGTCCAAGAACAAGCTGGGAACCCTCACCAGCAGTAACCTGGTGGTGGCCGACGGATTCGCCTCTTCCGCTCCGGAGCAGACGCTCTCCGACCCATTCATGACGCCCAGCGGGATCAAGGTCTATCCCAACGTCACCCAGGTGTTCTCTCCCGGGGCCTTCCTCAGCCTCTATTCGGAAGCCTATGAAGTGGCTCTGGACCAGGCGACGCGCCAACCGGCACTGGACGCCGAATTCGTGATCATGAAGGGTCGCGAACCCGTTCGGGCGGAGGAACCCAGACTGCTGCAGATGGAGGATCGGGTGGTTGTGATGCATACCATGCCCCTGAAGGGGGTGGAGCCGGGGCGCTACCAGGTCACGCTGCAGCTCCGGGACCGGATCAGTGGCCAGGAGGCCTCCAAGCGCGCCAACTTCGAGATCCGGGGCGATTGAGAGATCCGGTGTGTTCCATCCCCCCCTCAAACGTGCCGGGCTCCGGCCGGTGCTCGCGAGTACGATCGAGGGTCCCTTTCAGCGCGGGTTGAGTGTCTTCTTTTTCGTCCTCGCCTTGGCGTCCCTGCGGGTGTCGAGCGCCGGCGCGGCGTCCGATTCAACACCATCCTTTCGGGACGTGAGCCGTGAGGCAGGCCTCTCCTTCACCCACGCCAGCGGGGCATCTTCCGAAAAGTATCTGGTCGAGACCATGGGCTCCGGCGGAGGCTTTCTGGATTACGATCGGGACGGCTGGATGGACGTCTATCTGGTCAACAGCGGCGCCACTCCCTCGTCCTCAGCGGCGCCCCCGGGAAAGAATCGGCTCTTTCGCAACAACCGGGACGGCAGCTTCAGCGACGTGACGGACCAGGCCGGGGTCGGCGACCCCTCCTACGGCATGGGCTGTGTCTTCGCCGACTATGACAACGACGGCGATGTCGACCTCTACGTCACCAACCTGGGCCCCAACGTCCTCTATCGCAACAACGGCGACGGCACCTTCACGGATGTCTCGGCTGCCGCCGGCGTGGCCGATCCCCTCTGGAGCACCAGCGCCGCCTTCGGCGACTACGACGCGGATGGATGGCTGGACCTTTACGTCGGCAACTATCTGAAGTTCACCTTCGCGACGCACCGCCGCTGTTATTCGGGGGACCTCCTCATCTACTGTTTTCCCCACAGCTACGACGGAGCGCCCAATACGCTCTACCGCAACCGGGGTGACGGAACCTTCGAGAGGGCGAACGAGAAGGCCGGTGTGACCGAGGAGGCGCAGTACTCCAAGAGTCTGGGGGTGCTCTGGCTGGATCTGGAGGGGGACGGCGATCTGGACCTCTACGTGGCCAACGACACGACGGCCAACTACGTCTTCCGGAATAGCGGTCGCGGAGTCTTCGAGGACGTCTCGTTGCTCTCCGGAGGCGCCTTCAACGGGATGGGCATGGCGCAGTCGGGGATGGGTGTGGACGCGGCGGATCTGGCGGGGAACGGGCACTACAGCATCTTCGTGACCAACTTCTCGCTTCAGACCAACGACCTGTACTGGAACAACGGTCAGGGGATCCTCACGGACCACACGCTCCAGGCCGGGCTCTCCCAGGACAGCTTCCTGCCGCTGGGGTTCGGTACCAACTTCCTGGACGCCGACAACGACGGGCTGCTCGACCTCTTCGTGGCCAACGGGCACGTGTTCGACAACATCAACTCCATCAATCCCAGTCTGGAGTACGCCCAGCCCAACCAGCTCTTTCGAAATCGGGGTGCGGGCCGGTTCGAAGCCGTCTCGGCCCGGTCTGGGCCCTATTTCTCCCGCAAGAACGTGTCTCGAGGTTCGGCCGTGGCCGACTACAACAACGACGGCCGTCTGGACCTGCTGGTGACCAACAACAACCAGAAGGCGGACCTGCTTGAAAATCGGTCGGCGGGGAATCACCACTGGCTGCAACTGCGGATTGAGGGGACTCACTGCAATCGGGACGGCGTGGGCGCCAAGGTGCGTCTCAAGACTGGAGGCCGCCTGCTCAGTCAGGAGGTCCGGGCCGGGAGCAGCTACCTGAGCCAGAGCGATCTGCGGGTCCACTTCGGGCTGGGCGCCGTCCCCGGGATCGAATCCATCGAAATCCTCTGGCCCTGCGGCCGGAGGCAGGCGGTGCCGCCCCCGTCCGGCGTAGACCGTATCCTGCCGGTCAAGGAGTCGGGCTAGCGTGACTCTGTTCCTCCCGGCCGCCTGGGGGGTCTTTTTTTTCCTCCAGGGGATCACGACTCCTCCCGATCCGCTGTTGGAACGGGCTCTCCGGAAGATCGCCGTCAGCGAAGACTACGTGGGGGCTCTGGCCGACCTGGAGGCGTCGCTCCGCGGCCCCAATTCCAATCCTCAAGCCCACTACCAGGCAGGGGTCTGTCACACCATCCTGCGGAACTACTCCAAGGCTCTCGACAGTTTCCGCAAGGCCAGGGAACTGGGAGTCCACGGGTGGGAATTGGAACTGGGTTTCGGCATTGCCTACATCCATCTGGGTCGGGACGCCGAGGCACGCGACCACCTCGAAAGGACTCTCTCCCTGCAACCCGGCGATCCGAACGCTCTCTTTCATCTGGGGCGGCTGGATCTCAAGGCAGGAAACGCGGCTCGCGCCACAGAGCGATTCCGCCAGGTGCTGGCTCGCCAGCCGGACCATCAGGGGGCCCTCTTCAGCCTGGGCTCGGCCCTGATTCGCCAGGGGAAGGAACGGGAAGGGAAGAAGGTGCTGGAACACCATCGGCGGATCGGTCACCTCCAGGGACGCCTCAAGTCGCTGAGTCTCATGGCCAATTCTCCCAAGGCCTCTTCCGACGTCTTCGCCGATCTGGGAGACGTCTATCTGGAGCTGGGCCGGAATGAGGATGCCCTCAAGGCCTACGATAGAGCCGAAGAGCTCGCTCCAGGAACGGCCCTCACCGGGTTGGGACGGGGAACCCTGGCCTATGGGAAGGGCGATTGGACGGAGGCCAGGACCCATCTCTTGGGATATCTGGAGAAAGTGGGCGGAGACTGCCAGGGGTATCTCCTGCTGGGCCTCATGGAAAAACAGGAAAGGAAGTACGGTCTGGCTCGCCAACACCTGAATCGCGGACTCGAGCTCTGTCCCGGGCGCCTTCTGATTCTGGCCAGCCTGGCCGAGCTGGAGCTCCAGCGGGGAAACGTCGCCGGAGCCGAGGATTACTCGCAGAAGATGATCCGGATCGATGCCGATTTCGCGGCCGGCCCTTTCTTTCTGGCCTTTTGCCGCATCTACCAGCAGCGCCTGGAGGAGGCCGAGGAACTGGGCCTGCGGACCCTGGAACTGGACGACAGGAATCCCAATCACCACCTCCTCATGAAGGCGGTCTACCAGGCCCGAGGGGACGCCGAGAAAGCCCGCCACCACGAGGACCGGGCCAATCAACTCCGTAGCGGCACCGGTCCGTGAGGCGGATCAGATCCTCGGAATTAGTGGAAATTGTGCATTAGAAATGCATATTTTCCATACAAAGACGACCATCTCCCATATTTCCATCTGCCTGGATCCGGACCCAGGAGCCTGCGCGGCAGAAATTGATCTACTGCGAAAGCGGTAGAATCGGTCCATATTTCCCCGATTTCTCGGCGAATAGAACGACTATGCACCTCAAAATCGAGAAAATCTGGCCTCGATTCCCCGCTTTCTCGCTACGATCATTCCTACCGCGCAGACTCCCAGGATGCAGAATTACATCGAGCGTTCCCTGGAACCTGTGCTCAGGCGGCGGTCTCCGAGTTTCCCGCCGTCGTCCTGACCGGACCCCGCCAGTCGGGCAAGACGACGCTCCTGCAAGAGCTTTTCGGCCAACGTTGCCGATACGTCTCTTTGGAGCTTCCGGACGTTCAGGCGTCCGCGCTGCACGATCCGCTCACATTCCTGGAATCTTATCCGCCGCCCGCCATCTTCGATGAGGTGCAGTACGTTCCCGATCTGCTTCCGTACATCAAGGAGAAGATCGATGCGAACCGGAACCAACAGGGCCAGTATCTTTTGACCGGCTCACGGAATCTGTTGCTCATGCAAAGGGTGACGGAGTCGTTGGCGGGTCGAGCGGCAATGCTCCGCTTGTTGCCGCTCTCCAGACGGGAGGTCGAGGGACGGCCCCTTCTCCCTCTTTCCTGGGAACGCAGCGGGCTGCCGTCCGCAAGGCCTGGCTCTCCGTGCTTGAAGCCAGCTACCAGGTAACGGTGCTGCGCCCCTACTTCGCCAACGTCGGGAAACGCCTCGTCAAGCGCCCGAAAATGTATTTCACGGTCATGGGGACACTCTGTCACCTCGTGGGCCTCAAGGAAGCCGAACACGCGGCTTCCGGGTCCCATGGGGGGCGCCATCCTGGAGACGGCGGTCTTGTCCGAAATTGTCAGGACGCTGACCCATCGAGGGATCGAGCCGCGGGTCTACTTCTGGAGAACCATTGCCGGGACGGAGGTCGACTTCGTGATCGAGACCGGTGGGAAGCTGGTGCCGATGGAGGTGAAACTTTCCGCCACGCCACACCGGGCGGTGGCTGCTGCCGTCAGGACCTTCCTGAAGGACATGAAGGATTCGGCGATGCCCGGATATCTGGTGCATCCGGGTGACATTCACCTTCCTCTGGGGTCCGGAGTGACCGCGCGCCCCTTCGCCGACCTGTAACCGCTCTCGGAGAATCTGGAAGTGAAAACCGCGAAATGAAGAAAGGAGCCTCACCTCCGGGTAGAATGGCCAGGCTTATTCAGGCGGACTCATGTCATTGAGGACTTTTCTGCGAAATCTTCCTCCCGGCCAGGTGGCCACCATCGCCGGGGTGGGTTGGCACTCGGGAACCGAGGCCGCCGCCACCGACGCGGGCTGGCCCATGGGAGTGGTGCGCGATCCGAAGGGGGATCTCCTCGTCGTGGACTACCACGGCCAGCGCATCTGGAGGATCGACGGCGAGGGAATTCTGCACCCGTTCGCCGGCGACGGAGTCCAGGGGTTCGCCGGGGATGGAGGTCCCGCCAGCGACGCCCGCTTCGACTCACCCCATGATCTCTGGAGGGATCGGGAGGGGAATCTCTACCTGAGCGATCTGGGGAACCACCGGATCCGCCGCATCGATGCCGCCACCGGCGTCATCACCACCGTGGCGGGGTGCGGCGTTCGGGGCCGGGAAGGGGATGGAGGCCCGGCGACGGAGGCCCAGTTGGACATCTCCTCCGGCGTGGCCAAGGACTCGCAGGGCAATCTCTACATCGCCGACGAACCGTCTTCCACCGTCCGGAAGGTGGACACCCAGGGCATCATTCGCCGCTACGCCGGAATCGGCGTGGGGGGCTTCAACGGAGACGGGATCCCGGCGCTCGAAGCCGCGCTCTATCACTGCGAGCATCTGGCGGTCGATTCGCGGGACAACCTCTACATCTGCGACAACAGCAACGACCGGATCCGCAAGGTCGACCGCCGGGGCATTCTGACCACGGTTCTGGGCAATCCCTATCCCGCGGGCGTGGACTGCGGTTCCCTCCGATCTTCCATCGGTGATGGAGGCCCGGCCGTCGACGCCTGCATCATCATGCCCGACGCCATCTTCATCGACGCCCGGGACAATCTGTACGTGGCCGAGAAGTACGGGTTCCGGGTGCGCCGCGTGGACGCGGCCACGGGCATCGTCCGGACGGTGGTGGGCACCGGGGTTCCCGGGTTCGGCGACGACGGAGACGTTGGTCCCAAAAGTCAGATCAATTCCTGCGAGTGCGGTCTCTGGGCCGACCCCGACGGCACCACGTTCTGGAGCGATTGCAGCGGGCGCCTGAGAAAGGTGGACGGACGGACCGGCATCGTCTCCACGGTGCTGGGGGGCGTGTCGGTGAGAGACGGAGGTCTGGCGACGAACGCCTTCATCACGGGTCCCAACGGCATCGCGGCGGGGTCCGACGGCACCCTCTATTTCGCCGACCTCTGGGGACAGCGGATCCGGGCCGTGGACCTGGAGACCTGGCAGATCCGGACCGTCGCCGGAATGGCGTCCGTTTCTACGGCGGGGACGGAGGAGCGGCCGTCGACGCCTATCTGGGCAACCCCCACGACGTGGCCCAGGGACCGGACGGAGAGATCTACATCGCCGACACCCGCTACAACCGAATCCGGAGGGTCGATCCTGCGGGCTCGATTGCGACCCATGTGGGGACCGGCATGAGCTACGACTCCGGAGATGGAGGACCCTCCGTCTCCGCCGCCGTGACGGCTCCCCTTGCGGTGACCGCCTCGCCCCGCGGCGAGGTGTATCTGGGAGACTCGGTGGGGCGAATTCGCCGGGTCGACCCTGACACCGGGGTCATCACCACCGTGGCCGGCACCGGGAGGCCGGGATTCGGCGGGGACGGGGGACCGGCCCGTGAGGCTTCCATCTCGGGACCGTCGGCTCTGACCTTGGACCGCGAGGGTAACCTCTATTTTGCCGACACCGGAAACCATGCCGTCCGTTGCGTCGACGTCAACGGACGGATGCGGACCGTGGTCGGGACGGGACGCCCGGGGCGGGCTCGCGAAGGCGCCCGGGCGGATGAGGCTCCTCTCGACTCTCCACGCGGGGTGGCCGTGGACGGGGACGGCAATCTCTATATTTCGGACACGGGCAACCATCGCGTGCTGGTCTCGACCCGGGAGCGGGGCGTGCGCGTGTTGGCCGGAACCGGTGAAGGCGGGGAATCGGGAGACGGGGGACTTGCTACCCGCTGCCGTCTCAACCATCCTACGGGCTTGGCGCTCCTGGAGGGATGCCTGCTGGTGAGCGATCACTACAACAACCGCATTCGGGCCATCAAGTTGCCGTGATTTCGGGAACCGGGAATTGAAAGCTTCCCGGCGCCGAGGGAGGATCGAGATGAAGTTTGCCACCCAACTCCTGCTGCTGTCGCTCGTTGCGTGCTCCCCCGGGAACGGCGGTTCGGAAGAGACCCCGACTCCACTTCCCGACGTGACCACGGGGTCCGCAAGCGCCCTGGGCACGACGGCGATGACGGTCAATGGCAGCGTTCATCCCCATGGCCGTTACACCACGACCTACTTCGAATACGGCCTTTCGACCGAGTACGGGTCGCGAACCGAGGAAACGCCCTTGCCCCCGCGTCTCGGCGCCGTCTATCACGAGACCTGGGACCAGGGTCTCGGCGGATGGGCGAGTTGGCTGGAGAGCGAGAGCTTCGACACGGGCGGCGCCGAGGGCGGCTTCGTCCGGTTCTCGGAGCCGAGCGGGCACGATCGCAACCACGACGACGGGATCGGCACGCTCCATCTGACCAAGTACCTCTGGACCGGATCCTTGGGTGCAGGAGAGGACACGGACCGCGCCTGGCTGGGCGGGGGCGATCCGGATCTCCGGGGGGCTCGCGTGAGCCTCTGGGCCCGGGGCAACGACTGGCAGCCCAACGGCTCCGAAGTCCTGTGGTGGACGCAGAGCCAGAGCAACATCGAGCTCGGGCACCAGCCGGGATGGCGGCGCGCCAATTGGGCCTACACCGGGCATACCCTCACCGATCAATTGCTGGACGGCCGTTGGAACCTCGTCGACTACCGCTTGCTGAACGATGCCTCGCAATGGACCTATGGGGGGAACAACCCGACGCTCCAGGGAGAGAGCGCCGCCCGCTACGCCTACTGGTCCATCGATCAGGCCCAGGCCCACGTCAACTGCGACTTCTTTCACTTGGCGGCCACCGTGGACATCGACAATCCGCCCACGGGATCGCTGGACTTCGACGACTTTCGGCTCGTCTACCGGAATCATTCCCTGGTCTATCCGTCCAACGGCGGCCGGTTGATCCGGTGGCCGGAAGGCGCGGCCGAAGCTCCGGCCCAGGTCAACGATGGATGGCGCCACGGACCGGGCCGCGCCTGGCGCAGCGGGAGCCGGCCGGACCGGCCTCAGGAGTTCGTCTTCGCCCTGGACCGCGAGGTCACGGTGAAGACCATCCAGGTCCATCAGAACCCCGAATGGCCCGGGAAAGAGGTGGAGGTCCTGGCGTCGGCGGACGACCGCCAGTATGCAATGGTGGCGACCCTGAACCTGCCGGAAAAAGGGGAGCGGGGACCCAACTTCGCCTTCGCTCTGGAGACCGGCCTCGCGGCCCAGGCCCGTTACCTCAAGTTCCGCCTGCTCTCCGGCTATCGGGAGGAGCACTGGGGACTGGGAGAGATCGAGGTCTTCGGCAGCGGCGCCCGGATGCTCCCGGATGATGACCTCTATTATGTGAACACCGACCTGGAGGGTCTGACGCCGGGCGCGACGGTTCGCTACCGGCTGGTGGCCTCCAGTGCGGAGGGAACCGTCCACGGCGAGGACCGGACCTTCACCGTTCCCGACAGCCGCAAGCCCCGCGCCCGAACCGGGAAGGCTCTCCGAGTAGGTGCCCGCCAGGCCAAGGTCCAGGGCCGCCTCAACGCCATGGGACTCCGTTCCCGTTTTCACTTCGAATATGGGAACAACCCGGGGTACGGTTCCAAGACGCCCGAGCAGTACGCCGGGCAGCAGATCAGCCCCCGCACGGTCTTCCACGAGTTCCGGGGCCTGAAACCCTCGACTGGTTACCACTATCGCCTGGTGGTGGCCAACGACGAGGGGGTCTCCTACGGCGGCGACCGCAGCCTCCACACGGGAACCGGATCTCCGTAAACCTGCCATCGAGTCCGGATTCGCTCCGGGGGGCCCGGCAAGGCGGCGACCTTGAACTTGCACCGACTGCTCCGACGGCGACTCGAGAATGAGGGACCCGTCCGAGTGGGTCTCATCGGCGCCGGCAAATTCGGATCCATGTTCCTTTCCCAGGTGCCGTCGACCCGGGGGCTGTTGGTGCCGGTCATCGCGGACCTGGATCCGGACCGGGCGCGCGAGACCTGTCTGGCCGTGGGCTGGGACCAGGATCGGGTCGCCCGCACCCGCATCGTCCGCAACGGTCTGGAGCTGGCTGCCGCTCCTGATGTCGAAGTGGTGGTGGAAGCCACGGGCCAACCTCTGGCCGGACTCGCCCACGCCCGATGCGCCATCGGGGAGGGGAAGCACGTGGTGATGGTCAACGTCGAGGCCGACGTGCTGGCCGGCCTGGTGCTGGCACGGGAAGCGGCTGCCGCGGGAGTGGTCTATTCCATGGCCTACGGCGACCAGCCGGCCCTGATCTGCGAGTTGGTGGACTGGGCGCGAGCCTGCGGTTTTCGAGTGGCCGCCGCCGGCAAGGGAACCCGATATCTGCCCGCCTACCACGCGTCGACTCCGGATACGGTCTGGGACCACTACGGCATCACCGCCGAGGCGGCTCGGGCCGCCCGAATGAACCCCCGGATGTTCAATTCCTTCCTGGACGGGACCAAGTCGGCCATCGAGATGGCGGCCGTGGCCAATGCCACCGGGCTGACCCCGGCTCCGGGAGGATTGACCTTTCCTCCCTGTGGAGTGGAAGAGTTGGCCCAGGTGCTCTGTCCCCTTGAAGCCGGCGGCCAACTGCACCATCGCGGTCAGGTGGAGGTGGTCTCGTCATTGCACCGGGACGGCAGCGTGGTGGAACGGGATCTGCGCTGGGGAGTCTACGTCGTGGTCGAGGCACCCAACGAATACACCGCCGGTTGCTTTCGCCAATATGGCCTGAACCCCAACCGGGCGGGCGGCTATGCCGCCCACTACAAGCCCTTTCACCTGATCGGACTGGAGCTGGGCATATCGATTCTGTCCGCCGTGTTGCGCGGCGAGCCGACCGGCTGCCCGAGCCGTTTCGCGGGGGACGTGGTGGCGGTGGCCAAGCGGGATCTGAGGCGTGGCGAGGTCCTGGACGGCGAGGGCGGGTACACCGTGTGGGGAAAGCTCATGACCGCCGCCGGCAGCGTGGCGTCGAACGGCCTGCCCATCGGACTCGCCCACGGCGTCCGATTGCGCCGGGAGATTCCGGCGGGCCGATCCCTGAGCTGGTCCGACGTGGAGATCGATCCCGAACTGGAGGCGGTGCGACTGCGCCGAGCCATGGAGCAGACGTTGGCGGAAACCTCCGCGGACTGACTTTCGGTCCTGGACCCCATTCTCGAAGGGAACTGTTGATCGCACAAGCGCCGGCTCGTTCCGGTGAGTTGCGCTGAAAATTGTCTATCAATAGCAAAAACTAGGGAAGTTTTACTATTGATAGACAAAAGATCTCTCAGTATCATTGCGGAATGCAGATATCGGAGATCGCAGACGTCATTCGCCGGGAATTGGAACGCCGTGGAACCAACGCGTACCGGGCAGCAGTGGATGCTGGGCTCCCCCAGAACGCCATCCGATCCGTTCTCAGGGGTCGAGAACCCGGAAGCGAACGCTTGGCCGAAATCTGTCAGGCGCTGGAACTCGAATTCTACGTCGGGCCGCCGAAAAGTCATCACGAGGAGACGATCCAGGAGGTGAGCAGGACCCCGGAGTCGGTGGCCGAGGACCCTCGGTGGGTGACCCAGCTCCATGCCGGGTTGCAGGAACTGAAAGCCCAGTTGGCCTCTTCGCAAGCCGAAATCGAGGCGTTGCGCCGGCAGATCGGTCATTATCTTCGTGATTCGCAATGAAGATGGCGTCGTCATCAAGAGAGCGGAGAAGGACAAGAGGGAAAACTGGTTGCTGACGAGCGATCATCCCGCTTTGAAGCCGGAACCGTTCCGTAGCCTTGACCGGCGTAGTTTCGGAGGGATCCCATGATTCGGACTGCCGGCGCGGTTCTTACCATCGGCCATTCCAATCACGCTCTGGACGCGTTCATCGAGCTCCTGCGGCAACACCGGGTCAACGCCCTGGCCGACGTTCGCTCGGCGCCGTACAGCCGCTTCAATCCGCAGTTCAACCGGGAGTCGTTGGCTGCCTCCCTCAAGGCAGAGGGGATCGCGTACGTGTATCTGGGGCGGGAGTTGGGCGGCCGGTCCGGCAACCGCGACTGCTACGACGGCGAGGGGCGCATCCGCTATGACCGGGTCGCCGCAACCGAGTCGTTCCGGCGCGGACTCGATCGCGTCGTGGATGGCGCCGCCAGGCGCCGCATCGCCCTCATGTGCGCGGAGAAGGAGCCGCTCCACTGCCACCGGACGCTCCTGGTCGCCCACGAGCTGGACAAACGCGGCGTCGGCGTTGACCACATTCACGCCGACGGCCGGCTGGAGTCCCACGATGACGCCATGGATCGCCTGGTCGAGCTCGCCGGCCTGGGGCTTGACGGCCATCTGTTTCGCCGGGCGCAACCTCGGGCGGAGCTGATCGCCGAGGCCGTGGAACGGCAAGCCAAGCGTGCCGGCTTCGTGGACAGACATCTGGCCGCCGCTTCCAACGAATCGGGACGGTGAATCCGTCCGTCCGCTCTCGCGCCGGCTAGGAGTCGGCGGCTCCCCTCCGCAGGTGGAGACACCAGGTGATGGGGGCCAGAGGAGGCAGGTCGCTTCGTCCTGCCACATACCTGCGATGGTGATCGGCCGGCGAGTCGTTCCGGACGATTTCCCAGAGGTTGCCCGGGTTCAGCACGGCGCCGACTTGGGCCGGGTCGAAGCGCGAGATCATGGGCTCGCCCTGTTTCTCCACAAGCGCCATCAGCCGGGCGAAGAGATCACGATCTCCCGGCGGCACGCGCTCGGCCGCGATCAGGTAGTCGAATACCAGTTCCGATCCCGGACTTGCGATCTCCGCCAAACGATCCAGATTTTCGAGGATGGAGGCCCGGGTGAGATAGTAGGTGACTCCCATCCAGTTGAAGAATGATCGTGGACCGAGATCGAAACCGGCCGCAGTGAGCGCGTTTCGAAGATCGCCGCTCTCGAAGTCGAAGGGGACGAGGTTCAATCGAGCGGGAAGCTTCAGGTTCGCGGCGGCAAGTCGTTCTCTCTTCAGGCGGATCATCGCCGCGCGGTCGACTTCGAATACGGCCAGGTCCAGGTCCGGACGCCGGAACGCGAAAGAATCGAAGCCGGAGCCCAGGATCACGTACTGAGTCACGCCGTTGCGGGCCGCGGCTTCGAGAGCGTCTTCGGCGAACCGGGCGCGGGTCAGTTGCTGGATGCTGATGGGCATGAGTTTCTTCATGACGATCTTCGAGAGCACCCAGTCGAGCCAACGCGACGAGATGATCCTCCGCCACCGGTCTCCCAGTAGATGGATGGCGAAGGGGTCTTCGAAAATATGGGGTTTCCGGTGCCGGAGAAGATGCCGGGCGCGGCTCACCGCCGCGAGTTCGGCGGTGCGGCTGCCGCCGGTCCGGACATGATCGATCGATGTAATCGGCACGGCTCCCTTTCGTCCGGCTGGGTCTTGATCGGTGCGGCGTCATTGTATCTTGCATGAGTTGGGCCGGCACCTCATTGGTCCTGGCGGCAGGCGGGAACTTGACACCCTGAAGCGGCGCCGAAGGGTGGGTTACAAGCAGGCGTCATTGCAGTAAACTTTTCAACCAGGGTCCGATGGTTACGGGCCCGGGCCCTGCCGGACGCGCCGGTGCCGGGACGCATCCCCGGCCGGGCGTCCGAACGTTACGCCGGGGACCCTCGGGTTCCGGGAAGGTGAGAGAGTTATGCCGGTTTTTCGACGCTTCGCGTGGGTTTTTCTGCTGATCCTCTGGAGGTCCGTGGCGGCGCCCCTCGCCGCCGAGACCGGCGGGGATGTGTTCCGGGAGTTGGCGGACGAATACCGGGATCGGATCCGGCCACTGACCCGGCAGTTTTGCCTGGAGTGCCATTCCACCGAGAAACAGGTGGGCGAGTTGGATCTGGAGCAGTTCGCGACACTGTCCGAGGTGAGGCGCGGGACCAGGTCGTGGCTCAAGGTCATCGAGATGCTGGACAATGGCGAGATGCCGCCCGGGTTCGCCAAGCAGCCGGCGCCCGGACAGCGGCTGCTGCTCAGGGACTGGGTGGATCGCTACCTCCAGGCCGAGTCATTGGCCCATGCCGGCGATCCGGGTCCCGTCGTCCTGAGGCGGCTCAACAACGCCGAGTACACCTACACCATTCGCGATCTGACGGGTATCGATCTGGACCCGGCCCGGCAGTTCCCCACCGACAGTGCGGCCGGCGAAGGTTTCACCAACACCGGGAACGCCCTGGTCATGTCGCCGGCGCTGCTGAGCAAGTACCTGGACGCCGGCAAGGAGATCGCCAGCCACGCAGTGCTGCTGCCGGACGGGTTCCGGTTCTCGGCCAAGTCCACAAGGCGCGACTGGACCGACGAGGTCCTGGCCCGGATCCGCGGTCTTTACGGACGGTACGTGGAGACGGCGGACTTCGGGGTCGGTTCGGCCGTAGGCAACCTCGCCGTTCACGGGGACACCCGAATCGGGTTGGCCGGACTGCTGCCCCTGGAGAAGTACCTGTCCGCCACTCTGTCGGAACGGGACGCTCTCCGAAGTGGCCGGAAGGACATCCGGACCGTCGCCCGGGAACATGGTTTGAGCGCCAAGTACCTGGACACCCTCTGGACCCATCTTTCGGCCCCTGAGTCCACTCTGGTGCTGAACGACCTGCGGGCCGAATGGCAGAGCGCCGGGCCGGAAGACGCCTCCTCGCTGGCCAGCCGGATCAGAGACTGGCAGAAGGGTCTCTGGACCTTCGGACCCGTGGGTCTCATCGGGCGGAAAGGTGGGCCGACGCGGTGGATGGAGCCGGTGAATCCTCTGGTCACGGAGAAGACAGTCTGTTTCTCCGTTCCTGAGTTCGTGGACGGTTACGAGCCGAGGGATGTCATCTTTTCGCTGGTGGTGGGTGATGCCGGTGACGGAAACGGCAACGATTTCGTGGTGTGGCAGGAACCGCGCCTGGTGGCGCACGGGCGGCCCGGCATTCTCCTGCGCGACGTGAGAAGACTGGCCCGCTCGTTGGACGGGGAGTCTTCGGACGCCGCTTCCGAATGGGGACTGGACCCGGAACTGTTCGGCAGGCACCCGGACGGCCGTGCCATCGACGCCGACTCGCTCTGTGTCCAGGCACCGTCGGTGATTCAGATCCGTCTTCCGGGCCGTCTCCTTGCCGGCTACGACTTCGTCACCACTGCCGTACTGGAAACGCAGACCGGCAGGGAGGGGAGCGTTCAGGTCGACCTGCTGCCCGGCGCCGCTACCGCCCAGTCCGGCCTCCTTCCTAGCAAGGTCATGGTGAACTTTTCCCGGGTCACGCAGGTCTTCTCGGAGAACCGGGTCGTCTCCTTCCTGCGACCCATCCTCATCGCTCCCGAGACTCCCATGCGAGCCAGGATGGAGGCGGCGTTCGACGATTACCGCAAACTCTTTCCGGCGGCCCTCTGCTACAACCAGATCGTGCCCGTGGACGAGGTTCTCACCATCAACCTCTTCTATCGGGAGGATGACCATCTGGCCCGCCTGATGCTCGAGCCGGAGGAGGGAGCCCGGCTCGACCGGCTCTGGGTCGAGCTTCACTACGTGAGCCACAGCGCGTTTCAGCGGGTCCTGGCCCTGGACCTGCTGATGGAGGCGTTTCAGGGGAACGGCCTGGATGATCGGTCTCAGCACGAGGCCGTGCTTCCGCTACGCCGTCGCTACGACGGGGATGCCGCTGCCTTCCGCAAGCGTCTGCTCCGGAATGAGGCGATCCAGCTCGACGCCCTGGTCGAATTTTCCGCCCGGGTCTATCGGCGTCCCCTGAGCGACGGGGAGCAGGACCGGCTGCGGGGACTCTATCGCCGGCTTCGCGACGAAGAGATGGACCACGAGGAGGCGTTTCGGCTGACACTGGCCCGCATGCTGGTCTCGGCGCCTTTCCTGTATCGGCTGGAAGAGGCGCCGGCCGGTCCGGCCGGTCCGGTCTCCGATTGGGAGTTGGCAAACCGGTTGAGCTATTTCCTCTGGTCGTCGCTTCCGGATCAGGAACTCCTCTCCCTGGCTGCCGCCGGGCGCCTGCGGGACCCCGAGATCCTTTCCCAACAGGCCCGGCGCCTGCTCCAGGACCCTCGAGTGCGGCGTCTGGCCACCGAGTTCGCCTGCCAGTGGCTGCATATTCACGACTTCGACACCCTGGACGAGAAGAGCGAGAAGCACTTTCCCGAGTTCGCCGATCTGAGGTCGGACATGTACGAGGAGTCGATCCGGTTCTTCACCGATCTGTTTCGACGCGACGCCTCGCTGCTGAGTCTGCTGGATTCGGATCACACCTTCCTGAATCAGCGCCTGGCCCGCTTCTACGGAATCGAGGGAGTCGAGGGGGACGGCTGGCGCCGGGTCGACGGCGTCCGGTCGCAGGGCCGCGGCGGAATCCTGGGTTTCGCCACCACCCTGGCCCGGCAGTCGGGCGCCTCGCGCACGAGTCCGATTCTGCGGGGCAACTGGGTCAGCGAAGTCCTCCTGGGCGAGAGGCTCCCCCGGCCGCCCAAAGATGTGCCCCAGTTGCCCCCGGATGAGATCGCCACCGACGGTCTGACGGTGCGGCAGCTCGTGGCGCGTCACACCAGCGACCCCCAGTGTTCCGGCTGTCACCTGAAGATCGATCCCTTCGGATTCGCCCTGGAGGGATATGACGCCATCGGACGCCGCCGCCAGCACGATCTCGGCGGGCGCGTCATCGATACTCGGACCACGCTTCCGGACGGGACGGAAATCGACGGCTTGACCGGGCTCAGGGACTACTTGGTCGAGAAGCGGCGGGACGCCATCTTCCGCCAGTTCTACCGCAAGCTCCTGGGCTACGCCATCGCCCGGGAGGTGCAGCTCTCGGACCAGCCGCTCCTGAACGAGATGCAAGACCAGCTGGAGAAGAACGGGTACCGCTTCTCGGTCGCCATCGACATGATCGTCCGGAGCCGGCAGTTCCGGGAGATCCGGGGCCGGGAGATGCAACTGGCTCGGTCGCCGGCAGCGAGAAACGTGGATTGAGGGGGACATAGGAGCCTGTGCGGTAGAAATCGATCTACTGCGAAAGCCGTAGAATCGGTCCATATTTCCCCGATTTCTCGGCGAATAGAACAACTATGCACCTCCAAATCGACAAAATCTGGCCTCGATTCCCCACTTTCTCGCTACGATCATTTCTACCGCGCAGACTCCAAGGAAGATTGGATGGAGGGCCTGGGCCGCCCGGTGGCATGAGATGCCGGTCGAATCCCGCGACGGAAAATTTCCGCGGGTCCCTATGCTAAAATTGGGAACAGGACCCTCGGACCTGGACCAATGAGGCGCATCATGAAGATTCAGCAATACTCTCGTCGGACGTTCCTGTGTGGCGCTGGCGTCACCATGGCGTTGCCCTGGATGGAGTCGCTTCCCGTCTGGGGCGCCTCCACCAAGGCGGCCGTCAACGGAGGAAGCCAGGCGCCGTTGCGCTTCGCAGTTCTGTTCTCCGGCAACGGTTTTCACACCAAGGAGTGGTGGGCCGAAGGTGAAGGATCGCAGATGCGGCTGGGCCGCGTGCTGGAGCCGCTGAACGACTTCCGCGAGAAGCTGACCTTCATCCGGGGCCTCTACAACGAAGAAGCCCTCAAGGGGAACATCCACAGTTCCCAGACCGGCAACATGCTGTCAGGAGCGCCTTTGGCATCGGGAGGGGAAATCCGGTCCGGGACCAGCGTGGATCAGGTCATCGCCCAACGCTATGGACGGTCGACCAAGGTACCGAGTCTGGTCCTGGGTTGCGAACGGTCCAATCCGGGGATCCACAAGAACTACTCCATGCTCTACAGCTCCCACATCTCGTGGAGCTCGCCCACGGCTCCCACGCCGCTGGAGCTCTATCCGGCCCTGGCCTTCGATCGATTGTTCAACGACGAAGCCGAGCGCGGCGACCGGAGCGTGCTGGATGCCGTGCTGGAAGAGGCCCATTCCTTCCGGCGGTCCATCAGTTCGGGGGACCAGCACAAACTGGACGAGTACCTCAACTCGGTTCGGGAGGTAGAGCAGCGCATCGAGCGGTCCGGCCATAAGGGCGAGTTGCAAGGCTGGCGGCCGACCCTGGACAAGCCCAACATCCCGCGCCCGCCGGACGGCATCCCACAGGACCTGCAAGAGCACATGCGGCTCATGTGCGACATCCTGGTGCTGGGATTCCAGACCGACGCCACCCGGGTCTGCACCCTCAAGCTCAACAACGACCACAGCTACCTCTTGTTTCGCCACCTTGGCGTAGACGTGGGCCACCACGAGCTGTCGCACCGCGACAACGAGAAGTGGCTCCGCGTGAATCAGTTCTTTCTGGAGCAGTACGGCTACATCGCCCGGAAGCTGGACCGGATCCAGGAGGGAGAGCGGACGGCGCTGGACAACTCGGTGCTCATGTACTGCTCGAGCATGCTCACGGGGCGGCACGAGGCCACGAAGTTGCCGGTGGTGCTCCTGGGCGGCGGTGGCGGCCAGATTCAGGGGGGACGGATCCTGGACTACCGGGAGCGGCCCAACCGGAAGATGTGCAGCCTGTACCTGTCGTTGCTCGACAAGTTCGACGTCCACCTGGAACGATTCGGCGACTCGGACCAGCGCTTGACGGAGATCTGATCCGTCGGGCTCTCTACGGTCGGATTCCGGGCTTCGCAATTCGAATACTCACGGCTTCGCCAGCTTCTTTCGCGGTTTGCTCGGGAGAAACGTTAAAGGAATTGTGGGTCGATGTGATGAGTAGCGAATTGATCGGCATTTTGGGGGTCGGTGTGGCTTTGGCCGGCTTGGTTGTGACCGGCCTTCGGGGCTTCGAAAAGCGTTTGGGTGCACGCATCGATTCGTTGGAGCGGCGAGTGGATGCCGTCGAGTCGAAGTTGGAAGACGGGCTAAGTGCCCTCGAAACGAAATTGGAAGGCCGGCTGGATCTGATCGACAATCGACTGGGTGCGGTGGAACGGGGGCTGGCAAAGCTCGAAGGGCTCATGGAAGGAATGCGTGACGCCATGTTCGGGACGCGCCGTGCCGCCAACTCGTAGCAGCCCCGGGTAAATTCGGTCGACTATCGATCGATCGCAGCCTGGATTTGTGGAGGGTCGAAGGGAACCCGCAAAGGGACCTCCGTTCTCGATACCACTCCTCTCAGACCGCTGCTTTCAGGATCTCGGCGATTCGCCGGCCCACGATCTTGGCCTCTCCCGGCTGCAGGGTCCACACCAGTATTTCCAGTTCCTCCTTCTCCCAGGGACGGGCTTCGATGGCAGGCTCGCCGTCGCGGAGTTGCTCGATGACCTGGTCCCGGTGGATCCGGACCCGGGAGCGGTCCCATCCGATGTGCAATTGAGGCGAACGGTTGGCGATGGGGGGGACGAACCTTTCGGCCCGGACTCCCCGAATTTTCTCGACTCGGTTGGCGATGGTCTCGACCTGCCGCTCCCACCCTTGCCAGTCATTCTCGTGATCGAGCTGGAAATAGGTCTCCACCGCCACCATCATGGCCAACATCTCTTCCTTGTTGACCTTCATGCCCCGGCCGATGGTGTTGGCGTGCGGCAAGCCGTTGCGCCTGGCGGCTGCGATCAGATTCTTGCGGCCCAACAGCAGCCCGGTGCTCTGAGGACCGCGCATGGCCTTGCCTCCGGAGAAGGTGACCAGGTCGAACCCCATCCGGATGTATTTGGTGAGGTTCTCGACGGGCGGGACATCGGCCGCGCAATCGATGAAGGTGGGGATCCCCAGTTTCTTTCCCAGCCCGGCGAACTCGGCCGCTTGGATGTCGCCCTTCTCGTCGGCCAGGTTCAGAAACAGCATCATGGCGGTCTGCGAGCCGGCGGCTGCCAGCAGCTCATCCGCCGTCTCCACCTCCACCAACCGGACCCCGCAGTTTCGCACGGCGTGGTCGTAGCTGAATCGATGTGATTTCTGGATCATGACTTCGTCGCGCATTCCGGTGGTGTCCGGGAGTCGGCGAATGAACTCCTCGTTGGATCCCGTCATGCAGGCGGCCGTCCCCAGCGTCAGGGCGGAGGCGGCGCCGGCGCTGACCAGGGCGGCCTCCGAGCCGACCAGGGTGGCGATCCTGCTGCCGACGGCGTCGTGGAGCTGGTCCAGATTGACGAACTTCCGGGTGGCGTATTCCCAGGCATGAATCGCCTCGGGCCGCATCAAGCTGCCGGACAGGGCCGTGGAGGTTCCCGCCGCGTTGATGATGGGGCGGATTCCAAGTTCGGAAAAATAGTCTCGATTGTTCAACCTGCCGAACAACGGCCGGAAGTTGGCCAATAGGGGCGAGGTGGACAAAAGGGTCAGGAACCATCTCCGGTTGAACATGGGCCGGTCTCCTCCAAAGGCGGGTTCATGGGAATCGCGCTGACCTGAGATTACGCCGCCGCCGGGCATGCTGGCAAGCGGGGGTGGAGGGGAGACGGAAGCCAGAAGAGACGATGACCCTACGGTGCCTCGCTCCCGGGAACGATGGTGGCTTTGACGCAGCGCATCCCGGAGGCGGCTTCCGTGGCCGCCATGATCCCCTCCCGGCTGAATGGAAAAAGAACCTGCATGGCCTCCCACGGATACCGGTCCAGACACCGCTCCAGCATCCGGATTCCCAGTGGAATGTCGTTGGCCGTGAAGGCCCAGCTCCCCAATATGGTGATGTCCTTGGAGCAGATGCGGTGCCAGTTGGTCTCGATGGAGCCGGCATCGGTGAACTGGCCCATCTCGACGTAGGTGCCCCCGTCTCGAAGCATCTCGATGCCCTCCGGACCCGCCGACGGGTGCCCGCTGGCCTCCACCACCAGATCGGCTCCGAATTTTCCCACCAGCGCACGGACGGATTCGATTCGGGATCGAGGCTCCGGATGATCTTCCAACGAAACGGTAGCGGCGGCGCCGAAGCGGCGGCAGAGGGCAAGCCGGGGTTTCTCGGGCGCACCGACCACCACTACCCGTCCGGCGCCCATCTCCTGAGCGGCCACCAGGCAGAGCAGGCCGATGGGACCCGATCCCTGGATGACCACCGTGTCGCCCGATCGAAATCCGCCCGCCGAGACGGCCCGGTTCAGGGCCCGGACGCAACAGGTGAGAGGCTCCGACAGAGTGCCCCGCAACGAAGACATCTCCTCGGGCAGGCGGTAGATCTTGGTGGCCGGGAACATCTCCAGGTCGACGTAGACCATCTCGGCCCAACCTCCCCAGAGATGAGGAGGCTTCTCGAAGGGGATGTAGCGTCCGTAATAGGTGGGTTGGAGACACTTGTTGGCCTGGTTCGGATAGTGAACGCAGTAGTAACACTCCCCGCAAGGCATCAACGGCGGGAGCATGACCCGGGCCCCCACTTCCAAGGGCTCTCCCATGAAGTCCGAATCGAGTTCCGGCCCGATCTCCTCGATCACGCCGGCCAATTCGTGCCCCAGTGTCAGGGGCCAGGGGAGAGGCCTGGGCCAATGACCCTTCAATATGTGCAGGTCGGTGCCGCAGACGCCGCAGGCCTCGATCCGGATGAGCGCCGCCTTGCGGGGCGTCGCCGGTCTCGGGACCGTGCGGATACGGGGAGGCGTTCCGGGTCCGTCAAAGGTCGCCACCTGAATCCCCCTCATTTCGGGCGCCATTATGTCGCCGCCGGACGCGGCCGGCAAATGACCGGTTCCCCGAAACTGGTGCGAGAGAACACCCTGCCGGGATGGGGTTGAGGCCGTGGCGACTTTCGCCAGGGGCTGGTAGGCTGTAGCTTGAATGTCCGGGTCCGTGGATTCGGCGTGATGCGCTTCACGGAAAGGAAATCGAGGCATGGATCGCAGACAGTTTCTCAAGGAGGCCGCCTTCACCACCAGCGGCGGATGGTTGGGATTGGAAGCCGCCCGGGGCCTCCAGTCCGGGACGGCCGCGGCGGAATCCTCCCCGGAGTCCATCCGAGTCGGAATCATCACGGAGCCGGGAGGTCAGCACCTGAGTTGGTTCACCCGGGCTCTGGGTGTCCTGGACGGAGTCGAGATGGTCGCCGCCGCCGACGAGTCGGGCGGCTTCTTCGAAAAGGGTCGAGAGTACCTGGGACCTCGGGCCTCCGAATTCCAGACTTTCAAGGATTATCGCCAGCTGATCGGGGAGGTTCGTCCCCATCTCGTGCTGCTGGCTCTGGAGCCGGTGCATACTCCGCCCGTAGTGGAGGCGGTCCTTCAGGGGGGAGCCCACGTGCTGACGGACAAGCCCGGCTGTGTGCGCCTGGCCGATTTCGAGCAGGTGGCCCGCTTGGCCCAGTCCAAGAATCTGGAGTTGATGCTGGGCCTCACGAACCGGACCAGTCCTCCGGCCCGCAAGGCCCGGGAGCTCGTGGAATCGGGTCTGCTCGGAAAGCTCTACGGGACGTCGGTGCATCTGGTGGCGGATCACACCCGTTTGACCAGGCCCTCATACTGGACCCAATGGGTGGCGTCCCGGGAGCGGGCTGGAGGCGGGAAGCTCATCTACCATGGGATCCATTATCTGGACCTGGTCCATTACATCGCCGGAGACACCATCACCGAGGTCGCCGGCTTCGCCGAGAAGGTCGGCGACCAGCCGGTCGATCTGGAAGATTCGGCCGTCCTGGCCTATCGGATGAGTCAGGGAACGGTGGGGACTCTGAACACGGGGTACTTTCTGCCCAAGGGATACAGCACTCTGGTCAAGTTCTGGGGGTCCCAGGGTTGGCTTCGCTTCGATTTGGCCGGCGGCCCTCCCATGACCTGGTATTCGACACATCCGGAGGCTCCCGGCAAGGCCCAATCCTTCTATTACTCCCGGGAACCGAACACCTACACTCTGATGATGGAAGAGGCGGTGAATGCCGCTCGCGGCCTGGGTCCCTTTCCCATCACCACTCGGGAGAGCTTGAATTCGCTGAGGGTGGTCTTCGCCGCCTACGATGCGGCTCGCGAGGAGGCCAGTCAGACGGTGGCCTATTCCGGATAGCGGCGATCGAAGAGGTCGAGGAGAAGAGGACGATGGTGAAGATCCCCAAAGTCGGGTGGGGCATCATAGGCGCCGGAGATATCGCGCACCGGGTGATGGCGCCGGCCATGCGGGAGTGTCCTCACAGCGAACTGGTGGCGGTGACCCGGACGACCCTTCAGGGAGCCGAAGAATTCGCCCGCTTGCACGGCGCCAAACGCGGCTACGACAACCTGGAGGATCTGCTGGCCGATTCCGAAGTCCAAGCCGTCTACGTGGCGACTCCCGTGGCCCGCCATCTGCCGGATACGCTGGCCGCCGCTGCCGCGGGACGGCATGTCCTGTGCGAGAAGCCGCTGGCATTGAACGTTGCGGAAGGCGAGGAAATGGAGGCAGCCTGCCGCCGGGCCGGGATCACCTTCATGACCTGCTACTACCAGCGCTTCAACGCCCGGCATCGCAAGCTGAAGGAGTTGCTGGACGCGGGCGCCATCGGGCAGGTCACCTCGGCGCGGGTCAACTTCTCGGGCCGGAGCCTGATCGACCGGGAAGCGTGGCGCCAGGACCCGGTATTGGGTGGGGGCGGACCCTACATGGATATGGGGACCCATGCCGTCGACCTGCTGCGCTTCTTCCTGGGCGACGTGGCCGCGGTCGCCGCCTTCACCGATGTCCTGGCCGGCGACTATGCCGTGGAAGATACGGCCAGCTCGTTACTGCGCATGAGCAACGGCGCCCAGGCGGTCGTCACCTCTCACTGGAGCAGCGGGGACCCGGACGAGGACCGCACGTCCATGATCGAGATCCTGGGAACGGAAGGAATCCTTCAGTCCTCGCCCCTGCATGAGAAGTTTTCCCGGGGACGATTGTTGTTGGCCACCCGCCAGGGTGAAGAGAGGTTCGAGTTCGAGGAGAGTACTCACGTCCAGGTTCTCAGCGAGTTCGCGGCGGCTCTGGCCGAGGGCCGCGACCCGGCCATCACCATCCAGGACGGACTGGCCGCTCAGAGGGTCGTGGAATCGGTCTATGCCTCGTCCCGGAGTGGCCGGGCGATCCAGCTGAATTAGAGGACACTCAGAGGAGATATCGTCATGTCCGAAGACATCCGCGTCGGCATCATCACCAAGCACCGGGGACCCCACCTGAGCTACTACATGAGGTCGTTCGCCACTTGCCAGGGAGTAAAGCAGGTAGCCATCGCCGACTCCACCGGGCGTCACTTCGAAGCCGCCGGGGAGATCCTCAAGGGGCGCTATCCCGACCTCAAGACCTACCGGAACTACCGGAGAATGCTGGCGGCCGAGAAGCCGCAGCTGGTGCTGGTGACCATGGAGGCGCACATGGCGCCCAAGCGAATCCAGGCCGCTCTGGAGTCGGGCGCCCACGTCGTGTGCGAGAAACCGTCCTGTGTCCGGGTCGAGGATTTCCAGAAGCTGGCCGATCTGGCGACGTCCCGGAACCTGTGTCTGATGCTGGCCATGGCCAATCGGTTCTCTCCCCCGGTCCAGAAGGCCAAGGAACTGGTTCAGGCCGGCAGGCTGGGCAAGCTCTACAGTACCGACGTCTACATGGTGGCGGACCAAACCCGATTGACCCGCCCCAGTACCCAGAATTCCTGGGTCTCCAAGAAGGCCCTTTCCGGCGGCGGTCACTTGATCTGGCTGGGAATCCACTGGCTCGACCTGGTGCAATACATCACCGGGGATCGGGTGCACAAGGTGGGCGGCTTCATCAGCAACGTGGGGGGACAGCCGGTGGACATCGAAGATGCCGCAGTGCTCAGCCTCCTCTACAAGAGCGGCATGGTGGGCACCATGCACTCGGGCTACTATCTGGACCGCGGATACCACAGCCACGTGGCCATTTGGGGCGAGAAGGGCTGGCTTCGATTCGACCTGACCGCTCAACAGCCGCTGGAATGGCACTCGACCCTCGAGGGAATGCCTCAGGGGATCCAGACTTTCTCGTACAGCCGGGGGACGAACTTCTATCTGGGGATCATCCAGGCTGCGGTAGATTGTGCCCGGGGTCCGGGGGATTCCGGAAAGAGCGCCGAAGAGAGCCTGGGCGTTCTCAAGACCATCTTCGGCCTCTACCGGGCGGCGAAGACGGGTCGGACCCAGACTTTGGGCTCATAGCCGGCACGATTCCCGCGTCGGGCGTCCCCGCGGCCGCCGACTCATGATCCCGGAGACTCCGTTCGGTTCATTTTGACGGAGAACGCACCATGAGTGAAATGATTCGACCGGCGGCCAAGGGTGCTCTGGCGGGTGGACTCGTCCTGTTCGTCTGGGGGATCGTCTACTGGATGGCACTTCCCTGGCACGAAGGGGTCTTCGGACAATTCCAGGACGAGGACGCCGTCGCTTCGGTCCTGACGCAGAATGCTCCCCAGCCGGGCATCTATGTTTATCCAGGCGGTCAGGACGAGGAAGCCATGGAGAAGAGGGCGCGGGGTCCCTTCGCCTTCGTCGTATTTCGTCCTGCGGGAATGGCGTCGATGGTCCGGCCCCTGTTGACTCAACTGGGCATCCAGGTCCTGGCAGCATTCCTCATTTCCCTGCTTCTGGCCAGGAGTCGGAGATACCAGCTACTGGGGACGGGTCGGTTTCGTGGTCCTCCTGCTCTTGACGGCGGGCGTTCTGTGCCATCTCCCCAATTGGAACTGGTGGCATTTCTCCACGGGATACATCCTCACGGCATTCGTCGACTTGCTCGCCGGTGGATTTCTGGCGGCTCTGGTTCTGGCCCGAGTTATCAGATAGGGCTCCCATGGCGGTAGCAGCCTGCGCCGCAGAAATTGATCTACTGCGAAAGCGGTAGAATCGGCCCATATTTCCCCGATTTCTCGGCGAATGCAACAACTATGCACCTCCAAATCGAGAAAATCCGGCCTCGATTCTCCACTTTCTCGCTACGATCATTTCTACCGCGCAGACTCCTGGCAGCCCGTGGCAAAAGTCGTCACGGCATTCGACCGTCCCTGCATCCCGGCGGACTGCGTTGCGACTCGGCCACGTACTCCCGGTATGCTCCCTCACCGCGCCTTGTCCGGCGGGCGCAGGACCGGTCTCGGTGCTCGTGGGACTTTCACCACGGACTGCTGGCCCTCGCCTTGCTGGTTCTCTCAGGTCTGGTTCCCTCTACTTTGCAGGCTGCATCCCCGAAGACACCTCGCAAGGGGCCTTACGAGCTCCGGGGCCGAATCGTGCTGCCGGACGGAGGATCCTTTCGTGGAAATTCCCCATTGGTGATCCTGGAGGCGGTGCAGTTCCCCTTGCGGCGAACGGTTCAGGCCGGATGGGATGGAAGATTCCGGATCAAGAAGTTGCCTCAGTCCGCCTACAAGATGGCGATCCTGGTCCCGGGTAGGGGCGAGATGAAGCGTACCGTGGACATCGGCCCCACCTTCGCCGACAAAAAGGGCCGCATCGAGGCCACTTTCGTGTTCGAACCCACCCTGTTGGCCGAACCCATGGCCACGGTCACGGCGACGCGGCTGTCGGTGGACTCCAAGGCCGTGAAGGCATACCGAAAGGCATTGAAAAAACTGGAGAAAGGAGAGTCGGCCGAGGCGATCAAGGAGTTGGAGAAGGCGGTCGAGATCGATTCCAGATATGCGGAGGCCTGGAATCGCCTGGGGACCATCGCCTACGTCTCCCGGGATTTCCCTCGAGCGGAATATTGTTTCGGCCAAGCCCTCAAGCACGCTCCGGAATCCTATCCCCCGGTGGTCAATCTGGGCGCGGCGCTGCTGGAGCTGAACCAGACGAAGAAGGCGCTGGCCATGAACCTTCGGGCCGTTCGGATGAGGGAGAAGGATCCTCTGGCTCATGCCCAGTTGGGGAGTTCCTATTATCGACTGGGGCGTCATGGCAAGGCGATCAAACATCTCAAGCTGGCGAAACAACTGGCCCCCCGGCACCATTCCGGCCCCCAGTTGATCCTGGCGGATATCTACTGGTACCGGAAGGAGTATGCGGCGACCGCTCGAGAGCTGGCCGAGTTCCTCCACTATCATCCGGATTGGCCGGATTCGGACCGATTGAACGCCATCTTGCGGCGGGCACGGGCTCTCGCCGCCAAGCCGGTCAAGTCCAACGGCGACGGGAGGCAGGACGCCGAAGCAGGAGGGCCGACGCCATGACGGGCATCACGATGCTGGGGACCGGTCTCATTGGCGGGTTCTATACGCAGGCACTGCAGCGAAGAGGCCGGGAACAGGTCCTGGCCGTCTATTCCCGAACTCTGCAGCGGGCGCGGGACTTTGCGCGCCGGTGGGACATTCCCCGCTGGACCGCAGACCTGGAGGAAGCCGTCGGCGATTCCCAGACCCAGGTGGTGGTGGTCGGGCTTCCCAATGACCTGCACCGGAAAGCGGTGGAACTGGCCGCCCGTGCGGGCAAAGCGGTTCTGTGCACCAAGCCCCTGGCCCGGACCGGCGCCGAATCCCGGCGCATGCTGGAGACGGTGGAACAGGCGGGCGTCTTTGCCGGATATCTGGAAGATCTGGTCTACACCCCCAAGACGTTGAAGGCACTGGAAACGGTGAGGTCCGGTGCCCTGGGCCGGATTCTCTGGGTCCGTTCCCGAGAGGCTCATTCGGGTCCGCACAGCGCCTGGTTCTGGGACCGTGCCCAAGCCGGCGGTGGCGCCATCGTCGATCTGGGCTGCCACTGCATCGAGATCATCCGCAGTTTCGTGGGCAAGGAGGTCTACCCCAGGGAGGTCCTGTGTTGGGCCGACACCCTGGTACATCCGGTGGAGAGCGAGGACAACTCGGTGACGCTCATCCGGTTCGACGGCGGAGCGCTGGGACAGTTCGAGGTGAGCTGGACCTTTCGGGGGGGAATGGACCTGAGAGACGAAGTCTCGGGAACCGAGGGGACGATCTGGCTCAACCACTTCCTGAGAACCGGATTCGAGATCTACTCCTCGAAGAGTGGATCCGGCTACGTGGCGGAAAAGGCAGAGGCCGAGGCGGGGTGGACCTTTCCGGTGGGCGACGAGGTGGAGGAGTTGGGATACGGCCGGATGTTCGACGACATGTTCCGGTCCATGGAGGCCGGGAAATCCCCGCGGGAGACCTTTTATGACGGCTACGTGGTCAACGCGATCATCGACGCCTGCTACCGCTCCGCTGAGTCCAGACGGTGGGAGCCCGTCGATCTGGATCCCTGGCGTGGAAGCCTTGAGGCCCCGTCGACCGGCGCGGGGGCCGAGACGTTCGGAGGGAGTCTCGTTGTCAAGCGGGAGCGAATGCCCGACGGTCGCCTGAAGCTCATCCTGAAGGATCCTGAATCGGGCCGGATCACGGAACGCTGGGAAGAGAATTGATTCAGCCTCTCCCTCAGGTCAGATAATCCGATCCGTGCAGTTTGACAACCTCGGCAGCAATCCATTTCTCTTTTCTATTTACTCTTTTCTCTTTCCTGGCCTTCAGTGCTCCATGACCATCCCGCCGTCGATGTTGATGGACTGGCCATGGATCCAGGAAGCCGCCTCGGTGCACAGGTAGGCGATGAACGCTCCCACTTCCTCTCGCGTCCCGGTGCGTCCGATGGGGTGCGACTCTCCCATCTTTTTCCACTGTTCTCCCCGGCCGAACCGGTCCATGCGTGACGTGTCCACGGCGGCGGGGCAGATGCAGTTGACGTTGACTCGGTGCGGACCCAGTTCCTGTGCCAGCGACTGGGTCATGCCGACCTGGGCAAAATTGGCGGCGCAGTAGGCCAGGGCTTCGGCGGCTCCCCGCTTTCCGGCCGAAGAAGCCACGTTCACGATCTTCCCCCCGTCTCCCTGCCGGATCAACGACGGGATCACCGCCCGGGCGCAGAGGTAGTTGCCCCGGACCTTGACGTCCAGCACCCTCTGAAAGACATCCGGGTCCAGCTCGGCGGTGGCGACGCGGTCGCGGCCGATGGGCATGGCCGCGTTGTTGATCAGGATGTCGACCCGGCCGAATTCCTCCAGGGTGCGGGTGACCATCCTGTCCACCTGCTCCACCCGGGTCACGTCCACCACCAGAGGGAGGGCCTTTCTGCCCAGCTCGCGCACCCGCTCCGCGGTGCTCCCCACGTCCCGCCATCCCAGTTTCCGCTCATCGGGTGGAAAGGTTTCCGGGTCTCGACCGGTGCCGGTGACCACGATGTCGGCCCCCAAACGGGCCAGGGCCATGGCGGTTTCGAATCCGATGCTCCGGAGGCGGCCCGCTCCGGTGATGATGGCCACCTTGCCGTTCAACTCGCCCATCCCCTGCCTCCCTTCGGCACTGCTTCGATACCAGCCGCTCAGTCTACTACGACGCCTGGAACCCTTCCCATCCAGCTTGCCGCTATCCGGGAAAGGACGTACTATCTCCCTGGTCTGGTTCGAAATCAATCTACAAAGGAGGGACGCCGTGAAGATTCGGTACTCACTGGCAATCGCATTGTTTCTGGGGGCGTCGGCGGCGCTGCTGTCCCACCCCCACCTCAACAAGATGGTGAAGGCCACGCTTCCCAGCAAGGTCGAGGCCAGCATCACGTACTACACCGTGCCGGCCAACATGGAGCACGTGAAGAAGGTCCAGGTCGGTAACTTCATACCCAGCCGGGCCGTCCTCTCCCTGTCAGGCGGCACCGCTTCCGGGTCGACCATGATTCAGGCCGGAGACTACACCATCGGCGCCGTCAGGAACGCCGCCGATTGGACCCTGGCGCTCTATCCGGGCAAGCCGGCCCGCGGAATGGTGCCGGACAAATCCAAAGTGATCTCCCTCGATTCCAGCTTCTCCGACTCGGAGGGCACTGCCCACCACGTCTCCTTCGACCTGGCGCCGGGCCATGGCAAGCTGGAGGGCAAGACGACTTTGATCTGGCACTTTGGCAACCTTTACCTTGCCGGAGCTTTGCAATAGCCCGTCTTGGTGACCATCCCGCGTGACGGCGAGAGCGAGGCGCGGGCCGGATCGACGTGGGAAGGGCCGCGGGTTCTCCGGGCATGATTCCCGGCATCGTGAGCAACTGCTGGCAGCGGCAGTTGGGACAGGGAGTTGCGCTGGAGGACCTGCTGAGCCAGGCGTTGGACCGAGGTTACCGCGCCATAGAATTGAGGCAGACCTGTCTGGGTTCATTCGAGGAGCGGGAGGGCTTTGTGCCCAAGGTGGCGGCCCTGGGACGCTTGGCGGACCGCTTCCAGGAGATCCGGTTCGATCTGGCTCTCGCTTTTCCGTTCCTGGGTCCCGGCGGAGTCGTTGAAGACCCGCTGTTCCAAAGCGGAGTGGACGCCGCACGGGCGCTGTCGGGCCGCTTTCATCCCCATCTGCGGCTGGTCGACTTGGCGACCACCGGCGAAATGCTGAAGGGAAGGGAGCCACAGGTCGCCCATCAGGTGGCGCGGCTCGCCGAACCGCTGGCGGACGCCGGAGGTTGGCTTTCTCTGGAGCATTCCAAACAACCTTGGACCCGTTTCACCCGAGTGATGGGCGAGGCCCATCACCTCCTGGGAAGCCGTTCGGACCATCTCCGCCTCTGTTACGATCCCGTCAATCTGCTGTTCGCTCCCGACCGGCCCGATCCGTCTCAGGTGGTCCGGAGCCTGGATGGTTCCAATTTGTCGATGGTCCACTTGAAACAGTTCCAGGCCGGGGAGCTCCAGACCTCGATCGAGGACGGAGAGATCGACTGGGAAGCCCAGATCACCGGTCTGGCACGGCACGGATACGACGGACCCGCCCTTTTCGAGGTCCGGTCGGACGAAACGATCTGGAGGAATCTCGATCGGAGCCGGGCCTATTTGGAGTCATTCGGCGGGCGTTTCAGGGACACCCAGTCTGGAGGAGGAGTGGAATGAGAAAAACAACGATTGCGAACTCAGGGGTCCTTCTGGTGGGCCTTGGTCTGCTTGCCGTCGGAGTGCACCTGGCCTGCCAGGGCGAGCAGGCGGCTGACCGATATCGACTGACGGCCGCGGACATCGAGCGCTGGATGACGGAGCTGTCGAGTTGGGGCCGGTGGGGCGAGGAGGACGAGCTGGGGGCGGTGAACCTGATCACACCCGCCAAGCGGCGGGAAGCGGCCCGGTTGGTCCGCGAAGGAGTCTCCGTGTCCCTGGCCCGGAACGCGGAGATGACCGAGGCCGTCGACAATCCCTATCCCTTCGCGCAAGAGATGAAGATGACGCCTCCCTTTGCCAGCGACGTCTTCTCGGTCCGCTATCACGGATACGCACACACCCACATCGATTCCCTCTGCCACCTGATGCATGGGGGAAAGCTCTACAACGGCTTTCCGGAGACGGAAGTGACCGAGGCGGGGGCCAACAAGCTTTCCGTCCTGGAAATGAAAAACGGCATCTTCACCCGTGGAATTCTCATGGACATTCCGAGGCTCAAGAAGGTGCCTTATCTGGACCCGGAGACGGCCATCTATCCTGACGATCTGGAGGCCTGGGAGAAGCAGGCCGGGGTTCAAGTGGCCAGCGGTGATGCGGTCTTCGTCCGGACGGGCCGTTGGGCCCGCCGCGACGAAAAGGGCCCCTGGGATGTGGGCAAGAGCTCGGCAGGGCTTCACGCCTCCTGCGTGAAGTGGTTGAGGCAGCGGGACGTGGCCCTGGTGGGCAGCGATGCCGCGTCCGACGTCCTCCCGTCCCAGATCGAGGGCGCCGGTCAGCCGGTCCATCAGTTGCTGCTCGTGGCCATGGGAGTCCCCATCTTCGACAATTGCGATCTGGAGGCGCTGGGGAAGGAGGCCGAGAAACAGGGCCGCTGGGAATTTCTCCTCACCGCGGCCCCGCTTGCGGTTCCGGGAGGGACCGGCTCGCCGTTGAATCCCATCGCCACTTTCTAGGAAAGAGGAACGAGAAAAGAGAAAAAAGGAAAGAGAGATGCTCCCCCGCCGGTGGACGTCCAGCAGAGTCCGGGAAGAAACAAGACATCGAGCCAGTGGGGCTCAGGCCTGGTCGACCAGATCAAATTCCTGCCTGCGCCCTACAACGCGTCAACGACCCTCCTTTCTTCACTCTTTCCTCTTTCCTCTTTGCTCTTTCCTCTGTTTCTCAGAAGAGTGAAGAGCGCTTTTCCCCAGCGGGTTTGGAGTTTGCCATGCAAAGAGTGAGAGTAGGCTTGATCGGGGCCGGCTGGGTCGCGGTGAATCGCCACCTGCCGGCCCTTCAGAAGATTCCGGAGGCGGACCTGAACCTGATCTGGTCCCGCAACCGGGACAAGGCCCGGGACGTGGCCGGCCGTTTCGGAGTCCGCGCGACCGTATCCCGATGGCAGGACGTGATCCATTCGTCCGAGGTGGACGCGGTCGTCATAGCGACGCCTCCGGTCCTCCACCTGCCGGCAACGGTCGAAGCCCTGGAAGCGGGGAAGCATGTCCTCTGCCAGGCTCGAATGGCGCGGAACCTGGATGAGGCCCGAAAAATGGCGGCGGCGGCCCAGGCGTCCCGCCTGGTGACGGCCCTGTATCCGCCCTTGCCCGGTCTCAAGGGCGACCGCGTCATGATCCGGCTTCTGCACGAAGAGGGATTCGTGGGCCAGATTCGTGAGGTCCGGATCACGGGAATGAGCGTGGACACCGATCCGGAGAGCTACCGGAGTTACCGTTGGGACCCGCAGGTCTCGGGAATCAACACCATGACTCTGGGAATGTGGAACGAGGTGGCCAATCGATGGTTGGGGCCCACGGTCCGGGTGGCGGCGCTGGCTCGGTCTCACCGGCACGGCGGCTCCGCGCGCATGGGTGTTCCCGACTCGGTGGCGGTGGCTGCCCAGTTGGAGTGCGGCGCCACCGCCAGTTACCACTTCTCCAATTGGGCCGCCGGATCTCCCGGGAGCCGAATTGAGGTCTACGGTGACCGGGGCGCTCTCATCTACCGTCTTTTTGCCGAGGAGATTCAGGGTCTCACGGGAGCGGACGCCGAGTTCAAGCCGATTCCCATCCCCAGTGGGGAGCAGCGGGTGCAGGACACCGACTCCCAGTTCATTCGCGCCATCTTGCAAGGAACTCCGGTGGATCCGTCCTTCCGGGAAGGACTGCTCTACATGCAGTTCCTGGAAGCCGTGGCCCTTTCGTTGAAGACGGGCCGGTCGGTCTCACTGCCGACAGAGCCGCGCATGGAGACGTGGGACCGATTTCTGAACTAGGAGCCTGCGCCGCAGAAATTGACCTACTGCGAAAGCGGTAGAATCGGTCCATATTTCCCCGATTTCTCGGCGAATAGAACAACTATGCACCTCCAAATCGGGAAAATCTGGCCTCGATTCCCCGCTTTCTCGCAACGATCATTTCTAGCGCGCAGACTCCAAGGAATCAGCAACCGGGAAATCGTTTGGAATTTGAGATTTGGAGTTTGCGGCACGCTTTCAGGCCGCGGTCCAGCCCGCGTCCACCATCAGGTTGTTCCCGGTGATGTGACGAGCCGATTCGGAGCAGAGAAAGAGGATCGCCTGGGCCAGCTCCTCGGGTTCCACCCACTCCTTCTGAGGGATGGGGCCAAACATGACCTTTTCCAGAACCTGCTGCCGTGAGAGTCCGTGAAGCTCGGCCTGCTTGTCGACCTGATTCTCCGTCAGGCGAGTCCGCGTATAACCGGGTGAGACGGCGTTGACCGTGATGCCCCGGGTGGCCACTTCCAGGGCCACGGTCCGGGTGAGTCCCAGCAGGCCGTGCTTGGCGCTCACGTAGGCCGTTTTGAAGGGGGAGGCCACCACGGCGTGAATGGAGGTCATGTTGATGATCCGTCCCCACCCCTGGGCCGTCATACCGGGTACGAAGCGCCGGATGTAGAGAAAGGGTCCCCGCAGCAGGATGCCGTTCAGCCGGTCCCACTCCGGAATAGGGAATTCCTCCACCGGACTGAGGTATTGCACGCCGGCGTTGTTGACCAGAATCTGAACCGTCCCCAGCGCCCTTGTGCAGTCTTCGTGGACCCGGTCCACGTCGCCTTCCGCGGCCACGTCCGCGATCAACGCCAGCGCCCTCCCTCCCTGCTGCCGGATGGAAGCCGCTACGGCTTCTACGGCGTCTCGGTCCAGGTCCACGCAGCAGACGGCGGCGCCGGCCGAAGCCAGAGCGAAGGCCACCTCACGGCCGATGCCGTTGCCCGCGCCCGTCACCAGCGCAACTCGTCCCTCCAAATTCACGGCTGCAGCATTCATGGTCCGTCTCCCTCTCCCTCCAGTTCCTCCAGTGCCCGGACCAGCTCTTCCCGCGCATGCTGGTTCCCCTGCGATTCGGCGATCCGGATGCCGCGAGCGAGGGCCTCCCGAGCCTGCCCGATTTCTCCCGACAGGACCAGAGCCGCTCCGAACTGGTAGTAGGCAGGGACGTACTGGGGGTGGCACTCCACCAAGCGGCCGAAGGTCTGGATGGTTTCCTCGATCCTGCCCAACCGTTTGTACTCCATGGCCAGACCGTAGAGCGGAAAGGGATCGTCAGAGCCCTTGCCCACCAATTGCCGGAGCCTTTCCAGTCGGGAGGGAGCAGACATGAGTTCCTACCTCTGCGCCCATTTGAGCTTCTCTCTCAAGACATCGAAGAAGCTCTTGTTGTGGGGCTTGATCAGTTCAATTCGACGGTGGGAGCTGGTGCAGACGATCTCGTCCCCCTCCGCGAGCTCCACTCCCTGCTGGCCATCGACGGTCAACATGACGTCTTCGCCCGAAGTCAGAGTGATCCGGATCTCGCTTTCCGGAGGAAAGACCAGAGGGCGGTTGGTCAGGGTGTGGGGACAGATGGGAGTCACCACGGTGCAGGCCAGGGAGGGCAGTACGATGGGGCCGCCAGCGGCGAGGGAATAGGCGGTGGAGCCGGTCGGAGTGGCGATGATGAGACCATCGGCCAGGAACGTGGCCATGAAATCCTCATCGATGTAAGCATCCAGCTGGATGATCCGGGCCAGGGCGCCCTTGGTGATGACCACGTCGTTCAGGGCGTGAAAGCTGGCGCTGGACCCGTCGCTCCGCTTGACGGTGGCGTCGAGAAGCCGTCTCTCGTCGATCCGATGCTCGCCCTTCAGCAGCCGGTCCAGGGCTTCATACAGCTCGTCCAGAGTGACCTCGGTGAGGAATCCCAGGGAACCCAGATTCACTGCCAGGATGGGTGCGTTGTTGTCACCGATCGCCCGGGCCACCGAGAGGATGGTGCCGTCGCCTCCGAAGACGATGATGGCGTCGACCTGGGAAGGCATCTGCTCCCGGGTCACTCCCGGGTAACCCGAGAGTCCGAAGTTCTCCAGGACGCTCTCCTCCACCAGTGTCTCGCAACCTCTCCGGCGCAGCCATTGCAAAATCTCCTCCAGGTTGCGGGCGAACTCGGTGCGGTGCGGTTTGGAAACGACTCCTACTCTCAACGCCTCCGTTCTCCCCAACCCTTGGATTCGTTTGGGTCTCTCAGTCCTGGCTTCGCCGCAGGAACTTGTCCCGGCACTCCTCGGAGCAGAAGTAGAGGTTCGTGTCCTTGGTGCGTGTCCGGATCGCCAAGTCGGTGGCAACGTAGATTCCGCATTGGGGATCTTTCACCATCCGCCCGCGGACCGTGGCGCGGGCTCGGTTCGAACGACCCCGGGACTGGTTTCCGGAGGCCCTCCGCCTGGTTCCGAAAATACGTGCGATGATTGCCCGCACGACCAAGAGCAGAAGCAGAAAGATCAGAAACCGGTACAACACTGTCCATCCTCAGGACTGCTCTTGATTCAGGTGTCCGCGAGCGTTGTTGATATGTTTCTCGATCTGCTCCCTGTGAGGATACTCCGGGTGGGCCGCCAAGAGTCTCTGCCAGATCCGGATCGCCGCTTCGAATTCTCCGGTAGCGAAGTGGGCAATGCCCAGATTCTGCAGGGTCTGGGCGTGATTCGAGTCCAGGGAAAGGGACTTCCGGTAGGACTCGATGGCCGATTCCACCTGACCCTGGTAGAGCTGGGCCGTTCCCAGGTCGGTTCGGACGCTCACGTTGCCGGGATCCAATTCCAGGGCCTCCGCATACCAGGAAGCGGCCGCGTCGAAGCGCTTCATGTCGTAGTACGAATTGCCCAGTAGGATTCGCACTTCCTTGTCTTCGGGATGATCCGTGGCACGCTCCTGGAGTTGAGCCAACTGCTCCAGCACTTTCGGAGGGGGGTGATCGGAAGGCAGGGCGGAGGAGTTTTCCTGCGCTTGGGGCGCCGACTCGGAAACTGTGGCCTCTTGCTGAATTCGAGCGGCGAAGAAACCGAGGATGAACCCTATGGCGACGCCCGTCGCGACCGCCACCCGCGGTTTGTTCTGCATCGGGGCGCATATGTTATCATAATTCCTTCGGTGGGCCGTTGGAGTTTCGGCGGATTCGACGAATTGGCGAGACGAACTTCCCTTCCAAGGACCGTTAAACCATGTATCGGGGCCAGGATATCGGTGATCGCGATCAACTCGTTGCGACTTGTATCGAGATCCTGAAGTCCGGTAGCGAAGCCGAGCGGTACAAGATCCTTCCTCACGTGAGTGTGACTCGTTGCAAGCGTTTCCTGGACCCGTTGCTGGAACTGCTGGGCTCCGCCACTCCAGGAGACAAGGAATTTGCGGCGTTGGCGCTGGGTGCGTTGGGCGATCCGGAGGCGATCGACCCGTTGTTCACCGTCTTGCAGGACGCCCACGTCTTCAACACGGGCCGGAACGCCTCTCTGGAAGCTACGGTCATCCTCACCCTTGGCGAGATTGGCGACGAAAAAGCCGTCGATCTACTGCTCCGAGTCTATGACCTGCGTTATCTCGGTGAACCGTCTGCCCACAACCGCAAGGTGAACGTGCTGTCGGCGTTGGGCCTGCTGGCTCAGCAGGGAAGTGAGCGTGCCGTCGGCGAGTTATTGACGTTGGCCGCTCAGGAGGTTTCCGGCCGGCAGGCGCAGGCCGTCACCGAATTGTCCGTCGCCTATTGGCATCGAGCCCATCAGGTTCCGGATACGGTCCTGAAGGTCATATACAAGATCGCCCAGTCTGGCACGGATGAAGTCCGAAGGGCGGCGGTCGCTGCCCTCTCGACGCTGGCGAACCTGGGTTGCCGCAGGGCCGAAGGCTATTTCTCCGCTCCGGCATCCGGCTGAAACCGGCTCCCTGATTTCCAGTCTCGTCTCTCCGAAGAAAGCTGTCTCCCTGCCACCGAAACCGGTGCCAGGAATTGGTGCGGGCAGAGGTGGTGAAATCGGCGAGACGTAATTCAGGACGCACCGGACAACGCCCGTCTCTGCCGCCAATCAGGAGGTAAAACCGGCCCGGTGAGGCTGGCCCTTAACAGTCCGTGGCAAAAGTCCCGCGAGCACCGAGACCATTTCTGCGCCCGCCGGACAAGGCGCAACGGAGGGAGCATGCCGGGAGTATGTGAGCCGATAGCAACGCAGTCCGCGCACGATGCAGGGACGGTCGAATGCCGTGACGACTTTTGCCACGGGCTGTTATTGACCGCCCTTCAACTGCTTGACCAGATCTCGGGCCACCGGCGCATTCTCCCCGTCGGGATTGAGCTTGGCGTATTCGGACAGATGCGTAATGGCCCCGTCCAGCTTGTTCATACCCAGCAGGACGATACCGAGCTGGTAATGGGCTTCGGCGTGCGTGGGGTCGGATGCGACCGCGTTTTGCAGGGCCTCCGCTGCGCCTTGGTTCTGTCCCTTGTTGATGAAGGTGACGCCCATATTGTAGTAGTTGATAGCAGCGGCGGCCGGGTCGATGGCGGCGTTGAGTTCGGCCGATTTCTTGAAGGATTCCTCGGCTTTGGACGAATTCCCCATGTTGGCGTAGATGTTTCCCAGGTTCTGGTAGAAGTTGGCGTTGCTGGGAGCCATCTCGATGGCCTTGTCGTACGCTCCAATGGCGTCATTGTGCTGTTTCAGCTTCAGGTAGGCGTTGCCGAGATTGGCCCAGATGGACGGCCGTTTGGGATCCTTGGCGACGCATTCCCGGAATGCCACCACCGCTTCCTCGAACTGACCCAGATTGAAGGCCATGATTCCCCGGTTGTAGGCGGCCCGGACCTCCTTGACCACGGTCTGTTGCTGCATGAACTGTTGCCGCTCTTCCTTGCTCATCTCGAAGGCCAGCCTGCCCGACTTGCCCTCCTTGAGGGTGAAGTCGACGGTGCCCCGCTTGCCGCCGCCCCTGGGGTCGAAGCCGCCGTCATCGACGCCGAAACTGGCGCGAACGCCGGACTCGTATTCGGTGCGGTAGCCTGGTTTGCGAGCCACCACCGTGTAGGTGGCCTGGAGACTCACGGCGCCGTGGTAGTACTTTCCCTTCTTGTTGGTCTTGAGGTTGTATTTCCGGCTGGTGGCCTCGCTTCGAATCGAGACCTCGACACCCTCGACTGGATTGCCTGCAGAGTCCGTGATTGTTCCTTCCAACTGTCCCACCTGAGCTTCCAGGTTCGGAGCTGTGAGAAGGAGCAGTACGACGGCGATGGGGATCGTGGAGTATTTCATGAGTCTGCCTTTCTCAATCGTGGCCCATCGGAAGCCGGATCTTCACGATCCTGACCCGATGACCACCACTCATTGGCCGAGATCCTGATGGCTTCAATATTATCGACGATGGGAAAGCTTGGCAAGCTGCGGGTGAAGAGGGATCCGTAGCGCCGAGTGCGAAGGCGGCTGTCGAACACCCCCAGAATTCCGCGGTCTTTCCGGGAGCGGATCAGACGTCCCAACCCCTGCCGCAAGGCGATGGTGGCCGCCGGAACCGAGTAGCGGAGAAACGAGTTCTCTCCCTGTTCCTCCAGCCGGTTGAGCCGAGCGGCCACCACCGGTTCGGTGGGGACCTGGAAGGGGAGTTTGTCGATCAAGACCGCCCTGAGGGCGTCTCCCGGCACGTCTACTCCCTGCCAGAAGCTGGAGGTGGCGCAGAGCACCGCGTGAGGCGTCTGCCGGAACTCGTGGAGCAGCTGCGACTGGGGACGGTCCCCCTGGCGGAGCAGGGGATAGGGCAGGCGTTCAATCATCAGGTCGTGGACCCGGTTGAGCTGCAGATAGCTGGTGAAGAGCAGGAACGCGTGCCCCTGGGTCAGCTCGAGGATTTCCTCCAGCTGCCGGACCAGTTGGATCAGGTATCCGGGCGAGCCCGGCTCCGGGAAGCGCTTGGGAATGTAGAGGAGCGACTGTTTCGCATAGTCGAACTCGCCGGCGGTGACCATCTGACGAGCCTCGCCCAGGCCCAGGCGGGTCCGAACGTAGGAGAAGTCTCCGCTGGTGGTGAGAGTTGCGGAGAGCAGTATGGCGGACGGGACCTGGGCAAAGAGCCTCTGTTCCAAGGTTGAGGCCACCTCGATCGGAGTCAGATTGAGGAATGTGCCGCGGCCCCGGCGCCGCATCCAATGGACACTCTCCCGATCTTCCAGGTCGAAGAATCGTTCCAGGTGAAGGGCCAGCGATTCCACCCGGCGCAGCAGCATGTCCCGTTCCTGGTGGGACGGGTCCCGCAGACTCAACTTGCCGTGAAGATTCGACAAGGTCCTTGCCAACTGGCGGTAGGCGTCGAGGGCGGGAACACGCAAGTCGGCCGGCGTGCCGTCGGCTCGTCTCGCCGAATCGAGAGCCCATGTTCCTTCGGCGGCCGGCAGGGCGGAAAACAACATCTCGGCACGGGACTCGAGGTCGCGAACGGCCCGCATCGAATCGGTGTCGGGATAGGATGCGGCCAGATCCCGAGCCAGCTCCTCCACCTGATAGCTGCTGATTCGTTTCCCCAGGTGGGTGCAGGCGATCTCCTCGACTGCGTGAGCTTCATCCAGGATCAGCGTGGAGAAATCGGGGAGGATGCTCCCCAGCTCATCGACTTCCAGGGCCAGATGAGCGAAGAAGAGGGCATGGTTGACGATGATGACGTCTGCTTCCAGAGCCTTTTGGCGCATGCGCGTGATGAAGCAGCGATCGAAGTGGGAGCATTTCTGACCCGTGCAGCTCTCGCTCCGGGCATCCAGTTCTCTCCAGAGGGGATCCGAATCGGACATCCATTCCAATTCGGAACGGTCGCCGGTTTCGGTCTCGAGAGCCCACTCCGACAGGGCCTGCCGAGACTGGAGCCACTCTTGGGACAGGGAGAGCGATCTGGCATGGTGCTCCAGCTTCCGAAGACAGAGATAGTTCTGGCGCCCCTTCATGTAGGTCACCTTCATGTCGGGGAAGAGGTGCCGCCGAATGAAAGGGACGTCCTTCAGGTAGAGCTGTTCTTGAAGATTGCGTGTTGCCGTGGAGATGATGGTCTTGCGGCGGCTGGCGATGGCCGGAACCAGATAGGCCAGGGTCTTGCCGGTTCCGGTGCCGGCTTCGGCACAGAGGTGATGGCCTTGCTGAATCGCTTCCAGAACCGAGAGGGACAATTCCAGTTGCGAAGGCCGGTATTCGTAACCCGGGAGTTCTCCGGCCAGCAGTCCTCCCGGGGAGAAGACCTCCTGAAGTGTGAATTCGGACGCCATGACCAATCTGTGGTGAAAGGCCCTCGGGGCACCGAAACTGGGGCTGTGCCCGCCGGACCTTCGTCGAGACTTCGCTCACGCGGGTTACCGGAGACGGTCGGCATAGAAGGCGTGACGCCGGGTCAGTGACACGACTTCGCGGCCGATTCCGTCCAGGGCACCCTCGTCATCGCAATTCGTGAGAGCCTCGCCGATCCAACGCCCGATTCGATCCATCTCGGCCTCTTTCATGCCGCAGGTGGTCACCGTGGGGGTCCCGATCCGAATCCCGCTGGTGACCAGGGGGGGGTGGGCGTCGAAGGGGATCGTGTTTTTGTTGACCGTGATTCGGGCCCGCTCCAGGGTCGCGTCCGCCCGCTTGCCGGTCAGGCCTCGAGAGAAGCAGTCCACCAGGAAAAGGTGGTTGTCGGTGCCGCCCGAAACGATCCGGAACCCCTGTTCCGCGACACTTCGGGCCAAGGCCTTGGCATTGGAAAGGACCTGCCGCTGATAGCTATTGAAGCCGGGGCTGAGGGCTTCCTTCAGGCAGACCGCCTTGGCCGCGATGATGTGAACCAGAGGCCCCCCCTGGGTGCCGGGAAAGACCAGCCGGTCGATTTGCTTCTTGTGCTCTTCGCGGCAGAGGACGATGCCGCCTCGGGGTCCGCGAAGGGTCTTGTGGGTCGTCGTCGTAACGAAATCGGCGAAGGGAATGGGGCTGGGATGGAGGCCGGCCGCCACCGGACCGGCAATGTGGGCAATGTCGGCCAGCAGAAAAGCTCCGACGCCTCGAGCGATCTGGGACAGGCGATCAAAGTGGATGGTCCGGCTGTAGGCGCTGGCCCCGGCCACGATCATTCGGGGTTTCTCCCGTTTGGCCAGATCCTCCAACTCGTCGTAGTCGATCTCTTCCGTGTCCCGGCGGACGCCGTAGGCGGCGACGCGGAAATACTTCCCGGAAAAGTTGAGGGGGTGCCCATGGGAAAGGTGGCCCCCGTGGGACAGGTTCATGCCCAGAATCTTGTCACCCGGCTCGAGCGCGGCCAGATAGACGGCGATGTTGGCCTGGGTACCCGAGTGAGGTTGGACGTTGGCATGGTCGGCTCCGAAGAGTTGTTTGGCTCTCTCGATAGCCAACGACTCCACCACGTCCACATGCTCGCAGCCTCCGTAGTACCGGCGGCCCGGGTAGCCTTCCGCGTATTTGTTGGTGAAGACCGATCCCATGGCCTCCAGGACCGCCTCACTGACGTAGTTCTCGGAGGCGATGAGCTCCAGGGTCTCGCTCTGTCTGCGGGTTTCTTGGGAGATGGCCTCGGCCACTTCCGGATCTGTCTCGTACAAGGATCGATGCATGGTTGCTGCGTCTCCAATCGCGGCCCGGGACCGGCTGCCTTCCTTGGTCCTGTACTGCCGCTATGCGTCCCCGTCGCGCCTTGACCGGCGGGTTCTTCACCGGCTTCTCTTGATTTGCAGGGACGGTCGCCACGGACTGTCGAGCGCCGGCGGAGTCAGCGCTCCAGCGATGAAATCTTGCGGACTCGGCGGTCATGGCGGCCGCCTTCAAAACCGACCCGGAGCCATTCTCGCACCATGGAAAGGGCCAGCTTCGGCTCGAGAGTTCGAGCGCCCAAGGCCAGCACGTTGGCGTGGTTGTGCTGGCGGCAGAGACGAACCGTTTCCAGGTCGTGGCAGACGGCCGCCCGGACACCGAAGAACTTGTTGGCGGCGATGGCCATGCCGATCCCGGTGCCGCAGACGAGGATGCCGCGCTCGGCGTTGCCGGTCGAGACACTCTGGGCCACCGATGCCGCGAAGTCAGGATAGTCCACGCTCTCGTCCGTGTGGGCTCCCTGGTCGGTGACTTCGTGGTGATCGGCTTCGAGCATGTCTCTGATCCGGTCTTTGAGTGCTACTCCGGCGTGATCAGCGCCAATCCAAATCTGCATGCGCGAGGCTCCGACAGAAGGGATGGTAGCTCACTTGACTTGATCCGGTCAAACCGATAAAAACAGCGCTTCCCATGCACTGGTCTCGCTTCTTCGCCCCCACTCTGAAGGAGATTCCTGCGGAGGCGGAGGTCCCTTCCCATCGGCTTCTGCTGCGCGCCGCCTTTGTCCGCCAGTTGGGTTCAGGGATCTATTCCTTTCTTCCCCTGGCGAGACGAACCTTGGGGAAAATCGAGGCCATTATCCGCCGCGAGATGGACGCCATCGGCGCTCAGGAATTCATATTGCCGGCCCTGCACCCGGCCGAGCCTTGGAGGGAATCGGGCCGCTGGGAAGCCATGGGGGAAGAGATGTTCCGGCTCAAGGATCGCTCCGATCGGGACATGTGCCTCGGGATGACCCATGAGGAGATCTTCACCACCATCGCTCGTGACGAGATCAGGTCCTACCGTGAACTGCCCCAGATCTGGTATCAGATCCAGCTCAAGTTCCGGGATGAACCCCGCCCCAAGTCCGGCCTGCTGCGGGTGCGCCACTTTCACATGAAGGATTCCTACAGCTTCGACCTCGACGCCGAAGGATTGGACCGCAGCTACCGGCTTCACGAGCAGGCCTACCGCAAGATCTTCGATCGCTGCGGTCTCCAGTACCTGGTGGTCGAGGCAGACTCGGGAGCCATGGGAGGTAGCGTCTCGCACGAGTTCATGGTCCGGACCGATGCCGGAGAGGATCATGTCGTGACGTGTGCCTGCGGGTATGCGTCCAACCTGGATCGGGCCGAATCGGCATTGGCGGTGCAGGAAGACGAGGCGGCGGACCTTCCACCCCGGAAGGTGCATACGCCCGGTCGGAAGACGATTCAGGAGGTGAGCGACTTTCTGGACGTCCCCCGGTCCCGGCAGATCAAATCGCTGGTCTACGTGGTGCGAGAGACTCCTTGGCTGTTGTTGCTTCGGGGCGACCACCAGCTCAATGAACTCAAGCTGAGTCGGGTGGCCGGCACCGGCGACCTCCGAATGGCCCGGCCCGAAGAGATCAGGGCCCTATTCGGAGCCGACGCGGGCAGTCTGGGACCGGTGGGGGCCGGCTTCGCCAAGGTGGTGGCCGATCTGGGGCTGGAGGGACGGCGGAACCTGGTCTGTGGCGCCAATCAGGACGACTATCATCTGATCCATGTCACTCCGGGAAGGGATTTTCAGGCGAACTACCAGGACCTGCGCCTGATCGAGCAGGGGGACCCGTGTCTGGAATGCGGGCAGCCCTTGCAGCTGGAGAAGACACTGGAAATCGGCCATATCTTCAAGCTGGGGTACAAGTACAGCGAGTCCATGAGGGCCCGGGTGCTGGACCGGCAAGGGAAGGAGCGGCCCTGGATCATGGGCAGCTACGGAATCGGTCTGGAGCGGATCATGGCTGCCGCGGTGGAGCTGTACCACGACGAGTACGGTATCGTCTGGCCCCGGGCGTTGGCGCCGTTCCAGGTCGTGGTCACGATCGTGCGGGTGGATGACCGGAACCAGGTCGCCGCCGCCCGTGAGATCTACCGGACCCTCTGGGACAGGGGCATTGACTGTCTTCTGGATGACCGGGACGAGCGGCTCGGCTTCAAGTTCAAGGACGCCGAACTCATCGGAGTCCCGATTCGAATCACCGTCGGCCGCGCCCTCCGCCAAGGACGGGTCGAGATCTTCTCCCGCAAGGATCGCAGCAAGAGCGAGGTCCCTCTGGGCACAGCCGTCCAGACCGTCCTTGAGATGCTCCGCGCCTATCCCATCTGATTTCCCGGCTCGATCCCGCCTTTCCGGCGGTCCGATACTTCGCGTAAGGGCCAGAAACCACGGGAGTTGCTCCGAATATCGGCTCCCTTTCGCCCCACCATCAAAACCCCACTCCCGCCCACCGCGAAACCGTCGCCGTCTTTTCAAAAATTTCTTGACACTCGGCCTCTGATAGGAATATTGTGGTTCAAATCAGATCAAAAAGGGATAAATAGGACTAAGCTACGTCGGATTGTCACTGTGTTCAGAGGAAACTTCCCCACCAAGATCGACGCTCAGGGACGCATCAAGATCCCGGCAGCATACCGGAGGATCATGGAGGAGAAGTACGGCACTGAACTTTATGTGACCAGCACTACGGGCAAATACGTCCTGATCTATCCCCTCAGCGAATGGGAGCAGATCGAGAGCAAGCTGCTGGAGCCTCCCAAAATGCTGCCCGAGAAGATCAAGTTCCTGCGCAATACGAATTACTACGGCCAGATGGTCACCATGGACAAGCAGGGGAGAGCCTTGATCCCTCCCCATCTACGCGAACGAGCCGAAATCACCAACGGCGTCGCAGTCATGGGGTCCCTGACCTACCTGCAGCTGTGGAATCGGGAGCGCTTCGAGAGTCTGCTCGAATCCGATCCTTACACGCGAGAGGACGAGATCGCTCTGGCGGAATTGGGGCTGTGACGATGACGGCGACGGGGCGAGCCCACATTCCGGTCTTGTGCGAATCGGTTCTGGACCTGCTCCGGGTTCGGCCGCAAGGCGTTTACGTCGATTGTACCGTCGGTCCTGGAGGTCATTCCGGGGAAATCCTGAAGAGACTGGGAGAGGGACGTCTGGTGGTCCTGGATCTGGACGAAGACGCTCTCCGACTGGCAGCAAGGCGCCTCTCGGGATCGCTGGCCCGGTTGAGCCTGCACCGGGAGAACTTCAGGAATCTCCCACGGTTGCTCCGGAAGCTCCGGATTCGTCAGATCGACGGCTGTCTGGCCGATGTGGGGGTCTCATCACTCCAGCTGGATATGGCGGAACGGGGGTTCAGCTTCATGCAGGAGGGCCCTCTGGACATGCGAATGGACCGCACTCAGACCGTTACAGCGGCGAATGTGGTCAATGAATCGTCTCCCGAACGTCTGGTGGAGATTCTGCGAGCCTACGGCGAGGTCACCGGGGCGGCAAGAGTGGTGGCGGCGCTGGTCGAGGAGCGCCACAGGAGGCGTTTCGAGACGACGACGGAGTTGGCTGCGGTGGTGGAGCGAGTCAAAGGTTGGCCCCGGGGGACTCGTCTCCACCCCGCTACCCAGGTCTTTCAGGCTCTTCGAATCGAGGTCAATCAGGAATTGAAGAACCTGGAGGCATTCCTCCCCGGCGTTGTGGATTTTTTGCGGCCGGGAGGCCGGCTCGTGGTGTTGGCGTTTCACAGCCTTGAGGATCGATTGGTGAAGCGGGCTTTTGCCCGGGAATCAGGAAAATGCATCTGTTTTTTTCCCCGGGATCTGTGCGGATGCCCCCGCCGCCGCCGGGTTCGAATCCTGACCCGGAAACCGGTCCGGCCATCGGGAGATGAGATTCGAACCAACCCGCGCGCGCGAAGCGCCAAGCTCCGAGCCGTGGAACGGCTGAACGCCTCGACCGGCGGTCACGGCGGCGGCGCCGGTTCCCGTGCGGAGCGTGGCCGGCAGGCGGTTGGATCCCGGTTGGGTGACGGAGCCGGGGCAGCGAACAGAGGGCAAGACAGATGATGGATTGCTGTTATCAGAACTACCGTAACCGTCCGGTTCACGAAGTTTCCGGGGCGACCGGTTGGGAAATGCTGCGCTGGTTGTTGGCGGTTGGCTTGGTCGCGGCGTTGGTTCTGGGCTACGCGGGTCTGCGGATGGGGATCCTGGAGTCCCAGTACGAAGCAGCACGGCTGCGCAAGGAGAACACGGAGCTTCGCGAATTCAACGACGCGCTCCGAGTCGAGCATGCCACGCTCATCAACCCCGAGACCATCGATCGGCGTGCCTCGAGTCTGGGGCTCATCGATTCCAGCACCGGGTCGGTCAGAATCATCGAAGGCAAATCTCGCCTCTCCGGGCCGGGAAGCGAGCTGGTAGCCGCGGCCCGCAGCCGTTTCGAGGCTTCGTCGGAATGAATGAGGATTCCCACGACCGGAACCATACCCTGAGCCCAAGACGGGTAATCCTATTCTACATTCTCGTCCTGGCCTCGGTCGCGGGTCTTGTGGTCCGCCTGGTGGACCTGCAGGTCTTGAATCGGGACCACTACCGCCTACTGGCGCAGGCCCAGAGCGAGGGTCACGTTTACGTCAGGTTCAAGCGGGGCGAGATTCTGGACCGGAATCTTCGGGAACTGGCCGTAAGTGTCGAGAGTGGCTCGGTCGGGAGTCACGCCGGGCAGGTTCCGGATCCCGGCAAGGCTGCCAAGGCCCTGGCTCCATTCCTGCCTCTGAGCCGAGAGGAGATCCAAGAGACGCTCGTTTCCAGCTCCAGCTTCACCTACCTGGCCAGAAAGATCCCACCGCACCAGGTCACGACCGTCAACGCGCTGAAGCTCAAGGGCATCCAGGTGGACTGGGACATGAAGCGAACCTACCCCCAATGGGAACTGGCGGCTCACGTCCTGGGATTCGTGGGGGTGGAAAACGAAGGTCTGGGCGGGATCGAATATCTTTATGACGGAGTGATGCGGGGCGAGACGACTCGCGTCAATCTCAAGGTGGACGGCCGGCGGCATGTCTACAACCGTGAATCCTCGGGCACCGGTTCCGGAGGAAACATCCTGGTCCTCAATCTGGACGAGTCCATCCAGTATTCGGTGGAGCAGATCCTGGGGGATACGATACGCGAATTCAAAGCGGCGTCGGGGTCGGCCATCGTCATGGACGTTCACACCGGCGAAATCCTGGCCCTGGCCTCCCATCCAACCTACAACCCCAACGACTACACCAGCTACGGCCCCGAAGAAAAACGAAACCGTGCCATCCTCGACATCTATGAACCGGGGTCGACCTTCAAGCTGGTGACGCTGTCAGCCGCCCTGGAGGAGGGGCGCGTCCAATCGGGAGAACTGGTTGACTGCCGGGTCGGAACGGTGCGCTTGGGCCGCAAGGTCTACCGGGAAGCCAAGAGGAGCTACGGGACCCTCAGCTTCGAGGAGATTCTGTCCAAGTCGAGCAACGTCGGCACCATCAAGATGGGACTCCGATTGGGTGAGGAACAACTGTATTCCTACATCCGGCGATTCGGTTTCGGAAACAAGACGGGGATCGAATTGCCGGGAGAGCAGGTTGGCCTGCTGGTTCCACCGGAACGCTGGTCCCGAATCTCCATCGGAGCCCTTTCCATCGGTCAGGAGCTCGGGGTCACACCGATCCAGATGGTCCGTGCCTTCGCGGTCTTCGGCAACGGAGGCTATCTGGTGAAGCCCCGCCTGGTCCGGCACACCCTCTCCGAGGACGGGAGGATATTGGAGGAGAGCCGCGTCGAACGCGAGAGGATCCTGTCTGCCGAGACCGTTCGGACCATCAGGAATGCCATGGGCATGGTCGTGGAACGAGGAACGGGACGCAGGGCCCAGCCGGCCGGATACTCGGCCGGCGGAAAGACCGGCACCGCTCAGAAGTTCGTGAACGGCAGCTATTCGCGCACCCGTTTCGTGGCCTCGTTTGGCGGAATCGCGCCCCTCTCAAATCCCGTACTGGCCGCGCTGGTCGTCATCGACGAGCCTCGAGTCCACCACTACGGTGGAATCGTGGCCGCTCCCGCCTTCCGCCGCATCATGGAACGGGCTCTGGTCAGTCTCCATGTCCCTCAGGATCGACCGTTGCCGCAGCCGGACAGGCTGCTGGCCCGCCAAAAGAAGAAGCGGCGGAGCCGTCCGGTGAACCTGACGGCGTCGGCAGCCGACGAGCTGTTGACGCGGGATGGACTGGCAGCGGAGTTGTCGAACCTGATCGGAGACGGGAATCCGGACGCGGATGGAGGGAGGTCGGTGACGGTGGCGACCGGGACCTTCCCGCTCCCGGACCTGAGCGGTCTCAGCCTCCGGGAAGCACTCCGAAAGGCCGGCAGTCTCTCTCTGAGGTTGAGAGTGACCGGCAGCGGCGCGGTCGTAGCGCAGCATCCCAAACCCGGTACTCCGGTTTTCCCCGAATCGATGTGTCAGGTCCATTTGGGCAGCACGGAAAGCTCCACCTATGAAACTCAGCAACTTGCTCTCGGCCGAAGCAGTCAGGGCGTTCGTGAGAGCCGTCGCTGAGGCGGGCGACCCGAAGATCGAGTCCCTGGCTTACGACTCCCGGCGAACGGGAGCCGGAAGCCTTTTTTTCGCCATCCAAGGGTACCGGAGCGACGGACATCTCTACCTGGATCAGGCTCTGAAGCGGGGTGCGGTTGCCGTGGCCTCGGAACGGCCGGCTCCGGACGATCACGGTTCCGTTTGGATCCAGGTGTCTTGTATCCGGCGCTTCATGGCCAGCGTCGCCGATCATTTCTTCGGACAACCGTCCAGCAAATTGAGGCTGGTGGGAATCACCGGGACCAACGGCAAGACCACGACCGCTATTCTGGTCCACTCCATCATGAGCCAAGGAGAACCCTCTCTCGTGATGGGGACCCTGGGAGCGCGTCTCGACGGCAGGAGTTGGACCTCGGAGCGGACCACGCCGGAATCCGTCGACATCCAGGCGATTCTCAACCAGGCGGTCGAAGCCGGCTGCGGCCGGGGCGTAATGGAGGTCTCCTCCCATTCCCTCGCCCTGAACCGGGTCTACGGCTGCCGATTCCCGGTGGCCGTCTTCACCAATCTGACCCGGGATCATCTGGACTTTCATCACACTCCTGAGAACTACTTCCGGAGCAAGCGCCTCTTGTTCCAGTCCGATTACAACCCTGGTCTGGCCTGGTCGGTTCTCAATCACGACGACCCGGCGAGTCGCCGGCTCCGTCCGGAAGGTGAGGCCTTGACCTTCGGAATGACGCCGGAGGCTCAGATCCGCCCTCTGACGCGGAAGACCACGGTCGCCGGGACGCGGCTGGAACTCGATTGCCGGGGTCGCCGCCTTTCCTTGAGCAGTTCCCTGGTCGGAGATCACAATCTGTACAACATCATGGCGGCGGTGGCGGCATGCCATGCACTGGGGATCCCGGACCGGCAGATCCGCAGCGGCATTTCGAGCCTCGACCGGGTCCCCGGCCGTTTCGAGAAGGTAGACGTGGGCGGGGACTACACGGTGGTCGTGGACTACGCACATACGCCGGACGCACTGGAGAACGTGTTGCGTCTGGCCCGGGGCTTGACCTCCAACCGAGTGCTCTGCGTCTTCGGCTGCGGTGGAGACCGGGATTTGTCCAAGCGTCCGCGGATGGGTGAAATCGCCACCCGCCAGTCGGACTGGACCGTTCTGACCACGGACAATCCGCGCAACGAGGATCCGGAGGTCATCCTCCAGCAGATACGGGCGGGTATTCCTCCCGAACGGGACAACTTCGAAACCATCACCGATCGGAGGGAGGCGATCGGCCGCGTGGTGAAGCTGGCCAGGACGGGAGATCTGGTGCTGGTGGCGGGCAAGGGGCAGGAAACCTATCAGGAGATCGAGGGGATTCGGATCCCCTTCGATGATCGGGAAGTGGTCAGGAATTCGGTGTGTTTGGACTAGATTTCCAGAGAGCGGCCGAGGTCATGGGGGCACGAACCTGGGGCCGGGAACCCGGTCGACAGGCGAATCGGCTCTTGCCCCGGGTCGTCATCGACAGCCGGCTGGTGCAGCCGGGCGATTGTTTCTTTGCCATCAAGGGAGATCGCCTGGACGGGCACGATTTCCTGGAGGCCGCGATGGAGCGGGGGGCCTCGGTGGCGGTCTGTTCCCGAACCCCGAACCTGGATGCCGGCGACTATGGAGACCGGATCTTCCTCCGCGTCGCCGACACGACCCTGGCGCTTCAGGAACTGGCTGCCGAACTCCGCCGGCAGTGGGGCCGGAATCTCGTCGGCGTAACCGGGAGCATGGGCAAGACGACGACCCGTACCTTCACCGCCCGGCTGCTCGAATCCGGCTACCAGGTTCTTCAGTCCCCCGCCAACTTCAACAACGCCTTTGGAGTGCCGCTTTCCCTTCTGCGGCTGGAGGAGCGGCATGATCTGGCGGTGCTGGAACTGGGCATGAACCACGCCGGCGAGATCCGGCGGCTGGCTCGAATCTGCCGGCCCGATCTCGCCATCATCACCAACGTGGCGCCGGTGCACCTGGAGTTCTTCTCCAGTGTCGACGAAATTGCGCGAGCCAAGGGAGAGATTCTCGAGGACATGCCGCCGGCGGGGATCTTCGTTTACAACGCCGACGATCACCGGGTGGCGGCTCTCGCTTCCACCTTCCGCGGGCGCAAGGTCTCCTTCTCTCTGGAGCGGGAAGCGGACGTCCAGGTCACGGAGGTTCGAGCAGTGGACTCGAACAGCACCCGGTTCATGCTTCGGACCGAAGGGGGCGAATCGACCTGTCAAGTCGCCTTCGTGGGACGCCACCATCTCTACAACCTGGCGGCGGCCGTGGCTGCGGCTGGGACTCTGGGCTTGAGCCGGGAGCAGATCGAAGGGGCGATTCCCGGCCTGTCCACATTGCCCATGCGAGGGAAGATCCGGGGACTCGAGATGTCCGATTCCCGGCGGATCAGAATCTTGGACGACTCCTACAACTCGAACCCACAAGCGGTACGGATGGTGTTGGAGGCCGTGGGACAGTCAGCCGGCGGAGGGCGCCGGATCCTCGCTCTGGGAGAAATGCTGGAGTTGGGTCCCAAGAGCGCGGTTTGGCATCGCCGAGTCGGAAGAATGGCGGCCCGGATCGAGCCTCATCTTCTGGCGGCAGTGGGTGCCGGGGCCCGGCCGGTTCTGGAGGGGGCTCGCGAAGCGGGTCTGGCAGACGTCAAGACCCTCTACTTCGGGACCTCGGAAGAGGCGGCGGAGTACTTGTCCGGCTTCATCTGCAGCGGAGACTTCCTCTTGATCAAGGGATCTCGCGGAGTCGGAATGGATCGGATCGCTGCACTTCTGGAAAAGGGGAAGGGGACTTGATCTATCATCTGCTCTACGCCTTTCACGACCAGTTCTCGGTCCTGAACGTACTCCGCTATATAACGTTTCGGACTGCCTACGCCACCCTGACTGCGCTGGCCTTGAGTCTGATCCTGGGTCCCTGGCTCATCGCCAAGCTCCGGGACTATCAGATCGGCCAGTTCATCCGGGAAGACGGACCCAGCCGTCACCTTCAGAAGGCCGGCACCCCCACCATGGGAGGGGTGCTCATCGTGGTCAGCATCGCACTCCCCACCCTGCTGTGGGCCGATCTGGGAAACCTCTACGTCTGGATCGCGGTCGCAGCGCTGATCCTGTTCGGCGGCGTGGGGTTCGCCGACGACTACCTCAAGGTTTCCAGGAAGAACTCCTCCGGACTGCGGCCGCGGCGCAAAATCTTGTTCCAGGTACTGATCGCCCTGGGCATCGGACTCACTCTGGTGGCGCTGCACCAGCAAGGCCTCTACAGCATTCAGCTGAGCGTCCCATTCTTCAAGCGATTCACGCCGGAACTGGACTGGGTGGTGATAGGTGTTTCCACCTTCATCCCCCTGATTGCGTTCACGGCGCTGGTCATCGTCGGAAGCAGCAATGCCGTGAACCTGACCGATGGTCTGGATGGGCTGGCCAGCGGCCTGATGGTGATTGCGGCTTCGGCCTTGACGGTACTGGCCTACGTGACCAGCCACGCCACCTTTGCCACCTACCTGGGACTGATCAAGAACACTTATGCCAGCGAGCTGAGCATCTTCTGCGGCGCCATGGTGGGGGCGAGCCTGGGGTTTCTCTGGTACAACACGCACCCCGCGGAGATCTTCATGGGAGACGTGGGGTCCATGTCCCTGGGTGGCGCCATCGCCACCGTCGCGGTGCTCATCAAGCAGGAACTCCTGCTGTTATCCATCGGAGGCATCTTCGTCCTGGAGGCCCTTTCGGTCATCTTCCAGGTCTTGTACTTCAAGGCCACCGGGAAACGCATTCTGCGAATGGCCCCCCTGCATCACCATTTCGAGCTTCTGGGCTGGGACGAGCCCAAGGTGGTGGTGCGTTTCTGGATTCTGGGCCTGCTGTTCGCACTTTTCAGCCTGACCACGCTGAAGCTCAGGTAGCGGCGTGGGGAGGGTTCGGCAATGAAATTGTCCGGTCGAGACATCCTGGTCGTCGGACTGGCACGAACCGGTCTTTCGGCAGCCAACTTCCTGATCGGGAAGGGGGCTCGTGTCAGCGTCACCGATCTGCGCACCAAGGATGAATTGAATGACCAGATCGCCAGGCTCCGGGGCAAGGTTCGGCTGGTGTTGGGACGCCACCGGGATGCGGACTTCACCGGAGCCGACATGATTCTGCTGAGCCCCGGGGTGCCGTCCCGGATCCCTCCGTTGCTGCGGGCCCGGGAGCGGGGAATACCGGTGTTGAGCGAGATCGAGCTGGCTTGCCGATTCCTGAAGGGCACGCTGATCGGGGTCACGGGGACCAACGGCAAGACCACGACGACCACGCTGATCGGTGGGATGCTGGCCGCGAGCCGGCGGCCGCATGTGGTGGCGGGCAATATCGGAGTTCCCCTCCTGGAGAAGGTGGAGGATGCCACTGAGGAAACGGTCTGGGTCGTGGAGCTCTCTTCCTTTCAACTGGAGATGACCCGGACGCTGCACTGCCGGGTGGCTGTCGTCCTCAACGTCACGCCCGATCATCTGGATCGTCACCCGAGCTTCGAAGACTACTGGCAGGCCAAGCGCCGAATTCTACTCAACCAGCAAGAGTCGGATTTCGCTGTGTTCAACCGGGACGAACCCAATTCCAGGCGCATGGCCGACGGTGCCGAGGCCCGTCCCCTCTTCTTCAGCCGATTGGACCGCTGCGCGGGCGTTTTTTCCCGGGACGGAAAGATCTGGATCCAAGTGGACGACGAGTCGCACCTAGTGATGGACAGGAACCAGATCAGACTCAAAGGGGAGCACAATCTGGAAAACGTTTTGGCTGCTGCGGCCGCCGGCTATCTGGTGGGTGCCGAACCCGAAGCAATCGCTCGTGTCTGCCGCAGCTTCGCCGGCGTGGAGCACCGGCTGGAATGGATTCGGGACCTGGAGGGGGTTTCCTTCTACAACGACTCCAAGGCCACGAACGTGGAATCTGCCTCCAAGGCCATGGAAGCCCTGGAACAGCCCCTGGTGGCCATCATGGGGGGGACCAACAAGGGGTCCGACTTCCGGGTGCTGAGACCGCTGGTCAAGAGAAAGGTCCGCCATCTGGTCCTCTTGGGAGAGGCCAAGGAAAGTCTCATGGAGGGGCTGCGCGGGACGGTGCCGGTGAGCGAGGTCGGAGGGCTGGAGGAAGCGGTCCGCCGGGCATTCGTCGAGGCGTTGCCCGGAGACGCGGTGCTGTTGGCTCCGGCCTGCGCCAGTTTCGACATGTTCCGGAACTATGAGGAACGGGGTCGAGCCTTCAAAGATTTGGTTTCGCAACTGACTGGGAGTGAGAGACAGTGACCCGACGAGCGCCGTACGACCATGTGATTCTGTTGGTCCTCTTGGTTCTGGTGGGCTTTGGCCTGGTGATGGCGTTCAGCGCATCGGGAATGGTGTCGCTGGACCGGTACGGAGTCTCCACTCGCATTTTCCAACGGCAGCTGGTGAGCGTCGGCATCGGCCTGTTGGTCTTCTGGATCGCGGCACATTGGGACTATCGACGCTATGCAACCCCCGCGTTCATCTATCCGGCACTGGCCGTGACCCTGATTCTCCTGGTTCTTCCCCTGGTGCTGCCCACCGGTCAGGGGGTCCGTCGTTGGATTCCGGTGGGCCCGACGCGCTTTCAGCCCTCGGAATTGGCCAAGCTTGGCGTAGTCCTGTTCACGGCGTACTACCTGCAGAGATACCGGGCAAGTCTCCAATCGCTGGCCGTATTGGCGCCCCTCTTGGGGGTGGTCGGGCTGGTGTTGGCCCTGATCGTGGTCGAGCCCGATCTGGGGACGGCCTGCGCCATCGCGCTGACGGTGGGCTCGCTACTCTTCCTGGCTGGCGTTCGCCTGATCTATCTGATCGGTCTCGCCGGCTTGAGTATTCCTATCGTCCTCGCCCTCATTTTCAGCGCTTCCTACCGAATGGATCGGATTCTGGCTTTCCTGAATCCGGAAGTGGATCCCTCCGGCATCGGCTACCAGATTCGCCAGAGCCTGATCGCCGTGGGTTCGGGAGGATGGACCGGATTGGGTCTGACCCAAAGCAAGCAGAAGCTCCATTTCCTGCCCGAGTCCCACACCGACTTCGTCTTCGCGGTCGTGGGAGAAGAGCTTGGACTGTTGGGTTCACTCGTCATGGTCGCGCTCTTCGTCGTGCTTTTCTGGAGAGGAGTGCGGATTGCCTACCGGGCCGACACTGGATTCGGCGCGCTGCTGGCCATGGGTATCGTGTGCATGGTGGTTCTACAAGGCATCTTCAATATGTGCGTGGTGGTCAGCCTGCTGCCGACCAAGGGAATTCCATTGCCGTTCGTCTCGGTCGGCGGATCCTCCATGCTGGCCATGATGGCCGGCATTGGCATTCTTCTGAACATCTCCCGGCGGTGCCGAACCGACCGGGAGGCAACCGTCTCCCGGAGCCAGGGATTCCAGTGATTGAGGGAGGGTTGCTCTTTGCCGGAGGAGGGACCGGGGGGCACGTCTATATGGCGGTGGCGGTCATCCAACGCCTACGGGAGTTGGGATCGAGTCCGGAGATTCTCTTTGTGGGAACCCGCCGGGGACTTGAGAATCGAATTCTGCCGGATCTGGGTGTGACGGTGGAGAGGATTTCGTTGGGAGGACTCAAACGAACCGGTCTCCTGAAGGCGTTCCAAACCCTGCTTCAACTCCCGGCGGCGATGCTCCGGGCAGTGGGAATTGTCCGCCGCTTTCGGCCCGCGGCGGTTGTGGGACTGGGCGGCTATTCCTCCGGGCCCGTGGTCCTGGTGGCGTCCTGGATGCGCATACCGTGTCTCGTGATCGAGCCCAACGTCCACCCGGGTCTCGCCAACCGGCTATTGGTTCCCTGGGTGGACAGAGTGGCGGTGGCGTTCGAAGAAACGGCCGGGCGCTTGGGACAAAAGGCCCGGTTGACCGGAATCCCCGTCCGCCCTCATTTCCACCAAGAGCGGAAGCCCCCGAACCCTGGAGGACCCCTCAAGGTGCTGATCTTCGGGGGCAGTCAAGGGAGCGTCGCCATCAATCGCATGGTTTGTGAGGCGTTGGAAGAGCTTGCACCCGAACGCATCCGGCTGATTCACCAGACCGGGCCGCGTGACCTGGGTCAGGTGGAGGAGCGTTACCGGAAGTTGGGCTTTTTCGGCGCGGTTCTGGAGTACATCCACGATATGCCGGAACGGTTGCACTGGGCCGATCTGGTGATCTGCCGGGCCGGAGCGTTGACCCTGGCCGAAGTCACGGCAGCGGGAAAGGCCTCGATCTTGATTCCGTATCCCTATGCGGCCGATGACCACCAACGGACCAACGCTCAGGCTCTGGTCCGCCGGGGCGCCGCCCTGATTCTGGAAGAGGGAGTGGAAGCCGGACCCGCACTGGCCCGGATGATTCGGGATTTGGACCGTGACCGGCTTCAGCTCGGCGCTCTGGCTGAAGCCAGTGGGTCTCTGGGCGATCCCCGTAGTTGCGACCGGATCATCGAGGTGCTCACGGAATTGGTGAATGAAGAGAGGAGTGGCACGGATCGAATTCGGACACCGTAGGGGCACCCCTTGCGGGTGCCCTCTTGCGTCCCGGCAACGGCAAAGAAGATCAGGAGTGAGAGGAAAGAGGAAAGAGGAGTGAGCACTCAAGGTCTTGATCAGTTCCGGAGAGTCCATTTCGTCGGCATCGGCGGGGTAGGGATGAGCGGAATCGCCCAGATTCTGGCCCAGAGGGGTTGGGAGGTCTCAGGTTCCGATCTGGTCAGCAGCGACGCCGTGTCCAGTCTCCGTTCGCTTGGAGTCCGGGTCTGTATCGGACACAGCCCGGACAACCTGGGAGATGCCGAGATCGTGGCCTTTTCCAGTGCCGTTGTCAGGGAGAACCCCGAACTCCAAGAGGCTCGGAGACGGGGAATCATGGTGGTGCACCGAGCAGATCTGCTGGCCGAGATCGTGGCCGGCGGTGAAGGGATCGCCATCTCCGGAACCCATGGAAAGACGACCACCACCTCCATGATCGGTGTGCTCCTCCTCGAAGCCGGCCTGGACCCCACAATCCTGGTGGGAGCCCGGGCCGTGGACCTGGGCGGCAACGCGCGTCTCGGAAAGGGGCCCTGGGTCGTAGCGGAGGCGGACGAAAGCGACGGCAGCTTTCTGAAGCTCCGTCCCCGGTACGCGGTGGTGACCAATGTGGACCGGGATCATCTGGACTACTACGGCGGACTCGAGGAAATCGGCGACGCTTTCGTCGCCTTCATGAACCAGCTTCCCGCGGCTGGGCGCGCGGTCGTTTGTACAGACGATTCCAACCTCCGGCGGCTCCTGAAAAAGGTTCACCGGCCCATGATAACGTACGGCACGACACCTGCCGCCGATGTCTGGGCCGAGGCGGTGGAGTGGACGTCCGGAGGTGCTTCCTTTGGGTGTGTCTACCGGGGCGACCGGCTGGGGAGGCTCCGGCTGAACGTGCCGGGACGGCATAACGTGTTGAATTCTTTGGCCGCAGTTGCCGTGGGGCTTGAGTTGCAGGTGCCCTTTGAAGTGATTCGGCGGGCTCTGGGGACCTTTTCCGGCGCGGAACGGCGTCTGGAGTTCAAGGGCACGCGCGAGGGGGTCCGGGTGATGGACGATTACGGCCATCATCCGGTTGAGATCCGAACCACGTTGGACGCGTGCCGCCAGATGGGACGGAGATTGGTCGTGGTGTTTCAGCCGCATCGTTACACGCGAACCCTGCATTTGAGGTCGGAGTTGGCCGAGTGCTTCCAAGACGCGGATCGCCTTTATCTGATGGATGTCTATCCGGCAGGGGAGGCGCCTGTCGCCGGTGGGCTCGGCGAGGATCTGTTCCGGGCGGTGGGCCGGCACCGCCAGGTCTGCTACCAGCCGCAACGAGACGCCCTGTTGCGGTCCGTGCGGGAAGAGGTGATGCCGGGAGACCTGCTCCTGACGCTGGGTGCAGGCAACGTCTGGAGGATCGGGGAGGATTTTCTGAAGGGCCGGGCCGATTGAAGGCGCCGGAAGTGTAGAAGATGCCAGTCAAACGCTCTCGCAAGCTGGGTATCTTGCTGGTCTTTGCCGGACGTTTTCTGGGGACGGGTTTCATGATCTTGGCGCTCCTGATGGCGCTTCGACATGCGTCTTACTCTTCCCCGGGAGCGACGCTTTTCGGCCTTCGGGATATTCGCTTCGAGGGGACCGAGCATCTCTCCTGGCAGAAACTGAAGTCGTTCATGCTTGAGACCTATTCGGGAAACATCCTGCGGATCGACCTGGAACAGCTCAAGGATCTGGTGGAATCCGAGTCCTGGGTGAGGACGGCGACCGTGCGCCGCCAGCTGGCCGGACAGCTCATCGTCCGGGTCCGGGAGCGTGTTCCGGTGGCCGTTGCCGCTATCGACCAGGATCTCTACATCGTCGACGAAGAGGGAGTCGTGTTGGATCGTTACGGATCCAGCCACGTGCAATTGGATGGGCCGATTCTGAAGGGCCTTGGGAACATTGCCCGGGAGAACCCTTCCGCTACCCGGGATAATCTCGAGAAGATGGGAATCTTTTCCAGATTGATGTCCGATCTGAGTTCTTCCGAAGGGGACTATACCCGCTCCATATCAGAAGTTTTGCTGGCGGACCCGGATCGGGTTGCCATCGTCAGGGAGGACGATCCGGTCCCCATCTACCTGGGAAGCGGCCGTTTCCGGGAGCGGTATGAGAACTTTCTGGCCCAGCAGGACATTTACCGGCAACTGAAGAAGGAGTATGGCCACATCGAATATATCGACGTCTCCTTTGAAAACAAGATCATATTTCATACTCCGGGCGAGTCTCGCGAAAGGAGCACCTGATCACAGATCCCGAACTGGCTTGAGCCGGAGAATCGCCATCGGGGCTTGGATGGAACCAAATCGATGAGGAAGAAAACGCTGGTCGGAGTCGATGTCGGAACTACCAAGATCTGTTCCGTCATCGCACGAGTGGAGCAGGACAGTTTCCGGGTCGCCGGTGTGGGCGTCAGTCCATCGACCGGACTCAAGAAGGGCGTGGTCGTCAATCTGACGGAGACCATCGAGAGTGTGAAGAGATCGCTCGACCAGGCGGAGCAGGACGCGCAAGTTGGGGTCGATTCGGTTTTCGTGAGCGTCGGCGGGGTCCATGTCCAGGGCCTCAACCGGTCCGGCAAGACCGAGATCAGGAGCAAGACCGGCGAGATCGACAAGGACGACATCAATCGAGCGCTGGCCGACGCCAAATCGATTCAACTCCCCCGGGATTACGAGATCATTCACATGCTGACCCAGGGCTTTACCGTGGATGGCCAGGGACACACGAAGGATCCACTCGGTCTGGTCGGCCGTCGTCTCTCCGTCAATCTGCACCTGGTGCTCAACGCTGCTGCCGCACTTCAAAACGTCGTCAACGCCGTCAACAAGGTCGGCGTGGGTGTGAACGGCGTGGTGATGCAACAGTTGGCATCCGCCGAGGCCGTGCTGGCCGAAGATGAAAAGGAACTCGGCGTCATCCTCTTGGATATAGGCGGGGGAACGACTGACTTCGCATTTTACCGGCTGGGGAGCATCTGGGAGTCGGCGGTCCTGCCCATAGGAGGAGACCTGGTCACCAAGGACATCGCCATCGGGCTCAAGGTGACCCTGGAAGAGGCGGAGCGACTCAAGAAGGATCAAGGAACGGTCTTCCCCGAGCGGGTGGATTCGGAAGCAGTGCTCGAGGTCCGCGAGATCGGGACCGGTCGCCCCCGGACTCTCCTCTACCGGGATCTGTGCCGAGTGATTCAGGCTCGCTGCCAGGAGATTCTGCTTGAAGTGCGGAAGCTGGTGGATGAGATCCACATGCGCAGGGAAATGCTGACCGGTGTGGTGCTCACCGGCGGGGGAGCGCTGATGGATGGGCTGGCGGAACAGGCCGAGGAGATCCTGGAGATGCCGGCTCGCGTGGGCTACCCCATGCCCATGGAATCGGAGAAGGAATTGGCCTTCGATCCATCCCACGCAACCGCTCTGGGTCTTTTGAGATACGCATTGGAGATGCATAGCATAGGGTCGGGCAATGGTGCCGGGACGATGTTGCCGGAACCCACCAGAGCCAGGCGGGGTGGCCTGATGAACTGGTTCTTTCGCAAGATCACGTAGCGGTTGAAGGTCGCCGGCGGCACCCGGTCGAGTGCCGCGGCAAATATGCCACGATCCTGTAGGTAATTGGTGCGAAGATTCGTCTGGGAGGCAACCCATGGACCATCCGGAATTCGACGATAACGGCAGCGTGAAATGGGTTTTTGAAGACGACTTGGGGAGTGAGGCCCGTATCAAGGTCATCGGTGTGGGCGGCGGGGGCGGAAACGCCGTCAATCGCATGGTCCGGATGGGTGTCCAAGGTGTCGACTTCATAGCCGCCAACACCGACCTTCAGGCGCTCAGGCAGTCGAAAGCAGGGGTCAGGATCCAACTCGGCAACAAGATCACGAAGGGGCTGGGAGCCGGCTCGAACCCTGAAATCGGCCGGCAGGCCGCCTTGGAGGATACCGAGCGGATCCTGGATCTGCTGGAGGGCTCGGACATGGTCTTCGTGACCGCAGGGCTCGGGGGCGGCACCGGAACTGGCGGAGCGCCCCTAATCGCGGACTTGGCTCGTCAATTGGGAGCTCTCACCGTGGCCGTAGTGACGACCCCTTTCGTTTTCGAGGGCCGACGGAGAACGCAGCAGGCGCAACGGGGTCTGGAGGAACTGAAGGAGAACGCGGACACGGTCGTCACGGTGCCCAACGAGCGGCTGTTGGATGCCTTGGCTCCCGGCACACCGCTGGCCGACGCCTTCGCCTATGCCGACGACATCCTCTGCCAAGCGGTTCAGGGAATCGCCGACCTCATCAATGTGCCCGGGTTCATCAATTTGGACTTCGCCGATATCAAGACCATCATGAGCAGCACTGGACTGGCTCTGATGGGTACCGGCCTGGGGGAAGGGGCAGATCGGGCGATAACGGCCGCCACCAGCGCGGTGAGCAGTCCCTTGTTGGACGACGCTACCATCCAGGGCGCCCAGGGCGTTCTCATCAACATCACGGCCGGCGAAAGTCTCACTCTGCACGAGGTCAACGAAGCCAGCGGCCTGATCCAGAATGCAGCCGATCCCAACGCCAACATCATCTTCGGTTCGGTGCTGGACCAGAACATGGGGGACCGGATCAAGATCACTGTGATCGCCACTGGGTTCAGCGACTCGACAGGCGAGCGAAAAGGCCAGGCCGCCAACGCCGCCGGAGACAGTCGCGGAGAGTCCTTCTCCTCGGACCGGCCCGACGGCAAGCCCATCGCCGTTCCCCCGATCCCGGTCATGAGCCGGGAAATGGACGTGCCGGCCATTCTTCGTCAGGGGCGAAGAGACTGAAGGAGGGGCGATTTCCAATCGCCCACGCTTACATTCTTCGTCTTGCTCCGATTTGGACGGAAGAGGGCGCCCACAAGGGGCGTCCCTACGTGTTTCTCGTCATTTCCCCAAGTTTCCGGACGATTGAGTCGTTGGCCGGTGGGAACCGGTAGGAAGAGACATCGGTCAAATCGACCCAACGACCTTGGCTCAGGGACGGCGGCGACGGTAGCCGGCACAGAAAGAACCGGATATCGACCGTCTGCTCCGGGTAGCAATAGCTGGCTCTGCCATACAACTCCACCGGGTATTCGGACAGGTCCAGGCCCAATTCCTCCCGGACTTCCCGTCTCAGGCCGGCCCGCACGCTTTCCCCCGGCTTCAGCTTCCCGCCCGGGAATTCCCAGCAGCCCATGAGGCTGTCCCGGGTCCGGCGCGATTGGATCCAGACCCGACCCTGGGACAGGAGAATGGCAACGGCCACGTCCACGCGGGGGGACGCCGCCGCTTTGGGCGGCCGGGTCACCTGATCCGGCCTCTGGCCTCCACGGCCCACTCCTCCAGGACCTCCTGGCCCCGGTATGGGAAGATCGCATCGTGGAGATTGACGGCGCCACAGATGTGGTTGGGGATGATCCGGAGCCGTTGTCCTACCTCGAGGCGCACGTCCGGCGGGAGCTTCAGAAATCCGTGCTCCTCATTCATGAAGAAAAGGGTCATCTCCGGGTAGCCCTTGACCAGCCCGTAGCCTTTCCGTGTGCCCGGACCCAGCGGGTCGTTGGAGAAGGTCTTGGAACCGCCGTCGACGATGACTCGTCCGGGGACGGCGTTGCTGATGACGGTGACCAGCAGCGAGGCCGCACACTGTTCTTCGGTGCAGGTCTTCCACTCCAAGGTGTTGCGGTCGTTGAAGATATAGGTTCCCGGACGCATCTCGTCCAGGCCCGGAATCTGGTGGCAGTAAGGCGCGGACGGAGTGCTCCCGCCCGAGATCCTGGGGACGGGGAACTTCTCGGCCGCGAAGAGCTCCAGGACCCGTTGCAGGTCGTTGACCAGCTTCTCGACGCTATCGGTATTGCCGTCGAAGTCGGGGTGGACATGGCCCGGATAGAACATGAGCCCTTCGAAGTCGAGGCCGGGAGTGGCTTCGATGAGACGGGCGAGACGGACCGCCTCCGGACCGGGCGGGACCCCGCAGCGGCGGGCTCCCAGATCGACCTCCACGTAGACCGGGATCCGGCCGCCGTCGGCGGCGCGGCCGGTCGTGGCGACGGCCTCTTCCGAGTCGAGGCTGACCGATACTCGAGCCCGCTCCAGCACGGCCCGGAGGCGCCGGGCCTTGCTCTCGCCGATGGGAGGATAGGCGAGCATCAGGTCATCCAACCCGGCTTCGCTCATGACTTCGGCCTCGCCCAGCTTGGCGACGGTGATGCCGCAGGCTCCCAATTCCACCTGCTGCCGCGCCAAACGAGGCATCTTGTGGGTCTTGATGTGAGGCCGTAGAGCGATACCGTGCAGCTCGGCGTAAGCCGCCATCCTCCTGAGATTGTCCTCCACGACCTCCACGTCGATGATCATTGCGGGTGTTTCCAAATCATCGAGTTTCATGACGGCTACCTCCGGATATGATCTCACTACTCGGGCATGATTCGGACTCTTCGACCCTCGACTCGGACCCGTTTCTGGCAGACCAGCTCCAGAGCTTCGGGGTAGATCTGGTGCTCGTTCACCAGGATTCGAGCGGAGAGGCTCTCCTCGGTGTCGCCTGCTTCGACGGGAACCGGGTGTTGGAGGATGATGGCGCCATGGTCCAGCTCCTCGTCCACGAAGTGTACGGTACAGCCGGTCACCTTGGCGCCCCACTCCAAGGCTTGGCGCTGAGCATGCAGTCCCGGAAAGGCCGGGAGGAGTGAAGGATGGATGTTGAGAATCCGAAGTGGGTACTGTTTCACCAGTTCGGGGCCGAGAATACGCATGAACCCGGCCAGGCAGACGAGATTCACCTGGGCCGATTTCAACTCACGGGCCAGCAGGCGGCTGTAGGCGTCTCGCCCCAGACCCTTGGACGGGACGCAGACGGCTGTGTAGTTGCGCTCTCTGGCCAGTTCCAGACCCGCGGCCGACGCCCGGTTGGAGAGGACGAGGGAGATCCGGGCCGGTATTCGTCCCTCTTCAATGGCGTCGGACAGAGCCCGGAAGTTGGAGCCTCGGCCGCTGATGAGAATACCGACGTTGTTCATCTGTATTCGACCTTCCCCTCTCCCTCCCCGATTTCCCCAACCAGGACGCACCTTTCCCCGGCCCGTTCCAGCTCCCTCATGACCGTTTCGATACCGTTCCGGTCCACGACCAGGATCATGCCCAGACCCAGATTGAAGGTCCGGTACATTTCGGCCTCTTCCACCCGTCCCAGTTCCTGAATCAGGCGAAAGATGGGGAGATTCTCCCAGCTACCCCGGCGGACTCGAGCGTCCAGGCCCGGAGGAAGCACTCGAGCCAAATTGTCCGTGATACCGCCGCCGGTGATGTGCGCCACGGCGTGGAGAGCGTCCTGCCCCAAGAGTCTCCGGAGCACCGGGAGATAATTTCGGTGGGGGATCAGCAACTCTTCTCCCAGGGTTTTCCCCAGGGCCTCGACGTGGGTGTCGACGCTCATGCTCTCCTGCTCAAAGAAGAGTTTGCGGACCAGGGAATAGCCGTTGGTGTGAAGTCCGGAAGAGGGGAGTCCCACCAGCAGGTCCCCCTGGCGGACCCGACTCCTGTTGGGGACCCTGGATTCGTCCGCCATCCCCACGATGAACCCGGCAAGGTCATATTCTCCCTCCCGGTAGAAGTCGGGCATTTCGGCGGTCTCTCCACCCAGCAGAACGCAGCCGGCCTCCCGGCAGCCTTCGACCAGCCCCCTTACCACCTCCCGGACCACCTGCGGTTCGAGCTTTCCGGTGGCGATGTAGTCGAGAAAGAAAAGGGGACGGGCCCCATGGACCAGGATGTCGTTGGTACAGTGAGCCACCAGGTCCATTCCCACGGTTCCATGTATGCCGGTCAGGAAGGCGATCTTGAGCTTGGTGCCCACTCCGTCGGCGCTGGAGACCAGTATCGGTCTCTCCAGTTCGTGGAAGTCGGGCCGGTAGAGACCCGAGAAGGTCCCGAAATCGGTCAAGACCCGGGAGTCGAAAGTGGACTGGACCAGACCCCGAATCCCGGCGTAGGCCCGGTTGGCGGCATCCACGTCCACCCCGGCGTCGCGATACCTCATTTCACCGGAGGGTTCTGAGCCATTCCGCTACCGGCCAGTTCGAACAGCTGTTTCTGGCCCGAATCTCGAGTGGGCGGGATGGGGTATTTCTGGTCGAAACAGGCCGCACAGAAGTTCCCCCGATCGGACACGGATTCCTTCATGCCCTCCAGGGAGAGGTAGGCGAGACTGTCGGCTCCTACGTGCTTGCGGATCCCCTCGACGGTGTTGTTGGAAGCGATGAGTTCGGCGTGAGTCGGCGTGTCGATGCCGTAATAGCAGGGTGAGACGGTGGGCGGGGAACTGACGCGCAGGTGGACCTCGGTGGCGCCCGCCGCGCGGACCATTTCAACGATCTTGCGGCTCGTCGTTCCCCGAACCACCGAGTCGTCGCAGAGGACGACCCTCTTCCCCGACAGCAGTTCCCGGATGGGGTTCAGCTTGACCTTGACGCCGAAATGCCGGATGGATTGCTTGGGTTCGATGAAGGTCCTGCCCACATAGTGATTGCGGATCAGACCGAACTGGAAGGGAATGCCCGACTCCTTGGCATAGCCCACGGCGGCCGTGACGCCCGAATCCGGAACCGGGACCACCACGTCCGCGTCGGCCGGGGCCTCACGGGCCAGCCGGCGGCCCATCCGGTAGCGGGCTCCGTGGACGCTCTGCCCGAAGACCCGGCTGTCCGGCCGGCTGAAATAGACTTGCTCGAAGATGCAGAAGGCGTGGCGCGACGCGTCGGGTTGCCGAAAGGAATGGAGCGAACCGTCCTGGATTCGCAAGATCTCGCCCGGTTCGACATCCCGCAGATAGCGTGCCCCGATCAGGTCGAAGGCGCAGGTCTCGGAGGCGACCACGTACGCTTCCTCCAACTGGCCCAGGCAGAGCGGACGCACGCCCATGGGGTCCCGGATGGCGTAAATGCAATCCGGACGCTGCAATAGCATGGAGTAGGCGCCCCGGATGACCTGGAGGATCTCCAGCAGGGCGTCGTCCAGATTCTTAGTCGGACAGCGAGCCAGAAGATGGAGGATGACTTCGGTGTCGCTGGTGGACTGGAAGATGGCCCCTTCCGCTTCCAGGTTCCGTCTCAGCGACCCGGTGTTGACGATGTTCCCGTTGTGGGCCAGGGCGACGGGTCCGCGCCAGGATTGGGTGACGATGGGCTGGGCGTTGGCCAGCAGGTTCTCACCCATGGTGGAGTAGCGGACGTGGGCCGTAGCCGACAGGCCCGGCAGCCTTTCCAGCTTCTCGTCGCTGAAGACCTCGGCGACGTAGCCCAGGCCCCTTTCCTGGTGCAGCCGCGTCCCGTCGGAGGAGACGATTCCGGCCGACTCCTGGCCTCGATGCTGGAGGGCGTAGAGTCCCAAATAGGCGTGACGGGCCGCCTCAGGGTGAGAGGCGATGCCAAAGACACCGCACTCGTCGTGAAACTTGTCCTCATGCATGGACTTCTGCGTTTTCGGAAGGGTCCGCGCGGAGGCTGACCTCCACGGCGGCAATATATTCCCCTGCGGACGGCAAATCAATATGGAAGATGAGGAGAGAGTAAAGAGGAGTGAGAAGTGGGAGAAGAATGAGGAAGGGGGCGGGGCAAGGAGGGTTTCGTTTTTCTTTGGGAAATGCTGTCGGCTCGCGAAAATAGATGGATTCCAGGTTGACAGGGGTCTAGGAAATGGCCAAAATGCCGATGTTGACCCAGGCTATTTCGGAAGGAATGGTGTATCCCAGGCTCAACTAACCAAACGTAGGGGGTCTTGATGGACAGCAAACGATTGTGTCTCGCGCTGGTTCTGGTGGGACTGAGCTTCGGCTTGGCCCTGGGACAGGGAGACAGGGCCACGGTGGTGGGAACCGTCAGCGACAGCACGGGCGCAGTGATTCCAGGCGCCGAGGTGTACATGACCCAGGTCGCCACCAACCAAGTCCACTCCTCGCTCTCCAGCGACACCGGCCAGTTCGCCATCGCGGCGCTGCCGGCGGACGTGTACGAACTGAGGGTCACCATGCCCGGCTTCAAGACGGAGGTTCGCTCCGGCTTGACGGTGGGCGTGGGGCAGACCTTCCGCATCGACATCGAGTTGAGCGTCGGTGAAGTGTCCGAGGTGGTGGAGGTCGCCTCCACCGCGCCCATTCTCAAGACGGAGACGGCGGAGTTCGGGCAGGTGATCGACAACAAGAAGATCATCAACATTCCGCTGAACCAGAGAGACGTCTTCGGCGTGTTGGGCGGGCTGACGCCCGGTGTCCAGCCGCTGCGCAACGTGGGCGGAGTCACCAGCGGCGTCGCGTTCAACGTCCGGGGCATGCGCCGGGCCGACAACAACGCCACGCTGGACGGCTCTCAGATGAGCGAGACCAACGGTTCGCTCCAGTTCTTCGCCAACCCCGACGCCATCCAGGAGTTCGAGGTCAAGAGCGGCCTCTATGGCGCCGAGTACGGCATCAAGCCGGGCGGACAGTTCAGCGCCGTCACCAAGAGCGGCACCAACGAGCTGCACGGCACCCTCTTCTGGTTCCACCGCAACGACAACCTGGATGCCCGGAACTTCTTCGACACCGGTCCCAAGAACGAGTTCAAGCGGAACCAGTTCGGCGCCGTGGCCGGCGGGCCCATCATGGTCCCAGGCCTCTATGACGGCCGTGACCAGTCCTGGTGGTTCTTCGCCTACAGCGGCGAGCGAATTCGACAATTCAGATCGCTGACCGCGACAGTGCCCACTCCGGCGGAGCGGGGCGGCGTCTTCTCCAGCACCATCATGGATCCCATGACGGGCGAGGCCTTTCCCAACAACACCATCCCCGCCAACCGGATCGCTCCCCAGTCCAAGCTGCTGGGAGACCTCTGGCCGTCGCCCAACACCGACATCAGCCGGGGATTCAACTACACCAGCGCCTCCAACGCCCCCGGGGATCGGAATGAGTACATCGTCCGGATGGACATCAAGACGGGCGACGACAGCCGCTGGTTCGGTCGCTTCCTCTTCAATCAGCGGCCCATCACCTTCGTCAACGTCGTCGACGCCTTCACCGTCATCAACGGCCTCGACAACTGGGCCCAGAACGTGGTCAACACGCGAAACTTCGGACCCAGCGTCGTCAACGAGCTGGGACTGCATTTCTACCGGCGGCCCTACAATCCGGGCTTCCCGCCGGGAGGACCCGATCTGGCCAACCAGTTGAACTTTCCCAACTGGCCGAAGCGGGGCGTGGACCTTCTGGGAACGCCGATAACCACCGTAACCGGTTATCCGAACATCGGTTCCCGTGCCAACCGAGGGCCCGTTCCCGAGGGACAATGGGAGCTCAAGGAAAACGTCAGTTGGACCAAGGGCAACCACTACCTGAAGGCGGGCTACCACTACCGGTACCACTACGTCTTTTTCGGTCTCGAGCGGCGTAGCCAGCTCAACTTCCAATCTCCGAACCGCTATGCAATGAACGCCTTGGCCAATTTCTACCTAGGGCATCTGACGGTGGCCCGAGAGGGAAGCGAGGCGCGCTTGAATCACAACTTCCCGGGCCACTACATCTATCTGCAGGACAGTTGGAAGGCCACTCCCAAGCTGACCCTCCAACTCGGCCTCCGTTACGAGCTGCGTCAGGGCTGGGAAGACAAGCGGGGATTCTCCACCAACCTCAAGGCCGACTGTGCGTTGGCGACCGAGAATCCGATTCCCGATTGCTATTCCCCCGCTCTGCTCAACCAGACTCTCGTGTTTCCCGAGACTGGCCGATTCGAGCCGGGAGTCAACATCTTCACCTGGACCAAGAACGGATTTCAGCCCCGCCTGGGGCTCTCCTACCGTCTGACGGACAGGACGGTGTTGCGTATCGGCGCCGGCCTCTACGGAAATGAGCCGCCGGGCGGCATGATGTACGGCGCGGCGGCCTTGGGCAACCCGAGGCCCAACTCGGGGCAGAGGGACTTCGTCGCAGATGCGGTGATCCCGAACCTCCATATCTCCAACCCCTACGACGAATCGATTCTGGTGGGCGCCACCGGCGCGCAGATCCTTCCCGGGGGTGGATATGAGGACATCATGCCTCAGTGGTATGTGCCCAACTTCGGCCTGTCCTTCCAGCATCGTGCCGGCGAGAACAACATGTTCGAGATCGGCTACGAGGGTTCCCGCTCGGTGCACGAGATGCAGGTGTTCGAGTTCAACGACGCGGTCCCGGGTGAAGGCACCATCCAGTCCCGGAGGCCCTGGCCCTCCATGGGTCGGTATCACATGCTCCTGGCCAACGGAGACCAGACCTACCATGGCTTCAATTTGAAATGGGAAAAGCGGCCGGGGCAGTACGGCTTGACCTCCCTGTTGGCCTTCAGCTGGGGCAAGAGCCTCGATACGACCGGCGGGCGCCTCGGTGTCACCGGCGACCCTCGCGGCGTGAGCCGAAACCTCTGGGAAAACAATTTCAATACCCTGAACCGGGGTAGGGGCGAGGGCAACATCCCCGTCCGGCTGGCTTGGTTGAAAGGTTGGGACATCCCCTTCGGTCCTGGCCGCGCCTTCGGTTCGGACGGCTTCTTCAGCCACATCTTCGAAAGTTGGAGCGTCTACGCCATCACCACTCTCCAGAAGGGGCACTACTATACGGTGTCCACTGCCGATCTGCTGGCGGTTGGAAGTAATGCTTCCCAGCGGCCGGACCTGCTTCGGGATCCCAATTCCGGCAGCCGGCGGCCCGAGGAGTGGTTCCGGACGGATGCCTTTGCGGCGCCGCCTCCGGGCAGGTATGGCAACGCGAGCCGCGGCATTGTCGAGGGTCCCGGTACCATCAACTTCGACTTCTCGCTGCTGCGGGATTTCTATCTGGATGAGGAAACCCGGCTCCAGTTCCGGTTCGAGGCCTTCAATCTGACCAATCACACGAACCTGAACTCGAACAACAACACCTTCAACTTCAGCGCCGGATCTTTCGGCGCCATCGGTTCTGCGCTGACCGGAAGGCAGTTGCAGTTCGGCCTGAAGATCTACTTCTGATCCAGGTTCCAGTCGATGTCCAAAAGCGCGCCTGCCATTGCGGCGGGCGCGCTTTTTTTGTTGGAGAGGGAGTGCGAGATCCTGCTCAGGCGCAGTAGCCGCCGTCCAGCAGTATGGTGTGCCCGGTGACGTAGGCGGAAGCCTCGGAGGCCAGGAAAACCACCGATCCCTTGATGTCGTCGTATTGAGCCATGCGGCCCAGGAAGGTGTTGCTGCAGTACTGGGAGTAGAAGGGCTCGCTCTCGTCGCCGAGAGCCAGGCCTCCGGGGGCGATGGCATTGACCCGGACCCCTCTGGGTCCGGCCCAGGCAGCGAGATACTTGGTCAGGCCGATCATCCCATGCTTGTTAAAGTGGTAGTCGGGGGGCGTTGTCATGCCGGTGCCGGCGTAGTTGGTGAAGTTGGGGGCAACCACTGACTGGATGGAGCCGATATTCACTATGGTTCCTAGTCCCCGTTCCATCATCCGGTCCACGAAGGCCCTGGAGATCGCGAAGACGCCGGTGGCATTGATCGCCATGGATCGCTCCCAGGCCTGTAGGGGATCGGTGTAGGCTCTCATGGGCCGCGCCACCGAGTTGTTGACCAGAACGTCGATGGCGCCGAACTGCTTCCAGACCCGCTCGCAGAAGTCGAGGATGGACGACTCGCTTCCCTGGTCGAATCCGTCGCCGCTGGCGGAGAGGCCCCTCCCCTCCAGCTTCGATGCCCAGTCCCGGCAACGCTGCCGGTTTCTGGAGGCGATGACGACGTGGGCTCCGGCCTCGGCCAGACCCTCGGAAATGGGCTTGCCGTAGAATCCGGCGCCGCCGGTGACGACCGAGATCTTGCCGCTGAGATCCAACAACTGCTTGACGTTCATGACAGCGGGTACTTATATCACCTTATGCCTCCGGTGCGGAGTCCGAATTCCATCGCCAGAACGGTGGCCGGAAGAGCCGTTTCGGCGACCCTGATAATGTTGTCCGTTGCCGGGTTCGTCTCGGGTGAACAGGGTCGGCGCCCCGCGCAACCCGAAAAGACGACGGCCCGGAAGCTGGCCGCGCAGTACGGCTGGCCCTACGTGGCCGGGCACCCGGGACTCTCTCGCCAAGAGGTCGTTTTTCCCCGGATCCAGGGGTTTTGGGTGATCAAGGCAGATCTCCACATTCACACCATCTACTCCGACGGCCAGGTCCTGCCCGAGACTCGAGTCTGGGAAGCGTGGCGGGATGGACTGGATCTGCTGGTCATCACCGATCATCCTGAGTACCTGACGCTGGCTCTGCCCCAGGACCGCGATCGGGCCTACGGCCGAGCCCTTCCGCTGGCCCGGGCCCTGGGTCTGTTGTTGGTTCGTGGAGCCGAGTTGACGACCATTTCGGGACCCCAATACACGGATGAGGACTCGGATCACGTGGTCGCGTTCATTCAGGACGAGAGTCCCTTTTTCAACGACTTCGACACGGCGGTCCGGTCGGCCCGAGAGCAGGGAGCCGTCATCATCTGGGCCCATCCCGGCCCTCGATGGGCCCGTGACGCCAAGCGGCTATTGGAGTTGGGGTGGCTGGACGGGATCGAGTTGAGGAACGGTGGCCGAAGAGGTGGGAAGGGGATTGAATACCACCGGGGGGAACCCGTCTTCTCCCGGGTGATGGACTGGTGTCTCAAGCACGACTTGGCCGTCATCGCCTCGTCGGACGCTCACTGGCCCATCGACCAGATCGTGGACCGGAGCCGGGGAGAACGACGGGAGATGACGTTGGTCCTGGCCAAGAGCCGGGACGAGAAGGCGATCCGAGAGGCGATCAAGGCCCGCCGTACCCTGGCCTATTTCGGTGAGATGATCTGGGGCAGGGAAGAATGGCTCCGGGCTCTGGCGGAGAGCGCACTCGATTTCAGTCTTACCCCCAGCGTCCAAAATGACCGGAAACGGCATTATCTGTCGGTTGCCAATACTTCATCCTTCCCGTTTCGGCTCAGGGTGTCCAGGTTCGAGGAGGAGGAGCCTTCGGGTCAACGTGAGTTTCGCATTACGGAAGAAGGTCAGACCCTGGCTCCCATCAAGGTGAACGAAGGAGAAACGGGCGTCCGACTCCGCATCACCGTCACCAACCTTCTTTCCGGCGTCGACCGACCGCTCGTCCTGGAGAGAAGCCTGCAGGATTCGGGAGAAGCACCATGAGTTTTGCGTGCCGCGGCATGGCTTTCATCGCTTTAGTGGGACTCATGGCGGCGTGTGCTCCTCCGGCACAGACTCCCCAGGTATCTACACAGGAAGGACGGGAAGTCTGGAGGGAGTCCAGTTTCAACGATTTTGCCGACGGGGTCCTGACCGACGGCGGGGCCAACACCTATGTCGGTGCCGACGGCAGCATCCGGCTCATCAACGAGTTGGACCTGAACCAGGACGGCCTCATCGACCTGGTCCTGCCGGGGAGCCACGACAACAACTTCGACATGAACGCATGGATCTACTGGGGGCGAGATGAGTTCGGCACATCGGGCCGAACCGCGCTCCCCGGGGAAGGCGGTCAGGACGTGGCCGTTTCGGACCTCAATCGAGACGGTTATCCGGACCTGGTGGTGGCCAAGGGCTACAACGGCACCCGCACCGAGAACCGGTCGGCGGTTTACTGGGGGAATGAGTCGGGATTCGATGCCGAACGCAGGGCCGACCTGCCAACCGTCTCGGCCCAGGCCGTGGCCACCGGAGATCTGAACGGAGACGGTTTCCCGGAAGTTGTCTTCGCCAGCAACGGCCTCTCCTACCAGTTCACTCGGGAGGGGAACGACTTCAGCGTGGTGCGACCCGTTTCAGACATCTACTGGGGGTCGGGGGACGGCTACTCTCCCCGCCGAACCACGCAGCTGCCCACCCGTTTCGCCCGCGACGTGGCCATTGCCGACCTGAACCGGGACCGCGCGCCCGATCTGGTTTTCGCGGTTCAGGACTACAAGGGCGATCCGGGTGGAGTGCTGGTCTACTGGGGATCCGAATCCGGCTACTCGGCGGCTGCCTCCCTTTGGCTGGAGGGGTTGGGAAGCGTGGCCGTGGTTGCCGCCGATTTGAACGAAGACGGCTGGCTCGATCTGGCCGTGGCCAACGAGACGGCGCCCGGCGTCGACGACGATGCCGGAGGGATCGCGGTCACCCCGATTCCCTGTTACGTCTACTGGGGGGCTTCCCAGGGATTCGATGCCGCCCGGCGGACCGAGTTGCCCGGCTGGAGAGCCCGGGGCATCGAAGCCGCCGATCTCGACCGGGATGGGCACCCGGATCTGATTCTGTCCAACCAGGCGGGCCATGCGTCCTTCATCTACTGGGGCTCGGCCGGTGGGTACCGGCCCCATTTGAGGACCGCCCTGCCGACGTTGTCCGCCAGTGCCAGCGCCGCCGCGGATCTGAACGGGGACGGCTACCCGGATCTGGTCTTCGCCAACGAGAAGAGCGACGAGAGCTACGACGTCTCCTCCACCGTCTACTGGAACGGCCCCGGCGGGTTCGATCCCTCTCGCCGGCTGGATTTGCCGACTCGGGGCGCGTTGTCGGTGGCAAGCGGCGACCTGGACGGCGACGGCAAGGGCGATCTGGCCTTCGCCAACAGCAAGGACGGCTTTGCTTCCGACAAGGCGCCCAATGCCTATGTCTATTGGGGCCGGCCCGAGGGGGACTACTCTCCCGAGGAGCGCTGGACCTTGCCCTACTCCGGCCTGAGCGCGGCCAACATCGCCGACCTCGACCGGGACGGCCGGACCGACCTGGTGCTGGCGGGCCAGATCGACATCCTCTGGGGGACGCCGGACGGACTCTCCCGGACCGATACCACCCACCTTCCGACTCGGCGAGGCTTCAGCGTGGTGGTGGCGGACTTCAACCGGGACGGCTACCTGGACCTGAGTCTCAGCGAGTGGACTCACGGCCGGGACGAGATGAGCCTCTTCTGGGGCGGCCCCAACGGGTACCGCATGGACAACCGCTTCATCCTCAAGTTTCCCGACGTTCGGCTCCACAAGGCGGCGGACCTGGACGGCAACGGCTATCTCGACCTTCTGTTCACCGGGACCAGCGACCGTGTCGCCATCTTCTGGAACGGCCCCGGTGGATTCGACAACCGGAACGTTCAATTCCTGCCCTCCAAGATGGCCGTTGGGGCCGAGATTGCGGACCTCAACTCCGACGGCTATCTGGACGTGGTGATCTGCAATCTGTACGACCTGGAGAAGCTCCGGACGGACGAGGGGGAACGCGCCATCGATGCCGAGCCCCAAGCGGCTCCTTTCGCCGCCGGCACCGCCGTCTACTGGGGAGGGGAAGCGGGATTCTCGGAAGACCGCATGTTGCTCCTGGACACGGTGGGGAGCGAGGATGCTTCCATCGCCGACCTGAACCGGGACGGACACCTGGACCTGGTGGTTTCCAGCTACCACGCCGGCGTGAATCGACACCACCCGTCCTACGTCTTCTGGGGCAACAAATCGGGACTCGACCCGGATCCGCTCCTGTTGCCCACCGATTCCGCCTCCGGCGTGATGGTAGCCGACTACAACCGGGACGGGCACGAAGACATCTTCTTCATCTGCCATACCAAGGGCGGAAACCACCGCACGGGCTCGTTCCTCTATTGGGGTTCGGACGCGGGATATTCGGCTGACAGGCGGCTCCTGGTTCCGACCCGGGGAGTGCACTGGGCGATTCATCACGATGTGGGAAACGTCTATGATCGGTCTCCCCGATACAATTACGTTTCCTCGCCGTTCCGTCTGCCCGGGAAGAGCCAAGTCGAGACCCTGAGCTGGAAGGCGGGAACGCCGGATGAGACCTCGGTTCAATTCCAGGTCCGGGGTTCCGAGACGCGGGAGGGTCTGGGTGCTTCCGAGTGGTGCGGTCCCGACGGGCCGGGAAGCTACTACACTCGATCGGGTGCCGGTTTGGATGCGCTCGGGGACAAGAACCGTTGGATTCAGTACAAGGCGACGCTGGTTTCGCCTGGCGGCGTCAACTCCCCAGTTTTGGAAGAGGTGGAGATAAACTACCGGAGCGAGTAGGCGGCGTACTTCGAAACACCTTGGGGAGAAACATCCTTATGGACAGGGAACTGCTGACCTGGTTCAACGGCCGGCTGGTTCCGGACTCGGAGGTCCGGATCCATCACACCGACTCCGGATTCAGTTTCGGCCACAACGTGACCGACTCGGCCCGGACCTTCGGGTACCGTTCCTTCAAGCTGAAGGAGCACATTCGCAGGTTTTACCTCTCCATCTCGGTGGCCCGGATCAATCCCGGCATGACTCCGGAGCGGATGGAGGAGATCGCCCTGGAAGTGCTGGAGGCCAATCTTCCCGTCCTGGATCCCGACGGGGACGTCTGGATCACGCAGACCGCCACGGGTGGAAGAATGCGCAGCACCATCGGACGCTTCGAGTTCGACCGCCCCGGCCTGCTCATCGCCACACTTCCGCTGGGATTCGCCGACTACGCCCACCTCTACGAGCAGGGGGTCCACGCCGTGACTCCGTCGACCCGGCACATCCCGCCCCAGTCATTGGACGCCAAGCTCAAGCACCGGAACCGGATCTTCTTCACCCTGGCCGAGTTCGAGGTCAAGGAGGTGGATCCCGAGGGCTTCTCCCTGCTCCTGGATATCGACGGCAACGTGACGGAGAACAAGGGAGCCAACTTCTTCATCTACCGGGACGGCTGTTTGAGAACGCCCACGACCCGCAACGCCCTGGAAGGCGTCAGCCGGGCCACGGTGTTGGAGTTGGCCCGGGAGGAAGGGATTCCCGCGGTGGAGGAGGATTTTCAGCCCTACCATGTGACCACCGCGGAGGAGGCCTTCTTCTGCAGCACCTCCTACTGCATGCTCCCGGTGACGCGCTACAACGGCAATGTACTGGGTGAGGGCAGGCCGGGTCGCGTCTATCGCCGGCTGCTCGATGCTTGGAGCCGGAGAGTGGGAATGGATATTCCGGAACAGGCGTTGCGTCAGGCGGGAGCGGCCGTATAGGAGCGGGGGTTTGTAACCCCCGTCTTCGGCCTTGGACATGTTGGCGTGGAAGAATGGGGGACAGAATGTCCCCCCTCCTACTCAAACCTTTTCCGGAACCTCGAACGGCTTTCGGTACTCGCGCCGCAGCAGCCGGTTCGCCTCCTCGTCTCCCGGGATGGACTCGTTGGCCGGATCGAAACGGATTTCCCGTCCCACGCGGTGGGAGATGTTGGCCAGTTCGCAGAAGATGCCTGACCGGTGGGTCACTTCGATGTCCGCCGTCAGGACGCTTCTGTCTCCCGCCCGCAGCGCATTGATGAAGTTCTGGTAGTGCCCCCAGCCCTCCAGATCCGGCTGGGGAGGCTCGGCCTTCTTGTTCCGGCCCAGAAAGACCTGGTAGTCGCAGCCGGCGCCCTTCTTCTGGATCCGGTGTTTCATGTGGATGTAGCCTTCGGTGCCGTACAGGTCCCAAGTGAACTCGGCCATCCACTGCAGCCTGGGCTCAGGATAGATGGCGCGCCGGGGTACGACGCGGCCATGGTCCGAGTAGAGATTGCGCAGATCGCAGGTGAGAAGAGTCCCGTCCTGGAACTCGAAGGTGGTCCGGTGCGTATTGGGGGTTTCGGCCTGGTCCTTCTCCCCGAAACGGCCTCCCGCCGAGTGGGCCCGGACCGGGACGTCCTGGCCCATGATCCAGCGGCAGATGTCGATGATGTGGATCCCGTTGTTGCCCATCTCCCCGTTGCCGAAGTCCCAGAACCAGTGCCAGTTGTAGTGCACCAGGTTCCGGTGGAAAGGCTGCTCCGGCGCCGGTCCCAACCAGAGGTTCCAGTCCAGCCAGGAGGGGGGCGGCTCGGGAGTCTTGAAGCCCAACGGGTCCCGGGGCCGGGGGAATTCGCAGCGCGCCCAGTAGACCTGGCCGATCACCCCGTCCCGGACCAGTTGGGCCACCTTGCGGAAGGAACCGCTGGAGCGGCGATTGGTTCCCCCCTGGACGATGCGGTCGTACTTGCGGGCGGCCTCCACCAGCTTGCGGCCCTCCCAGACATTGTGGGCGATGGGCTTTTCCACGTAGACGTGCTTACCGGCCTGGCAGGCCCAGATTCCAGCCAGGGCGTGCCAGTGATTGCAGGTGGCGATGGTGACGGCGTCGATGGAGGAGTCGTCCATGATCCGTCTCAGGTCCTTCTCTGTCCGCGGCCTCTTGCCGCTGATTTTTTGAGCCTGATCCGCCTTCTCGAGGGCCCGCCGTTCGTCCACGTCGCAGACCACGGCCAACTCCACACCCTCGTTGTCCAGAATCTCTTCCACCAGGCGCCGGCCGCGGCCGCCCGCCCCGATCAGGGCCACCCGAATGCGATCGTTGGCGCGGGCCCAGGCTCCGGCGGTACCGATCAGGGAGGCTCCCGCCCAGGTGGAGGACTTGAGGAACTGACGGCGCTTCACTTCGGCCATGGTCATTCTCCCGGAGGGGTGTGGCTCAGACCCGCTGGCTGAGGCCGGTCTCCGCTGCCTGGTAGGCACCGAATACGACTTTCAGGACGTGGAGCGAATCCTCCCCCGTGAGCGGCGGATTCCCCTTGCCGTGGCCCAGGTCCACCAGGGATTGGACCAGGGGATAGTAGCTGCTCGGTTCGGTCTCGAAGTCATGGGACCGGATTCCCCGGGGAGCGTCCGGATGAGTGGAGTACCATTGCACGGAACCCTTCAAGAGGTTCATCCGGAGCCAACCTTGGGAACCCCAGAGGGTGACGCCCAGGTGATACCCCCGGTCCAGGTAGTATCCGCCGTGGTACGTTCCCACCATCCCCTTCTTGAACCGGAGGGCCAGGGCCACCGAATCCTCGATTTCCACCGGTTGTCCCCCCACGTTTCGGGTAACCGCGGCCACCTGCTCGATCCGGTCGCCGGTGAGGTATTGCACCAAGTCCAGGTAGTGGATCCCCAGCCAGATGAGCTGGCCTCCTCCGGCCTTGTCTTTGAAGGCCAGCCAGGACTCGTGGTAGCGGGGCCGGGTCAAGCGGGTCTGGTCGGCGACGAAGACCAGGTGGGCGCCGAAGGGTCTGCCCAGGAATCCGGACTCCACCAGCTCCCGGGCCTTCCGGACCGCGGGATGAAGCCTCGACCCCAGGGCCAGCATCAGATTCAGCTTCCTGGAATCGGCCAGCCGGACCAGAGGCTCGAAGTCCTCGGCCCGGACGCAGGCCGGTTTTTCGGCCAGGACATGAGCGCCCGCCTCCAGGGATTTCCGGATCAGGGGGGGTGCCAGGTGGGCGGCCAGACTGATGAGGACCGCCCGCGGCTGCGCCTCCTGCAGCATCTTGCCGTGGTCCTGATACGTGGTGAGCTTCTCGCCCAGGACTTCACCGGCCCGGGCGAAGGTGGCGCCGCTCTCGTCCGACAGGGCGACGGAGGCGACTCCCTGGGCCTTGGCCAGGGCATCCAGATAAGTGCCCAGGTGAGGTCCTCTCTCCTGGGTGATGATGCCCACCGGGATGTCTTCACCGGCCGTCCCGATCCGGGTCGCCGCCGAGAAGGCCAGGGAAGAAACCAGTGTTCCGCCGGCAGTTTTCTTGAGAAATGTTCTTCGTTTCATAGTGCAGGCCGTTCCGATTCTTGCCGTTCAGTCTACCATGGCGGGAGCGGCCTGCCCGGACGGTCAGGTTGTCTCCAACCGGACCTCTCCCGGGTCGGTCCCCAGGGTCCACTCGTCGACTCCCCGATCCGTCGCCACGATGACATTGCGAGACCCGTCGTCGCCGTGGCGGCTGGAAGCGGATCGTACCGGAGAGGGCCGGTTTTGCCCGTAGGGCACGAACACGGAGACGAACGTGGCGTCGGCGGCCGTTCGGCGCCGGATGCAGGTCGAGAGGGTTTCGGATGCCGGGTTGGACGGGGCCGAACCCAGGAACATCCGGCCGGACGTCTCCAGCAGATATAGATCCAGGTTGCCACCCTGATGCCGCCATCGAAGCCTCGGGTTGGTCGTTTCGGGGACCTGGCCTTCCAGCCGAACGTGGGCGTAACCGCCGTCGCCGGTCAAGGGAGGGGCCGGGGACAACTCCACCGGCTCCCCGGTGCGCTTCCCGCGCACCTGACTGACCCAGTCCAGGTCTCGAACCGTGGGGCACCGCACCTGGAGCAGGTCCACGAAGTAGTGGTCGCGCCAAAGGAGGATTCGCCGCATCTCGACTCCCGCGTAGGCCCCCTCCTCCCAGGAGACGGAGGCGTCGCAGAGCGTATACCGGTCGTCGGCTTCATACCGGTTGAACTTTCCCTCAGCCAACGGCTGGGACAAGCCGTCCACCAGAGCGGTGGCGTGGCTGGCCGTCTGCTGATACCAGGTGTCGTTGAGCTCGATGCCGTACCCGGGGGTCCCCAGGTCCGGTAACCAGGGAGACCCGTTGGCGAAGAGCTGGATCCTGAGCTGGTCGTGGTGTCCGTGAACCCCTCCGTCCGGACCCGCCTTGAAAATCAGATGACTTCCGTTCTCGCGGTCCTGTCCGCGCAGGACGGCGAAGCCCAGATCTTCCAGATGCAGACTCTTCCACTCGGGTTCCTCTCCGGACGGGATCTCCCGGGCGCCGTCCAGGAGCGCCTCGAAGCAGCTCCGGGGACGATTCTCGTAGTTCTGTTGCAGGACCCAGGCGAAAACGGGGTCGCGGAACCAGCCGTGGGCGGTCTCGTAGAAGCCGTCCGCTTCCGGGATCCCGTGACCGACTCGCTGCTGGAGGCCGATGAAGTACCAGCAATCGTTCACGGCCGGGAGCTTCAGGTCCGGGAAGGAGATGAGGATCGGCGCCAGGAACATCCGCTTGAGGATTCCGCCATCGTCGAAAGAGCGGCCCGACGCCCGCAGGATACGGAGTGTCCAGACCACCGCGTCCAGCATGTAGTAGTGGTAGCTCAGGGAGCCCTCCCACCAGATCCCGTCTCGGGAGACCCCCTGGGTGAGCTGGGGCTCCAGGCCCAGGTCGCCGCCCAGCGCCAACTCAAGCAGATCTTCGTCCTCCAGGACCAGAGCCAAGGTCGCCAATGCAGCATTGTTCCAGTTGGTGGCGTTGTGGATCTCGGGCCATCGAACTCGCCGGATGTGCTCGGAGCCGGGCCGAAACATCTGACGGGCCAACTGGTCGGCCGACCCTTCCGGGAGCGTTTCCTCCAAGAGGGCAAAGGCCCAGCACATTCGAATCAACCATACCGACTCGTCCAGACCGGACCAGGTGACGACCCCGGGATGATTGATGTGATCCAGAGGAGGAGGCTCCATGTGCTGGTAGCGCTCGGCATAGGTCAACAGGATCCGGCCGGACAGGTCCCGGTCCGCCTGGGCCTGTTCGCCACGTCCACCCGCGAGATGGCTCCGGTAGGCGAGCTTCAGGGCGGCGTCGCTGAGCATGTCGTTCAACGACCAGCGCCAGGCGCTGTCATAGGGCTCGCCGCTGTGGACGGCGCCGTCCACGGGGCAGACGTGGTGGTGGTGGTCCCGAGGGTCGTAAATGAGCTGGACGGCGTGCTCCGGGCAGAAGAAGTCGTGGTAATAGCCGGCCTGCCGTACGGGGACCTGAGGCAGGAACCGGTGATACTCGGAAAGTCTTTGATCCAGCGCCTTCCGGGCCACAGAGAAGGAGGGGTCCGAGGTGCGCCGGCGCAGGTCCCGGCTCCATTCCGGTGTCAGAAGTGTCATCTTCGATAAGCCTCCAGGGTGATCTCGGCGATACGTTCCCAATCGTACCGTTGGATGCTGGCCAGGGCGGTACGGGACGCCTCTTCCAGATCCCAGCCCTGGATCTCCTGCATGGCTTCCAGGAGCCCGTCGGGCCGGTTCGGATCGTAGAGCAGACCGCCGCCGGGAAGGATGACTTCGGGCAGACAGCCCAGGTTAGGCGCGATCACGGGACGGGACTCGGATAGGGCCAGGGTGACGGTCCCCGACGACAGGGTGGCCAGAAACGGCAGCACCATGGCGTTGCTGGCGCGCAGGACCCGTATCAGGTCCGGCGTGGGCACACGGGGTTCGACGATCCGGTCCAGGATCCGGGGATGACCGGCGGCCAGCTTTCGAATCTTGTTCAGGTAAGGCTTGTGACGACCGCCGCCGGCGAGCAGGAGCCAGGAGTCATCACCAGGAAGCCTGAGAAAGGTCTCGATCAGAGTCTCCAGACCCTTGTAGGGAAGGACGCCGCCGATGAATCCGTAGGCGAAATCCCGAGCCGGAATGCCCAGATCCAGGCGAGCCTGCCTCCGGGAAGCGAGGTCCGGGTAGACCCCGATGAAATGACCGTGGGGCGCAAGGAAGATGTCGTGGGAACGGCCGAAGGTTTGCCTGACGCCGGCTGCGGACGCTCCGCAATGGGCGATGATGGCGGTGCAGAGCCGGCAGAGGTGGAGCCGGAACTCGTGATCGATCTCCTGGTGGGTCCGGTTGTGGGGATAGATGTTGTGGGCGGTCCAGACCACCTTGTAGCCCAGTTCCCGGGCCAGTTCCAGGGAGGCGGCCAGCTCCTCCATCTGCTGCTGCATGACGCCGGCGTCGTCGTTGTAGTAGTCGTGGTGGGGCCAGTGGAGGTGCAGAATCTGGATTCTGCCCCGGTTCCTTCGGAGGTACTCGGGACTGCAGTCCGTCTCAAATTCCATTTCCACGCCCCGCCGTTCCAAGGCTTCCGCCAGCAGGGCTCCGTAGGGATTGTTCCCCTCATGGTTGGTGGGGAGACGTTTCTGCTGGTGGTAGTAGAAGGCGACGCGCAAGATGAATCCGGAAATCCGATCCGGCCGGCGTAAGCTCGCTCAGCGCGGGTCGGGCTCGATGAAGAAGACGTATTCGTTCGTGTCCAGACCGTCGTAGATGATGCTGTATTCCACCATCAGCTTGAGCGGTTCCTCGTCGTTGTACCGGTTGATGATGCAGTTGTGGCTGTACCCGTCGGGGTGTCTGGTGTCTCCGCTGACGATGATCCCGCTGCCCCAGTCGATGCCGTCGTCGGACTGGTAGAGGACAAAACGGTGGCTGCCTTCCCCCTCGTGGCCCGACCGTCCGTGCAGGTAGTACTTGCCCCCCAGGTAGGCCAGCTCCGGGTCGCGGATCATCTTGTCCACGTAGGTCCGCTGCTGTTCGCTCCAGGTCCGTCCCTGGTCCTGGCTGATGCAGTAGTAGAAATGGTGCTCGTCCTTTTCGGTATAGGCGCCGGCCAAAAGGCGCCCGTCCGCCATCAGGCACATGGTGCCGTACCACTTGTCGTTGTCGAGAGAGAGTGCGCTCCTCCGGTTCCAGCTCAGACCGTCGTCGGTGCTGGCGTAAAGGACGTGAGGTCCGCCGTCGTTGCTGTCGTAGAGGACATAGTTGGTCTCGCCGGACACCGCCACGGCACAGGGGTACCCGATGAAGTCCCCATCGATACGCTGGTATTTGCTCCAGGTGGAGCCGTGGTCCAGGCTCCGCATGAATCCGCTTCCTTCTTTGCCCGTGCCGATCTTGAAATGGGTCAGGAACAGGACGGCGCTTCCCTTTTCGGTGACCAGACCCTCCTCGACCCAGACGGATCGCTTCTGATCCTGGTCGTAATGGTCGTAGGAATACTGGAGTTTGTTGTACCTGCTCCAGGTCTTGCCGCCGTCGGCGCTTTCGGCGTATTCGGACCAACCGTCCACGTTGTGATCGGTGGTGTTGGTGTGGAAGGCCACGACCCGGCCGTCGGCATACTCCATGCAGACGGGCCCGCCATGGGTGCAGCGTCCCGGAGCGTCGTGCTCGAGGTCGGCAATGATGTCCCCGAAGATGCCGTCACCGAGCTCGGTAGACGGGTCGTAGTCGTAGATCCGCGCGCCGTCGATTCGGCCCGATTCGTCGACGTTTTCACCGGCTGCCGGCTCCTGCACCATTTCTCCGGAGCCGCAACCCACCAGGCACAGCACGGTGATCATGTAAACCGTTGCTCGGATGGTCATCCGTTCCTCCCCCTCACGTCGGCCCGCGTCGATTCGCGAGATACTACCATTTTGGGAAAGGAAAGAGGAAAGAGGAAAGAGGAAATGAGAAAAGAGTTAAGACGGAAGAAGCGCCCCCAAGTGGCCGGCGTCCGGCAACACGAACCCCTTTTCTTCACTCTTTCCTATTTCCTCTTTTCTCTTTCCTCGCTCGTAGTAGACTTGGGCCGCAACGGCAAAAGGAGGTCGGGAGTCCCATGATGCATCGACGTGATTTCTTGAGGCCGCTGGGAGTCGGGGCGGCCGTTGCGGCGGGGAAGGTCCATGGCCTGTTCTCGGGGCCGCTTCCGGCCGGGTCGGGACAGGCGTTCTTCGAGAAGACGACGGTCTTCACCCCGGGAAAGGGTTTCGGAGTCCGGCTCCCTGGACTGCTGGCGACGAGCCGAGGCACCGTGGTCGCCGTCTGCCAGCGGCGGTGGGACAACATGACCGACTTCGGCCACGAGACCGATGTCCTGGTGCAGAGGAGCACGGACGGGGGCCGGACCTGGGGGAAGCAGCGAGTCCTCTTCCGGGAGCGGGGGGCATTCTGCCTCGTCGGGCCGCTGATCGAAGATCGGATCAGCGGGACGATCTTTTCCGCCTTCTGGAAACTGCCAACCACGGCGCCTCATGACCTGAGGTATTTTCCCACCTACGCCAAGACCGACGGGCGCTTCTGGCTGGCGAAGAGCACCGACCAGGGCCTCACCTGGTCCGAACCGTCGCCCAAGAAGGCCCGTCCCAACCCGGACGGATGGACCGGTTGGACCAACAACTCGGTCCACGGCATCCAGTTGGCCCGGGGTCCGCGCACAGGACGGCTGGTGATCCCCGGCTTCCTGTACAAGGACGGAGAAGAAGGGCAGATTCCCGGGGTCCGCGGAGGCGTTCTCTACAGCGACGACCATGGATCGACTTGGCAGGTGGGGGGTGTCCTGCCGGTGGGCTCGGACGAGGTCACCGTGGTGGAGACGGCTGACGGCGGTGTTTACGCCAATTACCGCAAGAATCGCCCCTTTCACAACGAGTGGCGATGGCACGCCTGGAGCCGGGACGGAGGGGAGAGTTTCGAACCGCAGGAGACGCAACCCCGCGATCTCCCTACTACGGTCTGTCACGCCGGGTTGACCAGCTACCCCACGGGGGAGAACGGAGGGAAGAACATCTTCCTCTTCTCCAATCCTGCGGGTCCTGATCCCTCCAATCCGACGAAGGGGCGGAGACAGCGGCTCACCTTGCGGGCCAGCTATGACGAGGGCCGGACTTGGCCGCTGTCGAAACTGTTGGATGACGGTCCGTCCGCCTATTCCGACCTGGCTGTGCTGGAGGACAAGACGATTCTCTGTCTGCACGAAGACAGCCTCGACTGGCCCGAGTCCAAGCTCGCCGAGTGGTACGGCAGCTTTTCGCGCCTGGACCATCGCCGGCGCTGGTGCGAGAGAATCAGCATCGCCCGTTTCAAACTGGAATGGCTCAACAGCCCACGGACGGTCCAAGGATGACGAGGAGGAAGACGTAACATGTACAGAATGGCCATCATCGGAGTGGGGATGATATCCACTAAGGCCATGATTCCCGGGATTCGCCAAGCCAAGACGGCGGAATTGACGGCTCTGGGGACCAGCTCCCCGGAGAAGGCGCAAGCCCTCTCCGCCAAGCACGGCGTCGACCGCTGCTATTCGAGTTACCAGCAGCTACTGGAGGACCCCGGCATCGACGGTGTCTACATCGGTCTTCCCAACCATCTCCACAAGGAGTGGACCCTGAAGGCGTTGGCCCACGGCAAGCATGTTCTTTGCGACAAGCCGCTGGGGATGGATCTGGCGGAAGCCCGGGAGATGGAGGCGGCCGCCAGAGCGGCCGGGCGGGTGCTGATGGAGGGGTTCATGTACCGCTTCCATCCCCAGCATGCCCTGGTGAAGGAGCTCATCCGGAAGGGCGCCATCGGACGGGTTTTTCTGTTCGAAGCCCACTTCCACTACTTCATGGAAGATCCGGACAACATTCGTCTGAAGCGTGAGACCGGAGGCGGAGGCCTCTACGACGTGGGTTGCTACGGGATCAACAGCGCCCGGTACATCCTTGGGGCGGAACCTCGTTCCGTTTCCGGAAATTGGAGGCTGGGGGCCGAGACTGGAGTCGACGAGTTCTGCCACTTCACCCTGCGGTTCGACGGCGGCCCCGTGGCCACCGTCACCTGTGGGACCCATCTTCCCCGGGAGCAGGGCTACACCGTCTACGGGGAGCGGGGGATCATCAGGGCGCCCCAGGCCTACGTGCCCGCACCGCGAAAGCGGGTCCAGGTGACGGTCATCGACCAGGTTGGCAAACACGAGCAGCACCGGGTCCGAGGCGTCAACCAGTATGCCGACGAGGTCGACGCCTTCGTCGCCGCCTGCGGCGGCGCAACGGACGCCAGGATCGAGACGGGTGTCGAGAACATGGCCGTGATAGACGCGGTGCGGAGGGCTTGCCTGTCGGGGGCTATCGAGAGTTGCAGCGCATCCTCCTGAAGATGTTCCAGCTATGCGGAACCTACACACTTTTCTTCGCTCTTTCCTCCTTTTCTCTTTCCTCTTTCCTCGGCCGCCTGGGAGGAATCCCGGATTGTTGCTATTCGTGATCTTGCTCGCGCTCGGTATGGGAGCCGCCGCCACGGGCGCCTCCGCGGACGCCGTCGACGTGGGTTCGCGTCTCGAGCTCATGGTGGATGAACATCTCATCGACCGCATGTCGGGAGGAGCCCGCCTGCAACTCCACCGGCCCGTCCGGCGGAACGTGGCCCTGGTGACCGGCGAGCCCTGGGAGGGCAACGCCTCCTTCTACCGCACGGTGTTGCAGGATGGAAGCGCCTACCGGATGTACTACGGCACTTGGCACTACGAAACGACGGAGACGGGACAGACTTACCCCCACCGCCAGTATCTCTGCTATGCTGAGAGCAGCGACGGCATCCGCTTCCGGAAACCGAAGCTGGGACTGGTGGAGTTCCGAGGCAGCACAGACAACAACATCGTCCTCTCCGAGACGACGCTGAGTTCGGTCGAAGCCGACCCCGGCCACGCCGCCATCTTCATTGACGACAATCCCGACTGCCCCGAGGATGCCCGCTACAAGATGATCATCCGGTCCAACGGCGAGAAGGGCCTGCTGGCGCTCAAGTCGCCGGATGGACTCCGCTTCACCCCCATGTCGGACCGGGTGGTGATCTCCGAAGGGGCCTTCGATTCGCAGAACCTGGCCTTCTGGGACCCGGTGCGGCGAGAGTACCGGGCCTACTTCCGAGGGTTCCGCCAGAAGGTCAGGGACATCCTGACGGCCACTTCTTCCGATTTCCTCACCTGGACGGACCCGGTCTGGTGCGAGTATCCGGAGGCACCCACGGAGCATCTCTACACCAACCAGTTGCGCCCCTACCACCGGGCGCCCCACATCCTGGTGGGCTTTCCCATGCGCTACAAGGATCGGGGCCCCACCGAAGCGACCTGGCGCCTGCCGGGCCGTGAAGCCCGGGAGCACAGGTCGAGGGTCTCCCAACGCTACGGGACGGCGGTGTCCGACGCGCTCCTGATGACCGGCCGGGACCGGCTCCACTTCAAGCGCTGGGGAGAGGCCTTCATTCGACCCGGGCCCGCCCGGACCGACAGTTGGGTCTACGGGGACAACTGCATCGCCTGGGGAATCGTCCAGACGCGGTCCGACCGGGTCGGATCTCCCGACGAGCTCTCCATCTACGTGGTGGAAGGGTACTGGATGGGGCGAAGCATCAAAGTTCGCCGCTATTCCCTCCGCATGGACGGGTTCGTCTCCGTGCAGGCACCTTTGGCCGGTGGAGAGGTCGTGACCCGTCCACTTCGCTTTGACGGCAATCGGCTGCGCCTCAACTATTCCACCTCGGGCAGCGGCGGGATCTGGGTCGAGCTCCAGGATGCGGACGGCAAGCCGTTGGAGGGTTTCAGCCAGGCGGATACGGATGAAGTCTTCGGAGACCAGATCGAAGGCGTGGTGTCCTGGAAGGGGAACCGCAACGTCAGCTCCCTGGCCGGCAAACCGGTCCGGATTCGCTTCGTCCTCAAGGACGCCGACCTGTATGCCTTCCGGTTTGCCGCCGACTAGGAGGGGCGACTTCCAGTCGCCCTCTTGGGGAGCATAGGGGGGACGATAGTCTCCACTTCGCGATTGCTGCGTAATCGATTTGAGGGCCGTGCCATAGAAATCGCACCCATCAGGACCGACCGAGATTTCCGCCGGACGCTCAAGGAGATCGAAGGCCTGATGACCGCTGAGCGCGGCACGCCCGAAGGCGACCGGCTGGAACTTCTGGTAACGTTGGTCGAGGCTTGGGAGGCGCGCAATTTTCCTCTTGATCTACCCGAGCCGATCGCCGCTGTCCGCTACCACTCAGGGAGGAATTCGAAAAATGTCGCTATTCGTGATCTTGCTTGTCCTCGGCATGGGAACCGCCGTCATGGGCGCCTCCGAGGGGGTCGCCGACGTGGGTTCGCGTCTTGAGCTCATGGTGGATGAACATCTCATCGACCGCATGTCGGGAGGAGCCCGGCTGCAGCTCCACCGGCCTGTCCGGAGAAACGTGGCACTGGTGACCGATGAGGCTTGGGAAGGAAACGCCTGCCATTACCGCACCGTGTTCCAGGATGGAACCCCAAACCGGATGCGCTACCGGATGTACTACGGCGCCTATCAGTACGAGGTGACGGAGACAGGGCAGACTTATCCCCACCGCCCGTACATGTGCTATGCGGAGAGCAGCGACGGCATCCACTTTCGGAAACCGAAGCTGGGCCTGGTGGAGTTCCAGGGCAGCACAGACAACAACATCATCCTCTCCCAGACGACGCTGAGTTCGGTCGAAGCCGACCCGGGTCACGCCGCCATCTTCAAGGACGACAGTCCCGACTGCCCCGAGGACGCCCGCTACAAGATGATCATCCGGTCCAACGGCGAGAAGGGCCTGCTGGCTCTCAAGTCGCCGGACGGACTCCGTTTCACCCCCATGTCGGACCGGGTGGTGATCTCCGAAGGGGCCTTCGATTCGCAGAATCTGGCCTTCTGGGATCCGGTCCGGCGCGAGTACCGGGCCTATTTCCGCGGGTTTAACCAGAGGGTCAGGGACATCCTGACGGCCACCTCATCCGACTTCGTGAACTGGACCGACCCGGTCTGGTGCGAGTACCCGGACGCCCCCCGGGAGCATCTCTACACCAATCAACTGCGCCCCTACTACCGGGCGCCCCACATCCTGGTGGGCTTTCCCATGCGCTACAAGGACCGGGGCTCGACCGAAGCGACTTGGCGCCTGCCGGGCCGGGAAGCCCGGGAGCACAGATCGAAGGTCTCCCAGCGCTACGGGACGGCGGTGACCGATTCCCTCCTGATGACGGGCCGGGACCGGCTCCACTTCAAACGTTGGGGAGAGGCCTTCATTCGACCCGGCCCGGCCCGGATCGACAGTTGGGTCTACGGAGACAACAGCATCGCCTGGGGAATCGTCCAGACCCGCTCCGACCGGATCGGTTCTCCCGAGGAGCTCTCCATCTACGTGGTGGAAGGGTACTGGATGGGCCGGAGCCTGAACGTGCGACGCTATTCCCTCCGCATGGACGGATTCGTCTCCGTGCAGGCGCCTTTGGCCGGTGGAGAGATGGTGACCCGTCCGCTTCGCTTTGAAGGCAATCGGCTGCGCCTCAACTATTCCACCTCGGGCAGCGGCGGAATCTGGGTCGAGCTGCAGGACGCGGACGGCAAGCCGCTGGAGGGTTTCAGCCAAGCGGATGCGGATGAAGTCTTCGGAGATCAGATCGAAGAGGTGGTGACCTGGAAGGGGAACCGTGACGTCGCCTCACTGGCCGGCAAACCGGTCCGGATTCGGTTCGTCCTCAAGGACGCCGACCTGTACGCTTTTCGCTTCGCCGCCGACTGAGCAGAGGATCGGCTTGGAAGGGGCGGCGACTGTGCGCCAGGCTAACTGGCACAAGATAGGCGGTGAAAGTCCGCTGAAACGAAGGATTAACCATCCACTGCTTCCATCTACCGCACGATAAGCAGCTTTATCGGGCTATCTCCAAGGTCTGAATCTTTGCGTAGTCTGTTGAGTGCTCGCGCTCAGCGTCCCACATGTCAATCGCCTTCTGCATGTTGACCCAGAGCGTCGGACCATTGCCGAAGAGCTTCCCGATCCGGTGCGCCATGTCGGTGCTCATTGGTCTTCGTCCTTGGCAAATCTCGTTAATGGTCCTGCGCCCGACACCGACAAGATCCGCCACCTGCTTCTGATTGAGTTTCCGAGCCTCGATCTCGCTCCGTAGCAACCTGCCTGGATGTGTCGGTCGCCTTTCCAGATTTCTAGCCATGTCCCGCCCTCCGTACTAGTACCCAATAACATGTAATTGTTCGTATACTATGGTGGGAGGCTGGAGGACTCGGAAGGAGGAGTTCTCATGGCACCACGCTATCGTGTCACGCTCACTGTGGAAGAGCGCTCAGAATTGAAGGCCTTGACCCGGGCCGCGACCAAGACCACCGGCAAGCGGTTCCTGTACGCGCGGGCTCTGTTGTTGTGCGACCGCGGGCCGGAAGGGCCGGGATGGACCGTGGCCCGGGTGGCCGAGGCGCTGGGCGTCTCGGCCCGCACGATCGAGCACTTGAAACGGCGGTTTGTGGAGCAGGGTTTGGAGTTCGCCTTGGAGCGCAAGCGGCGGGTGCGGCCGCCGCGGAAAGTGATCTTCGACGGCGCGTTCGAGGCTCGCCTGGTCGCCTTGGCCTGCTCCCCGGCCCCGCCAGGACGGAAGCGCTGGACCCTGCGCCTGCTGGCGGAGAAAGTAGTGGAACTGGGCTGGGTCGAGCGGGTGTCGGTGATGACGGTGCAGCGGACGCTAAAAAAAACCAACTGCAGCCTCATCGGAAGAAGTATTGGCGGATCCCGCCCCGGGGCAGCGCCGCATTCGTAGCCTGCATGGAGGACGTTTTAGAAGTCTATGCCCGTCCGTACGACCCCCGTCGTCCGGTGGTCTGCATGGACGAGACCAACAAGCAGTTGATCGGAGAAGTGCGGGAGCCTTTGCCGGTCGCGCCCGGCCAGCCGGAGCGAGTCGAGCATGAGTATGTGCGCAACGGGGTCGCGCAGATCTTCCTGGAGGTGGAGCCACTGACCGGCCGCTGCCATGTGGAGGCGACCGAGCGGCGCACGCGACAGGATTGGGCCCGGTGGATCGAGGGCATGTTGGAGAGGCGATACCCGGAGGCCGAGCGGGTGGTCCTGGTCTTGGACAACCTGAACCCGCACGGAATCGAATCGCTGTACGCGACCTACGAGCCTCGACACGCTCGCCAACTGGCACAACGACTGGAAATCCACTACACGCCGAAGCACGGCAGTTGGCTCAACATTGCAGAAATCGAATTGAGCGCGCTGTGCGGACAATGCCTGGACCGCCGGATTCCAAGCCTGGCCGGGATGCAACGTGAGATCGGGGCTTGGGTTGCGGATCGGAACCAACGGCAAACCGAGATCGACTGGCAGTTCAAGACGGAGGATGCACGGATCAAGCTGAAGAGCCTGTATCCACAACTTTAAGTGTTACGGGGTACTAGTGATAATCTTTCAGGTCTACCTTGACGGCGTCTCCCGCATCGAATCTGAAGGTAATCCTCCAGTTCTTCGTCACGGTCATTGCCCACTCACCCTTTCGATTGCCCTCCATTGGGGGTTGATCCTCCGGTAGTTTCCGTCTTCAAATGCCCTCCTGAGAACCTTGGAAGCGAACCCCTTGATCACAAAAGAAGTGTAACATTGAATGTTACACTACAGCCGCCATCACCGGTGACGGTGGTCCGAAAGAGGATCAAGACCTGGTTACGGAATAGCCCACAATGATCGAGCGCTTGCGGAGGCGGGAACAAGCACTGGAACCGCTCGAATGGACGGGGCGGGAAGAGGATTCAACTCCATGTCGGCAGGACTGGATCTGGCCACGGGCCAATCCATTCTCGACAAGTTGGAACGCTTGTCTACTCGTATTTCCGGGACAGTACACCAGGACGCTTTTTGTTTCGCCTCCGATGGAGCTGGGAATCGGCGCCGAGTCGGGAGAGTTGCCAAGAATCTCTGCAGCATGCATTCTGTCCGCGGGAGGATAACCGGATGAGATCGTTTCGTTTCCTGGGGTTTCTGTTGCTGGGGCTCAGTCTTGTGGCGCCGAGTGTCGTGTGGGCGGGGTCGAGCAATGACTCTCTTCCCCGGGAGATCGGTTCTCGCCGGGAGCTATTCGTCGACCATTTTCTGATCGACCGCCTGCAGGGGGTTCGACTGCAGTTGCACGAACCGCGACCCGCCGAGCAGGTGATCCGCATCGATCGTCCCTGGGAAAACGAGTTCAACTACGGCTACAAGGTCTTTCAGGAGGGAGGGATCTACCACCTCTTCTATCTGGCCCGGACCACCCTACCGTCGGAGCAGAGATTCCGCCGCGCCATCAGCTACGCCCGGAGCCGGGACGGCATCCACTGGGAGAAGCCGAACCTGGGACTGGTGGAGGTGGACGGCAGCCGTGAGAACAACGTGATCATGCTGGGGCGGCTGGTCCCCTTCGTGGACAACCGGCCGGGCGTGCCGGCCGATCGCCGCATCAAGGCCACCAGCTCCCAGTACCGGGACCGGCCCGAGTGGAAGAACGAGCATCCCCTGGACGGGAGGAAGTATGTGGACCTGTTCCTGTACGAGTCCTCCGACGGGGTGGATTTCCGGAAGGTTCAGGAAGATCCGGTCTTCATCACCACGCTCCCCAACGGCTTCGACGGCATTCAATCCATCTTCTGGTCCGAATCCGAGGGGAAGTATGTTCTCTACTTCCGATTCATGACCGCCAACGTCCGGCCCCGAAAACGCTCCGTGGCCCGGAGCACATCCCCGGATCTCCTGAGTTGGACCGATCCCGTCCCCATGGAGTACACCACGGGAGGCATCGTCCCGCCCGAACATCTCTATGAGCACCAGACGGTTTCGTATTTTCGGGCCCCCCATATCTACGTGGCCTTCCCGCCGCGGTTCATGTATGGCCGCTCCGCGCTCACCAAGGAGCGGGCCAAGGCCGCCGGCGTTGTCTCGGACGCCACCCAACCCAATAATCCGGACTGGCTGAGCCACGACTGCGCGGACGCCGCCTTCATGACCTCCCGGGGGGGCACGCTCTACGACCGCACCTTCATGGGCGTCTTCGTCCGCCCGGGACCGGACACCCTCAACTGGGTGTCCCGCACCAACTATCCGCTTCAGGGCGTGGTCCGGACGGGTCCGGCCGAGATGTCCATCTACGCGGGCCGGCACTACGGGCATCCCTCGTGGCACATCCAGCGGCTGACCCTGCGGTTGGACGGGTTCGCTTCCGTCAACGCGCCCTACGCCGGCGGGGAGATGCTGACGAAGCCCCTGAAGTTTTCGGGGAACCGGCTGGAGATCAACTACTCCACCTCGGCCGCGGGGGGTTTGAGAGTGGAGATTCAAGACACCGAGGGGAAGCCGATACCCGGGTTCTCGCTTGCGGAGTGTCCCGAGATCATTGGAGACGAGATTGCCCGGGACGTGTCGTGGGACGGGGGTAGCGACGTGGGCCGTCTGGCCGGAACCGCCGTTCGGCTCCGCTTCGTGATGAAGGATGCGGACCTCTACTCCATCCGTTTCTACGAGTGACGCCGAGGACTGAAGAACGGGCGATGCGGGGCTTCGCTACGGACTTCCGTCAGTCCTCCAGCATGTCTCCAGCTTGGATATAGGCGATGAGGTCCGCCATCTCCTGCGGGTCGATGTTCTCTTCCAGACCCTCGGGCATGAGCGAAACCTGGGACGCACGGATTTCGGAGATGCGGGCCCTCAGAATCGTCTCCTCCTCTCCGGGGCCGCTGCGCAACGTCAGGCTTCCGGGACCCTCCGCCGCCAGGACGCCGCCGTAGACCAGACCCTCTCGGGTGGTCACGATGTAGTTCTGGAACAGGCCCAGGATCTGGGCGTTGGGATTCAGAATCGCCTGGAGCAACTCCTCCCGGGTGTGCCCCTGCACCCCGACGCGAAGATCCGGGCCCACCGCGTCCCCTTCCTGGGGTTGGTGACAACGGGCGCACTCCCGTTCGAAGACCTGCTCTCCCCGCTCCGAGTCGGCGGCCAGGTCTAGAACTTTCCGGTAGTGCTGTACCACGCGGTCCCTCTCGTCCGGGGAGTCGGGCTGAAACCAGGCCAGGGCCCGGTTTCGAATCGCTTCGTCCGGGTGCTGGGCCAGCAGGACCCGGTGGTCCTGCTCCAACGCCGCTGTCTCCACGGTCCCCCGCTCCAGCGCGTCCAGCAGCCGGGACGCCCGTCCGAGGTGGGCGATCAGCGCGTGAAGGGCCGGTCTCCGCTCGCGGGGAGAGAGGGTGCTCCAGCGGGAGAGAATCAGGTCGCCGACCTCCACGTCGCCGTATCCTCCCAGGAGCCGAAGAACCTCGGAACGCAGGGCGGAATCGGAAACGGAATCCAAAAAGTGTCCGAAAATGGGACGCGCGTCCCGAAATCGGACACTTGCCAGGGTGCGGACGGCCTGTATCCGCTGCTGGGGCGAGGCGCTTGGGTCCAATGCCTGCCGACGGGCCTGAGCTCGGAGCCGCGGCATCCGGAAGTGCCGGGACACACGAGCCGCCGCCGTACGGACGCGGGTCGAACCATTTTCCAATAGTTGCCGGAGCGCGGTTCGGGCGCCTGCCGGATCCAGGCCGGCGACCCTTCCCATTTCCAGACCCTGAGCCAGTCCGTCGAGTCCGGCTCCCTGCCAGGCCTCGTCCGCCAAACCGGGAGATCGAAAAACCAGTTCCAGGATTCGCCTGATCTCCGTGGGCCGTTGACGGGCACCGATCACGGCCGCGAATTCCTCCAGGAATTCTTCCCTCTGCTTCCGATCCGCTGCTCCGAAGAAGTCCAGGTTCAGGAGATGTTCTACAAGATCCGGCGAGGACCCGGCCTCCGAGCTCAGGATGGCCGCCCGAAAGCCAGGTGTCAGGCTCTGGTGCAGAGCCAACCGGGACAGGGCCCGGGTGACGGCTTTGCCCTGGAACCGGCCCAGACTCAGAGCCAGTTGGAACCCGACCCGCGGCTCCTCTCCCACCGTCATTGCCAGCAGTCTCGGGAGCAGTCGGGGAAACTCCTCAGCCATCCGGACGGCATGCTCCCGCACCCCTGGGATCGAGTCCTTCAGCGCCAGGGTCAGGGTTTCGGAATCCAGTGCGGAGAGCCCCTCCAAGGCATTCAACGCGTGCAAGCGGCCCTTGGCGGATGTTCCCTGGCGAACGGTGTGCTTCAGTTCCGTGACGGCCGAGTTCTCCTGACGCTGGACCAGCAGGCGCTGAGCCGTGAGTCTCCACCAGCGGTTTGGATGGGAGAGAAGCCGAACCAGGCTCCGGGGGTCCTTTCCGGTCAGGGACGGCTTTACGGGAGCCGGAGCCGGATCGCGGGCGGAGGCGACCCGATAGATTCGGCCACGGCCGGTCCCGGCATAGAAGTCCAGATCCCGCTTGATGGGCTCCGGGATCGACTCGGGATCCTCCACCAGTTTTCGATAGATGTCCACGATGTAGAGGTTCCCGTCCCAGCCGGTGGTGAACTGAACGGGCCGGAACCAGGGATCGGTAGAGGACAGGAACTCCCGCTGCCGTTCATCCGGCGCGCGGCTGGCCACGAAGCTGATGCCGCTCGGCGCCAGCAGATCCCGGTGAACCAGATTCCCGGCGACTCCTCCCGTAAAAAGGCTTCCCCGGTAGGACGGCGGAAGCCGGTCGCCCGAATAGACGGTGCCCCCCGTCGCGCCGGTGAAGTACCCGTGGACTTGTCCGGTGCGCCCCAGGCCCATCTGATCGGAACGCTCCTGTCTCACCCGGGTTCGGAGTTCGCGCCACTTCTCGGGTGGCGTCCGGGAGTAGATGCGGCGGTCATGGTCCGAGACGTCCCGGATGATCTCAGCGGGTGCCGCCAGGTAGGGGTTTCTCTCCAAATAGCGGCGGGGCAGGAGCACGTGCAGGACGTGGGTTCCGGTCCGCGTAACGAAGCGGTGGCCCCAATCGTCGAAGGTCTGGCCGAAGCGGGCGGCTCCCGAAGCCGCTTCGAAAACGCCCCGGCCGGGGCGGAACCGGAAATCGGTTCCCAGGACCGAGATCGAGTCGGCCCCGGGCCGGTCCGGAGATCTGACCCGTCCCGGATGTCCGTCGTTCGAGACGTAGATCCAGTTGTCCAGGGAGTAGCGAAGGTTGCTGACCCGCCCCTGAGGCTGACCCACTTCGAAGCCGGTAAACAGGACTCGCCGTTCATCCGCGCGGAGGTCGCCGTCCGTGTCCTTGAAGAAGAGGAGGTCCGGCGCCGCGGAGGCAATGACGCCTCCATCCCACAAGGCCAAGCCTTTGAGTTGGAGAATCCCGTCGGCGAAGACCACCGAGTGGTCCACTCTACCGTCGCCGTCCCGATCTTCCAGGACCCGGATCCGGCTCCGAGGCGGCTGCCCCGGTGGAGGGTCGTAGGGGTAGTCCAGCATCTCGGCCACGAAGGCTCTCCCCTCCTCGTCGAAGACCAGGTCCACCGGGTCCCGCACATACGGTTCGGCGGCAAAGATCTCTATCCGGACGTCACCGGGGTGCTGAAAACCGGCCAGCGACTCCTCCGGTGAGAGCGGACCGGTTTCGTTACTCTCGCCGCAGCCGTAGAGGAACAGCAGTCCGAGCAGGAGACGAGACCATCGCATGGCCGCTGATTCTCTCCCGCGGAAGTCGGCTTCGGCAACAGCCGGGAGGCCACGAGATTCCTGGGATGCCGGCGGATCGATTCTGATAGGGTGAACCCATGGTCAGAAGCGCTGCCGCCACGGTCGAGGAGTACTTGCAAGAGCTTGTCCCGGACCGCCGGGAGGAGATTCAGGCGGTGAGGGAGTTGGTCTTGGACAACCTGCCGCCAGGTTATGTCGAGACCATGAACTGGGGGATGATCACTTATGAGATTCCCTTGGAGCGTTATCCCGAGACGTACAACAAGCAGCCCCTCATGTACGCTGCTCTGGCCTCTCAGAAACGGTACATGTCCCTCTACCTGATGTGCGTCTACAGCCACCGGGAATCCAGGATCCGGTTCGAGGAGAGGTTCAAGGCAAGCGGGAAAAAACTCAACATGGGCAAGTCGTGCGTCCGCTTCAGGCGGGTGGAAGACCTGCCTCCGGACCTCATTGCCGAGACCGTCGCCGGCACCTCGGTGGACGACTACATCAAGTTCTATGAGGCGTCCCGCAGGCGGTAGAAGGACGCCGCCTGGAACTCTGCTCCGGAACCCCGGACGGCTCCGGTTGGCTGACTTTCTGCTATTCTAACTACCCTTGGGAAAGGGTCGTCGCACCCTGGACGCCGGGTTCAATGCCGTTCGGGACGTTCATTCCCGGGCTTCCGGCGATCGATATCAGATTTGACGGAAGGGAATCCAGACTCATGAGCACAGCCGCAGTCAAGAACGAGTACAAGGTCGCCGACATCCGCTTGGCGGGCTTCGGGCGCAAGGAGATCTCCCTGGCGGAGCACGAGATGCCCGGGCTGATGGCCGTCCGCAAGGAGAATTCCGGCACCAAGCCATTGGCCGGCGGCCGGATCTCCGGCTCCCTGCACATGACCATCCAGACCGCGGTCCTGATCGAGACTCTGGCCGACCTGGGTGCGGACGTGCGTTGGGCCAGTTGCAACATCTTCAGCACGCAGGACCATGCCGCGGCCGCCATCGCCGAAACCGGCGTCCCCGTTTTCGCCTGGAAAGGGGAGACTCTGGAGGACTACTGGTGGTGCACCGACCAGATCCTGAGGTTTCCGGAAGGGGGCCCCAATCTATTGGTGGACGACGGCGGCGACGCCACGCTGCTGATCCATCTGGGATATGAGGCGGAGGAGGCCTTCGCCTCAGAGGGAACTCTTCCCGAGCCCGGGACCGCCGACTCGGAGGAGATGAAAGTGGTTCTGACACTGCTGCGGGATCGCCTGCTGGAAGATTCCCAGTATTGGCATCGCATGGCCGGGCGGATCGTGGGTGTGAGCGAGGAGACCACCACCGGAGTCCACCGTCTCTACCAGAGGCAGAAGGCCGGGACCCTGCTCTTTCCCGCCATCAACGTCAACGACAGCGTCACCAAGAGCAAGTTCGACAACATCTACGGCTGCAGGCACTCCCTGCCCGACGGAATCATGCGCGCCACCGACGTCATGATCGGGGGCAAGACGGTCCTGGTCTGCGGATTCGGGGAGGTAGGCAAGGGGTGCGCCCAGTCCATGAGGGGTCAGGGAGCCCGGGTGCTGGTGACCGAGGTCGATCCCATCTGCGCCCTGCAGGCGGCCATGGAGGGATTTCAGATCGTGCGGGTGGAGGACGTGGTTTCGGAGGTGGACATCTTCGTCACCGCCACCGGCAACTTCGGCGTCATCCGGTTGGATCACATGGCCCGGATGAAGGACAAGGCCATCGTCTGCAACATCGGCCACTTCGACAACGAGATCGACATGGCAGGTCTTCAGGCCTCTCCAGGGGTCCACAAGGAGGAGATCAAGCCGCAGGTCCACCAGTGGCACTTTCCCGACGGCCACAGCATCCTCGTGCTGGCCGAGGGCCGGCTGGTCAACCTGGGTTGCGCCACCGGTCATCCCAGCTTCGTCATGAGCAGCAGCTTCTCCAACCAGGTTCTGGCCCAGATCGAACTCTGGCAGAACCGGGAGCAGTACGGGAGAGAGGTCTACGTCCTGCCCAAGCACCTGGACGAAAAGGTGGCCCGGCTCCACCTGGACAAGCTGGGGGCCAAGCTCACCCGACTCACCCCGGAACAGGCCGGCTACATCGACGTCGACGTGGACGGGCCCTACAAGCCGGATCACTATCGCTACTGAGGCGGAGTCGCGGCAGCGGTCCCTCCCCTCTTTGTCGGAATGCCCTGACACCACGCCACGATTCGCTGGCGCCCGCATCGAAGCGAAGGCCGCATGGTGCTTGCAGCCGGTTCTGAACCGTTCGGAGTCGGCACGGCGAACGATAGACGATGACCTGGGTACAGGACTCGTATCCTTTGGCCTGCGTGAAACGGAAGGCATGTTTCATCCCACCACCCGAAAGGGAGCCTGTCATTGAGCGAATATCAGTATTACGAGTTTCAAGCCATCGACCGGCCACTCGGTGAGGCGGACATTCGGGCCCTGGGAGGGCTGTCGACACGGGCGCGGATCACCGCCACGAGCTTCGTCAATCACTACAACTGGGGCGACTTCGGCGGCGATCCCGAAAATATGATGGAGCGCTGGTTCGACCTGCATCTCTATCTCGCCAATTGGGGGACGAGGCGGCTCATGATCCGAATGCCCAAGCGGTTCCTGGACCGTTCGCGGTTGAAGGTCTTCCTGCGTGAGGTCGACGGGGTCCAGGTCCGGATTTCGGGAAGGAATCTGATCGTCGACATCTGGTCCGAAGACGAGGAGCGTGAATACGACCATTTGGACGACGGCCCCGGCTTGCTTGGCGCGATGGCGCCGTTGCGCTCCGACCTGCTCTCGGGCGATCTGAGGCTCTTCTACCTCCTCTGGTTGACGGCGGTAGAAGCCGGAGACCTGGAGGATGACGAAAAGGAGCCGCTGCCGGGCATCGGTCCCCTCACCGGTTCGCTCGAAGCGTTCGCCGATTTCTTCCATATCGATCCGGACCTGGTGCAAGTCGCCGCCGAGGCCCCCCTGAACGCGGATCTCGGAAAGGTATCCGCGGCCGCGCGCCGCAGGGCCGTCGAGGCCATCCCCCACGCGGAGAAAACAGCGCTTCTCCGGCGCCTCGTCGATGCCGATCCCCATGTGATGGTCGAAGTCCAGCGCAGGGTTCGTGAGGCGGTCACATTGCCGGCAGGCGAGCCGCAAGCCAGGCGCCGGACGGTTGCGGACCTGCGCGACCGCGCGGAGGAGATTCGCGAGGCGCGTCGGGTCGCGACGGCCAAACGGGTGGAGGCCGAACGACGCCGGCAGGCGGAAGAGGCCGAGCGGGCGCGGCGTGCACGAATCAAAGCCGTCAGGCAACGGGGGGAGAGTGTCTGGGGCGAGATCGAAACGGAGATCGAAAGACGTAACCCCAGCGGCTACGATCGGGCGGTCGGCTTGATCTTCGACCTCCGGGCACTGGCCGAAGAGGATGGTACGACGGAGGAGTTCTCGAAACGGGTCCGATCCATCTGCGACCGGCATGCACGCAAGTGGAGTTTCCTCGAACGACTGGCGGGACTTGCCCTCGACGACCGGACATAAAAGTTGCCGACGCGTTCGACCGGGTTTGTGATCCGTTGGACGGTAACGCCGGGCGACCACAAGGGTTCGGCCCTACGAGACGTGCCAAAGGGCTTGGAGGTCTGGCTCATGAAAGAAGATCGAGAGCGTCAATCCGCCGGGCGGCGAAAGACCGTTGCCGAGTGGGTCCCCCAAGCGCTACGAAAGGCCGGGCCTGGCCAAGCCGGGACGGTCGAAGCCAAACTGCGAGCGGTGGCTGAAGCAGCGCGAAACGAGTTTCCCACCGGCGACATTGACGTCATGCTGCTTGAGATCGGAGCCGGGCAAGGCCTCGAGTGACCTCCACCGAGTCCAAGGTCCCCCACGCATGGCCGCCGCAGCCCGTGCAGAAACGGAGCGCGCCCTTCAAATGGTTGAGGCATGTGGCCGCGACGGCTCCTAGATCAACTCCGACACCGGCTGGCCCGTTTCGTCGTCGATGGAGTTGGCGATCTTCACGGGGCGGCCGATGGGACTCATGTATTCCTTGTGCCAGTCGATGCCGAAGGCCTTGTAGAGGGTGGCGAACAGGTCCCCGATGGTGACCCTTCGCTCCGCCACGTAGGCTCCCCGGTCGTCGCTGGCGCCCACCACCTTGCCGCCTTCGATACCGCCCCCTCCCAGCAGCAGGGACCAGCAGTGGGGCCAATGGTCTCTTCCCAGCTTGGAGTTGTGGTGGGGACTGCGTCCGAACTCGCCCATGACCACCACGACGGTGGACTCCAGCAGGCCCCGCTGGTGGAGGTCCTCCAGCAGGACCGGCAGGGACTCGTCCAATTTTGCCGTCTGCTTGAGGTTCCGCCGGTCGTTGTGCGAGTGGGTGTCCCAGCCGTTGAGGTCGTGGCCGGCCGCCGTGATGAATCGGCTTCCCGACTCCACCAGGCGCCGGGCCAGAAGGAGGCTCTGGCCGAAGCTGGTGCGGCCGTAGGCGTCCCGGGTCTTCTCCGATTCCTGGCTCAGGTCGAAGGCTTGCCGCACCTCCGGCGCCGTGATCATCTCCAGGGCCTGTTGGCTGAAACGGTCCATCTTGGTGTGCTCGGCGGCCTGGACCTTCTTCCGGTAGTAGCTGTCCACCAGGTTCAGGAAAGTCCGCCGGTCTTCCAGGTGTTCCCGGGTCAGGGTCTTGGGAAGAACGAGGTCGAGCACCTGGAAGTCCTTGTCGTTGGGGTTCCCCACCCGCATGGGATCGAACTCGGGCCCCAGAAACTGTCCCTTCTGGCAGTCGTAGTGCCGGTTTCCCACCTTGGCCGGAAGCACGACGTTGGGCGGGACATGGTTGATCCGACCCAGCTCCCGGCAGACGATGGACCCGATGCCGGGAAAGTCCATGGCCGGTGTGGGCCGGTGGCCGGTGAGGCCGTAGTAGATGGCCCTTTCGTGGTTCGGCTCCAGCGACTGCATGGAGCGGATGATGGAGACCTTGTCCAAGTGCCGGGACATGTTGGGGAGGAGCTCGGAGATCCGGATGCCGGGCACATTGGTGGATATGGACCGAAAGCTGCTGTTGGGCTTGGGGTCCCACGTATCCATTTGGGCAGGCCCCCCCTCCAACCAGATGAGGATGCAAGAACGGGCCTTGGCCGGCGCGGCGTCCTTTCCCGCCTTGGCCATGAGGTGGGCGGCCTCCAGGTAACGGCTCAAGGACATTCCGAGGAGGCTCAGAGACCCTACCTTCAGGAAGGATCGCCTCGCCAGGACGCCCGGAGTCGGCAACAGACACCCCGTATATTTCATGTCGTTTCTCTCAATTCGTCCGCTCAGTGGTTGTGGGCGAATTCCCGCGATGCCAAGAGCGCCCAGACCAGGTTCTTCAGACCCTCTCCCCGGGAGGGACTCCGCTGGATCAGTTGCTCCAGCCCGTCCCGCTCTTCCTGGCGGGGATAGCGGGTCAGGGCGGCGAGATAGAGCTCCTCGATGATCTCGGCGTCGGTGGCGCCGGTAGCCATCAGGCGCTCCAGACGGCTCCCCTCACGGGCGAGCTTCTCCGTATAGGTCGATCCCACCAGGAGATGAAGCGCCTGATTCAGGCTGGGCTCGGCGCTCCGCTCCGGGACCTGCGCGCGATCGGTTCTCCCGTACATGTCCAAGAAGGCCGAGGGGAAGATGTCCGGCATGGTCAGCTCGATGGCCCGAGTGCCCGGCGGCGCCATTCCCTTGTCGGTGTTCTCGAAGGTCTGGGCCACTGCCGTCACCGAAGTCACGGCGTCCAGTAGAACTTCGGCGTCCAGCGGGCGGGGCAGGGAGTGGGAATAGTTGATTCGGTCTGCCTCCGAGCCGGGACGCGGCAGGGAGGAGAGCTGGTAAGTCTCCGATAGGACCATGCGGCGGAGCAACTGCTTCAGATCGTATCCCTGCTCCCGGAAATCGCGGGCCAGGATCTTCAGCAGCCGGGGATGAGTCGGAGGATTGGTCGATCGAAAGTCGTCCACCGGTTCCACCAGGCCTCGTCCGAAGATGGTGCCCCAGAAACGGTTGACCGCGGCTTCGGCGAACCAGGGGTGGTTGGTGACCCAACGGGCAAAGGTCTGGCGGGGACTGGAGTGGGCGTGAGCGGGGACCGGTGAGCCGTCGGGCAGGACCGGCTCCACTTCCCGGCCGGTGCGGGGATGAATGGTTTTCTTGCTGTTGGGGTCGGTGCCGAAATCGGGGTCGGGTCCCTCCGGGTCGTCGTAGATCAAGGAAGTGCCGAAACCGGACCACTCGGACCGGGTGACCCGTTTGAAGAAGGCGGCCAAGCCCCAGAATTCGTCCTGGCTCCAGGATTCATAGGGATGGTTGTGGCACTGGGCGCAGTCCAGCCGCCGTCCCAGGAAGACCCGGAACTGCTCGGCCATGGCGTTCTCGGGCCTGGTGACGACCCCGTTCTGCAGATAGTGGCGCGAGGCCCCGTCGTAGCCCTGGGCCGTGATCCGTTCACGGGCCAGCTGGTCGTAGGGTTTGTTGGTGGCCACCGAATCCCGGATCCATTGCCAGTAAACGTGGCCGTGCTCGGCCATGCCGGTGGCGGTCTGGCCGACCCGCATCAGGTCGGCCAGACGGAAGGTCCAGTAGTCGGTGAACTCCAACGACTCCAGAAGAAGGTCCACCAGCTGCTCCCGCTTGTCCGGGTCCCGGCTGGCCAGAAACTCGCGGACCCGATGGGGAGGGGGCAGGGTCCCGGTCAGATCCAGGCAGATGCGCCGGAGAAACTCGGCATCGGTGGAACGGCGCGCGGGCCGGAGGTGGAACTTCCGCAGTTTGGCCAGCACGTGCTCGTCGATGTAGTTGCGCGAGGCGTAGGTGACGGAGTCGGTCACGGCATCGGCGATGACTCCGATCCGAGCGTTCACCACGTGACCCGGAGCCCGCACCAGGACGCTGGTTTCGCCCGGACTCACGCCTCGGATCGTGCCCTGGGAATCCACCTTCACCGTCTCCAGGTTGGAGGATTCATACCGCACCTGGTCGGTCACGTCCTCGCGGGAACCGTCCGGAAGATGCGCCAGCACCACCAGCCCGTGGCGGGACCCGGATTCCAGGACCACCTTGGAAGGAAGGACCTCCAGGCGCCGGATCTTCCCCGCCGTCTCGGCCGATTCGTCACCGTAGCGGGCGCCCTGCCGGATCCAGTCCAGCAGCGCCCGGTAGTCCGTCGAGTCCGAGGATAGGCGTTCCCCGCCGCCGTGGGGGATTTGGAGCGCGGGTTTCTGCAGCAGGAGGCTCCGATCCGGAGCGTCCAGGTCAACGCGGGGCTCAATGGCGCCGCCCGCCTCGGTGCTCATGACCTGATAGTCTCCGCCCTGGACGATCCAGCGGTAGTCGTCGCGGGGATGGAGGGCGTCGATGGAGAGCTTGAAGCCGGCTCGGCCCTTGACTCCGCCATGACAGTCGCTGGAGTTGCATCCCCGTTTGGTGAGGATGGTTCCGATGTCCCGCGAAAAGCTGAAGGGTCTTAGCACCCCATTCTTGGAGACTCTTATCGAGGCCCGGGCCGTCAACTCGCCCATGCGGACCTGGAGCGTGGTCTCTCCTGCCGCCAGGGAAGTCACTCGTCCCGCCGGGTCCACTTGGGCGACTCCGCCCGAAGCCAGGGAAAACCGGCTCTGGGAGGTGACGTCTCGCTCCAGACCGTCGGCTCCCCGTCCCAGGACCAGAATGCGTTGAGAGGCGCCGGTGTTCGGGAGCACGACCTCTTCCGGCAGTAGTTGCAGCGTCAGGACGGCCGGCGAGGCGGCCGGCGCCGGGGTCAGAGCGCCCAGGAGAACGGTTGCCATGACGCAGGAGAACAGAATTCCGACCAAGCTCGGTGACTTCATGGGGCCAACGCCACCTCCTGCGGGTCGGTAATGGCTACGGTGTTCTCAGGTGAGTCCAGGATCAGAAGAGGAATTCTGCCCGCTATGATCGGGGGACCGGTCCGGTTCTCCGACATGGGGCGGGCCCGGATCCTCAGGAACCGGGGCAGGGAAGTGGGTTGAACCTCGGAATCCGCTCGCAGTAACAGCGTGACCGCCTGCCGCTTTGGACGATGGGTCTTGGGGTCCACGATATGTTCCCCCGGCGGCCGATACTGGATGCCTTGGATCAGCAGCGCACTCCAACTGGCCGGAGTGGCGGCCTGGACCTGTATTCCGTCCGGCAGGCCGTCGACTTCGACCAGAATCCCTCCGTCGAAGCCTTCCTCCAGGTCGGCCACCAGGGTCAGGCTCCTGGATTCACCCGGCTTCAGGTTGAGGCGGTCCGTGATCTCGATGAGCTGGGACGACACCGAGAAGACGCCCAAAGAGAACTCCATCCGGCCCACGTGGGGAACCTGCGGCCGGATCAGTACCCGATACTGGAATTCGTCTCCCCAGGCGTGGTCGGTCAGGTCCCGGACCAACAGCCAATAGTCGCCTTCCTCCTCGAAGGTGTGCAGTGTCTTCCGCTCGATGGTCTTGTTGGGATCGATGCCGTTGCCGCCGTATTCCCGGTAGATATTGTGGGCCACCACCTCCCCCTGGGCGTCCAACACCTTGAGCCAGGGACTGAAGTGGGGGGGAGCGAGCCGGGGCGTCTCGACCTCCAGGGCCAGCGCCTGTCCCGCGGTGACCCGGAACCGGAAACGGTCCACGTCGCCGGGAAAGTCGATGCGGCCCTCGGCGAAGCCGGGCAAAGTCAACTCCTGGGCGGCCTCCGCCGTGTCGTTGGGCTCGTGATCCCGGATGGAGGACATTGGGGGCGAGGTATCGCTTCCAGGCGAGGAGGCGGCCACCGATCGGGTTCTCAACTCGGCCAGCCGGTCGTCGCCCAGTCGCCGGTAGAAACTCCCGAACTGGCGCAGGGTCGAGGAATCCCTCTCCAGCCAGTCTGCCGGGTCGGCGTGGGCCGGTTGGCCGAAGCCGCCGATCACGCGGCGCGAGACCATCTCGTTCCGGGCCGGTCCGACCCGCAACTGATAGCCGTTGTCCCGGCTCCGCCCCAGAAACGTGCCCACGGACAGCAGATAGCGTCCCGCCTTCTCGAAACGGTGCTCCAAGAGGGGGTGCAGGACGAACTGGGTCACGAAGTCGCGGCGGTCGAACCACGAACTCCGGACCCGGATCGGCTCCCAGGAAAGGCGCGGACCCTTCAGGACCAGGGGACGCGCCCGGTCGGTCCCGAACCAGCTCTGGTGGGGCTCGTAGAGCCGAACCTCGGTCTGTGCCCAGTAATTGACGCCCAGCTCGAATCCGGACAGCACCTGGAAGGCCAACGTCTCGCCCGCCTCCACCTCGAAGGAGTAGTAGTCCAGTTCTCCCTTCTCCTCGATGGTCCCGTTGACGATGGCCGGGAGGCGCAGTTCCTGGGCCTGCGAGGGTCGATGGTGAGGAGATTTCTCTTCGTTCTGGAGCGGTTGATCCACGAGATGCAGGCTCAGGGAGTTGGAGAGGCCTGTGGGACCCACGAGGCGGAAGTGATGCAGTCCGGGACGAGTGTCGGGGGAGGTCAGCACTTCCAGCACGGCCAGAAATTCCAGCTCCTGCCCGTCCTGTCCCAGAAGGGCCAATGTCCTCTTCCTGTAGTACTGGTCTTCGTCCAGTTCCCCCGTCTCCGCGATCTCCTTCACCGCCAGGACCCGGGCTTGAACATCGTCACATTCGAACCAGACGGTGTGGGCACCTGGAAGGCGCTTTCCCCGCACCCGGATCTCGAAAGGAGTGCCTATGGACCCGCCCAGAGGGTGGTGGGAACGCAACTCGGGGTCCGAGGGCTGGGGCTTGTCATTGGCATGAGCGCCCTGAAAGCTCCAAACGGCGAGCCAGAGAACGCTCCCTGCCAGATGGCGTTGCAATTGCATGGATTTGAAACACTCCCTCGGATGCAACTTTGGGCGCGATTATATCCCGAACCCGCTCCCCCCTACCACCGTTCCTCAGGTTCCGGGTCAAGTGGGTCGAATGGTCTCAAGCCGCCGATTCGGTCCAAAGAGGGCACCCACGAGGGGTGCCCCTACCGGATTTGACGTCGAGGCTCTCCCCGGTCCCATTCCCGGGCCATGCGCTTCAGTTCCGCCACCACGCCGTTGTAGGCGGGGTCGCCGTACAGATTGCGCTGCTCCCAGGGATCGTTCCGGAGCTGGTAGAGGGACCCGTCCTCTTCCGGGATCCGCTCGTCCATGAAGAAGACCAGCTTCCATTCCCGGGTCCGGACCATGACCCGCCGCCCGCCGCCGCGGCGGAGTTCCTCGTAGGCGTCTTCGCTGTGATCGTGCTCGGAAAAGCAGGCCCGGCGCCATTCCCGGACCTCACCCCGGATCAAGGGCAGCAGACTCCGTCCTCGAATCCCGGCGGGCGGATCGAAACCGGACAGTTCCAGCAGGGTCGGAAGGAAATCCACCATCTCCACCGGCTCCGTCACCACCTTTCCCTGAGGCAGCAGCCCAGGCGCCCTCAGGATGAAGGGGACTTTTACATTGGTGTCGTAGAAATCCCGTTTCTTCCAGGTGCGGTGTTCTCCCAGCTGGAACCCTTGATCCGAGTTGATGACGATGATGGTGTGATCCAGGCGCCCGGCCTGTTCCAGGACCGAAAGCAGCTGCCCCACCTCCCGGTCCACGGCCCGGATCATGCCGTAGTAGGTTCCGCGGGCCAGCCCGATCTCTTCTTGAGTGAGGTGGGGAGCGCCGCTGTAGACGTGGATGTTCTCCCGTTCGTACCGGGGCTTTCCCCCGATCTCCTCGGGTGTCGGAAGCGGCAGATCGATCCGGCTGGGGTCGACGAAATAGGAGGGCGTGGTGGAGCAGGCGACGTGCGGCGCATGGAAGGAGACGCGCAGGAAGAAGGGCTCCGGCGATCGGACCAGATCCCGCAGGCGGCCGAGCGCCAAGTCCCCCAACCGGGCCGTCCGGATCTGGCCGGGGGGAATGTCGAGCAGGCCTCCGATCATCCACCGATGGGTCTTGGTTCGGACCACCGAGAGGAGACGGCGATGCCACTCGGGGGGCAGGTGCGAGGTAGGCCGTCCCCGGTTGTCCAGAAAGCGGGGAGCATCGCCCAGTAGACGCCAATCCTCTCGGAAGGCGTGGGCCTTCCCCACGTTCTCGGGAGTGATTCCAGCCATGCTCCACGCATTGAGAAGATTCGGGTATCTGTTCAGAGATCTGGTCCGGTAGCGTCCGGGCGTCGAAGCCGGTTTTCCCATGGCCATAACGCCAGTCTGATGGGCGTAGAGACCCGATTTCATGGAGGTCCGGGAAGGGACGCAGACCGGATTCTGGACGATGGCCGTTTCGAAACGGACTCCCTCCCGTGCGATGCGGTCCATGTGAGGCGTATCGGCCCAGGATCGGCCGTAGCAACTCAGCGTATCCGCCCGCGCGTCGTCCAGCATGATCCAGAGGATGCTGGGAGGAGCGGACGAAGCGGCGCGGACGTTACCCATAGAGGCGAGCAGGGCCGAACACAGTAACATCAATCCCGTAAGCTTCCGGTGAGTCCGTTCCGGAGCCTTCATGGGTTCAGCTCGGGATCCGGCATTCTGTGATTTCCCTCCAGCGTCACGGAAATTTCGGCTGGCCACCCCTCCGCTGGGGCCAGGGTTGGTTCAGATCCAGCACGACCGGATCTTCGACTTCCTTCATGCGCGCCCGCAACCGGTCCCACATTTTCCGGACCTGCTCCTGATACTCCGGCAGAAAATACAGGTTCTTCATCTCTTTGGGGTCGCGGCCCAGGTGGTAGAGCTCTCCATCCCCGGCGTCGCTCACGGTCATCTTCCATCCCTCGGGCGTGATCAGGGTCCGGTGGTGATAGATGTGCCGCGCGTTCCAGGGCGGGGCGTAGCCCGGTTCGTCGCCGACGACCAGAATGTCCCGGTCGGGGAACTCCCTTCCCGTACGCAGGTCGTCAGCCCAGCTCTCTCCCTGCAGGTGGTCCGGCAACGGTTGCCCCATCAGGTCCAGCAGAGTCGGCGTCACGTCCACTTGGCTCACCGGCTTCTTGATGCGCCGCGAGCGGTCCCACAGGCCCGGCACCGAAAGCAGAAACGGAACCGTCGCTGCCTCCTCGTAGCTGTTCATCTTGGACATGAGGCGGTGGTCGCCCATCATCTCGCCGTGCTCGCTGGTGAAGACGACGATGGTGTTCTGTTCCAGCCCCAACTCCCGCAGCCGCTCCAGCACGCGCCCCACCATCTCGTCCACCAGGGTGACCAGGCCCCAGTAGCGGGCCATGGCCTCCCTCAGCTCCTGGACGGTCTGGGGATAGGCGATGGGAAGCTCCCCCCGAGCCAACGCCAGCCGCATCAACCGCTTGGCGAAGGATACGGTGGGGTCCATCTCTTCGAAAAAGGAATCCGGGATCGGCATGTCGGCCGGGTCGTAAAGGTCCCCGTAGACGTTGGTGAAGGGAGGCCCCTGCTTGTGATCGGCGAAGGCGTGGGGCTCCAGGAAGCTCAAATAGAGGACGAAGGGCCGGTCCCGGTGCTGCTCCAGGAACCGGATTCCCCGCTGGGCCAGGTAGACGGGCTTGGAGAGTTCCTTGGACAAGCGGTTGGTCAGGTCCCGGGAGTGGCCGTAGGGGGTGTCCGCCTCGATCCCCTTCTGCTTCAGGAAGTGGTAGTAGCCGGAGCGCTGGGAATGATCCTGGTCCTCGGACCACCACTTCCGATAGATCTCGGTGCTGTCGAAGTCGGTGAAGCCGCGCTGCCTGAAGATCTCGTTTCCCAGGTGCCACTTGCCGTAGTAGGCCGAGGCGTACTCGGGGTCCCGGAGCATCTCCACCAGAATGGGGACCTTGGGATCCAGGGGGATGCTGTTCATCCAGGAGCCGTGCTTGTTGGGGTAAAGGCCGGTCAGCAGACTGGCCCGGGAGGGGGTGCAGACCGGATTGACCACGTAGAAGGAGTCGAAGACGAAGCTTCGGCGAGCCATGCGGTCCAGGTGGGGTGTCCGGATCTGCGTGTTGCCGTAGGCGCCCAGGGTGTCCACCCGCTGTTGGTCGGTCAGGAATACGATCAGGTTCGGCGGCTTCTTCCCGGCTTCCGCGACGGGCGAACCAGGGAGAAACACTGCGATCAGGCAAGTCAGAAACCAGTGCGGCATGTTCGTCTCCAGGGAGATGCGAGTCTCATCAGATCACCCTACTGCCGAGAATGATGTAGGGGCGCCGTGGAGGAGCGGCTTCCAGGCGCCCGTTCTCTTCTGGCTCGCCGTGTTCTTCCGGAGCTCGGCGGCAAGAAAGCCGCCGCTCCCATTCGGCGGCAGGAAAGCCGCCGCTCCTGTCCGGAATAGAATAGTCCATTCCCACGTCATTCTTCGGCGACTGCCAGTTCCAGGTCACGGGCAGCCTGGCTCAATGCCCTCACCATTCCGGTCGCCGTGTCCACTCCCCAGACGAAGTGGACCGGGTTCCCGCCAAACTGTTCGGCGATCAGATCCACCAGGAGCACCGAGCCCCTCCGGCCGGCGATGCTCCATTCCGTGAAACGCAGGCTGGGAACCTGTCCTTCCACCAGCCGTTGCGCTGCCTTCGACCCCGAGACCAGATCCCGGTATGCCTTCTCGGCCTCTTCCAGCTGCCGCTTTTCCTCCGCTGCCTCCTCGGAGGTCTTCGGCTCGGGCGCGCGGGGTGCGGCTGCAGCAGCGGGCTTGCCGCCGTCGGGCTCGCGGACCAGGACCGGCCGGCCGTCGGGCGGGGGTGGCCGTGCGGGCTTGGGCTTTTCCGGTTTGGGCTGAGAAGCCACGGCGGCTTCGGGAGGAGCGGGAGCCGGTGCTTTGGGAGGCGGATCGATCTCCCGTTGGGGCGGGGGAGTGGAGACTGCCGGGGTCTTGGAGGCAGCGGATTCGACCTCCTTGACGGGACCGGAGCCGGCGGACGTTTCGGCACCGGATTCGACGGGGGGCCCGGCAGGCTCGGGAGGGGTCGGCGGCACCGGTGCGGGAACCGTGAGACTGGTCGGATCCGGCTCTTGTGGAGAGTCCCCGCCGCCGATCAACAACAGGATCAGAACCACAGACAGAGCCACCACCGCTCCGGCCAGAATGGGCCCCATGGGCAGGCGACGTCTCTTCTCGGGTTTCCGGTCTCGAAAGACCTCGTCGAAGAGGGAAGCGGAGCCGCTCACCGGTTGAACCGGCACGTCCATGGAAGGACCCGGTTCGGACGCCACGGCCGGGGTGGAAGACAGGTCGGGAGAAGCCTCCCGTTCAGTCGCGCCCTCTCCCTGCCCGGGATGTTGCATCAAGACTTGGTAGGCGCCGTGAATCTCCCGGATCTTGACGGCGGCCCTGGACCGGAGTCGCGGGTGCGATTTCAAGCGGTCCGGGTCCCAGAGCACCAGCAGGTCGTCCCGGGCCTCCACGATCTCCTTGATGCTGGCCCCCGGCTTCAGGTCCAGGGTGCGATAGGAGTTCTCAATCTCGTTCATGCGATGGTCTTGGACAGGTTCTCGTTGCTCAGAAACGCCATACGGGCCGGCTCTCTCCTCCGGTCAGAACCTCCTCCAGGTAAGCGCCTGTATGGGGAGACGGGGCCTCTCCTCGAAGGACCTCGCCCAGATCGCAGATCCGCATGCCGATGACGTCATGCCACTGCCCGTCGGCCAGGCGCACGGTATGGGCGGAAGGGTGGTCCACTCCCCAGGTGAAGCCCGACGGAGCCGGCCCGAAATCGCCGGCGCAATGGCGCACCAGGAGAGGCGTCTCCAGCCCCCGCCGTTCCTGGTCCAGCGGCCAGAACGCCAAGCGCTCCCGGAGCCATCCGCCCAGCCGCGTGTTCCCCTGCTCGTCTCGGGGGTAACGGTGCCCGGGAACCATCGGTTCCTCCAGGACGCTGTACAGGTTGGAGGCCACATAGGGATCGCCGCTGCGGCTCGTGTTGATGGCGATGGGAGCCGTGGAGACGACTCCACGGACGTGGATGACCTTCTTCCACGGGGCGTCCGCACCGGTCGATTGCCAGACCCGGACGTCGTTGTAGTCGGGCGCACGGCCGCCCCGGGCGCAGAAGAGGAGCTTGTCGTCCCGGTCCCGGACCACGCTGGGCTCGAAGGCGTTGTCCGGCCCCGTGATGGGCGTCCAGGAGACGGGGCGCCAACCCTCCTGGCCGCGCCGCCAGCGGGTCAGTCCCGAACCGCGGGCCTGTTCGATCTGGCCGCCCATGGCGAAGAGCAGATCCTCGCCGTCGGGAATGGCCGTGGTGATACCGGGGTTGGAGAGCACCGCGCCGTCCAGGAGCCGGCCGAACCTCAGCCGCGCGGTTGCCGTGACCTCAAATCTCCGGCCGTCGTAGGCCAGTTGGTAGACCTCCATGTAGTCTTCGCGCTGGTCTTCGGGGTAGACCCCCTTGCGGTCCGGTGTCCAGGCGATGACCTGGCTGCATCCGAATCCGGTTCCGGCGTGAGGGTGGGGCGAGCCGTCCTCAAGCAATGCGCCCATGGGGACGAAGCCGCCCCGTACCGGATACTTGACCATGATGGCCGGCCGTCCCGGGGGATCGGAGTGGGGGTTCGTCTCCTCATGATTGCGGGAGATGGGGATGGCTTCCCGCTCCTGGAGGCCGGAGAGGTTCCGGAAGAGGAAGACGTCGGTCCCGATTTCGAAATCGTGCCCCGACTGCCCCCGAAGGTTGCAGAAGATGGCCGCGGTGTCGGAGGAGACCTGAAAGGGGAACGTCAGGCCGTATCGCCAGATCTCGTCCGCGGGTTGATCGGGAGGGATGGCCACGTCGGGAGGGCCCGTGGTCATGGAGAGCGTCCCCGCGCCGGAAGGGGCCGGCGAAGGCGGTGACTCCGGCAGGCAACCCCATGAAGAGGCCCATCCGGAACCGGCCAGACTGAACCCCATGGCCTTCGCGAAGCTGCGTCTCGTCAGTGGATGGGACATGTCATCCTCCTTGGGTCGCCTCGGTATCCCACGGCCGCCGAATTCCCCGGAACCGAACGGAGGATCGCTCCCGGAATCCGGACACACGGCCGCGTGGTTCAGAATTTCCAGGTGGGAATCGGTTCTCCTGCCGAAATGACCTCTTCCAGATACGCCCCGGTCTGGGGCGGAGACGGCAGTTCGTGGCTCTCCACGTCGTCATGGATCCGGTAACCCATGACGTTGTGCCAGTTGCCGTCGGCCAGTTGAACCGTGGTGGACGAGGGGTGGTCCGCTCGCCACATGGAGCCACTCGGAGCCGGACCGAATTCGGCCTTGCAGTGGCGGCCCAGGATCGGCGCCTCCAAGCCGGCCCGGTCGTCGCTCAAGGGCCAGAGGTACAGCTTCTGCCGGGTCCATCCGCCTCCCCGGACCCGGCCTTCCACGTCGGCCGGTATCCGGAACCGCTTGGGTATGGGGTCCAGAGGCACCAGGTACATGTTGGAGGCGATGTAGGGAGTCCCGTCCGCCGCCTGGTTCAGGGTGATGGGGCAGCTTGAGATGACTCCCACCACGTGGATGATCTTTTTCCAGGTCTCCCCGCCGTCCCGGGAGCGCCAGACGCGAATGGCGTGGGGACGGGTGCCGCCCTTGCCCCGGGCCGAAAAGAGAAGGTCGCCGTTGGTGTCGCGGATCAGGCTGGGCTCGGTGGACTCGTCCGTGCCGGTCACCGGGACGAAGGAGACGGGCCGCCAGAGCCCGTTGGTCCTTTGCCAGCGCAGGACGCCGGATCCGCGGGGACCCAGCGGTTCCGGGCTGCCCGTACCGTCCACCTTGGAGGCGTGCATCCCGACCAGCAGGTCCTCACCGTCGGCGATGGCGTTGGTGAGGCCGCCGTTGCTGATGTTCCAGCCGGACACGAGCTCGGATGGGGAGACTCGCTCTTCACCGGTCACCCGGAATTGGTCGCCGTCGTAGCTGAACTGGAAGACCTCCATGATCTGGTAACGCTCGGCATCCTCGTACATGCCTCCCCCATGGGCGCTCTTGGGGTCGCCCGGCCGCCGAGCCAAACCGGTGTCGATCCCGAACCCGGTTCCGGCGTGGGGGTGGGGCGAACCGTCCGGGTTCTTTGCCCCCAGGGGGATGAATCCGCCCCGCATGGGGTACTTGACCATGATGGCGGTCTGGTGGGGCGGATTGGAGTTGGGATTGGCCTCCTCGTGGTTTCGGGTCACGGGTACGGCAGGCGCTGAAGGAGGGAGATTGATGTCGTCGAAAAGGACCACGTCGTTGCCCACCTCGTAGTCGTCGCCGCTACGGGCCGGCGCCATGACGCCGTTGCGGATCCGGATGTTGACGAAGGCGGCGGCCATGCGAGGAGCCACCTGGAAGGGAAAGATGAGGCCATAGCGCCAGCTCTTGCCCGGCGGAACGTCGGCGGGGGTGGTCAGATCCGCTTCCCCGCGAGTCACGCTCAGGATCCCGTGGCTCGGGCCGCTGGATGACGGGAGGCTCTCCTCTCCGGGCGAGCAGCCGCCGATGGTTCCCAGCGAAGCGCCTCCCAGGAGCAGGGTCAATCTCTTCTGAAAATCTCGGCGGTGAATTCGAGAGTTCATGGGGTTCCTCCGTCCCAGATCTTGGGTTTTGCCACCCAGTCTACTACGCTGCCGACACGCTCCGCCACGGTCCCCGACAGGTCCTCGCGATGGGCCGGCGGCAGCTCGGCCGGAGCCGGCCGGTCACCGGAGTCGAGGATGGGATCGCGAACGACATGCTTGGTTGTTAAGCTAAACCAAAGACAACAGAAATTGAAAAAACGGCCCGAGGTCGGTCTACTCGTCGCAATCGTCTGCCTCGCCGCAATCAGTGCTCCCGTCGCCGCGCAGCAGCAGTTCGGCGGTCTCCGTGTCCTCGTCACCGACCAGACCGGTAGCGTCATCCCCGGCGCCGAAGTCGAGTTCGGCGGCAAGGTGTTGATCCGGCCGGTCTTTGGGGTCTCCGACGATCACGGATTGGTGATCAGGAACAGCCTTCCACCCGGAAACTACACGGTAACCGTCCGATTCCCGGGGTTCCAGACTGCAGTGAATGAAGAAGTCGTCGTCCAGGCGGGACGGATTTTTTCGGTTGAGATAGCTCTCAAGGTCGGTCAACTCGACAGTACGATCGTCGTCGAGGCAGGCCAAGCGGCGATCGATACGTTCAAGAGCGAGTCCGCGGCGACGTATGCCGGGCAAGGGATAACGGACGCCCCCGGCGGTCGAGACTTCAGCGACTACGCGCGCTTTACGCCGAGCGTCAACATCGAAGCCCAGGCGGGCAACGTGACCTACAGGGGACAGAGTGTCCGTGGCATCTCCGTCGACGGGTCCTCCGGCGCGGAGAACGTCTTCTACATCGACGGTGTCGATACCACGAGCATGTACAACGGGTTGAACAACCAGAATCTACGGGTCGAAACGGTGCAGGAGTTCCAGTTGAAGACGGCCGGGTACGAGGCCGAATTCGGCGGCGCCATGGGGGGCGTGCTCAGCATCCGGACCAAGAGCGGATCGAACGACTTTCACGGCAGCGTTCTGTGGTACGGGAGTGGAAGCGCCTTGGCGGGTGCGCCGAGCAAGCGTCTGCGCCTGGACCCGGCCCAGTCCGCCGACGTGGCCGAATACGTGTTCGACGCCGAAGACGATGAGGCGATCAACGAATTCGGCTTCACCTTGGGGGGGCCGATCTGGCGCGACCGCATCTGGTTCTTCGGGGCGCTCCTGCCGCAAATCCGAAACCGGACGCGCTCCGTCACCTTCACATCCGGGGAAACGGGCGATTTCAGACGCCAGGACCGGTTGCGCAGCACGACCGCCAAGATCGACTTCCAGCCTGCGGATAAAGTGAGATTCATGACCTCGTACGTTTCGGACCGGTCGCGATGGAAGGGTGGATTGCCCGATCGCGACGGTACCTCCAACCCGAATTACGAGTGGGCGGAAGAAGGGTTCGAACATCCCGGCTACACGGTGACGGGAGCCCTGACCGTCACCCCGTCTCCGGTTTCGATCGTGGACGCCCGTTGGGGATTGAACGCCATCCAGACCGAACAACTGCTGGGGCCGAACCAGGTCCGTCACCGGTTCCTCCAAACGCCGGGAGTGATCGGATATTCGCCGGACGACCCCCTGTATCGGCCACGCGACTTCTCCTCGATCGGACACTCGGCAAGCTACAATACCTCCCAGGATTTCCAGAAAAAGAGCACCATATCAGTCCGTGGTGAAAGTCCCGCGAGCACCGAGACCGGTCCTGCGCCCGCCGGACAAGGCGCGATGAGGGAGCATACCGGGAGTATGAGACCGAGTCGCAACGCAGTCCGCGCACGATGCAGGGAAGGTCGAATGCCGTGACGACTTTTGCCACGGGCTGATATCTCTGAGTGGGAGTTATCTGGCCACCCTGGCAGGCCAGCAGCATGAGGTGCGCGTCGGCTGGCAGTTCAATGGGCTCGCCCACGACGTCAACGACGCCTACAAGTTCGACTACATCCTGTACAACTACACCCGCCCCTACAACACCGTGGACGGGAACGTCCGGACCAGCACCTGCACGGGTCCGGACGGCGTCCGTTACGATCCTTGCGGTTATTACGAGCTGCGCACGCCGTTCGGCGTCGTGGCGAACGTCGTTACGCACCGCCATGCCCTTTTCTTCCAGGATGCCTGGACCATCAACGGTTCGCTCACCCTGAACCTCGGACTTCGCTTCGAGCACGAAGAGATCCCCTCCTTCAGCGATCTTCCGGAGTTTTCCGGAACGGTCTTCAAGTGGGGCTTCCTGGACAAGGCCGCGCCTCGTCTGGGCTTTGCCTATGACCCACTCGGTAACGCGAAGGTCAAGCTCTTCGGTAGTTGGGCCCGGTTCTACGACGCCATGAAACTCGAGATGGCCAACGGATCGTTCGGCGGGTTCAAATGGTTGAGCCATTACTACCTGATGGACGACACCACGCTCGATTGGACCCGAATCGGAGGGCTGTCGGGACAAGGGGAATATCCTGGAACTTTCGTCGAGACCAGGAACTGGCGACTCCCGTCATTCGAGGACCTGGACCCCGATCTGAAACCCATGCGGATGACGGGAGTCGTGGCCGGGGTCGAGTACGAGGCCGCGACGGACTATGTGGTTTCGGTCCGGTACACGCGAAAGAATCTGGATGAGGCGATCGAGGACGTCGGCCGGCAGACACCGGCGGGTGAGGCCTACTACATCACCAACCCGGGGCGCGGCCTTTCCGTCGACCGTTTCCTGGAAGCGGGACTGCCGGTTACCCCCCATCCCAAGCGAACCTACAACGCGGCCGAATTCCGCTTACGGAAATCCATCCGAGACCATTGGTTCGCGGATGTCGCGTATGTGTATTCCCGGCTTTACGGCCTCTATTCAGGCTTGGGAAGCTCCGACGAGAACGGACGCCTCAGTCCGAACGTCGACCGCGATTTCGATCTCTGGTTCCTCAACTACGACTCCGCCGGCAACCTGATCGATGGACCGCTGGGCACCGACAGAACGCACCAGCTCAAGGTCAATTGGATGGTCCTCACTCCGTGGGACATGGCTGTGAGCGGTTTCTTCCGCGCCATGAGCGGAACGCCCGTCACCCGGACCGTCGATCTGGAACACGTGGACGTCATGGTGAACAACCGCGGCAGCGACGGACGAAACCCGTTCTGGACTCAGACGGACCTCTCACTGGTCCAGCGCTTCTACCCTTTCCCGGATGAAACCAGATCGTTCGAGATCAACTTCAACGTCATCAACCTCTTCAACCAGAAGACGGGCTTGCGGACATTCCGAAGCCTGTACCGCCAGTCCCTTCCCTTGTGGCAACCCGGCGATCCCGTCTCGCAAGTCCTGAACGGCTACGACTATCGCGCCATAGCCGCCTCCCAGGGCGCGACCCAGGATCCTCGCTTCCTGCAGCCGGACCGGTTCCTGGATCCAGTTGCGGCACGCTTCGGAGTTCGTTTCGTCTTCTGACCTGGGAGCCTGCGCGGCAGAAATTGATCTACTGCGAAAGCGGTAGAATCGGTCCATATTTCCCCGATTTCTCGGCGAATAGAACAACTATGCACCTCCAAATCGAGAAAATCTGGCCTCGATTCCCCTCTTTCTCGCTACGATCATTCTTACCGCGCAGACTCTTAGTGTGTCCTCCGGTGTGAAATGCGGGCTGGAATGAGCAATTTTGGACGGAGCATGAAGGTCGCATGACTTGTCCGCGCTGCCGCACCAAGATGACGGTCGCCGCCCATCGGCCTCACAAGCAAGAGAAGTGGCGCTGCCCCAAGTGCGGCAAGGTGCGGATGAAACCGGCCAGCTACCGCCGATCCAAGTACGGCAAACGAGAGGCCTGAGCGCCGGACGGCAGGCAAAAAAGCGGGTTCAGGCCCGTGGTCCATCGCGTCCGGCCGCCGAGGGCCTTGATCCGCTCCGCCCGCTATTTAACTCCGGCGGCCAGCCACCGGATCGGTCGGGCGCAGATCAGGAACAGGGCCCCGGCCACGATCGAGGTGACGGCGACGCTGAAAAACAGCTCTTCAGCGGTCATGGTCTCGAGTCGGCCGGACATGAGCCCGGCGATGAGATTCCCCAGGGCGGCTCCCATGAACCAGGTTCCCATCATCTGCCCCACGAGACGCGTCGGCGAGAGCTTGGTGATGCTGCTCAACCCGACCGGGCTGAGGCAGAGTTCCCCCACGGTGTGAAAAAAGTAGGTCGTCACCAGCCACACGGGGCTCACCTTGCCCGCCGCGATGAATTGGGAGCCCCAGGCCATGACGAAAAAACCCGCTCCGAGCAGTACGAGCGCGAAGGCGAACTTGACTCCAAGCGACGGGTTCCTCGACCCGAGACCGACCCACAGCATTCCCATCAAGGGCGCCAACAGGACGATGAACAGGGGATTGACCTGCTGCAGCCAACCGGCGGGAAACTCCCAGGAGAGGATCACCAGGTCGGTGTGTTCCTTGGCGAAGAGATTCATGCTGGATCCGGCCTGCTCGAAGCCGGACCAGAACAGCGCGGCTCCGATGAAGAGGACGAAGATGAGGCCTACCCTCCGCCTCTCCAGGCTGTCTCTGCAGGCGAACAGGATGACGTAGCTGAAATAGAGGACGGCCAAGACCGAAATCGAAAGCGAGACGGTTCGGGCCACGGCCTCGACGGTGAGCGTCAGGAGCCCGGCCGAGGTCAGAGCGGCGAGAGCCAGTGCCGCGGCAGCCACCACTCCCAGACCCCTCAGGAACTGGCCGCGAGACCGGGCCTGCGCCTGGAGACTGGACGCATCCCCCTTGAGTTCACCGGCCCCGTCCAGATGCCGCCGTCCCAGCACGTACTGCAGCACGGCGAAGGTCATGCCCACGCCGGCGGCGCCGAAACCCAGATGCCAATCCACCTTCTCGCCCAGGAACGAGCAGATCCCCGGCCCCAGGAAGGCTCCGACGTTGATTCCCATGTAGAAAATGGTGAAACCGGCGTCCCGCCGAGCGTCGTTTCCCGTATAGAGGTCTCCGACGATGGCGCTGACGTTGGGTTTCAACAGACCGGTGCCCAGGGCCACCAGGGCCAACCCCACGTAGAACGTGACCTCGGCCGGAATCGCCAGCGCATAGTGGCCGGCGGCGATGATGATGCCTCCCACCAGGACGGCGCGGCGCTGGCCGATGAGCCGGTCCGCCACCCATCCTCCGGGGAGAGCCAGCGCGTAGACTCCGAAGGTATACAGACCGTAGATCGCGCCCGCCTCGGCCTTGCCCATGCCCATCCCTCCCCGGGCGCTGTCGATCATGAACAGGACCAGGAGGGCCCTCATTCCGTAGTAGCTGAAACGCTCCCACATCTCGGTGAAGAAGAGGGTCGAGAGCCCTCGGGGATGACCGAAAAAAGTCTGCGGCCGGCGATCGCCGCCGGGTGTCTGCGATGGGTCCATGGAGACCTCCATACTCACGTCTGCGGGATCAGCGAACGGCGATGGGATTTCCCGGGGATCCGGTGGCTCCCTTCAGGCGAAGCGGGGAGAAGACGAAGGCGAACTCGTAGACCTTGTCCCGCGCCAACTCCTCCAGCGTGAGATTTTCCAGGTTGTAGATCCCGTGGCGCACCAGCATCCACTGATGCACCTCGAAGGGCCGGTCCGGATTCTCGTGCGGGACCACCTCGATGGCCCAGTTGTCGGCTCCGGTCAGGACCGTTTTCCGGCTGCTGAGCCAGCGGGCCGCCTCCATGCCGATTCCCGGCTCACCCGAGTTGTACAGGTCGTTGTCCCGCATCCACAGCTTCTCGTGTCCGGTGCGGATCAGGACCGCGTCCCCTTCTCGGACTTCCACGCCCTGTTTCTTCAGAGCTCCCTGCAGGTCGTCTGCGGTGATGACGTATCCCGGCTGCAGTCGGTCCACGCCCTTGAATGAGGCCACGTCGATGAGGACCCCGCGGGTAAAGAAGACGCCCACGTTCTCTACGCCCAGCTTCGTGAGCCCGTAGGGAGTGGCGAACCGGGACCGCTTGAAACCGTTATAGAAGTAGTCGTCGTCGGCCAGTCGAACTCCGACATGGCCGAGTCCGTCGAACTGAGTTCCGACCTGACCGATCTCGCCGCTGAACATCTCGTCGAAACCCACGAGCCCGTTCGATCCGGTCGGGTCGCCCGAAGTGGGAGATCCTGGGATCGTGAGCTTGAAATGCCGCTTGCCCGCCAGCGGCATCCCTTCCTGGTAGACCTGACCCAGCGAGTAGATCTTGCCGGTGCGGATGAGCCGGCTGGCTTCCAGGACTTTGGCCGGGGTGATCCGGTTGGCGGCGCCGCGTTGATCCGCGGTGCCCCACTCGGAAGGCCACCAGCGGGAGCCGATGGGTGTCTCCTGGGGCCAGGCAACCGACTGCATGGACCAGCAGAGCGCTATGAACCCGATGAGCCTCATGGTTTGTCTCTCCCTCGTGTCATGGCCGGCTTCCGAATCAATTCGTTTCCGTCGGCTCGGAGAGACCGGCATTCAGGGCCGGAACCACTTCCCGAGCCAGGAGTTCCACACTCCGGATCCAGCTCTCCTTGTCGTCCCAGTCGTGGGCTACCAGGATCAGAGTCCCAAAGCCGCCGACTTCGTCTCTCAACTCCCGGAGCATCTGCGTGACCCGGGACGAATCCCCCGCGATCACCACCTCGTCCAGGAAATAGTCCAGATTGCAATCGGCGTCGCTCATGGACGGATCCCGTTTCCAGATTCCCACGCCGGGACCCCTCCGGGTCAGCTCCAGAATGTATTCGATGCATTTCCCCATGGAGTTGCCGGCGGCCAACCGGCGAGCTTCTTCGGTCGTTTCGGCCACAAACACGTTGCGGGAGACTCTCCAGTCGCTGATCCGTGCCCGGCGGCCGTGTTGGCGAGCGCCCGATTCGTAGGTCGACCAGTGGTTCCGCAAGGTGTCTGTCGACACCATGTGGTGGCTGATGGGAAGAAAACCACGGCCGGCCGCTTTCTGGACGCCGACCGAGTCGCGGCTGATGCACGGGACCATAATGGGCGGGTGGGGCCGCTGCAGCGGTCGGTGCAGGACGCCGACGCCCATTTCGGGGTCGATTTGCTCGGAAAGGCGGAAATCCCAGAACTTCCCATGGAACTCGATGGGCGGGTCCTGGCTCCAGATTCTCAAGATGGCCTCGATGGCTTCGGAAACCAGACCGCCGGATTGCCGGGGATCGACGCCGTAGATCTCCATATCGCTGGGAATCGCTCCGGGACCGAAGCAGAGATTGAGGCGCCCGTGGGACAGGTGATCCAGAAAGGCCAGGCGCGAGGCGACGTGTGCCGGGTGGTGGTATTGGAGGCAGACCGGCGCCGGTCCGATCCGGATCCGGGAGGTCATTCCCAGCGCCTTGCCGATGAAGATCTCGGGCATGACGATGTTCTCCACGCTGGAGGAATGATGTTCTCCTACCCAGAACTCGGAAAATCCCAGCTCCTCGCATCGCACGACCAGTTCAAGGTCCTCGTCGAAGCATTGGGCCAGAGGCTTATCCGGATCGTGCACGGGCATGAGGAACATCCCCAGCTTGAGGGATGGCTGATGGGGCATGGCGGGATCCTTTCCTGAATCGGGGCTCGTCATGGGCCTGGTCCTCGTGTCGCCAATCAGGATGGGCGCGATCGGGGGCAGAGTCAACGAGCCCCTCCAGGTCCCGAGTTGCACCTCGACCTTGGGAACGAATAACATTATGCAAGGTTTCCGAAGAGACAAGATAGCCTTGTCCCGGGTGGAAGCGAGTTCGGCGCCGCGACCGGCAGTGGCACAAGCGTGATGCGATGATGTGGCACCTGATTCTCTCCAATCTCCGCCAGCGGCCGACCCGCACCTGCGTCAACATCATGGCCGTTTGCCTGGGAGTGGTTCTGGTTCTGGTCTGCGTCGGACTCTCCTACGGCCAGTTGCTGGATCAGGCGCAACGGACCCGCCGTATCGGAGGGGACTTCATGCTCCAGCCTCCGGACGCCTCCTTTTTCCTGGCGCTCAACAGCGGCGCCATGGACGTCAGGATCGGACGCGTCATCGATAAGGTGGATGGGGTCGAGGCCTCGACTCCGATCATGGTCAAGGTTGTCAGCAGGAACTTCTTCGCGGTTTACGGCGTGGACGCGTCCAGCTTTCAGAATGTCAACGACGGGCTGAGGTTCGTCCAAGGCCGGTTTTTCGAGTCAGGGGACGAAGCCATCGTCGACGAACTCTTCGCCTCCAACAATCAGATGGACGTCGGACAGGACGTCGATCTCCTGGGGCACCGGTTCAAGATCACCGGGATCTTCCAGAGGGGAACCGCCGGCCGGGCCATGATTCCCCTCGAGACCATGCAGAAGATCAACGGAACTCCGGGCAAGTGCTCGGTCTTCTTCATCCGGGCTGAGGATGGGAAGCCCCACGATCAGGTTCGAACGGCGCTGGACACCCGTTTCGAGAATTACAGGGTCACAGCTACCGAAAATCTGGAACAACTCTTCACTACGACCACACCCGTTTTCCGCGAATTCCTCCTGGTGATCGTCGCGCTGGCCGTGGCCATGAGTTTCCTGGTGACGCTCACGGCCACTTACAGCACCATCGTGGAGAGGACCCGGGAGATCGGCATCCTCAAATCTCTTGGCGCCTCCAAGTCCTATATCGTCCGCCTCTTTCTCGAGGAATCCCTGCTGGTCTCGGTGTTGGGCCTGATCTCCGGTTTCATCCTGACCTGGGGAGTCCTCAGCCTGATTGCCGTCAAGTTCCCCTCCTTGCCGGTGATTATCCAGCCCTACTGGAGAGTGGCGGTGGTGGGGATTTCGATGGGCGGAACCGTGTTGGGAGCCCTCTACCCGGCGTGGAAGGCCGCCAAGCTGGACCCGGTCACGGCTCTCGGTTACGAGTAGCGCCCCTTCATCGGGGAACACCGCCCGCCTCGGATGGTTCTCCCCAGCTTTGAGAAACAGCCGCCGAACAGATCCGTCAAATCAATTCGGTTTCGACGTCCCGAGCCGGACTGGCTGAGTAGCGGCAGGCAATCTCGTCTACGATCCGGACCATCCGCTCATGGTGCTCCTCCATGGATTCCACCACTTTGAACTGGGCACGGCAGCGATCCAGGTTCTGGCCCTCCCGGTGGACCTTGAAATAGACGTCCCCTTCCAAATGGTCGGTGAGGAAGCGGAGTCCCAACTCGTAAGCGATGAGCTTTCCCGAGAAGGGGAGATATTGTCGCTCCACAGGAGTGAGGAAGCCGACGGTCTCCGAAAGGTACCCGCGAGCGAGAGCCTTGAAGTGAGGCAACTCGACACCCACTCTCGAGAGGTCGCGCTCGTCTTCCTGATGGGTTCCGCAGCCGCTGCGCATCAGGTCTCCGAAATCATGATCGGACAGGCCGGGCATGACCGTGTCCAGGTCGATGACGCAAAGCATCTTGCCGGTCATCGCGTCCAAGAGGACGTTGTTGATCTTGGAGTCGTTGTGAGTGACCCTCTCGGGTAGCCGTCCCTGTTCCCGCAGGCGGGGCAGGACCCGGATCAGCCGCTTGGAGGAGTGGGCGAAGCGGATCTGCTCCTGGACTTCCCGGGCTCGATTGCAAGGGTCCCGGTCGAGCGCCGAAAGGAACTGCCGGTAACGGTGCTCCGTATCGTGGAAGCCGGGTATGGTTTCGACGAGGCGCGGGGACGGTAGATCCAGGAGAAGTTTCTGGAAACGCCCGAAGGCGCGACCTGCTTCATAGGCGATCCGGGGAGAGGTGACGGTGTCGAAGATCGAGGCGCCCTCGACGAAGTCGTAGGTGCGCCAGTAATTTCCCTCGGCATCTCGATGGAAGCTGGACCCGTCGTTTGTCGGCACCAGAGACAGGGAGCGGCGCCCCACATCCTCAGCTCCCGCCTGCCGCAGCTTGTGCTCGAGATGCCGGGTGACCCTTACAATGTTCTTCATCAGGGCGGGCGGGTTCCGGAAGACTCTCTGGTTGATCCGCTGGTGAACGTAGCGTTTCCACCGGCCGCGATGCCAATAGCTGGCCAGGTAGGTGTCATTGATGTGGCCGTTCCCATAGGGATGGATCCGGACCAGGTCGCCGCGCACAGAAAAACAAGAGCTGACGGCCGCGAGATCACCTTGGTGCTGCCGGTTCATTCCTGCGCCTTTCATGAGAGGCCGCGGCAATCGCCATGAATTCGGGGATTCCAGGAGCCTGCGCCGCAGAAATTGATCTACTGCGAAAGCGGTAGAATCGGTCCATATTTCCCCGATTTCTCGGCGAATAGAACAACTATGCACCTCAAAATCGAGAAAATCTGGCCTCGATTCCCCACTTTCTCGCTACGATCATTTCTACCGCGCAGACTCCTAGCGCTGACGATCCTGAAGGCATGGGCGAGAGAGAGGAAAGAGAAAAGAGGGGAGAGGAAAGAGAGAGGAGAGGTGTTCGCACAACGGGGAAGAGCGCGAGAAAACGATCTGGCCGGGTACGCTCAGGCAAGCCTGGCTCGACGCCCTGTTTCTCCAATGACTTCGCTGGCTGCAGGCAAGTAGGAGACCTTCCGTCTTCACTCTTTCCTCTTTCCTTCCTCACAAGGGATAGACACGGCGGCCCAGCCGCTCGTATTTGAGGGCGTCCGGACTGTGCACTCCCGGCTCCGATACGGCCTGGATCTGACCGGCCCATGCTTCGAAGCCAGCCCGGAAGTGCGCAGCCGATTTCAAGCCGATGTATCGCATTTGCCTGGGATCGAGCCCCAAAGTCAGCGAAAAGGCGGTGTCGAAGGGCTGCTCCCGGACACTGACCAGCAGCACGTGGACGCCGTCGACTCGGATCCGGGCCGAGACTCCCATATTTCCACGGAGACCGGCGTACATGGGACCGTTGTAGGCGAATGCTCCGTCAGAAACAGCTTCGACTACGGCCTCCACGGGGACCGGCGGCCCCTGTCTGGGCGTCGATTTCCCGCCAACCTGGAGCGATACGGTGGCGCCGACACCGGCGCGATGACAAGCCAGCACGGATTCGTGATCCACGATGTAGAGGATGCAGGCATCCTTGAGCCCAGAGTCCAGAAAGGTTCTGAGCATGCCGGTGCTGTCCCCCGGAGAACCGCCGCCCGTATTGTCGTTTCTGTCCGCGAAGACCGCGGGATATCGGCCCAACATCTCCGCCTTGGCCAGGGCTTCCCGGGTCGAGGGGAGATGCTGTTGCCAATCGGCCCGGCGGCGATAGATCCACGCCGCCAGTTCGTCGGCGTGGCGTTGAGCCGAGGCGCGGTCGTTGTCCGTGACCACGTGTACCGAGGCCCCCACGTGGGGTGCGTCAGCCAAGGGAAAACAGGTGGCGATGGATGCGGCCACGACGCCCGGTTCGGCCTCCAATCGGTGCAGGCGCTCGATGGCTTCGCTCATGGGCGGGTGTGCGGTCACCTGGTTCAGACCCCAGAACATGGGGATCTGGGACAGGGCCATGGTGGGACGGAGACCGTCCCTGACGATCCGGACCATCACGTCAGCGCACTCCCGGCCCCGCGCCGCCATGTCCACCTCGGGGTAGGTTTCTCGTCCGATGAGGGCGTCGGCCAGTTCGACCATGCGGTGCGAGACGTTGGAGTGGATGTCCAACTGTCCGACGATGGGAACCTCCGGGCCCACCAGATCTCGAACCGCCGCCAGGATGTAGGCCTCGCCGTCGTCGATGCCTTCGGCCACCATGGAGCCGTGGAGCTCCAGCAGGATCCCGTCCGCCGGAGACGCGGCCTTCATCAGACCCAACATCCGGTCCAGGAGGCGGTCCAGGTCTCGCCTGGGGACGGGGCCGCTGGGATGGGCTTCGGCGAAAATGGTAGGCACCAGCTCGAAGCCGTGTGCTTCAGCCGCCTCGATGAAACCGCCGGTGGGAATGTTGACACCCCGAAACGCCGGGATGATCTGGTCGGGTTGAAGCTCCCCGAATCTCTCGCTGAAGCTCTGCATGGTGGTGGGAATGGGAGTGAAGGTGCTGGTTTCGTGGCTGATGGTGCCGCTGAGGATCTTCATCGGATCAGTCTCCACTCATGCCGTGATCTGTCCGCGGCCGATCGGAATACCCTGGTTCCGCGTGCGATCTGTAAATTCAAGATCATCATTCCATAAAGGTCTGATAGACACGGCCGGCCTGAATCGGCGAGGTGTCGGATTGTGACGACTTTTACCACGGACTGGTAAACTCCAGGAGTGTTGCGAATTCATAGAGCCAGTCGCCTCCTGAAAGCGCGGGGAATTCGCGTCGGATTCGGATGGGTCTTATTGTGGCTCCTGCTGACTCCCCCGCAGACTCGTGCAAGCGATTGGTTTGCCGTGTTCAACGGAGAGAATCTGGAGGGGTGGGAGTCCGTCGGGTCGGGCCTCTGGAACCCCACTCCCGAAGGCTATCTGCTGGGCCAGTGGGACCCCTTCGATCTGCCCGATCCCGAACCCTGGCTCAATGGGCTGAAGGGGCGTCTGAACCGCTCCCGGTTCAAGACCGATTTCAAGGTCGTCATCAACCAGGCCTGGCTCTATACCCGCCGGGAATTCTACGAATACGACCTTCATCTGGAGTGGAAGGTCCCCCCGGGCGGCAACAGCGGCATTGCATTGCACGATCCGAGCCGGGGGCGCTATACGTCCGGTCCCGAGGCCGACCTTGCCCGAACCCCGTCCCAGATCGCCTACGAAGTCCAGATCGTCAATCTGGACGTGGAGCAGGATCCCACGGGGAGCATCTACATGGTCCAGTCGGCACGCGAGGACTTCCGAAATGAGGATGACTGGAACGTGTTCGACATCGAGGTTCGGCGGGGATTGATTCGGGTCCGCCTCAACGGACACCTGGTCACCGAGGGAACTCCGATTCCCGGACGTCCCGAATCAGGACCCATCGGCATCCAACTCCACGATCCCGCCAGCGTCATTCTGTTGCGGGACATCCGGATTCGAGAGCTGACCCCGGCCACGACTCGCGAGTAACGTCTGCCCGTTCAATGGGCCAGATACCCGCCGTCAATGGGCAGCGCCAGGCCGTTGACGTAGGCAGCGGCGTCGCTACAGAGCCACACGGCCGCTTCCGCAATCTCGTCCGGAGTCCCGAATCGAGCCATGGGGATAAATTGCGCCATGCGCTCCGACCGTTCGGGGTCGGCCCCCAGCAGCCGATCGGTCATCGGTGTCTGGATGGCTCCCGGACAGAGCGCGTTGATCCGGATCCCTTTGGCTCCGTACTCGACGGCGGCGGTCCTGGTCAGGCCGAGCACTCCGTGCTTGCTGGCGATGTAGGCGGACATGCCGCCCCGGGAGCCGACCAGGCCGGCGGTCGAGGAGGTGTTGACGATGGCCCCTTTGCCCTGTTTCAGCATCTGGCGCAACTCGTACTTCATGCAGAGCCAGGTCCCCTTGAGATTGACCTGGATGATCCGGTCCCACACCGTATCCGGGTACTCGTGCAATCGGGCGATGGCACCCTCGATGGCCGCATTGTTGAACCCGCAATCCAGCCTTCCATAGAAGTCGACAGCCTTCCGGATCAGGTGCTCGACCTGAGACGTGACGGAGATGTCGGCCTGGATGAAGGTCGCCGGCGTCGGCATCATCTGCACGGTTTCGGCGCCTTTTCCCGGGTCGACATCGGAGACGACGACTCTGGCTCCGGCGCGGGCGAAGGCCAGAGCGGCGGCTCGACCGATTCCGGAACCGCCTCCGGTCACCAGGGCGACTCGGTCTCGAAGTGAATTCTTCATCGGGATCCGGCCTCCGTTGTGGCAGGGCGCCAAGTCTCTCACACTTTTCCCGAGCCCACATGCGCGTTGGCGACAGGGATGGAGCGGTTCTTTGGTACACTCCGGAGCATGATTCGATCCGCACGTGGATTCGGTTTCCCGGTGCCGGCCTTGATTCTGCTTGCCCTCGCGGCCGGAAGCATGCGGGGTCAGGATGGGCCCACCGGTGCGGACTGGCCCCACTATGGCGGGAGCTACCAATTCTGGCGCTACAGCACCCTGGACCAGGTGAATCAGAAGACGGTGAAGAGACTGGTTCCGGTCTGGGCCTTCCAGACCGGAATCGTGGACGGCGGACTTCAGGCCACCCCCATCGTTCTGGACGGAGTCATGTATCTGACCTCGTCCTGGAACCGCGTCTTCGCCATCGACGCCGCGACTGGCGAGGAGATCTGGCACTACTACTACGAGAACCCCCGGCAGATCGGGGTCATCTACAGCCCCTGGAACCGCGGCGTCGCGGTCTCGGGGCCGCGCGTCTTCATGGGGACTCTCGACAACCATGTCGTGGCCCTGGATCGGAAGACGGGCCGCGAGTTGTGGAAGGTCAACGTCGAGGATCTGAGACAGTGCGGCTGCAACATCACCGGGGCGCCGCTTGTGGTGAAGGACAAAGTGATCGTCGGCGTCACCGGGGGGGATTCGGCTCACCGGGGCTATCTGACCGCCTTCGACGCAGCCACCGGACGCCTGGCTTGGCGTTTCTACACCATCCCCGGTCCCGGAGAGAAGGGGCACGAGACTTGGGAAGGAGACAGCTGGACGTACGGAGGCGGAGCGACCTGGATGACCGGTTCCTACGATCCCCAGTTGGACCTCCTCTACTGGGGAGTGGGAAATCCGGCGGCCGACTTCTACGGGGGAGACCGGCGGGGAAGCAACCTGTACACCGACTCCGTCATCGCCTTGGATCCGGACACGGGAGAGCTCAAGTGGTACCACCAGCAGATCCCCCACGACGTGTGGGACTGGGACGCAGCCTACGAGTGCGTGCTGCTGGATCTGAAAGTGAATGGGAGAGACCGGAAGCTCCTCCTGAACACCAACAAAGGGGGCTACACCTACGTGGTGGATCGGACCACCGGAGAGTTCATCTCAGCCTGGCCGGTCGTGGAACATCTGAATTGGATCGAAGGGGTGGGTCCGAACGGTGAACTGATCGGCCGCAATGAGCCGGTTCTGGACCAGGCCAAACTGATCTGCCCTTCCATCGGCGGTGGCAGGCAGTGGAACCAGGGCGCCTATTCTCCGCGCACCGGGTGGTACTACACGACCGGCATCGAATGGTGTCAGGAGGTGACGGCCCGGGAGGAGGAGCCTCAGGAGGGGATGAACTTTTTTGGAGGCGTCTTCGAGTTGAAGGCGACGCCGGAAGTCGACCATCATGGACATCTGGACGCCTACGATCCGCTGACGGGGAAGAAGCACTGGAGCTACCGGTCCCCTTATCCCTTTCTGGCTTCACAGCTGGCCACGGCCGGGGACCTGATTTTCAGCGGTGACGCGGAGGGTCTCTTCTTCGCCCTGGACGCCATGACGGGACGGAAGCTGTGGAGCTTTCAGACCGGGTCGGGGCACCGGGGCTCGGCCATCACCTACTCGGTGGCGGGACGCCAGTTTATCGCCACCCCGTCCGGCTGGGGGTCGGCGGTGGCCGGCATTCTGCCCCAGCTCTGGCCCGAGACGGAGGATTTTCGGGCCGGGTCCACACTCTTCGTCTTCGCCCTGCCTTAACAGCCCGTGGTAAAAGCCGCCGCGGCATTCGACCGTCCTTGCATCGTGCGCGGAATGCGTTGCGACTCGGTCACATACCCCCGGCATACTCCCTCATCGCGCCTTGTCCGGTGGGCGCTGGAACGGTCTCGGTGCTAGCGGGACTTTCACCACGGACTGTTAACCCACGTTTCTGCCCAGGGAGCGTGATTATCACGCAGGACCGGTGAGGGCGCGCCAACTGCCGGCGGGCTACCTAGGAGTCTGCGCGGTGAACACTCCGGTCTATTCAGGTCCCGACTCAGCGCTCAATCCGAGCGGCGCGCCGGGGCCCCTAAAGCAGCTTGTTCCGCACCCATCAAAGCCGATCGAAGCGGTCCAGAGTCATGACTTTCGTCCATGCCTTGATGAAGTCATGCACGAACTTTTCCTGCGCGTCGTCAGCCGCATAGAGCTCAGCAACTGCGCGCAGCTCAGAGTTGGAACCGAAGATCAGATCAACCGGAGTCGCTGTCCATTTGAGCTCACCCGTGGCATGATCGCGACCTTCATAAAGGCCTTCGGTGGATGACTTGGTCCACTGCGTCGACATGTCGATCAGGTTGACAAAGAAGTCGTTGCTCAGGGTGCCGGGACGGTCTGTGAACACGCCGTGAGCAGAGCCCCCCGCATTGGCATTCATGACTCGCATGCCGCCGACAAGTACCGTCATTTCAGAGGCCGTCAGGTTCAGCAGAGCCGCCTTCTCCACCAGCTTCTCCGCCGGAGATCGGGTGTCAGCGCTGGTGAAGTAGTTGCGGAATCCATCCGCGGTGGGCTCAAGCACGGCAAAGGAGTCCACGTCGGTCTGTTCCTGCATGGCGTCCATGCGACCAGGTACAAAGGGCACATCCACGTCGACCCCGGCTCTCGCGGCCGCCTGCTCAATGGCAGCAGCACCGCCGAGAACGACCAGGTCCGCCAGAGAGACCCGTTTGTCGCCGGACCGAGCGCTGTTGAAATCACTCTGGATTCCCTCCAGGGTCTTCAACACGCGGTCCAGTTCAGCCGGATCGTTTACAGCCCAATCCTTCTGCGGCGCGAGACGAATACGTGCCCCGTTGGCGCCACCGCGCATATCGGTCCCGCGGAAAATGGATGCCGAGGCCCAGGCGGCCCTGGCCAATTCGGCGGAAGACAGCCCGGAAGCAAGAATCTTATCTCTCAGCGCGGCCGCATCCTGTGCATCGATCAGGGTGTGATCGACTTCAGGAATCGGGTCTTGCCATACGAATTCCTGGTCGGGCGCCAGATCGCCGAGATAACGCGACCTGGGACCCAGGTCGCGGTGCGTCAGCTTGAACCATGCCCGGGCGAAAGCGTCTTCGAACTCTTCCGGGTTCTTGAGCCAGCGCGAGGTGACCTCGCGATAGGCCGGGTCGACTTTCAGGGCGAGGTCGGTGGTGAGCATCATCGGCGCATGCCGTTTGGACTGATCGTGGGCATCCGGCACCAAGTCCGACGCGGCACCCCCAGCGGGCTTCCACTGGATTGCACCGGCGGGGCTCCGTGTCTGCTCCCACTCATAGCCGTACAAGTTCTCAAGGAAGTTATGAGTCCAGGCTGCGGGGTTTATGGTCCACGCACCTTCCAGGCCGCTGGTGATCGTGTCGGCCCGATTGCCGGTGCCGTAGCTGTTTTTCCAACCTAATCCTTGGGCTTCGATATCGCCGCCCTCGGGCTCGGCACCTACGTACCGGGACGGATCGGCGGCGCCATGGGCTTTACCGAAGGTATGGCCGCCGGCAATCAGCGCAATCGTCTCTTCATCGTTCATCGCCATGCGGCCGAAAGCCTCACGGATGGCGTGAGCGGCTGCCTGCGGATCCGGATTTCCGCCCGGGCCCTGAGGATTCACGTAAATCAGGCCCATCTGAGAGGCGCCGAAAGGATGATTCAATTCTCCCTTCTCAGTTCTCCGGTCGGCGGCAAGCCACTGGCCCTCGGGTCCCCAGTTCACTTCTTCGGCTTGCCAAGCATCGATACGACCGCCGGCGAAACCCAGGGTCTCGAAGCCCATGGACTCCATGGCGACGGTACCCGCGAGAATCAGCAGGTCGGCCCAGAAGATCTTGCGACCGTACTTTTGCTTGATCGGCCAGAGCAATCGGGTCGCTTTTTCCAGGTTTGCGTTGTCGGGCCAGCTGTTGAGCGGCGCGAAGCGTTGCAGCCCGCCGTCAGCGCCACCCCGGCCGTCGATGGTTCGATAGGTGCCTGCACTGTGCCACGCCATACGAATGAAAAACGGCCCGTAGTGGCCATAGTCCGCTGGCCACCAGTCCTGCGAGGTCGTCATCAACGTTTCAAGATCTGCTTTCAGCGCCTTCAGGTCCAGACTCTCGAACGCCTCCGCATAGTTGAAGTCTTCGCCCAGGGGATTGGATTCCCGAGACGCTTGGCGCAGTGGATCGAGGCTCAGCCGGTTAGGCCACCAATAGTCATTGTCCGGTGCATCGTCCTTGGCAACCGCTACGCTGATCGGCATGACCGGAGAGATCCCAATCGTCAGCATCGCAAAAACAGCTATGGTTCGTCTAAGCATCTAAGTCGTCTCCTGTAGGTGATTTGCCGTGATTTGACGTCCTTGCCAGGTTGAGGCCGGTTGACTCAAACTCATTGGCCTCAGTCTTTTCTTGGCGGGCCAAGAGATCCAGGGCCGCTCCCCCCAAGAGGAAAGGTGGACCGTACTCCCGTAACTCGTCACTCCGTTCCTCTGAATTTCTGTTCCCGACCCTGACGGAATTTTACCACGAAGCCACTTCGCGTACCGTCCGCTGAAGAACCTCTACAACGTCCGCCCGCAATGGCTCTGAGAGGCCCACGAAGCCCTTGACGCCACGGTGCCTGCCGCGTACGGTTGGTCCGCAGACGGCTTCGATGGTTCCGTAGATCCCGGTTTGGAAATGAGGGATAAAACGAGGGACGCATGGCTGAACGTCTGCTACCAAGTGACTTTGTTTCAATAATATACGAGTATTGGATCGCTATCCCCGCCTGAGAACGACCCATGATCTGGTTGCTCCTGGTACTGGTACAGAGTTCCCCTGATCCGGACCTGGCCTCTCGGGGCAAGGTGGTGTTCGCCCAGAGTTGCGCCACCGGATACTGCCATGGTTCCGTGGGGACGGCCGGCCGGGGGCCTCGGCTTCGAGGCACGGGACTTAGCCGTGATCGGATTCTGGAAGCCACCCGCGACGGGATCCCCCGTTCGGCCATGCCGGGCTGGGAAGGGAAGTTGAATGAGACGGACCTGTCGGCGGTGGTGGAATACGTGTGGAATCTGGCCATGGACACTCGTGAACCGCCGTCGGACGATGCCATGCCTCCCGGAACGGGTCCGGCTGCTTATGTGGGATTCGAAGGGCCGGAGGAGGCGTCCCAAGGGCGGGACTTGTTCTTCGACGCGACGCGGGAGGCCCGTTGCGCGACCTGTCACGAGGCCGGCGGTCGAGGCATTCCCATCGGTCCCGACCTGCTGGCTCTGGGGGATGGGCTGCACGCTACCCTGATGGGCAAGACCCAGGGTCGGAGTTCCCGTCACGTTCTGCGAGCCCAGCTCGCGGACGGCCAGAGTTTTGCCGCTCTACGAGTCGCTCAGGAGGAAGATCGGGTCAAGCTCTATGACCTCACGACGATTCCTCCCGTCTTGCGCACGCTCCTGTCGGACGAGCTCGAGTCCCTTGTCCAGGATGGGAGTTGGGAGCATCGGACCGTCGCCGCCGAGTACAGCGACGACGAACTCGGAGCCATCGTCCATTACCTGGACTGGCTGAATTCACGCAAATCCGAATAGCGGTCAGCCGCTGTTCTCCCCAGGCGGTGGAGTGTGCGGCGAGGAAGATCCTACCCTCGGCCGGTTGATCCTCGGTGGGATAATTCCTGGGAATGCGCGTCACTTGACGCGGCGAAGAACGGTCCGGCCCTGAACCTGCGTCAGCTCGGTCCGATAGTGCCGAATCTGCTGCAGGAGCTCGTCCCGTCGGATCTGGAGACGGTCCAGGTCACTTTGGATATTCTCCAACTCGGCTTCGAGAATGCAGAGTTGGAGTTGAAGAGGTAAAGCCGCTTCCGAGCCCGAGGTCTTGTGACTCATGGATTCGATTCCGCTGCATAATACCCCTCACGGTGTCTGACTTTCAACCCGGACCGTTCCAGCCTAATCCGGATCTTTCGGAATGATCCGTCGGCCTTGGAGTTGGAGGAAACATAGCCGAGGCTGTACTGATTTCCCAAGTCCCGGCGGATGCCGTTGAAGGCTTGGCGGAGGCGCTTCAGGTTGGCCTTGGAGTTGACGAAACGGCCCCCGGTGGCCTCGGCAAAGCGCTTCAACTTCTCGAAATCCGCGTCGAAACCGGAACTCTTCACCCCGATTCCGTAGATCACCACATCGTGGGATTGGGCCGTCCGAATCGCTCGTACCCACGGCACGGAGCTCCGAGTATCGGCGCCGTCCGAGAGCACCAGCAGGACTCGTCGCCCGGCCTGGTGCCGCAACAGATCCCTTGCCGTCACCCAAATGGCATCGTAGAGTCGGGTGGCGCCTCCGGCCCGAACCTCCATAATGGCGTCCGCGAGCTTCGATGGATCGGTGCTGAAATCGTGGAGGAGCCGGACATCACTGTCGAACTGGACCACGGCTCCCGCCTCCCCATCCCCTGTCAGGATCTCGCCGAAGAACTCGATGGCGGCGTTCTGCTCGAACGCCAACTTGTCCTTGACGCTGGCACTGGAATCCATGACCAGCGCGACGGATAAGGACCGCGCCGTCCCGGCCTTCTCCCGATGGAAGAAAAGAAGCTCTTGGCGGACTCCGTCTTCGTAGACCTGGAAGTCGTGTCGGGTCAGGTCCTCCACGTATCGGCCCCGCCGGTCCCGGACGATGCAGGAGACGTCCACGACGTCGACCTTGGCTCGAATGGATGGGCGCTGCTGTCCGCCGGCCGTCCAGGAGGAGGTGAGGATCAGGGCCGATCCAAAGAGGATGGAACTCCAAACGGAGAAAGGCCGTATCCGGTCCTTCAACGGGCCGTCTTCTCCGCCATTATTCTGCTTGTCGCCATGTAGGTGTAGATGCCCGTGGTTGCCAGAGAGATCACTTCCAGGTAGTCGATGGACAGACCGGTCATGGTCACTGCCGTTTCAATCGCCACGGCGGGAGTCAGACTGTAGATGGCGATAGTCAGATAGGCGGGAAAAGGGAACCTCACCTGGTAACGGCTTGTCACCGAGAGCGCAAGCAGCGTAAAGAGCAAGGCCAGAACCAGTTTGACCGCAAAGGTGAATACCAGAATCAACGAATACGCGGTCGGGAAATAGGCCCATTTCATGAACTCGAGCCAGTTCCGGATCAGGTCCGGAGTGACTTCAAACGGGCCGAAATCTCTCCAGGGAAAGGTTTCCAACGTCTGGTTCTGGCGTAGCACAAGGGCGTCTTGGGTGAAGAGAAGCAAGGGTTCCGGGAAACGAGCCAGGTCCTGCCGGCTTTCTGTGGTGTCGAAGATCAGTGTGACGGGCCGGCGGCCCGAGTAGGTCTGGATCAGCGGTTGGTCGGCCTCGATTCGGAGCCGGCCCTCGCTCACCTGCATGGGAGGGACGTTCTCCTGGAGCCAAATGCCGAATTCCCGAAACTCCGGCCCGAAGTGAAATGCGTAGGCCAAAGTCACGATCAAGGAGGCGTGGGCGCAAAGATACAGCAGATAGAGCAGAGTCTGCCGGAGGGGCTGCGCCAGAATCGTCTTGTAAAAAGGGAATTCAGTGATGGCCCAGTAGAGCTGGTGGTAGAAGGTGGTCCGCATAGCGGGCTCTCGAGAGGTTCTCCCAGAGTCGCTGATTCAAGTACCCGCGGCAACAACCGAAACGGCAATCACCAAGAATTGCTTGTAAACGCACACTGGGGAGAGGTGCGTCTCCATCTGGCCTCCACGATTCTCTCGATCACCCCTTCCGGCTTGCCCGTGATCAGGACCCGATTCCGGCAGCTCGTTTTTTCAAGATGGATCAAGAGGGTTCTAGCGGACACCCACTTGGTTTCGACGAACTGAGAGGGATTCGGAGGCGGCCTCCGGCATGGATTTACTGGCTCACCATCCCCTCGCTGGTGGCTCGACCCGACCGTTTACCGGCTGCGGCCAGACCCGGTTCGCGCAGGATGATGACTCCCTGATCCAAGACGACTCCGGCCTTGATCAATGCCCTCTTGCAATCCGTCATTCTGGCGCGGGTCCTGCCCCGGAGTGTCGTGACGTGTGCAGCGGTTACACTCATTTCGGGTCGCCCTTCCCGCTGAAAAAGCTCGATGCATCAATTCCTAGCTTCTGGATCTCGCCTATGAGCCAGTCAATCCCGGGCCAACCATCTGCTCTGCCCAGCCCTCTTCTCCACGTCTGAGGAAGCGCCACATGGCGTTGGGCCGTGTCACGAGAGATTCCCTGCCGTGGATCCGAAATCCATATCGCGGACTTGATCGACAACCCGTACGGCCATTGATCTGCTCCTGCAACGGAAGCCGGTAGTTCGTGTGGCCCCTCTTCGGCGGCTGTCTGTAGACCCATGTAGATCCTTTTCCCGGGCCCGGGCCAGTAGATCAGCATGAGGTCACCCTTTTTGATCTGATTCTCGAATTCCCGTCCTGTCGTTCGGGAAAAGTGCTGGTACTCAACGTCTTCGCGAATCCACTCCCGCTTCGGGTTTTGAGAATCTCCCTTCATTGCCTGCCATATGGCCTGCTTGGAAACTTTGGGTGGAACGTAGTAGAGGATTCGGTTACAGGACTCGCAGGTCAGGATCTTCAGCCCGCTCTTGACCTCGGTATAGAACTGGGGACGAAGCTTCACGTTGCAGGCTTGGCAGGACTCCCTGCGGACCGCTGCAAGGGCCTGCCCGTTACTGGCCGAAGCGATTCTGCGGTACTGTTCGAGCAATGACTCGGGCAGGTCCCGTTCCAACTGGTTTCTCTCCTGCTCAAAACCGGCCATGTTCGTCTCGGAACGAGCAACAAAGGTCTCCAGTTCCTTTTGTCGGGACGACACCTCCGATGCCCGTTCCTCTGCCAGCCGGCGGCCTTCCCGGATCTGGTCTTCCAGCTCATCCAGGTCCATCATGATTTCCAGGATCTCGTCTTCCTTGCTGGATATCTGAGCCCGGACGCCGGCGATTTCGTGGCGCATGGCCCGGTACTCCCGGTTGGTTTTGACGTCCATGAGCTGCTCCTCGTATCGGGACAGCTTCTGTTGCACCAACTCGACTTCACCCTCGAGCTGGCGTTGGATCCGGGCTCTTCGGTCGGCTTGCTCCCGGAGCTTTTCTACGGCGTCTTGACTCTCCTGAAGCGACTCGGCCTGAGTCTCGATCTCGTCAGGAATCGACAAGACCCGCTGCCGCAACTCGACGATTCTGGCGTCGAGTTGCTGAAGCTGGATCAACCTCTGCAACTCTTCGCTCAACACATGCCTCCATGGGACGGTGCGGACCGGCAGCCGGCATCGGTGGGTATGGGCCCAGTAGGACTCGAACCTACGACCACCTGATTATGAGTCAGACGCTCTAACCGACTGAGCTATGGGCCCACCGAAAAAAAAAGGGCGCTTCCAAGCGCCCGTGTGAAACAGTTGCCGCGCCATTCGGACAGCGCCGCGTCCCGGCCGGGGATCCTGTCCCCAGGTCGAGACTCGGTGGCGGCAACGGCCGTCACCGCCTGGTCGCGCCAAGTCCGCCCCGCAGTCTTCCGTCGCCGTGCTGCTATGAAAGTGTCCGACCCGAATTCCCATTGTCTTCATGGAATGTTTTCAACTTCCGGCTGCGGGACGGGTGCCGCAGCTTTCGCAAGGCCTTGGCTTCGATCTGACGGATCCGCTCACGGGTGACAGAGAACCGCTGACCCACTTCTTCCAGGGTGTGCTCACTTCCGTCCCCGATGCCGAATCTCATGCGGATCACCTGTTCCTCTCTGTCGGTGAGAGTCTTGAGAACGGCCGCCGTCTGTTCCTTTAGATTGAGATTGATCACCGCCTCGGCCGGTGAGGTAACGCCTCGGTCCTCGATAAAGTCACCGAGATGACTGTCCTCCTCCTCGCCGATAGGTGTCTCCAGAGAAATGGGTTCTTGAGCGATCTTGAGGATCTTCCGAACCTTGCTGACTGAAAGGCCCATTTTCACCGAGATCTCTTCGTTGGTCGGTTCCCGACCATATTCCTGCACCAGCGCCCGGGAGGTTCGAATCAGTTTGTTGATGGTCTCGATCATGTGGACCGGGATCCGGATGGTCCGGGCCTGATCCGCTATGGCCCGGGTGATGGCCTGCCGAATCCACCAAGTGGCGTAGGTCGAGAACTTGTATCCCCTTCGATACTCGAACTTCTCAACCGCCTTCATGAGTCCGATGTTCCCTTCCTGGATCAGATCCAGGAACTGCAGGCCCCGGTTCGTGTATTTCTTGGCTATGGAAACTACCAGTCTCAGGTTCGCTTCCACCAACTCCTTCTTGGCAATATCGGCTTCGAGCTCACCCTGCTTTATGGTAGCCAGAGTACGCTTGAGTTCCGCGGGGCTGGCCAGAACCTCGTCTTCGATCTCCTTCAGCTGTTTGTCGATCTCCCGTAAGCGTAGCTTGATCTTCTTGGAGTCCTCCAACTTCAGCGGGGCTTCCTGCAACTTCTTGAGTTTCTTGGTTTCCTGGTCCAGGGCGACGATCCGGTCGACGGCTCGCTTGATGACATTGACCAACCGCTCGTAAGTCAGAGGGGTGAGATCCAGGGCCCGGATGTGGCGCGCGATGGGAATTCGATAACGGGCCAACTGCGACAGGAACTTCTTGTATTCGGGCGAATCCTTGGATTTCCTGATCCGTCGCAACTTGCCCCGAATCCTGCTGGCTCCATCTTCCAGCACTCCCACCTCTCGCACCACGCGGATAGTGGTTTCCCGCCGGGTCTCGCAAACCTCGACGGTGACCTCGGCTTCACGGAAGACGACCAGTGCCTTGATGTTGAGGTTGCCCTGGTCCAGCGCTTCCCCGTAGCGCATGATCTCGTTGACGACCACGGGAGATCGGGACAGCACCTTGAGCACCACCTTTCGACCCTTCTCGATCCGCTTGGCGATTGCCACCTCCCCCTCTCGGGTCAGGAGGGGTACCGTGCCCATCTCCCGCAAATACATGCGGACCGGATCATTGGTCTTCTCGAGCGTGGGGTCCGGGGGCTCCGTCCCCGCCCCCTTGGCCTTGGTCCGAATCCTACGTTGGGTAGACTCGAAATCCTCCTCCGAGTCGATGACCTCGATCCCGGCATCCCCGAACAGGTAGAAGATGCTGTCCAGGTCTTCCGAGGATTGGATATCGTCGGGGAGGTAGTCGTTGACTTCGTCGTAAAGGAGATAGCCCTTTTCCTTACCCAGGGCGATCAGTTCCTTTACGCCGTCGTACTTCTGCTCAATGGGAATCTTCTCTTCGTTTTCCGTCATGCCGCCAGCCGCCCCCATTATACAAGATCGAACTCTATTTTCTTGCGGATCCGCTCCTTCCTTGCCAGAAGCTCCCGCAAGATTCCGGTTGACGTAGCGTTCTTCTCCTCTTCCATAATCTGTTCCTGTACCCGCCGGCTCAGGTTCTCGAAATGCTTTCGTCTCAATGCTCGAATGCACTCGACCACGACCTCGTCCGAAAGCGAGTCGTCGGTCAGGGCCAAATATTCCAGGAGATCCCTGTTCTCCGGGTCGAGCCGCTCCGAGGCCGCTGCCACCGTCGGGCCCTGCTGCTGGCGGTTCAAGTCGAACAAGACCTCGAAGATCTTGCCCGATCCCAGGTTCCCGAACCAGTCGGGTTCCACCTCGCTGAAGACTCGATTTCGGTGGGCCGGATCCAGGGCGGCCAGCACCAGCGTCTTCTCCGCCAGAGTGACGGTCGCCGGCCGCGGAGACGGCGTCGCCAGGAGGTGTCCGGACTGGGGTTTCCGGACGTAGCGCATCTCCGCCAGGATCAGGTTCTCATCCAGTCTCAGCCGCGTGGCGGTCCGGGACACGGCTTCGGCACGCTCGATTCGATTGGCGATCGCAGCGAGGTGGGGCACAACCTGTTCGACGATTTCCTGTTTGCCCCCGGGACTGTACGGATCCTTCTGCTGTTGAATCAGCCAGGAGAGCAGGAAGGACAGGAACGGGACCGAAGATCGCAGCACGTCGCCGTAGGCCTGGGCGCCGTGGTCTCTCAAAAAGGAGTCCGGATCCTGGCCTCCGGGAATCTGGGCAATGCTCATGTGGAAGCCTTCGCGCACGAAGATGTCGGCCGAGCGCAAAGTCGCGTTGGCTCCGGCCTGGTCCGGATCGTAGTTGATAACGACTCGACGCGTGTAGTGTCGCAGCAGCTTGGCCTGATCCGTGGTCAGACTGGTGCCCAGGGCGGCGATCACGTTCCCGAAGCCGAACTGATGGGGTATGACACAGTCGAAATAGCCCTCGACCAGAATGGCGAATCCCCGCCGTCTGATCTCCGGGCGGCTCAGTTCCAGAGCGTACAGGTTGGCACCCTTCTTGTAGAGATCGGTGTCCGGAGAGTTGAGGTATTTGGGAATTCCGTCTCCCATGATCCGTCCGCCGAAGGCCACAATCCGTCCTTGAAGATCCCGGATCGGGAAAACCACGCGCCGCCGCAGATGCTCGTAGCTGTGGCCTCCGCGTCCCTCCTTGACCAGGCCGCAGGCCCTCAGTTCCTGATCCGTGAATCCTTCACGCTGAAGGTTGGCAATCAGTTGGCCTCCGCCCGGGGCGTACCCGATCTGGAATCGATCGGTGGTCTCACGGTTGATCTGCCGGTTCTGAAGATAGTTCCTGGCCGCTTCCGACCGCTCCAGGAACTGGCTGTAGAGTCTCCCGGCCAGCTCCATGGCTTGACGGAGGCGCTGCGTCCGGTCGGTCCGGGGACTCTGGCTCCCGGCGTCATGGCGCACCGTGATACCCGAGCGCTCCCCCAGAAACTTCACCGCTTCGGGAAACGTCCGGTTTTCCATCAGCATGACGAACTTGAAGATGTCCCCTCCGGCGCCGCACCCAAAACACTTGAAGATCTGCTTGCTGTCGCTGACCAGAAACGAAGGGGTCTTTTCGGCATGGAAGGGACAGAGGGCGGAGTGGTTCTGCCCCTGCTTTTTCAGGGGGAAGTAGCCGCCGATCAGATCCACGATATTGATGCTGTTGCGGATCTGTTCCACGATCCGGTCGTCGAACTTCATCCCTTATTCGTACTCGGGGACTCGCCCGCCCCAGCTTGGTCCCGGATGACTTCCAGACCGAGGGGGTAAGTGCCTGAAAAAGGGTCCTTGCTTCGTTGTGCCCCCAACGACCCGGTGAGAAATTCCGGTTAGAATTTACCAGAATCAGGCCGGGTCAGTCGCAGTCTCGCCGCCGGTTGATCATGCTTGCCACATAGCCGGCTCCGAACCCATTGTCGATGTTGACCACGGACACGTTTGCGGCACAGCTGTTGAGCATGCCCAGGAGTGCGGCCAGACCGCCGAAGGAAGCCCCGTACCCCACGCTGGTGGGAACCGCGATCACAGGCAGATCGACCAGGCCGCCGACCACGCTGGGAAGGGCTCCTTCCATGCCCGCAACGGCGATCACCACCGTGCATGACGCCAACAGCTCCCGCTGTCCCAGGATCCGATGCAGCCCCGCCACGCCCACGTCGTAGCAGGGGACGGCCTGGTTTCCCATGACCGTTGCCGTGATCAAGGCCTCTTCGGCAACCGGGATGTCCGCGGTGCCGGCGGCGAAGACCCCGATGGTGCCCCGGCCCTGATCGACCGGGTCCCGGACCACCTCCAGAATCCGGCTCCGGCAGTGGAACACGGCTTCCGGGCAAGACGCTTTCACTCGAGCGTGGACTTCCTCGCTCGTGGAAGTGATGAGCAGGTTGGAGTGGTTCTCCAACAGCGACTCGGCAATCCCGAGGATCTGGTCCGGACTCTTGCCCCTCCCGAAAATGACCTCGGGGAAGCCGTGCCGGAGACTCCGGTGGTGGTCCACCTTGGCATAGTCCAGATCTTCGTAGGGCAGATCATGGAGAAGCCGAAGCAACTCCGTCTCGGGCAGACGGCCCTCCCTGAAATCGCGAAGAGCCTGCTTCAGCGATTCCGGGATCATCGGCGCTGCCGGCGGCGCCTCCGGCGATTCTCGGGCTGCTCCCGAACTCCTTGCTGGTCTCGATTCTCGGGCTGCTCTCGAACTCCTTGCTGGTCTCTGAGCACGGCGCGGCGGCTGAGCCGGATCTTGTTGTTGTCGTCGACATTGAGGACCTTCACCAGCATCTTGTCCCCATTGTTGATCTCCTGGTAGATGTCCCGGATCCGATGTTCCGCGACCTCGGAGATGTGGAGGAGACCGTCCGTTCCCGGGAAAATCTCGACGAAGGCTCCGAAGTCCACCACTTTCACCACCGTTCCCAGATAGGTCTTGCCGATCTCGGCGGTGGCCGTCAGTTCCTCGATGATCCGGATCGCCTTTTCGGTGGCCTCGCTGCTGGTGGAAGCGATGTTGACCGTGCCGTCGTCTTCGATGTCGATCTTGACCCCCGTCTGATCGATGATGCTGCGGATCATCTTCCCACCGGGACCGATGACGCCGCCGATCTTCTTGACCGGGATCTTGATGGTGACGATACGGGGCGCGAACCTGGAAATGTCGGGGCGCGGCTCGGCAATGGTCTCCGCCATCCGATCCAGGATATGCAGCCGGCCCTCCCGGGCCTGGAGCAGGGCTTCCTCCATGATCTCTCGCGTGACCCCCGCAATCTTGATGTCCATCTGCAGGGCGGTGATGCCCTTCCGGCTGCCGGCGACCTTGAAGTCCATATCGCCGTAGTGGTCCTCGAATCCGGCGATGTCCGACAGGACGGCGTAGTCATCACCCTCCTTGACCAGTCCCATGGCGATGCCGGCGATGGAGCCCCCGAGGGGCACGCCTGCGTCCTGCAGCGCCATAATGGCGCCGCAGACCGTTGCCATGGACGACGAGCCGTTGGACTCCAGGATGTCTGACACCACGCGGACGGTGTAAGGGAACTTCTCCTCGGACGGAAGCATCGGCGTGACGGCTCTCTCCGCCAGGACGCCGTGCCCGATTTCCCGGCGCCCCGGGCCTCTCAGGAATCTCACCTCACCCACGCTGAAGGGAGGGAAGTTGTAGTGGAGCATGAAGCGTTTCGAACTCTCCCCGGTGAGCAGATCCAGGCGTTGGGCGTCATCTCCGGTGCCCAGCGTAGCCGTCACCAGAGCCTGGGTCTCTCCTCGCGTGAAAAGGGCCGATCCATGTGCCCGGGGCAGAAAGCCGACTTCGCTGGAGATGGCCCTGACCTGGTCGAATCCCCGGCCGTCGGGGCGACGTCCATCCCGCAGCAACCGCTCCCGAAACAGCCTTTCCTTGAGCCGGTTGAAGCAGTCTCCCGCCTCGGCCCTCTTCTCGCCGGTCTCGTCGGGGATGGAATCGAGGACCTCGCCCTTGGAGTCACTCATTTTCCGTTCGCTGGCCAACTTCCCGGGGGTATGGAGAGCCTCCAGAATCTTCTCCTTGGCCAGGGACTCAACCTGCTCCACGAGTCCCGGGTCGAGAGTTTTGGGCTCCACGGTCCGTTTGGTAACCGGACGGCGCCCCGCCAGCTCTCGAATCCCCTCGATGACGGGCCGGATTCCCTGCTTGTGACCATATTCGATGGCCTCGACGACGACCTGCTCGGAGACCTCCCGCATGGTGGCTTCCACCATGGTGATGCCGTCCCAGGAGCCGGAAAGGATCAGGTTCAGATCGCTCTCTTCCAACTGGGAATAGCTGGGGTTGAGGATGAACCGGCCGTCGACGCGGCCCACCCGCACCGCCCCCAGGGGATACGGGAACGGGATGTCGGACAGGGCCAGTGCCGCCGACGCACCATTCAGAGCCAGAATATCCGGGTTCGTCTCCGGGTCGGCCGACAGCACCATGGCCACGATCTGAGTCTCGCAAGCAAAGCCGTCCGGGAAGAGCGGGCGGATGGGACGGTCGATGAGGCGACTCGTCAGAACCTCTTTTTCGGAGGGCCTGCCCTCCCGTTTGAAAAAGCCTCCGGGAATCTTGCCCGCGGCATAGGTGTATTCCCGGTAGTCACAGGTGAGCGGGAAGAAACTCAAGTTCTTCCGAGGCTCACGTTGAGAACAGGCCGAAACCAGGACCATCGTCTCTTCGAGGCCAACCACGACGGCGCCGTCGGCTTGCTTGGCCATTCTGCCGGTTTCTATGGAAAGGACTTTACCGTCCAGGTGAACTTCTATTTTCTCCGCCATTCTTTACTCCTTAAAACTGTTAGGGTGTGTGAAACTGATCGAAGCCACTCCGGCTACCGGGAGAGCAGATTCTCACCGGGAGTGTGGGAGCCATTTCCCGTCCGGCTCGGAAGCCGGTTACCGGAGGGTCGTCGCGGTCAAGAATTCGAACCTCTGTGGTCGGGTGTACCCCAGTTCACTTGCGAATTCCCAGACGACCTATCAGCTCCTGGTAGCGGACGAAGTCCATTCGCTTCAGATAGTCCAGAAGCCGCCGCCTCTGGCCGACGAGTTTCAGGAGTCCCCGCCGGGAGTGGTGGTCTTTCTTGTGGGACTTGAAGTGTTCAGTGAGGTAGCCGATACGGTGGCTCAGAATGGCGACCTGGACTTCGGGCGAACCGGTATCGGTTCGGTGCAGTTGGTAGCCGCTGATGAGCTCTTCTTTCTGTTCCTTCGTCAACATCTTTCTTCTTCGTTCGCGCGTCAATTTAGCAGAGAAGGGTGTCGTCTGGCAACCGAACCGGTGGGTCCGTCGGAGAAATCAAGGGGCCTTCGGACAGATTCCATATCCCGAACCGCTCCCAGATCCCAGGTCGCGAATCGTAAAACCGGAGTGTGGGCGGCTGAAAAGTCGCCCCCCTCCGTCAGGCCTTGGGGTGGGCCGCTCGGTAGACTTTCTGCAGATGCTCGATGGAGACATGGGTGTAGCGCTGAGTTGTGGAGAGGCTCTCGTGTCCCAGGAGCTCCTGAATCGAGCGAAGGTCGGCGCCGTTGTTGAGCAGGTGCGTGGCGAAGGAATGGCGCAGAAGGTGAGGATGGACGTCCAGCAGCAACGCAGTTTGCCGGATGTAGGCTCCCAGGTTTCTCTGGACCGACCGGGCGCTGAGACGGCCTCCGCGAAGATTCAGGAATAGGGCCGGGGTTTCCGGACTGTCCTTGCGCTTGGCCAGGATCTGCCGCCTGGCCTCCAGGTAGGCGGCCAGACTTGCCCGCGAAGGCTTTCCGAAGGGGACCACACGCTCCTTGTTGCCCTTTCCCAGGACGCGTACCAGTTGGCGGGTCATGGAGAGGTCGATCAGGTTCAGGCCGACCAGCTCTCCCACCCGCAGGCCGCTGGCATAGAGGAGTTCGAGGATGGCCCGGTCCCGGAGTCCCTTCGAGGTCGCTGCCGGGGGCAGGGTCAGGATGGATTCGATCTCCGGGAGAGAGAGAAAGCGGGGTGTCTTGTGTGGCTGGCGGGGAGTCCGAACCAACTTGGCCGGGTTCTGGTCCAGATGGCCCTCCCGATAGAGGTAGCGGAAGAAGGACCGCAATACCGACAGTTTTCGAGCGATGGTCACCTTCTGGTTCCCCTCTTGGCTCAACCGGCTCAGAAACTCCCGGATGGTGATGTGATCCAGATCGGAAGGCTTGATCTCTCTATCGGTGCGGCCGGCGGTCAGGTGGCGGAAGAATTGCTCCAGGTCGCGGGAGTAGCTCTTCACGGTGTGGGGAGAGTAGTTTTTCTCGAATTTCAAATGGGCGACGAAGGATGCCATCAGTGCTTGCATGAACTTCCAGCTCGAATCGGTCAGCGGCTCATACTCCCTCCCCGGGCCGCTTCCGGAAATCCCTGGCGGCCCCGGCGCTTTCCGCGTGGGACGCCGACGCTGATCCCATAGGCCTTGATTTTCCGGTGCAGGTGGCTGCGTTCCATTCCGATCTCGGTGGCGGTTCGGGAAATGTTGCCACCATTTTCCTGCAGCATTCGGGTCAGGAAATCGGACTCGAATGCCGCGCGGGCTTCCTGCCAGCTCCGGGACTCCGGCCGGGAGGCGCCGGCTGCGTCCAGGATGGACCGGGGTAGGTCCGAAAGCTCCACCCGGCCACCCGGAACCATGATAATCCAACGCTCGACCATGTTGCGCAGCTCTCGGACGTTTCCCGGCCAGTGATATTGAAGAAGCCGATCCCGGACCTCTGGAGGAATGACCTTTCCCGGTTTTCCATGATGGGGACTGAGCACCTCCATGAAGTAGTCCAGAAGCTGAGGAATGTCCTCCTTGCGCTCCCGTAGCGGCGGGACTTCGAAGGGGATGACGTTGAGCCGGAAATAGAGATCCTCCCGGAACCGGCCGGTTTCGATCTCCTTCTCCAGGTCCTTGTTGGTCGCCGCCAGGACGCGCGTATCCACCTCGGTGGGCCGCTGGCTGCCCACCGGATAAAATCGTTGATCCTCCAGTACCCTCAGAACCCGGGCCTGGGTCTTGAGACTCATGTCCGCCACTTCGTCCAGAAAGAGCGTTCCGCCGTCGGCCAGCTTGAAGCGGCCTTTCCGGTTCTCGGTTGACCCGGTGAACCCCCCCTTGACGCTCCCGAACAGTTCGCTCTCGATCAGGTCGTCCGGTATGGCCGCACAGTTGACTTCGACGAAGGGACCCTCCCGGCGCGCGCTGTTGAGGTGGAGCAGCCGCGCCACCAGTTCTTTGCCGGTGCCGTTCTCGCCGTAAATGACCACCCTTCCCTCCGTGGGGGCCGCGAAGTCGATCTGTTGCCGCAGCGCCTGCATCGGCACCGAGGTGCCGATCATGACCGTCTCCTGCCGGATCAGGTCCTTCAGACTCCGGTTTTCCGTCTCCAGGCGTTTCTGCTTGAGGGCATGGTCCAGCACCAGCAAGACCTTGTCGCGGGCCAGCGGTTTCTCGATGAAGTCGTACGCTCCCAGCTTGGTGGCTTGGACCGCGGTCTCGATGGTGCCATGGCCGGAGATCATGATGACGTACTGCCGGGAGCGGCGGGCTCGAATCTGCTTGAGCGCATCGATCCCGTCCATACCGGGCAACCAGATGTCCAGGAAGATGGCGTCGTAAGTGGTCCTGTCCACGAGGCGCAGCCCCTCCTCGGCGCTGGCCGCCGTGTGCACCAGGTAGCCCTCGTCTCTCAGGACCCCGTCCAACGAACGGAGCACGCCCCGGTTGTCGTCTACGATCAACAGTCGGATTCTGGGATGATGTCCGGTCCTGATCGGATCGAGCCCCAGCGTCTTGTCGGCCGTGTGGATCATACGTACGGAAACTCCATGATGAAGCGGGTGCCGCGGGGCTCGTTCCGTTCCGCCCGGATGAAACCGTTGTGCTCGGAGACGATCTGTCTCACGATGGCCAGTCCCAGGCCCGTGCCCCTCTTCTTGGTGGAGAAATAGGGGAGGAAGAGATTCTCGTAGTCTTCCGGGGCGATCCCGGTTCCATTGTCTTCGAATTCCACCACCACCGAACCTCGCGCTTGATTGTAACGGCTGCGAATTCCGATCTGGCGGCGGCCCTTGACTTCGACCAGGGCGTCAAGAGAGTTGTCGATCAGATTGACGAAGACCCGCTGGATCTGGATCGGGTCCCAGCGCACGGTCTTGATTCCGGGGTCGAAGTGGGTGCTCACCCCGACGCTCTTCAAGGCCCCGTCGTAGCGGGCGAGGGTCTGTTCGACGAGTTTGGCCGGATCGACCTCCACGGGATGGCAGATGGGAAGACGTGCGAAACGGGAAAACTCCTCGACCAGGGTCTTGAGCGTGGCCGCCTCTGCGGTGATCAAAGTCGTCGCTTCCGTCAATGTCTCGCCGAACTGGCGAGTCTCGCGTGTCCTGGGCAGGGTTTTCTCGATCCTGTGGAAGCGGTTCCGGATGCGATCGGCCGAGAGCTGGATGGGGGTCAGCGGGTTCTTGATCTCGTGAGCCAGTCGTCTGGCGACCTCCTGCCAGGCGGCGAATTTCTCAGCTCGGATCAGTTCCGTGAGGTCGTCCAGGACGACCAGGTGCTCGACTCCATTCTTGAACGGCAGGTGGGTGGTGGTCACGGTGACGGTGAGAGGCAGTTGTCCCAGGCCCCGCTTGAAGTTGACCCGTCGCCGGTCCGTGCTGAACAGGCTCACGCGGTTTTTCATGTCCTGAAAATCGGCGTAGACATCCGGCTCCAGAACGCGGGTCATGGGCCGGTTCAGGATCTGCTCGGGACCCGCACCGAACATTTCCATGGCCGCCTTGTTGGCGGTGCGAATCACGTCGTTTCGGTCCACGCTCACCACCCCGGTGGCGATGTTTTCGAGAATCGTCTCGATATACCTGCGGCGTTCATCCAGACGCTCGTTGGTTTCCCGCAACTCGGCGTTGGCCTGCTCCAACCGGCTGCGGCTGTGGTGGATCTCGTCGGCCATCCGGTTGAAGGAGTCCACCAGGATCCCCAGCTCGTCCACCGCCGTCTGCTCCACCCGGTGGTCCAGGTTCCCTTCGGCAAGTTCCCGCGCACCCTGGGCCAGGGCCTCCAGCGGAACCGTGATTCTTCTGGCCATGTAGGTGCCCAGCCAGACGAAAACGACCACCACGACCAGGGTGGTGACCGCCAGGATCAGGTAGTAGCTGTACTCGAACTGTTTCCGGTTGCTCATCAACTCCAGATGCTTTTCCGATGCGGTCTGGACTTCCAGGGCGCGGAACCGGACGCTTTCAGGCAGGGTGAAGCTGGCCACGACCCCCCCCAGAACCGCTCCATCCGGACCGCGGGCCGGAACCGCAGCCAGACCTCGGTCCACGAACCTGCGGCGGTTCTGGTCGGCCTGGTAGGAGACCGTGTAATACTCCCCGCCTTCCAGGATTTCATCGAGGGCCGGTTCCCAGGAAGCTTCCGCCCAGTCGCCTTTCCGGAATCGGATCGTCCGGTCTCGATCCACGAGCATCAAACCGTCGAAACCCAGTTCAGTCATCCGGCCCAGCAGAGGGGAATCGACGGTGAAGCGGGTCCAGTCGATCTCCGCGGCGAGGGAACGCGCTGCGATCATGCTCACTGTCTCTTCCCTTTCGTAGTACTTGGCGGCAATGATCTCGGCCGATTCCAGCAGCCGCTCTGACGGGGAGCTGAACCAGAAGTCGAGATTCTTATTGATGAGTCCGGAAGCCACCAAAAAGAGAATCAGCGCGGGGAAGAGGGAGATGATGGTCAGGGTCAGCACCAGCTGCCGTTTCAAACGGCTGAGTCCCCGGCTGGATCGATGCTCGAAAAGCAGCTTGATGAGATTCCGGGCAAAAATGAACAGAAGCGTCAGAGCCACTATGAAATAGATGGCCCAGACCGCGGACCACAGCGTCAGATTGGCGACGAACCGGGGGTTGCCTACGGAGGTGGGATTCAAGAAGAGAACGGCCACGATGACCAGGAGCGCGGAGCAGGCGAGAAGCGCTCCCGTCCAGTAGATTCTCCGGAGTCGTTCGAGCCGCTTCATGATGCCGGCTGAGGGTCGGAAAGCGCCCCGGGTCACGCTTGTCAGGTCTCCCGAATCTTCGGTATTGTAGCATCTTCTCAGGCTTGAACCGGATGACGGGGAAAGGGTGGGCGTCCGGCCGCGGCGCCAGATTTTGATAGAAGGGGCAAACTCGGGACAGCACGTGATGGAGGGGCTGGGCGATCCTGAGTCTCTGCTGCGGGTCGGGGTCGACACCGGCGGCACCTTCACCGATTTCGTGGTCTGCCGCGGGGGGCGGATCGAATTCCTGAAGCTGCCCTCGACGCCGGCGTCCCCGGAACAGGCGGTCTTGGAGGGATTGGCCCGAATCCTCGGGGACGCTCCCGCTCTGGTTCAACATGGCTTTACCGTCGGCACCAACGCGTTGCTGGAGCGCAAGGGCGCCAAGATTCTTCTGGTGACGACCGAAGGTTTCCAGGACGTTCTGGAGATCGGCCGCCAGAACCGGGCCCATCTGTACAGTCTGGCCGCGCCCCGGGTCACACCGCTGGTTCCCCGCAGCCGGCGCGTCGGAATCGAGGAGCGGACGCTTCACGACGGAACGCGGCTGGAACCGCTGAAACGGGAGACTCTGGATCGGCTCCTGGAAAAGGTGCGGCGTCAGTCTCCCCAGGCCATCGCCGTAGTCCTGCTGCACAGCTATGTCAATCCACGTCACGAGGAGCTCGTCGGCAAGGCGCTGCAGGACAGCGGAATTCCGGTCAGTCTCTCCAGCCGCGTCCTGCCCGAGTTCCGCGAATACGAGCGAACGTCGGCGACCGTCATCAACGCCTACCTGACTCCGGTGATCGACCGTTATCTGGAAGCCTTGAGCTCGAGCCCGTTGCTGGAGCGAGGCCGTCTCACGGTCATGCAGTCCAATGGGGGGACGGTACCCCTGGCTTCGACTTCCGTCGATCCGGTGAGAACTCTCTTTTCGGGACCGGCCGGAGGAGTCGTGGGAGCCTTCAAGCTTGCCCGGCAGGCCGGCTACGACCGGATCATCACTTTGGACATGGGGGGCACGTCCACCGATGTCTGCCTCTGCGACCAGCGCGTTCCCAGCACCGGAGAGGCCGAGGTGGACCGCTTTCCCCTCCCCGTCCAGACGATTCCCATTCGATCCGTCGGCGCGGGCGGAGGCTCCATTGCATGGGTCGATTCCGGGGGGCTGCTGCGGGTGGGCCCCAGGAGCGCAGGGTCCAGTCCGGGTCCCGTCTGCTATGGGAGGGGGCGGAGCATCACCGTGACCGACGCGAACCTCTTTTTGGGCAGAATCGACGCCGAGCGCTTTCTGGGCGGAGAGATGAAGCTCGATTCAGGACGGCTTCCCAGGTGCATGAGACAGCTTTCAAGCCAGATCAAGGAGCAGTCCTGGTCACTCGAGGAACTTTCCGAGGGAATCATCAGGATCGCAAACACCCAGATGGAAACGGCCTTGCGGATGATCTCGCTGGAAAAGGGCCACGACACGCGAGACTTCACCCTGGTGAGCTATGGCGGTGCAGGCGGGCTCCACGCCTGTGAGCTGGCTCGATCACTGATGATTCCGCGGGTCATGATCCCCCCTAGCCCGGGTCTGGTCTCCGCCTGGGGAATGATGGACACGCAGGTCGTCCGGGATCTCTCGCGTACCGTCCGTCTTGCCTTCAGCAATGCCAACGTGTCACGTCGCCTCCAGAAGAGGATGGCGCCCCTGGTGAATCAGGCGCGCCGCCAATTGGCTCGGGATGGGTTCGCGGAGGAGCGGATCGAGGTGCAGCGGAGCGTGGACGTCCGGTACCTGGGGCAAGGTTACGAAATCAACGTTCCCTACTCGCGCAACCTGTTGCGGACCTTTCACAAGAAGCATGAGCGGCTCTACGGATACTCCAATCCTGGTCTCGCCGTGGAAGTGGTGACGCTGCGGGTTCGGGCCGCGGGCAGCCACGCCGAGCTGCCGCTTCCGGAAGCTGCCACCATCCCGAAGGAGCCACCCCGGGCCGTCGCCGAAGAGAAAAGAAAGGTCCTTTTCGGGGGGAGGCGCCGAATGACCCGCTCTTACGATCGCGACCGGCTGCAGCCTGGAACCCGGCTCAAGGCGCCCGCCGTGATCAGTGAATACAGCGCCACCACCTTGATTCCTCCCGGATTCAAGGGTCGCGTGGATCGATGGCGGAACCTGATTCTGGAGCCCGGCTAGTCCTGCGAAGAGAGATGTGGAACAGGAGGACTCCCGCCGCCACCGACAGGTTCAGGGATGCGACCCGTCCCTGCATGGGCAGCGCTGCCAGGAAGTCGCACTGCCGGCGCACGAGCCGGCGCAGACCCTGGTGTTCACCGCCCACGACCACGACCAGACGCAGGGTGGCGTCGATCTGGTTCAGACTGGTCGAGCCCCTCGGGTCCAAACCCACGATCCAGAATCCCGCCTGCTTGAGTTCGTCCAGGGTTCGAGACAAGTTGGAGACACGGCAGATCTTCAGATGCAGGGCGGCTCCGGCGCTGGCGGTGACGACGCTGGGGGTGATGGAACAGGAGCGGCGCCGCGGGATCAGGACTCCGTCGGCCCCGACCGCCTCGGCCGTTCTCAGGAGGGCGCCCAGATTGTTGGGGTCCTGGACGCCGTCAACGGCGACTAGCAGGTTTGGCTGCTGACTCAGGATGCGTTCGAGAGGAACCGGGGAGGCGCCGGAGACCCGGGCAGAGACCTCCGAGTGACGCTGCCGCCTTTTTCCTGAAGAGGATCGGGCCGCCGCCTCGAACTGGATTGGGATTCCCAGGTGATGAGCCGACTCGACGATTTCCTGCAGTCTTGGATTCAGATCCCGTCTCCGGATCAGAATCTTCTCGACCTTGGGATTCTCCGCAGCCAATGCCTCCCGGACGGCATGGACCCCATGGACGATCATGGGACAAGAACAAGATTGAGGAACGGATTCATGGCCGGAGTATACACTCGTATCAAGAGTGAAAACGGAACGCGCGAGGGGTGAGTGGAATATTCAGGTGGAGGTTCGTGGATTCAAAATGCGACGGCGAATTGACTATATGGATGATGCTGCCTAGAATGTGGAACTGAAAGAAAACTTATGGCCTGTCCTTCAATAGGTCGCCTGCCGGTTCACCTGTTTCTACTCGGTGTGCTCCTATCTCTGTCCGGAGTGTCGGTTCAAGCGTCCGCCCGGGGACAACTCTTCGGTCTGGTGCAAGACGAATCCGGGCTCCCGGTTTCCGATATTCTGGTGACGCTGACGGAAAGCTCCTCCGACGAAGGCTTGCCGGTTCTGACCCGCAGCGACGATTCGGGCCGGCTGTTCTTCAAGAATATGAGGGCGGGTTCCTACAGGGTCCTGGTCAAGAGCAGTCAGTACGCGGTGCGGAAGGCGGGTCCGGTGGAGATTCTTCCCGGACAGACGGCGGTGATGACCCTGGTGTTGCAGGAGTTGCTGGACGTCGAAGGGTTGGGAGGCCGCAACGTCAGCTTCAAGGCGCTGCTTCGCAATGCCGACCCGAGGCTCATTTTCCGCCATCTTCCCGAGTTGCTGGAGGGACGAACCAACCCCTGGTTTGAAAGCGCGGTTTTCCAGGTCTATTCCAGCGCCGGCCATGGCGGAGACTATCTCCGTCTTCCCGACGACTCGGCGGGAGCGACCACGGCGAATTTCGGCATGGTGCAGAGTCTCCCCGGTGGCCGCGACTACATCTTCGCAGGCCAGCTGAATTCTGGCGAGGATTCGCTCTGGCGGATCAAGGCGTTCATGGACCAGACGCTGAGTGATCGCCACTCGGTGAGGGTCTTTCTGGGCCACGGCCGGATCGGTGTCCATCAGCCCGGAATGGCCTTGTTGGGGAATCCCGGGGCCCTGAGTCGTGACGTGAATTTCACCAATGCCGCCGGCACCACCAACATCCTGAGTGTGGGTCTCGAAGACAGATTCTCATGGGGCGACACACTGGCCCTGACCTGGGGACTCGAGCTGAACAAGGTTCGATCGACCTCTAACTATTCGACCCTGAGTCCGAGCGCCGAATTGACCCTGCGACCTGTGCCCCGCGCCCGTTTGCGGGTGACCATGGCGTCGAAGCGACCAACTCTCTACCAGAATTCCGTGACCTTGGAGGACGGCCGTACCGTGGGTCTCTCGGATGCCGTCAAGATCTCGTGGATCGACAATCGATTGGAATTCGGCACCTCGCGCCACTACCGGGGAAGTCTGGCCTACAAGCTCTGGGAAAACACCGAGTTGGAGTTGGCCCGCTTCCAGGACCAGTTCTTCGGCGGAACCGTTCCCTTCATGGCTTTTTTCACGAGTTCCCCGGACCCGGATCTGGTCCGGCTCACGGACGATCAGGCCCGGACCTGGGGCAATCGGTTGACGCTGCGGCAGGGGATCAGCCGCAATGTTCGTGCCGGCGTTTCCTATATCCGCGGCACGGCGGTCAGCGTGGTTCCCGCCGGGTACGCCCTGGTGCTGGAAACGGCGGATGTCGGCAGCCTGTTGAAGAGAACGGGCTACGGCGCTGTCGACACCGAGCTGGGCGTGTTCATACCGACGACTCGGACCGAGTTGACGGCCGTGGTCAAGTTCGTGACGGACGGCGACCCCGTGACCCCGTTGGACGCGCTCTCGGATGCCTACGAGACCGGCAACAAGGGCCTGAATCTCTTTGTTCGTCAGATCATCCCCATTCCCGACAGCATCTTGAGCTTCCTCGGTCTGGACTTCCTCAACGGCCGCCGGATCGAGGCGCTTTTGGATATCCGCAATCTCACCAATGAGGACCTTGGCGTGGTTTCGAACGGTCCGGGTGGAAGCGTCGTTTTGGCCCAAAACCCAAGGTCCGTTCGGGGAGGAGTCACGGTCCGGTTCTGATTTCCCACCGCCGTTCCTGCTGTTCCGGAAGCAGGCCTCCCGGTAACGCTCTGATCCGGGGGACGCATGTCGACAATCCAAATTATTGGATCTCGTACGAGAGATTGGACTGATTTCTCCGTCAGGGGTGCACCGGCCTTCTCGCAGGGACGAGAATCCCTCTTCTTCTCAGGAGATTTCGTGGGTCGACCGGTAGATGGCACCGATCTTGCGAATGAATGGTGGGGTATTGGAAGGGTCATGAAAAGCGTCGCCGTCGTGTGCGTCATTTCCGTTGCCGGCCGTTTCTGAGGGAGCCGTTCATGCTTCGTGGCTTCCAACTGAAGGCTATTCTGGTCGTCCTGGCTTCCGTCGTCGCCGTCTACGCCGGCGTCCTGAATCTTCTGGATCGGTCGACTTGGGGCGAGGTCTCTGACGGGATCGTCTGGACCGAAGGAAGCAGCGGGAACGTGGTCGCTCATCGGATCCGGGATCCGGCGGGCGGCGGGCCGCGTGCCGGAATCGAGACGGGAGACCGGCTGCTGGAGCTGGGGGGTATCGAGATCCGGACTCTCGACGACTATGTCGAGGTGATGGAAGTCTTGGCCGGGGCCGTTCCCCATGGCATGCCGGCGACGTATCTGATCCAGAAAACACCGGGAGGCGATCGGAGCCGACACGAAGTGCAGTTGGAGATCGAGTCGGGGCTCGACCGGACCGACAGCCTTCTGGTGCTTGTAGCCCTGCTCCACCTCTCCATCGGATTGTTCGTCTTTCTGCGAAAGCACCAGTCACCGGGCGCACTCCACTTTTTTCTGCTGTGCCTGGTTTCGTTCTGCCTGTATCTGTACCGGTACTCCGGCCGCGGCGATCCCTTCGATCTCCTGATTTATTGGATCGGGTCGGTGGCCCTGCTGGTTCTTCCCCCCTTGTTTCTCCATTTCTGCGCGACTTTTCCCGAGGCCCAACGATGGCTGGATCCGCGGGGAAAGCTGGGGGCTGCCTTCTATCTGCCGGCGGTCACGCTACTGGCGATCCACGTGGCTTGGTTCCTGGGGTCTCTGCAGCCGCTGGGGTTGGCGCGAAGTCCGGGGATCGCCCACTTCTTTGACAAGATTCATCTGTCCCATTTGGGGATCTTCTTCTGTCTGGGAGCCGGTCTGCTCATCCATTCCGGCCGGCAGGCACGGACACCCCTTCACCGCAGGCAGATGAAGTGGGTGTCCCATGGGACCCTCATCGCCCTGGCCCCGTTCCTGATTCTGTATGCCGGACCCTATTTCCTGGGCTTTCCCATCCATCCCCTCATGGAGATGTCGATCTTGAGTCTGACGCTCCTTCCCTTGTGTTTCGGATACGCCATCATCCGGTACCGATTGATGGACGTGGAGTTGATCTTCCGCGAAAGCGCGGCCTACGTCCTGGCCAGTTGGGTCCTGCTGGTTTTTTACGTGGGGGTGGTCCTGCTGGTCGGTGGAACGCTATTCGGTCTCTCTCCCCATTCCGACTTCTCAGTGTTCGCCGTTTCGGCCTTGGTGGTGGCCTTCCTGTTCGCACCGGTGAAGAACAGGATTCAGCAGCGACTGGATCGCTACTACTATCCGGAGACCTACGACTATCGTCAGTCATTTGCGGATTTCGGAAGGAGCCTGAACTCGGAAATCAGTTTGCCGCGTTTGGCGGAGCGAGTTTGCGCCCGGATCGAGCAGACCTTCACTGTCCGTCCCGTGGCCGTCTTTCTCCGCTCTCCGGACCGGCCTGGTCAATTCTTCCTTTACCACGCCCTCGGTGTGAACGGCCGGCTTGATAAGGACAGTCCGATCCTGGTGCCGGCTCCACCTTGGGGCCGCGGTGACGGCCGGGCGGAGCGGTTGGCGCCGGGTGTCGGCGGCTGGGATGAGGAGACGCGTCACCAGACCCGACTGTCAGCCCTGGGAATTCGGTGTCTCCAGCCCCTCGAGACCCATGGCCGCGTCATCGGCCTGCTGGGTCTGGGGGATCGGGCCAACGGCGACGTCTTGAACAGCGAGGATATGGAGTTGCTGGCGGCGCTTGCCGGCTATGTGGCAACGGCCGTGGACAACGCGGTGCTCTACCGTTCGTTGGAAACCAGGGCGGGCGAGCTTCAGAGGCTCAAGACCTACAACGAAAGCGTGATCCAGAGCATTACGGCGGGAGTCGTGGTGGTCGATTCGGAAGGCGCCGTCCGAGTCTGGAACTCGTTCATGGAGTCTTTCTACGGCTTGGAGGCGAGCCAGGCGGTCGGCCGGAGTATCGACAACGTCTTTCCCTCGGACCTGCTCCAATCCGTGAAGGAGGCACTGGGCGGATCTCGCTGGCGCATTCCGGAGGTGACGCGCCTGGACAAGGCGCGTCTCAAGTCCTCGTCGGGCGAGGATCGCCTCGTGAATATTCACCTCTCGCCCTTCGTGGCCCAGGATGACGTACTCACCGGAACTCTTCTGCTCTTCGACGACGTGACGGTGAAGGCGCAGTTGGAGGATCAACTGGTGCAGGCGGAGAAGCTCACGTCCATCGGCCTCCTGGCGGCGGGTGTGGCGCATGAAGTCAATACGCCTCTGGCCGGGATCTCGAGCTACACGCAGTTGCTGCTGGATTCGACTCCTGCTTCCGACTTCCGGCGCGACCTGTTGGAGAAGATCGAAAAGCAGAGCTTTCGAGCCTCGCGGATCGTCAACAACCTGGTCAACTTTGCCCGTGTCCGGGACGGCGAAATCCGCGAGGTCAACGTCAATTCCCTGATGTTGGAGACGGTGTCCCTCTTGGAGCATCAACTCTGGAGCCATAGGGTGGAGGTCAGTCTCCATCTCGATCCCGCTCTTCCCCGCACCCGGGGACATGAGGGCAAGCTGCAGCAGGTTTTCGTCAACTTGCTGATGAATGCCAAGGACGCCATGCCGGACGGAGGGAGCATCACGGTCCGTACCTCCCGTAGGAATTCAGGTCTCGTGGTGGAGGTGGAAGACAGTGGAAAGGGCATTCCCGGCGACGTTCTCCACCGGATCTACGATCCCTTCTTCACCACCAAGGACGTAGGGAAGGGGACCGGCCTGGGGCTCTCGGTCTGTTACGGAATCGTTCAGGAGCACGAGGGTCGAATTCAGGCGCGAAGCCGAGTGGGGGAGGGGAGCACGTTCACAGTCCAGCTGCCCGTGAAAAGGGTTCAATGACATCCCGGGCTTCAGTTCTGATCATCGACGACGAAGAGATCATGCGAGAGGTCTTCTCGCGAGTCGTCGCCGGCGGCGGCCACCGGGTTCTCCTCGCTTCCTCGGGAGAGGAAGGGCTCGAGCTGATTCGACGGGAGCCGGTGGACCTGGTGCTCCTGGACCTGATGCTTCCGGGCATCGGCGGACTCGAGACGTTGGAGAAGATCCTCGACCTGGATCCTGACCTGGCCGTCATCATGGTCACGGCCTATGCGTCCATCGAGAACGCGGTGCAGGCGACCCGGCTGGGAGCGTTCGACTTCGTGACCAAACCATTTCGCAACGAAGAGTTGCTGTTGGTCATCAAGAACGGCATTCGACAGCGCCGCCTCGAGTTGGAGAATCGCCAGCTCAAGTCCAGTCTCCACCACCGTCAGGGTCACTTCCAGAACATCGTCGGGAAGAGCGAACCGATCCGTCGGGTCACGGACCTCATTACCCAGGTGGGTCCGGGCCGCAGCACGGTTCTGATCACGGGAGAGAGCGGTACCGGGAAGGAGTTGGTCGCCAAGGCCATACACAATCTGAGTCCCCGGCGCGTCCGGTCCTTCGTCCCCGTCAACAGCGGCTCGATTCCCTCCGAGCTCCTGGAAAGTGAGCTTTTCGGGCACGTGAAGGGAGCATTTACCGGGGCCACGGCAACCAAGAAGGGACTGTTCGAAATCGCTCATGGGGGCACCCTTTTCCTGGACGAAATCGGTACCGTCCCGGTGCAGACCCAGGCCAAGCTGTTGCGGGTTCTGCAGGAGAGGGAATTCCGTGCCGTGGGTGGCATACGGAACATCAAGGTCGACGTGAGAATCGTGGCCGCCACCAACGTGGGCCTGGAGCAGGCGGTCAGGGAAGGCCGATTCCGAGAGGACCTCTACTACCGTCTCAAGGTCATCACCGTGGACGTGGCGCCGTTGCGCGATCGGAAGGATGACATCCCTCTGCTGGCCCACCATTTCCTTACCCGCTTCAACCGCGAGAATGAAAAGACGTTGAATTCCATCGACCAGGACGCGCTCAGGGTCATGATGAACTACGACTGGCCCGGGAACGTCAGGGAACTGGAGAACGCCATCGAACGTGCAGTGGTTCTTTCCGGGACCAGCGGAAGCATCCGATCAGATCTGCTTCCTCAGGAAATTCTGGATTCGACCTCGGGCCGGGTGGATGGAATCCCGGCGCAATCCCAGAACGGTTCCCTCAGGGACCTGGTGCTCGAGTTTGAGCGAAATCTGATTCTGCTGGCGCTGGAACGGGCCAATTGGAACCAGAGGAAGGCCGCCAGTCTTCTCAAGGTCAAGCCGACCACCCTCAATGCCAAGTTGAAACGCCTGCAGGTCAGAATCCCCTCCTGAACGCATAACAGCCCGTGGCAACAGTCGTCACGGCATGCGACCGTCCCTGCATCCCGGCGCAGTTTGCTTCCCGGATGTCTCCTCCGGGCCGGTTTGACTTGCCCGGCGAGGCGGGGCTATCATGACTTTTCCTGACGAGTGCCACGGGGTCGGATGCCAGACTCTTTGGACTGAATTGATACTTCCACCGATTTTTGCAGTCTAATTTACTCAGCACATTGGTTTGTTGGTCGGACAATAGGAGGACAGGACAGTGGTAGTAGCAATCGGGGGGACCCTGTGGAGTTATTTCCAGCAGGGCGGTCCCATGATGTACGCCCTCCTTCTCTGTTCCATACTCGCGTTGATATTCATCATCGAACGGATGATCACGTACTACCGGGTTCAAGGAACCACGGCGGACATCTTTTCCTCAGTCCGCCAGGCATTGCTCGACGGGGATCTTCGCCGCTCCCTGGAGGTTTGCGAGTCCTATACTCACCCCGTCGCCAGCACTCTGAAGTCGGGTCTGCTCCGGTACGGAAAGCCTCACTACGAGATCGAGAAGGCAATGGAAAGCGTGGCGCTTCACGAGGTTTCCAATTTGGAGAAGGGGCTCTGGATCCTGGGAACGGTGGCCAACATTGCTCCGTTGTTCGGATTCCTGGGAACCGTCACCGGTATGATCGCGTCATTTGAGGCGTTGGCGGAGGTCGGCCTTGGAAACCCGCAGGCGGTGGCAGGTGGCATCGCCGAGGCCCTGGTGACCACGGCGACGGGCCTCATCGTCGCTCTCCCGGTCCAGGCCGCATACAACTACTTCAGCAACCGGGTCTCAATCCTGGGTCTGGACATGGAAACCAGTTCGTCCATGCTGTTGGAGACGTTCAACGAGTTGGAGGAAAGGCAGGGCGGAAGAGACCGGCTGACGGAAACGGCCCCGAGTGATTCCTGATGAAGCTGAGACGGGAAGCATCCGTATCCATGGTTCCCCGGATTCCGACGGCATCCATGGCGGATATCGCCTTTCTGCTCATTATTTTCTTCATGTTGACGACTTCCTTTTCTCCGGAACGGACCTCGGTGAGCTTGCCCGAGTCGGAGATTCGGACGGAAGTATCCAAGGATGCAGCCATCGTTGCGATCTCATCTCAAGGCGAGGTCAGCTTTACTGATGGCGAGGTGCCGGCGTTCCCGCTGGCGAATATCGCCGAGTTGGGTCAATTGGTGAAAACACTGGTAGCCGTGATTCCGGGGAAGGAGTTTCTGATCAAGGCGGACCGGAATGTCCAATATCAATTGGTGGACGGCGTCCTGGAGCAGTTGCGGAGCAATGGCGCCCGCCGGATCGGCCTCCTCACCGATCGAAAGCCAAAGGAATCGGGTTGAATGAAGTTCCGAAGCCGTCTCCAGCGGAGCCCCGAGGTCCCCACCTCCTCCATGGCCGACATCGCCTTTCTGTTGATCATCTTCTTCATGTTGACGGCGGTCTTTACTTCTAACCGGGGGATTCAGTTCGCTTTCCCCAAGGAGGATCCGACCCGGTTGGACGTCCAGCCCGAGGAAGCCGTCCACATCAAGATCACGGGCGAACAGCAATACCTGGTGGACAAGACGCCCATGTCACTGGGTTCGCTGGCGAGCTATGTGGAAGCGAAGATGGGGCAGAATCCCAGCAAGCCCGTGATCATTCAGACACAGGGACATGTTCCGTATCGGGTAATGATCGAAGTTTTCGACCTCTTGAGGCACCTTGAGGTCAAGAACATCTCGGTTCCTACGGAGTCGGAAGTCGAGCGCTGGAAGACATTCGGTGTTTTCGAGTGAAGCCGACGAAGGGGTGACCATGCGGCCCGCCCGTCGCCATTGCCGAATCGGAATGCTGGCACTGTTGCTCGGTACTCGTCTGCTCTGGGGCCAGGGCGACTTCGGGAAGGGGATCTCCTTCTACAAGCAGGGGCAGTACGACAAGGCCATAGCAGAGTTCGAGGTGATCGTCGAGGAGCACTCTGACTATGAAAGTGGTCACCGGATTCTCGGGATCTCGTACCTGAAGACCGATCGGGCGGACAAGGCCATCGAGTCCTTCAAGAAGGCGCTGGAACTCAAAGACGACGTCTACGCCTCGCATCAGGGTCTGGGGATCGCCTACTACAACACGGGTAATTTTCAGGAAGCCGTCGCGGCGCTTGAAAAAGCGGAGCCGTACGTCAAGTCGCCTGCGGATCGCTACCAACTGCACCACACGCGAGGAAGTGCCTACTTCAATCTGGCCATGTATGACCGGGCCATCTCGGATCTGGAGAGGGCCGTCTCGATCCGCAGGGGCCAGTTTGACGATGTGTTCCAACTCGGATTGGCCCATTACAGGAAGAGGAGCTACGCACTGGCCGAGGGATTCTTGAAACAGGCCGTCGGGCTGAATCCAAATTCCGCCGAAGCCCGGAACCACCTCTCTCGCATCGTCTATTACCGAGGCGTTGCGTCCCTGGAACAGGGAAACTATTCGGAAGCGGTCACCATCTTGGGCGAATACCTGAAGGAACAACCGGAAGACGGGGATGCCTGGTTCAATCTGGGGATCGCTCATCTCTTCTCCGAACATCTTTCGGCGGCACAGGAAGCCTTTTTGAAGAGCAGGGAAATCGCCCCGGATCACTGGGAGACATATAACCGGCTCGGTTACATCTACGAAATGAATGACCAGTATTCGGAGGCTCTGGAACACTACAAGAAAGCTCACAGCCTCAGGCAGGATGGTGAGATCCAGGCGAGCGTCGAGCGGCTCCAGGAACGAATTCGACGGCAGAAGGAGCGAAGATAACCTCCCCCCCGCCCGTTTCGTGTGACTTTTGATCATGACGAACATCGAAGAAGTCCGGGCCAGAGAGGTCCTTGACTCCAGAGGAAACCCCACGGTCGAAGCGGATGTCGTGACCCGGGGTGGCCACGTGGGGAGAGCTGCCGTACCATCCGGAGCCTCCACCGGTCTTCACGAGGTCAGAGAGCTCCGAGACGCAGATCCTGGCCGGTATCTGGGGAAAGGAGTCGGCCGGGCCGTCGAGAATATCCGGCGCGTCATCGGACCCGGTGTCAAGGGCCTCTCGGTCCTGGACCAGGCTCGGGTGGACCGCCGGATGATCGACCTGGACGGAACCGAGTCCAAGGAGAAGCTGGGGGCCAACGCCATCCTGGCGGTTTCCCTGGCCTGTGCCCGGGCCGCCGCCCAGACCAGGGGTTGCTCTCTATTCCGTTCTTTGGGGGGGGCCGAGGCCCGCCGCATGCCGGTTCCTCTCATGAACATCCTCAACGGCGGTGTGCACGGTCACAGGAACGTCGACTTTCAAGAGTTCATGGTGGTTCCGGTATCCGCCGTCTCCTTCTCGCGGGCACTGCAAATGGGCGCTGAGGTGTTCCATCACCTGGGGCGGGTCCTGGAGCAGGAGGGGCGCCCCACCACCGTCGGTGACGAGGGTGGATTCGCTCCCAACATGGAATCCAACGCAGAGGCGGTGAAACTGGTCCTGAAAGCCATCGAGTGGGCCGGCTACCGTCCCGGCGAGGACTTCTACCTGGCTCTCGACGTGGCTGCCAGCGAGCTTTACCGGGACGGGCACTATGTTCTGCGGGGGCTCAATTACATGAGTTCGGAGGAGCTCATCGAAATGTACGCCGGTTGGCTGGACCTCTATCCCATCTGTTCCATCGAGGACGGACTGGCCGAAGATGACTGGGACGGATGGGCTCGGATGTCCCGCGAGTTGGGTCACCGGGTCCAACTGGTGGGCGACGATCTGTTCGTCACCCGCCCGGGCCGGTTGCAACAGGGCATCGATTCCGGGGTGGCCAACTCGATTCTCATCAAGCTGAATCAGATTGGGACCCTGACCGAGACGCTCGAAACCATCGATCTGGCTCGCGAGAATGGTTACAGCTGGATTGTCTCGCATCGTTCGGGCGAAACGGAGGACGCTTTCATAGCGGATCTGTCCGTGGCGACCAACGCCGTTCAGATCAAGGCGGGATCGACCTGCAGGTCCGACCGGGTGGCCAAATACAATCAGCTGTTGAGGATCGAGGAGGAACTGGGCGACCGAGCCCTCTACTCCAGCACGGAGCTCACGCACGATGGCCCTTCACCAGTACAGGATCTTGCCTGACAAGAACCACTGTTTGACCCTGTTATTGCCGCGCTGAATCATGTCGACACCCCCCGTGGTCCTTCTGGCCGTCCTGGATGGTTGGGGATGGCGAGACGGTCGGGAAGGGAATGCCATCGCCCAGGCCCGACTCCCCAACATGGAGAGTCTCTACTCGCGCTACGCCTGGACCCGCTTGGCGGCCAGTGGCGGACGTGTCGGCCTGCCCCAGGGCCAGATGGGTAACAGCGAGGTCGGCCATTTGAATCTGGGGGCCGGACGGATTGTCCCGCAGGATCTGACCCGAATCGATCGAGCCATAGAAACAGGGCGGTTCGACGGCAACTCGAGCCTGCGATCCGTTATGGAAAGGGCTCGCCACACGGCGCTTCACCTGATCGGGCTGGTTTCGGACGGTGGAGTGCACAGCCACATCCGCCACCTGCTGGCGTTGCTGCGGCTGGCCCGGAACGAGCATGTCGAGAAGGTGTGGATCCACGCGATCCTGGATGGGAGGGACGCGAGTCCCAGCGGCGGAGTGCAATTTCTGGAACAGTTGCAGGCAGAAACCAGGAAACTGGGAACGGGAGGATTGGCTTCGGTCGGCGGCCGCTACTACGCCATGGATCGCGACAACCGTTGGGACCGGGTGGAAAAGGCCTACCGATGTATGGTCGAGGGTCGAGGAGGACGAGGCTGGCGGAATCCGATTCAGGGTGTGGAGGAGTCGTATCGAAACGGGGTCTACGATGAGTTCGTGGACCCATTTTCGGTTGTGGATTCACTCGGCCGTCCGATGGGCTCGATCGATCCCGATCATGCGGCCATTTTCTTCAACTTCCGTGCCGACCGGGCTCGCCAACTCACACACTCACTGACGGGAGTCGATTTCCGGGCCTTTCCCCGGAGCCGGGAGCCCATGGCTCACTTTCTCACGATGACCCAGTATCGGCTCGACTGGGCGCTGCCGGCGGCCTTCCGTTACGTTCCCGTTCAGCACACGCTGGCCCAGCTCTTGAGTTCCCACGGCGTTTCCAATCTGCGGCTGGCGGAGACGGAAAAATACGCTCACGTCACCTATTTCTTCAACGGGGGGGCAGAGGACCCTCCGGCAGGCGAGACGAGGGTTCTGATTCCGTCTCCGAAGGTGGCCACGTACGATCTCCAACCCTGGATGAGCGCCGCCGAGATCACGAATCGCTTGCTTTACGAGTTGGAGCGCGGCGTCTTTCCGGCCATGGTGGTCAATTTTGCCAACGCCGACATGGTGGGACACACGGGAGACCTGGCGGCCACCGTCCAGGCGGTAGAGGCGGTGGACTCCTGCCTTGGCCGAATCTACCGAAAGATCCGGAAAACCGGGGGCGTCATGGCGGTCACGGCAGACCATGGGAATGCCGAGTTGATGGTGGATGCGAAGACAGGTCAGCCCCATACGGCTCACACCAGTCACCCGGTGCCGTTCATTCTGGTCGATCCTCAAAACCGGCCAGCGTTGAGGTCGGGAGGAGCTCTGGAGGATGTGGCCCCCACGCTGCTGCAATATCTGGACTTGCCGCAGCCGGAGGAAATGACCGGCCGATCCCTGTTGATCTAGGAGCCTGCGCCGCAGAAATTGAGCTACTGCGAAAGCGGTAGAATCGGTCCATATTTCCCCGATTTCTCGGCGAATAGAACAACTATGCACCTCCAAATCGAGAAAATCCGGCCTCGATTCCCCACTTTCTCGCTACGATCATTGCTACCGCGCAGACTCCTGGCCCAGCAGCATTGCCCATGGACGTGAGCATCGTCATTCCAACCTGGAACGGACTCGCCTTGTTGCGGGAGACTCTGCCCTCGGTGTGCGTGGCGGCCGAGCTTTACCGTCGCGAGAGCAATTGCCGGACCGAGATCCTGGTCGTCGATGACGGCAGTGAGGACGAGACCCGGGACGTCCTGACGGCCGAGTTTCCCCGGGTCCGGCTGATCGAGTCCCCCTCGAATCGAGGTTTCGCCCCGACCTGCAATCTCGGATTCGAGCACGCCGATTTTCCGCTGGTGGCTCTCTTGAACAACGACGTGAAGGTGGAGCCCGATTACCTTCTGTACCAAGCCCCGCATTTTCAGGACCCGGATGTGCTGGCGGTCACGGCTCGGGTCTTCTCCTGGGACGGAGGCGAGTTCACGGCGGGAGGGCGGTTCGGCCGTTTCCGGCGCGGCTTCTGGAGCGTCTATCTGAACTATGACTTGGACCCGAACAGCACCGGAGCGGAAATTCAGGACCGCCGATGGCTATCGGCCTATGCGGTCGGTGGGTTCGCCACCTACGACCGCCGGAAACTCCGGGAGCTGGGAGGTTTCAACACCCTCCTCGCCCCCTTCCATTGGGAGGATGTCGACCTTTCCTACCGCGGATGGAAGCGTGGGTGGAAGATCCACTACGAACCCAATAGCGTCGCCTATCACCGGATCAGCGCCACCATCGGCAGCCGATTCCGGCCTCGAAAGGTCGAGACCGTAGCGGTGCGGAATCGGCTCCTCTTCCACTGGATCAACCTCCACTCCACCGGCTACTGGATTCGCCACCTGGTGGGACTCGCAGGCCTCCTGCTGACTCGGTTCATGGTGCTCGATGGAAACTTCTACCGTTCTTTCCTGGGCGCTCTCTCCCGGATTTCCAAAGTGAGGCGGATGCGGCGATGGGAGCGGGACCGGGCACGGCGATCCGATGTGGAGATCTCCAGAATACTGAGTTCCTTCTATCGGACCGCACCGATTCGAGTGTATCGGAGCAGCAGCCAGGTCCGAGCGGAGCATCCGGGTCTGGAAAAAGCTCCTGCCGTCGAGGCCGACTCCTCTCGTCCCGGCCGGTTCGGTTGTATGATCTGAGGATCTGAACTCCAGGTCAGGGGCTTGGAGTCTGCGCGGTAGAAATGATCGTAGCGAGAAAGCGGGGAAATATGGACCGATTCTACCGCTTTCGCAGTAGATCAATTTCTGCCGCGCAGGCTCCTTGGTCGGCTCAAGTGATCTGGATGGGGCGAGTCTCTTGAAGAAGCTCTCCGGCGTCGTCATCAGCTACAACGAGGAGGAGAAGATCGATGCTGCTCTGAGCAGCCTTCAGGCCGTGACCGACGAGATCGTGGTGGTGGACTCCTTCAGCTCAGATGGGACCGAAGCCATCTGCCGTCGTTATACGGATCGATTTCTCCAACGCAGGTGGTCCGGCTACCGCGACCAGAAGCAGTTTGCGGCCCATCAAGCCTCCTTCGACTGGGTCCTGAGCCTGGATGCGGACGAAGTCCTGAGTCCGGAGCTGCAAGCGGAAGTGCACCGCTGGAAATCCGGGAAGGATGACGGAATCGACGGATACTACCTGTGCCGCAAGACCTTCTTTCTGGGGAGATGGATCGAGCACACGACCTGGTATCCCGATTGGCAGATGAGACTCTTTCTCCGGTCCGGGGGACAGTGGAAGGGCGGACGGGTCCATGAGTCCTTCCGAGTCAAAGGGCCCACCGGCCGACTTTCGGGGGATCTGCACCACTACACCTACGCTTCCCTGAGCGAGTATCTGCAACAGCTGGAGCGGTTCACCAACTTGGCGGCGGCCGACTATTTCGATTCGGGTGCCCGAGCCGGACCGTTGAAACTGTTGTTGTATCCCCCTCTGGTATTCCTGCGCAATTACGTCCTTCACCGGGGTTTTCAGGACGGCGTTCCCGGGCTGGCCGTGTCGGCCCTCTCTGCCGTGTCCACATTCTTCAAGTATCTCAAGCTGTGGGAACTGGCCGCAGGAGACCCGAAGCGGGTGGGTGATCGATAGCGTGAAGTGTCCTTTGAGGATCCTCTACGTGGATACCGAGAGCTTCTGGCGGGGAGGCCAGGAGCAGCTCTTCAGTCTGATGGTGGGAATCCGACAACGGGGCTACGGCGTGGAGTTGGCGGCGCCGGCCGGGAGCCCGCTGGAAAACAGAGTTCACGATGCGGGCATTCCCACCCACAGCTTCACCCAGCGGAGTGAACTGAGTCTGCCGGCGGCATGGAGCCTGGCCCGGATTATGGGGCCCGGGAAGGTGGACGTGCTCCACTACAATACGCCCCGCCCGGTCCTGGCAGGCAAACTGGCGGCTTGGATCTGCGGAGTTCCCATTCTGGTCGCTTCCCGCCGAGTCAACTTTCCGCTGCGCTCCAGGTTCAGCCACATCAAGTACAACTGGCTCCTCGACCGGGTCGTCACCGTCTCCGGAAGTATCGAGCGGACGCTGGTTCAGGACGGCGTACGGCCGGAGCGGGTTTCGGTGATCTATGAAGGGGTGGATCTGCAGTCCGTCGACGGGCACCCTTCCACGTCGGTTTTGCCGGTGCGATCGGGCCTTGTAGTGGGTGTCGTCGCCCATCTGAGCCCTGAGAAGGGACACGAGACGGTGCTGAAGGCCGCGGCTCGGTTGCGGGAGAGGTTTCCCGACGTGACGTATGTCCTTGTCGGAGGCGGGGAGCGCAGGCAGATCCTCGAGGAGCGGGCTCGCGCACTGAATGTCGCGGACCGAGTCCTGTTCACCGGATTTCGGAAAGACAGCGACGCGATGATGCGGGAATTCGACGTCTTCTGCCTGCCATCGCTGTCGGAGGGGCTCAGCTCCGCCATTCTCGCTGCAATGGCCCGGCCGCTACCCGTCGTGGCCACTCGTGTCGGGGGGATTCCGGAGCTGGTGGTAGATGGGAGTACGGGTCTGCTGGTCCCCGCCGGCAGGCCGGACAAGTTGGCCGAGGCGCTGGCCAAGGTGCTCTCGTCCTCCTCGTTGAGACGCCGAATGAGGGAAGCGGGTCGCAGGCGGGTCGCCGAGTATTTCACTCTGGATCGTAAGCTGGATGAGACCGAGCGGCTCTATCTGGAATTGGCGAAATTGCGACGGCCGAAACGCCTGAGTTAGCAGTCCGTGGCAAAAGTCCCGCGTAGCACCGAAACCGGGGCTGCGCCCGCCGGACAAGGCGCGTAGAGGGAGCATACCGGGAGTATGCGACCGAGACGCAACGCAGTCCGCGCACGATGCAGACCCGGTCGAATGCCGTGACGACTTTTTCCACTGGCTGGTAAGATGAGCCGGGATTTGGAAGAAGATGAAGGGAATCATTCTCGCGGGTGGACTCGGCACCAGATTGTGGCCCCTCACCAAGGTGACCAACAAGCACCTGTTGCCGGTCTACAACAAGCCCATGATCTACTATCCGCTGGAAATGTTGGTCGACGCCGGCATCGACGAGATCATGCTGGTGACGGGGGGCAACAACGCGGGTGACTTTCTCCGTCTGTTGGGCAGCGGCCAGGAGTTCGGCCTCAGACAGATACACTTCGGCTATCAGGAGGGAGAGGGGGGAATCGCGGATGCGCTCTCTCTGGCCCGGCATTTCGCCGGAAACGACCTGATCTGTGTCGTGCTGGGCGACAACATTCTTGAACAATCCATCGTGCCGTTCGTTCGGAGCTTTCTCCGTCAGGGGCGGGGCGCCAAGATTCTATTGAAGAAAGTGCGCGACCCTCAACGTTTCGGTGTGCCGGAGTTGAACGGCGACCGAGTCGTACGCATCACCGAGAAGCCGTCCAGGCCCGTTTCTCCGTATGCCGTGACGGGAGTGTACATGTACGACAGCCGGGTCTTCGACATCATCGATACCCTCTCTCCTTCCGCCAGGGGCGAACTGGAGATTACGGACGTCAACAACCGGTACATCGAGTCGAACGAGTTGACGTACAATGTCATTGACGGCTGGTGGACGGACGCGGGAACCATCGAGTCCCTGATGCGGGCCGCGAACCTGGTGGCGGCGGGTGCTGGAGATCTTGCGCACCTTGAAGTCGAGATGTTCGCCAATCCTTGACATTCCGTGCAGAAACTCCCGTATGATCCGCTGATCAATGCGGGCCGGCACCGAGCCCCGGAATCGCAATTGGGATTTGGCGCCCTCATGCGGACCGTGGTAAAAGTCGTCACGGCATTCGACCGTCCCTGCATCGTGCGCGGACTGCGTTGCTATCGGCTCGCATACTCCCGGTATGCTCCCTCCGTTGCGCCTGGTCCGGCGGGCGCAGGAACGGTTTCGGTGCTCGCGGGACTTTCGCCACGGACTGCAAGGGGTGGCTTCAGATGAAACTGTTGGTGACCGGTGGAGCAGGTTTCATCGGCTCGAATTTCATCCGCCACATTCTGAGTCGCCGCGGCTTTCAGGTCGTCAACTTCGATCTCCTCACCTACGCCGGGAATCTGCAGAACTTGGCCGGTCTGGAGGCCGGCGACAACTACCGCTTCATCCGGGGCGACATTGCCTCCAGGGAACAGGTGGCCGGGGCTCTGGATCCCGGAATCGACGCCATTGTCCACTTTGCCGCCGAAAGCCATGTGGACCGGAGCATTCTGGATGCTTCCGCATTTGTCCAGACCAACGTTCTGGGAACCCAGAATCTATTGGAGACGGCCCGGCGCAAGGGGATTCCTCGTTTCATCCACGTTTCCACCGATGAGGTTTACGGGTCGCTGCCCGGCAGCGGAAAGTTCACGGAGGATTCTCCGCTGGCTCCCAACAGTCCCTACGCCGCCAGCAAGGCGGCCGCCGACCTCGTGGCCAGGGCCTACCATCGCACCTATGGTCTGGGCGTAGTTACGACGCGTTGCGGGAACAACTACGGTCCCTATCAGTTTCCGGAGAAGCTGATTCCCCTGATGGTCTCCAACGCGCTGGACGATGAACCCCTCCCCCTGTACGGAGATGGTCTGCATACCCGGGACTGGATTCATGTCCTGGACCATTGCCGGGCCTTGGAGGCGATATTGCTCGAAGGCCGAAACGGGACTGTCTACAACATCGGAGCTGAGGGAGAACGAACCAATCTGGAAGTGGCGCGCCGTATCCTTGGTATCCTGGGAAAGGCTGAAGACCTGATCTCCTTCGTGGCCGACCGACCGGCCCACGATCGGAGGTACGCCGTGGACAGCAGCCGTCTGCGGCTGGAGTTGGGCTGGTCTCCCCGGATTCCCTTCGAGGAAGGATTGGAGGAGACGGTGCGGTGGTACCGGGATCATCCCCGATGGGTGGACGGAGTTCGAAGCGGGGATTATCGACTCTACTACCGCAGGGTATACCGAAACCGGGATCGGACGCTGTCCAGCCTGTAATTCTGGGCTGTTGGAGGATTCGGTGAACAACGGTTCGGTGGCCAGAAACAAGAAGGCCTTCCACAACTACGAGATCCGGCAGAGGTACCAGGCCGGAATGGTGCTGCTGGGAACCGAGATCAAGGCGATCCGCGACCATCAGGTCAGCCTTGCCGACAGCTATGCCAGGATCAGGAATGGAGAGGTCTGGTTGGAGAATTGCCACATCGGACCCTACCGTCATGGCAATTTGGCCAACCACGATCCCATGAGACCCCGGAAGCTGTTGCTGCACCGCAGAGAGATCAGCCGGTTGACGAGCGCCGTGGCCAACAAGGGGTTCACCCTGGTCCCTCTGGCTCTCTATTTCGAGAGGGGGCGGGCCAAGGTCGAGCTGGGAGTCGCTCGGGGAAAACGCCTCTACGACAAGAGGGAAGCGGCCCGGCGCCGCGCCGTGGACCGGGACATTGCACAGGAGTTGAAGCGTCGATGAGCATGGAATTTGGAGTGGTCGATCTGAATTGGCATCGTCTCGACTGCGATGCCATGGTGCTGATTCTTTATCAGGAGGAGGAGTCCGGCCAGTTGATCCGGTCGGCCGATGAACGCTTGAATGGCCTGCTGGCAGAGCTGACCGCCAGCGGAGAGTGGACGGCGGGCAACGGTGACATCCTGGTGATTCACAGGCCCGCGGACGTCTCGGCCCGCCGTCTGGTCCTTTTGGGCGCGGGGCGCCGCGGCGATTGCGGCGGCGCCCGTCTTCGCGATCGAATGGTTCAGGTGGTGCGCAATTTTCGAGGCTCCAATGTCGAAAGCATTGCCGTTGAAGGCTGGGATGCATTGGATTCTGCCCTCTCGATCCAGGCGTGTGCCGAGGGTCTGGTCATCGGGTGCTATGAACCGGACGAATACAAGACCCGGGATCGACGCCAGTCCAAAATCGGCAAGGCGCTATTCTGCTCCGGTGATCCGGCGCGGACGAGCGAGTTGCAGGAGGCTTTGAATCGCGGGCAGATTCTGGGGGAGGCCACCAATCTGGCTCGGTCCCTGGTCAATCAGCCCGGGAACAGGGTCAATCCCTCGCGGCTGGCCGAGGAGGCCCGCTCCATTGCGGGGAAATCGGGTCTCCAGATCGAGATCCTGGATGAGCCGGCCATGGAGGACGAGGGCATGGGGGCTCTTTTGGCCGTGGCTCGGGGGAGTCACGAGCCGGCCAGGATGATCGTCTTGAAGCACTTCGGAGCCGAGGATGACGGTGCGCCGCCGGTGGTTTTGGTCGGCAAGGGGGTGACCTTCGACAGTGGGGGGCTCTCCCTGAAGACCTCCCAGGGAATGGAGGAGATGAAAGCGGACAAGGCCGGAGCCTGTGCCGTTCTGGCCGCCATGAAGGCCGTCTCCGAACTGCGGTTGCGCAAGAATGTCGTGGGCATTCTTCCGGCAGTCGAAAACATGCCCAGCGGCCGGGCTCAGCGTCCCGGCGATGTGGTTCGTTCCATGTCGGGCAAGACCATCGAGGTCCTCAACACGGACGCGGAGGGCCGGCTGATTCTGGCCGACGCCATACACTATGCCCTACGTTTGAATCCGGCCTGCATCGTGGACATCGCCACGCTCACGGGCGCCTGCGTGGTCGCGCTGGGCCATGTCCGCGCTGGGCTGTTTTCCAACGATGACCGGCTGGCGCAGAGCTTTTTCAAGGCCTCGGAACGGTCCGGGGAGAAGTTCTGGCGGCTTCCTCTGGACGACGAGTACCGCTCGCTCCTGGACAGCCATATTGCGGATATGAGAAACGTGGGAAAGCGGGCGGCCGGCGCCGTCACGGCTGCCAAGTTCCTCCAGGAATTCGTCGACGATACGCCCTGGTGTCATATCGACATGGCCGGTGTGGACATGTTTCAGGAGGGAGGCGCCAACCAGGGACCCACCGGCTTCGGTGTGCGAACCATGGTGGAGCTGGCGTCACTCTATCCGGATTCATGAATCGTCCGGTATCCGTGGTTCGCTATCTCGCAGCATCAGCCCGAGTCCGGGGACGCTTGTGAGGACTGCTCTCCGGTTTGCCGCTCTGGCACGAAAGAAGCAGCTCTTCGAAGCGGGAAAATCGGATTCCTACGAACTGCTCCGGCAGCGGATTCTTCCCGGATTGGTAGAGTTCGAGGCCTTGCGGGGCGGATTGGCGGAGCCGGTTGTCAGCGCTGGATTTCGAGTTCTATTGAAGATCGCTCGCGCCGGGAGGTGTCCCGATCTCGAAGGTCTGATCGCCTTGCGCGACGCCATCATCCCCGGGACGAAGGCTGGATTGCGCCTGGTCCCCGCCGAGCCTCTCTGCCGCGCTCACGTGCCGTTCGAACCTGCGGCGGTTGGGCCGGCCCTGGACCGGTTCTTCGAGTGGACCCGCAGTCCGGGCTTTGCCGAGATGCACGTTGTGGAGCAGGTCACGGTGACCCAGATCCGACTCCACGAAATCTATCCGTTCGGGGAAGGGACGGAGGTCGCGGTCTCATTGTTCGCCCACTGGTTTCTGCTGGCGCAGGGCTATCTCCTGCCGGCCTACGGGTTTGCGGACGCCGCCGAGTTCGACCCGGCTCTGCAGGCCGGTCTGGAATTCAGGACGGAAGATCTGGTGAATCTGAACCTTCGGGCTCTGGGGCGGGCATACAATCTGGGACTGGAGGACTCTTGACTCAGACGCGGCGTCTGGGTCCCAACCCCGGCTCGTCTTCATTCTGCTTGAAAATGTATTTGATCACGTTCTTTGGGATCAGGAGATTAGGCTCGGTTTCCCGGTTCACTTTGATGCAGTTTCTGTCGTACCACTCGATGACGCCCCGAATCTCTTCTCCGTCGATGAGTCGCACCACCATGGGGGTTTTCCCCGTCATCTGCTTCAGATAGTAATACTGCTCCGCGTTGGTCTGTTCGGGGGGAACTCGCCGCTTCGGGCCGTCGGCGTACTTGGGCGAACTCTGGTCCCGCAGTCCCGAAAGTGAGGGCCGTATCAATTTTCGATTGACCATAGTGACCTCATGCCAAGCTGAGTCTCATTCTTGTATGGAGCTTGAAATGAAAAAGGACCAATAAAGGGGAGAGTAGAATCTCCAAAAGCGCTATCTGAGAAAGTATAACATCTGTGCCCTGTTTTGACAAGCGATACGGCCCCAAATAGAATGGTCCGTGTCGGCATGCGAGCCCTTTTCTACCCCCTTTTGCTTCTGGCTTTGACACTCCCCCTCCAGGAACGGAGATTGGGGCGCAAGCCGGTCCTGATTCGAGCGGATGACGCCTCCTCACAAGAGCAGGAGGAGGTCCCTCCGGAGCCCGATCCGGATAAAGCCCGCAAGGCCGTCGAGATCGGAAACTTCTACTACAAGCGGGAGAATTACAAGGCGGCCGAAATCCGCTACCGAGAAGCGATCCTTTACGGACCCAATTGGCACGAAGGGTACGAGAAACTGGTCAAGACCCTGGAGACCTTGGCCCAATACGGCCAGGCGATCCAGGCTTGCCGAGACTTCCTCAAGGCCGTGCCCGACTCCAAGAAGGCTTCTGAGTTCGAGCGCCGGGCGAAGCTCCTGGAACAGAAGCTGGGCAGCGGCGCCGACTGAAGAAGAGATAAGTACCTCCACCGGGCGGCGAAGGTGGAACCACGGTCTTCCAGCCCTCCAAGGAGCGCGGCGGGTTCCCGATCAGCCGGTCCCTCGTTCCATACGTTCCCGGTCTTGCACGAATCGACGAGCAAACTTGGCTCAACCTATGTGGAATCGGGAAGTTTTCGCTACGGATAGCAAAAATGACATCACGATTTACTATCCATAGTAAATCAAGGGCAGGGCAGAGGAAAAATAGAAGTTCTCCCAGCGCACGGGAGCGGTGGGTTTCCAGCCGCCGAATTCCCAACGGAGTATCGGGAATCAGGATCATGAGGGAATGGGCGATTGGAAAGTTGTCCGTCCAATTTGTCAGTACTCGACCCCAGTGGCAGGGGCGATAAGGCTACCGCCGGTTTCCGGTCCCTTGGGTGGAATTCGGAATTTCCCGGAAGTGGGATGGGAGGTGCCAGCGAAAGTGATGTGGCGGACGGTCAGTTCGTCCGCGGTCGTTTGCCCCGTCGCCGCCCCCGGCGTTGAGTGCATCTTCGGCGAGAGGTGTCGACCTCGTAGTTCAAACAGCACTTGAGGCGGCCGCACATGCCGGAGAGCCGGTTCATGCTCATTCTCAAGTCCTGACGCTTGACCGTCCGTACGCTCACCGACTTCAGTTCCTTCAGGAAAAGAGCCGAGCAATTCTGCCCCAGACCACAGCAACCCAGTCCGCCGATAAGTTTGGCCTCATCTCGAGCCCCCACTTGGCGCATTTCGATTCTGGTCCTCAGGCGGTGCGCCAACTGTTTGACCAGACTTCGAAAGTCGACTCGGCGATTAGCGGTGAAGTAGATGATGACTCGGCTTCCGTCGAAGACGTACTCGACTTCGGACAGCTTCATGGGAAGCTTGTGGGCCTTGATCTGCTTGCGGCAGAGACGGTACGCCGTATTTTCCCAGTCCTTCTTTTTCTCGTACAGGTAGAGGTCCCGTTCCGTCGCCCGTCTCAGAGCCTTGCCCAGGGTCGTCTCCGTCGTCCCGTTGGTGTCGAGTTGGTGACTGTCGAGAACCATCCCCACTTCCACGCTCCGCTCGGTGGAGACCACACAGCGGTCTCCAACCCGAAAGCTCATGTTCGTCGCCAGGAATCTTCCGATCGTCTTCCGGAGTCCGAATCTCAAGGTGAGCAATTCGTACATGTCATGCCCTTCCGGCCAATTTCAACCAAAGGGTTTCGAAGCAGAAGAGGGGCTGAACGTTCCTGTCCAGATCCTCGCGTGCCTCCCGGAGATGGTATAGGAGATCCCGAATCCAGTCCAGATCGACTCTTTCCGCCAGTTCCAGCAACCGCTCCCGGCGATCCAGGTTCACCAATCTGGACTCGGTCCCGGTTCGAAGGAAATAAAGGTCTTCACCCAGATGCCTCAATGTTTCCAGATGTTCTCGAACTCGGTCCCGGCTCTTGAGGTCCCTGCGCAAGGGTTCTTCCTCACAGGCCTCGAAGAGTTGGGTGAAGGAGGCGTTCGACAGCCACTGTTGGAGCACGGTCAGAACCCGGTCCCGGTCCTGCAGCGTTTGCTCCAGGTCCAACCGCAGGGCTCGTCCGATGCTTCCCCCGGCGAATGCCGCCCGTTGCTCCGCCTCTTCCGCTCCATATCGGATCTCGAGATAATTTCTGAGCTGGTTGCGTGTCAAGGGTCGGAAAACGAAGAGTTGGCATCTGGATCGAATGGTTGGGAGGAGCTGGTTGGGGAAGGCCGTCGTCAGGATGATCCGGCTGGTCTCGGCCGGTTCTTCCAGCGTCTTGAGGATGGAGTTGGCGGCTTCCCGGGTCATCTTTTCCGCCTGGTCCACGATGAAGACTCGGCAGGCTCCTTGAAAGGGCCGGAAACGGGCCTCTCGGGTCAACTGCCGGATGGTCTCGATCCTGATGGAAGTGCCGGTGGCCTGGAAGAGGCGGATGTCCGGATGGTTGCCTCCGGCCACCTTCGAGCACGATTCGCAGTTTCCACAGAAGTCCTCTCCAAGCCGGTTTCTGCAGTCGGTCCGGGTGGCCAGGCCCAGTGCCAGGGTCTTCTTGCCGACTCCTTCGGGCCCGGCAAAGAGGGCGGATTGGGGTAGGGAAGCTCTCTTCACCCGGCTGACGAGCTCCTGGTTCCCGATGAAATCCTGCAGACGCACCAGGCTGTACCCTGACGACAGGCCGGAACCGGAAACCTCGGACGAACTGCGCTTGGCGGCGCGACGCTTGGCGGCCATCTCTTCTTCTTGCCGGCGGCCTCTCCTGGCGAGCAGTGTGGGCTAGCCGATCAGTGCTTTCCCCTCCAGTTCGGCCAGCAGTTTTTCCAGAGTCTCTTGTGGATTCCCGGAAGCGTCAACCAGCGAGATCCGATCCGGATCCCGCTGTGCCAGCAGTCGATAACCCTCTCGGACCCGCCGGTGGAACCGCATGGTTTCGGCTTCGAAGCGGCCCCAAACCTGATTGCCCTCGACGGCATTCCTCCTGCGGGCGCGCGCCAACCCGGATTCCACCCCCAGATCCAGGATCAGAGTCAGATCGGGCATGCGGATCCGGAGAGGGCGGGCCAGCTCATCGACCAGGGAGAACCCGATGCCGCGGGCATACCCCTGGTAGGCTAGCGTCGCGGCGTGGTAGCGATCGCAGAGGACCGTTCGTCCCTGTTGGAGCGCCGGTTCGATCACCTCCGCCAGATGTTGGAACCGGTCCGCCAAGTACAGCAGAAGTTCGGCCTCGGCCTCCCGGCTGGGTCCTTTGGATTCCAGAAGGATGCGGCGCAGTCGGGATCCGAAGGGAGTCCCGCCCGGCTCCCGGGTCACGACGATCGGGATATTGCGTCTCTTGAACTCCTCGGACAGCAGCTGCAGCTGCAGCGTCTTTCCCGATCCCTCGATGCCTTCGAGTGCAATGAATCGGCCCACAGGGCCTCCGCCGATGCCGAGAAGCACGCCCTCCACCTCGTCCTGAAACAAGGGTTGGTCATAGTACCATATGATTCGGTGGGTGAAGCTTGTGGAATATCAGTCCGTGGTGAAAGTCCCGCGAGCACCGAGACCGTTCCTGCGCCCGCCGGACCAGGCGCAACGGAGGGAGCAGACCGGGAGTATGTGAGCCGATAGCAACGCAGTCCGCGCACGATGCGGGGACGGTCGAATGCCGCGACGACTTTTGCCACGGGCTGATATGGCGCGCGCGCGCCGATCTCCATGAGCGCTCACCGATTCACCTCGGCTATACTGGCTGTCAATGCAGGATTTGAGATCCCGTCTGGAGAGTCTGCTGGATGAAATCGACCGGACGGCCCGGTCCTGCGGTCGAGACGGACGCGACATTCAGCTCCTGGCCGTGACCAAGGTGTTTCCCGCCCCGGTCGTTTCCAACGCCGTCGCGGCCGGCCAGACCCGGTTCGGCGAGAATCGGGTTCTGGAGGCCGCGGCCAAGATTCCTGCCGTGGGCGGCCCCGCATTGGAGTGGCATCTGATCGGCCATCTCCAATCCAACAAGGTGCGCCGGGCGGTTCAGATCTTCGACGTGATCCAGACTCTGGACAGCGAGAAGCTCATCTCAAAGGTTGCCCGATGCGCCCGAGAGATGGGAAAGGTCCTCTCCATCTATATCCAGGTCAATCTTGGCCAGGAGACGCAAAAGCACGGCGCCGACCCCGAAGCCGTGGCACAGCTCGTGCGGCTGGTGGATCGGTCGCCGCCTCTGGTCCTCCGAGGCCTGATGGCGATTCCACCCTATGCCGTGGACCCGGAAGCCTCGAGACCCTATTTTCGGCAGTTGGCCCGATTGGCCCGGGAAGTCAGCCGATCCCGACCGGAACCCGTGACCGGGCTTTCCATGGGAATGAGCCAAGACTATCGGGTGGCCATCGAGGAAGGAGCCACACTGCTCAGGGTCGGGTCGAAGCTGTTCGGAAAACGGCCTTCCTGAGGCAGCAATGTGGAGGCTAATGGCACGTCCGTGGTGCTTCCATCCGAGGTTCAAAGCAATCGATCGGAAAAGCTTGGCCCTCGCTGCTGTTCGATGGGTACGCAATCGACACGCGTTGCGCTCGACGGGATCCCAGGAGCCAGCCGTCTCCGTCAACCAATATGAATAGGTCAAAGCAGTGAGCCACACGGACGCTCTGTTCTCTGAGCAACAGCCGCTCCACCGACTATAATGAGTTCACGCGCCTATTCCCCTATTTGGGGAATTTCTTGGCCGATGTGGATCTAATGCCACTGTGGAATAAGACGGCTATGGATTAGGCAGGTTATGGGCACGGACTGGAGGCCCGGTGGAATGCCATGGAATGCAAGTGGCTCCAGGGCCACTCACGTGGGTGGTTTGACTTATTCTGTCAGGGTGTCCTGCTAAAATTCCATGCTGGAGCGGAGGCTAGTTTCTCATGGCAATAGAATTCACGGGTTGAAGCCACTGGCAATAGTGGGTCAATCAAATCCCGAGAAAGTAGGTGGAGCGTACGCCAAAAACGAAATGTCGGCCGGTCCGGGTCACCAAAAAACCCGGCCCGAAGACTGTGACTGTCAAACGACACGTTCGCAGCAAGCCCAAGCCACTCGACAAATGCTGATGCTTGGCTAACGTGAGAACCAGCCTTCCTCCAATCCTCAAGCGTTGTCCAGAAGATCTCCCACGACCACTTGGTCACGAAATTTTTCTGCCAATGCTCTTAGGCCCTATAGCCAAATGCCGGCGGACTGCGAATCCGAATCTGCGCTACGCCATTGGCGAAACTGGTGCCGCGCGCTTTCACCAATGCTAGACGGCATATGACCCGGACGATCCTCGTCCGTGTTGGCTGACTGAGTCGATGTCACTGCATCGACGGACGCTAGAGTATGTGTGAGCACTTACGTGATTGTCAAGCATGAATCACACTTAACTCCTTTAAAATCTATGGGTTATGTTGTCCCAGTGTCTCGAATTCTGTGCTTGCCATGAAATTGGTGTCAGGGGCTCCTGCTAAAAAATCAAATTGTGTCTGTGGCAATTCTGCCATTTTTCCGCTCACTAGAGATGCCGCCAATGGCCGGTGGGCTTGGCGAAATGGCGGAATTGGACGGACACCGATTTCGACGGGGGTTTTTCTAACAGCTAGAATATCAGGAGGCGAAGATGGGAAAGCTGGCGGAAGCGGTATCGGGATCTCGGATTCGATTGGAGCACCATTTCTCCAGACCCGACATCCATCCCTTTGACGACGTGGAATGGGAGACTCGTTCCGCCGAAATCAAGGATTGGCAGACGGGCAAGGTCAGCTTTCGCCAAGACGATCTGGAGTTCCCCAAGTTCTGGTCCCAACGGGCCACGGACATCGTCTCCAGCAAATACTTCCGCGGCCATCTGGGAACCCCCGGGCGGGAGCGGAGCGTCAAGCAGCTGATCGGGCGCATCGTCGACACCATCACGGGTTGGGGTTCCAAGATGGATTACTTCGACTCGGACGGCGACGCCAAGACCTTCAACTACGAGTTGACCTACCTGCTTCTGCATCAGGTGGCGGCGTTCAATTCGCCGGTTCAGTTCAACGTCGGGATCAAGAAGAAGCCCCAGTGCTCTGCCTGCTTCATCAACACCGTGGACGATTCCATGGAGCACATCATGAAGCTGGCCCGGACCGAAGCCACCATTTTCAAGGGCGGGTCCGGCTCCGGCGTGAACCTGTCCAAGATCCGTGCCTCCACGGAACCCCTCGCCGCCGGCGGCTTTGCCTCGGGCCCCGTCTCCTTCATGCGGGGATATGACAGCTTCGCCGGAGCGATCAAGAGCGGCGGCGCAACGCGCCGGGCCGCCAAGATGGTCATCCTGGACGCCGAACATCCCGATATCGAGGAGTACATCTGGTGCAAGGCCAAGGAAGAGAAGAAGGCTCAGCAACTCATCGAGTTGGGATACGACGACTCCATCGATGGTGAGGCCTACCGGTCCGTCCAGTTCCAGAACGCCAACAACAGCGTCGGGGTGACGGATGAATTCATGAAAACCGTGATGTCGGACGGCGAGTGGCGAACTCGCCGGGTCACCGACGGCAAGGTCCACCGCGTCTACAAGGCTGGCGATATGATGCAGTGGATCGCCGAGGCGGCGTGGCAGTGCGGCGATCCCGGCCTGCAATTCAAGACCACTCTCAACGAGTGGCACACCAGTCCCAACGCCGGCCCCATCAATGCCTGCAATCCTTGCTCCGAGTACGTCTTCCTCGACAACTCGGCGTGCAATCTGGCCTCTCTGAACTTGATGAAGTTCCTGAAGCCGGACGGACAGTTCGACACCAAGTCCTTCCGCCATGCCGTATCCGTCCTGATCCTGGCCCAGGAGATCATCGTCGACAACTCCAGCTATCCCACCGAAGAGATCGAAGAGATCAGTCACGACTTCAGGACGTTGGGATTGGGATACGCGAATCTGGGCGCGTACCTGATGGCGCAGGGTCTGCCCTACGACGGCGACCAGGCGCGGAACACGGCCGCTGCCATCACCGCGCTGATGACGGGGCAGGCCTACTTGACCAGCGCCCGGATCGCCGAGCGCATGGGGACGTTCGCCGGCTTCGAAAGCAACCGTATTCCCATGATGGGTGTCATCCACAAGCACCGGAGCGCCCTCTCCCGGATCGATTCGGCCCTGGTGCCCATGAACCTGCTTCACGCCAGCATGGAAGTTTGGGACGAAGCCATCGAGAAGGGGGCTCAAACGGGCTTCCGGAACGCACAGGTGACTCTGCTGGCGCCGACGGGAACCATCGCCTTCATGATGGACTGCGACACCACCGGCATCGAGCCGGACTTCTCACTGGTGAAGATCAAGAAGCTGGTCGGCGGAGGCACCCTCAAGATTGTCAACCACACCATTCCCCGGGCTCTCCGGACTCTGGGATACGACGAGGGGGAGCAGAAGGCGATTCTGGACTACGTCAACCGGAAGGATACGGTAGAGGGTGCGCCCAACCTGGTGAGGGACCATCTCCCCGTGTTCGATTGCGCGGACACTCCGGCAAAGGGGGTCCGTTCCATTCGTCCCATGGGGCACATCAAGATGTGCGGTGCCGTACAGCCCTTCCTCTCCGGAGCGATTTCCAAAACCGTCAACCTGCCCAATTCGGCCACGGTCGAAGAGATCAAGGACGCCTATATCCAGGGCTGGAAACACGGGATGAAGTCCGTCTCCATTTACCGAGACGGATGCAAGCTGGTGCAGCCGCTGTCGACCAAGGACAGCAGCCGCCAGGTTCTGGCGGCTCAGCACCGGAACATGCCCAAGGATCACCCGGCGCTACAGCATGAATTCCGAATCCGTGGTTTCAAGGGTTTCCTGACCATGGGGATGTATCCGGAAGACGAAGAGTTGGGCGAAATCTTCGTCAATTTCTCGAAGCAGGGTTCCACGCTGCAGGGCATGGCCATGGCTTGGGCCATCGCCATTTCCATGGGGGTTCAACGCGGAGTGCCTCTGGAGGACTATGTCCGAATGTTCTCCCACATGAGCTTCGAGCCGGCTGGATTCACCGACAATCCCCAGATTCCGTTCGCGACCTCCATTCCCGACTACGTGGTCCGGTACTTGGCGAGTCGATTCCTGGACACCGAGATCCAGGAGGCGCTCGGCATCCACCAGGTCCGTCCCAACGGCAGTGTCCAGGATGGCGTCCAGGTGAGTTTTTCCGAGTACTCCCGGTCTGCCGAACCGGCCAGCCCGTCAGGAAAGCTGGTGCAGGACGTTCGGGCGGACTCGCCCGCCTGCCTCCAGTGCGGGAACCTGATGCAGCGAAACGGGAACTGTTACGTGTGCACCGTCTGCGGCACCACTTCAGGCTGTAGTTGAGGCCTCTTCTCGGCGACCCGGTGAGGAATTCGGACTAGGAGGCTGCGCCGCGCAGACTCCTAGAATGGGGACTTGAACTTTTTCGACAGTCCAAAAACCACGCCGGAGGACGGATCGGTGTCTCGTAATCCGGCAAAGGCCCCCAGATCCAAATAGAGCCCTCCCACCTGAATCTGCAGGGCGATCCGCAGCCTCTTCTGTTGCTCGGTTCCGATACCTGATCGACTGGCAATGATGTCGGGTGACACCGGGACTCCCGTGTGACGGCCGGACCCGGCCCTTCCGTAGAAATCGCCCACCAGATTTATCTTGGAAGTGACGGGGTAGATCATCCCGATCCCATACAGAACCAGGTCATCCTGGGCCGCTGCATCCAACGGGTCCCCCAAGAGGGCGAGACCCATATTGATGAAGCTCCTCAGGCGGCCGAAGCTCCGCTCCAGAACCAGGGCGGAGAAGATGTTGGCGACGTCCTTTCCGATGCCGGTTTCGTTCGAAGCGATGGGAATTTGAGCGGCGAAGTGCAGGCCCATTGCCGGCCAACCGTTTTTCTGGTCCATGAAACGGACCTTGGAGCCGACGAAAAGGTCTCCATAGTCGCTGGTCGAGTTGCCCGAGAAGGCGAGTCTTTCCGTGTGGGGAGCCGGGAACCTCTCGGATATGCCGAGAAAATCCTGAACGGTCCAGCCCATCCGGAGCTCGGCCCTGGGTCCGACCCCAAAGCGCAGATCGCAAATGCCGGCGCGGGTGAGGTTCCCCTTCAGTCCCGAGAGCCGGAAAGTGGCGTCTTGGAGGTACTCGAAACCGAGTCCGAACCGGGTCATTCCTTCGGGAACGGTGCTGGTGGGTTCGGTGATCAGCGGACGCTGCTGAGCAAACAGGGATCCGGAGAGAAGGACGAGAGCCGGCAGGACCGCGATCCGTTTCATCCGGGGGAGTGTATGGACGCCTCCGAGGCGAGTCAACTGCTGTCCGATGTGGGGCTGCGGAGGATGAATGAGCGGCGGGGCCCTTAACAGCCCGTGGCAAAAGTCGTCACGGCATTCGACCGTCCCTGCATCCCGGCGGACTGCGTTACGACTCGGTCACATGCTCCCGGCATGCTCCCTCATCGCGCCTGGTCCGGCGGGCGCAGGAACGGTCTCGGTGCTCGCGGGACTTTCACCACGGACTGTTAACAGCCCGTGGCAAAAGTCGTCACGGCATTCGACCGTCCCTGCATCGTGCGCGGACTGCGTTACGACTCGGTCACATACTCCCGGTATGCTTCCTCATCGCGCCTGGTCCGGCGGGCGCAGGAACGGTTTCGGTGCGACGCGGGACTTTCACCACGGACTGTCAACCGAACACTTCCTTGACCTTGCCGAAGAAGCCTTCCTTGTCCTGGTCCGACTTCTCAAGAGCGTCCAGCTGGAGCAGCAACTCCCGTTGTTCCCGGCTCAGCCGTCTCGGAAAGGTGACCTTCATCTTGACGAACTGATCTCCCCGGCCGTGTCCCCGGGGACTCACGACCCCTCGGCCTCTGAGGCGGAATACCGTGCCGGGCTGAGTTCCTTCCGGCAGCCGCAACTTTTCCGTCCCCTCCAAAGTCGGGACCACCAGTTCGGTCCCCAGCGCGGCCTGAACAAAACTCACTGGAAGTTCGCAGTGAAGGTCGTTCTGATCCCGGCGGAAGAAGGGGTGTTCCTCTACGGAAAGGACCACGTAGAGGTCCCCTGACGGTCCCTTGTTGGGGCCGGCCTCTCCTTCGCCGAGGATGCGCAGCTTCGACCCTTGGTCGACGCCGGGCGGAATCTTGATCTCCAGGACCTTCTCCCGCTGAACCCGTCCCGCCCCGTGGCACCGGCGGCACCGGTTCTTGACGATCCGTCCCGATCCCTGGCACTGGGAACAGGTGCGGCTGATGGTAAAGAAGCCCTGCTGGTAGCGCTGCTGGCCCTGCCCCTGACAGGCGGGGCAGGTGACGGGACCGGTCCCGGGGTCGGCGCCGGAGCCGTTGCAGGAATCGCAGGTCTCCTGCCTGGGGATCTTGATCTTCGTCGTGGCTCCGAAAACGGCGTCTTCGAATGAGATTTTGAAATCGTACCTCAGATCGGCGCCGCGGCGGGTCCGTGTCCCGCGGCCGGAGCGTCCGCCGCCGAAGATGTCGCCGAAACCGAAGAGATCGCCCAGGATATCGCTGAAGTCGGCGAAGGGATCGCCGCTGAATCCACCGCCCCCGGCGCCGGCGCCGCTCACACCGGCGTGGCCGAAACGATCGTATTGGGCGCGCTTCTGCGGGTCGACGAGAACGCTGTAGGCTTCGGCGGCCTCTTTGAAACGCTCTTCGGCCTGTTTGTCTCCGGGATTCTTGTCCGGGTGGTACTTGATGGCGAGTTTACGATACGCCGCCTTCAGGTCCTGCTGGGTGGCCTTGCGATCCACACCCAGCACTTCGTAATAGTCTCTTTTGGACAAAGCCACTTTCTCCCTCTCCCATCGGAGTCACGATTGAGTTGCGATTCCCGATGAGCGGACGGTAGCCCCTAAAATAAGATCGTTGCCCGGCCGATTCAAGGAATCCGATTCTTCAAGCCGGAACGCGCCGGTCCGTCGAGAAATGCGGGCTCGAGTCTCTCTCCCACGCCGCCGATTCCGTGTGGACGGCCCGGAGATATTCGGCGAGGAAAGAGACTGGTGCCAATTGCGCTTGAAACCGGAGCAACTGGGGATGGCGCCGGTATCCCCTCGTTCTACCTGCGAGTACCGCCCGGGCCAGGAGGCCCTCTCTCCATAAGGAGACCAGTCCTCGGGCATCAAGGTACTTGGGATGCAGACTCCAGAAACGCATTCGGACATCCTGACAAACTATTTGAAAACTCGGCTATCTCTACGTCGGATGCAGACAGTCTAACCCGAATTCCTCACCAAGTCGCTGAACTTGGGACGAAAGTGAATTTCATTTCAGTCACTTATCGGTCTGATTCCCAAGTCACCCGGGCGCAGACTGCGCTGGGTGCGCCCGGGTGAGAAATGCGGGCAAAAGCTGGCCGTGCGGGTCAAGTGCCAATGCTGGGATCGATGAATTCACGCATTGCCGCGGCACACTCCTGCGGTTGTTCCAGTTGCAGCAAGTGTGTCGCTTCCGGTAGGAAATCGTAGTCGACGGTCAGAATACTGCTCAGATCCATCGTGGGAAGGTACGAGCAGGGCAAGGTCGGATCGGCTCCGATGACCTTGGTCGGGCAGAGAAGAGCTTCAAAGTCCACCAGCACGGCAAACGCACGAGCGTAATCTACGAGTTGCGCTTCGAATCCAGGCGGGCATCGAAGCACATATTCCTTCCCGCCGGCACCTTCACGAAGCGTCGTCCTGGCCACGAGATCGCAGACTCCCGGTACGACGCGTTCGAAGACCGGCAAGTAGGGAAGAAAGCCAGCGAACGCTTCCCTGGTTTTAAACCGATCCGTGCGGCGCCGGGTCATAGCGGCCACGCGCATCGTAGCCCGATCGAATTTTTCGTGGCTGTCATCCGGCTTGCACAGGGGCGGATCAAACAGGACGCACGCGGAGAATTCGCTTCCACGGGTCGGTGACAGGAGCGTGATCAGAGCCGAAACGGCGTGAAATACGCCGATTTTCGGCTTGTCTCCGTAGTGGCGGTCGATCGCTTCAAGGATACGCTGGTGGTCACGCACGAGCGTTGGAATGTTGTGTTCTCGAAGCTTGCCGACGGTATTCCAACCATGGTTTCTGAGGTCATAGATGACCAAGTCGAATTCGTCGGTCAGGAGTGACCAGAAAGGGTAGTAGGGATCGATGGTGTGTTCACCGGCGTCGAAATACGCGCATATTCGTTGTTGCGGGCGGATCTCTGACAATTCAGCAACGGTCACAGCCCGGATTGGCCACCTGATTCAGGCCTCGTTTCGGTATCCGAGACCAATTCATGAGCGATGGCGGCCGAGAAATTCCTGTTGCCAAGGTCTTCCAGCCGCCATCGGACCTCCGGCAACTGTGGCAGTTGGAAAATGCCGGTCGTCATGCCCCGACGCAAAGCCGACGGGATCTGGAAACGGGAGACGTCCAAAGAAAAGCCCACGCCTAGAGCCTTGATCAGAGCTTCCTTGAATGTCCAGAGCTTCAGAAACAGATGAAGCCTACGTGATCCATACACCGACGCAAGTTCGGCTTGTTCGTCCGGACCCAGCACGGCCCGTATGAGGCCATCGAGATCGTGACGGGGAACCCGTTCCTCCACATCCACACCCAGGCGCCCTTCCGGAGCCAAGGCGATCAAGCCATGCTTGCCGCTGTGACTGACGTTGAAGCTGATGCGGGCTGGTCTCCCACCCACGACGGCGAACGGTTTTCCATGCTGCGAGGCGCTGAACCCGAGCTGTCGGTTCCCGCAATCCAGTTCACCGCGGAGAAAGGCGCGGAGAGCCGCGCGACATAAGGCAAAACGGCGTTTGGGACCTGGATGCCGGTAGCGCTGCCAATGCTTCCGTTCCCTCTCATCGAGCCACGCCCAAGCATCCGCTTCGTGCGGCGCAGGCTCCCAGGTCCGTTTCGTTCTGTTGCAAGGCAACAGTGGCCTGATGGGCCGCCACCAGGGACGAAGCACACCCCAAGTCCAGTGGTACTGCCGGACCGGTGAGCCCCTATACGAAGGCGATCCGCCCGGCGGCGATGCTCATGGAGGTGCCGAGATACCCGTGAGCCTCGCCGCTGGCCGTGGCCAGGTCCCGGTAGTCTCCGTTTGCCACGCTGACATAAACGCTGGTGCGGCTTCCCTTCAACCCGTCGGGATCGATACCTGCGTCTTCAAGCGCATGCCAAGTCGTCTCCAGCAATAACCGCTGCCGCGGATCCATCATCCGGGCCTCGATCGGCGCGATTCGGAAGAACCTCGAGTCGAAGCGGTCGATGTCCTCGACGAATCCACCCCGCCGCGAGGCGGCATCCGGCGACTCGGGATCTCCGGCGGCGCCGTACCAGGGACCCGAATCCTGGCGTCCGTCGGTCACTGCGTCCACGCCCGCCTCGAGTTGCCGCCAAGAGGCGGGAAGGTCCGGGGCGCCAGGGAACCGGCAGGCCATGCCCACGATGGCGATCGGCTCTCCGGACGGGACTTCCTTTCGTCTTCTGCCCTCATGTTCGGCGGGCAGATTTCCGTAAGGATCGAGAAAGCCGTCACGTTTCATGGTTTTCCACTCGCCGGTGTGGACCAACCCGGATTTCTCTCACCGGAACCCGTTCCTTGGGTTGGGTTCCGAGGCTGGGCCCCCTACTGACCCGGCGGCTCCTCCGGAGGCGGCATGGCCACCTTGACCTGAGCCGCCCGCAGGAGCTTGTCGCGGATGAGATAACCGGGCCGATACTCCTCGATGACGGTGCCTTCCTCGTGTTCCCGGGTGAACTCCCGAAGCACCGCCTCGTGAACCCTGGGGTCGAACTGGCTGCCGACTCCGGGAGCGGTCGTTACCTGGAACTTCTCCAACACCACCTTCATCTGTTCGGCGAGCAGGCGGTAGCCCTCCAGATATGGCGTGAGGGCGGGACCCGGATCGGCCGCGGACATGACCTCCAGTCCCTTGGCACAGGCATCCAATACGGGGAGCAGCTCCAACACCAGGTCGGCCTGTCCCTGAAGGCGGGCTTCGAACCGGTTCTTCTCCGTCCGCTTTCGGAAGTTGTCGAACTCGGCCTGTTTCCGGAGGAGCAGATCGTAGTATTCGTCGCGTTGCTTGGCGAGGTCCCCGATAGCCTCTACGTATATCGACTCGGCGGTCTCGGCCGGGGCAGGATCGTCCTGCGGCCCTTCCTGACCGTCTTCATCGGATGGGACTTCAGATTGATTTTCGATTTCTTCTGGTCGTTCCATGGTCGTCAACTCTTTCCGGTCTTGCCAGTCGCGGCGGTTTCGCGTGGGCAGGTTTCAGGTTAGAAGGGATCGGTTCGAGACGCTGAAGGACAAGGCCCGGTTCTAACGCTCAAACCGCGTGTAGACTATGGGGCGGCGGATCACGTCGCGCTCAAGATCTGTCCGAAGAGCCGGGCTACATATCCCACCAAGCTGATCCCCTTGTCGTACTTCATCCGCCTGGGGCCGAGAATTCCCAGGCTGCCCGCCACTCTTTCCCGGTAGAGGTAGGGTGAGGAGATCATGGCCCAACCCCGCATCTCCGGAATGTGACGATCCAGGTCCAAGGTCACACGTGGGGCCGGTTGGTCGGCATCGAGACGTTCGGTGAGAACCTTGGCCAAGCGGCTCTTTCTCTCCATGGTCCTGAACAGACCGGCTGCCCGATCCTGATCGGTCAACTCCGGCTGTTGCAGCAGCCGCGAGGTTCCGCCGAAATAGACCTCGGAATCGCTCCCTGGGTTTCTCCGCGATCTGAACAGGCTGGCCGATCCCAGACGGATGGCGTCGGTGCGAGGACGGCCGTCCCGTCCGCTGCAGGTCTGAAGTCTCCGGAGTTCACGACGGATATGGGACAGGGTCTGTCCCTTGAATTCCTCTTGGAAAAAGAGGCCGGCCCGGTCCAGATCCTCCTGGCTCAGGTGGTGGCTGGTAGCGATCAGACGGCTCTGAACCAACCCCGCTCGAGTCACGAGTATGGCCAGGATTCGGCGGGATGAGATCTTCACGAACTCGATCCGTTTCAGAACCGACACCGACTGAGGCGGCGCCAGGACAAACCCCAGATTGCTGGAAAGCCGGGAAAGAATCTGGGACGTCTGGACCATGAGGTCGCCAGGGTCCGTCTCCTGCTCCAGCATCTCCCGGATCCGTGCCACTTGCCGGTTGGGCAGGTCAGGAGTCCTCTCCAACCCATCGACATAGAACTGAAAGCCCTTGGTGGTGGGCACTCTTCCCGCGGACGTGTGGGGCTGGTTCAGGAATCCCGCTTGTTCCAGCCGGGCCATGATGGCTCGAATGGTAGCGGGACTGATCCCCTCCTGATGGAGAGACGCCAACCTCTTGGAGCCGACGGGCACGCCGGTTCGAATGTACTCGAGAACCAGCAGGTGGAGTACTTGGTGGGCGCGTTGAGTGAGTTCCGCCGAGGCCTTACCCTTCGTCATCACGGACCAGAAAATCTCTGCGAATTGAAGAGGTTTTATAGCATAACGGCTTGCCCGGAGGCAATGCCCAGAGACCATTCACGAGAGTCGTCAATCGTCTTCCGGAAGCGGACGCCGAATACCTGCTGAAAGCCCCGGATCAGCGCTCGGGACAGCTCGTCGAAGGAAACCGGCCGGCCAGCGGCTTCCGACACACTGACGGTCCTCGATCTCAGAAACTCCGCGTCGATTCCCAGGGCGGCGGCCATGAGATCGTAGTGAATCACCAACGGAATCGAACCATGCTGCAGGAAGCTGTGCTTCGTCTTCTTCTGGGCGCTCCCCACCATCTTTCTGGTGCCTTGCACGAGTTCGTGCCGTGAAGGCGCCACGAAACAAGGTTTTTGGGCTCGTGTCAGAGCCCTGTCCCGGAGCCTGTCTCCTGGCGCCGAAACGGGGCGGATTCCCAACTGGGACAATCCCGCCTGCAAAGCTGACGAAATCTCGCCGTGGATCCTCCGGACGCTCTGCAGCGGAAAATAGTTGCCGTCGTTGGACGTCACCATGTAGGTGAGTTCATCGTGGTGGAACACGGCTCGACCGCCGGTAGGACGATGGACCCACGGGATGCCGTGGGTCTGGCAGTAGTCCTTGGCGAAAGCCAAGTCAGGACTTTGATGACACCCCAGTGAGACGGTCGGTTCCGCCCAACCGTAGAAACGGACCAGCGTCAGGGGACGGCGGCTTCGCTCCGCGAAGAGTTGCAGCCGCCGGTCGATCCGCATGTTCGCACCGCCGTCCAGCGGCGGGCTCAGCACGCAGAACCAATCTTGAGGAGCCACCACGTCAGTCGGGGGCAATAGAGCGAACCCTCACCGGTGCAGAGTTGGAAATTGTCCTCAGGGTTTTCGAAACGAGATGTAACGTACGGCTGGCCTCCGGTTCGGGGTGATGCTGATGACGCGGAGGATGATGGCCTGTTCGGAGCCTATCCCGTCAATGGTGTCCTTGAACTTGCGATCGGTCTGCACCGGTTGTCCATTCACGTGGGTGATGATGTCGAACTGTTTCAACCCCGCCTCGTCGCCCAGACTTCCGGGCCAGATATTGGTGATGACGACTCCACCCTCGTCGTCCAGTCCCAACTGGTCCGAGTCGCGCGGATTCAGGGTCCGCCACCGCAATCCGATCTCCTTGCGCCGTTCCTCCTTGTCCTCCTCCTCCTCCTCTTCGAAGGAAAGCCCTCCGGCCTCGGACCGTTCCTGGGCCTCCATGGTGCGTTCCGCCAGCACCACCGTGAAGTTCTTCACCTCTCCCCGGCGGACCACGACGACGGGAAGCTCGCCCCCGGGAGGGGTGTTGGCTACGGCTGAGCGCAGGTCGAAATTGGTTTCCACCTCCCGGTCTCCCAGCTTCACGATCACGTCTTCTTCCCGGATTCCCGAGTCGTAGGCGGGGCCTGTCTGGCCCGGCTCGCCTCGTTCGTCCACCAGCTGCGTGATCAGAACGCCGTCACCGTCCTTGATCCCGTCCGGGTCCTCTCCCGCCACGCCGAAATACTCGGACATCTCCGGGTTCAAGGGCCGGTCGTTCATGGAAATTCCCATCCAGCCCCGCTCGATCTTTCCCATGCTCACAATCTGGTTGTAGGAGTTGATGAAAACTGTGGAAGGGATGGCGAACCCGACCCCCTGAGATCCCCTGGATCCGGAGACGATGAGGGTGTTGATGCCGACGACTTCACCGGACATGTTCACCAGCGGTCCGCCGCTGTTGCCCGGGTTGATGGCGGCGTCGGTCTGAATGTAGTCCCCGAACGTCGAACCTCCGATGACTCGGGACGTCGCCGAGACGATCCCCGCGGTGATGGTCTTTCCCACGCCGAAGGGGTTGCCGATGGCCAGGACCCACTCGCCGATCCGGAGGCCGGACGCATCGCCGACCGGGACAAAGGGAAGAGGTTCCGGCGCCTCGATCTTGATCACGGCCAGGTCCGACTCGTGATCGACGCCCACCACTTCAGCCGTGTAGGTCTCTCCCGTATGGAGGGTTACGGAGATCTTGTCGGCCAACCGCCGAATCCGGGGCTGCTCCAAGACCGGGGCGATCACATGATGGTTGGAGAGGATGTACCCCTGGCTGTCGACGATCACCCCCGAGCCCAGGCTGGTGCGCCGGGCCGGTCCTCGTGAGAAACGATTCCAGAACTCGTCTCCAAAGAACTCCCTCAACTCTCTTTGGCGCCGCTCCATGTTGACGATGGACGTGGTATTGATGTTGACCACCGCCGGCTCCACGGTCTGGGCCACGCCGGTGAAACCTTCCGCCAGCATGCCCCCGTTGACCGCGACGAGCGGTTTTCCCTTTCCTTGAATCTTAAGTTGGGACTTGGGCTCTTTCTCCGTGCTGGAGACACCGTCCAGAACGAGCACGGTTCCAATGCCGATGCCCAAGGCCAAAGCGGCCAGGACGGCGAGAAATCCGGCACCGGACCGGGATCGGAAAAGGGTGTTTCGCAAGGTCATGCTTTCTGTCCTCCGCTCGAATTCGAATCGTGATCGTCTGTTTGTTCTTTCGTAAAGTTATACGCCGGGCCTCCGGCCAGGGTTCACATTCTACCGGCGATTCTGCGACCCCGGCGCCGAACTCGCGGAAGGGCTCGGTCAGAGGAGCTTGACCCTCGCATATCTCTGGTAGAACATTTTTTTCCCCCGCCCGGAGAACGAGACGGTCAACTTGAGATCGTCCCGGACCTTCTGGACCTGCAAGACGGTGCCGTGCCCGTATTCGGGATGCTCCACTCTGACCCCCGGGGCGAAGCTCGGGCTCCTGGAAACGCCCGCCGTCCGTCCGGATCCGGAGCCCGGGGTCCCGGAACGTCCTGGGGAGTGACCGGTCCCCCAGAGCTGGACCTGAGACCACTCCGGTCCGGAGTATCGCACCAGGCGCCGGGGGATCTCGGCCAGGAAGCTGCTTGCCTGGCGGCGCTCCTCCACATCTCCCCCCCACATCCTCCGGGTGCGGGCCAGAGTGAGGATCAGGCGCTTCCGGGCCCGGGTCATGCCCACGTAGCAGAGTCGCCGTTCTTCCTCCAGGTTTCCCTCCGCCAGCGACCGGGTGTGGGGCAGCAGCTTTTCCTCCATTCCCACCAGGAAGACGATGGGAAACTCGAGTCCCTTGGCGTTGTGGAGCGTCATCAGCGTGACCGGGGCCGCCTCGTCGTAGTCGTCCGCTTCCGATCGAAGGGCCGTCTCGTCCAGGAATTCCTGGACGCTCCGGCCGGAGTCCGAATGGTCGCGAGCCACGCTCAGGAGCTCCTGCAGGTTCAACAGCCTGTTGTTGGCCTCCTCCGATTCTTCCCTTTCGAGGGTCCGGACATAAGCGCTGGAATGGAGGATCTGCTCCAAGACGATGTGAAGGGGCTGCTCCAGGTCAAGGCATTGCCGCCACTGACCGACCAGGGCCACGAACCGTTCCAGGACGTTTCGCAACCTTCGGGGAGTATCGTCCTGATCGGCGTCCCGGCAAACGGCGTCCCAGAGCGAGTCGCCGTTTCGCACCGCCCCCAGGCGGAGCCGGGCCAGGCTCTTTGGTCCGATACCTCTGGGCGGAGTATTGATAATTCGCTCGAGTGCCAGATTGTCCCTGGGGTTGCGGGCGACCCTCAGGTAGGCGAGGGCGTCCCGTACCTCCTTCCGCTTGTAGAAGCTCACACCTCCTACCAGACGGAAAGGGAGCCCGAAGCGGTTCAAAGTGTCCTCGAACTGACGGGACAGAAAATTGATGCGATACAAGACGGCGACCCCGGTCTCCCCCTGTTGGAGGTACCGTTCGATCCGCCGGCAGACGAACAGGGATTCCGCGTATGAACTCTCCGCCGAATGGACCTCGACCGGCTCCCCGGGGGGATTCGTGGTCCAGAGCCGTTTGGGCTTTCTCTCGGAGTTGTGAGAGACGACCGCCATGGCGGCGTCCAGGATGCTCTGACGAGAACGGTAGTTCTGCTCCAACTTGACCACGACGGCACCGGGAAAGTCCTCCTCAAAGCTGAGAATGTTGCCGACGTCGGCCCCCCGAAAGGCGTAGATGGACTGATCCTCGTCACCCACGGCGGTCACATTGCCGTGGGTCGACGTCAGATGCCGGACCACGGCGTATTGACTGGCGTTGGTGTCCTGGTACTCGTCGATGAGGAGATACCGGTATCGGTCCGAATAGGCCTCCCGGACCTCGGGCTGCTCCCGAAACAATCTGTCCGTGAGCAGAATCAGGTCGTCGAAGTCCATGGCGTTGGACTTCTCCAGATGCGCCTGATATAGCGCCATCACCGGCTCCACGCCTTCCTGGTCGTAGGGGTCGGAATCGTAGTGGAAATCGTAGGCTCGTCTCCGGCTCTGGTTTTTCCTTTTGCTGATGAGGCTTCGGATCATGCGCACCGGTGAACTGATGCGCGCGTCCCCGCAGATCTTCTTGAGAATGGCGTTCTGATCATCCGTGTCGCAGATGGCGAAGTCCCGGCCGTAGCCCAGGTGTTCGGCATGCCGGCGCAGGATCCGAACACATAAGGAATGAAAGGTCGACAGACTCGGGACCGAGTCCAGTCCCTGCAGCAGACCCTCCACCCGGAGACGCATTTCCCCGGCCGCCTTGTTGGTGAAGGTGACGCCCAGGATCTCCCCGGGACGGCATCTCCCCTGGTGGATCAGGTGAGCGATCTTGCAGGTGATGACCCGTGTCTTTCCGCTTCCGGCGCCGGCCACCACGAGCATGGGACCCTCGGTGGTCGTGACCGCCAACTTCTGCCGGTCGTTCAGAGTTTGGAGATAATCGGCCATGGAACCCGGATGAATACGGCGTCGCGGGCGGAAGCAGGCGGGCGGGCAGTCCGTGGTGAAAGTCCCGCGTAGCACCGAGACCGGGGCTGCGCCCGCCGGACAAGGCGCGGTGAGGGAGCATACCGGGAGTATGTGACCGAGTCGCAACGCAGTCCGCGCACGATGCAGACCCGGTCGAATGCCGTGACGACTGTTACCACGGACTGCTATGGCCTCCTGACAACGCGAGGATCGGGGATGTGTAAAAAGGGCCGGGAAAGGGGCTTACCCTCCCGGCCCTTGAGGTGAATCCGCTGGCGGCAGACCGGAAGACTCAGTTGACCCGCTCGACGAACTCTTCGATTCCGGCGAGGGAGTCGTTGTGGGTGGACTTGTAGAGTTGTTCCAGGTGCTTGCGGCAATGCTTGGAATGAGGCGCACGACGTTGGACGGAGCCGCGGGCGAAAGCCTTCATGGCGTCATCGACCCGATTCTGCTGCCATCGCCCCATCCCGATATAGAAGTAGGCTTCTCCCCGGAGACCCGACGAGGAGGTGGCGCGCAGGGCCCGGTTGTAGCTGGAGATGGCGCCTCCCCAGTTCCTGGACTCGGCGGCGTTACGACCCACGGCGCCGTGGGCAACTGCCGTCTGCATCTTGACGTATTTGCCCCATTCCGCCTGGGAGGTACCCTGTGGCTTCTTGATCGCGGAGAAGGCCTTGATGGTCCTTCGAGCATACTCGGACGCCAACTTCCACTGCTTCTTGGCCACGTAGATATTGGTCAGCTCCGCCACGATCTGGAAGGTCTCCGCGGGCTTGAGCCCGGCTACCGCCTTCTCGCCGTAGGAGATGTATTTGGCCTGATTCTTGGTCCCGTAGGAAAGGGCCAGAATGTAGGCGAGTCCGGCGGACGGCATCTTGGCGTAGAATTTCTCGCCGTACCGGGCCGCCTTCTGAAGCTGCCGGCTCTGGAATGCGGCGTAGGTGACCATCCTCAGCGCATTGGGTTCGTTCGGTTTCAGGGCCAGAAGCTTCTCCCCGGCCGATACCACCTTCCGATGGTTGCCCTTGGTCTGGTACTCCTGCAGCAACTTCACGTAGTTGCCCAGGGCATACTCGCTCAGCTTCGAAGAGGGCTTGGCCTTCATGAAGCCGACGATGGCGTCTTCCCGTTTACCCAGGTTCGGTTCGTCGATGGCTGCCTTGTAGATCTGATAATCCTGGATGCTGTAGGGGACCTTCTGTTGTCCCGCCAGGGGGTTCAGTACCAAGGCCGTCATGGCCAAGGCCAATCCGATCCGCAGACCCTTTCGTCGTGCTTTGAATGTCATCAATTGCTGTACCCTCCTCATGCAGTGTAATAAGGTTTAGATTCAAAGCAAGTGGGAGCGACACTACCACAAGGCGCGTCCCAGATTCAATCTCCCTTTGGGCCGTCGAAATGTCCCTCCAAGTAAGGAACGCCGGCCGTTCGGTCACTTTCAAGGAAGACGCCTGCCATGAGTTTCCCGGAACCGCATCCCCCCCTGGAAATCGTGGATCTGGCCCGTATCGACGGCTCGGATGAGACCCTGGCCATCACTCCCAACTGGTTCCCCATGGATCGATTGGCGGCCTCCGTCCGGAGCATGGGAGTGGTTACACCCTTGCATCTGCAGCCGGCGGCGGCGGGCAATCTGAGAATCGCCATGGGGTTCCGCCGTTACCGGGCGGCTCGGGAGGCCGGGTTGTGTACCGCACCGGCGTTGGTCTGGAGCCAGGCATCCGACTTGCAGCTCTTTCAGTGGGCGCTGGCGGAGAAAGCGGCCGGTCCGCTTCACGATCTGGAGCGGGCCCGGGCTCTGGTCAAGCTCCGGGAGCGATTCGAGGTCCGGGAAGAGGCACTCATCGACCGCTATCTGCCGCTCCTGAACGCGCCACCCAACCGCTACCGTCTCCGCTTCTATCTCCGGCTCGGGCGTCTCGCCGACGCTTTGCAGCGCGCCGTTCACCGTGGCCTGGACCCCGAAACGGCCCTCAGGCTGACGGCTTGGAGGGCTTCGGAGCAACAGCTGTTTCTGGGCCTCCTGGAACGGTACGAACCCGGCCGGAACCGGCAGCGGGAACTGTTCGATCTGTTGGACGACCTCAGGTCCGCCGAGCGGCCACCCGGGTCCGGAGTGCTGGATCGGGTCTGGGAGGCGTCAGGCGCCAGGGAGGCGGATGACGACGCCCGGACGGCGCGGCCCCTGCGTCTTCGCCGGATCCTGGAGTGTCTCCATCGATTGCGCCGGCCCCACCTGTCCCGTCATCAGGATCGGTACCGCAGGTTGAAGGGGGACCTCAAGGTTCCGCCCCAGATCCGCTTACAGGTTCCGCCCTATTTCGAGGGGGATCTGCTTTCGGTCTCTTTCTCCTGTCGTAACCAGGCCGAGTTTCGCCACTTGGTGGGCAGGCTCGAGGAGATGTCCGGGCGTCCGGAGCTGAAACAGATCTTCGAGTTGTTGTAGGGGTCTATGACGATCGTTGCGCGGGACTGATAAGCTGTACCACCCCCCGCCGATGGCGGAAGGGGTGAGCGGAGGCCGACGCCATGATTGCGTACAAACCGGAAACGATCTACGTGGAACGCTGCGTGGCGGACTCGTGGATCACCCGAAACGTGTTGCGCCGGCTTCCCTCCACGCCGGTCGAATGGCTTGAGGACTCCCGTACCCTGTTGTCCGAGTCCCGCCGTTGGAGTCCTTCTTTGGCAGCGGGCAAGAGATCTCTGGTGTTGGCTCGGCACAAGGGCCGCTTCTTCAAGGATTGTCCGGCCAGCCGGTCGCGGGGAGAGCGGAACGTCTGTTGCAATTACTTCGTCGTCAATTACGCTAGCAACTGCCACATGGAGTGCAGCTACTGCTATCTCCAGACCCACCTCAACTTCCCCCACCTGGTCGTCTACGCCAACTATCGGGACCTGATCCAGGAGCTGGAGACCCGCTTCAGATCCCATCCCAAGACCCCCTTCCGGGTGGGCACCGGAGAGTTGGCCGACAGCTTGGCCCTGGATTCGCTGACCCGCTATTCGGTTCTCTTGGTGGAATTCTTCTCCCGCTATGACAACGCGATCCTGGAGTTCAAGACCAAGTCGGATTGCGTGGACAACCTGATGGGACTGGACCATGGTGGACGGACCGTGGTGTCCTGGTCCGTCAACCCCAGGTCGGTCCAGGCGAGTGAGGAACATCGGACGGCGAGCATCGATCGGCGACTGCATGCAGCCGAGCGTTGCGTTCGTGCCGGATACCGCGTGGGGTTTCACCTGGACCCCATGATCCACTATCCGGGATGGGAGCAGGAATACCGGGACCTGATCGACGAAATATTTCGCCGTTTTCCTTCCGAGTCTCTCTCCTGGATTTCCCTGGGCAGCCTCCGCCTGAGCGCCGAGTTGAAAGCATTCATGAGATCCCGATTTCCCCGAAGCGGACTCCCGCTGGGAGAACTGGTGCCGGTCCCGGACGGCAAGCTTCGCTACTTCTGGCCGATTCGGGTGCAGATGTACCGTTCGGCCGTGGAGTGGATCAGGGCTCGCAGCCCCAGGACTCCCGTCTATTTGTGCATGGAGCGTCCGGGAGTTTGGAGCAAGGTGTTTGCACAGGCGCCACCGGATGAGGAGCGCTTGGGCCGGCGTCTGGCCAGCAGCTTGCCCGTCACTGCGACGCGATGAACCGAAACCCGTGAATGTCCATCTCGGCGCGGCTGGCCATCCAATCCCGGGGTAGATCCTGGATGTAGAGCGTGAAGCTGCGCATTTTCATGGGCTGTATCGGGGCCGTGTAGGCGCCCGGCCGAATCGGAGTCCGGGTGGTTTCCCAGACCGGCTCGTCGTAGTTGAAGAAGGTCATTTTCATCTCGACCACGTCCAGCGTTCTCTCTCCCTGATTCTCGATCGTGGCCGAAAATATGGCCATTCGGTTGCCGGCCAGGTTCTTGGCCATCTGAAGGCGAAGACGGGTCAGGCTGACGTGCTCTCGATACCAACCGTAGTCCGAGTGCCCGTCCCGGAGCACGCCGGTCAACTCCTCCCGCTGCCGGGGCTTGGGTTCATGCATGAAGATGACCACGCTCACCAGCAGGGTGGCTGCCAACCCGGCCGGAAGCAGAATCTTCCAATGCTCTTTGGTCCGGGCGGAGGTGGTGGTCTGGAACATGGTCGATCTACTCCTGGTCCTGGATCAGGACGAAATGAACTCGCCGGTTCAAGGCCCAAGCCTCTTCCGTGTGGCCGGTGTCGAAAGGCCGCTCCTCCCCCAACGCAATGGTGGTCATGCGGTCGGGGTCGATTCCGGCGTCCACCAGAAACTGGCGCACGACCTGCGCCCTCTTGTCCGCAAGGGCCAGATTGTATTCGTCAGTGCCGCGTTCGTCGCAGTGTCCTTCCAGCACGAACCGGGCCTCAGCGTTTTCCGGCTCTGAAAACCAGCGGCCGTTCGCCTCCAGTGTGGCCAGATTCTGGGCGTCGAGCCCGTCGCTGTCGAAGCTGAAAAAGACGGGCTCGACCTTGAGTGGGACCTCATCCTGGGGCGGCGGCAACAGATCCTGCTGGCCGATCAGTCCGTCCCCGTTGGCAGAAACCTGGATCGTCACCAATCGCTCCACCTTGCCTCCCGGTCCCATGGCGCTCACCCGATAGGAGGTCGTTTCTTCGGGAAAGAGCTTGATTCTTCCAGCGGGATCGACGACTCCAATGCCCTGATCGATCCGCACTTCGTCAGCGTCGCGAGAGTCCCAGGACAAAAGGGCCGAGCCCCCCGTCTGGATCACGGACGGCTCGACGCGAATCTCCAAACTGGGCGCCGAAGCAACGGCCGGCTCGGCCGCGTCGGTCCCGGTCTTGGCAGTGCCGGAACCAGGGCCGGTGTCCCGGTCGGCGGCTCCGGGAGGAAGCGTCGGGACCCGGTTTCTGCCGCAGGAGGCTCCCGCCAGGACCAGAACTCCCCCGAGCAGGAACAGGAAACGGCGAGGGATGGTGATGAGGTCCCTTTCAGCGAATGGGGGCATACTCAGGCCCAACGAAAATTGTCGTGAAGTTTACCGTATCCAAATGAAGGCGGGCAACTCGCCTCACCTCCTCCGTGTCGACTGCGCGGATCCATTCCGGATACAAGCGGACGAAGTCCCCATCCAGGTCGAAGAGTTCCGTCGTAAGCAGAAATCGGGCCACGTGGAGGTTGGACTGGAAATCGAAAACGAAGCTGCCGGTCAGGTATTCCTGTGCCAACGCCAGTTCCTCCTCCGTGGGTCCACCCGCGATGAAACTCTCGATCTCCCCCCTAAGCCCACTCACGGCGGCCTGACGATTCGACGGCGAGGTGCAGATGTAAGCGAGAAACCGTCCGGGATGCCGGCCGGCCGATCCCGTGAGGTCGCTGTAGGTGGTGTAGGCAAGGCCCCGGCGGTCTCTGAGCTCCCGGGGAATCCGGCTGGTGAACCCCGGCCCGCTGCCCAGGACGGCGTCCATCACCTGGAGCGCGTAGAAATCAGGGTGGTCCCGGGCCACGCCCAGATGTCCCAGGCAGATGTGGACCTGCTCCCGGCCCTCCAGCACCCGTTGCCGAACCCGAGGTGCCCGCTGCCGCCGGGGCAACGGCAGTTGGCTCCTTCGGTACTCTCCGTTGCGCCAGGATCCCAGGCAACTGTCGACCAGGTCCGCGACCTGGTCGCTACCGGCGTTGCCGACTACGACCAGAATCGTGTTGCTTGGAGAGTACCGTAGGCGGTGAAATCCCCGAATGTCCTCGATTTGAAGCCGCCGTACCGACGCCGGGGTGCCCAGGGTAGGGAACTGCAGCGGACCGCCCTGGTAGATCTCCCGGTTCAGCAGGTTGCTTACCACCACCTGCGGATCGTCCTCCAGTGCCTCCAACTGGGTCAGAGCCTTCTCCCGCTCCAGACCGAGTCGTTCCCTCGGGAAGGTGGGACGGGATAGCATCTGGGCCAGAAGATCGAGTCCTTCCGGCAGATCCCGGTCCCTGAGATGGAGCGAGATCCCGGTCAGTTCATGTTGGCAGAAGGTTGAGAGGTTGCCGCCCGCGTCCTCCACCAGACGGGAGATGTCATCGGCCCGGTATTTGGCGGTTCCCTCCTCCAGCATCCGTGAAGCAAGAGCCGCCAGTCCCGGCTTCCGAAGCGGGTTCTGGTCGGTGCCGGCAAGAACGAAGGCGTTGACCGAGACCACGGGAAGACGGTCGTTCCGGCAGCTGAGGAGCACCAGTCCGTTTTCCCAGACCCGTCGTTCGAACCCGTCCAAGAGCATCCCGAAACCTCCCGGCTGCCGGCGCCGCGCGGTGCGCATCGGCGTCAGCGGACTATCCTATCTCCACGACGCCGACCGTCCAGCGGCGCCCGGTCCAGTGTCTGGCCGCGGCCGCCATGACCTCCTCGGCGGTCAGTCTGGAGATTCGTGCCGCGTAGTCGTCCCAGTAGCCGGGACGCTGCAGGGCTTCCATCGAGGCCAGTTGCATGCACTGGTCGAATGTCGTCTCCAGTTCGAAGAGAAACTGGGTGATGCATTGGTTCTTGGCCCGGGTCAGCTCCTTCCGGGTCAGGGGGCTGGTGCACAACTGCATGAGTTCGTGGAAGAGGAGTTCCTCCGTCTGTTGCAGATCGGCATCCTCGCGCAGCTCCAGGCGGATCAGCAGGAGGTAGGGGTCAAACGTGTCGCCCAGTTCGGTATGGACCAGGGAAGCCAGCTGTGTCTCTTCGACGAACTTCCTGTAGAGACGCGAAAGTCGACCCTCGGAGAGCACCCGGTCCAGGATCTGAAAGGCGTCGTGATCACTCTGATGAATGGAGGGGGCGGGCAGGGCCACCAACATTCTGGGCACGCGGCTCCGCCGCCGAACCTTGATTTTGACCCGGCCGCTTTCCGCCGCCTCCTGGGGTGAAGGGAGCGGCGGCGGAAAACCGGAGGCCGTTTGCCGGAAGAGCTGCTCCACGGTCCGGAGAGTGAACTCGGGGTCCGTGTTGCCGGCGATGGCCAGCACGGCGTTCTCGGGGACGTAGTACCTGCGGTAGTGTTCCACCATCTGTTCCACGGTCAGCGCCTGGATGTCCCGGCCCAATCCGATTATGGGGTAGCGGTAGGGGTGTCTCTCGAAGGCCTTCAATTCGACCGATCGGCGAAGCGCTCCCCAGGGATGATCCTGTTCCATTCTGGATTCCTCGAGGATCACCTGCCGCTCCAGCTCGAACTGCTGGGGGTCGAAACGATTGTCTGACATCCGGTCAGCCTCGATTTCCAAGGCGCAGACCCATCGGTCGGAGGCGAAGCTGAAGAAGTAGGCGGTATAGTCCTGCGTGGTGAAGGCGTTGTTGGAGCCCCCATGGAGTGCCGTGATCCGATCGATCTCCCCGGGTCCGAAACGTCCGGTGCCCTTGAACATCATGTGTTCCAGGAAATGGGAAATCCCGGTCCGGCCCGGAGTCTCCACTCTGGAACCCACCCGATAGCAGGTCATCGTGGTGACGACGGGGCTGGTGTGATCCGGCTGTACCAGCAGGGTCAGTCCGTTGTCGAGACGGTGCCGATGGACTGGAGGAACCCGGATGTCGGCCGTGCCTCCCTTCAAGCTCGGTTGCCTCCGGGGAAGTCCGATCTTTCGGGAACCGGCAATCCCGCCATCTCTTTCGCGCTGGGCTCGCGGGACACTGATACAATGGTCCGATCCATGAGAGATCCGATCCAGCACTCCGGCTGCCGCCCTGGTTTGGGGATCCGCCTGCTTCCGATCCTGGCAAGTATCATCGCCCTGATTATAGCGCCGGTTCCCGGTGCGCCGACGGTGAAACTGGCAAAGCTGACCATTCCTTCGTTCGAGCGGAAGTCCCTCCTGAACGGAATGGAGGTGTTGATGCTCCCGCCGGGTCCGTCACGCCGGTCGTTCCGACTCATGATCGAGAACGGGGCCGCTTTCGATCCCTTTGACAAATGGGGCATCACCCACCTCACCACTCGGATGTTGCTGGAAGAGACGGAGCTTCGATCCGGGGCCCTGATTCGACGGCAGCTCGAAAGCCTCAACAGCGAGTTGGAGCTTCAGGTCGATTGGGATGCCATCTACCTCTACGGGAGCGCTCCGGAAGAGAATCTCGCGGCGGCCCTGGGCCTTCTGGGGGAGATCGTGGTGCGCCCCTATTTTCGGGAGGAAACCTTCCAGCGGCTACGGAAGCAGCAACTGGACGAAGTCGTGAACCAGTTGAAGAGGCCGGAAGTGGTCACCCAGCAAGCGTTTCTCGCCCATCTGTTCGGACCGAATCCTTACGGGCACGGCGTTCTGGGGACGGTGGAGACGCTGCAGAACCTGGAGCTGAGAGACGTCAAGATCCAATATCGGAAGCTCTTTCTTCCCAACCAGGCCAGGCTCGCCCTGCATACGTCTGCCGAGCCGCAGGCCATGTTCCGTGAACTGAGTCGCCGCTGGGGCGTCTGGATCAGGGCCGAAGCGGCCCCGTTCACCTTTCGCCGGGCCCCGGTCCTGGAAGGTTGGCGGATCCTGTTGCAGGACCTGCCCGGGGACGAGGCCCTCTTTCGCTGGGGCAGGCTGGGCGTCGAGATGGGCAGCAGAGATTACTATGCCCTCAAGATGTTGGAGGAGTATCTGACCCTCTCCTTGCCGGGATTGGCCCGAGTGGTCGAGGCCGAGCAGCAGATCCAGGCATCTTCCCGGGTGAGAGCCTATCGAATGCCGGGATACCTCCAGTTGAGCCTCAGAACCTCCTCGAACCGTCTGATGCCCTACCTGAAGGAGTTTCTTCAGACCATGAGTGGACTTCGGGAGGGCCAGGTGGACCCGTCTCTGATGGAGGAAGCCAGGAGCCTGGCCTATCTCGAATTCCGCAATCGGTTGGAAGATCCGGTTGCGCGCCTGACTCGTCTTCTGGACACCAGCCTCTACGATCTGGGTGTCACCTACATCGCGAACTATGGTCTCCGCCTGCGGCGGGTCACATCTGAGGACTTTCGAAAGCTCCTGATGGAGTACCTCTCACAGGACTCTTCACTGCTCGTGGTCGGTGGTCCCGCCGCCGAACTCAAGCCCGAACTTGAGGAATTGGGGCCGGTTCAAATCTCGACCCTCCGTTGAACTGTATCCGGGGCTCGGCTATATTCTAGAGGACTGTGGCGAGTTTTGTCCGGGGCTCGGAGGGGGTCGATTCACCTCATTCGGTGGGCTGGCACCCGCAAAGATCGCTTCGGGATGCAAGAATGGCGGAAGTGGCCGAAAGGGTGGAGTTCCTGCTGCGGGGGGCCGTAGAGGAACAGGGGATGGAATTGGTTCACGTCCAGTACCTTGCCCGACACCGGAGTCCGTTGTTGAGAGTTTATATCGACAAGCCCGGAGGCATTACGTTGGAGGACTGTCAGACCGTCAGCCGGCAGGCCAGTGTTCTCTTGGACGTGGAGGATCTGATCTCCGACCGGTACGTGTTGGAAGTGTCTTCTCCGGGCCTGGACCGCCCTCTCTTCCGCGTGGAGGACTACTTGCGATTCTCGGGTCGGGAGGTTCGTCTCTTCACACGGGAGAAGATCGGCAGTCGCCGCAGGTTCACGGGTCGTATCCAGGACCTTCGTGACGGCGTCGTGCAGTTGAGCTGCGAAGACAAGACTTACCGGATCCCCTTCGGGTTGATAACCAAGGCCAACCTGGTCTGCCAGTTTGCCGACTTGTTCAGGAAGTAGAATCGGCCGCAACGGGCGGCAACAGTGAGGATATAGCGAAGCATGTCGAATGCCCTCAGTCAGAGCATCGAGCAGCTCAGTCGGGAAAAAGGTGTCGAATCCAAGGTCATTTACGAAGCCCTTGAGGACGCCATGGCGGCCGCCGCCAGGAAGCATTTCAGGACTGAGGAGGATCTGCAGGCGCGATACGATCCGTTGACCGGCACCATCGAAGTGTTTGCCGTCAAGCGCATCGTGGAGGAAGTCGAGGAAGAAGAGACGGAGATGGCTCTGTCCGAGGCCATGCAGTACGATGACACCTTCGAAGTGGGGGACTACCTGGAGATCCCCAAACCTCCTCTGGAGCTGGGGCGAATCGCCGCCCAGACGGCCAAGCAGGTCATTCTCCAGAAAGTTCGGGAAGCTGAACGGGAAAACGTCTTCGAGGAGTACTCGGGCCAGATCGGACAGGTGGTCCACGGAATCGTGCGGCGGTTCGAGGGGGGCAACCTCGTGCTGGACATCGGCCGGAGCGAGGCCGTGCTCCCCTACAGCGAGCAGGCCCGCACCGAAGAATACCGGATGGGGGATCGGGTGCGAGCGGTCATCATCAAGGTGCATCGTCTTTCCAAGGGCCCCCAGATCGTGGTCTCGCGGGCCGACCCCAGCCTCCTGATCCGTTTGTTCGAGGCCGAGATTCCCGAAGTCTACGACCACACGGTCACCATCAAGAATGCGGTTCGGGAAGCGGGTGAACGGGCCAAGGTGGCGGTGTCAAGCAGGGACGACAACGTGGACCCGGTCGGTGCCTGCGTCGGGATGAGGGGCAGTCGGATCAACGCGGTGATCCGGGAGTTGCGGGGAGAGAAGATCGACATCATCAAATACTCGGACGACATCGTCGAGTACACCACCAACGCCTTGAATCCCGCGCGGATTGCCAAGGTGCTGATCCAGGACCCGCTGGACAAGGTTCTGGAGGTCATCGTCCCGGAGGATCAACTGTCTCTGGCCATCGGCCGGAAGGGACAGAACGTTCGTTTGGGATCCAAGCTGCTGGGTTGGGAAATCAACATCAAGAGCGAGGAGGACAAGAAACGAGAGATCCTGGCTCAGATGGAACAGTTGGCCGCACAGGCTGTACAGGCCCCACGGCCGGACCTGGAGGAGTTGGAGGGTCTGGGTGAAAAGACTCGAATACGTCTCGAGGAAGCGGGTGTACAAACCATTGAAGAACTTTCGAACCGATCGGTTGAGGACTTGTCAAACATTTCCATGATCGGCGAAAAGTCAGCTCTGAAGATCCTTGCCCTGGCTGAGGCATGGGTCCACAACCGGGCCGAGGGCGCGGCTGCGGGAACTGCCGGGGAAGCCGAGGCCGAGTTGGTCTGAACCACAGTTATGATGTTCGTGAAAACCATTGTGGACTGGCGGGGTCTGGAGCGGCGCACGGAAGCGTAGGAAGCATCAAGACAGTTATGGAACAGGTGAGAGTCAACGAACTGGCTTCGGAATTCGAGATGCAGAGTACTGCGGTCATCTCGGAGCTCAAGAAGATCGGGGTCTGGGTGCCTTCACCCGAAACTCCGGTGGACTTTGACATCGCCAATCGTATTCGCCGGCGGTTGCAGCTCGTCATCGATACGGAAGAGGAGGAGCAGGCCCGGGCCGTAAAGGCGAAGGTAAAGAAGCGGCCGTCCGCCAAGCCTCGCAAGACCATCAAACAGTTGGGCCAGCCCAGGAAAGCCGCGTCGCCTTCGGCGGACGCGATCGACAGCCCGTTCCTCATGGGATCGCTGAAGCCCAGAAAAGGGACGGGGAACTATCGAAGGATCGTGACCGAGCCGCTGGAGGCGGTCCTGGAGAAGACGGAAGTCACCATCGAAGACGAGCCGATCATCGAAAGGGTCGAAGCCCAGATTTCGGCGGAGCTTCTGGAACAGGCGCAACGAATGGTCCTTTCCAGGCCAGCGCCCCTCGCTTCCACGAGCCTTCCTCTGATGCCGCCGGGTACGGTTGGACCGGTGGCTCCGCCGCCGGCCTCGGCACCTCCGGCGACCGAGGCCCCTGCTCCTGAGTTGCCGGATGAGGTAGTCGAGGTCACGGCCGCCTCCGAAGTGGAGACCCCCGCCGTCGAAGCGCCTGAGGTGGAACCCCAGCCCGCCGAGGCTGTCAAAGGGCCCGAAGGTCCCGCCGTGATCACGGTCAGCGATTCGGTGACCGTGAGAGATTTGAGCGAGAAGCTGGGTGTCAAGAGCAAGGTGCTCATCAAAGAGCTCTTCACTCGGGGTGTGATGGCCACCATCAATCGGAGTCTGGACCGCGACACGATTCAGCAGTTGTGCGACATTTTCGACGCTCAGGTCGATTTCGTTTCCGAGCAGGAGGCCCTGGTCCAAGAGGAGCACGTCGTCGAACGTCCTGAGGACGTTCAGGTGCGGGCTCCGGTTGTCACCGTCATGGGGCATGTCGACCACGGAAAGACCTCGCTCTTGGACGCCATCCGAGAATCGCGTGTGGCGGCTTCGGAAGCCGGGGGGATCACGCAGCATATCGGGGCTTACCACGTCTCCGTGGACGGCAACAAGATCGTCTTTCTGGACACGCCGGGCCACGAAGCCTTCACTCTCATGCGGGCTCGCGGCGCCCAGGTGACCGACATCGTGGTTCTGGTCGTCGCAGCGGACGACGGCGTCATGCCGCAGACTCTCGAGGCCATGGACCACGCCAAAGCCGCCGGTGTTCCCATCGTCGTGGCCGTCAACAAAATGGATCGGCCGGACGCCAGGCCGGACCGGGTCAAGCAGCAGTTGGCGGACCGAGGGCTCACGCCAGAGGACTGGGGCGGGGACACGGTCATGGTCGAGGTTTCAGCTCTGGCTCAAACCAACCTGGACCTGTTGCTGGAGATGGTCCTGCTGGTGGCGGATCTCACGGAGAGAACGGCCAATCCCCAGAGACCGGCGTTGGCGGTGGTGCTGGAAGCTCAGCTGGACCGGGGCCGCGGTCCGGTGGCGACCGCTCTGGTACAGGATGGGACGTTGCGGGTGGGGGACTCCTTCGTTGCGGGCACGGCCTATGGCAAGGTCCGCGCCATGTTCGACGACCGGGGAAGGCCGGTCGTGGATGCCGGGCCCAGCTCCGCCGTCGAGGTTCTGGGGCTGCAGGATCTGCCCCAGGCGGGAGACTCCTTCCAGGTGTTGGCGGATGCCGCCAAGGCGCGGGAAATCGCGGAGTTGCGGCGCCAGGAGCAGCGCCAACTGGATCTGGCCAGATCGGGTCCCATGGGCCTGGACAAGCTCTTCGCTCATATGGCAACTAAGGAGGTCAAGGAACTCAACTTGGTGGTCAAGGCCGACGGGCGGGGATCGGTCGAAGTCCTGGAAGGATCGCTTCGGAAACTGAGTGGAGAGAAGGTCCATATCAAGATCGTCCACAGCGGAGTCGGGGCCATTTCCGAATCGGACGTCTTGCTTGCCGCCGCCTCCCGGGCTCTGGTGGTGGGCTTCAACGTCCGCCCCGAGCGCAACGCTCAGAGGACCGCCGATCGAGAGCAAGTCGAGCTTCGCATGTACACGGTCATCTACGAGCTGATCGAAGAAATCCAGCAGGCCATGCTGGGTCTTCTGGACCCCACCATTCGTGAGCGGTTGGTGGGCCGGGCGGAAGTGCGCGACACCTTTCGTGTGGCCAAGTTCGGAACCATCGCCGGTTGCTTTATTCTGGAAGGGTCGGTCGCCCGCAACTCCCAGATTCGGCTGGTTCGAGACGGCACCGTCATTCACCAAGGCCGGACTGCCTCATTGCGGCGTTTTCGGGACGACGTCAACGAGGTCAGGAGCGGGTACGAGTGCGGTATCTCCATCGCCAACTTCCAGGACATCAAGGCCGGAGATGTGATCGAAGCTTTCGTGAAGGAAATGGTGGAACCCCAACTCGTTTAGCCCGGTTCCTCCATGGACTTCCCATTTCAACGTACGTCCATCGATGCCCATCGTCTTCTGTTCGCTTGAGATTTACCTCCCCTATTGCCGATCCCTCAAGGAAAAGCGGCGCGTGGTCCGGAAGACGGCGGACCGCCTGCGTTCCCGTCTCAACTTCTCCGTGGCCGAGATCGACTATCAGGATCTGCACCGGAGAGCCCGGCTTGGCGCGGTCTCGGTGGGACCCGACCGGGTGACTCTGGAACGGGTCTCCAATCGGCTCATCCGGGAAAGCGAAAAGATTCTGGGAGGAGATCTGGTGGACTACCGCATCGACATCTTCGATCATGACTGAGTATCAGGTGTTCGCCGCGTGACGCATTCCGGCGGCCGCGGCCGTTCCTCGGTCACACACTACGCGTATGCTCTCCCCGCACTCCTGATGCGTTCACCGAACCCACGGCTTCGGTGCGTCGCAACGCAGGCACGGCGCCATGCTTGACGAAATCGTCCGCTTCACCCGGGATCGCCATCGCTTCGCCGTCACCTCTCACGCTCGCCCGGACGGGGATTCCATCGGGTCAGAGCTGGGATTGGGACTGGCCCTGGAGGCACTTGGAAAGACGGTCACCATCGTCAACGCGGACCGGGTGCCACGGATCTACCGTTGGCTGCCGGGCGCCGATAGAGTTCGGATCGTCGACCGGTTGGAAGGGAGTTGGGACGCCGTCTACGTCCTGGAGTGCAACGACCTGAACCGTCCCGGGGTCCGGAACCTGGATCGCTATCCGGTGGTCAACATCGATCACCACGCCCGCACCGAACCTTTCGGGACCTTCAACTGGGTGGACTCGGGAGCCGCCGCCGTCGCCGAAATGGTCTACCGGCTCCTGCTGGAACTGGAGGTTCCCGTCACGCCTGAAATCGCCACCAATCTCTATGTGGCGATCATGACCGATACCGGTTCTTTTCGTTTTTCCAGCACCCACGCCGGGACCTTCCACACGGCTGCCCGATTGACAGAAGCGGGGGCGGACCCGGGCTGGATCGCCCAGCAGGTCTACATGAACCAGCCGCGATCCCGAGTGGGTCTGCTGGTCAAAGTCCTGGACACTTTGGAGATCCATCCCTCCGGAAGGATCGCCTCGATCTACCTGTCGCAATCCATGTTGAGCGAAGCTGGAGCCACCGCAGCGGATGCGGAGGGTCTCGTGAACTTTGCCCTGGGTCTTGAAGGCATCCAGATGGCGGCGTTGGTCCGTCAGGACAAGCACGGTCAGGTTCGGGTGAGTCTGCGTTCCAAGGGAGACTACGACGTGGGGCTCGTGGCGTCCGGTCTGGGCGGTGGAGGGCACCGAAACGCGGCCGGCTTGAGAATGAAAGGGGACTCCGGCCGTGTGTCCGCAGAAGTCCTGGACTGTCTGGAGCAGCTGCTGGACGCGGTTGACCAAGGATCGCCGGCATCTTGAGCAGAGGGCGGGCCCGGCGGCGTGGAGCCGTGAGCAATGCGGCTGACCGCTCTCGAACCGGCCCGCACGGTCCTGCTCCGGACGGTGTTCTGGTCATCGACAAGCCGGAGGGCCCCACGTCCCACGACGTCGTGGAGTCGGCGCGGCGCGCGCTCGGGACGCGGGCAGGGCACACCGGCACACTGGATCCCCTGGCGACCGGGGTCCTTCCCCTGGTGCTGGGAAAGGCGACTCGGCTGAGCCGTTTCTACCAGAACCAGGACAAGGAGTATCTGGCCCGGATCGGTCTGGGACGGACGACCGAGACCTACGACCGGGAGGGAGCCATGGTCCGGGAGGGTCCGGTTCCCGAACTCTCGACGCGGGAGGTGCGGGAGTTTCTGGATCGATTCGTGGGCGAAATCCCCCAGCGGCCGCCTCTCTATTCGGCTGTTCGGGTCCAGGGCCGGCGACTCTACGAACTGGCCCGGAGCAGGCAGAGCGGAGAGCCTCCCCTCCGCCAGGTCAGGATTCATGGAATCGAGTTGCTGGAACGGACCCGGGACGAGTGGGCGCTCCAGGTTCACTGTTCCGCCGGAACCTACATCCGGACGCTGGCGCACGACCTGGGCGAGGCGATCGGCTGCGGAGCTTTTCTGGTGAGTCTGAGACGGACTCGGTCCGGCGCCTTCGATCTGTCTCAGGCGATATCGCCCGAACGGATGAAGGAGGAATGGGAAAGTGCCCATTTCCCCTTGGAGAAGCTGCTTCCGGAGCTTCCCCTTGTCGAGTTGGAGGATGCCGAGGGGAGGCTGGTCCGTCACGGAGGACAGGTTCAGGTCAACCTCCGTCTCCCCGACGGTTGGTGCCGGGTCTTCCATCGGGGGCGTCTGGTGGCGCTCGGTGAAACGGACGCCGGGACGATTCAGCCTTCAGTCGTTCTGGACCCGCTATGAGGAGAAAAGAGGGGTTTCGGTGAAAGGGACTCTTCCGGAATTGACTCCTTTGGTGGATAGGCTGCGTGGGCGGCCACGGTTCCTCGTCTTCACGGGAGCGGGCATCTCCACGGGATCCGGGATCCCTGACTTCCGGGGACCCCAGGGCGTCTGGAAGAAATGGGCGCCGGTCTACTACCAGGAGTTCCTCGTTTCTCATGAGGCCCGGATCCGGCACTGGCAGTACAAGCTGGAGGGCTGGGAGGGGTTCCGCGACGCCAAGCCCAATTCGGCACATCGTGCGTTGTCCCGTCTGGACCGGCAGGGGCGTCTCGATGCCCTGGTCACCCAGAACATCGACGGCTTGCATCAGTTGGCCGGGCATCCTCCGGGAAGAGTCATCGAGTTGCATGGAACGAATCGGATGGTGGAGTGCATCGGCTGTGGCAGCCGTCGAGACCCGGACCCGGTCTATTCGAAGTTCGCGCGCACGGGAGATCCACCGCAGTGCCCGTGCGGAGGCTTCCTGAAACCGGCGACTGTCTCCTTCGGCCAGGCCATGCCCCGGGACAAGTTGGAACAGGCTTTTGAGGCGGCCGGCCGGGCTCAGGTGGTCTGCTCCATCGGATCCACACTGGAGGTGGAACCGGCGGCCTCGGTGCCTCGGGCGGCCCAGCAGGACGGCGCCTTCTACGCCATCATCAATCGGGGTCCGACGGCACACGACACCATCGCCGATCTGAAGATCGAGGGGGACGTCAACCGGATCCTGCCGGAGCTGGCCGACCGGCTGGAGCGGCGGCCTGGAGCGGCGGCCTGGAGCGGCGGCTTTCTTGCCGCCGATTAGGGGGGCGGGTAGGGGGGACGGAAGTCCCCCTCTTGTCCCTTCGTCCCCACCTGATCCCCGTCTCCAGCCGGCTCTCTTTATCCCCACTTTCCCGGCGAATTAGACTGTCGCGGCCCGGCCGGGCCCAGCAGCAGAATTTTCCCATGACCGCCCGCAACCAGATTCACGTCTGTTGGACCATCGACTGCGAGGTCACCCAAAAGGCCATCGAAGACACCGCCTTGAGGTCTTCCGCGAGCTGCACCGGCAATTGGAAGGGGTGGAGGAGATCATCCGTCCCGCCGGGATCGAGCCGGGTCACGGGTGCCACCTCTATGTGTGCCGCTTGGACACAGGACGGGTGCCGTTCGGCCGGGACGCTTTTCTGAGGACTCTCAAGCAGAAGTACCGGGTCAGCCGCGGCATCCATTACCCGCCGGTCTGGAACTGGGACGTTCTCGCGCGGCGGGGCTACGGCGAGGCGGCGGCCGGCTGTCCCGTGGCTGCACTGGCCGGAAAACAGGCGTTCAGCCTCCCTCTCTTTCCCCAGACCACGATCGAGGACTGCTCCTACCTGGCCTGGGCCCTGAAGCAGAGTCTTCTGGAAGCCGTATGACGACGCGCAAGGTTCGCTGGGAGTCTGCGCGGTAGGAATGATCGTAGCGAGAAAGTGGGGAATCGAGGCCAGATTTTCTCGATTTGGAGGTGCATAGTTGTTCTATTCGCCGAGAAATCGGGGAAATATGGACCGATTCTACCGCTTTCGCAGTAGATCAATTTCTGCCGCGCAGGCTCCTAGGCCCTGGTGGGGGCGGGGAAGCCGGGGATTGGAGGGTCACTCCATCCAGATCGGGCGGGGGAGTGCTCAGCGACGTGGGATGACATCGTCTGGATCTGCTGGCCTGTCGAATCATGGAAGCCGTCTTCCGATCCGCCCGGCAGGCTCCGGGTCTTTCCAACAGACGCTGTGGGCGTAGTAGACTGATCCCGAGGAATGCGGACAGCAAGGATGCGGACTGGAAGCTGGCGCCGCCGTTTTGCCGTGTTGATAACGGCCGCCACGATCCAGCTCCCGTCCATGGGCCGGTCCGGTTCGTCCGAAGACGCCGTCCAGGTCCAATCCATCCTCCATGACCGGTGCCACTCCTGCCACAACCCCCGGCTGCTGCAGGGCGGGCTCTCACTCCAGACCCTGACGGACGTCTTGAAGGGCGGCGTAAGCGGACCGGCCCTGGCCCCCGGATCCAGCCGGGAGAGCCTCCTCTTCCAACGGGTCAGCGGAATCAAGGAGCCCCGGATGCCCTTCCGGAAAGAGCCCTTGAACCCGCAGGAACTGGCTCTGCTGCGGCGCTGGATCGACCAGGGAGCGAATTGGCCCTCCGATCAACCGCCTCCGGCGGCGACGCCTCGGCTCGCGCCCCGTTGGCCCCGGGTGCCGGAGCAACCGGTCCATTTCACGAATCCCATCGATCGCTTTGTCGCCGCGCACCTCTCGGCTCAGGGGAAAATCTTTCCCCAGCCGGTCCCGGACCGGGTCTTCCTGAGGCGAGTCCATCTGGATCTGTGGGGGCTCCTGCCCTCTCCCCGGGAAGTCGAGAGCTTCCTCTGGGAGGAGAGCGACGGGAAACGGGAACGGCAAGTCAGAACGCTGCTGGAGGATTCGGACCGCTACGCTCAGCACTGGATGAGCTACTGGAACGACCTCCTGCGCAACGACGAAGGAGTCCGCTACCACGGGGAACGGGAGCCGATCTCGGAATGGTTGCGGAAAGCTCTCCAGGAGAATCTGTCCTACGACCGTCTGGTGCAGGCGCTCCTGAACCCGGCGGCCGAGGACGATCCCCGGGGTTTTCTGGTCGGGGTCAACTGGCGGGGCGAGATCAGCGCCAGCCAGAGCCGGCCCATGCAGGCGGCGCAGAACAGCGCCCACCTCTTCCTGGGGGTCAATCTGAAGTGCGCCTCCTGCCACGACAGCTTCGTGGACCGCTGGAAGTTGTCCGACAGCTACGGCCTCGCCAGTCTCTTCGCCGAGGAGGAGTTGGAACTGGTGCGCTGCGACGTCCCGCTGGGACGAACGGCGGCCCCCCGGCTCATCTTCCCCGAGTTGGGTCAGATTTCCGCCGGTGACCTGGAGCAACGGCGGCGGCAGGCGGCGGCACTCTTCACTTCGCCACGCAACGGCCGCTTCGCCCGAACCCTGGTGAATCGCATCTGGGGCCGGCTGCTGGGCCGCGGTCTGGTCCAGGCCATGGATGATCCGGAAAGCACGGCCTGGTCCCCCGATCTCCTGGACTGGCTGGCTTGGGACTTCGTGGAGAACGGCCACGATCTCCGGAGGCTGCTGACACAGATCCTGACCTCCCGAACCTACCGGATGCCTTCGGTCCAGGACTCGCCGACGGAGGAGTCGTCCGCGCCGTTTGGGGGACCGGTCCCGAGGCGTCTGTCCGCGGAGCAGTTCCTGGACGGCGTCTCCTCGGTGACCGGCGAGTGGAAGATCCTGCGCTCCGGCTCGGGCGACCCGGGCCGGCCCAGCCGTGCCTGGAGATTCAAGTCGAGCCCCTTGACCCGGTCACTGGGCAGGCCCATTCGGGATCAGGTGGTGCTGGAACGCAACCACGAATCCAGCACCCTGCAGGCTTTGGAGCTCTCGTTCGGGGACGAGTTGAACCGGATGATCCGCCGGGGAGCCGCCAGATTGGCCGGGCAGCTCCGGCCGACGCCCCGGAATCACTTCGACAGCGGCGACATGAGCTGGGGAAAGGGGGAGGTCGATGTCGACGTCGAGGGATTCCGCGAGCTGCGGCTTCTGGCCGTCGATATGGATTCCTACGATCCGTCGCGGGTCCGAGTGGGCTGGGCCGCGGCAGAACTGGTTGGACCGGGGGGTGTGACGCCGCTCCGACAACTGCCGGGCGAGGGGACATTCGAGGAGGGGCCGGTCCAATTCGTGGAGCGGAAGATCCGGCGGGTCGCCGCTGCCGACGGGACGACCGAATCGGTCGCCGACAAGACTCCTTATCCCTATTCCGAGGCGCTGATCACCGGACTGCCCGGTGAGCTGGTATTTCCGCTGGAGGAGAAGGGATTCACTCGATTTCGGGCCGTGGTGGGTGTGGACGAGGGGAGTCTGGAGAGCGACATCCACCCCACCGTCCGTTTCTTCGTCTTCGACCGGGAGCCCGACCGGGATCGGCTGCTGCGGGAGGAGGGAGATCCGCCCGTGGCCAGAGCTCCGCATCGGTTCTCGGCGGAAGGCCTGGTCACCTATCTTTACCGCTACTGTCTGGCGCGGGATCCCACCGCTTCGGAGCGGGAGCTGGCTCTCTCCCTTCTGGGCACTCCGGGACCCGCGGAAGAGCTGGATACGGAGGGGGTGGAAGACCTGCTCTGGTCCGTTTTTCTCTCGCCCGAGTTCCAGACCGTTCGCTGAATTTCGCCCCCCACCCGCGGCTCGCTACGCGTAAGAGACCCGCCTTTCTTCACTCTTTCCTCGTTCCTCTTCTAAGAAACAAGGAGGGGCGACTTCCAGTCGCCCATTCCTCCATGCTCCACCGGAGTTCGGCGGTTGGAAACCGCCGCTCCTACCCTTTTTCTACCGGGCGTCCGCCGGACCGGGCCGGTGGGGGAGCTTTTCTCTTTCCTGTGTTTCTTGAAACCTGAAAGAGGGCGCCCCTACCGTCTGCTCCGTTTCCCCTCCAGGTAATCGGCCAATCCCTCGCTCCAGTGGGGCATGGGGTCCAGACCGGCCCGGACCAGGGCCTCGTTGGCCAGGACCGAGTACGCGGGCCGGGTGGCCCTGGCTCCGAATTCCTGGGAAGTGACGGGCGTCAGGTCCGGCGTGAGGCCGGTCAGCTCGAAGAGCCGGCGGGCGAATTCGTGCCAGGTGCACTCTCCCCGATTGGTGACGTGCACTGTTCCCCGGGCCCCCGCGGCCAGCAACTGGACCATCTTTCGAGCCAGATGCGCCGTAAACGTGGGCCCGAGGCGCTGGTCGTCCACCACCCGGATGGGACGGCCCTTTCCGGCCAATCCCAGCATGATGGCCACGAAGTTCCGTTCTCCGGCCAGACCATAAAGCCCCGAGGTCCTGACGATCAGGTGCCGCCGGCACTCTCCTCGAAGCAGGTTTTCGCCGGCCAGCTTGGAGGCTCCATAGACGTTCAAGGGGGAAGGGGGGGCATCCTCCGTGTAGGGTGAGGTCCGGTTTCCATCACCGCCGAACACATAGTCGGTGCTCACGTGCACCAGAAGCGCGTCCAGGTCGTTGCAGATCCGGCCCAGGTTCAGGACCGCGACGGCGTTGGTGTCGAAGGCCTTGGATTCGTGGTCCTCACAGTCGTCGACTCGATGATAGGCCGCCGTGTTGATGACGGCGTCCGGCCGGAACCGGGTCAGGATCTCCCGGGTGCCGGCGAGGTCGCAGATCTCGAGTTCCCGATGGGAAAGAGGGACGGCGTGAAACCTTTGTGGCGCAGAGGCAGGGATTGGCCTGGACTGTTCTTTGCCGGGCCGCGAATCCTGCTCTCGAACGATCCGATCCGGCTCACCCAACTCCCGCACCAAGTCGGATCCAAGCTGCCCACTGGACCCGATCACGACCACTGTGCGCATGCGGCGCCTCCTCCGTCCGGCTCCGTAGATCCGGATCGGCTATTGAGACTTGAAGAGTAGCAGCTACAGTTGGGCAGTGCGGGCCAGCCGGCATTGCTCCCCGGAGAAACAATCTTTCCGGTGAGGTATCCGGGATAGTTGATGTAAAGTAAAACAATGTCCAACGATCGTCACGAACACGACGGCCATTGCCACCATCATGGCCTCGACGGGGATTCGCATGACCTTCGCGGGGCCAGCCGGCGCAATCTGACCACTGCGCTCGTGCTGATCGCCGGCTATATGTTCGCCGAGGTCATCGGCGGCATCCTCTCCGGGAGTTTGGCGCTCATCGCGGACGCCGGGCACATGCTGACCGACGCGGCGTCGATCGGCCTCGCCTTACTCGCCCTTCACTTTTCGACTCGGCCCGCGTCCGCACGGCATACCTTTGGTTATCGCCGCCTCGAGATCCTGGCAGCTCTGCTGAACGCAGTCACGCTCTGGCTGATTGCCACTTGGGTCGTTTTCGAAGCCTACCACCGCTTCACGGCCATGCCCGACGTCAAGGGAGAGTTGATGCTGGCCGTCGGCTCGATTGGCCTCGTTGTCAACCTCGTCGCGGCCTGGATCCTGCACCGGTCGGCGACGCACAGCGTGAACGTCGAAGGTGCCTACCAGCACGTCATGGCCGATCTTCTTGGGTCCATCGGTGTGGTGGTGTCGGGCATTCTCGTTTGGGCTTTCAATTGGAATATCGCGGACCCCATCCTGAGCGTGATCATCGGCATCCTCATCCTGGTGAGCTCATGGCGTCTTCTGGGGAAGGTGATCAACGTCCTGCTTGAAGGGGTTCCGCAACACATCGACATCGGTCGCCTATGCCGGCAAATGGAAGATGTGCCGGGCGTCGGCTCGATTCACGATATTCACGTTTGGAGCCTCGCCTCCGACTACGACGTTCTCACGGCTCACATTCTTGTAGATCCCGAAATTGAGGATACGGGCTTCATTCGGGACCGTCTCCGCGAGATCGCCTCCCGTGACTACGGCATTCGGCACGTCACGATTCAGTTGGAAGACACGGCGGAACGCTGTATCGATGAAAATCACCATGTCGGCGACCTTGTTGCTCCCCGCGCCGCCGAGGGGTTCGAGACCGGCTGAAGTTGGTGAATGGTCGCTATCACATGGGCCCGGTGACGGCGTCTGGACACCATCCGAATTACGAAATTCAAAGGCACTGCTGATTCGGCAGGAAGGTTCTGATCCGAGGCCGCCGAATCCCGATTCCGGACGTTGAACCGGGGTCGCGTGGAGACAATCCTCATGTTTCAGCTTGCCGGTTCGCTCGCCGCCCCGGTCGTGGGCGCGATCCTGTACAGGTGGCTACACGGCCGCAGCAGCGCCGTACGTCTCTTCGACGGATTCATGTACGTCGCCGTACCGGCAATCGTCCTCGGGCAGGTCCTGCCGCATTCCTGGGAAGACCATGGCGTCCTCGCAATTCTGGTCCTCCTTCTGGGGATGGGCACACCTAATCTCATTGAACGGATTATTCGACCGCTCGCGCCCCACACCGATAATCTTGCCCTGCTGGCCGGCTTGTCGGGCCTGTTGATACACGCTTTTCTGGAGGGTGCGGCGTTGGTGTCCAAGGACACGCGGGTCACCTACGCTGTGATCCTTCACCGAATCCCGGTCGGCTTGATGATCTGGTGGATCTTGCGACCCCGCCACGGCTTCCGGGTCGCGGCGATCGGCATTGGGACAATCCTGGTCGCGACAGTCGCCGGGTACGCCATCGGTGCCCGGTTCTTTGCCGACGGCGACGGCGTCGAGCTCTACCAGGCCTTTGTCGGCGGATCACTGCTCCATGCCGTATTTCACCAGGGTCGCCACGACCATCGGCACGAGCACAACTAAGGGACACACCGGCCGGTATACTCAGATCCCCACCTTCCATGGTAGACCGGGTGGGGAAACACCAAGCTCGCGTCAATTCCGATTATCGCAGGCACAGGAGTCAGATCAATGGAGGTTGGTACCGAACGGAAAGACGGGATATTGATCGCCAAGGCGGAGGGTCACATCGACGGTACCAATGCCCGCGAGTTCGAGGAGGCGCTCCAGGGGGAGATCTCCGCCGAAGATCGTCTCTTGATTCTGGATATGGAGGCGCTCGTCTACATCAGCAGCGCGGGCCTCCGCGTTCTGTTGTTATTGGCCAAGACGCTCCAGAGACAAAGCGGAAAATTGGTGGTCTGCTCGCTCTCGGCTTCGATACGGGAGGTCTTTGAGATCAGTGGCTTCAGCAAGATCATTCCGACCTACAACTCCCGATTCGAAGCCCTGACCAGGCACGGTTAGTGTCGGCGTGCCCCGAGAAACAGCCTGGAACCGCTTCCGACCGTTCTGCCTTTCACGAGCGTCCGGGACTGGTGGGGGAAGCGTGTCGGGTTTCTGGTCCCGGACTCCTGCCGATCGAGCCAGACCCGCTCGGATCCGACCGGAACTCCGCGAGGCAACCCTCAAGCTTGCGAGCCGACGGGAGGAATGCGTAACATGGGCGCCGAATCCGATCTGTCCGGCGAGGCGGAGGAAACACCGTGCGGATATCCAGGCCAGCCCGTTCCAACGGTTTGGGTCGAAGACGGTTTCTCCAGCTTTCCGCCGCTGCCCTGGCGGCTTGGAGAAGCCCGGAGCCACGGCTTCTGGCGGCACCATCCCTGCCGGCTCGGGCCGACGCCATGATTCTGCTCTGGATGGCCGGAGGCATGGCTCAGACCGAAACCTTCGACCCCAAGCGCTACACCCCGTTCGAACCTGGCGTCGAGTCGAAACGGGTGTTGAGCACGTTTCCCGCCATCGACACGGTGGTGGACGGCATCCAGCTCTCCAGCGGCCTCGACCGCCTGGCCCAGGTGATGGATCGGGCCACCCTGGTTCGCAGTCACCGTCTGGGAGACCTGGGGTTCATCCTCCACTCCCGCCACCAGTATCACTGGCACACCGGCTATGCGCCGCCCCTCTCGGTGGCGGCTCCCCACCTGGGGTCGGTGGTGGCTCGCACGCTGGGTCCCCGGCGTCCGGACGTGCCCGCCTTCGTGGACATCGGGCAGGACATGGAGATCGGTGCGGAGAGCGACTCGCTCAAGGCCTTCCACACGGCCGGGTTCCTAGGCGCCGAGTACGGCCCCATGCTGATCCCGGATCCGGCTGCCGCCGCCGGGGCCATGCGGCCGCCCCAGGGTGTGAACCGGGCCCGCGCCGCGCGCCGCTACCGCGCCTACCGCCGTCTGGTGGCCGAGAGCCCGGTGCTTCAGCAAGGGACGACGTACCAGCAGGAGTCGCTGCTCCGTTATCTGGACAGGGCGCACCGTCTGGTGGATTCTTCCGCGGCCGCGGCCTTCGACTTGTCCCAGGAGCCCGAGGAGCGCTCCCGGAAATACGGTAACGGCCGCTTCGGTCAGGGTTGTCTCTTGGCGCGCCGGCTCGTCGAGGCGGGTGTCCGCTTCGTGGAGGTCACCACCGGTTACATCCCTTTTCGCTACTTCGACACTCACGAGAACGGCCACGAGCGCATGGTCCACCTCAAGCGAACCATCGACGCGCCCATCGCCCAATTGGTCCTGGACCTGGAGGAACGGGGGCTCCTGGAGCGGACGGTCGTGGTGGTGGCCAGCGAGTTCGGCCGGGACGCCCTCATCGAAGGCAAGCCGGACCTGGGCGTGAGGCAGCAGATCAAGGTCCCGGACCGGATGACCGAGCCGCGCCATTACGGCATGCACCGGCACTTCACCGAAGCCTCGTCGGTCCTGATTTTCGGGGGCGGATTCAAACCCGGTTTCCTCTACGGCCGGACCGACGACGAGCGCCCCTGCCGGGTGGTGGAGAACCCGGTTTCTATCGAAGACCTCCACGCCTCCCTCTATGCCGCCTTGGGCATTCCGCCGGATCAAGCCTACGAGGTCGAACAGCGGCCCTTCTTCGTGACCAAGGACGGCCGGGGAAAACCGATCCGGGAGCTGTATCAGTCCGTGGCGAAAGTCCCGCGAAGCACCGGGACCGGGGCTGCGCCCGCCGGACAAGGCGCTCTGCGGGGGCATACCGGGAGTATGTGACCGAGGAGCAACGCAGTCCGCGCACGATGCAGACGCGGTCGAATGCCGCGATGACTTCTACCACGGGCTGATATGCTTGAACCGACCGATTTCCCAACCACACTCCGGAGTCGAAACCCTTGAAATCGCTATCCTCCTTTCCCCGAAGAACCTATGTCACGGAGCCGACGCCCCTTCAGGCGGCCCCTCGCCTGTCGAGATTGCTGGGTGGCCCGCAGATCTACATCAAACGAGACGACCTGCTGCCGGGCGCAGGCGGCGGGAACAAGACCCGAAAGTTGGAGTTTTCCATCGGTGAGGCCCTGGACCAGGGCGCGGATACCCTCATCACCAGCGGGGCCATTCAATCCAACCACTGCCGCCTGACCCTCTCCTGGGCTCGGGTGGAAGGTCTCGAGTGCCATCTGGTGCTGCAGGAGCCGGCGCCCGGCGCCTTCGATCCGCAAGCCGGCGGCAACAATTTCCTCTACCGGTTGTTGGGGGTGGACAGTCTGCGGATCGTCTCAGGACGGGGACAGGCGGCGCCCGCCATGGAGCAGGTCGCCCGCGAGTGCCGGGAGCGGGGACGAAATCCCTATTTGATTCCCGTAGGAGGGTCCAACGCCGTCGGCGCCACCGGTTACGCCGCCTGCGCTCTGGAGTTGATGTCGCAGTTCCGGCAGCAGGATCTTCAGGTGGACCACTTGCTGGTTCCCAGCGGGAGCGCCGGGACCCAGGCGGGCCTCCTGGCCGGCCTCTGGGGCGCCGGTTCCTCGCTTCCCGTGACCGGCGTCAATGTGAGCCGGGGCCGGGAACCGCAGGAGCGAAGCGTCTACGAACTGGCGCTGCAGACGGCGTCCCGGTTGGGCATCGAATCCCCACCGCCCAGGGAGTCGGTGGTCTGCAACGGCGGCTACGTGGGCCCAGGGTACGCTCTCCCGACACCGGCGATGATGGAAGCGGTCGGGCTCGTGGCCCGGTCCGAAGGGATCCTCCTGGATCCGGTCTGCACGGGCAAGGCCATGGCCGGGACCATCGATCTGATCCGCAAGGGGGTGTTCCGAAAAGGACAGAAGGTGGTCTTCATCCACACCGGAGGCTCGCCGGCTCTTTATGTCCACATGGACGCGTTCCGGCGGCGGTTCCCTCCGCCCCCCGCGATTGACTCTGCGGGAAACAAGCGATAGGCGAGCGCAGAAACCCGCACGGCAAATTCGGGTTAAACCAGGATCTCTTCCACGACCCGGGCGGGAAACTGGTCGGTCAGGCGCTCGTCCAGTCCGTGACGCCTGTAGACCAGGTCGCGGTAGTTCATGCCCAGCAGGTGCAGCAGGGTGGCGTGGAAGTCGTGGACGCTGACCCGCTGGTCCACGGCCTTGTGTCCGATGTCATCGGTCCCCCCGTAGGTGAGCCCCCCTTTGACGCCGCCGCCGGCCATCCAGATGCTGAAGCCGTCGGGACCGTGGTCGCGCCCGTCGGCGCCCCGGTCGGCGACTTGGGACAGGGGCATTCTCCCGAACTCTCCTCCCCAGATCACCAGGGTCTCCTCCAGCAGGCCGCGCCGCTTGAGATCCTTGATCAGGGCGGCCGCGGGGCGGTCCGTCTTGCCGCAACTGTAGGCCAGACTCTTCTCCAGGTTGGTGTGGGCGTCCCAGATCTGGCCCTCGATGAAGATCTGGACGAACCGGACTCCTCGCTCCACCAGCCGCCGGGCCATCAGGCACCGCTTCCCGTAGGAACGGGTCAGCTCGTCGTTGAGGCCGTACATCTCCCGAGTCGCCTCGTCCTCCTGGGACAGATCCAGGGCGTCCGAGGTGGCCAACTGCATTCGGGCGGCCAGCTCGTAGCTGGCGATGCGGGCATCGAGTTCCGGCTCCCGGGGCCGGGCGTTGCGGTGCGCCAGGTCGAGGCGCCGCAGCAGCGCCCGCTCCGCTTCAATCAGGTCGCCGGGCAGCTTCCGCCGCGATTCCAGGTTGAGAACCGGCGGCCCTTCGGAGCGAAATCGGGTTCCCTGGTAGACGGGTGGAAGCCAAGCCGACTGCCAGTTCTGTTCCCGGTTGATGGGCAGCCCCTTGGGGTCGTCCAACACCACGTAGCCGGGCAGGTTCCGGGTCTCGCTCCCCAGTCCGTAGACGACCCATGAGCCGAGCGAGGGCCGATTGGGCAGGGTGCGGCCCGAGTGCATGAGATAGATGGCCGGCTCGTGGTTGAAGTGTTCCCCGTACATGGAACGGATCAGGGTGATGTCGTCCACCACCTCGCCCAAGTGGGGCAGGAGCTCCGTGAGCTCCATGCCACAGCGCCCGTGCCGCTTGAACTCGTAAGGCGACGGGAGCAGCCCTCCCACCTGGTCGGCGAACTCGATCTTGTTGAGGATGTCCCTTGGGGGCGCGCTTCCGGCAAGTCTGGCCAACTCCGGCTTGGGGTCGAACAGATCGACCTGGCTGGGCCCGCCGTTCATGAACAGGTGGATCACCGATTTGGCCTGGGGCCGGTAGTGGGGAGCGCGGGGTTTCAGGTCATGGGTTCCGTTGCCGGCCAGAGCCGGATTGGCCGGGAAGAGATCGTCGCCCAACAGGGTGGCCAGGGCCGTTGCGTAGAGCCCGTCACCGATCCTGGAAAAGAATTCCCGCCGGGGGAGGTGTTGTTTATCGGGTGATTTGTGCATGGTCACCGGCCTAATCGATGTAGGAGAACTCCGCCGACGTGAGCAGTGCGTGAGACACGGATGCCAGCGCCGACCAGTGGGCCGTGGTTCGGCGCGGCGTTTCGTCGTTTTCGTTCTCCAGGTGGTGGGTCCATTGCTCCGCCAGTTCGGAGAGGGAATCCAGGGACATTCGGATCTCCTCGGGAGTGGGTTCCCGGGAGAGGACCCGCAGGTAGAGCTCCCGGATCTGGTCCTCCGCCCGATCGGGATGCGCATCCACCAGGCGGCCCGCCAGATGGCGGGAAAGCTTCCGGGTCAGGTACCCGTTCATCAACTGCAGGGCCTGGGGCGCCACGTTGGAGGAGATTCTCTCGGTGCAGTTGGGCGCCATCTGCGGGGCGTCGAAGAGATCCAGAAAGGTCATCCGCGTGAGGCGCCGTTTCTCGGTGTAGATGGCCCTTCTCCACCCCTTCTTCGATCCCTTGGCAACGACTTCGCCGTCGGACATCTTTTCCACCGGTTCGGCCGGACCGAACCGGTCCGGGTCCAGCCGGCCGGCGGCGTGCAGCATGGAGTCGTACAGGACCTCCGCTTCCATTCGCCGCAGCGACATGCGGGACCAGAGGTGCCCTTCCGGATCGGCGCCGCCTTCGGGACCTTGGCGCGAGTTCTGACGGTAGGCCGTGGAGGTCATCATGAGCCGGTGCAGCGATTTGAGGCTCCAGTCCTGGTCCACGAACCAGGTCGCGAGCCAGTCCAACAACTCCGGGTGCGAGGGCCGGGCGCCGGTTCGGCCGAAGTCGGCCGGCGTGGCGACGATTCCCCGGCCGAAGTGATGCATCCAGACCCGGTTGACCAGGACCCGGGAGGTCAGGGGATGGTCCGGATGGACCAGCCAGCGGGCCAGAGCCAGGCGGGTGCCGGTGGTGTCGGTTCGCTCCGAAGGGAGTTCCGGCTTGTATTCGGGCAGGTTCGCGCGGAGGACCGAAGGCACTCCGGGATAGACCCGCTCCCCGATGGTCTCGGCGTTGCCGCGCCGCAGGACGTAGGCCGGGGAGCCCTCGCCGCCCATGTCGAACAGAGCCCGGATGGCGGGTTTGGCCCGCAGCTTCTTCTTGAGGTCGGCCAGAGCCTTGTTGTACTCGTCCAACGGGGCCTTGAACTGGTCATCTTCGAGGGGCAGCGCCTGGTCGCTCACCTTCAGGGTCTTGCGGAATCGGCGTTGCAGGTATTTCTGAACCGAATTGCGTTCTTCCTCCGGGGTCTTCAGCAGGGTGCGGAGGTCCTGCCGGAGGGCTTCGGGCAGGGCTGCCAGGCGGGCTTCCAGGATCTGGTTTCGAAGCGGCTCCGTCTTGGCCTTCCAGGCTCGCTCCAGGTCATCGATCCGCTTCCGGATGGGAGCGTTGTGGCGCTCCGTCTCCTCGATCTCCTGCGGGTCACCGACCTTCAGATAGCGTTGGGTCGGGTCCAGCCAGTCATAGGGGTCGTATGCGCTCTGGAAAATGGCGCTGAGGCGGTAATAGTCCTGCTGCGAGATGGGGTCGTACTTGTGGTCGTGGCAGCGCGCGCATCCCATGGTCAGACCCAGGACCGACGAGCCCAGCACCTGGATCTCGTCGTGGATCACGTCCATCTTCTCGGCCAGGGAGGCGTTCGTCGGCGAGTCGGTGGGATCCGAAGCGAGCCTGAGAAAGCCGGTGGCGGCCAGCGACTCCAGCACGGCCGGCGTGACCTCCTTCTTGTAGTCCACCAACTCGTCTCCGGCCAACTGCTCCAGCAGGAACCGGTCATAGGGCTTGTCCTGGTTCAGGGAGCGGATCACGTAGTCCCGGTAGCGCCAGGCCTGGGGACGGAAATGGTCGGCGTGCTTGATCCCCTCGGTATCGGCATAGCCCGCCACGTCCAACCAGTGCTGGGCCCAGCGCTCCCCGTAGTGGGGCGAGCTCAACAGGTCCTCGATCATGCGCTCGTAGGCGTCCGGGGACCCGTCCTTCAGATAGGCTCGGGCCTGGGCCGCGGTGGGGGGCATTCCGATGAGGTTCAGGTAGGCTCGGCGCATGAGGGTGAGGCGATCCGCTTCGGGAGAGAAGCTCAGGCCGTGGGCTTCCAGTTTCTCCAGCAGGAAGGCGTCGATGGGATTCCGGACCAAGTTGCCGTGAGTGACTGTTGGAACCGGAGGTCGTTCAGGAGTCTGAAAGGACCAGAATCGGCGGTCGCCCTCGGTCAGGGCGAGATCGGCTTCCCGGCTCGGGTCAAGAGGCGGGTCGGCGAGGGCGCCGGCTGCGATCCAACGGCGCAAGGTCTCCACCTCCTCGGTGCTGGGAGGCCGCACCCGGTATTTGAAGAGGAGGTGTTCCGGGGGCATCTCCTCGCGCACGATGCGCTGAAACAGAAGACTGGCTTCGGGGTTTCCGGGAACCAGCGCCGGACCCGACTTGCCGCCGCGGAGTCGCCCGGCCTGCGTCCTGAGATCCAGACCCCCTTCCTGGGCCCGCTTGCCGTGGCAGACTACGCATCTCATGAGAAAGATGGGCAGCACGTCCTTCTCGCTGATTCCCCCGGAAGCCAATGCCGCGTGCGCCTGCCCCAGCCGGTCGATCCAGCCGCGAATGGCCCCGATCTCCTCCCGGCTCAGCGCGTCGTCTCCGGGAGGCATGGTTCCGGAGACCACCTTGTCCAGCAGCAGGCTCCGATCCACCGACCCTGCGATGACGGCCGGACCCGACTTGCCGCCCTTCAGGATCGATGCGGCTGTTCGGAGGTCCAGTTCGGCCTGAGGCGCGGAATCGCCGTGACAGGTCAGGCAGCGGCTCTCGAAGATGGGAAGGATCGAAGACTCGAAGACGTCGGATCGAGACTCGCCGGCTCCGGAAACGGGAGCGAACAACAAGGGAGCGAGCCAGATGAGACGGCGGCAGACCCTGAGGAATGCCATGGCGTTCCCTGAATTAGGCATCATCGAGAAGCTCCGGATTGCGGCCATGATACCGGAGGTGTCTGGTGAACGCGAGAATCGGCCGGGACACTTACTGCCGCTCCGAGTCCCGGTGGAGCGGATTCGTCCGGTTTGGCTTCGTCAGAAGATTCTCTCGTCGGCGCTGTGGGCGTGCAGATGGTCGACGTGGTGGTGTTCGGTACATCCGTCCGCCGTGTACTCCAACTGAATCGTGATGTGGTGAATGCCGAAATCATCGGCTGCGATCTCCCGCAGGCGGCGCCGTCAGGAATTCCAGGTCTTGGAACTCGGGATCGACCAGGACGTGGGCCGTGAGCACCTCGTAGCCGGGGACGAGGCTCCAGACGTGGATGTCATGGATCAGACCGACGCCTTGCACCTCTTCCATCTCGCTGCAGAGCCGGTACAGGTCGATGTGTTTGGGTACCCCCTCGAGCAGCACGTGCACGACTTTGCCGATCAGACGCCAGGTGCTGAGCAAAATAAGGGCGCCGATGATCACGCTCACGACGGTGTCCGCATGGTCCCAGTGGAAGGCCCACACCAGCAGGCCCGACACGACGACGCCGACGGTTCCCAGCAGATCGACCATGACATGCCGGAAGGCGCCTTCAATGTTGACGCTGTGCTTGGACGAGCGGTGGAGGACCCAGGCCACCGAGAGGTTGACCAGCAGGCCGACTGCGCCGAAGGCGAGCATGACTTCGCCGTCCACGTGGTGATGCGCATCATGCGTTCGTTCGTAGGCCTCCGTGATCAGCCACCCGGCGACCAGCCAGAGGGAGAGGGCATTGAGCAGGGCAGCCAGGATCTCCAGGCGGCGGTACCCGAAAGTCCGTTGGGCGGAGGCGGGCCGAGTCGAGAAGTGGAGGGCGGCCAGGGCGAAGCCGATGGAAGCGGCGTCCGTCACCTTGTGTGCGGCTTCCGCCAGGAGCGCCAAACTTCCGGAGGAAATGCTGCCGGCGAGCTGGATGACCATATAGCCGACGGTCAAAACGAGCGCGACGGTCAGGCTGCGCCGGCTGGCGCCGTGCAGATCGTGGTCATGTTCCCGGGTCCGTGATGATGGTGGTCGTGATTGTGATGAGGTGCGTCCTTCATCTGGTTCAAGTCGACGAAATTGTGCTGTAAATTACCGATTAAACTCAATATTGTTGTCGTAATCAGGTCAATGTCAACTGTCGATCAGTGGCGGTTGTTGTCATTCGTGAGGAATCGGGCATCATGGCGCAAGTTCTCGTGGAACCTGACCGAGGCAGTGGCTTAGGCCTCAAGTTTCTACCGTTCTGGATCGTCTTGCTTTCACCGGCGCTCCAACCAATGGCCACGGCGGAATCCCATGGTGCGCTGAAGGGCACCGTAACGCTCAAGGAGACGGGCGAACCCCTGCATCACGTCAGCGTGGCGATCGAAGATCTCGGGCGCAGCACGGTGACCGAACACGACGGCGCCTACGAGTTCGAGGGGGTGCCCCCCGGGACCTATCATCTGGTGGGCCATCTGGACAGCCTGTTCACCGAGGTCCACACGTCCGTGACCATCGACGCGGGGACGACGACGGAGGCGGACATCGTATTGGAGTTGTTGCCTCGCAGATACGAGGTGACGGTGACGGGACATGAGGAACACGAGACCGTTTTCGAGGCTTTTCAGAGCATCGAATCGTTGGGACCGTATGACTTGGCCGAGTCGGCCAACGTCTCCGTGGGCGAGTTGTTGGACCACAAGGTGGGCACTGGAATCGCCAAGCGGGGTTTCGGACCGGGTGCATCCCGGCCCATCATCCGCGGTTTCGACGGCGACCGGATCTTGATTCTGGAGGACGGGGTCCGAACCGGGTCCTTGGCCTCGCAGTCGGGAGATCATGGGGAATTGATCAACCCGGCGCAACTGGAGCGGATGGAGATCGTCAAGGGTCCGGCCACGCTGCTCTACAGTGGGAGCGCCATGGGGGGGACGGTCAATGCCATCAGCCGCCATCACCAGGTTCATCACCACCCCCACGAGGGCGTCCGCGGTTTCGTCTCCGGCTCGGCTGGGACCACCAATGCATTGGGCGGGGTCAACGCCGGGGTAGAGTACGGCGTCGGCGAGTGGTTGTTCTGGGGCCAGGGCGGCGGCGTCCGAACCGGAGACTACACGGCGCCCGGGCAGGGCACGATCTTCAACTCCCGCTCGAGGATGACCAACGGAGGCGGCGGATTCGGGTTCTACGGCGAGAAGATGTTCTTCAGCCTGGAGACCAAATTTGACGAGGGGCAATATGGCGTCCCCTTCGTCCAGGACTACCACGCTCATCTTGGCGAGGAGGACGGGCACCACGACGAGGAAGAGGGCGATCACGATGAGGAGGAAGGGGATCACCACGACGAGGATGAGCACCACGAGGAAGACGAGCAGGGGCACGAGGAGATCGAACGCGTCCAAGTCGACACCCAACGCCGAACCTACCGTTTCAACTGGGGGTTGAAGGAACTGGGCGGCCCCGTCGACCATTTCGTTCTGAGATTGGGCTACACCGACTGGTTTCAAGAGGAGGTGGAGTTCCTGGAGCACGATGAACGACTCGTGGGCACCGAGTTCGACAACAGGCAGTTCACCTACCGGGGGGTCTTCGAACAACGGGAGTCGGGACCGTTGAGCGGTCGCTTCGGATTCTGGGGACTCGCGAGAGACTATTCGGCCTCGGGAGAGGAAGCGCTGGCGCCTCCGGTCGACCAGAGCGCATTCGCGGTTTTCGCCTTGCAGGCCCTGGATTTCGAGCGCTTCAAGATCCAGCTTGGAGGGCGCCTGGAGACTCAACGCTACAACCCTGCCTTCGGCCTCCGCGGTCCCGCCGGCGGCGAGGATGACCATCACGCCGAAGCAGACGATCACGAGATGGAGCACGAGGACGACCACGACGACGAGATCGCCGAAGCGATCGAGAGGACCTTCACCGGAGCCTCCGCTTCAATCGGAGTTCACGCCGAGACCTGGCACAGTGGGGCCTTCGTCGCCAACTATGCCCATTCGTATCGGGTTCCCTCCCTGGAGGAGCTCTACAATTTCGGGCCGCATGCCGGGAATCTCGCCTTCGAGGTCGGCAACCCTTCGCTGATGGCCGAGACGGGCGACGGGATCGAGTTTTCGTTGCGCCACGAGGATGAGCAGGTGCACGGCAGCGTGAGTTTCTTCTATTACGTCTTCCAGGACTTCATTTTCCCCTACGCTCCGGGGCGGGAAGAGAGTGGGCTGACGGTGATCGAGTTCACCCAGCGCGATGCCCGCTACGTGGGGGCGGAGGCGAGCCTCGACATCCGCCTGAACCCGAGCCTCTGGCTCGACCTGGGCCTGGACCTGGTCGACGCCCAGGACACGAACACCGGTACGCCGCTCCCACGAATCCCGCCGCTACGGGGCAAGATCGGGTTGGACCTGAATCTCGGCGGATTGCGTGTCCATCCGGAGTTGATTCTGGCCAGTGAGCAGAACCAGACTTTTACCGGCGAGACCCGGACCCCCGGCTATGGCGTCGTGAATCTGAAGGCCTCATACACCTACGCTCAGCAGCACGTGGCGCATCAGTTCGCGGTGAACGTCTTCAACCTGGGCGATCGCCTCTACCGCAACCACTCCTCCTTCATCAAGGACCTGGCGCCGGAGATCGGCCGCGGCGTGCGGGTGACCTACATCTTGCGGTTCTTCTAGGAGTCTGCGCGGTAGATAAATTTCTGTCCTAGCCCGTCCCTGCCACTCCGGCACCGCGACCTCTGGCCGTACGTCGTCCGTGTCATTCTGTAGAGCCGTGTTTTCGGGTCATCCTTACACGACGCTCGAGGCGCCGGACATCCGCGCTCTTGCGGCGGAGGACCCGCGAGGTTTTCTGAGACAATTCCCCCACGGGGCCATCATCGACGAAGTACAACGCGTCCCGGAGCTTCTTTCCTACCTGCAGGGCATCATCGACTCCGATCCGGAGTCCGGTCGTTGGATTCTGACCGGCTCGCAGAACCTCTCCCTGCTGAAGTCGGTCAGTCAGTCGCTGGCGGGACGGACGGCAGTCCACCACCTGCTTCCGTTGAGCCGCAATGAGATCGTGCGTTTCGATCGGCACCCACAGAGTCTCGAGGAAACTCTCTTCGCCGGAGCCTATCCGCGGATATTCGATCGAGGCCTGCACCCGGCGGACTGGCTCCGTTCGTATGTTGCGACCTATATCGAACGGGACGTGCGGACCATCAGCAACGTGGGAGATCTCCCCACCTTCCAACGCTTCGTCCAATTGTGCGCCGGCCGCACGGCCCAGTTGGTCAACTACTCGTCGTTGGCCGACGACTGCGGCATCTCCCAACCGAGCGCCAAGGCTTGGCTCGGCATTCTTGAGACCAGTTTCCTCACCTTCCGCCTGACGCCATTTCACGCCAATTTGCGCAAGCGGCTAGACGCGACGAACAATAGACTGTCCCTTTCTATCACACTAGGATCGTGTACACTGAAGCCGTGTATACTTCCCCATGAAAGTAGAGATCTGATAGATGAAAAACATTACGTTGAGTGCCGACGAGAACCTGATTGAAGCGGCGCGCCGGCGTGCTGCTGCGGAGCACACGACGTTGAACGAGCGGTTTCGGGTCTGGCTCGAACACTACGTTCGACGCGAGCAGCAGGCTGCCGAGGCCATGAGAGTGATCCGCGAACTGCAAGGCCGCATATTCACCGGAGGACGCACGTTCACTCGGGATCAAATGAATGAGCGTTGAAAGCTTCCTCGACACCAACGTCTTCGTTTACTTGTTCGATGAGACCGACGACAGCAAGCGGGAACGAGCAGAGCGTTTGGTTCAACGGGCCTTGGAGCGCCAAACCGGTTGCATCAGTTTCCAGGTCGTCCAGGAAACCCTCAATGTCATGACCGGTAAGCTCAAGGTGCCACCGGAGACGGCTCGACAGCTATTGAACGGAATCTTGATGCCTCTTTGTCGGGTCTTCCCGACCCAGGCGCTTTACCAGAGTGCCCTCGACCTGCAAGCTCGCTATCGGCTCGGCTTCTACGATAGCCTGATCGTTGCGGCCGCGATCGAAGCGGGCTGCAGAACCCTCTACAGCGAAGATCTTCAGCATGGACAGCAGATTTCAGGCGTCATCATCATGAATCCTTTCGGGAAGTGAGTCGATCCAGGGAGAGAAAGCGAACCAGAGCAGGGACGAAGAGATGTAGTATGCCGACGACCCTGACCCTGAGTTCGACCGATCCGTTCTTCGAACAGCCGATTCCTCAACTTGCCGTACCAGTGCCCGAGCCGGTATTGGGAACCGGACACCGTCGTTTGACAGGAGTCGTGGCCGTGGTAGGGTTCTAGCATTCGATCGAATGTCCGCCGAACCTGCGGCCAGATATCGATTCGAAAACGCTGGCTGCTGGTCCGTCGATCCGCGCCGGCGCAATCTCGGCAAGTTCAGATGACCTGCTTCAGGGAATAACGTTACGCGTCTTCTGCAGGGGGGCAAATGACCGACCAGACACACAGCCACACTCCCGGCACGGATCCCGCCGCCAACCTCCGCGTCCCGGCCGGGAAAATGGCGCCCTGGGGAGTGGACACGCTTCCCGTTCCTCCCCCCGACCGCTTCGACCTGCGCCGGTTCCTGGGACCGGGCCTGCTCATGGTGGGATTGGCCATCGGAGGAGGGGAATGGCTGACCGGTCCCGCCCTGACGGCGCAATACGGCGGGGTGCTGATGTGGATCGCCACCATGAGCATCCTGTTCCAGTGCTGCTACAACCTGGAGGTGATGCGCTACGCCCTCTATTGCGGCGAGCCCATGTTCACCGGCTTTTTCCGATTGGCGCCGGGCCCGCGCTTCTGGACCGGCGTCTTCCTGGTGGTCGACTTCGGCGCCATCTGGCCCTACCTGTCCGCCAACGCGGCGGTTCCCCTGTTGGCGGCTTTTTTGGGGCATCTCCCGGGGACGCTTCCCACGACCTATCTTTCCCAGGAGGAAATCGTGGCCGAGACGGGCCTTTCGGCTCGGCTGGTAGAGGAGATGTCGCAACACCCCGGTCGTTTCGGACGAGTCCAGGACATCGAGCGCGACACGGGACTGCCGGTCGAGGTGATCCGGGAGATGTCACGGAACCCGGAGAATTACGGCGACACCCGCCGCTGGCGGCCCCTGCCTCATCCGCTCACCGAGTGGCAGGACGGGGCATCGGTCACGGAGGTGGCGGCCAGAACCGGTCTGGACTCCGAGATCTTGGAAAAGGTTCAAGGGAGGCCGGAGTTGTTCGCTCCCGTGGAGCAGGTCATCCGCGAAACCGGACTTCCGGCCGAGATCGTCCATGAAATGGCTCGGAACCCGAGCGCCTATGGCGTCACGGACCGGTGGAAAGCCACGCCCGGCCCGGTGCTGGAAAAGTGGGTCGATCCGGAGAGGAGGACTGTGAGCTGGCTCGGCTACGCCATCTTCCTCTCTGCCTTCGTCCCGCTGATCTTCGGCGGCAAGGTCTACAACATGGTGGAGAAGATCATGGCCGCCAAGACGGTCCTGGTCCTGGGCTTTCTCATCTTCCTGGGGGTCTTCTACGTCGAATGGCGGGTCTGGGTCGAGATCTTTTCGGGGTTCGTCAAATTCGGCGCGCTTCCCGAAGTGGGCGGGAACCCGTTGACGTGGTCGGAACTGTTCCGGGGGACCTTCGGAATCGGAGGCGCAAGGCCGGCTCTGGACGTGGGGCTGTTGGCCATTTTCGCCGCTATTGCCGGAAGCGGAGGCCTCGGCAACGCCAGTTTCGCCAACTACGTTCGGGACAAAGGCTGGGGAATGGGGGCCCGGGTGGGCGCCATCGCCAGTGCCGTGGGCGGGAAGGGCATCAGTCTGCTCCACGAGGGCCGGGTGTTCCAGATCACGCCGGAATCGAAAAAAATGTGGACGGGATGGCGCAAGGTCACGATTCGGGACCAACTGGGGATCTGGGTCGTGGGCTGTATCCTGGGCATGGGCATACCGGCCCTGCTCTCGCTTCAGTTCGCCGCCGGACAGCAGGTCCGGGGCGATTCCCTGGCCGCCTTGACGGCGCAGGGAGTCGTCGAGAAGACGGGGGAACCCATCTTCTGGATTCTTACACTGCTCTGCGGCTTCCTGGTCCTTGGCCCTACCCAAATTGCGGCGGCGGATGCCTTCTGCCGGCGTTGGACCGATCTGATCTGGACCGCCAGCCCCCGCGCCCGGAAACTGAAGGAAGAGAAGGTCAAGTATGTCTACTACGGACTCCTGGCCGCCTACGCCCTCTGGGGAGTGATGGCGCTGACCCTGATTCCCGACCGCATGATGATCGTGAAGATCGCGGGCATCCCGTTGAACTTCGGTCTGGGATTCTCCGCGCTTTGCGTCCTGGCCGTCAACACCAAACTGTTGCCCCGGGAGCTGAGGCCGGCCTGGTACATCAGGCTGATCATGGTGGCCTGCGCCCTGTTCTTTCTGAGCATTGCCTGTGTGTCCACGGCCGCCGTGATGCGCGACCTGCAGTTTCTGTAATAGGAGGGGGGACTTGCAGTCCCCCTCTTCCTCCCCCGAACCGGGGGTTACAAACTCCCGCTCCAGTCCGGCGGTTGGAAACCGCCGCTCCGATCCTTTCCAGGAGGATTGAACATGCGTACCGGCTCAATCGCAGCGATCGCCTTCTTTCTCTTCCTGCCAATCCCGGCCCACGCTCGCGATAAAAAGAACGTCATGATCGTGAGCTGGGGCGACGTCATCACGTCCGAGGTCACGGGGGCGGCTCGCCTGGACACTCCCGACAAGGTGCGCGAGTCCGTCCGGACCTGGAAGTCGCAGGGTATCGATCAGGTCCTCTTCCGCGGCGACAACTTCCGCGTCCTCCTCTTTCACGACACGGTGCCCGCCAACGAAGAACACCGGACGGGGATGGCGAAGACCCGGGCGGCCTGGGAGTCGGACCTCATGGCGACCGCCGTCGACGCCATGAAGGAAGCCGGCATTCGCGCCTACGTCTGGCTGACCGTTCTGGACGAGGGGTGCCCCCCCGACGTCCTTTCCGCCGACTCGGTTCCGTTCCCCTGGCAGTCTCGCTTCACCCGCCAGAATCCCCAGTATCTGGCCTGCGACCGAAACCTCACCGCGAATGGCCGGAAGTACCAATGGGGGGTCATGGAGTACGCCTACCCGGAGGTCCGGCAATACATGCTCAAGGTCATCCGGGCCTTCTCCGACCGCTTCGATCTGGACGGCGTCTTCCTGAGCCTTCGCTCCCATTCGCCCCCGCCCGTCCACGCCGATCAATTCGGCTTCAACAAGCCGGTGGTCCAGGAGTACAAGCGCCGCTACGGACGGGACATCCGGCGCGAGCCCTTCGATCTGGAGAAGTGGCGGAATCTGCGAGGTGAGTTCTTCACCACCTTCCTCAAGGAGGTCAAAAATCACCTCAAGAGCCGGGGACAGAAGCTGGCGGTAGGTGTGCAACAGGGGGAGTACATAGGTCCCCCCTTCGGCAACATGAGAATCCAGTGGCGGCGCTGGGTCTCGGACGGGATCGTCGATCAACTCGTGGTCGGCCACATCACCGACGAACGAGCCCGCTACCCGCGGCGCACCCAGCGCACCATGGGCTACCTCCAGAGCCAGGAGGACGATCTCGGCCTGCCTCCCATCGAAGAGGCTCTGCGTAAGGACTACGGCCCCCTCTGCACCCGGCACGGAGTCGATCTCCTGGTAGTGCCGGGAAGTTTCTACATGACCTTTCCCCATCCCTCCTACGGCCGAGGCCGGCAGAGCCCGGAGCTGCGTGCGAAACTCCTGGAGAGACTGGAAACGATCCCCGACCTGACGGGCATCGTCCGGGGCTACGGGTCGTTCGTCCGGCCCGAATGAAGATGACGGCGGCCTGAAGGGAACCGTTTCACTGAAGGAGACGGGAGAACCCCTTCACCAGGAGCCTGCTCCGCAGAAATTGATCTACTGCGAAAGCGGTAGAATCGGTCCATATTTCCCCGATTTCTCGGCGAATAGAACAACTATGCACCTCCAAATCGAGAAAATCTGGCCTCGATTCCCCGCTTTCTCGCTACGATCATTTCTACCGCGCAGACTCCCAGGCAATGGTGTTGATCATCGAGGTTGGCCGGAGCATCCTCAGCGGTGGCTTTCAGCCGCCGAACTTCAGAGTAACAATAGAACGATGCGGGAACGGGCGGCTAAAAAATGGGGATTATATACAAAAGTCCCGAAACGCAAGCATTAACGACGGTTCCTGGGCTTTCTGATCCACCGGGGTTTGACGGGACGGAGGACTGCCTGCGCCAGCTTGGCCATTCGATCCAATGGGGTCTCTCCCGGCACCTTCAAATTGAACTCCTCCTCCTTCTCCGCCTTCGTCGGCTGGTAAGAAGAATGGACCAGTTCTACTGTTCTGGATTTCGGATTCTTGCGAACTGTAGATTTCCTATTGCTCATTTTCCAGCCCTATCGCCCAGCGGGGAAGGTCTTCAATCGGATGCATTTGCTCAGGTCTCTTCGTGAGCTTGAATGTAACGGATTGTCCTGCCGCCATCCTCACAAGACGCCCGGCTTGTTCTTCTGAGACCTCGCCCTTGGTCCAGACGTTGAACAGGATTTCACTCGGCCTGATGCCAAGACAGAGAAGGTAGCCATATCGTCTGTCGAGACGAATGTGATGGAACTGGAATCCGCCACCTCAGTCCGGTTTAACTGACCAAATCCTGGTAACGGAGCCGCTGCCCAATGGCCCGATCAGCGACCAGAGACATCTGAGCCAGCGTTCCCAGTTCCCGCATATTGTGGCGTCCTGCGAACTCGCCGACGTATCGGTGAAGATGACGCTCTGACAGCCGGTGGAAGGTGCCCATATACGCCCGCTTCATCATCGACCAGAAGGACTCAACGCCGTTGGTGTGAACCGAACCCCGAACGTATTCCAACTGGGAATGACGGACGGACTCATGATTGTCCAGTGATGCATAGGAGGAGGAATCGTCCGTGTAGACCGCCGCGTCCGGGTCGATCCGATCCTGGACGAATTCCTGGAGTGTCTCCTGGGTCGTGTCCTGGACAACCTGAGCCGACACGCGGTTGGTCTTCCGGTCTTTCACGCCAACGACAGCGGTTTTCCCAACCGGGCCGCGCCCCTCCAACTGAGACCGCTTCTTTTTCGGCATGTTCTTCCGCTTGCCACCAAACCAAGTCTCATCCACCTCGACCGGACCCCAGAATCTCTGCTCCGGGTCCGAGTTCCAGGCCTGGCGAATCCGGTGTGCCAGGTGCCAGGCCGACTTCTGCGTGATGCCCAGCTCGCGGTGGAGCTTCATGCTGGAAACACTCTTCAGATTCGTGGCAAACAGGTAGAAGGCGTAGAGCCAGTTCTGATAGCCGATCTTGCTGGACCGCATGAAGGTCCCGGTCTTGATGCTGAAATGCTTTCCGCATTCCTTCTCACGGCAACGAAACGGCATGGTCTTATGCTTGCATCCAGTCTGGACGTTGGTGACCCCGCAGTAGGGACAGCAGACCTCTTCCGGCCAACGTCGCTTGATGAACCATGCTTCAGCGGTCTTGTCATCCGGGAACAGTTGGAAGAATTGACGGGTCGAAAGACCCTCTCTGAAGTGTTTTCCTGGTGCCTTGTAAGCCATTGAACTATCCTCAGTTACAAGACAATTCTACAGGAAAGTCCCTATACTTGTCAACCCCTTGTCGGGACTTTTGTATATAATCCCCTAAAAAATCGCCCCTTCTGGGGATTGGGCGACTGTAAAGTCTCCACTCCCAGGTGGGCGACAAGGTTGTCGCTTTTCCAATCACCTTTGCATGTTTCTGGGAAATGGCGCGCCCGGAGGGATTCGAACCCCCGACCTACGGATTCGAAGTCCGGCGCTCTATCCAGCTGAGCTACGGGCGCGCCGACGGGCCGCTCGGACCCGGACCTGTAATATCCCGTATTTCAACGGTCCCGTCTACTTTGGCAATGCCGCCCGCCGTCGGACACGAAATGTGCTAAGACAGTTCGTTGTGGTAATTTAGCCTCATGGACGAACGAGAACGCCGCTTGGCCCTCTTCCTCGACCTGGAGAATCTGGCTCTGGGCTTCGAGAAGGGACACAATCGAACCCGGTTCAACATCGACAAGGTGCTGGAGCGTCTGGTGGAAAAGGGGAAGATCCTGGTCAAGGAAGCGTATGCCGACTGGTCGCGTTTTTCCGACTACAAGCAGGAGCTTCATGAGTCCGCCTTCGAGCTGATCGACATTCCCAAGCGGAGCATGACGGGCAAGAATTCGGCCGACATCCGGCTCTGCGTGGATGCCATGGACCTCTGTTTCTCCAAGGATCACATCGACACCTTCGTCATCCTCTCCGGGGACAGTGACTTCTCCCCCCTGGCTTCGAAGCTGAAGGAGAACGGCAAGCACGTGATCGGCCTGGGAGCCCAGGGAAGCACTTCCCAGATGCTGGTGGACAACTGCGACGAGTTCATGTTCTACGAGGAGCTGGACCAGGTCGCCACCAAGCCGCCTCGCTTGAACACCCGTATCGCCAAAGAGAAACGCCCCGCCTTTCAGCTCCTGATCGAGTCGATCCTGGCGCTGATGCGCGAAAACAAGGAAGTGATCTACTCCTCCATGGTCAAGCAGACCATGAAGCGGAAACAGCCCGCCTTCAACGAATCCAGGTTCGGCTACCGGACCTTTTCGGCCCTCTTGGAGGAAGCCGCCAACTTCAACCTGGTGGTTCTGGGGGAGGACGCCCGGAGCGGCACCTACGTGATCCGGGGTTTCGGAACAGAATCCAATTGAGAGCCTCCTGGCACCCGAAGGGCAGGATCGCGCTCGCGTCCCTTGCCGCGAAAAAACCGGGATGAGAATCGTCCGGGTCACCGCCGTCACCGGAGAGATCGTCGAGTCCCTCGGCCGGCTGATCCCTCAACTCTCCACCTCGGCAGCGATTCCCACTGCCGATCAACTGGAACGCCTCGTTGCCGACGGCGCCGCCCAATTGCTCATTGCTCGGGACCCGGACCAGGAAGACCGGATCGTGGGCACCCTGACCCTGATCCTGTTCCGGATCCCCACCGGGGTCCGGGCCTGGATCGAGGACGTGGTGGTGGACGAGTCGGCTCGAAGACGCGGAGTCGGCGAGCTCCTCTGCCGAGCCGCCATCGAACGGGCCCGGTCCGCCGCCGCCCGAAACGTGAATCTCACCTCCCGGTCCGCACGCAAGGCCGCCAACCGCCTCTACCGGCGCCTCGGTTTCTCATTGCGGCAGACCAACCTGTACCGGTACTCGCTGGAGGAGGATAATGCGCCGCCGCCCGGATAGGCCACGGAGGTAAATTCGGGTAAAGGCGCCACAGAGATACTCTCGATTCTCTTGCTTTGCAGCTAGCGTCCGAACAGACGCTCACTGGTCTTGCCACAGTGTGGAGGAATTCATGAGCTACGCTTACTGGCGAAAATGCGACCTTCAAGTGCATAGTCCGCGAGATCCGAACTGGACAGGTTTGAGGCCGGTTGGAATTCCCGAATCATGTATTCGGCAAGTCGATGCCAACAGGTTGCGATGGGCCAACGAATTCATTGATCAATGCGCGGCTAGACAATTGAAAGCGGTGGCATTTACGGATCATCATGAAATGATCATGGTGCCATATGTTCAGAAGGCGATTGAAGAGCGCATGAATTGTGACCCCGACTTCGATCTTTGGTTCTTTCCTGGCATGGAAATTACTGCAAGGGGAGGCAAGCAATGCATCATTATCTTTGACGCCGATCTCTCAGAGGATTGGCGTAAACAAGCCCAAGGAAAGCTAGGAATATTATTTGCCGATATTCAAGAGAAGCAAGCCATCGCATCCCCGGTCACACAGCTAGACGTTAGCTATCCAGAGATTGCTTGCTTACTTGACGAACTGGAAGACCTGCGCGGTCGGTACATCGTCCTGCCCAACGTCTCACAGGGCGGCAGCCATACGGTCTTGACTCATGGTGGACATAAGGATTTCCTTAATATGCCGTATGTAGGCGGCTATCTTGATAAAGGGCAGACTATAGACACGCTCCACCAAAGAAACAAATCACGTCTGTCGGGCGAAATATCGAAGTGGTCCCGCAGATCGATCTATCCACTTCCAACTTCGGACAGCCGGTCTGCGGCTTTCAGCAAGCTTGGAACGAACGACACTTGGATAAAAATCGCGGAGCCAACCGCCGAAGCAATCAGGCAGGCATTTCTTGCCAGTCAGTCCCGAATCCGGATCGAAGAACCGAAACTCCCGTCATTTGTGATCACCAAGGCAAGAGTCGAACACTCAACGATACTTGAGACAACAATCCTGCCTTTCAGTCCCGAGTTCAACGCAGTCATCGGCGGTCGCGGGAGTGGCAAGAGCACATTTCTAGAATATGTAGCATACGCACTGGGTCGGAGTTGTCACGACATACCTCGTGATCACTACTCGGGAACCAAGCGTATGCAGGCTCTTATCGAGTTATTCCGTTCGAATGACGGCTGCATATCGCTAGATGTTCAAATGGACAACTCGCCATTCTGGATCGTCCGTGGCCAGAACACTAAATTTCAGCCCCAAATTACCTACAATGACGGAACGGTAGAAACGGTGACAGTCGAGGAGCTACGTCGCCTATTTCCGGCGGTTGTCTACAGTCAAGGCGAACTCGCAGGATTCGGCGGAGGAGATGCTAGTAAGACCCAACTTTCCGATCTGCTTCAGTTCGTCGATCCCGATTATAAGCAGAGCGACGATCAGTTTGACGCAAGAATCAGGAGGGCCAAGGCTGCCGTAAGGTCGGCGATTCAGGCGGTTATCGACGACTGGGAATGCCAGTCATCACTTCGGAAATTGCAAACTAAGGTCGCATCTCTGAAACAGCGTGCTGAGGCGTTGGACAAGACGCTTCCGAACCGCTCCGAAGAGGATGAGACAATTCTTACCCACTTCAATAATGTGAACGAGTTCAACACAAAAGTGTCCCAAGCATCGAAACATTCTGACCAGATATTGCAGGATCTTAAATCGGATTTCTCGGAGTTGCGGTCCAAACGGAATGTGTCGGCACCCGTAGACGCTGTCGCAGCGAAGGTTCAACAGAGCTATCGTGATCTATACAATGTCTTCGTTTCCGGCATGACGACATTGTTAGACGATCTAACGGCGAAACGCGCTACTCTTTTGACCCATGAATCTGAGTGGAAGCTGAGTTATGATGACGCGTTGAGCCGGCGAAACAGCGTGATGGAAAAGTTCGGCAACCAACAGGCCGTCACAAGGCAAATTATCAAGCTACGTGAGGAAATCAACCGATACGAGAACCAAATTGCAGACCTCAAACAAAATATGAAGGCCAGCGGAGATCCATCGGATCAATTGGATGCTGAGCTCACTAGGCTCCGGAGGATCACCGATGAGCGTAATCAGCGCACTCAGGAGTGGGCGGAGTCAATCGAGAGCCTGTCTAATGGGAAAATCAAGGCATCAGTCAGGGGCGCGGCTGATATTGAGGAGATTCGGGAGGCAATCGATGCCATTGCAGCTAAGACAGGCTCGTACGAGGCAACACGCAGCCGGGAGCTAGTGCAAGGACTCAGGGATCAAAGTGCATCCGAACTTGTCGAGCGGCTCCGAAGTGATTGTTTTGGTTTGTTGAAATGGCGCCAAATGCAGGCGTCTTACGGAGTAGAACGACCCCAGTGCAACAGCCTCATGAAAATGCTGGGTGATACAAAGAGCATCCGAGATTCGGTCACTCGACTCATGAACGCAACGAGGTTGGAGGCGATCGCCACAGCTGTTGCAAAGCCAGCAATAGCCCTCCACTATTGCGACGGGGTTCGGGAGATTTCGTTCGACAAGGCATCCGATGGACAACGCGCGGCGGCACTGCTGTTCATGTTGCTTGAGCAGCCAAACGGTCCCCTCATCATTGACCAGCCAGAAGGGGATCTTGATAATAGGATTATTACTGAGCTTACTGAGAAGCTGCACCATGCGAAGGAGAAACGCCAACTGGTCTTTTCCAGCCACAACGCAAACCTCGTCGTTAATGGATCGGCCGAGCTAGTCGGTCAGCTCGATGTAAACGACGCCGGCGAGCGTCAGTTCGCATGTACCGGAGCCATCGATAGGCCAGAAGTCTGTGAGGTGATCACATCGACGATGGAAGGTGGCGAGAAGGCTTTCAGAGATCGACAGGAGAAATATGGCTACTAGTCCGGTTCCTTGCGATGATTCGGATAATGGGTGATTAAACTGGAAAACTGAGGAAGCATATCCTTAGATGCTGTTGGAGAACTGCACCAAGTTCATCGTCTGCGGGGAAGTGGAATTAGTCGCCACTTGGACGGCGTGTTGAGCGGCAGGATCGCAAGGAGAAACACTCCAACTCTCGGCTCCTAATAGAGTCGATCCTATGGCTGACATGTGAGACTCGAAACAGGCACGCGGGATCGTGGGGACCTCGACACTGGTGTTCTCTTGGATACCCACGGGCATACGATCCGACCCCATCCAGATGAGCCGTCCCGGTAGGTGTGCACGCCGGCGAGTGTGGATCGTTTCCCGCGTATCCCCCTTTGCAGCCAACAGAGCCCCGCCAGTATAATCCCGGCGTCCGTGGCCCCCCGGAGGACCCGGGGCCGTTCATCCACTCATGCCTCAGACAGGTTGGAACCTATGACCGACACATTGAAAATCGCGGTCGTCCCAGGCGACGGAACCGGCCCCGAAGTCACCAACGAAGCTCTCAAGGTGCTGGAGGCCGTGGCCCCGCTGGAAAACGTCCGGTACGAGCGGACCGACTTCGACTACGGCGGCGACCGCTACCTCGCCACCGGCGAGGTGATCACGGAAGCCCAGATCGACGAGCTGGGCCAGTTCGACGCCATCTACCTGGGCGCCATCGGACACCCCGGGGTAACCCCGGGCCTGCTGGAAAAGGGCCTCCTCCTCACCATCCGCTTCCAGCTCGACCAGTACATCAACTTCCGTCCCGTCCGCCTCTACCCCGGCGTGGATTGCCCCCTAAAAGACAAGGGACCCGAGCACATCCGGTTCGACGTGGTCCGGGAGAACACCGAGGATCTCTATTGCGGCGCCGGCGGGTTCCTGCGCAAGAACACCCCCCAGGAGGTGGCCACGCAGGAGATGATCGCCACCCGCTTCGGGGTCGACCGCTGTCTGCGCTGGGCCTTCAAGCACTGCATCGGCCGGCAGGACCGCCTGCGCCTCACCCTGGTCCAAAAGACCAACGTCCTCACCTACGCCGCCGACCTCTGGGAGCGCGCCTTCCACGCCATGGGAAAAGCCGAATTCCCCCAGGTCAATCGCGACTACAACCACATCGACGCCGCCTGCATGTGGTTCGTCAAGAACCCCGAGTACTACGACACCATCGTGGTCCCCAACATGTTCGGGGACATCATCACCGACCTGGGCGCCATGATTCAGGGGGGCCTGGGCGTGGCCTCCGGAGGCAACATCAACCCGGAGCCGGGCGGCTGCAGCATGTTCGAGTGCATGGGAGGTTCGGCGCCCAAGTACACGGGCCAGAACGTCATCAATCCCATCGCCGCCATCGGAGCCATGGGCATGTTGTTGAGGGTGCTGGGAGACCAGAAGGACCTTCCCAACCTGGTTCGCGCCGGAACGCGGGTGGACGACGCCATCGGCCGGACCACCCCCAAGATGAAGAGCATGTCCGCCGGCCGCATGGGCTACACCACGAGCGAGGTGGGGGACCTGGTGGCCGAAGCGCTTTAGGGAACCGTCACAAATTTCGGTTCGAGCAAAACGCCCACTGTTGGGGGGCTGGCAGTCCCGACATGGATTCTGGAGGAACATCGTCATGAGACTCATCCATTACCCCGCGATCCTGGCGCTGGCCGCCCTCTTGTCGCTGCCCGCGGCCCTGGCCGGCGACGTCGTCGACATCGGCTCGCGACGCGAGCTGTTCGTGGATCATCTGCTCGTCGACCGGCTCGTGGGAGCCAGCCTTCGCCTGGGCACGCCGTTGCCCGGCGGGGTGGCCGTCCGCTTCAACGATCCCGTGGAAGACGACACGGCCTTTTACACCACCATCTTCAAGGACGGCGACATCTACCGCATGTACTACCGGGGTGCGCTCTTCGAGAGGAAGACCACCTGCTACGCCGAGAGCCGTGACGGGATCAATTGGACGAAGCCGGACCTGGGACTGGTCTCCATCGACGGCTCCGCTCGAAACCACGTGATCCTGCCCGAGGCGCGCCAGTTCGTCGCCTTCATCGACGGGCGGCCCGGCGTGCCCGCCTCGGAGCGTTACAAGGGGACTTCGCGGGGACCCGTCGAGCCCAACGCCCTGGTGGGCTTCCTCTCCGGCGACGGCATCCGCTGGCGGATGCTCCGGGACGAGCCCATCGTGCCCAAGGTCCTGATCAACCACTTCGATTCGCAGAACGTCATGTTCTGGTCGGAGGCCGAAGAGCGATACGTGCTCTACGCCCGGCACATGGAAGGAGGCCGCCGCGCCACGGCGCGGTCCACCTCCAAGGACTTCATCAACTGGACTCCCCAGGTCCTCATGAGCTACAGCGACACGGGCACGACGACTCCCTCGCACCACCTCTACACGAACCAGACCCAGCCCTATTTCCGGGCGCCCCACATCTACATCTCGCTGCCGGCCCGGATCATCTTCGCCGATCCGCGGCACATCAAGCGCGAGGAGGACAAGGAGCTGGCAAGGGGGCGCCAACGCATCATCACGCCCGAGCTCCGGGACTTCGTCAAGGAGAACATGCCCCTGATGGGAACGGCGGGGACGGGAGACCACTCCGACGGCGTCCTGCTCACCAGCCGGGCCGGGTCCACGGTCTACGACTTCACCTTCCGGGAGAGCTTCGTCCGGCCCGGAATCGGCGTCAACAACTGGACGACCCGGACCAACTATCCGGCCTGCGGCATCGTCCCCACCGGTGACGGCGAGATGTCCTTCTACGTGCAGCGGAACTATGGGCAGAAAGACACGGCGTACCTGGAACGGATGACGCTGCGCCTGGACGGCTTCGCCAGCCTGCACGCGCCCTATCAAGGGGGCGAGATGGTCACCAAGCCGTTGCGCTTCAAGGGAAACCGGCTGGAGATCAACTACGCCACCAGCGCGGCCGGGAGCCTCCGGATCGAGATCCAGGACCCCAAGGGCCAGCCGATTCCAGGGTTCACGTTGGACGAGTGTCCCGAGATCATCGGCGACGAGATCGAGCGGAACGTCGCCTGGAAGGGAGATCCCGACCTGAGATCGCTGTCGGGCAAGCCGGTGCGGATTCGTGTGGTCCTGAAGGACGCCGACCTCTACTCCATCCGTTTCCACTGACGCGGCCACGGTGCAGGAAATGAAAAAACACGGGTTCCTCCTGGCATTCCTGTTGGGCGTCCTCTCCTGCGGCAGCCCTTCCCCGACCCCGAACGTCGCCTCGAAAGGGGAGCCGAAGCGGGAGCGGCGGGTCCTTTACTACGACTCCGCCGCCGTCCAGTCGCACAGCTACCTGGACCGGGGGAAGGTGGAGCCGTACATGAGCCTCATCTACGACATCCAAACCCACGACGATTTCCTGGACGCCAGCGTGCGCATGGTCAAGGGAACCCAGGTGGACACCTACCTGTGGCACATCGGAAACGGGGCCGAGCCGCCGTGGAATATTCCAACGGATCTGCTCTGGTCCTGTTTCGATTCCTACGAGCAGGTGAATGACATCGTCATCCGGGCCTGCCGTGAACAGGGTTTGGAGGTCTGGGCGTCGATGCGCATGAGCGATCTTCACGCGGCCTTCCGGTCCCGGACCCTGGAGGAATTGGACGATGTCTTCAAGACACAACACCCCGAGTACCTGATGGCGCCGATGACGGACCGCCAGCTCCCGTCCGAGCTGACGGAGCAGCGTCTCTGGGTGTCGTTCGACTACACCCATCCGGAGGTTCGGCAGCATCGTCTCGACTACATCGCGAAGACCGCCGCCAACCACGACTTCGACGGCTACGAGCTGGACTTCAACCGCATGGGGATCCACTTCCCCATGGGGCAGGGACGGCAAAAAGCCCATCTGATTACGGACCTGATGCGGCAGATTCGGGAGCGGCTGAACGCCATCGGAGACGAGCGGGGACGGCCCTACACCCTGGCGGTCCACGTGATGGATTCCCTGGAGACCAACCTGGAGATCGGTCTGGACATGGAGGCCTGGGCCCGGGAGGGGCTGGTGGACGCGCTGCTGGTGGGCCTGGGATACATGCCCGACCAGTTGGCCATCGGCCAATGGGTGCGGCTGGCCGGGGAGACGGGAGTGCAGGTGTATCCGTCCATCAATCCCAACACCATGCGGGCGGGGGCCTGGGAGACTCTGCGGGGCAAGCCTCTGTTCCGCGAGGGAATGCGGGCGTATGCCGACTACTACCTGGACCAGGGCGCCGACGGCATCTACCTGTTCAACTTCCGGCACGAGCCGACACAACGGCTGACCGAGGAGGAGTTCGAGGGGGTGCTGAGCGAGTTGGGAGCGCCCGAGACCATGGCCGGCAAGGACAAGGTCTACGCCATCAACCCCACGGCGCATAGCGGCGGGCCGTTCTATCACGGTTCCGAGCCGGCGCTTCTGCCCATCGTGTTGGACCGGGTCGAGCGGAAGTTGCGGATTCATTTGGGTCCCGCTGCCGAAGACTCGCAGGCAGCCTGCGACTGAGCGTCTTCACGGCCAAGGCCGGAAAGGGGACCACTCTCTGGGTTCGACTCAACCACACCCTGTTAACCGACGCCGAGAGGGAAGGGGACTGGTTCCACTTCCAGGTGCCTGCGGGTGTGGCGCGTAACGGAATGAACGAGGTGGGCCTGATCTCGAACGTCCCCGCCGCCGGCCCCTTCGCGGGTCTGATCGGTCCCCCCAACGCGGATCCGGCCGAGTTCCTGAAGCAAGCCTTCGGCCGCGTCAAGAACGTCATCCAGCGCGACCAGGACCCGGTTGTGGTCCATCAGGTTTTCCTGGAGATAAGCTACGCTGAGGCGTCCTGACATGCCTCGGCATCTGTGACCGCGTCCACGAACAGCGGGCGGGGGTTTTGCTGGTCGAAGTGTCACTGCATTGCGAGCAACTCTTGTACCAGAGACCCTTGTGACCGCCTGTCGTTACCGTTCACCTGAATGCAGCGCAGGTCGAGTGCCGTAACGGCTCTCGCCACGGGCTGCCAGGGTCGCAGCCGGTTTGATATCGGCAATCAGTTGGCTCCTGTCTCCCGCCAGCTTGCGGAAGTCGCACTCGACTTGGATGCCATGCCAGAACTTGTCCGACTGACCGAAGAAGGCCCCAAAACGAATCGACATGGGCGGAGTGATCGACCGCCGCCCAAGGACGATTTCGTTTATGGCCCTCGGGGAGACACCGATGGCGCGGGCCATGACATTCTGTGAAATCCCCATCGGCTTGAGGTATTCCTCGAGCAGAATTTCTCCGGGTGTAATGGAGTCTTTCATATCCATTCGGGGCTGTGATGCTACTTGAAGCCGGTGGCGAGGTTCGTTTCCAGACACGACCGGTCGAAGGGCTGGAGCGCAAAGTTCCACGAACTCAGTTCGGAACCTATCTGAAGTTTCGTCGCCAAGTGCTCGATGCGTTTCGCAGCTACCAGTTCCCCGTCATCCAGCTCCATCTCTCCGTCCGCGTGACATGATCCAAGACCATCCCGTCGGTATCCTTCTGCCATCCTGGGATTCCAAGGAGTTTGATGTATCCTGAGTTTCCAATGAACAGCAACGATCTGAACTGGATCGCCAACTACATCTGGGGTATCGCCGACGACGTGCTGCGCGACCTCTACGTTCGCGGAAAGTACCGTGACGTTATTCTTCCATAACCGTCCTGCGACGGTTGGATGCGGTGCTGGAAGACAGTAAACAAGCCGTGCTGGAGATGAAAGCCACTCTCGACGCAGTAGGTGTGGTCGAGCAAGATCCGGCCCTGCAGGAGGCGGCGGGACGGGCTTTCTACAACACCTCGAAGTTCACCTTGCGCGGCTTGAGGTCCCGCGCTAACCGCCAGCAGCTCACGGCTGACTTTGAGGCCTACCTCGACACCGGAAAAAGATCCACAAGCGAGGGACAAGAGCTGACCCGCTGCTCGGCCTGTTCGCGACCACCGTCAACGGGCGATCTGCCGTGGTGGAGTACGAACCGGACACCGATTTGCGCGACACCGAGCAGATCCCTCTACCGGACGCGAGAGGCATTGACGGGTTCCTGAGTCGCGAGGTCCTTCCCTATGCCGGCGACGCATGGTATCCGCCCAAGAAAAATGAAGATCGGCTACGAGATCAGTTTCAACCGGTATTTTTTCAAGCCGCAGCCGATGCGGTCGCTGGAGGAGATTCGAGCGGATATCCTGGCGCTGGAGAAAGAATCGGACGGGCTGCTTGACGAGATTCTTGGCTGTCGACCGATCAATCAGGCCGCTCCGGGCTCAGGAGCGGACACCACTCGCAACAGGGAGTCGCGGAACTGACGGGAGGAAAACGATGAGGCCAATGGAGATCATATTCGAGGTGACCGAGGCGGTCGAAGGTGGATACGATGCCAGGGCGCTCGGCTATGACATATTCACGCAGGGGGACGATTGGGACGACCTGAAGGCCATGGCTCGAGATGCGGTGCGCTGTTACTTCGAGGAAGCCAGTGTGCCCAGGGTGATTCGGCTCCACCTCGTCAGGGAAGAGGCCATCGCGGTGTGAAGCTGCCCAGGAATCTGTCGGGCGAACGGCTTGTCGGACTGTTGAGCCGTTATTATGGCTACCGCGTGAGTCGCCAAAGCGGCAGTCACATGAACGTGACGCTGACGGTAGGAGGCAAACGCCACAGCGTTGTCATTCCCCGCCACCGACAGGTAAGCGTCGGGACTTTGAACGCGATTATCTCTGCCGTTGCCATATTCCACAGAGTCTCGAAACATGAAGTCCGCGAGCAACTGTTCGGTTAGTCACATGATCTCTGACTACCGTTTTGGCAACGCATGCGGTATCAGCCCTACCTTGGAAAACTTCGAGTTCCGCCACCGCTGGAGGAGATTCGCGCCAACATGCTGCCAATGGAGAGGGAGACCAATGCGTTGTTCGGCGAGATCCTGGGCGAGGTGGGGTCATGATCGCCAATCTTGCGCCGTATCCGGCCTACAAGGACTCCGGCGTGGAGTGGTTGGGGAAGTGCCGGAGCATTGGGAAGTGCGGTGGCTGGGCCAGTTCGGGACGCTCTCGAAGGGCAATGGCGGCAACAAAGGCGATGAGGTTCCCTCCGGAATTCCCTGCGTTCGCTATGGCGGCCGCTGTCGAGCATGGACAGGACAGAACGGGTGCGTGCCACTTACCTTCATGCTTGCCTGCGATATGTGAACCGAGAATACCTGACCAACACTTCAGTGCGGCAGCGGTTCGGAATCGAAACTCGAAACAGCGCTAAGGCTTCACGACTGATTGCAGAGGCTGTCAAGGCAGGTGCTATTGTGCCCGACGACCCGGCAGCGGCTCCCATGCTGATGCGCTATGTGCCGGAGTGGGCGAAGGTCGGGGGGCGCACCGCTACTTGATCAGATGCCACCGAGCAAACGTTCCATGATTTGTCAGGGCCAATAAGGTGTTTGTATTCAACTAGTTGCACACAACGTGTTTACTTGACGGGTACTTGACAGGATGCTGAGTGGGGACTGACCCCATCGACCGCGGCATCGAGCGCCTCCTTGGATCACCTGCTGGTCGACCGGCTCGTCGGAGCCAGCCTGCGCCTCGGCACGCCGCTGCCGGGCGGGGTGGCGATTCGTTACGACAAACCCGTGGAAGACGCCACGGCCTTCTACACCACCGTCTTCAAGGACGGCGACCTCTACCGCATGTACTACCGGGGTGCGCTCTTCGAGAGGAAGACCACCTGCTACGCCGAGAGCCGCGACGGGATCCATTGGACCAAGCCCGACCTGGGACTGGTCTCAGTCGACGGCTCCTCTCAAAACCACGTGATCCTGCCCGAGGCGCGCCAGTTCGTCGCCTTCATCGACGGGCGGCCCGGCGTGCCCGCCTCGGAGCGCTACAAGGGGACTTCGCGGGGACCCGTCGAGCCCAACGCCCTGGTGGGCTTTCTCTCCGGCGACGGCATCCACTGGCGGATGCTCCGGGACGAGCCTATCGTGCCCAAGGTCCTGATCAACCACTTCGATTCGCAGAACGTCATGTTCTGGTCGGAGGTGGAAGAGCAGTACGTGCTCTACGCCCGGCACATGGAGGGGGGACGACGCGCCACGGCGCGGTCCACCTCCAAGGATTTCATCAACTGGACCCCCCAGGTCCTCATGAGCTACAGCGACACCGGCACGACGACTCCCTCGCACCACCTCTACGCGAACCAGACCCAGCCCTATTTCCGGGCGCCCCACATCTACATCTCGCTGCCGGCCCGGATCATCTTCGCCGACCCGCGGCACATCAAGCGCGAGGAGGACAAGGAGCTGGCACGGGGGCGCCAACGCATCATCACGCCCGAGCTCCGGGACTTCGTCAAGGAGAACATGCCGCTGATGGGCACCGCGGGGACGGGGGACCACTCCGACGGCGTCCTGCTCACCACCCGGGCCGGCTCCACGGTCTACGACTTCACCTTCCGGGAGAGCTTCGTCCGGCCCGGAATCGGCGTCAACAACTGGACGACCCGGACCAACTATCCGGCCTGCGGCATCGTCCCCACCGGCGACGGCGAGATGTCCTTCTACATGCAGCGGAACTATGGGCAGAAAGGCACGGCGTACCTGGAACGGATGACGCTCCGCCTGGACGGCTTCGCCAGCCTGCACGCGCCCTATCAAGGGGGCGAGATGGTCACCAAGCCGTTGCGCTTCAAGGGAAACCGTCTGGAGATCAACTACGCCACCAGCGCGGCCGGGAGCCTCCGGATCGAGATCCAGGACCCCAAGGGCCAGCCGATTCCAGGGTTCACGTTGGACGAGTGTCCCGAGATCATCGGCGACGAGATCGAGCGGAACGTCGCCTGGAAGGGAGATCCCGACCTGAGATCGCTCTCCGGCAAGCCGGTACGGATGCGTGTGGTCCTGAAGGACGCCGACCTCTACTCCATCCGTTTCCACTGACGCGGCCACGGTGCAGGAAATGAAAAAACACGGATTCCTCCTGGCGCTCATGTTGGGCATCCTCTCCTGCGGCAGCCCTTTCCCGACCCCGAACGTCGCCTCGAAAGGGGAGCCGAAGCGGGAGCGGCGGGTCCTTTACTACGACTCCGCCGCCGTCCAGTCGCACAGCTACCTGGACCGCGGGAAGGTGGAACCGTACATGAGCCTCATCTACGACATCCAAACCCACGACGACTTCCTGGACGCCAGCGTGCGCATGGTCAAGGGAACCCAGGTGGACACCTACCTGTGGCACATCGGAAATGGGGCTGAGCCGCCGTGGAATATTCCAACGGATCTGCTTTGGTCCTGTTTTGATTCCTACGAGCAGGTGAATGACATCGTCATCCGGGCCTGCCGTGAACAGGGGTTGGAGGTCTGGGCGTCCGTGCGCATGAGCGATCTTCACGCGGCCTTCCGGTCCCGGACCCTGGAGGAATTGGACGACGTCTTCAAGACGCAACACCCCGAATACCTGATGGCGCCGATGACGGACCGCCAGCTCCCTTCCGAGCTGACCGAACAGCGCCTCTGGGTGTCGCTCGACTACACCCATCCGGAGGTTCGGCAGCATCGTCTCGACTACATCGCGAAGACCGCCGCCAACCACGACTTCGACGGCTACGAGCTGGACTTCAACCGCATGGGGATCCACTTCCCCATGGGACAGGGACGCCGGAACGCCCACCTGATGACGGACCTGATGCGGCAGATCCGGGAGCGGCTGAACGCCATCGGAGACCAGCGGGGGCGGCCCTACACCCTGGCGGTCCACGTGATGGATTCCCTGGAGACCAACCTGGAGATCGGTCTGGACATGGAGGCCTGGGCCCGGGAGGGGCTGGTGGACGTGCTGCTGGTGGGCCTGGGATACATGCCCGACCAGTTGGCCATTGGCCAATGGGTGCGGTTGGCTGGGGAGACGGGAGTGCAGGTGTATCCGTCCATCAATCCCAACACCATGCGGGCGGGCGCTTGGGAGACTCTGCGGGGTAAGCCTCTGTTCCGCGAGGGAATGCGGGCGTACGCCGACTACTACCTGGACCAGGGCGCCGACGGCATCTACCTGTTCAACTTCCGGCATGAGCCGACGCAAAGGCTGACCGAGGAGGAGTTCGAGGGGGTGCTGAGCGAGTTGGGAGAGCCCGAGACCATGGCCGGCGAGGACAAGGTCTACGCCATCAACCCTACGGCGCACAGTGGCGGGCCGTTCTATCACGGCTCCGAGCCGGCGCTTCTGCCGATCGTGCTGGACCGGGTCGAACGGAAGCTGCGACTCCATCTGGGTCCCGCCGCCGAAGACCAGCAGGCCAGCCTGCGTTTGAGCGTCTACACGGCTAAGGCCGGAAAGGCGACCATTCTCTGGGCGCGTCTCAATCACACTCTGTTGTCCGAGCCGGAACGGGACGGGGATTGGTTCCACTTCCAGGTTCCTGCGGGTGTGGCTCGGAGTGGAATGAACAAGGTGGGCCTAGTTTCGAACGTTCCCGCCGCCGGCCCCTTCGCGGGCCTAATCGGTCCCCCCAACGCCGACCCGGCGGAGTTCCTGAAGCAGGCCTTCGGCCGCGTCAAGAACGTCGTCCAGCCCGACCAGGAGCCGGTGGTGGTCCACCAGATCTTTTTGGAAATCAGCTACGCTGAGGCGTCCTGACGCGCCTGGGCCTCCAGTGCTAGGTCCACGATCAACGGACTGGAGCCGCGCTGGTCGAAGCATCATTGCGTTGGGAGCAACTCTTGTAGCTGCGACCCTTGTGGCCGCCTGTCGTTACCGTTCACCAGCATGCAGCGCAGGTCGAATGCCGTGGCGGCTTTCGCCTTGGGCTACCAGGGCCGCAGCCGGTTGAATGCCGGCAATCAGTCTGTTCCTGTCCCCCGCTAGCTTGCGGAAGTCGCACTCGACTTGGATGCCATGCCAGAACTTGTCCGACTGACCGAAGAAGGCGCCAAAACGAATCGACATGGGCGGAGTGATCGACCGCCGGCCAAGGCCGATTTCGTTTATCGTCCTCGGTGAGACACCGACGGCGCCGACCATGGCATTCTGTGAAATCCCCATCGGCTTGAGGTATTCTTCAAGCAAAATCTCTCCGAGCGTGATGGGCTCTTTCATATCTATATCCTATAATATTATAGCGTCATAATTCAATGGTAGTCAAACTATCGCCACCTGTACTGGTCCGGCATCGGTCCACCTGAAGACGATGCGCCACCGGTTGTTGACGCGAATGGAATGAAAATCTGAAAGTGGACGCTTGAGAGCTTCGAGCCTGTTGCCGGGCCATATGGCATGATCCCGGAGCACACGGGCTTGAGTCATCTGGATCAATTTTCGTAGCGCAACTCGCGATATATTGGCGAACTGGCGGTTGTTTTCGATTCCAAATGGTCTTTCTTGGCTTCGTCCGAAAATGATTGAATCATGGAACTCTTGTGGAAAAGAGGCATGCTTGCCTGTGTTTGGCAATAGTCGGTTACACGACCTTTGCAGATCACCTGTTTGACCTGCTCCGCGTCGTGCTCCGGAATCGGTCACCGGACGAGAGCGGTCGGTAAAGATAACGGGCTAGACGTTCCCAGTGGAGGCGAAGGCGGATTCGTGACTTATCATTCTATGATTAACCAGCTATCTTGTCTCGATGACTAGAACTTGACTCTAAAACACCAGTCGCTATCAGGTAGCCGTACCCACCCGTAAACCGCTCTCTTGACTGCAGAGTGGTCAATGTTTCCTACGGAATGCTCAAAAATGCTAGTAGTTTCTCAACTTGTTTCCTCCGATCCCGTGTCAAGCGACTGAGTGCAAGGCATTCAATCGTTGGCCTCATCGTTCCGCCCTCGTATTCTAGACCCTCAACTTCCGCACTTGCTTCGAGAAATACTTTCCATGCATTGTTTGCTTCTATAAATTTCATCCGTTGCTTGTCGGAAACCACCTCGAATACCTCATCCAGAGCAGAATCCAAACGCATCTTCTCCTTTGTGAAGTCTTCCGCTGACACCATATTCATTTCCATTTGTGTGAGTGGAGCATCTGGGAAGAGTGTTTGGGAAATCAATGCTTCCGACGCCTTCAGGAGTAAAACGCAGTGGTCGAAGCAGTTGTCGATTTCATCCTTTACTATTTCAAATTTTGATGCAACTTCATGGCAGAAAATATGTCGGAGTTGAAATGTCCTGTCTACATATCGACAACTCTCCTCTATATCCGAGATAATTGCGACTCTCGGCTTCTTTCTGACTTCAACATCCCATCGATCATAGACTCGCGACACGCTTTCCTTAAAGTTTATACCCAAGAGTTGGCTCATTGGCGATAATATGTGATCTAATTTACTGACTGGAAGATAGTGAGCGATTATATCTCCAATCGTAATTGTCCGACCGTGTAGGCTTTTCACTATGTCGAAGTCCAATCTTTTCTTGGGCATCAACTGCTTCGAATTGGTCAAGTACGGCTCACCTAAATCAATTATCTCTTTGATTGCCATCTGAAAATACGATTGAATGCATGCCACTAGTGCAATTGGGAAGTACCGAAGCAGTTCCTTATTTTTGGGGTCCAATCTTCTGTAAGAGTATTCCAAATGCTTTATCCGAATCAGCAGTTCCGCACTCGAATTATCACAGTAGCGACGTGTGTTGGCCTCTAATATTTCTTTTATTACTCTTTGACGGTCCATCATTTGTCGTGAATCCAGATTATTCGTGCCACATGTTGATAAAAGCTTCTGGTCCGAATTTGTCGTGTAGGTCACCGCTTGTTACTGAATCGGCTCATAAATAGAACAATTCGGCAAGTAATACATGGTCCAGAGGCGATGGGGTGCGTCACTCGCCGACAGGTTGACTGGCCGGCGAAACCGGGCGGCCGCTTCGTTCGCTTCCACGCGGGCACGATTCCTCCTCGGTTCCCCGTCCCGACACGCAAAACACGGCGATTATTCACCTGACGCAAAAATAATCCTGTGTTACTCTCTTTTCATGGTTGATTCACGGGGCGGCGCGATCTAGTCGAGTTCACGCTTCGCACGTTTGCCGAAGAGCTTTTCCATGATCCCGGCATCGGTCCGTTCCGTGATGTTCTTGGGCAACCGACGTTTACGCTTGGGAGTTTGAGCCATGAGAAAGTCCCCGAAGAAAAAGAAGGTTAAACCGGAGATGAACCTGATCCGGCTGATCAATCGGTTCTCCTGCGAAGAGAAGTGCCGGGAATTCCTGGAGCGGCTGCGGTGGCCGGAAGAGGTCTGCTGCACTAGATGCGGTGACACCGACGTCTACGAGATCCCCAAGCGGAACAAGTGGGCTTGTCTCGGCTGCGGCTACCACTTCAGCGTGACGGCCGGAACCATCATGCACGACTCCCACCTTCCCCTCCGGAAGTGGTTCATCGCCGTCTACCTGATGCTGGAGTGCAAGAAGGGAATCTCGGCCAATCAGTTGAAGCGAGTCCTGGGAGTCCACTACAAAACGGCTTGGTATCTGTGCCACCGAACCCGCGAGGCACTGGCGCATACCGAGATCGAAGGGCCTACCCTGTTCGGCATCGTCGAAATGGACGAAACGCTGATTGGGGGGCGCAGAAAGGGTGTCGGTCAGGGGAACCGGGAAGGCAAGGTTTGGGTCGCCGGAGCCGTCCAGCGTGGCGGGAAAATCCGCCTGGAGCAAATCCCCAACGTGAAACGAAAGACCCTGCACGGGTTCATTGACCGGCACGTCAAAGACGAGGCCGAAGCCATCTACACCGACGAACTGGCGTCCTATATGGGAATCTCCGACGGTAACACCCGCCATCAGACGGTCCAGCACAGTGCCGAACAGTGGGTTGTCGGAGACGTTCACACCAACTCCGTCGAGGGCGTCTGGAGTCTCTTCAAGCGATCCATCATCGGAGCCTTTCACAAGGTCAGCAAAAAGCACTTGGATCGCTACCTGGAAGAGTTGGAGTGGCGTTTCAACAACCGAGACTACCCCTACATCTTCCGTGATGCCATGCGGAAGATCGTCCGGGCCGAAACCCTGACCTACAAAGCGCTGATCGCCGAGAAGGAAGAGGTGGCCGCAGCGTGAGTTTATTGAAGCCACGAGATTGCCTCCCCCCTCTTCACTCGTTCTTTCAGGAGCGAAGCCACAGGTTCTCAACGTTGTCCTTTTCGGTCCATAGGGTTCGGTTCTTCCAGTTGGGATTACTCACCGATCATCACCTCCTCAACCTCAAACTCGTCCTTGCCTTTCAGCCGAAATCTGTAGTGGCGCTTCCACGATCCCTCAACCTTGCGTGCCCTGATCTCTACGCGTAGTTTCAGCCAGCCTGTAGGACCGGACCGGTAAAGTCTTCTCCCCCAAGACTCGTCTTTGTGGACAATGTTAGAGTGGTTCTCCCACACTCTTAATCCACCCGAATAATCCCGTTCCAACTCGGCAATCTCAATTATAGCGACATCACCTTCTCGAATATATTGCTCACCCTTCCATCGCAGATTAAATGGACTCTGCCTAGTGACGCCTGGGCCACTGATCCACCCATAGCCGTAGTGGGAAGCAGTGAGGGAAGCGCGGAGTTCCAAAGTGAAATCCTCGCCGCCACGGGGCGTGATCTTAGGCGGCATCGGCGGCGGGCGCTTCTTTACTGTTGCGACCGCAGTCATACCCCCGCCGCGTTCGGAAGACCACCTTTCCCCGATACTCATCAAGAAACAGAATATTCCCAATATCAACGCTGCCCAAAACAAAGGGGGAATGTCTGCAAAATGTGCATACAAGGAGGCCGGGGTCACTGCAAAACCCGCCTTCCACCACGATTGCTTTTGAAGCCATTCCCGGAGTGACACCATCCATTCGAGGTTACGAAGCAGGGAAAATAGACGCCTGAACATGACACGGGCACACTACACGCCGCCCGCATTTGCGTCAAGTGAACAATCGCCCAAAACACGGGCTCCAGAAGCTACCATAATCGATGTTAACCCGTCGCCCCGACACAGCAATAAAAACTATTTCCGGCCCTGAGACAGAAATCGATACGCTACTCGCAAGGCCGGACCGAGAAAGAGACAGTCTACAACCCCCGTGTGCAAGGTTTACCGGAAGCATGACCGGGACAGCTACATCGAACCGACGCTCAATGGGCAGACGTGATACGTGAAAGATGGGGTCCTGAAGAGTCTGGTCTGGAGGCGATAGGTGCCCTTGCTTCGTCGGCAGTGCAGATTGGTTACCGAGCCGAATCTTTCCGAGAACCAATCGGTATCTGGACGATTAGATCTTTACCGAATTTAATGCGGGCAACTTGGCAAGCCTGTCGGATGCGTTTCAACTTTTCGGAATTGCTGCAGTGCGTCGCAAGCCACCAACCGTTTGGCAGCTCCGCGGCGTAGTTTTGTGGCGCATGGTAGCCGGGGTAGAGGGCATCCCTGCTCTTGGCCACGTACTCTCTTAATCGTCCACGGTGGGTTTCAGCGTAGCGCCTACAAAAGTCGGAATCCATGGTGGCCAGTTTCCCGAATGCGGCGACCATGAGAGGCGCAACCTATACTCCATCCGCTTCCACTAACACGGTGAAAGTGCCCGATATGAAAAGACACGGTTTCCTCCTGGCGCCCCTGTTGGTTGTCGTCTCCTGCGGCAGTCCTTCCCAGACCCCGAACCTCGCCTCAAAAGGCGAGCCGAAGAAGGAGCGGCGGATCCTCTACTACGACTCCGCCGCCGTCCAGTCGCACAGCTACCTGGACCGCGGGAAGGTGGAGCCGTACATGAGCCTCATCTACGACATCCAAACCCACGACGACTTCCTGGACGCCAGCGTGCGCATGGTCAAGGGAACCCAGGTGGACACCTACCTGTGGCACATCGGAAACGGGGCCGAGCCGCCGTGGAATATTCCAACGGATCTGCTCTGGTCCTGTTTCGATTCCTACGAGCAGGTGAATGACATCGTCATCCGGGCCTGCCGTGAACAGGGTTTGGAGGTCTGGGCGTCGATGCGCATGAGCGATCTTCACGCGGCCTTCCGGTCCCGGACCCTGGAGGAATTGGACGATGTCTTCAAGACACAACACCCCGAGTACCTGATGGCGCCGATGACGGACCGCCAGCTCCCGTCCGAGCTGACCGAGCAGCGTCTCTGGGTGTCGTTCGACTACACCCACCCGGAGGTTCGGCAGCACCGTCTCGACTACATCGCGAAGACCGCCGCCAACCACGACTTCGACGGCTACGAGCTGGACTTCAACCGCATGGGGATCCACTTCCCCATGGGACAGGGACGCCGGAACGCCCACCTGATGACGGACCTGATGCGGCAGATCCGGGAGCGGCTGAACGCCATCGGAGACCAGCGGGGGCGGCCCTACACCCTGGCGGTCCACGTGATGGATTCCCTGGAGACCAACCTGGAGATCGGTCTGGACATGGAGGCCTGGGCCCGGGAGGGGCTGGTGGACGTGCTGCTGGTGGGCCTGGGATACATGCCCGACCAGTTGGCCATTGGCCAATGGGTGCGGTTGGCTGGGGAGACGGGAGTGCAGGTGTATCCGTCCATCAATCCCAACACCATGCGGGCGGGCGCTTGGGAGACTCTGCGGGGTAAGCCTCTGTTCCGCGAGGGAATGCGGGCGTATGCCGACTACTACCTGGACCAGGGCGCCGACGGCATCTACCTCTTCAACTTCAGGCATGAGCCGACACAGCGGCTGACCGAGGAGGAGTTCGAGGGAGTGCTGAGCGAGTTGGGAGCGCCCGAGACCATGGCCGGCAAGGACAAGGTCTACGCTATCAACCCCACGGCACATAGTGGCGGGCCCTTCTATCACGGTTCCGAGCCGGCGTTGTTGCCCATCATTCTGGACCGGGTTGAGCGGAAGCTGCGGTTGCATCTGGGTCCGGCTGCCGAAGACCCGAAGGCCAGCCTGCGTCTGAGCATATTCACGGCCAAGGCCGGGAAGGGGACTATTCTCTGGGCTCGTCTCAATCACACTCTGTTGTCCGAGGCCGAGAGGGAAGGGGACTGGTTTCACTTTCAGGTTCCCGCGGGTGTGGCGCGCAACGGCATGAATGAGGTGGGCCTGATTTCAAACGTTCCCGCCGCCGGCCCCTTCGCGGGTCTGATCGGTCCCCCCAATGCCGATCCTGCCGAGTTCCTGAAGCAGGCCTTCGGCCGAGTCAAGAACGTCATCCAGACTGACCAGGATCCGGTAGTGGTCCACCAGATCTTTTTGGAGATCAGCTATCCTGGGAAGTAGGAACTCGTCGTCAGTAGGAGCAACAACGGACAACCGGAACACGAGCATCCCAAATGGAAAGGAGGTGAACCGACGATGAACTGGGAGGCCTGTTCGGCAGTGGAACGCAATCCCCGCAAGATCAGCGGAGCCTGGGCCTTCACCGGGACAAGAGTGCCGGTATACGCCCTGTTCGAAAATCTGGAGAGCGGCGCCACCGTGAAGCAGTTCCTGGAATGGTACCCGGAGGTAAAGCAGTGGCAAGTGGCGGCTATTCTCAAGCATGAAGTGGAATTCTTCAAAACGCCAGCCTGACCATGAAGATCCTGTTCGACGATGGGACGCCGGCGCCCCTTAGAAACCATCTCCGGGAACATTCAGTGGACAGATCGGCCGAGAAGGGGTGGGAATTGCTGGAAAACGGAGAGTTGATCCGCAAGGCCGAGGAGGAAGGGTACAAGGTCATCGTAACCACGGACCAGAGGGGAATTATAGCGTTGACTAGACCTTTCCCCATCTCCCGTCTCCATCCATCCCAAAGTCATATTAACGTGGTACAGTTCTTCCACCATGGGAGAAGACCACCTTCTCAAAGTCATCGCTGGTCATCCTGATCATCCTCTGGTCATCGGTGACATCCACATCCCCTGTTACGTCTTGGAGAATGAAAGTCGAGTACTCACCCAAAGAGGACTATTCTTCGCAGTCAACAGCCGCATCGGACCCAGTGGGCGTGAAATCCTCAATTTCATAGATCGAAATTGGATAATACCCTTTATTTCCAATACTTTATCTTTGGGCGTGAAATCTCCAATCCCATTCCTTTGGAAGACAAAGAGGATGCTCGGATATCCCTCTGAACTCCTTCCAGATCTATGTGCCTCCATCATCAACGCTCATGTAGCCGGAGCCACAACGACCCGACAAGCTTCCATCGTAAGGAGAGCCTACACCTTGCAGGCTTCCTTCGCCAAGGTCGGAATAGTTGCCCTGATCGATGAGGCCACCGGATACCAGACCATCCGAGACCGAGAAGCTCTTCACAAGCTCTTGGATCGTTTTCTGAGAGAAGAGCACGCCAAGTGGGCCAAACGATTTCCAGATGAGTTCTACATACAAATGTTCCGTCTCAAGAATTGGCCGTGGAGAGGCATGAAAATCAACCGACCTCAAGTCGTAGGCATCTACACGAATCAGATCGTCTGGGATCGTCTTGCTCCTGGACTCAGAAAAGAACTCGAACGACGGAACCCACCGAACGAGAATGGAGAAAGGCCCTTCAGACATCATCAATTTCTAACTGAGGACATCGGCCATCCTGCTCTCCAAGAACACCTTCACGGAGTGATCGCTATCATGCGAGCTGCTCAATCCTGGGCTCACTTCCAAGATCTCCTGACGACTGCCTACCCAAAAAGACACGAAAACAAAATCCTCCCATACGACCAATAAACATCCCAAGTTACAGATTCTTAAAGTAATCGTAGACTTCCGTAACTGTCGCCGAATTGTCAAAGTCCTTTAGAACACGACCGCGTAGATTCTCCTCACGAACTTCGATTTTCACTGTCTTATGATTATAAGAGATCGCATATCGATTTCCGCCAATATGCACCCACATGCAATTCTTAAAGTCTCCATCCTGTGCCCGAACTCTAAGCTCTCCTTCCATTCGCCAAAGAATCGCTCCAGTCATCACCAAGATAACCTCCCGGACATTCTTCGCATGATCCCGTGAGCGATACATCACACCTGAAATGTACCTACGAAACTCCCTAATCGTCGTAATCGTCGCCATCACCTTCTCCTTATCTTGTAAGGGAGATTGTCTGCCTGACTAGATTCCTCCCAATGTAAACGATGTGAAAACTCGGGGATTGTCTATTTAACTTGACGTCCCCGCATCACAAGACGCTCTATCTTCCTTCCCACTTGCCAAGGCGAAGTACTGGAGGAGGAGGCCACACAGGACATCTACAGTCTAATCGTCCGGGTATTATAGGAAGGCCACCTTCCCGAAGATTAACGACACGGCCAAGAAAGAGGGAGCATCTCACTTGGAAGCAAGCACCAGGATAAGAATGGAAAGAAAATACGCCAAGATACCAATGGGCATCGTCCAGAGCGGACGGACGCCAAAGGATTCCATTTGAGGAGGTGCAAGGGTGACTAAAACTATCACCAGTCCTGGCGGTCTCACAATCGCTTTCTTCCACTTCTCCCAAATCAGAAGTTTTGCTATGAGTCGCAGCAGGACTGTGTAGTCTTGTCTTTTTAGATTCGACACCCAGGCATCGACAAAGGTCGCTGCAAACACAAAGAAAAATGCCACGCGGAACATTCGACCGTAAAACCTTGCCTCATGAACCGCATACATATCCTCCGATTGGCCACCGGGGACGGCCAGCATCAAATCAATGATTTCCATCCATTGATAGAACTCCCAACCAAAACCGAAATTGAACAAGGCTGTGGCCACCGTCAGACCGACGAACTTTAACAATCTGACCAAGGACTTCAACATCTATTCTGTCCTCTCCTCGTGGATCATCTGTCCACGAAATCGGGACACCTTCAAGATGCTTTGTTCATCAAATCCCGATCCCGAACGCTTCCTCCAGCAGACTGTAATCGGCGACCAGGTCTAACATCTTCAGAGCACGCTTAGAGAATTGCATCGGGACGAGTTTGTCGGTGATAAGCGCTGAGCGCAGTTTCATCCTTTCGACTGGGATATTCGTCAATTGTGCGAGCCGTTTTCGACTGGAGTGAAGGTACGACATGCGGTCAAGGTGCCTCTGAATTGGTGTGCGGACACCGGCATTGGCGACGTTAGTATATTCGGCCAGACGCTCGCCAATCTCACCGATTGTACGATCGAACCTTAGACGCTTGCACTCAATCACATAGACCACATCGGTATGAAGCTGCCAAGCGAGGACGTCAATATCGCCGAGTTCGCTGCCGCCGCCTAGACTAGTTAAATCCAACTCGCTATGCACCTTCCAGTGAAGTTCATTGAGCCGTAGAGCAACTCTGCGGTTGAAGTCATGACCATTCCGGTCAGCCACATGCCCGATCCAGGATTTCATCTCTTCGCTATCGAAGAGACTAGTGGGCAAGTCTCCAGACTCAGCCATGCCGAGGTAACCGAGCGTTCTATCGAGCAACGTTGGCATAATTAACACATCCGGATCCTTGTTGGTCGAGATCTGCACAAGAGGGCGGCGCATAAGCGACAGACGGCGATTGTAGCGCCAAGGATACCAGTCGCGCTTGTTGGCTTGCTCAGGTCTATCCTCATCCCACTTTGGCCTAGGTGACAAGGAAAACATTCCAAATGTACGTTCTGGATGCACCACTCCGAGGTGTCTCAATCGACACAGCACATTACTTCTCGAGAGCCAGAAAAGCGCTGTGCGTTGCTCCAAAGCTTTCTCAGTGACACTAACAACAAATTTGCTGTATTGAGTTATGCTCAGACCGAACTCCTTAGTGAAAGCTGCGTCGAAATCTTTGTCTATCACTTCCCCCTCACCATCACTCACAAGAGCCGAGCCATCGTTGTCCGCAGCCTTCTGGAAAGTTCGCTCGCCGTACGCCTCCAAAAAAGGGGCTAGCGTCCCGCCGATTGACAGATCAAAGCCAAACGAGCCGTTGGCATGCACGATGGGCTTATGAGCCACTAGATCATAGTACATTGCATCGCTCTGGCTGGCGCATTCCAAAAGTGTCACCACCTCCGCGATCAGAAAATCCAGGTCCGCACCAGTGCAGGCCATACCGCCATGGCACGGCGAGGTGCAGAGTGCCATTTCTGTAATCACGCGACTAGCTAGTGTAGTGTCCCGTTAGTTCGTGTATAATAATAGGCGGTTCCTCATTCAGAAAGGAGACTGCCTATGCCCCGCGGACGCAAACTTCCCCCCTTGGTACTCAGCGACGAGCAGCGACATCAACTCCAGGGAGTCGCCCGTTCCACCAGTCTGCCTCACGGCTTGGTCCTGCGAGCCCGCATGATCCTGGCCAGTGCCGAGGGCCTCACCAACCGGGCAGTGGCCGAACGGGTCGGGGCTTCGCCCCAAGCCGTCGGCAAGTGGCGTCGACGCTTCCTCGAACTCGGCGTTCAGGGCTTGCATGACGAGCTTCGTCCCGGTCGTCCCCGCAGCTACGACGACGAGAAGGTCGCCCAGGTGATCAGCCGCGCTCTGCAGCAGAAGCCGGCCAACGCCGAGAACTGGAGCGTGCGCTTGATGGGCGCCGCCGAGGGCGTCTCCAAGACCACCGTGCAGCGCTGGTTCTCGCTTTTTGGCATCAAGCCTCATCTGGCCCAGACCTTCAAGCTCTCCAACGACCCCTTCTTCATCGAGAAGGTCCGAGATATCGTGGGACTTTACCTCCATCCCCCCGACCACGCCATGGTGCTGTGCGTCGACGAGAAGTCTCAAATCCAGGCCCTGGACCGGACCCAACGGGCCCTGCCCCTGGGTCTCGGGTACGTTCAAGGATATACGCACGATTACATCCGCCACGGCACCACCACCCTTTTCGCGGCCCTGGATGCCGCCACGGGTCGCGTGATCGCTCAATGCAAGAAGCGCCACCGCCACCAGGACTTCCTGGCCTTTCTGAGGTTGATCGACCGGGAAGTGCCGCCCGATCTGGACCTCCACTTGGTCGTCGACAACTATGCCACGCACAAGCATCCACGGGTCCGGGCCTGGATTGCCAAGCGGCCACGCTACCACTTACACTTCACCCCCACCTACGCCTCCTGGCTCAACCAAGTGGAGCGCTGGTTCGGTTTGATCACACAGCGAGCGATCAAGCGCACCTCGTTCCGCAACGTGAGACACTTGGTGAAGACGATTGAGGAATTCACCCATCGATACAACCAAGAGGCGAAACCCTTCGTGTGGGCCGCCACAGCCCAATCCATCCTGGACAAGCTAGCACGATTATCTACTCGTATTTCCAGGACACCACACTAGGCCAGCAAGATCTCGTTGGCCATATCGCTCGTTCACAACTTGTACTACTTCCGCGGTATTGCTGTGCATTGCAAGTAGAGCAGCTGCCGCGCGGTGCCAATCCCTCCGATCCTTCTGGATTGCCTCGAAGTTCAAGAGAGACCGCTCGATCACGGTCGCACGGTCGAGGGTAAGCAACCGAGCCTTGATGCGTTCCCAAACCGCGTCCACCGCTTGTATCAAAATCTTATTAGCCCGAGACTCAGGGATTGGCCCTGGAGGTGAAGTCCAGCCCGCCTTACGTGCGAGGCCGAGACGACTCCATGCCAAATCCTCTGGTTGCAAGAACCTTGGTTGCGGCAACGGGACTGAGTCGTAGATTATATCTTTGGGATTTGTAGCAGGAATGAGGTGCAAGCAGCGTGCGTCGTCAGAACGGACTACATTCTGCACGAATTCGCTCAGCGCCGCCGCGTGTGGGACCGGGACATCGCAGAGCATGTACGCACCTCGCACCAGTGCGGCAATCATTAGGCGGTCGCCCACATTCTGCCTGTTAACAAAACTACGCAGATATCCGGGCGAGCACATGATCAACACTTTTCCGTTATATATCTCAACCGATGGTGCCGATGAAGGCTCTTTGATCAACGCGAAGTCGTCCGTAAATCTTTCTATATCTGGGAACCGAAGGCGGTAGGTGACAGGCGCTGGAGGTAGCGTTGTTAGTTGTTTCTCGAGTAACGGTGCCAAAGGAACCAGCCAGTTAAGGACCAATCTTACTATTTCGGCTACAAGGCGTCGAAGCCGTTTCGGTCCTCGAACCTCGTTACAATGAACCCACCATGGACGTGTGCTGGTCTCGACACACGCCAACAGTTCGCCCCCGACTGCGTGGTGGGGACTAACGAAAACAAGCTGGTTTTGAGTTTCGCGAAAGAAGGTACTCGGAGTTTCACGCTCGACCTCGATCCATGATTTCTCATCTGGGGCGATGATGCCATGCCGGTCGAGAGCTACGCGCAGCCGATGACGCAAGAGCGCAATGGAGTCGGTGTGCAAATAGATTAGCCCAAGTTCCATGCTCTCTGGAATGAGTTCAAAATCCCGGCAAGAGGCGGATGCGTAAAGGTTTAAAAAGCCACCCAGGTTCAAGATGGAGACATCACGTTTTTGAAGCGCGGTCTCTTGATTGAGTAGCTTCCAGGCTCGAAGAGCTGTGAACTTGGATTCGCTCCCCAGAAAAATGAAGTCAGAGATGGGCAAGGCCAAACGCTGCCAACTAGGTGGAGGTTCGCCAAACTCGGCGAAGAATCCACGTCCAATACCGCCGTGGACGAGCAAAGTCAATCCGCGGCGGTAATCGCGTTTGGACGCAAGAACCGCCGTGCGTGCGTTAATGCACTCGCCGATCGCCCTCACGAGTGACTGAACGCTCTGAAGCCCTTCCCGAGCGGTCTCAGCGAGATCGTCTGGGACAAAGATTAGATGGACGTAACCGCCATCGTCGAACTCCCCCACAAGATTCACTATACCTTCCGACCCGATTGGCTCCGGCGCGGTGGTCGATTGGATATTCCACGCTTGGCATCCCAGCGCGTAGACATTGTAGAGTTGTTCCTCAGTAGTTGCTGCATGAAGTACCTCAAGGTTCCCGGCCACGGTGGCTTGCTCAATGATAAATCTTCGGATGGCCGCGCCGATAGCAGTCGGGAGCGCGACGATCGTCTGGTCGTTGAAACGCACGAGAGGGCGGCGCTCTAACCTGCATTTCTCATCAGTAGAACAATAAACGGAAGTTGAACCGTCGTCTGGGTGATTCTTTATCCATACGAGTTCAAGAGGCAGTTTTCGTGCTCGAACGTGCCGACCAACGGCCAGATGCAGCGCTTCTCCAGAGCCTTTTGACGCCCATCCTGCGCTTCTGAGCGACGACTCTCGACCCGGTGCCCACTCCGGGGCGCAGTCCATCCTGGGGACTCCCAAGTCGCCATCGTCCAAAGAGTTCTTTCCATCCGTTGCTAACAGCGAAGCGGGAGGGCTTGCACTTGCGTCAGAGCCGTCCTCAACAGCGCCGCATACGGATAGCTCTCGGAAAAGGACAACCAGACCTTGCGGCTGGTGATCCGGACCTGTGCCCCGATCTTCAGCAATCTCACCCGCAGGGTCCAGCTCTGCGCCCGCGCCAGCTTCGTCCCCGCCAGCCCCACCCGTCGCAACGTCTCCATCATCACGTAGGCGAATGCCGAGAAATACAACCGCAGTTGATTCCCCGCCAGCTTCCGGGTCGACGTGCGGTCCGCAAACAGACCCATCTGCTGTTCCTTTATCCGATTCTCCATGTCTCCCCGCGCGCAGTAGACCTCCTCGTACAATCTTCGCCCATCGCATTCCTGGACCGGGACCGAAGTCACGATGAATCGCGGGTTCTTTCCCCGGGGCAGGTGCTCCACCTTCGCCACCACCCGGCGCTCGCACGACCAACTCTTGTGCGTCTGATAGCGCAGTTCCTGGAACTGCCTCACGGCCTTCCCGATCGCCCGCTGCAACTGCCGGACGGTCTCCATCCGGGTCGCGATCCTCCGCTTCAGCCGATCGTTCTGCGCCAACCCCAGGACGTAATCGATCCCTTCCTTCTCGCACCAGACCATCAACTCGTCGTTGGAGAAGGCACTGTCCCCTCGAACCGTGATCCGCACCTGGGGCCACGCTTCACGCAGCCGCCTCACGATTGGTTCCAACTCCGCCACCACCCCGTGGGCCGCGCCTCGATCCGCCGTGCGCAGCCGCGCACGCAACAGGTGTTCCCCACAGAAGACGTACAGCGGCAGGTAGCAGTAGCGTTTGTAATAGCCGTGGAAGAACCGTCCCTCCTGCTTCCCATGCAGCGGATCGTCCGTGGCGTCTACATCCAGGATCACCTCCTCCGGGGGCTCCGGATGCGCTTCCACAAACACCTCCAGCAGCAGCTCGTCCATCCCCGCCGGGTCGGCCACGATCTTCTTGTACGCGCCCTCCGGTCCCTCCAACGGAGTCCGCTCCAGTCGGTTCAGGGTGCTCTTGCCTGCCAGCGGCTTGCCTCGATCCGACTCCACGCGCCGGAACTCCCCCGTCAGATCATCTCGATCACACAACAGCGCCAAGAGCCGGTCCCGGCACAACTCGTCGTGGTCGTTGAGGTCCTCGTAGCCCAGGCACAGCCCCAGCACCCGCTGTTTGATCAACGCCTCCACCGGGTGTTCGACTCGATCCGAGTCTCGATAGTCGGTGAAGCATTCGCTCAGACGACCCAGAATCCGGGTCCGCTGCTCCACTTCGCGCAGGAGCACGCCACCGGCGTCGGAGGTGATCTCGCCGCCGTCGAACCGGCCCACGACATCCCGTCCGTCCAGGCCCTGAAATCTGAGCTTTATTCTGGTACACTCTGCGGTCATAAGGTCGCGTCCCTTCTGCTTTGTAAGTTATTGATTACACAACACTTATAGCAGAAAACGCGGCCTTTATCAATCTTTCTGATGAGATATCCGGGCTAAGGCAGTATGTCCCAGCGTTTCTTCGACAAGTAGGGCTGCGTGCCTCGGCTGAAAGACAAACGGGTTGAGATCTTCAGGGGATACGCCCAACGCAAAGATATCAGCTTCGCTAAAGCTCACGTGAGCTGCACACGACCTGAGGGTTGAAGCAGTGATCTTTATGGGTTGCTTCGGTAGACTTTCCGTGAGCGTGTTCCGGGTTGCGCAGACACGTTCAGCTACGGCTTCGCTGACGCGAAGCATGGCCATGACACGCCTCTGTACCACGGTTACCCAGGGACGGTCCCTGATCCTAGACAGGGCAGCGAGGCACGTCTGAACATAGTGATCATTGTTGTGCCAATCGCCCATGAAAAGGCGAGCGTTGCCAAACGAAGTGACGACATTTGAGACGAAAACATCTTCAATGGGGTCTTCAATCTCCGTAATCCGATCTTGGAGGATGATGACATTCAGCCATTCCTGCACCTGTCGTTGGGTCGGTGCCAGCGAGCCGTGACATGTCAACGCCGCAAGGTGAATGAGTGCCTCGATCCGTTTAGTAGCGGTATGGTTCTCAGGTTGTGTCAGCAATCCTGCGAGAGGTTGCGCTAGTGAAAGGAAGTTGAATTTTTCAAGGCGCCGAATCAACCTCTTGAGACGTAAGGCAATATCTTTGATTCGATAAACGTCATTGGCTACAGACATTGCCATGAATTCGTTCATTGCATTACTAATCTGATCGTGTGGCGGCATATTTTCACTCATAACACATGCTCAGCGGATAACAGCGTGGCAACTGAGTTCACGATGATAATACTCAGAGGCTCTGTCTCGGTCTGAAATTGGGCCGTCGTCATGGGTTGGAATTAGACTGGTTGTCGCGCATGGAGCGGCTCGGGGAAGCCAAGTCGGGATTCCGCAACGTGACCGAGGCAAGCCAACACGACCAGTCCGGGCGGCCGAACAGTGATAAAGATGATGGGGGACTTCGCCAAAGATCGGCAATCTCTTGGAACTTATTGAACCTCTCTCCGGTGCTTTCTCGGTGCCCTTTTGAGCCTTTCTCCCGGGCTTCCCGCAGAGACTATTGAGACGGGAGCGACCCTCCCAGAGAGTATGGCGGAGAGAGAAGGTGACAGTCACCTTCTCTCTCGCGGTCACGTTCTCTCGCGACCGGCGGGCGGGAGCCGCACAGATCGAAACATCATTGAGTTGGGGGCAATTCCTGTAGCAGCGACCCTTGTGGCTGCCTGTCGCTACCGTTGACCAGAATGCGGCACGGGTCGAGCACCGTGGCGGCCTTCGTTCCGGGCTGCGACCGCCGTAGCGGGTTGAATGCCGGCAATCAGTCGGATCCTGTCCCCGGCCAGCTTGCGAAAGTCACACTCGACTTGGATGCCATGCCAGAACTTGTCCGACTGACCGAAGAAGGCGCCAAAACGAATCGACATGGGCGGAGTGATCGACCGCCGGCCAAGGACGATTTCATTAATCGCCCTCGGGGAGACACCAATGGCGCGGGCCATTGCATTCTGTGAAATCCCCATTGGCTTGAGGTATTCCTCAAGCAAAATCTCTCCGGGCGTGATGGGCTCTTTCATTCTCCTTTTCCTATAACGTTATAGGATAGTTCTTCAATGTGAATCTACGATAACCTCCGATCGCCACCTGTTCTGGCCCTGTCTCGGTCCACCTGAACCCGGATTATTCACGGATGGGATTCAAACAGCTCTTGTTCGGCCCGAACACGGGCATCGGACCGCCTCAATCCGATCCTCGTCTGAACCTGCTTCCCCTGTTCTCGTGACGCTACGAAAAGTGGGGGAAGTCCTGATCCTTCTATCACTGCTTCCTCCAGATGGCTCGTGGTGAACTCCTTCATGAGACCGCCTCCCCGGATAGCACTTTCCAGAGGCGCTTGTATCCGCCCCCTGAGAGAGCAGCGCTGTCCGGGCGGGCGCGGTGCCAGTCGCGTTCACTGAGGTTCTTCAGGAACTCGCGCGCCTGGACAACGGAGTACCGGCCATCGTTCTCGCCGACTGTCTCGCGGTATAGCTTGCCAAGATTCTCTGCGACGCTACGGGGTGCAGCATTCATACGCATCAGAACCGCGTCTTCCGTCCTGACGCCGTGGTAGATCATCGCCGGAAGCGCGTTGATCCTATGGGCCTCGGCTTCGGACAGCCTATCGAAGTCGAGACCGGAAACGCGGCTCAACGCGGCAATGCCCCAAGTTCCGCTATTGACAATGGTCCGGTAGATCGCACGGCAGGCATCCGTAATTGCCCGGGTTCCACCCTCGTCGTCTGATTCGCGGCTGAAATACTTCCGGGCGATGGCGTCGATTGCCTTGCCGTTGACCCAGTCGCGCGTGATTTCGGAAATCCGCATTCGGCCGCGACCTTCTCCGCGAATCTCATCAAGTTGCCTTTTCAGTTGCGGCACTTTCAACATCACTCCGTACAAATCGGCGATCCTGCCGCCTTCGCCGAAAAGGCTCTCCGGAGCCCAATCCGAGGGCGTGAGCCGAGTCTCGAGATTGCGCAGTTCCATCATCGCTCTTGTAACGCCTTCCGGGGAGAATCCCGTCGAGTCCGCAAGCTCGGCGACGCCACCGGGCATGTCGGCGAGCCTGTGGGCGTAGGCGCGCGTCGCGTCCAGCAACGCGTCGGCCTTATGCCGTTGCGAAGGGTCGTTTCGCAGCGACGTATATCCGAAGGTCTGCCGAAGAAGTTGTTCAGAGTCCGACAGCACGGCGTCCAAGTTCTTCTTTTCTGCCCACAGATGGGCGACATAGCAGCGGAAGTCTTCCCATTGATCCTGCCACAGCACCTCGGAGAGTCTTGCCAGTTCCCCTTGCGCGGCAAGTTCGTTCAATTGCGACACCAGACGGGAGACAAGCGCGCCCGTGCTGCGGCTCACGAACTCGATGACGGATTGCGGGTCAGAACCTTCCGCAAGGCCGATTACACCCACGCTGTCATGGCCAATCCGGCCCGCGCGACCGGCAAGATTCCAGAATTCGCGCGACGACATTTCCACTCCATAGGGATACTTGTGCGTTTGCAGAAAAACGGAGGCAACCGGGAAATTGATGCCCTGCGCAATGGTGATGGTCGCACATAGGATCCTAAGGGTTCCTGTCTCGGCGAGCCATTCCATCAGGGCTCGTGCATCGTCGGACAAGCCGGCATGATGGACGCCCACCCCCTTCTCCAGGGTCGCGACAAGCTGGAAGGTCGAGCCGACCTCGGTGCGCAGGAAGTCCTGAACAAGCCGGATAGCCGGCGGCACCGGTTCGAGATCCGGCAGGCTTTGCGCGGCCTTTGCCGCCATTTTCCACACAGTGGGAATGTTGTTTGCGATAGCGATACTCGTGCCACGGGTAGACATGACCGTTGCCATTGCCGCCGTCTGGAGACCCAAGCCGTTTTGTCGACCCTTGGTGATGACGCGGCTTTTGGGTACATTGATGGGCCTCACCCCACCAACGCGGTGCGTGCCACTAAGCGCCATGGCCTTCGGCGTCGCGGTCAAGGTCTCGAAACGGAGATGCCAGCCGGCGCGCTGGCTGTTGTCCGGAGAAGCGCCATAGAGTCCGATAATCCGTTCGTTGGGCTTCCAAGGCACGGTGCCGAGGCTGATGGCCCGGCCCGCACTGACATCCTGAGCCAGCCACCGCGCAACCGATTCGGCCCCCTCGACATAGGGCGTGAGAAGCAGGAAGTTGGCCCGCGGACAATCCATCTTCACGGTGGCGAGCAACAGCTCGATGCGCAGTCCCCGGTCTTTGGATTCAATATTATGGGCTTCGTCCATGACCACGAGGGCCAGCGGGCGTTGCTCCACCTTCTTGTTGCGGATCAAGAGAGACAGTTTCTCGGGTGTGGCCACGAGAATGTGGAAGGGCTGATGCGTTTCCGTCAGCAACTCTTCCTCAAAGGTATCCACCTCGACCGCCGCTGTTAGTTGTTCGACCCTAAGGCCGATGGGATCGAAATCCGTTTTCAGCCCCCGGGTGATCTGCGCGCACAGGGCCCGCGTCGGCGCCACATAGGCAACCCAGCCCTTTTCGGCATCGAACTGGTTCAGCGCCTGCAGGATGCGGAACTGCGCAAGCAATGTTTTTCCGCCCGATGTCGGCAAGTCGATCACGATCGCGGTCTTGGCCTGATCGAGGAGTCCCTGTTCCAAGAGCGCCGCGCGCTGCGGCGGCAGAAGTTCGAACATCGCCCGATGTTCGCGATGGGTGAGGGAGCGGACAAAGTGCGTCGTCCGTGAATTGACGGCGCGTGTTGCCCACCACAGGGAGTTGGTGACCATGATCCGCGCGGTTGCATGCATCCAGCGGAGGATCAATTCATGCTGGGCATCGCCTGACGCCGTCGCCGCTCGGATGGCGCCGTCATAGTGCTTGTCGAGCGAGCCAAACGGGTTGGCCGGCTGACCTTGCAGCATGTAACGGGCCAGGATCTCGGTACCTCTTGCCCAGTGATAAAGTGCCGCGAGCCGCAGGGCGATTGCCCTGTCCTCTGCGGGCGAGCCGTTCTGGAGACGACCCTTCTCAAAGCGCTTTTGATCCTCGCGCAGTCCGGCGATGATCTCCCTGATCCGGTCAAGATCGTCCCAGCCGCGCTTGCGAAACAACCGGACCCAGCAGTGAAAAAGTCGATACAGCAGGCGGCGGTCCCACGGCGTCCCGGCGACGCTCGGAGGCTTGAGGGCCTGTTCATTCTCCTTGTACCAGCGGCGAAGGTCGGACCAGCGGTCTCCGCAATAGGCGACGGCGGAAAGCTGTAGCACAAAGAAAAGGCGATCGTGCCTCTCAGCTGGAACCGGCAGCAAACGGCGGATGTCGAACGCGCGGAACGATGCAGCGGTCGCCTGATCGCGCAGTTCCATGTTCTCCCCGGAAGGCCGACTCAGTTCCTCCAGCCCTTCGATCGCAGCCATCTCGAACGCGAGTGCAACCCGTTCCAGCAAAGTGTCGTGGTCCTCGCTCCACGAAAACGAAAAGGCGATCTGTCCGCCAACAGCCCGATGAGCGAGGCGTTCATTCACGAGCCTTTCAGCACGCGCCAGATCAGCTGCGCCGATCGCGTTCACGGCCCAGTGACTTCGGAGCGCCTCGAGGGCCTGCCTGGACAGACTCATGACACCGCTCCCGCCCTGGCCGCGATAGCGCCGTCGCCGATCCCTTCAAGGCGACCGACCGGTAGGTACAACGCAATTAGCTCGATCCTCGTGCCATCGGGGCAGCCCTTGCCGAGACTCTCGACCCGCACTCTCACATCGTCCTTGTGTGGCGAGACGTCCCGGACGAGAAATCCGAACAGCCGCACGTCGGACTTGTTGACCAGATAGCGTTTCCCCGCCCGTCGGAAACGTTGCAGCCAGGCGGCCCCCTTGGCGCGATAGCCGAGGTACTTGAAGAGGTCGTCCCGTATGGAGGTACTGTCGCGAAGATCTTCAAGCTGCTGCTTGAGACCCGTGCGACCATACATCGCTCCCGGCGGGTACCTGTCTTCTGAGGCTGTCTTGACTTCGCCGAAAGCCAGACAATCGCTTTGGGCATCTGCGTGCAGACCAACTAGATCAGCTCCCGGAAGGCTGGAACCGCGCTTTCGCTCGTCGCGTCCGTCGGGCCACGGGAAGCGGCAGTCGCGGTGATCAGTCAGCCAGGTCTCGGCGATTGCCTCTCCCACCCGCCAGTCCTCGATTCGCTCCGGTTCGGCAAGAACGCGGCGCAGGCCATCCTGCTCGAATGCGGTGTCGACGATTCCGCGCAGTATCTCTTCGATGTCGGCCCTGCCTTCGTCGTCGAACAACACGGCGGCCACCGGGCCATTCAATGCCGCGTCGAGTTCCTCGCCGGACCACTCAAGACCAAGCCCGGTGGAGGGTGGATCACCCGCGGAGTAATCGGCTTCTCCCGATGCTACTGTCGCGCCACGGCCTCCACCAGTTTCTCGGATTCACGGACGCGGATTTCGCCGGAGATGAGCTTTGGGAGAAGGGCATCGCGGCGGGCGGCGAGGCTAACGGCGTCCTTCATGTTAGCGGAGAGCCGACCGTACGGCGGGCGGCCAAGAGGCTCAAAGACCCGAAGAATCGCGTGCGACGACACAAGCACGGATATCAAGCGAAACGACATCTTGCTGATCTCCGGACATGTCGAGCCGCCGGCAGTGTCCCCAATGTGACCGAGACTGTGATGACACCAGTTCAATACATACAGGCTCTGCAAGCGCTTCTCGCATCTCATTGCCATGGATCCTTGGTCCACGGCGGTCGGCACCTCGGCGAGCGCTAGGTGTCCAGTTCTCACTCGGAAATTCGTAAGTTACTGAGAAATAAGGAGTAGGAGGTATTTTCAAGCCCCGGTGTTGTCATGGTCAGTTGTTACGCTATGGGTGACAAATCAAAGAGAACAAACGACTTACACAAAAACGAAGGCTTGAAACATGCGTCGAAAACAGGAAAATCAGATTCCGCTCCCAAGGTCTTGGACGACAACTCCTTAATCTTGAATCCGGTTCTACACGTTCTGTGTGACACAGGCAACTCACCTCAGGGGACTACCGGTCTCTCCGCCGAGCAGGTCCTACGGGTGAGAGCAAGAACGTGACTGTTCCCTTCACGCTTTTTCTTGTCCCCCCATTCCTCCTCGTCCTCTGGCTCCATCGGAGTTTGACGGCGGAGAGCCGACGCTCCCAGACTATTCTTTTTCTGTCCGGATTCCGCCGGCCCGCGACCGGTGGGGGAGCATATGAGAAGTCTTCGGGTTTTCCAGGGGCCGCAAAAGAGCCGGATCGCCCGCACGGGACGAAGAACCGATGCTCCTCTGAGAGAACGGGAGAGTCCACTACCAAATCGGTGTCGCAATGCCAGGACCAAGTTTCATCCCGCCGGAATACTCCCGGTCTCCTGGGATTCTGGACAGTTTGAGATATCCTGAGTATCCGATGAACAGCACCGATCTGAACTGGATCGCCAACTACATCTGGGGCATCGCCGACGACGTTCTGCGCGATCTCTACGTGCGCGGCAAGTACCGCGACGTCATTCTTCCCATGACCGTTCTGCGGCGGCTGGATGTGGTGATCGAGGACACGAAGCAGGCCGTGCTTGATATGAAAGCCAGTCTCGATGGGCTGGGTATCGTCGAGCAGGATCCGGCCCTGCGGCAGGCCTCGAAACAGGAATTCTACAACACCTCGAAGTTCACCTTGCGCGACTTGAGGTCCCGCGGCAACCGGCAGCAGCTCACGGCCGACTTCAAGGCCTACCTCGACGGTTTTTCTCCCAACGTCCAGGATATTCTGGACAACTTCGAATTCCGCAACCAGATTCCACGGCTGTCCAGGGCCGATGCCTTGGGCTCGCTGATCGAGAAGCTCACTTCGCCGGAAATCAATCTGAGTCCCGACCCGGTCCTGAATGCTGACGGGTCCGTGCGGCACCCCGGCCTCGACAACCACGGGATTGGGTCGATCTTCGAAGAGCTGGTTCGGCGTTTCAACGAGGAGAACAACGAGGAGGCGGGGGAACACTGGACCCCGCGGGACGCCGTGACGCTGATGGCGAAGCTCCTCTTCCTGCCCATCGCCGACGAGATCAAGTCCGGAACCTACCTGCTCTACGACGGCGCCTGTGGGACCGGCGGCATGTTGACCGTGGCCGAGGAGACCCTGTCGCGGCTCGCCGCGGAGCGCGGCAAGCAGGTCTCCACACACCTCTACGGCCAGGAGATCAACGCCGAGACCTACGCCATCTGCAAGGCCGACCTGCTGCTGAAGGGCGAAGGCGCGGCGGCCGACAACATCGTGGGCGGGCCGGAGCACTCGACACTCTCCAACGACGCGTTCCCATCCAGCGAGTTCGACTTCATGCTCTCCAATCCGCCCTACGGCAAGAGCTGGAAGAGCGACCTGGCACGCATGGGCGGCAAGAAGGAGATGCGCGACCCGCGTTTCGTGATCGAGCATGCGGGCGATCCCGAGTACTCGCTGGTCACGCGGACCAGCGACGGCCAGATGCTGTTTCTCGCCAACAAGCTCTCCAAGATGAAACGGCACACGCCCCTGGGCAGCCGGATCGCCGAAGTCCACAACGGCAGCTCGCTGTTCACGGGCCATGCCGGACAGGGGGAGAGCAACATCCGCCGCTGGATCATCGAGAACGACTGGTTGGAGACGGTCGTCGCCCTGCCTCTCAACATGTTCTACAACACCGGCATCGCCACCTATGTCTGGGTACTCACCAACCGGAAACCCGATCACCGGAAGGGCAAGGTGCAGCTGATCGACGCTACGAAGAGATACGAGCCGTTGCGGAAGAATCTGGGGAAGAAGAACTGCGAACTCAGCGAGAAGGATATCGATTGGATCTGCGAGACGTTCCTCGCATTTGAGGAGAGCGAACAAAGCAGGATTTTTGACAACGCCACGTTCGGCTACTGGAAGGTGACGGTGGAAAGGCCGTTGCGCCTCGAAGGTGTCGATTCCGACCGCTCGTACAAGGCTGCGGAGATCAGGAGACTGAAAGCAAGCGGGAAGCGGAGCGAGACGGCGTCGGCCGTGATCAGAAGGATCCACAAGCGGGGGACGAAAGCTGATCCGCTGCACGGCTTGTTCGCTACCACCGTCAACGGGCGATCTGTCGTGGTGGAGTATGAACCGGACACCAATCTGCGCGATACGGAGCAGATCCCGCTGCTGGAGGAGGGAGGCATCGACGGGTTCCTGAGTCGCGAGGTCCTCCCCTATGCCGGCGACGCTTGGTATCCGCCGAACAAAGTGAAGATCGGCTACGAGATCAGTTTCAATCGATATTTCTACAAGCCGAAGCCCATGCGGACGTTGGAGGAAATTCGTGCGGACATCCTGGCACTGGAGCACGAGACGGAAGGATTGCTCGCCGATATCCTGCGCGACATGAGGCCATGATCGCCAATCAAAAGCCCTATTCGGCCTACAAGGATTCCGGCGTGGAGTGGCTTGGCGAGGTGCCACAGCATTGGGAAGTGGTTCCACTTAAGCGAGTCGGCTGGTTCAGTAGTGGTGCTGGTTTCCCGATCTCTGCTCAGGGGAACGTTCAGGGAGAGATTCCGTTCGCAAAAGTTTCCGACATGAATCGTCCTGGTAATGATCGCGAGATCGTCAGTGTGGCCAATGCCGTAACAAGAGAGGTTGCTGATGAACTCGGAGCTAATGAGTTCCCGCAAGGTACGATAGTTTTTCCGAAGGTCGGAGGGGCACTTCTCACCAACAAACGACGTATCCTTGTACGTGGGACGTGCATTGACAACAATCTTATGGGTTGTGTGGTCACCGGAGCAGATACGGAGTTCACGTTCCGGATATTGCGGTGGCTTGACCTTGGTCGGATAGCCAAGCCTGGACCTGTACCAGCAATCAGCGAGGGCGAAATCAAGGAACTGCGCGTTCAGCTTCCGCCCCTCTCCGAACAATTCGCCATCGTCCGCTTTCTCGACCACGCCGAGCGTCGCATCCGGCGCTACATCCGGTCCAAGGAAAGGCTGATCGAGCTTCTGGAGGAGCAGAAGCAGGCCATCATCCACCAAGCCGTGACGGGCCAGATCGATGTCCGAACCGGCCAGCCCTATCCGGCATACAAGGACTCCGGCGTGGAGTGGCTCGGCAAGGTGCCGGTTCACTGGCACGTTATTGCACTAAAGCGGATCCTTGATTTACTGGTTGACTGCGAACACAAGACAGCGCCGGCCGTTGATGAAAGTGAGTATCGGGTCGTTCGCACGACAGCTGTTCGCAGGGGCCGACTCAGGTGGGAAGGAACTTACTGTACGAGTAAGGAAGCTTTTTTGGATTGGACTAAGCGGACAAGTCCGGAGCCGGGAGATGTTGTTTTCACGAGAGAGGCCCCGGTTGGCGAATCGTGTGTCGTACCGGAGGGCACACGAGTTTGTCTTGGTCAGCGTACGGTCCTCATGAGACCTATACGCGGCGAATATGACCCCGATTTCCTGGTTCACGTGATCTACACCGGACCACCGAGGCATCAAGTCCGATTGGCATCACAGGGATCCACGGTAGGTCATTTCAACATGAAGGACATTGGGTCATTGCGGGTGCTCAAACCACCTTTCGACGAACAGCTACGGATCAAAAACGAGATAGGTAAGCAGATGTACGATCTGGACTTGGCAGTGGCTCGTACGGTCCGACAGGTCAGTCTTCTCCAGGAATACCGCACCCGCTTGATAGCCGATGTCGTCACCGGCAAGCTCGATGTCCGTGAGTTGGCGGCCTCGCTAGCCGAGGTCGAACCCCTGGCAGCAGTGGAAGACACCCTGGATGGATCCGTTAGAGGAATTCCAGAAGCAAATTTAGATAAACTGAATCCCACCCTCGCATAGTCTCATATATGACTACGGACACAACCGAACGCGGCCTCGAACGCCTGATCTGTAAGGCCTTGACTGGCGATCCCTGCGACCCTCCTGCCGATTGCACGATTGGCGACCCGCCCGCCGGGTACGGTGGCGTCGGCTGGTCCTGCGGCAACCACCGCGACTACAACCGTGAGTACTGCGTCGACCTGGTCCAACTCCGCGCCTTTCTGAACACCACCCAACCCGAAGCCGCCACGGCCCTGCGACTGACCGAAGACGGCCCCGGACGCCGCAGGTTCCTTGCCCGGTTGCAGGGCGAGATCTCCAAACGCGGCACCATCGACGTCCTCCGAAACGGCATCCGGCACGGTCCCCACGAAATCGATCTCTTCTACGGAACCCCCTCGCCCGAGAACGAGCAGGCCAAGCAGCGCTTCTGGCAGAATCGTTTCACCGTCATCCGTCAGCTCCGCTACGGCCGGCACGGCACCCAGCGCGCACTCGACATCGGACTCTTCATCAACGGTCTTCCCGTCTTCACCTTCGAACTCAAGAACCGCCTGACCAAGCAGACGGTGAGCGACGCCATGGAGCAGTACAGGAAGGACCGCAACCCGCGCGAGAAGCTCTTCGAGTTCGGCCGTTGCGCGGCCCACTTCGCGGTGGACGAGAACGAGGTCCATTTCTGCACCCATCTCAAGGGGAAGGCCTCCTGGTTCCTGCCCTTCAACCGGGGTTGGAACGACGGTGCGGGAAACCCGCCCAACCCCAACGGCCTGCGGTCGGACTACCTGTGGCGCCAGGTGCTGACCCGCCGGAGCCTGACCAACATCCTGGAGAACTACGCCCAGGTCGTGGAATCGAAGGACGCCAAGACGGGGAAGAAGCGGCGAGTCCAGATCTGGCCGCGCTATCACCAGATCGACGCGGTGCGCGAGCTCCTGGCCGACGCGGGAGCCCGCGGGGCGGGGAAGCGTTACCTGGTCCAGCACTCGGCGGGCAGCGGCAAGAGCTTTTCGATCGCTTGGCTGGCCCACCAACTGATCCGGCTGGAAAAGGACGACGCTCCGGTCTTCGACTCCATCATCGTCGTCACCGACCGCCGCATCCTCGACCGGCAGATCCGAGACACGATAAAGGAAATACGCCCAGGTGCGCTCGACGGTGGGACACGCCGAGCGTTCCGGCGATCTGCGACGGTTCATCGAGTCCGGCAAGAAGATCATCATCACGACGATCCAGAAGTTCCCCTTCATTCTCGATGAGATCGGCAACGAACATCGCGGGAGGCGCTTTGCCATCATCATCGACGAGGCCCACTCAAGCCAGGGCGGCCGCACCGCCGCAGCCATGGCCAAGGCGCTGGGCAAGGCGGGAGAAGCCGAGGACGAGGAGACCTACGAGGATCGGATCAACCGCGCGATGGAATCGCGCAAGATCCTCCCCAACGCCAGCTACTTCGCCTTCACCGCCACGCCCAAGAACAAGACGCTGGAGATCTTCGGCGACGCGGACCCGCAGAGCGACGGTACGGTCCGGCATCACGCCTTTCACACCTACAGCATGAAGCAGGCGATCCAGGAGGGTTTCATCCTGGACGTGCTGCGCCACTACACGCCGGTCAAGAGCTACTACAAGCTCGCCAAGATGGTGGACGACGATCCCGAGTTCGACGTCAAGAAGGCCCGCAGGAAGCTGCGGCGCTACGTCGAGGGGCACGACCACGCGATCCGCCTCAAGTCGGAGATCGTGGTGGACCACTTCCACACCCAGGTCCTGTCCCATGGCAAGATCGGCGGCAGCGCCCGGGCGATGGTCGTCACCAACGGGATCGAACGGGCGATCCAATACTACCATGCCATCCGCGACTACCTGAAGGAACGAAAGAGCCGCTACCAGGCCATCGTGGCCTTCTCGGGGAAGCATGAGTACGGCGGAGCGAAGCTGAGCGAGTCCAAGCTGAACGGCTTTCCGTCGAACAAGATTGCCGAGAGGTTCCGGGAGGATCCGTACCGCTTTCTGGTCTGTGCGGACAAGTTCCAGACCGGCTACGACGAACCTCTGCTGCACACGATGTACGTGGACAAGACGCTCTCCGGCATCAAGGCGGTTCAGACCCTCTCCCGGCTCAACCGGGCGCACCCCAAGAAGCACGATGTGTTCGTGCTGGATTTCCTGAACGAGTCGGACACCATCCGAGACGCCTTCGCCGACTACTATCGAGGGACGATCCTGTCCGAAGAAACCGATCCCAACAAGCTGCACGACCTCCAGACCGACCTGGACAGCGCCCAGGTCTATTCATCCGAGCAGGTCAAAGACTTCGTGTCGCGCTATTTGGCCGACGAGGACCGCGAAGAGCTGGATCCCATCCTGGAGGCTTGCGTAGAGGTGTACCTGCAGGACCTGGACGAAGACGGGCAAGTTCAGTTCAAGCGCCAGGCCAAGGGATTTTTGAGAACCTACGCCTTCCTCTCTTCGATCCTGCCGTACAACAACGCCAGGTGGGAAGAACGCTCGATCTTCCTGAACTTCCTGGTCTCGAAGTTACCGTCCCCGCGTGAGGAGGGTATGTCCAAGGGCATCCTCGACGCCATCGACATGGACAGCTACCGGGTCGAGAAGAAGGCGATGCAGAAGATCCTCCTGCCGGATGATGATGCCGAGATCGACCCCAGTTCGGACTCCGGTTCCGGTGGCCGTGCCGAGCCCGAGCTGGACCTCTTGTCCAACATCATCAAGGCTTTCAACGATCTCTTTGGCAACATTCCCTGGGAGGACGGAGACCGGGTGCTCCAACTCATCACCGAAACGATTCCGTCGCGAGTCGCGCAGGACACCGCTTTCAGGAACGCTCAGAAGAACTCGGACCGGGAGAACGCCCGTATCGAGCACGACAAGGCTCTCCTACGAGTCATGATGGCGGTGATGAAGGACGACACCCAACTGTTCAAGAAGTTCATGGACGATCCGGATTTCAAGCAGTGGATGAGCAATCTGTCGTTCCGGCAAACGTACAAACCGACGGGGCCGCCGTAAACTCGGATTATTCATGGAACAAGTTGATAAGGGCTTCCAGCGCGACATTTTCGTGCCGTCGCATCCCCGTGGTTTGCTCGGCTCCCTCCTGCACAACCATGGGGTCCCGCATTGCTATTGACGCCATTCGCTCAGTTGGACACGCGCCGCAAGACAAGGGCTTCAACTAACTTCGCGTCGTCAGGCGCGCTTCTGCTCAGGCCAGCGGGGTCCCCGTGCGCTCCCTCCCAGGGATGCTTGCCGGTGTTCAGGCTTTTATCTTCACGACACGGAGCTGCTCCGGCGACAGGTCGTCGTAGCCGTCTTCATAACCGTTGACCACCACGCGCAAATCGGCAGCGTGATTCTGCAATATGCTCATCAGTTCCGCTACGGTCACGGCTCACCCCGCTGCCGCTGAAACTTCCACAACGTCGGAGGTAGCCTGCGGCTCCGGGATGGGTTCGCCGTCTTCGCGCATACCCTCGATGTGAAACTCGATGGCCTCCCGGATCTCCTCCAACAGCTCGCCGCGGGTGCTCGCCGTAACCACGCAGCCGGGCAGGTCCGGCACGTAAGCTGCAAAGTTGTTCGGGGTCCTTTCAATCACGACGGTGTACTTCATGACGTTGTTTCCTTCCTTGTGCTTGTATTCGGCTGCATCCATCGAGCCGCGGAGCGCATCGGCCATCGCCCACAACTCGGCCTCGTAGCCTGTCGTCGCACCGCCATCGGTTTGTCTGTTTGCCATCTTCCTTGCTGTCTTTATTCTCCCTTCGCCCAAGACGATTTCCCGGAACCGGGTCGCAGCCAAAATACGACATATGGCGCGCCGGTACACACCTTGTCGGGGCAGGTTGCAATCTTACAGAGATTATCGGCCCGCACTTGGCCGATTGGTGCGAAAGTCGGTAGAGGGATCCCGATTGGACAGGAAGACGTGAGGGGCGAATTGTTGATGGTCGTTCTGACGGAGTCCCGTCACCAGTAGTCCTGACTCGGCGACAAGGCGGGGCAAGCGAGATCGGTTCTGCAAGTCCGACCCCGCTGACGCATAGGAATGATACGCTCCCCCTCCGGAACGATCGGAAATGGGGTAAGCAACAGGAGCGGTGGGCCGTAGACGATCGAAGCTGATCCTGCCCATGGTCCCGGCTCTCAGAGGGACGCCGGTCCTTCGTCCACTGTGGTGATTCGGTTTCCGGACAGGGCACGCCAAGAAATTTCTTGAGTTCGTACAGTGTCTCGCGCCGCGCAGTTATGCATTCATGATCCCGTGAAGTTCAGATACCGGGGTGTCTGGATCAGCGGGCACATCGCCCGCAAGACTCCTCAGAAAGCCGATATCGTGGGATCTGACGGCGGCGAGTACCGAGTGCCATGGGACCTCCTCGCTCAAAACGAAGCCGAAAGTCGAAAGCGAGTGACTCTGAGGCGAGACCAGCTCAAAGCCCAATTCCGCCCGGATGACGAGGTCTTGATCCCGCACGGTCAGGGCAGGATCGAGGGCATCCTCGCGCGTCTCGGGCCCAAGCGCGCCCTGGTCGCCACGGAGCACGGAAGCTACTACGTTCCGTATGGTCTGCTGACTCGAGCCGGACCGAATCCTGATCGCGACGATGGCCGGCGATTGGCCGAAGTTGCGGCGGAGGCTGAGCGGCTGATGAGTCGGCACGGACTCACGGGATGGAGCTTTCAGTTCGAGGATGCCTCCAAGCAGGCGGGAGTCTGCGTTTTCGGCCTCAAGGTCATTGGACTCTCCCGCCTCTATTGCCTTCACGCAACCGACCGGCAAGTAAGGGACACGATTCTCCACGAGATCGCTCATGCCCTGGTCGGCCCGAAGCATAATCATGATGCCGCCTGGAAGGCAGTCGCGCGTTCGATCGGATGCGCCGGCGACCGTTGCCACAAAGTGGAGTTTGCCCCGCCTCGCTATATTGCGCGGTGCATCACGTGCGGCTGGGCCGTCAAACGAAATGTCAGGAAACGGGGAGCGATCTGCAAGGCTTGCAGGACCCCCGTGAGCTACGTCACATACACGAAGAAGGGGTGGGAACTGGCAACAAATGCATCTGACGAGCGGATGGAGACTTGTTCTCGGTGATCAGCTTCTTGACGGGAAACACCTGGGGAAGAAGAACTGCGAGCTCGGCAAGGAGGGCATCGCTTGGATTTACGAGACATTCCTCGCGTTCAAGGAGAACGAGCACAGCAAGATCTTCGACAATGCCGCCTTCGACTACTGGAAGGTGACGGTGGAAAGGCCGTTGCGCATCGAAGGCATCGATCCCAACTGCGCATACAAGCCTGAGCCGATGCGGACGCTGGAGGAGATTCGAGCGGATATCCTGGCGCTGGAGAAAGAAACGGACGGGCTGCTTGACGAGATTCTTGGCCGTCAACCGATCAATCAGGCCGCTCCGGGCTCAGGAGCGGAAACCATTCACAACAGGGAGTCACGGAACTGACGGAAGGAAAACGATCAGGCCAATGGAGATCATATTCGAGGTGACCGAGGCGGTCGAAGGTGGATACGATGCCAGGGCGCTTGGCTATGACATATTCACGCAGGGGGACGATTGGGACGACCTGAAGGCCATGGCTCGAGATGCGGTGCGCTGTTACTTCGAGGGAGGCAGTGCATCCAAGGTGATTCGGCTCCATCTCGTCACGGAAGAGACCACCGCGGTGTGAAGCTGCAGAGTGTCGAAACATGAAGTCCGCGAGCAGCCGTTCGGATAGTCACCTGATCTCTGATTGCCGCTTTGGCAACTCACGTGGTATCAGCCCTACCTTGGACAACTTCGGGTTCCGCCACCGCTGGAGGAGATTCGCGGTAACATCCTGCCAATGGAGAGGGTGACCAAAGCGCTGCTCGGCGAGATCCTGGGCGAGGTGAGGTCATGATCGCCAACCTCACGCCCTGTACGGCCTACAGGGACTCCGGCGTTGAGTGGTTGGGGGAGGAGCCGGAGCATTGGGGGTGGCGGCGTTGCGTCATCTCGCCACGAAGTTCGGTTCAGGAAGCACACCCCGTGGTGGAGCAACCGTCTACGTACCGAGAGGCGTTCCGTTTCTGAGAAGTCAGAACGTGCATTATGCGACCGAACACGACATTGCGAAGGAGGCCGTCCCATGACGAACTGGAACACCTGCCCGGCCGTCGAGCGGGTCCCGGGAAGGGTGAGCGGGGCCTGGGTCTTTTCGGGCACACGGATTCCACTGTTCGCGCTCTACGAGAACCTTGCCAGCGGCGCGACGATCGACGAGTTCGTCGAGTGGTTTCCGGGCGTCGATGAGTGGCAAGTCCGTGCGGTGCTCGAACACGAGGCGAAGGCGCTGAGAACAGCGGTGGCGCGTTGAAGCTGCTCTTCGATCAGGGCACGCCCGCACCGTTGCGGAGACACCTGCACGGGCACTCCGTGGACACGCTGGCGGAGAAGGGCTGGTCCCAGAAGGGCAACGGCGAGTTGCTCGATCTGGCGGAGCGCGACGGGTACGACGTTCTGGTGACAACCGACCAGAGCCTGCCCCACCAACAGAATCTGGCCCGGTGGCGAGTCGGTGTCGTCGTGCTGCTGTCAACGGATTGGTCCAGGGTTCGGCTCTGCACCGGAGAGATCGCCCGGGGCATCGAGGCGGTGCGCCCCGGCCAAGCCGTCGAAGTGCGCATCCGGCCCGAGTGACGTGACGACCGACCTCGCCGAAGCAGGCCTCGAACGCCTGATCTGCGAGGCACTCACCGGCGACCCGTGCGAGCCGGCATCGGGGGCCACGGTCGGCGAGCCGTCCCCCGGATGCGGCGGTGGCGGCTGGTCCCCCGGCAACCGTCACGACTACGATCGCGAGTACTGCGTCGACCTCTGCCAACTCCGCATTGAGTTAAAGTTGAACGCCAAATCCAAGAACGCTCGTTGGAAGAATATACTTAGGTTTGGCCCATACACTTGGTGTCGATGTGCGAGAGATTCTAGTTGGAATTTATCGGACGTGATGGACACTGATCTACAACTCCCGTATTTGCCTGGAACCGGCTATCCGAGCTTCGTAAACTATCCGCTTGAGATGCTCCGGATCGTGCATTCCGATCCATCCGTCAGCTGACGCCCTGAGCGACTCGACGACGCTGGCCGGGGATACGACCTCCCCTACGGACACGACTACTTCCTTGCCTTCTTCGAGGTAAATCCTCTCTTGCGGAACGAACACACCCTTTGAATACTTCGCTTTGATCCTTCTCATCGCTACAGGTCTTTTCCATAAAACCTTGAATTGCGACATCTTAGCAATTTGCGAGTCCGGGATCTTGAATCCACCGGCTGCCAACACGATGCCAGAACGTCGCCAGACACGCCGAATCCCGGCGAGCGGAATTCACCTCGACGCCTTCTTTGTGTCGTCGAAGTCTTGGGCTTCCGACATGGCTGATCCGACATGATGCGGAAGCGCGGGAAGACTTGAAAACCATGCCCCTGACACGGAACTTCAGCGAATCGATCCTGGCGCGCATCGAGCGTGATCCTGTGTTCCGCGAGGAGTTGCTCAAGGCAGCGGTCGAGTGCCTCCGTTCTGGCGACGTGGATACCGGGAGGGCGGTATTGAGCAAGTATGTTGAAGCCACTGCTGGAGGCCGGGGTTCGACCCCACAACGAAGTCTTGTTCCTGCTGAATCTGCTGGGGTACGGGATCCTGCACCTGGGTCGGGTGCTGATGGAGCAGGCGACGCGTCGGGGCTGGAGTCTGCGTCGTTTTCGCGAGCGGGTGTTGCGAGTGGCGTCTCGGGCGCTACGCCAGGGGAGGCGATTGATTTTCGTCATCAGTCAAGGGGCGACGGACTGGAAGCGGTTGTGGAAGAGCCTGGCGCGGGTGTCCTGGGCGCCGGGATAGGGGACGGAGGAGGAATCGGGCCCGTGGAAGGGACCGAAACGGTGGGAATTTCTCACCGGAAAGTCAACCTGTCGGCGGGTGACGGTCCCCCTGGCCGGAAAACGGTTTATGACAGGTTCAACAGTCCTGTTTTTGAGCCGATTCAGTCGAATCGACAGAGGTTCAAGAGAAACCGGGCTCCGACCGCACGAAAATGCCGGGTTGGAATCCCTTATCAACATGTCCCATGAATAATCTGGGATAATGTAGCCGAACTCTCACCTCTTGTAAAATGGTGTTCTACCTTCTCTGCCACGTCTGACTTCGTTCCTCTTCTGCCTCGCCGCGTCACCCTGCCGACTAAAACTAAGCGGTAAGCCCGACGGAGGAGGGGACAGTCACCTTCTCTATCTCTTCTCCAAGGCCACCGTGCCCTGATCGCTCCGGCTCGCCACCCGCAGGCTCGGGTCCCGGCGCAGGCGGTCGGCATCGGACTGGTCCCCTCAGCCCAGCCCCGGCAGCAGGAGTCGAGTCCGCAACACATCTGGAAGCGTATAGCGCACCCCGTCAGGGTTTCGCGGATCGTGTAGACGCTCGGTCAACCAGTCGATGAGGCCACTTCGATCCAGCATCTCCCATTGCACCAATGTTCCCGCCTCGGCACTGAGTAGCTCGGACCGCATCTCGATTCTGAGGGACCGGTTGAATGAGGGCCGGATCTGGGGTAAGGTTTCAAGCATGGCGTGCTCCATTGTTTGTGTTTGTTTATGTGACACTGGAATTATAACATAAATGACGGAGACGCTGCTTCTTTTTCCTTCTCTTGAAGGACGAGAAAACCGATGGAAATGCTCGGCTTAATGACCCCCTTAACCCAATGATCAGGCGGAAGTCGAAGACAAAGATAGCGTTTTACCAGCGGGGGGACTTGGCCTTTTTCGGTGGTTGTCTGGTAACATTCTGATTCGACTCGACATGACGGGCATGTTTGCCCATTTTTTAATTACGTGATGAATAATCTGGGGATCTTCAGCTCCCGTTAGGTTTCCACAGCCAGTACAGGACATTGTTATCCGCGCCCGTACTCCGTGAGTCCCGATTCCTCGTGGTTCCGATGAACGTGCGGTTGAGCAGAGTGCCAGAATGGGCGGACTCACACGAAGTGTTTCGGAAAGGAAGTCCCGCAACGGCTCTGCGATTGCTAAGTGCAGGAATCCTGCGAAGACGTTTGTCTTGCCTGGCAGAGGAGGTTCCTTTGAGACATTGCAATAGACGACAGTTGAAATATGGGCAATGAGCAAGGTTTCTCTATCGTCGCACTCGACAACTTCATACGCGCGACACGCGACTCGGGCTACAAGGGTACGGCGAGCGCCGTGGCCGAACTAATAGACAACTCGCTGCAAGCGAGAGCTACCGAGATTTCGGTCAACGTGAAGGTAGACGTAGAACAGCGCGAATACCCGCTCGTGCTAACCGTACTCGATAACGGTACGGGGATGGGCGCGACGACACTCCGCACAGCATTACGTTTCGGCGGAAGCACACGGTTCGATGATCGCCTTGGCTTAGGCCGCTACGGAATGGGGTTGCCCAATAGTTCACTTAGCCAAGCCAAACGGGTCAACGTTCATTCCTGGGGATCGAGCCGTGGAGATGTATTACATTCGTATCTGGACGTCGACGAGATCGCCTCTGGCGCAATGACCGAGGTTCCAGAACCTCAAAGGGTACTGCGGCCGTCCTTTTTGAACGGACACGTCACCGGAACTGCTGTCACCTGGACTCGTTGTGACCGCTTGGACAACAGGCGGGTATCGACACTCACGAGGAAGCTTTTGTTCTCGCTTGGTCGCCAGTTTCGCTTTTTCCTGTGGGATGGCGTCTCGATCCAAGTTAATGGCGATGCAGTCGAACCGATCGACCCGCTGTTTCTGCATCCTCATTCGTGCTTCAGCGGAGCGGCTCAGTTCGGCAAGGATCTAGTGTACAGGATCGCGGCGGATCGCAATGACAGGCGCCGGACTGGCACCGTCCGGATCCGCTTTTCGGAACTTCCTGTCGGCGAGTGGTCAAAGCTGAGCAATAAGGAAAAGCGTGTCAGGCGTATTACAAAGGGTGCAGGTGTCTCGGTGGTTCGTGGCGGCCGAGAGGTGGACTATGGCTGGTTCTTTCTTCGTAGGAAGCGCCGGGAGAACTACGACGACTGGTGGCGTTGCGAGATACAGTTCGACCCGGTACTTGACGAGGCGTTCGGAATCACCCATACAAAGCAACAGATCCGACCCAGGCCACATCTGCGAGAGGCTTTGACTTCTGATATCGAGTCGGTGGCACGAGTCCTAAACACGCGCGCTCGCAAGGCTCATCAGACCGTGAAAGTCGCCGAACGCTTCAGCGCGTCAGAGGAACGAGCCGCCCGAAAAGATGCCATGCTGACGCCTCTGCCTCGACATCGCCGTCCTCGGGACGAGCAGGTGCTCGCTGCCTTGGGGCTCACGATAGATCCACCACTGACAGAAGCCGGCTCGAACAAACCGTCCACCGAATACAGAATTCTGTCTTCAGCACTCAGCGAGACGTCGTTCTTCAACTACGCGCGCGATGACGGACGGCTCGTGCTCATCGTCAATCCCGAACACCCTTTTTTCAAGGTTGTATACGGCAAGCTTCTCGATTCCGATTCTCCTCACGACATCGCGCTTCGATCACAGATTGATTTGCTGCTCCTCGCGGCAGCGCGTAATGAGGCCCTGCTGGACGACCAGCGGTCAATCGACGTAGCGGAATCTATGCGTAAAGGGTGGAGTGACACCTTGGCGACGTACCTGAGCGGGTGAGTTGTGGATCTCTCGACACATAACGATTGGTTACCTCTGTCTCCATTGCTTGGCAAGTCTAATTCTGCCCATGCCATCTTCCGGGAATATGCTAGGCGACTATCAGATGCCATTGAGGATGACACCGGCATTAAGTCCCAGCGTTCGCTGGGCGAATCCGTTGCCATGGCACCTAGCGGGCAGATTCACCAGGCCCTTCGTGCGGCGCTCGGTGTGTTGATGGACCTTGCCCGGCAACGCTGGTCAATCCGCGTCACTGGCGAAGGCTTTGTCGAGGTCAAGCGTCCCGAGGGGGAGAGGATCGATTCCCTCCGGGAAAAGGCCAGAATTCGGCAGCAAGAACTTGTCAAACGTGACGAACAGCTCCGGGAACCGGCGACTCGGAGGTTCGTCCGCAGGATGGAGAGTAGTGTTATCTACGAAAACCAGCCGGTCTCGGTGTTTTCGTTGTTTCGAGATGGTCCCGAACTCGCCCACTCGTTGAGAAGTGCCCGCACGCTGCCACCACACCGACGAGATGAAGGTCTTCGTGCGGCGCTGGATCCATACCTCCAGTTCGTCGACGACTCCGCTGCATGTGAACATACGGGCCTCCGCCTTCAGGACATCTGGCGGTATTTCCGTCATACTTGGTCCAACCAGTACACAAGCACCCCGGGACGCCGGATGGCATTTCTGGTCCGCGATCGTGCTCGCACGTTTCACCCCGTCATGGGAATCGGTGCCATCGGCAGCCCGATCGTACAGATCCGGGAGCGCGACGTATGGATCGGTTGGGATGCTGGGACCTTTCTAGAATCTGTCGCGGAGGCGCCTTCTACCGAACTTGTGCCATGGCTTAGAAGAATCGTGGATCGTGCGATCAACGAACTCTTCATTGAAGACTTTCTGGAAGAGCAACTCCTCGACCGACGGGATCTCAAGGAGCCGTCGTTGGAGATAATCGCCCGCTTGAAGACCCATGGCACGAGGCAGCGGGCGCTGCATCACCGGTTCGTAAGCTCGCAGGAACATAAGTCTTGGCCGGAGGGTAACGAGAGAGCATGGAGGCAGCGAGCCCTGACACATCTTTACCGTAGCAAGCGCGCACTGTCCCTCTCCCAGCTACTACGTGCTCGCCGGACGTTGCGCGAATTCTTCGGAAAGCGACCTATTAGCACGTCCGTCCGTGCGTTCATTAGAAACCGCGAAGGACGTCGGACTGTGAGATCCATCCTGCGGAAGGCCAAAGCAGACCGCGTCGGCATCGCCATTGCCGACATTACCGTGTGCGGCGCTATAGAACCGTACAGCCAGATTCTCGTCGGCAAGCTCGTTTCGATGCTGGCCGCGAGTCCAGAGGTGATACTCGCCTACCGTAACAAGTACTTGGAGCAAGAAAGCGAGATCGCATCGTCGATGGCCGGACGTCCTGTTATCCGGCCTTCGCATCTAGTTTTTTTGGGAACGACCTCGCTCTACGGTGTGGGCTCGAGCCAGTACAACAGGCTTAAGATGCCAGCCGAACTCTTGGGTGGGCTTCCGGGCGAGCACCTCGAGTACCAGCACCTCGGCAAGTCGAAATCCTACGGCACGTCGCACTTCAGCACCCACACAGTCGATGCACTCGTCACGTTGGTTGAGCAGACCAGTAATGGCCAGCGCGTGAACAGCATCTTCGGCGAAGGGGTGAGCCCAAAGCTGCGAAAGGTTCGCGACGGATTGGGCGTACTCGGACTTCGAGCCAGCGAACTACTTCAGCACGGCAGACAGAGGATCGTCTACGGAGTACGTCTCGTGCGGAACGTTCGGGAGTTTCTCCTGGGCTTAAATGAGGAACCCAACTACTTGTTTGACTTGACGGACCCCAAAAAAGGGACTGCTGTCATCATGGACTGGTGGACGAGACGGTGGCTATCGAAACGTGTCATGAACGACGAAATTCTGGCACGCCTTGATGAGCATTCCCTCGTCCGACCCATTCGCCACGGCGCTCGCGTTCCCCTTCCACGAACCAGCCCCGAGCAGGGATCGTTCTTCGAGGATATTGAAGGCTAAAGGGTTGCTGGTTGTGAACCGAGTCCGTCCATTATGAAAACGTCCTGTAACGGATTTCGTGGTCACAATAACAGTGAGCCAGACGTCAACCCAGCCGACTAATTGGCAGATTACCGCAACTCCTGCATCTCTCTTTAGCCAGGATCGATGACCATGTCTTACTCGGTCAGCATACGGGAGGCCGAAAGGAGCCTTGCGAGCCACTTTGCCAAGCTGCGCGACAGTCGCACCGGCCCGATCTTCTTTATCGAGCACGGTCTTTCCGAGCCAGACTCGCGAAAACTCCGTGACTTTGTCAGCCAGGCGGCGAGGTACCGGCTAATTCAGAGCGGATGGTGGCGTGAGTATCCTCTTCCCCTTCTCGTGACTGCAACCGAAGTGGGGTACAGATACCGCGGAACAGGTACGGATTTCTGGCCGAAGCTCGAATCGAAACTCAAGATAGACATCGGTGCAGCGGCACGCCAACAGGTGCGGGAACTCTTCGTAAGCTGCTCGGAATGGTATAGGGGTGCGAAACCGGCGGATACGCCGTGGACAACCAACTTCTGTCTCATCGCCTGGCCAATTACGCACGCTCTTGTTCCTGTGGAGTTTCATCGTCAGCTTGCGGCGGCTCTCGCGAACCTGCGTTTAAGCGCCTATTCACTTGACAATGAAGACCTCCACGCTGCGGTTCGGATCGCCGCAGGACAGCCGTCGGCACGCTTTCATACGTTCCTGGAGGACGCCAGCCTAGCCGTCCCAGTCATTCGCGCTTTGTTAGGCGAAGGGAATGGCGAGATCTCTCCGGGCTCAATCGATCGGATCGCAAAGGATCTGGAGTCGGACTCGGATGCACATCAGAACATCAAGATCGCGAAACAAGTCCAGCGCCGTCTTCAATCCCGCAAATCACGAGCGAACAAAACTATCGAACTGGTCGAGCCGGAGGCTGTCAAGGGAGTCCTTCAATTGCGAGTCCGTGAAGGAGACCGGATTGGGGTTGAGGCCCTGTTCCCGCGACGCGAGGGGCCTGAAACCGATCGGCTCCGACGAACACTTCGCAGACGCCGTTTCGCGCCTAAGCTCTGGGGGCTGACCTCCCAGGTGCCTAGCGAGAGGCTGTTTTCCGGCGTGCCCTTTCCAATAAACTTGCGGTCGTTACCGGACATTGGTGCACCCTTATTCCCCGGACTGCGCGAACTCGGGATTGAGAACGACCTTGTAATCACTCTAAATTCGTTTCAACTCAACTTCGAGTTGCCCCTACTATTCGCTGCAAATGGCGAGAGAAACCTAGCCCGCATGGTGCGTGGTTTCGATATTTCGGCGTATCGTGAATACTGGTTATTGGGAAAGCAGGGCACGCTTGAGTCATTCACTGGAATTGTGCAGTTCAAGATAAACGAACCGTTCGTCTGCTACAGAGTGAAACCGCTCCAATCGGGTGTCCAAGAGGTGCTTAGGGGATTAGGATACACAGTCCGCCACGGCGTCTCGGTCTCGATCGCGGGTGCCCCTACAATTGACGAGCACGACGGTTTATCCCGCTTCAACGTAGGAGACGAGCGGATTGTGGTGCCCAGGCGGCGGCACTCGGCCGAGACGTTTGTCGAGTTTGGCGGCAAAACGGTCGAGTTGAACGATGACTTGGTCCGGGTACGCACAGGAGAAGGGAGACAACACTCTTTCGATCTACAGCCGGGGAACGTTATGGCAGGACCAGTTCGAAGGTGTACCGGCCGCCGCCACAACCGCCAAACATCCGGTTTGTTGGTTTGAGCTATCTGCAGATGAAATGACAGTGCAGGCACTTCTTGCAGGCAACATTTCTTTCGGTGTCCACGGACCAGCGCCGCTTGAGGGCCTAACAATAACGCTGGAACTGGAGGCCGGCGGTCGGCGATCGGGTGTCTCCACCTCACTCGATCCGCTTCCCCATATGTTCCTCGCAGAGGACGAAATTTGGCTCAGCCTCCTCAACCCAGCAACTCGCGCACGCCTGCTGGAGGATCCGAGTCCGGTTCTGCACGCCCGTGTGGATTCTCTCGCTGCGGAATCGTGGACCCTTGAACAACGCATTCGGCCATGTTGGTGGCGGGGCAGTCCATCCTCCCTCGTCCTTGAGAGCGAGCTTGGACCGCTGGACTATGGAGCAATCCCTATTTCAACCCCGGCTTCGCAACCGGTTCCAGCGGAACACGGTGCGGGATCCGACGCGGTTCTGCTTGCACCGTTAAGACCCGATAAATCGGTCCTCGGACCGGCCGCAAGCTTCGTTACATTTTGCGTTGCGCCCGAAAGAACCACTCTATCGTTGCCGCGAATAGAGAGCCCGAGGCTATGCCGATCCCGTCGGGGCAGGTCCGGATCTATGGGGGTAGAAGACCTCGTTGAAGCGTGGTTTCGGTGGTCTCTCGCGGAGGCCGATTCTCTAACTGCTCAAATCCGGAAGGCACAAGCAAGTTCCACACTAGACCGTTGGCTCGCGGAACTCTCCTGCGGCGAAGTATGGGCGCGGCGTGAAACTTACATTAATGCTGGATTTCGCGATCCTTGGAAGCTGTTCGCCGACGAGTGCCGAAAGAGCCGACTTGGACTTGACGATTTCGTCGAACTTGGCGAACGTGACGAAGTCCAGGTCGTTCGATACGCTGAGGCCGAGATTCGGCGCACCCAACCGCAACTCTGGGTACGAGTTGGCCCGCTCCCACATCTAGATAATGACACGCGCAGATCCTTGCTAGACGACGACGAATACGCAGTCCTTGATGCAGCGTTTGAAGGAGGCTACCAGAAACTCGCCTCGAGATACCGAAGGGCAGGCAACGTCCGGTTGGCAAGGAAAATCGAACAAGCTGACCCAGGGGCTGGGCCGGATCAATGGGATCCGGTTCTCGATGCTGTTCGGTCGAAATGGGAACTCCACGAGCTGGCTGAGTTGCTGTACCCGACTGACACCGCACAGTGGCTGACGACTCTTGACCTGACGCTGATGGCGCTCAACGATATCGCTGATGAATTACATCGCTGGGCTACCGCATCTCGTAACGCTCTCGCTGCCGATGTCCCGTCCCACCAGGCTCTCATGGCAGTCCTCGCCATCTGGATCGCTCCAAGCACAGCGGTTAGTTTGGACTGGCGTGGTGCGCTCGACACTTTGGTTGCCGATAGATCGCTTTCCCGCGCAGTTCGATACCTTGCTTTAAGGGCCCGCAGCGCTCGCATTGAATTTGAATCGAAATGAGAAACGCTTACACTGAACTCTGTCTGTCAGTGCAGGCATTGAGGCGGCAATTCGAAGGATTGCGTACGCCGCTCGCACCCGCGACCGGCGTTGCTGCATTTGTATACACCCACCAAGTAGCGAATGTCTTTCGCGTGCTGACCGACGTTCGGGTGCGGCACCTCCTGGCCGATGAAGTCGGTCTGGGCAAGACTGTCCAGGCCCTAATGATCCTCAATGCTCTCCGATACCAAAGGAAGGATCTTCAGGCTCTCATTATCGTTCCGGATGCGCTCGTGCCCCAATGGCGCGACGAAATCACGATTCGGGCCCACTCCGTTCCAATCGGCGATGAAACAGGTGGTGAGGGCCAGCAATACATCCGGTTGGCCTGGGAAGCCCAGTTGAAGAGGTCGGCTACTGGGCGGACTCGCGGCTGGACGCTTGCCGACATCGATCCCGACAAATACGATATCCTTGTGGTCGACGAATTCCACCGCCTTCGCACGGACCTTCAGGAGCGCATCGCCCGGGTGGCGGATGGATTCGAACATCTGCTGCTACTAACCGCGACTCCTTCATTTCAGGATGTCAAGCGGCATGCCCAACTGTTCACCCTTTTAGAGCCGGAACGCAGTTTTTTGGCCAAAAGGCGCGATGGGACAGACGGTGGCGTGGTCGAAGGCATTCTCAATCGGGACAGGCGCGAAGCATTGTCATGCACTCCTAAGGACCTAACTGCAGCCGCGCTGGCTCACTGTGCCTATCGACGCATCATCCGCACCAGACGAGCCGATTACGAGGGGGTACTACCCAAAAGAAAGCATACCCCTCGCAGAACGCGACCGTTAGGTGCTGAAGAAGAACGTCAGTCGCTGATGTGGAAGTACTTCAGGCGCCTCGACGACGTGCGCCTTGCAGTCGACCCAGTGAGATTGGCCAAACGTGTCGTCCTAAGTCCACCATCTCTTGAGCAGCGAGTCGACTTCCTACGTCGCAGGGGCCACGAACGAGAGGGCCTACTTGAGCGTGCGAAGCCTCTCGTTCACCGCACACAGGGCGACTCGCGGGCAGACGCGCTTGTAGATCTACTTGCCGAAATCTGGACCAAAGATGCATCCGAGCATGTCCTCGTGGCCGCGCAGGACAACTTGACCGTCGACTATCTGTTTGACATCGTCCGGGCCCGGTTGCCACTCATAGGCCGGATTGGAAGCCGAGTGCCGCTAGTCGCGGCCCGAGTCAGGCAAGGAATGATGACCGAGGCCGTCGAGGATCTTGCCGGTTTCAAGAACGAAACAAATGAGAACCTCGAAGCGTTCCAGAGAGGGGATGCCCAAGTGCTGTTTGCTCCAGAAGCAGCACAGGTGGGACTGAACCTCCAGTGCGCACGGATACTGGTGCTCTACAGCGTACCCTGGCGGCCAGAAGAGGTGGACCAGTGGATCGGCCGGCTGGACAGGATTGGCAATGCCGTTGCCTTTGCGCCGGAAGAAGAGACCAAAACCATCGACATCTACACCATTGCACAAAAGGGGTTGGTCGATGATAAAGTCGTGACCGTTCTGCAACGGTTCCATGCGTTTGAGCGTAGCGTGAACCTGGATGGGACTCACCTGAAGAAAGTGTCTCAGACGATCGAAACTGCCGCGCTGAGACCTGAACAAGCGAACTGGAACGCAATTGAGAACGCGACCGAAACGATGGCTTACGAGGACGAGATTAAAGAATTGGATTCGGATCTCTGTCCGCACCTTCCCTGGAATGTTAAGTGGGCGACGGAAGTACGGAGAAGCCTAGCGAACCTTGAACCAGCTCCGCTGGCACTTGAGTCGTTCCGACGATTTACTGCCGGGCCGGGTTCGTGGGACCGTGCTTTTGAAGGTATGTTGAAACTCCTCGCTCGATCAAAGGAGTACGCCATATGGCTGAATGAAGACCCGTACGGGGGGAAGTTCCGATCACTTTGGTACCGGTTCGGACCTCATGGAATATACGGAGTCAGGGAAGTACTCTCCAAGGTTTTGTTCTCTTTCGGACAAGATCCTGGCAGCGGCCGAAGCCCCAGGCACGCTCACGCATACATCACCCGGCGTGGGGACATCTCATCGCCTCCTAGACGTCACGTGACATTGACCTTCGACGAGCAAGAGTTTCGTCGCCCTCTCCACTTCGTGAGCTTCGGGAACGCCCTTCACGACGAAATTGTCACCGGCTGGCAGCCGAACTCGGCCGAGACATACTCGGCAGACATCTACCTTTCGGGAGACCATCCTTTCTTTGGATACGGAGAGACCGGGATCTACATAGTTCGGCTGTCGGTTCTCGACCCGGCGTCATGTCTACAAGCTGCGACTGTCGTCGAACGGGCGTTAGGAGCCATTTTCGAGGCATCTGTCCGAGTTTCGTCAAACCATTCGACTACTTTAATGCGTCTCTTCCAACGCGCAGTGCGATGCGGAATTGAGGCGGATATCCGATGGGTACGGGGAACTCTGACCGCGGAACTGTGCATCCAAGGGCTAAAGGCGACGCAGGGTAGTTGGAAAGTCGCTACTATTGATGAAGTAACCGCGCTTTTTAATCCGCTCATCCATTCGAGCACTGGAGTGCCGTTGGTTGCCGAATGGACGCCGTCGGAACGGTTAAGAGATCGTATCAGCGGAATGCTGGAACAGCTACGCCACTTGGACCAAAATACGGCCCAGAATACCTGGGGTTCTCGATTGGCGAATTTAAAATCAGCTCTGGACATAAGACGCGAGGTGATCCGCAACGAAGCCCAAGACGCCGTCGAGTTGGCTGAATTCAAATTGGCCAAAACCCGAATCGACCTAGGCACGGCTCTCGCGCGGGGCATTCAAGGACAGATAACTCGCGCGCGAAACTTGCGTGATATAGCGGCGGACACTGTAGACATGACGAGAGTTCTTTGGGAACAGCGAATTGCTTGGCTTGAGGAGTGCTGTGCGGCGGTTCCGACGGCTTTGCCTGAGGAACGGCTTACTGCGGTGCTAAGAGTTAGCCGGCTGAACTAAGCTAGCTAACTGAGCATGGACCAAGGATCAAGCGCACCATCGTTCACTCTCCAGGACCATCCGGATCGTCGTTGCCCCAACAAGTCCATCACTGCGACGAATTGGTCTGGGGCAGGGAAAGTCAACTGAACAACACCGTTCCGTCTCTCGACTCTCTCTTCAACTCTGGTTGACTTACCCCGCGCTAGCAGAGCCCAGCACCACTCGTCCGTGTCATATAGGTCCAGTGCACGAAGATGACCACCGTCAATCGCCACGATAATCGGGTGCCAATGAGCTTGGTTGTATCCGCGTCGATATGCGCACCAGATTCCATCCACTGCGCCTTCGGTCCAGCGACCCTCGCATGCCTCCGAATTGTGCCTTCCAAAATACTTTCCGGGGTCGTCGCAAACTAACCGGACCTCAGCGTCGTTTCCCAACGGCAGGCCTTCTTCCTGTACTGCGGAGACGAGTAGTTCCCAGAACTGGGCCAGACTTAGCTCGTCGCTACGGATCAGCCTGGCCTCTCTCCGCATCGCATGCAGGAGATACTCGTTTGGTCGTAACCACTCTTCAAGCGAAGTCTCGCGAACTCCTGCTAAGTGCAAGTCTGCTTGCTCTTGTTCGTCCCGAACGAAGATACGCCGCACAATATCCCTTCTCCAGGTATCCGGGAACTGTTCGACTATCCCGTCGGGAACAGGCTCTACGCCGAGCAGGGTGGCAGATTCGTACCCGCTTCGGATCCATTGCGGCCGTGCCGGGGCGATATATGTCTCGCCGTCAATGTGAACCTCAACGCATTCCTTTAAGCGCACCATCTGTCTCAAGACCTTCGCCAGTTTCCCGGACGCTTCGTCCCTGAGGCCAGCGGCCTCCAGTTGGGTTCTGGCATAGCTCAGCACTTTTATCCGTGTACTCAGTCCCCAGCGAGCCAACGGTAAACGTAACAAATCTGCCAGAGCTCGAATCGAGATCTCACCTGCTTCCGAGATCAGACCAATTTCGCGCGCATAAGATTCGCGCGTGATCGACTCCAAAGTCATATCTCCGCCTCCGAGACCAGTGAAGCTTTTTCAAGCACTGCCAGACACTCGTCCCCGTGGGCAATGGCGATCAGCAGAAACCTTGCGCGGGTGCATGCAACGTATAGGTCCTTCTTTTGGAACAGCTTTCCAAAATCACCCAAATCGTAGAGCAGAATGACATCTGCCTCAAGCCCTTTAAACCCAGATTATTCACCACGCAAACATAAAATGAGCAAGCGTGCCCGTCATGTCGAGTCGGATCAGAGGGTTACCGGATACCCACAGAAAACGGCTGAGACCCGACCTGGGTGAAACGCTATATTTGTTTTCAACGTCGGTTTAACCCCAGGATTCAAGTGGGGCCGAAACCCAAGCATTTCCACGGTTTTCGTCCCCTCCAAGGGCGGCATAAAGAGACGGCGTGCCCGTCATTTGTGGTATGATTATAGTGCTAAGAAACAACCACAATAAACGGAGCACGCCATGCCTGAGACGATACCGCAGATCCGGCCCTCATTCAACCGATCCCTCCGCCTCGAGACCCGCCCCGAGTTGCTCAGTGCGGACACGGGAGCCCTGGTGCAACGGGAGCTGATGGAGCGCAGCGGCCTCATCGACTGGTTGACCGAGCGGTTGCACGATCCGCGACACCCGAGTTCGATCCGCTATCCGCTGTCGGATCTGCTGCGGACTCGACTCCTGCTGCTGGGTCAGGGCTGGCGCGACCAGTCCGACGCCGACCGCCTGCGTCAGGATCCGAGCTTGCGGGTGGCGAGCCAGACCCGTCGGGGCACGGCGGCCTTGGAGGAGGGCCAGGGGCTGGCATCGCAGCCGACCTTGTCCCGACTGCTGGACACGCTCAGCCGGGAGGAGAACCTTTCGGTCCTGCACCAGGCGGTGACGGAGCTGGCGTGCCGTCGGATCGAGATGATCGAAGGCCGGCGGCGAAAACGGGGGAAAAAGACCCCACGGAAGAAGAGACGGAAAAAGACGATGTACCTGGACGTGGACGGTCTCCCGGTCGAGGTCCATGGGCATCCCCCGGGAAGCGAATGGAACGGATACTATCGCCAGCGGATGTACCACGGGTTGGTGGCGAGTTGTGCCGAGACGGGGGACCTGATCGACGGGGAGATTTTTCCGGGAGCCAGCTACCTGGGGAAAAAGGCGCTGAAGTTGACGCTGCGGGTGGTGGACCGCTGTCGGGGGCGTCTGTGCGGCTCGATGATCGTGCGGATGGATGCGGGGTTCCCGGAGCCGGGGCTGCTGAAGGGGCTGGAGTCGAGAAGCGTGCCCTATATCGCTCGAATCCGCAAGAATGAGGTCCTGAACCGGATGGCGAAGCCCTACTTGACCCAGCCGGCGGGGCGATCCCCGGATGCACCACCGAAGCTCTGGTTCCATGAGCTGACCTACCAGGCGGGGACGTGGGATCGGGCGCGCCGGGTGGTGCTGGTGGTGCGGGAGCGACCGGGGGAGTTGTATCCGGATCATTTCTGGTTGCTGACGAGCCTGAGCCGGAAGCGTTATGAGGCGGAAGCGCTGCTGACACAGTATCGAAAGCGGGGGAAGGCGGAAGGGCACATGGGGGAGTTGATGGACGTGCTCGATCCGGCCTTGTCCTCCGCGAGCCGGCCCAAGACGCACTACCGGGGGAAGCCGCTGAAGCCGGGAGCGAAGCCGGAAGCGACGACGGAGGCCGGCGTTCGACCCCACAACGAAGTCTTGTTCCTGCTGAATCTGCTGGGGTACGAGATCCTGCACCTGGGTCGGGTGCTGATGGAGCAGGCGACGCGTCGGGGCTGGAGTCTGCGTCGTTTTCGCGAGCGGATGTTGCGAGTGGCGTCTCGGGCGCTGCGCCAGGGGAGGCGATTGATTTTCGTCATCAGTCAAGGGGCGACGGACTGGAAGCGGTTGTGGAAGAGACTGGCGCGGGTGTCCTGGGCGCCGGGATAGCGGACGGAGGAGGAATCGGGCCCGTGGAAGGGACCGAAACGGTGGGGATTTCTCACCGGAGAGTCAATCTGTCGGCGGGTGACGGTCCCCCTGGCCGGAAAACGGTTTATGACTGGTTCAATCGTCCTGTTTTCGAGCCGATTCAGTCGAATCGACAGAGCTTCAAGAGAAACCGGGCTGCGACCGCACGAAAACGCCGGGTTGGAAGCCCTTATCAACATGTCCCATGAATAATCTGGGTTAAAGGATCTCGATGTAGTAACTAGGACTCCCCTGCCGTCGTACCAATCTTCCGAGTTCGTAATCAGAGGCACTGCTTTCACTTTATCTACGCTTGCAAGACTACCTTTTGCTTTCGATCTTGGCCCTATCAATGCGATTTGTCGTGGTTTGATGCCACCGTCAGTGAAAAGCCGCCTTAGTTCCCGCAGCACAAGATCATATTGTTCCCGAGAAGATCTGGCTCGGAGTATTCGCATGGTCGTGCCAGCCGGTGCGCGAGCAAAACTTCGGGATTCCAACTTCATTAACGAAGCGCTCGCTGCTGCGATTTTTCGGGTATTCCTGCAATTGATCTTTAGCGAAAATGTCGTATCGAATTCGATCGGGGGACGTTCGACCTCGCCTCGGAGAGACTGATTCGGGTCCATAAATGCGTAGACCGGGCTATCTTCCCCTCGGAGTAGAGATTGCGTCAGAGCGTACCACCAGCCTAATGAAAAGTCCTGAGCCTCATCAACGACCATAGCGCCGTACCTAACATCGATTCCTCTTATGTCATGATCTAGAATCGCCTGTTCCAGTAAGTCTGGAACTTCTTCGTCCCAAAACTTAGGCGTCAACGATCCTCCCTGTGCAGGGCGAAATCTCACTCCAACTTTGGCAGCCATTTCCTTCGCTAGCGAATGAAAGTTCTGCACCGTAAGAAAAGATCGATACTCTCGCGTCCGAGGGTCTCCTTCCACCTGTCGGCGAAGCCACGCAGCAAGGGCACTGTTGTAGCAGATGAACAGCGTGCGAATGCCAGCACGTGCGAATGCGAGCGCCCGTTCCAGGGCAAGAAAAGTTTTTCCGGACCCCGCGACCCCTTCCACCAGCACCCTATCCTGAATGTAAAGGCCCTCGAATACCTGCGCCTGTTGCTGTGTCAGTTCCAACAGTATCTCGGACGCGGACGCAATGTCTGGACCGATTCTGCGGATGATCTTGAACTTGGGCATTAGGCAGTCGTAAAGCAAAATCCGATATTCGTCGCCTCGCAACTCCCGCAATCCAGTGCGCCAAGCCCTGAATGCCCTCATGAGCGCCTGATCGATGAACGGCAAGTGGCGTCGAGAAAGCACGATCGCTGATTCAGCATGTGGTGGTGGCGTGCCGCCATAGTCAGCGTGCGGGAACATGACTGCATAGCCGTAGACGAAATCCCCCCTGTTTATCCTGTTTCCCGAACGCTGCTGGACAATGTCTAGAAGCGCGTGCATATTCCGTTGAGCCTGACGGAATGGGTCTTGGAACTCTCTTGGACCATGAGCGCTGTGCCGGAACCACCGGCCTCCTTCATATCGGATGTCCTGTCCGCCCTTGACCTCAAGCACCAAAAGGCCGTGGCGAGGGTGAAGGACCACGAAATCAGCCTCGCCCTCAGCAATAGCTGCGTTTTTCCTCCAGCGACGGAGCCAGGGATACGAGTGAAGCACGACGAAATCATCGGAAAGCTGGTCGCGAAGGGCTTTGTAAACGGGGACCTCAGAACTGTGTTCGAGTTGAGCGGTATCGAAGTTGGGAATCATCCGTGCCATAAGACTCAGCGGATTCGCTCTAAGGCCCCATCGATAAACACACCGAACGCTTTCCCTACAACTCGTATCTCTGATTGACGCGCCATCTCGGAGCGTGGTGCCTCATACGAGTAATAGAGAATGTGGACCTTGTCCTCACGCTTTCTTGGCAATCCGAAGGTCCAGCGCTCGCCGGTAGCATTGAAAGCACCGATACGGCTCGTCAGTAGGCGCGGTAATCGGTCGTTTCCGACATTCACGATTGTACTTTCTTCAGTAGGCACAAATACGACCCACGCTCCTCGCGGGAAAAGGGCCTTCGGCATGCGCTCGAGTGTCGGTCGTGTTAGCTGCACGAGGAAAGCGTCTGAAGGCACACCGTCTACCCTCACAGTTGCCAATGGCGATGGCCGCGCGTCGTATTCAAACATTGACGAAGTGTAAACTGGACACCCTTCTGGATCTTCCTGTAGGAATTCAGGCACGGAAGGTCCTTCCGGAGTCGTGTTGTCGACACCGGTAACGGCCCTGACAGCGGCAGGCAACGCGTTATCCACGAGCAGTGAGTCCACGACGTATACATCGTGATCTGTAGCTAGGACTCGTCCCGCGACGGTCCCAGGCTGGCTCGGAATAAGGGGGTGACCTAGAATTACGTAACGATCATAGTCGACTAGCCGGATACCACCGCCGATTTCTTCTACCAACTGTCCAGATTCCACAAGATCAAGGGCAAGTGAGTGGAGCATTCGTCGCTCGTCGACTTCAGGAATAGTCGGGATTTCTCCGTGGACAACGTGGCGGAGCAATGCGGCGCCAAGAGTGCGATGGAGGTGCTTATGGTCCCACCTGTTTTTATAACTTCTTAGGCACTCGTAGCAGGAGTGCGTGCAGTTGCATGATTCCAATCTGTTGAGGGCGGAGTCGAAAAGCGCGACGGGGTCTCCAACGGCGGCTCGTACGAATCCGGCGCCGCCAGGAGTCAAATCGTACAGGTATACCTCGGCCTCTTTACCGGTCCGGCCACCTTCAGTCATGGCCACCCGATACTCTGCACCAATATCGGATTCTTCAATGTCCTGAAGTCGTGCCGCCGCCGTCGACAGCGCCTCAGCGACGGTGGTGAGCACGATCTCTGCGACCGTGGATCCTGGGGTTAACTTGGCCTTACCCGCCAGCCGGAACCGGATGAGACCTATGTCGGTTTCGAATTCGTTGCCGAAAACGACTTTGGTCGAATACCCATTACAACTGGACCCATGGGGGAAATGGTCCGGAAATGGTTTAAGGTGTCCACCTCTCTGTCTCAGCTCCCCCGCTGACCAGCCGTTCGGTTCGGTCCTTCCGCAGAGTGGGCAATGTAGAAAGCCGGGTTTCCACGGGTCGCGAGACCCGGTGTTTGTAAGCACGAGTCTCTGCTTTTCCGTCCAGATATCGTATCCGGCACCGTTCGCTGCGGTCTCCGATGCACTCGTAGACCCGGTATCCGTGAACGGGGCGCTCAGTTTTGCCCGGGTTGACCGGGTAGGCGTTGGACTATCCGCAAGTGGCAGTTCTGCCTCAATATCCACGGGATGTGCAAAGCCGGGAGGTCTAATCCATTGCATGCCCACGCCGAGCGACCCCTCGGTACCGCAGGCAGGACAATTCAGGACCTGGTCCACAAAAAAGTCATCTCCACGCGGTTCGACCTTTGCATATCCACAGCGGCTACACTCAAAGTAGACCTTACTCCGGTTCCATGCTCGCCAGCATTCTCGACTTCTGAACGGGGTCCACACGGCGAATGAATAATGGCGCTCGCCATTGACCCAAACCTCACGTCCAGGAGCGTAGCTCGAAAGTGCTTGATTCAGACCTAGTTGTGGTGTGTATCGAAGCTTCGCTCGCCGCTCCGTACTCTGTGCCTTGTCAAATATATGAAATGTGACAACATCAGTAGGAAACGCGTATCTAGGCAACACACCGCGGTCAAATAGTCGGTCAAGAAGCTTCTCGGGATCCATGCCTTGTTCGGGAGATTCCTCAAGCCCGCTCTCGGACTCAACGTAACTTTCGGGACCAAGATCGATTCGCTCCCCCCAATCCAGGCTGACGACTCCGCCTCTCCCTCCGCGACTCGTTACTTCGTTCAGAATATCGTCGTTGGAGGGAGGTGTCTGCGCGGCGATTTCATGGGCCCGTAATGGTCCAGCACCGACGCTTCTAAGGGCAGCGAGTAGCGAGTCCGAGACCTCGTCTATGAAATCCGGTGTCTTGTCCAGCACGTTGGTCGGGACAATGTCGGTAAGAGTTTCTCGTAAACTGGACCGGGTATCTAACAGCCAAGACTTAAGGCCCGCATAGGAAAACTCGTCACGATGTCCTTGCTGAAAGTCTCGAAGTGTTCCGAGGCTATCGAACACGTTGGCACTAACCTCCCTTCCCTCACCAAGGTCTGGAATGGCGCTCTGTTGGAAGAGGCTCATCAGTAAGGCAAAACAATGACGCCGTACAATCTCGATATTGTCGAGGTTCAACGTGGGAACCGGAACCGGCCCGCTCACCATCCCAGCCGGGTCCGCATAGAACTGCTGGTCATGGCTGTCAGCACCACAGTACGTGATTACTGTCGAGAGTGCTGAACCACGCCGACCAGCGCGGCCGGCCCGTTGCTGATAGTTCGCACGGCCGGGAGGAACGTTTCGAAGTGCGACAGCGGTCAAACTGCCAATGTCAATGCCAACTTCCATGGTTGTTGTGCAGGAGAGCACATCTATCGGCCCCTCGCGTCTGCTCTCCGGTCCTTCGACATCGAGGTCTTGAAATCGGAGTTCGTGCCATTCAGCCCGTGCCACATCCGTCCGGTCACCGCTAGCGTTGAGCGCTGCCGAGTGCTCCGCTGCGACAAAGGGGTGCGGCGCATAGCCAGGCTCGCTCTCGAGTCGCTCGAAATGCCGACGATAATGGCCCTTGCGAGAGACAAAAACGGGATCCGCTGTCGGATCAAGAGATTGCGTCTTTCCCGAGCAATATCGATTGCCGACCCGAACTGTGCAGAGGTGTCCGGCAATCGGGTTACTCGGCTGTGCGGTAGTGCATCTGTTGCAACGCCTCCACGAGATGCCATCGTGGACGACCCGCAGTTTGGCTGCACGCAGAACAAACCCGTTCGCGGTATGCGAAACACCAAGAGTGCGGGAGACGAACTTCACCCAAGGAGGCTCGTGGCCCCCTCTTCGGCGAAGATTTCTGCTAAACCAAGGAGACCCGACCAAATCCCTCAAGATTTTGGGAAACGTGCCCTTCACTCGACGGATCTTTGCTCCGGATTTCGAATCCAACCATTCGCTGGGCGTCGTGGGCAATAATAGGGCATGCCTCGCGACGGCATCCGCCACCCATAGGTTCAGCAGGGCCTGACGTAGCTCTTGGGTACTTAGGTGACTGGGGCTAGGGGGAACGGGTAACTGCGAGAGGACACGCTCGTCCGCAGCACTGAGACTCGCCCGAATTGCTGCAAGCCCCAACGCACTCAGTCCGGTGTGGCGGTCGTTGAGCACCGGATAAACGGCGAGCATCAGGGACTTGTTCGTTCGGAGATGGTTGAATTCACCGGATGCCTCAAGAAAATCTTGCTTTTCGGCCGGCGGGTTGGCGATCAGCAATTCCCGAATGGCAGTAAGGTCTTCATCAAAGTGGGGTGCTTGGATTGGACGCAAGTTGACACCGTGAAGTACACATCCAGCAAGAAGAGCAGCATACGAATGGTCGAGGGCCACGGGGGTTGAATAGAGGCGCTCTAACTCGGTAATGCCCGCAAGAAGCAACGGACGTACAGCGTCCTGCATGGAGTACTGCTGGAGTCGACCTGCCAGGCGTGAAGCTGCCTGACGACCGTCCGAGAAGATGAGAGACTTCCTGCCCCTTAGTGGCGTGTGAACGTTTGCCCGAGGTGGCTGCTCGAGTAGTTGGGCAGAAATGATTTCCTGGAAAGGCTGGTCACCCTTAGTAACGTGATTTGATATGCTCATGGTGCCGTTGGCTCCGCAAACCGGGCACTTCGCAAACATTCCAGGATCAGTGGTATTCCCACCCAGTGGGGAGAGCCAGACCTCACGGGCCGCGCTATTTCCAGAACCGAGTCGTCCGGACACCGGATCAAGGAATTGAAACCGGGCACCAGATCCGTCGGGAGGGTCCTCAAGCAACAGGTGCACGGGTTTGATGACACCCGTGTATTCGTCATCGATCGAATCCATTTCCTCGGTCCAGAGATATTTGGGATTGTCGGCGTCGAATGCGTAAGCGTTCAAGTATGCTGTTCCGCAGTCCCGGCAGGTGTGGATTTCAAACACTCGTGCACCACACTCGCAGTTGCGCCTTGGCTGGGGATAAAGAACTCCTGTCGGGGGTAGTTCGTCTCCCCATTTATCGCGCAGGTGGGTCGGGACCTCACTACACGTCGGGTCGGCGCACGCCCACAATCCGGGTAGTCCTCGAAGAAACATGTGCACACGTGCCGCCAACAGAGGCCGCCCCTTACCGCGACGCGCCATCGAAGCCAGTTCAATCAGCCTGTCTGTCGCCTCACGGGACAGACCTGGGTCTACAGCAGGGAAGAGGCGCGGTCCGAGTGCATAGACAGCCTGTGCCGGGCCGGCACCGGACGGGTCTGTTTCGTTATCTCCGGCGGCTTGCGCCCCACTTGTGAGGTTGCGTAAGCGGCCCGTGACCGGCAATTGACTCAGGCAACTATGGAGAATTCTCGCGACCGGATCCTGGCTGCTTTCCAACTGCACACCGGATGACTCGTTTATGCGAAGTTCCGGTACTCCGCCGACGTTGACCCGCACGGATTCCGTGCTTGTGCCGCCGACGATTGCGATCACGTCGCGCGGCAGTTCCTCTGGTGCTGGGGAGAGACGAAAGCCAAGGTTGATTATTTCACACTCGGAAGTGAGGCATCGCAAATCTGCATTGGTACCAACTGGCCCCACGACCGTAAGTGAAGCATATTCTCTCGGTGCTGCAAGATTGAGGACCGGCATTACAGCTTGTATGCGTGCTTCTAGGTCGTCTTTACGTAGCGCCTGGAGGTCTACGGACACGAGTGCGATTGCCATCGCTTGGTCGCCCGGTCCCGAAGGGCGCGCGGCACGCTTGTTGCCGGTTAACGGCACAAATCCCGACACTGGCTTGCCGGTTAAGTCGGCCGCGAAGTCGCAAGCGGCATCCGGATTAGAGAAGGAAGCACTCGTGCAGACAACCTGTATCTGCCCCATAGACAGACCAAGGCGATTTCGGAGACGCCGAATCAGCATCCCCACCTCCGTTCCCTGGGCTCCTCGATAAAGGTGTGCTTCATCCAGAACAAGCATCAGTCGCTGGCTCGGATTGGCAGCATAGTACTCCGCAGTCGTGCTAAAGATCTCGCGCTCGACAGGACGCAGCAACATGTATTCGAGCATTGAGTAATTTGTCACTAGGAGATCGGGCACACCCTCGTGGACTTCTTGTCGAAGAAACAGTTCCGGATCCTCTGGTCGCTCGATGGTACGTACCCACCGGCCCTCTTTTTTCCACCTACCCCTCCCGTACCAAGAGGAAATACCATCCTCAATTCCCGATCTACTGGCAGGTTTAGAGGGCCACTTGCCTCGCTTCTGAAGTTCGGCAATCAATGCTCCGGCCTCAAGATCTGTCGTGGCTTGGTGTTCGAGGTCCAAATAGAACTTCAGACTCTGTAATCGTTCCCGATGCTTATCCGTACTCTCTTTTCGGCGCCCCGGATATAGAGTTCGCCCGGTATATCGGGCGAACTTCATGGGACGCCCGGCGTGCTCTTCGAACCACGTAGCCAACGTGCGTTGCCCAAAAAGAAGACGCAAGCGCCCGAGCTGGTCATTGACCAAGGCATTCATGGGATAGAGCAACAAGGATCTCAAGGCGCGCGTTCCGAAGCTATTGCAAACCCTCGCCTCCTCCGCAAGACGTCCCAAAATAGGAAGCAGGAATGCTTCTGTCTTTCCTGAGCCTGTGCCAGTCGTCACGACGAGATCGCTGAACGGAGGATTGAGCGCCAGTTCCAGAGCTTCGGCTTGGTGATCGTACGGCGGATCGAAGATCACCCCGTTTTCGCCCAAGTTAACCAACAGGTCCGTTACACCTAGTGGAAGCGAGAGATCGCGGAAGCTGCGTGAGCCCTCATAGCGAGCCGTACTTTCGACGTACGGTTGTTGGGCGAGTGTGCCGTCCCGCGCGAGGAGTTCTGCCCTCATATCCACCAAAGCAGGATTGGACAAGTGATATGTGGACGTGATGTATGTCCGGAGTGAGTCGCGTAAACGTTTCAGTTCTTGGTACATGCTACGTGTTTGTCCTTCGCGGGAATACCTAACCGGGGTACCCGAGATGACTAGCTTCCATGGTAAAAGTTATCAATCTCCATTGAAACTACAATACTGGAAACGTCAATGGAAAACTAAAGCGGCGTGATCACGCAATTTTGACCCACCTCATGGAAGAAATAGGCCAAGATCGACAGTAATTTCCTGTTCAACGAGTTTGTGTCCTGACGGCCCCGTTCCGACTGAATTCCTGACGCATGTTTTCTGCCGCGCCAAGAATTTCTCCCAGCCGAACCGGTGCCCAGTCGAGATTCACCAATTCTCGTTGGAACTTACCTGTCTGAAATGGTCTTGAAACCCTCGGATCTCGTCCTTTCTCGTTCGCCAATACTCTATATCTGGCGAGACCCCGCCCGAGTTCACGTTCGACCACAGCCCAACACCGACGCAGACCCCGCAGAAAATTTGTTATCAGGAAAGTATGGTCATCTCCTATGGAACCTCCTCCCTGGCCCTCCTCCTCTTCCTGGCGCGCGCAGGCCCCGCCTCCGGCGAGACCACCGGAGCCTTGACGGGAACCGTCGTCGACGAGACCGGGGGAGTCCTTCCCGGTGTCGTCGTCAACCTCCAGGCTGCCGGCGCCGAGCTCACCTCCGTCACCGACGACACGGGGCAGTGGCGCATCGACCGAGTCCCCACGGGACCGGCCACCCTGACTTTCCGGCTGTTCAACTTCGCCAGCGCCCACCGTGAGCTAACCGTGGCCCAAGGCGAGGTCTTTACGGTGGATGTCGTCCTGGTGCTCTCATTGACCGCTGACGTCGTGGTAACCGCCAAGCGCACCTTCCGGAACATCGCCGACCTTCCGAAGCCGGCGGAGAACCTGGTCGGGATCGCCTCCGCAGCCAGCGTCGGCGCCATCACCGCGGCCCAGCTCCAAGCGCGGCCCATCATGCAGCCGGGCGAAGTGCTGGAGACGGTTCCGGGCCTGGTCATCAGTCAGCACAGCGGCGAGGGAAAGGCCAACCAGTACTACCTGCGCGGCTTCAACCTGGATCATGGAACGGATTTCGCGACCACCGTCGCCGGAGTGCCTCTGAACATGCCGTCCGTCGCCCACGCCTCCGGCTACTCGGACTCCAACATGATCATTCCCGAGTTGGTGAGCGGCATCCAGTTCAGGAAGGGACCGTACTTCGCGGAAGACGGTGACTTTTCCGCCGCCGGCTCGGCCAACGTCAGCTACATGAACCTGCTGGAGCAGCCGGTGGCCAGCATCAGCACCGGCGGCCAAGGCTGGAGCCGCTTTTTTGGCGCCGCGTCACCGCACGTGGGCGACGGCAACCTGCTCATCGGCGTCGAAGTGGGCAGAAACGACGGTCCCTGGGTCGAGCCCGACGACATGCGCAAGGTGAACGGCATCCTGCGCTACAGCCGGGGAGACACGCGAAACGGCTTCTCCGTCACCGGCCTGAGCTATTCGGCGAATTGGCATGCAACGGACTAGGTGCCGGTCCGGGCCATCGAATCCGGCCGGATCGAGGGCATCGATACCACCGGCGGCGGACGGACCTACCGGCATGGCATCGTCGCCGACAGTCTGCGCTCGAACGGAGAGACCTCGACCCGAATCACCGCCTTCGGCATGCGTTACGGACTGAACCTGATCCAGAATTTTACCTATTTTCTGGCCAATTCCGTCGACGGGGATCAGTTCGAGAAGGTGGACCGCCGTACCTCGACAGGTGGCAAGGTCATCCACCGGCGCCTGCGGCAGTTCCTTGGACGGCCCATGGAATGGAAGGCCGGCACCCAGTTGCGCCACGACGACTCCAGTGTCATCGGTCTGTACGACACGGTTAGGCAGCACCGCACCAACACGGTGCGTGAGGACGCGCTGCGCCAGACGTCGCTGGGCCTGTTCGGCGAGGGCGTGCTCGATTGGACTTCATATTTCCGGACCTCGGTCGGGATTCGAGCCGACATCTATCGATTCGCCGTCGACGCCAACAATCCGTTGAACGCCGGCGCCGGCGTGGATTCCATCGTCAGCCCCAAGCTGACGGCGATCCTGGGGCCGTGGCAGCAGACCGAGTTCTACGCCAATTGGGGAGAAGGCTTCCACAGCAACGACGTGCGCTGTGCGACGATCCGGGTTGACCCGCGCACCGGCGAGCCGGCCGAGAGGTTCCGTCCGCTGGTCAAGGCGCGCGGGGGCGAGATCGGCGTGCGGACGGTGAGGCTGCACGGGCTGCATTCGACGGTGGCATTCTGGTATCTGGACTTCGATTCGGAGTTGGTCTTCCTGGGCGATGCGGGCGTGACGGCCGCCAGCCGTCCAAGCTACCGCTACGGCATCGAGTGGGCGAACTATATGCTGCTCACACCCTGGATGACGGTCGAGGCCGACCTCGCGTTCACCTCTGCGCGGTTTTCGGACGACGACCCCGCCGGACCGCGGATTCCAGGTTCGCTCAACCGCGTTTTCTCCGGCGCCCTCACGTTCGAGCCGGTGAAGCGCTTGTTCGGGAGCGTTCGCGTGCGCCATTTCGGACCTCGACCCTTCATCGAGGACAATTCCGTGAGGTCCGATTCGACGACCGTGTGGAACGGGCAGTTCGGCATCCGCTTCAACCGGCGCGTCACCGTCTCGTTTGAAGTGTTCAACCTCCTGAACTCCCCGGTGTCGGACATCGACTACTTCTATACGTCGCGTCTCCAGGGAGAACCGTTGGAGGGGGGGGACGACGTGCATACCCATCCCTCCATCCCGCGGACCGCGCGCGTCGCACTGCAAATGAGGTTTTAGCCAGAGCCGGAGCGGTAGCCGCGTTGTCACGAAACCAAGAAATCCAGGCCAAGCGTCGGACTGTTGGGGGCCGGCCGGATCGGGCAGGATCAACGACGTCAGTTTGGTCGCCCCTGGAAAACTACCGGACACCGGCGAACGAACCGTCGCTATCCCTCACGCACGAAAATTAAGGAGTAGAGAAGGTGACTGTCCCCTTCTCCCACGTCGTCACCGTTTACCAGACCGCAGCGCAGGTCGAGTGCCGCGGCGGCTCTCGCCAGGGGCTGCCAAGGCCGCAGCCGTTTGAATGTCGCCGATCAGTCGATTCCTGTCCCCCGCCAGCTTGCGAAAATCGCACTCGACTTGGATGCCATGCCAGAACTTGTCCGACTGACCGAAGAAGGCGCCAAAACGAATCGACATGGGCGGAGTGATCGACCGCCGCCCAAGGACGATTTCGTTGATCGCCCTTGGGGAGACACCGATGGCGCGGGCCATTGCATTCTGTGAAATCCCCATCGGTTTAAGGTATTCCTCAAGCAAAATCTCTCCGGGCGTGATGGGCTCTTTCATGTCTATATCCTGTAACGTCATAGGGTCACGAGTCAACGATAATCTATGATTGCCACCTGTTCTGGTCCGGCATCAGTCCACCTGAAGACAACGCGCCACCGGTTGTTGACTCGAATGGAATGAAAGCTCGAAAGGCGACCCTTAAGAGCTTCAAGCCGGTTGCCGGGCGGGATGGCAAGATCCCGTAGTTCACGGGCCTGATTCATCTGGATCAATTTTCGCAGCGCGACTCGCGAAATAGTTGCGAACCGGCGGTTGGTTTCAGATTAGAAAAGCTCTTTGGTGTCCTCATCCGAGAATGATTGAATCATCGCTAACGCATGGGACACAGGCATTTCTGCCTGAACAGGTGGTGGATGGCCCACTCCGTGACCACCGGATACTGGATGCCGTTTCAACTCCGGCGCTTGTCTGGAGCCGGATACCCGAGCTTTGCAGATCATCCGCTTGACCTGCTCCGGGTTGTGCATTCCAACCCAGCCGGCCGCTGCCTACCTGAGCCCTGTGACGGCGCCGTCCGAGCATGAACCGTCCGTGATAGCCACGACCACTTCCTTGCCTTCTTTAACGTGGAGCCCCTCTTGCGGAATGAACAAATCCTTTGAAAACCTCGTCGTGATCTCTCTCATCGTTACCAATCGCTTCCACAGACCCTGGAAGTGACGCAACTGAGAAATTCTGGATTTCGAATTCGTGAATCCCCCGTTTCTCAGTACGACATCCGGAACCGGACCCGACACGCCGAATCGCCACGATGGATTTCCGATTCGAAGGGTTCTGCGTATCCTTTACTTCCCAGGTATCTGGTGAGGCTGACACGGTCTGAAGCGGAAGCGACGGGAGACATGACACCCATGCCGCTGACACGAGGGGTACGAGGGGTAGAGAAGGTGACTGTCTCCTTTTTCGCGTACGCTCACGGAGCCTGGATCGGCTGAATTCGTGCTTTGAGAATCATCCGGGAGCACGGCCCTCATACCCGGGACCGGGAAAGGGACAGTCTATTTCTCCCGAGGTTGGGCTCTCCTCACGCTCGCGGAATCCCTCATTCACCTGCGACTTCGATCAGCAGGCGGCAGTGGTCACTTGCACCCCACTCTTTGACGGCGTTCATGGCGCGAACCTTGACGCTCTTGTGGAAGCCGCGGGAGGCGAACGCATAGTCAAGCTGAAGCTGGGCGGTCTCGGGGAACTGGCGGATCGTGTGGTAGGTAGGCACGTTCCGAGTATCGGTCGGCAAGCCCCCGGGTGTTGGGTGCGCCTGCCGTCCCGCAGGAAATTTAGGTCCCATGAACTCCAAGCCGAGCGCGTCCATTCTGTCAAATACGCTGCCGTCGCGGGACATGGGTGCCGACGGACCGTCGTCGGTACCGCCGTAGACCATATTGAGGTCGCCCGCCGCCAGTATTCGATGTGTGCTTGGATCAAAGTTGCCTATGAATGCCGAAATGTCCGAGATAATGCGGTGGGCTGAACCGTCGGCATAGCCTACGCTCCACTTACTCTTCGTAGACGGGTGCGGCCTTATCCAGCGCGCATACATGGACACAGCGATACACGGCGGGGCATCTGGTGGGATGATCCTGGCCGCGGCAATCGTAGCGATTCCGCTGACGGCGATCTCGTCCTCCATCGTTTGGCTGATCGGGCTAACCTGCTTGAACCATTCGACTTGGACCCGGTCGGAGAGTTTCACGACCATAGGGAAGCGGTCGTATAGTCTTTTGAATCGACCCTCATACCAACGCGAATTCCATACGTGTGGGTCCCAATGTTCCGCGTTACCGGTCTGGACCCTGCCGGCAACGCCGTTTGGTACTTTTCCGGCTTCTTGGAGCAAGGCGACGCCAGCATCCATTTTCACGAGTTGCTCCCATGGTTTGCGACGCTTACCGATGTTCCAGCACACTATTTTTGTTGCCATTTCTACCTCTGAAGTCGTAATCGCTGGTAGTGTAGCAAGGTCATTTTTAACACTCTCTCTGAGCCAGATCCTTTTCGCTCCCCAGGCCGGAAACCTATTCCGACTCCTTATTCCATAGCGTCTGAGTTAATCTTCTTGCACAGGATCCCTCGTTCAACATCTGGAGGCATCTGATGAACCGACTCGCCGTGCTGTCTTTATTCGCTGCGTCAACGGTCTTCGCGAGCGACCATCAACTGAAACCGGTCCGGATTGCTGTCCCGGTCGACGGGCACATTCACCCGGCGGCCTGTGTCACCCGCTCGGGGACGATCGTTGTGACGTACGGGCGAGTGAATCACGTGGACCTGCGCATCACTCGATCATCGGACGGAGGAATGACATGGTCCGAACCTGTGCCGTTCGTCCATACCGTCGATAAGACGTATTACCCGGGCTCGCTGACGACGCTGAGCGACGGCCGCCTGTTGCATTGCTGGAACCGTTGGGATACGCCGGTCACTCAGAAAGAACCGCGGTCTGTTTTGTACTCACTGTCGAATGACGACGGAGTATCGTGGAGCGACCCGCAGCCATTCCCGCGTGATCCCGAAGTCAGATCCGTCATCCGGCACCCCATTACCGAACTGAAGTCAGGGCAATGGCTCGTGTCGTTGATAGACCGGACGTTCGTGTTTGATCCGGCCACTTCCAACGCGACACCGTTCGGCGACGGCCGTATGCATGGGTTGGTCCCGATTGTTCAGACTCCGCGAGGCACGTTCGTCAGCGGCGCCGGCATCCGATCAACGGACGACGGCGAGACGTGGAAGATCATCGAAGGCTTTCCGGACATCAGTACGCAGGGCTGGCGGCACGAAATGGTCGGTCTGAAAAATGGCTGGCTGCTGGCCTCGGAGATTCTAGGACCAGGCTTTGGCGGGGAGCGCATCCGCTATCGCCTCTCATACGACGACGGGCAGACATGGGATGGCGTGTTTGAGTACTACAACCCTGGCCGGGCGATCAACGGCCGGGCCTGCCCCCGAACAGTGCAACTCGACGATAAGACAATCGGCGTGGTCTTTTACGACATCGACAAAGATCAGGAGGGCGGACCGGGTTTGTTCTTCCTGCGAATCCCGATTGCGAAGCTAGGGCCGTAGAGTAGCGTCATCGTCAGCTCCGGGCTAAGGGTCGGCTAGGAGGGGCGATTTCCAGTCGCCCATTCCGCCATGCTCCACCGGAGTTCGGCGGTTGGAAACCGCCGCTCCTCCCCTTTTTCTACCGGGTGTCACCATCAGCGCCCGTTTCAAGGTGGGGTGGCCAGATACACGAGTTCGCCGGCCTTGTAGACGGCGGCCACCGAGCGGGTGTTGCGGATGTCCGCCAGTGGATCCGCCGAGAGTACGACCAGGTCGGCCAGCTTCCCGGCTTCGACGGTTCCGAGCCGATCCTCCAGACCCAGGCCCTCGGCACCGTTTCGGGTCGCCATGACGATCACGTCAGCCTCGTCGATGCCCGCCTGGACCAGGAGCTCCAGCTCCCGATGCAGGCTCACGCCTGGCGTCATCCAGGGCATTCCCAGGTCGCTCCCTGCAGTCAGCCTCACTCCCCCCTCATGAAGCCTCCGCACGATCTGGAGTGCGACGGGGAATACGTCCTTGCCGGACGTGAAGTCCTGAGCGATTCCCACGGGGTTGGTGAAGACGAACGGGTTTCGCTGCTGCCAATCCGAACCCCAGAGCGAGACGACCGAGGGCGGAGCCCGCTGAGGTTCGAGCCGCTCGAGAACCTTCGGGTCGTCACCGAAGTAGAGGCTCTCCATCACGACCAGGGTCGGGTCGACCGTCACATCGTTGGCAACGAGGGCGGCAATCAAGGAGCTCATCAGTTCGCCGTCAAGCTCCACCAACTCGATCCAACGGGCGTAGTACTCCGGGTAGGGCAGTGCCCTCAGTTGGTCCCGGTGCCTTTCGGGGACCAGCTCCCAGGTCGGCCCGTCTGCACCGCTGTGGACCAGGGAATCGATTCCCATTCGTGCCGCCTGGGTCCAGCTCGTTGCCCGGAGGTGGCCGGCGACCCTCAGACCGAGCGTGTGGGCCTCTTCGATCGCAGCGGCCATCAGCTCTGGGGTCACGTCCCAGTACAACTTGATCATGTCCGCACCCGCCGCAGCCTGTTGTCGAACCACGTCCCGGATCTCATCCGGTGTCGCCACGGGCACCGTCCAGTCGAATCGGCTCGGAGACCCGTCGATGAAGGCGGCGCCGGTAATCATCCGCGGTCCGCGAATCCGGCCCGCCTCGATCTGATCCCGGAGCTCGACGCCGGCGCCTTGCGCGGCGCCCGGGCTGCGTACCGTGGTCACTCCGAACTCAAGCAACGCCTGCACGGTCTCGATCCGGGCCTCGGGGTGAACATGGACGTGCATGTCGATGAATCCCGGAAGCACGAAGTGGCCCGAAACGTCTCTTCGCCGTGCCGAGTCGGGGCAATGGAAATCACCCGCGCTGCCGATCCTGAGGATTCGGTCGCCGTCCACCACAACGACGCTGTCCTCGAGCGGTGCGGTGCCGATTCCGTCAATCAGAGTGGCTCCTTCGAGGACAAGAAGCCCATCGCCCACAAGCACCTCAGCGGGTTCACCGCACGCGGCACAAGCCAGGGTAAGTGCGAGAGCGCTCGCAATAAGTGGTCTGCTGCGCGATCCTGCTGCTCCTGACATCGACGGCCTACCGTGGTGGCATTGGATCACATCTTCGCCGACAGGGTCGTTGGGAACGAGAAAGGGACAGTCTACTTCTTCCGACCAGGCAAGAATCTTGACTCCGGGCCACTTATCAGTGGTAACATATAAGAAACCATAAAGTGATGATTGAGATCAGGGAGTACCTGGACACCGAAGGCCGCAGTCCGTACGGCAGTTGATTCAATCGGCTGAATCCTCGCGCTGCAGCCAAGGTCGCTACCGCCTTGGTTCGTATGGAGCATGGAAACCTCTCCAACGTCAAGGGTGTCGGTGCCGGTGTTCTCGAGTGTCGGATTGACTTCGGTCCGGACTATCGTGTGTATTTCGGAAAGGACGGCGATGTCCTGATCATCCTGTTGGGCGGAGGAACCAAGAAACGCCAGCAGAGGGAGATCGCGGCCGCCCGTAGACTCTGGCAAGAATACCGGCGACGCAAACGGCGGGAGACCTGAAAACCATGCCTTTGACACGAGACTTCAAGGAAACGATTCAGGCGCGCATCGAGAGCGATCCGGTGTTCCGCGAAGAACTGCTCAAGGAAGGGATTGAGTGCCTCCTTTCGGATGACGTGGATACGGGGAAGGCAGTACTACGCGATTACATCAACGCCACGATTGGCTTTCAGGCGCTTGGCGGATTGACCGAGAAATCTCCCAAGAGCCTGATGCGGATGTTCGGTCCCAAAGGCAACCCCCAAGCCCGAAACCTGTTCCAAATCATCGGCTTCCTTCAGAAACAAGAGGGGTTGCGCCTAAAGGTGGACGTGATTCGTTAGGTCAATCCGCACTCTTAAGATCCAATAAATCATTTTGATCGGGTCCAAAACCCAGGTGGGGCCAATCGGAGATCGGTTTTTTCGTTGCAGAGTCAGCCAGGAGCCTTACCGCCGGGCTGCTCGGCTAAATGAGGGAGGTTCTTCCCGGTGCCATCGTCAATGCTGGATACGGTGGTACTGGCGCTCCGCCTGGATGGACCGAGAAAGGGATGGTCTACTTCTTCCGCGCCTGTGCTTCCGGCGCTGGGTCCGCGGTTTGCGGACGCGGGGGCTCTCGTTGAAGCGTCATGAGGTCAGGGGTGACGCCTGGGGGCCACCTGTCGTTACCGTTCACCAGAATGCTGCGCTGGTCGAGTGGCGTGGAGCCTCTCGCCACGGGCTGCCAGTGCCGTGGCCGGTTGAATGCCGGCAATCAGTCGGTTCCTGTCACCTGCGAGCTTGCGAAAGTCGCACTCGACTTGGATGCCATGCCAGAACTTGTCCGACTGACCGAAGAAAGCGCCAAAGCGAATTGACATGGGCGGAGTGATCGACCGCCGCCCAAGGACGATTTCGTTAATCGCCCTCGGGGAGACACCGATTGCGCGGGCCATGGCATTTTGTGAAATCCTCAGCGGCTTGAGGTATTCCTCAAGCAAAATCTCACCGGGCGTGATGGGCTCTTTCATGGCTATATCCTGTAACGTCATAGGGTAACACGTCAATGATAATCTACGATTGCCACTTGTTCTGGTCCGGCATCAGTCCACCTGAAGACAATGCGCCATTGGTCGTTGATACGAATCGAATAAAGGCTCGAAAGGCGACCCTTGAGAGCTTCAAGCCGGTTGCCGGGCGGGATGGCAAGATCCCGTAGCTTACGGGCCTGATTCATTTGGATCAATTTTCGCAGCGCGACTCGCGAAATAGTGGCGAACCGGCGGTTGGTTTCCGATTCGAAAAGCTCTTTGGTGTCTTCGTCCGAGAATGATTGAATCATCGTTAACGCATGCGGCACAGGCATTCCAGCCCAACCGACCGCGGATTCCCTGCGCCCCGTGACGGCACCGTCCGAGGATGCACCGTCCGTGATAGCCACGACTACTTCCTTGCCTTCCTTAACGTGGAGCCCCTCCTGCGGAATGAACAAATCCTTTGAAAACTTCGTCTTGATCTCTCTCATCGCTACGGATCGCTTCCACAGACCCTGGAATTGTCGCGGCGGACCGGGAAAGGGACAGTCTGCTTCTCCCGTGACAGACAGACCCACATTCCTGGAACGACATGAGTGCTAGGAGCCTGCGCCGCAGAAATTGATCTCCTGCGAAAGCGGTAGAATCGGTCCATATTTCCCCGATTTCTCGGCGAATAGAACGACTATGCACCTCAAAATCGAGAAAATCTGGCCTCGATTCCCCACTTTCTCGCTACGATCATTTCTACCGCGCAGACTCCTAGGAGGGGACATTCCTGTCCCCCTCTTCACTTGTATACTCGACTGCGCAGTTGAGCCGGGTGTCAACTTCAGCGCCCGCCACATCGTCACGCAACCAAGGGGAATTCCATGCTCAAGTTCGGACTTTTCGGAGTCGGCAGGATCGGCCGGATGCGCGCAAGAATCCTCGCGGCAAACAACCGTGTGCAACTCGTGGGGATCTACGATGTCGATACCGCCGCCGCCTCCTCCGCCGCAACTGAGACCGGGTCCGTTTCCGTCGATTCCGTCGATGCCCTGCTCGGTGATCCCACCCTCGATGCCGTTTGTATCTCCTCCTCCACGAGTACCCACTGCGATCTGATCGAAGGCGCGGCGCGGGCCGGGAAGGCGGTGTTCTGCGAAAAACCGATCCACCTGGACATGGAGCGGGCGGACGCCTGCGGGGCAGTTCTCGCTGAGACCGGTGTGCCGTTTCAAATCGGATTCAACCGGCGCTTCGACCCCGGCCACAGCGCGGTGCACCGGGCTGCCCGCAACGGCGAGATCGGCAGCCTGGAGCAGGCCGTAATCAGCAGCCGGGATCCATTCCCGCCGCCCCTGAGATTTCTTCAGGGTTCCGGGGGGCTGTTCCGGGACATGATGGTCCACGACTTCGACATGGCCCGCTTCCTGTTCGGTGAAGAGCCCGTGGAGGTCATGGCCATGGGCAGCGTGCTGTTCGATGCGCGTGCCGGAGAACTCGGCGACGTGGACAGCGCCATGGTCGTCTTGCGGATGGCCTCGGGCGCTCTCTGCCACGTCAACTGCTCGCGCCATTGCTCCTTTGGCTACGACCAGCGGATCGAGCTGTTCGGAGAACGCGGCATGCTGGTCTCCGCCAATCCGACCCGGACCAGCGTCGAACGCTACACGGAAGCTGGGACCGCCGCCCGCGACCGGCTGCACCCCTTTTTCATCGAGCGGTACCAGGAAGCGTTCACTCGGGAGATCGACGCCTTCGTGGATGCCGTGGAGCGAGGCGTCAAGCCGTCACCCGGCTTCGAGGACGGGAGGCGCGCCCTGCGAGTTGCCGACGCCGCGGAAGAATCAGCCAGCAGCGGCCGGGCCGTCCGAGTGAGCGCCTGAATCCGCGCCGTCCGTCCCCCGGCTGGCGGCATCACCCACCACCAGCACCAGGACATGTCCGATCATCCCGATGGTCATGGGCATCCAGAGAAAGTTGTAGGCGCCCGGATCCAGCAATGGGATCTGGCTTTTGGGCATCTCCACCCGGGTCAGGGCCGCCCAGAGTGTGAACAGGACGCACGCGGCGAGGCCGGTGTAGGCCCCCTTGGACGTGGCCTTGGGAAAGAGCCATCCCAGGGCGAAGAGCCCCAGTTTTCCTCCCGAGACGACCAGCCCAGACCGAGCGCGAAAACGTGACTGTCCCCTTCTCTCTGTTCGTGGAATCCATGACCCCGGCACGGAAATTCGAGGAAGCGATCCGTGCTCGTATCACGCGTGATCCGGTCCCGGAAAAGGCGGCTGGACCCGTCCGGCTCCGATTGGCGTCACTCGCTCCGGGTCACGACGGACCACAAGTAGAGAAGCATGCCCGCTCCGGCCAGACCGACTCCCAAGGTCAGGAACAGGAACAGGGAAATCGGATGGTTCCAGAACAGGGTGCCCAACTCCACCACGATCCCGGCCGCGATCAGCAATCCAGCGAGTTGGAGGCGGCCAGCGAGTCCAGCCCGCAAACCCAGCGATCGAATCCGGCTCATGGCGTCGCCTCCGGGTCCCAGCGCCCGAACCGGTCCAGTTTCGTGACCTCGTGGATCAGGTTGTGACACATCAGGCACGATTTCGTGCCGGCGATCAGCTCGGTCCGAAACGGTGCGTGAACCGTGTTTTCCTCGTAGGACCTGGCTCCTTCGTGGCATTCCAGACAGGCCCGGTTCTCATACGGCTCATAGAGCTTCACCGGATCGGACGGGGAACCCATCACGCTGTGCCAGACGTGCCTCACGCCGCGGATCTTGTCGTCCACGTCCCCGAACATGGTGTAACTCGTGTGACACGTGTAGCAGGCCTTGTCGGCGGGGATGAGTTTGTTCTGGTAGTGAGCGGCGGGAAGGAACCGCGGATGGTCGATGTAAAGGCTCTCTCCGTAGGGTTGAATGACGTGACAGGAGAGACAGAAGCTGGTCGTCTTGGCCTGTTCGTAGTGTCGGCCGGCTCCGCCCACAAGCAAGAGCCCCGGTAGAGCCAAGAGTGCAAGAAACGCGAGAATCTTGCCCCTGACTCCGTTTGTCCACTCGGGCCGGCGGACGAGCACCGCGATCACCGCGAGGGTTGCGGTCCCCAGGACGCTCAGGATGACGACTTCACCCGTCACTCAGCGGAACTCCGCACCGGCGGCTGGTGCTTGCCACGCAATTCCTGCGCCAGGGTCCTGATCTCGGTCAAGTCCTGCAGCATCTCGCTCCAACCGTACCAGAGCGCGTAGTCCGGATTGTTGTGGAACGCGCCCTGAAACGCCCGCATCCGGTGTTCCAGGTGCATCTTGAAGAGGCGCTGTTCGATCGTCGAGGGAGCGTCGTGGAAAGCCAGCAAATCCGGGAAGTTGTAGGCATAGTGGTCCGGCTTGCGCAAGATGCCGTCGCGGTAGAGGGAAGCGATGATGCGAATCGCCTCGGCCAGCAGCCGGTCGGTCTCCCGAATCATCTCATCGCCCTTTTTCAGCTCCGCTTTCACCAGGTTTGACGAGTGGCACTGCTCGCAGATTCGGATCATGCGGTCGCGCTCGTGTTGCCAGTCCTCTTGGGTCAGCCGGGCGACATCGGCTTGCTTGACCACCTCCAACCGGGGCGTCGGTTTGCCCTCCGGGTCCAAGACGCCGAGGGCCTGGAGAATCGTGGCTCGATCGGCCGCCCACTCCTGATCCTCCGGCATGGGTAGCCGCACGGCCAGGAAGCCCCACGCCGTCCGCACCCCATGGTCCCCCTTGGGCATGTGGCAGGTCTGGCACGTGGGTGCCGCCGCCTGTTCCGGCAGGATCCCCGTCTGCTTGAGCAGATGCCGGACGCCGTGCTTGGACGAGGAGTACATCTCCCACTGAGGATGGTCGATTCCCATGTGACAGGTCCGGCAGGCTTGGGGTTCACGAGCCTCCTTGACGGAAAAGAGGTGACGCGTGTGGCAAGTGTCACATGACGCCAAGCCGAACATGACGCCGTCGGCCTTCAACTGCTGGATCTCTTCCTCGCTCTTGAGCCCGACTCGATGGCAGCCGCCGCAGCCCTTCATGCCTTCGGTCAGGGCCATGGGGAGCCAATGCGTCGTGGGCATGGCGTTCATGCTGACCCAGGCCAGGGCGTGCTTGCCCCCTTGGAACTGCTCCGTCTGAATCGGATGGCAGGTGGCGCAGACATCGGGGGTCGCGGTCTTCACCAGCGCCACGTCCTCCGCCGTACGATGCTCGTCGCCATGGCAGAGGGAACAGTCCACTCCCTCGGCATGGTGACGGCTCAACTCCCAGTCCGTGACGATGCCGGGAGTGACGTCGCGGTGGCACTCGACGCAGTCCGAGGAGACCTGTTTAGAAGTCTCGCCGCCGCATGAGACCAAGGCCAGAACGGCCAACGGTAGGAAAAAGCGGATGCGGTGCAGCCCTCCGGTCCCGGTCCGGTTGCGGAGCGGCCGCCGTCGGAAGTCGAACAGCTCGCGAACGCAGAGTCCTGACACTCGCTTCCCTTCAGTAGATATTATCACTCATTTCTCGCCTTCGGGCCGCCCGGCACAGTCCGTTTTGGACCGAAGAGGCCCCCCACAAAGGGCGCCCCTACCAAGAATTCTCCTCCTCTTGAGCCGGATCCGCCAAAGTGGTATATGACTCAGTCATACCAAGGAGGTGCGGATGACCGTCAAAACGACCCTCAGCTTTACGGATCGCCACCATCGGTACCTTTCGGAGAAGGTGGGCCAAGGCGTGTTTGCTACTCGGAGCGCTGCGGTGGCGGCGGCCATCGAACAGATGATGCAGGACGAGACCGAGCGAAACGTAGCGCTTTCGGCTCTGGCCGAAGAAATCCGCATGCGTATGCAGACACCGCGTTCCGAGTTCGTGGACCAGGATCACGTTTTCTCAACCGCTCGCGCCACTATTGGGACTGATCCGAAGACGTGACGTATCGCATCCGTTTCCATCCGCTGGTGGCACGTGATCTTCGAGTCATCGTCCAATGGGTCCTCGATTACGCGGGGCCGGTGGCGGCTGATCGGACGCTGACCGGGATTGAACGGACCATCACGGGATTGGCACAAACCCCTCACATGGGATCCATCCGTAACGAAATAGCATCCGGTTTGCGGGCGATCCCTGCCGGGAGAAAAGCCGTCGTAGCCTTTACGGTCGACGACAAAGCCTGCGAGGTGCTCATTCATGCGGTCACCTATGCTGGAGCAGACTGGGTCGCGCGTATACCGCAAAGGCAGGACGAGAAGTGAGGAGTGAGGAAAGCTTCGGGAATCCTCTCGACCCCTGACCAGTTCCGGAAAGACGCCCCCCCAAGTCGACGAAGAACGAGCGAGAACGTGACTGTCCCCTTTTGGCGTCCCCTTTTAGCGGTACCAGGAATCGTTCATGGAGGAGATCGACGGCTTCGTGGATGCCGTCGAGCGAGGCGTCAAGCTGTCTTCCGGCTTCGATGACGGGAGGCGCGCCCTGCAAGTTGCCGTCGCCGCGGAAGAATCAGCGAGGAGCGGCCGGACCGTCCGAGTGAGCGCCTGAACCCGCGCCGTCCTTCCCCCGGCTGGCGGCATAACCTACCCCTAGCACCAGGATGTGTCCGATCATGCCGATGGTCATGGGCATCCAGGGAAAGTTGTAGGCGCCGAGATCCAGCAACGGGCTCTGGCTGTTGGGCATCTCCACCCGGGTCAGGGCCGCCCAGAGTGTGAACATCACGCAGGCGGCAAGGCCGGTGTAGGCTCCCTTGGACGTGGCCTTGGGGAAGAGCCATCCCAGGGCGAACAAGCCCAGTTTTCCCCCCGAGACGACCAGAGCCAGACCCAGTGAGTACTTCACCAGAGACTCGATGCCGATCCACTGTTGCGCCAGGAAAATGGACAGCAGCCCGCCGACCACGACCCCGGCCCGGCCCACCATGAGCTGGCGTCGCTGGGCGGCTCCAGGTCTCATCCGGCGATAGAAATTCTGCAGCACCACTGCCGCCACGCTGTTGAGGTCCGAGTCCATGCTGGACATGGCCGCCGCCAGCAGCCCCGCCAGGAGCAGTCCCAGAAGCCCCGGCGGCAACTCGGTCAGGATGAAGTGGGGAATGATGTTGTCCTTCACCTGTCCGACCTCCGGGGGAAGCGCCGAGGGGTCGGCCTGGTAGAAGGCCCAGAGCAGCCCCCCCAGGAACATGAACAGGAGCCAGATCGGGACGCAGGAGAGGATGCCCAGCATGGCGCTGCGGCGGGCCTCCCGGTCGCTCCGCGCCAGCAGGTACCTCTGCACCATGTTCTGGTCGGTCCCGAAAGACTGCAGGAAGTGGAAGATCCCTCCCACGAACAGGAGCCAGAAATTGTCCTCGATCAGGCTGGGTTCCCAGCTTCCCAGGGTGAACTTGCCTCCCTCCCAGGCGGTGGTGAGGAGCTGGCCGGCGTCCCCGCGGCCCAGGATCAGGGCCGCGCAGAGCAGGCCTCCGCCCACCAGCAGGATTCCCTGCAGGAAATCGGTCCAGACGACCCCCCGGATGCCACCCGCCAGGGTATAGGCCACGGTCAGGAGGCCCACCACCAGGATCACCCACCACACGTCCCATCCGGTGACGAAGGCCAGGGCCAGCCCCAGGAAATAGACGGTCAGGCTCATGTCCAGGATCCGGCTCACGATGAAGGAGGCCGAAGCATAGGCCTGAGCGGGATAACCGAATCGAGTTCCCAGGTACTCGTAAGGGCTCATTCGAAGCGTGCGGCGGTAAAAGACCACGAACCGCCCCACCGTCAGAAGGACCACCACCGGCAGGGCCAGGTGGTAGGCGAAGGCCCACATGTCGCTGAAGAAGACGTTGCCGGGATGGCCCACGAAGGTGGCGCTGCTCACCACCGTCCCCATGATGGAGAACCCCACGACCCAACCGGGCAGGTTGCGCCCGGCCAGGAAGTAGTCTTCCGCCGATTTCTGGCGCCGGGAGAAGTGGAAGGCCAAGCCGCCGATAAATGCCAGATAGACGACCAGGACCGCGATGTCGAGTGGGCTCATGACGACTCAGGCCGTTTGGGAGACCAGCGTGATCTCGGTGACTTCCGGTGGACAGTTCAGGCGGAGCGGCGCCGTCACGCCGATGCCCACGTTGGTGTAGAGCCACCCCTGGCCGACGCGGTACAGGCCCTGGTCGTACTTGCGCCCGTACAGGGGCAGGAAGGGGGAGCCGATGAAGGGGAAACGGACCTGACCTCCGTGGCTGTGGCCCGAAAGCTGGAGCAGGACCCGGCCATCGGCCAGGAAGTCGTCGGCAAAGTCCGGTTCGTGCATCAGGAGCAGGGTCGGATCCTCGCCGTTGCGATTCGCCAGCGATTTCTCGAGGTCGTGGCGCCGGACCCAGCCGTCATCTACGCCGGCCAGATAGAGCGGTTGGCGGCCGACCGACAGGGTCAATCCTTCGTTCATGAAGACGTGAATGCCGGAGCGAGTCAGTCCGTCGATCACCGCATCCGAGTTCTTCCAATGGTCGTGGTTGCCCAGCACGGCGAAGACGCCGTATTTTGCGTCGAGGCGGCCCAGGGCCGGCGCCAGCTCGTAGATGGATTCGGCCGTGGAGAGCACGTAGTCGCCGCCCAGCAGGGCCAGGTCGGGCCGGCACTCGTTGGCCAATTCCACGGCGGCGTCGATGAGTTCGATCTGCGTGTGGGGGTAAAGATGAAAGTCGCTCAGCAGGACGATCCGCAGGCCGTCCAAGGATCCAGGCAAGCTTGGGATGGGCACTTGGACCCGCTCCAAACGCAGCCGCTTCGTCTCGACTCTCGTCGCGTAGAGCCAGGTTCCGCTCAGTCCGGCCCCTCCGGAACCCAAACCGACGCCCACGGCCTTCAGGACTTTCCTGCGGGTGAGCTTCATGAGATCCGGAATGAGACCAAGAGACTTGTTCGGTCCGAAACGGCCCCAATCATAGCACCCGTCAGGAGCGGCGGCTTTCTTGCCGCCGAAGGGGAGCGGCGATTTCCAATCGCCGACCAGGAGCGGCGGTTTCCAACCGCCGAACGGGAACGGCGGTTTCCAACCGCCGAACTCCCAAGGAAACAACGGAGAGCGACTTTATGGGTGAATCGAAGAGGGGGCGACTGGAAATCGCCCCTCCGGGGACAAGAATGTCGCCCCTCCTGCCGGGGTTGCCAACGGGTTTACGCCGACGTACCCTCGCCCGGAGTCGAGGCATCCAAGCGGGAACCGGTTGCCCGTTGTGCAGTCCGCCTCGGCCGGTTTCCGCTACGAGGAGAGTCCGATTCAACCCCTTCTGACCTTGGCCACAACCCCCGTGCGTGTCGACCGCTACGACGGTTTGCAGACCGTCGACTACGTGGTGGTCGCCGTCTACTTCGCGTGCGTCCTGCTCTTGGGCTACTACTTCAGCAAGCGGCAGAAATCGGCGGACGAGTACTTCCTGGCCAGCCGCAAGATGCCCTGGTTCGTGGTGGGGCTGAGCATGTACGCCTCGCTGCTCTCCACCATCGCCTATCTCTCGGAGCCGGGAGAGTTCATCAAGAACGGCATCGGTGTCTGGGGCCGGCAGATGCACGTCCCCTTCAGCGTGACGGTGGCCATCCTGGTGCTCGTCCCCTTCTTCATGCGCAAGCGGCTGACCAGCGCCTACGAGTACCTGGAGGAGAAGTACGGTCTCGGCGCGAGAATGTTCGGATCGACCCTGTTCCTGCTGATCCGGCTCTCCATGATGGGGATGATCGTCTACACCGCCGCCATCGCCATGTCCAAGATGGCCGACCTGCCCTTCACCTGGGTGGTGCTCGGCGTCGGGGTGATCGCCGTGGTCTACACCGTGTTGGGCGGGATGCGGGCCGTCATGTGGACCGATCTGGTCCAGTTCATCATCCTCTTCGGGGGCCTCCTCTTCACCATCGGCTACGTCTTCTACGACACCGGGACGGGCCCCATCACCTGGCTCCAGGACATCCTGGCGGCGGACCACGAGCCGCAGCCCTTCTTTCGCCTGGACCCGTACGTCCGGGTCAGCGTGCTGGGGATGGCCATCTACGCCTTCATCTGGTGGGTCTCCACCTGCGGCTCGGATCAGCTCATGGTGCAGCGGTACCTGGCCACCGGATCGCTCCGTGCGGCCCGCCGTTCCATATTGGCCAACCAGGCCGCGGACGTGAGCGTCGGCATCCTCCTGGGCCTGGGCGGAATCGCCCTCTACTCCTACTACAAGGCCCAGCTTCCGGGAGCGCCCGACGAGGTCTTTCCCCATTTCATCGCTCACACCCTGCCCCGAGGCCTGGCCGGCCTGGTGGTGGCCGCCCTCTTCTCCACCGCCATGGCCGCGCTGGATTCCAGCATGCACGGAGTCGCCACCGTCCTGACCGTCGACTTCGTGGGACGCTTCCGCAAGAAACCGCTCTCCCAGAGCGCCCTGCTCAGGCTGGCCCGGCTGTTCACCTTGGGAGCCGGCATCTACGCCGTCCTCTTCTGCCTCTTCCTGAACACCATCCCGGAGGGTTCCCGGGGCAACATCTTCGATCTCACGACCCGGATCATCGCCTACGTCATCGGAACCTTGGGGGGCATGTTCGTGGCCGCGTTTCTGCGATTTCGGGCCAGCGGCACCGCCATGGTGCTAGGGGCCTTTCTGGGGCTCTCGGCCGGGTTTTACCTGTCGCTGGGACACTGGTTCCAGGATCACCCCGACATCTTTCTCTACGTCCTGGAGGAGGGGCGGGAACCGACGCGGTGGGAGCCTCTGCCGGACACGTCCAACGCCATCGGCTCCAAACCCGAAGGCAACCGCTTCGTCCTGAACGGAGATGGGGTGGCGCCCCGGCACGCGGATGTGGAGAAAACGCCCGAGGGCTGGTCGATTCGGAGTCTGACCGGGGATGCGGAGGTCAGGGTCAACGACCGTCCCGGTTCACCCGCCGTCATCGGCCCCGACGACATGGTGACCCTGGGATCGCGCCGTCTGCTGGTCCGGCTCAAGGCCGTTTCCTGGATGTGGCCGCTGCCGGTGGCCTTCATGGTCACGCTGCTGTCGACTCTCGTTCTGGGTTGGCTGCCTCTATTCAAACGAAGGGGCTGAACTGGTATTTTTCATGGAAGAGACGAAGATGGAAGTCCAAGCCGAATCGACCTCCAGTGGCGGATTGGGACAGACGCCCCCGCGCCTGAGGCGAAAATATTACGAATCGGAGCTCCGGCGCCTGCAGGCGGAGCTGACCAAGCTCCAGGACTGGGTGGCCCGGGAGGGGCTCAAGGTCGTGGTTCTCTTCGAGGGAAGGGACGCGGCCGGCAAAGGGGGCGTCATCAAGCGGATCAGCCAGACGCTGAACCCCCGCCAGGTCCACGTGTCCGCCCTGGCCAAGCCCACCGAGCGCGAACGGACTCAATGGTATTTTCAGCGCTACGTGGCTCATCTGCCGGCCGCCGGTGAGATCGTGCTCTTTGACCGGAGCTGGTACAACCGGGCCGGAGTCGAGCGGGTCATGGGATTCTGCACCGAGGAGGAGTACTGGGAATTCCTCTACTCCTGCCCCCGGTTCGAGCGGATGCTGCTCCGGTCCCACATCCACCTGATCAAGTACTGGTTCTCGGTGAGCGACGAAGAACAGGAAAGCCGCTTCCAGGCCCGGATCCGGGATCCGCGAAAGCGCTGGAAGCTGAGTCCCATGGATCTGGAGTCCCGGTTGCGCTGGGTCGAGTACTCCAAGGCCAAGGACGCCATGTTCGACAAGACGGACATTCCCGACGTGCCCTGGTACGTGGTCAACGCCGACAACAAGCGCCGGGCCCGGCTCAACTGCATCTCCCACCTGCTGAGCCGGTTCAACTACAACCAGGACGATCCGCCCGAACTGGAGCTCCCGCCCCGCCAGGAGGATGGGGGGTACGTCCGGCCGCCCATGGGTATCCAGAGGTTCGTTCCGGAAGCCTACTGAGACCGCCGGTCACCGGTAGTGCCGAGACCGAATCATCGCGTGACAATGACCTTTCCCAGAGCCGGCTTCTTTCCCATCGAAGTGACGGAGACCGAGAAGGAATATGAAGTCAAGATCGCTCCCGGTGAAAAAGAGCGGGCTAAAAAGATACCTGGCCGTCGATGGGATCCGAACCGAACGCGTTGGGTGTATCCGAAGACGATAGCGTGTTATCGCGCTTTGAAGAGAGAGTTCGGACGCGATGCTGCGCTCTTTGACTTGCGGGAACCTGCCTCGAAACGGCTCCCGACGCCGGCTCCTCTTGATCCGACGCCCGGTGAACCAACGGTACGGAAGCGTTTGGAAGACCTCGACGAAGGCGTGAGAACGATTCTCAGCATTGTGGACAACGTCGAGAAGTCGACTCGGAAAACGCAGAAGCTGGTGGAGGACGCTCACCAGCCCTCAGAATCACGGACTGACGGCGAAATCGATCTCACTAAGCGAACGAATCTCCAAGACCTGGAAAGGATGCTCAAGGAGTTGGCTTATCAGGTATCGGGAGACCCCTCCTTCAAGGTGTGGATGAGGGAGATGGAGCCCATCATGTATCCCCGTGAGTTCGTCGAGAGCACTCATGAAGAAATCAAAAGGAACTTTCAACAGATGCTCGGACTGGAAACCTCTGCCAGATACTCCTTTCCGGAAATCGTCTCCAAACTGCAAACGGAAGATCTTCTGCCCATGGATTCTGTTCCGAGGGCGTCCTACGTGCTTCGCACCATGAACGACCACAGAAACCGTTTTGCGCACGCTCGCCGCCATGATTTTTCAGACGCGGAACGCCTCACTCGTTCCATCATCTACCTTTTCAATCTGGCCCTTGTCTGGAACTACGTGGCTTCCGAGCCGATAGACGAAAATGGCGTGGAGTAGGGGCGGCTTTCCAGCCGCTGAAATCCGTGCTGCGGCAGGTCCGACCGGTCAGGGCAGCGCGTAGGCCACCAGCCCGTCGGAGGTGACGTCGCTGAACACGTTGCCGCCGCCCGCTGCGATCACCACGTACTGCTTGCCGCTCTTCTCGCCCCAGTAGGTCATGGGGGTGGCATGGGCGTTGGCCTCCAGCAGGTCCACCCAGAGCTCCTCGCCGCTGGCGGCGTCGAAGGCCCGGAAACGGCGGTCGTTGGTGCCGCCGATGAAGACCAGCCCGCCGGCGGTGACGATGGAGCCTCCCAGGTTCGGGGTCCCCGTCTTGGGGACGCCCTTCTCCATCAGCTCGTCCACCACGCCGAGGGTGCTCTTCCAGACGATCTCGCCCCGGTTCAGATCCACGGCGTTGAGAGTGCCCCAGGGGGGTTCCTGGCAGGGCCATTTGTTGTCCTGCCAGAATCGGCGGCCCGCGCCGCGCGCGTTCCCCAGCTCGGTGACGTTCACGTAGAGGATCCCGGTCGTGGGATCGAACGAGGATCCGGACCAGTTGGCTCCGCCCAGGGATCCGGGCAGCATGAGGGTCGGCCCCTCTTGGCGGGGCGTGTAGATGCCCTCGTAGTGGAGCGAGTCGAAGAGCTCCAGACAGAATTCGTAGGACTCGGGCGTCACCCGGCTCACCTCGTCCCGGGTCAGGTTGTGCCGAACCAACGGCGGCGGCTTGACGGTAATAGGCTGGGTGGGCCAGTTGTATCCACCCCCGGTCTGGGGCACCGGGCGCTCCTCCACCGGGAGCAACGGTTGGCCGGTCAGCCGATCCAGCACGAAGACCATGCCCATCTTGGTGGGCTGAGCCACCGCCGGGACCTCTCGTCCGTCTCGTTCCAGGGTCACCAGCGCGGGCTGAGCCGGGAGGTCGTAGTCCCAGGTGTCGTGGCGGACCATCTGGTAGTGCCAGATAAGTTTTCCGGTGAGGGCGTCAAGCACCAGCAAGGTGTTCCCGTAAAGATTCTGACCGTCACGGTCACCTCCCAGGGGCGACGCCGTGGGGGCGAACACCCAACCTCGCTCCGTGTCCACGCTGATGATGGACCAGGCGTTCGCGCCGGAACGGTCCGTCCAGGAGTCTCCCTCCCAGGTCTCGTTTCCCGGTTCGCCGGGGCGGGGAACGGTGTGGAACTCCCAGATCAGGTCACCCGTGAGCACGTCCCAGGCCCGGACCTTTCCGCTGGGTCCCTTCTTCTCCTGACCGGAGCTGAGCCGGGATCCGGTGACCACCACGTTCTTGTAGACGGCCACCGGGGAAGTGACCGTGTAGATGCCCTTGGGCCAGCGGGCGGTCATGCCCCCGTCCAGGTCCACCGACCCGCCCTCGCCGAATTCGGGGATCAATTGGCCCGTGCCGGCATCCAGCGCCAGCAGCCTGGCGTCTCCCGTCCCCATGAGGATCCGCCGCTGGGGTTTTCCGTCGACGGTTCCCTCCCAGTACGAGACGCCCCGGTGTTGGAGGTAATAGCGGTCGTCGGTGCGGCCCTCCTGCGGGTCGAACTCCCAGAGCTCCCGGCCCGTCTCCGCCTCCAGGGCGATGATCCGGTTGGAAGGGGTGGACAGGTAAAGGACTCCATCCACCGCCAGAGGCGTGCATTCCCACGGCGCTTGCATCCGGTCGGGGATGGTCCGATGCGGGCGCTTCACCTCGCCCATCCGGTAGATCCAGGCCACCTCGAGTTCCTGGACGTTGGTGCGGTTGATCTGGGCCAGAGCGGAGTACCTGGTCCCGCCCGCGTCCTTGCCGTAGTGGCGCCAGTCGTTGTCGTCGGAGGGATCGGGCGCCGGGACGCAAGCCGCCAGCAAGAGCGGGAGCAGGAAAAGGGTGTATGTCGATCTTATGCGGGATTTCATAGGGACCATATGATGCCACCTGAGAGAGGTGTTGTCAGTGACCTTGGGAGGGCGGTTTTCTTGCCGCCCATTGGGACAGGCGACTTTCTTGTCGCCTGCCAGGAGGGGCGACTTTCTTGTCGCCCACTGGGACAGGCGACTTTCTTGTCGCCTGCTCTTCTTTTACTGCTATGCAATTCCGTGGCCGGAATGTGTAGAGTGGGGACTCCGTCCCCCCTGCCCCCCTGTTCGGCGCCAAGAAAGCCGCCGCTCCCAACTACTGCCGAACATGACAAACGTCGCAGCCGTTGGAAGCCTTGTGGGCCGCGTGACAGTCCATGCAGAAGGCCATGGAGGTGGGCTTCTCCTGAACCAATACCTCCCGCTTGGCCACCGGACCGTGGCAGGCGGCGCATTCGATCTTGGCGTCCACGGCGTGCAGCGCGTGTGAGAACCAGACATAGTCGGGGACCCGGTAGATCCGGACCCACGGAATCGTCTCACCCGCTTTCACGGCCTTGGCCAGCTTCAGGATGTCCGGACTGTCGCTCTTGACGGCGGTGTGGCAGACCATGCACTTGGACTCGGCGGGCAGACCGGCCGTGAACCCCGGATCCTCGATGGGGTGGCAGAAGGCACACTTCAAGCCGGCGGCCATATGGACCTTGTGGCTGAAGGGGATGGGCTGAGGCTCCGGGGCCTTGTCTTCCGAGCGGGCAGCCCCGGTCGGGACACCGAGGAACAGAATCAGGCCAGCGACTCCAAGGCGTCGGCCCCGGGAGACCGGCTCAAGCCAGCGCGAAGGCCACGAACTCATCGCCCGAATTGGAAACAGCCTGGCCGCCCCCGGCGGCGATGACCACATACTGCCGGCCCTCCGCCTCGTAGGTGGACGGGGTGGCGAAGCCGCCGGCGTTCAACTGATGCTCCCAGACCACGCGGCCGTTGCTGGAGTCGTAGGCGCGGAACTTCTTGTCGAAACTTCCCCCCACGAAGATCAGGCCGCCGGCCGTGGCGATGGTCCCGCCGTGCATGGGGCTCCCGGTCCCGGTGATGCCACGGGCTTCCAACTCCGGGATCCTGCCCGCCACCACTCGCCAGGCGAAGTCCCCCGAGTCCAGATCGATGGCCGTCAGGTAGCCCCACGGGGGCTTGATGACCGGGTACTTATCCGGATCCGACAGCTGGGCCCGCTCCGGCAGGGCGTAGTCGAAGGGCTGATCTTCCCGCGCCGGGGCCAACGTGATCCGGTTGGTCCATTCGCTGGTGTTGACGAAAAGCCGATTGGCCGCCGGGTCGTAGCTGCATCCGCCCCAGAGAGCTCCACCCCGGAAGCCCGGATGGATGATGGTCCCCTGGAGGCTGGGCGGAGTGTAGAGTGCGCCGACGCGGGAGCGGTCGTAGATCTCCTTCACGAAGGCGTGGGCTTCGGGCGTGATGTCGGTGATCTGGTCCGGCATGAACCCCTGCCGGCAGAGGGGAGGAGGCTTCACGGGAAAGGGCTGGGTGGGCCAGAGCTCCTCGCCCGGAACGTCCGAGGCGGGCATGGGCCGCTCCTCGACGGGGAAGACCGGTTTGCCCGTCTCCCGATCGAAGAAGAAGGTCATCCCCATCTTGGTGGGCTGGACCACCGCCTCGAAAGTCCGCCCGCCCTGGGTCATGGTGATGAGGGCCGGCTGGCACGGAAGGTCGTAGTCCCAGACGTCGTGGTGGACGGTCTGGAAGTGCCATTGCCGCTCCCCGGTGGAGGCGTCGAGGGCCAGGACGCAGTTGCCGAACAGGTTGGCGCCCTTGCGGTTGCCCCCGTAGAAGTCGAAGGCGGGCGAGCCGACGGAGGCGAAGACCCAGCCCCGGGCCGGGTCCAGGCTCATGCCGCCCCAGTTGTTGGTCCCGCCCGTGGTTTTCCACGAGTCGCCTTCCCAGGTGTCGTTTCCGAACTGTCCCGGACGAGGCGTGGTGTGGAAGATCCAGCGCCGCTTTCCGGTGGCGGCGTCGTAGCCCCGGATGTGGCCCGGCGCCTCCGGGTAGGGGCCCTCCGCGCCGCCGCCTCCCACGATGATCAGGTCCCGGTAGGCCACCACCGGACTGGTCACGTTGAAGGAGAGTCCGGTCATGTCGTGGTCGAAGTCCTGCTTCAGGTCGATGACCCCGTCCTGGCCGAATCCGGGCGTCAGCTTCCCGGTGCCGGCGTCGATGGAGTAGAGCATGTCCTTGTCCGGCAGGAAGATCCGGCGGTCGTCCGGCCGGGTGGGGTTCTGCCAGTAGGTGACTCCCCGGTTGACGCCCGGGGATCTCCGCAACGGCTTGCCGCCCTGGGGATCGAAGCTCCACAGTTTCCGGCCCGTGGCCGCATCCAGCGCATGCGCCCGGAGCTGGGCCGTGGAGATGTACATCCGGCCGTCCACCACAATGGGCGTGCACTCGATGGTGGTGGCCGGTTTCCGTATGGCGTCGCCGGTGCGGTGGGTCCAGGCCACCTTCAGCTCGGAAACGTTGGTCCGGTTGATCTGGTCCAGCGGTGAGTAGCGGCTGGCGCCCGCGTCTCCGCCATAGTTCTGCCACTCCCGGGCGGCCGGGTCCACAGCTTGCCGGGCCGGGGCGCAGGCGCTCCAGACGGCGGCCAACGCAGAGCTCGTCTTCAGAAAATGACGGCGGTCGATGGGGCCCTTCATGCCGGATGGGGCGGTCATTTGGCGAACGTTCGGATGAAGTTCACAAGTTGCCACCGCTCCTCGTCGGAGAGCTTTTTCTGGTAGCCGGGCATGGGATCCTTGCCGTTGGTGATCTTCCAGAAGAACTCACCGTCGGTGACCTTGGCCATGGCTTCGGCGTCGTTGAACGGAGGGGGCTTCTCCTTGAGCATGCCTGCCACCGGACCATCCGCTCCTCCCGTATCACCGTGGCAGAACTTGCAGTTCTCGTCGTATTGCGTCCTCGCCGTGGCCATGGATTCGTCGGTGGCAGCATGGGGGTTCGTCATCTTCTTGGCCTCTTCGGGCGCCTCCCAATCGTGGGCGCCGGCGGCCAACAGGAGCAGGCAACTCCCCATCAGGCTCAGGATGAATCGAGTCGTGAATCTTCGCATGGATCCTATTCTCCGCAACTTCGTGGAATGTGCCGTGTGCCGGCATGATCCCGGTTTCGCCGGCCACGAGATTGTAACACTTCGGTTCTGCGCCGAACCGCTTGCCGCTGGCCGGTCGGGTCATTCCGGAACGGTCAGAACCAGCGCCGAGGCCCGGCCCGGGGCCTGGTAGACACTGTTCACCGCCGTCTTCAAGTGGGTGTGGCGTCCCAGGAACTCGCCCGTGTTGGGGTTGACGTCATAGAAGGGAAAGTTGCTGCCGGAGATGTCCAGGCGGACCCGGTGCCCCTTGTGGAACCGGTTCGCCGTGTCCCAGAGGTCGATCTCGACCCGGTAGACGGTGCCCGGCTCCATCAGCTCTTCCCGTTCCCGGGATTCGCGGAAACGCATCCTGAGGATGCCGTCTTCCAGGTTCATGGCGTACCCCTCCGGATAGTCGGACGAAGGCGGATAGACGTCCATGAGCTTCGCCGTGAAGTCGGTGTCCCTGGCCGTGGAGGAGACCCAGAGCTCCACCCGCATGGGACCGGCGATCTCCAGGTCCTCTTCCAGGGGCGGCGTCTGAAAGGAGAGCACGTCGGAGCGGGACGAGAGAGGGAGCTGGTCGGTGGCGGCGAACTCTCCCTCGATCGGGACCTGGTTCCGGGCGCCCCGCCGCACCAGTTGTTTCCCCGAGTCGATGTTGCCCCCGATGGTGGGCACCGGTTTCCTGGGATCGTACTCGAACCCGCTCCTGCCCGGTTCCTGAGGCGACTCGCGGCGAAGGCTGCCGTCGGGGTGCAGATACAGGCGCAGTTGCCGCGACCCCGCGGGGGGCCAGGTACCGGAGCTCTTCCAGGCGCCGCTGCTCTGGAGCCTCCCCTTGTCGTTGCGTTTCGCCGATTCGGCGCCCATGACGAAGTACCGGACCGGAGGCTGCCGCTCCAGGTCCAGGTCCTTTCCCTTGAGGAACTGGTCGAACCACTTCACCGCCTTCTTCCGGAGCGTCATCTTCACCTCCGGCCCGAAGTCGACGTCCCCGGCGTACGTCCGCCCCGTGGAGTGGGTCCAGGGGCCAACCAGGAGATGGACGTAACCCTGGCGGCCGGTCAGGCCCTGAAAGTTCCTCAAGGTCCCCCGTTTGAAGATGTCGTACCAGCCGCCGATGAAGCAGATGGGGATGTCCGGGTATTGGGAGTGTCGCTCCTCGAAGTTGTAGCCGTTCTGCTTCCAGTAGTCGTCGTAGGTGGGATGCGCTCTCCAGTCCGCGTACCAGCGGGCATAGGAGGGCGTCCAGGACAACGGCGAGGTGGACTTGAGGGGCGCCGCCATGAGCCAGCTCGCCAGTTGCTCGTTGGCGCGGTTCAGGGCCGCCAGGGTGGGGATTTCCTCTTCCGCATCCGGGTCCCCGGATTGGGCCTCCTTGCCCCACTGCGCCAGGCGGAACCCGTAGGCCATGTTGTGCAGCAAGGCGAATGCACCCCCTCGGCCCGCTCCGTCCTCGATGTAGTTGGAGGTGCCCACGTAGGCGAACATGGTCTTCAGGTGAGGCGGTCTCAGGACCGCCAGAGCGTTCTGGCAGGCGGCCCCATAGGATCCACCGTAGGTCCCCACGTCGCCGCTGGACCAGGGTTGGGCGGCGATCCATTCCACGGCGTCGTATCCGTCCTCGCCCTCGTTGACGTAGATGTAGAATTCCCCCTCCGAATCGTACCGACCCCGCGTGTCCTGGATCGCCACCGCGTAGCCGTGGGTGGTGAAGAACTCGGCGGGCGCGGCCGATCTGCTCTTCCCGTAGGGGTGCCGAATGAGGATGGTGGGGAAGGGGCCGGGAGGCGTGGTCTCGCCATTGGGCAGGTAGACGTCGGTCGCCAGGCGGACGCCGTCTCGCATCGGCGCCATGACGTTCTTCCAGATCCGGACCTGAATCGGGCCCTCGGGAGGCCGGGCATGGGAAGTGAGAGTCAATCCGATGGCGACGGCGGCCGCAGCCACCAGCAACCAGATTCGTTGTGCCGTCATGGAAATCCCTCCAGTCGTGGATTCACAAGGAATCCACAGGCGATCGACAGGAAACCCACCGGCAATCCACAAGTGTTTCCAAGCCGATCGACGAATTGTTGCCGATGGAACGGTCCATCATAACCAGAGGCATCAAAAGTGAGAACCAGCCACCCGCTCCTCTCTCCTCATTTTGCGGTATCTTGAGGCCGGTTTGGACAACTGAGAGACAACCATTTGGGAGCATAACGAATGACGAATCAATCGCATCGGGCAGTGATCATGGGTCTGGGCTACATCGGCGGCGCGGACCAGGTCTCGGGAGACGCGCTGGGCCAGTTGGTGGTGGACCTGGACGGGACCCACATCGACGCCCTGGCCAACCATCCGCGGGTCGAGGTGGTGGCCGGCAGCAGCCGGGACCTGGGCCGGCGGGAACGGTTCACCGAACGGACCGGAATCGGGACCTATGCCGACTGGCGGGAGATGCTGGAGAAGGAAAAGCCCGACGTGGTGAGCGTAGCCACCTACACTCCGGTCCACAAGGAGATGACGGTGGTCTGTGCCCGGCAGGGGGCCCGGGCCATCCTCTGCGAGAAACCCATCGCCAATACCGTGGCCGATGGTCACGACATGGTGGACGCCTGCGAGGAGTCGGGCTCGTTGCTGGCCATCAACCACAACCGGCGTTTCAATCCCAACTACCGGAGGCTGCGGGACCATATCGCCGCCGGAGGACTGGGCGAGTTGACCTCGGTGACGGCCCAGTGGAGCAGCGGACGCCTGGGAAACGTGGGGACCCACGTCTTCGACGCCATCCGGCTCATCACTGGGCGCCGGGTCGAAGCCGTCTCGGGGACGCTGGACCTGGCCGGGAAGCCCGACTGCCGGGGACCCGCGTTTCAGGACCCGGGAGGATGGGGCGTGATGCGGTTGGAAGGAGGCCTCATGACCACGGTGGACGCCGCCGACTACGCCCGGGTCCCCATGGCCATCGGCTTCAACGGCACCGAGGGCCGAGCCACCACCGGAGGTGAGGAGGTACGGATCGAGTACTGGGACGGCCGGAACGAGGAGTGGCCGAGTCCCCGGACCCAAGCCACCTCAATGGACGTGGCGGTAGGCGAGATCGTGGATTGGCTGGAGGGGACCGCCCCCTTCCCCTATCCGGCCGTGGAAGCGGTCGAGACCCTGGAAGCCATCGCCGGCTTCCACCTCTCCCACGCCCGCTCGGGCGCCTGGGTGGAGCTGCCGCTCGAAGGCGAGGACCGGAACACCGTAGTCAATAGCGGATAAAGGAGGGGCGATTTCTAATCGCCCGCTGGGAGGGGCGACTTTCTTGTCGCCCATTCTTCTTTCTCTTTCGTCGATAAAGAAATCGGCGGCAAGAAAGCCGCCGCTCGTGCGCCCGACATGGGCTGTATCTAAGGGATGAAAGATCCCAAGGGAGGTGATGGGACCAACCCTAGCCGAACCGCAAGGCGTAGCCGCGAGGTGAAGCTGAAGGAAGCGGAAGGCAAACCCACGACCGCAGGAACACGAACCGGCAGCGAGGCCGGGTGCGGGCGGTGAGCTGGTGAGCAACAGCGAAACCCGAACCCCATCCAGACGTACCAGGTAGAGCCGGGCGGCCCGGGGGGAAAGATGCAGCACCTTACTCGGGGAGATCTCAAGGGTGAGAGCCTTTGAGAAGTCAGCAGAGGTCATAGTAGCGAAGAAGCCGGATAATGCCGGTGGAGCGAAGGACCGAAGGAGTCGGACTGGCCCTATGGTGGACTCGTCAGCGGGATCGCAACTACCTCCGGAAACGGGGCGGGGGGAGGCCCCTCGGACCCGGCACGGAAGGCCCAAGGGTGGAACCCGTCAAGCCGGAAGGGCGGAGATCAAGTCCCAGCGGCGGCGAAAACCGGAAAGAAAGGCCCTTTACGAGGCTCGAAAGAGCCTCGAGTGACTCCAACCGCCGGATACTGAAAACGGTACGTCCGGTGGTGTGGGAGGGTGCAGGGGCGCAATCCCCTGCACTCGACCCGATCTACCCGGCCTCGGCTTGGGCTCTGGCGATGGCCCGGCCGGTCGCTTCGATCAGTCCGTCGATGTCGGCGTCGGTCATGGGAACCGAGAGCGCGCACATGCCCAGCGTGTGACCCAGGAAGTAACCCTCTTGCAGCAACGCCAGGAAGGTGGGAGCGATCAGCGAGCCGTCGAGGGCGGCCAGGTCGCGGTAGTTCCGCAGTTCGCCTTGGCTGAAGTAGATGCTGAAGACGGAGCCGGTGTTGACGGCCTGGGCTACGATCCCTTCGCGGGCAAACAGCTGGTTGAGTCCGTTGGTGAGCCGGTCCCCCAGCAGGTTCAGATGAGCGCAGGCTTCGGGCGTCAGTTCCTGGAGCATCGCCAAGCCGGCCGCCATGGCCAGGGGATGGGCGCTGAAAGTACCGCTCTGGGAAAAACCGCTCCCCGGCTTGCTGCTGTCCAGGAGGTCCATCAGGTCGGCCCGCCCCCCGAAGGCCCCGACGGGAAAACCGCCTCCCACGATCTTCCCGAAGCAGGTCAGGTCGGGATCGATTCCGAATACGGCCTGGAGCCCCCCCGGAGCCGAGCGGAAGGCGACGATCTCGTCGAAGATGAGCAGGACGCCGTTTTCCCGCGTGATCCGCCGTACTGCCTGCGCGAACTCGGGCCGGATGCGCAGGATCCCGCACTTGGGATCGAAAATGACGCAGGCCAGTTCGTCCCGGTTCTCCACGATGAGCCGCTCCACCGCCTCTTCGTCGTTGTAGGGCAGGATCAAGACCTCATCGGCCACGCTGGGGGAACTCCCCCCCGCCCCCGGAACCGAGTTGGGCGCATGGGCCGGACCCGCCTTGGCCAGAGGGGGCGCGACGCTGACTTCCACCGGATCATGACTGCCGTGATAGCCCCCTTCGAACTTGGCGATCTTCGTCTTCCCGGAAAACCCGCGGGCCAGCCGAATCGCGTGCAGGGTGGCTTCGGTTCCTGAATTGACGAAGCGGATCCGATCCAGGGAGTCGACCCTTCGGCACATCTCCTCGGCGATGGGGGCTTCCGTCCCCATGGGAGCGCCCACGGCCAAGCCCCTGGGGATCTGGGCGTAGACGGCCTCCATCACTCGAGGATGGTTGTGCCCGAGGACCTGGGCCGTGTGGTGATTGGCGCAGTCCAGGTATTCGTTCCCGTCCACGTCCCAGAGACGGGTGCCCTCTCCCCGGTCCATGCTGAGGGGATAGGGACGGTAGTAGTAGGCTCCCTTGGCCGGACCCGCCGTGTACTCGCTCCCCCCCTCGTACAGCTCCCGGGAACGAGGCGTCCGGGCTCGAAAACTCTCCACTATCGTCGCAACGCCCTGAGTCATGAATTTCTCCTCACTCTAGGAGCCTGCGCCGCAGAAATTGATCTACTGCGAAAGCGGTAGAATCGGTCCATATTTCCCCGATTTCTCGGCGAATAGAACGACTATGCACCTCCAAATCGAGAAAATCCGGCCTCGATTCCCCGCTTTCTCGCTACGATTCATTTCTACCGCGCAGACTCCTGGTTTTTCAAAACGCCGGAATCACAAACCCGCGAAAGGATAACCCGGCTCCCCCGAGGCTGTCGAACGGCACCCCTCTTGCAGCGGCGTCAGTTCCTCCCCGACTCCCGGCAACCCTTCTGTTCATCCACGCGCCGGAGCAACCAGAGGCCGGCGGCGAAGAAGAAGATCATGGTCGACATGCCCACCCTCTGGGAGTCGAAATGGCTGGTCAACACTCCCACCAGGAAGGGTCCCAGGAACGCGGTCGCCTTGCCCGAGAAGGCGAAGAGGCCGTAGAACTCGTTTTCCTTATCCCGGGGGACGAATCGGCCCAGGAGAGACCGGCTGGCGGATTGGTTGGGGCCGGCACAGATGCCGACCAGGATGCAGGCGCCCCAGAACATGCCGCGGCTGGGGGTCAGGATGGCGACGACGGCGGCGATGATGAGCCCACAGAGGCTGATTTCGATGGTCCGCTTTCCGCCGATCCGGTCGTCCAGGTGGCCCAGGAAGAAGGCCCCGACGCCGGCCGCCACGTTCAGGGCCAGCCCGAAGATCATCAGTTCCGAGAAGGTGAAGCCGAAGGTCCCGGTGGCGTAGATGCCTCCGAAGGCGAAGATGGTCACCAAGCCGTCGTTGTACAGCAACCGGGCCAGGAGGAGCTTGGTGATTTCCCGGTAGCGGCGCACGTCGCGGAGGGCGACCGCCAAATGGTGGAAGGAAGACAACAGCATTCGGGACGACAACGGGGTTCGAGGCTGGACCTCTCGAACCCAGAGCAGCAGGGGCAGGGTGAAGACGGCGTACCAGGCGGCGACCACGAGGTTCGTGGCCCGAATGTGCGATCCGGCCTCCCGGCTGAAACCGAACCAGGGCGTGGCCGCATCCACGAAACCCACGAAAGCCAAGGCCATGGCGGCGAGTCCGCCCGCATAACCCAGGGCCCACCCATACCCGGAGATGCGCCCGATGCGATTCTGGGGAGCGATTTCCGGAAGCATTGCGTTGTAGAAGACCAAGGACAGTTCGAAAGCGATGTTGGCCAGAGTGAACCAGAGCAGGGCCTGGAAGACCTGGCCCGGGAGGGGCAGGTAGAGCAGGGCCGTGAAGACGATGCAGGCGACGGTCCAGAGCAGCAGGAAGAACTTTCGGTAGCCGCCCCGATCGGCCACCACTCCCAGAATCGGTGACAGCAGAGCCACGACCAGAGCGGTTACGGTGACGGCCCGGGACCAGGCCAGGGTCCCCGAGATCGTGTCGGCGGCAATGGCCTGGGTGAAGTAGGACGCGTAGATGAAGGTCACCACCAAGGTGGTGAAGGGGGAATTGGCGAAGTCGTAAAAGCACCAGGAAACGACGGCTCGGCGCGAAGCGGGTGCTCCAGCTGCCGGCAAGCTGCCTGTCGTCTGATCCACCATCGGCCCCCTCCTGATTGCGACCTTGCCTCACCGGTCCGAACCCAGCCGCTATCCTACTTGAGAATTGGAACGCATGGAGCGGCGACTTTCTTGTCGCCGATTCGGGGGGGGTAGGGGGGCGGTCAGCCCCCCTTCTTTTCCTCTTGCTCCTCTCCCCCCTCCTCAATCCGGAGCGGGCGACTGGAAATCGCCCCTCCCAGTGGGCGACAAGAAAGTCGCCACTCCCACTCGTTGCCTGGGCAACCTCTCTTGGCTAAGATGGCTCCCAGCCGTCGGCAACAGTCATTGCGGCATCCGATCCGGGGATGGCCGCGGGGGATCATGCCAGAACTTCGGTCCGGGATCTGCTTTTGGGGCTGGTGTCTGGCAGTTGCCCTGCCGGGACTGGCGGCCGGGACAACCGCCCCTTCCGACATCGACTTCAACCGCGACATTCGGCCCATCTTCTCCGAGCAATGCTTCTCCTGCCATGGCCCCGACCCGGGCCAGCGCCAAGCCTCGCTTCGTCTGGATACCGCCGAAGGGATCGTCTCCGAGCGGGAAGGGAAGGGGCCGGCGGTAGTCCCCGGCAGCGCCCGGCAGAGCCCCCTCTACCGCAGGATCTCCAGCCCCGATCCCGCCTCCCGCATGCCCCCCGGCTTTCTGGGCCACGAGCCCCTCAGCGACCTCCAGATCCGCCAGGTCGAGAGCTGGATCGACCAGGGCGCCCGCTGGCAGCCGCACTGGGCCTTCCTCCCGGTCCGCAGGCCGGACACGCCTTTGGTCCGGAAGCGCGGCTGGGTCCGCAACGGACTCGACGCCTTCGTCCTGCATCGCCTGGAGGAGAACGGTCTCGCACCCTCACCCCAGGCCGCCCCGGAGACGCTGATCCGGCGGGTGACTCTGGACCTGACGGGTCTGCCGCCCTCGCCTCAGGATCTGGACCGCTTCTTGCGGGATCCTTCGCCGGACGCCTACGAGAAGCTGGTGGACCGCCTGCTGGGCTCCACCCGGTACGGGGAGCACATGGCGGTTCGCTGGCTGGAAGCGGCCCGCTACGCTGACACCAACGGCTACCAGAGTGACGGCATCCGGCAGATGTGGCGCTGGCGGGACTGGGTGATCGACGCCTTCAACCGGAACCTCGGTTTCCATCAGTTCACCATCGAGCAACTGGCGGGAGATCTTCTGGCAGGAGCGACGCGGGATCAGATCGTCGCCACGGGGTTCAACCGGAACCACCGGACCAGCGCCGAAGGGGGCTCCATCGACGAGGAGCTACGGGTCGAGTACGTGGCCGACCGGGTGGAGACCACCTCGACGGTCTGGATGGGCCTGACGGTGGGGTGCGCCCGCTGTCACGATCACAAGTACGATCCCATCAGCCAGCGGGAGTACTACCGTTTCTACTCCTTCTTCAACAACGTCCCGGAACGCGGCTTCGTCTACAACTTCGGCAACGAAGATCCGGTGGTCAAGGCGCCCACGCCGTCGCAGGAGGCGCGTCTCGACGAGCTGGACGATCAGGTCCGCAAGGCCCGTCTCCGCCTCGAGGAGCTGGACGACGAGCGGAGCAGGGCTCAGCGAGCCTGGGAAGAGGAAGTCCGGGCACAAGGCCGGGGCGAGGACTGGACCCTGGACCGGGGCCTGTTGGTGCATTTCCCCTTGGACGGCGATTGGTCCGAGACCACGGGGAACCTGAAGCGGGTATGGGCAGAGGAGGCCGAGAAGAAGAAGGAGAAACAGAAGGAACAGGCCAAAGAGAAGGCGGTCGAGCCGGAGGAATCGTTGCCCGAACCTCCCTTCCTGGACGGTGGCCCGGAGCCGAAACTGGACTTCGCGCCCGGGCGCAAGGGTCAGGCGGGCCGCTTCGACGGGCGGTTCGTCAACGGCGGTCCCGTCGCCAGCTTCGACTACATGGACCCGTTCACCCTCTCGGCCTGGTTCTATCCCCGGTCCGGCCAGGGGGCCATCCTCTCCAGTGTCGTGGACCGGTTCCGGGCGCGCGGCTACGGCCTCTACCTGAGGGAAGGGAAGCTGCGCTTCAACTTCACCTACCGTTGGTCGGACCTGGGCATGCGTCTGGAGACGGAGCAGGTCCTGGAGCGGAACCGCTGGCACCACGTGGTCTTGAGCTACGACGGCAGACGCAACGCGAGCGGGTTCCGGCTCCACCTGAACGGCGTCCTGCAGGAGCCGGTGGTGCTGTTCGACTACCTGCTCCAGCCCATGGGCCCCAAACGGGATTTCCGGATCGGCGCCGGCGAGGGTCCCGACGACCGCTTCGACGGGTTCATCGACGAGGTCCGGATCTACGACCGGGAACTCTCAAACCGGGAAGCGCGGGTGATCGGTCTTTTGGACCCGGTCTCGGAGCTCGCCGCCCTGGCCCCTTCGGACCGGAGGGTCACCCAGCAGGACAAGCTGGACCTCTGTTTCCTGGAGGGCGGCCACGCACCGGAGGCCGTACGGCAGGCCGTCCAGGAACTGCGGGAGGCGCAGAAACGGCGCCAGGACCACAACGATTCCATTCCCACCGTGATGGTGATGAAGGAGCGAACCCGTAGGCGGCAGACCTACGTGCTGGACCGCGGCGCCTACGACGCCCACACCGAACCGGTGAAGCCGGGGGTTCCGGCGGCCCTGGACTCGAAGTTCGAGGCGCCGGTTCCGGACCGCCTGGGCCTGGCGCGGTGGCTCGTGGACCGGTCCAACCCCTTGACGGCTCGGGTGACGGTGAATCGGCTCTGGCAGAAGCTGTTCGGAGCCGGTCTGGTTCGGACTCCCGAGGACTTCGGCTCCCAGGGCGATCGGCCCACCCATCCCCGGCTGCTGGACTGGTTGGCCGCGGAGTTCATGAAGAGCGGCTGGGACGTCAAGGGACTGCTCAGAACCGTGGTGACCAGCGCCACCTACCGCCAATCCTCCCGTCAGTCGCCGGAGCTGTCCGAGCGGGACCCGGAGAACCTGCTGCTGGCGCGGGCGCCCCGTTTTCGCCTCCCGGCTCAGGCGATCCGGGACCAGGCCCTGGCCGTTTCAGGGCTTCTGGTGGAGCAACTGGGAGGCCCCTCCGTCAAGCCCTACCAGCCCCCCGGTTTGTGGAAGGAACTGACTTCCCGGAAGGGCGGCTATGAAGCCGACCAGGGCGAGAGCCTCTATCGCAGGAGTCTCTACACCTTCTGGAGACGGACCATCGCGCCGCCGGCCATGGTGACTTTCGACGCGTCCACTCGAGAGGCCTGCACCGTGCGCACCGACCGGACCAACACGCCGCTTCAGGCCCTGAACCTGATGAACGACGAGACCTATCTGGAGACGTCCCGCCGTCTGGCCGAGCGCATGCTCGAGGAAGGCGGCGCGACGCCCCTGGCTCGTATCGCCTACGGTTTCCGTCTGGTGACCGCCCGCTGGCCGGGACCGTCGGAGCAGACCACTCTGCTCCAAGCTCTGGAACGGTTCGAGCAGGACTTCGAGACCCGGCCCCAGGAGGCATTGGACTACCTGGCTTCAGGGGCGTCGGCCCGGAACGAGAATCTGAACCCGCAAGAATTGGCTTCCTACGCCGGCCTGGCCAGCGTTATCCTGAACCTGGACGAGGCCATTACCAAGGAGTGACGCCGACATGGATCCCTGGAAGCGATATCGACTGATGCAGACCCGGCGCCACTTCTTCGGCGCCACCGCCGCCGGAATCGGGACCGCCGCCCTGGGATCGCTGCTCCAAGAGGACCTTCAGGCTGCCCGGAGCACCGGAGACGGATCCGCTACGGCTTCTTTTCCCGGACTCGCACCCCTGCCCCACTTCGCCCCCACGGCCAAGCGGGTGATCTGGCTGTTCCAGTCGGGAGGCCCCTCCCAGATGGACCTGTTCGACTACAAGCCGGCCCTGACCCCCCGCCGCGGCGAGGAACTGCCCGAATCCATCCGCCAGGGCCAGCGCCTCACCAGCATGACCTCCGAGCAGGGCAGTTTTCCCGTGGCTCCGTCCATCTACGAGTTCGCCCAACACGGCCAGTCGGGAGCCTGGATCAGCGAACTCCTGCCCCGGACCGCCGAGATCGCCGACGACCTCTGCTTCATCCGGTCCATGCATACCGAGGCCATCAATCACGATCCGGCCGTCACCTTTCTCCTGACCGGCGCGCAGATCGCGGGGCGGCCCAGTCTGGGCTCCTGGTTGGCCTACGGTCTGGGGAACGAGAACAGCAACCTGCCGGCGTTCGTGGTCATGGTCACCCAGGGGACCGGAGGACAGCCGCTCTACGACCGCCTCTGGGGAAGCGGCTTCCTGCCCAGCCGCTACCAGGGGGTCAAGTTCCGTTCGGTGGGGGATCCGGTCCTCTACCTCTCCGATCCCAAGGGCTTCGGACGGGAGAGCCGGCGGCATTTTCTGGATGCCCTGAACCGCATGAACCGGATCAAGCTGGAGGAGTCCGGCGACCCGGAGATCTCGGCCCGGATCTCCCAATACGAAATGGCCTTCCGCATGCAGACCTCAGTGCCCGAGCTCACCGACCTGTCGGGAGAGCCGGAACACATCTTCCAACTCTACGGCGAGGACGCCCGAAAGCCGGGCACCTTCGCCTCCAACTGTCTGCTCGCCCGGCGCCTGGCCGAGCGGGGGGTGCGTTTCATCCAGGTCTTCCACCGGGGTTGGGATCAACACGGGAAGCTGCCCACCGCCCTCCCCCGGCAGTGCAAGGCCACCGACCAGGCCTCGGCCGCGCTGGTGCAGGACCTGAAGCAGAGGGGAATGCTGGAGGACACGCTGGTGGTCTGGGGCGGCGAGTTCGGGAGAACCGTCTACTGCCAGGGACCGCTGACCGAGTCCGACTACGGCCGCGACCATCATCCCCGGTGCTTCACCATCTGGATGACCGGCGGCGGCGTCCGTCCGGGCGTGGTCCTGGGGGAGACCGACGAGTTCTCCTACAACATCACCCGGGACCCGGTCCACGTCCACGACCTGCAGGCCACCCTCCTTCACTGCCTGGGCATCGACCACACGCGGCTGACCTACAAGTACCAGGGCCGCCACTTCCGGCTCACCGACGTCCACGGCGAGGTGTTGGACCGAATCCTGGTCTAACCAACCACGGCCCGCCGTCCACGACAAGCTCGAACTGGGAGGGGGGACTTGTAGTCCCCCTCTTCATCGCCGACCCGGAATCGGGGGTTACAAACCCCCGCTCCCACGCTCAACCGGGAACCCAATTTCCACCTCGGTCCCGCCCAACACCGGGAGGGGCGGTGGTGCGGCGCTGCAGGAACAACTATGGAAGGCGAGCGAGTGTCATGTGGAGTGTTACAATCAGGATCACACTTTAAAATCATTCGATAGTGATGACGTACTCTTCAGCGCCCCCCGGCGTGTTCCTTAGTTTCGCCATGGAGCACAAGCCGCTCGTCGACCTGTTTCGAGATCAGGCGCAAAACGGCCATTTAGGTCTAGTTTTTCATGACTACTCCCTCCAGGAACCCGTGGAAGGTGCGTGGAAGATTCATGCGGAGCGTCTCATTCGAGCGTCAAGCGTGACGATCTGTCTGATCGGCGAGACTACTTGGCGTAGCGAGCCCGTGAATTGGGAGGTTCGAAGGAGTGCGGAACTTGGCAGACGTGTTCTGGCTGTCTACCTGCAGTCAAATGCCGCACGGTCTCCGGCGGCGCTTATGGAAATCGGTGTAACACCCATGCCGTGGGACATCAAGATGATAGTGGCTCACCTGTACGATGAACAACGACAAGTCAGTTGACGATGAGTTGTTTCGTAACGGCGAACCCGCGCCCGACGACGCGGAAGCGTTGCTGACGCAGTATCGATTGTTCGTGGAGACGTCCGAAGCGCTTTCCGCGCGGCGTCAAGGTGTAAATACTTTTTTCCTCTCCGTGAACTCTATACGTTCTTGCAGCCGCCGGTTTGCTCCTGCGCGATGACAAATTCAGCAACTTGGAGTCCATGGCGCTGGCCTGTCTGAGTTGCGGCGGCGCTGTGCTGAGTTTCGTCTGGTGGCGATTGATTTCTTCCTTCCAACAACTGAGCCAAGGCAAGTTCGCCGTAATCCATGCGCTTGAGCGACGATTGCCTGCTCGAATATTCGCTGCGGAGTGGGTTGCCCTCGGATCCGGAAAGGATCCAAAGAAGTACAAGCCGTTCACCACAATAGAAAAGGCTACGCCATGGGTCTTTGGTTTGCTTCACAGTCTCCTTGTCATTGCGGGTATCTACATGCTTGGTAGGTGCGATTAGCAATGAGTACACATCGAATCCATATCTTCATCAGCCACTCGTGGGCATACTCGAACCACTACACTAAACTGCGTGAGTGGATCTTCGAAGAAAACTGGCGGGTTGGCCAAGCGTCACTAACTTTCCTAGGAGTCTGCGCGGTAGAAATGATCGTAGCGAGAAAGTGGGGAATCGAGGCCAGATTTTCTCGATTGTGAGGTGCATAGTTGTTCTATTCGCCGAGAAATCGGGGAAATATGGACCGATTCTACCGCTTTCGCAGTAGATCAATTTCTGCGGCGCAGGCTCCTAGATTACTCTGTTCCCAAGGATGATCCGATCCACAATGCCCCCTCGGCTCGTGACCTCAGGGACGCAATTTACAGGAAGATCGTCCGCAGCCGCGTGGTCGTCATCCCAACCGGAATGTACGTGAACTACAGCAAGTGGATCCAAAAGGAGATCGACGGCGCGAAGCAGAAAGAGAAACCGATTCTTGGCGTAAACCCATGGGGACAACAGAGAGTCTCACGCATCGTGGCGGATGCTGCGGACAAGTTGGTCGGGTGGAGGAAGAAGAGTGTCGTTGACGGGATTTGGAATCTATACCGGAGATGAATGTCAATTGAGCGCAAACTGGACTTTCTCCATTCTTCTGGAGGCTCAGGAGAGATTTGAACGAGGATTGCGACGAGGCGGTCCAATCCCGGCGGCGCGGCCAAACAACAGCTGCTTGAGCCCATCCGCAATGGCATAGACATGGTTCGACCGATCCCGTCCCAGACCGACGCCAGCGGACGGCCCCCCACCGGCCGGCCGGTGATCTACGCCACCCAGGGGGTCATTTCCAGCGGCCACTACCTGACCTCCATGGCCGGGATGGGCATGCTGCTGGGGGGCGGCAACGCCTTCGACGCGCTGGTGGCGGCCGGGTTCGCGGCTGCGGTGACCGAACCGGTGGCCTCCTACTCGTTGGCGGCCGAGTCGGTCTTCATGCTCTACGACGCCGACAGCGGCGATCTCCTCTCGCTGAGCGGCCAGGGCACGGCTCCCGAACTGGCCACGGTCGACTTCTTTCGCAGTCAAGGACTGGACGAGATCCCCACCGGTCCCGGACCCCTGGCCCATCTCTCCTTTACGGTTCCGGGCGTGGTGGACGCGTTGCTGTCTCTTCTGGAGCGATACGGAACCTTCCCCCTGTCTCAGGTTCTGGAGCCGGCTATCCACCTGGCTCAGGCCGGGTTTCCGCACTACGAGTACATGGTCGACGCTCTGGACTCCCAGGCCACCCGGGACCAGTTCAACCAGTACCCGCCCGGCGGCAACGAGATCTTCTACCAGGACGGGAAGCTTCCCCGGCCGGGGTCGCTCCTGGTTCAACCCGGCCTGGCTCGAACGCTGCGGCGGCTGGCCGCCAATGAGGGAGGCGGTTCCCGGGATCGGCTCGAGGGCATCCGGGCGGCCCGGCGAGACTACTACCAGGGAGACTTGGCCCGCACCCTGGTGGACTGCGCCCGCCGCGCCGGAGGCATTCTGAGCGCCGAGGACCTGGCGGGGTACCGGGCCAAATTCGAGGAACCGGCCCGCACCCGTTACCGCGGCTACGAGATCTGCTGCCAGCGGACCTGGTCCCAGGCCCCGGTCCTGCTGCAGACCTTGAACCTTCTGGAGCATTTCGACCTCCGGGCCCTGGGCCACAACTCGCCGGCGTACGTCCACACCGTGGTGGAGGCTCTGAAGTTGGCGATCACCGACCGTGAAGCCTTCTATGGCGACCCCGATTTCGCCCGCGTTCCCCTGGACGGACTCCTCTCGAAGGAATACGCGGCGGAGCGGGTCCCGCTCATCGATCCCGGCAAGGCGCATCCCGACACACCGCCGCCCGGCAATCCTTGGAAGTACTCCCAGGAACCCCTGGAACGTCCGTCCCAGGAGGCCCCATCCCCTTCACCCCTCCAGGGACCCAGCCACGCCGAGCAGGGGACGACCCACATCGCCGTGGTGGACCATCATGGCAACCTGGTGTGCGCGACCCCCAGCGGCGGGTCCTTCGGCAAGTCGGTCTTCTTCCCCGAGATCGGTTGCGCCCTGAGCACCCGTAGCGAGATGTTCTTCCTGAAGCCGGGCCACCCCAATTGCCTGGAGCCGGGGAAACGGCCCCGGACCACCCTGGTCGGCTACCTGGTGGTGAAGGACGGGCAACCGGTCATGACCGTCGGCTGCCCCGGCGGCGACCATCAGGCCCAGGCCAACCTCCAGCTCTTGCTCAACGTGCTGGTCTTCGGGATGAACATCCAGGAAGCCATCGAGGCGCCCCGCTTCGGGAGCGACAGCCTCCGCAATTCCTTCTACCCGCACGTCTACTTCCCGGGACAACTCTCCCTGGAAGAGTCCTTCCCCCAATCCACCCGCCGCGAGCTGGAGCGCTTGGGCCATAAGGTCGCGCCGGCTCTCGTCTGCGGAATGGGAGCCACCCTCACCTGGCGCGATCCGTCCACCGGAATCCTGGCCACCGGCGCCGACCCCCGCCGAGCCTGCTACGCCCTGGGTTGGTAACGGGAGCGCCGAATGGGAGCGGCGGCTTTCTTGCCGCCGAATGGGAACGGCGGCTTTCTTGCCGCCGACTCTTACGATCACCGACGACCGGCACCCCCCCCTCTCCCTCGCCGTCGTTTTTGCTATGGATAGCAAATCTTTTACTATCCATAGTAAAACTCGGATCCTTTTCCGCTATTCATAGCGAAAAATACTCTCTTCTGGGTGAGTCCGGGAACGGGAGCGGCGGCTTTCTTGCCGCCGAATGGGAACGGCGACTTTCCAGTCGCCGACTCTTACAAACCCGAGCGACCAGAACGTCCTCCAACTCAGGTCGTACCGGCCTTCCGTCCAAACCGAAACAACACGGCCAGCAATGCCTGCGCGCGATACTGTTGGTGTACGAGTCGCGACGAAATGGCACAAACCACGCTTTAGGCACTCTGGCCCAGTTCTTCAGATCCGGTATCAGCCTGACGACTGTGTGTCCTATCTCAAAGACAGATCTCGGTTCGACGGCTGCAAGCGTCTCGATGCTGTTGAGGTGCTGCAGGTACGGTTCCAAATAGTCCTCCAGTGTCACGCCGCGATCCGGGTTCCTCCAATACTGTGTAACCTGCCGAAGGACATGGAACAGTTTTATTTGCCCCAGCAATTAGGCCGGTGCGATCGTGATCGCCAGTACCAGTGGACATAGTCCAATCCGCGTGACTCTCATTGTGTTCTCCCCCCTGTTTAGAATGAATCCATCGGATCGTTGATCTCGAGTGCACGACCGGCGGGACGCGACGCGCGACGTGCAAACCCTTACTGGAGTTGATGGCTTACGGCTGACAAAGGTTCGGGGAGACTCATTATCACCGGCGTGGAGGGGGGCGCACTACGGGCGAGAGCCTCTCCACATTTCCATCAAAGCCAACGGCTAGGCGCTCACCCTAACCCGTCGCGCCAAGATCCAGTGCGGAAGGAAGACCAGAACGTCGATCAACATCACGATGGCCACCAGCGCCAGACTTTGGCTAGCTTGTCTGCGTTCGGCTCGGAGCACGCTACGGTAGCTATCCTTCCGCTTTCGGGTGGTCTCGTCCTCGGTAATTCCCGGTCCTCCTCGCGGCTCCGTTGAAGCTCCTCTGTGAGTGAACTTATAGGTCTTTTCATCGCCCGGCCCTTTCCCACGGGAAGGTGGAGCCGACCATTGAACGTAGGACACAGATCGAGGTGAATTGCGGAATGAGTCATTGGACTGGTGCCGTTCGTACTCGTAAGCGCTCAGGGTGAACTCGGGGTAGGTGATCTGAAGTAGGTCATAGATACCGACGCCCAGGGCGATGATGATGCAGAGCAGGGTAACGAAGCAGACGGCCAACCCATAGATCTCGACAGAGGACTTTTTCACGGTTCGGACACTCCGAAGGCTTCATCATAATTCACACTGCACCCCCTGCTCGCCTTTCTCTCAGGGGGGTGCCCCCCTGTGGCTGCCCCGGGGAGCCTTCGACCGGCTCCGTTACGGACGTTGAAGCGGGGCCACCGTTCCGCCAGGAACAAGGCCTAGGGGTCGGGACCGGTCGCGTTCGGGCCTTACAAGCCCGTACACTTGCCGGATCGCCTCCGCTTTCCTGCGGAGTAGCAGTACTTTTCCCAGGTGTTTTTCTGCAGCGACATGGTCCCCACTGTACAGGGCCTTTTGGGACAGGGAGCAGCGAATGGCATCCAGCAGCCACATCGTCCCCCAACACACACCTGTCATGAAAAGAGAGGTTCCCTGTAAGACAACAAGTCTCTGGCCATAATTGTGGAACGCATAGAAGCCCAACGCCGCTCCGCCGACCGACCCGCAGACCATGGACACGCCAATAACAATTAGGGTTTTCTTACGGATACGGCTCCAACTTCATCTTAGACCTCAATAGTACTCTGCCGTCTGGAATTTGGCCCGTCCACCGCCCACCGCCGGCTCGGGAGAAGCCACTCCCCTCCTAATGGAGCGCTCGCACACCCTATCTTCAGGGGAGGTTCTGGCCTCGGTCTCCTGCCGCACTCCTCAGTCAGTAACTGAGATTTGCTCGAAAATCGGGTATCCTGCCCGCCGCCGCGAGAACTCCCCATTCGTCCAACCGGCCACGGTGCATCTTCCAGAACCTTGAACAGAGCTCGAAGTACTTAAGCACGACATCTCGTTCGCCGATCTCAAGGAGAGCTTTGGCGAGCAGCATATTCGGCCCGAATGAATTGAGTTGGGGGGAGCCCGGAGTGTTGCCAGCGGCAATCAGACGCGATTTCGCCTCCTCGATGTTGCCCTCGCGCAAGGCGATTCGACCCAGCACGAGGTGGCCGTGGTGGACTCGGTTTCCGTAATTCCAACCCGCTTCAGTGTTTTGCAGCATGAGTTCCGCATACTGACGAGCCTTGTCAAGCTGATCCGCAGCGAATGCCGCCTTCGCGAGATCTTCCAGAAGGGAGTCTCTGCGCGATTCACCTGCAAGTGCATAGGCTTTTTCAAGTTCTTCCAACTCCCTCTCGGAGATCTTCTGGTGGATCACTCCGGACCCCTGATCGGCTGCCAAGCCATAAGTGTTCCCCAGTTTCTCCGGCCATTTGGGATTGGACGGATCGAGAGATTGGGCTCGCTTGAGCAATTCGATCGAGGTCCTGCGGTCGCCGAACAGGAAGAAATGTGCCGCGTTCCCCAACAGCGTCGCGCTTTCAGGTTTGCCTTCGAGCTGCTCCATCCAGGCCTTCTTGGCCTCCGAATAACCCTCCGAATCAAGAATGTGATCAATCCTTGCCTGGGGATGTTCCAAGACTTCGGATTCGGCTGAGTTCCGGATCAGCCACAGTACGTGCCGGCGTTTTTCGAACTTGGCCGAGTCGTCGCGTAACACTCGGCGGCCCCAGTAATAGCCGAGAAGCTGCGTCCGTGATGTCATGTCATTCGGATCGCTCACCAGTTTCTCTTCGAGCGAAGCAACCTGTTCCGAGCTGAGCCCGCGACCGGTCTTCAGGTCTTCGTAGACACTCTTTTCGCTGGATGAACCCTCAGGATTTCCTCCAGGTGTTTCAACGGATGGAGCGCCAAGACCCACCGGGCAGAGGACAATGGCCAAAATGGTGACCATGGACACAGTCTGAAGCGCCAAGAACCTTTCCTTTCGCATTTTCTCTCCTTTCCTTCCCTGAAATCTCGGGATCGTACCCATTCACCCGTTCAGCTGACCGCTCTCAATGACTAGATGGTCATGGCGCCGGGTCCGGCCCTTCTATTATGAGATTTCCTCTTGAGGTGGCCAGCAAAGACCTGCCCACCCGCGTTCCGTCAGGGGCGATCCCGTAGAGAATCGTGTCGGCTCGACTGTCTGAGTCGAACGTGATCTGGCCGTTCTCCAGGCGGTATATGTAGCTGGTGTCGGAGGATGACCCATAGTTACACTCGCCGCCACCCGGCGGGCAAATCTCATCGGCGGGCAACATGCTCACGTAAACAGTCCCATTTTTCACGAAGGCGCCAGTAACCATCCCGATCTCTCCGGAGTCCACCACCTGATTGAAGTTGTAGGTGCGTTGCAGTTCCCCTGTGAAGGAATACTCATGGATGGCATCGCCCGGCCGTTCTGGAGTCAGAAAGATGCCAGTGTCCGTGCTGAGCACGTTTTTTGCCTCCGGTTCAGGGTCCCCATGAAAGGATTGGAGGTATTGCCCATCACTTGAGAAGCGATGGATTCCTACCTTTAGATCGGGACCGGCACCGAGAATGAAGAAGTCCCCGTAGGGAGTGCGGAACCTGTCCCAATTGGGGACTGTCCCCAGTGCTGGTCATTATGGATCACGACGATCGTGGCCGAGATCGTAATCGGGATTCTGGCCAGTATCATCGTCACGTGGTTTAGTCGGCAAAGGGAATTCCGCGCCGACAAAGGCGCCTCGCGTCTGGCGGGCCGTGAGAACATGATCGCGGCCCTGGAGGCGTTGCGTCGATCGGTGGAGCAGCCCCATCTTTCCGACCAGCTCTCCGAATTTGGCGTTTCGGGTAGGGGTTGCGGTGGAATTCTGCGCCTGTTCATGACCCACTCCCCACTGGAGGAGCGAATCGCCGCCTTGCGCTCCGGTCGGTGATGCTTCGCAGTCGCGAGCTTGAGAATTAGTCTGGCAGTCTCCCTCAACATTCCCGTTCGCAAAGGAGTGCCGAGAGGTAGCGATGGTCCTCCGCCCACCGCAGATCTTCAGGATGATATGCGAGGAAATGACGCCGTATCTTCCACAGTGGGGGGGGCTTCTTGCCTTCTCGCAGAGGAGCGCGGATTGTCCCTGACGAGGGTCAACTGAAGAAGGCCAACTTCCCCAAAAGGGCTAGAGCCGCATACGCGGCCCACTCCAAACGAGCTACGCGCTTGTCCAACCCTGCCAGGTTCGCTTTCACGTCATCAACGTCGGCCCTGGTGGCGAGCTGTTCCGGGATCGGAACGGCCGCAGCAGCAGCCTTAGCCTTGTCGTCAGGTGCGCCAGCGGCGAGGAGTGCTTCGTAGAGTTCGCTTACGATGTAGCTCATGTCCAGTCTTCTTCTAGGAGAATCACCGTGGACCGCGCGATTCACCGCTTCCGATCTCACGTTCAAGCTCCATTATACGGACTTCGATCAAGTGCCGTAGCTCAGAGACCGTCTGGCGACTGGTAGCGAAACACGCCGTCTTAAAGCGCCGATGTACAGGGGCTGGCACATCGATGCTGAGCCGTTTCGCTGGCTCGTTTCCAGTCATCTGTGAAGGCGCGCCTGTGCGGACCGGAGCGTGGCCGAGGCCAGTCAGCTCTCCCTTGCAGTCGTTTTCGCCATGAATAGCAAATATTTTGCTATTCATGGCGAAAATTGGTCTCCTTTGGGTGAGTTTGGGAGCGGGAGCGGCGTTTTCCAACCGCCGATTCTTACGAGCACGGACGACCCGAAAGCCCCCAACTCAGGTCGTACCGGCCTTCCCCCGAAACCGGAACAACACCGCCAGCAGCACGAATCCCCCGGCAGCGACCAATCCCGGAACCCCGATCCGCGACCAGATGCTGTAGGCGCAGCCCAACGTGGCGAACCCCGTGGCCAGGGCCATCATCACGTTCCAGACCACTCGCTTTCCTCCCCGGGGCAGGTTCTCGCCCAACAGCTTCCGCTGGTTCATGAGCAGGAAGAAGGAGATGTACGCAATGGGCAGTAGCGCCATCCCGAAGATCGACGTGGGGACCGCCAGCCAGAACTGGGCATCCTTCCAGAAGAAGGGCCCCAGCACCCCCACCACGGCGGCCAGTGAGCCCAGCCGATAGGCCCGCCCCTTGGGCTCCAGTCCCAGCATCTCGCAGACCACGAACCCCGAGATCAGCATGAGGATGGCGATGCTGGAGAGGGCCATTCCCACCACGCCGATTCCGAACACCACCCGGGCGAACAGGCTGCCGGTGAGAGGCTCCAGCGACTCCGCCAGATTGAAGGCGTCCCGTTTCACCAGCATGGCGGCTATTTCCTTCTCCGCCTGCGGCAACTCCTCGGCCGCCCGGCTTCTCGCTTCCGCGGACAGCCCCGGACTGGTGGCTGCAATCCGCTCCCTCAACAGGCCCTGGTAGCCGGCCACCAATTTGGGAGGAGGCGCCGGCCTCTCCGCCTCCGAGACCAGGCCGGCCGCGGGACGGGTGTGAAACTGGCTGGCCGAGGCGATGACCACGCAACTGGTGGCGAGCAGGAAGGGGATGAGCATCCCGGTGGACAGGTCGAAGATGGCCAGACCGCGAAATTCCCGGTTCCAGCCTCGGGAGAGGAGGGAGTAGCCCAGCAGGAAGGTCATGTTGATCCCCACCGCCGTGGCGCTGGCGCTGATCATGACGTCGCGCTGCATCCCCAGGATCTTGCCGCTCCAGAACTCGCGCGAGGTCTCGCCGACCGCCTCCAGGAAGGGGGTGTAGGTAGCGGTCGGATGCATCAGGACGCTCAGGTCGGGGACGAACCCGGAGAGAACGGCTCCCCAGTTCAGGGCGCCCGGGGAGAGGGCCATCTTCACGACCACGCCGAAGAAGCAGAGGACGATCAGTGCCACCACCACCTTCAGGGTCCCCTCGTACACCTTCACCCCCCAGCCGCCCTCGCCGTAGAGCCAGGTGATGGAGATGGTGACCGCGAGGATGACGGCGCAGATGATCACCTTGCCGCCCAGGTCGCCGGTGACGCCGTCCGCTCCCAAGAGATCCGGCAGCAGGTTCTGCTGGACCGCGCTGGTAGCCAGGCTGTACTGGGGCAGGGACCAGACCATGTTGGCCATGAGGCTGGCGATGGCCCAGGCCCATCCCAGGAGGGGGCTCACGTGCCGGTTGATGGCCTGAAAGGGACGCTCGCCCGTGGAGAGGGTGACGTAGCTGATGGCGCCCAGCATGACGATGCCCAGGATCATGGCCACCGGTTGGAGCCAGAGGAGGGCGAAACCGGAGAGGGTTCCCAGGTAGAGGCCGCTGGCCAGGGAACCGCCTCCAAGGGTCAGGGCGCTCTGAAGCCAGCCCGGACCCGAGAGCCGGAAATAGGTCTTCAGCAGGGCGCCCCGGCCTTGGGCGCGGGCTTCCCGCAGCAGCAGCCGGTCGCCTTGGACATCCGATCTCTTCTCGGGCATGATTGCGTCCCGGTCGGTTGGACCATCCCGCACGGCGTTGACGGGTCATTCTGGCTGGGGCGTCCCCCGATTGCAAATCCAGCGGCGACAGGCGGTTCTGGTGGAATCTTTCTCAATTCTGGAGGATCGGATCGAGCTGGCGCAGGGGGCCTGGGCGGCGTCTCACCGTCTCGGAGTCCGCTGGCGCGGAAGGCGCATCCTGTCGCTGAGCCAGGGGCCGTACCGGCCCTACCTCTACCCGGTGTTCACTCCGGCCGGCTTCGCCGTCACTTCCGAGAGTCCAGCGGATCACCCCCACCACAGCTCCATCTGGGTGGCCCTGGACCGGGTCCGGTGCCTATTCCCTTATTCATCGGATGAAACCGAAGAAGGGACCTACAACTTCTATGTGAACGGGACCTTTCAGGGCCGGGCGCCGGGACGGATCCTGACCACCGGAGTCGAGTCCGAAGAGCTGGCTCCGGACCACCTGAGAATCCAGTTGAACCTCCAGTGGCGGGGTCCGGAGGAATGGGCCGCATCGGAAGGACGAGTCCTCCTGACCGAGACCCGGACGCTGGACATCCGTCCGGGGGAGCGGGCGAACCGGATCGACGTCCGCTCCCGCCTCCAGGCCGGCCAGTGGGATATCGAGCTGGGGCCGACTCGCCATGGACTTTTCGGGGTGCGACTGATCGAGACCCTGACCGTGACCCATGGCGGAAGGCTTCTGGACTCGGAGGGGCGTGAGGGGGGACGGGACATCAGTCGTGAGAGCGCCGATTGGGTGGACGGTTCCGGGACCTTGGGAAGGGGGGTCCGTGCGGGCGTGGCCCTGTTTCCCCATTCCTCGACGGCCGGTCATCCCTGGTACGTGACCGATTGGGGGACCCTGACCATCAACCCCATGGCCAGCCGCGTCTGGTCGCTGGAACCGGGACAGAACGTGGAGTTCGGGCTTCGAGTCGCGGTCCACGACGGCGACGCCCGCGAGGCGCAGGTCGGAGAGGTTTACCGGGAGTTTCAGGAAGAAATCGAAAGGGGAAGCCGATGAAGATCGTTCGATATCGGGAAGGGGACCGGATCCACTACGGGATCCTGGAAGAGGGGGGACTGATCCGGCGCCTGGAAGGGACGCCCTTCGAGAGCCTGACTCCGGACGGGACCACCACGCGATTGGAGTCCGTGCGGATCCTCCCGCCCGTGCCTGCGCCCAGGATCTTCGGGCTGGGCCTCAACTATGCCGACCACGCGGCCGAGGGGGGAAAGGAGCATCCGCCGCAGCCCATGCTCTTCATGAAGCCCTCCACGGCCGCCATCGGACCCGGGGAATCCATCGTCTATCCGGCCGAAGAGGGGAATCTGGAAGTCCACTTCGAGGCCGAGCTGGTGGCGGTCATCGGGAGGAGAGCGCGGAGGGTCGGCAGCAGCGAGGCCCTGGACTACGTCCTGGGATACACTTGCGGCAACGACGTGAGCGAGCGCGTCATCCAGAGGGCCGAGATGAAGGAGGGATGTCTTCTCATGGGCAAGGGGTACGACACCTTCTGCCCCCTGGGGCCCGCCGTCGTCACCGGGCTGGATCCCACCGACCTGCTGCTGCTGGCCCGCGTCAACGGCCGGGAGCGGCAACGCACCAATACTTCGGACCTCATCTATCCCGTGGCCGAGATCGTCTCCTACATGAGCCAGGCCATCACCCTGCTTCCGGGGGACGTGATCCTGACCGGGACGCCCTCGGGCGTGGGACCCATCTATCCCGGAGACCGGGTGGAGATCGAGGTGCCTCAGGTGGGCGTCCTGTCCAATCCGGTGGTGGCCGAGAAAGAGAACGGATCATGAATGCCAAGAGCGGGCTGCGTGGAGCCGGGTGCCTTCTGGCCGTGGCCGCGGCGGCGTGCGGCCCGGGCAGCGGAACCTTGATTCTGGAGTCGGAGAAGCAGTGGAGAGACGCCACCGGAGCCATGGCCGGCGCCGTCATCGGCCCCAACGGCCTGGAGCTGGAAGCGGGCGGCGAAGGCCACTGGACCGGGGCCTGGCGGGAAGGGCCGGGAGAGGCCGGTTCGGTCCGGGTTACGTTCCGGTCCCGCTTGGAACTTTTCCGGGACAAGACCATCGAGGTCGTGGTGGACGGCTCCGAAGAACCTTACACCGGCAGCGACGGGGTTCCGCACGACTGGTACGGGCGCTCCATGATCGCCATTCTGGACCAGAACCGGTGGGTCATGGCGCTTCGCTCCGGACTGAATCACATCGACTGGAAGGGCCAGGATGCCATCCACATTCTGACCTCCTCGGACGAGGGACGGACCTGGGGCGAGTTGGACCGCTGGTTCGACGGTTCCCCCATTTCGGGGATGCCCTTTGACGACGGCTACACCCACAGCGAGCCGGGCCTCTACCGCATGCCCAGCGGCGACCTCATCCTCCAGTTCTGGCGGACCGCCTACAGCACCGGAACACGACAGCTCCGCTCCCACGACGGCGGGAAGACCTGGGTCTCGGACCACGATCGAATTCACGTGCAGGGGGTCACCGGGGCGCCCGGGGACCTGGCCATCGGCACCGAAGACTGGTTCGTGGATCCCGAGAATCCAACCCATGTCTACATGGCGTTCCAGTATTTCCACCACGAGGCCCAGGCGGGAACCCTGTTGGCCCGCTCCACCGACGACGGCCGGAGCTATGAATTCCTGAGCTGGATCGGTCCCCCGGCCAGCGAGAAGGACCCGGACGGAGGAGCGACCTTCGAGCCGGCCATCGAGTACGTGGGCAACCGCACCATCGTGGCCGTCCTGCGGGACGCGGCGGGCAATCGGCACACCTGGCAGACGGTGAGCACCGACATGGGCGCCACCTTCGCCCCCCTGGAGGAGATATCCCCCAAGGTGGACGGCGGCGTCGAAGGGGGCCTCTGGCAGCGGGCCCGGATCTACAAGGAGAGCAATCCCAGGTTCCAGCATGGGAACGTGCTGGACTACGCCGCTGGCGAGGGCCGTCTCTGGGGCATGGGCCTCCACAGCATCGGCGGCGGATACACTCGCAAGCCGGTGGTCTACTGGTCCGACGACGACGGCGCCACCTGGCAGGGCCCCGAGCTGCTGCACGGCCCCATGCTTCCGGGAACCGACACCGGTTACGGAGACCTGAAGCGGCGGGTGGACGGGGCCTTCGTGGCCGTGGCCTACTATGCAACCCGGGACTCCACAGTGTCGGACCTGGAGCAGTACACGTTCGGCGGACGGCGGGCCCGGTTCCGGTTGGAAGAGGACGCCGACGGTGACGGTGAAGCGGACGGAGGATCGAGCTGGCGGGAGCTCCACGGCGGCGTCGAGAACTACACGGTCCCGATGACGGGAGCCCGCTGGAGGCTGAATCTCCGCCTCTCCCGCACCGGAGAAGGCCCGGGACCCGGAATCGAGTCGATCCGGATCGAGCCGTCGCAGGAATGATGCCAACCCTGCGGCTGGTTCGGAGAAGGATGGCCAGAATAAAATTCAGTCCGGCCGGAGTCGCCGGCCCAACCGCGACTTCCTCGTCGCGGATTCAGGACGGGAAAGGGTGACCTGATGCAACTTCACTTCGCCGATCACGTGGTGCTGGGCGTCTATCTGGCGGCCATGATGTTCCTGGGTTGGAGGCTCGCCAGGGGTCAGCAGACCGAAGAAGAATATTTTCTGGGCGGGCGGCGCCTCCCCTGGTTTGCCGTCGGAGTCAGCATCATCGCCTCGCTCCTGTCCAGCATCACCTATCTGGCGAGTCCCGGCATCGTCTGGCGTTTCGGCTTCGGCGGTTTCGTCAGCTCCCTGTTCGCCATTCCCCTCGACATGATTCTGATTCTGCTCCTGGCCATTCCCTTCTTCGTCCGTTTCAAGTTCACCACGGCCTACGAATACCTGGAACACCGGTACGACCTCTCGGTGCGGCTGTTGGGCGCCACCATGTTTCTCCTGTTCGTCACCGTGCTCATGGGAGTGATCGTGCTGGTCTCGTCCCGCGCTCTGGCCGTGGCCACGGGTCTGCCTCTGGTGGTGATCATCGGCGTGATCGGAGTCGTCGCCACCGTGTACACCATGATGGGAGGGATTCGGGCCGTGGTCTGGACGGATGTGATTCAGGCGGCTCTCCTGGTGGGCGGAGGGCTGTTCACCGTCGGCTACGTGGCCTGGGTCACGGGTTCGGGACCGCTGGACTGGTTCCACGTCGTGATCGCCAGGGACAACGAGAGTTTTGCCTTCTTCTCCCCCGACCCCACCGTGGCCGCCACGGTGGTGACCATGACCCTCTCGGGTGTGATCTGGACTCTGACGGCCCATTGCGCCAACCAGATGACCCTGCAACGTTACTTCAGCACCGTGGACGTCCGGGCCGCCAAGCGCAGCTTCGTCACCAGTATCGTGGTCAGCGCGATGATCGCGCTCCTGCTGGCCATCATCGGCGCCTCCCTGGTCTACTACTACACTCACGGTCCGGAAGCCCTCCCCGAGCACATCAACTTGGCGAGCGGCAAGGATCGGGATTCCATCTTCCCCTTCTTCGTGGCCTCCAGGATTCCGCCGGGACTGGCCGGAGCCATCTTCGCCGCCCTCCTGGCGGCGGCCATGTCCACCATCGACTCGGGCGTCAATTCCTGGGCCACCGTGGCCACGGTGGACTTCGGCCGGCTCCGCAAGAAGCCGTCCAGCGGGAACCGCGTCTTCCAGGCCCGGATCATCACCCTGATCGTGGGGTTGGTGGTGACCGTGTCGGCCGTCTACCTGGACGGGCTCACCGGAATGGACGATATCCTCACCATACTGCCCAAGACCTTCAACTCCCTGGTGGGTTCGATGGGAGCTCTGTTCCTGGCGGGGATGCTGTTCCCCAGGGTCGGCACTCGCGCCGTCTGGCCGGCGGCGTTCATCGGCTTGGCCGTGGCTCTGGGAGTGGCCTATTCGCGCGACCTGCTGCAGCTCATGGACCCCTCCACCCACCAGGCCATGGCAGGTGTCTTCGGTGCGGACTTCACTCAGCGCCTGGTGGAAAAGGGGATGGGATTCACCTGGATCATCCTCTCGTCGGCCGTTGCCGCGCTGGGTTCCGCATGGCTGCTGAGCTTTGTGTTTCCCAATAAGGATCTGGAAAGGATCAAGGGCCTGACCTGGGCCACTCGCCACGAGCCCTCGCCGTTTACCCGGAAGGAGCTGGTCTGAGAAAGGAAAGAGAAGAGAGAAAAGAGTGATGAAAGGTGAGTCGTTTACGCGCGGGGGGACGCAGACCAGGAGGTGGTCTCGTCAATGAGGTTTGAGCCAGATCGACTCGATGCCTTGTTTCTTTCCGGATTTCGCCGGACCCTGGCTGGTTCGGTGCGAGGGACACGTCCGATCACGAATTCTCAAATTTCCCGAATATCCGTTCCACCTCCGCTCTCTCCGCGAAACGGCCTTGATCGGCTGCCTCTATTCCCACCCGGATACGTTCCTCCCGCCAGGCGTGCAGTTCAAGGAAATTTTCGATCGCTTCGTTCACGATGTCGTTGCGTGACCGGTCCTGCAGCTTGGCAAGCGTGTCCAGTTGCCGAACGATCCCGCTGTCCGCACGAATGCTAAAGGCCTCAGGAGCCATGTGAATACCTCATCTAAATTCGTTGCGGTTTTGTCACCGGTACATTCTCGCGAATGTCTTCACTCTTTCCTCTTTTCTCTTTTCCTCTGTTTCTCAGAAGATCTTGGAGAGCTTTCGAGTCTCCGCAGTGATCACGTCCACCACGGCCGGCTGTCCGTCTCTCGTAGCCTGAATCGCCCGTTTCAGGGCCGGCTGCAGCCCTTGGACTGTCTCCACCTTCTCTGCATGGCAGCCCAAGGCGCGCGCCACGTTGGCGTAGTCCCCGGTCTGGGTCGAGATCTTGTAGCGTTCGACGGCCACGGGGATGTGCCGATCGTAGCCGCTGAAGATGGAGTCGTGCTTGATCACGGTGAGGATGGGGATGTTCTCCCGGACCGCCGTCTCCCAATCCATTCCGGTCATCCCCACGGAGGCGTCCCCCATGACGTTGACCACCAGCTTGTCGGGATGGGCGATCTTGGCTCCCATGGCCAGGCCCAGGGAAAAGCCCAACTGGGAGGACTGGCCCCATCCCAGATAGCTCCGTGGTGTGTTGGCCTGGTAGAAGACGCTCTGGATGTCCCGCGAGGCGCCCGATTCGTGGGTCACGATGGAGGTGTCCGGATCGATGGCCGACCATAGCTCCCGGAACATCCGGTAACCGTTGACGGGTCGGGAATCGTCGCTGAACAGAGACTCGAACTCCTCCAACCAGGCGGTCCGCAGCCGTGAGAGGGTCTCGACCGTCTCCTGACGATGGGCTTCCCGGTCTTTTCCCACCTTGGATTTCAGGACCTCGGCCAGTTGCCGCAGGAACAGTTTGGCGTCGGCCACGACCGGGAGCACCGCCGGATATTCCTTGTTGATGTCGGACGGGTCCACGGTGGCGTGGATGATGGCTTTTCCAGGCGGGACCGGTGGTGTGAAGGGAGCCACGGTAAGGCTGGAGCCGACGGCCAGGATCAGGTCGGTGTCGGTCAGGTAATGCCGCGCCATGTGGGTGATGGAGTAGGCGCCGACGCCGGCCGAAAGCTCATGGCGTTCGGGGAAGCCGCTCTTTCCCTGAAGCGTGGTCATGACGGGGATTCCCAGGAGTTCGGCCACTGCCACCAGCTCCCGGCTCGCCTCGGCGTAGAGGATGCCCTGGCCGGCCCAGATCATGGGACGCCGGGCGCGCAGCAGGCGGTCGGCGGCCTCTTCCACGGATCCCGGATCGGCGGCCACCCGCATCCGGGGGATCGGCGTGTATTCCAGGTCGCCGACGAACTCCGCGTTGCAGGCGTCGTCCAACAGCTCCAGCATCACCGGGCCCGGCCTCCCCGAGCGCAGGGCCGTGAAGGCGTGCCGGAGCCGGCTGGGCGCCAACTCGGGCGAGATCACCTTGTTGGCCATCTTGGTGGTGGCCCGGTAGTTGTCGACGCAGTCGAAGGAAGGATGGGTCCCGATCTGGTCCAGGCCAGCGTGTCCCGGCAGGAAGAGGACCGGAGTCGAATCGGTGAAGGAGTGGGCCACCCCCGCGAACGCGTTCTCGGCGCCGGCTCGGGACTGGACCGTGAAGACCCCGATCTGACGTCCGTTGGTGGACCGGGAGACGCCGTCGGCCATGTTGCCGGCGACCCGCTCCTGCCGGGCGCTCAGGATTCGGACACCGGCGCGGGCCAGGGCGTCCAACAGGTTGGTCAAGGGGTAGCAGAACACCTGCCGGATCCCTTCCATTTGCAAGATCTTGACGATGGCATCGGCGCCGGTCATGGGACTCTTCTCCTTGTTCGTTTCTGGTCGTTTCGGAGGGCCCGGGTATCCTAACATCCGGGTAGGGGCCGATCCACGGTGCTTCTCCCGTCGAGGTGTGCGGATCCTCGCTCAGGACCTCCCGGGAACCTCGATGACGACGTAGTCTTCCTCCACGGCCACCGGGTAGGTCTCCAATCTGTAGGGACCGGGGCAGAGGCCGCTCATCTCGGGATCGGACACCGGGCCGCGGTTCTCCACCGCCAGAGAAGCACCGCTCTCGACCCGGGCCGGGTAGGTGGCCACCCGCAACCGGGCCGGGTCGAACCAGGACTGGCCGGTCTTGACGTCGAACTCCCACCCGTGCCAGGGACAGCGCAGGATCTCGCCATTCCGCAGGTACTCGAACTCGCCCGGAGTCGGCGATGTGGCGAATCCCGTGAGGTGCCCCAGGCAGACCGGGCCACCCTGATGGGGACAACTGTTGCGAAGCGCGTAAAAACGGCCGCCCACGTTGAAGACGCCGATGGACCGGGCCCCGATCTTCACCAGCTTGCGGGACCCGGGCGGCAGGGAGTCGATGCTGCAGATCAGGTGTCGCTGGAGGGGCATTTGCTTGTTTTACGTCCTGGAGGGGCGATTTCTAATCGCCCCTCCCACGTCCGCTCACTCCGCTGTTCTCCGTCGCACATTGGGAGTTCGGCGACTGGAAGTCGCCGCTCCCGGGGTGCCCCTACGCCTCTCCGAAATCGTAAAGGCTCCGCGCGTTCTCGGACATGACGCCTCGCCTGAACTCCCGGGGAAGACTCGGCGGGAGGGCCTGCGCCGGAGAGTCGAAGTCCCAGTGGGGGTAGTCGGTGGCGAACAGAAGGCGGTCGTCCATGTCCAGCTGCTCCAGCAGTTGCACGAGATACTCGTGCCGGGGCGGTTCCTCCATGGGTTGGGTGGTAGACCAGAAGTGGCGGCGGATGGTCTCCGACGGTAGCCGCCGCAGGTCGGGAACCTCTTCCTTGAGTCTCCGCCAGGAGCGGTCCAGGCGCCACATCAGGGGAGGCAGCCAGCCGAACCCGCCCTCGATCAGCACCACCTGCAATCCGGGGAACCGTTCGAACACCCCTTCCGTCACCAGGCTGATCACCTGGGACTGAAAGGCCTGGGGCATGCCGGCGTGATCCTCGTAGTAGTGGTTGGGCCACCCTCCACCGGTCAGGGGCTGGCCCGAGTTTCCCCCGAAGTGGAGGCCGAAGGGGAGGCCGTGGCGCTCGCAGGCCTCGTACATCTTCCAGTATTTGCGCCGGCCCAGGGGCTGTTGGGTGCGGACCGCCGCCAGCACCTGGACGAAGCCGGGATGGTCTCCCACGCGGTCGATCTCGGCCGCCGACAGCTCCCCGTCTTCGTAGGGCACCACGATGGAGGCCCGCAGCCGTGGCTCGGGTTCCAGCCAGGCCTCGATCTGCCAGTCGTTGAGACCGCGCGCGAAGGCGGCGCCGAACTCCAGGTTCTGCTGCCGGCCCGCGCCGACGAGACAGTTCAGGAGGCCATATTCGATATCCCACTCGTCCAGCAACTGCTCCCGCAGGAAGTCCAGGTCCGAGCCGGCGGGCAGGCCGGAAGGGGGCCAGGAATCGTGCCGGGCGGCGTTGGGACTGGCTCGGGGGTACTCGCAGCCGTCGTGTCCCCGGAGTCCGATCAAGCGGTGATGATTCCGCCAGCGTTGGGGAAGGTACTTGCGGATCGCCTCGTTGGAGGGCAGAGCGTTGTGGATGTCGCAGTCGATGACGGCGGTCTTGGACCGGCGCCTTCTGCGGATCACCGCTCGAGTCTTGGGTTCAACGGCGATGGCCATGTTTTCCTCCTCAAAGCCGATAGAACTCACGGGCGTTTTCAGATCCGATCCGGTCCCGCAGCGAGTCGGGAAGCTGGACCGGGAGCACTTCCTCCGGGGCGCCGTCGTGGCAGTGCGGATAGTCGGAGGAGAACATCAGGAGGTCCTGTCCGTCCATCTGCTCCAGGACCTCCAGCAACTGCCGGGTCCGGGGCGGAGCGTCCACCGGCTGCAGGGTCAGGCGGATGTGTTCCCGGATGTATTCCGACGGGGGCCGCTTGACCCAGGGGATGTCCCGGCGCAGTCCTCTCCATTCCTTGTCGAGCCGCCACATGAGGGAGGGCATCCAGGTGAAGCCGCCCTCGATCAGAGCCACCCGCAGTTGGGGATAGCGGTCGAAGGTCCCTTCGGCAATCAGGCTCAGGATCTGGGACTGGAAGACCTGGGACATGCCGGCGTACTCCTCCAGATAGGTGGAAGGCCACCCGCAGGGGGTGGGGGGATTGCCGGAGGAGCCGCCGAAATGGATTCCGACGGCCAGGTCGTGGCGGAGGACCGCCTCGTAGAGGGGATCGAAGCGGCGGTTTCCATAGGGGGTCCAAGACCGGACCGGCAGGATCACCTGCACGAAGCCGGGATGGTCCCCCAGACGATCGATCTCCTGGGCAGCCAGGACCGGGTTCTGGCTCGGCACCACCAGGGAGGCGCGCAGGCGGGAGTCCGCCGTCAACCAGTGCTCCACCTGCCAGGTGTTGATGGCGGTGGCCAGCGCCGACGCCAGGTATTCGTTGTGGACGCTCTGGACCCAGTAGTTGCAGTTCAGGATTCCCAGCTCCAGGTTCCAGGCGTCCAGGGTCTGGGCGCAGAGGAACTCGGGGTCCGAACCGGGCGGCCCCCCGGACGGAGGTGTGGTGCCCGGACGCGCCGGAATGGGTGTCCCCTCGGGATAGTCGTTCACGTCGGGGCCCACGAACGCCGACTCGCGAAGGTACGCCCGCCAGTGCTCCTCCAGGTAGGGCACCAACGTCTCCAGGGAGGGAAGCTGATTGTGGATGTCGCAATCAATCATCTCGACTCTCCGGCCGCTTCAGCCGGTCTCCAGGGATTCGGGTTGCCCCGTCTTCAAAGATCGTATCAGAGCGTCCACTCCCAGAGTTCCCTGGAGGGCGTCCTGGGGCGGGCTGCTCACCGGATGACGCCCCTCCAGAGCGTCCAGAAAGTGATCCCGCTGGGCCCGCATGACGTCGTCCCGGTCCACGGTGATTTTCTCCAGGGGCCGCTGTCCGGTTTCCCGGTCGCCGTGCTCCACTTGATTGCGGCTCAAATCCACCCGAACGTAGCCCAGCTCTCCCTGGAAGGTATACGTGCAGCGGTCCGGATAGGCGACGTAGTCGATGTGCAGCTCGGCCACGCGCTCCGACTCGTATTCGATCACGGCGCTGAGGAGGTTGGGGCGGCTGGTGAAGGGAAGTCCCTCGACCTGGATGCCCCGGGCGTAGACCGAAACCGGCCGCTCCTCCATGAGCCACCAGAAGGTGTCGAACCCGTAGACGTAGTCCAAGGCCGCCGAGCCGAAGACGTCCCGTTGGTGCCGGGAGCGGGAGTTCGCGAGCGTATTCAAGGTGGCGACGGAGAACCGGGCGTAGCAGACTCGTCCGATGCGGCCCTGCCGGATGAGTTTTTGGGCGCGCAGCATCTCGGGCATGAACCTCTGGATGAACCCCACGTTCAGAATCCGATCCGTCCGTTGTTGATCCCGGATCATGCTCCTGGCCCCCACGGCGGAATCGGAGATCGGTTTTTCGCAGAAGACGTGGGCGCCCGATTCCAGGGCAATCCGGCTCAGGGCGGCGTGGGATGCGGGAGGCGTGCAGACGAAGACCACGTCGGGCCGGGCGGCAGCGGCCCGTTGGAAATCGCTCCATTGGCGGGCGCCGGGAACGGCGAGTCCCGCTTCGGACAACCCTTCGGGCCGACTGTCGCAGACCTCGACCGCAAGATCCTCGACCTCGGCCAGGAGCCGCAGATGCCGCAGGCCGATGGAGCCTGCACCCACCACCAGAACCCGTCTCTTCACGCCGTGTGTTGCCTCCGTGGCAGCTGACCGGGCCAGATTCCTACGGGAGGGGACGAAATGCAAGCCCGAGAAGAGCCCGCCGGTGCGGTTCCACGGAACACCGGAGACGGCCGGCTCAAATGTCGTAGAGAGAACGTTGCAGGGGCTTCTTCGTGGCTGGGTCGGCGACTTCGTTCAACTCCATGGGATAGGGATTGAACAAGGTCTGATTCCTCAGGTCCCTGGGACCGTGGCGCAGGACCCAGGACCGCAGCAGGCTCACCGGTCCGCTGGCGGGAATCTTGCCGTTCCGGAAACGTTCGAGACGATCCAGAAAGAGGGCCTTGTCCCGGTCGGTCAACTGCTTGGAAATCGGCCCCAAGGCGTAGATCAGGACGCCGATGAGGGATGTGTATCGGGGATTCCGTGAAAGGGCATTCGATAAACGCCTCTTGTACTCCTTGGCGAGGACGGCCGCGTCCGGCTCGCCGTCGTCCGACAACAGTTTGTCCAGCCGATCCAGCTCCTTCCGGTTGTAGGCCATGAGCAGAAGGCGGTTCTTGGCATGGAACCGGTTCAAGGCTTCCCGGTTCGGTCTTCGGGCGATCCGGCGGAGTCCAGCCAGCGCATAGAGCCGGGTCAGGAATTGTTCCCGCCGGACTCGATTCCGGAGGCGCTTCTCGTCCTCGACGGCCGCGTCGGGAAAGTGCTCCAGGACGGCCGCGGCGAAGATCCCGGCACCGCGTTCCAGCACCGTCTCCTGATCGGCGTCGTGGATCTTGGTGTCCCGGATGCCGCAACTGGGGGACCGGCTCTTGAGGATGAATCCGTCCACTTCTTTCAGTGTTCCCAAAAACGACTGGCTAAAGGTGGTCATCCGTTGGGTCAGGTCGCGTCCGGTCGCCGGTTGAACCAGGGTCCGGCCGCCGTCGCCGGCGAGGATCCGGATGGGTTCCCGAGGAACGCCCAGGCCGATCTCCAGTTCGGGGCAGACCGGCCGGATTTTGACGTAGGAGGAGAGATGGTGGATGAAGTCTTCCCGGATCATCTTGCCGTTGTAGCGGCAGGCTTCGACGCCGAGGCAACGGCTCAGGACAACGACGGGGGTCGGGGTCCGGCTATTGGACTTCAAAGGTCGCGTACTCCCGGCCAAGCTTCCTGGGCATGCAGGAGCGTCAACGGTCCCGCCCTGACGGGGGACCTTCTCAACGGATCAGACTTCTCCCCACGAGGACATTTCGGCCTTCAACTCCGGATCCAGGTTCATCCGAAACGATTCCAGAGCATTGTCGATGTGGTCGTACTTGCGTGCGCCCGCCAGGACCGCCGTCACGTCCGGGTTGCTCATGGCCCACGCCATGGCCAGCCGCACCATGGAGAACCCCGTCTCCTCGGACTTGGCTCGAAGCTGTTCCACAATCCTGAAGAACCGGTCGTGGAAGTAGATGTCCCCGTGTCCGGGGACGATGTCGAAGCGGGTTCCCGAGGGCAGGTTTTCCATTTCGGCCGTGTACTTGCCCGCGAAAAAGCCGGCTCCCAGAGGACTGTAGGTGGTGACGGCGATCTGTTCGCGGCTGCATAGGGGGAAGAGGTCCCTCTCGTATTCCCTGATGGCAAGGTTGTACGGGGGCTGGGTGATCTCGAAAGGGCGATATCCCCGCTTGCGGCTGATCTCCAGCGACTCGCGCATCATGTCCGCGGTGAAGTTGCTGCAGCCCAGGGCCACGATGCGTCCCGCCTCCGCTTCCTGGTTGAGGGCGTCCAGACTCTCTTCGATGGGGACGTTGGGGTCGGGGGAGTGGATCTTGTAGGCGTCGACCGAATCGGTCCGGAGCCGTTCCAGGCTCGCCGCCAGAGCCTTGTGGATATTCTCGGGACTGGCGCCGGTGCTGACCTTGGTGCAGACCGTCACCTCGTTCCGGCAGCCCCGCGCCTCCATCCAGCGGCCGATGGTGTTCTCCGATGAGCTCATCTCCAGGGTGACCTCGCGCCTGTCTTCGACTCCATACTCCTTGATGCGGTACTGCTGAGAATTGCCTCCGCCGTAGGACTCGGCCGTGTCCAGGAAGGTGATGCCCTTCTCCACGGCGTAGTCCAGCACCCGCCACGAGGTCTCCTCATCGATCTCCCGGCCAAAGGTGGCGCAACCCAATCCGATGGGACTCATCATGCGTCCCGTTTTTCCCAACGGCCTCAGCTTCATTCGGATTCCCCTTTCAACGAGTATGGTGGAAGCGGCGGTCCCGGTGGCCTCGGCAGCCCCCGCGCGGCTGTAAAGCTTACCAGTTTCCCCGCGTGGTAGTCTTGACCTCCTCTTGACGGTTCGTTGACGTTGGTGAGTGCACGACCGGTTCGGAAGGAGTGTTCACATGCGAAAAATCAACGCGGTCTTGCTGGGTCTGGACAACCCCCATTCGATCGCCCATCTGAGAACCCTCGATCAGCTTCCCGAGGTGGATCGGGTCCAGGTCTGGGCTGAAAGCGAGAAATTCGTTCCGGACGTCGAGGAAGCCGGGAGCGCGAAGGTGGAGCGGGTATCGACCGATCTGCCGTCGATCCTTGCGGCGGGCGCGCACCTGGCCGTGGCCAGCCCGCGGACCGACCGGAGTCCCGGCATCTGCATCCAGGCGCTGGAGGCAGGGCATCACGTCCTGGCCGAGAAGCCCATCGCTCCCACGGTGGAGGAGATCGGCCGGGTCGTCCAGTCGGCGCGGGACAACGGCCGGAAGCTGGGGGTCTTCTACGGGCGGCGGTACCATCCCCTGGTCCGCCAGGCGCGGGAGATCATCGCACAGGGCCTGCTGGGAACGCTCATGTCGATGGAGTTCCGGATGCTCACCACCCAGGTCCGCTTCCGGGACCCCGACTACTGGCTCTTCAAGAAACGGCTCTCGGGCGGCGGCATGCTCTCCTGGCTGGGCTGCCATTACGTCGACAAGATCCGGTTCGTCACCGGTGAGGAGATCGTTTCGGTTTCGGCCGAGGTGGCCACCCGGAGCGGCGAGGACATCGACGTGGAAGACGTGGCCGTGCTCTCCTTCCGTCTCGCCTCCGGGACCGTGGGCACTCTTCACGTCGGATTCGTCATGGCCCTGAGCGGCAGCGGCTACCACAACGTGGGGGGGTACGATAACTATGTGGGAATCAATGGCAGGCGGGGCCGATTGTACTTCTCGTCCGCCGGAACCCCCGACCGTCTCCAGGTGGAGACGGACCATCCCGACTGGTCCGACGCCCCCTGGCGGGAGTTCGAATATACCTTGGCTTCGTCACCGGCCTATGGCGGGGTTCCCGGAGAGCGTTTCGTCCGGGACTTTCTCAAGGCGACCTGGGGTGAGGGGACCGTCCCGGCTTCAGGAGAGGACGCCCTGCAGGTGGCGCGCATCGTGGAAGCGGCCTACGAGTCCAGCGAAACCGGACGCCGGGTCCAGGTGCCGTCCGATTGACCTCCTCGCGGCTTGAAATCGAATCTTGTCCCGCTCCCCGTACTCATGTTAGACCACTGGGAAAACTGGACCGACAAGCTGGGGAATTTTGATCCATGAAGAAAAGGCAGAGTGCCTCCGTCTCGTTGGTTCTGATCTTGGTCCTGTCGGGATGCGGGTCCCAGGAATCGGCCATGGACTCGAAGGTCGAGACGGTTCCCGTCTCCGACATCCGATTCCCCGACTCGGTGTTTCGGGTCACCCTGGGCCTCACCGATTCGGAGCCCCGGGACTGGTCGGGGAATCTCCGCCTCCAGCCGGGCCAGAAAGCGGAGCTGGTCCCCGAGCACTTCCGCGCCGGCGTGTACCGCCACGACTTCGGCGCCGGCTGGCGCACCATTGTCGACCCGAAGATCCCCAACGACCGGCTCACGGGGCCCGACAGCTGGCTGGCGCACACCACCCTTGACTGGGTTCGCTATAAGGATCGAGCCCGGATCCGTCATCCCAGCCTCTTCGTCCGGCTCTGGGACAATCCGGACCAAGCGCCGTTCCAGGTCCGGGCCGGAGGACAGGACTTCTCCGTGGGACCGGCGGATCTGCCGTTGTTCCATCCCGGGTCCCGGCTCGGAGATCGAGTGCGCGTGGAGCGGGTGCCTCCGGCGGCTCAGGTGGCTCGGGAGCGGACCGGCCAGCAGGACTATCCGGCCCTCATGGCCACCCCTTCGGGAGACCTCTGGGCCGCATGGCAGGAGTATGACGAGCGCCATCACGATTCGGTCTGCGTCCGGCGCAAGCAGGGGGATGCCTGGGGACCGGTCTGGGTCCTGGCCCGGGAGGCGGACGTGTTTCGCACCGCTCTGGCGTACGACTCAGACGGCGGGGTCTGGGCTATCTGGTCCATGCAGGTGGAGGGGAACTGGGATCTGTACGCCCGCCGCCATGACGGCGGGGGCTGGTCCGGTCTTCACCGGCTGACCAGGGAGGCGGGTCCCGACATCTATCACCGGGCCGTCACCGACCAGTCGGGGAACCTCTGGCTGATCTGGCAGAAGGTCATCGAGGGACGGAGCCAGATCGTGGCCCGGAGCTACGACGGCTCCGGGTGGAGTGACACGGTCCAGCTCAGTGAGGGTGTTTCCGCCGAAGGGAACAACTGGACCCCGTCGGTGGCTGCCGGCGAATCGGGGTCGGTGGCCGTGGCCTGGGACGGGTATGCGGCAGGGAACTACGACGTTTACCTGAGGCGATACTCTGCCGGCGAGTGGCAGCCGGTCCAGGTGGTGGCGGGGACCGAGCGCTTCGAGGCGGCCCCGACGGTTGCCGTGGACCCGCAGGACCGCATCTGGGTGGCCTGGCACGAGTCGGGCACCGAGTGGGGCAAGGACACGGGCCGTTTGGTTCAACGCAAGGGGACGGAGCTGAGGGAGTCCCGTTGGTTGGGCCTGGCCTGCGTGGACGGCGAGCGACTGCTCACCACGGCGCATCCCCTGGGCGATCGCCTGGATGCGGCCCGCGAGTGGGAGCTTCCCCATCTCCAGATCGACTCGGACGGTCACCCCTGGCTGCTGGTCCGCAACGTCACCAAGCGGGGTCCTGCCGGGAGGCCTCGGTACTTCCCCATGTGGGAAGTCCACGTCACCCGCTACGACGGTTCCCGGTGGAGTGATCTGGTCCGGGTGCGGCAGAGCAGCGGGCGGAACGACATGTCGCCGGCCACGGCTCTCGATGCGGACGGACGCGTCTGGGGCATCTGGGCCACCGACACGCGGAGCGCCAAGTCGGCATTGCCGCAGTATGGGCGAGTGATGGTCTCCCCCCTGGGATCGAGCCCGGGTCGGAAGACCCTGGCCCTGCAGCCCTGGACGCCGGCCGCGGTCGGTTCGGTGGAGCGGATCCATCCCGACGAGGCCGAGCAGGTGGAGCGGATCCGCTCCTATCGGGTGGAGGCCGGCGGGAAGACCTACTTCATCTACCGGGGCGACACCCACCGGCACACGGACATCTCTCTGGACGGGGGCGGCGACGGCGGTCTGCTGGACGCCTACCGGTACGCGCGGGACGCCGCCGCCATGGACTTTCTGGGAACCTCGGACCACAATCACGAAGTGGCCGAGCCGTACGCTTGGTGGCGGACCCAGAAGTTCGCCGATCTGTTCCAGCTCGAAGACAATTTCACCGCGTTCTATGCCTACGAGCGCTCGGTGCAGTTTCCCAACGGTCACCGGAACGTCCTCTTCACCCAGCGCGGAAACAATATCCTGGAAGTGCTCACGGCGGAACGCATGGGTCTGGACGGGGCCGAGCGCCTCTTCGGTTACCTGCGTCGGACCGGGGGCACCTCCATCCCCCACACCATCGCCACCGGGGCCGGAACCGACTGGCGGGACTCCGATCCCGAGGTGGAGACGCTGCTGGAGATCTACCAGGGCATGCGCGACACCTACGAGCATCCGGGGTCCCCTCGTCCCAAGACGCTGGAGCCCACGCCGACGCTCCAGGAAAACAATTCGCCTTCCCGCCGCGACGGCACCGCGTGGAGCGCTCTGGAGAAGGGTCTCAAGCTGGGTTTCATCGCCTCTTCGGATCACCTTTCGACCCACATCAGCTATGCCTGTCTCATCGCGGAGCGCCTGACCCGGGAGGGTCTGATGGAGGCCATACGCGCCCGCCGGGCCTATGGCGCCACCGACAACATCGTGCTGGACGTTCGGTTCGTGGGGTCCGGCGGAGAGCATCTGATGGGGGAGATCTTCACCAGTTCTCAGCCGGTGAGAATCCAGGCGACCATACTGGGAACCGGGATTATCAAGCGGGTGGACCTGATCAAGGACAACCGGGTCCTCTACTCGGTGGAACCCGGTCAGACCACGTTCCGTCTGGACTTCGCGGACGGCGACGCGGCCGACTCGGGTGAGAGCTACTACTACATTCGGGTCCTGCAGGAGGACGGCGAGATCGCCTGGGGCTCTCCGGCCTGGGTGACCTACGAAATGTAGCCTCTTCCGCGCGACAGACTTCCAAGGAAATTCCCATGCTGGAAATCGTGGACCGAGGCATCCTCTCTCATGTCCCCGGGCGCGGCGCCTACTTTCCCTGCGTGAGGCCGCTTCAGGACGGATCCCTGCTGGCGGCGCAGCACGTGGGGAGCGGCTTGTGCTCTCCGGACAATCACATCGAGGTGTTGCGCTCCACCGCTGGGGGCCGCAGCTGGACCAATGAAGGCAGCATCCACGGCGGTCTCCCGGCGGATGGATGGTGCTACCGGGCGCCCATTATCGCTCCCTTGGAGGATGGCAACCTGTTGATGGCGGCCGCCCGTTATCTCCTGGACAACGACGAGATGTACAATCCGGCCACCGAGGGATTGAAGCCGACTCAGATGGTCCTTTTCCGCTCTTCCGATCAGGGCCGATCCTGGTCGGGTCCCGAGGTGGTGCCCAACCCGCTGCCTCCCGAGAAATACGTGAGCAGCCTTTCGGGTCAGCTTCTGATTCTCGCGCCCGACCGCTGGATGTTTCCGTTCGAGACCTGGAAGCCGGATGGCTACGAGGGGCCGGTGGACCAGAAGGCGGGGGCCGTTTTCTCACCGGATCAGGGACAGACCTGGGAAGAGTGGTCAGTGGTGGCCGACGACGTGGAGGAACGCCTCCACTACGGTGACCAGATGCAGACTGTGTTGCCGGATGGACGGGTCTACACCACCCTCTGGACCCGGACCTGGGGCGTGGGACAGGGAGAGGACGTCAACGATCACTGGGTCGTTTCCGAGGACGCCGGCCGGACCTGGAGCGAACCTCGTCCCACCAACTTGCAGGGACAGCTCTGTGCCCCCATCGCGCTTCCCGACGGCCGGGTGGCGGCCATCTACAATTTTCGCCGCGAACCCCAGGGGATCCACGTCGCGATCACCGAAGATCTGGAGAATTACGACGTCGAAAACCAGGCCGTGGTGTTTCGGGCCGGCGAGGAAACCATGACGGCGAAAGCGGTGGACGAGTTCATCGACGCCCACCAGAAGATCGCCTTCGGCCGGCCCTGGGGGATCCTCTTGCCGGATGGCGACCTGCTGGTCTACTTCTGGTGCACCGTCGAATCCGTCACCCACAACCGCTGGGTCCGGCTCAGGATCTCGTGACGTGCGAATAGATCTCACATGCCAGCCGGTGGGGGAATTCCCACCCGGATTCACATCTTCCAGGATTGGGTGCGATCGGTCTCGCGGTCGTCCGTTCCCCGTATTCCGGTTTCAGGCGCGCTCACCGGGCTGACGGTCGTCAACGGCTGCCGGAGGCGGGACGGTGAACCTTTTTCCTTGTTCCTCGGCGGCCATGCGCGCGCGGTTCCAGGATTCCCAGCGCTTGCGCTCTCTGACACGCCCCTCGGCATGCCCCTCGGCATGCCCCTCAGTACGTCCCTTGGCGAGCCCCTTGGCGTAACGTCGATTGAGATACCATTCCGAAAACATTTTTCCCGCCCTTAAGAAATTCCAAGCGGAAGCCTGGATACTGTCGGCCGCCTATACTCCTCTGTCGGAGATTAGGGTCCGGTTGGAATCTGAAGAATCTTTCACGCGCGCTCACCGGTCTGATGATCGTCAGCGGCTGCAGGAGGTAGCTTGGTGAAACTTTTTCCTTGTTCCTCGGCGGCCATGCGCGCGCGGTTCCAGGATTCCCAGCGCTTGCGCTCTCTGACACGCCCCTCGGCATGCCCCTCAGTACGTCCCTTGGCGAGCCCCTTGGCGTAACGTCGATTCAGATACCATTCCGAAAACATCCTACCCACCTCCACGGAAACCACGCTCCAGGCGGCGACCACGACGACCACGGGAGACAGCCCTCGCGCGATGGCGAGGAACGTTTCCATGTTGCCGTCCTTCGTCCCACTGGCTACCTCATGCCAGACGACCAGAGTCGTGGTCACGATAACAAGTGCCACAAAGAGTTTGAAGTAGGTGTCCCGCCATGTCGCCGGGACGCTCCAAATCGACTCTCTGTACCTCACCGATTCCTTCTCCATCCCGTGACCGAGGCGCTTCAAGCCTTCTCCGAAGGCCGATTTGGAGTCGCGGATCTTCGATCTCGGTATTCGTTCCTACTCCCGGCAGGAGTCCCGTCAAATCTTGCCTACAATCCAGATAACGAATGAATTTAAGAATCTGCAACCGATTCTCCGGTTATCCAATCGGAACCAGTGATTTGCTCGGACCTGCGATCTATTCTACCGGATGGCGCGTGGTGAAGGTTCTCGCGGAATCGGGACCCTCAGCCGGAGGCGGTTCCCAAGAGGGAGGCGGATTCCCGGTCCAGATAGAGATGGCAATCGGCGTGGGTCCTCAGTATGGATGAGGGGTGCAGCGGAGTGACTTCGCCTTGCACGCAGTTGCGGACCGCCTCGGCCTTGCGGATGCCGGGAACCGTGCAGACGATGGACCTGGCCTTCAGGATCTGGCGGATGGACATGGAGACCGCCTGGGCCGGCACCTTGTCGATGCTGGCGAACCACCCCTCGGAGACCTGCTGCTGCCGGCAGGGGGCGTCGAGGGTGACCAGGATATAGGGCTCCTCGGTCTCGAAATCGGCGGGCGGATCGTTGAAGGCCAGGTGGCCGTTCTCTCCGATGCCGATGAAGGCGACGTCGATCGGGCCCTCTTGGATGAGATCTGAGATCCGATGGCATTCGGCCTGAGGGTCGGGCGCCTCGCCCCGGATGAAGTGGACCTCTCCCGGATGCACCCGATTCACCAGGCGTTTCCGGAGATAGCGGCGGAAGCTGGCGGGGTGGGTTTCGGAGATCCCGGTGTACTCGTCCAAGTGAAACATGGTCGTGCGGGACCAGTCGATCGATCGATCCGCGGTGAGTGCCGCCATGAAGTCGAACTGCGAGCTGCCCGTGGCCACGCAGAATCTGGCGGTCCCCTGCCGGTCGATGGCCTCCCGCAGTTTGGCTGAGGCCCTGGCGGCGGCGGCTTGGCTGGTGGTGGCCTTGTCCTTCTGTCGAACGATCTCCATGGGACTCCCCCCGTTGCACCCAGTTGCGATGCGTGCCCCCCCGAGGGACCGAATCCCTCACGCCCAGTCTACTACTCGGGGCCGCTCGCGGCACTTCCAACAACCCGGTTCATCTGTGATGATATGAACTCGGCCCCGCTATCGGCAGCGGACCCGGAACCGAAGGGCGCGAAAGGAAACAGGACATGAACCGATCTGAAATGCTGAAAGAACTCAAGAATTTCGACACCCCCTCCATCACCAACGTGGTGGCCACGTATCCCGACCATCCCTTGTGCCTGGGGCTCTACAATCCCTGGTCCACGAACTGGTACACGGACCAGTCGATTCGCTGCATGTATCCCGAATTGGGCCGGACCGTGGGTTACGCTGTCACCTGCATCTTCGGGCTCCCCGATCCCAACTACAAGCAACTGACCTTCATCGACGTGCTGGAGGCCATGGAGGCGTCCGAGCAGCCCACGGTCCTGATCTTCCAGCAGAATTTCCCGCCCGAAATTGCCGGCAAGGTGGGCCTGTCGGGAGGCAACATGACTTCCGCCCTCAAGGCCATCGGCTGCGTGGCGGCCATCTCCAACGGTCCGTCCCGAGATCTGGACGAGATCCGTCCCATGAAATTCCAGTATCTGCTCAGCGGGGCCACTCCCGGCCACGGCCCCACGGCCCTCCACGCCGTCAACGTGCCGGTGACGGTGGCGGGCATGGACGTTTCGCCCGGCGAGATCATCCACATGGACGAAAACGGCGCCTGCAAGTTCCCCGCGGACAAGCTTGATGCGGTGCTGATGAACGTCCGGGCCATGCAGCAGGAAGAGGAGTCGCGAATGGCACGGTTGCAGGCAGCGGGCAGCGCCGCCGAGATCCGTGAGATCTTCAGCCGCCACGTCTACGGGGAGAAGCAGGAAGACGGCGGCGAATGAATTCGGGGCCTGACCGAAACGGCGATTGGACCAACCGGCTCCGCTGTTCGATTCTGACGTTTCTGAGCGTCGGCCTCCTGTGCGGATGCGGCGGTCCGACCTCCAGCGAGGAGCCCGGTTTCGTGTCCATCTTCGACGGCGAGAGTCTCGAGGGTTGGCGCGCCGCCGGGGGCGGGACGAGCCGGGACTGGTCCGTTCAGGATGGTCGACTGGTCGGAATCTGCCTGGGGAGGTCTTCTTACCTGCTCTGGAAGGACCAGGAACTGCGCGACTTCGAGCTTGAGCTGAGCTACCGGCTGCTGACCGAGGCCAACACCGGGATCGACATCCGGTCCCGGGTCGACGTGACCGGGAAGCGCCCGTTCGAGAGCTACCACGCCGACCTGGGTCACGTAGGCATTGGAAAGAACATACTGGGCTCCTGGGATTTCCACTTCGGCTCCCGCCCCGAACCCGACAATCCCCGCGGGACCCGGCTGGTCATCGGGGCCGACGAGACCCCGCAGTTGACCGCTATCGAAGATCCGCTGACACTGGATCATGTGAACCGCCGCCCCGAATGGAATCGGGTCCACGTCATCGCCCGCGGCAACCACTGCCGGTTTTTCATCAACGGCAAGCTGTCGTCCGAATTCACCGACAACGCCGAGTCCGGACGTCTGGAGGAGGGCGGCATTGCATTGCAACTTCACGACCCGGGAGTCCACGTGGAGTTCAAGGACATCCGGCTCAAGAGATTGTGACCGGGAGTCGCCAGGAGGAAAGAATTATGAACAGAAGGTATTTCATGGTGCAGGCCGTTGCCCTGGGGAGCATTTTGGGCCTCTCCTGGTGGTTGACCGAATCCGGCGGAACCATCTCGGGGAGTGCTGCTGCACCGGATAAGGTGAACTTGGCCGTTGGTTATCAGGTCGACCCGGAATGGCCCCGTAAGCCCGCCGGTCTCGAATGGGGACAGATGCCCGGTCTGTACGTCGATGCCAAGGACCAGGTCTGGATCTTCCATCGGGGTAAGGATCCCGTCCAGGTCTACGGGCAGGACGGGTCCCTGGTCCGATCCTGGGAAGACAAGGGCTTCAAGAGTGCCCACCATATGAAGATCGGGCCTGAGGGAAACGTCTGGCTGGCGGACGCCGGCGCCCACGCGGTCTACAAGTTCACGCCCGAGGGTAAGCTGCTCATGACCCTGGGCACTCCGGGCGAGGCGGGAGAGGACGGCCGCCACTTCAACCGTCCCACCGATATGGCCATCACGCCCGCCGGGGACATTTTCGTCACCGACGGCTACGGAAACAGCCGGGTCGTCCACTTCGACGCCGACGGCCGTTTCGTCAGGACTTGGGGAAAGTTGGGAACGGCTCCGGGCGAATTCGACACGCCCCACGGCATCGTCGTGGACTCCAAGGGCCGTCTCTATGTTGCGGACCGCAGCAACGCCCGGGTCCAGGTCTTCGAGTCCGACGGCCGCTTCCTGGCCGAGTGGCGGAACCTCCTGGTGCCCTGGGGGCTCTGGGTGACCAAGACCGACGAAATCTACGCCTGCGGGTCCTCGCCCATGCGGTGGGGAAGCGGTGGCCGCTTGGGCGCCCCGCCCAAGGACCAGATCCTCATGAAGTTCAACACGGAAGGCCGGGTCCTAGAGCACTGGACCTTTCCCCTGAGCGCGATGGGGAAGCCGGGCTCGTTGAACTGGGTCCATGCCGTCGCCGTCGACTCCAAGGGGGACGTCTACCTGGGCGACATCCAAGGCAGCCGGGTCCAGCGGATGGTGCGCCTGAACTAGGAGGGGGTTGGAGGGGCGATTTCCAGTCGCCCGTTTCCCCATGTTTCGTCGGGAGTTCGGCGGTTGGAAACCGCCGCTCCCATCGGCGACTAGGAAATCGCCGCTCCTGTCGGCGGTTGGGAAATCGCCGTTTCTAAGCCGGACCCGCCTGCCGAATGCTGGCCGAGGTCCCCTGCTCGAATTTCCTGAAGTTGGCCTTGAAGAGTCCGGCCAGCTCCCGAGCCTTGCTGCGGTAGGCCCCACGGTCCGGCCAGGTCCGCTCCGGCACCATCAGCTCGTGGGGAACACCCGGACATTCGGTGATCATGTCGAAGCCGAAGTGGCTGTCCCGTACTGCCGGCGCCTGGTCCAGACTGCCGTCGTGGATCCCGTCGATAATGGCCCGCGTGTGGGGCAGCGAGAATCGGCTTCCGACACCGTAGGGACCTCCCGACCAACCGGTGTTCACCAGCCAGACCCGGGCCTGGTGGCGCTGGATCTTCTCACCCATCAGTTCGGCATACCGGCTTGGGTGCAACGCCAGAAACGCCGCTCCGAAGCAGGCCGAGAAGGTGGCACTGGGTTCGGTGACCCCCACTTCGGTCCCCGCCACCTTGGCGGTGTAGCCGCTGATGAAATGGTACATGGCCTGGTCCGGATTCAGGCGGCTGACGGGAGGAAGTACGCCGAAGGCGTCGCAGGTCAGGAAGATGACGTTTCTCGGATGCCCGACTTGGCACGGGATCACCGCGTTGGGAATGAAATCGATGGGATAGGCCGCGCGCGTGTTCTCCGTGACGGAGTTGTCGTCGTAGTCGACCTGACGCCGGTCCGGATCGTAGACCACGTTTTCCAGGACCGTGCCGTAGCGGATGGCCCGGTAGATCTCGGGCTCGTTCTCCTCGGTGAGGCCGATGCACTTGGCGTAGCAGCCTCCCTCGATGTTGAAGACGCCCCGGTCGCTCCAGACGTGCTCGTCGTCTCCCACGAGCCGGCGGCGCGGGTCGGCCGAAAGCGTGGTCTTGCCGGTTCCGGAGAGCCCGAAGAAGAGGGCGACGTTGTCCAGTTCGGCGGAGGTGTTGGCCGAACAGTGCATCGAGAGCTGCCCCGCCATGGGCATCAGGTAGTGCATCACGGTGAAGACGCCCTTTTTCATCTCTCCGGCGTACTCGGTTCCCAGGATCACCATCTCCCGGCGTTCGAAGCTCAGGTCGATACTGGTCTTGGAGGTCATTTCCTCGGTGTGGAGGTTGGCCGGGAAGTGGCCGGCGTTGTAGATCATGAAGTCCGGTTCGCCGAACTCTTCCAGCTCCTTCTCCGAGGGCCGGATCATCATGTTGTACATGAACAGGGCGTGGTAGGCGCGAGTGCAGATGACCCGGATCTTGAGGCGGTAACGAGGATCCCAACCGGCGTAACCGTCGGTGACGTACAGCCGCTCGCGGGTGTTGAGGTAGTCGACGGCCCGCTCCAGGTTGATCAGGAAGTTGTTCTCCTGGAGCGGAACGTTGACGGAACCCCACCAGATCCGGTCTCTCGAATCAGGATGAACGGCGACTCGCTTGTCGCCCGGGCTGCGTCCCGTCTTGGCGCCCGAGGAGATGATCAAGGCCCCGGAATCGGCGATCGCCGAACCCCGGTCGTAATTCAGGGCCTCCTCGTAGAGCTGAGCCGGCGCGATGTTGCGCAGGACTCTTCGAACTTGGATGTCGTGATCAGTCAGATCGACGTGGTGGTCCAATGGCGGTTTCATCTGAACTTCTCCAAATTTGCCTGCTGCCGGTTTACGGTTTCGCCAAATTCAGAATAACGAAGAATGGCGTTGAGTGCCCGGCGTGGCAGGTTCGTGTCTGACTTGTCGGGGCTACCGTGTCTCCATACAATTCCCTCTCGAACCAGATTACCGACCGGCCTCCGGTCGAGCACCGGGGCCAATGTCCGATCTGAAACCAGGAGGCGCAACCGATCATGATCCAGACGTGGACCTGCTGTCTGATTCTCCTTACATTTCTCTTTCCGGGCGGCGAGCTCCGGGGGGAAGAGAAGATTCGCGTTCTTCTGCTCGACGGACAGAACAATCACAACTGGGTGGAGACCAGCGAGTCGCTGCGCGGCGCCCTGGAGCGCGCCGGTCTGTTCCAGGTTGTCACTGCCACCAGTCCGCCCAAGGAAGCCGAACCCGGCGCCTGGCGCCGCTGGTGGCCTGATTTCCGGGCATTCGACGTCGTCGTCAGCAACTACAACGGTCAGCCCTGGCCCAGAGCGGTGCAGGAGGCGTTGGAGGAGTACGTCCACTCCGGAGGGGGTCTGGCGATCGTCCACGCCGCCAACAACGCTTTTCCCGAATGGACCGAGTACAACCGGATGATCGGCCTGGGATGGCGGGACCGGGACTACGGCGACGCCATCGCCGTCGACGACGCCAGCGGCCGCCTCTTGCGCATCTTCCGAGGCACCGGCATCGGTGCCGGACATGGGCGGCGGCATTCCTACGTGGTCCGGATCCGGAAGCCGGAGCATCCCATCATGAAGGGGATTCCGGTCCGCTGGATGCACGCCACCGACGAGCTGTATCACGGCCAGCGGGGACCCGCCTTGGACATGACCGTTCTGGCGTCCGCTTATTCGGAGCCGAAGCAAGCCGGGTCGGGGCAGCATGAGCCCTTGGTCTGGGTGATTCCCTACGGTCGAGGTCGAGTCGTCACCAATCTGATGGGGCATCACTGGCCCGGTCAGGAGCACCGGAACTCACTGCACTGCGTCGGCTTCCAGACCATTTTCACCCGTAGCGTCGAGTGGTTGGCCAGGGATCGGGTCACGCTTCCCGTGCCCGATCGTTTCCCCACCACGACCGAGGTGGTGATGGTCGATTTGACCCCGGCGCCGGGGCCGGAAGTGCCGTCCGGGCACCGCCTACTCTACAATCAGACCATGGGTAAAAAGGAGGCGCTCCGGGACTTCGTCTTCTCCGACGCGGGGGCCTGGCGCTACTCCGACCGAAGCCAGGGGGAACCGGCGTTGGAGCATTTCCGGCAGAGCCGGTACGAGCCTCCGCACCGTTCCCCCTTGAACATCGCGCTGGTCGATCGCCAGCAATTCGGCAGTTTCGTCGTGGACCTGCGGGTCCGGCAGACGGGCCGGGAATACGGTCACCGGGATCTCTGTTTCTTCTTCGGTTTCCAGGACCCGGCGCACTTCTACTACGCGCATATCTCGTCCCAGACCGACGACCACGCCCACAACATCTTTCTGGTCAATGGCCAGGCGCGGGTGAAGATCTCCACGAAGACGACCTCCGGCCACGACTGGGGCGAGAGGGATTGGCACCAGGTCCGGATCCGGCGCGATCTGGAGAGCGGCTCCATACAGGTTTTCGTCAACGACATGTCCAAGCCCATCATGAGCGCCCAAGACAAGACGTTCGCTGAGGGTTGGATCGGCGTGGGCTCGTTCGACGACACCGGCAAGGTGTCCCGGATTCGCATTTGGTCGCCGGAACTCGTGCGGAAGAACATCGACTTCTTTTCCGGTCCCGGCGATTGACCCGGAATCATCCTTTCCCGTTCCAACGGCCGGACGCGACGATTTCGGATGGATGAAATGGTGGACATGGGGAATCAGGAGAGCTTCATGGACTCTGTGCTGGACGACCTTCGAGCCCTTCGTCAGATGCTCGAGCAGGGCAGGATCGGGTCGGGTCCACCGCGGATCGGCATCGAGCAGGAACTCTTCCTGGTGGACGACTCTTGGCAGCCGGCTCCGGTGGGTCCGCAGATTCTGGAAGACAACCGGAATCCCCGCGTCACCCCCGAGTTGGGGCGATTCAATCTGGAGATCAACTTCGACCCTCTGGAGTTCCGGGGCGGCTGTTTGGAAGAGTTGGAGCGCCAGCTCAACGAATCGATCGAGGAGCTGGCCGTACTGGCCCGCGCTCACGGGGCGCGGATCCTGCTCGCGGGCATCCTGCCCACCCTGACCCTGTCGCAGCTCACGACTCGGAACATGAGCCCGCAGCAGCGCTACCGCACGCTCTCGGAGGCGGTCACCAATCTGCGCGGCGAGACCCATACGCTCCGCATCCGGGGGATCGACGAACTGATGGTCAAGGTAAAAACCATCATGTTGGAGGCCTGCAACACCAGCTTCCAGGTGCACCTCCAAGTGCCTCCGGACCAGTTTCCCCAGTACTACAACATCGCCCAGTTGGCGACGGCCCCGGTGCTGGCGGCCGCCGTCAACTCTCCCCTCCTGCTGAGCAAGAGACTGTGGAAGGAAACCCGAATCGCCCTCTTCCAACTCTCCGTCGACACGCGGAGGCCCTCCGCCTATCCCCGGAGTTCAAGACCCCGCGTCGGATTCGGGGACCGCTGGGTTCGCGGCTCGGTGTTGGACATCTTCCGCGAGGACGTGACCCGTTTCCGGGCTCTGATGAAGGTCGAGGGCACCGAGGACCCGTTCGAGGCGCTTTCCCGCAACCGGTTGCCCAGGCTCAAGGCGCTCAGCCTGTTCAACGGCACCGTCTACCGTTGGAATCGTCCCTGCTACGGAGTTCACCAGGGCCGGGCCCATTTGCGAATCGAGAACCGGGTCCTTCCATCCGGTCCCTCGGTGCTGGATGAGGTGGCCAACGCCGCTTTCTTCTGCGGACTGGTCACCGGCTTGGCACAGGAGCACGGGGACGTCACCCCCCGGATCTCCTTCGCCGAGGTCAAGTCCAACTTCCTGTCGGCCGCCCGATCGGGTCTGAACGCGCAGTTGAACTGGCTGGACGGAGGATCCATGTCCGCTCCCGAACTGATTCGAGAGAGGCTCCTGCCCGTGGCCAGGGAGGGTCTCCGGCACCGCGGCATCCGCGGCGAGGACATCAAGCGGTATCTGGGCGTCATCGAGAAGCGGGTGGAGAACGGGCAGACGGGAGCGGATTGGCTGCTGCGATCGTATTCCCGGATGGGAGGCGATCGGCGCCGGGGAGAGATTCTGGTGGCTCTGACGGCGGCGACCTACCATCGCCAGACGCAAGGAAGGCCTGTCCATTCATGGCCGTTGGCCCAGGCGGACGAGGGCGGGGACTGGCGGGCCCACTACAAGCGGATCGAGCAGTACATGACCACGGAGGTCTTCACCGTCCAGCCGGAGGACCCCATCGACCTGGCGGCCAGCATCATGGATTGGGAGCGGGTCCGGCACATTCCAGTGGAGGATGAACAGAACCGCCTGGTCGGTCTGGTCTCCTATCGGGCCATCTTCAGTTTTTTCATCCGCCAGGGCGGCGCACAACGCAAGATGGAGCCGGTTCGCCGGATCATGAAGCCGGATCCCATCACCGTGACTCCGGAGACGTTGACGGTGGAAGCCATCGCCATCATGCGGCGCGAGAAAATCGGGTGCCTGCCGGTGGTTCAGGACGGTCGACTGGTGGGCATCGTCACCTACCGGGACTTCATGGAGATCGCAGGCAAGTTGCTGGAGCAGCAGTTGAGAGCGGGAGATCAAGGCCAGGATTGAGAGGAACCGAGGTCCGGATCGCCTCCTGCCAGTGGGATGGTCTCCTACCTGTCCTAGGAGTCTGCGCGGTAGAAATGATCGTAGCGAGAAAGTGGGGAATCGAGGCCAGATTTTCTCGATTTTGAGGTGCATAGTTGTTCTATTCGCCGAGAAATCGGGGAAATATGGACCGATTCTACCGCTTTCGCAGTAGATCAATTTCTGCGGCGCAGGCTCCTAGTTCCCAAACTACTCCGTCCGGTCCGGCGCCCGTAACCATGGTGCAGGATGGCGGCGGCCGCGAGCCCCACGGTCGCCAGGCCCGAGAGCAGGAGGAAGTAGTGCTGATGCCCGCCGATGCCGGGTGTCGCGTCCAAAAGCCGACCGGCGATCATGTTGTAGAAGATGTCCGGCGTATAGCCCACCAGGGAGATCACGCCGACGGCGGTCCCGGTCAGCGTATGCGGAACATGAGTCTGCTCCAAGAGGGCGAAGTAGAGGCCACGTAGCGCGTACACACCGAAAATCGTAACGATCAGGTTCGCGTACAGGATCACCACGAGTTCCGGACTCGTTCCCAGGAAAGCGAGTACGGCCCAGCTGGCGGCAAGGGACGTGAACAGCACCGTGGTCGTCCAGGCGATCCCGAATCGGTCTCCCACGAATCCGGCGAGTATGGCGCCGCCGGGACGGAGGTAGCCCGTCGTGGCAGCGAAACCGGCGGCATCGGTTTCGTTCATCCCCAGCACTTCGTAGTAGTAGAGGGAATAGTTGTCGAGCCCCTTGTAGCCGCAGTAGGCGCAGATCACGATGACGGCCTGCAGCCATACCGCACGGATGCCAAGAACCTTCCTGACCTTCGACCAGGTCTGCCGCCGACGTTTTCGCGTGACGGCGGGCGTCTCCGGGATGAGCCACCACACCGCGGCGGCCGCCGCCAAGGTGGCGACGGTGTAAAAGAGGATGACCGTCTGCAGGGCGGCCGCGCGTTCGGCCGGGTCGGCGAGCGTCGGATCGGCTCCGATTCGGAGGCTGAACAGAATGACGCCGACGCTCGCGAACAGTGCCGCGATCAGACCGCGGCCACCGTCCAGGAGGCCGAATCCCCGGCCTTGAGAGAGTTGTCCCCCCCACTCCCGGGTCGCGCGGATCAGGGCGCACCAGAAAAGAAGAACACTCGTCACCCCCCAGAAGGCGTAGAGGACAGACATGCCCAGAATGCCGGGCAGGGTCATGAGATAGAGACCGCCCGCGGCCGTGACCACAAGCGAAATGCTCATCAGCTTACGGGCCGAGAAGCGGTCGGCGAGGATCCCACCCGGGAAATAACAGAGCATCGCGGTAATGCCGTAGGGCGCGAAGATGTCACCCAGGTCGGAATTGGAAAAGTCGAAGACTTCGAGCACGGTCGGGCGGAAGAAGCGCAGCACGTTAAACGGCAGGCTGTACATCATCTCCCCGGCGAACACCAGGACGAACATGGTGAGAATACGCGAGCGCGTTTCAATCGAAATGGGATTTCGCATCACACCGGCATCCGGACGGGACGCGGCTCCGCGGAATTACCTGAAGGAGAAGCTGTAGAGCTGGGCGTGACCCTCCAAACGGAATCGCAGACGGAGCGGCTCCCCGCCGTTGGGAAGACTGAGCTGTCTTTCCCCGTAGGGCCAAGAGACCGGGACCGCGAGGCCGTCTCCGGTCACGGCATTGCTCCGAGCCGCGGTCCGGTCCCCCTGCAACAGCTCCACGAGAATCCGGCCTCGGCCTCGATCGAGTCCGGTTGCATTCAGTTCCAATTCCAGGGGCGCACCCGCCGGTTTCAGCGGGATGGTGGTCCAGGAGCCGGATTCGGACCCTTCCGCCACCTCCAGGCTGACGAAGCCGTCTCTCCGGATGGTGGCCAGACCGGTGTACATGGGAGTGATGATCCAATCGTGGAACCACCCGATGGTGGTGGCGCTGCCGGAATAGTAGAACCAGAGTTCGCCCTCGACTTCCAAGGGAACGTTCACGGGAGAGACCCAGCCGGCGTCCCATTCGCCGTTCCGTCCCAACTCGATCACGGGCCGGCCGTCGAAGACATGGACGAAATTGACTCCGTCCCGGCTGACGATCAACTGTTGGGGCATCCGGTGATCGGGTCCCCAGATGTCGAACATGCCCGGATACATGCCGGCGTCCGGCCAGACCGAGGTCAGATGCTGCTCCGCCTCCAGGCCGGCCCGGGGGACCAGGTTGGGGTTCCTGGGATCGCTGGTCCACTCCAGAAGGTCGGGGCTCCAGTAGACGCAGGTCATTCGGACCCAGCGGTAAGTCTCCTTCGCGCAGTGGGAGAAGACCTTCCAGCGCCGCTCCGGTTTCGGCTCCAGGAAGTCGTAGAAAAGGTTCCGCCGGTCGCCGAACGACATCTGGACGCGGCCACCCCGGGTCCAGTGAATGCCGTCGGGAGAATAGAGGAGTGGATTGCCCCGTGTGGCCACGATCGCCTTGTAGCGCCGGTTGGGATCCGGCTCCCGTTCGTCCTTGACCACCATGGGCATGTAGGCGCTCCCTCCATCGCCGCTCATGTCCATGATGTTGTTGGCCTTGGACCCCTTGTATTCCACCTGGTTCAGATTGGGCTTGACCCAGTTCACCCCGTCCCGGCTCTCCGCGTAGCCCACGTAATGGGGAGAGCGCTGGTTCGTCGCGTAGTCCTGGGAGAGGCCCGAGTACCACATCCGGAAACGCCCCTCGTCGTAGAGAATCTCGCCGTAGGCGTGAGCGCGGAGACCGTCGAAGCTGCCCAGGGGACCGGTTCTCAGCACCGGGTTGGCCGGATGCTTCTTCATGGGATGGAAGCTCTCGACCAGTCCGTCGGTCGCGCTCACCTCCAGCATGTCCAGGAAGAGCACCTTGCGGCCCGCCTCCACCTTCAGGTCCGGGACCGCCATCCGGTCGAAAAAGACCCCGCCGCCGGTTGAGTCGGTGGCGGCCACGGTCATTCCCAAGCTCCCGGAGCCCGGCGACATCTGCTTCTGGACCGTGTGGAAGTCGCTCAGGGCGGGTCCCGCCGACAGTTCGTTGGGAAGAATGTTCGTGGCCTCTTTGTGAAGCAGAGGGTCGCCGGCCAGAGTGCGGCTCTCGTAGGGAGCGCTGAACCCGTTTCCCAGCCAGCGCGAGTAGAAGGTATGGCCGCGGGTCGAATTGGACCAGAAGACCCAGGCGACGCCGTGTTCGTCGCGGGCCAGTTGGGGACGGTGGAACTTGTCCCGGCCGTAGTGCAGCGGTTTTCGGGTCCAGTTCCGGCCGTCGAAATAGGCGTAGAGAATGACGTGCTCCGATTTCTCGAAGACCACCAGCGCCCGTTCGCCCCAGCCGACCACGCTGTAGTTGACGAAGCCGGTTCCACTCCAGGGGCCGTGAGGCAGGATCCGGGTCAGGTCCTCGTCCCCGGCGAAGGATTTGGCCAAGTCAGGGATCTGGAGATAGTAGAGGAGCCAGGAATCGTCCCGGCTGAAGACCAGGTGGAGAGTGCCGCTGGGGTCCAGATCCATCACCGGTGCTCGAAAGGCTCCCGGAAGGGTCAGGACCTTGCGGGTCCAGCCCCGGTCCGACGGGGTGGCCATCCAGATCTCGTCCGACTCCTGGCGTCCATTGTGGCGGTTGTACACGACTCCGCCGTCCTGGAGGCGCGAGTGGCCTTCAGCCGTGGACGATGCCTGACTGTAGGCAATCCAGAGCCGGCCCGCTCCATCGACGGCCAGATCCCCCATTCGAGGGTCCTTCGCCGAGTCGTCGACTCGTTGGGCCGGCGCCCAGTTGCCGGCATCGCGGATCCTGGCGGCCGCCTCCGCTCCGGCCACCTCGCACCGGCTGTACCAGATGGCGTCGGGATCGGAGCTTTGCCAGATCAGGTGCAGCACGTCGTCGCCGTCGAGGACGAAGCTGACCGCACTGGCGTCGTTTTCGGCCCCTGCGATGCGATTCTCGGTGGACCCTCCGGCGAGGAGCACGGGCGGGTGAAAGTCGCCGGCGAACTCAGGATCGCCGCTCTTGGAGACGGCCAGAAAGGCGGTCCTGCCGCCCGAGGACTTGCCGTCGTAGGCGACGAACCAGAGCCCGTCCTGGTTCCTTCCGATCTGCCGCCCGTTGGAGTGGGGGAAGGGAACGACACCACCGCCGCTACCGACTTTCAGGGTCACGACCGCCGGCAGGGACTCCGCCAGCAGGAGGACCGTAAACGCTGAGGCGAAAAGCCGGCTCAGGAGAGGCAGGCTTCCCGTTTCGCGTCTCCCAAGCCCAGTCGTAAGAAGATGGGAATCGGTAAGCACCATCTTTCAGCTCTCCTGAGTTGTTGTGATTTGCCGTCCCGCGCCGGAAGGATCGTACCAGAGTCCGTTCGGGGAGGGGATTCGGCCGACGTCATCCCCGGTGAATGAAGGAGATGCCGTCCCGTTCCGTCCGCTGCGGCTCGGCCGCCGGCTTTTCCTGGGTCCGGGACTTGGGTTATATTTCCAGGAGATTCCCATGAGTCGCCCTCTACTTTCTCTTTTCCTGTCGTTGGTTCTCGTCCTCCAGGGAGTCGCACCGCTGGAGGCGGCGACACGGGCCAAAGCCGGAGACGACCATGCCTTTCAGGACTCTGTCCTGCCTTTCCTGAACCGGAACTGCGTCAGTTGCCATAACCGCCAACTGAAGACGGGGGGACTGGAGTTGGACGCCTTTTCCGAGTCTGGTCCCGGTCCGGGAGAGCTGGCCCTTTGGAAGCAGGTTCAAGAGAAGCTGGTCCGTGGAGAGATGCCGCCTCCCGGCCAAACTCGGCCCGAGCCCAAGGCCATCGAGGCGGTGCTGGCCTGGATCCGGAATCTGGCCGGGGCCTCAGTCGAAACGGCAGGTGCGAGCCGGCCCGACCCGGGTCGCGTCACGGCCCGCCGCCTGAACCGGGCGGAATACAACAACACCATCCGTGATCTGTTGGGTATCGATCTGAAACCCGCGGCCGACTTTCCGGCGGACGACTCGGGTTACGGTTTCGACAACATCGGAGACGTGCTCTCGTTGCCCCCGATCCTGATGGAGAAATACATGGCGGCGGCGGAGCGGATCGCCAATGCGGCCATCGTCGCCCGGCCTCCGGTGGAGGCGACCCTGGTGAAGTACCTGGCGACCCGAGAGGCGGAACACGAGGGGTTCTTTCCTGCCGGGGACTACCGGGTCGATCACGAATTCCCGACCGCGGGCGAGTACGAGCTCCGGATCCGGGTCGTGGATCGCCGGTACCGGCCCAAGAAGGATGAACCGCCTCCGCCCATGCCGGCCAACGGCATCATGGCCATTTCCTTCGACGGGAACCGGATGAAGACCTTCGAGGTGGAACCGAACGTCTACGAGCGGGGGACCTTCGACGTCACCCTGGACGCCGACGGGCGAAAGCTGGAACTGTATGCCCACTTCCTCTCCGACGGCATGGAGAACATCCCGCAGGTCGAGGATCCCAAGAGTTCGTACAAGGGAGAGCGGAAACTGTTCGTGGACAATTTCCTGCTCCTGGGCCCGTTGAAGGCACGGCCCCTTCCCGTGACCGAAAGCCACCGCAGGCTCATGATCTGCGGCGACCCCGCCGGCGATTACCAGCCCGATTGCGCCCGCCGGATTCTGAACCGGTTGTTGCGCCGGGCGTATCGGCGCCCGGTTTGGGAAAGGGAAGTCGAATCGGTCCTGCGGCTGGTGGAGATGGCCTGCAAGGAGGGGGATTCCTTCGCCCAGGCGATGCGGGTGGCAGTTCAAGCAGTCCTGGTCTCCCCCCACTTCCTGTTTCGGATCGAGCGGGACCCCGATCCCACCGACCCTCACCTGGTCCACGAGATCGACTCCCACGAATTGGCGGCCCGGCTTTCCTATTTCCTTTGGAGCAGCATGCCCGACGACGAGCTGTTTGGTTTGGCCGAGAGCTCGGACCTGACCGATCCCGCGGTACTGGAGGCGCAGGCTCGGCGCATGCTGGCCGATCCCAAGGCGCGGGCCCTGGCCGAAAATTTCGCGGGACAATGGCTCGAGCTCCGAAACCTGGAGGAGATCCGCCCCGATCCGGACCTTTTCCCCGATTTCGACGCCCGGCTCCGCGCTTCCATGAGGCGGGAGACGGAGCTCTTCTTCGAAACGGTCCTGAGCGAGAACCTGAGCATTCTGGACTTCCTGGACGCCAAGTTCAGCTTTATGAACCAGCGCCTGGCGCGTCATTACGGGATCGAGGGCATCGAGGGCGACCACTTCCAGCGGGTCGAGCTCGACGGACTCCAGCGTTCCGGCATCCTGACCCAGGCGAGCATTCTCACCCTCTCTTCCTACCCCACCCGGACCTCGCCGGTGCTCCGCGGGAAGTGGCTGCTGGAGAACATTCTCGGGACACCGCCGCCGGATCCTCCTCCCGGGATTCCCGAGCTGGAAGAAGGGAAGGTGGGGTTCGAGGCGACGTTGCGGGAACAGTTGGAACAGCACCGCTCCGACCCGGGCTGTGCCTCCTGCCACATCAAGATGGACGCTCTGGGTTTCGGACTGGAGAACTACGACCCGGTGGGCGCCTGGCGAACCCGCCAAGGAAAATTCCCCATCGACTCCGCCGGGACCCTCCCGGGGGGGCGATCCTTCACCAACCCGGCCGAGTTGCGGGCCATCCTGGTGCAGGACCGGAAGGACTTCGCTCGCTGCCTGACTGACAAGATGCTAACCTATGCCCTAGGACGGGGATTGGAAGACTACGACAAGCCCGCCGTCGACAAGATCCTCCTGGGATTGGAGCAGGACTACTACCGTTTGTCCCGCTTGGTGTTGGAGATCGCCAACAGCATGCCGTTTCGGATGAGGCGGGGGGAGGAAGAGAGATGATCACCGGAAAACATCTGCATCGAAGGACCTTTCTGCGCGGATTGGGAACCGCCGTCGCTCTGCCCATGCTCGATGCCATGGCGCCGGCGTTCGCCAGCCGGGGCCGTGATCTGGTGGCTGCCCCCTGCCGCCTCAGCTTCGCCTACGTGCCCAACGGCATCATCATGGAAGGATGGACGCCGGCGGCCGACGGCGCCCGGTTCGAGATTCCAAAGATCCTGGAACCGCTGGCCTCGTCCCGCCAGGACTGGATGCTGCTCTCGGGTCTGACCCAGAACAACGGCCGGGCCCTGGGCGACGGACCCGGCGACCATGCTCGGGCGGCGGCCTCCTATCTGACGGGAGTCCACCCCAAGAAGACCAAGGGAGCGGACATCAAGAACGGCATCTCCGTCGACCAGGTGGCGGCTGAAGCCATCGGCGACCGGACCCGCTTCCCGTCTTTGGAACTGGGGGTCGATCATGGCCGTATGGCCGGGAACTGCGACAGCGGCTACAGTTGCGCCTACAGCAACAGCGTCGCCTGGCGCGGTGAGACCAGCCCCCTGCCACCCGAGGTGAATCCGCGGCTGGTCTTCGAACGACTCTTTGGCGCCGCGGACCGGAACACGGATCCCGCCTACCAGGCCAAGCAGCGGCGCTACCGCAGGAGCATCCTGGATTTCGTGCGGGAGGACACGCAGCAGCTGAAGAGCCACCTGGGGCCCACGGATCGGAGAAAGCTGGACGAGTACCTGCACGCCGTCCGTGAGATCGAAAAGAGGATCGACCGGGCCGAGAACGAGGTTCAGGCGGCCCCGCCCAGTCTGGACCGTCCGGCCGGAATCCCCATCGACTTTGCCGAGCACGTGCGCTTGATGTACGACCTGCAGGTCCTTGCCTTCCAGACCGACATGACCCGCGTCATCACCTTCATGTACGGCATGGAGGGGAGCAATCGAACCTACCGTGAGATCGGGGTCTCCGGCGCCCACCACGGTTTGACCCACCACCAGGGGAACGAGGACAAGATCCGGAACATCACCAAGATCAACCGGTATCACATCGAGCAGTTCGCCTACTTCCTGGATCGTCTCCGTTCCACGCCGGACGGCGACGGCTCATTGCTGGATCACTCCATCATCGTCTATGGCAGCGGGCTGGCCGACGGCAACAAGCACACGCATCACGATCTGCCGGTGCTTGTGGCCGGCCGCGGAAACGGCAGGCTGCATCCGGGCCGCCACCTTCGTTACCCCGACGAGACTCCCATGACCAACCTCTACCTCTCCATATTGGAACGGGTCGGGCTGCAACCCGAGTCTCTGGGAGACAGCAATGGAAGGTTGGGGGAGCTGACGGAACTCTGACGGCTCTGACGTGCCGATCCGGACTCAGTTGGCGGGATCGATCCGGACGCCCCATTTCTGCAGAGCGGTGAGTTGCTGGTCTTTGGCCATGTCGCTCAGAGGATTCCCCTTGAGGTAAAGGCGCAGGAAGGGGGCGAAGCTCTTCTCACCCTCGGCGTCTTCCCGAATCATCTCCACCAGATGACCGAGGTCGGCGATCTTGTTGTCCTCCAGGAAGAGCATGCTCAGCTCCTTCAGGCCCTTGAGCGGGGAGACGTCGCTGATGCCGCACTCTCGCAGATCCAGGGTCGAGACCCAGCGCAACCCGCCCAGGACACTCATGTTCTGGAGAGGATTGCCGCCCAGATAGAGGGACCAGACCTTCTGGAGGTCCTTCAGAGGCGTGATGTCGGTGATCTGGTTGCCGGCCAGGTAGAGGGCGTTGAGATTGACCAGCTTGGCCAGATGCGTCACGTCGGAGATCCGGTTCTGGGACAATCCCAGGTATTGAAGCTTGGTGAGTTCGGCAAGCGGGGAGAGGTCGGTGATCTGGTTGCCTGAGAGATCCAGGGATTGCAGGTTCTCCAGCGCCTTGACGGGCCCGATGTCGGCGATCTGGTTGTCGGAGAGGTCCACCTCGCCCAGCGAGGTGCAGTACTCGAGGCCGGTGAGATCCTTGATCTCCTTGCCCTTGGCTTTCAGGACGTAGACCTTGGTGGCGTCCTCCTTGTTCAGAGGCTCTTCGGTATTCCGTTTCTCGAACACCTGGGTCCGGACCGCCGCCTCGAGGTTCTTGTCCGGGAACACGCTGTCCTGCGCCGCACCAGGCGACAATGCCGAGAGGCCAACCAGCAACGCGGCGCCCAGGCTGACAAAAATGTGACGTCCCATCGCCAAAGCCCTCCTTTCAGGCCTCTTCCCCTCGTTCGAATGGGGACTGCCTGTCTGGGAGGGGATTGTAGCAGACCTTCAGAAGGGCTTCGTCACCAGTTTCGAATCCGGCCCGCCTTACGCCGGAATCAAGGTTGAATCCGTTCCTGCAACGGGTTGGCCGCGTCTGGTATAACGAGACCCTCTCCGGAGGCACTCTTGGCTGGAAAGCAGATCACACTGGTCGACGACCGGGACTGGCCGCAGGCGGGGTTCGGCTTCGAGCTCCCGATCCGTCCCGAGTCGTGCGCACTGGGTGTGATCGACGTTCAGCACTACGCCCTGGACAGCGAAGGCCATCTGGCCCACACCGTGAAGTCCAGCGGCAGCCCGGTCTTCAACGATTTCTCGCTTCAAGCAGAGCGAATGGTGACCAACATCCAGCAACTTCTCGCCGCGTTTCGGGAGCGTGAACGGCCGGTGGTCTATACCCGCCACGGTGCGTTCCTGCCGGGCGGCTCCGATCTGATCGTCCGGCGGCGGGGACGGGAGGAGGTGGCGGCCTCCTCCGGCGACGGCTCATCGGGCCACATGGCGGTACGCGGAGATCCGGGGCACGAGATCCTGGATCAGGTGGCGCCCTGCGGGGGAGATCTGGTCCTGGACAAGAACACCAGCAGCGCCTTCCACAGCTCCCCCATGGATCTCCTCCTGCGCAACATGAAGGTGGAGACCCTGGTCTTGACCGGTCTGGCGACGGATCAGTGCGTCTTGGCCACGGCCATCGACGCCGCGGACCGCGGATTCCACGTCATCATGGCCGCCGACGCCTGCGCCGGTTTCGACGCCGGCAGCGCCGAGGCCGTGCAGATCCTCTTCGGCCGGGTCTGGGGCTACGTGATGCAGACGGAGGACATCATCCACTGGCTGCGAACCGGCGAGAAACCGGCCCGCACGCGCTTGCCGGCGTGACTTCCCGCACCGCATTGACGCCGTAGGCGGCTTTCTTGCCGCCGAATGGGAGTGGCGACTTTCTTGCCGCCTGCTCTTCTGTCGTTACTGAAAATTCGGCGGCCGGAAGGTGTAGAGGGGGAAAGTGTACAGTGGGGACTCCGTCCCCCCTGCCCCCCTTCTCGGCGACAAGAAAGTCGCCGCTCCTGTCAGCCCAGATCCTGGGTGCGGCCGGTCTCGGCAGACCGGTAGCCGGCGAAGATCACCCGCATCAGATGCAGGCACTCCTGGGCGGTCATGGGAGGCGGGGCCTGCCCCCGGGTGAAGTCCACGGCGGCCTGGATCAGGGTTCCGTACAGGTCGGGGTCGTCCTGGTAGTAGAAGAGTTGGACTCCCCGGGGAGCGTCCGGGTGGGTCGAGTACCACTTCAAGGGTTCACCCGAGGGCAGGTCCACGTGCATCCAGCCCTTGGAACCCCAGAGCCGGATCTGGTTCTGGTAGAAGCGGTCCAGGTAGTAGCCGGCGTTGAGCGTGCCCACCAAACCTCCCCGCATGCGAAACGTGACGACGGCGGCGTCCTCCACTTCGATGGGTTGACCTCCCACGTTCTCGCAGAGGGCCGAGATCCGGTCGATTCTGTCTTCGATCAGATACTGCAGGACGTCCAGGTAGTGGATTCCGTGGTAGATGAGCTTCCCGCCCCCCGCCTTGGCCTTGGAAGCCACCCACAAGCCATGGTATTCGGGGCGGGTCAGCCGGGTCTGGTCCGCGATCCAGTCCATGGTGGCCGAGTAGGGCTTTCCCAGGTAGCCCTTTCGGATCAGCTCCCGGGCCTTCTGTATCGCCTGACTCACCCGCGTCGACATGGCCAGCATCAGCTCCTTTTTTTGCGACTGGGCCAGCGGCACGAGCGGCTCGAAGTCTTCCAGGCGGGCGCACCCCGGCTTCTCGGTGATGACGTGACTGCCGGCCTCCAGCGCCATTCGGATGGCGGGAGGCGAGTGATGGCCTTCCAGCGTCACCACCACCAACTCGGGCCGGGCCTTCTGCAACATTTCCCGGTGGCTCCGATAAAGACCCTCCAACCGATCGCCCAGGATGGACTTGGCCTGGTCGAACTTCTTCCCGGTCGGGTCCGAGACCGCGACACGGCCCACGCCGCGGGCGCTCGCGAACCCTTGCAGATAACTGCGGAGGTGGCCGCCCGTCGCCTCGGTCAGCACTCCCGCCGAGATGGACTCTTCCGATCCAGCCCAAACCCGGTTGGCGTTGCCGGGAACGGCGGCCAGCGCCGCCAGTCCGCTGAGAGCTCTTCGTCTGGAGATTTGTTGGCGTTTCATGGAGCCAGCATATCAAGGCCGCAGTGGTGCTGGCCGTCACTGCCAGCGTCGTCGCGTGGACAGAGTCCGTACGCTTCAACCTGTGCTTACCGCAGCAACGCCCGTCCGAAACTGGGCGGACCCCCAACGACCCAGACAACCTCGTGCGTCAGCACCCGGGCAAAACGGCCTCCCCGCCGTTGCAACCGGTCCCATTCCTCGACGGTATAGACCAGAAGGTCGGCGGGAACCGGCAAGCACTCGTAAGGCCAGTCCCTTGCCCGTTCGAGGTACGAAGCCTCGCTGTGCTCAACGATTGCGATGAGATCGATGTCGCTTCCGAACGCTGCCTCGTTTCGCGCGTAGGAACCGAAGTAGCCAAGAGCAGCAAGGCCGGGGCGGGCTTCGGCCTGGGCATCGGCCCACTCCTTTAGTGAACTCAGCACGGTCTCAGCCACTGGCCAGCGTTTTATGTACGAAGTCGAGGACGTTACGGGCATTTGATACTGCCTGAGAGCTTTGAAGTGATCCGTAATGTTCAAAGGCCGGACCTTCCACGTGTCCGTTCGGATACCGCGCCGGAACGTAGTAGTTGTCCAGAGTCCGCGCTCGATCGATCAGATCGGCCGGCGGAGGAGGGGAAAGTTGGCTCAAGAGCCTCGAAATGACGTGACCCCAAGCTTCCTGGCTCTGCGCCAAGTGGAGCGCCTTAACCGCCTTCTCACCGGCTTGGTGCGCCGCAAAACACGCCCAGTCGTGTCGGCCGTCGCGTTGCGAGGCAAGGGCCTGTTCAAAATCGTGTTCCGCCTGCAAGAGCCAATCTCTCCATCGTTGAGTCATGCTCGGCTCCAGTGGGGACGCTCCGGCGGAAACCGCGGAATCGTCGATCGGCCAACCCAATCTCTGCATTGTAACGTGGGCCGCCCTGAAGGGGCGACTTTCTTGTCGCCCACTGGGACAGGCGGCTTTCTTGCCGCCTGCTCTTCTGTCGTTACTGAAAATTCGGTGGCCGGAAGGTGTCGAGGGGGAAAGTGTACAGTGGGGACTCCGTCCCCCCTGTCCCCCTAATCGGCGACAAGAAAGTCGCCGCTCCTGCCCAGATCCTGGGTGCGGCCGGTCTCGGCGGACCGGTAGCCGGCGAAGATCACCCGCATCAGGTGCAAGCACTCCTCGGCGGTCATGGGCGGCGGGGCCTGGCCCCGCGTGAAGTCCACGGCGGCCTGGATCAGGGTTCCGTACCGCCGATTGGGGTTGTCTTGATAGTAGAACAGTTGGACTCCCCGGGGAGCGTCCGGGTGGGTCGAATACCACTTCAACGGCTCGCCTGAGGTCAGTTCCAGGTGCATCCAGCCCTTGGAACCCCAGAGCCGGATCTGGTTCTGTTTGGAGCGGTCCAGGTAGTAGCCGGCGTTGAGCGTCCCCACCAATCCTCCGCGCATGCGAAACGCAACGACGGCGGCGTCCTCCACTTCGATGGGCTGTCCGCCGACGTTCTCGCAGAGGGCCGAGATCCGGTCGATCCTGTCTTCGATCAGGTACTGTAAAACGTCCAAATAGTGGATGCCGTGGTAGATGAGCTTGCCGCCTCCCGCCTTGGCCTTGGAAGCCACCCACAAGCCGTGGAATTCGGGGCGAGTCAGCCGGGTCTGGTCCGCGATCCAGTCCATGGTGGCCGAGTACGGCTTTCCCAGGTAGCCCTTACGGATGAGGTCCCGAGCTTTCTGTATCGCCTGACTCGCCCGTGTCTGCATGCCCAGCATCAGTTCCCTTTTTTGCGACTGGGCCAACGGCACCAGCGGCTCAAAGTCTTCCAACCGGGCGCAGCCCGGCTTCTCGGTGATGACGTGGCTGCCGGCCTCCAGCGCCATTCGGATGGCGTGAGGGGAGTGATGGCCTTCCAAAGTCACCACCACCAGCTTGGGCCGAGCCTTCTGAAGCATCTCCTGAGGGCTCCGGTAGAGCCCTGCCAGACGATCGCCCAGGATGGCCTTGGCCTGGTCGAACTTCTTCCCGGTGGGGTCGGAGACCGCGACAGTTTTCACGCCACGGGCACTCGCGAACCCTTGCAAGTAGCTGCGGAGATGGCCGCCGGTCGCCTCGGTCAGCACGCCCGCCGAGATGGGCTCTTCGGATCCGGCCCAGACCCGGTTGGCGTTGGCGGGAACAGCGGCCAGCGTCGCCAGTCCGCTGAGAGCTTGTCGTCGGGAAATCTGTTGGCGTTTCATGGCGCCAACCTATATCAGGCGGCTCAACCGGGCAAATGTGCCGATCTCAGGGATTTGCAGCGTTCGCGGGACAATACTTGACCGCAGGAAAAGATCATCGGATGGTCTTGTTAGACCCGGTCCGGGTCAGGAGACGATCTGAGTCCAAAAGGAGGGGAACGGATGAAAATCGAGGCTTCACGACCGGCCGCGAGCCAAAGGCGGGGGGCGAACTACAGAATCGGCTGGCTCCTGGCCGGCCTGCTCTGGTCGCTTTTCTTCCCGGAACTGGTGGCTTCCAACTCGGCGGTCCTGGAGATCGGAAACCGGAAACAATTGTTTGTGGACCGCCACGTGGTGGAGAGTCTGACCCACGCCAAACGGGTGCTCAACCCGGCCGCCAAGCATCCGGCCAACCCCCTGGTCAAGCCGGACCGGCCCTGGGAAGGGCATTATCTCGGGCTGGGTCAGGTCCTGTATGACCAGGACCGCAAGGTCTTCAGGATGTGGTACGGGACCACCGGACGTTTCGTGCCCAAAAAAGGAGGCGATCGGATCCGTCCCTACCGCTGGGACTGGTCGGTGGAGGATGGCCGGGCCGTCCGCCGGAAGGTGGAGGAGATCTACGGCTACAGCGAATACGCTGGCCGCAACGATTGGATCGGGCTCTACGCCGAATCTCCGGACGGCATCCACTGGACGAAACCGAATCTGGGACTGGTGGAGTTCCAGGGTTCACGCGACAACAATATTCTGCCCGCCGGAGAATACGTTCCCGCCCATTACGATCCCTACGAGCCGGACCCGGACAAACGCTACAAGAAGGTGGTCCGGCGCAAATCCAGCCGAGACCCGAAGAACGATCCGGGCCTCTACGCCTGGGACGGCGTGCAGGTCGACTTCTTCCATTCCCCCGACGGCATCAACTGGACTCCCTACCCGGACAATCCTCGAACCGTGGGTGAGGGTGATCCCTGGTGGCTGCGGCGCTGGGGCGGATTCGTCGGCAACTGGGACCCCATCGGGAAGCACTACGTCAAGTACCAGGAAAACTGCCTGCACCGTTACTGTCCCCTGGGAATCCGGGTCATCGGCCGGGCTCAGAGTCCCGACATGGTCCGGTGGACCGAGATGGAGACGATCCTGATACCGGACCGGGACGACTTTCCCGACACCGAGTTCTACGGCATGCCGGTCTTTTATTACGAGGGGCTCCGGATCGGGCTGGTGTGGATCTTCCGGACCACCAACACCCTGCACTATCCTCAGTTGGCCGTCAGCCGGAACGGAGTCCGGTTCGAGCGTGAGTTCCGCGAGCCCCTGGTGAGGGTGGGGGACAACGGCGACTTCGACGAGAGCACGGTCTACGTCAGGGCTCCCCTGGTTCATGACGGTCAGATCCGGATCTACTACTACGGGGGCAACTGGAGAGGCCCGGAGGCTCTCTACGAACAGGGAGATCGGGCCGTCTTCGCCGTGGGCCTGGCGACGCTCCCCGAAGACGGATTCGTCTCGGTGGACTCGGGAAAGATCCGCCCCGGCGAGCTGGTAACCCGGCCTCTCAGGTTCCAGGGTCAGACGTTGGTGGTGAACATGGCGGCCGCCAAGCACAATCATGGTTCCGGCCGGCCCCAGGTTCGCGTGGAGTTGCTGGGAGTCTCCCACGAACCCATCGAGGGGTTCCTGCTCCGTGAGTCCGATCCGGTCACGGCCACCGGCCGGCACGTCGTGAGTTGGCAGGGAAGAAACGACGTCGGCCGTTTGGCCGGCCAAGCCGTGCGGCTCCGGTTCTCCATGAAGAACGCCAAGCTTTACTCCTTCCAATTCCGGTAGTTGGGAGAAATTGCCATGGGAACCCGGTGCAAAAGCGGGTAACCTGAACAGATGATCTCGTTCAAGCGCCAAGAGGCTCTGCGATTGCTGGAGGAAGCGAACCGGCGGCACCAGCGAGGCGACATCGAAGGCGCCAAGGAGAAGTACAAGGAGTCGATCCAAGTGCATCCCACCGCCGACGCCCACACCTTCCTGGGTTGGATGTATGGAATACAGGGGCGTCTCCGGCTGGCCATCCGGCATTGCAAGATCGCCATCGATCTGGATCCCGATTTCGGCAACCCCTACAACGACATCGGCGTCTATCTGATGCAGCAGAACCGGCTTGACGAGGCGGTGCCGTGGCTGCAGCGGGCCATGCAGGCCGAGCGCTACGAGCCGCGCCAGTTCCCTCACCTCAACATGGGCCGGATTCATCTGGCCCGGAAGGAGTACGGAAAGGCTCTCGAGGAGTTTCGCCGCGCGCTTCGCCACGCGCCCGAAGACCGGACCGCCGCGGCCGCTTTCCGGGACTTGGTAGGAAAGCTCAATTGACCGCCGGCCCCGGCGAATTATGGCTTCGCCCGGTGACGCTGAGAGCCCGGGCTGAAGAGACGAACGGAGAAACCAAATGACCGCAGGCGGATCCGTCTGGTACAAGCAGCTTCACTGGCAGATCGCCATCGCCATGGTGCTCGGCATTCTGGCCGGCCTGGCCGGAGGCGAGTACTTGGCGGACAAGGTGGGATGGATAGGGCAGCTCTTCATCAAGCTGCTCAAGATGGTGATCGTTCCCCTGGTTCTGACCTCCATCATTTCAGGCGTGGCCTCGGTGGGCGGAGCGGGATTGGGCCGGATGTTCGGAAAGACTCTCGGCTACTACGTGTTCACCAGCTTTTTTGCCGTCCTCACCGGATTGGTGCTGGTCAACCTCATCCAACCGGGTGTCGGGGCCGACTTGGTGGACGCGGCGACCAAGGAGATGCCCGATGTCACCGTCGTGAGCTCTCCGGTGGATCTGATCCTGGACATCGTTCCGGAGAACATCGTCGCCGCCGGCTCCGAGACCAAGATGCTCTCGATCATCCTTTTCGCGATTCTGCTGGGCGTGAGCATCGCCAGTTTGCCCCGGCGCCACCGGGAACCCCTGGTGGGTTTCGTCGGAGCGGCCTTCCAAGCGATGATGCGTCTGACCTCGGGCATCATCCACTGGGTGGCTCCCATCGGTGTCTTCTCTCTGATCCTCACCCTGGTCGGAACCACCGGCCTGGGTTCCTTCAAGGCATTGGGACTCTACGCCTTGGTCCTGATTCTCGGGCTGTCGTTCCATCTGTTCTTCACGCTTCCGTTGACTTTGAAGCTGGTGGGCGGCATCAATCCCATCATTCATTTCAAGAACATGGTGGAACCCATGTTCATGGCCTTTTCCACCAGTTCGTCGGGCGCGACGCTCCCCGTGACCATCAACTCCGTGCACAAGAAGGTCGGCGTCTCCAACCGGGTCACTTCCTTCGTGTTGCCCATGGGCGCCACCATCAACATGGACGGCACGGCCCTGTACGAATGCGCCGGGGTCCTGTTCATCGCCCAGGTGATGGGAGTCACCATGGGGTTCGAACAACAGGTCCTGATCGTGGTGACGGCGTTGCTGGCCTCCATCGGCGCAGCGGCCGTGCCCTCGGCCGGTCTGGTGGTGATCTTCATCGTCCTGGAGGCCGTCAATCTGACCGGACCGCAAGTGGCCTTGATCGTGGGCGCCATGCTGGCCATCGATCGTCCGCTGGACATGTACCGTACGGTGGTCAATGTCTACAGCGACTCCTGCGGCGCGGCCATCATCGCGCGCTCCGAGGGCGAGTCGGAGGTGGATACGGTGGTGGTGCGGAACTGAGGGAATTGCGGCTGAGACAGAGAAGCGGGGAAGCATTCCCAATGGTCGCGGGTAGGCAAAGAGACAACGCGGGGAGCGCCGCGTGAGTCTCGGACCGTCACGGCCGACTCGTCGAGAGTTCCTGCAGACTGCGGCGGTCGGGGCAACGGCCGGCTTCGGCCTGGCCGGGTGCGGCAGTGGCCAGCCCCCGGCGCCCGGAAAAACGGTCTCCCTGACCGTGGTGAAGCGATCGGCGGTGACCGCCGGAGCAGCCCTGCACCGTGCCTTCCCGAGTCTGACCCGCCTTCGCGACGGGACGCTCCTGGTCGTCTACCGCGAGGGGAGCGATCACTGGAGGACCGACGACTCCGTCCTCAGGGCGACCCGATCCTCCGACAACGGGACGACCTGGTCCGAGCCGGAAACCATATTCCAAGAGCCGGGTTGGGCGGCCGGAGCCCACCATGGTCCCCTTCAGCTCGCCGACAGCAGAATTCTGGTTCCGGCGCAGTGTATCCGGCACGTGGAGAAGGGCCAGCTCCGGAACCTCGAATTCCGCGTCTTCAATCTGCGCAGCGACGACGGAGGACGGACCTGGAAGAGGAGGGAGATCGGACCGCAGACCGGTTGGTCGTGGCAGAATCAATACGGGCGCCTGAAGGAGATCGACGGCAAGCTCTGGCAGGGGGGCGGCGGCCAAAGGGAAGGGGAAGACTACTGGCGCACCGGTTATTTCGTCTCCTACGATGACGGAGAATCTTGGCCCGAGTGGCACACTATCGCGACCCATCTGCAGGACGAACGGGACATCCTGGAACTGGGCGACGGCCGGTTGCTGAGCATGATCCGCAGCGGCAACGAAACCTACCGGAGCTATTCCGCGGACCGCGGGAAAAGCTGGAGCCCGGCGGAAAAGCTCGACCTCTTCGGCCAGTGCCCCAGCTTGTTGACGTTGCCTTCGGGTCACATTCTCTTCGCCTACCGCCAAGTGCGGCCGGGGGCTCCGGTGGGGGTGGGAGCAGCCGTGTCGGGTGACGGCGGAGCAACCTGGACCGAGACCGACCCGATATACGTCTCCCCGGACAACTCCCGGGACTGCGCCTATCCCAGCATGATTCCGGACGGCGAGCACGTGCTGGCGGCGTACTACACCACGTTCAGGGATGGAAACTCCCATATCGAGCTCGCCCGTCTGCGCGTGGAAACGGGCGTCTGAACGGCCCATCCGGAGGCCGCGGCGTTTCTTGACGAGCCTTCGCCGGAGCGTATAGTCTCGTCCCATTCAGTCGTTTTAAATTTCACCGTATCGAGACAAGACAGGTGATGATCCGCTTCCTGACAGCTGCCTGGAGCCGGTGCACGGGGATCGCCGTTGGGATTGCTGTGGCGCTGTCGCTCGGTTGGGCCCCGGCGCACTTGCCGGGGCAGGCTTCGCCGCGGACGGCGCCAGGTGGTGAATTCCAGGTCCAGTTGTTCGAGGATCTGCCTGCCGACTGGCACCAGGAATGGTCGTTTCAAGGACTCAAGCCCTCCTTGAGTTGGACGACGCCCGTCTTGGGATTGAATGGTCTCCCCGGGCGGATCTCCCCGGCGGGGATGACCATGCCGCGGAACCGGCCCTTCGCTCTGACGATCCAGGGCAGCCTGCACCTGCCGGGAGGCGAATATGAGTTCCGTCTCCGGAGCCGCATGCACGGCCGCTTCTTTGTCGACGACCGTTTGCTCATCCAGTCCGAGCCCCCAAAACCAAAGGACCTGACCCTGGAGGAGATCGCGGCCAAGGAGGCGGCCGACAAGAAAGTCCGGGACGAAGCGGCCCAGAAGGAAGCCGAGGCCCAGGCGCGGCAGGATCTGCTGCGGCAGAGGTTGGAAGATGCGCTGCTGGAGCAGAACGAAGAGACCCAGAAGGCCGTTGCGGCGGATCTCGAGAAGGCGAACCGGCGCCAGAAGGGTGAGCTGTCCGATACTGAACCTCCTGCCCGGATACAGGAGTCGGCAACCCGTGTGCCGCTGGAATCGGGACGTTATCGCCTGAGGATCGAGCTGACGGGCGAGCGGTTGGATCGGGAGGTTTCCATCGTCTACCGGAGGGGAGAGGAGGAGCCGCGCCTGCTGAGTCTGGGGGATCGCATCCCCTTCACCGAGAGCGGGTGGGACCAGTGGAACCAAGCCGAATCCCGGCGGAACCGGGAGCTGGAGGACGCGGTTCGGAAGCCGCGGTTGGCGAGCTGGGAGGAGTATTGGCAGCAGCGGCATCTGGAGCAGGCTCGCGCCGTTGCCGCATCCAGAAAACCAGTGGATGTCGAGCCGGCCGCCGGCATGTCCGAGTTCAACCTCATCGACCGTTTTCTCGGCGCCAGAATGGCCGCCCATGAGGTGGCGCCGGCCCCCCTAACCAACGATTACGAGTTCGTCCGCCGGATCTATGTCGACGTCTGGGGCCTGATCCCCACCTGGGAGCAGGTCCGGGAATTCGTCAATGATTCGCAGCCCGGCAAGCGGAACCTGCTCATCGATCGCCTTCTGGCGGACGACGGCTGGGCCGACCCCTGGGTCGGCTACTGGCAGGACCTGCTGGGAGAGAACGCCAAGCTCTACGGCGGCGTCCCGCACTCCACCGGCCCCTTCAAGGAGTGGATTCACCGGAGTTTCGTGGAGGATCGGGGATACGACCGGTTCGCCACCGAGCTTCTGCTCATGGAGGGCACTCCCGAACAGCAGGGAACGATTGGCTTTCAGCAATCCTTCGGCAGCGACGTTCCCATGGCCGAGAAGGCCCACGTGATTTCCCAGGCGTTCATGGGCGCCACCATGAAATGCGCCCGCTGCCACGACTCCCCGCTGAATCGTTACCGGCAGCGCGACCTCTTCGGGATCGCCGCCATGTTACAGGGGGAGCCGGTGGCCATACCGGAGACCAGCAGCGTCGGCGTGGTCCCGGGACGGCGCAAGCCGGCAGTTCCCATCACCAACAAGCCGGGGGACCGGATCCCCCCGTCGTTCGTCTTCGACCGCGGACGCGACCCCGCTCGGGTCGGTCCGGATGCGCGGGCTCATCGGGAAGCTCTGGCGGCATGGATGGCGTCCCAGCACCGGTTCGCCCAGGTGGGAGTCAACCGCATCTGGCAGCGGTTCATGGGCCGGGGCTTGGTCCACCCCATCGACGACTGGGACTCGCCGTCTGAAGTTTCCCATCCTGGATTGCTCGACTATCTGACCGAGGAATTCATCGGGAGTGGCTATAGTGTCCGGCATGTCCAGGAACTGATTCTCAAGTCCCACGCCTATCAGAGGCACAGGGACCAGAACCTCGCCGAATTGCGAGACGCTGCCGGCCAACCTTTTTTTGCAGCTCCAGGAGCCCGGCGAATGCGTGCTGAGGAGATCGTCGATTCGCTCCACCTGACGGTGCGCAGGCCGTTCAAGAGCGAGCGCATCGCCTACCAGAAGGTGGACTACGGAATCCCGAAACGCACTTGGCAGATCGTCTCCCTGTCCAACGAGGAGGACGTGGCGGTCCTGGCCAAGCCGTTGTTGCAGGAGATCATCACGCTGGCCAAGGCCTTCGGTTGGCGGGACCAGCGCCCGAACCCGTTGAGTGTGCGAAATGACGATCCTCATGCCTTGCAGCCCCTGGCCCTGGCCAACGGGGATTTGATGCACCGTCTGGTCAAGCTCACCGACCGTTCGTATTACACGGAACTCTCGAGAGAAGCCGGCACGCTGGACCAATACGGAAACCGGTTGTTCCTAAACACCCTGTCGAGGCCCCCCACCGAGCGGGAAAAGAGCTGGCTCCGGAACGAGCTCGGAGCCCTCTGGAGCCGGAGACTCGTTCCCCGCGAGCTTCGGGAGGCGAGAAGGGAAGAGGCTGGAGTCGAGGCGGTGACGGTGACCGACTCCATCGCGGCCCATCAGTACATCCTGCGGGTCCGGCAAGGGGAGCCCGCCACGACGGCCCTGACGCCGGCCTGGCGCCGGAATGCGGAGAAGGTGTTGTGGGCCGTGCTCAACTCCCCGGAGTTCATTTTCCTGCCCTAGGAGCCTGCGCCGCAGAAATTGATCTACTGCGAAAGTGGTAAAATCGGTCCATATTTCCCCGATTTCTCGGCGAATAGAACAACTATGCACCTCAAAATCGAGAAAATCCGGCCTCGATTCCCCACTTTCTCGCTACGATCATTTCTACCGCGCAGACTCCTAGGAGAGACGTCATGAAACATTCCAGGTCCCAGATGTATCGACGAGAGTTCCTCGGAACCACTGCGAGACTCGGCGCTGGCCTGGGGGCCTCCTCCGTTGCAGGAAATCTCCTCTCGGCAGCGGCGGCCGCCGCTGGAAGGACCGGAGCCGACTCCAAGACACGGCCGGGAGCGACCGCCGACACCTGCATCTTCGTCTGGCTGGCGGGGGGCACGTGTCATGTCGACACCTTCGACCCCAAACTCAAGGGGAACGGCCAGGAGATCGCGGGAAGCTACTACAACCCCATCGAGACCAGCGTGCCGGGTATCCGGGTTTGCGAGCACCTGCCCCGGGTCGCGGAGCGAATGGACCGCTTCGCCTTCGTGCGGTCGCTGAACCACCAGTTCACGGAACACACCCAGGCGGTCAACTTCGTACACACGGGCCGGGTGGCCAGCGGGACCATCGTCTACCCCTCCATCGGCTCCATCGTGTCCCACCAGCTGGGCGGATTCGATCCCAAGGCGCCGGCCTACGTGGTGGTGGGCAACCCCATGCAGCCGCGGGGACCGGGATTTCTGGGGGGCAAGTACAATTTCGTCTATCTGTCCGACACGGAGGCCGGTCCATCCGGGCTCCGGCTGCCCGACGGCGTTTCGGCTCAACAGTATGAGGAGTGGACCCGGACGCTGAAGAGCTTCTCCGAGCCCTATCTGGACAAGCACGCCGGCAGCCCCATGGTTCAGGCCTACGCTTCCGTCATGGACCGGGGCTTCGAAATGATGAGCCCGAAGTTCCAGAGCGCCTTCTCGGTGAAGGACGAACCGGCGGAACTGCGCGAGGCCTACGGGAAGGAGTTCGGGCAGAGGCTGTTGTTGTCGCGGCGTCTGGTGGAGAACGGAATTCGATTCGTCGAGTGTTCGTTCAATCTGCACTTCATCAACGGCTATGGGTGGGACGCCCATGCCTTCGCCCAGAAGCGGGTCCACCTGTTGATCCGGCAACTCGACCAGGGCTTGTCCGCGCTGGTGGAAGATCTGGAACGGCGGCGCCTGCTGGACCGGACGTTGGTCGTAGTGGCGACGGAATTCGGGCGCCCGCCCGAATTCGACGGACAGGGTGGGAGAGGACACCAGTCCGCCGCCTACTCCGCCGTGCTGTTCGGAGGCGGGGTCCGGGGCGGACAGGCCATCGGGGCCACCGACGAACTGGGCCGGGAGATCGTGGAGCGCCCCGTCTCCGTCCCCGACCTGCATGCCACGATCCATCGGGCATTGGGAGTCGATCCCGAAGAGCCTCTCATGACTCCCGGCGGCCGGCCGGTCCCCATCACGGATTTCGGCCAGCCGGTCGAAGAACTGTTCAGTTGAAAAATCAAATACAGATGCTTGGATCGGACTCGCTCCATCATGTCATATTGCGTTGCCGTCGAATTCCGGACGCCGCTTCACCTTGCCAGCAAGTTACGGGTGAGCGTATTTCTTGACGAAGTCGTCCGTGAGCGTGTTCATAATCTAGTCTAGGCTGCGCCATGGGGAGAGCGAACTTGGTTACCATCGGACAGGCATCGCCACCATGGCGTAGAGTCGTGAATCGAAGAGCGGGAAGTAATCTGACCGTACCCGCACCCGTACCCGTACCCCGTCCCCAAGTCAGCTCGGTAATTTCGCAACACGTTTGGGTTTCTCGGCTACCATCCTCCAGGACTGACCGCAGAGGATCCATTTGGTAGCAACGCGGAACGGATTTTCGATCGGCAACACCCGGTAGCAATTGTCATCGACTTTTTCGACGATGTAGAGATACCAGGACTTCTTCGTCTGCCCAGCCGCCGCTTCGAACGCTTTGCGTACTTGTGCGCGGCTCAACTCCACGACCTCGTCTTCGACCCATAGACACCCTTTGCCCTTCACCTCGATCAGCCGGACCGCCTTGGTCTCCGGGTCGACGCTGCGGATGTCCCAGCCTGCCTGATGACGGTCGCCAAGCTCCGGCTTGCGGCCGGACTCCAGCTCGTATCGCGCGGCAACTTTTCGGTACACCTCGTCTCCAAGATCTGCGCCAGAGCTTCCACCCGTTCTCGCGGTCCTGCTCGCGTCGTCATTTTCATTGCCTAGCGCAATCTCCCCCTTCAACGAATTCTTCAACTGATCTGCGAGGGCGTTCTGTCTGGCAAGGGCCCTGCTTTTCGTATAGGAGCTGTTCGTGGAACCCGACTTGTCACGTTGGGAGCTATTGGTCGTACTGGTTCGGGTACGTGCCGCCGAGGCGTTGCCAGGCGGATCCGACTTGTCACGTTTGGAGTCACCGGCACTACGCGCCTGACGAGCCGCCCCATTCCCGCCCGACGGCTTTTCCTCTTTCGGTTTGACGGCATTCGAGGTTTGGATCGGGCCATTATTCGTGACGGATGCTTCCTCATTGTCCAATTCGCTCTGGAACATCGCCGGCAACTCGAAGTTCGGAGTGAAAGAGCGCTGGAATTTGTCCGCAGCCAATATGAAATCGGATTCGTTGCCGATCGTTCCCAACATTCCGGTAAGATCCGCTGCGAGGTCCCCGCGCTGGACAAAGGAGAAGTGGCGCAGTAGCTCCTTGGCCGCGTCGGCTTGGAACTGGACCGGACGGCCCGAGATGGTCAGAGTTCCCTTGTCCAATCGCGCGTTCACCGGCACCTGCTCAGGGGAAGCGCTTCCGATACTGACCTCAAGGGCAAGTTTACGAACGCGGAACAGTCGCAATCCCGTTCCGGCTTTGGTTCCCGTCTCGTCTCTTTCCTCACGCCCTTGCCTCCGAACCCACCCGAGAAGCTCGCAGATGAGATCGAACCTGGAACCCCAGTCACTATCAACTGGCAATGTTTCACCTTCGCTCCATTCCATAGTGACGGATGAAGATAAACGCGGCAGGCTAATCGCTTTCGCTACGCGAAGCTGGTCAGATCGGGAATTACCGAGGTGCCCACTCGTGGCTGTTCGCAAGCGGTCCTGGCTGGGATAGAAACGCCTATCTTCGAGGTCGTCGTAGTAGATATCGTCGGTCTCCGCCAAGACAATCCATTCCCGATTCGAGAAAACCGCTGCCTCCGACACGGCCGTTTCCCACTGCGCGGAGAGTGACGGGTCCTTGGTGCGGTCCTCCAGGCAGTAGCCAAACGCGGTCGGGAGGACATCGCGCACCTCGTTCGCTAAGCCATGAGGCGACAATCGTGCCCGTTTCCAGACATCCTCTATGTAATCTAACGCTTGGCGCCCCGTGGTCGTCTCCGGGAACTCATAGGGGAAATCGGGGTGTTCCAACTCCCCTCGTAGCAGTTCTTCAATATGGTCCAGTGGGACGATCCAGCCACCGAGCGCGCCCCGAAGACGACCGCCGACCCGCTGGACGATCCGATCGAGCGGAACACGGCCGTTGTGGTTCGATGGAACCGTAAGTTCCTGTAAAACCTGCTCAAAAAGAAGCCAGTCTTCGTCCGTTGTGATCTGTTCGCGGCAATCGAGAAGAAGTTGCGCAAGCTCTTCCGCATCTAGTTGGGACCCCATCGCCGAGAGTCTGCACAGAGACGTGGCTTCGGGAATCGCGGAACCGAATTCCACCCCTTCCCGCTCCATCGCGATTACGAGATCGGATAACAGATTTGAGACGGGTGCGTCTTCTCGCGCTGGATCAGGCTGCGGAAGGACATCCTGTGGACGCCTGAGTTCCCCGTCTTTGCAGGGGACCCACGCGAGCTTGGAGAGCTTGACCACCCAAACGCTCGGGGCCGTTCCCGGTAGTTTGTAGGGGGTGAAGTATGTGTACGAGGATTTACGCTGTCCATTGCCCCGCAGGGCGTGGAATCCGTCCTCGAGCCAGGAGGCAACCGCCGCACGCAGTTCTTCGGGTTGGCCCGGGTCTGGAAGATTGGGCTCAATGTCGAAGTCGATCAAGGTGTAGCCGCTGTTGTTGGATTCACCGATCGAGTCAATCTCGACACCGAGGAATTCCGCGACCTGCTCGCGATTCCATCGGCTGGCATAGTCCCTTAGTTCCCTCACTTTGAGCCCACCTTTGGCGCCGGCCTTTTCAAGGAAAGCTCGCCATTCACGGGTGTCCGCGCCCTTGGGATCCTTTTCCAGGTAGGTTGCGGAGATTACTGGTGTCGCTGGAAACAAGCGCCGCCGGTCCCGGCCGTGTTCGACGTAGGGATCGGCTAGAAGCGCCTCGCCAACCGGTACTCCTATCGGATCGTTTTCCGAGGCCACGAGCACACAGGTGAGTAGATCGGCACGATTGCGGTGCTTCGCCCAGTGTCCAAACGGCGCGAGCAGCGACCAATCTGGATTCGGCGATGACGGCAGGGCGCTCATGGCATTCTCGACAACTTCTTGGAGGCCGATGCTTCGGGCGTGTTTCACGATCCAACTCCAAGCTCGAGTCAGATTTCCCTGTTGCCATTCCTTCGCTTCTTTCGATGCCCCTTGGCGGAGCGCGTTGGTCCATGTTGCCGGCAGGCGGTTCGCCTCCGGAATGAACGGCTTGATGAACTTGAGCGCTTCGGACCCGCCCGGCTCATGATCGGCGGGAAGTGACTCTCGCAGGAACAATGCGCCGTCTACGGGGAACCATTCTCTCCTCTCCGATCGGACGCATGGGAGGTTCGCTTGTCGCCATTCGGTTCGAGAAAACAATTCTTCAACGGCGGCCCACAGTCGGAATAGCAGCCGTGGATGTTCCTCTTTCTCGCCGGGAAGCGTTGTCCACCAAGTCTCCAAGCCACCCTGCCATACGCGTTCCAAGTCTCGGGGAGACATTTCGGCGAGAAGACCAATCCGGCGTAGTAGTTTCAAACCATAGGGTCCAAGCAATTCATTCCTGAGTACGGAGCCTTGCAGGAGAACCGAGGGCCGTAACGCTGGTTGCTCGGCGAAAGCCTCCGCAAGGGGCGCGGGCGGGACAATGGTGTCGCTAGGCTTCGTGAACTCCAACGTACAGGCTTCCATGGTCCACACGGGCAACACCGCCGCGCCTTCGAGACAGTCTCGCAGCCTGGACAGCCAGGGCTCATCGGCAAGGCTCTCTTCAAGGCTACTCGTCTCGGTTGAAGGCGGCGTCAGTGCCTTGAACGCCGCTCCAACGGCAACTGGTTCGGAGAACGTACCGGCGACCCAAATGAGGAAGCTCGCCACTACATCTGCGATTCGGAGGACGATTTCGCGCTGCCAAGCGTTGTCTTCGATTTCTCGGAGACCGCTCCGGGATATATTCAGCAGCCAGTCGGCGTTGATGTGAAGGCCAATCGGCAGGGTGACCTGTGTGGGGAGGGTCGCGTAGACACGTCCTCTGCCCTGAGGCGTCGGTATTCCGTCGTTGTCCCGCGGCAGCACGCCCAGCACACAACGCGGTCGGGCCGCTGCCTCATACACCTTCTCCCCCTCCTCCACTCCAGGCCGGATTCTCCGGTGTTCGAGAAGACAGGCAATTGCTTTGCCGGACGGCTCGAACCGCACAGGAAAGAGCTGCCAGAGCAGGTTCTCATCATCGGAGAGGGCGGTCGTCTCCTTGCTCCCATCAGGTTCCTCGTTGATACTCAAATCCCACACGCGGTCGTTTACCTCTAGGCGCTCCAGACCGGACGCCGCCAAGATGGCAAGCGGTGTCGCGTCATCGTCGGAGAGGAAGTGAGCCAAGTCGGAAGCCAGGTCCGATCCGGTATTCGTTCGTCGGAGTGTCTCGAAACGGGTCGTGAATCCGGGGTCGGGGTCCGGGATCGCGTCGTCCCAGATCGGAATCACTGCTCCCAAGAGGTCGGGCTGAACGTCTCCATACTTCTCACCTATGACTTGGTCGATTTTGAAGCGGAAGGTCCAGCCCCACCCGGAAATGCGCGCCTCTTGGAACCGCAAGAATATACTCTTGAAACCGATCCCCATGAAGCCGACGGTCGTTGCGCCTTTGGTCGATCGGAATACTTTCGAGAGTCCCTGGACATCATTTTTGTCGAGCACACAGAGTCCGTCATGCTGGAAGATGAGGCCATCGCCGTCTTCCGCCACGCGAATCGCAATGGAGCGCGCACCGGCGTCCAGAGCATTCTGGACGAGTTCGAAGACGTAGGTCCAACGATGTTCGAAGGTCAGCTCGAATGCGCGCAGGGTCCCGCGACCATCCGGCGTGTCGTAGAAATCTCCGTTTTCACGCGCCAGATTCTCCACGAAGGCTCTTCGACCGGCATCGTCCAATTGGCTTTCTCCCTATATGTAGGGTCCGTACTGAAAACACTCGATTGTCGAATGAACGTCCCGAACGTGGCGAGCGAAATCACCGCTGGGCGTTGCTCTTTCCACTTAAGGTGGTCACGGTCACCCGAGACGGTGAGTTCGGCGCGATGAACACGAGCCAAGGCTATCAGATAGTCGTCATGTGAGCCGCAAATCAGGGAAGAGATCACGTAAGCGTCAGGAACGATGACTGTGAATTCCTCCAACGTCTTGACGTAGAGGACGGCGGTCGATCGCTCGATCCAACGACGCATTCCCGCACGAAGTATTCTGAGGAGAACCGCACCGCCATTCCCAGAACATCGTCAACCTGCTTTCAGCCCACCCCCGCATCTCAAGCCGCCTTGAACTGATTCCAGCCCAGCCTCTCCGAATTCGCCTTTACGACGGGCGATTTACCGCAGGCCACTGAGGGGATCGGCTGGCAGTGCATTTGGTGCGAACACGCCTAACGAAAGGTCTTCCTACGGGGAATAGACGAACGAGTCGAGCAGTGCGGCGCGCATGGACCACAGCGTTCGCTCGATTTCATCCTCGGGCTCGTCCACGTCGAACCACGGTTGCTGATACAGTTCGTCGAGCAGACGGCCATAGTTCTTCGCAACGGCAAGGTCTCGTCGACCCACCCGGGGTAAAAAATTCTTTATCGGCTTATTCGCTGCTCCGTTGATGGAGACGATTCTGTCCGGACGGGCAAGCACAAGGAGCCGAGTGGCCACGCCGATACTGAATCCGTCTTCCTTCGTGATGTCTTCAACCGCGTGTACGGCTACACCCGGGAATTCACTTGCGGAGGCATCGATGACTTTGTTTACAGCCTCTTTGATTCTTTCCCGAATCTCTTTATTTTTTTGTGTTGATTCAAGAAATACGTGGGGATTATATACGAAAGTGCCGAAACCTGAGCATTAACGCCGGTTCCGTGGCCGGTCTATCCATCTGATATTCACGGGCTGGACCAATGCACGGGCCAGCTCCTCGAAGTCTGCTTCCACGCGCATATCCTGTTCCAGTTCGGCCTTGGTCGGTTGGTAGGAATCCTTGACCAGTTCGATGGTGGGATGTTGGGGATTGTGTCTGGGTTTCTTCATGCGGCCCTCGGCATCCTAGGTTGCTTCCCCTCAAAGGAGTCTTCCGGCGTGTAGATTTGAATCTTGGGCAGGTCCATGAAGCGTCCGGCGTTGACGGCGGCATTTCTCATGCCGTTGGTCACTCTGTCTCGAAAGCAGGTGAAGATGCCGAGATCAGCTCCGGCCTGTTGACGTGCGCCGTTGAAGGCTTGGACGTGTCCGGGATTGGTAGAGCCGCCTTTGACCTGAGAAACGATGTCAATGAACCGGCCCTTGCGGACCGGGAGCCGTCCCACGCCGTCAATTCCGCCATCCCGTCTCTGGATTCGGTTCGGCTCCATACCGTCCACCAGAGCAGCAGCCCACCTCTCAAACCGGAATTTATCGATGCCGGCAAGCTCCTGAGCGTGTGTGATGGTATGGGGAAGGCCAATGTATTGGGTGTGTTCCCAACGGATTCATCCGGGACATCCTCCCGCATGACTTCAAGGTTGTCTCCAAAGATCAGTCGATTTTCGTTCAACCCACCAAATCCTTGTAACGCAGCCGCTTTCCCACCATCCGGTCAGCGACCAGGGCCATTTGATCCAACGTGTCCATGCGCCTTAGGTTGTGACGTGCGGCAAACTCTCCAACGTATCGGTCGGTGTGCTGTTCCGAGAAGTGGTGAAAGGTTCCGTGGTAACTCCGCTTCAACATGGACCAGAATGATTCGGCTCCGTTGGTGTGGCAGTTGCCTTTGACGTACTCCTGAAGAGAATGTCTGACCGTCTCGTGATGGACAAGCCGGCCGTAAGAGGTTGAATCGTCCGTGTAGATCTTGGCATCTTCTCCCACGTGCTCCAAGACGAAACGGGAGAGGGTTTCAGACTTGGTGTCAGGGACGACTCGGGCCGACACTTGGTTGGAGGGGCGATCTTTGACGGCAGCCACGGCCGTCTTTCCAACGGCTCCACGTCCCTCCAGTTTGGCGCGTTTGGCCTTCGGCATATGCTTCCGCTTTCCGCCGAGATACGCCTCGTCAGCCTCGACCGGGCCGGAGAACAGGGCCATTCCAGTCAGGTTCAGACCTTTCCGTATCCGGTGAGCAAGGTGCCAAGCCGTCTTCTGTGTTACGTCCAGGTCACGATGCAGCTTCATGGAGGAAACGCTCTTGAGGCTGGTAGTAAGGAGGTAGGTCGCAAGCAACCAAGTCTGATAGCCGAGTTTGGAGGACTGCATAACCGTCCCGACCCGGACGCTGAACCGCTTGCCGCAATCGCGGCAACGATACGGCATGGAAGGATGCTTGGCTCCGGTCTGGACGTTGGTAGAGCCGCAATGGACGCAACAGACTTCCTCCGGCCACCGCTGCTTTATGAACCATTCCTCAGCGGCTTTATCGTCGGGAAATCTCTTGAAGAATCCGCGCAGTGAAAGTCCCTCTCGGAACGCCTTTCCGGGTGCCTTGTTCCGTGTCTCGTAACTCATTGCAGTCTCCTGACTTACAAGACATATTCTATAGGAAAGTTCCGGGATTGTCAACCCCTACGGGCAACCTTTTCGGCACTTTCGTATATAATCCCCAAATACGTTCTTAGCGATCCCGGCACCCTTCATGGTTCCAAGCAGGCCGGAATCCAGACTGCCGTCAACGTACAAACCCAGAAGAATTCGGGCGTCCTCCTTGGGCAACTCAGACCAGTTTTTCCTCCTTGCGATGGAAAGTCCTCTTTCTATGGTATGGACCCAGCTTCGAGTCTTGCCGAATACGGACCATTTACACTTGTGATGTTTATCCCACTCATGATTGTTCCACCATTCCTGGCATCGAGAGAGAGCTTTGACAAATCCAGACCAGTCTCTCGCTTGCCTGATGTAATCGAGCCGGTCGTCGTCTTCGAGCTTCAGCGCGCCGATCAGTGTTTTGAAAGACGACGACGGGCGATTGAGAGTCCAGCGTCTGCGGTAGTCTTCGATAGCATTCGGTGTCAACTCGCGGCATTCACGCCATCGACTTTCGAACCAACGTGAGGCGTCCTCGCCGTCGCTGGTCTCGTGAACGACCTCCTCATTGCTCGCGAAACCAGCTCGGGTGAAGTTCGCGCTACCGATCCAGGCGCGTGACTTGCGAGTCTCCCGGAAAATAAGGACCTTTGGGTGGAACAGTTTTCTGCAGCCAACACCGAGGCGAAGCGTCCCGATTTCGTTCAGCCGGGCAAGAGCATCGGGTTCCGTGGCATTGCCGGACGTACCGACGATGGCGCGAATCTTCGCGCCCCTCTTTCGGGCGGCGCATAGCATGTCCAACGCAGGCCCCGAAGTTGCCCATGCGGTGGCTATATCGATTTGTTCCGCGAAACGCAGGTTTTCCTCGAATTGTCGCAAGAGTTGATCGGTGGTCAAAAACATTTGTTGAACATAACCTGCAATTCCCAATCCACCAACTTCCGACAGCCGATGTCGACGCCTACCAGAAGACGACGAACAGCAGCCAGCAGGCCACCACCAGGTAGAGTCCGATCCAGAGTTCGGGTCTCAGTCTCCAGGGCAGCGAGCCGCTTGGCGGAACCGGGAAGGGATAGCGGGGCTTGGAGGGGGCCTGAAGCAGGGTCTTCTGGAGCCAGGTTCCCTCCAGGACCTTGAGACGGCTTCCCATGAGAGACTTGAGATCCCGATCCGATTCCTTCCGGCTGTAGAGGAGCCCTTCCAGCTCCTCGTCCGTGGCCGGTCCCCGGAACAGGGTGATGATCCACGACGCGACCACCATCACCGCCGCCGGCAGGCACAGGTTCCACAGATAGGCCCACCAGAGGTTGGTGTACCAGTAGGGCAGAGGCCACTCGTAGTATTCCCCGATCAGTGCCGAGAAGCCGTAGAGCAGCCCCGCCACCAGCCCCATGGACCCGGTGGCCCGGTGGACCCGGGTGAAGACTCCCATGAGAATGACGGTCATGAGAGGCACGGCGATGGCGCCGGCCAGTCTCAGATAGAAGGCCACCATTCCCGATTGGAGAAAGGGGACGTAGACGAAACCCAGGGCGATGATGATGGGGACCGCGATCTTTCCGACCCGCGTGTAGTGGTCGTCGGTGGCATTGCGCACCAGGAAGCGGGCGTAGACGTCCCGGACGAAGAGACTGGAGATCCCCATGCCGATGGAAGCGAAGGTCGAGTACCCGGCCGCCACCAGGCCGGCCAGAACCAGGCCCACGAGTCCGGCCGGCAGATACTCCCGGACCAGCATGGGATAGGCGGAGTCGATGATCTCCAGCCCTGGAAAGTGAGCCCGCGCCAGGGGTCCCAGGCTGACGTTGAACCAGAGGCAGACGGCCGTGATCACGCTGGCCAGCACCGCGCCCATCTTGAAGTCCCATTCCGACCGGGCGCCCAGGAACCGGATGGCCTCGTACTGGTTGATGACGGCGTAGGTGACCAGCACCACCACCAGCCCGAAGACCATGAGGATCGGAGTGGCGCCCTCGGGAGTGTAGCCTCCCACGTGCAGCAGTTCGCCGGGCAGGGACTCGTCCACCTGCGCCAGTTTCTCCGTGAGCCCGCTCATGCCGCCGGTGCTGAACCAGACCACTCCCCAGAGCACCATGGAAGAGACGATCATGGCGACGGCCTGAAGGGCGTTGGTGATGACGTCCGACTCCAATCCGCCGGTCACCACATAGACCACGGCCGTGGCCGCCACCAGGACCACCACCGCCCAGCTCCAGGTGGCGCTGAGCTCGCCGATGATGTTCAGGACCAGGTAGAGGGAGAAGAAGATGTTGCCCACCACGTTGGTGCGGGACTGGATGTTGATGAAGACGGCCAGGATCCGGGTGAGGGGGCCGAACCGGAATTCGAGCCACTCGGCGTTGGTGTAAACGCCGGAGCGGTACATGGGAATGATGACGAAGCAACTGAGTACGAACCAGCCGACGGTGATACCCAGCCACCACTGGGTGAGCTGGGAGAGGCCGAAACGGTAGGCACCGCCGGCGATGGCCACGTAGTCGCCGCTGTCCACTGCGGTTGAGAAGGCCGAGAGTCCCACCGCCCACCAGGGCAGTGACTTGGCGGCCAAGTACCAGTCGAAGCTCTTCCGGATGCCTTTGAAGGTGACGAGGCCGTAGAGGACGATGCCCAGGTTGACGACCACGACCAGCAGCCAGTCTACAAGGGTCATGGAGTCCTCTCGGTCATGGTGCAGAAGAATAGCAGAGATCGGGGCGACTGCCTTGCGGTGGCACCCGATCCCGGAGATGCATCATGGTCTGCGGGTGGGGAGCCGCAGGATGACGATGGGAATCACCACCGCCACCGCGAACAGGGGCGCCAGCAGCCACGGGTTCGACACCCGGTAGGCCGACCATCCCACGGTGGCCCAGAGGATCAGGACGGTCAGGATCTTGGTCCGGAGCGGCAGGCCCCGTTTCTCGCGATAGTCGCGAATGTACTCCCCGGTCCAGCGGTGGTTCATCAGCCAACGGTAGAGGCGGGGGGAACTGCGGACGTAGCAGGCGGCGGCCAGCAGCAGGAAAGGGGTGGTGGGCAGCAGGGGCAGGAAGATGCCGGCGATCCCCAGCGCCACCGAAACGCTCCCGGCGACGACAAGAAGGGATCGGATCAACATCTCACTTGCGCCAAAACGGCGCCGTGGAGGGGCGACATCCTTGTCGCCCATTTTGGAAAGGCGCCACTCCGAGACCACCTCAAAAGTAAGTAATCAGACCGATCGACACACTGGTGCCACCGGCGGTCACACTCGCGGGAACGTTCACTCTCACGTCCTGGAACGGTGTGGTCCAGCGTTCATTTCCAGACTTCGGGCGACGCACTTCCGCGCGAAACCCGATGTGGTCGCCGAGCATTTTTTCCACCCCGGCGCCGGCCACCCAGCCCCTGAAATCCTGGTCTCGGGATTCCGTTCCCGGTGTGAACTCGCCGGCTGAACACGGGATGGGATTCAGGCAGCCGTCGAAATGAGTCGTGAACTCCGCTTCAACGAGGCGGATACCTGCGAGCCCGTAAACGCGCAGGTCCCAGAAATTCAGCGGGCCGGGGCTGCCACCCAGCTTGAACGTGACGCCGTAGCTCCTTTTTTTCTCGAATGACCATTGGTCCGGCCAGCTCTCTCCAAGCTGATTGCGGCCAGGGGACGATCCTATCCCCGGCAATTGGCCGTCCACCGTGCCCCGGGGCAACTCGACGTCGAACTCGGCGCTCACGAAGAAGCCGGTTCCGGGAAAGGGCAGGTGATAGCCGGCCACGAAACCGATTCCATAAGTCAGGGATTTGGACGAATCCTGGTCCTGAAAAATCTGGCCGGCCAGCGACGCAGGAACCAGAGTGCTCGGGTCGGTGTTGTCCACGGTCTTCTCGAACGTGACGTCGAGATAATCCAGGGGGGCCGTGACGCCGACATAGAAGCCCCGGTCCGCAGCAGACGCCGGAATCATCTGAGCAAAGAAGGTCAGGAGCACGCTGACCGAAGCTGCGGCCAACCGCCGACGGATCGGGTTTCGGGTGTACTGCTTGGGTCGAACCGATTTGTTCATTCTTGTCACTCCATTCAGATCAGATCGTACGTGGGCTGGAGTATGCGAAGTGTAATCAAAGCCCCTGTCACCGGGACCGATCTGATCAGATGAGGGCCAGCCGGAGTCTGTGATCGCTCTACTGTCCGAAACGGTAAATCAGACCGAATCGGATGATGCCCAGCTGGTTTCGCACGTCGTAAGGGCAGGGACGACGGGGGTTTCCCGGCCCGCACCGGTTGTTCCCGGAGTGGTTGACGGTATGGGTGCTCCACCCGAAGTCCAGAAACGAACCCTCCACGCGCAGCATCCAGGCACCGGGCAGCGGAGCCTCGATGCCGGCCCCGATCACCGGACCCAGATCGGTCGAGCTGTCGCGAAAGGAATCATCCGGGTCGGTATGGGGAAGAATGTCTCGGGCCGAATCGATATCGGTGACGAAATTCGTGATTCTGCTGACTGCAGCGCCAACGGTGGCGAATGCCGTCGCCCCGCCGACGGGTAGCTCGAAGCCGACACGTCCCGTGGCGATCCACCGGATGTCGGAACCGGCCGTCTCGTCCAACCCTGCGGGATCGAGCCGGTTCGATCTTCCGGACAGGTTGCCGAACGTGCCGTCGAATTCGATCCGGAGCCGGACACCACCGAGGCCGACCTTCGTCCCCAAGAGCGCGCCGGCGACGAACCGGTTGTCGCCGTAGTCAAGCGTGTATCCTGGTTGTCCCCAGTTCGCGAAACCCTCGATGTCGACGATCTGGTTGCCCATCAGGCCGGAGCCGATAAAAATTCCGGTGTAGGTCCTTGCCTCATCGGATACGGATTCGTTGCCGCCGGCGCTGAGCGGCTTGCCGGTCATGAATACACACAGCGCTATTACGGCGAGGATCAAATCACACCATGGGATGCTGGACCTGTGGGCCGGCCGGTGACTGTGTTGCATGGCTTTCTTTCAGGGGGCTAGAATCCGTGTGAATTATGCCTCACCAGGGGGACCATCATGACCAATGAGAAGAGCAGGAAGATGGCAGGCAAGCGCGTCCTGGTCACGGGAGCGGGAACCGGGATTGGACGGGGTATTGCCCTGGAGTTCGCCGCGGAGGGCGCCGCGGTCGTGCTGCACTACTGTCACAGCAGCGCCGGGTGTAAGTCTGCCGTGGAGGAGATCCACAACTCAGGCGGGCGAGCCTGGGCGGTGGGCGCCGATTTCCGGCGGGTGGAGTCGGTCCAGAGCTTGGCGGCACAATCAGTGGAGTTGCTGGGCGGAATTGACGTGCTGGTCAACAACTCCGGCGTGACGGCGAACAGCCCGTTCGAGGAGACCACGCCCCACCACTTCGACACCCTCTTCGACATCAACTTCAAGGCCATGTTCTTTCTGACCCAGGCGGTTCTGCCGGCAATGGTCGAACAGGAGGGGGGCGCGGTCATCAATCTGACCTCGGTCCATGCCTATGCGGGACTGGTCGAGCACTCGGTCTACGCTGCCACCAAAGGAGCCATCGTGGCGTTCACTCGCGAGGTCTCGTTGGAGTTGATCCAGAAAGGGGTGCGGGTCAACGCTATCGCACCCGGCTGGATCCGGGTCCCGAACCAGGACAAGGTGTTGGGAGAGAACTTCGACTGGGAAGCGGCCGAGAAGACGCTGCCCGCCGGTTTCATCGGCACTCCCAGAGACATCGGCCGTCTGGCCGTCTTCCTGGCTTCCGAGGATTCGCGCTACATCGTGGGGCAGACGATGGTCATCGACGGGGGGCAACTGGCCATCATGCCCAACACCGGGGATTTCCGCGGTCACCGCCGGTTCCGGTTCGGCGAGGAATACGTGGGAATTCCCTGACTCCGGCGCGGTTTCGGAATTCAGAGCCCGATGCGGGACCGGAACTCGGGCACGCCGGCGGGACCGGGCCTGAGGACGATGAGGGCGCCGGCCGCCGGTCCCAGATCCTTGTCTTCCGGATGAGTGCCGGTGGTGACGTAGAGATCCGAAAGATCTCTTCCTCCGAACGCCACGCTGGCAGTGAACTTGGCCGGGAGCTCGATGGTCCGCTTCCGCTTGCCGGTGGGACCGAACTGGAGCACCCTCCCGCCCATGGCCATGGCGATCCAGAGGTTATGCTCACTGTCCAGCGTCATGCCGTCAGCGTATCCGTCCACAGCCGGATCCAAGCGCAGAAACGCCCGGCGCCGGCTGAGGGCGCCGGTCCGGATATCGTAGTCGAATTCCCAGACGACGTTGTCCAGGGAGTCGATGAAGAAGAAGTGGCCGAGGTCGGAGGTGAAGGCCATTCCATTGGGGATCCCCAGCCCCTCCAGGACCACTTCGTACGATCCGTCCCGGTCCAGCCGGTAGAGTCGCCCCTGTTTCCGTTCCAGGTCTCCGAAGGGCATGGAGCCGGCGAAGACCCGGCCTACGGGGTCCGCAATGACGTCGTTGAAGCGCCGGTCGGCTTCGGCCGGGATGTGGTCCAGGAGCATGCGCGCAATCCTGCCCGCCCGCCAGACCGCCACCGTTCCCCGGTCCATGAAAAGCAGTAGCGAGCCGTCGGCCTGGAGCGTCATCCCGCCCACGATCCGTCCCTCGTAGCAGAGGTGGCTCCTGCCGCTCGCGGGTTCGTACCAGTAGAGCCGGCTCGCCAGGATGTCGGTCCAGTAGAGCCTTTCCACATCGGGGTGCCAGACCGGCCCTTCACCGACCGTGCAACGGAGGTCGGCAGCGATTTGGAATTCAGGGGACTTTCGGGTCATTGGATCCGTTCCTTAGAGACAGGCTCAATACCGGCCGTACTCCCTTCCGGCCTCTGCAAACACCTGGATGTTTCCGGGAGCCGAATCCATGATCTGCCCGGTCGACCGCAGAACGTAGCGGCCACCGCCCCCGGCCGCGTCGATACAGCGTTTTACCTCGTCTCGGACCTCCTCGGGCTTACCGTTCGACAGGATGCGTTCGTTGAAGCCTCCGTTGAGAGTGATCCGGTCCCCGACCCGGCGTTTGGACTCGGCCAGGTCGAAGTCGCCTGAGGAGGTCTTGGGAGTCAGCGTCTCCAGGGAATGGGCGCCGGTGTCGGCCATGTCCTCGATGAACGCCTGACCGCAGCCGCAGTTGTGATAGCTGACCAGAAGCCCCGCCTCCTTGGCCGCTTCCACGACGGCCTTGTCGTAGGGGTACATGAACCGCCGGAACTGCTGGGGAGAAAACCCGATTCCGGCCCACGACTGATCGTAGAGAATGGAGTGGACTCCGGTGGCGGCCAGATGGCGAACCCGCCGGATGGCACGATCGCGGAGGAACTCGGAGAACTTCTCCACGAATCCCGGTTGGTCGATGAGATCGCAGGCCATGGTCACGAGTCCCCGCATGTTGGCCGCCTCTCCCCAGATTCCGATGAAGCAGTGCATCCAGAAGGCCCGATCGCCGCCGGCGTCCACCATGGATTTCAGCTTCTCCTGGTTCAAGCTCTCCGGCTCCGGCAGATAGCGGATGCAGAGGTCCAGGTCGCGCTCGTTCTTGACGGCCGGCTCCACCTCGGCCACCTGCCCCTCGCCCATGCGGTAGCTCCAAGTGACGGGTCCTTCCGGAGTGGTCGCCGTGAACCGGTGCGTGCGAAAGTTTCGGCCGTCCTCTTCTTGAACCTCCTCCCGGACCCGCCAGGTTTCCAGCGCCTCTTCCGGCCAGCTGTAGAGCAACCGGGGGTACCGGTGCATGGAGAACCGGCGCTCGTCCGGGGTCACCAGCACCGGATCCAATCCCAGGCCTTCCTGGATCCGAACCATCGTCAGCGGGTCGTTCACCAGCTCCTCCAGGACGGCGCGGGGTCCCTTCCCGGTGAGTTGGCGCAGGAGCGGCATGCCGAGCCAGGCGCAGATGGGGACCCGGTCGGTGGGTCGGCCGGTATAGGCGGCTTCGAATCGCTCGCGGGTGTTCATGGGTGCTCCGAACCTCGCACAACCGGCAGAAATAGCGGCTGGCGAGGACGCTCATGGTATTCAATGTTACGGGCTTGGGCAAACGGGCAATGCGGCGCCCGAAAACGCAGTTTCGACCGGCCCGGATCCGCACGCTGGGAAATCAATCGTCTCGGCCTTGTGCTATCATTCATACTATTGAACCGCAATGGTTAGGTGGATGCGGGCTGTCCGGCGTTTCTGCAAAGGATCTCCTGTCTTGCAGTTGACGAAATCCCAATCTTTGAAATCTGTTTCCCGGACCGTTACCCCGATGATTCTGCTGGTTGCCGCCATTCTCCTGATCTCTCCACTGCAGGCCGCCAAGGAGGCTCTGCCGAGCGAACCCCGGGCCCTCTACATCTATCCGGTGGGAGGACAGCGCGGATCCGCTGCGGAGGTGCAGATCGAGGGGCAGACGCTGCAAGGAACCTATGCCGTCTGGACCGACTGCCAGTCGCTGCGCGGTCGAGTGACGCGGATCGACGAGATCGATGTCCCTGAAGAGCAAGGCGCGGCGGCTCCGGCGGACTCTTTGAGCCATCGGGTCACCGTGGAAGTGGAGATCGCATCCACCGCTGCTCTGGGGGGGCATTCGCTCCGGCTGGTGTCGCCAAGGGGTGTCTCCGACCCCGTTCCGTTCCGAGTGAGCTCGGAACTGGAGCCGGTGATCAGAGAGGATTCGAGCCAGACCGGATCCGGCAAGCCGACCCGGGGCCAAGCCGTCGACTATCCGGTGGCTGTCAACGGACGGATCGGCAGGGCGGTGGGTGGCGAGGTCGACTACTACAGCTTCGATGTGGACGCGGGCCGCGAGCTCTATTTCGAGGTCTTCTTCCCGGGCATTGGCGCGCCGCTCCCCCCCAAGATGCTGCTGTATCTGTATCGGCACGAACCGAGTTGGGTGGACCCGCATCGCCTCCGGAGATTGGCATTCAATGACGACCCCGTCGTTAACGAAGCCGGATTGTTTGCCGAGCACGGAACGGTTCACAAGGCGAGCTTGAAGCATCGATTCGTCGATTCGGGACGATATCTGATCGCGGTCAAGGGCTTCGACGACCGGGGCGGACCCCATTGGGTCTACCAACTTCGAATCGTCGACGCCACGGGTCAGGAGATCTCCGGCGACGTTCGCTCCTGGCCGCGGGCACATTCCGATCCGCACGCGTGGTACGAACGGAGGTTCCAAGCACATCTCTCCCCGGATCGCCTGCGGGAGATTGGGAAGCGAACCGTTCTCAGGGCTGGCGAGTCTCAGGCGCCATGGGGAGCTGCCGGATCGGCCGCGTCCTCGGGCTCGGGCCGGGTGTCTGACGCGACGGGACCGACTCCGGCGCCTGAAGCCATCCGGACCGCTTCCACCCATCGGATCGCTGGGAGTTCCGAGAGTGGCCGGGAATCGGCCCTGGTGACGCTACCCGCAATTGTCGAGGGTGTCATCGATCGTCCGGGCAAGGCTGACCGAGTCAGGTTCCAGGCCAGCGCAGGGCAGGCCGTGGCAGTGGAAGTGGAAACCCCCCGCGATGCAGTCCCCGTCTTTGTTCCTTGGGTTCAGGTTCTGGACGGGAACCAGGAGGTGGTCTTCAGCGCCATCTACAATCGGGTCACCGGCAACAACGTCATGCTGTTTCGGGAGCTCGAATCCAAGATGGTCTATACCTTCGACCGGGATGGAGAATTCACTCTGCAGATTCGCGAGTTGACGACCGGCCATGCGGGGTCCGGCTTCGCCTACCGCGTGTTGATCCGGCCCCAGATCCCTCACGTCGGGCAGTTGAAGGTGGAGCCGGAGCACCTCAACCTCGCGCCGGGCCAAGCCAAGCAGCTGACCGTGACGGTGGAACGCGAAGAGCAGTTCGACGGTGAAGTTGCTCTCGCCGTCGACGGTCTGCCGGAAGGTGTGCACGCCTACGCGACGGCGGTTCCGGAGGCGGAACGCCCCCCCGCCTTCGACGAATCCGAGAAACACATGTTCCGTCCCGAGACCCAGAAGGTCTCCATCACGCTGATGGCCGAGGACGGAGCCTCGACTACGAGACTGCCCCGCGTCGTGCGAGTCAGAGCCCGGGCCATCGTGGGCGGGAAAACGGGACCCCTGATCCCGGTGGGCGACATCCCATTGATGGTGGTGGCGCCTCCCTCGTCGTAGGAGTCTGCGCGGCAGAAATGATCGTAGCGAGAAAGTGGGGAATCGAGGCCAGATTTTCCCGATTTGGAGGTGTATAGTCGTTCTATTCGCCGAGAAATCGGGGAAATATGGACCGATTCTACCGCTTTCGCAGTAGATCAATTTCTGCCGCGCAGGCTCCTAGCCGGCGGCGATCCTGACGGAGAAAGGATGCCTTGATCAGATCGTTCCTGACCTCTATCGCTCCCCTCTTGCTCGGTCTTTCCGTAGCTCACGGGAGCCATGCAATGCCTCCGGTTCCGAGCCACGAGCCGGCGTTGCTCTCGGCTCGGATTTTTCCCGAATCGGCCATACTTCGGGAGAAGGGAGCCTCGCAACGGTTCCTCGTGATCGGCACGTTTGCCGACGGCCTGGAGCGGGATCTGACTTCGGCCAGCCGTTTCTACCTCGACGACTCCAGCCTCGCGGGGGTCAGCGAGGCGGGCCGGGTCATGGCGCTGGCCGATGGCGAGACCGAGTTGGAAGCCGAGATTCAGGGACACAAACTCAGAGCCGCCGTTCGGGTCTTGGACTCGGAACGGGAGCCCCCGCTGAGCTTCGAGCGCGCCGTCTCTCCCGTTCTCACCAAGAACGGCTGCAACGACAGCGGCTGTCACGGCGGCGTCAAGGGAAGAGGCGGCTTCAAGTTGTCGCTCAACTCCCTGAATCCTCCCGAGGACTACAACTGGATCGTCAAGGGGGGCGTCTACCACGTGCTTTCGCCAGAGGCAGGCGAGCCGATGGTGCCGCGGATCGATCTGGCCGCGCCGGCCGAGAGCCTTCTGCTGAAGAAGCCGACCATGGAAATCCCCCATGGAGGCGGGCCCCGCTTCGAGACGGATTCCCAGGAATACGAGACGATCCTGAACTGGGTCTCCAACGGCGCGCCCTTTGAGGCGAAAGGGGACGTCGACGTTCCACGGATCGAGGAGGTGTCGGTCTACCCCGAGGAAATCGTCCTGGACCAGAAGGGAGTCCATCGCCTGGCGGTCACGGCCAGGTTGTCCGACGGCCGGACCCGGGATATCAGCGATGAGGTTCGCTACGAATCCCAGAACCGGGCCGTCGTCAAAGTGGACGCCGCCGGCGTGGTCACCGCTGTGAAGACCGGTGAGACCAACGTCCTGGTTCGAGCCGCCGGCCATACGGTTCACGCCCGCATCGGTGTCATCGCCGAGCCCATTGTCGATTACCCGGACGTCCCCGAGTGGAACTTCATCGACCGGCACGTCATCGCCAAGCTGAAACGGTTTCACCTGATCCCGTCGGAGCTCTCGGACGACTCGGAGTTCCTGCGGAGGGTCTGTCTGGATGTCATCGGCACTCTGCCGCCGCCCAACCGAGTCCGCGAATTCCTGGAGGATTCCGATCCGGACAAGCGAAACAAGCTGATCCAGATTCTGCTGGATTCGCCGGAATATGTGGACTTCTGGACCTTCCGCTTTTCCGACCTTCTTCGGGTGGTGCAGGGACCCAACTACAGCCAGCTCTACTGGGAGTGGATTCGAACCAGCGTCGCGTCCGACAAACCGTACGATCAGATGGCCCGGGAGCGTCTGAACGCCCAGGGCCGGGACCGGCCGTCAAGGCACTACTTCGAGAACAACTCGCAGCCGGAAAGGATCCTCTCCGAGGAGCTTCGCGTGTACACGGGGCGGCGCTTCGACTGCGCCCAGTGCCACGACCATCCCTTCGAGCCCTGGTCCCAGGATCAGTTCTGGGGGCTGGCCGCCTTCTTCGGAAACCTCGACTTCATCGGCTATTACGACATGGCCTTCGACAACCCGGCCGGGGGGTATGGAGACAAGGGAAAGGCGGGGCCGTTGAAGCATCCCCGAAAGAAGACCGTGGTCCACCCGGAATTCCTGGATGGGACCCCGTTGCCGGAGGAGTTGAGACCGAACCAGCGCCGGGAACTGGCCAAGTGGCTCACCTCTCATCCCTACTTTTCCGAAGCCTTCGTCAATCGGGTCTGGGGGTACTTTTTCGGGAGGGGGATCGTCGATCCGGTGGACGATTTCAAAGCCTCCAATCCAGCGACTCACCCGGAGTTGCTCAACGCCTTGGCCGCCGACTTCCGGGAGAACGGACACGACCTCAAACGCCTGATTCGGTTGATCGTCCAATCCAGGACCTATCAACTGTCGAGCCAGCCCAACCAGAACAACCGGGATGATCGGTTCAACTACTCTCATTACCTGCCGAGACCCCTGGAAGCGGAGGTGCTCCTGGACGCCATTTCCCAAGTGGCCGGTGTTCCCGAAGTCTTTCACGAAAAACCGGAGTCGCCGGGCGGGCAGCCTCCGGATGGGACCCGGGCCATCCAGCTGAAGGCTCCGGTGCGTTATTTCTCCCATTTTCTGGACCTTTACGGGCGCCCCATGCGGTACGCGCTGCCGGAGCGGGACGCCGGTCCCAGTGTCTCGCAGGCCCTGCATCTCTACGCCGGGAAGACATACACTGAAAAACTGACCCGGGACGGCGGAAGAATCAGCCGGTTGCTCCAGGATGAGATGGGCCAAGGAAAAATCATCGAAGAACTCTATCTGGCGTCATTGTCCCGTTTGCCCACCGGCGACGAGAAAGATCAGTTGGAAGGAGTGCTGGCAGGAATCACCAAGCTGGATCGGAAGCAGAGGTTTGCCGATCTGACCTGGGCATTGCTCACATCCAGGGAGTTTGCGTATAACCATTGACGGACCCACAGGCCCTTCTTGGGTCTGGATCGTGGAGGTGTTGGACTCGGATGAAGAAAGTCGGTTGTCTGACCTGTACCGAAGAGGAACTAGGTAGGCGGGATTTCCTGCGGGTGGGCTCGGTGGGCGCCCTCGGCCTCAGCCTGAGCCAGATTCTGCAGTGGGAAAGCCTGATGGCGAGCTCGGCCGCGCCGGCGGTTCGTGCCAAGAAGGCGGAGGCCTGCATCCTACTTTGGCTGGGGGGTGGTCCCAGTCAGATGGACACCTGGGACCCTAAACCCACCAACAGCGCCTTCAAACCCATCGCCACCAATGTCGACGGCATCCAGGTCTCGGAGATCCTCCCCCTGACCGCCCGGCACATGGACAAGCTCTCCATCGTTCGGTCCATGCACACCGAGGAGAACAATCACCCTCAGGGACACCACTACGTCCTCACCGGGCACCGCCCCAACGCCGTCGACAAGTTTCCCAGCTTCCCTTCCATCATCACCAAGGAACTGGGACCCCGGGGCGAGGTGCCGCCCCATGTCCTCTGTCCCGGCTGGGACTCGGCCGATGCCAAGCGCTACAACGATCTGTTTCGTTCCGCTTTCCTGGGCGCCGCCTACGATCCCATGATCCTGGCGGACCGGGGAGAGAAGGGGATCGACGTCACGGATCTGGTCCTGCCCCAGTCCTTTCCGGTGGAGAGCCTGGAGAACCGCAGTTCCTTTCTCAAGATCGTGGATCGTCACTACCGCCAGAAGGTGGAATTGGCCGAGTTCTCCAACATGGACGGCTTCCGCGAGCAGGCTCTGCAGATGATCCTGTCTCCCGCGGTGCGGGACGCCTTCGATCTTTCTCGCGAGCCGGAAAAGATGAAGGAAGCCTACGGCAAACACAAGTTCGGGCAGAGTGTCCTGCTGGCCCGGCGTCTGGTGGAAGCCGGCAGCCGCTTCGTGACCGCCAACGGCTACAGCCACAACGTCTGGGACACGCACGGCGACAACGACGCGAAACACCGGGACGAGTTGGTGCCGCCCCTGGATCGGGCGCTTTCGACCCTGATGGAGGACCTGCACCAGAGAGGCCTCCTGGAGACGACCGTGGTCCTGGTGATGGGCGAGTTCGGCCGGACGCCCCACCTGAATCCGAACAACGGACGCGACCACTGGCCCGAATGCTGGTCGCTGGCCCTCGGTGGCGGAGGCATCCGTGGAGGTCAAGTGGTCGGCGCCAGCGACGAACGCGGCGGGTACGTGGCCGAGCGCATGGTCACCATGGGAGACCTGCACGCCACCATCTACAAGGCCCTGGGGATCGACTGGAACAAGGAATTGATGAGCCCCACGGGCCGCCCCGTCAAGATTGCCAACTCCATCGACGACCTGACCGGAGTCCCGCTCAAGGAGTTGGTCTGAGCCGGTCCGAAATCCCGTTCTCTCGGGTCTCTCCAACTCGATCCGGAGACCGGTTCAGGCGCCGAGACCTGCTGCTGGGCGGGTCCGCCTCGGCGGCCGCACTGGTATCCGCGTGCACCCGGGCCGAGCCTGACGGGCAGCGGGAAGAGATCCGAATCTCCTTCGTCGGAGCGGTGCTCAACAACCCCTTCTGGGACCAGATAGCCCGGGGCGCCCGGGCCGCCGGCCGGGATCTGGCCGGGACGGCCGTGACCTATTCCGCGCCCGAAGAGTTCAGTCTGGCCAATATCAGCGCGCTGATCCATGGAGTGATCGCCGGGTCTCCGGACGGCATCGCCATCGACTACCGGGGACGGGAATTCGAGGAGGTCACCCGGCTGGCCCTGGATCGCGGAATCGCCATCCAGTTCTTCAACAACTTCCAGGGGTTCGATTCCGGAGATCCCAGGATCGTGCGGCTGTCGGAGACGGCGGTTGGTCTGGACAAGATGGAGGCCGCTCGCCGGAGCGGGGAAGCGTTTCTCGAACATCTGAAGCCCGACGATCCCGTGGTTCTGTTCAACGGACTCCCGGACTCTCCGGAGCACCTGGTCATCCAGAACGCCTATCTCAAGGTATTCGCCGAAGCCGGCTGGACCCGGGAGCGGATCGAGCTGTTTCCGGTGGGATTGGATCCGGCCCAGAACTTTCAGCTCATGAAGGTCTACCTGACGGCGCACCCCGGGACCCGCGGCATCGTCTGCTGGGATTCGCTGACGGGATCGGCGGCGGCCCGGGCCAAGGCGGACGTGGGACTGGACATCCCGGTCTTGAGCTGGAATCTGGATTCGATCACCCTGCGAAGTGTGAGGGAGGGGGCTCTGACCCTGACTCTGAGCCAACAGCCGTACCTCCAAGCCTACTATGCGGTGGTCGCTCTCTACCTCAAGCTCAGGCACGGAGTCCTGGAAACGCCGTTCGTCGATCCGGGCCGGCTGCTCGTGGACCGATCCAACATCGACCAGGTGGAAGATCTGTTCAATCGGGGAGTCCTGGGATAGGGCAATAAGAGAAATCAACAAAAACAACTATAAAATTATATACGCAACTAACTGCATAAGTATGTACAACTATATGCAAGTATTCAAATAGCAATATATAATATACATAAATAAATAAGTCTGAATTCAAATATAAACCTTCATATATGGGAATTGGGAAGTGAATAGGGTGAGTCGCTTCCTGATGCGGGGCCTCCGGCGTCCCGAGTCGGGTCCCCTCGTGGGCTTGCTGGCTCTGGGACTCCTGTTCGAGATCCTCTCGGGCGGCAAGTTCCTGACCTTCCCCCAGCTGAGCGCTCTGGCCGCTCTCTCGGCCTCGCTGGGCATGGTGGCCCTGGGCGTGACCCTGCTCATGATCAGCGGGGAGTTCGACCTCTCCGTCTCTCAGACCTTCGCCTTGGCGCCTATCGTCATGGGCCGCCTGATCACCGATCTGGACTGGCCGGCGGCTGCTGCCCTTGGGTTGGCGCTGGCGGCCGTGCTGCTGGTGGGTCTGATCAACGGTTTGTTGACCACGCTGGCCCGAATCCCTTCGCTGATCGTGACCCTGGGGATGTTGTTCGCCGTCACCAGCCTGAATCGGATCCTGGCCGGCGGCTATCCGGTTCAGGTCTATGGCCTGGAGAGTCCGCTGATCCGCCTCATGGGAGAGGACGTTCCGGCCACGCCCGTTGGCGCCCCCTTTCTCTGGATGTTGTCCGTGGCGGCCATTCTCTGGTTTGTCCTGGAGCGGATCGGCTACGGAAACTGGACCCGGGCCGCCGGGCACTCGGGTGGAAGCGTGGCCCGAGCCATGGGTGTGCCCGTCGCCAGAGTCAAGCTGACCAACTTTGCCCTGTGCGCGGGGCTGGCAGGATTGGCGGGCTGTCTTCAGCTGGCGGATTTCGGGTCGTCCGGCGTGAGTTCGGGAGAAAACTCCAACCTGCTGGCCATCGTGGCCGTAGTCATGGGGGGCACCTCTCTCTTCGGGGTTCGCGGAACCATTCTGGGGACGCTGCTGGGGACCCTGATCCTGGGCGCGCTCAAGACCGGACTGATCCTGGTGGGGACCAGGGGCGAATACTACACGGGGCTGATCGGCGTCCTGCTGTTGGTTGTGGCGGTGATCAACGCCCGAGCGGAGTCAGTACGCCGCGGGGGTGAGAACAGCTCGTGAACAGCCCAGTGGGATCCCCCCAACCGGTCGTGGAATTGATGGAGGTGTCCAAGGCCTACGGCGAAGTGGAGGTGCTGGGAAACGTCACTCTCAGCCTGGGCGCCGGGGAAGTGGTGGCGCTGGTCGGAGACAACGGGGCCGGCAAGTCCACGCTGGTCAAGATCGTCAGCGGTTATCTGAGGCCGACCTCGGGAAGGCTGGTCGTGGGGGGCCGGGAGGTCCGGTTTGCATCCCCCCGGGAAGCCCGCCGGTGCGGGATCGAGACCGTCTATCAGGATCTGGCCATCATCGGCCAGCTGAGCCTGTGGCGGAACTTCTTCCTGGGTCAGGAAATGAGGAGAAAGTGGCTCGGCGTGAGGGTCCTGGACCGGAACGCCATGAGAAGGATCTGTCTCGAACGGCTCCGCGATTTCGGCTTGGAGAGTGTCCGCTCGCCGGACCAGCTGGCGGCGTCCCTGTCGGGAGGGGAGCGCCAGACCCTCGCCATCGCCAGGTCGGTCCACTTCGAATCGCGACTGCTGATACTGGACGAGCCGGTGGCCTCACTTTCCGTACGGGAGGTCCGCCGGGTTCACGACACCATTGACCAGGCCAGGAACCGGGGGTTGGGCATCCTCTACATCGACCACAACATGAATCACGTGGTTCCCGTAGCCGACCGGATCGCCGTCCTGGAGCGGGGCCGCCTCAAGACGGTGGTGCACAGGGGTGAGGTGAGCGCCGCCGACCTGAACGACCTGCTGGCCCGAGAAGCGGGAGCGGCGGTTTCCAACCGCTGAACAGGAGTATCCATGTTGCAAGTGGTGGGTGCTAATCGGTGTTTCCATCCCGTGTCGTTAGTACGTGATCTGTCCGGTCCAAAGGGCACAGGGTTAGGAGGAGCGTTCTTCCGCCGGAGGTGAGGCGGAGATCGAGCTGGATCCAGCGGGCGCCGTGCAGGGGGCGATGAGTGGACGGATCAACTGGATCGAGGGACCTGAGATCGTCGACGTCAGTCCTCCGGGAGGTCCGGATACGCCCTGGGGAGCGTCGGGTCAAGCCTCCGGCTCCTCCGCTTCGCTGCGACCCTTCGGGTGACCCGGCGCTCCCCAGGGCGTGAAGAGCTTTCATGGCCGTAAGCAAGCTTCCGGCCAGACTTGACCGGAAGTTCGACAGACGGCCATCAGGGGGTCCACACGCTCCCTTTCCTCACGGGGTCTCTCCGTGGCCTCAGAAGGTCGCTCGGGGCGCTACGGGCAACCAGGTGCGGTCCTGCCGGACGAGGGTGTTGGCCAGGACGATAAGCTTGCGCATGACGGCGACGAGGGCCACCTTGCCGGGCTTTCCGCGCTCGCTCAGCCTCCGGTACACCTCGGCCAAGTCGGGGTTCCAGCGCAGGGTGGACACGGCCGGCATGTACAGGAGCCGTCGCGCCCGCGCCCGTCCGCCCCGGATGAAGGCCCGGCCCTGCCAAGCCCCCGACTCGCGCGGAACGGCGGCCAACCCGGCCAGACTGGCGGCGGCCTTGCCGCTGAGGGCGCCCAGCTCGGGCATCTCGGCCAGCAGACCGGCGGCGGTGGTGGCCGCGATCCCCGGGATGGAGGTGAGGATCTCCAACTTGCGGGCCCGCGCCTCGTCGGCCGCAATCAGCGTCTGCAATTTGCGGTCGATGGCGCGCAGGTGGCGCTCGAACATGTTGATCTGGATCTGGTTCTGCTGTTTGAGCAGGGGTTCGCGGAGCTGTCGGCGGCGGTTGAGCGTGGCCGTGCGCTGGCGCATCAGCGCGTCCCGGGACGTCTGCAGATCCTGGAGCCGGCGTTGCGTTTTGGACGGCACCTGGGTCCGGCGCGGCTCCAGCGTGGCGGCCAGCTGGGCCAGTTTCCGAGCGTCTACGGCGTCGGTCTTGGCGCGGCTCCCGGTCGCCTCGGCGAAGCGCCGCGCCTGCCAGGGGTTCACCTTCGCCAGCGGCAGCTTCGCTTTGGACAGCGCTTCCTCGAGGTCCCGGTGGTAGGGGCCGGTGGCCTCGTACGCGACGCACTCGACCGGAGTTCCGATCCAATCGATCAGCGCCCGGAAGCCGGCCGGGTCATTGTCGAACTGGGCGGAATGGCCGTCGGCCAGCCGGTGCGCGTCCAGGTGCGCTTTCGAGATGTCGATGTCTAGCGGTATGCTGTTTCATCTTTCCTGTCTCCTGTGCTTGTCATTCGGGCCTTGATGCCCTTGTATCCATTCAGGACATCGGGAAAGACGGTGGCCGACCTGACTGCTTTTCGGTTCGCAAAAGTCCGCGGCGGTACGGTCCAGCCACCGCCGTCCGGGTCGCTCATGAGCGACCCGGACGGCCCCATTTAAACAGACAAGCGGCGGTTTCCAACCGCCGACTTCCCGAGCAACCACCGCCCGACCAGCCCGCGGGCGCACGACGGAATGGGCGTGCCGGAATGGGCGACTGGAAATCGTCCCTCCAAGTCGCCCCTGGATTTTTCTCAGAGGTTCAATACGGCAGCAACCCGCCTTCGACGTTCATGGCGCTGGACGTGATGTAATCGGCGTCGTCAGAGCAGAGGAACGCCACCACGTTGGCCATGTCCTCCGGTTGCTGAATCCGGCCCAGGGGAATGCTGCCCACGGCTCCCGCCTTGATCGAGCCCTCGGGAACGTCCAGGATCCTGGCGGTCTCACGATCGATCAGGTCCCACATGGGAGTGTCGATGATGCCGCCGCAGATGCTGTTGACCAGGATCTGGTGGTCTGACAGCTCCAGACCCAGTTGCTTTCCGAAGCCGATCGCGGCGTGCTTGCTGGCGGCATAGGCCCCTAACGGGGTGTTCTTCCCCGGCGCGATCTTTCCGGCCCCCGAAGCGTTGATGATGATCCGCCCCCCGTGGCCTTGCCGGATCATCTGCCGAGCCGCAGCAGTGCAACAAAGGAAGACGCCCTTGGCGTTGACGGCCATCAGGCGGTCCCAGCTCGCTTCGTCGGTGTCGATCAGGCGTGCGACGATGCCGATCCCGGCATTGGCCACCAGGATGTCCAGCTTGCCGAAGGCTTCTACCGTCGCGGCAATCATGGCGTCGACGTCGCCGGATCGCGTCACGTCCGCCTGCAGACCCACGGCCTCCCCGCCCGCGGACCGAATCTCCGCCGCTGTCGACTCGGCGCCGTCCCGGTCAATGTCCGCCACCCCCACCCGGGCCCCTTCCCGGGCCAGACGCAGGGCAATGGCCCGGCCGATGCTGCGTCCGGCGCCGGTGACCAACGCTGTTTTCCCCTCGATTTCCGGATATCTGGCCATGGTGATCCGCTCCCCCGTCCGTGTTTCGGCCCGAGTCCCCTCTTCAGTCGGTGAACTCCATCAATTCCAGCACGAATCCATCCGGGTCCTTGAAGAAGACGACCTTGAGCGCACCGTATTCCCACTCGTCTCCCAAGTCGAAAACAACCGGTTCGGAGACGAATTCCACTCCCGCTTCAGTGAGCTCGCGATAGGCTCGATCCATATCCTTCACGCCAAAGCAGAAGTGCCCCTGGTTGGACATGCCCAGAACGGCGTTGGAGGGTTCTCCCGCGGGGTCGATGTAAAGCTGCAGGTCCACCAGAATGCCGGGTGTTTCCGGAATGGCCAGTCGGACCACTTGCATCACCACGCCTTCCTTGGCCGCCATCTTGGAGATCATCTCCCCTTCCAACAGGTGCCGCTCGATCTCCTTGAAACCGAGCACGTCGCAGTAGAAACGGAGTGAGCGGTCCAGATCGCTGACGGTGACCGCGACGTGATCCAGATTCCTTACCCAATTCATGCCAATCCTCCTGGTTGGAAACTCGTTTCGATCAGATCCGTGAGTCGCTCGGCCGGGACTCGGCGGACCGGCCGTCCTATTCCTTAGGAACGGGCCGATTATCAGTGACAAATGGAATTCAGATCAAGTCGGGTGCATGGTGCCATTGCCGCAGGGCGTTTTCGAGGCAGGAGGATAGGAACTCACTCCCAAGAGAGCAAAAAAACAGCCAGAATGAGCACGTTTCCCCGAAATTAGACCCCTCTGTGTTCAAGTCAGCCTCAGACAGGTCGAACGTCCTATCAATCGCTCGAATTCCCCGACTGAACCCGTATCATGTCCGACAAACGCACCTGCTCTGCATCGGCGCCACGGTGCAACATCACAATGTGGTCCGGTTCCGACATGAACCAAGCGAAGGAACTCCATGCCAACTCACTCACCGAGCCCTTGAACGCTGTGTCGTCCCGATCTGAGTAGGCTGTCACGAACGCCACTTGCTCCTCGCGGAACCCCGCTTCCGTCGCAATCGCCATTAACGATGTGAGCCGCGCCTCACTCACCGGCCCGGCCGTCGCAACAACCTCCACAAACACCAACAGAGGCTCGGTCGGTCCGAGGTCCACCAAGATAAGGTCCGGTAAATTCCGGTCTGGCTGGATCGTTAGGCCGATGGCCTGTGCCAGTTGGTCATCCCGCGCAACTACCTGATTTCGGCTCTCGCTCAGCCAGATCACACCCGGCTGTTCAAGGAAACGCGGCGCAAAATCTTCGACCACGGCTCTTGAGATCACAGAACTCGGCCCGGGCTCCATATGGCGGGTTTCCCCGCTCGGGAACGTCACAAGCACTCCTACCTGGCGGGCCACAGCGCCTCGGCGCACAATCGCCACCCGCGCCAATGCGCCCGCGGACAGGTTTGTCGACTGCCATTCCTCGATTGCTGCTTGCAGCGCCTGTCCCGTCAAGCCGGAATCGAACAGAGATGCGAATTCCTCAGCCAATGCATAGCGCGGACGCGGCGACGTCGTCGGAAGCCCTTCGCGCTCCTTCACTGCGCCCATTCGCACCAATCCCTCGCGCAACGTCTCATCACGGATCGGCTCACGTGTATTCACTGCATACCACCGCCCCCCGATATTGCCTGCGGATGCGCGCATCGACTCCTTCAACCAGGCCTCCCGGTCCGCATCTTCTGCCAATGTCGCCTGCGCGTCAGTCATCCGTGTCACTTGATCCGGTCGGAGCCAGCACTCCGCACCCTCGACAGCACCGATGTACAGCATGACAAATACCGTCTTCGCCGCGATCTCACGGGTTACGTAATTTCGATTCGCTGTTCCATGGGGAAAAATCGTCCGCAGCCGTTCATGGATATCGGGTACTGGCAACAACGGCGGTAATGGCATCACCCGGTCCCGCTGATGTACAGACGTTCCACTGCACGTTCCAGCGTCTCGCGCGTCACACGTTTCTTCATCAGCCGCTCAATTTTCTTTATGTCTCCCGGTGGCGGCAACGGCAGCGCTCCTAGCTCATAGGCCGACACCGCGACGCTGCCGTTGATGCATCGGAATACCTGATCGACCACGTTGCTATTCAACAGAACGGCCAACGCCGCCGGCGCCACGCGCGGAGTGCCGTTGAGCGGCTTGATCATGTTCAGGTGATTCTCGATAACGACCGCGCCATGGTCCTCGATGAACGTTGCCGGCAGTTCCGCCGCAATTAAGCGCCGGCATTGTTCCTTCGCTGTCGTCCTTTGCAACAACACGCACGGGAAATCTGTCACCACCCAGAATTCGTTTGTTCTCGGCTCGAAATAAGGCTTGTGATTTCGCTTTTCCGCCCGGAACTTGAACACACCTTCCGATCGAACCGATTCCGCCCACACCAACGGATAACGCCCCTTACCGGGTCGGTCCCGCAGACTCGGCTTGTGCCGGTTCCAGACCAGTGGTCCCGTGCTCACTTTGTAGCCATAATCGGCCAATCGGTACGGCAACATACCTGCCTGACTCACCAGCGCGTTCTGTGCTTCGGTTCGCGGCATCAGCCATGGCTGATCCGGGTTTTCAGGCAAGTTGAATGTCCCTGCTGTGGTCGCTTTGATCGAGCCGTCCGGCCCCTCTGAGAGGTGGTGAACTCTTCCGACACCTGGATCGCCACCGCGTTGATACGTCGCCAACAGCGCTTCCTGCAACACATCAGCAAAGACACCCTTGCGCTTCCCGATGAAGTCAATGCTCACCGGCGGCGCTTCCCGGCCAAGCAGACCGCGGAGCGCCTTGAAATACTCACCAGCAAGGAAGCTTGTCGGAGTCACGTATGCAATGACCCCGCCCGGCCGCGTGAAGCGAAGCGCCAAGTCAGTGAATACGCCATAGAGGTTCGCATGTCCAAAGAGGCTGCGGCGAAACTTCTCACGCAACTCCGGCGACAGCGTGATGCGTCCGTAAGGAGGATTACCGACCACCAGTTCAAAGCCTTTGCCCACGGGCGCCTGCTCGAGGCTGTCGCACACTCGCACAACGGAATGCAGACGTGTCCCTGCCTCGCTGCATAGGTCTCCGAGCGTCACATCGAGGAACACTTGCGATATCCAAGCCGCAAACGGGTCCCGCTCGAACCCGCTCAATCGGCGCTGAATGTTCTTGAGCGCGATCTTGGGGCTGCTCTCTTTATGGCTTTCTGCCATCCGTCGTGCCACCGGCGCCAGGAATGCACCCGCGCCACAGGCTGGGTCGAGCACTCTCGCTGAACGCCAATCGACACCGGCCTCCGTCGCCATGTCCAGCAGCCGCTCGCACAGCGCCGGCGGGGTGTAATAGGCTCCCAACCGCGCCCGGAACCTGGCCGGCATCATTCCGGTGTACAGCACTCCAATCATGTAGCTGGCGTCCAGGACATCCAACCCGGCCGCAGCCCTTCCGATGCTCTCCGCTTGATCGTCGGCCTCCGCCGGTACTGAAGAGACACCGATGTCCGTAGGCAGTTCGCACAACGACCAATCACGACCGGACACCGCCTGGAGTTCTTTCCAATAGGCAGACACCACGCCAAATACGACCGCCCGCGCAAAGTCCAGCCTATTTTCATCCTTGACAGAGGACGCGAGCTTTCTGGCACTCAATGATCCGTCTTTCACAATTTCCCGGGCTGATGTTTCCGGGATCCCCCGTGCATCTTCAATCAGGTTCATCGATGTTGTAGCCACGATGCCTCGATCATTGACTGGTGTCCCAACCAAACCAGAAAAACCGTTGTTTTTCGGGGAGGGTTGACGACTCTCTGCAATAGCGGTCCTCATGATTGACGGATTCGCGATGTTTGGCTGCCGCTGGGTTCCCCGATCAGTCGAGACGCACTCGACCGCAGTCTTGCACCAACATGCTACCGAAGCCGCCTGACCTCATCCTGGGCGAAAGTCGTCACGGCATTCGACCGGGCTTGCGTCGTGTCGGACGGTATTGCTCTTCGGTCACATTCACCCGGAATGTGCCCTCGTCGCGCCTTGTCTGGCAGGTGCATCCCGGGTTGTATTGCCTTGCACGACTTTCACCGGCGGACTGCTTATACTCCTCCTCCATGGTACGCACACACTACCTCTACCTCGTGGCCCTGGTGGCGGCCGTCGGTGGATTCATCTTCGGATACGACCTTTCCATCATCGCCGGCGCCAGCCTCTTCCTGAAGGAAGAGTTCGCCCTGAGCCCGTTCTGGCTGGGATTTGCCGTCAGCAGCGCCGTCATCGGGTGCATCATCGGGCCGCTGTTCGGAGGCGGTCTCACCGATCGTTGGGGTAGAAAGAAGACTCTCTTCTTTTGCGCGATCCTGTTCGGAGTCTCGGCCATCGGGACGGCGCTGCCCCGGACCATGACGGAGTTCTATATCTTCCGGATCGTGGGCGGAATCGGCGTGGGCTTGGCCTCCATCATCTCCCCCATGTACATCGCCGAGGTGGCGCCGGCCCGGATGCGGGGACGGCTGGTTCTGGTCAACCAGGTGGCCATCGTGGTCGGTTCGTTGTCCTCCATCATCGTCTCCTACTATCTCTCTCTGATCGGATCCTGGCGTTGGATGTTCGCGTCCGAGCTGGTGCCCATCGTGATTCTGCTGGTGGGCCTGGCCTTCATCCCCGAAAGCCCCAGGTGGTTCGCCCAGGTGAATCGGAAGGAGGAAGCCCGGGACGTGCTGACCCGGATCGGCGGCAGCGCGTACGCCGCGGCGGAGTTGGAGGAGATCGCCCGGTCGTTGAGAAAGAAGATGGGTAGCTTCCGGGACCTGCTCCGGCCCGGTATGAGGACCGCGCTGTTCATCGCCCTGACCCTCGCCGTCCTGCAGCAGTTGAGCGGGACCAGTCCTCTGCTGTTCCACACTCCCCTCATCTTTCAGCGGGCGGGGTTCGAGAACATTTCCGACGCCATTCTGCAGTCCATCATCGTCAACGTCTGGAACCTGACCTGGACCTGCATCGGACTCTGGGCCGTGGATCGTTACGGCAGGCGCCCGCTGCTGATGGCAGGAACCTCCGCCATGGCGGTGGGCTTCCTGCTCATGGGCATCTTCTTTTACTACGATCTGGCCGGGATCTTTCTCCTGCTCACCATGTTTCTGGTGGTGGGCGGCTACGTGATCAGCCTGGCGCCTCTGGCCTGGTTGATCATGTCCGAGATCTTTCCCACGCATCTGCGGGCCAAGGCCATGCGGGTGGCGGCGCTGGGCCTCTGGGTGTCGGCCTATCTGGGCGCTCAGTTGTTGCCCCCCATGATGTCCTACTTCAAGGAGAGCCTGGGCACCGAAGCGCACGCGTTTTGGATCTTCATGGCCGTCTGTATCTTTGCCGTCGTATTCGGATGGAAAATGGTCCCCGAGACCAAGGGCCGGTCCCTGGAAGAGATCGGCCGGTCGTGGACCCGGAACCTGAAATAGCCTCGCAAGAGGTCCCGTCCCTGCCGGAGGCTGGAACATGTTCTTCAACCAGGCGAGGGCCAGAACCTTCATGCAGGAGTGCGGTCTCGACGCACTTGTCGCCGCCTCCCATCTGAGCATCACCTATTTCACCGGTTATTTCTGCTGGCTGGACCCCACCATTCGGGGCTATATGCTGCAGCCGGGAGCCCCGGCCAGCCTGGCGCTTCCCGGTTACGCGGTCTTTCCGTTGGAGGGGGAGCCGGCGCTGGTGCTCAATCCTCTCTTCGCCGTCAACGGTGCGGACCTCTGGGTCCGCGACCTCCATGTCTTCGGCGCCTCGGGCGTGGACGGAACCCTCACCTCCGACGTGCTGCCGGACAATTACCGCCGGATCCACGACCTGTTGCTGGAGCCGCCGCGGGCGTCCAGCTCCCTGGAGGCGTTGGTGCGCATCCTGGAAGCCAGGGGCCTGACCGAGGGACGGCTCGGCGTGGAGTTGGAAGGCCTGACAACGGACCGGAAGGAAGAGCTGGCCCAGGCACTTCCAGGAGCCGCCCTGCTCGACGCATCGAACCTGATCCGACTGATCCGGATGGTCAAGAACGATTACGAAATCGACCTGCTGACCCAATCGGCAGCCATCAATGAGCAGGCGGGGATGCAGGTCCTTTCGGAAGCGCGACCGGGAACGACCCTGGGAGAAATGAATGACCGTTACCGGGTCCTGGCGGCCCGGGAGGGCGCCGACTTCGATCACTTCTGTATCGGATTGGGCGGGCTCGGCATGGCGACCGAACCGGACTACGCCCTGGGCGAAGACGACGTCATGATGGTGGACTTCGGTTGCATCTACCGGCGTTGCTTCTCGGACACCGGGACCACCCTGGCCCTGAAGGAGCTGCCCGATCCCCTGATGCGCCGGTTCGAAGCGGTTCGGGACTGTGTTGCGGCGGGGGTGGATGCGATGCGGCCCGGCGTCCGCTGTTCGGCCGTGAGAGGGGCCATGTGGCAGGTGCTGGAAGAGTTGGGATTGACCGCTTCCTATCCCCATGGCCACGGGGTCGGTCTTGACGTGCGGGACTATCCCACCGTTGTGGCCGACAATGGCTTGCGGGTGAGCGACGACTGCATCGACGTGGCCTCGGACATGCCCTTGGAAGAGGACATGGTCCTGAACCTGGAGGCGTCCATGTTCCTCCCGGGAGTCGGTTCGCTGCAGATGGAGCATTCCCTGGTGGTCACCGCAGACGGATGCCGCAATCTTGTGCCCCAGGATCGATCGCGGCCATTCATACTCCGTTGAGGGTCCGTGTCCAGTCGACGGCAACAAAAGGGTGGCTGAACCCCTCGATCCCCACACGGCCGGGGAGATCCGAAAGCGAAGCCGAACCTTCTTCGAAGAGGAGCTGGATCGCTACAACGACGTATCCCCGCCATCCATCCAGGATGACGACCGGACCCGGCGACTGCTCGAATCGTTGCCGGTGTCATCCGAGGCCAAGCTGATCGACATCGGCTGCGGCACCGGCATCGTCGCATCACACTTGAGACGACTCTACCCGCAAGCGGACGTGTGCGGCATCGATATTTCTCCCAGGGTCACGGCCAGAGCCAAGGAATTGGACCGCACCGGGAGCATCGATTTCGTCGTGGCGACGGAGTCGGAACTCCCGTTCCCCGACTCCGTGTTCGACTCTGCCGTGTGCCGATTCTCGCTCCACCACTATCCCGACTTGGCCGCCCACTTCCGGGAGGTTCGCAGGATTCTCAAAACCGGTGGAATCTATCTGATCGTCGAGGTTCTTCCCGAGGCCGGCCCGTTTCAGGCGATGCTGAATGACGTGTTTGCCGCCGCGGAGCGGGAATCGACCGGCCACGTGGCCTACTATTCGCTGGAGGATTACAAGGAACTGCTTCCGCACGCGAAGCTGAAGTTACGGTCGGTCCGGCCCTTCCCCCTCCAATTGAAGATGGGCAAATATCTGACCCACTGCCGAGAGATCCGGAAGACGCCGGCGTCCTTCCAGAAACGGATCTCGTTTGAGGAAAGGGACGACTGGTTTTCAGTCCGACTGCCAGCGGCGGGACTGTATGCCGAAGCCGAGTGAGAAGCCGCCACGCCTGGAAGTCAGCGACGACGGCCGGGAGGGACCGCCGGCTCGGTGCTCGTCACTGATCGATACGGTACAGGGGCTCCAGTCCCGCCGCGATCCGGTCCAGGTTCTCGGCCGCGCACGCCGCCCGCTTGCGCGAGGTGCCGTCGGTGACCCCGGCGATGTGGGGTGTGGTCACCGCATTCGGCAATCGGAAGATGGCTGAGGAAAGATCGGGCGGTTCCTGGCTGTAGACGTCGATCCCGGCGCCCCCAATCCAGCCTTCCACCAGGGCCTGCTCCAGAGCCGCCTCGTCCACCAATTCTCCGCGGGACACGTTGACCAGGAATGCGGTGGACTTCATCAGCTTCAGCCGGCGGGTGTCGATGACGTGCCGGGTCTCCTGGTTGAGATGCAGATGCAGGGAGACGACGTCCGATTGGGCGATGACGTCGTCCATGTCGGACGGTTTCCCGGCGAACTCCAGCCCCAGCTCGCTCACCTCATCCGCACCGATGTCGCGAATGTCGATGGCGAGAGTCTTCATCCCGAAGCCCGGAGCGCGTTTCGCCAGCTCGATACCGCTGGCCCCCAAGCCGAGAATACCCAGTTTCCACCCGACCATCTCGGCGCCGAGCGGCTTGTAGAGTTCGCCGCCGGCCAGGATCTCCTTCGATTCCTGGTACCTGCGGGCCAGCATCAGAATGAACATCATGGCGCAGTCGGCCAGGGCCACGGCGCTGAAGGCTCCGGGGCAATTGGAAACCGGCATGCCCTTGGCCTTCCAGTATTCGAGGTCGAAGTGGTCGAACCCGGTCCCCAGGACCTGCCAATGACGGACCTTGCCGGCCGCGGCCAGATCGACCATCTCCCGGGTTCCCACCGATCCGCCGTGATCGATGACGGCATCGATGCCTTCGAACTGCGGGGCCAGGGGCTGCTCGTAGTCGGCGATGCGCAGGTCGTGATTCTTCGTCACGGCGCTGACCAGGTCGGTTCCCCAGCGCTCGAACAAATCGGGTAGGGGCAGGAACAGCACCTTCAGTCTTTCACTCATCTTTCGGTCCTCTTCTCAGTGGGTCGCCTGACTTCCATTCGCGGGGTAGACTACTAAAGCGTTTATGACCGCTCAAGGAGGGGACCTGTCCCAATCGAACGTTGTGGCGCCGCCGAGGACTCGAATCGTCAATTCAGGGCGGTGCCGGTCTTTTGCGGCACTGGTCCTGCTCACTGCCCTCGATCTTCCCGCCGAATCGAATTTCGGGCCGGACCTCTTCAGCGACCAGGCTCAGGCAGTCGGAATCGATTTCGTGCACTTCAACGGGATGTCGGGAGAGAAGTACTACTGTGAGATGGTGGGATCGGGCGGCGCCCTGTTCGATTACGACAACGACGGAGACCTGGACCTCTATATCGTCCAGGGCAACATGTTGGGGCCGGAAAAGACGCTGAAGGACTCCCTCTTTCCGCCGCGGGTCCCGTTGCCTCCGAGAGACCGTCTGTATCGAAACGACCTGGAGCTCCCGGCAGACGCGAGCCGGAACCTGCGCTTCACCGACGTGACCGGGGAGAGCGGCATCGAGGCCACCGGATACGGCATGGGAGCGGCGGCGGCCGACGTCGACAACGACGGCTGGATCGACCTCTTCGTGACCAACTTCGGGCGGAACCAGCTGTTTCGCAACAACGGGGACGGCAGCTTCAGCGAGGCCGCGTTACCGGGAGAGGCCACGCCCCGCTGGAGCGTCAGCGCGGCATTCCTGGACTACGACCGCGACGGGTGGCTCGACCTCTTTGTCGGCAACTACGTCAACTTCAGCTTCTCCCACACCAAGGGCTGTTTCGGTTCGACGGGACGTGTCGACTATTGCGGGCCGCTCAGTTACGAGCCGGTCCCGGACCAGTTGTTTCGCAACCGGGGAGACGGGACCTTTGAGGGTGCATCAGGCGCTTCCCAGATCGCCCGCCAATACAACGGTTCCCTGGGGGTGGTCACGGCCGACTTCAACCTGGACGGGTGGATCGACCTCTACGTGGCCAACGACCAGCGGCCCAATCACCTCTGGATGAATCAGAAGGACGGGACCTTCAGCAACGAGGCGTTACTGGCCGGCTGCGCCTTCAACAAGGATGGGAAGGCGGAGTCGAGCATGGGCGTGGACGCGGCGGACTTCGACAACGACGGCGACGAAGACCTGTTCATGACTCATCTTCTGAACGAGACCAACACGCTCTATCGAAACGACGGCACCGGCTGGTTCGAGGACCACTCCTCGGGTACCCGGCTCGCCCCCCCCAGCGTCCCCTTCACCGGATTCGGAACGGCCTTTCTGGACTACGACAACGATGGCTGGCTGGACGTCCTGGCTCTGAACGGACATGTCTCCACCCTCGAGGTCCTGGCCAGGGACAATGACCCCTACCCGCTTCATCAGCCCAATCAACTCTTCCGCAACCTGAACGGGGAACGGTTCGAGGACGTGACCGGTGGGGCCGGCCGGGTCTTCGAGCTCTCGGAAGTGAGCCGGGGCGGGGCCTTCGGGGATGTGGACAATGACGGCGACACGGATGTCCTGGTGGTCAACAACAACGGCCGGGCGCGACTGTTGATCAACCAGATGGGCCAGCGGCGCCATTGGCTGGGACTACGAATGTTGGACCGGCGGCTCAAAAGGGACCTGTTGGGCACTCGGGTGGGTGTATTCCTGCCCGGGGGACGGACCCTCTGGCGCCGGGTCCGGACCGACGGGAGTTTCGCCTCGTCCAACGATCCCAGGCTGCTCTTCGGACTCGGAGACGAGACGCGGGTGTCGAAGGTCCGCGCCCATTGGACAGACGGAACCGTGGAGGAATGGAGCGGCCTACCCATCGACCGATATACGGTTCTCTATCGAGGTACCGGAAAAGCGGTGACGAACCGATGAGCCGGGGAATGAGACGACGCCGAGCGCAGGGAGACCGGCGGACGCCCGTTGCAGGCGCGGGTCTTCTGATTCTGAGCCTGTTTTTCATGTCAGGTGTCGTGTTCTCCGCCCCCGGCATCTTTACCGACCAGGCTCAGGCGGTGGGAATCGATTTCGTGCACTTCAACGGGATGTCGGGGGAAAAGTACTACTGTGAGGTGGTGGGACCGGGCGGCGCCCTGTTCGATTACGACAACGACGGAGATCTGGACCTCTATATTGTCCAGGGCAACATGCTGGGGCCGGAAAAGACTCTGAAGGACTCGCTCTTCCCGCCGCGGGTCCCCTTGCCGCCGAGCGACCGCTTGTATCGAAACGACCTGGAGGTCCGGGCGGACGGGAGCCGGGTCCTGCGCTTCACCGACGTCACCGGGGAGAGCGGCATCGAGGCCACCGGATACGGCATGGGTGCGGCGGCGGCCGATGTCGACAACGACGGCTGGATCGACCTCTACGTGACCAACTTCGGGCGGAATCAGCTGTTTCGAAACAACGGGAACGGCAGCTTCAGCGAGGCCGCATTGCCGGGAGAGGCCGCGCCCCGCTGGAGCGTCAGCGCGGCGTTCCTGGACTACGACCGCGACGGTTGGCTCGATCTCTTCGTCGGCAACTACGTCAACTTCAGCTTCTCCTATACCAAGGACTGTTTCGGTGCGACGGGGCGCGTCGACTATTGCGGCCCCCTCAGCTATGAGGCCGTCCCGGATCAGTTGTTTCGGAATCGGGGAGACGGGACGTTCCAGGACGTATCGGCTTCCTCCCAGATCGCCCGCCAATACAACGGTTCCCTGGGGGTGGTCGCGGCCGACTTCAACCAGGACGGCTGGATCGACCTCTACGTGGCCAACGACCAGCGGCCCAATCATCTCTGGATGAATCAGAAAGACGGCACCTTCAGCAATGAGGCGTTGCTGGCCGGCTGCGCCTTCAACAAGGACGGGAAGGCGGAGTCGAGCATGGGCGTGGATGCCGCCGACTTCGACAACGACGGCGACGAAGATCTGTTCATGACGCATCTCCTGAACGAGACCAACACGCTCTATCGGAACGACGGCACCGGCTGGTTCGAGGACCAGTCCTCGGGGACCCTGCTCGCGTCCCCCAGCGTCCCCTTCACCGGATGGGGAACGGCCTTTCTGGACTACGACAACGACGGCTGGCTGGACGTCCTGGCGTTGAACGGCCATGTCGACACCCTCGAGGCCCTGGCCAAGATCAATGACCCCTACCCGCTTCATCAGCGCAATCAGCTCTTCCGCAACTTGGACGGGGGACGGTTCGAGGACGTGACCGGTGGGGCCGGACGGGTTTTCGAACTCTCGGAAGTGAGCCGGGGCGGGGCCTTCGGAGATGTGGACAACGACGGCGACACGGATGTCCTGGTGGTCAACAATAACGGCCGGGTGCGGCTTTTGATCAACCAGATCGGCCAGCGGCGTCATTGGCTGGGATTGCGGTTGTTGGATCGGCGGCTCAAGAGGGACCTGCTGGGCACTCGAGTGGGGGTATTCCTCCCCGCAGGGCGGACCCTCTGGCGCCGCGTCCGGACCGACGGGAGTTTCGCTTCGTCCAACGATCCCAGGTTGATCTTCGGACTCGGAGACGAGACGCGGGTGTTGAAGGTCCGCGCCTATTGGCCGGACGGAACTGAGGAGGAATGGAGCGGTCTGTCCATCGACCGATATACGGTTCTTTATCGGGGCAGCGGAGAAGCGGTGACGAACCGATGAGCAGGCGGACGGGACGACGGCGGTTCTCGGAAGACCGGCAAAGGCGGGACGCGACGGCGGTTCTGCTGATTCTGGGCTTGATCTCCATGGTCCGCTTCGTGAACCCGGCGCCAATCGAGAAGCTTCCTCCCGTGCCGGACCTGACTTCTTGGAAGGATGAGTTCGACGCCACGGCGTGGGAACAGATCGAGGCGGCGGTGAACCGACTGCGCTCGGAGCCCAAGGCCGCGGAGGCCAACGGCCGGCTGGGCATGATTCTCCATGCCCATGAGCGGTACAAGCTGGCGGAGCCGCTTTATCTCAGGTCTCACCTGTTGGCCCCCGATCATTACCCCTGGGCCTACTACCTGGGAGTCGTCCGGGTCCCGCTGGGACAGCTGGAGGGCGCCGCGGCCGGGTTTCGTCAGGCCGTGGCCCTCAAGCCGGACGACCTCCCGGCGCGCCTTGCGCTGGCGGACGTTCTCCGCGAGCTGGGCCAGTCGGATGAAAGCCGCGAGGCGTACGAACGGATCATCCGGGACCACCCCGGCTCGCCTGTGGCCCATTATGGTCTGGGGCGGGTCCACGCCGGGACAGGCGATCTGCAAGGGGCGGTCAAACACTTACGGAAGGCGTGCGAGTTGTTTCCTGAATTCGGGGCCAGTCACTACGCTATCGGTCTGGCCTATCGGAACCTGGGCGAGGGGGCCAAGATGCAGGAGCATCTCGTCCGGTTCCGGCAAAGCTCGACCCAGGAGCCTCCCCGTCAGGACCCGTTGCTGGACGCGATCGAGTCACTCGGTTCCAGAGCCGCCTGGTACCTGGAGAAGGGGATCGCCCTTCGCGACCAAGGAGATTTCCGAGCCGCAGCGGCCGCTTTCCAAAAGGCCCTGGAAATCGACCCGGATCACTCGGTGGTCCACGGGAATCTCTCCTCCTTGTACGTTGTATTGGGTGACGCGGCAAAGGTGGAGGAACACTACCGCAAGGCGGTGGCCATCGACCCGGGCATGTACAAGACGCACTACAACTTCGGCATGTTCCTGGGCATGTCCGGCCGCAAGAGGGAGGCCGAGGAGATGCTGAGAAAGGCTCTGGCAATCAATCCCTATCACTCCCTGAGTCACAACAACCTGGGATACCTGCTGGCGCAGCAGGGCCAAGCCGAAGAAGCAGCACGGCATTTCCGTCTGGCCATCCAGTACGAGCCCAATTTCCATCTCCCCCACTTCAATCTGGCCCGCCTGCTCATGACCCAGGGAAAGCCCGCCGAAGCGGTTCGGCACCTGGAGAAGACGCTGGAGCCGGAAGATGAGGGCACGCCCGTGTACCTGCACACCCTGGCCCTGGCCTGGATCCAATTGAAACAGTTTCAGAAGGCCAAGGAGGTGGCGATGAAGGCGAAGCAGCTGGCTGGTGCATCCAGGCAGCATTCCCTGCTGCGGGAAATCGAAGAACTCCTGACCCGGTTGGAGCGGGTGAGTGCGCTTGGCACCGAATAGGACGAGGGTTCCGATGAGCCGGTTTCTGCCCGCGTTCGTTCTGACTCTGGCCGGAATCCTGTCAGGCGGACGACTGGAGGCGGGGGAGGATTCCGTAGTCCGGGAATCGGCCCGAGAGTTGGGTCTGGACTTCCATCATTTCATCGGCGCCACCGGAGAGTTCCATCTGCCCGAGATCATGGGCTCCGGAGTGGGGCTGTTGGACTACGACGGCGACGGTGACCTGGACGTCTACCTGATCCAGGGAGCGATGCTTGACCCGGCCCAGACCCTCTCCCAATCTCTGTATCCGTTCCCCGGACGCCGGCCGCCCCGCAACCGCCTCTTCCGCAATCAGTTGAAGGAGACGGGCCGGCTCGGGTTCATGGATGCGACCGGCGTCGCCGGTGTGGGACACGAGGGGTACGGGATGGGCCTGGCCGTCGGCGACTACGACGGCGACGGCGATCTGGACCTCTATCTGACCAATTTCGGACCCAACGTGTTGTATCGGAACCGCGGCGACGGGACCTTCCAGGACGTGACGCGAAACGCCGGCGTGGACGACCCCAGGTTCAGCACCAGCGCCACCTTTCTGGACTACGACGGGGACGGCGACCTGGACCTCTACGTCGCCAACTACGTCTCCTTTACCGTCAGGGGGAACAAGGCCTGCGGCGAGACCCGCCGGGACTACTGTTCGCCCAGCGTCTACGAGCCGTTACCGGACCGGCTGTTTCGGAACCTGGGGAGCGGCAAGTTCGAAGACGCCAGCGAGGAAGCCGGACTGGGTGTCGCCTTCGGAGCCGGACTGGGCGTCATCGCGGTGGACGCCAACCGGGACCGCCGGTTGGATCTCTACGTCGCCAATGACGGGACTCCCAATCAACTGTGGATCAACGACGGCAAGGGAGGCTTCGAGGATTTCGGGCTGATGTCGGGGGTCGCGTACAATGCCGACGGCGTGGCGGAGGCGGGCATGGGCGTGACGGCCGCCGATTTTGACGGCGACGGCGACGAGGACATCTTCGTCACCCACAACCAGCGAGAGACCAATACCCTCTACCTGGGCGACCTGGCCACGGGCTTCACCGACGCCACCTCTCGATTCGCGCTGGCCCAAGCGAGTGTTCCGTACACCGGATTCGGGACCCTCTGGTTCGATTACGATCTCGACGGCTGGCTGGACCTGTTTGTGGCCAACGGGGCGGTCACCGTGGATGAGAACCAGCCCTCCGATTCGGATTATCCTTACGCCCAGAGGAACCAGCTCTTTCGGAACCACGGCCGGGGAGCGTATCGGGAGGTGGCCGCGGCTGCCGCGGGACCGGGAATGGAACTGGTCGAAGTCAGCCGGGGAGCCGCCTTCGGGGACCTGGACGACGATGGAGACGTGGATGTGGTGCTGGCGAACAACAACGGTCCGGCCCGTCTTCTGCTCAACCGGATGGCATCGGGGAGCCGCTGGCTGGGCGTGCGCCTGGAAGGCGAGAATAGCCCCTACGCCGGAATTGACCAGGCGGGCGTCGCCGTGTTGCGGGAGGGACTCCCGCCCCTCTGGCGCCGCTGCCGCACCGACGGCAGCTATTTGAGCGCCCATGACGGGCGGGTCCATTTCGGACTCGGTGCAGACGTTGAGCTCAAGGGCGTTGCCGTCGAATGGCCGGATGGCCGATGCGAGATCTGGTCCGGCATCAGTTCCGGCCGCTACGTGACGTTGCGCCGTGGTTCGGGGCAGCCTTGCGATTCCGAGTGAAGGGCCGGGTCACGGACGCACGGGACGTCTGTCGAGAACGGGAGTCGGCAGTATACTGGGACGAAAGGGGCGATAGCCGGACGAGTCGAATCATGGAAACAACGCATTTGGCCGGGAAGAAGATTTGGGAGCGGCTCTGCTTGGGCCGTTCGTGGGGCTGGTTGAAGACGGGGGTCCTGGTTCTGGTCCTGTCCGGTTGGAGCCAGGAAGCCGCTGGGCAGAAGGAAGACTCCGAGGCCGCGGCGCGAGTATTGGCTGTTCCCGGCACGGTTCTTGCGCCGGAATGGATGGAGTTTCGCAAGGAACTGCAGGTCGAAAGCAAGGACACCCTCGGCGTGTTTCACGATTTTCGGTTCTCGGACCGCGTCGAAGAGAGCGGAATCGAGTTCGTTCACCGGATCGTGGATGACTCGGGGAAGTACTGGAAACCGGTGCACTACGACCACGGGAACGGAATCGCCGCCGCGGACGTGGACGGCGACGGGCTCGAGGACATCTATTTCCTCAACCAGATTGGAGCCAATCAACTCTGGCGAAACCTGGGCCGGGGCCGGTTCCGGGACCTGACCGAAATGGCGGGAGTGGGCTTGGCCGACAGGATCAGTGTGGCGGCCTCCTTCGCCGACGTCGACAACGACGGCGACGCCGACCTCTTCGTCACCACCGTGCGTCGCGGGAACGTCCTGTTCGAAAACCGGGGAAAGGGCCGGTTCCGGGACGTGACCAGGGAATCGGGCCTCGTCTACTCGGGGCACTCATCCGGAAGCGTGTTCTTCGATTACGATCGAGACGGCCTCTTGGACCTGTTCGTGACCAATGTGGGCGTGTACACCACCGACCAGGTCGGCAGGGGAGGTTACTTCGTCGGAGTGGACGATGCCTTCGGGGGGCACCTGCGGCCGGAGCGTACGGAGAAGAGCCTGCTCTACAGGAACCTGGGCAATCGCCGGTTCGAGGAGGTCTCCCAGAGACTGGGACTCGTCGATGAAGGTTGGAGCGGCGACGCCAATCCCATCGACGTCAACCGGGACGGTTGGCCCGACCTCTACGTCCTGAACATGCAGGGCAACGACGAGTACTACGAGAACGTGGAGGGCCGGAAGTTCGTCAAGAAGAGCCGGGAGCTGTTTCCCGCGACCCCTTGGGGCTCGATGGGGATCCAGGTCTTCGATTTCGACAACGACGGGCGCATGGATATCTTTCTGACCGACATGCATTCGGATATGAGCGAAAACATCCCTCCCCTCTTCGAGAAGCTCAAGTCGCAGATGCTATGGACTCCGGCACGCTTGGCCGTTCCGCGCGAGCAGAGCATCTACGGGAATGCGTTCTATCTCAACCAGGGTCAGGGCCGATTCCGGGAAGTCTCCGACCAGGTCGGCGCCGAGAACTACTGGCCCTGGGGGCTCAGCGCCGGAGATCTGAACGCCGACGGCTACATCGACGCCTTCATCGCGTCGAGCATGAACTATCCGTTTCGTTACGGGGTCAATTCCGTCCTGCTCAACGACCGGGGAAAGACCTTTCGGGACAGCGAGTTCATTCTGGGCGTGGAGCCCAGGCGCGGGAACCGTACCGCCGGACCCTGGTTCGAACTGGACTGTGACGGCGAGGACAAGACGCATACCGGGTGCCAGGGACGAAGCGGCCGATTCACGGTCTGGGCCGCCTTGGGGACCCGGTCATCGGTGATATTCGATTTGGATGGAGACGGCGACCAGGACATCGTCACGAACGAGTTCAACTCCGAACCGATGGTGCTGGTCAGCGATCTGGCCGAGAGAAACCGGATCCGCTACCTGAAGGTGAAGCTGCAGGGTGGGCGCAGCAACCGGGACGGACTTGGCGCCCGGGTGACGCTGCAGGCCGGAGCCCGAAGTTATACTCGGGTCCACGACGGCAAATTGGGCTACCTCTCGCAGAGCCGGTTGCCCCTTTACTTCGGACTGGGGAACGCGAGCCTCGTAGACCGGATCGAGGTGATCTGGCCCTCTGGAGAACGCCAAGTCGTTTCCGGACCCATCCAGGCCAACCAACAGCTGGAAGTCAAGGAACCGGCGGGCCAGGCGCCGGTTCCGAATGAGGTGAAACCATGAGCAATAAGGTGGTGCGGCGGTGGATGGGCGTTCTGGCAGCGGCTGCGATCGTTGCGGCCGGACCGGGTTGCGGCGGTCCGTCCCAAGAGGCGCCGGAGCCCGACGAAACTGCGGTTGAGGAAACCGCGCTTCCCAGCTTGGTGACGCAGGCGGAGCACGAGTCCACCAAGGCCAAGTTGACGGTGCAGTTCAGCGACGATTTCAACCAGGCTTACGGTCCGCCGGACCAGTTCGACCTGAAACGTTGGATCCGCTTGCCAACGGCCCGGGCGCGAATCCGGGATGGACACTGGTTGCTGGAAATCGAGCGGGCGCCCCCTCCCGGACCCGGCGACGCCGTTCTGGGCGGTTTTGGCACGACCGGGAAATATTTCAATCCCGGATTGGCCGGGACCAACGGCGCAGAGGTGACCGTCGGCGTGTTCAGCCACGAGGACTACCCGGAGGAAATGAACAAGCCGGGACAACTGGTCCAAGCGTGGAGCATCACGCTGGGCAGTTGGCACGGGTTCGTGGGTGGCCAGAAGGACGAGGATCGGGGAGTACAGCTCCATTTCGATCTGTTGCGAGACGATGGGCTCTTCGTCTACCTGGTGCGCGGTCTCAGGCCCGATGACTTCGACAAGTATCCGAGGGACGCCTTCGGGACCGAAGAGGGCAAGAACATGACTCCCCAGGAACTCAGGGTCGCCCATGAAGCGGCCATCGAAACGGGTGGTCCCTACGTGACCGTCCCCTGCCTGGCGCTCGCCACCCGGGTTTATCGGGACCCGGCGGAGATCGACGACTTGTTGGAGCGACCTCGGCGCTGGGGAGTCTACCTGACCGACGACGCCAACACCGTCTACTGGACCCTGGACGACCAGGTGATGGACGTCTTGGACATCACCGGTTACTTCAGTTCCGGATCCAAGTCGGTGGAGGACGGCGCACTCATCACCATCATGGGAGTCGCCACGAACCAGCTCAACGTCTGGAAGATGGACGATCTGGAGTTTCGCGCGTCTCCCTGACGGCCGGCCGGTTCCGATCAGGGGCTCGTTTCGGATCCACCCGGAGCGGAAGTGTTCACAAAGGCCTCGTCAGACCACTGGACGTTGCCGCCCTTGTCGACGATTCCTATGGCGATGGTGGAGAGGCGGAATGGACTGTCCTCTTCAGGTACCTCCAGGCACATCTCCAGGATCGTGGGCTCCTGGAAGTCCCAGGGGAAGGACGCGGTCTTTTCTCCCGTGATCTCCCGGCTGGATGGGTTGCCGGTGGGTGTCCCCTCCAGATCGAAGGCTCGGAAATGGAGTTGAGTGCCGGCAGGGGCGCTCTGTTCCGGATCGGCCGTCACCGAGGCAAGACCGAGATCCCTGCCGGCTCCGAAGACGCCGGTCAGTACTTGGCAGTCGCCATTTCCCAACCATTGCTCCGGAGCTTGTCCGGCAACCGAGAAGACCTCCTCGATCTCGCCATCCACCCGATCCTCCACCAGATAACGCCCCTGAACCTGCAGCGAGTCGGCCGAGCAGGGAGACGGGACGAACACCGAGACGGCTCCCACCACGAGTTCCCCAGAGTCGGTCGTCAAGGTCAGGATTCGGGCACCACCCATGGGCAGGGTCGTGCGGAGCAGATTGCCTTCAACCGGCTCGCCGTCGAAGAGCACGTTTGGAGCTTCGGTGCTTCCTCGATGGAAGAGCAGCGCCACGTCGCAGGACTGCGGATTCGGGTCCTGGTGCGTGAGGACAATTTCGGCGTGGGCGTTGCTCCCTCCCAAGGGGCCCATGAAGACGTGGGGAAGCACGGCCGCAGTGGCGCAAGGTTCGCCGTCCCGGAGGGAAAGACAGTAGCCGGGCTCGACCGCGCGGGCATCCTCGTCGCTGGAGGCCGTCAACGGAGAAGCGGCCATCGCCGGAAGCAGGACCACGGTGAAGCTCCAGGCCACCGCCGCATAGAGGGCACGCAGCAAGCTGATTCCTAACGGTATTGATTTCGACATTCCCAACTCGGATTCCCTTCGGGGTCACCAAGTGTACAAAGAAGTTATAAACTCGGCGACTCGGTGAGAAACACAGGGCAGGAAATGCGTGGCAAGGACGCCAATACGGCGAAACGAAATTCAGCCCTCTCGCCATCCAATGGCCGGAGATCGGTTCGGGGGACCCGGGGGTGCGCGAGTCGCTTCACCCGCCCAATTCTTATCCTCGCGTGGTTTCTGAATTCGAGCCTGCTTCCCGGACAGGACTGGCCCGAATTTCGCGGGCCGACGGCCCAAGGGCACTCGGATGCCGTCGACCTGCCTCTGACCTGGAACGAATCCGCAAACGTCGTCTGGAAAGTGCCCATTCCCGGACAGGGATGGTCCTCGCCCGTCATGCGGGACGGCAGGATCTGGCTGACCACAGGAACCTCCGAGGGCGACTCACCGCAGGCCCGCCACTCGCTTCGCGCCCTGGGGCTCGATTTCGATTCGGGCCGTCTCCTCCACGATGTCGAGGTCTTCGCACTGGAAGGCCCCCCCTCGCTGCACACGAAGAACTCGTCGGCCTCTCCCACGCCCATCCTGGAAGAGGACCGGGTCTACGTCCATTTCGGAGACTTCGGCACGGCGGCCCTCGACTCCCGGGGCAAGATTCTCTGGAAGAGCCGGCGCCTGCGCTATGTGGAGCAGTACGGACCGGGGGCCACGCCGGCGCTCGCGGATGACCTGCTTCTGATCAGCTGCGACGGCACCGATACGCAGTTCGTGGCGGCCCTGGACAAGAACGACGGCACCGTGCGTTGGAAGACCTTGCGTGAGGACGGCGACATGGCCTACTCGACGCCTCTGGTCATCGCCGCCGCCGGCCTGCGCCAGGTGATCAGCACCGGGGCCAACCAAGCCGTCTCCTACGAACTGATCACGGGGGAGAAGCTCTGGTGGATCCGATACGTCGGCTTCTCCCAGGTTCCCCGGCCCCTCTTCGTCCACGGTCTGGTCTACCTGGTCAATCCCGCGTTGGGGAAACCCATCCTGTACGCCATTCGGCCCGACGGCCGTGGAGACGTCACCAATTCGCACGTGGTCTGGACTTGGCAGCGCGGAGTTCCCGTCACGCCTTCCCCTCTGATCGTGGGGGAAGAGATCTATTTCGTCAGCGACGGAGGAATCCTCAGCTGCCTGGACGCCAGGAAGGGGACCCTGCACTGGCGGGAACGGCTGGGAGGGAACTTCTCCGCTTCGCCCGCCTTCGCCGACGGCAAGATCTTCCTGCTCGACGAGGACGGGAAGTCGACGGTCATCCGGCCGGGGCGCAATTTCGACAAGTTGGCCGAAAACCAGTTGGACGGACGAACCCTGGCGTCCATGGCCATCGCCGGCCGATCGCTCCTGATTCGCAGCGACACTCATCTGTATAGGATCGAAAAAGCCTCCAACTGATAGGAGGGGCGATTTCCAATCGCCCATTCCTCCGTTCCCCTGCGCGCCATTCCCCCATTCCCATTCCCGGATTCGGCGGTTGGAAACCGCCGCTCCACTCCCATCCTTTTACCTTCCGGGATTTTACCGGACTCTGGCCGGTGCGGGAGATTCTTAGTAACGTAGACGAAACTCGAAAGCAGCCGAGCCAAATCGAAATCACACCATCGCAGAGGGAGAACAGGAAAAATGAACAAGCTTTCAAGGCGCGGATTCGTCGGAGCCTCACTGGCAGGGGCAGCACTCCCGACGCGTGTCTGGACTCAGAGGAGCCATCCGGTTCCGGAGGACTTCCGTCCGGTCTCGCTCCGACCGGAGATCCGGAAGGTCGTAGAAGCCTGCCGGCATGCGGCTCTGGAAGAACTGAAGCCCACCCGGAGTCAGCTGGAACGGGGTCTGGAGTTGCATTACAGCAGCTACGTCGCCGACCTCTGCGGCTGCCTCTATGTGGCGGACCCTCTTTTTATCTGGAAGGGAGACCGTCTGAAGGGAGAGTTGGAGAGCTACCGAAACAAGCTGGAGCGGGAGGGTCTGGACCGGGAGGAGATCCAGCAGCGGGTGCTCAACAGGTGGCGGGACATGAAGGCCTTTGAATCAGCCTTCGACCCGCAATGGCGGGAGGACTACCGGAATTTGTATCGCCTGGCCGGCATGGACCTGGCGGTGGAAGATGTCGGCCACTTCCATGAACCTAGTTTCCGCGCCGGTCTCCAGCACACGGCACGGGCCGGCTTTGTTTACGACAAGATCAAGGACGACGCCCTGCGGGTATCAGGGGTGGACGACCTGGAAACTGCCCGGCAGAACGAACAGGTCGCCGTCCTCTTGCACCTTCATGGCGCCAACTGGTTTGCCATGACTCCCGATCCGGTTCAAACCCTGGATCTCTTCTTCGCCCTGGGAGTCCGTGCCTCCCAGTTGACCTATCACGAGAAGAACAGCCTGGCTTCCTCAGACGATTTCGATGGTGAGAGAGACGCAGGACTCAGCTTGCTCGGCAAGCGGGTGGTTCGCCGGATGAACCAGTTGGGAATGATCATCAATCTGGCCCACTGCGGCCACCGCTCGGGGCTCGATGCCATCGAGGCCTCAAGCGAACCGGTCATGAATGCTCACACCGGCTGCCGGGCTGTCTACGACTATTACAAGAACGAAGACGACGATTATCTTCGTACGCTGGCCCGGAATGGGGGTATCGCGGGCATGATGCCCGGATACCTGTCGCCAGATCCGGACTCGAAGTTTTCCTTCAACGCCTGGTTTCCTCACCTGGAACACGCCATCAAGGTGGCCGGCATTGACCACGTGGGCATCCCCTCGGATGTGACCTTTATGCCCAACTACCCACCCCGGCCCATGTCGTGGAGCAACTGGCCCTACTTCACGGTGGGACTGGTTTGCCGCGGATTCAGTGACGCCGAAATCCGGAAGATCATCGGCGGGAACTTCCTGCGCCTCGCCAAACAGGTGCTGGACAAGCGCCCCTGGGGTCCCTTCATATCCCGAGGCGAAGGCTACAACTGGGTGGCCACGTAGCCGCGGGCCAAGTCCAAGCAGTCCGGCTCAATCGGCAAAACGAAACGAAAAGAGCCTGCTCCGGTCGAGGTGGAACTTCAGCACGATGGAGCGCCCTTTCAGGCGACTGACGTCCGAGCCCTGGGTCCACTTCATGGTATGCCGCAGGCTGTCACCCTTGGCCGCCGCCGCGTTTTTCCGGCCGAATCCCTCGATCGGCGTTCCCCCGGGCTCCAGAATCTCGACCGCGACCGACCCTTCACTGGCATCGGCATTGACTACGAGCCGCTCTCCGGACATCCGGATCGGCCTGGTGGTCAGGACTCCGTTCCCGGCATCGATAGACACGAAACCGTCCAGGCGAAGTTTGGCCAGACCCACCTTGCCCCCCTGGACCTCATTCCGACTGGTCGACCAGTGGAGACCACTGAAGCCGACGTAGTAGATCCAGATCTCATCTTCCACCACGACCGGGTGCTGCATCACGTAGACCATGCTGCGGTCAAAGGCTTCGGGCTGGGTCCCCAGAGGCAGGAAGACGTTTCGTCCTCCCGCGCGTTCCCAGGTCCGGCCGTCTCGGCTGAAAGCCAATTGGATGTCGACCGTGTCGAGCCAATCGGGTCCGGACCTGATCTGCCGTGAGGTCGCGGTCTCCAGTCCGGGCAACGTGTGATAGACCGCGATGAAGCCGAAGTACACGTCTTGGTATGGCATCCACTCCATGTTGTAGAACTGCTGGTTCCAAGGAGGATCTTCCCGGTCGGCACTCATGATCACACCCCGGGACTCCCATTTGAGGAAATCGTCGCTCTCGCTCTGCAGAACCTCCCGTCGCAGGAAGCTTCCCTCCGCACCCGGCCACAGTTCCTCGCGGAGATCTCGCCGGACCTTCCAGTCCGGTGGATGGTAGACAGGATTGTGCCGGGTGTGGGCGACGTACTTGCCCAATCGAGGATCCCACATCACCGAATTTGGGCTGTCGGCCGTCGGAATCACCGGTTTGTCGGTTGCCCGCTTCCAGTGAATACCATCCGCGGAGAAGGCGACGCCGATGCCGTTGCCCGAGGATTCCAGTCCCGGAGTATCGTGCATGTGGTAGATCATCTTGTAGCGGCGCTCCGGGTCGGTTTCGACCGCGTCCTTGAAGACGCCTCCCGCAACCTCGCCCCTTCCAGCGGTGAAGACCAGGTTGTTTTCCTTGGATCCCTGGTGTTCCAGCAGGCCCAGGTTGGGCCGCTCCCAGCGCATACCATCCTTGGAGGTGGCGTAGCCGAGGAATACCTGGCTCCAGTCGTAGACGGCCGCGTCGTACCACATCTTGAAGATCTGCTCTTCGGCGTCGTAGATGACGTTCCCCATGACGACGACCAGATCCTGGCCTCCAACCTTCTGCTCCGGCTTCAGCTCGAGAACCGGATTCCCCTCGTACTTCACCGGTTGATTCAGCACTCGATAGGCCCGTTCCATGGAGCGAATGATGGAGTCGTCAACGAACAGCTGCTTGTCGGTTCCCACATCGACCACCCGGTCGCCCGGCTCGGCCCAACCCGAGAATGCGAAGAGCGCAGCCAGGAGCGCCGTCAGCAGTAGACTCTTGATCATGGTTCCCGCTTTCCTTTCGTGAACTTGCTAGGAGGGGGGACATTCTTGCCCCCCTCTTCATTTCCGACCTGGATGGTCTTCTCCCGCAGGTGGAGGGTCAGCTCGCCAGTTTTTCCGGCATCGTTTTGCGTTTCCGGATCCGAATCGGGACCCGGAAGTTGGCATCGGCGTCCGAATCGGCCTCCGTCTCCCGAGCCAGGAAGAGGGGCACATCCTCCGCCGGGGGATTGGTTCGGTCATGGGCCGTGGGAAAGCTGCGCATGATGATCCGCTGTTCCCGGTTCAACGTCTCGATCCACTGGGGATCGCATTGCCGCCGATCTCCCTCCCAGAGCCAGGAGGGGCAGTAACTCACGAAGATGTTCTTTCGGATCACGTCGGTCTCGTTGACGTCGACCCGGTGCCAGGTCCCGCAGTGCATCACCGTCATGCTTCCGGCAGGAACCACCAGGGGGACTTCCCCCGGGACGCTCTCGTGAGTGTAGTACAGGTCGAATTCCTGGTTTCGATGACTGCCCGGCATGTAGATGAAGTTCCCCATTCCGGCATGGGGTAGATCTGTGAGCCAAAGTCCTATGCAGAGACGCAGAGGGAGTTCCTTAGAGAATACGGCATAGGGCGTGGGCCGAGGCGAGTCCGGGTGCCACATGGACTCGTCCTTGTAGTCCCGGGGCCGGATGAAGATGTCCGAGCGGTGGAGCTTCAAGAGCTCGCCGTAGAGATCGTAGCCGTAGCCCACGTGGCGGGAGTGATCGATGAGCTCGCCCAAAACCGGATCCGCAGCGACGCAGTGAGGCTGCCTGAAATCCTTGCCGGGAGCGTAGTTCGGATCGGAGGCGGCGACGCGATCGATGGCTTCGATGTATCGGTCCACGTCTTCCTGAGGAATGGCGTTCTCCAAGACCAGAATCCCGTTTCTCTGGAATTCTTCCCATTGATCCGGGGCAAAACCTGGTGGAGCGATACGGTACGAATTCTCTGGCACGGGAGTCTCTCCTTCCAATTCTGGGTATCCTAGCAGCCCGTGGTAAAAGTCGTCGCGGCATTCGACTGGGTCTGCATCGTGCGCGGACTGCGTTGCGCCTCGGTCACATAGGGTCGAATATGCTCCCTCACCGCGCCTTGTCCGGCGGGCGCAGCCCCGGTCTCGGTGCTACGCGGGACTTTCACCTAGGAGTCTGCGCGGTAGAAATGATCGTAGCGAGAAAGTGGGGAATCGAGGCCAGATTTTCTCGATTTTGAGGTGCATAGTTGTTCTATTCGCCGAGAAATCGGGGAAATATGGACCGATTCTACCGCTTTCGCAGTAGATCGATTTCTGCAGCGCAGGCTCCTAGGCAAGGGCGAGGGTTAACGCAAAGGTGAACGGACTCTAATGTCTGGGGTTTCGCTCAAGGATCATCAAACCGGCTGGCCGCGGTATTTGGCCACCGTTGCCGTCTGGATCGTGTCCGGCTTTTTCTTTTCCTGTCAGAGCCAGTTTGATCCTTCCCCACAGGGGGACCCCAAGACAACCCACGACCCCCGTCTTTTTGAAGTATCCCGGCAGCTTCAGGTGCCGGACGGATTTCAGGTGGAACTGGTCTATTCGGTGCCGCTGGAGGAACAGGGTTCCTGGGTGGCGTTGACGCCGGATTCCGCAGGGCGGCTGATTACCGCGGATCAATTCGGGAGTCTTTACCGAGTGACGGTCGGAGCTGGAGATTCCGGTACGAAAGTCGAGAAGTTGAATCTTCCCATCGGCCACGCCCAGGGGCTTCTCTATGCCCATGACAGCCTCTATGTCACGGTCAACCTGTATCGGACCTCGAAGGAGAAGGTTGCGCAGGGCAGTGGGTTCTATCGGGTGCTGGACACGGATGGAGACGACCGGTTCGACGAGGTCAAGCTGTTGGGGCAATTGGAGGCTGTGGACAACGAGAATGGGCATGGAGAGCACGGGCCCCACGCCGCGGTGCTCGGTCCCGACGGTCTCATTTATCTCGTTGCGGGCAATGGCACCAAGGTTCCGGATGGTTTGGCACGATCCTCTCCGTTCAGGAATTGGGCCAACGATTTGCTGATCCCCCCCGAGCCGGGATTTGTGCCGGCCGGCTGGGTTGCCCGTACCGACGAGACGGGTTCTGTCTGGGAATTGTTTGCTGGAGGATTGCGGAACTCCTACGACCTGGCATTCAACCCCGACGGCGAGCTGTTCGCCTTCGACGCGGACAGCGAAGCAGGCATTGGCACGCCCTGGTACCGCCCCACTCGAATCAACCAGGTGGTCTCGGGAGGGGAGTATGGCTGGCGCTACGACACCGGGCGTTTGAGACCTTATGGAAAGTGGCCTGAATACTACCCCGACAGTGTCGGCAGCGTGGTCGATATGGGGTTTGGGTCGCCGACCGGTCTCGTTTTTGGAACCGGCGCTCATTTTCCGGCCAGGTATCAGCGGGCGTTGTTCGCGTGTGATTGGGCGTCGGGGAAGATTTATGCCGTTCGCCTGAAACCGCAGGGGGCTGGTTATACGGCGACCTTCGAGCCATTCCTGACGGGGAGTGCCTTGCCCTTGACCGACGTTGTGATCAACCGGGATGGGGACATGTATTTTACGGTGGGTGGGAGGGAGTCCAAGTCGGGTCTTTTTCGAATTCGCTACCGTGGAGACGAAGTCACCGATCCGGTCGAGACCATCGCCCATCCCGCAGCCGACCGGGCACGGCGAATGCGAAGGCGCCTGGAGCAATTCCATGGTCAAAGGGATGCTCACGCGGTGGTGGAGGCGTGGCCTCATCTGGCCAGCCCCGATCGCACACTCCGCTATGCAGCGCGTGTCGCTATCGAGCATCAGAACCCTGCAGCGTGGCAGGATCGCGCACTGCGCGAGGATGACCATGTCGCGTCGATCCAGGCCATGTTGGCTTTGGCGCGAACCGGCAGGGCAGAGCTGCGGGAGGCCGTCTTGGGGAGGCTCGGCCGGCTCCCCTTGGAGCGACTTCCCGAGGATCAACTGCTGGAGGCGCTACGCGCCTACAGTCTGGCTTTTATCCGGATGGGCGGCGCACGCAAGGGATCAGGACAACGGGCCGTCAAACGGCTGGGACGGCTGTTTCCTTCCTCCAGCCGGGCGCTCAACCAGGAGCTTTGCCGGCTGCTGGTTTACCTGAAAGATCCGAGTGTCATCGACAAGTCATTGAGACTGATCGACTCTGCCGGGAGACAAGATCGGCTGTTTTATTTCGCCACCTTGAGTCACCTCAGAGAGGGTTGGACGCTGTCACAGCGCCAAACGTACTTTCGCGCGCTGAATTATTCCCAGGGAGAGTATCTTCGTGCTGAGAAAGCATTCGGGAGGAAGGGTCTCAACAGCCGTTTCATCTACCTGATTGAGAACTTTCGGCAAACCGCCGTGGAGAGCCTCAGCGAAGGGGAAGCCACAATCCTGGAGGAGATCATCAACGATCAACGGGCAATGACGGTGACTGACGAGGGTCCGGCCCGTGGATTTGTGGGAACTTGGCGGGTGGCCGACTTTCTGCCCCGGCTCAAGCAGGTGGAAAGCGGTCGGTCCTACGAGAGCGGCAAGTCTGCCTACCAGGCGGCAGAGTGCGCTCGATGTCATCGCTTTGGTGATCTAGGAGGCACCACGGGGCCGGACATCACCACCGTCGGAAATCGTTTTGACGTGCAGTATCTGCTGGAATCGCTGCTCGATCCCTCCAAGGTGGTCTCCGATCGCTTCTTCAACGAGTCGATTGAGATGGAGGATGGCGTCATCCATATTGGCCGGGTGGTTTACGACGATGGAAAACTGTTGCGGGTTCGCAGGGATCCTTTCACCCAATCGGTGACCGAAGTGGCCGCGGATCGGATTGAAACCCGCACTGTTTCGAGAATTTCGGAGATGCCTGAAGGAATGCTCGACGTTTTTACCGAGGAAGAAGTTCTGGACCTGGTCGCTTACTTGAGGTCGGGCGGAAATCCGGAAGATCCGGCATTCAACACTCTACGGCCAATCACCAAGGAGCCATGATGCGAACCCTGAAATTGCTGTTTTTGGCCGCCGGGCTTGCGGGGACCGCAGGCTGTGCGCTGCCATCGGACGACTCGCCACCCGATGGATTTACCAAGCTGTTCAACGGCCACGATCTGACCGGTTGGAAGGATGATGGCAGCGGGCACTGGCGGGCCGAGAACGGCATGATTCTTTACGACGGCGGAGGCTGGGAACCTGCACCCAAGACGGTGTTCGAGCGCAATTTGAGCACGGAAAAGGAGTACGGCGATTTCATTTTTCTCATCGATTGGAAGATTGAGAAAGACGGCAATAGTGGAATCTTTCTGCGTGGCGAGCTGCAAGTGGAGATCTGGGACAGAACGGCAGTCGTTTACTCATCTCCCCACGGGTCGGGTGGAATTGTGGGTTACACCAGCAAGGGACAAGACCCACTACGGACAGTCGACCGTCCGCTGGGAGAGTGGAACCACTTTGAGATCCGCGTCCAGAATGAAACCGTCACCGTGCATCTCAACGACCAGCTTGTGATCGACAGGTTTGCGGCCGACTTCAAACGGGCCGAAGGCCCTATCGTTCTCCAGCATCATGGTTGGCCGCTGTGGTTCAAGAACATTTACGTCAAAGAGTTGGACGGACATTGACGAGGGCTTACGGCAGGGACTGCTGCCGAAGTGTCGATACCTGCCCTTTCTTTCTCCCCTTCACTCATCTCAAGGACTGGAGTCGGAAACAGCCGAAGAATCATTCGAAGAATCAAGACGGGTAAACGCTTCGTCACTCCATTGCACGTTCCCGCCCTTTTGCACGATCCCAATGGCAATGGTGGAGAGCTCGAAGTCGCTGTTTTCTTCCGGTACGTCCAGGCACATCTCCAGGATGGTGGGTTCCTGGAAGTTCCAGGGAAAAGACGCCGCCTGTTCTCCCGTGATCTCCAAGCTGCCGGGTGATTCCGCCGTCGGATTCCCCTTCAGATCGAAGGAGCGGAAATAGAGTCGAGTGCCGGCCGGGGCGCCGCGTTCCGGCTCGGCGGTCACCGAGGCGAAACCAAGATCCCTTCCGGCGCCGAAGACGCCGGTGATGTCCTGGCAGTCCCCATCCCCCAGCCACTCACGCGGGGTCTGGCCCGAGACGGAAAATACCTCCTGAATATCTCCGTTTGCCTCTTCCTCCACCAGGTACCGCCCTTGAACCCGCAGCGAGTCGACCGTGCAGGGCGAGCGGACGAACACGGAAACGGCTCCAACCACCAACTCCTCCGAGTCCGCCGTCAAGGTCAGGATTCGGGCTCCACCTCTGGGAACGGTAGCCTCGTACAGGTTCCCTTCAATAGGTTGTCCGTCGAACAGAATCTCCGGAGCTTCGAAGGTTCCCCGGTGAAAGAGCAGCGCCATTTCGCAGGATTGGGGATCAGGGTCCCGGTTGGTGATCAGGATTTCAGCTTCGGCGGTGTTCACCCCGAGAGGGCCCATGAAGACATGGGGCAGAACGGCTGAGGTAGCACAGGGATCGCCGTCCCACAGGGAGAGGCAGTACGGAGGGGGATAGCGCTCTTGATCGATGTCACTGGGAGGCCGCGACGATCTCACGTCGGCGACCGCTGCCGGAGATGAACCGTCGCTGTTCGAGGCCCGTAACTCGATCGACTTGTACGCGACCTCCGTGGGGAGACCCGTCAAGGTCCACTCGATGGTCACTCCCTTGCCCGGTCTCAACCAGGTCTTGGGGATCTCCGTGCTGTCGACCAAGATCTCGAAATCGAATCCCCGAAGGCGGTACCGGTAAACGGCGGTGGGGTCGCCGGGATCGTCCCAGGTCACCTTGATCCGGTCCGGCCCGACCCAGCGTGCGCCCAGGTTCAACACGTACAGGTCGGGCAGACGACTCAGCTCCGGAGGTACAGGTCCCGTCAATCGGTTTCCCCGAAAGCTGAACTGCCACAGGGTGGACAGTTGCCCCAACTCGGCCGGAAAGGGACCGCTCAACCGGTTGTGCTGGAGATGCAAGAACAACAGCTCCGACAGTTGACCCAGTACAGGCGGGATGGGCCCCGTCAGCCGGTTGTGGTCGAGGTGTAAGGTGCCCAGCCGGAACAATTGGCCCAGCTCGTTCGGGATGGAGTCCGTCAGCCGGTTGTGGTCCAGGCGCAACCCTATGAGTCGGGACAGTTGGCCCAGTTCGAGCGGAATCGGACCCGTCAGGACATTGTGTTCGAGGCGCAACCATTCCAACCGGGAAAGCCGGGCCAACTCGGCCGGGATGGGCCCCGTCAGGCGGTTGTGATGGAGCCGCAGCCAATCCAGCCGGGACAGTCGGGCCAACTCGAGCGGAATCGGGCCGGTCAACTGGTTTTCACCGAGCAACAGCCATCGCAAGCGGGACAGTTCGGCGAGCTGGGGTGGGATGGGACCCGTCAGCCGGTTGCCGCCGAGCACCAGCCATTGAAGTTGGGACAGTTGGGCGAGTTCGTTGGGTATCGGACCCGTCAGGTGGCTGTCTGGTAGGTACAATGACCGTAGTTGGGACAGTTGGCCCAGTTCCGCCGGTATCGGACCCGCCAGTTGGTTCTGGCCCAGGCTCAGGTGTTGCAAATGGGACAGTTGAGCCAGTTCTTTCGGTATCGGACCGGTCAACTGGTTGTCGCGTAGTGAAAACACCCTCAACTGGGACAATTGGACCAGTTCCTTTGGAATCGGACCCGTCAGATGGTTTTCTCCGAGTGACAACTGTTCCAATCTCTCCAGTTGGGCCAGTTCGACCGGGATTGGCCCGTTCAGTTGATTTCCGGTGAGTCCCAACGATTGCAGTCGGGTCATTTCGCCGATTTGTCGTGGAATCGGACCCGTCAACTGGTTGTAGTAAAGGTGCAACTCCTGCAATTGGGTCAGATTTGCCAGTTCTGCTGGAATCTGGCCGGTCAACTGGGTTTCTCTGAGTTTCAAGGCCGACACTCGACTTGGCGATCCGGAGATGGTGATTCCTTGCCAGTCGGAGATTGCCAAATCGGCATCCCAGTTCAGGGAGCCGGTTCCGGCCAACTCTTCGCGCAGCCCCAACAGGACGGTACAGTCTGCGACCAAGCCGCGGTTCTTGTCCGGATCGGGTACGGCCGTGCCATCATCGCAGGCCAGCAGACGAGCATTGCCCGTCGTGAGAAGGAGGACGAATGTGAGGCTCCACAACGAGGTGGCCCCGATGGAAGCCGGGGCTCCGTTTCGCGATAACATCGGTATACCCATTGCTCAGGTTACGTTACATTTCCAGCCGCCGGTTTCGCGTCCGCGATGAAGAGTGGGGACAAGAATGTCCCCTCTCCCAGTTCTTTGCGGACTTGTCATGACTGACTCCTGATCCGAGCTCAACGTCCGGACTCCGACCACGCCGAGGGATTCTCCGACCCGTACCTGTCCACGACGGCTTCATCACTCCACTGCACATTGCCTCCCTTCTGGACGATTCCGATGGCGATGGTGGAAATCTGAAATTCGCTGTCCGTTCCCGGAAGCTCCAGGCACATCTCGATGATGGTGGGCTCCCGAAAGCGCCATGGAAACGAAGCGGTCTGTTCCCCGGTGATCTCCAGGCTCCTGAGCGGGTTATCCAGGGGGTTCCCTTCCAGATCGAAGGAGCGAAAAAGGAGTCGAGCGCCTTCTGGGGCTTCTCGCTGGGGATCGGTGGTCACGTAAGCGAGACCCAGATCCCGTCCGGCGCCGAAGACTCCGGTCAAGACCTGGCAGTCCCTGTCTCCCAGCCATTCCTCGGAAGATTGGCCCGAAACGGAAAAGATCTCCTGGATCTCTCCCCCCATCGGGTATTCCACCAGATAGCGTCCCTGAACCTGCAGCGAGTCGGCCGCACAGGGCGAGCGGACGAAGACCGAGACCGCGCCGACCACCAAGTCCGCCGCATCCGCCGTCAAGGTCAGGATTTGGGCTCCTCCCGTAGGAACGCTGCCTTGGAAAAGATTCCCTTCAATTGGCTGGTGGTCGAAAAGGATCTCGGGAGCATCGGACGTCCCCCGATGAAAGAGCAATGCTACATCGCAGGCCTGTGGATCAAGACCCCGGTGGGTAATGAGTATTTCAGCTTCGGCCGTGTTCTCCCCGAGAGGCCCCATGAAGACGTGGGGAAGAACGGCTGCGGTGGCACAGGATTCCCCGTCCCACAGGGAGCGACAATAAGGTTCCGCATCCGGCTCCTGGTTCGTGTCGTCGTCCGTGTCGTCGAGAATCTCGCGCGATTCCACCGGGGCCCGTGCCTCCCGGCCGGGACCGTCCTTGTTGATCGCCCGCACCGCGATGGTGGTGTAGCCGGCAGCGGCCGGCAGATCCGTCAATGTGGATTCGATGGTCAAGCCTTCCCCTGCCGTCAACGCCGTCTCCGGAATCTCCTTCCTGGGGATCCAGTCCCGGAGGGTCAGGGACCAGAGACGGAATTCGTAGGTGACCGTGGGATCGCCGGGGTCGTCCCAGGTCACCTTTACGCGGCCCGGACCCACCCAGTTCGCCTTCAAGTTCAACACGTACAGGTCGGGCAGATGTCTCAGCCGTGCGGGAACCGGTCCCGTCAATTGGTTGCCCAGATAGCTGAACTCCTGCAGGCGGGTCAGTCGGCCCAGCTCAGCCGGGAACGGTCCGGTCAGCCGGTTGTGCTGGAGGTGCAACTGCCAGAGTCTGGTCAGTTGGCCCAGTTCCGGAGGAATCGACCCCGACAGTTGGTTGTTGTGGAGGTGCAACCACTCCAACCGGGTGAGGCGACCCAGCTCCGGTGGGATCCGTCCCGTCAACAGGTTGTCGGAGAGGTCCAGGTAAGCCAGATTGGTCAATTGGCCGAACTCGGCCGGGATCGGTCCCGACAACTGGTTGTGGGAGAGATTCAACGAACCGAGACGGGTCAATTGGATCAACTCCACCGGGATCGGTTCCGTCAGCCGGTTGTCGGAGAGATTCAATCCTCCCAACCGGGCCATCCGGCCCAACTCCTTCGGAATCGCTCCCGTCAACTGATTCGACGACAGATCCATTGAGGACAGATTGGTCAACCGCCCCAACTCCTTCGGAATCGGTCCCGACAGACGATTGTCGTGAAGCTCCAGCCAGGTCATCCCCGTCACTTGCCCCAACTCCGGCGGGATTCGTCCCGTCAGCCGGTTCGAGAAAAGGTGCAACACCAGCAATCGGGACAGTTGGCCCAATTCACCCGGGATCGGTCCCGTGAGCCGGTTCTCACCGAGCCGCATACTGTGTAGCCGGGACAGTTGCCCCAACTCTGCCGGGATCGGTCCCGTCAGTTGGTTGTCGGAGAGGTTCAACGCGTTCATCCGCGTGAGTTTCCCCAACTCGACTGGGATCCCTCCCGTTAGCTGGTTTTCGTAGATCCACAACTGCCCTAGCTGAGACAACTGGCCCAACTCGACTGGGATCTCTCCGGTCAGTCCGTTGGAGTTGAGCAGTAAACTCGTGAGCCGGGACAGTTGTCCAAGTTCTGCCGGGATCCCTCCCGTCAACTGATGGTCGGAGATATCCAAATACCGCAGATGGGACAGTCGGCTCAGTTCCGGCGGGATCCGTCCCCTCAACCGGTTGCCGAAGATCTCAATCCTGGTGACGCGTGCCGGCGCCCCCGTGGCCCTGATTCCTTCCCAATCGTTAATGGGCAAACCCGCGTTCCAGTTCAGGGATCCAGCCCCGTCCAACTTGTCACGAGCGGCCAGCAGAGCTTTGCAGTCCTCGACCAGGCCGGGGTTGCTCTTCGGATTCGGCACCGCCCGGCCGTCGTCGCAGGCCTGCACCAGGGGATTTCCGGTCGTTAGAAGAAGAACGAGCGTGAGGATCCATCCCGCAGTGGAAGGAAACCATCCTCGCCAAGCCGTCGTGTTACTCATCTTCTGTCCCTGAAGGCGAGAAATCGGAGAAAAGAGGCTCACGCCCGTCGGTTTGGATGAAGATAACGCATGTTCGGTCCGGGCGAAATTCACAGGAGTTCCCCCAAAAAAATGGGGAAAGTCCTGGGAATTCGCTGTTGCCGGGGCAGAGTGGTATAATTCGAAATCGCTTCTCAGTCAACAACCGGAAAGCTCCGAGTGGTGAAACGCTGGCAACACCGCAACCGTCCCAGGTTCTCCGGACTCGGTTCGTTTTTCTTCGGGGTGGCCTGTATCGCGCTGTTGTGGTTTGTTTCGTCCACGGGCCGACTCCAGGCGCAATCCTCCGGCGATGAGGCCCTTCCCGAGCCGACGTTGATCTCGGTCTTTCCTCCCGGCGGGCAGCAGGGATCCCGGATCGAACTCGAGATCCGGGGGGAAGCGCTGGACGGCGCCTATTCGGTTGTCTTCGGTTCCGTCGGCTTGGAGGCTCAGGTCGGTGAAGTCGAGAAGCTTGAGGCGCGGGAACCGGCGACGCCGTCTCCCAAGAAGAAATCGTACCCCCTCTTTCGAGTGACGGCGCACCTCACCGTGGACTCGTCGGTTCCCGCCGGAACCCATCGGTTTCGCTTGGTTTCTCATCGAGGGGTTTCCAACGCGCTCCATTTCCGGGTCGACGAAGACACCGTCACCAGCGAGATCGAAACCCCACATCCATCGGCCCGGCAGGCGCAGGAGATCGACCTCCCTGTCATCGTCAACGGCCGTATCGGCGAGCATGGCGAACTGGACGCCTATCGGTTCGACGCGGTTGCCGGTCAGGAGCTGACCTTCGTAATCACCCAGGCCGCACACTTCGAGCCCCGGCTTGCCCTTTACCGTCCGACCGGGAGCTGGCTCGATCCCGACCGTCCCACCCGGCTCCTTTTCCGGGAGCAGGTGTCTTCCGACCTGATTCCGGTTCGGCACCGTTTCTCCTACCGTGTGGCGGAGTCGGGACTCTACCTGTTGGAGGTTGCGTCGCTCTTGGGAAAAGGGGGCCCCGACTGTGGCTATCAGCTTCGGGTTCTGACCGCCGGCCCGGCTCCGCAGGCAACGTCTGAACCCACGTGGACCGAACGACACTTCACCCGGAAGATCGATGCCGATTGGACCGACCGTCTCCGATCCCGGACCGTCCTCCAGGAGCAGCCGCATTCCCAAGGCCGCGAGACGGCCACCGGGGCCGGCAGCCTGGCGGTCTCCCCGGATGCTACGCCGTCGGCGACGGATCGAACCCCCCAGGGTCTGGCCCGGCTGCTGGAGCGGGAGCCCAACGAGCTGCGCGGACAGGCGTTGCCGGCTTCCATAGGGGAGCTCATCGACGGCACTATCGGCGCCCCGGGCGACCGCGACACCTACACCTTCGAGGGGGAGGCGGGCACCCAACTGATTCTCGAGCTGGCGACGCCGCGGGTGGGGCCGCCCCATTTCAATCCGCGCGTGGAGCTGTACGAAGACCAGGGTGGTTCGGTGCTGGCCAACGTCCACAAGTATGGAACGATCTACAACGGCGGCGGTATTCCGAGTTCCTTCTTGAAGACGGTCGAACCCAAGATGGCCTACACGCTGGAGCGAAGCGGCCGGTTCTTTGTGGAGGTTCGCGACGTCACCTCGCGTTACGGCGGCCCGGACTACGAGTACCGGTTGCTGGTTCGAACCCCGATTCCCCATGTCGGGGCCTTCGACGTGGACCCCGTCGAACGCATCAACCTGGTCCCGGGAATAGCCAGAAAGCTGAGCATCGTCACTCACCAGGAAGAAGGCTTTGCCGGTGAAGTCCTCTTCGCCTGTTCCAACCTGCCGCCCGGTGTCCAGATCTTCCCGGGTGCCGATGTGGAGAAGAAGAGTTCCGCATCCGTCAGCAAACAGGAGGAAAGTTTCCTGCCCGGAATACAGAAGACGACCCTGGTCCTTCTGGCCGAACCGGATGCTCCGGTGACCCGCATGCCCGAGTGGATTCGGATCACCGCCAGACCCGTGGTCGGAGGACGGGTCGGCGCGGACCTGCCCGTCTTGGAAGTTCCGCTGATGGTGGTCGCACCGGCCGATCCGGAGAGCAACTCCGGGGAAGGGGACTCCCAATCGTCGTCATGAAGGTCCGGGTGTCCGATTGGATCACTTCCCAATGGAATCGATGCGGGCGGAGGCCCGGCCCCATTCTCTGCTCGACGGTCATCGTCGTTTCCTCAGTCCTTGTTTGCGCGATGGCCGCCTTCGAGGCGCCGGCGCCGAGCCACTCCCCGACACTGCTCGCTCTGAGATTGGTCCCGGAGCAGGCGCACTTGACGGGTCCGGAGGCTGCCCAGCGTTTCGTCGTCATGGGGACGTTCGCCGATGGTCTGGAGAGGGATCTGACCTCGGACAGCCGGCTTCGAATTTCCGATCCTGAACTGGCGCGCGTGGGTGACGCCGGCAGGGTCGTCGCCCTGGCGCCGGGCGAGGTGACTCTCCGGGCCCGGATCGGGGGGCGCGAAGCCCAGTCCCGGATTCGAATCGATCCCGGCGCGGCTCAGAGACCCTTCCGTTTCGACCGCGATATCGCCTCCATTCTGACCAAACGGGGCTGCAACGCCAGCGAGTGCCACGGCAGCGTCAAGGGAAAGGGAGGTCTCAAGCTCTCCCTCGACGCTCTCTATCCGGAAGAGGACCACGAGTGGATCGTGAAAGGGGGGATCTACCAGGTCCTGGTCATGGAATCGGGCGGTCCGCGGGTGCCGCGCGTGAATCCGGAGCGTCCGGAGGAGAGCCTGCTGCTGCAGAAGGCCGCCATGCAGGTGATCCACGGCGGCGGTGAGCGCCTGGGCGCCGACTCTGCGGACTACGCCGCCCTTCTGGATTGGATCCGGGAAGGGGCCGAATATGGCGACCGAAATGAAGATGGGCGGATAGTCCGGGTGACGGTCTTCCCGCAGGAATCCGTCTTGGACGGCAAGGGTGTACAGCAGCTTCTGGTGACCGCCTACGGACCCGACGGCCGTGGCGAGGACATCAGTCACCAGGCTCGCTACGTCTCCCAGAACCCCCACGTCGTGACGGTCGACGAAAACGGCCGGGTCACGGCCGCCGGGACGGGAGAGACCACCATCCTGGTCCGCACCGCCGGTCACGCCCTCAGCGCACGCTTCGGAGTCGTGGATGCGTCGGCCCCAGTCGACTTCAGAATCGAGCCCCGCAATCTCATCGACGAGCACGTCTTCGCCAAACTGCGAAAGTTCCAGATCCGTCCTTCTGCGCTTTCCAGCGATTCGGAATTCCTGCGCCGCGTCTGTATGGACATCACCGGCACCCTGCCGCCGCCGGATCGCGTCCGGGAATTCCTGGCCGACCGCGACCCGCGGAAACGGGACAAGCTCATCGAGACTCTCCTGGACTCTCCCCAGTACGTGGACTATTGGAGTTTCCTGTTCGGGGACCTGTTCCGGGTGACCTACACCTCCGTGGGCTCGCTCAAGGAGGTCAAGGCATACGGCGACTGGGTCCGCAACGGCATCCTCCAGAACAAGCCCTACGACCGCATGGCGCGGGAACGTATCGCCGCTCAGGGGTACGCGGCTCCCACCCGTCACTTTTTTCGTTATACCGAACTGGTCGTGCCCCACGAGATCATGGCCGAGCAGGTCCGCGTCTTCATGGGGCGCCGGCTGGATTGCGCCCAGTGCCACAACCATCCCTTCGAGACCTGGAGCCAGGACCAGTTCTGGGGAATGACCGCCTTTTTCGGCAACGTCACGCAACTTCTGGATTCCCAATTGGTTTTCGACAATCCGGAGGGTGGGCGATCCTACGACTTGAAACGGGAGGGCATCAAAACCGTCCATCCACGCCGGAAGGAAGAAGTCCGGGCCGGGTTCCTGGACGGGTCATTCCCGACAGGGGAACAGGAGCGCGATCCGCGCCTGGCTCTGGCCGACTGGATCATCGCCCAGCCCGCCTTCGCCCGGACCGTCGTGAACCGGGTCTGGGGCTATTACTTCGGCCGGGGAATCGTGGACCCTGTGGACGATTTCAAGGTATCCAACCCGCCGACCCATCCCGAGCTGCTGTCGGCGCTGGCGGAAGACTTCGTGGAGCACGGCTACGACCTGAAGCACCTGATGAGGCGGATCGTCCGGTCGTGGACCTACCAGACTTCGGGAGTCCCCAACCGGACCAACCAGGAAGATGGAATCAACTATGCGCGGGCTTTGGCCCGGCCGTTGCAGGCCACCGTCCTGCTGGACGCCATCTCCCACGCCACCGGGGTCCCGGAGGAGTTCCCGGTGCACCCCAAGACCGTGCGCACCGGCGCGGCTCGTCCGGGGGCCCGCGCCATCGACCTGATTCCCGAACTGTTTCCCTGCCATTTCCTCAACGTCTACGGACGGTCCATGCGCAAGTCGCTTCCGGAAAAGCCGTCCCTGACCTTGGCCCAGGCCCTGCACATGTGGGCGGGATCGACTTATACGACCAAAATCACCCAGGAGGGCGGACGTCTCGACCGGGCGCTGCGGGAAGGCCTATCCGATGCCCGGATCATCGAAGACTTCTACCTGGCAGCGCTTTCGCGCTATCCGACCGAACGGGAAAGATCCGACCTGGAAGCGTATGTCCGAGAGGGATCCTCCCCGCGGCCGGAGCAACTGGCGAACCTGATGTGGGCCCTAATCAGCTCGCGGGAGTTTGCATACAATCATTGAGGAACGGGAGCGGCGGCTTTCTTGCCGCCGGACTCCAATGCAACAATGGGCCAAATAAGGAACGGACGACCGCAACGTCGCCCCCCCAACGAGTAATGGAGAAGGAAAGTTGAAAGAATACCGGTGTTTCCAGTGCAGGCGGACCAAACTCGGGCGCCGCGACTTCCTCCGCGTAGGTTCCCTGAGCTTTCTCGGGATGAACGCCGGCGACCTCCTCAGTCTGGAGCGTCTCCAAGCGGCGGCCGGCGCCAAACCTCCCGCGGGCCAGGCTCAGGCCTGCATTCTCCTCTTCCTGGAGGGCGGCCCCAGCCAGATGGATACCTGGGATCCCAAGGGGAACACCAACTTCGGCTCCATCGCCACCAACGTCGACGGCATCCGGATCTCCGAACTCCTGCCCCGGACGGCCGGGCACCTGGACAAGCTCTCGCTGATCCGGTCCATGCGGACGCAGGAGACCAACCACCCCCAGGGGACCATCGAGTCCCTCACCGGCCATCGGCCCAGCCCCACCATGAAGTTCCCGGGGTTCGGCTCGATCGTGGCCAAGGAAATGGGTCCCCGCAACGGCATGCCGCCGTTCACCACGGTCCCCATGCCTTGGGAGAACGACTTCTACAACTACGAGGAGGCCTTCAAGGGCTCGTACATCGGCGCCGAGTACGACGCCATGGTCCTGCCGGACCCCAGCGGAGAGGAATATGTCGTACCCGACCTCCGGTTGCCCAAATCGGTCTCCGCCGCGGCCATCGAAGACCGGAAGACCCTGCTCAGCATCGTGGACCGGCATTACCGGGCCACCCAGGAGGTGGCCGAGTTCGGCAAGATGGACACTTACCGCGAGCAGGCACTGGGCATGATCCTCTCGTCTCACGTCCAGAAGGCGTTCGACCTCTCCAGCGAATCAGAGAAGACCAGGGACGCGTACGGACGCCACCGCTTCGGCCAGAGCGTTCTGATGGCCCGCCGCCTGGTGGAGGCCGGGTGCCGCTTCGTCACGGCGGCCGGTTACAAGCACGGGCAGTGGGACACGCACGGGAGCAACGACAAGCGGCTCAAGGAAGACCTGACCCCTCCCCTGGACCAGGCGCTCACCGCGCTGTTGGAAGATTTGGAACAGAGGGGTCTGTGGGAATCGACGGTGGTGCTGGTCATGGGTGAGTTCGGGCGGACTCCCCACATCAATCCCGGCCTGGGTCGGGATCACTGGCCCCACTGCTGGTCGTTGGCCCTGGGAGGCGGCGGTATCCAAGGGGGGCAGGTCATCGGCGTCAGCGACGACCGGGCCGCCTTCGTTGCGGAACGCCCGATCTCCATCGGCGACCTCTACGCCACCATCTACAAGGCGCTGGGTATCGATTGGACCAAGACCTACATGGCTCCCGTTGGACGTCCCGTCTACATCGCCAACGGTTTCGACGACACCATGGGGCAGCCCATCCCGGAATTGATCTGACGATTCGCGCGTTGTGACCGCCGCTGATCGCCCCAATTCGCCCTGGCCGCTGGGCTCCTGTCCGACTCTGGCCCGATCCGTTCCGAAACGGATGCACGCGCTGACCCTGTACCGGGACCGATACGGTCCGCCCCGGGACGTGGTCCGGCTGGAGCAGGTCGAGGTTCCACGCCTGCGCGCCGCCGACGCCCGGGGTGTCCTCGTATCCGTGCTGGCCAGCGGACCCAACTTCAATACCAATTTTGCGGCTCTGGGGCTGCCGGTTCCCGTCTTCGCCCGGGGCGACAGCGCCACCCTGCACATTCCGGGAAGCGACGCCCTGGGCATCGTGGTGAATGCGGGCCCGGCGGTCCGGTCGGTGAAGGTGGGACAGGCCGTCATTCTCGATTCCTGGACGGGTCACAACATCCGCGGCTACGAGACCCACGACGGCTTCAATGCCCAGTTCGCCCTGGTCGACGAAGAGCGCGCCATTCCGCTGCCCCCGTCCCTCGGCGGCCACAGCCCCGAGCAGCTCTCGGCCATGCTACTCACCTACGGCACAGCCTACCGCACCGTAGTCGAGCGTCTGGCCGTCGGTCCGGGAGATTCCATGCTGGTCCTGGGAGGCGGGAAGGGAACCAGCTTCGCCGCCGCACAACTGGGAAAGGCCCTCGGAGCCCGCGTCGTCCTGATGGGTTCGAATCCGAAGTTGGGCCGATCCCTCATCGAACGGGGAATCACCGACGCCTTCGTCGACCGGCGGCAGATCCCGGCCGAGGTCTTCGGCGTGGTCGACGTGGCGGAAGAATATGACCGGTGGTACGCTCGGACTGAGCCCTTTCGCCGGATCGTGCTGGCCGCCAATCAAGGTCGTCCTGTGGACACGGTCTTCGAGCATACCGGGGGCGCCAACTTTCCTCTGCTGGTTTCGGTTCTCGGCCCGAACGGACGACTCGCCTTCTTCGGCGCCACCGGCCGGGGCCTCAAGGGCGAATACAAGGAGACCTTCTTCTACGACGGACGGCGCTTCGTCATGGACGCCCGCTGGGTCTGGATGCGCCAGAAGCAGGTCCTCTTTCGGAGCGGGACCCCGGCGGAGATCTTCTCGGAGATCGGTCTGCTGCCGGGGCGAAGAGGGCTGGTCTGGGGCGCCGACCGGTACGCGCGGGATTTCGTCGAGGCCGCACTGCAGCGGCGGGCGGACCTGGCGGTGGTCGCCTCCCGTTCCCGGGAATCGGAAGGGCTGGCCGCTCTGTTCCGGATGGGCCTCACCGAGTCGCAGGTCATCGATCGCGATCGGTTCCGTCTACCCGACGACATGCCGGATCCCTTGACCGACGAGGGGACGCCGAATCCCGCCTACATGTCCGATTTCATGATGGACGCCCGGGCTCTGGGCCGGGCCATCTGGGGGGTCTTCGGTCCTCGGGTCAATCCGGACTTCATCGTGGAGCGGCCCGATCAGAGTACGCTGCACGTGAGCACATTCCTGCTGAGGGACCATGACGAGAAGGACGAGATGCCGTGCGGCGTCGTCGTCGCCCGCGGGTCGTCCGACCTGACCGTCTCCGGCTCCCACATGTATCGAGCGGCCCAGGCTCGGGAGACGGTCCGACTGCTGGCCCGGAATCGAATCGTCATGGACCAGGAGGACCTGGAGGTGGTGAGCCTGTCCGGACTGCCGGAGATCCAGCAGAAGATGCTGGACGGCACCATGGCGAAACCCAAGGGGGTGGCGCTGGTCCAGGCGGACGCCGCAGGCCGGAGGATCTCCGACTACGAAGCCGAGTACCTGGGCAAAAAGCTCCGAGAGGCCGACCCGGAAAACGGCCGGTTCATCGCCTTGAGCCTGATCGACGAGGTAGGAATCCTCACACTCCAAAGGCCGGACGCCTTGAACGCTCTCAATCAGGAACTGCTAGACCAGCTCGCCGGGTTGGTGGAAGAGGTCGAGAAGCACGGGTCCCTCCACGGAGAAAAGACGAGCGCCCTGATCCTGCGTGGCTCGGGACGAGCTTTCGTGGCGGGGGCCGACGTCCAGGGCTTCGTGGGCCGGGACGCGGAGGCCATCCGGCGTCTGGCAGCGGAGAACATGGCTCTCTTCCGGCGGCTGGAAACCCTGCCTCTTCCGGTGGTGTCGATCGTGGACGGCTTCGCGCTGGGAGGCGGCAACGAGCTGGCCATGAGCACCCACTATCGAATCGTCACTGAGAACGCGGTCATCGGGCAGCCGGAAGTGAAGCTCGGCATCATTCCCGGATACGGGGGCATGCAGAGGCTGCCGAGGCTTATCGGTCCGCGGAGAGCCGCGGAGATGGCGGTCAACGGAGAATCGGTGGACGGACGCACGGCGGTGATGATCGGGCTGGCCCAAGAGTTCCATCCCTCCTGCACCGCCCTGGCCAGAGCGTTTCAGGTGGCCGGCGAGCTCCGGTCCGGGACGCATCGGCCCGAAGCGTCCGATTGGGATCGCCTCGCTGCCACCCACGGTCCCGAAATGGATACGCTCTACCAAAGCGAGGCCGTGACCACACTCTTGAATGCGCCGGCTCCCACCGGCAGGGGCGCGGAAGATCTGCGGGCCGCTCGCGAGTTCGCGGCCCGGTTGGCGCTGACGGCCCTGCGGTTCGGTTACGAGCACGGGTTCGCCCGCGGCATGGACAACGACGCGAGACTGTTCGGTGAAGCCGTGGCGTCGGCGTCCGGTCAGTGGTGGGTGCGGCGTTTTCTGGCGAAAGATCCCAGGCAGTCCACTTTCCTGACCTTGCTGGCGCCCGAGGTGTAACCGGGGCCGTCAACGGTTTCTGGCCGGATCCTCCAGGAACAGCTTGAAGCGGACTTGCTCCCAATCACCCCAGTTCCTTCTTCTCTGGAAGAGGAAGTGGACCTCCGAATCTTCGGTGCCGCGAAAGGCGCGGAGAGTGTTCTCCCAGTTCTGCACCTGGTCCTGGTATTGGGGCCGGCCCGTCTTGCTCAACTGTCTTTCTTCTGCCGTCCCCATCGGGACGGCTGTCGACCGCAGATACAGAGTCCCGACGATGGGAATGACTCGATCCGACTCCGTTTCAGTCCGCGCTTCGCCCGGGACGGTGGCGACGACCTCTTCGCCCTTCAGAAAGACCAGGGAACAGCCTTCCTCCTCGCGCCGGACTTCCAGATCGAAGCCACCCCGGTCCAACCGCTGGCCGTCCTCCGTGTAAAGGTCCCGATCCAGCCGGATCTCGGTCACATAGACCTCGACGGCTGCCCGCACCTGACCCGCACCTACAGCCAGGATCGCAATCAGGTGGACTCCGGCGACGAAATGCAGACATCGGAGTAGACGGGTCCCATTCATGAGACGATTCCCGTTTCTCGGATGGCCTCAGGGGGCACACCGCGCAATTCTTTCTCGCGGCGTTCCTTGAGGATGAGCGCTATGGCCTCCGCCAGATTGTCACGAGCCTCATCCTTGGACTTGCCCTGACCGTTGGCGCCAGGGATTTCCGGGCAGTAGGCAATATGCCACTCTCCGTCCCGCTCGATAATGGACGTGAACGGATTCGTCACCGTTGAAGTCTCCCAAAATATCGCCCCTCAGGTCAAAGGGCGATTTGACCCTCAAGGTGAATCTCATCGGGCTCACGAGGCGACTCGCCATTCAGGGATAGGCGACCCGTGGTACTTTGACGGGAAATGTCGCTCTTGATCACGCGGAATCCAGGGAGTCGAAAGTGATCCTTGACCTCAAGTGTTATGCGTACCGCGAGGCTGACGCTTGGGAAGCAATCTGCGTCGACTTGGACATTGCGACGTGTGGCTCGTCTCTCGACGAAGTCAAGCAATCCCTCGCCACCTCCATAGAACTTTATTTGGGGAGGGTCGCCGAGTTGCCGGCCCACGAACAAAGCGACTTCTTGGCGCGCAAGTCTCCTTGGCATTTTCGCGCCAAGCTGGCGTTCACGACTTGGTTGTCTGGTCTTCGAGGCTCAGCCGGTCGATTTCGGGGCTTTTCGTTCCAACATGACCTTCCCGTGCTTCCCTAACGCAACAGGACCTTTGGCAACCCGGACTGCCGACGAATTCCGGACAAGGTGACTGCGGACAAGGTGACTGCCCGTACCTCGTCGCCATCCTTTCCAGGTACCGGAACGATCAGGCGTTTTCCGCCTACCCATCCCCAACCTGGCGAAGCCGAAACCAAAATGTTTTCGGCGGAGCGGCGGCATTCCAGCTCCCGGACCTTCAATTGGCCTCGTCGTGCTCCGGTTTGGACCGAAGAGGGCGCCCACAAGGGGCGCGCCCCTACCAATAATTCTTCGTCCATTCGCACAAGATTTTGAGAGTAGGGAACTGAAAGTGCCGGTGGCTTCCGGACTGGAGGTTAACTTCGCTGGAGTAGCCGCCGTGAGAGGTCGTTGTAACCCCCCACGTCGGTGAGTCGCCGGTCCCGTCCCTGGAAGAAGTAGGTGAGTCCTTCGTGGTCCAGGCCCAGCAGCGAGAGGATGGTGGCGTGCAGGTCGTGGACGTGAACCTTGTCCTCGGTCGCCTTCATTCCCAGGTCGTCGGTGGCGCCGATGGCCTTCCCTCCCTGGATTCCGGCTCCCGTCATCCAGCATGAGAATCCGTACGGGTGATGATCCCGGCCGAGTTTTCCCTGCACGAACGGCGTCCGGCCGAATTCCCCGGAACAGAACACCAGGGTGCTCTCCAGCAGCCCCCGCTGCTTGAGATCCTGCAGCAGGCCGGCGATGGGCTGGTCCACCTTTCTGGAGTTGTCCCAATGGTTCCGGGAACATTGCTCGTGGCCGTCCCAGTCGGTGCTGATCAGGTGTACGAAGCGGACGCCGCGTTCCAACATGCGCCGGGTCAGCAGGCACATCCGCCCGAACTTCCGGCTCTTTTCCTGGTCCAGTCCGTACAGCCGGCGGATGTGTTCCGGCTCCCGGGAGAGGTCGACGAGTTCCGGCGCGGCGGTCTGCATTCGGAAAGCCAGCTCATAGTTGGAGATGCGAGCCGCCAGACTCGTGTCGTCGGAGCGGGCCTGGTAGTGCCGCCGGTTCGACTTCCGGATCCAGTCCAGGAGGTTCCGCTGATCCGCCGGGGTCATCTCCTGGGGAGGAGTCAGGTCCTTGAGAGGGGCGCCCTCGGAGCGCAGCAGGGTGCCCTGGTAGATGGCGGGCAGGAACCCGGAGCCGAAGTGGTTCCGGTTGGTCCGGCCCCACAAGTTGCCGTCGGTCATCACCATGTAGGCGGGAAGATTGTCGTTCTCGCTCCCCAGGCCGTACAGGATCCAGGACCCGACGCTGGGATGTCCCGTGAGGATGGAACCGGTGCAGAGGTAGTTGGTCGCCGGACCGTGGACGAAGGAATCATGGTAGCAGGAGCGGACCACTGCCAAGTCGTCGGCGTGCGTGGCCACCTTCCGCATGAGATCCGAAATCTCCAGCCCCGACTCCCCGTACCTGCGAAAGGGGATGTCCGAACCCATCAGCTTGGCTTCGCCGGCGGCGATATTGGCGAAATTGAGATCGCCCGAGGCGAAGCTCTGGGGAAGGTTCTGGCCGTCGTAGCGCGTCAGAGCCGGCTTGGGATCCAGGGTGTCCACATGGCTGGCGCCTCCCTGGAGATAGATGAAGACCACGTTGCGGCCACTTGCGCTCTGGTGAGGAGGCTTGGGTGCGAGCGGGTGCAGAATCGATTCCCGGGTCCCCTTGGCGGAGGCCGTCCGGAAGAAGGATTCCCGCTCCAGCAGATGGATCAGCGGCAGGGAGCCGAAGCCCATTCCCCACTTGCTCAGGAACTCGCGTCGTGAGCCGGCCGGTTCATGGCGATGGCAGTGGAAGGGATTCATGGAATAAACCGCTTCTCAATCAATATGGCTGAACTCGTTGACATTAAACAGTCCCAGGCAGAACTGGGTCAAGGCTGCGGCCCGCCGCCGTGGAATCTTCTCGAGCTGGGCCGGAAGCTCGAACCATTTCTCTACCTTCACCTCCCGGGCTCGGGCCGACATCAGTTCCAGGGCTTCCTTCTTCTCCGTGGCGGACGGCGCCCGGCTCAGGGCAAGCCGCCACGCCTTCTCCACCCAGGCTCCCGGGTCGTCCCCCTCGCTCTCCACCAGTCGGGACGCAAAGGCCACTGCCTGCCGGAACGCCATCCGGTTGTTGAGGAACCAGAGGGCCTGCGGCGCTACCGTGGTGACGTCACGGCGGGGGCAGCTGACGGCGTTCTGGGGGCTGTCGAAGACGTCGAACATGGGAAACCGGAGATTGCGGCGGCTGAGGATATAGACGCCCCGGCGGAGTTGGGAGAGGGGGTCCGCGACGGTCAGCCAACCTTTGGGACCTCCCAGGCTTTCCATCTCTTCAGCTCCGAGTGGCGGCGCCGCCGGACGGCCGTACACCCCGAGATTCAGGGTGCCGGCCACCGCAAGGGTGGCGTCCCAGAGGACTTCCGCTTCCAACCGCCGCCGGTTCATCCTCCAGAGGAGACGGTTTTCGGGATCCAGCGAGTAAGCGGCCGGATCGCCGTGCAAGCTCGACATGCGGTAAGTGCTGGAGTTCAGGATCAGCCAGTGCATCGCCTTGAGGCTCCAGCTCCGGGCCGTGAACTCGACGGCCAGCCAATCCAGGAGCTGTGGATGACTGGGCTGCTCTCCCTGGCGGCCGTAGTCGTTGGGAGTTCCCACCAGTCCTTGTCCGAAATGCCATTGCCAGAGCCGGTTCACCATGACCCGAGCGGTGAGAGGGTGGTCCGGACGGCTCAGCCAGAGCGCCAACTGCTTGCGGGGGCGGTTCCCCATTGATCCCGAGAAGACGCCATTGGGATCGGTCTCCCGGCTAAGCACCGCCGGCAAGCCGGGTCCGACCCGTTCCTCCTTGCGTCTGAACTCGCCTCGACTCAAGACGTGAACGGGTGCGGAAGCCTCCCGATCGTAATGATCCAGCACTGAAGCGGTCGGTAACTCAAGCAGTCCTTCGAACCGGACCAGATTGGAGCCCTCGATCTCGGAGACCTTGAGTACGGCCCGGGCCAGCCCGAAAAGCAATTTTTGGTGTTCGTCCTGCTCCGGCTCGGTCAGAGCCTCCTCGAATTTGACGGCACGGACCGCCTCCATCAGGAGTTTGGCCAATTCTTCCTGCTCCGGGGTCCGCCGATCATTGTCCGTCTCGTAGGCTTCCACCACTTCCGGTGAAAATTGCGCCTTCTTCTCCTGTTCGATCCTCTTTTTGACCCGTTTCTCGAATCGGCGATAAGCGGAACGGCTTTCGTCCACGGCGATGACGGCGGGGTAGTCGATGTTCCGCGAGACCGCCTGAATGGGACTCATGATGGGGACGTCGACCTTGTGGCTGTTGGCGAACAGGGCCTGGAAGGCGTAGTAGTCCCTCTGGCTGATGGGGTCTGCTTTGTGATCGTGACAGCGGGCGCAGCCCAGAGTGAGCCCCAGAAAGGCGGCGCCGGTGGTGTCCGCCCAATCGGTCAGTTCTTCGGCGCGCAACTGCTGGGCGTCCTGCATCGACTCCAGCACCTCGGGCCCGAACGTGTAGAGGCCGGTTCCGACCCGTGCTTCCAGGTATTCGTTCTTCTTCAGGGGAATGGTCCGGCTCCCCAGGAGCTCGAATCGTTGGGGCCAGAGCTCGTCGCCTGCGACCTGCTCCTGCAGGAAACGGTCGTAGGGCTTGTCCTCGTTGAACGACTTGATGACGTAGTCCCGATACCGCCAGGCGTTGGGGTAGTAGTGGTCCGACTCGTATCCGCTGCTGTCGGCATAGCGGACCACGTCCAGCCAGTGCCGGGCCCAGCGCTCGCCGTAGCGTGGCGATTCCAGCAGCTTGCCCACCATCTTGCCGTAGGCCTCGGGCGAGTCGTCTTCCAGGTGCCGGTCCACCTGCTCCGGCGTCGGCGGAAGTCCGATGAGATCGAAGTAGGCTCTTCGGATCAGGGTTCGCCGGTCGGCCTCGGGCGCCGGTTTCAAGCCCTTTTCCTGAAGCCGGGCCAGCACGAATGCATCGATGGGGTTCCGGACCCAGCCGTCCGCTTCCGTCTCTGGAACGGGTGGCCGCCGGAGCTTCCGGAACGACCACCAGGAGGGTGGGGAGGGGCCGTCTTCCCGGACGCCGGTCCAAGGAAGGCCGGCGTCGATCCAGCGGCGCAGCACCTCCAGATCCGCAGCCGCCAGCGGAGAGCCGCCCGGGGGCATTTTCAGCTCGCCGTCATGGGAAGCGGCCAGAAACAGCAGGCTTGAGCCGGCGTCTCCGGGAATCGCCGCCGGACCCCGCTGGCCGCCTTCCAGCAGAGTTTGCCTCCCGCTCAGATCAAGTCCCCCCTGGCGCGCCACGCCATGGCAGGCAAGGCAGTCCCGCTCCAGAATCTCAAGAGCGGCCCCCACCACCGATCCGTCCGATTCCGTAGCGATAGTACTACCGGTCAGGAATGGCAGCGACCAGAACACGATGGCCAGGAAGGCATAAAGCCGGTTGATCATGGATTCGATTCCGGCGCCGGAAATAGGTCTGTCTACAGCGGCAACAGTCTACCAAGTCCGGGCAGGACTTGCTGATGGCGGCGGCTTTCTTGCCGCCGCACGCCGGTGGTCCGTGGGTAAGACAGCCTGAACAATTCCGCCTACGGCATCACCTGGAGACCCTCCAATTCGGCGGCGATCGACAGCCGCTGGTCAAGACAGACGAATGTGAGAGGGGAACTCAATTGTTCTTGAACCAACATCGCGGCGGCAAGCTGACCGGCATCCGCGGCGCGCAAGGGATGCCGTGCCAACAGCAGGTTCGCTCGCGCTCGAACGGAGAGGATATCCGTTACCTCATCCCATTTGTTGGCGAAGGCTTCGAACACTCTGAGCAGGTTGCGACGCTCCAAGCGCGCAAGCGCCCCTTCACGTGTCCGACGTTCAATCGCGCTGACAATCCCGGTTCTTGTCCAGGCCCAGGTAATGATCCGGTCGTCTTCCGCCAATCGATCACGTGCCCAGCCGCTTTCGGCTTCCGCAATGATCAGCGGCACCAACGCAGATGTATCCCAGTACCTCAAAACCGGTCCTTCCGATCCTCGGCCAACGCCTCGGAAATACTCACCGGCAACTCCAACGGAGGCTCGTCCAGAATAGCGGCAGCACCGCCTAGACCCGGTCTTATCACACCGTGGCTGATCAGCCGTTCTCGGGCTCCCTGGTCTTCCCCGGCTGCGGTTGCAACAAGTTTCGCGACCGGTTTGCCGCGGTCGAGAATCTGGACCTCGCCTCCCCGGCGGACCTCCCGAACATAGTGCGAGAGATTCGCCTTCAACTCGGAAATCGACACAGTAGTCATAGTGACTATTCTAGTCTTTTATTTCTGACTAATTAAGTCCGAAAGCTTCAATTTGTAGGTTGAAGGATCTGGACAAATGCCGCGCCGTGGCAGAATCGACTTTATCCAGGTTTCCTGTTAGTCTCGCCGGGTTTCGAGCGGGCGGTCCCTGGTGCGGTGACGGCTCGTAGCGAATCCCATCCAACACGAGAGGCGCTCATGGCATTGACAACCGAAGCGACCCCCTCGAAAGGACTTGACCCCGCCGCCCGGCTGGACCTGCTGCGTCAGATGCTCACGATTCGGGCGTTCGAGTACCGGGTGGGGGAGTTCTACGAACGGGCCGAGATGCCGGGCATCACCCATCTCTCCATCGGACAGGAGGCGGTGGCCGTCGGCGTCTGCGCTCACCTCGACCGAAAGGACTACATCACCAGCACCCATCGCGGACATGGCCACTGTTACGCCAAAGGCGCCAGCTTGGTCCCCATGTTCGGCGAGTTGCTGGGCAAGGCGAACGGATACTGCCGCGGCAAGGGCGGGTCCATGCACATCGCCGACCGGGAAACGGGCCACCTGGGAGCCAACGCCATCATCGGCGGGGGCATACCGCTGGCGGCAGGCGCCGCCCTCTCCGCCAAGGTGCTCCGGAATCGGGGCGTCGGCGTCTCATTCTTCGGCGACGGAGCCCTCAACGAGGGCATCCTGTTGGAAACGATGAACCTGGCCGCCATCTGGAAGTTGCCCGCCATCTTTGCCTGCGAGAACAATCACTATGGGGAATACACCCCCACGGAGCAGGTGACCGCCGGCCGCCTCACGCTCCGCGGAGAGGCCTTCGGCATCCCCTCGTCGGAAGTCGACGGGATGGACGTCCTGGCCGTCTACGACGCCACGTATCCGGCGGTTCAACGTGCCAGGGAGGGTGGTGGCCCCAGCTTCTTCGTCTTCGACACCTACCGCTACCTGGGTCACGGCATGTCGGATCGAACCAGGCCCTACCGCTCGCGTGAGGAAGAGGACGAGTGGCGGAGCCGGCGAGACCCCATCGAGCGATTGAGAAAGCAGCTGTTGGAGGCGGGGCACTACACCGATCCGGAACTGGATGCCGTTGGAGAGGAGGTCCGGGCCGAGGTGGAGGAAGCCGCGCGATTGGCTCAAGAAGCGCCGTTCCCGGACCCGGAAGAGGTGGACCGACATGTCTTCGCAGACTGAAGCTCGCCAACTGACCTTCAGCCAAGCCGTCAACGAGGCGATCCGGGAGGAAATGGATCGCGATCATCGAGTGATCCTGTTCGGTGAGGACGTGGCGGCGGCCGGAGGGGTCTGGAAGGTGACCGACGGACTCCTGGACCGCTTCGGGGCGGAACGAGTCCTGGATACGCCCATCTCCGAAGCCGGAATCGCCGGTTTGGGCGTGGGGGCGGCCATGACCGGTCTGCGGCCCATCGTAGAGATCATGTTCGGTGACTTTCTGCCGCTCGCCTCCGATCAGATCGTCAACCAGGCGGCCAAGACGTATTACATGTCAGGCGGGATGACCAGCGTCCCCATGGTCTTCCTCACCTCCATGGGCGCCGGGCGCCGTTTGGCGGCTCAGCACTCTCAAAGCCTGCAAGCCTGGTTCGCCCATATCCCCGGGTTGAAGGTGGTGCTGCCGTCAAGCCCCCAAGACGCCAAGGGCCTGATGAAGACCGCCATCCGGGACGAGAATCCAGTGGTCTTCCTGCAGGACAAGGTGGACATCTACCGGAAGGGTCCGGTTCCCGATCCTTCCCACGAGTACACCATCCCCTTCGGTCGCGCCGACGTGAAGCGGGAGGGGGACGATCTGACCCTGATCGCCACCTCCAGCATGGTCTGGCAGGCCCTGGACGCGGCTTCGGAGTTGGCGGACGAGGGCATCGAGTCGGAGGTCGTCGACCCGCGCACCCTGGCGCCGCTGGACGAAGAGGCGCTGCTGGACTCGGTCCGAAAGACGGCTCGCTGTCTGGTGATCGACGAGGGCTACCAGCGCTATGGGGCGGGAGCCGAGATCGCGGCTCTGATCGGCGAGAATCTGTTCTACGATCTGGAGGCGCCGGTTCGCCGGCTCGGCGCCATGGACGTTCCGGTTCCTTTCTCGCCGACGCTGGAGGACCTGACCATTCCCCGCAAGGAGCAGATCGTCGAGATCGCCCGCCAGATGTTCGAAGACTGACCGGTCGTCTACAACCGGGCCTCGCCATTGCCGGGAACTTTCCATCGATTCCAATTCGGAGAGGATTTGTGGCCACTGAAGTGATCATGCCTGCGCTGGAGATGTCCCAGGAGCAGGGCGTCCTGGTGCGTTGGTTCAAGTCCGAGGGGGAGTTCGTGGCCCGGGGCGAACCCCTGATGGAGATCGAGACCGACAAGGCGGTCATGGAGATCGAAGCCGCCGCATCCGGGGTCCTGTCCAACGTCACGGCCCGGGAGGGGGACGAGATCCCGGTGGGCCAGGGGATCGCGTGGCTCCTGAGCGAAGGTGAAGCGGCCCCCTCGCCGGCGGTCGGTGCGCCCGGAAAGCAGCGACCGTCCACTCGCCCCGCAACCGCCCGCCGCGCACGCGGCACAAAGACCGGAACCCGCACTCGCTCCCGGCGGGGAAGGGTCCGGGCGTCCCCCCGAGCCAGGAAGATGGCCCGCAAGTTGGGCATCGATCTGGCCACCGTCACCGGATCCGGCCCCAAGGGCGCCATCCTGCCCCGGGATCTTGAGGCGCACGAGGCGGCTTCCAAAAAAGACGCCGCTGCGGAATCGGAATATCGCGTTATTCCCATCCAGGGAACGCGACGCTCCATCGCCCGTCGCACGAGCGACAGCTACCGGAATGCCCCCCACATTTCTCTCTCCCTCTCCCTGGACGTGACCGACCTGCAAGCCAGGACGACTCCGCAACGCCGTCTCACGCCTTGTCTACTGAAAGCGGTGGCCGATGCGCTCATGAAACACCCCCGGCTCAACGCCCATCTGGTGGAGGAGGAGATCCGCGAGTTCAGGGCGGTTCATCTTGGGGTCGCCGTCTCTCTGGAAGACGGTCTCGTGGTTCCGGTTCTGCGGAACGTGGAGCAGAAGGGAATCGAACGGATCCAGACAGAACTGGCGGATCTGGCCGATCGATCCCGAAAGCGGAGGCTCCAGCCTGACGAGATGAAGGGAAGCACCTTCTCGGTCTCCAACCTGGGCATGTACGGCATCGAGCAGTTCACCTCCATCCTGAATCCGCCCGAAGTCGGGATCCTCTCGGTAGGGACCGTCCGCTCCGTGCCGGTGGTGGTGGACGGGCAGGTCGCCGTCCGTTCCAGGATGCAGGTGACCGTGAACGCCGATCACCGGGCCGTGGACGGCGCCGCGGCGGCCCGGTTTCTGCAGACCCTCAAGGAGTCCATCGAATCCGCCGGCGAGGCGGTGTCCTGAGACCAAACGTTGAATCAACCGGAGTTCCCAAAAAAATCAGGTCAACTCTTCGCAAGTGGTTGAAAACACGAGAGTCAGAAGATTCGACCGTAGGGGCGACCCTTGTGGTCGCCCTCCCCGGGCCGATCAGTAAGGGGCGACAGCGGGCACGCACAAGGGGCGCCCCTACGTCGCGATCCTCGTTCAACCCTGCCCCGATCACCGTGAAGTTGTCATGCTAATCTCGAAGGATGGCACTAGCTTCGTTTTGGAAGAGGCTGATGGCTTCGAGCGCGAAGCGACCAAACTTGGCAATAGCGATGTGTTCATGAAGTTTCTTGAGGACCGCTCACGCGAGGAAGGTGCGACTCCGATAGAACAATACGCTGAGGAGCTTGGCGCAAAAGATACATAGCAGACCCTCAAGGAATCCATCGAATCCGCCGGCGAGGCGGAGTCCTGAGGCCAAATTCGCGGAGGTCGACTCTGCAGCTCGTTTTGCTGATCCTGCTGATTCACGCCGGATTTCTCACCGGATACTCGCAGTCCCAAGACGACACAAACGGCATTTTCTCCGACGAGACAGACCAGGCGGGACTCGACTTCGTCCACTTCAACGGGATGTCGGGCAAGTTCTACTACTGCGAGATGGTGGGCGGAGGCGGCGCCCTGTTCGACTACGACAACGACGGAGACCTGGACCTCTACGTGGTCCAGGGGCATATGCTGGGGGAGGGCGATCCGTCAGGCGGCGCCGGCGCTTCCCGGGCCGAGCCGGCTCCCATGGACCGGCTCTACCGGAACGATCTGGTCGTGCAACCGGACGGAACCCGCCGGGTCCGCTTTACGGACGTCACCGCCTCCAGCGGGATCCAGGCACTGGGCTACGGGATGGGAGCGGCCGCCGCGGACTTCGACAACGACGGCTGGGTCGACCTCTACGTCATGAACTTCGGTCCCAATCAGATGTTTCGGAACCGGGGGGACGGCACCTTCATGGACGTCACGGGGCGGACCGGCACCGGCGACGGGAGATGGGGCGTGAGCGCGGCTTTCCTGGACTACGACCGGGACGGTTGGCTCGACCTCTTCCTGGGCAACTACGTCGATTTCAGGTTCTCCAACCAGAAGCGGTGCCATGCTCCCAGCGGGGCCGTCGACTACTGCGGTCCCCTGGGTTACGAGCCGGTTCCCAACCGCCTGTATCGAAACCGGCGGGACGGAAGCTTCGAGGACGTGTCGGCCAGGAGCCAGATCTCGAGGGAGTACCATGGAGCGTTGGGCGTGGTGGCGGCCGACCTGAACTCCGACGGATGGCCGGACGTCTACGTGGCCAACGACCAGAGACCCAACGACCTCTGGATCAACCAGAAGGACGGGACCTTCATGAACGAGTCCCTGCTCGCCGGCGCCGCCTTCAACCGGGACGGGATGGCCGAGTCCAGCATGGGAGTCGACGCGGCGGATTTCGACAACGACGGCGACGAAGACCTCTTCATGACCCATCTCAAGAGCGAGAAGAACACCCTCTACACCAATGACGGCACGGGTTTTTTCAAGGACGCGTCGCTGGAAGCCAATCTGGCCGTCTCCAGCCTCCCGTTCACGGCCTTCGGCACGCGATTCTTCGACTACGACAACGACGGCTGGCTGGACCTGTTCGCCGCCAACGGGGAGGTCAGGACCATCGAGACCCTGGCGAGACGGGGAGACCCGTATCCTCTGCATCAGCCGAACCAGCTCTTTCGCAACTTGGGCGATGGACGGTTCCAGGAAGTCACCAGCGAGGCGGGATCGGTGTTCCGGCTCTCGGAAGTCAGCCGCGGCGCGGCGTTCGGGGACGTGGACAACGATGGGGACACGGACGTGCTCCTATTCAACAACAACGGACGCACCCGGCTGCTGATCAACCGTGCCGGTTCGGTGAATCGCTGGCTGGGGCTGCGGCTGGTGGGCCGCGAGAGCAATCGGGACGCTTTGGGAGCCTGGGCCGGTGTGTTCAGGAAGGGCAAGCCAACGCTCTGGCGCCGCGTCCGGACTGACGGCAGCTACGCCTCATCCAACGATCCCCGAGTTCTGGTGGGGTTGGGCGAGACGCCGGAAGTGATCCGCGTGCGTGCCCAGTGGCCGAGTGGTCTGGTGGAAGAGTGGCCGGACATCGAGCCGGGCCGCTACGTCACGCTCAGGGAAGGGAGCGGGGAAAAGAAGGGGATGTCGACACGTTGACATAGCAATGCGGTCTACGGACCCCATGACCCGGATACCGGGAACCGAACCTCCGTTCATGAGTGGCCTGACGACCGGCAACTACTGCAGCAGCGTGCACCTTAACAGCCCGTGGTAAAAGTCGTCACGGCATTCGACCGTCCCTGCATCGTGCGCGGACTGCGTTGCTATCGGCTCACATACTCCCGGTATGCTCCCTCCGTTGCGCCTGGTCCGGCGGGCGCAGGAACGGTCTCGGTGCTCGCGGGACTTTCACCACGGACTGCTAATATATTTCGAAAACGATTCCAAACCCTGGACTCCACTATTTCCGAACCGGCTGTATTAGAATCGGCGTTTTCTTATATATATGATTATACGTATATTTCGGGACGCAAAGAAACAATATGGATTCCCGGCCGATATCAATTTTATCCCGCCGTTTTGATTGGCTACACAACCAGCTGCAAATTGTCGTTCGGTTCTCGCAGGAAACCTGAAATTAGTTCAGTGTCTCGGAATTTACGCGCTTCTGGCTCTCCATGCATTGCATTTCTTGCAATATAGGGCGTCTTTATTCGATTATTCCCCGGGGTACGTTGATAATCGTTTCCGATGACGGAACGGTGGCAGAGGATAAGCGTTTTCGTCGTACAATCGGCGATCCCGCGGGAAATACCGCACGGAGGCAGGGCAGTGCACTATATATTGACTATTCCGGAAAATAAATAAGAAATCTATTTTATCGCAATAAAAAGACGATTTCCCATCGGAAAATAGTGAGCGGCAGACCTTGTTCGAAGGGGTGTGTCTGGTGTAGGATGAAAACGTGCACGAGCCAGCCGGGTGCGGCAACACCCGGCTGGCTCTAAACCAACTCGTCCTATGCTGGAGGAAGAGCCAGCCTGAGTCCTATTCTACTCGACCCAGAATCCGGTTTCAGTCCAGCATAGGACGTCCTCTCTAAAATGGTGGCAGGAAAAGTGCCCGAATTTCTCCGGTTGTCGACGTTATCTTCAAGATCGACTGTCGGGGCGTTCAGGAATCTGCGCCGGAGGTGGCCATTACGGATTCCTCATGGCGCCATCCCTCCTGCACGATGCCGGCGGCGAAGAGATTAATTCAGCGCCGGCATCACCGACGGACCGGATCCACACTCCACCTGCAGGAATGACGCCGGCCGTGCTGGCAGTGCCGGCTGAATTGGGCCGGAGACGCTGGTTGAGTCGACCGGACGCTGAATCAACATTTGGAAGTACGATGATGTCGGAGAATCGAAAGCTGTTTGGCTTGAATGACATCCAAGCCATCCGCTTGATCTGCCTCAGTTGCAACGAAGAGCTCCTCTTCCCGAAACACATTCCGGCAAGCGATCATTGCCCCCACTGCAACGTCCGGTTGGATGCGAGAGGTCTGGAACCGGTCACCGAGCTGAACCTGGCGCGGATCATCCGGCAACTCACTCAGGATCCTAGCGGACTCCTGGACATCCGTTTCGAGGTCATGGACCCGTGATCCAGGATCGCGCAAACGACATCCGGGACTTACCTGAGTCCCTTACCAGCCCGTGGCAAAAGTCGTCACGGCATTCGACCGTCCCTGCATCGTGCGCGGACTGCGTTGCTATCGGCTCGCATACTCCCGGTATGCTCCCTCCGTTGCGCCTGGTCCGGCGGGCGCAGGGCCGGTCTCGGTGCTCGCGGGACTTTCACCACGGACTGTTAAACGACCGACTCCGATCCGGCCCGTACACCAGGCGACTCCCCAGCCGGGAATCCTTCCACATCACCTCTTTGGCGCAACCCGACCTCAACGATCGGGTTGACGCTGATGGTGAAGCACCCAATCCGGTGCAGGACGAAGGCATTTGCGGCAACTCGATGAGATGGCGGTCCACGGATTGACAGGGGTAGGATGTGTTTATTGCATAGAAGGCCGACGAATACCGACCGGAGCCGAGCGGAGGAAACATGATCGGAAATTTGATCTCACGGTGTCGGCGCGGGACCGCGGTCGGGTGGACTGTACTCCTCCTCGCTGGGAGCCTAACGGCTCAGGATGAAGCCTCAACGCCGGCCGAGGTGTGGGAGCGGATCAAGGGAACGGAAGATCCGGGAGTCTTTGAGGCGTACATCGATCGATACCAGAACGTTTCGGAGGCCGAAATCTACGTCGAGCTAGCGAAGTTCGAGTTGGAGGCGTTGCCGCCGGCGGAGTGGAGCAACAGCCTCGGAATGGAGTTCGTGCGGGTACCGGCCGGCGAGTTCCGGATGGGGTCGGAGAGCGGGTTTGCGGACGATGACGAGAAACCGGTGACTCGGGTGAAGATCAGCCGGGCGTTCTATCTGGGGAAATACGAGGTGACTCAGGGTCAATGGGAGACGGTGATGGGATCGAATCCCTCGGATTTCAAGAACTGCGGTCGAGATTGCCCGGTGGAGAGTGTTTCGTGGGACGACGTGCAGCAGTTCGTCAGGGAGCTGAACGGCATGGAGGTTGGAGCGAGGTACCGGTTGCCGACGGAGGCCGAGTGGGAGTACGCGGCGCGGGCGGGAACTCGGACGGACACGCCGGCAGGAGATTTAGATTTAGTGGGGACCAGCAACGCGCCGATGTTGGACCGGATCGCGTGGTACGGCGGCAACAGCGGCGTGAGGTACGATGGCGGGGTCGATTGTTCGGACTGGAATGAAAAGCAGTACCCGTCAACGTGGTGCGGGACCCATCCGGTCGGGGGGAAGGCTGTGAATGATTTCGGGCTGCACGACATGCTGGGGAACGCGTGGGAGTGGGTAGAGGACCGATACGGGGAGTACCCTGGAGGCGGCAGTGTCACAGATCCCAAGGGCCCTGCGACGGGCTCCCTTCGGGTCCGTCGGGGGGGCGGTTGGAGCCACGACGCTCTCGGCTGCCGGTCGGCGTATCGCGCCGGCGTCATCCCCGGCAATCGCTACCACTACCTGGGTTTCCGCCTCCTGAGGGTCGAATGATCCGTCCCTGCCACGCCGCGATAAGTCGATGAACCCGGGCAATCACTCCAATCGTGGACCCCGAGTCGTTCAGACTCGCCGCTCGGCGACGAACTCATGGGGCCAGATTGATTCTGCCCGCCTGCTGGACCCGGGCAACCGCAATGGTCGCCCCGATGTCGACACGGCATGGCCGGCGGGCCTGTCCGGTCCCGGTGGGCCAGGAAAACACTGCGGCGGGTTAAAGGAAGGGCAACCACGAGGGTTGCCCCTACGCTATTCGCTCCATTCGAAGTCGTGCACGATCTGGCCTCCGGTGCCCGTCTCGTTCAGCTCCAGGAGGTTGCCGTCGGGATCGTAGAAGAAGAGCACGTGCCAATCCCCCTCACCCGAGAAGCGGACCGGAGGCGAGATGAACTCGACGCCCTCCGCCTTCAATTGTTCATAGATCGCGGGCAGGTTCTCCACTCCGAAGCAGATGTGCGCACTGGGCACGTGGTGGACCTCGTATCTCGCCTGGGGGCTTTCCGGTTTCAACCACTGGATGATGTCGAAGGTCAACGCCACCCCTTCGTCGTTCCGGTCGTAGCCCTGGACGCCCTCCGGAGCCCGCATGCGGTATTCGCGCATGTGGCAGCCCGGCTTGTCCACCATCTCCGCCACCGGGCCCGCGATGTGCTCTTCCGGAGTCACCACCTCCAGGCCCAGCAGATCGCGATAGAAGTGCAGGGATTTCTCGATGTCGCTCACCATGACGGCGATGTGGTCGATCTTCTTCAGGTACATCCGATTTGACTCCTTTCGGTTCGTATCTCCCGGGCGCCGGCCTCGGCAGCCGGACGTTCCGGCATCACTTGGTGGTATAGCCCCCGTCGGCCACCAGAACCGAGCCGGTGACGAAAGAGGCGTCGTCGCTCACCAGAAAGAGAATGCAGTTGGCCACCTCTCCCGGATCGGCGAACCGTTCCAGCAGGTTGCTCTTGCGGTAGGGCGCCAGGTGTTCCTCCGGCACCCCGTCCAGCATGGGTGTGTTCATGGAGCCGGGGCAGACCGTGTTCACCCGGATGCCCTCCAGGGCGTGGTCGTGGGCCATGCACTTGGCCAGGCCGATGAGGCCGTGCTTGGAGGCGTTGTAGGAAGCCTGTTTCGCGTTGGACACCACGCCGGAGAGGGACGAAATGCAGACGATGTTCCCCGACTTCTGCTTTCGCATCTGCCGGATGGCGTATTTGGAGCAGAGGAAAGGCCCCTTCAGATTGACCCCCAGGACAAAGTCCCAATCCTCCTCGGTGGTCTCGGGAACGGCCTTCTCCACCTGGACGCCGGCGTTGTTGATGAGTATGTCGATCCGGCCGAATCGGGCGACGGTCTCCTCCATCAGGTTGCGGGCGTCGGCCGCCGACGAGACGTCGGCCTTGACGAAGAGGGCTTCGGTCCCGTCATTCTGGAGGGATCGGGCCACCCCTGTTCCCGCATCGACGTTGACGTCGGCGATGACCACTTTGGCCCCTTCGGCCGCGAAGAGTCTGGCGGTGGACGCGCCCAGGCCACTACCGCCGCCGGTGATGATCGCCACCCTGCCGTCCAGTTTTCCGGGCATGCTGCTTTCCTCTTTCCGCGCCGCTCGTCCCCGTTCGATTGGGCGCTCCGGCTGAATGGGTTCGACTTCCTAACCGGCCCGCTTGGCGGCTTTGGCCAAGCCGTCCGGCACTCGACTTAAGGTATTGAATCCGATGCCGTGAGGCAAGCCGTATCGCCGTCCGGGGAATCCTGCAAGGGGCTCCCGGAACGTGTTAGTGTCCGGCTCGTCATGACTCGATGCGTCGCGACCCTGCTCCCGCTGCTGTTGCTCTGGGCCTGCGCGGCGCCGGTTCCCGATCCCTCCCGCGACGGACGGCTGAGGATCGCCTTCATCTCCAAGTCCTACACCGATCCCTTCTGGCTGGACGCCATCGACGGCGCCCAACGGGCGGCAGAGGAGCTGGGGGTGGAACTGCTGTTGCACGCCGCCAAGAGCGAGACTCATGTCGTGGATCAGGTCCAGATCGTGGAGAACATGATTCAGTTGGAAGTGGACGGCATCGTGCTGGCGCCCTGCGATTCCAACGCCCTGTCGCCTGCCGTGTCGAAGGTGAACCAGGCCGGGATTCCCATCACCGTCATCGACACCGGGATCGCCGAGGGGGATATCGTCACTTTCGCCGCCACCGACAATGTCCTTTGCGGCACCGTGGCCGCCGACCGGCTGGCCGACCGCCTTTCGGATCGAGGGAAGGTCGGCGTCATCGCCTGTCCGCCCAGCATTCTGCCCTGCCGGGAAATCATGAACGGTTTCGTGGAAGGCCTGCGCAAGTATCCCGACCTGGAAATGGTGGGGTCTCCGCTGGGAGTCCCCTTCTGCGACCAGTCCTTCAACGCCACCACCGACCTGCTGACGGCGCATCCCGATCTGGCCGGTCTCTATATCTTCGGTGGTCCCGCGGTTCTCTGCGCCGCCCAGGCGGCCGGGGCCTTCGGAAAGAACCTGGGCGAGGATCTGATGGTAGTGGGCCGCGGTTCCATCGGCAAAGCGGGGTTGGGGGACCTGGAGGCGGTCAAGCGTGGCGAGCTGGACGCCATGGTCGCCCAGTTTCCCGCCAAGATGGGCTATGCCGGCGTCGACAGTCTGGTCAAATTCCGCCGCGGCATCGAATCTACGCCCTTCACCGACACCGGCGTGGTCCTGGTGACGAAGGAGAACGTGGACGAGTTCATCCGGCAGATCGAGAGCGGGGAGCCGCTCTTGTGATCGTTCCGGAAAGCGCCTCCGGAACCGCGACCGGACCCGCTGGCGGGGCCGGCCGCGCAGCTCTCCTGGAGGCGGTGGGTATCACCAAACGATTCGGCGCGCTGACGGCGGTCGACGGCGCCGATCTCACCGTCGGCCGGGCTGAGATCGTGGGCTTGGTGGGCGGCAACGGGGCCGGAAAATCGACACTGATCCACCTCATCTCCGGCGTCGATCGACCCGATCGAGGACACTTCTTGATGGAGGGCCGGCCGCTTCGACCGGGGAGCCCTGCCGATGCCCGGTTTCAGGGAATCGAGACCGTTTACCAGGACCTGGCGCTCCTGGGCGAACTGGACGTGACCGCCAACATCTTCATGGGACGGGAGTGGCGCCGGGGCGTCCCCGGGCTCCGCTGGCTGGCGGAGAAGTCCATGAAGGCCAAGGCGGAAGAGTTGATCCGCAGGCTCGGCTACGACTTCCGCGCCTCAACCCGGGTGCGTTACCTTTCGGGGGGACAGCGCCAGGCGGTAGCCCTGGCCCGTGCCCTACTGGCCCGCGCCAAGCTGATCCTGATGGACGAACCGACGGCGGCCCTGGGGGTCGCGGAGACCCGAAAGACGCTGGACCTGATCCGGAGGTTTCGGGACGAGGGAGTCTCCCTGATCGTGATCGGTCACGAGTTGGACGACATCTTCTCCATCGCCGACCGGATCGTGGTCATGAGGAAGGGGGCGACGGTGGCCGACCTGAGGACCCGTTCCACGAACCAGGACGAGGTCGTCGACCTGATGCTGAAGGGCCCGCTTCCGTCCAGGAGTTGACCGGCCCGTGGATTGGAATCGTTCGCTTCAAGTTTTGGTCTCCCGCTTGACGAGCCGGGGTCTGCATCCCGCCTTGCTGAAGCTCACCCGGCTCAAGGCGCTGCTGGCGGCCACCCTCATTCTGGTGGCCGTCGTGTCCATGATCTCTCCCGTCTTTCTCACCACTCGAAATTTCCTCAACATCCTGGAACAGCTCTCCATCAACGCCATCGTCGCGGTCGGCATGACCTTTGTCATCATCGCCGCCGGGATCGACCTCTCGGTGGGCTCGATCCTGGCCCTGGGGAGCATGGGAACGGCCGGGCTTCTGGTCTCCGGGATCCCGGTCCCGGGCGCTATCGTAGGAGGGTTGCTCGTGGGGACCGCCGCCGGTGCGGTCAACGGCGTCGCCGTGGCCTACGGCCGGATCCCGGCCTTCATCATGACCCTGGGGATGCTCAACGTCGCCCGGGGAACCGTCATGTTCCTGACCAGCGGCAACTCCATCGTCGGCCTCCCGGAGAGCTTCCTGTTTCTGGGCAAGGGGCGCATCGGTCCGATCCCCGTGCTGGTGTTGATCACCGCGGCGGTCTACCTGATCGGCCACCTGGTGCTGGTGAAGACCCGCTTCGGGCGCTACACCTTCGCCATCGGCAACGATCCCGAAACGGCCCGCCGCCTGGGGGTCCGCGTCAAGCGCCACCAGTTCCTGCTCTACGCCCTGAGCGGCGGACTGGCTTCCTTTGCGGGGATTCTGCTGGCGGCCCGTCTGAACTCGGCCCTCACCCTGGCGGGGACCGGGGCCGAGCTGGACGTGATCGCGGCGGTGGTCATCGGGGGGACGAGCCTGTACGGGGGACGGGGCTCCATGCCGGGGACGCTGTTGGGCGTGATCTTCTTTCAGATCGTCCGCAACGCCCTGAACATCCTGGGCATCTCGGTCTTCGTGCAGCAGGTGGCCGTGGGCGCCCTGCTCATCTTCAGCGCTCTGGCCGACTTCCTCTACGATCGATGGGGGCGGCAGGAAGGGAGTTGAATCGCTTGGCGCGGTGTCAGCCGCTCTCCGCCTTCCCGGATTGGGAGGCCCGAAAGGTTTCCAAGGCGGACTTGGCCCCGCCGAGCAGAAGGCTGTAGTCGCTCCCGTAGCCCAGGAAGATGAACCCCTGCTCCAGGCGGTGCGCCAGGTCTTCCGGGCTCCCGACGCCGATGCCGATGGCCACGCCGGTGTCCCGGCCCACCTGCAGAGCCTTGTCGATCACGGCGTCCGTCTCGGGATTCGGCTGACGCCTGGGGTCCACACCCAGAGCCAGCGACAAATCCCACATGCCCATGTAGAGCAGGTCGACCCCCGGCACGGACGCGATCCGCTCCAGGTCTTGGACCGCCTCGGCGGTCTCCAGCAGCAGACCCACCAGGATGTTCCGGTTGGCCCGTTCCAGGTAGTCGTTGTAATCGAGGGTGTAGCGGGACGCGCGCAGAGGACCGAAGCCTCGCTTTCCTTCCGGAGGATAACGGGTGGCGGCCACCACCGCCTCCGCCTCCTCCACGGTCTTCACCATGGGGACGATGATCCCCATGGCGCCTATATCCAGAGCCTTCTGTATGGCGAACAGGTCCGAGGGCGGGACCCGGACCATGGGCATGGCGCCGGAACCGTCGATGGCCATGAGCATGCGCTCGACCTGAGCCGAATCCAGGGCGTTGTGCTCGGTTTCGACCAGCAGCCATTCGTACCCGGAGTAGGCTAGCAACTCGGCCACCGAGGGACTGCCCAGTCCCAGAAAACATCCGACGGCGGCTTCACCCGCGATGACCTTCTGACGTATCCGATTGTCCTTCATGTCAGTGAACCTCCGTTGAGAATCGGCCCGCAGAAGATAAGGGACGGGGAGAGGTGTGTCAAAGCCGGTCGAGGCATCGTGCCAATTGCGGGCGACGAGTCCGCAAGGAGCAAGGGATTGGACCATGCCAATGCAACGGGCATGTCAGCGGGTCATGGCCAATCGCTGAGGGCATTCAGGATGCCTTCGATCGTGATTGGGGCAGCGCCGTCCTGACCGCGAAATACCGGAATGCCATCATCATCGATGGTGACTGTAATTCGCATGGGAACAGCGTCGCATCATCCCATCAATCCGATGGAACTCTGGGCGACCCGAATCGGCGGCTAGAAAACGACCGCTCCGGGCCGCCGGTCACTCGTCCTTGATCTCGGCCTCGAGGATGACAGCGGCTTCTTTTCCGCCGAACCTGGATTGAAACACGGTCATGCCTGCGAACTCGTACTCAGGGGGCGCCTCGTTCATCTCCTTTTGCATGGTGCTGGTCCGGCTGGTTGCAAGGAGTAGGTAGCGGAAACGCCGACCTTCGGAGTCCAGCGACATGATGACGACCACCTCGTTGCCGCCGAAAGCGGTCTCACCCCCTTGGGTGCCGGCGAAGCGGTAGCCCCGCGCGCCGACTTCGTTGAGCTCTTTCTCCATGGTGCCGGTCCGGCTGGTGGCCAGAAGCAGGAACTTGTCTTGTTGCCCGGCATCCTGGTCCTGGGCGGGAAGATTCGGGGCAAGCAGCACGAGGGCGGTCGTGAGGGAGCTGAAGATCTTGGTCAACGTTTTTCCTCCTGTTGGGACTCACTGGGCGTCAGATACGTTTGTTGGTGTCAGTATGAACGGAAAAACCCAGGAACGGGAGAGGGCGAGGAGTCGTTTAGGTTAAGAGCGAAAATCCAAGTTACGAGGTTTCGTGCGTCAGGCATCTTGATTTCGATCGCCCATCCGATACCACCGGGGGCGTGCTCCGAGCACAACTTGGTCCCCCGGCCGATTTCGCTATAATCGGGATGAGTGACTGAGAAAATATTTCTATCGTCATCCACCCTCACCCATCCTCCAAAAGCCGACATCAACTCATCTCCGAAGGCGGCAGTCGATGGTGGTCTTTGGCCGGGCCGGATAATACTGTGGCCGATGGCGATCTCAGACCTTGTGCCGAGTAGGCGACCGGACCCCAAACCTCAAGGAATGGAAAGGAGAGAAAATGCGACAGGAGAAGTGTTCGGCCTCCCAGCGAGTGTGTATGGTTCCCATTTTGGCCATTGTTCTCTGCCAATTGGGAGTCGGCGCCCCAGCTGGGAAGAGTGTCTACGATGACCTCAGGCGTGGCCGCAGTCTCACATCCGAAGAGGCCGTCGCGCTTGAAGAGAAACTGGAAAAGGATTTGCATGACGTGACTTCACGGACCCAGCTCCTCGGTTATTACGGCGGGAGTCGGTCTTTCCGCGATGAGTCGGCCAAGGCCGCAAAACGCAAGCATGTGCTGTGGTTCATCCGAAACGCACCGGGATCCGAGGTTTTGGGTAAGCCCGAGGCACGGATCGACCACGTTCTGGACTCCGAGGGCTATGCAGAGGCCAAGAAAGCCTGGATGAGTCAGATCGACCGTGAACCTGAAAACGCGGCTTTGTTGGGAAACGCGTCAGGTTTCTTCATGTTCGGCGACCGAAGAACCGCGATCAAATTGCTCCAAAGGGCCCAAACCATCGATCCGTCCAACCCGCAATGGCCCGAGAATCTGGGGCGCATATTCAGCATGGGAGCCCGGGGACCGGGTGAGGACGATATGGGGCTCTCTGAGAAGGCGCTCGAGCAGCTTGAAAAGGCGTATGAGCTTGGGGATGAAACTCGTAAGGACGCACTCCTGGAGAGCTTGGCGAAGGCTGCATTTTCGGCGGATCGGCTTGACAAGGCCAGGCAGTATGCGGACCTCATGCTGCAAAATACCGAAGCGGGGTGGAACTATGGGAACCGTGTCCACCACGGCAACCTCGTTCTGGGTCGAATCGCCTTGCGCGAAGGCAACGTCGAGGAGGCCAAATCTCGCCTGATTACGGCCGGCAACACACCAGGATCCCCCCAGCTCAATTCATTCGGACCGAATATGGCGCTCGCGAAAGCACTCCTTGAGATCGGTGAACGGGAAGTCGTTCTGGAGTATTTTGAGCTTTGTTCAAAGTTCTGGAACACGGACCGAGCGAGGGACAAATTGGACAAATGGGGCGTTCTCGCGGCAGCAGGGAGGATACCCGATTTTCGCGCGAATCTTGTTTACTGATTTCGGGATTGCGGCGGTCAGCCGCCGGCCGGATTGATGGCTGCTGTGTTCTCCGCACTGCCTGCCTTATCATCTCATCGAAGACCACTTCCCCTGGTCCTCTGGGGGTGAGACCGTGACCGGAGCGCCGTCCACGGCCGGATGCCCCGACGAATTCGCGACGGTCCTCATTTCGATGCCATGGCGAAGCCGCTTCTCTGGTTCTGGACTTTTCTATCGATGGCCGTGACCGGACCGGCCGCGGGACAGGAGAGCTTGGTTGAGAGGCAGTTGCAGAACGCCTCGGAGGCGGAGGCCAGGGGCGATTGGCCAGCCGCCGAGAAAGCCTACAGCAGCGTCTTGGAACTGCAGCCGGAACGGACCGACATCATGGTCCGGTTGGGGCTGGTCTACCAATACCAGGGCAGGTTGGACCCGGCCGTCGACGCGGTCCGAAGTGCCCTGACCCTAAACTCCGATCTCCCCGACGCCCACTTCTATCTGGGGCTCGCCTACTTCGGCCTCCACCGGTACCCGGAGGCCGCAGGTGCCCTTCAGGAGGCGATTTCCCGGGACCCGGAAAACGTCAAGGCTCAGGTCTATCTGGGGGTCTGCTTCCTGGCGCTGGGACGGCTGGATGAGAGCATCGGACATCTGGAGGCGTTGACCCGCAGCCATCCTCGGGAGTTGGAAGCCTTGCAGACGCTGGGCCAGGCTTATCTGACGAAAGGCAGCGATGACGGCTTCAACCGGACCATCGCCCGGATCGACGAGGTCGAACCCAATTCCTTCCGGTCCCATCAGCTCCAGGCCGAGTTTTTCGCCGCCCGGGGACACCTGAACGAGGCTGCGCAGGCGTACGAGCAAGCGGTCGCCCGGAACCCGGACGCGCCCGGAGTCAACTTCGCCCTGGGGGACATCTACTTCGGTCTGGGGCAATACGACAAGGCAGAGTCGGCGCTGCGGAAGGAACTGGAAATCGACCCGCATCACCCCATCGTCAACCTGGAGTTGGGCATCATCAAGAACTCCCGGCAGCAGTTCGACCAGGCCATTCGGCACCTGGAAAGGGCGTTACGGGTGGATGGCGGGCTCCCGGACGCCCACATGGCTCTGGCCTCGGCTTACGTGGCCAAGGGCCGACTGCCGGCCGCCGAAGGTGCCCTCCGGCGGGCCATCGCGCTGGCTCCCGGAGATCCGCAACCCCTACTACCAGTTGGCCCAGGTCTACCGGAAGCTGGGCAGGATGGACGAAGCACGCGCGTCGCTGGAACGGTTTCAGAAGTTGGAAGCAGGGAGCCGCCAAGAGCGGCAGCGCGCCGCGGAAGGTCTCCTGCAGAAAAAACCGTGAGGCCCGGCCTGATTGACATTCGTCGAAATGGGATCGGCGGCGGATGATCTCCCTGAAGAATTATACCTTTTAACTCGATCTTGCCCTCCCACGGCACGGACTCGTCGGGACGCCAGGGTACTCCTTTCGGCCTCGATCCGTTCCGCCGCTTCTGGTACAGTTTGCGAACAAACGTTCACGTTCCTTATGCTCCGTTCGTTTTGTTTCCAATAACATTTCTGGTGAGAATTCCGGGCTGAAGGTTGGAGCGAATCTTTACTTCAAAGGAGGTATCCGATGCGAAGAAAGCAAGTCGTGTGTGGCTTAGTCGTTGTTGTCCTGATGGGCGGTGCCAGCCCTCAGGTGATGGCCCAGATTTTCCCCTGGTGGTCTTTTGACAACAGCGTTTTTGAGGAGATCCAGGACCGTGGGACGATCAGAGTCGGTCTGGGCCTGTTCGAGCCTTGGTCGCTCTGCAATGCCGACGGCGAGCTGATCGGCTTTGAGATCGATGTCGCGAACAAATTGGCCGAGGATATGAGGGTAGAGGTTAAATTTGAGCGGGCGAACTGGAAATACATCATCACATCCCTGCTCGAGGAGGATTTTGACGCCATCATCAGTGGTATGACGATACTTCCAAGCCGTAATCTCAGGGTCAATTTCACGTCACCGTACAACTTGACTGGCGTCTATCTGGTGGCGAATACGGCGGAAACCACCGACTTGGAGACGCTGGAAGATTTCAACAGCTCCGATGTCACGATTGGGACCCGGAGCGGAGCTTCGTCCATCCCCGCGATCGAGAATGTTTTTCCTAGTGCCATGATCGAGCTCTTTGATACCGACAACGACGTCCTCGAGGCCGTGGTTGCCGGTGATGTCGATGCTGCGGCAGCGTTCGCGTCGACGGGGGCCACATGGGTTGAAGCCAACCCGGACACCCTGCACCAGCCCTCCGAGGAGCCGTTTGCCTTGGAACCGCTGGCGATGGCCGTGCGGAAAGGCGATCTCGACATCTTAAATTTCCTCAATGGCTGGATTACGGTCAACGAGTCGAATGGCTGGCTCGAACAGCGCCGCCAATATTGGTTCGAGGGTAGCGAGTGGGAGGATCAGAGGGCTACCGATCCGGACACCATCGCCGCGTGCGATCAATCCTTTCTGTAGCCGGCTTGGGGTGGAAAGTATGGGCGGCCTAATGGGTGAATGCGGGAATCGACGGTGTCGATGGCTCGACAATGAGTGCATCTAGGAGTCTGCGCGGTAGAAATGATCGTAGCGAGAAAGTGGGGAATCGAGGCCAGATTTTCTCGATTTGGAGGTGCATAGTTGTTCTATTCGCCGAGAAATCGAGGAAATATGGACCGATTCTACCGCTTTCGCAGTAGATCAATTTCTGCGGCGCAGGCTCCTAGGGCAAGCCTGTAGTTCAGTCCGCCACCCGGTTGAGACCTTTCAGGTTGTTCATGTTTCGGGCGAGCGGCGGCTTTCCGGCCGCCGCTCCCTACGAATGTCGGGGACAAGAATGTCCCCGCTCCTGCTCATTTGGATTCTTCGTATCTTCGTAGAACAGCCAGAGCACGAAGCCGGCTCGGGCGACGTGGGTTCGGGTCGCGGGAACATGGAATCGCACGTAACCATGCGATGTAATCCTTTGGCAGACCGTGTTGTTCGGCTCCGTATAGAACCAGTTTGTGATACCAGCAATAGGGTACGAGAGAGTCGTCGATCCAGCCTTCCTCCGCCACATATAAAAAAATCTTCGTCTCAACACCATCCACCGGGACAGTCATCTCGCACTTCTGGTACCCGTAGCCGACTCCTTCATGGCGGTCGAGTTGGCGAATCTGGCCATCGTTGATATCAAAAAGGACTCCGTGGACCACTTCCTGGTCGGATTCGGTCTTGACGACGTTGCATTTGCCGGAGCCGTCGCCACTGCCCTTGTGGAAACGTAGCCGATACTTGCGCAAGGAAAGGCGCGTAGGGTTTCTCGCGGAGGACACACGATCCGTGAGCCGTTCCGTAAGCATGTTGGATCCGTATGCGAAATACTTCATCGCCTGTATTCCTCCATAACAGACAGAAACCGAAGGGGCACCCCTTGTGGGTGCCCTCCTTGACAATACACCGACCCACCCGGCCATCGCCGCGCCCGCGTTGAACCCGGACCCGGTGCCCCGTAGAATAATCGGCAACGATGCATATTCACCAATCCCGATTCCTGCCGTCCCTCGCCGCATTTGCCCTGCTCTCCCTGCTGCCTCTCGCTGCGGCGGCCAAGGAGAAGAACGACCGGAAGGATGACGGGCAGGTGCAGGCCGAGGAGTCCCAGGACTACTTCCGAAAATGGCTCAACGAGGACGTGATCTACATCATCACCGAAGACGAGAAGGCCGTCTTCGACGGACTCACCAACGAGGCCGAAAAGGAGCAGTTCATCGAGCAGTTCTGGTATCGGCGGGACCTGGACCTCAGGACCCCCATCAACGAGTTCAAGGAAGAGCACTACCGCCGCATCGCGTATGCCAACGAGCGGTTCCACAGCGGCAAATCGGGTTGGAGATCGGACCGCGGCCGAATCTACATCATCCACGGGCCGCCTGACGAGATCGAGGACTTCGGCGGGGGTGGCCAATATGTCCGCGAGTCCTACGAAGGCGGGGGAACCACCACCGTCCACCCCTTCGAACGGTGGCGTTATCGAAAGATCGACGGGCTCGGGAGCGACATCACCCTGGAATTCGTGGACGAATCCCGCACCGGAGAGTACCGTCTTGCTCTCCATCCCGACGAAAAGGACGCCCTGATCGGCCTGCCCGGGTTGGGGCTGACCGACAGCGAAAGGTTGGGCCTGACCCAGAAGGGGCGGCGCTTGCATCCCGACGAGATGCACAACCCCTACCTCCGGGCGAACATGCGGCGCCAGGACCATCCCTTCACCCGTTTCGAGATCTTCGCCAAGACTCAGGCCGCCCGGCCCATCAAGTACAACGACCTCCGGGATCTGGTCAAAGTCACGGTGAACTACACCAATCTCCCGTTCCAGGTTCGGAGCGACTACTTCAGGTTGAACCAGGACAAGGTACTGATTCCCGTCACCGTGGAGTTGCAGAACCGGGACATGACCTTCAAGCAGAAAGGCGCCTCCCACTACGCCCAGATCGGCCTCTACGGCGCCGTCACCAGCATGGGAAAGAAGTTCATCCAGGAATTCGATCAGGACATGACCGTGGCCTACCCGGACAGATGGATCGAGTTGGGGCGGCAGAGCCGGTCCCTCTACCAGAAGGTGCTGCTGTTGGACAACAACACGCGCTACAAGCTGGACTTGATCGTCAAGGACCTCAACAGCGACAACGTGGGCGCCGTCAGGCACGCTCTGATACCACCCCCTTCCGTGAAAGAGTCCCAGAAACTGAGCGCCAGCTCCCTGGTTCTTTCCGACCACATGCGGGAACTGGAGGAGCTGCCGGAAGGCGACGAGATGTTCGTCTTCGGAGACGTCAAGCTCCGGCCCAGCATCACCCGGAAGTTCACCCGGAAAGTCCCCCTGGGAATCTACCTGCACCTGTACAACTTCAAGGTGGATCAGACCTCCAACGCTCCCTTGCTGGAGGTCTCCTACCGGATCCGAAACGGGACCGGCCAACTGGTCAAGGATGTCACCGACAGCGCCGGTGAATCGATCCGGTTCCTTTCCAAAGAAAGAGTCGTCCTGACCAAGAAACTGGACTTGAGCGATCTGGAACCCGGAACCTATCTGGCCCAGGTCGAGGCCCGGGATTCCTCCAGCGACGAGCGGGTGCAACTGGAGGACCGGTTTCGAGTCGTGGGGAACTGACCCGCCGATCTCCGATGGTCAAATGGGAGTCCGGCGGGTGAAGACTGTCGCTCCCAATCGGCGACAAGAAAGTCGCCGCTCGTGCGCCCGACATGGGCTGTATCTAAGGGATGAAAGATCCCAAGGGAGGTGATGGGACCAACCCTAGCCGAACCGCAAGGCGTAGCCGCGAGGTGAAGCTGAAGGAAGCGGAAGGCAAACCCACGACCGCAGGAACACGAACCGGCAGCGAGGCCGGGTGCGGGCGGTGAGCTGGCGAGCAACAGCGAAACCCGAACCCCATCCAGACGTACCAGGTAGAGCCGGGCGGCCCGGGGGGAAAGATGCAGCACCTTACTCGGGGAGATCTCAAGGGTGAGAGCCTTTGAGAAGTCAGCAGAGGTCATAGTAGCGAAGAAGCCGGATAATGCCGGTGGAGCGAAGGACCGAAGGAGTCGGACTGGCCCTATGGTGGACTCGTCAGCGGGATCGCAACTACCTCCGAAAACGGGCCGTGGGGAGGCCCCTCGGACCCGGCACGGAAGGCCCAAGGGTGGAACCCGTCAAGCCGGAAGGGCGGAGATCAAGTCCCAGCGGCGGCGAAAACCGGAAAGAAAGGCCCTGTACGAGGCTCGAAAGAGCCTCGGGTGACTCCAACCGCCGGATACTGAAAACGGTACGTCCGGTGGTGTGGGAGGGTGCGGGGGCGCAATCCCCTGCACTCGACCCGATCATAGTCATTGCAGAGTGAGGAGAGAGAAGGGGAGGGGCGTCGGCTGAAACACGGGATCGTTGTCCCGCCACGGTTGCCGGCAGGCTTCTCTGCGCTGGTACCGGGTGAGGTTTTCCTGTAGCAGCGTGGCCAGCATGGAGCGTTGGGCCCGGGACACTTCGGTGATCATCATCCTCTGCACCTGGACGGCCCGATCGAACAGGCCCAGCTCGGCGTAGACCATGGCCAGCGTCTCCACCTGCTCGAAATCGGGGGTCTTCACTCGTTCGAACACCTTCTGCAGGAGCCGCAGGGCCTGCTGCCCGTTGCGGATGGCGGCGTCGGGACAGGCCGCCAGCAGGCGAGCCATAGCGTGGGCCAGATCGGTGTCGTCGGGCAGAGCCGTCAGGCCCGCTTCCAACCGCGACCGGGCCTCCTTCCATCTCTGGGTCCTCACCAGGGCCATGGCGCCCATGAAGTGGGCGAAGGCATTGCCGGGGTCCAGCTCGATGACCCTGCCGTAGTGCGGGATCGCCTCGTCGACGAGTTCCCGGCGCATCAGCAGGTTGGCCAACTGGAAATGGGCTTCGGTGAAGTTGGGATCCGTTTCGATCGCTTGGCGGCAGTGCTCCAGGGCCTGTTCCTCACGACCTATCTGGATCAGTCCCATGGACAGGTTCAGATGGATCCGGGACTTGGAGGCGGTATGAGGCAGGGCGGCCTCGAATTGCTGGACGGCCTCCTCCACGCGGCCCATCTGCGCCAGGGCCGTGCCCAGGTCCACGAGGGCGAGGGCGTCGTTGGGATCCTGGGAAACCATCTCGCGAAAGATCCGCACGGCCTCCTCGTGTTGTCCGGAGTCCAGTAGACGGTTGGCCTGCTCGCGCTGCCGCCAGCGTCCCGTCTTCACTCTCAGCAGTTCTTTCAGCAGAGGATCGGGATAGTTCACGGCGCCGTCCCCCTGCTTGCCCAGATGCAGCCGTGCCTTGTCCACCTGTCTCAACTGGCGGTAGGCCATGGCCAGCCGGTAGTGGAGGCTGCTGGCCTGAGGCTGGCGCCGAAGAGCCTCCTCGTAGTGTTCAACGGCCTTCGCGTAGTCGCGTCCGGCGGCCGCGATTTCGCCGAGACCCGCCATCGCGGCCGCGGATTCAGGGTCAAGCTTCAGCGCCTGCTGGAAATGTTCCGCTGCCTCCTCCGTCCGGCCCTGCTCCAACTCGATCCGGGCCAGGCCCAGCACCGCCGCCAGGTCGTTGGGGCGCAGGGTCAGGACGTGCGCGTACTGGGCGCCGGCCCGTTCCAGGTCTCCTCTTGCCCGATAGCCGAGAGCCAGGTAGTAGGACCAGCGGTAATCTCGGGGCGCCAGCCGCAGGGCGTTCCGATAACAGGACTCGGACGCATCCAGGAGGTCGTAGGTCTGAAGCATCTGGCCCATTTGGCCGTAAGCCCGGGCCCGCTGCTCCGGGTCGGCCCCGGGGCGCCGGATCATTTGCTCCAGGTCGACCCGGGCGCGCTCCAGTTGCTCCCGCACGTTCGCGTCCATGGCGCTCAGGTTGGGGAAGGGAATCGGCTCCAGTTCGGAACCTGTGGCCTGGGCTGGCGGTGGTTCTGCCGGGGGCGCTTCCGGGGCAGCGGTCAGACGACCTTGGAAAAGGACGGACAGCGCCACCATGGTGATCAAAACCAGCCGCCGTGCCGCCGACCTTCGTTCCATGGAGTTATCGACCGTTCTACTTGTGGCCGGAGAGTCGCCTACCCGTCAATAGGGCCAGTTCAAAGCAGGTGACGTAGCCACGAATTGCCGGCGCTTCACCCATCGGACCCGGTCCTGTCGGTAATGGTCTCTCTGGTAGAAGGGGTAGTATCTTCCAGGAGGGTCGATGAAGACGACGCTGTTCCCCTTCATGACCAGGTTGAAATCGACTCCCCACATCTTTTCCTTGACCGTGCGCTCCTGGATGGGAAAGGAGAGTTCCACCACGTCCCCCGGTTTCACGCTCCCCACTTGGGCGTAGCGCCCCTCCCACCCCAGCTCTCGGGTCCGCTGATTCACCTTGCAAACCGTCTTCTCCGGTTCGGTCCAATCGGGAATCCGAACCTGGAGCCGGATCGGCTGTTTGACCTTCACGTCGACCTGTCCTTCGTAGGGGATATAGCTCTGGACGTCCGCCCATGGAGAAACCCGGTTGAGAAGCAGATTGACCTTCAGGTCCCCGTCCCGGTAGTGGAGCAGGTGCCTCCAGGCATACCAGATGGCCCGCGCGTGGTTGCCCGTGCAGCAATGCATGAGGAACAGGTGGTCGGAATCGGGCCGGTCCGACCAGGTCAGCGGATGCCCCACGAAGTCGTTGGGGGACGCCAGACTCATGGCGGAGCCGATGTTCCGTTCCACGGTCCGGTCGGAGGACTCGAACTCGGGGCGGTTCCAGGTCTCGTAGCGATCCTCGGGCAGGAGCCGGCCGACGAAGTCTTCCTTCAACAACTGCATCTCGGCGAACTGGTTCCTCAGATAGCGGTCGGCGTCGTCCCAGTAGTCCCCGGCCCCGGCGAGGCTCAGTTTGATGGCCAGCGCGGCCATATCGGCTACGGTGCAGCCCTCCACGCCGTATCTGGCCACTTGCTGGACCGTCTTGGCCGAGTAGTGCTGCCCGGCTCCCGGAGTGGAGGGAAAGAATCCCACGGTGGCGCTGCCGCTGGAATCCCGGGCGTATTCGTAGGAGTTCTTCGAGTACTCGATGAAATCCTGGTCCTGGCTGGCCATGGCGAATTCCAGCAGGCCGGAGATGGGGCGGGTGTGCAGGTGGGTGTGGGGGACGCCCCGGAAACGTCCTTCCGAGTCGTAGCAGCCGGAATGCCGGGTCATGTAGATGGCCAGCTTGCGGGCCAGGTCCAGAGCCGGCTGGTATCCGGTGGCCAGGTAGGCTTGGCTGAGGCCCTGGATGATCCAACCCGCGGCGGCCCCGCTGGCCTCCCGGGTGCAGTCCGGGTCGACGATGTCCCGATCACGGGGAATCTCGGTTTCCGGGTTGACTGCCATCAGGGGGAAGTAGCAGTAGTCGTCCTTGTAGACCATCAGGCGGGCCACGCCGTCGACCAGTTTCTGCAGCCGTTCCTTCCAGAACTCGTCGCCGCTCAGCAGGTAGTAGAGGGCGAAGTTGCCCAGCCAACCCCCCTGCGCGACGGTGCTGGCGAGCTGGGTCTCCTTGAGTCCCTTCTGCTCCAGCCAGTCGGCGTGGAACCCGGCCCAGGGGCGGCCCTCGAACGGCATGTAGATCAGGCCGTCCTCCCCCTGCATGCGAAGCAGGTTCTCCGGCCAGGCCTGATCCACCTCCAGGTTCTGGTCGCTGCCGCTGACGTATCGGAGCAGGGGGAGCGCCTCCTGGAACTTGTACTGGACGTTCAGGTCATGGAAGTCGTGCACCAGAACGGGCGGTTTCCGGTTCAGGAGCACGTGCCACCAGATTTCGTAGCCCGCCTCCGGGTCCGCCGACTCGGTCAGCGCGTTGATGGACAGCCGGGCCCGCTCGGCCAGGTCCAGGGTGTCCGGGACCAGCCCTTCCTGCCATTCACCCTTCAGCGCCGGGAAGCCCACCTTGGGAATCTCCGGAGAGATGTAGCCGATCTTCTTCGGCTTGGCCTCTTCCGGGGGGCCGGCCGCCAGGGTCACGGCCGTGGCCAGAACCGCCGCGCCCATCCAACGAACTCCGAATCGACTCGTCTTCGTTTGCATTGCCGTTTATCATCCGTGTAGGAGTGAGTCATGATGTATGGACCGACTGCGGTCAGGCCCAATGGGGGTTATTCTAGATGATGACGTTGTGTTTCGGTACCGACCGATTTCCGGGAGGGCCGCCTTTCCCGACAGAGGTGTCACGATGGCTGGGATGAAGAAGATCAGGAAGCTGGACCATGTTGCCTTGATGGTGAGCGATCTGGACCGGTCGTTTCATTTCTACCACCACCTGCTGGGCCTGGAGGTGGAGGAGTACGTCGAGCACCCCATGCCGGGGTCCAAGAACATCCAGGGCGTCGCCAAGATGACCCGGTTCCCCGACGTGAGGGTGCGGGAATATCGCATGAAGATGCCCGAGAACCCGGGCATGACCCTTGATCTGATCGAGTGGATCACCCCCAAGAGTCCCGTGGGCCGGTACCCTTTGCACCACGTCCCGTCCTCGCATCTCTGCTTCGACGTGGAAGACATGGAGGCCACTTACGAGTTCCTGAAGGGAGAAGGCGTCGAGTTCGTCTCTCCGCCCGTCTACTGGGAGCCGGAGGAAGGGGGATGGGTGGTCCTGTTCTTCTACGATCCGGACGGGAATCTGCTGGAGTTGAACCAGCCGCAACCGCACCATCAGAAGCCCGAACCCGGTGCCTGACCCCGCTGGGAGGGGGGACATCCCTGTCCCCCATTCTTCCTGGTCCTCTGGTCCCACCGAAGTTCTGCGGATCGGCTTATTGATTTGCAGACCGGGCCAGAAACCTGGCTTGGCCCACTTCCATTTGCCGCCCGGAGGGTTGGATCGCCGTGATCCCGCCGTCCACCATCAGCACGGCTCCGGTGATGTAGGAGGCCTCGTCGCTGGCGAGGAACAGGATGGCGTTGGCCACCTCGCTGGGCTCGGCGAAGCGGGACATGAGCGTCATGCCCGCATAGGGCGCCACGTTCTCGGCCGGCGTGTTGGCCATCATGGGCGTGTTCATGCCGGTGGGGCAGACCGCGTTCGCCCGGATGCCGTCGAGTCCGCAGTCCTGGGCGATACAGCGGGTCAGGCCGATGAGGCCGTGCTTGGAGGTGTTGTAGTCGGCTTGGTTCTCGTTGCCCTGCACGCCCGACACCGACGAGACGCAGACGATGCTTCCCGCCCCCTGGCGTTTCATCTGGGGGATCACCGCCTTGGAGCAGAGGAACGGACCACGCAGGTTGACCCGCATGATCCGGTCCCAGACTACTGCATCGATTTCGTACACAGGCGCCACTTCACCGAATATGGCGGCGTTGTTCACGAGGATGTCGATCCTGCCGAATTGCTCCACGGTGGTCGCCGCCATGCGCTCCGTGTCCTGCTCGTCACTGCAGTCGGCCACGATTGCAATCGCTTCGCCGCCGGCCTCCCGGATTTTCCCTACCGTCTCCGCGGCCGTTTGCGGATTCACGTCTACGACCGCCACCCGGGCGCCCTCCGCCGCGAACCGCACGGCCACAGACTCGCCCAAGCCCTGACCGGCCCCCGTTACGATCGCCACCTTGTCTCCCAAACGCCCCATCCTTCACCTCCCGGCTTCTTCGGCCAGACGCCGTCTCGCCAGCGTACCGACGTAGCTGGCTGTGGCCCTTGCCTGGTTCGCCAGCCAATACTGAAGTGCCAGTGGCCTGAGCGGCTGTTCGCTTAGATACACCTCGTACCAGCCCTTGCCCAGCCGCGCCAGCCGCAAGCCCAGGACCGAAAAGCCGATCACCATCAATGGGACCAGCAGGAACGACATCACCGGGACCGTTGCCGGAAACGCCATCGCCAACGCCGCCAAAAGTCCCGAAACGGCCGCGCCGCTGATTCCAGCGGCCATGATGGACTTGCCGATCGCCCGGTATAGTTCGCCTTCCGTGATCTCTCTTCTCTGGTACTGGAGACCGTACTCCAACACGGCCATCACCGCTGCTATCGCCGCGGCGGTCAAGACTCCTTCCAAGGCGCATTTTGCCGTCTCCAGGAGCGTCGCGTGAAAGGCGTCGCTCTGCAGGACCCGTTGCGCCGCTTCCAGCTCCCTCGGCGTCATTAGATCGCTGCCCCGTGCGCGATTCACGGAGGAGTTTTCGAACAAGCCATTGGACGCCGAGTGACTGCCGCCCTCGCTGTATGCACGGATGTGGCTCCAGTCCTTGCCCTCCAGATACTTCGCCGTGGCCTCAGGTCCCGCTGCCCGGATCTGTTCGGGGATCGTCTCCCAGACCCTCTGTGCTTCAACCTGACCCCGCGAGGTACCCCGTGTCCCGGCGTACAAATACTTCGTCGGGTCCAAGTTCGCCCAGTCGAGATTGAGTGAAAAGCGCGAAAGGTGACCGTAAGCGTCCCAGAACGGAGTCGGGTCGCGCATAACCGCCAACATCTGCTGGAAGGAATCTGTCACCCTTACCTTCTCGGAGACGGCCAAGACGCCGGCCGTCACACCGGTGATGACCGGCGCACCATAAGAGCGAGTAACGGACAGCCCCGCCGTAGCCCCTTGACGAGCCTTCTCCGCGGACCGGACGGCCGCGTCCTTGACTCCCTCTACAACCTGTTCCGCTCCGTCGCGAGCCCTCTCGGCGGACCAACCGGCTGCATCCCTAGTACCCTGGGCGATGTGGGTTGCCCCAACCTGTGCCTTCTCGGTGGACCAGGCGGCCACGTCCTTGACTCCGTCCGCGACCTGTGCCGCGCCCTCGCGGGCCTTTTCGGCGGACCGAGTGGCTGCATCCTTCGCTCCCTCGGTGATGTGGGTTGTCCCAACCCGTGCCTTTTCGGCAGACCAGCCGGCCACGTCCTTGACTCCGTCCGCAACCTGTGCCGCCCCCTGGCGGACCTTTTCGGCGGACCGAGCGGCTGCATCCTTCGATCCCTCTGCGATGTGCGTTGCCCTAACCCGAGCCTTTTTGGTGGACCGATTGGCTGCGTACATGGCTCCCTCCATCACCCGTGCCGTGCCGCCGCGAGCCTTTTCGGCGGACCAGGCGGCGGCGTCCTTGGCCTCGTCCGCAACTCGCGCCGCCCCGTCACGAGTCTTTTCTGCGGAATGAGCTGCAGCATTCTTGGCTCCCGCCGCTACCCGAGCCGCCCGATCACAAGCTTGTTCTGCGGTCCGAGTGGCCGCATCCTTCGCTCGCTTCGTCACCCGAAAAAACCTGGCGCGGGCTTTCCCTGTCTCCGACGCGGCGTCACGAGACTCATTTGCTGAGGTGTCTACCACTTTGAGAATTTCCTTCTCGGGCTCGGCAACAGCCTCTTACGCCCCGACAATGCCCAAAGTGTCGTAACCGATGATCTTATTGGCACTTCGTTGGTCGCGCCTCGGCAGCTTCGCGCAGTCCAGCGCGATGCGATCCAATTCTTCGACGCGCCGGGATATGCCACGCGATTCCTCAACCTGTTCCAAGCGCGCCTGGAGGGCATGTTTGACCGCCTCGGTCAACGATTTTCCGGTCAACGTGGCGAGCCTCTTCGCGAGGCCATGGGTTTCTGCATCATCTATTTTTAGCGCCATACCAATATTCTCCACATCCGGATTCTTGAAAGTAGTAGGAAAAATCAACCTGAAGGAGCAATCGTAACACCTGAATGTCGCGGCAGGTGCTCGGTTCGGCCGTGTCTCTATTGCCTTCGGGACAGTCCGTTGTCTTGGTCGCTGTTCAGACCCTATAATCCCGATCAACGCGAACGCCAGGGGTTTATTGTCGGCGTCCCGTGCCGTCTCGACTGTGCCACGTTATTTCGGAACCCGAAAGGTCGGCGCCGAGGACACTGACTTCAACGAATGCATCCGGAGGTTCTGACCCATGCAGATTGATCGCCGCCGATTTATCGAAACCGTATCTCGCAGCGCAGCGGGCGCAGGCTTCGTTCCCGCACTCTCGGCGCTGGGTTGCGCCCCGTCCACCGAATCCGAGTGGAAACCTCTTTTCGACGGGGTTTCACTGAACGGCTGGCACACCAATCCGGAGAAGACCGGTCACGGTACGGGTGGGCAGTGGGCCGTCGAGGATGGAACCATCACGGGTCAGCAGGACCCCCCCGGCTCGGGCAACGGCGGCATCCTGCTCACCGACGAGAAGTTCATGGACTTCGAACTCTCCATCGACATCAAACCGGACTGGGGGGTCTGCTCGGGACTCTTTCTGCGCAGCAACGACAAGGGCCAGTGTGTGCAGATGATGGTCGACTATCACGACAACGGCAAAATGGGGTTTCTCTACGGCGAAGGGACCTTCGGCTTCAACTGTGCGACCTTCGAGATCAACGGGGTCCTGGACCAGGACCAACGGTTGGTCCGTCTCACGCCCATCGGCGGCCGCTCCTTGGAGGAGGCCGGGTTGATCTCGTCCTGCAAGCCGGAGGAGTTCATCGAGGCCTACAAGATCGACGATTGGAATACGGCCCGGGTCCTCGTCACCGGAACCGAACCGCACCTCACCACGTGGATCAACGGCCTGAAGATCTGCGAGTTCGACGGGCCGACCACCACCAATCAGAAGTACGTCGACAATCGCCAGGAGATCGTGAACCGGGTCGGCCAACCCGGCAGCATCGCGGTCCAGGTCCACGGCGGCAAGAGTTGGCCGACCGGCGCCAAGTGCCGCTGGAAGAACATCCGGATCCGCCCGGTGTAGAGCAAAGGCCGGTCGAGGAGGAGTGGCCGGAGGGGCGACTTTCTTGTCGCCCATTGGGAGGGGACTTCCCACCCTTCTTCAAGCGAGATTTGACCCCCAGGGGGAGGCCCGGCGAAGGGAGCGTAGCGACCGCAGCCGGGCCTCCCCCTGGGGGTCCTCTCTGGTACGGTGGTTCCCATTGACCTGGTGAAGCGATCCCCGGGTCCAGTCCATGGTCGCCCGGATGGACATCGCTCTTGAGCTTCTGGAGCGACCGCACCAGGGTGGAGCCTACAACGTCCCTCGGTCCAGATCCGGATCAAGCAGCCCGGCGCTGTCTCGCATGATTCGCATCGTATTCCGTCTGGTCTCGCAACATGGCGCAGGCCACCGCCAGCAGGCGATCGGCAACGGACCGCAGGGCCCGGGCATGGCCGTGGCCGCGCTCCCGCAGGGCAGCGTACTTGGCCTTGCTGGTGGGGTCGTGTTGCGTGGCCACGCGCGACCAATGATAGGCCGCTTCCCGCAGACGAGGATGAACGGCTTGGCGGCGCACGACCCGGGTGTATTTGCCGGAACTCCGGGTCACGGGGGCCACCCCGCACAGACATCGCAAAGCGGCGTAATCTCGGCGCCGGATCGCATCGAAGGCTTCCGAGAGCAGGGTGGCCAGGACGATTCGGCCGATGCCGGGCAGGGAGGCGAGGATCGCCACGTCCCGGCACGGTCCTTGGGGCCCCGGCGTCGACTCGCACCGCTTCTCCCAAGCCCGGATCAAACGGTCGAGCTCACGAGAGATGTCCCGGAGTTGGTTCCGCACCACGGCCAGGCGCTCACCGAGACTTTCGATGTGGACCCTCATCGCCTGGGTGGTGCCCGGGGCGACCGGGATGGAGCGTACCCGCAAGCGACGCAGGACCTCTGGGGCGTCGATGCGCCGGATCCGATGTTGTTTCAACACCTTGGCGACCCGGCTCGGACGCAGCTTCCGGGCCGCATCCGGTGTCGGGGCCAGCTTCCACACTTCCATCACCCACGGCTCGGCGAGATCCTTGCTCAGGTGTAGGAACTGCGGATAGTAGCGCCAGAGTTGTTGGCGCAGGCGGTTGAGAAGCCGGGTCCGATCACGGGTCAACTGTGCACCCAGTCTGGACACCTCGCGCAGTTGGATCATTTCAGAATCGACCGGTTCGAGCTGTTGCCAGCGATCCCCGTCGGTTCGGATCGCGTCGGCCAGCACCCGGGCATCGCGGCGGTCATCCTTGGCGCCCGCCGGCGAGAAGCGGTCGCGGAATCGATCCACCTGCCTTGGATTGATGGCATACACGACAAAGCATCGCCCCATCAAAAACTCCACCACCGGACCGTGCGGCACTTCAATCGCCACCGAGACGGCCTCCGCTCTCGTCCCCGTCTGCTGCAGGATCCAGTCGGCCATCTGGGCCAGGCCCGAACCGCTGTGCGGGAAGCTGCGCTGTCCCTGACAGGTGCCTCGCTCATCCACGACGCAGACTTGGTGCGCCTGGGACGCCCAATCGACCCCCACAAACCATTGACTTGGTTTCATCCCGAACCTCCTAGTGATTAAATGGATGTCGGGCCGCCGCGATCCGGGCCAATTCCTGTACTGGCATTCGTGGATCCAAACTTCCCACGGGGCCTCCATCGCGGCAACCGGCCGGGGCACGAGTCCCCTCCAGGTGCTCTGAGGGCGCTGCGGCTTTATGGTAGCTCCCGGCCGGTTGGCCCTCTTCACCCACCGTGGGTGAAGTCCCCTAAAGAGCACTCGAGAAGGGTACAGGCGGCTTTCTTGCCGCCCACTGGGACAGGCGGTTTTCTTGCCGCCTGCTCTCCGGTGTTGCTTCGGTAGGCGGGAAGTGTAGAGGGGGGACTGCCGTCCCCCCTACCCCCCCCGGAACGGCGGCAAGAAAGCCGCCGCTCCCGCCCCGCCGCGACCCGGCAGCGAGTCCAGCAGGACCCGAGTGTAGGCATGCCGCGGCTTCCGCAAGACCGTCTCCGTCGGTCCCGCCTCAACAATGCGTCCCCGGCGCATTACGTGCACCCGGGAGGTCATGTAGCGCACCAGCGCCAAATCATGGGAGATGAAGAGGATGGCCAGGTTCCGTTCGGACCGCAGCCGCCGAAGAAGGTTGGCGAGGCGGGCCTGGGCCGACTGGTCGATTGCGGACGTGGGCTCGTCCGCGATCAGGACCCTCGGTTCGGGTGCCAGGGCCCGGGCGATGCTGACCCGCTGACGCTGGCCGCCCGAAAGTGCCTTGGGAAACCTTCGGGCCTGGGATTCGTCGATGCCGATGGATTGAAGCAGGGAAAAGGACTCTGCCTGGGCCTGTTTGCGCGTCAGTCCGCGCCATACCTGGAGGGCTTCCGCCACCGCCGACCACGCCCGCATCCGGGGGTTGAGGGACGAATACGGGTCCTGGAAGACCATCTGGACCTTCCAGCGCTCGTTCTTGGGGACGCGCTCTCGCGAGTCGGGCTCCGCGACCTGCTTGCCTTCCCACAACACCGTTCCAAAGGCCGCCGGCTGGAGGCCCACGAGCACCCGCGCCAGCGTGGTCTTGCCGCTGCCGCTCTCGCCGACCACGCCCACGATCTCGCCTGGATGGAGCGTCAGGCTGGCATCGCGAACGGCCTCGAACGCGTCCGCACCCCGTCCGAACCGGACCGTGATGTTCCGGCCCTCCAGCAGCGGTCCGCTCATGGATCGCACCCCATCCGGTCGTGGTGAAGACACGCCGTCCGTTGGCGTCCGGCAGGCGCCAAAGGCGGTTGGGCGCCTTCGCGGCAGTCGTCGTCCGCCAGCGAACAGCGGGGCCGGAAGCGGCATCCTGAGGGCCAGGCACCGACCGATGCCGGATCCCCCGGAATGGTCTCCAGATCTTCTCCCGGCACCGCCAGGTCCACTCGCGAGGCCAGCAAGGCTCGGGTGTATGGATGGCGCGGGTTACGGACCAACGCCTCCAGGGGTCCGTTCTCGACCGACGCGCCGGCGTACATGACCATCACGCTGTCACAGACTTCCTCGATCACGGCCAGATCGTGGGAGACGAAGATCAGGGCCATCTTCAGACGTGCTCGCAGGCGGTTGATCAAGTTCAGGATCTCGCGTTGGATCGTCACGTCCAGCGCCGTCGTCGGCTCGTCGGCGATCAGGATCTCGGGCTGCTGAGCGAGGGCCGCCGCGATCATGACGCGCTGACGCATTCCGCCGGAGAGCTCATGGGAACGCATCTCCAGGACCTGGTCGGGACGGAGAATCCGCACCAGTTCTAGAAGCTGGAGCGCCTGGTCGTCCGCTTCCCCGGCGGCAACCTCACGGGCCGCATGGATCGCCTCGGTCAACTGAGTGCGGACCTTGAGCACCGGATTCAGTCCGGCCAGGGAGCTCTGAGGGACGTATCCGATGCGCCGGCCGCGGATCCGGCGCCAGACCTTCTCGTCGGCCCCGGCCAGGTCCCGATCCCGATAGAGAATTCTGCCGGACGCCACCATGGCTCCGTGGCGCCGGAGCGTCCCCATCAAGGCGCGGCAGAGCATGGTCTTGCCGGAGCCCGATTCCCCCACGATTCCCAGGGCCTGACGGCGGAGCAACTGGAAATCGGCCGTGTCCACGATGGACAACAAATCTCCCTGTCGCCGCGGCACACCGATTCGCAGGCCCTCCACTCGCAGTATGGGGGAATCTACGTCCATTGCTCTCCGCCTCAGTTGACATCCCCGCGGCCGATTCGGGGTGGCCAACGGCTTACCCGTTCCGTGTTTACTTAGTGATATCAACTAATTCTCCCCCGCGTACCGGCCGGACAATCCGTGCGCCAGCAGCGCGACTCCGATGGCGGTCAGGGAGAGCGCCAAGCCGGGAAAGACGGTGATCCACCACTGTGCCTGCAGGTAGAGGCGTCCGTCGGCGATCATGGCGCCCCACTCGGGTCTGGGCGGGTTGACTCCCGCTCCCAGAAACGAGAGCGACGACACGGTCAGCACCACGATGACGAAGTCGCTCAGTCCATACGCGACCGTCTCGCTGTAGACGTTGGGAAGGATGTGCCGGGTCAGGACTCGCAGCCGGGAGTACCCGAGGACGCGGGTCGCCTCCACGAACTCGGCGTTCCTCAGGATCAAGGCGCGGGAACGGGCGATTCGGGCGTAGCGGGCCCAGTTCACCGCCGCGAGTCCGATCAGGAGACCGGTCACTCCGGGACCCACCACCGCCACGATGGCGATGACCAGCACCACGAAGGGGAAGGCGTTGATGGCATCGATCAGCATCAGCCACAACCAGGCCACCAGACGGTTTCTGGTCGTCCCCAGAACGGCGCCCAGGAAGGTCCCGATGAGAAGCGGCGCCGAGACCCCAATGAGCGCCAGGATCAGGTCCAGACGGCCCGCCGCGAAGGTCCTGGTGAAGACGTCCCGTCCCAGTTGGTCGGTCCCAAAGAGGTGCTCGACGCCGGGTGGCGACAACGGAGACCCGCTGGCGGCAATGGGATTGTGAGGGCTGAGCAGCGGAACCAGAACACTCAGGATGATCACGAGCAGGAGGATGGCGATCCCGACCAGGGCGGAACGGTTGAGATCCATGGTTAGAAGCCGCCGTAGTCGCTTCATGAAACTCGGGTCCGCGGGTCGATCCAGCCGCTGACCGTATCGGACAGGAAGCTGACGGCGACCACGATGAGCGCGAAGATCAGGATGATGCCCTGGACCACGGGATAGTCCCGCAGCAGGACCCCCTCCACCACCAGCGCCGTCCCCATGCCCGGAATATTGAACACGATCTCCACCACCACGGTGGCGCTCAGGAGCTGTCCCAGGATGTAGCCCAGCAGGCTGATGGTGGGGGCCAGCGAGGGCCGCAGCAGGTAGCGCCAGACCAGGACCGGGGCCGGCAGTCCCCGAACGATGGCCGTCTCCACGAACTCCTGCTCCATGGTCTCGGCGATGGAGCTCTGGAGGACCCGGGCCAGGATCGGAACCAGAGCCCCGCTCATGGTCAGGGCGGGGAGCCAGAGATATTGGAGGTTGCCCGGGAACCCGGGCTGGTAGCCGGCCACCGGTGCCCAGCCCAGGCGCACCGCGAAGAGGAGGATCAGAAGCAGCCCGAAGTAGAAGGAAGGAGTGGCCAGGGAGACGGAGGTGGAGACGCGGAAGGCATGGTCGAACCAGGTGCCGCGAAGCAGGGCGGCGGCAACCCCCAGCGGAATCGCCATCAGGAGGGCCATCAACACCGTCACGCCGATCAGCCAGGCGGTCAGGGGCAGCGTCCGGGCGACCACCGAGTTGACGCTCTGTCCGGTCTGAATCGACGTGCCCAGGTCGCCCTGCGCCACCGATCCCAGGTATCTGGCGAACTGTTGGGGAAGACTGCCCTCCAGTCCCAGGATCTGCCTGTATTTGGCGACCAGTTCCGCGGTGGCGGTGTCCCCCAACAGCATCTCCACCGGATCGCCGGGGATGAGGTGGATCAGAGTGAAGCTGACCAGCAGCACGCCCAACGCGGCCAACGCGGCCCGGGCAAGATGGCGGAGGGTCCTGGTGAGAAGGTGTGAGACACTGGCGGAAGAGAGTGTGGTCCGGGCGGTTTCGGGAGGCGCTCCGTTACTCACCTACTCACCGGTGGAAGCTGGTTCAGAGTCTCGTTGCAACTCGGCCAGGGTCGCCACCATGGGATTGGTGCCGGGCGGGAGGTTGGCTTCGAACAGGATCTTCCGGTCGATCCGGCTCCCGACCAGAACGACCCGCTCCGAGATCGGGACGAGCGGCATGTCTTGAAGCGCCAGTTCCTGGGCGCGATGAATGAGCTCGATTCTCCGGTCGAAATCAATGGCGACGGAGGCGGAGTTCACCAGACGGATCACCTCCGGGTTGTGGTAGCGGAGCGATTCGGTCCAGGTTGCCCCCGGAATCCATTGACTCCTGAAGAAATTCATGGGACCCGCGGCCAGGCCTGAAAACTGCATCTCGTAACCGCCGGAGCGAAGATTGGAGCTGGCCACGGCATCTTCCAGGGGTTCCACCTGAACCTGGATTCCAAGTTCTTCCAGGTTGGCGGCAATGACCAGAGCGGCATCGGTCCAACCGCTACGCTGGCCCCACGCCTGCAACTTCACGCTGAAGCCGTCCCTGAAGGGAGTTTCCGCCAGCAGTTCCCGCGCCGCCGCCAGATTCCGCTTTCCTCCGTAGGGAAGGTTGAACAGGCTCTCCGGCGGTCCCGCATACTGGAATCCCCGGGCCGGAGCCGAAATTCCGCCGAAGGCCTTCTGATTGACCTCATCCCGGTCGATGGCCAGCGAGATCGCCTGCCGGACCTGAGCGTTCCGCAACGGGTGACCGTCCGGCAATCCACCGTTGAAGGCAACGTGGTACTGGCCGTTGTGAGGGGCCGGGTAGGTCTCGACCTCGGCCGGCAACGAAGTCCTCGCCGTCACCGGCAGGTCGTACACGTAGTCGATGGTCCCGGCGGTCAGTTGCAAAACTCGGGAGGTGGGATCGGGCACGGCCACGAGCTCGATCCGTTCGATGGCCATGCGACCTCGGACATAGTTGGGATTGGCCTCGATCGTCCACTTCGAAGCCCCCGGGATCCATTCCTTCAACACGTAGGGACCGGAGCTGACGGGATGATGGAAGTATTCGGGGTCCTCTTCGATCCGGGACCGCGGATGGATGCCCATGGCCATGTGGGCCAGAGCCAGCGGAAGATCCAGGTAGGGTTCCTTCAGGTGGAAAACGACCGTTTTGGAGTCCGGCGCCTCGACCTGCCGTACGGGCGCCAGCAGCATCGGGAAGAACGGCCCCGGATGATCGCGGTTCCGCGTGTAGGCGAAGACGACGTCCCGGCTTGTGACCGGGGTGCCGTCCGAATAGACCAGTCCCTCCTTCAGGGTCACGGTGACCGTCAGGCCGTCGCCGGAGACCTCCATCGATTCGGCCAGCTCCGGCTCCACCGACCAGTCGTGATTCAGCCGGAAGAGCCGTCCGGCGATCAGATACAGAGTGACGATGCTCGGCTGGTGGGTGGAGCCCACAATGTCCAGATTGGTGAGCTTCGAGCTCAGGCTGAGGGTGACTGACGGGATGGGCAGTTCAGTCTGCCTCTCCGTTGGGCTGGGGCTGCCGTCGTCTGCCGGCCCGCACCCGAGCAGGATCGCAAGACAGAGCAGGCATGCCGGGACCAGGAGTCTTCGCATGAGGCGGATTCTATCCGAGAGAACGGCAGGCGGCTAGCCGTCTACCGGATTCCCTCAGACTAACTCCAGCCAGAATCAAGGACTCGCGCGACGTCGACCAATACAATCTGATACCAGGGGAGCTGTCCCGTCGGGATCTGCCATATGAAGCGGGGAGTACTGAGGGACGTTGATTCGCCGTGATCGGAGCTTGGCCTCCCGGTTCGCTCCGGCCGCGGAAGGAAGTCATCCGGTGTGTCATTGAGGAAACTGACCATGCACTCAGATAGTCGTTTGATTGCCTCGGAAAAATGTATCGGTGGACGGGGACGAACGCGACGAATTCGCCTCATGGTGACAGGTTTCTTGCTGACTTGGGTTTCAACCGGATCCGGTTTGGCTACAGGGGACGATGACTGGCGTACCCTGCTGCTGCGGGAACTCTCGAGTGCCTACCTGGAGGAAGAAGTCACCCCCGACCCCACCGCCGAGGAACGCCAACTGCGGCTGGATCGCCTCTTTCGAGAGCTGGGTCGTCGCTTGGCGCGATCGGGTGTCAGCGCGGTACCGGTCCGTCACATAGCGAGCCTCGCGCTTCTCGGGGCCGAGTTGCCGGGTCCCGAGGGTCAACAGCCCGTGGCAAAAGTCGTCACGGCATTCGACCGTCCCTGCATCCCGGCGGACTGCGTTGCTATCGGCTCACATACTCCCGGTATGCTCCCTCATCGCGCCTTGTCCGGCGGGCGCAGGAACGGTCTCGGTGCTCGCGAGACTTTCACCACGGGCTGTCAACCGTCCACGACTTCCGCTGTCGACAAGGCGGCCCCCCGGAAACCTGATCCGGAGCCCTCCCCGGAAGATTCTCTCCAGGCCAGGAGCTTGACCAAGGGTCAGGAAGGCTTTCGCCAGGCGATCGAGCAATTCCAGGAGTTGCCCATGTCGGAGCGGATGGTCATGACCGGCGACGTGACCTCCGGGGTTCAGATGGCCACGGTACCTGGAGATTCGCCACATCTGACGTCGGTTTTTGGAAGGACACGTGTGAACTTTACCTTGAGAGCACTGCCGGCTCGAAGCCAGGTCTGGGACGAGGGATACTTCTTTCTCCAGATCGGTGCTGCGGGGGGACCCTTCGACAGCTCGGTGGTGGGCGGTCCCGAGTCGTTCAGCAGCTTCAACGACGTCGCCAGCGACCGCAGCCGATTCAACGAGCCGATCGCCCGAGGCAATCTCTATCTCGGCAAGGCCTTCTATGAGCAGGGAATCCGGTGGGGCAGCAGCCGCCTGAGCGCGAGAGCTGGAGTGTTCGACGTCTCCGACTACTTCGATACCAACCAATTCGCCAACAACGAGGTGCGGCAGTTCGTCAACAGTGCCTTCGTAAACGGGGCCGCCTACAAGACTGGAGTCGTCGCTCCGGGACTGGTCGGAGAATATGAGCGGCCACTGAGTTACGACCGGCTCCGCGGGGTCGCGTTTCGAGTCGGTTACGCTGTTTCCAGGACCGAACGAGCCTTCACCTCTCCCCTTTGGACGACCGAGGCGGAACTGAGGACGGTCCTCAAGAACTACCCGGGTCACTGGCGTTTGGGCATGACGCTTGGCAACGTGGCTGGTGAAGGGGGGGTGCGCGGAATCTACGTGAGTGCGGACCAGTGGGTCAGTCCGAGGGTCGGGGTATTCGGACGCTACGGCGTTGGGAATTCGGGTCCGGGGGCGCTCGTCTTCGGGCCGGTACGGACATCGTATTCGGGAGGGATTCAGTGGCGGTTTGCTGCTGAAGGCGTCCAAGACTCGGCCCTGGGTCTCGCCTTCTCCCAAGCGTTCGGGATCAGTGACGCGGCCTCCGAGAAAGTGATGGAGGCCTACTACCGGTGGCAGGTCACACGAAATTTTGCCTTCACTCCTGATTTTCATCCGGTCTTCGGTTCAGGTGGAAGATCGGCCAAGGAAACTCAGGGGGTCCTCGGAGCTCGGGTCCATGTGAGCTTCTGAATTCAATCCAGGCGTATCAACTGCTCACTCGATCACTATGGATTCGGAGGCGTGGACGAACAGCACGTCGTTCGCTCTGCCGAAGACACGGAGCGATTGCTCCGCCTCTTCCGACTGGAGGGCGTCGGCGTTCAGCCCCGCGATGACGAGATCGGCCTTGGACGACCGGTCCGACACCTCTTGCTCCAGGGCTTCCTGCGTCGCGCAGCGGACTGATGTGACATTCTGCCTGGAGATCGGAAGCCGGCCCACGGTCACCATGTTGGAAAGATTATGTGTCTCCCGTTCGGCGTGTTCAGAGTCGAGGCAGGCGAAGAATCGGATCTGGGCCCGCCTCCATTCCGGGTGCCCCACGATGATGTAGGCCAGCAGCAACATCAGCGGAGCGTTCGACAGGTTGTCCTCGGTCACCCAGATGTGGATCGAAGACCGGTAACCGAAACGGTACTTGGCGGAACGCAATACGAGGACATTGAACTGCGACTCGGCAGCGAGACGCGCACCCCGCAAGGTTTCTTCGATCTCTTCCGGATGCTCTTTGTCGAATTCCAGCAGGACACAATTGTTGGGTAGTCCCGAGATACCCGGCATCTGAAGCGTTTGGGCCAGCGCCATTTCGAAGGAAGGACAGATGAGGGAGTCCACGAAAATACCGGCACCGCTGATCTCGCTCCGCTCAATGAGCTTGTCCACGTGGACCCGGGCCCGGGTCTCCCCGGCGTACGTATAGTCCCCCTGAAAGAACTGGATGAAATGCCCGAATCCGTGGCGGTGGCTGATCCAGCGCATCAGGTCGAAGTGGCCGAGTCTACGTTCCCCGAAACGGGTCACCGCGACGATCGACGGACGCCAGCCTCCTTCTGACTTCTCCACGTGGTTCTTCTGCAGAGTGATCTGGAGGCGCCGGGTCAGTTGGAACATGGTGCCTTGGAAAATCGCCGTCAGGTCGCGCTCCCCCTTGCGCGTTCGACTCAATCCGTAGTAGGCCGCCACCATCAGAGAAATCGCCACGAACGCGTAGAGCACGTTCATCTGGATCATCATCAGCCCGCACATCACGGCGCCCAGAAGCGACAGGTACCAGCGGGAATGGAAGGTGGGACGGTAGGAGGGATTGCCTGCGAAGTATTCCAGGAATGAGACCGTGCAGAGGGCGCCGTAGGTCACCATGAAGAACATGCTGAGGATCTGTGCGATGAAATCCACGCCTCCGCCGAGCACGAACAAGATCGCAATAACTCCCGTAACGCAGGTCGCGGCCACCGGTTCGTGCGCTCTGCCACGGACCCGCTTGAGTACGCGATTCAGTTTTGGAACGGGGAGCACGTTGTCCCGGGCCAGCGCCTGAAGCGTTCGGGGAGCCACCAGGATCGCACCCAGGGCAGAGGAGAAGGCGGCAGCACCCAACCCCACGTAGATCGCCGGGCCCCAGAGGGCGATCTTTGCCATGATGAACTGATCGGCAGCGAGTGCTTCCGGGGTGGCGCTCTGGGCGAGCTTGATGGCGACCAGGGCGTAGACGACCATGCCGGCCAGCGTCGCACCGATGGTGCCCAGCGGAATACTCTTCTGGGGATTCTTCAGGTCACCGGAGAGTCCAAGGCCGGCGATCATACCCGTGAAGGCGGGGAAACAGGTCGCAAAGACAATGCCGAAAGAGTTACCGCCTTCGATTCGAGTGGTGAGATTCAGCCCGTCGGGCTGGATCGATTCGGGCCCTTGTCCCAGGAGGAACGTCGAGATCGCCACCCCCAGAATCGCGCTGACGACCCAGAGTACTCCGACGCCCAGCTTGGCCCCAACGGTAAGCATCATCACCACGAGCAGGAGTGCGCAGGGAAGGCTGATCCAGCGGGGGTCGGGATTCACTTCGTACTGTGCGGCGGCCCATTCGTAGACGGGGTCGAACGCTTCCGCGAATGCGACGAGATAGAAAGCGACCGAGATCGCCTGCGACAAATAGAGTGCGATTCCAATTGCGCCTCCGATGTTGGTGCCAAAGGAACGGCTGATGATGTAGTAGGCGCCGCCGCCGGCCACGCGGCGGTTGGTGGCGATCTCGGACACGGCGAGGACGGTGGGGATGGTTACGAGATGTCCGATCAGGATGATCATGAGGCTGCCCCAGAGGCCCACATGGCCGACGGCGTAGCCGAAGCGCAGGAAGAGGATCGCTCCCAGGATCGTGCTGATCGAGGCCAGGAAAACCGGAGCCGTGCCGAAACCGTGTCCTGCAACGGAGGGTGTGGCGGCGCTCGCAGCGGCCTGTCGCGGGTGTTGAGCCATCACAGTAACTCCTTCAGGGAGTCGTCACTTGCCTTTGGGTCCGGACTCTCAACTCGAAATCGAGGGAACTGTCACCGAAACCATTAAAGATGACATCCGGCGCCGGATCGGCGAGGACATTCGGATGTTCTCCACCGACGCGAAGCAGCACCGATCGCACTTTCTCCGGATCGCTCCCGTAGGATACTCCCAACGGAACGTTGATGCGGGCGTCCCGCAGTTTGAGGAAGAGGTGCGGGATCAAACCCATTCAAGTCACCCGCGTCCGCTCAAGACGGACCACAAGTAGAGGACCATGCCCGTACCAACGAGCAGATTTCCCAGGCACGGGAATTAGGAACCAAGACAACGGATGATTCCAGAACAGCGTGGCCACATTGATCCCGAGCCCGATGGAGATCAGCAATCCCGACAATTGGAGTCGACCAGAAAATCCCGATCGTCCCCACGGTGATCGAATTCCACTCATCGTCAATCCTCCGGACGCCACCGCCCAAACCGGTCCGGTTTCAAGATTTCGTGAATCAGGTTGTGGCAGGTCAGACAAGATACCGAACCGTCGAGCAGTTGGGCCCGAAACGGGGTGTGAGCCTCCTGCTCCTCGTATGACTGCGCCCCGCCGTGGCATTCCAGACAGGCCCGATTCCGGTATGGCTCGTACAGCTCAACCGGCTCGGATGAGGTGCCCCAGACCTGGTGCCAGGCGTGTCTCACTCCGCGGATCTTGTCGTCGAGATCGCCGAATATCGTGTAGTCCGTGTGGCACGTGTAACCGGCGCGGCCGGCTGGAACTCGCTAGGAGTCTGCGCGGTAGGAATGATCGTAGCGAGAAAGCGGGGAATCGAGGCCAGATTTTCTCGATTTGGAGGTGCATAGTCGTTCTATTCGCCGAGAAATCGAGGAAATATGGACCGATTCTACCGCTTTCGTAGTAGATCAATTTCTGCGGCACAGGCTCCTAGGAGGCTGTCCGAGAACTCGAAAAATCATAGTTTTTGAAAACTTAACCCTTTATAAATCAATAGTTTACAAACAAGACTTTTTTAAAATAGTCTATTCTCGGACAGCCTCCTAGCGTCGCATTCTGGAACGGAGCGCCCTGTAGATCCTGAGCAGCAACTCTCCCGACGTGACCCGGCGCCGCCGCTCTCTGAGTGCGGTGATGAAATGGCCGACAACCAGGTAGGCCAGAGCACAGTAGCTGAAATAAATGACGAAGTGGGCGTCTCCCCGGTCGGGTCGAATCTGATCCGCCAGCCAATCGAGCAGAAAACCGCCCACAAGGGAGCCGACGAACATCCCTGTGCCGTTTACGAACGAGGTCGTGGCCACGTAGACGTTGACTTTCTGCTCGTCGCTCAGGGACAAGCCCAAGTATTGTTGGGCCGTGATGGCTCCGGCTCCGAACAGCCCTTCGTTCGTATTCCAGGCCAGAACGGCGAAGATCAGAACCGGGATCAGACCCTGACCGCTCAGACAGAACAGGGCCGCGGCAACTCCCACCACTGAAATCCGCAGGGCGTTCCTGCCCCCGTATTGATCGCAAAAGTTGCCCCACAGACGCCGTAATCCCACGCCCAGACCGGCGATCACCATTGTGATCAGACTGATCTGAAACATGCTCAATCCCCGGGGTCCCAGCAGGTAGGGATTAATGAAGGAGACGATCATGCTGCCCACGAGGCTGAGCATGAAGGAGGCGTGCAGATACACGCGAAAGGGACGATTACGGAAGGGAGTGACGATTTCCCCGAGACCGGGTCGGTCCGGTCTCGGGACCGATGGCCTTCTGCGGCTCAGGCGCAGCAGGAATATGACAGCCGGCAGGATGAAGGCGGTGGTCAGCAGGAAAACATGGAGATATGCGCCATAGAACCGCTCGTCGCCGGCGGAGGAGTTGAGATCGATATACCAAGTGGCCGGGATGGCCAGAGCGATGCTGGGGACCGTCGTCAGCGACAGGATATTGCTCATGTGGCGCCCCAACTTCTCTCGCGGGATATGGTATCGGCACAGCGCCGAGAGGCTGGTGTAGGCGATGAAGGTACAAATCATCGTGGTTACGAAGATCGCAGAGCAGACCAGAGTCAGGTATGGCTTCGAAAGAGCAAACCAGGGCACAAGCAGGAAGAGATAGGGGAGCAGGATCCGGATCAGATAACTGACGGATGCGATTTCTCGATCCCGTGCCAAGCGGGCCAAATAGGGCGACAGGCCCAGATTCACGGTAACTGGAATCAGGTAGGACATTCCCTTGATCAGTCCGAACTGGGACAGGCTCAGGTCCATGCGAAGGAAGAGCCGGTCGATGAAAAGGAACGAGCCGGCCGCCGTCAGCGTAACGGACAGAAAGAAGTGAAAAAGATAGAGCCTTCGGATGTCGGAGTTCATTCGGAAAGTCTCGGAGGAGTTTGCGCCGTGGAACGACCCTGGGTGACTGGCGGCATCCCGACCTGCACTCGATCCCCGGCTTTGACCAGAAAAGCTGATCCCGGCCCCAACTCACGAAGGCTCCGGTGGCATTCGTTCCAAAAATCCAGGTCGCTCTGGTTCAATTCGGGGAAAGCCGTTTCGACCCAGGTTGTGATCAACCACCAAGGCCCGAAGATCGACCCAACGCCCGCAGACATCGCAACTCACCTTATAACCGTCGACAAGCGTTTCGTCATCGTATCCGCGATCAGGATGGGCTGAACTGATTTGAGAGGCGGGCAGGCGCCGATTCTCGACCTCCCGCCTCGAACAGCGGGGCGCCGCCGGAAGGCTGGTAGGTCGCGTTGCCCACGGGGCGGCAGTCGATTCTGCGCCCTCCCAGGATCAGGCATGTGGTGAATCGACGGATTTTCCGGTTTTCCGTTCGGTTTGAACGAATCCGATCTCGTTCTGAGTTGTTCAGGATTGGATTCTTAGCGAGACGAGCCAGTGCTCCGGCCGAATCTGAAATCGTCTATTCGGCAGAAGCCTTCGTATTTTCGCCCATGTCGACGGTGCCCTTGAAGCTGCTGCCCTCCTCCAAGACCACTCGGGGGGCGACTATCTTGCCTTTGACCCGCCCGGTCTTGCTCAAGAGGATCGTACCTTCCCCGTGGAGGGTTCCTTCCACAACGCCATCGATCCGAATCACAGCGGCGGACATGTCGGCCATGACCCGACCTTCCTTCCCCACAGTGACGCTGCACCCGGTGAGCGACAATCGCCCTTCGAGACGCCCCTCAATGAGCATATCCTGCCCTCCGGTCACCTCCCCCTTGATCCTGATGTCGGCCCCGATGACCGATCTAGTCTGGTGTTGTCCCGAAGGATTGCGCGGCGTAGAACCTGGAGTCATGGGTTTGGGGCGCGTGATCAGTGGTTCCGGTGAATCGCCTTTCAACACGCTGTGCTCCGTGCGCGAAACGTCCGGCTATTTTAGACGGCGCCCATGACATGGAAGAGAATTGCCCGAGGAGCCGTGCAAGTTCTATTGTCAATCTCTCTCGCCACCCACGTTTGACGCTCCCTCCAACAATTCTCGATACTTTCCAAATGCAGAGACTCTCCGGCACCTGCCTCTTGATTGCGGTGTTCTCCGTAACCGTGCCGGGGAACGATTTGCAACCGACCTCCTTTTCGATTGCAGAGGACGCGGTTCGAATTGGAGAGTGCTACACCTTCCAAGTGGAAGACGGCGCTCATGTGACCCTGGACCTGCGCTACACCCACATGGATCCAGCTTCTCTTCTCTGGACCCCACCGAATGGGTCCCGCAGACGTGGACAGTGCTACTGCCGGTGGGGTCGGCGCCCGGAACCTGGGGGGGCGCGGAAATAACCCTGCGGGATCGAGCGAATAACGCCAAGTATTACGGTTTCACCGAAAGCATCCGTTTCGATGTGGAATAGCGGGACTCGCCGGCGAGTGTTCCGGACTTGCCCTGGTGTAGTTCCCCCTGGTCAGGTCCCCGTTTACTATTCAAGCTAATAGACCGCAATCGCCCGGCCGGATCCACCGTGGGCTCCCTCCAGCCTGGGAGCGGCGAAGATGAAGTACGCCTTGGGCGGCATGGACCCCACACGGGTCAAGAACTCGACGCCGACCATCCCGCCACTGCCCAGCGCCCAGTAGGTCATGACGGCACGTTTGGGATCGACGCCTCCCAGCGTCGGTCCATCCGTCGCGACGCAGCGGATTCCCCGGTCCGCCAAGTACCGGATGGCGTCCGCTCCCGGCGCCGGCCAGCCTTCCCGTTTCCCGTTGAGCGGATCCGCCATGCAGGCCATGTCCTCCGGAAACGGCTTCAGATAGCGGTCGCTGTAGCCGCTGTGGAAGATGACCACGTCCCCCGGTTGCAGCTCGCCGGACCGCTTCTCGTACTCCCGGATGTCATCGGGCCGGATGACCGGGGAGGCCGGCCAGTCGGACTCGCGGGTGGAGCCGATCAGGTGCTTCACGTCGATGACCCGGGCCCAGCCGGCGGTCTGGGAAAGAGGCACCTTTTCGGTAGTGACGTCGCTGTGCCCGCGCGGTCCGTAGCGTTTTTCGTATTCGGCCAGCCACTCCCTCACCTGCGTAGAGTAGTCTCCAGGGTCGAATCCGGCCCGGGGCAGGGCATAGGCGGGGGGCACCAGGTGGGTGCCGGTGTGGCTGTCGTAGGCGCGCTGGTGTTGCGCCGGGACATAGGGAAGCGGAAGCACATGCTGGTAGTAGGGATAACGGGAATTGCCGGCTCCGGGACCGGGCCACCAGACCGGCAGGTCCTCGGAGAGCTGGACGGAAAGATCGATGACCCTCTGTTTGCGCGCAGCTTTGATCAACCATGGCGCGAGTGGGTCCCCGACGATGCCGAAGGCCCGGACCTCGGCGCCGATGCCCCCTCCGTGTTTCGGCGGCAGTTGGACGTAGACGGCTCCCGTAGCCGGGAGGTCGCCCAGATTTCGGGCCCCTTCCGTCCAGATCATTCCGTATTTCAGGCCCGCGCCGTGGGTTTCCATTCCCCCCGGGGGCGGAAGCGGTCCCATGCTGGGACTGTCGATCCCGGCAGTCAGAACGCCCCGGCTTCCCACGTAGTCCATGGTCTCGGCCTCGGGCGCGGGCCAAGCCGTTTTCTCACCTGCAGCGACCTCGGCCACGAAGCCCCGTCCCTCCGGCAGCGGCTTGAAGTACTTGTCGTTGTAACCGCTCCGGAAGAGGACCACGTCGCCGGGGCCCAGGGGCCGATGCTGTTGTTCCCAGTCCAGCACGTGCTGCTTGCGGATCAGGGGACTGTGGCCGATTGGAGCATCGTCCAGCAGGGGGCGCACGTCGATGACGCAGGCCTCCCCCAGGAATTGCCAGACCGGCACCCGTTCGGGCGTGATCTTGGCCGTCTCCCGGGGAACCGGACCGTGAGCGGGCGAATCGAACTGGGTGCCGGTGTTCTCGTCGATGGTGATGATGTCGCTGTTGTAAGGGCCGCGCGGACCGATCCGGAGATAGTGGTTGATTTGAACGTAGGGAAAGATGTCCGGCCAGTTGACCGGATAGTCGGGAGAGACCAGCAGGGTGAGGTCCAGGAACCGGGCGCTCTCTCCGGCTCCGGAAGCTTCTCCGGCCGGGGTCATGGAAGACAACGCCAGAGACAAACAAAGAAGAACCAGGGCGCTCCATCCAACTCGACTGGGAGATAGTGCTTTCATTCGGCCTCCTCGATGCGGACGATCTGGTTTGCTTGAACGTTCATCAGAACCTGGCTCCCTCCACCGGGCCAGCGGATCTCGACCCGTTCGGCGGCGGCCGCCTCACCCAGGCCGAAATGCAGACGAAGGTCGTTCTGGGAGAGGAACCCTCCGCCGCTCCGTACGCGGCCGGTCCGGGTCTTGGAGCCGGTCACGACCTTGATCCGCGTGCCGATGGCGGACCGGTTGCCGCGTCGGCCCGCGAGCCGGAACTGGAGCCAGTTCCGCCGGTTTCCTCCGTCGTTGCGCAGGAGCGTGGGGGAGTCGTCGATGGCCAGCACCAGCAGATCCAGGTCCCCGTCGTTGTCGTAGTCGCAGAAGGCGCCTCCCCGGCTGGACCGGACCGGCGCCTGGTCCAGTCCCACCTCATCGGTGACATCCTGAAATCCGAACTCGCCGTTCCCCCGAAACAGAAGATCGGGTTGCCGGTAGGTTTCCAACGAAGGCTCCACCTGCGGGAAAATATGCCCATTGGCGACAAACAAGTCCAGGTTTCCGTCGTTGTCGAAGTCGAGGAAAAAGGTCGCCCATCCCAGGTAGGGCAGGGTGCGGGTGGCCAGTCCCACCGGCTGTGAGACCTCCTCGAACCCGCCTGCTCCCAGGTTTCGGAAGAAGGGGTAGTACTCTTCGGAGAAGGTCGTGGTGAACAGGTCGATCCGGCCGTCGCCGCCCACGTCCCCCGCGGCCACGCCCATGTCCGCCTGGGCCGTTCCCTGGGCGTTGTAGCCCACCCCCGCAAGCAGCGCCGTCTCCCGGAAGGTCCCGTCCCGCCGGTTCCGGTACAGGTAATTGGGGCCCGCGTCGTTGGTGACGAAGAGATCGGGGTAGCCATCGTTGTCGAAGTCCTCGAAGACCGGGGTGAATCCGTACAGGAGCTTCTCATCCTGCACCCCGGTCGCCCGAGTCACATCGATGAAGGTGCCGTCGCCGTTGTTGCGGTAGAGGATGTCGGGCGCTCCCGTCAGCCCTTTGGGACCGCACATGACCGGGATACCCCGGTATCCGCAGAACTCTCCTCCCAGTGGAGGGTCGTCGACGTCGAATTCCAGGTAGCGCGCCACGTACAGGTCCAGCCATCCGTCGCCGTCGTAGTCTCCGAACGCGGCTCCCGTGCTCCATTCCCATTTTCCGGCGACTCCCGCGGAGGCTCCCACTTCGGTAAAGGTTCCGTTGCCGTTGTTCCGGTACAGAAGATCGCGGCCGTAGTTGGTGACGAACAGGTCGATCCACCCGTCGTTGTCGTAGTCGGCCGCTGCCACGCCGTTGCCCAAGCCGGTCCCGGCGACTCCGGCATTGACGGTCACCTGGGAGAAGGTGCCGTCCCCACGGTTGCGGAACAGGAAATTGGGGGCGGAGGCGGCGTCCTCCCGGCCCGCCATGAGCGCGGCGCTGGAGATGCCGTTGACGATGTAGAGATCGGTCCATCCGTCGTTGTCGTAGTCGATCCAGGCGCAACCGCTACCGTTCCCTTCGATGATGAATTTCTTCTGCGGCGTTCCGCAGGTGGTGACCAGGTTCAAACCGGCCTCTCGGGTGACGTCTCTCAGGATTGGCAGGGGCTGGGCCAACAAAAGGAGGGATGGAGCCAGGGTGGTCATCAGGCCCAGGAGCGTTGCCTGGAGAGCCGGAGCGAGGGCCTGTCGAATCCACATCCCGGGACCTAACCTAGCACATGCGCGAAGCAGGAAAAGGTCACCAGGCGACACGGCGAGGAAGTCCAATTTTTACCGAACGAACAGATCACGTGTCAAAAAAAACCGAATGATCTATCGCAATAAAGACACCAAGTCCAGGCAATCTTTTGACTTTTTCTGACAACCTCGTCTATATTCCAGTGCAGTAGGTGGAAGTCGACTTCCACGCTCGCCAGGGCCGTTCGCCAAGAAGGAGACGACGATGCACACTTCCCTCTTTTCCATCAAGAGTGCCCTTCCATTGTTTGTTTTGATGGTTTCCCTCCCGGTATTGGCCCAGGAGCATGTGGGAACCGTTACCGGGACCGTGCGAGACGAAGGCGGAGGCGTTCTCCCCGGCGTGGAAGTGACCCTCACCAACCTGGGCACGGGCGCGCAACGGGACGTCGTGACGAACGACGTGGGGCTTTACGGGTTCAACTCCGTGCCCATCGGCGAATATGCGCTGCAGGCCTCCTTGACCGGCTTCCGGACGCTTGAACAGACCGGGATCCGCGTCGTTTCGGGTGAGATTGTCACTCTCGACGTTGGGTTGACAGTGGGCCAAGTGACGGAAACCGTGGAGGTGGCGGCTACACTCCCCACCATTGAGAAGCAAAGCAATAAGGCAGGCTATGCCAGGGTGAACGAGGAAATTGCCCGTCTGCCTCTGGTCGTCTCGTTCAACAACCGCCAGGCCCTGTCCTTCCTGCGGACCATGCCCGGTGTGTCTTACGACCCCTTTAGGTATTTCGACAACGAGAACGTTGCCATGTCCAGGTCCTTCGTCCAGGGAACTCCAACTGCTTCTCCCAGCTACAACATTGACGGGGTGAGGGCGAGCGGTTCGACTCACGAGAACGCACGCGATGACACGGCGCCGATTCCAGAGATGGTTCAGGAATTCCGACTCGACACCAACACCCAGGCCGAGCATGGCTGGGACAGCGGTGTGGCCATCAACCTGGTCTTCAAATCAGGCACCAACGACTTTCACGGCACTGGCTTCTGGTACAACCGAAACGACGTGTTCGACGCTCGACCCTGGTTTGCGGCGAGGAGAGCCGTCACCCGGCAGAATGACTTCGGCTTCGTGCTGGGCGGTCCCATCTGGAAAAACCGCACGTTTTTCTTTGGGGGGATCGATATCTACAAATTGCGGACAGCCCCCTCCGGGACGACTGTCACCGTCCCCACCACTGCCATGCGCAGTGGCGACTTCAGTGAGATATTGGGCGATCAAATCGGGACCGATGCCCTGGGTCGGCCGGTTTTTCAGGGCCAGATTTTCGATCCGGCCAGCACTCGACCGGATGGACAAGGCGGGTTCATCCGCAATCCCTTTCCGGGAAACGTCATTCCTTCCGACCGCTCAAGCTCGATCACACAGGCCCTGCTTTCGCACATTGGTGCGCCCAACCGCCCGGGCGTCAGCAATAACTGGGTCGGAACCCAGACTCTACGCCCGGACGACAAAGAGTCCTATTACCTCAAGATCGATCATCAGATCGATGAAGCGGGATCCCACAAGTTTACGTTTGGCACGGAGCAGAATGTCAGGCTGAACAGGTCCACTTATCCGCAGGTCTTTGACGAGGCGGTCTCCAGCCTTCACATAAACGAGTCGGCTCAATACCGCTATCGCTTCAATTATTACTGGACCATCCGGCCCAACGTGATCTTGAACCTTCGCACCGGTGTGACCCGGACGCCGCGAATTATCGGTACTCAGGGTCTGGACAACGACCGTTTTGGTGAAGAGATCGGAATTACCGGAGTCAGCAACCCCAATGCACCAAGAGTGAACATCGAGGGAATGACCGGGTATGGCCCGATTTTCCGGAAGCTCAATGACCCCAGCCAGACCGTGCCCGCCCACTTCGACATGACCTGGGTCAGAGGCTCGCACAATTTCAAATTTGGCGGCTCCTATTTACTGTCGGTCTCCAAAGGGGATTCGTCGATTTATGGTCAGGGAAATTTCAGCTTTCAGGATCGCACGACCGGTCTGCCCGGCTTCCCTGCAACCGGATGGGGCTTTGCCAGCCAGTTCCTGGGCGAGGTGGACGGTGGCACCGTCAATAGCCCAACAGCCTTCAAACGCGATGGCGGAGCCTGGGGTTTCTACTTTCAGGACTCTTGGCGCGCCAGCCCCAAGTTGACGGTGAATTACGGCATCCGCAACGACATCTTCATAACCGCGGGAGAGAGCTACGACCGCATCGGGGCCTTCAACCCGACCGTCCCCAACTCCGGTGCCGGTGGTCTTCCGGGGGCCCTGTGGTTCTGGGGTGAGGGCCCAGGCCGGAACGGGTTCAAACGAGTGGCCCCGACCCTCTGGAGCAACTGGGGGCCTCGTCTGGGGCTGGCTTACTCGCCTGACGAAAAGACCGTCTTGAAGGCCAGTGCCGCCTACATGTACTTTCCACACTTCGGCGCCATGACCAGCGGATTCAATACGCCCGCTATCGGCTGGATTCTCAATGTGACCGCTGCGAGTCTGGACGCCGGTGTGACCCCCGCCTTCAACTGGGATGACGGATTTCCGGACATCCTTCCCAACCTGCCCGACCTCGACCCTTCCTTTGCCAACGGCCAGTCGGTAGTGGCCCTGAACCGGGACACCATGAAGGCGGGCAGGACGCTGACCGTCAACTTTGGTGTGGAAAGAGACCTGGGCTGGGGTACTGCTTTTCGAGCCAACTACCACGGCAAGTTCAGCCACAGTCTCCCCAGTAACGATGCCGTTCGATTGAACCAGCTTGACCCCAGGCATCTGGCGTTGGGCACCCTGCTCTTTGCCGACATCAATTCCCCGGCAGCCGCGGCGGCAGGGATCACTGCTCCCTATGAGGGATTTACAGGACCTGTGAATCAGGCGCTCAGACCGTTTCCTCACATGCTGAACATCAACGAACGCGCCGCCCCCGTTACCGACCTGACCTACCATGGTGTGGTGTTGTCCATGCAGAAGCGCTACGGGCACGGGTTGAGCTTCATGCTCAACTACACCATCTCCAAAGCGCTGGGCAACGCCAGGTGGGCCAACCAGGGGCATTCGCTCGCCAGCCACATCCAGCATACTTCGCAACGGCACCTTCGGTATTTGTACGACCAGGATCGGCCCCAGAATGTTGCCTTGAGCTGGATGTGGGAATTGCCTTTTGGACCGGGAAAGCGCTGGGGCGCAGACACGAGTTCGGTAGTGAAGAAGCTGATCGGTGGCTGGAACATTGGGATGCAGCAGGCCTATTTCTCCGCACAGCCCCTCCATATGAGCAGCCGCGTCCGCTACCCGGGCGGCTTTAACGCCATCTGGCCGGACCGGGTCGAGGGGGTATCGGTTCGGACCGGTGTTGACTGTGGAGATTACGACCCCAACGACCCATCCCGGAACCGATACATCAACATCAACGCCTTTGCCAATCCTGCGCCCTTTACCTTGGGGAATACCAGGACGTTGCCTACGACACGAGCCTGCGGCTATTTCAACGAGAACGCCACCATCCAGAAAGATACTTATGTCAACGAGGACATCTACGTTCGCTTAGGGGCCGATTTCTTCAATCTGTTCAACCGTCATATCTGGGGCAACCCGAATACCGACATCGGCAACAAGGCGGCCTTTGGCACCATCCGTTCTGTCTCCTTTCCTCCCAGGATCATCCAACTGAGTCTCTCGATTCACTTCTGATTGGCGGAAATAGTAGAGGCGATTAGATCCCGGAGGGGGCCGGCAAATGCCGGTCCCCTCGTTTTTTTTGCGCCAGTAAGAACTTGACCGTCAGCAGGACTACAATCCCTGGAGCAAAGTCCGGCCAGAATCGAGCAGAGGATGAAGTTCGTCAACTTGACCCTGGCGACGGGAACACCCATGGCCGGTCCCACTTTCCCTCCCCGGTGACCGGCTGCACGTTTACTGGGGACAACAGATGGTGACCAAGTTCAAACCGGCCTGCCGGGTGACGTCTCGCAGGATGGGCAGGGGCCGGGCCAGCAAAAAGAAGGATGGCGCCATGGTGGCAATCAGGCCCGGGAGCGTCGCCTGGAGAGCCGTAGCGAGGCTCTTTCGTAGTCCGCATCCCGCGACCTAACCCGCAAATCTCATCAGGCCGCTATGCTTATGCTGAAAAAGAATTTGTTTTTCAGCATTTACTCGGATATTGGCAAGGTCTCTCGGGAACAGACTGCGCTGGGCGCGCCCTCGCTGGTCTTTTCGCCCTCAGCGCGCACATGCTCCCTCAAACGTAGTCACCACTACGCTCTCGGTCGCGAGCACGCGCTGAGGGCGAAAATCCTGCGCGATCATCGCGCCCCCTGATGAGAATTGCGGGCTGACCTAGCACCTGCGCGAAGCAGGTAACGTCGTCGGGGTTTACGGCTGGTGGGGTTGACCCGACCCGCACCAGGATCTCTCGGAGTTGTCATCTTCTTCGGTTAAGATTTCTTCCGAAGCAATCTTGTAATCGGAAGGGCAGATGGGTTATAACCTGCGGCTATTCTGGCTACGCGGCGAGTTTTAGAGGGGCGAGTTTTAGAGGTTTGCAGTGTCTTTGCGCATCCACCGTGTCATCCCATCAGTCAGTTCAATTCAACATCCGAGGAGCAGCAATGAGTAGAGTACTTAGTTTGAGCCTTGTTCTGGCACTCTCCTGTCTTCCCCTGCTGGCACAGGAGAATGTAGGAACCGTGACCGGTGCGGTCCGGGACGAGAGCGGCGGCGTGGTTCCGGGAGCGGAAATCTCCATCACCAACGTCGGCACCGGCATCGTGACCGACACCATCACCAGCGACGCCGGGATTTACGCCTTCAATTCGGTCGCCATCGGAGAATACCGGCTCACGGCCACCATGCCCGGCTTCAGAACCCTGGAGCAGAGCGGGCTCCGCGTGGTGTCCGGCGAGGTCCTGACCATCGACGTCACGTTGTCGGTCGGCGACGTGGCCGAGACCGTGGAGGTGATGGCGACGCTTCCCACCATCGAGAAGCAGTCGAACAAGGCCGGATACGCCCGGGTCAACGAGGAGATCGCCCGTCTGCCCATTGCGGTCTCCAACAACAACCGCCAGGCGCTTTCGTTCCTGCGCACCATGCCGGGGGTGAACTACAATCCCAATGACAGCAACGAAAACAACGCCATGAGCACCGCCTTCATTCATGGCACGCCCAATGCTTCTCCCAGCTACACCATCGACGGCGTGCGGGCGGGCAGCTCCACCCACCAGAATTCCCGGGACGACACGGCGCCGATTCCCGAGATGGTGCAGGAGTTCCGGCTCGACACCAACACGAATGCGGAGCATGGCTGGGACAGCGGCGTGGCGATCACCCTGATCTTCAAGTCGGGCACCAACGAATTTCACGGCGACGCCTTCTGGTACTTCCGAAACAACATTCTCGACGCCCGGCCCTGGCTGGCCCCGAGCAAGAGCGTCAACCGGCAGAACGACTACGGGTTCGTCCTGGGAGGTCCCATCTGGAAGAACCGCACGTTCTTCTTCGGCGGGTTTGACGGCTACAAGTTGCGGACTGCTCCGGGAGACTCGGTGCAGACCGTTCCCACCGCAGCCATGCGCAACGGTGACTTCAGCGAGATTCTGGGTGCCGAGATCGGGACCGACGCTCTGGGCCGGCCGATCCACCAGGGCGCCATCTATGACCCCATGAGCACTCGTTCGGACGGTCAGGGCGGGTTCATTCGAGACCCGTTCCCCAACAACATGATTCCTGCGGATCGTTTCAGCACCGTCACCAAGAACCTGATTTCGCGGTTCGGGCTGCCCAATCGGCCGGGTGTGACCAACAACTGGATCGGCGGCCTGACCTCCACCCCGGTCGACAAGACCTCCTACTACCTGAAGGTCGATCATCAGCTTGACGAGGCGGGCGACCACCGGCTCACGGTCGGATGGGAACAGTCGTGGAAGGCATCCCGGTCCAACTACCCCTCGGTCCAGGACGAGTCGATCTCCAGTCTTCACAGGAACGACGAGGTCCAGTACCGCTACCGTTTCAACTACCACTACACGATCCGGCCCAACGTCCTCTTCAACCTCCGGACCGGCGTCACCCGGACGCCTCGGGTCATCGGCACCCAGGGTCTCGCCAACGACAATACCGGTGCGGAAGTCGGCATCAAGGGAGTGCCGGGGCCCATCGCCCCCCAGGTCGGCGTTCAGGGCCAGAGTGCCTACGGACCCATCTTCCAGAAACTCATCGACCCCAGCCAGACCATTCCGGCCAACATGGACGTGACCTGGGTCAAGGGGTCCCACAACTTCAAAGTGGGCGCTGCCTATCTACTTTCCGTCTCCAAGCAGAACCTGGCCCTCTTCGATCAGGGATCGTTCAGTTTCTCGGCCCTGGAGACCGGATTGCCAGGCAACGCGAACACCGGGTTCGGTTTCGCCAGCCAGTTGTTGGGCGAAGTGGACTCGGCGTTTGTCTGGAGCCAACGTGACTTCCGTCACAACGGCGGGGCTTGGGGCATTTATTTCCAAGACTCGTGGCGCGCCACCAGCAAGTTGACCATCAACTACGGTCTCCGGAACGACGTTTTCGTTCCTTTGGGCGAGACCTATGACCGGATCGGAGCCTTCAATCCCACCATTCCCAACCCGGGAGCGGGGGGACTTCCCGGATCCCTCTGGTTCTGGGGCGACGGCCCGGGACGCAACGGGTTCAAGCGGGTGGCGGACACGCTCTGGAGCCAATGGGGACCCCGTTTGGGATTCGCCTATTCTCCGGATGACAACACCGTCATCCGGGCCAGCGGCGCCTACATGTACTTTCCGCTCTTCGGCGCCATGACCAGCGGGTTCAATACCCCCTTCCTGGGTTGGACTCTGGACCCGTCCGTCAGGAGCCTGGACGGCGGTCTGACCCCGGCTTTCAACTGGGACAACGGTTACCCGGACCCCATCCCGGATCTACCCGTCCTGGAACCGGACTTTGCCAACGACCAGGCGGTGCAGTATCTCAACCGGGACGACTTCAAGGCGGGCCGCACCTTGACGCTCAACTTCGGGCTGGAGCGGGATCTGGGTTGGGGGCTGGCCATGCGGGCCAACTACCACGGCAAGTTCTCGCACAATCTGCCCAGCCACGAGGCGGTACGGATGAACCAGCTCAGTGTCGCCAACTTGAGCTTGGGAAACACTCTGTTGGCGCCGGTCGGTTCAGACCAGGCCATGGCCGCCGGGATTGCCGCTCCGTATCCGGGATTCGGGGGACCTGTCGCCCAGGCGCTCCGACCGTTCCCGCACTTTTTGGACATCCAGCAACGGGCCGCCCCCGTGAGCGATCTGAACTACCACGCCCTGGTCCTGTCGTTGCAAAAGCGGTATGGACACGGTTTGAGCTTCATGCTCAACCACACGATCTCCAAGGCCCTCGGCAACGTCGGTTTCTCCCAGCAGGGGCATGGCTTCGCACCGATCCAGCATACCTCGCAGCGGCATCTCCGATATCACTACCAGCACGATCGGCCCCAGAACCTCTCTCTGAGTTGGCTGTATGAACTGCCGTTCGGTCCGGGAAAGCGCCTTTTCAACGGTGGAAATCTATTCTCCAAATATGTGCTCAGCGGTTGGACCCTCGGCGTACAGCACAACTACTTCTCCGGGCAGCCGATCAGCGTGAGCAGCCGGGTCAGATATCCGGGAGGTTTCGGACCCATCTGGCCGGTCTTGCGTCTGAACTCGCAGATCAAGACCAACACCATTTGCGGGGAGTACAGTCCCGGTGGCCGATTCCTGAACGTCAACGCGTTCATGAATGCAGCTCCTTGGACTTTGGGGAACACCAGAACCTTGCCCAAGGAACGGGGCTGCAGCTATTTCAACGAGAACGCGACGCTCCAGAAGGACACTCAGGTCAACGAGGACGTGAATGTTCGCCTGGGAGTCGATTTCTTCAACATGTTCAACCGCCACATTTGGGGCGGTCTGAACACCGACACCGGAAACGCGGCGGGATTCGGCCTGTTCGGCTCCACGTCCCGTCCCAGGTTCATCCAGTTGCACCTCTCGATCCACTTCTGATTGGAGGGGGGACGTTCCTGTCCCCCTCTTCACTGGAGGGGCGACTTTCTTGTCGCCCACTGGGACAGGCGGCTTTCTTGCCGCCTGCTCTTCTGTCGTTGCTATGCGATTCGGTGGCCGGCAAGTGTAGAGGCCGGCAAGTGTAGAGGGGGGCAAGTGTAGAGGGGGGCAAGTGTAGAGGGGGGACTACCGTCCCCCCTAACCCCCCCTGGTCGGCGGCCGCTCCCATTCGGCGACAAGAAAGTCGCCGCTCCTGGTCCCTACTTCGCCGTGTCGGCAACGGCGAACAAGGCATTTCGGTTGGTGATGTAGAGCACTCCGTTGGTCGCCACGGCCGTCGTGTAGACGGAATCTCCCATCTCGTTGACGGCCAGCTCCTTCATCGTCGTGCCGTGCTCCAGCACCGCCACGTCGCCGTCCTCGTCTCCCAGATAGACCTTGCCGTCCACCAGATAGGGAGACCCCCAGACCGCGGCCAGCATGTCGTATCTCCAGTGCCTCTTTCCGGTGGCGAGATCCAGGCAGTAGAGAAACCCGGTCAGATCGGCCGCATAGAGCAAGCCGTCCCGAATCGCCACGGTGGACATGCTGCGGCGGAAGTCCTCGCCACCCACGTGCCAGATCCGTCCCTTCTCGGTAATCTCTCCGGTCTGGGTCGCGTCGATGGAATAGAGGTGACCGGGACCCTCGCCATGTTCCGGGTCCTGCCCCACGCTGAGCAGCACCTTGTCCTGGTATAGGACCGGCGTGGAGATGATGTTGTTCCGGGTGCCGCGCCCGCCGAGCTTCCACTCGGAGACCTTGGGATTGAGGTCGAACTTCCAGATCAACTCTCCACCCTGGGGCTCGTAGGCGTAAGCCCAACCGTCACCCCCGGCAAAAATGACCTGGGGCCGGCCCTTGACCAGCCCGTATGTGGGTGAGGACCATTGCCCGTGCAGGGTGTTCTCGCCCGGATCGCTCCGCTCCCAGACCAGTTCGCCGGTCTTCTTATGCACGGCGATGAACGCGGGCGCGTCCGGCATGGGGAGATCCAGGTGCCCCTCGTCCACGCCGTTGGAGGTGAGCAGGAAGATCAAATCGCCGGCTCCCACCGGGGAGGAGGTGGCCAGATTGTGAGGGAAGACCCCCAGCTCCTCGATCATGTCGTACACCCAGACGATGTCCGCGTCCTCGTTCTCCCGGTATTTTTCGTCCTGAAACGGGCCGTCGTTCTCCCCGTCCAGAAACCCCTCCACGTCGGCGCAGACCAGCTCGGCCCGGTTGCTGACGTAGTAGATCCGGTCCCCGTCCACGAAGGGAGAGGAACAGATTCCCTGTTCCGGCCAGTCGTTGACCCGTCCCGTGGGGAGCTTGTCGTGGGTGGCCTGCCACAGCATCTTTCCGGAGGCCTCGTCCAGACAGACGATCACCCCCTTGTCACCCGTGATTCCGGGCCGGTGATGGGCGTTGTTGTTGGTGCCGATGAAGATCCTTCCATCGGAGATCACGGGGTTGCCATAGGTCTGGGACCCCAGCGGCATCTTCCAACGGATGTTCTCGCCGCTGGAGACGTTCCATCGGTGGGGCATTCCCTTCTCCTCCGAGACCATGTTCCGGTCCGGAGTCCCGCCCCACATCTTCCAGTCCCCCGCGTGGACCTGAGGCTGACCCGGCGCGGCAAGAATTGCCGCGGCCAGCAGGATGCACGGAACGCGGACGATCCTGGCTCGACTGCTAGTCATCATTCTTCACCACCTTGAAGTTGTCGAAGAGAATCTCGGGACCGTCGCTCTTGGATGTGGTTCCGACGGAGTAGCCGTAAATGCCGGCGCTGCCTTCCCGGTTCGGATGCGGGTCCAGCACCTCAATGTTCCAAGCCTCGGGCTCCGGTTCCTCCCTGGGCCAGACCTTCGCTCGGACCCGTGCCTGTCCATCCTCCAGCGACACCGAGAACTTGGCTCGATACCAGACCTCCGGTTCCCAGGGAAATGCAACGTCGTGCCTCAGGCGCGGCAGCGGGGACCAGGTCTCGATCCGCAGCCGCTTTCTCATGCCCATCATGACGAATCGGTAGCGGCTGTTGATCAGCCCCATGTCCGGCTTGAAGCGTTTGCGTGCCAGCTTTCCCAGCAGGTCCGCTTCGACCGTATACCCTCCCGGGACGGGGGGAGTGGCATAGGCTCGAAGCCTCATGAAGGGCGGGGAAGGCCGCGTCTTGGAGGCCAGCTTCTTGAGCACCTTGCCTCCCGCCTCGATGACTTGCGTCTTGGACGCCACGCCTATCCAGCCGGGAGGCACCGAGCCGACCGCCAGCGACTCGAAGTCCTCGTGGATCGGCAGATTCGGAGCGATCCGAATCCGAGCAGCGGCGCTCAGACCACTGGGGCTCTTGGCGGTCACGAGACCCGCCGAGAATGCCTGCTCCTTGCCGGCGTTGAAATTGCCGTCCGCGCCGACTGTTCCCGAGACGCCGCTTGCCGACCACTCGACGCTGGCCGGGGAGGGAGTCGATCCCACTGAGTCGAATCGAAGCGCCTTCAGCTGGATCTGCTCTCCGGGTCTCAGCGTCGCTTCCGCCGGCACGACCCGAAGGCTGCCCTTGGACCCCGCTGCCGGGCGCGCCGTCTCTACTGGAGTCGAGGCTAGCTCTTGCGCCTGTACCTGTTGCCCCGCTTTTCCTAGGCAGTAGATGCCGTAGCGGCTCATGAAATAGACGCGTCCGCTGACCACGGCGGGAGAGCCGAAGATCTCGTCCACGGTGCCGTCGGGACGCTCGAACACCTCCTTGTCCAGGGACACGCAACGATCGCCCTCGTCGCGGAGAATGTGGAAGATGCCGTTCTGTTCTCCCACGTAGATCACGCCGTCGCTGGTCACCACGGGCGACCCCTTGCCCACCCGGCCCAGGTTGTATTCCCAGTGGATGTCACCGCTGGCGGCGTCCATGCAGTAGAGATTGGCGCTGTTGTCCACGGCATAGAGCCGGCCGTTGGCGATGGCGGGCGAGGCATACCCGAAGGTGTAGCCGTCATGGCGCCAGACCACTCCGCTCTCCGTGATGTCCCCCGTCCGGGTTCCGTCGACGCAGACGATGCCTCCCATCCTGGAGGTGTGCAGGTTCTCTTCGCTGTGAGAGAGGTACGCTCGGTCTCCGTCCACCACCACGGAAGCGTTGAGACCGCGCTTGCTGAGCCGGAGAGTCCAGGCCTTCTCACCGTTTCGGGCCCGCATTCCATACGCGTTTCCGTCAGCCGTCGCGGCCACCAACATCCGTTGACCGCCCATGACGGCTGTCGCCGGAACGGCGTAGGTGGTGTCCAGGGGCGTGCCTCCCGGTGCCGACCACCACTGGATGGCGCCGCTCCCTTTGTGGAATGCCACATATCGATGGAGAGGCCGAGCCTGATTCCCCCAACTGGAATTGAGAAAGCTCACCACGACCCGGTCCTCGTCCAGGATCGGCGTGTGCAGCCGCCCCCCGTAACCGCTGATGCGGCCCAACTCCTCCGTCATGGAGACCTTCCAGACCTCGTCGCCGTCACGGCTGAGACAGAAGAACTCTCCCCCGGTGGCGTGAGCGTAGATCCGGCCCGAATCCGGGTCCCCGACCAGGGCCGTCCATCCCACCCGGTTCTCCACGATGTCGGTATGGAAGACGTTGAATCGCTTCTCCCACAGCTTGCGGCCGGTCCGGGCGTCGAGCGCCACGATCCGTTCCCCCCGCGTCGCCCCTTTCCCCACCGGCAGGATGGCGAAGAGCCGGTCGTCCAGGATGATGGGCGTGGTCCTCCCACCCTCGTCGAACTTCCAGAGAAGCCCATCCCCACCCTGATCCCAGGAGGTGACGGCGGCTGCTTCCGGGGCGGCGCCGTTCTGGTTCGGGCCGCGCCAGTACGGCCAGTCCGCGCCCAGGGCCGGTTGGATGGTGATCCAAACCAGGGAAAAGACTCCAAGTATTCTCAAACCCGACCTCCTGCGATGAAAAGGTTCACGTGACGCTCATTATCAACGCAATGCCCACGACGTTTCACATTCTCCCCCTCCCCTGTATGGGTAGCAAGAGAAGAGGGAGCAGAGGGATAAGAGGGATAAGACCCTCTCCTAAGAGAAGATTGGCATTTTCCCTCTCCCGCGAAAGCCCGAATATCGTCTTGGGACTGAATCTGCCGCCGAATCTGTCCGCACCGCTGGCGAGTCAGTTTGAAGCGACTCCCGATCACTGACAGTCTGACACCCTGAGAAGCGAGGCGCCAGATCTTCCTGTCTCGCGGTCTCAGGTCGATGAGCCCGTTCTTGATGCCCGTCTTTTCTAGTGTCCACCGGCAGTTAGCCCGCATCCGCTGAGTCTCCGGAGTTCGGTCGGTGGGATCCTCATTCCCCACAACATGACGCCGGCAGCCGGCCCGGATGTTGGTCCACTCAAGGCACGGCTTGCGGTGAACCTTCCACGCCTCCGTGGGTGAAGGTTCAGGCTTCCGGTGGAGTCGGATCTCAAGCAATTCCAACAGCCGGAAATTCATGCGGCCGCCTCAGAGCTTCGGGAGAGACCCGCCGCCTTAGCCGATGTTTTGACTTCTCGCAACCACCACGGCGACGCACGGAAACGGATCGCGCAGGATCTCCCGTCCGTAGGATCGTTCAGAGCCTCCACATCCACCAGATCCGGGGTGATCCTGGGCTTTTCGTTATCGTCGAAGGGCAAAGGCTCATTTTGATCCTTTGCCTCGTAAACCCTACCGGATGCTGGATTCTGATCTCGTCGGTCGCTGCCGGGAGTCTCCCAGTCGGTCGCGGGAGCATTCGACCGAGCCAGTGTGACCAGCTCGGATTTCAGCTCCGCTTTCTGTGCGGCGGTTCGTCGTGTTCTCTTGTGCTTGCCCATTGTCCCGAATCTAGCCGGGACAAGGATAAACTACGCGACTGACGTTCGAGAGAAGGGAAAGGCGCGGGGATCAGGAGGGTTGGCTAGATCCGGTTCCGATGGTCCCGCGCCCGTTGTACGAATCAGGAGAGATCATTCTCCAGAGTGACAGTGCGTCACCCCGAGAGAGTAGCAGAATCGGCTGACCATAAAAAGCCTAAAAGTGTTCTAAAGTCTCCCCGGTGGAAGCGCCATGGAGGACCGCTCGGAAGCGGAGGAACGCTTAACGGACTCCTCATGACTAGACCATCCGACAGCACCAAACGTCGGTGAGGAAGGGGACGCGAGAGTTAGGTTTAAGGTGTCCAAGCCGGATCCAACGGGCGCGCCCCCATAGAGCGTCTATTGTATCAGTAAAAACTGTTGCGATCCCATAGCTGAGAAGCGGATGGCGTCTAACTCCCTGTACTGCGTTGGAAGGATTGAACGGACGGGAGCATGGCCCGTTTGGGGCTAGTCCCGCTCGGCCTCGACAGAGCCCAACAAGCCGGTGAGGTTTGCTGCCTCTTCCAAGGATTTGCCCGACTGGACAAGTTTCGAAAACGCTGAAGCTCTTCCGATCAAATCCCCAGCCCATTGGTCGAAGTCGAGGCGGATCTCCGCTTCCAGCTTCACGCTCAGTTCAAGCTGCACCAGCCGAGCAATGGGTTGGATCAGGTTCAAAAATGTACGCCGGAGCCCTTCTCTTTGGGCAGTACCCGTCGCGGACGGGTCAAAAATGGATGGACTCACCCCGCAAGCGGCCAAGATCGCGGCCTGGGCATCCCGTCTCAATTCCACGAGCGCCGCCCCTGGGGAAGGGCCAAGCCGAGAAGGTACGAAATCTTTTCGAGGAGCTGCGCTGCGGCCCTCGCCCCAGCCGCCCGACGTCGTTTCAACCAATATCGATCTGCCGCGCGCGTTTCGGATATCACCGCTCAAGGCAGCCAACGGATCGGCCGCCGGGTCACCATCCGCATTTTCCCCCGAAGCCGAGTCAGGAACCGCGAGGAGATTCGCAATCGGCCCGGATACTTCGTCGGCGAGACTTCGTTCAACCTCAGAGTTTAGCTTCGAGGATATGGCGGAGAATTTCAGAGGAGAAACACCCGCATGAGGGCTGCCTGGGTTGGTGCCCCAGGTGACGTGGACCACTCCCTCGTAACCGACCCGCCGGGTTGTCGTCATCGAGGGACCGGCCAGGTCTACGTCTACGACCCAACTTTTCTGGTCGTAGCTGCCAGTGAACATCCAGGAAGCAACGGGAAACAACCTCACGATGCCCGCCTCCGAAACGTCGATCATGTGCATGGATTCGCCCCGGAGAATGAGGGCCCGCCCGATCTGCGCCAGGACTCCCGGAGTCACGGCCGCACGAATGTAGCCTGGACCGCTCACCTTTGCCCCGGCCAAACTTCGAGCCAACAGGCCCGCCGCCATCTCCGTCGCCGCGGTCGCAGATGATCCCCCGGTCGAGGCTTGGCTCTGGAGCGCCTGGAGCGCGAGCGCCGTCACGTCGGCCTGTCGCCGCTCCGCCCGCCGCCATGGGATACCAACTTCCCTCCCCTGGAACTTCACGCTAGAGACCCCCGACGAACTCGCCAGGAAGAGAGCAACCCTGCTGCTCCAGAATGCGCTAGGGCGCTGGATTCGCCTTTGAAGCGCGTCTTGCGGATCGTGATGCTGCCGGTTTTGATGTTCAGGTTCGGCGTCATGTCGGCCAGCCAGCCCGCCGCCCTGATTGCGGCTTCGTTCTGGATGGAGTCCGGAGCGTCCGGCGCATATCGCTCTACCAACTCAGTGACCACCGGCAACAGGCGAGAAGCGACGGCGGGTTTCCCGTTGATTGCGGCCGCTAATTCGGCTTCATTGAGTGTGACTGCCATTCGTTCCCCGCGCTGACTACGGATAAATTTTCGAAGTGGTCTACCAGTAAGGCTTCCATCGAAGTCCCGCCCGTCGCCCCTTCTCCCGGACACTGACGCCGGACCCCGAGTAACTGGGATCGTCTACCAAGCCAGCACCGGCCAAAATTGCCTTTTCGATCATTCTCACGTTGCCCTCATAACGCTCACTCTGCGCCCGAAACTCGACACTCAAGCCGGTGTAGACGCCAGCCCTGACCATTTCTGCCGCATCGCGGCCGCTGGCAGTATTCAAGAATGGCGCTTCAACGCGGACCTCTTTCCCTTCCACCTTCGGGACGAAGCGCAAAAGCGCCTGTTTCCGATCGTGCTGAACGTTGAGGATCACCCCGGACTCTGGCCACGACAGCGAATTCTCCAGGAAGATTTCCGCCCGATCGCTCGCCCGCTCGCCGTACGTCAACAAAACGCCCGCCAGCAAGCCGGGAGATTGCCTTGAGTCGTCTTCCCGAAACTCAACCGCGCAACACCTAATTTCTAGCATTTCCTACCTACTACGACGGCGTTAGAATTAAGGTGGCCGCGCCCGAATCGACCCGGATCCAAACCGTCTCATTTCCAACTTCAAGAATTCGAGTCGGGACCGCAGTTCCGCGAGCCGTCGGCCTCCAGGGGTGCCCGGTGACCGTCGGTTCTACCAGGTCGTCGGTTCGTGCCGTGAATACGGTAGCCAGCGGCGATAGGCCACGAATGTCCATGGTCCACACGTCGCCCGCTTCAAATCCCGCCGCCAGGGTCAGGTTCAGCCAGCTTGTCGTCAGGTCGATTTGTTGCGTCCAGGCCATTACCTATTCCTGTTGATGCGTTCGTACCATCTACCGATCGCCCGCCCGCATTCTGGATCAAGGATGCCCGAGCTCGCCGACTTCAGCCGCTCGACAACCGTTGCCTCGCCGGGATCGAGGACGATCTCCTTCGCACCCGGCCCGAGCATTTCCAACAGCCGCCGCCGTCTCGCCGGTGATCCGTCTGAGTTGGTGGCCACGATATCGAAACCCATTTCCCGGCCTCGCCGGATTACGTCCTGCCTCAAACGCTCAGTTATCGGCAACAGGGAGAGATCCGCACCGCGCCGGATCGGGAATCGGCCTGTAGTCGGGTCGCGCCTGGTCCCGGTGATCGAATTAAAGACAGAAGTGAAATCCGCGAGGATCGCGTTCCGACCAGTCGTTCCGAGAGTCGCCAAGGCAAGTTTGCTCTTCCCGGTCCCGGCTGGCCCTGAGATCAATACGCTACCAGGCATTTTACGCCAGTGCCTCCGCTCACCCGCTAAGAGTGCTGAACCTGGACGCGCTTCCAGCCGTCAGTCTCGATGACTTTGAACGCGACCAGCAAAATCGCAGTCAAGGAGATGATTCCTGTGGCCTTGCCCGAAATTTCGTCTACCAAAAGCTGTATACCCTGCCACACGGGAGCAACCGCGTCCTGCCTGCCGCTGCCGAGACGGACGATGCAATCCTGCTTAGGATTGCTCCCGGTTGTCGCTGCCGGGACATGCGCCGAGATCCTGACGCCCGCCGTGATGTCCCGGAGACGTTCGATCGCGTTTCTCTCGCCGCTACTCGTGTTTCGATACAAGCTGGCCATGCTGACCAAAGTCTCGTTCCCGATCAGAACCCGGAGTTCCGATTCGGAGGAAACCCGCCTGCCCGTAACCAGCCCGTAAGCAAGTCGAGAGAGATACGTGGTGTGAGTTGCGACCGCTGACGACGATGTGCGGGAAACGTCCGAGACGATCTGAGCAACCATCCGAGAATCGAGCCGTTCCGACAATCCACTCGAAAGCGCGAGCCTCAAGGCTTGATCCATGTTTGGGAATTTCGCCAAATCTGTCCTGCGGAATGAGAACGCGGCAGAAATTCGACCAGGTTCCAAAAGTTCCGCGCTGAACGCGCCGTCGGTCTCGGCATGACTTGTCGACGTGGTACTCGGCCCGTGGACCGTCGGCCTTGTCGTCAACACCGGAAAAGACGCCGCCCCCGCCTCGACCCTGGGAGAAAAAATTCCCATCCAAGCGGAATCTCCGAGAGCGAAAGCCGGTTGCAAGATCGGTGCCTGAGAAGCCGCCGCCGGAGTGTGAGATGTGGACGCCGGGACAGTCGCCACGGCCCGCTGTTCCAGCATCTCCAGCGGGATCATGTCAGCCGGGAGCTTGAAGTGATCCTGGATCTCCTTCTCCGCTCCGGAGCTGCTTGAACGCCGCTCGATTACCGCCTGGAAGATGTTTCCGACGTTCGCCCGATCCGACAGCCGCGCCAAAGCGGAATTCTCTCCGCCGTCACTCGGCTGGATGTCGCCCTCGGCCTTGATCGCGGCCCGGAGCTGGATCTCAGTATTGCCGAGATCCGTTTCGGCCTTCGTGATCGTTTCCTTGTCTTCCGCAGTGATCGTTTCCTTGCGAGAAAGATCGAGCAACTTCGAGCGAATTTCCGACGCCCGAATGGTGAGCTTCTGTGCTTGAGTCAACGTGCTGTCCTCCGGTTGATTGATCGGTTCCAGGTCGATTTTAGCACAGTTGGCACGGGAATTGCTCATAGAGCAATCATAGTGCCAAATCTCAGTCCACCTTCCTCAAATATCGGTTGGAGGCTGTTTCAGTCTCGACCAGGTGATCGACCAGCCGGCTCCACCGCTTCTCAGCAGCCGTCAACGGCCTGGAATTCTCACGTGCCGTCTTGCGGATGTGGCAATCCCGGCAGAGCGTTTGCAGGTTGTCCGTATGCTCCCGCCCGCCCTGAGAAAGCGGGATTATGTGATCCACTTCCAGGCGGCCCGCCTTGCCGCAGTCGATGTTCTGGCAACGGAAGTTGTCTCGATGTAGCACCCGCATCCGAAGCACCCGCCACGCCCGTTGAGAGATCGTGTGCCGCTTCGCCCGCTTCGCCCGCTTCGCCAGTGGAGAGCCCGGCGTACCGCCCCAATTCGCCATCATGCCAATGCCGTCCTCAATCGGCGGGGCGCCGCGTTCTTCTCGGACCTATGGAACACCCCCGCCACAAGCACCAGGGAAGCCGCCACGTCGTCTCTTCCTCGGTTGGAGCTATCCTTCTTCACCAACCGGACGGACCCTTGGTCGTCCGACTTGACCCGAGCCGCGGCGAGCGAAGCCTCGAACAGGGAGTGAGAGCTTTTAGGGCATGACAATGGGCCATCCCTCACAATGCGCCGTAGAGAGTCAATGTCCTCCGTGGCCTCCGACCACCTGGCAACCCGTGGGACAATCGGAATCCCAGGACCGATAGCATCCTTCAGTGCCTTCAACCGGAACCTGTCACAGACGACAGACGCCGGACGCCCCCAGCGCCTCATGACAGCTTGATGTAGATGATGCGGTTCGGGGTCACGCTTTCCAGGTACGGTGACAAGCTGGCCGCCATCCTCGAGGAGCTGGTAAAGGCCCGCAGGGACATTATCCCGCTGTTCCTGCTTGCGGAGGCTGGGGATACCCGGTGCCACCGCTATGCACTCTGTACGCCCATTCCTCCACATCCCGCAGGCCGCGTCCCATGCTCTTCCCCCTCCGATATCAATCGAAACGATCGGGCGACCTACTCGGGGAGGGACCGGTCGGGCCTTCACCATCTCCCACTCCTCGACCGTGATTAAAGTGACCTCCTCGTCCATGGTCGGGAGGTTCATGCGGTAGCTGAGGAACCGCGACTTCAAGCGGGAGTCCCGCAAAGCCGCGTCCCTTTCCTCGATCAACTTCGCCAGGAACCGACCCGATATCCGAGTCAGGGGATTGACCCGCTTGATCTCCTCTATGTCGTCCCACAGCTTGCGCTTCCCCTGGAGCGTCATGACGTAGGTGCTCCCGTGGGAGCCACCGGCCACCATGTCCGGCCACCAGCCTGTCGTAGTGGGAGCCAGAGTTCCGATCAAGATCAATCGAAGTGGTGAGCCCGGCTTCCCCATTGCCGTCGAAAGGGAGTCGTATAACAACTGACCATTATTCACCTGCCAAGCTCCAGGTTCGTCCCCTACCACCAGCGGCACATTGACCAGTCCAAACGACCCCTTCGCGTTGGAGCTCAACACCCGCACCCGCGTGTTCGATTCCACGTGGCGGATGCCGATCCTGTTGAAGGAATCCAGGAACCTGTAACCGCCCAGCGGTTCCAGATCGGCCCGGACGAAGTTGTAGACGATCCTCGCCTGTTCGAGGCTTGCCGCCGTCAGAACAACCTCTTTCCCGGGATGGAAAAGGGAGTCGCCCGGAATCATCGCCCGCTTCACCAGGTGAGCCCCGAGGAAAGATTTCCCATTGCCACGAGGGGCACTGAGACAGGCCAGGTCAATCCCGTCGGCCGTCGCCCGCTCGATGAACTTCCGCTGAAACGGTTCAAGCCTCATTTTGACCCCCGGAGGCCCTTTTCCATGCACGCTCTAGCCCACCCCACGGATCTGGGCCCCTCCCCCCGGATCGGCGGTGCCATATGCCCGCGCCCCGGCCCTACTCAGCAACACGCCAGCGGGCCTGCGCCCGCTGCTCGGTTCGAACGTCCTCAGCAATCATGGCGTCAGCAATCTCAAAGCAAACCGCCGCAAGCGCAGGGATTCGCGCTTGGAGATCCGCTTCCGGTTGTTCATGCCCAGTAGTCCAATTCGAGGACGCCAATGCCTGCCCCGCGTACCACTGCCGCAGGTTCATGTTCTTCATGGGCATTCTCGCCCGGTACAACATTTTTTCATTCAGTTCCTTGTCAGTCATGATTCCCTCCATTCGTTCCCACTCTGCCAAGTGCACACATAAACACAGTGCACAGAGGATCCCCTATGACTACTGCAATCCGTTACACTTCTCCGTCCATATATAGAGCGCTCTGAGCACTCCCAGCAGAGCGGCTCGTCAGTGGCACCATGTCTCCGCCTTTCCATGTGATATCGTTTCTCACTCATCATCATTCCTCCTTGTAAGTTCAACTTAGATTGCTCGTTCCTTCCACAGGATCTGCACAGGGACTCGACCCCGACCGATGACGCTCCGGTAGTCTCCGGCCAGCACGTCGGCGGCTGGCTTAAGGCACCATTTATGAGCTGCCCCAATATGCCCCCACCCCTCCGCGATGAACCTCGTTCCCCGATGCGGAAGGCGAAGCACCCGCACACAGTCGAAGTCCGGAGCCGAGAGCCCCGACAGAGTGAACAGCTCGAAGTCGAATACGACTCGGTGCGGTTCGCTCCGCTGTCGATAGATGGCGAATACCATGCTCTGTTCCTCCAAGTGATTCACCCTTGCCCATTCTGAGATTCGTGTAGCCGAGAGACAGCCCCGCGTCGAGCATCAGTTGTCTCTGTGTACCGCAGCACGGTCGCAGTACTCTTCCACCGGCCAGCCCGCGCGACTTCCTGGATTGGCTCGCGGTTTTCGGTGAGGGTCTGCGCCATGCCACGCCGGAAAGAGTGACCGCCATACCGTCCCTTGAGCCCGCATTGCTCACACCTGTTCTTGGTGATGTCCCGGATCGTGCGAGGATGCATCCCTGTATCGGATGGTCGCCCCGAGTGAAACACCTTACGGAACAGCGGTCCCGGACCGATCCGGGAGCTCTCAGTCCAGACCCGCACCTTCATCATGGCTGGCGGGCTGATAAACAGGGTAGCTCCCTCGCCGTTCTGGTCTGTCTTGGAGCGTCGAATAGTGAGCAGCCCGGACCCGTCGTCTTGGTCTTCCAGGTCCGACACTTCAAGCGCGGCCAACTCGCCGACCCGCAACAATCCGTCGAATAGCAAGCTGAAGATCGCCGCATCCCGGATGCCCCGGAGCCCGTACTCCCCTTCACAGTGAGCCACCAGTTTCGCCACGTCCGCCGCCCTCAGTTCCTTCACAGACCCCTTCGCCCGGGACGCTCCTTCCCGTCTGATGCGCTTCATGACCGCCCTACTCAGCACCCCGTAGGGATCAGGGTCGCCCATGGCCTTGGCCCGGAACACCAAGACCCGAACATCAAGACCGATCGTTCCCGGCGACACGGGAGGATCGGTTTGCTCGAAGCGATCTTCCAGGTATCGGGAAAGGATGGCGTCCGTGATCTCGGAAGAGCCGGAGCAGTTCACCAAGTGCTTGTCGATGCGGTTGATGATGCCCAGGTATTGGGTCCGCGTAGACAGCGCCAGACTCGCCAGCGCGACGTCCAGCTTGTCACCAGCGGTCAGCTCGGCCGCCGGCGTGGTCCACCGCTCCGAAGTCTCCGTGCTGGGCAGACCAGCTTCCGCCCGGTACTCCTCGTAATCGTTCAGAGCTTGCTGCTTCATGCAGAGCAGGGAGTGCATCCTGTAGTCGATCAGAGCCTGAAACTCCTCGATGGCTTGATCGATTTTCTCGATGTGAGTTTCCATCCGTGCTACTTCGTCGTGCGGGAGAATCTGGATATTGAATTTCACCGGCTCCCGCTTCTTCTCTGCCATTTCGTTCTCCTGGTTGGGTTGGTGATGATCGGTCACCAGGAGAGCTTACCAGAGTTGGGGGATAATGGGTAGTGTCCCGTCTATTGTCAACGGAATGGACGGTGTCTTCAAAACTCATATAGGCCGGTAGACGGTAAGCCGTCACCGGGCGACCAGGGGCAGGGTGACATGTGACGGCCGGCTCCGGTCATGGAACACGGTGTTGCGGGCGATGGTCCAACTCCGTTCCCGGCCCAGCGGCTCCCCGGTGTTGGGATTGACGTCGAACCGCGGGAAGTTGCTGGAGGAGACGTCCAGGCGAATCCGGTGTCCCTTTTGGAAGCGGTTGGCCGTGGGGTAGAGGACGATGGTGATGGACGCCACCTCTCCCGGCTCCAAGAGCCGTGCCGTGCCGCCGCTCTCGCGGTAGCGGACCCTGAGAATGCTGTCGCTCAGGTTCAGCGCGTAGCCTAGGGGATAGTCCGGGCCGGGGGGATAGACGTCGATGAGCTTGGCGGTGAAGTCGGTGTCCCGTGCGGAGGAGGCGACCCAGAGCTTGACCTCCATGGGCCCTGCGATTTCCAGATCCTGTTCCAGCGGCGGCGTCTCGAACACCAGGACGTCGGGACGGGAGCCCAGGGGCAGATAGGGCGGCGTGCATCCGAAGAAGTCCGGACCCTCGGTCTGGTCAAACCCCCCGGACGGAGTCACGGCCTCGATCATGGTCGGTGTGGGGACCGATTCCGGCCGAACTCCCTGGGGCCAGGGCCGAACGTAGCTCAGGGAGGAGAAGTTCCCTCCGATGGTGGGGACCGGACGCCGCGGATCGTAGCGATAGCTGGTGGAGGATTCCTTCCGGTCGGAGGGGCGGGGCGACAGGGTCCGGTCCGGATGCAGGTAATAGGGCGTGGGCGCCGCCTGCGACAGCGGCCAGCCGTCTCCCTCGCGCCAATGCCCGCCGTGGTCCAGATTCCCCAAGCGGGTCCTGCGCCCGCTGCCGCCGCCCATGAGGAACCATCGGATGGCCGGCATGCGGGCCGCGTCCGTCTCCCGGCCCTTGAGCCACTGGTCGAACCAGTCCAGATGGAGGCGGTCCAGACTCGCCAGTGGCGCTTCCGGTCCCAGGTCCGCGTCTCCGGACAGTTGTTCCTCGGTCGTGTAGGTGCCGTGCACCCAGGGACCCATGACGACCTTCACCGGCCCCGTCTTGGCACTCCTCAGAGCCTGGAAAGCCTCCAGCGTGGCGCGGGTGTAGGAGTCGTACCAGCCTCCGATCAGGAGAATGGGGACATCCGAGTGCTGCTCCAGGAACTCCTCGATGGCGAATCCGGGTTGTTTCCAGTACTCGTCGTAATCCCCGTGCCGGACCAGCTCCAGGGCCCAGCGCTCGTAACCGGGAAGTAACGAGAGCTGGCTCTGTCCCCTTCGCAGCGGCAGCCGCCGGAGCCAATGCCGAAAATCGGGACCCGACGACAGCCCCTCCTGCAACCAGGGGAGAGCGTTGGTTTCGGCGTTCCCGTGATTGACGGAGTGCCAGAAGGCCCAAGCCAGAAAACGGAGCTCGTAGGCCCCACCCTGGCGGACCGAGCTGGTATAGGCGTTCCAGCCGCCCATGACGGGGATCATGCAGGCGAGATGAGGAGGGTTCTGCGTGGCCAGGGTGCTCTGGGTCCAGGCCACGTAGGAGGTGCCGTAGGTCCCCACCTTCCCGTCGCACCACTCCTGCCGGGCCGTCCACTCCACGGCGTCGTAACCGTCGAAGGGTTCGTTGACCAGAAAGACCAGATCTCCCTCGGAGGAATGGCAGCCCCGGCAGTCCTGGACAACCACCGCATAGCCATGCTCGGCGTAGCGCTCGGCCCGCCGCATCCGCTCCAGTTCCTGCTTGCCGTAGGGAGTCCGTTCCAGGAGGGCAGGGAAGGGCCCCGAGGCGTCGGCGGGCCGGTAGACGTCGGTTCCCAGGCGGACTCCGTCCCGCATCGTGACCATGACGTTTCGATCGATCCTCAGGGCCATGGGCGACCTCAATCCAGCAGTCTGTCCGGCTCCACCATGGGAATGGACCGGGAGCGGACGGCCCGCTCCACCGATTCCAGGTCCTTGAAACCGTGGCCCGTGACGATGCAGACGGCTCGGCCGGAAGGGGGCGCCGACCCCGCCGATCGGGCCTTCAGGTAGCCGGCGTAGGCGGTGGCCCCGGCGGGCTCGCAGTAGACGCCCCGGCTGAACAGCGCCTCCTGAGCCGAGAAGACTTCCTGGTCGCTCACCGGCTGTCCGCTACCGCCCGTCTCCAGGACCGCGTCCAGGGCCAGTTGGGCGTCGATGACGTTGGGGACCTGAAGACCCGAGATGGCCGAGGTGCACTCCACCTCCACCGCTAGGAATTCCCCCCGGTCCAAGGGGCCGGTGACGGTAGCGCAGCCTCGGGGCTGCACGGCGTGGATCCGGGGCACCCGGGAGATCCTGCCCTCGCGGAAATAGTCGGTGAACCCCCGGGCGATAGCCGTCAGCAAACCTCCTCCGCCGATGGGAACGAAGACGTCGTCGACCTCGCCCAACTCGTCTGCGATCTCGTAGGCGATGCTCTTGACCCCGTCCATCCCCTCGGGGCTGTAGGTGAAGGCGGAGATCTGGAGCGCGGCGCCTCTCGCCGGCGCCTCCCGCTGCAGGCGTACCATCACGTCGCGGCTGGCCGCCGGGTCCAGCCCGAATCCCCGGACCCGTTTCAAGACCGCCCCGTACGCGAGCATCTGAAGCGCCTTCCCTGCCGGTGTGGTCTCCACCAGAAAGATGTGGCAGGGGATCCCGGCTCGGGCGCAGTAGGCGGCCAGGGCCGAGCCGGTATTGCCCGAGGAAGTGGCCAGACAGGAGCGAAGACCCTCTTCCCGCATCCAGGAGACGGCGCAACTGGCGAATCGATCCTTGTAGGAACCGGAGGGGTTGAGCTGCTCCATCTTCAGGAACGGTCCGTCATCCAATTGGACCAGGGGTGTTGCCCCCTCGCCCAGGGTGAGGACATGCCGGGTATCGCGAACCGGAAGGTATCGATGGTAATTCCACATGAACGTGATGGCGCCGGGCGGCGAACCGAGTCGGTTCGGGACGGCTGTCAACTTTCCGGCTGTTGCTTGAAAAAGTACCTCCGGACCAGATGGCGGGGCGGCGGTGGCGTCGCTTTGCTGACGGCGATGACCAGAAAGAAGGAGGCCACCAAGCCCCAGATGATCGGATCGAGTCCCAGGAGCCGGTAGGACGAGAATCGGCCGTAGGCGAGATAGCCGGCCCCGTAGAGCGAGAGGTGGATCAGGAATCCTCCCAACATGCCTGCCATGGCTCCCCAGGTGTTGACTCGCGGCCAGTAGAGCCCCAGGACGACGGGAGCCAGGAAGCAGGAGGCGAGTCCGCTTCCCGTGTAGACGATGATGTCCTGCAGGAACAGGGGCGGGCTCACCGCTCCCAGTACCGCGGCGAAACCGACCACGCAGGTGAAGACGTAGCTCATCCTCTTGATGGTGCGCTCCGGCGCCTGCGGATTGATATTGCGCTGGTAGACGTCCCGAACCAGGGCGGAGGAGATGACCAGCAGGAAGCTGTCCACCGTGGACATGACGGCGGCGAACGGGGCCGCCACCAGGATTCCGGCCATCCAGGGCGCGCCGGCGAAGCCACTGAGAAAGACGGCGGTGGCCGGCATGATCCGGTCCGACTCCAGCTCCATCCCGGGCAGGAAGATGCGGGCGCAACAGAAGATGATCACCAGCGGGAAGTAGATCAGGGAGTAGTAGATGGCGACGGCGAAGATGGAGCGCTTCAGCGTGCCGGAGCCCTTGAAGGCCATCAGGCGGACCATGGTGCCGGGCTGACCGGTGCCGGAGATGGCCCACATGAAGAAGAAGGAGAAGGCCAGGCTGAGAGGGAGAAAACCCAAGTCGCTGTAGCGGTCCGGACCGGGTCCGCTCACGTACACTCCGGGACGATCCGCGCCGTAGCGGTAGGGATCGGTCGCGATCCGCTTGGCGCTGACGGACGGCGGGGCGGCCGGAAGCGTTCCTGCCGCGAGTCGTTCCCGGATACTTGCCGCCTCTTCCTCCGAAACGATCTCCACCACCTGAATCTCCGGGGCCCGGATCGAGCCTCGGGGGATCACCGCTTCCTGGCTGGTTCGCAGGAGGCGCGGCGCTCCTCCATCGCCGGACGCGCTTAACCAGACTCCGGAACGGATGATGGTGTCCTGGGAGGCGGGTGTGGCCAATTCCAGATCGACGACGCCCAGCCGGGGCGGGACCATGCGGCCCATCCGTTGGGTGGCCGAATCCAGTCCGCCGACGGCCACCAGCGCCAGTGGCAGCATGATGACCACGCCGGCCACCATGACCACGCCCTGCATCACGTCGGTCCAGACCACGGCATGGAATCCGCCGTAGGTGGTGTAGAGAATCACGGCCACGGCGAAAGTCAAAAGGCAGAGCAGATAGCCTGGATCGACGCCCTGGGTGAAGCTCAGATCCTGGGTCACGTCCGCGACCCACAGGACCGACCTGCGGAAGAAGGGGACGTCCAGCAGCAGGGTCTTGAGGATCAGGCTGCCCGACTTGAACTGGGCCACCAGGTTCACCGACATGAAGAAGATGATCATGCCGGTACAGAGGAGACCGAATCCGGCGCTTTCAAACCGGTCACGCAGGATGTCGGGGATGGTGATGGCTCCCGTCCGGCGGGCCAGCTGATTGATCCGCTTTCCCAGGAGGCCCATCCCGCAGATGGGCACCACTATGTAGCTGCCGATCCAGAACCCCAGGATCCAACCGTGGGTGTAGATCTTGGAAGGGAAGCCGGTGAAGCTCCCTCCCGATGCACTGGTGGCGGCGAAGGTGAGGGCGAAAGCCCAAACGCCCAGACTCCGGCTCCCCAGGAAGTACTCGGAGAGGAAGCTCTTGGTCTTGCGCAGACGGTTGGACATCCAGGCCAGGAACAGGACGCCCAGGGTGTAGATGAGGAAGGTGAACAGGGCCGCGTTCGATCCGTAGGAGGGGGAAGGCGCCAAGTCGGTCAAGACGTGGCCTCGGCCCGATTTCGCGTGGTTGCGGTGTCAGACTCAGTCCGGTCCTCGCCCAGGTCGTCTTCGACAAAGTAAAAGAAGCAGAACCAGGCCGTGAACAGATCAGCGGCGATCCAGGGGACCAGGATGCCCCAGAAGAGCCAGGTGGGAACGCCGAGCGTGGTTCCGACCTCCCCCGGAGGCAGACCGTAACCGTTCAGATAACAGTAGGGGACGGCCCACACCAGCCCCAGCGCCCACCCACTGGCGATGAGGATGGCCTCCCGCCGGGAGTGGAGAAATACCGGGTCGTAGTGGTCTTCGGGCGTGGGTCGAGTGTCCGCCGTGTCCATATGAGGAGTGAAGCCTACTAATCCGTGGGAGCAAGGGCAAGACGGGGAGCGGCGACTTTCTTGTCGCCGATCCCCAGTGCGGCAATGCAGCGACGAGCGACCGGACTAGTCGGAATGTGGGCGAGTAAGACGTCGCCTCTCCAGCCGCCGAACCCCGGAAGGCGTGCAGGTGAAAATGTTTGTTAAACTGAAACCCCCATGGCTCGACGAAAACCGAACTTCGAGGTTTCCACCGGCAGGACAAACGGCGGAGCCTCGCCTGCGCAGATGGTGATCGGAGCCGTCCTCATACTGGCTCTGATGGCCGGGCTCTTCATCTACCGGGGATGCGGTCGGTTGAACGCCCTGGAATGGCAGACTGCCGAGGTGAACGAGTCCTTGAAGTCGGTGCTCCAGCGCTTGGAGCAGGTGGAGAAGAGGACTGGCCAAGCCCTCGACCGGGCCCAGGATGCCGAAATCAGTGCCCTGGAGGCGGCTCGGGGAAGGGATGCGGCGGACGTGGCCCGGCGCAAGGCGGAGCGGGACCGGTCTGAAGCCCGCCGGAAAGCGGAGGCTGCCCAGGAGGAGGCCCGAGCCGCCCGGGAAGAGTCGGATCGGATTCGCCGGGAACGGGAACAGGAGCTGAATCGCCTGCATGAGGTCTTGAGCGGGATCGTCGAAACCCGCAGGACGGCGTTGGGCGTCGTGATGAACCTGGGCAGCGATGCCGTCGAGTTCGACTTCGACAAGGCGACGCTACGTCCCGAGAACCGGGAGCTGCTCAGCCGGATTGCCGGCGTTCTCCTCACCTCCAAGGGATTTCGGGTCCAGATCCACGGGCACACCGACGACATCGGCAGCAGCGAATACAACCAGAGGCTTTCTGTGCGGAGAGCCAAGGCGGTTCGTGACTATCTCGTGGACGCCGGCATCGATCCCGAGATCGTGAGCACCGAGGGCCACGGCAAGACCAACCCGCTGCTGCCGGGGACCAACCCCAAGGCCAGGGCCAAGAACCGGCGGGTCGAAATCGGAATCATCGACACCACCATCAACTACGGACAGGTCGTCGCCGGTCCCTGAGACGGGCCCCGCCCCGGATCATTCGACCTCGTAGATAGCCTCCACCTCGACCGGGATGTTGCCGGGCAGGGATCCCATTCCCACGGCGCTGCGAGCGCCTTTTCCGGGGTCGCCGAAGACCTCCATCATGAGCTCGCTGAACCCGTTGATGACCTGGGGCTGCTCCTCGAAATCGGGGGTCGCGTTGACCATTCCCAGAACCTTCACGACTCGGACCACGCGGTCCAGGGATCCCAGCGTGTTCCGGACGGTGCTGAGGATCGCCAGGCCGGTGACCCGCGCCGCCTCTTTGGCCTCCTCGGTGGTCAGTTCGACCCCTACCTTTCCGGTGATCTGGGTGCCGTCGACCCGCGTCGGCCCGTGACCGGAAACGAACAAGAGATTGCCGACCTGGACCGCCGGGCGATAGATGGCCACCGGCTGGGGTGCGTCCGGAAGCTGGATATTCAGTTCTTCAAGTCGTTGTTCAGCTGTCATTGAATGCTCCTTGGAAGTCGTGCGCGGCCGGGCGACAGTCACCTTCTGCCCCGGCAGTTGGAATCTCCACGCCGATGGGAACCCACCCGGAAAACCCGCAAAGGATAACCCGCGGCAGGAGGAGGTTTCAACTTTCGGAGATCGCTCATCTCCCGGCGACCCGACGCCTCCTCCCCTCTCTTTCCTTTTTCCTCTTTCCTCGCCCCCGGTCTTCCCTTGACTTGAACCGGGGCCTGGGTCAATCTTCCGCAGGAGGGACCGAATAACGATTTCCGGCCGTGTGCGGTGCACCATGGACCGTGGTCGCCCGGCGTTGTCCGGAACGGCGCGCATGCCCTGAACTGGATGATCGACGCGGCCAGACCATGATCTCTTCCATCCGTTCCGGAACCGACCTGCCGCCGTTCCTCGCCGATCTCGAGTCGCGCGGTCTTGTCTCGCAGAAGACCGTCGAGCTGACCGATCCGCTGCTTGCCGACACGCTGCCACCCCTTTATGTCGGGTACGACCCGAGCGCCGGCAGCCTGCACGCAGGCAGCCTCATCCCGCTCCTGGGCATGGACCGCTACAAGCGCCGGGGCGGGCAGATCATCGTGCTGCTGGGCGGGGCTACGGGCCTCATCGGCGACCCTTCGGGCAAGGATCGGGAGCGCACGCTGGAGACCGACCAGGTGATCGCCCGGCGCATCGGGCGGTTGAAGCGCCAGGTCTCGGAGTTTTTCGGGCGAACCGAAGGGCCGGAGCCCATCTTCGTCAACAACGCCGACTGGTACCGGGACATGCACGTCATCGCCTTCCTGCGTGACGTGGGCAAGAACTTCTCGGTCAATCAAATGCTGACCCGCGACTCGGTGCGCACGCGGATCGAGAACCGGGAGCAGGGAATTTCCTTTACCGAGTTCTCCTACCAGCTCCTGCAGTCCTACGATTTCCTGCATCTGTTCCGGGAGCACGGCTGCAGGATCCAGATGGGGGCTTCGGACCAGTGGGGCAATATCGTTTCCGGCGTGGACCTGGTGCGGCGGGCCGAAGGGGCCGCGGTCTACGGGCTCACCTTCCCGCTGTTGACCAACTCGGAAGGGAAGAAATACGGCAAGTCGGAGCAGGGCGCGGTCTGGCTCGACCCGGAGTTGACCAGTCCCTACGAGTTCTACCAGTTCTGGCTGAACTCCGCCGATGACGACGTGGGGCGTTTCCTGCGCTGGCTGACCGATCTGACTGGCGAAGAGATCGAGTCGCTGGCAGCAGCCCCGGCGCATGAACGTCGGCCTCAGAAAGCTCTGGCCGAGGCGCTGACCGTCCGGGTGCATGGGGCGCGGGACGCCGAGACCGCGCAGCGTGCCAGCCGGGTCATCTTCTCCGGGGGAGCGGCCGACATGGACGCCGCCGTCGTAGCCATGGTGGCTCGATCCGTGCCCACCCTGGAGGCGAACCCTGACCTCCCCTGTCCCATCGGCGATGCCATGGTCCGGGTCGGTGCGGCCCCGTCCAAGGGGGGCGCGAGACGCCTGGTGAAGCAGAACGCGGTCACCGTAAACGGAACCAGGATCACCGACGCCAACGAGGACCTGCTCCGGCACCGCGCCGGCGCCGGCGTGGTCGTCCTGTCGGTCGGCAAGTCGAGGCGTTACCTGGTTCGATTTCGTTAGCCTGCATCAAACCCGGGGGAGCACGCCCAGCGTAGCCGGCGCTCGGGAGAATTCGACAGCAAGCGCATAACCCCGTTGAATCGGGTTCGGCCAGCTTACCCGGAGCGCCGCCCGGAAATCCTGTCGACCGCATTCTTGTAGCGACGGCCAATACGCTGGTGACTCGCGACCGGAAACTTCCCGGGTACGGGCGCCACGGCCATGTGCAGGTTCTGGGATGTTGATGCAAGACGCTGAGGTCTCCGGCTATAAACCCTGACAACTATTCCACGCACTGACGTTCGCGCCAGTCCCGTTACCCCGCGAGGCGGCAACCACACACTCCTGCAGAACCTGCTTCAATTGCGAGGCAGAGTCGGAAGGCGGTAGAATCCCGTTCCCTGATTGTGTCCGGGGACCGTCCGACCTCGGATCAGGGATTGGAGGACACCATGTCAGAATCAACGAGGCGCAGCTTCATACAAGGTAGTGCCGCCGCGACGGCGGCCCTGTCGGGCGGATGGCCGGCCGTCCTGCACGGCAGCGACGACCGGGTGGTCCGTCTCGGGTTTATCGGCGTCGGCGGGAGGGGAACCCACCTGTTGAAGCTGGTCCTGGCCCGGAAAGACACCCAGGTGAACGCGGTCTGCGACCTCCGAGCCGAGGCGGCGAACCGGGCCGCCTCCCTGGTGCGGGAATCGAGAGGCAACGATCCCGGAGTCTACGCCGGGGAAGATGACGACTTCCGCAAGCTCCTGGCGCGAGAGGACCTGGACGCCATCGTAGTTGCGACTCCGTGGCGCTGGCACACTCCCATGTCGGTGGCGGCCATGAAGGCGGGCAAGGCGGTGGCGGTCGAGGTGCCGGCGGCCGTGACCTTGCAGGAGTGTTGGGATCTGGTCAACACCTCCGAAGCCACGAAAAAGCCTTGCATGATGCTGGAGAACGTCTGCTACCGGCGGGACGTGATGGCGGCTCTGAAGATGGTCCGGGACGGACTCTTCGGAGAGCTCATCCATTGCCAGTGCGGCTACCAGCACGATTTGCGGGAGGTCAAGTTCAATCCTGGAGCCAAGTTTGGACCCGGCTCCAGGGGTGAGGCCAATTGGCGGACCCAGCACTCGGTCCAGCGCAACGGCGACGTCTACCCGACTCACGGCGCAGGTCCCATGGCCAACTGCCTGGATATCGACCGGGGGAACCGGTTCGTGACTCTGACCTCGACGGCCACCAAGGCGCGGGGGCTTCAGGAGTACATTGTCCGCAAAGCAGGCGCGGACCATCCCAACGCCAAGATCCAGTTCGCCCTGGGGGATGTCGTGACTTCGGTGATCAAGTGCGCCCGGGGGGAGACTCTCCTGGTCAGTCACGACACCAACCTTCCCCGGCCCTATTCCCTGAACTTCCGGGTGCAGGGAACCCGGGGCATCTGGATGAGCGACAACAAGTCGATCTACATCGAAGACCTCAGCCCCGAAGAGCACCGGTGGGAGCCTTTCGAGAAGTACCAGAAGGAGCATGATCACGCACTCTGGAAACGTTTCGGGGAACAGGCTGCAGGCGCGGGACACGGGGGGATGGACTTCTTCGTCGTCAACGGTTTCGTGGAAGCGTTGAAGCGGGGCCGGCCCACGCCCATCGACGTCTACGAGTCGGCCTCGTGGAGCGCCATCGGTCCGCTGTCCGAGCGCTCCATCGCCCGGGGTAGCGCACCGGTTTTCTTTCCCGACTTCACCCGGGGACAATGGGTCGTTTCCGAACCGACCTTCGGTCTGACTGACGAATATTAGAGAACCTCTCTCCGGGCTCGCGGCCGCCCGGCCCGAACTACGAAGAGGATCTTGCACCTATGTTCGGACTGCATTGGCTGGATCTCACCACGCTTCTGGTTTACCTGCTGGGAGTCACCGTCGCGGGTCTGTGGGCGGCCCGGAAGGTCACCAACCTCCACGACTACTTCATGGGGTCCCGCAAGTTCGGGAAGGCGTTCATGGTCATGCACGCCTTCGGGACCGGGACCCATACGGACCACGCCGTTACCGTGGCCGGCGCCTCCTACCGGATGGGGATGGCGGGGATCTGGTACCAGTGGCTCTACCTCTTCGCCACGCCCTTCTACTGGCTGGTGGCGCCCCTCCTGAGGCGGATGCGCTACCTGACCACCGCCGACTACTTCGAAGACCGGTTCAGTCCTGCCCTGGCCATCCTCTACACCATCTACGGCCTGCTCTATCTCTCCCTGCAGATCGGTCTCATGCTCCTGGGAACCGGGAAGGCGGCCAACGCCATCTCGGGCGGTGCCATAAGTCCCGAGTTGGCCATCGGCGTCATGACCATTCTCTTCCTCAGCTACGGTCTGCTGGGAGGTCTCCCGGCGGCCGTGGTCACCGATTTCATCCAGGGCTTCTTCATCATCGTCCTCTCGTTTCTGCTGCTCCCCTTCGTGATGGAGGCGGTGGGCGGATTCACCGGACTGCACCAGAAGGTGCCGGAGGAGATGTTCAGCCTGATGGCGCCGGGCGACCCTCCGGCGGGCTACGATCGGGTCACGCCCTTTTACATCTTCATGATCGTCATCAACGCCTTGGTCGGCATCGTGGCCCAGCCCCATCACATGGAGATCGCCGGGGCGGGGAAGACGGAGCTGGAGGGCCGCATCGGATTCACCTTCGGCAACATGCTCAAGCGAATCTGCACCCTGGCCTGGGCCCTGACCGGTGTGGCCTGCATTGCCCTCTATCCGGACCTGGCCGATTCCGAGCACGCCTTCGGGCTGGCCAGCCGGGATCTGCTGCCCGTGGGACTGGTGGGTGTCATGCTGGCCTCCATGGTGGCGGCCGCCATGTCCAGCTGCGACTCCTTGATGGTGGACGGCTCGGCCCTCTTCGTGAAGAACGTCTACCAGCGTTACCTGCGGCCCCAGGCATCGGTCCGCCATTATCTGAATGTGGGCCGGCTGGTCGGAGTCGCCGTGGTCATGGGCGGGATCGTCGTCGCCACCTACGCCACCACCGTAGTGGGAATTCTCAAGCTGACCTGGTCGCTGGTGGCCTTCTTCGGGATCGCCTTCTGGGGCGGGGTATTGTGGCGGCGCTGCAACGCCTATGGAGCCTGGGCGGGGATTCTGGTATCGGCCCTTCTCTGGTATCTTTCCCGCTTCGTCTGGGGCTGGGAACTGCACCAGCAGTTCCTGGTCTACCTGCTGGGCGGGTTCTTCTGCATGATCGTCGTCAGTCTCCTCACGCCGCCGGCGGATCAGGATCGGCTGAACCGCTTCTACGCCATCCTGCAAACGCCTGTGGGAGAGGAGCATCGCCTGCGGGAAGCGGGCATCCGGCTGGACAGGGAGTGACCATGTGGGGTCTGGAGCTCGGCAAGCCCTCCAAGCAGACGGTGGTGGGCTTTCTGCTGGCCTGGGCGTGCGTCATCGTCATCATCCTGGTCACCCTGGTCCTGGTCCGGATCGGGGCCTGATCCACGGGGCGCAACTGCGGGAGGGTAAGACCATGGCCCGAGAACCCATCATCGATTGCGACGTCCACCACGCGATCGCCGAACCGGAAGAACTCTTCCCCTACCTACCTCGCGACTATGTGGAGCACATCCAGGACTTCGGCCTGATGATGCCCGGCGGCTTCTCCACCGGCTACACCAACATGCCGAAAGGAGGCGCCCGGGTCGATGTCTGGGACGGTGACATTCATCCCGCCAACAACATCGACATGGCTCGGAAACGACACTTGGACGAGTATGGAGTGGCGGCAGCGGTCCTTACCGGCTCGACGGTGTACGGAGCTTCGGTGCATCCCAACGTGGATTACGCGGCCGCCCTCTGCCGCGCCTTCAACGACTGGACCCTGGACACCTGGATCGCGGCGGACCGCCGCTTTTTTGGTTCCATATCGGTCTCTGCCGCAGACCCATTCCAGGCGGCCCAGGAGATTCACCGGCTGGGCAAGCACCCGCGAATGGTCCAGGTCATCATTCCCGCGGGCGCACGGATGCCCTTCGGAAATCGCTTCTACCATCCCATGTACGAGGCGGCCCACGAGTACGGCTTGCCCGTATGCGTCCACTTCGGCTCCGAGGGGACGGGAGTTTCGGGTGCTCCCACCGGAGTCGGATACCCTTCCTACTACCTGGAGATGCGGATGGCCCGTCCCCAGACCGCCATGGCGCACGTGTCGAGTCTCATCTGCGAAGGGGTCTTCGAGAAGTTTCCCAACCTTCGGTTCCTCTTCGTGGAGCACGACACGTTCTGGGTTCCGGGGCTCATGTGGCATATGGACGCGGACTGGAAATCGACGCGGGAGTATATCCCATGGGTCAAGCGGCCCCCCAGCGAGTACATCCGCCGCAACATCCGTTTCGGTACCCAACCGATGGAACAGCCTCCGAGCCTGGACGACCTGAAGGTCTTTCTCCGCTGGTTGCACGCCGATGAGATCCTGGTCTTCGGCAGCGACTATCCGCATTGGGACTGGGATGCCCCGGACCGGGTGCTGCGAGGCGTGTCTCCGGAGTTGAGGCGGCGGGTCTTCTACGAAAACGCCCGGGAGCTCTACGGTGACCGGCTGGGCGACCTGGACTCGGCTTCCAACGGGAGAGGGTAGAGGGAAGTCGGGATGCGGCACCACGTGGGGAAGGTCGAGGATCTGCCTCCCGGCTCCAGGAAGATCGTCCCACTCGGCGGCCGGAGCGGCATCGGCGTCTTCAACGTCAGCGGCAAATACTACGCCGTAAAAAACGTCTGCCCTCACCAAGGAGGGCCCCTCTGCCTGGGACGTCTCCGGCCCCACGTCGGTTCCAGCGGCCCCTACCACGTCACCTGGGAGCGGGAGGGCGAAATCCTCAAGTGCCCCTGGCACAACTGGGAGTTCGACCTGAAGACGGGCCGGGCCCTCTACGACCCCCGGTTGCGCGTGAGGGCGTACCGGGTGACGGTCGAGGGAGATGACATCTATCTCCACCTGACCCGGCCGGAGGGGTGACTTGGAGGGGGGACAGTCTTGTCCCCCACTCTTCCTCCACGTTCAATTAGGCGCCCTCTTCTGTCCCCTTGTGGGCGCCCTCTTCTGTTCGAATCGGAACAGGGCGCGGCCAGATGAAGAAGTCGGCGGCAAGAAAGCCGCCGCTCCTACTCTCCCAGCTCGTGGCAGAGATGGCATTCGGTGGAAACGGAGGAGGCCTGGTGGCAGTTCATGCACATCTCCATGTTGCTGGAGACCTCCTGGGCCAGAACCTCTCGTCTCTCTACGGGACCGTGGCAGGACTTGCAGGGAAGCTGGGCCTTCACATGACTGGCGTGACTGAAGAAGACGAAGTCGGGAAGCTGGTAGACTCGGACCCATTCGGGTTCCTTGCTCTCACGATGCAGGGCCTTTAACGCCTGAATACCCGGGTGGTTCTTGCGGACGCTGTCGTGGCAGGTCAGGCAGACGGCCGGCGCCGGAAACTTGGCTCGCTCCCCCTCGGATGCTCCGGAATGACAGCCTCCGCAGGTCAGGCCGAGGCGGGAGTGGAGCTTGTGGCTGAAGGGGATCGGCTGAGGCGCCACCACACGGGGAAGATTCTCCTTCTTTCCCCGGTACTGGGGCACCACCTGGGCGAGACCAGGCAGCGAGGAGCAGGGAAGGGTCAAGAGGCATAGCCACCCCAGCCGCTTGGCGTGCATCGGCAGATAGTAACATCACGCCGACGTCTCTTCTCTCACCCCTGTCGGGCAGTTGAACTGCCTGTGGCCGCCGGATAAAGTCAGGGCAGACTTATGCTTGATTCAGATCTTGCCGCTTCGTCCTGTGGAGCACGCCGCTCCGACCCCGGTTTCCCATGCCCAACCGACAGGTTCGTGGGTCGTATCCAATGGACGGTCACACGGGCGGTAATGGCAGGCCTTCACATGCTGCTCCTGGCGGTAACGCCTCTCCTGAGCGAATCCGCACCGAAGACTTCGGCCGGAGAAGTCTCTTCAGTCCTTCAGAAGTGCCAGGTCTGCCACCGTGGGGTCGGCGCCATGGCCGGTCTGGATCTGACGACCCGGGGCGGGGCCCTACTGGGTGGGAGTTCCGGCCCGGCGTTGGAGCCGGGAGCCTCCGCGAAGAGCCTCCTCTATGAGAAGGTCCGATCCGGCGAGATGCCCCCGGGCGGTCCCTTGTCGAAAGCGGAAGTGGACTCGGTCCGGCACTGGATCGATCAGGGCGCCGCCTGGCCGGCTGGAGACCCGGACGCATCCCAGGCCGGAGCGGCTTCGCCCGAACCGCTCTGGTGGTCTCTGAAGCCGGTTCATCGCCCGGCCATACCCTCGGTGAAGCGGGGAGCATGGGTCGGGCGACCCATCGACGCCTTCATCCTGGCAGCTCTGGAGGAGCGGGGGCTGGAGCCTTCTCCGCCGGCGGCCCGGGAGGTGTTGATCCGGCGGGCGACGTTGGATCTGCTGGGGTTGCCCCCCACGCCCGGGGAGATCGAGGCGTTCGTCTCAGACACCTCGCCCCGAGCCTACGAGAATCTGGTGAGCCGCCTGCTGGCCTCGCCTCACTACGGCGAGCGCTGGGGCCGGCATTGGCTGGATCTGGCCCGTTTCGGGGAAAGCCAGGGCTACGAACGGGACAAGATCCGGGACCATGCCTGGCCCTACCGCGACTATGTGATTCGCAGCTTCAATCAGGACAAGCCCTATGCCCGGTTCATCCTGGAGCAGCTCGCCGGAGACGTTCTGGAGCCTCGGACCCGGGACGGGGTCGCGGCCACCGGTTTCCTGGTCGCGGCTGCCTGGGACGAGGTGGGGAACACGCAGCAGAGCGACCTCATGCGAGCCCGGGTCCGGGCCGAGGAAATGGAAGAGATGGTGGGGACGGTGGCCCAGACCTTCCTCGGCATGACGGTCAACTGTGCGAGATGCCATGACCACAAGTTCGACCCCATCTCCCAGCGGGACTACTATCGTCTGAAGGCCTGCCTGGACGGAATCCGGCCCGGAAACCGGCCCTGGATGACGCTGGCGGAGACGGCCGCCCACAAGGAACGAACCGAGCCTCTCACGGATGCAATCCGTCTCCTGAAGCGGCGTCTGGCCCAGCTTCAGGACCAGGTCCGGGAGCGGGTCCTGAGGAAGCGGGGGATCGCTCCGCAACCAGTCCCCGAACCCATCTCTCGTTGGACCTTCGACCTGAACGGGATCGACTCGGTTGGTGACGGGCATCTGTCCCTGGAACCGGAAGCGTTGGCAGAAGATGGCGGTATCCGGTTCGAGGATGGCGCCATCCGGATCAAGGACGCCGAGGGCCGATCCGAGGCGTTGCCCGTAGAACTGTCGGAAAAGACACTTGAGGCATGGGTCCGGGTCTCAAAAGAGAACCACGAATTCCACTTCTTCAAGGTCGACGATACCGATTCGCCGCTGCCCAGGGGGAGGTTCGATGCCATCTACTACCACCACAAATCCCGCTCCTGGCGAAACCTGAGCGAGTTCAAGAATCGCACCGTCGATCCCGAGCGGCCCAAGGAGACGAAGACAGAGACTCCGATTCACATCGCCATTGCCTATGACTCCCAGAGCCGGATCCGAATCTACCGTGAGGGGCTGCTCTATTGGGCCCAGGATCCCAAGGGAGAGGGTCCCGAGTCCGCTCTTCAAGTCTTTTCCCGGGGCCGGGCCAGGGTCGTTTTCGGCGGGAGCAGGACAGGGGCGGTGGAGGAAGCTCGGCTCTACGATCGGGCCCTGGGCTCGGAGGAGATCGCTGCCTCCTTCCGGGCCGGCATCCAGCGGGTCACTCCCGAGGAGTGGAACGCCGAGGCCAGCTCTCAAGAGCGGCTCACCGGAGATGAACTGCTGGAGGAGGTGGCTCGTCAGGAACGGTTGCTGGAAGGTGCTGCCCCGGTTCCCCTGGTCTACGCCGTCCGGACTTATTGGGCTGCGCCGCCGGTGGTCATGGAGCGGGGGGACCCGGCGACGCCGGGCGACCCGGTCGTTCCCGGAGGCCTCCTCGCCATCTCTTCTCCGGAGCCGGAATTCGGATTGCCTCCCGATGGGCACGAGGGCCAGCGCCGGCTTCGCTTGGCGCAATGGATCACCGACCCGGACCATCCCCTCACGGCGCGTGTCCTGATGAACCGGGTCTGGCACTATCACTTCGGGCGGGGAATCGTCTCGACCCCCAATGATTTCGGATTCAACGGCGGCCGTGCCTCACACCCCGAGCTTCTGGACTGGCTGGCACAGTCCTTCCTCCGGCAAGGGGGCAGCGTGAAACAGTTGCACCGGGAGATCATGCTCTCCAACACGTACCAACAGTCGTCGGGGTTCCGGGCGGACGCGGCGGAGGCCGACGCGGAAAACAGGCTGCTCTGGCGCTTCTCCCCCCGGCGACTGGAGGCCGAAGTGATCCGGGACTCGTTGCTCGCCGTCAGCGGCCGCCTGAACCGGGAGTTCGGTGGACCCGGATTCCGCCCCTTCGAGGTGAAGTTTTTCAACAGTCACTTCTACGACCTGGTCGACTCCGCCGAGCCGCCGATGCGGAAACGCACCGTCTACCGGATCGTGGTCCGATCTGGGCACGATCCCATGTTGGAAGCGTTCGATTGCCCTGACGCCTCCAGCAAGGCGCCTCGCCGGAGCAACACCACGACGCCCATCCAAGCCCTGGCGCTCATGAACAGTCCCTTCGTGCTGCGCCAGGCGGATCATCTGGCCGATCGGCTCCGCCGGGCGCTTCCCGGCGACAGCGCGGCGCAGATCGACTTGGCCTATCGACTGGCCCTGGGAAGACCCCCCAATCCGCAGGAATCGGGCCGGGCCGCGGCCCATGCCGGCGACCAGGGCCTGGAGAGCTTCTGCTGGGCGCTCCTGAACTCGAGCGAATTCCTCTACCTGAATTGATACGGGAAGACTCCATGGACAAATTCAATCCGCCGGCCACCGCGCTGCTGCCCAGGCGGCACTTTCTCTGGAACTCGGGTGGCGGCCTCGGCGCCATCGCTCTTGCCTGCCTACTCCAGGACGAGTCCCGGGGAGGTGAGGACCGGTCCCGGTTTGGGGCTCGCTCTCCTCATTTTCCGGGTCCCGCCAAACGGATCCTGCACATTTACGCCGCTGGAGGTGTCAGTCACGTGGACACCTTCGACTACAAGCCCGAGTTGGCCCGGCTGGACGGCAAGACCATGACCGGGAAGGGAAAAGTCGACACCTTCTTCGGACGGCCCGGAACCTTGATGAAGAGTCCGTTCGAGTTCCGAAGAAGGGGCCGGAGTGGGCTCTGGGTCAGCGATCTGCTGCCCCACTTGGCGGAGCGCGCCGACGACCTCTGCGTGATTCGGTCCATGGAGGCCAAGAGCTCCAATCACACTCCCGCCACGTTTCATATGAATTCGGGGTTCACCCGCAACGGATTCCCTTCCATGGGTTCGTGGGTCACCTATGGCCTGGGATCCGAGAACCGGGACCTGCCCGGTTTCATCGTACTTCCCGATCCCCGGGGCCTACCCGCCGGAGGGTCCATCAACTGGACGGCCGGTTTTCTGCCGGCGTCCCACCAGGGTGTGGCCTTCCGCAACTCGGGCGACCCCCTGCCCTACCTGTCGACCCCGCCCACCATCTCCTCCCGGCGCCGGACCAGTGAGATGAAACTGCTGGCTCGGATGAACCGGGAACACCTGGAAACCAATCCCGGAGACAGCGCCCTGGAGGCACGGATCCAGTCCTACGAGCTGGCGGCCCGCATGCAGATGACCATTCCCGACATTGTGGACCTGGACACGGAGCGGTCCGAGACGCGGCGGCTCTACGGCCTGGACCAGGAAAAGACGGCCGCCTTCGGCCGGAACTGCCTTTTAGCTCGCCGGCTGCTGGAGAAGGGTGTCCGAGTGGTGCAGGTCTGGTGCGGGGGCGCCTTCGGCCGGCCCCGCATCAACTGGGACGGGCACGAGGACATCGTGGAGAACCACACCGAGCAGGCCCAGACCATGGATCGTCCCCTGGCCGGACTCCTGAAGGATCTTAAGGACCGGGGCATGCTACAGGACACTCTGGTGGTATGGTCGACGGAATTCGGCCGAACCCCGTTCACCGAGGGACTGGGCGCCCGGGGCCGCGACCATCATCAGCACGCGTTCACCTGCTGGCTCGCCGGAGCGGGTGTCCGAAAGGGTTTCAGCTACGGCGTTTCGGACGACGTGGGTTACTACGTGGGCGAGGATCCGGTCACCATCTACGACTTCCACGCCACCATCCTTCATCTGCTGGGGCTGGACCACAAGCAGCTCACCTTCTACCACAACGGCATTCAGCGACGCCTCACCGACGTCCACGGCCACGTGGTGCGGGGTGTGTTGGCGTAAGGTCGAGTCACCACCATCGAGTTCGAAGATGGGGAGCCGGCTCCAAAAGGCCGATTCCATCCAGGAGTGCGCATTTCAGGATGGACAACGAAACACTCGAGAAGCTGCTGCAGTCTATTGACCGCCCGGGAAACTTTTTCACCCACGGCCGGTTGCTGATCCCCATGCCGGTGCTGAAGGTCGACGGCGTCGGGTTGCTCGCTTTCCCGGTTCCCGACGTACAGGTTCGCGCATTGATCGAGGTGGCCGAACGTGCTCCCTACGGCAAGGGGCCGGAGACGTTGGTCGATACGTCCGTCCGCGACTGCCGGCAGATCGACGCGGCGCGAGTTCGCCTCGGCGGCCGAGCGTGGCCGGAGACGTTTTCCGAAATTCTCGGCGCCACCGCGACCGGTCTCGGCTTCCCCGTCGAGCGGCTGGACGCGCAACTCTACAAAATGCTCGTCTACCCATCGGGAGGGTTCTTTTCGTCGCACCGCGACACCGCGAAAGCCGACGGTATGATCGCCACCCTCACGATCTCGCTGCCGACAGCAGGCGCCGGCGGCGAGTTGATCGTCCGCCACCACGGCCGGGAGGTGACGCTCGACATGAACGCCGACGAGCCCTCGGAACTGGCCTTCGCGGCGTTCTACGCCGATTGCCCGCACGAAACGCGGCCCGTCCGCCGGGGCCACCGGCTGTCCCTCGTCTTCAACCTCTGCCTTCGCTCCGGCGACACCGATACACCGCGGCGCGCTCCCGACTATTCCGATCGGGTCGAGAGTGTCACCGAGCATCTCGTCAACTGGCGGGAGAGCGATCATCCGCCCGAAAAGTACGTCTGGGTCATGGAGCACGACTACAGCGAGAACGGACGCTCCTTCGCCGCATTGAAGAATACCGACGCGGCGGTGGCTCGGGTTCTGTCGCAGTCGGCAGATCGCGCCGAGTGCGAGTTGTATCTGGCGATCGTACACATCAACGAAGAGGGCATCGCCGTACCCGACATCGATTACGGCCACTGGGATGAAATGAATGCCGCTGAGATGGTGATGGACGAGTTGCTCGAACGCAGCCGCTGGCTCGACGGCTGGATCGACCGGGACGGACGCCGCCCGCCTTTCGGAACGGTCCCGTTGGTCAGGCAGGAACTCTTGCCCGAGGGCGCGCTCGACGACGCCGAACCGGACGACCGATGGCTGCACGAAGCGACGGGCAACGCGAACATGACCATCGAGCAGGTCTATCGTCGTGCGGCCTTCGTGATCTGGCCGCGGTCGAAGACGCTCGACGTCATCAGGAGCGGCGGCATCGACCCGGCGGTGGCCTGGGTGGCCGAGCAATTCGACGGCGCCGGTGGGATTGCCAACGCGCGAATCAGCGATCTGGTGGACCGGTTGATCGGGATCTGGCCCTTCGAACCATACGTCTCCGACGAGCAGGCCCGCGTCAAGATGCTTCGCCTGCTCGCTGTGATCGGAGACAAAAACCTCACCTTCCGCTTCCTTCATCAAGTCGTGTTACGCAAGTATGTCGGCAGTGAGAACGAAGACTTGCTGAAGGCGTTGCGTGGGATCGGGCCGGATGCCGGCGGAAAATTCCTGGTCGCATTCGTCAAAACGCACCTGGTATACCGGCCGGGCGATACGCTGGCGCTGCTGGAGCGCGTCGGTGAGACGGAGGGACCCGCATGGAGCGGCGTGCTCCGGGACGCCGCCGGGCAGGCTTTGGCCGACTGGCCCGCCGTTATGAAGCCGCCGGTGAAGACTGACCGGACAACGTGGGTCGATCAGGAACGGAAGCGGGAACCCATCGACCATGGAGCGATCCGTGATCTCTTCGGGCTGGCTTCGCGTTGCGGGTTGGCGGAGGACGCCAAGATTGCCGCCGCGGCCATCGCTGACCACCCACAGCTCATCACACCGGAGCGGATGGTTCCGGCGGCGCTGAAACAACTCCGCCTCCAGGAGGCGCTGCCGAGGTCAGCCGCCTACGCTTGGTTATGGCGCCACGCCGTAGCTTCGCTGCTGGAGCGTAGCGCGACGGCTCCCGAGGTGCCGCGGGACTGGAGGACTGCAGCCCCCACCGGCTGCCATTGCCAGCACTGCGCCAAGCTCCGGGCCTTCTGCGACAGCCCCGTCGCCAGGACGGAGCGTTTCAAGCTGCGCAAGGACCTGCGCAAACACCTGCATCGGGTCATCGACGGCCACCGGCTCGACATGTCCCACGTGACCCAACGCAAGGGCAGACCGTTCACCCTCGTGTGCACCAAGAACCGGGCGAGCTACCGGCGCCGGCTCACGGAGTATGGCAAGGACGCCTCTTGGATGCGTTCGTTGATCCGTTCGGCGCCCTGCGGGGAGTGGAGGAAACTCTGCGCGGCCGAATTGGAGCGGTTGCACGAGGCGGTCGCCGAGTCGAAGTGAGATTAGTGGATCCGATCCAATTCGTAGTGGAATCATCTTGAATTTCACCGGCTGGGGCTGGACCCCAGGAAGCTCACCCTCTACCACAACTGCATTCAGCGCCGCCTCACCGATGTCCACGGCCACGGGGAACCGGCATCCGGCTCTTCAAAAAGAAGTGCTATAGTCAAAGTCCGGCCGCCGATAGTCTGAGTACCGCTCGTGGTGTGTGACTGGCGAATGGGATGAGAGCACTACCGGCCGCCCCCTACGCCGTCGTTCGCACCTGCCAGTGCCGTGACGTGTCCTGAGCCGTCCAGAGACGTTCGTAGAGGCCTCCGGTGCGGATCAGCCGCGAGTGGGTTCCTGTCTCCACGACCCGTCCCTCTTGCAGCACCACGATCTGATCGGCGTTGCGGACCGTGAACAGACGGTGTGCGATGACCATAACCGTTCGGTACCGGGTCAAGCGCGTGATGGCTTCCCGGATCTCCAACTCCGACTCGGTGTCCACGCTCGAGGTGGCTTCATCCAGGATCAGGATGGGCGCGTCCTTGAGGAGTGCGCGGGCGATGGAGATCCGTTGTTTCTCGCCTCCCGAGAGCCGCGCGCCCCTTTCCCCGACCATGGTGTCGTAGCCCTGAGGCAGGGAGAGGATGAACTCCTCCGCGTTGGCGGCCTGGGCGGCCTCCCGAATCTGAGCTTCCGTGGCCTCGGGGTTGCCCACCAGGATGTTCTCCCGGATCGTGGCGTGGAAGAGATACACGTCCTGCATGACGTGCGCCACGCTCCGGCGCAATGGTCCCAGAGCCAGGTTCCGAACGTCGATCCCGCCGACCTTGACCGCTCCGAACTGGGGTTCGTAGAACCTGGGGACCAGGTTGCAGGAGGTGGTCTTGCCGGCGCCGGTGGGACCCACCAGAGCCAGAACCTCGCCCGCTTCGGCCCGGAAACTCACGTCCCGAAGGACGGGAATCTCGGGCGCGTAGCCAAAGGTGACCCGGTCCAGTTGCACCGACCATCGGAGGTCGCTGGGAATGGCGACCAGGCCGGCCGCCTGCGACTCCACCGGCAGTTCCAGGAGCTCGAAGACCCGGCGCGCCGAGGCCGCCGCCTTCTGGATCACATCGTTCAGATTGGCCAGCCGCAACAGAGGCTGGAAGATCTGTCCCAGGTAGAGGATGAAGACCACCAGGTCGGCCAGGGCCACGTCTCCGCCCAGGGCCAGATGTCCTCCCGCGGCGACGACCAGGAGGTAGGCCAGGCCGCCCGCGAATTCGACCACTCCTGCCGGGATCAGCGACCAGCGGTTGGCTCTCTCGATGCTGTCGCGATAGCGGGCGCTGGCCTGCCGGACCCGCTGCAGCTCGGATTCTTCCCTGACGAAGGACTTGATCACCGAGTGCCCGCCGATCCGGTCCAGAATCTCGGCCACCAGGTCGGCCCGGCGGCCCCGGGTCTTTCTCCAGGCTCGACTGGTCCGACCCGAGAGGCGGTAGACCAGCCAGGCGATCAGCGGCAACGGCAGGGTGACGATGAGGGCCAGCTCGAAATGGATGTTGAAGAGGATCAGGAGCATGGCCACCGGCATCACCGCCGCCAGGAAGATCTCCGGCACCCCGTGGGCCAGGAAGTCCTCGATGACCTCCACGTCGTTGACGGTCCGGGACATGAGGGCGCCGCTGCGGCGGTGGGTGTAGGCTCCGGGGGGGAGGGCCTGAACCCGGGCGTAGGTGTGGCCCAGGAGGTTGTGCAGCGTGCGATAGGCGGCCACGTGGGAAAAGACTCCGTAGCCGTAGCGGAAGACGCCGCGCAGGAGAAAGAGTCCGGCCAGGGTGAGGGCCATCCAGATCAGCGTGGACCCCACCAGGCTCCCTTCCTGAAGCAACTGGATCAGCCGTCTCAGGACCAAAGGAGGGAAGAGGCCGACCAGCGAGAAGAGGAGGCCGCACAGGAGCGAAAAGACCAGCAGTTTCCGGCTCTCCACGGCCAGATGGAACAGTCGGACGATGAGGGTTCGAGTCGAGTTGCTGCTCTGGTCCATCCGTGCCCCCGTTCCCTCGTCCGGACCCGCGAGAAGCCTACTCGTAGTGGAGCGCTTCGATGGGGTCCAGACGGGCCGCCTTGTGGGCCGGATAATATCCGAAAAAGATCCCGATGGCAGCCGAGAAGACGATGGAGACGACGATGGAGTTGGGGGAGATCTGCGTCGGCCATCCCATGGCCTGGGATACGAGCAGCGATCCGCCGAGTCCCATTCCGAGCCCGATGAAACCTCCCACCAGGCAGAGCACGATGGCTTCGGCCAGGAACTGGATTCTCACGTGTCCGGGCCGGGCGCCGATGGCCATGCGGATCCCGATCTCCCGGGTCCGTTCGGTCACCGAGACCAGCATGATGTTCATGATCCCGATGCCCCCCACCAGCAGGGAGACGGCGGCGATGCTGGCCAGCAGGCTGGTCATGACCCGGTTCGTGGCCTCGGCCGCTTCGGCGAACTCGCTCAGGTTTCGAACCCGGAAGTCGTTGGCCTGGTCTGAACTGAGGTCATGGCGCTGCCGCAGGAGCGCGGTGATCTGCTCCTGGGCCGCAAAGCTGGCGCGGGCGCTCACCGCGGAAATGAGACCGGACTGGACATAGAGGACTCCGCCCTGGAACTTCTTCTGGACGGTGGTGTAGGGAACGATGATGGTGTCGTCCTGGTCACGGCCCCAGTTGTTGGCCCCCTTCTTCTTGAGCACGCCCAGCACCTGGAAGGGGAGGTTCTTGACCCGGATGGTCTGACCCACCGGGTCGCCCCCGCCGAAGAGTTCGTCCACCACGGTCTGGCCCAGAACGGCGACCCGGGAGGCCGTCTTGACGTGGCTGTCTTCGAAGAAGCTCCCCTGGGTCAGGGGCCAGTTGCGCAGTAGCGGATACTGCTCGTTGTAGCCTTCGATGCGGGTGTTCCAGTTCTGGTTGCCGAACACGACCTGGGCCATGGTGGAGGCGCTGGGACTCACGGCCTGGACCGTAGGAACCTCCTGGGCGATGGCTTCGAAATCGGCGGCGTTGAGGGTGTTCATGGTCCCCGATCCGCTCCGGATCCCCCAGGAGCGGCGGCTCCCGGCCCGGATCCAGAGGGTGTTGGTGCCCATGGCGGCGATCTCTTCCTGGACCTGCCGCTGCGCCCCCTGGCCCAGGCTGACCATGGTGATGACGGCGGCGACGCCGATGATGATCCCCAGCATGGTCAGGATGGAGCGGATCTTGTTCCGGCCCAGAGACTTGAGGGAGATTTTCAAGATCATCCAGAAACCCATGACGATTCTCCTCGATTAACGAGTCGTGTCGCTGATGATGAGCCCGTCCCGCACCTGGATCGTGCGCTTGGCGTGAGCCGCGATGAAAGCCTCGTGGGTCACCATGATCAGGGTGATGCCCTGCTGCTGATTCAGGTCCTTGAGGAAACGCAGGATCTCTTCCGACGTGGCCGAGTCCAGGTTGCCCGTCGGCTCGTCGGCCAGAAGGATGGCCGGCCGGTTGACCAGGGCCCGGGCCACGGCGACCCGCTGCTGCTGTCCGCCCGAGAGCTGATTGGGCATGACCTGGGCCTTCTCCGGGATCCCGACAACTTCCAGCGCCTCCTCGATTCGGCGGACCCGCTCTTGGCGCGGCACGCCGGCGTAGAGCATGGGGGCTTCCACGTTCTCCCAGATGGAGGTGCGGGGCAGCAGGTTGAAGCTCTGAAAGATGAATCCGATCTTCTGGTTCCGGATGTCCGCCCGCTGGGACGCCGAAAACGTGGAGACGTCGATTCCATCGAGCCGATACCGTCCCCGCGTCGGCCGGTCCAGGCACCCCAGCAGGTTCAACAAGGTCGACTTGCCCGATCCCGAGGCCCCCATGACGGCCACGAACTCGCCTGGGACCACCTCCAGGGAGACTCCTCTCAGAGCCTCGACCTGGACTTCTCCCAGATCGTAGATCTTCCAGACATTTTCCAGAGAAAGGAGACTGTCCCCGTTTGCCTGAGGCGTGTGTGGGGGATTCTGCTGCGCTTCAGCCACCTGAACCATCAACGGCCTCGACTGCCGGTGCCGCCCCCTCGGGTGCCGGTCCCACCCCCTCGGGCGCCGCCACGGCTACTCGTGCTCCGGCCCCGGCGCGGTCCGAAGGCGCCGCTGAACGGCGAGGTGCTGCCGCGCTGGACCTGGCCCGATTCGTCCAGTTTCCAGGTGATGATCTCCTCGCCCTCCTCCAGATCTCCCCGCAGGATGGCCGTCTCCCTCCCGTCGGTGATTCCCAGGAGAACACGGCGCGGCTGAGGTTCGGCGTTTTCGTCCAGCACCCAGAGCAGACCGGGCCGGGGCCGCATCTGCTCGGCGCGGGGAAACCGGATCTTGGGTCCCGGCCGGATTCCATACTGCTCGATGGTGGAGATACCGACCTCGGCGTGGGACATTTCTTCACCACCCCCGCGTGGTCCTCTCCGGCGTTCTCCCGGATCTCTGCCCCATCGTCCCCGTTCCGGGCGGTCGCCGTCCGCCGCAGCTTCAGAAAGGCCGGCCCGGTCCGGTCCGGGACCGGCCATGGCGGTGCTGGACCCGGCGCCCGCCGGTCGCCGTCCCCCGCCGCCCCGCATCAGCGCGCGGATCTCTTCCGGACCCATCCCCTCGGGTCGAAAGCGGAGGGCTGAGTTGGCTACCTTCAGCACCTCCGATTCACGGGCGACCACGAAGTTGACGTTGGCCGTCATGGCGGGCCGCAGCTTCAACTGAGGGTTCTCCACGTCGATGATGACGTTGTAGACCACCACGTTGGTGGCCCCGCCGCCACTCTGATTCTGTGTGTCCGAGTTGGGGAGCTTGGAACTGAGACGGATCTCGGAGATCTTCCCCTCGAAGCTCTGTCCCGGGAAGGCGTCCACAGCGAAATCGACCTGGGCCATCTCCGAGATGGCGCCGATGTCCGCCTCGTCGATCTGGGCGATGACCTGCATCTTGGTCAAGTCGTTGGCGATCAGGAAGAGGACAGGCGCCTGAAAGCTGGCAGCCACGGTCTGGCCGATGTCCACGTTGCGCTCGATCACGACACCGTCGATGGGAGACGTGATGGTGGTGTAACGCAGATTGACGTCGGCCATCTTGAGGCTGGCGGTCGCCTCCTGCACGTTGGCGGCGGCTTGATCGTTCTGGGCGTGGGCCGAACGGATGGAGGCCTCCACCTGGCTGACTTGAGCACGATTCTGGCTCAGACGGGCCTTGGCCTGGTCGAAGTGGGCTTGCGCGGTCTCCAGATCGCGATCCGAGATCACCTCGGCCTCGTAGAGCTCGTGGCTTCGCTTCAACTCGCGCTCGGCTTCCTTCAGGTTGACCTCCCCCACCTCCACGTTGGCCCGGGCGCTCTCCAGCTCGGCCTTCCGGTTGATGAGGTTGGCGGCGGCGCTCTTGACGGTGGCCTTGGCGGTGGCCAACGAAGCCTTGGCCCGTTCCAACTGGGCCTCGAAGTTGGCCGGGTCGATGATGGCCAGGGTCTGGTCCTTCTTGACCACGCTGTTGAAGTCGGCGTGGAGTTCCTTGATCCGTCCCGAGACCTGACTTCCCACCTGCACCGTCACCACGGCCTGTAAGAGGCCGGTGGAACTGACGGTTCGGCTCACTTCTCCGCGACTCACCGGGACCGTGAGGTAGTCTTCGCCCGGCTGCATCTCGGAGGGGCCCAGGTAGTGGTAGCCGGCCGCCGCGACGGCCAGGACCAGGATGATGGTGACGACGGTGCGGAGGTTGCGCTTTTTTCTCACGGAATGATTATACGCTTGGCGACCTCACATGTTTCAACGAAAGATGAATGAATTACCGGGTCTCCGGTAAGGGTGTCCCGCCGCCGTCCTTGGCAGCAGAAATCTCCGCGTAACGGACGCCCACTTGTCTCCCGCCCATCTGAAGCACGGCTTCAAGCCGGGCCTCGCCTTCCTCCAGCGGGACGTGATCGAAGGTGAGCTCCATGGCACCGGCACCGAAGGGTTGTTTCCGCTCGAACCGTTGCACCTTCAACTCCGCCGTCCCGCCGTCCGGGGCCGGCCCGAAGAGGAAACGGATCTGATAGTTTCCCGCGCCGTGGGCACGGATCTCCCAGAATCCCAGGTCCGAGTCGCCCCAGCCGTCGGGACCCACCATGCGCCAGTCCTGGCGAGTGAGGATGACGGGGTCCTCGTGGGGGGTGCCCACGGCGATCCGGGGCGGGGCATAGCCTCGGGTGGAGGAGACGTCCCGGAGCCAGTCCGCATAGGCGGAGCGAAGCCGCGCCACGACCTGGGGATGTTCTGCTGAGAGGTTGCGCGTCTCTCCGGGATCGGCCTCCAGGTCGTACAGCTCGAGGGGATAGTCCTCGAATTTCTCGCCCGGGGGCAGGCCCCGCGTGGGGAAGGCCACCGGCTGGACCAGCTTGTACCGCTGCTCGATGGCGGCGAAGTGGCGAAACGGTTGGGGCTCGTTGCCGCGGTGGGACTGGATGAAGAGAGTTCGGCCCTCTGGAGCTTCGCCGACCCCCTCCAGCCGGGGCATGAGGCTGACTCCGTCGAAGGAGGGCGCTGCGGGGGCCGTGACTCCGGCCGCCTCCAGCAGCGTGGGCATGAGGTCGATGTGTGCGGCGGTGCGGTCGTCGGAGCCCGGCTGGAGGCGCGCCGGCCAGCGAAACAGGAAGGGCACCCGGATGCCTCCCTCGTAGACCGTGCCCTTGAGGCCCCGAAGACCGGCGGTGTAACGCCGGGTGGTGGCTCCGTTGTCGGTCATGAAGATGAGGATCGTGTTCTCCTCCAGTTCCATGCGCTCCAGCCCCTGGAGCAGTCGGCCCACGTTGTCGTCGATGTTGGTGATCATCCCGTAGATCCGGGCGTCCTTGTCCTCCAGTCCGGCCTCCAGGTAGGACTGGCGGTAGGACTCGGGAACGTCGTAGGGGGAGTGCGGCGCGTTGGTGGGGATGTAGACGAAGAAGGGGTTCTCCCGATTCCGTTCGATGAAGTCCAGCGCCTCCCGGAAGAAGATGTCGGTGCAGTAGCCCAGGTACGGTTTGGCCTCTCCGTTGTGCTGCAGGATGGGGTCGAAATAGGAGGTTTCGGGGGGATCGGAAGGCTGTCCGATGCCTCCGCCCTTGTGGACCACCGACTCCTGAAATCCCTGGTCCATGGCCCGGAGGGGGTAGTTGTCCCCCAGGTGCCACTTGCCGAAGATGCCGGTCCGGTAACCCGCCTTCGTGAGAGTCTCGGCCAGGGTGACCTCGTCCGAGTGCATCATGGCCCGTCCCACGTACGTGTCGACCACGCCGGTCCGGTAGTTGTAGCGGCCGGTCATGAGGCTGGCCCGGGTGGGGGCGCAGACGGGAGAGACGTAAAAACGGGTCAGCTCCACACTCTCAGCGGCCAGACGATCCAGGTGGGGAGTTCGGAGGACGTCGTCGCCATGGCTTCCCAACTGGGCCCAGCCCTGGTCGTCGGTGATGACGACGATGATGTTGGGTCGGCCGGTTTCCTGAGCCGGGGGCGGCGAACAACCGAACGACAGACAGCCCAACAGGAGCAAGAGCCCGGTTCGAGTTCCGGTCCCGCGGGGGTGACGGCCGACTACGGACGAAAGCGGAGAATTAGCTGTAGCGGACATGGAGAAGAATCTGCTTCAGGATCAGTTTGCCGCCGGCGCGCGAGCCCCGATTCGCCACGCCGACCTCGAACCGGTTCATCCCCTGGCGGATCTGGGTGGCTGAGAGCGTCCCGGACCGGAAGGGGACTCCTTTTTCTCCCTCCTTGCGGGGCGGCCGGACCGCTTCCGACACCAGCTCCATGGGAGCTTGGTTCAGGGTCACCTCCAAGCGTTCGCCTGGCATCAGGTTGTGGACCTCCACTTCGATTCCCACGCCTTTCAACCGTCCTGCCTGCTCGGCCGCGGCCAGGTCGTCTCCGACCCGCATCTCGACCGCCGTCCGGTCCTGACCGGGACTTCCCGCCAACTCCACCGGCACCTGGCCCGGATAGCTGGCGATGGAGTAGGGGCCTACGTTGCCCATGACGTCCACCGTCTGAACGTAGTCGATGGCGAAGGTCTTGTCCTGGTAACGGAGCGCGTCGCCGGAGCCGATGTGGTTCAGGACCTCGTACCCTTCGGCGGTGGGACGCCCGTAGGAGATCTGGGGCACCTTCCGGTATTGGAAGTTCCAGAGATAGATACCGTCGGCTCCGGCCCAGAGGATGTTGGAGGCCGCTCCCCGGAACGCGGAGTCGGAGCCGAACATCTGGGTGCCGCAGTTGATGCAGGGGTAGACGGGAACCTGGTGCTGGTGGCCCAGTTGGACCAGTTCTTCGGCCGGGTTGGTGAAGGGGACGTAGCCTCCGCCGATGAGGAGGCGGTCCACCAGTCCTTCCTTCAGCCAGGTCTCGATATCGATGCCGATGCGGCGGCAGGCGGCCACGGTACCCGGGCTGCGGATTCCCAGCATGAGTGGATGTCCCCGGCGCTCCGACTCCCGGTCCAGGACCTTTCGGGCCGAGCGGATCAGGTCGGTCATGAGGGGCATTCCCTCCTCCTCCTTGCCCGTCTTGAAGTACCAGGGCATGCGGAAGAAGTTCAGGTCGACGCCGGCAACGTCGTATTTTCCCACCGTGTTCCGGATCCACCAGAGCCGGTCCTCCCGGACCTGGGGCACGGCGAAATCCAGGCCCGACCAGATGGCCGCCGCCTGGCTGCTGAAGACCGGCCCCTTCATGCTCTCGTCCCCCAGCAGCCATTCCGGGTGCTCCACCTTGAGGGGATAGATCAGCTTGCCCGCCGGCATGCCGTAGGAGTCGTGGGTGTCGTTCATCCGCAGGGACCCGAAGAGTTCGATCTGCCGGCTGCGGGCGGCTTCCGCCATGACGGGAGTCGGGTCGGAGATGACCGGGTTCAGGGGTTTGCCCAGTTGCTGGGTCTCCCAGTAGCGGGTCTTGCCTTTGCCGATGGCGATGGCCCACATGATGCACCAGGCGATGCTGTCCACGGGGGTTTCCAGGATGGGAACGAAACGCTGGGCCAGAAAGGCCTCCACGCTCTTTTCGGCGTCTTCGCTATAGCAGAGGTCTCCGTCATCGTCCAGGATGACGCGCCGCCGGCGCCAGGCAGCCTGCCGCCGCCGTTCTACGAGCTTCGCCGACTGATTTCCTCCGCAACCAGTCAGCGCTCCGGCAAGAGAGGCGGACAGGGCCAACCCCGTTCCTCGCAGGAACTGCCGGCGGGAGGGAGACTTGAGGATCGAAGCGTGCTTGGGGTCGCTCGGGGGCCAGTTTGTCATGTTCCAGAGAATAGCACCTCGAAGTGCCTGCGACATGACGTTGGTCAGTTCCTGAAGGGGCGACCTATAATCGGACCAGTGCGTCTATTCTGCGGCATTTCACTGCTGTCGGTTCTGTTGGGGAGCCAGACCGCGCCCGCCCGGGAGTTGACCGAGAAATCGATCCGGGAGTTGCGGTTGATGGTGGTGGAGTTCATCAACCAGGACCGGAAAAAGGCCTCGGCTCCGCCGGCGGCGTACTCGGAAACCCTCTCCAAGTTGGCCGACGAGCATTGCCGGGAGATGCTTCGGGAAGGCTACACCAGCCACTGGAACCGGGCCGGCTGGAAGCCGTACATGCGCTATTCGCAGGGCGGGGTCACGGATCACACCTCCGAGAACATCTCCAGCCTGAACAGCACCGGTTTCAAGGTGAGCTTCGACTCCGTGAAGGCCGAGATGACCGCACGCCACGAGGGCCTCATCGGCGAGGAACCGCCGTATGACCAGCACCGCCGAAACATCCTGGACCCCCTCCATACCCACGTGGGGATCGGCGTGGCGTACAACAAGGCGGGTCTGCGGATGATCCAGATCTTCGCCAAGCGGTACGTGAGGCTGGAGCCGATTCCCCGGAAGCAGGAGCCCTCCTCCGCCGTTCAACTGAAGGGCAAGGTGCTCCAGCCCGGGTACGAATTCCAGGCGATTTCGGTCTACTACGAACCCCTGCCTGAAGAGATGTCCCTGGCCCAGCTCATGGGCACGTATTCCTATGCCTTGCCCGATGACGAGAAGATCTACTGGGTCCGGCTGCCCCTGCGGATGCGGTACGGCGACGGCACCCGGGGATCGGTCCAGGTCCGCGGCCGGTCCTTCTCCCAGACCATCTCCATCCCCTCCCGTAAGGGGGTCTACACCTTCGTGGTGTGGGTCCAGAAAAAGTCCGGGGTTCGAGGTGTCACGGCCACCAACGCCACGGTCTTCGTGGAATAGCCGAGGCGAGTTCCGGATCGTTGAGTTCTTTCCCGAGATGGTTCTCGCACACATGAGGTTTCCTGCGTCGCCGTTCACCGCAAGGATCACCCGCCAGTAGGCAAGCGACCATTGACGGGCTGATCGCCGGACAGCGGCCGTGGAATGCGGAGACCTATGTGAGTTCGGAGGGGAACATCGCTGTCATGCTGCATGGAAAGGGCATGATCCGGGTCCAGTATCCGTTTCGGACGGTGAGCAATAAGAGACCCGGGAGATCGGGAGGACGCCGCAGCTCGCAAACCGATTGTACCAACATATCTGTTGCCAACAAATCGGTTGGTATCTATGGTGGGCTGTGTCGAGGAGCCAGTCGTGAAAGGACTCAAGAAAGCCGGTGGCAACTGGGTCGACGGAGACCGATTTTTCGACCGGGAGGCCGAACTCGAGGCATTGAGTGAACGTGTCGGGGAAGGAACCCACACTTTGCTGACGGCGCAGCGCCGGATGGGCAAGACGAGCCTGGTGAGGGAACTGCTGCGTCGTCTGGCGGACGAAAGAAAATTCAAACCATTTTCGTCGATCTCGAAGGCGCAGACGACTCCGCGGACGCCGTCGCCGAGATTGCAATCCAGGCACGATCAGTCCGGACCGTCTGGAGCCGCATCAGGTCCGGTTTCGCAAACTTCCTGAAAGGCGTTGGCGATCGGGTCGAAGCATTGGAAGTCGCCGATGTGAAGGTCAGGTTACGCGCCGGAATCGATGCCGGAAACTGGCGCCAGCGAGGTGATCAGATTTTCACTGCACTTGCATTGAGCGAGAAACCAGTCGTTCCGGCAATCGATGAGTTGCCGATCCTCATCAACAGACTGCTCAAGGGTCAGGACTACCGGATCACGCCGGAACGGCGGGAGGCAGCAGACCAGTTCTTGAGTTGGCTGCGCAAAAATGGGCAGACCCATCGGGGCGGCGTATCCATGATCGTATCGGGCAGCGTCGGTCTCGAACCCATTCTCAAACAAGCTGGTCTCAGCGCGCAGGCGAATATCTTTTCGTCGTTCGAGTTGAAACCCTGGAGCCAGGACACTTCCGTCAAATGTCTCGACGCATTGGCGTGTATGTACGGTTTGGAACTATCCCGTGAGGTCCGATGCGAGATGTGCCGCCTTCTCCGATGCTGCGTGCCCCACCACGTGCAGCAGTTTTTCGGCCATCTTCATGAACAATTGCGCCGGAACAGAAGACATATGGCGACAGTTGCCGATGTCGGCCATGTGTATGAGCAGGACCTGCTCAGCGTCGGGGGGCAGATCGATCTGGAGCACTATGAGAGTCGACTGAGGATGATTCTCGGGAGTCAAAGCTACAAGACCGCCCTCAGCCTATTGACGGAGGCTGCGGTAAACGATGGACTGCTGAAGCGGGAATCGATCGAGAGGTATCGCACCGAACTTTCTTCAGGTCCCGTGGACTCGGCCTCAATCGACGATGTCCTGTACACCCTGGAGCATGATGGCTATCTGGCCGCCCAACCCGGCGGCTACCGGTTCGTGTCGGGTCTGCTTGAAGACTGGTGGAAGGCCCGACACGGTGCGTACTTCATTCCGATCAACAAGCGATGATCGAAACCAAGGGTCGAGTGATGAGAACACCTGCCCCAAAATACAATCCGGGGTTTCTGACCGACGACGAACTGGTGACATCATTCTGTGTACGGACCAACGAAGTTGAATCGATCATCGAGACCCTGAGCGAGAGCACCGGAAACTCGAATCCACACATGATCGTCGTCGGTCCGCGGGGCAGCGGCAAGACTCACCTGTTGCTGCGCGTGGCGGTCGAGATACGGCGCAATTCCAAGTTGGCGAGGTTCTTTCCCGTTGTATTCGCCGAAGAGAGTTACGAGGTCACGACCTGCGGTGAGTTCTGGTTGGAATGCCTGGGTCGTCTCGCGGATCAGGCACCGCACGCGGATGGCGTGGATTTGCACCGTACCTACGAAGACCTGAGATCCAGTCCGGACGACCGCATCTTGGCGGAGCGGTGCCTCGGGGTGCTCCTGGATTTTGCCGACCGTCACAGTCAACGCCTGGTGCTGATGGTCGAGAATCTGAACATGTTGTTCGCGGACATGCTCGACCCGGACGCGGGATGGCGGTTGCGAAAGACATTCCAGACCGAGCCTCGGATTTTTTTTCTGGGTAGCGCCACCAGCCGTTTTGAGGAGATCGACCATCCGGAAAGTGCTCTCTATGCCTTCTTTCGGATGATCACGCTGCATGCGCTCGACACGAGTGAGTGCGCAGCCCTTTGGCAGACCGTATCCGGAGAATCTGCTGCCTCGCGGACGATCAGGGCGCTACAGATTCTCACTGGCGGCAGCCCCCGCTTGCTCACCATCGTCGCTCGGTTCGGGGGGGGGCAATCATTACGTGAACTAATGGTTAACTTGCTCGATCTTGTCGATGATCACACGGAGTATTTCAAGAGTCATCTCGACTCATTGCCGGTCCAGGAACGACGCGTGTACCTGGCACTTGCCAGGCTGTGGAAGCCGGCGGCCACGAAGGAAATCGCCGACTTGTCCCGGCTCGACACGAACCGTTGCAGCGCTCTGCTCCGGCGTCTCGTCCAGCGCGGTGCAGTGATCATCAAAGGAGGAACCGCCCGGCGCAGGCAGTACTATGTGGCCGAGCGTCTGTACAACATCTACTACTTGCTCCGTCGAGGCGCCGGAGTATCGTCCACGGTGGAAACTCTGATTCAGTTCATGGTGTCGTACTATTCGCCCGTCGAGTTGCCGGATGCGGGCGAGGCCTTCGCGGCCGAGGCCGGAGTGACCTATCGCCGGAGAAGAGATGTCGCCCGGTTCAAGATCGGACCTCCCTCTGACCTTCTGGGGCCCGACTCAGATTCGAAAGACCCCCCGGGACGAGTGGGAATTGTCGGTGAGAATGAGGTCTCAACGCTTCTGGCGTGCCTTCCAGAGATGCACAGTTTGCCCGAAGGCTGCGTGTCGGTATTTATCCAATTTGCCGCCGTGGCTGGCCCCGCGCGTGCGCTTGATTTGATTCAAGAATCACTGTCTGCAAACCGATTGCTACCACTGGTCACGGCGTTGGAACAGATGCTTGGCCGGTCGCCCCAGGTCGCGCGGGAGGTCGAAGAGATCGCGGCTGACATTCGAATGGAACTGGCGGAAACGATGACCCCCACTTGACCCCCAGCCGGGAGCTCGCAGCGGGGCGAAATACTTCCAGAGACCGGGAATAGCGGGCGGCGGGCGGTTGTCACGAGGCAACAAGTTGCCTCGACACCCGCTCAGGCCAGCGACTGCTCGATCACCTGACCCCGCTGACCGGTGAGGCGCTCTTCGAGGCCGTGGTAGAAGAAGGTGAGCTTGGTGTGATCCAGGCCCATCAGGTGCAGCACCGTGGCGTGCAGGTCCGAGACGTGGTAGGGGGATTCCACCGCCTCGAAGCCCAGCTCGTCGGTGGCTCCGATGGCCTGCCCGCCCTTGACCCCGGCGCCGGCCAGCCACATGGTGAACCCGAGCCAGTTGTGGTCGCGTCCCGGTTTGCCGACGCCCTCGCTGGTGGGGGTCCGCCCGAACTCTCCGCCCCAGATCAGGAGTGTCTCGTCCCAGAGTCCGGTCCGCTTCAGGTCTTCGATCAGGGCCGCCATGGGCTGGTCGGTCTCGTAGCCGTGGAGGCTGTGGTTCTTGATGCAGTCCACATGGCCGTCCCAGGTGTCCGGGCCGTGCCCGCCTCCCGAGTAGAGCTGGACGAAACGGACACCCTTCTCGATGAGCCGCCGCGCGATGAGGCACTTGCCGCCGAAGTCGGCGGTGAGACGGTTATTGAGCCCGTACATCTCCCGGGTCTGCTCGTTCTCCTGTTCCAGGTCCACCACCTCGGAGGCCGTGGTCTGCATCCGGTAAGCCAGTTCGTAGGAATGGATCCGGGCGGCCAGCTCCGACTCCTGCTCCCGGTTCTTCAGGTGCTTCCGGTTCAGCCGTTGCAGCAGGTTCAGGGAATGGCGCTGGGTCCGCCCGCTGACCTCGTCCGGAGTCGCCAGGTTCAGGAGTGGACTCCCCTTGCTCCTGAAAAGGGTCCCCTGGAAGGCGGCCGGCATGAAACCGGCGGTCCAGTTGGAGGTCCCTCCGATGGGCCCGCCGCGGGGATCGGTCATGACCACGAAGCTGGGCAGGTCGTTGCCGAGAGTCCCCAGACCGTAGCTGAGCCAGGAGCCCAGGGAAGGTCTCCCGATGATGACGTTGCCCGTGTTCATCTGGATGTTCCCCGAGGCATGGGCCGCCGTGTCCGTGTACAGGGAACGAATGACGCAGAGGTCGTCGGCGAAGCGGGAAAGATGGGGGTAGACGCTGCTGATCTCCAAGCCGCTCTGGCCGTGTTTCCGGAACTCGAAAGGAGACTGCATGAGGTAGCCGATGGCGCGGTTGTTGGATCCCACCTTCACCTTCCCCCTGTAAGGGGTGCCGTGGTGCTTGGCCAGGGCCGGCTTGGGGTCGAACAGGTCCACGTGGCTGGGACCGCCGTTCATGAAGAGGAAGATGACGTGCTTGGCGCGCGTCGGGAAATGAGGGAGTTTGGGAGCCATGAGCACCGGAGGGGTGCCGTCGGTAGAAGCTCCTTCCAGCCGTCCGAAGAAACCGTCTGACGAGAGGAGGTCGATGAGGGCCAGCCCGGCGAATCCTCCCCCCGTCTCCCACAGGAACTCTCTTCGGGTCCGGCCACAGGGCGGGTTGTTGGGTGTGAACCGTTTCGCCTGCATCGTTATTCTCCCGGCTGAGCCGTTCTCTCGGCGCCTCCTCAGTTGGGGTAGACGAATTCATTCAGGTTGAAGACCACCCGGCAGAGCTGCACCAGGCTCTTCTCCCGGGCCACGAGCCGGTCCCGATTCCTGGCACTTGTCTCCCACAGGTGAGCCTCCGTTTCCCGATTCAGGAAGTCCACCATCTCCCGGTGTTCCAGGGGGGTCGCTCTGCGGCAGAGCGCCAACCGATAGACCAGGTCCACCTGCGCGGCCGGGTCCGGACCCGCCTCCTCCAGGACGCGGCGGGCCAGGTGCAGGGCCTGCCCGTTGGCGAAGTCTCCGTTGAAGAGGGTCAGAGCCTGGGGAGCAATGCTGGTCACCGGCCGCTGGGCGGAGCTCCGGGTCGTGTCGCAGAAGTCCAGGACCTCCAGCATGGGGATGAGCATGGAGCGCTTGACGAAGGCGTAGACGGTCCTGCGGCTGGCTTCCCGATCATCGGAAGTGTGCCAGATCTTGTCCGGGTCCGGGTGCCCCTCCAGTGCGGCCTCCGGAATGGGCGGCACCATGCTGGGTCCGTACATCTTCCGATTGAGCTGTCCGCTGGCCGCCAGCATCGAATCCCGTATGGCCTCCGCCTCCAGGCGCCGGTAGTGGACCCGCCAGAGGAGGCGGTTCTCCGGGTCCGCCTCCAGGTACTCGTCCACCGGCGTCTTGTCCATGCGGTAGGTGTTGCTGGTCATGATCAGGGTGTGGAGCTTCTTGAGGGACCAGCCCTCCTGGATGAAGCGGCCGGCCAGCCAGTCCAGGAGCTCGGGATGGCTGGGCCGGTCTCCCATGGCCCCGAAATCGCCGCCGGTGCGGACCAGTCCCTGGCCCAGGTGCTGTTGCCAGACCCGGTTGACCAGGACCCGTGCGGTGAGGGGGTTCTCGGAGTTGGCGATCCAGCGGGCCAGGGCCAGTCTCCTCCCGCTGCTGTCGCCGTTGGAGGAGAAGGCGGGTTGGGACGTGACCAGGGCCTCGGGCAGCACGGGAGGAGCCACCTCGCCGGGACTGGCGGCGCGGCCCCGCAGCAGCACGTGGACCACTTCCGGGGGCTTCGACTCGTGGAGAAAGTAGCCGCGGTCCAGATCGGGGGAGGAACGGCGAACCAGGTCGATCCGGGCTTCCAACGCGGCGATCCCCTCCACCAGTTCAGGTGAGAGGGCCTGGGCGGTCTCGGTGATCATTTCCGAGAAGTATTGCCCGGCCAGGCGCTTCTGCTCCTCCGTTCTCTTCTTGACCTCCTCCAGCAGGGCCGCGACGGCCTGCTCCGGAATTCCGCTCCGCCCCGATCGAAGGAACTCGATCCGGAAGTCTTCCCGCAGCTTGTCGATCCGGGCTTCCAGCTCCTGGATTCGATGGTCCTTCTCCGCCTGCTGCGTCAGTTGGGCGTGGTCTCCCACCGGGAGGCTGTCTTCGCGGCGTCCGGTCTGGGACCGGCGCAGGCCGTTGAAGAGGGCCGCCATTCCGTAATAGTCCTTCTGGGTGAGGGGATCGAACTTGTGGTCGTGGCAGCGGGCGCAACCCATGGTGAGGCCCAGGAAGGCCTCCGAGGTGGTTCGGACCACGTCATCCAGCTGATCGAAGCGGTCCTGGTCGAAGTCGGCCGGCTCGTCGTCCCAGGGACCCAAGCGGTTGAAGCCCAGCGCGACATGAGTCTCGGCGGTGGCGTCGTCCAGCTCGTCTCCGGCCAATTGCTCCAGAATGAAGCGGTCGTAGGGCTTGTCCCGGTTCAGGGATCGGATCACGTAGTCCCGGTACTTCCACACCTCCGGTTTGGTGGCGTCCCGCTCGTAACCGTTGGTCTCGGCGTAGCGGACCACGTCCAGCCAGTGCCGGCCCCATCGCTCTCCGTATCCCGGCCGATCCAGAAGCTCACCGACCAGGCGGTCGAACTGCTCCGGCGAACTCTGCTTCAGGAACTCCTGCTGTTCCCGGGGAGTCGGAGGCAGGCCGACGAGGTCGAGGTAGATACGCCGCAACAGGGCCTCGTTACCCGCCGGAGGAGACGGCTTCCAGCCCCGCGCCTCCAGCTTGGCCAGGACGAAGGAGTCGATGGGGTTTCGGACCCAGCCGGCGTTCTTCACCGCTGGGACCGCGGGTGAAGCCAGCGGTTGAAACGACCAGTGATCCTTGCCGTCCGCCGCCGGCCTCGAGTCGGCCGACTCGGTGTAGTCGGCGCCGGCGTCGATCCAGGTCCGGAGCAGCCCGATCTCCTCGGAAGTGAGCCGATCACCGGTCTTGGGCATGATCCGGTCGGGGTCCAGACCGGCCACGGTCCGGATCAGGAGACTCTGGGCGCTGTCGCCGGGGATCACCGAGGGAAGGCCCGAGTCTCCCCCCTTGAGGGCGTGGCTGCGCTCGTCCAGCCGCAGTCCGCTCAACTGGACGTTGGCGCCGTGACAGGCGAAGCAGCGGTCCCGGAGGATCGGTTCGACTTGCCGGGAAAAGTCCACGTCGGTGGTCGCCGGTGGAGGGAGATCCCGATTCCCGGCGACGGCCGGGGCGACCGACAGGAGCAGCAACAACCCGAGCGGATTAAACATTCAGGTGCTCTGGGATGAGACGGACCAGTAAATTGACGATGCCGCAGGTATTCTAGCAGTGCCCGGTGAAGGTCGCCAAGACGTGCGACCCATGCCGAAGCTCTACGGACCCTGTCAACGCAGGGCCGAAACGGCTGGTGGAGTCTGCCGCTGGCAGGATTCGGGACGAAAGATCGTAGTAGACTGGAAAGGCAAGAGGCTCGATTCTCTGTGGCTATGAAGCACTTGGATCCCACGAAGCTGAAAGGCTGGCAGGTGGCCGAGGCGGCAGAGAGGTCGGCCCAGCCAATCGACCGATTGGGTTCGGAACTGGGCCTTCGGGCGGCGGAGTTGATTCCCGCCGGCCGTGGACTCGCGAAGGTGGATCACCGGGCAGTCATGGGACGGCTCGGAGGCTCCACCCGCGGGCGGTACATTGACGTGACCGCCATCACACCCACCCCTTTGGGAGAAGGAAAGACCACCACCACCATCGGACTGGTGCAGGGCCTGGCCCGGATCGGCTGCCGAGTGGCGGGCGCCATCCGCCAGCCCAGCGGCGGACCCACCTTCAACCTCAAGGGGTCCGGCGCCGGCGGCGGCCTTTCCCAGTGCATTCCCCTGGCCCCTCTGTCGGTCCGGCTCACCGGAGACCTGGATTCCATCACCAATGCCCACAATCTGGCCATGGTGGCCCTCACGGCCAGGATGCAGCACGAGCGCAACTACGACGACCGCAAGCTGGAGTCGCTGGGCCTGAGTCGTCTCGACCTCGATCCCGACCGGGTGGAGATGAAGTGGGCCATCGATTTCTGTGCCCAGTCCCTGCGCCGGATCAACATCGGGAACGGCGGCAAGATGGACGGCTATCCCATGGAGTCGGGCTTCCAGATCACCGCCTCCAGCGAGCTCATGGCGATTCTGGCCGTTTCCCGGAACCTGTCGGATCTGCGGGACCGGATCGGCAAGATCGTCGTGGCCTGGGACCGCCGGGGAAGGGAAGTCACCACCGCCGACCTGGAGGTGGACGGGGCCATGACGGCCTGGATGACCGACGCGGTCCATCCCAACCTGCTCCAGACCATCGAAGGGCAGCCCATGCTGGTTCACGCGGGTCCCTTCGCCAACATCGCCCTGGGTCAGAGCTCCGTCATCGCCGACCGGATGGGAACCCTCCTGACCGACTATCTGGTCACCGAAAGCGGGTTCGGATCCGACATCGGTTACGAGAAGTTCTGGAACCTCAAATGCCGGTACTCCGGACTCCGGCCCGACGCGGTGGTGCTGGTGGCCACGATCCGCGCCCTCAAGAGCCACGGGGGCGGGCCTCGGGTGCGTCCCGGCCAGCCTCTGGATCCGGCCTACATCGAGGAGAACCTGGAGCTGGTGGAAAGAGGTTGCTCCAATCTGCTGGCCCACATCGACATCGTCCGGAAGAGCGGCATACAACCGGTGGTCTGCGTCAATCGGTTCGTGACCGATTCCGACGAGGAGATCGCCGTGGTGAAGCGGATCGCCGGTGCGGCCGGGGCTCCCTTCGCCATGTCGGACCACTGGCTCAAGGGAGGCGAGGGGGCCGTGGAATTGGCCGAGGCGGTGGTGGCGGCCTGCGAGCGGAAGCAGGATTTCCGGTTCCTCTACGACCTGGAGAGCAGCTTGAGGGAACGGATCGAGTGCATCGCCACCCAGGTCTACGGGGCCGCGAGCGTGAGCTACTCGCCGGAGGCCCGGCGCAAGCTGGAGGGACTGGACAGCGATCCCCGAAACCGGTCGCTGGGACTCTGCATGGCCAAGACCAATTTGAGCCTCTCCCACGATCCGCAGTTGAAGGGCCGGCCCCGGGGGTGGGACCTTCCGATTCGGGACATCCTGCTCTACCGGGGCGCCGGACTGGTGGTTCCGGTGGCGGGCGGAATCCTTCTCTTGCCCGGAACCGGGTCCCGGCCCGCCTACCGGGGGATCGACGTGGATACCGCAACGGGCCGGATCCAGGGACTGTTCTGACCGGCATGCCTGGGTCCGACCGGTTCAGTCTCCACGGCAAGGTCGCGGTCGTCACGGGTGCCGGATCGGGTCTCGGAAGAGACTTGGCGCTGGCGCTGGCCGAGGCCGGCGCCGACGTGGTCATCGGGGATCTGGACGGGACTCTGGCCGAAGCCGCCGCCCAGCGAATACGCCGGCGGGGACGAGGCGGGTTGGGAGTGGAGGCGGACGTCTCCCGTCCCGGCCACGTCGACCGCATGATGGCGGCGGCCGAGGACCGTTTCGGGCGCCTCGACGTTCTGGTGAACAACGCCGGAATCTCCATCGCCGTCACTACCCTGGACGCCCCGTTGGAGGTCTGGCAGAGGGTCTTTGCCGTCAACTCCACGGGCACTTTTCTCTGTTCCCAGAGGGCCGGCCGGATCATGGTGCCTCAGGGTGGCGGCTGCATCATCAACATCGCCTCGGTCTACGGGCACGTGGGCGTGGACCCCTCCGTGTCCCATCCTCCCGGGAACCCGACCCGAGAGGATCTGGCTTATTCCGCCAGCAAGGGAGCGGTGATCAGCATGACCCGGGCGTTGGCCACCTATTGGGCGGACTACAAGATCCGGGTCAACGCCATCAGTCCCGGGATGATCCGGACCGAGCGGCTGAAGACGGCCGTCCCCGGGGACACCTGGGCTCGACTGATTCAGCGCACCCCTTTGAAACGGCCGGGGACGGGGGAAGATTTGAAAGGGGCCGTCATCTACCTGGCTTCGGACGCGGCTTCGTTCGTCACCGGACAGGTCCTGTGCGTGGACGGTGGCTGGCTGGCCTGGTAACGGTTCTTGTCACGAAGTCTCCGAAAAGGTAAATGAGCTGTTGACGGACGAAACAACTACGGACGGGAGGTCGAAAGAATGAACAAAGACAGGTCCAAGGCATGCAAACCGGTTCGTTTCGTGGATCTGGCGGACATCGCCGCGAATCAGGAAACCCTGGAGCACAAGTCCTTCAACGACGCCTTCGGGCTCCCCGGCCAGCTGCGGATGTCGGTGGGCCGGCTGGCGCCGGGTGGAAGCGTGGAGCATCATCGTCACTTCACCATGGAGGAGGTCTACTACCTGATGAAGGGCCGCGCCATGGTGAGAGTCGATGACGACGAATACGAGGTGGAGGAGAACACGGCCATCTACTTTCCTCCGGAGCCCATGAGGTCCGTCTACAATCACACCGACGAGGACTGCTGGTGGCTCTTCGTCGGGGCGCCTCCCGACGTGAAACCGCAGGACCGGAGATAACGACGCTCCGGCCAGGTGGCCGCGGTCCGATTCCAACGTGGAGGAGTCATGAATTTGAAGCAACGGGCCTGTCTCTTTCTCTCCGTCTCACTGATCCTTGGTCTGGGTGCTGCGTGCTCCGGAGGCGGACCGGGTGGGACCGAGGCCGACGGATTCCGCTTCGAGACGGTTCCGGGAGTGGTTCGGGGAGAGGCCCCGCTGCTGGCCATCGACGATCATCTGTTGCCGCTGCGGCGGAACGTCTCCCTCTACTATTCCAAGCCGGAAGCGAGGCTGGAGCCGGTCTTGACCCCCAGCCGTGACGATCCGGGCAAACCGGATTACATCGCGACCCATTTCTACGGGACGGTCCTCTTCGACCAGGGAAAGTACCGCATGTGGTACTACGCCCTGGGTACGGGAGAGACCGAGAGCGGGTTCACGGTGGGGCCGGTCTGCTACGCGGAGAGCGACGACGGGATCCAATGGGTCAAGCCGAACCTGGGACAGGTGGAATACAAGGGGAGCCGCGACAACAACGCCCTGGATCTGCCGGGGGAGCGGATGTACGGCGGTCACGTCCTCAAGGACGAGGAGGAGGCGGACCCCGAGCGCCGCTACAAGATGATCTACAACCTCCACAATGGAAAGACCTGGGTCTTCCGGTCGGCCACGAGCCCCGACGGCATCCACTGGAAGGTCAAGGATCGGGACGCCGTGGACAAGTTCATCGAGATCGCAGGAGTCTACAAGCACAATGGTTTCTACGCGGTCCACGGTCAGGCCAGCGGACACAGCGAAGGAGGCCACCCCCACGGGCGCCAGGGCTACGCGGCCGTCTCGACCAACTTCGAGGACTGGGTGTCGGGATTTGCCCCCGCATTCCTGATCCGGGAACCGGAGGATCCCGCCATGCGGGGCGGCCGCAAGCCGTATGATCAGGTGCATCTGGGCATCGGCGCCCGCAGCTATGGCTCAGTGCTGGTGGGCCTGTTCGGGCTCTGGCACAACTTCCCCGGGGACACGACCCGGAACGTCCCGGCGGCCTGGTTCGGGCACGGGAAGATTTCGGCCGATTTCGGCCTGGTGGTCAGCAACGACGGGATCCACTTCCGCGAGCCGGTGAAGGGGCACGTCTACCTGCATCGCGACGATTCGCCGGTGACCAACGAGCCGGGAAAGACCTACCCCACCATTCTCTGCCAGTCGGGCAACGGGATCCTCAACGTGGGAGATAAGACCCTCATCTACCACGGGCGCTGGCGCAACGCCGAGTATGGGGAGGAGTACTACGCCGAGGTGGCCCTGGCCACGCTGCCCCGGGATCGCTGGGGCGCCCTGGGGCTCTATCCCGAAGGTTCGACGCGGCTGGACGAGCCCCGGGGTTGGGTCTGGTCGGCTCCGGTGACCCTGCCCAAGGGCGGTTTCCACGTGGTGCTCAATGCCGATCAAGCTCGGCTCATGAAGGTCGAGATCTCGGACGCCGCTTTCAACCTGCTGCCCGAATATTCAGGGCCGGCGAGCGGCGTTCCCCAGGGAGAGGGAGGGCTCGACGTGCCCGTCCAGTGGTTCGGCGGCGATCTGGCCGCCCTGGCTGGACAGACCGTGCGCCTGCGGATCCACATGGAGCGGGAGGCGGACGCCGATCCCAGACTCTATGCCGTCTATCTGAGGGAAAACGACTGAGCTGCAGCGGCTTCCGCTGGATCAGAACGAATACTTGAGAGCCACCTGGACCTGGCGGGCAGGGGACGCTTCGCCCAGCGCCCCGAAGTCGGCCGTGCCGAACTGGTTGACCCTGGCCTTGCGCCGGAGGACGAAGTTGGTGCGGTTGGCGGCGTTGAACATCTGCAGCCGAAATTCCAGACTCTGGCCTTCGTTCAGGGGCGTGGTTTCTCTGAGTGCAGTCTGCTCCATTGCCTTATCCGCATCTTTGAAACGGAGCCTATGGTGCGCTACCGAACGGAGACAGTCTGCACAGTCTAGCAACCGGAAAGAGAGTGCCAAGCTAGGAGCCTGCGCCGCAGAAATTGATCTACTGCGAAAGCGGTAGAATCAGTCCATATTTCCCCGATTTCTCGGCGAATAGAACAACTATGCACCTCAAAATCGAGAAAATCTGGCCTCGATTCCCCACTTTCTCGCTACGATCATTTCTACCGCGCAGACTCCTAGCGCGGCGTAATTTCAAGTGCTCGGAATGGCATTCGGGTTCCGGTGAGCGACCTGCGCCACGATCGTGTCGAAGAAATCGGTGAAGGGCTGAGAAGTCGAGACAATCGAAGCCGATGAGCCAAAGTTGACCTTTACCAGTACAAAGTCTTCGATCATTCCAGTTGCCCAAGCCGGTGGCCTTCTGCCGGACAGTGAAGTCAATCGACGCTCTGCGACCTCGGCCCAGGTCGATCCGTACTTCGGCGACACGACGTCCTGTTCGACGTTGAAGATCATGACGTAGCCAATGGCGATTTCGGGGGAGTGCAACTGAGCGTTTGCTGCCTCGCCGATCATGTCGTCGATCCTGTTGGGGACGGTTCCCGCCAAGTTTCTCAAAATGGACTTCAGCGAGATCCCGAGCCGGTATTTCCCGTGGTAACGCCACGCGACGTCCCACTGCTTGCTTCTTCCCGCTCCTGGAATCGAAGACTCCGTTTCGACGCCTCTCAGTCCTCGTCGCTCCAGTTCTTGGACACAGTAGTCCGCCAGTCTTGCCAATCGAAGGGTCGACGTGGCTTTGCCCTCGAGAACCGCAATCCGATAGAGGCGGGTTATTGCGTCTTGGAGTGAAGTCACGGATCCGCTTCAGACAGCAACGAGAGACGCTGACGATTTCCCGGTGTTGACGGCTGGGGTTCGCTGCCGTCCGGCAATCCGGCCAGGGCTTATGGTCACGTCCTTCCACAGGCGGTTGGTCTCGTTGCGTAGGCGCTTGAGCGCGATCTCGAAATATGCCGGATCGACCTCGATGCCGACGCTGTTTCTTCCGCAAGCAATGGCGGCAACCTGAGTCGAGGCGGTTCCCATAAAGGGGTCCAACACGGTATCGCCCACAAAGCTGTACATTCGGATGAGCCGTTCGGCCAATTCCACCGGAAATGGAGCAGGGTGCGTGCGCGTCGAGGCGCCCCTGATATCGGTCCAAACTTGGCGAAAGAGCTTCTGGAAGTCTTCGCGCGAGAGCAGGCTCAAAGTCCTGGCCGCTACGGAAGGGCTCCGATAACCTCCGGGTTTTCTCTGCATAAGGATGAACTCAATGTCGTTTTTTATTATAGCGTTGGGCTCATAAGGTTTTCCGAGGAAACCTCCCCCGCCACGGTCGACTTCGTAAGTGGCGTTGGAAATCTTGTTCCAGATGATCGGCGCGAGATTGTCGAATCCCAGATCGCGACAACGCTCCTGTATGGAGGCGTGCAGCGGGACCACCGTATGTCGGCCCGAATTCCTGCGTCTCGAAAGACAGACATCCCCCACCACGCAGACGAGTCGCCCCCCGGGAACCAAGGCGGGGTAACACATGCGCCAGACCCGGTCGAGTTGGTCCAGGAACTCTGCGTAGTCCTCGATCCAGCCCAGCTGGCCGTCGGACCGGCGATACTCCTTGAGGGTCCAGTAAGGTGGGGAGGTCAGAACCAAGTGGACCGACCCGGCGGGAAAGCTGGCATCCCTAGCGTCACCCAGAAACACCTTGTGCTCCGTGGGGACCCTGCTCATGGCGGACTCTATCTTCGCCATGGCGGATGGATTTTTCGCGAGGCGCGGCAACTCGCGCGCGGGGTCCTTAAGATTCCGGAGATCTTCCGGTACTAGCGCTTCAAGCATTCCGTCTGACTTGGTGTGATTGCCGTTCTTCATCCCGTGACGCAAGTGCCATAAGGCAGGTTCACCGCTTCAGGAACACCCGGGACGGATTTACCTGCTGCGTGTGACCGTCGTCGGAAGTGGCCTCAGTATGTCCAACGATCAAGCAGCATCAATATACGCGGTCATGATGACATGCTGGCCGATTTTCGTCGTGCTGCCGATCGTCGCAGGTCCGTCGGATCAGAACGAATACTTGAGAGCCACCTGGACCTGGCGGGCAGGGGACGCCTCGCCCAGCGCCCCGAAGTCGGCCGTGCCGAACTGGTTGACCCTGGCCTTGCGCCGGAGGACGAAGTTGGTGCGGTTGGCGGCGTTGAACATCTGCAGGCGCAGCTCCAGATTCTGTCCTTCGGTCAGGCGGAAGGAGCGCCGGAGCGAGAGGTCCACGTTGGCCAGGCCGGGACCCTCCACCGTGGTCCGCCCGGCGTTGCCGTAGCGAAAGCCGTCGGGTCGGACGAAGGCGTCCGTGTCGAACCACCGGTTGGGCGTGCGCTGGTCCGGCGGCAGGTTCGGATTTCCGATCCGGTCCGGCCATTGAGAAAATTCGGAGCCCACGTCCAGAGCGTCGCCCGGGAGGTAGACGCTGAACCAGGGACCGTCCTGGAAACTGGAGATGACCTGGAGGGACCAACCACCCAGAATCGCCCCCATAGGCCCACTCTGGAAGTAGGGCTTTCCCCGGCCGAAGGGAGGCTCGTAACCGGTGGTGAGGACCAACCGGCGCCGGACGTGGAGCTCGGAGAGTCCGCGGTTGAGGTGCAGCGGCAGGTTCCGGCTCCTGAAATAGCGCCGCTCATACGACCCTTCCCAACCGCCGCCGGTGTTGATCTGGCTCGACCAGGTCAAGGAGCCGCTCAGATGGAGTCCTTCCGCTCCGGGACGCCGTTCCACCCGAAACTGCATGCCGTGATATCTGGAGTCGGCGTCGGCCATGGGGACGTGGACGGCCTGAAGCTGGGGAAAGGGACGGCGGGCCTGCCGGTCTCCAGTGCCGGGACGAGCGTCGTTGAGCGATACCGTATCCAGCTGGTTCGCCGTGTGGGACCCTAGATAACCCGCCTCCAACATCAGGAGAGGAGTGAATTTGTGCTGCATGGAGAGGCCCCAGACGTGCGTCGATGAGAGAGGCAACGGGGTCTCCACTCCATAGATGGTGGGAACGGCCGATCCGGCCAGGGTTGCGGGAAATGGGTCGGACAAGCTCAGGCCGGGAGTCTCCAAGGGCGCATTGAAGGTCGAGCGGATGGCGCCCTCGCGCGGAGTTCGGGTCAGGCGATAGAGTATCCCCGTGTCCAGTTCGTTGGCATAGATGCCGTAGCCAAGCCGCACCACCGAGTTGGAACCCACCCGCCATGCCATCCCCGCGCGGGGCAGGAAACCCTCACTTCGCCTCCAGCTCACCAGCGGAATTCCCGCCGGAAAGCGGCCGGTCTCTCCTGCCTTCAGGTCCAGATCCAAGGGGGACGCCGCAATGGCTCCCCGGTGGGGATCGAAATTGGAGACGAACCCTCTTTTGTCCTTCCACGGGAACCTCCCCTCGTACCGGAGCCCGAGGGTCAGGGTCAGCCGCGAATTCAGTTTCCAGTCGTCCTGGACGAACAGATAGAGGGCGTTCTGGTGGAGGTTCCCCCGGTACGACTCCCCTCCCAGAGTGGTGCGGGCCGGATAGCCGAGCAGGAAATCGCCGAGCGCCCGCCCGGTGTAGCGATCGAAGAAGTCGAACTGGGACCGGGCGTCCATGTTGATGAAGAGGTAGTGCTGGCGGAACTCGGCGCCGGTCTTCAGTGAGTGGTCTCCCCGCTGGAAACTGATCAGTTCCTTGATCTGCCAGTTCCCGGTGATGGACGGTCCCTGAAGGCTGATGTCTCCCAGGTTGGTGTAGCCCTGGATCTGTACGATGGGAATTCCGATTCGATCCACTTCGCTGGCTTGGAGCTCAGGGACGCCCAGGCCCATCGACGCCTCAGGCTTGGGATTGGAGGGTGCCGCGATGTAGGGCCTTCGTGTCCAGTGCAAGCTGGCCACGTTGGTGAGGCCGCCCGGTAGGGTCCGGGTGTTGGTGATGCTCTGGCCGTAGGCGCGGAGAGGTTGGACGGCGGAGAATGCGGAGATGAGGCGCACGGTGACGTAGGGTCCCGAATTCCAGACGAAGCGCCCCGACCAGCGGCTCCGATCCGAATCCTTGAAATCGACTCTCGAAATGAACTGGGGGTTGTCGTAAGGCGCGAAGGAGTCGGGGCTGGTGAAGTTGAGCGCCCCTGCCGTGTTGGGCCGGGGAAAGAAGGCCAGAAGCCTCTTCGCCACCGGATTGATCCGGTCTGCAGGAATAGTGTTGTTGGGGAACGGTCGGCCCGTGGCCGGATCCATCAGGGTGGTGGAGAAACGGCCCTCCCGTTCTCCATCGGTGGGAACGACCCCCGTCAGCGGACGGATCTCCCGGATGGACTCGTGTTGGTACGAGACGAAGAACCAAGCCCGGTCCCGTCCGTCCAACAGGCGGGGAATCCGGATCGGCCCCCCCAAGGTGGCCCCTATCTGGTTGCGCTTGTACTCCTGCTTCTCGGGCTCGAAGAAGTTGCGGGCGTCCAGGTTGTCGTTGCGGTGAAACCAGAACAGGTTGCCGTGAAAGTCGTTGCCCCCGCTTCGGGTGACCGCCACGATCTGTCCTCCGGGGCGGATCCCGTACTCGGCCCCGTAGAGGCCGGTCTTGACCTCGAATTCCTGCAGGGCGTCGGTGCTGGGCTTGAAGTTGGAAAAGCGAGGAAACAGAGACCCGTCCACATAGGTGACGTTGTCCCGCTGCCGCATCCCCTGGACCCGGATGTTCCCCATGGCGCTTCCCGAGGTGCTGGTGCTGCTGGCGGGAGCCGTCCCCGGAGCCAAGGTCGCCAACTGGGTGAAGTCGCGAGAATTCAGAGGCATGTCTTCCAGTTTCTTGCGGCCGATGACCTCTCCCAGCTCGGCGTCCTCCGATTCCAATTGGAGACCCTGCGCCCGGGTGCGGCGGACATCGTCCCAGTCTCCGGACAACAGATTGAAGTCCTGGCGAACCGTCTGTCCCACTTGAAGCAGGATTCCGGTGCGCACCTCTTTCTGGTATCCGCCCAGACTCACTCCGATCTCATAGTCGCCGACGGGCACCCCGTCCAGGCGGTAGTTGCCGTTCGCCGCGCTCAGAGCCACGAAGACTTCGTTGGTCTGAATCCGGGTGAGGGTCAGTTCGACGCCGCTGAGGGTCCCATTCTGACCGTCCCGCACGGTTCCCAGGAGAGTTCCGGTCCCCGATTGTGCGGTGACGAGGTTTCCGGTCAGGAGCAGGAGTCCTGCAGCCAGAACCAGGATGAGGGAAAGGGAGTGCGGCGGCCTGTGCATCTTCGGTGCCTGATGGCCTCCAGAATAGCACGAAACCCCCGGCACCACGGGCTGGAACCGGCGGTTTCCAACCGCCGAAGTCGCGATGGAGCACGGGAGAATGAGTGCAGGGGGAAACTGAGGTATGGGCGTCCGGAAGTCACCCCTCCGGATTAGACGAAGGAGGGTGCCCAAAAGGGGCGCCCCTACGTTTCACTTGGAATAAACAAGGTCAGATCGTTGCCTGAGCAGTACAATGTGTCCCATGAAGTCGATCGTCACATTTCGGCTCGAAACTGAGCTAAAGCGCGCACTGGACGAAGTGTGTGACAGGCTGGATCGGACCCGGAGCGACGTTGTGCGAGATGCGTTAAGGAAGCATCTCAGCTTGACGCGGTTCGAATATACTCGGCGCCGGCTCCGTCCATTCGCGGAGTCCCGAGGTTATTTGACCGATCAAGACGTTTTTCGGGACGTTTCGTGAAAGCCTCTCCCACTGCCGGTTCCTGGAGCGGTGCAGAAGCGGGCTTCGGTGAGAGCCTTGATCTCCTTTTGCCATGGGCCAGATGCGTTCAAGATAAAGTATTCATTCTGAAGAAAGTTGCAGGGTAGAATACAGACTCGGTGATCATCTGTTGGAATCAGTATGACTTCCTGGTTCGGATAGGATCGTTATTGCAGGAGCCTCTCAAAGATGAGCATTCGTCATCGAATCGGATTGATGGTCCCCTCTACCAACACCACCTGCGAGGGGGACTACCAACTGGTGGCCCCCAGGTCCATGACCGTCCACGGCCAGAGGCTCTGGCTGACCAACGACTCCATGGGCGAAGACGGCATGGAGCGGATGAACACGGACATCGAGAGCGGTTCCCGCTACCTGGCCACGGCCCGGGTGGACGCCATCGTCTACGCCTGCACCACGGGAAGTTTCTTCAAGGGCGCCGGCTGGGACCGGGAAATGCTCGCTCTCATCGAGCGAACGGCGAAGGTTCCCGCCATCGGCACCAGTCCGGCCGTGGTCGAGGCGCTACGCTTTATGGGCGCCCGCAAGATATCCGTGGCCACCCCCTACCCGGATTGGAGCAACCGGAGGCTCCGCACCTACCTGGAGACCGCCGGCTTCACCGTCCTCAACGTGGAGGGCGAGCCGGTGGCGGTGGGCGCCGGCCAGCAGGGCATCAACGATCAGGACCCCGAGTCGGTGGTGAGGTTCGCCTCCCAGGTCTGCCGGCCCGAGGCCGATCTGCTCTTCTGTTCCTGCACGGCTTGGCGGTCCGTGGAGGTGGTGGAGGAACTGGAACGAATAACGGGCCGTCCCGTGGTGACCTCCAACCAGTCCACGATCTGGGCCAGCTTCCGGAAGCTGGGGCTGACCCGGCCCATCGAAGGATTTGGCAGCCTGCTCCGGCGGATGGACCCCTGAGTCGGGCGCACGGCCTGACCGCCCGACGCCTGCTCAGATCCGTTTTCGGCAGCGAACCTTTCCGTATACCCTGGAGCCCATGAGAATCGATTCCATAGAAGTGGTCCACGTGGCCATGCCCCTCATTTATCCTTGGAGGACCGCCTACGGCGAGGACTCTGCCGTTCAATCGGTCCTGATCCGGATGGAGTCGAAGGGACTGGCGGCCTGGAGCGAGGCGACTCCACTGGCCGCACCCCAATACCTGCCGGAGTGGGCGGGAGGCGTCTTCGCCTGTATCCGGGACTGGTTGGCGCCGGCCCTGGTGGGGCAAGAGATCGCCAGCGGAGACGAACTTCAATCCCGGCTCTCCTTCGTCAAGGGAAACTCGTTCGCCAAGGGCGGCCTGGACAGCGCCTGGTGGGTGCTGGAGGCCATGAGGCGGGAGATTCCTCTTTACCGGTTCCTGGGAGGGCGGCGGTCCCAGGTCGACGTGGGGGCCGACTACGGAATCATGGACTCGGTGGACGATTTGCTGGAGGCCATCGGCCGGGGCGTGGAGGCGGGTTTCAAACGGACCAAGCTGAAGTACGGGCCGGGATGGGATCTGCCCGTCCTGAAGGAGGTCCGGAAGAACTTTCCCGATCACACCTTTCACATCGACTGCAACAGCGGCTACCGGCTGTCCGACCTGGAGATGTTCCGGGAGATCGACCGACTGGGCTTGGCCATGATCGAGCAGCCGCTGCAGTACAACGACTTGGCGGACCACGCCCGGCTCCAGAAGGAGTTGCGAACGCCCGTCTGCCTGGATGAGAGCGTGACCTCCCCCGACAAGGCCCGGAAGGCCATCGAAATGGGGAGTTGCCAGATCGTCAACATCAAGACCTGCCGGGTCGGAGGACTGACGCCGGCCCTCCAGATCCACGACCGGTGCCGCCAGGCTGGGATCCCCTGCTGGATCGGGTCCATGTTGGAAAGCGCCGTGGGCGCCCGGGTCAATCTGGCTCTGGCCACGTTGGAGAACTTCACCTACCCGGCCGACCTCTTCCCCACCAGCCGTTTCTACCGGAAGGATCTGGCCCGGCCCGAGGTGTTTCTGGATCGGGGTCCGTCGGGCGAGCCTGTGATGAGCCTTTCGGAGGAACCGGGCCACGGAACCGAGCCGGACCCGGGGATGCTGGAGGAGTGCACGGTCGCCCGCAGCCGGATCTCCGCCTGACTCAGGGGCCAGGGAATTCACAAGACCGCCCGATCCACACCCTGCTCTCGAAGTGCAGGCCGTTCACGGCAGGGCAAAGGCGACGAGCTTGCCGCCGAACACCTTGTTGTACTTGTTCCCCCCGCCGGCGGCGATGACGACGAACTGCTTGCCGGTCTTGGGTCCCACATAGGTCATGGGCGTGGCGTGGCCGCTGGCCGGCAGCCGCCGGACCCAGACCTCCTCGCCCGATTTCTTGTCGAAGGCGCGGATGCGGCTGTCGTTGGTGGCGGCGATGAAGACCAGGCCGCCGGCCGTCACGATGGGGCCGCCCAGACTGGGGGTCCCGGTCTTGGGGACGCCCCGCCGCGTCAGTTCGTCGAACTCTCCCAGGATGGACTGCCAGCGGAATTCTCCCGTGTTCAGATCGATGGCGGTCAACGAGCCCCATGGGGGCTTCTGGCAGGGATACTGGTTGGAATCCCAGAAGCGTCCATACTTGGTGCCCCGGGCCCGGAATGGGACCTTGGATCCCTCGGGCCGGCTCACCATCCGGACGAAGGCGCCCACGTCCATGGAGTTGATGTAGAGCACCTGGGACTCGGGGTCGAACGCCGCCCCGCCCCAGTTGGAGCCGCCGTTGGTCCCCGGAAACATGACGGTCAGCTGCCGGCCGATGGGCCGAAAGAGGGGGCCCTCCACATAGGCGTCCTTGACCATTTCCAGGCACTCGGCCCGAGACTCGGGAGTGACGTCGGTGATCTCGTCCCGGGTCATGGCTTGGCGGACGAAGGGGGGCGGCTTGACCGGGACGGGTTGGGTGGGGGAGTAGTACTCGCTGGGAATGTTCCCCTGGGGCACCGGCTGTTCCTGGACTTCGAAGAGGGGCTTACCCGTCTCCCGGTGGAGCAGGAAGACGAATCCGGTCTTGGTGGTCTGGGCCACGGCCGGAACCGGCTTCCCGTCGCGCCGCACCGTGACCAGGGATGGCTGCGAGGGCAGGTCCCAGTCCCAGAGGTCGTGGTGGATGGTCTGGAAGTGCCAGACTCGTTTACCGGTTCGGCAGTCCAGGGCAACGATGCTGTCGCTGAAGAGGTTGTCCCCCTTGCGGTCCCCTCCGTAGAAGTCGGTGCCGGGGGAGGTCAGGGGGACGAAGACCATCTGGCGCTCCTCGTCCACGCTCAGGTTGGACCAGGCATTGACCCCCGACCGGTCCTTCCACGAGTCCCCCTCCCAGGTGTCGTGGCCGAACTCTCCCGGACGGGGAATGGAGTGGAAGCGCCAGACTCGGCGCCCGGTCCGGGCGTCGACGGCCTGGATGTCGCCGCTGGGCCCCTGGGGTTCGCCGTCGCTGACCCAGCTTCCCGCCACCAGCACGTTGCCGCAGGGGGCCACCGGTGAGCCCAGCCCGAACCGGAGATGACCGTAGTCGCCCATCATTCCCTGCTTCAGGTCCACCATCCCTGCGGTCCCGAATCCCGGGTCAGCCTTTCCGGTGGCGGTGTCCACGGAAAAGAGGCGCCCCAGCTGGTCCCCCAGAAAGATCCGTTTGGCCTTTCCGTCGGTCCAGTAGGCGACGCCGCGGCTCTTGTACATGTTCACCCGCTCGCTGCGGTCGAACTTGGGATCGAACTCCCAGAGCTTCTCTCCGGTGTCGGGATCGAGGGCCAGGAGACGATGAAAGACGGTGGAGACGTAGAGGACGCCGTCCACCATCAAGGGCGTGGTTTGGAAGGAGGAGAAGGTGGGCAGCTCGGAGCCGTCGCTGAAGTCACCCGTGTCGTGGACCCAGGCCTCCTTCAGGCGGCCGACGTTCTCGCGGTTGATCTGGTCCAGGGAGGAGTACTGCATCCCTCCCGGGTCCCCGCCGTAGGAGATCCATTCCCGATCCTGGGCGGGGAGGATTCCAGGAGCCGTCAGGATGACGAGAAGGCCAAGCCGGAAAGCGGGAAGAAAGCGTGCCGTCAACATCCGTTCCTCATAGCAGCGGGCCGAGACGGAAGTCAAGAAAACACAAGCCAAGACTTATTGTCTACTGCATTCAGGCAGCCTGGAGGCAGCATCTTGGTCTTCTGCCGCTGGTCGAGAGATAATCGTGCCAATTGACAGGTCTACCGTTAATTGTCATGATAATCCGCGAAACAATTGTCAACTGTCATGAATTCCATAACCCATCCTCTGGTTCCTCGCTACCTGAACGTGATGGACATTCTGGAGCACCGCTCCTGTTTTCTGTTCGGTCCGCGTCAGACCGGCAAGACCACGCTGATTCGTCAGCAATTCGCCGACTATCCCACCTACAGCTTACTCGACCAGATTCTGTTCGTCCGTCTCTCTCGCAATCCCGCGTTGATCCGTCAGGAGCTCGCTGCGGACACTTCCATCGTGGTCATCGACGAGATCCAGAAGATGCCCCAGTTGCTCAACGAGGTGCAGCTTATGATCCAGGAATCCGGTGTTCGGTTCCTTCTCACCGGATCAAGCGCCCGGAGTCTGCGCCGGAAGGGCGTCAATCTCCTGGGAGGCCGCGCCCGATCGCGGGCTTTGCATCCGTTCGTCCGGATTGAACTCGGTGAATGGTTCGATCTGGACCGAACCCTGGAGTACGGTCTCCTGCCGCCGATCTATTTTTCCGATTCTCCCACTGAGGACCTGGCCGCTTATGCGGGCGACTATCTGAAGGAGGAGGTCGCAGCCGAGGCGATCGTCAGGAACATCGGCGCCTTCAGCCGGTTTCTGGAAACGGCGGGGCACGCGCATGGAGAGATGATCAATTTCTCCTCCATGGCCAATGATTCTCAAGTGCCGGTATCCACCGTGCGCGAGTACTACGAGATCCTCAAAGACACGTTCATTGCCCACGAGGTGCCGGCATTGACCGAGAGCCGGAAGCGCAAGGCGATCTCTACCTCGAAGTACTACCTGTTCGACGTCGGACTCGCCCGTCATCTGCAGGGCCGGCGGGGATTGGCGCCGGGAACCGCCGAATACGGCAGCGCGTTCGAAAGCTACATTTTCCAGGAGATCAAGGCCTTCTGTGACTACCATCGGCTCGAAACGCCCCGCTACTGGCGATCGAAATCGCGATTCGAGGTGGATTTCGTTTTCGAGGATATAGCGGTGGAGACGAAGGCAAAGAAGAACGTGAGCGCGCGAGATCTCAAGGGATTGCGAGCCCTGAGAGAGGAGAACCTGTTCAGCCGCTACCTGCTGGTTTCGATGGAGCCGGCACCCAGGGTGGTGGACGGCATTTCGATCCTGCCCTGGTCCGACTTTCTGGACCGGCTATGGGGAGGAGAATGGGTTCGGGTTAGTTCTGAACCGACTATTGGACGGCTCCAGGGCAAGGCCCCCTGAACGGATCACTTTCTTCGGTGCGCGGAGCGAGACCCACCGGTACTCGACTGGCATGGTACTTCGGCGGGCAGCGTTGGTCATACGGCAGCGCCACTGCACCCCCAACATCAATTTCAGTCGAATGTCCTGACTGCTCCGTAGGGGTTATTCGGGGCAATCCGGCTGGCGGGCCCGCCGTGCCTGGAGTGTAAAAACCATCAGATGAGACGCTCTGGACCGCCCCGTCAGAGGGGCGTTCGCTACGAACCTCCTGAGAAGCCTCCGCACCTGCTCTCCTTGGGACTCGGCCTTCAGCTCGTGATGCTGAATATCAGCGGAATCGTGCTGATCCCGAAGATCATCATCGAAGCTGCGGGCACCGGTGAGATCTACCTCTCCTGGGCCGTGTTCGCAGGACTCTGTGTCTGCGGTCTGATCACCATCCTCCAGTCGATTCGTATCGGAAGGATGGGAGCGGGCTACATTCTCCTGATGGGGACCTCCGGCACCTTCGTCGCCGTGTCGATCACGGCCCTGACGGAGGGAGGGCCCGCTCTGTTGGCCACCTTGATCGTGGTCTCGTCCCTGTTCCAGTTCCTGTTGGGCTCGCGTCTCGTGCTGCTGCGCCGGGTGGTCACGCCGTTGGTGGCGGGGACGGTCATCATGCTGGTGGCCGTCACGATCATGTCCATCGCCTTCAACATGTTGGCCAAGCCGCCGGAAGGGGCCCCGTCGGCTGCCGCCCCCGTCAGCTTCGGAGTGACACTCGTCTCCATGGCGGGTCTTGTGCTCTTCGCGACGGGCGCATGGCGGCTCTGGGGGCCGGTTCTGGGCGTGATCGCGGGGTGCACCGTAGCGGCGTTCTACGGGATTTACGACACCGCCCGAGTCGCCGCCGCCCCTTGGTTCGGGCTGCCCGAAAGCGGCTGGCCCGGATTCGACCTGACGTTCGGCTCGTCATTCTGGGCGTTGCTGCCGGTTTTCGTGCTCGTGGTGGCCATCGATACCGTGAGGATCATTGGTGGCTCCATCAGCATCCAGCAGGTTTCCTGGCGGCAGCCTCGGGCGACCGATTTTCGATCGGTGCAGGGCACCATTGGGGCAAGCGGCTTGGCCAACCTTCTCTCCGGTCTGGTGGGAACGTTGCCCAATACGACCTACTCATCCAGCATCTCGGTGGCCGCGCTCACGGGTGTGGCCGCCCGCAACGTGGGGGTCTGCGTCGGGATCCTGATCATCGTCTTCTCCTTCTTCCCCAAAGTGACGGCGGTGATCCTGGCGATTCCCAATCCAGTGGTTGCGGGCTACCTCATCGTCCTCATCTCGCTCCTGTTCGTCGTGGGAACTCGGATCGTGGTCCGGGACGGGCTGGACAGCCGCAAGAGCATCGTGGTCGGCGTCGCGTTCTGGTTGGGGGTCGGTTTCCAGAACCGGCAGATCTTCTCGGACCACCTGGGAGACGCGGTGGCGTCGATCCTGGAAAACGGGATCGCAGCCGGTGGACTGGCCGCGATCGTGATGGCGATCGCCTTGGAAATGTCCAAGCCCCGGCGGCGAAAGATCAAGACAAAACTGGGAGTGGAGTCGTTGCCGGAGACCGACGAGTTCGTTCGGCGATTCGCCAAACAGAAGCGATGGAACGCGACTTCGACGGAACGGCTTCGGGCGGCGACGGAGGAAGCCATCTTGAGCTTGGTTCCGGACGAGACGGGCTCGGAGCCGGAAGACGCGCGGAACCTGGTTCTGTCGTTGGGAGGGGATGCCCGGAAAGCGGAGTTGGAGTTCATCGCCGCGGCCGGGGAGGGTAATCTCGAGGATCGGCTGGCGCTGTTGGGGCAGTGGGCGGAACAGACGAGCGATCGCGAGTTCTCGCTCCGGCTGCTGCGCCACTACGCCACCTCCGTGAGTCACCGGCAGTATCACGACACCGACGTGGTCACGGTCCGTGTGGACGCGGACAAGGCGGCATGATGCGCAGGTACACGGGCGGCCAGGGACTCGGTCAGCTCCCTTTTCGGAAACGAACCGGAAACGCCAGGTATTGACAAACAGGGATTCAATTATGAACTCATCCGCTCCAGCCCTTCAGAAAGAAATTCGTTACGAACCCGACGAGAGGCCCCCGAACCTGGTCTCCCTGGGACTCGGATTTCAGCTCGTCCTGCTCAGCATTGGCGGAATCGTGCTGACCCCGGCGATCATCATCCGCGCGGCCGGCGGTGAGGAGGCCTACATGACCTGGGCGGTCTTCGCGGCGCTTTGCGTCTGCGGCCTGTCCACGATCCTCCAAGCCGTCCGCATCGGAAGGTTCGGTTCCGGCTACGTCCTCCTGATGGGAACGTCCGGCGTCTTTATCGCTGTGTCGGTGACGGCGCTGACGGAAGGGGGGCCCGGCCTGCTGGCGACGCTGGTCGTCATCTCGTCCCTGTTCCAATTCGTTCTGGCGTCCCATCTGTCGTTGCTCCGGAGGGTGATCACGCCGTTGGTGGCGGGGACCGTGATCATGCTGATCTCGGTGACCATCATGCCCATCGCATTCGCAATGGTGGCCAATGCCGCCGAAGGCGCGGCCGCCTCCGGCGCCCCGGCGAGCGCCGTAGCGACCCTCGTCTTCACGGCGGGTCTCGCCCTCTTCGCCAAGGGCAGTTTGCGGCTCTGGGCACCCGTTCTGGGCGTGACCGGGGGGTGTGTAGTCGCTTCGTTCTACGGCCTCTACGACGTCGCCCGAGTCGCCGAGGCTCCATGGTTCGGAATACCGATAAGCGGCTGGCCCGGCCTCGACCTGACGTTCGGCTCCTCATTCTGGGCCTTGCTCCCGGTCTTCGTTCTGGTGACGGTGGTGGGCGCCATCGAGACCGTCGGCGACGCCATCGGGATCCAGCAGGTTTCCTGGCGGAGCCCGCGGGCGACCGACTTTCGCGCGGTGCAGGGAGCCGTCGGCGCGGACGGCGTGGGCAACCTCCTGTCGGGTCTGATGGGAACCGTGCCCAACACGACCTACTCCTCCAGCGTCGCCGTCACCGAACTCACCGGCGTCGCCGCGCGCTCCGTCGGGGTCTGCATCGGTATCCTGTTCTTTTCCTTCGCCTTTCTCCCCAAAGTGACGGCGGCGATCCTGGCGATTCCGGACCCGGTCGTCGCGGCCTACATCCTGGTGCTGATGGCCGTCCTGTTCGTCCTGGGCATGAGGATCGTGGCTCAGGACGGTATCGACAGCCGCAAGAGCTTGGTGGTCGGCCTGTCATTCTGGTTGGGAGTCGGTTTCCAGAACCAGCAGATCTTCCCGGACTACATGGGCGGCACGTTGGCGACGATTCTGGGGAACGGCATGGCGGCCGGCGGGTTGGCCGCGATCGTGATGACGGTGGCTCTGGATCTGGCCAAGCCGCGGCGGCGGCGAGTCAAGGCGATGCTCAGCGTCGATTCACTGCCGGAGATCGACGGATTCATCTGCAAATTCGCGGGAGACAAGGGTTGGAGCGAGGCGTCGACGGAGCGGCTCCGGGCCGCGGCGGAGGAATCGGTCCTGAGTCTGATCCCGGATGAGGAGGCGTCGGAGGAGGAAGAAGCCCGGCACCTGTTGCTCTTGGTCCGGGGAGACGGCCGGGGGGTGGAGTTGGAGTTCATCGCTTCGGCCGTGGAGGGGAATCTCGAGGACCGGCTGGCGCTCCTGGGTCAATGGGCGAGGCGATCCGTCGACCGCGAGTTCTCGCTCCGGCTGCTCCGCCACTACGCCAGGTCGGTGCGCCACCGGCAGTACCATGACACCGACGTGGTCACGGTGCGCGTCGAAGCGGATGCCCCGGCGAAGTCGGGGGATTGACGCGTCTCCAATAAAGCCCGGCGAAACCAGTCCCGAGCCGATGGGTTTTCGGGTGGTTCCTCAGACGATTCTCACGGCCTGTGAGGAATAGGTTTCCCATCGCGAAAAGTGCATCTCCTGCCTTTTTGGCCGCGAACGATCCCGATGGTATCGAGTGCCGGGGACGGCTGACATAATGGACATACTAGACATAATGAACATGTTAGTTTTAGAATCTTCTCCGATAGTGGGGAGGTAACCGATGAGTAGAACGACCGGACCGACGACGCAGGTCGACAAATTCCGCATTGAGGGTCTTGCGGGACTTTCTAAAGCCGCGGAAGACTTTCTTCACGGGCACCCACGGGAAGCCCGTATGGCCGTGAGTGTAGCCCTGGAAACTGCCGCCGCCCAACACGAGGCGTATGGGCATAGGGCCGTCGTTGAAGTGCCCAGTCAGCTTGAGCCGTTCATCGTTCACCGACCGAAGAGCCCGGACATGATCGGGGTTTCGGCAGCCGCCAATCTCCTGGAGGTGTCGCGCACCACGGTCTATGCGTGGGTGAAACACAAGACTCTGCTCGCCTGGAAGTCGACCAAGCGTGGTCTGACGATTCCTGCCGCGCAGATCCTTGGCCCGGGGAAGGTAGTTCCGGGACTCGCCAGGGTCATGGGTATCATTGAAGTTCCCGAATTAGCTTGGGAATTTCTGACCCAGGAATGGCCTTTTTCCGACCGTGTCGCGCGTCCCCTTGAGGAATTGATGGCAGGGCGGATCGAGGATGTCGTAGATGCAGCTCACGGCTTCGGTGCGGACTTCACTTGAACCGACCCGCCTATCCACGCGACCGGATCGAAGCTGTACTTGTCAGGACGGAACTTCCACTCTGCTATCGGTTCGTACCTCGTCGCTATGTGGCGTCACCAATGGGCACCGCAACGGCTGACTCCCGCTTCTGCTCCAAGACTGGCGTCTACACGATCGCCCTATGCCTCGCCCGACTCTTGCTACCTTGGAGCCTGCGCCGCAGGCTCCAAGGTAGCAAGAAGAGACACCGGCTGATCTCTTTTGACACACCTGGCATCCAAGCAGAGGCCGGACGCGGATTTGACGGGTTCGGGCCAGCACACGAAACCGGGTGAGCCCCATCGTCAGGTTGTCTCTCCGGCGGTCCTCCGGCTAAGATATGCGCTCACCTCGACGAAATGGTTTAGGTGAATCTTGGAGGTGGTTTCGAATGATCCGGGCACTATGTCAACAGAATAGGGTTTATCTTCTTCTGCTCCTGTTACTGGTTTCGGTGAGTTGCTCCTCCAACGTCCGGCGGGAGATGGAGGATGCGGTGGCCGCCGGCGAGGCTTCCGATGTGGAAGACCTGATCGTGCAGGGCGCCGACCCCAACCGAGTCTATGGCGGCAAGTCCCTCCTGCTCCGAGCGGCCGAGCTAGGGCATACGGGCGCGACCCAGGCCCTGGTGGCCGGGGGCGCCGACATGGCCTGGACGGACTCGGACGGCAAGACGGCCCTGATGCATGCCGTCGAGAAGGGGCACATCGAGGCCGTGGACGCCCTCCTGGGACTGGGAGGGCCGCTGAATGGCGAGAGCCGGCGAGGCGAGCGGCCGCTCGCTTTGGCAGCCGCCGAGGGACAGACGGCGATGGTGGATTTCCTTCTGCAGAAGGGGGCTGAGGTCGGGGCCAAGGACGCCGCAGGACGAACGGCCATAATGCGCGCCGCCGAAGGGGGGTATATGGCGGTGGTCCGGGCTTTGGAAGACGCCGGAGCCAACGTCAAGAAAACGGACAACTCGGGTCGGACTCCCCTCCTCTTCGCCTCAACCGGCGGTCATACCGAGATGGTCTCCGACTTTCTGTCCAAGGGTGCCGACGTCAATGCCTACACCAAGCTGGGTTGGACTCCTTTGATGGTGGCGTCCGGTGACGGGTATATGGAGGCCGCGAAGGTGCTGTTGGAGCAGGGAGCTCGTGTGGACTACAAGGACGCGGACAAGCGCACCGCCTTGCTCTGGGCGGCGGGTCGAGGGCAGACCGCCATGGTCGATCTGCTCGCGGATAAGGGCGCTCAGTTGGATGGCAAGGACGGCGATGGCCGAAACGGCGTCTGGCTCGCCGCGAGTAAGGGGCACGACGAGACGTTGGCGCTGTTGCTGGAGAGAGGCCGCAAGAAGTGGCCGCGGTCTCTTCGCTATTTCCGGGATGCCGGCGACAGGGGGGACCAGACCCCACTTATGGCGGCAGCGGAAGGAGGGCATGTCGGGAGCATGAACCTGCTCATCGACGCCGGTTCCAGAGTCAAAAGCCGCTCCCGCCGGACCGGCTGGACGCCCCTCCTCATCGCCGCCAACCAGGGACAGACCGAGGCGGCCAAGCTCTTGATGGCCAAGGGCGCCAATGTGAATGCCAAGACCAAGGATGGCCTTCCGTGTCTGATGCTGGCCATCAATGAAGGGCATGCCGACACGGTGGAGGCTCTGATCCAGGGTGGAGCCCGGGTCAACTTCCGTCTCAACGCCGATTGGACCCCGTTGATGCATGCGGCCTCGGAGGGGGAGGCGGAAATGGTCCGTTCCCTGATGGCGGGTGGAGCCGACCTCGCGGCCACCAACTACAATGGCTGGACCGCACTCATGCTGGCGGTCGCGGGGAAGGAAGCCGACGTGGTCCAGGTGTTGGTCGAGAACGGCGCCGACGTCAACGTCAAGGGAAATGACGGCCGGAGCGCCCTGAAGCTGGCGGTTCAGCAGGGTTATAGCGCCATCGTGGGAATTCTGACCGAGGCCGGGGCCACGCAATAGAGACAGCCGGGATTTGACCGGCAATGCGGCCGACGAAATTGGGGGCGCCCCCTGTGGGCGCCCTCCTTTGTTTTTGGAGGAGTCGGGACTGAAGAGGGGAGACTCGGTCCCCCTAACACCCCGAATCGGCGACTGACAAGTCGCCGATTCCGATTTCTTTTGAAGCGACAAGTTTTACTATCAATAGCAAATAGTGAGCCAGAATTTACTATTGATAGCGAAAAATTCGCCAAAGACCACAAGCTGACCGCAAAGCAAGAGTGACTTTGCGTCGCCCCTCCGGAATCAGCTCGGATCCCGGAACGTCAGGACCCGCTTGGGATTCTCCACCAGGATCTGGTGGAGGGCCTTCTCGTCCACCCCCAGGTTCTTCAGCCGGGGCACTATGTTCTCCAGGATGTGACCGTACCCGTTCCCGCCGTAGGCGGCCAGGTCGCACTGGAAGCAGCAGTCCTGAGCCGCGGTGACGGACCCGGCGTAGCCGTCGGCCACCAGGGTGGCGATGATGTGGTTCCGGAGGTCGTCGGGCGGGTGCTGGCGGCCCGCGCCGGCGAAGTACATTTCCCGTCCGTAGGTGTCGAATCCCAGCATGCAGCCGGTGTCCGCCAGGCGTTTGTACCGGTCCAGGTCTTCGCGATAGCGGTTCTCGATGTGGCTCATGATGACCCGGTCGGGTTGCACTCCCTCTTCCTTCAGCAGCTCGATGAGGGAGAGGGGAGAGTCGGGATCATGTCCGGGATGGACCGAGATGGGAGCGCCGGTTTCCAGGTGCGCCCGGGCGCCCGCCCGGAAGGTCTTCTCCTCGTTGGGATGCAAGGGCCACGAGGCCCCCAGCTCGCCGATGAGGCCCGAGAGGACGTCAGTTCCGTGCCCGCCCCGGGTGAGGTCCCCCACGATCTCCTCCTGGATGTCGTCGATGGTCTTGGAATCCATGTCCGGGGGGTGGGAGGGATAGATGTAGTACCCGCTTCCGGCGATCACGTGCAGACCAGTTCGCTCGGAGATCCTCCTGAGACCGGCCGGATTGGGCTCGATGCCGTTGATGGTGCAGTCCACCATGGCGCGTCCGCCCAGGTCCATGTAGAGCCGGACTTCCGAGGCGATGACGTCGTCGTCGTAGGACCGGAGGTTGGGCAGGGAAGTCATGGTGTTGTTTCGGACCCAGCCCAGAGTGGACAGGCTCAGCTCCCGGTCCGTGAGGCGTTTGCCCTTCTCGTCCTGAGGCGGCTGGTAGTAGCAGGTGAGGTCGAAATAAAGGTGCTCGTGAATCAGCGTCACCCCCAGGTCGTCCGGTTCGATGGGACCGGTCACCGTCTGAATCCTGCCTCGAAGCGCTTCGATCATGCTGTTTTCTCCGGTTGTCTTGAAGTTGATTTCGGGATGGCGCCGCTCTGCTGTCGCCGGTTTCCCGATCCGTAGTTTCTAATTTCCAAATCTGACTCGGTGCAAACGTGCCGGGGTCCGGGCCAGGGCCTCGGTCTCGTCCTCTCCCACCAGGATCGTCTGGCTCAGGTTGACGCCGTACTCGCCGTATTTGCGGACCGACATGGGGAGGTGGAAGGTCATGCCGGCCTGCAGCGGTCTCGGATTGTCGGCGCGCATGAGGAAATCCAGCTCTTCGATCCAACTGGGCGGGTAGCCGATTCCCACCGGATAGCCGAAGTTGTAGTGGAAGACGTGGCCGGGAAGGACCGGCTCCAGAATCGCCAGGGCCGTGCGGGCCACGTGGTCGGCCGGGACGCCGGGCCGGGCCTCCTCCAGGATGCAGGCGAGCGCTGTGCGGCCGGCCGCTTCCACACGCTTCATGTCGTCGGTCGGCGATCCCAGAACCGCGGTGCGCATGAGGGGCGCCGTGTAGTGCCGCACTTCCGCCGTCAGCTCCAGGAAGACGGTCTGGCCCCGGCGTAGCGGCAGCCCCATGAAGGTGCTGTGGGCGCTGCCGGCCCGGTAGCCGGCGGCCACGATGGGTCCCCAGCAGACGGTGTCGCTGCCGTTGCCGTACATGGCCTCCATGATGGCCGCAGCCACGTCCGAGTCCCGTTGCCCCTCCTTCATGGCGGCGTAGGCCGCCTCGACCCCGAGATCGGTGAGGATGGCCGCCTGGCGCATGCAGGCGATCTCGGACGGCGATTTGACCAGCCGGGAATCTTCCACCACACCGAAGGGATCCTGGATCCGCAGGTCGGACAATGCCGCTGCCAACGACTGATAGTGGTCCGGCGAAACCGCCCGGCTGCGCCGCTCCAGGCCCAGCGTCCTGACCTTCAGCCGGCGCACCGCTTCCAGCGTGGCCCGAAGCGGGTCTTCGTACGGTCCGTAGAACACTTGGCCGCGGTGCCAGCAGGAGTTCGCGGCACGAGCCTCCTCGAAGTGGGACGTGACCAGAATCGGGTCACCGCCGGCAGGGACCAGCAGGCACTGGTAGTCGGACAGGTTCTCCGTGTCCATCCCCGAGAGGTAGAAGACGTTGTGGGGGCTGAACAGGACCAGGGCGTCCAATGACCGGGAGGCCATGGATCGATGGACCCGCTCCAGCCGGCGCCGGTACTCGGCGACCTCGAATGCGGGGTCTCTGGGGATGGGCATGTCCGTTTTCTCCTTCGGGATCGGGGGTTCAGTCTCCGCCGGAGTTCGATGCCACGCAGGCGGTTCCGCGGCGGAACAGGGAACCCATGGACTCGTCCACCTGGAAAGGTCCTCCGTCGACGAGCCGAAGAGCCTGCCAGAGCGTCACCTGGTTGGCCGTCAGGACCGGCTTGCCTCCGACGGCCGCCTCCAGGTCGGCGACCCAGCCGGCCGAGTGCATGGCGGTGTCCGGGACCACGATGGCTTCGGCCTCGGCGTGATCGTTGCCGCAGACGAACTGCGTGACCTGTTCCTTGTTCAACAGGGCCACCTCCACCCCGGTGACGATGTCCAGGCAGTCCAGATGGACGGTCCGGACGCCGGCATCCGAGAGGAACCGCTTCAGCAGAAGCGTCACCTCCCGGGGATAGCTGGCCGCAACCGCCACCCGGCGGATGCCGAGGAAGTGGAGGGCCGAGACGAAGGCCAGGGAAGTGCTGGAGACGGGGACTCCCAGGAAGTCGGCAACCGGCCGGACCTGATCCCTGGCGCCCTCCAGACCGTAGACGAAACTGCCGCTGGTACAGGCCCACATGGCGGCGGCCACCCGTTTGGAAGCCAGATCCCGGGCACCGTCCAGGAGGCGCTTCACGTCCCCCGTGGCCAGGCAGGCGTCCTCCCGGTGGGCGTCCTCCGCGATGGTCGTGTGGACGACCTCCATCTGCACCTCGGGGCGGACCATGGGGGCCATGCGGGGGTAGTCGTCTTCCGCCGAGTGAAAGGGATAGAGGATTCCGATGCGTGGGGTCTGATCAGTCATGAGACTTGGCAGGGATTGTCTCCGTCCGGGCCGGCAGGCACAACACCAGCGTCAGCGCTAAAGCCGCCATGGCCAGGCCGAAGGCGAAGCTGGCGGGAAAGCCGAAGGCGTCGGCGAGGGCGCCGTGGAGCGCCGGTGCAAAGGAGCTGACGGGAAGCACCAGTGAAAGGAAGGCGTTGTTCCGGGCCGCCGCGGCCGCCGCGGAGACGCTGATGACGTAGTTGGGAAAGTAGGCACCCGCCAGTTCCCCTCCGCCCATGAAGGCGAAGGCCATCAGGAAGGCGTGTCCCGGGACCACCCAGGCCCAGAGGATGCCTGCGGCCGTCAGGAGCACCGTCGTCACCAGGGGCGCCCGGATCCCCCAGCGGATCATGATCACCCCCAGAGCGAAACCGGTGACGGCCTTGAATCCGAAGCGGAGGGCGTTCATGTAACCGGCGTAGTCCTTGGGATCGGCTCCCAGGGCCTCCCGGCTATATAGGGAGAGGTTGGTGGTGGAATTCCAGGCCAGGAACAGGAACAGGTACGCGATCCAGATCAGGAAGAGGGTCCGGACCTGGAGATAGGACCGGAACGTGGTCTTCATGGTCTCGGCGAAGGGCGGCTTCTTCTCGGCGATCTCTACCAGGCGGAAGCGCGTGGCGAGAAAGGCGACCCCTCCCGTGCAGCCCGCGGCCATGAGGTAGAGAAGCCCGAAGTCTCGGGGATGGGAGAGGAAGGGAATTCCCCCGTCCAGAATGAACTGGGCCAGCAGGTTCCCCACCACCGCCAGGATGGGAGTGAAGGCGAAGGTCCATTTCAGGCAGCGGGCCCGGCCCTTCAGGCTCGTGCCCCGCCTCAGGCACTGGTACATGTAGACGATGGATGACGAGTCCGCCAGGCCCAGGACGAGCCCTTGGCCGATGACGACTCCCAAGCGGATCGAATCCGCCACCGGCAGGAACAGGGAGAGCGCCACCAGGACCAGGGAGGAGGAGGTCACCAGGTTGGCCGCCACCACGACGTTCCGCTCGAAGCGGTAGGCCAGGGTCCAGGAGAGGATGACCGGAAAGAAGAATCCCAGGAAGTAGGCCGAATTGGGCAGGTTGGATACGGTGGCGCCGGCTCCCAGCTTGTCGCAAAGAGCCGCCTGAACGATCCCCACGTAGACCACCGGAGAGGCGAAGTAGATGAGGAGATGAGAGATGGCGAAGACCCAGGAGTTGTGCCGGTCTATGTCCCGGGACACTGTCTCCGGATTCATGGTCTCCACGATCGTCTGCTCCTCGTTTCCGCTCCGCGTGGGTCGAAGGGCCTATGCTAGACCATCACCCCGTCGTCGAACACCTCTACTTTTCTCACTGGAAACCACGGATTCCAGGGGGACGGCCGGAGGGGGGACTTCCAGTCCCTCCCAACGCCCCAAACGGCGGCAGGCAAGCCGCCGCTCCTACCTTGACTTTTCCAGAGTCGGACCCAAGAATTCGGGCGGAAACCGATAACCTCGAGGAGGGTGTTTTATGCGGAACCCGCATCGTCTACTGCTCTTGGCGCTGGCCTTGCTCCTGCTGCCGTCGTGCAATCCGGGCACGCCGGCGGAGCCGAGCCCGGTCCGGGAGATCGACTCCAGGGTGCAGCTCTTCGTGGACGATCACCTGATCGACAGCAGCGACCGAGTGTGGCGGACCCTGACCGGGGCCTACAACACCCGTCCCCGCAAGGTGGCCGAGAACCCCATCATCAAGGCGGACCGTCCCTGGGAAGGCTACCTGGTGCTGCAGCCGGGGAGCGTGATCTACGACGAAGAAGAGCAGATCTTCAAGATCTGGTACAACACCTTCGGGAAAAAGAGGAACACCGACATCCGCGAGTTCCTCTGCTACGCCACCTCCAAGGACGGAATTCATTGGGAGAAACCCAATCTGGGTGTGGTGGAGTTCCGCGGGTCCAAAGCCAACAACATCGTCCTCGAGTGGTGCAGTTGGAACCACGTGGTCCTCAAGGAGCCGGAAGACCCGGATCCCAACCGCCGTTACAAGCTGGCCTACTGGCAGTCCCATGATCGTCCGCGGCACGGCATTTGGGTCGCTTTCTCGCCCGACGGTCTGAACTGGACCGACTACGAGAACAACCCGGTGGTGCCCATCTGGGGTAGCGGCGACACCTTCGGCCTGATGCGGGATCCCGGCACGCAACAGTATTGGCTCTACCACAAGACCAGTCCCGGCGGACCGCGCAAGGTGTCGCGGCTGGTGAGCGACGACTTCATCCATTGGCGCGACAGCCGCTTCGTCCTGGAGCCGGACGAGTTCGACCCGCCCCACACGGAATTCTACGGGGTTTCGGCCTTTCCTTACGGCTCTCACTATCTGGGGTTGGTCTGGGTCTTCCATACCGACATCCAGACCATGGACGCCCAGTTGGCGTCCAGCCGGGACGGTGTGAACTGGGAGCGGTCCGTTTACCGGCGTCCCTTCATGGTGCTGGGCTACCAGGTCAATGGCTACGACGGGAGCAGCTTCGACAGCGGGATGGTGTTTCCCATCTCGACGCCCGTGGTCCATGACGGAGAGGTCTGGATCTACTACTCCGGATTCGACAACCTCCACAACGCCCCCGCGGCCGAACACAAGGGACAGATCGGCCTGATGAAGATCCGGCAGGACGGATGGGCCGCCCTGGATGCCACCGCGGAGGGTCACGTGACCACTCATCCGCTCCACTTCGAGGGGAGCACCCTGAAGGTCAACGTGGAGTTGCTGGCGGGAGGCAAGGGAGGGGCGGACGCGCCCTGGAAGGACATCTTCAACGACGATCCGGACAACAACGGCTACTTGCGGGTCGAGCTTCAGGACCAAGCCGGCAAGACGATCCCGGGATTCGCCGCCGCCGATTCGAAGTTGAGTGAGGAAGAAGGCGTCTACCGGACGGTGAGTTGGGAAGGAGGAGACCTGAGTGGTTTGACGGGTCCGACTCGGCTCAAGTTCGTCTACAGCCGCGCCCGGCTCTACTCCTTCCAGATCAAATAGCGGCGCTACGGCGCCGCATTCAGCCCTTTCCCGGCGGACGTCACCCAGCCGGCGGCGGAGCGGAGAAAAACGATGACGCAACAATTCGCCACTCTGGATCGACTGCAGGAGGATCTGGATTCCATTCTGGCGGCTCCCCGCCAGGAGGGCAGGCTGGAGGCCATCACCGCCTGTCCGGCCACGAACCTCCGGAAGTCTTTGAGCGAAGCCCGGCTCTCACCTGAGGGGGGCCTGGAAGGGGACCGCTGGCAAAAGACCTGCTGGCGAAAACTTCCCGACGGCAGCCCCGATCCCAAGGTGCAGTTGACCCTCATCAATTCGCGCCTCCTTTCCCTCATCGCCGGCAGCCGCGATCGCTGGTCCCTGTCGGGAGACAATCTGGCGGTGGATATGAACCTCACCGCTGAGAATCTCCCCGTCGGCACCCGGTTCCGGATCGGCGAGGCGTTGGTGGAGGTCTCGGAGTTGCCGCACACGGGCTGCAAGAAATTCTCGAGCCGTTACGGCGTCGACGCCCTGAAGTTCGTCAACGGACCCGGTACGAAGGACCTCCGTCTGCGCGGATGCTACGTCTTCGTGGTGGAGGCGGGGCAGGTCCGCGTCGGCGACCCCATCCGGAAGCTGTAGTCCGAATCTCTCACCAGCGGGCGCGATGATCGCGCAGGATTTTCTTCCTCGGCGGTTGCTACGTTTGAGCGAGCACGTGCACGCTGGGGGCGAAAAGACCAGCGAGGGCGCGTCCAGTGCTGTCCGTCCCCGGAAGGCTGCCGTAAAATAACCGTAAGTGCCTGAAGAAACTGACGTTTTCTTCGGGCACTCAGCGACTGGGTGAGAAATTCGCGGTAGTGCGCTGCCCCCGAGGCTCACCGGCGGCTTGCGCAAGCATGGAAGGGGATTGAGGCGATGGAGGTCACCAAGAATCGACATGAACCGGCGTAAGTTCCTCTATGCAACGACGTTGCCGCCTCTGCTGGGGGCGAGGACCGGGATGAGTCTGTCAACCCACTTTCAGGGCCAGAGGTGGAGGAAACTGAAGCTCATTTTTGCCGACGGAGATGAAGGCGGCTGGGACCGGCGCCCGTCCGCTCCTCACGTCGTCCAGTCCGGCGATCAACTGCGCATGTACTACATGAGCATCGAGGGTCAGCGGAGGCGAATCGGCCTTGCGGAAGCTGACATTTCCGATCCACTGAGTTGGAGGAAAGCTTCGAACCAGCCGCTTTTGGACTTCGGTGCGCCCGGGTCGATCGATTCCCACTGGGTGAGTTATCCCTGGGTGCTGCCCGTCACCGAGAAACACTGGCACATGTATTACTGTGGGTGGGGCGGAGACTATCACCCCTTCGGCAGGTTCAAAGCCTATCGGACCACTCTGGCCGAGAGCGACGACGCCGGCCTGACCTGGAAACGCAGCGGCCGGGCCCTGCTGGAATTGGGAAGGCCCTTTTCCTGCGACGAGCACGGCACTGGTTCCTGCGCCGTCATGAAGGTCGGTTCGCAGTATTGGATGTGGTATACGGCCGTCGTGCGCTGGCCTGAGACGCACAGCAAGATTTCCATTGCCCTTGCCGTTTCAAACGACGGGGGCCATACCTTCAGGCCACATCCCGCGGGCGCGTTGATCAGTATTCCGCCCCGGCTTGACTCCTACTTTTCAACCTGTTCCAAGCCTTTCGTGGAGAAGACCGGGAGCGGCTTTCGAATGTGGTTCAGCGTAGTAGAAGACCAGCGCCGTCTCTACCGAGTTCACTATGCCGAGAGCCCGGACGGAATACGGTGGAAGTGGTGGCCCGACCCGGTTCTAGAGACCAGTGAGTCGGGTTGGGACAGCGAAATGACCTGCTATCCGTCCATTTGGCACTCCGCGGAACACACCTACATGTTCTATGACGGCAATCGCTTTGCTGGAATCGGAGTGGCAGAGCTGGTGGGTTGAAGAGAGACTCATCGAGCGGATGCGTAGAAGCGGAAGTCATCCAGAGCGCCTTTGAAAAACCTGCCCATGTCGTGGGTCAGGTCCCGGCTCAATGGTGCTCTGTTTTGGACGGGCTTCTGAAAATCCAGCTCCGCCCCCATCGAGAGAATGGAACGACCCGTTCTCCTTCCGCCCGGGTGAGGCGCCGCTGCAACGAGCTGCCCGTCCAGATACAGGCTGATCTTGGCGGCCTCTTCACTGTATTCCGCCCGGAGGTGCTGCCACTCGTGCAAGACAACTGGTCGGGAACCCCGACATCGAGTAAAGCCATCGGCAGCGTCTGACCTTCCCACCTCGAAGAAAGGCCGTCCCCGGCCGTCGATCCCGATACGCCATTCCCGGCTCGGAAAGCCCGAAAACATCCCTTCCACGTTGGACTTGCTCACCAGAGCCTGTGGGCGGCTCACGTCGCCCGGCCACAGATAAAACGAGATCCTGAAGCTTGCGCGCCCAAGAAGCGGCAGGTGGTGCGACCACAAAAAGTCGTCCTGACCGTCGAACTCGTAGGCCCTTCCCGTCTCTGGACGGGCACCCGGTCGTCCCACCACGGCACCCTCGTTCCGGCCCCGGTGCCCAAACGCTGTTTTGTCTTCCAAATGGCTGCCCCCGGCTTCATCCAGAGGCCAGTGACAGACCAGACTGTCGGAGGGTGAGCCATCAAGGTATCCGAAGCCGTAGCCAATGGCACCCACGTACCTGGCGTTGGCCCGACCTCCCCGTTCCCGTACCCCGTTCCACCACATCTGAACCCGGCCGTCCGGCAGGATCAAGACGCCTGGCTCGTAGGTCGCCCAGTTATCCCAGCTGAAGGGAGTCGTCGCTGCCAGGGGATTCGCCGTCCCGGGCGCAAAGTCGAGTCCGTCCCGGGAAACGGCATACCCTAGATTGTAAGGTGCCGACCAGGTGCTGCAGAACAGATAATACAAACCTCCATGCCGGACGACGCAGGGACCGGCCAACCCGCGGGCCGGCTGCCAGGCGTCGCGGGCATTCCAGGCAGGAGTGTGGTTGCCATCCCCATCGGCGGGAACGGTAAAGTCTAGTCCGTCAGGGGAGACGGCATAGCCGATGTGGTCGAAGTTACCGGAAGTCTCGGCCTGAAAGTACATGATGTAGCCCCCTTCAGGCCGTTCAACGACGGAAGGTTCGCCGGCAGTGAGAATCGGCAGGCCGTTGATCTTCTTTCCCTCCAGTTGCGCCGCACCCAGGACCAGACGGTAATTCTTCCAGTGAGTACCGTCCGGGCTGTCGGCGTAGCCGATCTGCTCGATGCCGTTGGCCGAAAAGTACATCCGGTAGAGTCCCCCCTGCTTGAAGCCCCAAGGCTCCAACACCTCCTTGTTGCACCAGGGGTAGTCCGGGTTGGGGAGAAAGCGTCGAGCAGGATCCTTGACCCAGTGAACTCCGTCGCGGGAGGAGGCATAGGCGATAGTCCACCGGTGTCCGGCGTCATAGGGGGGATATTCGATGGCTTCATACCACATCTCGTAGATGCCATCGACCAACTGCACACAGGGCTCGCCCAGGTAGCCCTCGTCATACGAGCCGGGCGGTCCATTATCGAGGACGGGGCTCGGGTATTTGAAAATCTCCAGGCTGGGTACATCCTGTCCGGCACCGTGCTCCTCCAGGCCGGGGTCCGCGACACAGCCTGTGAGCAGTGAAGCCGTGAGAGTGAGAGTTGCGCCTACAACGGGGATTCGGGCTGGTCTCCGGGCAGGCATCGTCCTCTCCGGGTTCGTCGTTATCGACTATTTGAGAGACACGATAGCATTAAAGCCTTTCAAATCCTGACCGTATTTGAGCGGTCCGCGCTACATGGAAAAGTAGCTCAGGAAGTGGCCCGTCCTTGAGTCTTCAGTCTGGTCAGGCAGGGGAGAGGTTTGGGAACGGGTCCGGGGGCCCTCTCAGCGACCGGCCTCTGCTGCCACCTCAAATCTCTCGGAGACTCGAACTTCTTTTTCCTGGATCAGATCCTTCACCGTCACGGTGATCTCATAGCTTCCCGGCTCAAAGCTCTGAAGGGAGATGGGCAGGACCAGCACGACTCTCTGCTCGGAGAGATATTGCATCGACTTACCAATGATGTCGATGAACTGCGCGACGGGGTGTCCGTCATTTGCCACCCGGTACGCGACCCTCAGTGAGGGCCTCATTGCGGTCTGATCCAGGGCAACGTTGTACACCTGGAGATAAAAGTTGAGATTCTCTGAGGGCCGGAAGACTTTGTCGAGGCTCGGTCGAATGTGCAAGTCCCCCAGAACGAACATCGCATGGCGCTCCGGGGCGCTCTCCAGTCGTGTGATTCGATTCGAGAGCAGAATCGAGCTGACTGATAGCTCAGACCGGTGAGGCGGTGGAATCAATACCACACGGCGTACACCCACGCGCCCACTGATGAGATCCTTGATGATCAGGTCCAGCTTGTAGCGGCCCTTTCGTTCCAGCACCAAAACTCTTTGATAGACGGAGCGGGCGGTCCGGGCCCGATAATCGCTCACCAGATCCGCTTCGAATTCGTCCACAATCCGATTCGACAAATTGGTTACGATTCCATAGACCGCCATGCGGGCCCGCCTTCCATGCTCTTCCTCACCGAAAGTGAGTTCACGATCGTGGATTTCGACACTTACGGGTACGAGGGCGCGCGTCTCGTCGAGGCCGAAATAATCGACCCGGTGAGAAAAGGGAAGGTCCTGGTAAGTGACGTCGATCTCCACGAGGCGTTTCAGATCACGATGCTTGAGGGGTTTGGCGTGCCGGATTTTAGTAAACGTTTCATAGCGGTCGAAGGCGGTGTCCCGGGATCGAAAGCTTCGGAGATTGGCGTTTCCGGGCGACGTAAAGGTCGTCCCTTCCAGGGATTCGTCGCGCTGAATCATCTCAGCGATCGTATTACCTGCGCCGGCCACATTGAGCAGGGCGTCCTTCTCGTCGGGGTTGAGGGCGAGCCTGTACTCCCCACTCCAAGAAGAGTCTACGAACTCCAGGATGACATCGGAACCAAGGCCTTCTACGAAGCGGTACCTCCAGACTTCGAACGGATGAGCTACGGTCGTTCCTCCTCCCTCTTCAAGGGGCCGCTCATACCTCCCGCCGGAAGGATGCGCCTCGATCTCGTCGGGTGGCCCGTGAATGATGTAGATGCGGCCTCGATCATTCATCCATCCGGGAAAGCCGCTCGCGAATCTCTCGTTGGCATAGGCGATCCGGCGATAGTGTTCCTCCTTGAACTCGTTGGCGGCACTGCGCGGATCCGGATCTCTTTGAAACCAGAACTGTTCGATGAACTGCTCCTTTTCTTCCGGGGCGGTCAGACTCTCGAAGACTGCGCGCTCTGCCTTGGAGATTACGTAGACGACGTCCTCGTCCAACCAGCGTCGAAAGTAGTCTTCCGCCTCCTCTTTGAGCTGACCTTGAGACGGGGACTTCCCGGACTTGTTCTCCTGGGCTCCAGCCTGGATCGGAACCTTCAGCAAAGAGGACAAGAGGAAAGCAATCAGTAACCGACGGAGAATCCTTTCGAAAGAAAGAATGGGGGGGCTCACTTCCTGATTCTACACAAAGCCTGAAGGTACTGGAACGGCTACCGTCCGGTTCGAGGACCGCCTTGAAGATATCAGTCCGTGGTGAAAGTCGCGCGAGCACCGAGACCGGTCCTGCGCCCGCCGGACCAGGCGCTTCGGAGGGAGCATACCGGGAGTATGTGAGCCGATAGCAACGCAGTCCGCGCACGATGCAGGGACGGTCGAATGCCGTGACGACTTTCGCCACGGGCCGATATGGTTCGGTGGCCGTCGGCCGAATGGCCGGCTTTTCCTGTTCTCGAAAACCGGTGTCGATCGGCCCGTCGAAAAAAGCCCCATTTCGCCCGTTAATGCTAACGTTGAGGCGGTCTAACGATAGATTCCAGGAGTGTAAATCAGAGGATCGGGCCAGCGTAGAGAAGATCCGTAATTGACATAAAGAGGGCCGTGGTTTTCTCCCCTATTCGAGATCCCGGGGCGTTTGCCTTGTTCTACTTCAAACTAAATGAATAGAGCTTGGGGGATCCCCCTGTGGCGGCCAGATGGAACTTGATCTGGAACGAATCCCGCTTCAGCCCATCGAGGCTTCTTCCTTGCTCCCATTCGACTCTCCAAGCCACCGAGTCCCCCTCAAACCGGGGACTCTCCTCTCTGGAATACCCCGGCAGGGGCCGTCCGGAGGCGGGATCGATCAGCTCGAATTGCAGAGAGCCGCCCTCGCTGCAGTCGGCGTTCACGTAAAGTTCAGAAGCCGTGCCGGGGCCGATGGGAATGGTGGTGAGACTCCCTCGAGCCCGGTCCTTCACCAACTCCAGATGGGTAAAACCGTCCAGTCTCAGTGTAGCCACGCCCCCTGAGGGCTGTCCTTCCGCCCAGGGCGAACTGCGCCAGCCTCCGTAGTACAGCTTGATATCTTTGCCATCCACCAGGGGCACGGACGGTGCGACCATGTCCGAGTCCCAGGCGTCCGGAGCGCCGCGAGTGATCACCTTCTCGCCGGGCTGGATGAATACGAAGTACTCTCCGTCACGGCTCGCGGCCAGTTCCACATCCATGTTCGTACCGCTGTGCTGGTATTGATACAGGGCCAAGTAGTAGCCGTGGTGCTTCCACACCACCACATCATGGATCTGTTCCACCTTGCCACTTCTCACGACCGGTATGCTTCGGGCAAAGGGGTCAAAAATGGGGTTCTGAGGATGCCCCGTCCAGTGAACGGCATCCGGACTGTAGCCGTAGGCTCCCCCGCGGCGGCTGATATTCAGAGAAGTAAAACCGTAAGCCTTGTACCTCTTTCCCGGATCTTGTTCCGCCTCGTCGAAGAAAAGGGACATCGGCACGAAAGAACTGGGCTGGCCGGCAGGAAAGGAGATGTTCCCTGCCACCTGCTCCCTCCACTGGATTCCGTCGGGTGAGGTGAACAGGGTCCAGCGCTGCTGCTCCGGCAGCTGCGGCGCACTCGATTCTTGGAGGGGATCCCGGTCCCACTTAAGCAATTTATACCTCTTCGCCGGGTCCGCCTCGTGGGTGTCACGATGGATGCCCCCCGCAAAAATGGGCTTGTAAACCGGGGCCGGGGGAAGTCCCGGAACCAGATTCGTACGCTCCCGGCCTCCGAAGGGAACCATCCCCAGATCGACTTTCTTGAAATCGTAACCGTCCTGACTCTCCGCGTAACCGATCCGCCGCATTGGTACGGGGCCCGACTCAGGCCACTTGGACCCGGGCTCGCGGAAGACCCCCGAATACCACATTCGATACACGCCGTTCTCTTTCAGGACGCCCAATTGCGAGGCTCCCCCGGCATCAAAATCGCCGGCTGCTCCCCTCCCGATCACCGGGTTTCCCTCGTATTTCGTGGCCTCGTTGACCTTCAGTCGCAGACCGTCCAGGGCTTGCAACTCCTTCAGATCCAAAAACAAAACTGTCGTTCCGGATGTGGCCGTTAGAGATGGGACCGGCATCGTGTGATAGGCCGTCGTGGGAAACCGGCTTTCATGGGTGATGGAGACACCGATCCCTTCAGCCTCCTCAGCCATCCTCTCCTCCACCGCCAGCCGCTCGATGGAGAGATGATTTTCATCCATTCTGGGCGTATTGCGCGTGAGCCAGTAGGCGTTCAAGATCGGACTCCACTGCTTTTCCAGCCAGCGGGCGTAAAACACGTGCTGGCGGGTGCCGTTGACGAAGAAAACCCAGGGGATGCCGTAGCGGTCGACGGCAAACCTGGGCGAGTGACAGAAATCCCACGCGAATCTTTCGTCCTCACCGGTGAGAGGAAAGTTTTTCTTGTTTTTGTCCCCTGGAAACACGGATCTCAACTCCGCTGTTCCGGACTCATGGACAGCCAGTATTCCAGCGGGTGTCTCCACCAGGGCCGGCCGATACGCCCAGAGCTTCCAGGGTCCGGCGGGCACGGAAGAGGAGGTCCGGGTTTCTGCAGCAGACCCTTCGAGCGTCTCTTGCAGATCTGAAGGCTCTTTGCTGAGATAGAAACCACGCCCTTCCCGGTTATGCCACGCCAGGTGAAAGCGTCCGACGCTGTCAATGAGGAGAGCGGGCGGAGAATGGCTGTCTCCGGCCGCGACCTCGAAAGATTCCCATTTTCCTCCCCTTGTGCTCCCCAGGTGCAGGGAAACGTCGTCCCCCGCCCCGGCGGTCCATGCCAGCCAGACGTCTCCGTTGGGCGCCTGCCTGACGTCACCCACCAGCGAATCCGCCTCAGCCAGAATCAGCGCTCCCCGCCTCCCATCGGCCGGATTCACCCAGGGTAGTTCCTCTCCGGCCTGCAGACGCTTCTTGAGTCGATCCAGTCTCATCAAGCTGTAACCGGAAAGGCCCTTTTCAGTGCTCCAGACAAAATGAAGACGTCCGGCGCCATCAAGCGCCATGCCGGCGCCGCCCATCGATTCTCGGGCACTCCGGGGAGGGACGAGGTCGGCCGGGGGAAGAAAGTCCTCGAGTGATCGAGGTCTGGTGTTTTTTGAGATTCGAAGTGCGAAGCCGGCCCGTCCCTCAGGTCCCCTCCTGGCCGTCAGGAGGTAGCGGATCCCCTCGCTGTCTCGCACCACCCACCTGCTGATGGCCCGATCGAACTCTCGAAGCAACAGCCTGCTGGGGCCGGCGAGAAGGGGAGAACATAGGTGTAAGAGCGCCGGAATCGCGAGCAGCAAAAGGGAGCGGACTTTCGGCATGGAGAATTTCAGATTCCTGTCCCTTCGATCCTCCCCAGGGCAGCCTTTTCTCAGCCGGGCAGCACTGAGCTTTGTTCTGGTACAATCTGAGTTCATAAGCCCGTGCTCCCGTGATTCCGTAAGTCGTTGTTAAAAAAGAACTTATAGCACAGAACCCGGCATATATCCAGGTTTCCGGCGAGAACTGCGGGCAAGGAGGCTGGACTCGACGTTCCGAAGAGCGTTTCAGGACCGAAGATTGTCATCATCGCAGAGGAGATGGAGAGTGAACGGGACCACCAATCGTCGCACCTTTTTGAATCAGATCCCCTTGATAACGGCAGTTGCTGCCATGCGTCCGGCCTTACGGGCCAGCCCGGGTCGGGAGAGCACCGATGAGGTCATTCCCATGGGGTCGCGTCGCGAGTTGTTCCTGGACGACTTCATGATCGAGCAGCTCTCAGGCAAAGCCCAGCTTCGACTTCATCATCCGATCTTTCGTGAGGTCGTGATCGAACATGACGCACCTTGGGAAGGAAACGCCAGCGGGTGCCACACCGTACTCCAGGATGGCGACGGCTACCGCATGTACTATCGCGGTTGGAACTTCAACACCCTCCCGGGCAAACTCGTATTCGACGGCAAACCGGTCACCTGTGTTGCCCAGAGCCAGGATGGAATTCACTGGGTCAAGCCCGAACTCGGCATTGTCGAATACGAGGGATCGAAACAAAACAACATCATTGTGGATGGAATTGGCACTCATAATTTCATGCCCGTGATCGACGAGAACCCCGCCTGCCCGAGGGAGGAACGGTACAAGGCATTGGCCGGAATCAAGAGAGAGGGCGGACTGTTCGCCTATAAGTCCCCGGATGGCATCCACTGGTCCTTGATGCACGAAGAACCCGTAATCACCAGCGGTGCGTTTGATTCTGCCAACCTTGGCTTCTGGGATCCCACCATCGGCCTGTACCGTGCCTATTGGCGAACCTTCACCGGCGGAGTCACCGAAAAGGACAATTGGAAACCGGCTGGATACCGAGCCATTCGAACCGCCACTTCCGGAGATTTCCTTGACTGGGACGACTACGCCGATTTGACCTATGTCGATTCTCCCGAAGAGCATATGTATATAAACAACGTGGCGCCCTACGACCGGGCCCCCCACATCCTGGTGGGAACACCGCAACGATATATCGAACGAGGTTGGTCAGCTTCGATGAAAGCTCTTCCGGACCTCGAGAAACGAGAATTGAGAGCCAGCTCGCATCAGCGCTTCGGGACTGCTTTGACCGAAACCCTGATCATGGCAAGTCGTGATGGTGTGAAGTTCAAGCGCTGGAATGAAGGGTTTATTCGACCTGGCATTCAACGTGATGATTCGTGGTACTACGCACACCAGACAGTGGCCTGGAAGATGCTGGAAACGAAAGCGGCCCGAGCCGGAGCCCCCAATGAATTGTCCTTTTATGCCTCCTCGGCCTATTGGCACGGCAAAGGTGGAAAGATGAGCCGCTATACACTGCGCCTGGATGGTTTTGTCTCAGCCTCGGCGCCGATGCAGGGTGGCGAGTTGCTGACCCGAGTCTTGAAGTTTGAAGGAAGCAAGTTGAAGGTGAACTTTGCCAGCTCGGCGGCGGGCACACTCAAGGTTGAAATCCAGGACGCCAAGGGCCGTCCAATCCCCGGCTACTCGCTGCCGGAAGCGGATGAGACCTTCGGGGATGAGATCGACCGAACGGTTTCCTGGAGCGGTTCCACGGATGTCAGCAGGATTGCGGGTCAGGCTGTACGTCTGCGCTTTACCTTGCAGGATACGGACCTGTATGCGTTTCAGTTTGTGGAATGAGTTCCGGATCCAACGTTGATCTCACCCATTGAGTTTTAGAACCCACTTGGACCGGAACTGTTGCCGCGGCTGCTGTCACTGAATGGTTGGTGCTTCCTTCCTCCAGCACGACAACCTGCCGAGGTTGAAGCTCTCGGAGATAGTCTCGGATTCCACTTGGCCAGTGAACCGCGATCTCAACCTTGCCCTGGTAATCTCCCAGGCCAAAATGAACTCGATAGTCGCTGGCCGAGAGATAGCTGCCGGCCGAGGTGACCTGGGAGACCAGGCGTTTCTCGCCATATTTGAGCTCCACAAGAGCCCCGAATCCGTTTCGGTTGGATTTTTTGCCGACCAGTCTCAATTGCAGCCAGGCGTTTTCGTTGCCTCCCTCGTTGCGCAGAAGCACCGGGCTTCCGCCGCAATTGCTGACCAGCACGTCCAGGTCTCCGTCATTGTCGTAATCGGCCCAGGCCAGACCCCGGCTGACCTGAGGAACCGCCAAGACTTCGCCACGCTCGGAAGTGACGTCCTCGAACCGGCCGCCAACGTTCTCCAGTAGAAGTTTGGGTTGCCGGTAGGTTGCCCCTGCTCTCAGTTGGGCCGCGTTGTCCATAACGTGTCCATTAGCGACAACCAGGTCCGGATCGGAATCATTGTCCACATCGATCAAACCCAGGCCAAAGCCCACAAAGGGTCGGCTGGGAGCCAGAACACCGGCACGGGAGCTCATGTCTTCAAAAAAGCCGTCACTCTTGTTCTTGTAAAGCGCCAGGTATTCCAAGTCCAGATTGGTCACCGCCAGATCGAGAAGCCCGTCCCCGTCGTAGTCTTCAGCTACGACTCCCATGCCTGCCTGCGGCTCCCCGTTCTCGTCAAGAGCGGTTCCGGTCAACAGCCCCACTTCGGAAAAAGATCCATCTCCTTCGTTCTTGAAGAGAAAATTGTCGACTCCGTCGTTGGCCACGTAAATGTCGACCAGGCCGTCCCGATCATAATCCAATGGCACCACCCCCAGACCCTTTCCTGCAAACTGAGCGACGCGGGTTTTTTGACTCACCTCGGCAAAGGTGCCGTCGCCATTGTTCCGATAGAGGACATCCGGGACACCGTTGAAGGCCTCGGGACCACAGGTGGCCACGATGGGCCCGTGTTTACAGATCGGATTGTTGTTATCAAGTGAATGATCTGTGTAACTGGCCACATAGAGATCCAAGAACCCGTCATTGTCGTAATCGAAGAAGGCTGCACTCGAGCTCCATCGGCCATCGCCTCCTACACCCGCCGCCATGGACCTGTTGCGAAAGGTGCCGTTTCCGTTATTGCGATAAAGGAGATCGGGACCGGAAAAATTGGTTATAAAGATATCGTCGAACCCGTCATTGTCATAATCGCCGACGGCGACGCCCATTCCATAATACTGATTGGATTCAATTCCGGCCCGGGTGGTCACCTCCTGGAAGCTGCCGTCTCCCCGATTTCGATAAAGGGAGTGATCGAAGGAGAGATTCTTGTCGGTACCCGGAGTCCAACCGCCGTTGATGAGCAAAATGTCCTGGTAGCCATCTTTGTCAAAGTCGATAAATCCGCATCCTGATCCCACCGTTGCCACGGCGTATCTCTTGGGAGTAGGCGAATTCCGGTGCAAGAAACTGATACCGGCTTGTTCGGTCACATCCTGAAAGGTTACTGAGGAGCCGGGATCGGGAGATTCAACCAGGGCCCAAGCTTCGACGGCAAGTAGCGGGAAAAGCACCGCGGTCGAGAGTCGACGCCGCATCTACTCGGGATTCCTTCCGCGGGTCAGTCGGAAGTAGATCTCTCTTTCTCTTTCGGCTTCCTGAACGGCTCCAATTCTAGGCAGCGCAGTGGCAAGATTCAGGTGAGGGATGGGTTCATCCGGGTCCATTTCTATGGCCCGGCGATAAGATCGGACAGCACCCTGAAAGTCATTCTGTTTGAAGAGCAGACTGCCCAGGAGGTTGTGGTAATCCGCATTCGCCGGGTTCAAGTCGATGGCCGTCCTGACGGCGTCGAGGGAGCCCGCGACATGCGTCTGCTCCAAGAGTCTGGCGAGCACGAAGTGGTATCGTGCGTCAAGCGGATACACCTGAATCGCCTGGCGAATCCAATCGGCCGCACGTTGGCGGTTACCCCTCTTGTAATCGATTTGGGCCAGGCGATAGAAACCCAGATCCATGTCGGGGGAAGCCTCAACGGATTGAAGAAAGGCCGCATAGGCCTGCTCCGGCGCAGCTTGCTTGGACAAGAGGTCCATTCCCTGCGCGTAAAGCCTCGGGCCTCTGTTTTCCAGAGCCAGCCTTTCCCGGGCTGCTGTCCTCAGGGATTGGAATCGTTTCAGAGCGGCGGCCGCTTTCTCCCTCATCCCCAGTTTTCGGAATGCATCAGCCAGCAGATAATGGGGTTCCACGTAGTCCGGGCTGCCTTGCAAAGCCAGCTCCAACTGTTCAACCGCTTTCTCATGCTCTCCCAGTTTGAGGAGCACAAAGCCCAGGTTCTTGTGAACATCGGGCCGAACCAATCCTGACGAGAGAGCCAGCTTCAGATTCTCAACGGCCAGGCCGAAGGTCTTGTGATCGGCGCTGTAAAGCAAACCCAATTCCAAGTGGGCCTCGGCGTACGAGGGAGCCAGGGCAACGGCTTGCTCCAATGCATCTTTCGCTTCCTCGAATTGCATCAGTCCCTTATGGCTGACTCCCAAGAGGTAATGTCCGTAGCTGTCGCCGGGGTCCAGCACCAGGCCTTTCTGCGCTGAAGCCAGTGCTTGATCATGCTGGCCCTCCTGGATGTATATCCGGCACAGGAAGCGAATACCGGGGAGAGACTTCGGATGTCGTTCCAGAAAGGTCTGCAGCACTTGAATGGCTTCTCTACGTTGCTTACAGTGAAACAAAACCGAGGCCAGGGCCAGCGAATAAAGATCTGAGTCCTGATCCAGGCTCCTGCTTTTCCAATACTGGGCGATGGCTTTCCGGAACTGATTTTGGGCCTGGTAGAGGATTCCCAGTTGATAGTTGAGCATGGGATCTTGAGGGTTCGAGCGGAGACGATCCTGCAACAGCCGCACAGCCTGCTCTGGTGATTCCTGCTCAAACGCCCACCTGGGGAGCGTCCGGTTCGCCGCGCCGCAGATTTCTGGTGAGCGGATGGCAAAGGAATCGCCCGGTCGATTCTCCTGAGACCAGGCCCCGGGCCCAGCCTGAACGAGGAAGACCAGCAGGCTGGACACGACTACAGGCCGTATCGAATATCTCCGGCTCTGCAGGTATCGTCGCATCAGCCCTTTTCGTTCGAGGCTGCCAGTGACTGAATTCCAGGGCGAGAATAGAGTGCTCGCGAAGGACGGGTTTCCCCCCATCATATGTTGACAATATCTAGAAGGCTGGCGGTGAAAGCCCCGAGACCGCACGCGGCTTTCACCACGCACTGCGCTAGCAGCCCGTGGCAAAAGTCGTCACGGCATTCGACCGTCCCTGCATCCCGGCGGACTGCGTTGCGACTCGGTCACATACTCCCGGTATGCTCCCTCATCGCGCCTTGTCCGGCGGGCGCAGGACCGGTCTCGGTGCTCGCGGGACTTTCACCACGGACTGCTAGCATACAACCGTGGCGGTCGATTTAGCCATAAATTCGGGTAGTGCCAGCGCTGTCGATTTGTTCGACCAACAAGTTATTCATCACCACACCGGGAGACCGTCTTCCACCACCAGGAGGGATCATCACATGAAGTCGAATGCAGCACCTCTTCTGTTTTGCGTCATGTCGGTTATGACGACGGTAGACGCTTCGGCTGAGTTCAAGGCTGGGGCGGCGGTCGTGGACGTGACACCCCTGCAGCTCCCTGTTGTCGTCAACGGCGGTCTTGTCAGCCGCACCGTCGACGAGGTGAAAACCCCATTGAATTCACGGGCGATCGTGCTCGACGATGGCCGAGTGCGTCTCGGTATTGTGGTTGTCGATAGTTGCTTGATGCAGCGTCCGTTCTTGGATGAGGTGAAGCAACTGGCGGCGCGGCGAACCAAGATCCGAGCCGATCGAATGCTGATCTCGGCGACGCATACGCACTCCGCGCCGTCGGTCGCGGATAGCATGGTGCACCCGGAGCCGACTTATTTGCCGTATCTTCCGGGGAGGATCGCTCGAGCTCTGGCCGAGGCGGAAGCGAACCTCGAACCCGCTCAAGTGGGCTGGGCCGTCGTGAACGCCGAGAAATTCACGGCCTTGCGGCGCTGGATTCGCCGGCCGGATCGAATTGCCAACGACGTGTTCGGCAACCCCACCGTGCGCGCGAACATGCACGCCGCCAGCAACTGGGACGACGTAACGGGCCCCTCCGGGCCGGAGGATCCCGAGCTGTCGCTGATTTCGTTTCAATCGCTCGAGGGCCGCCCGATCGCGGTGCTGGCCAACTTTTCCATGCACTACTTTTCGGGTGAGCAGGGTCTCAGCGCGGACTACTTCGGATTGTTCTGCGAAGGGCTGAAGTCCCGTCTTGCCGACCACCATGGCGACAGCGATCCGCCCTTCGTCGGGATCATGTCACACGGCTGCAGCGGCGATATCTGGCGACGCGACTACGCAAGACCCCCGTCCTCCAGGTATGAGCCTACGATCGAAGGTTACTCGGCGGAGATGGTGGACATCGTCCTGGGTGCCTATGGCACGATCGAATATCGCGAGGATGTGGACTTGGCCATGGCTGAGAGGCGACTGGAACTCAAGTATCGTGTCCCGGACGAACAGCGCCTGGAGTGGGCCCGTCGGATCGTGGAAGCGATGGGAGATCGGATACCCAAGGTGAGCGTGGAAGCCTACGCCCGTGAGCAAATCGTAATGCACGAACGGCAGTCGACCGAAATCGTGGTCCAGGCCCTCCGCATCGGCGACATCGCAGTCGCAACGACTCCCACTGAAACCTATGCCCTCACAGGCTTGAAGCTGAAGCTGCAAAGCCCGCTGCCGAAGACCATGGTCATGGACTTGGCCAACGGCGCGGATGGCTACATTCCGCCACCCGAACAGCATGTTCTTGGAGGCTACAACACCTGGGCGAAACGCGGGGCCGGACTGGAGATCGAGGCCGAGCCGAAAATCACCGAAGTCGCCCTCCAGCTGTTGGAAAAAGTGGCCGCGCGGCCCCGGCATCCGTACCAACAGAGCCGAGGTCCCGCCTTCGACGTCCTCCTGAAAGCCGGTCCGGCGGCCTACTGGCGACTCGATGAATTCACTGGTTCCCGTGCCCTGGATTCGTCCGGTCAGGATCGTGACGCGCTGTACGAGCCGGGTGTGGCGTTCTTCCTCGAGGGTCCGCGTTCGGAGACCTTCTGCAGGGAAAATGAGCAGAATCGAGCGGCCCACTTTGCGGGAGGACGGCTGCGGGCACGAATTGCCGACCTGGGTGAACAGTATTCCGTGGCCCTCTGGTTCTGGAATGGCATGCCGGCAGATGCTCGCAAGATCACCGGCTGGATGTTCTCGCGTGGCCGCGACCATGGTCTGGAAGGCGACCACCTCGGCCTGGGAGGCACGAGTCAGCCGGGAAAACTTATCTACCTCCGCGGTGAGAACGGCGAGGGAGGAAAGCTGGTGGCGGGTCGTACGGAGATTCAGCGCTGGAGTTGGAATCAGGTTGTGTTCGTACGCGACGATGAAACAGTGCGGGTTCATTTGAATGGCAGGCGCCAGCCCGAGATCGAGACCGAGTCACCCGCAGATTTTCCCGTCCCGTTTGACCACTTGTTCTTCGGCGGCCGCTGCGACAATCAGTCCAATTGGGAAGGCCGCCTGGATGAGGTGGCGGTGTTCGACCGGGCACTGTCGGCGGAAGAAATAGAGATAATGGCTCATTGATCGCCAACCGGACCGTGTCTTCACTCCTCCACCAACTGGAAGGCGAAGAGCCTGGCCTCGTCCGGATGGGATTTCAGTTGAATGGATTTGCCAATGAACCAGATAAGAAGAAGAGAGTTCCTACAATCTACGGCACTGGGGCTCACAGCCCTGGCTCCCTCGACTTCCTTCGCCGGAAAGCGACAGCAGAAAACCTTGATCGACATCGGCTCGCGGCGAGAGCTGTTTGTCGATAACTTTCTGATCGAACGATTGGAGGGGAAGGCCGAACCGCGGCTGCACCACCCAATTCCGCGTGAGATCGCACTTGTCCACGATGCGCCTTGGGAAGGCACCAGCAGTGGTTACCATACCGTTTTTCAGGATGGCGACCTCTACCGGATGTACTATCGCGGGTCACAGCTCGAAGTGAAAGACGGCCGGCTCATCACGGATCGCCACAAAACGGTCTATTGCTATGCGGAGAGCCGGGACGGAATCGGTTGGACGAAACCGATCCTCGGTCTGATTGAGTTCAACGGTTCGAAGCAGAACAACATCGTGTGGGACGGTGTGGGCATTCATAACTTCACACCGTTCAAGGACATTCGCCCGAACTGTCCTGCCGAGGCCCGCTACAAGGCGCTGGGCGGACTCCGAGCCGAAGGCGGCCTGTTTGCGTTCAAGTCGCCCGACGGCATCCACTGGTCGCTGATCAGCGACAAACCGGTCATTACCAACGGAGCGTTCGATTCACAGAATCTGGCTTTCTGGGATCCGACACTGGGGAAGTACCGGGCTTACTGGCGGACTTTCACGGCGGGGATCACCACGGAAAAGGTCTGGAAGCCGGCCGGGCACCGAGCCATCCGCACGGGATCATCCAGCGACTTCCTCAACTGGGGTGACGAAGCCGACCTGACCTACGAGGACTCGCCCGACGAGCATCTCTACACGAATCAAATCAAACCCTATTACCGGGCACCGCACATCCTGATTGGCTTTCCAGTGCGTTATACGGAACGTGGCTGGTCCGATTCGATGCGTGCCTTGCCGGAGCGTGAACACCGCGAACTGCGAGCCAAGGCCCACCTGCGATACGGTACGGCGATCACGGAAGGGCTGCTCATGGCCAGCCGGGACGGCGTCAGATTCAAACGGTGGAACGAAGCCTTCCTGCGTCCCGGAATCGAGCGGCAGGACACCTGGAACTATAGCCATCAATTCACGGCTTGGCATGTCGTCGAAACGAAGTCGGCACTCAAAGGAGCGCCGAACGAACTGTCTCTGTACGCGAAGGAGGGTGGCTGGACCGGGACCAGCAGTGCGATGCGGCGTTACACGCTTCGCCTCGACGGCTTCGTCTCGGTGAGTGCCTCCATGAGCGGCGGCCAACTGGTGACGAAACCGCTGACCTTCTCAGGAAAAGAACTTCACCTGAACTTCGCCACCTCCGGAGCTGGAAGTATCCGCGTCGCTCTGCGACATCCCGATGGATCGCCGCTACCAGGATTCTCGATGGCGGACTGCAATGAAGTCTTCGGTGACACGCATGACCGTGCTGTCACCTGGAAATCCGGCAGGGATGTCGGCAGGTTGGCCGAAAAGCCGGTCCGGCTGCATTTCCAACTGAAAGATGCGGATCTGTATGCGTTTCAGTTTGTGGATTGACGAGCTCCATGCCCTTGATCAGGGCGTTTGTTTTTCCAGGCGCCATCCCGATCCGTCAACGCTGAGGGCGCGGTGGCCCTTATAGCGGTCATTCAGGGCGTGCATTTCCTCGATGCTGTCAAAGTAGCCGACGATGAAGGCAGCGCTGAAGGATTCGCCGGCCTTGATCGGCCGGCCCCCAATCTCCTCGATGAAGATCACAATCCCGGGCCGCTGGTTGCACCACGCCTCGTAGACGACGGAGGGTTCGAGCGTGATACCTGCCAGCCACGGACCCTGTTTGCCCGTTTTCGGGTCGCGCAAGCGGTAGGCGCGGATGAAATGCTCCGGCATTTCGTGCGTGTCTCGCCGGTAGTTGAATTTTTCATCGGGCGGGAAGACGTCGTAGAACTCGCTGGGCGGGATACGGAGCCCGTCCGAACCACCCAGGTAACTGAGGTAGATCTCGCTGAACGTCTCGCCGCGCTGGTGGCGGACACAGCCCGGCAGGTCGATGCGGAGGAACATTTCGTCCGAGTCGTTGACGCTGTCGATTCTGTCCATCGAGAAGAAGTAGCGCTTGCCTTTCGGGAACACCAGTAGCTGAGTCCATTGCGATCCGGCGTTGTAGCCGGGAGCGGCGTACTCGTAGCGGTAGGTCGTCTTTACGGCGACGAAATCCTTGCCCCGGATCACCTGGGGTTGGACCGGCTTCATCCTGTGGCAGAGCTGGGGCCCCTCGATGATGCGCTTGGCCCGCTTACCGTGGTTGTCGTTGTTGTACAGATAACGAACCGTCTTTGTACCTTGCTCCTGCCAGGCCTCGTCGCTGCCGGGCTCCATGATCCAGTCCACAATGCAGAGCCCGTCGCCGGCTTCGCGGAAGCCGGTGCTCTTATCGAGAAACGATCCCTTTTCGATGCCGGTCATCCACTGCTTGGGGTTCTTCTTGGGGATGACGGCTTCGAGTTTGCCGGTCTCGATCTTGATGGTGTTGTCGTCCTCGGTAATGCGCGCCCACGGCCCCATGCCCGCCGGTTCGGCCAGCAGCGTTCCGGCGCTGGCCAGCGCCATGAGAGTCAGGACAATCAGTGGTTTGGATGAGCGATGGGTTGGCATGGATGTTTCCCTTGTAGTTTTGGCAGGCGTCACGCGGACCCGTCAAGCTGCCTGAGCACTTGTTTCAAAACCGGACGGTCACCATCTGGTTCATATCCTCGTCGAAAGAGCAACTGCTTCGACGGAACTTCTGATCCGGAGTTCGGGACCGGACAGGGTGGTGAGGTATACTGTCGATAATCCAACGGTCGAAATGGAAGTCCTGTTGAAGGCCGCGCTAAGTTCCATGTCTCTTCCGGGTCGGCGGCTGGTCTGTGCAGCGCTTTTTGTGCTCGGCCTCATTTATTGTGCTCACTCGAGCCGCGAGGCCTCCCTTTCAGTTCGCATCCTCGATGCCGGCACCGGTCAACCCACGCCGGTGCGGGTCTTGCTGACGGACTCGGACGGCAACACTCCCCGGGTCACGGGCGCCTTGGCGGTCTCGGAATCTGCGCTCCCCATCCCGGACGCCGCCATTCCGGTCATGTACGGGCGCTACGATCGCGCGGAAGGGTATCTGCTTCAGCCCGACGGCTCCTTCTATGTCGACGGGTCCTTCGAGGCGCAACTGCCCGCGGGGTCCTATTCGCTCAAGCTGTCCAAGGGATATGAGTTCGTTGCGCAAACCGTGAAGCTCGATCTCGACCCGGGCGAGAGCCTTTCCCGAGAGTACAAGCTGGAGCGATGGATCGACATGCCCGGGCGTGGCTGGTACTCGGGGGACGATCACATTCACCTGCGGCGGTCGCCGCGCGACGATCCGGCCATTCTTCGCTGGACGGCGGCAGAGGATGTGCACGTGGCGCATCTTCTCCAAATGGGGGATTTCTGGGCGACTTATTACTCTCAATATGCTTGGGGCGGCAGGGGCCGCTACCGCGAAGGGGACTACATCCTCTCGCCCGGTCAGGAAGGCCCCCGGACGCCCGAGATCGGTCACACGATTTCGCTCGGCGCGGAAGAGTTCGTTCGATTTCGGGACGATTACTATAACTACGGCCGTGTTTTCGACCAGGTACACGAACTGGGAGGCATTACCGGCTTCGCCCATCAAGCGATGACCTTTCACGGTTATCGTGGAATGACACTCAACGTATTGCGAGGGAAGCTCGACTTTCTCGAGGTGATGCAGTTCTGTCCACAGGAAGGGCCGCTGGCGCTGCAGCACTATTATCATTTCCTGGATCTTGGATATCAGCTTACGGCGTTAGGTGGCTCGGACTTTCCCTGGTGTGGGCGAGGACCTCGCTTCGGCCTGGAAGAGGGGTGTTCGCAGATCGGCGACGCCCGGTTTTATACCTATACCGGCGACAGCCTCTCGTTTGACCGCTGGCTGCAGGGCGTAAAGGCAGGCCGCACCTTCGTTACCAGCGGACCGATGCTGGAGTTTACGGTGAACGGCCGGCTTCCCGGCGAGACGCTGGATGTCGAATCGGGCACTGGTATAAGGATCTCAGCCAAAGCCTACGGGCAGGCGTCTCAAATCCCCTTACGTCAACTGGAAATCGTAGGACATTCCAAAACGCTGAAGAAAGTCTCTGCAGGGGAGCCGGGCCAGAGTGAAGAGTTGCTTTCTATCGAGATGGAGCTGCCGGTGCAACGTGGGATCTGGGTCGCCGCCCGGACCGATGCCGCCCACACCCAAGTCGCCCATACGACGCCAGTCTACGTCAGAGTGAACGGAGCGAGCTTCCACAACCCGGCAACGGCTGATCGCTACCTCGAGCTTTGTCGCAGCTACCTGAAGGAGTTGGAAGAGGATCTGGCCCATCCGGAGGAAAGAAACGGCAACCAAGCCGTCCGACACAAACAGAACCTGGAACGGCAGATCATTGAAACCAGAACCGCGCTCAAGCACTTGGCTTCGCGTCTGGGCCGGGAATGACTTTGCTCGGGGCTTTGAACGCAATGCACCTACCGCTCGGACTTCTTGCCGGAGGCCCTTTCACTGCCTGAACTGGAAGGCGTACAGGTCGGTATCATTCATGACGAACCGGAGTCGGATCGGCTTTCCGGCGAGACGACTCAGGTCCGACTGCCGGTGCCAGGTGACGATCCGGTTCATCTCGTTGGTGGTGTGAATACGGTCGCAGTCCGCCAGTCGAAAACCTTCCAGGGGATTGTCGAACTCGTCCAGTATTTCTACCCTGAGCGTGCCTAAGGCTGAGGTGTCGACGTTTAAGACCAGCTCCCTACCCTCAAATTTCAGGAGGGGGGTGGTAAACTGCCCTCCCGGGTACGATGCTCGAACGGAGATAAACCCGTCCCTCCGCAGAACCAGCCGACTGAGGGCTCGAATATTCTGAACGGGACCCAGCCCCTCCCTTCGAACCGCTTCGCTTTGAGGCTGAAAGCCCCAGGCATGTATCTGATCGCTGCCGCTGTAGTACATGTACATCTCGCGCCCGTTGAGAGCGGGAACCAGGCCGAGAATCATGTAATTGGACTTTGAATCGAATTCGCCTTTCATGCCCAAGTCCACAAAGGCGCGGCGGTCGTATCGGTGCCAGTCAATGCCATCCCGACTTGCTGCAAAACGGATGTCCAGTGGTCCCGTGTTGGCAGCCGTCTGACCTTCCCGAGGCATGGTCTCTCCTTTCTTGTCCCAGAAAGATTCGAAATCGAAGACTGAATCGTTTTCGAATTCGCGGAGGAACCTGCTGTGGTAGTGGTAATAGGCCGAGGGGAACATGTAGTAAGCATCCTGGGCCCAGGGATACTTCACAGTGGCATTCGTATACAAATCCATGACCTGGACATTACGGTCTTCCCTCGAATCGTAGTGGTGGGGATCCAAGTGATCGACAGCCAGTACGACGGGCGTAACCTCGGCATTCATGAACCGTTCGAGATGGTCCGATTCGCTGCGGGCCACGGCCCTGCCCTGTGATCCGGGAGGACGCAGATTTCGGCGGATGTAGGCTGCATATTTGTGGATGCGATCATCCCAAAAGATCACATTTGGGGAATCCAGGTGGTGCTTCTTCGACTCGAAAACGATGACGGATTTGCGGGTGAGGCTCCAGTGGATTCCGTCTGGGGAAGAAAACAGGTGCAGGGCGGAAGCGGGGAGCGCAGGGGGGTTTCTGACGTAAGCCAACTGGCGAAATCTCTCTTCGGCAACTGCGTTGGGGTCCAGAAACACAGTGGTGCCGATGAGTCCCTCTTTGACGCCTCCGGCACCGTAGCCAAGAACGATGTTGTTCTCCGTGCTTCCGAAGATCTCAGCCAGACCCAGCATGGGCTTTTCCCAGTGAATCCCGTCCTGGGAGCGTGCATAAGCCAGACTCTGAAACCTCCCTTTATTCCACATCGGTTCGCCGGTGTCGGGATCCCTCTTCTTGGGAGCCCTGGCGCTGTACCAGAGGTGGTAGACATCCCCTGCCTTGATGACGGTGGAGGAGCCGGAAATTACGGTTTCCCAGGGGTGTTCCGGCGCAATCGTGATCTGGTTCGTCTTGATCGGCTGGTGAACGACCAACTCGACGCCCTCCGAAACCTCCAGCAAGCGCCCGTCGATGAACACCTGCCTTCGGCTGGCGACATCCAGAAGGTTGTTCCGGGCAGGCAGAACCGTCTGAGCCATCAGCATGGCCAGCAGTGCAAACCATATTGTTCGCATTCCAAGTCTCCTTCCAATCCCAGGGAGCAAACCTGTCGGGGCGCACCAAAAAAAGCCGGCCATCAGATCTGACAGCCGGCTTTTTTCTTGCCGGTTATAACAGCCCGTGGTGAAAGTCCCGCGAGCACCGAGACCGTTCCTGCGCCCGCCGGACAAGGCGCGACGAGGGAGCATACCGGGAGTATGTGACCGAGTCGCAACGCAGTCCGCCGGGATGCAGGGACGGTCGAATGCCGTGACGACTTTTGCCACGGGCTGTTAACCTTGTGTCCCCGATCAGAAAATGAACTTCACACCAAACTGGACGATTCGCGGGCCCGAGGAGAAGCCCTGCGTCCCAAACCCGCTGCTCCTGGGGTTGGTATTGACCGCGTTGCGGTAGCCGCCCCAGAAGTAGTGCGAATTGAGGAGATTATAGGCTTCCAACCGAAACTGGGCTTGAAACCGTTCACCGATGAAAGTGTTCTTGACAAGAGTCAACCCCACGTCCGTGGGCGCCATATCCCGGACCCCGGAAAGACGAAGGGGAAAGGTGCGCAGATTGAAGGCGGGCTGTTTGGCGGAGCTCCTCTCAAACCCGGCATTCTGGTTGAACATTCGCGTCGCCTCATGCTGGCCGACCGGGATTTTCTTGATGTCGCCCCGGAAAATAATATTCCCCCATTTCATGGGGATTCCACTTTGCGCGAACCCAATGAAGGTTGCACTCCACCCACTGATCAGGTGACTGGCAAGGCCCGAATTGGGTCCAAAGCGCTGGCCCTTGCCGAAGGGGAAGCTGAAGGTGCCCGCAAAGCGAAGGACATGGGGACGGTCGTTAATGCCGATCGTCCTTTCCGGCGCCGGGTCAATTCCGAAACCGTTGAGGAACTGCAGTTCCTCCATGGTCTTACCCCAGGTGTAACTGCTCTGAACGTCCCAGCCCCAAAGGTCCTGTGCCCGGAATTCCATCTGCAGGGCGTTGTAGTCAGTCGAGCCGACCTTGTCGGCCCACGAGCGAAGCCCCGTAATATGGGGAAAAGGTCGCAGCAGAGCCTGCCGTTGGATTGTCGACGCCACTCCCAGAGAACCACCCACACCCTCAACTCCCTGGAACGGGTTCGGGACCCGCGCCGTCATGTAGTCGATATGGGCCTGATCCCGCTCTATCGATCTGGTCAAGTACTGCCCCGGCAGCCGGTTATGGTCGTTATTGGCAATGCCGAAGTCCCTCGTCCGGTTCCCCACATAGCGCACTTCCAGGGTGGCGTTGGGCGACAATCTGCGCTGGATGCCCAACTGAAACTGGTGAGCATAGGGGTTTGTGGTACTTCGATCGAGCCCGTGGTTCATCCAGATGAGCTGGCCCAGATTGGTCATCAGTCCATTGCTGGACCCCCTGGGTTGGTTTAAGCCACCCGGGAAGAGATCGTCCAGAGAGCCTGAAAAGGTCAAGCCTCCGTCGGTGCTGGAAAAGGCGAATGTGCTCGTGTCGAATCCGGCAATCGGAAAACGGGCAGCGAAGTGACGCTGGTTCAGGGGGATGAAAGTACGCGAGTAGCCGCCTTTCAGGACCGTGTTGTCATTCAAACGGTAGGCCGCGCCGATCCGCGGAGAAAAGTTGTTATTGTCAGAGTCGTAGACGGTGCGGGGTTCTCCATCAACTCCGGCAAAGAGCACGCCTCCCATCAGCCGAAACTGATCCGCCGGGATTTCCCGAATCGGGTTCTTGGCATAATTTGCCTGGACCGCTGCCGAGATAGGATTCTCCACGTCAGCCGCCCATCGTGTCAGTGCCTGGTCATGCATCTCGGTGGGGGGACCTTCGCGCTCCCACCGGAGCCCGAGGTTCAAGGTGAGTCTGGGTGTGACTTTCCAGTCATCTTGGAGATAGATGCCTGTATAGGTGGAATAATTCGCATAATCGGCACGTACGTTCCTGTTGGTGGAGGAATGGAGGCCCAACAGAAAGTCTGCCAGACCGTGGCCCCGCGGAGGGGGCGGGGAGTTGTCGAAGGGACCACTGGAAAATTGACCGGTGAAGAAAGTTCGGGCTTGATCGCTTCGAACGGAGTTGTAGACATAGCCCCTCCATTCGGCCCCAAACCTGAAACTGTGGTTCCCCGAAATCTGGGTGAAGTGGGCGGAGGCGCTTCGAATCTCATCAACCTGCAGGCCCGGATCGAAATTCGTAAACCCGTTGTGGCCACCGGGAAGGTTACTCAGCTTGGGGTAACCGGTGATTGAAACATAGGGAAAACCCGTAAACTCGACGTCGACGAACTGGGACATGTTTGTGGGGAGATCCGCCCAGGTCAGTCCCCCCGCGTTGTTCCGAGCCCTTGAGGTATGCCGATTGTTCGTGGCGCGAAAGTCAGCCACGAAAGTGGGGTTGATGGTCCAAACGTCGCCGACCGAGAAATTCCAAATCTGGTGTCGCGTACCGTGCACGTCGACGCACTCGCAGCCCGGACCTCCCGGGTGATTGTCGAACATGGTCCACCCGCTGGAAGGACCGTCTGAATTGAGATACCTGCCAAACAGTGTGTGCGAATCGTTCAAGTCATGGTCGATTCGAAGAACCGTGTGCCGGTCCGTTCTGGGAAGCGGGGTATAGCCTTTGTCGTAAAGATAGTTGCGAAAGCCGTCCGGACTCGCCCCACTCGCATTGTTGGGGGCAAGGAAGAACCCGAGGAGGGGTGCCGAAATCGGGTGGATGCGACTGGATGGAATGATATTGTTGGGGAAGGGTTGGCGCTCGACTCGCCCCTCCGCGTTCAGAACCGCGGTCATTGGGTCGTAGAGCTGATACTCCGGGTCCAGTGCCAGCAGGTCCGAAAAGTCGCCGGACTTATGTGCCGCTCTGGGTACGGTTGCCTGAGAGTCACCGAACCTGACCTGTTCCCAATGGGTCCAGCCCAGAAAGAAGAAGGTCTTGTCCTTGATGACCGGACCTCCTCCTGTAAAACCGTAACGCTTGTAGGGAAAACTGCTTCTATTCTGTCCAGCCCTGTTGCGGACCCAGCTGTTCGCGTTGAACATGTCATGGCGCCCGAAGTAAAAGGCCTCACCGTGATAGTCATTGGTGCCCGTTTTCATGATGACGTCAACGGTCGTGCTGCCGGTATGCCCCACACTGGCATCGAAGGTGGTGGTTTGGATGCGCACTTCCTTCACCAGTTCCGTGGTCGCATTGAAGGAAACGGCACCGCCGTCGACCGCATTGTTCCGCTGGGTGTTGGGAGTTCCGTCCATCGTAAACTCTGCAGTTCCCGTGGGCATTCCGTTGAACCGGACCAGACCGGATCCAGCCCGCTGATAGGGCTCCTGGTTCATACTGAAGTTGCCGTACCCTGCAGCTGAGTCGGCCGAGGGTGAAAGCAGGAAAAGATAAGTGGGGTTTCCCTGGCCGATGGGCAGCGAGGTGAGCGGCTTCTGCCCAAAGGCGACGCCCAGATCGGCATCCGCCGACTGGAGAAGCGTGGGATCAGAGGTCACCGTCACGCTGTCTTCGACCTCCCCTACGTCGAGACTGAGGTCAACCCGCACCCGCTCGTTGCTGGCGACGGGTATGTCCTCGACCACAGCGGTTTTGAAGCCCTCGAGTGCGGCCTCAATCCGGTACTGGCCGGGCAGCAGTCCCGGGGCCTCGTAGTAACCGCTGTCGCTGGTAATCGTATTGTGGGCAATGTTGGTGGATTGATGGATGACCCTCACCTCGGTTCCCGGAACACTGGCGCCACTCGCGTCGACGACCAGGCCCGAGATAATGGCCCGATGCCCCTGAGCCAACAACGCCGAGCCGGCACCCATCAGGCAAAACACACAGATTGCGATCACGGTCCTGTAATTTGCGGTCCACATCTCTGCATCCTCCCTTTGGCGGATTAATATGTCCGCCCAGATGGCAAAATCACGCTCCTGACAGACTCAGTCAGACAACGAGACGATTTTTGCCTTGTTCTTGCAGTCTGTGGTGATAGTCCCGCGTAGCACCGAGACGGGGGCTGTGAGCGCCGGACAAGGCGCGGCCAGGCAGCATACTTGACCGTATGTGATCAAGGAGTTAATGGAGTGCGCCGGGATGCAGTCCCGACCGAATGCCGTGCCGACTTTTACCACGGGCTGTTGGAAAAGAAATTGCTAGGTTACTAACAGTTAATAATTATCTAATTATCGTTGAGTTTAGCAAGAATGGTGCCACGTTACTCAAGAAGCTGACTAAGTGGAGGCATTTCTTTACTTATGTCAACTGGGCAGCCCCCGCGATCAACCCTCTTGATCCAATAAATTGAATTTCCAAGAGGCAAAAAAGGAAAAAACCAAAAACTTGGATTTTTCGAGTGCTTTTGCCGCCCTCCCTGTCGGCCTGTGGCAAAAAGTCTGGGGGAGTCGGTCCGGTGTGTTGAATCGTGCCCTGCCGATGGGAAAGAAACCGTCCGCAGGACGGCAGCGGAAGAAGTGCGTGGCGACCGAGAAACTGCCGCGCAGCCCCGGGCTTTTTTCCACGGGCTGCTATGGTAAACAGCCCGTGGCAACAGTCGTCACGGCATTCGACCGTCCCTGCGTCCTGCCGCTGCTGTGCGTTGCGACTCGGTCACATACTCCCGGTATGCTCCCTCCGAAGCGTCTTGTCCGGCGGGCGCAGGAACGGTCTCGGTGCTCGCGCGACTTTCACCACGGACTGTAAAGACCGCTACCTCAATCAGACAGACTTTCCCTGTGTCAACGGGCCTTGGAAAATTTGATGTACAATTTCCCACCGAACACCTATGGGGGGCTTTGGTTCCGGATCGGAGAGGCGTTTCTGGAGGTCTCGGGGGTTCCTCACCGGGGCTGCAAGAAATTCTCGAGCCGTTACGGCGCCGACGCCCTGAAGTTCGTCAACGGACCCGGGTCGAAGGACCTCCGGCTGCGCGGATGCTTCGTCTTCGTGGTGGAGGCCGGACCTGTCCGGGTCGGCGATCCCGTCCGGAAGCTGTAGCCGAGGAAGACCATGAAGATCATCGATGTCCAGACCTTTGGCGTGAACCTGGGGGACGGCAACCACGTCTTCGTCAAGATCCTGACCGACGAGCATCTGCACGGGATCGGGGAAGCCTACCGTGTCGGTCCGGACCATGCCGTGGAGCAGACGATCCACTACTTCAAGGACTGGATCCTGGGTCTGGATCCAACCCGGATCGAGTACATCTGGCGCCTCCTCTACAACGGCTCCAGGTTCCCGGGCGGCTCCATCCTGAACGCCGCCATCAGCGGCATCGAGATCGCCTGCTGGGACCTGAAGGGCAAGGCCCTGGGGGTGCCCGTTTATGAACTGATCGGCGGCCGCTGCCGGGATCGGGTCCGGGTCTATCTGGGCATCGGCGGCAGCACTCCGCGCCAGGTGGCCAACGCGGCACGACGGGCCGTGGACCAGGGGTTCACCGCCGTCAAGATGGCTCCGCAACCACCCAACGCCGAGAAGCTCCCCTGGGACCAGGTGCTCCGGGGGACGGCGGCCAGGCTGGAGGCGGTTCGCAAGGCCGCAGGCGACGACCTGGACGTGGGCCTGGATCCCCATGCCCGCATCTTCGAACCGGTCCGGGCCCTGCAGATGGCCGAAGCGGTCGAGCCCTATCGGCCCATGTTTTTCGAGGAGCCGCTCCGGCCCGAGAACATCGAGGCCATGGGGAAGCTGCACCGGAAGATCCCCATCCCCATCGCCACCGGAGAGATGCTCTACACCAAATACGAGTTCCGGGACGTGATCGCGGCCGATGCCGCCGACATTCTGCAACCGGACCTGCTGCTGTGCGGCGGGCTCATGGAGGCCAAGAAGATCGCCGCCATGGCCGAGGCCGAGTACCTGACCATCGCACCGCACAGCCCGCTGGGTCCCGTTTCTACGGCCGTGTCGACCCACTTCGCCGCCTCGACGCCCAACTTCATCGTCCTGGAGTACCGGGACGACAGCCGGGGTCCCATGCGAAACCTGGTATTGGAGCCCATGAAACGGGTGGGCGGCTACCTGGAATTGCCCCAGGATCCAGGCCTGGGAATCGAACTCAACGAGAAGGCCTTTGCCGGCAATCCGCTCAAGAAATGGCATCGGCCGTTCGTCATCGAGCCCGACGGCAACATCGCCTACCAATGAGCGAGAGTCCGGCTCCCAATCCCCAATCTATTCACACCTGCCTCCGGTTCAGGCCGGAGGGCATTCACCAAAAGCGAGGTCCATCGTGAGCCGAATCTACCTGATCTGCATCCTGGTCTGTGGCATGTTCACCCTTCTTCCGGCCGAGCCGCTGGAACGGTACGTGGCGGTGGACAACGTATGCGCCTGGCCCAACCTGACGCTGCTCAAGGACGGCACCCTGACGGCCACCATCTTCAACCAGCCCCATCACGGCAAGGGGGCGGGAGACGTGGAGTCGTGGGTCAGCACCGACGGGGGCCGCATGTGGGAACTGGGAGGTGTCGCGGCCTCACGCGCCCCCGGCTCGAACCGTATGAACGTGGCCGCCGGCGCGGCCCACGACGGTTCGGTGGTGGTGCTGGCCTCGGGCTGGGGGGGCGCCGGCTTCCGGGAGCGGATTCTGCCTTCACTGGTGTGCCGTTCCAGCGACGGTGGGCGGACCTGGGAGCAGAGTTCCGGCGTCACGCTGCCCGACGGGGTCCAAAACCTCATCCCCTTTGGAGACATCGTCCAGGCGCCAGGGAACATCCTGGTCGCTCCCGGCTACTCCTGGAGACTGCCTCATGTCCCGCCCGCCGGTTCTACCGCCTACGTGATCTTCAGCCGCGACGACGGGCGGACCTGGACGGAGAACGCCGTCATCGCCGAGGATGACTACAACGAAACGGCCCTGATCCGTCTCAGGAGCGGCCGCTGGCTGGCGGCGATCCGGACTCATCGAGACGGTCACCTGGAACTCTTCGGCTCGGAAGACGAGGCCAGGAGCTGGGCGCCTGGAGGAACGCTGACGCCGTCGCGTCACCACCCGGCTCATCTGGTGCAGCTCCACGACGGACGCGTGATCCTGACCTACGGGATCCGGGAGGCAGGCCACAAGGGAGTCGGCTACCGTGTCAGCTCCGATGACGGCAGGACCTGGGGGGCCCCCGAGCATCTGATCCATCTGGAGGGAACCGGAGACGGCGGTTATCCCGCTACGGTCCAGTTGGCGGATGAAATGTTGGTGACGGCGTACTACAGCGACGGAATTCATGACCACCGCCGCTACCATATGGGGGTGGTCCGGTGGCTGCCGCCCAAGAAACGACGCTGACGGTCCCGGAGTCGAGTCCGTTCGAGCCGCTAGGAATCCGTGAAGGCCATCCCAAGTTGTAAGTTGAAGAGCGGTGAAACGCTCTCGGTCGAGTATTTCGAGCCGGGACCCCAGGTTCCCGCCTCCCTGGCGGAGGAAATCACCCGATTCGTGATCCAGGTGGAGACCCTGGACTCGTGGGCCTCGGTGGCCGAGTCCCTCTACCTGAAGCGGTGCCTCCAGGGCCGGTTCGCCGAAACCGGCTTGGATCCCCTCTTCCTGGGGCGCCTCGACGGGAGGATCGTCGGGGATGTCGGCTGCCAAGTCTCCCGGGACTGTCCCGAGGTGGGGAGCCTCGGCTGGGTCTTCACCGATCCGGCGCAGCGGGGGAAGGGAATCAGCTCGCATCTGACCCGGCTGGCAGTGGAGTGGTTCCAGGATCGGGGCGGAGTCTGCATGCTGCTGGGGACGGGGAATCCCATCGCCCATCACGTCTACGAGAAATACGGGTTTGGGGATTACAATGGACACGTGATGCGGCGTCTGAGTCCCGGCGCCGAGGCGAAGGATTTCGAAGAGAGGCTGTTTGCCTGCACCGGACCCGCCGCCGTTCGGCCGGCCGTCTGGGGAGACGCCTCGCGGGTCGCGGCCCTGTACGCCGCCCCCCATCCCTGGCTCGTCCAGGACCACCAGGAAGGCCTCATCACTCATCCCTCCCTGAAGAAGGTCCGGTATTTCTCCATCTTCCCCGCGCTCATGCTCCGGGCGGAGCGCCCGGGCGGTTCCGTGCAGGTGCTGGAGACGAGCCGGAAGCGAATCGTGGGGCTGGCCGCTCTGTTTCCCGAACCCGGGCCGTTCCAGGCGCACGTGGGCCGTCTCGACTTCCTGATCCGGCCCGAGTTTCTGGATCAGGGGCGTGACCTGCTGGCGGCGGTATTGAACCAGGGCAGCGCAGGAGGCGTCCGGTTGGTAGAAGCCCGCTTCGCCTCCTGCGATGTAGAGAAGGTGAAGTTGGCCCGTGAAGCCGGATTCCGGCGGGTCGCCCGGTTCCCGGACCGGTTCCGGATCGGCGCCGAGAGTGTCGATCTGGAGCTTTACGTCTCGTAACGAACTTGAAGCTGGGGCGCGGTTGCCCAAGAGGAGATTTTCCATGATCTGCAGGTCGCGGCGCATCGTCTGGATTCTGGCGTTCTGGCTGCTGGCGGGAGGCCTGGGTTCCGCACCCGTACTGGCCCTGGAATCACATCAAACACCGTCCTCCGACGCGCTGCCCCTGGACCCGGCCGTCACCAAGGGGCGTCTGGACAACGGCCTGAGCTATTTCCTCCGGGTCCACCGGCAGCCGGAGAAGCGGATGGCCCTCTGGCTGGCGGTCAACGCCGGGTCCATGCAGGAAGACGACGATCAGCAGGGTTTGGCCCACTTCCTGGAGCACATGGCCTTCAACGGCACGCGCCGGTTCCAGAAACAGGAGATCGTGGACTACCTGGAGACCATCGGGATGCGTTTTGGCCCCGACGTCAACGCCTACACCTCGTTCGACGAGACGGTCTACATGCTGGAGGTCCCCACGGACAACCCTGAATACATGGAGAAGGCCTTTCTGATTCTCCATGAATGGGCCCAGGGGATCGTCCTGGACCCGGAGGAGGTGGAGAAGGAGCGAGGTGTGGTCCTGGAGGAGAGGCGCGCCAGCCTGGGGGCCCAGTCGCGGATCCGCGACCAGCAGTTTCCCGTTATCTTCAAGGGGTCCCGGTATGCAACTCGGCTCCCGATCGGGACCGAGGAGATCCTGAAGGCGGCCCAGCCCGAGACCCTGAAGCGCTTCTACCGAGACTGGTACCGGCCCGGCCTGATGGCGGTCATCGCGGTGGGTGACTTCGACGGAAAAGAGGTGGAAAAAGCGATCCGGGAGCGTTTCAGCGATCTGAAGGGGCCGGAGAATCCTCGTCCCCGGGTCGTGCATCCGGTTCCGCCCCATGAGGAGACCCTGGTCAGCATCGTCACCGACCCGGAGGTTCCCGGCACCTCCGTCTCTCTTCTCAAGAAGCTTCCTGCGCTGCCCCAGAACAGCCGGGCCGCCTACCGGCAGATGGTGATCGAACGCCTGTTCCACGCCATGCTCAATGCCCGCTTGGAGGAAAAACGGCGCACCGCCGCCGCCCCGTTCCGCTTTTCCATGTCTCAGACCGTTCGTTCCATGGTCCGGTCCGCCGACATCCTGGTCCAGGCGGCCATGGCCAAGCAGGACCGGATCGCCGAGAGCATGGAGACCCTCCTGACCGAGGTGGAGCGGGCCACCGTCCATGGTTTCCAGCCCTCGGAGCTGGACCGGGTCAAGAAGGAGATGCTGCGCGGCTACGAGACCAGCGCCCGGGAGAAGGACAAGGTCCGGTCGCGGCGCTACACCTCGGAGATTCTGCGCCACTTCCTGGTGGGCGAGGGAATGCCCGGGATCGACTATGAGCTGAAGTTGCTGAAGGAGCTCCTTCCCGGAATCGACGCCGATGCCCTGAATGCAGTGGCTCGTGAGTGGGGCCGGCCGGGAAACCGGGTCGTCACCGTCACCGCCCTGGAGGGGACGCAGGTTCCGAAACAGGAGGCGCTGCTGGCCCTGATGGACCGCGGCGACCGGAAGGTCGAGGCCTATCAGGACCAAGCCAAGGCCGGGCCTCTGGTGCCCGAACCGCCCGCGGACGGCCGCATCGCCGAGGAATCCCGGATCCCGGAGCTGGGGATCACCGTCTGGAAGCTCTCCAACGGGGTTCAGGTGATCCTGAAGCCCACCGACTTCAAGAACGACGAGGTACTTCTCTCCGGCTTCAGCCCGGGAGGCCATTCCCTGGCCTCCGACCAGGACTACCCGTCGGCCCTTTATGCCGACTCGGTGGTCGGGACGGGCGGAGCGGGAGGCTTCAGCGCGGTGGAGCTGGGAAAAGCCCTGGCCGGCAAGGTGGTCCAGGTCTCCACCTCCATCTTCGAGCTGGAGGAAACGGTGCGGGGGCGGGCATCGCCCCAGGACCTGGAGACCATGCTCCAACTGGTCTACCTCCGGCTGACCGCTCCCCGTCTGGACCCGGATGCGATCGCCGCGTGGAAGGCCAACGCCCTGGAATCGGTGCGCAACCGCCTGGTCATGCCCCAGGCCGTTTTCGGCGACCGGCTCCAGGAAGTGTTGAGCCGGAATCATCTCCGGCGCCGGCCCCCCACCGAAGAGAGCCTGGGCCGGATGGACCCGGAGAAGGCGCTGGAGATCTACCGGGAGCGGTTTCAGGACGCCAGCGACTTCACCTTCGTACTGGTGGGGAACCTGGATCTGAAAGCTCTCCGGGGACCGCTGCTCACTTATCTGGGCGGGCTGCCCTCCAGCCGGCGTGACGAGAAATGGCGGGACGTGGGCGTCCAATCCCCGAAGGAAGTGGTCCGTTTCGAAGTGAAGAAGGGGCTCGAGCCCCAGAGCCGGGTCCACCTCCAGTTCCTGGGTGAAGCCGGCTGGAGCCGCCAGAGCCGGCACGACCTCACGTCCCTGGCGCGGGTCTTGAGCATCCGCCTGCGAGAGGTGCTCCGAGAGGATATGGGAGGCACCTACGGCGTCCGGGTGCGGAGCCGACTCCGCCGCCGGCCCACCGAGTCGTACTCCTTCACCATCTCCTTCGGCTGCGCCCCGGAGAACGTGGATCAGCTGGTGAAGGCTGCCCTCGACGAGATCGAGAAGCTCCGCGAGCACGGCGTGGACGACGAGATCCTGGTCAAGGTCCGCGAAGGCCAGCTCCGATCCCGGGAAGTGTCCCTCAGACGCAACGGCTTCTGGTTGAACCGGTTGGCCGGTCACTACCGTTACGGTACCGATCCGCGCCTGGTCCTGGAATACCAGCCATTGGTCGAGAGCGTGACTTCCGACCGCATGCGGGACACGCTGAGTCGATATCTGAACCCCGAGCGCTACGTGATGGGCGTGTTGAATCCGGAAAAGACCGCTCCGGCTGCGGATTAGCAAGGAAAGAGAATGTTCTTCGAATAGCGGAGAGGAGACCGGGATGGGGTCGTGTATGGAATGCGCAATTCAATCCGTCTCGCCAGGAGTCTGCGCGGTAGAAATGATCGTAGCGAGAAAGTGGGGAATCGAGGCCAGATTTTCTCGATTTTGAGGTGCATAGTTGTTCTATTCGCCGAGAAATCGGGGAAATATGGACCGATTCTACCGCTTTCGCAGTAGATCAATTTCTGCGGCGCAGGCTCCTAGGCAGTTCCTACCATGAAATAAGCGGTCTCCCGCTGGTGGAATAACTCCTCATCTTCACGCTTTTCTTTTTCCTCATTTCCTCTTTCCTGGTCCAGCCTTTCTTGACCCCCGCACAACCCTCATCCTATGATGGCGGAACGCGCGAAATGACTCGTTTGATTGCCGTTCTGAGCATTGCCGTCCTGTCGGTGCCCGGCCTCTTCGGAGGGGGCGAGGCAGGGGAGAAAGCGGCTGCGGGGGTGAGTTACTCCCAGGAAATCCAACCCCTGCTGCAACGCAGCTGCCAGGGTTGCCACCAGCCTTCCAGCCGTCAGGGCGCACTGGACGTCACCAATTTCGAGAGTCTTCGAACCGGGGGCCAACATGGAGAGGCCTTCGTCGCGGGCGCCCCGGACAGGAGCCTTCTCCTGGCGCACCTCACCGGGGACCGGGAACCGCGGATGCCGCTGGGTCAGCCGCCCCTGGATGCTTCCGATATCGAACTCTTCCGGAAATGGATCGCTTCGGGGGCCCGGGACGACTCCTCGGAGATGGCCACCCGGCTGGCCGGCGGGGAGCCGCCCGTGTACCGGCAGCCACCCGTCATCACCGCGCTGGCCTACTCTCCGGATGGCGGCACCCTGGCGGTTTCGGGCTACCGTGAAGTGCTGTTGCACCGGGATTCGGACCCGGAACCCGATGCCCGGCTGGTGGGGACCGCCGATCGGATCCAGTCGCTGGGCTTCACCGCCGACGGCAAGACCCTCATGGCGGCAGGGGGCAGGCCGGCCAGCTTCGGAGAGGTCCAATTCTGGGACCTGGACTCCGGACGCCTCCTGAGGGCAGTGCGGAGCTGCCACGACACCCTCTTCGGGGCGTCGCTTTCTCCAGACGGGACCCGCGTGGCCTTTGGTTGCGCCGATCACACGGTCCGGATCGTGGAAGTGGCCACGGGCAAAGAACTGCTGAAGATGAGTCATCACGAGAACTGGGTCCTGGGGACCGTCTTCGGAGTGGACGGAAAGCGGATCATCTCGGTGGGCCGGGACCGGGCGGCCAAGCTGGCGGATGCCACCAGCGGTGCCTTTATCGAGAACGTCAATCTGCTGAAGGGAGAGTTGACGGCTATTGCCCGGCATCCCAGCCGCGAGACCGTCGCCATCGGCGGCGAGGACCGGACGCCCTTTCTCTACCGGGTGGACAAGGCCGCCAAGATGTTGATCGCGGACAACACGAACCTGCTGCATGAGTTGGAGAAGCAGGACGGCGAGATCTTCGATCTGGCCTTCAGTCCGGACGGCAGGACGCTGGCCGTGTCCGGCGCCACGAGCCGCGTGTCTCTATACGACGTGGAGAGCGGAACCGCCTCGGGAGTCTGCGACGCCGGCTACCAAGGGGTCTACGCCGTCGCCTTCCAACCGCAGGGTGGCCGGCTGGCCATGGGCGGTTTTGACGGCAACGTGAGAATCTGCGAGTTGGACTCGGGCCGGACCGTCTCCGAGTTCATCCCGGTGCCCATCCAGGAGCCGCTGGTCTCGTCCCGGTAGCGCGGGATTCTGACACTCGTCCGTAGTAAACTGGGAGCTACCATCTTTAATCCAAGTCCATGGATCCAACCATGATCGACTCTTGCCTCCATTTCCCGGCAGGGCGGCGATCCCGCAGTATGACGGCGTTGCTGGCCCTGGTCTGTGGGTCTTTGCTGGGGGCCGAGGCACCGTTGCTGGAACAGATGCATCCCCCGGGCGCCCAAAAGGGGTCGGCCGTGACCCTGACCATGTCGGGAACGGGGCTGGGCGGGAATCTGAAGGTCCTCTCATCGCTTCCGGCAAGTTTCACCCCGCTGGCGGCGCAGGCCCCGGACGCCCCAGCCCAGGACGTGGACTCGGCGGCCTTTCTGCTGGAGGTCCGAAAAAACGTGGCTCCCGGCCTCTACCCCATTCGCGTCCACAGCGACCGGGGACTCTCCAACGTCCTGCTCTTCTCCGTGGGTGAGTTTCCCGAAGTCAATGAGAAGAAGGGAGGATCCAACGACACCCCTGCGGGAAGTCAGCCGGTCCCGGTTCCGGTGACGGTGAACGGGACCTTGGAGGGACCGGACCGGGACGTCTATCGGTTCCGGACCCGGGAAGGGGAGAGGGTCGTGCTGGAGGTGGAGGGCCGCCGGGTCGCATCGGCTCTGGACCCCGTGCTTCTGGTCCTCGATTCCCAGGGGAAACAGGTGGCCAGAAACGATGACGCCCCCGGAATCGGCGTCGATTCGCGTCTCGACCTTTCGCTGCCCGAGGGCGACTACTATGCGGTGGTTCACGACGCCCGGTTCAGCCGCCAGGACCGGAATTTCTATCGGCTCAAGATCGGCGCCTTCGACTACACCGAAGGGGTCTTTCCCCTCGGTTGGCAAAGAGGCGACAGAGTCCGGGTCGAAATGGTGGGGGGGCATTCCGCCGGTCCCCGGGAGATCCCTCTGGACCTGTCGGGAGTGGACCGGGAATTCGTGATGCTGCGGGTTCCGGGGACCCCGGGCGCGCTACCGTTGCCCTTCGTGGTAGGCGACCTTCCCGAGCGTCTGGAGCTGGAAGACCAGTCTTTGGGAGTGCTGGAGCCCTCCACGGTGGTCAACGGGCGAATCTCGGCACCCGGCGAAGTCGACCGCTACCGTCTCGACGTCTCGCCAGGAGAGGAATGGTCGGTTCATTTGGCTGGATCCCGGTTGGGCACGACCCGCCTCTTCGGCAGGGTCTCGGTCCTGGATTCCCAGGGAAAACTCCTGGCCTCGGGAGGCGATCAGGTGCCCTTGAGGAACGACTCGTTCCGGACTCACGGGGATGTCAGCCGCGACCCCCATCTGAGTTTCAAGGCCCCCGACGGGGCGCGAGAAGTGACCGTCACCGTGGAAGATCTGGTGGGCCGCGGCGGTCCGGACTACGCCTACCGGCTTTCGGCTTGGCGGGGTTCGGCCGATTTCACCATTTCCTTGTTGACTCCGTACCTGAACGTCCCTCGAAACGGAACCGTATGGATCGAAGCCAGGATCGAAAGACGGGGATATACCGGCGCCGTCCGGTTGGAGATCCCGGATGCGGGAGAGGATCTGCTGGTGGAGGGGGGTGACGTTCCCCCCGAGTTGGTGTCTCCCGAGAGTCCCTTCCGCTCCGCCCCCGGGATTCTGACCGTCACGGCCAAGAGCGGAGCGTCCCTGGGAGTACGCCGGATCTCGGTCCGGGGAACGGCCGTGTTGCCCGACGGCACCCGGATCGAACGTTGGGCCCGGGCGCCGGGTCTCGTCACCGAGGTGAAGCCCGGAACGGGTTTGCCGGAACCCTCCATGCGGATGCGTGAAGAGCCCTTTACGGCCCCCTGGTTGGGTCTTGGAGTGCCGGTGAACGTGAGCCCTGAGGTTCCCGTTCGCCTGGAATTGGCGGGAGTATCTTCGGAGCGCCTGCTGCCCGGCATGGATCAGCGTGTGACTTGGCGCATGGTGGCCGCCGATCCCGCGGTGACCCTGCCCCGGAAGCTCAAGACGAACAGGGCAGTAACCCGCGAACTGCGGATTCGGGCTGTCAAAGGCAGCGGCCAGGACGAACCGGGCACCGGCGCCATTGTCGTGGCCACCACCATGGGCACGGTCCATGGAAAGTTCAACTTCCTGGCGGAGGGGGAAGTGGAGATCCGGGGACGCAAGCAGACGATCCGGAGCCGCGCCCTTACCTTCGATGTGGTGCAGGGCTACCACATCCGGGTCGAGGAAACGGGTCTGACGCTCCAGCCGGGGGGGAGCGGGTATTTTCGGGGCCGGGTCGAACGCGATCCACTTTTCGACCGGCCGGTGAACGTTCAACCCGAGAATTTCCCCAACGGCGTTCTGTGCGAGTCGGTTCAGGTGGGCCTGGATCAGGAGGAGTTTCAGATCCCTTGCACGGCCGGGCAATCGGTTCAGCCGGGTGAGTACGCTATGGAGTTGTCCTCGTCCTCCACTCTGGCGACCCGGACGGAAACGCAGGTCCCCTATCGGATTCCATCGGTGGCCACCCGTTTGATTGTCGCCGGCAAGGAGTCGCAGGAGGACGATACGGGCGTGGCTTCTCTCCGGACGAGGGAATGATGAATGGATTGGGGGCGTCTATGTTCACGGTACGCGTATCGATGCAGTTGAACCCGAACAGGACGGTGTTGGCAGTCGTTTTCGGGGCAATAGCTATTGCGGCGGTGCTCGCCGCCGGGCCTCTCGTGGCAGCCGGCGAAGCCTTCCGTGAGATTCGGGTCGAGCCCTCTCCTCTGGTCTTTTCCGGCCCGGGTTCCGTTAGACGAATTCTGGTCACGGGGATCACGGTTTCGGGAGAACGGCGGGACCTGACGGCGAAGGCCCGATATGAGGATTCGGCCGGTTTGGTGGAGGTTCAGGGCCAGGGCTTTCTACACCCCAGGGAGTCGGGAGAAACGACGCTCCAGGTCACGGCCGAAGCACTCAGGGTGGACGTTCCCGTTCGGATCGAGCCGGCCCGGGAACGGCCGACCACCTTCCTGAAGGACGTCCTGCCGGTCATCAACAAGGTGGGTTGCACCCAGGGCGTCTGCCACGGCGCGGCCAAGGGGAAGAACGGCTTCAAGCTCTCGTTGCGGGGCTACGATCCCCGCTTCGACTACCAGGCGCTCCTCTACGACATGTCGGGCCGCCGCTTCAATCGCGCCGATCCGGCCCGCAGCCTGATGCTGGCCAAGCCCGCCCAGCAGGTGGCCCATGGGGGCGGCCTGAGGCTGCAACCGGACTCCCCCTACTACGACACCCTCCTCCAATGGATCACCGACGGAGTGCCCTTCGGCGAAGAGTCGACGGATCGTGTCCGGCGGTTGGAGGTTCTTCCGGAAGAGGTCTTCCTGACCGCGCCCGGCCGGAAGCAGAGCGTGGTCGTGCTGGCTGAATATGAGGACGGCAGTCTCCGGGACGTCACCCGGGAAGCTCATCTCGGCAGCAGCAACACCGAGGCCATCGCCGTGACGGACCCAGCGGTGGTGGAGGGAGAGCGGGTCGGAGAAGGGGCCCTGCTGGTCCGTTACGAGGGAAAGTTCGTGACGGTCCCGGTCACGGTTCTGAATCCCAGCTCCGGTTTCGAGTGGCGGCCGCTGCCTCAGCACAACTACATCGACCGCCTGGTGGACGGGAAGCTGGAGCGGATCCGGGTGCAGCCGTCGCTCCCGGCGTCCGGCAGCGATTTCCTGCGCCGTGTCTCTCTGGACCTGACGGGGCGGCTTCCCCGGCCCCAGGAGGTCCGCGCGTTTCTGGAGGATCCGGCCGATCCGAAGGAGAAACGCCGGGAGGCCATCGACCGGCTCATGGGCAGTGACGCCTACGTCGACCACTGGACCCTGAAGTGGGGCGATCTCCTGCGCAACAACCGGAAGTTCCTGGGCCACAAGGGCATCTGGTCTTTCCGGGAATGGATCCGGCAGTCGGTGGCCGAGAACAAGCCCTACGACCGGCTGGTCCGGGAACTGCTGGCCTCCAAGGGAAGCACGGTAGAGAACCCCGCCGTCAACTACTTCCGCGTGGCACGGACTCCCCAGGACGCCATGGAGACCACCACGCAACTGTTTCTGGGAGTCCGCATGGTCTGCGCCCAGTGTCACGACCATCCCTTCGAGAGATGGACCCAGGACCAGTACTTTCAGATGGCGGCCTTCTTTTCCGCCATCGGAATCCGGCCCGGGTTCAGAAGTGGAGAGGAGATCGTCTACGAGAAGCGCCAGGACACCCGGATGAAGCATCCTAAAGATGGACGGGTGATGGAGCCCAGGTATCTGGTTCCTGTCGAGGGAGCTCCCGCGCTGGAGGGTGAGGGTGACCAGCGTCCGTCCCTGGTGGACTGGCTGACCTCCAAGGACAATCCCTTCTTTGCCCGGGCGGTGGCCAACCGAGTCTGGAGCTACTTCTTCGGCCGGGGCATCATCGAACCGGTGGATGACATCCGGGCCTCCAATCCGGCGGTCAACGTTCCCCTGTTGGATGCCTTGGCGCAGGATCTGAAGGACCACCATTACGATCTTCAGCATCTCATGCGGACCATCGTCGAGTCCCGGACCTACCAGGCGTCGATCCGGACCAACTCCTGGAACGAGAACGACGGGATCAACTTCTCCCGCCGGATTCCCCGGCGCCTGAGCGCGGAGCAGCTGGCCGACGCCATCTCCGCGGCGACGGGCTCGCGGGTCGAGTTCGAGACCGTTCCCGACGACTCCCGCGCGGCGCAATTGCCCGATCCCCACGTGGAGAACGGCGAGTTTCTGGACCTCTTCGGGCGGCCTCAGCGGGACCAGCCCTGCGAGTGCGAGCGCAGGAGCGACATGAGCCTTTCCCAGGCGCTGAATCTGGTCAACGGCCCCACCGTGGGCAGGGCCGTGGCGGATCCCGAGGGGCGGATCGCGTCCCTGATTCTGGAAGGCGTTTCGGATCGCAAGTTGATCGAGGATCTCTACCTGTCCACCCTGAGCCGGCCGCCCACAGCTCCCGAATTCGCCTCGGCTGCGCATCTGTTCGAAGGGCGGGAGAGCCGGGCCGGAACGGCCCAGGATCTGCTCTGGGCGCTGCTGAACAGCAACGCCTTTCTGTTCAATCGGTGAGTGGACGGGCGTGAGGTTGCAAGACGGGGTCCGAGAGTGGAGAATGGGCCGCAACGGCCGGTTCCCCACCGTCCGTCTGGCGGAAGTTTTTGAAGGAGGTATCGAATGCTAGTCGTACCAGGTCATCGCGCGTTTCTTTGTGACGGTCCGACGCGCCGGGAGTTTCTCAGGGTCGGCTCCATCGGCCTTTTCGGTCTCGGCCTTCCCAATTTCCTCTCCTGGCAGGCCGCCCAAGCCGCCTCCACGCCGTCGGTTGCCGGCGACCTGGTGGCCAGCAAAGGCTTCGGCTCCGCCAAGAGCGTGATCCTCCTCTTTCTCCAAGGCGGACCCAGCCACATCGATATCTGGGATCCCAAGCCGGACGCCCCGGCCAACATTCGGGGCGAGTTCAAAGCCATCAAGAGCAAGGTCCCCGGAATCTGGCTCAGCGAGACCATGCCCAAGCTGGCCCAGCAGGTGGACAAGTGCACCTTGATCCGCTCCATGAGCTACACGCCCAAGGGACTGTTCAACCACACCGCGGCCATCTACCAGATGCTGACCGGATATCCACCTGATCGGGTCTCGCCGTCGGGACAGTTGGAACCCCCGTCGCCTGCCGATTTCCCTACGGCGGGATCGCACATCTCCAAGATGCTTCCTCTCGACGATCCGGTGCTGCCTTTCGTGGAGATGCCGCGACCGCTGCAGGAATCCAACGTGGTGGGGAAGGGAGGGGCCGCCGGGTTCCTGGGCAAGGCCTACGATCCCTATCGGCTCTATCAGGATCCCAACAAGCCGATCCGGCTGGAGGACCTGTCGTTGCGCCAGGAAGTCCCGCCCCAGCGGTTGAAGGACCGCTTCGCCCTGCTGAAGGGGATCAACAAGTCCATGCCCGATCTGGAGAAGGCCGTGGGCCAGTACGCGGTCGACGAGTACTACGAGCGGGCCTACGACCTGGTCCTCTCGGGCAAGGCCCGGGCCGCCTTCGACCTGGAGCAGGAGCCGGTCGCCGTGCGGGAGCGCTATGGGCGCACCACCTTCGGACAGGGAGCGCTGATGGCCCGCCGCCTGGTGGAGGCCGGAACCCGCTTCGTTCAGCTCAACTGGCCTTCCGTGGCCAACGGGAACCCGGAAACCACGGCCTGGGACACCCACGCCGCCAATTTCGGTCCCCTGAAGAACCTGCATTGTCCGGTTCTGGATCAGGCTCTATCCGCGCTTCTGGAGGATATGGACGACCGGGGGTTGCTGGAGGAGACTCTGGTGGTGACGGTGGGAGAGTTCGGCCGATCGCCTCGGCTGGGCGTGAGCACCTCGGGGAACACCAACTCTCCCGACGGCCGGGATCACTGGCCCTACTGCTACACGGCGCTGGTGGCGGGCGCAGGCATCGCTCGCGGGGCACTCTACGGAGAGTCGGACGAGACCGGATCCTCACCCAGGGAGAAGCCGGTGCATCCCAACGATCTGCTGGCCAGCGTCTACTTCAGCCTGGGCATCGATCCGCACATGGAGGTCCTCAACCACCTGGATCAGCCTCGTGAGCTGGTGAAGGGGACCCCCTTGCTGGATCTGTGGGGGTAGTTCCACCGGAATCGGTTGGACGAAAGGAATTTCGGCGCCGGACAACCCGCGGCGGGTCGTATCCCGCATGTGTGCCTACCCGTCGAATCCGCACCACTCCAGGATGGTCAGCGCGTAGATCGTGAGTCCTTCCACGATCTGATCCAGTTTCAGATACTCGTCGTAGCAGTGGACCCGGCGGTAGTCCGCCGCCCCCAGCTCGGTCGGGACCGGCTGCGCAAATTACATCCCTGCCGATGCAAGGCACGCGCTCCGATGCACCGGCTCGGAGCCGCGCCATCCTGTACGTCGCCGAGGGATGCACGTGGCGGGTTAACAGTCCGTGGTGAAAGTCCCGCGTAAGCACCGAGACCGGGGCTGCGCCCGCCGGACAAGGCGCGGTGAGGGAGCATATTCGACCCTATGTGACCGAGGCGCAACGCAGTCCGCGCACGATGCAGGGACGGTCGAATGCCGCGACGACTTTTGCCACGGGCTGTTAACGGACCCTGCCCGCGGTGCTCGCGCGCAGGCCCTTCCAGGTGCTGTAGCACATGGCGACCAGCACCAGCGCGAAGGGGAGAGCGGCGGCGAGCGTGGCCGCCTGCGCCGCCACAAGGCCGCCGCCGAGCAGCAGCGCGATGGCGGTCAGCCCCTCGAAGACGCACCAGAACACGCGCTGGGCAACCGGCGCATCCAGCTTGCCGCCGGCGGTGATGGTGTCGATGACCAGTGATCCGGAGTCGGAGGAGGTGACGAAGAACACCACCACCAGCACGAGGCCGATGAACGAGGTGACGGTCGCAAGTGGCAGCGTCTCCAGCAGCGCGAACAGGGCGATCTCCGGCTGCTGCGCCTGCACCGCCGCGATCACGGCGGGATGGCCGCGGTCGACGTACTGCGACACCGCGGTCCCGCCGAAGGCATTCATCCAGATCGTGGCAGTCAGCGTCGGGATGACCATCATGCAGGCGACCAGTTCGCGCACCGTCCGGCCACGCGAGACCCGGGCGATGAACAGGCCGACGAAGGGGGACCACGAGAGCCACCAGGCCCAGAAGAAGGTCGTCCAGCCGTGCATGAAGTCGAGATCCTCGCGTCCTACCCAGTTGCTGAGCGGTCCGATCGATGCGAGATACTGGCCGAGGCTGGTGACGGCGCCGGTGGCGATGGCGCGCGTCGGCCCGACCGTCAGCACGAAAACCAGCAGCAACAGGGCCAGTAGCAGGTTGGCCTCGCTCAGCCGCTTGACCCCCTTCTCCATGCCGCTGATAACCGACGCCAGCGCCATGCCGGTGATACCGACGATCAGCAATACCTGGGTGGTGTCGGTCGCCGGCGTGCCCCACAGGCGGGCCAGCCCCGCCGCCAACTGCTCGGCGCCCAGGCCGAGCGATGTGGCCAGCCCAAAGAGCGTGGCGAAGACGGCAAGGGTGTCGAGGCCGTGGCCGAACCAGCCCCACACGGCCTTCCCCATGAGCGGATAGAACGCCGACCGCAGCGCCAGCGGCAGGCCGAGGTTATACGACGCGAAGGCGATCGCCACCGCCACCACCGCGTACATGGCCCATCCATGGATTCCCCAGTGGTAGATGGCGCTGGCCATGCCGAGGCGCGCCGCCGCCGCCGTGTCGGCCGCATCGAGACCGAGCGGCGGTTGCAGGAAATGCTCCACCGGTTCCGCCACCCCGAAGAACATCAGGCCGATGCCCGTCCCGGCGGCGAACAGCATGGCGAACCAGGTCGATCGGGAGTAGTCCGGCCGGGCATCCGCGCCGCCCAGGCGCACACGGCCAGGCGGGGTCACCAGCAATAGCAGGCAGAAGAGCACGAAGAGGTTGCCCGCGCCCATCAACACCCAGTCGAAGGTCGACATGAGCCACGCGCGCAGCGCCCCGAAGGCGACCGCCGCCTCAGCCTGGAACGCCAGCACCCCGGCGACGAATACGATGATGGTGACGCTGGAGACGACGAAAACCGGATTATGGATGTCGAGGCCGAAGAACTGGACGTTGTCCCGACCCAGCTTGTAGTCGATCTCCGAGATCTCAGCCATGGGGTTTCTTCAGCGGTGTTGCAGCACCGCCGTTCCACCGCCACCACGGCGGTAAACAGCGGGGCAATGACGTGCGGCGTGCACGTCTGATACTGCCGCTGGCCAAAGGTCGGTCATTCTTCGCGAGCCGGGAAGCTTCGGCGAATACTAGGGTGCACAACCGCTCCTTGGTGCAACCTGCCGGCAGTGTTTATCATTAGGAGTCTGCGCGGTAGAAATGATCGTAGCGAGAAAGTGGGGAATCGAGGCCAGATTTTCTCGATTTTGAGGTGCATAGTTGTTCTATTCGCCGAGAAATCGGGGAAATATGGACCGATTCTACCGCTTTCGCAGTAGATCAATTTCTGCGGCGCAGGCTCCTTGGTGAAGCTGGAAGGATTGCGCGTGGCCACGACCGGACGAGTCGCTGCCGGCTAACAGCTTGGTACAGCACTCTGCGCGTCGAATTCGCACCACTCCAGGATGGTCAGCGCGTAGATCGTGAGTCCTTCCACGATCTGATCCAGCTCCAGATACTCGTCGTAGCAGTGGGCCCGGCGGTAGTCCCCCGGCCCCATGAGCAGTGAGGGCACCCCGCATTCCTGGTAGAAGCGGGCGTCGCTCACCGGCTGCCAGGTCATGTAGCGCGGTTCCTGCCCCAGCGCGGTTTCGTACGCACGGCCGGCGGCGGTGACCAACGGGTGGTCCTGCTCGATCCGAAACGGCGGCCAGTCCAGACGCCATTGCACGTCGGGAGGATGCTCCCGGAGCCAGGGGTCCATCTGGCAGATGGCCTGAATCCGGTCGTCGACTTCCTTCCGGACGCGCTCGTAACTGTCCTGCGGGTCCCGCCACACGGCGGCTCCCAACTCGCAGTGATCCGCCACGAAGAAGGGGATCTCGATCCCCTTGGGATGGCCGTGGATCCAGGCCGTGATGATGGACGGGTACCCCATGGGGGTGAGGCCCCGCGGGTCGAGCTTGCTGGCAGCCCACTCCTCGTCCAGCTCGGCCAGGCCCCGGTAGATCTTCAGGGCCTTGCCGATGGCGTCCATGCCCACGTCTCCCCCTTCGTAGCCCATGCGGTAGGTGCGGTACCCCATGGCGGCGTGAACCGGTTTACCCGTGACCTCGATGTGCAGCCATGAGGCCCCGCCGGAAGCCAGGCAGATACCGTGGCGGTGAGGCGGCGCCGACGATTCACACACCAGGCAGGCGTCGGTGACGCAACGGGGGTTCCGGGGAAGGAAATATCCCGGGCCGTGCGTCTTCCCGTCCATGGTCTCCTCGCCCACCGTGGCGTGAAGCTGCAGCTCGCCCCGGAGACGAAAACCGGCCCGCTGGATCACCTCCACGGCCTTGATCATGCAGGCCAGGGGACCCTTGTCATCGGTGGAACCGCGGCCCCAGAGCTTCCCTTCTTCGAGACGCGCGCTGAACGGATCTCCCCAGCGCCACTCCTCGTGGGGGCCGGTGGGGACGGTGTCGGTGTGGGCGTTGAGCGCCAGGGACCGACCACCGCCGCTGCCGGGGAGAATACCGATGAGGTTGGGCCGAAGCGGTTCCTTGGCCTCCATGAAGGTCTCCGCGCCCAGTGTGGAAAAGACCGGCTGCAGGTGCTCGGCCACCTTCTTCTCGCCGCCGAGGGTCACGGGAGCGTCGTACAGCTTGGTGTAACCCCGCTCCTGGTAGATCTTGGCGTAGGCGTAATTGGGGCTCTCGCTGGGAATCCGCACCAGCTCCCGGATGAGTTGGACGGTCTCGTCGTAGAGCCCCTCGGCGGCAGCGGAGACTCGCGCGTGGACCTCTGGGTCGATGCTCATTTCGCGCTCCTGTCAGGAGTTCTATTGGTGAAACCGAAGGGCTCGGCCCGGCAACGGACTTTCCAGATCTCCGACCGGTTCCGAGTTCCGGAGGATGGGAACGCCGTTGACCACCACGTGATCGATTCCCAGGGGGAGCTGATGGGGGTTTTTGTAGGTGGCTCGATCCTGGACCGTGTCCGGGTCGAAGACCACCAGATCCGCGAAGTTCCCCTCTTTCAGGACCCCCCGATCCCGTAGCCCGAAACGGCGGGCCGGGTAGCCGCTCAGCTTGTGAACCGCAGCTTCCAGGGAGAAGAGTTTCCGGTCCCGGACACAGGGACCCAGGAGGCGTGGCCCCGATCCGTAATGCCGGGGATGGATGAGGCCCCCCTCATGGTAGATCCCGTCGCTGCCCATCATGTAGTGGCTGTGGCTCAGAAAGGGCTCCACCATCGAATCGTCCCCCCGGTGAAACACCAGCAGGATCGACAGGTTCTCCTCGATCAGCAGGTCGGCGACCGCGTCGGCCGGGGGGAGTCCGCGCCGGGAGATGTATTCGCCCATGGACAGGCCTTGCAGGTGGTGGTTGCCCTTGCTGGAGGTCCAGGCGATGATCGCCCGATCCAAGGGCGGGACGTCCAGGATCGAGGCCAACCGATCCCGAAACCTGCGGGTCCGGAGCTGATCCAGAGCCGCCAGCGGTCCCTGGTCCCAGATCTCGTAGGGCACGAGGAAATTGAGCATGGTGGACCCGGGCAGGTAGGGGTAGACGTCGAAGGAGAAGTCCACCTCTTGAGTGGCCACTTGGTCGACATAGTTCAGGATCTCTTCAGCCGTGGGTTCGTTGGCGGCCTTCAGGTGGGAGATGTGCACCGGGACCCCGGCTCTCCGGCCGATCTCCACGGCCTCCTTGAGGGCCTCCAAGGTTCCCATCTTGTAGCGCATGTGGGTCGCATACAGACCCTGGGGAGCCATGACCCGGCAGGCCCGGACCAGTTCGTCGGTGGAGGCGTGGCACTGGGAGATGTAGTCCAGCCCGGTGGAGATTCCCACGGCGCCCGCCTCCATCCCCTTTTCGATCTCCCTCAGGATCTGAGCCATCTGGACATCGTCCGGCGCCTGCCGTCGGAACCCGCAGGCGAGGGAACGGACGTTGGCGTAGGGGATGTGAGGGATGCTGTTCTGTACGGTCCGGCCATCCAGGAGCGACATGTATTCGGCGAGACTCTCCCAGCCTTCGTACTCCTCCAGCCGGAGTCCGTTGAGCGACCGCAGGTAGTAGATCCAGGAGTGGGCCGTCTCCCGGTCGACGGGGGCGTAGGAGATCCCGTCGGCCATGATCACCTCGGTGGTGAATCCCTGGGCCGTCTTGGACAGGAAGTTGGGGTTCGTGAGCAGCCACGAATCGGAGTGATTGTGAACGTCCACGAAACCCGGCGCCACGACCCGCCCCCCGGCGTCGATCCGATCGCCGGCCTCCTTGCCGGTCAGGTCTCCGATCTGTTGAATCCGGTCCCCGCTAATGCCGAGATCCGTCCTGAAGCGAGGATTGCCGGTGCCGTCGATGAGAATTCCGCCCTGAACGATGAGATCCAACATGGGGCCCGATTCTAACATTCGCCGGATAAGGAAATTAGGAAACCAGAAAAGAGAGAAGAGACGTGCACCCGCTGGCCCGAGGTTGAGGCGGCCGTATCTGCTAGAATCTGGACCCCGTATGACCGCCCGGGAGTTGGATCCTCTGGCTGAAGCGTATTCCAGGCGGGGACTCCGTTTGCCTGCCATCGAGCGGGTCGAGGGTTCGGTGATCCCCCAACCGTACCGGGACCTGCTGGTCCACGACCGGGACATGACTCCCACCTTGGAAGCGTTCCACGGAGAGCTGATTCATCTCCGGGTGATGAGCCGTGACGCCCCGTCCGGAATTCTCTTCCGGGAAGTCGTCCTGGTCACTACGGCAAGCGCCAAGCCGGTGGAGTTCGGAGCGATCCGAATCCGGCTCGACGGTTTCGGGGCATCGGCCCGGGAAATGATCCGGGAAGGCCTGCTCCCGCTGGGGACCATCTTGAAGCGGGAGAACGTCCCTCACCTGAGCGACCCTCAGCGCTATCTCCGAGTCGAACCGGACCAGGTCGTCGCCCAGGCCCTGGAACTGGACGGCCGCGAACCGCTATATGGGCGGCACAATCTGATATCCGGTGAGGACGGCCGGGTCCTGGCCGAGATGGTGGAGATTCTTCCTCCCTGGTCCGAGTAGGGTCTACGCGGAACCGCTCCGTCCCGGAGCCTAGGAGTTTGCGCGGTAGAAATGATCGTAGCGAGAAAGTGGGGAATCGAGGCCAGATTTTCTCGATTTGGAGGTGCATAGTTGTTCTATTCGCCGAGAAATCGAGGAAATATGGACCGATTCTACCGCTTTCGCAGTAGATCAATTTCTGCGGCGCAGGCTCCTGGTCCGAAAGAGGCCCCTCCGAGAGAACGCCAAATCAATTTTCGGCGGTGCTCGACCGGTGATTTTCGAAGAGGCGTTCCAGGATGGTCTGTAGGCGTCCGTGGACGGGAGTCTTCGCTTCCTCGGGGACGGGTCGTGTCTCGTCCGGGTCGGCCGTCAGGTCAAAGAAGCGGCCGTCCCGGTACAGCTTCCAATCCCGGGTCCGAACCCAACTCTTGCCCCGATGCTCCGCAAAAATCCAATCTCGTCCCGGGCCCGGTTCCCCTCTCAGTAGTGCCGCGAAACTGGTCCCGTCCAGGGTCTCCCCCGGGGGGGCCTGGGCGCCGCCCAGCTCCGCCAGCGTGGGCAGCAGGTCGCTGAAGTCCATCAAGGCTGGTGTCGATTTACCCTGGGGCAGCGTTCCCTTCCAGTTTGCGATTGTGGGGACCCGGGTGCCGGCGTCGGTGAGGTCTCCCTTGCCTCCAGGAATCGTGCGCTCTCCCATCCGGCTCGATACCGGTTCCCGGACGAGCTTTCCGCCCTGAGCTGTGATGATGGACTGTTTGGGTGTCCCATTGTCGGTCGTGAAGAAGATCAACGTCTTTTCCCGCAATCCGAGGCGGTCCAGAGCTCCCACCAGACGCCCGACCCGCTGGTCCATGGCCTCCACCATCTCCCCAAAATTGTCGTAGCGCCCTCGGGGACCGAAGGGGACCGGTGCTTCCAGATCATCGGTGACGTCGTGGCAGAGCGCCATGGAATAGAAGGCGAAGAAGGGGCCCGCCCGGTGCCGTTCCATGAATTCCGTGAGGAACCGGACGTAGGCGTCGGGACCGTACTGGTCGCGGACGTCGGATCGAATCCGGCCGTTTTCCCAGATGAGAGGTTGGTAATAACGGGGACCTTCGTGCCAGCCAAAGAGGCAATATTGGTCGAAACCCAGGCGAAACGGATGCTCGGGATCTTCCCGGAGGAGCGCGAGCTGCCACTTGCCGGCAATGGCAGTGGCGTATCCGGCCCGTTTCAGGACCTGAGGCAGAGTCCTCTCCTCCCACCTTTCCGGAAAGGTTCCCCAGACCGGATGTCCCAGCCGGAACGGGTAGCGCCCGGTCATGAGACAGATCCGGGAGGGGTGGCAGACGGGCATGCTGTAGGCGTGCTCGAAGCGCAGCCCGGTTCGGGCCAACTGGTCCAGGTGGGGAGTGGGGTAGGAGGTGCCGCCGTAGCTGCCCAGCACCTCGCGTCCCACGTCGTCGGCCAGGATCAGAAGGATGTTGGGTTGCTCTGGTTTCGCAGGGACTTCCCGGCGCTGCTCGCAGGAGAAGGCGGCCGCCAGCAGGAGGGCGAATAGCAGGGTCGGACCATGAATTTTCAATGAATTGTGAGAATAGTCGAATAATTCGATGCGGTCCATGGTCCTGGGAGAGATTCGATCTGGCCTTGTTTCAGTCCCCCATAGTAAGCTGAACTCCACAGCGCTCCCAAACACGGTCCAACCCCCAAATGGTTTTCTCCAGCAGGAACCGGCCCCGAACCAAGATCGTCTGTACTCTCGGCCCATCGGTGCAGTCCCGGTCCAGCATTCGGCAGCTGGTCGAGGCGGGAATGAACGTGGCCCGCCTCAACATGGCCCACGGGACACTGGAGGACCACACGACGGCGTTCGGCCACGTTCGCTCCATCGCCGAGGAACTCAAACAACCCGTGGGGATCATGGTGGACGTGCCCGGATCCAAGTACCGGACGGGTGAAATTCCGTCGGGATCACTCTCCTTCAAAGAAGGTCAAGAAATCACGCTCACCAGCCGGCAGAGCGGGACGGGCGGGGAAGACCTCGTGGTACCGGTGAAACCTGCGGGAATCCACCGGGACGCCCGGGCTGGAAAACGGATTCTTCTGAACGACGGAATGATTACCCTGGAGATCCGGGAGGTTCAGGGCGAGGATGTTCTTTGCGAGGCTCTGACCGCGGGTCGAATCACTTCCGGTCGGGGAGTCACGACTCCGGGCGTCGAACCCTCCCAGCCTTTTCCCGACGCAAAAGCAACGGCCGCAATGGGATTTGCCGCTCGGCACCAGGCGGACTTCGTCGCACTCTCCACGGTGACCACATCCGATGGCGTGGCGAAAGCCCGCGAGATCCTGTGGGCAATGGGGTTCTCCGGGGGGATCTATTCCAAGATCGAACGCGCCCGTGCCGTCACCAATCAGGCGTCCATCATCGACGTGAGCGACGGTATCATCGTCGCCCGGGGAGACCTGGGAACGGAGATCCGGCTGGCCCGGGTTCCCATCGTTCAGAAGGAGCTAATCGGCCTCTGCAACGAGCTGGGAAGACCGGTGATCACGGCCACGCAGATGCTCGAGTCCATGATTTCCCTGCCGGTTCCGACTCGGGCCGAGGTGGCGGACGTGGCCAACGCCGTGTTCGACGGCACCGACGCCGTCATGCTCTCAGGCGAGACTTCCATTGGACGGTATCCCTTGGAAGCGGTCCGGGTCATGGCGGAGGTATCGATGGAGGCCGAAAAAGCCCTTCCCTACGATGCCATGCTGGTGGACAAGCGAAAACATCTGGAGCCCCTGACCGACGACGCCATCGCCTATAATGCCTGTCAGACTGCCCATCATCTGGGCGCCTCCCTGATCGTGGCGTTCACCGAATCGGGGGGCACCGCGAAACGGGTCTCCAAGTACCGGCCACGGACGCCTGTCATGGCTCTGGTCCACAACGAGCGGACGCGCCGTTCCCTGACCGTTACCTGGGGAGTCCAACCGGTGACCACCGGGAGCCTGGAGCGCACCGACGACTTCTTCGACCGGGCTCGGGAGGAAGCCGTGCGTCGCGCCGGTCTGAAAAAGGGCAGGCTGGTGGTGCTGGTGGCCGGCGTTCCCATCGGCCTTCCCGGAGGCACCGACCTGCTCCGGGTCCTGACTATCTGAACATTTTCTGAGAGGATGTGCGGGTCCTGCTTCCCGGGGACCGATGGGAAGAGAAGCACATGATTCTGGCTCAATCCGTCTGGCTGGGACTGCATTGGGTGGACTGGATCGTCCTGATGGTCTACCTGCTAGCCGTCTCCTTCATCGGATTCTGGTCCTACCGGAAGGTGCGGGATCTCACCGACTTCTTCATGGGGGGACGCCGCTTCGGCAAGGTCTTCATGATGTTCTTCGCCTTCGGGGTCGGAACCAGCAGCGAGCAGGCTCTCAGCGTCGCCGCCGGGTCCTTCCGCTATGGTCTGGCCGGAATCTGGTACCAGTTTCTATGGCTCTGGGCCACACCCTTCTACTGGATCATCGCTCCCGTCTTTCGCCGCATGCGGGCCTTGACCACCAGCGACTTCTTCCAGGCCCGTTACGATTCTTCCACCGCCACGCTCTATTCGTGCCTGGGGATCGCCATGTCCGTGGTCTTCATGGCGGGAGCCCTGTACGGCAGCGGGGAGATGATCGAAGGCCTTGCGGGAGGCACCGACCCGGCGACGGGAGAGCCTTATTTCCCAATGGAATATGCCGTCGCCGGGATGACGGTTCTCTTCGTCCTCTATGGGATGGCCGGAGGTCTGGGCGCCGCCATCATCACCGACTTCATCCAGGGTGTCCTGACCATCGTCTTCTCGTTCCTGCTCCTCCCCTTCGCCTTTCACGCCGCGGCCCGGGTGGCCGGAACCTCCAGCGGATTCTCGGCGCTACAACAGGGGGTTCCAGGCCGGAGCGGCTCCGAGCTGTTGAGCCTCACGATCACGGAGGAGGTCAGCAGCCTGATGGGGCAGGAGCCCATCACCCTCTTCTATGTGGTGATGCTCTCTCTCACCGGGCTCATCGGAATCGTGGTCCAGCCTCACATCATGGGAGTCTGCGGGGCCGGCCGGACCGAGTTCGAGGGGCGGTTCGGCTTCACCGTAGGCAACTTCATCAAGCGGTTCTGCACCATCGCCTGGACCTTCACCGGGCTGGCCTGCATCATCATCTATCTGACGCCCGAGAACGGGTACCTGTCGGCGGCCGAGATCCAGCGGGTCCAGTCGGATCCCGGTGCGCTGGCCGCCTTCGCCAACCAGGTTTTCGGGCGGGCCGCGCACGACATTCTTCCCACCATATCGGTCGGCCTCGTGGGACTGCTTATGGCTTCACTGCTGGCGGCGGTGATGAGCACCTGCGATGCCCAGATGGTGGTGGGGTCCGGACTCTTCACCGAGAACATATACAAACGCTTCATCCATCCCCGGGGCAGTGGGCATCACTATCTGTGGGTCGGACGCCTGAGCGGCCTGGGGATCGTTTGCCTGGCGCTGCTGATGCTGACCCAGTTCGACAACGTGATTCAGGTCCTGACTCGTTACATCCAGCCCATCCCCACCTTCATGGGCCTGGCCTTCTGGTTCGGTATCACCTGGCGAGGCTACACGGCCATGGCGGTCTGGGCCTCCACCATTACCACAGCTCTGGCCTGGTACCTGACCCAGATTCACAATCCGTTCGAGATCATCGCCGCCCTGGGCAGCTCCCAGTTCTTCCAACTCAACATCGACTACCTTCCCGGCCTGGTTCGAGGCTGGCTCTACGAGCAGGTCCCCGGAATCATGCAGGTGGCGCAGGGGGCGGGAGGCGAAGTAGCCTACCGGACCCGCCTTCCCTACCAGATTCTCGTCTATCTCTCATTCGGCGCGGCGGCCGGTCTGGGCACCAGCTTTCTGACCCGGCCCGTCGCCCGGGCCAAGTTGGACCGTTTCTTCCGTCTCATCCACACTCCGGTCCGGGAGGGCGAAAAGATCGACGAGCCTTGTACCCTCCCGGAGAACCCCTTGCCGCCTGAGACCGAAAAGTTGATTTCCGCGGGCGGACTGGAGATTCCTCGTCCGGGCGTGGTGGGGCTGGTCGGATTCGGACTGGCCTGGGTCGCGGTGGGAGGCTTGATCTGGCTCACCGTAACGCTGGCCGGGATCGGCGGGTAGGCTGCCTGGAGGGGCGATTTCCAATCCCAACTGTCCCTCAGTCAATAACTACTAAACATTAACGTTTTCAGTCATTTACCGGGTTCTTCGCCGAATCGGTAAAGTGGTTGACTCCCCATGTTTGGCGTGCTGAACAGGCAACAAACAGGCAGCAGAATTCGCGCCTGAAGGCCAATGCACTCTTCTCATCTTCTTTTGTTCCCCTTTCGAAAATCTACCAGAGATTCGACTCATCGATCCGATGGCCAGACCCATAACCTGAATCATGGGATTTTCGGAGGCATCTTCCGAGTCAAGAGTATCTTCCCTATCCGCTGCCGTGTGGTCCCCTGGATATGGCCTGGAGATTGAACCGATGGATTACGGTGTACCACCCCGAAGAAGCACTTTATCCGCCGCCCGGGGTTTACATGGGCAACAGCAAGCGTGCTCGGGAGAGATTCCGGGCCGCGTTGTTGGACCAGTCGCGCCTCTGCCGTAGACTCGCCAGCATCGCTCATGGTCCGCAACTCCGTAAGAGGGTATGCTATACGGAAGAGAACCCATGCAAAACTAATTCATGGCGGTCACCGTTCCAATCGGCATTGCCATCATCATGGCTACCATCGCCCTCGCCGGCCTCATCCAGGTCCAATCCCGCGCCTTCCGTTCTGAGCTTCGGGAGTCGGCCCAGCACCGCGCCGAGCTCCGGGATCGAATGGGACGGATCGAAGGGACGCTCGACGTCCTTCGAGATTCCTTCGTCCGGTCCGGTCGCGACACTGCGGGGTGATCCACAACGCTGAACCATGGAAGAAGCGAACGGCCCCCAGCCGGTGGCGACAAGCGAGACACAAATGAGCTGGTTGCGGAGAATATGGAGCACGATAACGGTCCTGATTCGACTAAGTGACCTTGACGCACGAGTCGGAAAGCTCGATAGGCAACTCAGAGAAGCGTCCCGGGGGACTCAGGAGACTCTCAACATTGGCTCAATTGGTACGCTGGACATCGACATCGAAAACATCACCCGTGAAACGATCACTCAGCAGGCCAAATTGGAGGTAACGAGGCGTCACATCTATACATCAAACGTCGCCCATACGGGACACGCTGTCGGGTTGTCATTGGCGTTGTGCTACAGCTTTGAAGATGAACCGGAACGACTTGAGCGAGTTGCGGACCGGCTTGAAGAGTGGGCCAATAGCTAGTTCTCATCCAGAAAGTCGGGTTTGGGGGGATTGGGTAGCCCGAGGAAGGCCGGAGAAACTGCAATAAACCGGCTCGATGGGGGCCGAAAGCAGGAAATTCAAGTCCGTTGAGAGCCGATCCCGGATTTTGAAGACACGAGTCCCTGACGGGGCATCGGCAATGGATTCAAGCTGCGCTTACAGCAGCAGGCGGGCCAGCACCAGCAGGTTGAAGCTGACGATCGAGAGGTACACATATTGCTGGAAGTGGGGCCAGCCCTTCCAGGTGCAGCGTCCGAGTCCGAACACTCGCTTGAGCCACGAGATGCACCCTTCGATGCCGGCCCGGAAGCGTCGCAGTTGCCGGTAGACCCAACTGGAGCGCACCATCTCAGGGACCTTCAGTCCGCGTTTCTTGGCAAAGGCGACATCCTGGACGCCTTGCTTTTTGGCCCACTCCAGATTGGAGCGGCTGGCAAAGCATCCGTCACAACTGACCTGTCGAGGCCAACGGCCGTACAGATCATACTGGCGCCGCATCCAGGGCTGGAACTGACCGGCATCGTTAGGGTTCCCCCGCACCACCTCAGCATCCAGCATCAGGCCGGAGACGCCGCCGGTCAGAAACAGCTTGTGCCCAAAGACCGTTTCCCGGCGCTTCTTTTTGATGATGTCGGTGTGCTCCTCAAACAAGGAGAGGACTTTCTCGGCGGCCGGAACCGTCTCTCCCCGCAGCACACGCCGCTCGGTCTGGTCGATGATCTTCTTCGTCAAATCCAAGTAATGGCGCAGTTGACCGGCGATGACCAGACTGGGCAGGTCGGTGAACCGATCCGCTTGCCGCAGCGCCCTCTCGGCGTCATGAGCGGTCTTGCGAGCGACCTTCAACAGATCCCGATAGGCTCGCAGACGACGCTTGCCCCGGTGGTTGGCGATGTTCGCAACAGCGTCGCTTGGCCCGGCGCCGGTGATCCGAAAAGACGATCTTGTGAGGTCGGGCCAAGCGGCGCAGCCAGCGGGTGAGGACTCGAACCGAGTCGGACAACATCTGGGAATCCCGCGGATAGGGGATGGGGCTTTCCACGGCCGTGGCATCGGCTCGGATCTTCCGTCCCCGTTCCAGTCCCTGGCCCTCCGCCCATTGCACCAGGAGCCGGTTGATCTGCTGCCAGGTTCCGGCTTGAATCCGGCTGATGTTGTCCTGGAGGCAGGAGGCACTGGGGGTCCATTGCCAAGGGAGTCGAGCGAAGCGACGAAAGCTCTGAGAGTCGCTCCAGAGGAACGCCAACTTGGTGTAGGGCAGCTGATGCCAGTTCTTGAGGATGGCCGCGCGCAGGACCTGCTCTGCGGAGAGACCCGGAGCCCCCTGGCCTGAACCGGCGGTGTCACACAGATCGTGTAGAACCAGACCCAGGATCGAGGGGTTGTCATCCAAGATCTTGGAAACAGCTTTCAATTCCTGGGCGAGTCGGTGACCGGGCCAGAGCCCGGAGAGCGGAAGCTGGTTTTCCCGTTTTCGACGCATTGTTCAAGCCCCCGGTTTTGTGTAAGTCATTTGGTTGCTTTTATTTAGCACCAATAGACTACCAAACGACTATGACAGAATCGGGGCTTGAAAATGCCTCCTTAGTCCTTATTTCCCAATAACTTACGGCTTTCCGGATGAGAACTAGCTACACTACGCTTTGGCGGGAGACGGAAACGACTCCCGCGTTTGAGAAAATGGGATTGTCAGAGGAGTCCAAGCAGAGATTGCGTGACCAGAGGTTAGTGCATGAGATGGGAGTCCGGTCTGTGTCCGCGTGGATTCGAGGCTGGGTACGCGCTCAGCAGAAATAACGCACCGAGATCCGCGAGGATCCGCCTCGCGAAGATAGTGAGATCCTTCAGAGGAACGAGGTCAGGTCTTGCCCCAACTTTCGGGCCAGTGCTTCGGCATCGTCAAAAGGCCAGAGAAGTTTCTGGTCTCCATCCCGGTCGCGTTTCTCATGCAGAACCCAGCCGCGACTTTCCAAGTCCAGGCCGGGAGGTACCATGACATGAACACCCTGCGTCTTGCGGACAAACATCTTGACCAGTTTTGCTGATTCCGATTTCGTGATGAGAGGGTAAAAAGGAGCAGGAACGTCCATGCTCACTCTCGCCTTGATGGGAGTGATCCAGACTCCCCTGCACCTTGGTGGCAGTTCTGCCCGGACAATCTTCATCAGTTCCTCCAGTTGACTGAGCACGTTGTTCCAGTCCAGTTTCATGGGGCCTCCTTACGGCTTATGATGGAGTGAATCCGCCCGGCTCGTGATGCCTCCAGAGCCGGTGGGTCCGAGTCGCCACAATGACGCTCAGCCGGGAGCCGAACTCAGGAGGGCATCATCATCTCGGTGGTCCTCCCGGCAGCATATCGCCGGCAAGGTTCCAGCTTCAAGGACCGTGGCCTCAGAACATAGAGGTGATGTACACCGCTCCGGACGCCTCGGGACTGGTCGAGCAGCTTGCCACGTTCGATTCAGGCACTGTGGATTACGATTACAACAACGTCATGATCCAAGGTCTGGTCGAATTGACCGGGAATGCTCATATCAAGATCATTCACAATGACCCATACCATCCGAAGGTCCACTACGGAACTCCGGCTATGCTGCAAGGCATCAGGGAGCTGGCCAAGGCTTTCTTCAACACGTACAACAAGAAGGTCGAGGTCAACGACATGAGCCTCCCAAGAGGTGGGCTGTTCGACTACAACGGCAACTGGGTGCCACCGCATCAAACGCACCGCACCGGCATAAATGCGGACATCCAAACTCGCAACGTGAGCGAGACGGAGAGGGCGTATCTCAAGGCGAAAGGAGAGGAGCTTGGATTCAGGATGCTCCACGAAGATGATCCGCCTCATTTTCACGTCACCCTTTTGTGACTGAGAGCTGAACCGTAGGATGTGAGACTATGAAACTGCTGCCGCTGTTGACACTATTACTGCTGCCGGTGCACCAAGATGACGTCGTGCTCCTGTCACCAATGGAGTTCGAACACGCGCCCTTGGAAGTTCGCGAACAACTCACCGAAATGGGCTGCTCCATACCCCAAGTCTCCGATTTGTATGAGGAGAGAGAACACAACATCATCTCCGGTCAGTTCGCTACACCAGAGCAAACAGACTGGGCCGCGATCTGTTACAAAGACGGAAAATCGGCAGTTGTCGTGTTGTGGGGCGGCCCGGTGAATTGCAGGTCGTGGATAAATGCTCCACGGAAAGGCTTCTGGATAGTGTTCGATCGCGTACTCTATAAATACCCGGCTTCGCGTAAGAGTCGGTATGGAGATGTTCCTGTAGTGCGAACACATGATGCAGTAAACTACGCTATCTGGGGGAGAGGAGCGATTGCTTACTACTGCCACGAAGGAGAGTGGCTGGAGTTCATTACGTCGGACTAGCAACCAGCAGCAAGCAACACAAGAAAGGGTCGGCAGAAATGCCGGCCCTTTTTTGTCTGCGTAAAACCCATAAACTCAAGGGTTTACGAGCAGGAATATGTCATGGTCCGCTGTCCGCTCGTCCCCCGTTCCGCTGCACGGTTGCATCCCCTGTCCGCTGAAACGCTGGTCGGCTATGAAAACCACCCAGTCCTCCATCAACTGCCGGCCGCGCCTCCCTTGACCGCTTAGGGGGCGTCCGTGCATTCGGCCGCCCAGTCACCCTGATCCAGGTACCCAACCGGAGGCTTTTCAGCGTGGCCGCCGCAGCCCAGTATCTGGGCAAGGCCATCGGCACGATTCGCAAATTGGCCGTTCTGAACGTCATCCAAGCCAGAGCCGAACTGGACACTGCCGGGCGCCGCCGCCGCGTCTTCGCACTGGAGGTCTTGAACGCCTACATCGATTCCCTGGAGCCGTGGTACGATTCGCCCCACGGCGAAGAACCCGGATCCAGAAAGGAGGAGATGCATGGGCATCTATAAGGTGAAGGATCGCCGGGGGAGGAGACGATACGTCGTCAGCAAGTACTGGCCGAACGGATCCGGTCGGCTCCGAATGTACGCCCCCAACTACCGGAGCGCACAGGCGCTTCAAACACGAATCGAGTCCAGCATCCTGGACGGCACCTGGAAGCGGCTCAAGCAGGAACTCGCCGGCGGGAAACGCACCATCTGGACGGTGCACAGCTTCTACAAGCGTTTTCTCGAGGAGTATTGCAAACCTCGTATGCGCTCCTGGCGGAGCTATGAGGGTTCGTTCAAGAGCCTCAATGCCATGCTCGGGAACATTCCCCTGAAGGAGTTCCAACGCAAAGACCTGCACCGCTACGTCGCCCAGAGGAAGAAACAGGTCAAACCGGCCACGGTGAACCGTGCCATCGCCGCTATCAGCAAGCTGTTTTCCTACGCGCTGGAGTGCGGGGAAGTGGACACGCACCCGCTGGTGCGGTTTCCCAAACTGAAGGAGCCGAAGAAGGTCTTCCGGCCTTTGACGGTTCAACAGTTCCGCGACCTGGTCGAGGCGGTGGACAATCCGTACCTGCAAGCCATGATCGCGGTGATCGGCGAGACGGGGATTCGGAAAGGCGAGGCTTTGTCGCTCACCTGGAAACGGGTGGATTTGGGTCGCGGACTACTCTGGGTGGAACTCACCAAGAACGACGAGACGAGGGAGATTCCCCTGTCGAAGTACGCCACCGAATACCTGGCCGGGCTGGTTCGCTACCTGAACATCCCATACGTCTTCGTCAACAGCCGGACGGGGACGAGATGGGTGAATCCCGACAAGCCTCTGCGCCGGGCCGCCGAGAGGGTGGGGCTGAAGGTCGGATTTCACGATCTGAGGCGATTCCGCTGCAGCCACTGGTTGATGCAGGGTGTGGACGTGAGAACCGTCCAGAAGCTGATGGGTCACTCGGCCATCAGCACGACGATGCGCTACGCGGGGTACGTCAGTTCGCATGCGCTTGCCAGCATTCGGGAGGCACAGGCTCACGAAGACTCACAAACGCAACAGGCAACAAACAGGCAATGGGTAGGAAACAAGGGGCAATGATTAGAGGGAATAATTGGGATAACCTGTTGAAACAAAAGGGCTGATCCCCTGTATTATCTAGACAGAGCAACGGATTTCCAATCGCCCATTCCTTCCCCGGTGGGCTCATGGACGCGATTTCGGAGTTCGGCGGTTGGAAACCGCCGCTCCTCAGGCGGCGATTCTTTCCGAATGGGCGTCCGATCCGGGACCGGTATCCGGCTCCCGGAAGACTCGCCAGAACACAAGGGCACACAGGGCCGTAATGACCGCGGGGACGGCGAAGACGACATCGTAACGAGTCGTTTCGCCCACCGTAGCCACTTCCTTGAGCCAGCCCGAGAACAGGCTCCCGAGAAAGAGGCCGATGCCCAGGACCGCCACGTTGATCAGCGACTGGGCCGAAGCGCGGATGTCGGCCGGCGCCACCATGTCCGTGTAGATGAACGCCACCACAAAGAAGAAGACGTAGCAGAATCCGTGCAGGCTCAGTGAGCCCACGACGACCCAGACCAGCACCGGAGCGCTCTCGTACAGCGGCCAGGCGGCCGCGAAGATGACATACCGGACGGGCCAGGCCAGGATGCCCACCAGCATGGAGACTCGCACGCCCCAGCGGGAGAGGGCGTAGGGGAGGATCAGAGCCATGGTGAAGATCTCGGCGATCTGTCCGATGGTCATCCAGGCAGGCAAATTCTCGGAGGTGATGCCCACCGCGGGACCGATGGTCTGAAGGTAGGGGAAGGTGAGGATGTAGTAGAGCTGGAGCTCGGTGGCCACGACGAAGGCAATGATGAAAAAGCTGAGGTAGTTCCGGTCCTTGAGCAGCGCGAACGACTTTCGGAAGGCCAGGGGGTCCGGAGCCTCCCGAGAGGGAGGCGTGTGGGGAAGCGCCAGAGAGAAGAGGCCCAGGATCAGGGAAAAACCGGCCGCCAGGACGAAGGTGTCGATATAGCCGGCCGCCTCGGTGTCGAACAGGACCCGCATCCCGGTCAGAGCCCAGTTGGCGCCGATCCAACCCAATGTGCCCCAGACTCGGATGGGACCGAAGTCCCGCTGTCCGTCGGCCAGATGCTGAAAGGCCAGTGCATTGGTCAGGGCCAGGGTGGGTGCGAAGACCAGACAGTACAGGAGCATCATGATCAACATGGCGCTCAGGGTCTCGGTGTAGGCCATCCAAAGCAGAAATCCCGCGCCCAGCAGATGAAAGATGGACAACGCCACCTGGGTAGGAAGCCAGCGGTCCGCCACCTGCCCTCCGGTGAACGGAGCCACCAGGTTGGCCAAGGGAAAGGCGGCGTAGATCAGTCCCAGACCCCATCCCGAGAACCCCAGTTGCACTTCCAGATACCCGGCCAGAGCCGGAGCCCAAGCCCCCCAGATGGCGTACTGCAGGAACATCATCAGGCCGAGCCGGGGATGGCTGAACATCCTTCTCATTGATCCCTCTCCTTCTTCCGAGTCAGTCGATCAGATCATTGACGGTCAGGGCAGGGACCCCACCTCGACGGTCAGGCTCCTGGGTTGGTCATCGCGACGTTCCCGGATGTGGAGTTCGGCGCCATCGTATTCCGCGGACTCCACCCCCTGGAAATCGCCGGGGATCCGCGCCAGAAAAAGGATGTAGCTCCTGGTGTCCGTTTCCCCCGCATCCAGGTACTCGTAGACTCCTCTGTCCAGCACTTTGCCCAGTTGGAGCAGGGTTGGGAACGGTTGGTGGATCCCCGTGGTCCCGAACTCGAGCCCGCGAGCGCTCACTTTTCCCTGGTGCCGGTAACGCCACATGTTCAGCCACGGGTACTCGGAGATCTTCCAGAGATACCCCACCAGAAGGCCGGCGGAAGGCGTCGCGGCCGTCACCCAGCCGTACTCGACTCCGGGGTCGAAGATGAAGGCGGTGACATCGTGGCCCGAGGCGCCGTCTTCGGTGCCGCGGAAGAAACGAAGGTTCGCCGGCGTCCCCCCGATGGAGATCCGGGGCCAGCGGTCGGCGTCCTCCACCGATTCCGGTACCGGTTCTTCCTGGACCAGTCCATGGGAGGCGTTGCAGTCCACGATGGTGGTGTCGTCCAGGAAAGGAGGGGCGATGCTGGGATGTTGCACCAGGTTGTAGACTCGTCCCGCCGCCCGGATGTTGGTGACCTCTTCGGTCACCGTGAGGGACGCCTCCTTTTCCTGGAGCCGGACGGTTCGCTTCACTTCCATACCCGCCAGGGGAAGGGTGCATCCCATGCGGAGCCCATGGCCTGCGGGTTCATCGGCGGAAGGGTCGAGCCGTTCCCAGACCACTCGCGGGGCCTCTCCGTGGTAGGGCATCCCCATCTTCTCCTCGGCTGGAGATGGGGCGCCCCAGCGATCGAAGCAGACGAAATGCCCCTGCAGGTTCGGTCCGTCCGAATTCAACGGTTCGATGTCCTCCGTGGCTCGCCAGCTCAGCGGATTGACCGGGTGGTCCAGGAAGTGGATGTCGATGATGCCGCCGCCCCAGCGGTCCAGCGCGACCTGGGAAAGTCCATTCTTCAGGACCAACAACCGGGGTGCGGGCGCCGGCTCTTCCGGGGGAGGCGTGCAACTGGACAGTCCGGCCAGAATCACCAAGACCAGTCCCAGCCATAGAGGGTCGAGAAATTCCAGTGTCTTCAAGATCATGGTCGTGCTCTCCTGGCAGCAGCCTGCGGCCGATATCGCCGCCGAACTCGGCCGGCGCTGCATCCCGGCCGGATACGGGACAGGATGGCGACAAGGGCCACCCCTATAAAGTTTGCCCCTCGTTCTGTTCCTTCCAAAGCACCAGCCGCCGGGACAGTTGACGGCGCGTCGCCGTGCCGGTCACGGACAGTTGCCGGATCGTGACCGAAGCCGCCAGATTGCCCACCAGGGCAGCTTCAGGGAGGCTCGCGCCGCTGCACAGCGCCAACACCGCGCCGGCGGTGAAGCTGTCGCCCGCGCCGGTCACGTCCAGCGGTCCTTCGACCTGGACGGCCGGCACCCGCGCTATCTCCGGGTCGGTCACCAGGGCTCCCGCATCACCCAAGGTCACGCAGATGGGGGCGCCGGCCCTTCTCCGGAACCGGGGCAGGATCCGCCGGATGGATTCGACGGGGACCTTCTCTCCGGGTCCGGGGCTGGCGCACCGGATCGCCTCGAACTGATTCGGCTTCAGGATCATCCGGCGGAAGCGGTGGATCTGGGCCCGGCTGTCGGCCCAGAAGACGACCCGAGGGTGACGATGGGCCAGATCCGCCAAGCCGTCGCGGACCCTTTCGGTCACGACGCCCAACTCCGGTTCTTCCACCTGATCCTCGATGATGACCGCGTCGACGCGATCCAGCAAACCTTCCAGATCAGCCAACATCTCCTGCAGGAGATCCGGGGAGGTGGGGGCTCGGTTCCGGATGTCATAGCGCTCGTGTTCTCCGGAAAGACCCGTCCGGGACGAGTCCCTCGGCTTCAGGTAGGTGGGAGTCAGGTATGCCTTCCGGCGCCGCAATCCCCGGGTCGTGCAACCGATACGGTCCAGACATTGTCTCAACTCGAATCCGTGGCCGTCATCTCCCGTGATTCCCAGCGCGTGGATCCGGTCGCAGCCCAGCGACGCCAGGTTGTTCACCGCCGTTCCGGCGGCGCCGGGACTGGAGCGTACGGCGGCAACTTGGTGGGCTCTCTTTCCCGTCTCCAGACTTCGCTCCTCCAAGGCCGGGTCGACGTCCAGATACTGGTCCAGAAAGAAATCCCCCAAGACGGCGACCCGACAGGAGGGGAACCGGTCCGTCAGTTCTGCCAGCCTCGAACTCCTCATGACTCCGAGTAGCGACCGCGTCGGGCAAGCTCGCCGGCCTGGAGCCGGTCGAGGACCAGATCGTAAAGGGCAGGAACCGTCGCCGCATGGTTCCCTTGCACGTAGAAGCTCTCCCCGCCGTCGGCCACGGTTCGTACCAGGATGGTCTTGAAAGGCCGGAAGTAGTATCTGGGGTCCGACTTGCCGGCCTCCCGGGAGGTGTCCCCCAGAGGGACCAGGTCGAAGACGGCAGTGGTGAAGTTGGCGATGCGCCGGCCTTCCCGGTGAGCGACGTTTCGGGCCATGGCCAGGGCCTTCAGGTAGATCTCCGGTCCCATGACGGCGGACCCGATGTTGAGGAAGATTCCCCCCTCCAGTTGGGCCACCGATTCGGCGAAGATCAGGAAGTCGGTATAGGAGGCCGCCCCGGTGGCGGCTCCATCGAATCCCGGATGCTGGTGGACGATGTCCTGGCCGATGGAGACATGGACCGTGGCCGGGACCCCGAGCCGGTAGGCCGCGGCCAAAACGCTCTGGTTCCGGTAGGGGAGGGACTCCTCCTGGATCATTCGTCCCACCGCCTCCCCCAAGCCGATTCGTTCTCGCGCCGCAGCCGACGCAGCCTCGTTGATGCGCCCGGTCTCCTGCCAGAGTCCGAACTGCCCTTCGGCTACGTAACGGGCCACACTCTCGCAGGTCTCGTCCACCAGCGCCAGTTCGAAGTCGTGAATGGCTCCGGCGCCATTGAGGGCCAAATGACCGAGGACTCCCCGCTCCATGAGATCGATGAGCAGCGGAGCGTTGCCCTCCCGCAGGACATGGGCGCCGCAGGCGAAGATGACGGATCGGCCCGCTTGTGAGGCGTCCACCATGCGCCGGGCCAGTGTGGGCAGTGCCGGATGCTCGAAGGGCTCTCGATCCCCTCCCGGAGTCTTCAGCACGTCCTCTGCCTTCAGGTCGTGGGTACGCCGGCTCAGGGGGAGAAGCCGCAGGCGGCTGCGGTCGAACTGGGGGAAGGGCAATCTTCACGCTCGCTGGAAGAGGCAGCGGATGAGGACTCTCCAGTCCCGGAAGTCGGGAACCAAGAGGTCGGCGCCCGCCGCGCTCAACCGGGTTCGTTTCCAAGGGTCGGGAGCGCCGCCGGGATTGGCTTCGTCGGTGGCTAGGGCAACGGCGATCCCGCCGCACGATTTCACGTTCTCGATCTCCACGTAGCCGTCCCCGAATCCCACCAGAGAGGCGCCGTCGATCCGGTGCTCCCGGAGGATTCGTTCGATGACCCTTCGCTTGGAGTGGTTCGCGTAGTCTTCCCGGGCGCCGTAGATGTGGTTTCCGAAGAATCCGTCCAACTCCAGGAGGCGAGCTTCTTCGCGGACGTACTGCTCATCGGTACCGCTGGCCAGGTAGAGTTGGACGTCCCGCTCCCGGAGGGCGCGCAACATCCGGACCGTTCCCGGAACCAGATAGTCGGCGGGGCGGGCCTTGCCGGTGCGCAGGCGCCGGCGCCGGTGGCGGATCTTCTCCATCAGAAGGTCCAGATACCGGCTCTTGTATTCCTGGGGATCAGCAGGTGTGCCCCCTCTTTTTTCCAACTCCTTCGCCAGCCGGATCATCTGATAGATGGTCTGCCGGCCCGTCAGCTCGGTGACGAAGTCGGTGACCACACGCTCCAACTCCTCATCGCTTTCGCCGGTGCCGCTCTGCTTCAGGATGGCCACCATCATGGGGGTCATGACCTGGGGCCAACCTTCGCGGATCAGGCTGAGGGTGCCGTCGAAGTCGAAAAGGGCGCAACGGGGGGGCTGGGTCCGGGAGACGTCCCGGAGCACCTCGACGGTGGACCCCTCCAGAAAACCCGGCGTCGCAGAAGTCGTCAGCGCCATGATGAAGAAAAGGATACCGTCAAAGATCAGCGGATGCGAACTTGTCCACCCCCGGTTTCGAGGCGGTGCGGGACGGGCGAATCCGTTGTGTTCCAGGGACCGGTGACGGCCTTGTGAGGCGCAGCCGACTGGGCTATGGTGATCCGGCGATGTCTCGGGAACCGGACGAAGACCGAAGCTGGCGAGGGAAGGTGGGGAAGCTGTCCCTGGAGGAACTGGAGGAATTCCTTTCCGGAGACCCCATTTGCCGGCTCGGTTGTCTGGACCGGGAGGGGTGGCCCTACGTGGTGCCGTGCTGGTTCGAGTACCGGGACGGAGGCTTCTACATCATTCCACGAGCCCGTTCCGCCTGGGCCAGGCACATTCAGCGGGAGCCCCGGGTGTTTCTGTGCATCGATGACTCCACCCGTTACAATCGGAGGGTTCTGGTGCGGGGCGAGGCTGAGGTCATGGAAGAGCCCAACGTGGGGGGAAGATGGGTCGAGATCGCCCGCAGAATGTCGCTGCGCTATCTGGGAGACCGGGGCCCGGACTATCTGGTTCCGACTCTGAACGAGCCCAGATGGCTGTTGTTTGTCCTACCCCGCAAGCTCATGAGCTGGCAAGGGGTCGATTGGGCCAAACGATACAAGCACCGCGAATGGTAGCGGCCTTCGGTCGCCACCGTTCGAGGAGGTTTTTCAGTCCGTGGTGAAAGTCCCGCGTAGCACCGAAACCGGGGCTGCGCCCGCCGGACAAGGCGCTCTGAGGGAGCATACCGGGAGTATGTGACCGAGGAGCAACGCAGTCCGCGCACGATGCAGACCCGGTCGAATGCCGCGCCGACTTTTGCCACGGGCTGATATGTAGCTGATTGTTGGATTTTTTCAGGAGGACGCCGTGATGGCTGGACCCAAGGTCGAAGCGATTTATCAGTTGAATCCGAATCACGTGGACTGGCTCAAGCAGATGGCCGACAAGTACGATCTGGGAGATCAGGACAAGGCTCTGCGGGTGGTCATCGACTATGTGTTGACCGAGGCCGACGAGTCGACGGTCTTCGAAGACATCCGCTGTCTCTACTGTTAGTCGTTGTCGGCCGGATCCGGAAGCTCTATTGTTCCGGCCCGGACTGAGCGGTCAGGCACGCCGCTCTTGAGTCATCTCTTCCGGGATTTCCGGATCTTGGCCCAAGCGTCCCGCAGGGTCACGGTGCGGTTGAAGACCAGACTGTCCGGGGACGAGTCCTCCGAATCCGCACAGAAGTAGCCCAACCGCTCGAACTGAACCCGTTGGCCGCCCTGGGCACACGCGAGGCTGGGCTCAATTTTGCAGTCATCAAGGACCTTTAGAGAGTCGGGATTGAGAGTCGAGATGAAGTCCGATCCGGCGCCGGCGTCGTTGGGGTTGTCCCTCGTGAACAGGCTGTCGTAGAGACGAACCTGGGCGCTTACGGCGTGGGCGGCGGAGACCCAGTGCAGGGTGGCCTTGACCCGGCGCCCGTCGGGTGCGTCTCCTCCCCGCGTGGCCGGGTCGTAGGTGCAGCGCAACTCCACGACTCGTCCCGCTTCGTCCTTGACGACTCCCACGCAGGTGATGAAGTAGGCGTATCGCAGGCGGACCTCCCGTCCCGGCGCGAGCCGGTAGAACCTGCGGGGCGGATCCTCCATGAAGTCCTCCCGCTCCAGGTAGAGGACCCGGGAGAAGGGGACCTTCCGGACGCCCGCCTCGGGACATTCGGGATTGTTGATGGCCGTCAACTCCTCCACCTGGTTCGGGGGATAGTTTTCGATGACCACCCTGAGTGGACGGAGCACCCCCATGACCCGGGGAGAAGTCTGGTTCAGGTGTTGGCGGAGGCTGTGCTCCAGCATCTGCGATTCCACCACGCTGTCCTTCTTGGAGACCCCGACCCGGGTGCAGAAGTCCCGGATCGCTTCCGGCGTGTAACCCCGCCGGCGCAGCCCCGAAAGGGTCGGCATGCGGGGATCGTTCCAGCCGCTCACGTACCCCTCCTTCACCAGCCGGGAGAGTCTCCGCTTACTCAAGATGGTCTTGGTGATATTGAGACGAGCGAACTCGATCTGTTGGGAGCGATAGATTCCCAGGTTCTCCAGGAACCAGTCGTACAGGGGACGATGATCTTCGAACTCCAGGGTGCAGATGGAATGAGTGACCTTCTCGATGGAGTCGGACTGGCCGTGGGCGAAGTCATAGGTGGGATAGATGCACCACCTGTCCCCGGTGCGCGGGTGGGAGGCGTGGAGGATCCGGTACATCACCGGGTCTCGAAGGTTCAGGTTGCCTGAGGCCATGTCGATGCGGGCCCGGAGGACATGGGCGCCGTTGGGGAACTCTCCCATTCTCATTCGTTCGAACAGGTCCAGGTTCTCTTCCACCGTCCGGTCCCGGTAGGGGCTGTTCCGGCCCGGTTCGGTGAGAGTGCCCCGGTATTCCCGGATCTGAGTGGCGCTGAGGCTGTCCACATATGCCTTTCCGGCTCGAATGAGCTGAAGGGCGTATTCGTATAGCTGCTCGAAATAGTCCGAGGCGTGGTAGAGGCGGTCGTCCCAATCGAAGCCGAGCCAGCGCACGTCTTCGAGGATGCTCACCATGTACTCCCGCTCCTCCTTGGTGGGATTGGTGTCGTCGAAGCGCATGTTGCAGAGACCGCCGTACTCTTCGGCCAATCCGAAGTCGAGACAGATGGCCTTGGCGTGCCCGATGTGGAGGTATCCGTTGGGCTCGGGAGGGAATCGGGTTCGGACCCGGCCCTCAAAGCGCCCGGTCTTCAGGTCGTCCTCGAGGATGGCCCGGAGGAAGTCCAATGACCGGGGCGGCCGGGAATCCCCCGCCACTCTTGGGTCCGGCTTTTTCGCCATGCGCCGATTCTAACCCGATTTGGCCGGCCCTGGGTAAACGACCGGTCCCAGAGCGTTCGGCGAGACCTTGTCCGTTCTGATGCGGTTCAATTCGTGTCGGGTGAAACACCCTCCCAACCGTTGTGACAATTGGGAGGCCGTCGATAACCGGTGGTCACACGGACTTGACGAGAGGAGGCGTGAGATGGACTACAAGACGGAAGGTTGGGTGCATGGAACGGCGCTGTCGTGGGCCGTGTTCTTCGCGATCGTCAATATGAACAAGTAGATCCTCGTTATCCGCCTGCTTCATCGTGGGGATGGAATGTGCCATCCTGAGGGTGGAGGTGCGTTATGAAGACAGGCGGGAACGCAGAAACGACAGTGGAAAGATTCCGGACAGCGAGAACTTCTTCCCACCGATGGGGACGCCGCACGTTTCTGGCTGCCGCGGCCGCGTCGGTTCCCGTCCTGGGCAGGGAATACGGACCCTCGGCGCATCCGGTGCGCTATCCGGACCCCGACATCGTGGTGCTGGACCAACGCTTCGCCCGCTACAAGTTGGGCAATACGCCCATCCAGCGTCTTTACACCGGAACCCTCTGGGCGGAGGGACCCGCCTGGAGCGGAGTGGGGCGCTACCTGGTCTGGAGCGACATTCCCAACGACCGTCAACTTCGCTGGCTGGACGAGGACGGACACGTGAGCGTCTTCCGGTCCCCCTCGGGAAACAGCAACGGGAATACGTTCGATTACCAGGGACGTCAGATCTCCTGCGAACATGGAACCCGGCGGGTTGTGCGCTACGAGCCGGACGGCACGGCCACGGTGCTGGCCGGCGAGTGGGAAGGGAAACCGCTCAACGCTCCCAACGACGCGGTGGTGCATCCGGACGACGGCGCCATCTGGTTCACCGATCCCGGATACGGGAGTCTCATGAACTACGAGGGGCACAAGGGGACGCTCCACATCAAGGAAGCCGTCTACCGGATCGACGCCGCGAGCGGCCGGATGGACAAGGTGACCGACGAGATCTTCAAGCCAAACGGGCTCTGCTTCTCTCCGGATTACAAGAAGCTCTACGTGGCCGACACCGGCGCCTCCCACTACCCGGAGGCTCCCAAGAACATCAAGGTCTGGGACGTGGTGGACGGAAAACGCTTGTCTGGCGGCCGCGAGTTCACCTCCATGGAGTTGAACGGAAAGGCGGGCTTCGCCGACGGAATCCGGGCGGACGTGGACGGCAACATCTGGGCCAGCGCCGGCTGGGTCGGAGATGGATACGATGGAGTCCACATCTTCGCTCCGGACGGGGAACGCATCGGGCAGATCCGCCTCCCCGAGATCTGCGGCAACGTCTGCTTCGGCGGCCGGAAGCGCAACCGCCTCTTCATGACCGCCAGCCAGTCCCTCTACGCCGTTTACGTGGAGACCCAGGGCGCCCACATCTCCTGACTTCGGGGATTCCATGCCGCCGGTCCGGGTCGACCGAGAGCCGCCATTCAAGCTCTCCATGACGGTGGACTTCTTCGGTGACGGGGGCAGGGGGCTCTACACGCCTCAAACCCTCGACCTGATGATGCGGGAGGCTCGCCGTCTGGGGGTCACCCGGGTGTATTGGCAGTACCTGGGAGACTTGGAACAGGACCGGTACGGCGCCGGAACCAACATGCTTCGCACCCCTTGGGCGAAGTACGGGCCCCTCACGCTGGCGGCGATCGGGGAGCCTTTGGAGGCCGCCGTGCGAGCGGCTCACCGCCGGGGTCTGGAAATCTTCGGCGTCCTGAAGCCCTATCACACCGGGATGTCGGCCACCTATCCCGAAGGCTCGCCGGATTCGGATCCCGCAACGCCGATGCGTCGGATCGGGGGAAGTCTCCAGTGCTTCAACCCGTTCATGGAAAGGTTCCCACACACTCGGATCCAACGCCGTCCCGTGAAGGGTCCGCCGAACCTGCGGGACGTTCCGATCCGCCGGATCCGGCTGATCAAGCGGGACGACTCCCCCACTCGAATCCGGGCACGGCATCTGGATATCTGGAGCAGTCCGGACAACTATCGGTACGGGTGCCGGCAGGTGGACTTCCAGCTTGAGGAGACGGTGGAACCATCCCTCCAGTAAAATCGAGATTATTATGGACAAATAGTTACCAAAAAAGGAGATCCAGTCCGGGTTCTCAGCCTCATCGGTCTCGATCTCCGAGATCGCTATCTGGTGGTGGCCACCAATTTCAGAGGTGGATCCACCGACTTCGAGAACACGGCTCTGGGCATGATCCAGGTCTTCGGTCCGGATCCCGAAGCCCTGCCCATTGTGCTGGCCACCCGGGACGCCACCTGGGTTCGGCCGCGAGACTTCCGGACTTACGGTCTGGAGTTCGACTCGGGTTACGGCACCCGTCTGCTTCATCTGGATGGGGTCTGGGGACCAGCGGCTGAAGGGTCGACGCCGAAAGAATCGCAGACCCGCTCCTGGCATGAACATCGGGCCGAGCTGGGTCGGGGGTCCGGGGGCGGTTTCATCGCTTTTGCCCGGGGTAAGAACGAGTATCTTCCGGTAGCGCCGTGCGAGTTCTATCCCGAGGTGCAACGGCTCTGGAGGTGGCGGGTCAAACGGATGTTGGAGAAGGGGGTCGACGGCGTCGTGCTCCGCGTCTCGGCCCATGGGACCCTCACCGACGAGCCCTACGAATACGGTTTCAACCCTCCCGTGGTGGAGGCCTACAGGGAACGCCACGGAGTCGACATCCGGCGGGAGGAATTCGATCCGGACCTGCTGGGCGCTCTGCGCGGCGAGGCTTACACCCGATTCGTCCGCCATGCCAGCGCCATGACCCGGAGAGCCGGGAAGCTCTTCCAGCTGCAGGTCCACACCGAGGCCTTCCGTCCCGATCCCGTCTTCGGTCAGCTCATGGGTTTTCCGGCCAACATCCAATTCGCCTGGCGGCAGTGGCTGGAAGAGGGGCTGGCCGACGCCGTGACCCTGAGGTCCAGTTGGTATGAGGCCGCCGAGGATCCGTTGGATGGATCTCCACCCTGGAGGAGCAGACTGAGCAACGTTCTGGCCGACCCGGTGGTGGGAGAGGTCCTGGAGGTGGCGAAAGACCTGGAGCTTCCCGTCTACTTGAACCGTTACGTGGCCCGGGCCGTCCCGATCCGGGAATACGCGGACGATCTGGAGCGGATCTGGCGAGACCGCCGATTCGCCGGCTTCGATCTGTACGAGTTCTTTCACTTGACCCGCGCCACGCCCGACGGCTCGCGACTGGTTCCCGTACAGGATCGGATGCGATACATCCGGCGGAAGGCCAGGGAACTGGGTCTGGCGGGGAATTGAGGTTGCCGGAACGAAGCGCCCCGACTCAAAGGGAGCGGACGTCCGCCGAGTCTCTCAGGCCGTCCCCGATGAAATTGACGGCCAGCACCGTCACGGCGATGGCGGCTCCGGGCGCCATCCAGAGCCAGGGCATCCCGGCCAGCACCGTGGGCGACTGGGCCTCGTTGAGCATTCCTCCCCAACTCGGCGTGGGAGGGGGGACTCCCAGGCCCAGAAAGCTGAGAGCCGCTTCCAGCAGGATGGCGTTGGCGAAGCCGAAGGTGGCGATCACGCTCAGTGGGCCCACGGTGTTGGGCAGGATGTGCCGCAGGATGACGCGCGCGTGGCCGTTGCCCAGGGAACGTGCCGCCATGATGAACTCCTTCTCCCGCAGCACCAGGACCTCTCCCCGGACGACTCTGCAGGTGCTGGACCAGCCCAGCAGCCCGATGACCAGGGTGACCGAGGTGAGGCTGGGCCCCAGGAGCGATACGAAGAGCATCACCATGAGCAGGACCGGGATGCTCATCATGACTTCGGTGGCCCTCATGACGGCCTGATCGACGGCGCCACCTGAATATCCCGCCAGCGCACCCAGAAGCGAGCCGACCAGCGTGGAGAGGACGACTGCCAGGATTCCCACGGTCAGAGAGGTGCGGCTGCCATGGATCACCCGGCTCCAGACGTCCCGTCCGATCAGATCCGTCCCCAGCCAATGGACGGCGTCGGGCGCCTGGTTGAGACTTTCCAGTTCGATCTGGAAGGGGTCGTGCCGGCCCACCCAGGGAGCCAGGAGAGCGGCCAGGATGATGATTCCCAGGAAGACCGCGCCACCGCAGGCGAGCCGGTGGCGGAGAAATCGAGCCCAGGGTCCGGGACCCCGGCGGAGTTTCGCCGGTCTCTCTTCGTCTCGGGTCAGATCCATGTTCTCTGCTTTCGGGTGAAGCGGACCCTGGGGTCGGCAATGGCGTAGGAAATATCCGCCAGCAGTGAGCTCAGAAGGACTCCGACTCCCACCACCAGGACCACTCCCATGAGCATGGAGGGGTCGCGGTCCGCAGCCGCCCGAACGGCCATGAATCCCATTCCCGGCCAAGCGAAGACCTGTTCCGTGATCACCGCTCCCACCACCACTTCCGGCAGCAGGAAGCCCAGGACGCTGATGATGGGGATGAGGGCGTTCCTCAGGACGTGACGCAGGAACACGACCCGCTGGGACAATCCCTTGCCCCGGGCCGTCGTCACGTGATCTTCCCGCAGGACCTCCAACAGGCTGCTCCGGGTGTGGCGCATCAGCAGGGCAGCGTTCCGCAGTCCCAGGACCGTTGCCGGGAGCACCAGGTGCCGGATCTGATCGGTCAGGTTGGGGATGGTGCCCAGGGTCGCCATGCCACCCGTCGGCAGCAGCCTCAGATGGACTCCGAACAGATAGATGGCCAACAGTCCCAGGAAGAAGGTCGGGGTCGAGATCAGGAGCATGGTCAGGGAACTGAGGGCGTAGTCCAACCGCGAATGCTGCTTGAGCGCGGCCAGGGCGCCGCAGGGGATGCCGACGACGATGCCGAAGAACAGGGCCGCGCCCATGAGCTTCAGGCTGACCGGGAGCCGTGTCCGCAGCTCGTCACCCACCGAACGGCGCGTCGCCACCGAGTAACCCAGATCCCCCTGGACCAGGCCGGTGAGCCATTTCACGTATTGGACGGGAATCGGTTGATCCAGTCCCAGCTCGCGGCGGCGCTCCTCGATCCACTCCGGCGATTGCTGGGCCAGGATGCTGGGATCGATCCGGGCCAGGATCGGGTCTCCCGGTGCCAGGGCCAACGCCGTAAAGGCGACGAAGGTGATGCCCAGCAGGACCGGGATCGCGATGAGCAGGCGGCGGAGCAGGTAACGGCCCATGGAGCGCCTTCCGGGCTAGGGATTGAGGGTCCAAGTCTCGATGTTGCCGAATGTCCGGCGTGCGTCCTGATGCAGTTCAAACCCGCCTCCCAGCCGCTGGTGACGCGCGTGGACCTCGTCGGGCGCCCAGAGGGGCAGGAGTGGCAGGTCCCGGTTCAGCAGGCGGGCGGCCTGGAAGTAGAGGTCCCGCCGCCGTTCCGGGTCCACGGTGGCCGTCGCTTCCGCAAAATAGCGATCCAGATCGCAATTGGTATAGCCATACTGCCAGTCGGGCCGCCGGCAGTTGAAGTAGGTGGAGGTCACGTGAGGCCCGAGACCGTAGGCTCCGCCATGGCTCCCCGACATCTCGTAGGTGTCCCGCTGCTCATAGCGGCGGGCGATGAACGCCGTCGACTCCATGGCCTCCAACTGCACCCTCAGTCCCAAGGCTCTCAACTGTTGTCCGATGATGGGGTAGATCTGGGCCGCGCTGGGATAAGTCTGGTCGTAGATGAGGCGCAGCGGAGTCGCCGGGTCGAAGCCCGATGCCTTCAGCAGCCTCTTGGCCCTTTCCAGGTCATGCCCGTAGGAGTCCAGCCTCGCGTCCGGATCCATGCCGAGCGGGATCCCCTCCATGGCCTCGGCACGGCCGCGGAAGAGGGTCCGGGCGACGGCCTTCCGATCGATGGCGCAGTAGATGGCTTGGCGCAGGCGCCGGTCCTGAACCACGGGGCGGTCCAGGGCAAACCCCACCGAGATCATGCCGATGCCGGGACGGGTCGTCGTCTCCAGATGGGACAGGGCCGCCAATCGGTCATAGTCCAGTAGTTGAAGCCGCATTCCCAGGTCCAGTTCACCGCTCTCCAGTTGCGCCACCGTCACCTCGGGCCGGAGACGTTTCATGTAGACCCTGCGAATCAAGGGGGCGCCCCGGAAGTAGTCCGGGTTCGACTCCAACTCCACGTAGAGGTCCGTCAAGTATTTCACGAAGCGAAAGGGACCGGTTCCCACGGGACGAGTGGTGGTGAAAGGCGCCGACTGCACGGCGTCGGGCTCGACTCCGGCCAGGAGGTGAGACGGTATGATCACCATGGACGGCTCGGCGAGTTTCTGCAGGAACGTGACGTCGGTTCCCCCAAGCGTGATTCGAACCGTGAAGTCGTCGATCGCCTCCAGGCCCTCGAGCCTGTCGGAGCTTCCCTCCTCATAGGCTTCCGCTCCGGCGATTTCGCCGGCGTACTTGACGTAACGGTAGGGCTCCAGGAGCTGGCGGCTGAAGCTGAACTCCACGTCCCGGGCGGTAAAGGGTTCGCCGTCGTGCCAGCGGACGTCCCGACGCAAACGGAACGTGAAGACGCGGGCGTCGGGGGAGACCTCCCAACTCTCGGCCAAGTCGGGAAGTATGGTGGTCAGGTCCGGACCCAGACGGACCAGCTTGTTGAAGAGGAGGAAAAACATCACCGCCTGGCTGAAGGTCTCGTATCCGGACGGATGCCACATGGGCGTCAGATCTCCCTGCCACGCGAAACGGAGGCTCTCGGATCGGTCGGTGTCGCCGGCGGGATCGACTCCGGCGTCGGTGGCGGGGGCGCACGACGAGGTCCACCCCAACAGAAAGATCAGCTTGGCGAGCAGGACACGGCGGTTACGAATCATCGGGGCGTGGAGAACCGTCTCCTGCGGTCGTGCTGTAGAAGGTGGACCCGTCGGGATTCTGCCATTGGAACGGGGGCCTCATCTCCCGATCCTCCAACGGCAGCCGGACCTTGACGTTGCCTCTGCGGGAGGAGTCGTGGGTCGCCAGGATCAGTTCCAGGGCATTGCGGGCCGTGGTTCCGTTGGAGAGGGGCTCGCCGCCTTGTTCCACCGCCGCCAGCAGGTCTTCCAGCAGGTAAACCATGGGCGCGGTGTGGCGCATCATCTGGGGGAAAGGGTGCTCCAGGAGCTCCCGGAACACGCTCCCGGGATTGGTCTTCCAGAGCCGAACCGCGGTGGTTTCGATGCTGAGCACGCCCCGGGTCCCGTTGACCTCGACCCGGTAGCCGGCGTGACTGTCCCGGCCGTTGAAGAAGGCGCGGATCCCGTTCGGGTAGACGGCATAGGTGGTGCCGCCGAGATCCTGGCCCCGCTGGGTGGGAATGGCGACCATGGATGCTTCCGGGTCCTCGGAGTGCCCCACGATCCAGGAAGGGGGAGAGTCACCGGCCAGGTAGTTCACCAGATCGAACCAGTGGGTTCCGGAGAGGAAGAGGCGTCCGGGCCAGGTGGCGACGATGCTGAGGACCTCTCCGATGCCCCCCTCATCCAAGAGCCGCCGTGTGCGCAGGATCAGGGGATCGCCTCTGCGGGTGTGGTTGACGGCCAGGCGAGTGCCGCTCTCGCGGCAAGACGCGATCATCCGGTCGGCCAGCGCCAGATTCGTGGTGAAAGGCTTCTCGCAGAAAATGCCCTGGACTCCGCTCCGGGCGCAGTCTTCGACCTGGGAGGCGTGGAAATCGGGGGGACTGGCGATGGCGACGATCTCGGGCCGCTCGGCTTCGAGCATCTCGCGGTGGTCCGAATAGAGGGCGTCGACTCCCCATCGTTTCCCGAAGTCCTCCAGCCGACCCCGGTCCGGGTCCGCCCCCGCCACCAGCCGGGTCCGAGGATGGGTCTTCAGGATTTCCGCATGTCCGTAGGGAAGCAGGATTCGGCCCGTCGCGTCCTGGAGCTCGTCCATGCAGTAGCTGCCCATGGAGCCGCAACCGATGAGGGCGGCGCGATAGATTTTGCCGGGGTCGTACACCATGTTCGTCGTGCTCGTTCCGTGAGAGGAGAAGCGTCCTTCTCAGGGCGCACCATCATATTGGATCGTGGTCCGCTTCGCGAGCACCGCCAGGAGACCCCGGCCCTTCCGGGTTCCCTCCACCGCGCATGTTGACCGGGCTCCGGAGGTTGGATATGTTTCGCTGCAAGGATCGGTTGAAGTTCTGCCTCGAGGGTTCGGAAAAGATTCAGGTAATTCAGGAGATAATAAGTTGCAAATAACGAATAATAAAGAGAATAAAAGAATATTGGGTCAGAAGATGTACGACCGGGCCCGGGAGCTCATCCCCGGTGCGACGCAGCTTTACGGAAAGCGCCAGGAAATGACCGCTCCGGGGCAGTGGCCGGCATACTTCGCCCAGGCCCAGGGCTGCGAGACCGTGGACGTGGATGGAAACCACTACCTCGACATGTCCATGGCCGGCATTGGCGCCACTCTCCTGGGATATGCTGATCCCGACGTGACCGAGGCGGTCATCCGGCGGGTGCGCAACGGTTGCATGTCTTCCTTGAATCCCCCCGATGAGGTGGAGTTGGCCGAACTGATGCTGGAACTCCACCCTTGGGCTCAGATGGTGCGGTTCGGGCGGCTTGGCGGAGAGAGCATGACCATCGCGGTGCGGATCGCCCGGGCCTATACCGGGCGGGACGCGGTGGCCTTCTGCGGCTACCACGGATGGCACGACTGGTACCTGGCCGCCAATCTTCCCGTCGACCGTAGCGAGGAGACGGTGGACCGGTTGGGCGGGGGTCACCTGATGCCGGGGCTGGAGCCGGCAGGCGTGCCCAGCGGACTGGCCGGCACGGCCATGCCGTTCACCTACAACAAGATCGAGGAGCTCCGAGCCATCGTGGACCGGCACGGCCCGAGACTGGCCGCCATCGTGATGGAGCCGACGCGCAACTACGACCCCGATCCCGGCTTTCTGGAGGAGATCCGGGAACTCGCCACCCGTTGCGGCGCCTGCCTGATCATGGATGAGATCACCATCGGCTGGAGGCTCTGGCTGGGAGGCGCCCACCTCAAGTACGGGTTGGAGCCGGACCTGGCCGTGTTCGCCAAGACCACCGGGAACGGGCATCCCATCTCCGCGGTGGTGGGCCGGCGCGAGATCATGCAGGCGGCCCAGAACAGCTTCATCTCCAGCGCGCTCTGGACGGAGGCGGTGGGCCCCACGGCCGCCCTGGCCACCATCCGCAAGTTTCAGAGGGAGGACGTTCGCTCACACGTGGCTCGGATCGGGGAAGCGGCCAGACAGGGCCTGAAGGAGTTGGGAGACCGGTGCGGTGTTCCCTTCGGCGCCACCGGTCATCCGGCCCTCACCTTTTATCACTTCGACCACCCCCAAGCGGCGGCTCTCCAGACTCTTTGGACCGTGCGCATGCTGGACCGGGGATTCCTCGTGGCCGGCGGCTTCTATCCCACTTTTGCCCACCAGGAGACGCACGTGGAGCAGTTCCTGGAGGCCTGCGAGCCGGTGTTCCAAGAATTGGCTGAGGCAATTCAGAAGGGAGATATCGAGCCGCGAATCGGCGGCCCGGTGAAACACACCGGGTTCCGCCGGCTGGTGTAAACTCCTTGGAATAATGTAGAAAGAGGGCGCCCCTTGTGGGCACCCTCTTTCGTCTTATCAGGAGGGGCGACTTCCAGTCGCCCCTCCTTGCTCCGGCCGGAGTTCGGCGGTTGGAAACCGCCGCTCCCGCGTGTCGCTTGGCGCTCAGCCCGCCTGGATGGTCCGCTTCGCCGGATCGAAGGTCATGCGACGTCCGTTCCAGTAGGCGTCGTTGGACATGATGCAGGCGATGGAATGGGCGTAGCCAGCGTCGACCGTGCAGTAGAGACTCTTGGGATCCTGCCGCCGGACCGCATCGAGCCAGTTGGCCATGTGGCTGACTTCGCCCGGGGCATCGGGCACCCCGACCATATCGGCCACCTTCCCCTCGGCCTTGACGCCCTTGCCCGAGAATTGCCAACCGTGGGAAGGATCGGCGTTGGGCTCCTCCTTGCCCTGTTTCCAATCCATCCCGCCGCCGGGAGAGAAGCTGCCCAGGGTGCCGTGGACCTGCGTCGCCTTGCCGTAGCCGTTGATGAGATTGGTGGAGTAGACGGCCATGAGTTTATTGCCGTCCTTCTCGTACTCGAGAGCGACTTCCAAGGTGTCCGGATTCTCTCTCCAGTCCTTATACTTGTAGATGCCGCCGTGGGCCACGGCGCTCAACGGAGTCGTCACGCCGGCCAACATGTGGGCCAGGTCGATTCCGTGAGTCATCCACTGGTCGATGATGCCGCTGGAGAAGTCCTTCCAGAGGCGGAAGCAGCGGAAGATCCTGGGATCGAAGGGGCGGTGGGGTTTCCCCATGAGCCAGCTGTTCCAATCCACGTCGCTCTCTTTGACCATGGAGCGCTGGTCGGCTCGCCCGGCCCAACGGTAGGGACTGTAGGCGTTCCATAGGATATCCACCTTGACCACGTCGCCGATGATTCCGTCGGCGATCATCTTGGCGGCCTGCCGGTACTTGGGCCAGGAGCGCCTCTGGGTCCCGATCTGAACGATGGTTCCGGCCTTCCTCACCGCGTCCAGGGCGTCGTTGGCCTCCTCCAGGACGTTGGACATGGGCTTCTCGCAGTAGGCGTCCTTGCCGGCTTCGGCGGCCGCCTTCAGGATCTGGGCGTGGGCGTGGTCGGGAGTCGCGATGATGACGGCATCCAGATCGGCGTCGGCCAGGATCTCTTCGTGGTGACGGTACACCTTGGGAGCCTGCCCCTGCTTTTCCGTGACGAACTTGGAGGATTCTTCACGCCGGTAGCTCCAGAGATCGGCGACCGCCGTCAGGTGAGCGTTGAAGCGATGGTTCTGGGCGAAGAAGTTCTTGAGAAGGGACGTGCCGCGGCCGCCCGGACCTATGATTCCCACGTTGATCCGATTGTTCACGTTGCGGGCGCTGGCGATTCCGGGGAACCCGGCGACGGCCAATCCTGCCCCCACTCCAGTGGAGCGAGACAGAAATCGACGGCGGCTGATGGATGACTTGCTCATGACGACTCCTTTTTTCCGGTGCATGGCTCCCGGTCCGAGGGCGCTCGGAAACGGGAATGAGAAGATTATGGACGCCGGCCCCTGCGGTCGACTGCCGCCATATTAGCCGAATCTCCTCCGGCGGTTCAAGCATCCGCGGCCAGACGTGCCACCGTCGCCCACAGTCCCGAGGGGAGGTACTTGTCCCATCCCGACCAACTCTCGATGGACGTGGACTCCCAGAGGACGACCCCCTCGGCTCCCGCCTCCCGAGCCGCCCGAACGCCCGATTCCAGCCGTGCCGAGCCCTCCTGCAGTCCCAACTGGTCCAGGTTGTAGCAGTAGATTCCGGCCAGGATGCCGCCCCCGCCATCGGCCGACTGCCTGGCCTGGCGAATCTGCCGTGTCACGGCCTGCGGGTCCAGCCGCGCCAAGTTCCATTCGGGCAGCATGATGTGGGCCTCCTGGCAGAGTCCCTTGGCGAGCCACGAGGTCCAGTCCACCAGCGCGCCCTTCAGGGCGTCGGTTCGGATCCGCCAGAGGCTCGTCTCCTCCAGGAGCCCGTCACGGACGTAGCGGGGCCAGTCGGGAAGGACCTGACTCAAGGGACTCTCCGGCGACGCCAGCACGCTCACGGGATATTCGCCACTCTTGGTCCGCCGCTGCCGGTCCAGCTCTGCCATGAAACGGGTGACGTACGCGGCCCGGTGGCGAATCCAGGAATCGGCGTGGTTGGGTTGCTCCCTGGGATCGATCCCATGGTCCCGCCGGTAACTCTCCAGGGCCGGCGCCTCATAGCCGTAACGACAGACGCCCCACCGGTCCAGTTGCGGAGGCAGGTTCTCGTCGATCCGGGGCAGTTGGCGGACGAAGTCCAACAGGACGCCCCGGAAACCGTAGGACATGAGTTCCTCGACGACCGACAGCTTGTGGCGCCGCACTTCGGGATAGGCGAAGCTGAGCCGGGAGGACCTCCGGTGTCCGTCCCGGGCCACCGCATGGTACTGGGGATGCTCCCGGGCGAAACGGGTCAGCGAGACCTGGCCGTGGGACTCTTCGTAGAGGCTGTACCAGACCCAGGGCTCCAGGCCGGCTCCGAGAGTGCACTCCACGGCCTCCTCCAGCAGGTTCCAGGTCGAGTAGTCCGTTTCGGCCAGCGTGACCTTCCAGTATTCGGGTGCCTCGCACGCTTCTCGGTCCTCGCCCCGATAAGGTGTTCTCGAGAGGGCTGGGGTAGAAGACTCGGGAGCCGCAGTTGGCTCTCCAGTAGATCCTGCGGATACCCCCCGCGGCGCAGGCGTCCGCGATCCTGCGGACCCCCACCCTCCCCCAATTGCCCCAGGCGGCGGCCCAGTCGGGGTGCGTGACCACGGTATCGATGACCATCGGTTCAAGTGAGCGCCGGGTCGGCTCCTAGGTCCCGGAAATCGTGGATCAGCGCGTCGACGTCCTCGTCCCGGGTGTCCCAGCTGCACATGAAGCGGGCGGCGCCGCCGGGCATGATTCCCACCGTCCAGCCCCGTTGCCTCAGGGCCGCTGCCAGCGCGGGCTCGAGACGGACGAATACGCCATTGGCTTCCCGCGGGTAGGGTATGGAGATGCCCTCCAACCGTCTCAAGCCCCGCTCCAACCGGGCGGCGCAGGCATTGGCGTGCCGGGCGTTGCGGAGCCAGGCGCCGCTCTTGAGAAGGGCCGTCCAGGGCGCCGACAGGAAACGCATCTTGGAAGCGACCTGGCCCGATTGCTTCCAACGATACTCGAAGCCCGAGGCCAGCTCCCGATCGAAGAAGACGATCGCCTCCCCCTGGTGGAGTCCATTCTTGGTGCAGCCGAAGGAGAGGACGTCGACACCCGCTCTCCAGGTCGTGTCGGCCGGCTCGCAGTCCAGGTGGATCAGGGCATTTGCCAGACGGGCCCCGTCCATGTGGACCCGGAGTCCCAATTCGCGGCTCAGGTTGGAGATCTCCCGGAGCCGCTCCAGGCTGTAGACGGTTCCCATCTCCGTGGCCTGGGTCAGACTGACGAGCCGGGGGGCGGGATATTGGAAGTCGCGGGTTCGGGTCTCGACCGCGTACCGGATGCCGGCGGCGTCCAGTTTTCCGTGCTCTCCAGGTAGGGGCAGCACCTTGGAGCCGCCGCTGAAGAACTCCGGACCGCCGCATTCCCCCAGGTCGAGATGAGCCGTCTCGTGACAGATGGCCAGCTCATAGCTCCGGCAGAGATGAGCCACCGCCAGCGAGTTGGCAGCCGAACCGGTGAAGACGAAGTAGATTCGGCAATCGGTGGAGAAAACGTCCTGAATGGCGGCGCGCGCCTCCTGGGTATAGGAGTCGAAGCCGTAGGCGGGAGCGTGTCCCCGATTGGCACGATCCAATGCCTCCCACGCCTCGGGGCAGATGCCCGTATTCGTGTCGCTCGCGAACCCGCGAATCCGGCTATTCCGTATAACCATGTTTTCTCCGTGCGTTTCGTTTCAGGAGCGGTTTCAGCACGCTTCCCGAGGCTTCTTGACACTGCAAGTGGCTTGATAGAGCATTTGCGCAATTCGCATTCCCGAGACGGACCGCGAAGACTTGGCACGCAGGCGCAGACGCCGAGGACTCATGACCACAGGCATCGACTGGAATCCGAATCTGGCCCAGCTTCCGTTTTCTCCCATACGCAAGTATTTCAACACCGCCGCCGCCATGGAAGATGTGGTCCATCTCTCCATCGGCCAGCCCGATTTTCCGACTCCCTCCCATATCGTCGAGGCACACGTCCAAGCGCTTCGGGAGGGTAAGACGCGGTATGAGCTGGACGCCGGCCTGCCCCGGCTCCGGGAGGCCGTCGCCGACTGGTACAATCTCCGCTACGGCATCGATCTCGGGCCCGACAACGTCCTCATCACCACCGGATGTTGCCAAGCCATGTTCATGGCTCTCACCGCCGCTGTCAAACCGGGCATGGAGGTGATCGTGGTGGAGCCGGTCTTCATCCTGGTCCACATCATTCGCATGGCCGGAGGCATCCCTCGGCCCCTGGTCACGACGGCCGGGGAAGGGTACCAGTTGGATCCGCAGGCGGTAATCGACGCCATCAACGAACGCACCTGCGCCATCATGATCAACTCCCCGGGGAATCCGACGGGAGCCATCTATCCCGCGGAGACGATCCGCGCCATCAGCGAGGCGGCGGCCGAGCGGGGCTTGGCGCTGATCAGCGACGAGGTCTACGAGTGCCTCATTCTCGACGACGTGGAGTACGCCAGCGCCTTGACCTGCTCCCCGGCGCTGGATCATGTGATCGTGGCCAGCAGCGTGTCCAAGACCTATTCCATGGCCGGTCTGCGTCTGGGATGGGCCATCTCCAGCACCCGGAACATCGTGGACCTTCAGCGCTACCACATGTTCATCAGCACCACCGAGAACACGGCTTCCCAGTGGGCCGTCGTGGCGGCACTGGAAGGGGACCAGAGTTGCGTCGACGAGATGGTCCGGCAATACCGCAGGCGCCGGGACCGGATCGTGGAGCTGGTTAATCAGGCGCCCTCTCTGACCGGCTACAAGCCGGGGGGTGCGTTCTTCATCATGCCCTTCCTTCCCGAGGGAGCCGATGGATTCGACGTGGCCATGCAGATGCTCCGGGAGGCCCGTGTCTGCACCATCCCGGGAGGCGCGTTCGGCCGATCCTGCAACAACGCCCTGCGGATCAGCTTCGCCACCTCTATGGACGAAATCGAAAAGGCATTCGAAAGGATGATTCCATGGCTCGAGAAACAATCATTCTGACCCGCAAGGACATCGGTTCCCGAATCGACATCAAGGCCGCCATCCCCGCCATCGAGCACGCCATGGGAGAGTTCGAGCGGGGTAATGATTTCCTCCCGCCCAAGGCCATCTATCCGTTGTCGATTCCCGGGACGAGCGGGGGCATGGCGGCCTGCATCACCGGCTATACCGAGGCCGCCGACCTGCTTTCCATGAAGGTCGGCCAGGAACGGGCCGACAACCTGGAATGGGGTCTGCCCACCACCAACAGCTGGATCGCGGCATTCGATCCCCGGACCGGAGAGCTCCTGATGATCTGCGACGGCACCCTGCCCACCATGTACCGGACCGGTGCGGCTGCGGCGGTGAGCGCGAAGCACTTGAGCCGTCCCGATTCGGCGACGCTGGCCGTGATCGGCGCCGGACAGTTGGGACGCCAGTGCCTGCGGGCGGTCAGCTCGGTCCGGCCCTTCAGCCGGATCTACCTCCACGATATGCGCCGGGAAGCGGCCGAGCAGGTGAGCCGCGAACTCGCCGGTGAGGCGCCGGCGCCGATCCAGGTGGCGGAGGCCGAGGAGGCGTGCCGCGGGGCGGACGTCATCGTAACCGCGACCACCAGCCGCCGGCCCATCGTCCAGTCCGATTGGGTGCGGCCCGGAACTCACCTCTGCTGCATGGGTTCGGATCTGGCGGAGAAGATCGAATGTGAAATGGAGTTGATGCCCCGCTGCCGGCTTTTCGCCGACTTTGTCGAGCATGCTCTGGTTCGGGGCGAGGTGAGTCAGGCGGTGGAGGCCGGAATCCTGGGCCAGGACTGCTATGCCGGCTCGCTGGGCCAGGTCATCAACGGGGACGTCGCGGGCCGGACGGACGAGGATCAGATCACCCTCTATGACGGAGTGGGGATCGGCATCCAGGACACCACGATCGCTCGCACCATTTTCCAGCAGGCCCGCGACCAGGATCTGGGCGTCCACATCGCCTTTTCCTGAGGGGGCCGGTGGAGGATAAACACGGGGGCATCGACGGGAGGTGCAAATGAAAGGCAGAAGTTGGTCGCGCCGTTTCTTTCTTGGCGCCTCGGCCGCGTTCGCAGGCGCCCGGCTTACGGGCCGGGCGGCCTCGGCGCCGCTGACAAAAACGACTCGAGACGATCGGCTGGCTCTGCTGGGAGGAACTCCGGTCCGGTCGCGGCCCTTCAGCTCGTGGCCGATCCTCGAAGACGGCGACCGGAAGATCTGGAAAGAAGTGCTGGAAACGCGGCGCTGGAACCGCAGGGGCGGCAGCTACGTCGAGCGTTTCGAGGCGGAGTGGAAGGATCGGCTGGGTGCCAGGTACGTCGTCGCCACCTCCAGCGGGACCAGCGCCCTCTACACTTCATTGAAGGCCTTGGGCGTGGGACCCGGAGACGAGGTCATCGTCCCCCCATATACCTTCGTAGCCACCATCAACGTGGTTCTGCTCTGCCACGCTCTCCCCATTTTCGCGGACTCGGATCGGGAGACTTCCCAGATGGATGCGTCACGAATCGAGGGCGCGGTGACCGGCCGGACCCGAGCCGTCATCCCGGTGCATCTGGGAGGCAACGTGTGTGACCTGGACCGGATCCTGGAGATTTCCCGGAATCGGGAGATTCGGGTAGTGGAAGACGCCTGTCAGGCCCATCTGGCGGAATGGAGAGGACGCCGGGTGGGAACCTTGGGAGATCTGGGTTGCTTCAGCTTTCAGGCGTCCAAGAATCTGAATTGCGGAGAGGGGGGAGCGATTACCGGTAACGACCCCGAACTGGTCGCGATCTGCACCAGCTTCCAGGACGCCGGGCGGGGCTACCAGGCGACGTCCGAGGGACGCCTGGAGCGAGCGGCCGCACCGTTGGCCCACGTGCGAAGCGGCGACAACCGGCGCATGACCGAATTTCAGGGGGCGCTGCTGGTGGCCCAATTGCAGCGCCTCGACGCCCAGACTCGACTTCGAAGGGAGAACGCTGCCTACCTGACTCGGCTGTTCCACGAGATTCCCGGCATCGAGCCCTCGCGGCAATATGAGGGCTGCACCGGCAATGCTTATCACCTGTACATGTTCCGCTACCGGCCCGAGGCTTTTTCCGGTCTTCCGAGGAACCGTTTCCTGGAAGCGCTTCGGGCGGAGGGGTTTCGCTGTTCTCCCGGCTACCGTCCACTGAACCGGGAGCCGTTCCTGGAGCGGGCCGTCCAGTCCCGAGCCTTTCGGAGGATCTATCCGGAAAAGGTGCTCAAGGAGTGGCCCGAGCGGAATCGTTGCCCCGGGAACGATCTTCTTTGCGAAGAGGCCGTCTGGATGGGACAATCCGTCTTTCTGGGTTCGCGTTCCGATATGGAGGAGATCGCGGCGGCAGTCCGGAAAGTCAGGAGACTCGCGTCGACCCTGGTGGGGTAGGAGAATGCCCTATTGGTCGCTTGGAGAGAACCTCCGCAGCTTGGGGTCGAAACTTGTACAAGCAGGTCCGGCTCAAGTAAACTTGGTGTTTGAAATCCCTTAAGAGCATCCTCGAGTCGTTATTTTCTAGTTTGCGAACGGTGGCAAAGGGCCGACTAGCGGACCCTGAATCAAGGAAGCCTTCATGAACATCTTGCTGTACAACCCCGACAACCAGGTGACGAAGAACTACATGCCGCATCTGTGGATGTTTGTCCTGCAGGCCGTGACGCCTCCGGGGCACAAGGTGTTCCTGATCGACGGGAACGCCCAGCCCATGACCCGGGCGGACATCATTGAATTCGTCAAGGAGAACGATATCAAGCTGGCCGGCATCGGGGCCATGACCCGCATGGCGGCGCGCGCGTACCAGATGGCCGACGCCATTCGGTCGGCGGGTGCCAAGGTCGTGATGGGGGGACCTCACGTGACCGAGGTTCCTGACGAGCCGATCGGAAGGAGCGGCGAACCTCGCCACGCCGACGCGGTGGCTCTGGGGGAAGCGGATAATCTCTGGGCCAAGATCGTGGCCGATGCGGAGGCGGGTCAGCTTCAAGAAGTCTACAAGCCAGTCGATGAAACGGGCCATGAGATCAAGCCCTCTTTGGACGACTACCCCCACATTCCATGGGAAGATCTGGACTTGAGTCAGTTCGACCTCATGTCCAAGATCCCCAACTGGGGCCGCTACCTGCTGACGAAAGCGGGAAACACTTGGACGAGCCTTTACATCGTACCCATCGAGTCCGGCAGGGGCTGTCCGTACGGATGCGACTTCTGCACCGTCACCGGGTTCTTCGGCGACTCCATTCGCTTCCGAAGCGATCAGAGCGTCGTTGACGAGATGCTGCGGCTCAAGGCCCGGGCCCGAAAGGAGGGCGGCAGAGTCGGCGTTTTCTTCATCGACGACAACTTCGCCCTCAACAAGCGGCGGACCAAATCGCTACTCCGGGCCATCATCGCCCAGGGTGCCCAAATTCCGTGGGTGGCGCAGATCAGCGTGAATCTGCTGAAGGACGAAGAGCTGGTAGACCTGATCAAAGAGAGTGGTGGCCGATGGATTTTCATGGGTCTCGAGTCGGTTGACGACGAGAATCTCAAGGGAGTGAACAAGGGCTTCAATAATCCCACGCAATACGCGGAGGTCCTGGACCGCCTCGCCAGACGGGGAATTTACTCCATCACCTCCTTCATCTTCGGGATGGACGGCGATCGTCCGGGAGTGGCCCGGAAGACCCTGGACATCATCGACAGCTGGCCTCCGGGGCTACCCGTATTCGGCTTGCTGACGCCCTATCCCGCAACGCCGTTGTATGATCGTTTGCTGGCGCAGGATCGGCTGACCCGTCCCAAACACTGGCTCGATTTCAGGCCTTTCCGCATGGCTTTCACTCCCAAAAAAATCAGCATCAAGGCGGCCGAAGCCGAAGTTCACGAAGCCTGGAGCCGGTCTTACTCACCCCAGACCACGGCCCAGGCATTGAAGAAAATAGAGGGGCGTCCCTTCCACGAACGAACGTTGATGTTCTTCACGCGGCTGGCGTTCCGGGGCATCTACTTTCCTCAGATGAAGAAGCGGCATTGGATCCTGTTGCTCTGGCAGAACCGGTCCAGTTTCATGCGCATTCTTTCCGAGGGCATCCGAGAACTTCGCCGGACGAGAGCCTAGCTCGCGTTGCAATGTCGCCTCCTCCTGAACGGTGGCGGCGTTTCAGGGTCCCATGCCGCTCTTTTGTTGACGAGCGGCTGCGACCGCCAATCTCCGGCACCAGCCTGGATCATCGTCCCGGTTGAACCTCAGACTCACGGAGGCTCTGTTCCAGTCCCTTTTTCGGGGTTTTGCGATGGGTGGCCGCCAGCGTCGGCGGGCGACTTTTTTTCGGGGGAGAAGGGTACAATAACGCCGTCCGAGCGAGAGTTGGCTGATCGACGGCTGTGGTGCCGGTGCAGAAGATCCGGTCGCCGGTACGGTTGTGTTTTTTCTAGTGTCTGGGAGTCATGAGCAAAATGAAAACGGGGAATTCCGTCTCCGAACAATCCAATGTCACCATCGTTTCCGTAGATCTGGGCCGGTGGACCGCGGCGGAGACTCCGTCCGCCATCGTGCAGGCCGTTAGAGATGAAGTGGCCGCCTCGGTCCCCCGATCTGGTCTTCGCGGGTCCTGGGTTCAGGCCTTCGGCGGGGACATTCACATCCATCTCTCCAGCCTCAATGGAGACTTTTCCTATGAGGATGCCGTCGGGGTTTCGGCCAGGATCGGACTGCAAGGGGGACTGACGGCCCTGGAGCGCGCTTTAGCGGCCGGACTGGCGGGACCCGAGGCAGAAGGGGTCCTAACGCTGGCTGCGGACGCGCAGCGGGAGGCTCTGGGCGTTCGCCTATTGAACTTCCCCTATACCGAGCGAGGAGCCGAACCCATCTTCGTGGCCAAGGCCCTGGACGGCGCGTGGGGTTTCTTCAACCGTTCCCTCTTCAATCTCTTCTTCAATCCGGACAAGGGATCCGGGCGCAGGATCGAGGCCAATGACTATCTCGGAGTGGTCGAATCCATCGAAGACCTGGCCGCGGGCCGGGATCGGGTCCGGACCTACGAGTTCGGACCGGGCCAGCTGAACGAGCTGGTGGCTCTCATCGCCGATGCCGAGCAATGGCGTCTGAGTCAGGTCTACGCGGTACGGGGCAGGTTCGCGGAGGGCGAGCTGCGGGATGAGCCGGCCGCGCTGGTGGGCGGAAGCTCCAATCCCATCCTGATCGGACGCTCCCAGTCGGGGCTTCCAGCCATCGGCGAATTCACTCAAGCTGCCGGAGAGTTTCATTTCGGTCCGGGTGGACACTGCGGGGAGTACCGGGTCGGACTGGTTCCGGTAGACTTTCCCGGAAGCCGTCCCCTCCGTTCCGGCGAGGGAGCCGCCCGGATTGTGGCCTACGCCTACCAGTCTTTCGATCGGGGCCGCATCCCCTCGGACACCGACGTCGTGGACATTTTCGGCCAGAATCGTCCCGAGACCCGCTGCCTGCAACGGGACGCCGCCGAACTGATCCGGCACCTGGTCGGTCACGGCGAGTTCGAGCCCTATCTGAATCCCCATGCGTCGGAATCGAGGGCCGCGGCACTGGCCGGGCGACTCGCAAGTCGGCTCGAGGATATACCCGGCCAGGATTCCCTGATTGCAAGCGCCAACCAGCGGGCGCGTTTCACCATCTCGGACATCAAGGCCGACGGTGGAGGCAAAGTGGGACACACGACGCCGCCGAACCATTTCCGGTTCGTGGCCAAGGCGAGTCTCCAGGAAGCGACCGAGCTGGGCCTCATCTCCTCGACCTCGGAGATCATCGAGGTGGGAGACGACGAGCACCTGCTCATGACCCATTCCCGCGGCGCCGACGACAACGCGGTCCACCTCTTCGCCTATCGGACCTTCTTTCGCCAGGTTTGGGTCGCCAGCACGCTGGGCTACAAGTGGTACGGTCTGGGCCAGGATCTGGTGGGCGACGCCTCTGCCGGCCGCTCCACGGAGGAGCTGGCTCACCTCACCGATCGATTTCTCGAGCTGTTGGCCGATCACCTGCCCGAGGCCGAGTTGTCCCAGATTGGGGTTCTCGAGAAATCCTACCGGGACTGGAAGGCCGGGTTGGTCGAGGCCGGCGAGCCCGAACCGGTTTTCTCCGGCAACGTATCGGGGCAGGGGCCCGGCTTCGCCGAGCTGCCCCTCAACCGCACGCAACGGGTAGGCCTTCTGTCCATCGACAAGGCAGGACCCTCGGCCTTCAACCTGCCCGTCTGGTGGAGCCTGAATCACGCCCGGACCAGCGGTTCATTGCAACGGCACCTCGAATCCATCGGCGGCGTGGGAGCCGTTCTGGAGGTCTGGGATGTGGAGCACCATCGCCGGATCTTCCTGGACCTGGACACCGAGTCGGGGCATTGCCAGACGCTGCTGGGCGCCGTGGAGAAGTTCAACGTCAAACGGGTCTGGAGCCGGAACGGGGAATTCGATCCGTCGCGGCCTCACCAGTGCCTGGACGAGGTCCTGCTGTCGGCTTCCACCGAAAAGCTGGCCGTCATTTCGGGGGGTGAGTATCTGGGCAAGGACGATCCGGTGCTGCTTTCGGTGGAGCCGCTGGCCGAGGGGCTCAATCTCTTCATGCGGGACCACTTCTACATGACTCAAGGGGACGGGCGGGGGTCCCACTACATGTTTCCGACGCCACTCTCTTTCCGGGACGCCATCGCCACCATCTCCAGCCGGGGAGTCGCCGTATCCGCCTGGATCCAGTTGGATGAATCGGGTCGAATGACGGAGTTCCGGGACGTGTTTGCGGACCCCTCTTACGAAGCGGCTCAAGTGCGTGCCTACCGGGTGAACAAGGCCATCTGGGACGCTCAGGGCGGGAACTTCATCCCGGTGGGGGTCGGGGCTTCCAAGGTGGAGAGTTCGTATCCCCTGGCCAAGACTCTGGCTCGCATCACCCGGCCGAATTCCGAGTACGCGTCCAGCCGGGACCAGGACCTTGTCCTGGTCCGGTCCTGAGACCGCAGGACGGGAAACATGGTCCCGGGACAAGAGCTCTCGCGAGGTTGGAAGGGCGCTGAATCGCGCCCCGGGGCGTTATCAGCCCGTGGCAAAAGTCGTCACGGCATTCGACCGTCCCTGCATCCCGGCGGACTGCGTTGCGACTCGTTCACATACTCCCGGTATGCTCCCTCATCGCGCCTTGTCCGGCGGGCGCAGGACCGGTTTCGGTGCTCGCGGGACTTTCACCACGGACTGTTATGCTCCGTTCACATTCCGCCGGATGGCGACGGGCGGGCACGAGAGTGCTCCTCCTCCGCGAGGGCTGGCGCATCATTCGTCCGGCTGGCATGCCGGACCTCCGGCACGGACCTCCATGTCTCCTGACGTCATCCGAGCAGGGGGCATTTCCGTGGATCTGGAGCGATGTACGGCCCTGGCCGGACGACGCGTGCTCCGTCTGACTCTCACCGAGTACAATCTTCTGGCTTGCCTGTTGCGAAACGCGGGACGGACTCTGAGCCGCCGTCAACTGCTGAATGCGGCCTGGGGAGAGCACTATCAGGGCGGCGAACGGACAGTGGATACCCACGTGGGACGGCTCCGGAAGAAGCTGGGCAAGGCGGGACAAAGGATCCAGACCTTGCGTGGGAGGGGCTACAAGCTGGATGCGATCCGGCGGCGGTCAAGTTGACCTGCTGGTCTTCGAGGCTGAGAATATGCGGGCCGTGAGTTCCTTCGAGATCGAGTCGGACGCAGTGGGGCCGTTCTTCAAGAACGGCTATATCCTGTCATGTCCGGCCACCGGAAACGCCATCTACATCGACCCCGGAGACGAGGCTTCTCGCCTTCTGGCCCGGATTCGGGAGCGCCGCCTCAACTTGATCGCCGTGGTGCTGACCCATGCCCACGTGGATCACATCACGGGAGTCGGACAAGTGGTGGAAGAGTGGGGCACCCCCATCTACCTGCACCCTGAGGATCGATCCATCTACGACGCTCTGCCCGAATGGGGCTATTGGTTCGGGCTCACTTGCGATCCTGCGCCGCCGCCGACCGATGTCCTGGAGGACGGACAAACCTTGAGCTTGGACTGCCTGCAGATCCGCGTGCATCACACGCCCGGCCACTCCCCCGGCAGCGTCTCGCTGGAAGTGGAGAATCACCTGTTCTGCGGAGACACGGTGTTTCAGGGATCCATCGGCCGGACCGATCTGCCCTCGTCGTCCTACGACGTCCTGATCGAGACCATTCGAACCCGGATCCTTCCCCTGGGAGACGACACTATTCTGTATCCGGGCCACGGACCCGTGACCACGGTGGGTGAGGAGCGACGCTACAACCCGTTCCTCACGGGTGCGGTCCGTCCCGTGGGCTAGGACTGCCCTATACCCACAAATAGTGCTGGACAAACAAGAATGCCTGTCGTAGTCTTCACGACATGGTAGTTCAGAACCAGATCAAGCGCACCTTGAGCCGAGAGTTGGATCGTTTGCACGCCGTGATGAGGCGGGAGAAGTTCGCCCACCGGACGGCGCTGGCGGACCGGGTCTGCTCGGAGTTTGGATTTCACGATGCCCGAGGGCGGGCGCAACGGAGCGGCTGCCTGAAGGCGCTCCGGGAGCTGGAGGCGGGCGGACGGATTCGTCTGCCGACGCCGCGACGGCGGGTGAACCATTGCGGGCCCCGAGGACTGGGCCGTGCGGTGCCGGAGCCGGTGGAAGTGCCCGAGACGGTGGACGGCGTGCGGGAGCTGGAGTTGATTCTGGTGGAGACGGGTCCGCAACGAGCGCTCTGGAACGAGTTGATGGCGCGAGAGCATCCACGGGGCGCGGGGCCGTTGGTGGGTGCTCAACTACGCTATCTGGTGGGCTCGGCCCACGGCTGGCTGGGGGGCTTGGGGTTCGGGGCGGCGGCGTTGCGGTTGCGGGACCGGGACCGCTGGATCGGATGGGATGAGGAACAACGCCGGGCGCACCTGCACCGGGTGGTGGGGCTGAGCCGGTTTCTGATCCGTCCGTCAGTGAGGTGTCGTAATCTGGCCTCCCGGGTGCTGGGGGAGGTGTTGCGGCGGCTGGGTCCGGAGTTCCAGGCGCGCTACGGCTACCGTCCCTGGCTGGTGGAGACCTTCGTGGAGACGGCTCGCCACGATGGGGCCAGTTTGCGCGCCACGAACTGGAGGGTTCTGGGGCAGACGCAGGGTCGAGGCCGGCAAGATCGGGCGCACCGGGGTGCGGAGACGAGCAAGGCGATCTATGGGTATGAGTTGTGCCGGGATTGGCGTCGGCGGTTGGGGGTGGGACCGGCGCCGAGGCGGGGAGTGGAACCGATGTCGGAGGGCGAGGGACTGGAGGGAGAGGGCTGGGCTCAGCAGGAGTTGGGCGGGGCGCCGCTGGGAGACCGGCGCTTGAGTCGGCGACTGGTGGAGAGTGCGCACCGTCAGGCGCAGGAGCCGGGGCGGGCGTTCACGGGAGTGGCGCGGGGCGATCCGGCGGCGGTCAAGGGATACTACCGGCTGATCGACCAGCCGGAAGCCTCGGCGGTGACGGTGTCCAACATCCTGGCCCCGCACCGGGAGCGGACCCGGCAGCGGATGCAGGGGCAGCGGACGGTGCTGTGCATCCAGGACGGGAGCGATCTGAACTTCACGCGGCACGGCCGGTGTGAGGGACTGGGGGTGATCGGGCGCAACCAGACGGGAGCGACGGCGCGGGGACTGCATCTGCACGCGACGCTGGTGGTGAGTGAGACGGGGCTGCCGCTGGGGGTGTTGCGGGCGAAGCTGGACGCGCCGAAGCCGGGACCGGTGGCCACGCGGAAAAAGAAGAAGACGTATCGCTGGATCGAGGGACTTCGGGACTGCGCCGAGGTGTCGCGGTCCCTCGACGGGGTGCGGGTGGTCAGCGTGGTGGACCGGGAGGCGGATTTTTTCGCACTGTTCGCCGAGCAACGAGCGTCTCCGGAGGTGGAGTTGCTGGTGCGTGCGAAGCAGGATCGGGTGCTGAAGAGGAAGACCCCGGCGAAGGCGGCCGGGAAAAGCGCGGATCCGGACCCGGAGCAGAAGCGGAAGCTGTTCGGGCGCCTGCGATCGGCGCCGGTGCGGGCCCGGATGCTGCTGGAGGTGAAGCGTCAGAGTGCGCGGATCAAGGCCAGCAAGCAGGCGGCCCGCCCGCGGCGGCTGGCGCGGGTGGCTCGGATGGAACTGCGCTACGAGACCCTGACGATTCCGGCGCCGCGCGGGAACCCAACCGGCATCCCGTCGCTGAGACTGTCGGTGGTGCACGCGCGGGAGGTCGCGCCGCCGGCGCAGGGGAAGCGCCTGGAATGGTTCCTGCTCACCACCCTGCCGGTGACCGATGTCGAGACGGCGCAGCAACTGCTGAGATGGTATGCGCTGCGCTGGCGGGTGGAGGATTATTTCCGGGTGCTCAAGACCGGATGCCGGGTACAACAGCTCCAGCACCAAACCGCCGAACGTCTGAAACGGGCCATCGCCATGCACGCCGTCATCGCCTGGCGGATCATGCTGATGACGCTGTTGGGGCGAGAGGACCCGGACCTGCCGGCGCAATTGTTGTTCTCGGATCTGGAAATTCGGGTCCTGGGGGCGTTTGCCGCGTCGCGAGGATTCCCAGCGCCGGAAGACCTGGGGGCGGCCGTGCTCGTGCTGGCCCGCCTGGGAGGATATCTGGCTCGTAAACACGACTCCCCACCTGGGCATCAACTGATGTGGCAGGGCTACGTCACGCTCTACGGCATGTGTCTGGGCTTCGCTTTACGAGAAGAAACATGAATGAAACCGGACGGCTAATTTGCCCTGTGCAATATGTGGGTAAAGGGCAGTCCTAGGTCTAGGAAACGGATGATGGGAAACGAAAACAGAGATCCATCGTACTCCCGCCGGCAGTGGATGGGGCTGGCCGCACTGGGCGGCGTAACGGCAGTGTCCGCCGGAGCACGGCAGGCGGCCTCGGAAACACCGGCGAGTCCACACCGGCTCGCGTTGAGGGCGGGGGAGTTGGAGGCCCTGGTGGTGGACAACCACGACGGGCTGGCCGGTGAAGAACAGAAACGCAGCCGAGCTTCGGTCCCCCAAGTGGCCGGGGGATTCGGACGCCTTACCGTCGCGGTCCCCTTTGAGAATCGTCACAATGGCTACAACGGAGTCGCCCGCTTCAGTTACCGAGGTTCTCCACACCCCTTTCTTCCCGTTGCTTCGGGTCTGAATTGCGAGTTCTTCTTCGACGGTACCGAGGGCACCTTCGAACCCCGCTGGAGTGACCTGGAGAACTTCCAGGCCCAGGCGTCGCGCCTGAAGCGAATTTCCGAGCAGGAGGCCTGGCTTCAGATCGACCCGGGCGAGCGTTGGGGCGTCCAGGTGGAGACCACGTTCCGATTGGTGGAACCGTGGTTCCTGGACGTGGAGCACGCCTTCACACCCACCCGGCTGGATAAGATCCGGACCCGGTATTTGGGCGTGTTCTGGGCCAGCTACATCCAGGCTCCCCGAAATCCGGGCTACTACGTCTGGGGCAGGCGGTCCAACTTCGATTCGCCGGCTTGGCACGGTATCTTCGACGCCCTGGATCTGCACGAATCGGGAGCGATCCGGGCCGAGCGAGGTCCAGTAGGGGAGGGGTTGCGGGCCCAGGGAAGGCGTCTGCTCTACAGCTTCGGCTCGGTGCGCTACGTCGAACCCCTGATGGCCGGCAAGGTCCACGGCATGTTGTTAGCCTACTTGTTCCGCCCTTCGGAAGAGTTGGAAATCCGACCCGCCTTCAACGCCGGCGGGGGAGGAGTCGGCGGCCCCGCGTGGGACTACCAGGCGGTGGTCCCGGACCCGGAGGAAGGACGTCGGTACAGCTTTCGGCTGAGAGTCGTCTACAAACCCTTCGAAGCTCTGGACGAGGCCCTGGACCTGCACCGGGAGTGGGTCACAGGATAGTCTCAAACCGGAACCATCTTCTTCCTGGAAACGTGACGGGTACTCGAGACTCGCTTGGACGGTGGCGATATCCTAACGTCTAATACGGAGGAGGGGTGATGAAATCATGGCCCCGTACAACCGTCTGGAGGCAACCATCGCCAGCGGCGACGAAACCCGTCTTCGCATGCTTCACGTTTTGTTGTACGAGGCGTTGACACCGAGCGTGGAGAAAATCCGACCGGATATACTCACGATCGCTCAGGAAGTGCCGGACAAACTGCCGAGACCACCCAAGAGTGCTGACCGAGCCAACCCTGATCGGTATGTCACCTGAATGAGCCTTCCAGACATCAATTTCGAGAAAATTCGTCCGTTTGACGGAAGCCGTCACGCAGGGTTCGAGGAAATGTGTTGCCAACTCGTCTATTTGGAACCAGCATCCTCGGGCAAAACTTTCCACAGGAAAGGCCACGGTGGCGACGCAGGCGTCGAATGCTACCGTCGGCGTGCAGACGGGACGGAAGTGGGATGGCAGGCCAAATATCTCTTTCACTGGAATGACGGTCTCAAGGCGCAGCTCGACAATTCGATACGCACGGCATTGGATAAGCACCCGCATCTCGTTGAGTACGTCGTCTGCCTTCCGTTCAATCTTTCCGATTCTCGAACCGGCAAGGGCAAGACCGCACGAACGAAGTGGGACACTTGGTGCACGAAATGGGAGGAGTTCACCGCTACGCAGCAGCGTCACCTGACAATCACTTTGTGGGGCAAGAGCGAATTCAGCGCTCGGTTGGCTCGCGAAGACCCCGCCTACTCCGGTCGACTTCTCTATTGGTTCGGGACCGAAGCTGTCACGTCAGCTTGGTTCAATGAGAAGTTTGGAACGGCAAGGGCGTCTCTGGGCAGCCGATACACTCCCGAGACAAACGTCGAACTCCCAATTCGACAGGACTTTGTCGCCTTCGCCCGCCATCCTGAGCTTCAGCGGCAGATTGACGGGTGGCTATTCCGGGTCACCAAGAAAGGAAGCGATGCCGTAGATGCCATACGCAGGACGGGTTCGGAGGCAGCCGAAATCTATTCCGAGCCTCTGGCCGAGGCAATTCGTGCTCTGACGTCTTTACTTGACGGGGATCCAATCGGTCCCGACCAACCCTATCCTGTAGACGATTGGACGTCCGAAGTATCAAGCTGTCTCAATCTTGCCAGAAAGGCCCTTCGCTGGTCCTACGACCTTCCGCCTTCCAAGCCCGGACGCATGGGGATCAGGCCCGAACAGCAAGCGCAACATACCCTTCATGAGCTGATGGAAGTATTGCATGAAATCAAGAGGGCTCTCGCTTCGAACCGTTGGCGACTGACCAACGCGAAGGCGGTTCTGTTACAGGGCCCGGCCGGCATCGGTAAGTCCCATTTGCTTGCCGACATCGTGGAGCACCATCTTCACGAAGGTGGTCCGGCGCTGCTCCTTCTTGGAGGTGAGTTTGTCGACAATGCGCTGTGGCCGCAGATTCGCGACCAACTCGATTGCCCACCAACGGAGCAGTTCAAGCACTTCCTCGGGAGTCTGGACGCAGCAGCGCAGGCCGTGGGCATGAGAGCAATTGTGTGCATCGATGCTCTGAACGAACGCAACGGCATTGATGTCTGGCCGGATCGTCTCTTAGGCTTCCTCAATAGTATCGAGGCTTTCCCGCGAGTCGGCGTAATCGTGTCATGCCGCTCGACCTATGTTCGGTATGTGATCCCGGATGACCTGGATGAAGATCGGCTCTTCCTTGTTGTTCACGAAGGCTTTGCCGCGGATGGCGGAGAAGCTGCGAGGGTCTATCTCGACAAACGAGGAATGGTTCGACCTGGGGCACCTAATCTCGTTCCCGAGTTTGAAAATCCGCTTTTCTTGAAGACGTGCTGCGACTCCCTGCAAAAGGAGGGGAAAACCGAATTCCCTAAAGGTCTACGCGGCGCCACATCGATCTTCGAGTTTTATTACGAGGCAGTGACTCGATCGTTGAACCGGCGAATGAAGCTTGATCCTAATCTGGAGATCGTGCCGCAAGCAATCACAGGCTTTGCGCAATTGCTGGTGGGAGCCGGCGAGGGATATGCCCGGAAGCGCGATGCAGTTGATTTATTTGAATCAGTCCTCGCCTCGAGCGGAAGCCTTGAAAAGAGTCTGCTAGCCTGCATTTCTCAGTGCGCCGTGGAAAGGCGCTGTTTCTCAGTGGGTGCGAATCCCACCCGGCAACTGTCGCTCCAGCCGGTAGCAGTCGGAGCGGTTCATAGAGGCAACGATATGGACTGAAGCACTCCGATGTCAAAGGGTCGCTTTAGGCGACTCAGCGAGTCCGCAGGCCGCAACATGTGAACGCTGAGCAGGCCTCGAAACGGGTAATGCGGAAGCCGACCCGCCTGAGAAACGCACGAAGGCTGCCAGCGGTCGGGAAGCGAGCGACGCAAGCACCGGCCGGCTCCGCCGGGGTAATGGCGGTGGCATGTGGACAAGAGGGAGACAGCAGCAACACGGGAAGCCCCGCCGGTGGCGTGGCACGCGTCAACCGGGAACCCGTGAGGGCCAGCCTGGGCCGTCGGGGTGGCGGAGAGGCCCGTAGTACTGGAGAAGCCGGGTAACGCCGGTGGAGGGAAGGGGCCTTGGTTCGAGAACCGCGTTGGACGGGGAAAAGGACGTGAAGACTGGTGAGAACCTAGTAGCTTCAGAGAAAGTTCAGAGACTCCGGAAGACGCTCCATGCGAGCATCGAAGGAGGCTCCGGGCTTCCGGTTCTACTCGCTGTGCGACAAGGTGTGGCGGTTGGACGTGCTCCGTGTGGCCTGGCAGGAGGTCCGCCGCAACGGCGGGTCGGCCGGGGTGGACGGGGAGGCGATCGCCGACATCGAGTCGTCGGGGGTGGACGGGTGGCTCGGGGAACTGGCGCGGGACCTGAAGGAAGGGACCTACCGGCCCAACGCGGTGCGGCAGGTTCTGATCCCGAAGAAGCAACGCGGGAAGTTCCGGCCTTTGGGCATTCCGTGTGTGCGGGATCGGGTGGCGCAGACGGCGGCAATGTTGGTGTTGTCGCCGATCTTCGAAGCCGATCTGGCCCCGGAACAATATGCCTATCGGCCGGGCCGGAGCGCGGGCGATGCCGTCAAGCACGTGCACCGACTGCTGAACCGGGGCCACCGCGAGGTGGTGGACGCCGACCTGACGGACTACTTCGGCCAGATCCCCCATGCCCAACTGATCAAGTCCGTGGCCCGCCGCATCAGTGATGGGCGGGTGGTGGGTTGGATCAAGGCTTGGTTGGAGATGGCGGTGGAGGAAGAGGACGGCTGCGGCGGACGACGCCGAACGACCCGGGCGCGGCAAGAGAGGAAAGGGACCCCGCAAGGGGCGCCCATTACGCCCCCAACGCAAAAGGCAACTTTGGGAAAAAGGGCTCGGCTGCGACGAATTCGGAGCCAGTTTGCCGGGCGAGGAACCGCCCGCTTCCGTCACCGGTATCGAATGGCGAATCGTGATCTCCCCGTCGTCCACCAGGACTTCCTTCACCAGTGCGCGTAGCACCTTCTGCCGCTCCCTGACCCCCAGCGTCCCGGCGCCGGCCCGCAACCGTTCCCGGAAACTCTCCAGCGTCTCGGCGACCCGCAGGTGCCGCTCCCGTTCCTCGACGGCGCTCTCGACCGCTTCCAGTTCGGCCTCCACCGCCTGCGTCCGACTCCGTAGCGGCGGCATCCGCCGGCGCAACTCGTCCAGCCCGATCAATTCCTCCTGGTATGCCGTCACCAGCCGGGCGCCCGCTCGTTCCAACCGCTTCCGCTCCCCTCGCAGTTCCGCCACCCGCCGCTGTCGCGGATCCGTCCGGCGCCCCGCCTCCAGCCGACGCTCCAGCTCGGCCTCCAGTAGCGCCGGATCTTCCAGCAACCTCACCAACTCGCCCCACACCACCGCGTCCAGCCGGTCCTGGCGCACCGGCCGGCTCGCGCAACGCGCGCCCCCCTCGTAGCGCCAGCCGTCCGTGCCCAGGCAGCGGTAGTAGTACAGCTTCCGCTTCGTCGTCCGCGTCGACGCCCGGTAGTACGCATATCCGCAGCGCCGGCACACCAACATGCCCTGCAGCAGCGTCGGCTCCTTCGTCCGTCGCGTTGAATGCCGCTTGTTCGCCTCCAACTGCTCGCGCGCCTGCTCGAACCGCTCCGCGCTCACCAGCGCCGGAACCGGGATCTCGATCCACTCCTCCCTCGGCCGCTCTTGCCCGGCCACCCGGCGGCTCGCGTATTTCCCCGGCCTCCGCAAGGGCCGCGTCACCCTCTGCCTCTCGCCGGTCCCGGTCTTGCCGTAACCGGCCCGCCCGGAGTAGGCCGGATTGCGCAGCATGGCCCAGATCACCGAGCGGTCCCAGCGTTGCTTGCCGGTCCGCGTCGGAATCCCCTGCTCCGTCAGCCGGCGCGCGATCTCCCCGATGCTGCAGGGATCCTGCGCATACCAGTCGAACACCTGCCGCACCACCTCCGCTTCCCGCGCCAAGACCTCGTAGCGCGCCTCCATTCCTTCGCTCCGCTTCACGTACCGGTACCCGTACGGCGCTCCCGAGAGCACGCTCGGCGAACCCTGGCGCGCCTTGTAGCGCTTGCCCCGCCGGCTGCGCTCCATGATTTGCGCCCGCTCGTACTCGGCGATCATGCCCTGCACCTGCACCAGCAGGCGCTGCTGGGGCGTCTCCGCCGCCGGCGTCTGCACGAACTCGCACGCCACCCCGCTCCGCTCGAACTCCTCCAGCAACAGCACCTGGTAGGCGTACTTGCGGCTGAGCCGGTCCGGCGACAGCACCAGCACCGCCTCGAGGCGCCCCTCCGCGGCCAGGTCGCGCACGGCCTCCAGGCCGGGCCGGTCCAGGCGCGCCCCGCTGAAGCCGTCGTCCTCGAACACCCACTCAGGCGGGACGACGTAACCGCGCTTGCAGGCGCGCTCTCGAAGGGCGGCCGTCTGGCTGGCGATCGTCCCGCTCTCCTTCTGGCGGTCCGAGGACACTCGGGCGTAGATGGCGGCGACTCTGGCCATGGTTCAAGTCCTCCTCTCGCGCGAGCCGGACCGGCTGCTGCCGGACGGGGGCGAGTCGTTCGTAGGCGCCGGCCAGCCGGTCGGGCAGATGGCGGTCGAAGCGGTACTCGAAATGCACCGCCAACGGCCCATCCTCAGCCATGCGGCTCCCGGGAGGCGAGCCAAGCGCGCAGGGCCCGCGCCACCACTTCGCTGACGGCGGTGCCCGTCGCGGCCGAACGCTCCCGCAAGCGTCGGATCAGGCCGCGCGGCAACCGTACGGAGAGCACTTGCTTGCCTTCGGAAACCGGAACCGGCTGCGTCAGCCGCTGGGCTTCGCGCAGGTAGCGATAGGCTTGGCGGGAGGAGAGCCCGAGCTGGGCGGAGAGCCGTTTGACGGCATGGGGCAGGTCGGGGGAGTCCTGCAGCAGAGAGCGGGCCAGATTGAGCCGCTCGGCCTTGCCGGCTTGGGTGACACGCCCCATATGACATATAATATATACAGTACATGACTAGTAGTCAACCCTTCCGACTGTACTTGCAGACGCGGTCAAACACGAAGTTACCTTTTGTGTTGGTGGAGTGCTCTCACCGCTGCTGAGCAACTTGTACATGCGACGCTTCATTCTGGGCTGGAAGGGACTGGGCTACGCTCGGCGCTTCAAGGCGGAAATCGTCAACTACGCAGACGACTTTGTGGTCCTGGGCCAAGCTCCGGCCGCGATCATGCGGACGGCGGTCGAGGATCTGGTGAAGCGTCTGAAGCTGGCGTTGAACGCGGAGAAGACCCGAGAGGTGCGGGTGCCGGAGGAACCGCTGGAGTTCCTCGGCTACCGGATCGGGCGCAACTACCGCCGGGATACGGGGCGAGCCTACATTGGGACGCGCCCGAGCCCGGCGAGCGTTCAGAGCCTCTGCCGCAGGGTGAGCGCGTTGACCGAGAGACGCTATGGACTCCTGGAACCCGAGCGAGTCGTGGGACGCCTCAACCGGCTTCTGAACGGTTGGGCGAACTACTTCTCGTTGGGTCAGGTGAGTCCCGCTTATGCGACGATCGATCGGCACGCGACCCGGCGGCTGCGCCAGTGGCTGAGCCGCAAGCACAAGGTGAGGGCCGGGAAGACGGTGCGCTTCCCGGACGAGCGACTCTGGAAGGAGTGGGAGCTCACTCGTCTTGGTCCGCGAACGGCCAGCTTTCCGTGGGCGCGCGTATGATCTCGTCCGAGAGCCGGATGCGTTAGTAGCGCACGTCCGGTTCGATGAGCGGGGAGAGGAAACGGGGTCACGGTGGAGATTGAGGCACCGGCATGAGGGCGAAAGCCGCCGGCAACAGCGACTCCCTTCGACCTACGGCCGTCGCGCCTCTCCTCGACTCTACTCAGTAGAACAATAAACGGAAGTTGAACCGTCGTCTGGGTGATTCTTTATCCATACGAGTTCAAGAGGCAGTTTTCGTGCTCGAACGTGCCGACCAACGGCCAGATGCAGCGCTTCTCCAGAGCCTTTTGACGCCCATCCTGCGCTTCTGAGCGACGACTCTCGACCCGGTGCCCACTCCGGGGCGCAGTCCATCCTGGGGACTCCCAAGTCGCCATCGTCCAAAGAGTTCTTTCCATCCGTTGCTAACAGCGAAGCGGGAGGGCTTGCACTTGCGTCAGAGCCGTCCTCAACAGCGCCGCATACGGATAGCTCTCGGAAAAGGACAACCAGACCTTGCGGCTGGTGATTCGGACCTGTGCCCCGATCTTCAGCAATCTCACCCGCAGGGTCCAGCTCTGCGCCCGCGCCAGCTTCGTCCCCGCCAGTCCCACCCGTCGCAACGTCTCCATCATCACGTAGGCGAACGCCGAGAAATACAACCGCAGTTGATTCCCCGCCAGCTTCCGGGTCGACGTGCGGTCCGCAAACAGACCCAGCTGCTGTTCCTTTATCCGATTCTCCATGTCTCCCCGCGCGCAGTAGACCTCCTCGTACAATCTGCGCCCATCGCATTCCTGGACCGGGACCGAAGTCACGATGAATCGCGGGTTCTTTCCCCGGGGCAGGTGCTCCACCTTCGCCACCACCCGACGCTCGCACGACCACGTGTCCCGCGTCTGGTAGCGTAGTTCCTGGAACTGCCTCACGGCCTTGCCCATCGCCTGCTGCAACTTCCGGACGGTCTCCATCCGGGTCGCGATCCTCCGCTTCAGCCGATCGTTCTGCGCCAACCCCAGGACGTAATCGATCCCTTCCTTCTCGCACCAGACCATCAACTCGTCGTTGGAGAAGGCACTGTCCCCTCGAACCGTGATCCGGACCTGGGGCCACGCTTCACGCAGCCGCCTCACGATCGGTTCCAACTCCGCCACCACCCCGTGGGCCGCGCCTCGATCCGCCGTGCGCAGCCGCGCACACAACAGATGTTCCCCACAGAAGACGTACAGCGGCAGGTAGCAGTAGCGTTTGTAATAGCCGTGGAAGAACCGTCCCTCCTGCTTCCCATGCAGCGGATCGTCCGTGGCGTCTACATCCAGGATCACCTCCTCCGGGGGCTCCGGATGCGCTTCCACAAACACCTCCAGCAGCAGCTCGTCCATCCCCGCCGGGTCGGCCACGATCTTCTTGTACGCGCCCTCCGGTCCCTCCAACGGAGTCCGCTCCAGTCGGTTCAGGGTGCTCTTGCCTGCCAGCGGCTTGCCTCGATCCGACTCCACGCGCCGGAACTCCCCCGTCAGATCATCTCGATCACACAACAGCGCCAAGAGCCGGTCCCGGCACAACTCGTCGTGGTCGTTGAGGTCCTCGTAGCCCAGGCACAGCCCCAGCACCCGCTGTTTGATCAACGCCTCCACCGGGTGTTCGACTCGATCCGAGTCTCGATAGTCGGTGAAGCATTCGCTCAGACGACCCAGAATCCGGGTCCGCTGCTCCACTTCGCGCAGGAGCACGCCACCGGCGTCGGAGGTGATCTCGCCGCCGTCGAACCGGCCCACGACATCCCGTCCGTCCAGGCCCTGAAATCTGAGCTTTGTTCTGGTACACTCTGCGGTCATAAGGTCGCGTCCCTTCTGCTTTGTAAGTTATTGATTACACAACACTTATAGCAGAATACGCGGCCTTTATCAATCTTTCTGTTGAGATATCCGGGCTAGCGCAGCTGGAAAGCGAAGGTCTTCTCACCGTCGAACCCTTGCGGCAGGATGACGGATCGCTTGCTGAAATGGTTCGCTTCACCTTCGAGCGTTTCAGCGATCATGCTATAGCCTCGCGTTTGCTCGATGACCACCTCAATACCAACGATGTGGCTAGTTCCTTTCGAGCCGGGCAGCCTCTCCATAATTGTGTTTTTGGGTCGAAAAATTATGAACGCGCCGGAATCATCGAAGCGGTGGCCATTCAACTCCCGGAACGGACCGGCGCTGAGATATTGGATGTTGGATCTGAGACTTCGTATACAGTGCAGGAAGCTTTTCTGGATAGCCTTCTCTGGCGTGAGCAGTCTCAATTCACAGATCGCACGTTCGAACTGGTTCGAGGCTTGATGCAGACGGACGAGTTGAACGACCTGCTAATCTCAATCACCACCGAGCCATCCAACAAATTCAATGCGGTCTTCGTCCATGAGCGGCTCATGAAAATGACGATGCCGGAACGCGATGCACGTTGGTCGGTCTACTTGGCACTGCGTGGCTTCGACGGGCCTGTCGAGACATTGATTTCCTGGGCGCTTCACAATGATCTCAAGCACATGGACCAGGATCGTGCGTACCTGGCTGCGACAATGCTCACTTGGTTCCTCACCACGTCGCATCGAGAGGTCAGGGATAAGGGCACCAAGGCCCTTGCCAGCGTGTTGAGCCGGCGGCTTCCACTTGCGGCTCGTTTGCTGGGGGACTTCGTGAGTGTGAATGATCTCTACGTTCTTGAGCGTCTGTTGGCTGCTTGCTACGGTGCCGCTCTTCAAGGAAAGGGGGAAGCGGGGCTCGGAAAACTCGCCCAAGTGGTTTTCGACACGATCTTTGCCAGCGGGAGACCACCGGCACACGCGCTTCTACGCGACCATGCCCAAGGCATTGTTGAGTACGCAGCGTGGTGCGGCGTACTGAATAACTCAATCGACCTTGCGCTTGCACGTCCGCCATTTCAAAGTCCCTGGCCTATCGAAACGGTACCGGACGAATTGATCGATAGTTATACCGAGGATCGTGGGCGCGGAGCCGTTGGTGACGCGATTGTCTTCTCCACCGTCCATGAGGGCGACTTTGCACGGTATGTAGTTGATCCGAAAGTAGGCAGGTGGAGCCCCGCAAAACTCGGGACAACGCCGGTTCCGACTTCGCTCGACATTTGCAGAATCTGGATGCAGGAATTTATTGCCAATGCAACTGAAGACCAACGGGAGGCCTTTAACGCGTACGTTGTCGCTGCCGAGGGTGTCGAGGATTTACAGGGCCATCAGTCCAGTCCAGAGACGGAACGGTTGGCCTCCGCCGAGATTGCCCTTCAGCAAACGATGACGTCGGACCAATGGGAAGACTTTCGAGTTCGAGCAAAGGACTTCATCTGCCGGATATTCTCCACGGATCACTTCCAAAAACGGACCGCGCACTTCGACGTCCATTGGGGTCGTAGATGGATCTGCAAGCGAGCCCATGAACTCGGTTGGACATCGGAACGCTTTGGAGATTTCGACAATCGTTCCCAAGGCTACGGCCGGAACGACCACAAGGTCGAACGCATCGGCAAGAAATACCAATGGCTCGCGCTCCACGAACTTATCGCCCGCATGGGAGACAATCTGGCTTCCTTAGGTAATCACTGGTCAGAAGAAAATGACGAATTGCCGCTATATCAAGGAGCCCGTGAGGTCGGATTACGCGATATCGATCCGTCCTTCTTGACCACTCAGACCCATTACGACGGCTGGGGCGAGTGGGGCAGAACGTGGTGGGTCCCTTTCAATCCTCAATTTCGCGCGATGGCTCCTCACGAGCGTTTTGCCTGGCTGCAAAGCGACCGCGATATCATCAACGACAGAGCTCTGATCGATTTACGTAATCCAAAGACAGGCCGCAGGTGGCTGGCCCTCTCTGGATCTTCGGGTTGGAAGGGTGGTGGCATACGGGATGGGAAGAAGGAGTTTCAGCGTGAGACGTGGTTTCGTCTCACCTGCATCGTTGTTCACCGCGAGGATCAAACGAAGATGGTCGAGAGCCTCCGAGACAAGATTCTGACAAATCCTGGCTCATTTCCACAGATCGAACTTGATTCTCACCACTATTACCTTGGTGAATATCATTGGCGCCCTGAGATTAGTGAGTTCGACCGCTGGAGTTCGCACGATGATTGGCAGGCTTTCGCCGTGCCAATACGCCCGACGGTCGCCTCCTACGTGTGCGAGAGCGGGGGCTATGACCTCTCGATCGATCGGACGACTAGAGTAAAAATCCCTGTCCCCTGGCTGTCCAAGGAAATGGGGCTTCGGCTGTCGAGTGGGAGATCTTTGATTCTTGTCAACTCAGACGGGCGAGACACATTCTATGATCCGTCCGTTGTCGAATCTGGCCCCGCTGCGGCCCTTGTTGATTACGACGACTTCCTTCAGGTTCTCAATCAGAAAGATCTTTCTGCAATCTGGGTGATCGCCGGTGAAAAGAGCGCCTACGGTGGGAGTACCGTAGGCTCAGGGTTTGGTGGCCGCTTGCATCACACTACGATCTATCGCCTTGACGGGGATGTCTTTACACCGTACCTCTACAAGGATCGGATACATCCGACCGAGCGTCAGCTTGAGATATTTTTCGGAGATGACCCCGTACCTCCTGGGATTGCTACTCGGACTGTGGTCTCGGAGACTTGACCCTCGGCGAAGCGGTCGTTGTTACAAAGAGATCGTGAAGGTGCGGCATGCGAGTCTCATTCCGTCGGGTGAGGCGGTGAGCTTATCCCGCATTTTCCTCCACGCCGCTGAGCGTATGAGGACGAAGACCTTATGGTCAGGCATTTACGCATTTTTTATCCAAGTCCCCCGGGACACAGACTGCGCTTGGGGCGCGCTCGCTGGTAACTCTCGACTCCAGCGCACGAATGACCCCTTAAACGCAGTTCCCTGCTACGCTCTCGATTACGAGCAGGCGCTGATAGCGATAATCCCGCGCGATCATCGCGCCCCCCGGTGAGAAATACGGGCTCTAAGCGGCCACGCCAGGTTGGGGCGTCACTTCTTTGTCGAGTCGATCCTTGAGGACAGCTTTCGCTGTTTCAAGCTCGTAGCGAGACTGCAAATTCATCCAGAATCGAGCGGAGTTTCCAAAGTACCTGCTTAACCGGAGCGCCGTGTCTGCCGTGATGGCGCGCTTCTCGTGAAAGATCTCATTGATCCGGCGGGGTGGCACCGAGATGTCCTTGGCCAGCCGGTATTGGGTCAGGCCCATCGGCTTCATGAACTCCTCCCGCAGAATTTCTCCTGGATGGATGGGTTTAAGGGTCTGGTCTCTCTGATCCATTGATCAGTCTCCTTCTACCCTCCTGCTAGTGGTAGTCCACCACCTCCACGTCAAACGCGTCGCCGGTCTCCCAGTGAAAGCAGATCCGCCATTGTCGATTGATCCGGACGCTATATTGGCCTTTGCGGTTGCCCGAGAGCGCCTCCAGCCGGCTGGAGGGTATCACCTTGAGGTCCCTGAGCGATTCGGCTGCGTCCAGCATTTCCAGCTTCCTGAGTGCAACTTTCTTCAAACCCGGCGGAAACTTCCGTTGAAGTCGCCTGTTGAAGAGCTTTTCGGTGTCCTTGCAGTGGAAGCTCTTGATCAGGGAAGGATAATAACTTGGCGCGTTAAGGTTGTCAAGCGTTATGGTCTGGAAGTTCCCGGAAAAATAAGGTGGAATCGCCTTAAGTCATTTGTCGCCGACCTTCGGGCCGTCAGCGGAACCGCAGCGAGTAGAGGTCCGCGTCCTTCATCACGAAACGCAACCGCACCGGCTGCCCCGAGATACGCGCCAGAGGCTTGGACGTGTCGGCCTGGGTGTGACTTCGTTCCCACCGGACCGTGTGCTCGATCTCGTCGCCCCAGATCAACGGAGACTCCTCCAGAGCGAATCCGGCCAGGGGCCGTCCGCCGGCGTCCTGGATCTCCACCCGAATGCTTCCCGCCGCCGAGGTCGCGAAGTTCAACGCCAGGTTCTCTCCCCGAAAGGTCAGCGGCCGGGTGATCAGTTCACCTCCTGCCGGGCCCGCATGCACCGACATGAATCCGTCGGTCCGGACCACCATCCGTTCCAGATAGTTGGTGGGGAACGTGTAGTGGCGTTGGACGAACAGGGAGATTTCGTCCGGCGCCGTGGCCAGCAGGCCCCAGGCGGGGGTGTTGGAGCGATGGGACCAGTTGCGCATTTCGCGCCCCGGTCGGATGAAGGCGTCCAGTTGGCGGTTCCAGTGGATCGCGTCGCGGCTGGACATGAAGATGGCGTCGGAGCAACCGCCGGCATGAGCCTGATTGAAGGGACCCCGCGTCTTCCAGGGGTGGAAACGCCGCGGGAAAGCAAAATAGATGTGGGGCGCTCTGAAATAAGGCCGGGTCGCGTTCGTGTAGAGGTGCTCGGCAGGCGCATCCCCGAACTCGCCCCATTGTCCCGGCGTCCAGTTCCTGAAGTCGGTGGAGGTGGCGATCTTGATGGTCCGTACTCCGAGCTTGAAATCGCGGTAGACGGAGACGTACCGCTCGCGGACCGTGTCCCAGAAGGCCAGATTGGGAGAGTCGAAGGCCCCGTCCGTGATGATGGGTTCCTCTCTCAACTCCTTCCAATGGATCCCGTCCGGAGAGGTGAAAGCGTACAGCGCCCCTCGATCCGGACCCACGGCTTTGTAGAGTTCGGAGGCGGGCGCCTGTGGGTTCGAGTCCTTGAAGGGGAGAAAGGCCCCTGTACCCCTTCCCATCCAGACGATGTTGTTGTCCCTGGATCCTTCGTACTCGTATAGCCCCAGCGAGGGCCGGGACCAGTGGATCCCGTCTCGACTCTCGGCGTAGCACGCGGTGTGGGGGTGCTCGGGGATCACCTCTTCGGAGGGCTCCAGCAGCGACTCCAGGGCGTATCCGCGATGACTACTGCCCCGGTAGTACATTCGGTAGAGATCGCCGTCCTGGAAGACTACGGTAGTGCTGCCACTGGTCACTCCCTCCCAGGGACGGTCGAAGACCATCACCTTTCCGGCGGACCGAGGGGAGTGGAGCTTGAGTTCCAGATCGCTCATGGTGTCGATGAGGTAGTCGTCGACGAAGAGCTCCAGCCGGGAATCCAGTTCCCGGACCTCGCCGGTAGCCTTCAGTTTCTTGTGCTGCCCGCCTACGAGGGCTGGGGACGAGATCAGGATCAAGACGAGTAATGGGCAAGGGAATCGAAATCTCAAGGGTGCTTCTCCCCGTTGGTTTCTCCATTGACGGCGGCGCCGTACAGCTCGAAACGAGCCCGGACCGTGCCGCCGGGGTGGTTCTCGTGAAATAGGATGGAAACTATTCCTGTTGGGTCCTCGCTACGGTACAGCCGAAGCGTGGCGTTCCAGAATCGGCGTGTCTCCAGGTATTGGGGCATGCCGGTCTTGCTCTTGTGGCGCTCGGCGTCGGTTCCGATGGGGACGGCGGTGGGGTGCAGGTGCACCGTTCCCACAAGAGGCGACCCGGCCGGGGTGGCCCAATCGTTCGCCTCCATGGGATCAGCTCGGAGGGCGACCGGCGCGCCCGACGGAGGGAGGAAACGCAGCCAGAAGGCTCCTGCTTCGGACCGGACCTCCAAATCGAAGGGACCCTTCTCCAGAACGCTCCCGTCAGCCGTTCGAAGACTCGAAGGCAGTCGGACCTTCCCGACAAAAGGGGCGGCGCTCTGGGGCAGGGGACCCGCCGCCGCTGCGGAAATCAATCCCAGGAAGGCCAGGACCCGCCACGCCGTCTCACGCCGAATGGCCAAACGACCTCCCAGTCAGCTGCCGGTACAGATCCTCGCCCGCCTCTCCCGCTTCGCCGACACCGCTGAGGCGCCGGTCCAGGCCCTGGAAGAAGTAGGTCAACCTGCGGTGGTCCAGTCCCATCAGCCCCAGCATGGCGGAGTGGAGGTCGTTGACGTGCATCTTGTCCTCCATGGCTACGAAACCCAGATCGTCGGTGGCGCCGATGGTCTGGCCTCCGCGAACACCGCCTCCTGCCATCCAGGCGCTGAAGCCGAATGGATTGTGATCGCGCCCCTCCTTGCCCTGCATGACCGGAGTCCGGCCGAACTCGCCCGTGGAAACGACCAGGGTGCTCTCCAGCAGACCCCGCTGTTTGAGATCTTCCAGCAGAGCGGCCATGGGCTGGTCCGTCTTCCACGAGTTCTTCATGTGGTTCTTGTCGCACTCGCCGTGAGCGTCCCAGCCGCCGCTGTAGAGATGGACGAAGCGGACTCCCCGCTCCACCATTCGCCGGGCCAGCAGACACATGCGGCCGAACTTATGGGTCTGATCCTGATCCAGTCCGTACATTCGCTTCACGTGCTCCGGCTCTCCCGAGAGGTCGATGAGCTCGGGCGCCGCCATCTGCATGCGGAAAGCCAACTCGTAGTTCCGGATTCTCGCCTCCAGGCGGCTGTCCCCGGGCCGGGTCTGCAGATGCGTCCGGTTCCATCCCCCGATTCTCTCGAGCAGAGCCCGCTGCCGGTTCAGGTCCATCTGGGAAGGGGGCCGCAGGTTCTGGAAGGGCTGGCCCTCCGTATTGATGAGCGTCCCCTGGTAGATCGCCGGGAGGAAGCCGGTGCTGAAGTTGGAGGTGCTGGACCGAAAGATGCTGTCGGTCATCACGATGTAGGAGGGCAGGTTGTCCGTGTCGCTCCCCAAGCCGTACAGGACCCAGGAGCCCATGCTCGGACTGCCCAACTGCAGGCTCCCCGTGTGCAGGTAGGTGAGAGCCGGACCGTGGACGAACGACTCGTGGTGACAGGACCGGATGACGGCCATGTCGTCCGCGTGTTTCGCGAGTCCTTCGAAGAGATCGGAAACCTCGATGCCGGATTGCCCCCGCTTCTTGAAGGTCCGGCGACTGGCCATGAGCTTGGACTCGTAGGGATTGATCTGGGCCAGTTCCAGGTCCGTCCGGAAGCTGGAGGGAAGAGGTTGGCCGTCGTAGCGCTCCAAGACGGGCTTGGGGTCGAAGCTGTCCACCTGGCTCAAGCCGCCCTGCATGAAGAGGAAGATGACGCTCTTGGCCTGGGACGGAAAGTGGGGTTCTTTGGGAGCGAGAGGATAAACGGGCCGGTCGATGCCGGCGAGGAGTCGGCCCTCCTGTTCCAAAAGACCGCCCAGGGCCAGCGAGCCGAACCCGAAGGAGGAGGCCTTCAGAAAATCGCGCCGTGAACCGACCTGAACGGCGCCCTGGCAAGCGTTGGTAATCAAGTTCCTCTCCTTGAATCGATGTTCCTATTGAAGCCCTGCGGACACGGCACCGTCAAGATAGGAGGGGGGACATCTTGTCCCCCACTGGGAAGGGGGACACCCCTGTCCCCCAAAACCCAAGATTCGCGGGTTGCAAAACCCGCGTTGCTATCCCAAACCAATCCACATCCTCCGACGATTCTCCGGGTCCGGCGTTATCCAACACGGATTCTCCCATGTTTCGGCAATCAGTCGACGAAGAGGAACTCATTGAGGTTGAAGACGGCCAGACAGAGTTCCGTCAGTCCCTGGGCCTGACTCCGCTCGATGGTCTTCAGCTCGGGGGGAGTGCCCTCCGGCAACTCCTCCCACTTCTCGCCCCCGGCGGACGCCAAGGTCTCGAGGGCGCCCCGGGTCTCCCCATCGGTGGGCGGCCGCCCCAGGGCGGTCCGCCAGGCCCGGTCCACCCATCGGCTCGGCTCGGAACCCCCCTCCCGGACAAGACGACCCGCGAAGGCCAGGGCCTGCCGGAATACGGCATCGTTGTTGAGGAGCCAAAGGGATTGGGGCGCCACCGTGGTCACGGAGCGCTCGGGACAGCTGACCGCCGGATCGGGAGTATCGAACTTCTCGAACATGGGGAAGACGAAGTTCCGACGAGAGAGGATATAGATGCCTCTGCGGCTGTGCTCTGCAGGGTCCGCCGGCACGGTCCACGCCCACTTGAGCCGGAAGCCGGCCAGTTCATCCTCCGACAGCGGCGGAACGAAAGGCCGGCCGTACATCTTGGAGTTCAGGGTGCCGGCCACGGCATGGATGCTGTCCCACAAGACCTCGGCCTCGACCCGTCTCCGATTGGCCCGCCAGAGGTAGGCGTTGTCCGGGTCGACGGCGGCGTTGTGAGGATCGTCGAACCGGCTGGTGAGCCGGTAGGTCGAGGATTGGACAATCAGCCGGTGCATCGCCTTGAGGCTCCAGCCCTGGCGGACGAACTCGGTGGCCAGCCAGTCCAGCAGCTTCGGATGGGACGGGGGTTGGCCCTGGAGTCCGAAGTCGTTGGAGGTGGACACGATCCCCCGCCCGAAATGCCACTGCCAGAGGCGATTCGCCATGACCCGCGCGGTCAGCGGATGGTCGGGACGGGTCAGCCACAGGGCCAGTTGCTTCCGGTACCGGGGGCCATGGCCTTCGTTGGTGTCGAAGTCGACTCCGTCTTCCAGAATCCGGGGCAGTCCGGCCTCCACGAGCTTCCCGGGGCGGTCCAGATCGCCCCGCTCCAGGATCCGGGTCTCCGGGATCAACTCCCCCTGAATGTGACCCAGGACGGTGGCCGAAGGCGGGTCGTAGAATCCGTCCCATCGGACGTTGTGGGAGGCGTCCTTGACGGGGATCTCCAGTACCTTCTCGGCAATGGCCAGCAGCAGGCGGGTGCTTGTTTCCTTCTCCTCTTCCGTCAGGTGCTCCTTGAGCTTGAAGGTCGTTGGGCTGAAGAAGTCCGCCAAGGCCTCCTGAAGGGGCGCCGCCAGCCTCTTCTCCTCCTCCGAGCGTTCCCCCTCCGGCTTCTCGTAGGCCCGGCGCACCTCTGCCGGGAAACGGGCTTTCCGTTCCTCGGTCAAACGCTGCCGGACCTTGGCCTCGAACATCCCGTGGGCCCGGCGCCGTTCGTCCAGGGCGATGGTCCGGGGGTAGTACTCGTTCCGGTGGAACATGCTCATGGCCGTGATCACCGGAAGCGTCACCGGATGGGAGGGAGCGAAGATGGCCTGCACCCGGAAATAGTCTTCCTGGCTGATGGGATCGAACTTGTGGTCGTGGCAGCGGGCGCAGGCCAGGGTCAGACCCATGAAGGCCGCTCCCGTCATGTCGACCCAATCGGTCAGACGTTCGTAGCGGAGCTTGGGGGCGTCCAGGGTGGACTCGCCGATGGAGGGTCCAAACCCGTAGAGGCTGGTGCCGACGCGGGCTTCCAGGTGAGCCACCTTTGCGGGCCGAATGGCGTAGCTGGTGTCGTAGAGGTCCAGGTTGTCGGGCCACAGCTCGTCGGCCGCGACCTGTTCCTGGATGAAGCGGTCGTACGGTTTGTCTTCGTTGAACGACTTGATCACGTAGTCCCGGTAGCGCCAGGCGTTGGGATAATACTCGTCCGTCTCGAACCCGCCGCTATCGGCGTAGCGCACCACGTCGAGCCAATGCCGGGCCCAGCGCTCGCCATAGGCGGGCGACTCCAGCAGCTGGTCCACGAGCTTCTCGAACGCCTTGGGGGACTCGTCCCGGAGGAAGGACTCCACTTGATCCGGCGAGGGCGGCAGTCCGATCAGGTCGATGTAGACTCTACGGACCAACTCCGGCCGGCTCGCTTCGGGAGCCGGTTTCAGGCCCTGGGCATGGAGCCGGGCCAGCACGAAGTTGTCGATGGGATTGCGAACCCGGCGGGTCGCTTCGAGGACTTGGGGAGACTCGGGACGAACCGGTGCGCGAAAGGACCACCAAGTGGGGCCGCCGGCTTCCGTAGCGGCAGAGTCGGGCCAGGACGCCCCGGCCTCGATCCAGGCCTTGAGGGTTTCCAGGTCCTGCTCGGGAAGCCGTTTCTCTCCGGGAGGCATCTCCAGATCGCCCATGTGGGCGACGGCCTGGTAGAGCAGGCTGGAGCCGGCCCGGCCCGGCTCCACTGCCGGACCGCGGTTGCCGCCACGCAGCATACCCTCCCGGGATCGGAGATCCAGGCCCGAGGCGCGGATGGAGCCGTGGCAGCTCAGGCACTCGTGCTTGAGGATCTCCGAGACGCGATCGGCGTGGCCGGACCCGGAAGGCGCCGGCCAGCCCGTCGCCCCGCTGAGGACGGCGACGGCGAGGACCACCCGAAGACAGCGTGCCTGCATGGCGGGGGTGGGCTGCGAAATGTTCACGGCGCGATCCGATCGATTAGCTTCGATCTTAGCAGCCGTCGGCGACTCTTGTCATGGACGTGCGGCGTTGGAATCGCCACCCGCTTCGGCTGCGCCGCCGCGGCCCGGACCGGATTTCCGGGACCATTTGAGCCGCTCCCGATAGATTCTCTCCGCTTCGGCCAGTTGACCTAGAACCTCCCGTTGCTGGTGCAGGCTCTCGAAGGAGCCACCGGCGAGAGAGGTCTGGCGCATCTCGTCGAACCTCTCCAGGAAGAACTGCAGGGCTTCGGGGTCGGCGTAGGGCCGTCCGCCCACGGTGACGTAGACCGGAGTGGTGTGGGCAAAGAGATCGGGATTGTTGACCACCAATGGATGCTCTCCGCCGCGGACCCGAGCGGCCATCCAACCGCTGGACGGAACCCGGATGGTCCCCCGGTGAATCAAACTGGTCTCGTCCTTGAGCGGGATCTCCTGCAGGACCTCGCTGTTGAACAGAATCTCCACCCTCTCCATGGGAACCTGGGAATGCGCCTCCAACTCCAGCTCCACCGGTCCCGGCTCGTCCAGGGCGATCTCGCTTCCGGGAAGACGGCCCTGGACCCGGAAGTAGAGGAGAGGTCCGTTGCTGACGAAGGTCTTCCCCTGCTGCAGGGCCCGAACCCAGGACTCGTACGACAAACTGTCTCCGGTGTAGGCGTAGACTCGATCGCCGCCCAGGACCTTGTGGCGGCGGACGTTGTTGAAGGTGTCCGTTCCGGCCACTGCGCTCAGGCGCCATCCGCAATCCAGCAACAGGCGGTAGAGAGCGTTGGAACTCTCGGTGCTGGATAGGCCCAGGATCTCCATGCCGTCGACGGTTCCCAGGGCGGCGTCCACGGGGATCCAGCGTTGCCGGCCCAGAGAGGGGTGGACGTAGAAGACGGCGGCTCCTTCCTTGCGGACCTCCCGGACGGCGGTGGCGTTGGACGGGTAGTCAAAGGGGAAGAAACTGGCGGGGAACCCGTTGTAGGGGGGCTCCAGAAAACGCTTCAGGTTCAGGACGCCGATGTGTCCGTAGAGAGCGGGGCGGATCTCCTGGCTCCAGTAGAGGATATGCCGCGGCGTGCTCAGGGGATGGGGAGCCCCGGTGAAGTGCTGCCGGTCGTAGAGGACGGGTCCCTGCGAGTTGCAGACCAGGAGGTTGGCCACGTTCAAGTCCTCGGCCTCCACCTGGAGGCGGACGTCGGTGGGGTTGACGATCTGGTCCATGGTCTTGTGGACCAGGTTGGGATGGATGTGGATGTCTCCCGAGTACCAGCCGCGGGAGGCCGCGTCGTGGAAGCGCTCCAATCGAAACTCCAGCGAGTTGGGGCCGGAAGGCTGCAGGTCGACGACCCGTTCCTGGTAGCGGTGCTCGAATCCCCGGACCACGCGGATTCGGGTCTTGCCTGCCGGGAGGACCAAGCTGCTGGTTCCCCGCGTGTGAAAGTAGGCGCCCGCCCGGATCGGCGTATAGCGGAGATAAGTGCCCGAAGGGGCCCGCCCCAGGCCGTCGGAACCGACCACTTCTACCCGCGCGGGGACCATCCGGCCGTTTTCATCCAGAATCCGTATCTGGAGACGGCAGGAGGGGTTCCAAGCCAGGGGAAGACTCACACGGCGAATCCGGCCGTTGGTCCCAACCTGCAGGTCCAGATTCCTACTGCCCTCTCCCCAGACCCGGGCGATGACGGCATGGACTTCCTGAGGGGCCAAGCGGACTTGTCGAGGCCGGAAATACAGCGGTCCCTCCGCCGGTTCCAGACTCACGCTCTGGGAACGGCGGGACAGGTTCCGAAGCAGGATCAATACCCGATTCTCCAATCCCCGAGTGAACTCCAGGCGGGATGGACGGGACTGGACCACCGGCGGGGCGACCTCGATCTTGAGCAGCTCAGGGGAGGAGAGGTTCCAGAGGGAGACGCTGATCTGGGACCTCACAACCGGAGCCGGTAGGACAGTGCGGTCACCGTAGACGTTTCTCTGGAGCATGGTGAGAGGGCGGAACTGACCGTAAACGCTGAAGGCCGCCTCCCGATTCACCCGTTGGTTCAGGAGCAGTGCCGAGAAGAATTCGACGACGAGCCGGTGGCGGGGGTCCCGCATCTGAAGGCCGTCGAGGGTGTCTTCGGTCAGGCCGTAGGGATTGAAGAGCGGCTCCCCCGACTGACCGGGAAGGCTCGTCGACAGAAGTACCGCCAGAACGGGGACGAGCCACCATGATACTCGATTCAAGGGTTTCTCCTCCTAAACAGTCCGTGGTGAAAGTCGCGCGAGCACCGAGACCGGTCCTGCGCCCGCCGGACCAGGCACGATGCAGGGAGCATACCGGGAGTATGTGACCGAGTCGCAACGCAGTCCGCGCACGATGCAGGGACGGTCGAATGCCGTGACGACTTTTGCCACGGGCTGTCAACGTGAGCTGCGACGCCGTCATTCGGGGAAATAGCTCAGGTCCCACTCTCCCAGCTTCCACAATGGACTGGAAGTCGGTTCGGGTTCGGGCCGGCCGGCCATGATCCAGGCGGCAATCTCCTCATGGTGACCCAGACGGGCCAGCGTCTCGGAGGCCTGGCCGCCGGCGATGGCGGTGTCCCAGAAGGCCAGATGCTCGACTCCCATGGAGTAGAGCTGGCCGGCCTTGTTCCGGTATTGAGCGGCGTCCAGATTTCGGGGCATCACATTGAGCGCCAGACGGCAATCCCCCGCGCGGGCCAGGCGAACCCAATAGGTGACGTCGGCGGGGTCTTCCCAAGCGGTCTGAAAGCTGAACAGGCTCCGGGCCGAGGTGTAGGGGATCAGCGTGTCCACCAGACCCTCCTGAACCCACCGCTCGACGTCAATCCCGTAAAGCAGATTCTCCTCGCGGGAGCCGAACAGCCAGGCGGTGACCGGGAGGGGCGCGGACGCGCCCTGTTCCTGGGCGGCCTCCGCCAGTTCGGCCTTGAGGTCCTCCATGAAACCGGTGAGGACCCGGCTCTTGTAGGCCAGCCAGCGGGGATCCGTTTCGGGCAGGCGCCGGGGGTCTACTCCGAACTCCTCCTGGAAGCCCTCCACCAGCGGCCTTTCGTACTCCAGGAAGGGGGGCTGCCGGTTGTAGAGAATGGCGATGCCGTCGATGGGATGCCCGGTCATCTCCCGGATCAACGAGAGGACGTAGCGGCGAGTTTCGGGAAAGGCATACGACAACCCGAGCGAGGGCCGGCCGTCGCGGCCCACGCAACGGAGCTCGGGGCGCTGGTCGTAGAGTCCGCCGCGATTGAATTCGTCGAACGGCGGAGGCCAGTAGAAGGGTCGCCAGCCGATTCGGTAACAGGCGTGGAACTCCATCCCCAGTTCGTGAGCGAAGTCGGCGGCGACGCGAAAGGGATCGATTCCGCGTTCGACGTAGCCGTCCCAGGCTTCCCGGGCCAGACGGTCGTAGCGCCTGGGGGGATCCTGGGTCCGGATGCCCCGGTGGTCCCAGACCCGCCCGATGCGGGTCAGGTAGTTGCAGATGTCCCCGTGGGCGCCGTCCCAGTAGATGCGTCCGAAATCGGTGTGACGGTAGGGTTCCAGTTGGGCCTGAATGGCCGTCTCTTGGGACCGGCCTCCCGGCATTCGGTATCCCCGGTCGCCGTCGAACCAGGAGTCGTTGTAGGCGAACAGCCGGCGATGGGTCGGGTCGGACCGGTCATGTTCCAGGTTTCGGACCTCTTCGCCGGTGAGGGGGACCAGCTTGATGTAGGCGAGCCAGACCTTGCCGCTGATGTTGCCGAAGGCCTGTTCGTCGGGCACCGCCCGCTGGCACGGTTGCCGGAACGCCAGGGTCTGGCCCGACAGGTCGGCGGTTTTCCAGAAGACGTCCTGGATTCTGGGGCCCTGTTTCTGATCATTTGCCGGGACGCCCCAGGGGCGTTCGCTGGGGACGGGAAGATAGATGAGCGAGAACGCCGGATCTCCGCTGAGCCGGGCGAAGACCCGTTGAGCCTCATAGGGCCGCCACGCATTGTTGAAGAGGCCGACATAGACGTCATGCCACCCCTGGACCTCGAGCGGGTAGGTGATCTCCGCCGCCTCGGTCTCTTCCCCGGCGAAGAGGAGCGTTCCCGCGGCAGTATCGGTCTCGAACTCCATCATTCGCCAGGCAAACCGGCGGGCCGTGCGACTGAGGGCGGTCGCCGGCTGGCAGCGGTCCAGATCGGCCCGGTAGACGGGATCGTTCTGCCTCCGGAATCGATCGAGCATAGCAGCGGCTCCAGGAGGCGCCTGCGCCGGTCTCGGGGGCTCCTCCTTGGGACACCGGATTGTATCCAGCCGCAATCGGGGGGATCAAGCGGTCTCTTTGAACCGGACAACACGGCTTGTATAGTGGGCGGCGCCAACATGATCCCTCCCCTTGTACACACCTTCCATCTGGACGAAGGAGCCGCCTTTCGCTGGCGCTTCGCGGGGCTGGTCCTGGGGGGCCTGCTCCTGGTGGCCTACTGGCAGGAGTGGATCGTCTCCCCCTTTCCCTGGGACCTGGGCCTCATCCTGACCTTCCTCTACGGGTACAGCACCTTCCACCGAGCGTTCCAGGACGTGATCTCCCGGCGGATCAGCGCCGAGCAGGCGGTGACTCTGGCAGCCTTGGCCGCGCTCTACGTGGGCGAGTATCTGGCCGCCGCCGAGGTGGTTTACATCATGCTCGTGGGCGAGACCCTGGAGGCCTACGCCTCCAGGAGGTTCCACACCGATTTGACGCAGCTTCTCTCGATGCTGCCCCAGGAGGCCCACCGCTGGGGAGACGACGGCGAAGAACACGTGGCGCTGGGAGAACTCCGGCCGGAAGACCGGGTGGTGGTCTATCCGGGCGAGAGGGTCCCGGTGGACGGCGTGATCGTGGAAGGGGAATCGCTCCTGGACGAGAGTTCCATCACGGGAGAATCGGTGCCCCGGGAGCGGTCAATCCGCGACGAGGTCTACGCCGGGAGCGTGAACCAGACCGCCCGGCTCCTGATCCGGGCCCGCCATGTGGGCGAAACCACGGTGTTGAACCGGATCGTGGAACTGGTGCGCCAGGCCCGGGAGAGCAAGGCTCCCATTCAGCGGACTGCGGACCGCTACGCCCAATGGTTCCTGCCCCTGGTGCTGGGAATCGCGGTCCTCTGTTACGTGGTGACGGGTGACTGGATGCGCTCGGTGGCGATCCTGATCGTGGCCTGCCCCTGCGCCATGGTCCTGGCGACACCGGCGGCCGTGCTGGCCACCATCAGCGCCCTGGCCCGGAAGGGCATCGTCGTTAGGGGCGGGGTCCAGATCGAGGAGCTCTCCAAGATCGACTGCTTTGCCTTCGACAAGACTGGGACCCTCACCCGGGGCCGGCCCGAGCTGGTCCGGGTGATCCCCTTCGGAGAGTTTCGGCCCGACGCGATCCTGGGTTGGGCGGCATCCCTTGAGTTCTTTTCCGAGCATCTCCTGGCCAAGGCCATCCGGGAAGCGGCGGAAACCCGGGGTCTCGACGTTTCTCCCGGGGAATCGGTCCAAAGGCACGCCGGTCTGGGTCTGGAGGGAACGCTGCCCTCCACCGGCGTTGAGGCGGGTCCGACCGTACTGGTGGGCAGCGCCCGGTTCCTAGAGCAGCGGGGAGTGACCCTCTCCAAGCCGGAGCAGGATGCCCTGGATCAGGCCGCGTCCGAGGGAGGCATCGCCGTCCTGGTGGGGTGGGAAGGGCAAGCCGCCGGAGTCCTCCTCCTGCGGGATCAACCCCGCGAGGAGGCGGGCCGGGCAGTGGCCGAGCTGCGTCAGCTGGGGATCCGGAAATCGCTGCTCTTGACGGGGGACAACGAGAAGGCGGCGCTGCGGGTGGCCCGGGAGGTGTCGATCGCCCAGGTCCACGCCGGCCTGCTCCCGGAGGAGAAGCTGGCCCACCTGGAGGATCTCAAGCTCCAGGGCCTCCGCGTGGCGATGGTGGGAGACGGAGTCAACGACTCGCCGTCACTGGCCGCCGCCCATGTGGGCATCGCCATGGGGGATACGGGGACCGACATCGCAGCCGAAGCGTCGGGCGTGGTGCTGGTCGGAGATGGCGGACTGGATCGCCTGAAGCCGTTGCTCCTAATGAGCCGCCGCGCCGTCAAGACCATCCACGACAACATCTTCTGGTTCGGTCTGGTCTTCAATCTGGCCGCGGTCATGGCCGCCTTCTGGGGGTACCTGAGCGCGGTGGGCGCCGCCGTGGTCCACCAGGGGTCCTCGTTCCTGGTCCTGATGAATTCCCTCAAGTTGCTGGACCGCCGGCCGTCGGAGTTTCTTCCCCACGGGCTTGGTCACCGGCTTCACCATCTCCAGCACCGGTTCCACCACCTTCAGCACGATCTTCAGCATCTTCAGCACGACTTCCTCCACTGGTTGGACCATCGGAATCCGGCCCATCTTTTCCATCATTTTCTCCACTGGGCGGGCCATCGCAAGATGTCCCTCCTGCGCTGGGCCGGGACCGCGGCCGCCTTGGCGTATCTGATCTCCGGAGTCCGGATGCTGGCCCCGGAGGAGGTGGGTGTGGTCCAGCGTCTGGGCCGGCTCCTCGAGGGGTCGTTGGACCCGGGCCTTCACTACGTGGCTCCTTGGCCCGTGGAGACCCTCCACCGGCTCCGGCCCGCGCAGGTCCGCACCGTGGAGCTGGGTTTCCGGATCTCCGACTCGGCGCCCGAGGCCGAAGTGGGGCCGGCCGCCTACGAGTGGAACATTCAACATCGCCAGGGGCGCTATCTGCGGAGGGAAGACGAGGCGCTCATGCTCACGGGAGATGAGTATCTGGTGGAGGTCAATGCGGTAGTCCACTACTCCATCTCCGATTTCCACCAGTACCTCTTCGCCAGTTCGAACCTGGAGTCCACCTTGCAGTTCCTGTGCGAGAGCGCCTTGCGGCAGGTGGCTGCCACGATGGAGTTGGATCGGATTCTGGCCCTGGACCGGCGGACCATCGAGAGCGCGGCGATGGAGATGGTCCGAGCGGAGGCGGACCGCCTGGGCCTGGGGGTCCGAGTCCAGGCGTTCCACCTCCAGGACGTACATCCGGCGCTGGAGGTGGTGGGGGCGTTCCGGGACGTGGCCAGCGCCCTGGAGCAGAAGAGCCGTATGATCAACGAAGCGCATGCCTACGCCAACGAGCGGGTGCCCATTGCGGCGGGCGAAGCCCAGGGACGCCAGATCCAGGCCCGGTCCTATGCGCTTTCCCGGGTCAGGCGCTCCGAGGGCGAGTCCCGCCGTTTCGATTTGCTCTACGGCGCCTACCGGCAGTCTCCGGAAACGACGCGCATCCGGATCTACCTGGAAGCCGTCGAAGCGGGCTTGGCGGGTAAGAAGAAATACATCCTGGACCAGAGTTCGGGACGACGGAAGATGCTCCTGTTTCGTAATTCGGTGTTCAATTTCGGAGACTTCGAGAAGGCGGTCGCCGGCCGCGGGCAATGATCCGGAGGCGCTGTCCGTGTTGGCGCCGCCCGGCGGCGGACGTCAATCGATGGAGAACAAGTAGATGACCCGAACTCGGAAAATAATCCGGAACCGGTTCTTCTGGATCCTGATCATATTGATCCTGTCCTTTCGGAGCCTGTTCTTGGTGAACGAACAGGAGATGGTCCTGGTCACCCAGTTCGGCCGGCCTGTCGCCCAATACAAGGATGCGGGGCCCCGCCTCAAATGGTTCTTCCAGGGGCTTACACGCATCGACAAACGTCTCCACCTGTACAATCCGCGGCCCTCCGAATATCTGACCCGGGACAAGAAGAATCTCCTGGTGGAGACCTACGTGATCTGGCAGGTGGAGGATCCGCTCCAATATCTGCGGACCGTCGGAGATCGCTCCGGTGCCGAAATGCGCTTGCACGACATCGTGTGGTCGTCGGTCTCCGCCGATCTGGGCCGGACCGAGCTTTCCGAATTGGTGGCTACGGACCCGGACCAGGTTCGCCTGGAGCCCTTGATGGAGAAGCTCACACACGAGTGCGATGAGACCTCCCGCCAACGTTATGGAATTCGGATCGCGTCCGTGGACGTGAAGCGGATCAATCTGCCCACCCAGAACCGAGAGAGCGTCTATGCCCGGATGCGGGCCGAGCGGGACCGCATCGCCAAGAAATATCGAGCCGAAGGGGAGGAGGAGGCCCGCAAGATCCGGGCCGAGGCGGACCGCCAAGCCGAGGAGCTGCTGTCGGCGGCCTACAAGCAGACGGAGATCATCCGGGGCGAGGCGGACGCCCAAGCCACCCGGATCTACGGAAGGGCCTATTCCCGGGACCCCGAGTTCTACCAGATGGTACGGACGCTGGAAGCATACCAACGAATCCTGGACGACAAGACCACCGCGGTCCTCTCAGCGGACTCCGAGTTGCTCAAGCTGCTGACCAAGGGGAGAAACGGAAAGTTTGCCCGGTGAATAACTGGTTGCGAGAAAATGTCCTGCTGCTGCTGGCGGTGCTCATCGCCCTGTATCTGGCTTCCGGGATCTACTATGTCCCCGCAGATCAGCAGGCGGTCACGGTGCGCCTGGGCCGGCTTATTCCGGAGCGGATCCAACCGGGTCTCCAGTATGCCTGGCCCTATCCGCTGGAGCAGGTGATCCTCTTGAAGACCAGCGAAGCCCAGCGACTCACCATCGGGGGCACCGATCTGGACCGGGCGTTGGGTGTACGGGCCCTGGTGGAGGACGACTCGCTTCTGAGCGGTGACCAGAACCTGGTCCACTTCCGCGCTTCCATTCAGTACTTCATCCAGGATGCGGGCCCCTATCTGTTCCGGTCTCGGAGTCTTTTCCGGGTTCTGGAAGCTCTTCTCTACCGGACCCTCTCCCGAGCCGTTTCCGTCCGGGGGGTCGACGACGTGCTCACCACAGGCCGGATCGAGATTCAGAATCGGGTCCGGGAAGATCTGCAACGGGAGTCGGACCGGTTGGATTTAGGCGTGGCCGTGACTGGCGTGGCCCTGGAACAGGTCCTTCCACCCCAACAGGTTCGAGACGCGTTTCTGGAGGTGGCCAACGCCAGGGAGGACCGGAACCGGATCGTGCAGGAGGCGAGGGGCTACTCCAGCGAGCTGCTGCCCAGGACCCGGGGCCAGGCGCAGGAAAACCTCCAGCAGGCTCGCATCTATGGACGTGAAGTGGTGGACCGGGCCCAAGGCGAGTCCCAGCATTTCCTGAGCCTGTGGGGAGAGTACCGGCGCCATCCCACCGTCACCACGGTCCGGCTCTTTCTGGAGGCCATGGAGGAGATCCTCCCGCGCACCCGCAAGATCATTCTGGACGACGCGGGAAGCAAACAGGGTCTGGACCTGGATATCTTCGCCCTGGAGGAGTGACGGAAGCCGGCGAGGGGGAACTTCGGGTAAACGGAGATGGAACCGAGAAAATGGGTCTCCCTGCTGGCGATCCTGGGCTGCTTCCTCTATTTCGCCTCCCGCGATCCGCCCATCAGGGAAACAGGAAGGGAAGAGAGTCCCGACGACGTCCTGATCGCCATGGTCCAGGCCATGGAGCGCGGTGACGTGCAAGCGCTCCAGGAGTGCTTCGGGGGAGACTTGAGGCGGCGCCTCGAGAACCTGTTGGCGCGGGAATCAGGACCCCGGCTGGGCGAGTGGCTCCGGAGACGGGGAGCCGCAGTCAAGGGGCTCGCCATTCTGGACCAGGAGGAGCTGGGTCCGGATCAGGTCCGGGTCCTGACCGAGACGGTCTACAACGACCGCAACACCCGGCAGTCCTTCCGGTTGGAGCGGGAGAACGGATCCTGGAGGGTGACCCAGAGCGATTTCGAGATGGTCAGCGACTGGGAAAACGATTTTGGGAAGTCGATTCGCGATGTGGAGCGTTAGTGACTCTGGAGAGTCAGCAGTGGGAGCATCTCGCGCCGCCGTCGGCTCAATAATGCGTGGTGTTGGAATCCATTCCGGATCGGCCACGATTGTCCTACCGTGGGGGACGCCTCGTGAGCCTTAGCGATGTGAACTCTTCGTACCTTGATTAGCGCTCGACGTGCGAGATCTTCTCAAGAAACACTTCGGCTTTGACAATTTTCTGCCCCTCCAGGAGGAGATCGTCTCGAGTGTCCTGGATGGGCAGGACACGTTGGTGCTCATGCCGACGGGCGGGGGCAAGTCCCTCTGCTATCAGCTTCCCGCGTTGCGACTGGACGGGTTGACGTTGGTGATCTCGCCCTTGATCGCCCTCATGAAGGACCAGGTGGATGCCCTGAAGGCCAACGGCATCGCCGCGGGTTTCATCAACAGCGCCCTTACCCGGAGCGAGATCAGTCGGGTTGAGAAACAGGTCCGGCGAGGCTCCCTCAAGATCCTGTACGTCGCCCCCGAAAGATTGGCCCTACCTCAATTCAGGGACTTTTTGAAACCTCTGAGGATCGGCCTCGTAGCCGTGGACGAGGCCCACTGTATCTCCGAGTGGGGTCACGACTTCCGGCCGGATTACCGCCGCCTCGGCAACCTGCGTCGCGATCTGTCCGGAGTTCCCTTCATTGCCTTGACCGCCACTGCCACCAAACGGGTCCGCTGGGACATCGCGCAGCAGCTCGGACTGAAACAGCCTGCAAGATTCATTGCCAGCTTCAACCGCGCCAACCTCAACTACGCGGTGCGGCCGAAACGAAATGCCTTCGACGGACTTGTGGAATTGCTGGAGAAATACGATGGGGAGTCCGCTATCGTGTACTGCTTCTCCCGCAAAGGGACTGAGGAAGTGGCGGCGAGTCTACGCGATGATGGTTTCAAGGCACAGCCCTACCATGCCGGGCTCGAGAGTCAAGTGCGGCGGGAGACGCAAGACAAGTTCATCAAGGATGAGGTGCCCATCATCGTGGCCACCATCGCCTTTGGCATGGGCATCGACAAGTCGAACATCCGTCTGGTGGTCCACTACGACCTGCCCAAGTCCTTGGAGAGCTACTACCAGGAGACCGGCCGGGCTGGACGCGACGGTCTCTCCAGCGACTGCGTCCTCTTCTACACCTACGGCGACAAGGTGAAACAGGATTATTTCATCGACCAGATCGAAGACGAGATCGAACGGCGCCGATCGCGGGACAAGCTGGCAAAGGTAGTCGGGTTCTGCGAGTTGCAGAGTTGCCGCAGGAGCTACCTGCTGCGCTACTTCGGCGAAGCTTGGGAGCAGGAAGATTGCCAAGCCTGCGACGTCTGTCTCACGCCCCGGGAGGAGTTCGATGCCACGGAGATCGCCCAGAAGATCCTGTCGGCGGTGGTGCGTACGGGCGAGCGGTTCGGTGCTGGCCACGTCATTCGGGTGCTACGGGGATCCGGAGCCAAACGGATCAAGGAACTGGGACACGACCGTCTCAGTGTCTACGGAATTGTTGACGATTTTCCCGAGGTCGAACTCATTGAGGTTTCCAGGCAGTTGGTGACCAGGGGTCTTCTGTTCAACAACGGACGCGATTACCCGACGTTGGGGATCACGCCGGGCGGGTGGAAGTTCCTGAAAAAACGGGAAAAGCTGACCCTTTCCAGGCCCCAGAGCCAGGAGGACCGCACGGACTCCCCGGACCGGAGGACTCGGGAATACGACCGCACCCTCTTCGAGAAGCTACGCGGACTGCGCGGCCGGATTGCCACCCGGCTGGGCGTGCCGCCCTATGTCGTATTCAGCGACGCGACGCTCCAGCAGATGGCGCAGTGGATTCCCCAGAGCCGCGAGACCCTGTCACGCATTTCCGGCGTGGGCTCCGCGAAACTGGAACAGTTGGGCGGTGAGTTCCTCGAGGCCATTCGGTCTCACGCCCGTGAACACGGTCTGGAGGACCGCACGCCTCCATCCCGAAATCGCGACGCGAGCGGCGGATCAAAGCGTGGAGACAAAAACGGAAAACCGGCCTACAGCGTCGATGAGATCCGTCAAGAACACGCCCGAGCCTATGAGAAGTGGTCTCCGGAAGAAGACGAGGAGCTGGTTCGGAAACATGGCACGGGAACGAATGTTTCGGATCTGGCCGAAGATTTCGGGAGACGGCCCAGCGCGATCCGGTCCCGCTTGAAAAATCTCGGTCTCAGGAAGCCCGGCACCAAGGACCGAAGTCCCACCTACGATCAGACGGGGCGGCTGTTTCGCCAGGGACTGTCCATCGAGGAGGTGGCGCGGCGGCGCGGCCTGACGCAGGGCACGATCGTCAGCCACCTGGAGTTTCTGGCAACGGCCGGCGAGCAACTCGACCTGGACCGGCACCTGCCGCCGGCGGAGAGCACGGAGAAGATCGTTGCGGCCTTCCGGGAATTGAGCAACTTGTACACGGCCCTGAAACCGGTCAAGGAGATGGTTGGAGAGGATTGTTCCTACGAGGAAATAAGATTGGTGCGAATCTTCTTGCGGCAGCAAGGTTCATTGGCGGCCACTGACGAAGGGACGGGGCGCGAGGGGGCGGCGCTGGTTGATCCTGAATCGCGGGACGATCGCCCTGAACGGTGAACTGACACGGATGTGGAAGTACTTCCTGCACCTGGCTGCGCTCGCCAGTCTGTCGCTGGCTCAACCGATCTTTGATCTCCTCTCTCAATTCCCCCAGTTTCTCGTCGCGCATCACGCCGGACTCTTGGAGGTGCTGCTGCTCGTCCTCCTCCTGACCCTCCTCGTGCCGGGATCGGTGGTGGCCTTGGAATCATTCCAGGACCGGATCATGGGCGCCCGTTACAGGCTTCCAGGCACGGGTATCGCTCTGTTTGTATTTCCTCTCGCCCTGCTCATCCTGAAACTCCTCGAAGGGATTCCGGGAACGCTGCTGGTCGGCGCTGCAGTGCTGCTGGCGTGGCTCAGTCGCCGCGCCTATCTTCGTATTCGGCCTGTTCGGGTGTACCTGACGATTCTGTCGCCGGCGATTCTCATCGTGCCGATCCTGTTCCTGACCGGACCCTCGGTTCAAAGAATCATCACTCCCGCCAAGCCGCAGGGCGTCGCGCTCGCGAATGGACAGACAGATACCCCGATCGTCATGGTTGTCTTCGACGAACTGCCCCTTCGATCTCTCCTTGATCGCCGGGGTGCCATCGATTCGGTACGTTTTCCCAATTTCGCCGATCTGGCCGGTCGAGCCAACTGGTACCGGCGCACGACCTCCGTTTCCTACTCTACCCAATACGCTTTACCGGCCATCCTGACCGGAAATCTCCCGCAGGCAGACCATTCGTTTCTCCCTACCCTGGCCCACTATCCGGACAATCTCTTCACTTGGCTTCGAAACTCTCACCGGCTCAATATTTCCGAGTCGATCACTCACCTCTGCCCCGACTGTCCGGAGTCCAAACCCGATCACCTGCGAAGAGCGTTTCGGCTGCTGGTGGATCTCCCGGTGATTTATCTTCATCTCGTTCTGCCCGAGGATCTCACGACGGGGTTGCCCGACATCCGTTATGGCTGGACCGTGCCGAATCAGCAGAGATGGCGGTTGGGCCACCCCGTCCGACAGTTCGAAGCCTTTTTGGAGTCTCTTCCGGAAAAGGGCGAGCCCAGTCTGAATTTCATCCATGTGCAGATTCCTCATCTGCCCTGGATCTACCTTCCTTCGGGTAAGCGCTATCTATCGGGAGGGGACATGAGCTTGTTCACGAAGAGGGATATCTGGACCCGAGACGAAACGCTGGTGACGCTGGCGTTCCAGCGCCATCTGCTACAGGTAGGTTTGGCCGACCGGCTCCTGGGCCAGCTGCTCCGGAAGCTGAAAGTTGAACGTCTCTACGACCGGAGCCTTATTATCGTCGTATCGGACCATGGAGTCGATTTCCAGCCCGGTGGGAACCGGAGAAAAATAACCGAGGCCAACTTCAAGGACCTTCTGACGGTGCCGCTTCTGATCAAAACTCCTTATCAGAAACTGGGCCGGGTATCGGATCGGCCCACACGCACCACCGACATCTTCCCCAGCATTGCCGAGATCCTGCGAGTTCCGACGCCGTGGCCGACCGATGGAATCTCGGTCAACGAAACTGCGATGACCAAGGAAAGAGATCAGGCGCCGACTTCCCTCATCACGGTTCCTCCGTCCAAGTTTCTACATTATCGAACGACCGTTTGTTTGGAAGGAATGACGTTCGAAGTAAGGCAGGACGGGGCTTGGGCCCATTTGGGGCAAGTGATAGAACGCGGAGACAAGATCATTTTTTGGGGCTGGGCGGCAGACATGGAGACCTTGGAACCGGCCGAATCCATCCTAGTGTTCGTCAATGATGAACTGATCTTCCAAGGGATGACCCGGCACCCACGGCCGGATGTGGCCAAGTCCTTCAAAGCAGCGGAGCTGGAGGATTCCGGATTCTATCTCGAGCTTGGCCGGGACCTCTTCCAGGGAAGCCCGACAGTGCGTTGCTTTGCCGTTCTTGGGGATCGAATCCGCGAGGTGCAATATCCGCTCAGTTTCCCATGGCCTATAGAACCGAAGCCGAATCGGGAAGAAACTCACTCCTCCAATTTCGATGGGACCTGTTGCATCGATCAGAAGCCGGCGCATTCTTTTCTGATCACTCGCTCGCTGAGCCCGGAGACCCTGCGGGAAAGCCCTGGTTCCAGTGAATTTGAGACGGGTCTTCGCGAACTGGCCTGGGATTCGGGTCCGGACGGCGTGTTTACAATGGGCCCTGCTGACTCACTGCTCGGGAAGCCGCTGGATCAGTTGCGTGTGACCGTACGGACGGGACTGAGAATCGAATTGGATCAGCCCTCACTCTACGAGAGGGTTCGACTCGATGATGACTTCATTCCGGCGGCGATCGAAGGTTGGGTCTCGGCAACGGATGCCAAATATGTGGCTATTGGCTTAAACGGAACTCTCAGGGCCGTTGCCCCGACGTTCGAGGGTCCCGACGGCCGGCATCGTTTCCAGGCTATCGTGCCGGAATCCGCCTTTCTGAATGGCGCCAACCGGGTTCGGATGTACGTGGTGGTACAGAAGGAGGGGAAAGTGGTACTGCTTTCCCCTCCCGAGAGCCGCGAGGCACTTTAATCCGGTGTGGAAGTGGCGACCGGCGAGACAATCTGGGTGTCGAACATGAAATCCAAAAAGATTCTTTACCTGGCCAATCCGTACGGCTTTTCCCGGCAACTGCAAGAAGGCCCGCTGGCCGGTCTGGTGGCTGCGCTGGAAGGGATCGGCGCCGAGGTGTGGGAGCCGTTTGCCCGCAACAACCAGATTGACCAATCGAATTCGGGTTGGGCCTACCGGATCGGTCAGGCCGATGTCCGAGACGTGAGGGAGGCCGATGGCATCTTCGCCGTGGTCAACGGCTGCCCCCCGGATGAGGGGGTGATGGTGGAACTGGGACTGGCCATCGCTTGGCAGAAGCCGGTGTTCCTGTTCCGGGACGACTTCCGCCGATGCACCGACAGCGAGACTTACCCTCTCAACCTGATGTTGTTCGCGGGCCTGCCGGAGACGGGCTGGGAGCACTACTGGTACGAGTCCATTGAAGAAATCGCCGATCCAGGCAAGGCGTTGGTCCAGTGGCTGGAGGGAGTAGAATTTCCTCCGCCAGCAGCGCGTTGAGCCGCGATGGCGGTGGGGCGCCGGCTCCTGGCAAGTGGGGGACTCGGTGGGGGGACTTCCAGTCCCCCTTACCCCCCCCTTATCGGCGACTGGAAAGTCGCCGCTCCCAAGCAGAGAAAGAACCGCCGGACGCACTCGTATTCCATGAGAGGAGCTTGGATTACCGGCGGGTGACCCAGATCGCCGAGGACCAGGCCATCATCTCGTCTTCCTGGATCACTCTCACGTAGTAGTAGCTGGTTCCCGGTCTGGAGTCCTGGTCCAGGTAGGTCACCGCGGCCTCACGCTGGTGGGGCCGGGTCTGGTAGACGAATGTGTTGTCCTTGACCACGTCGATCTGGCGGATGGGTCCGGTCCCGATGGCCTTGATTTCCAGCTTCGGGGTGTCGGAGAGGGTCGTTTCGTCGCCCATGAAGGCGTCGCCGATACGGAAGTCGATGACGATGTTGTCGGTGGAGGCCAGGGTATGGCGCTGTTTCAGGCCCTGGAAGATCCCTTCCCGCGTGAACTCCGTGGCCCAGACTCCCGCGTAGGACATGTGGGTGGATTCATGGTCGGAACTGGCGATGACGCCGATGCGGTGTCCGCGGGCCAGGGCGTCCCACAACATGTGGGGTCCTTCGGGCCGGTTCCCCAGGGGACCCCGGCTCTCTTCGGGAAGTGCGTCCGAATGCTCGTAGGATCGTCGAAAACCCTGGTACATTTCCAGCACCGGCTGGCTGACCGGATCATGCCATTTCCAGCTCACCCGGGGGCCCAGGGGAGAGTGGGGGATGGAGATTCCGTCCGTCCCCTTGAGCCTTTCCCACAGGCCCAGGGGAATGTTGTCCGAAGGGATGCCGACATCGCCGGGGATCAGCTCGCCCCGCCGCTCGGGCCAGATCAGGTTGCGGTGTCCCCCCGGATAATTCATGCTCCGCTCGTATCCGAACAGAGACACGAATCGCCCCGGAAACAGGTACATGTCCGCCACCTTCTGGGTTCGCCACCAGCCATACTCGCCCAGCGCGTCCTCCTTGCCGACGTTCATGGCTCCTTTGGCCACCATGTTGTAGGTCTGGTTGTGGTCCGTGGTGGCCATGAAATCCAGTTCCGCCCCGTCCAGCGCGTAGCGGTACTGACCCGAGATGGAGAGGTCGGTCCAACCGTGGCCCACGATGTCGGTGTGGCGATGCAGGTCGCCGTAATAGAGGCGATAGGTCTTGCCTCCCACCGTGGTCTCGTAGAGCTTGTTGGGCGTGGGCGAGTAACTCGTCTCGGGCGCCGGAGCCGGTACCGGACGCAGGTCGCCGGCCCCGCCGGCGGCCGGCGGCGAGGCCAGGCGCGAGGACCAGAGGTCCCACTGTCCCAGGCGCCGGTTTCCGCCCGCGCGGTAGTCGGTGGAATAGAGCACCCAGACGCTTCCGTCCGGGTGCGCCGCCGCGGGAAACTCCTGAGTCAAGCGCCCGCTGCTGAAGGCCAGTTCCTGCGGCCGGGACCACTGCTCTCCGTTGAAATGGACGGCGTACAGGTTCCAAACCTCGTCCGGGTACATGCGGCTGGTCCACTGGCGAAAGATGAGCCAGAGGTTGCCATTCCGCCCCATCAGGAGCCGCGGCTGTTCCTGGAAGTTCAGAGGCAGATCCAGGAAGCGGCTTCCCGGATCCTGTCCCATCCGGTGCCAGCTCCCCTGACTGCGGCAACGGATCCGAATCTTGCGGTCGGAGTGGAGCAGAGTTGCCGCGAAATTGCTCTCCTGAGCGTAGTCCTTGCCCCATTCGGGACCGGATTCTTCCCAGGCAACCCAGAGCCGGTCCCGGGAATCGAAGGTAACCGAAGCATTGGCTTCGTAATAACGTGTGGCCGTGACCGGTTCGACGGTTCCTAGACGGCCCCGGGATCCGATGGTCCTCAGATAGATGTCGTAGTCGCCGTTCCGGTAGGTGTCCCAGACGACGGCGGCCCCCCCCGAGGAATCGACGGCCACGGCTGGGTGCCAGTCGGTGCCGGGATGCTCGGTGACGCGGATCTCATGCGGCAGCCGCCCGAAATCGGCGATGGAAAGAGCATAGATGTCGGAGTTTCCCTCCCTCAAGCCCTGCCAGACCAGCCAGTTCCTCCCCCGGCCGTCGGAAGCGGTCACCGGGTTGATGTCGTTGCCCGGGTGCCGGGTGAGCTGTACGGGATTTCCGAGCGACGGTCTTATCCGGCGGGCCCAGAGGTCGAACTGGTCCTCCGCGAGCTGGTTGTAGATAAGCCAGAGACTCTCGCCAGGCCCCTCGGTGATCAGGGCCGTCCCGTAGATGGGGTTCCCGCCTGCGTGTGGGATTCGGTGAGGTGGACCCCAGCCGTGCTGACCCAGGGTGGTGGTGTAGAGGTGATCCCCCCCGTCCTGGTATTGGATCCAGGCCGCGTGAAGGTGACCGTCCGGACCGACGACGACGGAAGGATAGTCCTCTTCGCCGGATGAGCGAGAAACCGGGAGGGCCGCTGGGGATCTCTCCACCGAAGCCGCGCCGTCCAGGAACCATGCGGGATCCGTGTCCGGAAGCTGGTCCAGGTCGACCTGGAAATCTCCCTGCACCGTGTTCACGTCCATCCGAGCCCCAGGAAGCGAGTCCAGCTGCAGCCAGACGCCTACGGGGCGGGTGAGCTTGAAGCCATAGTGGGGCCGTGAGTTCCCGAGTCCCTTGACGGTCCAACTCGTGTCCACGTCCGGGCGCTTGGTCCGGACCCTCCAGGCGATCTTCGGTTCCTGGACCACCTCGGAGCCCTCCTCGTTGAAGTTCCAACCCTGGATCCGGTGGAAATCGCCCCGGTTCAGGTGGGCGATTCCGTTCCAGTCCCGGAGCTCCGCGTCCTTCAGGCCAAGTGAGACCTTCACCGTGAGGGGCAACTGCGACGGTTCGAAGGCGGGCGCTGGAGATGAGGCCTGTGCTTGCTTCCCCGCGAACGGAAGCCACTCGGATCCGAAACGGATAACTGCGGCCGCCGCCAGAGCCAGAATGAGCAGAGCCGAGAGGCGTCGAGTCATGGGAAGATCGCTTGAACGAGGCTATTCGGTCGCGGCAGGCAGTGTCAAGGAGGCGCCAAGCCCAACGTTGCCTGTTCGGGATGGTTCCGAGACCGCCTGTTTTTCTTTTGGATCTTCTCCTCAGAGTTCATGGCTGGCGGCAGGCAGTCGTTTAATCCCAGATTATTCACCACGCAAACATAAAATGAGCAAGCGTGCCCGTCATGTCGAGTCGGATCAGAGGGTTACCGGATACCCACAGAAAACGGCTGAGACCCGACCTGGGTGAAACGCTATCTTTGTTTTCAACGTCGGTTTAAACTCAGGATTCAAGGGGGGCCGAAAGCCAAGAAATTCCACGGTTTTCGTCCCCTCCAAGGGCGGCATAAAGAGGCGGCGTGCCCGTCATTTGTGGTATAGTTATGGTGTTACAAAAACAACCACAATAAACGGAGCACGCCATGCCTGAGACGATACCGCAGATCCGGCCCTCATTCAACCGATCCCTCCGCCTCGAGACCCGCCCCGAGTTGCTCAGTGCGGACACGGGAGCCCTGGTGCAACGGGAGATGATGGATCGTAGCGGCCTCATCGACTGGTTGACCGGGCGGTTGCACGATCCGCGACACCCGAGTTCGATCCGCTATCCGCTGTCGGATCTGCTGCGGACTCGACTCCTGCTGCTGGGTCAGGGCTGGCGCGACCAGTCCGACGCCGACCGCCTGCGTCAGGATCCGAGCTTGCGGGTGGCGAGCCGGACCCGTCGGGGCACGGCGGCCTTGGAGGAGGGCCAGGGGCTGGCGTCGCAGCCGACCTTGTCCCGACTGCTGGACACGCTCAGCCGGGAGGAGAACCTTCCGGTCCTGCACCAGGCGGTGACGGAGCTGGCGTGCCGTCGGATCGAGATGATCGAAGGCCGGCGGCGAAAACGGAGGGAAAAGACCCCACGGAAGAAGAGACGGAAAAAGACGATGGTCCTGGACGTGGACGGTCTCCCGGTCGAAGTCCATGGGCATCCCCCGGGAAGCGAATGGAACGGATACTATCGCCAGCGGATGTACCACGGGTTGGTGGCGAGTTGTGCCGAGACGGGGGACCTGATCGACGGGGAGATTTTTCCGGGAGCCAGCTACCTGGGGAAAAAGGCGCTGAAGTTGACGCTCCGGGTGGTGGACCACTGTCGCGGGCGTCTGTGCGGCTCGATGATCGTGCGGATGGATGCGGGGTTCCCGGAGCCGGGGCTGCTGAAGGGGCTGGAGTCGAGAAGCGTGCCCTATATCGCTCGAATCCGCAAGAATGAGGTCCTGAACCGGATGGCGAAGCCCTACTTGACCCAACCGGCGGGGCGATCCCCGGATGCACCACCGAGGCTCTGGTTCCATGAGCTGACCTATCAGGCGGAGAGTTGGGATCGGGCGCGCCGGGTGGTGCTGGTGGTGCGGGAGCGACCGGAGGAGTTGTATCCGGATCATTTCTGGTTGCTGACGAGCCTGAGCCGGAAACGATACCAGGCTCAGGAGTTGCTGGCACAGTATCGAAAGCGGGGGAAGGCGGAAGGGCACATGGGGGAGTTGATGGACGTGCTCGATCCGGCCTTGTCCTCCGCGAGCCGGCCCAAGACGCACTATCGGGGCCAACCGCTGAAGTCGGAAGCCAAGCCGGAAGCGAGGACGGAGGCCGGGGTTCGACCCCACAACGAAGTCTTGTTCCTGCTGAATCTTCTGGGGTACGAGATCCTGCACCTGGGTCGGGTGCTGATGGAGCAGGCGACGCGTCGGGGCTGGAGTCTGCGTCGTTTTCGCGAGCGGGTGTTGCGAGTGGCGAGTCGGGCGCTACGTCAGGGGAGGCGATTGATTTTCGTCATCAGTCAAGGGGCGACGGACTGGAAGGAGTTGTGGCAGAGACTGGCGCGGGTGTCCTGGGCGCCGGGATAGTGGACGGAGGAGGCATCGGGCCCGTGGAAGGGACCGAAACGGTGGGGATTTCTCACCGGAAAGTCAACCTGTTGGCGGGTGACGGTCCCCCTGGCCGGAAAACGGTTAATGACTGGTTCAATCGTCCTGTTTTCGAGCCGATTCAGTCGAATCGACAGAGGTTCAAGAGAAACCGGGCTCCGACCGCACGAAAACGCCGGGTTGGAAGCCCTTATCAACATGTCCCATGAATAATCTGGGTTAATTGACAGCACCTGACCGAGTCAGTAGGTTCCACTTGAGGAAACATGAGCGTCGATTTGATCAGCGTCCTCGTTGCGATGGCGGCGATTGGCGTCGCTTTGGCGGGGTTGATCCTGACCACCAGCCGGGGTCTGCGTCAGGACATGGCCCGAATGGAGAAGCGGCTGGATGGCAGGATCGATGCCTTGGATGGGAGAATCGACGCTCTGGAATCTCGAATCGATGAGTTTCAGTTCCGGATGGACCGTCAGATTGCTGCGCTCCGCGAGCGCATGGCGCATTTGGAAGGGATTCTGAAAGGACTTCAAGAAGCCATCGTCCTACGGTCAGTCGCGGACTAACGAGGAAGAGAGGAACTACCCAACCGGGCGGTGTCCGGGGCAATCATGGGAGAAATAGAGCATCGGGTTATTCTGGCGCAGTTGTCCGCTATACGATCATTTCCTTCTCTCTTTCCTCTTTCCTCAGGACTCGTGCCGGGAAAAGAGACGAAATAGATGTGGGTTCGGATCTGTTTCCCGGTTCTCCTTTTGTTGTTGCTGGCTTCCACCCTTGGGGCGGTGCAGTCGCCGCCCGACCCTGACTTCAATCGAGATATCCTGCCCATCTTCCAGCGCGAGTGTGTGGGTTGCCACAGCTCGGCCCTCAAGCTGGGCGGATTGGTCCTGGAGAACTATCAGGACCTGATGAAGGGGGGAGAGCAGGGAACCCCTCTGGTGCCGGGTCACGCCGATCAGAGCCTGCTGGTGAGGATGCTGGAGGGAACGGCTGAGCCCAGAATGCCCCTCAACGGCCAGCTTCCGGCCGAACAGATCCAACTGGTAAGAGCCTGGATCGACGCCAGCGCCCGGCCTCCGGTCACCCTGGCGACCGCCGACCATGAGGTTCCCATCCCGGATATCCGTCCCCGAGTCCACGTGGAGCCCCCGCTGGCGGCCCTGGCTTTCCATCCCCGGGAGAAGTGGCTGGCACGGGGAGGTTTCCGGCGGGTCGAGCTTCTGGACTTGACGGAGAATCGGACGATTCACAGCCTCGAAGGCCCTCCGGACCTGGTGCGGAGCCTCAGCTTCAGCCCCGACGGAAAGCTGCTGGCGGCAGGAGGTGGGGCTCCCGCCCGGCAAGGGGAAATTCGGGTCTGGAGTCTGAGCGAGGCTGTGCTCCAGATCGAGCTGAAGGGCCATTCCGACTGTGTCTATGCGTTGGATTTCAGTCCCGACAATCGGCTTCTGGCCAGCTCCAGTTATGATCGGCTGATCCAGTTGTGGGACGTCGAAACCGGGACCAGTCTCGGCACCCTGGAGGAACACAACGGCCCCGTCTATTCCATCGCTTTCCTGCCTTCGGGAAACGAACTCGTATCCGCTTCGGCGGATGGCACGGTGAAGGTCTGGGATGTCGTCTCGCGCCGGCGCCTCGTCACCCTGACCGGAGGCGAGGGTCCCCTCTACGGCGTGGCCGTCCATCCGGAAGGCGGCCAGTTTGCCACCGCGGGTGGCGACGGGACCATCCGGGTCTGGAACCGGGAAGGGGACGAGTGGCAGGTGAAACGCTCCGTCGTGGCGCATCGGAGCGGGACGGAGCACATCGTCTACTCCAGGGACGGCCGGAGGATCGTGACCGGCGGAACCGATCGGGTGGTCAAGATCTGGGATTCGACCCCTCTGTCGCGCGTCGGGGCTTGGGATCCTGAGCCCGACTCCATCCTGGCTCTGGCCCTGTCCGCCGACGGAAGCCTCGCCCTGGGACGTTATGATGGAGCCCTGAAACTCGTGGCCAACGCTGTGGAATAGCGGGACATCCTGGCAGCCGCCACCTCGGAGCCTGCGCGGCAGAAATTGATCTACTGCGAAAGCGGTAGAATCGGTCCATATTTCCTCGATTTCTCGGCGAATAGAACGACTATGCACCTCCAAATCGAGAAAATCTGGCCTCGATTTCCCACTTTCTCGCTACGATCATTTCTACCGCGCAGACTCCTAGCGACGCATGAACCGGCAGCCGGACGCGGGCGCCGGAGGGAGTGACCTGACCGTGGGCATGGATTTGTCGGCGTTCGGACGGCGGCTGTTGGGCGACTCGGGGACCTGGTCGCTGATGGACGACCTCGGCGGAATTGCTGCGTCCGGCGGCTCGATCATGAATCTTGGAGGAGGCAATCCCAGCCTCGTCCCAGCCGCCGTAGCCCGGTTTCGCCGCCGCATGCAGGCACTGCTGGAGCGCGAAGGGGCGTTCGAGCAGGCGATCGGCTTCTACGGCGGGCCGGAGGGAGACCGGGATTTCGCCCGCGCGCTGGCCCGATTCCTGCGGAGAGAGGTCGGCTGGGAGATCAGTGAGCGCAACATCGCCCTGACCAACGGGAGCCAATCCGCCTTCCTGCCCCTGTTCAATCTCCTGGCCGGCCCGATGGAGGCCGGCCGGCCGATGCGCAGGATCCTGCTGCCGTTGGCGCCGGAGTACATCGGATACGCGGACCTGGGCCTCACGCCCGGTCTCTTGACCGCACGCCGTTCGACCATCCATGAGCTGGACGACAAGCTCTTCAAATACGGGGTGGACTTCGAAGGACTGGACGGTGTCGAGGACATCGGAGCGATCTGCGTGTCCCGTCCGTCCAACCCGACCGGGAACGTGGTCACCGACATGGAGGTCGACCGGCTCCGCGCCGCCGCCCGTTCCCGCGGTGTGCCCCTCATCCTGGACACCGCCTACGGATCGCCGTTCCCGGGCATCGTCTTCGGTCAGGAGACCCCCGTGTGGGACGAGCAGATGGTCGTCTGCATGAGTCTGTCGAAACTCGGACTTCCCGGATTGCGCACAGGCATCGTGATTGCGAGCGAGGAGATCGTCGCGGCGCTGGCCGCCGCCACGGCCATCTTCTGCCTGTCTCCGGGGCGGCTCGGACCCGCCCTCGCCACCGATCTCATCGAGAGCGGCGAGGTGCTGGCGCTCGTCCGGGAGATCATCCGGCCCCACTATGCGGTGCGCGCGGAGCGCGCCGTGGACCGGCTCCGCACCGGGCTGGAGGACTACCCCATCCGGATCCACAAACCGGAGGGCGCATTCTTCCTCTGGCTCTGGATGCCGGGTCTCCCGATGGCCAACGCCGCGCTCTACAAACAGCTCAAAGCGCGCGGCGTCATCGTCGTGTCGGGCCACTACTTCTTTCCGGGGCTCGAGGACGACGACTGGCCGCACAAACGGGAATGTATCCGCATCAGTTATGCCGACGACTGGGACCGAATCGAACGCGGGCTCGACATCATTGTGGAGGAAGTGCGCCGGGCATACGACGGATCGCCGCCGGCCTCCCCATGAAGCTCATCGGCCTCATAGTCCACCCGCTTTGAAAATCATTCTGACGGCGGGGACCATCTCTGTTATCCTTCTGTCGAGCCGATAGAGCTTTAATCATGGCTGATCAAATTTTCGAAATGCCCGAGTTTCGTCCTCCGCGGATCTCGTGGAGGCACGTCCGACTGGCCCTTCTGGTCATTTCGGTGGTGGTTCTGGCCTTTGGGACCGTCTATCAGGTGCAGCCGGAAGAAGTCGGAGTGGTCCTGTTTTTCGGGAAGCACGTTCGGACCACCCAGCCGGGACTTCGCTTCAAGCTCCCCTTTGTGGAAGACGTTCTGAAGGTCCCGGTGCAGCGCCAGCTCAAGCAGGAATTCGGGTTTCGGACCACCCAGCCGGAGATCCGGACCCGCTATGCATCCAAGCGTTTCCTTGATGAGTCGTTGATGCTCACCGGGGATCTGAACGTGGCGGTGGTGGAGTGGATCGTCCAGTACCGGATCACCGATCCATTCCTTTTTCTCTTCAGGGTCCGGAACGTTCAGGAGACGTTTCGTGACATGAACGAAGCGGTGATGCGCGAGGTGGTCGGGGATCGGACCGTCACCGAGGTCTTGACCGTTGGCCGCCAGGAAATCGAGGACATCGCGGAACAAAAGCTGCAGGAACTCTGCAGGCAGTATGAGACCGGCATCACGGTGGACCAGGTCGTGTTGCAGAACGTGAACCCGCCCGATCCCGTCAAGCCGTCGTGGGACGAAGTGAACCAGGCTCAGCAACAGATGGACCGCCTCATCAACGAGGCTCGCGCCGAGTACAACAAGGTGATCCCTCGGGCCAAGGGTGAAGCGGAACAGGCTGTCCTGCAGTCTCAGGGTTACGCACTCGAGCGCGTCAACGAGGCCAAGGGGGATGCCTCCCGCTTCAAGTCTTTGCACGATGCCTACCGCCGGGCGCCTGAGGTCACCAGGCGACGGATGTACCTGGAAACCATGCAGAAGATCCTGCCTCGTTCGGGCCGCAAACTATTTCTGGACGAGGATGCCGACGGCGTCATTCCGCTGCTGCCCATGGATTCTCTGGAGAAGATGATTTCGGGTCGTTCACAAGCGGAGGGATCGGGCCAATGAAGCGCCGACATCTGTATCTACTCCTGGGTGCGGCCATCCTGGCCCTGGTGGTGGACGGCACCTACGTCACGAACGAAGCTGAGCAGGTCATCATCACCCAGTTGGGTAGACCGGTCGGAGAGCCGGTCACCGATCCGGGTCTTCACCTGAAACTTCCCTTCATCCAGAAGGCCAACTATTTCGACAAGCGATTCCTGGAGTGGGACGGCGACGCGGACCAGATGCCGACCAAGGACAAGCGATTCATCTGGGTGGACACCTACGCCAGGTGGCGCATCAGCGATCCTCTCCGGTTCCTGGAGAGGATGCGGGACGAACCCAGGGCCCAGTCCCGGCTGGACGATATTCTGGACGGCGAGACACGCAATGCCATCGCTCGCCACGAATTGGTGGAGGTGGTCCGAACCAGCAACCGGCAGCCCCAGGAACCCCAGGAGTCAGCCGAGGAGGAGACCTCGGTGCTCGCGAACATCGAGACCGGGCGCCAAGCAATTACCCGGGCAATCCTGGAGACGGCCACTCCCAAGGTAGCCGACTTCGGGATCGAGCTCATCGATCTTCAGCTCAAGCGGATCAACTATGTGGAAGAGGTTCGGAAGGACGTCTTCGCCCGCATGATCGCCGAGCGCAACCGAATCGCGGAGCGCTACCGCTCGGAGGGTCAGGGCCAAGCCGCCCGGATCCGGGGCGAGCGGGAGAGGGAACTGCAGCGGATTCAGTCGGAAGCGTACAAGACCGCTCAGGAGACCCGAGGCAGGGCGGACGGAGAGGCCACTCAGATCTACGCCGAAGCGTACAACCGGGATGCCTCCTTTTACGCCTTCATGAAGAGCATGGAGACGTACGAGCGGGGCGTCGACTCCAAGACGATCTTGATCCTCACCACCAAGGGCGAGTTGCTCAGGCACATGCAACGTGCCCAATAGGCGGAACCCCAACCCACATTAACAGCCCGTGGCAAAAGTCGTCACGGCATTCGACCGTCCCTGCATCGTGCGCGGACTGCGTTGCTATCGGCTCACATACTCCCGGTATGCTCCCTCCGTTGCGCCTGGTCCGGCGGGCGCAGGAACGGTTTCGGTGCTCGCGGGACTTTCTCCACGGACTGTTAATCATCGAATCGCCAGGCCGGAACCGGTTTTCCCGAGGAGTGGACCTCCTCGAGATAGGCCCCGGATTGGGGAGCCGGTCCCAACTGACGCACGATCTCTCCGTACTCCAGAATCCGGGTCACCATGACGTTGTGCCAGCGCCCGTCCCGCAGTCTCAGATTCAATGCCATGGGATGATCCACGTTCCAATTGGAGCCTCCGGGAGGAGTACCGAATTCGCTCCGGCAGTCGCGGGCGATGATGGGCGTCTCCAGGCCCGTTCGGTCCGCGCGCAGAGGCCACAGTGCCAGAGCTTCGCGCGACCAACCGCCGCCTCGTGGATTCCCCCGGCGGTCCCGGGGGAGGCGGTAGGTGTGGGGCCAGGGATGCATCTGAACCTGGTAGATGTTGGACGCCACGTAGAGACTGCCGTCGGTGGCCCGGTTCAGGCAGATGGGTGTGCTGCCCACGATCCCACGGACGTGGATGATCTTGTTCCAACGCTGGCCCTGATCTCGGGAACGCCAGATGCGCACGTCGTTGTAATCCGGCTCCTTGCCGCCGCGCACGCAGAAGAGAAGGGAACCGTCCAGGTCGCGCGCCACGCTGGGTTCGAAGGAGTTGTCCCCTCCGGTCACGGGAATGATGTCCGCCGCTTCCCATCGTCCGTTCCGATGCTTCCAGCGCACCAGCACCGCTCCGGTGGGTTCTGACGGTACGGTACCGGAGGGAGGCAGAGGCGCCGCCACCATTCCCAGGATCAGGTCGTCTCCGTCTGGGATGGCCGGGCTCAGGCCGCGGTTCGTGACCCGCCAGCCGGAAATGAGTTCGGTTTGCCCCACTTTGCGGGTCTCCGCCACCCGGAACGCCTCGCCGTCGAACGCGTATTGTTGAACCTCGAAATAACTGTATTTCTCATCTCCCTCGAAGGGTTCGACCCCCCGAGGATTGTCGAAGCGCCAGACCTCGCCCCCGGACGGATCAGACTCGGCGGCCGGCCAGCCGATGGCGCTGGCCACGCCGAACCCGGTCCCGCCCTGTTCGTATTCGGACCCGTCCACCCGCCTTGCCCCCAGGGGAAAGAACCCGCCCTGGACCGGATACTTGACCATGACGGCCGGTTTTCCGGGGGGGTGGGAGTTGGGATTGGGTTCGAGGTGATTTCGAGAGAGGACGACGGCCCGGGAGGCTCGGACGTCAGAGAGGTCGTCGAACAGGACCCCGTCGGTGCCGATCTCGAAATCGACTCCGGGACCATATTCTCGGCGGATGCCACAAAAAAGAATCGCTTGGCGAGGGCCGATTTGGTAGGTGGCGCCCAATCCGTATCGCCAAGTGGCATCGACAGGCTGGCTCGGCGGCACCTGAATGTCGGGGCCGCCCCGAGTGATGCTGATGATGCCGGCCGCAGAAACCGGGACGGCCGCCATCATTCCGGAACAAAGACACAGTAGAACCGCAGTCTTTCTGCTCATTGCCGTCCTTCCTCTCCGTTCAGAAATTTCGCTGCCTTTGCGGGGTTTCACTCCGGCCAAGGCCCGCCCAGTGGATGCGCGCGCTCCCGTGGTCGTACCTCCGGTAGTGATCCGCCAGGACGTCGAAGCCGAAGTCGTTCTCGTAGTCCCGCCAGACCGAATGACTGTGGTTGCTCAGGTTCTGGGTGTTGTCGTATTCGATGAGGAAGGTGGGCGCCTGGACGCGGTAGTAATTGCCCCTGGCCTCCCGGTTCCCGGTGGTCCTGCCGCCGATGGGAACGGCCTTGGGTTGGGGCCGGTCGATTTGCCCCGCCCAGGCGAAGTAGAGCTGATCCCGGGGCGTCTCCCGAGCGGTTTTCAGGCGGCGGGCCGCCACTTCCTGGGGCATGTTGCCGGCGTATTCACCGATGAGCTCCAGCAGGCTCTCATATTGAGACGGAGTCATCTTCGACGCCGGCAGCCCCTGGGGAGGGCCCTCCAGTTTGGCCCGGCGGTCCGCCATGGTCAGGATGTCCTCGGGCGCCGCTTCCTGGTAGATGGCCTGCCCCTGCCGCTCCGGATCCAGGCTCTTGAGCAAGGCGACCGCCAGATCCTCCTCCCTTTCCAGGACTCTCATCCCCTTGTGGGCTCCCTGGGCCACTTCATGGGGATTGGCTCCGAAGAAGGTGGGACTGGATGAGATGAGCTTGCCGTCCTGGAGGGTGTAGTGCACCGAGAGGTGGTGGCCCTCCACCCGCCAGCCCCAATTGCCCTTGTCCCCAGGGGTTCCGAAGATTGAGAAATGAAACCTCTCGGCGTCCCGGTGGCCCGTGTGATCGTCCTCGATGGCTCGGATGATCTCTTCCATGCTCATGACCCGAGTCGCCTTGGCGAAACCGCTGCGGCTCAATCCCGAAGCCAGCAGGGCGCTGGCCAAGTGTTTCTGCATGGGGTTCATCTGTTTGAAGGTGATGCCGTTGCGGACATAGCCGTATATCCCAGTGAATCCCCCTTCGGGAAAGTAGTGCCAGTCGGCCCGGTGATCGGAATCGAACGGGAAGAGGGTGTAGGACCTCTGGACCCGATCCAGGGACTGGGACAGGACCTGGGCGGCGTCACGCATGAGCGCTTCGGTCGTCGGCGTTCCGTGGTTGGCCACCAGGGCGGCGCCGGAGAACAACAGAGCCGCCAACCAGATTCGCAAGTGATTTCTCATGGTATTCCTCTCTCTGGGATCAGGTCCGGATGTCGACGAATTGGACCCGGATAGTTAGGAGTCTGCGCGGTAGAAATGATCGTAGCGAGAAAGCGGGGAATCGAGGCCAGATTTTCTCGATTTGGAGGTGCATAGTTGTTCTATTCGCCGACAAATCGGGGAAATATGGACCGATTCTACCGCTTTCGCAGTAGATCAATTTCTGCCGCGCAGGCTCCTAGCTCAGTCTACCAGAGTCCCGCCCCTCCGACCCGCGTCAACCCTTCCGAAACCGGCGGAGCCATTGGTGAACGTAGCTCGCCAGACTTCCGACCAGAAGATTCGCCGCCAAGGCAAAAGGTCCGATCCAGATGAAGCTCACCGGGTCGTAGCCGGTCTCCGGATCGAATCCGAAGATGGGTCCGGAGTAGGCCACCAGGACGGCCGTCGTGATGCCGGCCACGGTGCCGCAGACGACTCCCAGGGGGGTGGCGAAGGGGACGAAGAAAGCGAAGAAGAAGAGAGCGAACAGTGGAGTCGAGAGCAGCCCCGACGTCTTCTGGCCGACCGCCCAGATGTTTCCTGGCACGTCGTCTATAAGGGAGCCGCCCACCACCACGATCGTACCGATGGAGAACGCCATGATCTTGGCCAAGCGGGTCCGGGCGCGCCGGCTGTCCGGCAATCTCCCGAAACGGTGCAGAAAATCGCGGCTGACCACGGCAGTAATGGAGTTGACGCCCGAGTCGACGCTGGACATGGCGGCGGCGAAAATCGCCGACACCACGAGCCCCGAGACGCCGGGAGGCAGCACGTAGGCAATGAAATAGGGAAAGACATCGTCGGCCCCCTGGCCGACGTTGATGCTGGAGGGAAGTGTCTGAGCCGCCTGCTGCACGTACCCCAGGAGGGCGAGCCCGGTGGTCCAGAGAGTGAGCACGACAGCGAGACCTGCAATGATATTGGCGATAAAGGAGCGCCGAGCGGCCTTCAGGCTCCCCGTGGCCATATATCTTTGGCCATGCGGTCCAGGTGAGACCATTTATCCCCACGCCGAAGTACTATTTATTGAGGGGATGTTATGAGGGGTCAGCTTGGATATACGGTCCAGGTGAGACCATTTATCCCCACGCCGAAGTACTATTTATTGAGGGGGATGCAATGAGGGGTCAGTTTGGACAGACCAACTGGGCGGTGGCCGTCAGTGAGGATGTTCAGAAAAGAAGGCGTCAGGCCATCTACGAGTCGGAAGAGGCGGAATGGGGAATCCATTTTGCCGAAATGAGCCTCAGTCGCAACACGCGGTCCTGCTACTGATCGGCGTTGAGGCGTTTCGATGCTTGGAGGAACACAAAAGAGGTCTGTGACGCGCTGCTGGGACGGTACATCCTCGTCCTCCTGGATAAGGGGAAGAGCGCCAGCACGATCAAGAACAGTGTCAACGCCGTCAAGTTTCGGGAGGTGGAAGGCCTGGACCGGCCAAGTCCAAAAGGCCGCATTGTGAAACAGGCCATGAAGCGTGCCATGCGTGAAGCCACGGCCAGAAGGGGACAAGCTCAGGGACTTGAAGAGGAACAGGTCAGGAGCATCATGGTTGCCGCCGGCGGCACGGCATGGGGTGTCCGCAATCGTGCTCTGATAGCACTGGCCTATTATCGAGGTTTGCGGATCAGTGAGGTCGTGGCCGTCAACATTGAGGATCTGACGTTCTTCCCGTCCGGGTTTGGCAAGCTGAAAATCACACGCTCGAAAACAGATCAACAAGGCCGCGGCGTTGTCATGGATCTCTGCGACCTGTCCGTCGATCCTCTTCGGGAATGGATTGCAATCTCAGGTATTAGTAAGGGTCCACTGTTCCGTATCGTCGAGTACGGTCTAGACCATGAGCCGGTCATCGGAGAGAAGAGGTTAAGCCGATGTCAGGCAGCCAAGACCATAAAGCGGTTGGGTCGCAAGGCGGGGTTCTCGATTTCCAGTCATAGTCTGAGAAGGTCTTTCGCGATGAGGTTGACTCGGCTGGGTTTCCCCATCCAGGTTGTTGCAATCGAGGGTCGATGGAGCACAACCGATCAGGTGCTCACCTATATACAGGGGATGGAATGCACGGACTCGGCTGTCTTGAAGGTCAGGAAACGTCAACAGTCAATCCGTTTGGTCAGTTGAACTGTCCCTTTGTTGTTTGAAATCCATTCCAAGGTGTGCATATACTTGAAACTGTGGTAGAGGTAAGGTTTCAGAATCTCACCGATTTCTCACAAACAGTTGGGCACGGAGACTCAGTTGGAAGAGTGGCGTGTCCTTGGTGGATTGCTTCAATAGATTTTAAATCTAACGGGTTCTACTGCAAATCTCTTGCCCGTCTGAGTGCTGCGCACCGCTGTTCATCCCAACACCTAAGAACTGTCCGTAGGAATGTAGATACAGTTCAGCGGGAAGAATCCCCCGTGCAAGTCTACCGGGTTACGTGGAGACGTGACTCGATGCAAACCCTCCAAAGAGTATGTAGTGAGGTAGGGTTGGGTTCCAAGGTTCCGTTCTCTCCAGGGTTGCATAGTCGCCAACTTCATTGAACCTTTCAGTGAAGAGCACCTAGCAAACTGCGGAATCTGGCCGTCGCACGCTCTACAAGTTCATTGTTAGGTCGTCTTCGGGCAGTATCTCCTCATTGATTTGGGGGAATAAAGCCCGAAGACTGACCAAATTAGATACAATTCATTATATGTTTTCTAAATTCCCAATAGGGAAAAAAGAAAGAAAGAGGGAAAGGGAGAAAAGACAGGGGGGTCTAAGGGGGGAATAGAAAATGAAAAATGAAAATTTACAAAATGCCGAAAATATCAGTTTGGAAAAATGGGCAAATCCTACTTTTTACAAACTTCGACCCTATGAGAACTGATAAATGGAAAGTTGTCACTTAGTAAAAATACCGGTGGTGGTACTTTTACTAACTGCCTGCTTCAGGAAATGAAAAGTGGTAGAAAGTGGTACCTCAGCGAATTTCAGCGTTTTGGGCTGATTCTTCCCTACATTACCAAGACTTCCTCCGATCCATCACCACTTGCGAATGCATAGAATGAGGGAGCAGCATCTAGCTTCAACCTTCGTTTCCACTCGCCCACGGCTAGGATGAGGCTTTGGACAACATCATCCCTGGATGCGTTGGCGGTTGATTTTCGTAGTCTACAATTTCCACCATCGTCGGTTGCCACTTGTGCTACTGACAGGGACGCTTGAAGTAGACTTCTGCTTCCCACAGTGATGCTCAAGGGACCATCCGCGGCAGCCCGTCTCAATGATGTTATGTCCTCCGTTGCGGAGGACCATCTTTGTATTCTTGGAGTGACGTGGCAAGGGGGGTCAGTGTCGAACAATTCTGCCAGTCGGAAACGGTCGCACACAATGATCCGTGGATCCCATCCCCTCACGTAGTCCACCAAGGTCTCCAAAGAGGGAATCCGTTGTCCCTGAGCAACGATCAACGATCCCTGGTCCACAAGCCGGGCATAGGAACCAGGCTGCGCCATATCCCTTTTCTCCTGATCCCGGACACTGGGTATACCTGGGCATAGGGCGACAGCCTCACAACGTCCTGACGGCCATACAGCGGTCGCCGCAGACCATGCCCTGCTCCCTCCTGCATCAATCCCAACAACCGGTTGTCCTGCCCTTGCAGGAACATCCCGGGCAAGCGTCCGTTTCCAATCCTCCACAGTGATGACCACACCGGTCTCATCCTTCGTGGCGACGTTCAGACGGTAGGACATGAACCGGGAGCGGAGACGTGGATCCAGTCGGGCCTTGTCCCGTTCCTCAAGTAGAACAGACCTAGACTCGGGGAAGTGAATCATCAATGGATTGCATCGTTTGATGTTCGGCCACTTGTGCCATTCGTCAGGGTCGCTCGAACCTTGGAACAATGTCACGTGGACTGATCGACTACTCCCTGCCGAAAGCAAGTCTGTCCACCAATGCCCTTCACCTGCCGGCGCTTGTGTTCCTACAAAGAGCAATCTAAGACCACTTTGAGGCTTCCCCAATGCAGTAGTCAGGGCATCAAACATCAATTTCCCATCACCAACCTTCCAGGATGCCGGTTCATCACAGAAAATCCATTTGGAATTGACAATTCCCATGGCACTTTTCCCGCTGGCGGGCAAAACTGATAATTCTGTGCGTGTTTTGGGGTGCCTAATCCTTGCGGTCAAACTATTGTCAGCTATCAGATATTCTCCAGCGTTTGGTAGGGATTCAACCATCCGACGAAGCACTCCGAAGGTGGTCCGGCGACATTGACCTAAACTAGCGGCAACAAGGTGATTTTCTGCCTTTGCCTGGAATAGAGGACTGCCCGGAACGAGGGTTTGCAGGGCCATCCATGCCATGAGGGTCGATTTACCCTGTCCTCTTGGCGTGCTTAGACACGACGTTAAAATCCCAGGTTTTAACATCCCTTTAAGGAATTTATGCTGGAATGGTCGAAGGTTGATTAAATCCGAGTGTTTCCAGTTCATACTAAGCAACTTTGGCTTTAAATATTGGAGACACACGGTATGGGGCTATCCACCTATCGCCTCCAGGGGAGCCCCTATGCACCTATTCCATGCCATACGTCACTAAAATCACTCAGTTTTAATGATGTGTTGCTAACTAAGCCATCTAATGAGCATGGGTTCTATCACCTTATGGTCGAGCTCCTGGTCAATTTCGAGTCCAATACCGAATTCTGTGACCCATGCCCGCCGAATTGTCAGCCTTGCTCCGGTGCAACTCTGCCATGACCGATTCCTTTACTGCGTCGGATGACAACCCCAATATCCCACACACCCATTTGAAGCTGGCGGGGCCATTCTCGTCGGACTGAACCCACAACAACGCATCGTCCCTCAGGTGTTCCATTTTGTCCCTGGGAATCACGGGCGCGCATCCCAGAGAATCCTGGATGGCAAGGCGCAACATACGGGACCAAAGCGCTATCTCCTCAGCATGCTTTCCGGTACGTTGCCTCGGCATGGTCGAGGTCGAGGTCAGATCCCGCACGTATCGCTGTACAGACTTACCTAAGTGCTCAACTGATCCCGAGAGCATCCGTAAACTCCAAAGTTAAGTAGCATAGTGATATAAGGTGTGTCAACACTAATACAAAAGTCTGGATAATGGACCGTCCATGACTCAATCGTAGAGATTTTGTCGTGCGGTTGTCAACCTGTCATTGTCTCATGTACTATAGTCGTCGAATGTCGAGACACCATCGTTCTCTGGGGCGCGATCAGCACCGTTTGAAGCAATGGGTATTGCGCCATCGTGCTCGATATCATTGTGAGAAGTGCGGGACCAGAATTGGTATGTCGAGGCTCCCACGTGCAGGTGTCAGTGTCAGTGAGCTGCACCACACAATCCCGCTCGCATGTGGTGGTTTTCACGTCAAGTCTAATGTGGAGCTTCTATGTCGTGAATGCCACGTAAACCACCACAAACAAAAGAGATTTCAAGAACTGTCGCCCGAACGCCGGGCATGGTCCGAATACCTATCATCATACTGAGGAAACAACATGAATTCCCTCCAACGTGTCCAGAAGAATTTGAGTGAGTCTAGAGAAAAGCTAAATCAGCTTTCCATGAAATCGGATCGTACTAAGGAAGAGGAAGCCCAGTTGCTAGAGCTTCGGGCCGCTCATTCCAAGTTGGAAACGGAGTACAGAACCGCCTTGGAAGCCTCCACCGAGCCGAAGGTGATCGTGAAGGATGCCGAGACACGCGAACTTGATGGCTTGATCTTGAAGGCCAGCGTAGGCGACGTGCTCCATGCTGCCTTGGATCAGCGGAGCACGACTGGGGCAACTCACGAGCTACAGACTCATTATGGTCTGTCTCCGCATCAAGTCGCCCTGGAGCAACTGGAAACACGTGCTGTCACTCCGGCACCTACTGACGTGGGATCGAGCCAACAGCCGATTATTGGGCAGATTTTCCCGGATTCAATCGCCAGCTTCTTGGGTGTGGGGATGCCGGTTGTTGGAACCGGGGAAGCAACATTCACGGTCCTGACCACGGGTGCTGACGTAGGTACTCCGGCCAATAATGCAATTCAAGTGGAAACTACAGGTGCTTTCACGGCTTCCGTATTGTCTCCCAAGAGGGCGCAGAGTTCATTTTTCTGGAGCATCGAGGACGAGGCTAGATTGAGCGGCATGGAAGATGCATTACGCTCGAATCTCGGAGCGGCGTTGTCCTCCAAGTTTGACAACCTGCTCTTGAACGATACCGACGAGGGCTTGCTTTCGGGCGGCCTGACGGAACCAAGCGGCACCCCGGAACTTGCTACCTGGGTGCTTTACAAAACTGCTCTAACCTCTCAGGTGGATGGCCATTTTGCGTCCACTCCCGATCAAATTCGCCTGGTTATAGGTGGCAAAACCTACGAACAAATGGAGACGGTTTATCGAGTTGAGCCGGCGAATGGCGGAACCAACGAAAGCGCTTTTGAGCTTCTGGTTCGGAAGTCCGGCGGCGTCAGGGTCAGCAGCCACGTAGCGGCACCGAGCTCTACCATTCAGGGTGCCATTGCAGTCCGGCGGCCCAGTGCGATCCATGCCGTGATGCCGGTTTGGCGGGGCGTGACTTTGATTCCGGATCGTATTACGAAGGCCGCAAGCGGTCAAGTGATTTTAACTGCCGTTGCCTTGTGGAGCTTGAAGGTTCTTCGGGCGGATGGCTTCGGACGATTGAAGATCAAAGTAGCTTGACCATGAAAGCTGAGACTCTGGTATCCCTCCCGGTTGAAATCCGGGAGGGCCAAGACAAGCAACCTCAGATTGTTGGGACGATCATCCAGGAAGGGCGGGCGGGATCTATCCGCCGTGAACTGTTCACCCCTGGGAGCGTCCTATGGCCTTTTGAGGGCGTCGGCATCCTGGTAGGGCATGGCGGCCCACTCGCCGGGACCGTGCAGCCTACAAGGGAGAAAAACGGAGAGATCCGCTTCTCTGCCCCGGCTTCCCCTCAGATGGTCAAGGCGGTCGAGGGCGGGCGTAAGGGCCTGTCGGTGGAGTTTGTCGCCCTGGCAGAGTCCCGAACGGCTGGCGGTATTCGTGAGGTCCGGCGGGCATTCGTCGGGGCAGCGGCTTTGGTCACATCTGCCGAGTACACACAAGCCAAGGCGGAAATCAGGGACCAAAAGCCGGTCCAAGTGTTCTTGTTATGATTTCCTTGAACCTGTCCACCCCACATCGTGAGGTTCGGTCAGCTTCCCCTGGTGATGCCGTCATTGAGGCTGTACTAGGTGGGGGTGGGTACTCCGGTACTTCTGTCCCCGGTGTCTTGGGAGCCTGTACCAGCCGATTGAGCGGCGTCCTGGCCTCCGCTGATATCGACGTTGCCCTAGTCGGAATTCTCCCGTCAATTGCTCGGCAAATTGTTTGGACCGGCGAGGTCGTCCTCTTCCTCAATCCCGATCTTAAGCTGGAAATTGTCACGTCCTACGACATGGCCGGGAGTGCTGAGAATCGCGTCTACACCATCGACATTAACGGACCTTCCCGGAGCTTGACCTACAAGAACATCGGGCAGGATCAAATCTGTCATGCGATTGTCCGGCCTTCCTCTATGGCACCGTGGCGGGGTGAAGGCTGGCGACAAACAGCGGGCATTGTGGCGTCCCAACTGGCTGCCGTGGACGCCGCAATCGAGCAAGAGGGTAAACAACCTCGTGGATCTTTGTTGCCGGTTGTCGCCGCAGAGAGTCCCGAAAGATTGACAAAGTTGATGGGCGCATTGATGCGCTTGAAAGGTGGATTGAGTTCGCATCCGCTGCTAGGGAGGCAAGGCGAGAATCCCGGACCCAGCCCAACGCCGGTACGCTTGCAAACAAACAGCCTGGGAGAATTGTTAAAAGCACGTGAGGAGTTGAGCTCGGCCTTGTGCGAAGCCCTGGGCGTCCCGCGTGTTTTGGTAGGATTCGGGGCCGGCGGTCAAGTCTCCAGGCCGGACGCCTTGAGGAGCTGGATTGCAACCACTGTGGGAGCATGGGCGAATACCATCAAGAGCGAGCTAGCACGGGTGCTGGAGCGACCGGTTGTCCTGGACTTGGAACCGATCCTGGCTGGCCTGGTTCCAGTTGGACTCCGAGTTGGTGCCGCTGCGCGACTGGTCAAGGCGGGCTGGAGCATAGCGGATGCAGAACGCATCGTGAGGTTGTCATGATTTCCACCGTCGAGACTCCGGCAAACTACGGCGGCCTTGTGGACGCGCAATTGGTCCGGGAGGCGTTGAACTTGGAAGCCTCCGCACCCTCCAACGCCGCTCTGATCTTCCGCATTGAGGAATCGGCCAAACGTATTGAGGGCCTGACCAGATTGGTATTGGCTGAATCTGTTTGGTTGTATGAGATTTTCTACGAAGATTTTTTGGAGCATGGAACGCAACCCTCAGCGTTCCGCTTGCCGGGACTGTACGCGCCCACGGTAGACCCCACTGTCACGGTCACGGATGAGGACGGGTATGTCGTGGTGGTCACTTCCACGGTGGAAGGTATGGGGGATTCGATCCTCTTACGAACGACCACCGGCACGTTTCTGGACTACGAACTGCCGCTGACAATTGAGATCACACGTGGTGTCTCCGCTTCCCAGCTTCCAGGTGACTTGAGGGCGGCCGTCATAACTATGGTCGAGCAATTGAACGACGGTTTCAGCCCACTGGCCGAAGCCAGCATCGTCCGAATTTGCTCGCGGTATGGCTGGGTCGGCTGATGCGCGGGCATCTAGCATCCCCCCAGAGACGACGAATCCCGCGAGCCCGAGACCTGACCGAACGAATCACCATTCTTCGTATTGGGTATGACTCGAACGGCACTCCAACTGGTTCCTATTCAACACGGAAGAGCAATGTTCCTGCTCGTCTATTCCGTGCTACCGGAGACCAGATTTTTACTGAGGATACTCTCCGTTTGGAGAATACCCTGAGCTTCCAGATTCGGTACATGAGCATGAACACCACGGATCGTGTCTTGTGGGCCGGGAAGGATCTGGAGATCCAGGCCATCATTGATGTTGTGCCGAGACGATGGCTGCAACTCGATTGCAGGGAATCGGAGTGAGCTAAGGGACCGGAACGCACCCGCCGCCGACGGAAGGGGTCTTGATTCTTAATACCCTCCTGTAAGGGTTCGCGCATATCGCCGCCGTCGCCACGAACCGGGGCCGGAGGGTGAAGAAGAACGTCCGGCCTTTCTGACAAGAGAGGAATACGGGCACGAACGAGCCCGGTAAGCGGGTCAATCGTCAACGAAGTTTTTCAGCTTCGAATACAGGTCTGTCAGCCTATCCACATGAAGCCATACGCCCGGGTTTTTCACGAGCTGGAACAATTGAGCGTATTTTTTCTCCCCGGTGCTGCCTTGGGCGAATTCCGCGTATACCTCGGGTGTTTCCTTTATTGCGTTCGTCAACAGCTGCCGAAACTGGTCCAGCTCGTAGTCAACCCCCTTTTGGAAGTTTGGATATTCGCCACACGCATCCAACAGAGGCTGGACGTGCGTTTTGAACTTCTCCATATCCTTCAGTTCTTCTTCCTGGTTGGGAACCCCGCCCGTATTCTTTTCCCAAAGTAGCGTCATAATATGGAAGTTAATCGCCAAAAGGAGATTGATCACAAGAACCTGGCCTTGGACTATTTGATTCGCTTCGTTAACTTCTTCAGCGAGTTCCGCCAAGGGACTCTTGTATGCCATCTCTACTCCTGTTCTGGTAAGCGGGGATGGGTGCCGGCGACACTACTCCCCCCAACCTGACCGGACTGTACTTTGGCCCCCTGACACTATGCTTGGCGCGTCCGCCGCAAGAGGCGGTGCCCAGCCTTTTAGATGCGTCACACGCCGTCTTTATACCCATCGGCAAACCCTTCCCGGTACTTCAGCAGTCCAACTCCTGACGCCTTCGTTTGATAATTGCCTTTCAGGGGAATATACTTACAGTCCTTTCGCTACCGTCAGGCCGGGACACGACGCCGGTAGGCGGGCCGAGGTTTTCTAACGTGGCCTCGGTGGTTGAGCCGCCCCTTCCTCGGTCGTAATCAGAGAATTTCACAATCTACGGTTTCGCACCCTGGGAGGGGTGAATCTCCCTCCCTTCCTTTCCCCTTGCGCCTTGTCATCCTGGCCTGTTACCCTCCCACGCAGTGTTAAAAGGGTAAACGGTCCCACCCCCAGCCAAATGGCTTTGGACATGGCTCTGGTCGGAGGCGGCTCCACAGATGCTCCCGAGGGTGACGTAGATCACCGAACCGAATACGGTGACCCGAACCGCCGGGTCGAAGCTGAACCAAGGCTGGTGGTCCCAATGAGGCTGCCAGGAGGTTGGGATCCAGGTGACGGCGCCCAGTTGGTAGGTCACGATCCCGATCACCAGCCAAGCTCCTCCCAGCATGAGGGTCAGTTGGAGGGTGTCCGTGATGACGACGGTTCGCAGACCCCCGACCGACGTGTAGATCACGGCGACGAAACCCGTGACCAGGATGACGACTGGAATCCACGATTCGTCCACGCCCAACATGACGGTCATGGCCCGGGCCGACAGGTAGACGAGAAGCGACATCCAGATCAGGCGCGAAAAGAGAAATATGGCGGCGCCCAGGAGCCGGATCCGCAGACCCAGTCTCTCTTCCAGGTACTCGTAGGCACTGATGACGCGCCGGCGCATGTAGAGCGGAAGGAAGACGTATCCCATGACCAGGTAGAGGATGGGATAGACCATGAAGTTGTTGAACATGGCGCCCGGGCCCTTGCCGATGGCCTCGCCGGGGACCGACAGGTAGGAGATGGTGCTCAGACCGGTCGCGAAGATGGAGAACCCCACCAGGGTGGAATTCATGCGCCCGCTGCCGGTGAAGTATTCGTTGAGGCTGGTCTGACGGCGGCCGTAGAAATATCCCAAGGCGAGCGTGCCCAGCGCGTAGAGAGCGATGATCGCCCAGTCGATGACTGCGAGTCCCGCGCTCGGGCTATTCACGGAGGCCCTCCTGGCCTCCGGTGAGGACTTCGGCGTCGGTTGCGGCTTTCCGGGAGCGATCCCGCAAGGTGAGCCCGACGCCGCCGGCAACGGAGGTCAGGAAGGCGCCGGCGATGACAGGTTCCAACACCGGATCCGGTATCTCGAGACCGGTTCCTTCCCGGATCAGAAAGCCGATGTAGTTGTGGGGCAGGTTGAGCTCACCCAGCGATCGCCGGACCTGCCAGTGCCAGTCGGTGCAGATGCAGTATCCCCACCCCCGCCAGTAGCCGAATCCGAACCAGGAAATAGCGGTCAGGGCCAGTGCCGCCAGGGTCAGCCGCCGGGTTCGGGGCCAGATCCAACCCAGAACCACCAGGAGGATCCAGAGGGAATGGAAAAGGAGAAAACAGACGTCCAGCAGTTGGAGAAAGCTCATCGTTCCCTTCCATCTGCGACGCCTCCTTGTCTTTCCACCCAATCCAACCAATCGTAGTCGAACGATACTGTCCGGCGTGTCCGTCCGCAAATCCGGCGCCGAGCCACCGGCAGAATCCGCACTTCTCCCAGCCGCCCGGAAGCCTTCTCTCTTCCCTCATTATCCGCATCGCCGCCTTGATTCCGCTTCGGGAAATATGACAAGATGCGCGCCCAAATATGGACGCATTGAAGTGTGATCTTCTGATCGTGGGCGGCGGGGCAGCCGGCCTGCGAGCCGCAGTGGCGGCGGTCGAGGTTCAGCCGGACCTGGACATCGTCGTCGTCTCCAAGGTCTATCCCATGCGTAGCCACACGGTGTCGGCCGAGGGCGGCACGGCGGCAGTGCTGCGGGAATACGACAGCCTGGAACTGCACTGCTTCGATACCATCCGCGGAAGTGACTACTTGGCGGACCAGGACGCCGTCGAGCTGTTCGTCGACACGGCTCCCGACGAAGTTCTGCAGTTGGAGCACTGGGGATGTCCGTGGAGCCGGGACCGGGACGGGCGTATCAGCGTTCGGGCCTTCGGCGGCATGAGCGTCAAGCGCACCGTCTTCGCTTCGGACAAGACCGGCTTCCACATGCTCCACAGCCTCTTCCAGCACTCGCTGCGGTATGCCAGGATCCGTCGCTATGACGAGTGGTTCGTCACCTCTCTCCTGGTGGACGACGGTAAATGCGTGGGTGTGACCGGCCTGGATCTGGCCACCGGACGGATTCAACCGATCCTGGCCAAGTCCGTGATGCTCTGCACGGGCGGAGGCGGCCGGATCTTCCCCTTCACCACCAACGGCAACATCAAGACCGGAGACGGGATGGCCATGGCCTACCGGGCCGGGGCGCCGCTGAAGGACATGGAGTTCGTCCAGTACCATCCCACGGGCCTGCCCGGGACCGGAATCCTGATTACGGAGGCCTCCCGGGGCGAAGGCGGGTATCTCTTCAACCGCGAGGGCGAGAGGTTCCTGGAGCGCTATATCCCCGGCAAGATGGAGCTGGGACCCAGGGACATCCTCTCCAGGGCCATCATTACCGAACGTCAGGCGGGCCGGACCTTCGAGGGCCGTCATGGAGAATATGTCCATCTCGACCTCACCCATCTGGGTGAGAAGGTCATCAACGAGAAGCTTCCCTTCGTTCGGGAGTTGGCGTCCAAGTACGTCGGGATCGACCCGGTGCATCAACCGATTCCGGTCCGCCCCGTGGTGCACTACATGATGGGAGGCGTGAGTACCGCAAACGACGGGAGCACTCCCTTGGAGGGTCTCTACGCGGCCGGAGAAGTCGCCTGCGTGACCATCAACGGCGCCAATCGCCTGGGCTCCAATTCCCTGACCGAGTGCCTGGTCTTCGGCGGATTCGCCGGCGAGGCGGCCGCCCGCCACGCCGTCTCCAACGAGCTGGTCGATCCGGGCCGGGTCCAGGCGGCGGCCCGCAGGGAGGAGCAGCGGATCGAGCAGGGATTCCTCCGTCGGGAAGACGGGACCCAGCGCATCAGCGGTCTGCGGGGCGAGATGCAGTCCGCCATGGAGAAGGGGTGCGGAGTCTATCGGACCCGGGACAGTCTGCTGGAGACCACTATGGAACTGGCGGAGTTGAGAGAACGATTCGCCAACTTGCGCATCGACGACCGGGGCAAGGTCTTCAACACCGATCTGGTGGCGGCACTGGAACTGGATTTCATGCTGGACGTGGCCCGCTGCATCGCCGGCGCCGCGTTGACCCGCGAGGAGTCGCGCGGGGCTCAGGCCCGGGTCGACTTTCCCGAGCGCGACGACGAACGGTTCCTGCATCACCAGCTGTCTCTCTTCTCCGAGGAGGGTCCACGGTTGGAGACCCAGCCGGTGACCATCACCCGCTGGGCTCCCGAGGAGCGGAAATATTGAGCCAGGAGCGAGATTCCGCGATGAAGACCATCGACATCACCGTCACCCGGTTCGATCCGGAGAACAGTTCCGCCCCGTACGATCAGACGTACACCATCCCCTACGACGACGAGATGGTGGTTCTGGACGGCCTCAACTACATCAAGGACCATGTGGACGGCAGCCTGACCTATCGCTGGTCCTGCCGAATGGGGGTCTGCGGGAGCTGCGGCATGATGGTCAACGGAGTGCCCGTACTGACCTGTGCCGTCTTCCTGAAGGACTATCCGCAGGGCGTGCGCGTGGGTCCGCTGGACCATTTCCCGGTAGTCCGGGATCTGGTCATCGAGATGGATGACTTCATGGACAAGCTCCGGGCGGTGAAGCCCTGGATGATTCGCGAGCAGGAGAAGCCGGTTCAGGAGGGCGAATATCTGCAATCCCCCGAGGAGCTGGAGCTCTTTCGACAGTTCAGCATGTGCATCAACTGCGCCCTCTGCTATGCGGCCTGTCCTGTCTACGCCGCGGACAAGACCTTCATCGGACCTGCCGCCATCGCCTTGGCGCACCGGTATGACATGGACTCCAGGGAAGAGGGCCAGGACCAGCGGGCCGAGGTCATCGGAAGCCACGAGGGGATCTGGGAATGCTCCTTCGTCGGCGAGTGCTCGGTGGTGTGTCCCAAGCACGTGGACCCGGCGGCGGCGATCCAGCGTTCCAAGGTGCGGCTGACGAAGGACCATATCCTTTCGTTGCTCTGGCCCTGGGGGAAATCGTGAGCCTCCCTTCGTCGCAGCGTCCGCCTCGGTATCGGCCCCAGCGGTCGTCCCTCTGGTGGCTGAGCCAGGGACGGTATTTTCTGTTTATGCTCCGGGAGCTGTCGGCGGTGTTCGTCGCGCTCTATGTGCTCAGTTATCTGGTGGGCCTGTATCGGCTGTCTCAAGGGAAGGACAGCTATGAGGCCTACCTTTCCATGCTCCAGCACCCGGCCGTCCTCGTCTTCCTGGGAGTGGCCCTGGTCTTCTGCCTGTTGCACACGGTGACCTGGATCCACCTGACCCCCATCGTGATGGTGGTTCGGATGGGGCGGAAGGTGGTCCCGGCCAAGTTGGTGCTGGCGGCAAACTATCTGGCCTGGATCCTGGTTTCCGGGGTCCTCTGGTACTTGGTGGTGAACTGAGATGGGTGTCCGGCTCAAGACGGCTGACCCCATCTGGTGGGGACTCTTTTCGGCGGGCGGCACGGTGGCGGCCTTCCTGGTCCCGGTCCACATCCTGGTTACCGGCTTGGGCATCGGCTTGGGCTGGATTCCTCTCGAGACGCTCTCCTACGAGCGGGTTCGGGAACTCCTGGAGAACCCGCTGGTTCGGCTCTACCTTCTGGTTCTCATTTCCTTGCCTCTCTTCCACTCTGCTCACCGTCTCCGGCACATCCTGATCGACCTGGGACGCGGAGCCCTCAGGACGCCCATCTCGTTCCTCTGCTACGGTTGCGCCATTGCGGGAACGGCGGCCGCCGTCTGGCTACTGGTGTAGGGAGGGGCGATTTCCAATCGCCCATTCTGGACTGCAGAGGGGAGACTCCGTCCGCCCTGCTTCCCCCTGTCGGCGGCAAGGATGCCGCCGCTCCACCCCGCCGATCCTTTCGAAACGAAACCTTATTCCAGAAAAATCCGTCTACTAATCAGGACAGGTTCCAAGAACAGGAGACGGAAATGAGAAAATCCAGATTCGCAATGGCTGATGGAATGAACGGAACTGTTTTCGCGGGAACGGATCCCACGTGGCGCCGGAAGACGAATCCGAACCGGTGGGACCGGGATGAGATTCTGGAGCCGGAGCCGGCTGCGGCCCGGGGAGAGCACGGGGACGACACGATCTACGCCTACCTTAAGGAAATGGGTTCCATACCCTTGCTCACAGCCCGCCAGGAGGTCGAAGTCGCGCGCCGGTTGGCTAAGGGCCGGGAGCGGATCGCCGATTCTCTGTACCGTTGCCCCATCGCCGTCGGAGAGCTTCTGGTCTGGGGACAAAGGCTACAGGTCGGTGAGATGCGGATTCGCGAGATTGCCCGCCTGGATTCCGATGCCACCGCGGGAGTCGAACCGCTGGACTGGTTCCGGGCTCAACTGAGGGCCATTGCCCGCTTGGACCGCCACGCCCGACAGCTCTGGCGTCGTTGGCGGGAGGTGGTTCAACGAGGAGAGCCCGGCTTCCGGGAACTCCTGGGATTGGCTCGGGCACGCGGCGCGACCGCCGCACGGATTCGGAAGCTCGGTCTGAAGGAGGAAGCGCGAGCCCGGTTGCTCAAGTCGCTCAAGACCTCACTGGAACCGTTTCTGGACCTTATGAAGAAGAGCGAGAGTCTCCGGGAGGGCCAAACGGAACTGGACCGGGACCGGTATCGGCAGGTTTGCAGCGAACTGGAGCAGTGGGAGCAGTCCCGGTACGTGACCCGGGAGCAGGTGCGCCGAACCTTCGGACGCATCTGCGACGCGGAGCGCCGGGCCGACGACGCCAAGCAGGAGCTGGTGCAGTCGAACCTGCGGTTGGTCGTGTCCGTGGCCAAGAAATACCGGGGCCGCGGGCTGGCCTTCCTGGATTTGATCCAGGAGGGGAACATCGGCCTGATGAAGGCGGTCGACCGCTTCAATCACCGTCTGGGATTCAAGTTCTCCACTTACGCCCACTGGTGGATCCGGCAGGCGATCCAGCGATCCATCTCCGAGAAGGGGAGAACGATTCGACTTCCTGTCCACATCTCCGAGGTCGTCTACAAATCCGTCCGGACGGCTCGCGAGTGGACCCGGGTCCATGGCCGCAAACCCAGTACGGAAGAGATCGCCGGAGTCGTGGGACTGCCGGCGGAGCGGGTCCAGCGCATCCTGGATATCGCACGAAATCCGGTTTCCCTGGAAGTCCCGATCGGCCGGGACGAGGAGGGTAAGCTGCAGGATGTCCTCGAGGACTGCACCAGCGAGTCTCCTTCCGAAGAACTGCTGCGTCAGAGCGTGGCGGACGAGACCTCAGGCATCCTCATGAATCTGGACTCCCGGGAAGAGCGGGTGCTGCGCCTGAGGTTCGGCGTTGGGGAAGATAGCGGGCATACTCTGGAGCAGATCGGCCGCGTATTCTCCCTGACCCGGGAGCGGATCCGGCAGATCGAGGCCATGGCACTCCGCAGGTTGCGGCGGGCCTATGCCGGCCGGCACCCAGTCCAGGCTGCCCCAAGGTAAGTCCCCGCCGGGGCCATCCGGCAAGGCTACTCGATGGTCACCAGGATGGGCCGGGAGGCGTAGTCGACCGACTCTTCCAGGATTCCCAAACCCCTCATCTTTTCGGTTCGCTCGCTACGGTGCCGGGTGACGACGTAGATGGGAACGGTCATGGGCTCCAGCGATTTCTCCGCCAGAATATTCAAGGTGCGGGAGTGTTCCCCCTTGCTGATGACCAGACCGGCATTGGTGGACCGTCCGTCAACGAAAAGGCCGGGGGGACGATTCTTAACTTCGATGCCCACCTCATGGGCGAAGTCATCCGGACAGTCGATCCGCACATGGAGGCGGCCTTGGGTTCCACGCCGCAGGACCAGATGCTCCGGTTCCACCAGAGGCCGGATAGTGGGGGGAGGGACCAGGGAGACCAGGTTCAGCCCGCTGTCCGGGTCCACCGCGGGATGGATTCTTTCCGCACCGCCGATGCTGGCGCGCCCTTGGATCTTGAGCCTGTGATCAGGTCGTACCGGAGGTGCGGAGGAGTCCGCCGTTAAGATCAGGGTCGTCTGGAACTCGTCCCGGCGGATGGTCCCCGGCTCGGCCCGGATGCCGGGCGGAAGATCCAGGGCCTCGATTCGAATCTCGTCCCGAAACCCGTCGATCCGCAGGGCCGACACCACCAGAGGAACGCTCCCACCCAGGGGGACGTTGGGGCTCCTGGCTCCGGCTCCCCTCAGGTCCCGCTGTTGCATGAAACCGTCGTCAAGATAGAGCCGGAAATCGGGTCGCGCCGGACGGACCGTGAGACGGTACGCATGGTGGGGTCCTCCCGAGCCGTGCAGGTCCCGCAGCCGAACCAGGTATTCTCCGTCCGCCGGGGGGTCGAACAGGAGATACGAGTCCTTGCCGTAGACGGGACCGCCGTCGTCGTTCCGGTAGAAGAGGGTCAGGGTGGACGACCCTCCCGGGGCCGGAGCCTCGGGGGGGAGGATTTCCACCTTTCGGGCGTTGTAGTTCTTGGGGTGGTTCTGGGGACTGGTGCCCAACCAGGCCAGGCGCTGCCCCAAGAGGCCCTGGGCCAGGGAGAAGTCGTCCGAGTGGCGGAGTCCCTCTTCCAGGCGGACCAGCTCCCGCTCGCTCAGGAGGACGAAGTCTCGCCCCCGAAACGCCATTCCGCTGGCCAGGTCGAACCGCTGCAATTGCAGGGAACGGGAGGCCAGGGGTTCCAGGTGGCTTCCTTCGAAGACGGTCCTGAGTCGGGCCCGGGGCAGGGAACGCCCTTGGAGGTCCAGGATTTCGATATGCGAATCCAGGGGTGAATCGAGCCGTTGTGACACGACCTCCAAGGCCAGAGGTTGACCGTGGCGAGCCGGAAAGCGGAACACGTCGGCGTCCCGGGTCGAATCGATCCGGCCGTTGACGGTGATCGGCACGGAGATCGGCTGAGCCGTCTCCGGGGCGTCGTTCTCCTCCAGTTCCAAAGTCTCACCGTGGCGTCCCACGGCGATCCTGACCGGGTTGAGGGCCGGACCCCGGGGCGTCCGGATCGTCAGGTCCCGAAAGCCGTCTTCTCGGGGTGGCCGATCCCCGCGGAGCCGAATCCTGGTTTGATCTCCCAGATTGAAGCCTTCCAACCGCGCTTCCACCTCTTCGCCCCGACGCCCGCCCGCGGGGAACAGTTGGGTCACATAGGGAATGGGCCCCATGGTGAGGCGGTAGAAACTCCGGGCGCCGCCTCCGCCTGCGAAATCGGTGACCCGGACCGTGTAGCGGCCCGATCGGGGCAGCCGCAATCCCAGCATGGCGTCGAGGTTTCGCGGAGAGGCGTTGTTGCTGCTGGCCAGGACGCGTCCCTCCGGTCCCGTGAGGGTAAGGGCGCCATCCAGCCGGGAACCCAGGGGGTGGGCCTGGAGTTGAAGCACCAACTCCTCGCCCCGGCGCCCTTCCAACTGGAAATAGTCCTCCTCTCCCCCTTTGGCGATGACGCCGTTCACCGTCACGGGCAGAGTCACCGGTTGGGCTCCGGCGAGGGTGCCGTTTCCGGCGGATTCGCGGACTTCGGGGAATCGCCCGACGGCGAAGGGAATCCAGTTGCTGGCACCGTGCCGGGTCTTGACTCGGAATCCGTAGATTGCGGGAGGCGTTGCCTCGTGAACGTCGACTTCCAGACGCAACCGCGCCAGCGGGGTCTGGAACCGGCCGTTGGGACCGTCCCATTTCTCGCGGATGGTCGCCGTTATCTCCGACGTATTGAAAATTAGATTTTCAGCCTCTTTGAGGTGTAATCCCTCCAAAATGACTTGAACTCTGGATCCGGCCTGAGCCCCGGTAGGGTTGGCCACGTTGACCACCGGCGCGGAAGGGTAGTAGGTCGTAGCCAATCCCCAGGAAATGGCGGCGAAAAAGGTCAGGATCTGAGTTCCGGATTCCAGGCGCATCAGTGGTTGAAGAGGAATTCCTTGCTCATCATCAAGCCCGCCCAGAAATCTTCCAGGAGTTCCCGGCGCCCGGGTTGCCGGCCGGCGGTCGAGCCTCCATCCGGGCGGAGGTGCTCCAGGATTTCCGCCTCCTCCCCTGGGGAAGGCGGCCGGGAAAGCGAGCTCCAGAAGATCCGGCGGACGATCTCCCGATCCGCGAGCCCCTCGTCGAGCATCCGCTGGAGGTTCCCTTGGGTGGAGCGGAGCTTGTCGCTCAGGAACTCCCCGTTGAGCAGGTGCAGGATCTGGGGAACCGTGGAGCTCCGGACCCGCTCCGAGTAGGCGTTGATTTCTCTGGCGGGGCGTCCAAACAGGGTCAGGGCGTAGGAGCTCACCCGGGAGTCGGGCAGTTGAAGGGCCCGCACGCCCTCAGGGTGTCCGGCGAAGCTCTCGGGCACTCCGAGAACCTGGGACACCACGTCCAGCAGGACCTCGGCGGGGAGCCTCCGGATCAGATAGTGGGAGTGATACTTCCGGTCGTGGCTGTTGCCTTGCGGCCGGGAGCTCCTCTGGTAGGTGGCCGAGTTCATTACGGATCGGATCAGAGACTTGAGGTCGAATCCGCTCCGCACCAGTTCGCGCCCCAGCGCCTCCAGGAGGCGGGGGTTGGAAGCCGCGTTGGTTTCCCTCATGTCGTCGGCGGGATGGACCAGGCCTCGGCCCATGAAGTGATGCCAGACGCGGTTCACCACGGCGCGGACGAAGTAACGATTTTCGCCCGACGTGAGCCACTCGGCGAGAGGCAGCCGCCGGTCTCTCGCCGGACGGTCGCTGATCGTCTCCACCGACTCCAGAGGACGGGGAGGCAGGGGCCGGCCCAGGCGCGGATGGATCACCTCGCCGCGGCTGGCAGTGAATATGGTGGTCTCTTTCAATGAGTTGGGATTGTCGGCAAAGCCGTAGCCCACGTCGTTCTTGCGGCCCACTCGGGAGAAGAAGCTGGAGAGGTGGTAGTAGTCGTCCTGGGTCCATTTGTCCAGGGGGTGGTTGTGGCAACGAGCGCAATTGATGGAGATCCCCATGAAGGTGAGGGTCATGTTCTCCGCCAGCACGGTGGGCTCGTCGTGCAGCAGATAGTAATTGGCGGCGCCGTTGCTCAGATTGCTTCCGGAAGCGGTGATGATCTCTTGGACGAAGCGGTCCCAGGGTTTGTTCTCGGCCACGCTCCGCCGGATCCAGTCGTGGAAGGTCCGAGTGGCCGCAGGCGTGAGCTTGGAGCTGGAAACCAGGAGGAGGTCGGACCATTTGTAGGCCCAGAGATCCGCGAACTCGGACCGCTCCAGCAGCGAATCGACCAGCCGGCTTCGTTTTCGGGGATCCGGATCGGCCGCAAACCGTTCGGCTTCCTCGACGCTGGGCAGGATTCCCGCGGCGTCCAGGTGAGCCCGCCGGAGAAACTCCGAATCGGTACAGAGTTCCGACGGGGGGATCCGCATCCGCTTCAGCTTTTCCAGGACCGGATCGTCGACGAAATTCTGGCGGGTCGCGTTGCGAAAGACCTCTTCGGGGATCTCTCCCGGAAAGGGAACGGCGATTCTCGCCGAGGCGATCCGGTCCAGGTACCAGACCGACAGGATCGCCTCGCCGTGACCCGAAATCTCCACCCGTCCATCCTCTCCGACCTTGGCCACGGAGGCGTCGCTGCTCGCATATTTTCCCCAGCGACTGACGTCCTCGGTCCGCCCGTCGGAGAAGAAAGCCCGGACGACGAGCCGGTGCTGGTCTCCGGGGCGCAGTGTCGCCTGCGAGGGGAAGACCTCCAGACGCTCGATCCTGGGATCTTCGGGGGAGGGGCCTCGGGCTCCACCCGCGATCCAGTCGGCCAGGATCCGGTAGTCGAGGGAGTCGGTTTCCAGCAGCCTTCCGCCGCCATGGGAGACGGCCAGGGTGGGTTTGAGCAGAAGCAAACTCCGAGACGGTTCCTGGCGGGAGATCCTGCGGCCCCCGGCCTCCCGCGTCAGAGCCCGATAATCCGCCTCCGGCGAATAACCTCGCAACGAGAGCTTGAAGAAGTTCTGTCCCGCACCGGCTCCGTGGCAGGCCCCCGAATTGCACCCCGTCTTGGTCATGACCGAGCGGACCTGGTTGCGAAAGTCCCGAGTCGGCGGTTGGCCGGCCGATTCCACCCGGATTCGGGTCGTGGCCTGCCGGCCGTCGGGAAGCTGGGCGGTGATTCGGGTCTCTCCGTCTGCCACCGCGCGCACCACACCCTGAGCGTCCACTCGGGCCACCCCGGGAGACGACGAGGTGAAGGCGGCTTCCGGGGTCAGATCCCCCTTGGAACCGAGCTGAGGTGTCCGCCGGGTCAGGATCAGTTGCTGCGTTGCGTTCTGGCCCTGAAGCGTGGTCTCGGAAGGCAACAAAGCCAGTGAATCGGCGCTGGAAACCGAGATCGTCGAGGCCAGCAGGAGAGTAGCGATCATGCGGCGCCAAAGAGCTCCCGGATCGGCTCCACCCCGATATCCACCACGGGAACGGGCCGGTTCCCCGGTCCGTCCAGCTCGGTGTGCATGCTGACGCCGAGGGCCTGATAGAGGGTAGCCAGAATCTCCATGGGGCGGACGGGCCGATCCCTGGGTTCGCTGGCCGTGCCATTGGAGGAACCGATGACCTGGCCCCCCACGATTCCTCCGCCGGCGAGGATGAGTGTGCCGCAGGCCGGCCAGTGATCTCGTCCGCCCGCCGGATTGATCTTGGGGGACCGGCCGAACTCTCCCATGGCCACCACCAGGGTCTGTTCCAGGAGGCCCCGCTGGTGGAGGTCCTCCAGCAGGGAAGAGAAGGCATGGTCAAACATGGGTCCAAGGGTGTCGAGTGCGCTCAGAGAGGTGAAGGGCGCTTGTCCATGAATGTCCCAGGACCCGGCCAGATCGTCGAACATGTTGACGGTCACGAAGCGGACACCCCGTTCCACGAGCCTGCGGGCCAGGAGGCAGCTCTGGCCGAAACGGTTCATGCCGTAGCTCTGGCGGAGCTTGTCCGGCTCGCCGGTCAGGTCGAAGGACTGACGAGCCTGGCGGGAGGAGACGATCCGATAGGCCTGGGAGAAGTTGGCGTCCAGGAGCCGGCTCTCGGCGCAGTTCTTTTCGAAATCAAGAAAGCTCCGGTCGATGAGCCGGCGGAAGGAGACCCGTCGCTGGGCTCGAACCGCCGAGATGTAATCGGGCGGCCTCAGGTCCCGGACCCGGAACGAAGGATCGGAAGGGTCGGAGTCGATGACGAAGGGCTCGTGGGTCTTGCCCAGAAAGCCGGGCCCCTGGCCCTTGTCGGGCTTGAAGGGAAGCAGGACGTGCGCGGGCAGGTCACCTCGGGCTCCCTTGAGCTTGTCGATGACACAACCCAAGTGCGGGTACTGGATTCCAGGCAGGGGAGGATGTCCGGTCTGCATCCAGGTCTTGGCCTGGGGATGGGCCGGATTGGTGTGGTAGTAGGAGCGGATCAACGCGAATTTATCCGCATGACGAGCCATTCGGGGAAACAGCTCGGTGACCCGGATCCCGGCCACGTTGGTGGCCATGGGCTTGTAGGGTCCCCGAATCTCGGCCGGAGCATCCGGCTTCGGGTCCCAGGTGTCCATTTGGGGCGCGCCCCCTTCCAGGAACAGAAGAATGCAGTTCACGTCCTTGTCGGGAGTGGTCCGGCCTGCCGCTCTCAGCTCCAGGAAACCGGGTAGGGTGAGACCCAGGAAGGCCAGGGAGCCGGCATGAAGGAAGTCCCGGCGGTGAACTTCCTGGCAGAGATGAGGAGTTGAGGGGCCATCGAGTCGAAGCATCGTTCCGACTTCCAAGTTTAGACTTTAATCCTTCCCGGTGGAAGTCGCCGGAGCGGCGGTTTCTAACCGCCGAACTCCGGACGAAGCATGGGGAGCGGGCGCACGGGGGAAAGGAGGAATCGGCGACTGGAGATCGCCCCGCCACGTCGCCCCGGCATGTTCTTTGGAAACCGCCATGGAACGGAGCAGGCCCAGAGTCCCCATGCTATGATCCCCGCCGGGAGTGACGGCATGAAAATGAAATCCAGTTTCTGCCTGGCAATTTTCCTTGGGGGCGTCCTGTTGCCGGGAGTCACCTGCGCTCCGGGTCCTGAAGCGGACCCTCCCATCCGGCTGGACGATCGAGTCCAACTGTTCGTCGATGACCTGCTCATCGAACGGATGGACCGGGTCTGGCGAAGTTTGGGCCGGGGAGGAAAGGTAGCCGGGAACCCCCTGATCCGGCCAGACCGGCCCTGGGAGGGTTACCTGATCCTTCAACCGGGGAGCGTGATCTACGATCCGGAAAAGGAAATTTTCCAGATGTGGTACAACACGCTGCCCCGAACCGGCGACGCCGACATCGAGCAGTTCGTCTGTTATGCCACCTCCAAGGACGGGATCCGGTGGGAGAAGCCGGAGTTGAATCACATGGAGTTCCGCGGCTCCAAGGCCAACAACATCGTCCTGCGCTGGAACAACTGGAACCATTCGGTGATCCGGGATCCGGAGGACCCGGACCCCGACCGCCGGTACAAGATGGGCTATTGGCAGACCAGGGATCGGGAACGCTGCGGTATCTGGGCCGCCTTCTCACCTGACGGCATCCGCTGGACCGACTACGAAAAGAACCCGGTGGTGCCCTGCTGGGCAACGGGAGACACGTTCGCGGTGATGAGGGATCCCGTCTCCCGGCAGTATTGGCTCTATCACAAGACCAATCCCGGAGGTCCCAGAAAGGTGTCGCGGCTGGTCAGCGACGACTTCATTCATTGGACCGATGATCGCCTGGTCCTGGAGCCGGACATCCACGACCGTCCCGGGACCGAGTTCTACGGACTCTCGGCCTTCCCCTACGGCAGCCAGACCCTGGGATTGCTCTGGGTCTTTCATACCAACATTCAGACCATGGACGTCCAACTGGTCTCCAGCCGGGACGGCGTCGAGTGGGACCGTAGCGTGTACCGGCGGCCCCTGATCTACCTGGGCTACCAGAGAAACGAGTATTCGGGAAAGAGCTTCGACAGCGGGATGATCTGGCCCATTACGGCTCCCGTGGTCAAGGATGGACAGGTCTGGATCTACTACTCCGGATTCGACAATCTTCACAACGCCCCGTCGGCGGATCACACCGGGGAGATCGGATTGGCCCGCTTGCGGCAGGACGGCTTCGTCTCCGTCGACGCCACCGCCGAGGGCTTGGTCCTGACCCGGCCCCTGCAGTTCTCGGGGAGCACGCTCCAGGTCAACGCCCGTCTTCTGAAGAGGGAGGGGGACGCGTCGACGGCGCCGGGAGAAGTGACCTTCAACGACAGCCCGAACCAGGAGGGGTACCTGAAGGTGGAGGTCCAGGACATCGCGGGCAACGCCATTCCCGGTTATGAAGCCGACAGTTCCAGTCTGGCCCCCGCAGAGGGGGTCTACTCCAAGGTCTCCTGGGAGGGAAAGGAGAGCCTGGAGGAGCTTCAGGATCGGCCGGTTCGATTGAAGTTCATTCTGAGCCGAACCCGCCTATATTCCTTCCTGATCAACTGAATCGATCCTTTATCCTGTAGCGAAGAGTTGTCCCGACTCCGGTCCTGACGGTACCTGTCCGGTCCGCTGTCAGGGGAATCGGTTCAGTCGCTGAAGCAGGCCGGGATCGACCGGAACTTCGTCTTCAGCAGCAGTCCCAGCAAATTCCAAGCGCCGTTTTTCGGTTCTCATACCGGACTGTCGCCGGATGTGAGACATTGGAATCACGTTGCTGGTGTCGAAGAAGCATCCTTCCATGGCGTTCCGGATCTTGCGATCCCTGACCTTGGTTCTGGGATTCACCCAGACCTGGGTCGGCGCGCGGGCGACTGATCACGCGTACACGGTGGACCTTCGCATCACCTCGCCCCTCCCGTTCGCCCAGATTCCCGTCGACCCCTGGATCGACTTCGCCTCCTTGGCCACGGAGGCCGGAGTCAAGGGTGTTCTGGATCCCAACTCGATCCAGGTTCTGGATGCGGTGTCGGACAGTCCCCTGCCGCACGCCCTGAGCCGCCACTTCCACCACGGCCAACAGGGAAGGGTCCAGTGGGTGGTGGCGGATCCGGAGCGGAGAAACTATCGGATCCGCTTTCGGATGGGAGCCGTCCGGCCGCCGCTGGATCCTCGTCCAAACGTCCCCATGATCGGCACCGGCGAGCTGCTTCGCTACAACGCGGGGGAGCCGAAACCCATATCTCTTCCCATCCTGGGCGCCCTCGTGGACCTGACGGGAGACGGAAAGCGGGATCTTGTGGGAACGGTCATCTACACTTATTCGCCTGATCGTCCGCCTGGAGGAATCGTCTGCTACCCCCGGGTCGGTGGCACCGGCGAGTTCCGGTTCGGGGACCCCGTGGCGATCCGATACCTGGAGGCGTCCGGCGCTTCGGAACCGCGGCATCTGCGGGCCGGCTACCTCCACCTGGACGCGGGAGACCTCAACGGCGACGGCCTGGTCGACCTGGTCTATGCCTCGCCCGCCGACGGCTCGCACCAGAATCCCCGCAGCGCCGGAGATTGGATCGTCTTCCTTCTCAACACCGGCCGACGAGACGACGGAGGACTTCCCATCTTCCGGGACCACGGCCGAATCTCCCGTCCCCGGGACTGGTGGGGGCCGGTGAGAATCGTGGACCTGGACCGGGACGGTGTTCTCGACCTGGTGGTGGGGTCCATGTTTCGAGGCAACCGAATTCCCCCCGACGGCCGCGGGTACTTCATTCGGAATACCAATCCCGGAGGCTGGCCGTTTCAGCCTGCACCTCCCGCTCGAATCGATCCGGGAGTGAGAGCCAGCTTTGTTGACCTGGACAGTGATGGTCTCCCGGACAGTATTTGCCTGGTTCATGACCCCGAGTCCGAGAGGAAGAAGTATTTCAAACGGGTGGCCTGGCGCCGGAACCTGGGTGGGACGGTTCCCCGCTTCGGTCCGCCCCGCCTGCTGGAACAGATCGACGTTCGGGCTGCCTTCTTCACCGCGTCCGTGCCCTCGGGTCCGCGCCGGGGATTGCTGGTGGCCTACGATCACTTCCGAAAGTTGGCTTTCTTCGAGCAGGTTCGAAGCGGTCCCGAAAAGGAACCGGCTTTCCGCCGCCAGGAGGCGCTGTCGCTTTCCGCTCACGCGATCCTGGGAGAGCAGTCCACCCCCTATCCCTGCGACTGGGACGGAGACGGGGACTGGGACCTGCTGGCCGGCGACGGATTCGGCTTCGTCCGCGTCCTCATCAATGAGGGCTCCGGCACTCAACCCGTCTTTCTCCGGGAGCAACCGGTCCGATCCCAGGGGGAGCCCATCCGCCTCTTCATGAGCCAGGTCTTTCCCGGCCTGGAGGAATACGGCCACAACATGGGGTACACGCACCCGGTCTACGTCGATTGGGACGGAGACCAACTGCCGGACCTGATGCTGCCCAACCTCACCAACCGGATCTACTGGTACCGGAACGTCGGCACCCGGAGCCGGCCCCGGTTCGGGCCGAGACTCCAGGTCCTCTGCGAGGGCTATCCCGACGGAAAGGATCTCTTGGCCGCGACCGCCAAGCTCCTGGGCGCCGGCACCGGACAGTGGAAGAAGCGGGTTCCCAACCGTCACCAGCCGTTCCGCTGGAGGGCCCGGGCCGCCTTCGCCGATCTGGACGGGAACGGTCTCACCGATCTGTTCACCGCTGCCGCCGTCACCCGGGAGGCCCACCTGTTCCGGAGGTTCCAGGACCGGGAGGGTTCGCTTCTGCTCCGGGACGACGGACCCTTTCGACTCCCCGATGGGGACACCATCCAGGGGGTCGATTTCCAGCCGACCCAGTTCTTCCTGGTGGACTGGAACGGGGACGGCCTGCTGGACCTCTTCTTCAATGAATGCCGGCGCAAGTCGGGTGAGTGGGATCATAATCCGACCCGGCCTCTCATCTATCCCAACGTCGGCACCCGGACCGAACCGCGCTTCGGCCGGCCTCAGGTTCTGGCCCTCTTCGGAAAACCGTTGGAAGGGCTTGGCTCACACGGTCCCTACTACGGCTTTCGGGACCTGGACGGAGACGGCAAACCCGACATCCTGGCCTCTCCCGAAATGGGGACCTATTTTTTCTACCGGCACACGGCGCTGGAACTGGACGCCCGTCCGAACGTCCGATTGGGCCGGGCTGTCGTATTGGACCGTTGAAAAGGTATGCGCGTTCCTGAGAAACACCCACTTGAGTCCCGGAAGCCGATCGTCACAGCAAGCAGGGTTCTCCGGACACTACTGTGGGTCATTCTCAGCGGCTCGTTGGGCTGGGCCTCGACTCCGCCCCGTCCCAACATCATCCTGATCATGGCGGACGATCTGGGCTACTCGGACCTGGGTTGCTACGGAAGCGAGATCCGAACCCCGAATCTGGACCATCTGGCTCGCAACGGGCTTCGCTTTTCCCAGTTCTACAACAACGCCATCTGTCCCGCGAGCCGGGCGTCGCTGCTCAGCGGACTCTACTCCCAGCAAGTGGGAAGCAGCCGATTCCTGGGATGCGTCACCTTGGCGGAAGGGCTCCGGGCCGCCGGGTACCGGACCCTCATGTCGGGCAAGTGGCACTTGGACGGCCACCCCTTGAAACGGGGTTTCGAGCGTTACTATGGACTCCTGACGGGGACCTGCAACCACTTCAATCCGGGTCGGCGCAGACCGGGAGAGCCGGAACCGGGCAAGAAATTCCCCGACGACGATCAACCCTTTTCTGTCGACGGGAAGGTGATCCGCCCCTACACGCCGGAAGATCGCCGCTTCTACAGCACCGACGCCTTCACCGATCGCGCCATCCGCTACCTGGAGCAGTACGGCCGGGAGGACCGCCCCTTCTTCCTCTATCTCGCCTATACCGTGCCCCACTACCCACTCCATGCCTGGCCTGAAGACATCGTCCGCTACCGGGGCCGATTCATGGCCGGTTGGGATGCTCTCCGCCGGGAACGCCACCGGCGTCTGGTCCGGGAGGGGCTGATCTCGGAGCAATCCGAACTTTCCGTGCGCAGTTCCCACTCCCCCGCCTGGGACGAAGTGGCGGACAAACAGGCCTGGGATCTCAAGATGGCGGTCTATGCCGCCATGGTGGACCGCATGGACCAGAACATCGGCCGCCTTCTGGAGACCGTACGTGCACTGGGCAAGGAGAGCAACACCCTGGTTCTGTTCCTGTCCGACAACGGTGCCAGCGACGAGGACCGCACCCGGACCCCCGACCTGCCGCCCGGTCCGGTGGAATCCTACCGATCGGTGGATCTTCCCTGGGCCAATCTCAGCAACACGCCATTTCGCCAATTCAAGCGATGGAATCACGAAGGGGGCATCGCCACGCCCCTGGTGGCCTACTGGCCCCGGGGCATCGCGCAGCCGGGAAGGGTCAGTTCGGAGGTCGGCCACCTCATCGACATCATGGCCACCTGTCTGGAGGTTGCGGGAGCCGACTATCCGTCGGAGGTCAACGGGATGAAGATCCCGCCGCTCGAGGGCCGGAGCCTGCTTCCCATCTTCCGGGGAAAAACCCGCGCGGGCCATGAGACGCTCTTCTGGAATCAGCGTGGCCTCTGGCGGGCGGTCCGGCAGGGAAGGTGGAAACTGGTCTCTCCCGATCATTGGATTCGCTACGAGCCCTGGCGGCAGGCGGGGTCGGACAAGACGGTCCCACCAACCCCGGGGGATCGGGAAGAACTGTGGCAACTCTACGACATGGATTCCGACCGCACCGAGGAGCGAGACCTCTCGTCCCGCTATCCGGACCGCGTGAAGGCAATGGGCCGTCTCTATAAAGCGTGGAATCAGAGGGTTTCGGAGGACTGGGAATCGGCCCTGGAAGGAGAAGTGAGAGTTGAGAAGTAAGAAGCTCCGATCTCATTTTTAGGAATTTGTCCCACACGACCCGTAGCGGTGACCCTTGTGGGTGCCCTCTTCCGTCCAATACAGGGCAAGATGCGACCAATATGAAGATTCGGGGACTGGAAAGCCCCCGCTCCGGGGGAGAACTTTTGGTTCCGGCTACACCGGGTTGGGAATTTGGAATTGGTGTTTTCTCCCAGATGGGAGGGGTATGTATCAAGCGTTGTTAAGTCTTTACGGAATATCTACTGAGAACGTTTCGAGATTCCTGACCGGAACGATCTGCCATCTTGTGTCCGTCCTCACGCTGGGGACCTGCCTGTTCGCCGGGATCCAGCTCGAACCCGAAGCGCCTCGATGGGGTCAAGACTTTTTCGTACGGATCACTCCGGAATTCCCCCGGGGGCGCCTTTATCCAGACGATCGCGTGTTCGTCAACTTGTCGACTTGGCATCAAGATGTCCTCTCCACCGTCAACGAGAAGGCCGTTTGGGACGGAGAGGCTTTCGTCGCTCGGCTGACGTTACCTGATAACTGCGAATGGGCCTCAATCAGGATCCGGACACCGGAAAGGTTTTTTCGTGGCATGGGTTTTGCGCCTCGAACGGATGCCGGTGAAATGCTGCCCGGAACCCGGGTCATGGCGTCATGCAGACTGCGTACGGACCTCTCGGCGTGTAACGAGGCCATCGACCGTGCACTCACTGAGAACCCGGATCTGTGGTGGATCTACCCGAAGGTCTGGGGGCTGAGAGAAAGGATCTTGAAGAATCTCGACAGCAATGAAGTCATTTCGCAGCTCCGCAGGATGGAGTCGCACCAGAAGAGGCCATCACTGCTTCGGACCCTGGCTGTCGGTTATTGGCTCGCAAAGCGGTCCGACCGCGCGTTTGAGAGTTTGACCGAACTCTGCACTCGGTTTCCTGGGTCGAGATACTCCGTCCAAGCGCTGAACGAAGCCATTTACTGGATTTCGACTCAGGGTTTGGACCCATTGAGCGCTCCGTTGGAGAAACTGCAGGCGAAGGTCGTAGACGAGGCGCCGACGAATCCACGTCTGTGGAAGGACAGGAGATCCGTCCTCTGGCTCCGGAGTAATTCAAGAGTGAGCCTGGACGCCATGCGCAGCTTGTTCGAAGCCTGGGTCGAAGAGGACCCGGTCGATCCCCATCCGTATTTGCTGCTGGCGAACGCTCTGTCCAGGGAGGGGACCTCGGACGAAGAAGCCGGTCGACTCATCGACCGGTCCCTTGATCTCTATTACACGCCGCGAGCCTTTGTTGCCGACAAGCACCTGCGGGATCTGGCCTACAGGGTTCGTGCCCGGCTTCGGCTCCGGAACGGGGATGCCGAAGGGGCACTGGCCGACATCGAGATGGCTCGAGCAGACGGACAAGGCCGATCGGCGGAGACCCTCGAAATCGAGGCGGCAATCTGGAAAAGCATTGGCCATCTCCGTCGGGCCGAAGAGATCCTCGTGGACGCCTACCGAATGGGATCCGCGACGGCCGAGGAGCTGTTGAAGAACGCCTACGTGGCCCGCACGGGCGACAAACACGGTTTTAAAGATTACGTCATGACGCGGTTGACCCGGAACATGCCGGAACCGGAATCCGCTCCGGAGATCGAAGGGACGACCCTGGACGGCATCGCACTGACTTCCAAATCACTGAAGGGGAAGCCAGTGGTCGTAAATTTCTGGTTCACCAGTTGCGGCCCCTGTATCAAGGAAATCCCCGAGCTGAACGACTTGGCGGACGAGTTTGCGGGGAAGGCCAGATTCCTGGCCTTCGCCACGGATGACCAGGAACCGATCAAGGAGTTCCTGAAGGGCCGGGAGTTCCGGTACGAGATCGTTCCATCCTCCAGCCGCCTGGCACGGGCGTTCGGAGTAGAGGCCTACCCGAGCCACTACATCATCGACGGCGAAGGCAACATCGTCTGGAGCGCCCTTGGAGCCGCCCCGAAAACCGTCGAGATCCTGGGAGACATTCTACAGAGACTGTTTAGGGGAAAGCCGATTCCGGTGAAAGGTCCCAGACAACGGCGAGGGTAGTCCGTCGGCGCCACCGCAGTATCGAAGCAGAGGGTTTCGAAGAGCGGATATCTGGGCAGCGATCCAGCTATAGATTCCCCAGGGCATTCCCGAAGTGATTTCCAGAATTATTTTTTTGTTGAACTAAGGTAACTAACGTACTAATCTATACGTATGTCGAAATCCTTAAGTCGACAGGAACTGGAAATCATGAAACTGATCTGGCGTCTGGGCAGGGACGAGATCACCGTCCGCGACGTCTATGAGGAACTGCGCCTGCGGCGCCGGATCGCGTACACGTCGGTCATGGGCACGATGCAGAACCTGGATCGAAAGGGATTCCTCCGGAAGTGGAAAGAGGGCCGGGCTCACATCTACCAGCCCACTCGTCCCCGGGAAGAGATCATCCGGGAGGTGGTGGCGGATCTGGTAGAGCGGGTATTCGGCGGGTCCAGCGAGGCGCTGATGCTGCATCTGGTCCAACGCCACGACATTTCCAGGGACAAGCTCCGGGAACTGGAAGAGATGATCGAGGAGGAGGAATGAGCCTGGAAATCTGGCTCTCCAATCTCTGGTTCTACAGCCTCCAGACCGGAATCCTGATTCTGGTGGGTGGGCTCCTCGCCTGGATCTTTCGTCTCCGCGAACCCGGCGGCATCCACCTCTACTGGCGTCTCCTGCTGGCGGGGTGCCTGATGCTGGCGTTTCAGCCTGGGGTGCCGGAATCCTTGCCTGATCCTGCGATCGCGCTTACGCTCGGAGAATCTGTGTTTCCCGTCTCTCCGGTGGGGAACGTACAGGCCCGCCCCGTCGCCAATATGTATCCGTGGCTGGGGGGATTGCTGATTTCTGGCATCCTTCTCCGCCTGGTCTGGCTGGGAATCGGTTTCCGCCGGCTTCACCGCTTGAAGCTAAGAACCCGGCATCTGCCCCTTCCGAGGCATCTGCGGATGATGAAGGAGAGGTTGGACGTCTCCGCGAGGTTTCGTGTTTCCTCCGAGGTGAGCGGTCCCATCACCTTCGGCATTCTGCAACCCGTTGTCGTCTTTCCTGAGGCGTTTACGGAATTGGACGAGAGCATGCAGAGTGCTGTTGCCTGCCATGAGCTTTTGCACGTGAAAAGAAGGGATTGGGTATGGAACACCTTGGACGAATTGGTGCGGACTTTCTTTTGGTTCCACCCCGGCTTCCATTGGCTCGTCGGCCGCATTCAGCTAACCCGAGAACAGGTAGTGGACGAGCAGGCCGTGACCCTGTTGGGTTCCAGGCAGATCTATCTTCGATCCCTGGTAGAGATCGCGAAACGGCGTAACAGCACCGCTTTGCCGGCTCCACTGTTTCTCAAGGAATCGCAGCTAAGTCGCCGCGTGCAGCTTCTGCTCAGACTCCGGGAGGTGAGAATGTCCAAGGCGAGAAAGAATATATCTATGGCCGTCGGTCTTGCATTGCTGGCTGTGATCGGATGGTGGAGCTTGTCTGCATTGCCTTTGACGGCCGCTCAGTCGACCCGACTTCCAGAGTCGGAACCTGCGGTTCAGGAGCCGATTCTTGTGGGCAGTAACGTGATGAAAAGGAAACTGATCCACCGGGTTGATCCCGAGTACCTGTCTCACCTGACTATCGCTCGACCATCGGGTCTCGTCATATTATCCGTCGTGGTCGGCAAGCAAGGAGAAGTTCAGCAGGTCGAGGTTGTACAGCCCGATAAAGACAAACCTGCCATGGACTCCGCGGCGATGGACGCAGTTAGACAGTGGCGCTATGAACCGTATTTGTTAGATGGTCAGCCGATTCGTGTCAGGACCACGGTCTTCCTTCGCTTCCCTCCATCCGGAATCTTTCCTCAAATTTTCAAGGTCAAGAAAGAGATCTGGCGCGAGACTGAATCGGCGCTCAAGAACACTGAAAGAGTGCTAAGGAACACTGAATACCTAATGAATGGGATAGCTCAGGTTTTCCCCCATGCCATGGGTGAGAAGGAGGAGATCCGGGGCGAGTTTGAAAGGGTGCGGAAGAAATTTGAGCGTGTCGCGAGCGAGATGGCTAGGATCGATCTTCAGATGTTGTTGGACAAGAGGAAAGTGGTTCTAGGGGAGATGGCGAGGGCACGGAAGGTCATGGATGGGGTTCGGAGGGAAATAGAGCGCGTCACAAGTGAGATGACAGGGCTTGCCTTGGAAACCCGGGAATCGGGAAATAGTTCCGGACCCTAGCGATCCTTGAAAAGAATTCTTTGGTTAGTCCCCGCTGTCAATCGGACAACCGGTCGATGCGTTACTTATCCCTCGTAATCGCTGCTGTAGGTGACCTGGAGGGCGTTGTTGAACAGGTTCAGAAGCTGAATGAGCCCGATCAGAAACGTCAGCTCCACGATCTCCTCGTCCGAGAACTCTTGTCGGAGCCGATCGAAAAAGGCCTCCTCGATACCCTTGGCGTCCCGGATCGCCCGGGCAGTGTAATCCACCGCCAACGCTTCTCTGCGGGTCAGATGTTCCGGCGCTTCGAGATCCTCGATCTTAGGATCCGGAATGCCGATCATCCGCATGATGGCCCGGTGGGAGTGGATACAGAACTGGCATTCGTTGAGAAGCGAGGCTTTCAGGATCACCTTTTCCTTCAGAGCCCGCTCCAGAATCCCGCCGGGGTAGACGCCTTCTCCGGTGGCTCCGAAGGCCTTCAGAATCTCCGGCCGCAACGACATGGCCTGAAGCATTTCGACCGGCAGTCCACCAGCCTCGGCGAGAGCCCGGCTCTCTTGGAACGCGGATGAACCTCTCAATTCCCGAAAGACGCGCTTGACTTGATCGGGATCGACAGTGACTCGCATACGACGCCTCCGGTTGAAAGGTTCCTGCCCGGGGACCGAAACACTGGAATTCTCTCAGGTTCGGATTTAGCATTCATACAGGGCGACGGTACAGTCCTTTTTCCGGTCCACACAGCCGAGGAGGTGAACAGATGTCCGCTTCGAATCGTCGAGCTTTCTTGAAGGAATCGGGTCTCGGTCTGACGGCGGCCGCCGTCGGGTTGACTCCCGCGGTGGGCAGCGTTCTGGGAGCCAACGATCGCCTCCACGTGGGGGTCATCGGCTGCGGCGGCCGGGGGCGGCGGCTGGGCGAGAACTTCGCCGCCCTGGAGGGCTGCCGGGTGACCCACGTCTGCGACCCGGACTCCCAGCGCGTGGCGCAGGCCATCGAGCAGACCGGCGCGACTCACGGGGTCGCAGACCTCCGCTACATCCTGGACGATCCGGAGGTGGATGCGGTGGTCATCGCCACCTGCGATCATTGGCACGCTCCGGCAGCCATCCTAGCCTGCCAGGCCGGCAAGCACGTCTACGTGGAGAAGCCCTGCTCCCACAACGTCCGGGAGGGACGCCAGATGATCGAGGCCGCCCGCCGTCACGGCCGGGTGATGCAACATGGCACCCAGAGCCGGTCCAGCTCCGGCGTGATCCGAGCCATCGGGATGCTCCGGGAAGGAGTGATCGGCGAAGTCCTGGTGGCCAAGCACGTGAACAGCCAGAAACGGCGCAATATCGGGCACGAAAAGCCGTCCCGTCCGCCTGAGCACCTGGACTACGATCTCTGGGTCGGCCCCGCTGAATGGGCCGAGTACCAGGCCAACTACGTCCACTACCACTGGCACTGGTTCTACAATTTCGGCACCGGGGACATCGGTAACGACGGCGTCCATGGCATCGACCTCGCCCGCTGGGGGCTCGGCGTTGAGACCCACCCCGGTCTGGTGACCGGCTACGGGTCCAAGCTCTTCTTCGACGACGATCAGGAATTCCCCGACACCTACACGGTGACGTTCGTCTATCCCGGGGGCGCCGGCGACTCGCGGGAGCGCCTGCTGGTCTACGAGCAGCGTATCTGGTCGCCCTATCGAAACGACGCTCAGGACAACAGCCTCTACTTCTACGGCACCGAGGGGATGATGACGCTGGGAGGGCAGGGAATCCGGATCTACGGCAAGAAGAACGAGCTGATCCGCCAGGAGGAACGGTATGAGCTCACCAGGGGAGTTCACCAGAAGGACTTCCTGGACGCCATTCGATCCGGTGGACGCCCAGTGGCGGATATCGAGGTCGGCCACCTCTCCTCCACTCTCCCCCATCTGGGGAACATCGTGGCCCGGACGAATCGAAGCGTCCGCTTCGACGCGGATCGGGAGCGGATCGTGGGAGACGACGAGGCCAACGCGCTGCTGGCCCGCCGCTACCGGCCCGGCCACTGGGCCGTGCCGAGCTGAGGCGCAATGATCAGGCCTTCAGCGAGACCGTGGCTATAAGCTGACACTCGGCCCCGGCTGGAAGTTCCGCTCGGAGCCGCAGGTAGGTGCCGAAGTGGAGAACCCGGCAGAAGGTCAACTCGCCCACCCGGCCGGGCAGGGCGAGGGTAGTGCCCTCATCGACCCAATGCACACCGTCGGGCGAGATCTGGACCGCGGCGCGAGCGTCGTCGACTTCTCCCTGCACTCGTAGGGCTCGAAGAAAGAAGATGACTTCCGAGGCCCAGGCGGCTTCGTAGGGCTCGGTCGCGACCTCGTTCTGCCAGTCTTCGCCCAGCGAGAGAATTGCCGTGTGACTCTCTCGCAACCTCAATCCCAGTCTCCCGACAAGATCACGGAGTCGACGTAGTAGAAGGCCCTCTTGTCCACGTCCGTCTCGACGAAGAAGGCGACATTGAGCATGTTCCTCAGATTGGGCATGGCGGGAATGACGATGGGGTCGATGCCGTCCATGTCGTAAGCCATGCCGTTGCAGCGGAAATGCGTGTAGCGCATGCTCCGCAAGTCGAACCCCACCTTGACATAGTGCCAGTTCACCTTGGTCGGAATCTCGTTGTAGCACAGCTCCTGACCGCGGTCCGAGAGGGGGCGCCAGTCCCGGTCGGCCAGGTGATGATGCGTGACCGTCTTCTCACCCACGCGGACGAAATCGACGGTCTGCTTCTTGTACTGCCAGCGTTGCACCCTCCGGCCGTCCCTGGCGTTGAGGTATCTCAGGTGCGGCATCACGCGATGGGTATCGTCCTGGAGGTCGAACAGGACGCCTACGGAGCGAACGTCCAGGTCCGAGAGCCGGAGCTCGGAGGCCTCGGGCTTGAAGGTGAAGAAGAACTCCAACTGGATGGGACAGGGTCTGGAGAAGGTCACCCGTTTGATGGCGACTCCCTGGGCGCCGCTCTGAGGACGAGTGGCCATCTTCAGTGCGTAGCTGCCGCTCATGGCCCCATGGGTTCCCCCGTCCCAGTGGGTCAGGTTGCTCAGCATCGGCTGGGTCAGGGACCTGTAGCCGGGATGCATGCGGTCGAGGCTTCCCTCGTAATTGCCGATCAGCGCCGTCCAACCATTCATTCCCTGGTTGAAATCGTCGTAATAAAAGATCCGCGGCAGCGGATCGAAGCGGCTCAGAGAGGGGTGGGAACGAAAGGGGAGACTATGCGGTGACCCCATCCAACATCCCTGCGCCCGAGAAAACGGGCGGCTCATGACTTGCGATCATCCCGCGGGGCTACTTCCTGATGCCGCGAAGTATACGCGCCTCGTATGACCGGAAGACCCAGTCACGTAAGTCACCTGTCAATGGCCACTGAGAATTGCACACATCGCAGGAGGCCGAGACGTTGACTCCAGACATCTCTGAGTTCAGGGTGGTGAAGCGCGAGCCGAGGCTCGTCGGACGGAGTTTCGGGAGGGACGATGCATGGACTACGAAGCGATTGCGCTTGAATACCACGAGAACGGATTCGGGGTCGTGCCCGGGTTCTTCTCATCCGAGGAACTGGCTGTAGTGGACCGGAAACTCCGCCTCTTTCTGCAGGAATCCCTTTCCGATCTGGAAGCCGGCGAAGCCTACTTTGAGGATGGCGACGATGGTGCGGTGCGGTGCGTTTTCAGGATCAACCAACGCTCCGACTTTTTTGCAAGCCTGATGTGGGATCCTCGTCTGATTGCGCTCGTCGAGGCGCTCTATCCCGGCTTGGCGGCGGAGGCGGACGGCGTGATGCTGATCGACAAGGCCCCCTACGCCACCTACCAGTTCCCCTATCATCAGGACAATGCCTACCAGTTCTGGAACCCGGCGGAGGCCGTCGCCGTCACCTTGGCCCTGGACGAGGCCAATGACCGGAACGGGTCCATCGTCTGCCTGAAGGGCTCGCACAACGCTCCCATCCTGCCGCACCGGGCTTCGGGAGTCACCGGCGCCAGCCTGGGCCTGATGGAGAAGCCGGACCTCGGCCGCCACCCTGAGGTGTCACTCGACCTGAAGCCCGGGGATCTTTCGCTCCACCACGTCAACGTGATCCATCGTACCGGACCGAATCGCACTGCCGATCACAGGCGCAACCTCGGCTTCGCCTACCACTCTTCCCGGGCCCGGCGGGACCGGGAGGCCCACGCCCGCTACCAGGAACATCTGGGCCGGATCAACACCTCGATCGGGTAGGCGAACTGAACAGTCGATGCTATCGGCGTGAGAGCCGATCGGGGCGTGGGCGACTGGCAGATCGCCCCTCCGGGTCGCCTTGATCGGCTTCGGACGCTGTGCCATTCTCGCGGCGAGTGACACAGACCTCGCCCAACACCACCTCATCGCCCCGAAACATCACCAGGAAACGCCTGACGCGGGATCTCATTCGACTTGGGGTCCGCCGGGGGGACTGCGTCATGCTTCACAGCTCCCTGAGCAGCCTGGGGTGGGTTGACGGGGGTGCGGCGACGGTGGTGGAGGCGTTCCTGGACGCCATGGGACCGGAGGGGACGTTGCTGACGCCGGCCTTTACGGGAGGAGCCTGGACCGAGTACATGGCCCTTCCGGACTGCCGCGACGTCTGCCCCCAGCCCTTCTGTCCCAGCCAGTGGGCCAGCCGGGAGGGAGCGATCCCGAACGCCGCCCTGCAGCGCCCCGGTCGTCTCCGAGGGTGCCATCCCACCCACTCCTGGATCGCCAACGGGGCGCGGCGCCAGGAGGCGCTACGCGGTCAACGGGACTGTCCGACTCCCTGCGGCCGAGGGAATCCGTTCGAGAAGGTGGTGGAGTGGGACGGCTGCATCGTCATCCTGGGAGTCGGCGTCGACACCATCACGCTCTGGCACTATTACGAGGATCTCTTGGATGTGGACTATCTGGGCTACTACCATCCGGAGGCGCGGCATCTCTCCTACTGCGCCACCGGAAAGCGGATTCAATACGACTTCCCCGGGATCATGCAGGACGTGGTCCGAGCCTCCACGATCATGACTGTGGGAAAGGTCGGGAGAAGCGAGTCGGGGTTGATCCGGGCTCGCGTCTTCCGCCGGTTCATGGCCACCATCATGGCCGACGATCCCGATTGTTTCGTGTTGAGACCGGCGGATGCGGCAAACGGGGACTTGGCCGCCGACGCATTGGCCAAGGGATCCGCCATGCTCCGGGCCTGGCGCCGGGGTCCCGTTGAATTGCCCGTGCGGATCGACCTGCCGCAAGGCTACGACGATCTGGTCCGGGAGGACTGCCCCTCTTTTGCCGGCTACCACGAGGCGGTCGGCCGGCGATGGCCTCTCTGCTGGGCCAACGACCGGCATCCGGAGTTGCACCACCACGGAGGAATCTTCGATCGTCTGGGAAAGACCTGCTGTGGCCGGTGTTCCTGGCACCATCGCTATCCGGAGGGATCGGCCCGGTCGGAGAACGAAGGTCAAGGTTAGCCGGAACTTCTCACCGGGATTCGAACCGAAAGGCGAACAGGTCCGCGTCCTTCAGGACGAAGCGAAGACGCACATCTCGTCCGGCCAGCTCGCCGACGTCCGGACCCTCCGTCCAGCGGACCTCCCGCTCCAGCTCGTCCCCGAACGTGGGCGGGCAATCCTCCAGGCTGTAGCCTTCCAAGGGATTTCCCGCGGCGTCCTGGATCTCCACGCGAAGGCTCCCCGCCGCCGAAGTGGAGAAGTTCAGCAGCAGCCGATCCCCCAGGAAGCGAATGGGGCGAGTGACGATCTCCCCGCCCGACATGGGTGCCGAGACCGTCACGAACCCGTCCAACCTCAGGGTGTAACGCCGCAGGTTGAGACTCTCGCCTGTCCAGTACCCCTCGGTGGCGTAGATCGAAATCTCGTTGGGAGCTCCCTCGATGTGGCTTCGGGTCTCCACCAGACCCCAGTTCTGATTGTTGTCCCCGTAGACCCAGTTATCCACCGGTCTCAGACCAGGACGGATGAAGGCTTCCCGCCAGCGGTGGAAGTGGATCCGGTCGCGGCTTGCCATCAGGAGACCGTCGGTGAGGCCGGTTCCGTAACGGAGGCTGACGCCGGCTCGCAGCCGGCGATGCTCCAATCCCGGGAGGGCTCTCATGGAATCGGACCATCCCCGCTCAAGGTAGCGGTTGGGAAACCCCAGCAGGATGTGAGGGGCCCGGTGGTAGGGAATGATCTGGTTGTTATGCACATGTTCCCGTCATATGAATCTGTTACTATATGGAGGAACACATGAGCATAAACCTAGCAGAATCAAGACTTTCCATTGTCCCAAAGATGGAACAGGATGCTACGCTATCCAAGCTTCTGTCTCAATCCCACAGCATTAACACGCTCAAGGCATATAATGGACAGGTGAACGTTGCCAAGCGCCGGGGACTTGATACTGACAACCTCACAGACTATTCCATCGCTCGATATGTCGCCCTCATGATGGACAAGGGGACCGCCTATGCCAGCGCCTACAATGCCGTGAAAAGCTTGAACTGGTATTGGAGAGAAACCCATGGGCGCAAGGCTACTGGCCCCATGACGAAAAAAGCCCTCGAAGGATTCCACCGAGACCATGAAGCGCAGAAGCGAGGCTACGGCCAAGTGGACGGGATCACCTGGAAAATGGCCGATCAGGTCTGTTCTAGGCTGGATCAACTCCGGACCCTGACCGCCCTTCGAGATTCCATGATCTTCGGCATTATGTCGGATGCCCTTCTCAGAGCTTCCGAGATGGTCAACGTGAGAGTAGAAGATATCGTGAGAGATCCATCCGGTTCCGGACTGGTAATCATCCGCCGATCTAAAACAGACCAGTACGCCGAAGGGGACACCCGATATCTCAGGGCCGAGACTCTGAAACGGATAGACACCTTCCTGGATAGAGTCGGCATCACGTCAGGTCATATCGCCGTCAGGTTCCATTCCAACCGGTACACCCGAGCAGTCATGGTAAAGTCTCAGAAGCCACTCAAGACACCTGGAATCCGCCAACTCACCGTCCGAAGGTTGACTCAAGCTGGATACCATGGCCGGTTCGGTTCGCACTCGTTCCGAGTAGGGTCCGCTCAGGAACTCGCCCGCAATGGTGCCGGAGATATTGACATCATGAGAGCAGGTGGATGGAAGAGAGCCGACACCGCCGCGAGATACACAAGGAACGTTGAGGCTGGTAGATCCGCAATGGCGAGACTCAGGGGATAGGAGAAAATCAAGCCCCTGTAGGCCACTTAGTACTCACGTAACGATATGACCTAGCGCGTTTTAGATTGCCCACCCTTGCCCACGCTTCGAAGAAGGGCAGAACGCGCCACCACTGTTCCAAGTCATTTAACTTGGGATATTGAATCCCGAGTCTGTCCAGCTTATGTGTGACCGTCAACAGTGTCGTCCTCAAATCAGGAGAAATCCGAGGCTTTTGTGGATCGTTAGAAACTTCGAGCGTGTACTCAACTCCATTCCTCAGATGGTGGATGTCGTCCTCTAGAGCACGAAACTTGTTCTTAGGTCTCCACAAACGGACAGCGTCCCAACAGAAATTGATGGGAAGCACAATTGAAAACACCACCGCTATACAGGCCAGTAACAGGAAGAAAGGCGGGTGGATTTCTAAGTTTCCTAGCACCTTCCTCGGACCACTGTGAAGGGTCGAAACAAACATCCAGATTGCCCATATATCGATTCCCATAAAACTAGCAATCGTGGCAATTCTTCGAATCCGCACCCAAGCACTCTACACCCTATCCCGTATTTGCGTCGAGTGAACAATCACCCATGAACCGGCCCGGCCCATGCTCTGGTACTCGTGAATCAGGGGAGCCAAGAGAGAGCCTGTCAGAGCCCCTAGAATCGACGTTCTACCGGGAGACGGCCCCTAGCCTCCCTCCATATCAAATCCGCAGATCCTCGCCGCCTGTTCCGCCGTCAGGTTTCCGTCAGTTCCCGTCATCGAACTGAAAGCCCTCGCCCGGCCTTGTAGGTCGCTGGCAAAAAGCCCGGCAAATCCAAGACTGATTTTCGTATCCAGCTTGGTAGACAACTCAGATTCGATGATCCGAGAACACGGCTTTAGACTTCCATGAAGAAATCTGCGCCAGCTTTCTCGCTGGGACGATCCCTCCGCTGACGCATCCGCCAGCGCTGGCGGTATGCCGTTAGCTGCTAGGATCACTCGGCCCACGTCGCTCCATAAATCTACGTTTCCTTGCGGAATTTTGGCTCCCAATCTCTGCGGCACCCAGTCTCTTTGCGGAGCACTTCCGCGCCCTTCCGACCATCCGCCGGAAGTCGTCTCAACTAGGCTAATGCCGCCGCTCAAAGCTGCTAGGTCTGTTCTAAGCTGTTTCAATGGGTCCGAGTCTGTACCGTCTCCGCCATCGCTAGGAATCGGCAGAACGTAGCCAACTGGTCCGGATGTTTCTTCCCCTAGTCTCGTTTCCAGGTTCGCCCCGAGACTGCCCGTAGAACAGGCAAACGAAAGGGGAGAGATCCCTTTCCAGGGGGAGGACGGATGGACCGCAAACCGCACATGGACGACTGAGGATGCCGGATAGGTTCGGGAAGTGGTAGAGCTAGGGCCGGGAAGATCAACTCTGTAGATCCAGGATTCCGGATCATAGGAACCTTCCACTTGCCAGCCGGACCCCTCGATTAACCTAACCTGTCCACTCGGCTTGATCTCAATTACAAATAGAACCTCGCCGCGCCGGACCATTCCCCGGCCCATAGACGCCAGCACAGCGGGAGACAGTGCCGCAGTGACCGGAGACCCTACCGGAGAAATATCAGCACTTGCCAGACCCCGAGACCATACGCCCGCCGCCACTTCCAAAGCGCCCAGGCCGTCAGGGTCCGGAGTTATTCCCGTCGCCCTGTCTTGAATCGCCTTAACAATGGCATCCGTATAGGTTTCACTAGAACGAGTTTCGAGACCTACAATCCGCCGCCAGTTGAACATCACGCAATTACCCCGGCCCTTCTGACCTTCCACGGATTCAGAAGTGATCCCGCTCCCGAGTATTTCAACGCGCCCAGTTCATCCCGGAAGCGTCTTGAGGATATTTCCGTATTTGCCGTCTTGATCGTTTTTCCCCTGGACGCATCCGCCAGCCATGAAACGATCCTCAAAACCGATTCGTCTTTGATAGGGTCCGGAGCTAGGCTTGCATATCGCTCTACCAGTTCCGCCGCTACCGGACCGAACCGAAGCGCCCGAGACTGCCCGGACGATCCCGAATCGTTAAAGGCTGACGTGGCAATCCGCATAACTGCGGCATCCTGATCTAGAATATCAACCGGCCAAGGTGCGAGATTCACAGCCAAATTCTACGCCTCCCTTGCCGGTTCCTCAGTTCCGCCTTTCCCTGAGAATATTCCGGAGCCTTCACAATCGCGACCGCTTCCAAGAACGCGGAATTGATCTCCCGGACGCCGGAGCCGTTGCGCTTCTCTTTCAGGCTGTAGAATTCGATGCTGGCACCCCGGACCCCAGCCGCTAGAGCCTGGATTATCTCGGAAGTGGGATTTTCAGAACTGACTTGGATTCTGCCGTCCGGTAGTCGTACCGGCATCGACCTTAATTCTTCACGGTTTCCGTGACCTAGCCTGATAGCGATACCATCAGATCCCCATTGCATCGAGCCGGGAGCAAACAATTCTTTTAATCCGCTTGCTATTCTTCCCTCTTGTAGCGCCGTCACTATCAACTTGGATTTTCCCGAATCTTCCCGAATCTCACAATTTCCAGCTACTTGTAATTCTCTCAACTTGATCTCCCATACCAGCGCCGAAGCGCTTTAGCGCACTCGGGAGACAATTCTCCCGAAGAATCCGCCAGCCGAGACGCCGCTACCGCTTCCCCTGGATCTACCGTTACAATCCGCCCTAAAGTGCCAGAGCCGCCAGCCGAGATGATCCGTTCCCGGATACGCTCAACGGCAAGTGGAGAGCTAGAGCTAGTCGTCGCCCAGCCGTTGAGACCCACACTTGCCGCGAATCTTATAGCAGTCGATTTCAAGTAAAGCGCCATTCTCAAACCGGGATCGGTAGCAAGCCGGATCGGATATCGTTTCGTAACAGGGTCCCTTTCTATTCCGAGAATCGACGACCAGATAGCCGTAACATCAAAGAGATGGTCATCGCTGGACCTGTTCTCTTCGTACCATTTCGATTTACCGGCACCAGCCGGTCCCCTGATTATTCCTATCGGCATTAGACAAGTTTGAACGCCCGGAGATCAAAAGAATCTTCTCTAATCACTTTGAAATTCCAGAGACTAATTATCGTCAAAGCAACTTGACCGGATGCCGCCGCCGTATACGGATCTCGAACGATCTCCACACCTTCCCAGATCGGAGCCACAGCGCCGGTAGCTAGTCGTCTCGTAACAATCGCCGTAGAAACATCCTTATCGGGTCCGGTTGTAGGAGCAACCGGAAGATTTCCAGAAACACGAACGCTGGAAAGATCGGCCAAGTATTCCAGAGCCGTTCTAGTCACTCCCGCTGTCATGGTCTTTGTACTCAATTCTGGATAAAGATCGGAAGGGACCAACAGCCCCACGTCTGCCGCAGTTGCCGCATATTTTCCGTCCACCGCCCCAGTGACGGATTTCACGGCATCCGCCCACGTAAAAACATCGCTAGGAGTCGTCGGAGCCGTGATCGTTGTAAGGATTCCGGAGACATTAGGTGCCGTTCCGTTTCCCGTAATGGATTGAAGATCAATTGCATCAGATACAGTGCTTGATAAGTCTGCCCTCAGAGTATCGTCCATCCCGTCCAACTGCGCCGAATCCTCCACAGAGAACAGATACCGCGCCGTGATCCTGGTAGGCGTCAGCACTGAGCTACTGAACGTCGCCGCTACCGCATTCTGAGCCACGCCCCGAGTCTTATTCTCTGCCGTAGCACCGGCAGTCAGAAGCGGATATGCCGTGGTCCCAGTTGGGACCGTCGGCATGGAAACTCCGAGAAACTGCGCCGCAGAAGCGGCAAAGACTCTCCGGATTATTTGAGTCTGCCGATTCGGGAAATTTAAAGCCCCTAGAGCCGTCGCCACGTCTGACCGCTTCTCAGGTTCAAGCGCTTCCGGACCCGCCAGAGCAGCCCAGGGGAAGCGCCCAGGGGCTGCTTTCTCGCCTAACATGGCCGTCCGTAATTCAGACTCGGGAGAAGATTCGGCAAGCGGATTCTGTCCCCATGCTTCCAGCACGTAGCTAGAGAGTTTCGCTTTCCGAATGAGAGACCGAATTTCCGCTCCCTCGCCGTCTTCTCTATCAACCGGCGGGATAGCCTCATTCTCCGCGATGATGGCCGCTCTATGCCTAGCTTCAAGATCGGAAAACTCTTTCCGCAGGGTCTCGCCCTCAGATCTAATATCCTCAGTAAAGTCTGCCCCGGATAATCCAGCTATGGAATTCAGTCTTTCGCGCACCTCAGAAATTCGCAGTGTTATTTTCTGGCTTGTAGTCATTTTTTATCACCTTTAGTTATAAATAGTTATCAGTTATGCTTATTCTAGTCGTTTTATTTGAAAGTGTCGTTAAATACTCTCGCCATTCTACACTATCGGGGCTGATACGTGTATTATTTTCCTTGCGAGTTTTGGAAATATGACAGGGTACACATAAAGACTGGATATTGGATCTCCCATACAGAGAACCGCCAGCATTTCTAGGCTTGATATGATCCGCTTCCAGCTTCCCGCGTTTCCCGCAGCGCTGGCACTTAAAGCCCGCTTCCCGTAAGACTCGCCAGCGCAGCCGCTCCCACCTTCTGCCCTTCAATCCGCTCATGCCGCCCGTACCACTCCGCCATTCCGCCATGATCCGCCAGAATTCTTTATCCTCATGGTCTCGGCCAATCCAGCCGCAATAACTGCCGCTGAGAGACTGTCTATCCTCGATAATCCGGACCTTTTATCTAATGCCGGATTTCCGGCACCGTCATAGCGGAGACGGGAGCCAGCTACCGCACTCGACAGCATCATCGAATCGCCGTGAAATAGTTTCTTTTCCATCACGAACCGCTGGAATGCTCGAACGTCATGGGAGCCATCCGCTGTAGCACTCGCCCCGGTTCCGCGCCAGACAACCGGAGACCGGGAGCCAGCATCCGCTAGAGCCTGTTCCGTCTCTGCCCGCCGGTATCTATCCGCCCCGATCACTAGCACTCGTTCGCCAGCCAGTTTCGATAGGACAGACTGCAAAAAGACTCCGACCCGGACCATACGCCCCTGATGGAGATTCAATTCTCCAGACTTCCTCATTAGGTCATATCGGATGCCGTCTCGACGTTGCCGAGCTTCGATCCCGGGCATCGACGGAAAAGCCCCAAAAACTTCGATCCGACCAGTTCCAGGCCATAAGGCTGTTGCGGCAGTCATAGAAGCGGACCCGCCTAGATCAATGCCCAAAACACATTTCCCGTCTCTTTCCGGTTGCGGACCGCTGCAACGCTTCCAGTCTGAAGGGGAAACGATCCTTTCCACGGATGGCGACCCCGGCAGATTCAAGTCTTGAGACCTAAAGAAAATTTCATCAGATGGAGTCGATTTAGCCCGCCTGGATTCATGCTCCATATACGCCGTGGCTTTGATGGTCCCTAGACCTGGATTAGCGTTTTCCCACTCAATTCGGTTCAGTAGGTCGCAATCCTTACTAGATGCCTGGAACAGATGCGCGACAACGCCAGCGGCTTCCCGCCTTTTCATAATTTCGGGAATGTAGGGACCGCTCCCCCATATGGACAACGCTATAAATTTCCCGTTTTTCGCCGATACCGCAGCCCTCATGCTGGCGACTAGTTCCCGATCTCGTTCGGATAGCAAGCCCAGTTCGTCAACAATCGCTAGATCCAAGCTGGCGGAATGCCCGCCCATGCCCGAGTCACCAGCCAAAATCTCAACCTGACCATGCTTACTAACAATCTTTCCAGGCCATGGACTTCTCTTAAACAATAATGTTCTGGATAGTCCACTTGCTCCCGCTATTTGCTCAATTTGTTTCGTTAGTTCCCTCGCTTTAGCCTTGTTAACACTGCAAATTCCAGCCCGCCACCCACCTTTAACGTTTCTTAATGGCCCTACCAAGTGACCTAGGCAGAATACGGCAACTATTGCGGATTTAGCATTCTTTCTAGCGAGACAGAGCAGCGCTTCTCTTGTCGATGGCTTTAAGCAATCACCTAGAAAATTGCGTCCAAAAGGTGGCAAAGCCATAGGCAGACCCTCTTTAGGATGCCCAGGGGGAACTATTAATGTCTCTTCTGCCCATGCTGACAACCGTTCTATCTTGGATTTCTTCCGTTTAACACTGCTACTCGGCCCTTTTCCCGGTATAACGTTGTTTTTCCGGTTGATTTTCCTCCAGGCACGAGCATTACACGCCCTAGTAGCATACTTTTTAGGTTTTTTGGTATTCTGTATCAATTCAACGCCGCAGCCACAAGCACAGTATTTAAGTCTATTCCCTACTAGGCCAAGTCGCTTATTAGTAAGAAAAGCCTGAATTCTGCAATTATCGGTAGCGTATAGAGTAGGTATCCCGTGGAGTTTATGTATCCGAGCTGGACGACCGCACCCGCAAGCGCAGTCCGGACCAGGATTCGGCTTTTCGTAAACCGTTTGATATGATGCCCGATGCCGACAATTTTTTGAAGCGAATCCAGTCCATTTCCTCAGTGACTTCTCAGAGCGTGAAACCGGTTCACCACAACCGCCCCGGCAACGTGGTCTAGTCTCTGGTCTCAGTGAGTCTAGGCCACCCCTCGATCCCCCCGGTTCGGATGGATTCGGAACAGGGTCCCGGACCATTTTTTGATCCATATTCTCGTATGTACAAATTTTTGGATCATCCCCTTTGACCATCTTCGATCGAGAACCGACAAGCATCAACGACCACTCCCGCCACGTCTCTCGAAATTTCCACGACGTAGCCTATCCGTCACCACTCGCACCGTTCCAGCTACCGCCCTTTGGACAAAAGCGGCAGGGACACCAAGCCGAGCCGATCCTGATGCGTTTAATTTCTCGATATGCCGCAGCCCATTAGAAACGTAGGTTTTTCCTCGTTCCAACTTGTAGCCAGTAAGGATAGCCCCGGAGGACGTTAGCCTATTCTCCCGAGCCTCCCGCAGCCCTCGAACTGTCCCATCCCCTTGCCCGCCCATCGACGGATTCCAGTTACTTGCCGTCCACGTCGATTCTTTAGGGCATTTATTATAAAGCTGGCGTGACGCTTCAAGTGTGGCGTTTACTACAGTGTTTTCGACAATTCGCCTAATCTCTTTGCGGATTGCCTGGATTTGAGCCTTTTCGCTTGCCGTGGGCATATTTTGACTCTTGGAAACGGAACAGTTACAGGGGAATGGTCATTGACCTAGCCCGGATATCTCATCAGAAAGATTGATAAAGGCCGCGTTTTCTGCTATAAGTGTTGTGTAATCAATAACTTACAAAGCAGAAGGGACGCGACCTTATGACCGCAGAGTGTACCAGAATAAAGCTCAGATTTCAGGGCCTGGACGGACGGGATGTCGTGGGCCGGTTCGACGGCGGCGAGATCACCTCCGACGCCGGTGGCGTGCTCCTGCGCGAAGTGGAGCAGCGGACCCGGATTCTGGGTCGTCTGAGCGAATGCTTCACCGACTATCGAGACTCGGATCGAGTCGAACACCCGGTGGAGGCGTTGATCAAACAGCGGGTGCTGGGGCTGTGCCTGGGCTACGAGGACCTCAACGACCACGACGAGTTGTGCCGGGACCGGCTCTTGGCGCTGTTGTGTGATCGAGATGATCTGACGGGGGAGTTCCGGCGCGTGGAGTCGGATCGAGGCAAGCCGCTGGCAGGCAAGAGCACCCTGAACCGACTGGAGCGGACTCCGTTGGAGGGACCGGAGGGCGCGTACAAGAAGATCGTGGCCGACCCGGCGGGGATGGACGAGCTGCTGCTGGAGGTGTTTGTGGAAGCGCATCCGGAGCCCCCGGAGGAGGTGATCCTGGATGTAGACGCCACGGACGATCCGCTGCATGGGAAGCAGGAGGGACGGTTCTTCCACGGCTATTACAAACGCTACTGCTACCTGCCGCTGTACGTCTTCTGTGGGGAACACCTGTTGCGTGCGCGGCTGCGCACGGCGGATCGAGGCGCGGCCCACGGGGTGGTGGCGGAGTTGGAACCAATCGTGAGGCGGCTGCGTGAAGCGTGGCCCCAGGTGCGGATCACGGTTCGAGGGGACAGTGCCTTCTCCAACGACGAGTTGATGGTCTGGTGCGAGAAGGAAGGGATCGATTACGTCCTGGGGTTGGCGCAGAACGATCGGCTGAAGCGGAGGATCGCGACCCGGATGGAGACCGTCCGGCAGTTGCAGCGGGCGATCGGGAAGGCCGTGAGGCAGTTCCAGGAACTGCGCTATCAGACGCACAAGAGTTGGTCGTGCGAGCGCCGGGTGGTGGCGAAGGTGGAGCACCTGCCCCGGGGAAAGAACCCGCGATTCATCGTGACTTCGGTCCCGGTCCAGGAATGCGATGGGCGAAGATTGTACGAGGAGGTCTACTGCGCGCGGGGAGACATGGAGAATCGGATAAAGGAACAGCAGATGGGTCTGTTTGCGGACCGCACGTCGACCCGGAAGCTGGCGGGGAATCAACTGCGGTTGTATTTCTCGGCATTCGCCTACGTGATGATGGAGACGTTGCGACGGGTGGGGCTGGCGGGGACGAAGCTGGCGCGGGCGCAGAGCTGGACCCTGCGGGTGAGATTGCTGAAGATCGGGGCACAGGTCCGGATCACCAGCCGCAAGGTCTGGTTGTCCTTTTCCGAGAGCTATCCGTATGCGGCGCTGTTGAGGACGGCTCTGACGCAAGTGCAAGCCCTCCCGCTTCGCTGTTAGCAACGGATGGAAAGAACTCTTTGGACGATGGCGACTTGGGAGTCCCCAGGATGGACTGCGCCCCGGAGTGGGCACCGGGTCGAGAGTCGTCGCTCAGAAGCGCAGGATGGGCGTCAAAAGGCTCTGGAGAAGCGCTGCATCTGGCCGTTGGTCGGCACGTTCGAGCACGAAAACTGCCTCTTGAACTCGTATGGATAAAGAATCACCCAGACGACGGTTCAACTTCCGTTTATTGTTCTACTGATGAGAAATGCAGGCTAGGGGAAAAGGCTCCATTCCCCTGCAACAAGGAGATATCAAAGACAGTATAGCAAAAAGATATGACTATTTATTGGGAATATAGCCTCGAAGCCATAGTAAACAATGAAGGTAGGCTATTCACTACTGACAGTATCACTAAGGACACTCCAAATTAAGGCTCCGAGACTATAGGGTGATGAATCCAACTGCATTATCTCATAAAAGGTATGACTAAAAATCTTTCCAGACCAAAGAGAATAGATAAAGCGTCAGCTTATAAACGATATGCCACAACGCCAAGAATATCAGCACGAGTACAAGCAACGTCACCGAGACGCCACTCTCCAGCGACGATCAAGCCGGGAGCCATCGACCCACCGCCAAGCTTGTATCCCTTCCAATGGCCCCCAGTGCAAGGTAGCGATCTCTGCCCCATTGCCTTTTAGGATCAGCCTACCGCGCATCCGATCCCACTCTACAGCCGTCGCCCTGTAGATTCGGCAGTCATTCGATTTCCCCTGGAATTGCACTTGAACCGACTTGATCTTGATTTTTTGCATCAAGTGAGTCTAGTGTACCAGGGAGACAGCGTCAGTCGTCGTGGTGTCCAGCGATCCGCGTCAAATCACGATAAAGGTCCCAAATATCACGAGCGATCATTGCCCCAGTTTTTCGGATAATTCTTCTCATCGTAGCTTCAATTCGACCCTCACTAGGAGGACGGATTCCCGGAGGAAGGGTCTCGATGGGATACACATACGATTTATGTAAGTCGCTTCCATCATACTTTGTTGATTGTTCCATTATTTTTCTGAATTTATGTCTTAAGCCATCTGGAAAATCTTGTTCTCTCAGTGAAGATAGGTGGTAAATCAGCGCGTCTTTCAATCTATTCCTCACATCTCCCTTCCCAACGCACATAGTTTCAATCGCTAAAGTTACTCGTTCAAGAACGTCCTTTGCTTTTTCTTTGTTTCCCATCGGAACTAGACCCCCGTAAGCCATCCCTCACTTAGTGGCATCTCCGCAATCTTTCATGACCCGACATATATCGCTCATAGACTCTTTGATTCTTATAATTTTCATTGATTGCGATTTATTGAGTTTACGGAGCACAGTCGCTTCGGACTGTGAAACCTTGTCGTCTGGAAACTGTTGGGATGGAATATTTGCATTATAAAACCGGATGTTTTCGCATCGGTCCAGCAATACTGGCCGTGGCTTATTCGATGACATCTCAGGTCGGAGTTCAAATTTTTTGGATTCCAAATTTTCATACCAAACATGCTGGGCAACTACTGTGACCAGCAAATACCTTGGATCAGCATCACAGGGCTTTTCAGCCTGCACCAGACCCGTGAACAGAACCGCCAGCAATGCAAAATTCTTGCCAAAGTTGCAGCCCTCACTCATGTTCCCCTTCCTTCCTTCTCGCCCTAGTCTCCAAAATTTGCCGTATCCGCTCACGGGATATCCCGAACCGGCCACCGATCCTCTCTAACGTCTAATCCGCAGCCCGAAGGGACCGGATGACCCGGTTCCGTATTGGCCGATGGTGTGGAACTGCTTTTTTCATGCCGCTTTATTCAGGATTTCTTCTTTTTTTATTTTTAACACTTCAACCTATAAAGTGAAACAACTTAACGATGCTTTCTCTAGTCTGGAAGATACTCAGGAAGGATTCTCACTCGGCCCCTTCTCTCTCCCCCTATAGATCCTGTTTCGATTACCCTGGATAGATTCAGGCAGAGAACTATCTAGCACTGTGCATGCGTTAGGAAAATACCTTCCGCACACACAGTCCTGTTCCTTGTCTGAATCTATGATCCCGCTCCGATCAGAGCCTATCAAGACCCAGGCAGAGACCCAAAAGTTGTGGATCTCATGGCGTCAGCTACTTTATCGCGGAGCAACTTCTCACACGTCATGCTCCCCTTCCGACGCTCCGAACTGGGGAAGAATCCTAGTGCATGATGCACGGCAGTGGATTCATTTTTTGCGGATTACTTACTTCCTCGATCCCTGCCGCCAAGCGGTTCGAGAAAGGTGCAATGTCACGCCCGCTCCAATCTTGAATCCAGCCTCAAGACTCCGAGTGGATCAGACCCGGTATCCCAATCGCCTTAAGGCTGGATTCGATGGAGGGAGTATAGCAGATAGGTCTGTAAAAAAGAAGCGTTTTTCCAACTTTTTATCATACCATTGTAAATTTAATGCTCAATGCCGAGGCTTGACACTGGAAAGGGAATTTAGTACAATAGGCGAGTAGTAGGGAACATACTGGTTGGTGTAGAGATGCTCGTCCGGAGAACCGGTGGTAGTTGAGCCAGACCGGATCGGTCCAATTCAGAAAATCCTGGGAAGTTCCGGTCATGACGTCCCGGATACCCTTGGTTCTCGGCTGATTCTCCGCAGTCTGCCTGAAGTCGCGGTGGTATTCGCGGTACTCGTTTCTGACCGAATCCCAGAAAGCCAGGTTCTGGGAGTCGAAGTAGCCCTTGGTGATAACCGGGCGGTCCGCCATCAACTCCCAGTGGATGGCGTCGGCCGACTTCCAGGCGTAGAGTCCCCATTTACGGCTCAAGGAGAAGGCCTTGTAGCGCGCGTCGGGCGAGGCCGCCGGATTTGCGTCCTTGAAAGGGACGAAGTTCCGAATCGTATCCCCGTTTGGGAGCCGATCCAGGAGGATGTTGTTCCGCTTCGACCCCTCGAACTCGACCAGGCCCAGTTGGGGCCGGTACCAGTGGATCCCGTCCAGACTCTCGGCGTAACAGGTCACCTGCCGGCGTGGGAACTCGAGCTTCTTCCCGGTCACGAAGTGCCAGCCCCGGTAGTACATGCGATAGCGGTTTTCATCCTGGAAGATAGTGAAAGTGAAGCAGGCATTCCCCTCCCACGGACGATCGGTCACCAGGGCCACTCCTTGGGGAATCGGGCGTTGCAACCGGAGTCGAGCCTCGCCCCGGAGTTCTTCCACCAAGCTCGGTTCCACGAACAACTCCAGCCGGGAACCGATGTCCAGGACCTCCGAGTGGAGGCTCCAGCAGAGCATGGGGAAGAGCATTGCGAGGATCCGCGGCCTACTGAAAAGCGACGTCAAGGTCCGGTTCATTCCTGTTTCTTCCTTTCGCTTCAGTCCGAGGTGCGGGCCGGGAAGATCCGCGACAGCACCAGAGCCGATCCGAACGTGATCAGCGAGGAGACCGGGATCACCCACATCCAGGCCAACCGGGGGAGGCCGAAGAGCCAGTGGCCCTGGGCCCAGACCAGGCCCGCCGACATTCCCGCCAGCGCCGATAAGATGACCGCCCGGCCGCTGGCCGGAACCTTCAGTATGGCCAGAAACATCATGGCCCCCAGAGTGCCCACCAGGAAGCTGCTGATGCGACCCGTCAGGTCGAAGAGGTTCCCCCGCTGATCGTCGGGAATCGAATCCAGAAGGAAGCAGGTCAGTATGGCCACGACTCCCGCCGCCACGGTGACGGCGCGCGCCAGGATCATCTCGGCGCGGGGACCGGCAACCGTCCTGCGCAGGCGCCTGTAGTAGTCGGTGATGATCACGGACGAGATGGAGTTGATTCCCGAATCCAGGCTCGACATGGCGGCGGAGAAGAGGGCGGCCACCACCAACCCGGCCAGGCCCCGGGGGAGGACGTGGCCGATGAAGTGGGGGAAGACGCTGTCCGTGTCCGCGGGGAGATGGGTCCGGTAGTAGGAGTAGAGAGCCATGCCGCACAGGCTCAGGAGGAGGGTGATGACGACGCTCGCCGTCAGGTTGCAGGCGAAGGAGCGGCGGGCCGACCTGGCCGAGTCGGTGCTGAGGTAGCGTTGCACGGCCACCTGGTCTCCGGCCGCGGTGCAGATCCACCAGAAGAAGGTCCAGGTGATCATTCCGAACCAGCTCAACCGGACCGTCGGATCGAGGCTGAAGAGCGGTTGCGGTTCCATCTCAGCCGCCGCCATTTCCTGGTACCAGGTGATCGGTCCGGTCCCGGCGTCGAAGGCGATGTAGCCGATGGTGAAGAGGGCGCCCCCCAGGAGAATGAAGAACTGGACCACGTCGGTCCAGATGACGGCGCGGATTCCCCCCAAAGTCGTGTAGAGGGTTCCCACGGCCGCCACCCCCAGGACCACGGTCGCGAAGGGCAGGCCGCTGATGGTCGCCAGTGCGCCGGCCGCCGTGAAGACGATGGTGCCCATCCACGCCAACCGGATCAGGACGAAGATGGAGGCCCCGAAGAGGCGCGTGGGCAGATCGAACTGCCGCTCCAGGCATTCGTAGGCCGAGGTGATCTTCAATTTCATCAGGAAGGGGACCACCAGGTAGCCCACCAGTACAAAGACCAGGGGATAGGAGAGCAGCTGCGAGTTGGCGCCCAGGCCGTGCTTGATGATCTCACCGGGGTGGGAGAGATAGGTGATGGTGGAGATGATCGAAGCCAGCAGGCTCAGTCCGACCGCGAACCAGGGCATGTTCCGCCCCGCCAGGAAGTACTCCTCGGTGTCGCTCTGGCGCCGGCTGAAGTAGTAGCCGAGGAGGACCACGGCGGCCAGGTAGAGGAGAATGGCCGCGTAGTCGATGCCGTGGAGCCCCTGAAATCGGTCGGGCGGACCGCCCAGGGCCAGCAAGGTGCTCATGGCCCGGTTCTCCGCTTGGAGCCGCGGCTATCAGCCATCAACCCTCCGGCCCGCCGTAGCAGTCCGTGGTGAAAGTCCCGCGAGCACCGAGACCGTTCCTGCGCCCGCCGGACAAGGCGCGATGAGGGAGCATACCGGGAGTATGTGACCGAATCGCAACGCAGTCCGCCGGGATGCAGGGACGGTCGAATGCCGTGACGACTTTTGCCACGGGCTGGTAGAGCCAGTCCCTGGTGACGATCTTGATCTTGGTGGCATGGGCGCGGTCCAGACGTCCGGTTCCGTATCCGTAGTCATAGGCGAAGACGACCTCGTCTCCAAGGAAGGCGACCGTGGCGTAGGCGCAACGCAGAGGACCCGGCGCCCGGAAATAACGCTTGCGGCCGCTCGGTTGCCGGTAGCCGGAACTCCGGGTCACTTTCGCCTCGTCCGGCGGAGGGACGTAGACCGTGTCGTCCAGCGACTCCAGGTTCCGGTGCAGCTTCCAGCTCCGGGCCTCGTCCCGGGAGACGGCGCACGACAGGCGGTGGCGGGAGAGGCCCAGCTCCACTTCCCGCGGCGACGCCTGGTTCCAGACCAGCAGCAGGTCCCCGGTGGAGGGAATCCTCACCAGGGTGCAGGGCGCGTACGACGCGGCGACGCTCGTGGGCTCGGGAACGGACCAGGAAACCCCCTGATCGGAGGAGAAGCTCTGGTAGAAGCGTCCCAGGGCCGTCCGTCCGTACATGAGAATGCGGCCGTCGAAGAGCTCCTCGACCACCGGTTCCTCGAAGTGGTGGGCGCCACGCTGCATCTCTTCCAGGATCAGGACCGGTTCCGAGAGGCTGCGCTGCCAGGTCCGGCCGTCGTCGTCCGAATAGACCGTCCAGCTGTAGCAAAGACCCTTTCCTCCCTGCTCCGACTCCCGGCCGGCGTACGAACTGACCCAGGCGAAGAGGGGCGCCAGAATCCGCCCCGATTTCAGGACCCGCACGCTCCCGTTGCGGCAGACGGCGAATCGCGGTTCCAGGACGGTGGGCGTGGACCAACTCTTTCCGCCGTCGTCGGACCGGCGAAAGAGGACGGTCCCGTCGCGGCCCGATCGAACGTAAGGCCCCCCGTAGACCAGCCCCAGCGCACCCGACGGCAGATTCAACAGGGTGTGGTGGGCCGTATTGCGCCCGGTGGGGATGCGGGCGCCGTCCTTTTGCCGCAGCGCCTCGGCGCCGGTCCACGACCTGCCGCCGTCGCTGGATGTCTGTCCCACCAGGTGGCGGTCCTGGCCGAAGAGGAGCCAAAGACGCCCGTCCTCCAGTTGGGCCAGGGTGGCTTCCTGGCTCCCGGCGCGAGAGGGTTCGATGGCGATCCCTTCGAACCGGATCCCCGGACTCGGCCTGGAGTAAAGCTGCGCCCAGACTCCCGCGCCGGCCCCGAGAGCCGACTTCAGGAAGCTCCGGCGCGGTTCGTCCATTTGTCTAGATCCTTCGGGCACATTACCAGTTCCGGTTCGATGTGGGACTCTCACCATTGACGGTTCGATCTCCGTCTCCCTGAGAGACTGTGAGGCTCGCAAACGAATCCATTCAATTCAATGTGGCCCTGTGTAGTCGGGGGCGTGACTATCAGCCGTGCCAAGCATAATCTGCTGAAATTGTTCTTGCTGCCGATCCCGGATCGTGCCGGCTCGCAAGGACGCACGGAGGTCAGCAAGGCCGCCTCTGACCACGGAACTGGCTCCCCGCAGATCGCTAAATCCTCGGGACCCTCAAAGATGAAGTGCCGGTTTGAACTCAGCTGTCAAGAGCAGTAGCCTGTCCAGGACTTCTGGATGCTCTGACGGTCGTGTGTCCGGGCGTTCGAGAACGTGATTCCGCGAGCTGCTGTGGAGAGGATGATGGGAGAAACCCAACACCGGGAAACACCTGAAAAAGAGTTTGTTGACCACTGGCACGAAGAAGATGTAGATATCCTCGATGAAGCTGAGGAGGTCATTCCCTACATGTACAGCATCACTTCCTATGGTGCTGACTACCCGGTGGACTCCCTCGTAAAACGACTCGAGTCCGGCGACATAACTGTGCCGACATTCGACTGGGTTTCCGAAGAAGACACTGATGTCGTAGGATTTCAACGCGAATATGTATGGTCGAGGCCGAAGGCGGACAAGTTCATAGAGTCCCTCCTCCTCGGTCTGCCTGTTCCCGGTATTTTTCTGGTCAAGGAAGCGAAGGGGCGCTTACTGGTACTGGATGGGCACCAGCGGCTTCACACCCTCCACGCTTACTACAAAGGCGTCATAAATGGACGAGAATACCGCCTCCAAAACGTACAAGAGCGTTTCGTGGGATTGCGTTTCCGGGATCTGGATATGGAGGACCGTCGTCGACTCGATGACAGCATCATTCACGCCACCGTCGTCAGGCAGGACGAGCCGACTCAGGACCAGAGCAGTATCTACATAATCTTCGAACGTCTCAACACTGGAGGTGTCAACCTCCAGCCACAAGAGATCCGGGTGGCGCTCTATCATGGGGAACTGGTGCGGGTTCTGAAGAGCCTCAATGAAGAGCAGGCATGGCGAGGACTGTACGGCAAGAAATCCAGACGCCTGAAGGACATGGAGATGATCCTCCGATTCTTTGCCTTCTACTATCGCGCCGATCAATATCGCAGCCCCATGAAGGATTTCTTGAATCGCTATATGGCCGAGAATCGGAACCTCGGCAGGCAGTCCGAGGCAGAACTGCGAGAGGTCTTCTCCAAAACCACTTCAGTTCTGAATAGCACCCTGGGACGGCGGGCATTCCGACCCAAGAGAGCTGTGAACGCTGCTGTCGTGGACTCGTTGATGACGGGTGTTGCCAAACGTCTCAGGTCTGGAGAGATACGGGAGGCTGCCCAATTCCGGGATCGGTACAACTTGCTACTCGCAAACGAGGAGTACATCGCGGCCACTGAGACAGGGACTTCGCAAGACGCTAACGTCAAGGCCCGAATGAGGCTCGCGAAGGATATTTTTGTGGATGTCAAATGACGGGTCGAGCTGAAGTTTCCATGATGAAGCAGCGGCTCGATGCGACATTCGAGCGAGTGAAACGCGTCACCCCGGACCTTGAATTGCAGGCGGACTTCGCCAGGTACCTATGTGTGTTGGTTTCCGGCTATATCGAAAAGGCTGTTGTTGCGTTTGTTCTGGAACATGCGCGCCAAAGGGGCGGGCCGACATTGCAACGGTTTGTTGAGCAACGGACGAAGAAGTTCTCGAGCGCGAAGGCCTCACGTGTCCAAGAGTTGTTGGGCAGTTTCGATCCGGCATGGCAGCAGGAGCTTGGGGAGTTCCTGGTCGACGAACGTAAGGACGCGGTCGACAGTATCGTGAGTCTGCGAAATGTCATCGCTCACGGAGGTTCCGTCGGGCTGACCTACAGCCGCGTCCTTGAGTACTACGAGCATGCACAACGCGTCGTAGACCGGGTGGGGGAACTTTGCGTTCCTGGCGCCGACAGTGGCTGAGCCAGCAATCTTCCACGCCGGTACCCAGGATCGACTTCAGGAGGTTTCGGAGGGGTCGTTCATTTGCCTACCCCTCGTTGGCCCGGAGGACGCGCAGAAAGTTCCCACTCAGGATCTTGACGATCTCCTCTTCCGAGTATCCCCGTTCCAGCAGACCGCTGACGAACTGCTGGTAGAGCCACGTATAGTCTTCCCGCCTGATGTCGGTGTCGGTTCCGATGCTCACGTGGTCGATTCCAACCAGCTTCACGATGTAGTCGATGTGGTCCAGGGTGCCTTCCACGCTGGCCCCTTGGGTGATGATTCCCGACCGTGGCCGGACTTTGTGGAGGTTAGACAGAGGCTCCAGATCCAAGGCCTGGAGAGCTTCCTGCGTCTCTGCCGGGTTGCGTATGGCCGCAGCCAGCCGGAAGGGATCCGGATAACGTTCCAACAGATAGTTGTTCACCTTGGCCATCGTGATCCACGCTCCCGTCTTGCGGATCGGTTCGAGGTGTTTGGGGTCGTACATGGCGCCGACGGCGATCAATCCACCCTTTTGGGCCAGTGCCTTGATCTGATCGTCGGTGAGGTTGCGAACCGCATCGACGACACCCCGGGCCCCCGAATGGGACGCGATGACCGGTTTCTTGGAGGCCTCGATGGCCTCTTCCATCGTCTGGTCCGAGGAATGGGACAAATCCACGAGAATCCCCAGGCGGTTGCACTCCCGCACCACCTCCAGACCGAAGTCGTTCAGTCCCAGGTCGTCATCGTCCAGGATCCCGGAGCAGGCATCGGCCCAGGAGGCGGGGAACGCATGAGCGAGCTCCAGCCGCCTGAGGCCCAGCTTGTGGTAAACACGAAGGGTCGCCAGATCCTCGACCACGATGCCGCTGTCCACGCCCAGCATCAGGGAGAGCTTGCCTTCCGCACGGTAACGTTCCAAATCTTTCGCGGTGCGAGCCAGCTCCACCTGGGGGTGAGCAGAGGCCGTCTCGTGGACAGCATCTATTTCCCAAAGGAAACGCTTGACGGCGTCCGCTCCGGTAAAGACGCTGTGAGCTATGACATACCCCGGCGGAGGGGAGGTGTACCAGTAGTTACTCAGGTCTCCCACCAAGAGCGCCTCGGTGACGGTGCCGACGCCCAAAACGGCCACGTCGATCCCATCCGCCAGCAGAGCCGCCGGATCGAAGGGGGTCTCCGGCTCCTCGGGAAAGCGGAAAAATCGCGTCGTGACCGCGGGGTCGACGACCATGTGCCGTTGGAGAATCGCGCCGGCTGGATCCGCTGCCGGGGCTTCGGGAGCGGGACCGGTGCAGGCCGCGCCCAGGAACAGGACGGCCGACACGGCTCGTAAAAGGATGGGAAACCGGCTTCCGTTCGTTTTCATGGGTAAGTCGCCTCCTTTGACTGGTCCGGTCGGCAGTGTAGTGGAGTCATTCTGGAAAGGCATGGCCCGCTCCGACATCCGGTTCCGGTTGGGATTCGGGGGATGCATGCACGAGCGTTTTATTGAGGGTGAGTGCGGCGCGGTCGTCGCATTGGCCTACCCCTCGTTGGCCCGGAGCACGCGCAGGAAGTTTCCACCCAGGATCTTGGCGATCTCCTCCACCGAGTAACCTCGCTCCAGGAGGCCACCCGCGAACTGCCGGTAGAGCCAGGTGTAGTCTTCCCGCCTCATGTCGATGTCGGTCCCGATGCCCACGTGGTCGATCCCCACCAGCTTCACGATGTGGTCGATGTGGTCCAGGGTGCCTTCCACGTTGGAGCCATGAGTGATGAGTCCCGAGTGGGGTTGGACCCTCAGGAGGGGACTCAGAGGAGGCAGGCCCAAGACCTTGAGAGCGTTCTGCTTTTCGGCCGGGTCGCGGATGGCCGCGGCCAAGCGGAAAGGATCCGGATATCGTTCCGCCAGAAAGTTGCCGATCCGGGCTTGAGCGGTCCAGGTCCCCACCGTCCGGATCGCCTCCAGGTGTTCGGGGTCGTAATAGGCGCCGACTGCGATCAATCCGCCTTTTTTGGCCAGTGCCTTGATCAGATCGTCCGTGAGGTTTCGGACCGCGTCGACGAGTGCCCGGGCTCCCGAATGGGACGCGATGACCGGTTTCTCGGAGGCCTCGATGGCCTCCTGCATGGTCTGGTCCGAGGAATGGGACAGATCCACGAGGATCCCCAGGCGATTGCACTCCCGCACCACCTCCAGACCGAAGTCGTTCAGTCCCAGGTCGTCGTCATCCAGGATTCCGGAGCAGGAATCGGCCCAAGAGGCGGGGAAGGCGTGAGCCAGCTCCAAACGGCGGAGTCCCAGCCTGTGGTAGACCCGAAGAGTGGCCAGGTCCTCGACCACGATGCCACTGTCCACGCCCAGCATGAGGGACAGCTTGCCTTCCGCACGGAAGCGTTCCAGATCATCCGCTGTGAGAGCCAGACCCACCTGCGGGTGGGCAGCGGCCGTCTCGTGGACGGCGTCCACTTCCAACAGGAAACGCTTGACGGCGTCGGCGCCAGTGAAGACACTTCGAGCCAGGACATGCCCCGGCTCGGGGGAGGCGTAGACGTAAGGAGTGAAGTCTCCCACGATGAGCGCCTCGGTGACCGTCCCGATGCCCAAGACGGCGACGTCGATCCCATCCGCCAGCAGGGCCGCCGGATCGAAGGGGGTCTCCGACTCCTTGGGGAAGCGGAAGAATCGCGTCGTGACCGCAGGGTCGACGACGATGTTCTGCTGGAGAATTTCGGTGACCGGGTCCGCCTCCGGGGCATCGGGAGCGGGACCGGCGCAGGCTGCGCCCAACAACAGGCCGGCCAGCGCGGCCCCAAGCGTGGTAGAAAATGGGTTTGTACCTGCAGGCATGGATGAGTCGCCTCCTTTCCTGGTCCGCCCGGAAGTGTAGCGGAATGATCCGGGAAAGGCATGGCCCGTACCGGGGTCCGGTGGCGCTGGGAACCCGGTCAATGCAGGCTCGGGTATTCTGTGGTGCGGGAGGATAGGAAAGATGCTTCACGTCGGATCGCTGGAGGAAGTTCGGTCCAGAAGTCCCCTGGTGGTGTCCAAGGGCCCGGTCCCCATCGTGATCTTCCACCACGATGGGGAGCTGCACGCCGTCGACAACCGCTGCCCGCACATGGGTTTTCCGCTGCATCGCGGCACCGTGGAGGACGGCATCCTCACCTGCTACTGGCACCATGCGCGCTTCGACCTGGTGAGCGGCTGCACCTTCAATCTCTTCGCCGACGATGTGGATTCCTACGGCGTCCAGGTCCGGGACGGGCAGGTCTTTCTGGACGTCACGCCTCCCTCCGCCGACCCGGTCCAGCGCTGGAGCCGTCGGCTGAAGGAGGGGATGGAGCAGAACCTCAGCCTGATTGTGGGCAAGTCGGTGGTGGGCCTCCACCACTGCGGCGTCTCCCACGACCAGGTGGCACGGCAGGGGGCGCTCTACGGAGTCCGCCATCGCCGGGACTGGAGCTCGGGCCTGACCATCCTCAGCGCCATGGCCAACGTCTGCGACCGCCTGGAGGGGACGGAGCGGATCCCGCCCCTGTACCACGGACTGGTCCACATCGCCCGGGACTGCGCCGGCCGCACCCCCAAGTTCGAGATTCCGCCTCTTCAGAATCAGGAGATCCCGGCGGAGCATCTCAAGCGCTGGTTCCGGTACTTCGTGGAGGTGCGGAGCACCGAGGGCGCCGAGCGCTGCCTGCTGACCGCCATTCACAAGGGAATGTCGGACGCCCAACTGACCGACCTGGTCGGCGCCGCGGCCACCGACCACGTCTACCTGGACGGCGGTCACGTCATCGACTTCGTGAACAAGGCGTTCGAGCTGCTGGACCGGATCGGCTGGGAGCACGCCGGTCGGGTGTTGCCGTCCCTGATCCAGCCCCTCTGCCTGGCGGTGCGGAGCGAGGAGAGAAATCCGTGGCGCCACCCCATCGATCTGGTGCCCGTGCTGCGTCAGGCGGTGGCCCAAATCCCCGAGGCGCTGGAAACGGGGCAGGGAAAGACCTGGACCAAGCCAAAGGACTTCACTGATGCTCTGTTCAGCGACGATCCCCACACGCCTATCGAGGCTCTGTTGGAGGCGTTGCGCCAGGGTGCCCAGCCGATCCAACTGGCCCAGGCCGTCGCCTACTCCGCGGCGCTGCGCATCGTCCGCTTTCACGTTCAGAACGAGTTGGCCGACTGGATCGCGGTCCTGCACACCTTCACTTACTCCAACGCCCTGTACCAGTTGCTCAAACGCAACCCGTCGCCCGATCTGACGAGGGGTGTCTTTCACGGCGCCATGCGGGTTTATCTGGACCGTTTCTTCAATATCCCGCCGGCGAGACTGCCATCAAGCCGGGCCTCGGCCGCGGCGGGGCTGAACGGAGATTCGATCCGGTCCCGCCTGCTGACCCTAATGAATCACCAACAGGAGACGGACCGAGCCGGCCAGATGGTCTGGAGTTACCTGGAGGGGGGCGGGTCCGAGGGTCCGCTCATCTCGGCCCTGACCGAGAGCCTGATGCGGGAGGACGCCAACTTCCACACGTTTCAGATGCTGGAGGCGGCCATTCGACAATACGCCGAGTCCGGGGACCCGGAGGAGAAGCATCTCGTGATGGTCGGAGCCGCACGCTACCTGGCCGCCCACGCGCCGACGCAACGTGCCATGAACCAGACCCTCCGCGTCGCCATCCGCCTTCATCGAGGAGACCCGGTCTACGAACCGGAGACGGACTAGGAGCGGCGACTTTCTTGCCGCCGAACGGGAGCGGCGGCTTTCTTGCCGCCGATTAGGGGGGCAGGGGGGACGGAGTCCCCACTTTACGCTTTCCCGCCACCGAATCACATAGCAACAAAGAAGACGAGGCGACAAGAAAGTCGCCTGTACCTCTCCCAGTGGGCGACAAGAAAGTCGCCCCTCCTACCGCGGACCCCGGTTGTGCCACCAGCGCAACTCCAGGCCCCGCTCGTTGACGGCGACCACGTCGGACCACTCATCCCCGTCCATGTCCGCCACGATCACGGTGGCGCCCAGGATCCAATGCTCCTTCAGCGGGTGCTTCTTCCAGGGCGCTGTGGGATCTCCGGAATTCTCGAACCAGGCAATCTGTCCCTTCTGGCCGAACCCGGTGGCCACCACGTCCAGGTCGCCGTCTTTGTCCAGATCGTGGGGGACCCCCTCGAAGCCGTACCAGAAACCTTCCTGGATGTTGTGCATGCGCCAGCGGTGGCCCCGTCCGGGTTCGCCCGCGTTCTCGTACCAGACCAGATAGTGGCGGTCGGGAGCATCTCTCCCCAGCAGGCCGCCCGCCATGATCAGGTCCAGGTCGCCGTCCCGGTCGAGGTCGACGGGCGTCCCATGCATGGGCAGATGCCGGAGGCTGATGGTGTGCCGCCGCCAGGGACCGGAGGCCGGATTCCCGCTGTTCTCGTACCAGAGAACCATGCCGGCCACCCGGGCCGAACCCACCAGGTCCATGAGCCCGTCCCCGTTGAAGTCACCCGCGCGGATCATCCGGGTCTCGAACCGGCCTTCGTCCACGACGTGGGTGGGCCACTCTTCGTGCTGCCACGGACCGGGATTCCGATACCAGGTGAACTTGTTCCCGAGCCGCCAACTGGAGGCGGCCACGTCCGGGCGGCCGTCCCCGTCCAGATCGGCCACGTCCACATCGTAGGCCCCCATGAGGCCGCCGCTGGTGATGGAGTGCCTTTTCCACGATTTGGTCTGCGCCGGATTTCCCGGGTTCTCGAACCAGAAGACGTCGCCGTAGAAGTTGTCGATCCCCACCAGATCGATACGCCCGTCCTGGTTGATGTCCGCCAGCCGGTGCCGTTCGTAACGGCCTTGCCAGTCCTCGCTGGCGATGGAATGGCGCCGGAACTTGCCGGATCCGTCGTTCTCGTACCAGTAGAAGGCGTTGTGGACGCGTGATCCCTTGGTCCCGCAATCGGAACTGGTGAGATCCAGGTCGCCGTCACCGTCCAGGTCGGCCGCGGCCACGGCGTAGGCGTAGGTGTAGTCGTTGGAGATGAGGTGTTCCTCGAACTTCAGGTCACGGGCCTGAAGCAGCAGGCTCGCAGTGACGAGGCCGAGACAGATTCCGTACGGGTATCGATACTTGGACCAATTCATGACGCCTCCCGGTTGTCCAGAGACCATAGCTTGCCCGCTCTGCCGGTATCAAGGACCAGGCGCCGTCGGTTCCGGTCCCCACGAATGCCGATAGACTGAAGTGGTGATCAAGTTTTTCGAGAAACAATGAAACTTTCGCCCGGCTTTCGGGTTTCCATTAAGACGATGGGATCGCAATCGCCAGTGCGTTATGAACGACACTAGCGCTTTTGAAGCGTTCGTTTGCAAACACCAGGACCGGGTCTTCGGCATCGCCGTGCGGCTGCTGGGAGATGAGTCCGAGGCCGAGGATGTGTCCCAGACCGTCTTCCTGAAAGCGTTCGAACGATTCGAACGGTTGGGGAGCAACCCTGCGGCAGGAGGCTGGCTGCGAACCGTGACCACGAACCTGTGCCTGAACCTTCTGTCCCGCTATCGGGCTCGTTGGCGTCTGTTCAGCCAGCGATCGCCCGATGCAGCCGGAACCGGACGGAGCTACGAAGAGCGTCTGGTTATGCCCGGGTCCCAGTCGGTGGACCTGGAACGCGCCGAGGAGCATGCGCGATTGGAGCAGAGAATTCGTGGGTTGCCGCCTCATCAACGTGTGCCGCTTGTGCTGTTTCATTTCGAAGATAAGAGTTATGGAGAGATCGCCGGAATCCTGGGTGTCACCCTGGCCAAGGTCAAGACCGACATCCACCGGGGCCGCCAGGCTCTCCGGCGCTTGATGGAGATGAACGATGAACGGCGATGATCTGGAGTCCTTGATTGATCGAAGGCTGTCCCAACTCCCGCCGCCGCGTGCGCCGAGGACACTCGTTCCCCGGGTGATGGCTCGGGTTCGAAAGCGGCGTCGGAGACCTTGGTATGCGCAGCCTTGGATCGCTTGGCCGCGGGTTTGGCAAGTATTGTCGGTGACGCTGCTCCTGGGCCTTTGCAGTATGGCTTGGTACGTATTCGAAGGCGCACGTGGCCTTTTCGATTTCTACGGGGCCACGAGTGTAGAGACGAGCATCATCGCCGTCACCGACACGGTTGCGGCGCTGGCGGAAAGTGCGCGTATCCTGCGTCGTGTGATTCTGGAACCGATTGCCGGACCTCTCATGTTCGTGATGGTGATCGTGTGCATGGCGAGCGCATTGCTCGGTGCGGCGCTGGCCCGTTTGCTCCAGGAAAGGGAGGCTGGACGATGAAGTTCGCTTGGGGAATCTCGGGATTGTTGGCAGTGGCGCTGGGTCTCTCCGCGGGTTGTGCCGCCGATTCAAGCGGCCCTGAGGAACCGCCGGTTCCAGGGATTCTGGAGGTCGGCAGCGATGACGGTGAAGTGGTGAAGATCGGAGGGAGCTACGTTCTCCGAAAAGATCAAGAGGTCGAAAGGCTCGTCGTCATCTCAGGTCTGGCCCGAATCGAAGGGACGGTCAAGGACGAAATCGTGGTGATCGCCGGCGGAGCGACGCTTGCCGGAAGTGCCCGCGTCCAGGGGAATGTCGTGGTCTTGGGAGGAACGGTCGAAGTCGAGGAGGGAGCCACCGTACGAGGAGATCTGGTGGTGCTTGGCGGCGGGTTGGAGGTTCCCCCCGGCTTTGAACCGGGCGGAGAACAGGTATCGATCGGGACGATCCCTACAGGAGGGATGCTGGCCGAAGTGATTCCCTGGTTCACCCAAGGGCTGTTTCTGGGCCGGCCTATCGTGCCGAGTCTGACCTGGATCTGGGCTGTCGTGGCCGTTCTGGCACTCTTGTATCTGCTGATCAACTTTATCTTCTCCGGTCCCGTGCACGCTTGCGCTCAAGCTCTCGCCGACAAGCCGCTGAGCGTGGGTCTGGTGGGTATGTTGGTAGTGGTGTTGATTGCTCCCCTGTCTTTGATGCTGGTGGTGTCCGTTATCGGGCTGGTGCTGATTCCGTTCTTCTGGGTCATGCTCCTGGTCGCCGGACTCGTCGGGAGTGTGGGTGTGGCCCGCTGGATCGGAACCCGTGTTCTGGCTGAGGAATCTCCGGAGAACCGCGTCGATGCAGCGCGGTCGCTGCTCATCGGACTTGCCTTGATCACTCTGGTCTTCATGATTCCTGTCCTGGGTTTCGCCGCATGGTCCGTGTTGTGCGTACTGGCATTGGGCGCGGCGGCGACCGAAGCCTTTGCAGGGTTGAGGAGAGAGAATCCGGCCGCACCGTCCCCGGCCGCGCCATCGCCGCCGCCGGTACCGGCAGGAAGCGGACCAGTGGATGACAAAGCTGTGGAATCCGCCGCACTAACGGCATCGCAAGACGAACGCGTTTCGGCGGACGATCTTTCCGCGTTTCAGAGAGCCACCTTTCTGGTTCGACTGGGGGCTTTCCTGATTGATCTCGCCATGGTGGCCTTCTTGACGTACCTCCTGGAGATAGGAGGCGGAAAAACGTTTCTGCTTTTCTTGATCTATCGCATCGCACACTGGAGTTGGCAGGGGACGACGGTCGGCGGCATCATCTGCCGTTTGCGCGTCGTTCGCACCGATGGAACCCCGATCCGCTTCACCGAGGCGGCGGTGCGGGGACTCAGCAGCATTCTTTCGACGTTGGTCGTGGGATTGGGTTGGCTTTGGATTCTCTGGGATCCGGAGCGGCAGGCATGGCACGACAAGATCGCGGGTACCCTCGTGGTCCGGGTCCCGTCCGATTGGCCCCGGTGATAACCGAAGTGACGGGCGGAAAAGTGTCCGAAATCGGACAGTTCGTCCCGATTTCGGACACCTGCGACCGACTCGATATAGCGTCACGGATTCCGCTGCCCATGGACCTCTGTTACCCGGAAGGGCCACCCGGATTCGCGGATGATCTATCGTGGTCGGTTTAGCAGTCCGTGGTGAAAGTCCCGCGAGCACCGAGACCGTTCCTGCGCCCGCCGGACAAGGCGCGATGAGGGAGCATACCGGGAGTATGTGACCGAGTCGCAACGCAGTCCGCCGGGATGCAGGGACGGTCGAATGCCGTGACGACTTTTGCCACGGGCTGTTAGAGGTAGAAAATCTGCCATGACCTCAACCATCGACAGAGCTGGCCGTATCGTGATTCCCAAGGCGATTCGAGACGCGGCGCGGCTGGAACCGGGTACCAGAGTCAGATTTCGGGTCGTTTCCGGACGGGTTCAGATTGAACCGGTGCCACTTGAAGTCACGCTTGAGCAGCGCGGTTCACTTGTCGTCGCCGTTCCGGGCCCGGACCAGCCGGCCTTGAAGGCCTCCACGGTGGAGCGCACGATGGATTTGGTTCATGATCGCGGAGCCGCGAAGGGTGCTTCCTGATTGAGTCGGTGTCTCTGCGACACCAGATGTCTCGTCCCAGCGGCGTACCGACCGCGTCATTTCCGCCACTACGAAGACCCGGTTGATTCCGGAGGTTGGGAACCAGCCGTGTACCAGTCCACACGCCGCGTGGCGTACATGATTGCCGCGAGGATGGCGAGAAGGCCCAGCGATCCGATGAGAAGGGCATAGTCCTCGTTCATGAGGAGGATGTAGAGGTAGGCGTAGAGCAGGGCGACGCCGGCGGCGACAAGAAAAGCAAGCCGCATACGGTGCAGTATCGTAGCGGAGTACGCCCCCACCAGTGCGATGATCGAAACGCTCGCCAAAGCATAGGCGAGCGGGAAACCGATGTGCTCCGACAGTGAGAGTTCCAGCAGGTAGAAAAGACAGAGCGCGCCTCCGAGCATGAGGAATTGGATCGGATGGACGCGGACGCCGGCCAGGACTTCAATCAGCCAGACGATGGCGAAGGGGAGAAGGATGAAGAGGAATGCGTACTTTGCGCTGCGCTCCGCCATCCGATAGTGGTCCACTGGATGGATCAGCTCGACGCCGAAGCGTGAGCCGTCGACGGCTTCGCTCATCTTGGCCTCGGCTATCCACGCCTGCGGGTAGTTTCGGCCGAGAAACGGGATGGACCACTTGGCTTGGAAGTCCGTAGCCGACACGGTGCGCTCGTTCGGGAGCCAGTTGCCTTGGAAGCTTGGATGCCCGTAGTCCGACTGGAGCTCGACGATCGTCTGCTGACCGAAGGGGGTGAGGTAGAGTCCGAGGCTGCCGTTCAGAGAGAGCGGGAAGGAGAATTTGAACCGCTCCGTTGCGTCCGCCACGCCAACCGCTGCGCGGATGCCCGCAACTCCGTCCAGGAAGGCTCCAGTCCCCGGAAGGAACGGTACCCGCTGGCCGTGCCACGACACGGCCGTCTCTTTCTGAATGGCGCGCGCGTCCGATATTCCGACTGCAAGATAGGCTCGCTCCCAGTCGACCGCCGCGGGTTCGACACTCAGCTCGGAAAAGCTGGGACGTGCAAACTCTCCTTCGACCGTGAGGCCGAGCCTGTAGACCGGAACCGAGAAAATCCCCCGATAGCGGGTCTCGCTGTCGATGGAGCCGCGAGTGTGGAGCCGCTCCGGCAGGAAGATGGCGTTCCGGACTTCGGTGCGAGTGATCTCTTGGCCGCCTGTTGGGAACTCGGTCCAACGCCAGGTGTAGGGAACGACCAGCGCCGGGCCGGTGATGACCTGGGCGTTTCCCCACTTTGACGAAACCTCCGCCACCGCCTCTTGACGACGCTCTTGGCGCTCGGAAACCAGTTCCGCAATCAGCGCGATCGGGATCTGGAGCAGTAGCGCCAGGAACCCGACCAACAAGAGGCGCAGCATCTGCGAACTGCGAAGCGAGGATGTCAACCGCTCGATCGAATCTTGCATTGAGTGCGCTCCGTAATCTTAGGGAGAATTCCGAAAAATAGCAGGAATACGGGCTCCTTGTAACCGTTCCGTTTTTCGCGGGAGGCGGAAAGACCTCCGGTCTTGCTCGCTGAACTGTCCGATTTCGGACAGTTTGTCCCGAAATCGGACAGTTGCAACGGATTTTCCATGGGGTCACGTGCTTGCGCGAACGTGGTCTTGGGTTCTCTGAACGAGTTGCCTGGACTCACGGATGATCGGTGATGGTATGTTCAGGGGCAACACAACGGAAGACGGTACCCACAAGGGGCGGAAGAGGGCACCCACAAGGGGAGCCCCTACGGCGGCGACCCGGTGAGAATTTCGCGTCAGGTGCCCTTGCCGGGTCTGAGTAAAGCCGGACGGACTGTCCGAAAACGGACAAACTGTTCGAAATTGGGACGAACTGTCCGAAATCGGACACTGGAGGCGAGTTTCCATGAGGCCATTCACGAATCGACTGGTTCTGGCAGCGGCGGTGCTTTTGTTTGGCATTGGCGGGTACGCGGGTGCGGCCGGCGCGGAGAGTGCCCTAAAGCCCTCTCCGGACGCCGCCCTCTACGCCTACGGCTACCATCAGCGCCCCTACCCGCTGGAACCGGGCCCTCATCTCTTCGTGGATTGGCGCTACGTGAATCCAGGGCACGTGAGCTATACCTACCGGGGAAAGCGGATCCAGCGGGATCGGCCCGAGGAATACGGCCCGGAGATCAACTCCCAGGTCGAGGTCCATCCCCGGGACGTCCCCACCGGGATCCGGATCGAGGTGCAGCCGGCGGGCAAGCTGGGACCGGTGATCCGGAACGACCAGCCCTGGGAATTCTTCACCCCCTACGTCACCCTGATTCACCACGAAGGGAAGTACCTTCTCTTCTACAACACCACGACCTACCGGCTCGGGCGGAGCTCGGAAGGCTACATGGTCTGCTACGCCGAGTCCGAAGACGGCTTGAACTACCGCAAACCGCCGCTGGGACAGGTGGAGTTCCAGGGCAGCCGCGAGAACAACCTCGTGCTGGGCCCGGGGGTCTGCAGATACGGGATTCACGGTCCGGCCATCTTCGTGGACCCAACCGCCGAGCCGGCCGAGCGCTTCAAGGCCATCTACCAGGCCGCCGTCGACCAGGCGACGGTCGAGCAGCTGCAGGCCGTCCGTCCCGAGTCGGTGACTCCGGCATCGCATGACGGAACGGCTCTCATGGGGGCGGTCTCTCCCGACGGCATCCGGTGGCGGGAGCTGGAGGAGCCGCTCATGGGGCACGTCAGCGATACGGGCACCACGGCCTATTGGGACCAGCGCCTGGGCCGCTACGTGGGGTACTTCCGGATGGGGGTCTGGGGACGGCGCATGATCGGCCGGGCAGAAACCACAGACTTCCGGCGCTGGCCCCGCCCCGAGATGGTTCTGGCCCCCGACTCTGCCGAGGCGCCCTGGGTCGACTACTACACCAACGGGAAGGAACTCTACCCGGGCACCAGCACCATGCATCTCATGTTTCCCATGATCTATCACCGGAATCTGGACACCAGCACGGTCCGTGTGGCCGCCAGTCTGGCGGGACGGATCTGGAATTTCCTGCCGGGGGGACCGGTGCTGGAGCCCGGCCCGGAGGGATCGTTCGACGCCGGTTGCCTCTTTCCCGGCGCCGGATTGGCCGAGATCTCGGGAGACCGGGTGATCCTGCCCTACAGCGGTTTCGCCGTTCCCCACAAGTTTCCGCGCCTGGGTCCCTTGGGAGAGGTCGCCTTCGCCGTCTGGCCCAAGCAGCGGCTGAGCGCCCTGGTGGCGGACGAGGAGGGGACCTTCGTCACCAATCCCCTCTCCAGCCAGGGCACGACCCTCTGGCTGAACTTCGACGCGGGCCGGAACGGATCGGTCCGCGTGGAGGTGGTGGGAGTGGAGGAACGGAGCCTGGCCGAGTGCGATACCCTGTTTGGTGACCGGCTGTCGAAGCAGGTGACCTGGAAGGGTCGGCCGGATCTGGGGATCGATCCGGGTGAGTCTTTTCGCCTGAGGTTCCGGTTGCGCGGCGCCAAGCTCTTCGCCTTCGAGATGCGTTGAGCCCGGCGGTTGTTCGTAAGTTCTGGAGGTTGAATTCCATGAAGAAGCTTGCCGTGTTGATCTCTCTGGTTCTGGTCTGGTCCGGCGTCGCTTTCCCCGCGAAGAGCGCCGACAGTTCCATGGCGTCCCAGATCGAAATTCCATTCGAGAAGTTCGTCCTGCCCAACGGTCTCACGCTGATCGTCCACGAGGACCACAAGGCGCCCATCGTGGGCGTCAACGTCTGGTACCACGTGGGGTCCAAAAACGAGAAACCGGGGCGTACGGGGTTTGCCCACCTTTTCGAGCACCTGATGTTCAACGGGACGGAACACTGGCCCGGCGAGTTCTTCGAACCCCTGGAGGAGGTCGGCGCCACCGGCATGAACGGCACCACCAACGCTGATCGCACCAACTACTTCGAGAACGTCCCCACGAACGCGCTGGATCTGGCCCTGTGGCTGGAGTCGGACCGCATGGGCCACATGCAGGGGGCCATTACCAAGGAGAAGCTGGACGAGCAGCGCGGCGTGGTCCAGAACGAGAAGCGCCAGGGGGAGAATCAACCGTACGGCCGGACCTGGACTCTTCTGACCGAGAACACCTATCCGGCCGGCCATCCCTACTCCTGGTCCACCATCGGCTCCATGGAGGATCTGGATGCTGCCGAGTTGGACGACGTCAAGGAGTGGTTCAAGACCTATTACGGCGCCGCCAACGCGGTGCTGTCCATCGCCGGCGACGTCGACGCCCAAGAGGTGAAGAAGAGGGTCGAGCATTTCTTCGGGGACATCCCTTCCGGGCCGCCGGTGGACAAACAGGAAGCCTGGATCGCCAAGATGACGGGGACTCACCGGCAGCAGATGCAGGACCGTGTCCCCCAGGCCCGGATCTACCGGGTCTGGAACGTTCCCCAGTGGGGTACCCGGGAAGCGGCGCTTTTGGGCCTGGCGGGCCGGATCCTGGGGCGGGGCAAGACCTCGCGGCTCTACAAGCGGCTGGTCTACAAGGACCAGATCGCCACGGACGCGTCGGCTTACGTCTCCTCACGCGAACTCGGCGGCCAATTCCAGATGATCTCCACGGCTCACCCGTCCAAGACGCTGGGTGAGGTGGAGCGGGCCCTGGCCGAAGAGGTGGAGAAATTTATCCAGGAGGGTCCGACCCAGTCGGAGCTCGATCTGGCCAGAACCCAGATATTCGCCGGTTTCGTGCGGGGCTTGGAGCGGGTCGGCGGGTTTGGAGGCAAGTCCGACATCCTGGCGTCCAACGAGGTCTACGGCGGTTCTCCCGATACCTACAAGAGATATTTCCGGTATCTGGAGGAGGCGAGCCCGGAGGATCTCCGCGACGCGGCTCGCGACTGGTTGTCCGACGGGGATTTCATCCTGGAGGTCCACCCGTTTCCCAAGTACTCGACGGCCGATTCGGGAGCGGATCGGGACCGGTTGCCGGACGTGGGCGAGTCGCCGCCCGCCGAGTTTCCCCGCCTTCAGAAGGCGAAGCTGTCCAGCGGTCTGAAGGTGATCCTGGCCGAGCGCCACGCGGTGCCCATCATCAACTTCCGGTTGCTCATGGATGCCGGATATGCCGCCGATCTGGGCGGACTGGCGGGGACGGCCAACCTGACGGCGGACATGATGGACGAGGGGACCTCGACCCGCAGCGCGCTTGAGATCAGCGAGGAAGCGGCCCGTCTCGGGGCCGGCATCGGCAGTAGAGCTTCTCTGGACGACTCGACTGTCTCTCTTTCGGCGCTCAAGTCGAACCTCGTCGAGTCGCTGGATCTCTACGCCGACGTGGTCTTGAATCCCTCTTTCCCGGAGAAGGAGCTGGAGCGGCTCCGGCGCCAGCTTCTGGCCCAGATCCAGAGGGAGAAGGTCAGCCCGGTCAGCATGGCGCTGCGGGTGATGCCCAAGCTCATCTACGGGGCCGGCCATGCCTACGGGAATCCGCTGACCGGGTCCGGAACCGAAGAGACGGCCAAAGCCATCTCCCGGGACCAGCTCAAGGATTTCCACGCCACCTGGTATCGGCCCAACAACGCCACGCTGATCGTAGTGGGGGACACGACCTTGGCTGAGATCGAACCTCAGTTGGAGCGGGTCTTCAAGCCCTGGCAGAGCGGACCGGTCCCAGAGAAACAGGTCGGGCGAGTAGACCACCACTCCCGTTCCCAGGTCTACCTCATGGATCGGCCAGGGTCTCAACAATCGCTGATCTTTGCCGGGCACGTCGCGCCGCCCACCAACAATCCGGACGAGATCGCCCTGATCACCATGAACCGGATCATCGGCGGCAGCTTCACCTCCCGGATCAACATGAACCTGCGGGAAGAAAAACACTGGTCCTACGGGGCCCGGACCCTCCTGCTGGGAGCCAAGGGGCAGAGGCCCTTCATCGTCTATGCTCCCGTTCAGACGGACAAGACCAAGGAATCGGCCGCCGAGATTGACCGCGAGCTGAGGGAGTACCGGGGGGATCGGCCGGCGACGGCGGAGGAGTTGGACCGGGCCCAGAAGGCCCAGACGCTCAGCCTGCCTGGACGGTGGGAGACCTCGGGTGCAGTGGGAGGAACCATCGCCGAGATCGTCCGCTTCGGGCTGCCCGACGACTACTACCGGACCTTTCCCGGTAAGGTGCGAGCGCTGGACATCCCGGCCATCCAGGCGTCCGCCAACGACGTGATTCGCCCCGACCAGTTGGTGTGGGTCATCGTCGGCGATCTCTCGAAGATCGAGGAGGGGGTCCGCGAGCTCAATCTTGGGGAGCTGAAACGGCTCGATCAGGACGGAAACGTGATCAACCCTGCCGCGCAGTAAGACTGGCGGGCAGGATCAGGGCCGGTTCCGGGAGGATACATGAAGATCGGAATTTTGCCGGCGATACTCCTCATTTGCACCGGATGCGGGGAGCTCGATGAGATGCAGAGGACCAGTGCGCGGATCAATACGTTCGACGCCGGCCGGGAGAGTTGGCAGATCTACGACTACACCGGCGGAAGCGGAAACCAGAACGTCTTCTACCTGACCAGTTGGGAGAAGACGGGCGGAGTGGGAGATTCCGGGTACGTCTGGGCCGACGACTCCCGGTGGCGGATCGACACTCCTGAGGACCCGCACTCGATCCTTCCTCTGATCCTCTATCACCGGTGGATTGCCGAGGATCTTGAGGAAGGGGCAAGTGCAACTCCCCGGCCCACGGGATTTCGGGAGGAGGAAGCCCTCGATCTTCGGGGCGCCCGGGTGTCGGTTCACCTTCGCGGAGACGATCTGGATCTGAAGGGCACCCAGTGCTACTTCTGGGTCCACTCCGGTGGCACCCGTTGGCACTACACTGGCCGCCCGCTAAAGATCCACCACGGGGAATGGGGTCCGCCCGAGCATTTCGTCCTGGTGAACGACGAATCCCTGTGGCACCGGAGTTGGGCCCCCTCCAGAGCCTCCCTGGATGCGCTGCTCAAGAAAAGCGCCAGCTACGGCTTCTCCTTCGTAGGGTTCTCGGAGGAGGTGACCGGGAAGCTCTCCATGGACCAGTTCGAGCTCCATCTGGCGAGTCCGTAGCCGAGACCTTCGCTTTCCAAGAGGATTCAGATCCTAACGGTCCTCGCATGCAATGACGGCCCGAATCATAAATCCTGATGCGAGCGGCCCTGGAATTGAATCGGGCGGTCGAGGTGACCACGAAGGCGGCTATGGGACTTGTTCGTCGGTAATCAGATCGGTCGGGACCGGGTCGATGCTTCGGCTGGCCAATCCGGGCGTGACCTGGCGCGCGTCACTGTGCCCGGGATGGCCGTTTCAGAGTCCGTTTGTACCGATGGATTACTGGGGGCAGGAGCCAAGTTCCGGAATCTAAGAATAGGACCCGATAATATACTTTATCGTGCCCTTAGATGGCCCCTTCCCTGTTGCGGGGACGAAATCCGGAAGAGAGTTCCCAGGCACGCGATGTCCAAGAGTCGTCCTGGCGTGTCGTGATTTCAAATGGAGCGCCCGGCCAGATCGAAGGGCCCGGAGAGGGGATGTCTCGCCGACTCAGTCCGCACCAGTCAACCGCAGCCACGTTCCTTCGTGGAAGTAGTGCACCGTAGAACCCTTTTCAAGAAAGGCATTATCGATGCCTTGATGATCGATCAGCGGTGGCTTCGGTCCTCCGTAGGCTTGGTAGACGGACAGGATGTAATCAGCCCCGGCTGGGCTCAACCAACGCGAATAGGCGATCTTTCCGCACCCGATACCTTGCAAATACCTCCGGTCCGGGGCCGATGCGAGTTCGGCCCGAACTCGGCCGTTCTCATCGATCACAATGATCGCTGATGACCGATTTCGAGAGCAGAGCCCGGCCCACTGCGTTCGTCCGGCTTCCATGAATTCGCCTGAGACGACGTTGTGAGGTCGGTCGCTGCCCCCGGGCGGAGGGATCGAGCAGCCTTGATCGTTGTTGCCCACTGCGTTGCCCCAGGCCTGAGGAATCGAGCAACCTAGGTCGGAAAGTGCCTTCCGGATGGCCGCCGGAACCTTCTCGAATGCTGCGGGCGCCAGACGCACGATCTCCTCGTCCGCGACGCTCCAGCGGTCCTGGGTGTGAACCGAGGCACTCGTCGCGCCGAACAACAGCACGAGCATCAAGCTACGGGACACGTCTGCCGTCACACCTCGATGCTCTTGATCGCCTCGCCGATGCCACCTTCTCTCAGAGGGGCGCCAAGCCCCTTGCCCCCTACAGACTCCCATTAGTCCCCTTTGCGAGAGTCCAGACCCACCAGGGGCCGGCCCGGGTCGGAATAGGGGCGTCCCAAGCCATACTCCCGCCTGATCGACTCCTCCTTGCTACGCAGGATTCGGACTCTTCCCAGATATTCTTTCGCAGTCGCGGGATCGGCTGCAGACAGCGCCTTTTGGGACATGGAGAGGTGATAGGTGTCCACGAGCCATATCACCCCCCAAATCGTGGCCCGCATAGCAAGGCTGAGTCCCTGCGAGTAGATGAGCTCCGTGCCGAAATGGTGGATCATATAGCTTGCCAACACCATGCCCCCCAAAGACCCGCAGACCATGATCGCGCCAATGACGACCAAGGCCTTGATGCTGGCATGGCTCCAGTTCATTTCGGTTCTCAATGGGGAAATATGAAGAATCCTTAGCGCATGTGAACCGAGAGTGTTAATCAGCCAATCCGGATACGAGGCTCCGAGCGAAGAAATAATCGGTCGGGTGGGATCCCCGGATCCGGATCTCAAGGACGACCCTGGCCCTCCTTCGACTGTCCGTCCGGTAGGTCCGTTAACTGAAACTTACGGACATTCGGCAGAAAAAGGGGGATCTGCCGACGTATTTCCGTTTCTCTCGGGGGCCGTGCATCAGCCCCGAGCCACCTGGAAACAAGCGTCAGGAGAAGATACCGTCGTCCCTTTTGGAGGAAGTTTAGGATACAATAAGATCAATTTATTGGACTCTATGCCCCGCCCCTGACCTTCTGGTTTTCGCTCGCCGGGGTGGTCAGCCGCTGCCCCTCCTTACGTGATCTGGTGAGCCCATTGGGGTGAAAAACGAGGCCAGGATCCACACCATCGAGGTCGGTGGCCCAGCCTACAATTCGGCCAGAAAGAACTCCCCCTCATCACTGAATATTGTAGGCATTACCGTCAACCCAGAGGAACCGTTCCGGATGTCAGCACCTTCTCCCAAGACCTCGCATCTTTGCCGACAGCGAGCCAGGATCTCACTGTTCACCGTAACCGTGGGCTTCGGACTGATGGGCGCGGCGGAGCCAGCCGCGGCGCAAATCGTCCCCGTCTGTGACCGGACCGCGGAAGTGCGCGAGGAAATCGTGAGGCTCGTGCCGGGAATAGATGACTGCGTCGACGTGACCGAGGCGCATCTGGCTGCGATTGAGGGCGAGTTTTTTCACACCGGCTGGTATGACGCTCTTCCCTCTTGGGGCGGCGGACCCTATCTCGATCGGTTGCCCCCTCCGCAGGTAGAAGAGTTGAGAGCCGGCGATTTTTCTGGACTGTCCTCAGTGACAAACCTTTACCTCGACCGCACCCCGCTGACCCGTCTGCCGGAGGGGATCTTCGCCGGTCTCTCGTCGTTGAAGGTGCTCACCTTGGATCGCACTCAGTTTAGCACTCTGCCGGAGAAGATCTTCTCCGGCCTTTCATCGCTGGAAGAACTCCGCCTGCATCAAACTCAGTTAAGCACGCTACCGGTTGGGGTATTCGCTGGCCTCTCCTCATTGAGAAAGCTCAATCTGTACCAAAGCCAGTTAAGCCTGCTGCCGGAAGGAGTTTTTGCCGGCCTCTCCTCGCTGAAACGCCTTACCCTGACTCACAATCGATTGGATACTCTGCCGAAGGGGATCTTCTCCGATCTTGTCTCGCTGAAGGAGCTCGATCTGAATAACAATGATCTGGTCAGTCTCCCAGTCAACGTCTTCTCTAATCTCTCTTCACTGGAAGGTCTCAATCTGGATCACAATCTGTTGAGCACCCTGTCAACCCAGATTATTCATGGGACATGTTGATAAGGGCTTCCAACCCGGCGTTTTCGTGCGGTCGCAGCCCGGTTTCTCTTGAAGCTCTGTCGATTCGACTGAATCGGCTCGAAAACAGGACGATTGAACCAGTCATAAACCGTTTTCCGGCCAGGGGGACCGTCACCCGCCGACAGGTTGACTTTCCGGTGAGAAATCCCCACCGTTTCGGTCCCTTCCACGGGCCCGTTTTCTCCTCCGTCCACTATCCCGGCGCCCAGGACACCCGCGCCAGTCTCTGCCACAACCGCTTCCAGTCCGTCGCCCCTTGACTGATGACGAAAATCAATCGCCTCCCCTGACGCAGCGCCCGACTCGCCACTCGCAACACCCGCTCGCGAAAACGACGCAGACTCCAGCCCCGACGCGTCGCCTGCTCCATCAGCACCCGACCCAGGTGCAGGATCTCGTACCCCAGCAGATTCAGCAGGAACCGGACTTCGTTGTGGGGTCGAACGCCGGCCTCCGTCCTCGCTTCCGGCTTGGCTTCCGACTTCAGCGGTTGGCCCCGATAGTGCGTCTTGGGCCGGCTCGCGGAGGACAAGGCCGGATCGAGCACGTCCATGAACTCCCCCATGTGGCCTTCCGCCTTCCCCCGCTTTCGATACTGTGCCAGCAACTCCTGAGCCTCGTATCGTTTCCGGCTCAGGCTCGTCAGCAACCAGAAATGATCCGGATACAACTCCCCCGGTCGCTCCCGCACCACCAGCACCACCCGGAGCGTCAACTTCAGCGCCTTTTTCCCCAGGTAGCTGGCTCCCGGAAAAATCTCCCCGTCGATCAGGTCCCCCGTCTCGGCACAACTCGCCACCAACCCGTGGTACATCCGCTGGCGATAGTATCCGTTCCATTCGCTTCCCGGGGGATGCCCATGGACCTCGACCGGGAGACCGTCCACGTCCAGGTACATCGTCTTTTTCCGTCTCTTCTTCCGTGGGGTCTTTTTCCCCCGTTTTCGCCGCTGGCCTTCGATCATCTCGATCCGACGGCACGCCAGCTCCGTCACCGCCTGGTGCAGGACCGGAAGGTTCTCCTCCCGGCTGAGCGTGTCCAGCAGTCGGGACAAGGTCGGCTGCGACGCCAGCCCCTGGCCCTCCTCCAAGGCCGCCGTGCCCCGACGGGTCCGGCTCGCCACCCGCAAGCTCGGATCCTGACGCAGGCGGTCGGCGTCGGACTGGTCGCGCCAGCCCTGACCCAGCAGCAGGAGTCGAGTCCGCAGCAGATCCGACAGCGGATAGCGGATCGAACTCGGGTGTCGCGGATCGTGCAACCGCTCGGTCAACCAGTCGATGAGGCCGCTGCGCTCCATCAGCTCCCGTTGCACCAGGGCTCCCGTGTCCGCACTGAGCAACTCGGGGCGGGTCTCGAGGCGGAGGGATCGGTTGAATGAGGGCCGGATCTGCGGTATCGTCTCAGGCATGGCGTGCTCCGTTCTTTGTGGTTGTTTCTTAGCACTATAATCATACCACAAATGACGGGCACGCCGTCTCTTTATGCCGCCCTTGGAGGGGACGAAAACCGTGGAAATGCTTGGGTTTCGGCCCCCCTTGAATCCTGGGGTTAAACCGACGTTGAAAACAAATATAGCGTTTCACCCAGGTCGGATCCCATCCGTTTTCTGTGGGTATCCCGTAACCCTCTGATCCGACTCGACATGACGGGCACGCTTGCTCATTTTATGTTTGCGTGGTGAATAATCTGGGGTCAAAGGGGGTCTTCGCCGGCCTCTCGTCGCTCAAATCACTTTCCGTGGGAGGTAATCGGCTGGATCATCTGCCCGCTGGGGTCTTCGCCGACCTCCTCTCACTGGAAGATCTCGTTTTGTGGTTCAATCAACTTACACGTCTACCGGTTGGGGTCTTTTCGGGTCTTTCCACACTCAAAACACTCCGCGTGTCTGTCAATCAGTTGACCCATCTGCCGCCAGGTGTCTTTGCCGGCCTCGCCTCGCTTGCAGAACTTTCACTGAGCCACAATCAGTTGACCCATCTACCGGCTGGGATCTTCGCCGGCCTCTCTTCACTCCGACACCTCAGCCTGTATGACAATCCCTTGACCCATCTGCCAGCCGGAATCTTCTTCGGCCTTTCCAATCTGATAGAAGTGCGAGCAGGTGGCGGCTCCAAGCCGCCATTGCCCATTCATGTTTCACTGGAGTCGGCCGGACGAGGCCAGTTTAAAGCCAGGGCTCACACCGGAGCGCCCTTTGATATCGGCTTGACGGTCACTGTTGTCAACGGCGTCATCAGCGCTGGTCCAAACAGCATCACCATTCCCACGGGGAGCATGGAAAGCTCCGTCTTCGAGGTTTCCCGCCGGCCGGGAACAGCCACGGCCGTAACCGTGGATATTGCAAGCTTGCCCATTATCACCAATCACCCAAGATTTCCGGGCCTCGAACTGGTCAGGTCTCCTGATTTGCCGCTGATAGTTTTCGAACCTTTATTCGATTCGATCTTTGATTTGACCTTTGCGCATTTCGGGAACGGACCATCGATCCGGTCCGATCTGGTGTTGGTGAATGTGGGCTCGAATCCGATCCGTCCCATCATCTACTTCTTCGACCGTGGCGGAAATCTCCTCGACGGAGGTTGGTTGGTGGAAATGACGGAAAACTTGATGGTCCGAGGGGACGGATCGTTGAGTGTGAACACAAAGATGGCGCCTTTTGAAGAACTCCTGATCTCAACCCACCATCGAAAGGTGACGGTCACCGGGTCGGTACGCGTGGTGGCCGACGGGCCGATCGGCGGAGGATTACGTTTCGACGTTTCGGACGTGGGGGTCGCCGGAGTAGGAGCAAGCTTTTCCGTTCAAGGCGCACTCTTCCCGGTTCGCAGCCAAGCGGGAGGGATCCGTACGGCGATCGCGATTCGCAATCTAGAAGCGGAGTGGATGAAGGTAAGTTGCTCTCTGATGAAGGGAAGTTCCGTATTGGAAGAGGCGGACATCTCTCTGGCAGGTGACGGGCAGGCGGCCCGGTTCATGGACGAGATGTTCACCGAGACGGACACCTCCAACTTCGTGGGATTGGTGTCCTGCACTGCACCGGGGACGAAACGATTCACGGGAGCAGCGGTAGAAATGGATGTCGAAAATCAGATCTTCACGACCTTGCCGGTAGTGGCGACAGAACTAGCAAGCCGGAATGAGTCTTCGGTCCTGAATTTTCCCCATTTCGGGAATGGGGACTCCATTCGATCCGAGTTGGTGTTGGTGAACGGCAACACTGCGGGAGTCCGGCCTTCCGTCTATTTTTTCGATCACGAGGGTGAGCCTATTGCTCCGGAGTTGGTCATAGATGTGGAGGGGGACTTGGAAGTTAGAGAAAATGGCGCCTTGAGCGTTCTGGCGGGGATGTCCCCTCTGAGTCAGATTACGATCTCGACCCATGGGCGAGGGGAACTGGTCACCGGATCGGCGCGCGTGGTGGCAGACAGTCCCATCGGTGGGGGACTCCGATATGACATTCCAGGCGTAGGCGTGACCGGAGTGGGAGCCGGTGAACCAGTCCGCGAAGCTATGTTTCCAGTCCGGCGCCAGCTTGGTGGCGTCACCACCGGCGTGGCGATCCTTAACCTGGAAGCGGACTCGATGACGGTGTCCTGTCAACTAATGCGAAAGGGCAGCGTATTGGAAGAGAAGAAAATCCCACTGGCAGGCCGTGGACAGACGGCCCGATTCATTGATGAATTGTTTGCCAGGACCGACACATCCGACTTCGTGGGATCCGTGCGCTGCACCACGCCAGACGGCGGGAAGTTCACGGGAGTTGCGCTGGAGATGGACGTCGACAACCGCATCGTCACGACCTTGCCCGTGGTGCCGATTCTACAATGACTAGTCGGCGATAACCCACGAACCACACCCTTTCCTGGAACCTGCCCAGATCGACTGAGGGCGACGATCCTCGGGGTAACGTTTGTTAACTGAAATTTACGCAAGGGAGGGCAGGGACCGGGAGAAGGGGACAGTTACCTTTTCTAAAGCTCTGGCACTCTACCTGAGAACGGTGTCAAGAGGTTGAATATGCGAGACATCGATCATTGCGCCTGCCTGGGCAAGATCGTAGCTCATCTGCATATTCATCCAGTAATGCGGCGTTGTCTTGAAGGCTTTCGCCAGTCGGAATGCAGTATCCGGTGTTACCGACGTCTGGCATTTTACGATGCGTTCTATACGCGTTCGTGGCACGCCCAATTTCTTTGCCAAGGCCCCGGCGCTCATCTCGAGCGGCTTAAGGTACAGCTCGTCCAAGACTTCACCAGGATGCATCGCTACAAGGATATCAGCCATTTCCATCGGTCCTCATGAGGAGAAGGGGACAGTCACCTTCTCTCTTATGCCCCCTGCTCTGCTGGAGCGGCTATGCTTCAACGCCGAGCCGTCCGGGTCGCTCCGAGTGCGACTCGCGAATAACGATGTGTACATCGCGCCCCAGAGCCGTCAGGAGGCGCAGAAGCCGTTCCATGGAGTACTCTCGGAAGCTGCCCCGCAGCAGGCGCGACACATCGGGTTGAGACAGCCCGAGCAGCTTTGCTGCGTCGACCTGCTTGAGGCGGCGCTCTCGAATGATCTTGTCGATCTGCGTGACCAGCTTGGCCTTGAGCAGATGCGCGTCGGCATTCGGGAGTCCCAGGTCAGCGAATATGTTTCCGCTGCCGCGTTCAATCTTCACGTTGTCGGTCTTCATCGTTTTACCCTCTGCCAAAGTTCTCGCGGTAGTGTTGCTCCGCCGCTTTCAGCCTCCGCCTGATCAGGTCGATCTCCGGCTTCGGAGTCGCGATGCCCTGCTTGGCCTTCTTCTGGAAGGCATGTAGCACGTAGACGGCGGACCTGAACCGGACCGTATACACGGCCCGAAAGGCGTCGCCATCATGACGCGAGACCACTTCCAGGACGTTGCTGCCCAAGCCTCTGAGCGGCTTGACGTCCCGGTGTCTGAGACCAACCTGAGCTTGATAGAGCGCATAGCCGACTACGCGTCGCACGGACTCCGGAAACGTCTTCAGGTCCGCCTTGCTGGAGCCAATCCATTCAACAGGTCTCGGCAGGTCCGCGGCCATGTCCTATTATGGTGGTTCCGCCATATCCACGCAACCTGATTCTTGACATGCAGGCCTGCCAGTGGTTCCTGTTGTTGCTCGAGCGGAACGCGCCAAACCCTCCCGACATCTGCTCCCACGCGCCGGCAATTGACCGCTGAAGACCATCGAGGGGTTGGCCCAAGCGGAGACCGGCGCCTGGACCTAAACCTATTTCGACGCAGCGTTCCTCACCCAGATCGAGCGACAGGTCCTGTAGGCGGACCTTGCCGGCGAGATCACCGCGTTCGTTTTCAAGGACGACAGGGAAGAGTTCAACGTGACGGAGAGTCGGGGAGAAGGGGATACCTACCTTCTCTCTCCTGTAATATTAAATGTACTCAAAAGAGGATTCTCATGGCCCCGGTTTCACCGCGCTTGCCCGATGACTTATCTCAGCGCCTGCAACGGTTGGCCGACCTTACGGGGCGGAACAAGACCTTCTACATGATCGAGGCAATTCGGGAGCATCTGGACGACCTTGATGATTTGTATGTTGCTGAGCAACGGCTGGTCACCCTTCGATCCAGGGAGTCTCGGACCGTGCCGCTGGTCGAGGTGATGCGGCGTTATCGGTTGGACGACTGAATCGGATAAGAAACGCGGGGATGGGACAGTCTTGTTCCCCTCTTCGTCGTCTCTTCGCCGTCCCAAAGAGTCGGGCTGGTCGTAAGCGTAGAGGGGGGACTAATCGTCCCCCCTAACCCCCCCTAATCGGCGACAAGAAAGTCGCCGCTCGTGCGCCCGACATGGGCTGTATCTAAGGGATGAAAGATCCCAAGGGAGGTGATGGGACCAACCCTAGCCGAACCGCAAGGCGTAGCCGCGAGGTGAAGCTGAAGGAAGCGGAAGGCAAACTGTCAATGGCCATTGAAAATTGCACACATCGCGGGAGCCCCCGTGAAGGGAGCGGAGCGACCGCCACGGGGGCTCCCGCGGTCGGACCTGATCCCCTCATGCCTCCCTCCTTCCCGCTCCGGATTCCTGTGCGCTGACCGCTCGGGCGGCGGTCGGATGGATCGCCCTGGAGAGCTCGGCGTGGCGGCGCAGCCGGTAGCTGTTGCCCCGGATGTTGACGATGTGGCAGCGGTGCAGGATGCGGTCCAGAAGCGCTGCCGCCATCACTTCGTCTCCCAGGATCTGGCCCCATTCCTCGAAGCCCTTGTTCGAGGTCAACACCGTCGAGGCCCGCTCGTAGCGCCGGTTCACCAGTTGGAAGAACAGAACCGCTCCGCTCTGGCCGACCGGAAGGTAGCCGATCTCATCCACCACCAGGAGCGCCGGATAGGTCAGGGTCTTGAGACGGTGGTTGAGCCGGCCCGCCGCCTTCGCTTCCTCCAAGGAGTCGATGAGGTCCACCAACGTCCCGTAGTAGACACGACGGCCGCTCTCGGCCGCCGCGATCGCCAAGCTGATGGCCAGATGGGTCTTCCCCACTCCGGGCGAACCCACGACACAATGCTCACATTGCGACCTCCGTTAGAATCCATTACCCCTTTCACCCCTTAGCCGGACGAGACCTTGAACTGGCCGAGCCTCCTCGTCACGGCCAGTGTGGGGAGTGGTTCACCTGCCGGCTACCGGACAGTACTCACGCGAAGATCCCACGCTGGATGTGCCGGCCCGAAGCTGCGGCAGTGGGTCGGGTCGACGACCAGCCGCGATGCAGCGTCGGCGCCTTGCAAGAACTTCTGGACCTGATCGAGACGTTCGGGTCGAAGTCGGATTGTCAGACCACCCGGGGCAACGTTGCCCCCGGAGGACGGCATGAAGCAAAAGGAGTTCGCGTTTGCAACCCCCAACCAGCCCGAGTGGGACCAGCTACCCCCTTCGACCAGGAAGCAACTGCTGCGGCTGATGGCTCAGCTGCTGGAGCAGGCTTGGCGAGGGCAAAAGGAGGACGCCGATGAGAGGAAAGATCACTGAGGATCACCTGAGACGCCAAGCCTACGTCTACGTGCGCCAGTCGAGCCTGCGGCAGGTTCGTTACCACCAGGAGAGTGGCCGGGTGCAATACCGGCTGGCGGCCAAAGCCGAAGAACTCGGATGGAACCAAGTCGAGGTGATCGACGAGGATCAGGGGCGTTCGGGGGCCACTACGGTCGATCGGGTGGGCTTTCAACGCTTGTCCGCCGAGGTCAGCCTGGGACGGTGCGGGGCCATCTTCAGTCTGGATGCCTCTCGACTGGCTCGCAACAATGCCGACTGGTACCGATTGCTGGACCTGTGCTCGCTGACGCGGACCCTGATCGTCGACAGCGAGGCCGTGTACGATCCGCGTCTCAGCAACGACCGACTGCTTCTCGGGTTGAAGGGAACGATGAGCGAGGCAGAGTTGAGCCTGCTCCGGCAGCGTGCCCAACAGGGACTGCTCAGCAAAGCGGCTCGCGGAGAACTGTACACCTCATTGCCAGTGGGGTTCGTTCTGAACCCGAACGGATGTTTGGAGAAGGATCCGGACCGCCGGGTGCAGGAAAGCATTCAGGGGGTGTTTGCTAAATTCTCCGAGACGGGCAGTGCCCGGCAGACTCTTCTGTGGTATCGGCAGGAAGGGATCCGGTTGCCCGTGAGACGACACACCGCTTGGGGTTGGGAGACGGTGTGGAAGCGGCCCGTCTACAGCAGCGTGCTGAGGGTCTTGAAGAACCCCCTGTACGCGGGGGCCTATGCTTGGGGGCGCACCTGGACCGAGACCTACTTGAAGGACGGTCAAGCTCGCAAACGGATTCGGTCCCGGGCCCACCCGGAACAGTGGACGGTCTGGCTCAAGGAGCATCACCCGGGCTACATCGACTGGACGAGCTTTGAAGCGAATCAACGCCTCTTGGCCGACAACGCACAGATGCGAGGCAAAATGGCGAAGGGAGCCGTTCGTTCGGGAAAGAGTTTGCTGGCGGGTCTGCTGCTGTGTGGGCACTGCGGTCGCCGGCTGCACGTGGCCTACAGTGGAGTTGGGGGACGAGTCCCCCGCTACCATTGCCGAGGGGCGCGGATCAACCACGGCGTCGCGGGTTGCATCTCGTTTGGCGGACGCAGGGTCGACCAAGCCGTGGGGCGCGAGATCGTGCGAGTGGTTTCCCCAGGCGCGATCGAGGCGGCTCTGCGAGTGCAAGAGGAAGCCACCGAGCGAGACCGGTTGAAACGAGAACTCCTGGAGCGCGAACTCGAGCAGTTGCGCTACCAGGCAAGACGGGCTGAGCGACAGTACGATGCAGTCGACCCGGAGAACCGGCTGGTAGCCTCGACGCTGGAGCGGAAGTGGAACGAAGCCCTGAACAGTGTGCGCCAAGTGCAGTCCCGTCTGGAGCAGATCGGGCAGAAGCGGTCGAGTTCGCCGGGACCGCAGCGAGTGGAACTGCTCCGGCTAGCCGAGCGGTTTCCAGCGCTCTGGTCCGATGCCGTCACCGACAATCGGATCAAGAAGCGGATCGCACGCACGTTGATTGAAGAGATCATTGCGAGCGTGGATCAGGGTAGGCGGGAGGTGGAGTTGATCATCCGCTGGCGCGGGGGCAAACACACGCGGCTGCAGGTACGAAAGAACGCCACCGGTCGCCATCGCTACCGCACCGAGGAGGACGTGGTGAAGTTGGTTCGCCAGTTGGCCCGGCAGGTGAGTGACGATCAGATTGCCCGGATCCTGAACCGAATGGGCAAGAAGACGGGACGAGGGCACAGCTGGAACAAGACTCGTGTTCGCAGCTTGCGCAACTATCGGCGCATCCCAGCCTTCTCGCAACGCCCTCACGAATTCTGCAACATGCAAGAAGCGGCTTCGCAACTGGGAATCAGCCCCAGTTCCGTACGCAAGCTGGTTGCCCGCAAACTCCTGCCAGCACGGCAGGTGGTGGCCACGGCCCCCTGGCAGATTCGGCACTCGGACTTGGGATCTGAAGCAGTCCAACGAGCCGCCGAGGCCATTCGAAGCGGCAGAAGAGTTCCGCGAGGTACCAACGCGTCACAGTTAAGTCTCATGACATCAACGATGTAGAAAGGTGGTGCAGTATGTCACCGGATCGGGCGGACCCAGGAAGACGATGTTTTCCCTTCGCTCCACGAAGCCCAGCTCGTGCAGCGAGTCGATCTGCTCCCGTTTGATCGATGGCTGGAAGCTGAAGTCGAACTCCGCCAGCGTCTTGATCGCCGGCAGTCGGCTGGAACGCATGGCCGCCTCCAGCCGCCGGCTGTTGCGCAGGGCGATCTGGGCCGCCAGGAGCCGTTCGATGGCTTCCGAAGCGGTGGTCCCTCCGCCGTCCACCCCGGAGAGCACGCCGTCGAGGGCTTCCAGGGCGCCCGGCATCTTCAGATCCGCAAGCTGGGCGGCGATGCGCTCTCGGCGGGAGGGGATGTTCACGCCACACCTCCCGTGAGCCGGGCATACTCGGTCAAGGGACGGCGCTCGACATCGATGATCCTGGACCCGGACGGCACCGTTGCCTCGGGGCTCTCAGGGACTGGAGATGGGATGACGACAGACCGGTAAGGCCAAGACGCCAAGGGGGTTAAGATACTCACGCTCCCGCTCGAACCGGTCCACGGGCCGTTCCTTGAGCGTCCCGTGGTTCCGGACGTTGGCCTCCGCTTCCCGCCACTCCCGAGCCCGGGCGTTGAGATCGGCGTCCGACACGAAGTCTCGGCCATAGAAGAAACTCTCCCGAATGTAGCGGATCGGCCGCTCCACCTTCCCTTTCGTCTGAGCTCGATAGGGTCGGCAGGCCCGCACCCGAAAGCCGAGAGTGGCGGCTGAAGCGAACGAACTCCCGGTTCTCGATCAACCGTCCGCCCTCCTCCCGCCCGTCCCGGACGATGACCGACTTCATCTGGTCGAACAGAAGTTCCCCAGGGACGCCGCCGAAGTAGTCAAACGATGCCTCCAAGCCCCGCATCACCACCGGCATCGTCTGGCGCTCGTAGTAGCGGAACCACATCAACCGGGAGTAGCCCAGCACCACGATGAGCGCGTACCGCTTTCCCCACGGCAACCGGAAGTCCGCGAAGTCCACGGAGGGCTGGTGGCCCGGAGCTGTCTCGAACCGCTGGACCGGCTCCTCGGGAGCCCGCGGCCGCGCTTGGCACACATAGCGCTTCACTTGACCGTAGCCGCCGCCATAGCCGGCCTTCCGCACCTCTCGGTACAGCCGCGTCGCCGTCAACTTCGGATACTCGGCCAGACGAGCATCGATGATCGCCTTGTACGGATCCAGCTTCGACCGCCCCGGCCCTCTCGGTCCGTACTGCACCGGCTCCTCCTGGCCTCCCCGATGCAACTGTCCCTTCTGGATCCAGTAGTAGACCGTCCGCCGGCTGACTCCCAGCTGCCGCGCGATCGCGGCCTTGCTCATTCCTTGTTCCAGATAGTGTCGCAATAGCACCCTCTTGTCGCTCCCAAACATAGCGTCTCCTCCTCCTGGTAGAGACGCTACGTAACAGAATCCCGCCCTCTCGGCGAACCTCTCGAGATCTTCCTTGTGGCTCCCCCCTAAGAGCCTCTTCAGGAACCAAAAGTGTGCAATATTCCATGGCCACATCTGTGCAATTTTCCATGGCCGCCAACATCTCAAGGGTGAGAGCCTTTGAGAAGTCAGCAGAGGTCATAGTAGCGAAGAAGCCGGATAATGCCGGTGGAGCGAAGGACCGAAGGAGTCGGACTGGCCCTATGGTGGACTCGTCAGCGGGATCGCAACTACCTCCGGAAACGGGGCGGGGGGAGGCCCCTCGGACCCGGCACGGAAGGCCCAAGGGTGGAACCCGTCAAGCCGGAAGGGCGGAGATCAAGTCCCAGCGGCGGCGGAAACCGGAAAGAAAGGCCCTGTACGAGGCTCGAAAGAGCCTCGAGTGACTCCAACCGCCGGATACTGAAAACGGTACGTCCGGTGGTGTGGTCGAGTGCAGGGGCGCAATCCCCTGCACTCGACCCGATCACGCCGCCGCTCCACGCCGCCGCTCTACGTTACTTTCTTTGGAATTCTTCATTTCTTGTTGCGGATCGATTCCTGCATCCGCTTCCCGAAGTCTTCCAGCCCGCCTGCGGGGTTGGACTGGTGGCGGGGGTGTGGGGGAACCCCGGTCGCCGGCTCGTTGGAGTCGCGGCCCCAGTGACCGGAACGGTGAGTGATCACGTCCAGCCAACGAGCGTTGGCTTGGCGCCGGGCCAGCTCGCCGTCCGGGTCCGGCAGCGTGTAGGTGTAGGAATAGAGCTTGGCTCGGGTCAGATACAACTTGAGGCAGACGCCGCCGTACTGTTCGACGCTCAGTTCGTAGGGGGACCGGCCACTCTTCCAGGTCAGCTTCTGGGCGGTTCCGTCGGACGTCAGCGGGACCGAATCCGCCCGGGTGAAGTCCCGGATCGGTTCTCCATAGGGCGTGACCAGCTCCGCCTCGATGGAGCCCCCCTCGGCGTCGGCATTCACCAGGATCTCGTAGGCGGGACCCCACGGTTTGGTCATCAGCCACCCCTCCTCCTCCCCGGCGTCCAGCGAAATCCAGTGATCCTCGGGCATGCGCGCCACCATCAGGACGGCCACGTCCCGGGTCCCCTTCGACAGGTCGTAGGAGAGCCAGTCCCACCAGGTGTGGTTCAGGCGGCTGGCCGTGTAGTAGATCCAGGTCTCGCCGTCCCGCACGATGGGGTTCTCGGCCGGATAGAGCATGCCGCCGTCCTGGGCGCCCGGCTTCCCTACCGGAACCACCGGCGAGCGGTCGTCGGGCCGGTGCCATGCCCTCCCGTCGCGGCTGTAGGCCAGGGAGATCTCCAACTGTCCCACCTTGCCCTTGGGGTAGCCGGGCGGCTTGTGGTACGCCCCGTAAGTGGGAGCGAAGGGATGGACGTAGTAGGGGTTGATGATGCCCAGGAAGAAGTTCTCGTAGCGGAACACGGGCATGTCATAGATGTTGTACAGCTCGGGCGGGTCCAGCTCGTCGCCGGCCACCAGCACCCGCCCCTTGTCTTCCCAATTCACCAGATCGTAGCTCTCGTACTGGGAGATGTCCCGCGGCGCGTTGGGCACCCGCCGGGTCATCAGCACGTACTTGCGGCGGTCGGGATCGTAAAACAGCGTGCAGTTGTCGTCGCTGATGCCCCGTAGCACCGGATTGACGTGGCGGGGGCGTTTCCACTGCAGGCCGTCGTGAGAATAGGCCAGATTCATAGCCGAGTGGTGCCCGGCCCAGAGGGACTCTTCTCCGAAGGTGTTGAAGATCATCTTGTAGCGGCGGGCGGCGATATCGCTGGGATCCTTGATGATGCTGTAGACGAACTGCCGCTTGAAGGAAACGACCATGTTGTGCTCGCGGGAGCCGTTCACCTCCACCAGTCCCAGGATCGGTTTCTCCCAGTTAAGGCCGTCCCGGCTGACGGCGTAGGCCATCCCCCGCGGACCGTCGGCCGTGTTTCCCTTCCAGCGCATGAGCGTGTACCACATCTTGAAGATCTGCTCTTCCTCGTCGTACATCACCGAAACGTAGTTGAGCATGTCCCGGTCCGTCTCCCACGGGGCGTCCAGCCGGAGCACCGGATTCGGGTGCTTGACCGCCTGGTTCACCTTGCGGTGCAGGCTGTGGCGCTCCAACAGGGGCTCGTCGTCAAGGAGGAGAAACTTGTACCGGGCCAGCTGCCGGTCCTGGCTCGCACTCGTTTCGGCGGCGGTCGTGTGCCCGCAGAGCAACGCGGCTGAGACCAGAAGCGGAAGCACTCCCCGGCGGTTACGAAAGGATGGAATCATGAAGTCGTTCTCCTGTGTTCTCTCCGGAACCGAAAGGTCAAACTAGAAATAGAACTTCAAAGCCAACTGGATCTGCCGCGCGTCCAGGGTCCGGGCCAGGACACCGAAGCCGCTGGTCCCGTACTGGAGGGTCTGCTGTCTGGCGTTGACGACGAAGTTGGACCGGTTGGTGGCATTGAAGGCCTCCACTCTGGCCTCCAGCCGTTGATTCTCGGCCAGACGGAAGGTCCGGCGCAGCGAGATGTCCAGGTTGAAGAGACCGGGGGCCTCCACGGCCCCTCGGCCGGAGTTTCCATATTCGAACGGAGGCGGCAACGCGAAGGCCTCGGTGTCGAACCAACGGACAGGAGTCCGTTCATGGAGAGGCAGATTGGCGTCCCGAATCCGGTCCGGCCACTGAGAAGCTTCCGACCCGGCGTCCAGCGGGTCTCCGGGCAGAGTCACGGTGCGCCAGCCGCCGTCCTGCAGATTGGAAATGGCCCGGATCGACCACCCTTCCAGCAACCGCGAAGCCAAGCCGCTCTGGAGCAGCGCTCTATTGGGACCGAAGGGCAGGTCGAAACCGCCCGAGAGCATCAGACGCAACGGAATATGGAAGTCGGCCACTCCCCGGGTCGCCTCGATGGGAAGGTTGCGGGATCGGTAGATTCGACGGGATGCGTAACCCGTGGTTCCCCCTCCGGTCTGAATCAGGCGGGACCAGCTCAGCGAAGCCAGCAGGTACAGACCATCGGCGCCCGCGGCCTTTTCCACCTGAAAGTGCATGCCCTGATACCAGGATTCTGCATCCGCAAGCGGAAAATAGACCGCTTGGAGGTGAGGCCAGGGTCGACGGAGTTGCCGGTCCCCGGTCCCCGGGGTGGCGTCATTCAGGGAAACCGTCTCCAACTGCCGAGTCGAACGGGAACCGTGGTACCCGGTGTCCAACAGCCAATGGGAGGAGATCTCGTGCTGGAGGCTGAGGCCCCAGGAATGGGTCCGGGGCAAGGGCAGGGGAGACTGGAATCCGTAGTGGTCGGGAACGGCCGCGTGCCGGTCTTCCTGAGGAAACGGGTTCGCGAAGCGCAGCGACGGCGTCTCCAGGGCGCTGTTGAAGATGAGCCGCTCGGCTCCGGGGCGGGGATTCCGGCTCAATCGGAGCACCATGTTCAGATCCGGCTCGTTGGAGTGGAGGCCGTATCCGGTGCGCAGCACGGTCTTTTCCGCCAACCGTAGCGACAGGCCCAGACGCGGCAGGATACCGCCCAGCCGGTTCCATCGGATCAGGGGATAGTTGGGTTGGAAGCGGCCGGTTTCCCACGGTTTCAAGTCCAGGTCGAGCAGCCCCGGGACAGTCATTGCTGTCACCGGATCCAGGTTCGACATGAAGCCTCGCTTGTCCCTCCAGGCCAGCCGCAGCTCGTAGCGCAGCCCCAGGTTCAGGGTGAGCCGGGGCGTGGCCTTCCAGGTGTCCTGGATATAGAAGTAGAAGCTGTCCTGGTGGAATCGGCCCCGGGAACCCTCGCCGCCCAGCCGGCTCTGGGACAGGTAACCCAGAAGAAAATCGGCGAAACCGTTGCCCGTATACCGGTCGAAGAAGTTGAAGCGGCTGCGGCGGGAGGTCACGTACAGGTTGTAGTGCCGGCGGAAGTGGATGCCGGTCTTCAGGGCGTGGTCTCCTTCCACCAGGGTCAGATCCTTCTTTCCTTGCCAGTTCCCCAGACTGCTGGGGCCGAGAAAAGAGTAGTCGCCGATTCTGGTGTAGCCTTGGATCTCGACTATCGGAACTCCGATCCGATCCACTTCGCTGAGGAGAAGTTCCGGAATTCCCAGATCGAGCTTCACCGAACGGGGGGACACCACGGAATCGTAGGGCCGGCGGAACCAATGGAGGCTGGCCGCGGATTGAACCCTCGGGCTCAGGCTTCGCGTGTAGGAGAGGGACTGCCCCAACGTGGCCAGGGGGTGACGGGTGGAGAAGACGCTGATGGGCTGGGTCGAGGTCCATTCGGTGGAGTCCCAGACGAAGCGGCCGGCCCACCGGCTCACCTCCGATGTTTTCAGATCGATGCGCGCGATGATCTGCGGATTGTCCAGGGGACTGTGGGAGTCCGGACTGGTGTAATTCAGTCCCCCGAGAGTGTTGGGTGCGGGCCAATAACGGAGGAGTTTCGAGGAGACGGGATCCAGCCGATGCGGCGGGATTCGGTTCTCGGGGAAAAAGTCGCCCGTCAGGGGGTCGCGGATGGGGGCGGCAAACCGGCCCGCCTTCTCCTCGGGAGTCGGGACCACGCCGGTGAGAGGCTTGGTCTCGCGGATCGACCGCATTTGATAGGAGATGAAGAACCAGACCCGGTCCCTTCCATTCAGCAGGCCGGGCAGATAAAGGGGGCCTCCCAGGGTGGCCCCCAGTTGGTTGCGCTTGAACTCCGCCTTCCGCTGCTCGAAGAAGTTGCGCGCGTCCAGATTGTCGTTCCGGTGAAACCAGAACCAGCCGCCGTGGAATTCATTGGTGCCGCTCTTGGTGACCGCCACGATCTGCCCCCCGGGACGGATGCCGTACTCGGCGGAATAGAGTCCGGTCTTGACGTCGAATTCTCTCAGGGCATCGGTGCTGGCGTGGAACGAGGGAGTTCCGTCCCCGTGTGTGAAGAGGGTACCGTCGATGAAGGTCAGGTTGTCCTTGCGCCGCATGCCCAGCACCTTGACGCTGCGGCCGCGGCTCTCGTGGCTGGGGGCGGCACCCGCGGCGAGGCTGACCAACTGTCCCAGGTCCCGGGTGTTGATCGGCATGCTCTCCAGCTTTTCCTGATCGATCAGCTGACCCCGATCCTCCCGGCCGGTCCCCGCCAGCACCGGGCCGCTCCGGGTCGAATGCCTGATCCCCGGATCGCCACGGAGAAGAAGAAAGTTCTCCTCCCGGATCTGTTCCACCAGCAATTTAACGTGGGTCCGGACCTGGGTTCCGTGACCGGTCAGCGACGCCGTAATTTCGTATTGGCCGGGAGGCAGACCGCCTCTCCGGTAGTTTCCGTTGGTATTGGTGAGCAGCAGGAAGACCTCGTTGGTGTCGACCCGGTGGATCGCTACCTCGACTCCGGACGCTGCTTCGCCGCTCTCCGTCCGGACGTAGCCCACGAGGGTCCCGGCGCCAATCTGGGCCAGCGGCTCGGCGGGACTCCAGAACAGGAAGCCAGCCAGGAGGACCGAGATCCGGAGATGCTGTCCATGCCGGCGGGAGAACGTCGTTTTACACGGGATACGGTGTGGGGACCACATTGGGGGAACTATCCATCGGCCGCAGCATTCGCCCGGCACCGCGCGCCACGGGACGACAGCGCTCGAAAACCGGGGGTCAGTTTAACATGCAGGGGGTGCCGTCCCCGCTCGGAACGGTCACTATTCAGACAAAAAGATGATCCAGGATGAGATCGTGGACGCCCGCGGCGGGAATCTCGCCTTGGGGCACGAGACCCGGTTCCGTACTCAGGAACACGGGGCCCAGGTCGGGGTCCTCCGTCGGTCTTCCGTGGGAACCTTTGACCAGATCGGCGTCCAAGGGAATGACGTCCATGAGATATCGGAATCCCAGCACCTTCTGCATCAGTCGCAACCCCACCCTCAGGGCCGGGATCCGGATTCCCGGATCCACGAAAAGTTCGGCGGGATCGTAGCCCGGCTTCCGGTGGATATCCACGGTGCGGGCGAAATCGGGAGCCACCGAGTCGTCCAGCCAATAGTAGTAGGAGAACCACTTGTCGGCCTGACTGACGGCGACCAGATCCCCCGAACGGGGATGATCGAGTCCCAGCTCCCGCTGATCCCGGCGGTCCAGGACCTGCTCGATGCCCGGAATGTTTTCCAGCAGCGTTCGGACTTGGGATCGGTGAGACGGGTCCTGGACATAGACATGGGCGATCTGGTGGTCCGAAACGGCAAAAGCAGGGCTGGCGCCCGGATCCAGGATCTCCAGGCCCAGTTCCGGCCGGACTCGAATCCACCCCGCTTCCCGCAGGGCCCGGTTGATGTGGATGGCGCCGTCCACCGCGGTGACCCCGTACTCGGAGAGCACGATGACCCGAGTGTCCCGTTCCCGGAAGTAGTCCAGCAATTGGCCGCACACGGCGTCGATCTGCCGGATGTCCCGCCCGATATCAGGCTGTCCGGGACCCAGCCGTTGCAGGTTGTAATCCAAATGCGGCAGGTAGATGAGGGTCAGGGTCGGCCGGTGCCAGTCCCAGATGCGGCGCCCCGCCTGGGCGATCCATTGGCTGGAGGCGATGCCGGCGCGGGGACCCCAGAAGTCGAAGAAAGGGAAGGGACTGATATCTTTCTCCAGCCGCTCGGCCAGGCCGGCGGGGTGGGAGTAGATGGCCGGGATCTTCCTTCCGTCGGCCGGATACATGGGGCGTGGGGTCACGCTCAGGTCGGCGCTGCTGTACATGTTGTGCCACCAGAAGAGCTTGGCGCAGGTGACGCGCGCGTCACGCCGGCGGGCGCTTTCCCAGACCTTCTCTCCCGAAACCAGGTGGTTGGACTGGCGCCAGAACCAGACCTGGGCCAGATCGCGAAAGTACCAACCGTTTCCCACGACGCCGTGACCGGAGGGCGGCAGGCCGGTGAGGAAGGTGCTCTGGACGGTGGAGGTGACGGCGGGAGTCACCGTGCGAAGAGGCCGGACGGAGCCGTTGCGAGCCAGGACGTTCAAATTGGGGGTGTCCGGACCCAGGAGGGCCGGGGTGAGTCCGACGACGTTGATGACCGCGGTATGGTGCACGGGGAGCTAGTGTGGTGTCCTGGAAATACGAGTAGATAATCGTGCTAGCTTGTCCAGGATGGATTGGGCTGTGGCGGCCCACACGAAGGGTTTCGCCTCTTGGTTGTATCGATGGGTGAATTCCTCAATCGTCTTCACCAAGTGTCTCACGTTGCGGAACGAGGTGCGCTTGATCGCTCGCTGTGTGATCAAACCGAACCAGCGCTCCACTTGGTTGAGCCAGGAGGCGTAGGTGGGGGTGAAGTGTAAGTGGTAGCGTGGCCGCTTGGCAATCCAGGCCCGGACCCGTGGATGCTTGTGCGTGGCATAGTTGTCGACGACCAAGTGGAGGTCCAGATCGGGCGGCACTTCCCGGTCGATCAACCTCAGAAAGGCCAGGAAGTCCTGGTGGCGGTGGCGCTTCTTGCATTGAGCGATCACGCGACCCGTGGCGGCATCCAGGGCCGCGAAAAGGGTGGTGGTGCCGTGGCGGATGTAATCGTGCGTATATCCTTGAACGTACCCGAGACCCAGGGGCAGGGCCCGTTGGGTCCGGTCCAGGGCCTGGATTTGAGACTTCTCGTCGACGCACAGCACCATGGCGTGGTCGGGGGGATGGAGGTAAAGTCCCACGATATCTCGGACCTTCTCGATGAAGAAGGGGTCGTTGGAGAGCTTGAAGGTCTGGGCCAGATGAGGCTTGATGCCAAAAAGCGAGAACCAGCGCTGCACGGTGGTCTTGGAGACGCCCTCGGCGGCGCCCATCAAGCGCACGCTCCAGTTCTCGGCGTTGGCCGGCTTCTGCTGCAGAGCGCGGCTGATCACCTGGGCGACCTTCTCGTCGTCGTAGCTGCGGGGACGACCGGGACGAAGCTCGTCATGCAAGCCCTGAACGCCGAGTTCGAGGAAGCGTCGACGCCACTTGCCGACGGCTTGGGGCGAAGCCCCGACCCGTTCGGCCACTGCCCGGTTGGTGAGGCCCTCGGCACTGGCCAGGATCATGCGGGCTCGCAGGACCAAGCCGTGAGGCAGACTGGTGGAACGGGCGACTCCCTGGAGTTGATGTCGCTGCTCGTCGCTGAGTACCAAGGGGGGAAGTTTGCGTCCGCGGGGCATAGGCAGTCTCCTTTCTGAATGAGGAACCGCCTATTATTATACACGAACTAACGGGACACTACACTAGGATTCGACGACCGGGGTCTGGCCGCCGCGCAGGACGGTGCTTCCTCCGTAGAACTCGGTCTGGTCGATGCTGGGGCGCGTGTCGATGCCGGCCAGGTCGAGACGCTGACTCTGGGAGAAGAAGTGGGCAGGATTGTCCCAGACGATGGTCCGGATGGTCTGCAGCGTGATCCCGCTCTCCAGCATCAGGTCGGTGGTCTTGGGGACCTTCAGGGGATCGCTGATGCCCCAGTCCGCGGCGCTGTTGATGAGGATCCGCTCGCTTCCGTATTCCTTCACCAACTTCACCATCCGCACCTCATCCATTTTGGTGTGGGGGTAGATGGTGTGGCCGGCCCAGCAACCGGTGTCCAGGACCAGGGGAAGGGTCTCCTCCGTGTTGTGATCGATGAGGGCCCTTTCCTCCGGGAAACCGACGCTGCGAATGAGATCCAACGAGCGGATGGTGCCCCGCTTCTTGTCCCGGTGAGGCGTGTGCACGAGGACGGGCAGGTCCATCTCCATGGCCAGTTCCAGCTGGGTGGCAAAGATCCGCTCCTCCACGTCCGTCTGATCGTCGTAGCCGATCTCTCCCACGGCGACGACGCCGTCCTTCTGCAGGTAGCGGGGAAGCAGCGAGATCACTTCCTCGGCCAGCTTGGGGTTGTTGGCCTCCTTGGGGTTCAGGCCGATGGTGCAGAAGTGGCGGATGCCGAATTGGGACGCCCGGAAACGCTCCCAGCCCAGCAGGCTGTTGAAGTAGTCGATGAACGATCCGACGTTGGTTCGAGGCTGCCCCAGCCAGAATGAAGGCTCAACGATGACCAGGATCCCGTTTTGAGCCATGGACGCATAGTCGTCGGTGGTCCGGGAGGTCATGTGGATGTGAGGATCGAAGATCTTCATGGCGAAAATTCATTGGACCATCTTGGCCAACGAGGCGTCAATAGCGGCCAGAACCCGGTCCTCGGATTCGACGTCCCGCCGCCGCTCCAGCTCGGCTCGGCTCCGGTTTTCGCGAGCGTAACCCAAAGCTCGCGCCGCCCAGTAGCGGTGACGCGAATGGCCCCGGTGCAGATAGGGATAGACGCGCTCGATCCTCTCAGGAGCGATGCAGGGCGCCACGACCCACCAGAGGTCGGGCGGAACGTCCCGTCCGGCCGCCTCCCGTTCGCTGGCATAATCGTCGGCCATCCGTGAAAGCTCCGGATTGAATCGGGATTCCAGTTCCAGAATGCGCTCCACTCGTATTCCGTTGAACAGGCTCTTGAGCACCATCTGGTTGAAGTTCAGTTCCGGGAAGTGGGCCGCCGGGTAGGGATTCTCGCAGGCGATGGCTTCCAGCAGCGGAACGATGTTGGTCCGGCAGGCGTCGATGGCCGCGTCCAGAAAACGTCCGCGGTCGTGGAGTAGGTTCAATCCCCGGAGCCAACTCTGCTGCTCCCGGCTGTCGCCCTGCTGGTAGCATTCCAGCACCGTCTCGAAATACTCGTCCGAAGGCAGGTGAGCGATCTGCAGCAGCAGGATTGCCCGGGCCAGCTCGTCCAAGCCCCAGTGATCCATCGGAAGATCCGGGCGCAGGGAATTCCAGCGGCGAGTCTCACCCGGGTCCAGGGCCACAGCCTTCTTTCCCAACCGCAATGAGGCGCCCGCGTAGTTGCCCAGTAACCGGTTCGGATCGACGGGATCTTCAGTGCCCCGGCACGCCGTCTGGAACCAGTCCCAGCCGCGGCTGGAGGCGCGGGCCCTGAGAATCTCGGTCAGAAAATCGATCACGGTTCGTGGGTCCAGCGAGCGAAATATGCCGATAACGGGAGGCTATGGTCCCCGAGACGGGAAACCTTGTCAAACGCCGACCCAACCCCATTCCTTGCCATGTATTACTGCCTGTTGCATCATGCTCAGACTGTGCCGGCGCGTCGAGGCTTCTTCAGGATCGGGTTTTTCCTGGCGGGACTTCTCCTGCTCTTCTGTACCGAGGGGTGGAGCCAGGAATTCCGTCGTCTCGACCAGGAGCAGACCCCCCCGGAATTCGCCACGCGGGAAGAATGGCTGGCGCGGGCGCACGAACTCCGAACCCGGATCATGGTCAGTGCGGGGCTGGAACCGCTACCCGCCAGGACTCCCCTGGATCCCCGGCTTTCCCCGCCTCTGACGCGGGACGGCTATACGGTCCGGAACGTCAGCCTGGAAACCCTTCCCGGGTTCTATCTCACCGGGAACCTCTACCGGCCCCTGGGAATCGATCCTCCCTTTCCGGCCGTTCTCGGTCCTCACGGCCATTGGAAGAACGGGCGGTTGGAGCACAGCGAGCTGTCGTCGGTCCCGGGGCGCGCCATCAATCTGGCCCGCCGCGGCGCCGTGGTGTTCACCTATTCCATGATCGGTTACGAGGAGAACAAGGACCTCATCCCTCATCGTTTCGACGAGCCCCGCTACCAGCTCTGGGGTTTCGGCCCACTGGGCCTTCAGCTCTGGAACAGCCTCCGGGCCTTGGACTTTCTCATCTCCATGACCGACGTGGACCCCGGCCGGATCGGCATGACCGGGGCCTCGGGCGGAGGCACCCAGACTTTCCTGCTGATGGCCGTGGATCCCAGAATCGCGGTGGCGGCGCCGGTGAACATGATCTCGGCCCACTACCAGGGGGGATGCATCTGCGAGAACGCTCCCCTCTTGCGCCTGGATCTCGTCAATACGGAGATCGGAGCCATGATGGCTCCACGACCGTTGATGTTGGTCTCCACCAGCGGCGATTGGACCTCCAAGACTCCGGACGTGGAGTTTCCGGCCATCCGCTCCGTCTACCGCCTCTTCGGCGCGGAGGAACGGGTCGCCAATGCCCATTTCGACTACCCGCACAACTACAACCGGGACAGCCGGGAGGCGGTCTATGGATGGTTCGGGAAATGGCTGTGGGGTGAGGAGCGTTTCCGTGAAGAGCCGTTCCAGGTGGAGCCGACGGATGCCCTGAAAGCCGTCCTTCCGGTGCCGCCGCTGCCTTTGGAAGAGCTCTTCTCCAACTTCGCCGCCCGGGCCCGGGGACAGATCGAGATCCACAAGCCGCGGGACTGGGAAGGAATCTTTCGCTACCGGGAGGTCTTTGGCCCCGTCTTGCGGCACTCTCTTTCGGTGCCTCCGTCACCGGGCTCCATCGAGATGGAGGTCCTGTTGCCCGATCCCCATCATCGCGCCGGCCGGGCCGTCCTCGTGGTGTATCCGCGAGAGCAGGAGGAACGGGCCCGGGAATTGGCGAGCCGATACCGGGACGACGGGAGCCTGGCGTTTCGGATCAGCCCCTACCCCCAGGTCGAGGCGCTGATTCCTCCCGAAGACGTCAATCACTGGACGACCTACAACCCGACGCCCGCGGCACGGCGAATCGCCCAGGTCCGGCGGGCCTGCCGGGAGATCCTGGACCGGGGAGACGTGACCGGTCTGGACCTGGTGGGGCTGGGAGAGGCGGGGGCGTGGGTCCTGCTTGGCGCCGCCACGGGCCCCCCTGTCGGGCGCGTCACGGCCGAGTTGGGGGAGTTCTCCGGCGACACGGATCAGATCTTTCTGGATCGGCTCAACGTGCCTCTGCTGCGGCGGGCCGGAGACCTCAAGACGGCGGCGGTGCTGTTGGCGCCCCAGCGACTGTCCCTGCACGGGCTGGGTGAGGGACCTCTCAAGCTGTGGTTCCAGGATGTCTACCGGGCGGCCGGCGCGGGCGGTATTCTGGAGCTCCGGAGCGCACCCATCGGGGAATAGCGGGTCGGGAAGCGGGTTTTTCCTGATTCGGCGGTAGCAGAAATTCAAGGAGAGCCATGACCGACCGATCTCATGCGGACCAGACGCAAACAGCGCCCCGGGGATTCCGTCCCGTCCTGCGCAAACTAGGTCCCGGACTCATCATTTCCGGGTCCATCGTGGGCTCGGGAGAACTCATCGCCACCACTACCCTCGGCGCCGAGGTCGGCTTCGTCGCTCTCTGGCTGATCATCCTGAGCTGCGGCATCAAGGTCGTGGTCCAGGAGGAGCTGGGACGGTACGTGGTTTCCTCGGGGGAGACCGCGTTACAGGGGCTGAATCGGGTCCCGGGACCCCGGTGGCGGGTGTCATGGGTGGTCTGGTGCTGGTGGATCATGACCCTTGGAGTCGTCATTCAGGGAGGCGGCATCGTCGGCGGGGTCGGTCAGGTCTTCCACCTCTTCCTGCCCCAGATCAGCGGGACAGCCTGGGCCATGGTCGCCGCGGTCACGGTGATGGCGCTTCTGTTCCGGGGGCACTACGGGAGAGTGGAGAAGATCTGTGTGGGGATGGTGGTCAGCTTCACCTTCGTCACCATCGCCTGCGCCGTCCTGCTGGGGTGGACCCCTTTCTCCCCCACCGTGGAAGACTTCCTCTTCGGCCTGCGGCTGGGCCTTCCGGAGGGGGGACTCGCCGTCGCCTTCGCCGCCTTCGGTATCACCGGAGTGGGCGCCACCGAGTTGATCATGTATCCGTACTGGTGCCTGGAAAAGGGTTACGCGCGCTTCGTGGGTACCCGGGAGGAGGGCGCCCCATGGGAGGAGCGGGCAAGGGGCTGGATCCGGGTCATGCAAGCGGACGTGCTCATGGCCATGGTGATCTACACCACGGCGACGGTGGCGTTCTACATTCTGGGTGCGGCGGTCCTCCACGAAATGGGGACGGTCCCGGCCGGCTACGGAATGGTCTCCACCCTGTCGAACATGTACACCTCCACTCTGGGACAGGGGGCCTTCTACCTCTTTCTGGTGGGGGCCTTCTTCGTGCTCTACTCGACTCTCTTCGCCGGCGTCGCCAGCAGTTCCCGGGTCGTCACGGACTTCCTGCATTTGGTGGGAGTGGTCCGGATCGAGAGCGAGAGCCAACTCCTGTTCTGGAGGCGGGTGGTGATCGTGGTGGTCCCGACGCTCTACGTCGTACTCTACGGATGGGTGGCGCAGCCGGTCTTCATGGTCATCATCGGCGGGATCTTCCAAGCGTGCATGCTCCCCGTCATCAGTTTCTCGGCCATCTACCTCCGCTACCGCCACACCGACCGGGCGATCCGCCCCGGTCTCGTGATCGACGTGCTGCTCTGGATCTGCTCCACCGTCATGCTGCTCTTCGCCGTCTACTATGTGGCCAAGAGGTTCGGGTTCGGCGCCTGACGGTCCGTGACCAGAGTCGCCGCGGAATTGGACGGGCGCTGGATCGCGGCCGACGGTAAGGGACGGCGACCACGAGGGTCGCCCCCACGGGGGTTGTCCTACGCGGTCGGCTTCTGGAAGATGACGATGTGTTGGCGGGGCAGGAGGTCGAGCGTCTCCACCCAGACCAGCGGATGCACCGAGATCTCGCGCCGGACCTGATCCTGGCTCATCTTGTGGAGCCGGAGGATGGGAACCGTCGGGTCCTCGGCCCGGTACTCCACCAGGACCAGGCGCCCACCCGGCTTCAGCGCCCGGTGAATTCCCCGGATCATCTCCCAGGGATGAGAGAGTTCGTGGTAGACATCCACCAGGAGGGCGAGGTCCACGCTCTCCGGAGCGAGACCGGGGTCCTGGATGGTCCCTCGGATGGGTTTCACATTGTCGATTTTCCTCTGGGCGGCGCGGCGGCGGATGATCTGAAGCATCTCGTCCTGGATGTCGACGGCCAGCACCCGTCCTGCGGTTCCCACTCTCCGGGCAAGGCGGAAGGCAAAGTATCCGGATCCGGCCCCGACATCGGCGACCGTCATTGCCTTGAGGGTCCCCAGGGCGTCGAGCAGAGCCTCGGGATCCTCCTCGGACTCCCGCTCGGGGCGGTCCAGCCAGGAAGCGCCCTGGTGTCCCATGACGCGGGAGATCTCCCGGCCCATGTAGAACTTGCCGGTTCCGTGGGGATCGGTGCTGGTCCGGTGCTCGTAGCGTGGCGTTTCCGCTTGGGCGACGGTCGTAAGCAGCAGCGGCAGGACCCAGGCCAGGAGCAAAACGGGGCTCGATTTCATGGCCAGCCAGTTTAGCAGCAGACGACCTTCGAGAGGGTCGCACAGAGGGGGGAATTGGCTGAGGAGAGGGTTGTCCAACTGGGCGCTCGGTTGATTTGGCCAGGGGGCTACGGTATAAAACCCCTAAAACCGCCGTTAGAACGGCAGCCTCAGGGCGGCATCCGCAGGTGGTTTTTTGAATCGGGAGGAATTCCATGCTGAGACTCGACGCCGACAAGCCCGTATCGTTCTGCGACGGTTTCAACCGGCGCGATTTTTTCCACGTCGGAGCGCTGTCCGGGTTGGGACTCAGTCTGGTCGACGTCTTCGGCCTGAAGGCCCTGGGGTCCGTCGATGCCGAGAAGGACCCCATGAACTGCATCTTCCTCTTCCTGGTCGGCGGTCCCAGCCAGTTGGACACCTGGGACATGAAGCCGGATGCGCCGGCCGAGATCCGGGGTCCGTTCAAGCCCATTCCCACCAACGTGGACGGAATCCGGATCAGCGAGATCTTCCCGCGGATGGCTCGGCACGCCGACAAGTATTCCCTGGTGAGGAGCCTCTACCACACGGCGGCTGCGGTCCATGACACGGGCCATCAGATGATGCAGACCGGCCGCCTTTTTCAAGCCGGCATGGAGCACCCGCACGCCGGCTGCGTCATCAACAAGCTCCGGGGCCCGCGTGGGGCCCTGCCGGCCCACGTCCTGATCCCCCGTCCCATCGGCAAGACCGGCGGCAACATGCCCCACGGCCAGGACGCCGGGTACCTGGGCCGGGGGCTCGACCCCTTCGTCCTCAACAGCGACCCGTCCCTGCCCGATTTCAAGGTGCGGGACCTCCTGCCTCCCGACTACATCTCCGCAAATCGTCTGAACCGGCGCCGTAACCTGAGAGAGATCGTGGACGGGGTGGTTGGTAAATTCGAGAACAGTGATGACGCCCGGCTGCTGGATTCCAGTTTCCATCAGGCTTATACCCTGATCTCGTCCGCGCGTGCCCGGGAGGCGTTCGACATCACCCTGGAAGACGATGGGGTTCGAGACCGTTACGGCCGCAACAAGTTCGGGCAGAGCTGCCTGCTGGCCCGGCGGCTGGTGGAACGGGGCGTTCGGTTCGTCACGGTCAACATGTTCGAGACCGTCTTCAACGAGATCACGTGGGACATTCATGGATCGGCCCCCTTCAGCCCCATCAGCTGCTACTCCGATCTGGTCGGTCCCATGTTCGACAACGGTTTCTCCTCGCTGCTGGAGGATCTGCAGGACCGCAGGATGCTGGAGAATACACTGATCGTGGCCATGGGCGAGTTCGGGCGCACGCCCAAGATCAACCCGGCCGGCGGTCGCGATCACTGGCCCGGATGCTGGTCCACGGTTTTCGCCGGCGGCGGCATCCAGGGTGGACGGGTCGTAGGCGAGTCGGACGAGATCGGAGCCCTTCCCAAGGATCGACCGGTGACCCCGGCCGAGGTCCTGGCCACCGTATACCACCTGCTCGGCGTGGATCTGGAGACGGAGCTGGACGGGCCCGGTGGCCGGCCGGTGCCGATCGTGGATTACAACGTCGAGCCCATCTACGAGTTGATCTGAGGTCTTGACCAAGCGGTCACCATTCCTTCCGGTGTTCCTCCTGTCCCTTGCCGTCTTGGAGGCGGCTCCGGCTTCCCCCAGTTTCCGGAACGACGTCCTGCCGATTCTGAGCAAGGCGGGCTGCAATTCGGGTCCCTGTCACGGTGCGCTGGCGGGGAAGAACGGGTTCCGGCTCTCGCTTCGCGGATACGATCCGGTCACCGACTACTTTTCCCTCACTCGGGAGGCGCTGGGCCGCAGATTGGTCAAGATGGCGCCCGCCCGGAGCCTGATTCTCTTGAAGCCGACCCTGACCCTTCCCCACGGAGGAGGGAAGCGCTTCGAGGTCGACTCTCCCGAATACCGGGTGATCGCGGCTTGGGTCGCGGCGGGAGCGCCGGCCCCGAATCCCGGCGACCCGGTGATCGAGAACATCGAAGTGAGTCCCGAGAAGGTCCTGCTGAACAAACCCGGTGACACGGTCCAGATCTCGGTGCGGGCCCGATTCTCGGACGGGAGTTCCCGGGAGGTGACGCGCCAGACCAAGTTCAGTTCCACCAATGAAGGGGTCGTCTCCGTAGGCGATCAGGGTCTGGCCACCGCCATGGGCCATGGAGAGGGCGCGGTCTCCGTCTGGTATTCGAGCAAAGTGGCCTTCTCCCGCGTGACGGTGCCTCATGAACGCCAACTGGGTCCGGAAGTCTTCGGGCAGGCTCCCCGCAACAACCGGGTGGACGACCTGGTTCTGGCCAAACTCCGCGAACTGCGGGTTCCTCCCTCCCCGCTGTGCGACGACAACACCTTCGTCCGAAGGGTCCATTTGGACACGCTCGGAGTGTTGCCGAGCCGGCAGGATCTGAGCCGATTCCTTGCGGATACGCGCAGTGACCGGCGGGCGCGCCTGATCGATTCGGTCCTGGAGCGGCCCGAGTACGTGGATTACTGGACCTACAAGTGGTCCGATCTGCTCCTGGTCTCCAGCCGCAAGCTGGAATCGGCCGCCATGTGGTCCTACTACGACTGGATCCGGAATGCGGTAGCCGAGAACCGTCCTTGGGACCGGTTCATCGAAGAACTGGTCACCGCCACCGGGAGCAATCTGGAGAACGGGGCCGTCAACTACTGGCTGATCCACCAGCAACCGCAGGAGATCACGGAAAACCTGAGCCAGGCGTTCCTGGGGATCTCCCTGACCTGCGCCCGCTGCCACAACCATCCCCTGGAGAAGTGGACCCAGGACCAGTACTACGGGATGGCCAACCTGGTCTCCCGAGTACGGCTCAAGAACGGTCAGGCCGCAGGCGAAGTCACCCTGGTGCCGCGGCCGGTGGGAGAGGTCAACCATCCCCGCCTGGGACGGCCCATGCCGCCGCAGCCTCTGGACGGCGATTCCCTGGCGCTGGATGATCCGTCCGATCGGCGGCGCCACCTGGCGCGCTGGCTGGTGGGCAGCGAACACTTCGCCCGAAGCCTGGTCAATCGAGTCTGGGCCCATTTCTTCGGGCGGGGCATCGTGGACCCGGAGGACGATCTCAGGGCCACCAACCCGGCGTCCAACGAGGCTCTCCTGTCGGCTCTGACCCGGGATTTCATGGACAACGGACACGACGTCAAGCGTCTGATCCGAACCATTCTGAACTCGGCCACCTATCAGCTCTCCTCCACGGCAAATCCCGCCAATCGAAACGACGAAGAGTACTTCTCCCACCATCGGAGCCGCCGGTTGCCGGCCGAGGTGGTGCTCGACGCCATCTCCCAGGTCACGGAAGTCCCGGAGGAGTTCGAAGGCTATCCCCTCGGGACCCGGGCTCTCCAGTTGCCGGAGACCCAGGTCGAGTCCTATTTCCTGGATTCCTTCGGCCGTCCTCCGCGGCTGTCCTCCGGAGCCGACGAGCGCAAGGGCGAAGCCAACGTGGCCCAGGTCCTTCACCTGATCAACGGAGGGACGCTGAACCAAAAGCTGAGAGCCGAGGGAGGCGCCGTCGATCGGTTTCTGGATCTGGAGCTTCCGGCTCCGGCACTGGTGGAGCAGGTCTATGCGACGGCCCTCTCGCGCCGGCCGAGCCGGCCTGAAATCGACCGGCTGGTCTCGGCACTGGATCTGGGGCAGGTCAGCCGCGAGGGCATCGAGGACCTGTTCTGGGCCGTCCTGACCAGCAAGGAATTTCTGTTCACTCACTGATCCACCGCGGGACGGAAATTGAACATGGGTGTGCGTTCTTGCGTTCCGGCCTCTCTGGCGGGGGCTCTGCTCCTGGCCGCGATGACCTCGGGGAGTGCCGGAGGCCGCATCGGACCGGCCCCGGCGGCGGCGGCCAGCAGAATCCTGGCCCGGGAGTGTTACTCCTGCCACAACCAGGTCAAGCGGGCGGGAGCCCTGAGCCTGCACACCTACCAGACCCTCATGAAGGGCGGGAACAACGGTCCCGCGCTGGTCCCGGGTCGGAGCGATGAGAGTCGGATGATCCGGATGGTGGAGGGCCTCCTGGAGCCCACCATGCCCGAGGACGGGTTCCTTGCCGACCAGGATATCGAAGTCCTTCGCGCCTGGGTCGACGCCGGCGCTCCGCCCTGGGAGGGCGATCTGGGAAGAATTCGCCTGGAGCGGCTTCCCGACATCCGTCCTGCTGAAACGGTCCGGCCGGAGGTGGCGAGTCTGGCTTTTCATCCCGGCGGAAAGATGGTCGCCGCGGGCAGCTACCAGGAGATCCGGCTGCTCCGGCTCGGGGGAGAAGTCGAAGGCCGGCTGACCGGATTGGCCGAGACGGTGCGTTCCGTCGCCTTCAGCCCGGATGGGTCGAGGCTGGCCTCGGGTGCCGGAATGCCGTCCCGCTTCGGAGAGGTCAAGATCTGGGACCCGGTCGCCCGGGAGCTGGTCCGAGGCTGGGAAGGCCACACCGATTGCATCTACTCGGTGGCATTCAGTCCCGACGGGTCGGTGCTGGCCACGGCCAGCTACGATCGGCTGATCAAATTGTGGGAGGTGAAGACGGGTCGGGAGATCCGAACCATCTCCGGACACGTGGATGCGGTCTATTCGTTGGCCTTCAATTCCGCGGGCGACCGCTTGGCCTCGGCTTCGGCTGACCGCACGGTCAAAGTCTGGGACGTGGCCAGCGGACGGCAGTTGGGGACGCCACTTTCAGGCTCGACGGCCGAGCTCTTCGCCATGGCGTTCTACCCGGGCGGCCGCCGGATCGCCGCCGCCGGAATGGACAAGATGATTCGGATCTGGGATCTGGGCGCGGACGGCGGCAGCCTGGCCGGTTCCGTCTTCTCCCATGACGGTCCGGTCGTCGACCTCTCCCTGACGCCGGATGGGAACACCTTGATTTCGGCCGGCGCCGACGGACGAGTCAAATTCTGGGATGCCCGCTCTCTGGAGGAGAGGAAGGCCCTGGAGGCTCAGCCGGACACGGTCCTGGCCCTGGCCGTCAGCCCCTCCGGAGAGACTTTGGCCGTGGGCCGCTACGATGGGATCGTCGTCTTCGAGCCGATACAATAGCCGAGCAAGCCAATGATGGAAATAACAGCCCGTGGTAAAAGTCGTCACGGCATTCGGCCGTCCCTGCATCCCGGCGGACTGCGTTGCGACTCGTTCACATACTCCCGGTACGCTCCCTCATCGCGCCTTGTCCGGCGGGCGCAGGACCGGTCTCGGTGCTCGCGGGACTTTCACCACGGGCTGTCAAGGTCGATATTTCGGGGATTTCTCATCGTGTCGCTGGTGGCGCCGCTGTTGGGCCAACACCCGCCGCCGACCCTGAACTCAGTAGTTCCTCTGGGTGGGCAGCGGGGTACCAGCGTCACGCTCCTGCTGGATGGGACCAACCTGGGGGAGGTCCGGAGGATCCTTTTTGATCACGAGGGTCTGGACGCCGTCATCGAGAGGCAGCAGGAACTGCCCAACCCGCGAAAGATGGTCGAGGGGCAGACCCGGGCCCTGATCCTGGACGGCGCGTCCCGGAACCGTCTCTGGGTGCGGGTCGACGTCGACGGGTCCGTTCCGGCCGATCTCTATCACTTCAGGGTGTGGACGCCCTTGGGGGTGAGCAATCCGCTTCCCTTTGCCGTTGGAGAATTTCCCGAGGTGGAGGAGACCCAGTTCAACGACACTCCCCGGCAGGCCCAGCCCGTTTCGCTCCCGGTGACTGTCCGGGGGGACATTTCCAGCACCGGAGACGCGGATCACTTTCGATTTCGTGCTCGGGAAGGCCAGCATCTGGCCTTTCGCGTCATCTCCTCGCCCTTGGGATCGATTCTGAATGCGCAGCTGCAGCTTTTGGAAGAATCGGGAAAACCGGTGGAAGGGTGTGTTTCGCGGTCCGGCAAGCAGGCCTTTCTCAGTTGCAAGATCCAGGACAGTGGAGCTTTTATCATCCGGATCGCCGACAAGAACCGCGTCGGAGCCATGAGCGGTTACGATTACCGGCTCGAAGCGGGCGAGTTCCCGCTGTTGGAAGGCGTGTTCCCGCTGGGAGTCCAAGCGGGAAAGGAGACCCGTCTCGAGGTCTGGGGCTCCAATCTGGGGGACGCCGACTCGGTCCCCTTCACGGCTTCGGAAGAGCAGGCGGGACAGATCGTCCCGCTGGCCGTGCCGCCGGCCGCCAATCGGCTGAATTTGGCTGTCGGAGCTGATCCTGAAACACTGGAGACAGAGCCCAACAATACTCGGGAAACGGCCCAGCAGGTGAGCTTGCCCGTCACCCTGAACGGACACGTCCACTCCCTGGCCGGCAGCTCCGCTCCGTCAGGTCCGGATCAGGATCTGTTTCGATTCGAAGCTCGAAAGGAACAGGTCCTGGTTCTGGAGGTGGAAGCCTCCAGGCTGGGCTCCTCCCTGGACTCCCTGGTGGAGATCTGGGACGCCCAGGGCCGGCCGGTCCGCCGGGCGGAAGTGCGCTGCCTCGCCCAGACCGAGGTCGTTCTCAGCAATCGCGACTCGATCCAAGGGTCGATGCGTCTGGGATCGACCGAGGATCTGGCGCTGGACGATTATCTGATGGTCGGCTCGGAGATCGTGCAGATCAAGGCCATGCCGAGAGGTCCTGACGACGATGCCCGGTTCAAGTCATTCCGGAGTGTGCGGCAGGCCCTGTTCGGGACCACGGCCGAGGGTCACGCCGTGGGAGACCCGGTCTACAAGGTTCGCTTGTTTCCTCCGGGCACCCGCTTCAGCGCCAACGGGATGCCCGTATTTCAGCTCAACTACCGCAACGACGACGGAGGGCCGGGATACGGCCGTGACTCGAATCTGGAGTTCACGGCGCCCGCCGATGGAACCTACCTGGTGGCCCTGCGGGATGCTCGTGGCCAGGAAGGCGCGGACCACCCCTACCGGCTGACGATCCGGGAGCCGAGTCCCGATTTTCGGATGGAGCTGCCCTCGCGCCGCTCGGGCCGCATTTTGAGCGGCACCGGAGATTCGACCCACTTCAACCTTCCGGCCGGGGGGCGTCTCACCGTCGATGTCGCGGTGCGTCGGCTGGACGGATTCGACGGACAAGTGCTGGTGCAATTGGAGGATCTTCCCGCGGGCGTCAGCGCCGGGACTGCAGTGGTTCCGGCAGGCGCCGACTCCACCGTGATTCTCCTCGAGGCGTCCAGCGGGGCCTCGTTCGCTCCGACCCGGGTGAGGATCGTGGGGCGAGCCGAGGTGAATGGCCGTGAGTTGGTCCGAACCTTGGAGAACGATGCGGGGATACTTCTCGCTGTCAACACGGTGTCCGATCTCACCGTAGCCGTCGACCGCCGGGAGCTTCGCCTGGAGCCCGGGAAGGAGGCGCGCATCCGCGTCGACATCGACCGCCTCGGAGAGTTTGGAGGCCGGGTCCCGGTCGACGTTCGCAACCTCCCCTACGGGGTCCGGGTGCTGCACGTGGGGCTGAACGGCATCCTGGTGACGGAAGAGGAGAGCAGCCGTGTTTTCACCCTCTATGCCGAACCCTGGGTGAAACCCCTCGTCCAGCCCATCTATGTCGTCGCTCGAGTCGAGACGAACTCGCCCATTCCCCTGGAGCACGCAGCGGCGGCAGTCCAACTTCAAGTCGTCGGCGCTCCGGTAGCGGAACGATCAACGGCAAGTGGAGGAAAGCGTTGAAACCGTTTCGATTCCAAAGATCGCAGGAACTGTACGAGGAGGCTTGCAAGGTTCTGGCCGGTGGCGTCAGCAGCCACTTTCGGACCATGGGACGGCCCCACCCCATGTTCTTCTCCGAAGGGAGGGGAGCCCGGGTCCGGGACGTGGACGGCAACGAGTATCTGGACTTCACCCTGAGTCAGGGTCCCATGCTGTTGGGACATTCCCATCCGGAGGTGTTGGAGCGGGTCCGGATCGAGCAGTCCAGGGGACAGCTTTTCGCGGCCCAAAGCGAGCTGGAGATCGAGCTGGCCCGGCTGCTGACGCAGATCCTGCCCAGCGCCGACCTGGTTCGGTTCTCCAACAGCGGGTCCGATGCGGCCCACGCGGTCTTTCGCATGGCCCGGGCCCTGACCGGAAGGCGAAAGATCCTCAAGTTCGAGGGCCACTACCACGGCTGGTTCGATGACATCTTCGTGGACGTCAAGCCGGAAGCGGACGGATCCGGATACCGGACCTCTCTCCTCACGGGTGGACAACCCGCCTCGGTTCTGGATCAGGTCGTCGTCCTCCCCTGGAACGATCTGGAGGTGGTCCGGGAGACCTTGGAGCGGGACCCGGAAATCGCCGCGGTGGTGACCGAGCCCATCATGTGCAACAACAGCTGCATCTTCCCCGAGCCCGGCTATCTGGAGGGGCTTCGGGAACTCTGCACCCGTCACGGCGTGGTGCTCATCTTCGACGAGGTCATCACCGGTTTCCGTGTCGCGCTGGGAGGCGCACAGGAACTGCTGGGAGTCCAGGCCGACCTGTCGATCTACGGGAAGGCCATGGCCAGCGGCTTTCCCCTCAGCCTGGTCGCCGGAAAACGCCCGTTCATGGAGTGCTTGGCGGACGGCCGGGTGGTCCACGCCGGGACCATGAACGCGAATATCCCCGTGCTGGCAGCTTCTCTGGCCTCCGTGGAGATCCTGAACCGCGAGCGGCGTAGTTTGTACCCAAGAATCACTCGGCTGGGCCGGCAGCTCATGGAGGGCCTTCGGGCCCGGGCTGGGGCTCGGGGTCTCCCCATACTGGTCCAGGGGCTCGGCCCCATGTTTCACACCGGGTTCTCACCGCTGGAATCGATCCGGAATTTCCGCCAGTGCGCCAGCTACGATGCGGGGCTTGTGGATGAGTTGGCCTTTGGACTCCTCAGAAGAGGGGTTCGGATCATCGGAAGAGGGCTCTGGTTCGTCTCCGCTGCGCTCACCGAGGAAGACGTGGATACGGTGCTGGAGACGGCGGATCAGGTCTTCGACGAGATGGTCCGGGATTCCTGAGGGCTGGAAGTCCCTTGCAATTCCGGGTTCTCCACCGAATTCGGGCCGTATCTGGCCTTTCCGGAACGACTATGTTAAAAATAGATGAAATTTCCCATCAGGAGGGATGCGATGCGTGGTTTTAGATTCATCTTTCTTTCTTTGGTCATCCTCTCGATCTCGGCTTGTTCCGGGCCGACCGGAGGAGACGTCGCCAAGGCCCCGGAAGAGAAGCCCGAGCCGCCACCGCCTCCATCGGGGGACCCGGTTGTCACCATTCAGACCATCAAGGGGGACATCGTCGTACGCCTGCGGCCCGATCTGGCGCCCACTACCGCCGAGCGGTTCAAGGTCATGGCGATGGCAGGATTCTACAACCGCTCCACTTTCCACTACGTGAGCAAGGGCTTCATCCAGGGAGGCGATCCGTTCTCCAAGGACAACGATCCCTACAACGACGGTAAGGGCAACGCCGCCGAGTGGATCACACCCGAGTTCAGGGAGGACTACGAGGTGGGCCGGGGAGCGGTGGGCATGATGCGCAAGGACACTCAACCCGACTCGTCGAGTTGCCAGTTCTTCATCGTCTTGCGCCGCAAGAAGGAATGGGACGGCAAGTACAACATCTTCGGCGAGGTCATCGAAGGGATCGAGACCGCTGACGTCATTGGCGATTCTCCCATCGTGAAGAACGACCGCAAGCTGAACAATCATCCGACCGCCAAGATGACCATCAAGCGGATGAAGGTGGACTATCGGGAGTTCCCGGAAGAGGCCGCAGCGGAAGCCACCGGGGGATAGTCGGGCGTCCGTCCGAATCGCCAGGGGCCAAGTGGCCCGACCAAAACTGAAATGCGGTCCGTCTGAAATCGGGCCGGCCGGAAGGTCTATTCGTGCCCGGCTTGGTTGAATCTTACCGGACTCGCACTTCGGCGTGACGGTGGAAGTTCCTCCGAAAAATTCTTCCCAAAAACCTTCCCGGCTTACGTTCGTCGCTGTCGGTATGTCCGGTCTTTTACTGGTGCCGCCGGCGCCTGCGCTGGGGAGACGTCAATTTCCCATCCGTTTCGATTTGACAAGCTTTCGGGGGGTTTCGTACCTTGACACGCTGTTGAAGAGATCCTGTGCCTTGCCGATTCCTGAAACAGGAAGCGTGGCCGGGGCGGGAAAGCAAGGGGAGTAAGGATGAGCTTGTCAGGCAAAGTCGCCCTGGTCACGGGCGCCAATCGGGGGATCGGACGGGGTTGTGCCCTGGAGATGGCCCGCCGGGGTGCGGACATTGCCGTCAACTACCGGAGCCACGCCGACGAGGCGGAAGAGGTCGCGGGGGAGGTCCGATCCCTGGGCCGGCGGGCCATCGTCCTGCAGGCGGACGTGTCGGACCGCCAACAGGATCGGGATCTGGTTTCCGCCACTGTGGAGCAACTGGGGCGACTCGACATTCTGGTGGCCAACGCCGCGGTCAGCAGGCGCAAACCGTTCGTGGAGCTGAGCGTAGAGGACATCCGGTTGACCCTGGATGTCTGCCTCTGGGGTGTGATCCATTGCTGTCAGTTGTCCGCCCGGCAGATGTTGTCGCAGGGCCAGGGTGGCAACATCGTCATCATCAGCTCGGTCCACGCCTACCTGCCCATCGTGAATTCCATTCCCTACAATATCGCCAAGGCGGGCATCAATCACATGGGCCGGACCCTGGCCCTGGAACTGGTGAGCGACGGGATCCGGGTCAACGTGGTTGAGCCCGGCTGGATCGACACGCCTGGAGAGCGCAAGTACGCCACCGACGAGCAGATTCGGGAAGCGGGTAAGAAACTTCCCATGGGCCGTCTCGGGACCATCGAGGAAATCGGCAAGGGAGTCGCCTACCTGGTCAGCGATGACGCCAGTTACGTGACCGGATCCATCCTCCGGATCGATGGAGGCTTCGTGCTTCCCCGTCCCTGATCGGCACCCATCCTCGCCAACCAGCTGGCGGCGGTCCCACGCCGTCTTCAACCCGAAGGAGACAACTGTCATGTTTCGTGTTTGTCGATACGAGAAGAGCGGCCGGCCTGTGCCCTCTATGAAGACGAACGCCTCGTCGATCTTCAGGATCTGGAACGCCATCGCAACGGCGGCCGCGCCGCGTCAGCCGTGGACTGGGAGAACTCTCTCACCTTTCTTCCCCATCGCGGCGCGTCGGAACTGGGACAGAATCTCTACGCGTACTGGAACGGACTGTCCGGCGGGGACCGATCGACGCTGGATCTGGCGACGAACTCGGTCCGGCTCCTTCCCCCCATGCCCATCCCTCCCAAGTTCCTGCTGCTTGCCGGCAACTACGCCGAGCACATCGAGGAGGGAGGAATGAAGGCCGAGGAGCGCGAGGATACCTTCCCGTATGTCTTCTAAAAGCCGCCGACCACGACCCTGAGAAGGTCGGGAGACGCGGTCATCATCCCCGCCATCTCGCCCGATTTCATGGACTGGGAAGCGGAGCTGGGAGTGATCATCGGAAAGCGGTGCAAGGGGGTGCCGGCCGCTGACGCCCTGGGAGTGGTGGCCGGCTACACCGTCATCAACGACATCTCCAACCGGAGATTCCGGCCCAATCCCAATCGGAAGCAACGTCCCCGGGACGGGTTCTTCGACTGGCTTCACGGCAAGTGGTTCGACAGCTCCGCCCCCGCCGGGCCTTGCATCACCTCGGCCCAGGACTTGTCCGATCCCCAGGACTGCTTCCTGCGCCTGGACCTCAATGGCGAGATCCAGCAGGATTCCCACACCAGCCGGATGATCTTCAGCGTCGCCAAGGTCATCGAGTTCATCTCCAGCTTCGTGACCCTGGAACCGGGAGATCTCATCTCCACCGGAACCGCGGCGGGGGTGGGAAAAGCCAAAGAGAAGTTCCTGCGTCACGGCGACCAGGTGGTGGCCCGGATCGATCACATCGGCGATCTGGTGAGCCACATGCGGAGCGAGGAAAGAGGAAATCAGGAAAGAGGAAAGAGTGAAGAGGGAGTGTCGGGAGGCCGCGGCCGTGGCTGCGTCACATTCCGGCTCTTTGGCGCGGATATTGCGGCAGCGGAAGTAGATTCGTCGAGGTGGCTACGGAGCCGGCGGATACTGGACATGATCGTTTCCCGTTGTCCGCTCAACTGCCCAAACAGCTTCTCTCCTCTCTTTCCTCTTCTAAGAAACAAGGAGGGGCGACTTCCAGTCGCCCATTCCTCCATGCTCCACCGGAGTTCGGCGGTTGGAAACCGGCGCTCCTACCCTTTTTCTACCGGGCGTCCGCCGGACCGGGCCGGTGGGGGAGCTTTTCTCTTTCCTCGTCTCAGACTTGGACTACGGGATTCTCCAGGATTCCGATTCCTTCGATTTCGATTCTGACCAGATCTCCCGCCTGAAGGGTGAATTCCTGGTGCGGGACGATTCCGGTCCCGGTCAGGACCACCGTCCCATCGGGCACCGGGTTGTGCCGCGTGAGGAAGCCGGCCAGCTCCTGGCAGGTTCTGACCATCCGGGAGGTGGAGGTCTCCCCCGTGAAGACGCGGTCGCCGTCGCGGAAAATTTCGCAGGTGACGGTGAGGTTGTGGGGATCGGGAACGGACTCGGGGCTCACGATGCAGGGGCCGATGGAGCAGCAGCGGCGGTAGATCTTGGCCTGGGGAATGTAGAGGGGGTTGGCACCCTCGATGGCACGGCTGCTCACGTCATTGCCTGCGGTATATCCGGTGATCCGTCCGTCGTGGAGGATGAACGCCAGCTCCGCTTCCGGCACGTCCCAACCGGAATCCCCCCGGACGCCGACGGCCTCTCCGGGACCCACGCAACGGGCCGGGGTCGCTTTGAGAAAGATCTCGGGGCGTTCGGCTCTGTAGACCTTGGCGTACGGGTCGGGGGTTTCGCTTTCCCGCTGCCGCTCATCCCGGCTCTTGCGATAGGTGACGCCGGCCGCCCAGACTTCCGGGGGAACCAGTGGCCGGCCCAGCCGTAGACCCTGCCGGCTCAGCGTCCCGGACGAAACCTGCCGCTCACCGTTTCGCAGCAGACTCCCGACGAGGTCGTCCACGCTTTTGCCCATCAGACGGGACCAGCCAACCAGATCGGAGAACTCCCGGATCGGTGAATCATGAGTCAGGTCGAACAGCTTCCCCGGCTCTCCTTCCGCAATGAGGCGGGGATCACCATTGGCATTCAGATAGCGGAAGAATTTCATGGGCGACTCCTTTGTAATCCCGGGCGGCCGTTTCCCGCCCGAGGCTGATAATCTCACACGTTGCGGGACCGGTAAGCAACTGGACTTTTCGCAGGTTCTTGGTGGACCATGTCGGCGGCGCCGGGATTTGGCGTTCGGGCCGATTGGCCGTTGGTGAGGCAGGTCCGGTTCGGAGGGTATCGAGATGAGCGCATCCCAGGAGTGGTTTGACAAGCAGAGCAGGGAACTTGTCCATCTGGCGAGCATTCTGGAGATGCTCGGCTGGGACCAGGAGACCACCATGCCTTCGAGTGGAGCCGGTGCCCGGGCCCAACAGAGTGCCTCCCTGGCGGCCCTGTATCATCAGAGGCTCACTCGGCCCCGTTGGTCCGAGGTTTTGGACGAGCTCGAGTCCAGGGAACAGGACGAGTGGACGGGGGCGGCTGTCCGGGAGATGAGGCGGAAATACGACCGGGCGACGCGCATCCCCGAGGCTCTGGTCCGGGAAATGGCGGAAACGGCATCGCTGGGATACGAGGCCTGGGTCGCGGCCCGGAAGGAGTCGGATTTCGAGGGGTTCCGCCCCTGGCTGGAGCGTATCCTGCGCCTGAAGCGGCAGGAGGCCGCCTGTCTGGCGACCGGTGACTGTCTCTACGACGCGCTGCTGGACGACTATGAGCCGGGGATGACCACCCGCCGGCTGGACCCTGTTTTCTCCCGGCTGCGGCCGCAGTTGACGCGGTTGCTGGGCAGGATTCAGGAGGCCTCCCATCAGCCTCCGGCTGAACTGCTCACCGGACACTACCCCAGGTCCGCGCAGGAGGCGTTCGGACGAAGCGTCCTGGCCACCATTGGGTTCGATTGGAAGGCGGGCCGGCTGGACGTCTCCCCTCATCCCTTCTGTTGTGGTTTTTCTCCCCAGGACGTACGCATCACGACCCGATACGGGGAAGACAATTTCGTCTCCTCCTTCTTCGGCATCGTCCACGAAGGCGGACACGCCCTCTACGAACAGGGACTGGGCGGGGACCGCTATGGTTCCGCCGCCTGCCAGTCCATCTCTCTGGGCATTCACGAGTCCCAGTCCCGGCTCTGGGAAAACCAGGTGGCCCGAAGCCGGCCCTTCTGGGAATATTGGTATCCGCGACTCCGCAAGACCTTTCCCGGCCAGTTGGACACGGTGCCGCTGGAGTCTTTCCTGAGGGGAGTCAATCGAGTCGAGGCGAGCCTGATCCGCGTCGAAGCGGACGAGGTCACGTACGGTTTGCACATCATTTTGCGCTACGAACTGGAAAAGGCCCTTCTGGACCAGGATCTCCCGGTTTCGGACCTGGAAGGGATCTGGGTCGAACGCATGAGGGATTACCTGGGGGTGGTTCCCGGCAACGCCGCCGACGGAGTGCTCCAGGACACCCACTGGTCCCATGGGCTCGTCGGCTATTTCCCCACTTACCTGCTGGGGAACCTGTATGCGGCGCAGATCTATGCCCGGGCGCGCCAAATTTTCCCCGGCCTGGACACACAGTTCTCTGCCGGACAGTATCTTCCCTTGAGGGAATGGCTGCGGGAGCAGATCCACCGGAAGGGAAGAACCCGTACGGCCGGCGAGTTGATTATGGAGATCAGCGGAGAGCCTTTGGATTCTCGATACCTGCTGAGTTACCTGGAGGAGAAGTTCTCTCGGCTGTACCAACTGAGCGGGTGAGGAAACCCGTTCCGTGAGGATGGAATCCCATGCACAAGGAGGAGTTCAGACGACGCTTGGCGGGCATCGTGGGTGAGGACAAGGTCCAGTTCCACCCCTCCGAACTGGTGGTCTACGAATGTGACGCCCTGATCTTTCACCGGCGGCCACCCGATTTCGTGGTCTATCCGTCTACACCGCAACAGATCCAGGAGATCGTTCGGCTCGCCTACGCCAACGACGTTCCCTACCTTCCGCGAGGCGCCGGAACCAGTCTCAGCGGCGGCGCCATTCCCATCAGGGGAGGAATTCTGATCCAGCTCTCCCATCTGAACCGGATCCTCGAGGTCAATGCCCAGGGGCGTTACGCCGTGGTCGAGCCCGGTGTCATCAATCTGGAGCTCTCGGAACGGGTCAAGTCGATGGGCCTCTACTTTGCACCCGACCCTTCCAGCCAGAGTACCTGCACCGTTGGCGGCAACATCGGCGCCAACGCCGGAGGTCCGCACTGCCTCAAATATGGCACCACGGTCCTCCACGTCCTGGCTGCCGAGGTGGTGACCCCGGAGGGAGACCTGGTGCAGTTGGGGAGTCCTCAGGGCGAGAGCGCCGGCTTCGACTTGACGGGACTCTTCACCGGGAGCGAAGGAACCCTGGGAATTCTGACCAAGGCCTGGGTCCGGCTGCTTCCAATCCCGGAGCAGGTCAAGACCTTCCTGGCCGACTTCACCAGTATGGCGGACGCCACCCGCGCGGTGAGCGACATCATCGCCCGCGGCATCATTCCGGCTGCCATGGAGATCATCGACCAACTGACGATCCAGGCGGTGGAAGACTCCCACTATGCTGCCGGCTATCCCACCGACGCGGCGGCCGTGCTGTTGGTGGAGCTGGACGGTTTGGAATGCGAGATCGAAGACACCGAAGATCTCATCCACCAATTTCTCAAGAAAAACGGAGCCCGGGAGGTTCGGGTGGCTCGCGACGAGGCGGAGCGGGACAAGCTCTGGGCCGGACGGAAGAAAGCCTACGGCGCCTTTGGGCGGCTGGCCAAGAATTTCTACCTGCAGGACACGGTGGTTCCCCGGACCCGCCTGACCGAAGTGCTGGAGAAGATTTATGCCATCGCGGACAAGTACGACTTTTCGGTGATCAACGTCTTCCATGCCGGTGACGGCAACCTCCATCCCATGCTTCCGTACGACGCCGGTGACCCCGAGGACGTGGCGCGGGTTCTGAAGGCCGCCGAGGAGATGGTCCGGGCTTCCATCGAAGCCGGAGGATCGCTCAGCGGGGAACACGGGGTGGGCCTGGAAAAGAGAGATCTCATGCCCTATCTGTTCTCGGATGACGACCTGGACGTGATGCGCGACATCCGGCGTCTCTTCGATCCCAAGCAGCTCTGCAATCCGGAAAAGATCCTGCCCACCACCAAAGTCTGCATGGAGTTCCGGGAAAAGGGCGCCTTCATGCTCTAGCAATCCAGGAGTCTGCGCGGTAGAAATGATCGTAGCGAGAAAGTGGGGAATCGAGGCCGGATTTTCTCGATTTGGAGGTGCATAGTTGTTCTATTCGCCGAGAAATCGAGGAAATATGGACCGATTCTACCGCTTTCGCAGTAGCTCAATTTCTGCGGCGCAGGCTGCTAGGCCTTTCTATTGAAGATCCCCAGTATCAACGTTCGATTGCCACGGCGTTTCTCGTCACGATTTCGCGAGATTCACAGGTTTCGCTTTACCGTCCGATTGCTTCCGGTTCTGCTGGGACTCTGGTTCCTGTGCGCCTGCGGCGAATCGGCCCAGGCTCCGTCCGCAGGCTCCCGCCCGACGCTGCGTCTCGGCAGTGACCGGCTCTTCGGAGAGCCCTATCTGGGCTGGGTCGAAGGGAAGGCAGTGGGGCTGGTAGCCAACCACACGGCGGTGAACTCCGGTCTGGAGGCGGTCGCCAGCATCCTTGCCAACCACCCGCGAGTCGAGCTGAAGGCCATCTTCGCTCCCGAGCATGGCTTTTCGGGTGACGTTCAGGCCGGCGTGCTCGTTCCCCATAAGTCCCGAATCTACAGTCTCTACGGGGCGCACCGATCACCGACACCGGAAATGCTCCGTGGCGTGGATCTACTGATCTACGACATCCAGGACGTGGGAGTTCGCTTCTATACCTACATCTCCACTCTGTACGAGTGCATGAAGGCGGCTGCGCGCGAAGGGATTCCCCTGATCGTTCTGGATCGCCCCAATCCCATCGACGGTGACCGGGTCGAGGGCCCGTTGTTGGATGCGAGTCTCGTCTCCTTCGTGGGTGTTCATCCCCTCCCCATCCGCTACGGGATGACGGTGGGAGAACTGGCCCGCCTCTTCAACCAGGAAGGGAAACTGGGTTGCGATCTGAAGGTGGTCCCGATGCAGGGTTGGCGCCGTTCCCGATGGTATGACGAGACCGGCCTGGTCTGGATCCCTCCGTCTCCCAACATGCCCACCCTGACCACGGCCACGCTCTACGCCGGATTCTGTCTGCTGGAGGGCACGAATCTTGCCGAGGGAAGAGGGACCACCCGTCCCTTCGAACTGGTGGGCGCTCCCTGGCTCGACGCCACGCGTCTGGTGGCGGAACTCAACGCCCTCGGGTTGGACGGGGTCTATTTCCGGGTCCAGTCCTTCACTCCGACCTTCTCCAAATTCAAGGGCCAGGTCTGCCAGGGCGTCCAGATCCACATCGTGGACCGGGACCGGTTCGATCCCATTGCCTGCGCCTTGCACCTTCTACGTCAGACTCTCGATCTGCACCCGGACGAGTTGACGTTCCAGGATCAGATGTTCGATCTGCTGGCGGGTCAGTCCGGACTCAGGTCCGATCTGCTTCGAGGGGTCGAGGTGGAGCAGATGGTGGCCTCTTGGCGGCCTGGCCTGGAGGCCTTCCGGGAGCGGAGATCAAGACATCTACTCTATCCGGAGGAGGAAATAGAAAAGAGGAAATAGGAATACTCCTTCCGTCTAGACGGACACCTCCTCTTCAACACCGAGCCGGCATCGAGGGTTGCAAACCTCGGCGCCCACGCTCCCCCTTTATTTCTGGAAGGATTGCGCCGGCCCGCGGCCGATGGAAACGAGTTTTACTATCCATGGCAAATATTCGGTCTCATTTTGCTATCAATAGTAAACTCGTCCCCGCAGAGGCACTTTCCGCCTGACGCTGCCGCACGTCGGCTGGTGGGGGAGCTTTTCTGTCCTCAGGGGTTTGCCGGTGCCGGCGAAGCAGGAGAGGGCTCGGGATCGGGGATCGACTCGTATTCCTTGAGCAGCTCGTTGAAGTCCTTCCGGTACCGGATCACGTCCAGGTCCGAGACCACCTGTTTCAGAATCCGGCGCACCAAGGGGACATAAGTCTGCGGTTCCATCCGGATGGCTGCCGTCAGATGGACCATGGCCTCTTCCGGCTGCGATTGCGCGGCGAAGAATTGGGCCAGCCGGAAACGTGCTTGCGGCCTGTCCACTCCATTCCGAATTGCCTCCAGAAAATGCCGTTGAGCCCCATCGTTTTCCTTGCGCTGATCCAGTAGCACGGCCAGACTGTAATGAGCCCGCCCTTCCTGGGGACTCACCTTGATCGCCCGTTCGAGGAATTCCTCGGCTTTGTCCTTCATACCCAGATTTACTTGCATGGCGGCCATGTTGTAGAGAGTGCTGAAGGTCTCCTGCCCCAGGTCCAAGGCTCGACTGTACGCCTCAACCGCGTCCTGATCTTTTCGCTGGAAGCTCAGGACGTCACCCAGATTGGCCCACAACTGGTCGTTGTTCGGGGCCTGGTCCAGAGCCGCACGAAGGTATCGCTCCGCGTCGGCGTATCGTTTTTCCCTTCTTGCGATGAGCCCCAGGTTGGCCAGGTTCCAAGCGTCATTCTCGTCGGATCGGGAAAGTCGCCGTTTCGCCTCGTCGGGCTTTCCCAACTCCAGGTAGAGGCCACCCAGTTCCCGCAGAACCCCTGGATCGTCCGGTTTCAGCCGTTCCGCCTTCAACAATTCCTGCAGTGCCTCTTTTTTCCGTCCAGCCTCCAGGTGCAGCAATCCCAGGCGAAACCGGGCCTGGAAATCCTCCGGGTGGGTTCGGAGAAAGGACTCGTAGTGGTCTTGAGCCTTCTGATCTTGACCCAGCCGCTGATATGCCTGCGCCAGGTTGATGTGGGTCTGGGCCGTGGAAGGATTCAACTTCAAGACCTGGTCGAAAGCGTCGACGGCGTCCTGATCCCGGCCTTGTTGGAAATGGATCACGCCCAGGAGATGCCAGGAAACGGGATCCTGAGGATCGATTTTCAGCGCCCGGCCCAGGTCCTCGCGGGAAGACTGTATCTTTCCCTGTCCGAACCGGATCTGGGCGCGCATTTGGAGCCCCCGGGCACTCTCGGGCTCCAGCTCGATGAGGGCGTCGAGATGACCGACCGCTTGATCCAATTTTTTCTGCTGCAGGTAGATCACGGCCAAGTTGTACCGGGCAGCAGCGAAGGCGGGAGAGATCTGGACTGCTTTCTCGAAGAGTTCCGCTTGGCGGCTGGAGTACTGATCGGGGGTCCCGATGAGTTCCTCTCCCTTCCGGAACCATTCCACGGCGCGCTGGTCGATTTGGGCGCCTTGTAGAAACAACAGCCCGAGAGCTAGAAAGAGGCTCATGATGGGTTCGTCCGAATCAGGAGAGAGTTTTCTCTCGGGGTTGGGCGAAGTCCTCGAAACGAGTCATTCGCTGAAGTTCCCGGTAACGCATCTCGATCTCGGTGAGGGTCACCTCCTTGAGGCGGTCCAGGGAGAAGCCTTCGACGGTGAAGCTGGCCATGACGGAGCCGAAGATGACGGCTTGCCGGAGGGCGCGGCGGTCCGACCGGCCGGTACCGGCCAGATAGCCCATGAAGCCGCCGGCGAAAGTGTCGCCGGCGCCGGTCGGATCCAGCACGTCGGCCAGCGGGTAGGCGGGAGCACCGAAGATATCCAGGCCGCCTCCCGCCTCCCGCCGGAACATGAGTGCGCCGTATTCCCCTCGCTTGACCACCAGGATGCGGGGGCCCCAGCCCAGGATCTTCTCGGCCGCCCGGACCAGGTTCGGTTCCCGGGAGAGCTGCCGCGCCTCGGCGTCGTTGATGAGGAGGATCCCCACTCCCTTGAGAGTCTCGAGCAGGGAGGGGAAATGTTCCCGGATCCAATAGTTCATGGTGTCGCAGGCCACCAGTTTGGGCTGCCTGACCTGCAACAGCACCTGCCGTTGGAGTACGGGGTCGAAATTGCCCAGGAAGAGATACTCGCTGGTCCGGTAATGTTCGGGGAGGTTGGGCCGAAAATCGGCCAGGACGTTCAGTTGGGTGTCGAGGGTCTGGCAGTCGTTGAGGTCATATCCGTACTTGCCGGCCCAGCGGAAGGTCCTGCCCGGCAGGACCTCCAGTCCCGCCAAGTCGATGTTTCTGGACTCCAGCAGGGAGACGTCCTGCTGTCGGAAGTCGTTCCCGACGGCCGCCACCATCCGGACATCGGTGAAATAGCCGGCCGCAATGCTGAAATAGGTCGCCGCCCCGCCCAGAACCTCCGTTACCTTGCCGAAGGGGGTCTCCACGGAATCGTAGGCGACCGAACCGACTACCGCAATGGAACCCATGCCGTGTTCTCCATCAGTCCAGGTACTTTCCCACGATAGGCTCCAGACGGCGGCGTGCCGCGTCTGGAATGGCCTTTGGATCGGTGATGATGGCTTGTCGGAGGGCGTGTTGGCACGGACAATCGAACTCGGCGGGCAGCAGGGTGACGGCCCGGGCAATGAGCCGCTTCGCGTTCCGGCTGTTTTTGTTCAAGAAATCGATGAGCATTTCCACCGAAACCGGCTCCTCTTCCTCGTGCCAACAATCATAGTCCGTGACCATGGCCACGGTGACGTAACAGATCTCGGCCTCCCGGGCCAGCTTGGCCTCCTGCAGGTTGGTCATCCCGATCAGGTCCATCCCCCAACTCCGGTAGAGAAAGGACTCGGCGCGGGTGGAGAAGGCCGGACCCTCCATGCAGACGTAAGTTCCGCCCCGTTTGATGGGCAAGTCGATCTCGCCCGCCGCCTGCTGCAACACATCCGTCAGCCGGCTGCAGATCGGATCGGCCAGGCTCACGTGAGCCACGATCCCCTCGCCGAAGAAGGTGGAGACTCGACTGAAGGTTCGGTCCACGAACTGGTCCGGGAGGACGAAGTCCATGGGTGCGTGCTCGATCCGGAGCGACCCGACGGCGCTGGCGGAAACGATCTGCCTCACTCCGAGACGCTTGAAGCCGTAGATATTGGCCCGAAAATTCAACTCGGAAGGTAGCAGCCGGTGGCCTCTGCCATGTCGAGCCAGGAACGCCACCGGCTGCCCCTCCAGATTTCCCAAAAGGTAGGAGTCGCTGGGGTCCCCGAAGGGCGTGGGGACACGCAACATCCGGCTCTGCTCGAGCGGCATGTCGTAGAGGCCGCTGCCGCCGATGATCCCGATCCTGGCTTCGTCCATATCCGGCTCTCAATATTATCTTGGATTTCCTGCCTTTACCCAAAAAACATCTCCCAGTCCGGATTTTTCTGGCGAAAGAGACTAGTAGGGAGAATTTTATGGACACTCACAAGAACCAGTTCCGACAAATCTCAATCTTCGAGGGCCAACTGCATCCTAGTGAACGCGCAGCGTATCGGCAACGGATGCACGAGGAGGAACTGGCAGGGAAGAGGGAGCTGGAAGCACGAATCGAAGAGTTTCGGCGGCAATTCGAACCGGATCACGAGCCCGACCCGTGGGAATTGGACCTGGACTGCGAATTCGAGCTCGCAATGTCCGCACTCGCGCCGCTCACCCGAAGGCAATATCGGTCGGCCTGGAAGCAGTTCGACGCTTGGAGGGGTGATCGGCCGGTGAACGACCGGACCTTGGCCCAGTATTGCTGGCATCGATTCAAGACTCCTGTCTACTGGAATGGCCAGAAACGAGATCTGGCACCGATCCCCATTCGGGGTGACATCCAAGCGGTTCAGTTCAGAGTCTCGTATACCCATCTCGATCAACCAGTACACTGAAACGAGAGTGGTTCGAATATCGTCTGGAGATCGTCTACTTGCTGGATCGGTCTTGATTGATGGTCCTGATGGAGCGATGCTTGCAATCTCAGCGGGCTACCGCATCGTCAATGCCGATACCGGCAAGATAAGCGATGCCGTCTCCGGGCTTGTGGTTGCTGGTGGTACGGCATACGATCGAGGACACCACAAGCGCGTTATTGTACCTGTCCACCTTCGCCCGGGGAAGGCGCTTGGGGTAAGCTACATGCTGGAAAAAAGCTCGAAATTCGCTCCTGCCACGGAAGTCGATATCCTGGCAACTGCGTCCCTGCATATTGGAGGAGAACTCCTTCCGCTACCCCGGTCGATCCCCAAAGCTACAGTGCCCTACAGAGCTTTCTATCAACACGCTGGTGCGTGGAGTCTCAACCGATACTGGCCGGAACTGAACAAGAAAGGAGCAACAGGCAAGCTGGAACTGGGAATGATAGGCGACTACCGGTACGTCCGCGCCACTGCGTTTGTGTACGAAAGCGGTGACGATGGTGCGCTCCGGTACACCACAGTGGAGGTGAAACACCTGAGGGAAGACTGATTGATGGACGACTATAGAAAGTTCGTAGAGAGGAAACTGGCTGAACTGGACTACCTGAAAGAGAGAACGAACGCTCTGGAGAAGAGAGAGCAGCTTATGGCGCTCATACACCCGGAGAAAAAAGAGGCTTTAGACAAGTTCTTCAGACAAATCGAGAAGCTTGAACAGAAGCATGAGGTCAACCTCTACGTTGGCAAGAACAAGCAAGCTCTTGGGATGGTCGCATTGGGGTGGCGAACGGATCCACCAGAGATAGTGAAAGTCGTGAAATTCTTTGACAAGCGCCTGTCCAATTCTCCAGGTACAGAGTTGCTCCTGACAAACCCCGATGAAATTGTGCAGATCATTAGGAGCATCCTCCGTGGCATGAGCATCCGGAGCATCTGGGAAGATGGATCCCTCTCCCAAAGGGGTGCCAGCCCCTCGTCTCCTGTGGGTGCTCCGGTTCCTGAGTAGAGTACGGCAACGCACGCTACCGACAATAATTCGGTGCCCGCACCGACCCGGTGCGCGGCCGTAGGAGGCCCAAAGCGTTTCCGGACCCGGCGCTCCAGCGCCAGGAGTTGGGCCGATTCCCTCTTCCGGGGCCGAATTGGGAGGATCCCGCAAAAAAAAGACGCCCTCAGAAGGCCTATGTTGGCTTGGCGAGTCCGGACGAAGGGTGATGAGGGTTAGGCCTCTGGACGTCGTTCAGGCTCCGCCCGTGCCTCGTGGCGGGGATGGGGATTTCTTCAAACGGGTGGGGGGTGTTTTGTGGGCCGTGAGCTCCGGATCTCGAACGCGCGATCGCGTCCGGATGGGGCGCGCTTGGGCTGGTCCGAGCAGTTAGGTTCGTCCTAGGATGCGACCGTTGACTCCGCCCGAGGCTCCGGGTCAGTAACTGCCCCTGCGGATTTGATGGATGTCCTCCTGGTCCGCGACTCTGGCAAGGGATAGACTGGAGACGGCATGACCAACGAACAACTCCTGATCCTCATTGCCTCCATCCTCATTCCCCTGGGAAGTCTCATCCTGGTCTAGGCCCGTGTCACCCGCCGGGACATGAAGGAGGAGACTTCTCAACTCCGCGCCAACATGAAGGAATTGCGAGCAGAGATCGGGGAACTCCGGGAGCGCATGGCGCACCTGGAGGGCCTACTGGAAGGATTGCGCGAAGCCATCACCCGCCAGCCCGTCTCCTGAGCACCGCGAGCGCCACAGTAATCAATGCCATTGATCGAAGGGAATCAGTTACTCCAGAGGTTCCACAAGCGTCTGGCCGAAGCGACACAGGTGGACATCGCGGTCGCTTGGGTCAAATGCTGCGACGCACTAGACGCCTTGGTTGGTGAGGGAACTGTAATTCGCATTGCAGTCGGCATATCAGGGAACGTTACGGACCCATGCGCACTCGAATGTCTGAATAACTCCCAGTCTGTGGACCTGCGTATTGCACGATCACGACACGGAATTTTCCACCCGAAATATTTCTGCTTTCATGGCCGTGACAGGACCATCTGCTGGGTTGGCAGCGCGAATCTAACCAAGGGAGGATTCGGTCGTAACGACGAATTGGTGCATGAGTTTGAGGACAGTGCTGGGGAGGGCCGGAGCTGGTTCGAATCCTTCTGGAATACATTGCACGCAGACCCCGGTCCAGATCTCGACGAATACAACAACAGATACCAACGACGACCACAACCCGCCCCCTCGGACGGCACACCGGAGTTGTTGGTGCCGTTGCCCAATCAGTCGACATGGAATGACTTTGTTGAGGGACTGCGAATTCGTAATGTTCGCTGCCGCTCACAGAAGCTAACCGATCACCGAGGGGTCCCATGGGATATTTTGGGGAACCAACATAGCTACCTCCATACGATCTCCACTGCTCGGGAATTGGCTCGACTCCCAGATTGGGGTAACTTGAAGAAACCTAAATGCAACATCCTGCTTGGCCGAGACGACGATGAGGGCGCATGGGCACTTTTGGGATCGATATGGCCAAGCGGGAAAGTAGCCAAGGTATTCAACCCTAAACGTATGCCCACTGTTGGCCCTGCTCGGGAAAAAATACTCCACTACGTGAAGCAGGTGCAGGAGGCAACCAACAACGAGATTGCTCGTGTTGCACATGAGGCAGTACGGGAAATCTGGTGGAATGACGACTTGCTCGATGGTTTCGGACCTGCTGCTGCCACTCGCCTGCTTACCCTTGCCCGTCCAGATTGCTTGGTCTCCGTGAATGAAAAATCGGCAGGTGGACTGGCGAAGCTGGCTGTCCTGGAACGGTCAACAACCCCCGGAAGCCTCGCCAATAACTACGAGGTGCTTCTGAACTGGGTGCACGACCAGCCCTGGTTCAAGACTCCCCGGCCCGACGATCCCGGCAGGAAACGAGACATCTGGGATTGCAGGGCTGCGCTGCTGGATGCCTTTGTGTATGAGGAGATCAACGGCTGACTCCAGACCGCTCGCTGGACGCCGTCAACCGCATCTTCACGACGCTGCCCGTCGTTCCCATTCCACGATGATCTGGCGAGAATGGCGAGAGATGCTGGGACTCCGCTGAACGTCCGTTGACTGAAATTTACTGAAGTTTACACAGTCTCGATTCGGGGATATTCTCTGAGGTCACGAAAAAGTTAGTTAGTTCTCACCCGGAAAGTCGGTTTTATCGGGATCGGGTAGCCCGAAGGAGGGCGGAGAAACTGCAATAAACCGGCACGACCGGGGGCGACAGCGGGAACTTCAAGTGCATTGAGAGCGCATCACGGATTTTGAAGACATGGGTCCCTGGCCGGACATCGCAGATCGATCCCAAGCCGCGATTACAACAGCAGGCGGGCCAGGACCAACAAGTTGAAGCTGGTGATCGAGAGGGAGACATACTGCTGGAAGTGGGCCCAGCCCTTCGAGGTGCAGCGTCCGACTCCGAAGGCCCGCTTGATCATTGAGATGCAACCTTCGATGCCGGCCCGGAAACGTCGCAGTTGCCGGTAAACCCAACTGGAGCGCACCATCTCAGGGACCTTCAGTCCCCGTTTCTTGGCAAAAGCGACGTCTTGGATCCCTTGCTCCTTGGCCCAGTCCAAATTGGGGCGGCTGGCAAAACATCCGTCGCAACTGATCTGTCGAGGCCAGCGACCGTACAGATCATGCTGGCGCTGGATCCAAGTTTGGAACTGAGCGGCATCGTTGGGGTTCCCCCGCACCACCTCACCATCCAGCATCAGGCCGGAGGCGCCTCCGGTCAGAAACAGCTTGTGCCCGAAGACCGTTTACCGGCGCTTCTTTTTGATGATGTCGGTGTGCGCCTCAAACAGGGAGAGGACCTTCTCGTCGGCCGGAACCTTCTCCCCCCGCAGGACCCGACGCTCGGTCTGAGCGATGATCTTGGCCGTCAAGTCCAAGTAATGGCGTAACTTTCCAGCAATGAGCTAACTGGAAGGGTCCTTCCACTGGTCCGCTTGCTGCAGAGCCATCGTGGCGTAGTGAGCCGTCTTGCGAGCGACCTTCAGCAGGTCCCGATAGGCTTGCTTGCGACGCTTGCCTCGGTGGTTGAGGATCTCCAGACACCGCCGCTTTGCCCGGCGCCGTGATCGTGCAAGACGATCTTGTGATGGCAGGCCAACCGGCGAAGCAGCCGGGTGAGGACTCGAACCGAGTCGCACAACGACTGGGAATCGGTCGGATAGGGGATGGGACTTTCCACGGCCGTGGCATCGACTCGAATCTTGCGGCCCCGTTCCAGTCCCTGGAGGTTGGCCCATTGCACCAGCAGCCGGTTGATCTGCTGCCAGGTGCCGGCTTGGATGCGGCTGATGTTCTCCTGGAGACAGGAGGCACTGGGCGTCCAGCAAAAAGAAAGACGAGCGCAAAGGCGATAGCACTGAGAGTCGTTCAGGAGGAACGCCAGTTGAGTGTAGGACAGTTGCTGCCATTGTTTGAGGATGGCCGCGCGCAGGACCTGCTCCGCGGAGAGCCCGCGAGCCCCCTGACCGGAGCTGTCGGTGTCACACAGATCGTGTGGAATCAGATCCAGTATCGAGGGATTGTCGTCCAAGATCTTGGAAACGGCTCTTCAGTTCTTGGGCGAGTCGGTGATCGGGCCACAGCCTGGAAAGCGGACGCTGGTGTTCTCGTTTTCGACGCATTGTTCAAGCCCTCGGTTTTGCGTAAGTCATTTGGTTGGTTTGTTTTAGCACCAATCGACTACCAAACGACTATGATAAAATCGGGGCTTGAGAATGCCATCTAACTCCCTATTTCCCAATGACTTACGGCTTTCCGGGTGAGAAATAGAACTACGAGGGGAGCCTACCCCTTCCCAGTCATGTCTCTGATGACTTCCATTATTCGAGGCGAAGCAGTGTCCGCAGATGACGGCTCCACATACCCGCTCACCTGTGGTGAGAATATGCAGCGCGTCGCCTCAATCAACACGGCTGCCTTTGTTTGATCGTCGCTAGCAGCCTTGGCAAACGTCTCGAAGGAAGTCAATGCATTCTGTGTCGGTGCTGGTTAACGACGAAGTTATGCCGGTGCGAGCGATACACACGGGCAGCCCAAACAACGGCACCGAAGAAGAAAGAGAAAAGAAGAACCTTCGCTACAGCCAACTGGATCGTCTGGGACGTTCCAAGTTTGGTAGCGTTGAGCGCAAGGTAGATGTTAACGCCGGCTAGAAAAGCAGTTGCAATCGCGAGGACAACGACACGCGTAAGCCATTTGGCTGAGGCCTTTTCGTGTTGCTCAGCTTCATTCTTGAAGTGGCGGGCATGATGGGCAACACCGGATTCCTGGGCTGCGCTTCGGACCTTCTCGAGTACTTGCTCAGTTTCGGAAATGATCGCTGTCCCCTTTTGTTCGATGTCCGATAAAAGTTCTTGGGATTCTTGTTTGAACCGCGCAAGATCAATGTTATTACGCGCCGTATACGCGATGAATGGGGCGGCTACGTCGAACAAGGAGTCGTAGGCGGCGCGCATTTCGCTGATGAGCTGGGATCTAGCTTGGACTGGGTTGCTTTGATGGTGTCCCACGGAAAATTGCTGGATCCTTGAGAACTGCTGCTCGACCCTCTCTATTGTCAACAACAAATCCTGCAGCTTCACCGGGGGAAACATTTCGAGATCGGCCTCGGCGAGGTCACGCACCAACTTGATTATTCCCCGGAAATAGGGCAGCTCGCTTTGAAAGTCGAATTCCGACCCAAGTCGATCAGTGCCAGCGAGTGCCTTCACGTCTATCCTTTTGAGTTTGTCAAGTCGAGCTTTTAGATTGGCGAGATCCTGCAATGTCATATGATTTTCATCCTCTAGTTTTTGCTATGTCGAGAGTAGGCACGAGCCTCACCCAGGGCCTTGGCTGCCCCGAACCATTATAAGAGCGTGTCCCCAAGCTTTCAGACGGGGATCCGCTCGACCAGGTTGCGGGAGACGCGCCGGCGGTGCCGGTCCTAGATCTGAGTGGTGCGCGGATGGGAATGACCGGCCACGTACTGGACGTCCTCGAGCGGCACGTTCTGGCTCAGCAAAGCCGTGACCACCAGGACGCGAAACAAGTGGAGCGAGAGGATTTCCGGCAGCCCGGCCGCCCGCAGCCGGCGCTTGAGCATCAGCTGCACGGCGAGAGGTGACATGGCCCGTTCGGTGAGCGGACTGCCGCAGTGCTGCCCGGCGCGAAACAACGCCGATCCCTTCGGCGCCTCCGCGAGTCCGGCTCCTTCGAAGTAGGCCGCGATCCGCTCGTCCAGGTCGTGGCGGACCGGGATTTCCCTGGCCTTGCCCCCTTTCTCCTCAAACTGCAGCGCCCGGTGGTTGCCGTGATCGCGTAGGTCCTCCATTCGGAGCCGGCTGATGGCCCCGACCCGGGAGCCGGTGTAGGTGAACGTCCCCAGGACCGCCCGGTCCCGCAACCCGCGGCCAAGGTCATCGAGGGCTTGAAGGGCCGATAAGCCGAACCGAACGCCGTTGGCAGACTGTACCCGAGTCATTTAGAAAGGGATGTCATCGTCTGTGATGGTTACCTCATCCGCAGGAGGATTGTTGCCAGTCAATTCCGGGATTCGAGCGAGTGCGGAGTACAGTTCCTTAGAATCACTCTTTGTAAGGGAAAACTGGTTAAACCACACAGGCGAAACTGAGTTTGCATACTCGCTGTGGCCCAGCGAAAGTATGGTCCAGAATTTGGATTGTTGATCGTCGTCGTATCGACAATGCACCATATCAACATACGCCATGCGTGAGCCCTCCGAATCGGTTGGAGGGACCAACTTTGATTGGCACTCATTCAGTTTTTCCTGGAGGGTGTTGTTACGGGCATTAAGTGATTCAACCTCCCCTGCTATGCTAACCGCGTCCTCTTTTGTCTTTTGCATTTCGTCTGTCCTTAACTCGAACAGGTACTTTTCCGCGTCCGTATGCCGCTTCATAGCGGTAACCCATTGATACAAGGTTGCGTTTAGCAATAGGGACACCACCAACGCCACGGCCCACCACTTGTTTTCCCAATCAGCCCACCAACCCGTAGCCGCTACAGCGACGACAAACAAGGTATTCCCAATCACCCCACCGGCTACCGACAGAAAAAACGTCTTGAATCTTCTTTGTGCTGCCATAACATCTCTCATCAATAATCGGTCGATTCAAACCGGCGCGGGCAACGCACGCACCGCCAGTATGATAGCCCCTCATTTTAAGCTGTACCTGTGACACAAGAGGCCGAGGACTTTCGAGGAGAACGCACACCTCGACGTACATGGAGTTGGGGGTTTAGAAAATTGGTGGGCTGTCGGGGCTCTAAGTAGACGATGGCCTACAAATCTAGTTTTCGCTCAAAGAACCCTTATAGGCTGGCTGCCTCTTCCACTGCTATACCGCCTCTGACGAGAGACTGAAACGCTCTGGCCCTGCCCGTGAGGTCACCCGCCATCAGTTCGGAGAATACGGGCTCACCTCCAGTTCTAGCTTCGCCCGAAGCTCTGTCTGGATCGTCCTTGCAAGCGGTTGAACGCTCAGGTGTAGAAACTGCCGGAACGCCTGCCGCCGGGCCGTCCCGTCTGACCGGCCTTCTCTCTGTGGGGAAGAGTAGGTCATCCTACCGCGCAATGAATGCCCTGGACAGATCACGCGACAATGTAACTCTGGGCGCTTGAGGCCTGTCTCTGGAGGGCCAGTCAGCTATTATTCAGGGTTCTCCCTAGTCGAGCCCACCGAGTGCTGGAACACCCGGCAGACTCTATGCTAACTCGTCCTGCGTCAGAGGAAGAGCTAGGCTAATCCGTATTCTAACTGAATCTCTCCGATGCCTGAATCTGGCGCAGGGCGCTCTCCCGGAGGGCCTGCCATGTCTGCTGCGCCCAAAGATGAAACCAAGCGATTTGGCCATCATTGGAATCATTCTGGGTGTACTAATCCTTGTGATTCCGCTAGTTGTCCTGATCGATTCGGAACTGAGGGCAGCTTTCATGCAGATTCAGATGGACCAGCATGAAGACGAGATCGAAACGGGGAGTTCGCGGGAATCCCAGAACGCCTTAGCCTGCATTTCTCATCAGTAGAACAATAAACGGAAGTTGAACCGTCGTCTGGGTGATTCTTTATCCATACGAGTTCAAGAGGCAGTTTTCGTGCTCGAACGTGCCGACCAACGGCCAGATGCAGCGCTTCTCCAGAGCCTTTTGACGCCCATCCTGCGCTTCTGAGCGACGACTCTCGACCCGGTGCCCACTCCGGGGCGCAGTCCATCCTGGGGACTCCCAAGTCGCCATCGTCCAAAGAGTTCTTTCCATCCGTTGCTAACAGCGAAGCGGGAGGGCTTGCACTTGCGTCAGAGCCGTCCTCAACAGCGCCGCATACGGATAGCTCTCGGAAAAGGACAACCAGACCTTGCGGCTGGTGATCCGGACCTGTGCCCCGATCTTCAGCAATCTCACCCGCAGGGTCCAGCTCTGCGCCCGCGCCAGCTTCGTCCCCGCCAGCCCCACCCGTCGCAACGTCTCCATCATCACGTAGGCGAATGCCGAGAAATACAACCGCAGTTGATTCCCCGCCAGCTTCCGGGTCGACGTGCGGTCCGCAAACAGACCCATCTGCTGTTCCTTTATCCGATTCTCCATGTCTCCCCGCGCGCAGTAGACCTCCTCGTACAATCTTCGCCCATCGCATTCCTGGACCGGGACCGAAGTCACGATGAATCGCGGGTTCTTTCCCCGGGGCAGGTGCTCCACCTTCGCCACCACCCGGCGCTCGCACGACCAACTCTTGTGCGTCTGATAGCGCAGTTCCTGGAACTGCCTCACGGCCTTCCCGATCGCCCGCTGCAACTGCCGGACGGTCTCCATCCGGGTCGCGATCCTCCGCTTCAGCCGATCGTTCTGCGCCAACCCCAGGACGTAATCGATCCCTTCCTTCTCGCACCAGACCATCAACTCGTCGTTGGAGAAGGCACTGTCCCCTCGAACCGTGATCCGCACCTGGGGCCACGCTTCACGCAGCCGCCTCACGATTGGTTCCAACTCCGCCACCACCCCGTGGGCCGCGCCTCGATCCGCCGTGCGCAGCCGCGCACGCAACAGGTGTTCCCCACAGAAGACGTACAGCGGCAGGTAGCAGTAGCGTTTGTAATAGCCGTGGAAGAACCGTCCCTCCTGCTTCCCATGCAGCGGATCGTCCGTGGCGTCTACATCCAGGATCACCTCCTCCGGGGGCTCCGGATGCGCTTCCACAAACACCTCCAGCAGCAGCTCGTCCATCCCCGCCGGGTCGGCCACGATCTTCTTGTACGCGCCCTCCGGTCCCTCCAACGGAGTCCGCTCCAGTCGGTTCAGGGTGCTCTTGCCTGCCAGCGGCTTGCCTCGATCCGACTCCACGCGCCGGAACTCCCCCGTCAGATCATCTCGATCACACAACAGCGCCAAGAGCCGGTCCCGGCACAACTCGTCGTGGTCGTTGAGGTCCTCGTAGCCCAGGCACAGCCCCAGCACCCGCTGTTTGATCAACGCCTCCACCGGGTGTTCGACTCGATCCGAGTCTCGATAGTCGGTGAAGCATTCGCTCAGACGACCCAGAATCCGGGTCCGCTGCTCCACTTCGCGCAGGAGCACGCCACCGGCGTCGGAGGTGATCTCGCCGCCGTCGAACCGGCCCACGACATCCCGTCCGTCCAGGCCCTGAAATCTGAGCTTTATTCTGGTACACTCTGCGGTCATAAGGTCGCGTCCCTTCTGCTTTGTAAGTTATTGATTACACAACACTTATAGCAGAAAACGCGGCCTTTATCAATCTTTCTGATGAGATATCCGGGTTAGGTCTTCGCCAGAATCCGTTTCCGGAATCCAGCCACTCCGTATCCGACCCATCTATTGTCCAGGACAGCAACAAAGCGCGCGACGACAATGGGACCATCGGCGTATGGTGGAAAGCCGCCGGTGGCCTTTCCGGAAAACTTCGGATCAAGAAGGAGGGAGCCAAGCTGACGGAGAATTGGACCTTCATGAACGGGCAAACCAGACTCGGAAACTGGTAGAGTCCAAGGAGGCTGGACTCAGGCGGTTCGACGTCCTCGCGCTCAGATCATTGGAGAAACCACCGGACGTCCCGGGCGTAGGGCCGTCGGTCAAAAGGATGCGTTGTCATCGCCCGCCCGCATCTCCATCTCTGCGACGCCAGAGGTGCACACTTCACACTGGCATGTCCACGGGTCGTGAAAATATAGTGTCATGATGACTCGATCCCAAATAAGGAATGCCCAGTAGTTCAACGTACCCAAATCTGTCTCGAAAACGCGGAAGCGATAGTCAAATACACCACCATATCGTCCATGCGTCTCATCGTCAGCGAGGCTGCTTACGTACATAACATGCTCTGGCGGGCGCTGGTTTGGAGGGATAACCTCGCACCCTACGGCAATACCTACCGGGAGAATTGCGCAGTGGTGGTGAAAATACAGACCGCGGACAATTTTCCATGCTACACGCGTTATTCGGTCACCATCTTGACGCTTCGCAACGACACCTGACGGGAGGTAAAGGCCACTAGGATGCGGTTCAAACTCACGGAGAATCTTCTCGGCTAGCAATAGTTTGTGCTCGTCTTCTCGAGCATCTGCCATAAACTTTTTGTAGGTGGAGTTTCCTGCCACGGAGCCACGAGCGAATGGCATCAATGTTGCTATGAAATACTCCTCGTCTAGCGAGTAGGATTCGTTACACTGGCGGTGGACCCGAAATGTAATTAGCTGATTGAGATTATGCTGCTTCCGAATTTCAGGAGAGAATAATGCTCGTGGCGGGCAGTGATCCTTACTGGTCGGGCATGACAATTTCCGACCGCACAAGTAGCAGCGGGTGCGTGCCTTCGGAGACCTGCTGCCGGTTGCTGGATCAGAATGTTTCTTCGAAATCATCTCCCCCGGTTCCAATTGCGTTTGCTATTTTCGGATTCTTGTAGACAGCGAACTGTGAATCAACCGATGTGGCCGGCTCACGACAGGACGCGACGATCGACCATAAGGGATGAGCGTTCTTATCGGCACTTATTTCGGGAAATACTTGTGTCACGACTCTGGGACAGATTGGGCGAATAGGGCATTCCTTGCCTCAATCTTCCGTTCTGTTTCCTGTTGTGCTTGATCCAGACCTGCCGGCACCACTCGTGGGACATTACCACCTACTGCGCGATAGAGTGAGATCCTCGCCCATTGCGGTCCCAGTCCGGTTGGACCAGCTTGAGGACGTCTCCGAATCAACCGCTGGTGTTCCGGGGTCCGGCTCCGCGCGCCGCGAACTTTTTTGGGACGAGTGCCTTATCTCCGACCGCATCGGACTCGACCCGCCAGCCCGCTGCCTGAACGGCCCGGTCTTGCTCAACAAGTTCCTGGATTGGGTGATCCAGTGAGGAAGGAGCCGGACAGGGGTCCCCGATGGGCATTAGATTTCGAGCTTGGGCATTTCGATCCAAGAATGACGACCAGATGTCAGCGAAACAAATTGACCGCCGAGTATCACGCCATAATCGTCGCCCTCCATGACGAGCTTTCGATGGTGGACCTTTGATTGCTGCCGCGTGGTCACCGAGGAATTGCGAGACGTGTGGACCTCGACGAAACCACCCCGCTCAAAATGTCCCTGCAGATGTTGGTCTTCCGTTCTCATTAACGAACCCTCCGCGCTACGGGCGGCCACCTCCGCCCACTTCAACTCCTCCGCACGCGCTTCGGCGGCCTCCGCCCGCTCGATGGTCTGCTCGTACAGCCGCCGCCATCAGGCGTTTGATCTTCATGTGCTTCATGATCCAGCCGCGATCCCTCAGCGCCGCGTGCATGCGGCGCCAGCCATAGGCGGAGGGATCGCTTCGATTACTTATTAGGCGCTGGCAATGGGGATAGTCCAAGTTCCTTCAGAAACGCGTTGTGCTTCGCCGTTGCCTCCTGAATCTGTTTCTCGATCTCGACCAACTCCTTGTGCGTGGCCGACAGATCTATCGCGACCTCCGGCTTGGCCGTGCTGACATAGCGCGAGATGTTCAGGTTGCAGTCATTGGCCTCAATCTCGTCCATCTCCACACGTCTGGCGTACCGCTCGATGCGCTCCGGACGCTGCCGGTAGGTGTCGATGATCTTCTCGATATGCTCGTCGGACAGGTAGTTCTGCCGCTTTCCCTTCTCGAAATGCTCGGACGCGTTGATGAACAGCACATCATCGGGCTTCTTGCACTTTTTCAGGACGAGGATGCAGACCGGGATGCCGGTCGAGTAGAACAGATTCGCCGGAAGGCCGATAACGGTGTCGATGTGCCCGTCGTCAAGGAGCTTGCGGCGAATCTTTGCCTCCGCGCCACCGCGGAACAGCACGCCGTGCGGCACGATGATCGCCATCACACCGTCATCCTTGAGGTAGTGAAAACCGTGCAGCAGGAACGCGAAGTCCGCCGCCGACTTCGGGGCCAGCCCGTAGTTCTTGAAGCGCACGTCCTCGCCTAACGCCTCGTTCGGGTTCCAGCGGTAGCTGAACGGCGGGTTGGCAACCACGGCGTCGAAGTGGGGCTTCTTGGCCGGGTTCGTCTCGCGGAGCATGTCCCAGTCGTTCGTCAGCGTGTCGCCGTGATAGATCTCGAACTCTGAGTCCTTCACCCCGTGCAGTAGCATGTTCATCCGCGCGAGGTTGTAGGTCGTGATGTTCTTCTCCTGCCCGTAGATCTTGCCGATGCCGTGCGACCCCATGCGCTTGCGGACATTGAGCAGCAGCGAGCCCGAGCCGCAGGCGAAGTCCATCACGCTGGCGAGGTGCTTCCGCTTGCCGGTCTTCGGCTCCTGGCCGTCGAGCGCGACGATCGAGGAGAGGATGTCCGAGATCCGCTGCGGCGTGTAGAACTCACCGGCCTTCTTGCCCGAGCCAGCGGCGAACTGGCCGATCAGGTACTCATAGGCGTCGCCGAGGGCGTCGCTGTCCGTGGAGAACTCCGCGAGGCCCTCGGCTATCCTGGTGATGATCGTGCAGAGCTTCGTGTTCCGGTCCGAGTAGGTCTTGCCGAGTTTCTCCGAGCCGAGATTGATTTCCGAGAACAGACCCGCGAACGTGCTCTGGAATGACTTGTTCTCGATGTATTTGAAGCCTGCCTGGAGCGTGTTGAGCAGCTCGCCGTCTTGGGTGCGGGCCATGTGGGCGATGCTGGCCCAGAGGTGCTCGGGGTGAATGACATAGTGCGCCTTGAGACGCATCTGCTTCTCGAATACCGACACATCTTCGGGGTTCTGCTCGTACCAGACAAACAGGGAGGACCGCCCGCCGTTGGCGATGGCGTTCGGGTCGGGGTAGTCGCGCCCGAGTTCCTTCTTCGCGGCCCGCTCGTAGTTGTCTGAGAGGTAGCGGAGAAACAGGAACGCGAGCATGTAGTCGCGAAAATCGTCCGCGTTCATCGCCCCACGGAGATGGTCGGCGATGGACCATAGCGTCTTGCCAAGCTGTTTCTGGTTGTTTTCTGTCACGGCCTAGACGCATGGATGACGAACGCGTAGTGCGCGTTCAGCCTGCCGTAAATCGTTTCAAACAGCGCCAAGCTGTCCGGTACGAGGAGATCGGATTCGTAGTAGTAGACATTCTTGTGAGCGAGGGTGTTCACGATTCGGGCGATCTCGTCCGCATCCTCGAAGCCGATCTGTTCGAGTGTATAGCTGATCCGACCGACACCGAGGAACGACGACACGTTCTCTAGCAGCTGACGAAGAAGCGCCAAGTGGTATGCACGGACATTGTTCTCTTGCCGAGCTTGCTTCAGCAACTGAAGGACTCGGAGGTGATAGAGGAACACGTCGCTCCCGGGGCGCTCCAGCGAGACTTCGCCGTGTTTACCGCTCAGGATCCTTGCCTTTGTCTTCTGCTTGTACTTGCTGCTCTTCTCGCCCTTCTTCAACCAATCGAACAGGATGGAGAATATCCCGATATGATGAGTGGCAATGATGATCTTCCGTTCGGTGAAGTGCTTCTTGATCAGTTCGTACAGCGTCGATGCGGTCACGAAGATATTGTGGTCGTCGAGGCTTGAGACCGGATCGTCGATGAATATATGGCGAGGCTGCCTTTCCGCCCAACCTTCCACTTCCATCATCGCCAGAAAGAAGCACCAGACAAAAACTCGCTCCTCGCCGCGGGAGATCTTTATCGCCGGAACATCGCCGGGCTGCGTATCGGCTGGGAAAAATGAAATCGACTTGATTCCCATCTCCGCATCTGGGTGCATGACGAAGCGGAAGTCGAAGCTTGCTCTGTACGGTTTCAGCTTCGCATGGATGTCGAGTTCGTTAAGGTCGGCGTGAAGCCTGCTGAGACTGCTCGGGAGGACGGTGAGTCGGATGTTGGCCTCACTGTTCTCGATGTCATTGTTCCAGACGAAGAGATCCTCGCTGTATGCGTTGTAGTAGATGCCCGTGTGCGTTCCGTCGTCCTTTTTGGTCGCATTCTTGTACGCGACTGATAGTTGCGTTTTCCCCACCGAGTTGAAAGCGTAAAGCAACTGAACGGCGGCAGCGTCGTCGCACAGTTCTGAAGCAATGTCTTCGATTGTTTTCATTCCGTCTCCGGCTTGGGGAAGAGTTGCTGCAGCAGGCCCCGCTTGTGCTGTTTGAGGGTTTCGAGCTTCCGCGCCTGTGCACCGATCAAATCATCGAGCGCGGTGAGGCATTCGGCGATACGACGCTGTTCGGCACGCTCTTTCGGATAAGCAAACGGTAGAGCACGGACGAGTGCTTGGCTCAAGTTCTTTTGGCCACCGCTATTGCTGTTCGCGCGTATCTCCTTGTACCGCCCGGAAAGATTAAGAAACACGAAGCGTGGGTCTACCTCATCGCTAGGCAATATGGCAGCACATGCTTGATTCGTGGCAGCCTCAACACCCAGCATTGCGACCTTGCCTCGCGTCTTCCCTTGGCCGTACAACGCCATCAGCACCGTTCGCTTAGGGAACACCTTCGCAGACGAGTTGGACAGCCCTGCGCTGCTGATAGACTCCCTGGTCGACTCGATGACATTGAAATCAACGATCGATGTCGTCACCCACGGAACTTCACCACCCCAGTAATCAGGTCGGGCACGGTGGGGTGTGCCGCCCGTTGTCGTCTCAAACAACTTCCCAAGTGGCGCGACACGCCACTCCTGCGTGTCCTGAAACTCGGGGAAGCGGAGGCGGGGTTGAGTTTGGCCTGCTTGGGGGAAGATCTGCTGCATCAGCCCTTGTTTGCGCTGCCGTATGGCGTCGAGCTTTCGACCCTCCGCCGCGATTAGGTCGTCCAGCGAGTCGAGGCAGTCGGCGACCTTCTGCTGCTCACGCGGTGAAGGCGTCGGGATCGGCATTTGCATCAGGTCGTTGTTTGTGATGGCCATGCGATCATGCCGAGCGCCGCTGTTGGACACGCGCCGTAGATACCCGTGCCAGCGGGACGACTTGAAGTAGTGAGCGAAGAAATCGTTGGCGTCGCTCCGGAAGCGAAACACCGTATATAGGGGGGACATGACGCCCGTTCCAATCTGGTTCTTGGAGATGGGCCCGACAGGCGCGGTGGAAGAGACGCGAGGGTTGTAGACGTAGTCGCCCGTTTCCACGATGAAATAGTTGACGGTATTCGTAGCGATGTCTCTGTCGAAGTACTCCCGCTGATCGACAACACCATGTTCTGCAGAATTGGTCAGGGCCCTCAGATCAGCACCGTGAGTGTTTCGCTGGGTGATCCGCTGGGCCAACTTCTTGAGGGGCGGGCACTCCCACGGTGGTTCATCAACGAATTCGGCGAACCGCAGTTTCGGCACAAGGTGCCATGGCTTATCGGCTGTCATCGCGCGCCCCCCTGCTCGTAGGCGTTGAGTCCCGAGATGTCCCTGCCGTGGGCCCGCTTGTTCAGGAGCGGGACGAGGTCGTCCATGAGGGCGAGTTCCCGCTCCCGACGTTCACGCCAACCCAGGCCGAGCGGCTCCATCAGGTCGGTGAGCTGCTCGCCGTCGAAGATCATGCGCTGGAGGATGGTGTCGACGAAGGCCGAGAGCGACTCAGTCGTCAGACCGTGGGCGTGGGCGAGGTCCTCGATCTCCTTGGCCTGCTTCTCTTCCTTGAACTGCTCGTAGCCGGCGCGGATGGAGGCCTCGTCAAGGCCCTCACCCTCCTTGAGTGAGCGGACGAAGTCGGTGATCTCTTCCCGCTCGTCGAGGAACTTGGCGTCGGACTGGATCAGCCCGATGAGCTGCTCGCGGCTGATCGTGAGCTTCTTCGGGTCCTGCCCCGAATATTTGGCGATCAGCTTCATGATGTAGTCGTAGTCGATGAGTGCGGAGGCGAAGAGGACGAACTCGAAGTCGAGCTCGTCGACATCGAAGTTGGCGGGCTCGCCGTCCTTTCCGGGCGTACCCTGCTGCTCCTTAAGTCGCTGGGCGGTTTCGAGGTAGACGCCACGGAAGGCGCGGAGGTCGTCCTCGGGGAGGACCTGCTCAATCTGCTCGCGCTGCTCGTCGGTGAGGTCGGTGTACTGGTCGAGCTGGGTGTGGAGGCGCTGGACCTCCTTGAACCGCTTAATGAACTGGGCACGGGCGTCGTCGCCCATCAAGTTTTTCACCTGATCGGGCGTGGCTTCGCGGCCTTGCGACAGCATGAACTCGCGGAGGTCGGCGACGGCCTTACTGAAGTTGTCGATGACGACGGGAGCCTTGTCGACCAGCCAGATCTCACGGGCCTGGTCAGCCTGCGCCCCGGAGAAGAGAGCGATGGCGGCGTCTACGCTGTCTTGCTGCTGGCGGAAGTCGAGGATGTGGCCGTAGGGCTTGGTCGCGTTGAGAACGCGGTTGGTGCGGGAGAAGGCCTGGATCAGGCCGTGGTGCTTGAGGTTCTTGTCGACGTAGAGCGTGTTGAGATACTTGGCGTCGAAGCCGGTGAGGAGCATGTCCACGACGATCGTGATGTCGATCTTCTCGCCGCCCTTGCGGGGCAGGTCGCGGTTGGAGAACTGCTGGTCCTTGATGCGCTGCTGGATGTCCTGGTAGTAGAGGTCGAAGTTGTTGATGTCGTGGTTCGTGCCGTACTGCTGGTTGTAGTCGGCGATGATGGCCTTGAGCGCGGTCTTCTTGCCCTCGGGGTCGTGCTGGTTGTCCTCCTTCTCCTGGGGGAGGTCCTCCTGGATCTGCTGGACGTCCTTGTTGCCCTCCGCTGGCGGCGAGAAGACGGCGGCGACCTTGAGGGGGACGAAATCGGGTTCGTCGGCCTGGCGTTGGGCCTGAAGCTGCTTGAAGACCTTGTAGTACTCGATCGCGTCGTTGATCGAGGCGGTGGCCAGCAGCGCGTTGAAGCGTCGGTCTCCGGTCGCGGCATCGTGCTTGTCGAGGATGGCCTGGGCGACCGCCTGCTTCGTGAGCGTCTGACCCGGCTTGAGGGCGGAGGCGTCCTTTGGCTTGTAGTAATCGACGTGGAAGCGGAGGACGTTCCGATCCTCGATCGCGTGGGTGATGGTGTAGGCGTGGAGATCTTTCTGGAAGAGGTCCTTGGTGGTTCGAAGGGTGGCGACGTCTCCCTCGATCTGCTTGACGGTGGCGTTGTCCTCGAAGATCGGGGTGCCAGTGAAGCCGAAGAGCTGGGAGTTTGGGAAGAACTCCTTGATGGCCCTGTGGTTCTCGCCGAACTGCGAGCGGTGGCACTCGTCGAAGATGAAGACCATCCGCTTGTCTCGGAGCTGTTCGAGCCGCTGCTTGAACGTTGACTGCCCTCGAGCGATGCTCTGCTTGTTGTGCTTTCTGTTCTCGTCGAGGGCGAGCCCGAGCTTCTGGATGGTCGTGACGATGACCTTGTCCGCGTAGTCGTCGGACAGGAGGCGACGGACGAGCGCCGCGGTGTTGGTGTTTTCCTCGACGCAGTTCTCCTGGAACCGGTTGAACTCTGGAGTTGACCCGCTTTCGTGGACACATCCAAAGTAGGGGAGTAAGGAGGGATCCACGATGGCAAGAAAGCAGAGACGGTATCCGCCGGAGTTCCGGCGGGAGATCGTAGGGCTGGTGCGCTCGGGGCGATCGCCGGAGGCACTGGCGCGGGAGTTCGAGCCCTCGGCTTCGGCGATCCGGAAGTGGGTCAAGCAGGCCGATCTGGACGAGGGGCACCGGAGCGACGGGTTGACGACGTTCGAGCGCCAGGAGTTGCGCCAGGCGAGGCGGGAGATCAAGCGCCTGCGGATGGAGCGGGACATCCTAAAAAAAGCCGCGGCTTGGTTCGCCCGGGAGAGCGACTCGATCCCCGGAAAGGATTCGAGGCGCGTAAAGGCGCACCGGGCCCAGTTTCCGATTCGGGTGATGTGCCGCGTGTTGGGTCTCTCCCCCAGTGGGTACTACGCCTGGTTGAAACGTCTGCCCTCGAACCGGGCTCGCCAGGACCAGGCGCTTCGGGAAAAGATCGTGCAGATCTGGAACGAGAACCGGAGAGTTTACGGTCGGCCTCGTCTGCATGCCGAACTGAGAGCTCGAGGGGAACGGACGAGCCCGAAGCGTGTGGGCCGATTGATGCGGGAAGCGGGAATTCAGGGGGTGAGCCGGAGGCACCGGAAGGCCGGGCTCACCCGGAGGGACCGGAAGGCGCGTCCCGCACCGGACCTGGTGAACCGGAACTTCGCGGCTGAGGGACCGGATCAGCTCTGGGTGGCGGACCTGACGTATGTTCGCACGCAGGCGGGCTGGTTGTATGTGGCCGTGGTCCTGGACGCTTGGAGCCGAATGGTCGTGGGCTGGGCAATGGAGACCCATCTGCGGTCCGAACTGGTCGAGAATGCGCTCGCCATGGCGGTGATACGGCGACAGCCGAAGCAGGTGATCCACCACTCGGACCAGGGGGCACAATACACCTCGACGGCCTTCGGGAAGAGATGCCGGGAGGCCGGGGTGCGGCCGTCGATGGGCTCGGTGGGGGACGCTTACGACAACGCGATGTGCGAGAGCTTCTTCGCGACGCTGGAATGCGAGTTGCTGGACCGTCACCAGTTCCGGAATCCGAATCAGGCGAGGCGGGCCGTCTTCGACTTCATTGAGGGATTCTACAACCGGCGCCGCCGACACTCGGCGCTGGGCTACGAGTCGCCGGTCCGCTACGAGCAGCAGGCAGCGTAGGACCCACGGCGTCGTCGAAACTCGATCCGGACGACGAGATCCTCGATTCGTGCTCTCGCCGAGTGCAGTGATGACCTGCTGGGGTCGTCTTTCCTGCCTCCAATGCCGGTCCTGCGGGCCGGGAGGCTCAGAAGGACTGACGCCGCCTCACGAACCGGTTCGTTTTCGCGCTGCTCGACCACGAAGCCAGCACCATCACCGTCGCACCAAGCGTCGCGCGCGACACGATTGAAGAGGGCAGGGGGGCGCTGCCCCCCTGAGACCCCCGGATGCAAAGAGATACACACCACTCTTAAATCCCTGGAAAGAAAGCGCCGAGGCCCCCTCGTTACGCGGTATCCCATTGTGGAAAATCAGAGATTTCCCACAACGGGAGCCCTTTTGCTGACGCCTCCATCAGTCCCCCCACAGAAGAAAGAACGCTCTGTCAATGGTCAAAACCCTGACATTTTCTATGGCCATTGACATTCAGCGGGAGGAAGTCTTGCTCCCCAACGACAGAAGGAGTATTACAACCTAGACCAACGTAAACCGCACTAATAAACCGTCCACGAAAACGGGACACCTTCACTCCTCGCGGGTCTGGCGGTCGAGGTCCTTGCGATCGACGACGAACAGGCACTTGAGGATGCTGTCGTTGGTCTTGAGGAGTGTCGCGGCCTTGAAGGAGGTGAGCGTCTTGCCCGAGCCGGTCGTGTGCCAGATATATCCGTTGCCGCAGTTCTGGTCGATGCAGTCGACGATGGCCTTGACGGCGTAGATCTGGTACGGGCGCATCATTAGGAGCTTCTGCTCGCTCGCGATGAGGACCATGTACTTGCTGATCATCTGGCCAAGCGTGCACTTGGCGAGGAACCGATCGGCGAAGTCGTCGAGGTGGGTGATCTTCGTGTTGTCCTCGGCCGCGCACTGGTAGATCGGAAGGAACCGCTCGTCCGCGTCGAAGGCGAAGTGCCGCCCATTGTTGTTGGCGAAGTACCACGTGTCGGTGCGGTTGCTGACGATGAAGAGCTGGACGAAGCAGAGAAGCGTCTTGGTGTATCCGTTACCGGGGTCGTTCTTGTAGTCGACGATCTGCTCCATCGCCCGCCGGGGGCTGATCCCAAGCGTTTTTAGTTCGATCTGAACGACGGGGACGCCGTTGATCAGGAGCATGACGTCGTAGCGGTGATGGCTGTTGTCCGTATTGATGCGGAGCTGATTGACGACTTCGAAGTGGTTTTTGCACCAGTCCTTGATGTTGACGAGGGTATAGTTGAGCGGCGTGCCGTCGGCGCGGATAAACGCTTCCCGGTTCCGGAGGGAGCGTGCGGCTTCGTACACGTCGGGTGTGACGATCTCATCGAGGAGTCGCTGGAACTCGCCGTCGGTGAGTGTGACACGATTCAGGGCTTCGAACTTTTTCCTGAAGTTCGCTTCAAGCGTGGCTCGATCGCGGATGTCGGGGCGATATTCGTACTTGAGATCCCGTAACTTTGTGACAAGCGACTCTTCAAGATCGCGTTCGGGTGTGATCATCGCCATCGCGGGGACTCACTTTATTGGGCGTCTGCTAAAAGCGTCCGACTGTCCGGTGTTACATACGAACGTGAGCCGAGGTTGGCTTCGATGCCGCGGATGAAGGAGGCGATCTTGCTGTGGATGGATTGTTCTATCATTCTGCCTTCCCGGTGGTGATTGGGCGGCTATCGCCGTGGCCTGTCTCAAAAAACCTCAGCCGCTCGTACTCCTCCACCGCCATCACCACCACAACCGGCCGGCCATGCTTGGCGACCACACTGCTAGTCGGCCCCAAAGGCCTGCCCGTCATCGGTCCGACCACCACCGCCCTGGGCGCTCCGGAGCGCTCAGGACGGAGCCATTTAAACAGATAACCCCGGCAACTTTGGTAGTGGTGCCGAGAAGTGTGAAATGTTGGGAAAGCTATTTCTCAACCTCTCCCCGTCCCACTACCCAAGCAAAGGGGTCTATGGCCTTTGCACGGCCTTACACTTACTAAAACCGCTTCCGCTTAGAGACGGGTCCCACAGCCCAAAGCGGACTGGAAGATTACCCCCTATCCCCTTCCAACTGCTTTATTCTCGCGTGCGATACTGCCCGTTACGGTGTCCAAAATGCGAATGATCTGCCGGTGGTTTTTATGCATCTGCTCTAGCGTGACTGCGTTCTCTGTCTTATCGGGTTTCGATTGAACGGGCGATCGTGCCGCTCGGTGCGCGATTTCAAGGGCCAACTCTAGCTGTTGCTCAACGAGGCTCTTGACATGCAAAAGCGATGGGCCATCGTAGTCACTGGCAATAGGACCTGGGAACTCAGCGTGACTTGGAGTCTTGCTCATTATACGTCCTCCGATAGTAGTGTTCGAGTGCGTTGCTGGAATTTCCCTTCCCACCAAGTCTTCAGGTGACACCGAAGGGATCTAGCTCGGTTGGGTTCTCTCAGTCGGGAGACAAAGCCTCCTTCACTTCAGTGGCTACCAAGCCAGGCAAGTCTATCCGCAGTTCGTCGATGTCTGCCGCAATGACTTTGGACCTAGCGATCAGACTCCGCAGGTGGACATCCAGTTTGTCCATCCGCGTTTCCATGCTCGCCATCCGGTTCTCAAGGCGGTCCATCCGTTCTTCCAGCTTGTCCATCCGCTTTACAAGCGGTTGAATGCCAGCTTGGACAGCCTTGTACACGACCGACAAGAGTTCGGCCTTTTCTTCCGTAGTCATCGTGTGTCTACTCCCTGGACACAAGATACCAAAGTTTCGGGTTTTAAATAATTCCTACGAAGCGAGGGAAGTAGCCTGTCGGGGAGAACCCGACAGCGGAAACTGTTGTCCGACAATGTCGATGACAAGGTTTAGATTGGCTGTATCCGACTTGTAGGCCCGATGGGCTGCAGCGTGGCCCGCATTCAGCGCCGCCTCCAGGGTCTCTCGATTGATCTTGCTCAGGAATCCCTTGTCCTCCAGCGCATCCAGCCTCTTCGCGAAGGTGCCGGAATCACCAACCTGCCTTAATAAGGGGGATTATATACGAAAGTGCCGAAAAAGGTTGCCCGTAGGGGTTGACAATCCCGGAACTTTCCTATATAATATGTCTTGTAAGTCAGGAGGCTGCAATGAGTTACGAGACACGGAACAAGGCACTCGGCAAGGCGTTCCGAGAGGGACTTTCACTTCGCGGATTCTTCAAGAGATTTCCCGACGATAAAGCCGCTGAGGAATGGTTCATAAAGCAGCGGTGGCCGGAGGAAGTCTGTTGCGTCCATTGCGGCTCCACCAACGTCCAGACCGGAGCCAAGCATCCTTCCATGCCGTATCGTTGCCGCGATTGCGGCAAGCGGTTCAGCGTCCGGGTCGGGACGGTTATGCAGTCCTCCAAACTCGGCTATCAGACTTGGTTGCTTGCGACCTACCTCCTTACTACCAGCCTCAAGAGCGTTTCCTCCATGAAGCTGCATCGTGACCTGGACGTAACACAGAAGACGGCTTGGCACCTTGCTCACCGGATACGGAAAGGTCTGAACCTGACTGGAATGGCCCTGTTCTCCGGCCCGGTCGAGGCTGACGAGGCGTATCTCGGCGGAAAGCGGAAGAATATGCCGAAGGCCAAACGCGCCAAACTGAAGGGACGTGGAGCCGTTGGAAAGACGGCCGTGGCTGCCGTCAAAGATCGCCCCTCCAACCAAGTGTCGGCCCGAGTCGTCCCTGACACCAAGTCTGAAACCCTCTCCCGTTTCGTCTTGGAGCACGTGGGAGAAGATGCCAAGATCTACACGGACGATTCAACCTCTTACGGCCGGCTTGTCCATCACGAGACGGTCAGACATTCTCTTCAGGAGTACGTCAAAGGCAACTGCCACACCAACGGAGCCGAATCGTTCTGGTCCATGTTGAAGCGGAGTTACCACGGAACCTTTCACCACTTCTCGGAACAGCACACCGACCGATACGTTGGAGAGTTTGCCGCACGTCACAACCTAAGGCGCATGGACACGTTGGATCAAATGGCCCTGGTCGCTGACCGGATGGTGGGAAAGCGGCTGCGTTACAAGGATTTGGTGGGTTGAACGAAAATCGACTGATCTTTGGAGACAACCTTGAAGTCATGCGGGAGGATGTCCCGGATGAATCCGTTGGGAACACACCCAATACATTGGCCTTCCCCATACCATCACACACGCTCAGGAGCTTGCCAGCATCGATAAATTCCGGTTTGAGAGGTGGGCTGCTGCTCTGGTGGACGGTATGGAGCCGAACCGAATCCAGAGACGGGATGGCGGAATTGACGGCGTGGGACGGCTCCCGATCCGCCAGGGCCGGTTCATTGACATCGTTTCTCAGGTCAAAGGCGGCTCTACCAATCCCGGACACGTCCAAGCCTTCAACGGCGCACGTCAACAGGCCGGAGCTGATCTCGGCATCTTCACCTGCTTTCGAGACAGAGTGACCAACGGCATGAGAAATGCCGCCGTCAACGCCGGACGCTTCATGGACCTGCCCAAGATTCAAATCTACACGCCGGAAGACTCCTTTGAGGGGAAGCAACCTAGGATGCCGAGGGCCGCATGAAGAAACCCAGACACAATCCCCAACATCCCACCATCGAACTGGTCAAGGATTCCTACCAACCGACCAAGGCCGAACTGGAACAGGATATGCGCGTGGAAGCAGACTTCGAGGAGCTGGCCCGTGCATTGGTCCAGCCCGTGAATATCAGATGGATAGACCGGCCACGGAACCGGCGTTAATGCTCAGGTTTCGGCACTTTCGTATATAATCCCCTTAATAAGAGTCCATCGATCACTGTTCGAGCACCCATCAGAGCCAGCCGCCGTTGATCAGCTTGGAGAGCGCCGTAGATTTCTCGCATTAGCTCTGCCGTTGCCTCCGGAATGTCTTCGAGCCAAGGTGGTTGCCGACGTGGTACACGAGTCGGATAGTACTCGACGTTTTCACAATCTGGATCTTCCGAAAACCAAGACGTCCGTTTTACAGAGATCTCTTCGCAACCGCAGCACTCCAGCAAGGAATATGTATTTCTCCAGTGAATAGTAAAATCTTCCTCTATGGTTTGGGAGCCCTGCTGCTGTCGCACTGCGACCACATGATCCCAGATTATTCATCACGCAAACATAAAATGAGCAAGCGTGCCCGTCATGTCGAGTCGGATCAGAGGGTTACCGGATACCCACATAAAACGGATGGGATCCGACCTGGGTGAAACGCTATCTTTGTTGTCAACGTCGGTTTAACCCCAGGATTCAAGGGGGGCCGAAACCCAAGCATTTCCACGGTTTGCGTCCCCTCCAAGGGCGGCATAAAGAGACGGCGTGCCCGTCATTTGTGGTATGATTATAGTGCTAAGAAACAACCACAAAGAACGGAGCACGCCATGCCTGAGACGATACCGCAGATCCGGCCCTCATTCAACCGATCCCTCCGCCTCGAGACCCGCCCCGAGTTGCTCAGTGCGGACACGGGAGCCCTGGTGCAGCGGGAGCTGATGGATCGCAGCGGCCTCATCGACTGGTTGACCGGGCGGTTGCACGATCCGCGACACCCGAGTTCGATCCGCTATCCGCTGTCGGATCTGCTGCGGACTCGACTCCTGCTGCTGGGTCAGGGCTGGCGCGACCAGTCCGACGCCGACCGCCTGCGTCAGGATCCGAGCTTGCGGGTGGCGAGCCGGACCCGTCGGGGCACGGCGGCCTTGGAGGAGGGCCAGGGGCTGGCGTCGCAGCCGACCTTGTCCCGACTGCTGGACACGCTCAGCCGGGAGGAGAACCTTCCGGTCCTGCACCAGGCGGTGACGGAGCTGGCGTGCCGTCGGATCGAGATGATCGAAGGCCAGCGGCGAAAACGGGGGAAAAAGACCCCACGGAAGAAGAGACGGAAAAAGACGATGTACCTGGACGTGGACGGTCTCCCGGTCGAGGTCCATGGGCATCCCCCGGGAAGCGAATGGAACGGATACTATCGCCAGCGGATGTACCACGGGTTGGTGGCGAGTTGTGCCGAGACGGGGGACCTGATCGACGGGGAGATTTTTCCGGGAGCCAGCTACCTGGGGAAAAAGGCGCTGAAGTTGACGCTCCGGGTGGTGCTGGTGGTGCGGGAGCGACCGGGGGAGTTGTATCCGGATCATTTCTGGTTGCTGACGAGCCTGAGCCGGAAACGATACGAGGCTCAGGAGTTGCTGGCACAGTATCGAAAGCGGGGGAAGGCGGAAGGCCACATGGGGGAGTTCATGGACGTGCTCGATCCGGCCTTGTCCTCCGCGAGCCGGCCCAAGACGCACTATCGGGGCCAACCGCTGAAGTCGGAAGCCAAGCCGGAAGCGAGGACGGAGGCCGGCGTTCGACCCCACAACGAAGTCCGGTTCCTGCTGAATCTGCTGGGGTACGAGATCCTGCACCTGGGTCGGGTGCTGATGGAGCAGGCGACGCGTCGGGGCTGGAGTCTGCGTCGTTTTCGCGAGCGGGTGTTGCGAGTGGCGAGTCGGGCGCTGCGTCAGGGGAGGCGATTGATTTTCGTCATCAGTCAAGGGGCGACGGACTGGAAGCGGTTGTGGCAGAGACTGGCGCGGGTGTCCTGGGCGCCGGGATAGTGGACGGAGGAGAAAACGGGCCCGTGGAAGGGACCGAAACGGTGGGGATTTCTCACCGGAAAGTCAACCTGTCGGCGGGTGACGGTCCCCCTGGCCGGTAAACGGTTAATGACTGGTTCAATCGTCCTGTTTTCGAGCCGATTCAGTCGAATCGACAGAGCTTCAAGAGAAACCGGGCTCCGATCGCACGAAAACGCCGGGTTGGAAGCTCTTATCAACATGTTCCATGAATAATCTGGGATGATGCTTGGTCTCACATCCACACTGATTGCAGTGGGATCTGGCGATCTTTTCATCAGCCATAACAAAACTCCGATCTGTTCTATTGAAGGGTTCTGCCGGCCAGATTTCGGGTACCCATAACAGACTCGCACAATATACTTTATCGCATTCTAACCCGCGCTCCCGACTCCCCATATTCTGCGCCGGCCGAGGCCCTCAGTCCCCCCTCTTTTTTTCCAACCTGGGTGAGCCCATCCTGGTGAAAACATCACATTCACCAATGTCGGACCGATCCAAACCATGAGGAGGGACACGCCATGAAAAGGCTGCGGTGGTTGCCGTAGCCGTTCTTTCTGGGTGTCGATTCTTGTAGAAAAAGCCGATGGCTAGTCGGGGGGATCTGACCGGGCAAGTATCTTCTTGATCTCAGCTACAATATCTCTTGGATTTTTGCCGCTCCAGGCTTGTTCTACCAATGCTCGAAGGTCCCGAAAATCGTCCTGAGAGGGTGCCTGCGTCACAGGACCGTAGGTGAATTTGTATTGAATCGTGTCAATTCGAACGTTGTTGATTGAATGTATCTGTAACAGCTTATCTTGAATGGGACGACCAAAGATCGCGATGTTCGGAAAACGCTGGCGGGACGGGCGAACATTGGAGAAGTAGCTGGGGTACTTGATGCCGTCCAAGCCCCGCTCTTGGCAACGCACACCAAGTTTCCGCCCTGTTTGGCTGTGGGAGCCGAAGACAAGTTGCGAATTCGCAAAGTAGAAGATGTTTCCACCCTCGCCCGATTCCTGGAAGTCATATGGCACATTCGTTAGATCGAGAACCCGCAGATCCCGCGTCGGTTGAAGAGTTGCGATGGCGATCTTGTCTTCCACTCGGACCCGACCTTCGTGCAAGCATGTCTCCGCATCGAACGCGGCATATAGTACTGGAATAGAGCCATCTGAAAATCTGGACTTCGTTACCTTTCGCGGAGGGTCGAACTCGCTTATTTCGAATGATCGTTCGACGTTGCATCGAACGCGGTAGACAAGTGTTCCGGTGGGGACCTCGACGATTTCGCAGTGGTCAATCACTTGATCCAGGAACTTGCGGGCGGTGGCAATCCCGTCTTGCCCCGGCGTCTTGAAGGCCTCCGTAAGCTGTTCCTCGATGGTGGTGTATCCGAGTCGCCACGTTCTCGGAGCGATGGAGGAAGAGCGTGCCCGGGTCGTGTCGGGACAGCAACGCGTAGTCATCGCGTAGGGTACGGTCAAAACGCAGGCTGCCCTCGTCTGAGAGCGCCTCTTGGCTGTGCTTGTAGATTGGCTCCGGTTGACCAGTTGGTGCCGTCGATCCATATACGAAGAAGCGTTCGATGAGAGCATCGACTTGCTCTTGTGTGACCAAGTGAGCCTCAAAGCTGCCACAGTTGGGACAGGCCGAACCGTCATTGGTCTGAGCGATTCGGCCGGCTTCTTCTCGGAGCCCTTGGTTTCGGAAGCATGCGACGCAGAACATGCGTCCGATGTTGAGTGATAGGGGCGAGTTGCCGCAAGGTGTTTCCGGACTCTGGCTTCCCCGCAGCCTCAACTGGCGAGTGTTCGCGATTCCAGAATCGTTATTGACCGAGTTCTTTGGGATGACGGCGATACTCCACGAGTACAGCTTGGCCCAGCATCTCGACGGGGCGCACCCGCATTTCCCGGCCATTGGCGACCCTCGTCAAGAGCGATGTTGGAAGCGTAGAGGTAGGTCCGACCAGCAGCAAAGACTCGTGAACACATTCGCCCAGAGAACGAACTCCGTAGACTGAAATCCGTTAACTGAAATTATCGAACCGCCCCCCATGACCACTTATACCCTCGACGCCCACGCCGCTTGAATCTTTCCCTTCGGAGGGTTTCTAGTTTGCCCCTGCTATAGTTAGAGCATGGGAGGAGAAGTCAGAATGAGTGAACGATGGACAATTATCGGAACCAGTCTTGCCCTGGCTGGTCTGATTCTCACCTTCGGACTTTCTCTTAAAGCTGATCTCCGTGCCTTCGATGAACGTCTCCGCTCCATGGATACTCAGTTGGCGTGCATCGAAGGCGCACTCTTCCATGGTGGAGTTGCCCGACAAGAGTCTCCAGCATCCTCAGAGAGCCGTTAATTGTGGATCAATCGAAGTGAAGAAGGCGTTGCGGGACCAACTCGCGTCGATCCGAACCAGAATGGGCCAACGGGCAGCGGAGCTGTCAGCCACACCGGAACAGGACGAAGCCAAGGAGAAATTCGGCCGAATCTTCCAAGCCGATCATACCTCTCTGAGATTGGCGCAGAGAGATCTAGACGAGATAGATCGAGAGGCCGCACGTCCTCGGTTGCTCGAGATCGTAGGGGACCGTGCGGTACTGTACTTTAGGCAGACGAACATTTTCGTACCGATCATCCGGTTGAAGACGAGGACAACACGCGCTGACGATTGGCTTGCAATAATCGCTTACAGAGTCAATAGCGAACAGGAAGCAAGGAGAAAGGCTGCGAGAGATAATTCTCCCCTGATTGTTCTCAAAGGATCTACTTCAGACGTGGAGTAGGCTGATATCATCGTGCCTGAGTGCTGCCTGCCATGAGCCAGCACTCATGGCGAGAGCACGAGGTCGCCGGAGTCGCCGTCGAGTCCGCTGCGTTTACCGGCGGCGGGCTTTCCACGCCCCGTCCCGTGCCGCACCGTACTTCGCTCCGGCCATCTTCGCGGCGGGCACGAGCCGCGGGGAAGGAGAAGGGGGTTCTTCTATCCGATCTCCCACTCCAGCCCCTGATAAATCTCTTTTTTGGACACTGAGGCGGTCCCAGAGCATCCTTCCCTCCCGCTCTGCCACGACCCTCCGAACCTCCCCAGCGGGACCTTCGACGCCCGCAGGCATTCCCGGTGAAACTCCTCGACCGTCACCAGCTGGAGCCCGGCCTTACGTTCCCCTCTTGCCGGCTAGCTGAAGGCCACCCCGAAGAAAAGCACCGTGATGATGATCGCCGCCACGGCCAGAGGCGACACGAACCGGATAAAGAACCGCCACGCTCCAAAGTTGAACCACCCGGGCTCTGTCCCATCCACGAGCTCCCGCTCGGTGTACTCGCGCGTCAGGAACCAGCCCGCCGCGATCGTGATCGCGAAGCCACCGGTTGGGAGCATCCAGTTCGGCACGAACTGGTCGACCATGACGAACCAGCTCGACTTGCCGCCGAAGAGCCTCTGGCCGAGCGCGCCTCCGAGGTGGAACTCGGTGATCGCGACGCTACCCCCAAACGACAACGCGGCGAGGATCGTGAAGGCGAACACCGCGCCGCCACACAGCAGCGTCGCCTTGGCCCGCGTGATGTGGTGTTCGTCGATCACGTTTGCGGCGACCACTTCCAGCAACGACATCGTCGAGGTGAGCGCCGTGAGGGGCACTAGCACGTAGAAGAGTGGTCCCAGGAATGACCCGAACGGGACCTCGGTGAAAAACAGCTGCGGCAGCGAGATGAAGAGCATCCCCACGGTGCTGGTGCCGCCAGGCCACATTTGACTCATGCTTCCCACTGAACCGGTGCGACGATATGCCTGCCCTCCCGACGAGTCATAGTTCCGGCAACCACTTGCGGATCGTGATCGAAGAGTAGGAGCCACTTCTCCTCTACGGCGCGGGAATAGATGCGTTTTCTCGTTTCCAGAGTGGTCAAAGGGAAGAGATCGTAACCCATGATCCAGGGGAGGGGAACATGGGACGTCGTGGCGCAGAGGTCCCCCAGGAAGAAGACGGTTTCCCCGCCGGACTGGACTTTGACCGAGTGATGTCCGGGCGTGTGTCCGGGCGTGTGGACCAGCGAAACGCCCGGGACGATCTCCTGCTCTCCGTCGACCAGCCGGAGTTGATGCGCTTCTTGGAGAGGCACCCAGTTCTCGGACCGGTAGGAAACGGCGGTCCTCTCGTTCCTGCCGGTTGCCGTCGCGTAGTCTTCCCGCGCCACGATGTAGGTGGCGTTGGGAAAGTTGGGCACCACTTCTTCGCCCTCCCGGCGGGTGTTGCCCCCACAGTGGTCGAAGTGAAGATGGGTGTTGACGACCAGGTCGATGTCCCCCGGTTCCAGGCCCAGGTTCGCCAGACGGGCAACGACATCCGGCTCCTCGCCGATGCCGTAGATGTCCTGCTCTTTCGGGGAGTATTTTCGTCCGGCCCCGGTGTCCACCAGGATGGCTTCGTGGGGGGTGCGGATGAGGAGGCAGTTGAGGCCGAGCCGAACCCGGTTGCGGCCGTCGGGACGCATCCTGCGCTCCCAGAGGACCCTGGGCACGATCCCGAATACGGCGCCGCCGTCCAGGCGGATAGAGCCGTCGGAGATGTGGCTCAGTTGGAAACTTCCCAGCCTCATTCCTTCGGCTGGACGGGCGCCTGGCTCAGTTCCACCAGGACCCCTCCGGTGCTGCGGGGATGGATGAAGGCGATGAGGTGGCCGCCGGCTCCGATGCGCGGAACCTCGTCGATCAGGTCCACGTTTCGTTCTTTCAACCGTCTCAGATCTTCCTGGAGATCGTCGACCTCGAAGGCGAGGTGATGAATGCCTTCCCCTCTTTTCTCCACGAACCGGGAAATGATCGAGTCGGGTTCGGTCCCCTCCAGCAATTCCACGGCCGTGTCTCCGACCGGCAGGATCGCGGCACGAACCTTCTGATCCGGCACGGTTTCGGTCGTCTTCACCTCAAGTCCCAGATCTTGGTACAGGCGGGAAAGAGACTCCAGAGAGCGGGTGGCGATCCCCACATGGGCCAATCGTCGTATCATTTACTCGGTCCTGAACGTTCGAAGATGCGATCCACCAGAGTATAGGGGTCCACTTCCCGGTTGGCCATTCGTTGCGCCCAACGGTCCAGATCTTCCGAATCCATCTCGTCCACGACCTGCTGAGCCATCCGATCGCAAATCATCTCCAGGACTTTCTGCCGGCAGAGGAAGACTCTCCTCGGGGAAGCCGCCCCCTCCTGGTCCGTGAACCTGCGGTACGCTTCCACGGCCTCGGCCACCTCGTCGATTCCCTGGCCCCGAGTGGCCACCGTCTGAACGATGGGAGGGTCCCAGCCGTCGTCGCGCGCCGCCAGGGAGAGGACGGCTCGCAGTTCCCGCTCCGTCTTCATGGCGCCGGGGCGATCCGCCTTGTTGATGACGAAGACGTCCCCGATCTCCATGATTCCGGCCTTGATGCTCTGAATGTCGTCTCCCATGCCCGGGACCAGCAGAACCAGGACCGCCTCCGCGGTCCGCACCACGTCGACCTCATCCTGACCGACCCCCACCGTCTCCACCATCAGCCGCGTGAAGCCGCCGGCGGCCAGCACCAGGAGGGCGTCGTCCACGGCGCTGGAGAGCCCCCCCAGACGGCCCCGCGTGGCCATGCTGCGGATGAAGACTCCCGGGTCGGTAAACAGATTCTGCATCCGAATCCGATCGCCCAGCAGGGCTCCCCCCGAAAAGGGCGAAGTCGGATCCACGGCCACGATCCCCACCTTCTCGCCGGCCTTGCGATAGTGACGAGCCAGCACCTCCACCAAGGTGCTCTTCCCGGCACCGGGACTGCCCGTGATTCCCATCACCCACGAGCCACCGGTCTTTCGAAAGAGAGCCTTGAGCAGATTCCGGGTCGATTCCGTGGACGAATTCTCGACTTCGGTCAGGGTACGGGCCAACTGGCGCATGTCACCGCGGCAGATGTTCCGGATCTCATCCAGTCTTTCCAGATCGTTCACCTGTTCGATCCGCGCCGGTGGTTTCAGGCGTATTTCTCGCGCAGAATCCGAGCCCCACCGCACATGGCCTTGAGCTTCAGGTAGGCCTCGTCCAGGTCCATCGGGTTGAGGCTGGATGGGGAAAATCCGCAGTCGGGGTTCAGAGTGATCCGTTCCGGGGGGACGAACTCCAGGGCCCGCTCGACACGGCCGACCACCTCTTCAGGCGTTTCCAGGTGCGGGTCGGTATGGTCGATCACCCCCAGACCCAGGAGCTTGTCCGGGGGAAATCGCCGGAGGCTCTCGACGCCCCCGGCATCCGGCGTGGCGAACTCCATGGCGATGCGATCCACGTTCATCTCTCCCAGGGCGTCCATGATGAGATGGTACGGACCGCGCGTGGAGTGGGCCCGGTTGAAGTGGGCGTGGCAGAGATGGACGCTGATGAAGGCCTCCTCGAATCCTCGGACCGTCGCATTGAAACAGTCGACACACAGAGAGATCTCCTGCTCGATGTCGACGATGCCTTCACGTTCCCGATAGTCGGCATCCACCAGCAGGGCCAACCAGGGATCGTCCAACTGGATGGCATCGACGCCACAGGCGATGAGCTCCCGGATTTCCCGGCGCAGGAAGGGAATGCAGGCGAGCATGAAGGCCCTCCGCGTGGGGTAGGCTCCGGTCGAATACCGTGGGTCCCACATCCGCCGGCCCAAAGTGTACGCGGAAGGGATAGCGGCCAGAATCCGCCGGTCCGTATGCTCGCGGATGAAACGGACTTCGTCCACGGCCATGAAACGGTGAGCCTTCATCTCGGAGACCACGGAAGGATATCTGAGCTGGGGAAAATTGGAGGCCCCGGCCGAGACCGTATCGATCTCGAAACCGGCGACCGATTCGGAGAAGACCTTCATGTAGCTTTCGCGGCGCCATTCCCCGTCGGAGAGGTAGTCGAGGCCGGCCCGTTCCTGCATTTTCAAGTTCGAGGGGATGGCTTCGTTGAGAAGCCGGTCCGCTTCGGTGGCATCGACGTGTCCCGCCTTCCGGTCTTCGATCAGCTCGCGTATCCACTCCGGCCGGGGGAGGCTTCCCACCACCAGGGTAGGGAAGAGATGCGGGATCGATTCCTTCATTTTGCAGTCACTCCCGGGCCCGCGTCCTCAGACATTCCAGCGGGTCGGCCCGGGAATTTCTCCAGACCGCGGCGCGAGTTGCCGACGCTCAGTCTACTACGACCCAGTGCGGGAAGTCGGCGAACCGGTTGTAATTGGGGCGTGCCTTGAGAGCCTGGGCCGTATCTGTTAACAGTTTGTGGTGAAAGTCCCGCGAGCACCGAGACCGTTCCTGCGCCCGCCGGACCAGGCGCTTCGGAGGGAGCATACCGGGAGTATATGACCGAGTCGCAACGCAGTCCGCGCACGATGCAGGGACGATCGAATGCCGTGACGACTTTTGCCACGGGCTGTTAAGACGGGGGACCTATGAAGTTTCGGCGGAGCTTGATTGTGTGCGGCTGTTTGGCGGTTCTGGTCCTGTTGCCCTCTCTGCTGGCTGAGACCGGTGAAACCATCTCGGTCATGGTCGCCCCCGACCAGCTGGAGGTCGAGGCTCCCGAATGTCTCAATCTCCTCTTCAACCGGATGACGCCGGTTCCGGTCCGGATGAATAACCGAACTGGGAAGGACATCCAGCTTGAGATCGCCACCCGTTCCGATGTCGTGGGCCTGGTTCCGTTCCGGAGACAGGTTGCGGCCGGCAGCAACGGGGAAACGGAACAGTTGGTGCTGATCCCACTCATGGCCGGAGAGTGGGATGCGGAACTGATTCTGACGGCCGGGGACAGCACGCGGACCTGGACCCAGCGCTTCTGCGTTCTGCCGCCGGCCCGTTTGCACGCCCGGATTCATGATGCAGCGAATCGTGTCGTGCCCGCCCGGGTCCGGGTGACCGGTGCGGATGGACGTCACTACGCTCCGGACGGATACGGAGCAGGTGAGTTCAGGACGGAAGGGCTGTTCGAGTTGCTGGTTCCGGCAGGCGGGGCCACGGTTTCCGTCCGTCCTGCGGACCGGGACGGGCCGGCGCGCGAGACCCGAGTCGATCTTCCCGTCAACCGCACGGTATTCGTCGAGCTGCCGCTCCCATGAGATTCCATGGCATGGTTTGGATCCTGCTGATCCTGACCCCGGTATCGCTCGGGGCGAGTGGCCGTGCGTGGAATCCCTACGGGCTGAGCGAGGATGAGGTGGATGCCCTGCGGGTCCGGCATCCGGCCCTGCGGGAGTTCGCCGAGTTCTTTACGGCGCTTCTTCGTCACGAGGATGCTCCGCGGGACGAGAACTTCGCCGTCTACCGTCCCATCCGCCGTCTGGCCATGCGGCGCAGGTCAGTTCGAGGGACCTGGTCTCCCGATTTGCAGGACGGAATCCAAGGCCAAGTCAGCCAGGCGCTCTGGAAACTGGCTTCGCCGGAATTGGCCAGAATCGATTTGAACCCGGACGTCCAACTGACGTCTCCGGCCCAGGTATCCGTCTTCACCGAAGGCTTGGAGAACCGGGTCCTGCTCCTGCTTCGCAACAACCAACGGAAACCGGTGGCTTTGAGTCTGTCGCCCGACGGCGACTCGCTTCATTTTCCTCCTCGCGAGGCGTCTCTGGCTCCGGGACAGGTGACGGGAGTGCAGCTTCGGGTCTGGGGAGAGGGGGCCGATTCGCTGGGTTTGCGGCTGACCGTCGAGAAGCAGCCGATGGTTCTTGCGTTGCCGATTCGGTGGCGCAAGGCGGCCCGGTTGCAGTTGACGGTCAAGACGCAGGATCGTGAATCATTCCGGCCCGCCCGGGTCTACGTGGTGGGATCGGATCGGCTGGCCCGGGGCCCTGCCGGGACCTTTCTGCGGAGCACGTGGACGGAAGGGCACCACTACTTCCATACCCAGGGAGCCAGTTCTCTGGTCCTGCCGTCGGGACCGGCTCGCATATTTGTCGTGCATGGTTTCGAACACTCTCCCGTGACCATGAACGTGAATTTGGAACCGGGAAGCAATGAGGTGGAGCTCATCCCTCGACCGGGAATCGATTGTGCCTCTCGAGGATGGTATTCGGGAGACATCCATATTCACCTCAACCTGGTCCACAAGACCCTGGATCAACTGGTGTCGACTCAAGACGCATTCCTCCAGGCCGGGGCCGAGGACCTGGACGTCTCCAATCTGCTGGTGTGCAACTCACTGGGCTCCATCACCTTCGATCGCAACCGCTTCACCGGATCGCTGCATCCTCTATCGACGGCGGAGCGGGTTCTGTATTGGAACGAGGAGGTCCGGGCCTCCCTCTACGGTCACATGGCCGCGCTCAACCTCAAGGAGTTCCTGGAGCCCAACTTTACCGGGTTCCGCAACACCGACCACGCGTTCGACTACCCTTCCAACACCATTCAGGCCCGGAAAGGAAGGGAACAGGGTGCCGGGATCTTCTATGTCCACCCGGTCCACAATCCGGACGCCAATGATCTGGCCGGGTCCAGCGCCAAGGCGGTTCCCGTGGACGCGGCCCTGGGCCTCGTCGACGGACTGGAAATCCTGGGATACGGACACCCGGTCGCCTCCCTGCGCCTCTACTACCGGCTGTTGAACTGCGGTTTCCGCCTGGCCGCAGCGGCGGGCACCGACACCTTCAACAACATCCGGCGCCACAAGGTCATTGGCGGCGACCGGGTCTACGTGCATACCGGGGACGTCTTCGACTACGATTCCTGGGTCCAGGGTCTCAAGGCGGGGCGAAGCTTCGTCACCAACGGCCCCCTCCTGTTCTTCCAAGTGGACGGCCGTTTGCCGGGATCGGAGCTGGACCTGGAAGCGCCGGGCCGGGTTCGGGTTCGGGTGGAGGCCCATTCCCATGCTCCCATGGATCGGCTCGACCTGGTCTTCAACGGGGAGCCGGTTCACACGGTGAAGGCTTCGGGAAACGGAACCCATCTGCTCTATCGGGGCTCGCTTCCCATCACCGAAAGCGGATGGCTGGCTGCGCGGATCCAGGGCGGTCCTCACCGTCTGGTCGTCAACAACACGGACCTTTTCGCACATACGACGCCCGTATATCTGACTGTGGGCGGTGAGCCGTATGCGGATCCGGATTCCGTTTCCCACTTTCTCCGCTGGATCGGGGATCTGCGGCAACGGCTGCTGACCGAGGGTCTGTTCCAGGAACCGATTCAGAAGCGCCAAGTCCTGGATCAGTTCCGGCGGGCCGAAGCCGTCTACCGGCAGAAGCTGGATTCGGTCGAGGAGTAGGTGACTATTCGGGAGCCGGCTCCGGGTCCGGCTTGGAGTCGGTGGGAGCCTCCGGCACCGGTTCCGCCTCCGACTCTGGCGCTGGCTCCGGTTGCGGCTCCGGTTCGCCGACGACCTCTCCGAATTCAATCGAGGTCCCCACTTCGAACTTCTTGAAATTGGAATAGGTGATCAGCTCGCGGATATGTACGCGGCGCCTCTGTCTGAAGCGTCCGCCGAACTCCAGGATGTCGTCCGCCTCGCTCCAGGTGGGAAACCAGTACTTGCCATCGACCTGTTGCCGGAGAGTCTCGAAAGCCGGGAACTTGTTGTTACCCAAGTCCGGCACCGCTTTGCCCTTGGTCATCACGATCTGCAGGTCCACGTCGTCCACCCAGATCCGTCCCCGAAAGTAACGCCTGTTGCGGCGGATCCGCTTCGGTTTCACGTCAAACACGTAGCACATGAGTTCGTCCACCTGCTCCTCTCCCTGGTACTTGACCTCGTATTGGGGAAGCTCCTCCGTGGTCAGTGCGAAGGGTTGCAGGTTGAGAGCGTCGTCCAGATCTTCTCGAGTCAGTATCAACGATTCGAGTTTCCCCCGGTCGTCGACGATGCGATGTTGGCGTTCCCCATCGCTGGTGAAAAAAATCTCGATGGTCATCTCCCGCTGCTCACGCACCCGGCCGGTACGGGTCAGGACCTGAAAGACAATATGTTGAGAGTAGGTGTACTGTTGCCAGACTTGGCGGAATTCCGACTCCTTCCGAGCGAACCGTTGAATGATCTCCTGGGGATCCACCTTGGCTCCGGCCCCGGAACCTGTGGCGAGGAACATAAGGAACGGCAATATCGGAGAAGTTCTCTTCATAACACCAAATTGGATGCATCGCCGCCCGAAAAGGGTCTCGATAAATTCCACTCTAACTCTCCTGGGGAGGGGTCTTCAACAGGGAAAGGACCTCGTCCAAGGGAGGGATTCCGGCCCTGGCGCCGACGCGTGTGCAGGAGAGGCTGGCGGCGGCGCCCGCAAAGAGGAGGCAACGCTCCACGCTCCAGTCCTGGAAGAGACTGTAGATGAACGCACCATGAAAGACGTCGCCGGCCCCGTTGGTATCGATGGGACGAACCGGGAATGCCGGGAGCTGGAAAATCCGGTCGTTCCAGATTGCGGCGGTCCCCTTCCGGCCCCGGGTCATGGCCACGAAACCGCGGCTCCGCCGGGCCAGTTCCCTCAATCCCGACCTCCAGTCCTCATATCCGGTGAAATTCCTGACGAATGCCTCACTCGGGATCAGAAAGTCGGTCAGCCCGACGACCTCCTGGATACCCGGTTGGACGTCGTCCACGTCCAGGGATACCTTCATTCCCGCCTCTCTGGCCCAGCGGGCAGCCTGGAGGTTGGCTTGCGGGTCGCAGCCGTCCAGATGCAGGAGCCGGCCGGATACGATCCACTCCCGTTTCAGGTCTCCCTCCCCGTAGCGCAGTCTCCGATCCCTGTGCCATAGGACGGTCCTCTCTCCGGTGAGGCGATCGATCAGGATGATGCCCAACTGGGTGGTTGCATCGGGAACGATGCGGACGCAGGACAGGTCCATTGGCTCCCGTCTCAGGTCCTGCAGCGAAAAACGGCCCAGATCGTCGCCTCCCACACTTCCGATGAATCTGGCCTTGAGGCCGTATCGTCCACAGAGCGCGGTGGCAGTGGCCACCGGTCCCCCGCCCAGCTTCAAGACGTCGTCACACTCCGTGCGGCTGCTATGGGCCGGGTATTGGGGGAGGAGGCACACCCAGTCCACCGCGTCCATCCCCTGACCGATCACGTGGAAGGACCTGTTGCGGGGCCAACGAATCTCGAACGAGACGCTATCAAGAGGACTGTGGGACGGTTTCGGAGTTGCGCCGGTCATCCGGGCGCGTTCCCGGTTACGGTGGGCTGCAGGATATTCAAAACGGACTTCCGCTCAGAGCAGGCCTTCGTCGGCGAAACTGAAGTACCGGTGGGGACCGATGATAACATGGTCCAGAACCCGGATCCCCACCACCTCGCCGGTGGCCACGAGTCGGCGCGTGATCTCACGGTCCTCCCGGCTGGGCGTCGTATCCCCGCTCGGATGGTTGTGAGCCAGGATGACGCCGGCCGCCGCTTCCTCGATGGCTGGCCGGAAGACTTCCCGGGGGTGGACCAGCGACGAGGTCAGCGTTCCCTCGGAGACTGTCACCAGTTTCAGGGTGCGGTTCTTCCCATCCAGGAGCAGAGTCCAGAAACATTCCTTGAGAAGTCCCGGGACCGAACCGCGAAAGTGCCGGTACACCTGGGCGCTGTTGAGTAGGGAATCGCCGGCCGCAAGAGGGACATTCTCCAACCGCTGGAAGAGATGGGCTGCGGCCAGGAGTGCCTGAGTCTGTCTCCGGGTCATGCCGGCTTGCCGGAGAAGGGAGTAGCTTGCCCGTAGCAGCCGGCGGGTCGAACCCATCAACTCCAGGATTCGGCGGGCCCGTATGAGGGCCTGTTGATCCGAGTCCGTGGGAGCGAGTACCAACGCCAACAGTTCAACATCCGAAAGTGAATTCCAGCCGAACTCGAAGAGTCGCTGCGCAGGTAGGAGATCGGCGCTTCCATTCATATTCACTAACAACGATTCCGCCTGGCGATCGATGGGAAAAGATTTCGTGCGGAAATGCGTTTCACGCGGTTCGCTTTCCATGTCTTGTGGTGACTTGTGAGGGAAGGGGGATGGTGGTATGGTGGTTCCAACCTGAATGACCTGCTCATTCCAAATGGTCTGACCCGAACATCCGAAGGTTTATGGCGAGGTTCGTCTTGGGGACCGACCGGCGTCCGGCGGAGTTTCACTATTCAAGGAGTCCGAATGAACAAGATTTTCGTTGGCAATCTGAGCTTCAGCATCAGTGAGAGCGCTCTGGAAATGTTTATCCGCGAGTTCGGGATAGAAGTCGAAGAGATTCGGATCATTCGAGATCGGTATACCGGACGTTCCCGAGGCTTTGGGTTCGTCGAGTTGCGCGAGAACCAGGATCTGGATGAAGCCATTTCCCAGTTGCACGGAAGGAGCCTGGAAGGGCGCGACCTTCGGGTCGACCGGGCCAACGAGCGCAGCCGAGGGGATTCGGCCGGGGGCCGTGGGGACTCCTATGGGGACCGGCCGCGACGGTACTAATAAGATTCCGAGGTGAACTTCACCCCGATGCTCTTCCCGCCTCAGGTTTTTTTCAGGCTCACCGATACTCCGTCCCGAATCGGAATCACGGTGGAGAAATACTCTTCGTTCTCGAAAATCAACCGCGTGTATTCCTGAATTCCCCGGACGTTTTCGTCAGCGCCAGGTTCAAGAACCCGTCCTTGAACCAGGAGATTGTCGGAGATCAGTAATCCGCCCGGCCTCAACAAATTCGAGGCTCGAGCGAGCACCTGCGGATACCGCGCCTTGTCCACGTCATTGAAGATGAGGTCGAACGGCCCAGTGACCTGTCCCAAGGTCCGGAGGGCATCCCCCTCTCGAAACCGGGTGCGGCAGGAGATCCCTCCCCGCTTGAAGTAACTCTCGGCGTCCCGAAGATTCCGGGACGAGAAATCGGTCAGGGTGAGCTCGCCGCCAGGGCCCACGGCGGAGCCGAACCAGTAGCCGGAATATCCGAATCCCGAACCCAACTCCAGAATGCGTTTCGCTCCGCTGATCAGGGCAAGCTGAAACAGCAGACGCCCCACCAGAGGGCCGACGATGGGGAAGGATTCAGCCGCGGCCCGAGACTCCATTGCTGTGAGGATCGAGTCTCGCGGGGGACAAGCCTGGAGCAAATACGCGTCAATGTCCGCCAAAAGCATGTTCATCGGGATATGTTGGCATCTGGATGCGGTGTGGACAACCGTGGGATCTGAGGAGCCTACACACCGTTGGCGGTCCGGCGAAGTCGTCCGGGAGATAGGGGAGAGTGCGGACCAGGAGTCTGCGCGGTAGTAGATCAATTTCTGCGGCGCAGGCTCCTAGGAGGCTGCGCCGAGAACTCGAAAATTCACGATCCCGAAAAACCTATCTCCTTATAAATCAATAACTTAAATCTGTAGATTTGGACGAAAATCGCATTCTCGGACAGCCTCCTAGGGAGGCGAGCCGGTGGATGGTCCCGGGAGGTCCATGGCTGAGGCCACCGGTGAAAAGATGGGATCATCCTCTCGCCAAGGGTGCCGACAGGGTTGCCGGCGTTGGTAAAGCGCGAGATTCTCCGCCAGGAGTCGCGCCAGGTCGAAGCGCCGATTCTGCTGCAGATCGGAAATCATGGCCCGTTGCATCTGGGCAGCCCGTTCAAACTGACCCGTTTCGGCTAATGCCATCGCCAGAGTTTCGACATATTCCAGTTCCAGCTCGCCCTGGCCCTCAAATAAGCCTTTAAGGAGCTGCAAAGCTTTCATTCCGTTTCGGATCTTGTGCTCGGGCGAAGCGGCCAGCAACCGGGCCACGGCGTGCGTCATGTCGGCGTGACCTGGAAAAACCTGCAGCCCCTTCTCCAATATGGCCAGCGCCTCCTCATGTCGGCTCAGTTGGACCAGAGCCATCGCCCGCATGAAACGTGCCAGGACACCCATTTGTCGGATCTGCCCGCCCGTGTGGCTACCGGCCGGGGTGCGGCTACCGAAGCCGGAATCGAGTTCCATAACGGCCGTGTAGTGGGGAATGGCGTCGTCGTAACGCCGCAGACGCATGAGAAGATTGGCCAACTGAAAGTGCGCCTCCATAAACCCGGGGTTGGCGCCAATGGCGCGCTGATAGTGTTTGGCCGCTTCCTCTTCGGACTGCAAACCCATCAACGTGGTTCCCAGGTAGTAATGCAGCATGGGATTGCCGGGCGAGGCTCGCAACGCTTGAGCGTATTCCCGGACCGCCCCTTTCAGGTCCCCCATTCGGGCCAGTGCCGAACCCAGATCGGTCAGCGGAATCGGGTTCTTGGGATCCAGAGCCACCGCGGTGCGATATTCCTTGACGGCCTCGGCAAAACGTCCTTTTCCGAAAGCCCGCATTCCGCGGACCCAGTGGTGGCGCCAACCAGTGGTCAACTCATCCAGGGCCTCCATCAGGGGATCGGGATAACCTGCCGTGGCGTGGCCACGGCGGAGCCGCTCCAGCATGGCGACCCGTTGGAAGTGAGTCTGGGCTTGATCGAGTTCTCCCTGTTTTCGATAACTCATGGCCAATAGGTAGTGGATGTTATTGACATCCGGTTGCAGCGCGAGAGCGGCTTCGAAGTAACGAATCGCTTCCCTCGTATCGCGCCTTGAGGAAGCAATTTTCCCCATCCCCACCAGGGCCGGCGCACAGGCTTCGTCCAGTGCCAGGGCCCGCTCAAACAAAGGCTGAGCCCGGGCATGCCGGTTCAGGCTGAGGTGGCCCTCGGCCGCGCCCAGAATGGCCGGCACGTTGTCGGGTTGGTGATCCAAAGCTCGCTGGTAAGCGGCGATGGACTGCTCGAGATCACCTTTATTCTTGTAGATGTGGCCCAGATAATAGGACCAGCGAAAGTCTGTCGGTGCCAGTGATTGTGCGTTGAGATAACACGTCTCGGCCGCTCCCAGAAAATCCTGGACGTGGTAGAGCTTACCCATCTGGCCGTGGGCCCGCGAGAGTTCCTCCCTGCTGACCTCTCCTGCTTTCGCCATTGATTCCAGCTCTGCCCGGGTGTCTCTTATTCGTTGCTGGGCGGCGGGCTCCAGCCGGCTCAAGTCCGGATGGGGAATCGGCCGGAGTGGATCACTCGAGTGGGGAACGGACGCGGATACTCCAACGGCCGCGGTGGGTAGGACGCCGAGCCCAAGGAGAAACAGGGCGCCGACGCGAAATCTGTTGAGGCGCGTCGGCGGATCACTCATTCCCGCTGACCATCCGGCCGCTGCCCGCCCGAAGTGTCGTATAGCGGTTCACGGGGAGATCGATCCACTCTTCCACACCGCCGCCGGGCCAGGAGACACGGACGGCTGCTACCCGGTTCCCGTTTCCCAGCCCGACCAACACCCGGGGATCGTTGGCGGAACCGTAGCTGCCGTCGGTTCTCACACGCCGTAGCAGGGTGAGACCGTCAGGGGAGACGACTTCCACTCGGGCTCCCAACATGTCTCGCGGGATGTCTCTCCCCAACAGTCTCAAGCCTAACCAATGACGGCGTTGCCCCACGTTGTTGATGAGCAGCCGGGCCGGGCCGTTGTTGTTGACGATCAGCACGTCCACGTCGCCATCGTTGTCGACGTCCCCAAAAGCGCCGCCGCGGCTAACCTCAGAGAGCTTGAATGCGGCACCACCCCGTACCGTGACCTCCTCGAAACGTCCGTTTCCCAGGTTGTGGAAGAGCTGGTTGGGCTGATGCAAAGGATAGGGATCTCCCAGTTTTTCCAGGGCCTCGATGGTCGCCACTTCCCCGTGCAAGGCCAGAATGTCCAGCCAGCCGTCGTTGTCGTAGTCCAGGAAGGCGGTCCCGAACCCGGTGTAAGGCATGCTCGCGACGCCCAATTCGGTCTCGAAGGTCTGGTCTTCAAACCATCCCTGGCCATTGTTGAGGTAGAGCGTATTGGTTTCCCGGATCAGGTGGGTAATGAAGAGATCTTCGTCGCCATCGTTGTCCAGGTCTCCGGCGTCGACTCCCATGCTGGCCTCGGTCTTCCCGTCCCGGTTCAGGGCGCAACCGGCCACCAACGCTTCTTCCCGGTAGCTGCCGTTTCTCTGGTTGATCCACAAGTGATTGGGACGTTGATCGTTGGCGACATAGAAATCGATCCAGCCATCTCCATTGAAGTCGGCGCTCACGACGCCCAGCGCGCCGCCGTGCCTGGTAGCTATCCCGCTTTGGGAGGAAACGTCCTGGAAGCTTCCATCCCCCCGATTGCGATAGAAGCGGTTGGACTGGGCCGGGTAACTGCGGGGTCCACAGTAGTCTATGGCCCCCGTACTGGAGTAGCATTTCTTGGGATTGGACAGGTCGTAGTCCACGTAGTTGCCCACGAAAAGGTCCAGCCAACCATCCCGGTCGTAATCCAGAAAGGAGGCACTCACGCTCCACTCATTATCGGCGTCGTCACCCATGGGGGTCTGGGTGAAGGTGCCGTTGCCGTTATTGCGATACATTCGGTTCTTGCCGAAGTTGGTGACGTAAAGGTCGATCCAGCCATCGTTGTCGATGTCCCCCGCAGCCGCCCCCATTCCGTAGCCGGGCGAGACGATTCCGCTCTGCGCAGTCACATCGGTAAAGCGCAAGTTGGGCGTCCCGTCCGCGTTCAACTTCAGATCGTTTCGAAAGAGCCGATCACGGAGTGGTGGCTTTTCCGGCGGCGGAAAGAGGGCGTCGTCCAGTGTCTTGTCCGGTCCCAGCATCTGGCCTTGCACCAGGTAGACGTCCAGGTCGCCGTCGTTGTCGTAGTCAAGGAGGGCGCCCCCCGGGCCCATCATTTCGCAAAAATAATATTCCCCCGACATTCCATTGAAGTGACGGAAGTCGATTCCGGCAGCCTGGGCGGCGTCCACGAACAAGTCGGTGCCGGCGTCCCCAGTCTTGGATGGGTGCACCCACGAAGTGCAGAATCCCAAGGTCGTGACACCGATCAGCAGGATCAGCCGGTTGAGTTGGAGTATGGGATGAGCGGAGGATGCGTTGTGAGTCGTGATCTCGGCAGTCCGTGGTGAAAGTCCGCGAGCACCGAGCCCGGTCCTGCGCCCGCCGGACCAGGCGCGATGAGGGAGCATACCGGGAGTATGTGAGCCGATAGCAACGCAGTCCGCGCACGATGCCGGGCCGGTCGAATGCCGTGACGACTTTTGCCACGGGATGCTAGGAGCCTGCGCCGCAGAAATTGATCTACTGCGAAAGCGGTAGAATCGGTCCATATTTCCTCGATTTCTCGGCGAATAGAACAACTATGCACCTCAAAATCGAGAAAATCCGACCTCGATTCCCCACTTTCTCGCTACGATCATTTCTACCGCGCAGACTCCTAGCCACCCTTGACTCGGAAGCTGTCTCCGACCTGAGTCCTGGTATCGTTGAGCTGATCCCAGGCTTCGACTTCCATCCGGTAGGTTCCGGGTTCCAGACCCCTCAGGTGAAACCCCTTGACCAGCACCAGTCTCTCCGGCGAGGAAAACTGAACCGACTCCCCGTTGTTGTCGGTGGTTTCGTGAATGAGGTCGCCGCCGCGGCTGATTCGGTAACGCACCTGCAAATTGGGAGCATTGGAGGATTGATCCAAACCGAAATTGTACAAGTGCAGGTAAACTGCCAGAAGAGACTTCGCGGAAAAGCTCTTGTCCATGCTGGGCCGTATCTTGACGTCTCCCAAAACGAACATCTGGTTGTCTTCAGGCACCACGTCCAGCTTGCGGATGAAGTCGGAAAGAATGAGCGAACTGTTGCTTAGTTTCTCTCCTTCCTTCAAGCTCGGCGGAGGAATAATGGCTTGTTTGACGGCGCCGATGTTGCCGCTTCCGATGTCCTTCACGACCAGATCGAGTTTATAGCGGGTCTTGTTGTCCAGAATCAGGACTTTCTGGTACATCGATCGTCCCCGCAAACTTCTCTCCAGCACCTCCGGATTGTAGGAGATCACCAATTCATCTTCGAATTCCTGGATCAGCTGATTGTCCAGGCTGGTGACGGCGCCATAGAGACCGATTCGAGCTGTATGCACATTTCCCTTGCGTTTGAAGGTCATGTCCTTGTTCTGGAGCTGCAGGGTGACGGGAACCAGAATCTTCTGCCGGTTGAGCCTGAAGTAGTCGCTTCGAGCCTGGAAAACGAGGTTCGAATAGCCGATGTTGACCTTCACCAACTCCCTCAGATCGTTGTACTTGATCTCCTTCGGGGCTTGTACCTTGGAAAAAATTTCGTAGCGGTAGAAGGGATTGTTTCGGAAACTGCCGGTGTTGTAGGCAGGGTTGTGCCGTCCCGGAGAAAAATAAGGGCGATCCTCTTTTCTGGTGAGACCCACCTGCTCGGCCCAGGTCAAGCCCGCTCCCGGCATGTGCAGCAGCGCATCCTTTTCTTCCGGATTGAGAGCCAGGTGGTAGTCCCCCGTGAAGGAGTCGTCCACGAATTCCAATTCGATGTCGTCTCCAATGCCGTCCAGGTGCCGATAGCGCCACCTTTCGAATGGATAGACGGTGGTCTCACCACCACCCTGTTCGAATTCACGGTCGTAGAAACTTCCTGCGGCATAGGACTCTATTTCGGCCGGTTCACCGTGAATGATGTAAATTCTGCCCCGATCCGAGCGCCATCCCTCTTTGCCGGAGTGGAAGCGCTCGTTGGCATAGGCAATCCGCCGATAGTGTTCTTCCTTGAACTCGTTGATCACCGTCCGGGGATCAGGGTCTCGCCGGCGCCAGAACTGTTCGATGAAGCGTTCCTTTTCGTCCTCCGTGGTCAGGCTTGCAAAAACAGACTTCTCCTCGTCCGCAATAATGTAGACGGCATCCCGTTCCAGCCAGTTTTTGAAATAGTCCTCACTTTCCTCACGTCGAACGTCGGGATCTACTTTTTTCTTTTCCGCCATCGCAGAAAAGGAAAGCCCCAGCGACAGAAGCATCAAAAAGGGAAGGAATAGATGGTGCACGGTTCTGACCCTTTGTTCCAATGGATATCTCATTGAGTCTCGCCCGGTGCAATCTAGTTTAGGCAAGATCCGGTTGGGGATCAACGATACGAATCGACATGCATCGTCCACGATGACGTCGCCCCGACTTGACCGGCTTGTTCGTCAGGTCGCAGGATGGGCTCAGTGGCAGCAATCGTCAGCCAGATAGAGGCAAACTGCGCTGTCGGAAATCCCTGTGGCCTGAATGGGGGTAAGACGGTGAAGCTGTGCAGGTCGGGTCGCCCCCTACAACGGAGACTCAAGGCGACCGTTGCTTTTCCCATCATAGTCGGGGCATTGTTCAGCTCGACTTGGATCGGGTGTACGCAATCGGACCCTCCTCAAACCCCCCCGCCGGCTCCGGATTCGAGCTCTGAAGAAGCAGTGGACACCCAGGTGCCCGAGCCTCCCGGAAGCTTGACCTTCAACCGGGACATCGCTCCCATCGTCTTCCAGAATTGTTCCCCCTGTCATCGCCCGGGCGGAGCGGGTCCATTCGATCTGCTCGGCTACAACGACGTCAATAGCCGGGGCCGCCAGATGGTAGCCGTCACACAGAGTCGTTTCATGCCTCCCTGGCAGCCCAAATCCGGCTATGGCCAATTCATTGGCGAACGCCGACTCGGCGATGAGCAGATCGAGATGCTTCAGAAGTGGGTGGCGCAAGGATCGGTTGAAGGAAATCCGGCCGACCTGCCGAGTGTCCCGAAGTGGCCGACCGGATGGATGCTGGGGCCGCCCGATATGACGGTGACCATGCCCCGGCCTTACACGTTGGCCGCCGAAGCCGGCGCGGCAGGGAAGGACGTCTTTCGCACCTTCGTGCTGCCGGTTCCGCTGGAGTCGATGCGTTACGTTCGCGCATTGGAACTGAATCCCGGAAATCCCAAGGTCGTACATCACATCGTGGGAGGGGTCGACCCCACACCTCGCTCCCGGCAACGTGACCAGCAGGACCCCACGCCCGGTTTTGATGGGATGAGATCCACTCAGACAGCTCGGCCTCCCGGGGGCCATATCCTGGTCTGGACGCCCGGAAAGGTCCCCACGGAAAACCCGGAGGGCTTGGCTTGGGGCCTGAAAGAGGGGACCGATCTGGTGTTGGAACTGCACATGCAACCTTCCGGTAAGCCAGAACGGGTTCAGCCCCGCGTCGGTCTTTATTTCAGCGACAAAGCACCCACCAAGATCCCCTTCATCCTGATTCTGGGCTCCGTTGCCATCGATATTCCGGCGGGCAGCAAGAACCACCGGATTGAAGACAGCTATGTGCTGCCGGTAGACGTGCAGGTGATGGGTCTCTATCCGCACGCCCATTTCCTGGGCAAGCAGATGGAGGTCTTTGCGCGCCTGCCCGACGGGAGTCGGCGTTGGCTCCTCTACATCCAGGATTGGGACTTCAACTGGCAAGACGATTACCTCTATGCCGAGCCCATCTCGCTCCCGCGTGGCACCCAGCTGACCCTGCGCTACAGCTACGACAACTCAGCCGACAATGTTCGCAATCCTCACAATCCGCCCCGGCGAGTGGTCTACGGCCCCAATTCCTTCGATGAGATGGGTGAGGTATGGATCCAGATGCTGACCCGCAACCCACGCGACCGGGCAACTCTGCAGAGCGATTATCGCCTCAAACAACTCGACCTGGGAATTGCCGGTTTCCGGCATTCCCTGGACACCAAGCCTCAGGACGCCGAGATCCATCAGCAGTTGGGTCAGGCACTCTACGCCCAGGGACAGATCGAGGAGGCCATCAAGCACTATCGCCAGGCGCTGGACTTGCAACCTTCCAGCGCCGAAACGCACGCTTACCTGGCCAACGCCCTACTGCAACAGGACAACCCGGAGGGAGCGATTCAGCATTATTCTCTGGCATTGGACCTCGAACCGGATTTTGTTGAGGCTCATTTGCATGCTGCCAACTTGTTGATGGGGCTCGGAAGCTACGCTCAAGCGGAAGGGCACTATACGCGAGTCGTCGAATTGAATGGCGGCCACGCCTTCGCCCGCTTCATGCAGGCTATGGCAATGATTCGGCTGGGCCGTTACCAATCCGCCCGGTCCCGGTTGGAAGAGAGCCGTCAGGCGCTGCCTGACGATATCGATATCACTCACGCCCTGGCCCGGCTCTTGGCAGCGGCTCCCGACAGCAGCGCCCGCAACGGACCGCTTGCCCTGCAGCTGTTACAGAAGGTGTTCCAAGTCCAGAAGGAAGTTTCCTTCGAACACGTGGAAACGCTGGCGATGGCCTTTGCGGAAACGGGGCAATTCCAGCGAGCGGTGCAGATGCAGCAGGCCATGATCGAAGACGTCAGCCGAGGTGGCCGCATGGATCTCGCCGAATTGCTGCAAGAGAACCTGGGACGGTATCGCCGGGGACAGCGGTGCCGGAAACCCTGGCGGGACGATGATCCGGTCTTTTCACCGCTTCCAGGCGAACGGGTTCCGCTGGGGTCTTCCTCCGGTGCGAGCCCGGGGCCGACCCCAGCGGAATGATCGATCGATTTTAGGCGGAAAAGGCCCGGAACTTCCGTTAAACCGCTCGCGCAGTTCTCAATTCGAGGGAATGATCCGGACCTGCCCTACTTACCAGGCGAACCTCAATCGGAACTGAACAATTCTGGCAAGAGCCGTATTTCTATATCGTCCGAAGGCGCTTGGATTGGCGAGGGAAAACGACGGGCTATAGAACTGCGGCCGGTTGAAGACATTGAAGATCTCTGTCCCAAACTCTAGACGCACGCTCTCTGCAACCTGGAAGTCCTTCAGAATCGACAAGTTTTCGGTCGAGTATCCGAACCTGCGAATATTCGGCAACTGGTTGGTGTCAGCAAAGCCAATCACCCGATTCTCGGGTGCAAACGCTGCCACGTTGAGCGTATTTTTCTGCGACCCGTTCGGATCATAGGCCCCGTGGCTGACCCCGCCTCCTATGGATGAACCCGTGCGATTGACACGCCCCAAGTTGATGGGATCGCCTGACATGTAGTTGTGCCAACCCATGATCCGCCATCTCCCGATGAAATGGTTGAACACATTGGAGGCGCCACCACCCCATCGCTGCCCCCGACCGAAGGGCACCTGCCAAGTCCAGGTCAAGGCCATGTTGTGGGTGCGGTCAAAGGGCACCAGGAAACGGACTCCGCTGCCTCCATACCCCTCATGCGACACACCGGGCGCGCCGAATACACCATAACCGCTGCCAGTGGCGATGTTCTTGGAGAGCGTATAGGCCAGCAGGAAACTGAGTCCACCTCCAAAACGCTTCTGGGCACTGACGTTGGCGGCGTGATACGAGGTAATTCCTCCGTGGGCGCCTCTCAGATTGACTCCCGTGTATTGGGGATAGGGACGGGAAGCCTGCCGGACACTTCCAGTGAATCCCGCGTAGGGTACGGCGACGCCTGTCCCCATTCCCGCGGGGGACGATATTGGTTGATCGATGACCGGTCCCAGTCTGAAGATCCCCGGGGCCACCTCGTTGCGTTCCCAGTTCAGGCGGTAATGCCGGCCCAGCTTGCCGACATAGTCCATCTTGAGCAGGAGATTCCACCCGACCTCCCTCTCAATGCCGAGACCGAGATTGTAGCTGGTGGTCCACTTGTTGTCCTGGGGATGAATCCAGTGCACCGCGGTCCCATTGGCCAGGGTCGGATCGAGGTTGGGAAGACTGTTGACGATCTGGAGTCCTTCGGCTGGAAACCCGCCGTTCCAGTTGAAGGCCGGGGTCACCCCGCCATCAGTGGAACTATACTCCGGCTGGGCAGCCCACCCCAGATTCGCAACATTCCCTCCGCCTTGCAACTCGGCGCCCGGATTGGCGTAGGTGATTCCCCCGTAAGCTCGCAGCACAGTCTTGTCATCCAGCGCGTAGGCCAGACCCAGACGGGGCGACCAAGCGCCCCAATCCCGATCGTAGGCCCTGGTTCGACCGTTTCGGCCCGGTCCCTCGCCGTTGAAAGTCAAGGCGCCCATTCGTCCGTCTGCCGCAGCATTGGGAATGTCGGGACTGAAGTAGCCCATCCGATGATAGGTTTCGCCAAAGGGGGTCCACCAGTTGAATCGAAGCCCGTAGTTGACGGTCAGTTGGCGGGTGGCGCGCCAAGTATCCTGCAAATAGATGGCATAGACGCGATTGTTGACTCTTTTGTTATCAGACGGCCTCATGAAGGCTGTGTTCACTTCCCCCAACAGGTAGCTGGCCCAGCCACGGCCGGTCAGCGCGATATCGGGGAACGCGGAGACGTTGCCGTCTGCGGCCATCTGATTGCCGCCGGCCAATCCCGTCGTGATGTCGCTGAAGGTGAAATTGCCGTTGGTGAAAATCTGGACGTTCCGTCCCACGGCGGCGTATCTGCCCTGGATGCCGAACTTGTAGTTGTGGCTCCCTTTGACCCAGGTCAGATCCGTATAAACCGGGTACGTGAACTCGGGCATGAAGAGATTCAGGAAGAGGAATCCAAACCCGGAGGCGCCCTGGATGTTGGTAAAAGGAGTATCGGGTGTCACCAAGCCGGTGAGCCCCGAATCCCGGCCGTGCGTGTTGCCCGGCTTGCCGATCTCCCGGGGGACTCCCTGGCCGGCAAAGCGCACACTCAAAAGCAGATTGGGCCGCAGGGTGAAGTAATTTGAGAACCGGTAGCGGTACTGTTTGCCCAGCGTCAGGTGGGTCGTGTTGATCAACTGGTCATAGCCGGCGTTCCCGGGCCAGACGACATCCTTCCTGTGCCGGTCCATCCCAAATGAGAGCTTATAGCTATCGGTAATCTTGTGGTCCGTCTTCAAGGTCAGCTTGTCGATGTCCTGCTCGCCCTTGTCCAGCGGACCGATATGGTTGTCCACCGTGCCCGGCCGGTTGGCCATTGGGATACTGTCCTGAAAAGCGGTCGAAATGGAGCTGAGGCGGTTGCGGGGAATGACGTTGCCTGGAAATGGATCGCGGATGAAACCTCCATGTCCGTCCGGCCGAGTGGAGGCCGGGTCATAGATCTGCCCCTGCATAATGGGTCTTCCCAGGACATCGGTCCCAATCTGCGGTCCCAGGAACTCGCTGAAATCCCCGCCACGCATCAACGAGGTGGCGACGGTCGAGGTCTGGCCGCCGGCGGTCCTGCGCTCGCGGTACCCGGTATAGCTGGCCAGGAAAAAGTGCTTGTCCTTGATGATCCGCCCGCCCACAACAGCTCCAAACTCGTTCTGCCGGTGGGGATTGACTTCTGCGGCGAACCACTGACGAGCGTCCAGAACGTCGTTTCGAAAATACTCGAAAACGCTGCCGTGGAACTCGTTGGTTCCCGACTTCATGACCATTTCCACACTCGAGCCCATATTCCAGCCGTGCTCGGCGTTGACGTTGGCCACGGTTCGAAACTCGCTGATGACTTCGGGAATCAGCCCCGAATCCTCTCTCATGCCGAAGTTGTTGGCGGGACTGGAATAGATCCCGTCGATGTTGGTGCTCATGACACCCACGACTCCGTGGACGTAGCCCCGGTCGGTGGTGTCGGTTTCCTTTCCGTAGGGATCGTAAGAGAAACCGGGCAAGGTTCGAGTGAAGGACAAACTGTGCCGGGCCCCCTGGTTGACTGCCATCGGCAGTTCCTCGATCTCCTCGACGACCCTGGTGAGACCTGAACTGGAGGATTGGTTGTCGACGGCCAGGGCCTGACTTTCCACCGTCACGGTGTCCACGACTTCGCCGATAGGCAAGCTGATGTCGAGCGTCACTGCCAAGCCGGAAACCACTCTCACGCCCACTTGTTCAACCGTCTTGAAGCCGGGCAGACTTGCGGAGACCGTGTAGGAGCCGATCACCAGCCCCGGAAAAGAGTAGTCGCCCGCCTCGCTGCTGATGGTAGCGGTTACGACACCAGTCGATTCATTGCGGGCCGTCACGTCGGCGCCCGGAATCCGCGCCCCCGTCTCGTCGACGATCCCCCCCGCAAGCCTGCCCAAATTGTCCTGGGCCATTACTGGGAGGGAAATCAGCAAAACCAACAACGGCAGGATGATCTTGACGGAAGTTAGGGAAGCCTGCATCGGCGCGTCCTCCTTGGAATACGAATTGGAGTGAGTGGAAATTGCCTTCCAGCAATTCGGTAGGAAGCTACACGAGTCTGTCAGCAAAAGTCAAGCAAATACTCGTCTGAACTTTCTCAATGTTTTTGGAGGTTTACGAGAACGGAGGAAGTAGACTCGCAGGAGCATCGCGACGAGGGAGTCCCAAAGCGGTGGCACGCCCAAACTGGAATTTTCCGGAAGCCAGCCGCAATCACGTAGAATCGGGTATCGGGAGTCTCCGCAAACTGAATGGGGAAAGACGGTGAAGCGTTACAGGTCGGATCGACCGTTCCGGAAGAGACTCAAGGCGGACGTTGTTTTTCCGCTCATGATGGGGACATTGTTCAGCTGGGCTTGGATGGGGTGTGCACCACCCGACTCTCTCAAGACAGCCCCACCGCTTCCGGATTCGAGCATTGAAGAAGCGCTGGAAACTTATGTGCCCCGGCCGGCTGGCACCTTGACCTTCAACCGGGACATCGTTCCCCTGGTGTTCGAGAACTGCGCAACCTGTCACCGGCCGGGAGGTGCAGGACCTTTCCACTTGCTCGGCTACGCAGACGTCCGCCGCCGAGCCAACCAGATCGTGACCGTCACGCAGAGTCGTTACATGCCTCCCTGGCAACCCGAGCCGGGTTACGGGGAGTTCATCGGGGAGCGCCGACTGAATGTGGATCAGATCGGCATGTTGGCGCAGTGGGTGGCTGAGGGGGCGATCGAAGGGAATCCGGCAGACTTGCCCAAGGTGCCGGAATGGCCGACCGGCTGGCACCTTGGGCAACCGGATCTGGTTCTCACCATGCCCCGGCCGTACACCCTGGCGGCGGATGGACCGGACGTCTTCCGGATGTTCGTCATACCGGTTCCTCTGGCGTCAAACCGTTTCGTGCGAGCCTTGGAATTGCGGCCCGGAAACCCAAGGGTCGTCCATCATGCGGTAGGACTGGTCGACACGACCCTTCGCAGCCGGCAATTGGATGAAGAAGATCCCATCCCCGGTTTCGAAGGCATGAGGTCCACCGAGTTTGCTCGCGCTCCCGACGGCCATTTCCTGGGTTGGACACCAGGCAAGGTTCCAACGGAAAGCGCCGAAGGGAGGACTTGGCAACTGAAAAGAAGGGCCGACCTGGTGCTTGAATTGCACATGATGCCCTCCGGCAAACCGGAACTGATTCAGCCCAGCGTGGGGCTGTATTTCAGTGACGAGGCCCCGACCAGGACCTCCTTCATCATCGGACTGGGCTCCCGGACCATCGACATTCCCCCAGGAGAGAAGGAATATTGGATCGAGGACAGTCTTGTCCTGCCGGTGGCGGTGCAGGTTCTGGGCGTTTACCCACATGCCCACTATCTGGGCAAACAGATGCGCGCGATTGCACAGCTTCCCGACGGCAGCCGGCGCTGGCTCGTTCATATCAAGGAGTGGGACTTCAATTGGCAGGACGAGTATCTCTATCCTGAGCCGATCTCTCTGCCCCGCGGAACCCGGCTGACCATGCAGTACAGTTACGACAACTCGGCAGACAACCTGCGAAATCCCCACAACCCGCCTCAGCGTGTGGTTTACGGTCCCAATTCCAGCGAGGAGATGGGCGATCTGTGGCTCCAGGTATTGACGCAAGACAGGAACGACTTTTTGACCCTGCAAACCGACTACCGGGTCAAAGAACGTGAGCGGTTCATTGCCGGCTACCGGCATGCCTTGCAGATCGGGCCCGAGAATGCCCAAACCCACGACCACCTGGGCCAGGTGCTTCAGGCCCAGGGAGAGATTGAGGCTGCCGTTCGCCACTATCGCCAAGCGCTGAAGATCCGGCCGGCATACGCGGAGACCCACAGCAATCTGGCGACCGCCTTGTTGCAGCAGGGCCAGACCGAGGAGGCTATTGGCCACTACGGCCGGGCCCTGAAAATCAAACCAGACCTGCTTGAAGCTCACTACAATCTGGGCGGTGCCCTGTTGGCCATGGGCCGCATCAGCCAAGCCATTGCCACCTTGCAACGAGCCATCCAGATCGAGCCGGAGTTTGCCAGGGCACACAACAACCTGGGCATCGCCTTCGCTCAGCAGGAAGACTTGGCCCAAGCCCTCTATCATTTTGAGCGGGCGGTGAGGATCGATTCGGATTTTGCAGAGGCCCGCAACAATCTTGGCAATGCACTTCTCACAGCGGGGGACTTCAGCAGGGCGGTGATCGAATATCGGCGCGCCCTGGAAATCGACCCCAGCTATGCCGATGCCGCGCGCAACCTGAAGCTGGCACGGGAACTGCTGGTGACTTCCCCCCAGTGAGGGGATCGGATCTCTGGCTCTCCGTTACCGAATTCGTTCGTAATGGGATGAGAAAAGCATGTGCTCTCACCGAGGGAGTCCCTGGGTCATCCTGGTCATTTGGGCTCTACTGAACGTCTCTCTGGCCCAGGGTCTGCAGCAGGCCGTCGATCCGGCGCAGCAAGAAGGAGAATCGGCAACCAGCGATATCTTCCTGGATGCCACGCAGGAAGCGGGGATCGATTTCGTCCACTTCAACGGCATGTCGGGGGAACGCTACCTGTGCGAAATGATGGGCCCCGGTGGAGCCATGTTCGATTATGACAACGACGGGGATCTCGACCTCTATCTGGTTCAGGGCCGCATGCTCGGACCGGGGAAAACTCTTGCCGATGCGGTCTTCCCCCCGCCCCAATCCGAATCGCTGATCGACAGGCTCTACCGAAACGACCTGCGGACGGACAAAGCCGGCAGTCGCCGGTTGCACTTTACCGACGTGACGGAGGGAAGTGGGATCAGGGCACCAGGGTACGGGATGGGCGTGGCAACGGGAGATTTCAACAACGATGGTTGGATCGACCTCTATCTGACCAATTTCGGGCCCAACCAGCTGTTTCGGAACAATGGGGATGGAACCTTTACCGATGTGACCGGGGCAACCGGCACGGATGACCCGCGCTGGAGTGTCAGCGCGGCTTTCCTGGACTATGACCGGGACGGCTGGCTGGACCTCTACGTGGGCAACTACGTCGACTTCAGCTTTTCCAATCACAAGCGCTGCTTCTCTTTCGCTGATTCCAGTCGCAGCAGTGCCCTCGAGTACTGTGATCCCAGCCAATACGAACCGTTGCCCGAGAGCCTCTTCCGCAATCGGGGCGACGGAACCTTCCAAGATGTGTCCCACAAGGCAGGAATTGCGCGGGAATCAAATGGGGCATTGGGAGTGAGTACGGCCGACTATAACGGGGATGGCTGGACCGATATCTATGTGGCCAATGACAAGAGGCCGAATCACCTCTGGATCAATCAGAAGGATGGCAGTTTTCGGAACCTGGCTCTGCTGGCCGGCTGCGCAGTCAGTGGGGAGGGTTTTCCCGAGTCCAGCATGGGAGTGGACGCCGGTGACTTTGACAATGACGGAGACGAAGACCTCTTCATGACGCACATGTCGCTGAACGAGAAGAACACCCTCTACGTCAACCAGGGAGAGGGATCGTTCGAGGATGCCTCCTACCTGAGCGGGCTGGCTCTTCCCAGCATTGCTTTCACCGGGTTCGGTACGGCATTTTTCGATTACGACAACGATGGCAGGCTGGACATTTCAGCCGCCAATGGACACGTCAAAAACGTTGCGGCGCTGGCGCGGGCCAAAGATCCTTATCCATTGCACCAAACCAATCAGCTGTTCAGGAATATGGGGAAGGGACAGTTTCAGGAAGTGACCGAAGCCGCCGGGGCCGTGTTTGAGCTGTCCGAAGTGAGTCGCGGAGCGGCATTTGGAGATGTCGACAACGATGGAGACACGGATGTTCTGATTCTCAACAATAGCGGGCCCGCGCGGCTGCTGACCAATCAGGTCGGAAGCGGCAACCATTGGATGGGACTGAAGCTTGTCGGTCGGCCTTCGGGCCGGGACATGTTGGGCGCCAGAGTGGCTGTCTTGCTATCCCAGGGACCGGCCTTGTGGCGCCGGGTGCGTACGGACGGCAGCTACGCCTCCGCCAACGACCCCAGGGTGCTGGTCGGGCTGGGTAATACAACCCAGGTCGAGGCCGTGCGAGTTTATTGGCCCGACGGTCGAACAGAAGAATGGAAACAAGTATCGATCGATACCTATTCAGAATTGCATCAGGGTAGCGGGACCCGACTTTCTCTGCCGCCAGATCCTCGATAGAGGCCGGTTCGAGCCGGCCGGCCCGACCCTGAGACCGTCCGTCGCAACCGGACCGATGGGCCACCTGAGATCACGGAGGCTTTCCCTGCAGGAAGTTTCCGGCATCGCGCTGCTTCTTATCTCGTGCCTGCGTGTCCAGTTTCTGAAACAGCTCCAACTCTCTTTGAGCGTCTTCCGTCCGCCCGAGCTTTTTATAGATCTGGGCCAATTGATAGTGGGATTGTGGCTGGTTCGGATCCAGGGCGATTGCTCTCTGCAAGGCCGCTACGCCATCGTGTAGCCGACCCTTGGCCACGTAAGCCGAGGACAAAGCGACGTAAGCATCAGGAATCCGATCGTCCACGCGTGATACCGCCTCCAAGTGCCGGATCGCCTGGTCGAACTCCTGGCGGTAATTCTTGATGATTCCCAACTCGAGATGGACGATCGGATGGTGGGGATCGATATCCAACTCCTTTTCCAGTGCCGGCTCCGCCTGGTCGTACTTTCCCAGACCGAAATAGAGATCACCCAGGGCGAAGTTGACACCGGGCGCGTTTGGATTCAGAGCGACGGCTTTCTCGTATTCTTCTATTGCCTGGTTCAGACGTCCTTGCGTGGCATAAGCCTCAGCCAGAAGTTGGTGGGTGCGAAAGGAATCCGGATCGATCTCTTCGATACGCGAGAAAGTCTCCTGGAATTTGGTGTACGACGTCCGGGTCCTGTTCAAGTAGGCTTGGGCCAACGTCTGCAGTGCTTCCAGTTCCTGAGGATGTTTCTCGATGACCGCTTCCAGTTGCTCCACGCTCTTGTCCAGCTGTTGCAGCGCCAGGAAACAGACCCCCATATAGACCTGGGCCTTTACGTTTTCGGGATTCTGGGAAATTGCCTGTTGGAATGACTCGATAGCCTGCTGATACTCATACAGGCTGTAGTGAGCGAGCCCCAGAAAGAAATGGGCATCGGGCAGCTCAGGGTCGAGTGTCAGGGCTTTCTCGATCGCCCCGACGGCTTCCCGGAATCTCCCCTGAAACTGATAGATCAGTCCCACTTTGGCATGGAGGGGCGGGAAATCGGGTTTGAGCTCCAGCGCTGACCGATAGGCCTGTTCCGCGGTGCTCCAGTCGCCACTTTCCTCGGCGCGAGCGGCATTCCGGAAGTATTCCTCAATCTCCGGAGGCACTTGACCGGCCGTCCGGGCCGCCTGCATCCCCAGAAATGTCAGAAACAACAGACTATGAAGTGCCATTTATAGGGAGCCTTCCCAAGTATGTAGTGAAGTGTTTGGCTGTTATTGTCCTTTTTCCCGATGCAGGCAAGACAATGAATCTCGAGACCAACGTACGCGGCGAGTTTAGCACAGCTTCTACAGGCTACGGCTCCGTTACATTCAATTCGGAACCGGCAGCTATGGGTCCCGGAAGCAACTGCTGCCTTCCTGATGGCCAGAGCACTTCAACCTGATCGACCTGTTCGGCTTCGCCGAGCCCAAAGTAGAGCGGATAGAGACTTTGCGAGAGGTAACCGGATTGGCCGTCCTGAACCTTGGTGTAGCTGGCTGACCCAGCTCGGACCGTGACCCGGGCACCGAGCCCGTCGCGGTTCGACCGGGTACCGGTCAGATTGACTTTGAGGAAATGAATCCGCTTGCGATCGGCCAGGTCACTGACGAGGACCAAAGGTTCGGAATTGAAATCGTTGGTCACAATGTCGAGGTCCCCGTCGTTATCCAGGTCGAAAATCACTGACGAACGAGAGCCCATGGCTCCCCAGGCCACGACACGGGTGACTCTGGCTCCCCGGGACCTGACTTTCTTGACGAGTTCGTGGTCTTTGTCGCCGCGGACCGCGTCCAGTTCAAACCAGGGAGTGAGGGTCCGGCCGCCGCGCCTGGGTTCAACGCCCAGAATGAATTCACTGTCGACGAATTCCCGTCCGTGGTCGTTGAGCAGCAGGCTGTTGATGCCATAGCGATAGCCGTAGTTCATGCAGGAAGTGATGAATGCATCTTCGAATCCGTCGGCGTTCAGGTCCCCCACACTCAATCCCCAGGGCCAATAATTCTCGGCATTGATTTGATCTGAGATCTCTTTAAATGTGCCGTTCCCCTGGTTACGAAAGAAGGCGTTGCCCCAGACATGATTTCCGTCCGTGGCCAACATCTGTTTCTCGGCGATCTCCTCGGGGAAGGGGATCTTTTCTTTCTCGCCAAACGGATCCAGATGTTTCCACATGTCCGTGTGCATGTCGGTCAGATAGATGTCCAGTTGCCCGTCGTTGTCGAAGTCGAAGATCTTGATTCCCATGGTTCCCCATGGCGTCGCGGGAAACAGTTGGCGACTCTTCTTGACGAAACGGCGACCTTCAATATTCTCGTAATACTGGTCATGGCCCTGCATGTTGGCCAGATACAAGTCAGGCCATCCATCGTTGTTGGCATCAAGCGGGCTGGCGTCGCCCGACCAACTCATATCCTTCAAGCCCACCTGGTCGGTGACGTCGACGAATCGGTTTCCGCCCTGGTTCCGATAGAGGATGCTGGTCTCCGAGAGCGCGGCATTCAGGTGTCGGTTGAAGGCATCCGGGGTGGAACGAAAATAGGCATATGGGGTGCGATCCTTCCCGGTAAAAGAGTCATGGACGACCGTCCTGATTTCGTCCGTTGTATAGATGCCCACGTTCACCAGGAAAAGGTCCAGCCGGCCGTCGCGGTTGTAGTCGAAGAATACCGCTGCCGAGGAGTGGCCCGTGTACCCGAGGCCAGACTCGGTGCTGATGTCCCTGAAGGCCCCGCTGCCGTCGTTCTCAAACAACACATTGCCGCCGCGAACGGTGGTGACGTACAGGTCTGCGTCCCCGTCATTGTCGATATCGGCAAATGAAGCCGCCACGCCGATGCGCTCCCTGACAGCGACCCCAGCCCGCTCTGTGATGTTCTCGAACTTGCCGCCGCCCTGGTTCCTCCAGAGTTCATTGCCGCCGGCCTGAGTCACAAAGTAGATGTCGTGCCGCCGGTCTCCATCGACGTCGGCAATGGCGAGTCCGTTTCCGTGGTCGTAATGGGCGAAAATAAAGGCCCTTCCCGCATCGTCGACGATCCGGTTGCGGAAGGTGATGCCGGATTCATGGACCCGATCCGCAAAGGCAAAGTCATGTAAGACTCTTACGCCGTTGGCGCCTGCCAACTGGGACTGCCGGCGTTTTTCCAGCCACGGGAAACGTTGCCACAAGAGACGTTCTTGCAGCGTAGTCAAGACATCTTTTTTCAGAGCCTCCCGCTGCTCGGTTACCTTGCCGTCATAGAATCCACGGACATGCCCCTGGGGATCGACCAACATCAATTTCCGGCCGGGCTCGGGCGTCGCCTGAGGGCGTTCTGCGTGCAGCTGACGCAGTTGTTCCCGGGGGCCGGTCAGGAATCTCCACTGCTCCTCGTCCACTCCGGCCGCAGTTGCATAACGCCGCAGCACTTCCGGTGAGTCGTGTTCTGGGTCGACCGTGAAAGTAACCAGCCGGATATCATCCCAACCGGGCCGTTTTTTGAGCTCTTGTCTGAGCTTTTCCAGCAGAGCAGTCTGTGACACTGCCTGCGCATCACGAGTGCGAATGAAATCCGCGATCCAAGCTTTGCCGAGCAGTTGGTCGGTCCCGAAGGGCCGGGAAAGGTGATCGGTCATGGAGAACTCGGGCAATCGGCGCAGGACGGAAGGTCTGTGGTCTTGCGGCTTGGTTCTTTTGCCTGCCGCCCGCCGCAGGGTCAGCGCGGCTGACGGCGCGGCCGCCAAGTTGACCGGAGCCGTGAGTCGATGTCCGAAACCGGGCAACGACACCAGCTCGATCCAAGCCAGGAATATCGTGCAGGTTGTCGTCCTTAACAAGTTTCGTGGGACCATTGGTTCACCGACGGGCGGATTGGCGATCCATCCGCCTGAATGGGAAAGGATCTTCCTTTTCGGGCAGTCTAGCAGCCCGTGGTAAAAGTCGTCACGGCATTCGACCGTCCCTGCATCGTGCGCGGACTGCGTTGCTATCGGCTCACATACTCCCGGTATGCTCCCTCATCGCGCCAGGTCCGGCGGGCGCAGGAACGGTCTCGGTGCTCGCGGGACTTTCACCACGGACTGCTAGGAGTCCAATTCCTACCCGGCAGACCGTCATCCTTGTAATCCGGACAGCTATCACGGAGCACCCTTGCATTCCCGCGCGTAGTATTCTGTTGACAATGATCCGGTTTTTCCCAAACGGCGGAAAAGCATTCCAGACAACTCCCGTCCTGACGCTGGTTTTGGTTTTCCTGGGGGTGGTTGGTGTCCATACCGTCTCGGAATCGGCGGGGCTTCAGGACTCTGACAGCAGGGAACTGACCCCCATTCCTCATCCCGACCTCAATGCTGTCGAGCGGCTGATTCGGGAGCAGCTTCAAGCACAGCGATCCAAGTTGACAAGCAAGATCTCTGCCTCCGAAGTTCCGGATTCGGCGCGGGCTGACGCTTTCGGAGGGTTGGGGAGGCTTTACCACGGCTACGATTTCATCGAGGCCGCCCGAGCCTGTTATCGGAATGCGCTCACCTTAATGCCGCAGGATTTTCGCTGGGCCTATCTCTTGGGCCGTTTGTTGGAGAGCCAGGGAGATCCGCGGCAAGCCGTCGAGCACTACCAGCAGGCCGCCGCTATCCAGCCGGATGATCTACCGACTCTGTTGCATCTGGCCCAGGCGCAGCTGAGCCTGAATCGTCCGGACCGGGCCGAAACGCTCTTCAAGGAGGCCGTCTCGCGAGACCCATACCCGTCATCAGCTTCGGCGTTGCTGGGGTTGGGCAAGATCGCTCTCTCTCGAAACGATCCTGAGGAGGCAATCGAGTACTTCGAAACCGCTGTCTCGATGCAACCGAAGGCCGACAGCATCCACTATCCGCTGGCTATGGCCTATCGACAGATCGGGGATCTCGAGAAGGCACGAGAACATCTCCGAAAGCGTGGGACCAGAACCCCGGAATATCCGGATCCGCTGATGGAAGAACTTCGTCAGCTCAGGACGGGCAAGCAGTTTTTTTGGAGTCAAGGCACAGTCGCATTGAGCGAAGGACGCTTCGCGGAGGCCGTCGAGGCCTTCCGCCAGATGGTGGCCGCCGATCCGGAAGAGGGGATCGCCCACATGGATCTGGGGACGGCGCTGCTTCAACTTGGAGATGTCAGTGGAGCCTTGGCCAGGTACCAGAAATCGCTAAGGCTCTCGCCGGGCAATCCTCGGCTTCACTACAATCTGGGGTTGGTTTACACCCTGCAAAAGGCCTATCCGAAGGCTCTCGAGCATTATCAGAATGCAATCGAACTGGATCCCGGATTCGAGAACGCTCATTTCAATGCGGCGAATCTATTGATGAGACTGGGGAATATGGCGCAGGCCGGGCAGCACTATGGTCGAGTGAACGAACTGAATCCCAGCCACGCCTTTGCCCGTTTCATGCAAGCCATGACATTGGTGAAGCTGGGCCGTTATCAGGCGGCGCGAACTCTTCTGGAAGCGAGCTACCAAGCTCTGCCTGAGGAAATCGATATCACCCATGCTCTGGCTCGTCTGCTGGCGGCGTCTCCCCAAAGCACGGTCGGCGATGGTCGTCGGGCGCTTCAGCTTCTACAGAATGTCTTCAGGTCCCAAGACGAAGTGGCTTTCGAGCATGTGGAGACGCTGGCGATGGCTTTGGCAAGGACCGGACAGTACCAGAGAGCTTTGCAAGTGCAGCAGGGGATGATTGACGAAGTCAAGCAAGCCGGACGCGTGGATCTGGCCGCCTTGCTTGAGGAGAATTCATCTCGGTATCAGAGAGGCCAAGCTTGCCGCGCGCCGTGGAGGGCCGACGATCCGATTTTCTTGCCCGTTCCAGGGGATTTGGCGCCGCTGAAATCATCCGGGAAAGGGTCCAACCCAGCTTCGGTTCCGAAGAGTTAACAGCCCGTGGCAAAAGTCGTCACGGCATTCGACCGTCCCTGCATCGTGCGCGGACTGCGTTGCTATCGGCTCACATACTCCCGGTATGCTCCCTCCGTTGCGCCTGGTCCGGCGGGCGCAGGAACGGTTTCGGTGCTCGCGGGACTTTCACCACGGACTGTTAAGAGTTCACCCGAATTTCTCACCGGGTCGCTGGTGCAATCCTTCCTGATTTTCTCGGATCTCCGCTACGATCCCGCCGTCTCCATCGCCGTAAATCGAACCAGCGTGAGGGAAAACGGCGGGCATGACAGATCCCACCCTCCGGACCCCTCTCCGACCTTTGCAACGCCTGGCTTGACTCGATCGGGCACCTGAAAATCATTGATTTCCAGTGGGCCTGAGGCGGTCAGAACGGTGGCCACAGCCTGCACCTGCCCGGCGCCCTCCAGGCGCAATCGGACGGTATGCTCACGACTCAAGTGGGGGTTGATGACCGAAACGATGAACTGACTCGGATCACTCGTCGTGGAGGCGACGATGTCCAGGTCCGGCAGCGAGCGGGTCTTGCCCTCGTCCTCGAATTGAAAGGCTCCGATGGTTGCTTCCACCCCGATGACGTCCGCGTTCATATGGTGTTTGAGCATATCGAAGACATGATAGGTGGGAGTCCGAACCAGCCTGGGGCCCTCGACCTTCAAGACGTTGTGAATCACGTTGATGGATACGGCCAGGTGAGCAAGGCTCAGGCGTTTCGCCCTGCGCATGAACCCGTGCAGCATGCGCGCCGCCATGAGTGCGTCGCGCAGGGTGTCTGTCTGCACGAAATCCTTGCCTGACATTGAGATCGGAAAAGATTCAACGGGATCAATCTCGGTGTGCCAGGAGCCCCACTCGTCGAGCATGATGCCGATATGCTTGCGCCCCCCGATCCAGCGGTCGATCGACTTGGCCGCGGTATCAATTATTTCCTGGCACCGCTCGACATCGGCCAGCAGGGCGTAGGTGTCGGTGGCTTGGCTCTCGGCCGCCACCGCCGGCTTCAGGTAGCACTGAAGCGAAATCAGGTCGAACAACTCGATCCGGTCGCTCAGCGCTTTCAGCAGCCTGTCGACCCAGTCGCTATGCGGCTCACCATTGATGATGATTTTGGCGTCCTTGACATACTGGCGCATGTAGAATCCGTAGCGGCGCACCTGGAGAGCGTATAGTTCGGGTGTCCACTGATAGCTGGTCTCATTGCCGATGGTCCAGTACTTGACCCCGTAAGGCTCCGGGTGGCCGTTTTTCCGCCGCAGCTCAGCATACCGGGTGTCCTGGGTGCCATTGACGTATTCCATCCAGGCGACGATCTCCCTGGGATCGCCCATTCCAATATTGGTCTGGATGACCGGCTCGGCTCCGATGGCGGCGCACCACTGCAAGAATTCGTCGGTTCCAAAAAAGTTGGGTTCCACCTCCTGCCAGAAGCTCAAACTGCGGGGACGTTGCGATCGAGGTCCGATCCCGTCCTCCCAGCGGTAGGTGTCGGCGACGGTTCCCCCCGGCCAGCGAAATGCGGGGGCGCGGAGTTGGCGATAGGCTTCGATGGTGTCGAGTCGCAAGCCGCCGTCATTGGGGATGCTGGAATCCTCGCCAACCCAGACACCGTCGTAAATGGTCGTGCCGAGCAGCTCCACCATGTGACCGAAGATCCCGGGAGCGACCCGTCCTCGGCGCTCTTTCGGATTGATCTTCACCACGTATTCGCTCCCGATTTCGGGGCTGCCCGGGAGGTTGGCCTCCTGCGCGTGGCTAGTTTCGACCGATCCCAAGGCCGCCACGAGAATCAGAGGAAGTGCCGATCCTTTCATTGCTGTTGCTTACATTCTCCTACTTGAGCGTCGAACTGCGATTCTCGGAATTCACGGTTGGTTGTCAGGAAGGGCTTGACCGTAACCGGTCGTTGAGTCCAACCGCTACGACTACCACACAGTGTCATTGAGGTTGGCACCGGGCGCTCACCATATCAAGTCTCGACTGACCAGGAGTCTGCGCGGTAGAAATGATCGTAGCGAGAAAGCGGGGAATCGAGGCCAGATTTTCTCGATTTGGAGGTGCATAGTTGTTCTATTCGCCGACAAATCGGGGAAATATGGACCGATTCTACCGCTTTCGCAGTAGCTCAATTTCTGCGGCGCAGGCTCCTAGGTTCAGCTTCGTCCCGGCTACGTTTCCGGTGGCGAGCACGCGCTGCGGGCGAAGTCCCTGAGCCATCGTCGTGACCTCCGGTCAGAAATCCACTAGGAGGCTGTCCGAGAATAGACTATTATCAAAAAGTCTTGTTTTTAAACTATTGATTTATAAAGGGTTAAGTTTTCAAAAACTATGATTTTTCGAGTTCTCGGACAGCCTCCTAGTGGATCCTATGCCTGAGCAGTCGGTAGGCTGCCAGGATCGATGTGATTCCCGCCACGTCGGCCAGCACGTCTCCAGCGGCGGCGTCGCGGCTTGGAACGAAGGATTGATGGATCTCGTCGCTCACGGCGAAGAGGGTTCCCAGAAACCAGAGCCAGAAGAGTTGGCGGGTTTTGATTCTTCGCCGAAGTGCCGAGCTTCGTCCCCAGACCAAAGTCACGGTCAGGAGTGCATACTCGATGACGTGCAGCAAGGGATTGAGACCCAACCCGGCCCCGGGGGGGAGGCTCTGATGAGACAGGTAGACGATCAGGCAGATGGTGGCGAGAGCTGGAATCCAGTGCAGGACGGTCGTCACGTCGACACCGCCGTCACCAGGGAATCAACTGCATCAGCCACACGGCCGCCAGCGATCCCAGGATGAGGTAGGCCGAGAGGGAGAGGAAATAGCGGACCCGCTCTCGCGTGTCCTCCTGGTTGATCATGGCGAACACGACACCGATGCTCAATGCCAGCAAGACCAGCCCGACAAGATGGTTCATCGGCGATTCCCTGCCGCGATATCGTAGCTGTCCAGCACCATCAGCATGTTCAGCAAACCTGCCGTGTACAGATACGTGTTGCCGTATTCGTACCCGAAGGAGTGGATATCGCCCACGCCCCAACCGCCCCATCTACTCAGCAAGTAGGGAAGTCCGATGCTCAGATCGGCAACGAATTTGAGTTTGCCAAAGAAGCCGGGACCCCAGCCGAACAGGCGCCCGTCCATGGAGAGACCGAACGCGAACAGAATCATTACCACCGAGAAGAAAAGCAATCCCCTGGCCCAGCGTCCCTGCAGTAGATGACCCGAACCCGGAATCAGCCAAGCGGCCAGACAGAGGGCGATGTTCGTGGACACGAGTGAAGAATAGAAAGAGTCGCCCGGGAGTTCAAGCCGCCGAATGCTACGCTGTCTCCCTGCTCGGCTAAAATGACGGAGACAAGAATCGGGGACTCACGTAAAATCCCTCGGTCGAGTGACGGGAATGGAACATCTATTTGGGTTTCGCGATTGGCATCCGGTGCTTCAGGCCTTGGGTGCGACTGGATTCACGTGGTTCATGACCGCCCTCGGAGCGGCCCTCGTCTTCGCCGCCAAAGACCTGAGCCGCAAGGCTCTGGATGGCATGCTGGGGTTCGCGGCCGGGGTCATGATCGCCGCCAGTTATTGGTCCCTTCTGGCTCCGGCCATCGAGCTTTCGGAAGGGGGAACCCTGCCGTCCTGGTTTCCCGCGGCCTGCGGTTTTCTGACCGGGGCCTCGTTTCTATGGTGCGTTGACAAGGTGATACCCCACCTGCATCTGGGCTTTCCCGCTTCCGAATCGGAGGGAATCAAGACGACTTGGCACAGGACGAGCCTGTTGATATTTGCGATTACCATCCACAATATTCCGGAAGGTCTGGCCGTGGGAGTCGCGTTCGGATCACTCGGCGTCGATTCGACCATGACATACGGGTCTGCGGTGGCGCTCGCCATCGGAATCGGCCTGCAGAATATGCCGGAGGGGGTGGCCGTGGCCATGCCGTTGCGTCGGGAGAAGGTCTCCCGCTTGAAGTGTTTCTGGTACGGTCAACTTTCGGCCGTGGTGGAGCCGGTGGCCGGTGTCCTGGGAGCCGTCCTGGTTTCTCTTTCGCGACCCTTGCTGCCCTATGCCTTCGGTTTCGCCGCCGGAGCCATGATTTTTGTCGTGGTTGAGGAGGTGGTCCCGGAGTCCCAAAGGGCAGGTGACACGGATTTGGCCACCATGGGCGCCATCTTCGGATTTACCGTGATGATGATTCTGGACGTGGCTCTGGGCTGAACTTAAACAGTCCGTGGTGAAAGTCCCGCGAGCACCGAGACCGTTCCTGCGCCCGCCGGACCAGGCGCAACGGAGGGAGCATACCGGGAGTATGTGAGCCGATAGCAACGCAGTCCGCGCACGATGCAGGGACGGTACGAATGCCGTGACGACTTTTGCCGCGGGCTGTAAACGAGCCGCATCGAAGACGAGTCTGGCGCGGCAGAGATCGGCGGCACCGCAAGGGATCATGGTTTCCGTGCCTCTCGGAAACGATTCCCCTGTGAACCCCGGTGTGGAGGAACATGGCGCGAAGACGTTCCACTGTGCCCCTTGGAGTCGGGCTGCTCCTTTTTTGGCTCGTGGCAGGGAGTGTCGGGTTTTCCTGGATCGAGGGCTGGTCGCTTATGGATGGCGTCTATATGACCGTCATCACCATCTCCACGGTCGGTTTCGGCGAGGTGCATCCTCTGTCCGATGCAGGGAAAGCGTTTGCCTCGCTCCTGATCATGGCCGGTCTGGGCACGGCGGTCTACACCTTCACCAGCTTGGGACAGACGTTGTTGGAAGGAGAACTGGCTGAGGCTCTGGGGAGACGGCGAATGAAAAGCGATCTGGGTAAGCTCGAAGACCACTACATCGTCTGCGGAAACGGGCGCGTGGGCCGCACCGTGTCGACTTATCTGGACCGCCGCAATTTGCACTTCTGCGTGATCGAAATCGACCCGGCCGCGGAACCGGAACTGAGACGGCTTCACTATCGGTACGTTATCGGCGACGCCGCCGAAGATGAGAATCTCACTCTCGCCGGGTTGGCCAGGGCCAAGGCGGTCTTCGCCCTGCTGCCGTCGGATGCGGACAATCTGTACCTGACGCTGTCGGCCAAGGGTCTCAACCCCTCGGTCGTAGTCGTGGCCCGGGCCTCCGGCAGGGGTGCGGAAACCAAACTGGAAAGGGCCGGAGCCGATCACGTCGTCTCCCCCTATGAACTCGTCGGACTGCGGCTTCTTCAGAAGGTCCTGAGTCCGACCCTGCTGGAGTTCATGGACCTGGTGATCCGTCGGGAACACCTGGAACTCATCATGGAGGAATTCCGGGTTGCTTCCGACTCTGCATTGGCGGGACGCTCGATCGAGGAAGCACGGATCCGAAGTCGGTACGGTCTGATTATCGTGGCCATCAAACGGCCCCAGGTTCCCCTGGTCTTCAATCCTGGTGCGGGAGAGAAGATCGGCGCCGGAGATGTGTTGGTGGTCCTGGGTCCGGAGGACCGGGTCAAAGAGCTGGGACAGGCCAAGAGAGCATGACTTCAGTTTGTTTGCCGACCGCGGGTGGCGGGATGGCCTGGGTATCTGGCATTTGGAAGGGAAATCGTGTAAGGTGGGCCGGTCTTCACGAGTGCGTCTGAAAAGGAAGGACGCGTAGGTTTGGCATTGGCAGGCGCATTCCCCCAAGCCATTCATCTTTGTTCGGAAACGAGTTTCGGCCCTGGCGGAGTTCATACGCGGCTCGTCCGGGTCCGCCCCCAACTCGAGGAGTGAGTGGATATGAGTTCGGGACAGTTCGATTTTGCCTTGGCTATAGGATGCCGCCGGTCAGGGAATCGCGACGCCAGGGAACATCCTGGCTCGGATCTTCGTGCGGCGCGGGATTCATCTGAACGCGTACAACGCCTTTCAATCCATCATTCGTGGTGGGCATATCTTTCTCACCATCCGGCTCCGCGATCGCCATCCGGAGACCCACGGCGACAAGCTGGATCTTCTGGTCTGTTTGAATCAGGACACGATGAATCGGCATTTGGGTTTGCTGGGTCCGGGCGCTTGCGCCATCTACAACAGCGACGCCATCAAGCCCGGTGATGCCGCCGACGGAGTCCAGTTGTGTCCCATGCCGGTGGTGGACCTGACCAGCGGCAATCGGAACCGGTTGATCCAGAACACCGTTGGCCTGGGTGTGATCGTCTCCCTGTTGCGATTGGACTTCGATGTCCTGGCCGCCGCGTTGAAGCTCCAGTTCCAACGGAAAGGTTCGGCCGTGGTGGACGAAAACGTCTCGGTCGCAGAAGCGGGTTATCAGTTCGCCGAAGACAACTTCGATCCTTTTCCGACCAGAGCTCCGGAGGGTCCCAAACCGCTTGCGGTCTGGACAGGGAACGATGCCCTTGCCATGGGGGGAGCCGCCGCCGGCTGTAAATTTTATTGTGCCTATCCCATGAGCCCGTCCACCGGCGTGCTCCATTGGATGGCCATGAACGCCCCTGAACTGGGCATTATGGTGCGCCAGGTCGAGGACGAGATCGGGGTTGCCAACATGGCCATCGGTGCGGCGCATGCCGGGTGCCGGAGCATGTGCGCCACCTCGGGTGGTGGATTCGCTCTCATGACCGAGGCCATCGGCGCCTCCGCGATGATGGAGATCCCGGTGGTCTTCATCAACGTGCAGCGGGCGGGTCCGTCCACCGGAGTCCCCACCAAGACGGAGCAGGGGGATCTGTGGCAGATGCTGGGGGCGAGCCAGGGAGACTTCCAGCGCTTCATCGTGGCGCCCAAGGACGCGCTGGATGCCTTCAATACCATTCCCGAGGTCTTCAACTTGACGGATCGGTATCAGTGCCCGGGCATGGTTCTTTCCGATCTCCTGATTTCAGAGGGAACCTTCAGCGTCGACCCGGACGAAATCGACTTCCAGCCCCCGATTGACCGTGGCCAATTGATCACCGAGCACTCCCCAACCGACGGGTACAAGCGCTACCTGGACACCGACGACGGAGTCTCTCCGAGGGCCATTCCGGGGCTGGAGGGCTATGTCCATGTCGTGGCCACCGACGAGCACGATGAGGACGGCGTGCTGATCAGCGACGAGTTCACCAATCCCCACAAGCGCCGCCAGATGGTGGAGAAAAGAGACCGCAAATTCGCCAAGGTGCTGGAAGACATCGAGGCCCCCCAGTTGGAAGGCCCGGCCGTCCCTGAGGCGACCCTGGTGGGTTGGGGATCCACGTACGGCGTCATCAAAGAGGCCATTGGCCAGCTCAAGGAGCAGGGAGTCCAGGTCAACCATCTGCCCATCAAATGGATCGTCCCGTTGCACGGCGACGCCATCCTGGAAACTCTGGGACGGGCCCAGCGGACCATCATCGTCGAGAACAACCATTCGGGACAGTTCGCCCGGTATCTGCGGGGCGAGACCGGCTTCGTGGCCGACGGCCACATTCGAAAATACGACGGCGAACCCTTCATGCCCCACCACATCGTGGAAGCCGTGCTGGAGCAGTTGAGAGGTAAAACGAACCACTCCGTTCCTTACCAGGAGGTCATGGTATAGGATTCGAAAACAGGTCGGTTTCGGTCGGACGCCGACCCACGAAAGGGAAGCATCATGAATATGGCTGTCACTCAGCAAGCGTCGGTCACGCCCTTAAAGCCAAAAGATTTCAAGGGCAAAGTCGAACCGGACTGGTGCGCCGGGTGCGGAGACTTCGGGGTGTTGCGGACGTTGCAGAGAGCCTGCGCCGAGTTGGGTCTCCGGCCTCATCAGATCCTCACCGTGAGCGGGATCGGATGCTCTTCGAACCTGCCGGGCTATTTCAACGGCTACGGGATGCACACCCTGCACGGCCGGTCCCTGGCGGTGGCCACGGGGGCCCAGTTGGCCAATCATGAGCTGACCGTGGTGGCGACGGGCGGCGACGGTGACGGCTATGGAATCGGAGGCAACCATTTCACCCACACGGCCCGCCGCAACGTGGATATGACCTACCTGGTCATGAACAATCAGATCTATGGCCTCACCACCGGGCAGGTCTCTCCCACCAGCTCGGAGGGAATGAAAACCAAAAGCACTCCTTTTGGGAGCGTCGAGGTGCCGGTGAACCCCATCACCTCCGCCATCATGAGCGGCGCCACCTACGTGGCTCGCGGGTTCAGTGGACAGGCGCGCCAGTTGTTGGATCTCGTCAAGCAGGCCATCCTGCACAAGGGCTTTGCCCTGGTTGACGTTTTCAGCCCCTGTGTCACCTTCAACCACGACAACGACTACAAGTTTTTCAAGCCCCGGGTCAGAAGGTTGGAAGACCTGGGGCACGACACCTCGGACTGGAAAGCCGCTTGCGAAAAAGCGATGGTCTGGGGTGACGATATCTATATCGGCTGCTTCTTTCAGAAGCTGGCGCCGTCTTTGCACAGCCTGGAAAGCGTTCTGGACGAAGGCGGACCCCTGGCGCACAGAAAGCTGGGAATTTCCAACGAGCAGGCGCAACGCATCATCAAGCGGATGATGTAGCCTTGACGACGCGGGCCTTCACGGCACCGCCGATTCACCACGAGGCCGGACCGGACCCGGGATCGCGACTATCCGGGGCCGCTGGTATCTTGACTACTTGTCGTCGGGTGGGACGTTCAGAGGCTGGGGACGCTTCGTTCGGATTCTGATGGAGCGGCATTCCCGGGACATCGACTGCCGGGAATGTCAGCTCCAGCTGCCGTGACCGGGGAGATCGCGAGATTGTCCTCCCCGTAGCGGGCCGCCGGAGGCTTCAGTTATGAAGCGGGCGATTCTGGCCGACGAATCCCTCTATCCTCAAGCCCGAGGGTGGGACAGGACCTCCAAAATAATCTGGCTCTCGCCATACTCAATCAGGCGTTTCGGGACATCGTATCCCCGAACCGGTCCTCCCGGGAGTGGAGATTCTGGGAGCAGGACGCATTGCAATGGTTCGCCGCCTCGGAGGACCATCCCGGCAGCTTCCAATGGGTCTGCGGGATACTGGACCTGAACTCCTCGGAGTTGCGGAGATGGCTCGATTCGTACCGGCACGGCGGAACCGGTCGACGCCGGGAAATGGCTTGCAAGCTCATTCGTTTCCGTTTCCACGGGGAGTAAGTTCGTCGCCTCAATGCCTTCGAGACAGAGGGTAGGAATCGTCGGCGGCGGCCTCTCCGGACTGGCGGCGGCCTACTACCTGACCCGAGAGAACGCCGCCAAGGGACTGGACCTGGAGATTACGCTCCTGGAGAAGTCCCCTCGCCTGGGCGGAGTCATCCGATCCAGACGAGTGGATGATTTCCTCCTGGAAGACGGCCCCGAGGCCTTTGTCTCCTACAAGCCCGCAGCTCGGAGACTGGTTGAGGAACTGGGTCTCGGTGCCGACCTTCTGGGTTCAAGGGATGACCGGCGCAAAGTCTACGTGCTGGACCAGGATGGTCTGAACCCCCTTCCGGAAGGCATGGTCTTTCTGGCCCCGGTTCGGACGCGAGCCTTCTGGTCCACGGCTTCATTGAGTCCCGCGGGTAAGGTACGAGCCCTGCTGGAACCGTGGATCCCACGAACCCGGAAGGACACCAGTGTCCAGGACTTTTTCCATCGACGCCTGGGCCAGGAGTTCACCCGCCGGGTCGCGGAGCCCCTGGTTTCTGCCATCTACGGCGGCAACATCCGTCGCTTGAGCATGGCCAGCGCTCTGCCTCTTCTCTATCGGTTGGAGCAGAGTCAGGGAAGCCTCCGGAAGGGGTTCCTGCGGCGGCCTCTCCAGAGTGCCAGCGACCCTATGCCCCTCTTTTTGACCCTCCGCCACGGCATGGAGCAGTTGGTGGAGGCCCTCTGCAATAGCCTTGAGGGAGTGACGATCCACACCGGAGTCTCCGGGCTTCGCCTCGCCCCTGCTGCCGGGGGCAGATATTTCTTGAAAGGAAACGGGTTCGAAGGAGTGCAGGACATGGTCATCCTGTCGACACCGGCTCCGGCCGCCTCACGGCTGCTGGCCGGACTCGCCTCGGAGGAGGACTCTCCACTCAGCCGGGTTCCCTATACCTCGACTCAGATCATCTACTTGGCCTACAGACGCTCCGAGTTCTCGCACCCGCTGAACGGATTCGGCTTCGTCGCAGCGGAAGGAGCAGACACGGTGCTGGATGCCTGCACTTGGGTCAGCAGCAAATTCGATGACCGTTGCCCGCCGGAATCGGTTTTGCTCCGCTGCGCCGTTCACGACGGACGCCGGCGCCGCGAGCCGGCGAGTGAAGAAGAACTCGTGAGCAGGACCCACCAGGAACTGCGGCGGATTCTGGGCATCTCTTGCGCTCCAACGCTGCATCATGTCTGGGACCACGGCCCGGCCATGCCCCAACCAGTCGCGGGTCATTCCGACAGAATCGAGAGATCCCGTGCCAGCCTGCACCGATTTCCCGGGATCTACCTGACCGGCGCTTTCGTAGGCGGCGTCGGAATCCCCGATTGCATCGAGACCAGCAGAAAAGTCGCTGAGGAGGTTGCGGGCGAGGCTCGCAACCGAAACCGCGGCTGAGCCTCTTACTCATCAGCGGCGTCGCGGGCACAGCGAAAACCCAGATTCGTCAGGCCTGAATCGGGAGCCGTCTTCTGCCGTGCCGCCACCCGGTAGCCCTGGCAGTAGTTGACGCTGCACATCCAGGATCCTCCCCGGATCACTCTCTCGGACCCCTTCGCGGGGCCCGCCGGATCCCGGGCGCCGTCGGAATGGCGATAGTAGTCGTTCCGGTACCAGTCCCGGGTCCATTCCCAAACGTTTCCGGCCATGTCGTAGAGCCCGTAGCCGTTGGCGGGAAAGGATCCGACCGGCGCCGTGGTGCGGAACCCGTCCAGCAACTCGTGCCGGAAGGGAAACAATCCCTGCCAGAGGTTGGCCATGTGTTGTTTGCCGGGATTGAGGTCGGCACCCCACGGAAACGGACCCTGATCCGAGCCGCCGCGGGCCGCCCATTCCCACTCCGCTTCGGTGGGCAGCCGCTTGCCTGCCCATTGGGCGTAGGCAACGGCATCATTCCACGAGACCTGTACCACCGGGTGGTCCAGCCGATCCTCCAGGGAGGAACCGGGACCGGTGGGATGTCTCCAGGAAGCGCCCGTTACGGGTCGCCAGCTCTCGCCCTCTTCGGAGAATACGCCCGACCAACCGTAGCTCTCCGCCTCGGTGCGGTGGTTGGTCTCCTGGACGAAGACGCGAAACTGGCTATTCGTGACCTCGTAGCGGTCTAGCCAAAAGGAGCTGATGCTGACTTTGTGTGGTGGCCCCTCGAAGGGAAATCCTTGGTCCGTTCCCATGAGAAACGTGCCGGCGGGTATTCGAGCCATCTCCTCGGGCGATGGGGTTGGGTGGGTTCGACAGGAGGAGAGCAACAGGCTGAGAAGACATCCTGCGAAGAGAAGGAAGGAGTAAGGAGTGAGGAGTGAGAGAGCGCCGAGGAGACCCGAAACAGAAGCAATTGACGAGGCTGACGGAGTCTTCCCTGCTGACGCGGCACCGCGCTGTGGGATGCGGCGCCGGTCGGTAGTGATACCAATTGTCGTCACGAGCGGTTACGCCGCGGCGCCGGCGGTCCTCCGCCGATTGAACAGGCCCAGCAGTCCCGCCGAGAAGAGTGTGACCAGACAGGAACTGGGAAGTACCCACATCCAGGAGACGGCCTTGACCTTGACCAGAAGCCGGTTGCCCGCAATCTCGATGGAATCGTCGGGCCGGATCTGGGTTTGAGTGACGGGCTCATCGTTGATTCGGGTTTCGCCCAAGCTCTCCAACTGCCAGCCGTCTTCGGTTCTCCGGACGATGGCGTGCCGTTCGGCCACGCCTTCACCGGCCAGGACGAACTCGTTCGTCCCCGAGTCCGATCCGATGGTGTTGTCCCCATCCCTTGAGGGCTCCCAGCGCATGGTCTCGGACTGACCGGGCGCCTCCACATAGAGGAATATGTCCGGGTGGGTCTGCAACCAGGTGGCGAGGGAGAGGTAGAAACCCACGGCCATGCCCAGAAAGCCGGACACGATCATCATGCGGCCGCTGCAGCGGAATTTCAGGAAGGCTGCAAAGAACATCCCGCCCAGCGCTCCGGTGATATAGCTGCTGACCCGAACGGTGAGGTCGAAGAGATTGCCTCGAGTCTCCTCGGGAATGGTATTGAGATACAGGCAGAACCCGATGGCGAACACGCCCGCCAGGATCGTGATCACGCGTGCCAGCTTGAGCTCCGCCGCCGCGTCGAGGGCCTTCTTGCGCAAGCGGCGGAAAAAGTCGACCGTCAGCACCGTGGCCACTCCATGCATCCCCGAGTCCAGACTCGACATGGCGGCCGAGAACAGGGCCGCCACCACCAGGCCGGCCAGTCCCCGCGGCAAACCGTGGGCGATGAAATGGGGGAAGGCCTGGTCGGGCGTGCCGGGGAGTTGGCCCAGGTAGAAGGAATAGAGGGCCATCCCCGTGAGACCGAGGGAAAGGGCGATGGTCATGTCGGCGCCGAGGTTGGATATGAAGGAGCGCCGGGCGCCCCGCACCGAGCCGGTGGTCAGGTACCGCTGAATGGCCACCTGATCCGATCCGGCGGTGCAGGTCCACCAGAACAGGGCATAGATGGCCATGCCCAGGAGGCTGACCCGGACATAGGGGTCGAAGGCAAAGAAGGGTTGCGGCTCCCGATCAGCCTGCATCACGTCGTGGTACCAGGTGGCGGGACCGGTGCCCGTCTCGAAGAAGATGAAGCCTACGGTAAACGCGAGGCCGGCGAAGAGGATGGCGAACTGGGCCACGTCGGTCCAGATGACCGCCCGCATCCCACCCATGGTGGTGTAGATGATGGCGATGGTGCCGATTCCCACGACCACCCAGACAAAGGGCAGACCGGTCATCCGGGTCATGGCGAAGGAGGCGGTGTAGACGATCATGCCCATCCAGAACAGCCGGTTGAGCATGAACAGGATCGACGCGAAGAGCCGCGCGCCGAGACCATATTCGGCCTCCAGGTATTCATAGGCGCTGGTGAAGCGCTTGCGCATGAAGAACGGGATCAGGACCACAGTGACCAGGGCCAGGGTGAAGGGGATATGCATCTGCCCGCCCCAGATGCCCAGACCGTTTTTGATGATCTCGCCGGGACTGGAGAGGTAGCTGACGGTGGACAGGAGGGTGGCGAACATGCTCAGACCCACCACGAACCAGGGCATGCTCCGACCCGCCATGAAGTACTCTTCGGTCGATTTCTGCTTCTTGCTGAAGTAGTAACCGGCGATCAACATCACGATGAAATAGAGGACGACGGCCCCGAAGTCGATGGATTGGAGGCCATCAAAGCGGTCTGGTCTGCCCTGGTCGAGGGCTAGCAACATGGGTTCACTCCTGTTCTCGCAGTATTGGAAGGTCGATTCGATGCTGGCCGGGTCCGCGCGGAGTCAAGAACTCCCCTTCGCGTTCACGAAGGCCCGACGGTGCTATTTCGTTGCCCGGTAGATCGGCTCACCGATCCCGTGGTCGTAATCCTGGTAATGGGCGGCCAGGACATCGTGTCCAAAGTCTCCATTCCAGTCTCGCCAGACCGTGTGGCTGTGGTTGGCCCGGTTCTGGGTGTTGGCGTATTCGATGAGAAAATCCGGTGTCTGGACCCTGTAGTAGACCCCTTCTCCGGGCTCGGTCCCTCCAGCCCAGGCGAAGTGGATTTTCTCCCTGGGGGCCCCGTCGAAGCGATCCATTCTCCCCTTCGTAATCGTGACGGAACCGTTGGCGGCATACTCGTTCACCAGGCTCCGCAGCGCCTGATACTGGTCGTCGGTGAGCTCGGCGGCGGGCAGCCCGGGAGGTTCGTTGACCAGTCGCGCCCTCTGGTCGACGAAGCTCAGGATGTCCCGGTAGGCGACGTGCTGCACGACGGCGTGTTCACGCTGCGCGGATTCGAGGCTCTGCAGCAGCTGTTTCGCCTTGTCCTCTTCCGCGCCCAGCACTCTCAGGCCCTTTTCGGGGCCCCGGCGGACCTCGTGCGGATTGGCGCCGAAGAAGGCCGGGGTGGCGGAGACCAACTTGCCATCCTGGATGGTGAAATTCAGCGAAAGATGGTGTCCTTCCAGCCGCCAGCCCCAGGTCCCGGAAGCCGAGGGCGTGCCAAAAATCGCGTAGTAGTACTTTTCCCGGTCACGGTTTCCCGACGTGTCGTTCTCCAGGAGGCGAAGAATTTCTTCCAGCCGGATCACTCCCTGGACCTTGGTGAATCCCCGGTCGCTGAGACCGGCCCGCAGCAGGTTGTGGGCCAGCTTCTCCTGTTTGTCGTCCATGTATTTGTAACCGATGCCGGGGCGGGCGTATCCGTAGGCCCCCTGGTATCCGCCGTCGGGGAAGTAATGCCACTCCAGCCGCTTCTCGGTGTCGAAGGAATACACGCTGACCGCCTTCTGCATGGCGGACAGGGAATCCAAGAAACGATTGGCCTCTCTGATCATGGCTTCACCTTCCTGGGATACACGGGAGGACGCGACCAGGGAGGCGGTGCCCAGCAACAGGACCAAGAGTCGAAATCTCATCAGATCGCTCCATATGGTTCGAAGTGGTTCGCCGCCCCAGGGCCCCGGGTCGGGGGCGACCGGCGGTCGATTATATCCGCCGAATGAGGTTCCCGCCAGCAAGGGTCCTGGGGGTGCGCCGAATCCGAATCCTCAGGGCAGGATCACAAGGGCGGATCGATCCCGAATTTCCGGCTGGTCTCTTCGATCCAGGGGAGCACCGCGGGCGGGACCGGTATGCCGTGGCGGGTTCGGTGCTGATAGGTGCGGTGTTCCAGCTCGCCCGGGACCAGGACCTGGTCGTGGCCGGGCACGGTGGGGGTCCGGTGCAGGGTGTCGATGAGGTCGTCCATCATGGCCTTGAACTCGGCCGGCGGCCGAAACGCCGCGATGTCGATGGCCGTCATCCAATGGTAGTTTTCCCCGGCCACCATGCGCGGGCCGATGTTTCCGCCGGCCAGCAGTCCACACAGAATATCGACCACCAGCCCCAGCCCGTACCCTTTGTGCCCGCCATGGAGAAGACCGGCGCCCCCCAGGGGCAGGTAGAGACCGGACCGGATAGCGGCGGTGGCATCGGTCATGGGGTTTCCAGCTTTGTCCACTATCCAACCTTCCGGCATTTTCTTGTTGGCCAGGTGTGAGATGTACACCTTTCCACCGGCGACCACCGTGGTGGCCATATCCAGCTCGAACGGAGGATGTTTCCCGGCGGGAGCCGCCACGCTCAGGGGGTTGGTGCCCAGGCGCGCCTTGCGGCCGAAGGTGGGGACGGCAGCCGGCGTCGTGTTGGTCATGGCGATTCCGATCATGTCCTGATCCGCAGCCATGAGGGGATAGAAGGAACACATTCCCAGGTGGGTGCTTCGGGTCACCGAAACCATGCCGATGCCATGGATGCGAGCCCGTCCCATGGCCAGTTCCATGGCTTCCCAAGCCGCAATGTGCCCAAACCCCCAGTCTCCATCCAACAACAGGGCGGCACCCTGGTCCCGCAGAATCCTGAGGTCCGGCTCCAGGTTGATTTGTCTCAGGTCGGCCCGGATCTGATCAATGCGGTCCAGGTAAGGCTGCAGGCAGACGAAGACGCCGTGGGTGTCCACCCCTCTCAGATCGGCTTTGATCATGACCTCGGTGACCCGCTCCGCGTCCCGGGGCGGGGTTCCCTTGGCCAGCAGGACCTGCTCGGTCCAGCGGCGGAGGGGTTCGGCGTGGACGCAGGTTTCAGCTTGGCTCATGGTCCCGCCTTCTTCCTTGTCGATGCCGTCGGGATCTCGCTCCGCCGGCTGCAGAGCCCTCGAAGCGGACTACGCGTTGGGCCACTGTCTCATGTCCAGAAGCCGCCGGGGAAGGTCGGTAAACGCTCGGTCGATCCGATTCATGGTGTCCCGAGTCAGCTCCCCCATACCGATCCAAGCCAGATTGTCCTCCAGTTGGGAAAGGGTCTCCAGACCGGTCAGAACTCCGAGGACGCCGGGAAGGGAGGCAACATAGCGAAGGGCCAGGGACGCCAAGCCCTGGTCCCCGGCGATTCGGGCCAGTTCGCGGCGGACGGGATGCAGTTCCTGAAGAAAATCGGGCAGGTCATCGTCGGACAGTCCCAGCACACCCTGCAGATAAACGCTACGGACGAACACGGCGATTCCTCGTCGCTTTGCCCGGGTCGGAATCTCGCATCGAAGGAAGCGCCGGTCCAGGATGTTGGTGGGAAGCTGGATCGCTTCGATTCCCTCCAGGGACAGCGCCTCCAACGCCTGGTTCGGTTCGTAAACCGAAACCCCCACGTGTTCCACGTAACCCTTCTCCTTCAGGGCCAGTGCGGCGTCCAGGTATGGCAGGTCGTCGTAGCGGTGAAACAGGCAGAGGGGCAACCGGTCCAGTCCCAGGTTCCGCAGGGCCCGGACGATGCCCCGTTCCAGAAACCGGCCGGGATGTTCGTCCCGGGCCTGGTGGACCCATGGGAACTTGGTGATCACGAAGGCCCGGTCCCGCAGTCCCAGGTCCTTCAAGGCCCGTCCCAGGACCACCTCCGACTCGCCGTACAGAGCGGCCGTGTCCAGGGCGTTCACGCCACCCTCGAAGGCCCGTCCCAGGATCTTCAGGACCGCCTGGTAGGAAGGCTGGCCCACCTGGTTGGCAATGCCGTAGTCGAAGCCGAACTGGGCGGTTCCCAGGACCAGTTGGGAGATATCGTGTCCGTGAAACGTGACTGTCTTCATGGCGCCGGGTGGAGTCATCCTTCCTTCCGTTGGGTCTGAATGGTCAATCCTTGCAGATGACGGAGGGGCATTCGTGGAGTTGTGAGGCTTAGAAGATAACCCGAGAGGAGCGTGACGACGCTGCCCAACGGCGCGTACCAGAGGAAGCTCATGGAGGTCCACTGGGCCGCCGAGACCACGGCGGCAACCCCCAGGCTCCGATCAAGACTCCGGCAGGTGTGGTTCGCGTCGAGAGCATGCCGAGCATGAAGATGCCCAGGATACTTCCGCTGAAGAAGCCGGCCAGGGTCTTGGATGCCGACAGGATGTTGGGGAAATAGTTGACATAAAGCGCGAACACGGTTGCCATGCCGCCCCAGAACACGGTGAAGAGGCGTGACACGTTCAGATAGGTTTTCTCCTCGGCCTGGGTCTGGACGTAGCGCTGGTAGAGATCCTTCATGGTGGACGTGGACAGTGAGTTGATGGCCGAGTCGATGGTGGACATGGCCGCCGCGAACATGGCTGCGATGAAGACTCCCGAGACCCCTGGCGGGAGCTCGTGAATGACGAAGTGAGGGAGGACGGCGTCCCCCCGGAGTCCTTCGGCCATACGGGCCGGGAACTGCTGGTAGAATACATAGAGGGCGCCCCCCACGAAGAGGAGCAGCAGGGCGGCGGGCAGGACCATGACCGCGTTCAGAAGCATGGAATTGCGGCCGGCGCGAAGGGTCGGTGTGGTCAGGTACCGCTGCAGCGTCATCTGGTCCACGCCGTACATGGACAGGTGGATGAAGAAACCGTTGACGAGGACCGCCCAGAGCGTCACCTCCGCCCAGGTGCCCCAACTGGTTTCGACGTGGAAGGGTCCGTCTTGGGAGGCCACAGCCACGATTTCGCCCACTCCTCCGTCCACCCGCAGGATCAGCACCGCGGTCACCGTGATAAGTCCACCGAACAGGACCGTGGCCTGGACCACGTCGGTCCAGATGACCGCCTTCATTCCACCGAGCAAGGTGTAGAGCGTCGCCAGTCCACCGATGATGAAGATGGTCCATTTCAACTCCAGTCCGGTGACGGTGGAGAGGACCAGGGAGGGTGCGTAGATGACGACGGCCAGATAGCTTCCCCGCATGAACAGGAAGAGCAGGCTGGACGCCAGGCGTACTGACGGATTGAAACGCCGTTCCAGATACTCGTAGGCGGTGAAGACTCGAAGCCGGTGGTAGAAGGGCAGGAACACCCAGATCACGATGGGGGTGCAGATGGGAATGGTCACGAGAGTCAGGCCCAGGGTCAAGTCGTTGTCGTAGACCCAGCCGGGGCTGCCCAGCAGGCTGATGGCGGAGAAAAGGGTCGCGAAAATGGAGATGCCCACCGCGACCCATGGCATTCTCCGGCCGGCCAGGAAGTAGTCTTCGGTGTTTTTCTGGCCCCGGAAAAAGAAGGAGCCCATCCCCACGACCAGAACGATGTAGAAAATGAGGACGGCGTTGTCGAGAGCTGTGAATCCCTGCACTCGGACCTCGAATCTGCGGTTCCCGGTCCAGACCGCGCAAGGCCTCCGGGTTCCGGAACAGCAGGCGAATCGTCAACGAACCGGACACCCCGGATCAACTGAACGATGCCGAACATAAAGAGCAGCCGGTGGGCTGTCAAGAATGGGTGAAGGAAGCGTCACGGCCGTGGGTACGGGGAACCGGGGAATTTCCAACCCCCGAATCTGCCGGTGCGCGGAACTTGGGACGTTTCCTTCAGAGTGGTGCGGCCGCCCGCAGGGTAAAGTTCGCTTTCTTGACCCGTTGCCGGGCCTGTGGTTGACTCGCAGACCGCCTGTCGAGCCCTGAAAGGAAGGTGTTTCTTGATCGGTCCTCCGGATTCGCGACCCTCCGCGGCATCCCAATCTCCCAGTGGTCCCGTCGAGTCGGACCTGACCTGGGACTACCTGAATCTGGGCCAGTACCGGAGACGAATTGCCACGGGCATGCCGCCCCTCATTATTTCTTGCGCGACCACCGGCAGCCATCAGAAGGCGGAAAATCCAGGCGTTCCCGTCACCGCGCGGGAACAGGCCGGGACGGCGCCCCTTGTGGCCTCCGCCGGGGCCCAGATCATCCACATCCACGGCCGCGAACCCGACGATCCGACGCGGGAAACCGACCGGGCCGAGCGCTATCTGGAGATCAACGCGCTGATCCGTGCCCACGAGCCGGACATCATCATCGACAACACGCAGGCGGCCACACCCATCGAGTCCACGGACGACGAGCTGGGCGGTACGGTCTACCGCTACGAATCGTTGCCTTTGGAGGCCCGTCCCGAGATCATGGCCCTCAATCCGGGTCCCATGACCTTCCGGGGGAAGGGAAGCTCCCCCAGCGTGGTCCTGGCGACCACCTTCGATCACACTGAGCGGGCGGCCCACGCTCTGAGGGAGCGGGGAATCAAGCCCCAGGTCTTCATCTACCATCCGGGTCATCTGGATCTGCTGGAGCATCTGATCTCGCGAGACGCGCTGGAAGAACCCTACTTCGTCCAGTTGGTCTTCGGTCAACAGAGCGGCATCGGGACCAGTCCCGACAACGTCCTCTCCATGGTCCGGAACCTCCCGCCGGGCTGCATCTTCCAGACCTGCGCCCTGGGGCTGGAGGCGGTCCAGGTCAATACCCTGGCCATCCTGCTGGGAGGGCACGTCCGAACCGGAATGGAGGACTGCATCGACTACCAGCGGGAGGAACCGGCCCGGGACAATGCCCAACTGGTCCGGAGGGTGGCTCGAATTGCCCGGGACCTGGGCCGCCGGGTGGCCACGATCCAGGAAGCCCGGCAGATGTTGGGACTGGGTCCACCCAGCCAATATCCTTCTTCCGACTGAAGCAGGTGGATCTCATGTCCGACTCTTTGCTCATCCGCAACGCCCGGATCGTCGACGTTTCCAACGGATCCATCGAGGTGGACCGTTCGGTTCTGGTTCGCGGAGACCGGATCGAGGCGAGCGGGCGGTTCCCGGGCTGGAGCGGCGCCTCATTGGACGCCGTCGGACGGTACCTGTGTCCCGGCCTCATCGACTGCCACGTCCATTTCTTCCTGGACGCGGGGCCGGATCCCAGAGGCTCGTACCTTCAGAGCGATGATTCCAAGCGGATGGCCACGGCCGAGGAGAATGCCCGGCTGGCGATCCAGGCCGGGATCACCACCATGCGCGATATGGCCGCGCCGGGACACCTCATGGTCCGGTTCCAGCGCCAGGTGGACGCCGGCGAGGTCCCAGGCCCCCATATCATCAGCTGCGGCTATGCGCTCATGCGTCCGAAGGGTCATTGCCATTTCCTGGGGGGCGAGGTGGCCTCGGTCCGGGAATTGTGTGAACGAATCGAGTGGAACCTGAACCACGGGGCGGGATTCGTGAAACTCATGGCCTCGGGAGGCGGCCTCACGCCGGGAACCATCCCCCACGAAGCCGATCTGCCTTTAGAGATCATGGAGGCCGCGGTTCGGGAGGCTCACGCCAACGGGGTCCAGATCACGGCGCATTGCCACGCCACCGACAGCATTCGGCGGGGCATCCAGGTGGGGCTCGACATGATCGAGCACGCCAGCTTCGTGGAGTCGCCGGGACGATACCGGTACGACGAGGGACTGACGCGTCAGATTCGGGACGCGGGCATCATCGTGAGCCCGACCGTCTACTCGGCGCTTCAGACCGCGCGGTGCTTCCGGGCGGCAGGGGCGGCGCACAACCCCGGAGACGTGGCTGCGGTCGAGCGACTGGAGGGGCGCTTGATCAACACGGGACACTTCCGCCGTCTGGGGATGAAGATCATCGGAGGGACCGACTGCGGAGCGACGAACACGCCGTTTGACAGCCTGGTGGACGAGTTGGACAGCTACACTGAGGCCGGCCTCACCCGTCACGAGGCCCTCCGCACCGTCACCGACCTGGGCGCCTCCTACCTCGGACTCTCCCACGTAGGCCAGGTCAAGCCCGGACACCGGGCCGACCTGACGTTGCTGGAAGGGAACCCCCTGGAGGATCTTGAAGTGCTGCGGCGGCCTCTCCAGGTCTACAAGTCGGGGCGTCTCGTCCTCGAACGGAACGGCGGAGGCGCGGCCTGATGGGCCGGGCAGGGAACTCCACTCTCTACGTCGTCGAACTGAGGGGAAACAGCCGGCAGCGGGGGCTCCAACACGGCCGCCAGTTGAAGGATCCGATCCAGACGGCGGTGGACTTCTATCGTCACTTCTTCCGGGAACATCTGGGCATGAGTGCCGAGGGCATGGCCCGCCGCGCCTCGGCGTTCCTGGGCCCCACCGCACAGCTCAATCCGCTCCTGATGAAGGAGTACGAGGGAATCGCCGAAGGGTCTGGCCAGCGGCTTGAGGACATCCTGGCCCTGACGGCGCGCTACGAGATCACCTTCGAGCAGGTCGCCCTGGGAGACTGCTCCAATCTGTTCGTGGGTCCCGGCCGTTCGCGAAATGGAAGCACGCTGCTGGGGCAGAGCTGGGATTGGCGGCCCGAGGTGATGGACTTCCGGGCCGTCCTGATCTCCCGTTGCGACGACCAGCCGGATCACGTCATGGTGACCGAATGCGGTCAGCCCGGAAAATACGGCTTTAATCAAGACGGCGTTGGGGTCGTTTCGGCCGGTCTACGCTGCCGGGAGAAGGCTTCCACGGGCCGGCAGCTCTTCACCGTACTGGGAAGAACCATCCTGGCTCAGTCGGGTTTTGACGAGGCCTGCCGAATCCTGGAAGAGAATGCGCCGCTCGCTACGGTAACCATCCTGGTGGCCGACGAGCAGGGCAGGTCGGCGGATTTCGAAGCGACGCCCGAAGGCGTCGGCCGCCATGATCTGCGGACCGATGAGATCTACTGGCACACGAATCACTGCCGGCACGTCGCGGAGCCCAACCACTTCGAGAACAGCCGGGTGCGTGGTCTGCGCTGGGAGAGACTGACCGGGACTCAGGAGCCCGTGGGATCCGAGACCGTTCAGGGTTGGCTGGCCGACCGGAACGACGGAGGGAACTCCATCAGCCAGCATGCCGATCCCGCCCAGGCCCATACGGCCAGTTGGCTTCAGACCCTCTGCTCCATCGTCATGGACCTGAACCAGCGGCAGCTCTGGGTCAGCGATGGACCCGCCTCAATGAATTCCTACCGCGAGATAAGGCTTGATTGAGACGCCATGGTATCTGGAGTCGTCAGAAATTGAGCTCGATATGACCGCAGGAGCCACCGACCGTGGATATTTTCACGAGCTGCATGACAATATTTCGGCAGACGGCAGATCCCAGTTTTGGCAGGTCGCCGGACTGCCATCTCCGCAAGAGATCCCCTCACGTTGCAATTCTCAGTTCCGTGTGGCGCGCCAGCACGTCGAAATCGGAATCGTTGTGGAGAACCGGCGCACCGGCCCGAATTGCCACGGCGCCAATCAGGCAATCGATCAACTTGCGCACCGTCCCGCCTCCTTGGCGACAGATTCTGTATAGCGTGGCCGCGTCGTCGTAGTGTGTGGGATCGGTCGGAAAGACGGTTGCCCTCGCCAACAGGCGACGGAGATCATGTAGGTGCTTTTCATTGCGTGCACCGGCAAGCACTTCCATTCGAATCGCATCGCAGATGGCGATCTCTTCGCCGAGTAGGGTGTGGACGCGAATGCAGGTGGCCGAGCCACTGCCTCGAAGGAATTCGACCCACGCTGAGGTATCGACCAGAATCATTTCGCGCGGCCCGTGCGCATCTCTTCGAGGTCACCCTCCCAACCCGAACCACGAAGACGTCGGGCCTCATCTACGCTCAGGGGCTCTGCCGCAAGGGACCGGAGTGCGAAATTGATTGCCTCGCGCTTTGTCCTCAGATGGTAACGGCGCATGACCTCCGCGCATGCCATGTCGTCAATGTTTACGTTGGTACGTGACATACACCTATCATACACCATATGGGTTTCCTGGCCAGGGCTCGTGTTGCGATGAATTTCCGGGCTTTGACCGGCAACAGGCGGTCGCCGCCCATCGATTGGATCCAGAACGTTGTCGTCGACGAACGTCAGGCTCGATTGAAACCGTGGACCTCGGATTCCGCGATCGCCCGTTTGTGTTCCAGCCAATCGGGCTCTCGTTTCCCTCTTCCCGAGCATCGAACTCGTCGTTGAACCGCCGGAGGTCGTCGAGCGTGAAACCTCCCGACCTGGTTGCATCCGCCAGCTTCCCCTCCGCGGCTTCCCTCAACCTAGCGCCGAGGGACTTTTTCTCCCGCCGCGCCTGATTCTGGTAGTGAGCCTTTTCGGACTCCGTCACAAAACGATGAATGTGTGTCATGATTCTCTTGATTCCACTAAAAATTACGGCAAAAATGCCCCATAGTTGCGCTAGCCGATGAGGGCTCCCGAACCTGATAGAGGGACGTCCCTCCTGAATTTGTCGGCTGAAGCGGTCTCCGCGCACAACGTAAAAAGGTGCCGTAAAGCTGTTATACTCGCTCCTTAAGCGGGTCGGATCGTTATCGGAATGAGTGGGTTACAGACAGGGAACTCGTCGCGGCGAGGCGAGGCCGGAAGCTATTGGCCAAGCCGGTCATTAGGTGTCGTTCTCTGGTTCGTAACGGCGGTTGTGCCGCCCGCTTTTCTCCTACCCTTGGCGGCTCAAAGTGAACCCGTCGCCGATTTCGAGACCCACATTGCTCCCCTCTTCGAAGCCAATTGCCGGTCCTGCCACGGGCCGTCACAGCCGCAAGGCGAGCTGGATCTTTCAAGCCACGAAAGCACCCTGCAGGGCGGGAAATCCGGTCCTGTGCTGGTGCCGGGCTCACCCTTGGAGAGTCTGCTTCTGGAGAAGCTGCATTCCGGCGCCATGCCTCTGGGAGCCGATCGGCTGAGTGACGATCAGATCAACTTGGTCCGGCGCTGGATCGAAGCCGGTGCGCGCCGCGCGGAGGAGGAGGCCGAAACTGCCGCCGTCGCGTCTGCCGCAGTCGTCGCCGGACCCGAAACGGTGACCACCATTCTCAACGTCAAGTGCCTTCTCTGCCACGGCCGCCGCAACCAGGAGGGCGGCCTGGATCTGCAGACCCGAGCGAGTCTGCTTGAAGGCGGCGTCTCGGGACCCGGTATCGTTCCCGGAAAACCGGATGAGAGCCTGCTCATTCAACCCAGATTATTCATGGGACATGTTGATAAGGGCTTCCAACCCGGCGTTTTCGTGCGGTCGCAGCCCGGTTTCTCTTGAAGCTCTGTCGATTCGACTGAATCGGCTCGAAAACAGGACGATTGAACCAGTCATAAACCGTTTTCCGGCCAGGGGGACCGTCACCCGCCGACAGATTGACTCTCCGGTGAGAAATCCCCACCGTTTCGGTCCCTTCCACGGGCCCGATTCCTCCTCCGTCCGCTATCCCGGCGCCCAGGACACCCGCGCCAGTCTCTTCCACAACCGCTTCCAGTCCGTCGCCCCTTGACTGATGACGAAAATCAATCGCCTCCCCTGGCGCAGCGCCCGAGACGCCACTCGCAACATCCGCTCGCGAAAACGACGCAGACTCCAGCCCCGACGCGTCGCCTGCTCCATCAGCACCCGACCCAGGTGCAGGATCTCGTACCCCAGCAGATTCAGCAGGAACAAGACTTCGTTGTGGGGTCGAACGCCGGCCTCCGTCGTCGCTTCCGGCTTCGCTCCCGGCTTCAGCGGCTTCCCCCGGTAGTGCGTCTTGGGCCGGCTCGCGGAGGACAAGGCCGGATCGAGCACGTCCATCAACTCCCCCATGTGCCCTTCCGCCTTCCCCCGCTTTCGATACTGTGTCAGCAGCGCTTCCGCCTCATAACGCTTCCGGCTCAGGCTCGTCAGCAACCAGAAATGATCCGGATACAACTCCCCCGGTCGCTCCCGCACCACCAGCACCACCCGGCGCGCCCGATCCCACGTCCCCGCCTGGTAGGTCAGCTCATGGAACCAGAGCTTCGGTGGTGCATCCGGGGATCGCCCCGCCGGCTGGGTCAAGTAGGGCTTCGCCATCCGGTTCAGGACCTCATTCTTGCGGATTCGAGCGATATAGGGCACGCTTCTCGACTCCAGCCCCTTCAGCAGCCCCGGCTCCGGGAACCCCGCATCCATCCGCACGATCATCGAGCCGCACAGACGCCCCCGACAGCGGTCCACCACCCGCAGCGTCAACTTCAGCGCCTTTTTCCCCAGGTAGCTGGCTCCCGGAAAAATCTCCCCGTCGATCAGGTCCCCCGTCTCGGCACAACTCGCCACCAACCCGTGGTACATCCGCTGGCGATAGTATCCGTTCCATTCGCTTCCCGGGGGATGCCCATGGACCTCGACCGGGAGACCGTCCACGTCCAGGTACATCGTCTTTTTCCGTCTCTTCTTCCGTGGGGTCTTTTTCCCCCGTTTTCGCCGCCGGCCTTCGATCATCTCGATCCGACGGCACGCCAGCTCCGTCACCGCCTGGTGCAGGACCGAAAGGTTCTCCTCCCGGCTGAGCGTGTCCAGCAGTCGGGACAAGGTCGGCTGCGATGCCAGCCCCTGGCCCTCCTCCAAGGCCGCCGTGCCCCGACGGGTCTGGCTCGCCACCCGCAAGCTCGGATCCTGACGCAGGCGGTCGGCGTCGGACTGGTCGCGCCAGCCCTGACCCAGCAGCAGGAGTCGAGTCCGCAGCAGATCCGACAGCGGATAGCGGATCGAACTCGGGTGTCGCGGATCGTGCAACCGCTCGGTCAACCAGTCGATGAGGCCGCTGCGCTCCATCAGCTCCCGTTGCACCAGGGCTCCCGTGTCCGCACTGAGCAACTCGGGGCGGGTCTCGAGGCGGAGGGATCGGTTGAATGAGGGCCGGATCTGCGGTATCGTCTCAGGCATGGCGTGCTCCGTTTATTGTGGTTGTTTCTTAGCACTATAATCATACCACAAATGACGGGCACGCCGTCTCTTTATGCCGCCCTTGGAGGGGACGAAAACCGTGGAAATGCTTGGGTTTCGGCCCCACTTGAATCCTGGGGTTAAACCGACGTTGAAAACAAATATAGCGTTTCACCCAGGTCGGGTCTCAGCCGTTTTCTGTGGGTATCCGGTAACCCTCTGATCCGACTCGACATGACGGGCACGCTTGCTCATTTTATGTTTGCGTGGTGAATAATCTGGGTTCAACGGATCGAAAACTCGGACATGCCCCCCTTGAAGGACCAGGCCAGGCTCTCGGTACGCGCCGTGACCTCCTCCGAACTGGAACGCCTCCGAGCCTGGATCGCCGCCGGAGCGCCTTACGACGAACGAAAGCCGGTGCCCTTCGCGGCTTCCAATGACCCACTCGTCAGCGACTCGGACCGCGATTTCTGGTCGTTTCGAACGCCTGTGCGGCCTCCGGTCCCGAAGGTCAACAGTCAGGATCGGCTGCGCACCCCCATCGACGCCTTCCTGCTGGAGAAGCTGGAAGAAAAGGGCCACGCATTCTCGCCGGATGCTCCACCATTGACCCTGATGCGGCGGGCCTACTTCGACGTGATCGGACTGCCCCCGGGACCCGAGACGGTCCAAGCCTACGATGGCACCCCGGAAGCCTACGAGAAGTTGGTGGATGACCTCCTGGACTCTCCCGGATACGGTGAGTATTGGGGCCGCCGTTGGTTGGACGCCGCCGGGTATTCCGATTCGGAGGGACAGGTTTCGGCCGACGCCGTTCGCCCCAATGCCTGGCGCTACCGCGATTACGTCATTCGCTCCCTCAACGCCGACAAACCCTACGACCGGTTCCTCGTGGAGCAGATCGCCGGCGACGAGCTGTTCGACTACAAGGCTGCGAAAGAGCTGGCCCCTGACCAGCGCGAGATGCTGGTGGCGACGGGATTCATCCGCATGGGTCCGGACGGGACCTACAGCGTCTCTCAGGCCTTCGTCCCCGAGCGCCTGGAGGTGGTGGCGAGCCAGGTCGAGATCCTCAGCTCCTCGGTGATGGGGATTACCATGGCCTGCGCCCGCTGTCACGATCATAAGTACGATCCCATTCCCCAGCGAGACTACTATCGTTTCAGCGCCATCCTGCGCACGGCTTACGACCCCTACGATTGGCTCTCTCCCAGCGAGACTCCGGTGGGTCCGGAGGCGGATTGGAACGACAGCAACATGCGGGTGCTGTTGGGAGCGCCCGCGGAGGAGGTCCGGGAAGTCGAAGAGGCCAATGCCCCCGTTCTGCGTGAGGTCGAGGAAATCGAGAAAGCCTTCGAGGAGAAGGCGAACGTTCTGCGCAAGAAGCTCTTGAAGGAGAAGAGAGTCGCAATCCCGGAATTGATCCGGGAAGAGGTCATGGCGGCGGAACAGACAGCCGTTCCGGAACGGACTCCGGTGCAGGAATACCTGGTAGAGCGCTTCCAGGACCAGTTGCGCATCCTCCCGGAGGAACTGGAGAAGCGGTTCCCATCGTTCCAGAAGGTGGCCAAGGAGAAGAGGGACGCCGTCCAGAAGGTCAAGAAGCGGCTCAAGGGGAATCCCCGGCTCCGAGCCCTGTTCGACATGGGCGGCCGGCCCACGGCAGTTTCCGTCTTGGGCCGGGGGCAACACCAGAATCCCTTGGAGCCTGTTGCTCCGGGAATCCCTTCCGTTTTGGACGGGGACCTCGAGCCCTATCGGCTGGAAAAGCCGAAGTGGACGACCGACACCAGCGGGCGCCGATTGGCGCTGGCCAAATGGCTCGTGCAACCGCGGCACCCGCTCACCGCCCGGGTTCTGGTGAATCGCATCTGGCAGTACTACTTCGGCTCCGGCCTGGTGAAGACGGTGGGGAACTTTGGCCGGACCGGCTCCCCTCCCTCGCACCCCGAGCTTCTGGACTGGCTGGCCTCGGAGTTCGTCCGGAGCGGATGGAGCATGAAGGCGCTGCACCGGATGATCCTGACCTCCACGGCGTACCGTCAGAGTTCTCGGCGGAATCCGGGAATCGATGGTGACCCCGGCAACCGGCTGCTGGCCTTCTTTCCCATGCGCCGGTTGGATGCCGACGCCGTCCGCGACTCCATCCTGAAGGTTTCCGGGCGGCTCGATGCGACACCGTTCGGACCTCCCGATCCCATCGAGGAGAAGCCGGATGGAGAGGTGGTGGCCAAGGAGTCGAAGCAGGGGTACCGGAGAAGCATCTATCTGATGCAGCGGCGCTCGACCCCGGTCACCATGCTGGACACCTTCGACGCGCCCCAGTTGCGGCCCAACTGCCTGGTGCGGAGTCGGTCCACCGTCTCCTCCCAGGCTCTGCAATTGATGAACAGCGAAACCGTCCGGGCCAGTGCCCGTTTCATGGCGGGAAGAGTAATCGACACTGTCGGCCGCGAGCCGGCGGCGCAGGTGGAGAGAGTCTATCTGGCGGCTCTGGGCCGACCACCATCGGCCGAGGAACTGGAATGGAGCAAGTCGACACTGGCTGACATGACCAAGGAGTGGAAACGGCATCTGGACCAGGACCGGTCGCCCGAGCCGCGGCAGGGCAGGGCACAATGGCTGGCGCTGGGCACCTTCTGCCATACCTTCTTCAATACCGCAGAATTCCTCTACGTCGATTGAGGAGCCTGAAGATGGATAACCTGAACCGCATGAGTAACCGGACCCTGAACCTCCCAGGCTCAGAGCTGCCGCGGAGGACCTTCTTCTCCCGCGTCGGCGACGGGCTGCACGGGGCAGCCCTGGCCTGGCTCCTGGGCCGGGACCTTGTGGGCGCCAAACCGGACGCGAGTAGAGTCCGGGACCGGGTCTACGATCTGCGTCCGCGCCAGCCGAACTTCGAGCCCAAGGCGACTTCCGTCATCCAGTTCTTCATGAACGGGGGTCCCAGCCAGGTGGACCTGTTCGATCCCAAACCTGCATTGGAACGTTATGCGGGTAAGCCGCCGGGACGGGATCTGGCCAGCACCATCGAGTTCATCAACGAGGCGGGCGGATTCATGCCCTCCCCCTTCAAGTTCAAGCGGTACGGCCGGTCGGGCCTCCAACTTTCCAACATGATGCCGCATCTGGCCGAGCAGGTGGATGACATCGCGGTGATCCGGTCCATGTTCACCACCCACTTCAACCACGAACCGTCCATCTTCCTGATGCAGAGCGGCCGCCCCTTCTCCAACCGTCCGAGTCTTGGATCCTGGGTGGTCTACGGGCTGGGCAGCGAGAACCGGAACCTGCCGGCCTATGTGGTCCTGGACGACCCCAAGGGCCTGCCCATCAACCATATCCAAAACTGGCATTCGGGCTGGCTCCCGCCCGTTTACCAGGGCACTCGGGTCCGCGCGAAGGGCACTCCGATCCTGAACCTGAAGGCGAAGAACGAATACCCCGACCCGGTGCGGGATCTGGCGCGTTCGCTGCTGGGACGCCTCGACCGGCATCACCGGGACCAGCGTCCAGGCGAGGCGGAACTGCAGGCGCGAATCACCAACTACGAGTTGGCGGCGGGTATGCAGTTGGCGGCCAGCGATGCCCTGGACATCTCCCAGGAGAGCGCCGCGACGCGGGAGATGTACGGTGTCGGCCAGGAAGAGACCGACTCGTACGGGCGGCGTTGCCTGATGGCCCGTCGTCTGGTGGAACGGGGTGTCCGGTTGGTCCAACTGTATATCGAGGGGCAGATCTGGGATACCCACCAGAACCTGCAGCAGGCGCTGGGGTACGCTTGCGGCAAGACCGACAAACCCGTATCCGCTTTGCTGAAGGACCTGAAACAACGGGGCCTCCTCGACTCGACACTGCTGGTGTGGGGCGGGGAATTCGGCCGGCTGCCTCTGTCTCAGAGTCGACAGGGGAACCTGGCGGGACGCGACCATGGGCCGGCAGGCTTCTCGGTCTGGCTGGCTGGAGGAGGCGTCCGCGGTGGGACCGTCTACGGATCCACCGACGAGATCGGCTTCAGGGCGGTGGAGAACCGGGTCAGCGTCCACGATCTCCACGCCACCATCCTGCACCAGCTCGGGTTGGGTCACCGGGAGCTGGTCATGGTCCGGGAGGGCCGCAGCGAACGCCTCACCGACGAGTTTCCAGCCCGGGTGGTTAAGGAGATCCTGGCGTAGCCGTTGGTGGCAACGTTTGCCACCGGCTTAACGCTCCGTTCGGCTAGTGGATTTCGATTGAGAGCGAGTTGAAGTCACAACCCGCGCCGGGCTGCCACCCTGTATTCGATCTGTGTACGCTGCCGTCAACGAGGATTGAAGTCCTGATCATTCCTGGATGTTCCCGACGCGTGAACGAAAAAGCCCCAAGGGATCGGCCTCGCTCATGGTCACCGATCCTGAGTCGAGGATGGGAGCGCGGCGTACTGCCAAGGGGCGAGTAACGTAAAAGTAGTTGATTCTCATCTGGAGTTCAAACGCTGGTGCGGTCGAGCACGTGTGGGCGGGCAGGTCTCAGACGGATCCTTGGATGCTTGTGGCGTGCAGAGCAGATCTCCGAGAAGCGCATGGAGGCGACGTATGGAGTTTCGAGCCGGGACGCGCCTTCCGAGGCTCCTTGACCGGAACGCCTTCCCGAAATACTGTTCTGATAGGAAGCTTTGCCATGATCGCCAAGATCACTTCGAAACGCCAAGTCGCGTTTCCCGCACCGGTTCCGGATGCGCTGGGTGTGGGGCCCGGTGACCAGCTCGAACTGGAAGAATGCCGGGACGGATTCACGCTACGGCCAAGACGAACCGACTATTCTCGCCTCGGGACGCTACGCAACAAGATCCCTCCAGGACATCCGCCGTTCGAGATCGAAAGGTTCAGGAAAGAACCTCATGACCCGGCGTTTCGGGATTGACCTCTCGGTCCTCGGCCGTCTGCTCGCGGGATATTCGTTAGTGGAAATCAGGTAGAGCGACGACAATGACCCTCCCGACGATATTCGGAATCTGTAGGCCGCGCGCGGACGTTCTCAGAGGCGCGATCACCGAGGCCGATTTCGCAGCCGATCTGGCTCAAGTCATCAAAGGCTCGGCCAGCGACGAGTATCGCGACCCGGCGCGCTTCTTCGCCAACACCTATCCCACCCGGGGTCTTAGGAACCTGCTCGCCAACGTCTGTCGGCGGCTGACCGGTGTAGGCGGTGAGGTCGCATCGATTTTTCGGCTCGACACCTCCTACGGTGGACGCCATCGAGCAGCAGACGCGTGAAGCCGAGGGGCAGGGCTTCGATATCGATTCCGTGACGGCGAGCGACGTCACTGTGCCGGAACGATCTGCTTCGCCGGTGACCATGGAAGATCTGGATCGGGTGATCCGATCACCGGATTTGATGCCGCCCGGCTTTGAGGTGCGACCGCTGGGGCGGTGCGAATATGGCGTGCTCAAACCCGGGATGCAGGAGCGGGTCCGGATGACAACCGACCCGGCGTACTACGAAGAGCATGCCGAAAGCCTGGAACTCTGGTCGCCGGGCAATCCGCTGTTTACAGCTCCAGAGTTCATGGCACCGGCGGAGGAAATGCCAGTCGCCAAGACGTTGAAGGACATCCTGGAGGACAGACCTGAGTATTCCTGACGTGCTCTTCAATGAGGTCTATCCCGGAAGCCGGGTCTTCCAGGAAACAGATTGAAGAAGATTCGCCTCTTGGTGTGCAGGCGGAGACGGTACAATTGGGTCAATGGTTTTTCGGATCGGCACGGAATTTCAGAACATGCAAGACATTCGATAGAGTGAAAACGATGATCGTGGCATTGTCCCGGTGCCTCACCCGGCCTGGACTACTTGGCGACGAGCCGAAGCTGATCCCCATAGTTGAGCCGTCGGCTGACAACACAGCCCGAACGATGGTCGGACAGAACTGTTCGGAAAGAAACAGGGAGTGACAACGCAATGAGCGATGGGCAATCCGCTCAATTGGCGGAGACTGAAAACATCGAGGGTCTGGATCTCGACGACAAAGGGTCCTGGGGCAATTATCCGCTCGACGATCTGCTGATTCGTGATGATCGCAGAACGGTTTACGATGTCCTTCGGCGAATCCGTCGCGGTACGTACGTGATGAATCCGGACTTCCAACGCGATTTCATCTGGCCGGAAGACAAACAGAGCAAGTTGATCGAATCCGTGATCATGCGCATTCCCCTGCCGGTGTTCTACATGGCCGAAGACAGGGAAGGGCGGATGGTAGTGGTCGACGGTTTGCAGCGCCTGTCCACGTTCAAACAATTCGTAGACGGAGAGCTGAAGTTGCGGCTGCCGGACCGCGCAGAACTCAACGGCAAGCGTTTCTCGGATCTTCCGCCGAAATTTCAGAATCGAATCGAGGACTGCAACCTCATTTTCTACATCATCGACTCCAAAGCGCCGGAACCAGTCCGCTTGGACATATTCGAGCGAGTGAACGGCGGTATGCCACTTACCCGGCAACAAATGCGCAACTGTCTGTTCATGGGTGCAGCCACCCGATTCCTCAAACGGGAGGCACGAACAGACATTTTTCTGAAGGCGACCGGAAAAAGCCTGAATCAGAAGACCATGCGGGACCGTGAGTTCGTCAATCGATTTTGCGCGTTCCAACTGCTTGGTCTTGATGAATACCATGGCGACATGGACGATTTTCTGGCGAAATGCCTGAGTTCCATGAACAAAATGCAGGGACCCGACTTGGAGAGAATGTCGAAGGAACATCGCAGGGGACTCTCGAACAACTTGCTTCTATTCAAGCGCCATGCCTTCAGAAAACACTTTCCTGGGCAGGTGGCGCGCAACGTCATCAACGCGTCTCTCTGGGATGTGATGTCCACCGGGTTGTCCCACTACTCAGAAGACCGGGTCAGAGCGTGCTCTGAACGTCTTCGTTCGGCGATATATCAACTTCTTGATGACGACGAGTTCCATAACGCGATTACATACGCTACGAACGGTACGCCCAGGGTGAGGATCCGCTTTCAGAAGACACGGAACGTTTTTGAGGAGGTTCTCGGTGTTCACTCAGATTGACCTACGGCACTTCAAGTGTTTCGCCTTGTTGAAGCTGCCGTTGCGGCCGCTGACTCTGCTGTCGGGCCTCAACGCCTCCGGGAAATCGTCAGTGATACAGGCGCTCGCTCTGTTGCACCAGACCATGCGTGAACATGAATGGTCAACGCGATTGATGCTAAACGGCTACGCCGTTCAACTCGGCACGGCCGAGGACGTGATCGACAAGATCACCGGCACGCGTCACTTCGGGATCGGGCTGCTGGATGGTGAGGCAGTGTATCGATGGCAATTCGAAGGTGGGCGAACCAGGATGTCCTTGGGTGTGGTGGGGGTCAGCATTGACGGTAACGGCGCTAACGAACCGGAATCGTTGCGCCATTTGTTGCCGTTGAATGCTGACCGTTCGGTGTCTAGCCGCCTCTGTCGGATGACCTATCTGACCGCTGAAAGGCTGGGTCCCCGTGAGACGTATGTGTTGGAGGAACCCGGCCTCAGACCTGTCGTCGGGCCGGCGGGAGAACATGCGGTCAGCGTTCTTTACGCTGGGCGGGATGAACGCGTTCCGAACGCGTTGGTGATAAAAGGCGTGCCACCGATTCGGCTGCGACAAGTCGAAGCACGGATGGGCCACTTCTTTCCCGGTTGTGAATTGGCGATTGCCAAGATTCCGAGGGCCAATGCCGTGACGTTGGGCATTCGAACCTCGAAAGACGTGGATTTTCATCGTCCAACGCATACCGGCTTCGGGATTACGCAGGTTTTGCCCATTGTGGTGGCGGCTCTGTCGGCGCGTCGTAATGATTTGCTGTTGATCGAGAATCCCGAGGTACATCTCCACCCCGCCGGACAGGCGCTGATGGGCGAATTCCTGGCGGAAATCGCCGACGGAGGCGTGCAGGTGATTCTGGAGACACATAGCGACCATGTACTGAATGGCGTCCGGCGTGCGGTCAAGAACAAGACGTTGCCCCCTGACGATGTCGCCCTGCATTTCTTTCGGCCGCGGCAGGATGCAGAGCGCGAGGGTCTCCCGCAGGTGCAGAGCCCGTTGATCGATGGCGACGGGAACATCGACGATTGGCCCGAGGGATTCTTCGATCAGTTCGACAAGGACATGAATTACTTCGCCGGATGGAATTGACGTGGAGATCTTCGTCAACGAAAAGTCAATTCACGGACAATTCCACGATATTCAGTCTTTTCGGGACGCGGTTGCACGGTTGATGACCATGAGGACGGTCGCCCGGCGTTTCAATCGGAACGTCTATTGTCATCGAGCCATCTTGAATGCCGAGGCGATGCCCGGCGTGTTGATGCCGCGAGCCATCGGCCAGCTTGCAGAAAGCCAACGGCGATCCGTGATGATCTGGCTGAGTCGTCGCGGCCCTTTCTGGAATGATCTTCGCCGACACGGCGGAGGTGACTATCTCAAGTGCAACCACGAAATAGTCACTGACACTGCCGTTGGCGAGGCTGCATACCGAAACCTCCATGGTGTCCGTTGCGGATTGGTCAGCGCCCTGCCCTCCGATTGGAATTTTTCGCCCGTCGAGGTGATCTGGCGTCGGGAAGCCGAAGGAATGGATGACCGGCGCACCGCTCTCAAGAACTGGTGGGAACCCGCTGAATTCGAGAGGTCCCTGGAGAACATAGCGCCGCCGATCGGCGCATGGAAAGATCTTTACGACGTTTCCAGGTCCCGCTTTGTGAAGCTGGCCTTTGCCGACGATTGGCTTGAACCTCTCGATGGGATTCCTTTCGCCAAGAGCTCGGCGGAGCAGATCTTCTTCCTGCTCTCCATTCTCGAACGCTTCGCACACGCCTTCGACGCAAACGGCGTACGGACGCCCGAAGGACAACAGATCTTGCAGGATTACTTCACTGGGGAAAACGCGCGTTTTTCCGACTCCTCGGACACGGAAAAAAAGCGGTTCCGCAATGAGTTGACATTTCGGCATCCAACCGAGCCCGGAAAATACCTGTTCGGCACCTGGCACGGCAAGGTGCGCCGCCTGACGCTCCGACTGCATTATTCTTGGACAAGAAGATCCGACGATCGTGTATTCATCCTGTATGCTGGCCCGAAGATCACTCGGAAGTAGAAGGATTAACAGCAGAGTGATCAACGACACCGATATCCAAGCGGGCAGTGAATAGGGGACAGTCATGTTCTCCCTATTTCCTTCGCCTGTTTCCCCTTTCACTGAACTCCCAGCGCCTCCTGCCTCCAAGGGAACATCAGCTGCATCCAAGCCACTACCTGGCAGCAGATCAACCGGCTCCTGGTCCTTTGGGCAAACCGGCAGGGGCTGGAACGGGGCCGCAAGATTCGGGTCGACGCCACGGCCGTGGAAAGCCCCAACCGCTATCCGCAGGACTCTCAGTTGTTGTCCGATTCGGTTCGAGTCCTCACCCGGTGGCTGCGCCGTCTGGCCCGTCATCACAAGATCCTCTTTCACGATCACCAGCGTCGGGCCAAGCGACGTCATCTGAACATCGTCAAGCACCGAGGCAAGCGCCGCCAGCGGGCGTACCAGGATCTTCTGCGCGGCCTGATCAGTGCGCCTCCGCACGGGAAAACCGCATTTCCATCTTGTCAGGGTTGAGTTGGTACTTCTTGCAGACCCGAAGGGAGTGCTCTCGATCAGATTCGGCTATCGTGCTGCTTCCCTTCGCAATTTGGATGTGAATGCTATTCTTCTTCAGGGACGCCTTCTGGACGGCTCCCTGTCCGGTCTCACGTCTACCGTCCGTTCAACGAGGGCATGGCCGTAGTATCTTGGGATGCTCCCCCTTGTATCCGGGGCAGACGTGGGGGAGCGGAAGTCCGAGAAACGTTGCCAATAGGCAGATTATGTGGATCATTAGGCTTGTCTTCTCGAACCAATAGATCGGAATGTTCGGTTTGCAGGGTCCCACTCTATCCCATCGTGGTACGCTCGCTTGAGAAACATGAGAATCTCCGTTGATCGCTGAGGTGTTCCATTTGCAAAAGCGGGACCTTGTCCAGCAAAAGGAGAGTCAAAAATGGAGTCCGCCACCTCAAGCAAAATGGAGAGCATTTCAGGATTTGCGGATCTGATATCGCTCCGATGTCCTCTGCGATAGTTTATGATCTCAATCCCCGCGGAGAGAAACTTGGGAGGTGTGCGATCTTGTACAAACCACGCGCACAATTCGGAAACTGATACTGGCAAGCCTCGGTTATTGAGTTCTGCCTCCGCCCGGCGCCATAGCCTCCAACTGAAAAATGTGTCTAAAACAGAACTCAAGGATTGGCCGTCGGGAGGTACTGGATGCGTGTCGGGGAATCTCTCTTTGATCAACTTGTACGTTGTCCAAGCTATGAATCTCCACATGTCCAAGGACACATTCAGTTCAGGATACTTCGGAGGTGGCGTGTGTTGTTCAACAAACCTCCACTTGTTGTATCCATCTCGGCTTTTCAAAAGGAAATCGGAAGCAGTCGGGATGCTTCTCATTATGGACTTGTACTCGTCGCGGAGTGTGGATTCAAAATGGTGGAGTGCTCGTGAATCCTCGGCCTCCGAGTTGGCACTTCCTCGAACTTTGGAAGGAGGAGTCGCCCACAAACTGTAGCTCTCGCGATACCTGTCTTCGAAATAAGCCTTAAATGACTCTGGGAGTTTTGAAAACAAGTGGTTTAGATCATGCTTCCCTCCACTATCGCGATCATGGATTTGAAGCAAGAACCTGATACTTTTCTCTAGACCCAAACAAATCCGCTCCATGTATGGTCGGATGCCCATTAGATTCATGTGCGGAGCACACCACGTGTACGATCCAAAGGAAGAATTCCTATAATCCTCCTCGTAGACAAGTAAATCCATTGCCAACACGTGCTGCCTATGCTCAACTTTTTCCGACGTCAGTTTCGACATACTCATATGCACGCTCTCCTGAGTCGATTTCCGACGGGTAAGGGATCAGGACTGACTCCGCCCTCGTTCGAGGCCTTGGTGCCGATACCCAGCAAGGTACTTGTCCACTAGCTCGAGGACGTCACCTAAATCCCTCGGTCGAGTGGACTTCAGCTTTTCGATCCTGTCTCGTAAAATCTCCTCGCTGCTATACACGTCAACCAAGGCATCCCACTCCAAACGAAAAGAACGGTGAATGACCCTTCCGACTTCCTCCTGTGTCAACGTACGTGCTGACTCAAGCAGAGCCCGGGTCACGCAGGACGAATCTGGGACTTCGAGTGGCGGTTCATCGGGATCGGAGTCTTGTTTTACAAAGACAAAGGTCTGGAGGAGGCATTTTTCTTTGGCCAGAGATTCGACTGGCGCAGATCGAACTTTCTCTCGCCAGGTTCTCTCGAGTTCCTGTGCCGCGTGCTTCAAGACGAGTTCGTGTCCTGTTCCGTTTTGGTGTCCGACCAACATTATCAGTTCCCACTTGGCCGACAACTGTTCGATCTGGGGCAGAATGCGTCGAACAACATCCTCTATTCGGTCAGGGTTTTCGAGCTTTTGCAACAGCCGCAAAACTACACTTCTGACGGCGTGGCGTGGTTCGAGGTCAAAAAAACCTTGCCGGAGATCAGGCAACTCGGGTAGGAGATTGAGTAGTACGACGCTTCCTGGTACTACGTGCTTCGGCGCGAACTGATTCTCGTACACTCCAAGGCACCCGATGACATCCTGGCGTCTTTCAGCGGGCAGCGTCCGCAGGAAGTTGTCGAAGGCTTCACCGTCGGCCATGTGACGCCATGCTTGTTCCGCTTCGGTAGATGCCTGGGAACCTTTATTGGGGACTCGTTCCAAGTACAGACGCAGGTAATCTTCATGCGCCACGCGCCGCTCCCGAACCCACGCAGCCTTAAAGTCATCGCCGTGGTGGGAGCCGCCAACATCCGCTTGGGTTAATGGGAACAAGTTGGAGATGAGTCGACGGGCGACGCTCCTGTTGCGGTCCCCTGCCTTATCGATCAGTTCTTTGATCTGATTCTCGAACGACGATGAATCCGATGAATCCGATGAATCTCCATAAATGGGTAGATCCCGACCCGAAGTCGTGGTGAGGCTGGGTATCGATTTGTGCAAGGTAGAAAACAAATCCGGAAGAGACATGCGAACGGCTTCGAGGCCGAGAACATCCACCAGGGCGATTTGGCCGTTGAGGGCTCGCACAGTACCGCGAATTGCAGTGGCATAGCGACGAACATGTCGTATGCTCCTTATGAGGGGCCGGACAACGTCGTGAAAAACGTCGGGCCAGCGTTCCTTGTCGAATGGACCGGCGTTTTCGATCCCGGAAAGTGCATTGTCGATCGCTTGGGTGATCTGGCTGACCATCACTTTTTCCGGAACCTCGGGGAGATCGATAGCCCACTGTAGAATTTTCTCAAGGTAATCTCGTCCAGAGATCCCCTCCTGTCCGCCCAGTGCGTTTTCCACCCGAGCGCGGTCGAATGCCGTGATGTAGATAATATTGGGGAAATTCGCGGTCAGCCGGACGAGCTTGAAAACCGCTCGGATTTCCGGGGTCGTCAGGCGGTCGATGTCATCGACAACGACAACGAGTGGCTTCGTGAGGTCAGCAAGGGCCTTCTCCACCTTGCCCTTGCGCCCGGTGATTCCCTCCTTCCTGAGCTCGCGTAGCTTTGCAAGAGGTTTCATCATCAGTCTCAGCCGTTCAATCCATGGCCCAACTACAGGTAGCCATCCCATTCCGGAGAAGATCTCTCCATAGCGTTCCAAACTCTCAGCCAATTCATCAAAACGACGACAGTCACGGCCTCTAAGCTGCGCCGAAAGTTCAACGAAGAAGGACTCGACGAGCTGTTCGGTGCCGCTGAACATCCACGGGTTGAAGTCGAGGATCTCGATTCCCGCTTTTTTCAGGTGCGGACGAACCAGATTGACAAAAGATGTTTTTCCTGAACCCCAGGGGCCCAAGACACCGGTCACGACACCCTCCGAGGCGTCGAGCGAAAGAAGCTGTTCGGAAAACGATTCCGCCAGCTTTGCCCTGCCGAGGACATCCTCCTCGGGATTCTGGATTGGAATATCAATCCTAACTTTCATGGTCCTTTAGACCCCATCTCACGGCCGGAGACGGGGAACGCCGGCGGCCTTCGGGCCCGCTCCAGCGCCCGCCCTCCGGTCGTTGATGCTAGCACGGGGGTCTGTCCTCATGGGAACGCCATGACGCTCATCCGACGAGCCAGCGTGACTGTCCCCTGCTCGGCTTTCCCGACATGGGAGGCCGGCCGACGGCGGTTCATGTCCTGGGCCGGGGACAACACCAGAATCCCTTGGACCCTGTTGCTCCGGGAATCCCCTCCGTTCTGGGCGTGGGCCTCGATCCCTATCGGCTGGAAAAACCGAAGTGGACGACCGACACCAGCGGGCGCCGGTCGGCGCTGGCCAAATGGCTCGTGCAACCGCGGCACCCGCTCACCGCCCGGGTTCTGGTGAATCGCATCTGACAGTACTACTTCGGCTCGGGACTGGTGAAGACGGTGGGAAACTTCGGCCGGACCGGCTCGCCTCCCTCGCACCCCGAGCTCCTTGACTGGCTGGCCACGGAGTTCGTCCGGAGCGGATGGAGCATGAAAGCGCTCCACCGGATGATTTTGACCTCCACGTCGTACCGTCAGAGTTCTCGGCGGAATCCGGGAATCGATGGTGACCCCGGCAACCGGCTGCTGGCCTTCTTTCCCATGCGCCGGTTGGATGCCGACGCCGTCCGCGACTCCATCCTGAAGGTTTCCGGGCGGCTCGATGCGACACCGTTCGGACCTCCCGATCCCATCGAGGAGAAGCCGGATGGAGAGGTGGTGGCCAAGGAGTCGAAGCAGGGGTACCGGAGAAGCATCTATCTGATGCAGCGGCGCTCGACCCCGGTCACCATGCTGGACACCTTCGACGCGCCCCAGTTGCGGCCCAACTGCCTGGTGCGGAGTCGGTCCACCGTCTCCTCCCAGGCTCTGCAATTGATGAACAGCGAAACCGTCCGGGCCAGTGCCCGTTTCATGGCGGGAAGAGTAATCGACACTGTCGGCCGCGAGCCGGCGGCGCAGGTGGAGAGAGTCTATCTGGCGGCTCTGGGCCGACCACCATCGGCCGAGGAACTGGAATGGAGCAAGTCGACACTGGCTGACATGACCAAGGAGTGGAAACGGCATCTGGACCAGGACCGGTCGCCCGAGCCGCGGCAGGGCAGGGCACAATGGCTGGCGCTGGGCACCTTCTGCCATACCTTCTTCAATACCGCAGAATTCCTCTACGTCGATTGAGGAGCCTGAAGATGGATAACCTGAACCGCATGAGTAACCGGACCCTGAACCTCCCAGGCTCAGAGCTGCCGCGGAGGACCTTCTTCTCCCGCGTCGGCGACGGGCTGCACGGGGCAGCCCTGGCCTGGCTCCTGGGCCGGGACCTTGTGGGCGCCAAACCGGACGCGAGTAGAGTCCGGGACCGGGTCTACGATCTGCGTCCGCGCCAGCCGAACTTCGAGCCCAAGGCGACTTCCGTCATCCAGTTCTTCATGAACGGGGGTCCCAGCCAGGTGGACCTGTTCGATCCCAAACCTGCATTGGAACGTTATGCGGGTAAGCCGCCGGGACGGGATCTGGCCAGCACCATCGAGTTCATCAACGAGGCGGGCGGATTCATGCCCTCCCCCTTCAAGTTCAAGCGGTACGGCCGGTCGGGCCTCCAACTTTCCAACATGATGCCGCATCTGGCCGAGCAGGTGGATGACATCGCGGTGATCCGGTCCATGTTCACCACCCACTTCAACCACGAACCGTCCATCTTCCTGATGCAGAGCGGCCGCCCCTTCTCCAACCGTCCGAGTCTTGGATCCTGGGTGGTCTACGGGCTGGGCAGCGAGAACCGGAACCTGCCGGCCTATGTGGTCCTGGACGACCCCAAGGGCCTGCCCATCAACCATATCCAAAACTGGCATTCGGGCTGGCTCCCGCCCGTTTACCAGGGCACTCGGGTCCGCGCGAAGGGCACTCCGATCCTGAACCTGAAGGCGAAGAACGAATACCCCGACCCGGTGCGGGATCTGGCGCGTTCGCTGCTGGGACGCCTCGACCGGCATCACCGGGACCAGCGTCCAGGCGAGGCGGAACTGCAGGCGCGAATCACCAACTACGAGTTGGCGGCGGGTATGCAGTTGGCGGCCAGCGATGCCCTGGACATCTCCCAGGAGAGCGCCGCGACGCGGGAGATGTACGGTGTCGGCCAGGAAGAGACCGACTCGTACGGGCGGCGTTGCCTGATGGCCCGTCGTCTGGTGGAACGGGGTGTCCGGTTGGTCCAACTGTATATCGAGGGGCAGATCTGGGATACCCACCAGAACCTGCAGCAGGCGCTGGGGTACGCTTGCGGCAAGACCGACAAACCCGTATCCGCTTTGCTGAAGGACCTGAAACAACGGGGCCTCCTCGACTCGACACTGCTGGTGTGGGGCGGGGAATTCGGCCGGCTGCCTCTGTCTCAGAGTCGACAGGGGAACCTGGCGGGACGCGACCATGGGCCGGCAGGCTTCTCGGTCTGGCTGGCTGGAGGAGGCGTCCGCGGTGGGACCGTCTACGGATCCACCGACGAGATCGGCTTCAGGGCGGTGGAGAACCGGGTCAGCGTCCACGATCTCCACGCCACCATCCTGCACCAGCTCGGGTTGGGTCACCGGGAGCTGGTCATGGTCCGGGAGGGCCGCAGCGAACGCCTCACCGACGAGTTCCCGGCCCGGGTGGTGAAGGAGATCCTGGCGTAGCTGGCCGCGGTGGCCTTTGCGACGGTGCGTCCACGGGCCGATAGATTTTGATAGCTAAGCCTGGATAGCTGATTATCTGGTGGAGCGTTTCGTCATGGTCGTCAAAGTTGGCCCAAAACGCCAAGTCACGCTTCCGACGCGGATAATGGAGGCGTTGGGCGTAGGTCCCGGCGACGAATTGGAGCTGACCGAAGGCCGTGACGGCTTCACGTTACGGCGTAGACGTATCGAATTGTCCCGGCTGGGAACGCTGCACAGCAAGATCTCGCCGGGACACGCGCCATTCGACATCGCCAAGTTCCGGAAACAATCGTACGACCTGACATTCAGGGATTGACCGCCCGTTCTTTCCCCTTAGATTCTTCGGATAGCCGGAACTGGATTTCATGCTGGTAAGCCGCAAATTGGATGTTCCTGACCATCAGATGTAGCCTTCCATACTTAGACGATCCGTTCGTCAGATGACGCGATGACTCCGGAAGAGATGATGGTGGACCTGAAAGCCCGCGGCCATCCGGTAGAATCGGATGAGAGTGGCTTGGCGCAAGTCGTGGCTGCGCTCGGCGTTGCGTATCGTGGGGATCGGGAGGCGATCGACGCGTTTCTCAACCGACCGCATCCACTTTTGGACGGTGAGACGCCTTTCGAAATGACTCGCTCCGGTTCGGCAGGTGCGGAAGCGGTCTTGAATCTCATTCGTCGGGCTCAGGCCGGCATCGCTCTCTGATCACATGGCTTGAATCCTCTCCCTGGCCGCGGCCCGGGAAATGATCCAAGGAACGCGGCAGCAACGAGGTATCCGCTTCTTCGCGGAAATCGAAGCCGGCCTGGAGGTGCAGCCAGTGGCCGCGACCTGGACGGGCATTGGTCTGGGGGGAGACGTCAGGGCTACTGGGGATGACTTCAATGTGCTGGAGAATCTCCGACTCGAGTATGCGGACAAGGTCGATGAACCCGAGCAACTGAAGCTCTGGCAGGACGATGAGGCTTGACACAGTTTATGTGTCGGGCAATGTTTCCCAGCCGAAGCGTGCACTTCGTTGTTTTGGCCGTATGCTTCGTTAATTATTGGTAGATTATTGGTAGCAGATTGACAATTGCTATAACCCGGAGTGATCGGAGGACTTATGTCTGATATCTGCTTGTCCGGTACGAAAGTCCCGGACAACCTCTCCGAGATCACGAGGCGTGTTCAGTTCGCAGGCGAGCGGATAGCGATGCGAAAACATGGGAAGACCGTCACCGTCCTGGTGCCGCCGTCCGATCTTGAAGCTCTGGAGGCTCTTGAAGATCGGCTCGATCTCTTGGACGCTCTGGATCCGTTGGCGGACTATCGAGCGAACGGCGGTGTCAGTTTCGACGACCTCAAGGGCGACCTCGGTCTTTGACTTGCCGGATTGTATTTTCGAGAGCGGCGGAAAAAGATCTTCGTAAAATTGTCGACCATACAACCCTCCGTCGATTGGCTGGCGCAATTGAGGTCTTGGCAGGGGATCTGTTTCCAGCTGGCGCCCGAAAAGTTGGCGGGGTCGGCGCAGTCTGGCGCATTCTGGTAGGCGGCTGGCGTATCTGCTATACGGTCGAGGCAGGCGAACTGGTCATTCTGATCCTTACCATTTCTCGAAGCGCCGATGTGTACGATCGGTTGCGCCGACGGTTGGGGTGAGGAGGGCACCCATGCTCACCGATCATACGTGGAAGCTCAATCGGGAGTTCGTATTCAAAGGTTGATGATCGTACGCGTTTTCCCCATGTCGACCAAACACCGACGGCTGCTTCCGATCACCGAGAGATGGCTACCAGGAGTGGTCATCGGCAGCTCGGTCGAAGAAGTGCCCGAGATCATGGGAGTGGAACGAAAAGGGGCCAGTAACGTTCTCGAGCCACGTAACCACGTGACCCGAAGAGTTCACTCCACATAGGAAGGACTCCCGCAAGGCTCGTGCCATTCTCCTCACTCGGTGCTTTACCAGGACCTCCGCTCTTTACAAGTATTGCCATACAATTGCGTTGGTAAGTTATTGATTCTGTTCTTGAGGCAATCGAGAGATTTGTTGCATCATCGCATGGATAGCACTAGTGGTCAGATTAAAGAGTATTTCTGCTTCGCTTCCGCCTAGAGATATTTCCGGATGCATTAACGGATTGCGATGGGTGTCCTTTATTTGACTAAGTACATCTAGAATTGAGCTTACCTGGCGTTTGAGTTCTTGGTTCTTTTCACTTTTGTTTTCGGCTCGAATTCTATCGATACATGGTGCCCATTCGGTCTTGAAATCGGCGGTAGAGTTGATCAACTGATGCCAATTTCGTAACACCGCCTCAGCGGAACGGACAATATGGAAACCACTGGCTGTAGCAAAGCCGAACGCCAAACACCGACCAGACTCTTTGAAATCGTCCAGTGGGCTGCCCTCCATGTTGTCTAGCTTCTCAATTATTTCCATGCTAAACACACGCTCAGGACAAGTAATCAATGTATCTATAGATAATAGTCCCTTTTCAGAGATCAGATAGCTATGGAGCAGGGGAAACTCGTTCGACAATATTATTTCTAAATTGCGGGCGCGAGTCGCGATTTGTTCAACTGCAAATGATTCTACTTTTGACTCGAACCATTTGTGGCTGGGCTCCTCAGATGATTTCCTCTTGATTGCATTTGTAATAGTTTCAATTAATGTCGCAACCGGCTTATCGTTACGCAGTGCAATCGGTACCCCATTAAGTAAATCCTTTAATGTGGTAACAAGCAAAATTGATTCCACGAAGATATTGCCTTTAGTATTTGTATCCTCCCATTTTGTCAGTGGATGAAGCAAGTAGCCTAATTCATAAAATGCATGTAAATTTACCTTATTCAAGGGTAGCACCTCCATATACAGCGCCCAGCAACAATCGCAGCAGAACTCCATGCTGTTAAAGGAAAACGGCGGGTCATGTTAAGACTCAATGGCAATAGTCCAAAGGAGTTGATGCAGCGAGTTAACTTGGGCCTATTTCTTCAAACAAGAACGGCCTGAAGCAATGGGGCGGAAAATATAGGGGATTATATACGAAAGTGCCGAAAAAGGTTGCCCGTAGGGGTTGACAATCCCGGAACTTTCCTATATAATATGTCTTGTAAGTCAGGAGGCTGCAATGAGTTACGAGACACGGAACAAGGCACCCGGCAAGGCGTTCCGAGAGGGACTTTCACTTCGCGGATTCTTCAAGAGATTTCCCGACGATAAAGCCGCTGAGGAATGGTTCATAAAGCAGCGGTGGCCGGAGGAAGTCTGTTGCGTCCATTGCGGCTCCACCAACGTCCAGACCGGAGCCAAGCATCCTTCCATGCCGTATCGTTGCCGCGATTGCGGCAAGCGGTTCAGCGTCCGGGTCGGGACGGTTATGCAGTCCTCCAAACTCGGCTATCAGACTTGGTTGCTTGCGACCTACCTCCTTACTACCAGCCTCAAGAGCGTTTCCTCCATGAAGCTGCATCGTGACCTGGACGTAACACAGAAGACGGCTTGGCACCTTGCTCACCGGATACGGAAAGGTCTGAACCTGACTGGAATGGCCCTGTTCTCCGGCCCGGTCGAGGCTGACGAGGCGTATCTCGGCGGAAAGCGGAAGAATATGCCGAAGGCCAAACGCGCCAAACTGAAGGGACGTGGAGCCGTTGGAAAGACGGCCGTGGCTGCCGTCAAAGATCGCCCCTCCAACCAAGTGTCGGCCCGAGTCGTCCCTGACACCAAGTCTGAAACCCTCTCCCGTTTCGTCTTGGAGCACGTGGGAGAAGATGCCAAGATCTACACGGACGATTCAACCTCTTACGGCCGGCTTGTCCATCACGAGACGGTCAGACATTCTCTTCAGGAGTACGTCAAAGGCAACTGCCACACCAACGGAGCCGAATCGTTCTGGTCCATGTTGAAGCGGAGTTACCACGGAACCTTTCACCACTTCTCGGAACAGCACACCGACCGATACGTTGGAGAGTTTGCCGCACGTCACAACCTAAGGCGCATGGACACGTTGGATCAAATGGCCCTGGTCGCTGACCGGATGGTGGGAAAGCGGCTGCGTTACAAGGATTTGGTGGGTTGAACGAAAATCGACTGATCTTTGGAGACAACCTTGAAGTCATGCGGGAGGATGTCCCGGATGAATCCGTTGGGAACACACCCAATACATTGGCCTTCCCCATACCATCACACACGCTCAGGAGCTTGCCAGCATCGATAAATTCCGGTTTGAGAGGTGGGCTGCTGCTCTGGTGGACGGTATGGAGCCGAACCGAATCCAGAGACGGGATGGCGGAATTGACGGCGTGGGACGGCTCCCGATCCGCCAGGGCCGGTTCATTGACATCGTTTCTCAGGTCAAAGGCGGCTCTACCAATCCCGGACACGTCCAAGCCTTCAACGGCGCACGTCAACAGGCCGGAGCTGATCTCGGCATCTTCACCTGCTTTCGAGACAGAGTGACCAACGGCATGAGAAATGCCGCCGTCAACGCCGGACGCTTCATGGACCTGCCCAAGATTCAAATCTACACGCCGGAAGACTCCTTTGAGGGGAAGCAACCTAGGATGCCGAGGGCCGCATGAAGAAACCCAGACACAATCCCCAACATCCCACCATCGAACTGGTCAAGGATTCCTACCAACCGACCAAGGCCGAACTGGAACAGGATATGCGCGTGGAAGCAGACTTCGAGGAGCTGGCCCGTGCATTGGTCCAGCCCGTGAATATCAGATGGATAGACCGGCCACGGAACCGGCGTTAATGCTCAGGTTTCGGCACTTTCGTATATAATCCCCAAAATATAACTTTAAACCGAACGCGTGTGTATTGTTGTATTATCATCGGCTGCGAGCAACCAGGAGCGGGTGGTCCAACGTATCCCCGTTGGGCTGGAATCCGTTTCCGTCCGTATCCACGTAGATCGGATTCGTGTACGCCACCGGGTGCATCTGGGACTCGGAGCTTCGTCCCCAGCCCTTCTCCAGGTCTGAGTCTTCTCCGGTCGCCACCACGATCAGGTGGGCGTCCCGCTCCAATTCCACGCGGATCTCTTCCTCGAAGTTCACGACTCCATCGCGAAACATTTTGGGATGAGACTTGCGGGTGTAGTTGTACCGGGAATCCTGACGGCTGTTGACCAGGACCTGGACCCGGTCGACGTCCAGCCAGTCAGGCGTCTGCACCCGCACCTTCAGGACCACCGAACCCGCTGAGATCACACTGGACCCGATGGGCATCCCATCCCCCGTCTCCACGTGCAGGAATGGCCCGTTAGTGATCATCATCCGTCCCGCCTTGGAGTTGGCGATGACCTCCGCCGGATCGATCTTGCCCGGATCGTCGGTGGAACTGGGCACGTAGGTCCTCCAGCCGCCCACGCCGTTGCCGCCGAAGGTCCGGTGGGCGTCGCTCACGGCCACGCACCACGTATGCCGTCCCTGGTTCAGGAGTTGGAGCCAGCCGAAGGTCCGGTTCTCCCGTTGGGCGATCCCACGCCGGTTCCGCACCGGATAAGTCGGGTTGGGATTCAGGATCTCGGCACTCCAGACCTCAGCCGCGTCGATGAGATCTTCGAAACCCACGAATCCACCATCGCCCCGCCCGTCGCGGTCCCGGTCGTTGAAGACGTAACCCACTGTAGGGTGATTGGCTTGGACCCAGCGGTCGGGTCCCCCTCCGAAGATATTGCGCAGGACGATGGCGTTGAGGCGAGGGTCATATTGCCAGGCCGGTGCGCCACCATCCTGGGTCAGCGGGGAGTACTTGAGGGGAAAGGAGTTGAAGTGCTGGCCCTGCCCCGTGAGCTCGATGCCGACGACGGTTCGCAGCAAGTCCCCCAGTCCCAACTCGTCGATGTAGGGTTGCCAGTCGTAGATGCGGTTGTGCTCCGTGGTCGGTATGAACTCCAGTTGCTCGGCGGCGAAGTTGATGATCCGGTCGTAGGTATTGCAGTGGTTGTCGCCGCTGGGTGAAGAGTGGGCGTGGTAGTCGGTACTGATCCAGCCCGTGGTATCCACCGACCGTTCGAGAGTGGCCTCGACGGCAACGGTCTTTCCCGGCTCAACCGAGACCCGGCGCTCCACCAGGTTATATTCGGGACCCCGCGTGATTCGGAGCAGGTAGTTGCCCGGGGGAACCTGCTGGGTAAACGCTCCGTCGTGGGAATGGTACTGGTGGTCGCAGCCGTGGGCCCGATAGTCCGGCCCCAGGTTGGGGGTAGAGGTCCCGTCGACACCCAGGAACTGGACCTTGGCCGGTGACGGATTGCCCCGGGAATCCCGGATCCGGAAACGGATGGCCGAAGCCGCGGGGGGAGACAGGTCCAGACTCACGGTCTTTCCCGCCGATACCTGGAGATTCAAGTCCTGATCGGGCCGGCCCAGGTCGGTGAACCGGACCGAATATGCTCCGTCCGGCATTGGGAAAGAGAACCGCCCGCTCCCGTTCGGATAGAGCGGGAGATCCGTCCCCTCGACATTGAACAGAAGGGAGGATCGAACGGCCGGGTTCCCGCCCTGGTCCAGGGCGCTCCCGGTCACCGTCCCGGTGGAATTCAATACGGAAGCGACCTGGCCGTAGGCGGCCAGGGGACTGTCCGAAACCGCCAGTGCGATCCCGAACTTCCGGCTTTCTCCAGGGGCTAGTTCCACCTCCGATTCAAGAGCGGACAGACCCTCACCTTCCAGGGGCGCCCAGGCGTAGGACCGCTTGTCGAACGGATCGATGCTGTCGGCGACTCGAATGGCGCCGACTTCCCAGGTTTTCGAAAACTGAGCCAGACGCTCGTATGCCGGGGGCGATTTCCAGACCGGTCGCGGCTGGATCTTCCGCGGCTGATCGGATTCATTGTGAAAGGTGGAGAGGATTTCGACATGCTGCCAACCCGGCTCCAGCCGGTAGACGTGGCGCTGATACAGTCCGTCGCCGCGAGCTGCCGTGCGGACGGTCTCGATCGCCGCCGTTCCGTCACTTCCGTCGCTCGCGATCCGGACGTAACTGACGGGACCCGACAGGTGTCCGGGCCGAAATGACGTGATCTGATCGTTACCGGCGCCGGCGAGGTCCAGGTCAAAGAGGGTTCCCGGGATGACGTCGTAACGGTCATGCATCATATTGGCCCGCCGCTGGGGCAGGTTCCCCGAAATGAGGGCGTGGACGCGATCGTTCCGGAGGACGAAGTCCCCGAGGATGCCGTCGGCTTCCTTGCCTGACGGCAGGAGATCCGTGTTGTGGCGACCGATCTCGACGGCTTCGGCGGCGCCTTGCTGGGCGACGAGAAAAGCCGCTAGCCATCCGGCCATTCCGGCCATGAAGAGCAGGGTGAGCCGAGGAAATCGTGAAAGCGACGGAAATTTTGTAGCCATATCGCTCATTATCCGGCGTTTGGCTTCAGAATCAAGTAAAAATGACCTCAAGTTGTTGAGAATCTTATAGTTGTGGCGACCAGAGAAAGGGGTTCCCCGATGTGGTAGCCTGGAACGGTCTGAGACATGCCTGCTTTTCGTCCCGATTCCCCGATGCAGCGCCGGAGTTTCCTGAAAAGGGCATTGGCCGGGTATCTGTTGGCGCCTCGGGTTCCGGCGCTTGCCGAAGCTCCGGTTGAATTGTCCAAAGACCACATCAAAGCGGTCCACCGCAGACGCCGGATCGTCATGATGCAGGACGCCTACGGCGATGGCCACGGTGCGACTCCTCTGGGGGGCGATTTCGCCTCGTGGCTCCGCTACCGGTTTTCCTATCTGGACGAGCTGGAGACCCAGATCGACGCCATCTGGTGGGATATGGCCGCCTTGGCCGTCTATCCCAACCAGGGATTCCCGGCCGACGTCCAGGCGCGCTTCGACGCCTGGTTCGCCGCGGGGAACGATCCTCTGAAGGCGCTGGTGGACGGGACCCACGGCCGGGGTCTGGAGGCCTTCTTCAACCACCGGATCAGCGAAGTCGAGCTGGACGGCAAGACGTTTCACCTCAAGACGGAGAATCCCGACTGGGTGATTCCCACCTGGTGGCCCCACGGCATGTGGAATCTGGCCGCACCGGGCCTGCAGGACTTCAAGCTCAGGAATCTGCGCTATCTGGCGGAGAACTACGAATTCGACGGCCTCCAGATCGATTTCGCCCGGCACACACCCATATTGCCTCCCGGGCGGCAATGGGAACTGAGGGGGCACGTCACCGGGTTCATCCGCCGGGTCCGGCTCATGCTCCTGGAGGTTGCCAGAAAGCGGGGTCGTCCCTTCCTGCTGGCCGTGAGAGTGCCCAAGAGCGTCGAAGGGGCCAAGCAGGACGGCTTCGACCTCGAGTCGTGGGCTCGAAACCGTCTCGTGGACATCTTCACCATCGGCACCCGCTCCCTGGAGGTGGACGTGGCCTCCTACCTGGCCATCGCCCGGGGCCGGGACATCAAGATTCAGCCCTGCTGGGACGATCATCACGCTTCCGACGCCTACCAGTGGCAACCCATCGAATTCCTGCGCGGCGTTTACAGCAACTGGTGGCGCCAGGGCGCCGACAGCGTGGTCACCTGGAACTGGAGCAACGCGACGCGGAAGACTTGCCTGAAGATGGGCATCAATCCGGGTCCCGACTCCCACGACCAGGGATACCGGGAGTTGGGAAGTCCGGAGAGCATGCATCTGAGGGACAAGATATTCGCCCTGGATCGGCGCGGCGCTTTTCCCTGGGCGGCAGGGTTCTTCAACCGGAACGCCGATGCCCGGTTACCGCTCCGCCTGACTGCGGGAGGGGAACCGGTCCGGCTGGATCTCAGAATCGAAGAGCCGGTGGCGCAATCGGCTCATCGTGTCGGTTCCCTCAAGCTCCGGACCGTGCTTTTCGATGCCGGACCGGAAACGAACGTCCGCGCCCGCTTCAACGGCAGCGCCCTGACTCCGTTCCTCAGGGACCCCGACTGGAAGGATGACCAGATCGTCTCACCCCGTCCCCAACCCAATTCGGGGAAGGCGGCCTGGCAACGCGTCGACCCGGACCAGAGGTTGCTCAGGATAGAGTACGACCTGGACCCCAAGGAGTGCCGGGTCGGCCTCAACACCGTCGAGATAAGTCTCTCCACCGGAAGGGCAGGCGACGGCGTCAAATTGGAGAAGGTGGAAGTTCACCTTGCATACTCATGAAAATCACGATTGCAACCTGTCAGTTTCCCGTCACCAGCAACATCCGGCGCAACCTCGGCTACGTGAAGAGGCAGATGAGGTCTGCCCGAGAGCAGGGCGCCGATCTGGCCCATTTCTCCGAGTGCTGCCTCGGCGGCTATGCCGGTGTCGACCTGCCGTCGCTGGAGGGCTACGACTGGGACCTGCTCCAGCGCTCCGCCCGAGAGGTGACCGAGTTGGCCCGGGAACTGGATCTTTGGCTGATTCTGGGGTCCAACCATAAGCTGAGTGGCGACCACCGGCCCCACAACAGCCTCTACCTCATCGATCCTCAGGGGACGGTCGTGGACCGCTATGACAAGAGGTTCTGCACCGGCTCCAGGACTCGCGTCGAGGATGACCTGAGCCACTACAGTCCGGGCAACCGGTTCGTCGTCTTTGAAGTCAACGGCGTCCGTTGCGGTATTCAGATCTGCCACGACTTCCGCTATCCGGAACTCTACCGGGAATACAAGCGGCGGGAGGTCCAGTTGATGTTCCACTCCTACCACAACGGCGGAATGACGCTGAAGCACAAGCAGGACCATCACAACGTCTGGAGCGTGCTGGTGCGCGCCACCATGCAGACCTACGCCGCCAGCAACTACATGTGGATCAGCGTCAACAACACGACCCGCCGCGAAAGTAGCGGCTCCAGCTTTGTGGTGGGACCGGACGGCCTGATCGACGGCCGGCTTCCATTGCACCGCGCTGGAGTATTGGTGACCACCATCGACACCGAGACGCCCTATTTCGACGCGTCCAAGGAATGGCGTTCCCGGGCCATGAGCGGGATCTTCCACAGCGGCACGCCGGTGGACGACTCCCGGTCCGAAGACCGGACCTGCCTATAGCCCGCAATGCCGCCGATGAGATCACGGGTGAACCTCACCCGTAACGGATCCAGACTCTCAACTCCTCCAGGGTCAGCAGTTCGGCAGGGTCCCGGGACTCGGGAGGCTGAACCGTCACCAGGAAGGAATTCTCGCCGTAGTGCAGGTCGCGGGTTTCCCAACTGGACCAGCCCGGCCGGTCCCCACCCGCGGCCCGGGGACGAGGCTGGCCCTCTCCGTTGACCCGCCAGGTGACCCGGTCGTCCGCGGCGGCATTGGCCCATCGCGTTTCGACCCGGACACTGGTGGCCCGTTCCGGCCGGTCCGCGATCTTCAGCTTCAGATTGAACCGCGCCGGACCCGCCTGGGTGGCGAAGGAGAGCGGTAGTTGCCCTGGCCAGAGGCTCTCGTTCATGTATCCGACCCGCTTCCGGTCCAGGTCGATCTGATACATCTTGTCCAGGCCCGCGAGGGTCTCCGGCTCTCCGATCTCATGCAGGGAGTCATATCGGGCCGGGTCCAGGAAGTTGAAGGCATGAAGCCCGTCCACCCCTTCGTCCCAGAGCCGGTAGGCCGCCCCCCGGACCGCCTCCACGTGATCGAAGACGTATTTCCAACTCAGGCCACCGTAGACCGGAATGCCGTGTTCGCGGCCCATGCGGATCCAATCTCCGACTGGAAAGGAATAGGGAAGGGAACCGAAACCTGCGATCAGGAAATCCACCCAGCCACGAGCGACCCACTCCTCCACGTCCAGTCCCACCGAAAGGGCCAGATCGGGGGAGTCGGGGACTCTCATGGACAGCAGAATGGGCCGTCCCCGCTGCTTTCCGCGCTGCTCCAGGACCTGGTGGATGCGATGGATGAGGTCGGTCATCACCGGCAAGTGGCGCCTCTCCTGCCCGTACCTGAAGAGCAGGGGATGCCGGCACCAGTCCAGCTCGATGCCCTCCAGGTCGTAGCGTCGGCAGGCTTCCCGGACCACGCCCAGGAAATGGTCCCTCACCTCCGGGCGGGCGTAATCGTACGCGGGCCAGGAGAAGGAGATAGGTCCCAGGGAACTGTTGCGAAAGCGGTCGATGGTCCGCTCCCCGCCGTTTCCCCAGTATTCCAGGAGGGCGTCGTGAGGGTGGTCCGGGGACTCCCCCTTCATCCAGGGCAGAAACGTTTCCTGAAATCGCTCGGGGCTGATGCGGGACTGGAGCAGATGCGGGTTTTCCAGCTTGAGCGGGGTCCAATATTGGATTCCCGAATAGACGGCGCAGTGGACGTCGTTCATGCGGATGGAGAAGAAAAACTCCATGCCGTTGTCGTGAGCGAATTTCACTGCGGGTTGGACCGGATCGGGACCCAACGCCCGGATGTTTTTCCGTGGCACCTCCCAGTGGGGAACGGTGGCGAGGCCGCAGTGGGACAGGCCATCGACGTGGGTCCCCTTCAGATGGTTCATCCGTAGGGCCAGATACTGATCCACGGTATCGAACCGCTTGGGCCAGTGAGGCCGCCGGCCCAGCTCCTGCGCCACGCCCGCCAGGTCGTCGCCGTCGTTGTTCCAGATGACGCGTTTCTTCCGGGTCTCCTGCTCGGATGGCTCCGTTCCGGGCGCGCAGCCGGATCCGGCGAGGGCAGGCAAAAGCGTCGTGGCGGTGGCGGCGGCCGCCGTGTTTTTTAGGAATCGTCTTCGATCCTGCATGGTCCCTCCTCGATTCGAGGGGCGACTTTCTTGTCGCCCAGTGCTCGATGTGTCCAACCGCTCGTCGCTACGTTGATACACGGAAGATCGGCGGCAAGAAAATCGCCGCTCCCGGCAGGGAATCACTCGCTGATGCAGTAAAGGGCGTCCTGGCTGCGCAGGAAGAGCTGGTTGCCCACGATCACCGGCGAGGCGATGAAGAAGTGGTCCGGCATGGAATTGACGGCAAGCACCTCGTATTCCTCACCCATCTTGAGCACGATGACGTCGCCCTGCTCGCTGGCCAGGTAGAGCCGGCCGCCGGATCCCAGGGGCGAGGCCTTGAACTGGTAGGGATTGGGCAGGCGTTGCTGGTGGTAGAAGGGTTTTCCGGTCCCGGCGTCGAAGCAGCTGATCAATCCCCGGTCCGTCAGGACGTAGAGCTTCCCGTCGTAATAGACGGGGGAGGCGGTGTAGGCGTTGCCCCGCTGATTGGTCCAGAGGACCGCGTCCGTGTCGGTCAGGTCGCCCTTCCGGTTCAGTCGAATGGCCAGCATGTTGGGGCTGCGGTGCCCCGTCATCACGATCACGGTATCCTGGTGACGGACCGGAATCGGAACCGGGTTGGTTCCCAGCCCGCTGCATTCCCAGATCAGGTCGCCGTTGGCAAGGTCGTAACTGCGGACCTTGTTGTCTCCGGTGACGATGACCTGGGTCGTCCCCGCGTATTCCGTGACCAGGGGCGTGGTCCAGGTGCTCCGCTCGTCCCGGTCCCGGCGCCACAATTCCTTACCCGTGTTTTTGTCCAGGGCGAGAATGAAGGACTGGCCCTCATGGTCGAAGTTGAGGACCAGGGCGTCGCCGTGAAGAACCGGCGCCGTGCCCTCACCGAAACCGTTGCGCATTCTCATCTTCACGCCGAAGTTCTTTTTCCAGGCCGGCTTCCCGTTCAAGTCGTAGACGTAGAGGCCCCGGGAACCGAAGAAGGCGTAGACGTAACGGCCGTCGGTGGCCGCCGAGTTGGAGGCGAAGCTGCCGTAACGTTGGTGGTACCCCTCGTGGGGTGTCTCCACGAGGGCAGTGTTGCGCCACAGGGCCTTGCCGGTGTTCTTGTCCAGGCACAGGACTTCAAACTTGTGCTCGACCAGAGCCGTGGGCATCCGCCGCCGGCGTTCCCCTCGTGGGCGCCGACGTTCCCGGTCGGGCCGATCCTGACCTCGTTCTGCCCGTGGGCGCCGAGGGGGCCTCGTGAAATCACGTCTGCGAGGCTCCGGCATGGGAGCCGCCGGGATCGCGGTGGTGAGGTAGATCCTGTCTTCCCAGATGATGGGGGTGGAATGGCCCTTTCCGGGGATGGGAGTCTTCCACTTGACGTTTTCGGTCGTGCTCCATCGCACCGGCGCTCCGGTGCGGGCCATGCCCGTATGGTCCGGACCCCGCCAGTTGGGCCACTGTTCATCGAAGTCCGGCGGCGGCGAAGGGGCGGCGGACAGAACCCACACCAGGACGCCGGTACAGGACAGATATGTTCTTCTCATTGATTTCTCCTCGCTGCTCCTACGCTTGTCTGCGAATGGTTCCAAGTGAAGGAAGGCATGTTCGCGACAATAGCAGTCCCCGGTGAAAGTCGCCACGGCGGTCCATCAGGCGTGACGACCCTGCGAATCCGGGCTGTTACAATGACGGGCTGCGATTCCAGTGGTTGAGGAGTGGAAACTAGGAGAACCCGAAATGAACAAGACCTTCACCCTGCTCACGGTCATGACTCTCTCTTTGGCAACCGTCAGTGCAGGTGTCATCGACATCGGCTCCCGGCGGGAACTGTTCGTGGACCGGCATATGGTCGGGGAGATCACGGGCGATGCCCGCCTTCAACAGCATCGGCCCGAGCCTCAGGAAGTGGTCCTGGTGACGGGAGAGCCCTGGGAAGGCAACACGAGCGCCTATTACACCATCTTCCAGGACGGCGACCTCTACCGCATGTACTACCGGGGGTCGAACTGGGATGTAGCGGCCAAGAAAGCCACCCATCCGGAGGTGACCTGTTACGCCGAGAGCCGGGACGGGATCAATTGGACCAAGCCCAATCTGGGGATCGTGGAGTACGAGGGATCGAAGCAGAACAACATTATCCTGGACGGGATCGGCACCCATTGTTTCGTCGCCTTCAAGGACGGCAATCCCGACGCGCACCCGGAGGCGCGGTACAAGGGGATCTCCCGGGGCCGTCCACTGGGGAAGAAGGGACTCTACGTCTACCAGTCTCCCGACGGCATCCATTGGAAAATGATCCGGAATGAGCCGGTGATCACCGAAGGCGCCTTCGATTCCCAGAACCTGGCCTTCTGGGACCCTCAGATCGGGAAGTACCGCGAGTACCACCGCATCTTCGTCAACCGGGTGCGCTCCATCATGACCGGGACCTCCGACGACTTCGTCAACTGGACCGACCCCGTGCTCCTGAAGTATCCGGGGGCACCCAACCAGCATCTCTACACCAACGCGATCCGGGCCTATCACCGGGCGCCCCACATCCTCATCGGATTTCCCACCCGCTACCTGCCCGACGAGGGCCAGAGGGTGGAGCCCATTTTCATGGCCAGCCGCGACGGTCTCACCTTCCACCGCTGGAACGATCCGGTGATTCCCGAGGACGCCCCCAAGGACCGGGCGGGAAACCGCAGCAACTACATGACCTGGGGTCTGCTGGAACTGCCGGGCCGCCCCGGGGAGATGTCGGTCTACGCTTCCGAGGCCTACTACGAAGGGCCGGATACGCGTTTGCGGCGATTCACCTATCGTGCTGACGGTTTCGTGTCGGCCAGCGGCGGCCCCGGGGGAGGCGATCTGGTCACCCAGCCTCTCAAGTTCTCGGGCAGCCGTCTCGAGGTGAATTTCCGGGCCCGCCCCGGAGGTCAGCTCCGGGTGGAGCTGCAGGATCAGGAGGGACGCCCCATCCCAGGCTATACCCTGGTCGATTGTCCACCCCTGACCGGCGATTCAACCCGGATCCTCGTCAATTGGAAGCAGTGTCCCTGCAGCCAGACGGAGACCCCGAACGAGGAAGAGACGATCCAGCCCGACGTGGGATCCCTGGCCGGACAGACGATCCGGGTCCGTTTCCGCTTGGAGAACGCAGACCTCTATTCCTTCCGCTTCAGCGATTGAGGGAGCGGGGATAGCCGCGTTCCGATCGGACCGTAGGGGCGGCCCTTGTGGCCGCCCTTCGTTCTTCACGCCTATCGGTCGCTGTGCAGCAGGTCGACCAGTTGCAGAAAGAGCCGATCCCGGCGCGACTGCCGCTCCTCGATTCGCTCGGGAGTGTAGTCGTAGATTCCCCTTCCGCTCTTGACTCCGTAGCGCCCTTCCTTCACCAGGCGGTCTACCGCGGGCGGCAGACTCCGGCTTGACGAGATCTCCTTCAGCAGATGGCCGAAGACGTGACCGGTGATGTCGAGGCCGGCGAAGTCCGCGATCTCGAATGGTCCGGCTGCCGCCAATCGGAGTCCTATGCTGGAACTGACCGCCAGGTCGACCTGTTCCGGTGTGGCGACGCCCTGTTCGACCAGATCCCAGATCTCGCGGAAGACGGCGGCCTGAATCCGGTTGACCAGGAAACCGGGGACCTCCCGTCGGAGCCGGATCGCCAGCTTGCCGTTCCGATCCAGCAGGTCCATTGCGCTCCGGACGGTTTTCTCGCTGGTCTCGCGGCCGGGCACGACTTCCACCAGGGGGATGATGTGGGGGGGATTGAACCAGTGGGTGACCAGCGTCCGGTTGGGATGCCGGAGGCCCCGGGACATCTCGGTCATGGGAAAGGTGGAGGTGTTGCTGGCGAGGATCGTCTCTTCGGAGACCAGATCCTCCAGCCGTTTGAAGAGATCCTTCTTGGTCGGGAGATCCTCCCGGACCGCCTCGACGACGAAATCGGCTCCCTGGACGGACGGTTCCAGCTCGGAGACGACCTCGATCCGGTCGAGCACCGCCTCCGGATCCAGTCCCGGGGAGAGTCCCAACCGTGCCTTCTGATCCAGGTTGGCGCGGATCCGGTCCTGCAGGGATTTTCGCGCCTGAGCCGCGGAATCGTAGGCTCGGACGAGATGGCCGGTCGAGGCAAAGATCTGGGCGATCCCGTGCCCCATGGTCCCCAGGCCAAGTACGGCGATACGCTCTGCCGCCATTGGATTCAACTCGATCCCGCGCTCGACGAGACCGCCGCCCCTCCGGTGATCTGAGCGATGATATCCAGGCCGACCCTCTCGCTCCAGGCGTCCATGAGCCGGTGGAAGACGGGCCCGCCGGCCTTGCCGTCACCGATGGTCGCTCCGTTGATCCGGGTGACCGGGGCGATGCAGTAAGGCGTGGTCAGGAGCAATGCTTCCTCAGCATTCATCACATCGTAGACTTGGAAATCCCGCTGTTCGAAAGGAATTCCCAGTTCCCCGCAGAGTTCGGAAACGGTTAACAAACTGACTCCCTGTAGGGTGTTGCGAGCCGAAGGGGCGACGACCCCACCGTCCTGAACGATGGCGAAGTTGGAGCCGCTGGTCTCGGTCACGTTGCCGTCCAGGTCCAGTAGAAGAGTGATCGCACGAGGATCCACCTGGTGTGTCTCCTGGTCGGCCAACCACTGATGCATCCGGCTGCGATGCTTGATCTTGGAGTCCACGCATTGGGGCGGGTAATGGCGGATCGAGGGAGTGACCACGTGAGCCCCCTCCGTGAAGAGCTGGGTGAAAGCCTCGAAGGGAACGGGAAAGGTGTGGATGCAGAGGGTGGGCACCATCTCTTTGGGGGTTCCGGGCAGGGCGGAGTAGGAGGCGATTTCCCCGGCCGTCATGAAGTGGACCATCGACAGTTCCCGGCCGGGCGGGAGGAACTTGGCGTTGTGACGAACCAGTTCCCGGGAGATCTCCTCCATCCGGTCTCGATCGAAGGGAGGCCGGATCCGGGTGTACCGGGCCGAACGGTAGAACCGGTCGATGTGATCTTCCAGCCGGAAGGGCCGGTGATGGAAGGTCCGCGTCATGTCGGTCACCGTGGCTCCCAGGATGATGCCGGCGTCGTAGATGGCGATGGACGCCTGGGAGGCCGGGACCATTCGGTCCTTCAGGAAAACCAGCGGTTCCTGGTCGGCCTTGGAGTTGGGAAGGAGGGAAATTGGGGTTGACATGGTTCAGAGCTCCGTTCCTACGTGCTGTTCCTGGATCTCCTGAATTCGGAGGATCGATCCCGGGTCGAACTCCAGACGGGCAGCTTGCAGGTTGTCCTCAAGCTCGGTGACGTTCATGGCTCCGGGAATGGTGGTCGCGACCTGGTCCTGGGAGAGGCAGTAGCCCAGAGCGGCTTGAGCCGGGGAGCAACCCAGCCCACGATGGAGGAAATCGAATCGCTCCGACGCCTCCACCAGGGAAAGGTGTCTCTCCCGGGGCCAGGTGGATCGAACGTCCGAGGTCGGGTCGAATACGGTCTCCCGGGTGAAACGGCCGGTCAGATAGCCGAAGAAGAAGGGCTCGCGGCAGACCACGCCGACGTCCAATTGCTTGAGCCGGGGGAGGATTCTCTCCCGGGCGCTCCAGCTCATCAGGTTGAACCGGAGTTGGACCACCTCCACCTCTTCCTCTTCGCAGAGAGGCAGGAAGAAGGATTCGCTCTCGGTGTGGGATGCCGGGAACGAGATCCCGTAGGCGCGAATGATCCCCCGCCTCTTGAGTTCCCTGAGGGCGGCCATGCCCGAAGGCTGGTAGAGACCGGCCTCGGGTGAGTGCAGGACGTAGACGTCGATGTAGTCCGTTCCCAGGCGCTCCAGAGAATCCTCATAGTGAGCCATGATGTAGTCGCCTGAGTAGTCGCTGGTATAGCGATTATCCTTCAGGAATATGCCCACCTTGGTGGACACGATGACCTCTTCCCGCCGGTTCTGTATGACCCGTCCCACCAGCCGCTCGGAATGACCGTCGCCGTACCAGGGGGCCGTGTCGAGGAAGTTGACTCCCTGATCCAGGGCATGGCGGAGCATCCTCAACGATTCGGTATCGTCCACTTGGCCATACCCGGAGATGGTCCCGTCCCGCTCCATGGGACCCCCGATCCCCCAGCACCCCAGGCCCACGACCGAGACCTCCATTCCGGTCCTGCCCAATTGTCTGGTCTTCAAACGGTCCATGAAACGTAGTGTAGCAGTCCGAGGCGAAAGTCTCGTTTACCGCCGACGGCATCTCCGAGGTTCGAAACGGAGCTCACCAGGCGGCCATGCGTCCCCGGAACCCGAATTGAATCGGTGGACCGGCCCCAATAAAATGAACACCAGCCGTTCGGGCGGTCGGAGCAGCATGACTGTCGGCGGAAAGGTCGCGATGATGACCCGCACAAACTTTCCCCTCGGCAGTGCTGAGCGCCCTCTCCGCGTTGCCATCGTTGGCTCGGGGCCCTCCGGTTTCTACGCCGCCGACGCTCTCTTCAAGCAAAAGGGTGTGCATCTGCGCATCGACATGTTCGAGCGCATGGCCATGCCGTACGGGTTGGTTCGTTACGGCGTGGCTCCGGACCACCAGAGCATCAAGCGCGTCATCCGCAGCTATGAGAAGACGGCTCGGGACGCGCGTTTTCGATTTTTCGGCAACGTTCTGGTGGGACGCGACCTCCCGGTGGAACAACTGAGTCAGCACTTCGACCAGGTCGTCTACGCTTTCGGTTGCGGTTCGGACCGGCGGTTGGGCATCCCCGGAGAGGACCTTCCGGGGAGCCACACGGCAACGGCCTTCGTGGCCTGGTACAACGGGCATCCCGATCACTGCAACGACCGGTTCGATCTCTCCGGCCGCCGCGTGGCGGTGGTGGGTGTCGGCAACGTGGCCATGGACGTGACCCGGATTCTGCTCAAGGACCCGGAGGATCTGGCTTCCACCGACATCGCCGATTACGCTCTGGACGCCCTGCGCAAGAGCCGGATCAAAGAAGTCCTGGTCCTGGGACGCCGAGGTCCGGTCCAAGCGAAGTTCACACCTAAGGAGATTCAGGAGATCGGCAGCCTGCCCGACGTGGATGTGATGGTGAGACGGCATGACCTGGAACTGGACGAGCACTCTCTATCCGAGATGCGAAAGAAAGGGCCGGCGCGCCGCAACGTACAGTACCTGATGGAGCGGGCCCGGCTGGGGTCCCAAGGGGGTTCGCGCCGCGTCCTCTTGCAGTTTCTTGCTTCGCCGGTGGAGATCATCGCGACCGGCGGGAGGGTCGGAGCAGTACGGGTCGAGCGAAATCGGCTGGTGGCCGACGAACACGGACGGATCCGGTCCGTCGGAACCGGAGTGACTGAATTGGTTCCCGTGGATCTGGTGCTTCGATCCGTGGGTTACCGAGGTGTTCCTCTCCCTGGAATCCCGTTCGATGACGGGAGGGGAGTCGTACCCAGCGCCCAGGGCCGTGTTCTGCGCCGTCGCGGCGAGACGAACGGCACGGGAGAGTACGTTGTGGGTTGGATCAAGCGCGGACCCACCGGGCTCATCGGAACCAACAAGGGAGACTCGGCGGAAACCGTTCGCAGCATGATGGAGGATATCCGTGGCAGGGAGGCCGAATCGATTTCCGAACGTTCCGGCAAAGCCGTGTCGCGCCTCCTGCTGGACCGGGGAATCCGCCCGATTCATTTCTCCGATTGGAATATCATCGACCGGGAAGAGCAGGAACGGGGCCGGCGACGAGGCAAGCTGCGGGAGAAGATCACCGATCCGGCGGAGGTGACCTCGTTGTTGGATGGACAGCGTCTCGGCCCTCCAGTGGGATAGGAGTCTGCGCGGTAGAAATGATCGTAGCGAGAAAGTGGGGAATCGAGGCCGGATTTTCTCGATTTGGAGGTGCATAGTTGTTCTATTCGCCGAGAAATCGGGGAAATATGGACCGATTCTACCGCTTTCGCAGTAGATCAATTTCTGCGGCGCAGGCTCCTGGATCGCCGGCAGCCGCCAAGCGGTATTCTCAGTCGAGACGGCCTTCCTGACAGGAAAGGGGAAGACAACATGGGGTCGATTCGCCGGCGCGAGTTCGGTCAGGTTCTGGCTGCGACAGGGCTGGGGCTGGCGGCCGGATCGCCGCGTTCCGAGGCAGTGGTCACGAAGAAACGGCGCATTCCTCTGGGATTCGACAATTATTCGATTCGGGCGTTGGGATGGAAGGCGCCGCGTCTCATCCGGTACGCCTCCTCCCTGGGGTTGGACTCGTGCCTGCTCTCGGACCTGCACGTCTACGAAAGCCACGACGAGTCCTATCTCAAGGAGATTCGGTCCCAGGCGCAGGGCGCGGGCATCCGACTTCACGTGGGGACGGGAAGCATCTGTCCCACTTCCTCCAGCTTCAAGACCGACTTCGGCAGCGCGGAAGAACACCTGGAGCTCACCATCCGGATCGCCCGGGTTCTGGGATCGCCGGTGGCCCGTTGCTTTCTGGGAACACGCCAGGATCGTCTGGGTCCGGACGGGATCGAGCCTCACATGAAGAGCACCATCCAGGTCTTTCGGAAACTGAGAAGCCGGGCCGTTGAGGCGGGAGTTCGCATCGCCATCGAGAATCATGCCGGCGATATGCAGGCCCGGGAGACGGTTCGTGTGATCGAGGAGGCGGGGAGCGACTTCGTGGGGGCGACGGTGGATTCGGGAAACGCCACCTGGAGTCTGGAGGACCCGGTCCGGAATCTGGAGATCCTGGGTCCCTACGCCGTTTCCAGCGGCATCCGGGATTCCATGGTCTGGGAGGACGCGGCCGGCGCCCGGGTCCAGTGGGCGGCCATGGGGGACGGCTGCGTCGACCTGGAGACCTACATGGATCGATTTGCCCAGCTCTGTCCCGGCGTCCCCATCCAGTTGGAAACCATCTCCGGGGTGCAGAGATCCGTTCCCTATCTGAAGGAGGACTTCTGGAGTCCTTACCCGGCCGCCCTGGCCCAGGACTTTGCCGCGTTCGTGGCCCTGGCCAAGCGGGGCTCGCCATTGACGCCTCTTACGGTTCTGGAGGGCGTCGACCCCGCGGAGGCGGCTGCCTCGTACCAGAAGGCGGAGTTGGAGCGTAGCGTCCACTATTGCAAGGAGGTCCTGGGGCTGGGCTTGAAGTCGTAGCCTCGGGGCGTCGAGGAGGTTTGAACCGAAAAATGCAGATCACGAAAGTCGATTCCTACATCGTGGAGAATCCTTGGAACCCCTGGTTCTTCGTGCGGGTGGAGACGGATACGGGGGTTGTGGGCGTCGGCGAAGGGATCGGGTACCACTGGTCCCTGGCCGCTCAAGCCTATCTGCGCCAGAACGGGGAGCATCTCTTCCTGGGCCGGGACCCCCACGACATCGAGCGGATGGTCCTGGACACCCGCCAGATGCTGGGGATCGATCGGGGCCTGGGGATGGTGGAGAGGAGCGTTCTCTCGGCCGTGGAGCAGGCCTGTTGGGACATTCTGGGGAAACACTACGGAGTCCCGGTCTACAAGTTGCTGGGCGGCAAGGTACGGGACCGGATCCGGGTGTACGCCAACGGCTGGTACAACAACTTCGACGTCCGAGACGTTCGCCAATGGGCCGCCAAGGCGAGAAAGCTGGTGGACGAGGGTTACACGGCGCTCAAGTTTGACCCCTTCGGAGCGGCGTACCGGCGCCTCGAGCCCTCCGAGTTCCGCTTGGCCGTGGAAATCGTCGCCGCCCTCCGCGAGGCCACGGGGCCCGACACCGGCCTGATCGTGGAGGCGCACGCCCGGTTTCATCCCGAAGCCGCGATTCAGTTCGGCAAGGCCATCGAGCCGTACGACCTGCTCTGGTACGAGGCGCCGACCCTGGGGTACCTGGGTCCCGCTCCCCTCAAGGAAGTGGCGTCCCGGGTCAATATTCCCATCGGGACCGACGTGGCCGGAATCAGCGATCTGGTCCAGGCCAGCCAGTATCTGCCTGACAGGGCGGCGGGCGTCTATCAGCCCGACGTGGGCTATTCCTGCGGAATCCTGGAGGTGAAGAAGATGGCGGCGCTGGCCGACGCCCTGGGCGTGTTCTTCGCTCCCCACCAGTCCCTGGGGCCCATCTGCATGGCGGCTTCGATCCAGGTCAGCTTCACCGCACCCGCCTTCCTGATCCAGGAGGCGTTCGCCGAGTTCGCGTATCCCTCCTGGACGCGGGATCTGGTCACCGGATCGGCCCCGATCCGGAACGGATATATCGAATTGCCGGAAAAACCGGGACTGGGTGTGGAACTGGACGTCTCGGTGGCCCGCCAACATCCCCTCAAGGGAGACCGGGTGATCGATCTCCTGGCTGAAGGGTGGGAGGGGCGGTCGGACGTCTTGAAGGAATAACTCTTGGACGAGAGGACGGGTAGCGGTGGATCAGAACTCGTTGTGGTCGCGCCTAAAAATAGTCTCCGAATAGAATTAGAATCCTATGGATAATATTATGGAAGCATGAAGACTACAGTAGATATTCCCAGAAGGGAACTTGAGGATGCTATGAGGTTCACCAACGCGAAGACCAAGCGAGAAGCAATCGTCGGTGCCATCGCAGATTTCAATCGGCGCATGCGCACGGCAGAGCTCACACGATTCTCGGGAACCTGCACTGAACTGATCACCCCAGAAGAAATTCAGGCCAATCGTCGCAAAGGGTAACCCGGTGATCCTTGTCGATACGTCGTCTTGGATTCACATGCTGCGCCGGAACGGCGATCCAGCAGTTCGCGTCCGTGTCGAAATGGCGCTGAGGACAGGCCAGGCCTGCTGGTGTCCTTTGGTCCAGTTGGAACTCTGGAACGGCGCGGGGGGCCAGCAGGAACAGAAGGCTCTGCGGGAATTCGCCCGGGTGCTACCAGAACTTCGCATTGACGATGAGGTCTGGCGAATTGCGCATGATTTGGCGCGTCGAGCCAGAGCTCAAGGCATTACTGTGCCTGCTACGGACGTGATCGTGGCTGCCTGCGCCCGCCGTTACGGTGTTGTTCTCGAAACCGCCGATTCAGATTTCGAACGTTTGGCTTCCGTAATCAGACCAATGGGATAGGCTGCCCTTGCCAACTGCCCAGTGCTCCTTGGGAGTTTGACGGCTAGGAAGCCGCCGCTCCCGATTACCTTTGACACGACAGTATTTTCTATCAATAGTAAATATCGAGCCATATTTTACTATTGATAGCGAACACATCGCCAAAAATACACAATCCGATCGCAAAACAAGAGTGACTTTGCCGGCTCCCGAATTCCCAAGAATTCGGCGGCTGGAAAGCAGTCCGCTCACCTGCTAACAGGACCGGACACTTCACGGACTAACGACACGGGATGGAAACACCAAATCAGAACCCACGATTTGCAACATGGATATTCCAAAGTGGCCACTACTTACGCCAATTCATGCCCGGGGCGGAAGCTCCTCGATCCTCATCTTGCTATCATCCGACAAACTAGATTCGGCGGACTCAGTGTTCGACCAGCTGGAAGGATCGGCATGCACAAGCTATTTCGCACGACGGTGACCGGGAGCTATCCGCGTCCGGTCCAGCCCCAGGACACTCTGCGCAAGCCGGAACTCAGCCGGGAGGAGGCCGACGAGATCATCCGGTGGGCGGTTCGGGACCAGGTGGACGCGGGGTTGGACATCGTGACCGACGGCGAGGGCCGGCGCGAGAACATGTACTACTTCGTCCAGAAGCGGGTCGAAGGCGTCAGCTTCGAAAAGATGACCTACCGCGAGTTCGGGACCGCCGGCTTCGGAATCGAGTTGGCTCAGGTGGTCGGCCCCCTCACCAATCCCAACGTGGGACTGGCCCACGACTGGCGTGTGGCCCGGGACGCTGCTCCAGCAGGTGTCGAGGTCAAGATCACCTGCATCGGCCCGCATATGCTGGCCAAGTTCTCAGACAACCGCCGGCCCGACCTTTACCCGGACGACGCCGCGCTGGCGGCCGGGTACGCCCGGATCCTGAACCAGGAGTTTCGGGAAGCGGTCCGCGCCGGTTGCGAGTTCATCCAGTTCGACGAACCGGCCTGGACCGCATTCCCCGAAGACGCGGCCTGGGCGGCCGAAACCCTGAAATTGGCGACGGAGGGACTCGGCATACGATTCGGTCTGCATGTCTGTGGGGGAAATGCTTACCGTAAACGTGTCTACTTCGCCCGTTACACCGACATGGTCGAGGCCTTTCGCGCCGCTCCGGTCGACCAGATCTCCCTGGAGCATTGCACCCTGGAATACGACATGATGCCGCTCTGGGAGGAACTGGACTATCGGGGGGAGTTTGCCGTGGGAGTCCTGGATCAACGCAGCGACGAGATCGAGCCGCCGGATCTGATCGTCGAACGGATTCGGCCGGCCCTGGAGCATTTTCCTCCCGAACGCTTGCTGCTGACGTCCGAATGCGGCTTTCAGCACGTCCCGCTGGATGTCACCCGCTACAAGTTGAGGACCCTGGTGGCGGGCGCCGAACAGGCTCGAAGGGTCCTGGTCCGTCGATCCGGCTGAGGAAACGAGGAACCCGTGGGCACCGTCTTCACACCACTTGACGCGGGCGTCTTCTTCGCCGCCTTGGCTCTGGTGATGGCCATCGGCCTGCTGGCGTCCCGGCGCGAGAACACGGCGGAGGCCTATTTTCTGGCGGGCCGAAACATCCCTTGGTGGGGCGTGGCCGGTTCCATCTACGGCAGCAACGTCAGCGCCAATCACATGATCGGGATGATGGGCATCGGCTTCAGCGTCGGTTTCGCCCAGAGCCACTTCGAGCTGGGGGCCATCGCCGGCCTCATGCTCCTCTGCTACGGGTTCCTCCCGGTCTATCGAAAGTTGAAGGCTTGCACTGTCCGACCATGTATATTTCCATTATAGGGGAACCCGGCTGACGGTCCAGCCCAAAGTGCCCCCGCTGGCGGAATTGGCAGACACGGGAGGCTTAAACCCTCCTGGCCGCAAGGCCGTGTGGGTTCGAATCCCCGCGCCGGGGACTCCTGAAGACTGTGCCTCCGCAGGACTCTACAACCCCAGGTCCTTAAGGTCACGGAGGCCAATTGCCTTCAGATCGACATTCCCTTCTTCGAGAGGATGGAGAGGGTCTAATTCGTAGTGTCTCTGAAACAAGTGAATCGTTTGACCGACAACTCGTGCGAGACTTCTCACTTGGGGGATACGTTGCTGAGATTCATTTGCAGGCAGATCAAGCGCATCACCAAGAAGAATAGGGATGGTATCGAAGATAGTGAGCACGCTAGCAGCCGCATAGTGGTTCAAATCGCCTAGTCTTGGTAGTGCGGATTCAAAAACTCTTTTGCTGTTGACAGTCTCATATGCGGATCTTTCGTAGATTTTTCCTGGCCTCGATAATATCGCGGCCAGAGCGACCAGTTTATTGTGGAGATCCGATCTGAGTAGCGAAGCAACTGCCTTTGCTTTAGCGCGGCGCCTTTCGGCCTGAAGCTTGCGAGCGTTCTTCATCGTCAAATAGGAGGAAAGGAACGCAGCACCCAAACCAATCACATACGGCCCCAGTGTCTTTAGGAAGTTGAGTATCGTTACGGCGCTTGGCGCTTGTCCCGGATCAGCCATTTCAGACACTTCTAAGAGTAGCATGGCTACCAGCCTATCGATCCAGTGTGACACCCCCGGCGTGGTACTCTGGCGGGGCCTGGAGGCGTTATTCCGCTTGGTCCGTCTGGGAGTTTGGGCGGGAATCGTCAGGCTCACCAGGTCTCCAAGCACCCCCGGAATTTATTCTGATGGCTCAGAATCGCCGGGGAGCGGTCCTTCCAACGTGTGTCACCGGATTCTGGTAAACTGCACGGCAGAGTCGGGCAGGGAGCGACGGGCCACAATCACACGAGTCTCATCCACTCGTGGCCAGGCACCCTGCCCTTTTTTCCCATCCACTGTCGTACCGTCCGTGATAAACTCCACAGCAGGATGAGGCTCGATCTCGCGGACCATTACCAGATACCGCTCTCCAGTCTCGTCTTGCGTCCGTTTGCTGTGGGCTTATGCGCGGGCCGGACGCGATTTAAGACGATCTCCAACAGCGGGATCGGCGGTGCGGGACGGGACCTTCATACCGCACGCGGCAACCCCGAAGGAGCGGGCCAACCGGGCAACCGGCCCCGTTCTGGAGTCCAGGGCCGGAAGGGCGGGGAGTTCACAGCCTCCGCGGAAATGTGCTGGACTCCCGCTAGCAGGCGATCTCTGATCTAGCGGGTAGAAGATCTGCCAGGGAAAATCAGCGGGGTGGGTTCACGCGTACGCGCGCGAGGATCTGAATACCCCTCTGGTTTTTCCGATCCGCCGTAGGCGGGGAGGCCAAAGCAGATGGGGTTCCTACTTGCACCACACCCCTACCTAATCTTTAATTATCTTCAGTTTTGGTTTTAGGGGAAGAGAGAAAGTTAGAGGAGGAGTACCCATTACTACACCTTCCCGCCCCGCAGGGGTCTTACAGACGAAATAGGAGGAAGTGATGCTACGAGGAAAGCGAACTCGATTTGCACTGTACGCGGTCACCGATGACCCGGATGTTCTGGTGGTGGATCGGAAAATGGCGGAGTGGATCGAGAAGCCCCCGCTTTGGACCTGGGACGACTTCCACGTCGTCGGGGTCTTCGAGTGCTCCGCCGATACTGCTATTGACTTGCTCAACGGCCAAGAGCTGATCTGTGGAGGATACGAGGAGAATCCGAATATCCCCGGCGTAGGGATCAAGACTATCTGGTCGCTCTGCGAAGTGCCTGACCCTGCTCGGTGATTACACTTCTGATACCATGCCCCCGTTGGGTGTGGCCGACCCCCTCCTAAACTTCCCCCCCCCCCCCCCCAATCCCACCTTTGCTAGGCAATTTCGACCCCCTGTATTTACGACTGAAATAGTCAGACCCTCCCTTCCATACTGCCTGCGTGACCGGATCTCGGACCTCTTACCGATTGATGATCAATGCTGAGTGGGACGACGGACGTCCCTCGATCGACGTTTCTGTCCGGGAGATTCCAAGCGATGTCAGTCCTGCCGATGTCATCAAGCTGCTTCGCAACTGCTTGATCCTGGGTCCGCATCGTCTGGAATTCAGGGAATTGCAGGCGGGCGGTGCTTGCGGATTCCTAATCATAGGCTCCACCAAGCCACGGCGCGGGAGGCCCCCAAAATGAGGGCGCACAGATCCAGGCATCGCTGGGGACCGTCTCCTCTAAGCACCAGTTACTGGGCGGACATAGTACGTCCGGAGTGGGTGATCGCGTTGAAGCGCCAGAAGCTGGACGACACCATCCAACGGATGGCCTTGCCCTTCCTCGACAAAAACCGGCCGGGATCGCCGGGCCAGAAGTGCTCGGTTGACGCTGCATGGGAGACGATTTTGCGGGCCAACGAGATCTACTTGAGGACTGGGCAATGACCATCAAGATCACCCTGCTCAACGAGCGGCAGATCCTCCAGGGCATCGACCAGTTGGAGACAGTCTTGGGCCGAGAGATGGTCACGGGCGTGAATCGAGCCACGAAGAAGATACTGTCCACCGCCAAGCGTAATGCTCCGGTAGATACGGGACAACTTAGGGATAGCGGATCCAGAGATCCTGCTGCTGTGAAGAAGAGCGGGCTGGGTGGGACTTCTGTTGTAGGTGCTGTTGAATTTTCGGCTCCTTATGCTGTGGCCGTCGAGTACGGAAAAGGTCGAGGCAATCACTACTTGCGGTCGGCTATAGACAGGCACGAGGGTGGCCGGGATGACATCGCCGCCGCCATCGGGCGGGCAGTGGGGGCGGTATGACGGCACCGGGGGCATGGGGAACCCCTGCTTCCCGTGATCCGGCCAGGGCGGCATACGTGGTGGGGGTCAGCCTTACGTCCGGCAAGAAGGATTCTGGATGAGTTTGCAGACGAGAATCCTCCGATATTTGAAGGATCAGGCCGACCACCGGCTCTTGCCCTTCCACCGCGAGTTCATACGGGGCGCATACGATCCGAGCTGCCAGATCGCCGCTGCGAGCTATCCACGCGGCGCAGCGAAGACGTGGCTGTCGGCCCAGCTGCTCGCATGTTCCCTCAGACCACGCTCCCCACTGTTCCGGGCCGGTATCGAGAATCTGGCGATTTCGGCCTCCTTGGAACAGTCGCGGGTCCTGGTGACGTTCGTCCGGCAGATCCTGGAGCCTTTGGGCGGATATGTTTTCGTCGATTCGAGCCAGCGATTGCAGGTCCGGCATAAGGCGACGAACACGAAATTGAGGGTGCTGAGTTCGAGTGGAAAGCGAGCACTCGGCCTCTCCCAATTCCAGGCGATTTATGGCGATGAGCCGGGATCGTGGGAATCGAGAAACGGCTTGCTGGTTTGGGATGCGTTGCGCACTTCATTGGGAAAACTTCCAGGACAGAAACTCATCCTGACCGGTACTCAGGCACCGGCTGATCTCGATTCATGGTGGCCCAATCTCCTTTCCCTGGGATCGGGACCCGGGCGCTACGTCCAGGTGCTCGCTGCCGATCCATCCGAGCCCTGGGATGCGTGGCCAACCATCTACGGATGCAATCCCATGGTGTGGAGCAATCCGCACCTGAGAAAGACGATTTTGAGGGAGCGGGACGAGGCTCGGAAGGACGAAACGCTTAGGGCCTCCTTCAAGGCGTTCCGACTAAATCAGTTGGTGAACGTCAACGCCGACATGCTGCTCTCGGTGGCTGACTGGAAACGCGTCGAACAGCGTCCCGTTCCTCCACGGGAAGGCCGTCCGATCTGTGGCCTTGACCTCGGAGCGGAACGAAGTTGGTCCGCAGCCTTTTTGGTGTGGAAAAACGGGAGAAGCGAGTGCTACGCCCTCTGTCCTGGAATACCCAGCTTGTCTCGGAGAGAGCAGCAGGACGCACAACCCAGGGGTCTCTATCGGAGACTACATGCCGATGGGCATCTCTTGGTCGATGAGGGCCGCAGGGTCTCCCGTCCGAAGGTGTTGACCGATCACCTCAAGAAGGTAGGCATCCGCCCCACGGTGGTCTTCTGCGACCGCTTCCAGCTCGGGACGCTGAAGGATGCCGTTACGTGGCCGATCCAGCCGCGAACGGCCCGATGGAGTGAAGCGACGGAAGACATTTCCTCGTTCCGGCGGATCGCCAAGGATGGACCCCTGGCCATCGAGAAGAAGTCCCGGCCACTGGCTCGGCTCGGACTGAGTCAGGCCACGGTCGAGACCGACTCCCAAGGTTCCATCCGCATGAAAAAACGGCGGGCGGACCGATCACGCGATGATGTGGCGGTCAGTGCCGTGCTGGCATCAGGCGGGCTCGTCCGGGCGCTGTCGCGTCCGCAGGCTCCACGGTGGAGATACCGGGGGCGAGTCCAATGAGGCGTCCTGGGGATCTTTCCAGTAGGCAGCTGGTCCGGACCAGGAGACGGTTGTGGGCCGAGCAGAAGTCCCGGTGCGGGAAGTGCGCCCGTCTGACCCGGCTCCAGGATATGGAACTGCATCATAGGAAGATGCTTCGAGACGGCGGCACCAATGATCCGGGCAACCTGATTTTGTGGTGCAAGCCGTGCCATACGGAAGAAACACGATTCCAGAACACCTCTGCCGAGATTCGTGACGAGGCTCGGCGGTGGCGTCAATTCCTAACAGGAGAAAGAGCATGACCACGAAACAGAAATTGGAGTTGAGGCGTTCGGAACTTCGCTCCCGGCTGGCGGAGATCGCCGGTTTGGACAAACTGACGGATGAGGTCCGCACCGAGTCGAAACAGCTCGAAAGCGAGTTTGCAGACTTGGAGACGAAATACCGCGCCGCCTTGCTTTCCGAGCAGGAGAAGGAGACCCGTGCGGCTGTCGATGATCCCGGCGGCGAGCAGAAGGCGCTCAGGCGGTTGCTGGAACGTGCCAATGTCGGCACGAAACTGGTGTCCATCGTCGAGGGGCGGTCGGTCGCCGGTGCGGAGGCGGAGGTGGATCAACATTTCAAGATCGAGGGTGATGGGCTGGCCATCGACTACCTTCGGGAGACCCGAGCCGTAACTCCCGGTCCGGCGGATGTCGGAGCCGTGCAGCAGCCCATCATCGGCCAGATCTTCCCGGATGGAGTGGCCAGCTTCCTGGGTGTCTCGATGCCCACGGTCGGAGTCGGAGAGCAGACCTACACCGTCCTGACCACCGGCGCGGACGTGCGGACCCCGGCAGAGAATGCCGCCGCAGCCGAGACCACCGGCGCATTCACGGCCAGCGTCTTGGCTCCCAAACGGGCGCAGGCGTCATTTTTCTGGAGCATCGAGGACGAGGCGAGGCTGGCGGGGATGGAAGCGGCACTCCGGCAGAATCTCCGGATGGCGTTGTCCAGCAAGTTCGACAACCTGTTGCTGAACGACACCACGGCTGGATTGCTGGAAGGTGGTCTCACTCAGGCCGGCGATCCCTCATCCCAAGCGGATTACGGCGCTTACAAGTCGTCGGTCGTCAATCAGGTTGACGGGAAATTTGCGTCCATGCCGGATCAGGTTCGGCTGGTACTTGGCGCCAAAACTTACCAGCACGCCGACGGCCAATATCGAGGGACGACCTCGAACTGGAGCTCGGACGATTCCGGCTTCGAGGCGATCCAGAGAAAGTCCGGCGGCGTCCGGGTGTCCGATCATGTACCGGACCCGGCGTCCAACATCCAGAAGGCCGTGGCCGCTCGCCGGATCAACGCCATGCACGCCGTCATGCCGCTCTGGAGAAGGTTAACCGTGATTCCGGATCGCGTGACCAAGGCCAGCGCCGGGCAGGTTCTGGTAACGGTGGTGGCACTTTGGGCGCTGAAGGTGCTGCGCGCGGATGGATTCCAGGCGCTGAAATTCAAGCTGGCTTGAGCGATGCCAATCACAATTCTGCGAGGTCCAGCGGGAGCGGGGAAGTCACAATATCTGGAGGAAAATCTCCAGCCTGGTGAAATCACTATCGACATTACCCCGCTCCACGTGGCCCTCAATCACCCCGTTTTGCGGCGAGGACCGGACGGCAAGTATCCGATCCGTCAGCCGGACGATCTGAGCCTGAACCTGGCCCGGATCGCCAAGCGGTTCCTGGTGGGACGGGCGGAGGCGCTGGGCGTGAGTGGGTACGTGACCACCTCCGATTCCAGCCCGGAGGAGATCGAGAAGATCCGGGGTTGGGGAGCGACAGGTCGGGTTGTGACCGTTGACCCTGGCGAGGCCGTCGTTCGGCGCAGGCTGGCGGACTCGACCGGCGAGGTGCCCGACGCTTGTGAAGACTCGATTGTCCGGTGGTACAGCGTATGAGAATCGTTGCGCGCGTTGAAATCCGGGAGGCGAAGGGCGTCAAGCGGTTGGAGCTGACCCTGATTCAGGAGGGTCGGGCAGCCGCCGGTGGACGCGCGGAAGTATTCGCCCCAGGGTCTCTTTCCTGGCCCGATGAGGGAGTAGCAATTCGCTCCGTCCACCTGGGTCCCGCCATAGGCAGAGCCCATCCAGCACGAAGGCCCGATGGGCGAATCCAGATTTCCACCAAGGCCAACGCAGCCATGGTCAAGGCCGTCGAGGTGGAAGGCAAGCGGGGCGCCAGTGTCGAGTTTGTCCCCATTCGGCAAACCACGACGCAGGGGGGTGTGACGGAGGTTCGGCGGGCCTTCGTCGATGGTGTCGCACTGGTGGTCAATCCGGAGTACTCACAGGGCCGGGCCGAGATCCGAAGCCGTGAGAAGGGGAGGAGCATCTTGTGGCGACTCTGAGCCCGTGGCCCACGGACAGCGGACCAGCTCTGGACGAGATCCGGCGGCATCTGTACGCCCACGAGCTGGCGGGGGTTGACGACTCCCCAGACATGGTTCTGGAACTTCTGGGAGCGGCGAGTGCGGCCCTGGTCGAGAAATACGCTCCTGCCGCTCCGGCGGTGATCAAGAATCTTTCAGTGATCAGATGCGTCCAGTATCTCGTCGCACGTTCGGGCGGCAATCCTAGCCAGACGATCGAGTCCCTGGGCGACTACTCCGGCACCCGCGAGTTCGCGCCCTCTATGATCTCCTGTCTCCGCCATTCCGGAGCAATGGCCGTATTGAGTCCCTTCAAGATCAGGCGAGCCCGGCCGTGTGAGGTTTCCGAATGAGGTGGCAAGGCCGGGAAATCAGCATCGGACGCCGTGAGACCCGATCCGTTGGGTACACGGACCGGCTCACCCAGTTGCTTATCTCGCAATCCACAACCGTGACCGAAACCGATCCTTCCCGGACTGCCGCTCTGGAGATCTGCGCCGGGATCTGGGGCCGCGCCTTCGCAAGCGCGAAACCGGAACCAGAAGCGGCAGCTCAGGTGCTCACCCCGTCCGTCTTGAACATGGTGGGGCGCGAGTTGATCCGGAAAGGTGAGATCCTGTTCCGGATATCCGTGGCGGACGGGCGGCGTGTCCTGACTCCGGCGAGTGCCTGGGACGTGACCGGCGGTTCGGACCCCTCCTCTTGGCAATTCGTCGCCTCCTTCTCCGGACCCGATACCGAGAGTGAGGCTACGCTCGATTGGGCTGAGACCGCGTTGTTGACCTGGGCCGTGGAGCCCGGACAGCCATTTAAGGGCCTGGGACCGCTTGAAGTGGCCGATCTGACCGGGAGCTTATGCGGGAGCTTGGAGAAGAGCCTGAGCGACGAGGCGGCGACGCCACACGGATTCCTGATGCCGGTCCCGCAGGCCGACGAGGTGGACGATGATGAGGTCGATCCGCTAGCCGAGATGCGGGCGGATTTGAAGCAGCTGAACGGCGGCCTGAGTTTGGTAGAAACTACGTATGGCGGCCACGGCGAAGGCCGTGGTGCTGCCCCTCAAAAGGACTGGGTGCCGAGTCGGCTCGGGCCTGCTGTTCCAGATTCCTTATGCAAGCTCCGGGAGGACGTACACCGTTCGGTCCTGAGCGCCTGCGGGATCTCCCCGGCGATGGTCGGCGGGCGTTCGGACGGAACTGCAAGGAGAGAAGCCTACAGAACCTTTGCTCACCTGAGCTTGACCCCAGTGGGCCGGATGGTCTCGGCTGAACTGGCCGACAAGCTGGACATCCCGGACCTGAAATTCGACTGGTCGGCGTTGATGGCTGGAGACATCACCGGCAAGGCGCGGGCGTTCGCCAGTCTGGTCAAATCCGGCATGGACGTAACGAAAGCCGCCAGCCTCTCGGGGCTGATGGTGGAATGACGATAAACCCGCAGACCAGGACAGGACGCTGGCAGCGGGCCTCTCGGTGAAACCTTTGGTTTTGTTAGGCCGAGAGGGAAACAGCCGAGCCCATTCGGTTCGGCTGGACGGTTGCCGGTGTTCAATTCCGCCGGTTGCCGCAGTCGGGGTTATGAGTTCGCCCCGGCGTCTTTGGGGCCGGTTTCTTACAGGGTTCCCGGCCCCACCTTCCTCCACCCCACACGCAAGGGTCCCAGTAGGGTCGTTGGGCCATCGGCTGCACACCGAAGCTGGACCTCACCCTCCGTCCGCTACCGATTGCTCGGCCCTGGATGGCCCCGGATCGTCTGGCCGCGCCTACCCATACCTACCATCCTCCACACGCTCAGGCGCTCTTGACGGAGCGGAGTTGTGGGCGCTTGTCCAGGTATTGCAGGATGCCGTCCCGCTCGGAGTCTTCGGTCCCGACGTAGTGGGCGCACATGGAGGCGGACTTCCACCTGAGTATTCTTTGCACGCGTTGCAGGGGCATCCCGGAGGCTGTCAACTCCATGGCGAGTCCCCGGCGCAGTCCGTGGAATCTGACCCGGCCCGGAGAGGGCAGCCCCGCCTTCTTGGCCCATTTCTTGATCTGTAGTTGGATCTGATTCGTCCGAAGTCCGTCCGGCTGGACCCCACCGTTGATCACCTTCCGGAACAGGGGACCGTCGTCGATCCCGGCCACGTCCATCCAGCGCTGAATCCGCTTGGCGGTGCGGGACCGGACGATCTGCACGGCTCCGACCCCGGCCTGGTCCGTTTTGCTGGATCTGATCGTGATCCGGGCATGACCCTCCGGCCGGAAATCCACGTCCTGGACCTGGAGCGCGGCAATTTCGCCGACTCTCAGCCCACCATCAAAGGCGGCGTAGAACATGGCGGCGTCCCTGAGTCCCCATAGGCTGAAGGCAGCGTCACACGCGGACACCAGCTGCTCCAGTTGGGACTCCCGTAGTCCCGGTGCTTGTCCCCGTCCCCGTCCCCGTCCCTTGGCGGAAATCTTCTTCATCGCATTCTTGACGTGACGGCCCGTGGGAATCGGCTGATCCATGGCTATGGCCCGGAACCGTGCGGCGAGCACCACGTTCTTGAGCGTCGGCGGGGATGCCTTGCGGCGCAGCTTCGCCAGCCGGTACTTACCGTTGGCCTTGCGATATCTCCGGTGGATCGTAATCTGGCCGTTGTGTCGGAGCAGGAGATACCGGGAAAGTGTCACGTCCGTGAGTTCCCGGCCCGTCTCCTCCAGCCACCTGTCCAGGTGCCGGAGAGCGCTTTGGTACTGCTTGCGGGTGGAATCCGCGACGGACATCCAGGCCATCTCCATCCCAAAGTCGGGCGCGGATTCCTCCGGGATCTCGATCAGGTCCGGGTCGGGTTCGGGCGACTGGCTCTGTTTGGGCATCGCGAACACCACGTTTTGAAATTGCGAGTTGACTCCGAGCACGGCGTAACCTCCTTGGCTCTAGTGCCAACCCTCTACCCTCCTCTTTCGCAAGTTGCGCGGCGATCGATAGATAAAAATGCTGTCGCCGGTAATCCTTGAAGCTCTACACCCTCTCCGAATATCTGGAGCGCCGCTACGATCAGCGCAGCCGCGCCGCCTACGCCGTCATTCTGGTCATCACCATGGCCGTGGTCCAACTGGTTCCGGCGCTCTACATCGGCGCCCGTTCCAGTTGCGTGCTCATGGGCGGAGCCGCGCTCGAGGTGATCGGTTCGGAATCGATTCCCGGAGAGATAGTGGACGCGGAGCCGGGATCGGGCGATTCGTCGGAGGCGCCGGCCAAGTCGAAGCTGGGCGTGAACCGTTTTCACTACAGCATCTTCGTTCTGATCCTGGCCGCTATCGCCACCAGCTACACCATCTTCGGCGGACTCAAGGCGGTGATCTGGACGGACGTGATCCAGTCGGTCCTGCTTCTGCTGGGCGGCATCCTCCTGGCGACCCTCACCTTTGACCGGCTGGGAGGTTGGAGTGCCCTGATGGAACTGGATCGAGCGGGTTCCGGCAAGATGCGCCTCTATTTGCCCAGCGATCATCCCGATCTGCCCTGGACCGGTGTCCTGACCGGTCTGATGGCGCTGCATATCTTCTATTGGGGGACGAACCAGTTCATCGTCCAGCGTGCACTGAGTGCCCGGAGCGACTCGCAAGCGCGTCTGGGAATCGTAGCGGCCGGGTTCCTCAAATTGCTGATCCCGTTCTTCTCCATCGCCAGCGGAGTGGCGGCCTTCTATCTCTTCCAGTCCGAGCTGCCGAATCGTTCCGTGGCCCCCGATACCGCTTTCACCGAGTTGATCGTTCTGGTGATCCGGCCCCTCGGATTCGGACTCATCGGCGTGATCTCGGCCGGCGCCGTGGGAGCCATCCTGTCCTCCATCGATTCCATGATGAACTCGGCCGCCACCATCGTCAGCATGGACCTCTACCGCCGGTACCTCAATCCTCAGGCCAGCGACGCCCAGATGATCCGGGTGGGACGATGGTCCATCCTGGGGTTAGTCTCGCTCGCCAGCCTGTTCGCTCTTTTCGTCATCGATCCCAACTCGGAAAAGAATTTCTTCCTGCAGATCGTCGACTATCAGAGCTACCTCACGCCCGGGCTCCTGGTGGTCTTCCTGCTGGGGCTGTTCTGGCGGCGGACGACACCCACCGCGGCTTTTGTCACCATCTTCCTTGGCGTTTTCTATTCCTGGGTCGTGGAGTGGATCTACCTCGCGCACTTGGCACACTTACCCGGGGTGGCGTCGTTGACAGGGGAGGTGCTCAACTTCTTTCACCGGGTCCTCGTGGTCGTGGTGCTGTGCACGTTGACGGCCGTCTTGGTGAGCCGCTTGGGCAGCTGCCCCGAGGAAAAAGCGAAGCTGACGTGGTCCGGCGTGCTCAACGTTTCAACGGAGGCAGTCAGGAATCTGCTCCTGGGACTGGCGGTATGGTTTGGAGTCCTGGTGGCCCTGGCCGCGGCTGTGGCCGGAGGCCGTCTGGCACCGGAGTCCGCGGCCGTTCTTGCTTCGGTCCTGACCCTGGGAATGTTCTGGATGCTGCTGAGGCGCCGCGCCCGGAGCCGGGGGCCCGCGAGTTTCGTGTCCTGGGTCATTCGCGAAGACCGATTCTGGGCCGGATGCCTCTGTGCGGCCGTCGTCTTCTTTCTCTTCTATTTCTATTGATCCGGACTCCGGACGCTTGCGGGAGGACGGACCCCGGTATCTGTTCGCGCCGGGAAATCTCTCGCGCTTAGCAGTCCGCCGGGATGCAGGGACGGTCGAATGCCGTGGCGACTTTTGCCATGGGCTGTTAGGCCGCCCCATTGGTCTGTTTCCGGACGGCTCGCCGGATCCCGGCCCGGAGCAGCGACGGAAACAGGAGTTTGAACAGCGGGAGGAATCCCATGGCTCTGGGGATGTAGAGGTTCCCCCCCGGTCCCGGAAGCGAGTTCACAATTCGGCGGGAGCACTCCCGGACGCTCACGCCTCGCTCACGCCGGGACCGATGTGCAGAGGATCCCAAGGGTGACCCGTCTGCGGAAAGGGCGCTAGCTCGGATTCCGGTGTTCCGGATCCATCCCGGCATCACATTCAAAATCCGGACTTCTCCGTGCAACTCGGTCCGCAGCGTCTCCAGGAGACCGTCCAAGGCGTGCTTGCTGGCGGTGTACCCGCTGTGAAACGGCACGCCGACGCGGCCTTGGACGGAGGAGATGGCCACGATCATTCCTTGGTGCTCTTTCAAAGGCGCGAGAGCGGGGTGGATGCAGTGGACGGCGCCCAGGTAGTTCACTTCCATGAGCGTCCTGAAGATGTCGGTGTTGCGAACCTGGTCGAAGAGCGTCCACATGCTCACGCCGGCGCTGAGGATGAGATAGTCCAGAGTTCCGAATTCCGCGGTCACCGCCGATACCGTTTCACGGCATTGCCGGGCGTCGGTCACGTCGGTGGGAACAACGAGGCAGTCGGCTCCGATTCGCCGGACGCCGGCGGCCGTGTCAGCGAGGGTCCGCTCCGAGCGGGAAGCCAATCCCAGGCTCAATCCCTGGGCGGCCAGATCAAGGGCCAGTCTTTTCCCCAGCCCTGAGGAAGCGCCGGTGATGAGGGCCGTCTTGCCCTGGAGTTTGGAGTTCCGGTTTGGCATGGATCAGCTGGTGCCGTGTCTCGTCCTGGCGCCGTCGCGCGCTTGTCGTTAATCAGTCACCCAGGACGTTGTTTCGAATGCCGAAGATGTTGTGCGGATCGGTGGCCCGTTTGATCTCTTTCAGGAGCCGAATACCGCGGGAAGAGAGAGTATGTTTCATGAAATCACTACGGAGTTTTCCGACTCCGTGGTGGTGGGAAATGGACCCGCCCGCGTCGATGATGGACTGGCGTAGCGAGTGCTCGACCTGGCTGAAGATCGTTTCCGGGTCCCGCACCCCCTTGGCGTAGAAGCCGAACATGAAGTAAATGCAGACTCCCGTGTGGTAGACCTGGGTGATTCGATAGGAGACGTAGGGCCGTCCCGGCAGGTCCAGTTCCTGGTGTCTGGCCAGAGCTCCAGCCACGACGGCGTCGCAGACCTGGTGGATGCGGTCCCAGGACACCGAGGTCTCGAACGTCTCTCCCAGAATGTGGAAATCCGACAGAAAGTCCCGGATGTAGGCGATGGCGAAGGTGAGCCGATAGCCGCGGCGCCCGTTTTCGGCTCCGCCCGGCAGACCTCCGTACTTCTTGGCCAGCTTGTAGAGGCCGCTCTCCTGAAAGGAGACCTCTTCGTGGGACCCTTCCATGAGGATGGTCGCGGCGGACATCTGATGGGGATCGAATCCCTTGACCTTGAGCAAAAAGAATTTCTTCAGCTTGTCCAACCAAGCCGCCGATCCGGTGGCCCTTGGCTTGAGCGCCTGGCCGAAACGGAATTGGACGTTGTCCACCAGACGGATGCTGGCAGGTACATAACTGGTTTCAGCCAGGCTCCGAAGGAAGGAAACCCCCTTGGCAAAGTCGGGAAAGACGAGGGAGCCGTACTTGCGGACCTGGGGCAGGGGATGGATCTTGATGACGGCGCTGGTGATGAGGCCCAGGTTGCCTTCGCTCCCAAAGAAAAGATTCTGGGGCTGCATCCCCATGGAGACCCGCGGTGACGCCGTCAGATGCTCAACCCGGCCGGTGGGTGTGATCAGCATCACTTTTTCGACGATATCCTCGATGTTGCCGTATCGATTTTTCTTCATGCCGCTGGCATGGGTGGCGATCCATCCGCCGAGAGTCGAGAGTTCGATGCTGTCGGGCTCGTGGCCGGAGACGTAACCGGCCTCGCCGAGCCGGCGTTCCAGTTCCTCACCCGTGATTCCCGCCTGGACCAGGGCCCGTTGGTTCTCGCGATCGATCCACTCGACGCGATTCATCCGGCTCATGTCCACTGAAACGATCATGCGTTTTTCAGAAGCGGGAAGCTTCAGGGCACAACTGACGCTGGTGCCGCCTCCGTAGGGAACGAGGCAGACGTCGTTGGTCCGGGCCAGTGCCACCAGCATCGCGCAGTCCTTTTCCGCTTCGGGGTAGACGACCATGTCGGCGACGCGGTCGAGCCGGGAGTAGATGACCCGGAAGACTTCGTCGGCACTGGTCTGGCCGTGACTGTGGACCAGTCTCTCTCGATCGTCGAAGGTGAATTGGTTGGGACGGTAATACGTTGGCAGACGCCGGCAGAACCGGCCATTTTTAATGGGAGCGGGAACCGGTTTGGGGTTGACCTCCTGACGCTTTTCTTTGAAATCGGGATCGAGTCCCAGGACTTCTCTCACATAGGGGAGGAAGTCGTGCATCTTGTATCCGCACAGTTCGTATCGATTACCGGTGAGCATCACGGAGTCGTCGTCGTTGCGGACGAATCGGGTGTCGGCAAATCCCCAACGGTGTCCCCAAGTCGGATCGGTGCTCCGGCTGGCCATCACTATTTTCCGTTCCATTCGGTTTGCCCGGTCATTCGCCGAAGGACGCCAGCGGATCGGGACGCCGATTCCGGTGTTTCCAAGTGTGATTGTTCACACTGAACGGGTGATGCGCAACTCCGGGCGTGTCGTTTCAGGAGAGACGGCCGGCATTCCACAGCAAAAACACTGCGACCGTCCGCAAAGCGGCCGGTTTGCCCAGCGCCGTCCGTTCAACGGACGAATCGGAACCGAACTTCCCGGCGGGAGTGCGCCTGCCACCAGGTCTGGAAGTCATCAGAGGGTCGAATCTCCAGGTTGAGGATACGGGCGCGAAGGGTGACTGTCAGCGGGTGCTGATCGAAGGGGTACGGGTCGATGACGACTCGGAATTCGGCCGCCGGACGGACCCTGAGCGAGACTCGATCGTTCCAGCTCGTGCGCGGAATCTCGCGGAGGGTTCGTTCCTTGTCTCCGCCGAAGCAGAGGTGGAGCGAGAGGGCGTCGCAGAGTTGCAGAAGGCGGAGGTGGGGGTACAGGTGCCACGGCTCGACGGCGGCGGCCCATTCGGGATCGCCTTTGATGCGATCCACGAGGAGCTCCTGCAGGACATGTTGTTCGGCAACGAACTGCTTGGCTTCTTCCAGCTCTCCACCGTCGGGTGAAGGCCAATCAGCAGGGCTGCCGAAGAGCGGGTGGAGGAACTCGGGTGAGTCCTCGGCTTGGACGCGGGGCGCGTGCAGCCAGTAGGCGTGCAAGCTGATGAGTAGCGCGACGTAGGGATGGTCGCCCCCGAAGCGGGATACGCCCAGGCTCCAGCGTTGGAGACCGTCGGAATGCCTGAGGCTCATCAGATCCAAAGGGAGGCCGTCGGCGGGGTCGATCCGAGGGTCGGCCTCCCATTCCCACCAACCGTTGTCGTGCTCGGCGATGGCGAGGACGCTTTCGGCTCGCAGCCGTTCGGGATCGGGACAGGGTGCGAATCGGCCGGGGCGGGCGAATTCGTCGTTGCCCCAGTGAGCGGCCAGGTAACCGGCGGCGGCGGCGTGGTCGGGCTGCGAGATGCACCACAGTTCGTCGCCGACCGTGCGTTTCAGCATGGTTCCTCGGAACGGGTGATTCTCAACTCTGGGGGATCAGGGTCTTGAGAGGCGGCCGGCCTTCCACAGTAGGAAGGTTGCCGTCGCCAGCAGAAACACGGTCAACAGCAGCTTCACCTCCCACAACGCGTAGGTGTAGTAAAAGGAAGCCAGCAGCAGGACGCCCACCAGTAACAGGAGCCATCCGCTGTAACGGTATTCGCCACGCAGTTTCCGCCGCTGGTTCTCTCCGGTTTCCATGTCTCTGGGAGCGTAGCAGCCTGAGGCCCAAGTCTCCACCACACCAGCCCGTGGCGAAAGTCGTCACGGCATTCGACCGTCCCTGCATCGTGCGCGGACTGCGTTGCTATCGGCTCACATACTCCCGGTGTGCTCCCTCCGTTGCGCCTTGTCCGGCGGGCGCAGGACCGGTCTCGGTGCTCGCGGGACTTTCACCACGGACTGGTACAGCCGGCGACGGCAGGTTGGCGCTGGTTACCGGAACCAGGATTCCTCGGGGTCAGGATCCCGGAACCGGCTGCAGGTTTTCCTTGTCCGTATTGGAAATGAGAAGGCGATGCCGGAGTGAGGCCAGCGTCCGCTTCATGGACCTTCTGGCGATCGATCTCACGATGGGGGCTACGATCGGTTTGAAGATGACGGGATAGCCGCGGCTCAAGGACAGTGATTCGCACTCCACCACGACGCCGCCATCGACCTGCTGGTATCTCCAATAGGAATTGAGGCGCCAAAGGAATCCGCGATCCAGTCCGGGAATCTTCTCCCGTTCTTGAGGCGTGTGGAGTTTCTCCAACTCGGCGATTCGGGTGGCCATGCTACGACTGGAAGCCCGGAACGGGTCGTGCCAGCGGTAGCGGACCAGGTGTTCCGTGTTGTAGGCGACGGTGACGATCTTCTTGCGGACCAACTTCAGGTAGATGCGCAGAGAGTCCTGGTCCCGGTCCAAGATCCTCGTCTCCAACACGTCCTTCTGTGGAGGCACTCGGGGGTCCGGATAGCGTAGACGATGAATGACCTGTTCCAGCCGGACGGAGGGGATCAGAATGGTCCCCCGCCAGTGGTGGATCATTCCACCGGGGACTTTGATGGCTCGCCCCCGGGGATCCTCCGTTTCCATCCGGGAGACCATGACCTGACCCGAATGGACCGATTGCCAAGTCACATTCGCCTCGCTCGGTCTCCCGAATTCGTGAATGAAGAACCCTTTCTCGGATGCCAGCTCACTCCCGATTCTATCCTCGGTGAGTCGAACGTATCGGTCCCAGGCCAGCAGGGTTTCGGGTTTCAACTCGGCTCCCTGAACCGGTGAGTCCAAACCCAGGATGGAAACCGTGGCCAGGATCATGGCTGCCTGTGCCAGTCTGCTCTTGATCAACGGATTCGGGTTCATTTCAGTCCTCCTCGGCGGCCTGTTTGAAGACCAGCCAATGGCTGGAAAAGTAGTTCAACGTGGAGCATGAGGCGATGGCCATCAGGTTGGCCGGAAGGTAGTGCAGATTCAGACCGGCCACCAGGAGCTCCATCAGAAACAGGTTCTGGACGATGGAGACGGTGCCGACCGTCATATTGAATCGTAGCAACCGGCTCAGAACGCTCGTATCCGCTGTTGCCGTGCGGTCCGACCAGGTCCAACGGTCGTGCCAACAGAAATTGTGAAGCACGGCGATTTCGACCGCCAGTGCAGTGGCCGGGAGATAGTGCAGGTTCCAGACTCCGCGCAGAAACATAAGCACGGCGATCTGAACCATCACTCCCATCAGACCGACGGTGTTGAAACGAGCCCAGCGCATCAAATGTTCCATCTCAGGTGTCCTCAGGTCCGGTCGCGGTGAGATCCGGGGAAAGCCGATCCGATCGGACCAAATCCGGTCGAGGGGAACCGGGGCAAGCTGATGGGAAGGGACGGCTGCAACCGTGGCCGGGGTTCGGCGCGGTACAGCCTTCGAGTATGTCGGAGGGCCGAGACGGTGAACGTCAGGGCCAGTCCCAGGATACCGACCAGTCCCCCCACGTCGAAGAGGTTGAAGCTTCCCAGTTCTCCCAGTCCCACCACCGGCTTGTAGATGACGAAAATCGTACCCGTGGCCAGCAGGAGTCGCAGTTCCGTCGGTCCGACCTTCAGGAAGGAGAGCCGAAAAACGCCCAGGACATGGCTGGCGAGATAGATTTCGGCAGAGACCAGCAGATACGCGATCAGGAGACCGAGTCCGATGACAGGGCTCATGAATTCGGATGCAGCGAGGCCTCCCAGGAGAAACAGGGTGCCGACCAGATCCAGGACGTGATCGACGTAATAGCCGTAACGTGGCCGTTGCTGTTTACGGACGCGGGCCAGAGTGCCGTCCAGGCTGTCTCCGAACCAGTTCAGAACCAGGCCCGCTATGACCAGGACCAAGGCCCGCCGGTCCCAGGACGCCGCCCAGTAGGAGAGGCCCACTCCCAGCATTGCCAGGACTCCCAGCAGGCTCAGATGATCCGCGTTGACCCAGGCCGGAAGTCGCCGTGCGATCCAGACCAGAAGTCTTTTTTCGGCGGAGGCCAGGATGCTGTCGTGGTGCCGAACGTGTTTGAAACCCTTTTGTCTCTCCATGAAACCTCCTCTTTGGTTTTCGTCAGCAACCAGTGAACTGCCGGGTTGTTCGCCGGCAGTGATTGGGCGCACTGACAGGGAATGTGAGAAAGGCGGGGGAAAGGGCTCAGTCCAGGTGGGAGGATCGGTCGGATGAAGAGGGGGCTGGTGGCATTCCCGGCTTGAAAACGGCGTGCTCGGTGGCCGGCTCGACCACCAGGAAGACCACCGTGTAACTGATGGCAACCGCAGCCAGGCATCCGGCGAGGAGTTGTTCCTGGGTGACGATCAGGGCGGCTGCGAGGAGAAGACACAGAGAGAAGAGTCCATCGACCCGTTGTTTCCACCCGCCGACCCGGTCCAGTTCCGCTTCGATGGCGGATCGGTTGAACCGTGCGGTGAACAGGAGGTGGGTGCGGATGGTGCCGTTGCACAGGGCACATCCCAGCACCAGAAAGAAAAGGACCAGGGGCAATAACTGGACGCCGGGCGGCTGGGAGGCGGCCTGTTTGAATTCCCAGACCCCGTAGACCATCACGGCGTAAAGTAGGATCACGGCAGATTGGTGGAAGACCCACCAACCACCATGGAGCGATTCACGGGATTCGAAAGCTTCCTTGGGTTTGCCTCTGATCTCCGATTCCAGGCGCTGCACCTGCTCCAGGAGTTTCCCGGTGGATGGGAAACGGTCGGCGGGATCCTTTTCGAGACAACGCAAGAGGAGCGGTTCCAGCACGGAAGGCGGTCCGATGGCGTCCGAACGGCCGGGTCTGCTCTCCAGGATCCGGGCCACCGTTGCCAATGGCGTCTTACCTTCGAACGGATGACGTCCCGTGGCCAGCTCGTACAAGAGCACGCCGAACGAGAAAATGTCGGAGCGGAAGTCGGCTTCCTGACCCTCCAATTGTTCCGGAGCCATGTAGACGGGGGTTCCCAGAACGGTTCCGGTCTGGGTCAAACGTTGGCTCTGGGAGGGTTCCAGTGTGGGAAGAGCCAAACCGAAGTCGACGATCTTCAGATTGCCTTCGACATCCAATAGCACGTTCTCAGGTTTGAGGTCTCGATGAATCACGCCGTTGGAGTGGGCGGCCACCAGACCCCTGCACACCTGTATGGCCACCCGCAGGAGTTCGGCGAGGGGAAGAGGCCCCTGGTCGATTCGTGATCTCAGATTCTCTCCTTCGACGTACTCCCCCACAATGAATAGTCCATCATCGAATTCCTCCAAGGCGTAGACGGCTGCGATGGCGGGATGATTCAGGGAAGCCGCGACCTTGGCCTCACGGCGAAGCCGTCGGCGCTGTTCGTCATTGCGGCCCACCAGGGGAGAGACGGCCTTGAGAGCCACGGTGCGGTCCAGCCGGGTATCGATGGCACGGTAGACGACGCCCATGCCACCCCGCCCGGCCTCCCCGAGTATCCGGTACGGGCCCAAAGTGGTCCCCTCCGTCAGGAGACGTCCTGATGCTTCCAGGGAGTCCTCTTGAAACAGGTTCCCGTCGAGGAAGGTGGTGTTGGGGTCGTGGTGGGACAGGAGCGACAGGACCTCCCGGGTCAGGTCCGTGTCTGGAGAACATGCCCGCCGGACAAATTCCTCACGCGATTCCGAACCCTGTTCCAAGGCGGCTTGGAAGATCTCCTTGACTCGCCGAAACGTTTTCGGGTTCACGCGCTCAACTCGCGTCGCAACCAGGCCCTGGAGAGGGCCCACCAACGTTTGGTGGTGGCGGGTGAGATGCCCATGACCTCGCTGGTTTCGGCCAGGGTCAGACCCCCGAAGAACCTGAGCTCGACCAGTTGGGCCTGCTTCGGGTCCAACTCGGCAAGAGCCCGGAGCGCCTGGTCCAGCGCCAGGAAATCGATGGATCGAGCGCTCTGGCCCAGGGTCTCGTCGATCAGGGTGACGGCATGCTGCCCGCCGCCCCGCTTCTGGGCGTTTCTCGCCCGCGCCCGCTCCACCAGAATCTGCCGCATGGAACGGGCCGCGATACCCAACAGGTGGGCTCTGTCCTTCCAATGCAACCTCTCTTCGCCGAGGAGACGAAGGTACGCTTCGTGGACCAGGGCCGTGGCGCGTAACGTCTGGCGGGCCTCCCGGCGCATGTACATCCCGGCCAGCCCTCTCAATTCCCGGTAGACGACAGGGAAGAGTCGAGCCAGCGCGTGCTCGTTTCCGGACCTGGATTCCCGGATCAGACCCGCCACCATCTGGGAATTGTCGGGCACGAACTCACTCCTTGCCGCCGGGGAATCGCTTCCCGCGTCGCCCCGCAATACGGCGGCCGACGGCCATCATATCAGCCGCGGTTCTCATCGCGGTCGCAGGAATGCTCTCCTCGCTCCGTAAAGATTCCCAAGCATCCCTTCTTCTCTCACTCCTGACTTCCGATTCCCCTTCCGACCTTGTCCATCGCCGCCTGACGAGTGCCTCGGAGGGTGTTCCGGAGAGCCTGCTGGGGGACGCTTGACACGAGCGGTTTGAGCATCCATCGGAGCGCAAAGGGAATCCTCCGGGAGAGGGACACGGCCCAACACTCGGCGACGATGCCTCCCTCCCTCTGTTCCAGGTGCCAATAGGCGTTCAAGCGCCACATGAAACCTCGGTCGTTGCCCACCGGCAGTTCTCGCTCCTTCGGCTTTCCCGCATCCTTGACCTCGGCGATTCTGGTGCTGTTCGACACCCCGCGCCAGCGTTTCGGGGACACCTGCGAATAGACGACTTCGTGCTCCGTGTTGAAGATCACAGTCAGGATCTTCTTCATCCTGAGACGCTGATACCCTCGAATCTTGTCGCCGTCACGTTCCAGGAGCCTGGAATCCAGAACCTCCGGGTACCATTCCTTGTGGCGTTCGAAATCCTTCAGCACCGAGAGCACGTCGGCGAATGCGGCGCCGGGGATGAATACTGCCCCCAGCCAGACGTGGATCCTTCCTCCCGGGATTTCAGGGAGATCCTTCAGTTCGTCGATCAGAATCCGTCCGTGCTTCAACGCGGACCAATGTGCAGGGTCCCGGTCGGACCAGAGGAAGGGCATCTCGCCTCTGAACCGCTTTCCGAAATTGGTCTCCAACTCCCGCACATACTGGTCGTATCCCTGAATGGTCTCCGGTTTCAGTTGGGCCGCGGCCTGCACCCACCCCCCCATGATCAACAGGAGAGTGGCGGCGGCGTGAATTCCAAGTCGGCTCGAAACCAAGGATTCTCGCTCCTGAATATTTCCCCGGCCCTTCCCCCGCCGCCGCCGGTGCGTGAGGGATGGGTCGTCCGGGAAAATAGTACGCTATTCTTCCAAATCGGGGATGCACGATCGACGTTCGGCGTCGCGTCCATCCGGCTGCTGCAACTCCGGGTCCGCCGTTGGCACACTTCGATGGAGTGTGTGATGATTTCTTGCGGGTTCATGTCGCATCGGTGCCGGTTGTTCCCCAGCTTTGACCTGAAGCAACGATGGCTGTTGGAACGGACACTGGTGATCTGGGGAGGCGATTTCGGCCGGACTCCCATGGTGGAAAGCAACTTGGCGCTGGGCCGAAAGATGGGCCGGGATCATCATCCCCAGGCTTTGGCGATTTGAATTGCGGGGGGAGGCCTCAAGCTGGGTCAGACGATCGCCGCAGCGACGATCCGGGATTCCACATCGTGGAGAATCCCATCCGCGTCCACGACCTTCAGGCCACGATTTTGCACCTCCCGGGGTTCGACCACACGGGTTTGACGTTCCGTTTCAAGGGACGCGATTTTCGGCTGACGGACGTGGGAGGAAGAGTGATTCACGATATCCTGGAGCGAGCGTCCTTCTTCTCCTTAGCGCCGCCGAATCTGTCTTGAAGTGAGATCGGTATGCCTCGAAAAACCTTGGTGATTATTTTTCTGCTCCTGTCCACTTCCTGGGCGGAGGACCGGAAATCGGGAGAGGCGGTCAGATACTGGCCTCAATGGAGAGGGCCGCTGGGGACCGGCGTCGCGCCTGAGGCGGATCCTCCGGTGCACTGGAGCGAATCCAGGAACCTTCTATGGAAGAAGGTCCTGCCGGGACTCGGGCACTCGACCCCCATTCTCTGGGGCCATCGGATATTCGTGACCGCAGCGGTCCCAACGGGCGATGCGCTGAAGCCCGTCTATGACGACGCACCCGGCTCCCACGGCAACCTTCCGGTCACCCACCGGCAGCGATTCGTGGTTCTGGCTCTCGACCGAGGCAGCGGGAAAGTCCTCTGGGAACGGACCGTACACACCCGCCTACCCCACGAAGGTGGGCACTACACCTCCAGTCTGGCCTCGGCCTCTCCGATCACCGACGGCGAGCACCTTCTGGCTTACTTCGGCTCCCAGGGGATCTACTGTTTCAGTCTGGAGGGTGAGCTGCAGTGGGAAAAGCAGATGGGGACCATGCGGACCAAACACGGACACGGAGAAGGGAGCTCTCCGGTCCTGTACGGGGAGACGCTGGTCATCAACTGGGACCACGAGGGTCAATCTTTCGTCGTCGCGCTGGACAAGAGAACCGGGAAGGAACTTTGGAAGATCCCCAGGAAAGAGGTGACCTCTTGGGCGACCCCCATAGCCGTCGAGCAGGACGGAGTGGCTCAGGTCATCGTCGCCGGTACGAGCCGGGTCCGCGGATACCACCTGGGAACGGGCGAAGTGATCTGGGAATGTGGCGGGCTGGCGGCCAATATCGTGGCCTCTCCTGTGGCAGAAGATGGAATGGCGTTTGTGGGCAGCAGCTACGACAAGAGGGTTCTGCTCGCGATCCGTCTGTCCGGTGCGCGGGGAGACATCACGGGGACGGACCGGGTGCCGTGGACCCGGAGACGCACCACACCGTACGTTCCTTCGCCCCTGCTGTATGACGGCGTCCTCTATTTCCTGGCGCACTACCAGAGCGTTTTGACCCGGGTTGACGCCCGGACCGGCCAGGAGCGGCCCGGACCCTTGCGTCTTCCCGGCATCGGCAACGTCTACGCCTCTCCAGTGGCCGCGGCAGAACGGATCTACGTCACGGACCTCAGTGGGGCCACCCTGGTCCTGAGTCATTCCGAGACTCCGGAGGCGCTCGCGGTCAACCGGCTGGAAGACAGCTTCAGTGCTTCGGCGGCGCTGGCCGGCCGGCAACTGTATCTGCGGGGAGAAAAGAACCTCTACGCTATCGGACCCGCTCCCGTAACTGCCCCTTGAAGACCTCTCCAATTCACGGCAAGCGCTCTGCCGGATCGGAATCCAATCGGACCTCCACGGGCGATGTTGTCCTTTGGACAGCAGGGCGAACTCGCAGTTCCGGCCGAGAATTGGCGGAGTGCCGCGAGCTTCGGCTACACTGGCGGCCCACAAATCTCCAATCATCCGGAAGACCGTGAAGCCGTTTCGTTTCGTACACGCCGCTGATTTGCACCTCGACAGCCCTTTCACCGGCTTGAAGTCCAGTGTGCCGGAGCATGTTGCCACGAGCCTTCGGCAGGCGACCTTCAATGCCTATGACAACATCGTCGATCTCTGCGTCTCGGAACGGGTGGACGCGCTTCTCATCGCGGGAGACGTCTACGACGGCGCCGACCGCAGCCTGCGGGCGCAGCGCCGGTTCATCGACGGTCTCGACAGGCTCCACCAAGCCGGTATCCGTTCGTTCGTCTGCCATGGCAATCACGATCCCCTGGACGGTTGGGAGGCACGACTGGCGTATCCCCCGAGCTGTCATCGGTTCGGGTCCGAGTTCCAGGCAGTTCCGGTCTTCGAGGACGATCCCGGGGCCGCCGTCGTGCACGGTGTGAGTTACCCGACCCGCAATGTCCGAAGGAACCTGGTCCGCCGGCTGGGCCAAGTGGATTCCCGATCCTTCAACCTCGGTCTGCTTCACGCCAACGTGGACAACGATTCGAACCACAGGGCGTATGCTCCCTGCTCCCTGAGCGACCTGGTGGAGACGGGAGTCGACTACTGGGCCCTGGGACATGTCCACACTCGACGGGTGCTGAATCTACAGAGCCCGACCGTCGTCTACCCGGGAAACCCACAGGGTCGGCACCTGAATGAAACCGGGCCCCGCGGAGTTTATCTGGTCATGGTCGACGAATCGGGTCGGACCGAACTCGATTTTCGGCCCGTGGACACCGTTCGCTGGGAGCGGATGATTCTCGATATCGCCGGGACCAAAACGGAACAGAATCTGTTGGATGAGCTGCACCGGCGTATCGGCGAAGCTCTCGAGCACGGAGAGGGCCGTTCGCTGGTGATGCGGATGACTCTGTCCGGACGAGGAGAGCTGCACCGTTTCCTGCGTCAACCCGGCTCCGTCGACGACTTGGCGGATGAATTGAATCGGGCCTCGGCCAACCTGCACCCCTTCGCCTGGTGTGAGCGGATCGAAGACCGCACGGCAGGGCCGTTCGATCGGAGGGAGCGCCTTCAGGGATCCGATTTCGTGGCGGATCTGCTCCGTCTCTGCGACGAATCGAAGCAGGATCCCGAGCTGCTGGAAAAGCTTCGGGAAAGCCTCTCCGACCTCTTTCATCATTGGAAGTACAGACGGTACTTGAAGGACGCGATTCCGGACGATCCCGCCCTGTGCTCGCTTTTGGACGAGGCCGAATCCCTGGCCTTGAACCTGCTGATCGAGGACGATTCGTCGTGAGAATTCAGGGGCTCCAGGTCGAAGGTTTCGGCCCATTCGCCGACCACGCCGTCGGGCCTCTCGAAAATCCCGTCACGCTGATCTACGGTCCCAACGAGGCGGGGAAGAGCACTTACCTGGCATTCATCCGCACCATCCTCTTCGGGTTTCCCCGTCGCCTCGGACACCAGCATTACCCGCCGCTGTCGGGTGGCCGCCACGGTGGACGAATCGACCTTGTCAGCGGCGATGGCAGTCGCTACTCGGTGCATCGAATCCAAGGCCGAGGTGCCGGCCGCGTCACTACCACAGGCGCCGGCGGAGAAAATCTCGACGAGAGATTTCTGGCCCAACTTCTGGGACACCACAGCCGCGACGTCTTCGAGAGTGTCTTCGCTTTCACTCTCGAAGAACTACACAGCGGCGACCTGCTGGGGAAATCGAGCGTAAACCGCCAGATCTACAGTGCCGGCATGGGAGTCACGAAGCTCCCGGCGGTGATGAGGACGCTCCAGGCGGAGCGGGAAGCTCTGTTCCGCAAGGGGGGGAGCGTCAACCGGATCGCCCGTACGGCCCGAAAATTGGACGAGATCGAGGCGAGGCTCCGAGGCATCGTGACCAACGCCGCAGAGTACGGTCGCCTCACGACACGTCTCCAAGAGGTCGAGGCCAGACTGGAGGCCCTGAATCAGATCCGCCGGCACGGCCAGAATCGGCTCGACCGCCGTCGCCAGCTTCAGGATGCCTGGGAAGATTGGAATGACCTGATCACTATCGAGAGGCAGTTGTCCGAACTTCCGGTGATAGACGGCTTCCCAGCCGACGGCATACGCCGGCTGGAGGCCTTGGAGGAGCGGTTGAGGGGGGCAAGGCGGGAATACGATTCCGCCCGCACCAGCGTCGAGGAGGCCAAGGCAAAGACGACCGTCCGAATTGAGCATGATGGCATCGTCGACAGAACTGGCGAGATCCGGAACCTGGAGCGCCTGCGAGGGGCATTCGACCAGTCGGTGCGAGATCTTCCCAAGCGCCGAGCGGAACTCGAGAACTACCAGAATGATCTGGCCAAGACGCTCCGGGAGTTGGGACCGGATTGGGACGAACAGCGGCTGGACCACTTCGACCTCTCGCTGGCTGTCCGCGAGGAGATATCACGGCACGAGGAACGGCTGCGGCAGGCGCGGGAGGGGTTGGGGCGCAGCGAGTCGGCTTTGGAGCAGGCACAAGCCCGGCTGAACGAGGCGTCCCAATCGGTGGAAAGAGCGAAAGAGGAGTTGGAATCTGCGCCCAGGCCGAAGTATGACGCAGCCGGAATCAGGCGGCGGCGAAATCAGATCCGAATGGCCAGAGTCCAGTTGGACCGGTATGCCCGAGAGGCCCAGCGTGCATCGGATCTGAAGCGGCAACTGGACGGTGTCTACCAGGCGGGTTCTCCAGAGGCAGGGAGCGACATGAAGTGGCTTCCCGTTCTGTGCGCTGCGTTCGGCATCGCCCTGGCCGTGGCCGGAACCATGGTCGGCGGGACGGTCATGGCCATGGGCATTGTCACGAGCTTGTTCGTGATCGGCTTGGCGGTCTACCTCCATGTCCGAAACCGTTCCGATTCCGCAATGGCGGAATCGCCGATTGCAGGTCCGATCCGCCGGTCGCTCGAAGTTGCGCGTCGGCGACTCGTGACCATACGATCCGAACTGGATGAGGCTGCCGCCGAGATGAACCTCCGGGGGATCAATGAGTCGATCGTCACCGGCGCCGAGGAGACGTTGGATGCGGAGAACTTGCGTCTCGTACAGTGGGAACGGCTGCGGGACGTCTTGGAGCGGGGCATGGGGTCCCTGCAACGGCGAGCGGCCAGAAAAGACGAAATGGCCGAGAACGTCGAGCGGGCGTTGCGGCGGGTCGACTCCGCGAAGCAGGCGTGGGAGGCCTGGCTCGGAGAGCGCAGTTTGCGGACGAGCTTCAACCCGGAGGCCATGGGCGAGCTTCGAGGGCAGGTCGAACTGGGAAGAAACCAATTCTCCGAGATTCGAAACTGGCGCCAACGGATCACGGCGATTCAAGAAGATATCGATTCCTACACGGCGATGGTGGCGTCGCTGGCTTCGTCCTTCGATGTCGAATTCGATACCGGTGATGGACAAGCGGTCGCCGCCGCGGCCGACTCTTTGAGCGATCTGCATGAACGGGTGGCGCAAAGGGTGAGGGATCGATCCAACGCAGCTGACGAGCTCCAGATGGCCGAGCGGGAGTTGCAGGAGCGGTACAAGCAACTGTCCGACGCCGAGGCCGAGATGGCTCGTCTTTTGCAGTCGGGCGGCGCCACGGACGCCGAGCACTTCAGGAGACGAGCCGAACGGTTCCGCCAGCGCACCGAACTCGGCCAGCGGCAGCGCGAGGTCGGGGGGCGGCTCCAGCGAATCAGTGGTCCGGGCGAGCATCAGCAATTGCTGGTGGAGAGACTCGAAAACACGGACCTTCAGTCGATCCTCGCCCGTATCAACGAGGTGCGCGACGAACTCGGCGAAGCCGACGAAGAGATCCAGGCCCTCTCCACCGAACGCGGCGGTATCCGTAGCGATCTGGACCGGCTCATCGGAGAGGAAGAGTCATCAGGATGGCGAATGGAACGTCATCTGCTCCTGGAACAGATCGGGGGTCATGCCCGGGATTGGGTGATTCGCACGCTGGTCCACCGGCTGTTGGAAACGGCCCAGAACAAGTTCGAGAGGGAACGGCAGCCTGGCGTCGTTCGTCACGCCGAACGATTTTTCGAGCGGATCACCGGGGGCCGATACCCACAGGTGTACGCCCCCCTGGGAGAACGGACGATCATCGTCACCGACGATACCGGTCGCCGGAAGTCGCCGGACGAGTTGAGCCGGGGAACCCGGGAGCAGTTGTTCCTGTCGTTGCGTTTCGGACTGATCCGGGAACTGGGCCAGCGGACGGAACCGTTGCCCGTGGTCGTGGACGAGGTCCTGGTGAATTTCGATCCGGACCGTGCATTGCGGGCGGCCCGCGCCTTTGTTGAGTTGTCTCGGACCAACCAGGTCCTGGTCTTTACCTGTCACCCGACGGTGGTTGAATTATTCCAAGAGGCAGCGGGAGAGAAGAGCCCGGATTTGATCCGCGTTGGGTAGATTCCGGTCAAGTTTCCACGAAGGTTGGACAAGACCAGTTTCGGCAATCAGTAGAGGGTACCGGAAATGCTCATTAAACCCGTCCCCCTTGCATCGGCTTGGCGTACGACTCACACCGCTGTTTCTGGCCGCATGCTGTTGTTTCGGGAGGTATTGGTTCAGGAAGGGGGAAGCGCCCGGCAGGAGCTCGGTGGCAAGTGGCTCACGGACACGGACGTAAGCATTCGGATAGGGGAAAAAACATAGTTGACACTGGGCGTTCACAACCTGTTCAATGTCGTTCCCGACGAGAACACGGTTGGACAGTCGCGGAGTGGGCGACTCGAAGATTCCGCTGGTAATATGATCATCGACTCGCCGGGTATCTTCGTCTTCTCGCGCCGGTCTACCCCGTTCGGCCTCAACGGTGGATTTCTCTACGCTCGCTATAGTGTTCGATGGTAACCAATTGCAGATGTGAACGTGGAACGGAGTTGAAGCAGATGAAGAAGAAGATCGTATCTCTCGCCATTTTCGTGTTCGGTTTCCAGGGAATGGCAGCAGCCCAGGATTCCATCTATTCGGCATCCGGAGACCTCGTCTTCGCCACCAAGTACATTTGGCGCGGGCTGCGAGCGACCAATGACTGGAGCCTGCAGCCGGCGATGACCCTGGGAATCGGCGGCTTCTCGGCCAATGTCTGGGGGACGATGGACTTGACCGCCGTAAACCCGGGCGATTCCTTGCCGATCCAGCCTGGTGACGGCCTGAAGGGAAAGTTTTCCGAGGTCAATTACGTCTTTTCCTACGATCATTCTTTTGAAGGCGCTACGGTCAGCGCCGGCACCATAATCTATGCCTTTCCCGATCGGTCGGATTCGCTGCCTTCCACCACCGAGATCTACGGGGGAGTGAGCCTGGATTCCGCGCCTCTGGCTCCTTCGTTCACCCTCCATGTGGATCTGGACGAGAGCCAAGCCGGCGGTGGAAGCGCCGGAATGTACTTTCTAATCGCAGCCGGGCACAGTTTCCCCCTCCAGCACGACGTCCTGACCAGTTTCGACCTGTCCGCCACCGTAGCGCTGGTAAACGCCGGATACACCGATTTCTTTTATGGTGTCAGTGCCGGCGGATTCCACGATGCCAGCCTCACGGCGACCCTTCCCATCACCATCAACGACAACTGGTCCGCCGGGTTCTTCGTTACCTATAGTGCCCTCCTGGGCCAGCAGATTCGCGACAGCCAGCTTCAGGATCCGCGGGAACCGCCCAAACCCACCGGCGCCGATCTGGCGGACACGCTCTGGGGTGGCTTTAGCCTGAGCGTCTCTTTCTAGCCGTTCGGTATCGAGCCGAATTTGATTTCAATGCAGTCGTCAGCGGTAGATCTGTGCGCCTTCAGGGGTCTCCTGGGAGGTGTGCTTCTCTTGCTGGCGATGGGAGAATCCGCGGCGCAATCACGCCCATCTCAATGGTACGTGGGCGGCGGGGCCGGGGTGAACTGGCCGTCCAGGATGGAGCAGGAAGGGCACAATCTGGATACCACCTGCTATCCGGACGAGGACTGCGGTCTCTTGCCCGGCGGGGGACCGCCCGGGTATCGATGGCGCTACGATGTCGAAGGAAAGAGGGGAACAGCGTACGAGTTTTCCGTCGGCCGCATGTTCAGCCACCTCCGGGTGGAACTTTCGGTCACCCAGCAGAAGAACGACCTCGAATCGGACTTTTCCGGGATCAGCTACGTGGACGGGTCACCCATCCTCTCCATCGAAACCGACCTTCAGGCGGAAGGAAGTGCCTCGGTCGGGGATCTGATCGCCCGCACGCTGTCGTTGAACCTCTACTATGACTTCCCGATGGCGTCGAATCACGTTACTCCTTATGTCGGCGCCGGACTGGGGGTTTCCTTTGTCGAAGTGACCGATCTTTTTTACGAGAGCTCCTATAGCGGTCCCGGCGGCCCCTACGACCCGCCGTTGGAGTTTTACTCCGGTCGGACCAACGAGGACCTGTCCGATCAGATTCTGGCGAAACACCTGTACGCCGGCGTCGACTTCGGATTGAGTGAAAGGACGTTGTTGGGCGTGAAGTTGTCCCACACTCGGATGGGGGACTTCGCGGCCACGGGGGGCTACGACCTCCATCCGATCCCGGGATTGACCAGCGAGACCCGCTTCAGCGGCATGGACCACTGGTTGCTGGGCCTCACCGTCAAGTTGTGGCTCGGCCGCTGATCCCCTCTTTCCGCTGGCCGGCAAACACCGATCTGGAATCAATCCGGGCCGTGCCAGACCCGTGGTCAGAGTTCCAGCTTGCCCTCGAAGACCATGTCCTTGAGCTTGAACTTCTTGGAGACCTTACGACCCATGAGCCGGGTGATGAACTCGATGTTCTTTTCCTTCACGGTGATGGGGTTCGATGTGGGGCGGGGAAAGACGAAGATCATCTCGACGCCGGACTGGCCGGTTCGTGCGTTCAGAAGGTGAACCTGTTCCTTTCTCATCTGGACGGTATGGAGAGCAATGGGTTCGCGGCCCTTGACCTTGAGGAAAGTCTCGGACCTGAGCCGTTCGACCACCGCCTGCCGCCGATCGGGGGGAATCCTCGTCATGCGGGCGGGGACTCCGGAGATGCCGATGATGAAGTAGTTCTCTTCCGGAGCCAGGAGTTCGGCCAACCCGGCTGCCGTCTCGGCCTGATCGCCGAACTGGGCCCGGGCGAAGGCCTGCTTGATGGGCAGGGCACTGTACCATCGCAGCGTCAGAATCATCGCCGGGGGGAAACCTCTGGTTAAGCCACCACCTCCACGCCCTCGACCACCGCCCCGGCCACCGCCTCGACCACCGCCTCGACCACCGCCACCGGAACCAATGCCCCGTCCCGACCGGTTGGGCCCGTCCCGACGGCCCGTTCGCATGGTGGTCCCAGTGACTCCCCGGGGTCGCTGCAAGCTCACGGTCATCTCCTTCGCCCAGGGGGATTTGTTGAGCATCCGCATCACTTCCTTCTCGGACCAGTCGGAGTACCCGGATTCCTTCCAGAATTTACGGGGCCAGACCGGGGTCGTGGTCAGCAACAGGATGCAGGAGACAAGCAGGAACGGTTTCCTCATGGGCGAACCTCGTTTCTCAGGCGACAGCTACGATTTCAGACCCCGTCCGGAACGATCTGGAAATCCTCAGCCAGACGGTGCTGCTGGGATTCGGCGAAGCGCACCTCCACCACGATTCGATACTTGCCGTGGCCGAGTTGTTGCAACGGAAGCCGTGCATTGACGCTGGCCGCACTTTCCAATCCCCCAGGAAGGGCCTTCCAAACTCCTTCGTATATGTTCGTCCCCCCGGCGTTCAGAATCAAGATCCTGTATTCCCCGCCACCGTTGTCGGCGGTTTCCACCTGACCGTGCACGTAGAGGGTCTCGTGCCGGTGGAAGCGACCGCCGACCCGAGGAATGATCACCCGGCTTCCAATTTCCAGGGGATTGGCGATCTCGGTCACCTGCTTGCCCGTCTTGATCCGGTAGCGGGATTTAGACGCCGATTCCTCCAGCTTTCCTGCCAACACCAGGGAGCTGGACTGAATTCTCCCGCGCGTCGGAAGGTCCAACCGATGGTCCATTTGGGACAAATGTCCCGACCGGTTGTCCCGGAGCAGCACCCGGAGCACATACTGACCCGGTCCCAGGACCAGAAGATTCTGGTAGACGAAGCGGGTGTCCTTCTCCCCCTCCTGGCGCCGGCGGATTTCCACTCGGTCCCGGAGCCCGGACCGGGCCACGTCCTTCAGGTCGCGCGCCAAGATGATCACCTCCAGGTTGAGCCGTCCTGATTCGTCGAAGGAGGGGAAATCGGCGCGATCGAACGCCGCCAGGATGGGAACCCGGTACTGCCCCGTGAAATCGGGGAAGTATTCCGCCGAGATCTCCAACGGGAATTCGATCTTGGGGGCGCCCTCCAGAACGACCTGAAGCAGCTTGAATTCCTTCTCCGGAGTGCTCAGAGCGGCGTACGGCTTATCCGCGTAGAAGCCTTGCCGGTAGGCGACACGGAGGTCCTGACCCCTGATCGCCACCTCGACTCTTCGAAAACGGCCGTCGCTGGGAGGCGTGGGAGCGTAGTAGCCCAGCAGGTAATAGTGGCTCGAATCTTCCTGGGCCTTGCGGAAGATCTTTCCCAGGTCGTTGTCGTCCAGGAGCACCGCACCGCCGGTTTCGGCCGCCAGCGTGATCAGTCCCTCGCGGGACTGACTGAGGCGAACCAACTGGTTGAGATCTCCTCGACCCGTGAAGATGCCCTGTCCCCCTCCCGAGCGGTGGGCGCCACCCCCGGGAGAGAGGGCCACCAAGCCCCGGGCATCGACGGAATAGATGCTGATGTTGGCCCGATTGCAGAGATCCGTGGTCCAGCGGAGTTGGTCGTCGTTTTCGATTCCCCGGCTGGTGAGGCCGGCCGAGAAGTAGACCAGCGCCTTGCGGCCGGGGACATCCCGGAAGGCGTCGGCGATGGCCTGGATGGCGCTGAGCTGGTGATTGCTCTCGAAGAGGGCGAACTCGGTTTCGTCCGCCAGAAACTCCCCGTCGGAAGCCGCCTCCGAATCCTCATCCGGCAATGAGACGCCGCTTTCCCGATCCTGTTGGGAGAGTCGTCCCAGAGCCCGGGACAGTTCCCCAGGATCGGAGGTGAAATCCACGAGAAGCTCCAATCCCTGATCGTACGCCAGCACCGCAACGGCATCTTGCGGAGTCAGTTGCCGGTCCAGAAATCGAAGCGCCGACTCCCGCATCATCCGAGAGTCCTGGATGCTGGCGTTGGAGAAATTGAAGAGGAGGATCAGGTACCGTTTCTCAGGCGTCGACGGAAAACCGGCCTCGGGTCCGGAGGGTGAGGAAGGGCGGGGAGTCTCGGGCACGGTCCGGGGGACGGTGAGGCGCTCGCTGTCGAGCGGCAGGGAAACCTCTCGGAAATACCCGAGCTTCTGGCGGACTCCCTCCTCCAGAAGGGTGAAGTCCTCCACCTTCAGACCGCGGACCGGGCGGCCTGCCGAATCCCGGACCTGGACATCCACCAGAATCAGATTCGTCCGCACGCGGAAGCGGATGGGGGAGTCCTGGCTCCACAGGCAGTTCCAGGCCAAAACGCAGACCATGGCGGACAAGACCATCCGGGCCGGGACGCGGCCTGGGGGCGTACGCCGGCTCGGAAGATCCCTGTTTCCGGTTTTGGGGAATAGCTTTATGGACACTTGGGGACCTTGACGTCAGAACATGAATCTCAGGCGAAGCTGGATCCGCCGCATCTCGGAGATCGATGTGATCTGTCCAAACCCGCGGGAGTTCACGATTGTGTTCAGTCCGGTGTAGTTGACATGATTCAGCAGGTTGGTGGCATCGGCCTGCAGGATCAGCCGCATGCCTTCGCCTCCCAGCGGGATGGATCGCGCCAAGCTCAAGTCGACGGTCCAGGATCCGGGACCCGGGATGGTGTTGCGGCCCGCGTCCCCGAAATTTCCCGGATCGGGGAGACGGAACGCCGAGGTATTGAACCAGCTTCCGGTGGATCGCTCCGCTGCGGGCAGCGAGACAGGAAGTCCGGTCACGCTGGCCCGTTCGCTGGCCTGGGAGGCGCTACCGCTATTGTTGATCTGGTTGCCCAACACGCGGGCCGTCAGGAAGCGGCCGCTGTTGACCGTGAGACTCGTGTTCAGAAACCAGTTGGCGAAGATGGAACTGAGGACTCCCCGGTCTCGAAGCCAACGGTGCCGGTCGCCGAAGGGGAGTTCGTAGAAACCGCCCAGCCGCAGGCTGTGGCGCCGGTCCAAGTTGGAGGGTCCCCACTCGGAGCTCAAATTGTCGTCGTTCTGGGCCACCACTCGTCCTCCCCCTGAGAGCGTGGCCGCGTTGTCCAGCGACTTGCCGTACTCGTAGCGGAGATTCAGCGTGAAGCCGGATCGGACCCGTCTCATCGCCAACGCCTGGAGGCCGTGGAAATAGGAGGAGGCCCCCGGAGTCAGGAACAGGAACTGGGCCGTGTCACTGATCCGCAGGATACCGTCCTGGAGCCGGTTGGGTGCTCGCAACAGTTCCAGACCCGTCCCCCGGGAGCCGGCATATCCCAGGCTCAGGAAGAAGTTGCGGGGGAGCGCCTGTTGCAGAGACAGGTTCCAGGTCTGAACCGTTGCCAGCCGGAAGTGGGGGTCCACGGCGTAGGTGTTTGGGACCTCCTCCTCGAGATTTCCGGAAAACGCCGATTCGATGGGAAGAAAATCCTGTCCGGCCACCGTTTCTTGAATCGCGAATCCGAAGGGGGGCTGCGAGATCAGCTCTCCGGCCAGGGCGGTGTAGGATTCGTGGGGATAGAAGACTCCGTAGTTGGCCCGAAGGACCGACGCCGATCGGCCTGATCTGAGGCGGAGGGCCAGCGCGACTCGCGGGGCCAGGTTGTTGCGGTCATCCCGGATCAGCCCTCGCGGAACGATTCCCGAATAGGGTCCCCGGCTTCCTGGAAATACGGTCGCCGCCGCCTGGAACCCGGGCGCCACGTCCAGATTGGCCATCCGGTCGTACAACTCTTCCCACGGCGCCACGTATTCATAGCGGAGACCCCACTGGAGCGTCAGCCTGGAATGAATCCTCCAGTTGTCGTTGAGAAAGAGGGAATACTCGGGAGCCCGCAGGTAGTGGTCGCTGTTGCCGTACTGAATCCGGCTGCTCTGGGCCAGACCCAGCAGGAAGTCGGCCAAGTCGTAACCGGTCCCTGCCAGGGGCCGGCGCGACTGGTAGGCGCTGGTGGCCACTCCGGCGAAAACCTGGACCCCGGCGCCTTCCGGGTTGCCCAGTTGATTCCTCCGGTTCCAGGCCACTTCGCCGCCGATACGGAAATGATGGCCCCCCAGGGTCAGCTGGAGGGAGTCGCTCAAGGAATGGGTCTCCCGAATGTTCAACGAGGAGCTGCCGTCCGACAGCGGGCTATAGTTGGTGAACTGGATCTGGGGAAGGCCGAAGTCGATGGGAGCGGACGAGGTGTTCCCGATTCCCAACTCGGAACTCACGTTGGTTTCGTAGGCGAAGGGGTTGAGGCGCCGGTTCCGGTTGCGGTTCCAGCGGACGCGCAGGTTGTGGATCAGGCCGCCCGCAGTGGTTTGGACCAGGTTCAGGGAAAGGTTCTGTCTCCGGGCGCTCCGTTGTCCGTAAAGCGCTGGAAACGCATTGAATTCATCCCGGTCATTGCGGTCAAGGTTGTAGCCCCCCGTCAGTCGCAGGGAATCTGACAGGGAGTAGAAAACCCTTGAGTTGAGACGGTTTCCGGCAACCCGCAGGGGGTCCAGGTTCAAATAGTTGAGATAAGGATCGGCGCGGTTGGGAAGGGGATAGAACCCGAGCAGAGACTGGGAGACGGGATTGAGCCGGCCAGCGGGAAGCGATGCCTCCGGGTAGGCCTGGCCGCTCGAGGGATCGAAGATTCTCACCGATTCTCCGGCCAGAGGACCGGAGCGATAGACGGTCCGGGAGAAGTCGCCCCGCCGCTCGGCAGCCGTGGGCACCGATGCATACTGCGATCGCAGCTCGTCTCCCCAATTGGTGTTGAAGTCGACGAAGAAGAAGGAACGGCGGCGCCGGAAGAAGGACCCTCTCGAGGAATTGTCCTGACGGGTCAGGGGTCCGCCGGCCGACACCCCGGTGTTCCAGGAAACGTATTCCGGGTCCGGTGTGTCGCGGCCGTCCAGGGAATAGGGCTTCGCGTCCAGTGCCGAGCCGGAGAGTCCCATGGAGACGCTGCCCTGGACCCGATTGACTCGGCCCCCGGCGATGCGGGCTCCCCGGAATCCCCCGCGTCTGCCACCTGCACCACGACCCATGACCGCACCCATGATCTGGCTCTCGCTGGCTCCGAATCCGCCTCCCTGGCGGAGCGATGCCCCTTGAATCAGCACTTCGTCGGTGGTCTCCCCGAGACCTCCGTCCTGGGCCCCGGCGCTCTGCCGATCACCGATACGGATTTCCTCGAAGGGGTCGTCCTCCAGAGTATTCCGGCCACGCTGACGGCGTTGCCTGGGAGGGGGAGGGGCCGCTTCGGCCTGGAAAAAGTCCCTCTCGAACTCGAGACCCCACTGGTAGCCCTTCCACGACTGGGAGGTTTCGATTTCGAATCCTCCTCCAAACCCCATTCTTCCGCCCCCGCCTCGGCCGCCGGGGCGATTCCCCCTTCCGAAACCGCCGCCTCGGCCGAAGCCACCCATCGTAACGGTGGCCGTTTGAAATCGAGGAACCGCGATCCCTTGATTCGGGTCGAGGGCCAGGTCCAGGGTCAGGCGGGCTTCGCTGATGAAGACACCGGCCGAGAATCGCATCTGAACTCGCAGCGGCATGGCGGTTTCAGGATCGATCCAGATCCGGGCTTCCTTCACCTTCAAACCACGGATCTTGGGCTCCGTCTTCACCTCGACGGCGGATCGTTCGTCGACCTCGGCCGGGCCTACGACCTCCGCCTTCCTCAGGAAGCCCTGAGAGGTCAGAATGTCGAGCCCCTCCAGCGGACCGAGAACATTCATGAAACGTCCGCCCCGGCCGCGTCGGGAGGAGGGGTCCAGGGGTCGGCCATTCCGTCTCAGGCTCAGGATCTCTTTCTTGAACTCCTTCGTGCCGCCCAGATAGTGGCGTTCCCGAGAATCGAACCGCTGATTCCCGAATGGCGTGTTGGCCACGGTGCGGCCTTCGACCTCCACCGAATAGCCCGTCAGAAGTTCCTTTCTGAGCTCGAGCACGCGGGCGAGACGCTGCAGGAGATCCGGGTCCGGAGATCCGGAGCAGGGAATCGAGGCAATCAGCAGCGCCACTGCCGGAATCGTCCAACGGTGGCGCCGCGTCCTGGATAAAGGGTGTCGGCTCATTCCTTTTCGAAGACCAAAGTATGGTCCATCTCACCCCGGGGGGTGCTTAGAGTGATCTTTTGAGTCAAGGTCCTGCCGTCGTCCGAGAGACTCCAGAGTGCCTTCTGCTCAAGCTTGAAGGATCCTCGGGAAGTCTCCCGTTCCTGGACCTGCTTGACTTCCAGTTTCGAGCCCTTCCATTTGGCCTCCACGGTTGCGACACCCATGAAGGAGGAGATCTCCTGGGGGCCGGCTCCAGGCTTGAGAGTGATCTCCCGGGAACCGCCGCGGCGGCTCTCTTGGGTGACGGTCAGGGTATCGCTCTGCTGGCTCACCGACAGCTGACCGGAGATCAGTCCCCTTCCTCGACCGCCACCTCGCCGGCCTCTCCCAAATCCACCGCCACGACCTCCTTCGCCGCGGCCGCCACCGCCGCGGCCGCCGCCCCGAAATCCGCCCTCTCGATCGCCGCCGCGGCCGCCTCCACCGCGGCCGAAACTCGGCAGCTCGCTCTTTTCCTCGTTGAGGGTCCAGTTGCCCGAGAAGTCCGGGGTCTTCTCGGCCAGGCTGAAGCTGCCGGCCCAAACCAGGACCAGAAGCGCAGGAAACCATCCCCTGATCCGTCCCAATCGAGACATATCGAATCTACCTCCCGTGTCCGTCCGTTATCGTGACTGGCTCTGCCAGTTTCACCCAATCAGTACGGTAACCGTTCCCAGTTGTTTCGTCGCGGTTCTACGAGGGCCGTTGACCGTTTCCAAGGCCCGGTGTTATAGACTGCGGCACCTATGACCCCGGAAATAGGCTTCCTCTTTGTTCTTCTGGCGGTCATGGCCTACCTGTTCCTGACCGAAAAGCTTCCTGTCGATCTGACGGCCTTCCTGGGCCTCGTGGTCCTCACGCTGGCGGGATACGTCACGCCGGCGGAGGCTTTCACCGGATTCTCCTCGCCGGCGGTCATCACCATGATGTCCGTCTTCATCGTCAGTGCTGCCCTTTTGCACACCGGTGTGGCCGATCGTGCCGGGGGGGTCATCTATACGCTCGTGGGGAGCCGGGAGATCCCTCTCATAGTGATCCTGATGGCGATCGCGGGTTTGCTTTCCGCCTTCATGAACAACATAGCGGCGACGGCCGTTCTCATGCCTGCCGTCGGCAGTATCGCCTACCGGAGCGGGATTCCTGCGTCCAGGCTTTTCATGCCCCTGGCCTTCGGAGCCATACTGGGAGGGACCACGACGCTGGTCGGGACGCCTCCCAATATCCTGGCGGGGACCATCATGCGGGAACGCGGCCTGGAGCCCTTCGGGCTCTTCGATTTCACCCCCGTCGGCTTGGTCCTCCTGGCGGCCGGGATCCTGTTCATGGTGACCCTGGGCCGAAAGTTGCTTCCGCGGCGCGAGGTGGGACCCGTCACCAGCGAGTCGTCTCATTTGAGCCAGGTCTATCAGTTGCACGAACGGTTGTTCTCAATCCGGATTCCACCCCAATCCCGGCTGGATGGAATCTCCCTGGGAGAGTCACGGCTCGGGACCGCCCTGGGGATCCAGGTCGTCGCCATTTTGCGGCGCGGCAGAAAACGGCTCGCACTGGAACCTGGCACGCTCCTTAGAGGTGGGGACGTGCTGCTGGTGGAGGGAGACCGGTCGGATCTGCGAGATCTGATGAGAGTTCGGGACTTGACGATTCAGGAGACCACGGCAGGCCAGCTGCCGCGGCCGGTCAAGGGGGTGACGGGGGTTCGGCTCCGATTGTCGAACGATTCCGAGCTGCTGGGACGGAGTCTGCGGGAAGTTCGTTTCCGGAAACGCTTCGGTGCCGTGGTGGTGGCCATCCATCGGGGTGACGAGTATCTGAGAGATGACTTGGCGAAGAGGACGCTCCGCAAAGGCGACGAGTTGTTGGCGTTGGGGGCTCGAGCCCAGCTGGAACGACTGCGGTCCCAAAGTGACCTGCGGGTCAAGGAAGTGGGATTGTCCGTGCTGAAAAACGTATGGGAGCACCTCTTTGTGATCCGGGTTCCAAAGGGGTCCGCCTTGGTGGGCTCAACGGTCGGCAATAGCCGGATCGGCGAGTTGGCGGGTGTCACCGTGGGCGCCATCATCCGGGGAGGCATGACCCATCTGGGGGTGTTCGCAGATGCCGAGATCCGGGAAGGCGACGGGTTGTTGGTTTCGGGGAATGCGGAGGAGTTCGTGCGCCGTCTAGGGACGGGGGACGTGGAGCTCGATCCGGGAATCGGGGGAATCTCCCTTGAAACGGACGACGTCGGCGTTGCCGAAGCCGCACTCGCGCCGCGCTCGTCTCTGGTGGGCCGTACCCTCAAGGAAGTGAAATTCCGGGATCGATTCGGCCTTCAGATCCTGGCCGTCTGGCGGGAAGGCCGGCCCGTCCATTCGGGATTGGCGAATCTTTCCTTCCGTTTTGGAGACGCCCTGCTGCTACAAGGACCCTGGGACCGGATTCGCAATCTGGGAATGGACCCCGACCTGGTCCTTTTCTCCAGGGTAGAACGCCGGCTTCGGCGAACCCACAAGGCGCCGTTCGCCCTGGGCGGACTGCTGGTGATGGTCGCCATGGTGGTCAGCGGTTTCCAGCCCATCCACGTGGCAGCTTTCACGGCGGCGAGCCTGGTTCTCCTGTTCCGCACTCTGACCATGGAGGAGGCCTACCGTGCTATCGAGTGGAGAGCCATCTTTCTGGTGGCGTCGGTGCTGGCCTTCGGGTCGGCCATGGAACAAACGGGAGCGGCGCTGTTGCTGGCCGATACGGTGACCGGATTGGCGGGTCCCTGGGGCGAATATGGGGTTCTGGCTGCGTTGGTGTTGCTGACGAGTCTGATGAGCCAGTGTCTCGACGGAGCCCCCGCGGTCGTGCTCCTGGCGCCCGTGGCGTTGCAGGCGGGCGGCCAGTTGGGACTTGACCCGCATACGGTCATGATGAGCGTCAGTTTGGCCGCATCGGCTGCCTTCATGACGCCGTTCAGCCACAAGGCCAACCTCCTGGTGATGGGGGCAGGCGGGTATCGAAGCATCGACTACATCCGGGTTGGGACCCCTCTCACTCTGGTGGTTTTGATTCTCCTGGTCCTGCTGGTACCCCTCGTTACTCCCGGAGGATAGGGGACTGATTTCCGATACGGATCGGCGAACAAGATTGGCATGGCTGCTCCTGGCTCTGCTCGCGGCACTGTGCCTGGTGCTGGTTCTGCTTATCCTGCGTGGCGGCGGACGCGTCTGGGGGCCCGTTGACCATCCTCAGTTTCCGACGGTGCAGCGGAGTGGGTGGAGTTGGGACGACGCTGACCCCCTGCTGGCCTGGGTCTGGATCGTGGGGGTGCTGCAGATTGCCCTGTACCTCTGTCTCCTGAGCCTGGGGCTGGCCGGGCGGGCGGGCTTGGGCCGTCTGCGAAGTCCCGTCTTGTTGGGAGGCCTCCTCCACGCCGGAATCTTCTCCTGGTTGATTCTGGCTCACCTCTTTCCGGTCGCGCCTGCTCTCTGGTCCTTGCCACCGCCCACGGTGGTGATGCTGTTTTTTTTCTGGATTCTGCCGCCCATCTACTTCGTGATCCTGTACGTCGTCGGTTTCGACCGGTGGATACTGACGGATGAGAACCACCGGAGCTTTCTTGAGTCGGTTCAATCCCGGCGAGGGAAGGGATCGGGGTGATGGATCCATCCCGAAGCACGGTGATCCTGGTCTTCGTGGGCTTGTACATGGGGATGTGCGTCGCCGTCGGGCTTTGGGCCCTGAGCCGGACACGTTCCACCCGGGATTTCTTCATGGCCGGCCGCGATCTCGGCGTCTGGGTCACCGGCCTGGCCGTCTTCTCCAGCACCATGAGCGGGTTCGGGTTCGTGGGCGGGCCCGGGCTGGTCTATCGAATGGGGATGACGTCCGTCTGGATGGTGATGTGCATTCCCCTCGGATACGTCCTTTGTTTCGCATTGCTGGCCAAGCGGATCCGGCTTCTCGCGGAGCTCAGGGAACCGATCTCGCTTCCCGACGCCGTGGCGGCCCGGTACGGGAGCGAGGGGTGCCGTTTCCTCGCCGCCCTCGCCATTCTTCTGGGGGTGATGGGGTATCTGGCGACTCAGATCCTGGCGATGGCCACGGTGCTCAGGGACTTGGTGGCCGGCGCCGGGTTGGGAGACTTCAGCATGGAGGCGTGCGTGGCCTTTTCCTGCGCTGTCCTGGTCTTCTACTGCGTGACGGGCGGCATCATCGCCTCGGTCTACACGGATCTGGTGCAGGGACTGGTGATGGTGGCCGCCGCCGTCCTGGTCTTCCTGGCCACGGCCAACGTGGCGCCCGGGGGTTGGAGCGGGATCGTCTCGACCATCGCGGCCGACGACGCCGGATCCATGAGCCCGTGGGGCACGATGGGGGCATTTCAGGCCCTCTCCTGGTACCTGCTCTTCATGCTGGGGGTTGCCGGCCAGCCTCACGTCGTCACCAAGATGATGATGACCCGGCGGATCCGGGACGCCAAGTACATCCTGCCGGTCGCGGCCCTGGGATACGCCGTCTCGGCGCTGCTCTGGATCAGCATCGGGCTGGCGATGCGGGCACTCGTGATTCGGGGGATGCATCCGGAACTCGCGGGAGCCGATTCGGCTGCTCCTCAATTCCTCGCTCACTACGTTCCCCCGGTTCTGGCCGGGCTCGTTTTCGCCGCGCTCTTCGCGGCCATCATGTCGACGGCCGACGGCTTTCTGAACATCGGCGCGGCGGCCGTCGTCCATGACATCCCCCGGGCTCTCCGGGGCCGGTCGTTGAGAGGGGAACTCTTCTGGGCCCGGACAGCTACCGTGATCATTGCCGCCGTGGCTTCCGTTTTCGCCCTCTACAGCGGTGATCTCGTGGCCATTCTGGGAGCATTCGGTTGGGGGACGTTCGCGGCGGCACTGTTTCCGGTTGTGGCTCTGGGATTGAACTGGAAGCGGGCCACGGCGCTGGCGGCCAAGACGGCCATTCTGGTCAGTCTGTCCATCAATTTCGCGTTTCGCCTGCTGGACGTCGAAATCCCCTGGGGCATCGATGCGGGTGCGATCTCCCTGCTGGTCTCCGTCACCCTCTTCGTCGGGATCTCTCTTGCCTCGCGGCCTCCGGTACTGGACCCGGACATCGAGCTGCTACTGGACACGTAGGAGGAGGAGAAATGAGGAGTGGGAGAAGAGGATGCATCGACAGGAATAGAAGGGGCTCGGGGCTCCGCCTTGACCGGTCGCGGGAGGGCGGCTAGGCTCCCGGTATCATGAACAAAACGCTCGGAAAAGCATCACTCGCTATCATTTTATGCCTCTTGACGGTTTCTCTGGACGGGCACGAGGGTCCCCCCACCACTCTGGTTCCGTTCACAGCCCCTGACTTTATCGGAGATCCCGTCATAGGCCGCCAGCTCTCCGATCTGGCCGAGTTCTCCATCCATCTGCTGCAATGGACCGAAACCGACCGGAGCGTGGCGAAGCTGCAGCGAACCCTCAAGGGCAAGGTCGGAGGATTCTACCGGCGCTGGAATGGCACCGCCACCGAGGCTCCGGAGTTGGAGGAGATTGTCCGGTTCACGACCGAGAGTTACGAATCCCTCACCTGTCCCCAGCTCACCAAGATTGAAGTCGGCTCCGCCGTGACCCTGTTGGAGGCTCCCGCGAAACTGGATCTATTGGGGTTCGCGGGAACGGAAGTTCCTGTGATCATTCGAAACTCCAGCCCCAAAGAGGTGGCCGTGACCATCGGTTCCGGATCCCAGGATGTGGAAGTGGAGCCGCGGATCGTCCGGCTCAGCGGAGGAGAGACCCAGGGCGCCTGGCTGATCGTCTCCCCGATCCGGCCGGAGGCCTCGGCGCTTGTGCTCACGGTGGATGCGGGCGCCGTCAAGGGACGGGTATCGGTCCCGGCGCGGGTCAGAAATATGAGTCTGCTGCGGGTCAAGGTGGTGGATGAATCTGGTCTCGCGACGCCCGCCCGAGTTTATCTCACCGGTGCCGACGGGAGGCGTCACACACCGGACGACATCATTCCCCGCATCACCAGCGCCGACTACGGTCAGCCCTATGGCGGCGAATACTACTTCTACACCGACGGTGGTTTCTCCTTGAAGCTGCCCGCGGGCGAGACCCATCTGGAGGTGATCAAGGGATTGGAATACGCGCCGCTCAGAAAGACCTTTCAGATGCCGGCGTCCGGTCAGAAGGAGATCGTGGCCCGTTTGGATCGGCCCTACAACATGGCGTCCAAGGGCTGGTTCTCGGGGGACATCCATATCCACCCCAACCTCTTTTCCGACACCCGGATTGGGCCTCAGGACGTGCTGCGGATCACCAAGGCCGAAGATCTCAACGTACCCCACCTGCTGGCCTGCAACGACACCGACGGATTCATCACGGACCTGGTTTATTTCGAAGGGAAACCCAACCGTCTCTCGGAGAAGAATTACATCCTCTACTGGAACCAGGAGATGAGGAACCTGAGGGTCTACGGTCACATGGCTTTCCTGAAGCTCAAGGAGTTCGTGCATCCCTCCTACGTCGGATGGCCCCGGACCGATCATCCTTACGACTATCCACCCAATCACGATCTGGCGGCCGCCGCCAAGCAGCAGGGAGCGGCCGTCGTCTACGTCCATCCGGGGTTGCCCCAGGAATACCCGGTGGACATCGCCCTGGGAGTGGCCGACACCATCGATGTCATGTGCCAAGGGAACGAGGAGAAGAACACGGCGGACTGGTACCGGCTTCTCAATTCCGGATTCAGGTGTGGGATCTCGGCGGGGACGGACTGTTTTCTGAATGTCCCCTATCACTTGCTGGCGGGAGCGGGCCGGGTCTACGTCAAGACCGGGACCCGGCTGACCTATGACAAGTGGATCCAGGCCTATCTGGAGGGCAGGAGCTTCGCATCCAACGCTCCCCTCCTCGATTTCAGCGTCGACGGCAAGGGGGCAGGGGAGGAGATCCGCTGGAGTTCCGGGTCCCGGACGGTGCGGGTCGAGGCCCAAGCGGTATCCCACGTCGCCATGCAGAGCATGGAGGTGGTGGTCAACGGAAAGCCGGTCTTTACGGTGGAGGCCACCGATGAGGGCACGCGGGCGAGCCTGTCACGGGAGGTCCAACTGGACGAAAGCGCCTGGATCGCCATTCGGGTCCGGGGTGAAGCCCATCGCCTGGTGCCCAACGACACCGAACTCTACGCCCACACCAGCCCGGTCTACTGCTATCGGGACGGGTCCCGCATCCATTTTCGGGAGGATGCGCTCTATTTCGTGGAGCAGATCGACCGTCTGGTGGAGCGAGTCGACCGCAACGGGGTCTTCAAGGATGCGGTCCAGAAACAGAAGGTCGTGGACCTGTTTCGCAAGGGTCAGGACGTCTACCGAAAAATCGCCCGCGAGGCGACGCGGTAAACAGCCCGTGGCAAAAGTCGCCACGGCATTCGACCGTCCCTGCATCCCGGCGGACTGCGTTGCGACTCGGTCACATACTCCCGGTATGCTCCCTCCGTTGCGCCTGGTCCGGCGGGCGCAGGAACGGTCTCGGTGCTCGCGGGACTTTCACCACGGACTGTAAAGGGTTATGGAAGGCTCAACCCTTCTTGTCGAGGCTCCAGATTCCGGCGCCCTTGGCCGCGATGTACAGAAAGACAAAGGCGTAGATGGCGGCCAACTCGCCCTTGTTCTGGATCGGCCACAATCCGTGAGGCTGATGGGCCACGAAGTAGGCCACGGCCATCTGACCGCTGGAGATGAAGGCGGCCCAACTGGTCAGCAGTCCTACGGCGATCAGAAGGCCCCCCACCAACTCGACGATTCCGGCCAGGCCCATCAGGCTGATCAGAGGCGCCGCCGCACCGGATTCCCCCCCGACGCCGCCGAACAGGCCGAGGACCTTCTGAGCCCCGTGGAAGGCGAAAAGAAAGCCGGAGACGATCCGGACCAGAGCATACGTCTCATTCGAGTACTTCGACAGGATACCTTTCATAACTCCCCCGTTAATTAGGACAAATTAGTGTAACCAGATGACGGCTTCGGCACCCGGCGCCGATCAAGGTCGAATCATACCAAATCGGGGAAATGAGGTAATAGCAGTCAGAAGAGAGCGCGGGACAGAAACGGACCTCGGGCGGGGGACCGCAATGACCGGGGGGTGGGCGACACCGGGTTCCTCAAGCCTGAATGCCGTGGCGACTTTTTCCGTGGACTGTTATAGTGCGCGCCCTATCGGGGGGCCGGATGGAAGCCGCTCGTTGAGGCCCTCTGGTTGACGGGGCCGGAAAGGACGTGATGTTGGAGAATCGGGTCAAGAGACTGCTGGCAGAGGGCAAGGCGGCTTGGGGGTCGGCCCTCTCGGACGCTTCCGAGTTGATGGCGAAGGCAACCCTCAATCAAGGCATCGACTTCCTCTGGATCGACACGGAACATCGACCCTTCGGGATCAACGAGGTCCAGTTGGTGCCCATGATCTGCCGGCTCGAGGGCCGGGACGCCCTGTTGCGGGTCCCCAATCTGGATCCGGGCCTCATCAAGAAGGGCTTGGACATGGGCTGCAGCTGCATCATGGTGCCGCAGGTGGACAATGCGGAGCAGGCCCGGCTGGCCGTGCAGTATTGCAAGTATCCCCCCGAGGGGAATCGGGGAGTGGGTCCGGTCTGGCCGATGCTGTTGGATGTGGATATCAACGACTATCTGGAGTCGGCCAACCGGGAGACCTGCGTCGTCGTTCAGGTGGAGACGGCGGAGGGCTTGGCCAACCTGGAGCGGATCGCCGAGGTCGAGGGGGTGGACGTGGTTTTCGCCGGCCCCGCCGACATTTCGGCATCGTTGGGTCATCTGGGCAACATCGGTCATCCCGAAGTTCAGAAATGCCTGGAGAGCTTTCCTGCCCGCGCAGCCGCCTGCGGCAAGCCCAGCGGCATCACGTTCAGCGACTTCGACGCCTGTTGGAGAGCGTACGAACAGGGTTACCGCTTCATCAACGCCGGCAACCTCATGCACTTCGGCCAGGTCGCCATGAGAAAGTGCCTGAACAGACTGCGGGAACTGGAACGCTCCGCCTCCAGCTGAACCCCACGGTTCCGGAATCCTCTACCAAGTCCGGGTGGTTGGCGCAGGGCTGGTTTCGGTCCCAGTCTGCGGATGAGAATCGGCAAATGCGGGCGCCTCGGACACTTCGACAGTTCGTCCGGACTGGGTCGCTGAATCGAAGAACCCCTGTTGCAACCCGCGGTCCAAGACGGGCAGTCCGATCGCCAGCACGACGCTGACCGCCAGCCCGATGGCCGCCTTCCCCACGTCCTTGCCGGCGAGAAGGATCGATTCGGAAATCGTGCGGTGTTTGAGCCGGAAGGCCAATGCCAGCTCGCGGCCCGCCAACAATCCCAGAAAGACCCACGTCGTGCTCATGGGGATATTGGACATCTCCTTGAAATACAGGAGGATGGACGCATAGATGAAATCGATGAGGGTGGCCACGCGGATATCGGTGGTATTGGTCTTGGAGGTGACGATCCCCTGAATCCGGCCCCCCCGATTCTTGAAGATTATGGCGTGCAGCACCACCATCACGATTGCGGCAAAAACAAGGATCTCGATATCTGCCGTGCGCGGCAGATAGACGAAGATATTGGCCAGGTCCTGGATCAGCCACTGGCTCCACAAAAAAGCGGTCGCGGCCCACTGCAAGGCGACGAAGTAGGGTCTGGGTGGACGGTCTTTCGTCGCCATGAAACGGGACTCGAGGAGGTTGGCGACGATCAGGTAGATGACGAAACCGACTCCGATGGCAACCCCGTAACCGAGCAGAGATTTCGTCAGAATCTTCAGCAGGTTCGTAGGAGCGAACACCGTGAGCACGAGAAACGTGGTGCTGACCGGCACTCCGAATCGGGTGAGCAACAGGATGAATACGGGAGGAATGGCATGTAGCCACGTGATGCCGCCCACAGGCACGGGGAACTGCTCGAGGCGCCCGTAGGCGATGTCGCCGTCGTTCGCCAACCATCCGTACACCAGAACCGCCAGGAGAATCAGGCAGGCGTAGATCCACAACACCCACCAGGGACGGCGAGAGTTGGAACTGAGAAACGTCCCCAGGGTCTGGATGGCGTCGTTGGCCACGATGGAATAGGCCGCCAGGACAAACCCGACGAGCATGAACAGTTCCGTCAAAAGAAACGCTCCTTTCCCCGCCTTCCGGTTTCTCCATCGAGGGCCATTCTTTCGTTCATCATCGGGTCCACAGCACCGATAGTAGCGGAGACTCACCCAAGAATTCACCGGGGGGCGCACCCGTGGACCTGGCAAAACGATCCCCAACGAATGGATGCCGGTGATTCGCCGGTTGAGTATGCGCGTTTCGGTGTGTCAGTCTGAGATTTTCCTGGAGGAGACCGGAAGTGCCTGAAACAGTCGTACTCTGGGGGCCGCCGGACCTGGACGGATCCCCCGAAGGGACCGAGGACAGCCGTCTGTTGTCGGGATGGATGAAGAAATGCGCCAATGCCGGCGTCACCAAGATCATCGACGGCAGCGCCAGGGTCCTGCCGGCAGGCGAGCGGACGTTGGCGCGTCCCCGGGCCGCGCACCAGGCCGGAATGGAGTTCGATACCTATGTCGACTACAACGGCTTTCCCCGGCACGGTAGCGCGCGGATGACGTACGGGTGGTCCCTCGACTTTCTGCGGCCGCCCGTGACTTCGGTTCAGGCTCGAGAGCTTCTCGACCGGCACCGGCCCGTCTATCACGGCCCCTATGTCACCACCGAGATGTCCGATTTCGCAGTCCGGCATCCGGAATTCCGGAGTCTGACCCGCAGCCGGTCCTATGTGCTCGAGCCCGGGCAGGATCTCTACCTGAGCGCCGCTTTTCCCGAGGTGCGGGATCACCAGGCGCATCTGTTCGTCGAGGCTCTGGAGGTGACCCGCGCCGACGGGCTTCAGGTCGAGTTCGTGTTGGGGAACGAAGATGAGAACGGTGTCGTCCCCTACGGCTACGAGGACCGGACCGTATCCGAGTTTCGCGCCAAGTTCGGCAAGGATCCGTTCGACTTGCCCAACAACGGCCCGGAATGGATGCAGTTCCGCGCCGGCTACGTCACATTGTTCCTCTCGGAAGTCCGGGCGAGGATCAAAGGGTCCTCACCCCAGGCGGTTCTTTCGACCACCATCATCGCCGGCGAGCCGGAGGACTACATCAAGGTGTTGCAGGACTGGCCGGCGTGGATCGAGAGGGGTCTTCTGGATGAATTCTACCTCTGGTTCAGGACCGACTCGGATCTGAAGGCGGTGGAGCGGCAGGTCAAGCACGCCGTGGAGGTGGCAGCCGGCCGCGTTCCCGTGATCGTCGAGCTCTCGTGCTATCACCCGGGGAGCTTTCAGGATCCGGACACCATGTTGACTGCCGGCAAGATCGCCGTCGGCAACGGAGCTTCGGGGATCGGCATCTACCGGAGCCATGCCGTCCAGCAACTGAACTTCTGGCCGGTCCTGGAAGCCTTGAGCAAGATCTGAAATGGGGAGACATCGACCGGGGCCCCGGCATTTCAGGCGCGCGGCGGGTCCGGAACCGTTCCTCCGGAGTCCCTTTGGGCGGTTCGGCGTCCGGGTCCGGACCCGCCGGCTCTTCGGTCCCCTGGTATCGCTTTTCCTGGTCTTTGTTTCTCTCCTCGGGGAAGGGAACCATCCTGTCGAGCTGGGCACCCGGCGCGAATTGATGCTGGACGACACCCTGTTCGAGACGATCCGAGACCTGGAGTTCCGTCAGCACTCCCCCCGCGACGCCGAAAAGATCCTGGATCTGGATGCTCCATGGGAGGGCCGGAAATACCATGGGTTCACCGTCTGCGGTTACCCGGTGGTGTTGGAGGACGGGGGCGGATTTCGTCTCTATTACGCCTCCTACCTGGGACTGCGTTTCGAACCCAGGGACCCCGAGACTCAGTTCACCTGCTACGCCGAGAGCAACGACGGCGTGACCTGGAGTCGGGTCCGCCTGGGCCGGGTTGAATTCGAGGGATCGACCGACAACAACATACTGCTCAAGGGGAAGACCTCACATAATTTCGCTCCCTTCATTGACGCGCGCCCTGGTACGCCGGCATCGGAACGATACAAGGCCGTCGGGGGAAACTCGCAGGCCTATGTCTTCGCCTCCGCCGATGGACTCGAATGGCGCAAGCTCAAGGAGGAGCCCGTCCTGAATGGTGAGGAGCCGGCCTTCGACCGCCATGGAGCGATCCGTTGGGGAATGGATCCAAGCCGCAGGAGGGCGATCCTGGATTCTCTCAACGTCAGCTTCTGGGATCCGGCGAACCGCCGGTATGTCCTGTTCTTTCGGGCCTATCTGCCCTGTTGGTCCCGGGATGGAAGGCGCCGGCTTCCCGAGACCCGATCGGTGATGCGCGCCACTTCACGGGACTTCCTGAAATGGGAGAACATCGAGCCCATCGAGTATGGGGAGCCGCGTCGAGAATGGCGGCACTCCCTCTACACCAGCGGCCTGAAACCATACCATCGGGCGCCCCACCTGATACTTGGGTTCCCGCTGCGTACGGCTCCCCGGAAGCCCTTCCACGGCACCTCCTACGGTCTGAGCGAGACGGCCTTCATGTACAGTCGGGACACGCGAAACTTCGTCCTGGTGGACGAGCCTTTCCTGCGCCCGGGGCGCGATCCCGGGAACTGGAGCAAACACGGGAACCTCATGGCTTGGGGCATGCTGCAGACGGCGCCCGACGAGCTCTCCTTCTACTACCTGCAGCACGACCATCAGCCGGACACCTTCATTCGGCGGGGTGTGCTCCGGCTCGACGGCTTCCGGTCCCTTCACGGCGGCGGCTATCCGGGCGGGACGGCGATCACTCGTCCTCTCGTCTTCCAGGGAACCCGGTTGGAGATCAATGCCGCCACCGGAGCCGGAGGCGGTATCCGGATCGCCGTTCTGGATGCGGCCACGAAGCGGCCGGTCGCCGGGTACGAGTCCAGCAAGGAGTTTTTTGGCGACGAGGTTCAGCACTTCGTCGAGTTCGGCGACGGCAGGAATCTGGCGCCCCTGTCAGGAAAACCGGTCCGGCTCCGCCTCGAGATGTACGAAGCGGATCTTTACTCCTTGAAGTTTCATTGAGTCGCAGAGGTCAGGCCTATCGCTCCAGGACCATGGCCTTTCGGACCAGTTGGACGAACTCGCCTCTGTGGCCGTGAGGATCGTCTCCGGTGGAGTCCAAAGCCCAGCCCAGGACCCGTTCCAAGGTGGCGGTTCCCCGGTGGGGCGAGTCGCGCAGGATCATGCCGAAGGCAGCCACGGCGGAGGCGAACCTGAAATCGGGGGAGGCTTCCTTGAAGCCGGCGGCGGATCCGCTGTGGGTGAACTCCAGAAGCCGGCTCTCGGCCTGATCCGGCGGCTTGGACCGGATCTTCAGCGTGAGCCACTCATCGGCATTGCCGGCTTGATTCGGTTCGGGGGGAGTCTGGTACTTGAGGGGATCGACGCCGGCGGCCGGAGATGCGCTCCCGGCGGGAACGACCTCGTACAGGACAGTGACCTGATGGCCGGCTCCGATCTCTCCGCCATCCCGGCTGTCGTCGTTGAACTCTTCGTCGCGTAGCGCCCGGTTCTCGTACCCGATGAGACGGTAGGAATCGACCCGGGCCGGATTGAATTCGATCTGGATCTTGGCGTCCTTGGCGACGGTGACCAGGGTGGCTCCTATTTCCCGGACCAGCACTTTCCGTGCTTCCTCCAAGCTGTCGAGATAGGAGAAGTTGCCGTTTCCCCGGTTGGCCAGGGACTCGAGGACGGCGTCCTTGTAGTTGCCCATTCCGAGACCCAGCACACTCAGGAAGATTCCGCTTCGAGACTGCTTCCGGATCAATCGGATCAGGCTGCCCTCATCCGTCATGCCCAGGTTGAAGTCCCCGTCCGTCGCCAGGATCACCCGGTTGGTGCCGCCGGGGATGAAGTGGGCTGCGGCGGTGGCGTAAGCGTCGCGGATACCGGCCTCCCCGTTGGTGGGACCGCCGGCCATGATCTGCTCCAGGGCCCGGAATATCTCCTCTTTCCGATCACACGGCGTCGAGGGAAGGACCACCACGGACTCTCCGGCGTAGGTGATGAAGGCGACCCGGTCCTTTTCTCCCAAGTGTTTGATCAGGAGCCTCATGGCCCGTTTCAAAAGGGGCAGTTTGTTGGCGGGCCGCATCGACCCGGAGACGTCCAGGAGGAACACGAGATTGCTGGGAGGCCGCTGCCCGGGATCGATTTCCTTGGTTTGGATCCCGATGCGCAGCAGCAGATGTTCCTGCTTCCAGGGAGCCTGGGCCAGTTCCATGAGGGCGGAGACGGGATTCTCTCCGCTGGGCGCGTCGTAGGCGTAAGAGAAATAGTTGACCATCTCCTCGATGCGGACGGCATCCCTCGGAGGAAGCGAGCCCTGGCGGAGAAAACGGCGGAGGTTGGCGTAGGATGCCGTATCCACGTCGATTCCGAAGGTGGAAAGGGGGGCCCGGCTCACCTTTTGGAACGGGTTCTCCTCCTGATAGCGGTAGTCCTCGGTGCTGGACCGGCTGGGGACGGGTGCCGGTGCGGCCGGCAACTCGTCGAGGCTGGCGCGAACTTCCACCGATGGAGAAAAGGGAATCGACGGCGCCATTCGCGATCTTTCCCGGAGAGAGAATCGCCTCTCAACGATTCCCTCGGGGAGCCCGCCGGGATTGATGATCCTCAGTCCCGGGATTTCCCCGGGTTCGATGATCCTTGAGCCCGGGATCTCCCCGGGCTCTATTACCCTTCCTCCCGCGGTGGAGACCAGGGAAGGGCCGGAATTGGAACTGTCGGCCACGGGCTCCGAAACCGGAGCGGTCTCGGTCAGGGGGGCGAGACCCCGCTCGGAGCGCGACGAACGAAGGAGTTCCTCTTCGTTCGACTGGACGGGGTCCGACGGCGAAGTGGTCGGCCGATCAGCCGCCTCGGAAGGGACTGGGAGCGAGGACCCGGAGGTATCCTTGTCGACAGGAGGCGCCGGAGACACATCCTGCTGGAGCGTGCGAACACTTTGGATCCGTCCTGGCGGGGGAGTGATGGCATCAGGAGCGGGGCTGGTCGTGTCGTAGGCTTTCTTCGTGAGTCCTCGCATTTCAGCCGGGGCTTCGCCGACGGTAGATTTCGGCCGCTGGAGAAGGGCAGAGAGAGGTGACTCTTCCGTCTCCTGAAGGAAGAAGATCGCAGTGGAAACAACAACGGTTGCCGCGGCGGCCGTCGCCAAGCCCACGGGAAACCACCAGGACGGGTTCCGAGGAGGACCCGATCGCCGCAGGTTCCACCAGCGTGGCTGCTTGCCAAGATTGGCCAGTTGGTGGGGACTGAGGGAGGGAACAGGTTCCTGCTCCAACTCGAACCGGATCAGCTCCGCTGTTGCTCGCAGCGATTCCACTTCCCGTCTGAGTTCGGGAGACCCTCGCAACAGGGTCTCCACCGCCTCGATTTCCTTGGCGTCGGTGAGTTCCCCCAGGGCATAGGCCGTCAGTCTGGGATCTTGGGCCGGGTCTTGGAAATCTGATTTCATCGGATCGTCCTCGATGCGGCGGCGGCCGGCTCGGAGTGCCTCTCCAGCTCGGCGCGCACCTTTTTCACAGCGGTATGAATGAGATAACCGACGTTGCTCACCGAGATGCCGACGGTGGCGGCGATCTCCCGGTAGCTGAGTCCGTTTTGAAACTTCAGCCGCAACACCTCCTGCTCCCGGGGGGACAGGCATTCCAATGCCAGGAGAACACGGCTCATGGTCTCCCGGCGCTCCAGCAGTGTCGCGGGCCCGGGCGCGGTGCTGGCCGGTTCCAGGTTCCCGGTCCCCGTCATCCGGTTCATCCGGTTCATCCGGTTTTCCTTGCGTAGCAGGTCCAGTGCCCGGTTCCGGCATACCGTGAAGAGCCACTGGGCCAAGTGTCCTTCGACCCGTTGCTTCTTCTGTTTCCAGAGGCGCAGAAAAGTGTCCTGGACCACGTCCCGGGCGAGGTCCAGATCACCGGTGAGGTGCGTGGCGTAACGGACCAACGGACCCTGATAGGCGTCGAGAACGGATCGCATCCAATCGGCCTCCTCCAGCGTTCGAGAATTGGTCCCGGAATTGGTCATCCTCTATGAGGGTAACGCTCGAGTCGGGATTTTCTTAGAAAAATGCGGCGAAACGACGGCTTGCGGCGGCAATCAGTGACCGGTCCGGCCCTGAAGGAGGTCCACGGCGTGGGGAAGCAGTTTGAGGACGGCGTCCAGAGATTCGACGGCGCCTTTGGGGCTGCCCGGGAGTCCGATGAGGACCAGCGTCCGGGGCCTCATCGGTCGACCACCCTTCCTGGAAGGATCGCTGGCCGGGAACGACCCACCGGCAGAGGGTGGGATGGGCGTGCCCATCGGAAGGGCGATTTCGTGTCCACCCACCCCCGATGCCCGATGGGCACCCGCGGATCGGCATCGGCGCCGGCGGGGTTAGCCGCGGAGGAAGGGCCGGAGAAGGCGGGCGTCTCCGTCCAGTTGCCGAGGTTTGTCTGCGCGCTCCATCTCCCTGCGCGTTTGTACGGCGGCAACGATCTCGACGGACCGGCTGCGGTCCCCAAGTGCTTCCCGGAGTCCCCAGTGAGCATGGCCGCACGAGCGGAGCGCGGTCGAGGCCGCGCGGAAACGGGTCGGCGGGTTCGTTCTCTGTTCGATCGGTTGTTCAGTCATCACTCTGCTCCTCCTCGTTCTCCTCGTTGGAGACGAAAGCCTGCGGCCCCGCCTGCGCCGGGACGAGTCCCGAGTGCCGCCCGCCTGCGGTCCGCAATCAAGAGGCTCCGCCGCAAACTCGGCGATCACGCCGCCGGACCCGCCTACATCTTTAACCAGCACGGTGTCGATTACCGTGTCCCGGAGCAGGAGGAGAGATAGGAGACCACCCGGTTACGATAGGCGGGATGAGGCGTCGCATCGAAGAGCAATCATTGCTTCTGGTTGGAGTTGCCCGCTATGACGGACATCTTTCCATTTGGGCTAACAAGGGAGGTGAATCATGGCGGAGAGCAGAGGCGGTATCCGCCCGAGTAGAACCTGTCTCAAAACCCCCGTTGACCTTGTGCTAAGCGACGGCAGGGCTTAAATATAGAATGTTTTGAAGCTCACGGATGTACAGTGGAACCGGATCCGCCATCTCTTCCCGGAGGAACACCGGCCGAAGCGGCAGCGTAGGCGTCCTCCGGTGCCTGCCCGGCGGGTCCTTGAAGCCGCCCTATGGATACTGAAGACCGGGACGCAGTGGCGGATTCGGATTCGTCCAGTTCGCGGCTCTACGCCTGTTGCTAAAGCCGCTTTATTATTTAGATAGGTGCTAGCCAGCAAGCTCTGTCCCACCCATTTTCTGCCCCTCCTCAACCCAACGACTCAATGCCCTTCTTGACTACCCTATCCCCCCCACTTCCCGGTACCCGCATCGTAGTCCGTGACGCCGAGTGGGTGGTACGCCGCGTCGACCCCATGCGCGACGGCGGTTCACAGCTCACCTGCACCGGTGTCTCTGAACTGGTGCGGGAGCGCGAAGCCGTCTTCCTGACCCGCCTCGAGAATCAGATCAAGGTCCTGGACCCGGCCACAACCACCCTCGTCCCCGACACGTCGCCCCGATTCACCCGTAGCCTTCTCTACATGGAGAGCCTGCTACGCCGCGCGGTGCCCAACGACCAGCGCATCCGGGTGGCCCGTAGCGCCGCCATGGACCAGGTGCCATACCAGCTCGATCCGGCCCGCCAGGCGCTCCGGCAGCCGCGCCAGAGGATCCTGATCGCCGACGACGTGGGCCTTGGTAAGACCATCGAAGCGGGTATTCTCGTGAGCGAACTCATTGTCCGGGGACGGGGCCAGCGCATATTGGTGGTCGCCGTCAAGAGCATGCTCACGCAGTTCCAGAAAGAGTTCTGGAACCGGTTCACCATCCCACTCACGCGCTTGGACTCGGTGGGCATCCAGCGGGTACGGCGCCGGATTCCGTCGAACCACAATCCGTTCCACTACTACGACAAGTCGATCATCTCGATCGACACGCTCAAGCAGGATCGTGAGTACCGGACCTACGTGGAGAACGCCTGGTGGGACATCATCGTGATCGACGAGGCTCACAACGTGGCGGAACGGGGATCACGGTCGCTGCGCAGCAAGCTCGCGAAACGGCTCGCCAAGAGGTCTGACACGCTCATCATGCTGTCGGCCACCCCACACGACGGAAAGGCGCGCAGCTTCGCCAGCCTGATGAACATGCTCGATCCGACCGCAATCGGGGATCCGGACGACTTCACGCGCGAGGACTTCCAACACAAGGGCCTGGTGATCCGCCGCTTCAAGAAGGACGTGCGTGAGCAGGTGAAGCAGTCTTTTCGGGATCGCAAGATCTTCCCCGAATCGTTCCCGCTCTCAACCGAGGAGGAGACCGCCAACAATGTACTTCTGGCTGTAAGGGTGCGCGGCCAGGCCACTGGCGGCGGGCGGAAACTGTTCTCCGTGACGCTAGAGAAAGCCCTGTTCTCAAGCCCCGCCGCCTGCCTTGAGACCGTGGAGAGACGCCGAAATCAACTAGAGCGGGAGCTTGCCGATCAACACAAACCGGAAAGCTGCGACATCATTCGCCGTGAGCTTGAAGGACTCGGAGCGCTGACCGACGCACTCAAAGCCATCCGGCCTGTCAACTTCGCCAAGTACCAGGCACTCCTCCGTGCCATCCGCGGAGACGAGCCCTTCCGCTGGAAACCCGGGAACCGGCGGGACCGGCTGGTCGTTTTCAGCGAGCGCATCGCGACCTTGCGCTGGCTTCGAGAACGTCTAACGCATGATCTGCGGCTCCGGCGAAATCAAGTCGGCCTGCTTCACGGCGGCCTCTCTGACACCGACCAGCAGGAGATCGTCGAGGCGTTTGGCAACGAAACGACGCCGCTCCGGCTTCTCTTGGCGTCGGACGTGGCGTCCGAGGGGATCAACCTGCACCATCAGTGCCACCGGCTCATCCACTTTGACATCCCCTGGTCGCTCATGGTGTTCGCCCAACGCAACGGACGGGTGGATCGCTACGGGCAGCGTCGGGACCCCCAGATCGTGTACCTGTTGTCCGAGAGCGTCAACCAGACGATCCGAGGCGACGCGCGCGTTCTGGAGGTGCTGATCGAGAAAGACGAACAGGCTCACCGAAATATTGGTGACCCGTCGATCTTCATGAACCAGTACGACGTGGATGCCGAAGAGGACGTAACCCGGCGTGCGATCGCGGCTGGCGAGAGCGCCGAGGACTTCGACACGCGTCTGACTCCCAAAACGAGTGAAGGCGACGACTTGATGGCGCTGTTCCTGGGGAGGGGACCGACAACCACAGAGGAGCCGACCAACGACCGGGTTGCCTTGGGGCAGTTACGCAGACTGGACAGTAACGGCCGGGGCGGATCGGCCAACGACTCCATCCCCGAGTCAATCTTTGCCAGCGACCTGACCTACGTGGAAGCGGCCCTCGAACACCTGCGCGAGTCACATCCGGAGCTCGACTCCCGTGTTGACCATGCATCGCAGACACTAACCCTGGACGCGCCGACCGATCTGCGCGCGCGTTTCCGTCAGGCGCCGCCCGAGATCAGGCCTAAGGCTTGGCGCTTCGTGCTCACCGCCGATCGGACGGCTATGGAAGCGCAGATCACCGAGAGTCGGCGCCAAGAGTCCCACTGGTCGCGGGTTCACTACCTGTGGCGGCTGAACCCTATCGTACAGTGGCTCAACGACCGCATGCTTGCCTCATTCGGGAGGCACGAGGCCCCGATCCTCGCCGGTGTCCCGGGGTTGGAGCTAGGCGAGGCCGTATTCGTCTTGGCGGGACACGTCGCCAACCGGAAGGGTCAGCCCCTCGTGTCGGATTGGATTGCGGTCCCGTTCCGAGGAAGCGAAGCGATGGATGTGGAACCGTTCGCCGCATACGCAAAGAGCATCGGGCTGGGCCGCACGCTATTCGCCAATGTGGGAGCCGATGTGGACGTGGAGCAGTTGAAGGCGGTACTCCCCGAGGCGGTGGAGCTTGCCCAGATGTGGGTGGGAGACGAAGCGCGCAAGTTCGGGACGCGCATGGAAGCCGAGCGCCACAAGGAACTCGAGGCGTTGGCAGCACTCCAGACCCGCCGAAGGGAACAGATCGAATCCAGGTGGAAAATCTCCTACCAACTGCCGATCGCCGGAATAGACAACTGGCGCGCCAAGAACGAGTTGCAAGAAGCGGAAGAAGCGTTTGCCGATTACTGCATCTGGGTCGAGGATACGATGACGATCGCGGGCCCGCCGCAGATGTCCGTCGTGGCCGTCCTCACCGGAAAGAGCTGACCGAGAATGAGCGTTAGCGCACCTGGCGTTTTAGCCGGAATCTCAAACGAGAACGAGTTCTTCAGCCACCACTACCTGTCTGAGCTCTTTCAGGGCGATATCAGGGAGACGGTGAATCGGTGGAACGAGGCCGAGGCCGCCGACTCGGAACGCACCTCCCCGCACAAACGGCTGTGGGCCCTACGTAAAACGCACACCCAGTTGCTGCGCCGAGCCCAGAATGCCAGGGATCACGCCGCCCAGTTGGCGCACCAACGGGAATGGCACCGAGAGCTTCTGGGCGCGCTCGGCTACGATTTCCGCCCCGCGAACCACCGCCTCGAAGACGGCGACGAGATCCCGGTTCTTTGCACAGCCGGAGGCCAAGGACCGGACGGGGGCGGCACAGCCGCAGGCAAAGCGCAGCGTTCCCCAAGCCTGCTGGCCTTCGCGGCCTTTGCCGGGAATGTTGGTTCGACTGAAGACCCGCTCACCGCCCGTCCCTCGGCCCTACAGTTCCACGGCGAGGTGCCGCCGCCCGAAGATCTCCTCGACGAGAACTGGGAGCATATTGTTACCCGTCGGGTCTTTGCCCAGAATCGTCCGCCCCGCTGGCTGCTCCTGCTCTCATTCAGTCAGCTCGTTTTGATCGAGCGTGGCAAGTGGGCGCACAGCCGCCTCCTCCGCTTCGACTTCGAGGAGATAATGGGGCGCGCCCAACGCGCCGAGGACGCCACACTCAAGGCAACCGCCGCTCTGCTTCACCGCTTCTCGCTCCTCCCGGACGAGGGTGCCCAGCCGCTGCTGGACGGCTTGGACGAGAACAGCCATCGCCACGCCTTCGCGGTCTCTACCGATCTGAAGTACGCCATGCGTGAGTCGATCGAGCTCGTCGGCAACGAGGCGATCCGCTACCTGCGCGAGGTGAGCCGCGAGCGCGTTTACAACCTCGACGACCGCCTGGCGGGCGAATTGGGCTTGGAGTGCGTCCGATACATGTACCGGTTGCTATTCCTTTTCTATATCGAGGCGCGGCCAGAGCTGGGCTACGCCCCGGTCAACTCCGACGCTTATCGTGCGGGGTACAGCCTCGAACGGCTGCGGGATCTGGAGCTGGTCGAGCTCGCCACGGAGGAATCGCGCAACGGTTTCCACCTTCACGAGAGTATCCAGACTCTTTTCCGCCTGATTCGGGACGGGTTCGACGGGCACCACTGGGGTGGGAGCGTAGACCTCTTCGCCTCTCCCACCCTCCTACGGCACGGCTTCCGCATCCGCGCGCTGGACAGCGCACTATTTCGCGAGGGCTCCACCCCCCTTCTGGACCGCGTGAAGCCGCGCAACCACGTACTGCAGCGCGTGATCGAGCTGATGTCGCTGAGCCGCCCCGTGAAGGGCCGTGGACGCAAGCGCCGGGGCCGCATCTCGTATGCGCAGCTCGGTGTCAACCAGTTGGGCGCGGTCTACGAGTCGCTCCTGTCGTACCGCGGCTTCTTCGCCGAGACCGATCTGTACGAGGTAAAGAAGGCAAAGGACAAGCAGGACGACTTGGCGGGAGCATGGTTCGTGCGAGCCGAGGAGCTTGACCGCTACGCCGAAAACGAGCGCGTCTACGATACCGACGAGAACGGACACAAGCGGCTGCGCAGGCACGCCAAGGGATCGTTCATCTACCGGTTGCGGGGGCGGGATCGCGAAAAGTCGGCCAGCTACTACACCCCAGAGTCGCTCACGCGATGTCTTATTAGACATAGTATGCGCGAGTTGATATCGAATTCGACATCAGCAGACGAGATCCTGGACCTGACGGTATGCGAGCCGGCGATGGGGTCGGCCGCTTTCCTGAACGAGGCCGTCAACCAGTTGGCCGAGCTGTACTTGGAACGCAAGCAGAAGGAGCGGGGCGAACGGATCCCACACGAGCAGTACCCCGACGAGCTTCAGCGCACTAAGCGCTTCATCGCCGACCGCAATGTGTATGGTGTGGACCTGAACCCGGTGGCGGTGGAGCTAGCTGAGGTATCCCTCTGGCTCAACGCCATTCATAGGGACGGGCATGTGCCGTGGTTCGGGTACCAGTTGGCGTGCGGCAATTCACTGGTAGGGGCTCGGCGGCAGGTGTACCCGAGGGCGCGACTGCGGGGCCGGAAGAAGGCCGATCTGTGGTTTGACAAGGCTCCAGAGCGGGTGGCGCCGGGACCGGAGGGGCCGGAGCTGAAGCGGCCGCGGGAGACCATCTACCACTTCCTGCTACCCGATCCGGGAATGGCGCACTACGGCAACAACCTGGCAAGGAAGCTGGAGCCCGGGAACTTCAAGCGGTTGAAGAAGTGGCGGCGTACCTTCTTTCAGGCGTTTGCGCCCGACGACACCGCCGAATTGGAGCAACTTTCGGATGCGGTCGACAGGCTCTGGACGCTTCACACCCGTCAACTCGTCCGGGACCACCGCGATACCGAAGATCCCCTGCCGGTGTGGGGTCACCCCGACCCTGTACGGGCGGGAAGCTCGAACGAATGGAAGGACCGAATTCGTCACCAAGGCATCTTCGCCGAAAGCACGGCCAGCCCCTACCGGCGCCTGAAGTTGGTGATGGACTACTGGTGCGCGCTGTGGTTTTGGCCGGTGTCGCGGGCAGCCGACCTCCCGTCGCGGGACGAATTCCTTACCGAGATCTCGCTGGTGCTCACCGGGGATGTGCGGCCTCCGGGGCGGCAGCCGTCGCAGAGCGACCTGTTCGGTGAGGAGTACGCTGAGCACGCGGGCGACATGGCGGCAGAGATCTTGGACGAGGTAGGGATGCTGGACTTGGACCAGCTCTTCAAGGTGTTTCCGCGCCTGAAGCTAGTTAACGAACTTGCCAGTCGGCACCGGTTCCACCACTGGGAGTTGGTGTTTGCAGACGTGTTCTACGGGCACCGCGCGAATGGTGAGGTGCGGGGGGGCTTCGATCTGGTGGTGGGGAATCCGCCATGGGTGAAGGTGGAGTGGGAGGAGAAAGCTGTCTTGGGCGAGTTCGATCCGTTGGTTGCAGTGCAGACGATCCGACCTCGGGACGCTACCCGTAGGGTGGAGGCTGCCGTCGCGGCGGACGCAGCGGTAGGTGCTGCGTGGTTCGCGGAGATGGAAGCCACGGCAGGGACCCAGACCTTCCTGAACGCTACTCAGAACTACCCGCTCTTGTCGGGCCAGAAAGTCAACCTCTACAAGTGCTTTCTGCCGATGGCATGGAAGATGGCCAGCCAGAGTGGAGTGGTGGGCCTGCTGCATCCGGAAGGTCCGTATGACGACCCTAAAGCGGCGATCCTTCGGGCAGCCATGTATCCGAGACTGCGAGGCCACTTCCAGTTCATCAATGAACGCAAGCTGTTCCCGGAGGTCGATCACCACACCAAGTTCAGCATCAACATCTATGGAGATGGAGTCAGAGCCGACGAGAAAGGGCGTTCCCCCGACTCGGTAGCGTTTACACACATCGCTAATCTCTTCGCGCCGGCCACAGTGGACGTTTGTCTGGAGCATGATGGAAGTGGCCTAGTCCCCGGAGTAAAGGATGGCCACGGCGATTGGAACGTCGCCGGGCATTTGCAGCGGATGATCCCCGTTTCTTTGGACGAGCTCGGGTTGTTTGCCGCGTTGTATGATGAGCCGGACACGCCACCGCTCGAAGCTCGCCTGCCGGCGCTGCACACCCGGCGCCTTGTGGCCGCTCTGGACAGATTGGCAGCTCAGGGAATGTCCTTGGGGGACGTACGTAACGACATCAAGATCACACCCGGATGGAATGAGACGATTGCCCAGCGCGACGGCACGATCCGCCGCGACACCGCTTTCCCAGAAGACCCGGACGAGGTCATTTTCTCGGGACCGCACTATTTCTGCGGCAATCCGCTGTATAAGACTCCCCGACGCTCGTGCACGAAGAACAGCGACTATGACGTTCTCGATCTTGGCGAACTGCCAGACGACTATCTGCCGAGGACAAATTATGCAAGAGCCTGCGACCGCGGAACCTACGAATCGCGGACGGACGAGGTGGTGTGGGTTGAGCGAGGGAAGGCAAACGCACGCAGAGTTACTGACTACTACCGAGTGATCAATCGGGAGATGGTCGGGTCGGGCTCTGAGCGGACATTGAGTACGGCGGTTGTTCCGAAGGGTGCCGGACACATTCATACAAACCTGTCCACGGCATTCCGCGACACCGCTCTTTGCTGCGACTTTGCTGCGCTCACGATGTCGATCGCCTTGGACTTTTTCGTCAAGACAACAGGCACCGGTCATGTCAACCTGTCCTACTTGCACCGCTTCCCCCTCCTCCCGCCCAACTGCCACCCAGACCTCAACTCCGCCATCCGCCTTCGGGCCCTCATTCTCAACTGCCTCACCAGTCACTACGCCGATCTCTGGGAGGAGCTTTTCGTCCCCAAGTTCCGCCGAGACTCCTGGGCCAAACCAGATCCACTCCTTCCCGCTTCGTTCTTCGCAGACCTCACCCCGTTCTGGTCTCGCCACGTGGCACTGTGAAGGTGTCCCGTTTTCGTGGACGGTTTATTAGTGCGGTTTACGTTGGTCTAGGTTGTAATACTCCTTCTGTCGTTGGGGAGCAAGACTTCCTCCCGCTGAATGTCAATGGCCATAGAAAATGTCAGGGTTTTGACCATTGACAGAGCGTTCTTTCTTCTGTGGGGGGACTGATGGAGGCGTCAGCAAAAGGGCTCACGTTGTGGGAAATCTCTGATTTTCCACAATGGGATACCGCGTAACGAGGGGGCCTCGGCGCTTTCTTTCCAGGGATTTAAGAGTGGTGTGTATCTCTTTGCATCCGGGGGTCTCAGGGGGGCAGCGCCCCCCTGCCCTCTTCAATCGTGTCGCGCGCGACGCTTGGTGCGACGGTGATGGTGCTGGCTTCGTGGTCGAGCAGCGCGAAAACGAACCGGTTCGTGAGGCGGCGTCAGTCCTTCTGAGCCTCCCGGCCCGCAGGACCGGCATTGGAGGCAGGAAAGACGACCCCAGCAGGTCATCACTGCACTCGGCGAGAGCACGAATCGAGGATCTCGTCGTCCGGATCGAGTTTCGACGACGCCGTGGGTCCTACGCTGCCTGCTGCTCGTAGCGGACCGGCGACTCGTAGCCCAGCGCCGAGTGTCGGCGGCGCCGGTTGTAGAATCCCTCAATGAAGTCGAAGACGGTCCGCCTCGCCTGATTCGGATTCCGGAACTGGTGACGGTCCAGCAACTCGCATTCCAGCGTCGCGAAGAAGCTCTCGCACATCGCGTTGTCGTAAGCGTCCCCCACCGAGCCCATCGACGGCCGCACCCCGGCCTCCCGGCATCTCTTCCCGAAGGCCGTCGAGGTGTATTGTGCCCCCTGGTCCGAGTGGTGGATCACCTGCTTCGGCTGTCGCCGTATCACCGCCATGGCGAGCGCATTCTCGACCAGTTCGGACCGCAGATGGGTCTCCATTGCCCAGCCCACGACCATTCGGCTCCAGGCGTCCAGGACCACGGCCACATACAACCAGCCCGCCTGCGTGCGAACATACGTCAGGTCCGCCACCCAGAGCTGATCCGGTCCCTCAGCCGCGAAGTTCCGGTTCACCAGGTCCGGTGCGGGACGCGCCTTCCGGTCCCTCCGGGTGAGCCCGGCCTTCCGGTGCCTCCGGCTCACCCCCTGAATTCCCGCTTCCCGCATCAATCGGCCCACACGCTTCGGGCTCGTCCGTTCCCCTCGAGCTCTCAGTTCGGCATGCAGACGAGGCCGACCGTAAACTCTCCGGTTCTCGTTCCAGATCTGCACGATCTTTTCCCGAAGCGCCTGGTCCTGGCGAGCCCGGTTCGAGGGCAGACGTTTCAACCAGGCGTAGTACCCACTGGGGGAGAGACCCAACACGCGGCACATCACCCGAATCGGAAACTGGGCCCGGTGCGCCTTTACGCGCCTCGAATCCTTTCCGGGGATCGAGTCGCTCTCCCGGGCGAACCAAGCCGCGGCTTTTTTTAGGATGTCCCGCTCCATCCGCAGGCGCTTGATCTCCCGCCTCGCCTGACGCAACTCCTGGCGCTCGAACTTCGTCAACCCGTCGCTCCGGTGCCCCTCGTCCAGATCGGCCTGCTTGACCCACTTCCGGATCGCCGAAGCCGAGGGCTCGAACTCCCGCGCCAGTGCCTCCGGCGATCGCCCCGAGCGCACCAGCCCTACGATCTCCCGCCGGAACTCCGGCGGATACCGTCTCTGCTTTCTTGCCATCGTGGATCCCTCCTTACTCCCCTACTTTGGATGTGTCCACGAAAGCGGGTCAACTCCACTGCGCACCGATTACGCCCGCCGCCAAACCCTCGTCGAAATCGACGTACTCACCGCCATGGCCTTCGGTCTCACCCTAGACGAGCTGTGCACCATCTACCGCGTCCAGTTCCCCATCCTGAAGCAATACGAGCGAGATACTTGGTATGACCGCAACGGCCGCATCGTCTTCACCGTCTCCAGAGGTTTAGTCGGGGTCGGCCTCCCACGAAAGAAGCGGAAGGACGACATCTGCTACGGCATCCGCACGGACCGACGCCACGAGTACGGCATCGCCTTAGGCTGGGAAGATATCCGCGACTTGAAGCACGGCGTCGTCACCCGCGCGATCATGGACGACACCCTCCCCGGCGGCCCTTTCGAGCGCACCATCGAGTACCTCGCACCCTTCGACCGCTGTGACCGGGAAGAGGACTACCGCACAGCGTGGGCCGCCTTCGAAAAGCGGCTGAGGCACGTGCCCAAATGATTCCTAGTGTCGTCGCCGCCGAAGCCGCCCACGCGCTACGCGACTTCCTCGTAACCGGGTTCACCCCGTCAAACCCGGAGTTGGCGAGCGTCATCGACGACTTTCTGGCCGAACCCGCGAATCTGACCCGCGGTCCGTACCTGTCGTTGGCGTTGCCCTTCCGCAAAGCTCCTGGTGACGAGCCGTTTCCACAGGTGCCGCTGGAGTTTCCCCCCTACCACCACCAGCGCGTCGCCATGGATCGCCTGGCGAGTGCTTCGGGGAAGTCCACGGTAGTCGCCACCGGCACCGGCTCGGGCAAGACCGAGTGCTACATGCTGCCCATTCTCGATCATTGCCGCGAACAGGCAGGTAAGCCCGGAATCAAGGCGATCATCATCTACCCAATGAATGCGCTTGCGATGGACCAGGCGACTCGGATCGCGCGCGCTATCCACCGCAACTCCGCTCTGCACCGCAGGATTACGGCAGGGATGTACGTGGGCGGGCGCGAGGAGACGCCTCGCAAGAGGATGGCGGCCGAGCACATCATCACGGATCGCGAAACCTTGCGGCGGAACCCGCCGGACATCCTGCTGACGAACTACAAGATGCTCGATTACCTGATGATCCGGCCCGGTGACCAGCGGCTCTGGCGGCACAACGAGCCGGGGACGCTCCGGTACCTAGTGGTGGACGAACTGCACACCTATGATGGTGCCCAGGGGACGGACCTTGCATGTCTGATCCGCCGGCTGCGGGCGCGGCTCCAAGTTCCGTCGGATGGGTTGGTGTGCGTAGGCACGTCGGCGACGATCGGGACGGGCGACGATGCCCCGGTGCGTGACTACACGTCTCGCGTCTTCAACCAGGAATTCGAGCCGGGCTCGGTAGTGGGCGAGACTCGGCAGGCGGACGAGGAGTTCCTGAGCGGAGCGCTCATCACGGGCTACTTGCTCCCAACGGACGGGCTGGCGGAGATCCTGGATCCGCGTCGGCATGCCACGAGTGCATCGTATTCGCGCGCAGCCCACGAGGCATTCATCAACGAGCCGCCCGCGGGGGATCCGGATGCGGACGACTGGAAGGTTGCGCTCTCGGATCGGCTGCGCGAGCACACGGCATTCCGGAATCTTCTACAGGTATTGAGCGGGGAACCGAAGCCGCTTCCTGAGGTAGCGGCGACGCTACGCCGGACTTTGCCTGTCGAGAGCGACGAAGAGGCCGCGGCGGTGCTCAACGCGCTTTGTGCGCTGATCTCGGCTGCACGCCTGCGCGACGATAACGGAGACCTTCGGCCCTTCTTGGATGTGGGAGTTCACCTCTGGGTGCGGGAGTTGGGGCGCATGGTGTGCAGCGTATCGGAGGGGGGCGTAAGCGAGTCGGCCGCGGCGGGTCCCGTCCGGCGGCTGCGCCATTCGGACGAGCTGCAGGCCCCCAGCGCGGACGATCGAAGCACCGCCCGGTCCGTCCACCTTCCGCTCATTCAGTGCCGCGAGTGCCGCGTGACCGGCTGGGCGGCGGTGAAGCGAGCAAATGAGCCCTGTGTCGAACCAGACCTGCGCGTGTTCTACAACATGTTCTTCCGGCGGGATGTGGACGTGCGGTTTCTGTTCCCGGGGGACAAGCCGACAATACGGTCGGCCCAGCACATGCTATGTGGGCGATGTGGGGGGTTGAGTATGGATGGGAAGGAAAGCGGTGCGGGCGACGCCCCCGCGTGCGTCAGGTGCGGATCAAGCCGGGTAGTCTGGCTGCATGTGCCGGACGCGGTGAAGACCCGCCGCCGCAATGGGAGGGAGGTCGCTGAACTGAGCCGGGACTGTCCTTACTGCCGTGCAAGTGAGGGGCTGATCATCTTCGGCGCCCGTGCCGCCAGCCTTATCAGCGTGCTGTGCAGCCAGACGTTCGCTTCACACCACAACGACGATCCCAAGGCGCTGGTCTTCTCCGACAACGTTCAGAATGCCGCGCACCGTGCCGGGTTCGTGGCGGCGCGTAGCCGACAGACGCACACTCGTGCGGCAATCACCCATGCGGCCGCTGCCCACGACGGGATCTCCCTCAAGCGTCTACCCGGGGTGGTGGCCCAACACTGGCGGGAACGGGCGGTCGAACCCGAGGATTTCGTTGGCGAGCACATCGCCGACGATTGTCGCTGGATGCGGGATGTCGCGCATCTTGAGCGCGAGGGGAATCTCCCGTCGGGCTCCAATCTTGCCAAACTGGTGGGTCGGCGCATGGAGTGGGAAACTCTTCGCGAATTCACCTTCGGGTCTGGTATCGGCCGGACGCTGGAGCGGACCGGCGCGGCAGCCGTCGCACTCGATCGCGAGCGTGTGCAAAAGGCGTATCGGACGGCCCACACCCGCATCCGGGAAGAAGTGGGCGGCCTCCGCGACATGGGCGAGGACGCCGTGCGTGCACTGGTTCTGGGTGTGCTACGGCACATGAAGGACCGGGGGGCCGTGAAGCATGCGCTGATGAAGGCGTATCTGGATGGCGGCGGCAATCCCTGGGTCTGGCACCGCGATCCGGCTTTGCCGCGATTTGGCCTGCGCTCGCTGATTCCCGTTTTTCCAGTCTGCCCCGACACCTCCGGATCGCGTTCGTTCACCCGGTCCCGCTCTCGTTCCCACGAAGGCGTGGAAGAGGTCGCCGGCGCGGGTGGGCGGCGATCCTGGTATCGGGGCTGGTGCGAGTCGGTGCTGGCAGGCGAGAGCGCACTGGGCCCGGCAGAGTCTGGTCATGTTCTCCGGCTGGTGTTCGCTGCACTCCAGCACTCGGGACTGGTCAACAAGGTTGCGGCAAAATCCCAATGGGTGTGGGCCTTGGAGCCCGGACGCCTCTCAGTCACCACTGACGCCACCTTCCTCCAATTGGACGGACCGGGACGCCCTCTTTCCGTCGCTGCCGCCGACGCGGATCTGTGGGCGGGTGTTCCCCGCCTCGATGCCCCTGTGACTTCCAGCCGCTATCGCCGCCCGGACCACTCTGGTTCACGCTACTCGGACTCGCCTACCTGGTTTGGCCGGTTGTATCGGGACGGACAGGTCCGCCGCATCGTCGCCGCCGAACACACAGCCCTGGTGGAACGCGAGGATCGGGAGCGTCTTCAGCGGATTTTCGCGAAGCCGAACAGGGTGCGTCGGCCCTGGGAGCCCAATCTGGTGTCAGCCACTCCCACTCTGGAACTGGGAATTGACATCGGCGATCTGTCCACCGTGACCCTTTGCTCTGTTCCACCACGTACAGCCAGCTACCGCCAGCGGGCGGGGCGGGCGGGGCGCCGAGATGGAAATGCCCTGATCCTCACCGTCGCCAACGCCGAGCCTCACGACCTCTATTTCTACGCCGATCCTCTGGAAATGCTGGCTGGCGGCATCGAGCCGCCGGGCATTTTCCTCGACGCAGTGGCAGTCCTGGAGCGGCAGATGACCGCGTACTGTTTCGACAACTGGGTGGCGTCCGGGGTTCCCGAAGACGCGGTGCCGCAGAAGATCGGCACGGTGTTGACGAACGTGGAGAAAGAGCGCCACGAAGGATTCCCGTACCCGTTCTTCGCCTTCGTTCGCAATGAGGAGGAACGGCTGATCAAAGGGTTTCTCGATGCCTTTTCCGAGGACTTGGCACAATCGTCGCGCGCCGAGTTGCGCAGCTTTGTGCGCGGCGATGTAGACAGGAAGAAGCCGTCGCTCATACTCAAGATCCTCGACCGACTGAACGAGGTGATCAAGGAGCGGAGTTCGGTGGCCGCCGACATACGGTCGCTCGGGGAGCGCATTCGCAAGCTGAAGGCCCAACCGGAGGACGAGGCCACCCGGAACGAAATCGACGAACTCGAGAATGTCCGCAAGGGGCTCCGCGCGGTGCACGGAAAGATCAATGGCCGCGACACATTCAACTTCCTGACCGACGAGGGGCTGGTGCCCAACTACGCGTTCCCGGAGGCGGGCGTCAAGCTCCGTTCGGTCATACTGGAGCGAAAGGCAGATCGGGGCGAGAAAGGCGGTACAGGGACACGGGCCATCACCCACGAATACGAGCGGCCTGCTGCGATGGCGCTGGGAGAATTCGCGCCGGAGAACCGCTTCTATGCACGCGCGCACCAAGTTGAGATCAGCCGCGTGGACACACGCGTCTCCGAACTGGAACGTTGGCGAATGTGCCCGTCCTGCGTCTACGCCGAGAATGTGGATGCCGGGGACCACCACACAGCCTGTCCCCGTTGCGGCAATGTGCAGTGGCAGGACAGCGGACAGTTGCGCGACCTGCTCAAACTCCGGCTGGTACACGCGGTAGCGGACGCTCGCACCAGCCGCATCGACGACCAGAAGGACGACCGCGAGCACCTCTTCTACACTCGGAACCTGATCGCGGACTTCGATCCCGCCGATGTCCAGCACGCCTACGCGATCCGCAATGCCGACGCCGCGTTCGGGTTCGAGCACATCGCGTCGGCCACATTCCGTGAAGTCAACTTCGGGCGAATGGGCCAGCCCACACAGTCGGTCAGGGTGGCGGGGATGCAGCTTCCCCGCGAGGGATTCCGCATTTGCCGACGGTGCGGCATGGTCAACCCGGGCCCGGGCTCGGAGCCAAAACACATGCCCACGTGTCCGGCGCGGCGGGCAGGGCGAGATGCGATCGTCGACTGTCTGTACCTGTATCGCGAGTTCCAATCGGAAGCGATCCGCATGTTGCTGCCCGCGACGGTCGGGCCCGACGCGGAGCGCTGCGAGCGTTCGTTTGTGGCGGCCCTGGAGCTTGGGCTCCGTCGACGGTTCGGCGGAGAGATCGCGCATCTGCGTGCCATGACCTGTGCGTACCCTGTCGAGGGGTCGGACCAGCCGCAAAAGTATGTGCTGCTTTACGACACCGTTCCGGGAGGCACGGGTTACCTGAAAGACCGGATGACGGCGCCGGAGAGGCTGCTTTCGGTATTTGAGGCGGCGCTGGCAGCGATTGAGGAATGCCCGTGCAACCAGGATCCGGAAAGGGACGGTTGCCACCGCTGCGTTCTGGGGCATCGGCGCAGCCGAGACATGCAGGACACCTCACGCGAGACAGCCCGTCAGCTACTGCGGAACATCTTGGATGCCCGTGACCATCTCGAGCAGGTGGAAGGGTTGCGCAAGGTACGGGTCGTGGTGCAAACAGACAGCATTCTGGAGGATCGCTTCATCGAGGCGCTGCGCCGGGTGGCGGTTGCGGACGGCCGACAGCCTTCGCTCCGCTATGACCTGGTCGACGGAAAGCCGGGATACGTACTTGGCGTCGGCAGCGGTGACGCGGGTGGGCAAGTTTGGTACGTCGTGCCACAGGTGGACGTTGGGCTCGCCGATGGCGTCTTGCACCCCAGCCGTCCCGACTTTCTGATCCGCCCTGCCAAGGCTTCAGCCGTGCACCCGCCCGTAGCGGTGTTCATGGATGGGTTCGAGTACCACCGGGATCGCGTCGATGACGATTCCGTCAAGCGAATGGCGCTGGTCCGGGCCGGATTCGTGGTGTGGTCGGCAACCTGGGATGATGTGAAGGTGGTATTGGGCGAAGCGAAGCCGCCGGACGATATGATTCCGGGTAGAGATCCACAGCCGCCGATGGACCAGGTACAAAGGGGGCTGGAAGCCCAATGGCAGATCTCGGAACTGCGCTCGGCGCTGGGCGAACCGTCCCTCAAACTGCTCGGCCGGTATCTCGCTGAGCCGAATCCCGAATTGTGGAGGCGGGCCGTGTTCACGCAATTGGTGGGCGAGTTTGACCAGGCGACCATGACATCCGCCGACTTCGCGCAACGGTTTGCGGCAGGGGCCAAAGCAATACTTCCAGAAGGCGCAACGGACTTCCTGCACTACAACCCATCAGATGCCCCTGCCCACGAAGCGCACGTGTTTGCGGGCCGCGAAAAATGGCGCGCATCGGGCTGGGATGAGCCCGCCGCTCCCTTCGCCCACGGGTTGATCGATATTTTTCTGGCCATGCCGCCATCAGCCCTGCAGCGATTCGACCCGGATGCGATGTGGGCCGCGATCCATCTTCACGATGACGACCCAAGCCGAGCCCGGGAAGACTTCCAGACCTCGTGGAACGGCGTGCTTCGTCTCTTCAACCTGCTGCAATTCCTGCCGTTGGCCTGGTGGACGACACGGCGGGGAACGGAAGCGAACCTCTACCACGAGCTCCCCATCAAGTCACACCCATGGCTGGCCTCCCTTTCCCACCAAGCAGACGGCCCGGAGACCGCGAGTGCCTGGGCCGACGCGCTTAGGTTCGCCGCCAGTGAACTTGAGGCTGATCTGCTGCGGCTCCGAGAACGGGACCTTCCTCCACCTGAAGCTGGCTTTGAACTCACGGGGCCGAGGGGCCGGGTCCTGGCAGAGGCCGAACTGGGTTGGGAAGACCATCGGGTTGCCGTCTTGATGACAGACCGGAGCGCGGACCGCTTTACCTTCGAATCGCGCGGTTGGCGCGTTCTCCTCGCTCACGCCGACGACCTCACGAAATCGGTTGCCCCCCTCCTCACCGGAGGCCCATCATGACCCCACGTGCCCGGCTGGCCATTTCCAGCGACTTCCTGGAGGCCTACGCGTTCCTTCCCAAGCCCCAACAGCGCAAGGTCCGTACCCTGATCACGCAGTTTACGGCCGATCCGACGTCTCCCGGTCTGAACTACGAGCGCGTTCAGGCGGCGGACAGCTTGCGTTCGCTCCGAATCGACAGGTCCTACCGGGCGATCGTGCTCAAGCCGAAACGCGGCAGCGTCCATCTGATGCTGTGGGCGGACAAGCACGACGAGGCCTATGACTGGGCGCGTCGGCATCACTGCCGTGTCAACCCAGATACCGGTGCCCTGCAAGTCTACGAGCCGCAAGAGCCCTCCGAAGCAGTCCATAAGGCAGCCAGTCCGGCGGACATCCCATCACAGCCCGGGCCGTTTGCCGCCTTGCGGGACCGCCAGCTACGTCGGCTCGGTGTTCCCGAAGCAATGCTCCCCGAGATCCGAGTGCTCGATGGGGAACCAGCGCTCGACGCCATCCAGAAGCGCCTTCCCGTGGAAGCCTACGAATCCCTCTTTCTCTACCTGGCCGGAGACAGCTACGAGGAGTTGATCCGCAACCGCGAAGCCCCCGACGACAAGGTGGACACCGACGACATCGCCAAGGCCCTGGAGCGAATGGAATCGAGGGGACGGTTCGTTGTCGTGGACAACGAAATGGAACTCGAGGAGGTGCTAAGCGCCCCGTTGGAGAAGTGGCGAGTGTTCCTGCATCCGTCGCAGCGTCGCTTGGTCGAAAGACCATGGAACGGTCCGGTGCGCGTCCTTGGTGGCGCCGGAACAGGAAAGACCGTGGTGGCCATGCACCGCGCCCGCTGGCTTGCCCGCAACTTGCCCGAAGGCGAACGCATTCTCTTTGTGACCTTCACACGGAACCTCGCAGCGGACATTGAGAACAATCTGCGCTCCATCTGTTCGCCGCAGGAGATGAGGCGCATAGATGTGACCAACCTTGATCGCTGGGTGTACGGCTTCCTGCGGCGGCGAAGCTACGACTTCCGCATCGTCTACTCCCGTGGGCAGGCGCAGTGGAACAAGGTTTGGCAGCAGGCACTTGCGCTCAAGGACCCCGGTCTCAACCTGCCCGACGCCTTCTACTCAGACGAACTTGACCAGATTGTCCTGGCCCACGGGATCACCATCGAAGCTGAGTACCTTCGCGTTCCGCGCGCCGGACGTGGCACGCCGCTGCGCCGCGCACAGAGGGCCCGGGTGTGGCCGGTCTTTGAAGAGTACCGCCTGAACCTGTCGCTCCAAGGCGGCAAGGAGATGGACGACGCCTACCGCGCAGCCGCCTCACTGCTGGCGGACGACCGGGGTAGCCTGGCCTACACTGCGGCCATCGTTGACGAGGCGCAGGACATGGGCGCACAGGCTTACCGGCTGATGCGTGCCCTCGTGCCCGAAGGGCCTAACGACCTCTTCGTCGTCGGCGACGGGCACCAGCGGATCTACGGCCGCAGCCGCGTCGTCTTGGGGCAGTGCGGTATTCGTATCGTGGGACGCTCATACAAGCTCAGGATCAACTACCGCACCACGGAGGAAACTCGTTCCTGGGCGGTACGTCTCCTCGACGGGCGGGAGATAGACGATCTGGATGGTGGCCTGGACGACCACAAGGGCTTCAAGTCTCTTACGCATGGGCCCTCGCCCCAAGTCATCGTATTCGACTCGGCTGAGCAGCAAGCTGAATTCATCGTCCGGTGGCTGGGCGACTTGGCCGGACGTGGCGAGCGCCTGCGGAGCACGTGCATCGTGGCGCGGACCCGGGCGGAGCGAGATTCCGTAAGGCAAGCGATCGAGGAAGCAGGTCTGCCCGGCGTCGTCCTCGAACAGGACCTTCCCGACGATGCCGGCGATGACGCCGTGCGCCTGGCGACCATGCACCGGGTCAAGGGACTGGAATTCGACCGCGTCATCATGGCCAGTTTGAACGAAGGCCTCGTTCCGCTGCCCAGAGCCATCAAGGGGCACGCCGATGACAACGCCCGCGAGTGGGCGGAGACTGAAGAGCGGGCGCTGGTGTACGTCGCGGCGACGCGAGCTCGGAAGGAGCTACTCGCGCTCGGGCACGGCGTGGCGAGCTCTTTCGTGAGCGGGCATGGATAGACCGCAAGACACGGGCACCGGCAATGATTTCTGGCAACAAAGTGCCCGGTGTACCTGAACACAGACCCGGGCACGCGCTTGACCTGCCCCGTTTTCACGGACGATTAGTTCTTGGGGTTGATGGTGTCTGATTTGGTTTCCTCTCGACGATCCCACGCCGCTTATACCTGCGGAGGCGGTGCCCGTCCTGCGTCTTCGGGCGCCTCCGGTTCCTCCGGTGGGGCGCGACCATCTCGACGCCTCGCTTCTTGACCTCCGCGTCCAGAGGATCGCTGTCGTACGCCTTGTCGCCGACCAGGTTCTCCGGGAGATCGTCAATGAGCACCAGATCGAGTCTCAGCTGGACGAGCTTGGCTTCACGCCGTCGGGCCGAGTGGGTGCCGATGGACAGCGGAAGACCGCAACGGTCCAAGATCGCCATGATCTTCACATCTTTTCCGGCCTTCGTGAGCCCCACACCCGCGCCTCCGCCCTTCGCACGTGCGAACGAAGGCGTCAATGAACGCCTCCGACCCGTCGAGCACCCGAACCTCTTGGAGTTTCCGAAGCGAAATCCTGCAAAACGTCCGCCAGCACCCCGTTGCGGCAGCATCTGCAACTGGGCCCTAGTACTCCGTAACACTTAAAGTTGTGGATACAGGCTCTTCAGCTTGATCCGTGCATCCTCCGTCTTGAACTGCCAGTCGATCTCGGTTTGCCGTTGGTTCCGATCCGCAACCCAAGCCCCGATCTCACGTTGCATCCCGGCCAGGCTTGGAATCCGGCGGTCCAGGCATTGTCCGCACAGCGCGCTCAATTCGATTTCTGCAATGTTGAGCCAACTGCCGTGCTTAGGCGTGTAGTGGATTTCCAGTCGTTGTGCCAGTTGGCGAGCGTGTCGAGGCTCGTAGGTCGCGTACAGCGATTCGATTCCGTGCGGGTTCAGGTTGTCCAAGACCAGGACCACCCGCTCGGCCTCCGGGTATCGCCTCTCCAACATGCCCTCGATCCACCGGGCCCAATCCTGTCGCGTGCGCCGCTCGGTCGCCTCCACATGGCAGCGGCCGGTCAGTGGCTCCACCTCCAGGAAGATCTGCGCGACCCCGTTGCGCACATACTCATGCTCGACTCGCTCCGGCTGGCCGGGCGCGACCGGCAAAGGCTCCCGCACTTCTCCGATCAACTGCTTGTTGGTCTCGTCCATGCAGACCACCGGACGACGGGGGTCGTACGGACGGGCATAGACTTCTAAAACGTCCTCCATGCAGGCTACGAATGCGGCGCTGCCCCGGGGCGGGATCCGCCAATACTTCTTCCGATGAGGCTGCAGTTGGTTTTTTTTAGCGTCCGCTGCACCGTCATCACCGACACCCGCTCGACCCAGCCCAGTTCCACTACTTTCTCCGCCAGCAGGCGCAGGGTCCAGCGCTTCCGTCCTGGCGGGGCCGGGGAGCAGGCCAAGGCGACCAAGCGAGCCTCGAACGCGCCGTCGAAGATCACTTTCCGCGGCGGCTGCACCCGCCGCTTGCGCTCCAAGGCGAACTCCAAACCCTGCTCCACAAACCGCCGTTTCAAGTGCTCGATCGTGCGGGCCGAGACGCCCAGCGCCTCGGCCACCCGGGCCACGGTCCATCCCGGCCCTTCCGGCCCGCGGTCGCACAACAACAGCGCCCGCGCGTACAGGAACCGCTTGCCGGTGGTCTTGGTCGCGGCCCGGGTCAAGGCCTTCAATTCTGAGCGCTCTTCCACAGTGAGCGTGACACGATAGCGTGGTGCCATGAGAACTCCTCCTTCCGAGTCCTCCAGCCTCCCACCATAGTATACGAACAATTACATGTTATTGGGTGCTAGTCTTCAGTACCCACAGGACGGACCCTCTGCGCGGAGCTAGACCCGCCTATCCCGATTGTCTCCAACATTTCCGCATGAATCGTCCGCCAATCCTGGTTGAGGTCGAGTGTTCGGGCCTGAACGCGGAAGCTCTCAAGCCGGATGTCGGCCCTTAGCGGCTCGTCGCCCACCTGCGGGTATAGCAGGATGCCGTCGTGCTTCGCACCGTCTGGCCTGGTCGCCTGGCGGTTCCGCAGATACGCGAGGAGCTGGTAGAGGTTGCCGGAGTGCAGCTTTCCAGTACCGGAGCCGTGTCTGCGGGCCAGTGCGTCCGCGTAGTATTTCGTGTCCAGGATGATGCGGCGGTCGGGCGATTCGAGGATCACATCTGCGATCATTAGGGGGATCCTCCCCCGGTCCTCGTCCGTCGCCCAGCCCTTGTCCGCCCACTTGACGTTGCGGCCCCCCGGATTGACGCGAAACACGCGTTGCTCGCGCTGGTAAAATCCGGTGACGAATTCCTCGAAGAGCGCCCACATGGTGGCCTCTTCCTGCCGAAAGTCGCGGAAGGTAGTGCGGCCGGTTTTCTCGTCGACCACGGAGCTCTCGTACAGGAGCCTGCATACCGAGAGCAGGAACTGGTAGAGCCTCCGGTTGCCCCCGAGCTGGACCTGGCCAAAGGTGTTCCTCTTCAGGCGGGTGCATGATACGCCGTCGAGCCTCCTGTACGCGGAGCGCACGTCGCCACGGACATGGCCATCCAAGGTGACTCGTCGGCCCAGCAGCCCGCTCAGCGAGGTGCGCAGGATGCGGTTCGGCAGGATGTCGACCGATAGCTCCTCGAAATCGCACGCTGCCCGGCCTCGGGCCCGGAGAGCACGCTTCGCTGTGTCGCTGACCGCCAGCTTCCCGCGAATGCCGGCAAGGTCCTCCTGTCTTTCCACGTACCCGCGGTCGATGCCGCGGCGGAAGAGGTGGTTGACGCCGCCGGCGAGCACCTTGCCCAGCAGGTCCTGTACTGTCGAGAGTCCGCCCAGTGTGGCCAGCCGCCTGGTGTCCCGCTCCTGAACCCGTCCCCAGGCGTAGCAGAGGAGGTAGTAGACGTTGAGGATAGGGATGTTCTTCAAGGTCAGGCGTCGGCCGTGAGTCTAGCCACTTCCTTCTGGGTGTCTTCCGGGGAATCGAACCAATACTCGCGAAGAAGCGGCGCGATCTGGGTGTCCACGATGTGCTTGTACCAGTCCTCCGAAGGCGTGTCGCCGTCGCCGGGAACGAAGTAGCTGTGACCGATCTGGAAGCCCCGGCCGAGTTCCTTGTCGTTGCTGATCGTCTCGTTGAGTTTGTCCATCCGGTGGGAGATGCGGCGGGCCAGATCTTGGTTGGTGCCTTTGTCCATGAGGTATTTCTCGAACGCCGCCCTGCCATAGTTCGTCCCGTAAGCCGGCTCCAGCGTCTCGAAGGCGAACCGCCGGCGCAGCGCGTAGTCGACCAGGGCCAGCGACCGGTCGGCGGTGTTCATCATGCCGAGGATGAAGACGTTCTCCGGGACGTGGAACTGCTCATCGGAATAGATCAGCGCGACCGCGTAGTCCTCGCTGCGCTTGTCGGCTTCGATCAGCATGAGCAGTTCGCCGAAGATCCGTGAGAGGTTGCCGCGATTGATCTCGTCGATGATGAAGACGTGGGGCGTGTCGGAGTTGGCCCGCGCACGTTCGCAGAAGCGGTGGAAGACGCCATCCTTGAGTTCGAATCCACCGGCGTCGGTGGGGCGGTAGCCTTGGACGAAGTCCTCGTAGGCGTAGGACTGGTGGAACTGGACCATCTCGATGGGCACGTTGTCCTTGCGGCCGATGAGGCACCAGGCGATTCGGCGGGCGATGAAGGTCTTCCCGGTGCCGGGCGGGCCTTGGAGGATGATGTTCTTGCGGGATTTGATAGAGGTGAGGAGGCGGGCGAAGTTGGGGCGAGGGATGAAAATGTTCTGATGGGCGTCTTCGATCGTGTAGGGATTCTCTACCGGCTCCTCCGAGCCCTTGCCACCATCCGAACCCAAGTCCCGAGCACGCCACCAGAGGGCGTCCAGGGTCCAGAGGTCAATCCCAAGCTCCTTAGCGAGATCCAGAAGTAGTTCATTGACCTTGAAATATTGCTCGGAGAAGGGGGCGGATCGGGCGACATCCGGCCACAGACCGACTCTCTTGAGCGCGGCCTTCGACGTCTCGTTGAACACCCCATATTTCTCTGGGTTCCGAACAAAAAGAATTGGAGTGAAGGTCGCGGGTCCCAGACCCTTGATCCGTCCTTTCCCGGAAGGAGGGCGGAGCTCGTCAAGACGCTCACGCAACGGGCGCGACTCGTCCAGAAGAGTACGAAGGGCTTCGCGCAGGGCGTCCATATCCTTCGTGATAGTTCGCCCGTACCGGTGAATCCCGTCCCAGTGGCGATTGTTCTTGATCCAGAGGAAGCCCAGGAAGTCTTCCTTGGTCAAGTTTGGTAGGTTCTCATCCGAGAACACCCGCTGGTATTTCCGAAGGACTTCCTCTTTGGCCCCGACCATCGGCGAGAGTTCTTCGTCCTCTCCCGCCTTGATCCGGCCCAGGATTCCCCGAAGTTGTCCCAGAGCTTCTGCCTTGCTCATCGCCTCACCCTCTCAGACGGAATCGGGCGCCAATCACAAGCTGTTCGACGCGATAGAACTAGAGCGCCCGTTCTGGGCGAGCGGCCCAAAGATGGCGTCTGCCCGACGCCATCTCAAGTGCGGTGTCGCCCGGGAATAACGTAACCAAGGAGAGAGGCACCGTATCCGCCGTCGCTGAAACACACTCTCAACCCTCCGACCTACTCAATGCCCGCACCTGCACATACTCTGCTCCGAAACGTGCCCACCAGCACCGCCGGGGGCTCGGTCGCGTGCGTGGCGATCCGGCGTCGGCCCGTCCGATCACAGCCACGACGGGCGAAGACAATCCGTTCGACGGCGTTCTGACGCCGCCGCCGGCAATCAGTGACCGGTCCGGCCCTGAAGGAGGTCCACCGCGTGGGGAAGCAGTTTGAGGACGGCTTCCAGAGATTCGACGGCGCCTTTGGGGCTGCCGGGGAGACAGAGGATCAGGGTCTGGCGGCGAGCGCCGGCCAGGGAGCGGGACAGGGCGGCAAAGGGAGTCTTTTTCAGGCCCTCCAGGCGCATGAGTTCGGCCAGGCCCGAGGCCTCTTTGGCCAGCAGGGGCCGCACTGCCTCCGGGGTGACGTCTCTGGGACCGAGTCCGGTTCCACCCGTCGTGACCAGGAGGTTGGTGTCGCCGGAGTCGCTGCAAGCGAGAACCTGTTCTTGAATATCGGTCATCTCATCCGGGACGATGCGGTTCGCCGTCACTTCCCATCCCGCCTGCCGGAGCTGTTTCGCCAGAGCCTGCCCGGAAAGATCGGGCCTCTGGCCGTGATAGCACCCGTCGCTGACGGTCAAAACGACGGCCTTCATGCGCCGTAACCCTCGATCCAGACCTCTCCATCCTCGTAATGTTCCTTCTTCCAGATGGGGACCGAGGTCTTCAGCGTGTCGATGGCGAACCGGCAGGCCTCGAACGCGTCCGCGCGATGGGCCGAGGCGACCGCGATGAAGACGCTGCTCTCTCCGATCTCGAGTCGTCCCGTTCGATGGACGATGGCCAATCCCTGAAGCGGCCACTTCTCCAGGGCCTGCTTGCGGATCTTGGCCATCTCGGTCTGGGCCATTTCCGGGTAAGCCTCGTAAAAGAGATGAGTGACCGATTTGCCTAGGGCGTGATCGCGCACGACGCCGTCGAAGGTGACCACCGCACCCGCCTGGGGAGAAGCGACGCTACGGACGACCTGATCCCGATCGATGGGAGTCGTGACGAGCTCGATCACACAGTTCCTCCACTCACGGGGGGGAAGAATGCGATCTCGTCCCCGGGAAAAATCTCCTGATTCCAGTCCGAGTACTCTTGGTTGACGGCTACCAGGAGCACCTTCCCGTAGCGCTCCAAGCCGGGAAACTGCTTCGCCAGCCGGCGGAAGACCTGGCGCGCCGTGTCTCCGGGAGGGACCGAGTCGAGGAGTATCTCGGACTGGCCCACGACGTCTCGGAGGGAGGCGAACAGACAGATCTTGACGACCACAGATGCAGTATAGCAGCCGCATCCGGACCAGGGATGCGCGTTGGACGGGGCCTGACAAGGGCAATGATCGCTTCCGTAAAACCTGGGAAAGAGAAAAGAGAAAAAAGGAAAGAGTGAAGAAAGAAGGGTCGTTTACGCGCAGTGGGGCGCCAGCCGGTGGGGAGGCTGCTATTCGATTCCCGATTCATGAATAAGGGTCAGTTTTTACTATCTATAGTAAACTCAAGGTCAGTTTTTACTATCTATAGCGAATATTCTGCCAACGGACAGCGTATGATCGGGTTGCAGTCTGCGTGAAACCGCCCTGCGGCCCGCACGACCCTCCCCAATTTGCGACCCTGATCCAGAACAACTCGATGCCCTGTTTCTTCGCCGACCCCGCCGGGCTCCGGGTGGGGGGGAGTGTCTCTGAAGGTTCCCGTTCGGTCGCGTTTCCTCGCCTTCGGGCGGAGTCCGGAGCCGGCCGGATACCTTGGCGATTTTCGCCTGGGACTGATAAGATCGCAGGTCAGATGATGAGGGCGCTGGGCCTGCTACTGCTCCTGTCGACATCGGTTGTGCAAGCCGAAATCGTCAAGGTCGAGATCGACGGCCCCATCGATCCCATCACCTCCGAATTCATCACTTCCGCCATCGACCAGGCAGAGGCATCGAATGCTGAATTCCTCTTGATCCGTCTGGCCACGCCGGGCGGCCTCGGCATCTCCATGCAGGAGATCATCCAGAGCATCCTCAACTCGCCGGTTCCGGTCGTCTGCTTCGTGGCTCCCCAGGGTTCCCGAGCCGCGTCCGCCGGCTTCTTCATCCTGCTCTCGGCGGATGTCGCCGTCATGGCTCCCGGGACCAATACGGGGGCGGCGCATCCCGTTTTCCCCTTCGGCATGGAGAACAAGATCATGCTGGAGAAGGTCAAGAACGACGCCGTGGCCGGTTTGAGGGCGATCGTGCAACAGAGGAAGCGCAACTACGAGCTGGCCGAGAAGGGTGTCCTGGAGAGTAAATCCTATACCGCCCAGGAAGCCTTGGAGGGAGGTCTCATCGACTTGGTGGTGGCCGACCAGAACGCACTCCTGGTGGCGCTTGAGGGAAAGCGGATCCAGCGGTTTTCCGGAGACTCCCAGGTTCTGACCACCACGGGGCAGGATATTCGGGGCATCGAGATGACGTTCCGGCAGAAGGTGCTCAGCTCCATTGCCAATCCCAACGTCGCTCTCATTCTGGGGGTGGCGGGCCTCTTGGGGTTGTATTTGGAATTTTCCAGCCCCGGACTGATTCTCCCGGGCATGTTGGGAGGGATCAGTCTGCTCCTGGCTCTTCTGGGATTCTCATTGCTTCCGGTAAACTACATCGGAATTCTGCTCATCCTTTTGGCCCTGGGTCTGTTCGTGGCCGAGGTCACGGTTCAGGGATTCGGGCTCTTGGGCGCCGGAGGAACCGTCGCAATGCTATTGGGCATATTGTTTCTGGTGGACTCCCCCTTTCCCGAACTCCGCATCAGTTTCGAGTTGGCCCTGGCGGTCGCCATTCCCTTTGCCTTGATCGCCATCCTTCTCCTGCACCTGACCTTGAAGTCGGTGAGATTGAAGGTGTCGACCGGGACGGAGGGGATGGTGGGAAGTTATGGCGTGGCCCAGACACCCATCGAACCGGATGAAGGACGAGTGCTGGTTGTGGGTGAGCGATGGAACGCGGTATCGGCGGCGCCGATTCCGAAGGGGGCCAAGGTCAAGGTGGTGGGCGCCAGGAATCTGGTCCTGGTCGTTGAGCCCTATGCCGGGTCGGGAGTATCTTTGGCCATGCCGGCCGAGGACGAGGGGTGAGTAGCCCCGGTTGATTTTTTCTAGGAGTCTGCGCGGTAGAAATGATCGTAGCGAGAAAGTGGGGAATCGAGGCCAGATTTTCTCGATTTTGAGGTGCATAGTTGTTCTATTCGCCGAGAAATCGAGGAAATATGGACCGATTCTACCGCTTTCGCAGTAGATCAATTTCTGCGGCGCAGGCTCCTAACATATTGCGGGCCTTCCTGCAGGAGTGGAGGTTTCCATGTTTGAGTCTGTATCGTTTACGACTTTGATACTGGTTGGCATCGTCGTTCTCTACGCACTGTCGGTCATCAACATCCTGAGGGAGTATGAGCGTGGGGTCATCTTCCGCCTGGGTAGACTTCTGCCCGCGGCGAAGGGGCCCGGATTGATCCTGGTTTTCTGGCCCATTGATCGCATAGAGCGCATCAGCCTGAGGATGGTGGTCATGGACGTCCCGGCCCAGGATGTCATTACCAAGGACAACGTCTCGGTCAAGGTCAACGCCATCGTCTATTTTCGAGTCGTCGAGCCGACCAGCGCCGTCGTTTCCGTGGAGAATTATTTGTTCGCCACCTCCCAGCTCTCCCAGACGACCTTGCGCTCGGTCCTGGGGCAGGTGGAGTTGGATGATCTGTTGAGCAAGCGGGAAGAACTCAACGACCGGCTGCAGTCGATTCTGGATCAACACACCGACCCCTGGGGAATCAAGGTGTCCCTGGTGGAGATCAAAACCGTGGACCTTCCGGCGGAGATGCAACGGGCCATGGCTCGGCAGGCCGAAGCCGAGCGGGAGCGGAGAGCCAAGATAATCCATGCCCAAGGAGAGTTCCAGGCGGCGGAGCGCCTGAGAGAAGCGGGAGCCACCCTGGCCAAGGAGCCGGTGTCGCTACAGCTCCGCTATCTGTCCACTCTCTCGGAGATTGCCACCGAGCAGAACTCCACCATCGTGTTCCCCCTCCCCATAGATCTGGTGACTCCCCTGATACAGTTGGCCAAGAAGGCCGGGGCTCAGAGCGGCGGTGATTCCGAAGATTGATTGGCGAGAGATAGTTCACCTTTATGGGCTCACTCTCCTCACAGTAACTGGATTCTTCCTCCTCGGCCTCCATGTGGGCCGCAGTTTCCCGGTGGAGACGGAGCCGGCACGTTTAAGGGCGCCGGCAGGGGGCGGCTCCTCCGGGTCCGAATCGAAGCCTCAGTTGGAGTTCTACGGGCGTCTGAATGACCCGACGACCCGGGGTTCGGATACACCCGGCGCCAAGTCTTCTCCCCTTCCGATACCGGACGCAACAGGCTCCGGCGCCCTGAGCAACGCGCATGTGCCGCCATCAGGCGCTGGCCGATTCACCGTTCAGATTGCCGCCATGGAGCGGGAAGCGGAGGCGCGGAAGGAGTTGACGCGAGTTCGGTCCCGGGGATACTTGGCCGAGATACGCCGCCTGGGGCCAAACGATCGTTACTATCGGGTCTGGGTCGGAGACTTTCCCACCAAGGAGCAAGCCGACCACTTGGCCGGCCGATTGTACGAAGACGGGTTCCCTACGTTCGTGCGGAGCATGTCCAAATCCCCATGAATGGTTGGGCGCTGCGTCCGCTGGTCTCCGGGGTCGGGATCTGTCTGGCCTTCCCTGGATTTTCTCTCTACCCTCTGGCGTGGGTCGCATTGGCGCCCTACCTCCAATTCCTCCTGGGGACCAGCTCCCGGCGCCGGGTTCTGGCGGGACATCTGATCTTCTCGTCCCTTTACTTCGGAGGAGTCCTCTACTGGATTCCGCGTGTCCTGGTCGAGTACGGCAATCTGGACTGGTTCACGTCCGCCCTCGTCTTCGGGCTCATGATCCTGTTGCTGGATCTGTTCCTGCTTCCTTTTTCCCTCCTGACCCACACCGTGGCCCGAAGGTCTGCAAGCCTCGCTCTCTGGTCGGTTCCGGGCCTGTGGATCTTGACCGAGCTGCTGCGTAACTACTACACCGTAAACGGATTTCCCTGGGCGTTGGTGGGACAGACCCAATTCCCCTACCGCTGGATCGTTCAGGTGGCCGATCTGAGCGGCGTCTACCTGATCTCGTTTCTGGTGCTGCTGGGGAATGCAGCTCTGGTGGCGGTCCTTCGATACCGGAGTTGGAGAATCCCCATCGTTTTCGCACTCTGTTTCGCGGGGGCCAATCTGTATGGGTTGTACCGCTGCCATATCTGGACCCCGCCGCCCGGCCCAGAACTGCGCGTGGCCCTGGTGCAGCCCCATGTCGGGCTCTTTGCCGATCGCCGGCACTATGCCGGGAAGTACTTCGATGAACTTCCCCGGCACTACCGGAAGGCGGCTGAAGAAGGAGTCGACTGGGTGATCTTCCCGGAGGCCCAGAACCCCTACCTGTTTGAGACGAACTCCGAATTTCGGGAATTCTGGCGACGTCAGGTCGAGACGGCGGGCGTGCCCCTTTTGTTGAACGGCACCTCGATTGAACCGCCCCCATCCACCCGCTATTTCAACAGCGTCTACCTCCTGGAGGGCGGGGAATCGGCGTCCTACCGCTACGACAAGATTCATCTGGTTCCATTCGGAGAGTACGTCCCGATGGCGGAGTGGCTCGAATTCGCCACACCTCTGGTCCAGGAGGTGGGCGGGTTCCATCCGGGGCGGGAACCTGTCCTCGGTCAGGTTTCCGGGGTCCGGTTCGCGACGCTGATCTGCTTCGAGGGCATTTTCCCCGAGTTGGCCCGAGACTTTGTCCGGAGCGGGGCGGAAGTCCTGGTCAACATCACGAATGACACTTGGTATGGTGCAACGGCGGCCCCGTTGCAACACTTTCAGTTCGGTGCTTTTCGAGCCATCGAACAGCGCCGTCCCCTCCTGCGCTGTGCCAACAGCGGCTTTTCGGCCCACATCGACGCCACGGGTGCGGTTCGGCGCCAGACCGGTCTCTTCGAGGAGGGCCTGCTGGTCGACACGGTCCATTCGAGTTCCTACCGGTCCATATACTCCCGGGTGGGCGAATGGATTAATATGTTTCTGGTCGGCTTGGCGCTTCTCGGTCTGTTTTTCCCTCGGAGGCGGCAATAAGGCGTCGCCGTAAGATCTGATTGAATCGCACCGTCGGGAAAGCGTCATCGCCGGAATCCGTAGCTTAGATACAGGGAGGTTGTTGCCATGGAGGATATTCAGGAACGCTATCGGGGTCTGAGGGCCAGGGTCGACAACCTGTGGGAGTATCTTTGACGTCGAAGCCAAGGAAAGGGAATTGGCGCAAATCGAGGAGGTGATCTCGGACCCGGCCTTCTGGACCCGGGCCCAGGAGTCCCAACACGTTCTCCGCCGCCGCCGTTACCTGCACCGGAGTCTGGAGTTGTCCCGGAAGTGCGGGAACGGTCTGGAGGACCTGGAGGTGTTGATTGAGCTGGAGAGGGAGGGGGAGGACGTCCTCGGCGATATCCGGCAACAGGTACGGGACCTCGAGGAACGGCTCTCCAAGGCCGAGTTGAACACGCTCCTCTCAGGCCAGAACGACGCCTGTAACGCCATCGTGACCATCCATCCGGGTGCCGGAGGCACCGAGAGCCAGGATTGGGCCCAGATGCTTTTTCGCATGTACCTGAGATGGGCGGAAAAGCAGGGCTACAAGACGGAGATCGTGGACTTTCAGGAAGGTGAGGAGGCCGGGATCAAGTCGGTGACGTTCCTGGCTCAAGGAGACTACGGGTATGGATACCTGTTGGGTGAGATCGGTGTCCATCGCCTGGTGCGCATCTCTCCCTACGATTCCGCCGCCAGACGCCACACCTCGTTCGCCTCGGTCTTCGTCTCACCCGAGATCGACGACAGTGTGCAGGTTGTCATCGACGAGAAGGATCTCAAGATCGACACCTACCGGTCCTCCGGTAGCGGCGGGCAGCACGTGAACGTCACGGATTCGGCCGTCCGCATCACCCATCTGCCGACGGGAATCGTCGTGCAATGCCAGAACGAACGGTCCCAACACCGGAACAAGGACACGGCGATGAAGGTCCTCAGGGCCAAGATCTACGACTACGAAATGGCGAAGAGGCGGAAGGAACTGGATGAGGTCGAGGACTCCAAGGCCGACATCGCGTGGGGCAGCCAGATTCGTTCGTACGTGCTGCACCCCTATCGCTTGGTCAAGGACCACCGGACCCGGATCGATATCGGGGACGTGGATTCGGTACTGGACGGGGGAATCGATCGCTTCATCGAAGCCTATTTGAAACGGCGTAGCCGAGAGAAGAGCCGGCGCGGGAGAATTTCACGATCCGGAACCTATAATAACGACTCGAAAGGTAGTTAAGTATATTTGGTGAAAGCAGACTCTGAACCCCAGGAGAACACTTCACCGGAGGAATTTCCGGAACCGCAAGGTCGGGTCCCGGATGAAGAGTTGCGGGAACAGGCCCGTAGACTCCGGGTGGCGGTTCGAAAGGACGGAACCGGTCCGTCCGATCCGTCCTTCCTCGGCAAGTTCCTCTACCTGATGTTCTTCATGGGGGTGATGGTGAGCACCATCTATCTCCTCATGTTCCCCTCCGTCCGGCATGGGTTGGTCCTTCAGGTTTCGGAACTGTGGATGGACGCTGCCCGCGACGTCAACCGGTCCCACATCTATCGGCTTCCGCCCCCTCCGCCCAAACCCGCCGAGCAGAAGGTGGTCTTCCAGGCCCCCGTCCCGATCGTGTCCGGTTCGAATGTGCCGGAGGGTGGAACCATCTCTACCGGAGCGAACTCGAGCGGCGGTCCCCGCCAAGCCAAGGCTCTGAAGAAGACTCGAGACTCCGAGACGGCCTACCGGCTGCTCCTGGAAAAGTCGGCCGCCGCCAAGGATCTTGCGGAGGGAAAGACTCCCGGGCAGGCGTTCAAGGAGTGGAGATTGGTGAAAGACGACGTTCCCGTCTTGTGGATCGACCTTGTCGCGACTCGGGAGGCGGGTCCGGAAATCCACTTTATCTGGTCGGTGGATCTGGAGACCCGATCCGCAACCGCGTTGAGCCAGGCGGCACGGGACCTGGAGCAGCCCGCATCCAATTGACGTTCATCCAATTGATCGCTTCCGAATCGGTGGCGGAGTGGGTTTGGGTTCCCCTCCGCCCGGCACGAGATAGCGCCGCCGGAGTTCATGGGCCAGAACCCGTCCTGTGATGCGGTTCCCCTCGCTGGTGAGATGAGCGAAGTCGAAATAGAGTTCCGATCCGCCGGCTTGCCGCAGATCGTGAGACAGATCCAGATACGGAATCTGCCGGGATCGACATTGTTCGATGGCTCGATCCATCAGCTTGCGGGCAAAGAGGGCATGCACCGGAGCGTCTTGCTGGAACACGAAACGGGAGGGGACCAACATGAGGAGAAACGGAATCCGCTCACGCTCAAGTAGATCCCGGATGCCTTCCAACGCCCCAAAAAGCCTTTTCCAACCGGAGTCGATCCGATGCCGATCCAGGAGAAACTTCTCGTAACCCATGGCGTAGTAGGTCAGGCCCCGGGTGCTGTGGAACGGCTCGGTGGGACTGATTCGGTACAGAGATTCAAGTATTTTGCGAAGTATAAGCGTGTAAGTATAGGTTTTTTCAAAGAAATAGGGTCCTCGAGACCAAGTTCCCAGAAGCTGGCCGTCCCAACCCACCACGTACCGGCCGCCGCGGACCCCTCCCGGGAGACCCGCTTCAACCCCTGACGACCAACCGAGCAGAGCCTCGTCGGTCACGTCGTTGCAGAGTTCGATCTGGACCAATACCAGATCGGGGTTCAGTTCGAGACCTTCCTGATGGATGTAGGCTGCGTAGCTGGAGGGGCTGTAACCTTGCCCGGACGCGTTGACGACCCGGAAGCGGAAGGCTCCAGGCGGTTTATTGAGTTGCCGTTGCAGAACCTGTCCGTAGCGGTCCCGGGACGGGACGCCGAGGCCGAATCCGATCGAATCTCCCAGCGAGAGGATACGGAATTCCCCCTCCGGGGGGACGGGGTCCAGAGGCGGCTCGTCGCGGAAACCGTAGGTGTTGGTGGCGAAGGGTATGTCCCACATGACACCTTCGTAGTCTCCCCTCAAGCGGACCGGCAGGTACCAGGTCTCTTCGGCGTGATCCCGAGGTTCATTGGAGTCCCCGAGATAGGAGTGGCGGAGCCAAAACTCGGTCGCGAGCAGAATCAGGACGGCTAGAAGCCCGAAGAAGATCAGAGTCAGAAGCAGCAGTCGACTCCGCAATTCGTTTCCTGCCTTGGCCGGTGGAATCTCAGACACGGAAGTCAGCTTCCGGTTACGGGTAGTCAAGATATGGAATCCAGGGAGACGATTCAAGGGACGCCGTTGCAGTCGCCTGACCTCCGGCCGACGCAAGTGCTTCGGGAAGCTCCCTTCTCCTCTGAGAAACCGAGGAAAGAGCAAAGAGGAACGAGAAAAGAGTGAAGAAAGGGGCGTAGTTTACGCGTAGCGGGCACCTCTACCGAAAACGATCTGGTTAAGGATTCTGGAGCCAGATTGTTTCGAAGGCTTGTTTCTTCCATGAATCCTCCGGAGCCCAGCCGGTGAGGGAGCTCTCCTCGTTTCTCGCCGTCCGGTGGGCGTCAGCAGACGTTGATAAGATCCGGTCATGACACGCACGTGGACACTGCGGGAGCCGAAGCCCGAGGCGGTTCGGACTCTGACCTCCGAACTGGACGTGTCGGTGCTGACGGCTCGCCTGCTGGTAAACCGCGGCATCCAGGATCCGGATGATGCCCACCGTTTTCTCCATCCCCGGTTCGAGAATCTTCATGACCCCTTTCTCATGAAGGACATGGACAGGGCGGTGCCGCTCATCTGGCAGGCTCTCGAGGGGAAGAAACGGATCATGGTCCACGGAGACTACGATGTGGACGGGATCACCTCGAGTCTGATCCTGAAGCGGGCTCTTGAGATTCTCGGTGGCCGCGTCGCCATCCATATCCCCAGACGGCTCAAGGACGGATATGGGATTCGAACCGGCTTCGTGGAACGGTGCCACCGGGACGGCGTGGGATTGCTGGTGACCTCGGACTGTGGAATTCGTGCCTTCGAAGCGTGCGGCCGGGCGCGCGAGTTGGGCCTCGACGTTCTGGTGTGCGATCACCACCTGCCTTCCCCGGAACTTCCTCCGGCGCGTGCCATCCTCAATCCGCACCGTGCGGACTGTCATTACCCGGACAAGAACCTGTCCGCGGCAGGCGTCGTATTCAAGCTGGTGCAAGGACTCTTCAAGAAAGCCCAACGGGATCGGCTGCTGCCCCATTTCCTGAAAGTCGTGGCCCTGGGAACCGCGGCCGACATGGTGCCCCTGACCGGAGAGAACCGGATCCTGGTCAAACTGGGGTTGGAGGGCCTGGCCCAACCGCACAACGTGGGACTTCGGGCTCTGCTGGACGGCGCCGGAGTCTCCGGAGAGGTGGAACTCGACGACGTGGCCTTCAGGATCGCTCCCCGCATCAATGCGGTGACCCGAATGGGGGGCGGACCCGAGATCTTGGATCTTTTCGATACCCGGGACCGGTTGCGAGCCCAAGCGATCGTCCGGGACATGAACTCGAAGAACCGGGAGCGTCGGCGGCAGGAAGAGGCGATCATGGGGGAGATCCATGAGTGGGAGCGTAGCCGGCCAGAATTGTTCCGGAAGACCTTCATCGTCGTGGCCGGAAGGGACTGGCACCGGGGCGTGATCGGGATCGTCGCCTCGAGGGTTGCCAGGCGTTTCTTTCGACCTGCGCTGGTGCTCTCAATCGGGGAATCCGACTGTCAGGGTTCGGGGAGGAGCATACCCGGCTTTCATCTGTTGGAGGCATTGGAGGCGTGCGGCGATCTCCTCGACCGGTATGGCGGGCATGCGCAGGCAGTGGGTTGCTCCATGGAGGGAAGCGATTCTCTGGAAGACCGCCTCCTGAAACTATCGGATCGACTCGATTCCCACGCCAGATCTGTGGTGTCACCAGAGGATCTGACGCCCTTGGTCTCATTGGACTCCTATTTGAGGGCGGACCACCTTTCGTTTTCGCTGTACCGGGATATCCAACGGCTTGCGCCATTCGGGGTAGGGAATCCGGTTCCCGTCTTTGCCACGAAGGGGTTGGACGTGACCGGCGGTCCTTGGGTATTGAAAAACAGGCATCTGAAGGTCCGTCTCGGCGCCAACGGAGCCGGTGTGGACGCCATCTGGTGGAAGAACGGGGATGCCGCTGCTACCATACCGAGAGGATCGAAGATCGATGTGGCCTATACCTTGAACCGAAACGAGTACCGGGGCGTGGAGAGTCTGCTCATGACGGTCCAGGATCTGCGCACGCATCCGATCCCGTCTGATTCCGGGCAACCTCCGGCGCACGTCGTCACGGGCCCGTGAACGATCCATTTCGGTTTTCCGTCCAATTGGGAGCGGGTCAATAGGCCTGTCGTTTCGTTGGGCGGGGCGATTCGATGACCCCTCGGGGACGGCTTCGAATCGCGGCCGGAGCCGGGTAGCCCGCTGGCGTTTTGCGACGGGCCGAAAGGACTGCTTCAAACCGGACTCTCTATGCGTCCCCGTTCCCTCAAACTCATCCGGCTGGTTCTGATAGTGGTGCTGGTGACGGCCATGGGGGCCGTGGTCTGGAGTTTTCTGACCCGGCGGGACGCGAGCCCGCCCTTGGTTCGGGAACGGCTGCTCTCTCCCGAGCTGCAGCAGCAGAGCACCGAATTCGAGCATACCCAGCACAAGGAAGGGCGAACGGTCTACAAGGTGGAGGCCGGGACCAGCACCCAGACGGTCAAGAGAATCCATCGTCTTTTTGGCGTGAAACTGACTCACTTTGGTCCGGACGGAAGCGCCGCCGAGGAGATCTCGGGAAACGAAGGCATCTACCGGGTCGTCGATGAGGAGATCGAGTTCACCGGAAAAGTTCGAATTGAGCTTTCGGATGGGACCACGATCGAAGCGGATCGCCTGAAGGCCGACCTGGCCCGCAATGTGGTGGCCATCGAGGAAGGTTTTCGCTTCGAAATGGAGAAGCTCTCCGGCCACGGCCGATCTCTCAGCTATGAGATCCGACGGAGCCGACTTCAGGTCGACGAAGAGTTCGAACTGAACATCAGGCAAGGGTCGGATCGGCTCCAGGTCACCGCGTCGAGGGCTTTGTACGATCTGGAGGATCGGCGGGTCGATCTCATGGACGGAGCTCACATCCGAGGTCCGCAGGGAGACTTGACCGCCGGGTACGTCCGGGTTTTTCTGACCGAAGACAGGGGCGTGGAGCGGATGTTCACCTCGCGTGGTGTTCGTCTGGTCCTGGATTCGGGCCGGTCCTTCACCGGTGAGTCCATCCATCTGTTCTCCGACTCCGCAGACGGAAGGATCGAACGCTTCTACGTCTACTCAGGCAAAGCCACTCCGGAATCTCCCGAGCAGCGGGCCGTATACGAAGATCCCGAGACCTATCTGGAAGCGGACCGCATCGATGGCTTGGCCGGGATTCCGGGTTCGGATGAGCCTCGGTTCCTGGCGCACCGGCGTGTCGTCGTCCGTTCCCGGACGCTGGGGCTGGAAGAGGGGCGCGCCGACCGGTTGTCAGCTCGCCTGAGTCTTGAGCATCAGCGGCTCAAGTGGTTGGAGATGCGGGGAAAAACGTCACTGGTCGGACGCCTTCGAGACCTCGACGATTCTCGGAAGTCCATCCAGGGAGATCTGCTGGTTCTGGAGCTTGGCCCTGACGGAGTCCCGGATCGTGCGACCGTTTCAGGGAATGCCGTGGCTTGGTCCCGAACCGGAGACGGGGCTTCGGCTCAGCTTCAAGCAGGACGAATGGACGCGTTCTACCGGGGTGGGGAACTGAAGAGGGTCGTTGCCACGCAACATCCGGTTCTGCGCCAGCAAGTTCCCGAAGGGGAACGGACAGTAGAGTCCGAACGCATGGAGGCCGTCTTCAAGGAGGGGGGCGTGTTGAGTGTTGCGGCCGTGGGCGGGGTCCATTGGACCATGAACTCGGAAATGATGCGGCGAGACGGGGAAAGCGAGAGACTCGATCTTGGATTCTTGGGCCAGCAACTCCAGGATGCCCGAGGGCAGGGCCAGGTGGTCTATCGGGAAGAGAGACCTTCGGGGCGCCTTACCCTGACGGCGAACAACGCGGCGTATGACCCGGGGCCGAACCTGTTCTCCTTTTCGGACCCCGAAGGTGCTCATCTGTATTACTCCAAGAATGCGATGGAAGGCGCGGGTTTCGTGGAGTCGCGGACTCGGGCGGACGGTTTTCGAGTGGACGCCGACCGGGGAGAGCTGTCTGCGGCCGGGGGAGTCCAGACCATCTTCAGTCGTCCCGGAAAAGAACCGGTCCTGATACAGGCTGAAAGTCTGGTGCTGGATTCCGGTGTCAAGTCGCTGTCCTACGCCGGAAATCCGCGGATCCTACGGCAGTCCTACCTGATCCAGGGAAAGCTGATTCGTTTGGACTCCGTCGGCGAACGGCTGGAGGTTCAGGACGTGGACAGCACCTTTTGGGAACCTGGGGGAGATTCGGACCGCAGGTGCCGGATCCAGGCGCCCGAGCTCGTCTATGAGCGGAGCTCCGGCAAGGCGGCCTACAGGGGTGGAGTCCGGATGCAGTCCGGTGACTTCAAAGTGGAGTCCTCCCAGTTGGACCTGCTGCTGGACGATTCGCCTTCGAGCACCATTCAAAGCATTGCCGCGGGAGGTGAGGTCGAGATCCGGGAGGGCCACCGATGGGCTCGGGGAGATCGGGCGGTGTATCATCCGCAGGAGGGTCGCGTGGAGTTGACCGGAGAGCTCGTCGAGGTGGTGGAGCCGCTCCGCGGCAGCGCGTCCGGACGGAGGGTGACTTTGTTCGTTGGAACCGACAAGATCGTGATCGATCAGCCGGCCTCGCTTCCGGCGCCGTGACCCGTGCCCAACGGGACCCGCCGCGGCCTGAACAGGCTTTCCTCTGGACCGGGTGTCGGATTCCATCGGCCGCGGCTTTCTGCAAAACGTGAGCTGTCCCGGGCCGTATTGGCCACGGTTCGATAAAGTCTTTTTTTCCCGCTTCAAATGGCCGAGGAGGGCATTCTGGACAAGGTTCTCGAGGCGCGGAGCCTCTGTAAATCATATCGGAGCAGGCAGATCGTCGCCGAAGTGAGCCTCACCATCTCATCGGGTGAGGTCGTGGGTTTACTGGGCCCCAACGGCGCCGGAAAGACGACCACCTTCTACATGATCGTGGGGCTGCTGGACCCCGACCGGGGTCAGGTTTTCCTGGGCGGCGAGGACATTACTCCGTTGCCCATGTACGTCCGGGCGCGGCGGGGGATCAGCTATCTTTCCCAGGAACCTTCCGTGTTTCGCAGGCTTTCGGTGGAGGACAATCTGTACGCCATCGCCGAAACCCTGGATCTCCCTCATGGAGAATCGGATCAGTTGGTCAGCGAGCTGTTGGAAGAATTCGGGATCTCGGCCTTGAGGGAGCGTCCAGCCTACACCCTTTCCGGCGGCGAGAGACGACGTCTGGAAATTGCACGGGCGCTGGTCATCCGGCCTGACTTCATCTTGCTGGACGAGCCTTTTGCCGGAATCGACCCCATCGCCGTGTTGGATATCCAACGCATGGTCTCCCGTCTCCAGGCGCGGAGAATAGGCGTACTGATCACCGATCACAACGTTCGCGAAACGCTTCGGATCACCGATCGAGCCTACATCATCACGGAGGGGAGAATCTTTCGATCAGGCACCCCGGATCTGCTCTCCTCCGATCCGGACGTGCGCAAAGTTTACCTGGGTGATCAGTTCCAGCTATACTGAGGCCAGTGGGCGCCAGTTGGACTGGCCTGATACTTTCCTCCGCGCTACAGCGTGTCATTGTCAGCGGTCCGTGGTGAAAGTCCCGCGTAGCACCGACAACGGGTATGCGGCGGCAGGACAAGACGGGGCGAGGAAGCATACTCGATCGGAGGGAAGCGACGGCCGGCAATGACCACCGGGATGCTGGCCCGGCCGAATGACGTGCCGACTTTTGCTTCGGGCCGCCAAGGGAACCTGAACCGGAGCAACGCCGGAGTGTCATGAGTCGACGCGCTCAATTGAAACCCTCCCTGGTACTCGGCCTTTCGCAACGCTTGGCCATCACTCCCTCGCTCCTCCAGAAGATTGAACTGCTCTCCGTCAACCAGTTGGAACTCTCTGAGATCCTCCAGCAGGAGTTGGAAGAGAACCCCTTGTTGGATGAGGTCTCGGATCACTTCGAAGCAGGATCGGAGGCTTCGGAACGGACCCCTGAATCGGAGCAGGAACCGGGTTCCCTCGAGGAAGGAAGTCAGCTGGAGGACTTCGACTTCGAATATTTCTTCGGGGACTATCTGGGATCGAGTTACGAGCGGCAGGAGTTCGAACCTGTAGAACAGAAAGCTTCGTTCGACCAGTTTCTCTCGTCCTCCGATTCTTTGTGGGATTACCTGAATTGGCAGTTGAACCTGAATGACATCGATTCGGATCTGCGGGAGGTCGCCTACTTCATTGTGGGCAACCTGGACGAGGATGGCTACCTGACCCTCAGCTTGGAGGAGATCTGCCAGCAACTGCAGGTTTCGTCCGAGAGTGTCGATGCCGCTCTGGCGGCGGTTCAGGCCCTCGACCCGGTGGGCGTCGGGTGCCGGGACCTCCGCGAATGTCTACTGCTGCAGGCGAGAGCCGCAGGTTTGGAAGACTCTCTGGTGGGTGCGATGATTCGGGACTGCCTGCCATTGATCGAAGCCAGGAAATTCTCCGGCATACTGAATCGTCTGAAATGCGATCCGAAGGATCTGTCCCGCGTGCTGGAGTCGATTCGAGGCTTTTCGCCCCGGCCGGGGCAGAAATATGCCGCTACCCAACCGGTCTACGTACGGCCGGACGTACACATTCGCAAGGTTGGAGACGAGTACCAGATCAGTCTCAACGACGATGGCCTGCCCAAGCTGAGAATCAACCGCTCCTACCGGAAGCTGCTTCGCAAGAACGGTGTCTCCAAGGAAACCAAGACCTTTATCCGCGAGCGATTTCGGTCAGCCATCGATCTGCTGCGAGGGGTGGACCAGCGGGAGGAAACCATTTTCCGAGTCTGCCGCGTGATCGTCCGGCACCAGCACGATTTCATGGAATCGGGCATCGGGAAGTTGAAGCCGTTGTTGATCAAGGATGTGGCCGATGAACTGGGGGTTCACCCGTCCACCATCAGTCGTGTCGTCGCCAACAAGTATGCCCACACCCCGCAGGGCGTGATGCAGTTGCGCCGATTCTTCTCCGTGGGCGTGGAGCACGCCAACGGAGAGAACGTCTCCACCATGCAGGTGAAGGACAGGCTCAAAAACCTGATCCAGCAAGAGGATCCCAAGAAGCCCTTGTCCGACCAGAAACTCACCAACCTGTTGAACCGGGATGGGATCCGTATAACCCGTCGCACCGTCGCCAAGTACCGGGATCAGATGAGAGTTCCCGGGTCGCTCGCCAGAAAGAAGGCGAATCTGTTGTAGCAGTCCGTGGTAAAAGTCCCGCGAGCACCGAGACCGTTCCTGCGCCCGCCGGACCAGGCGCAACGGAGGGAGCATACCGGGAGTATGTGAGCCGAGTCGCAACGCAGTCCGCGCACGATGCAGGGACGGTCGAATGCCGTGACGACTTTTGCCACGGGCTGGTAACCCTCGATTCCCACCGGGAGGGCCACAGGCGAGGCGTGAACCATGCAGAATCATTCCGTGCCCTCGGTGACGGTTCGAAAGTTCCACGAGTCCGTGGATCAGACCCTGAACCTGGCGCTGGCCTCCAGCGCGGCCGGTTTGGACAACTCCATCACGTCTCCCAGAATTCAGAAGTTGGGCTTGGCCCTTTCAGGATACACCCGCTATCTGCACCGGGGACGAGTGCAGTTCGTCGGCCGCACCGAGATTCACTACATGGAGGACTTGTCCTCGGAGCGCCGCCGGAAGGTTCTTGCCGACGCCTTCGACGTAGGACTCTGTTGCGTCCTGGTGACGACCGGATTGGCGCCGCCACCGGAGTTTTTGGCCGCGGCGGAGAAAGCGGCGACTCCGGTCCTCACGACGACGGCGCTCAGCTCCCAGGCCATCGTTGAGGTCACAGCGAATCTGCAGGAGCATCTGGCACTCACCCAGACCATCCATGGGGTTCTGGTGGAGCTCCTGGGACTTGGGGTCCTGCTGGTGGGGGAGTCGGGAATCGGGAAGAGTGAGTGTGCGCTGGACCTGATCCTGAGGGGCCACCGCCTGGTCACCGACGATCTGGTGGTATTGAAGAGGTATTCGGGCGACATCCTGGTGGGGTCCGGTCCTCCGGATGTGCCCTTCCACATGGAATTGAGGGGCTTGGGCATCATCAACGTCAGGGATCTGTTCGGGATCTCCGTGCTCAGCCCGGCCCGGCCTGTCGATCTGGTGATCAAGCTGGAAAAATGGCCGGAGCGGGAGACTCGGGACCGTCTGGGACTGGAGGAAGAGAAGTATCGCGTACTGGGAGTGGATCTTCCGTTGATCACGATTCCGGTGGCGTCGGGACGGACTCTGGCGACCTTGGTGGAGGTGGCCGTCAGAATCCAGAAATTGAAGATGCAGGGATATAATCCCGCGCTGGAGTCGATTCGCCTTTTGGAAAGGCGTATTCAAGTACCGTGGGATCCAGGAGAGCAACCCCGAGCGGGGGATCGGGACAATGAATGAAACGGAACGGACTCACATCGGAGGACTGGTCGTCACTCACGGGAGACTGGGCCATGAGTTGGTCGCCGCCGCGGAGATGATCGTCGGGGAGATTCCCCACATCCTGCCGGTTTCCATTGGTTGGCACGACGACGTGGATCGGTCCCGGGAGGAGATCAAGGAAGCCATCATCAGCCTGAACCGTGGCGGCGGAGTCATCATCCTGACGGACATGTTCGGAGGGACGCCATCCAATCTGACCCTCGCCTTGTTGAAGAAGGGAGAGGTGGAAATCGTTACTGGGGTCAACCTGCCCATGATCATCAAGTTGGCCAATCAAACGGGCCAGGAGGACGTGAGCGTACTCGCGCGCCGGGTCCTGGAACAGGGGCAGAAACACATCGCGTTGGCCAGCGGGTTGCTGGGGGAATGATCCGACGCGTCGTCCGGATCCGGAATCATCTGGGGTTGCACGCTCGCGCGGCGGCCAAGCTGGTGAAGACGGCGTCCCGCTATGACAGCGACGTCAAGCTCTCAAGGGTCGGTGGGGCCCAGCAGATCGACGGCAAGAGCATTCTGGGCATTCTCTTGTTGGCCGCCTCCTACGGCACCGAGCTGGAATTCACGGTTCGCGGGTCCGACGAGATCGAGGCCGCCGAGTCCATAGAGAGTCTGGTCAGGAACCGCTTTGGAGAGGAGAAGTGAAATCGCTGGGTTGATCAACGCGATTCGCTCCCGATAGGAAGACTCGGGTCTTTGCTGTATTTTCGAGGGAAATGGTGGAGAAGCTGCAAGCCAACGAATCCGGCCGGAGATTGGTGGGCACACCCCTGTCTCCAGGACTCGGGGCTGGAAGAGCGTATCGGATCGAGCAGCATGCGCCGGACTTCCATCGGCTGCATCTTTCTCCGGCCGAAGCGCCACGCGAGTTGGAGAGGCTGCAGGAAGCCCTGGCCAAGTCCCGAGACCAGTTGGTCCGGATCAAGGAACGATTCGAGCAACAGTTGGGCAAGGAGCACTCCTACATCATCGATGCCCATCGGCTGATCCTTGAAGATCAGGAATTCCTGGACCAGATTCGATCCAAGATCAGGGATCATCTGTACGGTCCCGAGCGCGCAGTCTGGGAGGCCACAGAGGAGTGGCTGGCCGTGTTCCGCACTCTGACCGACCCCTTTTTCCGGGACCGTGGATCGGATCTGGAAGAAGTCGCGCGGAGGATCGTTGCCAACCTGGGTGAATCCGGGCCGCCCCGCAGGGAGGAAGAACCATCCGAGGACCTGATCCTTGTGGGCTCGGAAATCGGACTCTCGGATCTGGCCGGCTTTCCTCTGAGCCAGGTCAAGGGACTGGTCTCGATGCGCGGGGGACAAACCTCGCATATCACCATCATCGCCCGGGTGCACCGTATTCCCGCCGTATCCGGCGTTCGGGAGGTCGAGGGCACCATTCGGACTGGAGATGAAATGATCGTCGACGGCTCCGAAGGTATCGTTCTGGTGCAACCCTCGGCGGGAGAACGCCACAGCTTCCAGGTGTTGCTGCGCCAGCAGGAGCAACGTCGGAGTTCCCAGTTGCAGGGGGACTCCAGACCGTCCCGTACGGCTGACGGGAGGGTGGTCTCGGTGCTCGCCAACACCGACATGGAAGACGAAGCCACCGTAGCCTTCGGCTTGGGTGCGGAGGGAATCGGACTCTTTCGTTCCGAGTTCGTGTACATGGGTGAAAGGAGTGGCCCGGTCCGGTTCCAAGAGCAGTTGACCATCTATCGGCGGTTGGCCCGATTGACGGGGCGGCGACCGGCCGTGATCCGGACCTTGGACATGGGAACGGAAGATCACCCTTACTTTAGTCGGCTGGCGGGCGGGGGACCGGTATTGGGCCTCCGGGGCATTCGATTGAGTCTGGACCAACCCCATCTGTTTCGGGACCAGGTGCGAGCCATTGTCAGTGCCCGTACGGAGGGAAACCTGCGGATTCTGCTCCCCATGATCTCGAGTGCGGACGAACTGGTCACCGCCCGCGAGTTGATTCGGCAAGTGGAGCGGGAGGTGTCCAGAGAAACAGGCATTGAACCGGAATCGCCGATCCAAGTGGGTGCCATGATCGAGGTCCCTTCGGCCGTACTGGTTCTGGACGGAATCTGCCGGTATGCGGATTTCGTTTCGGTGGGCAGCAATGATCTGATCCAGTTCACTCTGGCGGTGGACCGATCCAGCGACGTCCTGTCTCCCCTATTCAACCCCCTCCACCCGGCCATCCTGAAGAGCTTGGAACGGGTGGCCAGAGTCGCGTCCGAGAATCGCATTCCCGCGTACGTCTGTGGCGAGGTCGCCGCACAGCCACTCTACGCGTACCTGCTCATCGGTATGGGTTTCCAACGGCTTTCCATGAATCCGTTCTCCATTCCGACGGTGAAGAAACGAATTCGAGAGATGGTCTACGAGGAAGCAAGGGAGCGAATTCAGGAGCTGTTGGAGTTCTCTACGATCAAAGAAGTCGAGAGGTTCGTGAAACGGGAGATGCCGTCGTGGGAGACCGTCGGTCAGGGATCGGGACCCCAGTTCGTGAAGAGTTGACCTCTTCGGATCATGACCGGTGCCGCATGGGGGTAAGACCACTTGGCGGTGAATCGCCATGACCTCAGCAAACCAGCTCACGTTGCTCCGCATTCTCTCGGTTCCGGTTTTTCTGGCTCTGGTCGTTTCCGGCGCCGTCGGAACCGCCCTGCTGGTGTTCCTTCTGGCGGGGACGACGGATTTGTTGGACGGGCTGATCGCCCGGAAATTCGGTCAACGGACCTCCCTGGGGAGGTTGCTGGATCCCCTGGCCGACAAACTTCTGATGGTCGGCGCTCTCGTCGTGCTCTCTTGGGAGAACCCGGCTCTGGAGATCCAGATACCCCAATGGTTGACCCTGTCGGTAGTGGCTCGGGACCTGCTTCTGGGAATTGGCGCCGTCTCGATCTGCGTCTTCACCGGCACCAAGACGTTTCCGCCGTCCATCTGGGGCAAGTTGTCCACACTTGCCCAGTTCACGACCATCTTGGCGGTCCTCGTGGACAACCTGGTCCCGTGGCGAATGCCTTTTCACGGCAGTCTCTTCGGTCTCACGGCCCTGCTGGCGGTGGGCAGCGGTTTCCAGTATCTGGTCCGCGGCGTGCGTATCGTTGCCTGTAATCGGGGATGAATCGCCTGCATTTCGGGAGTTGAATCAGATTCGTCATGGAATTCCGCAACCTGAGGCTGGAAGTCGATTCGGGAGGAGTAGCCGAGCTCACCCTTGAACGGCCGGAGGTCCTGAACGCGTTGAACCAGGAAACGATTCGGGAGCTGGAGGCGGCCTTCCGGTCCCTGGAGCGGAATCAGGAAGTTCGTGTCGTGCTCCTCGCGGGCGGCGGGGCGGCGTTTTCCGCCGGGGCGGACATCCCTGAGGTCCACCGGTTGGACGCCGAGACCGCCCAGGCTTTCTCTCGACGGGGCCAGGCCGTCCTGAATCGGATCGAAGGCGGATCCAAACCGGTTGTGGCCGCAGTGCGGGGCTTCTGTCTTGGTGGGGGCTGCGAACTCGCGCTGGGGTGCCATATCCGGATTGCGGCGACGGATGCTCGAATCGGATTGCCTGAAGTGAAGCTGGGCATCATTCCCGGCTATGGTGGCACGCAGCGTCTGCCCCGAATCGTGGGACGTTCCAAGGCCCTCGAGTTGTTGCTCTGCGGCAGGATCATGACCGCCCAGGAGGCCTTGCAGGCCGGTCTGGTGAGCCGCGTGGTGGAGCCGGACGAGCTTCTGCCCACGTGTAGAGATCTGGCGTCCAGGATCGCCGGGCAGGCGCCCTTGGCTGTAAGGTACTGCTTCGAGGCCGTCAATCGGGGTTACGGCCTGCCTCTGCAAGCCGGGCTTGCCCTGGAGACGGCCCTCTTCGGGCTGGCTTCGGGCACGGATGACATGAGGGAGGGGACCCGGGCCTTCATGGAAAAGAGAAAGGCCCGTTTCAAGGGCCGGTGAAGCCGAAAGTCTGGCAGCCCGTGGCAAAAGTCGTCACGGCATTCGACCGGGTCTGCATCGTGCGCGGACTGCGTTGCTCCTCGGTCACATACTCCCGGTATGCTCCCTCAGAGCGCCTGGTCCGGCGGGCGCAGCCCCGGTCTCGGTGCTGCGTGAGACTTTCACCACGGACTGCTAGTCGTAGTAGACTGGGATTTGGGAGACATGGACGTGAAGGAAATCTCAGGACGTATGGATGGGGCGGATCTCAGGATCGGCGTGGTTGTCAGCCGCTTCAACGAGTTGGTCACCGATCGACTTCTGAAGGGGGCGTTGGACGTGCTCGACCGGCTCGGAGTCCCGGATGAGGATGTGACGGTCGTTCATGTCCCTGGGAGCTTCGAAATCCCTTTTGCCGCCCGGAAATTGGCTTCCGCCGGTATCTGCGACGCCGTCGTCTGCCTCGGGACCCTGATTCGGGGAGAGACGGACCATTACGAGTACTTGGCTTCGCATGTGACCGGAGCTCTGTCGCGGTTGGCGCTGGAGCAGGGCGTCCCCATCACCTACGGCCTGATCACGGCGGACACCACCGAACAAGCCATCAATCGTGCGGGTTTGAAGCATGGCAACAAGGGAGCGGAAGCGGCGTCCGCTGCGGTGGAAATGGCCGACCTGGCTCGTCAGAAGCTGGCGGACGGCTGATGCGCCCGGTGGACACGGGGAAGGGATGCGCCTCCTGGTCTCCCCTTCCGGCACACAGACCGGGAATTGCCGCTTCCGAGGTGCGAGACCATCGATCCCACTGGCTGGTGGGACCACTCCCCTGGTTCAAGAGAGTGATATCAGCCCGTGGTAGAAGTCGTCACGGCATTCGACCGGGTCTGCATCGTGCGCGGACTGCGTTGCGCCTCGGTCACATAGGGTCGAATATGCTCCCTCACCGCGCCTTGTCCGGCGGGCGCAGCCCCGGTTTCGGTGCTACGCGGGACTTTCACCAAGGACTGATATGAGCAGAAGGAGGGCCCGTGAATTCGCCGTGCAGATGCTCTATCAGCAGGAGGTGACCCGGGACCCGGGCTCCCAGGTGGAGCGGTCCTTTTGGATCGCTCATTCCGCGGCCGCAGCAGAGTCCCGCAGCTTTGCAGGTCAGCTGTTCGGGAAATCTCTACAAGCCAGGAGCAGGATCGATACCCTGATCCGACGCCATTGCGACAACTGGAAATTGGAGAGGATTTCGGCAGTCGATCGAAACGTGCTGCGCCTGGGGATCGCCGAGTTCCTCTTTTTGGACACGCCCAAGGTGGTGGTCATCAACGAGGCCATCGAGATCGCGCGAAAATATGGGACGGAGCGATCGGCGGATTTCGTCAACGGTATCCTGGATGCCATTCGGAAGGAACTGGATACGGAAAGGGAGGCCGGTTGAGGAGAGAGATGACGCGCGCGGAGGGCCACGCAGGGAGGACCCGGGAGCGGGGAGCGGCAAGATGAGCTCCGGAAGCGAACTGATCAACCGGCGGCTGGAGAAGCTGCGGAGCATCCGGGCCGGTGGCCATGATCCCTATCCCGCCCACTACGACCTGACCCACGAAATTCCCCGGATTCTGGAGAGCTTCTCCCACCTGGAGGCTGCAGAACTGGAGGCCGCGCGGCGGAAGGTTCGAACCGCCGGCCGCATGGTTTCGATGCGGGGCCATGGCAAGGTCAGCTTCGCCCACTTGAGCCAGGGTGGAGGCCGGCTCCAGATCTACGTCCGCCGGGATCGGGTGGGACCCGAGGAACACGATCTGTTCCGGTTGCTGGACATCGGGGACTTTCTGGGCGTGGAGGGGGAGTTGCTGCGGACCCGTACGGGAGAACTGACGGTCTTCGCCGATTCGGTGCAGTTGTTGTCCAAGTCGGTCCGGCCCCTTCCCGAGAAGTGGCACGGCCTGGCCGACGTGGAAGTGCGTTACCGGCAGCGCTATCTGGACCTGATGGCCAACCCCCGCGTGCGGTCCGTATTCGTCCGCCGCAACCGGATCATCTCGTTCCTCCGACGCTTTCTGGAGGCCAGGGGGTTCCTGGAGGTGGAAACCCCCATGATGCAGGTCCTGGCGGGAGGCGCGACGGCCCGTCCCTTCAGGACCTATCACGAGGCGCTGGGAATCCCGTTGTATCTGAGGATCGCGCCGGAGCTCTACCTCAAACGCCTGGTGGTGGGCGGGTTGGATCGGGTGTTCGAGATCAACCGGAATTTTCGAAACGAGGGCGTGTCCACCCGTCACAATCCCGAGTTCACCATGTTGGAGTTCTACCAGGCCTACAGCGACTACGGTGATCTGATGGATCTGACGGAGGAGATGTTGGGGGGTCTGGTCCAGGAGGTCTGCCAAGGATTGGAGGTGGAGTACGGACCATCGACCATCGACTTCTCCTCGTTTCAACGGTACAGCATGGTGGATGCGATTCGTCAGTTCTGGCCCGGGCCACAGGCCCCCTCGGCCGAGAGCCTGATGGACTCCGCCGGGCTGAATACTCTGCTTCGTGGCCAGAACCTGGAAGTGCCGGCGGGGTCGAGTTGGGATCGCATGCTGGGACTGCTGTTCGAGACGGTGGCCGAAAAGCACTTGATCCAGCCCACATTCATCTATGATTTCCCGGCGCAGCTGTCCCCTCTCTCCAAGCGGAAGGCCGATGATCCCCGATTCACGGAGCGTTTCGAGCTGTTCGCCGGAGGTCTGGAGCTGGCCAACGCCTACAGCGAGCTGAACGATCCGGAAGAGCAGAGGCAGCGATTCCGGGAGCAGCTGATCGACCGGGAGCAGGGAAACGACGAGGCCCACGAGATGGATGAGGACTATGTTCGGGCCCTCGAGTACGGAATGCCGCCGGTCGCCGGCGAGGGAATCGGCATCGATCGGCTTGCAATGCTGCTGACCAACTCTTCCTCCATCCGGGAAGTGATTCTGTTTCCCCACCTCCGTCCGTCGCGAACGGATAGAGGCTCGCGGGACGAAGAGTGAGAGGCAGGTACGTTGGCCGGACTGTGCTCACTCGGAGTCGGTGAAAAGGCGACGAAATAGGGGGCGTGAATGCGTTTCGAGCTGTTTGTCGCCCTCCGGTATCTTCGAGCCCAACGCAAACAAGCCGTCATCTCGGTCATCAGCATCATTTCGGTGGTCGGGGTAGCCGCCGGCGTGATGGCCCTCACCATCGCGCTGGCCCTGAACAACGGTCTGCAACGAGAGTTTCAGGCCCGCATTCTGGGAGCCACCTCCCATCTCAATCTCCTGCCCGCCCGGGACCGGGCCATCACCGGGTATCAGGAAATCGCGCGCGCCCTGAATGAGATGCCCCGGATCAAGAGCGTCGTGCCGACGGTCTACGGACAGACGATGTTGCGGGTCGGTTCGAGACAGGGAGCGGCAATCCTGAAGGGGATCGGCGGAGATCCGAGCCGGCCGTCCAATCTGAGTGTCTCCATCATCGAGGGAACCACGGCAGGATTCCATGACGGCGGCAGGCCCTTCCCCATCATCCTCGGGAAGGACCTGGCGGGATCCCTGGGAGCGCTGGTGGGAGAACAGGTTCGGGCTTACGGGCTACGCGGCGAGCTCTCACCCCTCGGCCGCAGTATTCGGGTCGGGAGTTTCCGGGTCATGGCTCTTTTCGAGTCCGGGTTGTGGGAATACGACTCCAATTGGGCTCTGGTGCCGCTGGCCGCGGCACAGTCCTTCTTCGGTCTTTCGAAGGATCAGGCCTCGGCGTTGGAAATGCGGGTCGAGGACATCTACGCCGTCGAAACCCAGGCCCGGACAGTGCAGGAGGCGATGGGTGATGAATTCGCCACGAACACCTGGATCGAACTGAACAGGCCGCTGTTTTCGGCTCTGGAGTTGGAGAAGCTGGCCCTGTTCGTCGCCATCGGACTCATCGTTCTGGTCGCTGCCCTGAACATTGTCAGCACCCTGACCCTCATGGTCATGGACAAGAACCGGGATATTTCCATCATCACCGCCATGGGAGGGACTCCTCGAACGGTCACCGCGGTGTTCATGCTCCAAGGCCTCATCATCGGTTTGTTCGGCACCGGACTGGGCGGCATCTTGGGGGCGGTCACCGCCTGGTACCTGGACGCCTACCAGGCGATCGAGCTGGAACCTCGTGTCTATTCGATTCCATACGTCCCCTTTCAGTTGAATCCGTGGGATCTCGTCGTGGTTTCGCTGCTGGCGATTGTCATCAGTTTTGCCGCCACCCTGTATCCGGCACGCGCCGCGTCCAGGCTGGATCCGGTGGAAGGGCTCCGCCATGAGTGATCTTCTCAAGATCCGTGACCTGTCGAAATCCTATCGTTCGGGGCAGGAGCGGCTGCGCATTCTCGTGGATTTGAAGCTGACGGTCAAGACGGGGCAAATGGTGGCGATCACGGGAGCCAGCGGTTCGGGCAAGAGCACCTTTCTGCATCTGGTCGGGGGAATGGAGAGACCGGATTCGGGGAGTATCCTCTTCCAGGATCTTGAGATCACCGGACTGCAGGGGCGGGAGCTGGCTGCATACCGGAACCGGACCGTGGGCTTCGTGTTTCAGTTCCACTACCTCCTCCCCGAGTTCAACGCCCAGGAAAACGCCATGTTTCCCTTGCTGCTGCGGGGGGCCTCCCACCAGGAGGCGTCCGAGCGGGCTGAAGCTCTTCTGGCAGAGGTGGGGTTGGGTGACCGGATGCGGCACCGGCCGGGCGAACTTTCGGGGGGTGAGCAACAGCGTGTCGCCATCGCGCGCGCCCTGGCGGGAGAACCCAGACTGTTGTTGGCCGACGAACCCACAGGCAATCTCGATCCGGCCACCTCCGAGCGAATTTACGAACTGCTGGATCAGGTGCATCGAAACCACGGACTCACTTCCCTGATCGCAACCCACAACGCCACCCTCGCAGATCTTTGCAGCGTCCGTAAGGAGGTCTTTCTAGGGAAACTCGTTTAGCAGCCCGTGGTAAAAGTCGTCACGGCATTCGACCGTCCCTGCATCGTGCGCGGACTGCGTTGCTATCGGCTCACATACTCCCGGTGTGCTCCCCGATCGCGCCTTGTCCGGCGGGCGCTGGACCGGTCTCGGTGCTCGCGGGACTTTTCCCACGGACTGCTTGCCCGCCGAGTCCGCCAACGGCGTTCCGCGGTCTCGCCTGTCTCCGGAAATCCAATCACAACCGGGCGGGATTCCGGGCCCGGAGCATTCGTGCCGGCGCCGGTTTCCCGCTTTATCACTACGCGCGTGTATAATCGGTCGAGTCGGTGAGCGGTTTGCTCGGGCATTTGCGGTTTGCTTATATTTAGATGGAAATCGCTCCATGTTTGAGAAGTACACGGAAAAAGCGAGGCGGGTCATTTTCTTTGCCCGTTATGAGGCCAGTCAGCTCGGTTCCCGGTCCATCGAAACGGAACACCTCCTGCTGGGTCTGCTCCGGGAGGACAAGGGTCTCACCAACCGCTTCTTTCGCCGGAGCGAAGCCACGCTGGAGGTGATTCGCAAGGAAATCGAGGGTCGTTCGGAAGTCCGGGAAAAAGTCTCGACTTCAGTCGAACTTCCTCTGAGCGATGAGTCAAAGCGGGTGCTCACGTTTGCCGCCGAAGAAGCGGAACGCCTTCTTTGCAGTTATATCGGGACCGAGCACATTCTTCTGGGTCTCCTCAGGGAAGAGAAGTCGGCGGCCTCGATGATCCTGACCGAGAAAGGGCTGCATCTGGGGCGGGTTCGGGATGAGCTGTCTGGAAATCCGGGACGTCCCACGCCGCATAAGGTGAAGGAATCTTTGATCCTGACCGAGTTCAGCCGGGATCTGACCGAAGCGGCCATGCGCGGAGACTTGGATCCCCTCATCGGCCGTGAGGCCGAGATCGAGCGTGTCACCCAGATTCTCTGCCGCCGGACCAAGAACAATCCGGCGCTGATCGGCGAGCCGGGAGTGGGGAAAACGGCGATCGTAGAGGGCTTGGCCCAAAGAATCGTCAACGGCGACGCTCCCGCCATGCTCCTGGACAAACGAATTCTCGCTCTGGATATTTCCTTGATCGTGGCCGGCACCAAATACCGCGGGCAGTTCGAGGAGCGGTTGAAGTCCATCATGAAGGAGATCATCGAGAATCCTCAATTCGTGATCTTCGTCGACGAGTTGCACACGCTGGTGGGAGCCGGCTCGGCAGAGGGCTCCCTGGATGCGGCGAACATCCTGAAACCGGCCCTGTCGCGTGGAGATCTCCAGTGTGTGGGGGCGACGACCCCTTACGAATACCGCCGTTTCATCGAGAAGGACCGGGCTCTTGAACGTCGGTTCCAGTCGGTAAAGGTGGCGGCGACCAACGAGGAAGAGACGACAAGGATCATCCACGGCATCAAGGAACGTTACGAGAGTTTCCACCGGGTGCAATACGACGACGAATCCATCAAGGCTGCGGTCAGCCATTCCAATCGTTACATTCCCGATCGTTTTCTGCCGGACAAGGCGATCGACGTCCTGGATGAAGCCGGAGCCAGGGTGAAACTCAACTACACCTCATTTCCCGACGAAGTGACGGTTCTCCAACAGAAGATTCGGGTGACTGTCCGGGAGGTGGACAACGCCATCTCCGCCAAGGAATTCGACCGGGCGGCCCAACTCAAGGATCGCGAGGTGGTGGAGCGCGAGAACCTGAAGATCGTCAAGGATCGCTGGAAGCTCAACAATTGCGTCACTCCGATGGTGGGCCGGAAACATGTCGAAGAGGTCATCTCCCGCTGGACCGGGATTCCGGTAAGCGCGTTGCGGGAAGAGGAGACACAGAAGCTGTTGCGCATGGAGGTGGACCTGCACCGCCGGGTGATCAGCCAGGACACGGCCGTTTCCGCGCTCGCCCGGGCAATTCGCCGGAGCCGAGCCGGGATGAAGCATCCAAACCGGCCCGTAGGATCATTCCTGTTCCTGGGGCCCACGGGCGTGGGCAAGACGGAGTTGGCCAAATCATTGGCCGAGTTCCTGTTCGGAAGCGAGAAGTCGCTGATCCGTTTCGACATGTCCGAGTACTTGGAGAAACATTCGGTGTCCAAGCTCATCGGTTCGCCCCCCGGATACGTGGGACACGAAGAGGGTGGGCAGCTGACCGAACGTGTCCGGCGCAATCCCTATTGCGTGGTCCTTCTGGATGAGGTCGAAAAAGCCCATTTCGACATTTTCAACTTGTTGCTGCAGGTCTTCGAAGACGGCCAGTTGACCGACTCCCATGGGAATACGGTCGATTTCAAGAACAGCATCGTCATCATGACCTCCAACATCGGAGCTCGATACCTGATGAACAAACCCCAGATGGGGTTTGCGAGCGGAGTGGATCAGGGGAGGGAGAAGGTGGAAGAGGTCATCATGGAAGAGGTGAAACGCGTCTTCAATCCCGAGTTCCTGAATCGGGTGGACGACCTCATCCTGTTCGATTCCCTGACCGAAGCGGATCTGGGAAAAATCGTCGATCTGCTCATCGACAAGGGCAACGAGAATCTGTCCCAGAAGCAGATTCGTATATCGTTGGGCAAGAGCGCGAAAAGATGGATCATAGACAAGACTTGCTGCGACCGTTCCTATGGAGCACGCCCCCTGAGGAGAGCCATCCAGAAATATATTGAAGATCCGGTTTCGGAGCTGATCATTCAGGGGAAATTGAAAGAAAAGGAAACTCTCTCCATCTTTATCAAGGGTGGAGCATTGTACTATCGGGCCAAGGGATCCAAGAGTGCAGGTGTTCCCCTGTCATTCGGGATCGCGTAGCGGCCCGTGGTGTAAGTCCCGCGGAGGACCTGAAGCGGCGAATGGTTCGCCGGGCAAGGCGTGACGACGAAGCATGCGGGGCGTATGTGACCGAGGAGCAACACCTCCCGCCGGGAGGCGGCTCTGGTCAGATGCCACGGAGACTTATGCCGCGGGCTGCTGATTCACGAGTCTCCCAGTCCAGGTCAGAAATCGGGATGGGTTCGTCGAGCGAAAATTGTCCTACCGGAGGGCACTGGATAGAATCTTGATGATGGGCAAACCATTTAGTGCTGCTCACAGACTGAACGTCGTCCGGATGTACCGGATCGTGCTTCTGATTCTGGCCCTTTCCTGGGGAGGCTCCGAGCTTCTCAACGCCCAGGGCCGCCAGTCGGTCGGCCGCCTGGAGGAAGTACGCATCCTCGGGAATCGGCGCATCAGCGAGGACACCATTCGGTTCTACATCCAGAGCCGGCAGGGGGACGTCTACAACGAAGGGCAGATCCTCCGCGATTTCCGGAGTCTCCTCAACACCAACTTCTTCCTCAATGCCAAGGTGAAGAAGTTGGAGGGAGAGACGGGAACCATCGTCCTGTTCGAGGTCAAGGAACGCCCCCTCATTCGGACCATCGAATACAAGGGCATGAAGTCCTTCAAGGAATCGGACGTGCTGGAGCAGTTCCGGGAACTCAAGGTGGGGATGACTGTCGACAACCCCTTCGACGGCGCCAAGCTGCCCAAGGCGCGGCGGGCCCTGCGGACCTTGTTGGACACGAACGGGCGCCCTCTGGGTCGAGTGGAGGTCACCGTCGAGCCGATCACGTCGTCCGCCATCAAGGTGGTCTTCAACATCGACGAAGGGCCCAAGGTGAGGATCGGCAAGATTCAATTCGAGGGCAACACGGTCTTTTCGGACGGGGAACTGCGGGGCGGCTTGAAGCTGACCAAGGAGCGGGGGCCCATCACCCTCTTCAAGGGTTTCGACAAGTACATCAAGGATAAGGTCGAACACGATCTCCACGTCAACATGATGGACAAGTACCGGGAGATGGGGTACATGGAGGCCCGGCTCGGCGAGCCCCAGGTGGAGATCGTGGAGGCCGGCAGAGGCCTTTTGTTCGGCTTTCGCAAGACCAAGCAACAGTACTTCATCACCGTGCCCATCGACGAGGGGCCTCAGTTCAGGTTCGGCGAGTTCAAGCTGGAGGGCATCAAGAATTTCGACTCCGAAGTCCTGACACGCGCCTACAACATTCGGAAGGGTGAAGTCTTCAACTGGGTCCAACTGCAGAAGGCAAACGAGGACCTGAAAAAACTCTACGCCCGGTACGGCTACCTGGACATGGAGGCGATTCCCGAGATCGACAAGGACGAAAACGAAAATGTCATGAACGTCGGGATCCGCGTGGAGGAAGGGAAGCAGTACCTGGTGAAGCGGATCAACTTCCTGGGGAATACCAAGACCCGCGACAAGGTCCTCCGGCGTGAGTTTCTACTGGAGGAGCAGCGTCAGTTCAACGGCGACCTGTTGGACATTTCCGTCATTCGTCTCAATCAGTTGGGGTTCTTCGACAAGATCGAGGAGGAGGATTACGAGGTCGTCAAGCGCCCGGATCTGGCCGAGGTGGACATTCTGGTCACGGTCAAGGAGCAGAGTCAACAGTCCATCGGTCTGACCGGCGGCGTCAGCGGCATCAGCGGCAAGTTCATCGGACTCAGTTATTCGACCAACAACTTCCGGGGATTGGGCCAGCAGATCTACGTCCAGGCAGTCACCGGTACTCGAACTCAGCAGTACAATTTCTCGTTCCAAGAGCCCTATTTTCTGGATACACGCGTGTCCCTGGGGTTCTCCGTCTTCAGCCAGCGCTTCCGTTACGACACCTTTACGGCATTCTATGGTCTGTTCCTGCCCGAGAACAACGTCAACCTCTTCACCCGAAACAGTACCGGGTTCAGTGTGCAGACAGCCTATCCCCTGTGGCGATGGGTGCGGGTGGGACTCTCCTATCAGCTCCAGAGGATCAGCATCACGGACGTGGCAGAAAGCTTCGGCGATTTTGCCTTGAGTCAGCTGACCGGTTTCACTCCCGGCGGCAGCCGCGAAGATGCCCAGAAAGGCATCATCCGGAGCGAGGTCACACCCAGTTGGACCTACAACAGCAAGAACGCATTTTTTGGCGCCACCCGGGGGTCCATGTTGCGACTCCAGGTTCCTCTTGCCGGGGGGCCCCTGGGGGGGACCTACAACGTCGTTTCTCCCATACTCGAATATCAGAAATTCATGGAAGACCGCTGGTTGAGCGGCGGCCGCAACAGTATGGGCTTCCGAGCCCAGTTCCTGCACCTGCTCCCCTACGGAGAACTGCCCGACGGCGGCCCCATGACGGTGCCATTCTTCGAACGCATCTACCGGGGCGGCGAGTTCGACTTTCGGGGGTTCGATCTGAGATCGGTGACACCGTGGGCCAAGACTCGATCACCCTTGAGGGACGATTCGGGAAATCCCATCATCGATCGCCGGACGGGACTTCCGGCCCTGAGCGAGAATCTGGTGCCCGCGGGTGGAGATACCTCTTTACTCCTGACAGGCGAGTATCGAATTCCCGTGGCCGGGCCAATACATTTGGCCGCATTCGCGGATTTCGGGATCAACACGGTACTGAAGAAAAACAAGCTGGTTCTGTTCGGACCGAACACGGCGATTGACCTGTTGGAGAGCACCAACGATGTTTGGCGGATGTCGACGGGGATGGAATTCCAGTTCATCATGCCTATGCTCAACCAGCCGTTTCGCCTCATATTCGCCTATAATCCCATGGTCATGGATACCACGGTCACGGTGAATGGAATCCGTTATCCGATGCAGGAACGTCGCAAGAACATCCGATTTACGGTAGGATATACCTTCTAAAAAGAAGTGGGGAGGATCATGTTCACGAGATATCGAAGAAGTTTGGTCTTGTTTGCCGGCCTTGCCGGTGTGATGGGCGCGGCACCCTGGGCCATGTCGCAGGGTCTGGCCGCCGCTGGGCTCAAGGTTGGATTTGTCAATTCGGTTGAAGTTCTGCAAGGGACCGACGAAGGCAGGCAGAAGCTGGGCGGGTTTCAGCAGTGGGCTGAGGCGAGACAAAAGGAACTGCAGCAGGACAAGACCGAGTTGGATCGGTTGCGCGAACAGTTTGCCGCCCAGGAACGCACGTTGAATCCGGATACTCGAACCGAAATGATGAGGACCATCGAGGATCGGGACCGGAGGCTGCGCCGGAAACAGGAAGACAGCCAGTTGGAGTCCGAGTCCAGAAATCGTCAGATGCTGGAACAGGTCGGAACCAAGATCCAGACGATCATCAGCGAGTACGCCCAGCAGAACGGTTATTCCGTCATCTTCTTGCGCAACGAGAGCCAGAGCTACGTGGATCCCTCCTTGGACGTCACCAAGGAACTCGTCTCCATCTACAATCAGCGTCATCCGGTGGCTTCCTCCCAGACTTCGTCCGCTCCGGCCCAGCCCTAGCGCCCGAGCGGGAACCCCGTTCCGGCGGGATTGATGCCGGATTGGCGGGTGCAGGTCCTGCATCCATCCGAGTCCGATGATGCGCCCGGAGTAATGGCCGTTGCCGGCGCGTCGATACCCGTAAGGCCACGACGGTGCTCTATCGTCTGCGACAGCTGGCGAAACACGTGGGTGGAGAGGTCGCGGGCGACCCGGACACTCCCATCAGGCGCTTGAGACCCTTCGAGACGGCTGGTCCGGGCGATCTGACGTTGGCGGTCGAGAAGCGGTACGAGGAGCGGATTCGGGAAACCGGCGCGTCGGCCGTCATCGTATCCAAGACGGTGCGGTTTCGGAACCGTCCCTTGCTTCGCGTCGACAACCCGCGGTTGGCTTTCGCTCGGCTCTTGCAATTCATCGATAAGACGCCCTTTGTGCCCACCGGCGTATCGCCTGACGCCACCGTGGGCCGCGATTGCTCCATCCCCGAGAGGGTGTCCATCCATCCCCATGCCTATGTCGGAGACGGAGTCACCCTGGGCGAAGAGGTGACCCTCCATCCTGGGGTTTATGTGGGGAACGGGTGCACCATCGGTGATGGCACCATTCTCCATCCGAATGTGACGGTCTACGACGGAATTCGCATCGGTGCCCGCGTCATTCTCCACAGCGGCGCCGTGATCGGTGCCGATGGATTCGGCTATGTTTTCGACGGGGAACGGCAGGTCAAGATCCCCCAGCGGGGGACGGTTGTGATCGAGGATGACGTGGAGATCGGTGCCAACAGTTGCGTGGACCGGGCCACCTTCGGTCAGACCACCATTGGCAGGGGCGTCAAGCTGGACGACCACGTGCAGATCGGTCACAACTGCACCATCGGCGAGAACACCGTCATGGTCGGGCAGGTGGGTGTCTCCGGTAGCGTCACCGTGGGCCGGAACTGCATTCTGGCGGGGCAGTCGGGAGTCGTCGACCACGTCCGAATCGGCGACGGCGTCAAGGTTCTGGCCAAGACGGCAGTGACCAAAGATGTCCCGGACGGGATGACCGTGTCCGGACAGCCGGCCAGAGACCACCGGACGACGGTGAAGATTCAGGCCCTGACGCGGCGCCTTCCTCAACTGATGGCGGAATGGCGTGCATGGAAGAAGAGGGGGCCTTGATGTTGAGCCTTGAAACGCCTTTCCGGTGGTGGGTAGGGTACTGCTTTTGAAGGAAGGGCAGGAACGCGGCATGTTCGACATTCAGGAGATCATGGATCTCCTCCCCCATCGCTATCCCATGCTCCTGGTGGACCGGGTGGTCGAATACCAGGAGGGCGAACGGATCGTGGCCATCAAGAACGTCACTTTCAACGAGCCGTTCTTTCAGGGCCACTTCTCCGGGGCACCCATTATGCCGGGAGTTCTGATCATCGAGGCCATGGCGCAGGCTGGCGGCTTTCTGGTGTTCAAGTCTCTCCCGAACCGGGAATCCAAGCTGGTTTTTCTCATGGGTATCGAGAAGGCCCGGTTTCGCCGGCCGGTCAGGCCGGGAGATCAGTTAAGGCTCGAAATGGTCGTCGTCCGGATCAGGGCCCGGGCGGGCAAACTTCGGGGCCAAGCTTTTGTCGGAGACCAGCGTGCGGCAGAAGCGGAGATCCTGTTCTCTCTGGTGGACCGTTCCTCGGTCGTTTCCGGCCGGGGTTGACACCATGCCCGTCTCCGATACTGCCCAGATTCATCCCACGGCACAGGTGTCTTCCGGCGCGCAGTTGGGGCGCGCAGTGACCGTCGGTCCTTTCGCCGTCATCGGGGACGGCGTCGTGATCGGTGAGGAGACCGCAGTCGGACCTCACACCGTGCTGGAGGGTCCCACCCATTTGGGCAAGCGGAATCGAATCGTGGGGCAAAGCGCCATCGGGACCGATCCCCAGGACCTGAAGTACCAGGGCGAGGAGACCTCCCTGCATATCGGCGACGAGAACATCATCCGCGAGTTTGTCACCATCAACCGGGGTACCGCTCAGGGCGGCGGCAAGACCACGATTGGAAGTCGCAACCTGTTCATGACGGGAGTGCATGTGGCGCACGATTGTCATCTGGGAAACGACGGCATTCTCGCGAATGCGGCGACTCTGGCGGGTCATGTGGAGATCGCAAATGGCGCTACGGTCGGCGCATTCACCGGTGTTCACCAGTTTTGCCGGGTGGGACGCCACGCCTTCATCGGCGGCTACTCCGTGATCACCCGGGACGCACCACCCTTCATCAAGACGGTGGGACATCGCAACCAGGCCCGGACTTACGGAATCAATGGCATCGGTCTCTCCCGCAAGGGGTTCTCGGAGGAACGAATCCTGGCATTGAGGAAGGCCTACCGGTGGATTTTTCGAAAGGATCTCACCGTGCCGCAGGCTCGGGACCGGATAGTCCGAGAGGAGTTGCAAACGCCCGATGTCGAATCGTTGCTACAGTTCCTGGGGACCTCGAGCCGAGGGTTTATTCGGTAGACGCTCCGTGCCGAATACTCCAGAGCCAAGCGTGGGACCGGTGCAGGATTCTATTCGAGCACCCCTTGGGGCCGGGGAGGGGAATCGTTGGAAGTCGAAAAGCTCGGATTGATCGCCGGCAACGGGCAGTTCCCGTTTCTGGTATTGGATGAAGCCCGAAATCGGCGGTTGCCGGTGGTCGTGGCGGCCATTCGAGAAGAAGCGGATCCCGGTTTGGAAGAGATATCGGGCCAACTCTCCCGCGGCTCTTCGTTTCACTGGATCGGGTTGGGCCAGTTGGGGAAGTTGGTCCGCGTGTTCAAGAGCACGGGCATACGGCACGCGGTCATGGCCGGCCAGGTGAAGCATGTCCGCATATTCGCAGCCGGCGTTCGGACGCCGGCGGGAATCCTTTCCGCGTTGCCCGACGGCAGAATGTTGCGCATGCTGGCGTCACTACGGCGACGCAATACGCGGTCGCTGATCGAAGGCGTCATCGGAGTCCTGCGGACCGAAGGGATCGAGGTCCTGGACTCGACCTGGCTGCTTGCCGACCTGATCCCGGGACCGGGTGTGCTCACTCGACGCAAGCCCAACGGCCGGGAAAAACGGGACATGGATTATGGGCTGGAGGTGGCCAAGGAGTTGTCGAGACTGGATCTGGGCCAGACCGTGGTCGTCAAGGATCGGGCCGTGGTGGCGGTGGAGGCTATGGAGGGGACGGATGCCACCATCCGGAGAGCCGCCGGATTGGTTGCGGGGAGCCGTCTCACGGTGGTCAAAGTCAGCCGCGCCCGCGACGAGATGAGATACGACGTTCCCGTCATCGGATCGGAGACATTGAAGGTTTTGAGAGAGTGTCGGGTCTCAGCCCTCTCCATAGACTCCGGGCGAACCCTGATCCTGGACCGCGATCAGTTCGTCCGGGGCGCCGACGAGTCGAGAATTACGGTGGTCTGCCAGTGAATGCCAAGGACAGGATCCGGGTCGGCGTAGTCGGCGTTGGGGTATTGGGGAGTCACCATGCCCGCATTTACAGCAGTCTCCCGCAGGTGAAGCTCGTAGGAGTGGTGGATCCGATCCGAGCAAGGCGGCGGGAGCTGGCATCCCGGCATGACTGCCGATCCTGGGCCCACCACGGCCCCCTGTTGGATCGGGTAGACGCCGTCAGCGTGGCTGCTCCCACCTCTTTGCACGTTGCAGTCGCCCTGCCGTTCTTGAAGCGGGGAATCCACGTCCTGGTGGAGAAACCCATCGCCGAAGACATGGAATCCGCTCGGGGCATGGTGGATGAGGCTCGAGGGACGGTCCTCCATGTGGGTCATTCCGAGCGGTTCAATCCCGCAGTGCTGGCAATACAGCCCTTCATCAAGACTCCCCGGTTCTTCGAGGTCCACCGGCTCAGCGTACTGACGCCACGCAGTCTTGACGTGGATGTGGTGTTGGACCTGATGATTCATGATCTGGATCTCATCACCCAGATGGTCCGGAATCCCATTCGGGAGATTCGTGCCGTGGGGATTCCGGTGCTCACCCCCCGGATCGACATCGCCAACGCCCGTCTGGAATTCGAGGACGGATGTGTCGCCAATCTCACTTCGAGCCGGGTCTCGAAGCAGAAGATGAGAAAGTTGAGGTTCTTCCAAGCGGACGATTACATCTCCCTGGATCTGGACCGTCAGGTGGCGGAGGTCTCGAGCATGGTGGAGGTGAATGGGACCAAGCGGATCGTCAACCGGTCTCCGCGGGTGACGCGCGAAGAACCTCTCAAGATGGAGATTTTGGCGTTCCTGGCGGAGATTGCGAGCCAGCCAGGTCAGGAGCCGAAAATCCGGCGGGGATGTAGCGGCGGGGAAGGCGCCGGGGTCCTGGGGCTGGCTCTGGAGATCCTGGACCGGATGACCGTAGCCGGCCAGACTGGGTCGGCGTTTTCCGTCCCGGACCACGCCGGTTGATGGGACAGGCAAGTACCGGCTGTTCCATTCACCGAAAGGATTTCCCTCGGATGTCCATTGCGGTCGTCCGTATCCGGAAGCATCACGCACACGACGTGGAATGGAAACGTTCGCGTTGAAGACGCCGTCGCCGCCCCCTGAAGATCCCCTTCTGATCGTTATCGCCGGTCCGACGGCATCCGGCAAGAGCGCCCTGGCGGTCCAGGCGGCTCTCCGGCTGGACGGGGAGATCATCAACTGCGATTCACTCCAGTTGTACCGGGAACTCCAGATCGGGACCGGGAAACCATCGGCGCGGGAAACCGGGTCCGTGCCCCATCATCTATACGACTTTCTGAAACCGGACGAGATCTACAGTGCAGGGCGATATATGGTGGAAGCCAGGAGAGTCTGTCACCTGGTCCGGGAGCGGGGAAAGATTCCGTTCGTGGTGGGAGGCACCGGACTCTATCTCAGGGCTCTGCTGATGGGAGTCTTCGTTGGACCCTCCCGCTGTGAAATCCTGCGGGATCGCTTGGAGAAGATTGTGCAACGCCGGGGTCAGGAGAGATTGCATCGACTTCTGGCCCGGAAGGACCCGGCGACGGCCCGGAAGATCGGCGTGGGGGACCGGCGGCGCCTGATACGGGCCCTGGAGGTCTACTTCCTGACAGGGACTCCCATCAGTCTGCTTCAGGAGCGCCGAAAACCGCTCGCCGGATACCGCATTGTTAAGATCGGACTGAACTTGTGCCGTACGCTCCTCTATCAAAGGATCGATTCTCGAGTCCGGGAAATGTTTCGCAGTGGCCTTCTGGACGAAGTGGATCGACTACTCCGGAAGGGGTACGATGAGCGATGCAAGGCCTTCGAGGCGTTGGGATACCGGTACGCTTTGCAGGCCCTTCGGGGTGAGTTGAAGCTGGAGGATGCCATCGAGCTGACGCGCCGGGACACGCGTCGCTATGCCAAACGGCAGATGACCTGGTTTCGCCGGGAGGACGCCATGCAGTGGATCCCGTCGCCCGGAGAGTCGGAATCGGCGTTGAAGCAGCTTCTGGAGTTGGTCCGATGCAGTACGAACCGGTAATCGGTCTGGAAGTCCACGCTCAGCTGCGCACCCGGAGCAAGGTGTTCTGCGGTTGCAGCACCCGGTTCGGAGCTCCCCCAAATTCCCAGACCTGCCCGGTCTGTCTGGGTCTTCCCGGCTCGCTTCCGGTGGTCAACGGACCTGCCGTGGAGATGGCGGTCACGGCCGGCTTGGCCCTGGGCTGCCGCATCAATCGGCGTTCGCTTCTGGCCCGAAAGAACTATTTCTACCCTGACCTGCCCAAGGGTTACCAGATCTCCCAGTATGAAGAGCCCTTGGCGGTCGACGGGCGAGTACGGCTTCTGACGCTGGATTTCGGGGCCCCGGGGAATCGGGGAACACTGCGTGAATTCAGTGTGGAGATCATTCGTGTCCATCTGGAGGAGGACGCCGGCAAGTCGATTCATGCCGCGAGGCAGGACACACAGGTCAATTTGAATCGGTGCGGCGTTCCGTTGATGGAGATCGTCACCCATCCCGATCTGAGGTCCGGCCGGGAGGCCAGCGATTTTCTGGACTACCTGAGAAGAGTCCTGCTTTATCTGGCGCTGTGTGACGGGAACATGGAGGAAGGGAGTCTCCGCTGCGACGCCAATATCTCAGTCCGGCCACTGGGGGAGACTTCACTCGGGACCAAGACTGAAATCAAGAACCTGAACTCCTTCCGTTTTCTGAACAAGGCTCTGGACTATGAGATTCAAAGGCAGATTCGAGTCTTGGAGTCGGGGCGGCAGGTGGTTCAGGAAACGCGGCTCTGGGAAGAGGATCTGGAAGAGACCCGTCCCATGAGAAGCAAGGAAGAGGCCCACGACTACCGGTACTTTCCGGATCCCGATCTGCTTCCGGTCGTGATCTCGGCTGAGCGGCTGGACGAGCTCAGGAAGGATTTGCCCGAGCTTCCCGGCGCGCGCGCGCGCCGGTTCGGGTCCCGGTACGGTCTGGATCAGAGCGACGCCCTCGTGGCCACCCGGACCCCCGAGTTTGCCGATTACTTCGAAGCATCCGCAAAAAGTGCTGGAAACCCCAAGACGGTTCTGAACTGGATGGTAGGGGATTTGACCCATCGTTTGAGGAAAGATGGGCTGGGACTCCACGAATCTCCCGTCAAGACTGCGGATCTCGGAGGGTTGGTCCGGCTCTTGGACGACGGAGCCATCAGCGGCAAGATGGCCAAGGATGTCTTCGGTCAAATGTATGAGACGGGTAAGTCTCCACGGACGATCGTCAGGGAACAGAAGCTGGCCCAGATCAGTGATCGAAGCGAATTGGAAACCGTCGTTTCCGGGATTCTGGAGTCGCATGCCGACGCCGTGGAACGTTATCGGAATGGGAAGCGTGGCCTGCTGGGATTCTTTGTAGGACAAGTGATGCGGCAGACCCGCGGGCAAGCCAATCCGAAGATGGTCAACGAACTGCTCAGAAAGATGTTGGACCGGTGAGGCGCCGCCGCCCACGGGTTCCGGCTACCGAATCGAAACGGTTGGCCGTGATCGAGGAGATGTCCGACGACATCTACTCGGTTCAATTCGTTCTGCAGAGTCTCGGTTTTGAAACGCGGTCGTTCTCGTCCCGGTCCTCGATCGCCGAATTAATGGAATTCGACCCGGATTTGATCATCGTGGACATGATGATCTCTCGTGGAGGCGGATATCGGATCATCCGTCAGATTCGCAGGGCCGGGAACTTGGCTCGGGTGCCGATCCTGGCCATCGCTGCCGCGGCCATGGAGGGAAGCGCCGAAGAAATTCTGGCCGCGGGCGGTCAGGACGTGGTGACGAAGCCCTACAGCATGGCTGAACTAAAGGAGAAGTTGGACCGCTTGGTTCCGAAGACGAAATGAGAAGCGCCGTTTCCCGGTAGCTTCCGCGCGGCGCGTAAACCACACGCCATTCGTCACTCTTTCTTCTTTCCTCTTCTAAGAAACAAGGAGGGGCGACTTCCAGTCGCCCATTCCTCCATGCTCCACTGGAGTTCGGCGGTTGGAAACCGGCGCTCCTACCCTTTTTCTACCGGGCGTCCGCCGGACCGGGCCGGTGGGGGAGCTTTTCTCGTTCCTAATCCTCTGTTTCCGAGAAGGGGCGGTAAGACCTCACCACTCCTCACGGTTCCTTTTTGGAATTTGGAAAATGGGATTTCTCGGAAGGGTGGTGCCGGAGGGGAGACTCGAACTCCCACGGGCGTTTAGCCCACTGCGTCCTGAACGCAGCGCGTCTGCCAATTCCACCACTCCGGCGACCTGTTGATGAGTTTACACCACATCGGGCCGCGGGTGCAGCAACGAAGAATCGACAAATTGATGCGACATGAACTGTCAAAATACGATACTCCGATGGGGCTCGGAGAATTGTTTTATCAGAGGCGGTAGGTTAGACTTTGCGGCGTCGAATTGAAGGGAAATCCCGAATGTCCCAGCTCCATCGGCGAGCTTTTCTCAAATTCATTCCAGCAGGAGCCGCGACGCTGATGCCCACGGTTTCGGCATTGGGCTCCGGACACAAACCGAAACTGGGAATCGGCCTGGGCTGGAGTCTCTACAACAACCGTACCCTCCGCACGCCGGACGCGATGCGCATGGCCAGTGAGGTGGGTTACGACGATGTGGAACCGGCCATCTATCCCGGTTGGCAGGACGATCCCAAGATCCTCACCCGGTCGGCGCGGCGGGAATTGGCCAATCTATTCGGCGAGTTGGGATTGGGGCTGAGCGGGTTGGACGAGGACCTGAGATTGCTCGTAGGTCCGGAGGCCCACCGCGAGAACCTGGAGCGGATCAAGCGAGCTGCGCGGCTCTGGCGTGACATCTATCCCTTCAACGTCAGAACTCCAGGCCGGCGGCACCGTCGGCCCGTACTGGTCTTGACGCTGGGGGGGAAGACCTCCGAGTGGGATCAGGTGAAGGAAGCCATGGCCGAACGGCTCCGGGATTGGGCCGAGGTGGGCCGATCCCATGAGATCCTTTTGGCCATCAAACCGCATGTGGGGAGCGCCCTGCACAGTCCCGATGGAGCTCTCTGGTTGATGCAGCAGGCCGCCAGCCAGTGGGTTCGTGTCACCTATGACTACAGTCATTTCAGAGCCCTGAATTTCGACATGGTGGAATCGATTCGCCTTCTCGGTTCTCATGCGGTCTTCGCACACGCCAAGGACGCGACGAACACCGAGGATGGCAGGACTCAGTTCCTGATGCCGGGTGATGGTGATACGGATTACGTGACCTACCTCAAAGAACTTCAGGCCCAGGGTTATCGGGGGTCTATCGTGCTTGAGGTCAGTGGCCAGATTCATAGGAAACCGGGTTACGATCCGGTGGCCGCGGCCAAACATTGCTACCGGAAAATGTCCCGGGCTTTTGAAGAGGCGGGTGTCCGCAGGGGCTGATTTCTGTGAAATATCGGCCCAACGTGAAGAATACCGGCTCGGACGTTCCCATGACTTAAGGAGAACAGGAAATGACCAAGGAATTGAATCGTCGCAGCTTCATGGGGGCCACCGCCGGCGCGGGCGCAGTCATGACCGGACTTTCGGGATCCCTTCTGGCCAAGCGTCGCAGCCTCAACGACACCCTCCAGGTGGCGGTGCTGGGTCCGGGTGGCCGGGGCATGTTCCTGATGAGAAAGTGCCTGGAACACGCGGATGCCCACAACGCACGGGTCACTGCGGTATGCGAAATCTGGAAGCGGAACCAGGAAATCGCCACCAATCACCTCCGGGAGCACTACGGCAGCGAGCCCAAGCTCTACCACCACATCGATGACCTTCTGGCCGATGACGGGATCGACGCCGTCATCATCGCCACGGCCGACCACCAGCACGGCAAGATGTTGAAGATGGTGGTCGAAGCGGGCAAGGATGCCTATTGCGAGAAGCCCATGGCCAACGTTCTTTCCGAGGCCAACGACGCCATGGATGCCGCCAAGAAGGCCGGCACCGTGGTTCAGGTCGGCACCCAGGGCAGAAGCCATCCCAAGTGCATCGCCGCCGCCCGGATCATCAGGGAAGGGCACATCGGCGATCTCGCCCGAGTCACTTTGGTCGAGAACGAATACAGTCCCTACCGGTGGCGCCGCTCGCCGGAGCAACTGGCCGAGTGCCGGGAAGAGGATCTGAACTGGAAGGAGTTTCTGCTGGGCAAGCCGTACCGGCCCTTCGATCCCAGAATCTACCGTTCTTTCCGGCTGTTCAAGGACTTCTCAAGCGGAATCTACGACCAGTGGATGAGCCACGACATCGACACTCTGCACTATCTCACCGGGGAACCTTATCCCATGAGCGCTCGCGCCGAAGGCGGAATCTACCGTTACAAGGACTACCGCGAGAATCCGGACACCACGGAGGCCGTTTTCGAGTACGGAACGGGTGACAAGAAATTCCTGGCCAGCTACGGCTGCTGCCTGATCAACGGCGCCGGGACCGGCTATACCTTCCAGGGAACGAAGGGAACGCTCTCGTTCGAGAAGTCACCGCTCTTCAACGAAGTGCCCTGGCGGGTTTCCGGAGACGGCATTCGCGGCGATGAAGCTCTGAATCCAGGGGCGAAGCAGATGGAGGGCGAGTACATCGCCGGCGAGCGGGGAGCCATGCCGAACCATCGTTTCCCTCACATGGCCAATTGGCTCGACTGCGTCCGGCGACGCGATGTCGACGGGGTTGCCTGTCCGGTCGAAGCAGGCTACGGACATTCCATCGCCTGCATCATGGCCACGGACTCGCTCTGGAGCGGTCGCAAGATGGTTTTCGACCCTGAGAAACGGACCATCACACCTGCGTAAATGGGTGTTCTGACGAGAGCGGAGGAGGACCGACCATGGCACAAACCGAAATGACCACTGCCGCCAGCGCGGGAATCTCGGGTGCGGATACCGCGTGGCTGCTGGTTTCTTGTGCCCTGGTCCTCCTCATGACCCCGGGGCTGGCCTTCTTTTACGGCGGTCTGGTCCGGTCGAAGAACATCCTCAACACCATGATGATGAGCTTCGCTTCGCTGGGAGTGACCGTTCTGGTCTGGGTCCTGGCCGGTTACAGTCTGGCCTTCGCCCCTGGAAGCGAGTCCATGCAGCCCTGGTTGGGGGGGCTGGGACATCTCTTCTTCCAAGGCGTGAATCTGGAAGCCAACGGCAGCATTCCCCACCTCCTTTTCGCGGCCTACCAGGGAGCCTTCGCCATCATTACCGCAGCGTTGATCTCCGGAGCCGTGGTGGAACGGATCCGCTTTGCACCCTACCTTGCCTTTATCTGCGGTTGGGTGCTGCTGGTCTATGCGCCGGTCTGCCACTGGGTCTGGGGTGGCGGATGGCTGGGTGAACTCGGCGCTCTGGACTTCGCGGGCGGCACAGTGGTCCACGTCACTGCGGGAACGGCAGCAGTCGTAGCCGCCTGGAAGGTGGGACCCCGGAGCGACTACGGCCGCCAGGCGATCATCCCCCACAATGTGCCGTTCGTTCTGTTGGGCGCCGGACTGCTCTGGTTCGGCTGGTTCGGATTCAACGGCGGCAGCGCCCTGGCGGCCGACGGTTCCGCCACCCTGGCCTTCGTCAATACCTTGCTGGCCCCTGCGACCGCGTTGACCGTTTGGATGATTCTGGATGCCGTCCGAGACCGGATGGCGACGGCTGTGGGAGCCGCTACCGGCATCGTCGTCGGACTCGTCGCCGTGACGCCGGCAGCGGGTTTCGTGAGTCCCATGGGAGCCATGGCCATCGGCGCCATCGCCACGTTTCCCTGCTACTATGCGATCCTCTATCGATCCCGGTCCGGGTTGGATGATTCGCTGGACGTGGCGGCGGCCCACGGAATGGGTGGATTGAGCGGTGCAGTGCTGACGGGCGTCTTCGCTCACGCGGCCTGGGGTGGAGCCGATGGTCTGCTGTACGGAAACCCGATGCAGGTCGTCATCCAGGCTGTGGGCGTGCTCGCCACGATCGCCTATTGCGGCATCGTCACCTGGGTGCTGCTGAAGGTCATCTCACTGTTTGGGACCCTGAGGCCGCTTCGAAATGAAGAAAGGACCGGACTGGACATTCTGGAGCATGGTGAAGACGCGTATGGCCGGGGCGAAGGCGCGACCATGATTCCCCCTGGTTCGACAGTCTGAACGCCTCACGACTCCATTCGCTCCCGTCCGGAAGGTTGAATTCAGTGGAGCGGGCCGCGAGTTTCAGCTGGCAGGCCGTCCGCGTCGCCGTCCAAACTGTTGGGAGCGAGATTCATCGATTTCCGGCAGTCCCCCTTGCCGTAGAATCAATCGATGATTGGACCCTACACCCACCGGATCGATCCGATCCTCTTCGACGTCGCCGGAGTGCACCTCTGGTGGTACGGGCTCGGCTTCGCTCTCGGGTTCTTGCATCTCCACTTCTCGATCCGCGGGGCGGGGCGACGTCTGGAGATGTCCGACCGGGAGGTTTGGAGCCTGAGCCTGTTCATCGTCATCGGGGTTCTGGCCGGGGGCCGCGTCATCGAGATCGCTTTCGATGAATGGCCTTTCTACAGCCGGCACCCAGGGCTGATCCCGGCCTTCTGGCTCGGGGGCATGGCCACCCATGGGGTCATGTTGGGTGCCGGACTCAGCCTGGTTCTCTTTGCCGGCCTGTACCGAAAGCCTTTCCTGCCGCTAGCCGACACGCTGGTCATTCCGGCGGCGTTTCTCATGGGGACCGCACGGATCGGGAATTTCATCGACGGCCAGATCCTCGGCACCGTTACCGATGCCTGGTGGGGGGTGAAGTTCCCCGACGCGGACGGATTTCGCCATCCGGTCGTGCTCTATGACGGAGCCAAGAATCTGCTGTTGATGGGGTACCTGTTCTGGGTCAGGCGGTCCAACAAGACACCCGGCGCCGTGGCGGCCCGCTTCGTCTTCTGGTACGCGCTACCTCGGTTCGTCATCGACATTTTCCGGGACTATCCGACCCACCGTCTTCCCATCGGGACGGGGCAGACCTTGAACATTCTGATGACCGTGCTCGGAGCGGTCCTGCTGTATCGATCTCGTCTGCGGCGGCAGGGACGTCTCCGGAGTGATCCGGCACCTGCTCCCCGGGCGGTGAGCGCCAAGTCTCCCTTGGCCTCCCAGCGGGTCGTCTTCGCCTGTCTGTTGCTGTTCTGCCTGACCATCCCCAGTAACTGGACTCAGGATGTGCCTGCCCGTTACGGCCAACGTCACCCGGGGCTGACCCACTCCCGGATGTATCCCGGAATCGATACCGATCCACCGCCGGAAACGGTGCGGCCGCAGTGACCGCGAGTGACCCGTTCAACCTGGGAAAGCCGTCCGGATCACTGCACTCCCCAGTCTGGATCATTCCAAGAGAACCTTGTAAGTTTGAATCCCGGCGCGTCAATGGCGGCGCCGTACGATTCGGGTGGAAGCGAGCCGGTCTCGAGTCGGCGGATGGATCATCCTATGAAGCTGCTGCTCACAACCGCCAGGAATCGGCTGACCCAACATCTGGCTCAAGCTCTGGCCACGCGGCACCGAGTCGTTCTCACCGACACTCTACCTGTCCGGAGCCGACATCAGTTCGTTTCGTGCGACTTGAATCACGATGCCGAGACACGGCTGTTGGTCGAGGGAATGGACGCCATCATCTGGCCGGGCTGGACGGATCCTGCCGAGGACGCCTCCTCGCGGCTGGACCGACAGACGCGCTGCCTGTACAACCTGCTCTGGGCGGCTTGGGAGGCCGGCGTTCCCCGTGTGGTCCAATTGAGCTCCCTCGCCGTCATGGATCAGCATCCCGCCGATCTGCGGGTCACCGAGAGATGGTTGCCCTGGCCGGCCGCGGAACCGCCGACCCTCACCTATCGCCTGGGAGAGATCCTGTGCCGCGAGTTCGCCCGGGAGGGAAAGCTCCAGGTCGTCTGTCTCAGGCTGGGCTCGATCTTGTGGAGCCCCGAGCATTCCTCCTCCGACGGTGTCACCGTCCAGGACACTGTCGCGGCAGTCGGACGATCACTCACGGCAGATTTGCCTGCGTATTCGGTGTTCCACATCCAGTCCAACGTGTCCGGACAGCGCTACGGCACCGAACGGGCGCAACGGATTCTGGGATTCGAATCTTTCCGGAGGCGGGCGTGAAGGTCCTGATTCTGGGTGCCGCCGGATACCTGGGGCCCCATGTGGTCCGGGCGTTGGAGGATCGGCACGAACTGAGGCTGACCGACATCAAGGAGTCCGGCGACGGGGGGCACGAGTACCGGCACGTCGACGTCGCCGACCTGGAGCAGGTGCTGGATGCCGCGCAGGGGATGGACACCATCATCAACCTGTCCGTGCTGCGGCATGACCGGCGCCTGGCTTTCGACGTCAACACCCGAGGCGCCTACAATGCGTTGGTGGCGGCCTGCAGGCACGGGATGCAAAGGTTCATCCAGACCGGTCCCTTCTATGCAATTACGGGACCCGCCACCTGTGAACCCTATGACTTCGCCATGCATCCCGACGTCACGCCTCGGCCGGGAACCCATCTGTATGCCCTGACCAAAGGACTGGCCGAGGAGGTCTGCCGGATCTTCACTCGCAATCACGATCTCCATGTCACCTCCTTCCTCTTCTACCACTTCCGGGACACTCGGCCGCGTCCCGGCGACGAGCCCACGTTCGTCCCGTTCACCGTGACTTGGCAGGATGCGGCGGCTCTGTTTCCCCTGGCCTTGGACATTCCGTTGGAGCGATTGCCGTCCCGCTACGAGGCCTATTTCGTAGCGGCCGATTTTCCCCACGGCCAGTTCTCCAATGAGAAGGTCAAACGAGTATTTGGTTGGCGGCCGACTTTTGGTTTCGAAAGCTTTTGGAAGCGTTGACGTTCCCATACGATGGAGGCTGGGAGGGAACATTGATGACGTGTCAGGACAGCCGGGCAGCTTCCGGACGGAGGGCATCTCCGTGACAGGCGAATTGCGTTCGGGACGACTTGCGGGGAAGCGGACGCTGGTCACCGGAGCCGCAGCCGGCCTCGGCAAGGCCATCGCCCACCGTTTCGCCGAGGAGGGGGCGCGGGTCGTCGTCGTCGATATCCGGGAGCAGGCTTCACACCAGGTCGTCGAATCGATTCGCCAACAGGGCGGGGAAGCTCATGCCGTGGTGGGTGACGTGGGATCATCGAGCCAGGTGGAGCGCATCGTCTCCGCGACCCACTCACTGCTGGAGGGCATCGACATCCTGGTCAACAACGCCGGAGTCATCCCTTCTCGCGAAACCGTGGTCGACACCCGGGAAGAAGATTGGGACAAGACCCTCCGCGTCAATGCCAAAGGCGTTTTTCTCATGAGCCGGGCCGTCATTCCGGGGATGATCCGGCAGGGTGGAGGCGCCATCGTCAACATGTCGTCGGTGGCAGGATTGGTCGGTCTTCCGATTCGACCGGCGTACGGAGCCTCGAAAGGAGCCGTATCCATCCTGACCCGGCAAATGGCCGTGGATTTCGGCAAGCACAACGTCCGGGTCAATGCCATCAATCCCTCCTTCGTGATCACCGACCTCAACCGGGAGATGTTTCGGCGTCTCAAGGAGGACGCGGCCGCGTGGACGGAAATGATTCAGCAGCACCCTCTGGGACGTCTGGGTGAACCGGGAGACGTGGCCGATGCCGCCGTCTACCTGGCTTCAGACGAGGCACGTTGGGTCACGGGAGTCCTGCTCCCAGTGGACGGGGGATTCACCGCGCGCTGACCATATCAGCCCGTGGCAAAAGTCGTCGCGGCATTCGACCGGGTCTGCATCGTGCGCGGACTGCGTTGCTCCTCGGTCACATACTCCCGGTATGCTCCCTCAGAGCGCCTGGTCCGGCGGGCGCAGCCCCGGTCTCGGTGCTACGCGGGACTTTCACCACGGACTGATAACCATTCAGGCGCTAGGAGTCTGCGCGGCAGGCTCCTCGGCCAGGAGAAACACGAATGCAAGTCGTCGATGTCGAAACCAAGCTGGAGACTTACCGGCGTGCCTGCCGGAGGGGCACCGATTGGATGTTGGACCGTTTCAATCCGGATGGATCCCTGGGAAACGTGACGGAACGAAACTACTACTATCGCGTCCCCTGGGCATTGGCCCTCATGGGTGAGACCGAGGCGGCTCACCGGTTGCTGGACTGGGTCGATCGCAACCGGATCACGCCCGACGGCGCCCTGGACGAGAGTGCCACCGTCGCAGGGCCGCAGCGCCGCTACGGCTCGTACCCTTTGGCATGTCTGATCTACGGCGCCAGCCTCCTGGGCCGGTTGGATCTGGTGCGGCGTTGCGTCGGTAGTCTACTGACCTGGCAGGACCCGGAGACCGGCGGCTTCTGCGCCAATGCGGAAGAGGGCGTCGAAGGGGAACAGGAGCTGTTCCCCACGGCCCAAGCCGCCATGACTCTCTCCCTGGTGGGCCGGATTCCCGAGGCGGTCCAGGCCGGTCGCTGGCTCCAGCGCCTCTGGGAACTGCAGCCCGATCATGAGCACTGTCTTTACGCCGTATACAGGCGTTCCCAAGGACTGGTGCGCGACTACGATCCCGAGGAGGCAGCGTTCTACGTGACTCTCAAGGACGAGCCCTGGCAACACCACTTCAACGGCGGGATCGCCGCTGCGGGGCTGCTGCACATCCACGAGGCCACGGGGGAGGACCGTTGGCTCCGGCTGGCTCGCGAATACGAACGATTCTCCATGAGCACGGAAGACATCCAGTTTCGGTCGAAGCAGGTGTGCAAGTCGGGCTGGGGTTCCGGCCTGTTGTACGTCGCGACGCGGGAGGAATCGTATCGGGCCTGGACCCTGCGCATGGGAGACTGGTTCGTGGAGCACCAGTTCGACGAGGGCCATTGGGAGAACACCAAATTCTGGACTCCCAGCCCGACGCTGGGTGACAAGATCGTGATCACGGCCGAATTCGTCATGCATCTGGCCAACATCATCGCCTACCTCTCGGTCAGTCCCGAGCCGTGACGGCGATTTTGCCTGATCCTTCCCCGTCGTCACCGATTCCGAAACTGGAACCCGTAGAGATCCGGATCGCGTAGACGATGCTGGTGTAGAAATCGACCACCGGGACCTGGGAGCCTGCGCGGCAGAAATTGATCTACTGCGAAAGCGGTAGAATCGGTCCATATTTCCCCGATTTCTCGGCGAATAGAACGACTATGCACCTCAAAATCGAGAAAATCCGGCCTCGATTCCCCGCTTTCTCGCTACGATCATTCCTACCGCGCAGACTCCTCGGTTTTGGAGATGGGGCCGGGGTGGTGCCGGTCCAGCCGGTCGGTGGACAGCGAGAGGGCCGAATCATCGACGCCGGGAAACAGATCGAGGCGGTGAGACTCGCTGCGGGCGTTGGTCCGGTGTTGCCCGGGCCCCGGAGCGGTCCGTCTCACATAGGCGGCGTACTTGCCGAACTCGTGGATCAGTTCGACGACGTGGCGCTCAGAATGCGCCAGCGGCCATTCACGTCACAGGCCTCGTAGAAGAGCCGAAAGCGGCCATCGTCCAAGTCGATGACACACGGCTCGGAGGCGTGCGTCTGGTCCCAGGGACCGCCGATGTCGAGACAGGGCTCGGGATCCTTGGCCCAGTGCAGTCCGTCGCGGGAGACAGCCGTAAAAATTCGTCCGTGCATGGGATCGTGGGTCCAGGCGGCGTAATACATTCGATAAGTGCCGCCGGCCAGATGGATCACTTCCGGCGCATACACGGCATAATCCTCGAAACGGGTCTCCTGGGGAATGCGGACTCCCGGTTCCAGTTCGAAATGAAGTCCATCTTTCGAGGTGGCGCTCACGATGTGGTTCTGCGACCCCAGACCCGGCTGCAGAGGATGAGAGTAATGGTGGCAATAGATCCGGTACCGGAGTCCGCCGTTCGAATCCCGGAAATAGAGGCATCGAGGCGATCCATAGGACCACCGGCCGTCGGCGACTCGAATCCCCGGCTCCGGTTCCCAGTCGAGTCCGTTTTCCGAGACGGCGCTCAGGACACTGGTGGGACCCGCCGCCGCCCTGGCTTCATAGTACATTCGATACCGTCCGTCCGGCAGCGGGATGACGTCCGGACAGAGCACCCTGCGGTTCGCGTGAGGAGAGTGGACATCCAATCGAATCCCCGGATCCTTGACCCAGACCTCGGCGTCATCGGACCTGGCGCTCAGAATGTAACCCTCGGACTCGACTACGGGACGGCCGAGTCCAAGTCCCGTGTAGTACATGCGGTAGCTTCCATCCGGAAACCGAATCACATTGGGGGTGAGAATCTTGGTGGAATCCAAAGGCGTGTCCCGATCCACGGCGATGTGCGCATCCTTTACCCAGTTGCGCCCTGGATCACGCTCCGCAAAATGCACCGAACGAATGATCTCGGAGATTTGGACCATATGTGCCCTTGCAGTCCGTGGTGAAAGTCCCACGCAGCACCGAGACCGGGGCTGCGCCCGCCGGACAAGGCGCTCTGAGGGAGCATACCGGGAGTATGTGACCGAGGAGCAACGCAGTCCGCGCACGATGCAGACCCGGTCGAATGCCGTGACGATTTTTGCCACGGGCTGTTTGGGCAAGTCGTATTCGACGGCACGCCGCGGCGTTCGTCACGAACGGACTCTTGGAGGCTACTGAAGCGTGAGCCGTTCTTCAAGCCGATTGCCGGCCGTGGGCAACGGCGCTACCCTTGCGCGTGACGCCGCAGCCAGAAACGCCATAACCCGGCGGGAACCAGCGTCAGGACACACATCCCCGCCAGGATTTCCGACACCTTCAACGGCGAGTCCAGAGCCAGGCCTGTCGCTGTCACGCCGAAAGTGGACAGCAGCGTGAAGATGGCGAACTCGGTGGCGAAGACTCGTCCCCGTACTTTTCCCGGGACGGATTGGAGCAGAAGCTGAGTGGAAAAGACCCAGATGATTCCGCCACCGACGCCTGCCCCGAGGCTACCCAGGAGCACGGTCTCCAGGTTGACGAGGAGAGACGAGATCCCCAGGCCCAGAGCACTCAGGAGATAGCCCGCGAACAGGGCCAGACGGAGCCGTTCAGGCCGGTCCGCGGTCCAGACCCGGGCGGCGATGGGGCCGATACCCGTTCCCAGGCCGGCAGCGGAGAAGAGCAACCCCAGGCTGATTCCGCCGGCTTTGCCCAAGGGAAACAGACTACGGCCGATGACCACCTTGACGACCTGATATCCCGAGGAGAAGACCAGCGCCGTGACCCCCTTGTGAAGGGCCGTGACCAGAATCAGCCGGTTGTTCCGGAGGTAGGCGAGACCCTCCAGGTACTGCACGACGGCGGTCTCGAACAGCCCCCGGCCGGAGGCAGACGCGGTTTCGGGTACCTTCCGGTACTGCACCCCCAAAAGGATGACGGCGGATACGATGAAACTGAAGGCATCGATGATGAAGGCGGGATAGATGCCCCAAGTCCCGGCAACGAGCCCTCCCAACGCTGCCCCGAACGCGAGCATCACCGACCAGGTGGTCGCGTTGACGGCGTTGGCCGTTCCCAGTTCCCGGGAAGAGACGATGTCGGGGAGGATGGCGTTGCGAGCCGGGAAGAAGAAACCACCCAAGGCCAGCTGGATTGCCGTCAGTGTGTACAGCAGCCAGACGTCCTGTGGCTCCCGGACCAGCAGGAAGCCGCACACGGTGACGGCACGAAACAGGTCGCTCAGGATCAGAACGTGCTTACGATTGCATCGGTCGGCGACGACGCCGGCCAATGGGCTAATGAGAAAAGGGGCGAGCATTCGTACCGCAAACAAGCTCCCTACGGCGAATCCGGAGCCGGTGAGCTGTGCCAGAAGGGCAGCCGAGGCGATCAGATTGAACCAGTCGCCCAGCAGGCTCGCGATCTGCCCGAACCATAGATACCGGAAACTGCCGTTTCCCCGAACCAGCTCCCAATAGCCGCTCGCCGACGTGGAATTGTTCGGCTCGGTCCGAGTCTTCAATCGGGCCGGCATGGATCACACTCGAACAATTCCCGACGGTCTCGTGCCAAACTCGCGCTAACGGAACGGGCGTCCTGTTCCGGAGGCCGGCTCCGGGTCCAACCCGCCCTGCGCATCTCATCCAGGATCCGTTCGGCGACATGGGCGTGCCCGGTGGGGCTGAAATGGCTGTCGGTGAGAAAGAAATCCTCGACCGGCATCGTACTGGCTTCGATGCTCCGCCGGACCGAGATCACGGTCGCTCCCAGACCCTCCAACACGCCTTCAACCCGGTTCGTTCCATATCGAGGATCCAATTCTTCAGGTTTCCCGCGCGAATATTGGGACCAGAGTTTCGTCAGCGTCCATTTATAGGGGATAACCAAGCCGATGAGGGGGATCTCCCGCTGGTCGAGAAGCTTCTTCACGCGATTCAGAGTCTCTTCGGTATCTTCCCAGGCTCTCTGCAGCGGTGGAGACTGTCGTCCTTCGGGGAGAAGGGAAGCAAGAGCTCCGGTCACGGAGATTCCGGCCTGCCGCGCATGCTGCAGGAAATAGCGCTGAGTCGAGCGGGGTTCGCCGGGCCTTGTCTCCTGGATCCAGAGCGAGGCCCGAACCGCGCGTTCCTCCGCCAGTCCGAAGATCCGGAAACGGCCGCGCAATTCGGCTCTGACGGGATTCAGAAAAACCGGTTGCAGATCCGGAACGGTGGCGTTCAAGTAGGGACGGAAGAGGTCCTGCATGCTGCAGGTATGGGCAAGTTCAACGCTGTTGTTGCAGAGATCGTTGAACGGAAACACCTGGAGGACCACCACGTCCGGTCTCAGGTCCAGCCCGAGCGTCTGCAATGCGATCAATTGCTGGTTGGTGCCCCAGTCCCCGACGGCCAGGTTGATGACCTCCCAGGACTCGCCGTTCCGGCTGAGCCAGTCCGCGAGCCGTCCCGGGTACGTCTGTTCGTAGGCCACGTTTATCCCTGCCGAGAACGAATCTCCCAGGTTCACCAGCCGTCGAGTCCCCTCCGGCTTGATCCGGCTCACCTGCGGGTAGCGGAAACCTCCGGAGTTGAGCCCGCCGACACGCCGGTGAACCGGGTCCAACCTCCAGCCCAGATCCGGGTCGAAGCGATACCAGGGACTGGTGTTGGGATCATAGTCAGAGACCCGCAGTCCCAACTCGACGACCGTCATCACTAGCAGTGTGGACGCCAGACCCAACAGGAGCTTGATCATTGTGCTCTTCATCGGAACAGGTATCCCGAGCAGACCCGCCGATCAGAGCTCGCACTCCAGGATCACCTCAGTCAGGATCGGTGAGTTTCCACCGTCGGGAGAGACCAGCACCACCCGGTACTGGAGCCAGGAATGGCCTTCCGGAATCTGCTCCAGGGGATCTCCGGACGTCGAATAGAAAGAGCCGGAACCCTCGGGGCCCCTCCACGGAGAAGTTTCCAGGCCGTCCTGCTCGGCAGCAGTGCGGACCTGGAACTCGAGTCCTGTCCCCAGCGGCGTCTGGCCAGACCAGAGCAGGCGCCGGAAACGGGTTCCCGCAGGCGCCTCGACCGGGACGGAAATGAAGTCCCACTTCGGTTCCCGGGTATAGACGTTCCCGGCATCGACCATGGCGTCCAGATGGACCCCCACGGTCGGCAGATGGGATCGATCGGAAGCGTCAAAGCCCTCTTTCGAGCCCCAATAGATGTTCGTCCCTGCCGCATGATCGAAGAAGGTCTGATGGTTGGAGACCACCAGATCCACCCATCCGTCCCGGTCCAGATCCAGAGAGTCCACCGCCGATGAGGAGGCGGCCTTCACCAGGGTCCGCCGAGCCTTAGAGTAGTTCCGGCTCCCGTCCCCCCAATACACGAAGGCGGGAATCTCCCGCGTCGTGGCCGACTTGTAGTTGGTCAGCGCGATATCCAGATGCCCGTCCCTATTGAAATCGGCGATGGACGCGTCCAGGCTCGTGAAGCCCTCCAGCGGCGTGGGAGGAACGGCGGTGAGTCCGCCGGGGCTCCCCCAGTAGATGAGAGCCGGTCCGTCCATGTCCCGGTACCGGGGACTGGCACTGCTGGTGAAGAGCAGGTCGAGCCATCCGTCCCGGTCCAGGTCGGCAGGAACGGCATGGGCGGCGCCGTGGGCCTCCAGCAGGAGATGGTTCCCCGGTCCGTATCCATCGGGGCCACCCCAGACGATCTCCGACTGGTCCCCATAGCTCATTGGGAAGACCAGGTCCAAGTGACCATCCCGATTCAGATCGGCGATGGCGGAGGCCTCCAACAACTTGTCGTGAAGGTCCCATTGGGTCGTGCGGGGCGATTCGAACCGGCCCGCGTCACCCCAGACGATCGTGGCCGCTTCGATGTCCTTGCGGCCGGAGCGGCCCGGGCCGGTAAAGAGGAGGTCCAGGTAACCGTCCCGGTTCAGATCGGCGATGGTGTTGCTGGTGGGGCGTTGGACCTTCAGCAGGTTGCGCCTGTCCACGCGATAACCCTCGGGTCCGCCCCACCAGATGGCCGGTCCCTCGCGATGAACCAGGAGCAGGTCGGGATAATCGTCATCGTCCAGATCGGCGATGCTGTACTCCATCATTCCGCCCGGCTTCAACAATGTCAGCGAGGAATCCCCGTATTGGCGCCGGGATTCGCCCCAGAAGATGGCCGTGGGAAGGATATCGGTGTCACTGCTCAAATGGTTGACCAGCAGGATGTCCGGCCAACCGTTCCCGTCCAGATCGGAGACGCCCGAACCGGCGACGCCGAAACCCAGGAGTTGGGTGCGCCGGTGCCGGGAGAATCCCCGGTCGCTTCCCCAGTAGACGAAGGAGGGCGCGTCGGCGGTGGATTGGCCCCGGCTGTTGCCGAACAGGAGATCGGGAAAGCCGTCAAGGTTCAGATCGGCCGCTTGAACCGTAGTCGCGGACAAAGTGGGGAGGAGCGTTCGTTTCCCGGGGCTGAATCCCTTTTCCGTACCCCAGAAAATCTCCGACGCCGGCGGCGATTCCCGGCGTCCTCCCTGGTTGGCGAAAACCAGATCGATCCTGCCGTCGTGGTTGAGGTCCGCGCCGGCCAGCCCCTGGCAAGAATCTGCCGGGAGCTGGATCGAGTTCCGGGTGTCGAGACCTCCGGAAGATCCGAAAAACACGACCCCGTTGGAGCTGCCGGCGGCGACCAGGTCATGGGTGCCGTCTCCGTTCAGATCCGCAGCCAGGAGCGTGCTCATGCCGTCGGGTAGGCGCTTACCCTCCTTCACTCCTTCCTCCAGGTGGAGGTCCTCGCGTTCGAGGACCTGACGCCGCTCGGGCACGAAACGCCCCTCACCGTCTCCCCAATAGACGAAACAGTTCTGGGTCTGGCTGTCGTGGTTGGCGAAGGCCAGGTCCAGGTTGCCGTCGCCGTTGAAATCCCCGACGGCTGCGTCCTGCGCGGTAATGCTGGGAACCGAACTCCGCCGTCCCGGATGGAAGCCCGTGACGCTTCCCCAGTAAACGTATGATTCCAGATGCAAACGAAATCCCAGGGACTCGCCGAGCTCATCTCCCCGGTTGGCTACGACCAGATCGGGGAAGCCGTCCCTGTTCAGGTCGCCCGTCGCCACACCGCCCGCCCGGTACGCAGGCAATTGCGTGTGATTCCCGAGACCGTATCCGGCCGGCCCTCCCCAGTAGATGTCCACGTCCTGGTCCGGCCGGTAGTTGTGCATGAAATTGGCAATAACGATGTCCGGGAACCCGTCCAGATTCAGGTCCGAAATCAAGCCGCGGCCACCTCCCTGGGTGGGCAGCCGAGTGATGTGGGAGGCGGCATCGTCCAGATACTTCAAGATAGAGAAGGGGGCTCGGAGCTCCCACAAATCGGGCATCAGCGACCGGAAGCCCTCGGGTCCTCCCCAGTAGATGAGGGAGTCGGGATTGTAGACGCTGTTGTGGTCCTGCGTGAATACCAGGTCCAACTCGCCATCCCGGTTCAGATCGAGCCGGTTGACGGTCTGAAGCCGTCCCCGTCGGGAGACGTAGGTGTTCGCTCCCGCGTCGCCCAGATGCCCCTGTCTCAAGCTCTCGTAGCCACTGTGGCGAATCCGGTGGATTTTAGACTCGGAATGCAAGTTCGAGAAGACCGCCGCCGTCAGGGTCAGGGCCATAAGAAATCCCAATGCTGGTGAAAAGTCTTTTCGGCAGTGGTGCAGCGGCCGCAATCCCATTGTCTTTCTCCCCCTCCGGAAGGTTCTGTGATAGCTCCGCACTTGTTTAACAGATCACGGGGGGTGGGGGAACGAAAACTGCGGATTATCAATAAAACAGACGACAGGGACGCCGCCGATGTGTGCCATTCTCGATGACAATGGACACCGTCAACGCACCGTAGAGTAGAAACAGGACGAGCGGGACTCAGACTGGCTTGGACGAGGCAGATTTGCCTGGGGTGAATCAGCGTAAGATGGACCTAAGGGGAGCAAAACTGAATAACAGGGACGTGCAAGAAGCGAACCAGTGCAAGAGAGACGGGGCCGGTCGGATGACCGGCCCCTTGGGATGGGAATCGAACTACCTACACCAATTCATGCAGTAGGAGTATTGTCGGTTGCAAATACTCTTCTGGAATTCAAGGACAAACTGGCATTGTGCTTCTTCTCCGTATCGTTGACACCTCCGATAGGCTGAATGAGCCCCCGATGCACACCACTCGTAACGGGCCCAGCAGGCCGTTTTACAGATCCATGTGATCGGACCTGCGGGTACGGTTGCAACCGATACTTGTAGCACGATAAAAGCGATCATGAGTGTGGCAATGAGTTTCATTGATTCTCCTTCTTTCTGTTATTCAGGTTGTTGCCCGCGGACCTTGGAAACGAACTCCGGTCCCACGGTCGCCTCCAGCAGTGTCGCTCGGATTTGGGCGTCCATGAGATGGTGCTCCATGAAACTGTCCAGCTGCTCTTGTGCATGTGGATGAGCGGCCAGATAGTCATCCACCGAGACACCTGATTCGTCCGCCGCTCGGGCAATGTCGTTATAGGTGTCGAGGTGGGAGGTTGCTACCGAGGATTGGAAACGGACAAACTTCCAAGGTGGCAGGCCATTTTCAGTTTCTGCTTGGAGGTCGGCTCCGGCTTCCAACAGCGTTTTGACGATCTCCAGGTTCTCGGCAGTGGGTCGCGGGGAAATGCTCTGCAGGTGCAATGGCGTGGCGCCATAATCATCCCTGGCATTGACGTCCGCTCCCGCGTCCAACAGTGCCCGAACTTGATCCGGGGTGTGGGCCATATGAAGAGGCGTCTTGCCATCACAGCCCCCGAGCCGGCTCGTATCCGGCTTGGGATTGCCGTCAAGTGCGGCCTTGAACAGCAGGCCGTAACAACCCCCGATCTCACCTGCGACGGAGTAGAGCGCAGTCTTCATCTGTTCGCCGAAATCTTCGTCTTCCCCGTCGCGTTTCAGACCCTCCAATCTCGCAAGGTCGGGACAGCCTTCGCATTCCTCGACCGGCAAGGGGAGGGGTCTCCGCTTTGGTTGGGTGGAAGGGGCGGAACTCTTGGACTGCCCCTTCAGGGGTTGTTGTGGAGGATCACTCACCCTGATTGGGTCGGTGTCCCCCCAACCCCACCAGAGAATCAACAGCAGGGGAATGACCAGAATCATTCCCAGTTTCCAATGCTTTGTGGTCATGGATCGGAACTCCTTTCGTTAGGAAGGGCGTCCTGAGCAGACAAGCCTGAGGCTGGACGAGTATAATTTCGCAAGATTAGCTCCTCCTTCTACACAGGACGAGTTGGTTTAGAGCCTGTCGAATGTAGCCCCATTCGACAGGCTCGGATGAGAAGTGGAAGACCCTGGCAAGGCGAGTGGAGACTCGCGAAACTTTTATGAGCCTCATCCACTTCCGAAAAGTTCAGAATATTTTCCCCAAACATCCATTGGACTCCGCACGATAATTCTGTGGAGACACCATATGGCCGCGGGCTCCCGAATAGGTCTGAGAAACCGTGGCGCCGACGACGGCGCCGGGGAGCGGGTCACCTGTCTCGTCGAAGACGCGTCCCTCGATGGAAGCTGTTCCGCGTCGGTGTCGAGGACCGGCGGCGGACCGGGGTCGCGTGCCGGTTGCTCTCGGTGATGGTCTCGGCCCAGCCATACGAGAAGGACCAACGGTGCGGCCGCGAAAAATGACAGGGTGATGAGCCGCTTTGATTTGATTCTCATAGTTTCTCCCTGGGGAGAACGAGGCCTCCGGCTTACCCCGTGACGGGACTGCCGGGAAACCCCTCGGCGATCGCTCGGGATCTTCTGAGCGTCACATACAAATTAACGAGCAAGCAGAAAAATGCGCGAGAGAAGTTAGAGCGTCGGCTTACCAGCCGCCGAACTCCCGAAGGGGAACGGGGAATGAGGAATGGGGGACAAGACTGTCCCCTCTCCAGTCGCCTTCCTTAAAAAACGAAAGAGGGCGCCCACGAGGAGCGCCCCTACAATTTTCTACGAAATCCGCGGGAGTTGCGGAACGGCTACACGGCTACGGACGCCAGGTTGCCGTGGGGGTCGAAGGCCATGGCGTCGGGCCCCGCGAGCACTTCCAGATCGGAGCGGTCCTGGACCTCGGGGGTGTACTTCTCGCTGACCAGGACCTCACCCAGCTTCAACGTGTTGGCAATCTGGATGATCCCCGAATCGGCCGGGTCGACCAGGCCGACGGTTTCCAGGATGGCGAGCATGGCTTCTCGATCGGTATCGAAGGCGATGGGAACCGCGGCCGCGGACGGGTGCCCTCCGGTGAGAGCATTGATCCGGGTGGCCACGAGATTCGCCTGGTCCACGGTCCTCTGGTTGGTCACCTCGGCCATTCCGATGCCACAGGCGTTGCCATGGGTCTCCGGAGTCAGCCCCCGTACGAAGATGCGCTTGCAATTGACCGTATCGTCTCCCGTGGCTCCGTGGTCGTTGAACTTGCGCCCCACGACGTTGGTGTCCATGCCGGACCCGGAGATGTTCTTGCCGATCTGGTCGACCACCAGAAGATCCACTTCGGGGAAGGGAAGACGGGGCATCCACTGCTGGGCCAGCTTGAGTAGCGCCTCTTCCCGTTCGAAGAATCGATCCGGGGCCACCGCCTCTATGAGAGCGGTCTCATCGTAGGCGTTCTCCACGATGGCCAGTCCCGCAGCGACGCGGCACTTGGCCAGGATGACGTCGGCGACGGCCAGGATGATCTCCAGGAAGCTGTAGTCCTTGATGGCTCGATGGTAGATCTTGGCGCCCTGGTGCTTGCCCAGGCCGATGAGCATCATCTTGTGGAGCCCGGACTCGATGGGACCCACGAACCCGGTATGGGGCTTGACCCGGCCGCAGACGATGACGTGGTCGGCCTCGTAGGCATGGCGGTCGAAGTGGACGGGGATTCCCTGAGGGGTGGTATCCACCACGACGGTCTCCATGGAGGAGCGGATCGGGGCTCCGGTGTATTCCTCGGTGACTCCGTAGCTGTGAAGAATCTCCTGTTGTCCTTCGGCGGTGCCGCCGCCATGACTGCCCATGGCCGGAACCACGAACGGTTCTGCCCCAATCTCCCTGAGATGCCGGGTGGCGGCCTTGATGATGGAGTCGATATTGGCGATCCCGCGGCTGCCGGCCGTGATGGCCACGCTCTCCCCGGGACGAATCTTGTTCCCGAGCTCAAGTGCGGCCAACTGTGAGCAGGTCTCATGCTCCACGTCGGCGAGCTCCGGCCCTTCGAACTTCTGACTCAAACGCAACATTCTGGGAAACAACATCCTGGAACTCCCTTCCAAACGACGGCGCCGTCCCGGATTCCGGGACGGTCATATACTCCCTGATATATCACTCCCGGAGCCAATTTCAAACCATCAGGCTAACGGACAAATTGAAAGGCGTAGAGCTTGGAATTCCTGAGCCTGATGTGCAGCCGAACTTCCCGGCCCGCGAGGCTCGACAGGTCCCTGCGGCCCTTCCAGGAAACCGGGAACGCGACATGGTTCCCGTTCATGGGGTCGGCGTCCTCCAATGCGAACCCTGGAAATGGCCGGCCCTGAGGATCCTGGATCTCCACCAGCGCTTCGCCGCCCGCGCTCGTATCCAGGTTCAACTCCAGCTTGCTGCCGCCAAAGCGGATGAGAGGAGTCGAAAGCCAGCCTCCCCGGTAGCCGGCGTCCGCCGAGACGAATCCATCCAGGCGAAGGATCGCTCTGGAGACGGCCGACCGGTGCCCGCCGGGATCGGGGTCGACGCGGTCGGCATGGTCCCAGTTGGTCCCCACGTAGTAGATCCAGATCTCGTTGCCCATGCGGATGGGCCGGGGCATTCCCCACACCCACTTGGACCCGAAGCTGCCGGCGTGGCCCAGACGCAGAAACGACTGGCGCTCGCCCAAACGTTGGAAATTCCGGCCGTCGCGGCTCACCGCCAGTTGGACGTCCGCCGTTGTGGGATGGAGATGGCGATAGTGATAGTAGATGGGAATCATGGCGAAGTAGGCGTCCTGGGCCTCCGCGTAGCGAAAGACGCCCGTCCCGTAGAAGTCCAGTGACAGAGGTCCGACGACGGTGTAGCCGGGTCCGAAAACGGTCTCGACCTGGTGGGCCTTCTCGGAGGCGCGCGACTGCTGGCGCCGGGGCAGAAAATCGACCAGGGGCGCCAAGTCCCGGGCATCGGGCAAGAGGACGATTTCGAAGTTCTCCCAGTGGGTCATGTCGTCCGATTCGTTGTACCCGATCATCCGGGGATGGACTTCCCGGCTGTAGCCCCGATAGCGTCCGATCGTCGGATCCCAGAACCAACTGGGCTGCGTGTCGGCGGCCCGCAGTCCGGTGGGGAGCGTCTCCTCCAGATGCCATCGAAGTCCGTCCGCGGAGTACCAGAAGGCGTTCCCTCCCTTGCGCGTTCCCGGGATGGTGTAGAGCTTGGACCAGGACCGGTACCGTTTTTCGGTCGGCGTGCCGGGATTGTCGTCCCTGGCGACCGATCCACCCCCGATGGTCATCACCGAAAGGTCGGTGGGCATGACCAGGTTGTTCTCCCGGGATCCATCCTTCTCCACCAACCCCAAGACCGGTTTTCGGAACCGGATTCCGTCGTTCGACTCGGCGTAGCACAGGGCACGGAAACCCTGCCCGGGCCGGCCTTGATCCGTATACAGATCGTACCAGAGGCGAATCCGGACCTCGTCGGGACCTTCTTCCTTCATCACGCTGCAATAGACGTGGATCTTTGCACCCGCTTCCCAGGGCTGGTCCACCACTACCAGAGGTTCACCCGTCTGGTAAGGAGGGTTCATGCGGAGGGTGATTCCGTCGCTGGATTCGATGAAACGATGGTCGACGAAGAGTTGCTTCTGGTCTCCGACCATCAACGCCTGAGCCGCCAGGGGTTGGACAACAGGTCCGGCCAAAAGGAGCAGTCCGTTGAGAACGGCGATCGGGTTATTCATAGTACGGCTCCCGGTAGAGGGGAAACACAGCCTCGAGAACAAGAGGAAAAGGAGAACATGGCATGATCGCTCTTCTGGTCACGATCCGGATTCAGCCTCAGCATCGGGAGGCTTTCATGGAGGCCATGCTAGACGATGCCCGTCACTCGGTCCAGGACGAGCCCGGTTGCCTGAGATTCGACGTGCTGGAGGATGTGGACGACCCGAGCCGGATCTTTCTCTACGAAGTCTATCGGGACGAGGAGGCTCTGGAAGCCCATCGCCAAGCGCCCCATTTCCTGCGTTGGAAGCACGCAACTCGCAACTGGTTCGACGGTGAGCTGGTGGTGGAGCAGGCAGCGCCGGTGTATCCGGCTGGCGAGGACTGGGACGGCTGACCACTACGAAAAGGGCATCGTCCCCACGCGGCCGGCGTGGCTCAGCTGAGGAACCGTTCCAGCCGCTCCAGACCCTCCTGAATCACGTCCATGCTCGTGGCGAAGCTGAGCCGCACGCAGCTGTCCAGCCCGAAGGCGGCGCCGGGCACCACGGCCAGATGGGCTTCCCCCAGCAGCCGTGTGGTCCATTCGACCGACCCCGCAACTCCCAATCTCGAATAGGTGCCGGAGACGTCGGGAAACACGTAGAAAGCACCGGCAGGTTCGGGACAGACCACGCCAGGAATGGCATTGAGCCGGCCGTGCAGGACCTTGGCCCGCCGCTCGAACTCGGAACGCATCTCTTCGACGCAGTCTTGATTTCCGGTGAGAGCCGCAGCCATGGCATGCATGGTGAAGGTCGCGGCGCCGCTGGTGGTCTGGGACTGGAGTTTGCTCATGTTGCGGATCACGTCCTGGGGCCCTGCCACGTAGCCGATGCGCCATCCGGTCATGGAATAGCTCTTGGACATGGAGTTGAAGGTCAGGGTCCGCTCATAGGCGTGAGATGACGTGGCCGCGAAGCTCTTGTAAGTCCGGCCGCCGTATAGAAGCCGATCGTAGATCTCGTCGCTGATGACGGCCACGTCATCCCGTTCGGCCAGGACCTCCGCCAGCGCGTCCGTCTCCTCGGGAGAGTAGACGGTTCCGCTGGGATTGCTCGGAGAGTTGAAGATGACCGCCGCGGTTCGAGGCGTCAGCGCCTCCCGGAGCTGCTGCGGGGTGATCTTGAAATCGGCGTCGACGGTCGCGCTCACGAACACGGGCACTCCGCCGGCGATCTTCACCTGTTCCGGATAGGAAACCCAGTAGGGCGCGGGGATGATGACCTCGTCTCCAGGGTCCAGGACAGTGGCGAAGGCGAGCCAGAGACCCTCCTTGCCGCCGACCGTGACCAGGATCTGGGAGGGAGAATACTCCAGCGAGTTCTCACGGCGGAGCTTCTCGGCCGCGGCCTCCTTGGCCTCGGGAACTCCCGACGCGGGTTTGGCGTACTTGGTTTCTCCCGCCTCGATACAATCCAGTGCGTGTTTTCGGATATGGGCGGGAGTGGGAAAATCCGGTTCTCCCGCCCCCAGGCTCACCACGTCGATCCCAGCCCGGCGAAGCTCGGCGGCCCGGTTGCTGACCGCGATAGTCGCCGACTCCTGTAGCTGCATAAGCCGCTGTGAAATCTTCAATCCCGTTCGCTCTTGAACACTCATGGCCGGGAGTTTAGTCGGGGGGTCAGACACTGTCAATTGGACCCGCCGGGCAGCAGTGGGGCCGTGGAATGCTGGGGAAGACCTTGCACTGAGTACACACTCGGCTATACCGGGGGTGCACCCGGCGGGACTCGAACCCACAACCTCCAGGGGAGTCAACCCGGTACTGTTCCAGTTCAGCTTCGGGCGCACCCACCTTCGTGCCCATCCCCTCTGACATTCAGCAGAAGTTTTGAAGTTTCTGGTCGGGAGAGAATGGCATGAGGGTGCATTCGCTTGAATCTCAGCGGGGGACTTCGCTACGGTGAACTTGTCCAGAGGAAGCGGGCATTGATACGGAAGAAATGATGAGTGTAATGAGACACACGCTAGGTCCAAACTATATCGCCCGAGCGAGAGAAGCTCTGGACTTCTTTGGTAATGAGGCTGTAGGGGTCTACCCCGAACACGGAAAAGAATTTAGTGCAGGTTCGCCTGCCGCCTGTGAGCTATCTGCATCTAGAGACCCCCATATGCCAGTGGATGCACTGACTATGGCTACAGCGTTGATTGGGTCGGGCAGCGAACACGTCCTAGCCTACAGCAGAGCCATCACGGAGCCGATTCTGACCACTGCTTGCTGGAGTTGCGCTCGTTCCGTGCTTGAGCCGTGTGCCTTCGCTTTATGGCTTCTCAATCCGCAAATTGATCCCCACACCCGTGGTGGAAGGGTATACGCTCTCCGTTACAAGAATATGGAAGAAGGGTTGAAGTACATCCGTGCGGTCAGTGGGACCGATACGGACATACAAAAACAGAAGAGCCGTATTCGTGAAGTTGAACGAGAGGCGTTTAATTACGGATATCTTCCGCTCACTGCCAGAAGCAGGGGCGGTAAGAGAAAAGGCAAGCGGATCGGTATTGGTCAAGTTATGCCTTCGGCTACAGAAGTAATCAAACAAATGCTCGATGAGGAAGGAACGTATCGGGTACTCTCAGCCGCAGCTCATGCGCGCAGTTGGGCAATCAGGGTACTCGGAAAAAGAGAAACTGGGCACAGACGAAAGATTGAAAATACTCAGGTGGTTATTTTCGAGGCTCACACTAAACCCGAAACGATAGCAGCATTTAGTGTTGCGTCGGCGAAAGCACTAGCCAAGTCACCCCGGATTATTCATCACGCAAACATAAAATGAGCAAGCGTGCCCGTCATGTCGAGTCGGATCAGAGGGTTACCGGATACCCACAGAAAACGGCTGGGACCCGACCTGGGTGAAACTCTATATTAGTTTTCAACGTCGGTTTAAACTCAGGATTCAAGGGGGGCCGAAACCCAAGTATTTCCACGGTTTGCGTCCCCTCCAAGGGTGGCAAAAAGAGGTGGCGTGCCCGTCATTTGTGGTATAGTTATAGTGCTAAGAAACAACCACAAAGAACGGAGCACGCCATGCCTGAGACGATACCGCAGATCCGGCCCTCATTCAACCGATCCCTCCGCCTCGAGACCCGCCCCGAGTTGCTCAGTGCGGACACGGGAGCCCTGGTGCAGCGGGAGCTGATGGATCGCAGCGGCCTCATCGACTGGTTGACCGGGCGGTTGCACGATCCGCGACACCCGAGTTCGATCCGCTATCCGCTGTCGGATCTGCTGCGGACTCGACTCCTGCTGCTGGGGCAGGGCTGGCGCGACCAGTCCGACGCCGACCGCCTGCGTCAGGATCCGAGCTTGCGGGTGGCGAGCGAGACTCGTCGGGGCACGGCGGCCTTGGAGGAGGGCCAGGGGCTGGCGTCGCAGCCGACCTTGTCCCGACTGCTGGACACGCTCAGCCGGGAGGAGAACCTTCCGGTCCTGCACCAGGCGGTGACGGAGCTGGCGTGCCGTCGGATCGAGATGATCGAAGGCCAGCGGCGAAAACGGGGGAAAAAGACCCCACGGAAGAAGAGACGGAAAAAGACGATGGTCCTGGACGTGGACGGTCTCCCGGTCGAGGTCCATGGGCATCCCCCGGGAAGCGAATGGAACGGATACTATCGCCAGCGGATGTACCACGGGTTGGTGGCGAGTTGTGCCGAGACGGGGGACCTGATCGACGGGGAGATTTTTCCGGGAGCCAGCTACCTGGGGAAAAAGGCGCTGAAGTTGACGCTACGGGTGGTGGACCACTGTCGCGGGCGTCTGTGCGGCTCGATGATCGTGCGGATGGATGCGGGGTTCCCGGAGCCGGGGCTGCTGAAGGGGCTGGAGTCGAGAAGCGTGCCCTATATCGCTCGAATCCGCAAGAATGAGGTCCTGAACCGGATGGCGAAGCCCTACTTGACCCAGCCGGCGGGGCGGTCCCCGAAAGCACCGCCGAGGCTCTGGTTCCATGAGCTGACCTACCAGGCGGAGAGTTGGGATCGGGCGCGCCGGGTGGTGCTGGTGGTGCGGGAGCGACCGGGGGAGTTGTATCCGGATCATTTCTGGTTGCTGACGAGCCTGAGCCGGAAGCGTTATGAGGCGGAAGCGTTGCTGGCGCGGTACCGCAAACGGGGGAAGGCGGAAGGCCACATGGGGGAGTTCATGGACGTGCTCGATCCGGCCTTGTCCTCCGCGAGCCGGCCCAAGACGCACTATCGGGGCAAACCGCTGAAGCCGGGAGCGAAGCCGGAAGCGACGACGGAGGCCGGAGTTCGACCCCACAACGAAGTCTTGTTCCTGCTGAATCTGCTGGGGTACGAGATCCTGCACCTGGGTCGGGTGCTGATGGAGCAGGCGACGCGTCGGGGCTGGAGTCTGCGTCGTTTTCGCGAGCGGGTGTTGCGAGTGGCGAGTCGGGCGCTACGTCAGGGGAGGCGATTGATTTTCGTCATCAGTCAAGGGGCGACGGACTGGAAGCGGTTGTGGCAGAGACTGGCGCGGGTGTCCTGGGCGCCGGGATAGGGGACGGCGGAGGCATCGGGCCCGTGGAAGGGACCGAAACGGTGGGGATTTCTCACCGGAAAGTCAACCTGTCGGCGGGTGACGGCCCCCTTGGCCGTTAAACGGTTTATGACTGGTTCAATCGTCCTGTTTTCGAGCCGATTCAGTCGAATCGACAGAGGTTCAAGAGAAACCGGGCTGCGACCGCACGAAAACGCCGGGTTGGAAGCCCTTATCAACATGTCCCATGAATAATCTGGGGTCACTGTGGGAACAGCACTGCTACGCTGGATGGGAAAAGAAGCACTTGATCGAAGTATTTGAGCAGACGTATAACAGACTTGGGATTAAAGAGATCAGACGCTTTTGGCGACAGCCGTCGTAATGTAGTTCCCATCCGGAAAGACGTAAGTTATTGGGAAATAAGGAGTAAGGAGACATTTTCAAGCCCCGGTTTTGTCATAGTCATTTGTTAGTCTGTTGGTCCCAAACAATAGACAACAAAAGACTTACGCAAAACCGAGGGCTTGAACAATGCGTCGAAAACGGCAAAGCCAGCGTCCGCTTTCCGGACTCTGGCCCGATCACCGACTCGCGCAGGAACTGAGAGCCGTTTCCAAAATCTTGGATGACAACCCTTCGATCCTGGAACTGGTTCTACACGATCTGTGTGACACCGGCAGTTCCGGCCAAGGGGCTCCAGGTCTCTCCGCAGAGCAGGTCCTGCGCTCGGCCATCCTCAAGAACTGGCATCAGCTGTCCTACGCCAAGTTGGCGTTTCTCTTGAGCGACTCCCAAAGTTTTTGTCGCTTCGCCCGCCTGTCCTGGCACTGGTCCCCCAGTGCTTCCTGTCTGCAGGAGAACATCAGCCGCATCCAGGCCTCCACCTGGGGACAGATCAACCGGCTCCTGGTCGGTTGGGCCGACCGCCAGGGACTGGAGCGGGGCCGCAAGATTCGAGCCGATGCCACCGCGGTGGAAAGTCACATCCCCTATCCGACCGATTCCCAGTTGCTGTCCGACGCGATTCGGGTCCTCACTCGAACCCTTCGCAGGCTGGCCCAGCGTCAAAAGATCGTCTTCCATGATCACCAGCTCCGGGCCAAGCGTCGCTGTATGAACATCCGAAGCCACCGGGGCGCACGGCGCCGCCGAGCGTATCGGGATCTGTTGAAGGTCGCTCGCAAGACCGCTCATTACACCCGGATGCCGCTGCAGCAAGCTCACCTGTGGACGGATCCCCGCAGTCAGGTCAGGGCCGGGAAACTGCGCTATTACTTGGACTTGATGACGCGGATCATCGATCAGACCGAGCGCAGGGTCCTGCACGGGGAGTCGGTTCCGGCCCAGGAAAAGGTCCGCTCTCTGTTTGAGGAGCACACCGACATCATCAAGAAGAAACGGCGGGAGACGGTCTTCGGGTACAAGCTGTACCTGACCAGTGGCGTCTCCGGCCTGATTCTGGATTTTGAGGTCGTGCGAGGGAACCCCAACGATGCCGCTCAGTTCCAGCCTTGGCTCACGCGTCAGTTCGACCTGTACGGCCGCTGGCCTCGACAGGCCAGCTTCGATGGTTGCTTCGCCTCCAAGGCCAACCTGCAATGGGCGAAGGACCAAGGCATCCGAGACGTCGCCTTCGCCAAGAAACGTGGATTGAAGGTTCAAAAGATGGCGCGCTCCAGTTGAGTCTACCGGCAACTGCGACGCTTTCGGGCCGGGATCGAAGGTTGCATCTCGATGCTCAAGCGCGTCTTCGGTCTTCGACGCTGCACCTGGAAAGGCTGGGCCCACTTTCAGCAGTATGTGGGCCTCTCGATCACCAGCTTCAACTTGCTGGTCCTGGCCCGCCTGCTGTTGTAGCCGCAGCCTTGAAATTCATAGCCAGACGGCGGCTTCCAGGGACCCGTGTGTCCAAAACCCGATGCCGACCCTCAAAGGAGTCGAAAATCCTTCTGTCGGCCCAGCCGACGCCGCTCTATTGCAGCTTTTTGTCCATGCCTCACCCTATCCAATCCCCGAAAATCGGACTTTCCGGGTGAGAACTAATGTAGTCACGAGAGCTGGTTGAGTTCTTGCTGTAGCTTAACCAGCTCTCGTAGTTTCTCCTCATCTGAGAGCTTGGGGTTGTGGTAGATATCCAACATGTCGCAGCCCAAACGCAGGACGGAAAGCGGCGTGCCCAGATTTTGTATGAGAGCCTGGAACTGTGGGATTAGCTCTTTCATCTGACCATCAAGTTGTCTCGCTTCTGGCACTTCAGCAAAAGCGGCGCGAATCAGACTCAAGGCGGCGCTGGTTGTCCTGTCGAAAGTACGTACTGATTCCTGGCTAGACAAAATCAGTTCCCGGGCCATCTTGGTCGTGGTGGAAGCCTTTAGACGAGTTGGCCTGGACTTCACAAAGCCAATCTGTTTCTTCATATGCGTCTTTTTTCTTTACTTATGCCAGATGGCAGCAAAACGTGCTACGCTTTATTTCTCCCCAAGCTGGAGGTGCAGAATGACGATTTCTGACATTCTTGATAGCATGGTCAATGATGCCGAAAGCATCATTGACACCCTCCTCGTATCCAGATCGGTCCGACGCAGTAACCTTCCCAAGAGAAAACTCCTGTTCTTTCCGGTCGAGCAGGATGAGACGTTCCTGGCTTCATCACTGATTCCTCCTCCGGATAGTAGCAGATCCTCCACCATCCATGTAACTCCCAAACCGGTCATCGGACGACGAACGAAACAATCCATTCGACTATCGCCCAAAGTATTGCGCTTATATTCTAAACTAGAGTTTTCAGGGCAGAGGGAATGACCACCATCGTGAACACGGCCACCACAAGAACAGCGATGATCGCCACTATCCTTACGATCACCCACAGAACGACTCCTGCGCCGCCGTTATAGGTTTCCTGATTTCTCATTAACGATCTCTGCCTCCATTTTTACAGGGACTACCTCGGCACTAGTACGACTCCATCGCTGGACGGGCGCTTCTCCTCGAACCCCTTCTGGAACTCCCGAAACATCTCGTCCACTTCGGTCCCCCGCGAACAGAGTTCCTTTTCCAGAGCCTTGGTGAACGTTGTCTCCGTCGTGTTCATCAAGTCCGAATGGATTTCAGGACCAAAGTGTTCCGCTAAGAATGTAACGAACAAATTCCCTCCGTGGTAAAGGTTGGTGATGGCAATAGTGAGCGACGAGTCCAACCCCCAACAGCAAGAAAACGCTCCCCTCGCCGACCACTGATGTAATCCAATTACGCATCGGCACCTGCCGTCACCTGGGCTCTTGAGCACGCGATTTCACTCAACTCTGGAGGCATCGCCGGGCCGATGCAACTGGCAGTTCTGGAGAAGAAGTCAAGAAGGCCTGACGCCCATCTCCTGTCGGATGACGAACTTGATGACCACAAGGCAAATGCGAAAGACGCCGAAGCCTATCTTGGCGAGTACCAGATCATGGAAAAGAAGGTACTTCCACCAGTGAAACAGATCCCCAAACGTTCCAAACTTTCTCGTCGACAACGGAAAATGCAGAAGGCGAAGCGAGCGAAACGGGGCTGACTCTACCCCCCCCTGCATATCGAGACCCAAAGTCCTCTCCAACATTCTACGGCCCCACTACCCGCCGGGCCATAATCGAGCCGGATGGCGTTGACCCGCAAGGGGGCTTCTGTAAGGCTTCTACGGGATGATGACGGCGAGGATTCGGGCATGAAACCGTTGGCGGTGATATTGGTTCTGTTGGTGACTGTTGCGGCCGGTTGGGCCGTCGCCACTTGGGACTCGTCGCCTCCCGAAGTTCTTTGGATCGATCCGCCCCGAATCGTGGGGCCCAAGACGGAGATCCAGGTAGAGGCCAGAGATCAAGGCCGGGGCCTCAAGTCCCTGCGGCTCCTGCTTCGCCAGCAGGGAAGAGAACGGGTGGTGCACGAAGAGAACTTCGACGAGGCCGGTTTTCTCTGGACGGACGGGACTCTCGAGCGCCGGCTGGAGCTCCGTGTGTCCGATCTCGCCCCGCGTGACGAACTGGCAGAAGGCCAGTTCACGCTGGAGACTCAGGTCCAGGACCACGCGAGTCTGGGACTCTGGTCACGGGAAACGGTCGAGGAACAGACCTTCCATTTAGACCGTACCCCTCCTCGAATTGAGGTTCTCTCCAACCAGCACTATATCCGTCAGGGCGGATCCGCCGCCGTCCGGTACAGATTGTCCGAGGCGGTCCATTCCAGCGGAATCCAAGTGGGGGACCGGATCTACGCGGGGTACCCCGTCCCCTCCCAAGAAGACGGCGTCTACATCTGTCTTTTCGCCCTGGGTCACGATCAGAACAGAGAAACCCCCATGACGGTATGGGCCCAGGACGCGGCCGGTAACCGGGGCCGGGAAAACTTTTGGAAGAAGGTATTTCCGGGCCGTTTCCGAAAGCGAAACCTCAATATCTCCGACCGCTTCATGGAGCGGGTCCTCCCTCGGATAACGGAGCGTAGCGACCAGGTCAGGGCAACCTCCGATTCACTGGAGACGTTTCTCGAGGTCAACGGATCGTTGCGCCGAGTCAACAACCGGCAGATTGCCGAGATGGCTGCCCAGAGCGCCGCCACGCCTCTCTGGACCGAGGAGTTTCTGCAGTTGAGCAATTCCCAGGTTGAATCGTCCTTTGCCGACTTCCGCTCCTACTTCTACCGAGGGAAGATGGTGGACGAACAGACTCACCTGGGATTCGATCTGGCCTCGCTGGCTCAGGCTCCGGTGGAGTGCTCCAATGACGGCGTCGTCATCTATGCCGACTATCTGGGGATCTACGGCAACACCGTGGTCGTGGATCACGGTCTCGGCCTCCAGTCGCTTTATGCTCACCTGAGCCGTTTCGACGTGGAGGTGGGAGAAGAGGTTCGGAAGCGGCAATCGCTGGGACGGACCGGCCAGACCGGCTTGGCGGGTGGGGACCACCTGCACTTCACCATGGTCCTCCATGGCACTCAGGTGAACCCGATCGAGTGGTGGGACCCGGCCTGGGTCCGGAAGCGGGTCCTGTCCAGGCTGGCCCCTCCCGGGGAATGAGACAGGAGGGGCGACTTTCTTGTCGCCTGCTCTTCTGCCGGAAAGTGTACAGGGGGGACTCCGTCCTCCCTTGACCCCCCTGTCGGCGACAAGAAAGTCGCCGCTCCACCCCCCTATCGGCGGCAAGAAAGCCGCCGCTCCTATTCCGCGTAGACCGGATGGCTAAGGTAGCGTTCGCCCAGGTCGCAGACCATGGCGACGACCCGGGCGCCTTTCCCCAACCTTCGGGCGATTCGGAGCGCGGCCCAGCAGTTGGACCCGGATGAGATGCCCGCGAAGATGCCCTCTTTGCGAGCCAGATTCCGGGTGACCCGGCGGGCGTCCTCGAACTGGACGCGGATGATCTCGTCGATGACATCGCGATTCAGGACCGACGGGACGAATCCGGCTCCGATGCCCTGGATCTCGTGGGGCCCTGGCTCTCCACCCGACAGCACCGGGGAGTCCGCCGGCTCGACGGCGACGATCAGGACGTCTCCCAATTCCTGTTTCAGGACCTCGCCCACACCGGTGATGGTGCCTCCCGTACCGACGCCAGCCACGAACGCATCCAATCTCCTGTCCGTTGCCTCCAGAATTTCCTGGGCCGTGGTGAGACGGTGAATTCTTGGATTAGCCGGATTGTTGAATTGCTGCGGCATGTAGGCGTCGGGAAGCCGATTCACCAGCTCTTCCGCCCTGTCGATGGCGGCGGTCATTCCGCGGATCTCGGGGGTCAGGACCAGTTCGGCCCCCATGGCCTGAAGAACCCGCCTGCGTTCCATGGACATGGTGTCGGGCATGGTCAGGATCAGGCGGTACCCCATGACGGCCGCAGCCATGGCCAGGCCGATCCCCGTGTTTCCACTGGTAGGCTCGACGATGACGGTCTTTCCCGGATGGATCCTGCCCTCGTCCTGCGCCTGTTTCAGCATGGCGTAGGCGATCCTGTCCTTGACGCTGAAGGAGGGGTTCAGGGACTCCAACTTCAGCAGGACCTCGGCCGATCCGGGACGAGTCAGGCGCTGGACCCGGACCAACGGCGTGTTGCCGATCAGTTCGAGGATGTTGTTTGCCAGTAGAGGGCGATGGCGGGGCATGGGTAAAGTTGGATAATGGCCATCCGGCCAGGTCCGATGTCAGGCCAGGATCTCGTGGACCACGCGGCCGTGGACGTCGGTGAGACTCTCGTCGCGGCCCCCGAAACGATAGATCAGGCGCTCATGGTCCAGCCCCAGGAGGTGCAGGATGGTGGCGTGGAGGTCGTGGACAGAGGTCTTGTTTTCCACCACGGTCTTGCCGATCTCGTCGGTTTGACCATACAGGGTCCCGCCTTTGATTCCTCCTCCGGCCATCCAGATGGTGAACGCCGTCTCCAGGTGATCGCGCCCGTCCCCGTTTCCGGTGTCCGGCGTGCGGCCGAACTCGGTGCCCCAGATGACCAGGGTCTCCTCCAACATCCCTCTGGATTTGAGGTCCTTGATCAGGGCGGCCACTGCCTGATCCGCCACCAGGGCGTTCCCCTCATGTCCCTTCTTCAGGATCGTGTGCTGATCCCAGGTGCCGTTGGTGGCGCCGAAAAGCACGGGTGGAGTCACCTCGACGAATCGGACGCCGGACTCGATCAGGCGACGCGCCCGGAGGCATTGCAGGGCATAGTTCCGCTGGTCCTTATTGGAGGTGTCCAGCCCGTAGAGCCGTTGGGTGGCTTCGGTCTCGCGAGACAGGTCCAGCACATCGGGGACCAGGGACTGCATCCGGTAGGCCATTTCGTAGTTGCGGATGGCCGACTCGATGGCGTCGTTTTTTCCGGCCTCGGCCAGAAACTCCCGGTCCTGGTCCAGCAGCACCGACAACTTGGTGTTCTGCACAGCACTTTCGTCGGCCGGAACCAGGTTCTCGATGGGTGTCCCCTCCGCCTTCACCGGCAACGCCTGATGGGTTGCGGGAAGGAAACCGTTGGAGAAGTTTTCCAATCCTCCCGGCGGGATCGACGTGCTTTCCGGATGGAGAAGGACGTAGCCGGGCAGGTTCTTGTTCTCGCTTCCCAGTGCATAGGTGATCCAGGATCCCAGACTCGGGTAACCCCCGACGTTGCGGCCGGTGTGGAACAGGATGTTGCCTCGCGGGTGCAGGGGGAAGTTGGAGACCATGGAACGAACGATCGCCAGGTCGTCCACGCAGGTGGCGATGTGGGGGAAGAGCTCACTGACCGCGATTCCCGCCTTGCCGTATTTCTTGAAGGTCCAGGGACAGCCCTGATAGGTGCGGATCCCGTCTCCGGAGAGCTGGCCGTGCAGCTCGTTGAGCTTGGGTTTGGGATCGAAGGTATCCATGTGCGAGACGCCGCCCGGCATGAAGCAGAGGATGACGTTCTTGACCTTGGGCTGAAAATGCGTCGGTGGCGTCGGGACCAGGCCCGCATAGGCGTCTTCAGCCATGAGGGCGGAAAGGGCGGTCAGTCCAAACCCGTTGGCGCTCAGCGACAGCATCCGGCGCCGACTGAGCGGAGTGCCGATGCAACCCGGACACCCGTCTTGTTCCTTGATTCCCTGGGTCATGACATCACCTCAGATAGATGAATTCCTTGGTGTTGAAGAGACTGTGGGCCACGTCCTTCCAGATCTTCTTGCTGGTCAGGATATGCTCTGGCGGGACCTGATACAAGCGTCCCAGCTTCCGGGTCAGCTCTCCAAACCGGGCTACCTCGCCGGGGCTCGGGGACCGAGAGAGCGCCCGGACGAACATTCGCCCCAAACGCTCCCGTAGCGTCTCCTCCTCCTGTTCCAGAAGCCGGTCGGCCCAGTAGTTCGCCTGTTGGATCACGAAGGGATCGTTGAGCATGGCCAGCGCCTGGGAGGGGACGTTGGTCACGTCCCGGCGTCCTCGGGAAACGGACGGGACGGGAAAATCGAAAAGCTCCAGAAAACGGGCACCCTCCATGCGGGTCACCCGCAGGTAGACACTCCGGCGCCCGTGGCCGTCCAACGGACCGGCGTGAAGCTTCCGGTATTCCTTGGTCTTCAGCCGATAAGGTTCGACGCTGGGACCGTAACGCAACGGATCGAGACGGCCCGAAGTGGCCAGGATCGAGTCGCGGATGGCCTCGGCCTCCAGGCGCCGGACCGGGTAGTGGTGCAGAAGCCGGTTCTCCGGGTCGATCCGGGAGGCTGCCTCGGACGTTCGACTCGCCTGCTGGAAGGCTTGAGTGAGAACCAGCCGCCGGACCAGCCGCTTCAGGGACCAGCCGTCGGCGATGAACCGCCGAGCCAGATGGTCCAGGAGCAGGCCGTTGGAGGGTCTCTCGCCGAAGTTGCCGAAGTCGTTGGTGGTGCCCACCAAACCTCGTCCGAAGAGGTAGCTCCAGACCCGGTTGACCATGACCCGGGCGGTGAGGGGGTTTCGGGGGGAGGCAATGAGCTCCGCCAGTTCCCGCCGGCCGCTGCCGTTGGTTTCCAGGGGCCGGCCTCCGGTGAGCACGGTCAGGTAGCGGCGACGCACGGGATCACCCGGCTTTTTGGCGTCTCCGTTCTGCAGTAGCGAATAGTCACGTCCCAACCCCATGTCCAGCAACGAGTTGATGGTCTGGGGCCGGGAGAGACTGGATTCGATGGCTCTGTACTCGGAAATCAGCCGTGACAGCTTGGGCGTGAGGTCGGTGGAATTGTCCACCAAGTGGTTGGTGACGAGCCAGTGGACCCAGCGGACGTCGTCTTCGGTGGGCATTCCCTGGGACCAGGCCTGCAGGGACTGACGGCTTCGCTCGGCGTAGCGCCGGGCGGCTTCCTGAGGATTTTGGGGCGCCGGGTCCCGAAACAAGGGCAACAGATGGGTAAGGTCGTTGTGAGGAGGATCATCCACGTCGTGGAGCATCGCCCGCGCGATGCCGAAATAGGATCCGGGCGCCTCCATTTTCTCCTCGGTGAACCCCTTGATTCTCTTGGGCCTATCCGGGAGCCGTGGGTTGTTGGTCTTGGTGACCAGCTCGACGTAGACGGGAAATCGCTCCTTGTCCTGAAGAGTCGAAACCTTCTGCCAGTTGAGATCGGAGCTGTCGAAGACTTCGATACCCTCTCCCAGCATGCAGTTGTCCACGACCGCCCGGCGCCCTCCCAGCATTCCTCCCATGACCTGAAGGCTGAGAAACTTCCTTTCCTTGGTCAGGTAGGGGGAGCGGAGAGCCCCATTGAGCCGTTCCGAAAGGGCGTGGGTGTAGATTCCCGCGGGATAGACACCGTTGACCGCCACCGGCCCCTCCTGGGCCAACATGAATTCTCCGTCCTCTGATCGGCCTTCGAGCAGTCCCACCCCCTCGGGGTACCAGTCGCTCAGAGGAAGTAAAGTGAAGTTCTCCTGGTTGTATGCTTGGCGGTCTCGGATCTCCTTCAAGTGCTCCGGCGCCGCTTGCTCCCAGAGTTCCTGGAATCGTTCCGGCGCCAGGCCCACCTCGCAGGTGACCGTCGACCAGGGATAGAGGAAGCTCTCGGGGTCGACGCTCTCCCTCTGGAGCGCCTGGATCCATCGTTCCAAGCGTTGGGGCTGGAGGTTCGGGCCGGCATCCACCGCCTTCGGATCGACCGGGGCCTGCGCGGCCAGGAGGTAGGACGGAATCTCTTCAACCTGTTCCAACCAGGCGGAGGCCAGCTCCGAGCGAATCTGCGGCTTGAGGGCCCGCAGCCGCTGCATCAAAGGAGACTGGGATCCACCCGTGTCCAGGGTGCCGGTGACCGGACGGGCACTGTTCAGGATCCCGTACAGGGCGTAGTAGTCCTCGATGGGAATAGGATCCAGCTTGTGATCGTGGCAGCGGGCGCAGGCGACGGAAAGCCCCTGGAAGGCCCGGGTGAGGGTGTCGATCTGGTCGTCCACCACGTCGGTGCGAATTTCGCGGAACTCGATGCAGTCGTCGTGTCCCATCTCGCCCATGAGGAGAAAAGCGGAACCGGTGGCCGACTCGTTGATTCCCAGCGGGACGTTGACTCGGGGACTCTCGATCAGGTCGCCGGCGATATGTTCCCTGATCAGGTGATCGTAAGGGACGTCCTGGTTGAAGGCGCGGATCAGATAGTCGCGGTAGCGCCAAGCTCCCTTGACGATGTAGTTCCACTCGTAACCGTAGGTCTCGGCAAAGCGCACCACGTCCATCCAGTGCCGCGCCCAGTGTTCACCGAAATAGGGAGAATCCAGGAGGCGGTCCACGAAGTTGGCGTAGGCCTGCTCGGACGGATCCCGGAGCAACTCATCCATGCTGGCCGGATTCGGCGGCAGTCCCACGAGTGAGAAACTGAGGCGCCGGGCCAGCGTGCGAATCTCGGCCCGTTCCGCGGGCTCAAGTCCCTCCTTGCGGAGCGCCGCCAGCAGGAATCGATCGACCGGAGTCCGAGACCAACTCTCGTGATTCACCTGCGGCGGATCGGGCTCGGCAACCGGCTGGAAGGCCCAGTGCTCCCGGGTCAGACGGGCGTAGAAATCGGGCTCTTTCGTGACGTCCGGGCCCGAGGACCACGGAGCTCCCATCCGGACCCAGCTCTCCAGATGATCGATCTCGGCATCGGCCAGCATGCGCCCCAGGGGCATCTTCAGCTCCTGGTGCCGGACGGCCTGGATGATGAGGCTCTGTTCCGGGTCGCCGGGAACCAGGGCGGACCCTCGAAGGCCGCCCTTCAAGAGGGCCTCGCGGGAATCGACTCTGAGAGAAGAGAGTTGCTGCTGGGCGCCGTGGCAGGAGTAACAGTTTTCGACCAGCAGCGGGCGGACCTTCGTTTCGAAGAAATCCATGGCCTCGCGGTCGACTTTGGCGCCGGGCGGCGCCGAGAGGAGGAGGCCGCCACTGGAAAGGACCAGGAACGGCAGCAGAAGCAGACCAGCCAACAGGCTGAGCCTGACGTTCGGAGTCGCGATGGTACAGGGAATAAGCACGATCTCGTACCCGTGCCCACACGATAGCATATCTTCCTGTCTTTGACGCACTTTGCTGACGTCGTACCAGTCACTTGCACGGGATCTCGGCACCACTGAATTGCGCTGCCGACGACGTTGGGTTAGTGTCTCGATGCTGTCTAGTGGAATCATTTGGGAAGGGATTTTGTCGCGGCCTTGCGGGGAGGGAATCATGGATACCATCAAGGGCGGATGCTGCTCAGTGGTCGCACGCGTATTCTCTCTGACGGTCCTTGCGGGGACCCTTTCCTGCGGCCCCCCTACGGATGGATCGAAGCAAACCATGGAGCCCGAAAAACTCTTCTCCCCCAACTTATCTTCTGCCGACTTCGGGACCACTCCTGACGGCGAGAGCGTCCGAATCTACACTCTGACGAATTCTGCCGGCCTTGAAGTCCGGGTCATCACCTACGGCGGCATCATCGTCTCCCTCCGGACCCCCGACCGGGACGGCAATTTCGACGACATCGTCCTGGGATTCGACTCCCTGGAGGGCTATGTTTCCAAGCACCCCTTTTTCGGCACGCTGGTGGGACGCTACGCCAACCGCATTTCCAAGGGGCGTTTCACTCTGGACGGAGTCGAGTACGAATTGGCCCGAAACAATGGGGAGAACCACCTCCACGGCGGGATCAAGGGCTTCGACAAGGTCGTTTGGCGGGATCGACCGGTTGAGGACGAAAACGGAGTGGGAGTCCTCCTCGAGTACACGAGTGTGGACGGAGAAGAAGGTTACCCCGGCACGCTGAACGTTCAGGTGACCTACACCCTGTATGAGAGCAATGAACTGATCTGCGACTATCGAGCCACCACGGACCGGGCCACGCCGATCAACCTGACCCAGCATTCGTACTTCAACTTGGCGGGCCAGGGAACGGGGAACGTGCTGGGGCATCTCCTGGAGTTGAACGCCGCGTCATTCACTCCCATCGATGCCCAACTTATCCCCACGGGTGAGATCCGGCCTGTCGATGGTACCCCCTTGGACTTCAGGACGGAGACGCCCATAGGAGCCCGAATCAATTCTTCCGAAGAGCAGATCCAACTGGGCGGCGGCTACGACCACAACTTCGTCCTGAACCAAACGGGTGAGGGCCCGTCACTGGCGGCAAGAGTTCGTGAGCCCACCTCGGGACGCGTCATGGAGGTCTACACGACGGAGCCAGGAGTTCAGCTCTATACCGGCAACTTCCTCGACGGGACGCTGACCGGCAAGGGTGGACGCGTCTACCAGCAACGTTTCGGCTTCTGCCTGGAAACCCAGCACTATCCGGACTCACCCAATCGGCCCGAGTTCCCCTCGACGATCCTGAGGCCGGGTGAGACCTACGAATCCCGGACCGTATTCAAATTCCCCGACGTCCCGGGAACCTGATTCGTCGCCGGTCTTACCGGGCCTTCCGACCGCCGACCGAACCGCCGGTGGCGTCCGTCACAAGAAACTCAAACGAATAGAGGCTGGCCTCTTCGAGGTAAAAACGCAGCCGGATCGGCTTTCCGGCCAGGGAGGTGACGGCGGAGCGCCCATTCCAGGTCACGGTCTGGCGGAGAGCGTCTTGCCGAAGGGGATCACAATCCTCCCGGGTGTAGCCGTGAACGGGGTCCCCCCCTTGGTCCAGAACCTCCACCAAGAAACGACCGTCCTCGGCATCGGCGTTGACGACCAGTTCATCTCCGGTGAAGGTGAAGCTCCTGGTGGTCAGGCTTCCACCCGGCTTGCCCGCTTGGACCGATACGAAGCCATCCAACCGCAGCTTCGCCAATCCGATGCCGTTGGGGAATCCGTCGACCCCGGGAGGACGGGTGTGATTGTGATCGACACCCACAGCAGAGTAGTAGATCCGGATTTCGTCGCCGTGGACAAAGGGGCCCTGCAAGGGATGGATGGCGCCCCAGTCGAAATCGCCGGGCTGAGTGGAAAGCGGAATGAAGACGTTCCGGTTCCCAGCGCGGTCCCAAGTCCGTCCGTCCCGGCTGGAAGTCAACTGCACCGCGCCTCGGCAATAGTCGAGGTCGTAGCTGAAGACCGTGACGAGGCCGATGCGAAGGCCCTCATAGGTCATGACCTCCATGTTGTAGAACTGGTCCCGATTGAAAGGATCTTCCGCGTCCGGCCCCACGATGACCCGATAATCATTCCAGTGAACGAAATCGCGGCTCATGATCTGGCTGACCCGCCGGATGCTGTGGTTCTCGGGAGCGCGGTTCCTCTGCGGGTCCCAGTGCCGCCGCCAACCCGCCCGAGCCTCAGGGTCGCTCACCAAGCGCGGCCGCACCTGGGAGATCCTGCCGGTGCGATCCCGGATGATCCCGACGTAAAGGCCGAGGGCTTCGTCCCAGTAGGCGACCATCTGGCTGTCGTGGCCGGGAGGTTCGAAAAAGACGGCCTTGCCGTCGTTGTACGGAGTCCAGTCCAGGCCGTCCGCCGAATGGGAGGCGTAGATCTTGTAGTCTCCCCGCATGTGCAGCATCTTGAAACGCTGGGACGAATCCGCCTCGTGGATGTCCAGGAAGACGCCGCTGGCCAAGCCGCCGTGAGGCACGACGATGTTGTTTTCCGTCGTTCCCCGGTACTTGAATATTCCCAGCCTCGGCTTGTCCCACCGGATGCCGTCGCTGCTCTTGGCGAAGCAGAGGACCGCCTCTTCGTCCCCTCCGCTGCCGGCGTGCAGGCTGTACCAGAGCTTGAAGAGTCCGTCCGCTGGATCATGGAGAACGCTTGAAAAAGCGATGGGCATGCCCGCCTCCCACGCCTCCTCTCCTTCGGGAACTCTGGACAGGACCGGGTTGCCCTCGTACTTCCGCGGCTGGTTCAACCTCCGCTCCACACCTTCCGATTCGGAGATGAGGAAGTCGTCGACAAAGAGTTGCCGGTGGCTTTCCAGAGCGATCGGCGCCTCCTCGGATCGTGCCGAAACCGGAGCCGTAGCCCTCAGAACGGAGATTAAGGCCTCCGGGAGGTACGGCAACTCGATCCGGGCCAGGGGACCCGTTCCGCCCGTACCCAGGACCAACTCCGCGGTCATTTGAATCGTTACCAAGACGACTGTCCATGTTTTCGTCATCGCAGACTCCTGGTTGGACCGGGGAAGTGGCGGCAGTATATCAGCCGAATGACAGGAAATACGAAGCAAGCCACCTGGAGAGAGGACTCGAAGCCGAGGATAGGAGAACTCTTCGTCCGCTGCGACCGGATTTGTTGCCTGACTTCCCACACCGCCGTCCGCAATCGACTGATCCTGCGCTCCCACTCCGCCGGCGTCCGCGATTTCGACGGTCAGACGAAGTTGGCTCGCCTTACGCGGCGGCAGTACTATTGACGGAATGGAATTTTTTCAAGAGTTGTTCGGGACCTTTCTAATCGCCCTTGCGGCCTTTCTCCTGGCCGGGGTGATCCTGACTGTTGTTACCGCCGTTCTTGGGTGGTCGTTCTATCAAGCTCGGCGGCGGATAGATCACCTCGCCGCTCGCGCCAGCACCCTGGCGACGATGCTCGTTTCCAAGACACCCGCGTCGCAGGAGGGCGAGTCCGCTTGGGAACCCGGTCCTGCTGCCGGGTCGGAACGGACCGATTCACGGCGCTCCTTCCGCTTCCGTGACCACCCCGTCCTGACCATCGCTCTAGCTGTCGGTTTGTTCATGATCTTCTTCGGAGGGTTGCTGATCCCCTTTCTGCTTCTGGCCACCTTTCCCGTGGTTCCAGTCGTCCTTGGGGTGTTGCGGCATAGAGCTCAACGACGGATACGGGTACTGACCGCTCGAATCACCGCCTTGGAGGCAGAGCTGGCCGCCGGAACGCCCTCGTCCACACCGGCCGCCGTCGCAGTCCCGAGCTCGCCGGCAGCAGCGGCGGCGACGGAGCTGCCGGTGGAAGAAACGGAGGAGGTGGCCAAACCCGATCGGGAACCGGACCCTGCCAAGCCGGCGTGGTCCGATGCGCTGCACTCGTTCCTCTTCGGCGGCAACACCCTGACGCGGGTCGGCGTCATCCTTCTATTCTTCGGTTTCGCTTTCTTCCTGAGCTACGCGGCCGAACAGGGCTGGTTCTCGATCCAGCTCCGCCTGAGTGTCGCCGCGGCCGCCGGTGTTGCCCTGCTGACGCTTGGATGGCTCCTGCGGGACTTGCGCCGAGAGTATGCGCTTGCGCTGCAAGGCGGCGGCGCAGGCATCGCGTACCTCACTGCCTTTGCGGCCGTCAACTCTTACGATGTGATCGGCTCCGGGGCCGGGTTGTCTGCCATGATCCTGCTGGTCGCGGTCACCGGGGCTCTGGCGTTGAGGCAGGACGCGCCGAGTCTGGCTTTATTGTCCTCGCTGGGTGGATTCCTGGGCCCGGTCCTGGTCACCCGCGACGCCAGCCACGTGGCACTCTTCTCCTATTATGCCGTTCTCGACATCGGGATCGTGGCCGTGGCATGTTTCCGGGCCTGGCGCCTTCTGAGCCTGCTCGGGTTCGGGTTTACGTTCCTCGTCGGCGCTCTGTGGGGGGCCGTGTTCTATCAGCCTCAGCATTTCGCCACGACCCAACCGTTCCTGGCTCTGTTCCTCGCACTCTTCGTCGCGGTTCCGGTACTGCATGCGTGGCGTCAACCGCCGCGGCTTGTCGGGTTCGTCGACGGCACCCTCGTCTTCGGAGTGCCGCTCGCGGCTTTCATCCTCCAGCATCGGCTCGCGAGCGGATTCGAATACGGTCCCGCGGTCAGTGCTCTCGCCTTTTGCGTCTTCTACGCAGTCGTGGCCAGCCTGGTCAATGGCCGAGGTCGTGACTCGTTGAGGCCGCTGGTGGAATCGTTCGTCGCTCTCTCGGCAGTCTTTGGCACGCTTGCAATCCCGCTCGCGGCGGACGAGCACTGGATCTCCGTTGGGTTGGCGATTGCGGGCGCGGCGATCGTCTGGATCAGCACCCGCCAGAATCGCCGCCTGCTCCTGCTTTCGGGAATCGGAATTCAGTTCCTGGCGGGCTGCATCGCTATCGGCGGGCATTCGTCGAGCGCTCTATCTGTACTGGACGTGGGACACCTGACGGTGGCCCTGTCCGGCCTCGTTTCGGCCTGGTTCCTGCGTCGACGCGAGGTGGTGGGCGTGGATTCGCGTCTGATCTCGGTGGTGGCGCTCATTTGGGGGTCGCTCTGGTGGTACGGAACCGGCGTCAACGAAATCTCGCGGCATCTGTCATCGCTCGACCAGGATTGCGCAATCCTCGCGTTTGTCGCCATCAGCGCCGCCGCGTTCGTCCTGCTGCGAACCCGGCTCGACTGGAAGGACTTGGCGTACCCGCCATTGCTTCTGCTCCCCGCGATGGTGCTTCTGACCATCGACTGGATCTCCACGGCACCTCATCCGCTCGCCGGCTGGGGCGCCCTCGCCTGGCCGGCCGCGGTCCTGGTTCAGTATTGGTTGCTGTGGCGTTGCGAGACCGACTGGTCAAGAGCGACGCCCTGGGTCCACTGCGGCACGCTGTGGCTCGGCGTGTTTCTGGTTTGGCGGGAAGCCATGTGGCTCAGCGGGCAGATCGCCTCTGACGATCCAAGGTGGCCGTTCGTCATGTGGGCCCTCGTACCAGCTCTTTTTCTCTGGGCGCTCATGACGTTTCGGACTTTTCTTTCCTGGCCGATCGAGCGTTTTCGGCAGATCTATCTCGGCGTCGGGCAACTCCCCCTGGTGATCACCGTCTCGGCCTGGATGCTGGTTGCCAGCTTCCATCCGGGTGCTTCCCATCCGCAGAGCTATATTCCGCTCCTGAATCCTGTCGAGTTCGTACAGTTGTTCTCCCTGGGTGTCCTGGTCCAGTGGTCGATGGCGGACGCCCGCATGAGGGTAAGCGCGATCCGGTGGCCGACGCTCGGATTCATTTCGTTCGTGGCGCTGAACGGGGCTCTCGCCCGCACGGTCTGCCGCTTCCTCGAATTACCGTTCGAGGCCCAGGTGCTCCTTTCCTCCGGGCTGTTTCAGGTCATCTTGTCTGTCGTCTGGACGACCGCTGCCCTGGTCACCATGCTCGTTGCAACCCGGACGAGGCGCCGTCCCGCCTGGCAAGTCGGCACCGCCCTGCTGGTGGTGACCGTGATCAAGCTGCTCTTGTTCGACCTCGCCGATACCGGCACGCTGACGCGGATCGTATCTTTCATAGTCGTGGGCGGTCTCATCCTCATCGTCGGCTATTTCTCACCGTTGCCGCCCAAAGACGCCGAATCGAAGAGAGACTGATGCACCGGAACGAACGGCGGCTTTCCCAACCAGACACGAATGCAACAATGAACGTGGCCGAGCCGAGTCCTCGCGGATCCCGCATGGGTCTGTCGAGGCTGAGCGGCCTGGGCCGGCTTTGTGTCAGACGTGGACACAACGACGTGCGTGAATGACCTTAACCGGGACAGGACCATGCCCGAATCCAAGAGCGATACCGAGCACATCAATAGAGGAATGACCGATACGGGCAGCATCGGGGGCGAATCGGCGCCGCGCAACACTTCGCCACTGCCAGACGCTCCGGCGCGTAATGTTGGAAGAACGCCGTTCCAGCACCCGTTCCGAGTCGGCGCGGGAGTGCAGCAGGCCGTCGCGTGGGTGAACACCGTGATAGTGGTGGGGCTCTTTGTCGCCCTCCTGGGCATATGGGCTCACTGGCTGTTCAGTGGCGGTGACGAGGCTTCAACGGATTCGATCACCAGCACTGGATCGATCCACGAGGCCGCCCCGCATTCGGCCGGGGATACCGATCTCCGTTCGTCGGTCGCATCGACGCCGACGGCGGAACCTTCAACGGCGAGGGCGGACGAGGATTCCCTCAATCTAAACCAAAGGGATCGCCGCCGCATTCAATCGGGCCTGAGGGCCTCGGGCCTCGATCCGGGACCCGCGGATGGCCATTTCGGCGCCGGTACGCGTGGGGTGATTCGAAACTGGCAGGCGGCTCGCGGTGTGCCGGCGACCGGCTATCTGAACTCGGTCGAGGCCCAAGAGCTGATCGCCTTAGGCACCCGTAGAGGCGCAGGCGTTCCCGCCGAGACGCCGCAGCCAGTCGGAGACGATCGTCACCCTGCGACCGGTCTCGAATTCCCGTCGATCACCAGCCGCGGCGCCACGAAGGGCAGAACCGTCAACGACAGAAGCCGCGTCACCGGCAGCCGCGGTAACGACAACCTCACCGGCACTGACTCAGACGACACCATCAGCGGCCGGCACGGGAAGGACATCCTGAACGGCGCAGCGGGCAATGACAGGCTCGACGGCGGCTTCGGCGACGACACCATCAACGGTGGCAGCGGTGACGATACCATCTACGGTGGACATGGGAACGATTTCATTGACGGGGGCCAGGGCAGCGACGTCATCGATGGCGGTTTCGGCAACGACACCATCCATGGAAAGAACGGGGACGACAGGATTCGTGGTTCGCACGGCAACGACCTGCTTTTCGGTGGGTCAGGTGCCGATAACCTCGACGGCCGCTTCGGCGACGATGCCATCTACGGCGGGACCGGTGACGACATCCTCGCGGGCGGGCCCGGCAGGGATGTTTTTCACTTCGACGAACGGCATGGGATCGATCGGATCACAGATTTCAGGCCTCAGCAAGACCGGATCGATGTCAGCAAGCTTCCGGTTGGCGGGTTCGAGAACTTGAGTCTGAAAACTGTGAGACGTGGTGTCCGGATCGATCTGACAGGCGTGGGCGGAGGCACGGTTCTGCTCGTCGGCTTGACGCTCGCTGACCTGAATGCGACGCACTTTGTGTTTGGCTCCATCATTGGGGGTGGCAGGGACATGCACGCGATCGATGCCGAGGAGTTGATTGTTCTGGGTAGTGGCGAAGGAGAAAACGTTCGGGCCGAGGCGAGGAGACCTGCCGTAACGAATCGTGTCGGATGAGTTTGACCTGACGGACAATCCTTCCGGCAGTCTGTCAGAAAATCCCCACGAATCCCTGGGTTCACCCGTCGGACCGTTTTCGGCCGACCAGCACCGAAACCGGGGTTCGACTCCAAACGCACCTGGCGTCGAAGCCCGCCCGGGTCATCGCCTCCAGCTCCCGCTCCATTGGGAAATACGTATCCTCATCCGACCATTCGGCGAAGTGCCGATAGGCGCGTTCTTCAGGGATTCCGCGCGAGACCATGTGCGCCGCCCAGGCCGCGTAGTCCGCAGCTCTGCGGGAGGCATCCTCCGGCATGGTCGCGTCGCCGTTGACGAACACGCCGGCCCGGACCAAGGTCTCATGGACGCGTCCATAGAGTTGGGCCTTGGCGTCCAAGTCCGGTACGTGGTGCAACGCCAGAGAGGCCACAACGGCGTCGCAACGGGGAAGGGCATCGTGAAACGACTGCCTTCTCAGGCGCACCCGATCTCCAAAACGTTGCAATCTAGCCTGCGCGCGGGCGAGCATTTCGTCGTCGACGTCGATCAACTCGACGACGCTTTCGCCGCACTTCTCCAGGATCGCCTCGGACAGGGCCCCGGTTCCGGCGCCCAAGTCGAGCACCCTCTCGGGCTGGCTGAGGGCGACTGTGCGGGCGACCTGCTCCAACATTTGATCGTAGCCCGGAATGAACTGCCGGATGATCTCGTCGTATTCGTCGATTTCAAGATGCAGGTGCCGACGAACGGAGTGGCTCATGGGTCCAATAAACGATCGGCACGCCGTGCGGACCAAAGTGGATACACTGGCGCCATACTCCCTCTAATCCCACCATTGAGTCCCAATTGCAAGTTGAATCGAGGAGGCACCGCTATGCAAACTCGGGGCACGAGGTACGTAGAAGACACACGGTTTCCGATATAATGGCGCCTTACGCCACGGGGGCAAGTTCGACTTGACGCGTTATTCACGGCAGAAATCCTTGCAGGACATCGACTCGGCATTCAGGCGCGGGGGATGGATCGCCACTGTTCTTCTGGTGAGTCTTCTCGTTTCTCCCCATGCCACAGGGGAAACCAAGTTGGACAAAGTTGAGCTGAACCAGGTCGAGGAGCGCTCCGAATCCCTGGCCAACTCCCTTCTGGAATTCTCGGTGACGGTCCGGGAGCGGGACATGGCTCGGATCGGCAAGTTCTTCGTGTCGCCGGCCAGGGTGACGGCGTGGCCTTCTCTCTCCGGCGCCACGGATACGGAGTTCAAGTGGATCTCGACGGCCGCGCCCCGAATTGCACGGAAGCGTCCGGCGAAGATGACCCGGACTGAACTGATGAAGAACTGGAGCAAGTTTCTGGGAACCTTCTCCTCCGTGGAGGATGCCCGATTCCAGGTCAAGGGGGCCCGCTTCAGCCAACGGAAGGGGAGAGTCGAGGGCAAGGGGGATCTCAAATTCTTCCTGATCGGACGGGACGGCAAGAACCATAGATTCTGGGTGAAGGGAACGGGGCGGCTGGTCGCGGTCCAAACTGGGGAGGAGAACTGGCAAATCTCCGAATTCCGGGTAGACGGTGTCAGGACCATGCGGGCGGCTGCGGACCTCTTCTCCGAGGTCTGCATTCCGGCGGGAGTCTCCATTTCTTTGCCCCGATACGGCGAACCGGGAAACGACGATTTCGTCTATCACGGCGCCGCCGCGGGAGATCTGGACCGGGACGGGCTGCAGGACTTGGTGGTCACGGGAATCAACCGGAACTATCTCTACCTGAACCAGGGCGGCCGGTTTCAGGATGTGGCAGACAAGGCGGGAATCTCGGTGACGCCGCCGGGAACGGCTCCTCTGCTCTTCGACTTCGACAACGATGGGGACCTGGACGTCTTCATGGCCTCGGTGGGAGAGCAGATGCTGTTCGAGAACCGTCTGGTGCCCTCCGGGAAGCTGCTTTTCTTCGACATCTCGCAAGAGGTCGGCGTAGCGGTGAATGCCATCGGTTTCAGCGCCACCGCCGGTGACGTCAACGGGGACGGCTGGACCGACGTCTACGTCGCCTCCTACAACCGCTACGGGCGGGTCATGCCCGACTCCTGGCACCGCGCATCCAACGGGACTCCGAACCTGCTCTTTCTGAATCAAGGCGATGGGAGCTTCCGCGAATCGGGGGCCGCGTGGGGTGTCCGCGACCAGCGCTGGAGCTACGCCGCCCAGTTCGCCGACATCAACAGAGACGGACGGCTGGACCTCTACGTGGCCAACGATTTCGGCGAGAACGGCTACTACGTCAATTTGGGGGACCGGTTCGAGGATCGGGCCTCCAGCCTGGGGCTTCTGGATCCGGGCAACGGCATGGGCGTCTCCTTCGGCGACTTCAACAACGACGGGCGGATCGACCTTTACGTCACCAACATGTCCTCCACCGCCGGGAACCGGATCTTGGACCGGCTGTTTCCGCAGGGAAGGGGCGACCGCAGCGGACTCAAGAAGCTGGCAGCGGGAAATACGTTGTTCGAAGGGGTGGATGAGGGTGGCTTTCGGGACGTGAGCGCAAAGTTCGGACCGTTCGTCGCCGGATGGGCCTGGGGCGGAGTCTTCGTCGACTTCGACAACGACGGTTGGGAGGACCTCTACTCTCCCAACGGGTTCATCAGCGGCAAGTCCATGAAGGACACATGAAGCTTCTTCTGGCGCCACGTCGTGGCGTCCACGGTCGGCGACGAGAAGGCCGGCAACCAGGACTACCAGAAGAACCACATGGCTCTCCTCTTCGAGCAGGGTCTGTCCTTCAGCGGATTCGAACGGGACGCCCTTTTTCTGAATCGGGAGGGTACCCGATTCCAGGATATCTCAGGGGTCTCGGGCATCGACTCCATCTCCGACGGACGTTCGGCCGTCACCGTCGACCTGGATAACGACGGCGACCTGGACATCTTTCTCACCACCATCCAGGGGGAAGGACACCTCCTGTTCCGGAACAACGTGGGCCAGGACAAGGGCTTCATCCGCGTCGAACTGGAGGGTACGAAGAGCGGTAAGGATGCCTTCGGCGCCCAGGTTCGGGTGAAGACTCCCCTGGGTATCCAGACCCGGATCCTTTCGGGAGGAAACGGTTTCATGGCTCAGCCCGACCGCCGGCTCCTGTTCGGTCTGGGGGAATCCCGGGAGGCCGAATGGATGGACGTCACATGGCCTTCCGGCGTTCGCCAGCGGTTGGGTCCCATTCCCGCCGGCGTCTCCTTGAAGCTGGTAGAGGAACAACCCGACTACCAGACCCTGTCCCTGCCGTCGGCCGCTCTACCGGATCCCCTGGAGGAGGAGCAGGTCCTCTGGAGCAAGCTGCAGATCAAGCGGGGCCTACCCCTGCCTGAATTGGCGCTGAAGACGCTTCCGGACGGGGAGGAGATCTCCCTTCCGCTGGAAAAGGGAACGTCCTATCTGGTGAATCTCTGGGCCACCTGGTGCGGGCCCTGCCGGCGGGAAATGCCAGAGTTGGAGGCCGCCAAGGCCAAGTTGGAAGAGAACGGGATCAAGGTGATCGGTCTCAGTCTGGACCAGGGGGTTCCCCTCGCCGACGTGGAATCGTATGCCCGAGGCCTGGGCGTGTCGTATCCGATCTACCTGCTGGAGCAGAAGGAATTGAAGAAGATCTTTGCCGGAGACGAAAGGTTCGTCCCCTTCTCGATCCTGGTGGACGAGGAGGGCCGGGTCGCCGATAGCCATGCCGGTTGGGGTGAGAAGGCCAAGCGGAAGCTGGATCGGCTCTGCCGGTAAGGAGGGGCGACCTGGGAGGGGGGTCATTCTTGTCCCCCACTCTTTCTTGCCCTAACCTCCGATGGGAATTCGGGGGTTGAAAACCCCCGCTCCCGGGTTCGGCGACTGCAAGTCGCCGCTTGTCTGTTTAATTGGATCCTCCAGGATTCCCTTGCCCGGGAGAGCATGGAACGGAGTCAGAGGGCCGGAGTTCCCCTGTACCTGAGGAACTTCATGTGGAACAGCCGGTACGGTGAGTTCCAGGGAGACCAGCTGGAGCTGGCCTTTCGCGATGGAGGCGTGTCCGGATACAATTTCCACGAGACCGGGAGTAGGAAAAGGATGGAATTCTCCAGACGTGATTTCTTTCGAACGGCGGGACATCTGCATCTCCTGCTGCCGCTCCTATGCTGCATCCATCAGAGCGCTCAGGCGGAGCAATCGCTCTTCCGGAGCTCCGACATGACCCTGGTGCAGATGAATGGTTTGCGCCTCCGGTTGGGCAAGCCGGTCCAGGTCACGGAGAGCCACGGTTACGCCTATGTGCCCACCTTGGCAAGGTTTCCCGGGGGTGAGCTTCTGGTCACCTATTCGCTGGTTCCCGACACCAACGAGAACCCGTCCAACGTGGGAGCGTTCCAGATCTCCCGGGATGGAGGAAGGACCTGGGGCCACCGATACGAGGTGCTGCCCGAGCACCACCCCCTGATCTATGTGCCCCAGGAGGACGGCTCCCTGGTGGCCATACCGTCCCACCTGTTTCCCGTTTCCCCTGGAGACAGGCACAATTTCCGGGCTGCCTATCTCCGCTTCGAGCCGGGCGCGCGCCGCATGATCCTGGAGCCGGATGGGGTAAGGGTCGTGGACTGGCCCTGGCCCGTGAACGTGGTGCCCCGTCCCGTGCCGAAGTCGAACTGGTACGTGAGAATGGCCTTCGACGGAATCGCCCTGAAGCTGGAGGACAGATGGCTGGCCACCGCCTACGCCCGGAGGGGAGATGAGCCGATGCAGCTCAACGCCCTCCTTGTCTCTCGGGACCAGGGACGAACCTGGCGCTACCTCTCCACTATCGCGGACGCCTCGATTTTGCCCACTCCGCCCCGAAAGTGGGCCGGCGGCCCCAGCGAGACGGCCCTGGTCCGACTCGCCGACGGGGAGTTGATGGCGGTCTTTCGGGTGGGAAACGGACGGGACTGGAACCTGCGCCGGGCCTACAGCAAGGATGGTGGGACGACATGGTCCCAAGCCGACGTGATCCCGGCCTACAGCGTGGCGCCCAGCATGGTTCGCACCCGAGGCGGCACCATCGTCCTCTCCACGGGCCGGCCAGGAATATCGCTCTGGTTCTCTACCGACGGGAGGGGACGCCGGTGGCAGGAGGTGGACGTGGTGAAACACCACAACCTCCACGTCCCAGATGAAACCTACCGCATCCTGCCCTATCCGTTTGACAATCCCCGGGAGATGAACACTTGGTCCTACACGGAGCTGGTGGAAGTCGCCCCCAACCGCCTCCTCCTGGTGTACGACAGAGTGCCGCCCGACCCCAGAATCGTTGCCTATGGAACCGATCCCCGTAGCACCGCGGCGGAGCGCCTGAGCTGGAGGCCCAGTCCCGACTCCAGAGAGCGGTTCCGCATCTTCCTGCTGCCCATCGAGGTCGAGGGGAACTGATCTCCACTGGATCGATCGTGCTCACGAGGAACGGCTCCCCTACACCTGCCTGACCCGGAAGATCGCCCGACCGGTACCCCTTCGTTCCGGGCAGCGAGGAGGACAACGGCGTGCCCGACAAGATCATGTCCGACTGAGCGGAGGATCTTTTCCGATCTGGCCACTCAGGCCTGGACCGCCCGTCGCGCCGCCGCCTCCAGAAACATCCGGAACTCCTCCAGGGAGACCAGACTGTCCATGTTCTGGCATTCGATCCAGCAGGGTAGGGTGTTGCGGTGGGTGAAATATAACAGTCCGTGGTGAAAGTCGCGCGAGCACCGAGACCGTTCCTGCGCCCGCCGGACAAGGCGCGATGAGGGAGCATACCGGGAGTATGTGAGCCGATAGCAACGCAGTCCGCCGGGATGCAGGGACGGTCGAATGCCGTGACGACTTTTACCACGGGCTGATAAGGGGGGACACTGGCGTCACAGCCGGGCAGAGCGGTAGTAGGGGGCCACGATGGCTTCGACGTCGTGGTTCCAGGCGCCCGCTCACTATCTTGCTATATGCGCACGTGGGAGTCCGGCGGCAAGAATGCCGCCACTCCTATGCGAGCAGTTTGTCCACCACGTGGCCGCCCACGTCCGTGAGGCGGAATTGGCGTCCCTGGAACTTGTAGACCAACCTCGTGTGGTCCAGACCCAGCAGATGCAGGATGGTGGCGTGCATATCGTGCATGTGGATGGGGTCTTCCACGATATCGTAGCCCAACTCGTCCGTCTTCCCGATGGTGATTCCCGGCTTGGTGCCGCCGCCGGCCAGCCACATGGTGAAGGCGTACGGATGGTGGTCCCGTCCCGGATACTTTCCAGGATGCTCGTTCATGGGAGTCCGGCCGAATTCGCCGCCCCAGATCACCAGCGTGTCCTCCAGCAGGCCCCGATCCTTCAAGTCCTTGATCAGAGCGGCTGAGGCCTGGTCGGTCTCCCGGCAGCGGGTCTGCAAGCCCTCTTTGTGGACGATGGACCCCTGGGCGATCTGTCCGTGGTGGTCCCAGCCGTGATGGTAGAGCTGGACGAACCGGACACCCCGCTCCACCAGGCGCCGGGCCAGGAGGCAGTTGTTGGCGAAAGACTCCTTTCCGGGCTCGGTCCCGTACATACGGTGGACGTGCTCCGGTTCGTCGCTGATGTCCATCAGCTCGGGGACACTGGTCTGCATCCGGTAGGCCAACTCGTAGGAGGCGATCCGGGTCAGGATCTCCGGATCACCCACGGCCTGGTAACGCTTCTGATTGAGCTTCTTCAGCGCGTCGAGCGACCGCCGGCGCGCCTTGCGGGTCATCCATTCGGGATCGGACAGAAAGAGGACCGGATCGCCCTGGGACCGGAACTGCACTCCCTGGTACACCGTGGGAAGGAAGGCGGGCCCCCAGCACGAATTGCCGGCAAAGACCTGCACCGGACCCGATTGCAGGACCACGAAGCCGGGCAGGTCGCGGTTCTCGCTGCCCAGGCCGTAGGTCAGCCACGAGCCCATGCTGGGCCGTCCGATGAGATGGTGGCCCGTGTTCATGAAGAGCTGGGCTGGTGCGTGGTTGAACTGCTCGGCGTGGACGGACTTGACGATGGTGATGTCGTCCACGACCTCGCCAAGGTGGGGCAGCAGCTCGGAGAGCTCGGCCCCGGACTCACCGTAACGATCATAGGAGTAGGGAGAGGCCAGAACCTGGGGCGTCCCTCGCAGAAAGGCGAACCGTTTGCCGTCCAGCGTGCCTTCCGGGACGTTCTGGCCATCCAAGGCCGTGAGCCGCGGTTTGTTCTCAAACATATCGATCTGAGACGGACCGCCTGACATGAACAGGAAGATGATGTTCTTGGCCTTGGGTTCGAAGTGCCCCGCCTTGGGCGCCATGGGATGCCGGGCATCGAGGGCGGGGGCCGCAAAGAGCCCGTCGTCCATCATTCCGGCCAGGGCGATGGACCCGATGCTCATTCCTCCCCGGAAGAAGAAGTGGCGGCGGGTAACGGCTTTCAGCATCTCCTGTTGGATTTTCATGAGTGCCTATTCCTCGGGCTCAAGGTCGAGAGATGGTTTCGTCCAGATTCAGGAGCACCTGGGCCACGCTGGTCCAAGCCATGAAGTCCTTGGAGTCCGGTCCTCGGGACGAAGGTCGGCTTCGCGCCGCATCCGACCCGGAGCCGGGCAGGTTTTTCAACTGGTCCTGGTACAGAGCCGTGAGCTCCCGGAGCTCCTCCTGGGAGGGCCGGCGGCCCAGGCAGAGCCGGAATCCGTGTGCGATCCGGTCGGCGACTGCCGGGCTCGTCTCCGAGACCATGCGGCCGGCCAGTCCTCGCGCGGCTTCCATAAAGGTCCGGTCGTTCATCAAGTTCAGGGCCTGCAACGGCGTATTGGAGCGGCTGCGGGCCACGCAAGTGGTCTCGCGGCTCGGGGCGTCGAAGTTGGCATAGAAGGGATAGGGACGAATCCGCTTCAAGAAGGTGTAGAGACCCCGCCGGTAGCGGTCGTCTCCCCGACCCGTGATCCAGGTGTCGGCCACGTACAGGTTGTCCCAGAGCCCTGCGGGCTGGGGAGGAAAGACGCTGGGGCCGTACGGTCTGAGACTGAGGAGCCCCGCGGCGCTCAACGCGCTGTCCCGGATCATTTCAGCGTCCATCCGAAAGCGCGGGCCACGGGCGTAGAGCTCGTTGGTGAGGTCCTTTTCCCGCAGGGAATCTCCCATCCGCGAGTCCTGCCGGTAGGTCGCCGAGGTGACCATCAATCGGTGCATGGCCTTCATGGACCATTTCTGCTCCACGAACTCGGTGGCGAGCCAATCCAAAAGCACCGGATGCGTCGGGCGTTCACCCTGGGTCCCCAGATTCTCGGGGGTCTTCACCAGGGGCCTCCCGAAATGATCGGCCCAAAGCCGATTCATGGTGACCCTTCCCACCAGCGGGTTCTCCGGAGAGACCAGCCAGCGGGCCAGGGTGAGCCGATTGGGCGGCGTCTCGTTCTCGGGCAGGGGATGGAGCACCGAGGGGACACCCGGCTGGACCTCCTTGCCCGGGTTCAGAAAACCTCCCTTGACGAAGACGTGGCTCGTGCGGGGCTTGTCCAATTCTTTCATGACCAGGCTGTTGGGCGTGGTCAACTGTTTCCAGAAAGCCAGGAGTTCGGAGAGCCGCTGCTTCTTCGGGGCCAAAATCGGGGCGAATCCGCGATAGTATTCGTTCAGGACCCTCCGTTGGATCTCGGTCCGCTGGTTGACGGGAACGGCGAGGACGCGTTCCGCCCGGGTCGGGAGCTTGACGTTTCGGGCGGGATCCTGGTCCCGGGTGACGGAAAACCGGAAACGCCCGATGGTCTTGCCCGGCTTCTCTCCCTCATGCCTCAACCGGATGTTGAACCGGGTTCCACCCGGAAAGCCCAAGGCAGACTCCGGCATGAAAATGGCTTGGCGTTCGACCCTGTTCTTGTGACTGGTTCCGCTGTTGGACCAACCGGTGATGGGGTCGCCGTCCAGGACCCGGCGAATGCCGAAGGTAATGGGATCGATCTCCGCCGCGGCACCGCTGAACACCACCGGCGAGGAGGACCTCGGCGCCGTCATGGGCTCAGCCCGAACTTCGAATCCGGTCAGCAGGAAATCCCCCTCGGAATCCCGGCTCGAACCGCCGTGAGGCAGGCTGGGATCGGTCAGGGTTTCCAGCCGGACGGCCGTGATCCCTTCGACCTCGGTTTCGGCCACGACCACGTACGTTTCGCGGCCCGGTTTCGGTCCTGAAGCCAACAGGGAGCCATCCTCCCGGCGGGTCAGCTCCGCGCCGCCCAGGGAAAAGTAGGTGGCCGGGTCCAGGAAGCTCCAAGAGACCAGGTCCGCGGCGGTCTTCGCCTCCCATTCCTTCTGAGCCGCCTCCAACTCCGGCGTGGAACGTTTCAGCGCAGCTTTCAGATCCACGATCTCCCGCTCGATATCGGAGCGGTAAGTGGACAGATAGTCGGCTGGAGGCAGCGTGATGCTGGCGCTATGTGGCCGGATCTTCGTTTTCGGGTTGTTCTCCTCCATCGTGCTGTTGAAGAAAGCGAATATCCGGAAGTACTCCTCCTGCGTGATGGGATCGTACTTGTGATCGTGGCACTGGGCACAGGCGATGGTGCTCCCGAGCCAGACGGTTCCGGTGGTCTCGACCCGATCCAGGATGGCCGCCACCCGATACTCCTCCGGGTCGGTCCCACCCTCGGTATTGATCATGGTGTTGCGGTGGAATCCGGTGGCGATCTTCTGCTCGGGAGAGGCGTCGGTGAGCAGGTCTCCCGCCACCTGCTCGATGGTGAACTGATCGAAGGGCATGTCCGAGTTGATGGCCTTGATCACCCAGTCGCGATAGAGCCACATGTTGCGCCGCCGATCATGGATATAGCCGTTGGTGTCGGCATAGCGGGCCAGATCCAGCCAGGGCCGGGCCCAACGTTCTCCATAGCGGGGCGACGAGAGGAGGCGGTCCACCAGACGCTCGTAGGCGAGCGGTCGCCGGTCTTCGACGAAGGCATCCACTTCATCGGGAGTCGGCGGAAGACCGATGAGATCCAGGGTGAGGCGCCGGACCAGGGTTTCCCGGGATGCTTCCGGGGACGGATCCAGACCCTCCTGTTCCAACCGCTCCAGGACGAAGCGGTCGATGGAATTGTGGACCCAGGCCGAATTCTTCACCTGCGGCAAAGGGAGACGGACCGGCTTGACGTAGGCCCAGTGTTTCTTTGGGGTGTCGCCCGTACCCTCGATGGCCCCGGTCCAGGGGGCTCCCTGATCCAACCAGGCTCGGATCACCTCGACCTGGTCCGGCGGCAGCTTGCCCGTGAGAGGCATGGGAGACCCCGGGGCGTCGCCAAGGATCTTGCGGTAGAGCAGACTCGAGGAGCCGTCACCGGGCAGGATGGCCGGTCCGGACTGCCCCCCCTTCAGGGCCGCCTCCCGGGTATCCAGGCGAAGACCGTTCATGCTCTGGTCCACGCCGTGGCACTGGTTGCAACTGGCCTCGAGGATGGGCCGGATGTCCCGGGCGAAGTCGACGTCCCGGTCCGCGGAGGGGGACGAGCCCGATCCGCTCATCAGAGAAACGGTGCTCAAACCACTCAAAAAGAAGAGAAATATCCAGTTTGGGAATCGCAAGACTCGCGCCCACCGCATGCCGTCAACCTCGATTCGGAGTGTCGCGCCAGTATATCAGTCCGGGGCGAAAATCGTCGCGTTGGACGTATCGGGAGGGGGGGCCTGGGAGGGGGGACATCCCTGTCCCCCGTTCCCCTATCGCCCGTACCGTTATCTAACCAACTGTTCATTGGGAGTTCGGCGGCTAGCCCGAGTTTACCGTGTTGGACAAAAAGATAAAGATAAGTTCTTTTTTTGCAGAGACATAGGTCAGCCCTCCCGTATGACCTACGGAGCCGCATCAGAGGTTAGATCGTCTGGCTTTGTAGGTCTAGGATTTCGTACATCCTGCGCTGTTCGTCCGTCATCTGCGAGAGCGTCGTCCTGAGTTCGGGATTGCCGCCCTCCTCCTGTGCGGGATAGAGTACGTCGACTTCGCGGATCCCACCCAGTGCGTCGAGCAGTGCGGGGATCGAGCCCGACACGCCGTGGCGGCTCAGTTCCCGCTGCAGCAGTCCGCACAGCATCAGCGCCAGCACGCAGCAGAACACATGCACCGCGATCTTCTGATCCGTCCAGTGGTATTGCGGCCGGATCGCGATGCAGTTGCTGTCCTTGAGTTGCCGGAAGGCGCTCTCGACATGATGCTGGGCGCGGTAGCCGCGCACCAACTCGGCGTCGCTCCAGCCCGCTTGGTCGGTGAACAGCAGGGTCTTGCCCAGCAACCTGCGCTGCAGCTGCTCCCAGGCGCGCCGCTGGAAGCGGTAATTCACCTTCGGCAAGCCGTCCTCCTCACGCACCTGGACGTCGAACAGGTCCCGCATGTGCCGGGCCCGCAGCCAGCCGTCAACCTTCTTGCGCGTGGTGGCCACGCCCGGCTTGCGCCCCCCACGGATCTTGCCGTCGCGCCAGCGGCGAAGCTGCCGCTGCAGCGCGCGCAGGTGCTGGCGCCGCTTCGCGATCTCACGCAGCAGCGTCCGGCACTGGGCGTCGAACAGCGCTTGGTTCCAAATCACCAGCACCGTGCGCTCGACGCCGAACACTTCGTAGTGGGTGCGGTAGGCGTGCACGCCGGGCAACCCGTCGGCCTCCAGCGAGCGCAACTGGTCCGCCGGCACGGCCAGCAGGTCCGGGTGTTGGGTCGGCACCAGCGAGCCGATGAAGTGGAAGGGGCCGCGCTCGACCCAGTCCAGGTTCTCGCGCGAGTTGTTGCCCTTGTCGAAGACCAGGGTGACCGTCTCGGCGCCGGCCGCGATCTCATGGTAGCGCCGGGCCAAGTCGGCGGAGAGGCTCTGGAACAGCGGCGCGTCGGGCCGGTTGCCGGGATAGGTGCGATGCAGCAGGGGCAGGCGGAAGTCGGCCGTGACCAGCAGCGCCACGCCGATGATGCGCAACGACCTGCGGCCCTCCTTGCTGTGGCCGCGCTGGGCCAGCTGGGAGCGCTCGTTGAAAGAATCGATGTAGGTGAAGACGTTGGTGGCGTCAAACAGCACTTGGCGCAGGTCGAGGCCGAACTCACGGGTCATGGCGGTCACGATGTCGCGTTCGATGGCGGGGATGGCTGAGACGGGGACGCGGTGCATGTGGTCCCAGAAGCGCTGGCTGGTGAGCTGGCTGGAGCGCAGGGGGAGGAGGCGGCCGAGGGCGGTGGAGTCGAACCAGCGGGCGAGGCTGGCCTTGGAGCCGGGGGCGAGGCAGCGGTTGAGGACGGCGGCGAGCAGGTAGGTGCCGACGGAGGGGCCGGAGCCGCGCTTGGGGACATGGCGGTCGATGTGCTCGACGAGCTGCAAGCGGCGGGCGAGGGCGAGCAGGGCGGTGGAGGCGCCGAATTCGCGCACGACCGCCTCCAGTGGTTGGGCCAGCACGGGGGCGGCCCGAAGCTTCTCGATGATTTTGTCGGCGCGGCCGAGATAGGTCTGGGAAACGATCTTGGGCTTGCCGTGGACGCGTTTGCAGACGCGGGCGTAGTAGTAGGGGCGGCCGCGGATGATCTTCTTGACGATGCTGGCCATATATTAGGTCATACACTAGCGTATCGAGAGGTCGATTGTCAAAGGTCCTCGCCTGAAATCAAAAATTTATCCTGCGAAATCAGATAGATACTTCCGGGATTAACCTAGAACAGTCCAACAGGAATTAGGTCATACAAAAGTCGAGGTCACGGGCGCAGTGGCCTCGGTCGGGCTGGGTGGATAAACTCTTCCTTATCAATAACTTGAATTTGAGAAATCGGTCTGCCCATGCGCTAGGCCAGTGCTATGCTGACGCGAACACAGTAAACTCGGGCTAGATCCGGGATAGCGAGGCGAATACCGCAAAAAGGTAATCAACGGACAGCCTCCTCTTTCTTAGAACGTAGCGCCGGCCAAATACTATGACGGCTTTTTCTCCTGGGTGGCTACAGCGTAGAATTCCAGACTCTAACGGCAAGCGTGGAAATTACGTATTCGAGGAGAGGGCCGTGAGTCGACTCGGAGATGAACTCCGGCAGAGAAGCCAGGCGCATCGGATCGTCAACCGAAGCACGCGGAAAAACTGGGACTTCTTCAGCAGGCATCGAAACCGGGTTATGGACCTGCTGGGCGCGGAGAGCCGGCGTCAGGGCAAGGTAGCCATCCTGGGGGCGGGGAACTGCAACGACCTGGATCTGCGCCAGTTGGCCGCCGAGTGCGGTGAGATCCATCTCTTCGACTTGGACCGGGAGGCCATGGAGCAGGCGCTTCTGAGACAAGGGATTCCGGAGGGTTCCAACATTCACTTGCGGGACGATCTGGACCTTTCGGGCCTCGGTGGTCCGGATGCCGCCACGGCGAAGGTCCCAGCCAAAGACTTCGAACTGGTGGTCTCCACCTGTGTGGTGAGCCAGCTCCTGGAATCCGTGAGCCGCCTCCATCCACCCGGATCCCGCCGCGATCGGACCATGCTGCGGGTCCGAGACGCGCACCTTCGTCTATTGACCGACCTGATCTCCCCGGGCGGAACGGGGATCGTGGTGACCGACATGGCCGAGGCCGTTGCGGACCCCGTCGCTGCCGAACCAAATGAGGCGGCGCCATCCCGTGAGCCGGAGCTGATGGAACGGTTCTTTCTCGGTCTGGGTCCGAAGGGGCTTGAGGATGCTCTCGGGGCGGTTCCCCATGCGTCGGAGTCGCTCCGGGGTGTGAAACAAGTTGAGCCGTGGACCTGGCGGTTGGATGCGATCCGCCGCTACCTGGTCCACGCCGTCCGCTTCACAAAGTCTGCCGGCCGGTGAGCGCCCGGTTTCGGGGACCTCCTACCAGTCGATCTTCAGGCGGGTCCAGCGCACACCGAACCGGCCTCCTTCCCGGGACCAGTGTGTGGCCAAGTAGTCGCCGTCCTGGAGGCGGATGGCGGTGGGGAACCCGAACTGGAAGCCGCCGAACTCCTCCACTCCCGTAGCCAGACCGGCCGGCCGATCCTGCCGGGTCCCGGGATCGTACATCAGCCCCTCGTAGTGGATCTCCCATCCGTCAGGAGAGAAGGTCACCAGGTTCATCACGATGCCCTGGTCTCCGTAGCGCCGGTTGTAGAGGACCAGGAGCCGGTCGCCGCCCAGGGGAATGGGAGTCATGGTCTGTCCCCGTATCCCGGTGCTGCGGGGAGCGCTCCAGGTGAGACCGTCGTCCCGGGAGAGCACGAACGAGTCTTCCGCGTCGACCACGTCTCCCAAGGTCACGGTCCAGCAGGTGGCGATGAGGAAGCCCTCGTCCGCCTGGGCCAGCTTCTGCTCCAGGTACCCCAGCCTCGCCTCCGGGTCCTCGAACACGATGGCGTGGCGCGGCCACGTTTCCCCGCCGTCGTCGGAAACGGCGGCCAGGACCTGTTTGCCCAACGTGTCCTTGGAATCGAGGGTGGCGGCCGGCGCCAGCAGGCGGCCGGACTGGAGGGGAAGGATTCCGTGAGAGATCTCCAGCTTCCTGTGGCCCTTCATGGGGACGGAGCGGGGAGGAGACCAAGTCCGTCCTCCGTCCGCTGACCGGAGGAAGACGGGCTCGTTTTCCGAATCGCCGAATACCTTGGTGGCCCGGGAAAAGTGACGGGAACCGTACGCATAGACCGTCCGACCGTCGGCAGAAAGACTCAGTTTCAGCGCGTTTGTGGAGCCTTCGTGGCGAGGCAGAAGCGTGCCTTCCACCTTCCAGGTTTCGCCTCCGTCGGTGGAGCGGGCCCAGTCCGAGCCGCCGGTGACGTGAGCGCCGCCTCCCACGTTGAAGGAACAGAGGATGTCTCCGTCGGGGAGTTGAACCGCCTGGGGAAATGCCGACTCACGCTCGTCGATTCGGCCCGTGCCCAGGATCTCGATGGACGCCATGGAACCCTCCTTGAAACGGTTTTTTGACGGAACTCCGCACGGCGGGACGCTCGATAGCTTGTGATTGTCGTCGGGGACTACCGCGGCAGCCGCAAAAAAGAAAACGCCTGCACCCCGGTGGATGCAGGCCCTTTCGGAAAAATCGAGATCAGCCAGCCTGAATCGTGCGCTTGACAGGTTCGAATGTCATGCGCCGGCCGCTCCAATAGGAATCGGTGGACATGATGCAGGCGATGGAATGACCGTACCCGGCTTCCACGGGACAATGCAGCCTCTTGCTGTCCCGGGCGCGAACGGCGTCCAGCCAGTTGGCCACGTGGCTCCTTTCGCCCGGAGCGTCAGGAATGGGGACCTGGTCCTCGATCTTGCCCTCGGCCTCCACTCCCCGGCCCGAGAAGTGCCAAGGCACGTTGGGGTTGGCGCTGGACTCGGCCCGGCCCTTGCTCCAGTCCTCCTTGTTGGTGGAACCTCCGGCCTCGAAGCTGCCCAGGGTGCCGTGCAGTTGCGTGGCCTTGCCGTATCCGTTGATCAGGTTGGTGGAGTAGACCGTCAGGAACTTGTGGCCGTCCTTCTCGTACTCCAGGGAGACCTCGATGGTGTCGGCGTTCTCCCTCCAGTCCTTCCAGGCGTAGATTCCGCCGTGGGCCACGGCGCTCAGGGGATAGGAGGTGCCGGTGAGCATGTGGGCCACATCGATGCCGTGGGTCATCCACTGGTCGACGATGCCGCTGGAAAAGTCCTTCCAGAGGCGGAAGCAGCGGAAGACCCGGGGATCGAACGGCCGATGGGGTTTCCCCATGAGCCAGGTGTTCCAATCCACGTCGCCCTCTTTGATCTTCGCCAAGTCCTTGTCCTTCTTGGCCCAGCGATAGGGGCTGTACCAACTCCAGTGGAGATCCACCTTGACCACGTCGCCGATGATCCCGTCGGCGATCATCTTGGCCGCCTGCCGGTACTTGGGGGAACTCCGCCTTTGAGTGCCGATCTGGACGATGCTGCCCGATTTCTTCACCGCGTCCAGCGCCGCGTTGGTCTCCGAAAGGACGTTGCCCATGGGCTTCTCGCAATAGACGTCCTTGCCCGCTTGGGCGGCCATTTCGAGGATCTGCGCGTGGGCGTGATCCGGAGTGGCGATGATGAGGGCGTCGATTTCGGGGTCGTTCACGATCTGCTCGTGGTGGCGGTAGACCTTCGGGGTCGTTCCCTGCCGTTCCTCGGTCAGCGCCTTCGCTTGCTCCCGGGCATCGTTCCAGACGTCGCAAACCGCCGTGAGGCGGGCGTTGAAACGCTGGTTATGCTCGAAGAACTCCCTCATGATGCCCCTGCCGCGGCCGCCGGGACCGGCGATGCCGACTCGGATCTGGCCGTTTACGTCCCGGGATTTGGCTATGGCGGGAAATCCGGCCAGTGCGAGTCCGGCTCCGGCGCCGGCCGAATGGGACAGGAAGGATCGCCTGTTGATGGAAGATTGACTCATGACTCATACTCCGTCAGGTTTGATCGACGGGTTCCGGTTGTCGGAACCGATTGGACAATGGTAGCGAAGTGGGTGGAACCCGACAAGGTCCGTACGATCCCTAAACGTAGACACTGACTAAGGATAGGAAACCTCCATGACTCAGAAGAGAATCCTGGTGACGGCCCCGGTGGAAGAGATCGTGATCGAGTTGCTGGAGGCCCATGCTCCCACGGTGACCTCGCCCAGCACCGACCAAGAGACGTTGTTGGGTCTGCTCACGGACACGATCGGGATCGTCGCCCGAGGAGAGGCCCGGATCACACCGGAGTTGGTGGAGGCCGCCCCCGACCTCAAGGTCGTGGGCAGGACCGGCGTCGGGTACGACAACGTGGACGTGCCGGCCCTGACCCGCCGGTCGATTCCTCTGATCATCGCCCCGGTGGGCGGATTCTCCGTGGCCGAAGGGGCCCTGGGAATGTTGCTCTGCCTGGTCAAGAACATGCGCATCATGGACACCGCGGTCCGAAGCGGCAACTGGGACCGCCGTTATGACGAACTGGTCGGGGACGTGGCCGGCCACACAGTGGGCATTGCGGGGTTGGGCCGGATCGGGTCGTATCTGGCCAGGCTGCTGCAACCCTTCGAAGTGACGGTCCTGGGCTATGATCCGTACGTGGACGCCGATCGGATGGCGGAGATCGGAGTCCGAAAGGTCTCGCTGAAGGAACTGCTGGCCCAGTCCGACTATGTCTCCTTGCACATGCTCCTGAACGACGAGACCCGGGGGATGATCGACCGGGAGGCCGTGGCCGGCATGAAGCGGGGAGCCGTTCTGCTGAACCTGGCCCGCGGCGGCATCACCGATGGTCTCGACACCTTGGCCGACGCGCTTGAAGACGGACAACTCAGCTACGTGGGACTGGACGTGTTTCCCACCGAGCCTCCCGACGTCTCCCACCGAATCTTCAAACATCCCCGGTGCCTCTTCGCGCCCCACGCCCTGGGAATGAGCCATCTGGCCATGGACCGGGTCGGGCGTTCCATGGCCAACGACATGTTGGCCGTGCTGCAGGGAAGACGGCCCCGGCACTGCGTCAATCCGGAGGTTTTCGCATAGGAGGGAGGATATTTTGTCCCCCATTCTTGATTGGGGGCAACGACGAAGAGGGGGACAAAATGTCCCCCCTCCTACCCCTACCCGTTCACTAGGCTCAGTAGTGGGGACAGTGCGCGTGGTCCCGAGGAGAGTTCCTTGCGCTCGATCTTCTTCATGAGTCGCCGGACCGCCTCATTGACCGGGGTCGGGATCCCTTTCTCCCGCCCCTTTCGGACCACGAATCCATTGAAGTGATCCACTTCGGTGATCCGCCCCTTCCAGTGGTCCTGGAGCAGGGAAGTGGCGGCCGCGGGACTGATCCGTTGGGACATCCGGGCCAATCGCCGCTCCATGGTCCGGTCCCGACCGCGGGCGGCGTCCAGAACCTCGTCCGGCGTACAGTCGCCCAGCACCCGATGGATGCCGTAGCCATGGGACCTGGCCACCAGAACCACCTCCGCCGCCAGTTGGATCATGATCTTCCGGACCTCCGGCTCGCCCAGGAGGGGAGCCGACCGCAGGCCGGTGATTCCCGACAGGGCATTGACCATGGCGCTGGTGGCCAGCTTGGTCCAGCGCATGGCCATCAGATCTCCGGTGGTCTTCACCGGCCATACGGCATTCAGATACCGGGAAACTTCTTTGGCCTTGCTTTCGGAGGTCCCCGCGTACTCGCCCACGTAGGCGCCGGGAGCGTTGACATCGGAGGACCGGGAGACGGACTGGGTGGAGACCCGGATCCGCCCGGGAGCCTCCAGCACGGCGTTTATCAGAATGACCACGCCCAGAATCCGGTCGCGATCGACTCGCTGGACGATGATCTCTTCGTTGATACCGTTTTGGGTGCTCACGACCCAGGTCTGAGGTGAAAGGCAGGGAAGGACCCTCTTCAGGGCTGCACTGGAGTCGTACGACTTCACCGCCAGGAAGAGGATGTCGACCGGGTCCAGCCGGTCGAGTTGGTCCGGTTGGACCACCGGCGGGCGGAAGAGAGACGACTCGTTTCCGTCTTCGATGCGCAGGCCCGAATCCCGAATGGCACGGAACTGTTCCGGCCACGGTTCGATCAGCGTGACGTCGTGTCCCGCGGCGAACATCCGGGCGCCGACTTGGCCCCCGATGGCGCCGGCGCCGAAGACCGCTAGCCGCTTGCCCATGTGGTCAGAGTTGGATCCGCCGCCGGATCTGCTGGTTGGCTTCCCAGTAGGTCTTCTTCAGCCGGATCATTTCGTCTTCCGGAGCCGGCTGGACCCGGCCACGGGCGTCGACGGCTCTGGACACCAAAGTATGCTCGCCCGGAGAGGGATCGTTCCAGACGTAGGACCAGAAGGTCCAGCAATGGGGATGGTCTTTCCCCTCGCCCAACGTGGTCTGCGTCCAGGCGCCGTCGTCCAGCTTCAGCTCGACCCCCTTCAACGGAGTCCCGTCGTTCCAGACTGCGCCCATGACCCGGACGGCACCGCCATCCAGACGGGTCACCCGGGCCACGATGGACTTGAGATTCATGCGGCCCACCGAGGTCTCGCGCCAGATGGTTTCGCCGTCCCGCTCCTCACCGCGGATCGTAACGTAGTCGCGCCCCATGAATCGGCTCAGGAAACGGCGGTCATGGACCTCGATGCGCCAGAGCCACTTGACCCAGGCCACTCCGTACCAACCGGGAACCACCAGGCGGAGCGGAGCGCCGTGGGTCTGGCTCAACGGCTTCCCATTCATCTCGTAGGCCAGCAGGACCCGATCCCGAAACGCTTCTTTGACCGAAAGACTGCGCCCGAAGTTCTGTTCGTATTCATTGCCCCGGATCTCTTCCTTGCCGCGGTCCACTCCGAAGAAGACCACCTCGGTGGCCTCCGGGCTCAGACCGCATTCCTCCAGGACCGGACCCAACCGGGTCCCGCTCCAGCGAGCGTTGCCGATAGCCCCCATGAATCGCTCCGAAGCCCCGTTTCCGGAGCACTCGAGCGTGGCGGTGTAGTGACTCTTGGGACGGGCCTTCAAGTCTTCCAGAGTCAAAGAAAGGGGCTGGTTCACAAATCCTCCGATGCTGAGCCTCCACTTCCCCATGTCCACTTCCGGGATCCCGTAGTGTTTGACGCTGAAGAAGTCCGACTCGGGAGTGATCCAGGATTCGAGCTGGTCCCACTGGACCATGGACCGATCCGGATTCACCGGCTGTGGATCCAGGAAGGGCACCACCGTCTCTCCGGTCTCCACGGGAGGCAGCACGAAACCGAATACTGAAGAGTGAAGGAGCGAAGCGCCGGTCGCCGCCAAACCTCCGCGCAGCACCTCGCGTCGTGAAAGGGATCGTTTCTCTCTCATGGCATGTCTCCGTAAGTTCCGGATTTCGGTAGGTTCAACCACATGCTAGCAGCACCTCTCGCAACCCGCCACGCCGCCCCTGGGAGGGGGGACAGTCCTGTCCCCCTCTTCATCGCTTCTTCCCCACCAGTTCACGTGCCTTGGCGCCGTGGAAACGAGCTTTCTCAAAGGTTCCCATGGACTGGTAGATTCGTTCCAGCAGTTGATGGTGCTTGGGATCCTGATCGTTCAGTTCCAGCGCCTTGCGGGCCATCGGTTCGGCCTCGTCCAGCCGTTTTCGATAAAGGAGCGAGAGCGCCCTGATGAAGGGGCCCGAAGGGTCCGTGGAGTCGACTCGCATGATCCGCTCGGCCAGCGCGCCCGTCTGTTCCAGGTTGCCCCGTTCCATTTCCAGCCGGGCCGCTGTGGAGAGCAGGCCCACGTCTTGGGGACAGGCGTCCAAGCCCTTGGAGGCGGTGTCCCGGGCCTCCTGGTGGCGCTGGGTCCGTCGTTCCACCAGTGCCAGGAAGAGATACGCTTCGCAGCTCTGGCCGCCTTGGTCCAGGTAGCGGCGAAGGTGCGTCCCGGCGGCATGGAGATCTCCCCGTCCGAAACTGAGTTTTCCCCGCCCGAAACCGGTCAGATGGGTGTTCGGCTCCAGTCTCTCCGCACGGGCGTAGGCATCCAGAGCCGCCCGCTGATCGCCGATCTCCAGGTTCGCGTCTCCCAGGTCGGCGAACACTTCCGCGCTGGCCCGGGGCGAGGCGGACATCCAACGAAGCGTCTTGAGCCGTCCCCGTAAATGTGCTCTCTGCCGGTGGTTCTTCAGGACCGCCCGGCCTTCCGCCTCTTTTCCCTGGCGCAGAAGGCTGGTCCCCAGATTGAAGAGGATGTTCTCGTGGCCCGGATTCAGGCGCAGGACCTGGCGGAAGTTCCTTTCCGCCGCGGGGTAAAGGCCTTCCTTCAGATCCAGCTCTCCCAGGTGGAAGAGAGTGGTCGGCTCGTCGGGCCGGAGCTGAAGCACCAGCTCCAACTCCCGGCGGGCCTCCGAATCCCGGCCCATGCGGGCGAACGCGACTCCCAGACTCAGCCTCAGCTCCCAACTGTCCAGACCCTTGGCCATGGCCTGTTGGAAGTTCTCTATGGCCTCCGGGTAGTTGCGAAGGGAGGTCTGACAGATACCGGCCAGATAGTAGATGACCGGCGAAGGGTTGGGAGCCTTCAGCAGTTGTTGGAGGTCGGCCAGCGCTCCCAGGTAGTCCTGGTGCAGCTTCATCTTCTCCATGGCGCTGTCAGGCGACGGGACGGACTGGCTCCGGATTCCTCCCGCCAGACAGAGAACCACAGCGATATAGGGGAGGAGCTTGGAGGAAGCAAAACGAGGAGATGCGCTCACGTTTTCCGTCTCCGGTCCATGGAGCACCGGCAAGACGCAGGATACCATGACCGCCCAGATCGGCCCGGTTCCCGGGTGGCAGGGACCGGGGCGGGACGCGCGAACCTCCGGGTGTCGTAGTAGACTGACCGGGAATTATCGGAGGGAATCGAGATGACTCTACAGTCTGCGACCGATCGTCGGCGGTTCCTGGTCCAGGTGGGCGCCGTGTCGTTGCTCGCCCAGGGCCCCGTCGGGAGCCCGCAGGCGAAGGCAGCGGCAAAGGAATACGCCGGTCTGGCCACCCGTAGGTTCAGAGGACATATCGACGGGGCCAGAAAAGCCATTCTGGACGAAATCAAGCCGACACCGGCCCAGTTGGAGCATGGACTCGAGCTCCATCGGGAATCCATGGTCTGCGATCTCTACGGAGGGTCCAATCCAGTTCACGTGACCGGGTTCTACTCCGAATCCATGAAGGCTTGGGCGCTTGAGGTTCTGGACCCGGAGCCGGACCCGGAACGGAAACTAGAGCTGTTCAGGTCCACCGTCCGGCCGCAGATTCAGAAATGGCGCGCGCTGGAGGTGGTCCACGATCCCGGTTTTCGGGCCAACCACCGGCTGGCGTGGGAATCGGCCCAGATCGACTTGGGCCTCGCCGACGTGGCCTGGGCTCCGGAAGGGGAAGGGGACCGGGGTTCCCTCGAGTACCTGGCCAGCGAAACCTACGCCTTCGACCACTTGGACTACCTGGAGAAATTCTTGCGAATCGAGGACCTTAAGGGGTTCAAGCAGGCGGGAAAACATGCCGTCATCTGGCACCTCGGCCGGCCCGACGCCTGTTTTGCCGGCCCTCACATCAAGGATCCCATCAAGAGTCTCGATCTCTTCTACGGCTTCGGCGTCCGCCACTGCCAGTTGACCAACAGCACCCGGAACCAGTTGGGAACTTCCCATTATCAGGAGACGGACACCGGGCTCACCGAAATGGGGGAAGCCGTCATCCGGCGCATGAACCAACTGGGGATCATGGTGGATCTTTCCCACTGCGGAACCCAGACGACGTTGGACGCCATCCGGGCCTCGCAGGAACCGGTACTCATCAGCCACACGGCTTGCCGCGCGCTATCCCGTGGAGGCAAGAGCCCGAACCGCAACGCCACCGACGAGGCGATTCGAAGTACGGCCGACAGAGGGGGCATGATCGGAATCATCACCGTGCCCAACCTGTTGGGTGGATTCGGTGCGGAGGCCGTCTACCGGCACCTGGACCACGCGGTCAAGCTGGTGGGTGTGGACCACGTGGGCCTGGCCTCAGACCAAGGTCCCATGGGCCGGGCCGTGCAGGCTCCGGAAATTGTCAAGATCCTGAAACCCCGGAAGTTTCTGGCCACGGGCTTCAAGGGCACGCGGACCTACTGGGAATGGGAGACCGGGCCCCGTCCCCTGTCCTGGGTCAACGCTCCCTATCTGACGGTGGGGTTGGTGGTGAGAGGCTACTCGGACGACGACATTCGCAAGATCATCGGCGGCAATTTCCTCAGGGTGGCCGGCAAGATCATGGACAAGCGACCCCGGGGACGATTGACCTGATTCGAAATTGAGTCGCCGCCCTCTGAAAGGCCCGGTGACATCGGGAGGCGTGAAGTATGGAGTCCAATCTGTGTCTGCGAACGGCTGGACGTTTCGTCGCGGGAGCGGTTCTGATCCCGTTCCTGGGTTGCGGGGTTGACGAAGACACGCGGGATCCGTTCCGCGAGATCGTGGACATTTCCCGGGACGAGGCGGCCTTGGCTGAGTATCTCCAGCCGGTTCCGCCCAAGGAGCCGCAGGAGGCCCTGGCATCGTTCGAGGCGGTCGACGGATTCCGTATGGAGATGGTGGCCCATGAGCCTCTCGTGAACGACCCGGTCGCGGCCGCGTTCGATGAAAACGGCCGCCTCTACGTGGCCGAGATGCGGGACTATCCCTACCAGCCAGGTCCGGGCGAAAAGCCCATGGGTGTGGTCCGCCTGCTGGAGGACACCGACGGCGACGGCACCCTGGACCAGAGCCACGTCTTCGCCGACCAACTGCTTTGGCCCACCGGAGTGACGGTCTGGAAGGGAGGGGTCTTCGTCACCGCTCCTCCCGACATCTGGTACCTCAAGGACACCGACGGTGACGGCAAGGCAGACATCCGGAACAAGGTCTATTCGGGCTTTGGACACCAGAACGAGCAACAGATGATGAACAACATCATCATGGGGGTAGACCATTGGATCTATGGGATCGCCTCCGGAAACGCCGGCGAGATCCGATCCTTGGAGAATCCGGATTCGCCTCCGGTCTCCTTGGGCGCCCGGGATTTCCGTTTCGATCCCGTGAACGGGCGGTTCGAGACCACGACCCAGACCTTCCAGTTCGGACACTCCTTCGACGAATGGTACAACCGCTTCGTCTGCAACCAGGGGATGCCGGGGCGCCATGTGGTGTTGCCGGCCCGCTACCTGGAACGGAATCCCCACCTTTTCGTCAACCTGCACCGGTGGCTGGGACCGGGCGCCAACCAGGTGAAGCCGCTGGTCCAAGGGCAGACCCGCCTCTACAAGATCAGTCCGGTGGAGCGCTGGCGCACGATTCGGCAGGCTCGGCGGATCTTCGCCGGGTCCTCTTCCCGGAGCGCGGGTGTCGGTCACGACTACCTGACGGCCGGTTCGGGGGTGACCATGTATACGGGCCACGCCTACCCGGAGAAGTATCGGGGCAGCTACTTCATGGGCGCCAACACGGGCAACCTGATCCACCGCCGGGTTCTCATCGACGACGGAGTCACTTTCCGCTCAGAGCGGGGGGAGACGGAGGGCTCGGAGTTCGTCCGCTCCACGGACAACTGGTTTCGCCCCGCCAATGCGGTCAATGCTCCTGATGGAACCGTCTACTTCCTGGACATGTCCCGGGAGCTGATCGAGGCGACCCACGTCCCCGGACGGGTGATGAAGCACCTGGATTTCACCAACGGACGCGACCGGGGACGCATCTATCGCCTGGCGCCCCCAGGATTCGTGTCGCCACCTCCGCCCCGGTTGGGCGAGGCCACGACCGAGGAATTGGTCGCCCATCTGGAGCACGACGGGGGCTGGTGGCGGGCGACGGCCCACCGGCTGGTCCGCGAACGGCAGGACCGGTCGGCAGCGCCTCTCTTGCGCCGGCTCCTGAGGGAGAGTTCTCGTCCCCTTGCCCGGATGCATGCTCTCTGGTCCCTGGAGGGTCTCGGCTCCCTCCGGGAACGGGATCTGCTGCGGGGTCTGGGGGATCCTGAAGCCGGTGTCCGGGTCCATGCCGTTCGACTGGCCGAATCCCGTCTGAATCGTTCCCGCGCCCTGTCCCGGAAGGTTTCGGACCTGGCCCAGGACCCGGAAATCCGGGTCCGGTTCCAGGTGGCCCTGAGTCTGGGCGAGGTGCGAGGGCAGAGGGCTCTTCCCGCACTGGTCCGGATCGCACGGGAGGATACAGGCGACTTCTGGGTCCAGAACGCCGTCCTGAGCTCGTGTGCCGACTTTGCCCACCAACTGTTCGCCCGATTGGCGAACGAGGAGACGTTTCTGGCGCAACCCGAATCGGTCCAGTGGTTGTCTCAGCTCGCCCGGGCGGTGGGAGCCCGGGACCGCGCACGGGAGTTGAGGCGGGTCCTCGGCGTCATGGCCGCCAATCCGGTGCTGGCCGCAAAACCGTCCGCAAGGCAGGAGATCATCCTCGGCATGGCCGAAGGCCTGGCCTATTCAGGCGGATCGCTCGTGGGGCTACGAAGACTCCCGGCCTCCGCGGCCTCTTTGATCAAGTCCCACATGGAGCGCGCGGGCAAGATCGTCGCCGACGGGTCCGCTTCCCTGGAGGACCGGCTCCAATCCATCCGCCTGCTTCACCACGACCGGCTGGATCGAGTGAAACCCGTACTGACCTCGCTGGTGGATCCGCAACAGCCTCAGGATCTCCAGATCGCGGCGATCGATGCCTTGGCGGGCTTCGCCATCCCCGAGATACCAAGTCTCCTCCTCGAGGACTGGACGGCGCATTCTCCCCGAACCCGGAGCAAGATCCTGGAGAGTCTCTTTTCCCGGCAGGAATGGACCCTGGCGTTGCTCCAAGCCGTTTCGGAGGAGTCCGTCGCAGCGAGCCAGATCGACGCCAAGCGTCGAGAGCTCCTCATGAACCACGACGACGAGTCGATCCGGGAGCAGGCGGTCCGGCTCCTGGGGTCCGAGGAACTGGGGTCTCGCCAGGACGTGCTGGCCGAATTTCAGGCCAGCTTGTCTCTGACCGGCGACCACAAACGCGGCGAGGCCGTCTACCGGCGGGAATGCGTCAAGTGCCACCGGCTCTCGTCCCGGGAACACCCCACCGGACCGAACCTGATCCGCGGTTTGGAGAAGGATCCCGAGTCCTTGCTGGCGAACATCCTGGATCCCAACCGTTTCATCGAACCCCAGTATCTGCAGTACGTGGCGACGGACCTCAAAGGGGGTCTCTACACCGGCCTGCTGCGGGATGAAACGGCCACCAGCGTCACCCTGGTGGAGGGAGACGACCTGCGGAACACCCTGTTGCGGGTGAACATCCGCGAGATCCGGGCGACGACCAAATCCCTCATGCCCGAGGGTCTGGAAGAGAACATCGACCACCAGGAGATGGCCGATCTGATCTCCTTCATCCTCAAGTATCAGTACGAGGTCGGCACCGAGAGCGCAGGCATCGGCTACGGGGAGGAAGTCTACGAGGAGATGATGCTTCACCCGTCGCTGAGACCGGAGAATCAGGATTCGCAGAAGGGGAATTAGTTAATAAGGCCTGTGCAAACGAATGGACAGCATTGTTACCGGGTCACCAAAAGGGATCGACACTGACTCGGATGCGCCGGTATTTGAAGCATTAGTCCATGATAATTTGAAGAAAACTAACCCCCATTTCTCAGTGCGCCGTGGAAAGGCGCTGTTTCTCAGTGGGTGCGAATCCCACCCGGCAACTGTCGCTCCAGCCGGTAGCAGTCGGAGCGGTTCATGGAGGCAACGATATGGACTGAAGCACTCCGATGTCAAAGGGTCGCTTTAGGCGACTCAGCGAGTCCGCAGGCCGCAACATGTGAACGCTGCGCAGGCCTCGAAACGGGTAATGCGGAAGCCGACCCGCCTGAGAAACGCACGAAGGCTGCCAGCGGTCGGGAAGCGAGCGACGCAAGCACCGACCGGTTCCGCCGGGGTATTGGCGGTGGCATGTGGACAAGAGGGAGACAGCAGCAACACGGGAAGCCCCGCCGGTGGCGTGGCACGCGTCAACCGGGAACCCGTGAGGGCCAGCCTGGGCCGTCGGGGTGGCGGAGAGGCCCGTAGTACTGGAGAAGCCGGGTAACGCCGGTGGAGGGAAGGGGCCTTGGTTCGAGAACCGCGTTGGACGGGGAAAAGGACGTGAAGACTGGTGAGAACCTAGTAGCTTCAGAGAAAGTTCAGAGACTCCGGAAGACGCTCCATGCGAGCATCGAAGGAGGCTCCGGGCTTCCGGTTCTACTCGCTGTGCGACAAGGTGTGGCGGTTGGACGTGCTCCGTGTGGCCTGGCAGGAGGTCCGCCGCAACGGCGGGTCGGCCGGGGTGGACGGGGAGGCGATCGCCGACATCGAGTCGTCGGGGGTGGACGGGTGGCTCGGGGAACTGGCGCGGGACCTGAAGGAAGGGACCTACCGGCCCAACGCGGTGCGGCAGGTTCTGATCCCGAAGAAGCAACGCGGGAAGTTCCGGCCTTTGGGCATTCCGTGTGTGCGGGATCGGGTGGCGCAGACGGCGGCAATGTTGGTGTTGTCGCCGATCTTCGAAGCCGATCTGGCCCCGGAACAATATGCCTATCGGCCGGGCCGGAGCGCGGGCGATGCCGTCAAGCACGTGCACCGACTGCTGAACCGGGGCCACCGCGAGGTGGTGGACGCCGACCTGACGGACTACTTCGGCCAGATCCCCCATGCCCAACTGATCAAGTCCGTGGCCCGCCGCATCAGTGATGGGCGGGTGGTGGGTTGGATCAAGGCTTGGTTGGAGATGGCGGTGGAGGAAGAGGACGGCTGCGGCGGACGACGCCGAACGACCCGGGCGCGGCAAGAGAGGAAAGGGACCCCGCAAGGGGCGCCCATCTCACCGCTGCTGAGCAACTTGTACATGCGACGCTTCATTCTGGGCTGGAAGGGACTGGGCTACGCTCGGCGCTTCAAGGCGGAAATCGTCAACTACGCAGACGACTTTGTGGTCCTGGGCCAAGCTCCGGCCGCGATCATGCGGACGGCGGTCGAGGATCTGGTGAAGCGTCTGAAGCTGGCGTTGAACGCGGAGAAGACCCGAGAGGTGCGGGTGCCGGAGGAACCGCTGGAGTTCCTCGGCTACCGGATTGGGCGCAACTACCGCCGGGATACGGGGCGAGCCTACATTGGGACGCGCCCGAGCCCGGCGAGCGTTCAGAGCCTCTGCCGCAGGGTGAGCGCGTTGACCGAGAGACGCTATGGACTCCTGGAACCCGAGCGAGTCGTGGGACGCCTCAACCGGCTTCTGAACGGTTGGGCGAACTACTTCTCGTTGGGTCAGGTGAGTCCCGCTTATGCGACGATCGATCGGCACGCGACCCGGCGGCTGCGCCAGTGGCTGAGCCGCAAGCACAAGGTGAGGGCCGGGAAGACGGTGCGCTTCCCGGACAAGCGACTCTGGAAGGAGTGGGAGCTCACTCGTCTTGGTCCGCGAACGGCCAGCTTTCCGTGGGCGCGCGTATGATCTCGTCCGAGAGCCGGATGCGTTAGTAGCGCACGTCCGGTTCGATGAGCGGGGAGAGGAAACGGGGTCACGGTGGAGATTGAGGCACCGGCATGAGGGCGAAAGCCGCCGGCAACAGCGACTCCCTTCGACCTACGGCCGTCGCGCCTCTCCTCGACTCTACCCAGATTATTCATCACGCAAACATAAAATGAGCAAGCGTGCCCGTCATGTCGAGTCGGATCAGAGGGTTACGGGATACCCACAGAAAACGGATGGGATCCGACCTGGGTGAAACGCTATCTTTGTTGTCAACGTCGGTTTAACCCCAGGATTCAAGGGGGGCCGAAACCCAAGCATTTCCACGGTTTGCGTCCCCTCCAAGGGCGGCATAAAGAGACGGCGTGCCCGTCATTTGTGGTATGATTATAGTGCTAAGAAACAACCACAATAAACGGAGCACGCCATGCCTGAGACGATACCGCAGATCCGGCCCTCATTCAACCGATCCCTCCGCCTCGAGACCCGCCCCGAGTTGCTCAGTGCGGACACGGGAGCCCTGGTGCAGCGGGAGCTGATGGAGCGCAGCGGCCTCATCGACTGGTTGACCGAGCGGTTGCACGATCCGCGACACCCGAGTTCGATCCGCTATCCGCTGTCGGATCTGCTGCGAACTCGACTCCTGCTGCTGGGGCAGGGCTGGCGCGACCAGTCCGACGCCGACCGCCTGCGTCAGGATCCGAGCTTGCGGGTGGCGAGCCAGACCCGTCGGGGCACGGCGGCCTTGGAGGAGGGCCACGGGCTGGCGTCACAGCCGACCTTGTCCCGACTGTTGGACACGCTCAGCCGGGAGGAGAACCTTCCGGTCCTGCACCAGGCGGTGACGGAGCTGGCGTGCCGTCGGATCGAGATGATCGAAGGTCGGCGGCGAAAACGGGGGAAAAAGACCCCACGGAAGAAGAGACGGAAAAAGACGATGGTCCTGGACGTGGACGGTCTCCCGGTCGAGGTCCATGGGCATCCCCCGGGAAGCGAATGGAACGGATACTATCGCCAGCGGATGTACCACGGATTGGTGGCGAGTTGTGCCGAGACGGGGGACCTGATCGACGGGGAGATTTTTCCGGGAGCCAGCTACCTGGGGAAGAAGGCGCTGAAGTTGACGCTCCGGGTGGTGGACCGCTGTCGGGGGCGTGTGTGCGGCTCGATGATCGTGCGGATGGATGCGGGGTTCCCGGAGCCGGGGCTGCTGCAGGGGCTGGAGTCGAGAAGCGTGCCCTATATCGCTCGAATCCGCAAGAATGAGGTCCTGAACCGGATGGCGAAGCCCTACTTGACCCAGCCGGCGGGGCGATCCCCGAAAGCACCACCGAGGCTCTGGTTCCATGAGCTGACCTATCAGGCGGAGAGCTGGGATCGGGCGCGCCGGGTGGTGCTGGTGGTGCGGGAGCGACCGGGGGAGTTGTATCCGGATCATTTCTGGTTGCTGACGAGCCTGAGTCGGAAACGATACGAGGCGGAAGCGTTGCTGGCGCGGTACCGCAAACGGGGGAAGGCGGAAGGCCACATGGGGGAGTTGATGGACGTGCTCGATCCGGCCTTGTCCTCCGCGAGCCGGCCCAAGACGCACTACCGGGGGAAGCCGCTGAAGTCGGAAGCCAAGCCGGAAGCGAGGACGGAGGCCGGGGTTCGACCCCACAACGAAGTCTTGTTTCTGCTGAATCTGCTGGGGTACGAGATCCTGCACCTGGGTCGGGTGCTGATGGAGCAGGCGACGCGTCGGGGCTGGAGTCTGCGTCGTTTTCGCGAGCGGGTGTTGCGAGTGGCATCTCGGGCGCTACGTCAGGGGAGGCGATTGATTTTCGTCATCAGTCAAGGGGCGACGGACTGGAAGCGGTTGTGGAAGAGACTGGCGCGGGTGTCCTGGGCGCCGGGATAGCGGACGGAGGAGGAATCGGGCCCGTGGAAGGGACCGAAACGGTGGGGATTTCTCACCGGAGAGTCAATCTGTCGGCGGGTGACGGCCCCCTTGGCCGTTAAACGGTTTATGACTGGTTCAATCGTCCTGTTTTTGAGCCGATTCAGTCGAATCGACAGAGGTTCAAGAGAAACCGGGCTGCGACCGCACGAAAACGCCGGGTTGGAAGCCCTTATCAACATGTTCCATGAATAATCTGGGCTCTACACACCGACACGATAATCAGTTGGTTTAACAGCATTTCAGTGGTTTTCTTATCTACATGAATTCGAGAGCCGTCTGGCCGACTCGAATGCGGTGACGAATGCCGAAATCCGGCGATGGTCAGGGGCATTTGACCTCCCACCGGCACTCATGAGCGAGGTTTCTCCCCCAAGAGCCGACTCCAGGGCAGAGTCCGTCCCGCGGACTCCCAACCGGGCGTCTTCCATAGGGCTGGTTCTCGCTAACAGCGAAGCGGGAGGGCTTGCACTTGTGCCAGAACCGTCCGCAACAACGCCGCATGGGGGTAGCTCTCGGAAAACGACAGCCAGACCTTGCGCGTCGTGACCCGGACCTGTGCCCCGATCTTCAGCAATCTCACCCGCAGGGTCCAGCTCTGCGCCCGCGCCAGCTTCGTCCCTGCCAGTCCCACCCGCCGCAACGTCTCCATCATCACGTAGGCGAACGCCGAGAAATACAACCGCAGTTGATTCCCCGCCAGCTTCCGGGTCGACGTGCGGTCCGCAAACAGACCCAGCTGCTGTTCCTTTATCCGATTCTCCATGTCTCCCCGCGCGCAGTAGACCTCCTCGTACAATCTGCGCCCATCGCATTCCTGGACCGGGACCGAAGTCACGATGAACCGCGGGTTCTTTCCCCGGGGCAGGTGCTCCACCTTCGCCACCACCCGACGCTCGCACGACCACGTGTCCCGCGTCTGGTAGCGTAGTTCCTGAAACTGCCTCACCGCCTTCCCGATCGCCCGCTGCAACTGCCGGACGGTCTCCATCCGGGTCGCGATCCTCCGCTTCAGCCGATCGTTCTGCGCCAACCCCAGGACGTAATCGATCCCTTCCTTCTCGCACCAGACCATCAACTCGTCGTTGGAGAAGGCACTGTCCCCTCGAACCACGATCCGGACCTGGGGCCACGCTTCACGCAGCCGCCTCACGATCGGTTCCAACTCCGCCACCACCCCGTGGGCCGCGCCTCGATCCGCCGTGCGCAGCCGCGCACACAACAGGTGTTCCCCACAGAAGACGTACAGCGGCAGGTAGCAGTAGCGTTTGTAATAGCCGTGGAAAAACCGTCCCTCCTGCTTCCCATGCAGCGGATCGTCCGTGGCGTCCACGTCCAGGATCACCTCCTCCGGGGGCTCCGGATGCGCTTCCACAAACACCTCCAGCAGCAGTTCGTCCATCCCCGCCGGGTCGGCCACGATCTTCTTGTACGCGCCCTCCGGTCCCTCCAACGGAGTCCGCTCCAGTCGGTTCAGGGTGCTCTTGCCTGCCAGCGGTTTGCCTCGATCCGACTCCACGCGCCGGAACTCCCCCGTCAGGTCGTCCCGGTCGCACAGTAGCGCCAGGAGCCGGTCCCGGCACAACTCGTCGTGGTCGTTGAGGTCCTCGTAGCCCAGGCACAGCCCCAGCACCCGCTGTTTGATCAACGCCTCCACCGGGTGTTCGACTCGATCCGGGTCTCGATAGTCGGTGAAGCATTCGCTCAGACGACCCAGAATCCGGGTCCGCTGCTCCACTTCGCGCAAGAGGACACCACCGGCGTCGGAGGTGATCTCGCCGCCGTCGAACCGGCCCACGACGTCCCGTCCGTCCAGGCCCTGAAATCTGAGCTTTATTCTGGTACACTCTGCGTTCATAAGGTCGCGTTCCTTCTGCTTTGTAAGTTATTGATTACACAACACTTATAGCAGAATACGCGGCCTTTATCTATCTTTCTGTTGAGATTTCCGGGCTACGCGAGCACTTCGGGTTGGAGCAAGACTGATATCTACGGCGATCATTCCGATGTCTATACGTCTGTGGATTTGCCCGAGATCATTTTGCCGCGGCATCAACACCTCGGTGATTACGCTAGCGTTGTATCGCGGCTCATCGAGATTTTTTCGAAAATCGCCAAGACGGACGAACTCACCCTCTATCGCAACTTGGTTGCGGCCGACCGTGATGTCATACGGGTACGCACTGCTGAAAGCGACGATGGCAGCGTAGTCGCAAGCGGCGGAATCAATCTCATGCGGGGTGCGCACGACATGCTCTTGGCTGCGGCCTGCTCACTAAGGAATCCCCAACCTCTCTATCGGGCCGGTGCAAACAAAGAGGCCAGCGACTACTTGCGCCGAGTTCGCTTGGGACAGACTGAACAGGGTAGTTTCGTTATCACACTGCTGACACCTGTTGTTCCGCCACGGATACAGCCAACACTCGGCCGAGAATATGATCGAGACGACGATCCAATCGAGCGGCAGGTGACACGGCGTCTAGCTAATTCTCATCCAGAAAGTTGGGTTTTGGGGGATTGGGTAGCCCGAGGAAGGCCGGAGAAACTGCAATAAACCGGCTCGATGGGGGCCGAAAGCAGGAAATTCAAGTCCGTTGAGAGCCGATCCCGGATTTTGAAGACACGAGTCCCTGACGGGGCATCGGCAATGGATTCAAGCTGCGCTTACAGCAGCAGGCGGGCCAGAACCAGCAGGTTGAAGCTGATGATCGAGAGGTACACATATTGCTGGAAGTGGGGCCAGCCCTTCCAGGTGCAGCGTCCGAGTCCGAACACTCGCTTGAGCCACGAGATGCACCCTTCGATGCCGGCCCGGAAGCGTCGCAGTTGCCGGTAGACCCAACTGGAGCGCACCATCTCAGGGACCTTCAGTCCGCGTTTCTTGGCAAAGGCGACATCCTGGACGCCTTGCTTTTTGGCCCACTCCAGATTGGAGCGGCTGGCAAAGCATCCGTCACAACTGACCTGTCGAGGCCAACGGCCGTACAGATCATACTGGCGCCGCATCCAGGGCTGGAACTGACCGGCATCGTTAGGGTTCCCCCGCACCACCTCAGCATCCAGCATCAGGCCGGAGACGCCGCCGGTCAGAAACAGCTTGTGCCCAAAGACCGTTTCCCGGCGCTTCTTTTTGATGATGTCGGTGTGCTCCTCAAACAAGGAGAGGACTTTCTCGGCGGCCGGAACCGTCTCTCCCCGCAGCACACGCCGCTCGGTCTGGTCGATGATCTTCTTCGTCAAATCCAAGTAATGGCGCAGTTGACCGGCGATGACCAGACTGGGCAGGTCGGTGAACCGATCCGCTTGCCGCAGCGCCCTCTCGGCGTCATGAGCGGTCTTGCGAGCGACCTTCAACAGATCCCGATAGGCTCGCAGACGACGCTTGCCCCGGTGGTTGGCGATGTTCGCAACAGCGTCGCTTGGCCCGGCGCCGGTGATCCGAAAAGACGATCTTGTGAGGTCGGGCCAAGCGGCGCAGCCAGCGGGTGAGGACTCGAACCGAGTCGGACAACATCTGGGAATCCCGCGGATAGGGGATGGGGCTTTCCACGGCCGTGGCATCGGCTCGGATCTTCCGTCCCCGTTCCAGTCCCTGGCCCTCCGCCCATTGCACCAGGAGCCGGTTGATCTGCTGCCAGGTTCCGGCTTGAATCCGGCTGATGTTGTCCTGGAGGCAGGAGGCACTGGGGGTCCATTGCCAAGGGAGTCGAGCGAAGCGACGAAAGCTCTGAGAGTCGCTCCAGAGGAACGCCAACTTGGTGTAGGGCAGCTGATGCCAGTTCTTGAGGATGGCCGCGCGCAGGACCTGCTCTGCGGAGAGACCCGGAGCCCCCTGGCCTGAACCGGCGGTGTCACACAGATCGTGTAGAACCAGACCCAGGATCGAGGGGTTGTCATCCAAGATCTTGGAAACAGCTTTCAATTCCTGGGCGAGTCGGTGACCGGGCCAGAGCCCGGAGAGCGGAAGCTGGTTTTCCCGTTTTCGGCGCATTGTTCAAGCCCCCGGTTTTGTGTAAGTCATTTGGTTGCTTTTATTTAGCACCAATAGACTACCAAACGACTATGACAGAACCGGGGCTTGAAAATGCCTCCTTAGTCCTTATTTCCCAATAACTTACGGCTTTCCGGATGAGAACTAGCTAGCGCTCTTGCCGCTACTCGAAAAGCGACTGAAAGAACGGTCAAAGGAGATGCCAGCGCCTTCTCGGAGGCCGTGAATGACGGTGTAAGCGCCAATCTGTGTGAGGCACTTGTTGAAGTGATTGAACCATTCCAGACAGTGGATGTTAGTCTGACCTGGGCTCGGACACGTCCGACACATCAAGCCCAGGATATCATTCACTTTGCCGCTGACGATGCTCCCATTTTGCGCGAAGCCTCACGGTTGTTCCGAGACCACGAACCGTGCCCGGATAAGACTTTGTTTGGCGTTGTGCGGACGCTGAGTCGTGGCGAGGCCGAAACGAAAGGAACAGTTACTTTGCTGGCATCCATCGACGGGACGATCAAGTCAGTCAAAACCGTTTTGCAGCAGTCTGACTACGAGCGGGCGATCTTGGCTCATAAAGAGAAGGCCCCAGTAGTAATGAAGGGTGATCTTGAGCGCTCTGGACAACGATGGCGCTTGCTGAACCCGAAAATTGTAAATGTCATCCAGGGTAGCGAGTAGAGCCCGGGGTTATCGTGCCAAAGAAACAGCCCACACCCCAACCCGACCCCAAAGACAGAGCCCCGCTTCCATGCGCGACCTGGAAGATGTTTTCGGTCAGCTAATAGCAGCACCTCCTGGCAAGTTGAAGAGTGAGAATAGGGAGCCTGCACGGCAGAATTGAGGCAGCGTTACAGACTGGTCCGTCGGCGTTGATGGCCAGCCTTGCTGATTTTGCTACATAAATCCCTTAAGTTAACGGACGAAGCCCGGTGCGGAACCGTGCCGGAAAGTATATTCTGGTCGGCAGGAGGAAGGCCCACCGAGACTCCGCATAATCGGCGGGAGCACGGGCTCCGCCCAGTTCTGACCATGGCGACGGGATCCCCTTCGGTCCGTTCGATGGTCGTTTTTAGTGGAACGCTCCTCATTCTCCCATCATCGGCGGATACGGATTCCTGCGGCGCAGGCTCCTAGCCCGGATAGCCTCCGCCGGTCTCCGCGCCGGCCCTCCGGGTGACACCCCTGGCCCGCTGCGGCTCAGAGGCCCTTAGGGCCGGAAGGTGCCCTTCCGGCCAGGCAGCACGCCCAGGAAGACCACCGGTGAGGGGGCGTCAGGCGTCTTTGGGCCGTGGCGCCAAGTCGAACAGTGCCCGGTCCTGGTCGCGCTCCAGGAACTCATCGAGGCCCTTCATGAACCGGGTCATGAACACCGGGTCGGCTTGGCTGACGCTGTCGATGTAGGACCCGAGCAGGATCAAGCGGCGGGTGCGGCGCTTGCGGTCGGCGGCGGTGACGCGCCCAGGCGCTGAGCAATTATCAGCACGTGGTCATTGTCATGCGTGATGTGCGTCATGTCGCGGAACGCCTGCCGCACGCGCTGGCGGAAGGTGTCGATCGCCGCGCGGAGCGCATCTTCTGAATACAGCCGAAAGGTCGAATAATGATAGTGGGTGACTTGTTCGACGAGTCGAACCAAGGAGGAGGTGACCGGCCACGCAACCGTCTGCGCGCGCACCGACCTGAAGGCACCGGTGGCTTCCAGGGCGGCTCGCACATCGTTGACCTCATGGAGTCTCGTTTCCCGCGTGGCAAACTCGGGAAAGTGGCGGCCCCAGATTGTGCGGCGGTTCTGCTCTGGGGTTCGCATATAGACGACGAGCTGGCCGGAGGGGGTGAGCACCCGAGACGCCTCGCCAGCAAACCGGGCGAGGTCGAAGTGGTGCACGGCATTGAAGCAGGTCATCACGTCACAGATGGAGGCCCGGAACGGGAGCGTTTCGACGGCCCCGACCAGGTGCCGCGTACGCAGACCCGCGTGTCTGTTGCGGATGCGTGCTTGCCTGAGCATGGGCGGACTCAGATCCAGGCCGATGGAAACGACCTGCATGGCAAGAGCTGAGCCTAAGCAATGATTGACCGCGTCCAGGTACCGTCCCGAGCCCGTGGCGACGTCCACAAGCCGCACGGGTCTCCCTAAGTCCACGGCGCGAGCCACTACGTCGCTGATGATACGCACGGCCTCGAAATCCAGCTCGCGCAGCGTTCGATACCGTGCAGACACCTTGGCGAAGTGGTCGCTCAACCGCACCGTGCGACCGCGCGCTTCCCAGTCGTCCGGCCCAGGGGTAATCTCGACAGTCAATTCCGGAGTGCCTCCCGTGGCCATCAGTTTTCTACGTGGAACGCCGGACCCCACGGCGGGATCGATTCAGGGGGCTCGACGACAATGCACCCTCAAACTCTGCCGCTACTCCGGCAACCTGTCAAGCGCTACGGTGATAGGAACCTCCAACCCGCCTGGTGCGCGGAGGCGGCCCGGGCTGATTGGGGGAGGCCCTCTCCCCCATCAGACTCCAGATCCTCTTCCGCCAGCGGCGCAAAGCGGGGCGACCCCCGCAGAAATCAGAGGTCAGGGACGTGGGTCAGAGTACGATAAAGTATATTATACGTAGCTAATATGAGCGACACCGACCTCGCCCTCAGAACCGACGATTCGCCTGCCGAAAAGGACCTCGAAGGGACCTTCCCGGCCATTCTCGTGAGGGCCGGCGCGAGCGCCTGCCTCGCCGCGGACGAGTTCTTCTCCGCGCGGATCTCCAACCCCCATACGCGAACCGCCTACGCCCACCAGGTGAGCCGGTTCCTCGCTTGGTGCGAGGACGAGGGGCTGGAGCTGCACCAGGTCACGCCAGGGTTGGCCGGCCGGTTCCTGGACGAGCTCCCCGGTGGTGCCCCCACCCGGAACCAGGCCCTGGCCGGACTGCGCCACTTCTTCGATACCCTGGTGGCCCGGCACGCGGCGGTCCTCAATCCCTTTCAGTCGGTCCGGGGGGTGCGCCACCCGCACGGGGAGGGCCGGACGCCCGAGGTGACGGTCGACCAGGCCCGGCAGCTCCTCGCCTCCATCAAAACCCGCGACGTGTACGGGCTTCGGGACCGGGCGGTCCTCGGGACGCTCATCTACACCGGCGCCCGGGTCGGGGCCATCGCCCGGCTCCGGATGCAGGATCTTCGCGACAACGGCAAGTACCGGTCGCTGCAGTTTGCGGAAAAAGGAGGGAAGGCGCGGGAGATCCCGGTGCGCCACGATCTCGACGAGTGGATCGCGGCCTACCTCGAGGGGGCCGGGCTTGAGGACGCGCCCCAGGCCTCGCCGCTGTATCGGGCCGGGCAGCGCCGCGGCAGTCCGTTGACCGATCGGGCGATGTCGCCTCTCGCCATCCAGCTGATACTCAAGCGCCGGCTCAAGGCGGCCGGGTTGCCGAAGATCCTCTCGCCCCACTCGTTCCGGGTCCTGGTGGTCACGGACCTGCTTTCCCAGAACGTGCCGCTTGAGTACGTTCAGTACCTGGCCGGTCACGCCCACCCCCGCACTACCCAGATCTACGACCGGCGCCGCCGCCGCGTCTCCCGCAATTTGGTGGAAGGGGACGGAGAAGGGGACAGTCACCTCGTCTCGCGTCAAGTGCCACCGGCTCTCGTCCCGGGAACACCCTACCGGACCGAACCTGATCCGCGGTTTGGAGAAGGATCCCGAGTCCTTGCTGGCGAACATCCTGGATCCCAACCGTTTCATCGAACCCCAGTATCTGCAGTACGTGGCGACGGACCTCAAAGGGGGTCTCTACACCGGCCTGCTGCGGGATGAAACGGCCACCAGCGTCACCCTGGTGGAGGGCGACGACCTGCGGAACACCCTGTTGCGGGAGAACATCCGCGAGATCCGGGCGACGACCAACTCCCTCATGCCCGAGGGCCTGGAAGAGAACATCGACCACCAGGAGATGGCCGATCTGATCTCCTTCATCCTCAAGTATCAGTACGAGGTCGGCACCGAGAGCGCCGGCATCGGCTACGGGGAGGAAGTCTACGAGGAGATGATGCTTCACCCGTCGCTGAGGCCGGAGAGTCCGAAACCGCAAAAGGGGAATTAGCTGGCTTCAGGTAGGACGAGCGACGCGCAATAGCGTGCGATAATGCGCAGAATAGGATCATCTGAAGACAGTTAAACGACCCTATTTTCCGCTCTGCGGCGGCGCCGTACGCCGGCGTTTCTGGTCCGCACGGGAAAGCGGGATCCCGAGCTCGAGCTCTGGACTTGGTCCATACCGGCCGACATCTACAGCCGTGGTCCACGTCGAGGACTTGGTCCACAGGGAAGCCCGGATCCGGAACTCGAGGCCCTGGATCCCGAGCGAACGGCCGCGGCGCCGTATGCCGGTGCCTCCAGCTGCTCACGGGCCGGGGCCGACCATACCTGATCCTTGTACGGAGAAGGGGACAGTCACTTCCTTTCGTCATTATCCGGTATCTTCTCCATCCGAACCTGGGGGCGGCGACTCAATGGCCGATGATCTCACACGCGCTCTGACCGACGACCGATGCACAACCGTTTTCACGACCTGGGCGAACCACGGCGCGGCATGCGGCGGCACCACGACCTCTTTCACCAGGATGTCCAGATTCACAGAAATGTATCGACCTCGCTGAACCGCAACGTCGGGATCGAGGCGAATGTCCCCGTCCTCCGAAGGCGGGCAGGGCAGAACTGCACGCACCTCGCCCTCTCCGCGGTACTCGATCCGCTTATGGAAGAGCGGGGCCCATCCGAACCTCGACACTTCCTGTTGGCGGTAATCGATGTACTTTACCTGCCCGAAGGTGATTGGCAGTTCGGGAACCGAGCAAATTGACTCTTGCAAAGCCTGGTAGGTGGTACGGACCGCTACTCCTTCCGTGCCGGCGTAGGCTTCCCACATGAGGCTGGATTCGTGGCCGGACTCCGTCCAGCAACTTATCAAGGCGGCCCGCGCCATCTTGTGCAGAGTGTCGCGAACGAGGTCTTCCGCTTCCCGCAGAGGATCTCCAGACTTGGGAGTTAGCGGCGGATAGATAAATCCCTCGTACCTGTCCGCCATTTCGCCGACCAAGGAGAAAAACAGCGCCCTGCGTTCCAGCAGGGAGGAGAACTTTGCGAAGCTCATGTAACGCCAGAGCGTGGCGGTTGCATCTGGTTCCGACGGCTCCCACGGAGTCTCCCAAGCGGAATCGCCACTTGAAAACAACCGTTGCTCGCCCAACGCCGCTCCGATTAGCGGCTTTCCATATTCATGAGTCATTGCCAGCAGCCTGCTCTAAAACGCGGGAGAAGGGGACAGTCACCACCTCTCATTCTACAAAGGGACACCTTCAAGACCATCGAAGCCGTCCTGGGACCGCATCGTCCTCATCGTCCGAGCGGCCGCGTGCTGTTCAGAGTTCGCGGCGCAACCGGCACAGCTTACTCTGGCCAGTGCTTCTTCCGCTATTCGAATAATGACGACAGTCTCCTCGCGAGAAGGGGACAGTCACCTCGTCTCGCCGGTCACTTTTGCGACGCAGGATTCCAGGCCCGTCGGCGCGGGAGAAGGGGACGGTCACCTCGTCTCGCCGCGCGAGTTCTCAAGGGACGGACAAGGGGACAGTCACCTCCTCTCGCACCGCACCATGCGTACGGCTGCCCATTTCCCGATACATACGATGAACTACAGAACCACTTCAAGAGTGCCTTTGATCTCTTGGAGGGTCAGGCCTGTCTATTTCATGGCGTCTGCAGGAAACTGACAGGTGGAATCAACGGCAACGGCATTATTACGTTTCGTGTGTTTCTGGTCCTTATCAGTCAATCATGGGAAAATCGGTGCGCTGGTACTGAAAGAATTAATGAGTGTCGAACATTATTGCGTCGCGGCTACGGTGCTTGGGGCTGCTGTTGCCATAGTGGGCCTTGGCACTACGCTTAGGCTAGTGCAGGGGATTGTGGACCGGGAATGGAGAAGACTCCGATACAAGGTAGACCAAATTGTCGCGGAGATGGACTCTGCTGATTCTCCAAAGCCATCCCATCAGATGTGTCAGTTTTTGGTGGTCGGGGAAGATCGTCGGTTCCATCATCATCCAGGTGTGGATCCAATAGCGCTGGGCAGAGCCGTTTGGAAGACGTTCTATTGCGGCCAACGCCAGGGAGCGTCAACTATTGCGATGCAATTCGTGCGCACTTTAACTGGGCGCTACGAATGCACCTATCGGCGCAAGTTGCTTGAAATGATTCTTGCAGTTCGGGTGACCCACCACATTGGCCGCGCTCGGCTGCCGGCTCTCTATCTCTGGATCGCATATTACGGGTGGCAGATGAGAGGTTTCAGGCAGGCTTGTCTACGAGTTCGTATCGACCCACATACCTCCGGCGCAGCCGAATCGGCACTGCTTGTTGCTCGACTCAAGTACCCGGAAACACGGAGCGTGAGCCGCAAACAAGAGCGAAGAATTCAACGTCGGGCGGACCACCTAACGTCGTTTCGAACTTCCAGTAAAAACAATAGACTTTGGAGCCAATTAGCATTCTGGATCAATGTCACGTGTTGGAATTGGCAGGCTGAGGTCGAGAGTAGACACGGACAACGATCATCTAATTATGGCCTTCGCGGGATGTTCGTAACAGATTCCAAAAGTACCGGCCAGTCTACGATTCCATCTGGTCTTTGATGAGCGTATTTCTCGGTGGGAATTCGAAGGGAATCGGGGTCTTTATTTGAAGATTTCGAGCCCCCATATGCAGCCACTTGGATTACGGAGAACCCGGGCGGTTCTGCGGGGCAAATACGTAGACTAATGGCCGTAGAAATGCAGGGCAAATTCATTCCAAACACCTATCAAATTCTCGTGATGATTCTAGCGTTTGCGTTCTGCGGGCTGGTGTGGGCAGGAGACCACTATCAAAGTCTTGCACCGAGTCCCGTCAATTACGAGGACTTCTCTCTATCCGATTTGGGGTCCCAACGAACAGTTATCGTCCGAACTCTAACAGGCGGAATCGGAGTCCTGGCCTTAAAGGTCGGATGGGGTGGCAGGGAGTCGCCCACTTTTCTCGTTGAAACGCTTGCAAGCCAGGATCGAGCGGGTAAGAGCGACCCGACGAATACGGAAACATGGTATCTCAAGCTTTGCAATCAGATCCGCGAGGCGCTCATTGCAGCGACTGTCGAGGCTCTTGTTACAGTTATCATATTCGGCCTCGGCGGATTCATATTCTTCAAGTACGTTGTTCGACCGCCCGATCTATCTGGGTGTTGGAAATTCACTGTGGAATACGAAAACACCGCCTACTCCAAGTTCAGCGGTCTACAGGTTACATACCAGGTCTTACTGATTCAGCAGGGCCTCAAACTATCTGGTACGGGCGAGAAACTATCTGATCGCGGACCAATACAGGATGCTAAAGACTACGTTGGTAAATACCGAACGAAGATCCAAATCGTTGGCAACGTCACACACAATTATTTCTCGCGTGATGTCGTCGCGCTTCATTACGATGAGGGCGGTGAGCGTCGCAAGAGTTCGACTGTGCACCGGCTCGTGGAATGCGGTGGGGGAAGAATGAGTGGTTGTTTTTGGTCCACGATCGCCAACACCTCGGGCCCAGTCTGGTGGGAACGTTGTGCCTCTAACATCGACTATGAGCCCGTGACGCCTCCTGGACGTTTGATGGTGGCTTCCACGATTTCGGACCGTGCAAGGAACAACTTGATGGTGAAGGCACGAAGGTGCCTTCACCCACCCAATGGCGACTGAACGCGTGAGATTAGAGGGGGACGGCGGGAGAACGGGCCAGTCTCCTCCTCTTGTCCTTGCGGCTTTCCGGATGAGAACCAAGTAAAGGTCCGATACCGGCCGCGCGAGTTCCCAACGCCGCCGGGCTCTCCTGGATCGGCTAACTGACCGGTCCAAAATCGGGAATCTTCAGCCAGTCTCCACCCTTCAGCGCCGAGTGGAATCCGACGATTCCGGGCGCAGTATAGGACAGGGCTTGATGGACATCGACCGACGGGGCGCGTTGCTCCAGACATGCCGAAACGAACTCATGAATGATAAAGGGATGGGAACCCCCGTGCCCTCCAACGTTCCTCAGTGACGGCGGCAGTCCTGCGGAGTGGTCCGCCTGCAACAGTTCAGGTTCTGAATGAGGACGGGTCACGTAAGCGGAAGGGCACAGACCCTTCCACCTCTCGAACAACGACATTTCGGTCCCAAAATAATCCGCTCCTTCACGGCCGGGAGCGGCGGTCCACCAGTGGATGTTGATTCGGGAGGAGTTTCCACCCGACGTTTTGAAGAAGAAGGTCGTGTTCAAAAACGGGTTGCCGTACTCGTTCTCCTTGAAGAACGGGTGATCCAGCGGCGTTCCGACCGCCGCGACCTCAACCAGGCTCTCGCCGGTCACATGAACGATCGGACCGCTGGCATGGGTGATATAGAGGCCTTGAGCGTTGCCATACCGCCATGTCGGCTTACCCTCGTGAAAGAACATCCGCTCCAGATACTCCGGCATCTCTCCCTTCGCCAAGTAGGTACCGTGGTCATGGATGTAATCCCCCTGAGTGTAGTAGATCCTCCCGAACTCTCCTTCTTCCCTCAGTCTGCGGGCAGTCATGGTGGATGGGTGAAAGCAGCTGGTTTCGGCCATCATGTAGATCTGGCCGGTCTTTTTGACGGACTCCAGAAGCTGCTGGCACTGTTCCAAGGTTGTGGCGGCCGGAACCGCACTGATGGCGTGCCGACCGGATTCCATGACCTCCACGCAGTGCGGAACGTGATGGGGCGCCCCGGTGAAGATGGCGACCGCATCCACTGAGGGGTTCTTGAGCATGGCACGGAAATCGGCATAGGCGTTAGAGCACTCGAACCGCTCTTCCAGCCTTTTCCGGCGGTCCTCCCTGAGGTCAGCGACCGCGGTCACCTTGCAGTTGGGATGCCGCTGCCAGGGAAACGCGGCGCCGAATCCGCCGCCTACCACGCCGATCCGCAACTGTTTGCCAGCCTCGAGCGGGCGGTACCCTTTTCCGAGTAGCGAAGCGGTCAATGCGGTCGTACCGGCTGCCTTCGCACCCTGGAAAAACACTCGGCGGCTTATGGATTGGGATCGCGCCTCCGATCTCACCATGATGGGCGTCCTTTCTGGGGGCTGGAATTTGGGTGAATCCTAGAGGACACCGAATCGGGCGGTCAAGGCAGCGTAGCGTGGGCTCGGCTACGGAAACGGCGCTTGGAGGGAAGGAAACCAGAGAAGGGGACAGTCACCGTCTCTGGTGCCCCACGCGGTCGGGCTCGCTTCGTCGGCGACGCAAGCCTTTAGCTCGGGGGCGCCAGCGATCAGTTCCGCGAAGCACTGGCACGCTCTGAGAGAAGGAAGAAAAGTCGAACCGATCAGATCAGCATCTTTCTAAGCCGTCGGAGCTTCAGCTTCACCCCAACCTTCTCGTCAACATCGAGGGCATTCTCGTACTGCTCGATCGCTTGGTGGAGATCTCCCGCCTGTTCATGAATTTCTCCCGACAACCGAAGGGCCTTGGCGATGATGCGGTCATCGTCTTGGACGTCCTGCTTGTCAAATGCCTTCTTAACTAGGGCTAGGAATTTCTCTGCATTTCCACTAGAAATATCGTCAGAGTAGGCTGCAAGTTTTTCTCTGCAAACATCAAGGATATCCTGACCTGATCCGTAGCGGATTCGGCTCTGATCCCAATTATCGGAGTCCTCGAACCGTCCATCCTCATACGAGTATTCGAACGTCCCAAATTGCTCATAGACAAGGCCGAGCTTCCGGTCCATGTCGTCGAACCAATAGGACTCGGCCCAGCCGGTTTCCGGCTTCTTTTTCCAACGAATCTCGCCGGTGGTGAGGTCGAGAAATACCAATGCTCCCCCATCTTCTTTGGAGGGCGCATTCGCAAGCTGTACGACGGCGTACTTGCCGCTGTCACTGATGCCTGTACTGATCGCATTGGCTCGAAACTCATGCTTTAGGATTTGGTCTCCGTCAGAGGAGAATCCGTAAACTCGGCTCTTGAGGGCGTTGCCGAAACACCAGTCTGTCAGGATAATGGTTCCGTTTCTTGCCACCTTTCCATCGTTCGGGCGTTCAAGCTTCCCTGAGCACAACTTCGAATTCCCACGCTTCAGGACATACGCTCCATGCGGATCGTCGCCGTCGCTAAAGAATTGAGACCACGTCAGCCGGTATGTTCCGTCCGTTGATTCGGCATATGGTCCGACGCTCTCAATGAAATCCAGGTCGATAACTTTGGGCTTGATTCCGGTTGGCTTCGGCTTGGATCCTTGCGGAGATCGGAGAGCTCTCAGGACGGCATTGATGAAACTCATAGGAATCTCCTTTGGCTCATAATGACCTTCAGCGTGCGGGGCGCGGACGTCCAAACTGACCAAGTGGAGTTCCCTGCGGCCGCCGCGGACCGCCAGCAGCCAGTGTATCAGGGGAAACGATAGGGGAAAGTCACCTTCTCTCGCCGGCGGCGCGGGGCGGTCCCAGGGAGAAGGGGATAGTGCGCCAGGTTCGCGAGCCGTGCGGGGGGAAACGGAGAAGGGGACAGTCACTTCCTCTCGGTCACCTCCTCTCGCGGGCCTGTTACGGGGTCTGGAAGAGAACAGCGACCGCCAGGAAATGGCCGACCTGATCACCTTCATCCTCAAGTATCAAACCGAGGTCGGCACGTAGAGCGGCGGCATCGGCTATGGGGAGGACGTCTCTTTAGTTGAGTCTCGTCACTGCGGGACGGGAACCACCGGCAAAGTCGTGAAGATTCGGCTTCCGGCATCCAACTCCAGGGCGATCCCGGCGAACCGTTCCCCTTCAGGAGCGGTGCAACGAACCGATCCGACGAAGTCGGACGTATCGGTCTGGGTGAACAACTCGTGGATAAACTTGGCCGTCTGGCCGTTGCCGGCCAGTGGAATGTCCTTCGTCTCCAATTCCGCGCCTGCTTTCATCAATTGGCAACTCACGTCGATCGGATTCTCTCCCAGGTTCCGGATCGCGGCTCCCGTGTTGATTCCGCCCTCTTGGCGGCGGGCCGGGAAAATGACGTCGTTTGCGGGCGCACTGACCCCCACGCCGGCCACGCCCAGGGACGGGGCATCGAACCGCAGGACCCCGCCGATGCGGGCTGCGCCGCCCGCGTCCTCCCGAGAGAGAAAGGGACAGTCACCTCCTTGCGCCTCTTGTTATCATAATCTGATAACATCAATCGATGACGACGCCGGACCGAGACCCGGGACTGGACACCCTGCTCGACCTTCACGGCGAGACGCTGTTTGTGGACGACACGGGGCATTGGGTGAAGTTCGTCGTAGTGCGGACCGAGGCGACGCCCGAACGACCGCACGCCCTCCGCTACTCGTTGACACTGCACGCGCCGGATGGCGCCAGATTGGTTGGATTCGATAATGCGCACCCGGTTAGGGAGCGGCCAGGCCCGGGCAGGCGGCGACGGACAGAGCGCGACCATCGGCATCGGCTGCGGAAGGTCCGGCCCTATGAGTACAGAGACGCAGTGACGCTCCTCGAGGATTTCTGGAAAGAAGTGGACCAAGTTCTTGAAGAAGGAGGCTCGATTCCATGAAGACACTAGAGATCGGGATTGCCGGTTACGACCAGATGAAGGCGCGCACCCTGGCGATTGCCCGCGGGGAGCACACGCCCGCGAAAGGTGAGCCGAAGGTGTGGTTCACCTCGATCGAGAGCTTTGCAAAGTTGCTCTCCGAGCACAACAGACATCTCCTGGAGCTGATTGCCCGAGAGAAACCGGGTTCGCTCACGGAGCTCGCGGAGATGGCCGGGCGAAGCAAGTCGAACCTCTCGCGAACCCTGAAGACGATGTCTAAATACGGGCTCGTGGAATTGCGACACGGAGAGCGTGGGAGGCTGGTACCGCGGGTGCCTTACGATCACGTGAGGCTCGATGTCTCGTTGACTTCAACGTGGTGAAGCAGCGGTACACATAAGCCCCACAGAAGGTGGGCCGCCGGTCCCCGTCTCTCAGCCCGGAACAGCCCATCAATGGTACCGGGCAGTGATCCAGATCACCGCTCTCCAGCCGTGTCCATGCGAGAGTCAGGAGGGGGCCCTTCAGCCTCTCCGAAACTCCCGGAATCGGCGGTTCAAAATTCCCGCTCCTTTTTCTTGGAAGGGGTCTGAAGCCTCGCGACTCTCTCCAGGAACTCCCGGGCGACCCGTTCGTACCGGTCCCGATCCAGGTTCCAGGCCCTGCCGTGGCTGGCGCCGGGGACCGTCACGCACCGGACCAGATCGGATCGGGAATTCGCCAGCAGTTGGCTGGTTCGGAGCGGAACCAGGGTGTCCTCGCCGCCGTGGAAAACCAGCGTGGGCGCCTGCAAGTATTTCGTGTTCCCGACATAATTTAGTGCCTTCCAGGGGACTCCGAATCGAACCGGAGAAGGGGACAGTCACCTCCTCTGAAGGGACCGGACGCGTGCTGAGGGATGAAGCGGGCACCGGCGTGACCCTGGTGGAGGGCGACGACCTCCGGAATACCCTGTTGCAGGAGAACATCCGTGAAATCCGGGCCACGACCAACTCCCTCATGCCCGAGGGTCTGGAGGAGAACATCGACCACCAGGAGATGGCCGACCTTATCTCCTTCATCCTCAAGTATCAGTACGAGGTCGGTACCGGAATCACCGGCAAAGTCGTGAAGATTCGGCTATCGGCATCCATCTCCAGGGCGACCCCGGTGAACCGTTCCCCTTCAGGAGCGGTGCAACGAACGGACCCGACGAAGTCGGACGTATCGGTCTGGGTGAACAACTCGTGGATGAACTTGGCCGTCTGTCCGTTGCCGGCCAGTGGAATGTCCTTCGTCTCCAATACCGCGCCTGCTTTCATCAATTGGCAACTCACTTCGATCGGATTCTCTCCCAGGTTCCGGATCGCGGCTCCGGTGTTGATTCCACCCTCTTGGCGGCGGGCCGGAAAAATGACGTCGTTTCCGGGCGCACTTGCCCCCACGCCGGCCACGCCCAGGGACGGGGCGTCGAACCGCAGGACCCCGCCGATGCGGGCCGCGCCGCCCGCGTCCTCCCGGTTTTTGTCGCCCGCGAGATTAAAGCGCACAATGTCGGAGAACACCGTTACCGATCCGGTCACCAACTCCCCTCGCCCATGGGTCGAAATCACCAGTTCACCCAGAGGTTCAATCCCCGTCCGGACAGTCAACGCTCCGTCCTCCCGGACTTCCAGATCTTCCGTCACGTCCACCACCGATTCGGGGTCGATGAGTGCGCCCATTTGATCGTAGAAGTAGATGGCCGAGTAAGTCGCCGAGGGCTCCACGTTCACCAACACCAAGTCCGAGGTGATGGACCCTCCATTCCCGAAATGCGCAAAGCTCAGAGACTGTCGCAGGTCCGCCGTGATTGGAAGCATGGCGTTGTCCGATTGAACCTGGAGAAGTCGGTCGAAGTAAGCGATCCGATTCGGCATAGTCTCCAATATTGTCCGCTCGTAAGGTCGGGAGATTCGAGCCGAACGATATCGGACAGCCAAGTACGCCAGGAACGACTCGGTGATGTCTTCTCGCTCCGGATGATCTCGTGCGTAGTCGGAAATGAAGTTGCCATCGGCTGTCTGGGCGGCACGCCAATCGACGGCGTTGACAATCCCCATCCAGGGTGGGTCCAGGGAAGTGTGCGCCCCCTCGTGGACCAATTCCTCCTCCAAAAAACCCTTGGCGATGGACTCTTCCGCATGATCTGCATGAATGAGAATATTGTTGTTTCCACCCCCGAGAGGCTGATTCCCTTTATGGATCCAGACCGTCTTGACATTGGTTCGAAGAAGGGTTGGCAATTGGCCGATGAATCCCCCATATTTGCTAGCCTCCGCCATCGCGGCCGATGCACTGCCGAACTCTGGATTGACCTGAATCTCCGCAGTCAGCCCATCATCAAATCGGGCCATGAACAAATAGGCGTTGACCACGATCCAGTCCTTGACCCGCTGGTCGAACATCGTCCGTTGCCCCCGTCCGGCTTCCGTCACACTCACGAGCGCAGTCGGATCTGATAGCGTGATGATGTCCGGGTCGATCCAGACGGTGCCCGAATAGGGTGGATCGGTCTGGTCCTTGCTCTGAACCTCTCGGCCGAGCGTGGCCAGCAGGAATACAGCTAGCATTATGTGCCTCATGGACGAAGGATAGTCGCGGAGGAGGGGGACGTAGTCGCGGAGGAGGGGACAGTCACCTTCTCGCGCGGTGTCCTACCTGCCCCACGCGTAGCGGATGCGCACGTAGTAGTACGCGCCGTTGAATCCCCAAGGTGTGTACTCGCTGTACTTCTCCCCGACCGACATCGCTCGCGCGCTCTCGTCGGGATAGGTATTGAGCAGGTTCTGGGCGCCGATCGCCAGCGTCATGCCCTCGGAGAGATCGATGCTGCCCTCCACGTCGACGATCGGGCGCCCGTCGAAGAAGCCCTGCTCGATACCGGCGGACGGGATGAACGCCTGCCGAAACCCGCTGTCCCAGTCGTACCAGCCGCCATAGTAGCTCACGCGCCCGAGCAGTTGGACCCGCCCGAGGCGCTGGTTGATGCCGGCGCTCCAGCGGACCCGCGGCAGCGCGTAGGCGTACTCGGCCAGCCGCCGGTCGCTGAGCAGACCCTTCTCGTTGTCGGTCACCTCGGTGTCGGTGTAGTTGAAGACGGCGCTGAACACCGTGTTGCCACGCAGCGCAATTGGCGTGTAGGTCGAGACTACGTCGATCCCCTGCGACCGCGTGGAGAACGCGTTGGTGAAGAACCGGAAATTCTTCAGGTCGCGGGCGCTCTCGATGTCTTGCGCCAGCAGGTTCTCGATCTCGGCGTCCTGCAGGCTGAAGTTGCTCGTGATGCCGATCCGGTCGGCGACGTTGACGAGGAAGTAGTCGGCGCTGAAGTTGAACGGCCCGGTGTCGAAGACGACGCCGGCAGTGTAGTTGACGGAGCGTTCAGGCTCCAGCGGCACGCCGCCGCGCAACGCCGCCACCGGCGAGATCGACGGGATGACGCCGTTGTTGACCAGGTCTCCGATGGCCGGGTCGAAGGTGGTCGAGATGTTGAAGCCGTTCTGCTGGCCGGGTGTGGGTGCGCGGAACCCGCTGCTGACGCTGGCGCGCACGAAGGCGAAGCGGGCGGAGACCTTGCCGTTCGTGGTTGTGCCGAAGTCCTCGAAGTGCTCGACCCGCAGCGCACCGCCCAGGGTCCATCCGCCGTCCACGTCGTTCACTTCGACATCGCCGTACGCCGCGACATTGTTCCGGTTCCAGGTGCCGGCGGCGAGCGGTCCGTAGCCGAAGAAGCCGTTGGAGCCGGCTGAGAATCCCTGTCCCCGGCCGTACGGGCCGACCGTCCACGACGCCGGCTCGCCCTCGGTGGTCTGGTACTGCTCGTCGCGCCACTCCGCGCCGGCCGCGATGTTGACCCTGTCCGTCGCGGCGTAGGAGAGATCGAAGTTCAGCCCGATCTCCCGCTGCCGGTTGCTGCCGAGTTCGAAGGCGGTCGGAGTATCGTAGCCGAGCGAGGCGTTGACGGTGTCGCGGATGAAGAGGTCGGTCTCGTGGGCGCCGACCGAGACGCTCGTATCCCAGATGACGCCGGCGCCGGTGAAGCCGCGGATGCCGCCCACTACCGACATGTCCTGCGCCTCGCCGCCGAAGTTGGGCGTGAAGCCGCCGGGGAACCGCTCGTAGAGCGTGAAGCAGTTCGGATTTTCTGCGACCGCCGCGAGCGCCTCGCCGTCGGGGACGTTGCCGACTATCGGCACCGTCGGGCAGTTGCCGGCGCCGGGCATCCCGGTCTCGGCCCACAGCCGGTCGCCCACGAGTAGCGTGCTGCCGCCGTCCGGGCTGAAGACCCCGCCCCGCGTATTCGGGTTGCGGAAGAAGAAGCCGCCGGTCACCCGCTTGCTCGCATAGTTGGTATGGCCGTAAAGCTGCACCCCGGTGGAGAACGTGTAACCGAAGTTCCCGAACAGCTTCAGATCGTCGTCGACCTCCGGTGAACCCCAGATCTGCGGCGTATCCGATGCGACATGTGTGTTCCCCGCGGCGAGAAGCGCGGTGGCGTCGCTACGGGGGGCGCTCCGGTTCGTCGGATTCGAGCTGCCGTATTCCAGGCTGAGGTTGGCGAAGCCGGTGGCGCCCAGCGGCAGGCCGACATTGCCGGCGACGTTGAAGGCCTCGCCGTCCCCTTCCTGAAAGGTGCCGGTGTCGAATTCGAGACTACCGCCGGAGGCGGCATCCTTGAGCTGGAAATTCATGACGCCGGCGATGGCGTCCGAGCCGTACTGCGCCGCCGCACCGTCGCGCAACACTTCGACTTGGCGCAGCGCGATGGCCGGGATGGCGGAGATGTCCGGGCCCTGCGAGCCGTAGGCCACGCCGTTGCCGCCGTGCCAGTCGATGATGGACGAGCGGTGGCGTCGCTTTCCGTTCACCAGGACCAGCGTGTGGTCCGGCGCCAGGTTGCGAAGCATCGCCGGACGGACGACCGTCGACGCATCGCTGATCGGCTGCGTGTTGACGTTGAACGACGGAATGACCGTGCGTAGCTGATCCTGCAGATTGGAGACACCCTGGTTGGTGATGTCGGACGTCGAGAGCACGTCGACCGGTACCGGCGACTCCGCAACGGTCCGTGGCCGGGCACGGGAGCCGACGACGACGGTCTCCTCAGTGAGCCCGTCGAGCAACACCTTCAGCTCGTCAGGCGACAGCCCCATCGCCTGGATTTCGGCCACCGAAACGCCGAGCGCGCGGCTGAGCGCTTCGTACCGTTCTGCCGTCAGGTCTTCCTGTGCGAACGCCGGAGCCGGCAAACCGGCAACGAGTGCAATGAGCAGACTCGATAGGAACACGATGAACATTGATCGATGCGTCACTTGCGGTTTCCTCCCTCGGATTCGGCCGGAGGGCATCGCCTCCTGATGGCTTGTGGTCTTGTTTGGGTGGACGTGAGAAAGTGGGACGAACAGAGTACGAATTGGAAAGAACCCAAGATGATGAAGAAGCTCATCTCCGCTATCGTACCCAGACCCCTCGCGGAGGGGTCTGGGCCTCTTCTTCCGGCCCGTGTGTCCGGGCGGCTCGGTGCAGGTCCTGTTGGAATTACTCCTGAGAGATTGTGGTTTGAATCGGCACGACCGGCAGAGTGGTGAAGATCCGGTTGCCGGTATCCAGCTCAACCGCGACTCCCGTGAACGTGCCTTCCCCGGCCGCCGTGCATCTCACCGACCCGACGAAGTCTCTGGTATCCGTCCTGGTGAACACCTCTTCGATGAACCGGGCATGCTGTCCTTGTCCGTTGAGATGGATGTCCACCTCTTCCAGCGCTTCGCCCCCGCTCATCAACCGGCACCGCACCGTTGCGCGCTGCGCCGCCAGGTTGCGGATCGCCGCAGCGGTGCGAATCCCTCCTGCTTGCCGCCGGGCCGGGAACAGCGCGTCCGCCGTGGCTTGACTCGCGCCCACGCCGGCCACGCCGACGCCTGGGATGTCAAAGCGCAGGACGCCGCCGATAGGTCCGTTCGCCACGACTCGGACGGACCCGGTCACCACCTCTCCCCGGCCGTGGGTCGAGATCGTCAGCTCGCCCAGACGAGCCATGGCCGTTCGTAGGGTCAGGCCTCCGTCCTCTCGAACGACCAGATCCTCCCCCACGTCCACCGTTGATTCCGGCTCCAGCAGCTCTCCGCGCTGATCGTAAAAGTAGATGGCCGGCCGGGCCGTTGAGGCCGCCACGTTCACCAGCACCAGGTCGGACGTAATCAAGGTCCCGTCGCCGGAAGTGCCATTGGCGAAGTGCGCGAAAGTCAGGGTCGTTTCTTCCTCTTCGCCACCCCCAGGATCCACCGGCACCACCGGCAGGGTGGTGAAGATCCGGTTGTCCGCATCCAACTCCACCGCCACGCCCGTGAACGACTCGCCGCGCGGGACCGTACAGCGCACCGAACCGACGAAGTCCGTGGTGTCGGTCGCGGTGAACAGTTCCTCGATGAACTGGGCGTCCTGACCGTTGGCGTCCAGTTCGATCGCTCTTTCTTCCAGGACGGCGCCGTTTTTCATCAACCGGCACTGGACGTCGACGGCCTCCATCCCCAAGTTGTGGATGGCCGCCGCGGTGCGGATCCCTCCTGCCTGACGCCGCGCCGGGAACAGGGCGTCCCCCGTGGGTTCGCTGGCTCCGACCCCGGCCACGCCGATCCCGGGGATGTCGAAGCGCACCACGCCGCCGATGGGACCGTCCGACACGACCCGCACCGATCCGGTCACCACCTCTCCCCGGCCATGGGTCGAGATCGTCAGCTCGCCCAGCGACGCGATCTCCGTCCGGGGCGACAGCCCTCCGTCCTCCCGGATCTCCAGATCGTCCCCGACATCCACCACGGACTCGGCTTCAAACAGATCTCCCTCCCGGTCGAAGAAGTAGACGGCGGGACGAATCTCCGACTCGGCGACGTTCACCAGCACCAGGTCGGAGGTAATGAGAACGTCGTTGCCCGAATACCCGTTGCCGAAATGGGCGAACTCCAGGATCACCTCCTCCGCCATGGGCGTGGCCTCGACCGGGCTGGAGGGGGGACTCTGGCCGACTTCGTTCACCGCCCGCACCTCGAAGACGTAGGTCCGGCCGTTGGTCAGTCCGATGACCGTATAGGTCAGGTCCGTGGAACCGATGGAGGTCCAGTCCCCGGGCCGGTCGATCCGGACCTGGTAGCCGGTGAGGGCGGAGCGACCGTCGCTCTCGGGCACCTCCCAGGTCAGCGTCACTTCACCGTCCCCGGCTTCTGCCTGCAGGTTCAACGGTGCCGTGGGTACCGTCGCAGCCGGCGGCGGCGGAGGAGGAGGCGGCGGCGGCGGAGGAGGAGGCGGCGGCGGCGGAGGAGGAGGCGGCGGCGGCGGTGGTGGTGGCGGGGCCGAGACTTCGTTGTCCAGGACCGTCACGCGAGCGCTCTGAGTCGAAGCGGAACCCAGCCGGTACTCGGCTCCCGGCCGCAGCCGGGCGGTGACCCGGCTGGTGGATTCGGCGACGTCGTCATCGTCGGTCAACACCTCCAACGTCGCCGTGTCCTGTCCGGTCCGGAACTCCACCTCGTCCGGCGGTTCGTACCCGTCCGAGGTCTTGATCATCGATCCCGTCTCCGTGACCTCCAGGCTCACCGTCAGCGCGGCCTCCGTCGGAGGCCCCCGCGTCAGGGTGAACTCCACGGTGGCGCCTTCCGTGACCGTCTCGGATCCCTGCTTGGCTTCGATGGTGACCAGTGGCGGGTCCGCCCGTTGATCGGTCAACGCCTCCACCGCGTTACCCACCTCGTCCTGGATCGGGTCGAACCTGGGTGTATAGCTCACTCTTACCGTCTCGCCCGCCGCCACCGGAGAGGTCAGCGTCAAGGTGACGCTGTTTCCTCTCACCTGGACCTGGATGACCGTCCGGTCATTCCCCTCCACCGTCACCGCGAAGTCGTCCCTGGCCGGCCTCGAGTCCTCATCCAACGCCTCGTCGTAGGTCAGCGCCACCCGCAAGCCATGCACCGTCACGGTCTGCAGTCCCGGCACGCTCGCGTCCACCTTTTGGTTCGCCTGCGCCTCCACCGCCTCGTAGCTCCGTGCCGCCGGGTTGTCCGCCAGATCCAGGATCTTCCCCCCATTGAGCGCGATGCTCCCCCGCGGCACGCTCACGCCGTCCTCGTCCTCGTCCCCCTTCTCCACCGTGTAGACGAACACCACTGCGGCCCGCGCCGACCCCACACTGGCGCTGGCCCGCTTCCTCTGGTTCCCCACCAGCAGGTCCAGCGTCGGCGTCCCCTGCACCGTGTCAACCGTCACCGTCTCGTCGTAGCGCACCGTCACGGAGATCATGTCGTCGACCGCGTAGGTCTCGTCCGTCCCCGGGTCCGAGCTGATCTCGATCCCTTCGATCGATGGGGCCGTCGTGTCCGGCGTCCGGTTGTCTACGAACTCGTCCCGGAAGGCCTCGGCATCGTTGCCGATCGCGTCCTGGATCGGATTCGACCGCGACTCGTAGCTCACCCGGATGTCCGTCTCTCCGTACTCCGCCGCTGGACTCACCGTCAGCCGAACCTCACTCTCGGTCACCTGAACCCGGGTCACCGTGCGCGTCTCGTTGCCCCCGGCCAGGGTGAAGTCGCTGGTCGCCGGCCGCGAAGAGGTGTTGAGCGGTTCGTTGTAGGTCAGCGTCAGCGTCGTTCCGTTCACCACCGCCGGGTCGGTCACGGCCAGGGCCGGGGCCACCGCGTCCACCTTGTGGCTTGAGCTGGCCGCCACGGCCGTATGGTCCAAGGTGGCGTCATTGCCCGCCCCGTCCCGGATCGTCCCTCTGGCTCGCGACAGGCGGTTCTCCTCGATACTCACACCGTCCTCGTCGACGTCGTCCGTCACCACCCGATAGGTGAACTTCACCGCCCGGTTCGTGACGCTCTGGTACTCCGCCGTCCGGTTCCGGCCGCCCACATTCAGCGTCACTTCGGGCGTCCCCGTCACCACCACCGTCTCGTCGAACGTCACCGTCACCTCGATGGTCTCGTCCACGCCGTAGGTCCGATCCGACCCCGCACTGGACGTGATCCGAACCGTCTCCACCACCGGCTCCGTCGTGTCTCCCGTCTTGTTCGTGACCGGTTGGTTGTTCAACTCATCCGCGGCGTTGCCCACCAAGTCCCGGATTGGATTCGACCCCGGCTGGTAGCTCAACCGGAGGCCGCTCTCTGTGGCCGTGACGGCCGAACTCAGCGTCAGGAAAACGGCACTCCCGTCGACCCGAACTGCCCTGACCGTCCGCGTCTTGCTCCCTCCCGTCACGGTGAAGTCGTCCGTCGACGGTCTCGAAGAGGAATCCAGCGGCTCGCCGTAGGCCAGCGTCAGCGTCGTCCCGTTCACGACTGTCCCGTCGGACGTCGCCAGCACCGGCTTGACCCCATCCACCTTGTGGCTCGAATCGGCCGCCACCGGCGCGTGGTTCAGCACGGCGTTATTCTGGGCGCCGTCGCGGATCGTGCCGCTGGACAGGCGGTTCGCCTCGATCCTCACCCCGTACGGGGCCGCGTCGCCCGAGACCACTTTGTATTCGAACCTCACGGCCGCCCCCGTGACGTCCTGGTAGTTGGCCGTTCGGCTCCGGCCGCCCACGTTCAGCGTCAACCGCGGGGTCCCCGTCACCACCACCGTCTCGTCAAACGTCACCGTGACCTCGATGAGATCATCCACCGCGTAGGTCTGATCCGACCCCGCATTGGAGGTGATCCGAACCGTCTTCACCACCGGCTCCGTCGTGTCTCCCGTCTTGTTCGTGACCGGTTGGTTGTTCAACTCATCCGCGGCGTTGCCCACCAAGTCCCGGATTGGATTCGACCCCGGCTGGTAGCTCAACCGGAGGCCGCTCTCTGTGTCTTGCACCGCCGGGCTCAAGGTCAGGAAAACGGCGTTTCCGCTCACCTGGACTCGGGTCACCGTCCGTGTCTCACTGCCCCCGGTCACCGAGAAGGCGCTCGCCGCCGGTCTCGAGGAGGAGTTCAGTGGCTCGCTGTAGGCCAGCGTCAGCGTCGTTCCGGTCGCCACCGCCCCGTCGGGCAGCGCCAGCGCCGGCGGAATCCCGTCCACCTTGTGGCTCGAATCGGCCGCCACCGCCGCGTGGTCCAAGGTCGCGTTATTCCGGGCCCCGTCCCGGATCGCCCCACCGCCTCGCGACAGGCTGTCGGCCTCGAGGCTCACGCCGTCCCGGTCGCGGTCGCCCCGGGCGACCCTATACTCGAACTTGACGGCGGAGCCCGCAACGCTTACGTATTCCGCCGTTCGATTCCGGCCACCCACGTTCAGCGTCAACTGCGGGGTCCCCGTCACCACCACCGTCTCGTCGAACATCACCGTCGCTTCGATGGGAGCTTCCACCGCGTAGGTTCCATCCGAACCCGCATTCGAGGTGATCCTCACCATCTCGACCGCCGGCCCCGTCGTGTCGCCTGTGTTGTTGGTGACGCTCTTGTTGCTCAACCGATCCGCGTCGTTGCCCGCCGTGTCCTGAATCGGACTCTCTCCCATCTCGGTCGGTACCGTGTAGTTCACCCGAAGGCCCGTTTCCCCGTGCTCCACCGGTGGATCCAGGGTCAACTCCACCGCGCTCCCACTCACCCGCACCCCGGTGACCGTGCGCGTCTGGTTGCCCCCCGTCACCGTGAAGGCGCCCGTCGGCGGCACTGAGAACCGGTCCAGCTCCTCGCTGTAGGCCAGCGTCAGCGTCGCCCCGTTCACCACCGCAGAAGAAAACGCCGGCGCCGTATCGTCCACATCCTGAAGCCGGACGATGAAGTCCGCCTCCACGGGATTGAACCCGTCGGTGACCTGCACCCTGATTTCGTAGTCCCCGTCCCGATTGGCGTCGTCCGGACTCTCGTAGTCCTTCGCCGTCTTGAACGCGAGTTCGCCGTCGGACGTCAGCGTGAACTTGCTCCGGTCCGCGCCTCCCGCCAGCTCCCACTCCAGATCTTCTACCCGGCCATCCGCGTCCGTGGCCGCCAGCGTCTCCACCTCCGTCTCGTTCTCCGCCACCAGAAGCGGAGGGGTCGTCGTAATTTCCGGTGCGAAGTCGTCATCGGTAATGGTGACCGTCTGCTGCGTGCCCACGGCCTCACGATTGTGAGTCGCCGTGATCAGGATCTCTTCATCGTTTTCGACGAGTTCGTCCTCCACCGCGGTGAGGGTGGTCGTCACCGAACTTCCACCCAGCGTGAGGGTGAGCCGCTCCGTTCCCACCGTGTAGTCCGTATCCTTCGCCGCAGTCCCTGCCCAGGACAGTCGGATCTCCTGATCCGCTGCGAAGGTGACACCGTTGGTGATTCTCACCGTCACCGTCGAGGTCCCCGCCGCCTCCACCATCGTCGACGGACCGACCTCCAGGGTCATCACCGGCTCATCGTCATCGTCGGTGACTGTCAGCGTCTTCTCGGACGGACCCGTCACCCCATGGTCGTTGCTGGCCCTCCCCGATACCCGAACCGTCCGGTCCGGCGCGTCCACATCGTTATCGTTGGCGCTGATCGTCACCGTCCCGATGCTGTCCGTCTCTCCCGCCAGAATGATCAGGTCCCGGTTCGTGCTCAGCCTGAAATCCTCCTCTGCCGCCGGACTCACCGGCGTCGCCGAGACCGTCACCGTCGTCCTCTCACCCGAGGCCCGGCTCAGACTTGCCGTCACCGTGCTCGACTCCCCGTTCTCACCGATCGAGTCTGGCGACAACTCCAGCGTCACCGCGGGCGTTCCATCGTCATCCCTGATCGTCAGCGTCACGCCGGACGGACCCGTCACGCCCTGGTCGTTGGTCGACGTCCCGGACACCTGCACCGTCTTGTCGGGGGCGTCCACATCGTTGTTGTTGGCGCTGATCGTCACCGTCCCGGTGCTGCGTGTCTGACCTGCCTCGATCGTCAGCATCTGGTTGGTGCTGACCGTGAAGTCCTCCGCCACCGCCGGACTCACCGGCGTCGCCGAGACCGTCACCGTCGTCGGCTCACTCGACACCCGGTCCAACCGCGCCGTCACCGTGCTCGACCCTCCGTTTTCACTGATCGAATACGATGTCAGCAACCAGGTCACCGTCGGGGCCGGCTCCGCCGGCTCCTCCATGAACGCCGCCGCCCCGTTGCCCACCTTGTCCTGAATCGGATTGAACCCCGGCGTATAGGTCACCGTCACCGCTTCGCCCGCCGCCACCGGCGAGGCCAGCCGTAGCGTGACCTTCTTTCCACTCACTTGGACCTGGATCACCGCACGATCATTCCCCGCCACCGCCACCGTGAAGTCGGACCCCAAAGGCACCGAGCCCTCATCCAGCGCCTCGTCGTAGGTCAACGTCACCCGCGACTCATGCACCGTCACGCTCTCCCGCTCCGGCTCCACGCCGTCCACCCGGTGGCCCGCCTGCGCCGGCAATGCTTCATAACTCCGCGCCGCCAGATTGCCCGCCGAGTCCTCGATCCTGCCCCCGTTCAAGTCGATCCGGTCGGCAGCAATGCTCACCCCGTCCGGGTCCAGGTCCCCTTTCTCCACCGTGTAGACGAACACCACCGTCGCCGATTCCGGACCGGCGCCGGCCCGGGCCGCCTTCCGCCGATTGCCCACCGTCAGATCCAGCGTCGGCGTCCCCTGCGTGGTGACCACCCTCACCGGCTCGTCGTAGCGCACCGTCACCTCGATCGCGTCCCCGGCCGCGTAGGTCTGGTCGGTCCCCGGGTTCGAGCTGAGCTCGATCTCTTCCAACGCCGGCGCGGTCGTGTCCGGCGTCCGGTTGTCCACCCCCTGGTCCGTGAACGCCCCGGCGTCGTTGCCTGCCACGTCCTGGATCGGATTCGACCCCGGCTGGTAGCTCACCCGGATCCCCGTCTCTTCGTGCTCCGCCGCCGGATTCACCGTCAGCTCCACCGCGCTCCCGCTCACCTGCACCCCGGTCACCGTTCGCGTCGCATTCCCGCCCGTCACCGTGTAGGCGCTCGGCGCCGGCCTCGACGACCCGTTCAACGGCTCGTCATAGGTCAGCGTCAGCGTCGATCCGTTCATCGTCGCCCTGTCCATAGGGGCCAGACCCGGAGCCACGCCGTCCACCTTGTGCTCCGAATCGTCCCCGACCGCCGCGTGGTCCAGGATCGCGTTATTGCTGGCCCCGTCCCGGATCGACCCGGTGCCCCGCGACAGGCGGTTCGCCTCGATGCTCACTCCGTCCGGGTCGTTGTCGCCGACCCCCACTGCGTATCCGAACCTTACGGCGGCCCCGGTGACGCTTTGGTACTCCGCCGTTCGATCCCCGCCGCCGACGTTCAAGATCAACCGGGGCGTCCCCGTCACCACGACCGTCTCGTCGAAGGTTACGGTCACCTCGATCGTCTCCCCGGCCGCGTAAGTCTGATCCGACTCTGCATTCGAGGTGATCCTCACCATCTCGACCGCCGGCCCCGTCATATCTCCTGTCTGGTTGGTGACCTGCCGGTTGCTCAGGCTGTCCGCGTCGTTGCCGGCCGTGTCCTGAATCGGACTCTCTCCCATCTCGGTCGGTACCGTGTAGGTCACCCGCAGCCCCGTCTCCCCGTGCTCCACCGGTGGAGCCAGGGTCAACTCCACCGCGCTCCCACTCACCCGCACCCCGGTGACCGTGCGCGTCTGGTTGCCCCCCGTCACCGTGAACGCATCGTTCGGTGGCATCGAAGACTCGTCCAACGCCTCGCTGTAGGCCAGCGTCAGCGTCGCCCCGTTCGCCACCGCAGAAGAAAACGTCGGTGCCGTATCGTCCACATCCTGAAGCCGGACGATAAAGTCCGCCTCCACGGGATTGAACCCGTCGGTGACTCGCACCCTGATTTCGTAGTCCCCGTCCCGATTGGCGTCGTCCGGACTCTCGTAGTCCTTCGCCGTCTTGAACGCGAGTTCGCCGTCGGACGTCAGCGTGAACTTGCTCCCGTCCGCGCCGCCTGCGATCTCCCACTCCAGGTCCGCCACCGCTCCATCCTCGTCCCTCGCTGCCAACGTCGCCACCTCGGTCTCGTTCTCCGCCACCAGAAGTGGGGAGTCCGTCGTGATCACTGGGGCGGCATCGTCATCGGTGATCGTGATCGTCTGCTGCGTGCCGACGGCGTTACGATTATGGGTGGCGGTGATCAGGACCGTCTCGTCGACGTCGATGAGACGGTCGTTCACAGCAGTGACGGGGGTCGTCACCGAGTCGTCGCCCGCCATGAGGTTGAGCCTCTCGGAGTCCACCGTATAGTCCGTGTCCTTCTCCGCCGTCCCCGAGAAAGACAGCCGGATCTCCTGAGCCTCCGCGAAGGTCACTCCGTTCGTGATCCTCACCGTCACTGTCGAGCTCCCGGCCGCCTCCGCGATCACCGCCGGACTGACCTCCAGGGTCATCACCGGAGCCGCATCGTCGTCCGTGATGGTGAGCGTCACATCGGAAGGATCCGTCACCCCCTGACTATTGTTGGCGGAACCGGACACCCGCACCGTCTTGCCGGGCGCATCCACGTCGTTGTTGTTGGCTCTGATCGTCACCGTCCCCGTGCTGGTGGTCCGGCCCGCCGTGATGGTCAGCGTCTGGTTCCCGCTCAGGGTGAAGTCCCCCGACATGGCCGGGGAGACGGCCGTCGCCGACACCGTCACCGTCGTCGTCTCACTCGACGCACGGTTCAGCTCCGCCGTCACGGTCGTCGACCCGCTGTTCTCGCTGATGGAGGCCGGCGACAACTCGAGCGTCACCGTCGGAGCGGTGTCCTCATCGGTGATGGTGAGCGTCACATCGTCTGGGTCCGTCACCCCCTGGCTGTTGCTGGCGGAACCGGACACCCGCACCGTCTTGTCGGGTGCGTCCACCTCGTTGTTGTTGGCTCTGATCGTCACCGTCCCCGTGCTGGTGGTCCGGCCCGCCGTGATGGTCAGCGTCTGGTTCGCGCTCAGCATGAAGTCCCCCTCTACAGTCGGGGAGACGGCCGTGGCCGACACCGTCACCGTCGTCACCACACTCGATGACCGGTTCAGCTTCGCCCGGACGGTAGTGGATCCTCGATTCTCGCCGATGAAGGTCGGCGATAGCTGGAGCGTCACCGTCGGAGCTCCGTCCTCATCCGTGATGGTCAGGGTCACATCGTCTGGGTCGATCACTCCCTGACTGTTGCTGGCGGAGCCCGATACCCGAACCGTCTTGTTCGGTGTGTCCACGTCGTTGTCGTTGGCGCTGATCGACACCGTCCCCGTGCTGGCGGTCTGGCCCGCCGTGATGGTCAGCGTCCGGTTCGCACTCAGCGTGAAGTCCCTCGACACCGCCGGGGAGACGGCCGTCGCCGACACCGTCACCGTCGTCGCCACACTCGATGCGCGGTCCAACCGCGCCGTCACGGTCGTGGACCCTCCGTTCTCGCTGATCGAATCTGCCGACAGCTCCAGCGTCACCGTCGGAGCGGTATCGTCATCGGTGATCGTGAGCGTCACGTCGGCCGGGTCCGTCACCCCCTGGTTGTTGCTGGCGGAGCCCGATACCCGAACCGTCTTGTTCGGTGTGTCCACGTCGTTGTCGTTGGCGCTGATCGACACCGTCCCCGTGCTGGCGGTCCGGCCCGCCGTGATGGTCAGCGTCCGGTTCGCACTCAGCGTGAAGTCCCTCGACACCGCCGGGGAGACGGCCGTCGCCGACACCGTCACCGTCGTCGCCACACTCGATGCGCGGTCCAACCGCGCCGTCACGGTCGTGGACCTTCCGTTCTCGCTGATCGAATCTGCCGACAGCTCGAGCGTCACCGTCGGAGCGGTATCGTCATCGGTGATCGTGAGCGTCACGTCGGCCGGGTCCGTCACCCCCTGGTTGTTGCTGGCCGTCCCCGATACCCGCACCGTCTTGTCGGGTGCGTCCACGTCGTTGTTGTTGGCTCTGATCGTCACCGTCCCCGTGCTGGTGGTCCGGCCCGCCGTGATGGTCAGCGTCTGGTTCGCGCTCAGCATGAAGTCCCCCGACACGGCCGGGGAGGTGGCCATGGCCGACACCGCTACCGTCGTCGTCTCGCTCGACACACGGTCCAGCTTCGCCCGGACGGTGGTGGATCCTCGATTCTCGCCGATGGAGGTCGGCGACAACTCGAGCGTCACCGTCGGAGCAGGGTCGTCATCGGTGATGGTCAGGTTCACGTCGGCCGGACCCATCACCCCCTGGCTGTTGCGGGCCAATCCCGACACCCGCACCGTCTTGTTGGGCGTGTCCGCGTCGTTGTTTTTGGCGCTGATCGACACCGTCCCCGTGCTGGCGGTCTGGCCCGCCGTGATGGTCAGCGTCCGGTTCGCACTCAGCGTGAAGTCCCTCGACACCGCCGGGGAGACGGCCGTCGCCGACACCGTCACCGTCGTCGCCACACTCGATGCGCGGTTCAGCCGCGCCGTCACGGTCGTGGACCCTCCGTTCTCGCTGATGGAGGTCGGCGACAACTCAAGCGTCACCGTCGGGGCGGGCTCGTCATCCACGATCGTCAGCGTGACGTCGGCCGGGTCCGTCACCCCTTGGCTGTTGCTGGCGGAGCCCGACACTCGCACCATCTTGTTGGGTGCGTCCACATTGTTGTTTCTGGCGGTGATGGCCACCGTCCCCGTGCTGGTGGCCTGACCGGCGGTGATCGTTAGCGTCTGGTTCGCGCTCAGCATGAAGTCCCCCGGCACGGCCGGGGAGACGGCCATGGCCGACACCGTCACCGTCGTCGTCTCGCTCGACGTATGGCTCAATGTCGCCATCACCATGGCGGACCCGCTGTTCTCGCTGATGAAGGCCGGCGACAACTCGAACATCACCGTGGGCATGGCGCCCGGCATCGGCACGGCCACGGAAACCCGCGGACTGCGGCTCCCTTCGCCGCCATTGATCACGGCCGCCACCTGATAGACGTAGGTGGCGCCGGCAGTCACGTCGGTGTCGACGTAGGTGCGATTTCCGGTGTTCTCAGCGAGGATCTCGACGGTGGTTCCGGCAGTGCGGTAGAGGTTGTAGGTCCCACCGGAGATTGCGGACCAGGTCAGCGTCACCTGGCCCACCGTGGGTGTCGCCATCAGGTTCGGGCCGGCGCGAACCTGATGGCCGAACTCCTGCCAGGTCGCCCCGCCGCCCCCATTCGTGTCCACCGAAAGGACCGGGTACTGGCCCGACGTCCCGAAGTCCCAGGGATCGTCGTTCATGCCGTCGCCGTTCAGATCCACGTTCCAGGTCAAATAGATGTCGCCGGCGGACGTGGGCAACTGCAACTCCGCCGTGGTCTTTGCTTGGCCGTTGGAGCCGCTGGTGCGTCCCGACGTGTCGGAATCCCAATAGCTGGCGGTGATGGCGCCGCCGCCGGTGTTCCGGCCGACCAGGCCACCGATTGTGCTGCGGCCCGAGACGAGACCGGTCGCATAGCTGATGTCGACGTCACCGGTGTTCCGGCCGATCAATCCTCCGGCCTCGTAATCCCCCACGATTCGGCCCGTCGCGTATGCGGCCCTCACCTCGCCGCTGTTGGACCCGGCGAGGCCGCCGATGCGGTCGTCTCCCGTCACGTGGACGGTGGAGTAACTGGCGGACACGGATCCGTCATCCAGGTTGGCGCCGGCCAACCCGCCGACATCGTCGTCGCCGGATACCGTGCCCGTGGCGAAGGATCCGCTGACGGCGCCGCTGTTGGACCCGACCAGACCGCCGACGTTGTCGGTTCCCGTCACCTGGACAGAAACCATCTCCAGGTTCCGGATGACGGCGGACGACCTGGTCGCGCCGAACAATCCAAGTTCGTTTTCGCTACTGTCGATAAACAGATTGGCGATGGTCCGACCGTTGCCCTCGAAGATCGCAGCGAAGCTAGAGAAGCTGCGGGATGAGTCACCGATCGGCTCCCAGCCGGCGCCGTCCTTCCAGTAGTCGTCGTCTGAGTCGACATCTCCATCCCTGTCGGTGTCGAAGTCCAGATCGGCGTTCAGTTCATATCCCACACAACCGACCAGGCCGCCGCAGGCCAGGGAACTGCCCCCGTTGGGGAACGCATCGGTATAGGCCGTGGAAAAATAGCCAAACCCAGTCAGGTCGTAACGGACGGCATCGAGCTGCGCCAGATTGCTGATTTCGATGAGGCCGTCGTCGTCGGTGTCGTAATCAACCGTCGTGGTGGGCAGAACGGTCACCCTGAACTGCTGAGTCCTGCTCCGGTTGGACCCCTCGTCGGTAGCGGTCACCGTGATGGTCGTGCGGCCCTCGGCGACCGGGATGATCGTCACCCGTGTCCCCGAAAGAGTCACCCGGGCGACGGTGGTGTCCGAGGAGGACACGGCGTAGGCGATGGTGTCGCCCTCCGGATCCTGGAACGCCCCGCCCACCTCCGTCATCGCCGAGTCGCCCACGAGCAACCACCGCCACCGCAAGGTGCCCACCGCCTCTGGACGTTTGTTGCCGGCCACCGTCACCGATACCGTGGTGCTCCGCACGGCTTCGCCGCCATCCACCACCGCCACCACCTGGTAGATGTAGGTTTCAGCGGCGACGTCGGTGTCCGTGTACTCGCGCACGGAGAGGTTCTCGGCGATGGCCTCGATGGTGTCGTCCTCTTCTTCTCGGGTCACGGTGTAGGAAACGCTCGGCGCCGGGGTCCATTCGCTATTCAACGGCGCCTCGGTCCATTCCAGTTCGACCTGGCTTTGCCCGGCATTCGTCGTCGCTGTCGCGGTCAGGGTTGGCCCGGACCGAAGCTGATAGCCGAACTCCTCCCACGTCGCATCGTCGTCTCCATCCACGTCCGCCCGCAGGGCCGGGTACTGGCTGGACGTCCCGAAATTCCAGAGGTTATCGTTCACATGGTCTTCATCGATATCCACGTTCCAGCTTCCGTAGATGCCGCTGTAGCCGGTGGGCGACTGCAGTTGCGACGTCGTTCTGCCCGAGCCGGGTGACCCCGATCCCTGCCCTGACGTGAGCGTATCCCAGTAGCTGTTGGTGATGGTCCCGCCGTCATCGTCTCCCACCAACCCACCATTGTTTCGGCCGTCCACGACGCGCCCCGTCGCATAGCTGGCAGTGATAGTGCCCTCTCTGTAGACGTGACCGACCAGCCCGCCGGCATTCGAACCATCAACGCTGCCGGTCGCGTAGCTGGCACTGATCGTTGCCTCATCGAACGGCGTAGCGATCGTGCCGACGAGTCCGCCCGAGGTCGGCCCGGAGACCGGACCCGTCGCATAGCTGGCAGCGATCAATTTGAATTGGTGGTAACCGACCAGCCCGCCGGCTGAACTGTCCGAGGTGACCGGGCCGGTCGCGTAGCTGTAGACGACGTAACCGGTGTTGTAACCCACCAACCCGCCGGCGGCGGACGGTGCCCCGAAAGTAACGATGATGTTTACACCGGGAGGAAACGGCGGTCTCATTCGCGTTACCGCCGCCGAGCTGCTGGAGAGGTAGACGAGCCTCAGATTGAGCCCGACCAGTCCCCCGACGTGAAGCTCTCCGGATACGTGCCCCGACGACTGGATGCCGCTGAGAAGGCCCTGGTTCTCCCCGACCAGCGCACCGGCAGCCCCCGTGCCCGACACGTTCACGTCAGCCAACGTGAGGTCGTCGACAGCGCCGCCCAAACCGATCCTACCGAACAACCCCGAGAATCCGCGCCCCGCAGTGAAGAGGTTGCTCAGGGTGTGTCCGTTGCCTTCGAATGTCGTGTTGAAGAAATAGGAAAACCCCCTGGAATCCCAGCCGATAGGCTCCCAACCGTCGCCATCGTTCCAGTAGTCGTCGTCTGAGTCGACCGCCCCATCCCCGTCCGTGTCGAAGTCCAAATCTGCGAGGAGTTCATACCCCGAGCAACCGTCCACGCCGCCGCACATTCGATCGAGCGCCGAGGGGAAAGCTGCCGCGTACGCCGCCACGGTGCCCGCGTAACCATTCCCATCGCGGTCATAGCGCATAGCATCGAGCTGCGCCAAATTGCTGACGCCGATCAGCCCGTCGCCGTCGGCGTCGTAGTCGTGGCCAACCGTCACTCTGAAGCGCTGCGACACGCTCATATTGGACCCGCCGTCGTCGGTCGCCGTCACGGTGACGATCGTCCGGCCCGCGGCCACCGGCGTGATCGTCACCACGGATCCCGACCTGCTCAACGTGGCGACGGATGTCAGCGACGAGCTTGCCCCATATGTCAGCGTGTCGTTGTCCGGATCCTGGAAGGCCTCCGCGACGTCTACCACGACCGCCATGGACCCCACTGTCAGCTGCCGATCTGCAATAATTCCCACCGCTAACGGGGGCTGGTTCCCCGCGCCGGCGATCACCGCCACCGGCGCGCTACGCGCTGCTTCACCACCGTCCACTACCGCGGCCACCCAGTACGTGTAGTCGTCGCCGATCGTCACGTCGGTGTCGGTGTGGCTGAGCCCGGTCAGATTCGTCGCGATGACTTCGATGCTGGTTCCGTCGTCGCGATAGAGGGTGTAGCTGACATCCGGCGCCGGGCTCCAGGAACTCGGAATCGATATCGCATTCCAGCCGAGGACCACTTGGGCCTGGCTCGCCGTCGTCGCCGCCGTCAGCGTCAAGCTGTCGCGGACCTGGTAGCCGAACTCCTCCCATGTCGCTTGACTATCATCATTCAGATCCAGCGACAGGACCGGATACTGCGCCGTCGTCCCGAAATCCCAGGGATCGTCGTGCTCGTCATCGCCGGAAGAGAAGCTGCCCAGCTCCACGTTCCACGTGTCGTAGATGCCTGTGTAGTCCGTCGGTGTCCGCAGCTCCGCGGTGGTCTTCCCGCCCACGCCCAGCCGCAGCCGCTCCGTACCGTCGATCACGCCATTGTCATTCGAATCGTCCTGGCCCACTCCGACGCGCACCCCGGAGGTCTCCAGATCCCAGTAACTGGACTGGACCTTAACGAAGCGGCCACTGCCGACAAGCCCGCCGACTGCCGCCGTACCGGAGACCGCGCCCGTGGCATAGCTCACCTGGACATAACCACAGGAACTGCCGACCAACCCGCCGACGCCCCCGCCGGTACTGGTGGTGGTTTCTGCGGGTCCGGACAGGGTGAAGGCCCCGAGCAAATCACAAATGATGAATCCGGAATCCGAGTCCGTGAGTCGAGATCCACGACCCGACACGTTCCCGCTGGCATAGCTGGCCTCAATGAGCTGTGCCACATCGCTGACGGCTCCGACCAACCCACCGACCGCGTCCATCCCCTCCACGTTCCCGGTGGCATAGCTGGCGATGGTGTCATTGAGAATCTGGTGCCCAACCAACCCACCGACCGCGTCATTGCCGGACACATTGACGGCGGCCGAGCTGTGCCACACCGTGCCCCAGGTCCGGCCCACCAGGCCGCCCACTTCATCCTCGCCAGACACCTGGCCCCTGGCATGGTTGTCTACGACCGACCCATAGACGCCGTCACCCAGCAGGCTGCCCACCGCGTCGCGGCCGGTCACATATGCGCCAATCAGGCTGACGCCAGTGATTCTGCTCCTATCGATAGCCCCGAACAGACCAACCCCGTCCTCGGTGTCCCGGTCGATGAACAGGTTGGACACGGTGCGACGATTGCCCTTGAAATCGGCAATGAAGGGCGTGTCGGCCTCACCGATCGGCTCCCAGCCGTCGCCGCCGTTCCAGTAGTCGTCGTCTGAGTCGATATCTCCATCGTCGTCCGTGTCGAAGTCCAGGTTCGCCGTCAGCTCGTAGCCCGTGCAGCCGTCGTCGCTGGGACACCCCATTCCCAGAGCACCCATGGGATAGGCGGTGTAATACGGCATCCAGATCGCACCATCCACCAGGCCATCGCCGTTCAGGTCGTACCGCAGGGCGTCCAGCTGCGCCAGGTTGGCGACATCGATCAGACCGTCGTTATCGGAATCGTAGTCCCTGTTTCCCGCTGTGACTGTGACTGAAAAAGAGTCGGTTGCGCTCAGGCCGTCGGGGTCGATCGCGCGCAACCTCACCATGACGCGTCCGGGCGAGCCCGGGGTCATCGTTACCTCTGCACTGCTCAGAGTGATGGTCAGTCGGTCAGGGTCGCTCGATATCGCCTCATAGGTCAGCGTGTTGTTGTCCGGATCGTCGAAGACATCCTCCAAAGCGATGTCCACAGCATCGTCACCCGGAGCGAATGTCCGGTTGGATTGGGCACTCGCCACGGTGGGCGCCCCATTGCGGTCCGCCACCGCGACATCGACGGCATCCACCGCGCCTGGAGCCATCACGATGCCGGCCCCGGAATCGCGATCGACGCCGGTCGTCTCGATGTCCAGGACCGCGGTTCCGGTCGTCATCCCTGTACGGAGCTGCGCCGGGGTGACTTGGCCCGGACCCCCTGCCGCCTCCAGCATCAAGGCCCCAATCGCCGCCGCGTGCGGCGCGGCAGATGAAGTGCCGCAGAAGGTCGAGAAGCCGGGCGTCGCCGTCGACACGCACGTCGCAGCGGTGAGGTCCGGCTTCTGCAGCAGCTTCCCGCCCGTCGAGGAGAAATTGCCGGCCGTGATCGCTGTGCCGTCCGGTTGGAAGAAGATCCGGCGCGGACCGTCCGAATTGCTCGTCCGGACCGACTCGGTCCCGTTGAAGACTTGGCCGGACCCGGCGGCGTCGCGCACGTCGACCATCGCCACACTGACCGCGTTCTCCGCCGCTGAGTGGCCGTACAGGTTGCCGGCGGTCTGGATCGCCAACCGTCCGTCGAAGGCGTGCACGCGCAGGTAGCGGTCCGATCCGGAGGTCTTGACGACGACTACAGTGAGTCCGGAGAAGTTGAAAAACGGCGAGAGGATGGACTCGACCGGATCTTGCGTTCCGTCCTGGATGTCCGTCGAGCTGGCGACCACGTCGCCGTCCTCATCGACCAGGAACAAGTCGTAATCGCTCGATGAAGCACCCAGCGGGTCGGCCCACTGAAGGACAATGGTGCGAACCCCGGAAAACCCGGAGCCGCTCACCTCGTTCGCTTCCACCCCACCGCCGAAATCGTGCCGGACGCCGAGCGTCTCACCGTCCACGATCAGCGCGGTTCCCGCGTCGTAGTCCCCCTCCCAGACCCCAGTAGTGCCATCGGTCAGATTGCCGTCGTTACCACCCGCCGAGAAGAAGTAACAGCCGCCAGCGACCGCCGCGTTGACCCCTTTCGCGACGATGTCGTCCTGGAAGGCTGCTTCATTGGTGTAGCCGATGTCGTCGACGATAACGTTCGCACCGGCCTCGCAGAGCGCCTCGATATTCGCTGCCATCTGCGCCTGGCCTCCATAGCCCGTCGCGAAATACAGCTCTGCCCCCGGAGCGAGATCATGGACGATCTCGAGCAGCGCCGTCCCTTCGTCCCCGCTACCCGCCTGTCCCGGCAGCACCGTCACCCGCGCTGGCAAGTCGTCCGTAGCCTGCCGGCCGGCAAGCGTCCTGACACCATCCGAGATCACACCGATCCCAATTCCAGTACCGTCGACTCTGTGAATAGCGCGCGTCCGTATCGCCCGATGGGCGACGTCACCCTCGGACGTGTTGTCCTTTTTGGTTACCGGGGCATCCGCTATCCGTGTCCGGGAGGTGGGTGAGAGCGTCGAGACTTGGCCGCGTGTCCTGGCCTCGTCGGCGGGCCGGATCGTTCGGATCGCGTCCAGCGCGGCAAGCATCTCCACAGTGCGCAGTGGAAGTTGTGCCCGGATAGCCTGGTACTTCGGTACGCTGCTGATGACCGTGCCTCCCAGCTCCCGGATACGGGTCAGGACGGCCGGCGTGACGGCGGCCCGGATGTCCACCATCACCCGTTCTTCTTTGCCTTCCGGATCCGTCGCTTCGAGACTGTCGATTCCGGCCGCTGTTGGCTTCGGCCGCGGTTTTCGGCGGGCATCCAGAAGCTGCGAACTCACCTTCCGCTGGGCAGGCGTCCGGCGAACCTTGGCCGATAGCAGGGACTGGATCTGGCGCACGGCCCTCGCCGGCAGTCGGCCGCTTGCCTGCTTCGTCTCCTCGCCGGTCCGGTTCGTCACCGCCTGATTGGTGAACGCGATGGACTCGTTGCCCGCAGGGTCCCGGATCGGCTGCGCCGCCCCTTGTGCGGTGGCGGTGTAGCTCACCGTCACCGTGTCGCCCTGAACGACCGGGGAGGCCAACGCCAGCGCCACGGCGTTCCCCGTCACCGCGACCGTCGTGACGTCTCTCCTTTCGTCCGCCACACTCACACGGAAGTCTTCTGCCGACGGCGTCGAAGATCCGTCGAGCATCTCGTCGTAATTCAGCGTCAGCGTGGAGCCGCTCACCGCCGCCGCATCGCTGTCCACGAGAGAAGGATTAACGCCGTCCACCCTCTGGCCGGATTGGTCCGGAAGTCCCGCATGGTTCAGCTCAGCGGCATGGTCCGAACCGTCCTCAATCACTCCGAGTTCCGCCGAAAGGCTGTCCGCCTCAACGCTCAACCCGTCGGTGTCTTCATCGTCCTCAGCCACGGTGTAGGAGAACACCAGCGCCGTCGTGCCGGTGCCGCCGGAGTAGATCGCGCTCCTGGTGAGGCTCCCCACCCTCAGTCCCAACTGGGGTGTCCCGGTCACGTTCACGACTTCACTGAAGGTCACCGTCGCCTCGATCGCGTCGCCGATTCCGTAGGTCTCCCGGCCCTCCGGAGGATTCGAGCTGATCTCGATCTTGTGCACCGAGGGCCCCGTCGCAACGTTCAACGGCATCGGCCCGGGCTCGAGTCCTCCGCCGGTGACTGCCGCGCGGAGTTCTTCCAGCGAGGTGTTGTGGAACCCACCGGCCGACTCCAGGGTCAGGGCCACCATCGCCGCCACCTGCGGAGGGGGCGCCGAACTGACGCAGAAGGTCGCGAAATCCGGATTGGCCGCAGTCACGCACGTCGCCCCGGAGAGGCCGGCGGTCGGCCCTGCCGCCATCGGCGGCCATTGGTCCGGAGCGGTTTCGGCTCCCCAGACCCTGGACTTGACTGGGTTGCCCTTCGCAGAGACGTAGACGCAACCATTACGGACCGCCGCTTTGACCGCTTGGGCCATGAGGCCGCCCTGATAGATCGTCTCTTGATAGTCGAAGAGGTCGTCGACGATGACGTCCGCCCCGGTTCGGCAGAGCGCCTCGATGTTGGCCGCGAACCGCGCCGGCCCGCCCAGACCGGTCGCGAAGTAGAGCTCGCCGCCCGGAGCCAGGTCGCGGAGGATCGAAAGGGTCGCCGTCCCGTCGTCCCCTTCTCCCGCCTGGCCCGGCAGCACCGTCACCCGATCCCGAAGATCGCCCGCTGCCTCACCGGTGATCAGCGTCGCCACACCACTTGAGAGCACGCCGATCCCGACACCCGTGCCGTCGACACCGTGACTCCGGCGCATCGCTGCGGCTTGCCGGTCGGCCCGCTTCTGTATTCCACCTCCAGCGGCGACCGCCGGCTGCTCGGCCCGGATCGGCTCGATCAACAGAGAGATCGCCGCCAACACCCCGAATCCACCAAGGGCCCATGACGGGTTTCCTGACCAGCGTGGCTGCCTCATAATCCTGGGGTGAGGAAGAATCGGTGTCCTTACGGGGACTTCGATAAAGAGCGAGAAGGGATGGTCGCTCTTATCCGTCTATCTTTAGACTCCTGTTCGGCAGGGTGCTCCGAGCTGATGTGCGCTGTTTCTCGACATGATGAGTTCCGTGCAATAGACAATGTGTCAATTGTAAGGAGCAACCCGGACGAATTTGGAACCAATTCGTGAAGTCCGAGTGATATTTAGGTTGATATAGTGATGATTAAGTGAAATATGCTACCTGGACCGCTCTCGCTGCCGGCTGCAGAGCGCGGAGCGAGGCGCACCCGGATCCTCCGCCGAAACGACGCCGGAGGGCGGGGCACCGGGTTTCGCTCCGGGGTCTGACGAGGTTGGGCCAATGAAGAAGTGGCGACGAATTGGTCCGGCGGGACGCAGCTCTTCGAGCACCTACGGGGGCTTCGGGGAACGCGGAAGCGGCCGGCGCACCTGTTTTGAAAGGACACGCGTGCCGCCGTTCGCAATCGACCGAGGGGTTCAGGGAGGGGATCGTCTTCCAACTACTCTCGGCGGGTCATCTTTGAATCGGCACGACCGGCAGAGTGGTGAAGATCCGGTGGCCGGTATCCAACTCAACCGCGACTCCCGTGAACGTGCCTTCACCGGCCGCCGTGCATCTCACCGACCCGACGAAGTCTCTGGTATCCGTCCTGGTGAAGACCTCTTCGATGAACCGGGCATGCTGCCCGTGGCTGTTGAGATGGATGTCCACCTCTTCGAGGGCTTCGCCCCCGCTCATCAACCGGCACCGCACCGTTGCGCGCTGCGCCGCCAGGTTGCGGATCGCCGCAGCGGTGCGAATCCCTCCCGCCTGCCGGCGGGCCGGGAACAGCGCGTCCGCCGTGGCTTGACTCGCGCCCACGCCGGCCACGCCGACGCCTGGGATGTCAAAGCGCAGCACGCCGCCGATAGGTCCGCTCGCCACGACCCGCACCGATCCGGTCACCACCTCTCCCTGGCCGTGGGTCGAGATCGTCAACTCGCCCAGACGGGCCATGGCCGTTCGTACGGTCAGACTTCCGTCCTCTCGAACCACCAGATCCTCCCCCACATCCACCATCGATTCCGGCTCCAGAAGTTCGCCGCGCTGATCGTAAAAGTAGATGGCCGGCCGGGCCGTTGACGCCGCCACGTTCACCAGCACCAGGTCCGACGTAATCAAGGTCCCGTCGCCGGAAGTGCCATTGGCGAAGTGCGCGAAAGTCAGGGTCGTTTCTTCCTCTTCGCCACCCCCAGGATCCACCGGCACCACCGGCAGGGTGGTGAAGATCCGGTTGTCCGCATCCAGCTCCACCGCCACGCCCGTGAACGACTCGCCATGCGGGACCGTACAGCGCACCGAACCGACGAAGTCCGTGGTGTCGGTCGCGGTGAACAGTTCCTCGATGAACTGGGCGTCCTGACCGTTGGCGTCCAGTTCGATCGCTCTTTCTTCCAGGACGGCGCCGTTTTTCATCAACCGGCACTGGACGTCGACGGCCTCCATTCCCAAGTTGTGGATGGCCGCTGCGGTGCGGATCCCGCCGGCCTGCCGACGGGCCGGGAACAGGGCGTCCGCGGTGGGTTCGCTGGCTCCGACGCCGGCGACTCCGATCCCGGGGATGTCGAAGCGCACCACGCCGCCGATGGGACCGTCCGACACGACCCGCACCGACCCCGTCACCACTTCGCCCCGGCCGTGGGTCGAGATCGTCAGCTCGCCCAGCGACACTATCTTTGTCCTGGGCGACAGCCCTCCGTCCTCCCGGATCTCCAGATCGTCTCCGACGTCGATGACCGATTCGACCGCCAACAGATCTCCCTCCCGGTCGAAGAAGTAGATGACGGGACGGATCTCCTCTTCGGCCACGTTCACCAGCACCAGGTCTGAGGTGATGAGCACGTCATTGGCGGAGACGCCATTTCCGAAATGGGCGAACTCCAGGATCACCTCCTCAGGCACGGGCGAAGCCTCGGCCGGGCCGGAGGGAGGACTCTCGCCGACCTCGTTCACCGCCCGGACTTCGAAGACGTAGGTCCGGCCGTTGCTGAGATCTGTCACCGTCACCGTCAGGTCGGTGGAGCCGATGGAGGTCCACTCCCCGGTCCGGTCGATCCGGACCTCGTAGTCGGTGAGGGCGGAACGGCCGTCGCTCTCGGGCGCCTCCCAGGAGAGGGTCACCTCCGCGTCGCCGGCTTCCGCCTGCAGGTTCAAGGGCGCCGTGGGCGCGGTTGGAGGAGGCGCGGGCGGCGGAGCCGGTCCTGGGCCGGGCCCCGGCGGCGGCGGAGGAGGCGGCGGAGGAGGAGGAGGAGGTGGCGGAGGCGGAGGCGGGGCCGAGACTTCGTTGTCCTCGACCGTCACCCGGGCGCTCTGGGTCGAAGTGGGTCCCAGCCGGTACTCGTCTCCCGGCTGCAGCCGGGCGGTGACCCGGCTGGTGGATTCGGCGACGTCGTCATCGTCGGTCAACACCTCCAACGTCGCCGTGTCCGGTCCGGAACTCCACCTCGTCCGGCGGTTCGTACCCGTCCGAGGTCTTGATCATCGATCTCGTCTCCGTGACCTCCAGGCTCACCGTCAGCGCGGCCTCCGTCGGAGGCCCCCGCGTCAGGGTGAACTCCACGGTGGCGCCTTCCATGACCGTCTCGGATCCCTGCTTGGCCTGGATGGTGACCAGTGGCGGGTCCGCCCGTTGATCGGTCAACGCCTCCACCGCGTTCCCCACCTCGTCCTGGATCGGGTCGAACCCCGGCGTATAGCTCACTCTTACCGTCTCGCCCGCCGCCACCGGAGAGGTCAGCGTCAAGGTGACGCTGTTTCCTCTCACCTGGACCTGGATGACCGTCCGGTCATTCCCCTCCACCGTCACCGCGAAGTCGTCCCTGGCCGGCCTCGAGTCCTCATCCAACGCCTCGTCGTAGGTCAGCGCCACCCGCAAGCCATGCACCGTCACGCTCTGCAGTCCCGGCACGCTCGCGTCCACCTTTTGGTTCGCCTGCGCCTCCACCGCCTCGTAGCTCCGTGCCGCCGGGTTGTCCGCCAGATCCAGGATCTTCCCCCCATTGAGCGCGATGCTCCCCCGCGGCACGCTCAGTCCATCCTCGTCCTCGTCCCCCTTCTCCACCGTGTAGACGAACACCACTGCGGCCCGCGCCGGCCCCACACTGGCGCTGGCCCGCTTCCGCCGGGTCCCCACCAGAAGATCCAACGTCGGCGTTCCGTGAATGGTGTCCACCGTCACTGGCTCGTCGTACGTCACCGTCACGGAGATCATGTCGTCGACCGCGTAGGTCTCGTCCGTCCCGGAGTCCGAGCTGATCTGGATCCCTTCGATCGATGGGGCCGTCGTGTCCGGCGTCCGGTTGTCTACGAACTCGTCCCTGAAGGCTTCGGCATCGTTGCCGATCGCGTCCTGGATCGGATTCGACCGCGACTCGTAGCCCACCCGGATCCCTGTCTCTCCGTACTCCGCCGCTGGACTCACCGTCAGCCGAACCTCACTCCCGGTCACCTGAACCCGGGTCACGGTGCGCGTCTCGTTGCCTCCCGCCACGGTGAAGTCGCTGGTCGCCGGCCGCGAAGAGGTGTTGAGCGGTTCGTTGTAGGTCAGCGTCAGCGTCGCGCCGTTGACCACCGCCGGATCGGTCAGTGCCAGGACCGGGGCGACCGCGTCCACCTGGTGGCTCGAATTGTCCGCCACCGCGTTATGGTCCAAGGTGGCGTCATTCTGGGCACCGTCGCGGATCGTCCCGCCGCTTCGCGACAGCCCGTTCGCCTCGATGCTCACGCCGTCCTCGTCGTTGTCCCCAGTGACCACCCGGTAGGTGAACTTCACCGCCCGGTTCGAGACGCTCTGGTACTCTGCCGTTCGATTGCGGCCCCCTACGTTCAGGGTCACTTCGGGCGTCCCCGTCACCACCACCGTCTCGTCGAACGTCACCGTCACTTCGATGGTCTCGTCCACGCCGTAGATCCGGTCCGACCCCGCACTCGAGGTGATCGCGACCATACTCACCACCGGTCCCGCCGTGTCTCCCGTCTGGTTAGTGACGCTCTTGTTGCTCAACCGGTCCGCATCGTTGCCCGCCGTGTCCTGGATCGGATTCGATCCCGGCTCGTAGTTCACCCGGAGGCCGCTCTCTCCGTCCGTTACTGCCGAGCTCAGCGTCAGGAAAACGGCACTCCCGTCGACCCGAACTGCCCTGACCGTCCGCGTCTCGCTCCCTCCCGTCACGGTGAAGTCGTCCGTCGACGGTCTCGAAGAGGAATCCAGCGGCTCGCCGTAGGCCAGCGTCAGCGTCGTCCCGTTCACGACTGTCCCGTCGGACGTCGCCAGCACCGGCTTGACCCCATCCACCTTGTGGCTCGAATCGGCCGCCACCGGCGCGTGGTTCAGCACGGCGTTATTCTGGGCGCCGTCGCGGATCGTGCCGCTGGACAGGCGGTTCGCCTCGATCCTCACCCCGTACGGGGCCGCGTCGCCCGAGACCACTTTGTATTCGAACCTCACGGCCGCCCCCGTGACGTCCTGGTAGTTGGCCGTTCGGCTCCGGCCGCCCACGTTCAGCGTCAACCGCGGGGTCCCCGTCACCACCACCGTCTCGTCAAACGTCACCGTGACCTCGATGAGATCATCCACCGCGTAGGTCTGATCCGACCCCGCATTGGAGGTGATCCGAACCGTCTCCACCACCGGCTCCGTCGTGTCTCCCGTCTTGTTCGTGACCGGTTGGTTGTTCAACTCATCCGCGGCGTTGCCCACCAAGTCCCGGATTGGATTCGACCCCGGCTGGTAGCTCAACCGGAGGCCGCTCTCTGTGTCTTGCACCGCCGGGCTCAAGGTCAGGAAAACGGCGTTTCCGCTCACCTGGACTCGGGTCACCGTCCGTGTCTCACTGCCCCCGGTCACCGAGAAGGCGCTCGCCGCCGGTCTCGAGGACGAGTTCAGCGGCTCGCTGTAGGCCAGCGTCAGCGTCGTTCCGTTCACCACCGCCCCGTCCGTCGTCGCCAGGCTGGGCTTGACCCCATCCACCTTGTGCCGCGAATCGGGCGCCACTGCTGCATGGGTCAACGTCGCGTCATTCCGGGCCCCGTCGCGGATCGTCCCGCTCCCTCGCGACAGGCTGTTTGCGTCGATGCTCACGCCGTCCCGGTCCCGGTCGCTCAAGACGACCTTGTACTCGAACTTGACGGTGGAGCCCGAGACGCTCAGGTATTCCGCCGTTCGATTCTGTCCGCCTACGTTCAGCGTCAACCGCGGGGTCCCCGTCACCACCACCGTCTCGTTGAACGTCACGGCCACCTCGATGGAATCATCCACGGCGTAAGTTGAATCCGACCCCGCGCTCGAAGTGATCCTCACCATCTCGACCGTCGGTCCCGTCGTGTCTCCCGTGACGTTGGTGACCGAGCGGTTGCTCAACCGGTCCGCGTCGTTGCCCGCTTGGTCCTGGATCGGGTTCGCTCCCGTTCCCGTCGGGATCGTGTAGCCCACCCGCAGTCCCGTCTCTCCATGCTCCACCGCCGGAGTCAGGGTCAGCTCCGCCGCGCTTCCGCTCACCCGGACGCCGGTGACCGTCCGCGTCTCATTCCCTCCGGTCACGGAGAAGGCGTTGTTCCCCGGTGCCGAAGACGTATCCAGCGGCTCACTGTAGGCCAGCGTCAGCATCGTTCCGTTGGCGACGGCGCCGTCGGTGCTCGCCAGTACGGGTTTGATGCCGTCCACCTTCTGCCCGGTGTCGGCCGCCACGGCCGAATGGGTCAGGACGGCATTGTTCCTGGCGGTATCCCGGATCGTCCCGCCCGACAAGCTGTCCGCCTCGATGCTCACGCCGTCCGTGTCGCTGTCGTTGACGGCCACGGTGTAGGCAAATACCACCACCGCCCCCGTGACGCTCTCGTAGTTCGCTGATCGGTCCCTTTCTCCCACCTTCAGCGTCACCCGGGGCGTCCCGGTCACCACCACCGTCTCGCTGAACGTCACCGTGACCTCGATGAGATCATCCATCGCGTAGGTCTGATCCGACCCCGCATTGGAGGTGATCCTCACCGTCTGCACGGTCGGCCCCGTCGTGTCTCCCGTGTTGTTGGTGACCGGTTCGTTGTTCAACTCCTCCGCGGCGTTGCCCACCGTGTCCTCGATCGGGTTGTCCCCCGCCTGGTAGTTCAACCGGAGGCCGCTCTCTGTGTCCGTTACGGCCGGGTTCAACGTCAACACGACCGAGTTTCCGCTCACCTGGACCCGGGTCACCGTCCGCGTCTGACTGCCCCCGGTCACCGAGAAAGCGCTCGCCGCCGGTCTCGAGGAAGAGTTCAGTGGCTCACTATAGGCTAGTGAGAGCGCCGTTCCGTTCACAACCGCCCCGTCGGTATTGGCCAGCACCGGCAGAATCCCGTCTACTCTGTGCCGGGAATCGGCCGCCACCGCCGCGTGGTCCAAGGTGGCGTTATTCCGGGCGCCGTCGCGGATCGTCCCTCCACCGCGCGACAAGCTGTCCGCATCGATACTCACGCCGTCCTCGTCGTTGTCCCCAGTGACCACCCGGTAGGTGAACTTCACCGCCCGGTTCGAGACGCTCTGGTACTCTGCCGTCCGGTCCCGGCTGCCCACGTTCAGGGTCAGTTCGGGCGTTCCCGTCACCACCACCGTCTCGTTGAACGTCACCGTCACCTCGATGTCATCGTCCCCGGCGTAGGTTGAATCCGACCCCGCGCTCGAGGTGATCGCCACGGTGCTCACCGTCGGTCCCGTCGTGTCTCCCGTGACGTTGGTGACCGAGCGGTTGCTCAACCGGTCCGCGTCGTTGCCCGCCTGGTCCTGGATCGGGTTCGCTCCCGTTCCCGTCGGGATCGTGTAGCCCACCCGCAGCCCCGTCTCTCCATGCTCCACCGCCGGATCCACGGTCAGCTCCACTGCACTCCCGCTCACCTGGACGTTGGTGACCGTTCGCGTCTCACTGCCTCCTGTCACGGAGAAGGCGTCGTTCTCCGGGACCGAGGATGGGTCCAATGGCTCGCTGTAGGCCAGCGTCAACATCGTCCCGTTGGCGACCGCCCCGTCGGTGCTCGCCAGTACGGGTTTGATGCCGTCCACCTGCTGCCCGGTGTCGGCCGCCACGGCCGAATGGGTCAGGACGGCATTGTTCCTGGCGGTATCCCGGATCGTCCCGCCGGACAGGCTGTCCGCCTCGATGCTCACGCCGTCGGTGTCGCTGTCGTTGACGGCCACGGTGTAGGCAAATACCACCACCGCACCCGTGACACTCTCGTAGTTCGCCGATCGATCCCGTTCCCCTACCTTCAGCGTCACCCGGGGCGTCCCGGTCACCATCACGGTCTCGCTGAAGGTCACTGTCGCCTCGATCACATCGCCGGTCGCGTAGGTGTCCCGGTTGTCTGGAGGATTCGAGGTGATCTCGACGCTGCTTACCGTCGGCGAGGTCGTGTCCGGCGTGTCGTTGGTCACCGGCTCCTGGCTCAGCGCCTCCGCCTCGTTTCCCGCCACGTCCCGGAGCCGGTTCATCCCAGGCGTGTAGCTCACCGTGATCCCCGCCTCTTCGTGCTCGGCCGCTGGGTCGAGGGTCAACTCCACCGCGCTTCCGCTCACCCGGACGCCGGTGACCGTCCGCGTCTCATTCCCTCCGGTCACGGAGAAGGCGTCGTTCCCCGGTGCCGAAGACGTATCCAGCGGCTCACTGTAGGCCAGCGTCAGCATCGTTCCGTTGGCGACCGCCCCGTCGGTGCTCGCCAGTACGGGTTTAATGCCGTCCACCTTCTGCCCGGTGTCGGCCGCCACGGCCGAATGGGTCAGGACGGCATTGTTCCTGGCGGTATCCCGGATCGTCCCGCCCGACAGGCTGTCCGCCTCGATGCTCACGCCGTCCGTGTCGCTGTCGTTGACGGCCACGGTGTAGGCAAATACCACCACCGCCCCCGTGAGGCTCTCGTAGTTCGCCGATCGGTCCCTTTCTCCCACCTTCAGCGTCACCCGGGGCGTCCCGGTCACCACCACCGTCTCGCTGAAGGTGACCGTCACTTCCATCTCATCCCCCGGGGCGTAGGTCGCGTCCGGCCCCGGATTCGAGGTGATCGCCACCCTGCTCACCACCGGCGCTTGGGTGTCCACCGCAAACGCCGCGCTCGCCGCCAGGTTGCCGTTGTTCAAAGGGCCCACCACCGCGCCCGCCGTCACCGTCACCGTCACGTCATCTTCAATGCCGGCGTCCGGCGCGATGTCGAGGGTGTAGACCGCCCCCGCGCCCGCGAAGTTCGACCCTGCGCCCTTGGTCACCTCGATCTCATTGGCTGCCAGCCCCGTTACCGGCTCCGAGAAGGTGATCGTCACCGTGAACCCGTCCTTCGTCGGATGCGTTCCACTACTCGTGATCGACATCACGGGGGGGCCAGTGGACCGGGGGGGATGACATGCGATACGGGAACTTCCGACAGCATGGTTCCGCCGGCCGTGCAGATGCCGGCCGAAGCGCAGGACTGGCCGGCAACCAGGGCGAAGGTAATCGGGCCAACGCCCGTGGGAGTCAGGGTGACGAGATAGGCGTTGGCCGGATCTCCGGGCGCCACATGGGGGCTGATGCCGGCGATCGTGGCGCCGGTGACGCTGACCGATGGCCAGGTGGTGGCGGCAGGGTCCGGGTCCACCACGGGCCGGCTGAAGGCAACCACCACCTTCGGTGCATCGGTTGGGCCGAGATGGAATGCCGAACTGGCAGGACTCTCGACTATCTCCGCCCTCAGCGGGCCGGGCGTGTCCGCCAGCGCCACGAACTCCACCGGGTAGGCCCGGGTGGGCTGGACCTGCTCGCTATTGTGGTATTCGGGATGCGTGATCTTAAAGGCAAGCAGTTCTTCGTTGGTGAGCGGATCGAACTCGGTCAGCGACGCTTCAAGGGGAAGGACCGAGCCGCCCCGGTCATCGCCACGGCCCCAGCTGATCAGCCAATTGCCGTTGTCCATGCGGTGGATGTGGCCCTGGGCTATCGAGAACCGGTCACAGTCGTTGCCCAGGCAATGATCGCGTACAAAGACCGCTTCACCGTTGTCGGGGTCGAGCGCATACTCCACGACGCGGCTGAACTCCGAATTCGTTCGTTGGGTATCGCCCGTCTCCGGGTCGGAAAGGCAGTGGTTGCCGTTGTCGAAGAGCAGGAGATGCCCGTTGGGTATCAGCCGTGCGGAATGCTGCCCGCAGAACTCTCCGTGGGGATCGCCGACGATCTTGAGCGGCGCCGGCATGCCGAGATCCTCCCACTCCGCGTCGCTCCGGTTGCTGCGTCCCAACAGCCATTCCGGGTCTTTCGTTTCGCGGTCGATCCGCCACACCTGCGAGCAGCCGCGGAACGAGGCGATGATGTCCGCCTCGTCCACGACCTGCACCGAGTTGATATGAGCGTAGTCATTCGGGAAGCGGTGCTGTCGACAATCGTTCAGGTACATGTGGTCCCACGAGTTCCAGAAGAAGGCGCGCCTTTCCGCCGGGGTCACTTCTTCGATGACCGAGTCCTCCGTTGCCTGCGTGGTGCTGTATGGATTGTCGTCCTCATCGGTATAGGCGCTGAAGTCATGAAAGGCGGGCTCGTAGGCCATGAAGACGTAGTTGCCGTTCTCTCTGATCGCAAAGTCGTGACCGCCAGTCACCGTGAGCGCAGGAGTAGTCGCGACCCGTTCCACTTCTTCCAGATTCTCGTCAAGGATGACGATTTGGCTGGCGGTCCAGTAAGAGTATGGATACCTTCCGTCGGGGTGGGCCTTGAAATGGGTCGCACGCCTGTTGAGGCGCCGTTGCCAGCGCGGAACGCCGTTGGCATCGATAATCGCCAGATAGGTGGAGTGAGTCTGGCGTCCGGGTCCAATTTGTGCATAGACCGAGATCAGCTCGGTTGAAGCTCCCGGTTCCTTGATTGTGCGTTCGATGGCCGAATTCCTGCTATCCATGCAGTGCACAACGTAGGTCGTACTCGTGCCGTTGCTGCCGGTCGTGAGGATAATCCGGACATCGCTGTCCCCCTCCACCGGTACCTCAACGGTCGCATTCTTGTCGTTCGCCTGCACCCCGTTGACGGCGACGCGCGTTCCCTCGTTTTTTGCGGAGAAGGTCAGCGTCATAGTGTCGTTGTCCGTGCATCCGACGGCGTAGTGGAGAATGTCGGCACTGAAAGCGGGTCGCATATTCCATCTGTCAGGGTCGGCCGTCGAGGTGGCTGTCGTCACGTTGAGGTGATCGAGAAGCTCCGCGGTCACGACCTCAGCCGAGACGGCGCGGGCGCTTTGGCCGGCAGTGTGGGAGTGGGTGTAGTCTGCCGTCACCCGCAGGTAGGCGCCCGTATCGGCGGCCGTCGGCGTGTAGCTGGCTGCCGTCTCTCCGTCGATGACCACCCAGGTGTTGCGGCCCACTGAGCGCTCCCACTGCCAGGTAGGCGTGCCGCTGCCCTCATCCGGGTCGCTCAGCGTCGCCCTCACGGCCGTACCGAGCTGGGGCCGCGCCGTGTCCAGCGAGATTGCGCCATCCTCGTTCTCGTCGGTGACCGTGACGGTCACACGCAGGGGATCCAGATTGGTGAAAGGGGTGCCGGCTCCGGCCAACACGGTCACCTCGTAGGCGTTGTCGATGTCCTCGTCGTCGGGCGCTTCGTAGTCCGGCAGCTTGGGGAAGGGGTTGTCGCCGTCCGGGTCGATGTGGAAGCGAAGGACGCCCCGTGGGTTGTCGATGCTGAAGTGGTCCTTGTCGTCTCCGGTGAGAATCCACGTGATGCCGTCCCGGTCCGCCTCAGACGAGGCGGTGTAGGTGGCCACCCGAGTGGCCCCGTTCTCGGCGTACGGAACTGCGGCCGGCCCGGTTACCTCGGTTGCCAGTTCGATGACGTTCTCGACCGTCACGCGGATATCCGCAGTGACCGTGTTGTCGTTGTCGCTGACCTGCACGGTGATTTCATAGGTCCGGTCGCCGTCGGCGTCGTCCGGGTTTTCATAGTCCTTGACGGCACTGAAAGCCAGGACACCGGTGGAACTGAGCGTGAACTTGTCCGCGTCCGCGCCTCCCCTGCCGTCCTGTGGAATCGTCCAGACCAGTTGGTCGCTTGCCGTGTCCTCGTCCGACGCGGTGAGGGTCGCCACCGCCGTTGTTCCCTCGGCAACGGTGAATGGCCCGCCACTGGTAATCTCGGGTGCTGCCTGCGCCTGTGCGTCCGTGTTGGAGGGGAGGAAGAGCACGAGCGCAAACAGATAGACTGCACTGCGGCTCGGGGTGCAGCCCTTGAGAGCCGCGATGACGGATCGCAGAAACATCGGCAAGGCGACGCGAAGGAAAAGGGAGGTCCGGCGGGTGCACGACAAAAAAGTGACGACTGGATCAGGCTGCGGCATTGAAATCGGCTCGCCATTCCCAGAAGTCACCAAAACGCCCACTGAGTCGAACGCACCGAAGGGCCATGATCGAATGAGCTCCCCGCACACTCCAATGCATCCCGGAACGTTTGAGTCGTGCACCGATGGCGCTAAGGATGTACGCTCTCATCCGGCATATCTTTAGACTCTTACCAGGCAGGGGGCTCCGAGCTGATGTGCGCTGTCTCTCCACATGGTGAGTTCCGTACAATAGACAATGTGTCAATTGTACGGAGGAACCCGGACGATCTTGGAACACAAACATGAAATCTGAGTGAAAATTTGGCTGTATTAGTGATAATATGGTGAAATATTCCACCCGGACCGCTCTCGCCGGCGGCGACTGAGCGCGGCGCACCCGGATCCTCCGTCGAAACGACGCCGGGGGACGGGGCACCGAAGTTGGCTCCGGGGTCTGACGAGGTTGGGAAAATGAAGAGTGGCGACGAATTGAGGCGAGAAAACGACGCGCTACGAGAGCGCATCTCCCGGCTGAGCGCCGCCATCCTGCGTATCAGCGCGACCCTCGACGTCGGCGCCGTCCTGCGCGAGGTCGTGGACAGCGCCCGCGCGTTGACCGGCGCCCGCTACGGCGTGATTGCGACCATCGACGACGCGGGGCGGCCCCAGGAATTCGTCTCGTCCGGCCTCACTGCGGAAGAGCACCAACGGCTGGCGAACTGGTCCGGCGGGACGCAGCTCTTCGAGCACCTGCGGGGGCTTCGGGGAACGTTGAGACTTCGAGATCTGCCCGATTATTCCACCGCGCTCGGCCATCTCCCGAACCTGATGGGGTCGAAGACCATCCAGGGAGCGCCCATGCGTCATCGGGGCGTGCAAGTCGGCAACTTCTTTCTCGGCGGGAAGGAGGGAGAGCAGGAGTTCACGAGCGAGGACGAAGAGACCCTGGTGCTGTTCGCATCTCAGGCGGCGACGGCCATCGCCAACGCCCGTACGCACCGGGACGAGCAGCGGGCCCGGGCTGACCTGGAGGTCCTGGTCGACACCTCGCCGGTGGGCGTGGTGGTCATGGAGGCCAGGACCGCCAAGCCGGTATCGTTCAATCGGGAAGCGATGCGGATCGTGGAAGGTCTGTTCACACCGGGTCAATCCACGGAGCAGTGGCTGGAGGTTGTGACCTGCCGGTTCGGCGACGGGCGGGAGTTCTCCGCAAGAAAGTTCCCGCTGGAGCAAGTGCTGAGCAACGCTACCCAGGTACGCGCCGAGGAGATCGTCCTCCGGGTCCCCGACGGCCGGAGTGTCACGACGCTGTTCAATGCCTCGCCGGTCCGTTCCGAGGACGGCACGGTCGAGTCCGTGATCGTCACCCTTCAGGACTTGGCTCCTCTGAAGGAGCTGGAGCGGTTGCGGGCCGAGTTCCTGGGTATGGTGAGCCACGAACTACGGGTTCCGCTGACCTCCATCAAGGGCTCGGCCGCCACCGCGCTGCGGGCGTCGCCGACCCCGGACCCGGCCGTAGTGCAGCAGTTCCTCCGCATCATCGATGAGCAGGCCGATCACATGCACAGCCTGATCGACGATCTGCTGGATGCGGGTCGCATCGAGGCGGGCACGCTGGCGGTCGGCCCCGAGCCCACGGAGGTGGCCAGCTTGGTGGAACAGGCCAGGAACATGTTTCTGAGTGGAGAAGGCCGGCACCCCGTCCAGATCGACCTGCCGCCGGATCTGCCCCGGGTGATGGCCGACCGCGGCCGCATCGTCCAGGTATTGACCAACCTTTTGTCCAACGCGGCCCGGCACTCGCCCGAGTCATCCCCCATCCGGGTTGCCGCGGAGCGGGAGGGCGTTCACGTGGCGATCTCGGTTTCCGACAAAGGCCAAGGGGTACCGCTGGATCAGCTGCCGCACCTGTTCCGGAAGTCCGCGCGTGTTGGCGGTGATCGCGGGATCAGGGGATCCGGTCTGGGTCTGGCCATCTGCAAGGGTCTGGTGGAGGCCCACGGGGGGCGCATCCGCGCCGAGAGTGGCGGGACGGGCCTGGGCACGCGGTTCACCTTCACGATTCCGGTGGCGGAAGACGCCGCGCCCGGCTTCGCCCGGAGCTCTTCCGGCCCGCCTCGTGAAGGGGGGGAACGAACCCGCATCCTGGTGGTGGACGACGACCCGCAGACGCTCCGCTACGTGCGGGACGCGCTGACGGCCGCTGGCTACTCCCCCCTGGTGACGGGCGATCCTCAGGAGGTGTCCGGCCTGATCAAGTCGAAGAAGCCCCGGCTGGTGCTCCTGGACCTGATACTGCCCGGGATCGACGGCATCGAGTTGATGGAGCGGGTCCCCGAGATGGCAGATCTCCCGGTCCTCTTCATCTCCGGCTACGGACGGGACGAGACGATCGCCCGGGCCCTGGAGGCCGGGGCCGCCGATTACATCGTCAAGCCCTTCTCGCCGACGGAGCTGACGGCGAGAGTCCGGGCGGCCCTGCGCCGGCGCGACGAGCCGCCCGAACCCTTCCGGTTGGAGGATTTGGCCATCCACTACGAGGAACGCCGGGTGACCGTCGCCGGCCGTCCGGTGCATCTGACGACCACGGAATACAATCTGCTGTGCGTGCTCTCGGTCAATGCCGGACGGGTCATGACGTACGATTCCCTGCTGCGCCAAGTGTGGAGCCGGGAAGATTCCGGCGACGTGCGGCCGGTGCGCGCCTTCGTGAAGATCCTCCGCCGCAAGCTGGGCGATGACGCCGCCAACCCGACCTATATCTTCAACGAGCGCCGGGTCGGCTACCGCATGGTCAGACCCGGCGGCCGGTGAGTCCCCCCCTTTCCTCACGACTCCTTTTCCCCCAGCGACGTGAAGCGGGGCAACCTGCGCGGGAACCCGGGGGGCAGGGAAATGGGTTAGGGAAGGTCTGATTAAGTCAGCGGCCTTCACGATAATTCTTCCATCGTCATTGAGTGGAGGGATAGAGGATGGAGCACTGGAGCGGCAAGGACTGCGGCTGAGCCCGGGGACGATCATGGACGTGCGCATCCTGGTGGCCCCTTCGTCGACCAAGAACCGGGAGCGGGCGCGGGACCCGGAGATGCACCAGACGAAAAAGGGGAACAGTGGAATTTCGGGATGAAGGCGCATCTGGGGGTGGACGCAGAGGCGGGGCTGACGCACACGGTGGTGACGGCTCCGGCCAACCAACATGACGTGACGCAGGCGCCCCAGTTGATGCACGGGTGCGGTCCGTCCCGCCAAGTCGTGAACCGCAAGCGTGGAACATCACCTGCTGATGTCTCGCTTAGTTTGTCCCGGGGCACCTATCGAACCATTCCACTGCAGAGAGAAACCGGCAAAATTCGTCAGGACTCCACGTTGGAGACGTCTCTGGACGCCGCGTCCGCTCCACGCTGAATCCGGACGACTATCTACAAGTCGTCAAGAGCACTTAGGCGCTCGATATGGACTCCAGGAACTCGCGGGCGATCCGCTCATAACGGTCCGGGTCCAGGTTCCAGGACCGGCCGTGGGAGGCACCGTGAAACGTCTCGCACCGGACCAGATCGGGACGGGAGCGGGCCAGCAGTTGGCTGGTTCGGAGCGGAACCAGGGTGTCTGCGCCGCCATGGAACACCAACGTGGGCGCCTGCAGGTGTTCCGTCTCCCTGACGTAATTCAGCTCCGTCCAGGGGAGCCCGAAACGAACTCGAGCCAGGGTCTTCGCCGCGTGGCGGAATAGCCAGGGATACCCTCGGTTTCGGGCGGCGAAGTCCACCGTGGCCTCAAGATCCAGGACCGGCGAGTCCAGTATGACTCCCTTGACGGACCGAGCCAGGACCGATCGCCGCAGGAAACTCATGACCACGGATCCGCCCATGCTGTAGCCGACCAGGACCAAGCTTCGAGCCCCGGCCTCCAGGGCATGGCGAGCGGCTCCTTCCAGATCCTCCCACTCGGTGAGTCCATACCAGTGGCGTCCGTCCGGAGCGGGCTCGGTCTCCAGATCGTTTCGATAGGAGATGACCAGGCCGGGAAAGCCCAGATCCGCCGCCACCTTGAGCAGGGGGAAGGAGCGGAGGGCGCCGCTCGGCGGCGCGCCCCGTTTTCCGTGGACGAAGATGACCCAGGTGGCGCGGGAACCGGGGATCAGCCAGGCGGGGAAACGGCCCAGCGGCGAGCGGTATCGGACCGGTTGGACCCGCAACCCGAAGGCTTCTTCCGGGTCGTCGGGAAAGGCGAAGCTGGTGAGCGTCACCTGGGTGCCGGGCGCCGGGTCTCCGTTCAGAAGACGAAGGCTTCGAGTCACCTTCCTCTTCCCCAGGTGCAAAATCTTGCCAACTTGGCCGTAACCCTCCGGCCAGCGCAGACCCCAGAGACCCTCCTGACGCCAGCCGTGGCTGGACCCGGTCTCCGGGAGGACTCCCAACGTCAAACGGTCCGATTCGACGTTGAGAACTTCAAGGGGCCGCGAGCCTCCCTGCGTCCTGGGTTCCAGGACCCGGCGGCGGATCCGGTTGGAGAGGTGCCATGCTCCGGCCAGCCAGGCGGCGGCCAGGATGGCTAGCAAGAGGGCCAGCCACGCCGGGAAGGTCAGCGGGGTCTCCATCGGTTTCGATGGGTCGGAAGGAGGCCGGAAACGGCGTCCCGCATCACCGGGCGTTACTCCGCCAGTTCCCGGTCCAGCATCTTGCGGTGTTTGGCGGACAGGGACCGGCTCCGGCGGCGGGTCTTGGACCCCGGCTCGGGCTCTTTCGTGTTCTTGAGGAAGACGACGACCACCACGCCCCCGAAAGTCAGGACGACGAAGGGGAGGACCCAGGCCAACAGATTGAATCCCTCGGGTTTGGGAGCCCCGTAGATCTTGGGACCAAACTCTTTTTCGTATTTCGCAAAGACCTGCTCCTCCGTCATCCCGCTGGCCAGCAACTGCTGGATGTGGGCTCTGATCTGTGGAGCCGGGCCGCACTCGTCTCCGCAGTCCCCTACCAGGTGGGGGCAGTCGCAGAGGCACTTCATGTTCGATTCGATCCGCTTCAGGGTTTCCTCATCGGCGCCCAACGCGCCGGAGACGGCAAGAGCGAGATAGGAGGGGAGAAGGAGTCTGACCAGCATTGACGGCATTGTATACGAAGGGTTCGCGAACTGCTCTCCGGCGTGGCCCGATGCAGACCCCGACTTGCGCCGGCCGGAGAATTGCGCCATCTTGCCGGATGACGACCATGCCGCGAATCCTGACCGTTGCCGCAGCCCAGTCCGGCCCCGTCTCCCGCTCCGAGACCCGGGCAGACGTGGTCGAACGCCTGCTCTCGCAGATGCGGGAGGCGAGCCGCCTCGGTTGCGACCTGGTGGTCTTCACGGAAGTGGCCCTGACGGCATTCTTCGCCCACTGGTACATGGAAGACCAGGATGAGATCGATGCCTGGTTCGAGCGGGAGATGCCGGGACCCGAGACCCGGAGACTGTTCGACGAGGCCAAAGAGCTGGGCATCGGGTTCCACCTGGGTTACGCCGAGTTGACCCGCGAGGAAGGGCGGACGCGCCGTTTCAACACGTCCATACTGGTGGGCAAGGACGGCCGGATCATCGGCAAGTACCGGAAGATCCACCTGCCCGGGCACGCCGAGCACCAGCCCGGAGACCGGTACCAGAACCTGGAGAAGTACTATTTCGATCGGGGAAACCTGGGGTTTCGAACCTGGCGGGCCTTTGGAGGGGTGGTGGGCCTGTGCACCTGCTACGATCGCCGCTGGCCGGAGACCTACCGGGTGCTGGCGTTGCGCGGCGCCGAGTTGATTCTGTTGGGATACAACACCCCCGACTCCTGGCCCGACCGTCCCGGGAAGGCGCCGTTGGCCCGGTTTCACAACCTGCTCTGCATGCAGGCGGGCGCCTACCAGAACGGCGTCTGGGTGGTGGGAGTCGCCAAGGCCGGCGTCGAAGCGGGTGTGAGCCAGATCGGCCAGAGCTGCATCATCTCTCCGAGGGGAGAAATCGAAGCCATGGCAACCACCCTGGAGGACGAACTGGTGGTGGCCCAATGCGACCTGGAACAGACCACCAGGTACAGAAAGCACGCCCTCAACTTCGATGAGAACCGGAGCATCCGGGACTATGGCCCGATCACCGAGGGAGCGGGAGCCGTATCTCCGGAAGGATCCCTCGACACGACCTGAGGCCGGACCTTCCCTTCCGCACTGGCGAGACGATGCCATGAGCTCATTCCTGTTTCTCTTCTGGGGACTCTTCCTGGTCCTGAACGAACCCGTCGCCGCGTCCGGCGCCGAACCGGTCCGTCTGGACCGCAACGAACTGCTCCAATATCGCGATTCCCAGGGAAGAATCCGACCGGTCGAGACGGTCGCGGACTGGGAACGGCGCCGAGCCGAGATCGTGCGGGGGATGCAGGAGGTGATGGGTGAGATGCCCGGCGAGGATCGTCGCGTCCCCTTGGAACTTCGGGTCGTGGAGGAGGTCGATCGCGGGACCTACGTCCGGCGCCTCATCACCTACCAGTCCGAACCGGAGTCGCGCACACCGGCCTACCTCTGCATTCCCAAGGAGGTGCTGGCGGGAAAGCGGCGGGCCCCGGCGGTGCTCTGCCTGCACGGGACCAACATGGAAGTGGGACACAAGGTCGTCGTCGAACCGGGGTCCCGGCGTGGACGCGCCTACGCCAAGGAGCTGGCCGAGCGGGGTTACGTCACCCTTTCGCCCGCCTATCCTCACATGGCCAACTACTGGCCTAATCTGGGAGCCCTCGGCTATGTGAGCGGCACCATGAAGGCCATCTGGGACAACTCCCGCGGCCTGGACCTGCTGGCCTCGCTGCCCTACGTGGACGCCACACCGGGGTTCGCCGCAATCGGCCAGTCGTTGGGCGGGCACAATGCCATCTATACGGCGGTGCTGGACCAGCGCATCCAGGCCGTGGTCAGCAGTTGCGGATTCGATTCCTATCTGGATTATTACGGCGGCGACACGGCTCGCTGGTACTTCGGGAAGGGCTGGTGCCAGATCCGTTACATGCCCCGGCTGTCCAACTACCGGGGACGCTTGGAGAAGATCCCGTTCGATTTTCACGAGTTGCTGGGCGCCCTGGCTCCACGTCCAATCTTCGTCAATGCCCCGCTGGGAGACGGCAACTTCCAATGGCGGAGTGTCGACCGCTGCGTCGCCGCGGCGAGGCCCGTCTATCGCCTTCTGGGGGATGAGAAGAACCTCATCGTCCGTCATCCAGACTGCGGCCACGAGTTCCCGGATGAAGTCCGGTACGAAGCCTTCCGATTCATCGATTCGGTGTTGAAGAGAAGATAGGAGACAAGGCACATGTCTAAACATGAAGACGACACGAGTACGGACCAGCCGAACACCGGTCTGCACAAGCGTATTCTTACTACTCTCATGCGTCAGTATGAGAAGCCGGTCATGAACAACACTTATCGTGCCGATTATGTGGAATGTTTGATTGCGTTTACGCTCGGAAACAATTGGTCGCTGACTTGGACAAAGGGATGGGACTGGGCCGCATGGGACTGCCAGCACACGAACGGAACGCGGCTTGAGATCAAGCAGTCCGCGGCAAGACAATCATGGGACCGTGAGAATCGCGCCAAGCGCAGATAACCTCAGTTCGACATCAAACCGCGTACTGGATATTGGACGCAGGACGGGAGCCGATGGGTGGACTCGCCGGGTCGTTTGGCGGATGTGTATATTTTCGCGTGGCACGATAAACGGCGAGTTGGAAATGCGGATCACCGAGACGCCGACCAATGGGTTTTTTTCGTGGTACCAGAAACGGACTTACCCCGGGAACAAAAGAGCATTGGATTGGGCAGGCTCAAGAAAATAGGGTCTCCGTGTCGCATCTGGGACCTGAGCCTCTCGGTCGAGAATGCATGCCCCCCACTGGGAGTACTGAAGGCTGAAATCGAGTCGGTCTAACCTGAAGTTTATCCACTGAGGTCGTGCGATTACCACCGCCGCCACTGGACGGCGCTCCCTGATTCATCCGGTTTTCAGGGGGATCGGAAGCCGAGACCCGACCCGATCAATCCAGGGAGATTGCGACCCGCTTGAGAACCGCGAAACGGTCTCCGTTATCGGACCTAAGGGTCACCCGATACTGGAGGCAGCGGTCGCTCTCCTCCACCGCAGCACTTCCCTCGAAGGGTCTCCACGCGCTTCCCTGCAGCGCCTCCCCCGTGTCCGCGCTCCGCAGCTCGAAGCTCAGGCCGGTTCCTTCCGGAGCGTCGGCCTGGACCTCCAGGGCCGCACCACCGGCGGCTCCCTCCCAGTGAAACAGGGAGGACTCGTACGTCTGCTCCCAGCGGCGATGGGCGATGTGGCCCATGTCCTGATCGCCCATCCAGTGGGGCCCGATGGTGGGCAGGAATTGGACCCGGGGATCGGCGAAGCGGTTGCCGTCGTTGAAATAGACCCGCGAGGAGGTGTGGTGGTCGCCGTCCTTGGTGTGACACGACACGGCCAGGTCCAAGCGCCCGTCCCGGTCGAAATCTCCGGCCTGGGCGTCGTGGGCCGAATCACAGATGAGGATGGTCCGGTTCCGAGTCCCCAGGCCCTCGGGACCTCCCCAGTAGAGGTAGCAGGGAAGGGACTCGCGGGTCAGTTCCGCGTGGTAGTGGGGAGAGAAGACGTCCAGGTACCCGTCGCCGTCCCAGTCGGCCACGGCCAGGCCGATGGGGGTGAAGCCCGGAAGCCACTGGGCGTTCCAGGCCCGGAATCCCCCTTGGGATCCCCAAAAGATAAGGCTCCCCGTGTCGTGGTGACCCGACGGCTTGTCGTAATAGCTGCCCACCAACAGGTCCTGGAAACCGTCCTGGTTCAGGTCCGCCGTCTCCAGACTGATGGGCATGGGAGAGTCGACGCCTCCCTGGCGTTTTGCGTCGAACCCCTCGGGACCGCCCCAGAAGACTCGGACGCGGTCTGCCATGCTGGAGCTAACGGCGATGTCGAGCCATCCGTCCCGGTTGAAATCGGCCACCGCGCACCCTGTGGACCGCCCCGGAGAGGGGACGGCGGCCCTCCGGCTGCCGTCAAAACCCCGGGCCGTTCCGTAGTGGATGACCAGTTCGTCGGGGGTCTCTGGGTCCCGGTCCTCAAAGGCGCCCAGAATCAGATCCAAATGGCCGTCCCGGTCCAGATCGGCCACGTTGCTGGACCCGAGATTGAGCTCGCGTAGCGTCGTCCGGCGTTCCAGGTCGAACCCGCCGGCGCCTCCCCACAGGATGTTGGCACCCAGAATGGGTGAGGCCAGGGCCGCCGCGCCGCCGTGGCCCGAGTTCAGGACCACGAGATCGGCGTAACCGTCAGCGTTCAGATCGGCGCCGGTGGACTCGTATCCGCTCTGAAACGGGATCTCCCAGACGGAATCGGCGTCGAAGCCTTTGGGACCGCCCCAATAGACCTGAAGCGGCACCTTCTCGTCCACGGTCCCTTTTCGGCTGTTGGAGAAGGCGGCATGGGCCGGAACCGAGTCGCGGGCGGGGATGACGACGACGTCGGTCGCTCCGATGGTCTCGACGCCCCGTCCCGATCTCTCCAGAGTTCGGCCTTCTATGCCCCAATAGATCCAGGAATCGGTGGTGAAGCTGTCGGCGCCCTGGTAGCGGGCCAGCGCCAGGTCGGCACGGCCGTCGGCGTTCAAGTCGCCGATGGCGGAAGCCGACGCGAACGGAGCCTCCAGATCGAGGCGCGCTTCTCTGGAATAGCCGGACGGACCACCCCACAACACCCGGACCAGATTCGAGTCGCGGCCGGCGCCGGCAATTTCTCCTCCACCGGCTCGGGAAAGGGCCAGATCCACCAGGACCAGGTCGGGCTAATCGTCCGCGTCCAGCCGTCCCGAGGCCACGTGCGTGGCGGGAAACGCCGGGATCGAGACCGCCGTCTGAAACTGTCTTCCCGGACTCCCCTCCGCAATGTAAAAGTCGTCTCCTCCCGTTCCCACTAGGAGATCGGGAAGGGTGTCCCGGTTCACGTCGTCCGCCTCCAGGCAGATCCCTCCGGTGCCCGGAAGCGGGATCCGGGTCGATTCGGGAGCTTCCGTCTTCCCGCCGGGCGCGGACCAGAACAGTTGGACGTTGCGTTTGGCCAGAACTGCCACGTCCCGGCCTCCGTCCCCGTCCAGGTCCTCGGCGACCAGGTCGATGCCATCGGGAACACCGAGGTCCAGCCGCCGGGCCAGCAGGTATCCGCGTTCGCTACCCCAGAAGATGCGGACGATGTTGCCCTCGGGTTGTCCGGGGAGCCACGCCTCCCGGTTCAGGGTCACGATTTCAGGCCAGTCGTCCCGGTTCAGATCGGCGATGGCTACGGCTTGCGCGCCGTACACCGGAAGGACCCCGTTGCTCCGGGAGGCCGGCCAGCCGTCTTCACCTCCCCAGATGATGGTCAGCAGCCGGCGCGGATTCTGGATTCCGCCGTGGTTTGGACAGAAGACCAGGTCGGGGTGGCCGTCCCGGTTCAGATCGGCCGCGGCGATGCCCTTGCTTCCCTCCACCGCCAGAGGCGACTCAAGGAGGCTGCCGTCCGAATTCACCGAGACCAGGGTTCCCGGCAGGTATCCGGCGGTGTCGTGAGTACTGTTGAAGACCAGGTCCAGGAAGCCGTCCTGGTTCAGGTCGAAGCGATGAATGGTGCGGATGGAGCCGTCCCGGCTCACGTACAGGTTCTGGCCGGAGGCGTCCAGCCGCCCGTCGGCGAAATCCTGGAACGAGTCTTCGACCCAGACGGTCTTTCTGGCTGCCTGCAGTGGGGAAAGTGTAAGGATCAGGGAGAGGAGAAATCCGATTGCTCTCATCGCGCAAGTATAGCAACAACCAGGAATTGTGAATTTGAGAGGGAAGAAGAGGAGAGCGATTCGCGTCACTTCTGTCGGTCCAGCCAAGCGCGCAGGCGCGCGGCTTCCTCGTCCGCGAGCGGGTCGAGTTCGGCTTGATAGAGCCGTGAGCGAACGACGAAACGGTCCATGTCGTCTGGCGCCGTGTCCCGTTCGATGACTTCCTGCACCTTGCGCGTGAAGAAGTGGCCCCAGTCGGGTTTCCGCCCGTCGAGGTCGGTGAAGCCGTACTCCCTTGCCAGTCCCCAGCTTGAGAACAGCCCGCCGTTCTTCTGCTCGACATGGGGATCAGCGGCCAGCGCCGCCACCGCTCGGCCAACGAAGCAGGGCGTCTCGGACTCGGCGAAATAAGGATCTTTCTCGATGCCGTCCCGCCAGTTCGCCTCGGTGACCCCCAAGACGTCGAGCACCGCCTCGGAGCGGAGAAAGCCCGGGGTGATCGCCAGCGCGGTCACCTGATGGGCGTGCAGGTCGGCGGCCATCGCGTAGGCGAGCCGGATCACGGCGTTCTTGGCCAGGTCGTAGAAGAGGTTTCCCCGGTACCCGAGCGTATCGCCATCGGTCACCTCGACGATGAGCCCGGCATTGCGCTCGACCATCAGCGGTGCGCCGTGCCGGCTCGTGATGATGTGACTGTGGACGGCGCGCTCCAACAACTCCATGCCCTGGGCCGTGGAAAGCGTCCAGAATGGCGATCCCCACTCCGTCAGCGCATCGCCGCCCCATATGTCGTTGACCAGGACGTCCAGCCGATCCTGTTCGTCGCGGATGCGGGCGAAGAGTTGCTCGACTTCGGACTCAAGGGTGTGGTCGGTCCGTATGGCGAAGCCCCGGCCACCCTCCGCGGTGACCATCTCCGCCGTCTCCTCGATCGTCTCGGGTCGCCCAGCGGTGGCGGGGTGGCCCCGCACGCTGCGACCGGTGCAGTACACGGTGGCCCCCGCCGCGCCCAGCATCCGGGCGATGCCGCGGCCGGCGCCGCGCGTCGCGCCGGCGACGACTGCCACCCGGTCAAGCAGGGGCCGGTTCGGCATGGTTCGAGACTCAGCCAACACCCTGCTCATCGAGCCCGGCAACTCAAACCCTCGCGTTCCATCAACCGCATGGGATCCCGGAGATTCGGTATATCGAGGTTCGCGGACTGCATTTCAGCGCGTTATTGAGAGGCTCTGAGAGTAGCGGATCATCCTGTCCAGCGTCCACGTGTGCGTCACGGCATTACAGGGATGTTGTTCCGGACCTGCACGAGGCACTGTTCAAGAAACGTCTGGTCTACAATGAAGGGCAAGTGGAGTGGCACGATGAGTTGTCCTGGTTCCATTGAGTTGGCTGATCCGGTTAGTGGTTCCAGGAGGAGGAAGTATGAGCGTACTCACAGTTGTCGGAATAGCAGTGATGTGTTTCTTTCTTTACCAGATTAAAGAAATTCTGGAGAGGCTGGATGGACGGGTGTCGAGAATTGAGGACCAGCTCGCTGACTAGGAAGGCCCCTACCGGGCGCGGGCCGGCTCAATCCCGGCAGAAAAAGGGAATTTGGGAGCGCAAACATTCCAGCCAGCGGTTACGGATCGGAGATGAAGAGGGGGACAGGAATGTCCCCCCTCCTATGAGCGAAACCGGAGATCACTTCAGATGGGTGGCCGGGAGGGACGCATGAGACTCAAGGACAAGGTGGCGTTGGTGACGGGGTCTTCGGGGGGACTGGGCACCGGCATCTGCCGGGCCTTCGCCGCGGAGGGCACCGACTGTGTCGTGAATTACAACAGCGACCGGGCGGGGGGACAGGAGACCGCCGACTTGGTGGAGCACCTCGGCAGGAAGAGCCTCCTGGTCCAGGCTGACATCTCCCGGGAAGACCAGGTCCAGGCCATGGTGGATGCGGCGTTGGAACGCTTCGGCCGCCTGGACGTCGTCGTGGCCAATGCCGGCTATGGTCTGGCCAAGCCACTGCTGGAAACCCGGGTGGAAGAATTCGAGAAGCTGGTTCGCACCAACCTCATCGGGACCTACCTGACGGTCCGCATCGGGGCCCAGGCCATGAAGTCGCAGGGCAGCGGCAAGATCATCACCATGTCCTCGGTCCACGGACTGGGCGGGACCCACTACTGCTCCCTCTACGAAGCCACCAAGGCGGGAATCCTCAACTTCACCCGCGGCGCCGCCTTCGATCTGGGCGATTACAACATCCAGGTCAACTGCATTGCCCCGGGAGCCGTGCCCGTACCCAAGGACCCGCTCCCGGACAAAGATAGCCCACTGTATGCTGCCTGAATGCAGTACACATTGCACCGGGACTGTCCCCATCATTGGGTAAAGTAGGGGGCGAACTCTTTGCCGCTCAACAGCAATTAGATATGAGTGGAGTTTAGCTCTCTGTGGGAGTGGGGGAGGTGTCAACTAATGTCTATAATTCCCTATTCCTGGGGCTGGTTCCGATTCAACATAAACACGGCAGTATCGGCACCTAACTGGATCCACTCGAACCGATAGTAGCCACCGGGGTGACCGTTAGAGTAGAAGTAAACCTGTTCTCCTGGTTGTTCACCAGCCATGACAGCACGAACTCCATCTCGCACCTCATCCAACATGTACTTCACCGCGCCACGTCGAATTCCCCCATATCCCCAGATTACGTGATCTGCAGCGACACCAAAGATACAGATGGGCCTGCATTGCGCGCAACGTATCGCTGTCGCAGTTATTGACGTGCCAAAGGTTCGGGTTAAACTCATAATGTCATTAATAGTAAGAATAACAGGTAGTCGAGCCTCAAATATCGACGTCGGCATCAGGCATTCAGCGGCCAGCATATCGCAGACACGTTCGACACTACTCCCGGTGCGAGGCGCGTTCCTTCCTGTACGGTCCAAGATCACGTGCGCTAGTTCGTGAGCAACAGTAAAACGTTGGCGGGAGTGTGGTTGATCTGAAGAACAAACAATACGATACTCCCCATTCTCTTTATGCAGCTCACCGGAGCCGGGAAAACTCTCGTAAGAAATCTCCCGCACGCCCACCTTACGTCCCACCTCCACGAGATCGGTTGGTGGACATGAGACATCCCGTATGAGTTCTGCGATCACAAACTTCACGGCGTCGCTCAATGTCCGTGCATTTGGGGCGAGTGAGCGAATACGGCGCTCCGCTGCACCAATAGCTTTAGTTCTTCTCCTTACCATTCTGGCTGATCCACGACATATTGTTCTTTTGCCCGTCCGATAACACCGTCCAAGTAAGCTCGGGGTACTCTTCTTCGATACGATGTTCCTTGGCGTCGTGCCGCCATTTCGTCTCTAACGATTCGAGCTACGCGGACGCGTACACCTATAGGTTCTACCGCTAGGAGTCGTTTTGTTTCTTTGTCCATCCAAGCCGCATTTCGCTCGATTTCCCAATGTGCCATGTCGGCGGCCGGATCTTCTAGCTCGTCCCAGATCCTCACGGCCGCCGTAAAATCGGCCAGAGCCTTCTTATTGTCATCCATAGCGCTACGAACCCGTCCTCGTTGTAGGTATGCACGAGCCATAATTTCGGAATTCTGCGCGTCTTTTTCACTGGTTCTTGCCGCCAGCACTTCCGTATAGATGCTCTCAGCACTTCGGCGACTAATGTGTGTCATTAGATCACCCTTTACGATCTGCAGATCAAGATAGTCCTTGTTATCTGGGTTGACTAGACGCTGCTCTGCCTCCCCTATTGCCGCACGCGCGGCTTGTCTATTGTTGGCCTCAAGGTACGTACGAGCCAGGAGGCTGTAGCAGTCCCCTACCTCATCCGCCCACTTTAGTGTGGAAAACTCATGGATCGCCTTGCGCAAATGTTCGACACTTTCCTCAAGCAGTCGAGATTTCCGGTCAGCGTCCCGAGCAATTTCCGACTCCATACGTTTTAGGCGTCCAATACATTTGTAGCAGAATGCCGTGTTTCGATCCGAATGGATGGCCACGCCCAGTCTCAGACTGTGTTCGGCGTGGGTAACGGCTGCGGATAGACGTCCAGTCCGCTGGTAGACCCAAGAAACTCCACAAATTGTTGCAATGGCTTCGTCTTTGACTCGCTCCCGTCCACGTCCCTCTACCTTCGATGCCTCAATGGAACGCCGGGCAATGTCCAGGACGAGGCGCTTTTTACCGGACGATTTCAGATAGGATTGAATAATCCGGAATGTGCTTGATATTTGCACTGACGCAGTCCGAATGTCAGCTGTCATAGTAAGCTTAACGACATTCATCATCTGCGCCCGACGGGTCGCATTGTGGTGGTCTTTAATAAAGTTGAGGGAAGCTTCAAGGGCTAAAGTTATCAAACGTTTTGAGGGGTCTGGAATACCATCAGAAAATCGATCTTCTACGGTTACTGTGGTTTCCTCGATCTTGAGAAAACCGATTTGCACCAGCCGCTGTAGCGCCGTCGGAACCTGCGCAATCTCGCGACCAATTACACGAGCAACTACTTTAATGGGTAGAGGATCGGGGCACAGGCTGAGTAACGCGCTTGCTCTCGATTCGCATGCGTCAAGACGGGGTAAGCGCCTAGGTACGTTGCCAAGTGGTGGCCTTGACACCCGAGGTTGGTTCGTCAGGGCACGATGAAGTTCGCCGTACCCGGATTCTGTGCTGAGGTCGTAGTAGGTTGCGCTCTTTAGTAAAGACGGGATGTAGTCGACGTCTGCTTGATCAAGTACGACTGGAATCACTCGGTGGTTTGCCCCGGCATCATATAGGCTTTGCAGGATCATTCGTCCTTCCCACCTCGCTCCCTTACCCTTTCCAGGAGTTTCGTTGCCGTCGAAGCGTCGCTCGAACGTTTCAGTGCACACGGCGATGACGAAATCTGAATTCTCTATTTTTCTCTTCATCCAGAGAGGCCATCCTTCAGGTGGAGACACCTCGAATCTGTCGATCTCACAGTCGACGCCCTCGGCCCTTAATTTCTTCACCAAATCAAGTACCTGTTCATTGTGTTCCGCTGTCTCATGGGTATAAGTGATGAATGCAGTTGGCGGCCGCTTGTCACGTGAGGAGTCGAGAGGAGGAACGGCCCCGCCAAAGGGAAGCGGAGGTGACGATAATCTCAGGCGCGGTCGGTTTGGCATTTAATAAGTATAGATCATGTGATCCGGTTGCGCTTCAAGAGTTCCAGATGGAAACTGCAGACCTGTGCCAGCAGCCGCTTGCGCACATTGGGAAGGCCCGCGCGATGATCCGACGCTTTCGTCCGATTTCGAAATGATGAGCAGTGGGTCATTGCACGTGTTCGCTTCTTTGGAGCTGCAAACGATGGCCTTGGCCAGACCACCGACACATCCTCTTGGGCCGTCCAGAGCGTCTCTGCCATTGCTTTTGTGTCACCGGGCTACGCCTTAGCACGTTCATAGCCACCACCACCGCCTCCACGTCTACCGCCTCTTTCGCCTTGTAAGCCCGGCGGGACCAACCATCCTTGATCATTTTGGTCTTGGCGTCCGAGTTACGGGAATTCTTTCACTCCTGGTTGCTCGTGTTCTTGCGCTTGCGTTTCCGTTCGAATCGCACCCAGTCTGCCCGAGTCGGATTCTTCACTCCCGAGGTCGTCGTCGATCCCTTTACGAACGTCTCGCAGCATCCCCCCACACCCTCACGGACGATGCTTAGCATCGCTGGATTCGCATTCAACAGCGTTGCACCAGCCCCAATCGGTCGTCCCCACATCTGCCTTATCTCCGCGAGGCGTTCCAGCATCCAGGCGAACACCGCCCGGTACGTCTCCGTGTCGATGGATCGCCGGACCCGCGACGGAGTTAACTCCACCTTGGCCGAAAACCGAACCGAAACCTATCCGGTCGAACAGCACGTCGTCCGCCGCGAAGCGCACCGCCACAGCATTTCTTCGCGTGAGGAATGACGCGAAATGGAAGCAGTGTCAGAACAACCTTCGGAAGATCATCGACTACCCGACCAATGGTGAGGTGACCCCAATCTACACCTACGCGATGGCTGACCTTCTCGTAGCCGACCCTTGTCCGCTAAGAACCGAGTATTGGCCTTGATAGAATGAATCGCGCTCGCCGATTGCGGATCGGTCTTCGTCTCTTGCGGAATGTATCCCGTCAGTTATTCCGAGTTCGCATCATCTCTAATTCCGCCCCGCCCCGCCCCGATGTGCATAATGGATGGCGGGGAGGGACGCATGAGACTCAAGGACAAGGTGGCGTTGGTGACGGGGTCTTCGGGGGGACTGGGCACCGGCATCTGCCGGGCCTTCGCCGCGGAGGGCGCCGACTGTGTCGTGAATTACAACAGCGACCGGGCGGGGGGACAGGAGACCGCCGACTTGGTGGAGCACCTCGGCAGGAAGAGCCTCCTGGTCCAGGCTGACATCTCCCGGGAAGACCAGGTCCAGGCCATGGTGGATGCGGCGTTGGAACGCTTCGGCCGCCTGGACGTCGTCGTGGCCAATGCCGGCTATGGTCTGGCCAAGCCGTTGCTGGAAACCCGGGTGGAAGAGTTCGAGAAACTGGTCAGGACCAACCTCATCGGGACCTACCTGACGGTCCGCATCGGGGCCCAGGCCATGAAGTCGCAGGGCAGCGGCAAGATCATCACCATGTCCTCGGTCCACGGACTGGGCGGGACCCACTACTGCTCCCTCTACGAAGCCACCAAGGCGGGGATTCTCAACTTCACCCGCGGCGCCGCCTTCGACCTGGGGGAATACAACATCCAGGTCAACTGCATCGCGCCGGGAGCCGTGCCCGTACCCAAGGACCCGCCTCCGGACAAGGACGGTGCTCTGTACAAGGCCTGGATGCAGTACACGCCCCTCTCCCGTTTCGGAACACCGGCAGACGTGGCGGGAGCGGCGGTCTTTCTGGCCTGCAGCGACAGCGACTGGATCACTGGGCAGGTCATCGTGGTGGATGGCGGCATCACCGCCGGCCATCTCATCCCCTCCTTCAAATACTACGGCGCCAAACCCCGAATGGACTGATCCGAGAACTCCTGGCGCCGAGCCACGACTCTGCGGACCAACTCGTCTCCCACCACCCCCGCCAGGATGACGCCTCCGATGATGGCGAATTCCAGTTGGGTGGGGATCCCCAGGAGGTTGATGGCGTTGTAGAGGACCCGCATGACCGCGGCTCCCAGCACCACGCCCAGGATCGAGCCCTCGCCTCCTCGCAGGCTGCATCCGCCCAACACCGCCGCCGCAATGGCGTAGAGCTCGTAGAAGTTGCCGTGTCCCGACGGCTGGATGGAATTCATGTCCAGGGCGAAGAGGATGCCGCCGATGCCGGCCATGACGGAGCAGATGACGTAGGCCAGGATCACCATGCGGTCGGTGTCGATCCCGCTGTAGCGGGCGGCCTCCCGGTTCCGGCCCAGGGCCAGCAGGTAACGGCCGTAGATGGTCTGGTTCAGGAAGAGTCCCGCCGCCAACGCCAGCACGATCATGATCAGAAAGGGGGCCGGGACCAGGATCCGGGAAAGGGGATCGATGTCGCCCAACCGGACCGCGACGCCGGCCAGAACCAGCAGGGCTCCTGCCGCCGCACCCAACCAGCGTGTCTTCGCCGCCGGGGAATCGGACTCGGTGCGCCTCCGGATTCTCCGGACCAGGGTCCAGATCAGAATGGCCGCTCCGGCCGCGGCGGCCAGAACCGCCATGGTGACGGGCTTGCCGGTGGCCAACTGCTTGAGTTCCTGGAACCCGTTTCCGAACCCCTGGGTCTGGTCTGCCGTCAGATAGCGGGCGAACCCCCGGTACAGGAGCAGGCCGCAGAGGGTGACCACGAAGGGTTGGAGCCTCAGCCGGGTGACCAGGAGTCCGTGAGCCAGTCCGACCAGGAGGCAGACGGCGAGGACCGCCGCCAGGGCAACGCCGGCTCCCAGGCCCCGGTGGACCAGGAGCAATGGGAGCAGACACCCCACCAGGCCCACCAGGGAGCCGATGGAGAGATCGATTCCGCCCGTGATGATGACGAAGGCCACACCGATGCTCAGAATCCCGAACAGCGAAGTCCAACGGATGATGTTCTGCAGGTTGTAAGGCGTGAGGAAGTCCGGGTTCATCAGCGCGCTGAAGGCGGAGACCGCCAGCAACAGGAGCAGAATGCCCCGCGACTTGTTCATGCGGCTGCCTCCGGGGAGGTGGCCAGGCGGGCAACCGTTTCTTCCTGGAGGTCTGCCTGGGACAGCTCCCCGCTGATCCGCCCTTCGTGCATCACCAGGACCCGCCGCGAGAGTCTCAGGATCTCCTCCATCTCGCTGCTGGCGAAGAGGATGGCGGTCCCTTCCTCGGAGAGCGCTTCGATCAGGTGATAGATCTCCTGTTTGGAGCCGACGTCGATGCCGCGAGTGGGCTCGTCCAGGAGCAGGATCTTCGGTTTCAGGGAAAGCCACTTGGCCAGAACCACCTTCTGCTGGTTTCCGCCCGAGAGGTGCTCGGTGGTGGCTTCGGCGCCGGGCGTTCGGATTTCCAGTCGGGCGATCATCCGGGCCGCTTGGCGCCGGTGAAGACGGCGGTTGATGAAGCCGCCCCGGAGCCGATGGTGTCTCAGGGAGGCCAGTGAGATGTTCTCCTCCACACCCATTCGGAGGATCAGACCCTGTTGTTTCCGGTCCTCGGGGACCAGGGCGATGCCGTTCCGGATCCCCTCGATGGGGTTGGAGATCCGGGCCGGTGTGCCGTCGATCCAAATCCTGCCGCCCAAGGCCGGCTCGGTGCCGAAGAGGGCGCCCAGCAGCGCGCTGCGGCCCGATCCCAGCAGCCCGGCCATGCCGACGATCTCCCCGGCTCCCACCTCCAGGTCGAGACGGTGCCCCGGATGTTCCCGAGTCCGCAGGTCCCGGACCTCCAGGCGGACCGGGCCCTGCTGATCTGGGACCTGACCGTAATAGCTGGAGATGTCCCGGCCCACCATGAGCCGCACCATGCGGTCGTGATCGATCTCATCTTTGGCCAACTCGCCGGCGTTGGAGCCGTCGCGCAGCACCAGGACCCGGTCGGCCAACTCCTTGACCTCGCCCAGCCGGTGAGAGATGTAGATCACCGCCGCACCTTCGGCTCGAAGCTTCCGAACGTTCCGAAACAGGTTCCGAGTCTCGCCTTGGGAGAGGCTCGACGTGGGCTCGTCCATGATCAGGACCCGGGACCGGGCCGCCAGCGCCCGCGCGATCTCCACCAGCTGCCGCTGGCCCATGGAGAGTCGGGCGACTTTGGTCGCCGGAGAGCAGTCGAGCCCGATCCGTTCCAGAATCGGCTGGGCCGCCTGCTCCAGCCGGCGATGGTTGAGGAACCCGAAGCGATGGGGCTCCCGGCCCAGGAAAATGTTGGCCGTCACGTCCAGGTTGTCCGAAAGGTTCAGTTCCTGGTGGATGAGGTTCACCCCGAGACCGGCAGCGGTCTGGACGGACCCCATTTGGACGGAGGATCCATCCATGAGGATCTGTCCCGAGTCCTGGACTTCCTCGCCCGCCAGGATCTTGACCAGGGTGCTCTTGCCGGCCCCGTTTTCGCCCACCAGAGCCAGGACCTCGCCGCCGTGAACCTGGAGATCCGCACGTTCCAGAGCCACGGCCCCCGGAAATCGTTTGCTGATCTTCCGGGCTTCGAGGACCGGTGCCGCCATGGAAGGTGTCGCTGCGGGGCAGGGAATTGCGCCGGAATCAGGGGGTTGGGCCCTTCGCCTCCGCCATCTTGCGCTTCAGATCGTCCCAGAATTCCCGGACGTTGTCCGCGCGAATCGTCTGGGCCGGGATATCCAGAAAGCCGTTCTCGGGAAGGACGCTACGGTCTCCTTGGGCCAATCCCGCCAGAATCCGCACCGACTCGTAGCCGTACTGGTAGGGCTGCTGGACCACGGTGCCGTGGATCCGGCCGTCCACGATGCCCTGCAAGGTCGCGTCGGCCTCGTCGAAACCCACCAGGTGGATCCCGTCCACCCCGGCCTGCTCCAGAGCCACCAGGCAGGCGGGCGGGTTGTAGGCGAAGAGTCCGACCATGCAGCCCAGATCGGGATAGCGGGCAATGGCGTCCTCGCAATTGGCTTTGGCCTTGGCTTGGTCGAACTGGTCGGTCCGCGTGTCCAGGATGGTGTAACGCTCACCCTTCAGAACCGCGTTCGGGGGGTCGACGGCACCCATGGTCTCTCCCGGGCGGTCCAGCAACTCGTCGATCACTCCCTGTCTTCTCTGGGAGGCGTTGAGCTGCTCCAGCCGGCCGACGAAGAGCATCACCGAGCCCCCCTCGGGCATGGCTTCCCGGACCAGCTTTCCCACCAGGCGGCCCGCCTTGTAGTTGTCCATCCCCACGTAGCAGAGCCGCCGGGTCCGGGGCGCGTCCGAGTCCTGGGTGATGACGGTGGTGTGGTCGCAGGCTTCGTTGATCAGGTCTTCCTGGTTGTCCGGGTCGATGGGACTGATGGCGATGCCGTCGATTCCCTGGGCCAGCAGATCCTCGACGATCCGTTTCTGGTCCAGCACCCCTTCCACCGGCATCCGCACGTCCACGTCCACGTCCAGGTCGCGGCCCGCCTTGAGCGCCCCGGCTTCAGCGATGGTCCAGAAGGAGGCGACCCCGTTGGACACGTAAGCCAATTTGGGCCTCTGAGTGTCCGGTCGAGATCCGGTGCAGGCGACCGTCGGCAGCAGGCAGAGAATGGCGAGGAGGATCCGGTGGCGCATGTGCTGATTTCCCGTTCGGGTGCGTGCCGGGCACTCTACAAGATTGGAGCGGCGGTTTCCAACCGCCGAACTCCCAAGGACTTAAGCGGGTAGGAGAGCATGGGGGAAGGAGCACACGGGGGAGCGGAGGAATAGGCGACTGGAAGTCACCCCTACAGGGTGTCGCTACGTTTTTTTGAGAGAAGCTGACGTGGGATTCAGACCTCGACCCATGCGCCTCCGTTCCGCGCGGATCGGGCGGCGGCGTGGACCACGGCCAGCGTCCGGACGCCCTCCTCCCCGGTCGGATACCAGGTCGCGTGCGGATCCGGGTCCCGTCTTTCCTTCCGGGCGCGGATCGCCTCCGCGAGATTCGAGTAGATGTTGGCGAATGCTCCCGGCAGTCCCTCGGCGTGGCCCACCGTGATCCGGGAAGCCAGGTTGGCCTCTTCGGAGAGGCGGACATCCCCTCGTTCCAGCGTCCGGGTCGGTTGCCCCAAAGGGGTCCAATAGAGCTGGTTCGGCTGCTCCTGAACCCAGCGCAGCCCGCCACGCTCTCCGAAGACCCGCAGGGTCAAGCCGTGCTGCTGTCCGACCGCAACCGCGCTGGTCCAGAGCCGGCCCACCGCTCCGCCGGAGAATCGCAGCGCCAACAGGGCGTCGTCCTCGAGCTCCCGGCTCCTGATGGTGGAGACGAAATCCGCGGAGACGCGGGTCACGTCGCTCCCGATGACGAAGCAGGCCATGTGGAGCGCGTGCAGGCCGGCATCGGCGAGCACCGAACTCACTCCGGTCTGCTCCGGATCGTAGCGCCAACGGACCCTGGGGTTGTCCGCGTCGGCGGCATCCGCGTGGGACCCGTGCGAGAACTCCGCCACCACGACCCGGATCCGCCCCAGCTTACCGTCACGAACCATGGCCCGCGCCTGGCGCACCATCGGGTAGCCGCTATAGCCGTAGTTCACCGCCAGGATCCGGTCCGACTCGCGGGCCGTCTGCACCAGGTCCTCGCCATCCGCCAGAGTCATCGTCAGCGGCTTCTCGCAAAGCACGTGGAAACCCGCCTCCAGAAACGCCTTGGAGATCTGATGGTGGGTGGAGTTCGGTGTGGCGACCGTCACCAGGTCGAGCCTGGAGTCCGGCCCGAGGCTCTTTTCGCGCCCCAGCATCCGGCGCCAGTCCCCGTACGCCCGGTCCTCGGCGATGCCCATGCGGATCGCGAATTCGCGGGCCCGGACCGGGTCGATGTCGAGGGCGCCGGCGACCAGTTCGAAGTGTCCGTCCAGCCGGGCGCCGATGCGGTGGGGGCCTCCGATCTGGCTCCCCTCGCCGCCTCCCACCAGTCCCCAGTTGAGCTTGCGCGGAATCGCCGCGATCCTCCTTATTCGGCACCCGGATCCGCGATTTCTTCGGCGGATTCCAAGCGGATCTCCAATTGGAACACGATCATCACCGCGCCCCGCACGGCTGTCAATTTTCTCTCCTCGCCTCTTCTCTATTTCCTCTTTTTCTCTTTTCTCTTTTCCTTCCGCTGTGCTGTACTGACCCGCAAGCAAGATGAAGAAGGAGGGCTCGCCATGAGAAGACCGTTCGGTTTCCTGCTACCGGTTGCATTTCTGGCAGCAGGACTGACTGGGGCAGGAGCGGAGAAGGCGTGGGTGACCCACAGCACCTTCCAGGATTTTTCGAGGGGGCGTCTGGGCGATAGCGGGGTCAACCTCTACGCGACCCGCTCCGGGACGCTCGAGATGATCCGCCGCTGGGACCTGAACAACGATGGTTACCTGGACATCCTGTTGGGACAGGACCACGACGTCCTGGAAAATGCCCATATCCTGGTCTACTGGGGTCGAGCCGGGGGACCCGAGTCCATCCTGCCGGATCTTCCGGACCACCAACCCCTGGCCCGCCTGCTGCGGCAGATCCGCCTCCGGGATAGGGGGGTGACGAGGCTTCCCAGCGACGGGGGCGGCCGCTCTCTGGTGGTGGACCTGAACCAGGATCACTATCCCGAGATCGTCTTCTGCAACTTCATCCACAACTACTCGGAGAACATGTCGGCCGTCATCTACTGGGGTGGCGCCGACGGTTACCAGGCCGAGCATCGGACCGAGCTGCCCACCCTGCTGGCGGGGGGATTGGCGGCGGGGGACTTCAACGGCGACGGGTTCATTGACCTGGCCTTCTCGAATCGGGGCATCGAAGGCGGCGAGCGTTTCGGTTTCGACCGGCACCTGGAGTCGTACGTCTACTGGAACGGTCCTCGGGGATTCGATACCTCCCGCCGCAGCGTCGTGGAGACCGTCAGTGCGGCCGACTGCGCGGCGGGAGACGTGGACGGAGACGGCTACGCGGATCTGGTGTACGTCAACAACAATTCCCGGCACCAGAGTGTCTATCTGTACCGGGGAGGTCCCGGCGGACTCAGTGCCGAGCGCGACGAGTGGAAGGGGGGCGACCCCGTTGGAGCCCATCTGGCGGACGTGGACCAGGACGGCCATCCGGATCTGGTCCTGAACCACGCGGACGACCGGGTGGTGCTTCATCGCGGATCCGGGCGGGGGCCGACCCGGGAGGCATGGATCGAACTGCCCACCGAGGGAGCCAAGCAGAGCCGGACGGGTGACCTGAACCGGGACGGGTTCCCCGAGCTGGTGCTGCCCAACAGTCGCGGTTCCGCTTCCTATGTCTATTGGAACGGCCGGGAGGGGTTCTCGCCGGAGCGACGGAGCGAGTTGCCCACGCTGGCGGCCACGGATGCGGTACTGGCCGACTACGACGGGGACGGTTGGGTGGATCTGGTTTTCGCCAACGAGTACGGCGGGGAGACCTACGACGTCAACTCCTATCTCTACTGGAACGGGCCTCAGGGGTTCGATGCGGCGCACCGGAAGCAACTCCAGGGCTTCGGTCCCGTGAGCGCCGGTGGAGGCGATCTGAATCGGGACGGACACGCCGATCTGGTGCTGATCAACCGCTCCAGCGGCACCCACGGGTCCATCGATTCCCTCATCTACTGGGGGAATCCGCGGCACTACTACTCGACGGCCTCCGTGACCGAGATTCCGGGAACGGGCGGCCTCATGACCAAAGCCGACCTGAACCAGGACGGCTGGGTGGATCTGGTCTTTCCCGCCGGGCGGGTCTACTGGGGAGATCCGGCCGGCTACAGCACCGACCGTCGGGAGGAACTGGAGACAGGCGGCTATTCGGTCACCACGGCGGATCTGAATCGGGACGGACACCTGGATCTGGTGGTGGCCGTCGGCTCGGCGGACGCGACCACGCCCGATCCGACGGGTCTCATTCGTTGGGGCGGGGAGGGAGGTTTCCGGTCCGGCCGTGAAACCCGTTTGCCACTCCGTTGCCGGCGCCCCATGGCGAGCTCACTGGCCGATTTCAACCGGGACGGATTCCTGGATCTGATCTTCACCGACGTGGACTCCCCGAACACGGAGATCTTCTGGGGAGATGAATCCGGGACCTACGATCCGGAGCGGCGCCTCCATCTGAAGGTCCACTCGGCCTCCACCGCCGAGATCGCCGACCTGAATGCCGACGGCTGGCTCGACCTGATCCTGGGAGCCGTCTACGACCCGGAGCGGTTCGGCCGGCCCATGCGCAAGGCCACGCTGCTGTGGGGAAGCCGGGACGGATTCTCGGAAAAAAGGTCGCTGGAGTTGGAGGCCTTTGAATCGGAAGAGCAATCGGTGGCTGACCTGAATCGGGACGGCTATCTGGACATCGTGATGACCAACTACCATGGGTACACGACCCGCTCTCTGCCCGTCCTCATCTACTGGGGCGGTCCGGACGGGAGCTACAGCGAGTCCCGCCGGTCCACTCTTCCCGGCGAGTCCACCCTGGCGCTCACCGTGGCCGATCTGAACCAGGATCGCTGGATGGATCTGATCGTGGTCAACCACGTGGAGCGGGGAGACCATGCCGTGGGCACCAACATCTTCTGGGGCGGGGAGGAGGGGTATTCCTACTCCCGCCGCGACTGGATCCAGAGTTTCGGTCCCCACTTCAGCATCAGCCACGACGTGGGCAACATCTACCACCGGCGCCTGGAGGAGGAGTACACGTCGGAGCCGTTGGAGATCGCCGATGGAGTGCGCCCCGGCCGTCTGGAGTGGGAAGCCCGAACTCCCCATGGAACCGCGGTCCGCTTCCAGATCCGGAGCGCCGTCTCGACCGCGAAGCTGGAGCAGGCCGGCTGGACGGGTCCCGGGGGCCGGGAAGGGTACTTTGACGACCCGGGGTCAGAGATTCGGGTCGGTGAAGGGGACCGATGGCTCCAGTACCGGGTCCTTCTGACGTCGCCCGACGGGGGGAGCACTCCGGTTCTGGAAGAGGTCCGGTTCCTGGCCGAGTAGCGGCTCAGGCTGAGATCGGAAACTGTCCCGTTTTGACCGGCGATCAGCGGGGACTCGACGGCTTGGTGCCGGATCCCTCCCGCTTGGCTGCCTTCATCCCGGATACTTTGACGTCGGCCTCGGAGAACTCGCCGGTCACCTCGACCCGGAAGTTCTCCCTGACCTTGGCGTTCTCCAGCAGCTTCACGGCCTCCTCGTCTCCCGCCGGGTCGAACTTGAGGAACCGGCCCTCCAGGACCAGACCGAAGCCGCTGGCCTTGCAACTCTCCATCAGGGCGCAGGCGACCGTATGCTTGGCCGCCTTCTCTACATTGGCTGCCACGCGGGCGCCGCAGGCCGCGTCCATGAGCACTCCGGTCCTGGTGTCCGGACCGGCGAGGACCAGCATCGAGCCGGTCAGCAAAACGCAGGAAAAACAGATCAGGTGAACTCGCTTCATCTTGGATCCCTCATGACTTCGTTCGGTGTTGCTGCCTGTTCGGATATTGAACCATAGCCGCAACGGCTCTGCACCATGGTTGAGGAATGAGAAAAGAGGAAATAGGAAAGCTCCCTCACCGGCTGGGCTCCGGAGGATTCATGGAAGAAACAAGCCTTCGAACCAATCTGGCTCCAGAATCCTTAACCAGATCGTTTTCGGTAGAGGTGCCCGCTACGCGTAAACTACGCGTCCTTCTTCACTCTTTCCTCTTTCCTCATCCCCGGTTGCCCGCCCGAGCGTGCCGCTTCATGATAAGGACCGATTTTCGAGGTGAGCCGGTCGGGGAAACGCCTATGTTGAGAATGAGCACTTTGTGGGTCGCGGGATGGATCTTCCTATCCTTATGGACAGGAAACGGAATCGCCCAGCGTCCGGGTGACCTGGTGCTCACTCCGGGAGTCCGCCAGCTCTTCCTGGACGACTACGTCTTGGGGTCTCTCTACCGGGTCCGGCGCAGAATTCACCAGCCTCACCGGTACGAAGGAAGTCCGGTGGTCCGGGCGGACCGGCCCTGGGAGATTCAACCGGGCCGTTACGCCGCTCCTGGAGAGACGCCGGCGGAGAGCCGGGTGATCCAGATCAGCAGCGCCCCGGCCTGGGACCCCGGCGAGAAGGTCTGGAAGATGTGGTACTCCGGAGGTCCGGGAAAAACTGCGTTCGCACGCTCTCGGGAGGGAATCGTCTGGGAAAAACCGGCGTTGGGGGTGAAGGAGTTCCGGGGCTCCCGGGAGAACAATCTGGTGGCGGTCCGGGGAGAGCCGGACGCCCTCGTCCAGCATGTCATCCTGGATCCGCAAGGGACCGGCGAGCGCCGCTACAAGGGGGTCCTGGGACCGCGGGACCGCCGGCCGGTCGTCTCCGCCGACGGCTACGAGTTCACGATACTGGACGTTCCTCCCATACCGAGCCAGGACACCTCTCAACTGACCTACGACGAGTTGGGCCGGCAGTATATTCTGACCGTCAAGCACCGGGGGCCCTTCGGCCGGTCGGTCTACCTTTCACTGAGCCGGGATTTCGAAAATTGGACCGATCCCCAGCTTATTTTTCATGCCGCCGCTCTGGATCAGAAGTTGGGCGAACAGCGCATACGGGAGCACCTGGTCGATCCTCGACTCTACACGCCCCAATTCAATCAGCCGGAGAACTACAACACCGAGATCTACAAGATGCCCATCTTCCCCTACGAGGGCGTCTACATCGGTCTGCCCAACTACTTCGAGTCCAGTGGGATCACTCCTCCCCACCACAACAACCAGGACGGCGTCAATTCGGCGAAGCTGGCCACCAGCCGCGACCTGCTCAACTGGGTGAAGGTGGGCTCTCGCGAGTCGTTTCTGCCCGTCTCCCGGCTGGGTGAGGGAAGGATCGACACGGCCCAGGTCCTGCCGGCGTCGCGGCCCATCGTCAAGGGCGACGAGCTCTGGTTCTATTACAGCGGTCTGGATGTCCGCTACCCGGCACGGGGCGCCTATCAAGGCGGTATCCATCTGGCACGCCTTCGCCGGGACGGTTTCGTCTCGTTCTGGGCCGACGAAAAGGGAGGGTTCGTCGAGACCGGAACCCTGCGCTTCGGCGGGACCCAGCTCTGGGTCAATGCGGACGCCTCCCGGGGCGAAATTCGGGTGGAGGTCAGGAACCCGGGGGGGCGTAAGGTTCTGGACGGTTGGACCCGCCGTGATTCCAGACCCCTGACCACCGATCAGCTGAAAGTGCGGATGCAGTGGGAGGGAAAAGACAGTCTGGAGTCCCTCAGCGGCCAGAGGGTCCGCTTCCGCTTCCATCTCAAGGACGCCCATCTCTATTCTTTCTGGTTCGAGTGAGGGAGGTCCCGAGGGATGACTCCTGAGGATCGCGCCGTCAACGCGGTGGATGCGCTGGGCGAAGAATATCTGCAATTTCTGGCGGACCTGGTCCGTTGCCCCACGCTGCTGGGTCAGGAGGCGGAGTGCCAGGAGTTGATCTACCGGCGCCTCGTGGACCTCGGTCTGGAGACCCGGAAGTGGGATCCCGACCCCGCATCGATGGAGTCGGACCCCGATTTCGTGCCCGTAAGCCGGGAGTATGTTGGGCGGCCCAATGTGGCCGGTGTTCTGGTACCCGCCGCCGCCGGCGGGCGGAGCCTGGTGCTGAACGGGCACGTGGACGTGGTGCCTCTCGGACCCCTGCACTGGTGGAGCTTCGATCCCTGGGGAGCGGAGGTTCGGCAAGGCCGGATGTACGGGCGCGGCGCCCTGGACATGAAGAGCGGGCTGGTGGCGGCCCTGCTGGCGGTGGCGGCGGTCCGCGAGTCGGGCGCCCGGCTGCGGGGGCCGGTCCGGGTGGAGAGCGTCATCGAGGAGGAGTGCACGGGAAACGGAATGTTGGCGAGTCGCCTGGATTCAGGAAGAGTGGACGGCGCCGTCCTGACCGAGCCCACCGGGCTCCAGGTCTGGACCGCCACACTGGGCGTGCTCTGGTTCGAGGTCTGCGTCCGGGGCCGGCCGGCCTACGTGGGAGAACCGGGACGCCAGGTGAACGCGATAGAGAAGGCGGCGTCTCTCATTCACCGCCTCAAGCCGGCGGTCGTCGAGGCTCTGAATCGGGACTTCCGGCATCCCGCGTACGTTCACCGGCCTCGACCCCTGAGCCTCAACGTCGGGCGGATCGAGGGAGGCGATTGGCCTTCCAACGTGGCGCTCGAGTGCCGGTTCGGTTGCCGCATGTCGTTTCCCATCGACTGGTCTCCGGAACGAGCCCGGAACTTTGCCGAGGAGCAGGTTCGCCGGGCGGCGGCGGACGATTCCTGGCTGGTCCGGAATCCGCCCCGGATCCGCTGTAACGGTTTTCGGGCCCGAGGTTGGGTCGCGCCCCAGGTGACTGGCCCTTCCAGTCTGGTCGACCTGTTGGAAGAGTGTCACCGTGGCGTCACCGGCCAGGAACTGGAGCGGGATGCCTTTCCCGGCACCGCCGACGCCCGTTACTTCAAGGCCGAGCTGGGAGAGCAATCCATCTACTATGGCCCGAGCGGCGGAAATCTCCATGCGCCGGACGAGTACGTGGAACTGGAGTCGGTCCTGGAGGCCGCCCGCGTGCTCTCCCGGCTGGTGATCAGGTGGTGTAGTTGAAAAAAGGAGACAAGACGGAATGGTAGTTCTGATCACCGGCGCCAGCCGGGGGATCGGGGTCGGATTGGCGGAAGGATTCGCCGTCCCGGGAGCCCGCTTGGCGCTGACGGCCCGGAGGAGGACGTCGCTACAGGAGACCTGCCGCAGAGTCGAGGCTCGTGGGGCTCGGCCTCTGCCCTTGGCGTTGGACGTGCGGCGCCGGGAGGACATGCCGGCGGTCGTCGATCAGGTGGAAGCCGAGTTGGGCCCCATTCAGGTGCTGGTCAACAATGCCGGCGTCAACATTCCCCGTCCGGCCGAGCAGGTGACCGAGGAGCAATGGGACGAGATTCTGGACGCCAACCTCAAGGGGGCCTTTTTTTTGGCGCAGGAGGTGGGACGCCGGATGATCCCCCGGGGACGGGGGACCATCGTCAACGTAGCCTCGGCGGCCGGGCTGGTGGCCCGTGAGGAAAGAGCGGCCTACGGCTCCAGCAAGGCGGGCATGATCATGTTGACCCGGGTGCTGGCTCTGGAATGGGCCCGGCACGGCATCACCGTCAACGCCGTCGCACCCACCTTCGTGGAAACCGACCTCGCGGCGCAGACGCTGGATCGTCCCGGCATGCGGGAGAAGATCCTGGGCCAGATTCCCCTGCGGCGACTGGCGACGGTGGAAGATGTCGCCGCCTCGGTTCTTTTCCTGGCCTCCCCTCAGGCCAGTTTCCTCACCGGTGTGGTTCTCCCCGTGGACGGTGGCGCCACCCTGCGCTGAAGTAAGAGACGCCCCCCCACCGGCTGCGGACCTGCGCAATCCTGGCAGAAAAAAAGGGGGGCCGTGGGAGCGGGGGTTTGTAACCCCCGATTCCGGGTCGGCGATGAAGAGGGGGACAAGAATGTCCCCCCTCCTAGGAGTCTAGGTCGACGGCGGCCGGGAGGAGAGGCCGGAGATGATCGTATCCACGTGCATGGTGAATTCCAGGGCATTGTGGATCAGGCGGCCTCGCGTGGACTCGCCGTCGGTGGGAGGCCAGTAGCCGTCCCGGTGCTGTTGCCGAACGAACCAGTCACCCATGCGGTAGGTCCAGGCCTCATAACGGGGATCGCCCGTGATGAGGTAGAGCAACGAACTTCCCCAGCCGCTCTTGCAGACCGGATCATAGCGGAACTGGCCGTCGATGGCGGCCATGGAGAAGTCCTGGTACCGGCGCGCCAACTCCAGGTAGTTCGGATCGGGGTCAGCCAGAAACAGGCGGCAGAGGAACCCGGCGGCGATTCCTCCCACGGTCCAGCGCTGGAGCCGTGCGACGCGATTCTCGACCACGAACCAGAAGGCTCGATCCGGGGGGAACTCCCGGTTGGTCGCTTGGCGGGCGCGGGACCAGTCGTAGTAGAAGCGGTCCGGAAGTTCGTCCTGGGCGTCGTAGATCCTTTGCAGGAAGCTCGCCACCGACCGCGCCGCCTCCAGATTTCCCGTTGCCAGGCACGCGAAGCCGCCCCCGGCGGTGTAGGGGATGCTCTGATCGTCGCTCTTGGAGCCGTTCTCGCGACGGTCGTTGGCGAAGGCGCCTGAAGCCGGGTCCTGCCAACGCAGGAGTGCCGGCATGAGACCGTGGGAGAGGTCGTATTGGCCCGCCATCTGGGCGCCCACGATCAGAGCCGAGTCCCGGTAGGCCCAGGCGTCGTTGAGCTTCCGGCAGGGTCCGCCGATGCGGCCGTCCGGTTGGAGCATGTGTTTTCTGATCCAACCGCACAGGCGGCTTGCCGCCCCGGTTTCCCCCACCAGGGAAAAGGTCCAAGGGCCGCGGTAGAAGAAATATCCCTCGCTCACGTCGCCGATGGACCCGTCGGGATTCATCTGGTCCAGCAGCCATCGGGTTGCTTGCCCCCGGACCCGCCTGTAGCGCGCCACACGATCTCTCTTTTGTTCTGCCGTCAACTCGCCGCTGGTGCCCCGCATTTGGTTGGCGATACTACCAGCCGGTCCGATCCGCTGCCGCGTCCGATTTTCTCGCGCCGGGAAACGGGAGAAGGAAGAACCGAGCGTCATGGCGCGGGAGTAACCTGTCGTGGGGCCAGAAGGGTCTGGCCGGATCTCTGGTGGGGCGCCGGGAAGGGGAATCGGCGAGACTCATGAACGACATGACGAAGAGGATTCTGATCGTTGCTCCGGTCGCGTTGATCATCGTCCTTGCCCTGTCGTTTCTGCCCGTCGATCGAGACTACCTGTCGTCCCGGCACGTGGAGGTGACCTGGCTGGCGCTGCTCCCGCCGCTGGTGGCCATCGTCTCGGTTCTGATCACTCGCTGGCTCGTCCCTTCGCTTGTCTTTGGCATCGCCAGCGCTGCCGTGATTCATGCCTGGCCTTCGCCGGCCGGCATGGCCGAGTCGCTCGTCGTGAACTACTTCTGGGATTCGGTGCTGGACTCCTTCCATCTCTCGATACTGGGTTTCACGGCGTCACTGCTCGGTCTGGTCAGCGTCACCACGGCCAGCGGGGGACTCCACGGAATGATCAACCTGATCCTGCGGCTGGCGCGGGGACGCCGTGGGGTATCGGTGGCGACCGTGGGCATGGGCTTCGCGATCTTCTTCGACGACTATGCCAACACGGCGATCGTGGGGCCCACGGTCCGGCCGCTGTTCGATCGACTCAAGCTGTCCCGTGCCAAGCTGGCCTACCTCATCGACTCGACGGCTGCTCCCATCGCCGGTCTCGCACTGATCTCGACCTGGATCGGGACCGAGGTCTCCTATCTCCAGGGCGCGGCGCGGGACCTGGGATTGGACGCCAGTGGATACGAGCTGTTTCTCTCGGCCATGGGCTACCGGTTCTATTGCGTTTTCGCCCTCTTCCTGGTGTTGGTGGTGGCGGCCACCGGCCGCGACTTCGGGCCCATGTTGAAGGTGGAGAGACGGGTGCGCCGGTCCGCGGATGACGCTGGTCCCCAGAGCGCGGCGGAGTCTCCGGCGATCCGGCCGCGCTGGTACAACGCCGTGGTGCCCATCGGCACGGTGCTGCTCTTGATCATGATCCAGATCTACTATTGGGGGAGCCGGGATCCCGGGACCGACCTGGCTTCCCTGTCGGGATGGAAGGATGTGTTCATCCGGGCGGCCGCGGCTCAGGATGGCGAGGCCCTCACGTTCGCCATGCTCTACTCGGGTGTGACCGGAGCCGCTCTGGCGATCCTGTTGCCGGCCCTGCAGGGCGTAATGACGGTGCGGGAGGGGCTTCTGGCCTGGATGGGGGGTGTCCGGCATGTGTCGGGGGCGCTGGTGGTGATCGTCTGCGCCTGGGCCCTTTCGGCCGGATGCCGGGACTTGGAGACGGCGCATTATGCCGTCGCCGTGCTGCGGCAGGGCGTGAGCGTCGAGTGGGTTCCGCTGGCGGTGTTCGTGACCGCCGGATTGGTGGCCTTCGCCACCGGGACCAGTTATGGGACCATGGCCATCATCATTCCCACGGCCGCCCAGTTGGGGTACGAATCGGGCGGCGAGGCGGTGATGATCCTGGCCATGGCGGCCGTCCTGGACGGCGCCATCTTCGGCGACCACTGCAGTCCCATCTCCGACACCACCGTCCTCTCTTCCATCTGCAGCGGGTGCGAACATCTGGAGCACGTTCGTACCCAGATCCCCTACGCTCTTCTCGGTGCCGTCGTGGCCGCCCTTGCCGGCTATGCCCTGGTGGGAGCCTGGGGAGCCGACCTCTGGGTCGGGATGGCCGCGGGTACGACGTCCATACTGGTTCTGATTCACGTCGTGGGCCGGCGGGCCTGAGAGACTTGGGAGAATTCGCCGCATGCGAGACGAAAGGAAGGACGACCGCAAGGGTCGTCCCTACGCCAGTTGTCTCACTGTTCTCAGCGGCGTGAGACGGCGTCCGAGCGTGGCCGTCCGCCCGTTGACAGGGCCGGAAAGGCCGCTATATGCTGGCGCCCTTCCCGAATAATCATCAGCGTTTTGGAGGGTCTGAATGATGTTGCGACGGACAAGCGTATTCCTGTTGATGGCGGGGTTGGGACTCACCCAGGCCTGCCAGGCTTCGAGCCACAAGGATCAAGGAACCCGGTATCTGCGTTTCAGCGTGGACGGCCAGGAAGCCTACGGCATCCTGGAAGGGGATCAGGTCCGGCAACTGAGTGGGGATCTTTTCGGCGAATGGGAAAAGACCGAAACCACCCACGCGCTGGCGGACGTCACTATTCTGGTCCCCAGCAAGAACCCCTCCAAGGTTCTGGCCCTGGCCGGGAACTACAAGTCCCACATCGGGAGTTCGGAGCCGAACCCTTATCCGGAGCCCTTCATCAAGCTTCCCTCCTCGTTGCTGGCCCCCGGAGGAGAGGTCGTCCAGCCGCCCGACACGGATCCGGTGCATTACGAGGCCGAGGTGGTCATCGTCATCGGCAAGCGAGCCCGGAACGTGTCGGTAGAGGCGGCTCTGGACTATGTCCTGGGCATCACCTGCGGCAACGACATCAGCGCCCGAACCTGGCAGAGAAACGACGTTCAATGGTGGCGCGCCAAGGCGGCCGATACGTTCAGCCCCACCGGACCTTACATCCTCTCCGGGGTGGACTTCAGCAACCTGAATATGGTGCTCAAGGTCAACGGGGAGGTTCGCCAGGAAGCCAAGATCTCCGACATGATCCACGGGCTCGCCGAGTCGGTCAGCTTCATCAGCAAGTACGTGACGCTGGAACCGGGAGATCTGATTTTCACCGGGACCCCGGGGACCACCAAGGGCATGCAGCCTGGCGACGAGGTCACCGTGGAAATCGAGGGGGTCGGAGTCCTGAAGAACAAAGTCGTCGCAGCCAGTTGACACTTGGCGTCGACGAGTACTCGGCGTCCCGTGGCGGCTTTTCCCGCGGGCGCCGAGACCGGACTCAGCTCTTGGAGTCGTAGAGCACGGATGCGGTGAAGCTCAGCAGGTCCCCTTGGTCCAGGGACACTTTGCGGAGGCGGTCGAAGTCTCCGGCAATCTGGCAGAGTTGGGGGACCGACGAGCACTTCAGCTCGTGCGCTGGAAAATCCTTCAGATACTCCACAGAGACCTCGATGGCCTCGTCGTAGCGTTCGATCCTCTCCAGGAGGCGCACCAGGGCCTGGGCAGCGGCGGTCCCATCCGGATCCGAGTCGGATCCACCCAGCTTCTTCCGGAAATGCGCCACTCCCTCTGAGATCTCCCGGCCCAGAAGAACCTTCAGGTAGAAGGAGTGGTCCGTATAGAGGTTCTCGAAGGGAGGCTCGCCGGGGTACTGGAACATCTCCGACAGGCATCGGCCGTAGTCGGTGAGTTCCAGAGTCAGGTTCAAAGAGTGTCGATCTTCCAACCGGGGACTCAGTTGAACCACGGAACTGACGTGGGACGTATCGATGTAATAGGTGTTGCCCTCGAAGAGCCAGTCCCGGCCGGCGATCAGCTCGCTGATGCTTCCGGTGGCCGGAGCCGTCCCCTCCCGGCGCCGAACGCTGCTCTTCAAGTTGGCCAGCAGCTCGGAATGGAGCGTCCTCACCAGCAGCCGTCCCGACTCCTCCTGCCCATCCGCACTCGGGAACTGGGAGAATGAGGTGATGGCTCGGCAGATTCCGTATCGGGCCAGGATCATCTCGAATCCCTTGCTGGGATTCGCCCCCTCGTAGAAGGCGATCTCAATGACGGCGTCCTCGGCTTCGTCGGCGGCGATGGCCTTGATCGCTCCGGCAATGGAGCCGTTCTCGCCGATGGCCCGGAAGTAGGGCCAGGAAGCGATGATGTCTCCGTCGGCCAGAAAGTGTTCTCCCACCTCCCGGGCGGCGGCGATGGTGGCTTGCTCGTATTCCCCCTGGGTCTCGGGATCGAGCCCTGCAGTCGGCTCGGTCAGGATCAAAGGAAGGCTCATCTGGTGGCGCTTCTGCATGAGTCTGGCCTCGAACAGAAGCGGGTATTTCTTCTCTGCCTTGAGGTTCAAGATCAGGGACTCGAAAGCCGCTTCCGATCCGTCGGATCGGGCCGCTTCCAGAATCTCTCCGAACGGATCCCGAACCGGAATCGCGGTCGCGGTCAGGCCCTTCAGGAAGCCACGCCGGTCTCTTGGCATGGGCCACACTATAGCAGCCCGTGGCAAAAGCCGTCACGGCATTCGACCGTCCCTGCATCGTGCGCGGACTGCGTTGCTATCGGCTCACATACTCCCGGTATGCTCCCTCCGTTGCGCCTTGTCCGGCGGGCGCAGGAACGGTCTCGGTGCTCGTGGAACTTTCACCACGGACTGCTGGCACTTCCAGACCCGCCAGAAAGTTCGCGATCCGCAGCCGAAACGGCTAGCGAATAACTGAGGTTAAATTGACACTCCCGGGTTCAGCACGTATATGGGTGCGACCGATCAACCCGTGGCGGAAAATCAGCAAAAAATCACGTCCGATGTGAGGGGGTGGAGCCGCGACTTCAAACTGCTGGCTCTGTCCTCCGGGCTCTTGAGCGTCGGGTTCGCGGTCTACATGACCACCTTCAACAACTTCATCGTCGAGGAGATCGGGATCCAGCCCCGTCAATTCGGCGTATTGGAGTCGATCCGGGAAATTCCCGGCCTTCTGACGGTGGCGTTGATTGCCGTCTCCATCCGCCTCCCGGCGGCTCGTCTGGCGGGGTCTCTGCTCATCTTGATGGGCATCGGCATCGGCGCCTACTTCGGCGTCCACACCGTCGGCAGCCTGATCCTGGCCTCTCTGGTGTGGAGCGTGGGCTTTCACGGCTGGCTTCCGCAGCGGGAGACCCTGGCCCTGACCCTGTCGGACGCCCATAAGGGGAGGCGCCTGGGGCAACTCCGAAGCATCGACGAGTTCGGCTTCCTGCTGGCCATGGCCCTGACCTTCGGCTTCATCGGATTCGTGGGTTTCCGTTGGATCTTCCTGGGGGCAGGCATGGCGGTGATCCTGGGAGGATTCGCGATCTTTCCGGTCCGTGTCCCTGCGGCCATCACATCCGAGGACCGTTTCGTCTTCCGCCGTGAGTACCTCACCTATTATCTCCTGACCTTCTTTCAAGGGTGCCGGCGCCAGATCTTCGTCGTTTTCGCCGTCTTCTCCATGGTCTTCGTCCACGGCGTGACCACGGAGCAAATCATCGTCCTCATGTTCGTCAACACCCTGCTGGCAGTCCTGGCGGCGCCCCTGGTCGGGGGCCTGATCGACCGCTTGGGGGAGCGCAAGATCCTCAGCGTCGCCTACTCGATGTTGATCCTCATCTTCTGGGGGTACTCCTTCATTCAGAACAAGTGGGTGCTCTATGCCCTCTATTGCGTGGACCGTCTCCTGTTTCTGGCGTCCGTATCCTTGAGCACCTATCTGAACAGAATCGCCCGCACCGCCGACCTGCGCCCGACCATCTCACTCGGCGTGACCCTGAACCACGTGGCGGCGGTGACCCTGCCGCTCGTCGGCGGATTCCTGTGGGACCGTTTTGGGTACGCCCTCATCTTCCAGATCGGATCTGTGGTGGCAGCCATCGTTCTCATCATTGCCCAATTCATCGAGCCGGCCACAACCAAGCCCCCCCGCCAAGATGCGGAGGACCTATTCAGAACAGCTCAAGTTGACGATCATCCCCGATGACCTTCTCGAACTTCAGGCCCAGGTGGCCCAGAACCGGTTGGGCCACCGGGCGCACCTGTTTCCGGACATAGTGTTCACGGTCGATGTCGGCAGTGGTCTCGCCCGCCGGTTCCGGACCGGCCAGAGTCATGAGATATGAGATCCGGCGGCCGGGCTTGCCGGCCATCTTGCGCGCCGCTGCGACGTGAGGGGGAGTCGTGCTCCGGTATTCCTTCAGCGGTTTCCCCAGCATCTTGCTGTAGACGAGAAGGTGGTCCAGGCGCCCCGCCCGGAGGCGGGCCACGGTATCGCGAAGGTAGGGCCGGGCATCTTCTTCCGTGAACAGTTTCCGATAGAGTTCCTTCTGGACCCTTCTGGCCAGCTCGGTCCAGTCGCTCCGGACCACCTCCATGCCGGTGAAGACCACCTCAGACCCAGGCCCGTCGCCCACGAAGCCCACGTACCGCTTGCGGGCGCCTCGTCCGCCTTGGCGGGTCGCCGGGATGAAGAATTTCCGGTAGAGCCGCTCCATTTCCAACTCCAGACGGCTGTTCACTCTCCACTTTTCGAGGACGTGGCTCTCCAGGTCCCGGTTGAGGCGCCGCGCCAACTCTTCTCCCCGGGCCTGGGCTTCGGCAGTGGTCTGCTCGCCGGAGAGCACGAAGAGGCTGTCGGTATCTCCGTAGATAACCCGAAAACCGTACTGCCGGAACCGGTCTCTGGACCAGAGCAGGATCTCCCGGCCGAAGGTGGTAATGGCCGCGGCCAGTTCGGGGCGGTAGAAGCGGCAGGCAGGTGTGCCCAGAACTCCGTAAAAGGAGTTCATGAGGATCTTGATGGCATGGCTGGCGACTTGGTCGCCCGCGGCCTTGGCGGCTTCACGGCGGGGAAAGAGGTGGTTCAGCAGCTGTGTCAGAACGCCCGGTTCCCGACGGAAGGACGCCCCATTCGGGGCGACGATGGGGTCCTGATCCGGCTTGGGCTGTGGAAGGTAGCCCAGGGGATCGATCTGAAAGGTGCGGATCAGGCTGGGGTAGAGGCTCTTGAAGTCGAAGACCAGAACCTGTTCGTAGAGGCCCGGATCCGGTTCCAGAACGTGGCCGCCCGGGCTGGATCCGGGGCTGGAAACGGCGCCGACGCTGGGGGCGGCAATGCGTCTCTTGTGGAGTTCCGTCAGGTATCGGAAATCGAAGGCCGCGATGGACCCGCTCACGCGATCGATGGGAAGACCGGTCAGCCGGCTTCGCTCCACGGCCAAGTCCATCAGTTTCAGTTTTTCCAGGATTTCCAGGGCCAGCCTGGCGTCGGTCCGGTTGTAGAGTACGAAACGCTCCCGGTCGTTGTGAAAGCTCTCCATGATCTCGGCCGGCCGGTCGGCGCCGTGGAGCGTCTTCCCCTCGCCCAACACCTGCCGGGCGGCAAAGTCCAAGGAGTAGCGCTGGAGGCGAACGAAGGATCCCCGGAGCAGGTGGATCCCGTCGGCCACCACCCGGCCTGGGATCCGGGCCTCCCGGTTGGCCCAGGGGGAGCGTGAAGGCCGCAGCCTCATGGGCTCTCGGACGCGCCCCAGTTGGAGTGGGACACCGCAGCTCCGGCTCAGGCGGTCCAGGACCCGAAGGTCGAAGTCCACCACGTTCCAGCCGGTGAGGACGTCCGGGTCCAGTTCCCGGACTCTCCCGCAGAACGCCCGTAGAAATTCCTCCTTCCGCCGGAAACAGACGGCGCCTCCCGCCGATTCGCCTCCGTCGGGGTCCAGCAGCAGGACCTCCGAAGTCCCGCAGCCGTGCAGAGCCACCGAGAACACGGTCTTGCCGCCGGGATCGGTCTCGATATCCAGGGAGAGAATCGAGAGCCGGGGTGTCCAGTTTGCCGGAGCCAGATTGGGATTCCGGTAGACCCATCCCAGTCCGGGAACCCGGCGGCCGTCTCCGTCGATCTGCAGGGCGCCCCGGATACCATGGTTGATGAGGAACCTGGTGGCGAAAGGGATGTCCGCTTCAAAGCAGGGGATGCGATGGTCGATGAGGCGGTCGCGCAGGGCAGGAGTGTCCGACGGTATGCGGAGATTGACTCGCACCAGAGGAGTGCCATCCATGGCGCGAAAGCGGGACGGGACCAAAGAGCGTGCATCCAGTTGCCGTGCCCGGCTCCGGTGCCGCGAAGCGACGTAGAAGTGGGGGATCTCCCGGTCATCACGGACCAGAAACGGATCTCCGTTCTCCAGGCGCCCGTACAGGTGCACCACGGGACGCCGGGCCTCGATCCGATAGGTGGCTTGGAGAATGAACCCGCGGATGGGCATCTTGGAACTCCAGGTTTCTTTCCATTTTACGCTTGCGGCGCAGAAATGCCTGCTCCCGATTGGCAGATGCGGGGGCGGGGGAAGACCGCCGGACGGGGCTTGTGGGCTACGAGGCGGACCTGATTCGCTGGTGGAAACGGAAACCTGCGAATGCGGGGATGACCAACGCCGCCGATCAGTTCTGATTCGCGGGAGGCGCCTTCCGGTAGTCCCTGTTTCGATGGCGGATCAGATCGCCGTCCACCATGAAGACCACGTCTTCGGCAATGTTGGTGCAAAGGTCCGCAATCCGCTCCAGGTTCCGGGAGGTGGACAGCAGGTGGACCGATCGCTCCACCGTGTCGGAGTCCTGTTTCATCAGCTCTTGCAGCGAGATGAACATATCCCGGTTGATGGCATCGATTTCGTCATCCATGGTGAGGACCGTCCGGGCCAGGCCGGTGTCCATCCGGATCAGGGCGTCCAGGCTGTCTCGCACCATCCGGCGGACGCCGGTCACCATTCGCGCGAAGTCCAGCGAAACCTTCAGCGCCGGGTGAACGGAGAGGTAGGAGGCTCGTTCGGCGATATTGACGGCCAGATCGCCCATGCGCTCCAGATCGTTGTTGACTTTCAGAACCGTGATGATGAATCGAAGGTCACCGGCGACGGGCTGGTAGAGCGCCAGGGCCTTGAGGCAGTCCTCCTCCAGATCCAATTCCTTGAGATCGATCTGGCGGTCTCCGGAAATCACCTCTTCTCCCAAGTCGTGCCGGCGGTCGAGCAGCGCCAGGATGGCGTTGTTGATGGCCTCCTCGACGATGCTTCCCAAACCGAGCAGTTTTCTCTTCACGCGTTCGAAATCGCGCACCATGTGCTTGGTCATGGAAAGTTTCCCGGACCGGCGCGGCCGGCTTCAACGTAGCCGGGCTACGGCCCTACGATTCTCCAATTTCATGCCTGGGAGCCTGCGCCGCAGAAATTGATCTACTGCGAAAGCGGTAGAATCGGTCCATATTTCCCCGATTTGTCGGCGAATAGAACAACTATGCACCTCCAAATCGAGAAAATCTGGCCTCGATTCCCCGCTTTCTCGCTACGATCATTTCTACCGCGCAGACTCCTAACCGAAACGTCCCGTCACGTATTCCTCGGTTCGCCTCTCCTGGGGGCGCGTAAAGATGGTCTGGGTTTCATCGAACTCAACCAGCGTACCATTCTCAAGGAAAGCCGTATGCTGCGAGACGCGGGAGGCCTGCTGCATGTTGTGGGTCACGATCACGATGGAGTATCGCTCCTTGAGCTCGAACATCAGGTCCTCGATCCGGGCGGTCGAGACCGGGTCCAGCGCGGAACAGGGTTCGTCCATCAATATCACCTCGGGCTCCATGGCCAGGGCCCGAGCGATGCAGAGCCGTTGCTGCTGTCCTCCCGACAGATTGATGGCCGAATCGCCCATCCGGTCTCGCACCTCTTCCCAGAGGGCCGCCCGTCTCAGCGAACGTTCGACTCTCTCGTCCATATCTCCGGGATACCCGTTGATGGAAGGACCCCAGGCCACGTTCTTGTAGATGGACTTGGGGAAGGGGTTGGGCTTCTGGAAGACCATTCCGGCCCGCCGCCGGACATCGGCAGGGTCCACATCCGGAGCGTAGATGTCCATGCCCCGGTAGAGCACCGTTCCCTGATGGCTGGCCCCCTCGATCAAGTCGTTCATGCGGTTGAACGCCCTGAGCAGTGTGCTCTTGCCGCAACCGGAGGGGCCGATGATGGCGGTGATCCCACGTTCCTGGATGGAGAGCGAGACGTTCCGGATGGCTGGAATGCCTCCGTAGAAGATGCTGAGATCGACGGTCTGCAGAATCGGTTCTATCATGGCCAACCAGCGGGTCTGGACTTATCGTCCCGGTTTTCTCCCCAGTCGGTGCCGGATATAGACGGCAGTCGCGTTCATCAGAAGCAAGACCACCAGCAGCACGATGATGCCGGCGGCGGCGACATGGTGGAATTCCTGCTGGGGCCTCGAGGACCAGTTGAAGATCTGGATGGGAAGAGTCGTAAAGGGAGACAACGGATTCTCCGGCACGAAGGCCACGTAAGTGAGAGCTCCGATCATGATCAGCGGAGCCGTCTCACCGATGGCGCGGGAGACGGCCAGGATAACGCCGGTCAAGATGCCGGGAAAGGCGGAAGGCAGCACATGGTGCCGAACCGTCTGCCAACGGGTCGCCCCCAGCGCGTAGGAAGCATGACGGATGGATTGAGGCACGGCCCGGATCGCCTCCCGGGAGGCGATCACGATCACCGGTAGAATCAGCAGCGCCAAGGTCAGGCTTCCCGCGAGCACGCTCCTCTCAAGGGCCATGGTCCGGACGAAGATGACAAGTCCCAGGATACCGAAGACGATGGAGGGGACTCCCGAGAGATTGGACAGGTTGATTTCGATCAAACGGGCCAGTCTCCCTTTCCTCGCATATTCCTCCAGGTAGATGGCCGAAGCCACCCCCAACGGAACGGAAAAGGCGGCTGTGAAGCTGATGACCCAGCAGGTGCCCCAGAGCGCCGACTTGATGCCGGCCCGATCAGGGAAGCGGGACGGGAACGATTGCAGAAACTGCAGGTTGAGCCAATCCACCCCCTGGCGGCTGACGTGATAGAGGAGTAGGCCGAGCAGAAGGACGCCGCCCCAGGTCACCAGGGCGCAGGCGTAGTGGAAGACGGAAGCCAGACGCCGCCGGCCGGCCAGACTCTTCACTCGTACACCTCCCGGAACCGGTGGAGCACCCGGTTGGCGATCACGTTCATGAACAAGGTGATGGCGAACAGCAGGGCGGCGACGGCAAAGATGGTCTGGTACTCGATGGTGCCGGCCGGGGTGTCGCCGAGACTGACCTGGACGATATAGGCCGTCATGGTCTGGATGCTCTCCGCCGGATTGAGCGTCATCTTGGGGGTCGCTCCCGCCGCCAGGGTGACCGCCATGGTTTCGCCGATAGCTCTGGAAATCGCCAGAACGAAGGACGCCACGACACCCGACGTCGCGGAGGGAAGGGTCACGCCCACCGTGACTTCCAACGGCGTGGCTCCCAAGGCATAAGCGCCTTGGCGGAGCGACTGGGGCACGGCCCGGATGGCATCGTCGCAGAGAGAGGCCACCATGGGCAGCACCATGATGCCGACGACGATGGAGGCGCTGGCCGCGTTGAAGATCCGGATCTGGTCGAAGAACGTCTGCAGAATCGGCGTGACGAAAGTCAGGGCAAAATAGCCGTACACCACCGTGGGGATGCCGGCGAGGATTTCCAAAACGGGTTTGACCACCTCTCGGACGCGGTCCGAGGCGTACTCAGAAAGATAGATGCCCGTGGCCAGGCCCACCGGCAGAGCGACCAGGGACGAACCCAGGACGATGAGCAGGGTTCCCGAAACCAAGGGCAGGACACCGAAGGATCGGGGTTCCAGCAGCGGCGTCCAGCGGGTGCCGAACAGGAAGTCCAGGATGGGGACTTCGCGGAAGAAGAGGGCCGATTCGGAGAGCAGAATCAGGATGATGGCCACCGTCGTGGCCACCGAAACGCAGGCGCAACCCAGGAGGAGCCACCCGATGAGCTTCTCGCGAACGTTCCTTTTCTTTCGGAACTGGAGTGACATGTCTGCGGTGAATCGGGTACAGGAACTTCAGTCCTGAAAGCCGGCGGTTAGCCGCCCACCTGGAACAGATCCAGCAGCGAGGCTCCTGCTTTGTGCCCACCGCCGTAGACCGTCCCCGTAATGCCGTTGGTGAAGCGGTTCAAAGCCAACTCGTAAACTGCTGCCGGAAGCGCCACGTAACCCACCTCCTGCACCAGATTGGGAGCTTCCCGGAGGTAGAATTCCACGAACGCCACCACCTCCTCACTCCGTGCCTGATCGTTGACGTAGATGAAAATAGGGCGGGAAAGGGGCTTGTACGTATTCGTGTTGATGGTTTCGTTAGATGGAAAAACCGGACCTTCTCCCCCGTCGATGGGGATCAGCTTCAGGCGGGAGGCATTCTCGGCGTAGTACGCGAAGCCGAAGAAACCCAGAGCCTCCGGGTCGCCCGCGATGCCTTGAACCAGGACGTTGTCATCCTCGCTGGCGGTGAAATCGGGGCGGCAAACCTGGGATTTTCCATTGACCGCCTCGGTGAAATAGTCGAAGGTCCCTGAATCGGTTCCGGGTCCGTACAACGAAATATCTCTATCGGGCCACTCCGAGCGGATGTCGCTCCATTTGTTCACCATGCTCCCGGGCTGCCAGATCTTCCGCAGCTCCTCCACGGTCAGATAGTCGAGGAAATCGTTGGCTGGATTGGCCACAACGGAGATGCCGTCAAAGGCTACGGGCAATTCGATGTACTGAACCGAGTTCGCCTCTGCGGCTTCCTGCTCGATGGGTTTGATGGCGCGCGACGCGTCATTGATGTCGGTCTCCCCGGTGCAGAACTGCTTGAATCCTCCACCTGTGCCGGAGATGCCCACCGTGACCTGGACCCCGCGGTGGATCTTCTGGAACTCTTCGGCGACGGCCTCGGTGATGGGGAATACGGTGCTGGAACCATCGACCTTGACTCGACCGCGCATTCCTCCCGAGTCGTCGGCACCGCCGCAAGAAGACAAGAGGAGCCCCGAAAGACACAAGCAGCGCATCATTTTCGTCATCGATCCTGTTTCCTCATCTCGTTGCAAAAATTAGAAGTTCAGTTGAAACCGGGTGACCACGGCGTGGGTGCCGCCGACCTCGTACAAGTCGCCGAAGACATAGTTGAACATGATCCGGGCGACCGGATTCAGATACCAGTTCACAGCCGCCGTCAGGTTGGTGAGACGGCCTCCCTGAATGGCTCTGTCCGTCAGGTCCAGAGTGGAATACCGGAGCGCCATCTCCCAGGCTCCCGTCCCCTCTCCCGGCGCAAAATTTTTCCGGGGCCGCACGCGGTCGAAGGAACCCGAGGAAGCCTTGTAGTTCCGCTGCTCTCCGGTCAGGAAGACGCTGGCATAGATATAGAAGCCACCGAAAGCCGGGTCTCCGGCGATCTGGGAATGGGCCGCCGAGTAGGTGTACTCGGACTGAACCGAAAAGGGCCCGCTCACAACGGCGCCTTCCAAGGCCAGCATCTGAACCTGATCCGAGGGAAATGAGGCCGTGTCCAGATAGCGGTCCGTGAGATGGAGTTCCGGGCGCTGCCGCCAGCGCAGGGCGCCGTCGCTGGGTCTTCTGAGGCTGTAGCTGACACCCAGATGGGCCAATCTGTCCTTCTGCTCGCTGAGGGCCGGCACGCCGGTCAGACGAAAGGTGCCGGCGACGCCGTCTCCCAGACTGGTTCCACCGTTGTCCGTATCCCGGAAGATGCCCGCAGCCCAGGTCAACCGCTGGTCGAACTGGGAGTTGTAGACGGTCAGCCCCACGTTTCTACTGGACGAGAAGACGTTGGGCAGGGAGCGTTCCACGAAGGTCATATAGTTGCTGCTGGTGAGTTCCTCCAGGCTGTAGGGTTCCTTGTAGTGACCGACCTTGACGTTCCCGACGCCGGGAAGTGCCTTGAGTCCGATGAAGACATCCTTCAGCGCCGTTGAGCCCCCAGCAAAGTCGAATTGGCTTTTGAAGCTCAGGTTCCCGAACAGGTCGCCCGACATGTAAAGACGCGTCCTGCGGAATTCACTGCCGCTGGTCTGATCTCCGATCGCGTCCCTCACGGATTGATCCTCGCTGATCCACATCCAGTCGGCCTGGATACGTCCGCCGATCTTGAGACTCACCCGCTTGTCCGGTGTCTCCAGCCGGACTCCATCCTTCCAATAGGGTCGCAGGGAGTTGTCGTCTTGAGTTCGGTCTGTAGATTCCTTCTTCCCGGGCTCATTGTGCTGCTCCTGTTGGCCTTTTCCCTTGCAGCCCGTGGTGAAAGTCCCGCGAGCACCGAGACCGTTCCTGCGCCCGCCGGACAAGGCGCGATGAGGGAGCATACGGGGAGTATGTGACCGAGTCGCAACGCAGTCCGCCGGGATGCAGGGACGGTCGAATGCCGTGACGACTTTTGCCACGGGCTGCTGGGCACTGGATGAGGTCTGGGCTGTCAGGGAAACGCCTCCCGCTTGCAGCAGCAGCGTGCTGAGGATGAGCAGTCCCGTACGCTTCACGGAGTTTCCGCTCCATATCCCGATTGCGGAGGATACGAAAACAATATGAAGCAGTGATGAAGAAGGCATGAAAAAAACCGGTCCCTCGCAACCTTTTCGAATGTCCGAAATTAAGAGTTTCCCACGCCTGGTCGGCAGGGCGCCTCACCGGTCTCGACGCGATCCAGGGCTTTCAGCGGCGGCGCGCATGCCATCTATTTCGATCACCGGGACCATGGCATACAGTTGTGGAGATTACACTTGCGAAGGCCCTTGCGGCAAGGCTTCGCCGGGAAAACCCTCTCCTGCGGTCCGTCGCTCTGTGCGTCCGAGTGGCCGGCTAAATCGCGTGGCCGGCGTGGATTGTTCAGTCGAAGCAGTAGAGGGCGCTGACGGTCCGCAGATAGATCTTTCCATCCACCAGCGCCGGCGTGGCATAGCAATCCTCACCCATGCGGTTGACGGCCAGCACCTCCCATTCCGGTGCGGCCCTCAGGACCGAGACGTCACCGTTCTCGCCGAGCAGATAAACCTTGCCGTCGCCCCCGACCGGAGACGCGAAATACCGGCTCATGGCCTCCTTGAGTCTTCCTTGCTTGAAGACGGCGCCCGTGCCCGGGTCCAGAGTGGTGACGATGCCTCCGTCCTTGATCAGGTAGAGGACCCTCTCATACAGGAGGGGAGAGGGCACGTTGGGCAGGCTCTTGTGGTACTGCCATCCTCGGGCGGTCACGGTCGTGTCCCCCTTTCCGCCCAGACGAATCCTCTGGACAGAGTTCACCGACGCCCGGCGCAGGCGGTAGATTTCCCAGTCCCGCTCTCCCATTTGGCTGTCCAGATCCAGATCGATCGTATCCCACGCCTTGTGGTAGTTGGCCGCCAGGGCACCCACGGCTTCTTCCTTGGAGAGCTTCCGGTCTCCGTTGCGATCATGTGTCTTCAGGACCTCGGCAAAGGGGAGGATGTCCTCCTGCTTGCCCGGATCGGCGCCGCCTGCCCATCCCAGAACGTATGCATACTCTGCGTCCAATACGGGGGTGGGTTTCATTTGCCAGGTCAGTCCACGGCTCCACCAGATCTTCCCCCCGGTGGCCGCCGAATAGGCGACGAGTTGAAATGACCCTGGAACCAGGACCTGGAGTTCTCCGCCTGGAGGCCGGTAGAGGACCGGCGTGGAGAAACCCCGCCGGACCAGGGGACGCTCGTTGCGCCAGGCGATACGTCCCGTCTTCTTGTCCACCGCCACCATGAACGATCCGGACTCGCCGTCGCAGACCTGAACCACATGGTTGCCGGCCAGGACGGGAGAGCCGCCGATCCCGAACGGAGTATTGTATGGGCCCAGCGGGACCCGCCAGAGTTCGTTGCCGTGGGCATCGTAGGCCAGGAGGCCCAGATCCTGGAAAAAGACGTACACGTTGCTCCCGTCGGTCACGGGGCTGGGAGAGGCGGGGGAGTTGTCCCGGTGGAGCTCGCCCTTCCTGGTTCTGGCGACGTCCCGGGTCCACCGGATTTCTCCTGTCTTCCGGTCCAGGGCCGTCGTGGAGAGGCGGTTTTCGTGGAAGCCGGTGACGAAAATGATCTCCCGGGAAAAGACGGGAGACGAATGGCCGGGAGGAAGGGATGTCTTCCAGCGGACGTTTTCCTGTGGTCCGAACCGGAGCGGGAGATCCCGGGAGGTGGAGACGCCGGACCCGTTGGGTCCCCGAAACTGCGTCCAGTCTCCTGCCTCCGAGACCTGCATCGTGAGGGCCAACAGCGGGCACAGGACCAAGCGGCGGCGCCCCATGCTGGTGGGACACCGTGCGTCATTGGACGATTGGGTTGCAGGTCTCATCCTCGATGTCTCTCCTGCCGATTGGGTCTGTAGCCCGTGTTGGAATTCCGGGGGAAACTGTAATCCATGGACGATTGGAGACTAGGCGGAAATTGGGAACGAGTCAAACGTCGGGAGGATGGGGTCAGGGGTAGATTTTCGCCGCCGGTCATCCATACTGTCCAGGCTGAAGCCGATCGGAGAGAAACAATGAGGAGGGCATGATGGCCGACAGCGACAAGGGACCGATTTCGGTCAAGGACATGATTCTGGTGCCGGCGGTGATCACCTTGGCCGTGACCATCCTGCGCTTGACCGGAGAGCTCAACGGCTGGTCTCCACTGTTGTTCAATTCCGAAGCGGGCGGCGGCGCCGCCATTGTGGGGATCGCTTGGCTGGTGCCCATCTTCGGGGTCTACTTCGCCTTGAGGCTGGCCAGGTCCGGTGGCGCTCCCACGTCAGCCGGCCGGGTGCTGGCCTACGCGGCCGGGGGGCTGGCCGCGGCCGTCGCCATCATGATCGGAGGCAGTCTGCTGGTGGGAGAAGCCTATCCGGTCGCCATGCTGGTTCCGGCCGTTGCCGGAATCGTGGGTATGAGCATCGCCTGCCGCGGCTGGTGCGCTCTGGGCAGGATCCTGTTCTACTACGCTCTGGCGGCCCGCATTCCGGTGATCCTCATCACCCTGCTCGCGGTAGTGGGCGACTGGGGAACCCACTACGACGCCGTACCCCCCGGGTTCCCGGAGATGAGCGCCATGGGCAAATTCTTCTGGTCGGGTGTGGTTCCCCAGTTGACCGTTTGGGTGGCCTACACCATGGTCGTGGGAGCCCTGTTCGGGGGAATCGCCGTCGCGGTGACGAGCCGGCGCAGATCGGTCTAGAGAGGTGCCGGAGTCTGCATGCCAAAGGCCAAGCTCGGCCAGTTCGATGATCTCGTCCGGCTCTCGAACGAGCCGCTTGAACCCATCGTGGAACGCCTGCGCGCAGTGATCCTCGAAATTCACCCGGATGCCTGCGAAGTGGTCCGCCTCGGCGACCGGGCCGCCACTTACGGTTGCGGGCCCAGAAAAATGATCGACGGGTACGCATACATCCTGCCCTACAAATCTTGGGTCAATCTCGGCTTCTACAGGGGTACGAGCCTGCCGGATCCTGAGGAATTGCTGGAAGGGACCGGCGCCAGGATGCGTCACGTGAAGATGCGGACGGTTGAGGACGTAGAACGGCCCGGCGTTCGAGGGCTGATCAGGGAGGCCTGCGGCGAGCGCAAGGCTGCGCTTGGACTCGCAGCCCGTGGCTAAAGTCGTCACGGCATTCGACCGTCCCTGCATCGTGCGCGGACTGCGTTGCTATCGGCTCACATACTCCCGGTATGCTCCCTCCGTTGCGCCTGGTCCGGCGGGCGCAGGAACGGTCTCGGTGCTCGCGGGACTTTCACCACGGACTGCTCAGTCCAGCGGAAAGGTAACGGCCCCATCCGAGGGTGAGGAAACCGTACGGGCGTACTTGGCCAAGACGCCGGTCTTGGAACGAGGCCTGGAGGGTTTCCAGTTCCGGAGGCGGCGCCGGATCTCCTCGTCGCTCAACTCCACGTTCATCACGCGTTCCTCGATGTCCAGCTTGATGATGTCGCCATCCTGCAAGGCGGCCAACGGTCCGCCGACGGCGGCTTCGGGAGCCACGTGCCCCACCACGAAACCCCGAGTGGCGCCCGAAAAACGCCCGTCCGTGATGAGAGCCACCTTGTCTCCCAATCCGGATCCCTGGACCGCTCCGGTGACTGCCAGCAGCTCTCGCATGCCCGGTCCACCCACGGGGCCCTCGTTGCGGATGACGATGACGTCTCCCGGCTTGATCTGACCTTGCTTGATGGCGGCGAACGCCGTCTCCTCCCGGTCGAAGACCCGGGCGGGACCGGTGTGACCGTCCCGATCGACACCGGAGATTTTCAGCACGCACCCGTCGGGGGCCAGGTTTCCCCGCAAGATGATGAGGCCGCCGGTCTTCTTGACGGGATCGGATACGGGCCGGATGACCTCTTGTCCCTCCGGAGCCTGACGGCGGGTCAGCTCCTGGGCCAGGGTCCTGCCGGTGACGGTGGGGAGCTCACCGTCGATGAGCCCCGCTTCCAGCAACAGGCGGCCGACGTAGGTCATACCGCCGGCCTGGTGCATGTCGGGGGCGGTAAAGCGCCCCGCCGGCTTCAGGTCGGCCAGGACCGGAGTCTTGCGCGAGATCAGGTCGAAGTCGTCGATGTCCAGAGGAATGTCGGATTCCCGAGCGATGGCCAACAGATGGAGCACCACGTTGGTGGAGCCGGCCGTGGCCATGGCCCCCGTGATGGCATTGAGGATGGCCCGCCGGCTCAGGATGTCCCGGGGCCGGAGTCCCTGTTCCAGGAGCTGCATCACCAGCCGTCCGCATTCCAGGGCCGCCTCTTCCTTCTTGGGGTCCACCGCCGGGATTCCATTGAAGCCCATGGGGGAGATGCCCAACATCTCGAACGCGGTCGACATCGTGTTGGCGGTGAACTGGCCTCCGCACGCCCCCGCGCCGGGACAGGCGTAGTTCTCGATGCCCCTGAGTTCTTCCCGGTCGATTCGACCCGCATTGTAGGCCCCGATGGCCTCGTAGGCGTCCTGAACCGTGAGCTTACGCCCGTTGTATTCCCCCGGCATGATGGAACCGCTGTAGAGGATCAGACTGGGGATGTTGAGCCGCGACAGCGCCATGGCGGCGGCCGGGTTCGTCTTGTCGCATCCCGTGATGGCGACGAGGCCGTCGAACAGGTGTCCCCGGCAGACCAGCTCGATGGAGTCGGCGATGACCTCCCGGCTGACCAGCGACGCCTTCATGCCTTCGGTCCCCATGGCGATCCCGTCCGTCACCGAGATGCTGTTGAACTCCAGGGGAGTTCCGCCGGCGGCTCGAACCCCTTCCTTGACCTTTGCCGCCAGTCTGCGGTGGTTGAAGTTGCAGGGCGTGACCTCGATCCAGCAGTGGGAGACACCGATGAGAGGTTTGGCCAGGTCCTGGTCGGTGAAACCGATGGCCTTGAAGAAGGATCGAGCTCCCGCCCGGTCGGGCCCGTCCAGAAGAGTTCGGCTCTGGTGTCTCATATCGAATGGCATGGTCCGGAAATTGTCTCATATCTCACGATCGTCCGAGTTCTTGCGAAAGATACAGATAGAGGAACCACACATGGACGACAAATTCCTAGAGGACCTGGAACGGACAACACTGGCCGAAAATGGACAACTGGACTGGCGATTGGAGCTTCACGGCATGGCCAAGAACACCCGCATCAACTACATGAGTAGGCTCGGCTTTTTCGACAAGTACATGAGAAAACAGTGGCCCGGATACCCGCCGGAAGCTCCCAGCGACAAAATGTTGGCCCATTTTTTGATCATGGAATTCATCCGGGGTCTCGCCGCCTCCGGGCTAAAGGCTTCCGTGAACGCCGTGAACTGGCGAGCCACTGTTCTGGACCATGTCAAGCCCGCCGGAGCACGGACCCGGCGGAACCTGAAGAGACTTCGGGCATTATCCGGCCGGGAAGGAAGAGGACGTGGACAGGCTCCGTCTCTGACGTTAGATCAGGTCCACAACCTGATCCAGACGACGATCGAGGCTCGCGATTCCTGGTCTTTCCGGGATGCCGCGCTGATTTCGACCTGCTACTACGGAATGCTCAGAATCTCGGAAGCTGTGTCCCTGGATCGGGACGACGTGACATTCCTCGATGACGGGAGGGCTCGACTGTTCATACGCCAACGCAAAAACGATCAAGAGGCCAAGGGCTCCAAGATCACCTTGCCCGAAGACGGAGCCGAACTGCTCCGCGCCTGGCTCGACTCCGTAGGGATCACGTCCGGTCCCCTGTTCCGGGGCGTCCGGCCTGCTCGGTCCGGGCCGAACATCGGAGACTCTAACTTGAGCAGAGAACAGGCCCAAAGGATCGTCCAAGGCCGCGCCAAGGACGCCAAGCTGGGACATATCACCACGCACTCGCTGAGACGGAGCCACGCCAGACACTTGAAGGAAGCCGGCGCATCCCTGGTCGAAATCCAGCACGCTGGAGGCTGGCGGTCTACGGGAATGCCCGCGCTGTATTCCGGGCATGACGAAGCACAAGGCGACGTGATGCAAAAGTTTTACCCGGTCAGGCCCAGGCTCCGGCGGGTGAAGTAGCCGCCATTCGGCCCAGGCTGGCCGCTCTCGGAAAAGGAAGGTAAAGGTAGGGCGAAGGCCGCTCAGGAGCCGCCTGGGCCTCCTCACTCCCCCTCCGGCGGCTGCTATCGCCGTGCTCCCGATTCAGAGCAGATCGCTGATCCTGACACACTTTCCAACATCTCAAAAGGTTTATTGCCCGGCCTGCTGATTCCTCGTTCTCTTCGAGCCATGTCAACTGTACTTCCAGTGATAGCTCCATCTGTACGCTCTCCTGAGTCGATTTCCGCCGCGTAAGGGATCAGGACGGACTCCGCCCCCATTCGAGGCCTTGGTGCCGATACCCCGCAAGGTACTTGGCCACTAGGTCCAGGACGTCATCGAAATCCCTCGGTTGAGTGGATTTCAGCTTTTCGATCCTGCCTCGCAAAATATCCTCATCGCCATACACGTCAACCAACTCATCCCACTCCATACGAAAAGAACGGTGAACGATCCTTCCGGCGGCCTTCCGTGTCAACGTACGCGCTGACTCAAGCAGAGCCCGGGTCACGCGGGGCGAATCCGGGACTTCGAGAGGCGGTTCATCGGGACCAGACTCTTGTTTTATAGAGACGAACGTCCGGAGGAGACATTTTTCCTTGGCCAGAGATTCGGCTGGCGCAGATCGAACTTCCTCTCGCCAGATTCTTTCGAATTGCTGTGCCGCGCGCTCCGAGACGAGCTCGTGTCCTATGTTTTTTTGGTGTCCGACCAACATGATCAGTTCCCACTTGGCCGACAACTGTTCGATCTGGGACAGGATGCATCGAACAGCATCCTCTATTCGGTCAGGGCTTTCGAGCTTTCGCACCAGCCGATAGACTACTCTGCGGACGGCGTGGCGAGGTTCGAGGTCGAAAAACCCTCGCTGGAGATCAGGCATCTCGGGCAGGAGATTGAGGAGTACGATGCTTCCTGGTACGACGTGCTCCGGGCTGAACTGATCCTCGTACACTTCAAGGCCGGCAATGACATCCTGGCGCCTGTCAGCGGGCAAGATTCGCAGGTAATTGTCGAAGGCTTCGCGGTCCGCCATATGGCCCCATGCTTGTTCCGCTGCGGTAGATGCCTGGGAACCTTTATTGGGGACTCGTTCCAAGTACAGACGCATAAAATCTTCATCCGCCACGCGTCTCTCCTGAAGCCACGCGTCTTTAAAATCAGCGCCGTGGTTGAGGCCGCCAACATGCTGCTGGGCTGCGGGGAACAAGTGGAAGATGAGTTGTCGGGCGACCCCTTTGTGGTCCGGTGCCGCCGTCTCGATCAGTTCGTTGATCTGATTTTCTCGGGACGATGGATCTTCGAGAGCACTCCTGGTCGAGGTCGTGGTGAGGCTGGGTATCGATTTGTGCAAGGCAGAAAACACACCCGGGAGAGACATGCGAATGGCTTCGAGGGCGAGAACATCCACCAGGTTGACTCGGCCGTTGAGGGCTTGCACAGTACCGCGAATTGCAATGGCATAGCGACGAACATGCCTGATGTTTCTTATAGGGGGCCGGACGACGTCGTGAAACACGTCAGGCCAGCGTTCCTCGTCGAATGGACCGGCATTTTCTATCCCCGAAAGCGCGCCGTCGATCGCGTGGGTAATCTGGCTGATCATCACCTCTTCCGGAATCTCGGGGAGATCGATATCCCACTGTAGAATTTTCTCAAGATAGTCTCGTCCGCGGATCCCCGTCGATTCAGTCAGTGCCTTTTCCACCCGCTCCCGGTCGAATGCCGTGATGTAGATGACGTTTGGAAAATTCGCAGTCAGCCGGACGAGCTTGAATACCGCTCGGATTTCCGGGGTCGTCAGGCGGTCAATGTCATCGACGACGACGACGAGTGGCGTCCCGAGAGCAGTAAGGGCCTTCTTGACCTTGTCCCTGCGCTCGGCGATTCCCTCCTTCCTGAGATCGGGTAGATTTACAAGAAGTTTCATCGCCAGTCTCACCCGGTCAATCCATGGCCCAGCAACAGGTAGCCACCCCCACCTCATCCCGGAGAAGCTCTCTCCATAGCGGGTCAAACTCTTACCCAACTCATAAAAACGACGACGGTCACGGCCTCTAAGCTGCGCCGAGAGTTCAACGAAGAAGGACTCGACGAGTTGTTCGGTGCCGCTAAACATCCACGGGTTGAAGTCGAGGATCTCGATTCCCGCTTTTTTCAGGTGCGGACGAACCAGATTGACGAAGGACGTTTTTCCTGAACCCCAGGGCCCCAAGGCACCGGTCACGAGACCCTCCGAGGCGTCGAGCGAGAGAAGCTGTTCGGAAAACGATTCCGCTAGCTTTGCCCTGCCGAGGACATCCTCCTCGGGATTCCGAATAGGGGTATCCATCCTAATTGTCATGGTCCTTTAACCACCACCTCGCGGGCCGGGGGGATGTCGTCGGCCGGCGGACCCGGTCATCGACGAGGCAATGTCAAACTCGTTGACTCCTTCCGGATCCGCCGCCCCATGCGGCGATCGCCGGCGACCTCCCTCCGGATGTTCGGATTTTATCACGCCCTCCTCCGCTTCTCGGAGAAACGCCGCCTTCTTCCGAACGATCCCCATCTCTTTGCGAGCGCCCCCTCTTCTCGCAAAAAATCCCTCCTCTCCTTGGAAATCGTCACCCGGATAAGATGCTTTACGGACAATAATTCGGTGCCGGTGCTTGAGCGGTCACGCTCGGCAGCTCTCACCCTTGAGACCACAACTTCCGCGCAAATTCATCTATCGATCGTGTTCGTTCTTGCGAAAGAGAAGAGTAGGAGGTATCAACATGAGCGGAAGACTAAACCTGGATGATTTGGAACGAACCGTGCTGGCTGGGGACGAGGACCGGGACTGGAGGCGGAAGCTGCGAGCCCGGCCAGCGGGGACGCAGAGAGCCTATGGATCACGCCTGCTCCGGTTCGACCGCTGGATGGCCAAACGCTTCGCCGACGTAGACCCGGAGCGACCCAAAGACCAGCACGTCGCTCTTCACCTGATCCGGGAGTTCAAACGAGGACGAACCGGCGCGGTCCTGCGACTGAGCACCACCGCCTTGCGTTGGAGGGCCAACGCGCTGGACCAGCCTTCGCCAATCGGACGCAAGACGCGGGAAACCCTGGATGTGCTGCTCCGGGAATTGGCCCGAGTCGGACGGACCAAACGTAGCGCTCCCAGCTTGTCCGAATCGGAAATGGACCGGCTGTTCCGGCAAGCCGAATCCGCCGTCGTCCCGTGGGGACTCCGAGACGGTGCGCTAATAGCCGCCTGCTTTTACGGGCTGCTCAGGGCCTCCGAAGCCCTGGCCCTCGATGTCCAGGACGTCCGGTTCCAGCTCAACGGGGAAGCCACGCTCAGAATCCGCCGGAGCAAAACCGACCAGCATGGGGAGGGCCGGAACGTCACCCTGATTCCCGCCGCTGCGGATCGGCTCCGGCGCTGGACCGACTTCGTCGAAATCCAGACCGGCCCCGTCTTTCGCTCTATCCACCGGCTGCCCTTCGGGGATTATCAGATTCGCAGCAAGCGCCTGTCCTTCAACACCTTCCACGGACTGCTCGCATATCGCGCCAAACAAGCCGGGCTCGGGAGGGTGAGTACGCACACTTTGAGAAGGAGCGGCGCCAGGGCGCTCATGGAGCGGGGTGCTACCGTAGCCGAGTTCCAGTTGGCCGGAGGCTGGACAAGCGGCTTGATGGCGGTCTACTACGCCTGAAACCCGGAGGCTCAGGGTGCCGTCGTGCGAAAGTATTTCTCGGGAGCCCCAAAGCTCAAAGCCGTCAAGTAGAGTCGCCGTAGGAGCCCCCCAGACGTTTGGAAGGTCCTAGACCTTGGCCGAGGCCCGTCCGTTGATCTGGGCCGCCCAGGGGCGAGGAAGGGGGCCGGGAAACCCTGTAAGAAACCCGACCCCTGGAGGAACGGCCCTGGCCTGATCGCCAAATCGCCAGAGCCTATGACGGTTCCGAGTCCAAAACTGGCGGACCGATTGTGGCTGGCCCGCCAGGACCGCCGCCTTCTCGACTTCCATGCCGCCGTTGACCAGAGACTGGAACGCCCGCGCCCTCCCCGTCAGATCGGAGGCAAACAGGGGCGCCAGGTCCAGCGTCACCGGCATCTCCAGCTTGGCCCGGAACTCCGCCTCCAGCCGGTTGACCAGGGGCTGGAGCGCCGCGTGAGCCCAGTATCGGAAACTCTCCCGCCTTGCGCTCCCGTCGGACCGATCCCCGAGCATGGCCGAGGGGATTCCGCAAGCCGAAAGTACGGACTGTTTTGCGTCTTCCCGGAGCGTACACAGTGCCTCCGGTGGAGCCGGTCAAGCCTGGACGGTATCCAGTCTTTCTGAGGTGCCGCATCCCGGCCCTCACCGAAGCCTACCGCCGTCGTCTCCACTAGGGCCAGCCCTCCGGCCAGCGTCTTGAGGTCGGCTTTCATGGGCGCCAGAGGGTCGTCCGCTTCGTCCTGTTCGGCATGGGGAACGGGGAGCAAGAATCCGGTAGGAGTTGAGGACTCATTTGCTAGCCAACTTTCCAAGGCTTTGTCCAGGGACCCGGTTTGGTCCGCAACCTCCAGGGGTCCGCAGCCCTTCCACGGGACGCAGGGATCGATGGCCCACCGCATCTAGGCGGGAGAGCATACCCAGGTTTATTCGGGCCTTCTTACTGTGGAAAATAGCTCGTCCTAACCGCGCCCTGAATGGACCGCACAACTCACCTACAAACAAGGCTTGGAGCTGTTGGGACTTGTCCCGGAGAGGGCAATCGGCTACTATTAGATGTTCCTAGGTGAGCCCGCCGAGTGCTTGAACACCCGGCAGGCTCTATGCTCACTCGTCCTGCGTCGGAGGAAGAGCCAGCCTAATTGGTATTCTACCTGAATCCCTCCGCTGCCTGAATCCGGCGCAGGACAATCTCCTGGAAGACTTGCCATGTCTGATGCACCCAAAGACGACACCAGACGTAATCTGACCATTATTGGAATCATTCTGGCTGTACTAATCCTTATGATTTCGCTAGTTGTCCTGATCGATCCCGAACTGGGGGCAGCTTTCATGCAGGTTCAGAAGGACCAGCATGAAGACATGATCGAAACGGAGAGTTCACAGGAATCCCTGAACGCCTTAGATCTTCGACAGAATCCGGTTCCGGAATCTAGCCACTCCGAGTCCGACCCATCTGTCGTCCGGGTCAGCAACGAAGTGCCCGACGACAATGGGACCGTCGGCGTATGGTGGAGGGACGCCGGTGCCCTTTCCGGAAAACTTCGGATCAAGCAGGTGGGAGCCAAGCTGACGGCAAACTGGACCTTCATGAACGGGCAAACCATGACTCGGAAACTCGTAGAGTCCAAGGAAGCCGGACTGAGGCGGTTCGACATCCCGGAGAGCGCACCCCACAACGAGTATTACATCCTCCAAGAGGATGGGTGGTTGCGCCTGGGTGGTCCCAACGGCGTGTTTCAAGTAATCCCACCCGACTCGTTGAACATCCCTAAAAGCGCCCCTCCAAACCCGCAGGCATACTCGCCTGCAAGAGGGCACTCCTCTTGTGACGGATTGAAGCACCTTGATCCCTGGAACGGGGAGAGTCCCGAATTGAACCGGGCAGTGCAGCTCCGCCTGAACGATCCCAATAGCTTGGAGGTGTTGGAAACGAAGATCGGCGAGAACGAGTCCGGGCGTCACCTCATCACGATGGAGTTCACGGCCCGAACCCCATTTGGGGGAAGAAAAAGAATGCGGGCTGTGGGCTGGCTGGATCACGACACCAAGGATGTGGAATTGACCTTCTTGAGATAGCCTGGAGGTAGTCGTAAGTCCGGTTGGGCAAGACTGATATTAAGATCCACCGCCTCCGCGCTTGGCCCGTGTCGCTTGATTTTCCATTGACGGTACCAATGGGACATTACCCAAGCGAAATCGAAGACGCGCTGCATGACCTGCTCTCCCAACCAGCCTACTTCCATCGTGTAACTCGTTTTCAAGGTCCTCGCGCTCGCACCACTGGAGAAACCACCGGACGACCCAGGCATAGGGCTGCCGGGTCTCGGCGTTGGATTATCCGGGCAGAGAACAACTCGTCGGCCGCAACGCAGGCGGTGGCGCCAGCCCGTTCCAGGACCGGCGGGGGAACCTCCGCAGGCAGGTCCCCGCGGGCGGCCTGTGAGCGGGTCCGGGAACTGGTGAGTTAGCACGATGACCAGGTGGTGCTGTTGATTTGGGGCGGCCGGATTCTCGGCTGGTCCCTGCGCCGCATTGCGGCGGCCCTGGAAGGGTCGATCGCGCCTCCCGGTCGCCGCGCCGGGTACACAGCCGGCCATTGGACAGCGGCTACGGTCCAGCGGATCTGCCGCCGGCATGGGATCGCAACGGATCGTCCGGCCGATCCGCCTCGTGTTTTGCTCGACTCTCTGAGACGGGGTTCCGGTCCCCGCCGGTAGAAGGAGAAGGACGGATACAGTCCCCCGAGGCCCGAGGACGCTCCGGCTGACCGTCTTCTTCTATCTCAGGTTGAACTGGACTTCGATGGTCGCAAAGACATCCACCGGTCTCCCATTGAGCCTTCCGGGCCGAAAGCGCCAGTTGGTCTCGATCTCCCGGATGGCCTGCTCTTCCAATCCGTGGCCCAATCCCTGAATGACCTTGAAGCTGTCGACGTTGCCGTCCTTTCGGATGATGGCCTGGAGCCAGACCACACCCTGAACCTTGGCGTCCTGGGCGGCCTGGGTGTAACTGGGAGTCGTCTGCACTATGGGGACGGGGTTGGTAACTCCGTCCCCAGATCGATAGACGTGGCCGCCGTCTCCAGCCTCAGATCCCGAGCCCTCGCCCAGACTCTTACCTCGGCCGATGCGCTCCCAAAGCTCACTGGAGAGTTTCTGTGCCTCGTCGACTTGCTTGGCAGACATTTCTGATCTGAGCAAGGTTTTTTGGCGGGCGGCGAGGGACTGTCGCTGGGCGGCGGCGAGATTCGACCAGGCATAGGCTTTCACGTAGTCTTTCGGCACACCCTCGCCATTAGCGTACATGACTCCAAGGTCGAATTGGGCGTCGACGTGACCCTGCTCGGCGGCCATCCGATACCACTTCACCGCTTCCTGATCATTCTCCGGCACGTCTCGACCACGAGAGTACATTGTTCCAAGAGTGAATTGGGCGGCGGCGTGACCCTGTTCGGCAGCCATCCGATACCATCTCACCGCTTCCCGATCATTCTCCGGCACGCCGTCACCATCATCGTATCTGAGGCCTAGGTTGAATTGAGCGTTGGCGTCGCCTTGCTCCGCCGCCGTTTGTAGAGGCCCGATGTCCTGGGCTTCGGCAGGTTCGGATTGAAACGCAGCCAGAATGACAAGGGAAAGGAGCCGGCGCGGGAGCCTAGCTATTCGGGGGTCTTGGGAGGTCATGGGACGAAGCATATCCTCTTCTATCAGAGGGACGCTACGCTCCCCCTGTGGTGACTCGGTTCCCGGATAGAATGCGGTAAGGGGCTTTACCGCATCCTTCCCCTCTGATGGTCTTTGGATCGCTCACAAGGGGAGATCGAGAAAATCCTGGATTCCCGAAAATTCGAGCCCGTGAGAGGGCCTAGAATCGACAATCTCGATCGAGGCAAGGATAAGGGTATAGGCCCCTGGCGGATCTCGCGCCTCCACCAGCGCCTCGCGGCGGAGCGGGGAACTCTCAAGCGCGTAGCGCTGCCCTTCTGTGGATGTCCGACCAACATGGGAGACTGACGACATGAACCAGAGTTTCGATGTGGATGGATTCATCCGCCGTATTGGTGAACGGCTCGTCGACGAATTCAAGGACGCCAAAGCAGGCACGACTCCATCGACCGTAGGGGCGGCGGCAGAGCAACCGGTGAGGGATCAACTGGCACAGGTCTTGCCTAGAGGTATAGCAGTGGGAGAGGGTTTCGTGATCGACAGCTATGGCGCGACGAGTCGTCAGCAGGATGTAGTCCTTTACGAGCGGGATATTTGTCCCGTGTTTTCGATAAACAAAACTCCGCAGACGACGTATTACCCGTGCGAAGGGGTCATCGGTGTAGGCGAAGTCAAGAGTTCGCTGGATCGGGACTCCCTGCGTGACGCATTCCAAAAGGTCGCATCCGTAAAGCGCCTCCGACGGCACGTCGTACATCACCTAATTCCTAACCCCAAGACCGGGGAACTATTCCCCATGAATCGCAACTACCTGACGCATGGGGAGTCGATACTTCGGATGGATGAAGCATCGGACCGCAAGGAAAGGCTACAGATATTCGGGTTCGTGTTGGCGGGCGCATCACGGGTAAAACAGGAAACGCTGGTAATGACCTTCCGAGAACTTGCTGCGCAGATGGGAGACGGCTTGTCACCTAACCTGTTAGCGACATTGGATGGTCACGCCATTAATTGGGGCAACATCGGAAAGCGAGAGCGGAGAGAAATACGTCAGTCTAAAGATGGCACGTACAAGTTGACCGTATACAAGGACGGTCCCCAGAGCTGGCAGGCATCGTGGTCGGCAGAGACTGCGGCGCATGTTGGTGCATCCGAAAACGCCGATGCGTTCCGCTTGCTGGTGCGCTGGATAAGGCAGGGCGCTGAGTTGGGTAGAACCAGCGACATAAGGTCGTTTGACCGCTACTTTGAGGTACGATCCTCTGGCGAATCGAATGCCATGTGGTGCATTCCGAAGCTGAGGACACGGCGAAACCGCATCAAGACATGAAGGAGTTGCGTAGCGAGGTCCCTGATCTCAGCGACCGCATGGGAAAGATCGAAGGGCCGCTCGGCATGCTCCGGGAGTTCTTTGTCCGCAACGGACTTCTAGATCGTCATATGGCCTGTGTTGGCCAGGCGTGCCCGGACCAAGGGATAAGGTATAGGCCCCCAGGCGTTGTCCCAGCTGCTCCCCTGCTGTGGCTGATGAGCAAGATCCTCCACGATTCCTACCAGGGAAGACCTCCCAGAGCTTTTTGTTAGACTGCCGAGAAAATGCACCCCTCGGAACTCGGAGCTCAAGGCCAGAGACAGATCTTGGTGTCCCCTTTGGGGAACCCACGAACCCCCGCAATGTGGGTGGTGGGTCCGCTGTTCCTGCCCTGGTTGCAAGAGGCAATCCGGGATGAAGAGGTGGCCGTGATCTTCCTGAAGGAGTTCTGGCCTCGGATCGTGGGGGATGAGTTAGCGAAATCGACGGTGCCGCTACGTTTGCGCAAACGCACTCTGGAGATCGGCGTCTCCGGCCGCGAATGGGAGCGGGTGCTCCAGGGGATGGCGCGGCCCTTGATGTCCAAGGCCAATGAGTTCTGGAACCGGTCTCTGGTCCGCCGTCTGGACTATCGCGTAGTTGACCCCTGGCCGGGAGATTGATCTGCTTGAGGCGGTAAAGGAAGCTTCAAATGTCCACTGCAACTCTGACAAGCTTAGCAATGCTGAAGGTTAATATCGACCGAGGGCAGGATTACCTCGACTATCTACGGCCCTTCATTCTTCAGGTGCTTGTCACACACAAGCCAGACCCGATAACGGATGCTGCTGTCCAGGATCTCATCAGGATCGACTTCGGACTGGAAATTCCTCGTCGCGCCGTTCAGATCGTGCTCAAGCGGCTATCGCGCCGATATCCGCTGAAGAAAGCATACGGCGTTTATCGGATCAACGGGGAACTGCCCGACCCTAAAATTGCCGTCAGAAAGACCGCAGCCAACCGACACATTCAGGCCGTGCTGTCGGGGCTGGCCGAGTTTTCCAAGGGCACCTCCAAACCGATTATGAGCAACGATGAAGCCGTTACCGCGATCTGTGCCTTCCTCACGCAGTTCGATATCCCGTGTCTGCGAGCCTACCTTCGTGGCACAGCAATTCCGACTATCGAAGGTCAGCACTCCGCACAGATCGTTCTCGTGAGCAAGTACGTCCTGGCTTTACAGAACACCGATCCAGAACGCTTTGAGAGTTTCCTCGTAGTCGTCAAGGGCCACATGTTGGCAAACGCTTTGCTTTGTCCAGACCTCACGAACGCTCCGAGATCGTACACGGGTGTGACCTTCTATCTGGATACGCCACTTCTCGTCCAGCGGTTAGGACTTGAAGGATACCCAAAGCAAGCGTCGGTGAGGAGTTTGGTCGAGTTGCTCCACAACTTGGGCGCCACCGTTGCGACGTTTTCGCATTCACACAATGAACTTAGCGGCGTAATTAGGGGTGCGGCTCAATACGTGGATTCTCGGTACGGACGTGGGCTCATCGTGATGGAGGCCCGCCGCCGTGGAACGACCAAATCTGACTTGCTTCTCTTGGCGGGCCAGATCGACGACAAGCTCGAAGATGCTCGGATTGACGTCCTCAATACGCCACGGCACATCAAGAATTTTCAGATCGATGAGGCGGCATTCGAGACGATGCTTGGAGACGAAGTGGCGTACTTCAATCCTCGCGCCAAAGAACACGATATTAATTCTGTTCGCAGCATCTACGTGCTCAGAGCCGGCACGTCCCCGTCAATTCTGGAGCGGGCAAAGGCCGCTCTTGTCACAAGCAATGTCGGGTTCTCTCAGGCTGCATTTCAGTATGGGCAGAATCACGCGGAGTCGCGTGAGGTGTCGAGTGTGATCACGGACTTTAGCCTTGTGAACATGGCTTGGCTAAAGGCTCCACTCGGTGCTCCAGCCGTTCCTGTGTTCGAGCTGTTGGCATTCTCGTATGCGGCACTAGAACCACCGAGCGGACTATTTGAGAAATACTTGAGCGAGATTGATAAGTTGGCGCAGCAAGGAAAGATTACCGCTCGGGATCACCAATTCCTACGAAGCAGTCCGTTAGCCCATGCGGAACTGATGAACTTGACGCTCGGAGAGGAGGAAGCGCTAACCGAGCAGTCGATTCCAGAGATGCTCAATCGGGTGACGGAAGAGATTCAGAGCGAAGGAAACGCCAAGTACACGAGCGAACGCGGCGCGCATGAACAGACACAGAAGAAGCTTGCCAAACAGCTCACAACCACAGAGCGTATTCAGAAACGCTTGTACTGGCGTTGCCACCAACAGGCGACAGTGGCCGCGTGGTGCGCGTCGATAAGCATTAGCTCATTTCTTGTTGTCGGGCTAGCCGCTACTGGTGTTGGTTTACGATCAAACAATGCCATCGTAGGATGGCTGCTCCTGGCGGCATCGGTCGTTGTGGCCGTGTTGACATTGGGAAATCTGATTTTCGGCACTAGTGTCAAGCACCTCCACGAAAAGGTGCAGGCTCATTGTTTGGCTTGGCTCCTTAATCGCAAAGCGGCTGAAATCGGACTCGATCTTTCTGAGCTGCAATGACGACATTTGGAGAGTCAATCGTGGAGGAATCCGCCTTGGTCTGGGTTGCTCCTATCTATACTTACTTGTCCGCGAGTTCTCCCGCTCTCCCGGCTCCCTTTTCAGCCCTATACCCCCTCGCTGTGGTTCAGACGGAAATCCTCTCCACCAAGTTCCCGCTAACGCGCCGCCGCCGGTCGTAGATCTGGGTGGTGCGGGGGTGGGCGTGACCGGCCAGGTACTGGACGTCTTCGAGCGGCACGTTCTGGCTGAGCAGATCCGTGACCACCAGGACGCGGAACGAGTGGGGCGAGAGGATCTTCGGCAGCCCGGCCGCCTTGAGCCGGCGCTTGAGCACCAGCTGCACGGCCAGAGGCGACATCGCCCGATCGGTGAGCGGACTGGAGCGGCGCTGCCCGGCCCGATACAGTGGTGAGGCCTGGGGCGCATCCGTGAGCCCGGCCCCTTCGAGGTAGGCCGCGATCCATTCGTCGAGATCATGGCGCACCGGGATCTCCCGCGACTTGCCCCCTTTCTCCGCAAACTGCAGCGACCGGTGGTTGCCGTTGTCGCGCAGGTCCTGGATCCGGAGCCGGCTGATGGCCCCGACCCGGGCGCCGGTGTAGATGAGCGTCCCGAGGACCGCCCGATCCCGAAGCCCGTACACGTCGCGGGTTTTGATGGCGGCGAGGAGACGGCGCGCCTGGTCGACACTCACCTCGGGCGTGCGGCCCTCCCCGAAGGGATGGCGCACCCCCCGGACCGACTGGAACGGATTCAAGACCGCCGCGTGCCGGGCCACCAGGACGTCGAAGAAGTGGCGCAGCGCCGCGAGGGCCTGGTTCTGGGTGGGGGCGGCCCCGGGGAGCTCGTCCAGGAACCGGCCGGCCAGGCCGGGGGTCACCTGGTGCAGCTCCAGCCCTTGGTCCTCGCACCACGCGAGGAACCGACTCACCTGGTGGGCGTAGGCGGTCCGGGTGTGGGGATTCGAGATTCGCGCAGAGAAGAACTCGTCCGCGGCGAAGCAGGCCGCCTTGCCGGCTCTCACGAGAATGGCCGGGAAGTCCCCTTGGAGGTCATTTGTTGCCGGTGAATCTCCGGTTCTGAGGGCGAGGTCGGTGTCGCTCATAGTAGCTACGTATAATATACTTTATCGTAATCTGATCTACGCCCCGGACTCCTGGTTTTCCCCGTCGGCCGGGGGGCGATCGAGGCGTTGCGCGGCGAACGCTCGGTGCAGGAGATCGCGTTGTCGGCATTAGAGCCGGCGTTCGCGGCCCTTCGCGGCACGGCCTCCCGAAGTGGGGCGCGAACGGACCGTCATCGGCATCAGGTCGCGCGGTCGCACCCTCTCCGCTACGAAGCAGGAGTCGCCAGAGCTTCCCAGAACGACCGGATCTTCGGGTCGGTGTCGGGACGCCCGACGAGACCCGCCATGATTTGCTTCGGCAGGAACCGTGGGCGCAGGAACTTTTTCCGCTGTCCCCTCGTGGCGCGTTCTTCCAGTCTCATGATGCCGTGTTCAACCAGCTGGCGCTGGAGCCCATCCCATCGGGGGTCCGAGAAGAGACTCGATAACGTGTCGTCCTGTAGGCACACGAGGGCGGTTCGGCGGTACACTCGCATCAGGCGCTCCATCAAGTTCATCTCTGCCTCCGGCACCGCGGGACCCTTCGGTCCGAAATCGTCCGTGATCGGAGCCCCACACGACTGTAGCGTGTCCGTGATGAACGACGGGTCGTAGTTCGTATCCGTCGTATCGTCATTGTCGACCACACGAATGCCTGTCACATCATCCATGCCGAGTCCGGTCAACTCCAGTCGCGTCGACTCTAGGCTGACCCTAGGTTCGTACAGCCGTACCCCGTTCGCCTCGCACGCCACGAACCGAGTCGACGTGAGGTCAGTGCGCCGCATGACTACGTCGATCAACGAACATTGACTCAAGGTGACGTTCTTGAGATCGCTGCCCGGGAATACGACGGACTGAATCGTGCAGCCTTGGATGCCATCTGAATCCCGGCAGCCCTGTTCCTCCCGCAGCAACGCCATAGCGAGGAGCCCGGCATTCTCCCGCACCTGCGCCGTCCGGCGGCTCTCCTGCTCGGCCGCCTTCGAGAGACGGTCCAGCCGTTCCTGCAATCGGTTGCCGTCGGCCGGCGCATCCGACGCAGCCGTCTCCTGCGCTACCCGGTCGGCAACTTCCTCGGGTAAAGCAGAACGACTCAGGATGACGCGTAGATTCGCGTCCGCGGCGAACTGGGCCGTAATTGTTCTGGCGAGAAAGAAGAAGAAGAAGAGCTCGTGTTCGAAGGCGATTCCGCCGCGCTCCGACGGTGCGTCGCCCCGGCCGAGAAAGGCCATCGCCGGTAGCCGCTCTACAATCACCTGCTTTGCGGTGTCCGGCAGCCCTGCGTCATGGACGAAGTATTCCGCAACGAAACGAATCGAGCCGACATCGAGTCCGCGGGTTTCCTGGTTCCACATCTCCTCCGCGAGTTCCTGCATCAAGTTGCCGAACTGGTCTGTGGTCATGAGAGGTCGCGAGTTTCGATCCAACAGCTTGTCGTTCAGTTCTCTCGACGAGTACTCTCGCACGAGCGTGCGCAGCAGATCGTCGCCACTGGAGAACGAGGGGTCATGCTGCAACATCTGGACGACCCGCGTGAAGAACAGCGGCTTCAAGGCCAGAGAGGGATGGTCCTTGAAGGTGTGCGTCACGCGTTTGCAAAACGTCTCTGCCTCCGACGAGGACCAGCCCTTCTTCTCGATCCGTTTCAGGTAGTCCTGTCGATCTTCGTCAGACCACTCCTGGATTTGAACCGGCACGTGGGACCACGCCTGATCGCCGGTGGTCGAAGCACGCCCAGCCCTTTCGAGAAACTCCTCCTCGTAGTACGTGGACCGGGCCGACACGAGAATCTGACCGTCTCCATGGAGCTGTTCGAGGAATCCCGCGAGCGAGCTGAAGGCGTCGTCGTAGCCACTGACGCCGAGTAGCTCGTCGAATCCGTCGATGACCGGCACGAGGACTCCGAGCTGTGCCAGGACCGCGACGGAATGATAGGTGAGACCGACCTTCAGGTCCTGTAGCTCAGTCGCCAGCGCCTCGCTCAACCGTGCGAGCGATCGCCCCTGAGCGTTCACGTAGAGCAGCAGCCTAGAAGTGCGTCCGCTCAGATAGGCTTCAGCCTGCCGCCGCACGAGTTCCCGCAGGACAAAGGTCTTGCCGGCGCCTGGCCCACCGGTGACCATCACCACTCGCGTTGTGTCGGCTTCCTTACCGAGCAGGTCGGTGAGGACTTCGATGGCTGCCCCGGAACGGTGCGGGGATTCTGCCCGCGTTGGAATGAACAGCATGGGTTTCTGCGCCGATTGAATCATCTGCGCGACGTGACGCAGATCGGCCATGCCGGGTCCGGATGCGAAGGTGCGGTACAGAACGCGGGATGCACCGCTCACCGTGACCCACACGCCCTGGTCTCGCGAGACGGAGAACGTAGCCTCTTGCGGTTCGCCGCGCATGGTCCAGCTGGCGCGGAACCTGCGGTCGGACCCATCGACATCGACCCTTGTGCCCGGGTCTCCGAACGATGCCAGATCGTGCCTGATGCGTTCGTTCCAGTACGCAAAATAGTCATTCATGAGGACGTCTGCTCCAGGCACTGGATACGTACTCCACAATCGCTCAGGGCCCGATCGTTGAGCCCTTCGCCGGCTGCGCGCCGCCGCATCCAGGCGGCACCCGCCGGGTCGGCTGCATGGGCCGAGAGAGCGGCGGGTAGCAGGTCATCGTCGTCGCTTACGATTCCGACTCTCGACTGGCCGAGCGTAGCCGCGAAGACGGCGTCGTGGCCGAGCATGGCGTCGACCATCTTCTGCCGTCTAGGTTTGGCTTGGAGCCTTACCGTACCTCGCAGCTCGATGTCTGAAAATTGGAGCATCGTTATCGCGAGTGTCGGCCGAAGGAGCAGTCCTTGCCGTCGGCCGCGGAGCGCTGGAAGCAACGGCAGCAACAATAGTGCGGACGGGCTGTGAACGCCCTGTTCATCGATCCAGCCGCCGTACAGACGCACATCCAGTTCACGCAGGCCCGGGAACGCAGCATGCGACGCGCGAGCGATCAGATCGAGGAGTTCCGCCGTACGGATCTCGACCTCGTGCTCGAACCTGATGCGCGGGCAGAGGTTGTCGTAGTCGACGAGTGCAAGGCCCTGCATTCTCTATCGTATTCCAAGCAAGGGTTAGTCGACGAATTTCCGTAAGTTATTCATAAAAAGTGGTTTGCTTTAAGTGCTCAGGTCTCGATTCCCACTTTCGAGCGGGAATCTGCGGGACCACCGAAGCCGTTCATCTCAAATTTGAACATCAGCCCTTCACCCGCCGCGGGTCGTTGCCCGGAGCCACCGTGTCCTTGTCGCGGATCTTGCCGTCGACGCCCTTTGTCGTCAGCTCTCCCCCGCCCTGCTTCTTCAGCATCTCGCGGGCGGTGGCTTGGGCCTCTTCCTGCGTGCGATGGACGCTTCCCGCGCGCGAGGCATTGTTTCGCTTGTTCTCCCAAGTCCCATCGGGGCGACGGGACACTGTACGATCTTGCGGCTTGCTCATGCTGCCCCTTCCTGCTGCTCTAAGAGGGTATGGAGGCAATCCCATATATACTATCGTAGGTGACCGACAGGACTAGACCCCAAATAAGCGTGATCCAAGGGGGGCCTGTTAAAGAGTACCGGAAAAGCTCATCCTAAGTTTCCCCCGCACAGGCAGGGATCTTTTGGACAGTGTCCGTTAACTGAAATTTTCGGAAGCCTATCGAGGCACGGTCTCGTTTCGAGGAATGTCTCCGAGGTTACGAACAACGAAGCCCGTAGAAGGGCCTGAGATCGATGATCTCCCTTGAGCCAAGGGGTAGGGGGCACAGGCCTTTACGCGCTATCGCAGTCCTGCATCGGTTCCAGCAAGGGATCGGGGTCCTGACAATCGCACCCCGGTACATCTTGGCCCTTTTCGCCTCTAAAGAATCCCGGGACCGGCGTTCAGGCTCCATACCGGAGGCGAGCCACGGCACCCCGACCGGCCAGTTGTGCACGGGCATAGTGGCCTGGCATCTGGGGAGACGACCACCGGCCGTCGATCTGCATCTCGACGATCGTGGCCCCATTTGCGACGAGACTCTGAGCCGATCCCACCCGGAGGCTGTGGCCAGAAACCCGGCCCTCGATATCGGCGGCGGCGGCGCGGCGTTTCAACATTAGCCGGAGCCCGGAGACCGAGAGTGGCTGATTCCCGCAGACGTCCCCTCGGCGTACCCGGCGAAACAGGGGCCCGGTGGAGAATCCGGCCCTATCGAGCCAAACTCGGATTCTTTTCACGGTGCGGGGCCCGAGATATTGCACGGCTCCCTTGCCCTCCGGGTCGGACTTCGAGAATCGGATGGTGAGACGCCCGGAGCCGTCCGGCTCAAAAATGACGTCCTCGACCACCAGGGCGCATAGTTCCGAGACCCGGAGCATGGCATCGCTCATAACGGAGATGATCGCGGCGTCTCGCAATCCGGCCAGAGAGTGATTCCCATTGGCGGCGAGGGCGGCCATAACGTCCGCATCCCTCCATTGAACGCCTTTCACTTGCCCGCGTCCCCGTCCCTTCCCCTTGCGGCGGAGCCCGGCGAGGACGGCTTGACTTACGGGGCCTACCGGGGACGGCTGGCCGGTGGTCTTGGATTGGAACCGGACGGCGGCCACCAACTGCCCGGCAACAGCGGGCGATTTCCCCACATCGTGCAAGCTGGTGAGGTATTCGGCAAGCGTGTCATCCGTGAGGGGCTGCCCGTCCAGGTAGTCGTAGAGACGTTGCAGCTGCCCCTGGTAGGCGGCTCGGGTGTTGGCCGAGATACTGGCAGCCGCCAACTCGCGGGCCCCGGCGCTGATCCGGGCCAGTGGTCCGACTCCGGAAGACATTGAGGGGGACACTTCGAGGGCGTTCTTATTGGGCGTCGTCGTCTTTTCCTCGGTGACATTGCCAGTAGAATAACTCACCATAAGTGTAATTATAGAGAGTTATTATGGGGTCTGTCAAGCGCTTCAAAACATGCTCATCAGGGTTGAGGAACCGGGATGAAGGGAGGATTGCGCAACTATATCCGATGGAAATGAACCAGGAACGGGGTGCTCCACCCTCCATTTCTGTGCGGCCAATTCAAAAAAAGATGAACTAGCCGCAATAGTGGGAAGCGGCCCCACTCCATGGAACCCTTTTGCCACCTGACAACGACGACTCCCAGAGCAAGGTTCGACAAATCGTTGTCCCCGTGCCAAGACCAGGAACCATCCCGCCGGTATACCCCTGCCATCCTGGGTTTCCGGGGGATTTGATATATCCTGAGTGTTCAATGACCAACAACGATCTGAACTGGATTGCCAACTACATCTGGGGTATCGCCGACGACGTCCTGCGCGACCTCTACGTTCGCGGCAAGTACCGCGACGTCATTCTTCCCATGACCGTTCTCCGCCGGCTGGATGTGGTGTTGGAGGACACCAAGCAAGCGGTACTGGACATGAAAGCCACTCTCGACGCGGTGGGTGTAGTCGAGCAAGATTCGTCCCTGCGGCAGGCGGCGGAGCAGGATTTTTACAACACCTCGAAGTTCACCTTGCGCGACTTGAGGTCCCGCACCAACCGTCAGCAGCTCACGGCTGACTTTGAGGCCTACCTCGACGGCTTTTCGCCCAACGTCCAGGACATACTCGAAAACTTCGAGTTCCGAAACCAAATTCCGCGGTTGTCCAAGGCGGATGCCTTAGGCACGCTCATCGAGAAACTCACTTCGCCTGATATCAATCTGAGTCCGGACCCGGTCATGAACGCCGATGGTTCCGTGCGGTACCCCGGCCTCGACAATCATGGGATGGGTTCGATCTTTGAAGAGCTGGTTCGCCGCTTCAACGAGGAGAACAATGAGGAGGCGGGTGAACACTGGACACCACGTGACGCCGTGACTCTGATGGCGAAGCTTCTCTTCCTACCCATCGCTGACGAAATCAGATCTGGAACTTACCTGCTCTACGATGGCGCCTGCGGGACCGGCGGCATGCTGACAGTGGCCGAGGAAACACTGTCGCAGCTCGCCGCCGAGGGCGGCAAGCAGGTTTCCACGCATCTCTATGGCCAGGAGATCAACGCCGAAACCTACGCCATCTGCAAGGCCGACCTGCTGCTGAAAGGCGAAGGCTCGGCGGCCGACAATATCGTGGGCGGACCGGAGCACTCGACGCTCGCCAACGACGCATTCCCGTCCAATGAGTTCGACTTCATGCTTTCCAATCCGCCCTACGGCAAGAGCTGGAAGAGTGACTTGGCACGCATGGGCGGCAAGAAGGATATGCGCGACCCGCGTTTCGTGATCGAGCATGCGGGCGATCCCGAATATTCGCTGGTCACGCGGTCCAGCGACGGTCAGATGCTGTTTCTCGCCAACAAGCTCTCCAAGATGAAGCAGCACACGCCGCTCGGCAGCCGCATCGCCGAGGTCCACAACGGCAGCTCCCTTTTCACCGGAGATGCCGGACAGGGTGAGAGCAACATCCGCCGCTGGATCATCGAGAACGATTGGTTGGAGGCGATGGTCGCTCTGCCTCTCAACATGTTCTACAACACCGGCATCGCCACCTATGTCTGGGTGCTCACGAACCGAAAACCCGATCACCGGAAGGGCAAGGTGCAGCTAATCGACGCTACGAAGAGATACCAGCCTTTGCGGAAAAACCTGGGAAAGAAGAACTGCGAACTCGGTGAAGAGGACATTGCTTGGATCTGCGAGACGTTCCTCGGGTTCGAGGAGAATGACCAGAGCAAGATCTTCGACAATGCCGCCTTCGGCTACTGGAAAGTGACGGTGGAAAGGCCGTTGCGGATCGAAGGTATTGACCCCAGCCGTGCATACAAGGCTGCGGAGATCAGAAGACTGAAAGCAAGTGGCGAGCGGAGTGAGACGGCACCGGCCGTGATCAAAAAGATTCACAAGCGGGGGACCGAACCCAACCCCCTTCACGGCCTATTCAGAACTACCATCAATGGGCGATCTGCCGTGGTGGAGTACGAACCGGACACCGATCTGCGCGACACGGAGCAGATCCCTCTGCTGGAGGAGGGAGGAATTGACGGGTTCATGAGTCGCGAGGTCCTACCCTATGCCGACGACGCATGGTATCCCCCGAACAAGGTGAAGATAGGCTACGAGATCAGCTTCAATCGGTATTTCTACATGCCTGAGCCGATGCGGACGCCGCAGGAGATCCGCGCTGACATCCTGGCGCTGGAGCAAGAGACGGAGGGGTTGCTCGCCGAGATACTGGGCAAGGGAAGGTCATGATCGCCAATCTCACCCCCTATCCGGACATGAAGGATTCTGGCGTGAAATGGTTGGGGCTGATACCTGAGCACTGGGAGATTCTGCGTGGCAAAGTGCTCTTCCGCTGTATAGATGTGCGTTCGGCAACTGGAGAGGAAGAGTTGCTCACAGTATCGTCAGACCGTGGGATAGTGCCGAGGGAGTCTGCGGCGGTCACGATGTTTAAAGCCGAATCCTACGTTGGCCATAAGCTTTGCTGGCCTGGGGATCTGGTCATCAATAGCCTATGGGCATGGAGCCGTGGGCTTGGAATATCTCAGTACCACGGCATCGTTAGCACTGCTTACGGCGTATACCGCTTAAGGCGCCCGATGGACGTATCCGCCGCCTACATTGACGCGCTCGTGCGTTCGATACCATTCAATTGGGAACTGCGAGTACGTTCTAAGGGTATCTGGATATCCCGCCTCCAGTTGTCGGACGATGCCTTTCTTGGAGCCCCATTCCCCGTTCCTCCGGCAAGTGAGCAACCTGAAATCGCCCGCTTCCTCGACCTCGCCGACCGGCGCATCCGGCGCTACATCCGGGCCAAGGAAAGGCTGATCGAGCTGCTGGAGGAGCAGAAGCAGGCCATCATCCACCAGGCGGTGACGGGCCAGATCGATGTCCGAACCGGCCTGCCCTATCCGGCATACAAGGATGCCGCCGTGGAGTGGCTGGGGATGGTGCCGGAGAATTGGAAACTCATGCCACTAAAATGGCTATCAGAACGCACTCAAAACGGAGCGACGCCGCCCTCATCAAATGATGCGTTCTATCAAGATGGGACGGTCCCTTGGTATGGCCCGGCTAGCTGTGGAGCGGGAGAGGATGTTGGGCCGCCGATCAGGTACCTCAACTCGTTGGCGTTCTCTCAGGGACGAGCTAGACTCGTCCGAGGGCCAGCACTTCTTCTCATCGTGATCGGAGCCACTGCCGGACGGATTGCGCTGATGCCAGAGGACGGATCCACTAACCAGCAGATCACATCGTACGAAATATCCACTGATTTCGTGCGTCCCCGATTCATACTACGTCAGTTACAACGAGCCGAGTCGTGGCTTCAGTCGACCGCGTCTAGCGCGACCATTCCCATAATTAACTCAAGTGTGGTGAACCGCTTGCCCTGCGCGATTCCATCACTCGATGAACAGGATTCGATAATCTCTGCCCTCAAGTCTGACTGTTCGCGAATCGACAGCGCGGTTGCGTCCAACTCGCGACAAATTGAACTCCTCCGCGAATACCGCACACGTCTGATCGCCGATGTCGTCACCGGCAAGCTCGATGTCCGCGAGGCAGCGGCCGCAATGCCGGAAGAACCCGACGTGGTGACAGACGCGATGGAGACGATCGGCCTTGTAAACGCTACTGAGACAGCAGAGGAGGTGGCTCTATGACCAGATGGAATACTTGTTCGGCCGTCGAACGCGACTCGGAGAAGGTCAGCGGTGCCTGGATATTTTGTGGTACGCGAGTGCATATTGGGGCGCTGTTCGAAAATCTCAGGGACGGTGCCACGATTGAACAGTTTCTGGAGTGGTTCCCCGGTGTTGAACGCTGGCAAGCTGAAAGTGTTCTGGACCATGAGACCCGGACCTTGAAGGACTCGGTGGCTTGAAAATACTGTTCGATTAGAGTGTACCGGCGCCGCTACGTCGGCAACTGGCCGAACACGTGGTGGATACCGCTTTCGAGCGAGGGTGGTCGAACCTTCGCAATGGCGTGTTGCTCGACCGAGCAAAGAGGGATGGCTACCAGCTCTTGGTGACGACGGATCAGAATCTTCGTCATCAACAAAACCTCGCGGACAGGTGATTGGCGATCATGGTGTTGGCGGCATCATGGCCGCGTATTCGACAGCGTGTTGACGACATTCGAGCCGTTGTTGAGCAAATGGGACCGGGTTAGTACATGTAAGTCCCGATCTGATAGCAGGATCTATGGCGACCACTGACACTACCGAACGCGGCCTCGAACGCCTGATCTGCAAGGCCCTGACCGGCGATCCCTGCGACCCTCCTGCCGATTGCACCATCGGCGACCCGCCCGCCGGGTACGGTGGCGTCGGCTGGTCCTGCGGCAACCACCGCGACTACAACCGTGAGTACTGCGTCGACCTGGTCCAACTCCGGGCCTTCCTGAACACCACCCAACCCGAAGCCGCTGCGGCATTGCGACTGACCGAAGACGGTCCCAACCGCCGCAGGTTCCTTGCTCGCCTCCAGGGCGAGATCGCCAAACGCGGCACGATCGACGTCCTCCGCAACGGCATCCGGCACGGACCCCACGAACTCGACCTCTTCTACGGAACCCCCTCGGCCGAGAACGAGAAGGCCAAGCGGCGCTTCAAGCAGAATCGATTCACCGTCGCCCGTCAGCTCCACTACAGCCAGCACGAAACCCAGCGCGCCCTCGACATCGGACTCTTCATCAACGGCCTTCCCGTCTTCACCTTCGAACTCAAGAACCGCCTCACCAAGCAGACGGTGAGCGATGCCACGGAGCAGTACAAGAAGGACCGCAACCCGCGCGAGAAGCTCTTCGAGTTCGGCCGATGCGTGGCCCATTTCGCGGTGGACGAGAACGAAGTCCATTTCTGCACGCACCTCAAGGGAAAGGCCTCCTGGTTCCTGCCCTTCAACCGAGGCTGGAACGACGGTGCGGGAAACCCGCCCAACCCGCACGGCCTGCGATCCGACTACCTGTGGCGCGAAGTACTGACCCGGCGGAGCCTGACCAACATCCTGGAGAACTACGCCCAGATCGTGGAGTCGAAGGACGCCAAGACGGGGAAGAAGAGGCGAGTCCAGATCTGGCCTCGCTACCATCAACTCGACGCGGTGCGCCGGCTCCTGGCCGATGCGGGCGCGCACGGGCCGGGCAAGCGTTACCTGATCCAGCACTCAGCGGGCAGCGGCAAGAGCTATTCGATCGCTTGGCTGGCCCATCAACTGATCCGGCTGGAAAAGGACGATGCTCCGGTCTTCGACTCAATCATCGTTGTCACCGATCGGCGCATTCTCGACACGCAGATCTGCGACACGATCAAGAAATACGCTCAGGTGAGCGCGACGGTGGGGCACGCCGAGCGTTCAGCCAACCTGCGACGGTTCATCGAGTCCGGAAAGAAGATCATCATCTCGACGATCCAGAAATTCCCTCACATCCTCGACGAGATCGGTAACGAACATCGGGGGTACCGCTTCGCCATCATCATCGACGAGGCCCATTCGAGTCAGGGGGGCCGCATAAGCGCTGACATGGCCCGGGTGCTCGCGGAGGTCGGTAAAGAGGGAGAGGAGGCGACGTACGAGGATCAGATCAACTACATGATGCATTCGCGCAAGCTCCTTCCCAACGCCAGCTACTTTGCCTTCACCGCAACCCCGAAGAACAAGACCTTGGAGAGCTTTGGTGACCCGGACCGGCAGCCCGACGGTACGGTCCAGCATCACGCCTTTCACACCTACAGCATGAAACAGGCGATCCAGGAGGGTTTCATCCTGGACGTGCTGCGCCACTACACGCCGGTCAAGAGCTACTACAAGCTCGCCAAGACGGTGGAGGACGATCCCAAGTTCGAAGCGAAAAGGGCCCGCAAGAAGTTGCGGCGCTACGTTGAGGGACACGACCACGCGATCCGCCTCAAGTCGGAGATCATGGTGGACCACTTCCATACGCAGGTGCTATCCCATGGAAAGATCGGTGGTAGGGCCCGGGCGATGGTGGTCACCAACGGGATCAAACGCGCGATCCAGTACTTCCATGCCATCCGTGACTACCTGAAGGAACGAAAGAGCCGCTACCGGGCAATCGTGGCCTTCTCGGGCGAGCACGAATACGGCGGAAAAAAAGTGAGCGAGGCCTCGCTGAACAGTTTTCCTTCGAACAAGATTGCCGAGAGGTTCCAGGAGGATCCGTACCGCTTTCTGGTCTGCGCGGACAAGTTCCAAACCGGGTACGACGAACCTCTGCTGCATACGATGTACGTGGACAAGACGCTCTCGGGCGTCAGGGCGGTCCAGACCCTCTCGCGGCTCAACCGGGCTCATCCCAAGAAGCACGATGTATTCGTGCTGGATTTCCTGAACGAATCGGACACCATCCGCGACGCCTTCGCGGACTACTATCGAGCGACGATCCTGTCCGAAGAAACCGATCCCAACAAGTTGCACGACCTCCAGGCAGACCTGGACGGCGCACAGGTCTATTCCTTTGAGCAGATCAAAGACTTCGTGTCGCGCTATTTGGCTGGCGAGGACCGCGAGGAGCTTGATCCCATCCTCGATGCTTGCGTGGCGGTGTACGAGCAGGACCTGGACGAAGATGGGCAAGTTCAGTTCAAGCGCCGGGCCAAAGTGTTCCTGAGAACCTACGCCTTCCTCTCTTCGATCCTTCCGTACAACAACGCGAAGTGGGAAGAACGCTCGATTTTCCTGAACTTCCTGGTCTCAAAGTTACCGTCCCCGCGAGAGGAGGATTTGTCCAAGGGCGTTCTCGACGCCATCGATATGGATAGCTACCGGGTCGAGAAACGGGCGATGCAGAAAATTCGCCTGTCGGATGAGGACGCCAAGATCGACCCCATTCCGGACAACGGTTCCGGTGGCCGTGCGGAGCCCGAGATAGACCTCTTATCGAACATCATCCAGACCTTCAACGATCTATTCGGGAACATTCAATGGGAAGACGAAGACCGTGTGCTGGAGCTCATCACTGAAACGATTCCTTCACGAGTCGCACAGAACACCGCCTACAGGAACGCTCAGGAAAACTCGGACCGGGAGAATGCACGCATCGAACACGACAAGGTACTGGAACAAGTCATGGTGGGGGTGATACAGGACGACACCCAGCTGTTTAAAAGGTTCATGGACGATCCGAATTTCAACCGGCTGGTCAGCGATGCGTCGTTCCAGGTTACATACAAGCAGGCGCCGGCGCCGTGAATTGTATCGAGCGGAGAATTTGTAAACCGATTTGATCAGGAGGCACTAGAAGCCGAACTGGAAGCAGACTCTTCTCGTTCCGTTTCCGTGGATTCCAGTCCTGCTGATTTTCGACTTCTGGACGGTCTACCTATAAGGGCATGCAGGAACTATGGATCGGGAAGGCGCTCAAGCTCCATAGGAACAGGCAGAAGGCAAAGCTAGTCCTATTTTGCGCCGATCCGAACGCACATGCCGATGACTCTATCCTCGAATCGACTAGGTGAGGTCTGTCTTCCGTGGGATGGGGAGCTTCCTCCCGGACAGCCCGCTCCGTGTCGGTTTACGGACGGTCCGGGTACTACGCCTTGCCGGTTCTCCATCCGCGCCAGTATCGGCTTTCCCAGCCCCCTGGTTTGGAGGGCCTTCGGCGGACGTCCGGGACGCCCGCCGCATAGCTGCTTGATCCCGGGTTCTTCGCTGCGTGCCCGCGTGATACGTGCCCCGATAGTATTGATCCGATCCTTAGGTCAAGTCTTGAACCCGTCTTTGGGTCACAGTCCTGTTCCAATCCTGCATCAATCCCTCTTGATCAACGACTTGACCCAAATACTCCGTAGAAGGCCGTAGCGCGTATCGAAGGTGTTCAGGTATGCCTCACGCCCTCTGTGTCGATCTGGGGCCGTCTGGGAGCCGGGAATCCGCACCCCAGACTCCCGTCAAACCCCCATTCCCGGCTCTCCGGGTTCGGGGGGAGCGGCCATGGTCGTCACCCGGGGACGATAAATTTTGGATGGCTTAGCAGCCCGTGGCAAAAGTCCGGGAAGAGCCAGATCTCTGAAATAAACTGACACTATGGCCATGGGAAAGAAACCGTCTGCGGGACGGCAACGGAAGATGTGGGTGGCGGCGGAGAAACTGCCTCGGAGTCCGGGGCATCCCTTCTACGAGCGGCTGAATCGGGTGCTGGAGAAAGCGGGGTTCGACGCTTTCGTGGAGGGACTGTGCGCGCGGTTTTATGCCGACGGGACCGGGCGCCCGAGTCGGCGCCCCGGACGGTACTTCCGGATGCTGTTGTTGGGGGACTTCGAAGGGCTGAACTCGGAACGGGCCATCGCGTGGCGAGTGGCGGATTCGATGAGTGTGCGGGCTTTTCTGGACTTGGATCCGGAGGAGACGCCCCCGAATCACTCCACCTTGTCGCGCACCAGTTCGGCACGGGAGGGTTGCGTCGGATCTTCGTCCGGGGCCACGCCAACGGGCGCAAGCGACTGCTGATCCATGTCTGCGGCTTCAATCTGGGATTGCTGCTGCGCCATCTGACGGGGGTGGGTACGCCCCGCAGTCTCCCGGGCCGCGGTCGGGCACGTCTTTTTACGCTTTTGGGGGCGCGAACCGGTCGCTGGATCGGCTGGGATCGGGTCTGGGAGCGTTTCTGGGCGTCGATCCGGCCCGATTCGCTGTTTTGGGCTCCTCGGATCCATCAATAAACCATCTCAACATCAACTCACAGAAAGAACATTAGTCGGAGAAATTGGGGTTTTTGCCACGGGCTGTTAGTCGACCTCTCCCTGCGAACAAACCAGGTCCAAAACACCGTGTTGAATACGAAGAGCCTGCTAACTGCTTCGCAGTTAGCCCGGGTTATAGGCGACAACCCGATCCCACCATTTCCATCGAAAGTGAGCTTCCAGAGCGGGCCCAGAAGCCCCAGTTCGGAGCCTTATGCGTAGGCCACCAGATCGTGCAAACCGACAGACACATGGCCAAACCGGAGCCCGGGGAGGCCAGTACAGGGGAGAAAAGTCCCACGGGAAAAAGAGAATTGGACCCGGGAGGGGTTGGAGGTGGAAACGGGTGCTGCAAAGGTGGGACGGGTAGGGGCATCCGAACGGGCCGTTCAGGTCTTGTCCGTGCTGGCTCAGGCCGCCAGTCCGTTGCCTGATTCGCTTCGACTGCCCTGCTGTGTTCCAGTGGATGCCCCCTATCTGTAACTTTCACGAGAACGGAAACGATCGAGGGAAGTTTTTTTCAAACTCCATGCTAACGCCGTAGCGCACGCCGCACACCTGATCTCGGAATTTGACCAAGCCAACTCCCGCTTGGGATCGATTCGGAGCAATATCCCTTCTCCCAGGGACACCCCGCACCGCTTGCACCTTCCGTCCTGCTCCCGGTACAAGGCCCGGTACAACTTCTCACGGGCAGGATTCAGCGAAACCTCGGCCTTGGATTTGCCTTTGGCCTTACGACGCTTCCTGATCCGGTTCCCTCGCCTCACGACGTTGCTCCCGAGAGCATTTCAACAGGCATCACTTAGACCTCAGGGTTCCAGGCAGTTCGGGATGACCGAACACAGTGAGGGCAATGTGCCCCGCTGGGATCGTATCCCGAGCCGCCCGAGCCAACCAAAGAGCTTCACTTGAGCCCCATGGGACCAGGCAAGGTTTCAGGCTACGGCCCTCCCCTCGGACCAGTTCGGCATCGACTCTCCGCAGGAGCCGCCGGTACTTGCCGGGTCTGGCCGGACCCGTGTGCGTGTTGCCCGGGTGCCCTTCAGGGTCACGCTCTGGTCAGAGCAGCTGCCTCCTGTCTACTACCGCTCGGTCAGCTCTGGTGGGATGGTATTCGGGTTGCGCAGGACTCTACCTGCTGCGTCCGCATGCCACGAAGAGAGGAGGAATCCTCTAATCACCATGCCGCAGATTTTAGAACGAAACCCTGACACAGGAGAGGGTGACGCTCGCTCCCCTGCGGTATTAATGGTGATTAGAGGCACCGCAGGGGAGCGGAATCGATCACTGAAGCGGATTCTATTACTAACCGGGTGACACCCCCGGCCCCTGAGCCATCGGGCCGGGGGTCTTGGAGACTTGGTAAGCCGACGCCTCCCGCCCCAACTCCCGCGTAAAGACCGGAGCGGGAGAGCGTCCCCAGGCCCGGCGAGACTATCACAGCCTCCGTGAGTTGGTCCCCGGCGCGGGATTCGAATCCACACGGCCTTTCGGCCACCGGATTTTAATTCCAGCGCGTCTGCCAATTCCGCCAGCCGGGGACACTTTTGGCTGGACTGTCAACCGAGTTCCCCTATAATAGCTATGAGACATCCCCTGTCTCATGCCGAATGGCATAATTCTTCGATTATACTCGGATACTCATATTTTGCCCGGTTCCCGACAACAGGTTGCGCCGGTTCCGATGGGGCTGGTCGCGATAGCGATTTCCAGGTCTGTGAAATGGATATCGAAAAACTCAGGCATCTGATTCAGGGGAAGATCTATCTGGACCAGGAGTCGTGCCGAGACGTGGCCACCGATTTCGGCCGGATCCTGGTGAAGACTCCCAAAGCCCTGGTGGCGCCGGAATCGTCCGAGGACGTGGCCACCGTCATGGCTACGGCTTCCCGGGAGGGGTGGCCGGTCTCGACGCGGGGAGCTTCCCATTCCCAGGGTGGCCAGTCGCTCTCCCAGGACGGAATCCTTCTGGATCTGAGCACGTTGAACGGGATCGGTGCCGTGGAAGGGGAGACGGTGAAGGTCCAGGCCGGCGTGCTTTGGCGCGACCTGGTGGCTTTCACTTCCGAGAGGGGACTTCTTCCCCCGGTTCTCACCAACAATCTCAACGTGACCGTGGGGGGGACGCTCTCCATGGCCGGCATCGGCGTGTCTTCCCACCGCTATGGCACCCAGGCCCACCAGGTGGTGGAGCTGGAGGTCGTGACGGGGGAGGGTCACCGGGTGCGCTGTTCTCCACAGGAGAACTCCGAGCTCTTCTTCTGCACCCTGTGCGGACTCGGCCAATTCTCGGTCATCCTGAGCGCCCGGCTCCGGCTCCGCCGGGTCGCTCCCAGGGTCCGCACCTACTATCTCCTCTACGATGACCTGGGGGCTCTGATGGCGGACCAGGAGCGTCTTCTGACCCAGCAGCGCTTCGACTACATCGAGTCTTGGGCCTCTCCGTGCGTTCAGGGGTTGCGGCGTATGGGAGATGTCCGGGTTCCCTTCGCCGAATGGTTCTTTCCCATGCACCTGACCGTGGAGTTGGGTGAGGAGGAGCCTCGGGAGGAGGAGCTGCTCGAAGGCCTGAGCTTCTATCGCAAGCTGCAGGTGGAGGACTCCACCGTGCTGGAGTTCGCCCATCGGCTGGAGCCGGTCTTCGGACTCTGGAGGCAGAGCGGAGCCTGGGGCATGTGCCACCCCTGGATGGAGACCATTCTGCCTTGGGATCAGGCCCCGGGCTACATCGGCGGCGTGCTGGCCAATTTTCCCCCGCAGCTTCTGGCCGGCGGCCACGTTCTGATCTGGCCCTGCCGCTTCCAGGGAAATACGCTTCCCCTGTTCAGGCAACCTCCGGGCGAATTCATCGTGGGCTTCGGGATACTGCCTGCGGTGCCCAGGCCGATGCTCCCCTTGGCTCGTCAGCTACTGAAGACGGCCAGCGATCTTTCGATGAGAGTCGGAGGAAGGCGCTACCTCTCGGGGTGGGTGGAATTCACTCCGGAACAGTGGAGGAGCCACTTTGGAGAGATCTGGGAGGACCTGCAACGGTGGAAGCAGTTTTACGATCCGGCGGGAATATTGAACCTCGGATTCATTCCTTATCCGGACCGAACGGAGAGTCCGGACTGAAGCAATTCATGAACCTATAAAATTTTATTATTGAGGTTACTTAAAGACTAATCCTTTAGAAGACGCTTCAGTATTTTCCCGATCGCGCTCTTGGGGAGCTCGTCCCGGAATTCCACGTGCCTGGGGAGCTTGAATCGAGCCAGCTTCCCGTGGCAGAAGCGAATCACGTCCCGTTTGGTCAACTCGTGGCCTTCCTTGAGCACGATGAAGGCCTTGGGGACTTCGCCCCGGACCCGGCTGGGGACCCCCACCACGGCAGCATCCTGGACGCCGGGGTGCTGGTAGAGGACCTCCTCCACTTCGCGGGAATAGATGTTCATGCCGGCGCTCAGGATCAGATCCTTCTTCCGATCGACGATGGTGAAGTACCCGTCCTGGTCCATCACCGCCATGTCGCCGGTCTTGAGCCAGCCGTCCTGCAGCACGTTCGCGGTCTCCTCCGGTTTGTTCCAGTAGCCTTGCATCACCTGGGGTCCGGAGACCGAGAGCTCGCCGACTTCGCCGGCCGGCAGCACGTTCCCGGTTTCGGAGTCCACGGTCCGCGCGTCGGTATCGGCGACGGGCACTCCGATGGTTCCATTCTTGCGGTTGCTGAAGATGGGGTTCACGCTCACGAGCGGTGAAGCCTCCGAGAGGCCGTAGCCCTCCACCAATTTTCCGCCGCTCATCTCCTCGAAGCGGGCCTGCACGTCGGCTGGCAGGCCGGCTCCTCCACTGATGCAGAGGCGGATGGAGGAGAGGTCGGAACTCTTGATGCCGGAGTAATTGTTGATGGCGTTGTACATGGCAGGAACGCCGCAGAAGATGGTGGGCCGGTGCTTGCGGATTCGCTTGACCACGTCGGCCAGTTCGACACGGGGAAGGAGAATCATGGTGCACCGGCAGAGGACGGCCAAATGGAGACCGGTGGTCATTCCGTAGCTGTGGAAGAAGGGGAGGGCACAAAGAAAGATCTCCTGCTTTAGCTGGAGGTCCGAGAGCCACGACTTGGTCTGATGAACGTTGCAGACCAGGTTGCGGTGGGTCAGGATCGCTCCTTTGGAGAGGCCGGTGGTGCCTCCGGTGTAGAGCAGGATGGCGGTGTCGTCGGGGGAGACGTCCGCGGCCTCCCGGGAAGGGACCTTGCGCTTCATCAGGTCCCGGTATTCATACAGGCCGGGTGCCGTCGGGGGAGGCTCGGACGGCCGGTTCTTGAGTCCGTACAGAAATCGCAGGATCGGAGGAAGAAACTCCTGGATTCCGGCGGAGATGATTCGTTTCACGGGTGTTCGGTCCCGGATGGAGAGGAGACGGCCCAGGAGTTTGTCCAGCACCACCACCGTCTCGGCCCCCGAGTCCGTGAGCTGGTACTCCAGCTCACGCTCCACGTAGAGGGGATTGGTGGGCACCAGGACGGCCCCCAGTTTCAGAACCGCGAAATGGGCGATGGGGTACAGAGGCATATTGGGCAGGATCAGAGCCACACGGTCCCCTTTTCCCACACCCAGGGAGGCCAGGACCGAGGCGAATTGGTCCACCCTCCTTCCCAGCTCGCCGTACCGAATCCGGGCACCGAAAAAGCGAGTCGCAGCGCCGCGGGGATGCTCCTGAACAGCTTGTCGAAACAGGGAGTAGAGGTCGATATTCGGATAGTCGATGGATGTGGGAACGGCCTCGTCGTAGTGTCGCAACCAGATCTTTTCCACGGTGTTCTCCACGGTAAGCCGATGGTAAATCAACCAGACTATAGCAGTTCCGGGCACCGTCCCGAAACTCCCCGTTTCCACCGTGCTATACGGGAGTAAGGGGTCATCTTGAACGGTGGCGGGCCGTCGTTTTCGGACCTGGCAGGCGGCGCTTCCGCCGATATACTGAGGAGCGAGGATACGGATGCCCATGAGTGAGCCGCCCTATGACGCGCTGTTGGTGATTTCCTTCGGTGGGCCCGAAGCCATGGACGAAGTGGAGCCCTTTCTCAGAAACGTGTTGCGGGGCAAGCGCGTACCGGAGGAAAGGATCCGGGAAGTGGCTCATCACTATCGGATCTTCGATGGGGTGAGCCCCATCAACCGGCAGAACCGCCAGCTGATCCGAGCCGTGCGCCGGGAACTGCGGGAGAAGGGGCCCGATCTGCCGATCTATTGGGGAAATCGAAACTGGCATCCCTTGCTGTCTCAGACTCTGAGAGAGATGGGGGCCGCCGGCGTCAGGAAGGCTCTGGCCTTCGTGACCTCGGCCTATAGCTCCTACTCCGGATGCCGCCAATACCTGGAGGACATCCAACGAGCCCAGAAGGAGACGGGGGCTCCGCCGCCCGATATCCACAAACTCCGGGTCTTCTACGATCATCCGGGTTTCATCGAATCCAACCGCGATCGAGTTCGCGCCGCCTTAGAGCAAATTCCAGGGGACCGGAGATCCCGGGCGCAACTGCTGTTCACAGCCCACAGCATTCCGCTGGCCATGGCTTGGGGCTGCGACTATGTGGACCAGTTGCGGGAGACCTGCCGCCTGGTGGCGGATCAGGTTCCCGATTCCCGATGGAGCCTGGCCTATCAGAGCCGGAGCGGACCGCCTCACCAGCCCTGGTTGGAGCCCGATGTCGGCGAACATCTGAGGCAAGTCGCCGGTCAGGGCGGACAGGACGTGATTGTCTCTCCCGTCGGCTTCATCTCCGACCATATGGAGGTGGCCTACGATCTGGACGTGGAACTGGCCGATCTGGCCCGCTCTCTGGGCCTGAACCTGGTGAGGGCCGCGACGGCGGGGACCCATCCCGCTTTCGTGAGCATGGTCGGCGAGCTTGTCCGGGAACGGACCGACGGAGCCCGGCGCCAGTTCCTGGGCGCCCGGGCACCCGGGCCGGACACCTGCCCGGGAGGTTGCTGCCCTTACTCGAGTCCGGCGCCGGCACGAACCTGACCGGACGTCGCCACTGCCCCGAGTAACGCTGCCGAGCCTCAATGCTCGTGCCGAACCGTTTGTGCTACCATCGCCGCACTATGGTCAAGAAGTTGATCCTGGCCTCGCCCAGGGGCTTCTGTGCCGGTGTGGTTCGGGCCATCGATGTCGTCAGGATCGCGCTGGAAGCCTGTCCACCGCCGATTTACGTGAGAAAGCAGATCATTCACAATGCGTACGTGGTGGACGAGCTCCGCCAGGAAGGTGCTGTCTTCGTCGATTCGCTGGACCAGGTGCCCGCGGGCGGGACGGTCATCTTCAGCGCGCACGGGGTGTCTCCCCAGGTCTGGGCCGAGGCCCGATCCAGGTCCCTCAATGTCATCGACGCCACCTGCCCGCTCGTCACAAAGGTGCATGTCGAGGCCGTCCGATATTCCAAGCAGGGATTTACCGTCGTCCTCATCGGTCACGAGGGACACGAAGAGGTCGTCGGGACCATGGGAGAGGCTCCCGAATCCACGGTCTTGGTGAGCAACATCGAGGATGTCCAGGCCCTCGAGGTTGAAGACCCTGAAGAAATCGCCTACCTGACCCAGACGACACTGAGTATCGAGGACACGCGGGAAATCATCGCCGCGTTGAGGCAGCGCTTCCCCATGATTCAGGGACCCCCTTCGGAAGACATCTGTTACGCGACTCAAAATCGCCAACTCGCCGTGCGCGAACTGGCCCGCGTTGCGGATCTGGTTCTGGTCGTGGGAGCATCCAACAGCAGCAATTCCAATCGCTTGGTGGAGGAAGCGATCGGTTCAGGGGTCGCGTCCTATCTCATAAGCGATGTGAGCAAGATCCGGAGGGAGTGGCTCCAGGGCGTGGAGACCGTGGGTCTGACCTCGGGCGCTTCGGCTCCCGAAATCCTGGTCGAAGGCATCGTCAATTTCTTCCAGAGCCGTGGGGCCGGGGTGGAGGAGTTGGTGACCCGGGAGGAGAACGTTCATTTCGCCCTCCCTCCCGAGCTGAGGCAGGTGCCGAACCAACTGCACGTGCTCTCATAACGGTTGTTGCGTTTCCCCCGGCAGAACCTGCCCGTATTTCCACCAAAGAAATGTTCTTGACGCCGGGGAGGGAGAACCGTGTCGAACCAGATTCCGGAGACCTTTCCGAACCAGTACCCGGGCCGGGAGTACCAGGTCACCATTGAATGTCCCGAGTTCACGTCGTTGTGTCCCAAGACGGGACAGCCGGACTTCGGGACCATTCGGATCCGGTATGTTCCGGATCAACACATCATTGAATTGAAATCCCTGAAATTCTACCTTTTCTCCTATCGGAACCAGGGAATCTTCTACGAATCGGTCGTGAACAAGATTCTGGACGACCTGGTGACCGCGTCGCAGCCGATTCGCTGCGAAGTGATCGGGGATTTCACCGTCCGGGGTGGCATCACCACTTCGGTTCAGGCCGTTTATGAGGGGGAGTGAGGTTTTGGTGGACCTGATCGAGCTGACCCGGTCTCTGGTGAACATCCCTTCGGTGACAGGACAGGAAGGACCCGTCGGACGCTTCCTGCTGAAGTACCTTCAAACCCAGGGGTGGAACTGCCGGTCCCAGACCGTCACCAAGGACCGCATAAACGTGCTGGCGATCCGGGAAGAACCACGGATTCTGCTGACGACCCACATGGATACGGTCCCTCCCTTCTTCGAATTCCGGCAGGACGAAGAGTACCTCTACGGACGCGGCGTTTCGGATGCCAAGGGGCTCATCGCGGCAATGGTCTGCGCCGCGGACGGGCTCCTTCAGGAGGGCATCTCGGACGTGGGACTCCTCTTCGTGGTAGGGGAGGAGACGGAAAGCGACGGCGCCTGGAAGGCCAGGGAGCTGGGTCTGCGCTGTGACTACATCATTGATGGCGAGCCCACCGACAACGAATTGGTCGTGGGCCACAAGGGCATGGTCTACGTCGTCTTGCGTTGTGACGGGGTCACGGCCCACTCCGCCTATCCCGAGCAGGGCGTGTCGGCTATCGACAAGCTCGTGTCCCTTCTGGCTGAGTTGCAGTCCCTGAAGTTTCCCTCCGACGCCACGCTCGGTGAAACCACCATCAACGTGGGGTTGATCCGGGGAGGCCACGCCCCGAATGTGATTCCGGATCTGGCCGAAGCCGAGATCCTTCTCCGGACCGTGGCGGAAGGCACCGCGTATGTGGATGTCCTGAAGGAGTGGGCTTCGGGGCGGGCGAATCTGGAGATCCGCGCGACCTCGGAACCTCAGGAAATGGCGTCGATCCCCGGGTTGTCCACCAAGGTCGTTGGATACGGCACGGATGTGCCGGCCCTGAGAATCCTGGGACGTCCGCTTCTGGTGGGACCCGGGTCCATTCTGGTGGCTCACACAGCCGAAGAGAGGGTTTCCAAGGTCGAGCTGGAGGCGGGCGTCCGTCTGTACCAGGATCTGGTGCGGAGACTACGCGCCGAGGACCACGGCTCGTGACTTGGCCGTGTCTTTCAATTCAGTGAACCACCCGCTGAATATAGTCTGAGAACTCCCGAAAGCTGGGGATGTACTCGTCGTAGGAAAGGTCCTTCCGAGATCTGGAGGTCGAAAAACCCGGACCCAGCAGAAGGACCGGAATACGGTGGTGTTCACAGGCCTCGTTCAACGCGCGGAAACAGTCCTTCGACTTGGCACTCAGTCCGTTCCGAGCGAGGATGCAGGCTAGGTTCACCGGCTGCTCCTCCACCATTTCGGCCATCGCCTCGAACGGAACATTACTGCCCAGATTCAGGGCGTCCCATCCCACTTCGTTCAAGACGCGGGAGATTCCGTTGACGAAGTGGCTGCAATAGGCGGCAGGCGCCGCGCAGAGTCCGGTCTTACCCAGGGGTCTGCGGCAGAGGACACCGGGAAAGAAATAGTACAAGGCCTCTTCAAGATTCTTTTCCACGAGTCGAGTTTGGCCCAAACCCTTGGGGTTGGAAGGATGATTCCCCCCGGGGCCGGCGAATATGGGTGCCACCACGTCGTCGTAGAGATCCCCCATGCTCAGTCCACGAATGTAAAGGCGCTCCAGAAGATCCTTGATCGGGGTGCACTGGTTCTCGGAAGCCAGATAGAGGATCAACTCTCTCACTCGTGACCAATTCCTCTGGTTGACGAAGGTCTCCAATTGGGGGTCCTCCCACTCGGTCGAGGTCAGGAGACCGGTTCCCTCGAATCGGTGGCGAGCCTGAAAGTCCTGAATGTGCTTGAGTTGGAACCTTCGATGGCCGCCCGGAGTCCGATGGCATTGGAGCTTCCCGGTATCGGTCCACCGCTTGATGGTCGATTCGCTCAGGTTCCAGAGTTGGGCAAGTTCCCGCGAGGAATAGATTCGTTTCCTGACCATATCGTGAGATACGAACCGAAAGCCGAACGGCTGAGATGATCGGTTGGCGACTCCGGGAGGGCAGATTAGAAGGTTTCCGCACGAAAGTCAATTTGAGAAGTGAGGAGTGAGAAGGAGATGTTCGGCAGCTCCGGAGGCGATCCTGACTTCGTTCGAGGTTTGGGACAGGGGTGGAATCAGTGGGTCGCTTCAGCCGTCTCGGAGTCTGCGCTGTAGAAATGATCGTAGCGAGAAAGTGGGGAATCGAGGCCAGATTTTCTCGATTTGGAGGTGCATAGTTGTTCTATTCGCCGAGAAATCGGGGAAATATGGACCGATTCTACCGCTTTCGCAGTAGATCAATTTCTGCGGCGCTGGCTCCTAGGTCTTCGCAGAGAACGTTGTCGATCAGGCGAATTCGACCCAGGCGGACGGCGCCGGCGGCCCGGACCGGGCCTTGAATCCCGGACACGGGCTGCATGGTTTCCGGATCGACCAACTCCAGGTACTCGATTTGGACCAGTGACTCCCGACTCAAGAGCCGGAGTCCGCTGCGGCGGATCTGGCCGGCGTCCCGGGCTCCCTGGCGCACCATGGTCCGGATCTCCTGCAGGGTCCGGAAGAGAGCAGTGGCAGCCTTTCGCTCTTGGGGTTCGAGATGGCGGTTCCGGGAACTGATGGCCAACCCGTCGGACTCTCGAACCGTCGGGACTTGGCGGATTTTCACCGGCAGGTTCAGATCCTTGACCAATTGCCGGACGACCACCGTCTGTTGGGCGTCCTTCTCGCCGAAGTAGGCTCGGTCCGGTTCCAGGATGTTCAGGAGTTTCAGGACGATGGTGGCGACGCCGCGGAAATGTCCGGGGCGAAACCGGCCGCACAGGTGCGATGTCACGGCCTCGACCTCCACGAAAGTTCTGTGTGTGGCCGGGTAGACTTCGTTTCTGCCGGGTTGAAAGACGAGATCGACTCCCGAATGCCGGCACATGGCGAGATCCGAATCCAGGTCTCTTGGATAGGTGCCGAAGTCTTCCGCCGGACCGAACTGGGCCGGATTCACGAAGATGCTCACGACGAGCCAGTCGCATTCCCGCCGCGCCACCTGGATCAGCTTCCGATGACCCTCGTGCAGGGCTCCCATGGTGGGGACGAGGCCTCTGGAGGACCCGTCCTTTCGGACGACTTCCATCGCCTCCCGGGCTCCGGCGATGGAGGTGGCCACGACCAGGGCCATCAGGATCTTTCTTTGACCAGCTTCGGCTCGCTGGAACGGAAAAAGTCTGTCGTTCTGGAAGCGGGGAAACGTCCGGTTCGAACGTCGTCGATGTAGTTTTCGGTGGCATCCAGGATGGTGCTGCCCAGGGAGGCGTAGCGTTTGACGAAGGAAGGGACGAAGGAGTCGAAAAGGCCGAAGGCGTCGTAGCTCACCAGGATCTGACCGTCGCAATAGGGTCCGGCCCCGATGCCGATGGTGGGTATCCGAAGCTGCGGCGTCACTTCGAAAGCGACTTCGTCCGGAATGCATTCCAGGACCAGAGCGAAGACTCCGGCGTCCTCAAGGGCGGCAGCATCGTCCAGCAGGCGAGCCACGCTCTCCCGGCTCCGCGCTTGCTGCCGGTAGCCGCCCAAGGCGTGGACCTTCTGCGGCGTCAGGCCCAGGTGGCCCATCACCGGAATTCCCACGTCCGTCAGGTGCCGGACGGATTTGACCACCGGCCCGGCCCCTTCCACCTTGACTGCGGAGACTCCACCTTCCTGCATGAGACGTCCGGCATTGCGAAGCGCCTCGGAAACGGAGACCTGATACGTGGCAAAGGGCATGTCGGCAACCACCAACGCGCGTCGAGCTCCCCGGGTGACAGCCCGGCTGTGGTGCACCATCATGTCCAGGGTGACCGGCAGCGTGGTGTCGCATCCCAGGATCACGGTGCCCAAAGAGTCGCCCACCAACAGAACGTCGATGCCGGCCCGGTCCAGCAGGGCGGCCATGGTGGCATCATAGGCGGTGAGCGCGGTGATCTTCTCGCCGCGGCGCTTCTTCTCTTCCAAGTCAGGCACTCTCAATGCTTTAACGTGCTTCGGCATGGAAGATTTCCTTCCCGGGCGGAGTTCCGACTCTAGCGGAATCGGAGTTCGGGAGCAAGCAGCCACGGACCGGGTGATTCGAGGTGCCTGATCATATTCCCGGTCCACCGGTTCAGCGGAGAGGCCGTTGTGAAAGAGCGAATTACGGACACGAGATCCCCGCTGAAGGCCGCTTCCCACCAGGTCTTCGGTTCCGGATACAGGTGCAGGTCCAGGGGGGTGTCCTCATCCAGGGACAGGGCCCGCTTCAGCTCTCGGATGGCCACGTCGAACCCACCCAGAGAATCGACCAGTCCCAGAGCCTTGGCCTGGGCTCCGGTGTAGATGCGCCCTCGGGCCTTCTCTTCCAAGTCCTGAAAATCCATCCGTCTCGAGTCTGCCGCCTTGGTCACGAACTTCTGGTACAGGTCGCCTATCCAGTCCTCCACCCGCTTTCGCTGTTCTGCCTCCAGGGGCCGGCTCAACGAAAAGATATCGGCGTGAGGGTAGTTCTTGACCTGATCGACGCTGATTCCCATCCACTGATACAGGTTGCTCAAATCGAACTTGCCGAAGATCACTCCGATGGAACCGGTGATGGTCGAAGGCTGGGAAACGAGGTGACCGGCTCCCATGGAGATGTAGTACCCGCCCGAGCCGGCCACACCCGACATGGAGACGACCACGGGCTTGCCTTCCTGCTCGAGCTTCCGAACCTCCTCCCAGACCATGTCCGAGCCCACCGCCGATCCTCCCGGGCTGTTGACTCTCAGAATGACCCCTTCGATCCGGTCGTTCTGCCGCAGTTTCCGAAGTTGGCGGGCGAGGGTGACGCCGCCCAGGACCTCCATCATGGGATCACCCTTCCCGGCCACGATGGAACCGACACCGGGCAGGACGGCGGCCCGATGCTGAGCCGGAGCCGGGGAACCACTGCCGGCGGCCTTCAGGAATTTAGCACCGGAAATCGACCGGTACTCACTGTCCTCGCCATCGCCCGCCAGCAGTTCTTCCACTTGGTGGCGGTATCCCGTTTGATCGACGAGGCCCAGTTCCAGGCCCTGCTCCGCAGAAGCGACTCCCAGCTTCATGAATTCCTTCAGGACGCTTTCTTCCAGGTTTCTGTCCTGCGACACCGTGGCGACGAACCTCTCTTCCAGGTCCGCGACAATCGTCTCCAGCATCTCTCGGACCGCCGGACTAAGGCTGTCCCGGCTGTAGGATTCGGCGCTCTTGTATTCCTTGAACTGGATGAATTCAGGGCGGATCCCCAGCTTCTCCATGGTCCCCTTGAAGAAGGTCTGCTCCACCAACAGGCCATTGACCAGGAAGCCGGTATCCGGATTCAGGGTCACGCTGTCCGTCGCCGATGCCAGATACAATTCCTGTTCCCGGACCAGGTCCACGGCCAGCAGCGCGTGAACCGGTTTGCCCGATTCACGGAAGACTGCTATCTGGTCCCGAAGTTCCTCGATCTGGGCCCAGCTCCACGCCATGGGATGGATCTCCAGGAGCACGGCCTTGATGCGTTCGTCTTCCGCCGCCCTGCGAAAAACCTTTCGCAGTTGCCAGAGGCTGGTCCCTTGCGGAGACAGAATCTGAAGGAACGGATTGTCTGGAGGGAATTCCCTGATCTCGCCGGAAATCATGATCTCCACGACCGTATCGTTCTCGACCTGGGGCACGGAGCCACGGAGGGCGTAATAGAGGCCCAGTGAGATTAAGGCCGCTCCCACGAAGAAAATGATCAGGACGACCGAAAGAATCCACGTTTTTCTCTTGCTCATTGAACTTCTCCCATAGATGATTTTACGTTGAATCGCGGTCCGCGTGCCAGCCGCGCCGGTCGCTCGTGTCAAAATCCAAAAAGGAGGTTCCTATGGCAGACAAGCCATCCGTCGGTTTCATCGGGCTCGGCATCATGGGGCTCCCCATGGCCGGACATATCTTGAAGGCCGGTTATCCCCTCACGGTCTACAACCGCACCCGGTCAAAGACGAGGTCACTGGAAGCGGACGGAGCCGCGGTGGCTGCTTCTCCTGGAGAGGTGGCCGAGAATTCCCAGATGATCGTCACCATAGTCTCCGACTCGCCGGACGTCCAGGAGGTGGTCGCCGGCCCGGAGGGTGTTCTGGACGGGATTCGACCGGGTTCGGTGGTGATCGACATGAGCACCATCTCTCCTCAGGTCGAGCGGGATCTGGACCGGCAGCTCCGAGAGCAGGGATGTGCCCTCGTGGATGCGCCCGTGTCGGGCGGCGACGTGGGGGCAAGGAATGCCACCTTGGCCATCATGGCCGGCGGAGACCGGGAGGCGTTCGATCGGGTAGTGCCCATTTTCGAGACCATGGGCAAGACCATTACCTACTGTGGGCCGGTGGGGAGTGGCCAGCTGACCAAGTTGTGCAACCAGATTCTGGTGGCGGTCACCCTCATGGGGGTCAGCGAAGCTCTGGTCTTCGCCGGGAAGAACGGCTTGGACCAGCGGGTGATGATCGAAGCCGTCAAGGGAGGAGCGGCGGGTAGCTGGCAGTTGAGTAACCTGGCTCCCCGAGTCGTGAATCGGGACTTCGCCCCGGGGTTCATGGTCGATCTCATCCAGAAGGACCTTCGCCTGGTGATGGAAAGCGCCGCCGGCGCCCAGGCGGCGCTTCCGGCGACAACTCTGGTGAACCAGTTTTTCCGGACCTCTCAGGCCAGGGGGGAGGGTCTGGAGGGGACTCAGGCCTTGGTCAAGGTGCTGGAGCAGCTCGCGGGCCTCTGACCCGGATTTTACACCGGGTCTCTGCGCGTATTTGGAGGGAATCGCCTCCGAACCGCACGCAGTATTCGACGGATCGTCAGTCGGGCAGCGGCGGGAACGCCGCCGTGCGCCGGTAGAACTGGGCCATCTTCCGAGGGGACACGCCCAGGAGATGGCCCGTCACCATGACCTGATTGAGCAGCGTCGTTCTGAAGACGCCCAGGCGTTCCCATCGCCTCGCCGAGGTGACGACGGCTTCCGGAGCCAGTATGACGCGGCCTCTTCGGCTCAGCTTCCGAACCAGGTCGTAATCCTCCATGATGGGAAGATCCGCATAACCTCCCAATTCGGAAAAGATCCGGGACCGCACGAAGAGAGCCTGGTCTCCGTAAGGGAGTTGGAGCCACCGGGATCTCCAGTTGGCTCCCGACTCGATCCAACGGAGACTTCGCTGCCGACCCTCGATACCCAGCCGAAAGGCTCCCGCCACCACGTCGGGAGACGCCAGCAGGCGTCGAACCAGGCCGGCATAGTTCGAAGGAAGAATCGTGTCCGCATGCAGGAAGATCAGATATTCGCCGCTGGATGCCCGGGCTCCCGCGTTCATCTGGCGGGCTCGTCCTGCAGGGACCGACAGCGTCTTGGCGCCTTGGCGGCGGGCCACCCGAACCGTTTCATCCCGGCTGCCCCCGTCGACGACGATGACCTCGACGTCCGGCTCTTGGGTCGCGCTGGCGATGGACCTTTCGATCCCGGTCTCTTCATTGAGAGCGGGGATGATCACCGAGACCTGCGGCCTGGATTTTCCTGACGCCATCAATTCCCGTCCGATTCCCAACGGCGGCTCCGAGGCCAACAGGCCCAGAGCAGACACGCCCACCCGGCCAGCAGAAGCGTCCCCCCTACGGGAGTCAGCATCACCCAGCCGAGCGCGGCGGTCAGACTGTAGGCGTAGAGCGTTCCGGAGAAGAGGATCGCTCCGGCGCAGAATCCCCATCCGGCCAGGACTCCGCACCTCGGTTCCATGCGGCCGGACAGGGCGCCCAGCAGGAGTAGAGCCAGAGCGTGAACCATGAGGTAGCGGGTGGCCAATTCGAAGATCTCCAACATGTCGCCGGAAAGCTTCGCTTCCAGGACATGGGACCCGAAGGCGCCCGCCGCCACGCTCACGAGACCGAAAAACGCGCCCAGAGCAGGGAAGAACCGGAGGCTCGAACGAGATGACCGCATCGGTTCATTCTACCTTCGACTCTTCCGGCGCGGTAGCTCCGGGGAGCGGCGGTTTCCAACCGCCGAACTCCGGACAGAGCATGGGGGAATGAGCGCACGGGAACGGAGGAGCAGGTGACTGGAAGTCACCCCTCCAGGTTTCTCACGAGGTGTGAAATTGGCGGCACTTTTGCCTCTCCAGCCCTGTGGTAGACTACAAGTTCTTTACCGGCACTGTGTTGAACGATGTCGCCGCCCAACCCTTCCGCTCCCGGCGTTTTCGAAACCGGCCCCTGACGGCCGGCGTGGTCCGGCCGGGAGAACCGTGGTCAGGGGAAGGCAGAGGGGCTGCGCGGGAATAGAGCGAGATCGATTGCCGATACGACATGGAGATCGTCAACCAGAGTTTCACCCTCAGCTATGACTACCCGGTGATCTTCACGGAGGGTGTCTTCGATCCGGTAAATTCGGTCTTCCGGCGGGTGGTGAGCCGTCTCGAACCGGACCGGCGGCACCGTCTCTTCTTCGTGATCGACGAGAATGTCTCCCGTGCGCAGCCCCGGTTGCGCACACGAATCGCAGCCTGCGCCGAAGCCCGGCCTCAGGAACTGGAACTCGTCTGCGAGCCCTTGGAGATCGTCGGGGGCGAAGCCGTCAAGGCGGATCTCCGCCATGTCCTGACCCTGGTGGAGGCGATGAACCGGCTGGGCCTGGATCGCCAATCCTTCATGGTGATCGTGGGAGGGGGTGCGGTCCTGGACGCGGCAGGGTTTGCGGCCTCCATCTGTCACCGGGGGGTCCGTGTCATCCGGGTCCCCAGCACCGTCCTCGCCCAGAGCGATTCCGGAGTGGGGGTCAAGAACGGGGTCAATCTGTTCGGGAAGAAGAACTTTCTGGGCGCCTTCAGCCCGCCCTTCGCGGTCATCAACGACCGTTCGCTGATCGAGACCCTGGAGCATCGAGACAAGATCGCCGGCATCGCCGAGGCCGTCAAGGTGGCGCTGATCCGGGACCGGCCCCTCTTCGAGTATCTGGAGAAGAACGCATCGGAACTCTCCCGAGGCGAGGCGGAACCACTCCACTACCAGATTCGGCGCTCCGCGGAACTCCACCTGGAACACATACGCGGTTCCGGCGATCCTTTCGAGTTCGGCAGTGCACGGCCACTGGATTTCGGCCACTGGTCCGCCCACAAGCTGGAGTCCATGACCCGGAACCGGCTCCGGCACGGAGAGGCGGTCGCCATCGGAATGGCCGTCGATCTGGTCTACTCGGTCCGGGCCGGTTTCCTGAAGCGGAGGGTCCTGAATCGAGTCCTTTCCTTGCTTCGAAACCTGGGTCTTCCGGTCTGGGATGAGGCCCTCTCCACGACTCGGGGCGGGGAGAGGGTGGTGCTGGAGGGACTGACCGAGTTTCGGGAACATCTGGGCGGAACACTTCACATCAGCCTGATTCGAGACATCGGCGACAGCTTCGAGGTGACGGAAATGGACGACCGTCTCCTGCTCGATTCCATTGAATGGCTCCGGCACTCGTTCGGAGAGTTCGGCGCCGGTGTGGCCGAGACCGAACTTCCGGAGTCTGCGCGGCAGGAATGATCGTAGCGAGAAAGCGGGGAATCGAGGCCAGATTTTCTCGATTTGGAGGTGCATAGTCGTTCTATTCGCCGAGAAATCGGGGAAATATGGACCGATTCTACCGCTTTCGCAGTAGATCAATTTCTGCCGCGCAGGCTCCTATGCCGGGTGACGCGCTGAGGCACGATGCAGCTGGTTCCGGGATTCCATCTGACCTATTGCCTGAACATCCATCCCGGGGAGACCTGGCCCGAGGTTTGGGAAAATCTCAAGACCTATCCGGGCGCGGTTCGAGACCAGCTTTGTCCGGGCCAACCCTTCGCCATCGGGCTGCGTCTTTCGGGCCAGGCTGCCGACGCCCTGGCTCGCCCCGACAATCTGGAGGCGTTTCAAGATTTCCTGAGAACGGAAGGGGCCTACGTCTTCACCATCAACGGGTTTCCCTACGGCGTCTTTCACCGGGCGCGGGTCAAGGAGAACGTCTACCTGCCGGACTGGAGAGATCGGGTCCGCTTGGAATACACGAACCGGTTGGCCAGGATTCTTGCTCGGCTGCTGCCCGACGATGCGGACATGGAAGGGAGCATCAGCACGGTTCCCGGAGCTTTCCGGACGGAGGTCCGTTCCTCTGGCGACGTTCGCCGGATGGCCGAGCTGATGCTCCGCAGCGTCGCATACCTCCACCGGCTCCGGGAGCAGACGGGAAAAACCATTACCCTGGCGCTGGAGCCCGAGCCCTGTTGCTTCCTGGAAACGACAGACGACGTGGTGGCCTTTTTCGAAGGCCATGTCTTCTCGGAGGAAGGACTCGGGGCCCTGGTCCGGGAGCTGGGTCTGACCAGGGCCCGGGCGGAGCGTGTCGCTCGGAGGCACCTGGGAATCTGCGTTGACGCCTGTCACGTGGCCGTGGAATTCGAGGAACCGGCAGAGGTGCTGGATCGCCTGGAAGCCGCGGGGATCCGAATCCTGAAGGTTCAAGTCAGCTCGGCTCTGCGCCTCCGGTTCCGGGAGGGGGACGGCAGCCCTCAACGAACGTTGCGGCCTTTCGCCGAGGAGACCTACCTGCACCAGGTGGTGGAGACGTCGGAGCGGGGAGTCGTCCGCTATCAGGATCTGCCGCAGGCGCTGGACCGGGAGGTGGATTTCCAGCAAAAAGGCGCCGCATCGCCCGGCATCCGGAAGGAATGGAGAGTCCATTTCCACGTTCCCATCTTCCTCTCCCGCATGAAAGGCTTCGACACCACTCAGGATGACCTTGCGGCCCTGCTGGCCCGCCTGAAATCGAAACCCGCATGTCCCTATCTGGAGGTGGAGACCTATACCTGGGACGTTCTCCCGCCGCGTTACAAGACCCTGGATACGACCGACGCCATCGCCCGCGAGCTGGCCTGGACGCGGGACAAGCTCCTGCAATGAGCGCGCAAACGCCGTTGCCTGGACGCAGGCCCCGCTGGCGCGTCTACCTGGACCTGGGGCGGGTGTCCAATCTGCCCACCGTCTGGACCAACTGCGTGGCGGGAGCCGCTCTCTCCGGCGCGACTCCGGAGCTGCCCACCTTGCTGCTCCTGGCGGCGGCGCTCTCCTGCTTCTACACCGGGGGCATGTTCCTCAACGATGCCTTCGACCACCGCTATGACGAAAGGTCCCGGCCCGGCCGGCCCATTCCTTCGGGGCAGGTCGGCCGGTTCGAGGTCTACGCAACAGGCTTCGGGTTCCTGGCCCTGGGCCAGGCGGGACTCTTTGCAGCCTCGGCGCTACAGTCCGGTCCCCGTCTGGAAGCTCTGGGTGCGGGGGTGATCCTGGGCGTCTTGATCGTCCGCTACAACTACCGCCATAAGACCGATCCCTTCAGTCCCGTGGTGATGGCCGTCTGCCGTGGACTGGTCTACCTGATCGCCGCTTCCATGACGGCCGGGTCCCTCTCCCTCCAGGTCTGGGCCGGTGGCCTGGTGCTGGTGAGCTACGTGGCCGGTTTGACCTACCTGGCCGCCCAGGAAGACCTCAACCGGGTGAAGGCGCTGTGGCCCGCGCTCTTGCTCTTTGGCCCCTTGGTGTTCGCTTTGCACCGGACCTTCGAAGGCGGGGCCGACCCGGCGTTGCTTCCGTTGATGGCTTTCTTTCTGGTCTGGACACTGTGGTCCGGATCCTTGCTGTGGGCGCAGCGGCGCAACGTGCCCCGCGCCGTCACCGGTCTCATCGCCGGCATCTCCCTTTTGGATGGGGTCCTCATCGCGGCCGTCTCGACGGGTCTCGGCGGACCGGTTTGCGCCCTTCTCGGCTTGCTGTCGACCCGGGCCCTGCAGAGATTCGTCCCTGGGACCTGATCGAGACTGGCGGGACCGCCGGGGCGGGAGTGGGATTCGATTCACACAGGCCGCTGGGCCAGCCGGGATTCCAACCACCCGATCAGTTGCGCCGAGGAGAGGCTGACCAGCAGGAAGAGGAGTCCCACCAGGGTCAGGGGTTCCAAATACCGGAAGCTCTCGGCGCCGATGAGCTTGGCCGTCTGGAGCAGTTCCCGGACCGTGATGGCGGCCAGGATGGGGGTTTCTTTGAACATGCCCACCAGGTAGTTGCCCAAGGCCGGGACCATGGGAGGTAAGGCTTGGGGCAGGATCACCGACCTCCAGGTCTCCAGCCAGCCCAGGTTCAGGGCCCGGGCGGCCTCCCACTGGCCGGAAGGGACGTTGTCGATGCCGGCGCGGTAGACTTCGGCCGTGTAGGCGCTGTAGTGGAGTCCCAGACCGAGGGCGCCGGTCACGAAGGGCGACCAGGAGAGGCCGAACTCGGGCAGGACGTAGAAGAGGAAGTAGACCTGCACCAGGAGCGGAGTGCTGCGGACGAACTCCACGATCCAGGTGGCCGGCCAAGCCAGATAGCGGCGGGAAGACCGGCGAAGAAGAGCCCAGGCCAGACCCAGCACCAGCGCCAGGCTCATGCCCACCACGGTGCACTGGAGCGTCACCAGACAGGCATGCAGCAGGGCGGGCAGGATCTCCAGGGCGAATCCCCAGTCGAAGATCACGCCGCACCCCCGGAATCGCGTCCCGCCGCCAACCTGGATTCGAGAAATCTCATTCCTCTCGCGATCACCTGAGCCAACAGGAAGTAGAAGACCAGAATCAGGGCGAAGATTTCGCCGGAACGCAACGTGGCCGTCCGTAGCGTCTGCCCCTGGAACGTGAGGTCCGCCAAGCTGATGAGAGAGACGAGGGCGGTCCCTTTGAGGAGCTCGATGAAGAGGTTTCCGAAGGGGGGAATCATGCGCAGTGCGGCCTGAGGCAGGATGATTCTCCAGAGCGTCTGGCGCCGGCTCAGGTTCAAGGCCGCGGCGGCATCGTACTGGGACTGGGAGACGCTACGGATCGCCGACCGGACGATCTCCGATCCGTAGGACCCCAGGTTCAGGCCCAAGACCAGGATTCCCACCGTCACCGCCTCCAGCCGGAGTCCCAGCAGGGGAAGAGCGAAGTAGGCCCAGAAGAGCTGGACCAGGGCCGAGGTTCCCCGGAAGACGTCGACGTAAACCCGTGTGATCCCCCGGACCATCCTGCGCCCGGAGAGCCGTCCCAGTCCCGCCAGGAAGGAGGAGGCCAGCGCCACCACCGCGGCGCCGGCGGTGATCTGGAGCGTGACCAGGAGTCCCGTCAACAGGCTGGGAAGAAGGTCCAGGGGCGGTGGCATCTTGGTCGATAGAGATCAGGGAGCGCCGGCGCAGAGCTCTTCCGTCGTCATTCCCGCAGGGAGCTCGGCTTCCGTAAACCCGAAAGTGCGAATCAACTCCAGATGTCCGGGAGTTCCGATGAAGGCGGTGAGGTGTCGGTTGAATTCGTCCAGGTGCTTCCGGTCCTCTTTGCGGAAACCGATCCCGCTACAGGTGCGGGCCGGGAGGCCGGCTGCCCGGGGCTGGACGAACGGGTCGATCGCCTCGAGTTCCGAGGTAGAGGGCTTGCGCAGCAGGTCCCGGTGGGCCGGCGCCGGACCCGCATTGGCGTCCACCCTTCCGGCCTGCAGACCGGCCACGGCACTGGGCTGGTCCGGAAAGATGAAGAGCCTTGACTCGGGGATGCCCGTGGCTCTGGCGAACATGAGCTCCACCCCCCCCGCCACCACGCCCAGACGGGCGCTCTCATGACGGGTCACGTCCAGATAGCTGTGGAGGTTCAGCGGGTTGCCCTGCTGCACGAGCATTCCCTGGAGGATGCAGGAGAGGGGTTCGGAAAAGAGGATTTCCCGGCACCGGGGAGGCAGGATCCACATGCCGGCGGCGATCAGGTCGAAGCGTCCAGCCTTGAGGCCCGGGATGAGAGAGGCGAACTCGGTGATGACACCCTCCACCTGGGTGATTCCCATCTCCGCCAGGACCCGGCGCGTCACCTCCACCGACTCGCCCGTCAGTTTTCCGGTCCGGTTGTCGTAGAAGGCGAACGGAGCCTCGTTGGAGTAACCGATGCGGACTGGGCCCGAGCCTTCGAAGCCTCCCGGTTGAGTTCCGATGGAGCAACCCAGGAGCAGGAAAGACAATGGAGGAATCGTGAGGGCCCAAAGGTTCTTCATGGATCGTGTCCGGTCCGGCGGGCCGAAGTCTACTTCGGAGGAGGAAAGGAGGAAAGGAGGAAAGGAGGAAAGAGAGAAGAGGTCCTGCTGCCGTGCGAGAGTTCGGGTTGGGGCTGGTAGACTGGGTTTGCTGTGGGGGACGCGAAGAAAATTTCATTTAAGGATGTCGTCGGGTCAGGTGTGGAGTGGTCCGGGGTGCGGACCCGGAGCGCGGGGCCGGAGGGTCAGCTCCCCTTGACCGAGGAGATGCTGCTCCATGAGCCCAGCGGCAATCTCTTCGGCTGGACCCAGGACGTGGGGATGGGTTGGAGTCCCGGGAAGGTCGACCGGGAGGCCTATCTGATCTTGAGCACCCAGGGCGGCCTGCGGGACGCGGATGGGACTCCACTGGCCCTGGGGTACCACACGGGACACTGGGAGATCGGCCTGCTGGCGGCGGCGGCGGCCGGCGTCTTCCGGGACCAGGGAGCCCGCCCCTATGCGGCCTATTGCAGCGACCCCTGCGACGGCCGGAGCCAGGGAACGGAGGGGATGATGGACAGCCTCCCCTACCGTAACGACGCTGCTACGGTCCTGAAGCGGCTGGTGAGGTCCCTCCCGACTCGACAGGGCGTCCTGGGGATCGGAACTTGCGACAAGGGACTGCCGGCCATGCTCATGGCGCTGGCGGGCTGTGCCGGGTTGCCGGGAGTCATCGTCCCCGGCGGCGTCACGCTGCCTCCCACCAACGGGGAAGATGCGGGAACGGTGCAGACCATCGGCGCCCGTTTCGCCCACGGACTCATCAGCCTGCAGGACGCCGCAGCCATGGGGTGCCGGGCCTGCGCCTCGCCGGGCGGGGGATGCCAGTTTCTGGGAACTGCGGCCACGGCGCAGGTGGTGGCCGAGGGACTGGGAATGGCTCTGCCTCACACGGCCCTGAGTCCTTCGGGCCAGCCGGTCTGGCTGGACGCGGCCCGGCGGTCGGCCCTGGCGCTCATGCGGCTCAGGGAACGGGCTCTGCCCTTGTCCCGGATCCTGACCCCGGCATCCCTGGAGAACGCCATGCTGGTCCATGCCGCGTTCGGGGGCTCCACCAACCTGTTGCTCCACATTCCGGCCATCGCCCACGCCGCCGGTCTGAAGCCGCCCCGGGTCGAGGATTGGAACCGGGTCAATCGAAGCACGCCCCGCCTCGTGGACGCCCTTCCCAATGGGCCTCGCAACCATCCCACCATCCAGGTTTTCCTGGCCGGGGGTGTTCCGGAAGTGATGCTCCACCTTCGGGGCCTGGGCCTCCTGAACCTGGAGGCGCGGACGGTGACGGGGGAGAAGTTGGGAGACGTGCTGGACTGGTGGCAGGAGAGCCGGCGCCGCCGGGATTGCCGCCGCGTGCTGCAACGGTCCGGCGAGGCGGACGTGGACCAGATCATCATGGACCCCGAGACGGCCCGCCGGAACGGACTCACCAGCACCGTCGTCTTTCCTTCCGGGAACCTGGCTCCCGAGGGTTCGGTGATCAAGGCTACCGCCATCGACCCGAGTCTGGTGGACGAGCGACAGGTCTACCGGCACCGGGGACCGGCCCGGGTTTTCTGCTCGGAGCGGGAGGCGGTGAGGGCCCTCAAGGGCCTGGGGCCCCGGTCCGTCCGGTCGGGGGACGTCCTGGTCCTGGCCGGCCTGGGACCCTCAGGCACCGGAATGGAGGAGATCTATCAGGTCACCTCGGCCCTCAAGTTCATTCCGTGGGGCAAGACGGTGCCCGTACTCACCGACGCCCGCTTCTCGGGGGTGTCCACCGGTCCCTGTATCGGACATGTCGGTCCGGAAGCGCTGGCCGGCGGACCCATCGGCCGAGTCCGGGACGGGGACCTTGTGGAGCTGGTCATCGACCGCCGCCGCCTGGAGGGCCGGATCAACTTCCTGGGACCCGACGGGGCGGAGGTCTCCGAAGCCGAGGCGGATCGAATCCTCGAGGGAAGGGAACTGCATCCCGAGCTCGCCCCCCATCCCCGCCTTCCGGCCGACACCCGGCTCTGGGCGGCGCTCCAGTCGGCGAGCGGCGGCGTCTGGCTCGGCTGCGTCTACGACGTGGATCGGATCGTCCAGCTTCTGGAGGCGGGCCGCCGGGCGATTGGAGAAGGGGAGGCTTCAGACCCTCCTGGAAATGGCGCCGGAAATTGAACGGAACGACCCTTCTCCTCGTGCTATGAATTTGGCCGTCAAATCTTTGGAGAAGAAGAGGCGCCCTTGTCACTGACGCCTGAACAGCGAGCACGCGAGGAGATCGACGCGCAGTTGGAGGCCTGCGGGTGGATGGTTCAGGACTTCGCGTCCATGCACATCCACGCGAGGCGCGGCGTGGCCGTTCGGGAGTTTCCGCTGAAGTGGAAAGATGGCACCACGATCAAGTCCGGGTCGGCGGACTACCTGCTCTATGCCGACGGGTGGGCCATTGGGGTCGTCGAGGCGAAGCCCGCGGGGCACACTCTCGAAGGGGTTGTTGTCCAGTCGAAGCGCTACACGGAAGGGCTTGACGAACGGATTCCCGCGCGGTACCGCCCCCTTCCCTTTGCCTACTAGTCCACCGGCAAGGTCACCCAGTTCACCAACGGCCTCGACCCACACCCGCGCAGCCGGGAGATCTTCACCTTCCACCGGCCCGAAGAGCTGATCCGGCAGCAAGACCTGGGATCGGCACAACTGCGCCGGACACTCCGGCAGATGCCGGTATTGCCGCAAGGCAGACTATGGCCCGTCCAGCACGAGGCCATCCGGAATCTCGAGCGGTCGCTCGCCCACGGCCGCCCCCGCGCACTGATTCAGATGGCCACCGGGAGCGGCAAGACCTTCACGGCGGTCTCAGCCTGCTACCGCCTTATCAAGCACGCCAATGCCAAGAGAATCCTCTTCCTGGTGGACCGCAACAATTTGGGACGCCAGACGCTGAACGAGTTCCAGCAGTTCCGAGATACTGGGTCCGCCTACACCTTTGCCGAGGAGTTCCCGGTCCAGCACCTGCGCGGCAACGCCATCGATCCTGCCAGCAAGGTGGTCGTCACGACGATTCAGCGGCTTTACTCGATCCTCAAGGGCGATCCGGAGTACGACCCGGCCAACGAGGACGAATCGCTCTTCGAGTCTGCCCGCCTGCCGCGCAGCGAGCCCGTCCCCGTCTCCTACATCCCGGACCTTCCCGTCGAGACCTTCGACTTCATCATCATCGACGAGTGCCACCGATCCATCTACAACGTGTGGCGGCAGGTGATCGAGTACTTCGACGCCTTCCTGATCGGTCTGACGGCGACCCCGAGTCCCCGCACCATCGGGTTCTTCCACAATAACGTCGTGCAGGACTATTCGCACACCAAGGCGGTGACGGACGGGGTCAACGTCGGCTACGACGACTATCGCATCAAGACGAAGATTTCAGAGGAGGGCGGAAGCGTGGAAGCGGGGCAGTACGTGCCCAAGCGCGACCGCCGCACCAGAAAGACAACGCTCGCGGAGCTGGAGGACGACCTCACCTAAACCGCGAACCAACTCGACCGCGACGTGGTCGCCCCGGACCAGATTCGGCTCGTTGCGCGCACCTTCCGCGACCGGCTCTTCACGGAGATCTTCCCGGGGCGCACTGAGGTTCCCAAGACCCTCGTCTTCGCCAAGTACGACAGCCACGCCGACGACATCGTGAATATCGTCAAGGAGGAGTTCGGGAAGGGGAACGACTTCTGCCGGAAGATCACCTCGAAGACGACCGGCGTCTCGCCGGAGGACCTGCTGAGCAGCTTCCGCAATTCCTACAACCCGCGCATCGCGGTCACGGTGGACATGATTGCGACCGGCACCGACGTGAAGCCGCTCGAGTGCATCCTCTTCCTGCGTAACGTCAACTCGGCGGGCTACTTCGAGCAGATGAAGGGGCGCGGGGTGCGCGTCATCGACCGCGACGACCTGCAAAGCGTGACCCCGGACGCGCAGGACAAGACGCACTTCGTGATCGTCGACGCGGTCGGCGTGTGCGAGCGGGACAAGACGGTGTCGCCGCCGCTGGAGCGCAAGCCCTCGGTCAGCACGAGGAAGCTGCTCCAGATGGCGGCGATGGGGATGGTGCACCCGGACCTGGTGTCGAGCCTGGCCTCGCGTTTGGCGCGGCTGGGCCGGCAGGTGGACGGGAACCAAGCGGCCCGGATCGCGCAGGAATCGGGCGGAGAGAGTCTCGCGGAGCTGACCGGGCGGCTGCTGGAGAGCATCGACCCGCAGGCGACGCACGAGGCGGCGGTGGAGAAGTGCGGGCTTGCCGATGACGACGAGCCGACGCCGGAACAACTGGACACCGTCGAGCGCGAGCGCATGACCGAGGCGCTCAAGCCCTTCACCCGGCCGGGGCTTCGACGGGCGATCGTCGAGATCACGCATAGCCTCTACCAGATCATCGACGAAGCCACCATCGACGTGCTGCTCGACTTCGGGCACAGCGAGGCGGCGGTCGCGAGTGCGCGCTCCAAGCTGGACGACTTCCGGAGATTCCTCGAAGAGAACAAGGAAGAGATCGAGGCGCTCCGCATTCTGTACAGCCGGCCCTACCGCACGGGACTCCGCTACGGTCACGTCAGGGAGCTTCGCGACGCGCTCGGGAGTCCGCCCGTGGCGCTGCACAGGCCGGAGGACGGGCTTTGGCGGCTCTACGAGGCGCTCGAGCCGGAGCGGGTGAAGGGGCGGGGCGGGAGTGCGCTGGTGGACCTGGTGGCGATCGTCAAGCACGTGCTCCGGCCCGAGGAGCCGCTCGTGCCCGTGGCCGACCAGGTGGAGGCGCGCTACAGGGCGTGGCTGGAGGAGAAGGCGCACGGCGGGCAGGAGTTCACGGTCGATCAGCGGCGGTGGCTGGATGCGATCAAGGACCACATCGCGTCTAGCCTCGCGATCGAGCGGGAGGACTTCGAGGACGTGCCGTTCAACCGGTGGGGCGGTCTGGGTGCCGTGTGCAAGGCGTTCGGCGAGGACCTAGACGCGGTGCTGGCCGAGCTGAATAAGAGGCTGGCGGCGTGAGGGAGCTGCCGGAGGGGTGGGTGGAGGTGAGGTTGGGAGAGGTGTGGAGGCGAGGACGAAGATCGTCCGTTGTGCCCGCAAACGAGCCACATCGGGTTTTCGAATTGTACAGCGTACCATCCTTCCACATCGGGGTACCTGATCGCCCCTTCGGCTCCGAGATCGGCTCATCCAAGCAGCAGGTCACGCCCGGTTCAGTGCTTATGTGCCGGATTAATCCGCGGATCAATCGCGTCTGGATGGTCGGAGATGCCGGAAGGGATCCGCAGATCGCTTCAACCGAGTGGATCTCCCTTCCACGGGTGCCCGGCATTGCGCCGCATTTCGCCATGTATGCACTTCAGACGCCAGATGTGCGGCAACACTTGACATCGAACATCTCAGGCGTGGGTGGCTCTCTCATGCGGGTCCGCATGGATCCCCTGTGGCGCACCCGCATCCCCCTCGCCCCGCTCCCCGAGCAGCACCGCATCGTCGCGAAGATCGAGTCGCTGTTCGCGAAACTCGACGAGGGCGTGGCCGCGCTCCAGCGGGCGCAGGCCAACCTGGAGCGCTACCGCGCCTCCGTCCTCAAGGCAGCAGTCGATGGAAGGCTGACCGAACAGTGGCACAGGGAGAATCCGTCCGATGAAACCGGCGCAGAACTGCTTCGGCGCATTCTGGCCGAGCGCCGGAAACGCTGGGAAGAGGAACAGCTCGCCAATTTCGAGGCGAAGGGAAGGAAGCCGCCCCGGAACTGGAAGGCGAAGTACAAGGAGCCTGTGGAACCGGACACCAGAAATCTGCGGGAGCTACCCGACGGATGGTGTTGGGCCACGGTTGATCAACTCGGCCGGGTAATTGGGGGGCTGACAAAGAACCCGGCCAGGCGGAATCTGTCACTCCGATTGCCCTATCTGCGTGTCGCGAACGTCTACGCTGACGAGATGAGATTGGACGACATAAGGACGATTGGCGTTACGAAGGCGGAACTCGACCGGGTTTCGCTACTGCCCGGAGACTTATTGATAGTGGAGGGAAATGGGAGTGCAGATCAGATAGGGCGGGTTGCCCTGTGGGATGGCACCATAAAACCCTGTGTCCACCAAAACCACCTCATCAAGGTCCGTTTTGGTCGATACATCCGTCCACGTTGGCCCCTCATGTGGCTGCTTTCACCGGCTGGTCGCTCCACCGTGCTGCACAGGGCTAGTTCGACATCGGGTCTGCATACGCTCAGTCTCTCGAAGGTCAGGTCACTCCCAATCCCGCTGCCACCGCGCTTGGAACAGGCGGAAGCGGAACGAGCCGCCAGCACCTTGCGGGACGCCACCCAGATCGTAGAAGATGGGCTCGGAGCCGGAACCATCCGCGCTGACGCCCTCCGCCAATCCATCCTCAAGCGCGCCTTCGAGGGCCGCTTGGTCCCCCAGGACCCCGCCGACGAGCCTGCGTCTGTTCTATTCGACCGAATCCGCGCCCAGCGGCGTGTGCGGAGCTGACGAGGCGCTCTCGATCTTCTGACTCATGCACGAGTCCCGTTCAGCTATGGAATCGCTCGTGGATCGGCGCTACTATTGCTCCTCGGTCTACCCTCTGCTCTTCGTCGGCCGTGCCGTTTGCGTCTCCAAGTGGCTGTAGGACGCCCCGGAGGCGGGACACCGTACGGCCTTCCCGATTCCTTCCGCGGCGAGAGAAACAATGAACAGCCTGCACATCTCAGGTATCCGATGAGTCGCCACGGGCGGCTGGTGCGGACCATTCTCCGCAGGCGGTCGGATGCCAACATTCGGCTCGACGCACTGCGCGCCCTGATGCGGTATCTTGGATTCGAGGAGCGTGTGCGCGGCAGCCACCACATCTTCGACAAGGAAGGCATCGTGGAACTCGTCAATCTGCAAGGCCGTGGCGGACAGGCCAAGCCCTATCAAGTGAGGCAGGTTCGACGGCTGATCCTCAAATACAAGCTGGGAGCCGATGGCTAATGTACAAGTACGAGATCATTCTGTACTGGAGCAACGAAGATCAAGCTTTCGTCGCCGAGGCGCCCGAGTTGCCCGGGTGCATGGCGCATGGAGACGATCAAGAGTCCGCGCTGGGGAACATCAAGGAAGCGATGCGATTCTGGATCGATAGGGCACGGGAGTTGGGACGACCCGTGCCGCAACCCAAGGGCGAGCGCCTGACGTTGGCGTAACCAGTCGGCTACTCCTGCGGCCACTCCATGAGCCTCGCGTTCGTCGCAAGATTCGCCTTTCGCTGCTAGCTCCTCGAAAACGGCCGCCCGAAGTCTGACAAAATCGATTTGAGCCCCGGCGAGCGGCGGCCGCGCTCGCGAATGCGATCAAGCTTCATGGAAAGTAGAGGAAGTGAGCACGTTTGGAGAAAACCTGATCCAGTCCCTGAACGAAACCTTGTCCCATGGGAAGGGCGAGGGTCCCGCCATCGTTCACGCCCCGATTTTTCCCGCGCGAGGTTTCGGATGCAGGCGAAGCTGACTCAAGCTCAAATGGCGGCCCTCATGGGGTAAAGCAGGGTCGCAAGATCGAGCCACCGCCGCTCTCTCAGGAGAAGCGACATGAAGATCCTCGTAATCGCGGGTCCGAACGGAGCCGGCAAGACGACGTTTGCACGGCGCTACCTGAAGCGCGAAGGGGATCGGCGCCGTTTCGTGAACGGTGACGACATCGCCGCAAAGCTGCGTCCAGACGACCCCGCCGCCGTTGCGCAGAAGGCGGGGAGGTTGGCGTTGCGCGAGATGGAGGCCCACGTCGCGCGCGGCGAAGATTTCGCAACCGAGACCACGCTCAGTGGCAGAGCCTACGCCAAGAGGATCAGGCGGTGTCGGGCCGCCGGATATCGGGTCGCCATCATCTACCTTCGGGTGCTGAGCGCCGATCACTCCGTTGCGCGTGTCGCCCAACGCGTTCGCGAAGGAGGGCACCACATTCCGGAGCCCGTGATCCGCCGGCGCTTCGAGCGGAGCTGGAGGAACTTCCGCGACCTTTACCGGAAGGTTGTGGACGACTGGCGGGTGTACGACAATTCCGGCGAGGTTCCGGTTCTGCTGGAGGAGTCCGAGGAATGGAATGCAGTCCGCGAGCCGGGCACGAAGTGGCGGCCATCAGGCCCCAGGCAACGAACCACAGATTCCGGGAGGCAACAAATGACAGAGCAGCCGTGGAGATTTCCGGAAGGGGAACCATCGAACGAGAGCATTCTCGCCGCCCTTGTCCTCGCACGGAAGGACGCCATGCGCAGGGTAGCGGAATACGAAGCCAAGGAAGCGGCGAAGGCAGCGGCGGAAGCGGGGGGCGGCGACGGTGAAGCGCAGCTGACTCAACCCGTCGCAGAAGGCGAGCCCGTTGGCGGTTGACCACTCCCGCCAAGTCGTCAACAAGGCGTGGAGCTTCGCGCACCTGCTTCGCGACGACGGCCTTTCCTACATGGCCTACACGGAGCAGATCACGTTCCTGCTGTTCCTGAAGATGGCCCATCAGCGGACCCAACCGCCTTGGAATCGCCCCCCATCGTGCCTGCCGGATTCGACTGGCCGAGCCTGCTCGCCCGCGACGGCGAGGAGTTGGATGCCCACTACCGGCGCATCCTGACGGAGCTTCCCAGACAGGGAGGGATGCTGGGGGAGATCTTCAAGAAGGCCCGTCAGGAGATCCAGAATCCGGCCACGCTGAAGCGCCTGATCGTCGACCTGATCGACCCCGAGGACTGGATGTCGATGCGCGCGGACGTGAAGGGGGACATCTACGAGGGCCTGCTGGCCAAGTCGACCCAGGAGTCGCCGAAGGGCGCGGGCCAGTACTTCACGCCCCGCGAACTGATCAAGGCCATCGTGGACTGCGTGCGGCCGGGTCCCGACGACACGGTCTGCGACCCCGCCTGCGGGACCGGCGGATTCCTCCTGGCCGCCCATGACTACGTGTCCGAGAGCACGGCAGCAGCTTGGATCCCGACCGGAAGTGCCATCTACGGCAGGACTTCGTGCGGGGTTGGGAGATCGTGCCCGCGACCGCCCGACTCTGCATCATGAACCTCTACCTGCACGGGATCGGCCCGGACGAGTCCCCGATCCGGTCGGGAGTCGACAGCCTGGCCAACGATCCCGGCGAGCGCTTCTCGATGGTGCTCACCAACCCCCCGTTCGGCAAGAAGAGCAGCGTCCGAATCGTGAACGAGGAGGGCAAACTGGAGGCGGAGTCCCACGCCTACGAGCGGCAGGACTTCTGGACCGGCACCAAGAACAAGCAACTGAACTTCCTCCAGCACGTGAAGACGCTGCTCAGGATGCACGGCGCCTGCGCCATTGTCGTGCCGGACAACGTCCTGTTCGAGGGTGGCGCAGGCGAGACCGTGAGGCGCAACCTGCTCCAAGCATTCGACGTGCACACCCTCCTCCGCCTCCCGACCGGGATCTTCTACGCCCAGGGCGTGAAGGCGAACGTCCTGTTCTTCGACGCCAGGCCCGCGCGCGAGAAGCCCTGGACGGAGCGGCTCTGGGTCTACGACCTACGCACGAACAGGCACTTCACGCTCAAGATGAAGCCGCTCCGGCGAGCGGATCTTGACGACTTCGTGGCCTGCTACCGGCCGGGCGAGCGCCACTTGAGAGAGCCGACGTGGAGCCCGGACAACGAGGGCGGCCGCTGGAGGGCGTTCGAGTACGACGAACTGGCCAAGCGGGACAAGCTGAACCTGGATCTCCTGTGGATCAGGGACAGGGCTCTGGAGGACAGTGAGAATCTCCCGGAGCCGGAAGTGCTGGCTGCCGAGATCGTGGAAGACCTACACGCCGCCTTGGAGGCGTTCCAAGGAATCGCCCAGGAACTGGAGTCGTCGGGAAATGCTGCATAGCTGAGCCTCGCCAGTCGCCGATTCGGGGCCGGTGGCGAAGAGGGGGACAAGGATGTCCCCGCTCGTGCGCCCGACATGGGCTGTATCTAAGGGATGAAAGATCCCAAGGGAGGTGATGGGACCAACCCTAGCCGAACCGCAAGGCGTAGCCGCGAGGTGAAGCTGAAGGAAGCGGAAGGCAAACCCACGACCGCAGGAACACGAACCGGCAGTGAGGCCGGGTGCGGGCGGTGAGCTGGCGAGCAACAGCGAAACCCGAACCCCATCCAGACGCATCAGGTAGAGCCGGGCGGCCCGGGGGGAAAGATGCAGCACCTTACTCGGGGAGATCTCAAGGGTGAGAGCCTTTGAGAAGTCAGCAGAGGTCATAGTAGCGAAGAAGCCGGATAATGCCGGTGGAGCGAAGGACCGAAGGAGTCGGACTGGCCCTATGGTGGACTCGTCAGCGGGATCGCAACTACCTCCGAAAACGGGGCGGGGGGAGGCCCCTCGGACCCGGCATGGAAGGCCCACGGGTGGAGCCCGGCAAGCCGGAAGGGCGGAGATCAAGTCTCAGCGGCGGCGGAAACCGGAAAGAAAGGCCCTGTACGAGGCTCGAAAGAGCCTCGGGTGACTCCAACCGCCGGATACTGAAAACGGTACGTCCGGTGGTGTGGGAGGGTGCGGGGGCGCAATCCCCTGCACTCGACCCGATCCAGGACGCGGCCATGTTTTTCTTGGAAGTGAGGTTCCGATTGAAGATGGAAGTCCTGCCCGTCCCGAATCAGCGGCGCCCGTCCAGGCTCCCGTTCCAGGGTGGAACCACCACCGTCACGTCGCCGTAGCACTTGGATTGGCACGCCAGCCGGATGACGGGATGGGTCTCGTCGTGGGAAGAGGAGTCGAGGTACCCGAAGTAATTCAGGCGCCGGCGCTCGTGTTCGCTCAGCTCGACGACGTTCTCCCGGCCGCTCAGGATGCCGATCCAGCAGTACCCGCACGAGGCCACCCGGCATTCGACGGGGATCGGTCCGGCGATGCACCGGTGGTCCCGGGTCTGATAGTCCCGTTCATCCCCGGCGGAGGCGGAGGACAGGTCCTGTCCTTCGATGCAGGAGAACGTCGCGTCCCGCTTGGATTCGTCGAAGCGGACCGTGAACTTTCGGTTGACGGTCCGGAGAAAGCCGAAGAGCCCTTGACTGGTCTTGCGAGATCGGTGTTTGAGGATCTTCTCGGGCATGGGCCGCTTGGAACGCGGCGTTCCGGACCCGGAACCGCTCCGGAAGGGTTGCGCTCCCACCTGCTGGAACGCCATTAATGCCACCGCCGAGATCCCCAGCAGGAGGGATTTCCGCACCTTGAGGTGGGCCGCTACGCCGCCCGCCAACCTGCGGATCTCGCTCCCGAGGCTCTCCAGGTCCAGGTGGGAAGCCGATTCGCTCCGCTGGAGCAGAGCCTCCTTCACCCGGTTCCAATAGATCGATCCGTACAGGAATTCGACGGACTCGTCCAACTGTTGCTCCAGCCGGTAGCGGCCGTCCAGGAGATACTCCCGTGCCGTCACCGCCTCGTCGATGGATTCATGAAGGAGCCGGCGGAGTTTCAGAGGCCAGAAGCCGAACCAGATTCGGGTCCCCTCCCGGTCCACGGGATGAAGCGAGGGCTCCAGGTCCGCCAGCACTCTGTCCCATGCCGGTTCGTCGTGCCGGTTCAAGAAATCTCGGAAAGCATCCATGTCCATGACTCGCTGTGGGCTTATTTCTTCAGAACAAACGTCAGGTGGGCCAACGCCCCGGAATCGTTTCCGTCAGGCCGTCAGTGGTGAGGTTCGTGTCCAACCACGTCTATATCCAACTTCCATGATTCATTTTGCGGGCGCCATGATATCGCAGTTCCGGCGTTGAAGTAGTCCCTCGACGTAATGAGGCCCGCCGCAAGGGACCACGGAACCGATTCGTGACGACTTGGCCTGCACGCGGGTTTTCGGTAGAGTTCCGACTTCTCCTGGAGAAATTTACCCGATGCTGCACTATTTGAGATGGCCCGATTTTCTGGTCATCTGCCTGAATCTGGGGGCCATGGTCGCCATCGGGATCTACACCTCCCGCCGAAGCAAGTCATCGGAGGCCTACTTCCTGGCCGGCCGCAACATGCCCGGTTGGGTGGTGGGGATCTCACTGATGTCCACCATCATCAGCTCCATGACCTTCCTGGCCATGCCCGGCTTCGCCTTCCAGCAGGACTGGCGTTACATCCCCGGCCACATGACCTATCTCATCGCCAATCTGGCGGCGCTTTTCCTGTTCATGCCCTTCTTTCGAGCCGGCCGGTTCCCCTCGGCCTACGCCTATCTGGAACGCCGCTTCGGGACCTGGGCCCGGCTCTACGCCGGCGCCGGCTTCATCCTCTTCCAGGTGTTTCGGCTGGGCGTCATCCTCTACGCCGTCTCCCTGGCCATCGAGACCCTCAGCGGTTTTCCGATGCCCCTCATCATCGTGGTCTTCGGCGTCCTGGTGGCTTTTTACACCACAGCCGGGGGACTTGAGGCGGTGATCTGGACCGATGTGCTCCAAGGGGTGGCCCTGGTGGGAGGAGGGCTCCTGTGCGTGCCGGTGGTGGCCACGCTTCTCCCCGGAGGGTTGGAACAGATCCTGACCGAGGCGTACTCGGCCGGGAAGTTCTCCGTCGGAAGCACCCATTTTTCCTGGAACGAGAAGACGCTCTGGGTCACGACGCTGTTGTACTTCTTCCTCTTCCTCCAGATCATGAGCACCGACCAGATGACGGTCCAACGTTACTCCGCCATGAAGACGGACCGGGAAGCCCGAAAAGGCGTCATCCTGGGCGCCTTCTCCGCGGTTTCGGTCTGGCTCTATTTCACCTTCGTGGGGACCGCCCTCTACGTCTTCTACAATCATTTCCCGACTCCGGAGTTGTCCGGTCTGGCGCCCGAGCAGGTCTTCCCCTTCTTCATCCTTACGCAGATGCCCGCCGGACTGGCCGGGTTGATCGTCTCGGGTCTTCTGGCGGCTGCCATGTCCACGCTCGACTCCAGCATCAACGCCTCCGCCGCCACCGTGACCACCGACTTTTACCGGCGGCTGTTCGCGCCGGACCGGGAGGAGGTGCACTACGTCAGGGTCGGACGCTGGCTCTCGGTGGCCTTCGGGGCGGTCATGATCGGGGCGGCGCTGACCATCTACCTCACCCGGACCGAGACCCTCATGGACCTCCAGAGCCTCCTCATGTCCATTCTCAGTGGAGGCCTGCTGGGGCTCTTCCTGCTGGGGTTCCTCACCCGGCGAGTGGACAGCCGATCGGCCGCCGCGGCCACCGTCTGCGTCGTGGCCGGCGTCTGCCTCTGGGTCTTCGTGGGCAGTGAGACGGGCGCGCGTCTGTGGCCGGCGGTGGCACGCGTCTTTCCGGACCGGTTCTGGATCATCGTGCTGGCCAATGTGGCCCTGCTGGGACTGGGATACCTGGTCAGTTGGCTTCCGAGGAAGGGTCCGGCCCGGGATCTGACGAACCTGACGATTTGGACGCAGAAACAGCGACCGCCGGGCTAGGAGTCTGCGCCGCAGCAAATAGGGGTCCGATCCTCATGGGAGAATAGACGGCGGAGGTGCCGGATGCCAACGACGTTTCGCCCCTACCACCCGAAACAGAAGCTGCTGTTGCCGCCGGACCTGCGGTACTGGTTGCCGGAGGGCCATCTTACCTGCCGCGTGAGCGATCTGGTGGACGGACTGGACCTGACGGCGTTTTACGCTCCCTACGAAGGGGACGGTCGGCGCAACGGACCGTATGAGCCGCGGATGATGGTGAAGCTCCTGATCTACGGGTACGCGACCGGCGTGTTTTCGTCTCGGGGGATCGCGAAGAAGCTGGAGGAGGACGTGGCGTTTCGGATGCTGGCGGCGGGGAACTTTCCGGCGCATCGGACGATCAGCGAGTTTCGTCGCCGGCACCTGGAGGACTTCCGGAAGCTGTTCGTGGAGGTGGTCGGGCTGGCGCGAGAGCTGGGGTTGGCGAAGTTAGGGACGTTGTCGATCGACGGCACGAAGGTGCGGGCGAATGCGAGCAAGCGCAAGGCGATGACCTACCGCCGGATGAATCGGGAACAAGGGTGTCTGGAGGCGGAGATCGGGGAGTGGCTGCGACGAGCGGACGAGATAGACGCGGAGGAAGACGCCCGCTACGGGAAGGATCGGCGTGGGGACGAGATTCCGGAAGAGTTGCGAACTCGGAAGGGTCGACTGGCGGCGATCCGGGCGGCCAAGGCGCGATTGGAGGCGGCCCAACGAGCGGCGGATCGGGCCCGGGACCGCAGACCGGGGCAAGATCGGAATCCGAAGAGAGGGCGACCCTACAAGCGGGCTTATGGGGAACTGAATCCGAAGGCACAGAGCAACTTCACGGGCCCGGAGAGCGGGATCATGCACACCAGTCCAGAAGGGTTCCGGCAGTGCTACAACGCGCAGGTGACCGTAGACGGAGCGAATCAGGTGATCGTCTCGACGCAGGTGACGGCAAACGCCAGTGATCAAGGCCAGATGATCTCCCAGTTGGACGCGGTGAAGGCGAGGTACGGACAACAGCCGGAGACGGTGCTGGCGGACTCGGACTACGGCAACGAGCGGGACTTGGCGGAGTTGGAGGCACGGGGCATTGACGGGTATGTGGCGCTGGGCCGAGAGGGGAAGACCCCGACCAAGAGGGGAGATCCGGAGACGGCTCCGGCGACATGGCGGATGGCGCAGAAACAGGCAACAGAGACGGGTCGGGCCACCTACGCTCGGCGCAAATGGATCTCGGAAGCGTCGCACGAGTGGATCAAAGAGGTGTTGGAATTTCGTCGGTTCAGCGTCCGGGGCCTCCGCAAGGTGAAGAGGGAGCTTGAAGAGTTGTTTCTCAGAGAAGGGGTTCGCTTCCCACCATTCTCGACAGATCAACTTTGAAGCGGCATAGTTGTTTATGAGATGCAAGCTTGTCTTGCTCTCTCTCCGAGGCCCGTGCTCCGGCACGGGCTTTCGTGTTTCCGGAGACCTCGTCGGTGACGTATTTCGCATACCTTGATGAATTCGGGCATATCGGCCCCTACGTCAGCAGGCGAGACCGAAGGTACAAGGACAGTCCAGTGTTTGGCCTGGCGGGCTTCGTCCTCGCTTCCGAAGTGGTGCGTGGGTTCGGAACCTGGTTCTTCCGGCGCAAGTGCGAGCTTCTCGAATTTGAGATCAACCGGTCGGGGAAACATCCGGCCCTATGGGAAGAGAAGAGGGCGAGCCTCTACACTGTCAAGAACGTGACGCGGTACGCAGAACTCAGGAATTTCACCAACCGGCTGTTCAACAAGATCGAAGCGCTCGGCGGATTCGTCTTCTATGTCGGTCTCAAAAAGACTGCGCCGCCAAGGGCGGACAATTCGAACAGGCTCTACACACGGGTATTTCTTGAGGCAATCAAGCGGATTGATGGATTTTGCGAAGAGGATTGTAATCCGCCCGGGGATTTTGTCCTGATTCTCGATGAACACGATCAACGATCTGCCCTGATCACCGAGGCGGCACGGAGCATGTATGCGAGGACGGAACGCCGCCGGCGTCTTATCGAGCCGCCGTTCCATCTGGAAAGCCACCGGTATCAGACCCTCCAGGCAGCGGATTGGATTGCCGGATTGGTGGGACGCCTTGGGGCAATCTGGGCCGATCCGGCAGCGTATCCCGAGAACGAAGTGTTCCGCCGGTACTTCGAGCACCGGCTCAATCACGTTAGCGGGCGGAGCGGAGTCCGAAGGTAGCGCGTCGGGCGAACAAGACTGGGCACCCGCCCGCGAATCGCCATTCCCTCACCATAGCCTGACCTGCCCGTCCCTCTTCTCGGCCAGTTCCTGCCGCCGGGCGAGGCGGACCCCACGCCGACAACGGCAGCAGAGGGGATCGGCCAGGGTCGCGAGTCCCTGGCGGAGGACGTCGTCCAAGGGCCTATACCTCACCCTTCGTCCGCCCTCGCCAAGCCGACACAGGCCCTCTGAGCGCGTCTTTTTTCGCGGGATCGGCCCCATTCGGTCCGGGAGCATCGAAACTTCCCGAATCCTGGCGCTCCAGTGCCAGGCCCTGAAGCGTTACGGATCTCTTCGCCCCGGGTGAAGATCCCTTCTCCACGGGCCGCGAATTATTGTCGGCAAAGTACGTTACCGTAAACAATTATGGCCGACTCGCTGCCCGACCTCGTCCCCCTCAACCCCGTCCGCGGGGAGATCGCCGCGAAAGCGTTCCCGCCGGTGCTGGAGCGCGCCGGCCGCGTCGCCTGCTTTGCGGCGGACGAGTTCTTCTCCGCCCGGATCTCCAACCCGGAGACGCGCCGGGCCTACGGCCGGGCCGTCGGGTGGTTCCTCAAGTTTTGCGAGCGTGAGGACGTGGAGCTCCACCGCGTCACGCCTGGCCTGGCCGGCCGGTTCCTGCGCGACCTGCCCGTCTCGGCCGCCACCAAGAACCAGGCCCTCGCGGCGCTCAGGCATTTTTTCGACGCCCTGGTCACCCGACACGCGGTCGTGTTGAACCCCTTTCACTCGGTCCGGGGGATCCAGCACCAGGTGATCGACGGCAAGACCCCGGAGATCAGCCTGTCGCAGGCGCGCCGGCTCTTTGCCGCCATCGAACTCGACTCCCCCATGGGGCTCCGGGACCGGGCCATGCTCGGCACCCTGATCACCACCGGCTGCCGCATCGGGGCGCTTTGCCGGCTGCGGATCGGGGACCTGAGCCACCACGAGGAGGGCCAGCTCTTTCGGTTCCGCGAGAAAAACGGCAAGGAACGCGAAATCCCCGTGCGATCTGACCTGGAAGAGTGGATCGAGGCGTACATGGGCGCGGCCGGGATCGCCGAAGACCCGCCCAGCGCGCCGCTGTGGCGCGGCGCGCTCCGAGGCGGATCCCTCACCCGCCGGCAGGTCAACCAAGCCGCCGTCCGGGCCATGCTCAAGCGCCGCCTCGCCTCGGCCGGTCTCCCCGACAACCTGACGCCGCACTCGTTTCGTGTCATGGTCGTCACCGCCCTGCTCTCCCAGAACGTCCCCGTCGAGGAGGTCCAGCACCTGGTCGGGCACTCCCACCCCTCCACCACCCAGCTCTACGACCGCCGGCGCCGGCGCGTCACCCGCAGCATCGTCGAGCGGATCCCCTTCTAGACGGCCGCATACCCGTGCGAAGCCACTCCCGGTCCGTGGGCGGTCTTCCAGCTGTCCGGTTCCCGGGACCATGCCGCTGGGGGGCGAGGTTCGTTAGTTTCAGTTAGCGGATCTTATGGTCACCTTCCTTCCGAATTTTTGTGCTTGAGGCCCTAGAGTTCCAGGAGCTTTGTAGACCACGATTGCGTCGCTCTTGGTGACGGCGCCAGTAACAATGCCCAACGCAGTCCCTATACCAATTGCAACTGCGGGGACAAACAATATAAGTCTCTGCGCTTCTCCTAGGTCTTTGTTGCCGGCTCTATTGGCAGGGGTCATCATCATGCCTGCAATCCCCAGCCCAGCTCCCGCTGCGGCTCCGATGATCGCTCCTTTCCGGGCACCGTTTGCCGCGCCACCCTTCTTCTGAGTTGCAATCGTCTGGATGTCCGCCTTCGGAATCACCGCCCGAGCGGATTGGGTCTCGACGTCCACGTCTGATGCGGACAGGCTTTCGAAGTTTCCTTCGACCTGATCTCCGTTCTTGAGTTTCACCGTGATGGGTGTTCCCAAGTCCAGAGCAGAGACCTTCTCCCAGCGGCCGGGGATCACCTCCGCATGGGCTGGCATGGAGATCAATCCCGTCAGAATCAAAGAGACGATTTGGATCCGGCATGATTTCATGGTTGGGGATCTCATCATGGCACCTCCTTCTGCCTGGATCTCCTGCCCCCCATGGGACCGTCCCCACAGAGGGCAGGAGGGACGCATCAGGAAATGTGATTTTCTCGCCCGGTTGGGCTCACCGAGGCCAGGAATGGCCACAGCAGGGGAGAAAAGGTCGCTCTGCCGCACGGGCATTTTCTGGGAATCGGGGTGGATACCCCACGGAGAAATTCCGGAAATCAGTCGACGACTGTGACGATTGTCGTCTGGCGATCCAATTGTTTGCCCAGAAAATAGCCGAGAACGCCCCCACCCACAGGCGCACACACCATGCCAACCATCCGACCCACAGCTGCGGAGCGGCTCAATTCCCCCCATCCTCGGACACCGATGGCAATCGGAAATGACAACCCAGATCCGGTTCCCAGAAGCAGCCCCAGTCCCCGCGATTTACCTTCTATTCTCTCCACACGGATTTCTTTGACTGACGCTTTGGGGACTATGGCGTCCCCACCCCCAGGGAAGCGCGTTCTATCGGTAGCCATTGTGATGCGATCGAGATGAATGCCACTGTCCTGAACGGCAATCACATCGCCCCGGACGGCACCCCCCTCCGAGAGCAACACCGTTAACTGTTTCTCTCCGCTCACAAAATCCCGAAGCTCCTCCATGGTCATCTCGCGGCGAATCTCCGTGGCGGCATTCAGCGCCTCGGGAACACAGACCTGAGCGATCAAGACTTGCGCCAGCAGCAACAGGATTATCCCCGCCGCTGTGGTCTTCCTCAGCCATCTGTTGCTCTTGCGGGTGAGAGTTACCAATGGTGTCCACCTCCTTGAAGTGACTCGGAAATCTGTCGATGGACGCTCGCGGTCACCTTCGAATCATCACTCTCCTGCCCCCGTGGATCGTCCCCACAACGGCCCTTTTCGTCTCCCCCTTGCGAATCTCTGTGCTTGGGACTCTAGGGAGTTCCGGGAGCTTTGTAGACTACGATTGCATCGCTCTTGGTGGCGGCACCGACGACAATACCCAACGCAGTCCCGATTCCAGTTGCAACTGCGGGGACAAACAATAGAAAGAGTCCCTGCGCTTCTCCTAGGTCTTCGTTGCCGTCTCTATTGGCAAGGGTCATCATCATGCCTGCAGCCCCAACCCCAGCTCCCGCTGCGGCTCCGATGATCGCTCCTTTCCGGGCGCCGTTTGCCGTGCCACCCTTCTTCTGAGTTGCAATCGTCTGGATGTCCGCCTTCGGAATCACCGCCCGAGCGGATTGGGTCTCGACGTCCACGTCCGATGCGGACAGGCCTTCGAAGTTTCCTTCGGCCTGATCTCCGTTCTTGAGTTTCACCGTGATGGGTGTTCCCAACTCCAGAGCAGACACTTTTTCCCAGCGGCCGGGGATCACCTCCCCATGGGCTGGCATTGAGATCAATCCCGCCAGAATCAACGAGACGATTTGGATCCGGACTGAATTCATGGTTTGGAATCTCATCACGGCACCTCCTTCTGCCTGGATCTCCTGCCCCCCATGGGACCGTCCCCACAGAGGGCAGGAGGGACGCATCAGGAAATGTGAATTTTTCTCCGGCGGGGGCTCACCGGGACCAGAATTGGTGGCGCTAGCGGGAAAATTGAATCACGCATGGCAGAGGCGCAAGGTCCGTTAATTTCAGTTAACGGACATTCTCGTCACCGCGAATCGGAGGAGGGAGTTTCCAGGGGATCCATTCGGCAGGCCATTCTCGGCCAAGCCAGCTCAGGGCCGACCGAGTGCGTCACCACTCGGCCGGCTTGCCTCCGAAGACCAGCGCAGCTGAGGCCAGGCTCTTGCTCCGGCACGACACCAGTAGATGTGATTTTTTCGCCGGAAGGGGCTCACCCGTCTGGGCGCCGCGACGGCGGTGCTGGTCCTGTCTGCGCCGGGGAACGAACTTGGGCAAGGTCCTCTCGTGGAGAGTGACAGAGAAGGGAGCCGATCGGGGTTCAAGCGACGGGTCATTTCATCTTCAATGGGGCTGGGCATCTGGAGACAGGCCTCCGGAAGCGTGTCGGAACAATGGAACTTGATCCGGGTGGCGGCAGGGTGAGCCGGAGGGCCTGAGTCGTCCGCTTGACAAGCGGATTGTTGTCGGCGTGAGTCGCTTGGAGTATCCTGGGTGTTCCTTAGGCGAGCCTGCCGAATGGTGACGCACTCGACAGGCCCTGAGCCAACTCGTCCTATGCCGGAGGAAGAGCCCGCCTGGTAGATATTTTACTCCAACAGGCCCCCTGGCTTCAGTCCGGCATAGGACCGGCTCGATCGCTTGTTCCGATGATCCGGCCCCGACTCGAGGAGCGAACCACCTTTGCGGCCGATCGGAAGCGCGTCAGCGCCCTCCGTTGGCAAAAATCCCAAACCCGAGAACGCGCAGGAGGAACCCATACATGCGAAGACAAGTCACGGCGACGCGCAAGGACACGGACGGGGACATCACGGCGCTCTGCAACCGTTTCGCCGTGTGGTCGCCCCGGTCGAAGGCAAACGCCATCAGCGACATCGAGTCTGGGCTCCACGAGTACTACGTCTCTTGGGCGGGCGGCATCGTGACGAACATCCGCGTCGTCCACGGCCGTTACGGCAAGCACCTCCGCACTGACAGAGATAGCATGACCCGGAACAACTTGGATGATCTTCCCGGTTGCTAGTACCTATTAACACTTAAAGTATCGGGTACAGGCTCTTCAGCTTGATCCGTGCATCCTCCGTCTTGAATTGCCAGTTGATCTCGGTTTGCCGTTGATTCCGATCGCCGACCCAAGCCTCGATCTCGCGTTGCATCTGGGCCAAGCTTGGAATGCGGCGGTCGAGGCATTGTCCGCACAGCGTGCTCAGTTCGATTTCCGCAATGTTGAGCCAGCTCCCGTGCTTCGGCGTGTAATGGATTTCGAGTCGTTCCGCCAGTTGGCGAGCGTGTCGGGGCTCGTAGGTCGCGTACAGCGATTCGATTCCGTGCGTGTTCAGGTTGTCCATGACCAGGACCACCCGCTCGGCCTCCGGATATCGCCTCTCCAGCATGCCCTCAATCCAGCGGGCCCAATCCTGGCGCGTACGCCGCTCGCCCGCCTCCACATGGCTGCGGCCGGTCAGCGGCTCCACCTCCAGGAAGATCTGCGCGACCCCGTTGCGCACGTACTCGTGCTCGATCCGCTCCGGCTGGCCCGGCTCCACGGGCAGCGGCTCCCGCACTTCGCCGATCAACTGCTTGTGGGTCTCATCCATGCAGACCACCGGCCGACGGGGATGGTAGGCACGGGCATAGACTTCCAAAACGTCCTCCATGCAGGCTACAAATGCGGCGCTGCCCCGCGGCGGGATCCGCCAATACTTCTTCCGATGAGGCTGCAGTTGGTTTTTTTTAGCGTCCGCTGCACCGTCATCACCGACACCCGCTCGACCCAGCCCAGTTCCACTACTTTCTCCGCCAGCAGGCGCAGGGTCCAGCGCTTCCGCCCCGGCGGGGCCTGGGAACAGGCCAAGGCGACCAAGCGAGCCTCGAACACACCGTCGAAGATGACTTCCCGCGGCGGCCGCACCCGCCGCTTGCGCTCCAAGGCGAACTCCAGACCCTGCTCCACAAACCGCCGTTTCAAGCGCTCGACCGTGCGGGTTGAGACGCCCAGCGCCTCGGCCACCCGGGCCACGGTCCATCCCGGCCCCTCCGACCCGCGGTCGCACAACAATAGAGCCCGTGCGTACAGGAACCGCTTGCCGGTGGTCTTGGTCGCGGCCCGGGTCAATGCCTTCAATTCCGAGCGCTCTTCCACAGTGAGCGTGACACGATAGCGTGGTGCCATGAGAACCCCTCCTTCCGAGTTCTCCAGCCTCCTACTATAGTATACGACCAATTACATGTTATGGGGTACTAGTGTCTTGAATTCCGGCTCCACCTAGACGTTGTCCTGCTCGCCGGAGGAAGGCCGACAGCCTATCCGAACCATTTGCCATCATCCTCGGCTTCGACGATGGCCCATGCCGCCTCATTGCCCCGTCGTGCGGCTCGCACAATCGCCATGCTCTCCCGCAACGTTCGGTCAGAAGGATTAGGATTGCATTCGATAGGTTGCCACATTAGCACTCCCCGTTCATACATCGCCTCGGGGTTGTCGGTCTCCTGGAAAAGAAGTGGGAGAAGGGGACAGTTACCTTTTCTCTTGGCATAAGAGGGTCTGATCCGCGCCTCCCAGGAGTGGTTTCCCGACAGCGAAACCCCAGTATCCTCACTTCAGAGTTTCGCTGTCCTCCAGCTGTTCTCGATAGATCGTCGCCGAACCGGTGACACCGACAACGTCGAGAAGATGCGGTTTCCAGCGTCCATCTCCAGGGCGACTCCCGTGAGCCTTCCCTCTCCTGCGGAGGGGCCAGCCACGGCCCCGGTGAAGTTGGAGTCTCCGTCCCGGTACACTTCTGGTTGGTGAACCAGGCTGTTTGGCCTGGGGAGGCCCGCGGGAGGTTCTTCTTCTCCAGCACCGTGCCGGAACGGATGGCGCGACCAGGCCGAAACGGAAGCGACTCAGGAGGAAAGCAAGTGACGACGAAGCCACGTAACTCAATCCTCGGGCAGGCAGCACACACGCCGGTCGGCAGGCCCATGGGCTACGACGAGGCACTCTTCTCGCTGGCGCACGAGTACGCCGCAGAGTACATGAAAGCCGTCAGTGGTCGGCGGGTCGCGCCCGCGCCGGAAGACGTCGAGGCGCTTCGGAACTTCGACGAGCCGATCCCGGACGAACCGGCCAAGCCGCTCGAAACACTGCGCAAGCTGCACCGTTTCGGCTCTCCGGGAACGATGGCCCAGACGGCCGGACGCTACTTCGGGTTCGTGAACGGGGGCGTGCTGCCGGAGGCTCTGGCTTCGCGCTGGCTCATCGACTCGTGGGATCAGAACACCGCTCTGGAGGTGATGTCTCCGGTCGGCTCCCGGCTGGAGCATGTGTCCCAGAAGTGGCTCGTGGACTTGCTCGGTCTGCCGCGGCAGACCGTGGCCGGGTTCACCAACGGCACTTCGGCCGCATTGCTTTGCTGCCTGACGGCCGCGCGCCATGCGCTGCTTGAGAGGCAGGGCTGGGACGTATCGGCGCAAGGCCTCCATGGGGCTCCCAGGATTCGGGTCCTGGGGAATCGGCACAGCCACGCGGCCGTCCTTCGAGCGTTGCAGGTTCTCGGCCTGGGGACGAACCATTTCGAACCTCTTCAGACGGATGATCAGGGCAGAATCCTCCTGTCGGCCCTTCCGGAGCTCGACGAGAGCACCCTCCTGCTCACACAGGCTGGGGATGTGAACTCGGGTTCGTTCGATCCCTTCCGTGAAATTGGCGAACGGGCGCACGAGGCCAACGCGTGGATGCATGTCGACGGCGCATTCGGCCTTTGGGCCTCAGCATCCCGCAGCACCTGTCACCTGACGGATGGCGTGGAACTCGCCAACTCCTGGTCCGTCGATGCCCACAAGACGCTGAACGGACCGTACGAATGCGGTATCGCCCTTTGCCGCGAACGGGACGCCCTGGTCAAGGCTCTGCAGACGGACGGCTCCTATATCCCCTGGGGGGAGAAACGCGACGGGATGGCCTTTACGCTCGACATGTCGCGTCGCGCCCGCGGCGCGGAGTTGTGGGCAACCCTGCACACTCTGGGCCGCTCGGGCGTCGAGGCCCTCGTCGACCACTTGTGCGGCATGGCGCGTCGCCTGAGCCGGGCCCTTCGGGAGCTGGGATTCGTCGTGCCCAATGATGTGGTCTTCAACCAGGTCTTGGTAAAGACGAGCGATGGCTCCAACATCGGTGCAATCATTGCTGAACTCCAACGGTCCGGAGAGTGCTGGTGCGGAGGCTCCCGCTGGCTTGGCGAGCCCGTCATCCGGGTGAGCATCTGCTCGCACTCCACCACCGAAGCCGACATCGACCGCACGGCCGCCGCGTTCGACGCCGCGCGTCGCCGGGTCGCCGGGTCGTGATGGACGCTACCGGTTTATCGCGGGAGAAGGGGACAGTCACCTTCTCTCTTCTCCTTCACTTGGCCCCACGGATAGTGTCGTCGTAAGGGTGTTGTGACTATCCGCGGCGCGGCCGCAGGCCGTCGCGTCTTGACATCGACGGTCAGAAGGCGTCCGGCTGGCAATCGTAGTCGGAAGAAGCGGGCGCCAGAGGCGGGGCGGGGGAAGGCAGGCCCAGGCACTCAAGGACTTTTACTGTGGCCGTGGACGGACAAATTGCTGCAACGATTCTCACCCTGCCGCCGCAATGTTCACACTGAAGAACGTCCACCAGAAAGACGCGCTTCATCAACTCCGCCCAGGAGTCTGCGCGGTAGAAATGATCGTAGCGAGAAAGTGGGGAATCGAGGCCGGATTTTCTCGATTTGGAGGTGCATAGTTGTTCTATTCGCCGAGAAATCGGGGAAATATGGACCGATTCTACCGCTTTCGCAGTAGATCAATTTCTGCGGCGCAGGCTCCTAGGTATAGTTGCGATCGCGCACAGAAAACTCCGCGCAGGGCTCAGCCTCGACAGTCGGCACGGCGGATTGCTGGGCGGCAGGCTGCGGTTTCACTTCGGTCTCCCTGCCCTTGTCATTCTCGGTTGGAACGATCAGGGATCGCCACGCTACGGCAGGGCCAAGTACTCCGTGACACCTCGTCAGGTGAGCGCGTGGCGCTTCTGATTTTCCTCTGCGGCGACCGTTTTTTCTATTGATGGCGAAAAATGACGCCATTTTTACTATCAATAGACAATACTTCCCAATTCCACCTCGCCATGAGTTCCCCTGCGCTACGACGATGACCGGGAATCGAGCCGGTGAATCGTCGCCGCTTCCATGCCCTCCCAGTCGATCTCCACGCCCAGGCCGGGCCCCGAAGGCGCGACGACATGTCCGTCCGGCCCGGTCCGGATCACGTCGTGCATGCCGTATTCGTAGGGTTCCCAAGGCACCGCTTGCTCGAAGTACGTGCTCAGCCCGGTCCCCAGCATCAGGTGGAGGTTGGCGGCGGAGACCAGCGTGTTGCCCCAGGACATGATCTCGCACCGCATGCCCGCGGCTTCCACCGCGGACAGATACTTCCGGCCCCCCGTGAACCCGCCGGCGACCGTGACATCGGTCCGCGCCGCCGACCAACATCGGGTCGCCAATGCGTGCTGGAACGCCGTCAGGTCCTGAATCCAATTCCCGGAGGGAATGATCGGAACCTCAACGCTCCTGGTCAGCTCGCGGTAACCCGGCAGGTCGTAGTCCAGCAGCGGAGCCTCGAACCAGGTGAACCCCAGGTCATGCAGCTCCGCTCCGACCCGCCGGGCACTCCGCAGGTCGTAGTTGTTTTCCACATCCAGCATGAAGGCCACGTCGCCGCCGAATTCCTTGCTCGCCGCGCGGGCCAGCTCGAGGTCTTTTTCCGGCAGACACCAACAGTGGAACTTCACCGCTCGAAAGCCGAGTTCGATCATTTCTTCGACAAAGCGGAGATACGCCGGAACATCGTCCAGCAGCGGCGTGCTGGCATACGACGGGATTCGATCCATCGCGCCGCCCAAGAGTTGATGGATGGGAAGTCCGGCCGCCTTGCCCCTCAGATCCCACAACGCGATGTCGATGACAGACAGGGCTTGCGGCGGAAGGGGAAAAACCCGCGGCCACAGACTCTGCCAGATCTCCTCCCGCGCCGCCGCATCCCGGCCCACCAGCCCCGGAATCAGGTGCCGCAGCGTCTCGCAGGTGTAGCGATCGTAATCGTAGGAGGTGTAATTCGAGACGCCGCCGACGCCCTCGTGGCCGTCCTTCGTCGTGATCCGCACGATGGTATTGGTCATGTACTGTTCACCCAGGTCGTGCGACCACGTAAAGCGCTGAACCTTCGGCGCCACCACCATGACTTCGACCCGTTCTATCTGCATGAGAACCGTCCTCCTGAGGCGATGAGGTTCTGTCCTTGCCGGCCCTTTCTCCTGCGGAAGGAGTTGAGGTTCCCGAGCCCGAAGTTCTCAGCAGGGGCGCGAGGACTCTTGGGATGGGCTCTTGGCCCATCAGTGTCCGGCGATGATGTCCTGGAGCTGCTTGCCTTTGTCTTTCCAGAAGGAGTAGAGGATCCCCAGGTCGCCGCCGAGGATGAAATGGCGCACGCCCATATCCAGGTAGGGGCGGGCGTCCCCGGGGGAATGGATTCCCACCTTCGGGTGCACCCCCATCTTCAGGGAGGTTCGGATCACCCGGTTCCGGGCCGCGGTGATCTCGGGGTCGTCCCACTGGCCCGGCTTGCCGATGTTCAGGGAAAAATCGGCGGCCCCGAACTGGACCATGTCGATGCCTTCCACGTCCAGAATCGCCTCCAGGTTGTCCACCGCCGATTTCTTCTCGATCATGAGAGCTACGACCGAGTTCTCCAGAATACTCACATAGGCGTCCGGACCGTCCAGGAAGTACCGGGACACCCGCCGGTCGCCATAGCCCTGATGCCCCACTGATCCCGGGGTCTCGGGTTTCATGGCGGCGACGCATTGCCGGGCTTCCTCCGGCGTGCGGACGTCGGCGAAGAGGACGTTCTGAATGCCCGCTCCGATGGCCCGGGCCGCCATGAAGGTCCTGGGTTCCTGGTCGATCTTGATCATGGCGGACAGATGGGGAAACAACTCGGTGACGCGGGCGAAGTGATCCATCCAATGCAGGTCGTAGGGAACGTATTCGGCCTCGAATTCCACGTAGTCGAAGGTGCCGGCGTGTCCCAGCATTTCCACCACGTCGGGCGAGGAGGTGTAGATGTTGGTGGACACCGTGGTCTCACCGGCGTCGAGCTTCTGGCGCAGTCGGTTGGGTTTCATTCAGACTCCTTTTCTGGGGGGCAAGGATGACAGAAGAATCTGTCATTATGATATCCGCACTCCAACAGACTGGGATAGAAGCAGACCATGCCTTCCGCACCCTTGCGAGGCCGCGGCGCCGCCGAGAATCCGGCCAATCGTTTCGAGCCGATTCACTACGTTCCCGACCCGGAAGACGAAGAGACCCACCCGGATACCCGTCTCTACCGGGACAGCAGCCGGACCATCCTGGCTCGGAACCAGAGTCCGGACGTTGGTTTCGAATTCAGCGTGAACCCCTACCGGGGGTGCGAGCACGGTTGCAGCTACTGTTATGCCCGCCCCTACCACGAGTATCTGGGGCTCTCGGCCGGACTGGACTTCGAGACCCGGATCCTGGTCAAGGAGGACGCTCCCCAGTTGCTGCGGCAGGAACTCCTGTCCCGCAAATGGGAACCGCAGACCATCGCCATCAGCGGGGTCACCGACGCCTATCAGCCTGCGGAACGCCGGTTGGGCATCACCCGCGCCTGTCTCGAGGTCCTGGTGGAGTTCGGCAATCCGGCGGCCGTCGTCACCAAGAACTACCTGGTGACCCGGGATGCCGACCTGCTCTCGGAACTGGCGGAAAAGGACGCGGCCTCGGTGAATCTCTCCATCACCACGCTCGATCCCAAGCTTCAGAGGGCGATGGAGCCCCGGGCCTCCACGCCGTCGGCCCGGCTGGCGGCCGTTCGAGAACTGTCCCAGCAGGGAATTCCGGTCCGGGTAATGGTGGGTCCCGTCATCCCCGGTCTCACGGAGCATGAGATCCCTTCCATCTTGGAGGCCGCCTCCGAGGCGGGAGCCACCGCGGCCTCCTACATCCTGTTGCGGCTCCCCCACGGCGTAAAGGAACTCTTCGAGGCCTGGTTGGAACGCTGCTACCCGGAGAGAAAGCAACGGGTCCTGAACCGGGTCCGGGAAACACGGGGCGGAAGTCTCTACTCCTCCGAGTTTCACGAGCGCATGAAGGGCACCGGCGTCTACGCCCGCCAGATCGGCGAGCTCTTTCAGGTCAGTTGCCGCCGCCTGGGGCTGAACCGTAAGTCCATGGCCCTTTCCACCGCTGCCTTTCGCCGCCCTGGAGAGCACCGCCAACTGGACCTGTTTCCCGGTTAGAACAAACCGACGTTGTGCCGTTCGGTTGAGAAATCCGCACAATACAGAGGAGTGATCCTCACTTGGTCACGGCATCATCACGGCGATGCCTGGAAGATGGAAGCGCTCGAAATCGGAAACGTTGTAGGTAAGTATCCGGTTTGCGGATGCCTTCTGTGCACACCGCGCATGCAGTGCATCGTAGATCACACCGCTTGCGAGCCCCAGTTTGGCGACCTGCCGGAGTACGCTCTGGTAATCCTCGACGGTGAGCTCAATCACCGCCAGGCGCTCCACGAGGCTATCCTGGACCAAAGCTCGTGCCTCGTCAGGCAGGACTCGCGTCGGCAACGGCAGGGCGGTCAGCGTCGCATAACACTCAGCCAAGGCATGGGTCGAGCAGAACCCTTGGTGTTTCCCGCTGGTATACCGGTGAAGCGCGCCGAATGCGGCTTCGTGATTCCCAAGCTGATCGACCACTGCAGTGACCAGTACCGAGGTATCGAACAACGTGCGCATCAATCGGATACCCTTGGTGGGGTGCGGCGACTGCGTGCGTCTCGTTCAGCACGGATGAACTCCGTGATGTCCAGGGTCGTTCGAGCGGTACCATGATGCACCAGGATTCCTTTCTTGCGAATCAGCGACGGTGCGGCGCCGATCTTGTGCAGCCTCAGGCCGTTCGCGGTGCCTTCGATCTCTAACTCCGTCCCGGCCACCAGATTGAAGCGATCACGCAACAACTTCGGCACGACCACTCTCCCGGCCCGGTCAATGGTAATAATCATGGCATCATGGTATTAAGAATGGCACTTAGCGTCAAGACGTCATGACAAGGAGGAGGAGAGTGGGGGACAAGAATGTCCCCCCTCCTGGTCGCTCATAGTAGACTGGGCGTCGCCAATACGGACAGATTCAAGATAAGGGAGTATCAGCATGAACAGGAAGCACACCCTCCTCACCGCGTTGATCGGGCTCTTCGCGGCGGCGATCACTGTCGCTGCCGTCTTGCAGCCTCCGGCCCCCGCCAAGAAGTGGCAGGCGGGGAAGGGCTGGGGTTGGGTCTGGGGCAAGGACGACGAAGTGGGGGCGCTCAACGAGATGACCGATGCCTCGCGCCTCGCCGCCCTGAAGATGGTCCGGAAGGGAAGGGTCTTCGATCTGGGACTGAGCTACGACCGGACGTCCTACAAGTGGCCCGGCCACAGTCCGGGCGAGATCATCATGTTCCGGTCTCCCGACGGCGTGAAGAGCCAGAAGGACATCCCGGGGGTGATCCAGGACAATCCCTCCTTGACCGCCTGGCACAGTTGCGCCCTTTTCATCAACGACAACGTGGCGACCCAGATCGACGGGCTGGGGCATGCCACCCAGGGGAAGGACAACCATTGGTACAACGGCTTCAAGGAGTCGGATGCGGCAGGCGACTGGGGTATCCGGAAATGCGACGCCACCACCATTCCCCCCATCGTAGCCCGCGGGGTCATGATCGACGTCGCCGCCTACAGGGGTGTGAAGGTGCTGCCCTCCAACTATGAGATCACCCCGGCGGATCTTCAGGGCGCGCTCAAGAAGCAGGGAACCACGCTCCGGTTCGGAGACGTGGTCCTGGTCCGGACCGGGACGACCCAATTCTGGGGGACGGCCGGATCGGATCACGAGACCATCGACCGGCATGACTCTGCCGGCATCAACCTGGATTCCGCCCGCTGGCTGGTGGAGCAGAAAGGAGCCATCATGGTCGGCGGGGACACCAGCGGGGTGGAATACAAGCCTACGGCGGCGGACAACAAGGCCTATCGTGAGAAATACGGCTCCTTCATGCCGGTCCACAATTACCTGCTGATCGAGCAGGGAGTCCACATCGCGGAGTTTCATGCCCTGGAGGAGCTCTCTCACAACGGCGTCTACGAATTCGCCTACATCTGCACCGTGAACAAGATCCGAGGCACCGTAGCGGGGTTTGTCCTGCGTCCCATCGCCGTCACCTGAGACCCATCGCGACTAAGGAGAAAGAAATGCGACACCAAGGAACAACGTTGATCTTCGGATTAGCTCTGATGCTGGCGGCCGGATCGGCCGCGTCGGGTGCGGGTTCGGGCTCGGGTCTTGCCGAAATCGGCTCCCGGACTCAGCTCTTCGTGGATGACTACATGATTCAGCATCTGTCCAACGCCAAGCAGGTGCTCAATCCGGCCCAGAAGCACCCGAACAATCCCCTTATCTCCGCCGACCGTCCCTGGGAAGGACACTATCTCGGTCTCAGCCGCGTCTTCTACGACGAGGAAGAGGGCGTGTTCAAGATGTGGTACCGGAGCAACAACGGCTTCAAGGTCAAGAAAGGCGCCGACATCACCGATTACAAGTGGACCGAGAAGGGCGTGGTCCGCGAGAAGGTCCATTCGGCGGAGAGCTACAGCTTCGAAGGCAACGCGAACGGCGACGATTGGTTGACCTGTGTCGCCACCTCACGGGACGGTGTGATCTGGGAAAAGCCCAGTCTCGGAAAGGTGGAATTCAACGGCTCGACCCGCAACAACATCCTGCCCGAGGAGAGCCGGGTCCCCACCTTCCGCGACCCCAATGCCACCGACCCGGCCAAACGGTACGTCTCCTTGGGGACCCGGCGCGGGCCCGCTGGGAAACCGGGTTTCATGCTCGACCTGTACCACTCGCCCGACGGGTTCAACTGGACGCCCTACGAGAACAACCCGGTTTTGGACACGTCGCCGGAGCCGGGACGGTGGGGACCCACCGTGTTCATGGGATGGGATCCTATCCGGAAGGTGTACGCCGCCCACATCGAGAGTTGCCTCCACCGCGCGTGTCCGCTGGGGAAACGGATCATCGGCCGGGCCGAGAGTCCCGACCTGATCAATTGGGGCCGGGACCAGTTGATCGTCCTGCCCGACGAGGAGGATTCGCCCGACACCGAGTTCTACGCCATGGCTCCCTTCGACTACGACGGGGTCTACCTGGCATTCATCCTCATCTTCCGGACCACCAACACCTGGCACTATCCCGAACTGGCCATGAGCCGGGACGGACTCCACTACGAGCGCAACTACCGGGAGCCCTTCATCCGGCTGGGAGACTTCGGGGACTTCGACGAATCGACCGTCTACGTCTTCCAGGCTCCCATCGTCCACGGGGACAAGGTCCTGGTCTACTACTACGGTGGGAACTGGCGCGGCGCCGAAGCGTTGCATGAGAAGGGAGACAAGGGCATCTTCGCCATCGGTCTGGCCACTGTCCGCCGGGACGGCTTCGTCTCGGTGGATGCGGGCAAGCTCCGGCCCGGACGACTGGTGACCCGGCCCTTCAGCTTCCAGGGGGACGGCCTCCACGTGACCATGGAGGCGGCCAAGCACAACTGGGGATCGGGCGTTCCAGAGCTCCGGGTGGAGATCCTGGACTCCAACCAGCGGCCGATTCCGGGCTTCACTCTGGAGGACTCCGACCCGATCCGAACCAGCGGCCGGCACCGCATGACGTGGCAGGGAAGAAAAGACGTGGGTGGACTGGAGGGTACGGCCGTACAGCTGAGGTTCCACTTCAAGAACGCCAAGCTCTTCTCGTTCCAGTTCCAGCCCTAGGAGGCTGTCCGAGAACTCGAAAAATCATAGTTTTTGAAAACTTAACCCTTTATAAATCAATAGTTTACAAACAATACTTTTTGAAAATAGTCTATTCTCGGACAGCCTCCTAGGAGTCTGCGCCGTAGAAATGATCGTAGCGAGAAAGTGGGGAATCGAGGCCAGATTTTCTCGATTTGGAGGTGCATAGTCGTTCTATTCGCCGAGAAATCGAGGAAATATGGACCGATTCACCGCTTTCGCAGTAGATTGATTTCTACGGCGCAGGCTCCTAGGAGCGGCGACTTTCTAGTCGCCGACAGGGGGGCAGGGGGGACGGAGTCCCCACTCCGCGTAGCGTCTTCCAAGTTGGCGAAACGAAGAATGGGGGACAAGAATGTCCCCCCTCCTGACCCATGGCAAAGGACGCAAAGGCCGGTCTCAAGTTCCTGCTGATCGCCCAGTTCTTCGGGGCCTTCAACGACAACGCCTGGAAACTGATCGTCACCTTCCTGGCGATCAAGGCGTCGACGGCGCACCTGACGCCGGGAGGTCCCGAGTACCAGTCGGCGGCCCAACTCCAGACCGCCGTCGCCTTCTGCGTTCTGACCATTCCCCTCATGGTCTGCTCGCTCCCGGCTGGCCTCCTGGCCGACCGGGTCAGCAAGCGGACCGTCATCGTTGCCATGAAGCTGGCGGAAGTCCTGCTCATGGGCTGCGCGGCACTCGCCCTCTACGCAGCCCCCGGCACGACACTGGCTCCGCTGGTGATTCTCGGGTTCATGGGCCTGCAGAGCGCTCTCTTCAGCCCTGCCAAGTACGGGATCCTCCCAGAGATGCTGCCCCACGAGCGGCTCACCGCCGGGAACGCCCACCTGGAAACCTGGACCTTTCTGGCCATCATCCTGGGAACGGCCTCCGGCGGCCTGCTGCTGGATCTATCGGGTGAAACAGCCTGGCTCGCGGCAGCGGTCCTGGTTCCGGCGGCGGTGGTGGGGCTCCTCATCTCCTTACGGCTTCCGAGGGTACCGGCGGCCCGTTCGGAAGGAGATCTGGGAGAGACCCTCCGCGCCGCTTGGCGGGCCATTCGGGGAGAGCGCGTTCTGGGGCTCGCCGTGGCCGGGTCGGTCGTCTACTGGACCATCGCGAGTCTTCTGGGACAGGACATCCTGGTCTACGTCAAATCTGTCTTGGGCCTCTCCGACACTCATGCGGGAATCCCTCTCGCTCTGTTCGGGCTCGGAGTGGGCGGGGGCAGCTTGATCACCGCTCGGCTCTCCCGGGGCAAGGTCGAATACGGCGTGATCCCGCTGGGCGCCATCCTGATGGCGGGGAGCTGCCTGCTGTTGGCTCTGGTCGTGCCCGGATTCTACGGACTGCTGGTCTTTTCAGCCGCCCTGGGCGTGGCCAGCGGCATGATCATCGTGCCGCTGAACTCCCTGCTCCAATGGCGGGCTCCGGACCAGCATCGGGGAGCCGTCATCGCGCTGGCCAACGTCTGGATTTTTGGAGGCATAACGGCGGGATCGCTGGGAGCGGCAGGCCTTGCCGCTCTGGGGCTCTCCCCGGTCTCCATCCTGGTGGTGGCGGCACTGGCACTCTCGGCGGGAATGTTCTGGGCGGTCTCCCTGCTTCCCGACGTCCTGCTGCGTCTGCTGCTGGTCCTGGCCACGCATTCGCTGTATCGGCTCCGGGTCGTGGGCCAGGAACACATCCCGGCGAAGGGAGGAGCACTCCTGGTCCCCAACCACGTCTCCTTCATCGATTTCGTCCTGCTTCTCGCCGTAATCGACCGGCCGATCCGATTTATCGTTCACCGGGAATACTATGACCGATTCTATTTCAAGCCCTTTATGAAGTCATTGGGGTGTATTCCCATCTCCTCCTCCGAGGGTCCGCGAGAGATTCTGAGAGCGCTGAGGGACGCCGGAAAACGCCTGGACCAGGGTGAACTGGTCTGTATCTTTCCCGAGGGTCAGATCACCCGAACCGGAACCCTGCTGCCCTTCAACCGGGGCCTGGAGCGGATCGTGAGGAACCGGCAGGCGCCCATCATCCCCGTCTACCTGGACCGGCTCTGGGGGAGCATCTTCAGTTACGAGCGAAACCGGTTCGTTTTCAAGATCCCGCGGGAGACCCCCTATCAGGTCACGCTGGCCTTCGGTGCGCCTTTGCCGCCGGGAACCGACGTGAGAACGATTCGCCAAGCCGTCCAGGAGCTGTCCTGTGCCGCGTGGACCCGTCGTCAGGAGGGCGTTCGTCCTTTGCACCGGGCCTTCGTCCACAAGGCCAGGATCCGCCCTCTGGCGCTCGCCTATGCCGACGAGAGCCGGCCCCGTCTGGTCCGCATCAAAGCCCTGGCCGGAGCCGTGGCCCTGGCCCGGGCGCTCAAATCGGAATGGGCCGGGCAGGAACGGGTGGGGATCCTGCTGCCGCCCACCGTCGCCGCGGCCCTGGTGAATCTGGCCGCGGCCCTGGCCTGCCGGGTGACCGTCAACCTGAACTACACCGCGGGCGTCCACGGGATGGAGTCGGCCGCGGAACAAGCGGGTCTCAAGACCGTCGTCACGAGCCGCACCTTTCTACAGAAGGCGGATCTGACTCCTCCCGGAAATGTCCGGCTCGTCTATCTGGAGGACTCGGCCGGAGGACTCGGCCGGAGGACTCGGCCCCGGTCTTCGCGTTACCAGCCTGCTGGCCGCCCTGCTTCTCCCCTGCCGCTGGCTGGAGAAGCTGTGCGGAGCCACCCGAGTCCCCGGCCCCCAGGACCTCATGACCATCATCTTCAGCAGCGGCAGCACGGGAGATCCCAAGGGAGTGATGCTGACCCAGTTCAACCTGGATTCTAACATTACCGCCATCGAACAGGTGTTCCGGACGCAACCGACGGACCGCGTCCTGGGCATCCTGCCCTTCTTCCATTCCTTCGGCTACATGGTCTTCTGGTTCGCGGCCAAGAAGGGCCTGGCTCTGCCCCTGCATCCCAATCCGCTGGACGGTCCGGCCGTGGGCCGGCTGGTGGAGCGGTACCGGGTGAGCATCATGCTGGCCACTCCGACCTTCCTTCGGCTCTACATGCGTTTGTGCTCTCCAGGCCAGCTCGGATCGGTGCGGCTGTTGTTGGCCGGGGCGGAGAAGCTGCCGGAAAAGCTGGCCGTGGCCTTCCAGGAGCAATTCGGCTTGCGGCCGCTGGAGGGTTACGGCACCACCGAATGCGCGCCGGTGATCTCCGTGGGCGTCCCCGACTACCGGGCTCCCGGATTCTTCCAGCCCGGCTCGCGGCCGGGTCACGTGGGCCAGCCGCTGCCGGGAGTGGCGGTGCGGGTGGTGGACCCGGACAGCTTCGAACCCTTGCCGGCAGGGACCCCCGGCATGCTGCTGGTCAAGGGGCCCAACGTGATGCGGGGCTATCTGGGCCGCGACGATCTGACCCGGAAGGCGCTCCGGAACGGCTGGTACGTCACCGGCGACATCGGCCTGGTGAGCGAGGACGGCTTCGTGAAGATCACCGATCGGCTCTCCCGCTTCTCCAAGATCGGTGGCGAGATGGTTCCCCACGGCCGAGTGGAGGAGCTATTGCATCAGGCGGCCGAATCGGAGGACCAGGTCTTTGCCGTCACCGGAATCCCGGACGAGAAGAAGGGGGAGGCGCTGGCCGTGGTGCACACTCTGGACGATTCCCGGATCGGACCCGTGCGGGCACGTCTCGCCGACTTGGGGCTCCCCAATCTCCAGATCCCGCGCCGGGACCGCTTCGTCAGGACCGAACAGCTCCCCCTTCTGGGGTCCGGAAAACTGGATTTGAGAGCCGTGAGACGCCTCGCCCGCCGAGTGCTGGAGCAGAGTTCCAGGAGCCTGCGCCGCAGAAATTGATCTACTGCGAAAGCGGTAGAATCGGTCCATATTTCCTCGATTTCTCGGCGAATAGAACAACTATGCACCTCCAAATCGAGAAAATCTGGCCTCGATTCCCCACTTTCTCGCTACGATCATTTCTACCGCGCAGACTCCTAGCCGATGAAGACGTACTTGGCGATGAAGACGACCGCCAGGACGTCGACCAGAAGATGGACTTCGTGGCCCTTCCCACTCAGCCGCTTGATGATGGGATAGGAGATGAAACCCAGCGCCAACCCGTCTGCGATGCTGAAGGTCAGCGGGATGGCGATCAGCGTGAGGAAGGCCGGCACGGCCTCCGAGACGTCGCTCCAGCGGATCCGCGCGGCGGCGCCCATCATCAGCACGCCCGTCACCACCAGCGCCGGGGCGGCGGCGAACGTGGGCACGGACTGAACCAACGGGGTCAGGAACAACGCGGCGGCGAACAATCCACTGACCACCACACTGGAGAAACCGGTCCGGGCTCCTGAGGAGATGCCGGCGGCGCTCTCGATATAGGTGGTCACGGTCGAAGTGCCGATGATGCTGCCGCAGACGGTCCCCACCGAATCGGAAAGCAGCGCGCGGTTGGCCCGGGGCAGGCGTCCCCGCTCGTCCAGAAAACCGGACCTTTCCGACAATCCCAACAGCGTCCCCATGGTGTCGAAGAGATCCACGAAGAGCAGGGCGAGGATCAGTTCGATGAAGGCCGCGTTCAGCGTCTGGGGGAGGTGACGGACGGCTTCGCCGAAGAGATTAACGGGCCAGACCGGCATGCTCGCCAACCCCGTCGGCCACGGCGTCACCCCGAAGATCATGGCCAGCAGCGTCACTCCCATCATGCCCAGCAGAATCGCGCCCCGGATTCCGCGCGCCATCATCACGCCGATCCCCAGGAGCCCCACAAGGGCCAATCCGACGGACCAGGAACGAACGTCGCCCAGGCTGACCAGGGTGGCCGGATCGTCGACGATGAGGCCGGCGTTCTTCAGACCGATGAACGCAATGAACAGACCGATTCCCGCCGCAACGGCTCGCTTCAGCGGGTCCGGAACCGCGTTGATGATCGCTTCACGGACCCGCAATACGGTCAATAGCAGAAACAGCAGCCCGGAAGCCAGGACCACGCCCAGGGCCAGTTTCCAGTCCACGCCCATGCCCAGGACGATGGTGTAGGCGAAGAATGCGTTGAGGCCCATTCCGGGCGCCAGGGCAAAGGGATAGTTGGCCAGCAGGCCCATCAGGAGCGTGGCGATGGCGGCGGACGCACAAGTGGCGAACAACAGCTCGCCCAACATTTCCTTGCCCAGGGCGTCGGACAGGATGGCGGGATTCACGACCACGATGTAGGCCATGGTCATGAAGGTGGTCGCACCGCCGGTGACCTCGATCCGCCAGTTCGTGTTGGCCTGTTCGAACTTGAAGAATTCGGCGATCTTTTTCATTGAAGTTCTGTCTCATAGATTACTGGGTATATATCTATGAAATAAGAGATAGAAGAAGAGGGGGACTAAAAGTCCCCCCTCCCATCCCCCCCCAATGGCTAGTGATAACTGATGGAGACCGACTCCAGAACCGGGGAGTTCGCCGAACCTGGACTGAGGAGGCTGGCCTTGTACTGGATCCAACGGGTCCCCTCGCCAGGGTCCGGAAGCTGGGAACCGGACTGCTGATAGTAGCTCCCTGGGCCCTCCGGTCCGGTCCAGGCGGCCGACTCCAGACCCTCCCGGGTGGCGGCCCAACGCACCTGAAATTCCAGGCCGGTCCGGAACGGGGTCTCCCCCTCCCAGGTGATGGTTCCGAAGCGCTCCACGGAACCGGCGTCGAAGGGCGGAGAAACGTAGTCGTAACGATGGCCCCGATCATAGGCATGACCCGGATCGGAGGCAAGATGGTGGGGTCCCAGGACCGGCAGGGAAGTCCGGCGCTCGGTGGAGAACCCCTCCTCACCGCCCCAGTAGAGGAAGGCGTCGTTCCTGTGGTTCCCCTGCTTGGAGTGGCAGGCGAACAGGATGTCCACGTGGCCGTCCAGGTCGAAGTCGTTGGCGATGACTCCCGAAGCGGAGTTGCTGGGAATCTCCATCTTACGGGAGGAGTCGAAGCCGGAGGGGCCGTTCCAATAGATTCGAGAGGGGTGGCTGCGGGTATAGCCGGCATGGTAGCTGCTCAGGACCAGATCCAGGAACCCATTCCCGTTCAGGTCGGCCACGGCGGCGGCGGAGTTTCCTACCGAAGGCAGGATGGTCCGGTTCGATTCGGCGTAGCCTTGGGAACCGCCCCAGTAGATGTAGGTGTCCCCCTCCGCGGAGCCGCCGAAGGATCGGGATTTGCCCGGCGCCGGGTCCCGATCGTAGAGGTTGCTGGCGATCACTTCCAGAAAGCCGTTCCCGTCCAGATCGGCCACCTCGACACCGACCGAAACCCGGGAAGGCAAATCCGTCTTGCGTTCGTTGTCGAATCCCAGCGGACTGTTCCAGTAGACCACCACCTTATTGAGGGTCCCGCTGAAGATCACATCGATCCAACCATCACGATTCAGGTCGCCGATGGTGTGCTCCCGGATGCTGCCGATCCGGAAGATGAAGCGGTTGTCGTTCGAGAATCCCTCCGGCCCGCCCCAGAAGAGGCTGGTGGCCTCGGTTCCCGGGCGCCATTGGGTGAAGGAGGCGTCCAGGTAACCGTCCCGGTTGAAGTCGGCGAGCCGGGAAGAAAAGCTGATCTCGGTTTCGAGGACTGTCCGATTGGACGCGGAGTACCCGGAAACCGACCCCCAGTAGATGGCCGGACTCGGACTCTTCCTGTAGATGGAGGGGAACAGGAGATCCACATGGCCGTCGCGGTTGATGTCCGCGCTGGAGCAGTATCCGTTGCCTGTGGGCAACAATTGTCGGCGAGCCGGCTCGAACCGTCCCTTGGGGCCGCCCCAGTAGATGTAGGCCGGGATGCCGTGAGTGGTGTCGGCGGCATGGACGAAGACGAGGTCCTTGCTGCCGTCTCCGTCCAGGTCTCCCGCCTGGACCCCAGTGGCCTCGAATGTGGGCAACTCGGTCCGCCACTCGGCCGAGTAACCCTCCGGTCCGCCCCAATAGACGTATGCCCGGGGATTCCTGTGTGTCGGCGAACCTTGCTGCGAGAAGACCACCTCGGGGTAGCCGTCCTCGTTCAGATCCTCCACCAGGCAGCGGGTGGGCCCCAGCGTGGGAATCGATGTCCGCCGATGGGAGCGATAGCCATCTGGGGCTCCCCAGTAGATGAAGGATGCCAGTCCGGACTTGTTGGCGAAGACCAGGTCAGGGTGTCCGTCCCGGTTCAAATCTCCCGCCGCCACGTCCGAGGCCCCGACAGTGGGCAGCAAGGTCCTGGAATCGACTGAATATCCCTTGGACGACCCCCAATAGATAAATGACGGAACGCTCACCGTGTCCACGATGTTGTACATGCCCATCTCGCGGGTCTTGAGCCGGTAGGCATTGGCCAGGACGACCTCCGGGAAACCGTCCCCGTTCAGATCCGCGACCTCGACCGCCGAGGACCGGTCACCGGGCAGATGGACCGCAGCGCGGCGGGTGTAGTCTCCGTCCGCCGTGCCCCAGTAGAGGAGGGCGCCCCCCTCTGCGTCCGTGTTCCCCTCGTTGGCGAAGACCAGGTCCAGGTGCCCGTCCCGGTCCAGATCGGCGACCTTCACGTCCCGGCCGTTCACTGTCCTGAGCACTTGCCGCCGTTCGGCGGAGTAGCCATCCGGCGACCCCCAATAGACGAAGGATTCATTGTGCGGATCCACCGTCACGTGGTAGTCCAATCCGCTGTTGGCGAAGACGATATCCGGGTGTCCGTCCCGGTTCAGATCCTCGACCGCCACCGTCCGGGCGCCCCGGGTGGGAAGGCCGCTGCGGCCGGAGACCTGAGGCCCCCCCTTGGCACCCTGGTAGATGAAAGATTCCAGGTCGGTGCGGGTTCCGTTGAAGTTGTTGGCCACGATCAACTCGGCGTTGCCGTCTCCGTCCAGATCGGCGATGGCGCCGTCATGTCCCCCGTTGGTGGGCAACCGGCTCTGGCGACGGGGCGAGTATCCCTCGCCTCCCCCCCAATAGATGAACAGGTCCGCCCGCTCGTGGGGATCGTGGTCATTGGGGAAAATGATGTCGACACGTCCGTCCTGATTCAGATCCAACAGCTTGATGAGGACTACCTGGCCTTGAGCGGTGACGTAGGTGTTGACGCCTCCGTCGCTGAAGCTCCCGTCGGCGAAGTCGAGGAAGGAGGATGACGTCCAGACTTTTTCCCCGGCCGCGAGAGGCGCAGCGCCCCAGATCAAGGCCAGCACGGCCAACACCCGAACCGTTGTCGGTTGAATCGATTTCCCAAGGATCATGGTGGTTATTCCTTTCTGTTCGGAACCGGAATCTTGTGGGGCCTAGGAGTCTGCGCGGTAGAAATGATCGTAGCGAGAAAGTGGGGAATCGAGGCCAGATTTTCTCGATGTTGGAGGTGCATAGTTGTTCTATTCGCCGAGAAATCGGGGAAATATGGACCGATTCTACCGCTTTCGCAGTAGATCAATTTCTGCGGCGCAGGCTCTTAGTCTACACCGGAGAGGAAAGAGAAAAGCTCCCCCACCGGCCCGGTCCGGCGGACGCCCGGTAGAAAAAGGGTAGGAGCGCCGGTTTCCAACCGCCGAACTCCGGTGGAGTATGGAGGAATGGGCGACTGGAAGTCGCCCCTCCTTGTTTCTTAGAAGAGGAAATGAGGAAAGAGTGAAGAGGAGATGATCTGGTGCGTGGTCACTTGGGGGGAAGGGATTCGGCATAGCTTGCAGCCCTGTCGACCCACGTCTCCAGATCGTTGGCGGAGTCGATTCCGGCCGGCTCCAACAGGGCCCACCCCTTCATTACCCGGCCGGTGATGTCCGCCGGCTTCGTGTGCGGCTCCGCCAGGGTTTTATCGTGATCCTTCTTGTCCAGCCGAACGATGAGCGAGCCCTTCCAGGTTCCGACGCACATATTGCCGTGGATCATGAAACAGACGCCGCCGAACATTCGTCTTTGGGAGACGTCCTCACGTTCCGAGAGAACCTTACGGACGCGATCCGCCAGCATGCCGTTGTCCATTTCCGCACCTGCCCGTTCTTTTTACCCGATTCGATGGGCGATTAGGAGGGGGGACTTTTAGTCCCCCATTCTTCATTCGCCCGTTCGCTTCTTGTCTAACCGTTGTTCTGGAGTTCGGCGATTGGAAATCGCCGCTCCTTGCGAATCGGGAATCGGAAGCCCGCCCCAAACGCGCAAGACCTGGCCCGACATCGTTCCCTCGATCGCCTGGACATACACTTCAGCGCACTCCGCCGCTGTCACCTGTCCCCGTGCTTCTCTCCCAGCCGGAACCACGGGGCCCGGACTGACAACGTTGATTCGAATGCCGCGAGGCCACAGCCGGGCCGTTTGTTCTACAAGGGTTTCGAGTGCCGCATTGAACGGTCCCGTGGCGAAACCGAGCTGGTTCGAATAGTGGCTCAGGAATCCGCTGGTCAACGTAAACGAGCCGCCGTCTCGAATCGTCGATTGCCCCAACGACACCAGCCGAATCTGGGATAGGAACTTCCTCTCGAATCCGTAGCGATAGTCGTCATCGACCAATTCTTCGAACAGGCGAAACCGACTGTCGCCGCCCACGGCCGAAACGAGGGCATCGTAGGTCCCGACGGTTGAGAACATGCTTCCTACCGACTCTACGTCGGTGTAGTCACACTGCACGTCACAATCTGCCAAACCGACTCGAATCACTTCATGATTGGCGGATACGGCCCTGTCGACCCCACGACCGATCTTGCCGGATGCTCCGACGATGATCACTTTCATCTTTATTTCCTTCTTGAGTTGGCAGGGTCTTGAGCGGAAAAAGCCGGGTTGCGCATGACTGGAAGTCCGGGCCGCAGAAGATTGTTGGAACGGTTCAGATGGCTACAGTTCTCCTGATCAGACGGATCGGGTGATTCCTCCATCGACCCGAAGGTTTTGTCCCGTGATGTAGCCACCGCCGTCGGAGGCCAGAAAGGCGATGACGTCGGCAATCTCTTCCGTCGTGCCGTAGCGCTGCATCGGGATGCGGTCGCGAAACTCCCGCTTTTCGGGAAAACTGTTGATGAACCCGGGTAGAACGTTGTTCATACGAATGTTGTCTGCGGCGTACTTGTCCGAGAACAGTTTTGCGAAGGCCGCCAGTCCCGCCCGGAACACGCCGGAGGTCGGAAAAGCAGGTTCGGGCTCGAACGCGGCGAAGGTGGAAATGTTGATGATGACCCCACACTTCTGCCGCTGCATGATGGGCGTGACCAGGCGTGCCGGACGAACCGCGCTGAGGAAGTAGACCTCCATGCCTCGGTGCCAGTCGTCATCGGAAAGTTCGAGGATCGGCGCCCTCGGGCCGTGCCCCGCGCTGTTCACGAGCACGTCGACCCGGCCCCATTTTTCCATGGTGAGATCCACGAGGCGTTTCAGGTCGTCGTTGGACTGATTGGACCCCGTTACACCGATGCCGCCGAGCTCAGTTGCCAGGGCTTCGCCTTTGCCGGAGGAAGACAGGATGGAGACGCCAAATCCGTCCGCGGCGAACCTCCGCGCCGCGGCAGCTCCCATGCCACTTCCGCCAGCGGTGACGATCACTACTTTTTTCTCTGTCATGTGTTTCTCCAAATAGAACGGTGAACGGGCGGTCGAACTCGATGCCCGCCAACAACGCGGGCACCTACCCCTTTCGTCATCCGGCCGGTGACGTCCACCTGCTGGGCGAGTTCAGTACCTGTGAGACATTCAGATAGCGAACGGAAGGCTGGCAGGACGATATCGGGGCTCGCGCACGGACCGCTCTTCGGCTGGTCGCCCTGGAATGCTGCAACTGCGAGAGGGAGCGTGCGGTCGCAGCAGGTGTTTAGCCTCCTTTGGCGAGGCGGTGGGTCCCGAAATTGAAGAAGTGGGCCGTTTGCCGTTGCCACCAAGTCACGACAACCTGCTCTTTCTCATCGGCATAGCCCATCGCCCTTAGCAGGTCATTGTGGCAGAGCACGTCGAGCACTTGCATGACGGGAGGTTCCAAGGCCTCCAGATCCAGTCGTTCCTGGGTGACGGCCTTGACCGTCTCCTCGGAGGCATCGGCACAGAGCCGCTTTTCGAGCAGTGTGAAGTCCCTGACGAACTGAGCATGTTGGGCTGCCTTGACGCCAAAGGCGAAGACGAGCTTGAGGCTGGAAACGAGCGCGACCCCTAGTCCCAATCCGAGAGTCCACGACGGACGGTCCTGGACTGCCAGCGCTACCGTTCCCGAGCCGAGCGCCAGGAGCAGGAAATCGGTCCATCGATTCACGCCTTCGAAGAACGCTTGTCGTCTGGAATGGTAGCGGATCGAACGGCGGACACCAAAAAGAAGATCGTGGTACTTCCGGCTGGTCATCTCTTCACTGTTCCTCATGCTGGCGTTGGGATCGGGGTCCGCTCTTTCCCGAACCCTTGCCACTTCCAGGTTTCTCCGATGACGGTGGAGACACGGTGTCGCGGACAGCAATAGACTGAGACCGGTTCAAGCCGGTTCCCGTCCGCTTCTTGGAGGTGGCTGACCTCCTGTTTGGTTGCTGGGAAGATCTCCCCGCCGAGGTTGTCTTCTTGGTGCCCATAAGGCTGCATTGATCTTCATTATGTTCGCGGAGGCCAGGACAAATCCACCCCGTCTCACCCGGCACCCGAACCTGTGCTTGAGTACTCCATATCGACTAAACGATCGTGCGCCCATTTAGACGAGGTTCCATCAGGATTGCGGGTTCGCCACGGACCGTTTTTGGGCTGCTCGCTCCGGAAGGGCGTTTTCGCGGTTTCTTTGTCCACTCGACACTCCTCGTCTTGCGCATTGACTTTCGGGTCTGGAAAAATGAACCGCCCAGACGGAAGGTGGCTTTCATGGTCGAGTCTCTATTGCAGCGCTTGGATGAAGACGGATGGCTCCTGCTGGAGGACGCGATTCCGGCGGACCGCGTGGACGGCGTTCGGCGGAACGTTTTGGACGCCCGGGAACGCTCGCTGGAGACCGAGGAAGCCAAGCTCGTGGCCGGGGACGCCCGGGTCACCACCCGAGGCGGGGCCGTGGTGGGACTCATCAACCTGGACCAGTCCATCGCCCCCTATCTGGCGGACCCGAGGGTCCTGGCCATCATCGAGCGGCTCTGGGGAGACTACACCCGGATCGTCTCCCTCGGCGGGCTGATCAGCGATCCGGGTCATCGCGACCGGGTTTGGCACGCGGACTGGCCCTTCAACCAGACCAACGCCGCCCATATCCCCGCACCCTATCCCGACTCGGTCCAGGTCCTGACCGGGATCTTCATGCTCACGCCCTTTACGGCCGAGACGGGAGGCACCTTCGTGGTGCCGGGAAGCCATCGCTCTCCCGACAACCCCACCGGAGACAACGGCATCGACCGCGGGGCGCCCCATCCCACGGAGGTTCAGGTGACCGGGAAGGCGGGAAGCCTGCTCCTGTTCGACAGCCGCACCTGGCACTCCGCGGCTCCCGTCCTCAGCCGGGAGGCTCGGGTGGCTGCCGTGGTCCGATACGCCCCCTGGTGGATCAACCTGAATCCGGTGCTGCTCGGCACCGACGACCATTCCCGAATCGTGGCCGAGACCAACGGCAAGCCCTACCTGGTGCCGCTGGTCAAACGGGAAGTTTTCGAGTCCCTGCCTGAAACGGTCCAGCCGCTGTTCCGGCATTGGGTGGACCGCGGAGCGCAACGATAGGGCGACCGGCCGGGGAGATTCCCGCGACCTACCAGAAAACGTAGAAAACGAGGGCCAGGGAAACGGCCGTCACCACGCTGGCCCAGAGCAAGGGGCGGGCCCACAACGGCACGGCCCGGCCGTCCGCCTCGAAGGGCGACTCCACCAGATCGGGCACGCCCTGTCGGGACCGGTCCAGCCAGCCGCCGACCTTTCGATGGGGCAGGGCAGACGCCGGGTCCCGGCCCAGGACCAGGGAGGTCAGGATCATGGCGCCTGAGGTGGCGATGATGCTCCAGACGTAGGCGGCGAACTTGTCGGTGAACCAGACCGGAAAGAGATCCAGGCCGGACCCCACCAGCGCCAGGACACCGTAGCCGGAACCGACCGCCAGGCCGATGATCCCGCTCCGCCGGTGGGCTCGCGTGAAGACCCCCATCAGGTAGACGGTCATCAGGGGAATGACGAACACGCTGGTGACGCGAATGAAGAAACCGGCGATGTTCTCGAAGCGGAGAATGAAGGGAATGTAGGCGAAGGAGGCGGCCACGACGAAAGGGGTCACCCAGCGGCTGACGCGGAAATAGTGGCTGTCTTCCCGGTCCCGGACGAAGAGGCGGGCGTAGATGTCCCGGGTGAAGAGGGCGGCCAGTGCCGAGCCGATCCCTTCATAGGTCGTGATCGCAGCCGCAATCACTCCGGCCACCACGATTCCCTTCAGCCCCGGTCCCAGGAATTCGTTCACGAGGAGCGGGTAGATCTGATCGGGCCTTTGCAGGGTCTCGGGCCAGACGGCCCGGCCCAGGATCCCCAGGGTCCCGTTGAAATACATCAGGACTATGGTCATCCCCGAGGCCAGGAGAACGGACATCTTCACGTCCCATAGCGACCGGGCGCCGAACAGCTTCATGGTCTCGCTGTGATTCACGATGGGGTACGCGGCTCCGATGATGAGCCACGCCGCGGTCACCACCAGAGGGTCGGGGCTACCTGGCCGCGAGACGCCGATATGCAGCAGATAGCCGGGCAGGTCGGCTCCCCCCTTGAGGGTCAGCTTCTCCATGGCGCCCGACCAGCCGCCGGCGGCGTCCCAGAGCACGGTCCACAAGACCAGGACACCCGTGACCATGGCCACCGTCAGGAGCGCGTCGACCCAGGCGATGGTCTTGAGTCCTCCCCGGGCCGAGTAGAGGGTGGCCATGGCCGCAAACGCCGCCACGGCGATCCAGGCCCAGAACTCGTCGAGACCCATGACCAGCGTGAGAGTAAGCTGGAGGGAGATGGCGATTCCCGCCAGGATGTTGGTCCGGTACTGAAACTGCACCAGGGCGCTGACCACCCGGGCCGCCGGTCCGAATCGATACTCCAGGTACTCGGCGTTGGTGAACAACCCGGCGCGGTACATGGGAGGCAATACGAAGAAGGCCGCGATGGTGTATCCCGTCACCACTCCCAGCCACCAGGTCGTGAGGACGGAGATGCCCTCGACGTAGGTCATCCCGTTGACCCCCACGATGTCCCCGCTGTCGACGGAGGTGGCGAAAAGCGAGATGGCCACGATCCAGAAGGGGAGACTGCGGCCGCCCAGAAACCAGTCCAGGTTCGTCTTGGTGTCGCGGGAACGCACCAGGCCGTAGCCGAAGACCAAGAGGTTGAGGCCCAGGACGATGACCCAGTCTATGGTGGACATCTCGATTCAGCGCCTACTCACTGCGGGCGTCCGCCGGTTTCAGAGTGCCGGCCGGCTGCGCTCCGCGTACCCGGTCAATTCCACGTATCCCTGTCCCAGCCGGACGCCCCTCGAGGTTTCGACTCTCACCGGGCCCTCCCAGTAGGCGAGCCCAGGCAGAAGCCGGCTCACGTTCTCGGAATCGGGAACTTCCGGCGTCACCACCATCTCCAGGCTTTCACCCGGGACCCGCACCCGCCACCCGGCGGGATAGCGGGCGCCGGTGTGGGGGCTGGTCCAGGCGGCGCTGGAGCGGACCGACCACTCGTCAGCTTCCAGATATCGGGTTCTTCCATCTTCTGAAATCAGCGTCCCGTGGGCGAAATCCACCTGGTTGTCCAGATCCCTCAGGACGTAGAGCATCAGATCGCGGCCGTCCGCCAATTGTAGACTGAACCAGTCCCATCCCACCTGACGGGCTCCCAACTGTTGGGAGCCGAACTCCTTGTCCATCCAGGAGACGCCCTCCACCTCCAGTTCATCGCTGCCGACGGATACGCGGCCGCGGGTCGCCATCCGGGTGAAGCTATAGTACTGGCTCGCGGCGCCATCGGCTCCCCCCTTGATGCTGTAGCCGTTGGGACCCTGAAAAATCGGGCCCATGGTCCCGTGGGTCGTGAGACGGAAGGAGAAGTCCTGGCTCTCGTCCGAGGCGGCGAGGTCAAAGCCCTCGCCGTTCCAGTGCAGACTCCAGCGGCCGGAACTGCCGGCGGGAGCCCGGCTCCAGGCGATGAGAGACCCCGAACCGTCCCCGAATTCTCCCAGCAGCGGCATGGCTCGATAGAGAATTTCGGAGAAGAGATGCCGCTTGCCCTTCAGATCGGTCACGGCCGCGTGCCCCATGATGACGTCCCGGGCTGTCCAAGTGGAGTCCAACGGCGGCGGCGAGGGCTGCAGCCCGACCCGGAAGAAGGTGAACTGGTAGCCGAACCGGCGCGGGACCTCCTCCCGAGTCTCCAGGTGTCCTGTGAAATACCACCATTCGGTGCGGTAGCCGGTTCTGGCCCAGTGATCCTGGGGGAAGGACCAGGCGTAGTCGGGGCGGGCCGGCTTCCAATCGAGGGCCTCTCCCAGCAACAGCAGCAGGACCAAGGCTCCGGTGTAGAACGGCATTTCGGCTAAAGATCCTCTCGGCTGAGCTGAGTCGCGGGGGTTCGGCTGGCCGCCAGCGCCGGATACAGGCTCGCCAGCACCGCCGCCGCCAGGATGGTCGCCGCTTGGGCCAGGACGGTTCCCCAGGGCCAGTGGACCTGGATGGTCCACCCGAAGTAGGCGCGATTGATGACGAAGACCAGAATGGCCGCCAGGATGACTCCACCACCGAGACCGAGGGCGAGACCGGTGACTCCCATCCCCAGCCCCTTGCCCACGAAGATTCGAAAGAGCTGAGACCGCCGGGCGCCGAGGGACCGGTAGAGGGCGAGCTCGGCCGACTCTTCCCGGGCCAGCACCAACAACGTCAAGATGATGCCCGCGACGGCGATCAGCAGGCTCGTCCCCTGCAGAAGACGGGTGACGGCAAAGGTCTGATCGAAGATCTCCATCACCTCCTGGCGCAGCTTCCGGTTGCTTCGAAACAGAAGAGAGTCTCCTGCGTGTTCTGCCTTGAGACGGTCAATGGTTTGGCCGGTGTCGGCGCCGGGCCTCAGATAGAGAGCTGCACTGTGGACGGGCCCCGGACCGAAGAGTTTCTCCATAGTCTCCAGGCCGACCACTGCCAGCCCCGTTCCGGGCTGATAGTCGTAGTAGATGCCGGCAATGGGAACCTGCGCGTCGCCGGTTGGCGTGACCAGAGGGAGACGCTCCCCCGGCTCCAGACCGCGCCGCCGGGCCAGAGTTTCCCCCACCAGTGCCGCGCCCTCTTCCCGGAACTGCCGGTAGACGGCGTCCGGATCCCCTCCCGTAAGAGGAAATCGAGCCTCTCCCCCGGGAAGGCCGGTCTCCACCCCGGCCAGAAAGATGCGCTCGCTCCCGGACTGGACCGTCAGCCTCCGGTAGCGGTCGAAGGCCACGACGTCCTCTGAGCGGACCAATTCGGAAACCAGCGCCGGGCTCAGGGCAGTCTCGTCGCCTCTCCCCCTCCAGGACTCGGTCTTGACGTAGATATCGGCCTGGACCGAGGTCTGAAGCCAGACTTCCAGCGTCTTCCGGAAGCTGCTGGTCTTGAGGGTCACACCGACCATCATGCTGACCGCGATGGCGAGCGAGGAGGCCGTGAAGACGGTGGTGGTCCAGCGCCCCGCCAGGGATCGGAACCCGTACCCCACGCCGAGCCCGGACAGGGGCAGCAGCGACGCCGCCCGGACCAGGAGGGGGGTGAACAGCGGGATGGCCACCAACAGAGCGATCCCGAGAACGAATCCGGCCGGTCGCCAGTCCGCGGCGAATTGGTACCAGACCGCCGCCAGTGCCAGAATCCCGGTCCCCGCCAGCGCCAGGGGAATCGCCGACGTGCGCACCTTTTGCTGCAGGAGACGGGAGGAGAGCAGCGACCTGGGAGGGGAGAGGCAGAGGTCCAGGGCAGGGAGCAGGGTCCCGGCCAGCGCGGCGCCCATGCCGGCCGCGGCGCCCGCCAGGTAGACCCACGGGGGAACTTGGAGAGTGGTGATCTCGTTCAGGAGATAGACCTGCGTCAGGGTGGCGCTGACGGCGTCCACGTTGGCTCTGGCGGCCCAGTAGCCCAACCCGGTTCCCAGGACCACTCCCAGCGCTCCCACCAGGGCCGCCTCGAAGGCGATGAGTCCCAACATCTGCGCCCGCGTCGCGCCCACGGACCGGAGCACTCCGAATTCGCGCCTCCGTCGCACCAGCAGTGCTTGGGAGCTGGTGTAGACGACGAAGCTGCCGACGAAGAGGCTGATCAGGCTCAGAGCCGTCAGGTTCAGGCGGAATGCGCTCAGGAGGCCGGCCGCCTCGTCCTCTCTCTGCGTCGGAGTCAGCACTTCCACCGAAGGACCCAGGCGCCTTTCCAGAAGCGTCTTGAGACCCGCGCGATCTTCAGCCTCCGCCTCGACATGGATCTCGTGCAACTCGCCCGGCCGGCCCAGCAGGCCCTGGACCTGGGAGATGTCCATGACCGCCAGCTTGGCTCCGGCCAGGGTCGTGACTCGAGCGAAGTCCACCAGGGCGCCGATGACCAGGCGGGCCTCCCGCGGGCCGCAGGAAACCTGGATCGACTCTCCCACCGACCAGCCCTGGGCCCGGGCCAGTTCGGGAGTCACGGCCATCCAACCGGGTTGGGTCAATGCCTCGGACGCCTTCTCCCGGCCCAGCAGCTTCAGACTGTCCCGCGAAGCCGGAGCAAGGAGATCGATGCCCATCACCTCCAGGAGCAAGGAATCCGATCCCTTGACCGCCACATCCAGCCGGTAGACGGGCCAGGCTCCCCGGACGCCCCGGGTGCCGAGCACTTCGGGAAAGAGGCTCTCCCGCAGGGTCTGGTTCATGCCCCGAACGGTGAGGTCCGCTTCCGACCCCACGGCCCGAAGGGCTCCCCGGAACGCGGCCACGGCGCTCAGGTTGATGATCTGGACCGAGAGGACCGAGGCGACGCCCAGGGCGACGCCGAAGACCGTCAAGGCATAGAGCGACCGGCCCGACCGGAGGCGCGTCTTGAACGTCTGCAGCAGGTAGCGCCTCATGCGGCGTCCAGGACTCCGCTGTGGATCCGCCAAACATCGTCGGCCAGCCCCGCCAGCTCCCGGCTGTGGGTGACGTAGACCAGAGTGGCGCTCTCCTGGGCCACCAGCTCCAGCATCAGCTCCAGGACGAGCCACGAGTTCTCGTCGTCCAGGTTCCCCGTGGGCTCATCCGCCAGGATCAGCTGCGGACGTTGCAGGAGAGCCCGGCAGATGGCGACCCGCTGCATCTCTCCGCCGCTCAGGTTGCTGACCGGATCCGCGGCGCGATCGGCCAGGCCGACCCGTTCCAACAGCCGCAGGACCCGGGGTTCGAAGTCACGTTGTTTCCCGCCGGCCACCAATGCCGGGAGTCCCACGTTCTCTTTGACCGAAAGGTGGGGCAGGAGATGGAAGAACTGGAAGACGAGTCCGATCTCGTTTCTTCTCAGCAGCGTCCGTTCCCGGTCCGAGAAGCGGGACAGGTCGTTTCCCAGAATCTCGACCCGGCCGTGGGTCGGAAGGTCGATTCCGGCAGCCAGATGAAGGAGGGTGGACTTGCCGCTGCCGCTTCGGCCCACGATGGCGACGCGGCGACCCGGCGCCACCTGAAAGGAGACGTCGTGAAGGGCCGTCAGCCCCCCTCCGGCCGATTCCTCATAGGTCTTCGAGACGTGTGAAAACTCCAGGATGGGATTCATCTCAATAGAACAGGTTAGGGGGAACGGCGGAATGAATTCAACAGATTCCGGAGGATTTGCTTGCACCCGAAGGTTTACGGGAAGAGTTGTCCGGTGGGGACAGGCGGTGGGGCCGGGGTCTCGAACAAACTATATTTCGATATAATTATTAGCGTATTTATGGACGATTTCCGGCCCAATTCAGAAGTTGAATTTCATTATCATATAATTACGTCATGAACGTGAAAGTCATTATCAATGATATTGATAATCAATATCTTCGGAAGTGAAATCCAATATCATTGAAATTGATTTTCTATTTCATTAAGTCGTTTAAATACTATGATTTACATTTGACATTCCAGACAATATATATGTATATTTATCCTCGGACAGTCAAAACGCCGGGCCCGGAATGGAAACGGCTACGAACACGGAGGAGTCAAATATGAACGGGAAAATAAATCAAGCCTTGAATAATCAGATTCACATGGAGTTTGAATCCTCCTACCTCTACCTGGCCCTGTCGGCCTACTACGACTCGAACGACCTGCCCGGATTCGCGCACTGGATGAGAGCGCAGAGCCGGGAGGAGTACGGGCACGCCATGAGGTTGTTCGACTACCTCCTGACTCGTGGCGCGAAGGTCGATCTGGATGCCCTCGCCAAACCCGCCGATGGGTTCACCTCCCCGGTGAGGGCCTTCGATCGAGTCCTCAAGCATGAAACACGCGTCACCCAGTCCATCCACAAACTCTATATGCTCGCCCTGGACGAGGGCGATCTGGCCACCGGAGTGGAGCTCCAGTGGTTCATCCAGGAGCAGGTCGAGGAAGAAAAATCGGCCTCCGAGGTCGCGGCTCGACTGCGCTGGGGCGGAGGCGAGCCCATGGGCTTGCTGATGGTGGACCGCGAACTGGCCAAACGGAATTAACCCGGAATTTACCCGCAGGCGGTGATCCCTCCTGCAACGACTCCCAAGGGACCTCGAACCGGGGTTCCTTGGGACGGCGATTCTTGACACTTTCGGCGCGCGCTTGGTAGCTTCGGGCGCCTCATGAGTACCTACCAGATCGGCGATTATCGGCAGACCTACGCCAGTTTCCGCCTCACCCGCCCCGAACGCTACAACTGGGCCTTCGACGTGTTCGACCGCTGGGCCGGCGATCCGGGCAAGTTGGCCATGCGTTGGGTCAGCGATGCCGGAAATGTCCGGAAGGTGACGTTTCGCGAATTCTCCCGGACCTCGAACCGGTTCGCCAACGCACTGTCCGGACTGGCGGTGGAACCGGGAGAGCGGGTCTTCGTCATGCTCCCCCGGGTCGTCGAATGGTGGGAGGTCCTCCTGGGGGGAATCCGGGCCCGGGTCGTCAGCGTGCCGGGCACCACGTTGCTGAGGCACAAGGACATCGTCTACCGGATCAACGCCTCGGGTGCTTCGGTGGCCGTGACCGATGCCGCCAACGCAGACAGGATCGAGGCTGTGCGCCCGGAGTGCCCGCGGTTGCGGCACGTCATCGTCGTGGGCGGGAGCCCCGGTTGCCTCGGCTATGAGGACCTGCTGGCGAAGAGTTCCCCCAGTATGGATCATCCCCGGAATCTCTCCACCGATCCCCTCATGATCTACTTCACCTCGGGAACCACCGGACCGCCCAAGATGGTCGTGAACGACCATGCCAGCTATCCGAAAGCTCACGTCATCACCGGCAAGTTCTGGCTGGACAACCGGCCCACCGACCTTCACTGGACGCTGTCGGACACGGGATGGGCCCAGGCCGCCTGGACCTGCCTGTTCGCGCCCTGGAACATGGGGGCGGCGATCTTCATCTGGGACCACCGGGGCCGCTTCGATGCGGAGCGGACCCTGCGGATGCTCCACGAGCATCCGATAACGACCTTCTTCGCGCCTCCCACCGCCTACCGGATGCTGGTTCAGCAGGATCTGACCCGTTGGCCGGCTCGAGCCCTGCGGCACTGTCTGGGAGCCGGGGAGGCGGTCAACCCCGAGGTGATCGCCACCTGGAAGGGGGCGATGGGTCATCACATCTGGGAAGGCTACGGTCAGACCGAGACCGTTCTCTGCGTGGCCACCTTTCCGGGTATGGAATATCGGCCCGGGTCCATGGGAGTCGCCTCACCCGGGTTCCGGATGGGAGTGGTGGACGACTCGGGGAATGAAGTCGCTCCCGGAGAGGAGGGAGAGATCGCCATCCGGGTGCGCCCCGACCGGCCTCTGGGCCTGTTCTGCGGGTACTACCGGAACCCGGAGGCGACCGCAAGCTGTTTCGTAGGCGATTGGTACACCACCGGAGACCGCGCCACCCGGGACGAGGACGGCTACTTCTACTTCGTCAGCCGCACCGACGACGTCATCAACACCTCCGCCTATCGGGTCGGGCCCTTCGAGGTGGAGTCGGCGTTGCTGGAGCATCCGGCGGTGGCGGAGGTGGCCGTGGTGGGGAGTCCCGACCAACTGCGGGGAGAGATCATCAAGGCTTTCGTCGTCCTCGGTCAGTCCGCCCGGCCCTCGGAGGACCTGATCCGGGAATTGCAGGCCCACGTCCGCAACGTCACCGCTCCCTACAAATACCCTCGTGAAATGGAGTTCATCGACGAACTGCCCAAGACCATCAGCGGAAAGATTCGCCGCAACGAGCTCCGAAGGTGGGAGCTGGAGAAGAAGGCCCGCTGACTCTCGCCTCATCCCCGAAAGCCGACCGTTCATGCCCTTTTCCGAAGACCACGAGCTCTTTCGCGAGTCTCTGAGACGCTTCGTGCAGGAGGAGATCCTGCCTCACGTGGAGGAGTGGGAAGAGAAGGAGGAGACGCCCCGTTCGCTGTTCGAGCGCATGGGGGAACTGGGTTTCCTCGGCGCCGAGTATCCGCCCGAATACGGCGGCGGCGGCGCCGACTTCTGGATGTCGGTGGTCCTGGCCGAAGAGCTGGCGCGCTGCCGCTCCGGCGGCGTGGCCTTCGGCGTCATCGTGCATACGGACATGTCCTCCCCCTGGCTGGTCCACTTCGGAACCGAGGCCCAGAAACGGCGCTATCTGCACGACATCATTCTGGGCCACAAGATCTGTGCCCTGGCCATCACCGAACCGGACACCGGATCGGACATGGCGGCCCTCTCGACGCGTGCGGTCCGGGACGGCAACGACTGGATTCTGACCGGGGCCAAGACCTTCATCACCAACGGCGTGAACGGAGATCTCTACTTCGTGGCCGCCCGTACCCGGGAGGACGGCCCCCGTCGCGAGCGCCTCTCCCAGTTCCTGGTGGAGCGTGGCAGCCCCGGCTTCAGCGTGGGACGGAAGCTCAAGAAGACCGGGATGTTGGCTTCGGACACGGCCGAGCTAGTCTTCGACGAAGTGCGGGTTCCCGGCGAGAACCTCCTGGGAGTGGAAGGACAGGGGTTCGCGCAACTGGTGTCGGGCCTGCAACGGGAACGGCTCGCGGCGGCGGTGTTGTGCGTTTCCGCCGCCCAGCAGGCACTGGAGGACTGCGTCGAGTACCTGAACCAGCGCCATGCCTTCGGCCGGCCCCTCGCCCGGTTTCAGGCCCTGGCCCACCGGCTGGCCGACATGGCCACGGAGGCGGAAGCGGCCAGGCACCTCACCTACCACGCCGCCTCCCTCTTCGCGTCGGGGCAGGAGTGCACCCGGGTGGTGTCGATGGCCAAGCTCTACGCCACCGAGATGGCCAATCGCGTCGCCTACCACGCCGTGCAGATGCACGGCGGGTACGGGTACATGCGAGAGTATGCCGTGGAGCGTTTCGCCCGGGACTATCGACTCTGGCCCATCGCGTCGGGCACGTCCGAGATCATGCGGGAGATCATCTCCCGTGACTTGTTGCGGTAAGGGAGCGGCGGCTTGGAGCGGCGACATCCTTGTCGCCGACCAGGGGGGTAGGGGGGACGGAGTCCCCACTTTACGCTTCTCTACGTTTCTCACCCGCGGATTCGCGTGGCAAAAGGGAAGAGGAGGCGATTAGAAATCGCCCCTCCAATCCTACTTCCGGCGCCGGCCCACGAACTCCTGGACCTTCCGCCGGCTCTCCCGGCTCTCGAAGCAAGCCAGAAAATCGGCCGAGGCCACGCCCTCCCAGTGAGCGCTCCTGAGTTCCGACATCCGGTGAAGCAGCGCCTTGGTCCGCGCCAAGCCCTCCGGCGGAAACGAGGCGAGCCGCCGCGCCAGCGCTTCTCCCCGGCCCAGGAGCTCCGAGTCCGGCACGACTTCATTGACCAGACCCATTTGAAGCGCACGAGTCGCGTCGATCTTCTCGCAGGTCAGAAGCAGCCAGCGAGCAGCGGCTCCCCCCAGCAGATCGACCGTCCTCCCCAACGACCAAGGTGGAGTCCATCCCAGTTCCACTTCGGGAAGGCCGAACACGGCGTTCCCAGCCGCAATCCGGAAGTCGTGGTAGAGGGTGACCTGAAGACCGCCCCCCAGGGCATAGCCGTGGACCAGCGCCAACGTCGGCTGGGGCAGGGAATCGAGCAGACCGAAGGCCTCCCCATACCCCCGTTCCAGGGAGGTGGCCTCGGCGGCTGAGAGTGGCGCCAGCTCGCGCAGATCGCTGCCGGAACAGAAGGCCCGTCCCGCGCCCCGGGTCACCACCACCCGGACCGAGTCGTCGTCGCGGATCCGGTTCAGGAATTGCACGTAACGCCGGACCATCTCCTGGTCCAGTGCGTTGAGCACTTGGGGCCGGTTGAGAGTGAGCCAGGCCACTCCGTCCCGAATGGTGAGTTGAACTGAATCAGTTGCCGGCACCTGACTTCTCGCCGGCTCGGGCCAGAAACCGCGCCATGGATCCGAGAATGAAACGCTCGTGGGTGCCGCGGGCGATCAGGTCCCGTTCGTCATGCGCCTGGAACTGGAATCCGAGCCGCTTGCCCTCCAGTTCCACCAGCTCGACCCGAATCGTCACCTTCATGCCCACCGGCGTCGGAGCCAGATGCTGCATGTTCACCCGGGTTCCCACCGTGCCCTGGCCCTCGGCCAGGGTCGGCGCGGCGCAGCGGATGGCGCACGCTTCGATGAGCGCCACCAGTGCCGGCGTGGCCAGCACCTGGACACCGGGATTTCCGAAACGGTCTGCGGTCAGATCGTCGCTGACCGTGTGCTCCGTCGTCAGGGTACGGCCCACTTTGAGAACGTCGGTCATTTCCACCTTCTTTCTCGTACCGCTTCGAAAGTCAGTCCGGGGACCCGGTCAACTCCTGACGGACGATTCGGGTTCCGGCCACCATGTTGCGCAGCTTATTGACCGTGATCCATCGGGGAAGCTGGAAGAAACCGCAGTCGGGTACGATCCAGAGCTTCTCGGGCGGAATATATTGCAGTGCGGCGCGAATTCGGTCCGCCACGTCTGCGGGCTTCTCCCGGTAAAAGGACTTGATGTCGATGACCCCGACGCCGATGTCCCGTTCCTGGGACAGCTCACGGCAGATCTCCAGCTCGTGCATCTCCCGGTTTGCGAACTCCAGAACGAACTCGTCGCACTTGGCCTCCAGCAGGTAGGAAATCATGGGCCCGTACTCCCGCTTGCCGCGGGGGCGCGACCCCAGGTTGCCGAAGCAGATATGAAAGGCGATCCTGGCATCGACCCCTTCCACGCACCGATTGTACAGGTCCAGGTACTCCTTCAACTCCCCGGGGATGATGGCGAAGGAGGGCTCGTCCAACTGAATGTAATCGGCTCCCGCCTTGACCAGGTCCTTGAGTTCCTGGTTCACGACCTCGGCGAATTCCCAGAACAGCTCCATGCGGTCCCGGTAGAACTCCCGCACCGACGAGTCCCTGAGGTGAATGGTGACGGTCAAGGGACCCGGACAGGTGGCCTTGACCGGTTTGTCGGTCTGGGTCTTCAGGTACTTGAACTCCTCGACCACGCCGAGTCCACGGGGGACGGTCACCTTTTCCCGCAGCCGGTACCGGGGCACCGAGTCGTAGGCGTACAAACCTACCTTGCGAAGCGGCTCTTCCCGTTCGATGCCTTCCATCTTCTCGTAGAAGCTCTGGACGAAGTGCCAGCGCCGCATTTCCCCGTCGGAGATGACGTCCACGCCGGCCCGTTCCATATCCCGGATGGCGATGCTCACGGCGTCATCGTAGAGTTCCCGTTTGTCGGTCTTGCCGTATTTTCCCGCCTCGATGGCCTCCAACGCGGTATAGAACCAGCTCGGAATGGCATGGCTGCCGATGACCGACGTGGGAAGCAGCGGAAGATTTTCCTTCATATTTCCTTTATCTCCTCAGAGAAGCGCCAAATCGTAACACAGGCTCTTCGGGCACCCAAACGTCCGCCCCGGCCTCTTCTTTCACTCCTCACTTCGCCGCGTATTCTTCCGGGTGGGCGAACAGGTCCCGCAGTTCTTTCAGGAAGAGGCCGGCCGGGTATCCGTCGACGGCCCGGTGATCGAAGACCAGGCAGAGGTAGGCCGTGGGAACGACCTCCAGCCGGCTCTCCACAACCAACGGCCTGGGCTGGATCCGGCCGATTCCCAGAATCGCCACCTGGGGTGGATTGATGATGGGGGTGAACAGGTCGACGTGGGCGCCGCCCAGGTTGGTGATGGTGAAGGTCCCGTCGCTGACGTCGGCCAGATCCAGAGTTCCGTTCCGAGCCTTGCCGGCCAAGGACCGGCCTTCCTGGGCCAGTTGCTCCAGGTTCTTTTGGCCGGCATCTTTCAGAACCGGCACCACCAATCCCTGGTCCAGGTGGACGGCCAGGCCGATGTTGATCCCATCGTGGACTCGAACCTGGTTGTCCACCAGCGTGGCATTGAGGAGGGGATGCCGCTCCAACGCCACGGCCACCGCCTTCGTCACCAGGTCGTTGAGGGAGATCCGTATTCCGTAGCTGGACTCCCAGCGGGAGAGATTGGACTTACGGAATTCCACCGTCCGGCTCATGTCCACGTGCATCACTTCCGTCACCCGGGGGATCTCGCGCCAACTCTGGGAAAGCCTCTTGGCGACGCGGCCGCGGGTGCCGGTCAGGGGTATCGTCCGGCTCACTCCAGGACCGGACACGGGTTGCTGGGCGGCCTGGGGCGGGGAAGCGGCGGCGGCAGCCGCACGCAGAATATCGTCCTTGGTGATCCGCCCTCCGGGGCCGGAACCGGCCACGGTGGCCGGTTCCACGCCGTGCCGGGCGGCCAGCTTTCGTGCCACGGGAGAGATTCGTAATCGGCCGGACTTGGCGGGCCGTTTGCGCCGCGGTGAGGGACGGGTCGCGGCTCCTGGTGTCTTCTCCCGAGCCGCCGGTTCTCCCTCCGGAGCCAACAGGCGAGCCGTCTCCGCCGGATCGGGGCTCTCACCGGGAGCCAACAGGATCGCCAGCAGGGAGCCGATGGGCCGCTCCTGGCCGGCGGGAACGACGATCTTGTGGAGCGTTCCGTCCATGGGCGCCTCCACTTCGGTGGTCACCTTGTCGGTCTCCACCATCAGCAAGGGGTCCCCCTTGGCCAGGCTGTCGCCCTCCTGTTGCAACCACTCCACGATCGTCCCCGATTCCATGGTGTGACCCAGGCTGGGCATTCCAAATTTGACCGCCATGGGGATCGTCCTCTATCCGACCAGGTCTCGGGCCGTGGTGACCAGTTTCTCGACGCTGGGCACCGCCAGCTTCTCCAACACGGGGCTGAAGGGCATGGGCACGTCGGCGCCGGCGACCCGCCGGACGGGAGCGTCCAGATAATCGAAGCATTCTTCCGCGATCCGAGAGGCCAACTCCGCGCCCGAACCTGCCCGGCGAACCTCTTCGTCGGTGACGATGGCCCGATTGGTCTTCTCCACCGAGGAGAAAATCGTGTCGGCGTCCAGCGGGACGAGGGTCCGGGGATCGATCACCTCCAGCTCGATGTCTTCCGCACTCAGGATCCGCGCTGCTTCCAGCGCCTTCCCCACCATGGGGCCGGATGCCACCACCGTAATGTCACTCCCTTGGCGTTTGACATCAGCCTGTCCAAAGGGAATCACGTATTCCGTGTCCGGAACCTCCCCCTTGACCGAGTAGAGGCGTTTGTACTCGATGAACATGACCGGGTCCCGGCCCCGCAAGGCCGACTTCATGAGTCCCTTGGCGTCGCGGGGGGTGGAAGGAACCGCGACCTGCAGTCCGGGCACATGCATGAACCAGGCTTCCAAGCTCTGGGAATGCTGGGCGGCGATCAACCTTGCCGAACCCGAGGGGAGCCGCAAGACCACCGGGACGTCGGTCTGCCCCCCGAACATGTAGCGGACCTTGGCCATCTGATTGACCACTTCATCCATGGCGCAGGTGATGAAGTCGACATACATGATCTCCGCCACCGGACGCAGTCCGCACAAGGCGGCGCCGACGGCGGTGCCGACGATGGCGGCCTCGGAGATGGGGGTCTGCCGGATGCGGTCCGGGTACTTCTCGGCGATGCCCCGGGTGACGGCATAGGGTCCTCCGTGGGCGATCACATCTTCTCCCAGGACGAAAATGCTCGAATCCCGGGCCATCTCCTCGTGCAGGGCTTCTCGAATCGCCTGATTCATGGGTATCGAGGGCATGACGGTCTGGTCCTCCTTCTGGACGGATTTTTCTCACGCAACCGGGGTGGAGAAAACGTCGCGGGTCAACTCCTCCGGGCCGGGGTAGGGACTCTCGTCCGCGAAACGCACCGCTTCCGCGACCTCCTCCTCCACCGATTTCCGGATCGACTCGGCTTCCTCAGCCGTCAGAATCCCCTTATGGAAGAGATGGGCCCCAAGGCTCTGGATGGGATCGTGCTGGCCGGACCAATCCGAAATCTCCTTCTTGGTTCGATACTGTTGAGGGTCGCCGAAGTTGTGACCGTGGAAGCGGTACGTCTTGCACTCCAGCAGAGTGGGCCCCTCGCCTCGGCGGGCCCGTTCGACGGCTTCGCCGGCCGCCTCGTATACGGCCAGGACGTCCATGCCGTTCACCTGAGCACCGGGAATACCATAAGCGGAGGACATGGAGGCCACGTCCGTCACCAGTGTGATCTCCTCCTGGGGAGTCCACTGGGCGTACTGGTTGTTCTCGCAGACGTAGACCACGGGAAGGCGCCAGACGGCTCCCAGATTGATGTTCTCGTGAAAGGGTCCGCGATTGACGGCGCCGTCTCCGAAAAAACAGACGGCGACCTGCCCGCTCTCCCGCATCTGCGCGGCCAGGCCGGCTCCCGTGGCCAGACCGAACCCGCCCGCCACGATACCGTTGGCTCCCAGCATCCCCACGGCGAAATCCGCGATATGCATGGAGCCTCCCTTTCCCTTGCAGTAGCCGGTGACGCGCCCGAACAGCTCCGCCATCATGCGCCGGACGTCGGCGCCCTTGGAGATGCAGTGGCCGTGGCCCCGGTGGGTGGAGGTGATGTAATCGGCGTCGGTGAGATGGGCGCAGATCCCGACTCCCACCGCCTCCTGTCCGATGTAGGTGTGCAGCGCCCCCAGCACCTTGCCCTGGCCGGACTGGTACTCCGCCTGCTCTTCGAAGAGCCGGATGCGCCACATGGCGGCGTACATGTCCAGCAGTTGTTCCGTTGTCGGCCCTTCGATTCCCATGGTGACGGTCTCTCCTTCGTTCCTCACTTCATGACTCCGTTCAACGAGCCAACCAACCCCCATCCACGAACAGGCTGTGCCCCGTGACCATGGAGGATGCGGAGCTTGCGAGATAAAGCACGGCACCGGCCATGTCTCCGGTTTGGGCGACCCGCCGCAGGGGAGTGTACTCCTCGATGGCCGTCCGCATCTCGGGAATGTGCAGAATGGACGCGGCCAGCGGCGTGTCGGTGAAGGTGGGAGCGATCTCGTTCACCCGGACTCCATGGCGGCCCCATTCCGCCGCCAGCGCCCGAGTCAGGTTCACCACCGCCCCCTTGGAGGCATGATAGGCCGAGTTGGGATAGAGCCCGCCGCCGCTGTGGCCCAGGATGGACGAGATGTTGACGATGCTTCCGCCTCCCTGGGCCGCCATCCGGCGACCCGCTTCCCGGCAACACAGGAAGGTGGAGGTCAGGTTCCTGGTGAGCACTTCGTTCCAGTCCGCCAGGCTCATCTCCATGGCCGGGACGTGTTTCCCGCCTCCCACGCTGTTGACCAGTACGTCCAGACGCCCGTACTCCTCCAGGACCTGCCCGAACCCGGCGGCGACCACCGGCTCCAGGGTCACGTCCCATTCCCGGACCGCGGTTTGCCCCCCTTCGGCGGCAATCTCGGCCCTGACCCGCTCAGCCGCCTCCCGGTCGCGGTCGGCCACCACGACCGCGGCTCCGGCCTGGGACAGGACATGGGAGGCCGTGCGCCCGATGCTGCCGCCGCCGCCGGTGACCACTGCCACCTGGCCGTCCAGGCGAAACAAGCCCTCGATCGCCGGGACGGAGGCTGGCGGCCGGTCGGAGATCATGGCACAGGCTCACCCGGAACCAGTCTCAGTTGGGCTTTGAGGAGGGTCAAGTCCTGTCCGGGAGAGGACTCGCTGAGACCGGCCTCCACCAGATTCTCCCCTTGCCGCAACGCGCCGGCTGCCAGCACGTAAGCGACTCGTGACGATTCCGTCTCCGCCTCCGGTTGCAGCAACCGTCCGCCCGCCTGGGCCTGCCCATTGAGGCTCAGGACCAGCTGGTCCAACTGGGGCAGGTCGCCTTCCAGCTCCAACGTGAGTTCGGCGCTTTCCAGGCGGCCTTCCTTCTCCAGGCGCGGGACGTCGTCGCCGATGACGATGGAGACCCGCGCTTGACCTCCCGGCTCCAGGGAGGCCGGCAGGTCGCCCTGGCTGGAGATGAATGCATAGGGGAACCAGACTTTTTCGGCGGCCGAGTAGATCTTTTCCGTGCCTTCCAGAGCTTTGGGGTCGTCGATGCCGTCCAGACAGGCATAGACGCGTTTCCGGAGCGCCCGCCACTGCGCTTCGTCGCGAATCTGCTCCCAGGGAGCAGTCAGATTCCAGAAATAGATTCCGTCGGCGCCGGCAGCGTACCACTTGGTGGCCAAGGCCCGGGTCATCTCTATTCCCCGGCCGTCCATCAGTTGGCCGGGATTGTTGATGCAGGGGTAGAGCGGCACGTCGTAGGCATGGGCGGCTTTAGCCATCTTCGCCACGGGCAGGGAGAAATGGGCGTAGCCCCCGCCCAGGAACAGCATGTCCACCAGACCTTCGCGCATCCAGGCCTCCAGATCGAGGCCGATGCCCAGGGAAAGTTCCAGATCATCCGGAGTCCGAACTGCCAGCAGGAGAGGCCGTCCGCGCTCCTGCCCGATCTCGCCCATGCGCTGCCGAACCCTCCGGATGAAGGCAGTCATGAGGGAGACCTGCTCGGGGGTGACGGCCTCTCCTTCGAAAATGCTCTTGAAGAGGACGGGATGCCGGATGAAGTCCAGTTCGACGCCATCCAGGTCGTATCGGAGGCAGACCTCCTCGATGATCTCGAACTTGCGGTCGCGGACCACCTGGTGGGTGAAGTCCAGTGCCGTGGAGTAGAGGTTGGCCACCGGGGAACCGGGAAAGGCGGGTTCGGCGATGGCCGTCTGCAGTCCGCGAGTACTCACCAGGAATTCTCGATGGTCGAGTTTCCAGCGGGAGAGGTGGCCCTCGACGAAGCTGTCGTGAACGTCGTTCATGCGCAACGAGGCGAAGGCCTCCATTCCATGCTCGTGCGCGAAGTCGGTGACGATCTTCAGGGGACAGGTGCCGGCTTCGACCAGAGTCTTGAGATTGGACGCGTAGGGATTCATGTAGTCGGGACGGTCCGATTGCTGGGCATCGCCGTAGATGGGTTGGATGCGGCTGTCGTAGGAGGGGGCGTCTCCAGCCAGGATCGACCAGCTGATCGTGGTCACGGGGGTTCCCGGAAGGGCTTCGAGCCTGGGCGCCAGGAAGCCTTCGACGGTGGAGGCTCCGGGGTGCATGAGAACCGCCGAGTCCCCGTTGAAGATCACCCGCTGCTTGCGGGTCTCGATCTGGGCCGACTCTCCCTCTTGACCCGGGTCGACAACGCAGGCGGCGAGGAAGCAGACCAGCAACAGGGGAAAGATCATGGCTCTTCCGGCGGCCCGGGCACAGACTCGGTCGGGACCACACCATTCTGGACCGGAGGGATTCTTCCTGATCATCGAGTTTTCGCCATCGTGTTGGCCTCCAAGGTTGTTCGAGTACGGGCGCCGGCGGCGCCGTGGGAGGATCATAACCCACCGGCAGGAAAGGGGGAAATCAGGAGGAGCGGCGGTTTCCTAGCCGCCGAACTCCCATGGGAGTGCCGGGGAATGGGCGACAGGGATGCCGCCCCTCCTCGCCGTGGGAAAACTTGTCAGTAACCCACCTTGCAGATGACGTAATCGCCGTAGCCGGTGATGATCCGCGTGTAGCCGGAGAGTTCCAGGTCCAGGGCCGGGTCACCCGTATCCACCAGGAGCGGGCGGGCCCTCAGAGAGACGAGCTTCTCCTTGGTTGCGATGATCATAAGATTCTCCCGGCCCACCTTCCGGATGATCTCCGGACTGATCTGCTGATTCCCCCGGCCCAGGATATGCCCCTGACCTCCGATGGCCGTCACCACGACCTTGGCCCTGTGTCCGTCGATCAGATCCAGGAGTTGACGCGCCGTGACGTCGTTGGCGAGCAGCTTCTTGTTCCGGACCACATCCACCCCCAGCAGCGTGTTTTGCAGACCCAGCTCCTGGAGGATGCCCCGCGTCGTGGTTCCCGGTCCCACGGCGAAGATACAGTCCGGGTCCTCCATGGCTCTCAGGACCTCGGCGCAGATTCCCTGGAGGGCTTCCGCCTCGTGGACGACTCCTCCCGCCTTCACGTTCTGGACGAACCGGTTCTCTTCCGGGACCCGCAGGTACCCATAGAGCTTGGCCCGGACCACTCCGGCCCGGAAGGCCTCCTCATCGATGTCCATGACCTCGGCGGAGCGCATTCGCAGAAGGCGGCGCTGCAGCCAGAGGACCACCAACTCGCCTGCACTGCGTGGTGTTACGGCGTAGACGGCCGAGTGGATCTTGACGCCCGCCGGAACGCCCAGAACCGGCACCTCCTCGCCGACGGCGTGGTAGAGGTCGCGTGCGGTTCCGTCGCCTCCGGCGAAGAGGATCAGGTCGGCTCCGGCCCCCGCCATCTCCCGGGCCGCCCGCCGGGTGTCTTCGGGAGTCGTATGCCCACCATCGGTGCGTCCGATGACGGATGCCGGGAGACCCGCCAGGGCGCAGGAATATTCTCCCATCTGGTCGGAGTAGGTGAGGACTTGGGCCTTGTCTTGGAACTCGGAGACGACCTTCAGCGCCTGGGCCATCCGGCCCGGAGCTTCGGGCCTGGCCCCCAGCTCACGGGCACGGCGCAGGATCTCGACCCCGTCGCTCCCCTTCAGTCCCACCCGGCCGCCCATGCCGGCGACGGGATTGACGATGACGCCGAGAGTGCGCCGAGGCATTACCCGGAACTTTTGGCCGCTTGTTTCTTCACGTACTGGCGCCAGGTCACTGCGATCCGCTCGGGCTCGTCGATGCTCGGCGCCGGCACCCTGTGAATGGCCGAATTATGCGGCGCGCTCTTGACCAGTTCCGGATTCTCGTAGGCTTCCTTGGAAATCTGGCGCAAAACGGCCACGTACTCGTCGATGTCGTCCTTGGAATAGGATTCGCACGGCTCCAGGGTGAAGGGCTCGGGGACGATCCAGGGGTGATGGCTGGGCCAGTAGTGCTGGATCCCGTAGTCGGCGATTCTCCGGTTGATGTCGTCCGTCCCCACACCCGTATCCCGATTCAGCTTGTCCCAGCTGTAGCGCACCTGCTCCAGGCGCCGTTTTCCTTCCGAATACCAGATGACGACTCCCGGCACCTCACTCAGCTTCTTCAACATGTAGTTGTTGTTGAGCACGGAGCACTCGGCCACTTCCCGCAACCCGTCGGCGCCGAGCTGCATGACCCAGGCGTAGGCCTTGACGACGCCCTGGGCGTTGCCCAGAAAGGAACGGACCCGGCCGATGCTCTGCGGATCGCCCTGGTAGTCCAAGGAGTAGCGTTCGCCGTCGAACTCGACCCGGGGCAGGGGAAGATACGGCTTCAACTCGTCGATCACCCCGACGGCGCCGATAGCGGGTCCCATGCAGGCGTGGGGCATGGAGAAGGTCTTGTGGATGTTGAAGTGACAGAGATCGAACCCGGCCTCTTTCGCACGAGTCACCCCCAGCAACCCGTTGGCGTTGGCCTGATCGTAGGCGCAGAGCGCGCCCACGCCGTGGGCGATGTCGACGAATTCCCTGATCTGGGGGTTGTAGAGACCCGTGTCCTCCGGGTTGGTGATGAAGATGCCCGCGGTCCGTTCGGAGACGGCCGCCTTCATGGCGTCCACGTGCGGGTAGCCGGTCTCGGCCGGCATCAGGGTGACCACCTTGTAGCCGGCGGTGGCGCCGGTGGCCGCGTCGCAGGGGTGGGAGAACATGGTGGTGATCACCTCGTCCCGCTGGTGATCGCCCCGGGAGGCATGGTAGGCGCGGACCATGGAGGCGTTGGTGAAGACCCCCTGGGCGCCGCCTCCCGGTTGAAAACTGAACCGGTCCAGGCCCGAGATCTCCTTCAGGAACTGCTCGAACTGGTAGTAGACGTGGAGGATTCCCTGGATCGTGCTCACGTCCTGCAGGGGATGGATCTCGGCCATGCCCGGGTTTCGGGTGGCCACGTGCTCCTGAATCTTGGGGCTGTACTTCATGGTACAGGTCCCCTGGCTGATATCGATGTTGACGTCGGTGCCCAGGGTCTCCTGGGAGAGGCGCAGGTAGTGGCGGTTCACCCGCATCTGGTTGATTTCCGGCAGGGCCGGCGGGCTTTTCCGTCTCAGGTTCTCCGGAATCCGGGAGCAGCCGTCTCCCACCGCCTCCTGGATGCCGGGTTCCGCCTGGGGAACCAGGATGCCCCGTTCTCCGGGGACGTTCATTTCGCAGATGATCTCCTCGTCCCATCGAGCCTGGTGGTATTTCCTGAGCAACGTCTCACGGTCTCTGCCCATGGTGCCGATCTCCTTTCCGGGTCCGGTTGTCTCCGGTCTCCAGGTCCTGTCTCAGCTGCAACACTCGCCCAGGGCCTGGACCAGCTTGTGGATGTCGTCCTGGGTGCTTCTCTCGGTCACGCAATAGAGGGCGCTCTGGCCCAACTCGGGAAACTCTCCGGAGAGATCCTTGCCTCCGAAGATCTTGCGGTCCAGGAGCGCGGTGTTGATCTCACCGACGCTCTTGCCGGCCCCGTCGAAGTTCACTACGAATTCCTTGAAGAAGGGGGTGTCCGAATTGACCTGAACGCCCGGTATCCGGGAAATCTCCTGGGCGGCGTACTGGGACTTCTGGAGGATGGTCCGGCCGATCTCCTCCATCCCCTTGGGACCCATCAGCGCCAGATAGACACCGGCGGTGATGGCCCAGAGTCCGGTGGTGGTCCCCGTGTACTCCTTGCCCTGTTCCCGGGAGCCGTAGGAGGTCCGATCGAAGAGCACTTCACCGAAGCCCCACTCCCCCTCGCGGACGGTCTCGGTGAGGCCGAACATGAGGTCCTTGAACTCGGCCACGTATCGCATGTCGCCATGAGTGGCGATGAAGCCCCCCTGTCCCCCGCCGCATTGGATGTGCATGCCCAGAGGCTGGAAGTCGCCACAGGCAAAGGTCCCGCCGAAATGGGCCGGAGGCGCCAGTACTCCCAGGGAGATGGGGTCGGTATAGACGACGAACTCGGCCCCGGCGTTGCGGGCGATCTCCCCGATCTCCTCGGCCTGGGTCTCGATGAAACCCAGGTAGCTCGGGTTCTCGATGAGCACCGCCGCCGTGCTCGTGGAAATGCTGGACCGCAGTTGTTCCAGGTCCAGAAGGCCTGTGTCGGGATCGAAATCGACGGTCCGGATGGAAATCTGGGGCTCACCGATGCCACCCAGGTAATTGCGGACCACCGCCATCAGATCCGGATTCGCGGAACGGGGAACCAGGACCTCGTTCCTGCCGGTGGTCCGGGAGGCCATCCGCAGGGACGTGGCCGCGGCCGCGGGACCATCGTAGAGGGGGCAGCTGAGAACGTCCATGTCCAGCAGCTCTCCCATGAGGCTGGCGTACTCGAAAAGGGCCTGCCATTTGCCATGGTCGGCATAGGGCTCGCCCACGTACGCCGTGACGAACTCGCCGCGGCTGCTGATCTCGTCGCAAACGGCCGGTACGTGGTGCTGGGCACAGCCGGCGCCGAGGAAATTCAGATGGTCGTCGCAGTTCCGATTCCGGTCCAGGATCTCCTCCAGGTGCCGCTTCAGGGAGTACTCGTCCAGAATCGGCTCCGGGAGGTTCATTCTCCGCTTCAGGATCAGTTCGTCGGGAATCTCCTCATAGAGATCCATGATGTCCCGCGCGCCCACCTCCTTGAGCATCTGGGCCTTGATTTCGGGGACCGAGTTGGGGATGTAGGGGTAGACGATCTGCTTTCGACTCACGTTGCTCCTCCGTCTGCTCGACCGGGCGCCTTGGGGCAAGATTTCCCGGCACTGATCGCGCTCAGTCTACTACGACCAAGGCCGGAAAATACAAGAAGCGGGAGCGGCGATTTCCAGTCGCCGAACTCCGGAGCAAAATACCGCAAGAAGGGAATGGGCGATTGGAAATCGCCCCTCCAAGGCAGCGGCTACGTTCGGGTTTCGCCTCGGTCCGCTTTGATGCAATCCGGACGGTTTCGTACACTGAGAGCATGCGCAAGGAGGCCTCCCCGGATCATCCCGTTCACGAACTCATCTCGACGCGCTGGAGTCCGTACGCGTTCTCCAGGCGACCGATACCGCGCGAACAGCTGCTTTCCATCTTTGAGGCGGCGCGGTGGGCAGCCTCTTCGTTCAACGAACAGCCATGGCGCTACATCGTTGCGAATCGTGATCGAAGGGACGATTTCGAGAAAGTGCTGAGTTGCTTGCTCGAGGGAAACCAAGCTTGGGCACGAGAAGCGCCGACGCTCGCACTGGGATGCATCAGGATCACCTTCTCCCGCAACGACAAGCCCAACCGCGTCGCTCCTCACGATCTGGGACTTGCGTCTGCGAGCCTCACATTCGAGGCAACGAGCCGGGGAGTCTTCGTGCATCAGATGGCCGGGATCCTGCCCGACAAGGCAAGGGAAGTCTTTGCCGTCCCGGACGAATTCGAGGTCGTGACGGCGCTCGCGTTGGGCTATCGGGCCGACCTGGGCGCTCGAGCCCGGGAACTACAGGCACGAGACGAGAATCCGCGCACACGGCGGCCGCTGGATGAGTTCGTGTTCGGCACCGAGTGGGGCGAGCCAGGGCTCGGGTCGTAGCGCCAAGGTTGACAATCGAAGAAGGCAGGCCGACGTCTTGCCGGCTACGGTCGCTACTCCTGGATCCGGTAGAGGTGCGTCGTCGTGCGCAGGAAGAGGGCTCCGTCGGCGACCGCCGGCGAGGCCATGAAACCGTCGTCCAGCTTGTTTCGAGCCAGAATTTCCAGAGTATCGCCCGGTTGAATGATGGTGGCGAGGCCGTCTTCATTGAAGAAGTGAATCCGGCCGCCGGCGAAGAGGGCCGAGGAGGAGTGGAGACCTCCGATTCGTTCCTTCCAGATCTCCTTTCCAGTCTTGAAGTCGATGCAGGTCGCGATCCCGTCGTTGCTCACCATGTAGACCCGCCCCTCGACCAGAACCGGTGAAGAGCGCTTGGGAGCGCCTCGGGCATGCTTCCAGGCGACATGGGATCCGGTGACGTCGCCCCGGCCCCCGAGGCGGACCGCCCAGATTTGGGCCGTACCGCCGATGTGCCCCGTGCCGATCCCGACTTGCCCGTCCGAATAGAGGGTCCGGGGGGCCGAGGAGTGTCCCTCGTGGCGAATCTGCCAGATCTCCCGTCCGGTGCGGGGATCGTATCCGTAGGCCCCCTTGGCGCCGGGGCTGATGAGCTGCAGCTCTCCCTTGAAATCGACCACCAGCGGTGTGTTGTAGGCCTTCCGGAAGTCCCCGGACGCGCGGGGTCGGCCGTCCTCCTCCAAGTCGCCATAGTCAACCGAGCGAAAGGTCACCCACCGGTTGGCGCCGGTCGTCTTGTCCAGAGCCACCACGTACTGGACGTCGGCGCCGTCCATATGCAGGAACAGGAGGTCCTCCCAGAGCAGAGGAGATGAGGCCGGACCTCGCCAGTGGTCGCAGGGGAGGTCCCGGCGTTGCCAGAGAACCTGAAAGGTCCCGGTGTCCAGACAGGCGGTCCCATAGCTCCCGAAATGGATATAGACCCGACCCTCCTCGATGGTCGCGGAGGGACTGGCATAGGTGTTGTCGGGGTTGCTCAGGGGACGAGGCTTGGCGACATCGAAGAGCTTCCGATCCAGGAGAATCTGTCCGCTGTCCCGGTCGATGCAGAGAACCGACAGGACCTTGCCGTCCTCGGTGGCGGTGGTGAGCCAGACCTGTTTCCCCCAGATCACCGGCGAGGACCAGGCACGGCCGTGAAGGGGCGTCTTCCAGCGAACGTTGAGCGTCTCGCTCCAGCGCAGGGGCAGGTTCGCGACCTCGGACACGCCGTCCCGGCGGGGGCCCCGGTAATCGGGCCAGTTGCCGAACAAGGAGATGCTGGAAAAGCACGCAGCCAGGAGCAGAATCGGTGATTTTTTCATTCTCCTTCGCCTCCTTGACCGGAACACCGCCGCCGGTCGAGCTATCAACCATACGCGGACCGAGGGAATGGGCGATTGGAAATCGCCCCTCCCCTACTCCTGGATCCGGTAGAGGTGCGTCGTAGTGCGCAGAAAGAGGGCTCCGTCGGCCACCGCCGGCGAGGCCATGAAGCCGTCGTTCAACTGGTTTCTGGCCAGGATTTCCAGTGTCTCCCCCGGTTGGATGATGGTGGTTTGACCTTCCTCGTCAAAGAAGTGAATCCGGCCGCCGGCGTAAAGGACCGAGGCGGAGTGGAGGCCACCGATTCGGCCCTTCCAGATCTCCTTTCCAGTCTTGAAGTCGAGGCAGGTGGCGATCCCGTCGTTGCTCATCATGTAGACCCGCCCGTCGACCAGAACCGGGGAAGAGTGCTTCGGAGAGCCGCGGGCGTACTTCCACGCGACATGGGTTCCGGTCACGTCGCCCCGGCCGCCGAGACGGACCCCCCAGAGCTGGGCCGTGCCCCCGATGTATCCCGTGCTGATCCCGACCTGGCCGTCGGAGTAGAGGGTCCGCGGTGCCGAGGAGTGACCCCCGTGGCTAATCTGCCAGATCTCGTTTCCGGTGCGCGGATCGTAGCCATAGGCTCCCTTGGCGCTGGGGCTGATGAGTTGCGGCTCTCCCTGGAAATCGACCACCAGCGGTGTATTGTAGGCCTTCCGGTAGTCCCCGGACGCGCGGGGTCGGCCGTCCTCCTCCAAGTCGCCATAGTCAGCCGAGCGAAAGGTCACCCACCGGTTGGCGCCGGTCGTCTTGTCCAAGGCCACTACGTACTGGACGTCGGCGCCGTCCATGTGCAGGAAGAGGAGATCCTCCCAGAGGTGGGGAGATGACGCCGGACCCCGCCAGTGGTCGCAGGGGAGGTCCCGGCGTTGCCAGAGGACCTCGAAGCTTCCGGTGTCCAGGCAGGCGGTCCCGTAACTCCCAAAATGGACATAGACCCGACCCTCCTCGATGGTCGGGGAGGGACTGGCATAGGTGTTGATGGGGTTGCTCAGGGGACGAGGCTTGGCGACTTCGAAGAGCTTCCGATCCAGGAGAATCTGCCCGCTGTTCCGGTCGATGCAGAGCACCGACAGGACCTTGCCGTCCTCCGTGGCCGTGGTGAGCCAGACCTGTTTCCCCCAGATCACCGGAGAGGACCAGGCACGGCCGTGAAGGGGCGTCTTCCATCGAACGTTGAGCGTCTCGCTCCAGCGCAGGGGCAGGTTAGCGACCTCGGACACGCCGTCCCGGCGGGGGCCCCGGTAATCGGGCCAGTTACCGAACAGGCAGACGCTGGAAAAGTACGCGGCCAGGAGCAGGATCGGCGTTTTTTTCATATCTCCTTCGCCTTCTTGACCGGAACGACGGCCCCGGCCGGATCCTCAATCGGACGCGGACCAGTCGGGTGCCGGACCCCAGAGCTCCGGCCAATCGACGGCAGCCGGATCGGCGGTGAGCGGATGCCACAGATCGATCTTCTGCCTCATGACGCCCAGGTTGTTGGGCATGTCGAATTTGCTGGGAAGAGGCTCCACCCGGCCGGGGACACCTTTGACGAAGCTCTTCCCGGGAACGTCGCGGTGCACCACGGCCCCCGCAGCGATGAAGCTGCCCTCCCCGATGGTGATCCCGGGAAGGATGGTGCAACCGCCTCCGATGACGACCTCGTCTTCGATGGTGGCGCCGCAGGGCATGGGCATGACGTCGTAACGGCAGGGCTCCCGATCATTCAGGAAAATGACGCCTGGTCCCACGAAAACGTGGTCGCCGAACCAGGTCCGGGTGGGGATGTAGGTATGGGCCATGACCCGAACCCCGTTTCCCATGCGGACGATTCCTTCCACCACCGAATGGTTGAAGATGGTGCAGTAGTCCCCGATCTGGACCTTGGCTCGGATGACCGCGTAGAGACCGGTCTGGAAGTAGTCGCCGATTCGGGTGTCGCCGTAGATGACGGTCCCTTGCCGCAGGATCCCGTGGCGGCCGACCCGGGCCGGACCGCAGTCCCGGTGATACCGAAAACCGAGGGTGACTTCGGGTTCGATGAAGGTACCCTCACCGATGACGGCGTTCTCGAGCCGGGTCTCCCGGCCGGTGCGCTGGTGATGGGTCTGACCGTCGCTCATTCGGGTTCCTCCCTCCTATGGAGCCTGCGCGGCAGAAATTGATCTACTGCGAAAGCGGCAGAATCGGTCCATATTTCCCCGATTTCTCGGCGAATAGAACAACTATGCACCTTCAAATCGAGAAAATCTGGCCTCGATTCCCCACTTTCTCGCTACGATCATTTCTACCGCGCAGACTCCTAGCGGACTCTCCGGATCCTGTCGGCTTCGGACATTTTGTCGTTCTCGGCAGAAGGACGCAACGAGGAGACCTGACCTGCGCTCTTGGGGATCTTTTTCCTGGCATGAGAACCGGATCAATGGCGCTTGCGCACCGGAAGAGCCGTCCTGGCCTCATGGTCCTGGATCATCTGCCCGTGAGTGACGGTCCCTGCCAGGTAGCCCTCGGTGTCGAAGTCCAGAAAGCGGTCCGGGGAAAACTCGGACGCATCGATGCTGGTCTGCCCGTCGACCATGTATTCGGCCAGGAGAAACCCGGCGACGGGATGGTAGCCGAAGCCGCCCGAGTTGAACGTGACGGCCAGATAGAGTCCCGGCAGGGCGTCCACGGGGCCGATATTGGGCAGAAAGTCCAGGGCGTAGCTCACCAGTCCGACGCGGTGGTAGTCGATCTCGACGCCTCGGATCAGGGGTAGGCGGTCCCGAACCGCCTCCTGAATGAAGGGCAGGGAACGGGGATCGGGAACGAGCTGGGTGAGCCGGAAGTCGGGCCCGGGCCGCTCGATCTGCACCGCTTCGTGGGCGCCGGTTCCCAGCAGAACTCGGTCATCCTCCGTGGGACGGTAATAGACGCCCTTGGCATCGTCGTTGGTGGCCGGAAGCCGGGGCGAATGGCCCAAGGGCATGGTGACCCATCGTTCATGAACGAAGTTGCGGACCGGCAGCGGCTGACCCGCCTCGGTCATCAACGAATTGGCCCAGGCATTGACGGTGCAAACTACCGAGTCCGCCCGCAACTCTCCTGATTCCCGGGTCCGAACCCCCGTGATCCGTCCGCCCTCCACCAGGAAGTCCTCCACCGTCACGCCTTCCCGGATCTCCACACCCATATCCCGTACCTTGGCGCTGAGAGCGGGAAGGTAGCGGTCCGGCTCGCTGTAACCGCCGCGCAGGTCCAGCACGCCGTATTCATCTTCACCGATCCGGAGATCGCGGAACTGCTCCTCGATTTCCCGTCGCCGCAGCACCAGAAAACGGGCTCCCGCACGCCGGTGCATCGGGTGGAGCCGGCGGGCCCGCTCGAACTGTTGGGGGTCCAGGAGATTCAGGCACCCCACTTGGTGAAAGTCGTAGTTCTCCAGAATCTTGTCGAACCGCTCGAAGATGTCGAAGGTGATGCCCCGCGCCCGGCTGGCTCCCTCGGTGGCCATCATCATGGTGTTGATGGCTCCTGACCGGCTGCTGGAGCCATCTCCGACCCGGCCCTTGTCCAGGAGCAGTATTTTCCGGACACCCTTGTCAGCCAGATGGAACGAGGTGCTCAAACCGGCGATCCCGGCGCCGACGATGATCACCGTCTGTGAGGCGTGTGGCATGGTTCATCCTCCAATCGAAAGCCATGTTACGATGAATCCATGCCACAGTGAATCCATGCCACAGTCCTCACCCTCCAAGCCGTTGAAGACGCATCCCGGGATCCGGATCGAGAAAATCCCGGTCAAGGGCGCCGCCGGGCTCATCTTCGCCCTGGGCGTCATGTTCATTTTCTGGGTGGGGGTCCCGGCCGTTCGTGGGTTTCTGATTTTCGGAGCTTCAGGCGGGCTCGCGGCCACTGCGGCTCTCATATGGTGGCGTAACCGAGACCGGGGCCATACGGACCAGCGGCTCTTCAAAGGAATCGCGAACGACGTTTCCTCCTCGGATCGAGGCGGTCAAACGGCGCACTCACCGAAGCAGGGCTGAACCCGGAGCCAAGAATTCTACCTGCCGTCGGTCGGCTCGGCACATTGCGCCCGGAGACTCGTTTAGGGGCGATCGCTCCGCCTCCGGACCGGACCCTTTTGGACGCTACCGGCGCCACCGCTTCCTATTGACTTGCGTTCCGGGATGCCGCTATCGTGTGCCACTGAGAGCCAGACGCCAGGGGGCGTGGAGTGTTCCTTCCCGGAGCTTGAGGAGTAGAGTGACAAAAGGCTTCCTGGCGGCGTGCCTGATCCTATTCCTCGCGACTTCAGCCTCGACTGTCCCTGCCACTGATATTCCGGCCGACGCGCTCAATCGGTTCCCGGGAAAGGAGTGGGAGACCAAGCGGCCTTCCGAAGTCGGTTTCGACGAGGAAGCCCTACTGAGGATCCTGCCCCGAGTGGGGATCGGGGGAACCATCATCCGCCACGGATACGTGGTGGCCACTTGGGGCAACCAGAGGACAGCCGTCCAGACCGCCTCCATGGGAAAGACGTTCAACGCGACCTGCCTGGGGCTGGCCGTCGATGCCGGCCTCGTCGAATTGGACGACCTGGTCCGGAAGACCTGGACGGGTGAGGGAGAGCTGTCCCATCCCTACAAGTACCTTAACGAGGGCCATCACCGAAAAATCACGTGGAGGCATTTCGCCAACATGGTGTCTGGCTTTCCGGACATCGATCTGAGCCGGTCCGATGGCGAGATGGGAGATTCCACCTACAACTATGCCCAGCGGGCGCCGGGTGGCGAATACATCTACAGCGACGGGGGGATGTGGCGCTTCGCCCAGGCCTTGACGGCACTTTGGGGCAAGGACCTCAAAGACGTCCTGGATGAGAAGATTTTCCGGCATCTCCAAGTGCCCGCCAAGCGTTGGGGCTGGATGCCCGCCAGAGCGATTCAGGAAAACCTCATGTATCCCTTCTGGCCAGGCTATGGCCGGTATCTGGACCCGCCCTGGGAAATCGACGGTCATGCCGTGCGGGCCGGACCGGGCTGGGTGGTCATCAATTCCGCCGACGCGGCCCGATTCGGCTATCTCTTCCTGCGCAACGGACGCTGGCGGGACCAGCAGTTGATCAGCGAGGAGTGGGTACAACAGACTCGGAAACCGCAGAGCCGCCGGCATGGACCCCATGGGGGTGAAGACTACAGCCTGAACTGGTGGTTGCCGGGGCAGGGCGTCCAGGAAGCCCGCGGGGCGAACATCAATTGGCAGGGCGTCTCCCGGATTTCGGTGGTTCCGGAATACGACCTGGTGGTGGCCACCATCAGGACGAACTACGTGGCCCGGGAAGTTGTCGGGTCAGCCTATTTTGGCTCCCAATACCAGGGCGATCGGGATTGGGTCTTCCGGCTTTTGAAGACCATCGTGCGTTGAGAGGCCCGAATAACGAACAAATAGGGAATGATTTGATCAGAGGAGCGAGACCGATGCGAAGAATCCAAATTGCAATCTTTTTCTTGGGTGTTGCCCTGATGGCCGCGCCCCTGTCGGCCCAGATCACCGCGGGAGGCATCAGCGGCAGGGTCACGGACGAGACGGGAGGGATCATCCCGGGCGTCGAGATCCTGCTGACCAACGTGGGGACAGCCCGGACCTGGGGTGCCGTCACCGGTGACACGGGCGCTTACAAGTTCGTATTTCTGCAGCCCGGCGACTATTCCGTTCGGGCGGAGCTGGCGGGATTTCAACCGGTGCTGCGTCGAGACATCGTAGTCCGGGTCAATGAAACCGTCGCCGTGGACATCACCCTCTCACCGAGCGAGATCCAGGAAGTCGTCGAGGTCCTGGGGACCCCTCCCGCATTGCAGACCGAGTCGGGTGAGATCGGAGACGTGGTCGATCATGACACCATCGTCAACCTGCCCTTGAACGGACGGAATTTCATCCAATTGGTGGAGTTGCAGCCGGGCGCCGTCTCGACCCACAAGCTCCCCGGAGGGGGAATCAGCTTCCACAGCAGTATTTTCGGGGGCAACTTCTCGGTGCATGGAGCTCCCGCTGAAGGCACGGTCTTCCTGCTCGACGGAATCGACATGAAGGACGCGGTGGATACCCGCGTCGGTTTCCGCATGACCGTCGACGCCATCCAGGAGTTCAAGTTCCAGGCCGGCAACTACTCGGCCGCATTCGGACGGGCCTCGGGAGGTGTGATCAATATTGCCTCCCGCTCCGGCGTGAACGACTACCATGGTTCCGCCTGGGGGTTTTTCCGGAACGACGCCTTTGACGCGCGCACTTTCTTCGCCGCGGAGAAGGAGCCCTTCTCGCAGCAGAACATCGGGGCCGCCATAGGCGGACCGATCGTGGAAGACCAGACCTTTTTTTTCGTCACCTATGAGGCGATCCGGTCGGCCAAGGAAGTGACCCGCGCCGTCAGCGTGCCCACGGACCTGCACCGGCGGGGAGACTTCAGCGAAGGCAATCCCATCTTCAATCCCTTCGAGCTCGACCCCAACACCGGTCAGCGAATGCCTTTTCCGAACAAGATAATTCCCGAGAGCATGTGGCATCCGGTCTCGGTCAAGGCCTTCCAGCGGTTGTTTCCCACGGCGAATCGCCCCGGCATCGTCAGCAATCTGGTGGACTCCTCCAACCAGCAGGTCCTCAGCGACCAGTTGAACATTCGAATCGATCAGAGGATCGGAGAAGAAGACACCATCTTCGGCCGCTATACGCTGGTCCGGTACGATCGCCTCTGGCCCTTCGTCTTTGCTTCACTTCCCAATTTCACGACCGTCTGGAAATCCCCGGCTCAGAATGCCGTGTTGGGTCACACCCACACCTTCGGTGCCAACGCGGTCAACGACTTCAGGGTCGGCTTCAACCGGCACACCCAGGTTCTGGAGGACTCGGAACAGGAGGTTGCGGTCAACGAGGAGTTGGGCATCAAGGGACTGAGCCCCCGTTTTCTCGGCAACCCCAACATCAACATCTCCGGTCTGGGGGGAACCGGGGCCATCGCCAACGCACCCAACAACCGCTCCGACAACCAGTTCGCGGTGCGGGAGAACTTCTCCTACATCACCGGCAACCACAACATTTCCACGGGCACCTCAGTCGACTGGTATCAGATGAACGGCGGCCATGCTCTGTTCGCCCACGGCTTATTCACTTTCAACGGAATCTTCACGTCGCAGTTGACCGAAACCGGCACCCAGCCGGGGACGGGGAACCCGGTGGCGGACTACATGCTCGGAGTTCCCAACCGGACCTCGCGGTGTTGCACGGTCAATGACGGATTCCGCAACTTCCGCAAGAAGGACTTCGGCATCTACGTCAACGACGACTGGAAGGTGTCTCCCGATCTGACCTTGAACCTGGGGGTGCGGTACGAGTTGTTCCAACCTCCCTACGAAAAACACGGGCGCTACGCCCAGCCGGATTATTCAAGAGCACCCGAGTTGGTCCTGGCGCACTCCGGAGAGGACATTCCCCGGGGAGTCTACAAGGCGGACAAGAACAACTTCGCACCTCGGCTGGGTTTTGCGTACCGGATCAACGACCTGACCGTTCTTCGCGGCGGCTACGGGCTGTTTTACATGTCCCCCAACATGGTCTTCTCGTTCTTCGCCGCCATGTCACCGCCCTACGTCAGCCCGGAGACCTTCATCTCGGACACGAGGACGCCCCAGTTGTCCTTTAGCGCCCCATTTCCCGGGATGGGGCTTCCCAGCTTGAATTTCTACTCCAACGACCCCGGATGGACGGACCCCTACAACCAGGTCTGGAATCTGACCCTGCAGCGGCAGATCGGGAACACCGCCATTTCCGCCTCCTATATCGGCAACAAGGGAACCAACCTCCTCACCGTCTTCAATACCAACTCCCCGCTGAGACCGGGGCCGGGATCCGTTGCCTCGCGCCGAATCATCCCTTCCATCGTGAACGACACCCGCACCGACAACCAGGGCCGGTCGGCCTACCATGGGTTGGAGTTGAGGGCGGAGCAGCGATTCTCCGGGGGCCTGGGCTTCCTCGCCTCGTACGTCTGGTCCAGGTGCATGGATACCGGGAGCGTTCAGGTCAACGGGGACGGTTCTCCCCGAGGCACACGGGACCCGCGCAACTTCGACGAGGATTGGGGACCCTGTCAATACGACGTTCCGCACCGCCTCGCGGCGAATTGGATCTATCAGCTTCCCTTCGGTAAGGGAATGGGGGGACTCGGCGGATTGTTGCTCAGGAACTGGCGGATTCAAGGGATCGTGACCCTGGAGGGCGGCCAGCCGTTCCATATCGGACTGCCCTACGACAACAGCAACACCGGACTCGGGACCGACGTTCCGGATCGCGTGTCTAGTCAGGACCCCAATGCCGGGCCCAAGACCGTGCAGCAGTTCTTCAATATCAAGGCCTTTCAGAATCCGGTGCCGTTCACCTATGGGAATCTGGGCCGCAACGTGACCCGGGGTCCGGGGTTCGCCAACGTCGACTTCGGCCTGCATCGCAGGTTCCCCATTACCGAAGACCATGTGCTTGAGTTCCGCGGCGAGGTGTTCAACGCCCTCAACCGGGCCAACTTCCTGCAGCCGGCCAATACCTTCGGCACGCCTGCCTTCGGTGTCATCGGAGGAGCCTTCGAGGCGAGGGAGATCCAGTTCTCGCTGAAGTTCACCTTCTAGGAGTCTGCGCCCGGGGACTGAATGAAATGCAGGGGGGAGACGACAGTACCTGTATACAGGGCACTGAAGACTCCCCCTGCGCTGTAGAACCAAGTACCGAAAGAGAAGCATGTCCAACCTGGGAATCGGTCGACTGACCAGAGCGTTGGCCGCTCTCTGCGTCCTGTCTGTCGGCATCGTTTTCGACCCGGCTCCGGTTCGCTCGGCTACCGAACCGGAGGAAGTCATCCTCGATCTCGGATCGGGCGTTCAACTGGAGATGGTTCGGATGCCGGCCGGCGAGTTCATGATGGGGGAGACCGACTGGTCCCGTGCCCTGATCGGTCTCTTTGCTCCCCATGATCTCCGGGCTCGTCAGGTGACCATCACCAAAGCCTTCTACCTGGGGAAATACGAAGTCACGGTGGGGCAGTTCCGCCGCTTCGTGGAGGAGACCGGCTATCGCACGGACGCCGAAACGGGACGCCGTTCGTGGAAGGCACCGGGGAAGGGCTGCTATACCATGGTGGGCGGGAACTGGGAGCCCAAGTCCGATGCCTCCTGGCAGAATCCCGGTTTCTCCCAAGAATCCGATCATCCCGTCACCTGCATCAGCTGGTTCGACGCCGCGGAGTTCTGCCGGTGGCTGAGCCGCCAGGCGGAACGAACGGCCCGCCTCCCAACCGAAGGCGAGCTGGAGTACAGCCAGCGTGCCCTGACCGTCACCCGCTACTACTGGGGGAAGAGACCCGCCGACTATGTGCGGGATCCCCGGCTTCCCATCGGTTATTGGGCCAACGTGGCAGACGCCGCGATGGCGGACGATTCCGACGCCGACCTGTTCTTGACCGGGACCGAGATGCGCAGTTTCACCCCTGAGGGAAGGGACGACGGATACGATCGTACGGCGCCTGTGGGAAAATTCTACCCGAACCCGCGGGGACTCTACGACGCCATCGGCAACGTCTGGGAATACACCCTGGACTGGGCGGGTGAAGACCCGGCCCGAACCGATCCACGGGGTCCGGACGAAGGCGGGGTCCGGAGCATGCGGGGAGGGAGTTGGCTCAATAGCCCGGACGCCTATCGGCCTTCCTACCGGCCGGAAATCGATCCGGCGGGACGAACCAGCACCCGGGGCATGCGTGTCCTGGTGGAAGAATGATCTCTTCGAATCGAGACCTGCCCGGCTCTCCCGTTCCTGATCCGACCAATACTCAAAGTCCGATCACCGGTTCTCATCGAGGATTCGAGGACCCCTCTTTCTGTCGGGGCGAACCATTCCGTGTTTTCCGGCAGGAGGCTCCGGAATACGGCACCGAATGACCCAAGAAGATCCAAGGTCCCGGCCTGAGTACGAGGTGAGACTGGACCGCCGGGTCCGCGTCCCGATGAGAGATGGGGTGGAGTTGGCAGCCGTCGTGGTTCGCCCCCGTGCGGAGGGACGGTTTCCGGCCATCATGTCCTACAACCCCTATCGTTGGCTGAGGCAGGTCAAGGACACCAGTTCGGACACGACCTACAACCACCGCTGGGACGGGCCTCCCTACTTTGCCCAACGAGGCTACGCCGTCGTGTATTTCGACGTCCGCGGCACCGGAAACTCGGGCGGGAACACCCAGGACCTCTATTCCGATGAGGAGCGCCTGGACGCCTGCGACATGGTGGAGTGGATCGCCGCCCAACCCTGGTGCAGCGGCAACGTCGGCATGTGGGGCATGTCCTACGGCGGCGTCGTGCAGTGGCAGGTGGGAGTGCAGAATCCTCCCGCTCTGAAGACCCTGGTGATCGGATCTTCCAATACGGACGTCTACCTGGACTGGACGAATCCGGGCGGCAGCATTCGTCCCTACATGTTCGACAGCTTCGCGCCCATGATGACCGCCTTCAACGCGGCTCCGCCCGATGCGGAAATCGTCGGACCCCGCTGGGCCGGGTTATGGGAGGAACGCCTGGAAAAGAACGTTCCCTGGGGAATCGGCCTCATCTCGAACCTCCTTCAGGGACCCTACTGGCGCGATCGCTCCCTGCAGCCGGACTACGGCCGGATCAAGGTCCCCGTCATGTTCTGGTGCGGCTGGGCGGATCCGTATCCCACTCCCATCCTGAGGGCTTTCTCCAAGCTCGACGTCCCCAAGAAGATCCTGCTCGGCCCTTGGGGGCACTACTGGCCGGAGGAGGCTCTGCCGGGTCCCCGGATCGATTTCAGGCACGAGATGCTCAAATGGTTCGATCGGTGGCTCAAGGGTGAGGACACCGGCGTCATGAAAGAACCCGCCGTAACCCTCTTCGTACGCCGGTACAAGCGGCCGGTGGCTCATATGTACCTGGAGGACGCCGGTTTCTGGAGGCACGAAGACGAGTGGCCGCCGGCTCGGAACCAGAACACTCCCTTCTACTTGCACCCCGGCGGAGAGTTGAGCCGGAAGGCTCCCACCGGTGAGAGTGCGCCCGACGACTACGCCTACAATCCGGCCGTTGGAATCAGCGCGGGAATCTACTGGGGCGGGGGGATCATGCCCTGGGCCATGCCGGTGGACCAGCGGCTCGACGAGGCCTGGTCCTTGACCTATACGACTCCCCCTCTGGAGAAGGATCTAGAGGTCACAGGGAACCCGAAGGCCGTGCTCCACGTGGCGTCCTCGGCCGACACCGCCTATTTCCACGTGAAGCTCGCCGACGTGGCGCCGGACGGCACCTCGAAATGGCTGGCGGACGGCGGGTTGCTCGCCACCCACCGCAATTCTCACTCAGAGCCGGAACCGATGGAGCCTGGACAGGTCTACGAGCTGGAAGTCGATCTGAAGTACGTTTCGTACCTGTTCGAAAAGGGCCACTGCATTCGGGTGAGTGTTGCCAGCGCGGATTTTCAGAACGCCTGGCCCACGGCCAAGCCGGCGGTCAACCGGGTCCACCGTGACCGGCAATACCCATCTCATATTGTTATGCCGATCACGCCGGTCCAGAGTCCGCAGCTGAGCGCGCCGGACTTGAAGCCATCTCCCCGGCCGGCCGCGACGATGGGGGATATCAGCCAGAGCACTCGGCACGAGATCACCCACGATCTGGTCGATGAAACGGTGACGGCGACTCTGGAGAGAGTCTCGGAGACGGGCCCGGCCCCCGGACTGGCGCATTCCAACTATACGGTTTCGCGCCGCAATCCCGCGGAAGCGGTTCTCCAGGCCCGTTACGTCTATGAAGTCCCGCCTGCGGGGTCCGGAATGACCGTGGAAGCCAATGAATCTCTGACCAGCGATCTGGAGTCGTTTCATTTTCTGAGCCAAGTGGAGGTGACACTGGGCGGCAAGCGCCACTTCCAAAAGAGTTGGAGGGTCAGCGTGCCCCGCAAGCTGAACTGAGCCCCGGTTGATTTTTTCTAGCGAGTCTGCGCGGTAGAAATGATCGTAGCGAGAAAGTGGGGAATCGAGGCCAGATTTTCTCGATTTGGAGGTGCATAGTTGTTCTATTCGCCGAGAAATCGGGGAAATATGGACCGATTCTACCGCTTTCGCAGTAGATCAATTTCTGCGGCGCAGGCTCCTAGCAGTCCGTGGTGAAAGTCCCGCGAGCACCGAGACCGTTCCTGCGCCCGCCGGACCAGGCGCAACGGAGGGAGCATACCGGGAGTATGTGAGCCGATAGCAACGCAGTCCGCGCACGATGCAGGGACGGTCGAATGCCGCGACGACTTTTGCCACGGGCTGCTAGGGTCCGGCGGGCTCCGGAGAGGTTCTGTAACGACCGGGCCTGAAGCGTCCGGACTGCGAAGGAGAGTCATCATGTGGATCCTGTTGTTCTTGGTCACGATCCTGTCCGCGCCCCTGTTGGCAGAGTCCGATGGGCTTTCGGAACCGATTTACGAGGGGAAGGTCAAGATCGTCTACCCCCGCGTCACCATGCGCGACGGGGTGGAGTTGGCGACCAAGATCACGATGCCGGACGCGGAGGGCCGGTTTCCCGCCGTCATGATGTACCACCCCTACCGCGGGGTTACGGAACCCAAGCCGGACTATCGTGATGAAAGGCCCATGCTGGTTCCGTATCTGGCGGAACGGGGCTATGCCATCGTCCAGTACGACGTCCGGGGCACGGGAAACTCCGGTGGCTGGAGCAAGGACATCTACTCCGATGACGAGAGGCGGGACGGCTACGAGATGGTCGAATGGATCGCGCGTCAGCCCTGGTCGAACGGCAACGTGGGCATGACCGGCATTTCCTACGGGGGGGTGGTGCAGTGGCAGGTGGCCGTCCAGAATCCTCCCAGCCTCAAGACCATCATCGTGCGCTCGGCCAACGACAGCGTCTATACCGAGTGGACCTATCCCGGCGGCTCTCTTCGCCCCTACATGTTCGACACCTTTTCCCCTCTCATGACGGCTTACAACTTCGCTCCCCCCGATCCCGAGATCGTCGGTGAGAAGTGGAGCGACATCTGGCAGACGCGGCTGGAGAACAGCCAGCCCTGGGGAATCGGATACATCTCTCATCAGCAGGAAGGGCCTTACTGGCAGGACCGCTCCCTGTCGGCGGACTACAGCCGGGTCAAGTGCCCGGTCTTCGTCATTGCCGGCTGGGCGGACGTCTATCCGACGGCCCTGCTGCGAGCCTTCTCCAAGCTGGAAGTCAAACACAAGAAAGCGCTGGTGGGGCCCTGGAGACACATCTGGGCCGAGAACGAGAAAGCGGTGCCCGGGCCTCGAATCGACGGCCGGCCCATCATGTTGAAGTGGTTCGACTATTGGCTCAAGGGGATCGACAACGGGGTCCTCGACGAGCCTCCGGTGACGGTCTTCGTGCGGGAGTACGATCCACCCTCTCCCGTCATGCCCATCGAGGAGCCGGGTTTCTGGCGCTCCGAACGGGAATGGCCCATTGCCCGGGAGCAGCCCACCCGGATGTACTTTCACCCGGACGGGAAGCTGAGCCGGACGTCCCCCGAGGGCTCGGATCAGGAAGGAGACCGTCTCAAGTACAAACCCACCGTGGGGGTCACGTCGGGAATTCATTGGGGGGGTGGGATTCTCCCTTGGGGCAATCCCATCGACCAGGGGGCCGACGAGGCCTACTCCCTGACCTACACCACGGCTCCACTTGACGAACCGTTGGAGGTATCGGGTACGCCCCGGGCCATGCTGTACGTCTCCTCCACGGCCGAGGTCGCCTATTTCCGGGTGAAGCTGATCGACGTGGCGCCGGACGGAACCTCCAAGCTGGTCCGTTACGGCGGTCTGAACGCCGCGCACCGGAAGTCTCATTTCGATCCCGAACCGCTGCGGCCGGGAGAGGTGCACGAGGTGCCGGTGGAGGTGAAGGTGATGACCTACGTGTTCGCCCCCGGCCATCGGGTCCGGGTGGCCATTGCCAACGCGGACATCCAGAACGCCTGGCCCACGGCCCTGCCGGCGGAGAACACCGTGTACCGCAGCCGCCGCTACCCATCCCACATCGTCTTGCCGGTGATCCCGGAACAGAATCCCAAGCTTCCCGAGCCCGATTTCGTGACCCTGCCCAACGCCGACCCGAAGGTAGCGTTGGAGGAGGAGAAACCTCTGGAATACTCCATCACCCAGGACCTGGTCGCCGAAACCACAACGGTTCGCCTGGGCAAGGAGAGAAAGGGGAAGCGGGGCGACGGCGAGCAGTACATGAAGCTGCTCTCCAGTTTCACCGTGTCCGAAAAGAATCCGGCGAACGCCGCGCTGAAGGCGGCGGCCACGCTATCGATCACCCGGCCGGGATCGGAAGTCAAGATCGAGGCGAACGAACTGACCTCCAGCAACAAGGCGGCGTACCGCCATCTGGTGGAGATCGAGATCACGGTCAACGGAAGGAGACACTTCAACCGGAGCTGGTCGGTCACTATTCCGCGAAGATTAAACTAGAGGGTCGCCGGTCCTGTTTTCCACAGCCAGAGGGAGAAGAGTTTCATGTTGTGTAGCCCGCAGATTCCCGTCGCACCCGTTTTCGTATTCCTCCAGATCCTGACCTTCCTGGCGGCGACCGGTCTGGCGTCGGATACCTGGTTCGTGCGCAACGATCCCTCCTGGGTGGACAAGCTCTCGCAACCCCGATACGACATTCTCTTCGAGCACGACGTCAAGGTGCGCATGCGGGACGGAGTCCGGCTGTCAGCCAACATCTGGCGGCCCAAGGCCGAAGGGAAATTCCCGATTATCTTCGTCTACATGCCGTATGACAACACCCGGAAGTCGGAGTTCTTCCAGGGCGACATCATCGGCCACGCCCAATACTTCGTTCCCCGCGGTTACGTGTTCGCTTGTATCGACGTGAGGGGACGGTACGATTCCGAGGGGGAATCCTACCTGTATTGGGATCCGAAGTGGCGGGAAGGGAAGTTTGACGGACAGGACGTCTACGACTGCCAGACCTGGTTGGGAGAACAGCCCTGGTCCACGGGAAAAATCGGGATGTGCGGCGGCTCTTATCTGGGATTCGTGCAATGGATGGGCGCCACCGAGGCGAACCGCTACCTCACGGCTCTGATTCCCTACGTCACTCCGGACGATCACTGGGACAACGTCTATCCCAACGGAGCGTTCCAACTCTCCAACAGCCTCAACCTTCTGGCGTTGCTGGGAAACCTGACGGCTAACAACAACGACGGCCTCCGGAATGATTTCCTGGACTGGGACAAGTTGTACCGCTACCTTCCCATCCGGACCATGGACCAGGCGATATTCGGCCAGACGGACATCCTGTGGCAGGATCTGGTGGATCACCCGGACAACGACCACTACTGGCGGTTCAGCGTGGGCGATCGTCCCCGGGCCGGGGAGATGAGCGCCGGAAAATACGCCCAGGTTCAGGTCCCGACCCTCAACATCACCGGCTGGTACGACCAGGTTTCCCAGTCCACGATCAACGGTTATCTCGGTATGGTGCGATACGGCCCCGAGGAGATCCGCGACCGGCATCGTCTCCTGGTCGGTCCCTGGAGGCACGGGGTGGGGCCCCGCGAGGTCGGCGATCTCGACTACGGTCCCGAGGCCGACGTGGATTTTCGCCCCATCGAGCTTCGCTGGTACGACTACTGGCTCAAGGGCATCGACAACGGGATGATGGACGAACCGCGGGTCGACATCTTCGTGATGGGGGACAACAAGTGGCGCGGCGAGCACGAATGGCCTCTCAGCCGCTCCCGGAACACGAAATATTATCTGCACAGCGAAGGGCGGGCCAACAGCCGGTTCGGAAACGGCACCTTGAGCACTCGCCCCCCGTCGCGGGAACCGGCCGACGTCTTCGTCTACGATCCGGATGATCCGGTTCCGACCTACGGCGGCAACGTGAGCATGTACCCCTCCACCGGCGGGCCCCGGGATCAGAGGGCCATCCAGCGGCGGGACGACGTGCTCGTCTTCACCGGTGAGGTTCTGGGAAAAGAGGTCGAGGTCACAGGACGGGTCCTGACCATGCTCCATGCCGCTTCCAGCGCGGCCGATACCGACTTCACCGCCAAGTTGGTGGACATCCACCCCAACGGCTACGCTCAGTTGCTGGCGGAAGGGATCATACGGGCCCGCTATCGGGACTCGTTCAAGAAACAGATCCTGCTGGAACCGGGCAAGGTCTACGAGTACACCATCGACTTGTGGTCGATCAGCCACGTCTTCAAGCGCGGGCACCGGATTCAACTGGAAATCTCGAGCAGCAACTTCCCGAAGTACGATCGCAATCCGAACACCGGGCACAAGTTCGGTGAAGACGCGGAGTTGAGGAAGGCGACCCAGACGGTTCATCACGATGCCGACTACCCGTCGCACATCGTGCTTCCGGTGATTCCCTGAGAAATCGATTCGCAGAGTGAATATATTCTTCCTGAAGAGGAAATCGGAGAAATGCAGAAAACAGCGGACGCAGTGGTGATCGGTGGCGGAATCAGTGGCGCAAGCGTGGCTCATTTCCTGGCCCGGAAGGGATTCGGAAAGGTCGTTCTGCTGGAAAAGGGCCGTTTGGCTGGTGTGAGCACGGGCGGATCAGCCGCCGTGGTCCGGACCTATTACTCCAACCCGATCACGGTGAAATTGGCCTGGCGCGCGGTTCAGATGTTCGAGAACGACCGGGAGGCACTGGGGGGAGATTCCGGGTTTCGGCAGATCGGATTTCTGCTGCTGCTGGATGAGGGATGGAAAACGGCCGGAGACCAGATACTGGAAATGGAGAGCACCCACGGAGTCGAGGTCCGGGAACTGTCGCGCGAAGACATCCGGGAACTTGCGCCGCCGCTGAATCTGGAAGGGGTCGTTCGAGCGATCTTCGAGCCTCGCTCCGGCTGCGCGGACCCGGTCCGGACGACCGAAAGCCTGGTGAACGGCGCCAGGCAGTGGGGTCTGACGGCGCACGTGGGAGTGGCGGCCACCGGCATCACGACCGACGGCGGCCGCGTCCGCTCCGTGGAGACGGATCAGGGAACCATCGAGACCCCCGTGGTCGTGAACGCGGCCGGTCCCTGGGGCCGTAGGGTGGGACTTTGGGCCGGACTCAACTACTCCGTCCGCTGGAGCCGGGAAACGGACCTGATCGTGACTCAACCCGACGATTTCGGCCCTCTTCCGGTCATTTCCGATCCCCCGCAGAGGGCCTATTACAAGCCTCATGCCGACAACACGATGCTGGCCGGACTCGGGTACCCGAAAGAGGTGGAGCCGTTGGACATCGATTCCTACAACGAGGATCTGGACGCTGATCAGCGCGGGCGGATCGAGACCTGCCTGTTCCGGCGGATTCCCGCGCTTCGGGAGATGGAATACCATCACGGATACGCGTCCATCTACACGATCATGGACGACTGGCACCCGGTGGTGGGACCCGAACCCCACATCGACGGCTACTATGCGTTCTTCGGCGGCAGCGGCCACGGCTTCAAGATCGGGCCGCCGCTGGGGGAGGCGCTGGCGGACGTGATCGCTGGTGAAGAACCGGAGATCGACATTCGCCAGTTCCGGCCGTCCCGCTTCCTGGAAGGGGAGATTTTCTCCTCGGCCTGGGGAGGCGGCAATCGAGGTTGACCGGGCGTCCGGCTCCTGAGCCTGTCCCGAACGGAAAGCTCGAAACGTTCGGCGGGGACTCGGGTCAGGACCGGAGGGTCGAAAGGAGAACCATGGAGACCGGTAAGACCGAACCTCACGAAGAAATGGGAGAAGCCTATCGGTACGACAGCCAGGAGCTCGACCTGATGGACGAGGTCGAGCTGCCGCGCCTGAATCCCTTGGTGAGCTTGCTGTTGCTGGTTCTGGCCGGGTTCGCCTACGTCTGGATCTGGGGAGCGCTCCTGCAAGGATAAACAATGGAAGAGTTCCAGCCCTCCTGGTGGCTGATCGTAAGTTACCTCCTCTTGATGTTCGGGATCGGCATCTGGGCCGCGCGGACCCGGGTCGGCCGGATGGAGGACATGGCCGTCGCCGGCCGCAGCTCAGGTCCCTGGCTGATCGCGTTCTCCGTGGCCGCGACCTGGATCAACGGGACCACCCTGATCGGGATCTCGGGCATAGCCAAAGACTTTGGGTTGAGCGCGTACTGGACGGGGGGGTCATTCGTTCTGGCCACCATCTGGATGTCCTACTACGTGGTCCCGCGTCTTCGGGCCACCCGGATCATCACCGTTCCTCAGCTCTTCGAACGCTTCTACGGCCCCCGGCATCGGATCGTGTCCCTGGCCCTCATCATCCTTCGGGATCTGGGGGCCACCGCGGGAGTCATGGGATCCCTGGCCGTCGTCACTTCCAGCATCCTGAACATCTCACTCCTGCAATCCTTGGCACTCGTCGGAGCCTTGACCTTGGTCTACGTGTTCCTGGGCGGGATGTGGGCCATCCTGGTGACCGATGCCATCCAGTTCTTCATCGTTTCCATAGGATCCGTAGCGCTCGTGGTGTTCGGGTTCCTGGGCTCTGGAGGGTTCTCCGTCCTGCGATCCATCGAGGACCCGGACTTTTTAGGCACTTTCGGCACCGGCGGCCCCATTCAGGTCATCGCCTGGGTCGTGATCGGGATTTCCGTCACCTTCGGCTACCAGAGCGTGATTCAGCGAGGGCTGGCGGCCTCCAGTACGGCGGCTGCCCACAAGGGGTTCCTCTATGGAGGAATCATTTCCACGATCTGGTACATGGTTCCGCCGCTGATCGGCGTCTTGGGGCGAGCCCTCTACGGAGCGGACATCTCCGGGGACGACGTATTCCTCACATTGACCTTCGGCGTAGCCGGGGGGCAGTTGGGCAGCATCATCATCGTCGGGATTCTGGCCGCCAGCATGTCCACTCTCGATTCCACCATCAACACCATCGCCTCCAACTTCACCATCGACATCTACAATCGTTTCCTGAACCCGAATGCCAGTCCCAGGACTCAGCTCTGGATTTATCGCCTGAACGTCATTCTGGTCGGCGTACTGGCCGCCGCCATCTACTACGTCTTCCCCTTGATGATCGAGCTGTTCTGGCTGGGCGGACGGATCATGGGGGCTTCGGTCGCGCCCGTGGTGGCGGCGATGGTCCTCTTTCCGGCGGTCAGGCGGGCCCCCAGGACCGTGTTAGCCTCCATGCTGACGGGGGCCAGCGTGATCATTCTCTACCAGATCCTGGGAGGGGTTCAGGAGGTCGGCTCCATCGTGGTCGTCTGGACCATCGATCCCATTCTGATTGGACTGCCGATCACGGTCGCCCTGCTGGTGATAGGCACTTGGTGGGAGACGCAGGGCCCCACCGCGTCCGATTGAGCTGAACCCGTCAAAGCCGTAAGACAACGGAAGAGTCCGGGTCTGGATTCAGCCTCAAGAGCAACGGAAATCACTGGTGACCGCCACGGCCAAGTTTCTTGTTCTTGCGATGCTGTGGTGGATGATGACGCCTGGAGCGTCGTCGTGGGCACAGCAGGCCACTGGCGGCAAGCCCGGTCCAATGCTCGACGCCGAAATGCAGGTGGTCGCCGAGTCGCCCGATCCGGGGAGGCTGTTCGTTTACGAACCGGCACTGGTGAAGCTTCCCGGCGGCGGGCTGTTGGTGACCTTTGAGTACACACTGATTGACGCGAACGCCGAGGTCCCTCACCGGTTTCGCCTGGCCGTCAGTGAGGATGCCGGTCGTACCTGGCGGCAGCTTCCTCCGCTCGATCTGCACTCCGCGCAGCCGTTCGTGCATGAGGGCGAATTGTATCTTCTTGGAAACGTGGCCATCCGCCGCAACATCGTGATCCTGCGTTCCGACGACGAAGGACGATCCTGGACAGGGCCGGTCACGTTGTTCGAGGGAAGCTATTGGAACGCGCCCACCGGAGTTCTGATCAAGGATGGGCGTCTCTACCGGTCCTTCAACCTGCACGAGAACGCCGACGGCACGCCAAATCTGCGAAATTATCGGGGGTGCGTAGTCATCGCCGCAGACCTCTCCCGGAATCTCCTGGACCCGGCCGCCTGGAGAATGTCCAATCGTCTGGACTACCCGGGGACCCCGCGGCTGTTGACCCGCGTGCCGGTTTCCGGAAGACGCGCGGACCACTGGCTGGAATCCAATCTGGTGGAGGTGAGGAGTGAGATTCTAGGTTTCCATCGGCTCCGCATTCCCGGCGGAGCAGCTCATGGTCTGACGCATCAATCAACCGCCGGACTGGCAGCGGTCACCAACCTTACGGATGATGGGAAGACCTTGAAACACACCTTCGGGCAGTTCTTTCCGATACCTGGGGCGCAGAACAAGTTTCACATGGTCCGCGACAAACCTTCCGGGTTGTTTTGGATGGCGGGCAACATCCCCGTCGACTCGCTGGGGCGCCCCCCGGGCGGCGATGATCGGCGGATCCTGATCCTGATGTACAGTGTCGATGCCCACAACTGGTTCCAGGCCGGCTGTGTGGCGATGAGCAAGAAGCCTCGCGAAGCCTACAACTACGCGTCGCTGCTGCCGGATGGTGATGACCTGCTGCTGGCGGTGCGGACGGCGCTGGGAGGCCGGCATTCGCAGGCCAAGAGTACGCACATCACGTTTCACCGGGTGCGGGGCTTCCGCTCGCTCGCCCTTGATCTTCCCGGCCGCCGCGAGGCCGGTGATTGACACCTGCTCAACGGAGCTCAGGCGCCTCTCCCCGGACCTACGACATCTGGCCGGGGCCAAAAGTGTGCAATTTTCGATGGCCATTGACACGGGAAAGGCCCAAGATTCAATGACCTGAGGAGGATCTCCAATGATCGTACGCTTGAGGACACGGGTTGCAGTTCTTTCCGTCGTGGGCTTTCTGGCGGCAGGAGTCGGGTTTTCAGCAGCCTCCTCTTCGATTGTGGAAGATCCACCGATCCTTCTTCCCGACGGGACGGAATTTCAGACCTGGGAGGACGGGACAGAGTACCGGCGGGTCTACTATGTGGATCAGGACCACCCTGCGGCCGCGGACGAAAACCCGGGCACGGAAGAGGCTCCGTTTCTGACGATTCAACGTGCGGCGGAGGTCGTCCAGCCCGCCGAAAAGGTCTTGATCAAATCGGGCATCTACCGGGAGTGGGTCCGGCCTCGACGAGGGGGCACGGGCCTCGACGGGATGATCAGTTTCGAGGCGGCGCCGGGCGCAGAGGCCGTCATCAGTGGGTCCGACGTCCTGAAGGCCAGGTGGACCAATTCGGGCCGGTCGAGATCTGCGAACGTCTGGAAGGCGGATCTGCCCGTCGAGTTCTTGGGTGACGGTCACCCGTTTGCAACCATCAACACCTCCGACGATGACTTTGCGGTCATGCGCTGGGCCAGGGCGGAGCAGGGACGGCTCCCGCACACCCTGCCGCGAGCCATGGTGTTCCAGGACGGGCGGCGACTGACCCAGTTGGCCCGGATCGATGAGCTGCACCGGGTCGCCGGCACCGTCTGGATCGATCGGGAGAACCGGCAACTGCACCTCAACCCGTTCGACCGCAGGAACCCGAATAACGTGCGGATCGAGGTGACCACGCGACAGTTCCTGTTCAACCCCGTGGTGAAGGGGATGGGATACATCCGGATCAAGGGGCTCACGTTCGAGCATGCCGGCAACGGTTTCATCCGCTCCGGAAACGGCGCCGTCACGACCTGGGGTGGTCACCATTGGATCATCGAGGACAACACGGTCCGGCACATCAACGCGGTGGGTATCGAGATCGGCGCGTTCACCGAAGAGGGTCCCAACGCGGGGAACCGGAACGAGCTGGCGATGACCACCGGCGACCATCTGGTACGCCGCAACCATGTGTACGATTGCGGCACCGGCGGCATTCAGGGAACCGTCGTCTCCCGGAGTCTGGTTTCCGACAATCACATCCATGATTGCGGTTGGCAGGATGTCGAGCGCTACTGGGAGGTGGCAGGCATCAAGCTCCTGATCATGCTGAATTCTGTAGTCACGCGTAATCACGTTCACGATTGCTATGCTTCGGCGGGAATCTGGATCGATTTCGCGAACCGGAACACGCGGGTCACCCGGAACCTGATTCACGACATCTCGAGTTACGCCGGGGCCCTCTTCTTCGAAGCCTCGAATGTCCTCAACCTGATCGACCACAATGTCGTGTACAACGTCCAGGGTTCCGGATTCTACCTGCACGACTCCGATCGGCTCCTGGTGGCTCACAACCTGCTGGTGAACTGCGCTCCCTACGGGATCCGCATGACGAAGACCAAGACCCGGGACCGGGTGGGCGTTTCCAAACACAACCGCGTGATCAACAACGTCGTCGCGCAGTGTCCGGTCCCATTTGAATACGCCAATACGGAGAACGTCTCGGATTACAACATCGTCTCCGGCGCGGGGAAGGACTTCAGTCTGGCCAAGTGGCAGTCGACCGGACTGGACACCCACAGCCGAACGGCGAAGCTCGACATTACGATCGGTCCCGAGGACGGAATCCTGTCCTGGTCGGCTCGGACAGACGATGTCCTGACCGTGATCCGAGACGAGCGGATGGGCTTTGACTACTTCGGCCGCACGTATCCTGAAGACGTGATTGCGGTGGGACCCTTCATCGAAGGGTGGAGTCAGGCGCACCGACAGCTGCGGCTCATTCCGAAACCATAAGAGCCGGGCCGGCGCGATCAGCCACGGGGCTCGGGGGTCCCGGAGAGACGGGTCCGCTCTGCCCGGGTGGCCTGGAGATCCACTGCCTTTCCCGACGCGTCCAGGACAACGCCGTAGGCGTCCCGGGCTCTATCCGGCGTCACCTTGCCTTGGTTCACGTCTTGCAGCACCCGCTCGGGGTCCCGCTCCAGGGCAGACCCGTAGCCTCCTCCTCCCGGCGTCCGGTAGCTGATGACGGAATCAGGCTGGAGGTGCAACGTCACCTTGGAAGGGAGTTCTTTCGCTTCTCCGTCCGGATTGAGAATGTATTTGGAGCTGGCTCCGCTCCCTCCTCCGAACAACCCCCAGGGCGCAAACTTCCGATTGTCGGAAAAGATGGTGAGCGTGGCCTTGTGGCCGGGGAATTTCCAGTCCCGCCTCAGACCCAATCCGCCCCGGTAGCGCCCGGCCCCTTCCGAGTCCGGAATCAGCTCGTACCGCGTGATCAGGAAGGGCAGGTTGTTCTCCGTCTCCTCGATGGCCGAGTTCTCCGTATTCTGGATGTGAGACTGGACGGCGTCCATTCCATCCTTGGTCGGAAGGCCTCCCCAGCCGCCGGCCATGGTCTCGATGAAGGTGTAGTACTCACCGGTGCGGGGATCGGTTCCTCCACAGGCCATGTGACAGTTGATGCTCTTGGTGCTGGCCATGACCTTGTCCGGCATCGCGTCCGAAAGGGCCCGGAAACCCAGGCAGCAAAGGCGCATGACCACTTCCCAGCCCCCGACGACACCCACTGGAGGAACCGCGTTCACGACGGTTCCCAGAGGCGCCTTGACGTCGATGAGCCGGTAGAAACCCTCGTTGGTGGGGATATCGGAATCGATCAGGCACTTGACCACATAGGCCAGAGGCGAATAGGTCTGAGTCAGGGTGGCGTTCATGGGGGAACTCCGCTGAGGGTCGGTTCCGGTGAGGTCGAACGAGACCCGCCCCTCCTTGATCTCCACCTTCAGCACCAGTCGAATCGGGCGATCCGACACCCCGTCATCGTCCAGCAGGGCCTCCGCTTCGTAGACTCCGTCCGGCAGTTTCGAGATCTCGGCGCGGGCCCAGCGCTCGGTGTATTCGATCAATTCGTCGACGAAGATCTCCACGGAATCCGCCCCGAACCTGTTGAGAATCTCCGCCATCCGTTTCTGTCCCAGCAACGAGGCGGCGATCTGAGCTCGAAAATCTCCCGTGGACTGGCGGGGCGACCGGATGTTGGCCAGGATGAGACGGAAGACGTCGTCGACGATCTCGCCTTCGGAGACCAGTTTGGCAGGCGGGATGATGATTCCCTCCTGGTAGAACTCCGTGGAAATGCAGTAGCCGCCCGGCGCGTAGCCGCCGATGTCGACGTGATGCGCAATGGTGGCCGCGTATCCCTGGATCTTCCCGCCGCTGAAGAAGGGCGCCATGATGGCCACGTCATTGAGGTGGACTCCGCCCCGGTAGGGGTGGTTCATCACCAGTGCGTCGCCCGGATGGAGCTTCTCGATCCCGTATTGCCGGACCGTGTTGGGAATCATTCTGGACATGGAGGCCAGATGCACCGGCTGGGAGAAGGACTGGGCGATGATGCGGAGTTTGGAATCGAACAGGGCACAGGAGAAGTCGGATCGGGTCTTGATGTTGGTCGAGTAGGCCGCCTTTCTCAGGGCCGCTCCCATCTCGTCGGCGGCGGCTTCGAAGGCGCTGCGCATCACTTCGAACCGGATGGGGTCCATGTTCAGCGCCGCGGTCGTCTTCTCGGTCCCTTTGATCTCGCTCATACTGCGGTTTCCTGAATCAGAATGTTTCCATGGAGGTCCACGTCTGCCCGGTAGTCCGGATGGAGGACGATCGTTGAATCGACTTCCTCGACGATGGCGGGCCCCGTGATGCGGTCTCCCGACTTGAGCCGATACCGGTTGTACACTTTGCACGGAACCGAGTCACCGCATTCGGCGAAGTAGACGGGACGCTCGTTCTTGACGGCATCGCCGGCGTCCCCCGTCCCCGTTTCGAGCCGGCGCAAGCGAGGTTGCCTGATCCCCCCGATGGCGGTCAGCCTCAAGGCGACCGATTCCGTCGGTTCGGTGTCATCGGCATAGCCGTAAGCCCGCTCGTGCTCCCTGTAGAACGCCGCGTTCACGAAATCCTTGTCGTCCTCGGTCAGATCGCGGGTCGGAATCTCGATCTTCAACTCGTACCCCTGACCCACATATCTCATGTCCAGATAATGGGCAAATGTGATGTCTTCCTCGGAAATCCCTTCGGAAAACAGAACTTCCTTGCCACGTTCGGCCAATTCGGAGAAGGATCGGTTGAGGAGTTCGAGATCGAGTGAAGCGACCTGCTGATGGAAAGTCCGGACGTAATCGTGCTTGATGTCGCTCACCAGCAATCCCAGGGCGGACGTCACTCCGGGGCTCATGGGAATGAGCACTTTGGGAATCCCCAATTCCCGGGCCAAGCCGTTGGCGTGCATGGGGCCGGCGCCTCCGAAGGCGACCAGCACGAAGTCCCGGGGATCGAAGCCTCTCTGCACCGAAATGGTGCGGACGGCGCCGATCATGTTGGCGTTGGCGATTTCGATGATCCCATTGGCCGTCTCCACCACGCCCAACCCCAACCGGCCGTCCAGTTTCCCGACCGCCGCTTCCGCCAACTCCGGGTCGAGCTTCTGCTCGCCCCCGATGAAATAGTCCGGGTTGAGACGTCCGAGCACCAGATTCGCGTCGGTGATGCAGGGCTCCTCCTGGCCCTTTCCGTAACAGGCCGGGCCCGGATCCGCCCCGCCGCTTCGAGGACCGACCCTCAACGCGCCGCCGGGATCGATCCAGGCGATGCTGCCGCCGCCGGCGCCGATCTCCACCAGATCGACGACGGGAGTCCTGACCGGGTAGCCGGCTCCCTTGCTCTCCGCCACGGCGGCGCTGCCGACTTCGAAATGCGGCGCGATCTTGACCGTTCCTCCCTCCACCAGGCCGACCTTGGCGGTGGTGCCCCCCATGTCGAAACTGATGACGTCCCGGGTTCCCACCAGGTCTCCCAGGTAACGCGTTGCGATGACGCCCGCCGCCGGTCCCGATTCGATCAGATGCACCGGTTCCCGCTTGGCCAGATCGGAGGCCATGACCCCACCCGCCGAGGTCATCAAGTGCAATCCCACACCGACTCCCAGACGGGTCAACCGGTTCTCCAGGTTCTCAAGGTAGCGGGTCACGATCGGCATCACCACGGCGTTGATGGCGGTGGTGCTGGCGCGAAAGTACTCCCTCATTTCCGGGCAGAGGTCGGAGGAGATGGACAGAAACACTCCCGGCATTTCCTCCCGGAGCAGGTCGCGCACCCGTTTCTCGTGCGACGGGTTGACGTACGAATGGAGCAGGCAGACCGCTACCGATTCGACGGCGGCCTCCTTCATCCGGCGGGCGATGTCCCGGACGGCCTCATCATCCAGAGGGGCAAGGGTCTGACCGGCATAGTCGAGGCGCTCCGGAACCCCGTAGCATCGATTCCGGGGAATCACCGGCTTCGGTTTCTCGCAGAAAATGTCGTAGAGCTTGGGCCGGATCTGGCGGGCGATTTCCAGGACGTCCCGGAATCCCTCCGTGGCCACCAGAGCCGCGCGGGCTCCCTTTCCCTCGATGAGGGTATTGGTCGCCACCGTCGTTCCATGGACGTTGTAGGAGATGTCCGCGGCGGCCACCTTGGATTCTCTCAAGGCGCGTTCCACCGTGTTCAGAAATCCGACCGAGGGATCGATGGGAGTGCTGGCCATTTTCACCAGCCGCAGCTCTCCGCTGGACTCGTCCATCATGACCAGGTCCGTGAACGTTCCCCCGATGTCCACTCCAATTCGATAGCTGTTCATATTCCTGAGTACTCCGGCATACCCTGAAAATCGCCCGGTGCCGGTGTCTGTCCCGGTTCCTTCGCTGCCAGCCGTACGATACCGCAATCATCCGTCCCGATCCCGCCATTCTCGGTTTCCGGCTTTGCGTTTCGACGTCAGAACTCTCCCTCATGGCGCCCTGCCACGCAACTCGAAATCTTGTCATCGGCTGGATCCGTTCCCTACAATCTACTGGATTTTCGCCATGGCGCCGGGAAGGAGGAATCTCACGAAAAGGCAGAACCGTCAGCAATCTGCTGAAAGGCGGATCGATGGTACCTGGCCGCCGCGATTCACCCCATTCACCTGCTCGTTTTTTCTGTGGATAACGATCTGGGCCGCCCCAGCACCGATCCACGGTCAGGGGGAAATCCGGGGCCTGATCGAGACCGGCCGACTCTTGGAAGCCGCGCAGCTGGTTCAGCAGAAACTGGGAGAAAACCCATCCAGCCCCGACTGGCTCTACTGGAAAGCGGCCGTCGCCCTCTTTGGGGGAGACACGAGCGAGGCGGAGAGGACGCTGCAGCAGGTGGTCCGGACCCAAGCCGCGTCAGCGCCGCACTTCTTGTTGCTCGGAGAGATCTACGACCGAAAGCAGCAGTGGAAGAAAGCCGCCGGAGCGTACCGGCGTGCGCTGGTGTTTCCACACGGCTCCGACCTTCTGATCCGATTGGCGCGATCCGAGTTTCGCGCCGGGAATCCCGTGGCCGTCATCGAGACGCTCCGGCCCCTTGCGGAATCACCCGAGGCCACCGGGGAGGTGCACTTTCTGCTGGCGCTCTCTCATGGTCGCCGGGGAGACGTGGAACTGTCCGTCGAGCACCTGTCGAAGGCGGTCGAAAGGCAACCGGGCATCTCCACCTATCATTTTCAGTATGCTCTCGCCCTGGCCGAGAGCGGAAAGCTGAAGAGCGCCGTCAAGGAGCTCCGCAGAACCCTCGAACTGGAGCCAAATCAGGCCATGGCCCATTTCTACCTGGGTCAGATGCTGCACAATATGAATCGTCGCGACGACGCCCTGGCGGCACTCGAGCGGGCAGAGCGTCTGGAGCCCCGGATTCCTCAGCTGGCCTTCAGTCTCGGACTTCTCTACAAACTCCAAGGCGACTATGACAAGGCAATCATGAAGCTTGAGGCCGAGATCGCCGCCGGCACCAATCATCCTCCGGCTCACTTCCATTTGGCGGAGATTCTCTTTCGGAGAAACGAGACTCGCCGGAGCGAGGAATTGATCAAACGGGCGATCGCACTTCTACCGGGGATGGCCGACTACCACCTGCTGGCGACGGAGATCGCTCTCTCGGCCGACCGTTTGGAAGAAGCAGAAAAGCAGGTGCAGGCAGCCATCGGTTCCGACCCCAACTCCGGCCAGGCCCATTACCTCCGGGGCAGAGTCCTGCAGGCGATGGGTAGGCATCAAGAAGCCGGAAGCGCCTTCGAGCGTTCACGCCGGCTGATGGACGGACGGAGGGAAGGCTCTCCGGCACCATGAGAAAAACGATTCTCTTCCTGTCTCTTTCCGTGGCCCAGGCCTCGACCGAACCAGGCGCTCTTCAATTCCGGGAGGGGGCGGCGGAGGCCGGGATCGAGTTCCACTTCGTGAGCGGCTCGCCGGAAAAACCATTCATTATCGAGTCGATCAGCGGCGGGGTGGCTCTGTTCGATTACGACAACGACGGATGGCTCGACATCTACCTGGTCAACGGGAACACCGTCGAGGAATACGTGGAAGCCAAACGCACCGTCCGCAACGCTCTATACCGGAACCAGGGGGACGGCACCTTCCGCGACGTCACCCTCGCGGCCGGCGTCTCCGGAGGTCCCTGGGACATGGGGGCGGTCGCCGCCGACGTAGACAACGACGGGTTCAAGGATCTCTTCCTCACCGGCTTTGATCGCAACACCTTGTTCCGAAACAACGGCGACGGCACCTTCACCGATGTCACCGTCTCATCGGGGCTGAGCGACAAACGTTGGGGCGCGGGAGCCGCCTTCGGAGACTTTGACGCGGACGGCCTGCTCGACCTGTACGTCGCCCGCTACGTCGAGTTCGACCCGCGTCATCCCCCCCATCCCACGCCGAAATATTGCAGCTATCGGGGAATCTCCGTCCAGTGCGGTCCTCGCGGCATGCCGGGAGCCGAAGATTCCCTCTACAGGAACCTGGGCGGCGGCCATTTTCGCGACGTGAGCCGGGAGGCCGGAATTCGGACGGGTTCCCCTTACTACGGTCTGGGTTGCATCTGGTTCGACTACGACAACGATGGAGACCAGGACATTTTCGTGGCCAACGATTCCTGTCCCAACTTCCTGTTCCGAAACGATGAGGGCCGATTCGTCGAGGTGGCAATGGAGTCCGGGGTTGCGTTGGGTGAGAACGGAAACGAGCAGGACGGCATGGGGATCGCAGTGGGAGACGTCAACCGCGACGGACGGCTGGACCTGGTGCAAACGAACTTTTCCGAGGACAACAACACGCTGTATCTGAACCGGGGTTCGTTCTTCACCGACTCCAGTTACCGCTGGGGGCTGGGAGAGACCACCTGGCAATATCTGGGCTGGGGGACCTTTTTCTTCGATGGGGACCTGGACGGGTGGCTCGACCTCTTCGTCGCCAACGGGCACGTCTACCCCCAGGTGGACAACTACCAGATCGGGACGAAACTCCGGCAACGCGACCTTGTCTTCCATAACGAAGGGGGACGGCGTCTGCTCGAGGTGGGCAGGCAGGCGGGTCTGGTCCGGATGCAGAACACGCGAGGAGCCGCGGCGGGAGACTTGAACAACGACGGCAAGCCGGACATCGTCGTGAATCACATGGACTCGCTCGCCGGCTTGTACTGGAATGAGACTCCGACCGGCCAACGGCATTGGATCGGCTTCGAGCTGGCCGGCTCGGTCTCCAACCGCGACGCGGTCGGGGCCCGGGTGACCGTTTCCGCGGGGGGACTACGGCAAGTCGCGGTCGCGCGGAGTGGCTCCAGCTACCTCTCTCACAACGATCACCGGCTCTTGTTCGGGACCGGGAATCACGAGATCGATGAAGTGACGATTCGCTGGCCCAGCGGCAGGATGCAGACTCTGAAGGATTGGGAGTTGGATGCCTACAATCAAGTGACGGAGCCGCGAGTCCCCTGAATGGCTCGCGAAGTGGATTCAAAACGAGCTCGGGTCAGGCGACCGACACCTAACTGATTGACTACCGCTGAGGAGGTCCGAAATGGCCATGCGCAACCCAGCGCACCCTGGAGAACTGATCCGCGAGAGCATGGAAGCGAAAGGTTGGAAAGTGACGGATTGCGCCCAACACCTTGGGGTCACTCGCAATACGTTGTCGAGACTGCTGAACGGACGCGCCGGTGTTTCGCCCAGAATGGCTTTGGCGTTGGAACGCATCGGTTGGAGTGATGCCGAACATTGGGTGCGGATGCAAGGGAGCTACGACTTGGCGCAGGCCCGGCTGAGAGAAACGGCGGCGTGAGTCTGGTTGTAAGTCCTGATCCCCGGTCAGAAGTCCTTCCATCCCCTTTGCGACGTGGATGGCCGCGTTCCCGGGTCCCCACAAATCATGGCGCGAAGCTCCAGCCACGAGTACGACTCAAGCGGATCGGCGCCGGTCGAAGTGCCCACACTCAAGTCGGTGAGCCGGCAATGAGTGCCGGAAGCCGGAGTGTCGAGCACCTTGCGGAGTCCCTCTTCGATCACCTCGCTCAATGACAGGCCTGATTGACTGGCATAGCTTTTTGCCCGCGCCGGCAACCGGTCGGAAATGTCTATCGTTGTCTTCATGTCCCAACCTTCATCTTGCCTTCTGCTATGGTAACTCAGTTTCCTGTTGGCGCCGTCAGCCGCGACTTGGAGGTGTGAAATGCAGGTTCGGACTCTCCTGTGTCTTGTCTTGATCTCTTCGGTTGTCTGGCTTCCCGCCTGCCAAGCTGAAGACCCGGCGCCACAGTTGCCCTTCTACAGGATTCCGCAGGACATCCAGGCCTTCTCCCCGCAACCGATTCGGGGGGAGGGAGTGCGGCCCAAGCTCATGGAGCTGTTGGGACTCGAGAGCTTGCCCACGACAGTGGAGGTGACTCGGGAAGAGACCGTTGCTGGTGACGATGGTGTCGATTCGACCCGCATCAGCTTCCGCAACTCTCTGGGCGAAACGGTTCCCGGTCTCCTGATGGTTCCGCAGGGCGCCGGACCAGGGACACTTCCCGGCGTCGTCTGCATGCCCGGCACCAGCGGCAGCCTGGATCAGATCAGCGACGAACGCCTTTACCGGGAGGCCGATGGCCAGGGACCGCTGAGGGGTTGGGCCCGCGAGTTGGCCCGAAGGGGCTTCGCCACGCTCGCCATCAGCGAGAAGGGAACCGTGATTCGGCGCCGGGTGTTCGAGGACTGGGAAAGAGAAGCCAAGATGCTGATCCCCTATGGCCGGACACAGATGGGGGTCTTGGTGGAGGAGGCGTTGAAGGCGGCCCGGGTGCTGGCGGCCGAGCCGGCGGTCGACCCTTCACGGGTCGGCCTCACCGGATTTTCGCTGGGCAGCTACGCGACCTGGATGGCCGCCGCCTGCGATCCTTCCATACCTGCGGTCGCGGTACTCTGCGGCGGCTTGGGAGCCCTGGCCGCCGTGATCCATGAGTGGGACCCGGACCGGTCCAGCTCCTTCAGCTACATCCCCCACATGTTGCGGTATTTCGACCATCCGGAGATCGTCGCCGCCACCATCGCTCCCCGTCCCCTGATGATGCTGGCCCCGCTCCAGGATCCCGACATGCCCCGATCAGGAGTGGACCGGCTCATCGAGGTGGTTCAACCCGTCTACGAGGAACAGGGCTTTTCGGATCGATTTCTGGTCCACCGTCCCGACGACGGACACAACTTTCGGATCGAGTACTTCGAGTGGATGGTGGAGTGGTTCCAGACCCAGTTGGGAGGGTGATCCCCAAGGGGTTCAATACCACCACCGTTCGTAGGCCAGGAACCCCCCGTCGACCACGATGGCCGTCCCGTTGACGTAGGTGCACTCGTCCGACGCCAGGAAGACCGCCGCCGACGCCACCTCCTCGGGCTTGCCGGGCCGCCTCAGAGGAACCGACTTCTCGATCCCGATTCGCCTCCGCTCCTCGCTGAAAATGGGCAGGGCGCCTTCCGTCGCCGTCATTCCCGGCGCGATGGCATTGACGATGATCTTGTGGACACCCAGTTCCACGGCCATGGAACGGGTCAGACCCATGACTCCGTGCTTGGCCGCGACGTAGTTGGCGCCTCCCAAGTCGGCGCCGAAGCTGGCGGTGGACGCGATGTTGATGATCCTTCCCTCGATGCCGCGCCGGACCATGTAGCGCGCCACGGTCTGGCTGCAGAAAAAGAGACTGGTGAGATTGATGTCGATGACCCGTTTCCAGTTCTCCAGATCGAGTTCCAGGCAATGAGCGAACAGCTGCGGGTGGTGAACCGCGGTCACGCCGGCATTGTTGACCAGGACGTCGATGCGCCCAAACTTCTCGGCGCAGGTCTCGACCAGATTCAGCACCTGGTCCGGAACGGTCACATCGGTGGGAATGGAGACGGCCTCACCCCCCTGGGCGGAGATTTCCTGACAGGTTCGGTCCCCGGCTTCGGGTTGGACCTCTCCGATCGCGACCCTGGCCCCCTCGGCAGCAAAGCGGAGTGCGATGCCACGGCCCAAACCGGTGCCGCCGCCGGTGACGATGGCCACCTTTCCTTCAAGTCGCATGGGAAGTGATTCCTCCAATCTCGAATCTGGGGGATTGACGAGCCGGCTTTGGCCTCCTTTTTCCGGCCGGACGCTCTCCGAGACTGCTGAAACGCCTTGGAGACTAGCACCCACTGGCACCGGAGACCAGCGAATCGGCCATCGTGAGGTTGACAGCGTCCCCGTCCTTGCCAGTCGAGACGTACCGGAATACTCTTGACCGCTCCTGCGGCGAGAATGCCCGCGAAAGAAGGAGGTTTCGGATGCCACCGGAGGGAAGAGAAGTGTCCTTGTTTGAAGCCCCTATCGGAAGATCCGCATGGCGGCGTCTGCTGCTGGCAGGGTCTCTGATCTTCTCGAGCTTGTGCGTTACCCGGCCGGCGTTGGGATCGGAGCACCCCGGATCCGGGATCGTCGACCTGTCTCTGATGGTGGCTCCAAACCTGCCGGCCACTTGGCCTGATCCCAAGATCCCCAATTTCCAGATCAGTCACTACCTGAAGATCGGCCCCGAGGGAGCTTACAACAGCGATATTCTTACCATTGACGGCAACACCGGCACGCAACTGGACGTGCCGCCCCATTCGGTGGCGCGTCCCGAACTGGGCTTCCCCAACTCGGGACCGTACGGGCACATGTTCATCGACCGGGTCCCCACTTGGCAACTCGGCGGCGAGGCCTGCGTCGTGGATCTGAGATCCCTTCGCGACGCCGCTCCAAAGGGGCGCAGCGCCCTCATCGAAAGGAAGCATATCGAGGCCTGGGAGAGGGAACACCGGCCTCTACGGCCGGGCGATGTCGTCCTCTTCTACTCGGGCTACAGCGACCACTACTACAAGCCGTTTCCAAAAGGCCGCCGCTTCATCGCCGCGGCCATCGGCGGCGACACTCCGGGTTGGCCCGATCCCAGCCCCGATTGCATGGAATACCTGGCCAGCCGCGGCGTCAGAGCCCTGGGCACCGACAGTCCCAGCATGGGCCCGTTGCCCGATCTGGCCGAGCCCACGCACTACGCCGGCCTCAAGCACGGAATGATCTGGACCGAAGGCGTCATCGGGCTCGGGAACCTGCCCTCGACCGGCGCATTCTACTGCATGTTGGGACCCAAACATGCCGGCGCGCCCTTCGGAGAAGGAAGAGCCTTCGCCATCGTGGAGAATCCTCTGGCGGCCCGGCTCATCGATTCGATGCGAAAGATGCGGGTGGTGGACCTTTCGGTGACACTGGCGCCCGAGCTGCCCGTGACCTGGCCTGGAGCCGCCACCGGAGAGCACCGCCATCCCTATCACCGGCTGGATTTCTCGTACATACCGCACCTCGATCTCCACAACCACACCCACATGCTGGACAGCCACGCCGGGACCCATCTGGTGCCGCCCTCGTATGCGCTGCCTCCCCCGGGATTCGACGACTCCAGCTATCCGCCCCAGGTTCAAGGATGGCTCGCCGAGTACGAGCGGGAGTACGGAACTCGAGGCACCAGCCAAGTCACCACCGAACAGGTCCCCCTGTCCCAGACCATGGGCCCGGCCCGAGTCATCGACGTCCGGCATCTCGTGGGCTCGGTGCATTCGGATCGTTGGCCCGATTCCCCGGAAATCACCGTCGCGGACATACGCAGATATGAAGGGGAGCGGGGCGCCCTGAATCCAGGCGATATCGTCCTCTTTCACAGCGGCCACGTCCCTCGAACGTTCAAGCCCCACGCCCAAGGGGAGGCCTGCATGAGTGCTCCTCTGCAGGGAAAGAGTGAAGGCTGGCCGGCGCCAGGTCCCGAGGCTATCGCCTATTTGGCAGAGAAGGGAATCCGTTGCGTCGGCACCGACGGCCCCTCGCTGGGGGGTGTGACCCCCCCAAAGGCGCTGGCGACCTACTGGGCCTTGGGAACTCGGGGAATGGTCGGTGTCGAGTTTCTGACCCACGTGGGGGAGGTCCCGGAGGGAGCTTTTTTTCTCTTTGCCCCGGTAAGAATTCGAGGTTGTCACGGGGGACCGGGACGAGCCATCGCCCTTTATTGAGTTGGACGGGTAGATTCCCACGAGTTGTTCATGCGTTGCGGTCGTTTCATCTCCATCCTGGGCTTGGGACTGACTCTGGGGTGCGGAGAGGCCCCCCCTCCGGAGACTTCGGAGCCGTACGAATTCACCTACGACTGGTTTACCAGCGCCGTTCCAGTCTGGACTCGGGTCTTGGCTCCCTATGCGGGCCAGCCGGAGATCCACTACCTGGAGGTGGGAGTCTTCGAGGGCCGATCCGCCATCTGGATGTTGAACAATGTTCTGACCCATCCGACATCAACTCTCACTGGAATAGATCTTTTTCCAGGGGACTTGAAAGATCGCTACTGGGCCAACCTGCAACTCTCGGGCGCCGCCGAAAAGGCCATCACCATCACTGGACGCTCACAGGTCGAGCTCCGAAAACTGGAGCCTGATTCCTACGACATCATCTATATCGACGGCGGACACACGGCCGACATGGTCCTTGCGGATGCCGTGTTGTCGTGGGATCTGCTCCAGGTGGGGGGCCTCCTGATCTTCGACGACTACCGGTGGAAGAGGGAGGAATATCCGGCCGAAGTCCGGCCGGGCGTGAGTATCGAGGCGTTCATCACAGCCTACCGGAACTTTCTGGTGTTGGTGCACCTGGACTACCAGGCCATCGTCCGCAAGAAGGAAGGTCCCGCCTTGGCCGATCCGTACCTGACCATCCTGGGTGATTACGCCTACGCGTGGGAGGCGCGGGAACTCCGCCGCCGGGACGACGGGAACCGGGTGGACCTCTCCGAAGGCGAGAGGGACCTCCTGGAGGATTTGATCCGGTCCCGTCCCTTCGGAGAGACGGCCTTCGTGGCCGGTCCTACGCAGGCTCTGGACAACGAACTCAGAGCCCTGGTCCATCGCCTGGACCTGGAGCTGGACCTGAGGTGGATGGCGGACGAAAACCCTTGAGACAGGCAGTCCGTGGTTCACTTGCGAGCATGCGCCGAAGGCAACATTCCTGCGTGATTATCGCGTCCTCCGGTGAAAAATTCGGACCAGATTTCGGCCCAACCCCAGCACGAACAGGGCGCCGGCCAAAAGGCTGATTCCCAAGCATGCGTGGAGCATCGCCGGGACCCCGGCACTCTCTGCCAACGGACCCAGTAGCAATCCCGCTACCGAGTTGCCCAAATCCAGTGCACTGAAGTAGACGGCGATGATCCGGGGACGATTCTCGTGGCTGGTGTGGTCCGAGACGAACGTGGACATGGCCGTCATGTAGGCGCCGAACCCGGCGCCGTAGACGAGTCCCGCAGCCACCAGTCTGGGCATGGACTCGACTCCTCCCATCATGAAGACGCCGGCGATCAGAAGAATCTGTGCCATAAACCCGGCCGGGAGCCGTCCCCAGCGATCGGAAACTTGCCCCGAGACCAAACGACCCGAAAGAGCGGCCAAGGCAAAGCAGGTGAAGAAAACACCGCTGTTCCCGGTCAGGGTCTGACTGACGTACAGGGGAAGAAAGTAGAACGCTCCACCGTGCACCAGCGCGTTCAGAAAGAGCAGGGTCGTCGCGACCAGCACGGGTCGGCCGACGCCGTGAACCCGTTCCCGGCCCGTCGGAGGATGGAGACTCTCGGGATGGACCTCTTCCACCACCCGCGAGAGTAGAACGAGGCCGATCAGCGTCACGCCGGCGACGGTGGCGAAGAGGACGTCGGCTCCCGCCCGCTCCAAGACGATCACCGCCAACAACGGACCCGCCGACAGCACCGATGTGTGGCTCATTCCCAGGTAGGACAGGGATCGGCCTCGACGCCGCTTGGGAGTCTGATCGATGGCCATGGTCGTGGTTGCCGTGATCAGCAGGGAGGATCCGATCCCTTGAAGAAACCGAAAAAGGAGGTACCACGAGACCTGCGGAACCCACCAGTAGAAGAGGACGGAACCGCAGATGAGCAACGCTCCCAGGGTGGCCACCCGTTTGCGGGACCGGGAGCCGAGAAGCCATGTCGCCAATGGTCGCCCTGCCAACACGCCGGCGGCGTAGCTTCCCATCACGAACCCGATCCGGCTCACCTCCACGTTCCGGCCGGCCAAGACCAAGGGGAGCCCGATCAGGAGTAGCGCATGACAACTGGAGAAACAGAACCGCGCGGCCAACAGGCGGCCGAATGAAGTCAAAACCCCTTTATTGGAGGACATATCGGTGCCGCTGTCTGAAGCTCCACCCAAGCATCGTCACGGTCAACGGGCAAGCCGAATCCCGAAACAGGTGAGGAGCGGGGAGAGAACGGTGTGGATCTCGAACGCCTTCCCGGCGGCGCGGTTCTGGGAAGCGATCCTTTCGTATCGAGTCTCATCCCGGAACAGATCCCGGATAGCCTCACACCAGGATTCGTGTCCGGCCAGGGACTCGCACCAGAGCCGGTTTTCCTCCCCGACCGCCTCCCGTATTCCACCCGACCGGGGTCCCCCGTAATACAGCACCGGCGTTCCTCTGGAGGCGAAGGTGACGGAAGAGCTGCTGATGGCTTCGGTAAAGGTTTCCTCCCGCTCGAGACCGGAGCCCATCAGCATGAGATCCGTCCGGGCCGCCAGGCCCAGGACTTCCGGAAAGGAGAGGGGACCGACCCAGGCGCGGCCTTCCGAGATCCAACCGGCCAGGACCTGCCGGATTCGGTTGCGTTCGGCACCGGAACCCGCCATGACCGCCCGTACGGACGGTTCCCGTCTCAACAGCGCGTCCAGGACCTCGGCAACCCTGAGAGCTCCTTTCTCCGCCGCCATCCGCCCGGCAAAGGCCACTAGTCGTCCCCCGACCGGGGGACTGCCAGGGAACAGGCGTTGCTCCAGACTCCGGGCTTCGGCCTCAAGCGCCTCCGAGGAGAAGGGATGGAACGTCACCGGCGCCACCACACCGGTCACAGGCAGACCGATTTTTCTCGCCAGATCCTCAAGCCAGCCGGAGACGGTGAAGATGGCCTCGCATTGCTCCAAGGCCCGACGGTATCGGCGGCCCGAATAGGTCTCTCCCCACGGTCTGGCCAGTTCCAGCGTATCGGTCCCCCGCAGCAGGCTCACCACCGGGGTCGACGGATCGAGACAGACGTTGAGGACGTCGGCCAGGTAGCTCAAGGGAGAGATGGCCAGAACTCCACGCACGCCGTCGGGGTACTCCCGCAGGATGCCGTCGACCGAGTCGGCCACGACGCAGGAGCTCATGCTGTGGGGCACTTTGGCCATGGGCTCGTACTGAATCTCGATGCGCCGGTAACGGGCGGCGGCGACCGGGGGTGTGATCCGCACGCTGTGGCGGGAGCCCTCGCGGGAAGTATGGGTGACGTGGACTACGGGGACACCGGCGCGGCCCGCCAGAAATTCCGAGAGTTGCCAGGAGAAGATACTGTGTCCCGACAGATAGGAATCGGGATTGCGGGAGATGACGACCAGCGGTTTGCTCATGCCCGTGTCTCTTCGATCAGAGCTTGATACAGGGTCAAATGGTCGCTTGCGTACCGGTCCAGCGTCAAGCCGGCCGCCGTCTCCCGGGCGGCGGCGGCCAAACTCCGGCGCCGGTCTTCCGAGAGCAGGATCGACTCGAGACCGCGGACCAGATCGTCGATCCGATCCGGAGAAAAGACGATTCCGTTGACCCGATGCCGCACGTATTCCACGAGGCCGCCGTCGGCGGAAACGGCGGGACAGCAGCCCAGGAGCATCCCTTCCAGATGGCTGCGTCCCGCACCCTCGTTCAGCGCCGGGTAGACCACGATCTGTGCGGCGGCGTAGAGCGCGCGCAACTCGGCCGGGGACAGCGTGTCCAAGAAGGTGACGTGGCCGTCCAGATCCAGGTCTGAAACCAACTGTTCCAGGTGGGACTTGTAGGGAAGCCCCTCGGGAAGGGTCGGACCCGGCAGAGCGAGCCTCACTCCCAGGCCTGAGTCCCGGACCGCCCGGCTCCGAACCACGCCGTGCAAGCCTCGGATCAGAAACTCGTGGTTCTTCCGGGGAATGAACCGCGCGGGGTACACCAGAAGCCGATCCATCGCTCCCGGCGCCAGCCGTCGCCGCCAAGACTCCCGTTCGTGGTCCCCGACGGAGTCCGGATTCCAGAAGTCGCGGTCCACGAAGAATCCTCGATAGTCGACGGGGGATCCGCCGAAGGCCGCAGCCGAAAAACGAGTCACGGCACAGATACGATCTGACAAGCGGTAGGCATCGCGAAGGATTTCAGCCATCTCCGGAGTCGCAGGTTGTCCCTCATGGTGGGTGATCACGGTGGGGATGCCTGCCTCCTGGGCAGCCTCCAGAGCCACGATCTGGATCCGATGCCGAACCAGGTGGACGTGTAGCAGACCGGGCCGTTCCTGTTGAAGCAGCTGCGCCAAGTGACGCCGGAGAGCATTGCAGGCCTCGGTCGAGTCCATGTCCGTACGCCCGGGGGTGCGCATGGGAACGAGACAGGGAAAGATGGGAATCCCGGTTCGCGCCTCGAACCAACGGCCGTCGGTGCGAGCCGCCCTCCCGCCGGCTTCGAGCGCCTCCACCTGCGACTCCCCCACCAGGAAGGTCTGGAGCACCTCGACTCGACCGGTCCGGACCAGTGCCCGGTTCAGCGCACGCAGATGGCCCATCAGTCCGCCGGTGTTTACCAGATAGTCGTGAGAGAACCGAAGGACCTTCACCGGAAAGCGGCGTCAAGCCCTCGTCCAGGGTCCGGTGATAGCCACCGTCAGGCCCTTTTGCTGGATGTTGACGAGGAGCGTGGAACCGTCGGGAGTGAAGACGGCCCCGGCGAATTCGGTCCGGAGCCGGTTGTTGGCCAGGACGTAGCACCGGCCCTGGGGAGTGACTCCGATGAGCCGAACGACCTCGGTGGACCGATCCTCGCAAAGGACCAGGTCGCCCCAAGGGCTCAGCGTCAGGTTGTCGGCGCTCTTGAGCAGATCCGCATCGTCCGGTTCGATGAAGAGCTCTACGGTTCCGGGCGCTTTACGCTCCTCCGGCGTTCCCTCCGCCAGGCTCGGCCGGTACTTCCAGATCTGGCCGTTTCTGCGGTGTCCCCCGTTGGTGCAGGCGAAGTAGACCATGTCGTTGCCATACCACATGCCTTCTCCCCGGGCGAAGCGGGCGGCGCCTGCGTCATACCCGCGGTATCGCAGGTTGTCCTCCCTGGGGTCCGGCTCCTCCAGGTCGACCCATTCCACGGCCACCGGTTCTCCGACGGGGATGGTCCTCCAGAGGTTCCAGTTGCGGGTGTCCACCCCGCTCCGGTCCCGGATCTTGAGGGCCTGAAGCCGGCCTCCTGCCTGCAACTTCCCGGGGGACTCGGGCAGGAACCGGTAGAGGAGGCCGTCGTTCCGGTCTTCCGTCTGGTAGACGATGCCGGTTTCCTCAGCCACGGCGACGGCTTCGTGATTGAAACGGCCCATGGCCCGCAGGGGGATGGGGTCCACGGCCTCCATCCGGGTCGTGGCGGGAACCTCAAAGTTGTAGCCATGGTCGTGGTCGGCCCAGATCCCGGCCTCTTGGTCGTGTCCGGCCGTCCGCACGGTCTCCTCACAACTGATCCAGCTGTCCCAGGGCGTCGCGCCGCCGGCACAGTTGCGTATGGTTCCGGCCAGACTCATGAACTGGGAGACGATCTCCTGGCGGGCCGGGTCGAAGAGGAACGTGGTGGTGCCGCCGCAGGATGGGGTCTTGCCTCCACCGAAGTCATAGATCTTTCCGCGATCCAGAAGCTCCAGCCGCCCGTTGTCCCTGCCGAACGGGCCGTTATCCGATTGAACCGTCAACTCATGATTGCGGATCACGACGGCGAGACCATCCGGTCCCGCAAAGGCGGCCATGCCGTCCGGCGCCCCCGGAAGGAACAGGCCGTCCGACATGGTCTGCCCGGCCCAGGACACGATCCGGTACTGAAACCCCTCGGGGAGATCCAAGATGCCCCTGGGGTCGCGTTGCAACGGACCGTACCCGGGATCCACCAGGTCGGCATCGGTGTAGAGGGGACGGTCGCTCATCAGATGACGCAGACCCAGGAATCCCGCGGGGACCAAACCTCCCGCGACCAGGAAACGGCGGCGATTCAGCATCGTTTTATCTCCTGCTCCAGCCGGCGCGGCCGCGCCGGGTTCCAACCAAGTCTGCCAGCGGCTGGCCGGTTCTACAAGCGCCCGGATCCGGCCGCGTCCAGAGGATTGGTCTATAATCGCTTATGTCAACTATGTTTACGGTCATCTTCCCGGAGGTCGAATGTCCGTTTCCTACCGAAACCATCGCTGGCTTTCAATTCTCTTCATCCTGTTCATCTTGACCGGAATCTCACAGAGCCGGGCTGAGGTCCTGGGAGTGACGTTCCCCTACCGGGCTCCGAAGGGAGACTACGTTACCCAGCAGGACCGATACCATACCTTCCGGATCCCGGGAATGGTCGTCAGCGGCGACGGATCGATTCTGGCCTTTGCCGAAGGCCGCCGGGGCCGGGGAAGCGGTCCTCGACGCGACGAGAACGCTCCCATCGATCTGGTCCTGCGCCGCAGCACCGATCAAGGCAAGACCTGGGAGTCTGCGCGGTAGAAATGATCGTAGGGAGAAAGTGGGGAATCGAGGCCAGATTTTCTCGATTTTGAGGTGCATAGTTGTTCTATTCGCCGAGAAATCGAGGGAATATGGACCGATTCTACCGCTTTCGCAGTAGATCAATTTCTGCGGCGCAGGCTCCTAGGAACCGATGCAGGTCATCGCTTCGGGATTCCGGCCGGACGGCGAGCTGGTGGATTTCAGCGATCCGACTCCCGTCTTCGACGCCGTGACTCAGACCGTGTTCCTATTCTACGGCCAGTGGCCGGACAAGGGTCCAACCGTGATGGCCCCCGGCCAGAATCCTGACCCCGATGCTGCCAACCACGTGACCTGGATCCGCGCCAGCAACGACCACGGCCGAACCTGGTCCGAGCGCCGTCAAATCGACTATCCGGATGAGCCGACCGAAACCGGCGACGGCTTCTATTGGAGGCAGGCCGAACCGGGTCCCGGCCCTGGAATCCAACTCCAATGGCAGGATCCACAGGTCCCGCCCAACGGCCGTCTCGTGGTTCCGGCCAAGCGGTCCCGTTCCCGGACTCCCGACGGGCCAGCCACACCGGAGCCTTTCGTCTACTATTCGGACGATCACGGAAAGACTTGGCAGGTCGGCGCCGCCACCGCCGGACCCGACGCCAACGAGGACGAGGTCATCGAACTCACCGCCGGACGGTTGTTGCTGGATGCGCGGCAGGATCACGGCGACTTTCGACGGCGCCACATCAGTCCTGACGGCGGCCTCAGCTCGGGTCCCGATCTTTCGGACACCATCGCTCTCCCCCGGGTGGACGCATCCATGGTTCGCTATTCGGCGACCCGGGCCGGCCACGACAAAGACCGAATCCTGTTCTCGGCTCCCCAGGGTACTAACGGTCTCAACCGGACGAGGATCACCGTCTGGACCAGTTACGACGAGGGGAAGACGTCCGTCAATCCGGTCAAGTTCAACGACGGATTCGCCGCCTATTCGGTTCTCCAGCGGTTGTCGGACGGGACCATCGGCCGCTTGGCGGAGACCTCCCAGGAGGAGGGCGTGAGATACGGCGAGATCAGTTTCCACCGTTTCGACATCGGTGAGTTGGAAAGGAGTTCCCGCTAGACACCAGGGAGACCAGACCCGAATCCGTTCAGCCAAGGTGCGGCTGAAGGTTTCTTGAACGCGGCGCCAGGTTCCGGACAGATCCATGGATACCCTCTCCAGATCGTCAATGATGGATCGCGCCGTAGGGCCCATGCGGATGGCGTCTCATCTTCATTTTGAGGAATGGGAATGATCAACAAGACGATAACCAATATGCAGGCCACGGCGAGTGGAAGCTGGAGGAACTGACCTCGAAAATCGAGTCCGTTCTGGTTCGATAAAGCACCCAAGAGTGACCGAAAATAGCTTCGATTTCGTCATATCTTCAGCGACCCGGTGAAAAATCCGGGCATCGAAAAGGATTCCGCACCGTTCGTTGCGTCGATGGCTGTGGTGAGAAATTCTGTGGAGTTTGGGAGGCGACCGGCGGCATGTCCTGGCCAATCGCTGCGGCCTCTCTTCCGGACCGCTTACGTTGCCGCCGTTCTTTTTCCGATCCTGCTTACAGCCTGCGGTTACAGGCGGTCGGTTCTCACCCGATCGGATCGGCCCGGCCCCTCGCCGCACCGGGAGAAGGGCGTTGCAACCGAATCGGGTCCACACTCCGAGCCCCATCTTCACGGGTGGCGAAGGACCGAGGCTCTTTTCGAAGAAGCCTACAGGACCTCACCGGACCCGGTGATCCTGGACAAGTTGCTCACCACCCAATTTCTCATCCTGACGCGGGAAACCGAGGAGGGAATCTACGGTCCCTTCCAGGTCAAGAGGCTTTCTTCGCTCTGCTCCCGAGGGAGTTCGTCCTTTCATGAGACTCTCTGCCAATCGGGTCGAGAGCGGATGCGGCATCGCCACGGGAAATCCGTCGGCAAGGGCAGGGTCGGGGATTCAGTACGAGATCAGGACCTGCCGGTCGAGCCCCCCCTGCTTGCGGCCTATCTCCGGTTGCTCCTCACGGAAGAACACCTGAAGTCTGATCTGTCCAAAGAAAATCCTCTGGAGGCCTTGGACCCGGACGAGACCTCTCCACTGACCCTCTATCTGGAATCGCAAGCGGGCCGACTCGAGAAGATCGAGGATCACGTGGAACGACATCCCCGGTTCGCCGAGCTGCTGTTTTACGGGGGGAACAAGCTGCTGGAGAAGGCCAGGTATACGGAAGCCATCGACTCGATGACGGAAGCCATTCGACTCGTCCCCGAGTACACGAAGACCATGGTCACGCTCGGTGAATTTCACCTGCGATCCCTGTATCTCTACGAACGGGCCCTCCATTATTTCGAGGACGCGCTGGGCTGGGATCCAGAAAACATTTCCGCCCTGTTCGGCCACGGCGTGGCCCTTCATCTGTTGGGACGGTACGAACTTTCCCAGCACTCCCTGGACCGCCTGCTGGAGCTGGAACCGGAGGTGTGGAACGCCATTCCCCAGGAATCACGAAAAAGTTTTCGAGCCCGGTCCTGCTACTGGAAGGCCAAGAATTATTACGCGATCGGGTCATCGGAAAAGGCAAGGGAATGGGTCGACCGAGCCTTGGCCGACTTGCCCCGCTCCGAACCGGTCCTCTATCTGTCTGGCATACTCCACTTGGAGAAAATAGAGCTCGCATCGGCTCGTTCTGTTTTTATCAAAGTCGTGGAAGGCGGCACCGAGTTATGCGATGCCTACTATCAACTGGGAGTCATCAACCAATCCCAGCCCGGACAAGACATCTTGTTCAACTTCATGAACAATGCCTATTGCCGACAGCGAAAGCTGACCAATCTGAAAGAGGAGTTGAATCGAGTCGAAGACCTGGATCTGGACTCGACCAGGAAGGAAGAGGTGTTGGACGTCCTTCAGAATCGCCGGGACCGGCTCCGGGAAGAGACTTTCGCTTTGCTGTTCAATATGACGGAAAGAGTAGGTTCGATTGGAGAACTGGACGCGACCGTATTCCATCAAGCGATGGAGGAGTTGTGGGATCGCCTCTCCAATCCCAAGTGGTAGATGACATATCGTGCATGAATTGAATCGAGACTTGGCCGATGTATGCCGGCCGCTTGCAGGCTCAGGGAGGACGAGATGAATCTCACGCGAAGGGAAGCCATTGCCGCCGTGATCGGCGGCGCGGCGGGGTGGGCCGCCGGTTGCGGAGCCGGCGAGACCCCCGCTCGGTCTCAAGCGAAGCTGGACCGTCTGGAAGCTGTTCGCCGGCGGCGGCGAATCATCTTCGTGGACGACAACTACGGTCTCTCCCACGAAGGAAGCGGCACACCCGAGGGATTTCTGGCACCCCGGCTCAAGCCTCTGGTCGGAACCCAGGTCGACGCCATCACCTACGCCGTCTACGCTCACAGCCCGGCCTACATCAGCAAGGCTCGGAAAAGGCTCTACGCCGCGGCCGGGGGGACTTCGGTCACCGACCAGGCCTGGGCCCGAAACCACAAGGCGCTGGTGGATGCGGGACACGACCCGCTGCAGTTGGTCATCGACTTCGCCCACGAAAACGGAATGGAAGCCTTCGCCCACATGAGCATGAACGACTGCCACGACAGCATCATGAGAAACCTCATGCACCCCTTCAAGAGCCAGCACCCCGAGTTGCTGGTGGACACGAAGGGGACTCTCTCCCACCTGCAGTTGTACGTGACGGCGTACGACTTCTCCCATGAAGCCGCCCGCGACCGCCAGTTCACCATCGTCCGGGAGGTCTGCGAGGGGTTCGACGTGGACGGCTTCGAGATGGACTACTTCCGGCATCCCATGTTCTTCAGCCGCTGCATGCGCGGCGAACCGGCGACTCCGGAAGAGACGGCGATCATGACCGGCTTCATGGCCCGGATCCGCAAGATGGCCGATGCCGCCGCCGCTCGGCGCGGGAAACCCCTGCTGCTGTCGGCTCGCGTCCCCGACACCTTCGAGCAGGCGGTCCACCTGGGCATGGACGTGGAAGCTTGGATGGCTAACGACTTGGTGGACCTGATCATCGCCGGTGGCGGATACGCCTCGAGCACTTTGGATGTCGAACACTTCGTCCAGACGGCTCGTAAACATGACGTCCGGGTCTACCCCTGCATCAACCAGAAACCATGGAGCTGCGACCCGGCCTGGTGCCGGGAAGGGAACCGGGCGCTGGCGGCCCGCTGGCACCGGGCCGGCGCCGACGGCATCCATTTCTGGAATCTGGCCACGCCGTTCGATCCCTATTCCGTGGACACCCCGGAGGAGCTTGCCGCGACCCGTAATCGTGTCTATGCCTGTCTGAATGATGTGGGCGAGGCCGGGACGCTGGAAGGCAAGGACAAGCTCTACTGTGTAGACAGCTCGGTGTTCATCCACTACAAGCACGTTACGGTCGAGCCCCCTCTCCCGCTGCACCTGACACCCGGCCGCAGAGCAGGTTTTCCGGTGCCGCTGGGAGACGACGTTCGGGCCGCCGCGAAAGACGACACTCTCCAGGAACTCCGGCTGGAACTGACGGTGCACGGCCACCTGCAGGAAGGCGGGTTGGAGCTGACCGTCAACGGGGAATCCGCGGGAACAGGAGACGCGGTCCGGATCGGCTACGCCCATACCCACGAGCATCGCCACGAAGCGGACGGAAATGCGTCTCCCCACAGCCACTATCACTTCCAGGCTCACCAGGTGACCTATCTCCTGGATGCCCTTCCACTGAATCTGGGGGACAATGAGTTGGAGCTGCTGGTTGCGACCAGCGGCGATCCATTCAAGACCGGGGGGCCGCTCCAACTGGTCAATGCCCAGCTCTGGGTGCGATTCCGGTCCGAAGACCGCGCCTGACGGGATCTTCGAGATCGGTTATTCGAACCAGAAAGAGAAAAGCTCCGCCTTCTCCAAGTGGAATTCCAGCCGGATCGCCTGGTCCTTGAGGGAGGCGGGATCGGTGGAACCCTCCCAGGCCACCGTGTGATTCATGGAGTCGCCGCTGAAAGTCCGGCACCGATCGCCGGACCATTCGTCGAACCGCATGCCGTCATACTCTCCGTCGCCCCGGCGAACCGCCACTCGGACGGAGCCTCCCTTTTCCGTCCGGGCGTTGATGTGCAGCCGCCCGCCCGGGTGACGGATGGGCCGCGTCAGCATGCTGCCCTGATCGGCAGCCTCCAACGAGACGAACCCATCCCGGCGCAGGGACGCCAAGCAGATGTGGCCGTCGCCGGGCCGGACCTCGCGGGAAATGTGCAGGCTCTCATGTCCAGTGTAGTAGAGGTCGACCCGGTCCTCGTGTTCGACGAGACCCTTGGCGACGTAGACTCTGCCCTCATCGTAGGTGCCGGCAGGCCCCGTCTCCAGGAAGATCGGACGTTCCGGATGGCGTTGCCAGTTCCGGCCGTCTCGGCTCCAAGCGAGTTGAACGTCGATCTTCAGCTTCTTATCGACCTCACCCTCCCGCTGAAATGGTGGCCGCAAGTAGAACATGTGGAGGAACCCGAGGTAGACTCCTTGGTACCGCACGACGGGCATGCAATAGAGGGAGTAGGGATCCAGCTCATCGGGGACCACCACATGCTCGGGCTGGCTCCAGCTGAGGAGGTCGGAGCTTTCGGAATAGGCGATGCGCCGGATCTCACCGGCATTGATGGGTGGCCTCCGGTAATACATGACGACGCCGCGTTCGGGGTTGTAGGTCAGGTTGTTGGCGGTGTCGCTCTGGCCACGGAAGATGGGGTTCTCCTTCTGGTCGGTCCAGTGGACGCCGTCGTCGCTGAAGGCCACCCGGAGTTCCTGGCCGCCCGCGATCAATTCAGGATGGGGATCGCGGCCGGCGGGACCGCGATTGTAGATCATCAGGTACCGTCCCTGATCCCGCCATTTGGGAGGAGTTCGGATCACGCCGACGCTGTCGAAGCTGACCTTGTCGCTCCCTTTGAAAACATTGTTGGCCTTGCTGCCGTCGACCTCCACCAATCCAAGCTTGGGGGCGGTCCACTGGAGGCCGTCCCTGGACTCGTAGTAGCGGGCGCGGCTCAACCAGTAGAAGCCGGGTGGAGTGGGGATCTCGACCAATACGCTGCTGGAATCCCATAAGCGGTAAAGACCGCTGTCAGGGTCTCGGAGAACGCTCACGTAGGTGACCGTCGTGTCCGGATTGAGGTCCGCAGTTCCAGTCGAGAAGAGCGGGTTGGCGCGATGTTTTTCCGGTTGATGAACTTTCCGGCGAACGGCCCGGAGGTCCTCGACCACATGGTTGTCCATCAGGAGCTGGCGTTCATGACCGATCTCCAGCGGCTGGGTGGGGAGAATGGAGTAGGAGCCCCGAATCGTCCATTGATGCTCATGCTGCGAGGCGGACAGGTTCAGGACAACGGCCAGAAGGATCACGGCGGCGGCCGACCGGTGGCGAAACACAATATTCATTCGCATTGAATTCTCCCCTTAGAGGAACTTGTCCTGCATCGATGCGGCGACGGACCGGACCAGACGGTCTCCCGTGGTGAAGAAAATGTCCTGGATCTGTTTCCGCGTCAGCCCCAGTCGAATCGCCGCCCGTCGCATGGCCCGCAACTGCTCGTAGAGGTAGAAGGTCAGCTCTCCCCCCAGTTGGTTGGTGGTGGGGGTCAGATCCCCCCAACTGGATCCATAGAAGACAATCTTCCCTCGGGAAAAGGCCACGTCGCCCGAGTCGGCCCCGTACAGGATCCGATCCGTGTCCACCTGTGAGAAGAGCACGTCGAAGGATTCCATGGAACAGACGGCAGAGACTTCGTACCAGACGTTGGGAAGCCCGCGGAAGGAGGGGGCGGCCTTTTCGATGGGGTACGGAGAGAAGCTGCGCGCTTCGTGAGCGAGAATCCATCGGGCTCGAGGATAGTGGTCGGCCAAACGGAGCATGTCGCTCACGTTTCTCGGGTCCGCGAAAGATTTCTTCATGCCCACGTGAAGCATGATGAGCAGTCCGTAGCGGTCGGCCACGGCGATCTGGTGCTCGGGGAGGAAATCGGTGATCCGGCATTCCGGGGTGGTGCAATACCGAGCATAAGGTTTCAGACCCAGCAAACGGTGCTTCAGGACCGTCTCCTCCACCTCATGCGCCGAGATGGACGGCTCCACCAGCATCAGGGCGGCGGACCCGGGCTCCTTCCGGATCTCTCTGCCAGCGAATTCGTTCGATTTCCGGAAATCACACCGGTAGAAGGGGAAGGGAAACGCCAGCCGCGTGATCTGACGGCCCGGCATCAGGACGCTTTCGACTTGGCGCACCGTGTCGATATCGCAGTCGGTCCAGACAGTTTCGGTCTTGAAGTCCTCCTTTCGGGCAAGCGCCGTCCGGTAGTTCAAGTCGAAGTCGGCCCGGTAGATATGGCAATGGGCGTCGAAGATCCGCGTGGGAACAAAGTCCGAGAGTTCCTCTTCCCAGATCTGCCGGTCGAGAGGCTCCATCCTGCGGGGAACGCTTTCTCCTTCCCGCGTCCTGATGGAAGGTTTTCGGACCGAGGACTCGTCTTGGGGACTGGCGGCAACCGTCCGATTCAACTGTGCGGCGGCCAAGGCGGAGGCACCTGTGGTCAGGAAACGTCTTCGGCCGAGGCTCCGGCCGTCCGACTCGTGATTGGGTCCGGCGCCGGGTCTGATGCACGTTTCCTCTCTGGCGTGGCCCATCACTGGTTTCGGCTACCTTCGCCGGCGGCTCCTTGCGGATCGGATTCAGGATTCTGGGGCACGACCAACAAGCCGCGATCCCGCAGTTCCCTGAAGATGGCCTCTCCCAACAGATGGTATCCATCGGGGTTGGGATGCCGGGGATCGCCGTAAAGGTCCGATTTTCCGGCGTAGATCTCGGTCAGATCCGCACAGTAGGGAATCTGCTGGCAGCGGACCTGGGCCGCCTCGTAGTAACGGGTCAACGCCACGTGGTAGGGCGTTATGTCCGGACGCAGCCGCTGCTTCCGCTCCTCCCACATTTCTTTCTCGCGAGGTGACGGGTCGTAGCTCCCGAATCCCATGATGGGCTGCAGTACCGCCAGGTACCGGATGCCGAACTCCCCTGAGACGGCGTTCATGATGCGCACGTTCTTCTCCCACACCTCCTCGGCCTTCATTTCGTCCGGATGCCCCCAATGTGGCTCCTGCAGGATGCCTTCCCCGAACCTCAGAAGACGGGCCAGATTGGGCAGAAACAGACTTTGGGAGGAGGCGTTCACCACATATTCCATGATCGCCTGCTGGGGATGGTTCACCATGGGAGTGGAGGGAGAGATGGACTTGACCAGTCCCAAGTCGTTGACTCCATCCACCGAAACCACCACATGGGGATTCAGGGCCAACGCGTCCCGGATCAGCTTGATCACCTCCTGGTTGGTGGAGTAGCTGCCCACGCCCCCGTTGTAGATGCGCGCCGGGATCCCTTCACTCGCCAGGATCTCCGAGAGGGTGCCGGACCAGTGTCCTTCATTGTAGGGATCAGTGGTGGAGCCCCCCAGGGCCACGATGCGAAGCGCGCCTTCGCCCTCTCCGTCTCCGAAGACCTGGAAAGCGGGCTCAAGAGCGTAGCCCAGGTGCGGGTCCACGGCCAGGGGTCCCCGGGAGGTCCCGACGAACCCCTTCGCCAAGCGGCGATGAAACTCCTCGCCGCGAGACACGAAGAAGCCCGAGGCCGGACCGGAACCCAAGGAAAGCAGCAGCCACGCCGCGCTCTCCACGAGAAGAAGGAGAACAAATGCGACGCCGATTCCGGCGCCTAGCTTGCGGATCATGTGAACGGCCTCCGACGGTCGGCCCATCTTGGTGGAAAATCGGAATTTATCATAGGATGGACCCGGCCGCAGGATGACCCTGTTGGTGACCGGCCGGAAAGGATACGAATCAATGAATACGCCCGGAAAGGAACCAACCATTCGGCTTACGGCCGCACAGGCCATCGTCAAATATCTGCAGAGGCAGTACAGCGAGCGGGATGGCTTCCGGCAACGGTTGGTGCCGGCCATGTTCGGAATATTCGGCCACGGCAACGTCACCGGAATGGGACAGGCCTTGGAAGAGTACGGTTCGGAGCTGCCCTACTACCAGCCCTGCAACGAACAGTCCATGGTGCATACGGCGGCCGGTTTTGCCAGGGCCAAGCGGCGCCTCGCCACGCTGGCCTGCACCACGTCCATCGGTCCTGGAGCCACCAACATGATCACGGGCGCGGCGGCGGCCACCATCAACCGGCTACCCGTGCTCCTCTTTCCCTCGGACATCTACGCCAATCGGAAGCAGGGCCCGGTGCTCCAGCAATTGGAGCATCCCTCGGCCGGCGACGTGAGCGTGAACGACTGCTTTCGGCCCGTCAGCCGCTTTTTCGACCGCATCACCCGGCCGGAGCAGATCCTCACGGCCCTTCCGGAAGCCATGCGGGTGTTGACGGACCCGGCGGAAACGGGGTCGGTCACCCTCTGTCTCTGCCAAGACGTCCAGCCGGAGGCTTTCGACTATCCCGTCCACTTCTTCGAGGAAAGAGATTGGCGGATCGAACGGCGCCTGCCCGACCCCAAGCGGGTCCGAGAGGCGATGGAGTTGTTGAGGGCGGCCCGGAGACCCTTGATCATCGCCGGCGGAGGCGTCATCTATTCCGACGCTTCCCGCCAACTGGAGCACTTCTCCCGGTTCTGCGGTCTTCCGGTGGTGGAGACGCACGCCGGCAAGGGGGCACATGGTCGGCCGTCGGACCTCCTGGCGGGAGGCCTGGGCACCACCGGGAACCCGGCTGCGACCCGACTGGCTGCCGCCGCCGATCTGATTCTGTGCGTCGGAACTCGCCTGTCCGATTTCGACACCGGCTCCCAATCGGGCTTCCAGCACCCGGACGTCCGCTTCATCAACATCAACGTCTGTGGCCGCGATGCCTACAAGCAGGGAGCCTTGCCGCTCCTGGCCGATGCGCGCGAGGCGCTGCAGGCTCTGGCCGATGCCGCGGAGGAGGCCGGTATCGAGACCGAGCCGTCCTACCGGCGGGAGGTCATCGAGATCTGCCGGGACTGGGAAGGAGTCTGCCGGCGGGAGGTGAACGAGCACGATCGCGAGGTGATGCTCCAGACTCAGTTGGTCCGCACCCTGCAAGAAGAGTCTCAGCCCGGAGATACGGTCGTTGCCGCCGCCGGAAGCCCCCCCGGCGACATCCTCAAGTTCTGGGACGCCACCGGGGCGCGCCACTGTCACCTGGAGTTCGGCTACTCCTGCATGGGCTACGAGTTGCCGGCCGGACTCGGCGTCCGCATGGCGCACCCTGAGGGCGAGGTCGTCGTCTTCATCGGCGACGGCACCTACCTGATGAACCCCACCGAGCTGGTTACGGCGGTGCAGGAGGGCCTGAAGCTGACGGTGGTCATCAGCGAGAATCGCGGCTTTCAATGCATCCGCGGACTGCAGGAGCTGCGCTCCGGCCAGGCCTTCGGCAATGAGTTTCGCCTCCGCAATCCCAAAACCGGACGTCTGGACGGGGACTACCTCGAGATCGACTATGCCGGCAACGCGGCGTCCATGGGGGCCAGGACCTTCAACGTGGCGACGACGGAGGAACTGAGCCAAGCCCTCCGACAGGCCCGGCAGGAAACTCGGACCTGTGTCATCGTGGTCCGGACTGCCCGGGACGCGACATCGCCCCCTTCAGAGCTCTTCTGGGACTTCACCGTGGCCGAGGTCAGTAACGATCCGCTGACGCGGGAACTGCGCAGGCGGTACGAGGAAGAACGTCGAGGCCAGCGGTTCCACTACTGAGCTTCGGAAACCGGCTGGACCCGCTTCCAGCGCGACGCCACCACCATGGATCCCAGGAGCAGCCCGGCCAGGATCACGAAGCCTCGAATCTGATCGTAGTCCCAGATGGCCTTGAGTCCCATGGCGGTGAAGGCCAGCCCGGCCATCAGGTTGGCAGCCATCAGGAAGCGGGGCATCCTCAGTTCCTTCGGCAGGAATTTCCAATCCGACCAGAGGTTGGCCAGACAGTAAAAGCCGCAGAGCAGGACTCCGGTGTAGATGCCGGCAGGCGTGACGATGTCCAGCAGGTCCACCTGCGGAAAGAGCCGCGTCAGCCATAGGAGGCTCAGTCCTCCTAGCAGAATCCATAGAATCGTCGCCCATCTCAGTATCGGACTCTCCATCTCCGCACGGCTCTTCCCCAGGGTCAACCCGAACTCGTAGAAGACCCGATAGGTGACCTCCGGACCACCGTAGAGGATGCCGAAGAAGGCGAAAAAGACCCCGATCTTGTAGAGCGGCAGCAGCCAGGGGCTCAGTGTGGTGAGGAAGGTGGCCTGGTAGTTGAGCAGATTGACCCCGTCCGGCACCAGGTAGCGGGGTTGCAGAAGGACCGTGCCCAGAATCGAAAAGCAGGCGGCGACCAGCACGATCATGGCGAAGCTGACGACCGTATCGATGACGGCTGCCCGAACCCAGAGACGGGCCGGATGATCGGCGCGTGCCGCGATGTGCGCCAGCCGGGCGGGTGTCACCGGCCCGCAGTCGCTGTGACCCCACTTCTTCTCCCGCAGGAAGGAGACGTACGCCAGGTAGTCGTAACTCTGGCCTCCGAGGGCGGCAGCATAGACCATGAGCTCCAACCAGGGGGAACGAGCCGCCATCTCCGGCAGCTCCCGGGCAAGCCACTCGGGATAGGTGAGGGCGACCGGTACCAGGAAACCTTGCATCACCTGCCACCAGTCGGGTCGAACGTGGAAGACAGCCACCAGGATGCAACTCACCGTCACACCCAGAATGACCATCTGGGCCTTCTCCAGGAACTGGTACCTGCCGATGGCCAGAAGCAGCAGGGCAACTACCACCCAGAGACTCGCCCAGACGTAAAGGTTCCCGACGCCGAAGATCCAGGTGCAGATGGTCCCCAGAACGCCTTCCAGGAAACACAGCCAGAGTGGAGAGCAAACCAGAGCCACCGCGACCATGAACAGGTTCATCCAGCCGGGAGGACCGGGAATGGAACTCCAGCGGCGGCACGGGTGTCCCCCGGTCAGGATCATGTGACGCATGCTGGTGTAGACCAGGATCCACTTGAGCAGTGCGATGAGCAGCAGAACCCAGAGAACCCGATAGCCGAAGACGGCGCCGGTCCGGGAGGGGAAAAAGATCTCCCCGCTGCCGATGTTGACCGAAGCGATGATGGCGCCGGGCCCGAAGAAGGCCATCCAGCGAAGGGGACTCCGGGAGAGCAGCGACGGCGGAGGAGCGGGCAACTTCAGGTTTGATTCTTCGGCCACGGGCATCAGTATAAGGGGGCGCGCGACCCATGGTGAAGCTTGTTTTCGATTGATAAGGAGTCCGGAGTCATGAAATACAGGTTGGGCACCGTTGTTTTGCCCCTTTGCCTGGCAGCGGTCCAGGCGGCCTCCTCCCACGAACCTCTGAAGATCGGCTCTCAGCGTCAGCTCTTCATCGACGATTACGTCGTCCAGTCGATAGATCCGGGGGTCTATCGGCACCTGAACCAGCCCCTCAAGTACCGGGACAATCCCGTGATCCGTATGGACCAGGATTGGGAGCACAAGGGGGGACTGTCCCACGGGGGCGACTGCGGACAGATCTTCTACGACCCGGACCGAAAGGTGTATCGATTTTACGGTCTGATGGTCAATTGGGACTGGTCGGAGCGATGGATCTTCTACGCCGAATCCAAGGACGGCATCCATTGGATCAAGCCACGTCTGGGGCAGGTGGAGTACCTCGGTCACGACACGAATTTCATCTCCCTGCCTTTCGACAAGGAGGCGACGAGCAACGCCGTCTTCCGCGACCCTGTGGCCAAGAGCGAGGACGAGCGGTTCAAGATGCTCTACTTCCAGAAACGGGGAGACCGGGTCAGGATGATGCCCGGCTACTCCCGGGACGGCTTCGACTGGAAGGCGTACCAGGTGGAGCGGCCCGCCGTCGATTTCTGGTCCGACACCAACAACAACCTGCTCTGGGACCCCAAGAAGAAGCGGTACATCCTCTACCTTCGGAGCTTCAACCGGCTGAGCCGTTGGATGAAGCCGGAGCCGGTCTACGCCGCGGATGCACGGGTCCGGACCGCTTCCTTCGCCACCAGCGTCGATTTCCTGAACTGGGACGCCCAACCCACGCTCCGGGACGCCCCCGACCGCTTCATTGCCTTTCATGCCGACGAGAAGGACCGGGTGGGCGATCGGAATTTCTACACTTTGGAAGTGCTCCCCTACGAGGGGGGATTCGTCGGGTTCACCTCCGTCTACCACACCATGTTCGGAACCGCGCCGGCCGCAATGGATACGGGCAATGCCCAATCCCCCTGGATGGAGCGGATGGACGTGCAACTGCTCTGGAGCCGGGACGCGGAGAGGTTCCAGCGTGTGGGAGACCGGCGGGTGTTCATTCCCAATGGTCCGCCAGGCAGCTGGGATGAGCATCTGGTCTATTCGATCCACAACGGGATCATCCGGGAAGATCTGGGTGAGGTCTGGATCTACTACCAGGGCTTCCGCGGGCACCACTGGTTCTACCATCGCCAGGAGCCCCAGCTGGGACAGATCGGACTGGCCATCCTCAGGCTCGACGGGTTCGTGAGCGTGACCGGGAAGGGAGCCTTGACCACGCGTCCCCTGTTGCTCGAGGGAAACCGGCTCCAGATCAATGCCACCGGAGTGGACAAGTTCGTGGGTCCCGGCTACGGGACCGTCCGGATCGAGGTCCTGGACGCCGCTACGGGCGAGGCGGTGGCCGGGTTCGGAAAAGAGGACTCGGATGCCTTCGGCGGGGACGAGATCGGGTACACGGCGAGTTGGAAGGGAAAGCAGGATCTGAGCGCCCTGCAGGGGAAGGCCGTTCGGTTGAAGTTCCACCTGGACAAGGCCAAGCTCTTCTCGTTCTGGGTCGACCAGGAATGACCCGGTGAGCTGATATCTCTACCGCGAGACCCGGACCCGCCGCAACAGGATGGCCTTCTGCTGACGGCCCTGCCGGTCCTGGTGCTTGAAGTGGGAGTAGGCGATGAGGAATTCGTCCGGTCCCACCGCCAACACGCTTGTATACCCGCACGTGTTCCGCTCGCCGGAGGTTCCCGTGGGAATCAATGTGGTGGGCTGGGACCATGACTTGCCGGTTCCGTCGGCGGAGAACTTCAGGTGCACGCCGTGACGGCCGAAAGAGCAGACCATAATCCCGTTTTCCAGCAGCAGCAGACAGGGGAAAACGCCGAATTTATGGAGCGGCCGAACCGGTTCCCAGGTCCGTCCACGGTCCGAGCTGAAGGTGATGACCAGACGGTGGCCCTTCGTGTAGTCCGTGTAGTGGGCCGATCCCCGGATGGCACAGACCAACCGTCCGTCCGACGCGAGGGCGATCATGGGTTCCGTCATGTAGGAATCTCCGGTCGGGTCGACCGCAATGGTGCCTCTCCGGGTCCAGGTCCTGCCGTTGTCCCGCGAAACCATGCAGGTGGCCGGCCAGTGGCGAGGGATCGTATCGTCCCCGGCGGTGTATGTCCCCTGATAGTCGCCGTAGAACAGCTCCTTCCCCAACCTGGCGGGAGCGTGCTCGATCCGGGTGCGTCCCACCAAGTGGGACTTGGTGTGCTTCCAGATCAGGCGTCCTCGAGTGTCGTAGATCACCGTCTCCGGCTTCCAGGCGGGAAGTTCGGGGGTCCAGCGATAGGCGGGGAGCTCACGCATGAAGTCCTGGATTTCTTTCGGGGATTTCTCATACCGGTGCAGCGAAATCCCCTTTTCGTCCCCCAGATACCCCACCGGGGGTGGCAGACTCAGGCCCGTGGCCCTCAGGTTGAAGGCGACGACGGGAGATATAGAGAGGAACTCACCCGGAGAAATCTCGGCCACCGTCGGGTGCGGTTTGTAGCCGGCCACATGATTGTAGACCCGCTTCCAGCTCCTCCCCTCGTCCGCCGAGACGTACATGGGGCTGGCATGCCCCACAGCTTCGGTGGCGTCGGCGTTGTGTGAATAGCCGAGGCCGATCCGTCCCTGGGGCAGTCGGAACAGGGCAGGGTACTGATGGTATCCCCAACGCGTCTCGCCGGGCTCGGAGGTGGCGATGACCTGGATCTCCCCGAGTTGCACCCGGACCTCGGGTCCCACAGGAACCAGTGGCGTGCCGGAACCCGCCAGCGGAGCGGACCATAAGGACAACAGGCAGATCGCCGCTTTGCCGGGAATGAAACGCGCCCGGCAGGGCTCGAACCTGCGGCCTTTGGTTTCGTAGACCAACGCTCTATCCAACTGAGCTACGGGCGCCCGAGTGCCCGGAGTTTAGCAAAATTGAACTCGGTCAGGAAGGCGTACTCATCGTTGCAGTTGGCGTCGCCACGGAGCAGACTGGTCGTCGGCGCCAACCACGGGATCCACCTTGGAGAGGATCCATCCGGAAGCCGGACGTACTTTGGCCAAGAAACCTTCCGGGCGCCCATGTCTCGGCAGTGTACACGAATGACTGAGTTCGGGCGGCGCGGGTTTCTCAAGAGGTCCTCTACCCTCCTCATCGGAAGTTCCACGGCCGGTCTGTCTTCAGGGTGGATCGGAGCGGGCAATCGAATCCGGGCGGGACTCATTGGGGCCGGCGCCCGAGGCCGAGGCCTGATGTACGAGGCCAGCGACCTGCCGGGCGTGGAGTTAGCGGTCATCTCCGATCCGGATCGGCGGCGGATGGAGGGGACGGCAGCCGAACTGGAGAAGAAGACCGGCAGGCGCCCCCGGACCGAAACGGACCTGCGCCGGATCCTGGACGATCCGGAGATCGACGCCGTCATCATCGCCAGTTGCGACCACTGGCACGCCTTGGCCACCATCTGGGCGTGTCAGGCGGGAAAGCACGTCTACGTGGAAAAGCCCGTGTGTCACAACCTCTTCGAGGGGAGGAAGATGCTGGAGGCGGCCCGGAAATACGGCCGTATCGTCCAGACCGGAACTCAGCGGCGATCCAACGGCTCTTTTCGCAAGGCGGCTCATCTGATCCGGGAGGGAGCCATCGGCGACGTCTATTGGGCCAGCTTCGACCTTCCCAATCCCCGGGAGTCCATCGAATTCAAAAAGCAGGAGCCGGTCCCTTCCTGGCTCGATTGGGACCTGTGGCTGGGACCGGCCGAAAAGAGGCCTTACCACGCCAATCTGGTGCACTACAACTGGCAATGGTTCTGGGACTTCGGCAACGGCGAGCTGGCGACCAACGGGGTCCACCTTCTGGACATCGCCCGCTGGTGCCTGGGCAAGGGTCTACCCTCCCGAATCCATTCGGTGGGAGGGCGCTACGGTCCGCCCGACCAGGGAGAGACCCCCAACGCCCAGAAGGCCACTTTCCGGTACGACGACGGGACGCTGCTCACCGGTGAGGTTCGCAACCTCTATTCGGCTCAGGGAAGAGTGAGGCCCCGGCGGCCCGGCGACCCGGACCCCAGACGCTGGTGGCTCGACGAATTGTCCTGGAGCTTCTATGGGAGCAAGGGGTATATCAATCTGAAACCGCGTCAGGGCGGCGGACGAGAAGAGGCACCGCGCCAGTTGGCCAAACGCTACGGCTGCGAGTATCAGGTATTTCTGGGCCGCAACCCAGACCCCGAACCGGATCAGGGAATCCTGGAGCACGAGGACCACTTCGGAAATTTCGTTGAGGCGATCCGGTCAGGGCGCCCGGAAATCCTGACGGCGGGACTGGAGGACGGAGTGCTTTCGGCCAGCCACTGCATCATGGCCAACATCTCCCTCCGTCTCGGAAGGGAACTGCGGTACGACGCCGCAACTCACCGGTTCGTGGGGGATGACGAGGCTAATCGCCTGCTGACCCGATCCTATCGGGAGCCCTACGTCGTCCCCGATAAGATCTGACCCGAAGAATTCTGAACCTCGATTCGAGACTCCGGACACGCTTCTGGAGCAGCGCGGCTCCCGGCCTCACGCCGGAACGGAGATGCGAAAGCCCTCTACAACGACTCTCCCAGCTTGTTCTTTCGAGCCCGGTCACGCAATGAGCCCTCCCGATAGTACTCGCCGGGAGGCGTTCCGATGAACACCCACCAGCAGTCCTCCTGGGTATGGTTGTAGACGGAACGGGGCACATCGGCGGGAAATCGGAAGGCATCGAAAGCCTTGGCCTCGACCACGGTTTCGCCGATTCGAATCTGGCTCCGGCCCTGCATCAGGATGTAGGTCTCTTCCGCCTGCTCGTGGGTGTGGTGTCCGACCGATTGGCCCGGCTTCAGGTGACCGATGGAGAAGGCGACGTGTTCGCATTCCAGGTGGGGATCATAAGCCCGCAGATCCCCGTTTTCGGCTTTGGGCCATGGGTGGTCCTGATCTTTGATGGGACTTCCTGGAGTGCCCGCCGGCGGAAGCCAGTCCCATCGAACCCGCCGGGACCGCTTCTCGTGGCCCTCGACGGCGGTCTTCGCCGGAGCCCCCAGCGCCACGTTCTTCAGAACCAGGGCCAGCGCTGACATTCCTGCGACCGAGGTCGTCAAAAACCGCCGCCTCTCGTTTTCAGATCTCCTCATGGGTCCTCCTATACTCTGTCTTCGCTCTTCTCTCCTGATTACTCGTGTTCTCAGAAGTTCCAGATGGGAATCGGTTCCCCCGCCGAGATAACTTCTTCCAGGTAGGCTCCCGTCTGAGACGTCGGGTCCTGCATATGGGTCAACTCTCCGTACTCCAGGATGCGGAGAGCGATCACGTTGCGCCACCTGCCGTCGGCCAGGCGCAGCGTGACGGCAACGGGATGATCCACCCGCCAAGTGGTCCCACCGGGGGGCGGACCGAATTCCTTCCGCAGGTCCCGGGCCACCAAGGGCGGCAGCAAGCCCGTCCGATCCTGGTTCAAGGGCCAAAGGCAGAGCGTATTTCGGGTGCGTCCCCCCCAGAGAGGGCTCCCTCGCGAATCCTTGACCAGTTTGATGCGGTCCAGACCCTCCATGAAGACTTCATAGAGGTTGGCCGCCACAAAGGGCGTGCCGTCAGCCGCGGAATTCAGGACGATGGGAGCTGCCGAGATCAAACCCCGGACATGGATGATTTTCGCCCAGGTCTCACCGTTGTCGCGGGACCGCCAGATGCGGATGTCATGGGGGGCCGTCCGCGTCTCGGAGGCTTCGAAAACCTCGGGACTCCCGCTTCCCCGGGCACAGAAGAGGATGGACCCGTCCTGGTCGCGAACGGCACTGGCCTCGGAGGTGCCGTCCTCGCCGGTGACGGGAACGTAGGAGATGGGGCGCCATGCACCCTCCGCACGCCTCCACCGCGCCAACCCCGAGCCCCCGGTCTCGCCGTCCCCGTAGCCTTTCATGGCAAAGAGTAGATCGTCGCCGTCGGGAATGGCCGTCATCAGGCTCGCGCTCAACCGCCAGCCGGGAAGCAGCACCTCCTGCGAAACCCGCTCGGTATTGGTCACGCTGAAGGTCGTGCCGTCATACGCGAGCTGATGAATCTCCAGGTAGGAGTACATCTGACTCATGTCCTCGAACACGGAGGTTCGAGGATTCCGGCCGAACATATTCACTCCGTAGGGCGGGGGCCCTTCGATGGTAGTCCTCCAGGCGACGGACTGGTTGAGGCCGAATCCCGTGCCGGCATGAGGATGGGGGGAACCGTCCGCCCGTTTTGCGCCAAAGGGAACGAAGCCCCCCATGACCGGGTATTTCACCATGATGGCGTCCTGATTGGGCGGCTTGGAATTGGGATTGGGCTCGTTGTGGTTACGAGTGATGGGGACGGCGCCATCCGGTTTCAGACCTGTTATATCGTCGAACGGGATCAGATCGGAGCCGTTTTCGAAGTCGGTGCCCTTCGCTCCCGCAACCCGGAGGTTGCAGAGATACGCTCCCCTATTCGGGCCCAACTGGATGGGCAATCCCAACTGGTAGACCAAGGTCGCTCCTTCCGTAGTGCTATGGGGAAAACGCAGGTCTGGGGAATCCTGCGTCACGTCGATGATCCCGCTATCGGGAAGCGGCGTCGACGGCGTCTCTGGTGGTGGCGTCTGAGAGCCGCACGCAGCCAGACCCCAAAGGGCGACCACACCAAGCGCATTGATCCAATTTGGCGATTTCCACCAGTATCTCATGATGATTCTCCTCCGCGAACACATGCTACGCCTTGACGAACACTTCCAACTCATCGATGAGGATTTCCCCACCGGAATCCGATATCGGTTCCGACAACGTCACTTCTAGATGATTGTCTCCAAAGCGGGCCGGCGGTTCCGTAAGATCCAACCAAAAGGTCCTCCAATCGCCGGGCAGTTCGGGCACCGGAGAAAGACCGGAACTGGCCGAGGAGTCGGGATCCACCTTGGCTTGAAGGTCGGTTCTCGTCTCGTCGGAACGGACCCATATGGCCGACTCGTCCACCCGGACCCCGTTGATTCGGACTTCCATCCGATCTTCCTCGCTGGCCCCGTAGGCCCGGAAGAGCAGCGTTGCGCCTCGTGTCTGGGATAGGTAGTCGCAAACCCGAAATCGAAACACTCCCGTGGTTCCCGGCTTCCTTTCGAGGAGAAGACGATCCGCTTTTAGGGCTCCGGTGGAAGCTCGATCTCTGCCAAACCCTCGGCTTCCCCCCCAGGAAGGTTCGAACACGTAATGCCGGTCACCCGACCTCATCCTCTCCGGATCTCGGACCGCGGCCAGTTCCCGCAGCAAGTGGGGATAGAACGGGGCCCAGGACATGGGGACGAAATGATTGTAGAAGCTGATCCCGTCGGCTCCGGCAGCGTACATGTTGGCAGCGGCCGCACGCTGCTGATCCAGTGAAATGGGCCGCCCCCCCCAACGCCTTCGCATGCGCTGGCTGGTCCAAGGAAGAATTCCCGGATAGAGGAGGCATTTGCCACTATCGGGCAGACGGCGAAATTCTTCGTACCGGGTGTTGGGTTCGGTGTGCATGGTGTCGTTAGGGGCGACATAGTCGATCAGTCCCCGAGAGATCCAGGCCTCCACGTCCATTCCCAGGACGCGGCATTCGTCCAGGGTCTGGAAGACTCGTGCCCCCAGGAGCAGTTTCCTTCGCCGCAGCTTTCCCGAAGCGTCCAGAATGGCCCGCGTCCGTGCTACCAGGTCGGTCATCAGATGCCTCCGTTCGGGCCCTTTTCCTGGAGGAAAGTAGCGATGGTCTCTGAAGCAGAGCTCCAGTCCGTCAACGGGAAAACGATCCAACAGACGACCGATGACGTCCAAGACGTATTCCCGGACTTGGGGAAACGTGAAGTCCAGGGGAGTACTGAGCTTGTAGTAGGGTCCGGGCGGCAGCTCCCGGATCTGCCATTCGGGGTGATCGATGAGAAATCCGGCACCCGCTCCCACGCCCTGCCGGACGGAGATATGACCGTGGTTGTCGTTGATACGGATTCCCGCCAGAAACTCCATTCCGTGCTTGTGGCTCTGATCCAGCAGCACGTCCAGGGGCTGTACACCCCGTTCCAGGAGGGGAAGGAACCGGCGGTGCTGAGGCCGGGCGTCATATTCCAGACCGTCCACCCTCCAATAGGTGGTCCAGCCCTGCGTATAGGCCTCTTGGACAAACATGTCGACCCGGGCTTCCGAGAGTCGATCCACCCAAGCCCGAATCGACTCCTCGGTGGCCGGATCGGGAAGGTAGCGACTGGCGATGCTGGAGGGGTCGCTCACATACAGGATACGCCGACTACCCCGGGGCGCGTAGTTCCCTGGAAGCGAGTTGCCACTGGATGGAACCCCTCCGGATCCCGTATAGCCCCCACCGGTCGCGATTCCGACAGCGGCGGAGGCGACAAAACTCCTTCTGTTCAATTTTCGTGTCACTAGCCTCTCCTGGTTCCCGTCCGACCCATTTCTCAAGCTCGTCTCAAGACTTGTCCTCCTCGCAGGCGGCCGAATACGGATGTCAGCGAAATGTAAAGCTGTAGAGCGCGGCTGCACCCTCCAAACGGAAGCGGAGCCGGACGGAATCGCGGGGAAGGGAGATGCAGCGGCGGCCGTCACCCCAATGGACGGGAATTTCGATGCCGTCGTGGCTGAGGGAAGCGCTCGTCGCCATCACCTGGTTTTCCTGCAACCAGTCGACCCAGATGCGTCCCTCGCCCCCGGAGAGGCCGCTTGCGTTGACCTCCAGTTCCAGCTCCCGTCCGGCGCCCGAAAGGGGGACGGTCACGAGGGATCCGTCCCGTCGGCCGTCTGCGACTCGCAGGCTCACGAATCCGTCCCGCCGAATCGTCGCCAGACCCGTCTGCATGGGACGGGTCATCCAGTCATCCAGGTGCGGTCCAATGGTGTTGGGCCCCCCCGAGTAGTAGACCCAGATCTCGTCCCCGACCCTGACCGGAACGTTCACGGGAGAGATCCATCCCGCATCCCAGTCTCCCGGCTTCCCCAGTTCGATGACGGGACGCCCGTCGAAGACGTGGGTGAAGTTGACTCCGTCGCGGCTGCTCACCAGGTATTGGGGCTGGGTCTGATTCTTCGTCCATCCGTCCACGAGACCCAGGTACATGTCCGATTCGATCCAGACCGAGATCATGTGGTACTCGACTGCCTGACTCGCTCTGGGATGGGCCACCGGGTTCCGCGGATCGGATGTCCAGTGGATGAGATCGCGGCTCCAGTCCCGGCAGATCTTCCTCAATCCGACGGGCGCTCTGGAACCGCAGTGGCTGTACACTTTCCACCGCTTTTCCGGATCGGGCTCCAGATTGTCGTAGAACAGGCTGCGCTGGTCGGACCACCCTTTCTGCACCACCCGGGTGAGGGCGGTCCAACGAATTCCGTCGGGCGAAACCAAAAGCAGGTTGCGTCCCCGCTGTTCCACAATCATCTTGTATCGCCGGGCCGGATCGGTTTCGCGATCGTCCCGGACCACCATGGGCATGTACGCATGTCCGCCGTGGTCCCTCTCGCCCAAGTCCACGATGTTGTTGTCCGTCGATCCCCGGAACTCGTACTGACCCAGCGAGGGCTTGATCCAGTGGATCCCATCCTGGCTCTCCGCGTAGCCCACATGATGCCCGGCGGTACCCGCGAAGAGTGCTTGCGAATCCTCGCTTGCCCAAGCCGAGTACCACATTCGAAAGAGGCTCCCATCGTAGTGAACTTCACCATAGGCATGAGCCCGGCGCGAGTCGGGAGATCCCGGAGGCCCAGTGCGCAAAACCGGGTTGGACGGATGCTTCCTCATGGCTTGAAACGTCTCGGTCAGACCATCCGTCTCAGCGATTTCAGCCATATCCAGAAACAGGACCTTGCCCCCGGTTCCAACGGAAGATCGGGTACGAGCAGGCGATCGAAGTACACAGGGCCCGAGGATGTGCCGCCCGAGAACGCCATTCCCAGCCGGGAGCCTGGTCGGACCGGCCTCTGGACCGTATGAAAGGGACTCAAGGTGGGACCCGTCGTCGTGGCAGGCGAACCGGGCTTCATGCCGTCGATAACCGTCCGGGAAACATAGGGAGAACTGAAGCGGCGGCCCAGCCAGCGCGCGTAGAACGTGTGGCCGCGGGTGACGTTGGACCAGAAGAGCCAAGCCACTCCGTGGTGATCTCGAACCAGAATCGGGTTCCGCCAGATCTCCTGGGTGGGATTGACCGCTTGGAAGTTCCAGCGGACCCCATCGTAATAGCCGCAAACGGGCACGTGTTCGGTTCTTTCGAAAACCACCAGAGCCCGATCACCCCAACCCACGACACTGAGGGCCAAGTATCCGGTTCCCGACCAGAGGGGCTGAGGAGGAGTCGCCGTGTAATCTTTTTTTTCCAAGAAGGTGGAGGGGAACTCGGTGAACCGAAGGTAGTAGAGGTGGGACCTCTCACCGGCAAAGAGGAGGTGCAGGCTGCCCTGGGGATCCAGGTCCATGACCGGCCGGCGGGCGGGCCCTGCGTCAGTCAGCCTTCTTCGATCCCAACCCGAGGGGGAGAGCCGCGCCATCCAGATCTCGTAACCCTCTGGCCGGGAGAGGACATACCGGCGGGTCTCGAGCTTGTCCCGTATGGGATAGGTGTACCCCGGACCCACCGCGACGGCTTCGCCGTATGCGACCCAGAGGCGTCCGTTCGGGTCCAGGGTGACGTCCCCCAAATAGGAGTCACGACCGGACTCGCCGATTCGAACCGAGCCACCTTCCCCATTGGGACCGGTCCAACAGGCCCGTCTCTGGATTCGGTCGGACGCGTCCCGAACGGATATTCGGCAGCGACTGTACCAGACCGCCGGAGGTTGGTTGCTCTCCCACAGCAGGTGGAGTGTGTCCTCCTCGTCGATGACGAGGCTGGCCTGACGGACGCCACCACCTCCCGAGAAGAGGACCCCGTCCTCGCCAGCCGAGATCAGAAGGAAGGAGGAATGGAAGTCTCCTTGGAACTGCGGGTCGGGAATCCTGGACAGCGCCAGATAGGTTCCGGTCCTCCCTCGGTCGTCTCCCTGATAGACGAGGAACCACTGACCGGCTTGGTTTCTTGCGATCTGCCGACCGTTTCGCCCGGGGAACGGGTCCGCCAGACCCGACGCTCCCACCTTGAGCACCACGATGGCTATAGCGCAGGGAGCGGATAGCACGACCATCAGACAGCAAACGAGGATCGACCGCCAATTCCTATTCCACATCACGGATTTCTGGATTCCGGTGTCCGAGAGAGGCCGAATAGCCCATTGATCGGGCCGAGAATACCACAGCAGCCATTGACGCAACGCCCGTTCCACATCAACAGGAAAAGGGCGATATGCTGTAGGTGCCTCTGACCGGATGGGAGAGATTCCCGTGGCGACGATTCAGAGACTGCCGAAAAACAAGGAACATGAAATTCAAGGTTTCCCTGGCCCAGATCAACCCGAAGACGGGGGACATCAAGGGCAACGGGCGAAAGATCGTGGAAGCGATCCAGACCGGCCGGGAGCGGGGAGCGGATCTAGTGGTTCTACCCGAGATGTGCCTGACAGGGTACTGCTTGGATGAGAAGCTTCTGATCAATCTGGAGTTCCTGAGAGCCAATCGAGAGTATTTGATCGAAGAGATTCTGCCGGCGTGTCACGACATCTCCGCCATTGTCGGCTTCATCGACTTCGACGATAAACGGTTGGGTCCCGACGGGCGGGTCATACGTCACAATGCCGCGGCCGTTCTCAGCCACGGGAAAATGCTGCAGATCGTAAGGAAGAGGCTGCTTCCCGCCTATCGTTATTTCGACGATAAACGCTATTTCGTCCCGGGGGAGGAAGTCGAGCCGGTATCCATTCCCGCAGGGCGGGGTAGCGTTCGCATCGGGGTACTGATCTGTGAGGACCTCTGGGACGAGTCCTATCCACTTAAGCCGTGCGCTCTTTATCGGGAGAAGGGAGCCCAATATCTCTTCTGCATCAACGCAAGTCCCTTCGTGGGCAGCAATCCGGGAAGCCGGGACGGCAAACGATTCATCCGGGATTCCGTGATCCGAAATCAAATCCGGCAACATGGCTTGCCTCTGATCTATGTCAATACGGTCGGAGTCGGCGACAACGGGAAGAACATCATTCCCTTCGATGGTTTCAGCGTGGCCTACGACCGGCGAGGACAACTTGCGGGGGCTCTCCCGCAGTTCAGGGAGTCACAAGAAGAAGTCGTCTTCAAAAACGGAGAATCCATCCCCGTACCTGACCCACCCTTCAGCCGGGAAGACGAGATCTATCAGGCCTTGGTGATGAGCGTCCGCGATTACTTCGACAAGATCGGGATCTTCACGCGAGTCCTGGAAGCCATTTCCGGGGGCATCGACTCTGCGTTGGGCGCTGCTATTGCCTACGAGGCCATGGGAAGGGACCTGTTATCGGTTTACAGCCTCCCCTCTCGATACAATTCGGTGACAACGCTGGGTGCAGCTCGGAAGCTGGCCCGAAACTTCGAGTTGGACTATCACGAGGTTCCCATTCAGAAGATGGTGGACGCCATCACGAAAGGGTTCGAAGAGTACCTGCATCCCATGAACCTGTCGGTGACCCTCGAGAATCTCCAGGCACGGGTTCGAGGGTTGATCATGATGGCCGAGTCCAACGACCGGCGGGCTCTGCTCCTCACCAACGGGAACCAGACGGAGATTGCCCTGGGTTACGCGACTCTCTACGGAGACATGGTAGGAGGCATCTCAGTCATCGGTGATTTGTCGAAGCCGGATGTATACGCACTGGCCCGGCATGTCAATCGGAGGTGGGGCCACCCCATGATCCCCGAGGAGATCTTTTCGATCGCTCCCTCCGCAGAGTTGAAGGAGGATCAGAAAGACCCGTTCGACTACGACGTGGTGGGCCCATTGGTCAACGACCTCGTGGAGTGGGGAAGCAGCCCATCAGAGCTGAGTATCAGGTTCAGACGCCAGGAACTGGATCCGGCCAGATTTCCCACGCAGGAAGGCGGGATCTATGACCGGTACGGAGAGTCCGAATTCAACGAACTCGCCGGAAGGATCTATCGGAGCTTGAATTCATCGGTCTACAAGCGGCTTCAGGGCGCTCCCATCGTGGTCGTCTCCGCACGGGCATTCGGCTTCGACCTACGAGAGACCATCATCAACGGATGGAGGGGAGGGGACGGCTAACCCTGTCTGGTGGGAGCCCTAAGGCCCACCGTTACCCGAAAAGGGAACGACCGACAAGGCGTCAACGCGGAGTCCGCCTGGACCAACTCGGCTATTCTCAATAAATGCAAAGGACGTAGGACCCCAGCACCTCGTGGCACCGTTTGCACTTTAGGGTTTGGGGTATTTCGGCGAAACGGGGAATCGTCCCCCAGATCTCCTCATGGTCCGATCGAACCTCTTCACTCTCCTCCACCAGGATACGCGGCCGGCGTCTCAACTGGTGAACTTGGTACTTGTAGAATCCAGGGAAATCGCAACGGCTGCAGACCATCTTCTTGAAGGCCACGGCC